>CBDCGC010000003.1:1787500-4773090 GCA_965216585.1 uncultured Binatia bacterium (SeqCode) | reverse complement strand
TCGAGCACCTTGAACACCTGCTCGGTGTAGCTGTCGGCGGCGCGCCGGATGTCGGCTTCGTCGAGCTGCGGTCGGGTCACCGAGCGGCCGCTGGGATCGCCGATGCGCGCCGTGAAGTCGCCGATGATGAGCACCGCCAGATGTCCGAGATCCTGGAGCTGGCGCAGCTTGGTCAGCGGCACGGTGTGGCCGAGGTGGATGTCGGGCGCCGTCGGGTCGACGCCAAACTTGACGCGCAGGGGCTTGCCCACCGCCAGCTTGGCACGCAGCTCTTCGAGCGGGATGACGTCGGCGGTACCGCGGGTGAACACCGCCAAGGCGTCGCCGGTGGCGGTCATTCGACGTACTCCTGGATGCGCGTCACGCGTTCGGCGCGGCCGCTGCCGGCGTCGATCACCACCGACGCGCCCTGCACGACGGCCGGGCCGGACGCCGTATCGAAGCGCGTCGGCCGCTGGGTCACGAAGCGGCGGATTTTGCCAGCTCGGGCTTGACGCCCGATCACCGACTCGGTCGGCCCGCACATGCCGGGCGTCGGAGAGGAAGCCCGTCCCCTGCGGCAGTACGCGTTCGTCCGCCGTCTGGATGTGCGTGTGAGAACCGACGACGGCGCTCACCCGGCCGTCGAGAAACCAACCCATGGCGCCCTTTTCCGACGTCGCGTCGGCAATGCATGTCGACGAAGACGATGCGCGCCTGCTGGCCGATCTCGTCGAGAATGTCCTCGGCCGCCTGGAAGGGACAGTCGACCGAGGCCATGAAGACGCGGCCGATCAAGTTGACGACGGCGACCCGCTCGCCGCCGGCAGTGGTGAACACGTCCCAGCCGCGCCCCGGTGCCTCGCCGGGGAAATTGGCCGGCCGCAACAGCGGCACGCCATCGCGCTCCAGATAGGTGCCGATCTCCTTGCGCCGCCAGATGTGGTTGCCCGAGGTCAGTGCATCGACACCGGCTTCGAGCAGAGCCTCGCAGCTCTTCTCATCGACCCCGGCACCGCCGGAGACGTTCTCACAATTGGCGATGACGAAGTCCGCACCCTCGCGCTCGATCAAACGCGGCAGCACGCTTTGCAGCGCCCGCCGGCCGACCTTGCCGACAACGTCACCAAAGAAGAGGACGTTCATGCGACGCTTCGCTCCAGCAACGACACCTACTTGGCGTACTCGGACGTGCGCATCTCGCGAATCACCGTCACCTTGATCTGCCCGGGATAGGTCATCTCATCCTCGATCTTGCGCGCCACTTCCTGGGCCAACATCGAGGCCCGATCGTCGCCGACGACGTCGGGCTGTACGACGATCCGCACCTCGCGCCCCGCCTGTACGGCGAAGCACTTCTGTACGCCTTGGAAAGACAACGAGATGCGCTCGAGATCGTCGAGGCGCTTGACGTAGCTCTCCAGCATCTCGCGCCGCGCGCCCGGCCGCGCGCCCGACAGCGCGTCGGCGGCGTCGACCAGCGGCGCCAACACGGTTTCCGCCTTGACCTCTTCGTGATGCGCCGCGATGGCGTTGACGATCTTGGCAGACTCGCCGTACTTGCGCGCGATGTCGGCGCCGATGACGGCGTGCGATCCTTCGACCTCGTGCGTCATCGCTTTGCCGATGTCGTGCAACAACCCGGCACGGCGCGCTTGCTTGACGTTGAGGCCGAGCTCGCCGGCCATCGCACCGCAGATGAAGGCGCACTCCATCGAGTGGGTGAGAACGTTCTGCGCATAGCTGTAGCGAAACTGCAGCATGCCGATCAGCTTGACGATCTCGGGGTGGACGCCGTGGATGCCGACCTCGAACACCGCCTTCTGCCCGGCCTCCTTGATCGACTCCTCGACGGCGTCTTCCGACTTGCGCACCACTTCCTCGATGCGACCGGGGTGGATGCGGCCATCGACCAGCAGGCGCTCCAGCGAACGCTTGGCGATTTCGCGGCGAATGGGATTGTGGCAGGAGACGACCACCGCCTCGGGCGTGTCGTCGATGATCAGGTCGACCCCGGTCGCCGCTTCGAGGGCGCGGATGTTGCGCCCTTCGCGACCGATGATGCGGCCCTTCATGTCGTCGCTCGGCAGGTGCACGACCGAAACCGTGCGCTCGGCGACGAATTCCCCGGCGAGGCGCTCGATGGCCACCGAGATGACCTTCTTGGCCTGGCGATCGGCGGTCTCTTTGGCTTCTTGCTCGATGACGCGGATGCGCTTGGCCGCTTCGTGCTTGGCCTCCTCGACCATCGATTGGACCAACTCCTGACGCGCCTCTTCACGCGTCAGGCTGGCCGTTCTCTCCAATTGCTGGCGTGTCTCGTCGAGCAGGCGCTCGTAGTCCTCGGTTTTCTTGGTGACGTTCTCCTCGCGCTGCTGTAGGGACTGCTCGCGGCGCTTGGTCTCGCCCTCCCGCTTGTCGATCTGCTCGTCGCGCCGCTGCAGCTTGTCTTCGCGGTCGCTCAGCCGTTTTTCCAATCCCTGCAGATCCCTTCGTTCCTCCTTGAGCTCTCTTTCACTTTCCTTCCTGGCGCGCGCCACCGCTTCCTTGCCCTGCAGCTCGGCCTCGCGGCGAATCGCCTCGGCTTCCTTGTTGGCCTCCTCCAATACCCTCTGCTGGGCTTCCTCAGTGGCCCGGTCCTGCTCTTCGGATTGTTTGTGACGCACGCGATCGATCGCCCAGGCGAGGGCGATCGCGAGAACGATCGATAGGATGGGAATCAAAGCGTATTCCATCGCCGTCTGCTTCCTCCTTTGTCCGCACTGCCGCCAACGAACCCCGGTCGCACCAAACGATGCGCCGTTCCGTTGCGATGGCGTGCAACGGAACGTCCCAGGGGTCGGCGGGAACTTCGTCTAGTCGTTGAAATTCGTAGGCCAAGCCGATGCGCAAGACGCTCGGCGGCCACTCGCTCATGGCGCGGTCGTAGTAACCGCCGCCGCGACCCAGGCGGCGGCCGCCGGCATCCCAACCAACCAGCGGAACGAGCGCCACGGCGGTCGGCTGGATCGCTAACTCCCGGCAATCGACCGGCGCCGGAATGCCCCAGCGATCCGGACGCAGATCGCCGGACGCACCGACTCGGCAAAACTCGATTCTATCGCCGCTGACGCGCGGCAACCCGACCTCGAGGCCGCGGCGCCGGACGCCGGCGATGACGACATCCGCCGGCACTTCGTTCTCCGTCGCGGCGTAGGCCAGGACGGAGGTGGCGTCGCCAAAGACGCCGGCGCGGTTCAGGCGATCGGCTACGCGCCGGCCTGCCGACTCGACTATCTCTCGCGCCAGCGACCGGCGCTGATCGCGCAACCGCCGTCGAATTTGATCTTTGTTTGCCATCCCGTCCTTGGGAGATCGGGAGGGCACGTGCGTATGTCGGTAGATTCAGTGGTTGGATCGATAGCGCCGGCGCGCGGGTTCAACCCGAGCCGGCATGCGCGTTTCCTCGTATCGTCTGTTCAAAGTACATCGTATCGGTCTCGTCGCTGAAAAATGGTGCTCCGACATGGCGGCGGCGGTGTTTCGTGTTCCCGTGCCGCACCACGCTTCATGCCCGTTCCAAGCTCTCCTCTCGATTCAGGCTTTCCTCACTCAGTAGATCGGTGAGGCGCCCGACGACTCGGTCGACTTCTTCTTGTGTGGAACGCAGTTTGTGACATTCACTGGCAATATTCAATGCCGCGAGCACGGCTCGGGCGAACGGTGAGACGTTTTTTTCGCTGCCGATCTCGCGCATCTTGAGGTCGACGAAGCCGGCGACCTCGCGCAGGTGCTCGGCACCATCGTCCGAGGTGACGCTGAACTTCTGCCCCATGATGTCGACTTCTACCGGTGACCCCATCTCACACCTCCAGATCGGCGAGCCGCTCGAGCAAAGCATCGATGCGGCCGCGCACTTCCTCTCGTTCGCGCTCGGCAGCGGCCAGCCGCTCGGTCATCGATTCGACCTGCGCCTGCGCCTGTGCCAGCTTCTGACGCAGCTCGTCACGCTCTTGCCCGAGAGAGCCGTTGCGGGACAAGATCTCCTCGACCTTGGACTCCAAAAGCTTCAGGCTATCAACCGTTATCCCCATATCTTCAAGCTCTACTTGATCGTGCCCTTCACTTCTCATTAGCAGCAACCCCACCATCTTCAAAGAGTGCGGCGGCAAACGCCGCCGCGTCCAGCGGCGCCAGATCGGCCGCCCCCTCGCCGAGCCCGACATAGTGGATGGGCAGGTCGAGCTCGCTGCGGATGGCCAGCGCGACGCCGCCCTTGGCGGTCCCGTCGAGCTTGGTCAGCGCCACCCCGCTGACGCCCAACGCCTCGTGAAACACCCTGGCCTGGTTGAGGGCGTTCTGCCCGGTCGTCGCATCGATCACCAGCAGCACCTGGTGCGGCGCCCCCTCCACTTCGCGCCCCACCGTGCGCTGGATCTTCTTCACTTCTTCCATGAGATTGGCTTTGACGTGCAGGCGGCCCGCCGTGTCGATGAGCACGACGTCGGCGCCGCGTGCCACGGCGGCCTTGACTCCGTCAAAGGCCACCGCCGACGGATCGGCACCGTGCTGGTGGCGCACCAGGTCGACGCCGACGCGCTCGGCCCAGCGCGCGAGCTGATCGATGGCGGCGGCGCGGAAGGTGTCGGCGGCGACGAGAAGGACCTTGTGGCCCTGGTCGCTGTAGTGGCGCGCCAGCTTGCCGATGGTCGTCGTCTTGCCGACGCCGTTGACCCCGACGACGAGAACGACATGCGGTGCCGGCGCCGGCGCCGCCGCCGGTTTGGCGGCCAGCAAGTCGGCGACGCCGCGGCGCATGATCGCCCGCACTTCGTCTTCCGAGTTGGCGGCGCCGACCTCCGAGCGCCAGCGCTCGATCAACGTACGCGTCGCCGGCAATCCGACGTCCGACGAGAGCAGCGTCTCTTCGACGCGATCGAGCCAGGCGCCGACTTCGCCGGTGTCGCGCCAGGCGGCGAGCAGGCGCTGCGCCAAGCCTCCCCGGGTGCGCGCCAGGCCCGACGACCATGTCGCCGGCCGGCTCGCATCCGCTGCCGCCGCACCCGCGGTGCTGGCCGGCCGTGCCACCAGATAGGCAATCAAACCGCTGATTGCGACGGCGCCGGCCAACGTCAGGATCGCGGCGAGAACCGGGCTTTCGATCATCGGCAGAGGTCGCGTTTCGAGACGCTCAGCCCATCTCGACCGAGACGAGCTTGGAAACGCCCGGTTCCTGCATCGTCACGCCGTAGAGAACGTTGGCCGATTCCATCGTCCGCTTGTTGTGCGTGACGATGATGAACTGCGAATGCTTGCTCATCTCGGCGATCATTTGCGAGAAGCGGCCGATGTTGGCGTCGTCGAGCGGCGCATCGACCTCGTCGAGAATGCAGAACGGCGTCGGGTTGATGAGGAAGAGCGAGAAGATCAAGCTCACGGCGACCAGCGCCTTCTCGCCGCCCGACAACAGACTGACGTTGTCGAGGCGCTTGCCCGGCGGCCGCACGACGATGTCGACGCCGGTTTCGAGGAGGTTCGACTCATCGGTCAGCACCAGGCGCCCCTCGCCGCCGCGGAAGAGGCGGGGAAACACTTCCTGAAACATCTCATTGGCGCGGGCGAAGGTTTCGGCAAAGCGGGTGCGCGAGGCGCGGTTGAGCTTTTGGATGGTCTTTTCGAGATCGGCCAGCGAGCGCTCGAGATCGTCCTTCTGCTGAGTCAGGTGCTCGCTGCGCTCTTCGAGCTCCTTGAGCTCGTCGATGGCGGCCGGATTGACGTCGCCCATCTTCTGCAAGCGGCGGCGCAGATCTTCGACCTGCTCGCCCTCGCGCGCCACCGCCTCGGCGTCTTCTTCCTCGTCTGCGGCCCGCCAAGGCGGCACGTCGCACTCGTACTTTTCGCGAATTCCCTGCTCGAGATGCTCGCGGCGCAGGCGCGCTTCGGAGTGCGCGATCTCGACCTCTTGCAGCTCGCCGCGCAACCCGTCCAGGCGCTCGCGCGCCGCCGTGTAGGCCTCGACTTTTTCCTTCAGCGCCTGCGTGCGTTCGGCCACCTCGGCGGCGACGACATCGAGCGTCGAGCGAAGCTCGCGCTGGCGCTGCTCACTGTCGGCGTCGCGCTGTTGCGATTCCTCGATGTCGGCGCTCAGGCGCGCGTGCTCGCGCTCGCAGGCTTCGAGGTCGGAGCGCAGCCGCGACTCGCGCTGGCTCAGCTCGCCCTGCTGCTCGATCAGCGATTCGAGCGCCGTCACCGCCGACTGCTTGCGCTCGCGGCGCTCGGCGACGCGAATCTTCATCGCCGTCACGCGCTCGCGCAGCGACTCGGCGCGCGCCGCAACTTCTTCGCGCTGGCGGCGGGTGGCCGCCATCCGCTCTTCGATCTCGCCTTCGAGTTTCTCCAGCGCCGCCACCTCGGCGCCGCACTCGCTCAGCGACTGGGCGACGCTGGCCGACTCGTCGCTGAGACTCTCGAGCTCGAAGCGCAGCACCTCGCGTCGCTTTTGGTATTCGGGGATCTCGAGATCGATGCGCTCCGCATCTTTCTCGGCGGCGACGATCTCGACCGTCAGGTCGTGCGCCCCCTGGCCGACCGAGCGCACTGCTTCCTCGGCCGCCTCGAGGGCGGCGCTCGCCGTCGCGTGCGTCTGGCGCAGCGCTGCCACTTCCGATTCCGTCACCTCACAGCGGGCGCTGAGCTCGTCGATCTCGCGCCGCCGGGCGAGGATTTCCTCTTCCACCGGTCGGTCACTGCCGCCGCTGATGACGCCGGACGGTTGCATGACGTCGCCCTCGGGCGTCACCAGGGTGACCGGACCGCCCTCCTGGCGCCAGGCGGTCACCGCGGCATTGAGATCGGGCACCAGCACGACGTCGCCGAGCAGGGCTTCGGCCAAAGACTGGAAAGAGTCGTCGAAGCTCACCAACTCGATCATCCGCTTCGAGGCGCCGTTCATCTGCGCCGCGCCGTGGCCGTACTGGCGCGGATGCAGGGGGATGAACGAGCCGCGTCCCTGCTCGTGCTGGCGCAGGCGGCCGACGGCGCCGGCGCCCTCTTCCTCACCGCGCACGATGACGTACTGCAGGCGCTCGCCGAGCACCGCCGCCGCGGCGCGTTCGTACTCGGCGGGAATGTCGATGACGTCGGCGACGACGCCGAGCACCCCACTCTGCGGCTGATCGGCGCTCATGATCGCCTGCACCCCGCGCTCGAATCCCTCGTAGCGCGATTGGATCTGCGCCAGTGTCTCGAGCCGCGACCGGGCGTGCACGAGCTGGCCCTCGAACTCGGCGATCTGGCGATCGAGGCGGCGGCGCTCCTCGGCGTGGCGGCGCACCTCACCGGCCAGCTTCTCCTGCTCCTCGGTCGCCGACTCGAGTTTTTCACGCAGCCCCTGCAACACCTCGCGCGCCCGCGCCGCGCGTTGCCTGGCATCTTCGATGCGGCTCTCCTGGTCGCGGTCCTCGTCGCGCAGGCGCGCCATCTGACGGTCGATGTCTTCGCGGCGGCTCTGCAAGCTCGACATCGCGTTGCGCGCCTGCGCCTGCTTGGCGACGTGCGCCACCAACTCGTTCTTGTCGGCCTCGCCACGCCTCTCGACCTCGGCCGCCGCCTGCTCGGCCGCCAGCAGGTCCTGTTCGCCAGCACCGAGCTCCGACTCGTCCTGCAACAGATAGTTGACCCATTCGTCGCGCTCGCGCTCGGTGTCGACGAGGCGCGTCCCCATCTCGGCGTGGCTCTGCTGAGCGGCGGCCGCCTCGGCGATCAGACGCTCGCGGCGCCGCGCTCGTTCTTCCTTTTCGCCGGTCAGCATCTCGACCCGCTCGCGCAGATTCTCGCGTTCCGACTCGAGCACCGCCAAGGTCTCGCGCAGGGCCGACTGCCGCTGCTCCGCCTCGCCGCGCTGCGCCTCGGCGCGCTCGCGCTCCGACTCGCCCGCCTCGACGGTGGTGGCGCTCTCGGAGACTCCCTGGTGCAGAGTTTCGCGCCGTTCTTCCAACGCGCTGAGCTCGCTGCCGAGGTGGGCGACCTGCCGCGAAGCGTGGCGCAGCTCGAGCTCGCGCAACTCGTCGCTGAGCAGCCGGTGTTTTTCGGCCTTCTTGGCCTGGCGCTCGATGTAGCGGCGCTGGCGATCGATCTCGGCGACGATGTCGTTGACACGCGACAGGTTCTCGCGCGTGCGCTCCATCTTGCGCTCGGCCGCCAGCTTGCGACTGCGGTAGAGGGTGGTGCCGGCGGCTTCCTCGATGAACAGGCGCCGGTCCTCCGGCTTGGCGTTGATCAGCTCGCTGACGCGCCCCTGCTCGATCACCGCATAGGCTTTCGAGCCGACGCCGGTACCGAGAAAGAGCTCGGTGATGTCCTTGAGCCGGCACGCCGTCTTGTTGATCAAATACTCGGACTCGCCAGAGCGGTAGTAGCGACGGGTGATCATGATCTCGGCGAGATCGCGGAAGTGCGCCGGCAGGTCGGAGAGCTCGTCGTCGAGCTCGTTCTTCTCGGCAGGCCGATCGTTTTTGAAGGTAAGCGACACCTCGGCCATGCCCAACGGCGACTGCGTGTCGTTGCCGTTGAAGATGACAGCTTCCATGTTGTCGCCGCGCAGGTGCTTCGGGCTCTGCTCGCCGAGCACCCAGCGAATGGCGTCGACGATGTTCGACTTGCCGCAACCGTTGGGGCCGACGACACCGGTCACCCCGGCGGGGAAATCCAGCACCGTACGGGTTGGAAACGACTTGAAGCCGACCAGCTCTAAGTGTTTGAGCTGCATTCCCTCATCCACCAGATCAAGTATACTCGATCCATCACCACCACCATATGCGGTACCTTCTCACAAGCCGCGGCGTCGTGTCAACGGATTCCCCGCCGCCGCGGCGATTTCGGCGACGCTCAGCCGGTGCCGGATCAGAAGCGATGGCGGATTTCGCCGCCCCAGGTGAGCGGGGCCGCGTAGTATTGAACCGCCGTGCCGAAGAGCGCCGAGGCCGAGAAGGCGTAGGAGAAGTATGTCTCGTCGCTGAGGTTGCGGCCCCAGGCGGCGATCTGGGTACGGCCGTCGTTGAAGGAGTAGCCGAGGCGGGCGTTCAACAAGTTGACGCCGGACTGGGTGCCGGCCGGAACCTCCTTGCCGGTGTAGTGGATCTCACCTCGATAGGTCCATTCGATCCGCGGCGTCAGGACACCGCGCAAGCGCTCGGGTAGATCGCCATCGACGTCGAAGGGGTAGCGCAGCGCCAGGCGCGTCTGCACTTTCGGCGTGAAGGGAAAGGACTCGCCGGCGCGATCGATGGCGTCGCCGGTCTTGTCGCTGGCGGCGGCGGAGAAGGAATCGTATTCGGAGTCGAGAAGACCCAACGAACCCTCCACCTGCAGTTTTCGCCACGGCAACAGTAGCGACTCGAGCTCGACGCCGCGGATCGTCGCCTTGGCGGCGTTCTCGGTAATGCGCTGGATCATCGTGTCGCGCGGGTCGTCGGGACTGGCAACGACGCGCGTGACGTTGACCTGGATGTCGCGGTAGTAACCGTGGAAGAGCGCCAGGTTGATGTTGAGGCGGCGCTCGAGTCCGACCGTCTTCACACCGACCTCGAAGGAGTCGAGGGTCTCCTGGTCGAAGGACTGCAAGTCGCTGCCGAAGGGATTGATGACACCGTTGAAACCGCCGCCGCGAAAGCCGCGGGCGTAGGTGAAGTAGGCCATCAGGTGATCGAGGCCCATCCGCTCGAGATGATCGTCGGGAGCCTTCAGCGCAACGCTCGCCATCGGCGTCCACGCCGAAAAGATTTCGCGCTCGCGTGTGCGCGGCAACGAAACGTCGTCGTTGGGAATGAGGTTGCGGTTGAACACCGCGATCCCCTTTTTCTCCTGCGTGTAGCGCACGCCGGCGGTGATGCTGAGCCAATCGAAAAGGTCGGCGGTGGCCTGCCCGTAGAGCGCCCAGTTCCAGTTGTCGGTCTGCGTCAGCCCCTGGTTGGCAAAGTCGAAGAGGGCGCTACTCGACGACGTCGTGAAATCCGCTTCGCCCTCTTCCCAGAAGGCGAAGGCGCCGGCGACGAAGTTCAGCCGGTCCGCCAGAGCGGCGCCGTTGAGCTGCAACTCCTCGCTGATCTGGCGCTGGAAGATCGGATTGCCGTCGAGCGGCCCGCCGCCGTTGGCGGCCAGGTCGAGCGCCGTCAGGGCGGTTGAATCGATGTCGTTGCGCAGGCGCGGGCGCTGCTCGCGCCAGCCGGTGATCGACTTGATCTCGACGTCGTCGAAGCCGGGCACATCGTTCGGCGCCCAACGCATGGTGCCCCAGGTGCCGTAGCTCTCGATGTCGAAAAAGGAGTGCGTGTTGGAACGAATTGCGTGCGGTCGGGTGCGGCGGCAATCCTCGTACAGGCCCGGATAGACGGTCTCCACCGGCAATTCGATGTTGCCATCGTCGGTGGGTAACGAAATGATCGCCTCGCGGTCGACCACGCAGCGGCCACCGAGCGGCCGCGCGTGCGAGCGCGACCAGGCACCGCTGACGTCGATGCTGACGTCGTCGGACGGCAGCAGGCGCAGTGAGCCGAGAAACGACAGCGAGTTGCGATCCGACCAGCGCTCGCCGCGGACGACGTTGCGGACGTAGCCGTCGTCGTGGGAGGAGGCGAAGGCAAAGCGACCCATGAGCTTGTCTTCGAGAAAGCCGCGGCCGAGGGGGATATTCAACATCGCCCGCGTGTCGACCCGGCCGAAATTCCCGGCGCGGACCAGCACCGACGCCTCGAGCTCGTCGCGCGGGCGGATGGTGCGGATCGACAGCGCGCCACCGACGGTGTTCTTGCCAAACAGCGTCCCCTGTGGCCCGCGCAGTACTTCGACCTGCTGCACGTCGAGAACGTCCACCAACCCACCCAGCGAGCGCGGCAGAAAGACGCCGTCGACATAGACGCCGACACCAGGGTCGAAAGCGATCTCACCCGTCGGCGTACCGATACCGCGGATCTGCACGAGCGTGTCCTGGTTGCTGCGCCCCATCGAAAACTGAAGGTTTGGCGCCAAGCCCTGGATGTCGTCGAGGCGCGTCACCCCAGCTTCCTCGAGCTTGCGCTCGTCGATCGCGGTCACCGAAACCGGCGTGTCGACCAGGAACTCGTCGCGCTTGCGGGCTCGAACGGTGATCTCCTCGATCCGCGAGCTCTCCTGAGCCGGCACCACTGGCACCAGAAAAGCCATGGCCGTGCAGAACCAAAACGAAATCCGGAGTTTCGACATCCGCCCCCCACCAAGGCGCCCGACCCTATCGAGCCGCACCACCCTTGTCATGCGCGCAATCACATCGGGAGGACGAGTCGCCGACCCAGATATGACAGCCCGACCATATCGGGAGGGCGCCCATCTCGGATTTGTTTCGCGCCGCGGCTCGTCGGCGACTCGCCCTCCCTTTCCTTTACCCATCCCGGATTGGCTTGAACCGCTCGGCGGGGCTTGAAATGGTCGCCGCGTGCCTCGCTTCGAGCCGAACCGCGCATCTCTCAACAGCCACTCCGTTCCTGCCTGGTTCGATGACGGCAAGCTCGGGATCTTCATCCACTGGGGATTGTTCTCCGTTCCGGCTTTCGCACCGCGGCTGAGCCATGTGAGCGAGGCTTTCACCAAACACTACCCACTCGGCGCCGTGATGACGCCGTACACCGAGTGGTACGACAACGCCATCCGCGTCGCCGAAAGCCCGTCGGCCAGGCACCACCGCGAGGTGTGGAACGACCGCCCCTACGCGGCGTTTCGCGAGCCCTTCGAGTCTGGCCTCGAAGAGTGGGACCCGACAGCCTGGGCGCAGCTCTTCCGCCGCGCCGGCGCCCGCTACGTCGTCCTCGTCACCAAGCACCACGACGGCTTCTGCTTGTGGCCAACGCAGGTGACCAATCCCCAGCGACCGGGGTGGAACAGCCAACGCGACGTCGTCGGCGAGCTCGCGGCGGCGGTGCGCGGCGAAGGCATGCGCTTCGGCATCTACTACTCGGGCGGTGTCGATTGGTCGTTCAACCCGACTCCCGTCCGCACTCTCGTCCAATTCATCGGCTCGATCCCCGGCGGCGACTACGCCAGCTATGCCGAACGCCAGGTGCGCGAGCTGATCGAGCGCTATCAGCCGAGCGTCCTGTGGAACGACATCGCCTGGCCGAGCGGCGAGCGCGCGATGCTACAGCTCATCGCCGACTACTACCAGGCCGTCCCGCACGGCGTCGTCAACGACCGCTGGATGCATCGCACGCTGCCCTTGCGCCTCATCGGTCTAACGGCCGTCCAACGCTTGATCGATTTCTTGCTGGAACGAAGGATTCGCCGCGCCGCCGCCCGCGGCGAACACGACACCGGCATCGTGCCACCGCCCCCCGTCCACTACGACTTCCGCACACCCGAATACACGACCTTCGACGAAATCAAGAAACGCAAGTGGGAAACGACGCGCGGCATGTCCCCGTCGTTCGGCTACAATCGAGAAGACCGCGAGGAGCACTACGAGGATCCGATCGAGCTGATACGCTCCTTCGTCGACACCGTGGCGAAGAACGGCAACCTGCTGCTCAACGTCGGTCCGCGCGGCGAAGACGCCGGGATTCCCGACCCGCAGCGCCAACGCCTGGAGATGCTCGGCACCTGGCTGGCGGCGAACGGCGAAGCGATCTACGGCACGCGGCCATGGGTCGCCGCCGAAAGCGAGACCGACGAAGGCATCGCCGTTCGCTTCACCGCCAAAGAGGAGACGCTCTACGCCGTCGTTCTCGGCACGCCGAAAGGCGCGGAGTTTTCCTTCCGCCAGCCCGGCCGGCTGGCGGACCCGCCAACCGCCCGCCACCTCGCCGCCGGTGTGGATGTCGGCGCGAGCATGAACGGAGACAGACTGCGCCTGCGTCTCGACAGAGCCCTCGCCGAGCAACCCGCTCACGCTTTCGCCCTCGCTTTGGCATCGACGCCCGCTTCTGGCATGACAAAACGACACCTGGAGGGGAAGACGAAATGAAGTACAGCGTGTGGGGACTCTACCTCGGAGGGATCGCCGCCATTCTCTTCGGCAGCGGCTGGGTGACGACGGCGGGGCACATCGCTCTATGGGGAACCCTGGCGGCGCACGCCGTCGAGTTCCTGGTCAAGCGTCACGTCATGGAAGCAGCGGGCGGTTCGATGGAACACCACTTCGTCCAGACGATGATCTACGGCCTCTTTCACTGGAAGCCACTCGAGGACGCCGCGCGCCGCCAGGAGTGAATCTTCGCCTTGCCGATCTCAAACCGTCAGGCGTCTGGCGCCGGCGATGGTGTCGGCTGCGAACGGCCGCCGGGGAAGACGAGCTCGCCACTCGAGTAGGTGGTGCCAAACGTCTTGGCGAGAGCTGCGACCTGGCGCAGCGCCGACAGCAACTCGGCCTCGGAGAGGGATGACAGCGGGTGCAGAAAGGCGGCGTAGACGACACCACCGCCGATCGCATAGCGGGCATCGAGCGCGGTGTGGAAATTCGCCATCATGCTGGCGCGCAAGTGGTCGCTGCTGATCGCGTGCTCGCGCGCCACCGGCGCGACGATGCGCATTCGATCGTGGTGGGTGTCGTAGATGCACACCATCTCGACCTCGTCGAACACCAACTCGACCACACCCTGGCCGCGCTTGATCGACTCCGCGTGTTGGTCGAGGACGGCCACCAGGCGCTCGTCCGACATCTGCGGCGCTGGCGCCTGTCTGAACGAACAAGCAGCCGCAGCAAGCGGCAGCATCAGCGCACACAGCGTACGTAGGGTTGGCATCTGGTCACCCTACGCCATGAGACGCGGCTGTCACAACGGGCGCTGAGAGCCCGGCGGCAACCTGATCGAACGGGTGACTCTCGTCAACTGGCGAATCACCCATGACCGTGGTGACCTCACTCGAACGGAACCTTTCCTCCTTCAACATCGGCATAGCCGAGTTGGCGGAGCCGCTCTTTGTGTTTTTCGCTAAGTTCCGCACGCCCCGGTTCAGAATCGACGCCAGCCCCTCTTGCGTCCAACAATCGGATCATCTCGTTCACGAGCGGACTGTCCGTAGCGAGATTCTGTTCCTGCTCCGGATCTCCCAATCGAAGATAGAGCTCGTTACCTGATCGACCGCGGATGAAATGAGCTTTCGAGTCGGCAACACCCAACTGCAGGAACGGTGCCCCCGCGGGAACGTCGGCGAAAAACCGCCGCCCTTCGTACCAATAAAGTGCGTGTTCCATGAAGTAGACGCGCCTTTCACTATGATTCTCACGAGCGGCACTCGGCATTGGAGGATGTACCGGTGTTGATCCTCGCCGAATCTGCCGAGCAAACGAAACACCTTCACTCGCTACGCCATGATGACCAGCCAACTCGAGCACGGTCGCTCGAACATCGACCAGCGATACGACGTCGTCGACGTCACCAGGCTCGATACCTGGACCAACAACGATCATGGGGATCTGCACCTGATCGGCATGCAAGCGTCCACCGTGGTGAAGCCGCTCAAGATCCGGCCGGAACCCCTCACCGTGATCCGTGAGAAAGAACGTATAGGTGGGCCGATCTGCAAGTGTTTGGTCGAGGATGGCCAGTAGTGCAGCAAACTCTGAATCGAAACTCAGCAGAGTCGTGTCGTAGCCCTGCTCGAGAAGAGCCACCTGACCCGGCTCACACGATCCGATACTAGCCCGAAGTTCCCAGCAGTGAAAGAGCGTAAGTGATGGAAGCAATTGAGTTTCGACTGGGATCGGAGTGAACGCCACTGGGAACAGTGAGATATGGTGGGGTCAGGGAGCGAGCTTTACCTTGAGGAGATCGAGGGCGCGCTGCTGTAGGGGCGTAGGCCTGGTGGTCTTGTCAAACGAGGGCGCGTTAGGCGCTGTGGGGGTGCAGGTGTTGCGGACGATCGAACCAAGGTCTGCCAGCAGGGTGCGGAAGCTGTGAACGGGCTGCCCGTCGTCAGTGCGCTTGGTCTTGGCCTTGGTCAGCGCTGCGGCTGAGCGCAGCGCGGGCGCGACGATCGACTGGCGCTGGGCCTTTGCGGCGACGCGGTCGTGGTCGTCAAAGAGTATCGGGGCAAGGTCGCGGCGCATGTGCCACTCGACGTAGTAGGCGAGCATGCACAGAAAGATGTGGCAGCGTACACGGTCCTCAAGGCGGTGATGAATCGGGCGCACCTTGAGATCCACGGTCTTGATCGTGCGAAAGGCGCGCTCGACGGTCGACAGTGACTTGTAAGCCTCCACGCTCTGCTCGGCCGAGAGCACCTCTTGGGGGACACTGGTGCGGATGATGTAGATGCCGTCGAGTCTGGCCTCCTCGGCAATCTGCTTCTCCTTTCGGCGGTAAGAGAACGAGGTGTCGGTAATCTCAAAGTCAAAGTGCTTGGCCATCTTGTAGGTGCTAGCGCAGCGCTCAGCACGTCGGGCGATCTCGACCTGTCCGCGCAGTGGACGACGCTTGCGCGTGGTGGCCTCTACCACTTTGTCCAGCGCCCTCTCGGTGGCTGCGAGCAGCTCGCTGCGCTTTCGTTGTCGCTCCTCGGCCAACAGCGGATTGCGGCACGCAATCAGCCGCTGGCCGGGGAATGCCGGGTCCTCGATCTCGGCCAGGTCGCGCTCATCGAAAAGCGACATCTGTAGGCTGCCGGAGTCGACCAGCTTGCCGATCTGCTTGCTGCGCAGTGCGCTGATCCACTCCAGTCCGTCTGCCGCTTGGAGCTCCTCGCGGATGCGCGCTGAGGTGATCATACCGCGGTCGCCGACCAGAACGACCCGGTTGAGCTTGAACCGCTTGCCCAGCTTGTCCACCTGCGTGGCCACCGTGGAGGGGTCGGCGGTGTTTCCCTCGAAGACCTCGACGGCCACCGGACGCCCCTCGCGGTCGCACAGCAGGCCGAAGTTGATCTGCAGCGTGCCCTTCTTGCCGTCGCGCGAGTAACCGCGGGCGGCCAGCGGGCAAGTGTGCCCCTCGTACCAGGTGGAGGTGAGATCGTAGAGGACCAGGGTGGCGTCTTCGAGGTGGCGCTTTGCCAGTGCCTTCTCGATCTTGGGCTGTCGCTGGATCAACCAATCCATGGCCGCGTAGACCTGATCTTCGTCGCTGTCCTCAATGTCGAGCAACTCTCCCAGAGATGAGCTCAGGGTGTCTTCGCGCAGCCCGCGCACGGTGGCCAGCTTGGAGCGCGGGTCAACGATGCGGGCGACGATCAGCGCCTCGATAAGGTCGCGCTTGTCGCTGCGCGAGCGGGCGAGCAAGGAGTGCAGCCCGAGGCGGCGCAGGTAGCCGAGCACGGCGGCGACGTGACCATGGGGGCGGGAGCGGGTGAGCTCGAAGGCGTCTTCGGGGGCGGCACCGACGGGGGTGCCTTTGAGAGCGGCGCGCAGGGCTTCGACCTTCTCGGGGGGCCAGTCGGTGAGATTGGCCAGGGTGCGCTTGCGCACGCGGCCCCCCTCGCGCCAGCCTTCGCGCAGCAGGATGGCGGGTCTGGAGTTGCGATTCGGGACGGTCTCGATGTACATGGGAACTACGTATCACGACAGGTACGCCAATGCAAGATCTATGCGTACCTTTACATGGGAACACAATTGCCGGCCTGGCTCGCGCAAAGCTACCGTATTCTCAACACTTACATGCGCTCAGGGGTGCTACAGCGTGGGGAACTTCGGACTAGCCAGACAGCCCAATGCCCCCTCCACCTGCTCGGGCGAGCGCCCACGGCTGAAGTAGTTGTGGACGAAGTAGGTATGGACGAAGAGAAAGAAAGGCGCCTGTACGGTCTCACTACTACGAATGAAGCGGGCGGCACCGCCCAACTCCCGCGCTGCAAAACGATAGCCTCCCCGTCGCCCTACACCCTCCCGTCCGGCTTCGTTCTCAACCCCCTGCTGCCAGCGCCGGAAACCACGCTCCAGACCGTGCTCGCGACCGACAAAGCCTCCCGCCGCGAACGCAACCGTATGGTAGCCAATCTCGGCCAGATCACCGGCCAGCGTAGCAACCCCATCCGGGAGCTTTCCCTTCGGGCCAACAACGCCGTGCTGGTCGGGGTACAGTCCCGTCAGTAGCGACACGTGCGCCGGCAGCGTCCAGGACGCAGTCGTAAAAGCACTCGTCAATCGGACACCGCGCGAGGCGAACCCGTCCAATGCGACCAGAGCATCGGCGCTCGGGTTAAAGGAGCGCATTTTCGACCGGCTAAGTGTGTCGACAGAAATCACGACGAAGTTGGGCCGATCGTCGGATTTGCCGCGCATGCACGCCGCGCAGACCGACACGAACAACAACAGGACTACCAAGGAGCGTTCGCTCGACCGACTCATCGTCCCGCTTCGCCCACCGCCGACACCGCCGATGATTGCAATTGCGTGCCGAATCGTCGCCACGCGTCCGCCAAGCCATGCCACCCTTGTCCACGCACTCGGCTCACGCTAGCTATTCGCCAGCATGCAGGCAATCCATCGCCCGCCGTACGGCCTTCGCAGCTGACCTTCGGACGCATGCCCACCGCGCCCGCAGCAGAATGGTGGCGAAGATGGGAGCCGATCGGCTACGCCGATCAGCTCAACGAAGTGCGGCGCAAACGCCGTGTTCCATCCCCGTCGAGCCGCGGAACCTTCACTCCAAAGCTCGGATCGCGGGACAGACGCCAGAGAGTTTTCAGGTATCCGTCCGCCACTTCGACGTCCGGCTGCTCCATAGCTCCTCGCGCCTCCAGGAGCCGACGCACTTCCGGCAGGCGATGAACGGGAACTCCCGGATACATGTGATGGTCGAAATGGTAGTAGAATCCGACGTGGCCGAACACCACGCGCTCGAGCCAGCCGGCACGCATGAGCCGCGTCACCACCGGCAGAGGCGCCAATCCGACGTCACAGACATCGCTACTCGGTTGATGTTCGACGATCGTCCCGACGTTGGCGATCGTCACCGCAATCATGAACAGCGGCGCAACCCACATCGCGAAATACATGTACCACTGTCCGGCGATCGCGCAGCGCAGGAACACCGCTGCGTTGACGACGAGAAAGCCGATCATCGACGCCGTCGAGCGCGGCGGCATGGTCGCCTTGCGCGGATCGCCCGCGCTCTGGCCATAGCGCAGAATCGTTCGCACGGCGTGCCAGCCCAACACATGCTGGAGTATCTGGACGTACAGTTGCGGGCCACGGAGGCAGAGCCACGCCGACTGATCGATCTCCGCTTCGGGATCGTTGACGTGCGCGTGGTGACGAAAGTGCTGCCAGCGGTACTGTCCCACCGTGACGCCGGTCGGTCCGGCGAGCAGGAGATCTCCGAGAATGTCGTTCCACTTGCGGTTGCGACAGAGGTGATAGTGCGTCGCCTCGTGCGTCCAGTAGGACCCCACGGCGTTCAGGGTAATCCCCATGACCAGGAAGCATGCGAACAACACCAGCGGCGACGTGCTGCGCAGGGATAGCTCGACAACCCCGATCAGGATTGCCCAAAGGGTGGCTATCGATACGATCACTTTCAAAGTGGGAATCTGCGAAAGCGACGCCAACTCGTCGTGGCTCAGCCAAGCCTGTCGTTGCGGATTCTCTACGCGCTCGTCAGCCGACACACACAAAGCGCTATCGAACCGGCCGCCAGGGCGCAACTTGCCGCTCGGACGACGTCGGGGGGCAGCCCCGACACTCTCCTGAGCAGCGCCGATGACGGTCGAAAAGACGGGCAAACAAAACACAGAGCAAAAAACTCAGCTTGCTCCTACGCGAGCCGGCATGCTAGCCGTGAACGATGCGCGTCACCTTCGTCACCAGCGGACTCGAGCATCTCGGGGTCGCTGCGCTTTCGGCCTATGTCCGCGCCCACGGCCACGAAAGCGAGCTCGTATACGAAGCCAAGCCCTTTTCGTCGAACAGCGGTCCGGACAGTCCGTTGCTCGCGCGACTTCTTGAACCCACGCCGGAGGAAAGTGCGCAGCGAATCGCCGCCACCCGCCCCGACGTCGTCGCATTTTCTTCGTACACCATCACCCACCGGTGGTCGGTAGAAGTAGCGGAGGCCATCAAGCGCATCGCGCCGATACCGATCGTGTTCGGCGGCCCGCACGTCAGCGGTGCACCGCGGCACAGCATTGCCGAACCCGCCATCGATGCCGTCGTCGAAGGGGAAGGTGAAGGCGCTCTCGTCGACTTGTTGAACTGTGTCGATGGAGACCGCTTCACGCGAAACGACGTTCCCAACGTATGGTTCAAAGGCGAGGACGGCCCGATCGCCAATCCGGTACGCCCGTTGATCGCCAACCTCGACGAGCTTCCGTGGGCCGACAAAGAGCTCTTTTACCGAGAGATGCCGGCGTTCGAACGCGAGTTCTACATGGTCTCGCGGCGTGGCTGCCCATTCCGCTGCTCTTTTTGTGAGTACAGCATCTTTCCCAAGCAGTACCCCGGCGAGAAACCCGTCCGCCGCCGGTCGGTCGATAGCGTCATCGCCGAACTCAGCTACTGGAAGGCGCGCGGGCGGGTGCGCAAGATCTTTTTCTGGGACGCAATCTTCACCCTCGACGTTCACTGGATGAGGGATTTTGCCGAAAAGTACCGGCGTGAGATCGACCTTCCTTTCGAGTGCTACACACACCCGCACGCAATGTCTCGCGAGATGGCGCAAGCGCTGGCCGACGCCGGGTGCACCATGGTCCGCGTCGGCGTACAGACGGTCAATTCCGACACCCTCGCCGACATGGACCGCAAGGGCGACCGCGACCGCGTACGCACCACCGTCGACACATTGAAAGATCTGGGCATCAACTACGCGCTCGATCACATACTCGGGCTACCGGGAGAGGGCCCGGAGGACCAACGCCAGGCAATCCAGTTTTACAACGACGTGCGGCCCGCCCGTATCCACGTCCATTGGATGACCTACCTACCCGGCACCACCGCACTCGACCGCGCCTGCGACGACGGCATCTTGAGCCGCGACCAGGTCGAAAGAATTCTCTCCGGTAAACAATCCGACGGCTTCGAGGCGCCGCGCATGGTCGGACCCGGCGAGCACAAGCAGGCACTGAAGGAGATACAGAAGCTCAGCGTGCTGTTCGACCTCCTTCCGCTCTTGTCGCACGACACGGTCGCCCGACTCATCGAGAGCGGCACCTACCGCTTCTTGCCCCGGGGAATGGCGGTGCGCCAGATCGCCACCATGATCATGGCCATGGTCGGAGACGTTGCGACCCGCGAACGCATCATGATGATTTTCGGCACGACAGCTCGCTCGATGCTGGGGGTGACACGACGGCGCCTGCAGGCCGGCTCCCGCAGAGTCTCGAACCGGCGCGATCTCCCCCAGACGAGTGGCCCGGAGCCTCCGGCCCGGGGCAGCACAGCCTGAACGAGCGATGCACACTCACGTAGCGGGAACCGTTGCGAGCACCGACCGAGTCCGTGCCAACGAATGGATTGCCTTCGTGTGGAGTGCGCTGCCCGGCGCCTTGCTGGCAAGCGCCGCCGCCGCCGGGCTCATCCCGGAATGGATCGCCATCTCGCTCTTTGCGTTGAGCTTCGTCGGGCTCAATCTCATGCACATGGGCGCGACCTGGACTCGGGTGTACGTTCGCCCCGCCTGGAAAACCAAGCCGATCGAGCGCCTCTTCATCCCGATCGCGCTCGCCACTCTGGCCGTCGCCTACGAATCGATCGGCGGCGGAGCACTACTCCTCGGAGCGCAGTACTACCTGTCCTTTCACCACGGACTCATGCAGAACTACGGGCTGCTGCGCGTTTCGCAGCGCCGCAGCCGGCGCACGCCGGACACGCGACTCGACATGGCCGCATGCCTTCTCTTCCCGGGCGCCGCTCTTCTCTACCGGGCTCGAATGGTCTCGGAGAACTACTCCGGGGCGATCCTACCGGCCGCCCCGATGCCTCTCATCGAAGCGATGGGTGTCCTGGGCGTCGTCGCCCTCCTCGCTTTCGGTCTGCGCGAGTGGCGCGCCTATCATTCGGGAGAGGATGTCGACCCGCTCGGCGCCGGAATCGTTTTCGGGACCAACCTCGTCTGGTCGGCGCTCCTGGTCGGCAACTCCCATCCCGCCATGCCGCTCTACGCCATCGCCTCGGCACACTATATCCAGTACCTCTACTTCGTCTGGAGAACCGAAAGCGGCGAACCCCTGCCGGCGGCGGACAGCGGGCTCGGAACACGAGTGCGCTCGGTCCTGCGCTCTTCCCCGGCGCGCTATCTCGTCATCATGCTGGCGCTCGGCGGGTCGCTGACCGTCGTACTGACGATCTTCTCCGGCGCCCTGCGCGCCGGGTCGGAGTGGCTCCACCTGCGTCCGGCAGATGCCCTGGCCATACCGGCGTGGACCGCGGCAATGATCGGCATCAACTTCGAACACTATTGGCTCGACCACCGCATCTGGCGCGCTCCCCGCCCCGAGGTTGGCGTCGCGCACTCCGCTGCCTGAGGCCGCGCCTCATCCACCGGTTGTCCCGTCTCGGAACACCAGAAAACGATTCATCGCCAGATACGGCAAACCCGACGCCTCGAACGCCCGGCACGCATCCTCGGGTGTGCATACGATCGGCTCCTCGTGCATGTTGAACGAAGTGTTGATCAACGAGGGAATTCCCGTCTTTTCCTGGAAGAGGCGTACGATCCGATAGCAATCGGAGTTGTCTCGCTCGTTTACCAATTGCGGGCGCGCCGTCCCATCGATGTGCACCGCACCGGGTGAAGTCCGTCGCATGTAGGGAGTACAGGGAACAGACACCGTCATGAAGCGCAGGCAATCCTCCCAACGAGAGACATCGCCGTAGCAGGCCTCCGCGCGATCGGCCAGCGTCATCGGCGCGAACGGCATGTACTCTCTGCGGCGCAACATTCGGTTGAGCCAGTCATTCACTTTGGGATCGTCACTGCGATACAGGATGCTGCGGTTTCCGAGCGCCCGCGGACCGTACTCCATCCTGCCGGAAAATCGTGCGACGACCTGACCGTCGGCGAGAAGATCGGCAACGGCCCCGTCGATGTCGCGCTCCTCTCGATACTCCAGAGCCGCCGCATCCAACGCCCGCGCGCACTCCTCGTCGGAGAACTCGGGCCCCAAGAACACATCTGGCAGTCGGCGCGGACGAAGTCCGCGCGTGCGCGCGAGATACTCCAAGCCGGCACCCGCGGCGATCCCCTGGTCGTTCATCGCCGGATGCACGAACAGGCGTCCCACACCGGCGATTCCGCAAATGCGCTGCGTCAACTTGACGTTGCCGAAAACACCTCCGGCCAACACGACGTCCGATACTCCACTTTCTCGTAGCGCCGTCTCGACATAGCCGACGAAGACGTCTTCGAGTCGCTTTTGCACCGCTGCAGCAACATCCTCGCGGCGAAATCGCAGGATGTCCGCATACGGAGATCGCTTCCTCTTGCGCTCCCCGACGGCCGGCATGAGAAAGCTTTTCTGATCGGAAGCCAGGCGCACCAGACGCGCGACGGTGGGGTACGCCGGACCGGGATCGCCGTAGGCAGCGAGTCCCGTAACTTTGCCGCCGAGCCGCGAATCAATGCCGAGAAGCTGGGCGATCTCGGCGTGAAAAATTCCGAGAGAATGCACCGCCGAGAGTCCGTAGAGCTCTTCGCAGCGCCCCGCCGTGCAGCGAAACACCTTGCCTGAGCTTCCGTCACCGAAGCCGTCAATCGTAATCGCTGTGGCCTGGTCGAAACCGGACGTCAGATAGGCAGCATAGGCGTGCGACGTATGGTGGTCAGCCACATGCACCAGCCGCGGGAACCGGTAGCGCAGCATCGCGCCGACCGTTGATTCGACGGCGGAAGCCAAACGCGGAGACTCCCACAGCGCCTGCTGGTAGCGGAGAAAGGTCTTGTGCGCCAAGCCGAAATAGTCGTGCTCCGCTTGCGGCAACAGCGGCAGCGGCAGACTCGGCAAGAACGAATAGCGATTGGCCGCGACGACACTTTCGATCTCGTCGATACCGACGCCGTAGCGGCGCCGGATGCTGGCCAGCGTATGCCGCGGATGACCGGCGTGAAAACGAATGCGACTGAAGCGTTCTTCCGCCGCTGCGTACTCGAGTCGGTCATCGACAAACAGAGCGGCACATGAGCTCGAGTCCTCATGAACCGCGAGTACTCCATCGATGACCGGACGCACGAAGAGCGACCCTATTCTCGGAAAAACACGATTGCAACACCTCCAGGATGAAACTCGCTCCCCCTTCGCCATTGCTCCGGAGGACAAGTGCGCTCGTAGGCACAGGCGTAGGCACAGGCGTAGGCGAAGGGTGGTGTCGCTGCGCGAGACGATCTTGACGTTTCAGCGCCCACAACGTTGCGGACGCAATAGCGGGTGACGCCGCCCCAGCCCGGTTCACCGGGCTTCTCTCCCTCAGCCGTGGGCTTCAGCCCTCGGCTGTCGTCGTTCGTACTCATCTTCCTCGTTTCTCCGTCCAATGCCGAGCGCCCGAGCGACCGGCTGAAATCTTCCAAGCCCCACGAGGCCGCCGCCGCGTTGAAACCCGCTCCCCCTTTACACCTGACACCAAGGCTTCGCTGCTCAGGCGCCACTTGGCTTCCACCTTCGCCATTCGGCTTCGGCGCACAGGCCGGCGGACCAGTCCGCTCGTCGGCTTCTCGCCGTGGATTCTTTCTTCTTTCAGGTTCACTATCGTTGTCGAAAAGAACGGCACGAGGGGGTGAAACATGGCGGGAGCGTTGGCGGGTATAAGGGTCGTCGATTTGACGACGATGATCTCGGGTCCGCTGGCGACCAGGATTCTCGCCGATCAGGGAGCCGACGTCGTCAAAGTCGAGCGGCCGCAGGGTGGCGATCTGGTTCGCCACATGGGCGCGACGCGAAACGGAGTGTCGGCGACCTTTGCGACGGTGAACCGCAACAAGCGCTCGCTCGCTTTGGACCTCAAAAACGAGCGGGCTCGCGAAGTGCTCTTGCGCCTGGTCGAAAGCGCTGACGTCTTCGTACAGAACTTCCGCCCCGGCGTGGTCGAGCGACTCCACCTCGGCGAGGCCGAGATGCGCCGCCGCAACCCGCACCTGGTCTACGTTTCGATCAGCGGCTTTGGCGACAGCGGCCCCTACGCAGACAAGCGCGTGTACGATCCGGTCGTGCAAGCACTGTCGGGCCTGGCGGCCATCCAAGCTGACCGCGACAGCGGCCGGCCGCGCATGATGCGCCTCATCATCCCCGACAAACTCACCGGCCTGACCGCGGCGCAGGCGATCACCGCGGCGCTGCTGGCGCGCGAGCGTACCGGCACCGCCCAACACGTCCGACTGTCGATGCTCGATGCCACCGTCGCCTTTCACTGGCCGGAGGCGATGGCCGGTCACACCTGGGCGGGCGAGGGAACCAAGGGTGCGCGGGCACGTTTCGCACAAGATCTGGTTTTCGTGACCGCCGACGGTTACATCACCGCCGGAGCGGTGTCGGACGATGAATGGGAGGGACTCTGCCGCGCCGTCGATCGACTCGATTGGCTCGCAGACGAGCGCTTCTCGACTGCCGGCGGCCGCGTCGCCCACGCCGGCGAACGCCTGAGCAAGTTGCAGGAAGTGCTGAGGGCACGATCGACCGCCGAATGGCTGGCGCGCTTCGAAGCAGAGGAGGTTCCCTGCGCACCGGTGTTGAGCCGCAGCGAGCTACTCGACCACGCGCAGATCGTCGAGAACGAGTTGATCCACGAAAGCGAACACCCAATCGGCGGGCCGATGCGCCAGGCGCGCCCGGCCGAGCGCTTCGCGATCACCGCGAGCGAGATCCGCACCGCCGCACCCGGCCTCGGCGAGCACGGCGAAGAGATTCTCGCCGAGATCGGCGTCGGCCGCGAAGATGTCGAACGCCTGCGCGCCTGCGGCGCGCTCGGCTGAGCGCTCCGAGACACCCGGCGCACCGCTAGCAGCCCGATATCTCAAACGGGGCGATGTTCCTTGCTGGCGACGCAGGCGTCGTACATCGCAAGGCCGACGCGAAGACCGGCGTCGGGAATCGGAAAGCGAGTCTCCTCGCCGCCCGACCGCCGCACGATGACGGCGCTCACCTGGCCGGCACGCAGAGAACGAGCGAGGCCCTCGGCCTTGGCACCGCTCACATAGAAAGACGGAAACTCGCCGAGCTCGCCGCTCAGCTCGCGTTTGCCCAGGCCAATCGACTTGCCCGTGGTCCGCCCGATATCGATCGCCACCGCGTCCTTCAACGACGGATCGGTCACCCGCACGTTGAGAGTCAATTCCCCGGCCAGCTCGCCCGCGGTGATCCCCGTTCGCGGGGAGCCACCGCGCGCCGGAATGATCTGTCCCAACACGACCTGCATGCCGACGATCGCCTGGCCGTTGGCGTCCGCCTCGCCCTCGAGCCAACGCGTCAACCAACAGCCGAAGTCGGTCGACTCCGCCGCCCAACGTTCGGGGCTGCCGTGCGCGGCAACACCGTCGGCCACACAGAGAATGAGCACGACGACCAGCAGCGCCGGCGAAACGATTCGGACCGCGTTCTGCGCAAGGACAACCATCACGACGAATTGTGACGGATTGCCGAGCCGCATGCCAACCCTGAGACTCGCTCCCCCTTCGCCATTGCTCCGGAGGACAAGTGCGCTCGTAGGCTTAGGCACAGGCACAGGCGAAGGGCCGTGTCGCTGCGCGAGACAGGTCGAGGGTTCTCCGCTCACAATGATCCGGACGGGACACCGGTGACGCAATCTCAGCCCGGTTCACCGGGCTTCTCTCCCGCAGCCGTAGGCTTCAGCCCTCGGTTGTTGGTCGTACTCCTACCAACTCACTTCACCGCCGATCGCTCAAACACCCGGCTGAAATCATCCAAGCCCCTTACCGGGCGAGACTCGCTGCGCTCGTAGGCTGAGGCGCAGGCACAGGCGTAGGCGAAGGGCCGTGTCGCTGCGGTTCTCCGCTCACAATGATCCGGACGGGACACCGGTGACGCAATCTCAGCCCGGTTCACCGGGCTTCTCTCCCCAGCCGTGGGCTTCAGCCCTCGGTTGTTGGTCGTACTCCTACCAACTCACTTCACCGCCGATCGCTCGCGCGCCCGGACTCGCGTACGTCGTAGACGACAATCTGCTCGTGCCCGGGAGGTGTCGTGAAAACGGCGCGACCGTGCTCGCGGAGTTGGGCGTAGAACTCACACACCTTCGCGAGCTCTTCACAGCGGCGCTCGACGTTGTGCACGTTTCTCTGCGAGACCACCGCGAAATCGATCTCGCGTCGCGCTACTTTCTCCGGCTCGTAGTTGCAACCACCGATGTAGACGGCGCCGATGAAGTGCTGATCCAGTCCCGGTCGCACCCGTACCAGCGACTCGCGCACAGCCACCGCCAGTTCTCCGTCTTCGGCCACGATGTCGAGCAGCGGCAAGATGCCCGACTCGACGACCACCCGCGAACGACGCGGCACGTTTTCCTCGATCCAATCGAAGACGTGCGCATCCGGCCGCAACAACCGTTCGTGCACGATCGGATAGAGCGCCTTTGGGGTCATCGCGCTCAGACTCGACGCCACCAGGCCGTAGCAGGGAAGGAGCAGCAAAGACCTCCACAGCCAACCTCTCGCCACCCGTCTCGCCAAACAATCGTAGATGCCACCGCAGACGACACAAAGGAGCGCCAGCACCGGCAGAACGAAGCGCATGTCTTTCGACTGCGCGACCGAGAAAAGGGCGAGCGCGATCACCGCAATCGAAACCAGGAAACGCTCCGCTCGATTGCCGAGAAACAACATGGAAGCACACGCCCCGGCGACCAACGCCACCAGCGACGGCGACCATTGCAGCAGCTCCTGCAGATAGTAGAACGCATCGCGAGCTTCCCAGCCGCTGTGGGTCTCCACCGACAGGCCGAGAATGAACGAGAGATCGCGGACGGATCTGCCATAGTTCAGCAGCACGAAGGGGCTCGCCAGGGCGAACACGGACGCCGCAATCACCAACGGCCGCGCCGCCGCTCGCCAGTTGAACCCCCACCGGCCCTCATCACCGGTCGCGCACCGCCCGCCGAGCCACGCGGCAAGCCAGAGCCAGGGTCCGAGCAGCGCGCCGGTGTAGTTCGCACCGGTCGCCAGGCCCACCGCAACCGCGGCGCCATCGTGTTTGCGGCGGCGACCGTCTCGCACCGCCTCGACCATCGCCCACACCGCGACGACGAAGAGAAACACGGCCAGGGCATCGACGCGCACCGTCTTCGAGTAGTGCAGGTGCGCCGGCAACAGCGCCAACAGCGATGCCGAAATCAGGCCGGCGTGCGAGCTCCACATCGTTCGCCCGATCCAGTACACGCCGGCAATCGTCAGCAGCGCGGCAAGTGTCGACACCACCCGCGCCGCCAGGACGAAGCTGCGCTCGTCGAGAACGAAGAGATCGGTCATCGACTCCAGAGCGCCGGACGCTCCAGCGACACGGGCGACGCCGTAGACGAGAAGGTAGGCGACGGAGGTCGCATAGTAGTACAGCGACGGGTGAAAGAAGGTGCCGGGATCGCCCACCTGATGGAGGAGGCGAAGCGGCGCAACCGTATTGCCCCACTCGTCGCCGGAATCGGCAACGTAGGCCGGGAAGGAGCTCAGCCGCAGCCAGATGCCGAGCGCCACGACGGCGAGCAAGCAGACGTCGGCCACCGACCGAAGTGCCTCGATGAAATCCGCTGGTATGCCATTTCGCTTCTCGCGCATCGGATTCACAAGGACAACAGCCATATCCTCCCTCTCCGCGTTTCGCACCCGCTTGCTCCGGCACCGCTGCGCATCGCATGATCCCATCGTGAACCGCGCGACGTGGCAGAACTGGTCGGGCACCGTCACGGCGCAGCCGACAGCGATCGAACACCCGCGCGACGAGGAGGCGGTCGCCGAGCTGGTCGCCGCGGCCGCGGCGCGTGGATCGACGCTGCGCGTTGCCGGCAGCGGTCACTCGCACGCACCGCTGGTGGCCACCGACGACACCCTGCTCTGCCTCGATCACCTGAGCGGCGTCGAGAGCATCGACGCCAGCGCCCGCACCGCCACGATCGGCGCCGGCTCGGTGTTGGAGACGCTCGGCGACCCGTTGCACGCGGCAGGGCTGGCGATGGAGAACCTCGGCGACATCGACCAACAGACTCTCGCCGGCGCCATCGCCACCGGCACGCACGGCACCGGCGCCAAGCTCGGCAGTCTGTCGACTCAGGTCGAGGCGATGCGCCTGGTCAGCGGCGACGGATCGCTACGCTGCCTCTCGAGCACGGAGACTCCCGAGCTCCTGCCAGCAGCGCGCCTCGGCCTCGGCGCGCTCGGCGTCGTCACCGCGGTCACGCTGCGCCTGGTGCCGGCCTACCGACTTCACGAACGCACCCTGCGCGAACCCATCAAGCAGGCGGTCGAGCTCTTTGCCGAGCGCGTAGCGACACATCGGCACTGCGAGTTCTTCTGGCTTCCGCACAACGACAAGGCCGAAGTGAAAGTGATCGATCCGACCGATGCCGACGCCGCGAGCGTCGCCGATCGGCCCTACGAACGCATCGACCGCAGCTACCGGATCCTGCCCTCGGTGCGCGCCGAGCGCCACGTCGAGATCGAGTACAACGTCGCCGCCGCGGTCGGCATCGATGCCTTTCTGGCGGTGCGCGAGTGCATGCAACGACACCATCCCGACGTCGTCTGGCCCGTCGAGTTGCGCACCATCGCCGGCGACGACATTCCCCTCTCGCCGGCGAGCCAACGCTCCGGCATGACGGTGTCCGTCCACCAGGGGCAAGGCCTCCCCTACCAGACCCTCTTCAGCGACGCCGAGAAGATCCTCCGCGATTTCGGCGGGCGTCCGCACTGGGGCAAGTGGCATCGTCAGAACGCGGACTCACTGCGACCGCTCTACCCGCGATGGAAGCAATTCGCAGAGGCCCGCAAACAACTCGACCCCCGGGGCGTCTTCCTCAACGGCACCCTGCGTTCGCTACTCGGCGTATGAATGGCTCCGGGGAATCCACCCGCCTCGAAACCCGCCAACTCCTACGCTGCCAACCCAGTTCAATGGGGGTGCAGGCGGACGGCTAGCTCGTGAAAGCCTTTGACGAAGTTCGAACGCACGCGCACTGGCTCGCCGACGACCTCCACCATCCGGTAGCGCGCCATGATCTCCTCCCAGAGAACGCGCAACTGCATCTCGGCCAGTTGGCTGCCGACGCAGAAGTGGACACCCCATCCGAAAGAAAGGTGCTCGCGCGCATTCTCTCGGTCGATGAGAAACTCGTTCGCCCGCCGGATCACCGACTCGTCGCGATTTGCCGAGACGTACCACATGACGACCTTGTCGCCCTGCCGAATGTGCTTGCCAGCGAGCTCTGTGTCGCGCGTCGCCGTGCGCCGCATGTGGGCCAGCGGCGTCTGCCAGCGAATGATCTCCGACACCATGTTGGGGATCAGCTTCGGGTCGGCGCGCAGCTTGTCGTACTCGGTCGGGTTTTCGTTTAGAGCCAAGACGCCGCCGGTGATCGAGTTGCGCGTCGTGTCGTTGCCGCCGACGATCAACAGAATCAAGGTACCGAGATAGTCCATCGGCGTCAGATCCTGCGTCGCCGCACCGTTCGCCAGCGCCGTAATGAAATCGAGATTGGCGTCCTGCCGCCCTTCCCTCTCCTTCCACAGACCCTGGAACACCGCCAGGCACTCTTCGAGCGCCGCCTGACGCTCTTCCTCGGTCGTACCGGTGGCGCCGACCAACACCGGGCTCGCCGTCGCCATGTCCGACCAGAAGGTAAGGCGCCGGCGTTGCTCGTAAGGAAAGTCGAAGAGCGTCGCGAGCATCGCCGTCGTCAGCTCGATCGAGACCGCGTCGACCCAGTCAAACGCTTCGCCGACCGGCAGACCGTCGAGGATTTCGGTGACGCGTTGGCGGATCAGCGGCTCGAAGTGTTTCAGGTTGCGCGGACCGACGACCGGCCGCACCGTCTTGCGGTGAGCGATGTGGCGGGGGCCGTCCATCGCGATGAACCCAGGCGAAAGCGAGAACTCCGGCGGCGGGTCACCGATGACGATCGAACCCTCCGACGAGTAGGTCTCGGGATCCTTCTCGACGGTCATGACGTCGTTGAACTTGGTCACCGACCAATACGGCCCAAAGTCGCTCGCGGCGCAGTAGTGAACCGGATCCTCGCGCCGCAGCCTCTCGAAATACCCCCAATGAGTATCGGTCTCGAACAGCTCGGAGTCCGACACGTCGATCTCGTCGAGCGGGATCGAGCTCGGATCGACACCTGCCTGCCCCTTCGATGGGATCACACTAGCGACACTTGCTGGGCTCATCGACACCTCCGTTTTTCATGCGATGCCATCCTCTGTACCGCGAAACCCGGGCGATCTCCAAAAGCCTCGAATACGAGCAAACCTATCGCACGGCCTGTAATCCGTCGCGGATGGCAAACCAGGCCGGCTTCGGCACGAAGTCTTCATCAAACGGAAGTGGCGCGCCGCGCACGTCGAAGAAATCTTCGATCCAGGTGTAGGCGTCGCTGATCCCCCAGGTCGTGATGCCCCGGCAGGCGCGGCGAGAAAAGCAGGCTTCGGTGAGGTCGCGGTAGACGTTTGCTTGGTATTCGAGCTCGGTTTCCGGATTCATCAGCGTGACGTCGACCTCGGTGATTTCGACGTCGAGCCCGAGAGCCGCAAAGCGATCGATCGTCGCCGCGATTTCGGCGCGCGTCGGCACGAAGCTCTCGGCGAAAGGGATAGCCAGATGCCCCTGAAAACCGACGCCGTCGAGCGGCGCGCCTTCCTCGACCAGATCCTCGATCAGCTCGAAGAAGAAATCCTGCTTGGGCCCCGGTGCCAGCACCAGATTCTCGTTGACGTAGAGCTCGGCATCCGGATCGGCGGCGCGCGCCGCCTCGAGCGCCAGCCGGATGTAGTCGCGACCGAGCAGCTCGGTGAAGCAATAGTTCTCCACCGCATCGCCCGTCACTCCCGGAGCACCGAAGAGGGTGAGCGGTTCGTTGACGACGTCGTACTGAGCGATGCGCCCACGGAAACGGCCAACGATGGTCGATACGTGGTTCTCGAGAACACCGCGCATCCCTCCCGGCGTTCGCACCCGGTTCACCCACTCCGGCAACGCCAGCCTCCCCCAAACCAGCGGGTGACCGCGCACCCGCAGACCCCCCGCTTCGGCGACCTCCATCGCCCGGTCCGCGGCAGCGAAGTCGAACTCACCGCGCCGCGGCTCGCTCTGGCTCCAGTACAGTGGCGCCGTAACCGAGTTGTACTCGCGCCGCAGCACCTCGCGAAACTCGTCGGTATGGCTGCCCTCGACGAACCCCGCCCCGACGTACACCCCCAGCGCATCGGCCAGGGATTTCACCGTAGGCTCACCTCCGTCTTCGTCCCCGCCGCAACCGCCAACAGCAACGGCGAGCAACACGCCCACTGCAATCGAAACCAAACGGTCCACCGTCAATCTCCTGCAACCGCCCTACCCCGCATGACAGCCGGCGCGCAACCGGTCGACTTCTTCAACCTGCCGCGACGAAGCGATGAAGACCGGTCGCGGTGCAGGGTTTTTCAATTGACGCGAGCTCCGCACACCTCCGTTTACAACCCGTTGAAGGCATTGCTAAACGCAGCTTACATCACCGGTCCAACCGATGTCCCGGAAAGGAGCGAGAAGCCTTGGCACGGATGATGCGTTGATGGGTCGCGGTCGCGTGCGCGCACGTCTTTGTCCGCACGCATGAACCCAAAACGGGAAGGAGAAATCCAATGAACCCAGCGAAAAGACCGTTGCGATTCAACGGTCAAACGCACCGCCCATCTGCAGCAGCAGTCGTACGATTGTCACTTTGCTGCGTACTCCTACGCTGCCTCGTCGGCTGCACTTTCGATGCAACTGGACTCGGCGGTGGTCAGGCGCCAGGGCTGGCATCCGGCAACTCTCACGGCTGCGCGTGTCAGTGTTTGGCTTCGCAGGCGTTCCCGGCCAACGTCGGCGCGGCAGCTGACGACGGAGTCGAGCTCGCCGATGGATCGGTGGTGTTGGACGGCGCAAGTCTGGTACTCGCGCAGTCGGCCAGTGATCCGACCCTCGTCGGACTGCGCTTCGACCAGCTCGAGCTTTCCGGCGGTGTCGTCGTCGAAGAAGCCTACGTACAGTTCACCTCTGCACTGGGAAACGCCCCGGAGGGACCGGCGTTCGCCCTGGCGATTTCCAACGGCGCCGATGACGCGGTCGAGCTCGCCGACGACACGGTAGTGCTCAATGGGATCGATTTACCCCTGTCGGGCGGAAATCTCGTCGGGTTACGCTTCTCGAGCGTCTCGATACCTGCGAACGCGACCATCATCAGTGCACATGTTCAGTTCCAGGCCGGCGCTTCAGACATGGGCGTGGCACCGATGGTGATCCGCGGCGAAGCGTCTGCCAACGCTGCTCCGTTCGCCGCACTCGCCGGCAACTTGTCGGGCCGCTCGCAGACTGCGATTTCCGTCGATTGGAGTCCCCCCGCCTGGACGGCGAACGACTCAGGCGCCGATCAGCGCTCCGTCGATGTCGCTGAGATCCTCGAAGAGATATCGCAAGAGGCGGGATGGACTTCGGGGAATGCCCTCGTGTTGTTCTTCGAGGCAACTGCCGGAAGCCGACTCGCCCGCTCCTTTGAAGGTGGCAGCGCACCGACGCTCGAGGTCGTCGTCGGCATGCCTGTCGAGCCGGCAAACGTTTCGATCACCGGCGAGGCGAGCGGCGACTCGGCTGCCTTTACCGGTGCGATGTTCGACCTGAGCGGCCGGACCAAGACCGGCGACAACGTGATGTGGAACATCGAACCGTGGATGGACACGCAGTCCGGACTGGGGCAGCGCACTCCCGATCTCACCGGCCTCGTCCAGGCGATCCTGGACGACCCGGGTTGGGCATCTGGCAACGCGCTGACACTCTTCTTCGAAGACACCACTGCCGGTGGCGACCGCATCGCGAGGTCATTCGAGGGGAACTCGGACTTTGCCGCGCAGCTGGTCGTGGTTGCTCTCGATCCGGCGAACCCCCAGCTCGCATTTGAAGTCTCGGTCTGTATGCCCGACGATCTCAATCCAAACGTGGAACCGAACGGCGAACCCTCTGCAGAGGAGCTCGACATGGACTGCAGTGACCGTGTTGCGTCGAACATCCAGGGGTTGGCGGGATCCTGCGGCTACGCCGAGACCTGTACCTGCGTCAGCACTCCGCTGCCGAACGATCAGGCCACGGCCTACGACAGATCGTGCAACGTTGGTTGTACCGGTGAAGAGCTCGATCCGGATTGTGACAACTTCGACCCCGATAACGGTATGGGCACGGCAACGCATGCGCCGGGCGATGATCCCGTCTGTCTGGTGGCGAGCTCGTCGGTCGCCGGTTTCGAGGCGGACGCGATGTCCGCCGGCCTCTTCGGCCAGGTGTCGGAATGTCAGCTCGATGGCACGGCCGAAGTCCTCGTCGACGGTCTCGACGATCGCTTTCCCAGCGTCGCGGCGCGCCTGCGGATCGACGGCTCGCCCTGCCCCGGAGGTTCGTGCTCGGTGACGCCATCGTACATGGGCGCCGTCGGTTCGATCTCCTACGACGGCGGCTTTCTCGGCGCCGGCGATACGACGATCAGCGAGATCTCGGTTTCGGGAGCCAGCACCTTCGACGCCGTGCTTCTCGACTCCCTGGGCGAGGGGGAGATTCCAGCCGGTGAGACCGACTCGTCGGGGCGCGGTCGCCGCCAAACCAACCGAGTCATCCAGCCCGACATCGACGTACGCCAGTCGTTCGTCGGCGGCAACATCAACCCCATCGACATCGGTGTCGATTGGGCGGGTGCGACTTGTTCGATGCAGGGCCCACTCTTCGGCGGAGTCCTCGGCGACGACGCCCCCGACGACGACGAGGAACCAACCGAATCCGACACGACGATCAATCTCGACGCCAATGGTACGCTGGTCAACCAGCCCCCCAGCGCGCTGGCCGGAGACGGTGGCGAAGTCGAGTGTACCTCACCCGCCGGCGCACTGGTCAATCTCGACGGCGAAGGCAGCGCCGATCCTGACGACAACATCGCGGTTGCGCGCTGGAACATCGGAAGCCGAACCGGCACAGCGGTCGGCTTCGACCTGAGCACCGGCGTGCCGCAGGCACTGGGAGTGAATCGCGACTACGTCCACCGCGTCATCGACGCGTTCGGCCAGGCCGATGAGGACGTCGTCTCGGTGAGCGTCGTCGACACGACCTCACCCGAGCTGATCATTCCGGAGAATCTCCAAGTCGAGTGCCTGGGCCCGGCCGGGACACCGGTTCACATTGGCCGAGCGTTCGCCGAAGACGCCTGCGACCTCGACGTAGCCGTCGAAAACGACGCTCCGGATCTCTTCCCGGTCGGCGACACTATCGTCACCTGGACGGCGACCGACGCCGCCGGCAACACCACCCAGGCGATGCAAACGGTTCGCGTCGTCGACACGACACCACCGGAAATCTCTGTCGAGTTGGATCCCGATCTTCTCTGGCCGCCGAACCACAAGATGCACACGATCACAGCGGAGATCGAGGTTCTCGACGTATGCGATCCCAACCCGCAGGTACAGCTGATCGCGGTCGTCAGCAACGAGCCCGACGACGACACCGGCGACGGCGCAACGACGGGAGACATCCAGAACGCCACCTCAGGCGCCGACGACCGCATTTTCGATCTTCGAGCCGAGCGAAAAGGCAACGGCACCGGCCGCATCTACACCGCGACCTACCAAGCCAGCGACGCCAGCGGCAACACCGCGGACGACTCCGACGAGGTGCTGGTGCCCAAGAGCAAGGGGAAATGAACGAGCGCCTTTTTCCACGTTCATCCTCCTAACACTTTGCAACCCCGGCGGGCGCCAGACGGCGCCCGCCGGGGCAACGTTGGTGCTCGCTCCATCCGAAACCCCTCACCGCGAAATCCCACCCCACGATCTCGACGATCATCGCTACGCTACTAGGCTGAAACTCGCTGCGCTCGTAGGCTCAGGCGCAGGCTTAGGCGAAGGCAAAGGTTGGTGTCGCTGCGCGAGGCAAATCGAGAGTTTCTCAATATGAATGATCCGGCGCCGCGCCGGGGGCCCGGCTGACCTGAAACTCCCTCAATGTCGCCTATGCGCTGTTGCCTGGCGGAGTCACCTCATAAGATCGTCGGAGGGGTTGTCAGTCCGAGAGTGTGACGCGAGTTGGCAGTTGTTGATTCATTCTGACCTGGGGGAGACCCGCCGTATTCGGGGGCTCGCCAATGTACGATGCGACGCTCGGGACCATGCTAGGCTTGGGGCACAAAGCACCAAGGATTGTTGGGTCATAGCTGTCACACTCTCGCCCCCATCGTAGCGCCAACGGCCAGAGCCTCCAAGAGAAGTTTCTTCACTGTATGATCCGGCGGTCACGCCGGGGGTTTTGCTAGGCTGAAACTCGCTGCGCTCGTAGGCTCAGGCGCAGGCTTAGGCAAAGGCAAAGGTTGGTGTCGCTGCGCGAGGCAAATCGTGAGTTTCTCTATATGAATGATCCGGCGCCGCGCCGGTGGGTTTGCTTACCTGAAATTGGCGAAGACCAGCCCGAACACTTCAGAGAAAAGACGACGAATCTTCTCCCTTCGTCGAATGCCCAACTTCCCCCTTTCACTCAAGAGGGATCGTTACGCGCTCTTCATCGGCCCAGCCTCCCCCTTTGAAAAAGGGGGACTGAGGGGGATTTTCTGATGCACCTCACCGCGTTCTGCGAAATCCCCCCTAACCCCCCTTTTCCAAAGGGGGGGATGGCTACGCGCTCTGACTTGAAACTCGCTGCGCTCGTAGGCTCAGGCGTAGGCTTAGGCAAAGGCAAAGGTTGGTGTCGCTGCGCGAGGCAAATCGAGAGTTTCTCTACATGAATGAACCGGCGCCGCGCCGGGGGCTCGGCTAGCCCGCATTATCTCACCAGCTTTCTACTGCGAGCGCGGATAGGCACGCATCTGTTGGTGAATCGGCCCCCGTACGTGCTCCACACTCCGATGGGCGTCGGCAGGCAAGCGGAGCTTGCCTGCCTCGAGGCCGTACTCCCTCACCGTCCTCGACAGCCTGTTCAAGGATGCGTGCGCCCTTGATCTGCATGCCTCTCCACGCTCTCGCTACCAAATCTGGTGAGAAATGCGGGCTTGCCAGCTTGCCGTCGGGCGCCGCTGCGGGCATGTTCGCTCTGGCGATGCTACACACACGAGCCAGGAGATGCGCATGATCAGCAACGAGCTCCGGTTGCGGCGTCTCGAGGTCATCGAGGAGCACTTCCGTTCCGAGGTAGAGCAGGACTTCGACCGGACACTGGCCACTTTCAACGGCCACCCGCGCTACGAGATCATGGCCACCGGCCAAATCTACGACGGCGACGACGAAGTGCTGCGCTACCATCGCACCCAGCGCACCGCCTTTCCCGACCAACGCCACGAGAACGTTCGCACCTACGCATCCGACGATGCGGTGATCACCGAATTCGATCTGCTCGGCACCAATCTCGGCGAGTTCTACGGCATGCCTCCCACCGGAAAGTCCTTCCGCGTTCCAGTCGTGGCGGTGTTCCTCTTCGAGGGCGACCGCATCGTCACCGAGCGCGTCTACCTCGACAGCGCCAGCCTGCTCACGCAGATCGGCCGCGGCGAGATTCTCGCATTCGCCGGAAGCAACGAATCGGCGAGTGATTGAATCTGCACACGCCGGCGGACTACCGAGCAAGCCAAGGCAACGACATGTCCGGTCAACTTCACATCGACTTGTTGCCGCAGTCCATCTGGGAAGAAGGAGTGCCCTACCACCTGTTGGCCGAGCTGCGACGCAAGGCGCCGGTCTACCGCCACGACGAGCCCGACGGCCCCGGGTTTTGGGCGGTCACCCGCCACGAAGACATCAAAAACATCTCCAAGGACCCAGCGCGCTTTTCCAGTCATCAAGCGGGAGTCTCCCGCCTCGATCTCGAGGACCCGACCGAGCTGGAGGCTTACCGGGGCATCGTCATCGCCATGGATCCGCCGGAGCACGGACGGGTTCGAGGATTGGTGAGCCGCATCTTTACGCCGCGCGCCATCGACGGACTCGGAGAGTCGGTGCGCTCGATGGCGCGCCGCGCCATCCGCGCGGCGCTCGACAAGGGCGAAGTCGATTTCGTCCGCGACTACGCCGCCGTGCTGCCGATGCACGTCATCAGCGAGATGATGGGCGTGCCGGAAGACAAGCGCCTGCGTCTGGCCGAGCTCAGCGCCGGATTGATCGACGATCAGGATCCCGAGGTGGCACCGACCGAGGATTTCCGGCAGAACGCGCGGATCGAGATCTTCCAGATCGCGCAGGAAATGGCACAGCGCGAGAAGGCCAGTCCGGGCGACAATCTGACCCGGGTTCTGTTGGAAGCGGAGCTGGAGGGGCGGCGCCTGAGCGAGATGGAGTTCTGTCTGTTCTTCATGTTCCTCATCGTCGCCGGCAACGAGACGACGCGAACGGCAATGAGCGGCGGCCTCATCACGCTGTTGGATCACCCGGAACAACTGGGAGCGATCCGCGCCGACCTCTCGCTGTTGCCGCGCGCCATCGAGGAGATGCTGCGCTACTGGCCGCCGATCCACCACTTCCGCCGTACCGCCATGTGCGACGTCGAGCTGCGCGGCCAGACCATTCACGACGGCGACAAGGTTCTCATGTGGTACCCGGCAGCCAACCGCGACGAGTCGGTGTTCGCCGACCCGGATCGCTTCGACATCCACCGCGACCCCAACGACCACCTGAGCTTCGGCATCGGCGAGCACTTCTGCCTCGGCGCCAGCCTGGCGCGACTGGAGCTGCGAGTGATGTTCGAAGAGCTCCTCACCCACGTGCGAGAAATCGTCCCGCTGGCAAAACCCCGCCGACTGCGATCCAACCTCATCAACGGCATCAAAGAGATGCGAGTGGAGCTGCGTCCGGCGTGAGTTGGAGAAACAATACCGCACGACCCGCGCCCAGGGATGGTGCGAGGAGCTTCGCATGAAGTGGCTCGCCTGGTTTCTCGCCGGCGGCATCGTCCTGTCCGGCGTCGCCAGCCTCGTCTTTTCCTGGTGGATCAACCCCGGCGTCGTCCGCGAGCTGCGCGAGAACCCAAACGGAGAGCGCGCGAAGAAGGTGATGGTTCTGACCCTGCCCTCGGGACGCACCTTCCCCGTCAACTACCTGCGCGAGGGAAGCACCGTCTACGCCGCGGCCGACTTCCCCTGGTGGCGCGAGCTGCGCGGCTCAGGTGCTCGAGGAAGCGTGTTCATCCAGGGCGAGCGGCGCCAAGGGACCATGAGAGCAGTCACCAACGATCCCCAGTTGCGCGAGTCCGTCTTCGCCCGACGCCGACCAACTGCGCCGCTCTATTTCGGAACCCTCGTGGTAATAGATCTCGAGTAGGTCTACCGAAACCACGAGGCTATTTCACAACACGTATGAGGAGATGTATGATCGGCAACGACAGTGCAAGGATGCTCGCGCAGATTGGACGCGATACGCTCCTCGCCTTCGTCGACAGCGACGCGGCCGGCGACAGTTGAACGCGCGCGCACTCCGACACAGACTCGAGTGGACCTCCAACCCTACCCATGAACACGACAAACCAAACGATTCGGTTCAAACCGGTTGCACAAACCCTCCGCACCAGCGAGGAGCACTGGGTCGGCGACGGCTTCCTCGTCAGCACAATCCTTTCCCCAGAGCGCGTCGACCCTGCGCTGACCAGTCCGTTTCTCCTTCTAGACCACGCGGCGCCCAGGCACTTTGCATCGACCCCGTTTCGCCGGGGCGTTGGAGAGCACCCACACAGGGGCTTCGACACGGTCACACTCGCGCTCTCCGGCGAGGTCGAACACCGCGACTCCAGCGGAGGTGGCGGAGTGATTCGTGCCGGAGACGTACAGTGGATGACGGCCGCTTCAGGCGTCGTGCACGAAGAGATGCACTCGCGCGGCTTCGCCAGTCGCGGCGGCCTATTCGAAATGGTGCAACTCTGGGTCGATCTCCCGGCGGCGAGGAAGATGGATCCACCGCGCTACCAGTTGCTCGAGGCCGCCAACATTCCGGAGCTTTCGATTGGCGCTGCCCGCGCACGCCTCGTTGCCGGCCAGCTCGATGGGGAGCACGGGCCGGCGCACACACATTCGCCGGTCACGCTTGTCGACTTGCAGTTTCAAAAGGAGGGCACGGCCGAAGTCGAGCTCGCAGCTAAATCCACGACGCTGGTATTCCTGCTCCGCGGCACCGCTCGTGCTCAGGCGAGCACCTCGCTGGCCCCCCGCGACCTCTTGGTGCTCGAGCAGGGGGGCACCGGCGCGGTCCTACTCGAAGCCGCGAAGGGAAGTCGAGCGTTGATTCTCCACGGGGAGCCGCTCGCACAGCCCGTGGTCGCCCACGGACCATTCGTGATGACTAGCCGCGACGAGATCGCAGAAGCGATCCGGGACTACCAGAGCGGCGCGATGGGGCGCCTCGATGCCCGAACCTGATGGATCCCGAGTCCACCGCGGAGGAGAATTGGTCGCGCCTACGACGTTGATGAAGCGACGTTCCCGCAGCCGCCACTCACAAGCGCGCCGTTCGCAACGCCCTCGCGACATAGTCGATGGAGTTCACCGAACACGTCGTCCAGTACGGCTAGCCCAACTTGAACACTTCAGAGGTTGAGGTCGAGGTTTTCCAGGCCTTTTTCGGAAAAGTCGGCACTACATTTTGGCGGTGGCGGGCAAGATCCTTTCGGGGAGGGTGAGTCCGAGTCGGTCGATGAGGATGGGAATCCAGGGGAATCCAGGGGACGTGTGCCCGACTGCCCGAGTTGCGTGGAATCCAGGGGACGTGTGCCCGACTGCCCGAGTTGCGTGGAATCCAGGGGACGTGTGCCCGACTGCCCGAGTTGCGGCAGTCGTGAGCCTTACGCGCCCGCACTCGAGGTCAAACGCCACTTCCCGGAGCCTATGCTAGGCGGTGAGGAAGTGCGACGGATCGATGTCTTTCCGCTTCTCCACGTCGGCAACCCGAAGCAGCGCCCGTGAAACGCTCTTTCGGGACACCCTCATGAAACGGCCGGCCGCACTCAATGATAGTCGATAGTGATGGATCGCGATGTGACCCATGATTGCTTTGGCATCCAGGACGCACGGTCGCAGGCTGGCACTGCGAAGCTCGTCGGAGGTGATCGAAAAATGAGTCGCCACCCGTTGCGCAACCTCCTCGAGCGTATCGTTCGGCGGGAGAATCAACTGATTCGCACCCTGCTCACACTTTCGCAATGACGCGTCGACAAACGCCGATGCGCCGAGTACACGCTCGTCAAACGACCACTTCTCCCGCCCTCGACCAAGCCTGGTCACCGCCTCCCAGCCGCCCCCGACACTCCGGCGAAGGCCGCCACCCTCAAGATCCGGCGGATTCGGATCCGCGGCGCCCTCTTGAACGAACTGTCGATAGGTCTCGCGCGCCGGACCGACCTGACTGCTGAAATTCGCAAGGACGAAATCGACATCCTGAGCCGGGAACTCTAAATTTCCAAGGAGCACCGAATGACCAGTCCAAGGGTACACTTCGAGGTTTTTGACCGTGACAGGCAAACGCGATCGAACCGGGTTGAGGTGAATGTAGCGCACCAACTCCAGAAGGTACTCGTCCTCGTCGACGAGAGTGTTCTTGAACCGATTCTGAAAGAGATGCCCGGCTCGATGGTGGACCAGGTTGAAGTTCGTAACGTACTGGGAAAGCCACCGATGGACGAGCCGGGACAATGGCAACTCGCCCGTGCGTAGAAGGATGTGGGCGTGATTCGGCATCAGCGCCCACGCGTACAGCGAAGCGCTCGTCGCCACCACGAGCTCAGCGAGGCGTTCGACAAACCTGGAACGATCACGATCGGATCGGAAGATCCTCCGGCGCTCAATTCCCCGCACAATCACGTGATGCAACGCCCCGGGGTAGTCGAGTCGAGGCCCACGCGGCATGATACCCAACGTACATGCTATTTATTTACCTTACAAGTATCTTTGGAGCTGGTGCATGTAAACCCCGGCCACCCACACGGCCCCAAGATCATCGCAACTCGGGCACTCGGGCACACGTCCCCTCCTCCACAAACCCCGGCCACCCACACGGCCCCAAGATCATCGCAACTCGGGCACTCGGGCACACGTCCCCTCCTCCACAAACCCCGGCCACCCACACGGCCCCAAGATCATCACAACTCGGGCACTCGGGCACACGTCCCCTCCTCCACGGGCACACGTCCCCTCCTCCACAGTTGCGTCTTGCTGCGAGAAGAAGTCCCCCCCACGGAAGCGTCAGGCGCTGAGCTACGGTGTGCGGGTGAGAGCGATCACCGGGATCACCCGCGGCGCGGCTTTCTTCTGATACCCGGTGAAGGCCGGGATCTTCGCCGCCATTGCGTCGAGCAACCTGGTCCGTTCAGGCTCCTGCGTCACGGTCGCCGTGGCATAGAACTGCTCCGTACCGACTTCGACGCCGACTTTCGGGTTGGCGACCAGATTGTGGTACCAAGCGGGATGCTTCGGAGCGCCACCATGAGACGCAATCACGACGAGCCGATCGCCGTCGGCAAGGTAGACCAGCGGCGTGAGACGCACCTTTCCGGTTTTCGCGCCAGTGGTGTGCAGCAGCAGCAGGTTCGACTTCGCGAATCGACCGCTCAGCTTGCCCCCGTTGGCGCGAAACTCCTCGACGACCTGGACGTTGAACGGCGTCGTCGCTTTGGCCGGGCTGTCTCGCAGGTTGACCGCCTGGGTTTCACCCGAATCAGCCGCGGCCGGCGCAGCCATCGCCCAACAGACACTCAAACCGAACAGAAATACCTGAAGAACTTTGAGCGTCATGCCTGGCCCCCCTCAATGACAATGTCGGATTATTGCAACCGCCGTAGAGTTTCCGCAATCACGTTTCCCGCATGCACGGGCGAGCGAGCTTCACCCGAAGTCCACGAAGATCGGCGAGGACCACGCGCGTTCGGACACCACAGTCGTGCACTCGTCTCCCGCATCCGTCGGCGCTCCGGCGTGACACGGGTCGACGGCCACGCACGGGTCGCCGCCCCTGGCCACACAGCGCAGGTTACCACCGTTGACCGTCGGGCTCGGTGCCTGAATGGCGCGTACGTAGTAGACGACGTCGCGGCCCAGCGTATCGAAAGAGGGATCGGTGAAGTCGACGACGCAACCACCGCCATCGTCATTGCAGGGAAAGACTCGCCACGGGTCTTCGATCAGCGCATCGATCTGCTCTTCATCGGTGAGCTGCGGGAGTAGGCGAATGACCTCGATGCGCTCGATTCGTTTGCGCTCGGATCCCGGGTGATAGCACTCACCACCGCACAGGCGCTCGAGGCGTTCTGCCGACAGCACCGCACGTGTCTCAGAGCGGCAACCGGAGAGCTGTTCGAAAGCACCAAGAACGCGGACCTCAAAGCGGGGCGCGTGGGTTCGCCGTACGGTCGAACCCATCGGCGAGCGCTCTTTGCCGTCGACTAGATCGAACCAGAGCAGAATGCGGTCTCCGCTGGTGGCGTACACTTCCTTGCGCTGCAGCGCCTGCCATATCGAGCGGCGGTCGCGACCCGCGCTGTGCACAGCGGCCAGACCCCCGGTACCGAGGAAGGAAGCGAATCGCTCGAAATAGGCCGTCGCAAAGCGAACTTCTTCGACGGGGATCGACTCGGGAAGCGACTCACGCTGGTTGAGCTCTTTTGGCGGTCCGATGTTGGCAAGGCGAGTATCCGACATACGCAGGCGTTGGTACTCCTTGTAGCCGGTTCCCGGTCGAGCCGTGTGCACGTCGCTGGAGCCCAGCATACCGAAGCGGAAGCGCCTGCGCGGTGCGCGGGCGCTGTCGCGGCGTACCAGCGCGTACTGCACCGACCCACCCGGGCGGTAGTTGTAAGCTGGCATGTAACAGTCCCGACACTGGCCCGCGTCGAGCCAGTCTTCGACCATGCTGCCAGGAACGGTCAGATGTCCGGCCTGACCGGCGGCGACGTGACGCGCACGCGCCACTGCACTTCGCCTCTCGCACTCGTTCTCGCCTTCGCCGGTCTCGAGACAGCGCCCGCGGATGATCTCGCCAGCGCGCCAGCATTCCGGTGTGTAGCCCGGACTCGGTTGCGGACAGCGCACGACGCCCTGGTCATCGATCTCGACCGCCCGCCAGGGCCTGTATTGCTCGATGTTGCCATGACCGGAAAACACTTCAATCAGAGATTCGCGCTCCAGGCGATGGCGAGCAGCGAGCTGTTTGTCCCAGTTGCTGCGCGGCGGCGTGTACGCACCCCAGGTATTGCCGTGTGGAATCACCAAATAGGGAAAGCCCCAATCGTCGAGCTTGGCGAAGAGCTCGGCCGGCGTCGCCGCGCTCTCCTGGCAGTCGGTGGGATTGTCGCGCACCGCGACGCCCTGCCGGCACGGCGGCACGGCGCCGCGATCCTCCAGCAGGCGAGCCAAGTCGTGATACGGTTGTCTACCGCGCCCACCCGGAGCGCCGGCGATCAGCGCCAGACGCATCACCGTCCCGTAGGGGTTGGGTCCGGGAAACAACCGATCGCGCGAAGCAATCGGACGGGTAGGCACGAGATCCTCGGCCGTTGCCAGGAAGACGACGTTCTTGTGCCCGTAGTGGTTCTCCGGCCGGTCGCCGATCTGGGTCCACTCCCAGCCGAGAAACGTCACCATGTCAGGGTTCGCAGGGTCCCCCGACACGGCATTGCACTGCCGCACCACACGCTTGGTCTCCGCCCACTGATACGGAGTCAGACTCTCGGCGTGATCGTTGATCGACCAGAAATCGAGCTCGGCACAAAAACGCGCGAAGTCACAAGCATCAGCCGGCGGATGCGCCCCCTCCCCCTGGTACATCGGCAAACTGATCGAGAACGCATCGAACGAGAACGTCGTATGAGCGTGCAAGTCGCCAAACAGAATCTGCTTCCCCTCAGGCGCCCCCACTGAACGCGCGGCATCAGCGACGCGGAGAGACCTGTCCGCAATCACCCGCCCATCGAGTGCGCGATCGAGGTTCTGGCCGCCATCGTAGCGAACACCAAAGCTCCCCCGCGCCGCCAGCCACCCCCACACGCTGGCAGCGATGCACACCGCCGCGAGCACCATTGCAACGATGCGAAGGCGATTCTTCGCTACGCGCAACACTTACCTCCCCCAAAAACTGCTTCCCCTTGGCCATCGCTCCATAGGACAGGTGTGCTCGTGGGCGTCGGAAAGGGCCGAAGCAATGGGAGATCTCGAATCACGAAACAACTCACTGAGTATCCAATCATGTCATTGGGCATCAGGTCTCGAAAGACGTTCCGACACAGTTTCGTTACCACTGGCTGTGCTTCTGGGCACGCCTCGAGCTCCGGCATCCCGATCCCACGGCCCCGTTTCGCGATAGACGGGGTCTGACACTCCGTTGTAGCGAATCCGCACATCTACACCTCAGCGACGGCCCCCACCCTGGACAACCCACTGGCGGGCAGTTCTACTTTCACCATGCGCAGACCTGCAGCACAGTCCAGGACGTTGCTCGCGGTCGCACTCCTCGGGCTGGCGGGGTGCCTCCCGGGTCTCGGTCCGGTGCGTCTCGCAACGGTCGCGGGGCGGTTGATCGACCGGGAGAGCCGGCAGCCGATTGCCGGCGCGCTGATCTTCCAGGCCTATCGCGGTGCGGGCGCACCGGGAGCGGATCCACGCGTCTATCACTCGCGCTGGACGCAAACCGACGCCGGCGGTCACTTCGCCTTCGTTGCGGAGATCGCCCCCAGTGCCCGGATCTGGATTCTCAAAACCTACGGCCCCCGCTACGACTTCTATCATCCCGACTACGGGCTGGTGCGCGGACCCACTACGGACGACGCCGAAGTGGTGCTCGAAGGATCGCTCGATCAGGCCGAGCAACGCCGCATGGACTTGCAAGTGTTCTGCAACTCGATCGCCGACGATCCGGGGAGTCGCCGGCTGCGCGACGTCGCGTGCCCCCGCTCAGAGCAGCGCTGAGCCGGGAAGCGAACCCATTTTTCGCTTGACACTCGAGATCGATCTTCATACAGCGAACGCATGGGGACGGTCGTTCATCGAACGGCCAAGAGAGGAGCTCGAACAGTACTGCGCGCTCCGATTTCGCAATCCGGGGGGCGCAGTCAGCGAAAAGGAGATGCACATGCGCACGCCCGGTCTTGGACTACGCGGACTCATCGGCCTCACGGCCTTCTTTTTCGTCATTGCACTCGCGACGGCAGCGAGCGCCGGCGTCGGGGGTGACGACGCGGGCACCTGCGTCAACGCCTGCGGCGGTTACGGCGCGGGGAACAACCAGAACAACTGCTACTGTGACTCGTCCTGCACCACCTACGGCGACTGCTGCGCCGACTACGAGCCAGTGTGCAACGGCAACACCGGCTGCACACCCAACTCGAACGGCCGTTACATCCTGCACATCGGAGGGATGTGCTCGCAGGGCTGGAACGATACGCTGTCCAACAAGTCGGGCTACACCAGCATCGACGTCAAGGCCGTGCAGACCAATCACAGCGGCCTCGCCGACGGCAGCCACACCGTGGGGATCTACCTGGATAGCTGCTGCACCGGCTCGAACCTCTGCTACGTGATCAACTACAGCGGCGGCGACAACGTCGTCGGACATCGCTTCGCCAACTCCTCGACCAACTGGAACATCAACTGGGTCGGCACGTCCGCCGGCGCCGGCGGCGGCAGCGAGCTGTCCGGCAACTTCCTCGCCGACATCTTCGGCCCCTGCGACTACGCCGGTCACCTCGGCGTGAGCGAAGCGCGCAACAGCTACAATCACAACGACACCAACAGCGAGACCGTGTACCACATCGGCGGCTACGACGGCTGGTGGTACAGCTCGTGGCTGCTGCCCGGCGAAGACGACGGTGCGGTGGCGTACCACTCCGCCGGAGCGATCACCAACAACGTGTCGACGAGCAACCTGTGCACCGGCCCCAAGTTCACCAACCACGTGATCGCCTGGACCTGCTCGGGCTACAACCTCGATCACTACGAGATGAAGACCAAGTTCATGTCCAACCTCGGTTGGTAGAGGGGAGAACCCGTTGGGTTCCCGGCGTGTCTGGTGGGTCGTCGGAATCTTCGCCGTCCTCATTGCCCTCGCACTCTTCGGAGTGCGAGGGCGCTCGCCCTCGCCCAAGCGAACGACACGAAAAGCGGCTCCGGCGACTTTCGCACCGTTGTCCGAGCGCGAAGTAACACGACCGGTCTCTGTGGACGAGCCCGCAGAGACCGAAGCGGAGCCGGTTGACGTGCCCGAGCGTGAGCTGCCGCCGCAGGTCCGTCGTTTTCTCGCCGCCAACGTCTATCCGCCGACGTCCCGACCGTTGACCGCGGGAGCCACCGATCAGCTCTACCCGAATCAGCGCTACGAGAAACACCGGCCGCTCGATGAAGATGGAAACTCCACCTTCGTCTTCACCGCCGATCGCTACTACTACACCGGCGACGAGGTCGCCCTGGTCTGGCTCGAAGTCCTCGACGGCGGTCAGCCCGCCGACGTCGACATCCACCAGGCGACGGCTCGCGCCGAGCGACGCGGCCAGCCCGGTGGGGAATCCGCCGACCTGGGGTTGCAGTCCGACGGGAGGCGCTGGAGCAGCATTCTGGATCTGGGGCAGGTTTTCCCCGACCACCACGGAACCATCCTGCTCGAAGTAGCCTTCGAGGTGGAGGGAGAGATCCACGCCGAAGCGATCCGCATCTTCTCCACCCCTCTCGACCGCATCCCCGCCGAGCTCACCGGTAGCTTTCGCGACACCGTCCACGACGGCAGTCTACGGGTCGAGGTGGGCGTCGACGTGGTCGAGCCGGGCTTCTTCCGTTTCGACGCCAATCTCTACGATCGAAACGGCGAGCCCGTCGCCTTCGCCGTGTTCAAGGGCGACCTCGAGCCGGGCGAAAACTGGTTGCCGCTCGACTTCTTCGGCAAGATCCTGCGCGACCGGGGAGCCATGGGTCCCTACACCGTACAACAGATTCGTGGCTACCGCTTCCTCGAGGGCCAGACACCCGACCGCGAGCGGCTGGTCGACGATCCGGTGAGCCATCAAACCTCGCCCTACGAGCCGGCCGCGTTTTCAGACGCGGTGTACACCAGCGACCACAAAGAGCGGATGGTCGAGCTCATGCTGGAAGACGTCGCCGCCGGGCGAACCCTCGACCTCCCGGACCTCGCCGCAAAGAGCGACTAGGCTGGCCGCACGGTGTCTGCACTGACGAAACCGGAACTGACTCCTGCGACGACTGCATCTCCCGCGAAATCGGGGACAGGCCCCTCTCCGTACGTCTAACCCACTGAGCTGCTTGTACTCTGATCAAAACGGAGGGGCCTGTCCCCGATTTCCCCTTCGGACAGCATCTCAGGCACTTTGATGTCAGCAATCGGTCGTTCGCCGAGCCACGGGAAGATGTCCTTCTCCAGACGGGCGGAGGATGCGGTCGCGGTGACTCGCGAACCACGTTGACGCGACAGCCACGGCGCGAGCGGCGCGTTGCGGTGCTCGAAAACCGCCGGCAGTGGAGCTATGCTGCCGGCTACACTCGAGAGGTGACCGATGACGTCCGTGACGATTCAGCTTCCTGACGGGATTCCTAGCTCGCTGCATCAATCCCCAAACGAGTTGGAAAGGGACATCAAGCTCGCTGCCGCGATCGATTGGTACCACCGAGGTCTCGTCTCTCAAGGCCGTGCTGCAGAGATTGCCGGCATCGCCCGGAGCGATTTCCTTGACGCGCTTGCAGAGCGAAAGATCGACGTGGTCCAGGTCGACCCGAACGAGTTGGAGCAGGAAGTGAATCGTGCCCGCTCCGGCCGTAGTTAACGCCTCGCCCCTGATTCTGCTAGGCAAGATCGATCGTTTGGGTCTGCTCCGCGCATTGGGACAAGACCTGATTGTCCCCGATGTCGTTGCGGAGGAATTGAACGCGAGCCCGAAGATCGGATGTGATCCCGCCGTAGCAGCGGAGATCAAAAAACGGCCGATCAAAAACGGCCGACTTGCTCCGGCGGGGAAGCATGCTTAGAGTGGGAAACGGCCCGAAAGCGGGCACATCTCGCCAATGGGGGCGACATGGTTTCGACGGAGGTTGTGAAACATCGGTAGCGTGCAACTGGTTCCCGGCCGCCAGTCAATGTCCGGGCTGTGTATTGTACACGCAGACGATACGTTCGCTCTGGCGGCTTAAGCCCGCCAGCGTCTGACCGGCTCGAGCCCGTAGGGCCGGACCCAGGCGACGCAAATCGGGATAAGCCCTGACCGACGCTCATAGGCCGGGGACGAAAATTAAATGAGCTGGCCGAGGAAGATCCTGTCTCATGGGAGCTTCCGAGGCGAGATCAAATCATGAGACTGCGCACGGAGAAGCCGTTGTGAATCGCTTCCGGACGGGGGTTCGATTCCCCCCGCCTCCATCCTTCGCTCGACGAAGTCGAGCGAAGGATGTCCTCCGAAGCCTCGGCGAAGGAGGACCAGTCAACCCCCGCTTGAAGCACCGATCGTCGAGCTTCGGATGGCAGGCCATCTCAACGGTATGGGTTGCATGGGTTGCCCGCTCGACGAAGTCGAGCGAAGGATGTCCTCCGAAGCCTCGGCGAAGGAGGGCCGGTACCAACCTTGACCATCTGCGGCCGGTATGCATCTACTCCCCTAGTGCTAACTGTCTATCTAATCCGCAGCGCACCTCACCCCGAGCGCCGCTACGTCGGGATCACATCCGACCTCGAGGCGCGTCTCCGCAAGCACAATGCCGGCGGCGCGAAACACACGGCGAAGTACCGGCCCTGGGAGCTCGTCACCGCAACTTGGTTTGCTAACGACTCCCGTGCTCGGGCGTTCGAGCGCTACCTGAAATCGGGGTCCGGCATCGCCTTCGCCAACAAGCGGCTCTGGTGATCCTATTTCGCAACACGTTCTTTACCGGCCAGTCGGGCGATCACCGACTCTGCGGCGGATTCAAAACCGGAGGCGAAATCGGGGATAGGCACCTCTCCGTACGTCTAACCCACTGAGCTGCTTGTACTTTGATCAAAACGGAGGGGCCTGTCCCCGATTTCCCCCACATCGACACGACGCACGGTGTCTCCGTAGGGGAGGATGCACCCTGTTCGGGCGAAAATCAGCAAGTGAGACCGACGGCGAGATGCGAACCGGTGTCCAACAAGATTCGCGCGATCGCCTATGCGCTGCTCGTGTTCGAAAACTGTGCCTGAAAGATCAATGTCGAACGCCCGCCATTGCGAGGTAGTGCCCGTCAGGCGGCGGTCCAGTCCACGATCGCCAGGCCGTCGATCGAGTTGAAGTCGCTGTCTCGCGTCACCAGCGTGGCCCCGATTGCTGACGCTGCTGCGGCGATCCAGAGGTCGTTCTCGTCCAGGGCCAGGCCCTTCCGCTGCTGTGCGTTCTTGATCCGCGCATAGGCGTCGCCCGCATCGGTCGGCAATGGTTCACACCGAAAGTTCGAGAAGATCGTTTCAGCTTGCCGAGCGAGGTCGGATCGACGGCGTCCCTCCGGCAGGTGTTCGATTCCGTAGAGGATCTCGCCGCGAACGATCGGGCACGTGATCACCGCGTCGTTTTCGGTGAGAGCGGCGAGGCGAGCCTCGACCCCGGGGTGCTGCCGTATCAAATCGGAGATGGCGTTCGAGTCGAGGAGAAAGACCATCGCCACCTACGCGGACTCCTAATCGAACAGACCTTCGGAACGCGTCGGCAGCTTGCCCTCTTCGATCATGCGCTCGAGCTCGTCCACGTCTGCGGGATCGAGCTTCGGTAGAGAACGCATTGCCTCGAGCAACCGCTGCGGCGATCCCAGGGGCGGCTGATCGATCGGGCGTACGGTGACCTGTACGCGCCCCTGGACGTCGGACAACGGCTCGTCGAGCTCGATGTGCTTCGGGTCGCTCAAGCGCCCTTCAACGACGTGGGTTCGGTCCATGGTCACCTCCAGAAAGCAGCCTTATCATAGCTGTCCCGCCTTCCGACCGCCACCGCCAGAGGTAGCGAGTGCCTCGGGTGAACAGCCGGATTTCTAGGCACGACGCGTTAACTACGGCCGGAGCGGGCCCTGAGCCCGAGCCTGAGCCCAAGAGCGAAGAACCCGTACCAACGCAGGCCCATCATTTGAATTCAACACCGGCTGAGGAAGGCTCAGGCTAAGTCAAAGGCGTAGGCTATGGTCGGTGATCGCGCTGCGCGCGACCTCTTTTGGATGACGTCGCGGGCGCACTATCCTCCGCCCATTTACTGAGGCCGACCAGCATCGCTAAAATTTCCCGGAGTTCGTTTTTCGCGGCTCCAATCTTGACCGCTCCATTTCGTTGGGTGAAGGTCGAGCATGGCCACGGTCACCTTCGACGACTTCGAATGGGATGACCGGAGGCTGCGTCGAACTTGAAGAAGCATAGGGTCTCTTTCGAGGAAGCGGTCACCGCTCTTGCTGATCCACGCGCATTGACCGCGCCGGATCTGGTCGAGCCGGGTCGATCGATCACGATCGGCATGTCAGGACTCTTGCGGGTCCTTTTCGTAGTCCACACGGAGAGACTCCCGGGCGACCGTGTTCGGATCATCAGTGCCCGCAAGGCATCGACCGCTCAAAGGAGAAGATACGATGAAGAAGACTGATCGCCGCAAATTGCCGGAGGGGCACGCCGACCGATACGACTGGGCGCAGGCAGCCCGCGGCGCGTTGTCCGAGAACGCCGCCGAGGCGTCAGAGCTACTCCGTATTCTAGAACCGGAAGTGGCTGAACATTTCCCGGATTCGAAGTCGGTGAACGATGCTCTGCGAGCCCTATTGGCCCTCGACCAAGCATTGCCTCGGCGAAAGGGCCGTCGTCGCGCTGCATAGCGTGTACTAGGCGAGCCCGATCGTGGGCGAACCTTGGGCTGGCTCGAAGCCCATTTCCTTCCGTTTCGACGGCTTGGCCCGGTCCGACCCCCTTTTCGGCGCACACAATTTGCCGATGACCTCGCTCCCTGCCCTCGCCTGGAACACTAGGAGACGTAGGAGGCGATTCGGGCTTAGGACAGCGGAGTCGCGCGACTTCGCCTCCTACGTCTCTTGCCTTTCCCAGCTTTGTTACCGCCTCGGCATTCATTGGCCGCGAACGGGTCGATTTGCTAACCCGATCGGCGAGCTATGAGTACTGCAGCATTCAAGAGTAGCAGCACTCCCAAAGCACGAGGGATCGCAGCTTGACCCCGCCGGGTGCCCGCGGCCCGGAGGAGGCCGCCCGCAAGAAGATCGACGCCAACCTCGAAGAAGCCGGTTGGGTCGTCCAGGACCGCGAGGACACCAATCTCTCCGCTGGCCGCGGCGTCGCGATCCGCGAGTTCAAAATGGCAGCCAACCACGGCTTCGCCGACTACCTGCTGTTCGTGGACGGGAAGCCCGTTGGGGTCATCGAGGCCAAGCCGATGGGCCACACCCTGAGTGGCGTCCAGATTCAGGCCGAGAAGTACGCTACGGGTCTCCCTGAGACTCTCAAGCCGCCAGTCCGTCCGCTGCCCTTTCTCTACTCCAGCACAGGGACCGTCACCCAATTTCGCAACGACCTCGACCCCGTCCCGCGCAGCCGGCGGGTGTTCAACTTCCATCGGCCGGAGACGATCGCCGAGTGGCTGACGGCGGCCCCTACCAAGGAATGGGCCAACGGCTGGCTGCCCGCGGCCGAGTTCGCCTCGCGCAAGATCGACTCGGACAACCCCTCGACTCTGCGCTCGCGATTGCGGGCTATGCCCGAACTGAATGCCGAGGGCCTCTGGCCGAACCAGAGTAAGGCGGTCACCAGCCTGGAGAAGTCGTTCTACGACAATCACCCCCGTGCGCTGATCCAGATGGCCACGGGGTCCGGCAAGACGTTCGTCGCGGTCACTTCGATCTACCGACTAATCAAGTACGGCGGAGCCCGGCGGGTCCTGTTCCTGGTCGATCGCGGTAACCTCGGCGAGCAGGCCGAGAAGGAATTTCAGAATTACCGGACCCCTGACGACAATCGGAAGTTCGAGGAGCTTTACAACATTCAGCGCCTTACTTCGGCGATGGTTGGCGACTCCTCGAAGGTCGTCGTCAGCACGATCCAGCGCCTCTACTCGATGCTCTCGGGGGAGGAGTTGGAGGAGGACGCCGATGAGGTGTCCGGTTTCGAGCGCGATGCCGATCGCGAACCGGTGACGGTTGCCTACAACCGCTCGATCCCGCCCGAGTTTTTCGACGTGATCATCGTCGATGAGTGCCACCGCTCGATCTACAGTATCTGGCGCCAGGTGCTCGAATACTTCGACTCCTTCCTGGTCGGGCTCACCGCAACGCCGGCCAAGCACACCTTCGGATTCTTCAACAAGAACCTGGTCATGGAGTACCGGCGCGAGGACGCCGTGGCGGATGGGGTCAACGTCGATTTCGAGGTCTACGAGATCAAGACCAAGATTTCGGAGGAAGGCTCCACCGTCGTCGCAGAGCCCGGAGTCGTCCTTGGCCATCGGGACCGGGCAACACGGCAGGTGCGTTGGGAGCGACCGGATGAGGACTACACCTACGGTTCCGAGGAACTCGACCGGAAGGTGGTCGCGAAGGATCAGATCAGGACGATCATTCGCACGTTCCGGGACAAATGCCTCCCCGAGTGCTTTCCCCACCGTAATCGCGTACCCAAGACGCTGATCTTCGCCAAGGACGACTCTCACGCCGAGGACATCGTTGCGATCGTCCGGCAGGAGTTCGGCAAGGGCGACGCCTTCGCGCAGAAGATCACCTACAAGACGACCGGTCGCAGCGCCCGCGACCTGATCCAGGACTTCCGCAACTCCTATAACCCGAGGATCGCGGTCACCGTGGACATGATTGCCACCGGCACCGACATCAAGCCGATCGAGATCGTGATGTTCATGCGGACCGTGAAAAGCCGCATCTTCTACGACCAGATGGTCGGCCGCGGCGTCCGAGTGATCGGCAAAGACGACCTCCAGGCGGTCACCGACGACGCCAAAGTGAAGGACCACTTCGTCCTGGTTGACTGCGTCGGCGTCACCAAGCAGGCGCTTACCGACACCCGCCCTCTCGATCAGAAGCGCGGGGTCTCCTTCAATGCGCTGCTGGAGCACGTGGCCACCGGCGGCACCGATCCCGAAATGCTGTCCTCCCTCGCCGGCCGGATGGCCCGGCTGGAGCAGAAGTTCGGACCAGAGGAGCACGACATCATCACCAAACTCGCCGGCGGGAAGCGGCTCGGCGAGATCACCCACGACATCATCGACGCGCTCAATCCTGACCGACAAGTCGAGGAGGCGCGGAAGGAGTTCGCCGTCCCCAAGGGCAACGAACCGACCGACGAGCAGATCGAGCAAGTCGCCGAGCGGCTCTGCAAGGCCGCGACAGCGCCGCTAGCGACCATGCCCAACCTGAGAAAGACGATCATCAACCTCAAGGTGAAGTTCGAGCAGATCATCGACGAGGTCAGCGAGGACGAGTTGGTATCGGCCGGCGTGTCCGAGGACGCCAAGGAGAAGGCCAAGTCGCTGGTGCAGTCCTTTGAGTCCTATCTGGAGGAGCACAAGGACGAGATCGACGCCCTCCAGTTCCTTTACAACCAGCCGCCCGGCCAGCGCCTGCGTTACAAGGACATCAAGGACCTCGCCGCCGCAATCAAGCAGCCACCCCGGTCATGGACCCCCGAGAAACTCTGGCGGGCCTACGAGGTCCTCGACAAGGACAAGGTACGAGGCTCGGGCGAGCGACTGCTCACGGACATCGTCTCGCTCGTCCGCTTCGCCCTCCACCGCGACGACGAGCTAAAGCCCTTTGCCGAGGAGGTCAACGAACGCTTCGACAACTGGATGGCGCAGCAAGAGACCGCAGGGCACCAGTTCACCGATCAACAACGAGCTTGGCTGGAGATGATGCGGGATCACGTAGCAACGAGCCTGGAGATCGGCTTCGATGACTTCCAATACACTCCCTTTGTCGAGGAGGGCGGGCTTGGGAAGGCAGCACAGGTGTTCGGAGAGGACCTGAAAACTGTGATCCGTGAACTGAACGAGGCGCTGGCGGCGTGAGCGAGAAGCAAACCTACGAAGGCCTTCCCAACGGATGGGCAACAAGCAACCTTGGCGATCTAAAGGAATCTTCTCTGTATGGACCGCGGTTTTCTAGCGACCTCTACGCAGACAGTGGCCAACTCGTACTAAGGACATCTGACGTGTCGGAATCGGGAAAGGTCAACGTTTCGACGGCGCCGAAAATACAACTCGATGAAGATTCGTTCCGAAAGTACTCCCTCAAAGTCGGCGACCTCATGGTTACGAGGACCGGTAGCATCGGCACAGTTGCGGTTTTCGACGATCAGGTGGACGCAATACCCGGAGCCTACCTCATCCGATACCGCCTTCTTGTGTCGGAGCTAGCTCCGTTCATTTTTCATTTTCTTCGCTCCAATCGAGCCCAACGACTCTTGCGCCGTGGCGCCGGAGGTGTGGGACGCCCAAACTTGAACGCACCCACGATCGAGCGAATCGACATTCCGATCGCGCCACTCCCCGAGCAGACCCGCATCGTCGAGGCCATCGAGTCCTATTTCACCCGGCTCGACAAAGCCGTGGCAACGCTGGAGCGCGTGCAGGCGAACCTCAAGCGGTATCGCGCCTCGGTACTCAAGGCCGCGGTGGAGGGCCGGCTCGTGCCGACCGAGGCGGAACTCGCCCGCCAGGAGGGTCGCGACCTGCCTGCGCCGCGGCCGCACTGCTTCTTCGTATACGCGATCGAATGCGACGACGGCAGTCACTATACCGGCCAAACCGACGACTTGCGCCGACGCTGGAGTGAGCATCTTGCGGGTTCGGCAGCAGACTGGACGAAGAAACATCACCCTCGTCGGATCGCTCATTACGAAAAGCACAAGACTCGCGAGGAAGCGGTCAAACGGGAGAAAGAACTCAAGACAGGTTACGGTCGCAAGTGGTTGAAGCGGGAGATCGCAGCCGGCCGGACGCGGCAGGCAGGCTACGAGCCCGCCTCCGTGCTCCTGGAGCGTATTCTCAAAGAGCGCCGGCGACGGTGGGAGGAAGCCGAACTCGCCGCCCTCAAGGCCAAGGGCAAGGAGCCAAAGAACGACAAGTGGAAGGCGAAGTACAAGGAGCCGGCGGCGCCGGACACCTCGGAGTTACCGGATCTGCCGGAGGGGTGGTGTTGGGGTACTGTCGAGGCCCTCTGTACGAGCGTTAGCGACGGAGATCACCAACCGCCGCCCCAAGTTGATGACGGCATCCCCTTCCTAGTCATCGGCAACGTCCGCTCGGGCCAACTGACCTTCGAGGGGTGTCGGTTCGTCCCACGCGACTACTTCAACCAGATCGACTCGATCCGCCGACCGCAGCGGGGGGACGTGCTTTACAGCGTCACGGGCTCCTTCGGAATTCCCGTGCTCGTCGATACAGACCGCGACTTCTGCGTCCAGCGGCACATCGCGATACTCCGGCCCTGTTCCAGTATCGACACATCCCTTCTCGTCCAGTTCCTCTCCTCGTCGTTCGTGTTCTCCCAGGCGGCGAAAGTCGCGACTGGCACGGCTCAAAAGACCGTTCCCCTCAAGGGCCTACGAGCCATCGCCATCCCGATACCTCCCATCCACGAACAGGCACGAATCGCGACGGAGTTGGATCGCCTGTTTTCCGTGAGAGCCGATGCGTCGAGCGCGATAAGCACGAACAGAGCCCGATGCAGCCGCCTCCGCCAGTCCATCCTCAAGTGGGCATTCGAGGGCAAACTGGCCGATCAGGACCCGAATGACGAGCCCGCCTCGGCCCTCCTGGACCGCATCATGGCCGAGCGCGAGGCCACCGCCGCCAAGACCAAGACCAAGCCAAAGACCCGGAAGAAGCGCACCAGCCGCAAGAGGAGTGCCGCATGAGCCAGGCTAGCCAGGTCGTCCAGAAACTCTGGAACTACTGCAAGGTCCTCCGCGACGACGGCCTCTCCTACCTCGACTACATCGAGCAACTCACTTGCCTGCTATTCCTCAAGATGGCCGACGAGCGAGCCAACATCCTCGGCGAGGAACAGGTGATCCCCAAGGGGCTTCGATGGTCCGACCTGGCCGACCCGCAGATGGAGGGCGAGCGCCTGGAGGCCAAGTACCGCTCGATCCTCCAGGACCTCGGCAAACAGGGCGGAATGCTCGGCCTCATCTTCCGCAAGGCCCAAAACCGTATCCAGGACCCCGCCAAATTGCGCCAACTGATCGTCGAGTTGATCGGCAAAGAGACCTGGACATCCATGTCCACCGACGTGAAGGGCGACGCCTACGAGGGCCTCCTGGAGAAGAACGCGCAGGACACCAAGAGTGGTGCCGGCCAGTATTTCACCCCTCGGCCGCTGATCGACGCCGTCGTGGACTGTATCCAGCCCGAACCCGGCGAAATCATCTGCGACCCCGCCTGCGGCACTGGCGGCTTCCTCCTGGCCGCCTACGACTACCTGGCCGAGCACTACGACCTCGACAAGGACCAGAAGCACCACCTCAAGTACGACGCCTTACGCGGTATCGAACTGGTGGACAGCGTCACCCGCCTGTGCGCGATGAACCTGTTCCTCCACGGCGTAGGCCCGAACGACGACAAGTCCGCGCCGCCGATCAAGACCGACGACTCTTTGCGAAACGAACCCAAGGAGCACTTCGACGTGGTGCTCACCAACCCGCCGTTCGGCAAGAAGTCGAGCGTCACCGTCGTCAACGCCGAGGGCGAGGAGGACAAACAGAGCCTCACCTACAACCGGCCCGACTTCTGGACCACGACCTCCAACAAGCAACTCAACTTCGTCCAGCACGTGAAGAGTCAACTCAAGATCCACGGCCGAGCCGCCGTGGTCGTCCCCGACAACGTCCTGTTCGAGGGCGGCGCCGGCGAGAAGGTCCGCCAGAAGCTCCTCACCGAGTGCGATGTCCATACACTCCTCCGCCTCCCCACCGGCATCTTCTACGCCCAAGGCGTAAAGGCCAACGTCCTATTTTTCGACCGCAAGCCGGCCAGCGAGACCGCCTGGACCAAGAAGTTGTGGGTCTACGACTTCCGCACCAACAAGCACTTCACCTTGAAGCAAAACACGCTCAAACGGAGCGACCTCGACGAGTTCGTGAAGTGCTACAACCCCGACAACCGCAACGAGCGCAAAGCGACCTGGACCGAAAAGAAGAACCCCGAAGGCCGCTGGCGATCGTTCAAGTACGACGAGCTACTCGCTCGCGACAAGACCAGCCTCGACATCTTCTGGATCCGCGACGAGAGCCTGGAGGACTCAGAGAACCTCCCCGATCCGCACATCCTCGCCGAGGAGATCGCGGAGGACCTCCGCGCCGCGCTGGAGGAGATCGAGGATATCCTCGGGGACCTGTCAGAGCGGGTTGAAGCCCGCGCAGTTTGACGGCTTAGCATCTCTCTAGGGGCACGACTATGCGGAAGAAGTTTCACGGATACTACACTCCAACCGCCGCCGAGTTTGACGCAATCTGGAAAGACTCCCTGATCGTGCTCGACGCGAACGTGCTTCTTGATCTCTACGTGTACTCAGACTCGACTTCACACGAGATACTCGACCTTCTCGAAGGCTGTTCCAATCGGCTGTGGCTCCCCTACCAGGCCGCGGCCGAGTACCATCGGAACCGATCCGGCACTATTGCGAGGGAAGCGAGAAGATACGCCTCCATCAGCAACGACTTGCAGGCGGTCGAAAAGGCCCTAGCTGCGAGAAAGTCTCACCCTTTCATCGAGCCTGCTCTCCTCGATGGATTCCTCGCCAAGGCAGGTGAAGTCAGGATTGCGCTTGAAGAAGGCGCCAAGAAACACGACGCCCTGATTTCGGATGACCCCATCAGGGATCGACTAGCAACGATTCTCGATGGTCGCGTCGGGGATGCTGTACCCGGCGAAACAATAGGCCGGTGGCACGAGGAAGGGCGTAAGCGATACGAACGACAAGTTCCTCCGGGTTACAAAGACGTCAACAAGCCTGAACCCGAGAGATATGGCGATCTCGTCATCTGGTTCGAGATAATCCAGAAAGCGGTTGACATGAACAGGCCTGTGATCCTCGTCACACGCGATTCGAAGGAAGATTGGTGGAGCAAGCTAGGCAACCGGATACTTGGGCCGCGGCCAGAACTACGGCAAGAGTTTTTTGAGAGAACGGGGCAGCAGGCCTACCTCTACTCGACCGACCGATTCTTGGATCTCGCCAGGGAGAAAGGCAAGGAGATCTCGGAGTCAGCAGTAGAAGAGGTTGAGGACGCAAGGAAGGAGCGAGCCGAAGAGTCCGAAGCGATGGATGCATTAGCGTGGAGGTCGCGGGATCCATGGCGATGGAGCAAGCTACTCGAACAAGAAGGCATCCTCCAACGAATGAGTGAGGACCCCTTAGAGCGCCTTCGCAAACAGCAGGAGTTCATGGACCGACTAGGAGAAGACCCGTTGGAGCGGGTCCGTAGACAGATCGGCGAGGACCCGCTGGAAAAGCTCCGCAAACAGCAGGAGTTTATGGACCGACTGGGAGAAGACCCGTTGGAGCGGATCCGTAGACAGATCGGCGAGGACCCGCTGGAAAAGCTCCGCAAACAGCAGGAGTTTATGGACCGACTGGGAGAAGACCCGTTGGAGCGGGTCCGTAGACAGATCGGCGAGGACCCGCTGGAAAAGCTCCGCAAACAGCGGGAGTTCCTCGGCGGAGAGTCTCGGGTTTCAAATCGAAGATCGTCTGGGAATCCGGGCACCGAGGACGAGAACACGACCGACAAAGATGCCGCCACTCCGGGAGATGACGAACCCGAAGACGAGGACAGTTCCTCCTAGCGAAAACGAGCCAGGGTTTTCGACCAGAGCGAAGCACCAGCGATTGCAGGGTGGAGAATCAGGCGGGGAGTAAATCTACGAGCCTGCGTGACAATTCTGAGCGAATCCCCCTTATGACAGATCGAATTGAGTCGCCCGCTGCGTAGAAATAGATGATGCGATCAGGATCGGGCGCTTTCTCCACGTATTCCCCGCACGGTCGCTCAAGGTAGAAAATCTGCTTGGAATCGGCTCTTTCAGCATGATCCTCGATGCTGACGATCGGCCAGCCCAAGGCGATCTGTTGAGGACGAAAATTCTGAGACATGTACTGTAGGGCCTCGGCAGCAGAACTAAAAAAGGTCACGCTTAGTTGTGAGTAGCTCACGTATCCGTTGAGTGTTCGGTAGTCAGGGAACTCGTCTTCGTTCTCCATCTTGTGACCGGCCAACTCCGCCGCGCAGAACTGCTTCAACTCCTGGTTCCCGATCTCGCCCGCAAACGTAAGCACCGATGCGAGCGTGCTAGAGAGGTGTTAACGGCTGCCAGAAAGCGCGTTCAGATGGCGAAGTCGTGTGAAGGGGGATTGAGCTATCGCAGCGCGCCACGCACGATCTGTCGGATGGTAGCGGGGTCATGATCCTCCATTTGTTTGGTGGTGGTCAGGGGTGGGGCGGGTTGGAATTTGGGTCGATCGGGTAGCGATAGGACCTGAAAGCGAGTGCCATCGAAAGCGATCAGGTCCTTTTCAATCAGGGCGTTACGGGTGGTGACGTAGTGTTCGAGCGAGCACTCGAGCAGTGAGCAGATGGAATCGTAATGGTAGTAGCTGACACCGTTCCTGTCGCCAGCAAGGAGTAAGAAGACGTAGAGTTGGAGCTGGTCAGCTGGGAGTGAAGCAAAGAAGCCGTCGCGCAAGAAGCGGTGAGGAATGAAGGTAAAGGAGCGTTTGCCAATGGTGCGGCAGCGCTCGGCGATGATCGGTGGCCGGTTGGCTTTGTTCATTTGGTGTTGCCCGCTTTGCGTGTCTTGCGCGCCTTGGCCTTGGTGGCAGCGCGTTCCTTGGCTTCTTTGAGCCGGTAGCTGTCGGCCTCGATGGTGATGATCTCGGCCTTGTGGACCAGACGGTCGACGATGGTGACCACCGAGGTGGCGTTGGGGAAGACCTTGCCCCAGTCGGTAAACGGCCTATTGGTTGTCACGATTGTGGCGGCCCGTTGGTACCTGCGCGAGATGACCTCAAAGAGCAGGTCGGCGTAGCGCGAGTCGTAGGAGAGGTAGCCCAGTTCGTCGACCACCAACAGCGCCGGTCGGCAGTACAGGGCCAAGCGCCGGTTGAGCGCAGAGGCCGAGTCCTGTGCGGCCAGATCGCCCAGCATCGTCGAGGCCGACACAAAGCGCACGTTGTGGCCTGCGATCAGGGCCAGGTGGGCCAGGTTCTTGGCAATCATCGTCTTGCCGCAGCTGTTGGGGCCGACCAGTACGACGTTGGTGGCCTCGCCGACAAAATCGAGGTGGGTCAGTTCTTCGATCGCAGCGCGGTCGATCTTCTTTGGCCACGTCCAGTCGAAGTCACAGATCGGCTTGAAGCCGAGCAGGCGCGCTACCCGGGTGCGCCGCTGCAGGGAACGGCGCTGGCGCTCCTCGCGCTCGAATTCGATCACGGTGTCGAGCCAGGGCTGGTTGTGTACCTGGTCGTAGTTGGCCAGTAGCCCCCACAGGCCGAGCTGGCGCAGGGGCCGATTGCTGCAGCTGGGCGGTATCACTGGTCGTCATCACGGTGTTCCTCCTCTGCCTGCTGCTGTGGTTGTTCAGGCTCTTTGTCTTGCGGCTGTTCGGGCGAAAGGGGCTGGTGGTGGTGGTGACTGGCGGTGATCTGGTCGTAGGTGTCGAGTCGGTGAGGACGAACGACAATGTCGCGGGCACGCGGATCGGCCACGGTGACCGTTACCGGTGGTGGCTGTGTGTTCTGCTGGTCGAGGATGTGGCGCACGGCGGGCAGATGCACCCTGCCGTTGGCAAGCGCCACTTGCAGGGCGCCCTCGAGCGCATCGGCACCATATTGGTCGAGCAGCCGGGTCAGCGCCGTGGTGGTGGCACCGAGATTGCCGGAGTCATTGGCCACACCGGCAAAGAATGCGGCGGCACTGGGACAGGCATGGTGGAGTCGGTCGAGGCCGCGCGAGCGCTTGGCCGCAGCCTTGTACTCAACCAGCTCCTTTACGTGTTCGGCTACTTCGACCTGCTCCCCCTTGTCCCACGAGCGCGGGTGATGGGCGATGACCTCACCTGCGCGCGTGATCCGTACCCGCTCAAGGCTGGCCAGCACCACCACCGAGCGGCGCACGTGAACATGTGGGACCGAGTAGTCGTTGAGGTCAAAGCGCACGTAGGGCGTTCTCCCCACCTTGGTCTCGGTACGTTGCTCGACCGGATACGGCTCACCCGGTAAGCCCAGCAGTGTCTCTTTCTCATCGGCGAAGACCTCGGCCACCGTGCGCCGGCGGTCCTCGGCGCACGTACGCTCGGCCGCCGCCGGCCCGCTGCACCACAGCTCGGCCTGGTGGTTGAGATCGCCTAAGTCGCTGAACTCTCGGGCGGCAAAGAATGCTGTGCGGATATAGCGTATCGCTCGCTCCACCCGTCCCTTCTCATTGCCCCGGGCCACTGCCACCGGGCGCGGCTCGAAGTGGTAGTGCGCGGCCAGATCAAGCAGAGTGGGATTGAAGCGAATGGCCTGACCGACGCGTTCGATCACGGCGCTCTTCAGATTGTCGTAGAGCAAGACGCGGGCAACGCCGCCAAATGCACTGAAGGCGCGCACGTGGCCGTCGAGGAAATGGGCCATGGCGTTGCCGAGGTAGAAGCGCAAGAAGATGCGGCGCGAGTAGCTGAGCACCATCACAAAGCCCCACAGGGTGCGCTTGGCTCGCCCGACTTCAAGTTTGCCGAAGTGGCCCCAGTCGACCTGGGCCTGCTCGCCGGGAAGGGTGCGAAGCCGCAGGTAGGCTTCGGCCGGTGGCCGGTGTAAACGGTGGTTGAAACCCGCGCGAAAGTGACGAAAAGCGCGGGCATCCCCAAAAAGCTTCACCGAGGGCTCTTGTCAGGGGAAAAGGCACGATCAGGTGGCGTAGGGAGCCGAGGCGACCGGAGCCACCTGATCGCGGCGACGTCGGAGGTGGCGAGGCCGGCCGAGGCGAGGTATGGGAAAAGCGAGCCTCGCCGAAGAAGTGAAGGCCCGGGGAATCGCCCCCGAGCCTCCGAACCTGAAGTGTTGTGGCCGGAGCAGGAACTCCGACCAAACGCAGAGAGCATGACGTGCTCGGGTTCGGCTGTAAAGAGCGGGGCAGCGCGAACCTGAAGTGTCGAAGTCCTCGGAGTACCGGATCTACAGCTGCCAGCGCTGCGGGGTAATGGTGGAGATCTGCCGGGGTTGTGATCGCGGTCACGTGTACTGCCTCGAGGGGCGGTGCCGCGTCGAGTCGCGCCGTGAGTGCGTGCGCTCCTCGGGCAGACGCTACCAGCGCAGTTTTCGCGGAGCGATGTTTCACTCACGGCGCCAGTGCGCCTACCGCCGTCGTCAGCGCGAGAGGAGCCGTCAGCGCGAAGAAGTGACGCATCATGCATTCCCCTCGGCCGAGCCAGCAGTGAGTGTCTCGGCCAAGGAGGAAACAGAGCATGACCGAACCGACCCAAGCGTGGACGACGCGCCTTCACGTGGGGATGTGGCACGGGGAGCAGGAAAAGAGCCCGCGGATAAGCCTGAGCATCAGGGACAGCGACCGGCGCCAGATCGTACGAGCGCGCTTTACCGGGTACCCCGATCACCCGCGGGCGCTGCTGTGCATGCTCGAGGGGCTGGCGCTGTGGAGCGGAGCGGTGCTCGACGTTGCCATCTCTGCGGACGCCCCGATCTCCACTTCGCTCGGCCTCGGGGCCTTTGGGGGCGAGCGCTGGCCCACCGAGAGCGCCCTGGTGCGCTTCGGGTGGGTGAGCCGGGAGGATCAGCTCCGGGCTGAGAGGGGAATCGACCACTGGCACTCAGAGCAGCGTGGCCAGGACGACACCCCTTGCAGAAGTGGCCACGGTAGGAGGGGCAAGAGGTGATTCCGCGCCAGACCGAGGCCGACATTCTGCGGCTGTTTCACGGCGAGCGCTGGAAGGTGGGCACGATTGCCCGCCAGCTCGGGGTGCACCACACCACGGTGCAGCGCGTGCTGGCGCAGGCCGGTATCCCCAGCCAGCGCCTCCTGTCGCGCCCGACGATGGCCGACCCGTTTGTGCCCTTCATCGTCGAGACCCTGGAGAAGTACCCGACCCTGCGCGCCACCCGGCTCTACGACATGGTGCGCGAGCGCGGCTACCCAGGCAAACCCGACCACTTCCGCTCGGTGGTGGCGCGCTACCGCCCGCGGCCTGCGCCGGAGGCGTACCTGCGGCTGCGCACTCTACCGGGCGAGCAGGCACAGGTGGACTGGGGACACTTCGGCAAGGTGGAGGTGGGCCGTGCGCGCCGCCAGCTGATGGGCTTCGTGATGGTGCTCAGCTACTCCCGCCAGATCTTCTTGCGCTTCTTCTACGGTGCGAAGATGGCCTGCTTCCTGCGCGGCCACGTCGGTGCCTTCGAATCGTTTGGTGGGGTGCCCCGAGTCCTGCTCTACGACAATCTGCGCTCGGCGGTGGCCGAGCGCGTCGGCGACGCCATCCGCTTTCACCCCACGCTGCTCGATCTGGCCGCCCACTACCGCTACGAGCCGCGCCCGGTGGCGGTGGCACGGGGCAATGAGAAGGGACGCGTCGAGAGAGCTATACGTTTCATACGAGACCGCTTCTTTGCCGCCCGGGAGTTTGGCGACCTGGCTGACCTCAACGCCCAGGCCGAGCACTGGGCAGCGGACCACCGCCGCCCAGAGGCCGTGTCCCGAGCAGAGCGAGCGCACCGTGGCCGAGGTCTTCGCCGAGGAGCGGGCACTGCTGCGCGAGCTGCCCGCCGACCCCTTCCCGGCCGAGGACCACGCCCAAGTGCACGTGGGGCGTACGCCTTACGTGCGCTTCGACTTAAACGACTACTCCGTTCCCCACACCCTGGTGCGGCGCACGCTCGCCGTGCATGCCACGCTGGAGACCGTGCGGGTGCTCGATGCCGATCGGGTCATCGCCACCCACCCTCGCTGCTGGGACAAGGGCGAGCAGGTAGAGAACCCCGAACACATCGAGGCTCTGGTCGAGTGCAAACGCGCATCGCGTAAGCACCGGGGCATCGACCGCCTGCACCACGCCACCACCCACGGCCAGGCGCTGATGCGGCTGCTGGCCGAACGCGGCCACAACCTCGGCTCGGCCACCCGCCAGCTCCTGCGGTTACTCGACCGCTTCGGCACCGAGGCACTCGACTCGGCCATCATCGAAGCGATCGAGGGCAACTCGCCCGACCCGGCTTCGGTCCGTCAGATCCTCGATCAGCGCCACACCGCTCGGGGTCTACCCCCACCGATTGCCGTCACCGTCCCCGACGACCCGCGGCTCACCCAGATCGCCGTCAGACCCCACTCCCTGGCCACCTACGACTCTTTGGCCGACAGCGAAGACAACGAGAGCAATCAGAACACCACCCCGCCGACCGAAACCAAGGGCGATGTCACTGCCTCGCCGACCGAAACCAAGGGCGATGTCACTGCCTCGCCGACCGAAACCAAGGGCGATGTCACTGCCTCGCCGACCGAAACCAAGGGCGATGTCACTGCCTCGCCGACCGAAACCAAGGGCGATGTCACTGCCTCGCCGACCGAAACCAAGGGCGATGTCACTGCCTCGCCGACCGAAACCAAGGGCGATGTCACTGCCTCGCCGACCGAAACCAAGGGCGATGTCACTGCCTCGCCGACCGAAACCAAGGGCGATGTCACTGCCTCGCCGACCGAAACCAAGGGCGATGTCACTGCCTCGCCGACCGAAACCAAGGGCGATGTCACTGCCTCGCCGACCGAAACCAAGGGCGATGTCACTGCCTCGCCGACCGAAACCAAGGGCGATGTCACTGCCTCTCCGACCGAAACCAAGGGCGGTTTCACCGCACCGCCGACCAACAAGGATGAAGACGATGGATGACGCCACACCCCGCGACGACCTCCGTGATAGCCTGCGCCAACTCGGCCTCTGGGGCCTGCTCGCCAACTGGAGCGATGTCCACGATCAACCGTGGCTGCCTACGGTCATCGACTACGAGCTCCACGAGCGCCAACGCCGCTCCCTCGAGCGCCGCATCAAGAACGCTCGCCTCGGCTCCTTCAAGCCCTTGGCCGACTTCGACTGGAAGTGGCCCACCTCGATCGATCAAAATCTGCTGCGCGAGCTCTTCACCCTCGACTTCATCGAGGAGTGCACCAACGTCGTCCTCGTTGGCCCCAACGGTGTCGGCAAAACCATGCTCGCCAAGAATCTCGCCCAACACGCTCTGCTCGCCGGCCACAGCGTTCGCTTCACCTCCGCCTCCGAGATGCTCCACGACCTCGCCGCCCAGGACTCCTCGGCCGCTCTCTCCCGCCGACTACGCCGCTACTGTGGCCCGGAAATGCTCGTCGTCGACGAGGTAGGGTATCTCTCCTACGACACCCGCTACGCCGACCTCCTCTTCGAGGTCGTCACCCGCAGGTATCAATCCCGGCCTATCGTCATCACAACCAACAAACCATTCCAGCAATGGGCCGACGTCTTCCCCAACGCCGCCTGCACCGTCACTCTCGTCGATCGCCTCGTCCATCGCTCCGAGATCGTCGAGATCAAGGGCCACAGCTACCGACTCAAAGAAGCCAAGGAACGCTCCGCCTCAAAGGCCAAAGCGAGAAAACGAAAAGCCAAGAAATTCCCTGACTGAACCATCGCCACTTTCCCGCGCTTTCTCATCACCGACAACAGCCGGGGCCGGTAGCGGCTGACCATGTGGCGAAAGTGATCGGCGCCGCCCGGGTAGCCGCGCTGGCGTACCATCTCGTACAGACGCGAGGCACACAGGGTCGGGTATTTCTTGAGAGTCTCTTGCACAAACGGTAGGTACGGTTCGATCATCGACGCCCGCACCATCTCCAAGCCTGGGGCTTGTCCCGCTTGGGCCAGCACGCGGCGTACCGTGCCGTGGTGCACACCGAGCTGGCGCGCAATGGTGCCCACCTTCCATTTCTCGGCGTGGTAGACACGCAAGATCTCGGCCTCTTTGTCCGCCGAGATCATCCCAGCTCACCGCCGCCAGTGTCCGTAGCGGACAAATCGACGCCCCCGAGCTCCACACCAGCAGCAACAACCGGGCGCGGCGCCCGCGGTGCTCGCCCGCTCGGGCATGTCAAACGCCAATTCACGAGATTTCTCACTGTTGACCTCCTCTACCTCAGTGACGCCAAGGCTAGGGCGGCACCGGCTCGGTGAGAATCCCTGATGCGTCACTTTCTCGCTCTGGCGGGTGCGATACCGACGCTGGCGCTCGGCGTGCATCAGGCGGCCACCGAAGGTTTGCTGGTAGCGGGCCCCCGCACGCCGCTGGCTGTCGCGCCGCGCCGCACCACCACACCCCCAGCGGCAATATCGTTGCCCGTGATCGCACCGCCGGCACACCCGCACCGCACGGGCGCAACGCTGACAAGAAAACACGCGGTCGCTTTCGACAGATCTGCACACCACTCCAGCCGCAACAGGCTGGACAGCTCTCAACTATCGAGTCATGGTCAACACCGGTATCGGCGCTGATTCACGCGGTCTCTGCGCTGTGCCAGAAGGCTCGGGAGGTCGAGTCCCGGGCCTTCACCTCTTGCCCTCTCTGTACTCGCGCGTCGCACTCCAACACGCAAGCCGAGAAGCCGACGATGTAGAGAAAGTACAGAGAAGAAAATCCACGAAGAAGATCTTTCTCAACTCTTCTTCCTTCACATCTACAGCGGCGACCTTGTTTGGCTCTCACCCGCGCTCTTCGCCATTCTTACGCGCTTCTCAACAGCCGTTTACAAGAGGCGCTCCGAGCCGGACTGAGTTCGCTCGATCAGCTCTGATAATCGGCTACGCTCTGCACCCAACAGCATGAACCCCCCTGTTTGGCCGACCGTTGGGGATAACGCTGCATTCAAGCGAGCGATCCCTGCGCCATAACTAGTTCGGAAGTCGGCGTAGTACTTCGTCCTGAGTAGTGCCGGAATATCGCACTCCTCAAGCAGTGCCGGGAGCACCCGAACCTTTCCCTTCTCAACTTCCTCCCAATACTTAGCCTTCCACTCGCGTTCAACCCAATTTGACTCAACCGAGTGAGGCGAAAGGACCAGAACGATGAATTCGGCCTCGTCGATTCCCGCCTCAATACCGGAGGCTATGCAATCACCAACCCGGATTTCCCACTCATCGAACCACACCGAGTGGTTGAGTTCGCGCAGGTCACGAGCGAGCTTCTCAGCAAACTCGCGGTCCTTCTTGGAATGCGACAAGAATAGTTTCGCCATCAGAGCAGCCGGGGATGATTTCAAAGCAACGTCAGGGAATGCTCGGCACACCGCTCATTTCCATGGCGGTCCGATCCCGTCAACCTCGATATCCAACCACGGAAACCTCGCTCTTGCAGGCGAATGTCAGCGAAGAATGGACCTGTCCCGCTTTTTCTCGGTCTTGGAAATCGCTGATACCCACACACGAGCCGAGGATGTCGTCGGTCGAGAGTCTCACTAGAAGCGTGTTCTTCAAACACGAAGTCTCTCCGTCCGTCGAGTAGCAAGTCAGCGAGTCCCTCGCTGTGGTGGAGTTGCTAAGAGCGCCACTCTCCGTCTTGGAGCCGTCCGCGAGTGCAGGCCATGAGATAAGCCGCACTCATTTGTTCAGTCGCCCTTCTAGCTCCGACCAATTGTCCAGGAACGCCGTGAAGTCTCGATGTGGGTCCTGGAAGGTGTCGAGCACTATCTGCTCCTGATCGGCCTTCTTCAACCCTCGCGCCTCCCAACACCGCCGGGATTGCGTAATCCAGAAGTAGGACTGGAGCCGCTTCTTCTGAGTCCCATGAATCGCGCGGAGGCGCCGCAACAGATCCCCTGGCGGTACTACGATGAAGTGCGTCCGTCGCTCGGTAAAGGACGGCAGCACAGACACCCATAGATCGGCCCTGGAGTCGGCAATCTTCTTCCCGAGGTCAAAACGCGCACTGGACTGTCGCGTAGCACGATTTATCAGAGGATCGCGCAAGGGAAGTTTCCGAAGCCGATCAACCTCGGTGGTCGCGCCGTACGCTGGCTGGAAGCCGAGGTCGAAGCATGGCTGGAGGGGCGTAGGCGAGCCGGCGTCGTCCCGAGGCTGAAATAGGCCCCCGGGGCCTATTTCCCGAGTAATCAGGAGTAATAGCGAGCAATCGGTGGAACCGAAGTTCTACCAAGACAGGCACTTGCCGCTCACCGCCATCGCCCTTATCGGGGTTCGATTCCGCCCGCCTCAATCTTCCGCACCTACTGCAGTTTATGTGGGTAAGGGAGAGGAGGCGAGAGGGTGATGTTGGAGCAGCAGAGATAGATCCAGGCGATCATGGTCTTTGGATGATGGAAGCCGTAGGCGGTGCGAGCGATTACGCGGATGCGGTTGTTGATGCCCGCGACGGCGTTGGTGAGTCGATAGCGCGGATGTCCTCGCGGTGCGTTCGGACCTGCTTTCCGGACAAAGTTGTCGAAGTGGGGGGCCGCGGCCAGTCCTTCAATCGAGCCTCGATCGCGGAGTCAAATCGCCAAGCTTACGGACCAAGGAGCGGCGAACCTCGTCGACCGCCTTGGTAGCGAGCTGAGCGACATGAAAGCGGTCGAAGACGATCTCGGCTTGCGGGGCTCTTTCCTTCACGACGCCGATGTAGCCGGCGGCCATGTCCATGGTGACGTGCTCGAGCGAGTGGGCCACCTCGGGGCCGATCTGATCAAAGAAGTGGTGCAGGGTCTGACCACTGCGTCCCTGGCCCGCCCAGATCACTCGTCCGTGCTCGTGATCAACGACTACGGTGAGGTAGCGATGATGCTTGCGGTAGCTGAACTCATCGACACCGATCCTGCGCAACTCGCCAAACCTCTGTGAATTCAGACGCTCACTGACGATGCGCTCGACCACAGAGCCGACACTGCGCCAGTTCACACCGAGCAACTTGCTCACGGCTTTTCGGCTCGTCGTCGTGGCCAGGTAGGCGATCATCTCTTCGAGCTGCACTGTGAAGCGAGCACGGCTGGTTGCCGCCCAAGGCACTTGCTCGGTACGCACCGCATCGCACCGCGGGCAATGCACGCGTCGTGGGGCGTACTCCACCCATACAAAGACTTCCCCAAACGGCAGATGCTTCCAGCGACGCACCGGTTGGCGGTCATAGACCGGGCCCGGCTTGCCGCACTGCCCGCAGCGCGCTCGCCGCCAACGCGGGCGGACCTCGACCACCAGGCCTTCGATCTCGAATCGAGCGCCGCGAACGCTCAAAGACGTGACACACAACAGCTTTCTCAATAAGGTAGTAACGCGCACGTGGGATCCCTCCTCTTCTTCGGCTGGTGGTTGGTTGCTTCCACCGAAGAGGTTCAGGCATTCCCGTGCGCTTTTCCATCCTCCTACTCAGGTTTGCGACTCGTCCCTCGACGAGGCGAAAAACTTGTTTTTCGCATAGCTACCCCCAGCCGCAGCGGAGCGGGTGTCAAGCTGCTTTTTGGTGCGCGAGGAATCGGCGACGACGAAGGAGGCGCCGAGGGGAAAAAGGAGCTTGATACCCGCGGGAGCGGAGGCTACTTCCCTCTCCTCAAACCCTCAAATCCACCCACATCAACTGCAGAAGATCCAATCTTCCTGGCCCGCGACCCGATAGCGCGGGACCTGCTTTCCGGACAAAGGTCGAAGTGGGGGGGAGTCCTTCAATCGAGCCTCGATCGCGGAGTCAAATCGCCACTGTCCCTCGAGGTACATCCAATCGATGAGAAAGTACTCGCCATCCTTGGCGACAACGACTCCGATTTGCTTCGTCAGTTCTTGGTCGTATTTCGCCGCCACCGTGAAGTTCTCAAGCGCGTTCCTCCGATTGGCGGTGAGGCCCTTAGGGACCGGCACGAAGATGAATCCGCAACCGGTACGCGGAGAGATGAAGCGATAGGGGAGGCGAACCTCGTCGGACTGGGCACCCTTGACACACAGCAGAAAGCGCTCCTTGAAAGCGCGCAGCTCCGTTCTCGTAAGCTTGGCGATCTCTGCGATTACCCTGTAGTAGTCCACTCGCGAGTGCCCGCTCACCTGATCGTAGATCATGTCTTCGAATCGCTTGAGCAACCCGCTGATGTCGAACTCAGATAACGTGTCTTCGACCCGGTGCAGGATCTTCCGGTACTTTAGGTCTGGCGCAGCATCGTAATCTTCCGCAATGAACTGGCCCGCAATCGCCGCCTCATCAGTGAAATCTGGGCGGCGAAGCAGCAGCTGCTCTCGAAACCGGAGATACTCCCAGATCTCTGCGGGCGTAATCAGGAAGCGGCATACGTTGACGTATTCAGCCGCTTCAAAAACGTGAATGAAGCCTACGCTTGAGCTCTGGTGATAGAGTCGGACCCCAGGAATGCGACCCTCTCCCGGATCGTAAAGGATGACTTTGTAGACTTCGTCCAGCGATGTCGCTTTGAGGTCGTGAGAATGCCCTTGCTGGTTTGCGAGCGTGATCTGGGGTTGTCCCCGAAGATAGTGTAGCGTGTCTCGCACCTGCTTTGTCGCGGATCTCAGGACCTTGCGCTTGAACCAGCTACGCATGGCCTCCGGGTCGCTAGGGCCTTTTCGCTCCTTCAGTTGAAAGAGCATCCAGGTACCATCGATACAGACGACGTGGTCCGCGAGTTCGATTTTGCGATGGCGATCGACCTTGAATGTGGTTTGCGAGAAGCAAAACTCGCGTAGGAACACATCCGCGTTTATTTGTGCAAGAAATTGCTCCAAGGGGGTCATGGTTCATTCGCCTGGGGCCGTGTCCGGTTGACCGGCCACCACGTTTGCCGGGATGGATTTTGCAGGATAGTCCATTGCTCCTCGAAAGAGAACGTGTAGCGGATGGCTCCCAGCAGATCCGCACGCCGCGGCACATCGGTCAATCACGAGGGCAAGCCGAGTCACCTTGTGTTTTCGTCAGGTTGCGAAGCGCCGCCATACGATACCGGGAGCGGCACATACGACGACAACGACGACAATCAGAATTCCCCACTCAGGTGCCTGTCCCCCTTTTTCCGATTCTTCAGAGCAAGCCGTGTCGAGAGCAGAGGATCATTCGAAACGGAGTGAAGGACATCACGGAGGCGCGGGACGGTTTCGAGTGCCTCGAAGCTGAAGGGGTGGCCGCGCTGGATACGAACGATCGTCTCTTCACTCGGGTTCATTCACGACCCCTCGAAGGAGGCGTCCGCGAGTTGCGGAGGCACGAGGATGTTCCAGCGTCGCTGCAGGCGGCCGCCGTTCTGTCGGCCTGCGAGGTAGAGCGGTTGTTGCGGAACGCGCCGCTCCAGCTTCGCGAGGCAGCGATCGACTCCAGTGCTCACTTCGGGATGGCGCTCGAGGAACCAACCGACCGCGGCGTCCAGGACCCGGCTGTCGTGCAGCTTCAGGTAGGTGTCGACAAAGAAAAGAAGGACACCCACTCTTCCGAGTCGCGTAAGCTACTAATTTTGTTCAGCCCCGGCGCCCGATCTTGGGTGGGTGTCCTTCGTCTTTGTGACGTTCACGGGTCTCAAACGGCACCTCCGCGGCCAGTGCCCGAGTCGTCGCTCATTGACGCCTGCCGGTGTGCCGCTGGGCGTTCTGTGCCTTCCACTGCAGCGCGGGATGTGAGCGAACCCGCTCGATCATCCGGGTGTTGCCCTCGAAGAGGAGCTCAGGACAGAGCTCGCCGTTCTGGAGACGGCTGACGTAGTCGGCTTCCGGCCCGGTCAACTTGACCCACGGGCCGATCGCGTCCCAGGCCTGCTGGCGAAGCTCTTCCGCAGTGGGCCGATCGCTCGTCCGCAAGAGCGGGTAGAGCGTCTGCTCCACGCTCTTCTGGGTGAGCCGATCGAGTCGTTCGCGACCGTATCGAGTCAGCGGATGCGGGAGCGTACCAGACAATGCGATGAAAATCCGACGCGCGCTCACATCGCCGAGGAGCTTCGTCAGCGCCGTCGGCAGGTGGGCGACATCGAACAGGTCGCGTGCAGCCGACCGGTCGAGCAATGCCAGAAACTTGCCGGCGAGGAGCTCAGGTGGCGACATGACGAGGCACTTGACCGAAGGCTCGCCGCGAGGTGCCCAGACCACGCGCTGTCGCGACGGAACAAGGGCAACGCGATGCAGGAAATTGACGTCGACCTCGATTCGGCGCTGGCCACCGCGAACGGAGTCATACTGGAAGTAGAGCTTCAGGCCGGCGTGCCCCTCGCGGGAGCGCTGGATGCGGTAACCCGTACGACGACCGATCCGCTCCACGGCCTCGATGATGGCGGGTCGCTCGGCAACGGCGCCGGCGCGATCGGGATTGCCGATGTCGTTGAAGTCGATGTCGACCGAGAGACGCGGGAGAGACCGAAAGCAGAGATTGAGTGCCGTTCCGCCCTTCAGAGCAAGCCGTGTCGAGAGCAGAGGATCATTCGAAACGGAGTGAAGGACATCACGGAGCCGCAGGACGGTTTCGAGTGCCTCAAAGCTGAAGGGGTGGCTGCGCTGGATACGAACGATCGTCTCTTCACTCGGGTTCATTCACGACCCCTCGAAGGAGGCGTCCGCGAGTTGCGGAGGCACGAGGATGTTCCAGCGCCGTTGCAAGCGGCCGCCGTTCTGTCGGCCGGCGAGGTAGAGCGGTTGTTGCGGAACGCGCCGCTCCAGCTTCGCGAGGCAGCGATCGACTCCGGTGCTCACTTCGGGATGGCGCTCGAGGAACCAACCGACCGCGGCGTCCAGGACCCGGCTGTCGTGCAGCTTCAGGTAGGTGTCGACGATGTCGAGATCGAGATCACGGAAACCGGCGGCGGATTCGACGAGCTCGTCCATTCCACCGACCCAACGCGGCGCGGAGAAACCGTCGACGAGTGTGCGCTCGGCACCGGTGACGCGCAGGATCATTCCGCGGCGATCGATCTCGACCACACCAAAGTCGATGCGGCGCTTGCGAACGAGTGCCGCCGGATGCTGCAGGGCTGGCCATTCCATGCCGTCGACACGAAGCGTCTTCCGCGGTCTCGCGGTAAAGTAGGGAAAGTGCTGGAAAACGCTGTGGGCGTGGCCGAGCAGATCGAGGGCCGTGTGGTGCGAGAGGATGGCGTCGGAGCGCAGCGAAGCGGCGACCAGATACGGATCCGGGACGAACTCCTCTGCGTCCACCCCCAAGGGTACGACCGCATACAGGCCGCGCGCGAGCCGGCGCACACGGCCGGTTCCGCAATAGTACTTTGCCTGATCGAGCGCCCGGGTGCGGGCGGTGCGCCCACCGAGCGCCTTGGCCCATAGATCCAGGGTCAGCACCGGGTGATCCTGAAGGATCCGTGCCGCCCGAGACTTGCGTTCTGCATTCATAACAGGGTTAAAAATACCCCATAACCACCATAAATGACAAGTCAGTCCGCTTGAAGGGCTGGCTACCGACATCGCCGGCGCGGTCCGCCGAAGAGCTGCCCAATGATGTAGCCCGTCAGTCCGGGGTAGTCCGCGTGGACGGTCATCCCGAAGAGCTCGACATCACCCGCATCCAGGTAGCCTTGGATCTCTGCACGGGCGACGGGATCGTTCCACAGCGCTTCGGGTGCGCCTGCGCGACCCGGTCGTGGCGAAGTCCTTGAGGACAAGGACATGTTCTCCGGGGAAGTTCACTATGGTTGGCGCCAAGCGAGGCAAAGAAGTAACAAGGCGATGCGCCTTGGCATCGTTTCGATGGCTGTGCTCGGCCGGGTCAATCGAGCGCGAGGTCGACGGCGATTGTGACGTGGTCAGAAAGTTCGTTGCCGGATGCGTCGAGGCGGTCGGCTGCCAAGACATCTCCCACTTGCCGGAAGCCATCGGACACGCAGATGTGATCGACGTGAGGCCGGTCGCTGATGTCGCCTCGCTCGAGGAGGTCGAGGTCGGTGAGGGAGCTGAGGTTGGCAGCGTCGAGCGCCTCGGTGAGCTGCGCTCGAACGGCGTTGGTGCCGTACCCGCGGCCGGACCGGGGGCCGCGGGCCTGGTTGAAGTCGCCGGCCACGACCAACGGTCGCCCCTCGGCGAGCAATGCGGACCATTCGCTCGATTGCCGTTCGATCTCAGAGGCGTGAACTTCCCAGGGTTTTGCCGGGCGACCATCGAGGTGCTGGCGGTCACCGTGATAGGCGATGACCGACCCGTACACGACAATCTCTCCGAAAGGCGTATCGACGCTAGCCGCGGCACTCCCCCGCCAGACGCCAGGCGGGGAATCGAGGAGTCGTATCGGCCAGTGCGACCAGATTCCGACCTTGCGATGCTGCTTCGGCTTTTTGCCCGGTGGGCAGAACACACCATTGAATCCCGGCCCGGGAGACCGGTCGACAAGAGTTTCGGTCAGGACCCAAACGTCGGCGGCGAACAACTGCATTCGGCGGATTTGTCGGGCAACGTGCTCAGGCTTCGTGATGCATTGAACGTTCCACGTCGCGATTCGAAGCGTGCCGGCTGGGCTGTCGTACGTGGTCATCGTGGGCCTATCCTCGGTCAGGTTGGCTCCAGCCGCGTTGCATCGCAACGGACACAGCGTCGTCACCAGGGAAACACGGCGATCGCCTCGGGCGCTCTGGGGCCTCGGGATAGCCGGTGACAGGTACGGCCTTCGCAGTGAAAACCCTACGATTTCAAGCGCTTGTGCAACGGAAGTCGTACCTGTCACCGATTTTCCCGATTTTCGCGAATAATTCCGAGCATTTGGCAAGACCGAAGCTCCACCAAGAGAGCTACTTGCTGCTCACCAGTACCCCCTCGTTGGGGTTCGATTCCCCGCCCCACTTCCAAACACAGTCGAACCAGACATAGCGCTTGACGCTAATAGCATGAGGCGCTATGCTTGGCCTTGTGATCTCGTCGTTTTCTGATTGGCGAACCGAGAAGGTGTTCGGTCGAGAGCGAGTCGCTCGATTCGGCCCGGATGTGCAGCGTACCGCACTACGCAAGTTGTTGATCCTCGACGCCGTGGAACAGCTCGAGGAGTTACGGGTGCCGCCGGGCAATCGTTTGCAGAGACTGCGTGGGAATCGTCGAGGCCAACACAGCATCCGGATCAATGATCGATGGCGAATCTGCTTTCGCTGGAAGGACGGAAACGCGCACGACGTCGAGATCGTGGACTATCACGAGTGAGGAGAACGCCGATGGCAAAGAAGATGCCGCCGATCCACCCGGGGGAAATCCTGGACGAAGAGTTCCTGAAGCCGCTGGGCGTGAGCCAATACCGGTTGGCCCGCGATATCAAGGTGGACCCCCGCCGGATCAACGCGATTGTTCTGGGCAAGCGCGGGATCACGGCCGACACGGCACTTCGGTTAGCGCGCTACCTAGGCCTGTCGGAACGATTCTGGCTCAATCTCCAGGCTCGATACGATCTGGAGGTCGAGAAGGACCGCCTGGGCTCAGCACTCGAAGACGAAGTGCCGATTCTGACGCGGGCAACAGCTTGATCCCCCGATCATCGCGCCACATTTCTGCTGACAAAAATCGGTGACAGGTACCAGCCCGCGCGCGATAATCTACTGGCGACGAAGGGATACGAGTCAGAGTCTGTACCTGTCACCGATTCTTGAAATCGAGTCGCTCAACGCCAGGTTGACGGCCGCAAGCGCCGCGCTGCCGATCTGAGATCGCAACGGCCCCATCTCGCGAGCGACTCCTTTCGGAACAAGCTGGTTTCGTGCTGCGAGCCGGCTCGCGATGCTCGACAAGCCCAAGTCCTTCATCATCCACTCCTCTTGCGTTTCTCCCCGCTTGCAATGGGCAATTCTTCGGCGAGATCTTCGGCCTCAGAGGCGCTGATCTTTTCCGCCGCTTTCTCAACCAAGATCGCCGCCAGTTGCATCGGCTCTATGTTGACCCCGCGATCGTCGCGGATTCGATTAGACAACTCAGCAAGCCTTGCGAGCGTTTCGGGCGCGAGCGGGAGCAGGCGCCGCTCACTCCAGCTTGGATCGGTGGCGCGTCCTCCACGAGCGGGAACCCGAAAGCGTTCCTCGGCCTCGACCGCTACTTGAAGAGCGCCGAAATAGCCGCTCTTAGCCTCAATCTTACCGCGTCTCTCACCGCCCAGCCGTTTGGAAATCTTGTCAATGTCCACATGGCCCTTCATTGCCTCATCCTATCTAGTCGAAATCCCTGATGGCGATGTATTCATCAGCGATGATCGACCCTATCTCTCCCTGGTTCGCCTCTCTTCCCATCCGACGGCAGAAGCGGCCCAAATCGGCAAGGTTTGCCTCACTCTCGATGTCCTCAGGGGTTGTATAGCAGTGGAGGACGATGGGCTCGTCGAAAACCAGAGCGTTGTCTCTTTCGTCATCGCGCCAGACTCCCGTCGCCTTAGGGTATGCTGTTGCACCACCAAAGACCCTGCCGAGCAGCTCCATTGCCTCGCGAACCCAGTGCTCTTGATCCACCTTTGTACTTCCGTCGCGCTCGACACTCGGAATGAAGATGACGAGTAAGACTCGCCTGTGCCTTTCGCCGAGAGTATCCACTACCAAGCTCCCTACCGATCTATATAGATCGAATAGGGTGGTCTGTAAAGAGCCCGCCGGTCGGGCCGGGCCTAGCAGATGGGATGAGAAGGCCATCGGCCCGCTCAGATCTTCTTCCGGCTCCTGGGCGCGAAGCACGAGTACCGGGATCTCGAGAGAGCGCGCGCTATCGTAGACGCCTATCGTTGGTGCGGATGGACAACTCCCTCGAGACCGGCACAACTTCCGGCATTATCGTAGGGCCAAACGAAGGACATCAGGAGGCTGACTCACAGTGTTACAGGGATTTATGGTCGCTTGACTAGCGGCACTAAAACCGGCACAAAAAAGGCCATGAGTTCGGCGGCAATGGAACCTCTCCTGCCAAGCGCGGGGCACGTCGATCTAGAGGATCGCACGCTTGACCTAGTAGCGGCCTCCAATCAGCTAGCCGGCAAACTCAGCGGACAGGTTCGCGAAGCGATCGGCGAGCTCGTCCGGTCGATGAACTGCTATTACTCGAACCTGATCGAGGGCCACAACACGCACCCGCGTGACATCGACCAAGCGCTCCACGACAACTATCACGCCGACGCCGAGCGGCGCGCCCTGCAGGAGGAGGCGAGAGCCCATATCGAGCTGCAACGAAAGATCGATAGTGGACTCGATCCCCAGATTTCGCCGACGAGCAAGGAGTATCTCGTCTGGCTCCACGGTGAATTCTGCAGCCAACTTCCCGATGAACTACTATGGGTCGAAAACCCGAAAAGCGGAGAGCGCGTCAAGGTAGAGGCTGGGGCTCTTCGCACCAGGGAAGTGAAGGTTGGCCACCACATACCACCTCTGGCAAACGAACTCCCCGAGTTCTTGGGGCGATTCGAGGAGGCGTACGCCAGACCACAGTCCAAAGCCATGTCCATCATAGCCGCCGCGGCAGCACACCATCGGATCCTCTGGATCCACCCCTTTGTCGACGGGAACGGCCGAGTCGCAAGGCTGATGTCGCATGCAATGTTGCTGCGGTGCGGCGTTGGAGGCAGTCTATGGTCGGTGGCTCGTGGCCTCGCTCGGAAGGTGAGCGACTACAAGGCGGGACTCATGGCTGCCGACCAAGGGCGCTACAACGATCTTGACGGCCGCGGGGCATTGTCCGAAAAAGCGCTCATCGCGTTCTGTGAGTTCTTCTTGACCACGGCCCTTGATCAGGTCGAGTTCATGAGCTCACTCGTCGAACCCTCCGAGCTGATGCGCCGCATCAAGCTCTACGTTGACGATGAGGTAGACGCCGGCCGCCTACCGCGCGGCTCACTGGCTCTGCTGCGGGAAGCGTTCGTCGCGGGCGAGCTGGCGCGTGGAAAGGCTGCCGAGATTACCGGCTACCAAGAGCGGCGTGGCCGCCAAATCCTTGCCGAGCTGATTCGCCGGAGGCTTCTGGTCGCACAGGGGCCGCGCCAACCCGTGCGACTTGGATTCCCGCCGGAGGCCGCGGAGCGCATTTTTCCGAACCTTTATCCCCTTGGCTGAACGGAAAAGCGCCGCCTATCCGTGAGACGAGGACGTATCCACCGGACGCGGATCCGCTGATCCCGCACTCGCCGCGACGATCACCTGAAACGAGTTGCCCCCCGCCCACTCCGCCCATTCGAGCGTGTTGCAGATCTCGTCGCCGTCGAGCCGCACTCGCGCCCAGACTAGTGCAGCGGATCTCGACAGTGATGGCGAGAAGGTCGCTTGATGATGGTTGCAGCCTTCTCGTGTTGCCTTCTCGTTGAGGAGGCGTGTCCGAGAAGCTATTGTACCACGAAGGAGAGCAGGGATTCCGTCGATGGCCAGTCAGGTCGAAGAAGTGGAACGTCTCCTGTCGGAGATGACCCGCGCAGAGAGGGCGGCAATCTTGCAGGTTGTCGTGCGTGGTCTCGGAGACGCCTTTCCCGGTATCGAGTGCGCATCCGACATCTGTCGATTCCCCGCCGCCCGAGAGAAGACCGGGACACGATGTGTCGGAATTACAGCGACTGGGCAAGCCCTCTGACGAATTGCTGTTTGCGCTTCTTCCGTTGCATTGGTTGTCGAGTTACCGTAACCTAGGAACATGATCGTCAGCTTCGGCAACCGACTGGCTGAGGATCTATTCGATGACCGGCAGAGCAAAGCGGTGCGCGCATTCCCACCAGAGCTTCGGAGAGTCGCGCGCCGTAAACTCTTGTACTTGCACGATGCCGCCGAGCTGCGGGACCTACGGGTGCCACCTGGAAACCGGCTGGAAGGACTCAAGGGCAATCTCAAGGGGTTCCACTCGATTCGGATCAACGAGCAGTGGCGGGTCGTCTTTCGTTGGCGGGATGGCAACGCGGCCGAGGTGCAGGTGGTCGATTACCATTGAGAGCGATCAGGCAGGAGCAACCAAGATGAAGCAGCCGCGCAACCCCTTCCACCCAGGAGAAATTCTCCAAGAGGAGTTTCTCGAGCCCGCTGGGATGACACAAGCAGCGCTAGCCGAGAAGCTAGGCTGGACGAGAACGAGGCTCAACGAGCTGATCCGCGGAAAGCGCGGGATCACCGCCGACGCTGCGTTGGACCTGGCCGATGCTCTCGGCACCTCGGCTAAGCTGTGGATGAATCTGCAGGCAACGTGGGATCTGCATCTCGCCGAGAGGAGACGCAGCGCCGCTTGAGCGCTTCCGCTCGGGAACTGGCGACAGGTCTGAGCCCTAGACGAACCAACGACACGTCTGACCCCCGAGGACTCGACCGCTCGCGCGCCAATCGCTTAGTCTTACAACAGTGGGCAGCGACACACCACGGCTCGACCGTCCTGCCGGTCGTTCACGGGGGCGCTTTCGGCTTTCGGGACGTAGCTGACGAGTCTGACGAGTTGTCGCCCAAGTCGACATCGTCGTCGCTTTTGGATCCATCGCGGAATCGACGGCACGATCGGCCACAGGGGTCAGCTCGAAATTTCGGTTTCGGCAGGCCCCATACCCATGCGCTGCATGTCCTGCACCAAGCGCTTGGCCTCGACGACGTGCCCCATCATGCCCAGACCTGGCGCTACCGTTCCGTCGAGCATTTGGGAGATACACGATACTGTAGGAATGGCGGTGGCGACCCACCCGTCGGTGTGTTGCAGTAGCAATCGGATCTGCTGCTCGCGCCCGGCTCGTTCTCCCACTAGCTCCACCATCACAACAACCCCCAATGGTGGGCGCGTGCGACGTGCGGCTCGCATGAAGAGTCTCGCACCAAGACGGGCGAGGCTCGGAATCCGCGCGAGCTTGAACAATAGCCAGACGGCGGCGAGCCCATCTGCGAGGGGATTAATACCGGCTGCATAGACACCGGCGCGCTCGAAACCCAGAAGTCCGGGAAGCGACTCCAACTCGGGGAGATTCAGCGGGTAGCACTTGCACCTGCCGAAGGGCTCTCCGAAGTCGATCGATCGGGTGGCTGTCATCGACGCGCGATGCCAGCTCCCGTCCTGGTAAACGGTCGAAGGCACCGTAGTTGCCGCCACCATGTCGATGGCCGAGCCGTAGCTGATATCTCGGTCGCGAAGTAACCCTCCCACCGTCAGCTCACGAACGCGATCGAATCGCTCGGCGGCACCGCGCACGAGCGCAGCCGGAACCCCGGGGACCAATCCGCCCTGAATAACGAAACGGAGCCCAGCCTGTTCAACACGACCGGACAGTGCTTCCAATGCAGCCCGTTCCGTCATCTCCACGTTGAGAGCGACGTAATCGACCCTGGCTTCCAGTGCCGCCGCCATCACCTGCACCTCGATCCCGGTCAGGGGCGCGCATACCGCGACTAGATCACAATCGCGAAAAGCCGGTCCCAGCGCCGCCGCGTCGGCCGCGTCGAGCTTCATCCCCTTGACGCGATCTCCGGAGGCCGCACCGTTCAACTGGCGCGCCGCCTCCTCGGCTCGGCCGGCGTCCCGGCCGGCAACAATGAGGCGCACATCCGTGTGCTCGAGCAGGATCTCTGCAATCGGTAGCCCGGCGCTACCGTAGCCGCCCAGAAGCAATATCGTCTTGCTGTCGCCGCCATCCGTTCGACCTTGCCCCGTGTTCCCAGGCTTCATGGTGGACTCCACTCTACGATAACGAAGCCTCTCTACCACGGCCGTCATGCGCGTCGAAGTGGCTATTCAGAGGCGCTATTCGAGAAGCAATCGGGAGTTCATGTCGAAGCGGAAGCCCGCAGGGCGTCCCGCAGGGCGTAACGTGTCCGTAGATCAGAGGCGTCAGAGCGCGGAGGTCCTCCTTGACTTCCGTTGCGCCACGCGCGGTCTTCGCGGAACAGGTGTAAACGGTGGTTGAAACCCGCGCGAAAGTGACGAAAAGCGCGGGCATCCCCAAAAAGCTTCACCGAGGGCTCTTGTCAGGGGTCGCGGCCAAAGGCACGATCAGGTGGCGTAGGGAGCCGAGGCTACCGGAGCCACCTGATCGCGGCGACGTCGGAGGCCAGGGTACTGACGATGGCTCCGGTCATGGAGCGCTCACAACTCGTCGCAAGGGTGCGCGACGCAGGTAGCACAAGCTCGGTCCATTCGGGAAACGGCACGCGGCCTCCTACTTCTCGCGCTTCCGCGCCTTCCGCTTTGCGATACCTTGCGCAAAGACCTCATCCATCAGCGTCACGATGTCGTCGAAGGGGTAGTCGGCGATGCCGGCGGTTTCGCGATCCACCAGGACGCGCCCGAGGTGGAACATCAGATAGGCGACCCGCTCGGTGTCGATCGGGCGCAACGTGCCCTCAGCCACGCCTTCGTCGAGGACGCGGCGCAGCAGCTCGATGATGCGTTGCTCCTGTTCGCGCGTGAAGGCGTGCGCGACCGACGCGAGAATCATCTCCGCGTCGCGGGACAGCGCCAGCCGCATGACGTCCTTGTGTGCGTAGGTGTGGCGCGTCATCTCGACGATGCGACGGATCTTCTTGCCGGCGCTCGCGTCGGTCTCGAGCACAGCGGAAGCCTCCTCGATGAAGGCCTCGGAGCCCTGCTGTAGGAGACTCGCGTAGAGAACCTCCTTGTTGCGGAAGTGCGCATAAAGGGTCGTTCGCGAACAGCCCGCCTCACGGGCGACCTCGTCCATCGTCGTTTTGGGGACACCGAAGCGCAAGAAGCGCCGCTCGGCGGCCTCAAGGATGCCGTCGCGCGTGGTTTCGGGCGGCGGTGTGAGGACTGGGTCGTGTTCGGCTGCCATGGGTCTAAGTTAACACTTGTACGTTATTTGTCCATTTGTTATTTTACCATCAACTTGAGCCACGGGGCTGGCGCCTCGGCCGAAAGGAGATCGCCATGACGGAGACCGTAGGAGCCATCGTCGCTGGGCCACACTGGTGCTGCCCGGCACGATCGATCGCTGGCCGCCCTGTGATTTTCGCATCGCCCCAGTGGCATCCGGCTGGGCGCGCCCTTCGTTCGCATCGGTCCGGCCGGCTGTGAAATGTCGGCCGGCTACTACCTGCCCCGCCTCATTCCCCTGGGTGCCGCAACCGAGATGATGATGACCGGAAGACTCGTGCGTACAGGTTTTCGAGCTCGGCGAGGTGACGAGTGAGCTCCAGCGCGACATGATCGTCACGTGAGCTCGGGCTCTGACCCGGCCGCGTGGCCCATACGTACACAATGAGGTGCCTCGTGACGGAAGCAAATGAGAGGAAGGCCCCAATGGCCGTGACGCGGGCGAGAGCCGCAGTGCTCGATTCAATCGGGGAACCACTGCGGCTGACGACGATCGACGTGCAGTCGCCCGGTTCCGGTCAGGTGATGGTCCGCGTGGGTGCGTGTGGGGTCTGTCGCAGCGACCTGCATATACAGAAAACGAGCGAGATGGTCACCTTGCCCGCCGTCCTCGGACACGAGGCCGCGGGAGTGGTCGAAGAAGTCGGCGACCGTGTTGACGGCCTCTCACCGGGGGACCATGTGATCATCGCATGGACTCCGAGCTGCGGGCAGTGTCCGTTCTGCCTGCGTGGTACGCCCAACCTCTGTGCAGGTCTGCAGGTCAGCCCGACCTCGGACTGCCTTAGTGAAGGGGGCCGACCGCTCAGCGCCTACATGGGGGTGGCGGGGTTTACGGAGCTGACGGTGGTCGGCGCCGGACAAGCGATCAAAATTCGAGACGACGTGCCGCTCGACCGAGTCTGTCTGATCGGTTGTGGGGTCATGACCGGCTATGGAGCGGCTGTGCGCGCCGGCGACATCCGGGCTGGCGATTCGGTTGCCGTATTTGGATGTGGCGCTGTCGGATTGAATGCCATCCAGGGGGCAGCCCTTGCCGGGGGGGATCCAATCATCGCCATAGACTTGAGTGAGGAGAAGCTCGGCCTGGCACGCCAGCTCGGAGCCACCTATGGCGTCAACGCCGGATCCGGCGATCCGATCGCAGCAATTTGCGAGCTCACCAGCGGATTCGGAGCCGATGTCGTCATCGAAGCCGTCGGCAATGTCAACGTGCTCGCGCAGGCCATGGCCGCCACCCGGCCAGGCGGCACGGCCGTGACCGCGGGGCTGACGGAGATCGGGGCGGAGCTCAAGATGTCGCCGCTTTGGCTGGTATTCGATCGCACGCTACGCGGATCGATTTACGGATCCGCGAACCCTCGTCTGGACTTTCCGCGCCTCGTCGACTGGTACGCGCGGAGACGCCTGCACCTCGATGAGCTGGTGACCGCAAGCTACCCCCTGGAAAGGGTCAATGAAGCGTTCGATGCACTCGACGCCGGCACCGCCATACGCAGTGTCATCGTCATGGACTGAACGGGTAGGAACGGAAGGGTTGGAGATGTCCCGGTTTGGCAGTGAGCGAGCGTGGAAGAGAAGGCTGCTCGCCGTCATCCTTCCATGCCGTCCGCTGCGTCTGGGACGGCTGCGGGCAATGCCCGAAACGATTCATGAGCCCATCGAGGCGGGACACGAAGCCGCCACCCGGATGATCAATCATGATGGAGCTGCGAGGTGAGCATGAGAGGGAAAAGCGTTGTCGTGACCGGAGCGGCACAGGGAATCGGACTCGCGATCGCGCGTGCATTTGTCGGTGTTGGAGCGCGTGTCGCAATGTGCGACCGCAACGCTGAGGGGCTAGCCCGGGCAGGCGACGATCTCCGCGCCGCCACAGGCGGCGCCGAGATCGCCACCTTCGTGGCAGATGTGAGCGACGCTGCTGCTGTGCGAGACATGGTGGCCGAGGCTGTGCGCCGGTTCGGCACCATCGACATTCTCGTGAATAACGCGGGCTTCGGAACGATGGGCCGATTCTGGGAGATGAGCGAGGAGGACTGGCGACAAATCCTGGACACCGCGCTCACGGGAACCTTTCTGTGCTCGAGGGAGGTCGCGCGTGTCATGCTGGAGAAGAAGACGCGCGGCAAGATCATCAACATCGCATCGACCAATTCGATGATTGCCAGCACCGGCATCTCGGCCTACTGCGCCGCCAAGGGCGGGGTCCTGATGTTCACGCGCGCAGCCGCGCTCGAGCTCGCTCCGCACGGTATCACCGTCAACGCCATCGGCCCCGGCACGACGCTCACTCCGCTGACCAAGGGCTTCTACCATCTGCCCGGTCTCAAGGAAGCATTCCTCGACCACACGCCGATGGGCCGCTTCGGCGAGCCGGAGGACATCGCCCGTGTCGTGCTGCTGCTTGCTTCCGAGCACGCGGACTGGGTCACCGGCCAGATTCTGATGGCGGACGGCGGTCAATCGCTGCTCGGTCTACCTCGATACCTGGAGGGACTCGAGCAACTAGCCAAACAGGAGACGTAGGAAGCCGCATGCGGTACTTTGGGCTCCTGACCCCCGGAATCTGGGGCCGCGAGCAGGCGCGATGGATTCGGGCAGCGCCACCCGGCCCCGACGACGGACCTGATCCGCTGCCGATATCCCGGCCCGGCAGCCGCTTGGTCGTGGCTGGCGACGCTGGCGAGTCGCCCACCAAGCCTCCGGCCGGCGCGCCCGCCATACGGCGAATGGTGCGAAAAGGTTTGCTGACGTTGACGGGTGAACCGGACGAGGGACGCGCATGGGAGGCGCTCTTGCATGGCCTACGCCCACACCACGTGGTTGGATTGAAGCTCAACACTGTCGCCGTTCACCTCGTTCCACATCGAGCGGTCGTCGATGCCCTGGTCGAGAGCCTCGGCACCTGCGGGGTCCAGCCGGCCAACGTGGTGCTCTGGGACAATCTGGGAAAGCTCGGCCCCGTTCGCCAGCGCTTTTACGGGGACACCGACCGACCTGACGGCGTCTCCTATCAGGGAATGACCCGGGCCGGTTACACGCCCGATGCAAATGCGGCTCCACGCATTCTCTGCACCGTACCAACGCCCCCCGGTCTGGGATACGACCGGCGCACGCGTGCTGACATCCCGTCCCGGCGGTTGCGCTTGCCGGTGACTCGTATTCTCACCGACGTGTGTGATCACGTCATCAATCTGCCGGTGCCGAAGGATCACCGCGTAACTGGCATCACATGCGCCCTGAAAAACTTTTACGGCACCGTGCCGCTGTGGGACGCGTTCCGACCAACGCACGCGGACCGAATGCATGCAGACCGGGGCGATCCGCAAATCGCGGAGCTGTACGCCAACTCGGCAATCTGCGGAAAGGTCCGGCTGCACGTCTGTGATGCTCTTCGGGCCATCTGCAACGGAGGGCCGTGGGGAAGGCCGCAGCTAGAACCACGACGATTGCTCTTCACGACGGATCCGGTAGCCATGGACGCATACGTGCTCGCAATGATCGACGCCGCGCGGCGGTCGCGCGGCTTGGAGCGGGTGGCCCGGCGGGCGCGGTACATCGAATCCGCGGCGCGTCTTGGCCTCGGAACGAACGACCCCGACTCGATCGAGCTGCGTGGCACGAATGGTCCCGAGGTGTGGCCGGCATGACGACGCCACGGGAATGGTGGTTGGACGACCGCCGGTTGCATCTCCTGGCATGGGGCTCTCCGGACGCCCCCGCGGTGCTCCTCGTACACGGAATCACGGGCAACGCGTGGAATTGGGAACCGTTTGCGGAGCGCGTGGCGACGAGACACCAGCTCGTCGCGCTGGATATGCGGGGGCACGGAGAGAGCGCACATGCTGAAGGAGAAACCTACGAACATCTCGACTACCTTGCCGATGTGTTGACGGTGATCGAACACGTTGGTCCGCCGGTGCCGATCGTCGGACACTCCATCGGCGGTCATGTCTGCTTGATCCTGGCAGCGCTTCGCACCGATCTCGTCAGCTCCCTGGTGCTCGTCGACATCGAGGCGTTTCCGCCTCGCACGCAGCCAGATACTCTCCGGCGGCTTGGGGCCAACCCGCACCCGGTCTTTCCCGACCTTGCAGCGGTCGTCGAGGAGCTTCGATCACGGCTACCCGCAGTGCCGGAAGCAGTTCTTTGCGCCAAAGCCGAACACGACACGGTACTACAGCGGGACGGAACACGCATGTACCGCTTCGACCGCGGCGTGCTACGTCGCGTCACCGCCCCGGACGCAAGGCCTTACCTGCCGCGGGTCCGGTGCCCCGTACTGCTCGTTCGCGGTGATCAGAGTCATGTTATGCGGGAGACCGCGGCCGCCGAAATGGCCGCTACGTTCCAACAGTCGTCCACCGTTGAAATACCCAACTCAACGCATTGGCCACATCTCGAGAACGTCGAGAGGTTCAGCCAGGCGGTGCAGAGGTTCTTGGAGAGTAGAGTAGGAGAGTGAGCGATGCGGGCAGCCGCCTGGCCGAGGCCGCACGACTCACTCTCCCCTCGACGAACCGGACGTGCGGATTTCCCGCATCCGGCTCTCTCCAGTAGCTGTCGCGCCAGGGCATGCACAGACGGTTGCATACCGATTGCCGGTGTTCGGCCGCCGCTCGGCCCTCGCGCCAAGTCGAGGTCTCGGCCGAGAGAACATTTTCCCGTAGTCGGACCACGTCCAAGCGGGTCTCCCTTCCTCGTAGCTCGACACACTACTGGCCCGGCCCCTTCGCTCCACGGGCATTACCCCGCTTCCTCACTACTATGAGCCGGTCCGACTCCCGGCACGGGCACCATCGGCAGGTTATCTTTTCCCCACCGCAGCTCGACGTGCGCACACGTCATGCCCGTCCGGGCCTCCCAGGTTCCTCGGCCGATCTTTACGCGCGCGCTGTCCCGTCTCACCCCGGGAAGCCCGATGGCTGCATGTGCTCGTTGCTTCACCATCGGTGTCTGGCTTCACCATCTCCGGAAGGCTGGCCACTTCCATCTTTGTGTAACGAGGCCCAACCGGGTTCGCTTTCGCTACGGCTCACGCGTTCACTCACCGGGGCTTCGCCAGCCGAATCACTTCGACCCACGCCCGGTTCGGTTCCTGTTGAACGAGCAATCGACAGGGTAACCTCCTTTCAGATTACTAGATCGACCAGGCTTGGCCTGGCGCACCGGAGTGCACGGAATGAACCGTTACCGCGAGGGGTCTGGAATGAGCCGCTCGGGCCGGCGACCGGCGCGACGGCAGCGATGCGATCGCCGAGCTCGCAGGCTAGCGGCGACGACATCTGCGCATCGTTGGCGATACCGGTAGAGTAGACGCGGCTGGGATCGATGCACAGCTCGGCTTCGAGGAGATCCAGTAGGTCGGAGATGAATACAACGTCGTGGCCGGGCGGATCGGTCTTCGCTGCGAGCCAGTACGGGATGGTGCCGTCAACAAGCCCGGAAGGCCGCACGAGGATGATGTTGCGGGCGGCTGCTACTGGGTCGATCCCCGCGAAGGAAGTCGCGACCCGGAAGTCGATCACGTCGGGGTGGAGACCGAACAGCAGCGGGACCAGGTACTGCCGTCATAGCTGTCAGGCACTCCCACCTGGAACGGGCGCTCCTCCCCCGCGGAAATCAACGTGCGCAACGTCGTCCCCGGAGCCACGACCTGGGCGGCCTCGCAACCGGCCGAGGACGTGCCGACGGTGGTGCCTTCGTCGTCGCCGCAGGCAAACATGCACGCTGCGAGCGCAAGACACACCGCAAGGATGCGCCGACTCTGGCCGGGTTCGCAAAGCGACATGGCGCCTGCGTACTCGAGCGACAAGAGGCACATCAAGCGCGTGAAGAGCGCCTCACGGGGTCGTTTACATCGGCTCACTCAAGTGCAATAAGCGTTCTCGCAGAAGGAGGCGGTCTCTTGTGTAGAAGCAGAAGAGAACTGTTTGTGGCTATTCTTCTGGCGACCGGCTTGGTAGTCGGATGCAGCGGAGACGACGACGCCTCGATTGCTACGGCTAGCCGCTGGACGAAGCTCGGATACGATCTCGGCTCCACATACCACAACCGTTTGGAGAAAGTTCTTACTGTCGATAACGCTCGGGAGCTGCGCCCGTTCTGGCAGCTTGAGGCACGCGGACAAGTGTACGGGTCGCCGGTGGTAGTGGACGATCGGGTGTACATCACTGCCACGGGGGCGGTCCACGCTCTCGACGTGAATCGGGGTCTCATCGTTTGGGAAAATCGAGACTTCGGTGCAACATCGTCGCTGGCCTTCAGCAAGGGCACGATCTACGTTCACGACAACGGGTCCTTCTTGAGGGCGCTCGACGCCGAGTCCGGCCAGGAGATCTGGGCAACCAGAACCGATGAACACCCCCTCGCCGCGGGGACTTCGTCGCCTGTCGTTTTCGAACGCTATGTTGTGGTGGGGCTCAGCTCCAATGAGATTGTCCGCGACGGCGCAACGTTCCGGGGCGGCGTCGCCGCTTTCGACCGCGACACCGGCGAGCAGATCTGGCGCGACTACACGGCCAATCCACCGCACAACGGCGCAGCGGTCTGGTCCACCGTATCGATCGATCCCGAGGCGCGAGTGGTGTTTGCGGGCTCGGGACAGAACTACACCGGCGAAGCCGGCCCGAACTCCGACGCGCTATTTGCCCTCGATCTCGACACGGGCGAACGTCTCTGGACCACGCAAACGGTTGAGGGGGACGTATTCACACCCATCAATCCGGGCGGACCCGACGCCGACTTCGGAGCAAATCCGATTCTATTCGAAGCCGAAATCGACGGTGAGCTTCGCGAGCTAGTCGGTGCTGGTCAGAAGAACGGTATGTTCTGGACACTCGACCGCGCTACCGGCGAGGCCGTCTGGTCGCGTGAACTCGGCCGTGGCAGCCCGCTTACAGGTGGCGTTCTCAACAACGGCGGCTTCGACGGCGAACGTATCCTGGTCGCCAACAGCAATCCGATCAGCGGCGACGCGACTCTCTACGCATTGAATCCGAGCGATGGCGATGTCGTCTGGCAACGCCCAGTCGGCGGCTGGGTGTGGGCACCGATCGCGGTTGCGAACGGAGTCGGCGTCGTTGCGGCAGACAAAGATTTGATCGGCTTCGACGCGGAGACAGGTGACGATCTTTTCTTTCTGGAGACAGAAGGAACGATTGCCTGCTCACCCACGATCGTCGAGGGCAGGGTTCACGTCGGCAGCGGAATGCAACACATCGTCGGCACTTCCGGGCGAACCTTTCACGTCTTCGCCCTACCTGACGACCTGCCGCCCACCCAACCTAGTCCGACCCCTTCCTCGGGTGGTGAGATCACGTTTTCGGCGATCTACGACGACATCTTCGTCAACCAGGGATGCAATACGCCGAGATGCCACGGAGGCGACGCCGGACGGCTCTCGACGGAAACGCGAGACCAAGCGTACGAGCAGTTGGTGGGAGTGGTGTCGGCCGGAGAGTCTTGCGTCGGCAGCGGCACGGCAAGAGTTGCGTCCGGACACGCCGACGAGAGTTTGCTCTGGCTCAAGATCGCGACGCGATCACCAGTCTGCGGTCAGCCGATGCCTATCAGCTCTTCTCTTTCGCAGGGGGATATCGATCGAGTTCGCCGCTGGATCGAGGCGGGAGCGCCGAACGACTAACCAAAGCGAGGAGATGCCCGCGATGATCGTGCGAGTGCCACCACTCTATCCGACACTGTCCTACACCAAGTTGATTTGTGCGCTAGTGGTAGTTGCTCTCAGCGCATGCGGAGATGACGACGGCGGTGGATCGGGCGGAGCAAAGTGGGTGGGAACCTGGAACAGCGCCCCGATGTGTTTCGGCCCCGCTACGATTCTGGGCTTACCCCGGGACCTCGAGTTTGACGACCAGTCTATTCGGCAGGTCGTCCGCACCAGCATCGGCGGCGGGCGCGTCCGTGTAAGGCTCTCCAACGAATGCGGGGACGAGCCGCTGGAGGTGGCTGCGGCATCCGTGGGCATCACTGAGTCGGGGGCGAACATCCGGCCCGGGACCGAACGCACGCTCACGTTCGAAAGCCAGGCGTCGGTAACGATTCCGGCAGGGGAGAGCGTTATGAGCGATCGCGTCGATCTTGAACTGCCCTCGCTCACGGATTTGACGATCACGCTCTATCTACCGGGTCAGACGACGCCGACCTCTTCGCAACCTCTCGCAGCCCTCAGTTACCTCTCGGAAACCGGAAACTTTACGGAAGTCATCGACGACACTCCGTTCCAACAGCCGTTGCGGCATTGGGTATTCCTCGACGCCGTTGAGGTTCTCGCCCAGGGGAATGCAAGTGCGGTAGTCGCCTTCGGCGATTCGGTCACCGAGGGAACTGGGACGACATTCGCCGCGAACCGCCGCTGGCCCGACATCCTGTCGCGTCGGTTCGTAGAAGCGGGCAAGAACATCGGCGTCCTAAACGAGGGGATCAACGGGAACAAACTCCTGACAGGCTTTCTGGGCGCCCCAGCAGTGAACCGTTTCGACGAGGACGTTCTGGAGTACGCGGGCGTCAAGTACGTCATTCTGCTCATTGGAATCAACGACATCGGGACCGGCAATCCCGACGTTGCGGCAGAAGAAATGATTGAAGGTTACCGGGACATCATCAGGCGTGCTCGCGACGCCGGTCTTCAGATCTTCGGCGGTACACTGACCCCGGCCGAGCACACTCCCTTCTCGTTCTACGAGCCCTACGAGGAGGCCAAGCGAGTGGAGGTAAACCGGTTTATCCGCGAATCTGGTGAGTTCGACGCCGTGTTCGACTTCGCAGCAGCGGTCGAAGACCCAGAAGATTCGACTCGTTGGCGGGACGGATTCAGCAACGACCAACTACACCCCTCGGATGACGCTACCGAGGCAATGGCTAGTCTGATCGATCTTGCATTGTTCGACTGACGAATCGGATGAATACGAGCCCTCCCAGTCCTTCGGTTCGCGAGCGCCGTCGCCCGCTCCGGAGTGTCGGCGACGAACAGTTCTTCCCCCGCTACGCAAACGCACTTCCACGATGACGCGTGTAAACTTCTTTGGCGTGTGCCTCGAGAAACGCAGCGTTGCGATCCGAACGCCCGCGTTGGGCCATGGCCGCAACGATCCCCGCCGGGCCGGTGATTTCCTAATTGTCGACCTGGTCTTTCATGCACAGATTCTGCCACCCCGTGCGTGAGTCGACAGATGCAGATCGATCGTGGAAGGACTGCCGAGGCGCGGTCGCAGAAGTGCGTCTACAATCGTGTCATTGCGCATCAGGTTTCGATCGAGGTTTCGGCACGGTGCCGTTCGTCGAAGACTCGCTGATGCGATCGTGGTCATACGCGAAGTTCTGGACGGTATCGGCATACAATTCACGAATGAGGCGGACTCAATGAAAATCGGAATTGTCCAGCAAGTTTGGCGCTACCCCGTGAAGAGCATGGGGGGCGAGGTGCTGCAGAGCGTGGATCTCACGAGAAACGGGATTCCAGGTGATCGCGCCTGGGCAGTCCGCGACGAGGTCCGCGGTGGAATTCGCGGAGCAAAAGTTTTTCCTGCACTGATGACGCTGAATGCTCATTACGGCGAGCCGCCGGCACTCGAGGGCTCCAGCCCAGCCTCGATTACTTTTGCGGATGGAAGCGTTCACTCGACCACAGACGAGGGAATCAACCAGCAGCTATCCGAGGTTCTCGGCCATGAAGTCACCTTGTGGCCCCTCGTGCCGGCCGAGATGCTCGACCACTATCGCCGCGGAGAGCCTGTCCACGAAGATCTCGAAACAGAGTTGCGCGCCATGCTTGGCCGGGAGCCCGGCGAGCCGCTGCCGGACATCGGACTGTTCCCGCCGAAAGTGGCAGAGTTCGCATCGCCACCCGGTACCTACTTCGACGCGTTCCCTCTGTTGCTGCTCAGCGACGCCTCGCTCGAAGAGATGGAACGCCGCGCCGAAGGTTCGTCGTTCGATGTTCGACGCTTTCGCCCGAATCTGTTGATCTCGGAAACCGCCTCCTCGACTCCGTTTCCCGAAATGGATTGGCGAGGGCGTCGCCTGCGGGTTGGCGAGGCAATTCTCGAGGTCACCATCGAATGCCCCCGCTGCGTCATGGTCACGCATGGTTTCGAAGACCTCCCCGCGGATGCCCAGATCATGCGTTCTCTGGTACGCGAAGCCGGTGGGAGTCTCGGGGTGTACGCTACGATCGTGAAGGCAGGCGCCGTGCGCAGCGGAGACGCCGTCGATCTCCTCCCCGAACTGTGACCTCGTTTCGCGAAAGGAGACGCATGCAACGGTTTCGCCTACGAGTGAATCGATGGCTGCTGGCTGTGCTAGCGGCGGGGACGCTCCTCGGCGCCGCCGCGCCGTCGGTGGCAGGTGGCTTGAAGAACGACGGCGGCGGCTGGATCATGTTCTTCGCCAGCGGCCCGCTCGACCCCTCCGGCACACCCGCGAGCCGATTGCGATGGTGGTTCGACCTTCAACCTCGCTTCACGGAGGATTCCAACTTTCAGCAGTTGTTGGTGCGGCCAGGGCTCGGCTACTCCTTTGGCAAGGCGAGCCTTTGGATGGGATACGCCTACATCCTGTCGGACCCGCCCAGTCGCTCGACCTTCGACGAACACCGCATCTGGCAGCAGCTCCTCTATGCCGACCGCGTTGCTTCTCTGGGGTTCCAGAGTCGGACCCGCCTGGAGCAACGATTCGTCCAGGGCGGGTCGGACACGGGTTGGCGCTTTCGTGAATTCATCAAGCTGACTCATCCAATTGGCATCGCCGGCTTGGGGCTTTCCGCTTACGATGAAGTGTTTTTCGACCTCAACGACACCGACTGGGGCGCCGACCCCGGCTTTGCTCAGAACCGACTCTTTGCCGGACTCTCTTGGAAACCGTCGGCGGCGAGCGGACTCACGGTTGAGCTCGGCTACTTGAATCAACTCGTGCGCAACGAGAACCGGCGCGATCCCATGAACCACATCGCCTCGCTCAATTTTCTCTATTCTCCGTGATTGCGGAGTCGGACGGCTCGCGCCGCCCACTCTGCAGAGCATTCACCGCAACTCTCGACAGGATCGGCGGTGTCGTGCGATATCGGCCCATTCCATGGAGGTCTGATGATTCCGTTGAATCCGAAACAACTCTCGCGCCGCTATGCAGACGACCGCTCGGCGGCGGTGATGAAGGCGACGATCGACTTTTTCGAAACCAAGGGCAAGGACAAGCTCCTCGCCGACTACTACGCCCGAGAATGGTACGCGGACTTCCTCGACTTCGTGAAGGAGAACCGCATCTTCGCGACGATGTGCACGCCCGAGGCGGAAAGCGACGGCGACGGGCGCTGGGATACCTGGCGCATCTGTGAATTCGCAGAGATCCTCGGCTTCTACGGGCTGCAGTACTGGTACACCTGGCAGGTTTCGGTCCTCGGTCTCGGCCCGATCTGGATGAGCGACAACGACGCAATCCGAGCCCGCGCCCTGGCGGCCATCGAAGACGGCGGCATTTTCGCGTTCGGTTTGTCTGAGAAGTCACACGGTGCCGACATCTACTCGACCGACATGGTCCTCACTCCCGACGGCGACGGTTGGCGCGCCAACGGGCGCAAGTACTACATCGGCAACGGCAACAAGGCGGCGATCGTGTCGACCTTCGGCCGCATCGAAGGCAGCGACGAGTATGTGTTCTTCGCCGCCGAGCCGAGCCATAGCAACTACCATTTGATTCAGAACGTCGTCGCCAGCCAGAACTACGTGTCCGAGTTCGAGCTGCGCGACTACCCGGTCGCGCCATTCGACATCATGCACCGCGGCCGCGGCGCCTGGGACGCCGCACTCAACACGGTGAACATCGGCAAGTACAACCTCGGCTGGGCATCGATCGGGATCTGTACGCACGCCTTCTACGAGGCGATCACCCACGCCTCAAACCGCGTCCTCTACAACATGCACGTGACGGATTTTCCGCACGTCCGACAGAACTTCGTCGACGCCTACTGCCGACTGGTAGCGATGAAGCTTTTCGCGCTGCGCGCCGCCGACTACATGCGCGTCGCCTCACCCACCGACCGCCGTTACCTCCTCTACAACCCGATGGTGAAAATGAAGGTCACGACCCAGGGGGAAGCGGTCATCGACCTGATGTGGGATACCATCGCCGCCAAGGGCTTCGAGAAAGACACCTATTTCGGCCAGGCGGCGATCGACATTCGCGCACTGCCCAAGCTGGAGGGAACGGTCCACGTGAACATCGCGCTGATCGTCAAGTTCATGCCGAACTACTTCTTCGATCCCGCCGACTACCCACCGGTAGAGACGCAGGACCAGGCGGCCAACGACGATTTCCTGTTCAACCAGGGTGGCACCAAGGGGCTCAGCCAGATCCAGTTCCACGACTACCGGGAAACCTTCGCCACCGTCGACCTGCCCAACGTCGCGCGCTTTGCCGAGCAGGTCGAGATCTTCCGCGAGTTGCTGTCCAGCGACCCGCCGGGGCCGGATCAGATGAAGGACATCGCCTTCCTGCTCGCCGGCGGCGAGATCTTCGCACTGGTCGTCTACGCCCAGCTCCTCCTGGAAAACGCACCAATCTACGAGATCTCCGACGACCTGCTCGACCAGATCTTCGACTTCATGGTGCGCGACATGTCGAACTTCGCCCTGCAACTATACAGCCAGCCGTCGAGCACGGAGAAGCAAATGGAGTGCTGCCAGCGTATGATCCGCAAAGCAGCCCACGATCAAGCGCGCTACGACCGGGTGTGGAACGAGCTCGTCGCACCGATGAGCGGTGCCTACGAAATGGCGCGCTAGAGCTACCGACAAAAGCAAACACGAGGCGAACAGATGAGCACTACCGCGCACACAGCACCGATGGGTCTCACCCGTGAAAGCGATGCCGCCGCACCCGGCGTGGCTGAGAAACGCACGGTCTCCGCAGCGACGACGAGGGCCTTTACGCTTTGGACGGCATTCTGGTGGGGCGGCGTCGGCCTCATGGGCGCCCTCTTCTTCTTCGGATTCCTCACCTTCACCGCCAGCTCGAAGGCGTCGCTCTACGGAATCAGCATCTGGCTCAACGGCTGGATGATCGCCCTCCTGCTTCCCGGGGCCAAGACGCGTCCGCGAATGGATGTCATGCACGAGTGCCTGGCACTGTGGATGGTGTCGTACACGGTGACAAACCTGCTCTGGGAAATCCCCTGGATACTGCTCTCACCGTTTGTCTTCGAGAATCTCAACACCCTCGACGACGTCGTCTCTCACACCGCCTGGATGCGCGAAAGCGTTTTCAACATGTACTGGTGGGTGCTGGCGTCCTTCGCTTCGGTCGACTTGCGCACGGTCAACCACGACTCGACCTTTTACGCACTGGAGCTGTTCGCCTTCGCCAACGTCGCCGGCACCTTCTACTTCTTCCGCCAAAACGAGAGGCGCTCAGTAAATCGCTACCTGGTTCCGGTCCTCGCCGGCGGCGAACCGGTTGCCGCGACCTTTATCTTCACGTTCTCCGAGGTTTTCGGCGGCTTCCAAAACATGGCCGGCGGTCTCGCCGACACCCTGTTGGCGCTGGTGTGGACGCAGTACCAATACTTTGTTTTCCCTCTGATCTTCGGCTACATCGGATACCAGCTACTGCGCGCGGATTGGCATCGTGATGCACTCGCGAACAGCCGCGGAGGCTCGTGATTTCGTGATTCATCGGGCTTGGCCACAGCACCACCGAGGGCGTGTAAGAGAACAAACGTGCCCTTGGTTTCCACGTTGTGTGAGTTCTCGAAAAACGACCGAGCGGCGGAACACGAACGCTTCCGAAAGCACCGGCGGGAACCCATTCGCTCACTTGGCGTAATGGCACACAGGCACCCCTCGCAAGAGCCGTGCAGGGAAGGCTCTGGTCAAGCCACTCGGCAAGCAGTGGTCGACCGGATTCTCTGCGACTCCTACGTTCCGATCGCCGTGATGGTCTCGTACGTCGCTGTCGGAGCCATCTTGATCCTCACCGACTACACGCTCAACGACGAAGGACTGTTTACCTTCAACTCCTCGGAAATCGCTCGTCACTTTCCGCTCGAGACCTTTTTCGTTCAAAAATCGAAACCGCTGCTCGCACTGCTGTACATGCCTTTCGCGGGCCTCGGGCTGCGCGCGTTTCTCTTCGCCCACCTGCTGGTGGCCGCCTGCGCCATCCCGATGATGGCCGCGATCGCACGCGCACTGCGACATCGCCATCCAAACGCACCCGCCATCGTCCTGGCTGCGTCGCCGGGCTTCTTGATGAGCGGGCCGGCGGGACTGTCCAACGCCGACGGCGTCGTGGCTACGGTGGCGACGCTCTACTTTCTCCTTGCGCGCAACGCTCCGGTGTGGGCCGGCTTGATGCTCGGCGCTCTTCCGTGGGTACGCCACGAGCTCGCCCTGCTCGCCTTCCTGCTCTTCGTTCGCACGTCCCTGTTCGACCGCAACGTTCGTTTCACCGCCGCGACTTTCGTCTTCCCGCTCTCCTATGCCCTGCTCGGCGCATGGTTTCACGAGGATGCGCTGTGGATGATTCACTACCCACCGGCGAGCTTCTACCCGATGCCGGGCAATACCGCCTGGCACGCCGTGTCCATCTCCTTCCTGGCAGTCGCCTACCGTGTCCTGACGGTGACGCCGCTCGCGCTCTTCGCGCTGGCGGCGCCCTACCGGCGCCTCGAGTCGATCGAAAAGTGGCTCGCGTGTTGGGCCGTCGCGTGGATCGCGTGCAGCGCCTTGCTGCCGGGGGCAGAGATCGCCTTCGGCTTCTCGCCCCGATACATGCTGATCGTCCTGCCGGCCCTGGCGCTGTTGTGTGGGCGCGGCTTGGCGGCGCTGCAAGAGAAGCGAGTCACCGCTCTCAGGGTCGTCGTATTCGCGATCATCCTGGCGGTCATTTGGCTCGCCAGCGAGCGCGGCGACGGCTGGGCGGTACTTCCGGCTGCCGCCATTTCGATCTGCGCCGCGGCGCTCGCGCTCGCCGGCACCGTACGCGACAGGTGGGGGCGCTACGCCTTCATCACCCTCGCTGTGCTCGGCCCAATCCTGCCGTTCCGCACCGAAATTCCCCAGCACGAGCTCGCCCCGTACATGCCGCGCTTGGTCGAATGGCTGCGTGCGAACCGCGAGACCATCGAGGGACCAATCTTTACCAACGTTCCCATCCTGGCGGCCCAACTCAACGGCAGCACGGAGATCCCCGACCTCGACATACGCTTTCTCATCGGCGCCGATCAGATCTGGCACATGCAACGGATGACCAGCGAAAAGCAGCGGCAAAAAACAGTCGAAGCGCTTGCCGTCGCGCGCTACAACGCGACGCGCGGCGTCCTGCCGCGAGACCTGGTACCGGACAAGGTTCCGGACGATTCACTGTTCGTCCTCCGTCCCGGCGACTCGCGGGTCGATCTACTTCTGCCCGATCAAACCTGGGAAAACACCCTCGTACCGGTGGCCGATGAAGGCTTCCGCGTGCTGCGGTTCGTGAGGCCGAGGGAGTAGTGCCCAAGTTTCCGCCATTCACCGCCTACCTGCTCAGCGAAATGGAGGTGCTGATCGATCGACACGATCTGGTCGGTCCGTTTCTCGACGGTGGCTGCGGGCCCGGATACGTAGCTGCACGTCTGGCATCGCGAGGATGGTCGGGGGTGGCCATCGACAATTCCCCCACCGCCCTGGCGCAGGCCCGCGAGCACCTGGCCACCGCGCCGGGCGTGCGCCTCGTCGCCGGTGACATCGAGGCGCTCGGCAAGGAGACCTTTCCGACAGCGGTGCTCTTCGACGTACTCGAACACGTGCCGGATGACGAGGGGCTTCTGCGAAAGCTAGCGAGCTTGCAACCGCCGGGCGGCATGCTGATCCTCACCGTGCCCACCAACGCGCAACGAGAATGGCGTTGGGACGACGACCTCTGGGGACATCTGCGGCGATACAGCCAGGAGGAAATGGACGATCTGCTGCGCAGAGTCGGGTACCAGCCCGTAGAGATGTGGGATGTCTCGCTGCCGTTTTTCTGGCTCCTGCGCCGGTGCTACACGGCGATGCGAAAATCACCGCCGATTTCCGGAACACCCAGAGAGCGAACCATCGAGGCCCACTTGATCAACCCTTGGGACTTCGGACCGCTGTATTCCCTCGTATCGAACGTGCGCTGGTGGAAACCGCTGTTCGCACTGCAACGACTGTGGCGTTCTCAGGTCGAGCGCGGGCACGAGATGATCGTCCTGGCGCGACTCGTGACTGGTGATTGGTGATTGGTGATTCGTGACTGGTGATTGGTGATTCGTGATTGGTGACTGGTGACTGGTGATTGGTGTTCCTGGATCTCCGTGAAACCTCGGTGGTTGAGAGTTCTTCTCCGTGGATCTCCGTGACACCTCCGTGGTTGTTTTTTCCCGTGTCATCCGTGGTTGCCGGCATCCTGCGCGCCCTGAAACCGGGTGGTGTGTTTGGCGTCGTCGATCACCACGCCGAGGCCGGCTCGCGCGATCGCGACGTCAAGACGATCCACCGAGTCGATGCGGAGTTGGTGAAAGAAGAAATCCTCGCCGCCGGTTTCGAGCTGGAAGCGGAGAGTGACCTACTTCGTCACAGTGAAGATGATCGCACGAAGAACGTCATCGATGCCGCCATCCGCGGCAAGACCGATCGTTTCGTCTACCGCTTTCGCAAGCGCGCGAGTAGCGGCGTGCGCCAGGAAGTTGGTCGGGCATGTCGGGTAAGCCAGGTCCGGCAGCTCAGCGATTGAGCCGCCAGCGCAACAGGCTCGAACGCGCCGAGGGGCGGCGCGGACGGGTTCGCTCATCAGGCGCCAGATCTTCTTCGACGATGTCAGTCAACTCGAGGACATCCGAGTCGTCGACCCGACTCTCCACGTCGTTGCCAACGACCTCTGTCAGCTCCAAAGCCGAGACGCATTCTTCACAGCTCTCGTCGCTACTGTCCGTCCATGGAGACGGGGAGTCCTCGGTGCTATCTGCCACGCGCGTTTCGGATGCGGTTCGGTTGTCGCCAACCTCGACATTCTCTACGGCGACAGCGGACACCGCATCTCCTCTATCCGAACCGGGTTGAATCGACGGCGTTTCCGAGCGCTGACTCGCACCGGCGGCGGCCTGCGCCTCTGGCACTGACTCAGCCGCTGGCTTTGACGCGGCCAGGCGCTCGACGAGCACAGGTCGGGCACGCTGCGCAGGCTGGACCGCTGCGCCACTGTCCCAGCGGGCGACGACATCGGCGATGTGCCGGCGCAGGTCGTCGGAGGCCTCTGAAAGCCGCGCCCCACCGGATCGCGCCGCGGCGGAGTTGCCCGCCCGGCGTTCGTGCAACGATTTTTCGAGCGCCTGGACCGAGCGCTGCAAGTGGTCGGCACTGAGCCGACTGGCAAAGCGCCCAGCGGAGTTGCCGGTCGAGTCGCTTGCCCCACCGTCGTCCAACTCGGCAGCAGTGGCGGTATCGCTCGCCGGCGCACCTGGTAGATCGGCGGCAGTCGAACGCGGACTCGGCTCAACGGCGGTTGGGGGTTCACTCTTGCTCATCTTCCAGACACGGCTCGCAAAGAAACCTATTACCAGGGTGCCGGAATTTTCGTCGCTCTCTACTCCAATCTGCTCTCCGGCCGCGACATTCCTGCCGATTTCACGGCAAGGAGTGGCATGCGCCGCATCGTCTGATCTGCGGACCTCCATGCTGCGCACCTCAATGCGAGTGGCGTTTGCGCTCGTTCGAAAAACGTGCGCAGCCAAGTCTATGACAGACGCACGAAACACTCTCCGCATCGTCGTCGTGTTCGCACTCTCGCTGGCGACCAGCGCTTGCGTGCGTGTCGCCGTTTCATCCGACGACACTGCTCGCACCCTGGCCGCCACTCTGCGCGGCGCTCGCTACGTCGACCTGACGTATTCTTTTGCCGACGACACGATCTACTGGCCAACGGCGCAGGGGTTTCACCTCGAGCGCGTCGCCGCCGGGCCGTCGCAGGCGGGCTATTGGTACGAGGCGAACAACATCTGCACCGCCGAGCACGGCGGTACGCACATGGACGCGCCAGTCCATTTCGCCGAAGGTCAACTCACGGCCGACCGTGTACCCGTCACCGCGGGAATCGGTGCCCTGGTCCGCATCGACGTTCGCGCCCAGGCCAACAGCCAACCCGACTACCGCCTTTCGGTCGCCGACATCGCCGCCTGGGAAGAGCGCTACGGGCGCCTCCCACCTGATTCCGTGGTCGTCATGTACAGCGGTTGGGGCTCGCGTTGGCCCGATGCCCAGCGCTACCTCGGCAACGACCGCGGCGACACCAACGATCTACACTTCCCCGGCTTCTCGTCAGAAGCGGTCCGTTTCCTGTCGACGGAGCGCGAGGTCGGCGCCATCGGTGTCGACACTCCGAGCATCGACCACGGACCATCGCGCGAGTTCATCGCCCACCGCATCTGGCACGGCGCCGGGAAGCCCGCCTTCGAGAACCTGGCGAACCTCGACCGCGTGCCGCCATCGGGCGCGATCGTCATCGCTCTGCCGATGAAAATCCAAGGTGGATCAGGTGGCCCGCTGCGCGCCGTCGCCGTCATACCCCCGGGTCTGGTTGAATGATGACCAATGAGTCGCCGGCACCGTCTTGACCGAGGAACCGCGACTGGACCGCACACAAATCAATCGACGAGAAGGAGATCGATGTGAAACACTTTCTGATCTTGCACTACGGATTCCAAAAGCCGACGGCCGAAGAAATGGCTGCGTGGAACGCGTGGTTCGAATCCATCGCCGACAAACAGGTGGAGCGGGGACACCTACCGGCCGGGCGCGAAATCTCGCACTCCGGGGTCATCGATCTGCCCTTCGGCAAGGATTCCATGACCGGCTTCACCATCATCCAAGCAAACGACCTCGAGGAAGCCGCGGAAATCGCGCAGCGCTGCCCGATCGTCGCCAGCACGCGGGTGTACGAAATCCGGAATTGAGCCGGCGATCACGAGCTCCGTCGCCCGCTCCACCCGCATGCCTCGCGAATGGACGGGCAGCACCTCGTCCCTCACGCTCTCAATGGAGGCACGAAGACACAAAGGGACAAAGAAAAGACTTGATGAACCCGCGCTATCGGCGGCTATCGGCGGACGCTTCTTGCGCCGCCGCCTTCGCGGCGCGGCGCACGACGTCCTCCAGGCCGTTGACCTTGACCTCGTAGAGAAGTCCGAGCAACTCGCCGAGGCGGCCGCGCGGCAGGCGGTGTTGGTGAAACCAGACGACGTAGGGTTCGGGTAGGTCGATCAGCCGCCGGCCCCGGTAGCGGCCAAACGGCATCTTCATGCGCGCCAGCTCGACGATCAGCGCCGGATCGCCCTGCGGCTGATCGCGGACGCTGCTGGCCGGACCCGGCGCCGTTGGCCTGAGGTCAATCTTCGACGTAGTACGCCCCCATCAGGATGTACATCTCATCTTCGGTGGTCGTGCCGCCGCGCACCGTGCAGGCGCCGCACACGCCGTCGCCGGTGCCCGGAGCGCTGTCGCAACTGGCGTCGCGCGCTCGCTGGCCACCGCCACTGCACGTTTCGCCGACGCGACCTTCGATGCAGCCGCTCGGGTTGAAGCATGGCGCCGGCTCAGCGTCGGGAAAGGTCGCCAGGGTCTTGACGCGGTCGGGATCCGAGTAGCCGTTGTCGAAGAGCGAGCAATAGGTAAACGTACGCGCTGCCGCGCTCGCCCTGGTATCGGGCAGCGCCATCGGCGGATCGTAGAGAATCACCGTCGGATCGTTGTAGACGAGGTTGGTGTAGAGCAGATCGTCTTCGGCGTCGCGGAACGACGGCGCTGCAAGCGCCGCGCGAACCAATTGGATGAGCTCCGCCACCGAAATGCTGCCACTGCCGTCGGGGTCGCTGCTCGGGCATTCGGTCATGTCGCGCTCGCCGAGGGCCATGCCAACCTGCGTGATCAAATCGGGAACACCGAGGCGGCCGTCGCCATCGCAGTCACCCGTTTCGGGCGGTACATAGGCACCACAAGCCGATCCCGCGCACAGGTCGACGACCGGGTCGCCAGGAGTCGACGGCGGATAGCAGGGATCTCCGGCGTTCGCACCCTCCAGGCAGACATAGCGCCCCGCGAACACATCAAAGCGCTCACCGCGCTGGTGAGTGTGTGAGCTGAGCTCGTAGAGGCGCGTGTTCGCATCGAACACGTGGTGGCGGCAGACCTCTTGTGCCTCGAAGGGCGGCACGTTCATCGCGAAAATGTCGCTGGCATTGAACAGCCGCTCCATGCGCCACTTTTGCTCACCGGCACCAGCGAACTCAAAGTTCATCCAGGCCTCGAGCTTGCCGTCCTTGTCGGTCAGATTGAAAGCGTGTGAGTTCCAGATCATCATTCCCCGGAGCGGCGCCTCGCGAAAGGCCCCGTCGGGGAACACCAACTGCGCCGACGCTTCCTGAATGATGACCAGCGACTCGTTGACGAGGCCCTGGTCGGGTGGACCGAAACCGATGCAGGCGATGGCGCGTTTCCAATCACTGCCACAGATCCCTTCGCCACAGAATGTGAGGTCGGTAACCGGGCAGATCTCGCCTTCTTTGTCGCCGCCGCGACAGCGAAACGTCCCCCAACGACGATCGTCGGGACTTGCCATTCCATGGTAGGTGTCGACGATCAGGTGATGGCTCAACGGATCCTGGCGGATCTGTTGACTCTTGTAGCGGAAGGTCGTGCCGTCGGGTCCGCGAAACTCTTCCGGCACCTGATCGGTGACGTCGTAGTACGAAGCGAAACAGACCTCGTTCTCACTCTGCGCCGGCAGAATCCACTTCGGCGCGCGGATCTGGACACCCTCGCCGGGCTGCGGTGGCTCCAGCGGTTCGACGGCGATGGGTTCGGCCGGCGGCAGACACGCGTCGAGGAGGTCCGCCGTGCCCGGGACGACACCGTCGCGCGACGCCGCTGCTTCGATCCACATGCGCACCGCCTCCAGCTCTTCGAGGGACAGCGGCTCAACGCCGAGCGGCATCGCCCGCAGCGGCGCTTCCCATTGATCCGGCAGCGTCGCCGCCGCCAGATTGAGATAGAGAAGGCTCTGATCCTTTTGCGACGGCACGACCCGCTGCAGTCCGGGAATCGACGATGGGTCGACGGTTTGCACCGGTTGGCTGACCAGGTTGTCGTAGGATACGTCGGCGGTCAGAACCAATCCGCCGGCTGCCGCAGGACCGTGACAGGCGGTAGCAGTGCAGCCCTTGTTCTCAAAAACGACCCGCTGGATGAGGTCGTATGTGCTGTCGAAAGAACCGTTGTCGCATTCCTGACCCGCCGCGAACGGCGCCGACATCGCGACTGAGAAACTCAAAGCGCAAACAGTTTGGATGACTCGTCTCATGGAGGCTCCTACCAGGTCTGTCTCATCGCGCTATCGCAACACCCGGGCGGGAGTTGGCGTCGCGCTGGAAAGTTCGTACCACTCTGTTCGATTCGGCACCAAGACTCAAGCAGAGGGGCGCTTTCTCGCCCCGCCCTCGATGAGCTAAAGCAAGGACATTCACAATGGCCAAGAACAGCCTGAAGATCGACCTGCCGATCAAGCTGCAGGGCGTGCACGGTTCGCCCTACACGCGCAAAGCCCTGGCGGCGCTGCGCTACCGCCGCCTGCCCTACCGTTTCATCATCGGCCAGCCGGGAACACCCGCCGGCGCCGGCAATCCCGATGCCGCGGCACTACCGGTACCCAAAGTCGTCCTACTTCCGACATTCTACTTCACCGACGAGAGCGGCACCGAGCAAGCCGTCACCGACACCACCCCCATCCTGCGGCGGCTCGAAGCCGTTTCGTCCGAGCGCCGTATCATTCCGCCCGATCCGGTGGTCGCGCTGGTGAACTACATCCTCGAGGACTATTGCGATGAATGGTTGACCCGGTGCATGTTCCATTTCCGCTGGGCGCACGAAGCCGACATCGACAAGTCTGGCTCGGTCCTGCCCTTTCTTTCACACGTCACGCTGCCATCGCAGCAGGCTGCTACCCTCAAGGCGATCTTCAGCGAACGACAAACCGGCCGGCTGCACGTCGTCGGTTCGAACGAAACGACGAAACCGGTCATCGAAGACAGCTTCGTTCGTTTCCTCGAGATCATGGACGCGCACCTACAACGGCACAACTTTCTGCTCGGCAACCGCCCCGGCTCGGCCGACTTCGCCGCTTTCGGACAACTGACCTGCTTGACCCACTTCGACCCGACGCCGATGCGCATCACGCTGGAACGTTCTCCCCGCACCTACGCCTGGGTCGAGCGCGCCGAGGATCTCTGTGGCTACGAAGTCGACGACGCCGATTGGCTCGATCGCGACTCGATCGACGAAGTGCTGGGGCCGCTGTTGCGCGAAGTCGCGCGCACCCACATGCCGCAGATGCTGGCCAACGCCAAAGCCCTCGCCAACGGCGACCGAGAAGTGAGCACCGCCATCGACGGGCACGCCTGGGTGCAACCGCCCTTTTCCTACCAGGCCAAGTGCCTGCGCTGGACGCGCGAGGAAATGAACGCGCTGGCGCCCGCCGACCGGCAGGCCGCGCGCACAATCCTCGAAGCCTGCGGCCTGCTCCCCTTGATCGACGAGCCGCTGGCGTCCTGAGCTGCAGTGGCGCGTCCGGCCCGGTCGACACGGCCGGCTCGGTCGACCACTACCTGTCCCCCTCCTTTGTAAGGAGGGGGGATGTCCGCAGTTCGGGATATCACTTTCCCCTCCCTGATAGGGATGGGCAGGGGTGATCGAAACGAACACAACGACGCATCGCACGATCATCCTGCCCAGGTTGACGCGCTACTCGCGCACGGCGCGCGCCGGGTCGGCAAGGGCAGTCGGCCCGTAGCGCCCGCTGCGAATCTGATTGCGCACATAGACGTACGAGGAGACGGCGAGTCGCCTGGCAAACGCCGGCTCGCGCACCATGCTGCGTACCAGGCCACGAAGAACGTCCGGGCGCGTGTAGAAGCTCCGATAGCAGCGCTCGAAGTAGCGCTCGAGCGTCTCTTCGTCCAACCCATGCGGGATGAAGACGAAGTTCATCGCGTTCATCGTCTCCCACTCTTCTTCGAACGTTCCCTGTTCGCGAATCGAAGGATAGGAGGGCGTCCCCGGGTAGGGGGTGAACTTGGTGATCTGGCATAAATCGAGCTCGGCGACGCGCAGAAACCGGCGCGTTTCTTCGAGACTGTCGACACCCTCGGTCGGGTGCCCGAGCATCAAGAAACCACGCGTTCGGATTCCCGCCGCCTGCGTCATGCGCAGCGTCTCGCGCAGTCGCGGCAACTTCACCTCGTGTTTGACGACGTCGAGAATGCGTTGCGAGCCCGACTCGACGCCGTAGGCGATCTGCCAACACCCCGCGCGCTTCATCAACTTCATGGTCTCGAAGTCGAGCAGGTTGGGATGACTGTTGCAGCTCCACGAAAAGTCAAAGCCTTCGTCGATGAACGCGTTGCACATGTCGGCTACCCGGTCGCGGCGCACGGTGAAGAGATCGTCGAGAAACATGATGTGCTTGGTGCCGCGCCCAACCAGATCGCGACAGAGACGCACGATCGCGTCGACACTGTGCATGCGACCCTTGCGGCCCGAGGTGGAGCGGTCGCAAAACGTGCACGAAAACGGACAGCCACGCGACGTCATGAGAGTCGCCACAGGCGTGCGCGGGTAGCCGAAGAGCGAGGGTTGGAAGTTGTGCGGAAAGTCGGGAAGCAGATCCCAGGCCGGTGGCGGTAGGGAGTCGAGATCGTCAATGTAGGGAGCACGCGGATTGGCGACGACGACACCATCGCGGCGCCAGGCGAGACCCGGAACAGAGTCGACGTCCTCGCCGTTGTCGAGCCGGTCGAGCAGCTCGAAGAGCGACACCTCGCCTTCGCCGGCGATGCCGTAGTCGATGTTGTCGTAAGCCTGGAGCGTGCGCTGCGGAATGGCGCTGACGTGCGGGCCGCCGACGATGGTGACGACACCGGGCAGCTCACGCTTTACGGCGGCGGCAATGCGCGCAGCGTTGGCAACCGAAATCGTCGTCGCCGATAATCCCAGGTAGTCAGGGCGACGGGTGACGATGTCGCGGCTCACCTCCCCCAACGGCGTGCCCTGCCCCTTCGCGTCGACGAGATCGACCTCGTATCCGCGCTTCTGCGCAACCGCGGCGAGCGTCAGAACACCCATGCCGGGAATCGTCTCTTCGCCCTCGCGCAGGCGATCCATGCTGCGGTCCCAGCATACGTACGGCGGCTCACAGAAGACGATTTTGCGCGCGCCCCTCTCGCTTCGCTGCTCCTCGACCACCATCACGACACCACCATGCGCCCCCCTTGCCGGAGCGTCAACATCGACGCCGATGCCGCACCTCGTGCCCGCTTACAACCCAGCCGAACGAGTGCCCGGACGATTTACTTGACAGATCCTCACCAAAGGCTCTAATTGGCGAAGGACGGTGGGCATTCCGCGAAGCCCGATGCGAGCAAGGATCACTCGTGAACGCCAACAACGACTCGGGCTCGATTGGGGACTCCCTGTCCGGGACGAATCTGAGCTGCGTGGACTACCAGGCAGGGGACTTCGGCGGCATGGCGCTGGTCGGGTTTCATGAGGTCTTCGATACGACGCTCGGCGACATACTAATCTCACAGGGGTTCGTCTGCGAGTAGCCCGTCCTCGACTGCCGCCGCCGCAGAGAGATCATTGAAGCCAGAAACACGAAATCTGTCGCAAACCCTACGTAGCCCGGACCAACCGGGGTACTTGGTTTTCGACGGGCTCGTTGATCCAGCGCTCGGCACCGCCATGCTCGACGAGGTGGTCGCCATCGCTCGCCGCTCGGCCGGCGGCGACGACGTATCGCCGGCATTCGTCATGCAGGAATCGCAAGCGGGATTTCGGGGCGAACGGCCAGAGGACCTCGTCTCCAAGATCTTTCACCTCCATCGCAGCGAGCCTTTTCGCTCCTTTCTCAGCGATCCGCGCATCGTACGGATCCTCGTCGCTGCCCTCGGTGACGACGTCGACTGCTTTCTCTCGCAGTTCATCTCAAGAATCCGGGCGCCTGGGGTCAGCCGTGGCACCAGGATTCGTACTACTTCAACTTCGAACCGGCTCGACCGATCGTCGGCCTGTGGTTGGCCGTGACACGAGCGACCCTCGACAACGGCTGCTTGCACGTTCTGCCCGGCAGCCAGGCCGAGCCGGTACACGAACACGTTCCCGACGCCCGACCGAACTCCCTCTACGGCTACGTCGAGATCGTCGACCACGACACGAGCGCCAGCCAAGTGTGCCTGCTGTCGCCCGGCGACCTGCTCGTCTTCGACAGTCATCTCATGCACCGCTCGACCGACAATCTCTCGGACGAAATCCGCGCCGCCATGGTCTGGCACTTCAGTCGCCCCGGCACGGAAGATCTCGGTCTCGACTACGGCAACGGCGTGCGCTTCAAGAACCCTCTCAACGACTGGGTGCCGGTCGTGCGCAACGGAGTTGCGGTTCCACCGCAATGACGGCGCCGCCGGATCTATCCAATCCGTTCAAGCTGGACCGAGAAGCGCGCCAGCGCTTTCAGCGAGACGGCCACATCGTCATCCGCGGCCTGGCAAGCGCCGCCGAAGTTGCCGCCTATCGACCGTCGCTCCTCGAAGCCGCCGAGGCACATCGCTTCGAGCGACGCCCGCTGGCCGAGCGCGACACCTACGGCAAGGCCTTCCTGCAGATGTTCAACCTCTGGCGCCACAACGACAGCGCGAGAGCTTTCGTTTTCGCCCGCCGTTTCGCCGCTGTAGCCGCCGAGCTGCTCGGTGTCGATGGACTACGTCTCTATCACGACCAGGCATTACTCAAGGAACCCGGTGGCGGCGCCACTCCGTGGCACCAGGACCAGTTCTACTGGCCGCTCGACACAGTGCACACCATCACTCTCTGGATGCCGCTGATTCCCGTCGCCCCCGAGATGGGCACGATGACCTTCGCCAGCGGCTCGCACCGACTCGGCAACCTCGGCGACTTCGCCATCGGCGACGAGTCCCATCGCGCCTTCGGCGCTCTCATCGCCGAGCGTTCTCTGAAGCAAGTCGCCACCGGAGCGATGGAACCGGGAGACGCCAGCTTTCACGCCGGTTGGACGCTACACTCGGCGGCAGCCAATCAGAGCGAAATCACGCGCGAGGCCATGACCGTCATCTACTACGCCGACGGCACTCGCGTTGGCGCGCTCGATTCTCCGCAACACCGCTTCGATCGCGATGCCTGGCTGCAGGGGTGCGAGCCTGGCCAAGCGGCGTCCGGTCCGCTCAACCCACTCCTCTACGATGCAACCGGCACGGCGCCTCAGTAGCGCAAGCGAACGGCGACGCCGATGCGCCTCTTGTAGGTATAGTCCAAGGTGTGGACGCGATTGATGCCGACGATGTCGAATGCCGCGCGCGACGTTTCGTAGAACTCGTCGAAGAGGTTCTTGGCGAAGACCTGAATGCCGAACATGCCGTCCGCCGTGTCGACACCGAGGTTGAGATCCGCGGTTCCGTAGGCACCCGAAATCGAGCGCGGATCGCCGAGGTTGCCCGAACGGATGTCGTCGCGCCAGTTGTACGTCGCCATTGCGTAGCCGAGAAGGCGATCGTTGAGCGCCCGCGTATAGTGCCCGCCGATGGTGTACGACCAGTCGGGTGAATGCTGCAGATCTTTGCCCGACAGGTCCTGTGTCGAAAATCCGTTGTCGTCGGTCACACAGCCCTGCTCTTCGGTCTGGCCCGAGTAACACTGGACGTCGCGGTATTCGTTGAATACGGCATCAATGTACGCCACGACACCGCTGAGCGTCAGTGCCGGTGTCATCTGAGCGACGAGCTGCAGATCGAAACCCTTGGTCTCGAGCTCGCCGGCGTTGGCGAGAAAGAAGTCGAGGAGCTCGGTGTTGGGGTCAAAGCGCGTTGCCGAGGCGTGGAAATCCTTGAAGCGCGTGAAGAACATCGTCCCGTTGACGCGCAAGCGCCGATCCCACCACTCCGACTTGATGCCGATCTCGTAGTTGGTCGGAATTTCCGGGTCGAGAATCGGTTTCGGCGAGCCCGCCGGAGTCACTCCCTCCGGAAAGGTACCCCCGGTGCGGTGAGCCGTCGGCAGCGTGTTGGCAGCCGGCCCCTTGTATCCGCGAGCGATGCTGGCGTAGATCATCGCATCTTCACTCGGGTTGACTTCGCCGACGAATCGCCACGAAAGACCGTGATCGTCGCGCCGCGAACGAATCGTCCCGGGTGCCGCCTCGGGAATCGTCGTCGGGAACACCGTCGGGTCGAAACCGGTGCGGACATCCGCGCTGACGTCGTCGTAGTTCCAGCGCACACCAGCTCCGATGCGAAAGCGATCGCTCAGATGAAGTGTCGCGTTGCCAAAGACGGCGTAGGAAGTGTTGTCGTAGTCGAATTCGTTCTTCAGCGAGGCGCCAATTTCATCCGGCGCGTTGGCGCCACCGACGAAGAACAGGTCCGCGTTGCGGTTCGAGGTAAAACTCTCGCTCTTGTCGAAAAAGTAGAGACCACCCACCCATTCGACCAGGCCGCCGGGCGGCGACGCCAGGCGCAGCTCCTGGGTGAACTGGTCGACTTCCGAGGCACCGACGTTGGGATCGAGAAAGCCTTCGGATTGGTGGGGGAAGATCAACCGCGCGTCGGCATCGTTGAAAACCGTCGGTGTACGCCGTGATCGAGGTCAGGACGTGATCGAGAAGCTGCCAATTCGCTTCCAGGATGTAGATGTTGAGTCGCGTTTCGTTGCGCGAGAACGCCGCGTTGTTGATCTTGTCGTTGTGTTTGCCGGTGGGCGCACCACCGAGATCGGCCAACCCTCCGGGTTCGATGGAAACCGCCGGAGCACCGCAACAGCGCGGTTTCCGCTGGGCTCGGCTGTACGTAAACAACGCATCGGCATCCTCGGTCGGCCGCCAGAGCAACTTGGCGCGTAAGGCCCATTCGTCGCGGTTGTTGTGGTCGAGGCCGTCGAGGTTCTCGATGTAGGGCTCCAGGGTATTGCGAAAAAGAGCAACCCGACCGGCCAGGGTCTCTGAGATTGGCCCGGATAGATAGGCGTCCAACTTGGCCTCGTGGCCATCAGCCCAGGAAGCACCGATTCCCGTCTCGAGCTCTTCGCTCGGTCGCCGTGTCTCGATCTTGACCAAGCCCGCCGACGCGTTCTTGCCAAACAGCATCCCCTGCGGGCCGTGCAACACCTCGATGCGCTCGACGTCGCCAAAGTCGAGCAAGGTGCTGGCCAGCGTGTCGGCGACGACGCCGTCGACCATGACGCCGACCGACTGCTCGACACCGCGGCTGAAGGTGTTCGTCCCAATGCCGCGAATCGACAGGCCGCGCGCAACGTCGTTGCCCGAATCGATGTAGCGAAAGGCGGGAACGAACTTGCTCAGGCGGGCAATCTCATTCTCCTGCGACAGCCGCAGTGCATCGCCGCCGATCACACTCACGGTCACCGGTACGTTCTGCAGGCTTTCCACACGCTTGCGCGCCGTGACGACGATCTCCTCGAGGCCCCGCTCGGCTGGCGGCGCGGAAGCGTCCTCGCCGTAGCAGACGGGCGCACTCAGCAGGCAGAGGACAATGGCGCCCAGCGCGGCAGCCGGTTTTCCCCCATCACGATCGAACACAGTGCACCTGCGCATGCCAGCCAGCTCCCTCTTCTGTCATGGCTTAGCGCAAGAACCGATGGCCCCACAACTGACACTCGCTCCGCTCGCAGGCTGAGGCATAGGCACAGGCCAGGCAAAGGGCGGTGTCGCTGCGCGAGGCTACTCGAGGGTTCTCAATACGAAGGATCCGGCGGCACGCCCGGGGGTATTGCTAGGCTGAAACTCGCTGCGCTCGTAGGCTCAGGCGCAGGCTTAGGCAAAGGCAAAGGTTGGTGTCGCTGCGCGAGGCAAATTGTGAGTTTCTCAATATGAATGATCCGGCGCCGCGCCGGGGGGTTTGCTTACCTGAAATTGGCGAAGACCAGCCCGGACACTTCAGAGAAAAGACGCCGAATCTTCTCCCTTCGTCGAATGCCCAACTTCCCCCTTTCACTTAAGAGGGATCGCTACGCGCTCTTCATCGGCCCAGCTCCCCCTTTGAAAAAGGGGGACTGAGGGGGATTTTCTGATGCACCTCACCGCGTTCTGCGAAATCCCCCCTAGCCCCCCTTTTCCAAAGGGGGGGATGGCTACGCGCTCTGACTTGAAACTCGCTGCGCTCGTAGGCGCAGGCGCAGGTGCAGGCTGAGGTCGGTGATCACCGGTGGGTTTGCTGACCTGAAATTAGCGAAGACCAGCCCGGACACTTCAGAGAAAAGACGCCGAATCTTCTCCCTTCGTCGAATGCCCAACTTCCCCCTTTCACTTAAGAGGGATCGCTACGCGCTCTTCATCGGCCCAGCCTCCCCCTTTGAAAAAGGGGGACTGAGGGGGATTTTCTGATGCACCTCACCGCGCTCTGCGAAATCCCCCTAACCCCCCTTTTCCAAAGGGGGGGATGGCTACGCGCTCTGACTTGAAACTCGCTGCACTCGTAGGCTGAGATGTCTCGTGTCGCACCCCCCTCGGCGTCGTCGCCGTTCGCTTGTCGGCCGATGCGGCGGCACATAGTATCTTGCAGAGCTTCGTTCGCCAGAGAACGCGCTCAGCAAGTAGGGATGATGATGAAACACTGGGCGACGAGAACGTCAGTGAACGCAAGATCGACGGTTTGTCGGCGCCGTGCCCACTGGCGCGCCGAGACGCGTCGCAACGACCAAACCGCCGACCTGCGGAACGGATCGGGTAGATGAGCACCGACGTCATCGTCGTCGGCTGCGGCCCGGTGGGGGTGATGACGGCACTTCGCTGTGTCCAACGCGGGCTATCGGTGACTGCGATCGACAAGTCGAGCGGCATCTACCCCTTGCCGCGCGCCATCGGCATGGATGAGGAGATCCAGCGGCTGTTCCAAAACGCGGGCCTCGAAGCCGAGCTCGCTGGCGTTTCTACACCGATCCTGGGTGCTGAGTTCGTCGACGCCGACGGCAACCGCCTGGTCGGCCTCGAGCTGCCCGAAGGCACGCTCGGGTCGAACGGATACCCACCGATGACGATGTTCGATCAACCGTCCTTGGAAACGGCGCTGCGTGCCAAAGCAATTGAAGCCGGCGTGACGATGATGCTCGGCATGGAAGCCACTGGCATCGACAACTCGAGTGACGGCATCGCCCTCACCGCCGTCGACAAGGCGGGCAATCAGCGAACGTTGCACTCGCGCTGGCTGGTTGCCGCCGATGGTGGATCGAGCACCATGCGTCACCTCGTCGGCGTCAAGCTGGAGGACCAGGGATTCGACGAGGAATGGGTCGTCATCGACACCGCTGTCCTCGACCCCTCGTACCAGCCGCCGAGAATCGCTCAACAGGTATGCGACCCGCAGCGCATCGTGACGATCGTGCCCGGACACCGCGATCGCCTGCGCTTCGAGTTCCGCGTCCACGAAGACGAGGACGGTCACGCTCTGGTCGAAACGAGTCGCCTTCAGCAGCTCCTCTCGCCGTGGGCAATGCCCGATCAGCTACGCATCGACCGTTCCGCGGTCTACCGATTTCACGCCGTCGTCGCCGAGACCTTCCGCGTCGAGTCCGTGTTCTTCGCCGGAGACTGCGCCCACCAGATGCCGCCATTCAACGGTCAGGGAATGAACTCCGGGCTGCGCGACGCCGACAATCTGTCCTGGAAGCTTGCTCTCGTCTGCCGCTCACTCGCCGGCGAGCGCCTGCTCGACACCTACGACCAGGAGCGCCGGCCGCACGCCCGCGGCCAGGTCGGGCACGCCGCCGACACCGGCCGACTGATAAACGCGTTGGCCCGAGGGGAGGACGTCTCGACCGAAGCCGGCTACGGCGGCGGCCGGCCGTTTCCCCACATCGAAGCGGGATTCGTCTGCGGCGACCACGGCGCCATCGGCAATCCAATCCCCCAGCCGACGATCGAGGGCGTCCGCTTCGACGAGATGCTCGGCACGGGTTTCGCCCTCGTCGGCGGACAGCCGGCGATGTCCGACTCGACACGCGCCCTGTGGGACAAGGTCGGCACCAAGCACGTCGCCGTGCAGCATCCCGACATCGATCACCTGCGACCCAACGGAGAAACGATCATCGTCCGTCCGGACCGCTACATCGCGGCAATCACGAGCGACCTCGACGCGACGACAGGCACCCTCGCGACGATGCTGTGAGCGGGCCGCCGGCGCGACAGGGCCGGCGATCACGAGTCGCCGCACGCCCCTGCCCGGCAGTGGCGACGCGGGGCGTCTTCATTCTCGAAGCGCGAGCCCGGGCCGAGTTCAGAATCGATGGCTCAACTCGACACCGACGGTGCGCGGTGGCTCGTAGTAACGCACCACCGATCCCGTCAGTCGGGCCCATGAAAGAGTGTTTTTGAAGTACCGCTCATCCGTGAGGTTCTTCGACCAGAGGGCGATGAGGCTGCGCTCCGAGTTGAACCGGTAGGCGATGCGCAGATTGATGCGGTTGTACCCCTGTTGAGTGAGCTGCGTGATCTCGGGCGCCCAATTCGTCACTTCGCTCTCGTAATACCAGTCGACGCGAGAAGTGAGATCTCCGGCCAGCCAGTGAATGCCAAGACCGGGGAGCTCGTGTGTGTATTGAACACCCAAGCTCGACTGCACTTCGGGCAAAAAGGGAAACCGCTGTCCCTGGCGGTTGATCGACGCACCGGTGATCGCGTCCTGAGCTTCGGGAAAATCGAGGAACTCGGCCTTCGTGTAACCGACCGAACCGTTGATCGACCATCCGGCCCAGGAGCGCGCCGCCAGCTCGAGCTCGACGCCGCGGCTTCTCGTCTTGGCCGCATTGCGAGTGAACACATCGGTCGGGCACGGCTCCTGCGGACATTCAGAGCTGATGATCTGCGGCACCTGCTGATTGTCGCGGTCCATCTGGAAAATCGCCGTGCTCAACGATAGGCGCCGGTCGAAGACCGCCGTCTTCAGACCCACTTCGTAGGAGTCGATGAACTCGGGCTCGAACGAAGTCAGCGCTTCCGGCGACACTGTCCGCGCGCCGCCATTGAAGCCACCGCCGCGAAAACCCCGCGCGTAGGTGAAGTAGGTCATCAGATGATCCAACCCGCTCAAGGACTCGAGCGCGCCCGGCGGCGCAATGAGCGCCAGCGTCGCCGATGGTGTCCAGCCGTCGAATACGTCCCGGCTGTCGGTCGGCGGAATAAGCGGATCGCGGTCGAGAATCGCGTTCTCGATCATCCTGAACAACGCCTTCTTCTCCTGCGTAAAGCGAACCCCACCGGTGAGACTCAGCCACTCCGTCGGGTCGACGACGACCTGACCGAAGAGAGCCCAATCCCAGTTGTCGACGCGCACGATGTTGTCCGTCGTGCCGATCTCATCGACGATCGCATTGCCGGTGAGATAGTTGAGCCTGGTGTTGGTCTCAGCCTGCTCCCAATAGCCGAAGGCGCCACCGACGATCGAAACCATGCCGTCAAGCGCCTCGGCCGAAATCTGCAGCTCCTGTTGAATCTGGCGTGCGTCCGTCGGCAGACCGCTGTCGTCGCCGTGCCCGAGTTGAGCGATGGTAAAGACCGGGAATTCGGTCATCTCTGCGTCGTCGCGCACGGCGGTTTCCTGCTCGCGCAGCGACGTGGTGTAGCGCAAGTCAACGCCGTCGAAAAAGCCGGGTGCACCCAGCCGCCAACGCAAGACTCCCCAGGTGCCGTAGCTGATCGAATTGGCAAAGCCGTCGATCTCGGAACGAAACCGCAACCGCCCGGAGCGGCGGCAAGCGTCGCCAAAGTCGGGATAGTCCTGCGACAAAAACGGCGCCGCAGGAAACCCATCGTCCTGCACGAACACGCATTGACCGCCCAATCCGCGGCTCTGTTCGCGCGTCCACGAACCGCTCACCGTCAGCGACAGATCATCGGTCACGGCAAGCCGCGCCGAACCGAGGAAGTTCAAAGAGTTGCGATCCGAATGCCGGCGCCCAGTTTCGAGGTTACGCGTATACCCCTCGTTGAAGAACGAAGCGAAGGTAATGCGGGTCGCCAGCTTGTCCGCGAACCAACCGTAGTCGATCGGGATGTTGAGCGTCGCCTTGGTATCGACCTGGCTGTAGCTGCCGGTGCGCACCTGCATGAAACCTTCGAATTTGTCTTTGGGTTGTACCGTGCGGACATTGAGTGCACCGCCAACCGTATTCTTACCGAAGAGCGTCCCCTGCGGACCGCGCAGCACCTCGACCTGCTCGAGATCGACGATGTCGAGCAAGGCCCCCTGCTGGCGCGACAGGTAGACACCGTCGACATACGTTCCGACACCCTGATCGAAGTAGATGAATGGAAATGCGCCGACGCCGCGAATGACGATCGACGAATCCTGGTTGCTGCGCCCCGATAGGATCGTCAGATTAGGCACCAGCGACGCCACGTCGATCAGATTGCTCGCTTGCGCCGCTCGCAGAGCTTCTCCGCCAAGCGCCGTCACCGCGACAGGAGAGTCTTCGAGCAACTCCGCCCGGCGGCGGGCACGGACGACGATCTCTTCGACCCCGCGCCGATCCTCCGCCCGAGCATCGCCCACTCCCGTAACCGCCAAGAATGCCCAACCGATTGCCACACTTCGTGCAAGTCTCACGTCGCCCCCCAATACGGTTGGGTACAACGGACGAATCGCGGCGCGCAAGTCGGCGGCGAACAATGATTTGTTGGCGCCGGCGCAGCGCTGGAAACCTCAGGCGAGCGGCGACGCGACGTCCGGGGGGTCGACCTGGTAAAGCGCGGCGGCGTTGTCGAAGAGCACTTTGCGTTGGATTTCCGGCGGGTGATCGGCGAGGGCGGCGTCGATCTTTTCTCGTACGTTGCCGTAGAGGCAGATGGGATGCGGGTAGTCGGTCTCGAACATCACCCGATCGGCACCGATCACGTCCAACAACCTTTGAGGCGCAAACTCCTCGAAGAACGTGCATCCCCACACCTGCTCGCGTAGATACTCGCTCGGCGGGCGCTTGAACTCGGGTTTCTCGGCCGACACGTCGGCGTATCTGAATCCGTGGTCCAAGGCTTCGTTGACGAAGGGTATCCAGCCGATGCCGCTCTCGACGGAAACGATCCGCAGGTGCGGGTTGCGCGGCAGAATGCCCGACATGGCGACGTCCATCATCTGGATGGCGTTCTGCAACAGGATGCCCATCGACTGGGTGACGATGCTCGGCGTGATGCCGTGCGCCGCGAAACGCTCGGGGTTGACCAGGTCGTCGCTGAAATCGCCGGTGCCGATATGCAGAGACAGCGGCAGATCGACGTCCTGCGCCGCCTTCCACAACGGCTGCCATCGCTCATCGCCGAGGAAGGGAAAGCCGAAGTCCTGCGGCGCGCCCATGAAGAGAATCGCTTTGTGACCGAGATCGCGACCGCGATGGATCTCCTCGACGGCGGCTTCGACGTCCCAGAAGGGGATCACCATGGCCGGAATGAAACGGCGGGGATCGGGCTCGATCCACTCGATCAACCAATCGTTGTAGGCCTGAACGCAGGCGAGCATGAGCCCGCGATCGTCGAGACCGAGAAACGATTCCGAGCCAAAGCCGCCGATGTTGGGATAGAGACCGCAGGCCCAGGCGCCGATCTCATCCATGTAGGCAAGACGCGCTTTCGCGTCGTACGAAGCCAGCGGGCATTCGTCCATGTTGCGCGGAAAGGCGGGGAACGGCTCTTTCCAACCCGCAATCGCCGTCGCCCCGACGGGAATCGGCCGCGCCGTACGGCCGAAGTGCCAGGTGTCGACACCGTCATCGGAGCGAACCATGCGCGGAGCGCGGTCTTGAAAGTGCGCGGGCAAACGCGACGTCCACACATCGCCCGGCTCGGTGATGTGCGTGTCGGCATCGATGAACCAATCGGTGATCTTCATGACAGCTACTCCAGTCGCGTTATCGCCGGCGATTGCACCTGGCTGGCAGAGTCCGGCACCGATTTCATCACCGCATCGATGCGCCCCGCTTTCCGCCAGGCCATACGAGTGTAGTGAAGGCTCGGCCGGTTCAGCGCCCAGGCAAACAACGCCAGCAGCACGCAGGCAAGGGCAACGCGCGCCGGGCGCAAGAGGGATCGCAACTCGGCGGCCCGCCGGGAGAGCAGAAAGCCGGCAAAGGTCGCAGCGCAAGCCATGAAAGGCAGTCGATGCCGGGGCAGTCCGCCGGGCACTGCGTGCACCACACAGTAGGCAGCCAGGATCAGCCAAAAGAGCGCTACTACGCGCTGGCGCGGTGCCAGGGCCATCCCCGTCAATCCCGCGATCATGACCACCACATACGACGCAAAGATCAGCGCCATCAGCGCGCGCGCAAGCCGCGTCGTCAGTCCCCGGTAGGCGCCCTCGGACAAATACTGCACGACACCGTCGTGACCTGGGTTCCACAGGTCCGGCGCATTGGTGAAGACCACCTTGCGCAGCCAGCCGCGCGGGTCCTCGGCGATGATCTGGCGTGCCCGCTGGGATGCCAGGATGTCACTCTCGTAGGCTTCGGAACGCACACCGGGGCGTTCGACTTGACCAATCTCCGCCAGCGGGTGAACCCCAGTACCCCACAGCGCCGCCCAGCCGCTGGTCGTCGAGACGAGGACGAATCCGCCGTGCGTATAGTAGTTGCGAATCGTCACCGGCGCGATCGCCAAGGCGGCGCTGAGCGCGACGACAGCCGCGGCGGCGATGCGCCGCTTGTGTGAAGCGGGATAGGAAACGACGGTCCAGACAACCGCAATGAGAAGGAGGACGACGCCGAACTGGCGCGTCACCGCGGCGCATCCGGCGACCGCGCCGGCGCCGGCGAGCAGCGACCATCGCCGCTGGCGCACGCCGCGCAAGAGCAACACCAGCCAGACGACGAGCAACATGGTGAACAGCGTCTCGGTCCAAAACAACGTCGTGAAACCGACGAAGTTGGGATAGAATGCGACGAGCGCCGCCGCCCACAAGGCGGCGCGCGCATCAAAGAGCTCGCGGCCGAGCAGGTAGACGGCAAACACGGTGATCGTGCTCCATACGATCTGAACGAAGCGGGGAAAGTCGCCGAGCGTGACGCCGGCGTTCCAGTTCTCGCGCAGATACCTGCTGGCCGAGTAGCTGAGCCCCAGCAACAGCGGATAGGCCGGCGGCCGGCCCGTCGAGTTCAAGTCTCGGGTTCGGTCAAAGCGAACCGCCGTCGTCACATACTCGAGGGAGTCGCCGAAAAACGGCGCGCCACGTGCCGGGATCGTCGCCGCCACTTTCAACAACATCGAGAGGGCGAGGATGGCGAAGAGCACCTGGCCGTGCCGGCCGGCCGGCACGGCTGCAACGCGAGTGCTCATCCCCACTCATTCCCGACAGGCAGTCGATCAGGCGAAGTAGCGCTGCGAAGTCGCCGCCGCGGTGAAGTTCTCGCGCAAATGCTCGAGTGACTGGCTGTCCGCGTTGACCGCGTCGAGGCCATGCGCCAAGACGAACGCGTACGAGCGCTGGAAAGCCGACAACGGCGTCTTCTTGTAGGCCGCGTCGTAGTGCTCGTCGAAAGCTTTCGGACGGTCCGGCCCAAAGCCGAGCCAGCGCCCGGCCAGGTAGCGCGCCGCCTTCATGCCGATCAAACCGATGCCGGCCTGGCGCGCCTCGTCCAACGTCGGCCGCAGCGCAGCCATCGGCGGCGAGTCGGGCAGCACCGCCTTGTCACTCCAGTCGTACCAACCGGCCGGCGTGATCGCGATCTGGGCCAGCGAGTAGCGGCCCGTCTCCGCCATCGCGGCGAGCACCGCCTGGGCGTTCTGATGCGTGCTGACTCCCCAGTGATCTACCTTGCCCGCCTTCTTGGCAGCCAGGAAGGCCTCGTGCATGGCATCGCTGCGCACCAACGAAACGTTGTTGACCGCCATCATATAGTAGGCGTCGACGTGATCGGTTTTCAGATCGCGCAAGCTGGCATCCAACGCCTTTGACCAATTGCGCGCGGCCGTCGCGTGCTGCTCGGCGCTGAGCACGTCGGCCGGAGAGAGGTCGAGACCGACCAGCCCTTTGGAGATCAGGAAAATCCCGTCGCGGCGCTTTTTTGCAAAAGCGGCCAGATTGGATTCGGCGTTGCGATAGTAGTCACTGGTACCGACATCAAAGACGTTGACACCGTGCTCGTAGGCCTGATCGAGCAGGTCGTCCTTGCCCCAGAACATCAACGCCGCCCCACAGCCGAAGACCAGCCGGCTACCGTTGAACCCAGTGCGGCCGAGCTTGCGATAGGTCATCTGCGGCCAAACGTCGGAAGCGCGCGCGCTCGAATCCGCCAGGGCCGTGGCAGCACGCTTGAGCTCGCCCCCTCCGACGCCGAGCAGCGCGAGAACCTGCAAGGCCCGCCGCCGCGTCGCCAGAAACGATCGTCCGATTGTGCTCATCACCAACCCCCTGACCTTCCCATAAAGCCCGTTGTGCCACCGTGCTCAATGAAAACGCAACAGCGAAAACCCCGCAATTTCAAAGTCGTGGTCGAAGCTCAGAGCCTCCGCGCAGCCTTGCGCCTGCATCACCGCGAAGCTGAGCGCGTCCGTGTAGGTCAACACCTGATCAGACAGCGCGTCTAGCCACTCGATCGCGTTTCGGTGGTGCCCCTTACTCGCCAGCACGATGGTAGTCTGCGGACTCGCCTCCATCCGCCGCACGACCGCACGCGCGGCACGAATGCCAACCCGGTGGAGGATCAGCCGGTGCACCTCAGCCAAGACCAGGTTCGTCGTCAGCAATCGGCGCCCTTCGCCGATCACAGCGCGGAAAAGCCCGTCCGCTTCGACGTGGTACTGATCGCGCGCGTTGACCAGCGCAATCCACGCGCCACTATCGACGAAGACGTCGCTTCTTCCGAGCTTTGGTAGCTTTGGCGGGCTTGGCGGCTTTAGCGGGCTTGGCCTGCCTGTGCCTGCGGTAGGTCGCCTTCTCTTCGGCAACGTAGGTCTCCTCCAGATATTGATCGAAACTCGCCGCGCTATCGCCAGGCAACAGATCCTGCACCATTCCGCTCATGCCGAGCACCGGATCCTCTCCGGCGTCACGGGTCAAAGCGCGAATCGCCGCCCTAACCGCCTGGGACTTGTTCCATCCACGTTTTCGTGCCCACTCCTCGAGGCGACCCATGTCATCCGCCTCGAGATACACCTGAATCGGCTTCATGATCGTCAACGCTATAAGATCATGATGTGCGAGTCAATGCTGATTCCACCGGCTTGGCTTGCGGCTACACCCCCAGCGGGCGGGTTCCGGTGACGCCGCTCGCTTCGAGTTGCGCGATCTCATCCCCCGACAACCCGAGCAAGTCACACAAGACGCGCTGATTGTCCTGCCCCAAGGTCGGAGCTGCGCGGCGAATCCAGCGCTCGGTGTCGGCGTAGCGAAACGGCAATCCCGGCACGGGCATGGCACCGACAACCGGATGTTCGGGCGTTTCGAAAAAGTGCCGCGACCGAAGCTGCGGGTTGGTTTGCAGCAACCGGCAGGGATCGGCAAGCGCAGACGCCGGAATTCCGAGCGCGCGCAGCTCGGCGACCAGATCCTCCCGCCGGCGCGTGCGCGTCCACTCGCTGATGCGTTCGTCCAGCTCGTCATGCGCTGCGGCGCGACGGGCCTGCGCCGCCAGCTCCGCTCGCACCGCCCAACCGGGCTCGCCCATCGCCGCACACAAGGTGTGCCACTGTTCATCTGTGGCAATCGACAGAGCCATCCACGACTCCGTCCCGGGCTGGCCGTCGGCGCACGGGTACAACCCCTGCGGCGCCGCGAGCGGCGATCGATTGCCGTCGCGCTCCAGAAGGTTGCCGTAGGCGCTCCACTCGATCACTTGCTCGGCGGCGATATTGAGAGCGCTTTCGACCATGGTGCTTTCGACGTGGTGCCCGCGTCCGGTCGCCGCCCGTTCGGCCAGGGCGACGATGAGCGCCACGCAGCAGTGCATGCCGGCGATCGGATCGCAGGGACCGCGCGGGATGCGCGGCTGATCGTCGAGGTGGCCGGTGACCCAAGCCATGCCCGACACCTGCTCCATGGTCTGGGCAAATCCGGTGTTGTCGCGCCACGGGCCGTCGAGACCGAACGCGGGCATGCGCATCATCACCGCGTGAGGGTTCACCGACTGAACGTGTTCCCAAGTGATGCCGAAATTCTCCAGTACACGCGGAGTGAAGTTCTCGACGATGGCATCACACTCCGCCAACAAACGATCGAGGAGCTCCCTTCCCCGTTCCTGGTTGAGATTCAGCGACACCGAGAGCTTGTTGGCGTTGACGTGGAGAAAATGCGGGCTCGCCTCCCACCACTCGGGATAGTGCGCCGCCATCATGCCGCCGATCATGCGCAGACCGTCGGGCCGCCTGGTCGACTCGACGTGGATGACCTCGGCGCCGAGAGCGGCGAAGAAGTGGGTTGCGGCAGGTCCCGCCCACCAGGCGGTGAGATCGAGGATCCGCACGCCGTCGAGCATCCGTGTTGGCGTTTCGCCGTCGTTCTCGAACACCGCCGCGCTCGCGTGTTGGCCGAGACGCGGCGCTACCCGCGGCGCAGGCGGCTCTTCCCCGTCGATGAGGTAGGGCCGCCGCGGCTGCTGGAAGCCGCCGCCGGCATCGGCGCGGAAAACCCGGCGCGCCTGCAATTGCTCGTGGCTCGTCACCGTCTCGCCGTTGCACACCGGAGCGACCGGGATGCGCAGAGCCGACGCCAGCTCGACGACTTTAGCAGTCGTCTTCGAGCTGAGCCACGGTCGCATGGTTTCGTTCCACTCGTCGAAGCGCATCAGCCGTCCGGCGACTTGGGCGAGTTCTTCGTCGTCCTGCAGATCCGGCCGTTCGATCATGAGGAGGAAATCCGAGAACTGCTGCCGCGAGTTGGTGCAGAAGCCGACGTAGCCGTCAGCGGTCGGCTCGATCGACGGCGTCTCCACCGTCCAGGTGAGAAAGGCGTGCTCGGGGTCGTCCGGGCTGCCGTTCATCATGCGGTTCATCGTCTCGGAGAAGTTCGTGAAGATGATGTTCGCCGTTTCCAGCATCGACAGATCGACATGCTCGCCGTGTCCCGTTTGCCGCGCCCGCATCAGCGCCGGCAGCGCCGCAGCAGCAGCGTACGCACCCGCCGCCCATTCCGTGATGCGGCCGCCGGCCTGGAACGGCTGCTCGCCCATCAAGCCGCGCATACCGATCGAACCCGACTCCGCCTGCAGGGTGAACTCAGTGGCCCGCCGCCCGGCCCACGGGCCGCTCCGGCCGTAGGGTGTAATCGATACGATGACCAGCGACGGGTAGGCAGCACGCAGAGCCTCGACGTCCACCGCGACGCCGCAGTCGGACTCCAACCCGTGCGCTTCGACGACGAGATCGGCCTCGCCCAGCAGCCTCTCGACGGCGGCGTCATCGAGACTGCCGACTACCGACTTCTTGCCGGCGTTGAGAAACGCGAAAAGGGCCGAATCTCGCCCGCCCAGATCGGCGCCGCTCGCCGACCACGAACGCAGCGTATCCCCTGCGCGGCGCTCGACCTTGACGACCTCGGCGCCGCCATCGATCAGCAGCTTCGTGCAATAGGGACCGGCGATCTGCTCGGAAAAGTCGAGAACGCGGATTCCGGCCAGACCTCTTTGCATCGCACGAGGTATCGCAAGAAGTGCGAGAATCCGTCAATATCCATCGGCCAACCGAGTGGAGAGAGCGTTGCCCATCGAGCGAGACCACCCCCAGCCTTCTGCCCCAGCCCAAGCCCCAGCCTTCATTGATACCAACCAGACTGAGTTGGGAAAAAAGGCTGTAGGCTCGGGCTGGGGCAGTAGGCTGGGGGAGCGCCACACCTGCGAGCGAAGCGGGTTTCAGCCCAGAGCGGACCACGAACATGGCTGATTCACGAGCACAGATCGTCGGCGTCGGCGAATCCAAGTATGCGCGCTGGGGAAAGATCGGTGAGGTCACCGAGCACGCCCTGGCCTGCCAGTCGATCCTGCGTGCGGTCGGAGACGCCGGCCTGTCGGTCGACGACGTCGATGGTCTTACGTCCTTTGCCGAGGACCGCAACGAAGCGGTCTTCATCGCCGCCGAGCTGGGACTTCCGGCGCTGCGCTTCGGCAACATGGTGTGGATGCCCGGCGGCAGCGGTGCCTGTGCCGCGGTGGCCAACGCCGCCATGGCGGTCGAATGCGGCCAGGCCGAGGTGGTCGTGGTCTACCGCTCGCTTTGCCAGGGGCAGTTCTTTCGCTTCGGCAACGCCGGTCGCGACGTCGCGACACTGCCGCAAGACGCGCAACCGCCGACGGTCAAACCGGCCGATTCACTGATGGTCGCCTCGATCGGCTTCGTCATGCCCTACGGAATGCTGATGGCTGCCGCCGCCTACGCGTTGCCGACGCGGCGCCACATGCATCTCTACGGAACGACGAGCGAACACCTGGGCAGACTAGCCGTTACCTTTCGCGAGCACGCCAGTCGCAACCCGCGCGCCGTCATGGGCGCCAAACCGATGACGCTGGAAGATCACCAGAGCTCGCCGATGATCGCCGACCCGCACCGCCTCTTCGACTGCTGTCTCGAGAGCGACGGCGCCTGCGCCGTCGTCGTCACCACCAAGGAGCGGGCACGCGATCTGGCCAAGCCGGCGGTCGAGATCCGCGCCGCCGAGCAGGGCGCTCCCAAGGGCTATGGTTTTGGACCGTTCTCCAACTCCAACATCGCCGACGATCTCTACGCCACAGGCGGCTGCGAAGAGATGGCCAACCGCCTGTGGGGCAAAGCCGGAGTCGGACCCGCCGACGTCGACGTGGCGCAGATCTACGATCACTTCACCGGCTGTGTTCTCATGCAGCTCGAAGACTACGGCTTCTGCAAACGCGGCGAAGGCGGACCGTTCATCGAGAGCGGCGCACTGTCCTGGAACGGCGGCGGCATGCCGACCAACACCCACGGTGGCAGCCTTTCCGAAGCCTACATCCACGGCCTCAACCACGTCGTCGAAGGCGTGCGCTCGCTGCGCGGCGAATCGACCAGCCCGGTCGACGGCGCCGAGGTATGCCTGGTGACCAGCGCCGCAGGTACCCCGTCGAGCGCGCTGGTCTTGGTGCGGCCATGAGCGAACGCTTCTTTCCCGACAGCATGCCCGAGCCGATGTCCGACTCGATGACTCTGCCGTGGTGGGAAGCGGCGGCCGAGCACCGCCTGGTAGTGCAGCGCTGCGGCGCCTGCGGCCACACACGCCTGCCCCCTGCCCCGGTGTGCCCCGAGTGCCGCGCCGACGCCGCCGAATGGCATGAGGTCAGCGGCCGCGGCGAGGTCTACACCTATACCATCGTGCACCGGCCGGTCGCCGCCGATCAGGAGCTGCCCTTCGTCATCGCCGTCATCGCCCTGGAAAACGCCGGCGGTGTTCGCATGATGTCCAACCTGGTCGGAATCGATCCCACGGACATCCGTATCGGCATGCCCGTCGAGCTGGTCTGGGAAGACATGAGCGAAGACCTCGCCGTACCGCGCTTCCGGCCGGCCTCGGAATAGATCCGAAACTCACTGCAATCGCCGACACATTTGGCCTACAACGAGCGAAGGAATGCCATCAAGCTCTCGCGCTCGTCCTCTGACAGTGCTTCGAACGACTGTCTCGAGCTTGCCGCTTCAGCGTCGTGTCGCAGGACCGCCTCTTCGACGGTGAAGGCGCGACCGTCGTGCATGTACGGCGGCGTCAGCGACAATCCCCACAGCGGCGGCGTGCGAATCTCCAACACCCCGGCGTCACCGTCGGCGATCCCCGGCCCGCCATCGGGCGCCACCTGATGCAACAAGAGGTCGGTGTAGGCGACGACGCCCTCCGGGCTGGCGAATTGACCCAGATGACAGTCGCCACAACCGATCGCATGGAACACGGTCTCACCGGCCGCCTCTGCCTGGGCATCCGTCGAGCGGCGCCGCGGCGGCGCCAAGCGCTGCATGAAGAAGACCAGCGCACGGAGATCTTGCACCGAGAGCTCGGGGTCGGCAGCGGCGTCGGAGTCGGTCACGGCGCCAAAGCTCTGGCCCTCGATTTCCGGCAGGGTCATGCCCAATTCGTTGAACATCGCATCGCGGGCAAACTCGGCTAGATTGGGCACGTTGGCTTTCCAGCCAAGACGGCCGAGCTCTCCCGATGGCAAGATGTGGGCGCAGCCGGATACCGCCGTCGGATCGGGATTGTCACAGTCGGCGTTGGCCAGGACATCCGCCTCGGGGATGCTCTCGAGAAAACCGAGGCCAAAGACCGGCGGCGTCTGACGCGTCTCGAAGACATTGGCTTCCTCATCGATCTGCGGCCGCACACCGGCCGTAGAGTGACGCGGCGCCATGGTGCCCTGTTGCGGAGCGCGAAAGACACCGTCTTCCAGGTGACCGTGGCGAACGACGTCGACGTCGGCCGCGCCGGCACCACCGATGACGGGCTGAAAGTGACAAGCGCGACAGGAATCGCCGTTGAAGATCGGACCCAAGCCGCCGTCGATGGGGACGTCGCGATCGAAGACCGCACGACCGAGCTCAAACATCTCCTCTTCTTCGGGGCTGAGAGCGGTCGCCGGTCCGCCAAGGGTTCCAGCATCCGGAATCGCGGCATCGGGAGGCAACAGACCCTCGCTGCGCTGCCGAGAGCCGCCGAGCGATTCGAGAAAGGCGATCAGATCTCGTTGCGCCGCAGCGTCGCGTGCGACATAGGCATCGCGAGACGCCGCACCTTCGCCGCCGTGCATGCGGATGGCCTGATCGAGCGTGTCGGCCCGTCCGTCGTGCAGATACGGCGCAACCGCGGTGACTCCCCACAACGGCTGGGTGCGAAACTCCGAGCCGGAAGCAAGCCCCATGCTGATGCCATCGGCGAGCTCTTCGCCCATGTCGTGCACCAGGAGATCGCTGTAGGCCGGCACCGGGCCGCGCAATCCCTCGAGGTACGGGACGTGACAACCGTCGCAGCCAATCTCGGCAAAGACCCGTGCACCCGATTCGCTCTGCGCAGTCGGTTCGTCGGGTTGAGGAGCGGCGAGCAACATGGCGAACGACACCAGATCGAATAGATCGTCTTCCGACAGCTCGGGATCCGGCACTCCGTCGTCGTCGACGGTTGGCTCCTCAGGCGCCGCTACTTGCGCGTATGCCCGCTGTACCGAGAGAGCGTCCAGCAGCGCGGAGAGCAGAGGTTCCTCCTCTTCGGGCGCACTCGGCACCGGCAACAGCGCCTTGCGTTCGTCCGGCAGCGGGTCGGAGGTAATGCCAAAGTGGTTGAAGAGCGGGCCGCGGATGAAGCCTTCGATGGACACGGTTTGCGATTTGCGGCCGAAGCGACCGACGAAGCCGCGGTCGTAGTTGGCGCGGCCGCTGATGCCGTCGCCATCGGCGTCGAGTACATCCTCGCGGCGCAGGATCTCCTCTTCGCTGATCTCCGCCAGCAAACCGACGCCGAAAAATGGAATGGGATTGCGATTGGCTTGCAGGTTGGTCCCGTCGTCCGTCATCCTTCGACCGCCCGCGTTCAACGTAAACTGCGGCTGCACGCCGTTGGCGCCGAGCGGAATCGACGAGCCGTCGTCGAGCACTTGCTGGACGAGCAGAAAGTCCCGGTATCTCGCGCCGCCGCCGCCGGTGACGGGCTTCTCGTGGCAGTGGGCGCACGACACGACGTTGAAGTCGGGACCCAGCCCGTCCTGGCGTGAAAACACCCGCCTCGCTACGTCGCGCCCGCGATCGAAGGTCGCCAACTGCTCGGTAGTGGCGACCGGCAGCGGCTCGCCGAGGTCGGCAAAGATCCCCGCCCGCGGCGTCGGGCTGGCGCTGCTCACCGCGGTTGCGCTCGCCGACGGGGACACCGTCGCCAGCAGCGGCGTCGCCGTGGCTGCCTGTGTCGCCGGCGGTGGTGGCGTCTGACTGGGTGCGGGCGTCGACGATGACGCCGGCGTGGAAGATCGTGCGGCGGTCGAGCTCGCGGTGGCTGTCGGCGGCACGGGAGAAGATGTCGCCACACGCGTCGGCGTCGGCGTTGCCACCGCGGTCGGCGAGAAGGAAGCCTCCGGCGTCGGCGCAACGGTAGGAGTCGCGGCCACCGGCCCGACGTCGTCATCGTCGCCGCAAGACACGGAAAGACAGCACAGCAACGCCAGCGCGACAGACGACGGTGCCGCCGCAGCACGGAACGATTTGCCGCTGACAGCTTCAGTCTTCATCAAGCATCCTTCTCGTCAAAACCACGCCCGCCTCGGGGAAAACGAAGTTGGCGCCAAAGATGAACATCCGCCCGGCGGCGTCGCCAAAGACGGCGTGTAGCTCGAGATCGGTCGGCACCGGAACCTCCTCGAGAACCGTCAAGGTTCTCGGATCGACCCGGAGTACGGTTCCGCCGACACCGACGGCATGGACGAGGTCGCCGCGGCGGGTCCATACGCCGTTCAGGCCGGGAATTCGCGAAGGCGGCGCGCGAACCCACTCGACGCCATCGTAGTGCGCAAGCTCCGCCGTGCCACGACCGCCGACGACGGTGACGTCATCGGCTCCATTGCCCCAGATGCCGATCAGGTCTTGACCAATGCCGACACCCATCTCGGTAAGGGCAGCGCCGTCCCAATGCAGGACGACACCGTTCTCGCCAACGGCATAGACGTCGTCGCTGGCTGAGCCCCAGACCTTGAACAGTGCCGCGACTCCCGGCCGCTGCAATGGCGGTATCGGCACCGCCGACCAGCGCAGGCCATCGTAGTGAAGAACGAAGGGCTCGGTGCCGAGAACCGCATCACCGCCGACCGCCCAGACATCGTCGGGCGCCACCGCCCACAGGCCCCATACCGGTTCGTCAACCGGCGTCTCCTGCTTGCTCCACGACGTGCCATCGAAGTGCAGGATGGCGCCATCGTTGCTGGCGGCGAACACATCCGAGGATGACGTCCCATGTACCCAATTGAGGAGCTCGACCGTGGGTTCCACTTCCTCCCGCCGCCATTCGCCCAGCTCGAAGCGCAGGATCTTTCCTTCGAATGCCGTGCCTCCGACCACCCACAGCGGACCGCCGTCGACTCCCCAACCGCTCATCATCCAACCAATGGTCGATGCATCGAGGGCGATCTGCCACTCCGCCGGAGGTATCGCGCAGCCGGCGAAGACATGCTCGATCGTGGCGGCGAGCCGTTCGCTGAGCTCGCCGGGCAAGACCGCGGAGCACTGCGACTGGAGAACGGCAGTGACCTCGTTGGCGACCACGCGCCCGTCGCGGTTGCAATCGCCGACACAAGATTGAGCGGTAACGGGGCCAGCGTCGAAGTGTAGAACGATCCCTGCCAGAAACGAGACCCTCGCCACCAACTTGCAACCAGCCAAGAACATCCCCACCTCGAGTGCCTAATACCCGGCCGAGCCGTTTCGATCGCACGACTCCCGTGCAACAAACTCTAACGAATCGGAACCTCTCCGGAAAGTACGGCAGCGATGGCGACATTCCCGAAAATCGGAAACGCGACGACTCTCAACAACCTCAACTGCTAAGGCGCAACCTCACAGGGATAGGGCTCGACACCGGGAATCGCATCGACGAAGTCCGCCTCCTCGACACGGCTCATCAAGGTGTCGGGTTCGGTGACTGCGCGCACGAACCAATCGCGCATGGTTTCGCCGTCGACTTCGCCGGCCCACAGCTCGGGACGCAGGGATACGACGTGAACACTCTCGTCGGAGACGCTGGTGTAGTAGTAGTGGATGCCGTTGAGGTCTCTGGTGTCGCAGTAGGACTGCCGCATGGTGTTGATCCAGAACGCTTCGTCGTCGAAGAAGGCGTCGCCCTGTTGGGTATTGTCCTTGGGATTGCTGAGGATCAACATTTGCTGCTCGGGCACCTGCTTCAAGCGCGGCGAGATCGTCTCGTAGAGAGTCGGCCCGACCGCACACGAGCCGGCGAAGCAATAGGGCGGCAGGTTGTGCAGCGTCCCCCAAGCCGGGATCTTGATGTCACCGAGGCCACTGACGCCGACGATCGAGCCGTTGTCGAGAGCGCCGCCGGCGTCGGGAAATGCCGCCGTGCGCGGCCATTGCAGATCGTCCAGCAGCCAGTGGTAGTTGTAGATCGTGCCGTACCCACCGGCCGACCAGCCGCCGAAGAGCGCGATGATCTCATCGGGTCGAAACCCGTCGCCCCCTTCTTCATCCATCAACTTCCAGATCACGTCTCGCGACATCTGAATTGCTGCCCGCAGATTGACGCCGCCAAAGCGCGGCAGATCCAGATCGCCCAGGGGTTCGAACACGCCGCCGCCGGTGAAGACGTCTTGGTTGCAGTACGGCAGGTAGATCTTGGTCCAGTTGGCAAACGGGTTCTCGTTCGGGTTGTCCGAGGCGATCCCCGAACCGATCGGCTCATCGTCCATGGCGTTGAACAACCCCGGGGCGCTCGCCAGCCGCGCCCTGCAGTCGTCTTCGAACAGACAGACTCCGCCACCCTGCAGGCCGATGAGGATACGATCCAGCCGTTCGCCCGGCGGCGCCAGGCGAATCTGGAAGGCGTAGTCGCTACCGTCACCACACATCGTCCCCCACTTGTCGCCGTCGACGACGACTTGCATGAACTCGCCGCGCGGCGGATCGAAGTCCGCGTTGGACGGGCCGCACGACAGCGCCATCGATCCGCGATCGGCGTGCACCGTCGCAACCAGGCAGTCGACCTGATGCTCGGCCCGCTCTACGTAGGTCGCCGCATCGACGGCGATGAGGGTCTCGAGCTCGTCGCAGGCCGCCTCGACTTCGCCGAGCGCCGACTCGGCCATGGCCTGCCGCGCATCCTCGACACCGGCACAACCGCTGCCACCGCTCAGACACGCGTCGATGGCCGCCAACGCGTCGCCCATCATGGACGAAGCAGCCGCGTGCGCTGTCGCCAGGCAATCCCGCTCGGCGGCATCCGCCACCGGCCACACTGCACCCTGCGGGCCGCCGTAGGTACGCCAGGCGAGCGACGCCGCTTGCGAGGAACAGGCATTGCGCAGGCGCCCGACGACGGCGCTGCTGCTCAGACCAAAGAGCTCGCCGTCGCCACAACTCGCGGCGACATCGCTCTCGAGTGCCGCCAGCGCTGCCTCGAGACCGGCGTCGCCCGCCGCACAGGGGGCGTTGCCGTCCCGGTAGCAATCCGCCGTCGCCGCACTCCATTCGTCGAGGCAAGTACGCAACGCCCGCGGCGCTTCTTCGCTACAGAGCAGGCGCGAGGCGCCGCCCGAATCATCCGAAGAACAGCCCAGCACAGCGAGTGCGAGCGCTGCTCCGACCAACGTGCATCCCCGTAGGTTTCTCATTGGCGCCTCCTATCACGCAGATTCAGCGCCGGTCGACCGGCGCTGGCCGGCAGGCGGGTTCAGCGGCCAAATCCCCAACCGACCCGCCCCATCAGCTCGGCAAAGAACTCGGACTCGTATGCCTCTTCCGGTTTTTCACGCACCAATTCGTCCATGCCGACGGCGTCGTCGCCGATCAGGATACGCCAGCGCTCGGCGCGGACGCCTTCGAGTATGACGTCCGCCGCTTGCGCCGCGCTGGTCGGCGCACTGTCGCGAAACAACTGCCCCTGCATCGCCACCGCCTGACGCAACTGATCCGCGCTCATATCCGACGGGTCCACTCCCATCCGCTCCATGCGCACGCGCACTCGTTGCAAATCTTCTTCGCTCAAGCTCTCCGGCTCCATACCGAGAACCTTGCCAGAGTTGATGACGATCGACGTTCCGATGTAGCCGGGCATCACCACCGACACCTTGACGTGCGGAGCGCTGATCCGCAGATCGGTAATCAGCGCCTCGGAGAAACCCTTGACGGCGAACTTCGCAGCGGAGTACGCGGTGTGCGGTGTTTGCGGACCGAGGGAGGCCCAGAAACCGTTGACGCTGCTGGTGTTGACCAGGTGCGCCTCCTCGGCGGTGATGAGCAGAGGCAGGAAGGCGCGCGTGCAGAAATACACGCCGTACCAGCACACGGCGAAGACCTTTTCCCATTCCTCGCGACGGTCGGTGACGAAACTACCGCCGCCACCGATTCCGGCGTTGTTGAACAACAAGTGAACATGCTCGCTGTCCTGATCCCGCACGACCGCATCGCGAAAGGCCAGCACCTGTTCCTCGACCGAAACATCAGCGACGAACGTCGTGACGCGAGTCGCCGGCGGCGCGTTCTCGAGGCAGAGGGCGCGGGTCTTCTCCATCTCGTCGGCCGAGACGTCGCACATCGATACGTGGCAACCGTCGGCGGCGAGCTTGCGAGCGATTTCGCGCCCCATTCCCGTTCCACCACCGGTAACGACCGCGATCTTGTCTTTGAATGTCTTCATCGCATCCTCAACTGACGACGGAGCCGCCGTCGCAAGTGATCACCTCGCCCACCGTGAAAGCACTGGCGCGCGAGCTCAAGAAGATCGCCAGACCGGCGATATCCTGCGGCGTCCCGACACGGCCGCGTGGATTGCTGCGCCCCACCGCCTGCCAATCGGTGCCTTCGACGTCGCCGCCGGTGCCGACCCCCGTGCTCAGCATCCAGGTCGGAAACGGCCCTGGGGCGATGGCGTTGACGATGATTCTACGTTTGACCAGATGTGCCGCCATGACCCGCGTCAGGTGGTGCACTGCCGCCTTCGACGGACCGTAGGAGAAGTTTTCGAAGACCGGCGTCTGGATACCGTCGACCGAACCGATATTGATGATCCGCGCCGGATCGTCGCTCGTCGCCGCCGCCTCGAGCAACGGCAACAAGCGCTGAATGAGAAAGAAGACACCTTTGACGTTGGTGTCCATCACCTTGTCCCAGCCGACCTCGGGAAAGTCCTCGAGCGGCGCCCCCCACGACACACCGGCGTTGTTGACGAGAATGTCGAGGCGCTGTTCGCGTTCCTTGATCGCGTTCGCCAAGGCATCGATGCCCGCCAGGTCGGCCAGATTGGCCGGCAGGGAAACACACTGATCGCCGTACTCGCCGGCCAAACGCGCCGCCGTGGCGTCACAGACCTCCGCCTTGCGCGAGCTGATGTAGACCTTGGCACCATTGGCGAGAAACCCTGCAGCGATCATCTCGCCAATGCCGCGCGAGCCGCCGGTGACGACCGCCGTCTTCCCTTCGATTGAGAAAAGCTCGTCGAGCTTCATGTCTCCTCCTCTTCGTCGTCGGACAAGCTTCGCCATGTGACGAACAACACCACTGCCATCACCGCCAAAGCCAAGATCCACGGCGGCGCGCCACTGGCTGCCTGCATGCTTTGCTGTCCGATGAACACGCGCAAGGCGGTCGGCAACACCATGCCCAGCGACGTACCCAACAAGTAGTCGTGCCAACGCACACCCGACACCGCGAGAAACAAGTCGACCCCCGGGTTGAGCCACAGCAATATCCGCATCGTCGCAATCGCCAGGATCGGATTGCGCACGACGCGTTCGGAAAAGCGCCGCAGCTTGGCGGGAGCCCGCGACGTTGCCCATTCCCGGCCAAGCCAGCGCGCCATCAGGTGCGTACCGCTACTGCCGACCACCGCGCCGGCGATCGAGTAGACGACGGCCCACTCGAGAGGAAATAGAGAAGACGACATCCAGATGGGAATGCCGGCGAGAAAGACGAGGTTGAGAGGAACGAGCAGAAGGATGAAGACCAGTGGACCGGCCGGACCGGCGCGTTCGACGGTACGGCGGATGCGCTCGGGGTCGACCAGAGAGCCCAGATGACCCGTCCACCAGAGCAGCAGCGCGATCGCCGCAACTGCCGCCATGGCAGCCAGGCGCAACCGCCCGGCACTCAGCGGCGGCGCCGTGACCTGTAGCGGTTCCCGCTCGGAAGGAGACATCATCGACAAATGAGGAATCACGCCGGCTGCGACTCACAGCCCGGCGGCGCCCCTGCTCTTCAATCCGCCGCCAGCAGATCGCGGGCGATGGCGCGAATCTGCATCTCATCGGTGCCGGCGTAGATTTGCAGCACCTTGGCATCGCGCGCCAGTTGCTCGACCTGGTACTCCGACATGTAGCCATTGCCGCCGTAAATCTGCACCGCCTCCATCGCCACCTCGACGGCGGCGCGCGCGGCGTAGAGCTTCATCGCCGACGCTTCGGCAAAGGTCATGCTCTTGCCTTGCGAAGACAGCTCGATGGTGCGGAAGACCAGATTCTGCAGGTTCATGCGCGCCACTTCCATACGCGCCAGCTTGTCCTGGATGAGTTGATACTCGCCGATCGACTTGCCGAACTGGACCCGCTCCCTGGCGTACTTCACCGACAGGGCAAGGCACTGTTCGACCATACCCAGGGCCATGGCGGCGACGCCCGAGCGCTCGGTCTGGAAAGTCGCCTTGGCCTCCGAGCGGCCGCCGCCGTTGCTACTCAACACCGGGGCGCCACCGAGCAGGCGGTCGACACCACAGCGAACGTCGCTGAGAAAGAGCTCGCCGGTCGGCGACGAGTGCAGGCCCATCTTGCGCAGCGCCGGCGTTTGCTCGAGCCCCGCCATACCGCGATCGAGGACGAAGTGAAGGATGCGCCGCTCGCGCTGATCGACTCCATCTTCGTCGAGCTTGCAGATGAAGACGATGGTGTCGGCGTGCGGGCCGTTGGTGATGAACGTCTTCGAGCCGTTCAGCACGAAATCATCGCCGTCGCGGCGCGCCGTCGAGCGCATCCCACCAAAGGCGTCCGAGCCCGAGTCGGGCTCGGTAATCGCCCAGGCACCGACTTTGTCGAGGGTCAACAGGTCGAGAAGCCAACGCTCCTTCTGCTCGCGCGTCCCCTTCGACTGAATGGTGCCGGCCGCCAGTCCGACCGATACCCCCATCGCCGTCACCATGCCGGGGCAATAGCGACAGAGCTCGATGATCGGAATCAACATCGCCGCCGCCTGGTCGGCCCGCGCCGAGCTGTCGCCACCGTCCTGCTTGGAGCGCGAAGGCGCGCCCGACTTCTCCGCCTCGACCATCTTGGCGAAGCGCGCTTTTGCCATCGCGTCCATGCCGAAGGTCTTGTACATCTTGCGCAGGATGTCGTAGGGCGGCATGTCGCCGTGCTCGAGCGCCTCGAGATTGGGCACGATCTCGTCGTCGACGAAACGGCGCACGGCGTCGCGGATCATCAGGTGCGATTCACTCCATTCGATCATCTCTCAACTCCCCAATTCGCGGTTGTCATCGCCGGTGAGAATCACCGCCAGATTGTCCTGTAAACGAACCAGCAACCCGGCCAGCACTTGTCGTTCGCGACGCGAGATGCCGGTGCGCAGGTCGCCGCGCAAGCTGCGGTCGATTCGCAACACCGGTCGTGAAAGCTCGACGCCGGCATCGGTAACGACGACCAGCCAAACCCGCCGGTCCTTCGGGTCGGGACGGCGCTCGAGCAGGCCGCGCTTTTCGAGGACGTCGATGATCGCACCGGTCGCAGCGCGCCCCAAGCCGAGGCTCGCCGCCAGGTGAGTCTGGGTCAGAGGACCTGAATCGACGAGGAAACCCAGCACGCTGGCCTGCGACAGGTTGAGGTCCAGGGACGCCAGTCGACTTTCGTAGGCACGGCGAATCGCCTGTGCCGTACGCATGATCGTCGCTTCGACGCGCTGCCAGGGCGGTGCATCGAGCTCGTGTTGAACGGGTAAGGGCGTCAACGTCTAGCCGCGGCGCAAGAGGGTTCCCGTACCGAGACCGCCGCCACAACACATCGTCACCAGCGCATGCTCGGCATCGGCGCGCTCGAGCTCGTGAACCGCCTTGGTGAGCAGAACGGCGCCGGTACCACCCAGCGGATGGCCGATGGCAATGGCGCCTCCGTTCGGGTTGACCTTGTCCATGTCGGGACGCAGCTCCTTCTCCCAGGCCAACACCACCGAGGCGAACGCTTCGTTGATCTCGACGACATCGATGTCGCCCATGTCCATTTTGTTTTCCGCCAGCAGCTTGCGCGTCGCCGGAATCGGCCCGGTCAGCATCAGCACCGGATCGGCGCCGACCAAACAGACGTCGACGATGGTCGCCAACAGCTTCGCGCCAAGCTCCTTCGCCTTGTCGCGCGTCATCAACAGCAACGCCCCGGCGCCATCGCTGATCTGCGAAGAAGTCGCCGCGGTGTGCACACCCTCGGGCATGTTCGTTCGCAATCCGCTCAGCGCCTCCAGGCTGGTAGCGCGCAACCCTTCGTCGCGCTCGACGCGGTGCGTGGTCTCGCCGAGCTTGCCGTCTTCCGTCCAATCCGGCGCGTCGATCGCAACGACCTGCGAATCGAAGCGGCCATCCTGCCAAGCCGCCGCGGCTCGGTCTTGCGACAACTTGCCAAAGCCATCCGTGTCCTCGCGGCTGATCCCCCACTTCTTGGCGATGCGCTCGGCGCCATCGAATTGCGAAGTGAATTCGTACGATTTCCAGTAGCCTTTGTTGATCGGGCGGCCGACGTCGGGATCCTTCGGCGCCGTCGCCCCCATCGGCACCCGGCTCATCACCTCGACACCGCAGCCGACGGCGACGTCGACGACACCGGCGGCGACCAGCGAGTACGCCAGGCTGGTCGCCTGCTGCGACGAACCGCACTGCGAGTCGACCGTCGTCGCCGCAACCTCGAGAGGCAGGTCGGCGGTCAACCAGGCGTTGCGTGTCACGTTCATCGTCTGCATGCCGACCTGACCGACACAGCCGCCAACCACCTGGCCGACGATCGACGGATCGACACCACTGCGCTCGAAGAGCGACCTCTGCACCGTCCCCAACAGGTCGATGGCGTGCATCGACGACAATCCCCCATTGCGCTTGCCCAACGGCGAGCGGACCGCTTCCACGATGACGACTTCACGCATGACGACTCCCTTGATTCACCTCGATTGTATGCCTCCATACAATCTTTGACTGTATGAGTCCACCCGCCACTACCCTGGCCCCGTGACCGGCGGTCTCGATTCTGCAATTCTACCGCAATGAAGCGGGCGCCCTGGCAAGGCCGAGCTTGGCTGGGTGATGGCATGGCGCTCTTCATCGGCGCCAGCGGCGACAACGGTGCGCACCGCCACCACGCCCTGCAACTAACGGTCGGGCTCGATCGAGCCGCCACCGTCGAAACACCCGCACAGAGCGCGATTCGCGGCGCCGCCCTGCTCATCGCGGCCGACGCCGAACACGCCCTGAAACCGGGCCGGACGGCGCTGGCGTATTTCGAACCCGAATCGAATTTCGGCCGCCTCCTCGCACCGCTCATCGGCAAGCGCCACATCCGCACCCTGCCGGCACCGGCGGCGGAGAAGCTGCGCCGGCGCCTGAGCTCGGCATCGGCGTGGACCGACCCCGCCGCACTCGGGCGCGGCCTGATCAGTGATCTGACGGCGCCGGCTGCCGCGGCGGCGACCGGCGGCTCCGTCGATCGCCGGGTTGCCCGGGCACTGCGCGCCATCGACGAGCGCCTCAACGATGCGCCCGACCTCAGCGAGCTCGCCGGCCTCGCCGCCGCCTCGCCGAGCCACCTGCGCGCCCTCTTCCGGCGCGACGTCGGGCTATCAATCAAACGCTACCGCTTGTGGGCGAGGCTGCGCCGCGCCCTCACCCTGCTGGCCAGCGGCCGGGCCCTGACCGATGCGGCCGTGGCGGCTGGCTTCGCCGACGCCGCCCACCTGACCCGCACCTTTCGCGCCATGTTTGGCACCACGCCTACGAGCGCACTGCAGGATCTTCAACTCGCGGCAATAGGCGAGAAGGGCCGCCACAATTGGGCGAGGTAGGAACGCGGGTAATCCGGCTCGCTCGCCATACCGAGATCGCCCGCGTCGATCGCCCGCGAAGGGTCGTAGTGAAACGTCCGCAAGACGTGATCCCACAGGTGCGTCACCAATCCGAAGTTGACGTCTCCTTCGCTCGGGTGGCGCAGATGATGAAAACGATGGGTTTGGTTCAACGCCAGGAGATGACGCAACGGTCCGATTCGATACGCCACGTTGGAGTGTTGCAACAACAGGTGCGACGACACACAAAAGATCATCGCCAGCGCAACGTCGGGCGGGACTCCGACGAGCAGCAAGGGCGCGGTGCCACAGAGCGACTCGATGCTCTGGTGCACCGGGTGCTTCATCAAACCGTTGAAACCGTACATGCGCTCGACGCTGTGGTGAACGGCGTGGAACCGCCATAGCAAGTCGATCTTGTGACTGGCCCAGTGGCAAAGCGTCACGCCGAAATCGAGGACAACAAGGGCGGTAACCACCTGCAGGGCAAACGGCCACCCGCGCGGCCAGAGATCGGCGAGCGCGACGGCGGGTGCGACGAGTGGCAGGAGAGCCAGCGTCACCAGGTGTAGCGTTTCGTTGACCAGGGCATGCGCGACGTCGCGCCGGCCATCGCCGTGATCGCGCTGCCACACCGGGCGATACGGCGCGATGCGCTCGGCGAGAAAAGAGAGCGCTACGGTCAGTGCCAACAACGGCGCGAGAGCCGCAACGCCCCAACCGGCGGCGACCAGCGCCATCGCCAAGCCGTTGCAACCGAAGAGAACCAGCGGAACGAAACCAAGACGGACCAGCTCAACCATGTATCGCCTCCAAGACTGTCGTGTCTGGAGGCGACGCTAGCGACGATCGGCGCCGGCGTCTTGAACGAAGCGCTGAATCTCGGCCCCACCTACTTCATCTTCGATTCGGTGAAATCGACGTGCTTGCGCGCCTTGGGATCGTACTTCTTGGTCGTCAGCTTGTCCGGATGGGTGCGGCGGTTCTTGGTCGCCGTGTAGAAATAGCCGGTACCCGCCGACGAGACGAGCTTGATTTTTTCGCGAACTGCCTTAGCCATCTGATCTCCCGTTTCGCAGACGCGTTGGCCGCGCCGCCGTGGCAGCCTAGCAGGGTACGACCCGGCTGTGAATCCCAGCCGGCACCGATGCAGCGATGCCACGGCACCACTTGCCAGGCCCGGCTGCCCGTGTTGTGAACGCTGCATGAGAACGACAGCGATCTTGCCGCTCCTACCGTTGCTGCTCGCCGCAGCCTGCACGACGAGCGATCCGCCCGCGGTCGCGCTCGGCCAATCGAAGTGCCAGCGTTGCTCTTCCGTCATTTTGCAACTCGAATGGGCCGCTGCCGCAAGTGACCGGGCCGGCGGGTTCCACCTCTACGACGACCCCGGCTGCCTGATGGCGGACCTGCCCCAGCAATCGCCCGGTGGCGTGTTCTTTCAGGACCGCACCGGCAGCGGCGAATGGATCGACGGCGGCGACGTCTGGCTGGCCCGCAGCCCCGCTTTCCGGTCACCGCAAAACCAGGGCTGGGCGGCGTTCAAGACCTTCGCCGCGGCACAAGACGCGATCGCCCAGGCCGGCAGCGGCGACGTCATGCGCTTCGACAAGGCACTCGCGAACAAACCGCGCTGAGGGCGAGCGCTCTCAGATCAGCTTCTTGCCGGGCAAGAAGTTGCCAGCGCGGGCGCACATCTCCTCGTACTCGGCCTCGAAGAAGAAGCGCTCTTCGCCAAAGGCCGGTACCAGTTGATCAAGCCACGTCGCCTCTTCGTCGTAGCGCGCGAAGAAGGGTCGCTGTACCCAGTCCGGATTGCGACCCTGCAGGAAGCGCAACGCCATGACCTTCTCGCCCTTGATCTCGGTCACGCCCTGGATTTCAACCTTGCCCGGTCCAGCGCTCATCGACGGACCGCGCGCCGAGCGGCCGAGACCCGACACCGACTTCTGCGCCTCGCGATAGATCTGCCAAGCGCGCACCAGCGGCAACTCGAAGTACTCGCGCGAGCCGGTGTCGCGCTCGACGAACATATAGTAGGGAACGATGCCGAGGTTGACCTGCGTGGTCCACAGCCGACTCCAAACCTCTGGATCGTCGTTGATGTGACGCAGCAACGGACCCTGGCTGCGGATCTCCGCCCCGGCGTCGCGCAGGCGTCGAATCGCCGCTCGCGCCACCGGCGTCGACAACTCGCGCCAATGGTTGTAGTGCGCCATCAGCGCGACGTGCTTGCCGCGGTTGACCATGCGCTCGATGAGCCGCAGCAGCTCATCGGAATCGGCATCGCCGACGAAACGATGCGGCCAGAAGGTCAGAGCCTTGGTACCGATTCGAATCGTGCGAATGTGCTCGAAGCGGTCTCCCGCCAGCGGCTCGACGTAGGCGCGCAGTTTCGATGTGCGCATGACCATCGGGTCGCCACCAGTAATGAGCACGTCGCTAACGTCGCCGTGCGCCGCCAGATACGAGTGCAATCGCTCCTTGTCGTCAGCGCGAATCTTGAAATCGTTCTCGCCTACGAACTGCGCCCAACGGAAGCAAAACGTGCAATACGAATGACAGGTCTGGCCCTCGCGCGGAAAGAAGAGCACCGTCTCCCGGTATTTGTGCTGCAGCCCGTTGACCACCTCCCCGTCGTCGCCGATCGGCAGGTTCATTTCGACCTGACCGGCGGGGTGGGGGTTGAGCTGCTCGCGAATCCGGCGCGCGACCTTGGCGATCTCGGCCTTGCCGGCACCCCGTCGCAGCAGCCGGGATATCTGGCCGAAATGCTCGGCCGACAACATGCCGCGATGCGGAAAGGTCAGGCGAAAGATCGGATCATCGGGCGCGGACTGCCAGTCAATCAGCTCCTCGATCACATACTCGTTGACGCGAAACGGCAAGATCTGCGAAACCGCCCGGATGGCGAAGAGATCGTCCGGTGACAACTTGGCAAGTTGCTGAATTTCATCGATATTCCGATTCGTATAGACGGCAGGACGGCGCCCCTCAGGCCACCTCTCCAACTTGCCCGCCCACCCCTGGTCAACGGCCTGAGAATCCAACCGCTTGGCTTCGCTCTGTGTCGTTCGACTCGGCATACCCCTCCTCTCGACAATCGAGTCCCACTGGACTCCGGCCCACTACTCTAGCCGGTTTGGTGCGAGGAAAGAAAGCGCCTAGGTAGAATAGTGTTTTGAATTTCAGCAGGGGTGCCGCGAGAGACGCTCTCAGAGGGCCATTCGGACCGTCTCGGACAACATATGGCGACGGGGTTAGAGGTCCATGCAGATTCGAATTCACATGATTCATGCAACCCGTGAAGCCGGGACGAGCATGCTGAAACGGGCCTCAATCAACCGACAAAGCAGGCGTGGAAAAACGGTGAGTTCCAGGTAAAACCACTGCTCATGGCTGAGTTGCCGCCGCGCACCGCGGCATCGGCGATTGCCGACCTGGTATCCGACTTCGGCGCGGCGCTGTTCCTACAGCGGCCGGTGTTCGACCGCGCCGCGGCACAAGCTTCTGCCTGGCGAAAGGCAGCGGTGGTCGTGATCATCGCGGCGTTGGCCAGTGATTCGCTCGGCTTGTACAGCGATACCGACGAGTATCTGGTACGTACCCTTGCCGCCTGGAGCTTGGTTCCGATCATGGTCCTTGCACTGGCGCGTTGGGCGTTTGGCACGGCGGTGGCCAAGCTGGTCATCAACCTGCTGGCCGAAAAGGTCTCCTACCAGCGCCTGCTCCGCCCGGCCGGCCTGGCCTACGCACCCGCCGTCGTCCACTTCCTGCCGGCGCTGGTCTATTGGCTCGACCTGCTCCCGGTGACCCACGCCATGGTTTCGACCGCGCGCTGGCTGTCCTTGCCGTGGCTGCTCGCCGCCCTGGCGATGGCGGCGCAGGCCGCCGGCGTATCCACTCGAGTGCGCGCCGTCACGGTTGCCATCGTACTCTTCGTCGCCGCCAACCTCTTCGACGTTCTCATCGACGCCTTTCTCTTTCTCTCGAGCGGTTCGGCACCGATACGACTGCCAGCCGACGCCATCGCATGACCGCACTTGCCGGAGCCGCCACCTTCGCCTGCCTCATCCTCGTCCTGCTGCGAGCAGGCGGACGCCTGCGCACGATCCCCTACGAGTTCTCGACCAAGACGGCGCGCCGACTCGGATGGTTCCTCCTCTTCATGGTGATCTACGCCGCGGTGGCTCTGCCGGCGGTTTTCGTCGCCGAGCAGCCCAGCATCGACATCGAGGATCTCACCTTCGCATCTCTCTTTGCCGGCCACTCGATCCTGGCCCTCTTTCTACTCGCCTGGTGGACGGTGCGGCGGCCGATTCGGCCGACCAGCTTCCTCTACCTCGAGGCACCGACTGTCGCCGACGTCAGCGGCGGTCTGCTACTCGGCATGCGCGTCTGGGCCTTCACCCTCGGTGCGGCGCTGCTCGCCAGCGTCGCCGCACACGTCGCGATGGGCGGCCTGCCGGCCGCCGAAGCGACCACCACGCCGGCGGACATTCCCGACATCATGATCTGGATGGCGGAGCTGCCCCTGGCCAAGAAGGCTCTGCTCATTCTTTCCGCCATGACCGTCGAAGAGGCGTTCTTTCGAGCCTTTCTCCAATCGCGCATCGGCCTCTGGTCCTCGAGCCTCCTCTTCGCCATCGCCCACATCAGCTACGGCCTGCCGACCCTGATGATCGGCGTCTTCGTGGTATCGCTGATCATCGGCTGGGACTTCGCCAAGCACCGCAAGCTGGCGCGTTCGATCATCGCCCACGGCGTCTTCGACGCCATCCAACTGATCGTCGTCGTACCCCTCGTCGTGCAACAGGTACGGGCCCTTTGAAGGAGCGCGCCGCCTCGATCAGAGCGCGGAGCTCACTTGGCGAACGAAAAGACGAGGCCGTCGTCGCCGGCGTCGACGGTCACCTTGCCACCGTTCTGCAATCGGCCGAAGAGCAGCTCGTCGGCCAGCGCCTCTTTGATCTCGCGGTGAATCAAGCGCGCCATCGGGCGCGCCCCGAAAGCCTCATCGTACCCCTTCTCGGCCAGATAGCGCCGCGCCACCGGCGTCAGCGAGAGGTAGACCTTGCGTTCGTTGAGTTGCAGATCCAGCTCCATGACGAACTTGTCGACGACGCGCTCGATGTGCTCCATGCTGAGCGGCGCAAACTGGACCGTCGCGTCGAGGCGATTGCGGAACTCCGGCGTGAAGAGCTTTTGCAATGCCTCCTTGCCGCGTTCGGCAGTCGTCCGGCCGCCAAACCCAATGGCATTACCCGCCATTTCGCGAGCTCCGGCGTTGGTCGTCATGATCAGGATGACGTTGCGGAAGTCCGCCTTGCGACCGTTGTTGTCGGTCAAAGTCGCGTGATCCATCACCTGCAACAACACGTTGAACAGATCGGGGTGCGCCTTTTCGATCTCGTCGAGCAGCAGCACGGCGTGCGGTGTCCGCGTAATCGCCTCGGTCAGCAGGCCCCCTTGATCGAAGCCGACGTAGCCCGGCGGCGCGCCGATCAGGCGCGACACGGTGTGCTTCTCCATGTACTCGCTCATGTCGAAGCGGAGGAACTCGACCCCGAGCGTGCTCGCCAACTGCTTGGCAAGCTCGGTCTTGCCGACCCCCGTTGGTCCAGCGAAGAGAAACGAGCCAATCGGCTTTTCCTTGCGGCCGAGGCCGGCACGACCCACCCGGATGGCGCTGGCCAAGGTGCCAATCGCCTCGTCCTGGCCGAAGACGGATAGTTTGAGATCGCGATCGAGAACGCGCAGGCGTTCCTTGTCGTTGACCGACACCCGCCGCGGCGGAATGCGCGCCATTCCGGCAATCGTCTTTTCGATGTCTGCGGTGCGCACCGACTTCTTCTGCTTGTAGGCCGGCAAAATGCGAATCGCCGCCGCCGCCTCGTCGATCACGTCGATGGCCTTGTCGGGCAAACGGCGGTCGTTGATGTAGCGCCCGGCCAGCTCGGCGGCCGAGCGCAGTGCGCCATCACTGTACGTCACGCCATGGTGCTCTTCGTAGTGCGGCTTGAGGCCGCGCAGAATCTTGTAGGTATCGTCGACGCTCGGCTCTTTGACCTCGATCTTCTGAAAGCGCCGGGCCAGGGCGTGATCGCGCTCGAAGTAGTTGCGGAACTCGTCATAGGTCGTCGAGCCGATGCAGCGAATCTTGCCGCTGCCGAGCACCGGCTTGAGCAGGTTGGAGGCGTCCATGGCGCCCCCGCTGGTAGCACCGGCGCCGACGACGGTGTGGATCTCGTCGATGAACAGAACGGCACCATCTTCTTCGCCGAGCGCCGCGATCACTCCCTTGAGGCGCTGTTCGAATTCGCCGCGGTACTTGGTCCCGGCAAGCAGCGCTCCCATGTCGAGAGCATAGATCGTTGAATCGGCCAACACCTGAGGCACACCGCCGGCGTCGATCGCCAGGGCGAGGCCTTCGACGATCGCCGTCTTGCCGACACCCGCATCGCCAACCAGCAATGGATTGTTCTTGCGCCGCCGGCACAGCACGTGCGTCACCCGCTCGATCTCCGCCTCGCGGCCGATCAGCGGATCGATGTCGCCGGCCGCGGCGCGCTCGTTGAGATTGACGGTAAACGCCTCGAGCGGTTTCGCCGGCTTCGCCTCGTCGCGCTCCTCGGCCTCGGATGCAATGCCGTCGTAGGCACTTTCGCCGGCTACTTTCGAGATGCCGTGCGAAATGTACGACACCACGTCGTAGCGCGACACACCCTCCTTCTCGAGCAAGAACGCGGCGTGCGAGTCGGTTTCGCGAAAGAGCGAGACCAGCACGTCGCGCGCGCGGATCTGGTCCTTGCCCGCCGATTGCACGTGCAGGGCAGCGCGCTGCAGCACGCGGCGAAAGCCCAGCGTCTGCTGCGGCTCGAGCTCGTTCTCACCGGCCACCGCTTCCATGCTGGCCTCGAGGAAGGACTCGGTCTCCGTCTTCAGGCGGTCCGGGTCGCCACCGCATTGGCGCACCACCTCTTCGACATCGGAATCGTGGAGCAGAGCAAAGAGCACGTGCTCCAACGTCAGGAACTCGTGCCGGCGACGCGTCGCCTCGCGCACCGCCAGCTTCAGTGTCGCTTCCAGCTCTCGTGAGATCATCATATCCAGTACCACTCGTTCCGGCGCTGATTATCCTTCCGTCGGCACACCGCCCATTGGCACACCGTCTTTCAGTGTGCCGAAAATCGCTTCACTTTGCGAAATCAATCGCCAACTTTTCTGCCGCGGCACCGCCGCTACTCCTCCTCCATCGTGCAGCGCAGCGGATACTCGTGCTGGCGGGCCATTGCCTCGACGATGGCAACCTTGGTCTCGGCAACCTCGTGGGTGTATACCCCGGCGACGCCCAGTCCACTCTTGTGGATATGCAACATGATCTGCGTCGCTTCGGCATGCGAGCGGTTGAAAACGCTCTGCAGAATCTGCACGACGAATTCCATCGTCGTATAGTCGTCGTTGTGCAGCAGCACCTTGTACATCGGCGGCGGCTCGAGCTTCTTCTCGCTCTCCGTAACCACGCCGTCATGGCGCTCGAGATCCGTCCAATCGCCCATCGCACCGCTCACGCTGCATCTTGATCCAGCGATACTACAGCAAGCACCGCCATTGCGCGACATCCGCATCGCCGGACGACCCCCCGATGGTCGCCCGGCAGCCGTTTCCTCGCGCGCATCCTTGAAAGTTGGCGAGTGATGCGGGTTTATGTCCGCTGCCGGGACAAGGAGGAATCATCCGTGAAACGACGACATCTGGGCAGGTCGGGCTTGGCCGTATCCGAGATTTGCATGGGTACGATGACCTTCGGCAACCAAGCCGACGAAGAGACGAGCCGCGCCATCCTCGACAAGGCCTACGAACAGGGGGTCGACTTTCTCGACGTCGCCGAGATCTATCCGGTGCCTCCGGAGTTTCGCTACGCCGGTGCGAGCGAAGAGATCGTCGGCCGTTGGATGGCTGACAAGCCACGCGATCGTCTCATCGTCGCGACCAAGGTCGCCGGACCGGGGTCGGGGTGGTTCGTCGCGCCGGTGCGCGAGAATCGAACGTCCCTCGACCGCCACCACATCCTTCGCGCCGTCGAAGGAAGCCTCCGACGCTTGCAGACCGACTACATCGATCTCTACCAAACGCACTGGCCCGACCGCGACGTCGACCAGGAGGAGACACTGCGCGCCCTCAGCGAGCTCGTCCAATCCGGAAAGGTCCGTTACGTCGGTTGCAGCAACGAAAACGCCTACGGCTTGATGAAAGGACTGTGGACCAGCGACCTGCACGGTCTCGCCCGCTACGAAACGATCCAGAACAACTTTTCCCTGCTATACCGCCGCTTCGAAGACGAGCTGGCCGAGGTGTGCCGGCGCGAAAAGGTGAGTCTCCTGCCCTACAGCCCGATTGCCGGGGGAGTTCTCTCCGGCAAGTACCACGACGGCGCCGAGCCACCCGGCGCGCGCTTCACCATCTACCGGGACTACAGCCCGCGCACGAAAACGATGCTGTCGCGCTTCCTCAGCCCGGCCTCGCGCTCGTCGACGGCGCGCTTCATGGACATCGCTCGCGACGCCGGTATGGCGCCGGCGACCCTCGCCACCGCGTGGTCGCTCGCACACGACTTCGTCGGCTCGACCATCATCGGCGCCACCCGTGTCCAGCAACTCGACGACACCCTGGCAGCCGCCGACGTCAAGCTCGAGCGCGACGTGCTCGACGCATGCAACGCAGTGTCGCGGGAGATCAAGTACCCGATGGGGTGAAACGGTGAGTGGGGAGTGGTGATTGGTGATTGGGGGCGCCGACCAATCGTTGCGTCACGCTGCCTGGTCGCGTTCCTTCGCTGTATCGTCGACCGGAAAGTGCTCGGCGACGATGCGGCGGAAGTCGGCGCTGTCCGCCGCTCGTGAGACGTGCGAGCGGAAGGTACGGGCCCCCGGCTGACCGCCGAGGTAGCGACAGGCGAACTTGCGCATGACGACGGTGCCGTGCGGATCGCCTTCGCGTCCGACAACGGCCGCGTGGTGGCGCAGCAGCAGCTCGCGCTGCTCGCGCAGGCTCGGCTCCGGCGGCACTGCGGCGCCGCAGAAGGCGGCGCTGATCTGGGAAAACACCCACGGTTTCTGCAGCGCTGCCCGCGCCACCATGACCCCGGCGGCGCCGGTCTCGCGCACGGTTCGCAGGGCCGAGGCCGCGTCGGTGACGTCGCCATTGGCGATCACCGGAATGTCGACGGCTTCGACGACTTCGGCGATGTGTTGGCGATGGCTCGGTGTGCCGTAGCCCTGATCGGCGGTGCGCCCGTGCACGGTCACTGCACTGGCGCCGTTGTCCGCAGCCGCCCGTGCCACGTCGGCGGCGGTGCGTTTGGCGATCGATGCACCGAGCCGAACCTTGGCGGTCACCGGCGTCGTCCCGGCCCCCCTGACCGCCGCTGCGACGAGGCGGCCAACCGTACGCGGATCGCGCAAGAGCTGCGCTCCGGCGGCGTGCCGTCCCATGATGCGCCGCTTTGGACAGCCAAAATTGAGATCGACGACGGAGATGTCGAGGTCGACCAGGCGGCGCGCAGCCTCTTCGATCGGCGCCTCCTCGCGATCCCAGAGCTGGACGCCGAGAGGGCGCGGCTCGTCTTCGACGCCGCGCAACCGGCGCGGCTCGATGCGGCCGTCGACCCAGCCGCCGGCCGACACCATTTCGGTGTAGATCAAACCGCATCCGCCGAGCTCGCGCACGATCGAACGAAAAATGAAATCGGTGAAGCCGGCCACCGGCGCCGCCAGAACCGGGGACTGTAATTGCAGCCCTCCGATCTTCAAAGGCGAAACGTCCATCGGCTCACAACGCAGCAGTCGCCGCCGCACGCCCGTCGCCAGCCGCACCAGCGGCCACCAAAGCGCTCGAGCGGACGTGTGCAGGCACTTCAATTCCGCAATCGCGGAGTCGCTCCATCTCGTGCGCCCCGGTCGTAAAAACCTCGACACCGCTCGCGCTCACCATCACGGTGTGCTCGAACTGCGCCGACAGTGCGCGATCGACGGTCACCGCCGTCCAACCGTCGTCGAGAATGCGGCAGCGCCAATCGCCGAGGTTGATCATCGGCTCGATCGTAAACGCCATGCCGGGAAGCAGCTCCTCGCCGTCGCCCGCCCGGCCGAAGTGCATGACGGCGGGGGCGGTGTGAAAGATGCGGCCGATTCCGTGACCGGAAAACTGCTGCACGACCGAATAGCCGCGCGGCTCGACGAACGACTGGATGGCGTGGCCGATATCGCCAACGCGCGCCCCCGGGCGCACGGCCGCAATGCCGCGCCACAGCGATTGGTAGGTGTCCCGCACCAATCGCGCGGCGATCTCACTCACTTCGCCGACGAAAAACGTGCGCGATGCGTCACCGTGGTAACCGTCGACGATCGGCGTTACATCGACGTTGACGATGTCGCCGTCACGCAACTCGACCGCAGTCGACGGAATGCCGTGACAGACGACGTCGTTGACCGATGTGCAGCAGTGCTTGGGGAAACCGTGGTAGCCCAGCGGCGCACTGGTGGCGCCGCGCTGCCGCGTCAGCTCGGCGACCATTTCATCGATCTCGGCGGTCGTCATTCCGGCGCTGATCACGGGCTCGATGGCGTCGAGCAGCTCGGCCGCAAAGCGCCCCGCAGCCCGCATCTGAGGAATCTCGTGCGCCTTGATCCCCGACACTTCGCGAGTGGCGGTCGGCTGCCGCATTCGCCGTCGTCGCTTCTTCATCTCACTACCGTCGCCCGTTCGCTCGGAACGTCACAATGCCGACTTTCCGCCCATCTTCACGACCCTGTCAAACTCGACCTTGCGCACGGGCTGCACCGAAAGACGAGACTGCTTGACCAGAACCATGTCCGCCAACGCCGCTTCGGCCTTGATGTCCTGCAACGGAACCGGCTGGCGCAGCGCAAAGGCCGGCTCGACGTCGACCACCGACCAATCGCCGTCCTTCGCCGTCGGATCGGCATAGGCTCGGGAAACGATGCGGGCGACCCCGACCACCGCCTTCTCCTTGACGGAGTGGTAGTACAAGGCGAGGTCGCCCGGCTTCATGGCGCGGATGTTGTTGCGCGCTTGAAAGTTGCGCACGCCGTCCCAGTACGTCTTGCCGTCGCGCAGGAGATCCTGCCACGAATACGTACCGGGCTCGGTTTTGATCAGCCAATGGCCCATCGACTCGGGTCTATGGGTGTCCCGCCGGCTTCTGCGCAGCTTTCTCCTGGATCTCGATCAGCTCGACATCGAATTTCAGCGCCGCGCCGGGCTGGATCTTCGGCGGCGAGCCGCGATCGCCGTAGGCGATGTCGGACGGACAGATCAGCGTCGCCGCGCCACCGACTTTCATTTTTTGCACGCCCTCGGTCCAGCACTTGATGACGCGGTTGAGTGGGAAGGTCGACGGCGTGCCGCGATCCTTCGAGCTGTCGAAGACCGAGCCATCACGCAGCGTTCCGTGATAGTGCACCTTGACGACGTCGGTCGGCTCGGGGTGGGCACCTTCTCCCGCTTTCGTCTCGATGAAGATCAGCCCGGAGTCGAACTTCTTTGCCCCGTCGACGCCGGCCATCTCTTCGAGGAACTTGGCCGAGGCGCCCTTTTCCTTTTCGGCGATGACCTTGGCGCGCTCGCGCGCCAACTTCTGGATCTTCGCGCTTTCCTTGCGCACGTCGACGGTCGCCTTGCCAGCGACGCCGTCGGCGATGCCCTGCTTGACCAGCTCGAGCTCGGCGTCGCTCAGGTTGTAGCGACTGAGGCTCTGCGACATTGCGACACCGATCGCATAGATCGTCTTTTCGGTCTCCGTTTGCGGCTCTGCCGCCGGCGCACTCGCAGCCAAGATCAACAGCACCGCTAGAATACTCACTCTAGGAAACATCGTTGCTCCTTTCGATTGTCGCCCAACCCAGCGGCCCGCGACGGAAGTAGACAGCACTACATTCAAACGATCAGATTATCGGAAAGGCTGCCGACATGCCAACAACGGCGCTGAATCAACCGCCATCGCCGGCGTCCGGCGGCAGCGCACTTGCCCCAAGTGGGAACGCGAGATACTTTCCCCCGGTGCAACCGTTGCATGCTCGGGGCCGCCTGGGGCTCCTCTGCGTTCTGCTCTCTTTCGCCGCAACGCATGCCGCGGCGACCACGGCAGACGACGTGTGCAACCCGAGCGCTGATCCCTGCATCATCGCCAGCGACGTCGTCGCCGACGCCGGTTCCATCATCGACGTCGGCGAGCGCGATCTGATCATCGCCAGCGGCGGATCGATCGTCGTCCAGGGTGGAGCGCTCACTCTGGTGGCGAGTGACGTCCGCCTGACCGGCGACTCGCGTATTCGCACCTCCGGAGCGACGCGCGCCGACCCAGCCGGCAGCGTGCGCATCCAGGCCGGCGATATGACCCTGATCGGTGACATCGATACCCGCGGTTCACCACCGGGCGACATCGTGCTCGCCGCCAGCCGCGCGATGGAGATCTCCGGCCGCATCCGCGGGCGCTCGGAAGCGGCCGACAGTACCGGCGCCAATTTCGTCGCCAGCGCCGCCACCATCGTCCTCAGCGGAGACGTCGATCTCAGTGGCGGCCGCGAAGACGAGGGGGGTAGCGCCGTCATCAACGCCAACTCCGTCACCCTGTCCGGTGCCCTCATCGCCAGTGGCGGCGATGGCGGCAGTGTCGACATCACCGTCGTCGACACCGCCCTCGTCGACAGCGGCGCTTCGATCACGACGGCTGCGACCACCGCTGCCGGCGACGGCAGCGACATCACCATCGAGAGCAACGACGTACTCGAAATCCGCGGCGCCCTTACCGCCAGCGGCCGCGACGGCGGCGAGGACGGAGGTGGCCTCGGCGGCTCAATCACGCTGAGCGGCGACGGACGAGTTCTCCTCACCGCCGGCGCCTCCATCGAATCGCTCGGCGGCGGACCGGACGGACTCGGCGGCGACATCGAGGTGACGTCGTTTTTCGGTCCCGTCGTCCTCGACGCCGTGCTCGACACCAGCATGGACGAACGAGACGGAATGGGCGGCTCGGTGGATGTCGTCGCCGATGGAGCGGTCGAGATTGGCGGTTCACTGCGCGCCGTCGGTGGTCTCGGCGGCGGCGGTCTGGTGAGCATCGACTCGAACGCGACGATGATCGTCGGGCGAGATGCCTCGATCGACGCCAGCACTAGCCGCGACAGCGAGGCGGGAGACATCGAGCTCGACAGCCCGGAGGAAATCATCATTGCCGGGATCGTGCGGGCGAGAAGCTCGCGCCCCAACGACGGCCGCGGCGGAACGGTCGCCGTACAGTCGTGCACGGTAGAGATCGCGCCAACGGCCGAGATCGATACGAGCGGGCCAAATGGCGCCAACCAACTCACCTCCGGCGGTCGGATCTCCGTCCGCGGCACGCTGCGCAGCGGCCCCGAGGACGCAACCAACACCCTCGCCTACTCGCTCTTCGGCCCGACTCCTTCGATATTGGGCGCCGAGATCTCGCCGCCGCCGATCGTCGAAGCACTCGAGTCCATCACTCCCTGTGGAACGCCGATTTTCACACCGTCGCCGACCGCATCCGCTTCACCCACAGCGACACCAATACGCCCGCCGTGCCCGGGCGATTGCGACCTCGACCGCGTCGTTCGCATCTCCGAGCTCATCCGCGCCGTGCGGATTGCGCTCGGAGAAAACGCCATCGGCGATTGCCCCGCCGGCGACGGCGACGGCGACGGTCGCATCGGCATCGGCGAGCTCATCCAGGCAACCGGCGCCGCACTCGCCGGCTGCCCGTAGCAAGGGCTGGCACCGCATACACCGGGAGCACGCTTCATAGCCCAATAAGGGCATCGTTCAATCTCGCTGATTGATCAACTTCAATGCCAGAACGCGCACCGCCGGCACTGGCCCGCTTGACGCAAGCGGCGCAGAGGATTTCTATAGGTAAGGTAAGCGCACGAAAGGCACGCGCATGAGATCTCCACGAGACATCGCCTGGTCACTCGGATTTGCACTTGCCGTCGCGCTCCTCGGCGCCGCGCCGACGGCGCGAGCGACGGACACCGGCAAGACCATCGTTCCTTATGAATGGAACGTTCCACTCGGATTCCCCGATCCATCGGAGCTGGTGCCCGACGACAACCCGATGTCGTACGAGAAGGTCGAGCTCGGTCGCTTGCTCTTCTACGACACGCGCCTCTCCGGCAATCAGACCTTCGCCTGCGCGAGCTGCCACAAGCAGGAGCTCGCCTTCACCGACGGATTGCCGCGCTCGATCGGCTCGACGGACGAAGAGCACCCGCGCGGCGCCATGGCGCTCGGCAACGTCGTCTACGCGCCGACCCTGACCTGGGCCAACAACATCGTCGAGCACCTGGAAGAGCAGGCTCTCGTGCCGATGTTCGGCGAGTTTCCCGTCGAGCTCGGCTTGGCCGGCCTGGAAGACGAGCTGCTCGAACGCTTCGCCGCCGTGCCGCTCTACCAAAGAATGTTCGAAGAGGCGTTTGCCGACGAATCGGATCCGATCACGCTCAACAGCATCGTGCGCTCGATCGCGGCCTTCCAGCGAACTCTGCTGACCGGAAACTCCGCCTACGATCGCTGGCTCTTTCTGGTCGACGATGCCCTGTCCGACTCGGCGCTGCGCGGTCTGACTCTGGTGCGCGATCAGGCGGGCAAGACGGAATGCGGACACTGTCACGCCGGCTTCAACTTCACCGGCTCGCGCACCGAAACCAACGAGGTGCTGCTCGAGAAGCCGTTCTTCAACACCGGTCTCTACAACCTGCGCTGCCGCGACTTCGACCTGCCCGACGTCAGTGCCAACGACTTCGGCTGTTACCCGCCCAACAACGTCGGCCTTTTCGGAGTCAGCACGTTCGTTGAGCACATGGGGGCGTTCAAACCGCCCACCTTGCGCAACATCTGCGTGACCGCGCCCTACATGCACGACGGCAGCGTCGAAACCCTGGACGACGTGCTCGACCACTACGCCGCCGGTGGCCGCACCATCGAATCCGGCCCGCTCGCCGGCGAGGGCAGCACCAACCCCCTCAAGGCGGGCTTCCTCATCGGCTTCCAGCTGACCGAACAGGAACGCGCCGACATCAAGGAATTCCTCTGCAGCCTGACCGACGACGAGTTCCTCACCAACCCGAAGTTCGCCGACCCCTTCCAACCGCCGCCGTGCTCGGGCGATTGCAACTTCGACGGTGCAGTCACGGTCAACGAAGTGATCCGCCAGACCGCCATCGCCCTCGATCGCGCCACCATGGCGATGTGCCTCAGCGCCGACGCCGACATGAGCGGCACCATCCAGATCAACGAGCTGATTCGTTCGGTGAACCACGCCCTGCGCGGCTGCACGCCTTCGTGAAACGCCGCGGCGGAATCTGCCTCCTGGTGCTGGTCGCTGCGACGGCGGCGGGCGCTCGCGACAACTCGGCCCTCGGCGCGGCGCTGCGTCACCGCGGCATCGAGGGCGCATCGGTGGGTGCCATCGTCATCGACGCGGACTCCGGCTCGCCGCTCTTCGCGCACCGCGCCGACCATTTGATGATCGCCGCATCCAACGTGAAAGTGCTTACCGCCGTGGCGGCGCTGGAAGCATTCGGACCAACGCACCGCTTCGCCACGGAAGTCTACGCCGACCGATCGCCCGACGCCGAAGGCGCGGTCGCAGAGCTGACCGTCGTGGGCGGCGGCGACCCGTCGCTCACCTCGGAGCAGATGTGGCGCCTGGCAGCCGATCTGGCGCGCGCCGGTCTGCGCACGGTCCGCGGCGACCTCGTCGTCGACACCAGCGCCTTCGACGATCAACACTGGCATCCGGCCTGGGGCAAGACCTCGGCCCGTGCTTATCACGCGCCGGTCGCCGCGCTGTCGGTGAACTACGGCGCTTTTGCCGTCGAAGTAGCACCTGGCCGCGCGCCGGGCGCTGCGGCGCGCGCCGCCATCGACCCCGCTCTGCCCTACTTCACTCTCGTCAACAGCGCTCGCACCAAGGGCGTGAAGGCCAAGCTCTCGGTGTCGCGCAAACGCAGCCCGAGCGGCGACCGGGTCGGCGTCGACGGCACCATCGGAGCCGCCGCCAAGCCAACCCAGATCTACCGCAGCGTCAGCCAACCCGCACTCTACGCCGGTCACACCCTGGCGAGGCAACTGGCGGCCGTCGGTATCGACGTGCGCGGTGCCGTACGCCGCGGCAAACGCTCACAGCAGGCCGTGCGGCTGCTCCGTTTCGAAGGCAAGGCGCTGTCGGAGATCGTCCGCCTGATGATGAAGCACAGCAACAACAACATGGCCGAAACCCTGGTCAAAGCGATGGGAGTGGCCAGCCGCAACAGTGGCACCTGGAGCGCCGGGATCGCCACTCTGCGCCACACCCTGACCCAGGTCGGCACCGCCAAGAGCGGATTCGATCTCGTCGACGGCTCAGGCCTGTCGCGGCGCAACCGCGTCAGCCCCCGCGCCTTGGCATCGACGCTGCGCCGCGGCATCGCCTCGTTTCGCTACGGGCCAGAGCTCGCCGCCGCATTGCCGATTGCCAACCGCGACGGCACACTGCAGCGCCGCACCACCAAGGCTCGCGATCGCGCCCGCGCCAAGACCGGACTGCTCAACGGCGCCACCGCGCTCACCGGCATCGTGCACACGAGCTCCGGCCGGCGCCTGGTCTTTTCGATCATCGCCAACGACTACGCCAACGGCGACGGCGCGGCGATGGCCGCCCTCGACGCCTTCGTCGCCGAGTTGTTGAAGATGTAGAGACGCCGCACACCGGCGTGGAAACGGCAATCTTGACAGGGTGCGTCATCGCCTCGATAGTCGCCGGATCACGTCTCGGGGAACCAAATGAGCAATTCGAACGAAGCCAAGCCAGTCGTCGCCATCGTCGGCGCGACCGGAGCGGTTGGCGAAACACTGCTCGGCATCCTGGCCGAGCGAGATTTTCCGCTCGGCGATCTGCGCCCGCTGGCCAGTGAGCGCTCGGCGGGAACGTCGATCGACTACCGCGGCAAGAGCTACCGCGTCGAGCAGGCGCGGCCGGAGGCGTTCGACGGCGTCAACTTCGTCTTTTTCGCGGCCACCGGCTCGCTCTCGAAGGACCTCGCCCCCGAGGCAGCCAAGCGCGGCGCGGTCGCCATCGACAAGTCGAGCACCTGGCGCATGGACCCGCAGGTGCCGCTCGTCGTCCCCGAGATCAACGCGAGCGCATTGCGCCAACACCGCGGCATCGTATCCTGCCCCAACTGCACGACGATCGGCTTCGTCATGGCGCTCGAGCCGATCCGCCGCGCCGCCGGGCTGCGCCGCGTCATCGTCACCACCTTCCAGGCCGTCAGCGGTGCCGGCCGCCCCGGCCTCGACGAGCTGAGCCAGCAGAACCAGGCTCTGCTGCGCGGAGAAAAGCCACAGGCGAGCAAGTTTGCCGCGCAGATCGCCGCCAACGTCGTCCCCCTTTGCGAGGACTTCCGCGACGACGGCTACTCCACCGAAGAGGTCAAGCTGCTGTTCGAAACCCGCAAGATTCTCGACATGCCGGATCTCGACGTGACGATGACCTGCACGCGAGTGCCGGTGCCGGTCGGTCATTCGGCCAGTATCTTCGTCGAAACCGAGCGCCCGCTGTCACCCGCAGACGCCCGCCAGGCGCTCGCCGATTTCCCCGGCGTCGTGGTCGTCGACGACCCCGGCCAGTGCACCTTCCCGACGCCCAACGACGTCGCCGGTCGCGACGAAGTGTTGGTCGGCCGGGTGCGCAAAGACTTCGCCACCAACGGACTGTGGCTCTGGCAGGTCTCCGACAACCTGCGCAAAGGCGCCGCGACCAACGCTGCGCAGATCGCCGAATCGCTGCTCGAGGCCGGCACGGCCAACGGCTGAGAGCTCGTGCTTCGCCGCGCTCGGGCGGGTGTGTTGATTTTCCTCAAATCGCTGCGTTAACGTCGAGAATTCCCGTTCACCAAACTCCACGAGCATCCAAATCGAGGCCAACTTTGGCGTTGGCACGGAGGAGAGTCATGAGCACAGAGCGCCGACTGACGACCGAGGAAGAGTCACGCCGTGTTGCCGAAGAGTCGCGCGAGCAGGAGTGGAAAGGTCGCGGTTTCCTGCGCGAGCTCTTTCTCGGGCAGCTCAGCGTCGACCTGGTCCACCCCTTTCCCCTGGCCGGCGAAGATCGGCCCGAGTTCAGGGATTTCTACGACAAGCTGCGCGACTTTCTCGCCAAAGAGGTGGACTCGGTCGCCATCGACGAGACCGGCGAGTATCCCGAGCACGTCGTCGACGGCCTGCGCAAGCTCGGCGCCTTTGGCATGAAGATCCCCGTCGAATACGGCGGTCTCGGCTTCACCGTCTCCGAATACTGCAAAGCGATGGAGCTGATCGGCAGCTACGACGGCAACGTCACCGCCCTGCTCTCGGCACATCAATCGATTGGCGTTCCGCAACCGCTCAAACTCTTCGGCACGCCCGAGCAAAAGGAGAAGTTCCTACCGCGCTGCGCCGCCGGCGCCATCTCCGCCTTTGCCCTGACCGAGCCCGACGCCGGCTCCGACCCGGCCAGTCTGGCAACGACAGCCGAGCGCGATGGCGACTTCTTCGTCCTCAACGGCGAAAAGCTGTGGTGCACCAACGGCACCTTGGCCGAGCTGCTAGTCGTGATGGCGCGCGATCCCGAGACCAACCGTATTTCCGCGTTCGTCGTCGAGACGTCTTCCCCCGGGGTCAAGGTCGAGCACCGCTGCCGCTTCATGGGCCTCAAAGCACTGGCCAACGGCGTCATCTCCTTCAAGGACGTTCGCGTCCCGGCCGAAAACCTCATCGGCGGCGATGGCAAGGGCCTCAAAATCGCCCTCATCACTCTCAACACCGGCCGCCTGACACTGCCCGCCGCCTGCGCCGGCATCGCCAAACAATGCCTGGAAACGGTGCGCGGCTGGAGCGAAGCCCGCCAACAGTGGGGCGTACCGATCTGGAAACACGAAGCCGTATCGCACGACATCGCCGACATGGCGGCGACCACCTTCGCCATGGACTCGGTCGCCAAGCTGGCCAGCCAGATGGCCGATCGCGGCGGCTACGACATCCGTCTCGAGGCCGCCGCGGCCAAGGAATGGAATACCGTCCAGGCCTGGCGTCTGGTCGATCAGACACTACAGCTGCGCGGCGGTCGCGGCTACGAAACGGAGAAGTCCCTGGCCGAACGCGGCGAAACGCCGATTCCGGTCGAACGCACGTTGCGCGACTGCCGCATCAACCTGATCTTCGAAGGATCGAGCGAGATCATGCACCTCTTCATGGCGCGCGAAGCAGTCGACAAGCACCTGCAGGTCGCCGGCACGATCATCGACAAGAACAGCACCAACGCCGACAAGGTCTCCGCCATACCCGGCATCATCGGCAACTACGCCGTGTGGTATCCGCCCCTCTGGCTCAAGGGTCTGGCCTCGTGGACGAACTTCCAAGACTGGGGTGATCTCGGCAAGCACATGCGCTTCATCGAGCGCAGGGCGCGCAAATTGGCGCGCGAGAGCTTCCACGGCATGGCCCTCTACCAAGCCAAGATGGAGCGCAAGCAGGGCTTCCTCTTTCGCTGCGTCGACATCGTCATGGAGCTCTTCGCCATGGCGGCGACCTGTTCGCACGCGCGTGCACTCAAAGACAGCGGCGCAGCCGGCGCCGACCGCGCCCAGGATCTGGCCGACCTCTTCTGCAAGCAGGCCGAACGCCGCGTGCGGCGCGCCTTTCGCGATCTGTGGGTCAACGACGACAACTCGATGAACAAAGTCGCCGCCCAGGTCATGAACGGCGAGCACACCTGGCTGGCCGAGGGTCGCCTCGACATGGGCTTCACCGCCGAGGAGTTCAAGACGAAGTTCGTCACCAAGCGCCCCGAGGCAAAGGCCGCCGTCGCTTCCTAGTCCGCCGGTTACCCCAAGCCAACAATGTCCTCGACCTATCGCGAGGCGTCCGCTACCGCGCGCGCGCGTGAGTGCGACGACGTGCGCCGGCGCTACGACGCGCTGCTGGAGCTCGCACTCGATCTCGACATGACGCGCGGCAAGCCGTGCCCGGCCCAGCTCGACCTCGCCACCGACCTGCTCACTTGCGTCGGAGCTGCCGAGGTCGCCGCCGCCAGCGTCGACGTGCGCAACTACGGCGGACTCGACGGCATCATCGAGGCCAAAGAGCTCTTCGCCGAGTACATGGAGGTCGAGCTCGACGAGGTCCTCATCGGCGGCAACTCCAGTCTCAACATGATGTACGACACCATCGCCGAGGCGTGGATCCACGGCCTCGGTGGCGCACCGCCGTGGTCGACGCTCGAACGCGTGCGCTTTCTCTGCCCCAGCCCCGGTTACGATCGCCATTTCACCGTCTGCGAGAGTCTCGGCATCGAAATGATCCCGATCGAGATGCGCGACGACGGCCCCGACATGAACGAGGTGGAGAAGCTGGCCGGCGATCCGACGATCAAGGGCATGTGGTGCGTGCCGCGCTACAGCAATCCAACCGGCATTACCTACTCTGCGGACACCGTCGAACGGCTGGCCAACATGCCGGCGGAGTCGGACTTTCGCATCTACTGGGACAACGCCTACGCCGTACACCATCTGACAGACGATCCGGCGCCCCTGGTCAACATCCTGCACGCCTGCAAGAAGTCGGGAAATCCGAACCGGCCCTATCTCTTCGGCTCGACGTCGAAGATCACCTTCCCCGGCGCCGGCGTCGCCATCATGGCCGCCAGCGCCGAAAACATCGGCGAGCGCAAACGACCGCTGTTGGCGCAGACCATCGGTCCCGACAAAATCAACCAACTGCGGCACGCCCGCTTCTTCGGCGACATGGACGGGATTCGCGCCCATATGAAACGGCACGCAGCGATCATCCGACCCAAATTCGATGCGGTGCTGGCAAGCTTCGACGCCGAGCTCGCCAGCACCGGTGTCGCCGACATCAGCCGCCCACAGGGGGGATACTTCTTCTCCCTCGACAGCCTCGAGGGGACGGCGACGCGAGTCGTCGAGCTCAGCGCCAAAGCCGGCGTCAAGCTGACTCCGGCCGGGTCGACCTACCCGTACAAACGCGATCCCAACGACCGCAACCTACGACTCGCCCCGACCCTACCCGACCTCGAGGAAATCAAACAGGCGATGGAAGTCATCTGCACCGCGGTGCGCCTCGCCTGCCTGGAAAAACTCGCCTGACCACCGAAACTGTCTTCAGGGCGGAGATCCTCCGGAGGACACACATCAAACCACCGAGGTCCACGGAGAGAAGATCTTCAACCACGGAGGCAGTAGAGTAGAGGAGTGAGTGATGTGGGCAGCCAACTGGCCGAGGCCACACGGCTCACTCCTCCCTCGACGAACCGGACGTGCGGATTTCCCGCATCCGGCTCTGCCCAGTAGCTGTCGCGTGAAGGTATGCACAGACAGTTGCGCGGTGTCTCATAGATAGACAAGTCCTTGCTTCTGGAGATGTCGGTATGTAGACGTCCCTTCTGGCGGTCGAAAGGGCCGCTGGCTGCGCCGTCTCAGATGCAAATGGAGACGGTTTCGAACATACGCGTTGATCGCTCGGTGATACCGTCGTGGCTGTCCAAGGCAGAAGTAGTTTGCCCATCCTCGCAGGTGCACGTTGAGCCGGTCGATCATCGTTGGCAGGGGCTGGAAGCACAGCCGGCTGCTGGTCAGCTCCCGCAGCCGCTCCCTCTCCCGCGCCATCGCTTTGTTCGACGGCCCCATGTGCAGGTACCGGTGCCTACCCCCTCGAATGTCTCGGTGGTAGCTGCCGGTGCCTACCCCCTCGAATGTCTCGGTGGTAGCTGCCGGTGCCTACCCCCTCGAATGTCTCGGTGGTAGCTGCCGGTGCCTACCCCCTCGAATGTCTCGGTGGTAGCTGCCGGTGCCTACCCCCTCGAATGTCTCGGTGGTAGCTGTACGTATACCCCAGAAAGTCCAGGCTCGCTCCTTGTTCTCTCAGGCAGACCACTCGGGTCTTCTCCCGGTTGATCTCCAACCCCAACCATCGTTCGATCTTCTCCTCGATGAATGCTGTGAGCTGTGGCTCGATCTCTCGGGCCATCACCACGAAGTCATCGGCGTAACGCACCAACTTCGCATCTGCCCACTGCGCCGGCCCATCGGCTCGGTGGAACACCTTGTCGAACCAGTGCAGGTAGATATTCGCCAGCAGCGGCGAAATCACCCCACCCTGCGGTGTTCCCTTCTTTGAGCGGCGTTTGCGCACTTTCCCCCGCCCCTTGGGGTCGGGCTCCACCACCACCGCCTTCAACCACATCCGTATCACCCTCAGAACCGTTCGGTCGCTGATTCGCATCTGGATGCACTTCATGAGCTGGTCATGCGGAATCGAATCGAAGTACCCTTTGAGGTCCGCATCATACACTGCCTGATACCCCGCCCGCAGGTGTCCCCGGATCTCCTTCAGTGCCTGGTGGGCCGATCTTCCGGGTCGAAACCCGTAGGAGCACGGCTCGAAGTCCGCCTCGAATATCGGCTCCAGGACGAGCAGCATGGCTGTTTGCACCACACGATCTCTCACTGTTGGTATCCCCAGGGGGCGTGTCTCCCCGTTGGGTTTTGGTATGTTGACGCGACGTACTGCCTGCGGCTTGTACTTCTTGGTGCGCAGATCCTCCCCGATCTCTTCGAGGAATGCTTCGTACCCGGCATCGGTCGCCTCGATCATCTCGATCGTGACTCCATCTACTCCGGGTGCTCCGCCGTTTCTGCTCACCTGCGCGTAGGCTGCCGCAAGCGTGTCCTTCCGATAGACTCGATCCCACAGTGTGTAGAATCGAAACCTCGGCTCCTGCTCGGCCTTCTGGCCTAGTCGCTGCCTCAGTTGAGAGAGCTTCTCGTAACCTGCGATTCGGTAGCGTCCCCCTGTTGGGTTGGGCTGCTTCCTCTCAGGCTCCTTTGCCGTAGTGGGACTCTCGTCCAAGCGGGCCTCTCCTCTTCTTGCAGTCGACGCACTACTGGTCCGGCCCCTTCGCTCCACGGACATTACTCCGCTTCCTCGCTACTACGAGCCGGTCCGACTCCCGACACGGTCACCTTCGATGGGTTATATTTTCCCCACCGAGGCTGAGTGCCACAAGCACTCCGTCCGTTCGGGCCTCCCAGGTTCCTTGACCGATCTTTACGCGCGCGCTGTCCCCCTTCACCCCGGGAAGTCCGGTGATTGCTCCCACTCGTTTCTTCACCACCGATGGCAGGCTTCACACACTCCGGCAGCTTGGCCACTTCCACTTCGTGTAACGAGGCCGCTTCGGGTTCGCTTTCGCTACGGCTCACGCGTTCGCTCCCCGGAGCTTCGCCAGCCGGATTACTCCGACCCACGTCCGGTTCGCTTCCTGTTGTACGAGCAACTGACAGGGTAACCTCCTTTCAGATTACTAGATCGGCCAGACTTCGCCTGGCGCACCGGAGTTCCACGGAGAAGGACTTCTGGAACCGCGGAGACTCTGGAACCTACGAAAAACAGATCTTCCAACCACGGAGGTGAGAAAATCCGGAGATGACGCCCGATGGGGGGCTACCGATGACTTTTGTCCGAACGGTGACCTGACTGGCCTACCGCCAAGTTCTTTCTCCGTGGATCTCCGTGGTTCAGTGTCATTTTTCTCCGTGGATCTCCGTGCACTCCGTGGTTCGATTTGTTTTTCTCCGTGGATCTCCGTGCACTCCGTGGTTCGATTTGTTTTTCTCCGTGGATCTCCGTGCACTCCGTGGTTCGATTTGTTCTTCTCCGTGGATCTCCGTGCACTCTGTGGTTCGATTTGTTTTTCTCCGTGGATCTCCGTGCACTCTGTGGTTCGATTTGTTCTTCTCCGTGGATCTCCGTGCACTCTGTGGTTCGATTTGTTTTTCTCCGTGGATCTCCGTGCACTCCGTGGTTCGATTTGTTTTTCTCCGTGGATCTCCGTGGTGATGAACCGTCACTTGTTCAAGGCGCGGTCGGCTGCGTCGAGGATGGACTCGTGCATCATCTCCGACAGTGTCGGGTGTGGAAACACCACTCCGGCGAGGTCGACATCGGTCGCTTCCAATGACCGCGCTACGGCGAAACCGTGGATCAGCTCGGTGACACCGGTACCGATCATGTGCGCACCGAGGATTTCGCCGCTGGTGGCGTCGACGATCGTTTTGACCAGGCCGCTGCGCTCGTCGATGGCGAGCGCTTTGCCGTTGGCCTGAAACGGAAAGCGACCGACGCGGATCTCGTGACCCGCCGCACGTGCCCGTTCTTCCGTCAGGCCGACGCTGGCAACCTGCGGCCGCGAGTAGGTGCACGCCGGTATGCGTGTCGCGTCGAGCGGCTGGGCGTGCGCTACTCCGGCAATGCTCTCGACACACGCGACGGCTTCGTGACTCGCCTTGTGCGCCAGCCACGGTGGACCTGCCAAATCACCGATCGCATACACGCCGCTCTCACCCGTGCGCAACTCCCCGTCGACGACGACGTGCCCGCGCTCGACGACGACACCCGTGCCTTCGAGACCCAGGTCCTCGACGTTGCCGGTGATACCGATCGCCACCAGAGCTCGGTCGACGCTCAAGGGTAGCTCTCGACCGCCGCCGAGCTCGAGGATCGCCGTCAACTCGTCATCGCCGCGGCTGACCGAAGCCACCGTCGCACCGCTGTGGATGTGCAGGCCGCGTCTTTCGAAGGCGGTGCGCGCCGCGTCGGCGATCTCCGCATCTTCCTGCGGCAGTATGCGTTCGGCCATTTCGACGACCGTCACCTCGGTACCGAGATCTGCGTAGAAGCTGGCGAACTCAATACCGATGGCGCCGGCGCCGACGACCATCAGAGAGCGCGGCAGGGTTTTCGGGATCATCGCTTCGCGATAGGTGAGAACCCTATCGCCGTCGCATTCGAGACCGGCGAGCCCGCGCGCACGCGCTCCGGTCGCGAGGATGATGTGCGCCGCCGCCAGCTCCACCTCGCCGTCCGGCGTCGCCACGGCGACCCTACCGGCACCGGCCAACCGCGCCCTGCCGGCGACGACGTCGACGCCGTTCTTCTTCATCAAGAAGCCGACACCCTTGACCAGACGCTGCGCCACGCGACGCGAGCGCTGCACCACCTTGGCGAGGTCGACGTCGACCGACTGGGTGGTCAGGCCGAGAGAACGCATCCCCTCGGCGGCGTGCTTCACTTCGGCTGCGTGCAGCAACGCCTTGGTCGGAATACAACCCCAGTTCAGACAAATGCCACCCAGCTCGGCTCGCTCGACCAGCACACAGCGCAGGCCGAGCTGGCGCGCGCGGATCGCCGCCGTATAACCACCGGGGCCGCCACCGATGACGACGACGTCGTAGCTCTCCGACATGGCGGTCGGCTAGTGTGACGCGTCCGGCATTCTATTCGGGCAACGCTTCCGGCGGAGCGGCGTTGGTGACCTCTCCCGACAGGGCATGCATGAACTCGATCAGATCGTACTTCTCTTTTGACGTCAGATGGAGCGGCTTGATGTCCGCCGACAGTTGCGGATTCTCGACCCCACCCCGGTCGTAGAAGTCAATGACATCGAGCAACGTCGCCTCGCTGCCATCGTGCATATACGGCGCCGTCAGGGCGACGTTGCGCAGCGTCGGCGTCTTGAAGGCGCCCTTGTCCTCTTCCTTCTTCGTCACCGCATATCGACCGAGATCGGGCTCGGCGGCATCCATGCCGACGCCAATGTTGCGATAGTTCTCATCGGTGAAATTGAAGCTCGCGTGACAAGCAACGCAATTGGCCTTGCCGTTGAAGAGCTCCATGCCGCGGATCGCCGACGCGCTCATCGCGTCTTTGTCGCCGCCCTGGTAACGGTCGTAGGCGCTGTTGCCGGTGACGACGGTGCGCTCGTAGGCGGCGATCGCCTTGGCGATGCGATCGATGTCGATCTTGGTATCGCCAAACGCCATGGCGAAGTGCGGCGCGTAGCCTTCGATCGCCTTGACGACTTCGACGACGACGCCATGCGACGGCATCTTCATTTCGACCGGGTTGACCAACGGACCCTTGGCCTGCGCTTCGAGGTCGGCGGCGCGACCGTCCCAGAACTGCTCGGCCGAGAACAATCGGTTGAGCACCGTCGGGCTGTTGCGACCGCCGAGGGCACCACCGACGCCGGCGGAAAAGCGCGCCGGATCCGTGAAACCGTGGTGCGGGATGTGACAGCTCGCACAGGCGATGGTGTCGTCCTTCGATAGACGCGGGTCGAAGTAGAGTAGCCGGCCGAGCTCCACCTTGCCTTCGTTCATCGGATTTTCTTCCGGAATGTACGCGGCGTCGGCCTGCAAGCCGAGCGGCAGGGTCATTGACCACGACCCCGACGTCACCTTCTCGCGCTTCGCCGGTTCCGCCTCAGCGGCCACGGCCAACGCGAGCGCCAGGCCAATGAAACCCGCCGCGACACTGCACATGACTACATTTCCCCTGCTCTTGCCAACCTGTTTCGCCATGTCCGACCTCCGGGGAGCGGAGAATACGGTGAGACCGCCATGCAGGCAACCGCAGGTCCCGGGCGAGCAACGGAAACAGAGCAAGAGAGGCACTTGTAGTGATGCCTTGATATATCTATTCTGATGCCATGCGGACCACGATCAGCGTTGACGATGAGCTCTGGCAAGAGGCCCGGCGAGTGTCTGGTGCGACGACCAACAAAGCACTCGTCGAGCGCGGGCTCAGGGCCTTGATAGACAACGCCGCGCGCCGGCGAGCGATTGCGCTGGGTGGATCGATGCCAGACATCGAGATGCCGCCACGGCGTCGCATGAGCCGGGGCAATTCCAAAGCGCGGTGATCCTCGCTGATACGTCGATATGGGTGGCGCACCTGAAGACGAAGGGCGGCCACCGGGAGTTGATTGCCGCCCTCGAAGGCGGTGACGTGGCCAGCCATCCATTCGTCGAAGGAGAGCTTCTCCTTGCCGGCGCACCCACCGATCAAATCCTCGCCGGGGTGGAAATGTTGCCGGTCGAGCCCCACGCGGAAGTCGCCGATTTCTTTCGCACGCTGTCCAAGCCGGTACGAGGAATCGGGTGGGTAGACGCTCACCTCATCTTCTCCGCGCTGTTGCACACTCGCCACCTGCTGACACTCGACCGACCGCAAGCCGAGCTCTTTCAACAGCTGATCCGCGCGTAGTCGGCAGAGAACTCGGCGACGAGGTTGGCGTGCTTGATAAATCCAGTGCGGGCGGTATTTTTAGGCGAAGTGAAGCCGAGATCCGAGTGGCATTAGTATGGCGAATGGTAGCATTTGCCCGCGGCCAAACCGGTGGCAACGAGAAAGGAGGGGGTTGAGATGTCCGCGGTTGCGAGCTTTCTGACTTCGTCGATCGGGCGCAAGGTAGCCATGGCTCTGACCGGCTTGCTGCTCTTGCTCTTCCTGGTCACCCATCTGGCCGCCAATCTGCTCATCCTGGTCGACGCCGAAGCGTACAACGAATACAGCCACGCCCTCACTTCCAACCCGCTCATCTATCTCGCCGAGGCGGGACTGCTGGCGCTCTTCATCCTCCACTTGGTCTCCGGCATCTTGGTGACCGTGAAAGGCCGCGCGGCGCGACCGCAGGGATACCGAGAGGACCGCTGGGCCGGCGGCGCAAGCAACAAGAGCTTTGCCTCGGCCACGATGATCTTCAGCGGCGTCTTCTTCCTGCTCTTCGTGCCGCTGCACATCATCGGGTTCAAGTTCGGCACCTACTACGAAGGCGCCGGCGGTATCCGCGATCTGCACCGCCTGGTCGTCGAAGAGTTTCAAAACCCCATGCTCGTGGGCTTCTACGTCGTCGCCATGGCGATCCTCGGGTTCCACCTCTGGCACGGTTTCGGCTCGGCCCTCGAGTCTCTCGGCATCACCCACAAGAAAGAGCTGCGCCGCGCCGGGCAAGTCATCGCGGTGTTGCTCGCCGGCGGTTTCCTGGTCATTCCGATCGCGGTGTTCATGATGGGAGGCGGACAGTGACCCTAGAAGGAAGAGTGCCCGCCGGTCCGCTCGAGACCAAGTGGGAGCGGCACAAGTTCGAGATGAGCCTGGTCGCGCCGGCCAACCGGCGCAAGCACACGGTCATCGTCGTCGGCACCGGCCTGGCCGGGGCGTCGGCGGCGGCGACGATGGGCGAGATGGGCTACAACGTCCTCGCCTTCACCATCCTCGACAGTCCGCGACGCTCGCACAGCATTGCCGCACAAGGGGGAATCAACGCCGCCAAGAACTACAAGAACGACGGCGATTCGGTCTATCGACTGTTCTATGACACCATCAAGGGCGGCGACTACCGCGCCCGCGAGGCCAACGTCTACCGCCTGGCCGAGGTCAGTGCCGACATCATCGATCAGTGTGCGGCGCAGGGAGTGCCGTTTGCCCGCGAGTACGGCGGCACCTTGGCCAACCGCTCGTTCGGCGGTGCGCAGGTGTCGCGCACCTTCTACGCGCGCGGTCAGACCGGCCAGCAGCTCCTGCTCGGCGCCTATGGGTCGCTGATGCGGCAGGTCGAACGCGGCCAGGTCCAGATGTACACGCGGCGCGAGATGCTCGATCTGGTTCTCGTCGACGGCGCGGCGCGCGGCATCATCACGCGCAACCTGGAAACCGGCGAGCTCGAGCGCTACGCCGCCGACACCGTGCTGCTCTGCACCGGTGGCTACGGCAACATCTATTTCTTGTCGACCAACGCCGGCAACTCCAACGTCACGGCGGCCTGGCGCTGCGCCAAGCGCGGCGCCTACATGGCCAACCCTTGCTACGTACAGATCCACCCGACCTGCATCCCGCAGAGCGACGAATTTCAGTCCAAGCTGACGCTGATGAGCGAGAGCCTGCGCAACGATGGCCGGGTCTGGGTGCCGAAAGAGAAAGGCGACGAGCGCTCGCCGCAGCAGATTCCCGAGGCCGAGCGCGACTACTTTCTCGAGCGCAAGTATCCGAGCTTCGGCAACCTGGTGCCGCGCGACGTCGCTTCGCGCAACGCCAAGTCGGTGTGCGACGAGGGGCGCGGCGTCGGCGCCACCGGCCGTGCCGTCTACCTGGATTTCTCCGACGCCATCGAGCGCCACGGCGCCAAGGTCATCGCCGAGCGCTACGGCAATCTCTTTCAGATGTACGAACGCATCACCGGCGACGACGTCTACGTCGAAAAGGCGATGCGCATCTACCCGGCCGTTCACTACGTCATGGGCGGCCTCTGGGTGGACTACAACTTGATGAGCAACCTACCCGGGCTGCACGTTCTCGGCGAAGCCAACTTTTCCGACCACGGTGCCAACCGTCTCGGCGCCAGCGCGCTCATGCAAGGGCTCGCCGACGGCTACTTCGTCGCCCCCTACACGGTTGCCCACTACCTGGCCAACGCCGAGAACGGTCCGGTGGCCACCGACCACGCCGCCTTCGACGAAGCGGAGAAAGAAGTCCGCCAGCGTATCGACTCGATTCTCGCCGTCGACGGGACGAAAACCGTTCTCGAATTCCACCGCGACCTCGGCAAGATCATGTGGAACAAGGTCGGCATGTCGCGCAACGAGCAGGGTTTGAAAGAAGCGCTCGAGGAGGTGCGGACGCTGCGCCAAGAGTTCTGGCGCGACGTCAAAGTCGCCGGTGCGGCGGATGATCTCAACAAGAACCTCGAACACGGCCTGCGCGTCGCCGACTATCTCGAGTTCGCCGAGCTGCTCATCCGCGACGCCCTGCACCGCGGCGAGTCCTGCGGTGGCCACTTCCGCGAGGAGAGCCAAACCGACGAGGGTGAGGCCAAGCGCGACGACGAACGCTACTCCTACGTCGCCGCCTGGCAATACAACGGTGACGGGGAACCGACACTGCACGAGGAAGCGCTGACCTTCGACTTCGCCGAAGTGAAACAGCGCAGCTACAAGTAAGGGTGACGAAGATGGAGTCGATGACGATCAAGCTTCGCGTATGGCGTCAACCCAACCGCGAAAGCGGCGGCGATCTGGTCGAATACACGGCGCGCAACGTCTCGCCCGACATGTCCTTTCTCGAGCTGCTCGACGTCGTCAACGACGATCTCGTCAAGCAGGGCATCGATCCCATCGCCTTCGACTCCGACTGTCGCGAAGGCATTTGCGGTTCCTGCGGCATGGTCATCAGTGGTGTCGCACACGGCCCGCAGAGCGCGACGACGGCGTGCCAACTCTTCATGCGCCACTTCAACGACGGCGATACGGTCACCGTCGAACCCTGGCGCGCCGCCGCGTTTCCCGTCGTCAAGGATCTCGTCGTCGACCGCTCCGCCTTCGACCGCATCCAGTCGGCTGGCGGCTACGTCTCGATCGACACCGGCAGCGCCGTCGACGCCAACGAGATGCTGATTCCCAAGGGCAACGCCGATCGCGCCATGGACGCCGCCGCCTGTATCGGCTGCGGCGCCTGCGTGGCGGCGTGCAAGAACGCCTCGGCATCTCTCTTCGTCGGCGCCAAGGTCACGCAAATGTCGCTGCTGCCGCAGGGCCAACCGGAGCGCAACCGCCGCGTCTTCGCCATGGTCGAGCAGATGGAAGAGGAAGGCTTCGGCCCCTGCTCCAACGAAGGCGAATGCGAAGCCGTGTGCCCGAAAGAAATCTCAGTGTCTCACATCCAGACCCTGCACCGAGAGTTCACCCGCGCCTCCTGGCGCCGCCTGATCGACTGAGCCACCGCCCCAAACGACGCCAACCATTTCGGCGAGGGCGAGTCGCCGACGAGCCTGACGGTACTTCGCCTTGGACCGCCGTCACGTTCGATGTGCGCGGGGTGGATGCTGTCGGGGCTGGTAGCGAAGGTCGCTCGCGAGCGCCTGCGTCTCGTTCAATCGCTCTTCGCTTTGAAGATCTCCACTTCGTTCTTGATCGCCGTCGAGAACGTCGCCGACCAGCAGACACCGTCGCTGTTGTGCAACTGCGCCGTCAACGGCAGCGTCACTCCGAGTGCCGGCATGGCCAGGTTGCTTCCCTTGCCTTTGAAGATGACTTTCGCTTTGCCGGCATCACCGGTCTTCACCTTGGCGACCTGCACACCGTCGGGCACCCGTCTCTTGTCCTTGTAGCGATACCCCGGGTTGATGACCGACCATTTGCTTCCCGCCGGCGCACTGCGGCCGAGCAACAACCCGGCCGGCTGATACACGCAGAGCTCGTAGTCGGTGGTGCTGGTCGGGTCGCCGAGATCGGCCAACAGCGTCTGCTCCCCCTTGCTGAGCACGAAGACGACCCTGTCGCCCTTGTCGTTGTCCTTGTTTTTGAGAATCAGCTTGGCCTTGCCGCTCACCGTGCTGACCTTGCAACTCGCGGCGGGCGCCAACGTCCCGCTGCACGAGCCGGCACCGTCGCAGACATCGTCGTGCGAGCACGCGTCGGCGTCGTCACAAGTGGCGCCGGAGCTTTCGAACGCACAGGTCGCCGAACAGCAGTCGCCAGCGGCGGTGTTGCCGTCGTCGCACTGCTCACCAGCGGTGACGATCGCATTGCCGCAGGCAGTGATCGTGCAATTGGAGTCACAACCGTCGCCGTCGACGAGGTTGCCGTCGTCGCATTCCTCGCCGAGGTCGAGGTTGCCGTCACCGCATTCGGTCAGCTCGTCCGCTCCGACGTCGACGGCAAGGCCGTTCACCCGAGCGTGACCGTCGATATCGACCGTGCCAATCGTCGCCGCCGGCAAGGTATCACCGCCGTTCACGGCCGGCGACGATGCGGTCAGGTGCAGGTCACCGGTCGCCGGACTGACGAGCAAGGGATCGGCGAAGGAGGAGTTGGCGTCATTGCCGGTCGCCGCCTGCCAATTGGCGAATCCGGTGTAGCTCGTCCCCTTCCAGGTCCACTCCGAGCTCGCCGCGCCGCCGCTCGAATAGTAGAGGTTGTAGTCGACCGTGTTGCCGGTGTTCTGCGCGAAGTCGTTGGCGATGAAGACGTTTTGCGAACCGGCAAAGAGCAGATTGTTCTCGATGACGTTGTTGCGCGTGTCGAACTGCACCAGCATCTCGCCGGAGCCGGTTTGGTCGGTATCGTTGTTGTAGAGAGTGTTGTTGACGACGTTGCAATCCTCCGTGCTGCCGCGATTGGTATCGTAGCCACCCATCGCCACACCGGTGACGTGGCAGTCGTAGACGAAGTTGTTGCGCACGGTGATCTCAGTGGTCGCCTTGCCCGAGTGCTCACTGGCGATCTCGATCCCGATGTTCGCATCGTGCACCGTATTGCCCTCAATGACGATGCGAGTACCGCCGTCGACATAGATGCCATCGGCCGAGCGGTCGCTGCCGTAGGCGGGGTTGCCGAAAGAGTCGATGTTGTAGACCAGGTTGCCGCTGACGACGCCATCGCGCGCGCGGTCCAGGCTGTCCGGACAGCCGCCGCACTCCCCTTCGAAACCGATCATGTCGATGCCGATGTTGTTGTTGTCGTGAACACTGTTGTTGGAGACGGTGAAATTCTCGACGTTGCCGTTGAGCACCAGAGCTTCACTCCAGCCGAGAACGCAGTCGCGCACCTCGTTGCCATCGATGAGAATGTCGTGGATCGACGATACCCCGCTCGTGCCGTAGACGGCGATGCCGTGCGCACCGCAGTTGCCGCAGCCGTTGTTCTCGATGTGATGAACGACGTTGTTCAACAGGTTGATGTTGTTCGACTGGCCGCGCACCCAGATCCCGGCGGGAAACTCGCTCGGACCGGAAGCGACGAGGTTGCGAATCTCCAGGCCGTCGACGTCGATGTAGGATCGATCCTCGATGTAGATCAGACCGCCGAGGCTGCCGGCCGAGAGTCCGGTGCCGTCGACGACCGGGGTATGACCCGCCTTGGCGCGCAGCACGATCGGCGAGCCAGCCGAGCCACTGGCGGGAAAGGTGAGCTTCTCGTTGTAGACGCCCGTCTCGACCTCGACCGTATCGCCGGCGACGGCGACGTTCAGCGCCGCCTGGATCGTCGCGTGGTCGTTGGGCACGTTGATGATCGCCCCATTCGCGATCGCCGCGTTCGCCAAGGCGAAGACCAGCGCAAGAACCGCTCGCATCATGGAAGATTCCCCTTTCCCGGCCGAAACGATGGCAGAAGCGCCGCGCCCAGGCAACAATGTTGTGCGATGCCCACCACCGAGATCCGCACGACGCGCGACCAGAGGGTACTCAACGAATGGGCTCTGGTGCTCAGCGCCGCAGACATACCGCATTCATCGTGGCAGGCGGCGGGATCGCACGTGCTCGCCGTCGACGTCGCCGTGGCATCGCAGGCGGTGGAGGCGCTCGCCGATTACGACCGCGAGCGCCGCCAGCGCGCCACCCCGGCCTGGGACAGCGACGCCGGCAGCAGCAACGCCGCCTGGATCGCCGCCAGCGTGCTGCTCATCGCGCACATGTTCTTCTCCGGCGACCCCTACTGGCAGCGCAACGGCTCGGCCAGCGCCGCCGACATCCGCAGCGGCGAGCTCTGGCGCTGTTTCACGGCGCTGACGCTGCACGCCGACGCCGGCCATGTCGCTTCCAACACCCTCTCCACCCTGCTCTTCCTCTCACCACTCAGCCGCCTGCTCGGCGGCGGCACCGCCGTCGCGCTGACAGTAGGCGGCGGCGCCCTCGCCACCCTGATCAGCGGCCTATCACGCAGCGCGACCTACAACGGCATCGGCGCATCGACGGCCGTCTTCGCCGCTGTCGGCATGCTCGGCGGATTGCAGATCCGCGCCGCAGACACGACACCCCTGTGGCGCCGCATCCGCCCCCTCGGCGCCGCCGTCGCCATCCTCGCCATGCTCGGCGCCTCGCCGCAAACCGACGTCACCGCCCACACCCTCGGACTCCTCTGCGGCGCCGGCATCGGCTTCGCCTTCGCTCACCTGCGAAACCGACCGTTCGCGTCCGACACCGATCGAGGAATCGGCATCGCCGCCGCCCTCAGCGTCGCGGCGGCATGGCTGCTGGCGTCCGGATGATGCATCCGCATTGGGGATCAACCACACCTGAAGTAAGGCCGAAGACGGTTCCGTCGCTGACGCTGACAGACGACGCCGGCGCCATCTACGGAGTCTTGACTGCTCAGGTGCTCAGCTTACGGTGAGGCTGCACACCCCGGCTCTGTGTTCTCTACCCATCCGCCACGTAACTCGGCCGGACACTCGTGATTTTCGGCACACCAAAGGTCATTGTCCGAGCGCAGACTCATAAATTCTAGCATACAACAGTCCATCTTCTGGGCCAGAGTTGACGGTGGATTTATACATTCCGGATCGCTGCCGAGGTCCTGAGGCGCAAGATAGTCCGGATCCCGCGTACCTTTGAGCAGGTTTGATTGCTGATCAGGATCCCAATTGAGATCGTAGAGTTCACTAACGAAGCGAGTCCCCTCCCCGCCTTTTTGATAGATTTTTAGCATCGCCGGGCGACAAGAACCTTCGGGTACACAATCAGCACCATCCGCACACGGCTCGCCGTCGAACTCTGCGAACGATGTTAATGGGTCCACATCGCAAGTCGAACCGCTCCCACACGATCCACATTCGGCGTCCTCCGTACAACGCTGAGTCGGGTCGTTGATGCAGCGTTTGCCTGCGTGGTCGCAGCTTCCCGTACCTTCACCCGGGCAGTCAGCATCGGTCAGGCACGGCTGCGCATGGGATAGGTTCGGTGTATTCGTAGTGAGACAAAGCCCGAGAACGCCCGGGCTCGGTATCATATAAGCCTTTTTCCAGCTCACACCGTTGAAGGACCCGGAGTCGTTCGCATGGGCATAGAAAACATCACGGACTAGGCCCTGGGATGCACCTTCCACGAAGGGACGCAAGTTCGTGTTAAGCGAATAGCCATCCAACGCATCGGGATTGCTCACACCAGCGTAACTCAATACTGTGGGAAGAATGTCTTGCGCTGCGGCGAACTGACTGGTCTCGTCAAACACCCTTGGCGCTGCCTGCCCATTGCGGTGTTCTGGGGCGTTGACAATGAGAGCATGGCGATGAGCGTTCTCCACCGCATCACCGCCACCACCCTTCGCCCTATTCATTAGGTAACCGTGATCGGGCATCACCATCACGACGGTCCTGTCATACAGCGATTCCGGCTGTCCGCTCGGCCCACAAACGCACGAATTCTTGAACTCATCGATTAGGCCTTCCAGGCCGGCGTCGAACCACGAGGTCCGAGACAGGTGTTTCTGACCATCATCCAAGGAACCTGCACCGTAGAGGTTGTCGAAATAGTCTGTACCGCCGGGCGCATGCGGGATTACCGGCGCATACCAGAGAAACAACGGCGCATCGAGTTCATCGTTGACGATCTCGTAATCAACCTCGTCCATGATTTCGGCGACGCTACGTTTGCGCTCGGGGCAGCCCGAGCGACAGAGGATCTCGTTCGGTACTAGCCCGGCATCCAGCGCACTCTCGCAATTAGACCCGTCAAGACAGTGGAACTTGCCGAACGACGGCTCGTTCGAATTCTGCACGGCCGCTTCAAAACTATTGACGCTCGCGTTGGCGAAATGCAGCTTACCCGCCGCAATTGTTAGAGGGTCGCCCGGAACATGATTCTCGAGCCACCATGCGATGGAATGGGTCTTGTCACAATCGACACCAAAGTTGGCGCATTCAGACGGCGTGCCGCCATCAGGGGAACAACCAATCGGAGCGTCGCGGCATTCTCGGACGCTGTTCCCGCCATTCGCGGCTATACCGTTGCGATGTCGCATCCAGCGCCCCATCATAATAGCGGCGCGCCCGGTCGTGCATATCTCACCACCTGAGCGCGCCCGCGGGAACACCGCCCCCTCCCGAGCAAGCTGGTCGAGCCGCGGCGTAAAGACTGTTTGTTTTCCCTTTTCTGTCAAATCGCTCTGCCTGTCGTATTCCCAATTCAAATCGCCCGGCTCTCTATAGCGGCAAGATACGTCGTTCAGCCGCAACGGCGCCGTGCCCGATGCACACTCATATGACTGCGAGTCGGGGCAGTCCGAGTTTCGCGAACACGGCTCGGGAGTAAGGGTACATGAGCCATTCTGGCAGACGTCGTTACAATCCATATCACGCGAGCAAGGCAACCCACTCAGCTCACAGTTTCGCTCGCAGGTCTCGCTAGCCGGGCAATCGCTATGCATCGAGCACGGCGCCGAGGAGACACTACAAGTGCCCGCTAAGCATGTTCCGACTCCCCGAGCACACTGGAAGTTGCCCGTGCAAGGAGCCGCCGGTGAGCAAACTCCTTCCGCACAAATCTCGGCGGCAAGGCAATTCGCTTCGACGTTACACTCCGGAGTTTCACCACATCCGCCGGTCGGACACTCGCTCGCGTCGCTACACGCTTGAGAGGGATCGGTCGTGCAAACCTTCTGTGCGCAGGCTTTGTCGCGAACGCACCGACCTCCCAGAAAGCCATTCTGGCAATAGCCATGATCGTCCATCACAGCCACGATCACATTGCGTTCACCGTGAGAGGCCTTGCCGGTACAGTCGAGCCCCGCCGCTTGGCAACAATCGGATCTCGCCGGCTCGTAGCCGCCAGTCTGGGGGACTGCCTCGCAACGGGCAACAGTGGCTGAAACCACTCCAGGGGCGAGGCACCAAAGCAGCGTAATCCCAGCTACGAATACCGTTGGGCATGCAATCTGGGCGCGGGCCATTATTCCCCTCCGATCTACAGAAGCAAAAAAGCGCGATCAAGCTACCAAACCGCAACCCGACAAATCAAACGACATCAAACAAGCCCAGCGCGTCAGATTGATTATTGCTGCATGACGAGAAGCCCTGCCTAAATAAACATCAAGCAACCCAACGAAACTCGCCCAAACCGATCGGCAGACTGCCCCCCCGCCGAAAGCCATCGCGAGCTATCCGCTCAATTGAGCCAGCGCATCGAGTGCATCTCGGCGCGAATCCGGATGCGTAGCTGCGGCCTCGAGAACCCGCACCGCCTCGGCCCGCCGGCCCAGCTGCCCATAGAGGACTCCAAGGTTGTAGAGCGCCCGCGGGTATCTAGGATTCTGACGCACGCAATCCTGCAGCATCGCAAGGGCCTCTTCCAACTGACCACGTTGCCCGTACAGAAGCCCCAAGCTAAATGCCGCTGGTGGCCATTCGGGTTCCCAATCGAGCGCAGCAACGAACTCCTTCTCCGCCTCCTCGATACGACCGGAATCAACAAGGAGCATGCCCAGGTTGTGGCGGGTCTCAACCACTCCAGGCCAGCGATCGATCGCCGCACGGTAAGCCGCCTCCGCACGGGCCGTATCGCCGCGGGCAGTGAAGTATATTCCTTTGTTGTGGCCGGAAGCAGGGCCGTCGGATGATAAGTCCTGCGCCTCCAACCATTCGGCATCGGCCAACTCCAGCCGCTTCTTGTCAGACGCAGAGAGAGCTTCGCGATCGATGCCACGCAACGCGAAGGCCGCTTCGACTCTAACCAACCGCTCCGGTGCCTTGGTCAAATCTATCAATGCATGTGCTGCCCGGTTGTCCATGTTCCTAGTCGCCCCAAGCGCCTCCGCAACCGCGGCTCGCACAAGCGGGTCCTTGTCGAGCACCGCCACAATCAGTGCTTCGCGAACCGATGGAACCGGAAAGGCCGCGAGCAAACGCGCGGCACTGGCCCGATATACCGGATCGTCGCTCGACTGAAGAAGCACAATCAGATCGGGCACCGCCGCCTCATCCCCTTGCCGACCGGCCATGATAGCAAGCGCAGCGCGGTGAGTCTCCTCGCGCGCACTACTCGAAGGACCATACCAGCGTCCGACATGTTCCGCAGACCAGCCTGCACTGCGACCCACATGGCATCGCAGACACGGGTCAGGAATCCCCAACAATCGCGACGTCTCCGGAGCGGGTCGCGGAAAGCGGTGGTCACGACGGCCGTCACGCTCCATGAAGAATACCTCGGGCATATGGCATCCAACACAACGAGCACCCGCAGTCGCTGGGTCGTGGTGGGTATGCGTCGCCGACGCAAACTCCGACGTGTGACATCCTAAACACAGTTCATCTCCCGGCGTCGTCAACTCACCATCGTGCGGCCGGTGGCAATCCTGGCACCCAACGCCGCGGCGGGCCATTAAGCTCATCCGAAACGAAGTCCACTCGAATGCTTCGGCAACCGCCTGACCGTCAGCGGCGAATGTCTCCGTATCGAGCACCTCAAAATCGAAATGATCGTAGAGATTCATCCCTTGCTCGAATGCCGGTGCCACCTCAGTGCGCCTGCTGTGACAGGGGACACAAGATTCAGCCGCAACGGTCGGATCTGAATACCCTCCATAGGGGTCGGCAACGGGCCTAGAGGCGTTCACTGACAAGGTGTGTTCCAGCCCCGGACCGTGACACGCCTCGCAGCCGACACCTGGCTCCACCCAGGAACTTTCATAACGAGCTTCAGCGTTAACCCAACCCTTCCGGTAACCAGTCACGTGACAAGCGAAACACTGGCTGTTGGCGGTCATTCCCGGGTTAGCCCAGAAATTCCAATTGCGCCTATCTGGGCTCCCCGGAAAAATGTCAAACCATTCGCCCTGCTCTGCATCGTAGCCGGCCGGGAGCGCTTGGTAGCCGCCGTCCTTCCCAGCGATCACAAATTGTTCGATCTCGTCGCGACCCAGAACGTATCGCAAAGGATGAGAGCTAATCGGAGTTCCTTCCGCGGCTCGCAACTCGAGGATCGCTTGACCGTCTTGGCGTATCGGGCGCACATGCGTGCTACCAAATTCCCGCCACTCCCCATCGAACACAGCACTCACACCCGGCAGTTCCATGGGGCGCAGAGCTGCCGCGTGCAGAGACCTCGACCAAACACGGTACTCAGCCTCGTGACACTGCGCACACTTCGCAGATCCAACGTAGCCTGGCAGATGATTCTTCCCGCTTGATGCAGACTCAGACTCGCGCGATGAAAACTCGCGTGTTTGGCACCCCATCATCGCGAGAGCACTCAGCAAGAGTCGCGACGCAATACCCGACATGCGCTTCATTCCATGGAGTGACGTAGAAGCGCTGGAAATAGACCTTTGAGCATTCCATTGCGCCGCGCGGTCCATAGCAACAATCCGGTAGCAGCCAGTGAGAGGCCCGCAACACGCAAGTGGACTACTGAGTGTGACACCAGAGACCCCCTACCGAACTCCAGTAGCCCCTTCGACCCTTCATGTAGCACTAGGTACAAGAGTGCGACTTCTCCACTGAAGGACTTGCGGCGATGATACCATGCGAGAAAGACTCCGACACTGAATGACGCGACGGCGAAGTAAATGTGAAGTGGTTGGACGGGGAGACTCCATGAGCCGGCCTCGATCCATCCCTGCAACGCATGGTGGCGAGCCACCTGACTCGTAGGCGAATAGCTGAGAGCCCACGGCAGGGACGACCTGTTTCCATAGCAGCAACCCATCAAGAAACACCCTCCGCGGTTGCTAGCCATCGCGAACGCCGCTCCGATCGTGACCAAATCCAAGAAGGCCGCAAGCGAAAGGTGGCGCGGCAAAACCAAGCGGACAACAGGAAGAAGCAAGATGATCCCGAGGACTCCTCCTGGATAGCGCATTCCACTGGCGGAGTATGCACGCCATCCAAACTGATGAAGCGCTCCGGACTCGACGAGGTTGTAGAGGAGCGCGCCAGTTAGGCCGGCTCCAGCGAAAATCGCCTCAGCAAGAAACAATCGCCACAATGGCAGTCTCACGCGTCGGGCGGCCGGAATCACCGCCGCGACACCAACGATGACGGCTATCACTGCGAACAACAAATAGGCGCTCGCAAGACCAAATGGACGCGGCTGCACGACCGTTACAGTGCTGCTTTCGATCGGCCTGTGTCAAGCGAGCCCCCACGCTCGTACCAGCATCACTCACCATGACGACCAACTCTTCCAGTTGGCAGCTTCGGCCTGGCCTCGTATCGCGTGGACTCTGGCTTGCTCCGTTTTCATGGGCCTTTTCCCTGAGGTTTGGTCGACCTCTCTCCACGCCCCCTCACAGCCTGTCCAGGTGGCTGCAACGGAAGCGGAGATGTGTCAGTTGCCGAACTCACACGCTCTGTTGGCATCACACTCGGTACCATTCGTGACGCCGTGTGTTCAGCGAGCGATCTCGATTATGATCGAAAGGTCTCAATCTCTGAGATCATCGCGGCGATCCGTGCATCGCTGAGCTGGTGTCCGTTTCCAAGTTCGACGAAACTCTAACGAACACGGAGTTCAGGTAGAGGGCATTGGGGGCAGACTTGCGGCATGGATCGAGGGGGCTCTTTCTTTGCAATGTGATTGCGATTTTCGTCATAGCCCCGCGATGGATTTGCCACCATTCTTGGCATCGTCAACGAACGTCCGCTTCGGCGATTCTCTCGCAATGCAATGAAAGTCGGTCTAGCATTGCAGACGACCATGGACAAGCGCGCTTCTCGTACACTGCGCCAAGGCCAATTGGTGAAATCACTTCTGCCACTGCTGCTATCGGCCGTGCTCTCTAATCCCTCCGCCGCAGAGGTGGCCGTCGTCGCAGACCGTACGACGCGGTCTTTTTGCCCTCTCGATTGCGACGACAGCGGTCGCGTCTCTGTCGCGGAGCTCGTCGACGGCGTCGCAATCGCTCTCGATCGGTCGCCGTTGTCCGACTGCCCCTACGCCGATGTCGACAGGGATAGCGTCGTGTCCATCCCTGACTTGATCGAGGGAGTCGGGGCGGCACTATCCGGATGCCCCATACATCCGAGCCCTACGACGACTTGGGCCACGACGCCCCGCACAGTGCAGGCAACATCGTCCCAAAGGCCAACAGCCACGCCGCCTCCTACCTCGACAGCGAGCTCTACTCCGACACCCGCCCGGACAATCGCAGCGACGCCAAAACCACGCCGCACCTATCTCCTCGCGGGGAGCGTCAACGGCGAGGGTGCGGAAGGTACGATGACGGTCACGCTTGCCGAGGAATACCGACCAAATGGTATCGACCTCAACGTCATCGATTTCGAGTTTGGTTCCATCGCCGGCGGAAGGGGGTACCTCGGGTTCTTGACGTTGAACGACTCGGGGAGTTTATCGGTCACTTTCGAGAGCATCGGCGGCAAATCCGTCCGAGTTTTCGGTTCCACCGATTGGAATCCTCAGGACAACAGCATCGGAGAGTTCGTGCTACGAGGTCCCGGCTACGTCCTACGGCTGACCATCGAGCTCGTCGAGTCTCCTCTGAACGGCCGGACAACGCGAGAAACGGCGAGGATCGGGAGGGCACCAACGTGATCAAGATGATTTTCTTCTGCCGGCGCCGCGATGGGGTTGGGCACGACGACTATGTGCGGATGGTGCTGGACGACCATGTGCCGCTGGCGCTGCGGCACCACCCGACGATGCGCGCCTATGTCGTCAACATCGTCGATCACGTCCCCGCCGGCGAGCCGGGCTACGACAGCGTCGGCGAGCTCTCCTTCGACACCTTTGCCGACTACGACCAGCGACTCTACGACTCCGCCGCGGGAGAGAAGATCGTCCACGCCGACGTCGCTCGTTTCATGGGTGGCGCCAATGCCTATGTGACGACCGAGCACGTCAACAAAGAGCTGGCAGTGCCGGCACCGCTCGGCCGGCGCCACGAAGCGGTCAAGATGATCTGCCCGGTGCGCCGCCGCGACGGCATGTCGCACCGGGAATTCGCCGACCACTGGCTACAGCGTCACAAACCCCTCGCCCTGCGACACCACAAGGGCTTGATCCGCTACGTCGCCAACGTCGTCGACCGCAAGCTGGCAGACGAGTCACCCGAGCTCGATGGAATCGCCGAGCTGACCTTCGCTTCGCTGCGTTCGCTGCGCGAGGAGATGTTCGACTCGCCGGAAGGCGAACGCATCATCAATGAAGACATCGGCCGTTTCATCGGCCACACCTGCGGCTACCTCTGCACCGAGTACGTGCAGAAGCGCGCCTGACCCAACGCCCTACGCGTCGTTGAGGCGGCGGTAGGCGAGGAGGTGCTTGAGCGCTTCGTCGCGGGCGCCGAGGCGCTCGAGGACGCGGCCGAGATTGTAGTGGGCGTCGGCGAAGTTCGGATTGATCTCGAGCGACCGCTGGTACGACGAACGCGCCTGCTCGAGATCGTCCACGTCTTCACAGGCAATGGCGAAGTTGTAGTGGGCGAGGCTGTCGTCGGGGGAACGCTGCAACGCTTCGCTGTAGAACTTCGCCGCGCCGCGCGGGTCGCCGCCTTCGTGCACCAGGCGACCGAGATTGGTGTAGGCATCGGTCATGCTCGCATCGATTTCGAGGGCGCGTTCGTAGGCGCGCCGCGCACCGTCGGGATCTTCTTGCTCAATGAGAAGCGCGTAGTCGAACCAATCCTTCGCCGACTGGGTGTCCTCTCGCTTGACCCGATTCTTCGTCTCGACGACCTTCGCCACCGGCGGCGCTTCGGGCTCGGCGAAGTGAAACACCTGTTGGCCGCTCTCCGGTTGCCACACCGTATCGCGGTCGCGCACCACCACTTGACCGCCCTCCGTATAGATGCGCACACCCGACATCGGCCGCGCCTCAGGCAACTGCTTTTTGAGCTCGCGCAGAGCGCGGTGCACACGCTGCGGTGGGATGTTCTTGGCCAGGCCGCGCGCCGTGCGCAGCAGCACGAGATCCTGAAAGGCGAATCGATAGGCGCGCCCGTGCCGGCCGGGTTCGCAGTGGCCGGCGTGCACCATGCGGCGAACCGACGACGGCGACACTCCGAGAATGCGCGCGACGTCGACCGTCCGATAGCGCTCGGCCGCGCTCTTCCCCACCTCTTCCGCTTCGGCAGACCCGGTCCCTTGCGGGCTCATGCCAACCCTCCTCGCGCATCGGTCATCGACGATGCGTTCACATCAAAGGCTAGTAGCAGGATTCGCCGATCCCCGGCAAGACCGCACTACCCGTCACCGACCGCCTCGTCCTTCTTGGCGCGCTTGGCGCTCGACTTCTTGGCCGGCGGCTTGCGCTCTGTCGCCCCGCTCGCCTGATCGAGACTCGCCTTGAGGGCCTCCATGAGATCGATGATCTGCCCCTTCGGCGGCTCGCCCGGCGACGTGACGATCTCCTGACCGGCCGCTTTCTGCTCGATGAGCTCGAGCGCGCGCTTGCGGTACTCGTCTTCGTAGCGCTCGGGGTCGAACTCGTCGTTGGTGAGCTGATCGAGCAACTGGATGGCGAGGTCGAGCTCACCGTCCTTCGCCTTGCCCTCCGGGCCGCGCTCGATGTCTGTGAAGTCGCGCACTTCATCCGCATAGAACAGCGTATGCATGAGCAGGCCGTCGAGCGCCTCGCGCAACAGAACCAACTGCTGGCGACCGCGGCTCGAGTAGCGCGCCAGGGCACCGCGCCCCGACTTCCTCATCGCCGCGATGAGCAGGGAATACGCCTTGGCGCCGCCCTTGTCGGGTCCGAGCAGATACGACTTGTCGAAGTAGATCGGATCGACCGAGTCGAAGGGCACGAACTCTTCGATTTCGATCGATTGGTCGGTCTTGACGTCGAGCGCCTTGATCTCGTCGTTGGTGAGGACGACGTAGTTGCCCTTGCTGACCTCGAATCCCTTGACCGTGTCCTTGCGGTCGACGATCTCGTCACACGCCGAGCAGATGTACTGCTGGCGCACCCGCGCCTTGTGCGGCTCGTGCAACATATTGAAGCTCAACCTCTTCGATTGCGTGCCCGAGAAGAGCTTGACCGGAACCGAAACCAGTCCGAAGGTGATCGTACCGCTGGAGATCGCTCTAGGAGCCATCTGTTCTCCCCTTTACAACACTGTTTCTTCGGCGGAGCATAGCACCCGCTCCCCTGGAGCGGAAGAGATTTTGTGAGATAACCATGCCGCCCGGTGAGCTCGACGCCTACTACGCCAAGCGCGATCCAAAGCACACACCCGAGCCCTTCGGCGCCGATCGCCCGCTCTCTTCGGCGCATGTCTTCGTCGTCCAGCAGCACGGCGCGCGGAGTCTGCACTGGGACCTGCGTCTGGAAATCGGCCCCACCCTGGTCTCCTGGGCGGTTCCCAAGGGTCCGTCCACCGATCCGAACGAAAAGCGCCTGGCAGTGCGAACCGAAGATCACCCCCTCGACTACGCCGACTTCGAAGGCGTCATTCCGGCCGACAGCTACGGCGCCGGGCCGATGATCCTCTGGGACCGCGGCATCTTCCACTCGCACGAGAGCGAAGCGCTGGAAGCTTCGCTGCAGCGCGGCAAGCTCGACCTCGAGCTCTTCGGCCACAAACTCTGCGGCCGCTGGGCACTGGTTCGCCTGAAACGAAGCGACAGCGGCAAAGACTGGCTGCTCATCAAGAAGCACGACGCCTTCGCATCGAAGAGCGAGATCACGCAGACACACCCGCACTCGATCGTGTCGGGACTCGACCTCGAGCAACGCCGCGACGGTGACGTGCGCGCCCGCGCCATGGCGAGGGCCGCCCGCGACGCCGGCGGCACAGCGGCCGATCTCGAGAGGGAAGCTCTCGAGCCGATGCTTGCAACCAGTGTCGACGCGCCGTTTTCGCGCGACGATTGGCTCTACGAGATCAAGTACGACGGCGTGCGCGCCGTTCTCGCCGCCACCGGTGACGGCACCCGCCACCTGCTGTCGCGGCGCGGGCGAGACTACCGGCTGACCTTCCCCGAGATCGCCCTCGCCGCCCGCTACCTGCCGGCCGCCACCTTCGCCGTCGATGGTGAGATCATCGCCGTCGAAGAATCGGGTGGCGGCTCCTTCGAGTTGTTGCAGCAGCGGCTCGGCGGCGGCCCGTCCGGCGTGCGCGCCATCATGTACGCCTTCGACCTTCTCCATCTCGGTGGCTGCGACCTGCGCCACCTGCCACTGACGGCGCGCAAGGCGCTGTTGCGCGCCTTCCTGCCGCAGGTCGGCCCGCTGCGCTACGTCGATCACCTCGTTGGCGACGGCGAGAGGTTCTACGCCGCCGCCAAGGCGCGCGGCCTCGAGGGCATCGTCGCCAAGCGAGCCGACTCGACCTATCGCAGCGGCGAGCGCAGCGAACGATGGCGCAAGATCAAGGCGCCGCGCACGGCACGGCTCGTCGTCGTCGGCTGGACACCCGGAAAGCGCAGCCGCGATTTGGGTTCGCTGCTCGTCGCCTGGCATGTCGGCGAAACGCTGCGCTACGCCGGCAACGTCGGCAGCGGGCTCGACACGCAAACCCGCGCCCGCCTCCTCGACACTTTCAGCAAGAGCGAGGTCGAGCGACCGATGTTCGCCGCCGGCGAGCTCGAGATTCCCCGCCAGGCGCGCTTCGTGCCGCCGGCACTGGTGGTCGAGGTGCGCTACACCGAGGTCACCTCTTCCGGGGCCCTGCGCCAACCGGTCTTTCTGGCCGCCGATCCGAGCGGTCGTTGGCAGCAGTGCACGGCACCGGCGGCAGCCGCCCGCACCAGCCACCAGGAGGCGGCTGCACCCGCATCGAGCGGTGGCTTTCGCCGCTCCAACACCGACAAGATCTTCTGGCCGGCCGACGGCTACAGCAAGGGCGATCTGCTCGACTACTACGAAGCAGCCTGGCCCTTTCTCCGCATTTACCTGCGCGACCGGCCGCTGGTGCTCACCCGCTACCCGGACGGCATTGGCGGCAAGAGCTTCTTTCAGAAGAACGCACCCGAATTTACTCCCACCTGGGTCGACACCCAGCGCATCGGCGACACCGACTACATCGTCGCCAACCGCATCGAGACCCTGCTCTACGTCACCAACCTCGGCTGCATACCGCTGCACCTCTGGAGCGCCCGCTGCGCCAGCATCGACGAAGCCGATTGGTGCGTTCTCGACCTCGACCCCAAGGGCGCCCCGTTCACCGCCGTGGTCGGTGTCGCCCGTCATCTGCACCAGATGCTCGCCGACTTTGCCGTGCCGCATTTCGTCAAGACCTCCGGTCAGGCCGGCCTGCACGTCATGGTTCCCCTCGCCGCCGGTATCCGCCACGGGCAAGCCAAGACCTTCGCCGAGATCATCGCCCGCATCGCCGCGCGCGAGCTACCCGACACGGCAACCATCGCCCGGCCGCTGCGCGAGCGCGGTGATCGCGTCTACATCGACTTTCTGCAGAACGGCGAGGGCAAGACGATCGCCTCGCCGCTCTGCGTCAGACCGGTCGATGGCGCTCTCGTGTCCATGCCCCTGCGCTGGTCTCAGGTTACCAAGCGACTCGACCCGGCGCGCTTCCACATTCGCTCGGTGGCAAAGGTTCTCGATCGCGAAGGCGATCCCATGGCGCCACTCATGAGCGGCGACGACCGTCTCGACAGCCGCGATCTGGCAACCGTTTTGGAGCGGGCGCGGGGGCGCCTGGCAGCGCAGTGAAGGCGGTCTCGTTCACTCCTTCTTCTTGGCAACGCGCCCGCGTTGCACCAAGGTACCGCCGTACTTTTCCGCCACCGCGTCGAGCGCCGAAGCGATCTTTCGCGCATTGCTCGCCGGCGCCGGCTTGAAGAGCGAGAGCTGTGCGTCGTCGCCGAAGCCCGAGACGGCGACGCCGACCAGCCGAATCTCCTTGCTCGTCGAGTCGGCACGGCGAAACAGCTCACGCGCCAGTGGCCAGATTTGCTCCGTCGTATCGGCGGCGACGGCGAAGGTTCCCTGGCGGGTGCGGGTTTGAAAATCAGCCGTGCGCAGCTTCACCGTCACCGTGTGGCCGGTCAGCTCCTTGCCGCGCATACGGCGGGCGACTTCTTCGACGAGATTGAGCAGCGTCGACTCGACCTGGGCGCGGTCGCTGACGTCGCTGAGAAACGTCGTCTCCCGGCCAACCGATTTGCGCTCGTGGCCCGGACTCACCGGGCGCGGGTCATCGCCGCGCGCCAGACGAGCGAAGTGGGCAGCGGTCTTGTCGCCAAAAGCGCCTTCCAATTCTTCCACCGGCAAGCGGGCGACGTCGCCAATCGTCGACACACCGAGTTGGCGAAAGCGATCGAGGGCGCGCGGGCCGGCACCCCACAGCGACTCGATGCCGACGCGGTCGAGAAAGTCGCCGACACCGCCGGGGGGTACGACGACGAGACCGTCGGGCTTGTCGAAGTCGGAGGCGATCTTGGCGACGAACTTGACCGGTGCCACGCCGATCGACGCCGTCAGCCGTTCTTCGCCGGCGACGACTCGTTTGATCTCCTCGGCGATCTCTTTACCGGTGCCGAAAAGACGCAGGCTGGCGGTGACGTCGACGAACGCCTCATCGATGCTGATCGCCTCGACGAGATCGCTGTAGCGACCGAGGATCGCCATGAAGCGAGCTGAGGTCGCGGCGTATTCACTGCCGCGCGGGCGCAGAAACGCAGCATCGGGACAGCGCCGATAGGCTTGCGAGATCGGCATCGCCGAGTGGATGCCGTAGCGGCGCGCCTCGTAGCTCGCCGCGGCAACGACGCCGCGGCCGCGGCCACCCTTGGGGTCGCCGCCGACCACCACCGGCCGGCCGCGCAACGAGGGGTCGTCACGCACCTCCACAGCAGCAAAGAAGGCGTCGAGATCGACGTGGAGAATCGTGCGCTCCGCCGCTGCCATCCCTCCACTATCGCCGCCAGCCGGCAAATGAAAAGGGCGGAGACAATGTCTCCGCCCTTTCGCTATGAAACGCGCTGTGCCGATGGGGCCTATTCGACCACTCTCAGCTCCACACGCCGGTTCTGCGCGCGACCTTCCGCAGTCTCGTTGGTCGCCACCGGGCGGCTCTCGCCGTAGCCCTGGACGGAGATTCGCGAAGCGGAGATGCCACCGTTGACCAGGTAATCTCGCACCGCCTTGGCGCGGCTCTCCGAGAGGCGCTGGTTGTAGGCATCGGAGCCGACGCTGTCCGTGTGTCCCTCCGAAATGACGGCGATTCCACCCTCTTCGGTGAGAATGCGAATCGCTTCATCGAGAATCACCCGGGCGTCGCCGCGAATGTTGGAGCGATCAAAGTCGAAATTCACACCGCGCAAGACGATCGTCCTACTCGTCACTTCGGGAATGACCAGCTCTTCCTCCACGGCCGGAGCCGGTGCTGGCGGCGGCGGTGGTGGTGGGGGGGGTGGCGGCGGTGGTGGCGGCGGTGCCGCCTCGGCGTGGCTCGTGTTGGCGGTGAAACGCAGCCCGGTGTTGACGTAGCGAACGTCACCGATCATGCGCACGCGCTGGTAGAAGCGATTGAAGTCAGCGAAGGCGCCGATCTTCATGTTGTCGGAAAGCTTGTAGTCGATACCGCCACCGGTCGTGAATCCCCAGGACGTATCGCTGATCGGCCCACTGTTGAGTCCGGTCAACAAACCGACGAGGGCCCTGCCGTTGAGCTCGAAGTTGTCGATCGGCAAGGCGACGCGCGGCCCGGCGCCGGCCTGGAACCCCCAGGCGTTCTTGCGATTGAACCTCGATAGCTCTCGCGACAATCCAAAGGCACCGAGCTGACCCATCAGACCCAGGTTGATCCTGCGATCCTCGGGCTTGAACAGCATGTAACCGAGAAACGGATTGATCGATCCGCCCTCGTCGTTCGTGCGGTTCAGAGCATTGGTCGGAACGACAACTCCGACGTCGGTACCGCCAAAGAGCTGCCCGTCAAACGCCGCGCTCGGCTGGGGCGCTCCCGCCAGGCTTCCGCCGATCAAGGCGACCGCCAAACCGTAGGCTAGCCTTTTCATACCCACACCTCCTCACTGACAATTGAAATGGTTTGCTTTGAGAAAGCCCAGCCAGCGCCTGTTTCAATGATTCCTGTCATGTCGTCTAACTGGGACAAACAAATCGCCCTGCCGGCCGTCAAACGAGCCGCGGGCGGGCATCCACCTGCTCAATCAAACACCTGAAAAATGCGATTGGATTCCGCGTTCAAACAGGGTTTTGGGGAAAGGGTGCAGCCCCTCCGAAATTCATCCGCTCCGCTCAGGCCCCTCGATCCCTACCGCAGCCACCTCCATCTCCTCGCCAAGGCCCAAAATTGCCAAAGCTTCAGTCACCCTTTTGCCACATCGCCCCCCCCTAGCGCAAGTACGACTTTTCTCCGCCGAAAAGCGGCCGCCGGGTGTCCTGCCTCGGCCGGGCGCGACTGCAATGGGCGTCCCACATTTTGCCGGCACCCGGCTGGGGTGGTGTCCTACATCTCGCGGCGGCCCTCGAGGGCTTTGCCCAGGGTGGCCAGGTCGGCGTATTCGACATCGCCACCCATCGGGATGCCGTGCGCGATACGCGTGACGGTAACACCCAAGGGCTTGGTGAGCTTGGCGAGGTACATCGCCGTCGCCTCGCCCTCGGCGGTCGGGTTGGTCGCGATGATCAGCTCCTTGATCGAGTCACCCTCGAGTCGGCGTACCAGCTCGGCGATGCGGAGATCGTCGGGACCGATGCCATCGAGCGGCGCCAGGGTTCCCTGCAGAACATGGTAGCGCCCGTCGAAACCGCCCGAGCGCTCGATGGCGGCCAAATCCGCCGCTTCTTCGACGACACAGACGAGGTCGGCGCGCCGCCGCGGATCGTCACAGAGCTCACAAGGGTCGGCCCCGGCCAGAGCGCAGCAGATCGAGCAGGTGTACAGCTCCTCGCGCAGGGAGAGCAGCGACTGGGCCAACCCCTCGACGTCGGCGCGCGCGGCGCGGGTCATGTGAAACGCCAACCGAGTCGCCGTCTTCTCACCAATCCCCGGCAGCTTGACCAATTCCTGGATCACCCGCGCCAGCGGCGCCGGAACTCCCGCCATCCCATCCTCCCCTCACTCGAGCCGCCCGCCGTTCAACTAGGACAGACCCGGAATCTTCAATCCACCGGTCAGCTTCCCCATCTCGTCGGCCATTTGTTGCTGCGCCGCGCGCAAGCCTTGATTGACCGCGGCGATCACTAGATCCTTCAACATCTGCGGATCGTCGCCGCCGAGGACGCTCGGCTCGATTTTCAGATCGAGCACCTCGAGACGGCCGTTGACCGTGGCCACCACCATGCCGCCACCGGCTGAGCCCTCGACCGTGCGCTTGCCGGCTTCTTCCTGCACCTGGGCCAGCCTTTCCTGCAGGTTTTGCGCCTGCTCCATCAGGTTGCCGAAACCAAACCCCTTGCTCACAGCTCTTCTCCCCCTGGGCGCGAACGGCGCTCGCGCACCTCGGCGAGCTCGCCGCCGAGGATCTCGATTGCCGCCTGCACGGTTGGATTGCGCAGCGCCGCCTCGGCCCGATCGGCCTGGCTCGGCTTCGCCGGCGCTTCGGGCTCTGCCGCGCCGGCGCCGACGGCGATCGAGACGCAAATGCGCCGGCCGAAGAATTCCGACGCCAGCTCCTGTAGATGCGCCGCTCGTTCCGCATCGCGGAGGTAGTTGGCGCGAAACCCCGGTGGCGTGACGATGGTCAGAACGTTGCCCTCGAGCGCGCCGCTCTCACAGGTCGCGAGATGAGCCGCCATGGTCGGCACCCTCTCGCCGGCAAAGGCACGGAACCCCTGCCACGTCGGCTCGCCGTGCGCGGCGTCGCCGGCCGGCGCCGGCGGCGTCTCCACACTCGCGGCGGCGGCACCGCGGCGCGCCGGCCGTGTCTTGGCGGGCGCATTCGCGCGAGAACGCGCGGCGCTCTCGCTCGGCGCGCCGCCGCTGCCCCCGGCCTTGCCGCGGCCACTGGCGTTGCCGGCAGCCAGCGCCTCGATGCGCTGCAAGAGCTCGTCGACCGGCACCAGCGGCTCCTGCGCCGCCAGCCGCAGCACCGCCATCTCGAGGACCAGTTTCGGCGCAGCCGCGCGCGCGACTTCTTCGTCGGTCTGCAAGAGCAACCTGAAACAGCGGTCGGCGTCGCGCGGCTCGATGCCCTTGGCTTGAACCCGCAGTGCTTCGAGATCTTCTTTGGCAAGCTCGGGCAACAGCGCCCCCTTGCTGACGTGGGCGACGGTCAGATCGCGGAAGTGTTCGAGCAGATCGCGCGTCAGCCGCCGCATGTCGCAACCGAGGCGGTGCAACGAGTCGAGCACCTCGACGACGCGCGCCGGTTCGCCAGCGATGATCGCAGCGGCGATGTCGAATACGGCGGAGCGGTCGGCGACGCCGAGGGCTAGCAGTGCCTCCTCGTCGGCGACCGCGCCATCGGCGCCGGCTGCTATCTGGTCGAAGAGAGACTGCGCGTCGCGCATGCTGCCCTCGCCTTCGCGCGCCAGCGTGAACAGCACCTTGTCCGAGATCTTCAACTTCTGATCGTCGGCGATGGCGCGCAAGCGCTCGACCACGAGGGCCAGGGGAATGCGGCGAAAATCGTAGCGCTGGCAACGCGATTGAACGGTCGCCGGGAGCTTCTGCGGATCGGTCGTTGCAAAGACGAACTTGACGTGCGGCGGCGGCTCTTCCAGCGTTTTCAACAAGGCATTGAAGGCGCTGTTGGACAGCATGTGCACCTCGTCGATGATGTAGATCTTGTGCCTGCCGCCGGCCGGCTGGTAGCGCACGTTGTCGATGATCTCGCGCACGTCGTCGACACCGGTGTTCGATGCGCCGTCGATTTCCAACACGTCGACCGATCGGCCCTCGGTGATTTCCCGGCAGCTCGAGCACTCGTTGCACGGCTCCGCATTGGGCCCGCGCTCGCAGTTGAGCGCCTTGGCGAGGATCCGCGCCGCCGTCGTCTTGCCGACGCCGCGCAACCCGGTGAAGAGAAACGCGTGCGCCACCCGATCTGCGCGGATGGCGTTGCTCAGAGTGCGCGAGATGTGCTCCTGACCGACCAGGTCGGCAAACACCTGAGGCCGCCAGCGCCGCGCCGATACGATATACGTCATGCCCCCCGATCCAACCTCGCCGTCCCAGCCCACCACCAAGAAAAACCAGTGATAGCTAGGCTTCCCCGCGGCACAGGGAGGAAATCGGTACCGCTGCTTCCTTCCGGACCTGACGGAGTTCGCGACGCTCTCTTGCGCGGGACCTAGCTATCACTCGTTTTTCTTTTAGAAACGCTTACCGTCTTTGATACGCTCCCGTGCGCGCTTCGCGCTCCGATGAGCTCGTTGCGCCGGCCAAGCCGTCACAACTCCTTTTCCTCCCTTGCTCCTTTCTGGGAACGCTCCCGTGCGCGCTTCGCGCTCCGGTGAGCTCGTTGCGCCGACCAAGCCGTCACAACTCCTTTTGCCCCTCCTTACTTTGTACTCGATATGCTTGCGCGCTTTGTGCTCCCATGAGCTCGTTGCGCCGGCCTAGTGTCGGCAACTCGTCCATCCCTCTGCGATCTCAATCCGTAGCGCCTGGCTTGGCGGGGTGCAACATCAAAGAGCGCGGAAGAGCGGAGAGGGTGGGATTCGAACCCACGGTACCACGGAGGCACACACGCTCTCCAGGCGAGCCCCTTCGACCACTCGGGCACCTCTCCCCTGCGGGAATGTGCCCGTTCGACCGTGCCCGGTCAACAACGCCAGCCCCTCTTGACCGGCCGGCCGGCAGCCGTCAGACCGTGGAAGCGAGATGAGCAGGACGAGTGACGACGAGCTGGAGGCGGGAACCGTCATTCCCCACGACGCCCTCCAACCCGAAACGCTGCGGCGGGTCGTCGAGGAGTTCGTCACGCGGGAGGGAACGGAATACGGCAGAACTGACGTCGGCCTCGAGGCCAAAGTCGCCAGCGTTTGCCGCCAACTCGAAAAGGGAGAGGCCGTGCTCACCTACGACAGCGACAGCGGCACGATTGGCATCTCGAAATCGCGCTGATGCCGTGCAGCATTTCGCCGCCTTGGCGCATCTCTTCGATCGTGGAGGAGATGCGAAGATGAGCACCTCGGTTCTGCGCCGCGGCCTCACGGTCACCCTCGCTGCGGTGATGATCGGACTGACGCTCTTTTGGATCGGTGCGTTTCCGCTAGCGCTGTAGGCAACTCGGCCACAGCCCGCCAGCGGACTGTCGTCACACTCGCAGCCCGCGCGACAGGGCGACCATCATCTCGGCGTTGGCGCGCCGCGAGACGGCAGCACTGGCGACCAGGCTGGAGCCGTGAAACGTTCCCGGGTACTGGTGCAGCTCGGTCGACACGCCCGCCTGCAAGAGGCGCATGGCGTAGTCGATGCCCTCGTCGCGCAGCGGATCGAATTCCATCGTCGTCACGTAGGCCGGTGGCAGGCCACTCAGGTCATCGGCGAGCGCCGGCGAGGCGTAGGGTGACACCTCGCCGGGATCTTCGCCGAGATAGTAGCGCCAACTCATGATCGCGTTGGGGCGGTTCCACAGCGGCGTATCGACGAAGGCGCGCATCGAAGGCGTCTCGAGACGGTGGTCGAGCTCGGGAATGCCGAGCAGCTGAAAGCAGAGCTTCGGCCCGCCCTCGTCGCGCGCCAGCAGAGCGAGACCGGCGGCCAGGCCACCACCGGCGCTTTGGCCCATTGCGCCGATGCGGTCGACGTCGACGCCCAGCGCCGCGGCATTGGCGGCAAACCACCGCAGGGCGGCGTAGCAATCTTCGATGGCGGCGGGAAACGGATGCTCGGGCGCCAATCGGTACTCCACCGAAACGACGACGGCGCCGACCGCGTCGGCGACGGCGAGCGCGCCCTGATGCTCCGTGTCGATCGAGCCGAAGCAAAAACCGCCGCCGTGGATGTACAGCAACCCCGGACGCACCTTGCCGGCGCCGGACGGCGTGTAGATGCGCACGCCGACATCGGGCGAACCGGCGGCGCCGGGAATGGTGCGGTCTTCGCACTCCACCTGCACATCGTCACCGGAAGCGGCCGGCACACTGGCGATCATCTCGGCCAGCGTCGCTCGCGCCTCGTCGATGTCCGCCCAATCGGTCTCGACCGGCAGCAACGGAACCACCGGGGCGAGCTCGGGGTCGTACGCATACTCAGCCATCGAGCCCCCCTCTCGACGCACAACCGCAGATCACGTCACCGCACCGGCGGCCTTGAGGGCGATGATGGCGTCCCAATCGTAGCCGATCTCCTCGAGTAACTCGTCGCCGTGTTCGTTGAACTCAGGGGCTCGCGAAGTCGGCGTCGGATTCTCGTCGAACTGCACCGGGCTGGCGACGAGGTCGAACTCGACGCCGTGCTTGGTCGCCGTGCGCGCCAGGTATCCATTCGCCCGCATCTGCGGATCGGCGACCACCTCGAGCGTGTTTTGCACCGGCGCCCATTGCCCCTTCATGGTCTGAAACCGCTGCGTCCACTCGGCCAAGGTGGCCGTCCGCATCACTGCAGCGATTTCTTTGCGCGCCTCGCCGGCGTTCTGCGTCAACTTGTCGTGCGAGTCAAAGCGGGCGTCCTTGGCCAGCTCGGGCTTGCCGAGGTGGCGACAGAAATCGGGCCAGTAGTGAAAGCCCTGCAGCATCACCAAGCTCACACAGCGGTCGTCCGCCGTCGAATAGACGCCGACCAGGGGGTTGCCGGGACCGTCGCCGCCCATCGGTATCGGCGCCCACGGCATCTTCATCTGCAGCGACAGCGCGATGGCGGCGGACATCGCCCAGGAACCGAGACCGAGGAGCGAAACGTCGACCACCGAAGTCTCACCCGTTCGCTCGCGCTTGAAGAGCGCCGCGGCAATCCCACCGGCAATCGTCACACCACCCATCGAGTCGCCGTAGGCCGGTCCGGGCTGCGGCGCAATCCCCTCGACCTCCGCCGTCGTCGCACCGCTGGCGCTGCCCGCCCGGCACCAAAACGCGGTCATGTCGTAGCCACCGCGATCCCTGTCCGCCCCCTTGGGTCCAAACGAAGTGCCGCGCACGTAGACGATGCGCGGATTGCGGGCGCGGATGTCGGCGACGTCGATCTTCAGCTTGGCCAAGACGGCCGGCAATTTGTTGGTGAGAAACACATCACTGGTCTCGGCCAGCTTGTAGAGCACCTCGACCCCGTCGGGTTTCGCCAGATCGATGCCGATCGAGCGCTTGCCGCGATTCGAGTGCTCGTTGAGCACGTGCACCCCCTGCGACAGATCCATCACGCCGGTGCGGCCGAGACCGCGCATGGCATCGCCGCGCTCGGCGTGCTCGACCTTGATCACGTCCGCTCCCCAGTCGGCCAGCACCGCCGAGGCGGCGGGAACGAAGGTGTGCTCCGCCACCTCGAGAACGCGGATTCCGTTCATCACATCAACCACGGCACTCTCCTTTCCGGCGACGACCGCAGCGGTCGCGCGATCAGATGCGCACCGTCGTAACGCGGCACAGGGCGCACGTCAAAGAAAGGCGCGCGCCTGCGACACCCCGGGAGTAGGAGTCGGCGTCGGATCGGGGCCAGGGTATCCTACCAGCGCGAATCCGACGGCGCGCACAAGATCATTGACGGTCACGTGGACTCCACCGGAAACCAACCCTGGACATTCTGAGAGCTGGATCGAAACGCGATCGCCGTTACCAGCGCGCGGTCAAAATCAAAGTACCGTTAGAAGTCCGCACGACCTCCTTCACGGACCGATTCAAGTCAACCTCCTGCATCGAAGCTGGCACGGGCGGTCAGGGGCGGTTCGGCACACGTCGCCGCGCACGCCACCGGCCGATCCGGCTCAGTGGTCGCGGGGCCCGGCTGGTTGGCGCGGAATCGATACGCGGAACCTCGACCCGTGCCCCTCGGTGCTCTCGACTTCGACGTCTCCACCGAGAAGATCGACGTAGCGCCGGACGATGTGTAACCCGAGACCGACGCCGTCGTGCCGTCGAGTCGTCGAGCCGTCGACCTGACGGTACGGTTCGAAAATCGATTTCAGCGCATCGCTGGGGATGCCCTGGCCGGTGTCGGAAACGTCGACCTCCAGGGAACCGTTCCTCGCCGACGCCGCTACCGTGACCGCACCTTCGTCGGTGAACTTGACCGCGTTGGTGATCAGGTTCTTCAAAACCACCTTCAGCTTGGCCGGGTCGGTGCAGATCTCCGGCAAGTCCGGCGGCGCATCCCAGTGCATCTCGACCTGCGGCTTGTGCTCGAGAATCGGCTCGACCTCACCGCGCAACTGGCGCAGCAGATCGCTGATGTTGGTGTCGCAATAATCGACGGCGAGCCGTCCCTGCTCGAGGCGACTCAGGTCGAGAGTGGAGTTGATGAGCTCGAGCAAATTCCAGCCGCTCTGCTCCATGCGGTCGCAGATGACCTTCTGCTCGTTGGTCATCGGGCCGTACTCACCGTCGCGCAAGAGGTCGTTGAAGCCGAGGATGACGTTCAGTGGCGTGCGCAGCTCGTGCGACATGGTGGCGACGAACTCCGATTTCAATCGGTTCGCTTTCTCGAGCGACGCCGTCAGGCGCGCGTTCTCCAACGCCAGTGACGCCAGATGAGCGATACCGCGGGCGATGCGCTTTTGCTCGGACGAAAAGGACGCCTTCCCTTTTTCCTCGCCCGCCAGCGACGTCGCCGTGTGGTAGCCGATCAGCTTGCCACCGCGGCGCAGCGCCATGAAGAGCGTCGTCTTGACGCCGTAGGTCTCGAGCAGGTGCGGCATCGCCAGCGGATCGTTGGGGTCATCGTGGCGAACCTCGATGACTTCATCCTTGGCAAGCGCCGTCAGCAACTCGCTGCGCAACGAATCGGGAAGTCCGAACTCCTCCAGAGATATCGTGTCGGCATCGCCGCCGTACCAGCCGACCGGCACGGCATCTTCGCTGTCCGGGTTCAACATCAGCGTCGCGCTGGCATCGCAGTGCAGCAACTCCGGCGTCAAGCGGCACAACCGATCGACGAGGACCGAGGCATCGAGGACGGCAATCAGCTCGCGGCCGGTGCGCGCCATCGCGGTCGAGATGCGCACCTCCTGCTGGAGAATCTCCTCGAGCTGTTTCTGCTCGGTGATGTCGCGCGCAACCGTCGAATAGGCGGCGATGCTGCCGTCGCGACCGCGGTGAGCGACGACGACCTGCGAAACCGGAACCTCGCGTCCATCGGCGCCGATGATCGCCGCTTCGCCTTGCCACGACCCCTCGCGCTGAGCAATCGGGATGGCCTCCGATCGCATCATCTGCCACGCCCATGGCGGCTGGTGGTCGGAAGCGCTGTTGTTCAACACTTCCCCTTCGCGGGCGATGCCGAGCATGCCGCGACCGGCGGCGTTGTAGTAGAGAACCCGCCCCTCGGGATCGCTGATCCCGACCAGGTCGGGCGTCGCTTCGAGGACTTCCAAGAGACGCCGCTGCTCCTCTTCGGCTCGAGCTCGCGCCGTGATGTCTTGCGCCGCACCGAGAATGCGCGTCGTGCCGTCTTCCATGTCGACCGGTCGCGTGTGCGCGCGCAACCAGCGCACGGCGCCGTCCTTGGTGATGATCCGGTACTCGGCAACGAAGGGCTCCTTGCGAACCAAGCGTTCTGCATTGCTCTGGATGTCTTCGAGGTCGTCGGGGTGGATGAGTTTTTCCCACTGTCCGTCGGTGAGCTCCTCGATCCCATAGCCGGTAATGCGCGAGAACGAATCCGTCGCCCACTCGAAAACCAAACCGGCCGGCGACAGTCTGGCCGCGTAGGCGAAATCCGACATCATCTCCGAGACGGCGCGGTAGCGCGACTCGGACTCCATCAGTGCATCGTAGAGATGCGAGAGCTCCTGCGTGCGCTCGGCGACTTTCGATTCGAGCTCGCGCACCCAAATGATGCCGCGGTCGGCGCGTTGGCGTTCGCTCTTGATCTCCTTGATGACGTAGCCGTAGAAGAGCGCCACCGTGTAGAAGAAAACGACCTGGATCAGATTGTTGGGATTCCAGCCGTCCAGGTAGACGTTGATGAAGCTCAGGGTCGTACTACCCAGCAGGACGAGAAAGAGACTCTCTCCGAGCGCCGCCAGTGAAAGAACGAAAAAGTAGAGAAGAAAGAATTCCTGGCCGGCAGCTCCCGTCGAGTGAAGCGCCCACGACACCCACAGCGTATCCGCGATGAGGACCGGCGCCTCGACGTACCAGGAAAAGACCAGAGAGGAGGAAACGACCGACAGCGCGACGTTGCTCGCCAGCGCCACCGCGATCATCAAGGCGTGGCTGGCCTGGAGATCGGGCTGCTGCAGGAGAACCAGATACGAGGCCGCGGCGATGAAGACGTAGCGCAAGAGAAGAAACAGTCCCTTGCGCCCGCCACCGAGGTGCTTGAATTCGGATGCGTCCGACATTCCGCCCTCAGCTTCGCGCAAGAAACGCGCCACTGCGCCCTGACCTGTCATTTGCATTGCTCATCGTGCTACGGCGCACAAAAGAGCGCAACAACTTTGACAACAAAATGACGCTCCGTGTTCGGTCGGGCTCCGCTCCCGATTTCAGCAGAGTCCGGTCCGCACGACGTGCTGCCGCATCGCCTGCATGAACTCGGCCATGTAGTCGAGATAGTCGTCGAGCCAGGGATCGTCGTCTTCGGCCAACACCGAGAGCGCGGCGGCGACCGCCGTCGCCAGCACCTCCTCGGCCCGTTCGTGCTCGATGGCGTCGTCGAGCACACATCCCTGCACTTCGATGTCTACGGAGAACAAGCCACTTCGATCGGCGATCATTCTGCGCATCGTCCCCTCCTGCGCACCGTCCGCCACTCCCACCACTCATCATCCCCTGGGTGCGTACACACTGGAATTCAACCATCTATGCGTTAATACACGGCGAACGATGTTCAAGATCGCAAAACGGTTCGCACTTTTTTCTCGCTCCGCTCGGTGCGCCTGACTTGCCCTCGCGCACGTGCTATTCGGGCTCGGCGCAACGTTGAGCGCAACATGGGAGACCCACCGTGAACGACCTCTTCTCTGTCGAAGGAAAAACGGCTCTCGTCACCGGCGGCTCGCGCGGCATCGGCCTGATGATCGCGCGCGGTTTCGTCGAGAACGGCGCCAAGACCTACATCTCGTCGCGCAAGCGGGAGGTCTGCGACGAAGTGGCCGCCGAGCTCTCGCAGAGCGGTACCTGTGTTTCGCTACCAGCCGACCTGGGCAGCGAGGACGGCGCCCGCGCCCTGGTCGCCGCCCTCGGCGAGCGCGAGCACTCGCTCGACGTTCTCGTCAACAACGCCGGCGCCAACTGGGGTGCACCGATGGCGGAGTACCCGGACAGCGCCTGGGACAAAGTCCTCGCGCTCAACGTAAAGAGCGTCTTTCACCTGACCAAGCTGTGTCTGCCGCTACTCGAGAAGGCGGCCAGCGACGACTCGCCGGCGCGCGTCATCAACATCGGCTCGATCGACGGAATCCAGACCCCTTCCCTCGAAACCTATGCCTACTCGGCATCCAAGGCGGCCGTCCACCACTTGACCAGGGTTCTCGCCGCTCAGCTCGCGGCCAAGAAGATCACGGTCAATGCCGTCGCCCCCGGTCCCTTCGAAAGCAAGATGATGGCGGAGACGCTGCGCAACTTCGGCGACGCCATCATCGCGTCGTGCCCGCTCAAACGCATCGGCACCGCCGAAGACATGGCCGGCGTCGCCATCTACCTGGCCTCGCGCGCCGGCGCCTACGTGACCGGCACCGTCATCCCGGTCGACGGCGGCATCCTCATCAAGTCGTAGGCCGAGAGCCTTGCCGCCAGGGCGGTCCGCTGGCACAGGGTCGGGGCGGGCCATGCCCACCTCGCACCGCCCTGTTCTACTCGAGCTTGATCGCCTGGCGCGGGCAGCGGCGCACGCTCTCTTCTACTTTGGCGCGCAAGGTTTCTGGCGGTGTCTCGTCCTTGACGATGAGAAAATCATTCTCGTCCACTTCGAACACTTCAGGGCAGACTTTCATGCAAACGGCGTTGGCTTCGCAGAGGTCAAAATCGACGACGATCTTCATTGCCTTCCTTTCTACCGGACCCGCTTCGTCACTGTGCAGTCCGTACCCTTCGTTCTAGCCGTTTCGAACTCACGGGTAAAACGCCGCGCCGCTCCGACTCGGCGACCCTCCGCATGTCGTCCCCGGCAATCGCATCCGTGCGGCGGACGAGGCAGCCGTGCAAGAGTTTCGGCGAAGATCGAAGCAAGCCGCGCAGACTTCGCTGTAACCTCAATCGGGGCATACGAATTGCAAGTTCTATCGCACGAGCCCGAGCGCCACATCACGATGCGTGAAAAGAACCCTCCTCGCACACTTGCAACGTTGTTGTCCGCCGCTTGGGTTGGCTTGGCGATCCCGTGTGTCGCAGCGACCTCCGCCGCTGCGAGCGCAGCCACCGCCGGCCTGCGGGCGGGCGTGATCGCGCCCAGCGCCTCGCAGCCCGGTGCACTCACCGTCGTCCTGGAAACAGGCGGTTCGCCGGTAACCGGAATCGATGTTCAGATTCTCGGCCGAGGCGCCACCATCGATCGAGACGAGCTCGGCGAACCGCGGTGCGCGGTCAACCCAGAGCTCAACAAGGAGAGCTCCGCATTCACCGGCACCTGCGAAGCCGATGGGTGCTCGATCGTCCGCGGCCTCATCCTCTCGCTGTCCAACCTCGAGCCGATCACCAGCGGCGCTGCGCTGTTCACCTGCGACTTCTCGGTTCGGCGCGACGGCGCCCCGGAACCCATCTACTTCGACGTTTTCGCCACCGCCACCGACGCCAAGGGCAATGCCATCGATGTCGCGCCGGCGCGAAGTGACGACTCGATCTCGGCGCCAACCGCTGTGCCGCCTTCGCCGCGCCCGACCCCGACGCCAGCAACGACGTTGATGATGCTGAGAGAGTCGATCGTCGCCGGTGCCGGCAGCGAGCTCGCCGTGGTCTTGGATGGCGAGCTCTACGCCACCGAGGTGACGGCCGAGGTCTTCGTCGACGGGTTGATGAGCTTCGTCGCCGGCGAGGACGGTGCGCCACTCTGTCATCCCGCCGCCGGCGTCGCCGTCGACACTCGTTACACCACGCAAGGCACACTGCCGCGCTACATTCAGGTCGAGGCGGCTTCAGAGAACGCGATCCTCCCCCTCCCAGGCGGCGTGCTCTTCACCTGCGAAATCGAGGCGCGCGCCAATGCCGCGCCGGGCAGCTACCGCACCGACCTCATCGGAGCTCGCGCGACGGACCGACTGGGCCGCAACGTACCGTTGCGCGTGTTTGGCGGCAACGTGATCGTCCACAACCCAAGCTACCCGACCCGCTCGCCAACCCGCACGCCGACGGCCGAGCCGCTCACGCCAAGCGGGCCACTCGCCACCCAGACGACGACCGCAGCAGCCGCTCCCACACGCACCCCCTCTCCCGCCGCCTGGATCGAGCTCGCCCAGAGCAGTGAAGTCACCGACGCGAGAGAGCGCATCGTCGATGTCGTGCTCCACACCGGTGGCCTGCGCCTGGCGGGTGTCGAGAGCCGCATCGCGGCGTACAGCCCAACGGGCATTCGCAGATGCTGGGAACATCCGGACCTCGCCAAGCCGGTGATGTTCTCCTACCAACCGCCCGCCTGCTCCACCAGCGACGTCGAGCTGTGCGTGCGCGCCACCGCCTTCGTGTTCTCCATCACCGATCTCGAGCCAATCCCCGACGGCGCGCTACTCTACCGCTGCCTCGTCGTTGCTGGTGGCGAGACCAAGCCCGAGCGCCGCCGGCTCTTCATTCACGGCGCATTCGCCGCAACCCCAGACGGAGAGCAGGTGGGCGTTCGATCCTCCGATCTGAAACTCGATCTCACCGATAAACCGGCGCCATCCGATCGACTCACCCTGTTGTCGACCCGGCGACCTGACGCGACACGGGAACCGCCGACATCGACACCGTCACCGAGCGAGACTCCCCAACCGCCGCCGGCAACGGCGACGAGCGCCGCGACGAAGAGACCAACCACCATCGCAATCCGGCCGCCCACGCGAGTTGCCGCTCGGCGCCTCGGTCGAACCGCCCCAAACGACACCAGCGGCGCCTGCGCCCTCGCGCCAATCGACCAGGCGCCGACACCGTGGTGGCTGGTGGTTCTCGCCCTCGGCGCCGGGCTGCGGCGCAGCTTCGAGCGAGTCGGCCAGCTCGGCTCCGAGCGCACTCGCAAGAATGCAACTCGCATTCGCATCTCTATGACCAGGCAGGAGCGCAACGATTGACACTAGATGACCGGCAAATGATCATTGCGCACCGAGACCGAGATGTCGGGCATATGACTTGCAATAACTGCGTATGTGAATGATCTCATGCGCTCGGGCGATAGGAGTTGCTGTGCGTCGTAGCGTTAGCGCAAGACTTGCACAAGTGCGATATCTGTTTCTGTGTATCGCAGCTATTGGTTCCCTAGCCACCCCTTCCTGGTCGCAGCCCTTCGCCTATGTGGCCAACCTCCGCTCCGACGACATCTCCATCGTCGACACTGCGCATAACAGCGTCGTCGCAACTCTGGCGGCCGGCGACGATCCCGACGGCGTCGCGGTTTCCGCGGACGGAACGCGCATCTACGTCGCGAACTTTCTCTCCGACGAAGTGATTGCCATCGATACCGATACGATGTCGATCGCCGGCAGCGCCGGCGTTGGCAGCGGTCCTGTCGGCGTCGCCGTCACCGCCGACGGCCAGCGCGTCTATGTCGCCAACCGCGGCGAGGACGCGATTTCCGTGCTCGATGCGAACACGCTTGAAGTGCTCGACGTCATCGACGTCGGGCGCGGTCCCAACAGCATCGCCCTCAGCCCCGACGATACGACCGCCATCGTCACCAATTCCTTCACCAAGTTTCCCGGCATCATCACCTTCGTCGACAGCGGAGACGGCAGCACGGAGGTCGTGGAAGTCGCGCGCAATCCCAACCGCGTCGCGATTTCCCCCGACGGCAGGCGTGCTTTCATCACCAACTTCCGCGCCTACAACCTGACGGTCATCGACCTGGCCAGCCGAGACCTGGAAGATTCGATCCGCGTCTCGCGCAAGCCTACCGGCGTCGCCGTCAATCCCAATGGTGTCTTCGCCTACGTCACCACCCGCGACGGCTTCCTCTACGTCATCGACACCGTCACCATGCGTGTCCACGAAAAGATCCAGCTCGGTCGCCAGCCCACGGGGATCGGGATCGTCCGCAACGGTGGCACCGGCTACGTACCCAACTTCGGCGACGGCACGCTCTCCGTCGTCGACCTGGTCGACAACGTCGAGAACCAGCGCATCGCCGTCGGCGATGGTCCTTTCGCCATCGCCATCGACTGCGCCGGAGCGAGCTGCGACGAGGAAACATGGACGCCGCCGCCCACGTTGACGCCGTCACACACACCGACCCCGTCACACACACCGACCCCATCCAACACCTACACCCCTTCGCTGACACCGACGCCGACGCCGATACCGACATCCACCCCGACACCGAAGCTCACCGGCAACGAGGCGGTGCTGCGCTCGTCGACGACGACCGTGCGCCCGGGCGACGTCGCACTGGTGCACGTCACGCTCGAAACCAACGGTTTCGACGTCGCAGCGCTGGAGCACGACATCCAACTGGCCCCGGCCCTGAGCTTCCGGACTAGCACCAGGCCGCGCACATACGACTGCGTGCGCAACCCGGCCATCCGAAAATCGCAAACGCAAGTCGGCGGCCAGCGCGACCGTCGCAAAGCCAACGCCGTCGTCGACTCCCCGAGCAACCGCGACGCAATTGCCGACGGCGCCATCCTCTACTCATGCCGGGTCGACGTCGGCTTCGATGCACCCCAGGGCGGGCATCTATTCGAGATTCGCAACCCCACCGCCGTCGCGCCCGACGGCACTGACGTCCCCATCCTCACCCGCAGCGGCGAAGTCATCGTCATGGGTACGCCGCGACCGACCAGCACGGCGGCGGGGACAGCATCGCCCAGGTCGACACCGACGCGCCGCCGACCCACTGAGACGCCAAGGCTGACCGGCAACGAACCCGTAGTGCGGGCATCAAGCGTCTCCATCGAACCCGGCGACGAGGCGACCGTCGATTTCTTCCTCGACACCAAGGGCAACGACGTCGCCGCCCTGCGAGTGGATTTCCGCACCACCGGCGCCTTCATCAAGAGCAGTGACGGGCGCAAGCCGGAGTGTACGGTGAACCCCGGAATCGACAAACCCCAGACCATCTTTTCGGGTGAATGCAGCGGCAGCTTTTGCATCAGTGGCGTCGGCATCGTCATCTCTTTCAGCGATTCCAATCCCATCGCCGACGGATCGCGTCTCTTCTCGTGCACGTTCACCGCCGACGAGACATCCGGACCGGGCGATTACCCTATTGAAGTTTTTGAAGTCGACGGCTCCGACCCCGATGCAAATCAGGTGCGATCGGTCGGTCGGGACGGCCAGATCACGGTGCCCGGAACACCCTTCACGCCGACGCCGACAATAGCGTCCGAGCCGACGCCCACGCCGATCGTCATACGTCCGTTGTTCTCCGCCGACGGCCCGATCGTCCCGGGCAAGGCTTTGACACTGCTCGTTCGGATCAACCGGCGCGACGCGCATATCGAAACACTGGAGAGCCGTTGGAGCCTACCCGCTCCACTCACCCTGGCGGCGGGAGTCAGCAGTCTCGCTTGCCAAGCCTCCTACTTCCACGTCGCCGACGACCGCGGCCGGCTCACCGTTCGCGCCGCCGAGTTGGCGGTCGTCGCCGGAAGCTGCGCCGCCGGTCAGGTTGGCCCCTGCCAACATCTGATCCTCGCCTTGACGACGCCGGTGGTCGAGAACGACGTGACGTCGATCAGCGTATCGTGCCCGTTGGTCGTCGCCGAGACGGCGCTGCCGGCGACCTATTCGATCCGGCCGGTCGGACAGAGCGCTACCGACCGCGATGGCAGTGAGGTTCCCGTTCTCTTCATACTTGACGCCAACAGCTTTGGTGTCTTCTTCGGCAGCCAGGCCTCCGTTCGGGTCAGCGATACTACGTCCACCGCCGGCGGGACCTTCGAAGTCTCAGCGACTCTCGAAACCACTCGCGACGACATCGCCGGAGTCGACACGACTCTCACCCTCCCTTTCGGCTGGGAGCTGCGAAACGGCGGCGCCGGACCGGACTGTGAGTTTGGCTGGCCCGCCAGTTTCAATTTCCTCGAACCCAACCTCCTCAAGGTCATCTCACTGGATTTCAGCGAGCTTGCCGCCATTCCAAGCGGTACCACGCTCTACACTTGTACCGCGCGCGTGGCGCCCGACACCCAACCCGGCGCCTACTCGATCTCCATCGAACCACTCGACGTCGCCAACATCGCCGCCGATTCGCTTCCGGTGACGGCGATCGACGGAGTCGTAACCGTCGCCAGCGCCCGGCGCTCCGGCGCCGGCGGCCCGCAATCCGGCGTTTGCTCACTCGGCACGCGACCTGGGGCGGCATGCCAGAGCGACGCCGACTGCCCGCTCGGCGGCTGCCTGCAAACCTCTTCCATCTGCGAAGGCGGCGGCGACGACGGCCTGCTCTGCGACTGTCCGGCGGGTACCTGTAGCGCTGGGTCCTCCTGCAACGGATCGAGTGACGGCACCTGCAGTGGTGGCGACCGCGCCGGTGGCTGCTGCGCGCTGCAAAACAACTGCTCGGGCGAGGCGAGGTGTGCACTCACCATCCGCGTCTGCGCCGGTGGCGCCGCCAAGGGCTCTCCCTGCACACACGACCGGCACTGCGCCGGCTCGACCTGTGCGCGGGCCAACAGCCGGCGCTGCGACGGTGGAGACTTCGACCGTTTTCCGTGCATCGACGACGGCGATTGTCCGTTCGGCCAATGTGCGAGCTTTGGCGGCGCCCGGCCGACCAAGACACAGCGACCGACTCGAACGCCCGTCTCGACCGATGGCTCGACCCGCCGGCCGACAGGAATTCCGACGCCATTCTTCACCACGCCGACCATCGGTCTACCCGCCGCGACGGCCACGGCAACTCTTCCGCCGCCGCAAACCCCGACAGCACGGGCGGTGGCCTCCGCCACCGCCCGCAACACTTCCGTGGCGACAGCGACCCCGACGCTACACGTCGATCCGCCGCCGACGGCACTACCGGCGACAGCCACGCAGCCACCCGCACCGACCAACACGCCGCGGCCGACGCTGGCCGCCGACGATGACGACACCGGATGCAGCGTCGCATCGCCGCGTGCGCCTTCACCGATCTGGGCGTTGTGGCTGCCGCTCCTCCTCCTCGCCGTGCGGCGCAACGGCCGGGCGGCGCGGCGCGCGCTAGCCACCGTCGCCATCGCATCGGCGCTCGCCGTCTCGCCTTCGCACGTCAACGCCCAGTGCTGCGGTGACTGCGACGGCGACGGCTTCATCCGCATCGGCGATCTGATCACGGCAGTCGGTTTGGCCCTCGACGGCTGCAGCCCGGCGTCCTGCTGCGCCGATTGCAACGGAGACGGCAGCGTGACCATCGCCGAGCTGATCCACGCAGTCATAGAAGCACTCGAGGGGTGTGATCGACCGCCGACGCAAACCCCGACGGCCAGCGCCACACCAACCAAAACGCCGACGGCTACCCCCTCCCACACACCCGTCCGCGCCGTCGACAACGGCGACGGCACGATCTCCGATCTGAGCACCGGCTTGATTTGGGAAAAGAAGGTCGGCGGCGACGGCGTCCCCGACGGTTCGAACAGACACGATGCCGACAACCGCTACCCGTGGCGCGGTCGCTGCGACATCGGCAACGAATTCTGCCGCGATTCCAGCGACTGCAGCGAACCATCCGCCTGCCGCGCCGGCGACCAACAGGGCACCCGCTTGACGATTTTCACCTGGCTGGCGCGACTCAACGCGTCGCGCTTCGCCGGTTTCGCCGACTGGCGATTGCCGACGCTCGACGAGCTGCGCGCCCTGCGCGACCTCGACGAGAGCCCGGCCATCGATCCCGGTTTCCACGCCGCCGGCTGCGGCACTTCCTGCCTGGTCCTCAGCGACGCCGCCTGCAACTGCACCGGGCCCGGCCCCCATTGGACACAAAGCGAAGTCGACGGCGACCCCGACCGCGCCTGGCGAATCGACTTCGACGACGGCGCCATCGTATCCAGCTTCAAAGGCGACGACCTGAGAGTGCGCGCGGTGAGAGGTCCGTGAAAATGGGGAGGAGTCCAAGAGCCGGACGAGCTTTGCTCGTTCGGCGAGCTCATCGGAGCGCAGCGTACGGGAGCGTATCTCTGACAACCCTGCGCGTGCGCGCAGTGCGGGGCCCCTGACAATGGCGAGCTCAACCTCCACCGGGACAGGGAGGCGCGGAGAGGGCTCCGCATGTCGGCCCCTTCGACGATACGCGGAAACGCGTCCGCCTCTCCGCGCCTCCCTGTCCCGGTGGCTCACCTCAGCGCAAGTAGTTGCCAATCTCCTCCTCGTACTCGGGAAAGTAGCGACCGATCACGCTCAGCTCGAAGCGCGACATGATCGCCTCCTTGGGCTCGCGCTCGAGGAGAAACTCAAACGACGCGCGCACCAGCTCTTCCACATCGCGACCGGCGGCCAGCGCGCCGACCGTCTCCGGCTCGACCGTAACGGCGTGACGGGTGGCGCCCTTGCCGACACGCACGACGACGTCCACCGCGATAGGGTCACTCCCTTCCTTCCTGGTCACTTCGATCATGGCTCGACGAGGTGGTAGCTACCGCTTGCCAGCGTTCCAATCGGCCAGCATTCGCTCCGCCTTGGCAGCGTCATCGGCGGTGAGCTCGCGCGACTGGTAGGTGAACTCGAGCAGTACCTGATTGGGGTCGAGGAAGTAGATCGAGTACCAAACACCGTCGTGATCGACGACGTCCGTCACCCGGACATCGTGATCGATCAACCTCTGGCGCCAGGCCAGCAGCTCTTCGCGGGAAGAAACGTTCATCGCAAAGTGACGCGCCCACGTCGGCACCGGGTCTTTCGGCGGAATGGCGACGCCGTCGATCTCGAAGAAGGCGATCACTTCGCCGCTGCCCATCGAGAAGAAGGTGTGCAAGCTCGGTCGATGCAGATCGGCCTCGGGGTCGTAGTCGTTGCGAACGGCGCCGACGAGGGGGAAACCGAGGACTTCAGTGTAGAACTTCGCCGTCGCCGCGGAATCTTCCGTCAGATAGGCGACGTGGTTCAGCGTCGTCGCATTGCCGGCTGCGGCCATGGCTTCCCCTTTCGACTATGGACAGATCGCGTCGATGTTGGCGGCGATGACGGCGTCGGCCGGAATCGTCGGATCGATGGCGCGAAAGCTCGCCGGCACGATCGTCGCCAACCCCAACAGGTGGCGGAAAATGTAGACAGCGTCGGTAGGCGCGGCGACGTTGCCATCACCATCGACATCGAGCTGGTTGCCCAATGTATCGACGTTGCCGCCAACCACGTCATCAGAAGGTATGGTCGAATCCAGGGCGCGGAACGTCGCCGGTACGACCGTGGCCAAGGACAACAAGCGACGGAAGATGTACACGCCGTCGGTGGCCGCCGCGACGACACCGTTCATGTCGACGTCCAACCCGCACACCTGGTTGAAGCGCAAACCGTTGACGACGATCAGGTTGCCGACGTCGACGGCGCTGCTGCCGTTGCCGAGCATTTCGTTGGTGATCAAATCGTCGCGCCCGTCGCCGTCGATGTCGCCCGCCGCCGCACTGTACGACAGGGTGTCACCGGCATCTCCGGTCATCGCTCCATTGGCGCCAAAGAGCTGGGCCATGCGCAGGGAAGACATCGCCGGCGGCAGCGGGCCGGCCAGATCGATCGACGCCGGCCAGACGCCGCTTTGGCCGAAGAGCACATACACGATGCCGGCGCGGGTGCGACCCAGCGGCGAACCGTGTGGCGCCGAGAAGGCGAGGTCGGCGTTGCCGTCGCCGTCGAAATCACCTTGCGCCGCCGTGTCACCAGCGATGTCGGAGGCGGCGGCGCCGGCGAATTTCGACATCACCAACCCCATCGGCGGCGTGTCGAGACCGAAGGTCAGCCCCTTCAGCGTCGCGACGTTGTAGATGACGTAGCCGATACCGGAAAACGGGCGCATCGACGTGTCGTCGCCCGCCAGATCGCCGACGAAGAGATCGGCATTGCCGTCGCCGTCGAAATCCAGACCGCCGAGCATCTCTTCGCCGAAGGAAATGTTCTTGACACCGCCGTGAATCAGCGAGCGCGTGCCGCTGAGCGCCGACGCATCCAGGCTGAGCCCGGCCGTCCACGGCGCCGCCGGAATGTTGTCATCCCAAACGATGTAGACACTGCCGTTGGTCGAGCCGCCCGTACCGTGGCCCGGTGACTGGCCGAGCGGCGCCAGGGCGGCGCCGGCGCGATTGAGCGCGGTGGCGATGAGCACCTCGCCGCGGTCGTTGCCGTCGAGATCGGCGATCTGCACGGTGCCGCCGAAGTGGTGCTCGGCCGACGATCCCGGCGGCGTGATACGCAACAGGTTGCCGGCCAGCGCCGTGCTGCCGAAAGACGCGAGGTCGATGGTTTGCGTCGCCGCCAGGTGAGCGCCGCCGCGAATGAGGTAGACGTTTCCGGCATGGGTTTCGGCGCCGTTTGCCTGCTGATCGGCACCGACGACGACGTCGGCGACGCCATCGCCGGTCACGTCTCCGGTGCGCATCCAGATGCCCAGGCGGTCGCCGCTGTTGGCTCCGATGATCGTCGTCACCGACACCGTTGCCGGCGGAGTGCCGAGATCGAATGCCAGCAGCGTCTCGGCGTAGTCGCGCAGCGCCGAACCACCAACGACGATGGTCAGCGCCCCGGCGCCCGGCCGGCCCATCGGGCTGTGGTCCTGACGCGCAATCAGCAGATCGCCGAGTCCATCGCCCGTGACGTCGTCCATCCAGATTTCACTACCGGCGTGCTCCGAAGCCGCCGCGCCGGCGAACCTGAGGATGTCTTCCTGGACGACCGCCGTGTCCAGTGAGCCGCTGATCGTCCCGTCGCCGAAGATCAGGTACACGTCGCCCGCATCAGTGCGGCTCAGTGGATCCGCCTGCATCGCCGCCAACGCCGTATCGCCGTGGCCGTCACCGTCACAGTCCAGCCCTCCCGCCACCGGCACACCCTCGGCGCCGCGGCCGGCCGAACCCAACACCCGCCGCAGTGAGCCGTTGGTTGTCGGAAACCCGAGTAAATCGACCTCGACCTGAGCCAGGCTCCACGAGGCCGTCGCACCGATCAAGAGCAAAACCGTTCCCAACGTTCGCGCGCTACGCCACATCCCTCTACTCTCCCTTATGGTTCAAATCGCAGCTCACCTCGACAGTGCGAGGATCTCGGCTGCTTGTTTACACGTCGCTATGTCCCTGCCCGCCCTCGCGGCCAGGTCAACCACCTCTTCGACCAGCTCCCCGTTGGCCGGTGTGCGCCGCCCTGCATAGTCCTCGAGCCCGACCCTGACATGGCCGCCCGTTTCGATCGCCAATTTCGCCAGGCCAGATTCAACCACATCTCCACCGAGGACCGCCACCGCCCAGGGCAGATCGCAGTCGCCGAGCATTTCCCGGTAAACAGCCAGCGCCGCCGGCGTCGGCGGCAGGCCAAAGCCGACGCCACCGCCACCGTCTGACAGATAGTCGGCGCTGCCGCCGAAATAGAGCTTGATGAAGGCACCCGCCGGCAGCCGCCCGGCCCGGTGGTAGGCGAGCGCACAGCGCAGAAATCCCGGTTCGAAGATCGAAACGCTGGGCCCCAGCCGGTGCGCGGCGCAGAGCTCGGCCTGGTGGCGGATGTCGGCGAAGGTGTTCTGATAGACGAAGTCGAAAGCCCCGCCGGGAACTCCGTCGGCGTCCAGATCGCCCAAATTGACCGAACCCGGATCGAAGACCGACATGCGCATCGGACACGCGGCGGCGAGAATCGGCACGTGCGCAAAGCGCGCCTCGGTGTCGCCGGCGAAACCCGCTGTCGGATAGAGGATGGCATCGGGTCGCTCGGCAAAGACCGCTTCCCAGCCAGCCAACTGCCGCGCCGCGATTTCTTCCGCCGCCGCCACTGGGTCGTCGGTGTGGTTGTGCACGATCGCCGCACCGGCGGCCAGGCAGCTCAGCGCGTCGGCAGCAATCTCGCCGGGCTCGACCGGTACGTTGGCGTTCTGCGCCTTGCTGGTCACTCCATTGATGGCCGCTTCGATGATGAGAGGGGTCATGGCTGGCGACTCGCGAATCGTAGCTGCTTGCCCACTCGGCGCGAAAACCGGTCGCCGAGAACCGCCACCAGACAAAATGGGAGCACCATAGTCAACTCAAAAGCGGCGGGCCGCCGCCTCGAGCCAACCGTGCTTGCCGCGATCGAGTGGGCGTGCCACTTTTCGCCGATGAACGACGTCGCCGGTGTCCACTACGCCAACGTCTCGCGCTTCTTCCGCGACAATGTGCCAGGCGGCGAGTGCGCACTCTCGTTCGATCTGATTTCCGGTGGCAAGTCGAACGTCACCTACCGGGTGCGCGGCGGCGACAGGGAATGGGTGCTGCGCCGGCCGCCCCTCGGCCACGTGTTGCCGACGGCACACGACATGGCGCGCGAGTATCGCGTCCTCACCGCCCTCAAAGATTCCGCTGTGCCGGTGCCACGCACGATCGCCTTGTGCGAAGACAAGGCCGTCAACGAGATGCCCTTCTACGTGATGGAGTACACTCCCGGCGTCGTCCTGCTCAACGAGCTGCCGGCCGGCTACGCCACCACCGCCGAGCAGCGCCGGCGCATGTCGGAGGTGTTGATCGATACCCTGGTCGAGCTGCACGCCGTCGACTTCGACGCCGTCGGCCTCAGCGACTTCGGCCGGCCCGACGGATACCTGGAACGCCAGGTGCGCCGCTGGTCCCAGCAGTGGGAGCGCTCGAAAACGGCAGAGCTGGCGGAGATCGAAGCGCTCATCCCGCGCTTGCAGCGAGCGCTGCCCACCTCGCCGCCGCCGACCATCGTCCACGGCGACTACCGCCTCGGCAACATGGCGCTCGACCCCGGCGATGCGGGCCGGGTGATCGCCGTCTTCGACTGGGAGATGTCGACGCTCGGCGATCCGCTGGCCGATCTCGGCTACTGCCTGATCTACTGGGTCGATCCCGACGACGACTTCTCCACAACCAGCGTCGGAACCGCATCGACCTACACCGCCCTCGACGGATTCCTGCGCCGCTCCGAACTGATCGAAGGATACGGCCGGCGCAGCGGCCGCGACGTCGGCGCCGTCGATTTCTACCAGGTGCTCGCCCTCTACAAGCTCGCCATCATCAGCGAGGGCATCTACGCCCGTTTCCTGCAAGGCAAGACCCTCGGAGATGACTTCAAAGACACGATGCGGGCGGCCGAGCCACTGGCCGAACGAGCCATGCAAATCGCCGAGCAATCGGAGAACAAATACCTGCGCGGCGCCTCTTGATTGCCGTCAGGTGCGCGAGCGCCGGTAGCGTTCGATGAGCTGGTTGGTCGAGCTGTCGTGCGTCAGCTCGCCGCCCTCCACGAGCTCGCCGGCGATACGCGTCGCCAGCACCTTGCCGAGCTCGACCCCCCACTGATCGAAGGGGTTGATGCCCCAGATTGCCGCCTGCGCGAACACCTTGTGCTCGTAGAGCGCGATCAACGCGCCGAGACTGTGCGGCGTCAGTCGTTCGGCAACGATCGTATTGCTCGGGCGGTTGCCGGGAAACGTCCGGTGAGCGATGAGATCCTCGCCGACACCGCCGGCGCGCACTTCGTCTTCCGACTTGCCGAAGGCCAGCGCCTGGCTCTGGGCGATCATGTTTGCCACCAGCAAGTCGTGGTGCGCGCGCAGGTCGTGGTTGGGCTCGAGAAAGCCGATGAAGTCGCACGGCACCATCTTGGTGCCCTGGTGCAGAAGTTGAAAGAAGGCGTGCTGTCCGTTGGTTCCCGGCTGCCCCCAGACGATCGGCGCCGTCTGCGTGTCGACCGCCGCGCCGTCGCTGCGCACGCGCTTGCCATTGCTCTCCATGTCGAGCTGCTGCAGGTAGTCACAGAATCCCGCCAGCTCGTCCGCATAGGGCAGAATGGCAATCGATTGGGCGGCGAAGAACTCGTTGTACCAGATGCCCAGCAAAGCGAGGATGACGGGAAGGTTCTCGGCAAACGGTGCCGAGCGGAAGTGCTCGTCCATGGCGCGCATGCCGCGCAGAAGCTCACCGAACGCCTCGGCACCGATGGCAATCATCAGCGACAGTCCGACGGCGGAGGGAAACGAGTAACGCCCGCCGACCCAATCCCACATGGCAAGCACGTGGCCCGGGTCGATACCGAAGTCGACGGCGCGATTCGTCTCGCTCGATACGGCGACGAAGTGCTTGGCGATGTCCGTAGCACTGCGCTTCTCCGCGCCACCGATCCCAGCCCTCACCCACTCGCGCGCGGTGCGCGCATTGGTCAGGGTTTCGATCGTCGAGAAGCTCTTCGAGCAGACGATGAACAGCGTTTCACTCGCCTCCAGATCACGCGTTGCGCGAGTGAAGTCGGCACCGTCGACGTTGGAAACGAAACGGACGCACAACTCCGCATGGGCCTGCGCAGCCAGCGCGCGACAGGCCATGGCGGGACCGAGATCGGAGCCGCCGATGCCGATGCTGACGACGTTGCGCACCGGTCGCCCGGTCGCGCCCAGCCACTTCCCGGCGCGGACGCGCTCGGCGATCGACGCCATCTGATCCAACACCGCATGCACGTCGCCGACGACGTCACGCCCATCGACGAGTAGCGTCGAGCCGCGCGGCGCCCGCAGAGCGGTGTGCAGCGCCGCCCGCCGCTCGCTGGTGTTGACCGCGGCGCCGCCGAACATCGCCTCGACCTGCCGGCGCAGGTCGCGCGCTTCGGCGAGGTCGACCAACGATCGCATCGTCTCGGCGTCGGCGAGATTCTTCGAATAGTCGAGAAAGATTCCCGCCGCCTCGGCGCTCATCGCGGCGGCGCGATCGTCTCGCGCGAAGAGATCGCGCAGGCTCAGCCCCTCGAACCTCTCCCGCTGCCGGCGCAGAGCTTGCCACGGCTCGCTCTGCACGAGATTGGACGGAGCGACGACCATCGACTCTTTGTAGACAAAATTTGCCGCCCTGCCCAGCACACGACCGGCCGCCGCGACAGGGATTGGCCAGCCGGGCAACCCTGCTATGAATCCAACATGAGCTGGAGACGCGAAGTCGAGGGAATCGAAAAGCGGCGCGCGCTGGCGTTGAAGCTCGGCGGCGACGAGGCCGTCGACCTGCATCACCAAAAGGGACGCTTGACCGTGCGCGAGCGTATCGAAGCGCTCGTCGATCCGGGTACGCTGCGCGAACAGGGACCGATCGCCGGCCATTCGGAGCTCGACGAGAACGGTGCACTGCACACCTTTACACCGGCAAACTACGTGCTCGGCATCGCCGACATCGACGGCCGGCCATGCGTCGTCGGCGGCGAAGACTTCACCCAGCGCGGCGGCTCGCCGACGCCGGCTGGCCTGCGCAAGAGCATCTATGCCGAGACCTTGGCCTGCCAATACCGCTTACCGCTCATCCGTCTACTCGAAGGCGGCGGCGGCAGCGTGCGCGGCACCAGCAAGAAAGGGAGAGCGGCAGCCGGCGACCCCGTCTACGCAACACACCGCTTTGCCAGCGTCGCCGACGCACTGACTATCGCACCGGTGGCCTCAGCGGCGATGGGCCCAGTCGCGGGCCTGCCGGCGGCGCGCCTGGCCGCCTCCCACTACGCGGTGATGAGCCGGTCGACATCGCAAGTCATGGTCGCCGGCCCGGCCGTCGTCGAGCGCGCCCTCGGCGAAAAACTGACCAAGCAGGAACTGGGCGGCGTCGAAGCGCAAGCCGCCAGCGGCGCGGTCGACGGGATCGCCGACGACGAACGCGACGCGCTGTTGCATCTGCGGCGCTTCCTCTCCTACCTGCCGACCAACGTCGACTCACTCGCTCCGCTCTGGCGCTGCGACGATCCGGTCGAGCGCTGTGAGGAAGAGCTGCTCGCGATCGTCCCGCGCGATCGCCGGCAAGCCTACGACATGCGCCGGCTCATTCGCCTCGTCGTCGATAGCGACTCGTTCTTCGAAGTCGGCGCCAACTTCGGTCCATCGCAGATCACGGTGCTGGCGCGTCTCCACGGGCAACCGGTGGGCGTGCTCGGCAACGACCCACGCCTCAACGCCGGCTCCATGGACGCCACCGGGGCGCAGAAGTACGCGCGTTTCGTCGCCATGTGCGACACCTTCCACCTGCCGGTGATTTCCTTCGTCGACGAGCCCGGTTTCATGATCGGCTCCGAAGCCGAGCGCAGCGGCACCATTCGCTACGGCACCTCGGCAATATGCGCCACCATGCAGGCGTCGATCCCGTGGGCCTCGGTCCTCGTGCGCCGCGCCTTCGGGGTTGCCGCCGCCGCCCACTTCGGCCGCTCTGCCCACGTTCTCGCCTGGCCCTCGTCGGAAACCGGCGCACTCCCCGCCGAGGGAGGCGTCGCCATCGCCTTCAAGAAAGAAATCGAAGCGGCGGAAGATCCGGAGGCAATGCGCAAAACCCTGGAAGCACAAGTCGCAGCCGCTTCCACGCCCTTTCCGCGTGCCGAGGGGTTTGCCGTCCACGACCTCATCGACCCACGCCAAACGCGCCCGGCACTGTGCCGCTGGCTCGACCTCGTGCAACCCCTACTCGACAACCACCTCGGGCCGCGCCGCTACGGCTACCGCCCGTAGACTCGAATAACTCGGCCGAGCAGAGCATAGTCGATCGCCTCGCGAAACTCGCGTGCGCGCGTGGGCCTTTGACTTCAGCCACCGATGTAGATCGGTGACGACCACGCCCGCTCTTCGGTCATGGCGAGGCAATCGTCTTCGTACGGCGTCCGGTAGTCGCCGTAGCAGGGATCGACCTCGACGCACTCGCCTGTCCAATCGTAGCGGCAGCGCAGGCCGCCGGCGTTGACCGCCGGCGAAGGTTTTTCGATGGCGCGCACGTAGTAGCGCGCCGGCCGTCGCACGGCCGACACTTCGTCATCGCTGAATTCGACGATGCAACCGTTGCCGTCGCCGGGACATGCGAAGATGCGCCACGGGTCATCGATCAGTTCGGCGACGTCTTCACCGGCGTACAACTGCGGGCGAATGCGCACGACCTCGATGCGCGTGATCGGCCGGCGCTCGTCGCTGGGGTGGTAGCACTCGCCGCGGCAGAGCTTGGCCAGGCGCTCGGCGCTCAAGCCGCGCCGCGCCGAATCGGGGCAGCCCGGTTTCTGGACGAAGCTGCCGAGGGCGCGCACGCGAAAGCGCGGCGCGCCGGCCACGCCGGCTACTTTCGAGCCCATGGCGGCGAGGCCGTCGGGTCCGTTGAGCAGATCGAACCACAACAAGATTCGCGGGCCGCTGGTGCCGTAGACTTCGCGCCGCTCGAGGGCTTGCCAGATTTGCTCCCGCGAGCGGCCGTCGGCGTGCACCGCCGCCAGTCCGCCGGTCATGAAGAACGAAGCCTGGCGTTCGAAGTCGACCCGCGAAGTCGCCGGAATGGATCCGTCCTCCACCGAGACGGCGCGCGACTCGTCGCTCATCCGTTCGCTGGCCAGCGGGTTGATGCGGCGATGCCATTTTTCCGAACGCGGCCCCGACGCCTCGGTGTTGGCCAGCCGTCCGTATTCCTTGTAGCCGGTGCCCGGTCGCGCCCGGTGGTTGTCGCTCGAAGAGAGGAAGCCAAAGTGAAAGCGACGCGGTACCTCCGGATCATCGAAGTTGCTGATCGCCAGCATGTACTGCACGGCACCGCCGGGGCGGTAGCCCATCGACGGCAGGAAGCAGTCCGGACAACTGCCGCACTTCTGCCAATCCGCCACCTGGGCGCCCGGCACGGTGAATCGCCCGGCCGTGCCGGCGGCGAGGAAGTTGCGCCGGGCATCCTCTACCTTCTCTTCGCAGGCGGCGGAGCTTGCATCGTCGCAGCGCGAACGAATGATCTCACCGGCGCGCCAGCAGCAGGCCTCGTAGCCATCGCGAGGCTGCGGGCAGACGGCGCTGCCGTCCGGCCCGACCTCGACGCCACGCCACGGCCGGTATTCCTCGGAATTGCCGTGTCCGGAGTACACCTCGACCAGGGTCTGCCGGCCCTCGTCGTGCTGGGCACGGGAGAGCTGCTTGTCCCAGGTCGAGCCCTGCGGCGTGTAGATTCCCCAGGTGGTGCCGTGCGGGATCACCAGGCTCGCCGATCCCCATTCCCTCAGCTTGCGATAGAGGACCTCCGGTGTCGCCGCCCCTTCCATGCAGTCGAGCGGCAGCTTGCGCGTGTCGACACCTTCTTCGCAGTCACGCGTCTCGCGCAACTCGTCCTGAAACACCTGACCGTTGAGGTAGCGCTGGCGATTCGACCAGTCGAGCAAGACCGGACCCCAGCGAAAGCTCCAGGGCAACGGCTCGCGCATCGTACGGGTCGTGAAACCGGCGGAGTGAATCGGCCGGCGCGGGATCGTCCCATCCTCGAGATCGCGCAGGATGACATTCTTGTGACCGTAGTGCTCTTCCGGTGTCTGACCGATCTGCGTCCACTCCCAGCCGAGGAAGGCGACGACGTCCGGATTCTCGGCGCGGCTCGACACCTCGTTGCAGGCGCGAATCGTATCGACCGTTTCCTTCCAGCGGCGAGCGGTCAGCGCCTCGGCGTGATCGTTGATGCTCCAGAAGTCGACGGCCGAGCAGTGCCGGGCAAAGTCGCAGGCGTCGGCGACCGGGTGCGCCCCTTCCCCCTGCATCATCGGCATGCTCATGAGAAACGCGTCGGCCGAAAAGGTCGTGTGCACGTGCAGATCGCCAAAGAGAATCTGCTTGTTCGAATGCTCGGCGCCGGCCTCCTGCGCCAGCCGCACCGCGGCAATGCCCTGCGCCGCTTGGCGGACCGCCAGGGTCGAGGATGGGATCTCGCCGCCGGCGATTTCTCCGGGGCCCTCGTGCTCACCGCCGCAAGCGACGACGAGTACCAGGGCGGCGTTGAGAATCCATCTACGCGCGCTCATCGCAGCGCAGAGAATGGCCGAAGCGCCGCCGAGAATCAAAGCCGAATGGCCAAGCGGCCGTCAGTCGGCCCGGGCGAGCGCCCGGCCGCCGACTCGCTCTTCGATCCGTTCGAGGTAGACCGCCGTCGTCGGCTCGATGCGCCGCAGAAACGGTCGCGGGTAGAGTCCGATCCACAGAATCATCACCACCAGCGGCACGATCACCGCGAGCTCGCGCGGGCCGAGGTCGGCGAGGCGGCGATTCTCCTCGTGCCGCACCTCACCGAAGAACACCCGCTTGAAGAGGCGCAGCATGTAGACGGCACCGAGCACGACGCCGAGCGTCGCCACGGCGCCGGCCCACGGTGCCGTCCGGAAGGCGCCGAGCAAGATGAGAAACTCGCCGACGAATCCGTTGGTACCGGGCAGGCCGATCGACGAGAGCGTGACCAGGAGAAAGAGCGCCGCAAACACCGGCATGGCACTCCACAGGCCGCCGTAGTCCTCGATCATTCGGGTGTGCCTTCGTTCATAGACGAAACCGACGAGCAGGAAGAGCGCGCCGGTCGACAAGCCGTGGTTGACCATCTGCAGCACGCTGCCGCTGACACCGGTGGTGTTGAAGGCGTATACTCCGAGCATGACGAAGCCGAGGTGGGAGACCGACGAGTACGCCACCAGGCGCTTCATGTCGGGCTGCAAGAGCGCCACCATGGCGCCGTAGATGATACCGCCGACGGCGAGCACCATCATGGCGGTCAGCGCTTCGAAGGCAACGGCGGGAAAGAGCGGGATGGCGAAACGCAGAAAGCCGTAGGTGCCGAGCTTGAGCAGGACGCCGGCAAGAATCACCGAGCCACCGGTCGGCGCCTCGGTGTGGGCGTCGGGCAACCAGGTGTGCAGGGGAATCACCGGCACCTTGATGAGAAACGCCAGCGCAAAGGCGGCGAAGAGCCAGGTCTGCTCGCGCACGGAAAGCGGCGTATCGTAGAGTCGCGCCAGCTCGAAGGTCATCTCACCGCCCTGTGCCTGGCGCCAGGCGAGGTAGAGGATCGCCACCAGCATCAGAGCCGAGCCGATCATGGTGAAGAGAACGAACTTGATCGTCGCGTAGCGCCGGTTGGGACCACCCCAGGCGCCGATGAGAAAGAACATCGGAAAGAGCATGAGCTCCCACCAGACGAAGAAGAGAAAGAGATCGAGCGCCACCAGGCAGCCGAGCATGCAACTTTCGAGAAGCAGCATCAGGCACATGTACGCCTTGACGTCGTGATCGACGTCGCCCCAGGCGGCGAGCAAGACGATCGGCGTCAAGAAGGTCGTCAACAGGATCAACCACAGCGAGAATCCGTCGACGCCGATCGAATAGGACACTCCGAGCGAGGGAATCCAGCTCGCGTGCTCGACCATCTGCATCGTGCCCACCTCCGCGTCGAACGCCGCCAGCAGCAGGAGCGACAGGAGAAAGGGAACGAGCGAAAAGACGAAGGCGGCGCGGCGCGCCACCGCGATCGGCTCGGAGGGCAGCACGGCAACGAAAATCGCGGCGATGAGCGGAGCGAATACGATCGACGACAACATGGGATCAACGAATCAGGACGAGCAGCATGAAGGCGGCGCCGATGAGCATCACCATCGCATAGCTCTGGACGTTTCCGGTTTGCAGGCGCCGCACGCGCTCGCCGAGCGCGCCGGTCAGCGCGGCAATGCCGTTGACGGCGCCGTCGATGCCACCGGCATCGAGTGTCTGCCAAAAGAATCGCGACAAGCGCGTGTACGGGGTGAGCACCACGGCGTCATAGATTTCGTCGACGTAGTATTTGTTCCACAACAGCCCGTACAACCACTCGGCTCGATTGCGGATTCCCTCGGCGCTGCCCGGCGAGCGGATGTAGAGGGAGTAGGCGAAGGCGATGCTGGCAACGGCAATGGCGACTGCCAGCACGGTCAGCAACAGCACGGTCACGCCGGCCAGATGGTGATCGCCGTGGTGCAGCGACGCCAGTGACGGCGCCAGGTAGTGGTCGAGCTGGTTGCCCCACAGAACGCCGTGCGGCAAGCCGATCCAGCCGCCGATCAGCGACAACACCGCCAACACGACGAGCGGAGCCGTCATCGACGGCGGCGACTCGTGCAGATGGGCCGCCGTATCGGCGGCGACTCGACTCTCGCCCTCGAAGGCGAGAAAGTAGGCGCGGAAGATGTAGAAGGCGGTCAGCGCCGCGGCGGCCAGGCCGATCGCCCACACTGCGTAGTGGCCGCCGGCGAAGGTCGACTCGAGGATCAGATCCTTGGAAAAGAAGCCGGCAAAGATCGGCACGCCGGCGAGGGCCAGCGCACCACACAGAAAGGTCGCCGCCGTCACCGGCATCTGCTTGCGCAGGCCGCCCATCTTACAGACGTCGAGCTCGCCGTGCATGGCGTGCATGACGCTGCCGGCGGCGAGGAAGAGCAGCGCCTTGAAGAACGCATGCGTCATCAGATGGAAGATGGCGGCCGAGAAGGCGCCGACGCCGACCGCCAGAACCATGTAGCCGAGCTGCGACACCGTCGAATAGGCGAGAATCTTCTTGAGGTCGCGCTGGACGACGGCGATGGTCGCGGCAAAGAGGGCGGTCAGGGCACCGATGACGGCGACGACGTTCATCGCCACCTCGGACTCGACGTAGAGCGGCGACAGGCGGCACATCATATACACACCGGCCGTCACCATGGTGGCGGCGTGGATGAGCGCCGACACCGGCGTCGGCCCCGCCATCGCGTCGGGCAGCCAGACGTAGAGCGGGATCTGCGCTGACTTGCCGGTCGCGCCGAGCAGCAACAACAAGCAAATGGCGGTGACCGCACCGGCGCCGTGCTCGGCCAAGACGCCGGCCATCGCATTGATGTCCGTGAAGCGCAGCGAGGCGCCGCCGAGATCCGCCATCGACCAGAAGAGCAGGAAGGTGCCGATCAAGAACGCCGCATCACCCACCCGGTTGGCGATGAACGCCTTCTGCCCCGCATCGGCGTTGGCGAGGTCGCGATACCAAAATCCGATGAGCAAGTACGAGCACAGACCGACGCCTTCCCAGCCGACAAAGAGCACCGGTAGCGAATCGCCGAGGACGAGGATCAACATCGCCGCGGTAAAGAGGTTCAAATAGGCGAAATACCGCGCTTCGTCCTCGTCGTCGTGCATGTAGCCAACCGAGTAGACGTGGATCAGAAAGCCGACGCCGGTGATGATGAGCACGAGCACGCTCGACAGCCGATCGAGGCGAAAGGCCAGATCGACCGTGAGTGGCGCTACTGCGATCCATGCGTAGACGCGGTCGAGCAGCGCCGCGTCGGCCTGCCACATCGCCAGCACCGCCGCGCAGGCAGCTGCGAAGGCTGCGAAAACGGCGGCAGGAGCGACGATCCGCGCCAGCGCGCGGCGGCCGCTGAGCGAACAGGCGACGCAGGCGAGAAAGCCCAACAGGGGCAACAGCGGAATCCAGCGCAGGACACCACTGGCCACGTCGCTCACCTCGGTCGCGTGCATGATCCGGCAGAGTGGACGATTCACTTGCGCGAAGCAATAAGACCCGACCCCGTAGGTCCGCAGATCTGAAGCTCGTTCCGGCCGTTTCGATGCGGATCAATCCAGCGATCGGTCGAAGTGGATCCAGAAGATCCGCGAATAGCGGAAGATCAACGGCGACAGCGGCACCATCAGGACGAAGGTCGCGGCAACCACGGCTTCGAGCGACCAGTCGTCGAGGAAGAATCCGAGGACCAGGGCGATCAGCGTCGCGGTTGGTATCGCCATGGCATAGCTGATGTACATGGCGCCGGCGAAGTAGCCGGGCTCGCGGTCGAATTCCAGGCCGCAGACTTCACACGTCGCGTGCATGTCGATCAACGAGGCAAAGATCTGCCCCTGGCGACAGCGCGGGCAAACGCCGCGCCTCGCCGCCTGCCAACGTCCACCCGATTCCATCGCGACACTCTGCCAACTCCGGGTCGCCAACGCACCCCGCCCCCAGGCTGAAACTCGCTGCGCTCGTAGGCTCAGGCGCAGGCTTAGGCAAAGGCAAAGGGTGGTTTCGCTGCGCGAGGCAACTCCGACACCGGCCGGCACAACTCGACGCGATTCAACTCGACGCGATTCAACTATTGACCGGACCGACCGCGAGTCGCTAGGGTGCCGGGCATGGCGGTTGGCGACTGGATGACGATCCTCAACGATCACAACATTCGACCGTCAGCACAGCGCGTAGCCCATGCCGAGTGCGTGCTCACCGCAACCGATCACCCGTCGGCGGATCAAGTTTGGTCGCGTGTTCGCAAGTCCCTGCCCATGGTGTCGCGCGCCACGACCTACAACACGCTCAGCCTCTTCGTCCGTCGCGGGCTGCTGCGCCAGCTCGAAGTTGCCGGCAGCGTCGTCTACGATCCCAACACACAGCGCCATCACCATCTGATCGACGAGGAAACGAAAGAGATCCACGACATCCCGTGGGAGGCGCTGGACATTCGCAACGTCGAGCAGATCGCCGATTTCGAGGTCGAAGACTACCAGGTCGTGCTGCGCGGGCGAAGAAAGACCGACCGGCGTCTCACCAACGGTGGGGAATGACGGTGCGCTGCGAGCGGCGCCCGCCGCTCTTCTTCGTCACCATCGATCGGCCGGAGGTTCGCAACGCCGTCGACGCGGCAACCGCGGCAGCGCTGGCCGAAGCCTTTCAATCGTTCGACGACGACGCCGATCTGTCGGTCGCCGTCCTCAGCGGCAGCGGCGGCACCTTCTGCGCCGGCGCCGACCTCAAGGCGGTCTCCAGCGGCGACGGCAATCCCGTGCGCGAAGATGGCGACGGGCCCATGGGGCCGACGCGCATGCTGCTCTCCAAACCGGTGATCGCCGCGGTCGAGGGCTTTGCCGTCGCCGGCGGTCTCGAGCTGGCGCTGTGGTGCGACCTGCGCGTCGCCGCCAGCGACGCCGTCTTCGGCGTCTACTGCCGGCGCTGGGGGGTTCCATTGGTCGATGGCGGAACGATCCGCCTGCCGCGCGCGATCGGACACAGCCACGCCCTCGATCTCATTCTCACCGGCCGCGGAGTCGGCGGCGACGAGGCGCTGTCGATGGGTCTCGCCAACCGGCTGGTCGAGCCCGGCACGGCGCTCGCATCGACGGCCGAGCTCGCCACCGACATCGCCCGTTTTCCGCAGCGCTGCCTGCGCGGCGACCGGCTTTCTTCCTATCGTCAATGGGAGTTGCCGCTCGATGAGGCGCTGCGCCAAGAGACGCGCATCGGCCTCGACGTCATTCGCTCCGGTGAGACGCGCGAGGGCGCCCGCCGCTTCGCCAAAGGTGCCGGCCGCCATGGCAAGTTCTGACACCAACCACCCCACTGCTTCGAAGGTGAACGACATGCGAAACTCCAGCAGAGCCAACCCGCCGCGCCTCGCCTTGTGCGTTCTCGGCTTTTCAACACTGTGCGCCACGCCCAACCTGCTGTCGGCGCATCCCGAACACGGTGACGGCAACGCCCCCGTCGCCGCCATCATCGACAACGTGCGCGCTACCGAACGCCAGGTGCGCCTGCGCGGTATCTCCTTTCGACCCGACGGCACCGTCTCCGGCACGCTGGTCAACCGCACCGACCGACTGCTGCGCGACGTACGCCTGCTCGTGCGCTATGACTGGATCTGGCGCGACGAGCAAAACCCCGGCTACGACAGTCCGGGACGTTCCTACTACTACACCCTACCCGGCGACGTCCCGGCAGAGGGTTCCGTGCCCTTCACCTACGTGCCACAACCCCTCCTGCCCTACCGCAACGACGGTCGCTTTCGCCCATCGATCGAGGTCAGCAGCTTCACGCCGATTCGCTTCAAGACCATCCGCCGAAAAGTCGACCGCTGAGTCACCCGAAACCGACCGAATCCAGGTTGCAACTGATGGCATGTCCATCATCCGGGCCGCGGGCAATTCCCCATTCCCTTGGGTTTTGTGCTTCCATCATCCTATGGTCATGCAAGCGGCCGGATGGAGATCGACGATGATACGAGCTTCGATGGCGCTGGTTTCGGCGGTGAGTCTGGTCTTCGCCGCCGCGCCGAGCGCCGCGTTCACCGCCTTCGAAAGCGGCCCGGTGCGCCCGCTGGCTCTCTCGCCGGATGGCACCCGGCTCTTTGCCACCAACATCCCCGACAACCGCCTGGAAATCTTCGCCGTCGGCGACGAAGGGCTGACGCTGCAACACTCGGTAGCGGTCGGTCTCGAACCGGTGGCGGTGGCGGCGCGCTCGGACGACGAGGTCTGGGTCGTCAACCACCTTTCCGACAGTGTCAGCGTCGTCGACGTTTCGACCGGCGCACCGTTCGTCGCGCGCACCCTGTGGGTCGGTGACGAGCCGCGCGACGTCGTCTTTGCCGGCAGCGGCCGAACCCGCGCCTTCATCACGGCCGCCCACCGCGGTCAGAACCTCCCCTTCGACCCGCAGCTCACGACGCCCGGAGTCGGCCGCGCCGACGTCTGGGTGTTCGACGCCGGCGACCTCGGCAGCTCCGCCGGCGGCACGCCGCTGACCGTCGTCACGCTCTTCGGCGACACGCCGCGTCCACTCGCGGTCAGCCTCGACGGCGGCACCGTCTACGCCGGCGTGCACCGCTCGGGTAACCAGACGACGGTGCTCAACGAGGAGATCATCTGCGACGGTGGTGCCGGCGCCGAGTGCTTCGTCGACGACATCGCCATGCCGGGCGGATTGCCCGGCCCGCTGCAGCCGATTGACGGTATCGTTCGCCCAGAGGTGGGTCTGATCGTCAAATACGATCGCGACAGCGGCGCCTGGCAAGACGAGCTCGGACGCGACTGGCGCTCGGTCGTACGCTTCGACCTGCCCGACTACGACGTCTTCGCCATCGACGCCAACGCCGACCCACCGGTCGAACGCCAACGCTTCGCCCACGTCGGCACGGTGCTCTTCAACATGGCGACCAACCCGGTGTCCGGCGACGTCTACGTCACCAACACGGAGGCGCGCAACGAGGTGCGCTTCGAGGGAGCGGCGACAGCGGCCCGATCATCCGTGCGCGGTCACCTGCACGAGACCCGCATCTCGATCATCGCCGCCGGCGGCGTCACCTCGCACCACCTCAACTCACACATCGACTACGACGTCGTTCCGAGTCCGCCGGGAACCGCCGAGCGCAGCCTGGCGATCCCGCTCGACATGGCGATCAGCGGCGACGGTGCGACGCTCTACGTCGCCGCCTTCGGCTCGGCTGCCATCGGCATCGTCGACACCGGCGATCTCAGCCGCGGCGATCACCGGCCGTCGCTCGACGACCTCATCCCACTTCGCGGCGGCGGCCCGTGTGGGCTGGTGCTCGACGAAAGCGCCGATCGACTCTTCGTCCTGACGCGCTTCGACAACACCGTCTCGATCGTCGACCTGAGCACGCGCCGGGAGACCCAGCGCATCGCCCTGCACAACCCGGAGCCGGCGACGATCGTCGAGGGCCGGCCCTTTCTCTACGACGCCCGGATTGGGTCGAGCAACGGCGAAGCGGCCTGCGCGAGCTGCCACGTCTTTGGCGACGTCGATCACCTGGCGTGGGATCTCGGCGATCCCGATGGCGAGGTCATCACCCTCGGTCGCTTCACCAACTTTCACCCGATGAAAGGTCCGATGACGGTGCAGACGCTGCGCGGACTGGCCAACCACGGCGCCATGCACTGGCGTGGCGAGCGCAACGGCGCCGTCGAGCCGGGGGGCGATGCGCAAGACGAGCGCGCCGCCTTTCTCCAGTTCAATCCGGCCTTCGACTCCCTGCTCGGCCGCGGCTCAGAGCTCAGCGACAGCCAGATGCAGACCTTCGCCGACTTCGCGCTGCGCTTGATGCCGCCACCCAATCCGGTGCGCAGGCTCGACAACCAGCTCAACGCCGAGGAAGATGCCGGCCGCTTCCTCTACCACGACACGTTCGTCACCTGTTCGGGCTGCCACACCCTCAATCCCGCCGCCGGCCGCTTTGGCACCAACGGCGTGCAGACCATTTCGCTCGAAACGCAGGAGTTCAAGACACCGCAACTGCGCAACCTCTACGACCGCGTCGGCATGTTCGGCGGCGCACCGATGCCGATGTTTGGCAGCTCCAGCATCGACACCTCGCACCAGGGCGAGCAGATCCGCGGCTTCGGCTACCTGCACGACGGCAGCCTCGACACGCTCTTCCGCTTTCTCAGCGCCAACATCTTCGCCCTGCCGGCGGCACCGCGACGTCAGATCGAGGCCTTCCTGCTCGCTTTCGACGCCAACCTCGCGCCGGTGGTCGGCCAGCAGGTCACCTTGGCACCGGGGTCCGGCGCCGCCGCTGCCGCTCGCCGCGCACTCTTCGAACAGCGCGCCGGCGCCGGTGAATGCGATCTCGTCGCACACGCGACGCAGGACGGTGAACAGCGCGGCTGGCTCTACGACGGCCGTACCTATGAGAGCGACCGCAGTGGCGAGAGCACCGACATGACGGCCATCCTCCGACAGCACGCGGTCACCTTCACCTGTGTTCCACCCGGCGACGGCTTCCGCATCGCCGTCGACCGCGACGGCGACGGCCTGCGCAATGGCGACGAGCTCGACGATGGTTCCGATCCCGCCGATGCGTCGAGCCCGCACGGCACTTGCGCCGGCGACTGCGACGGCGACGGTCGCGTCACCGTCGGCGAGCTCATCCGCGCCGTCGCCATCGCCCTCGGCAGGACCCCGCTGCGAGAGTGCACGCCGGTCGACAGCGACGCCGACGACAACGTCGCCATCGCCGAGCTCGTCGGCGCCGTCCGCAACGCCCTGCAAAGCTGCGGCTGAAACTCACTGCGCTCCTCAGCCGTGGGCTTCAGCCCTCGGCGCTGTCGTTCGTACTCATCTTCGCCCGTTTCTCTTCCCCACCGCCGGGCGCTCATGCGCGCGGCTGAAATCATCCAAGCCCCTACGGGGCTCCCCTTCACACACAAGAGCGCCTCGGACAGCTTGACTCACCTACATGAGTCAGAAAGACACTCCCTTATGAGCACAAAGCGGATGCAGGTGCTGATCGACGACGGTGACTTCCGTAAGATGCGGAGTGCAGCGAAACGCAACGGCATGAGCCTCGCTGAATGGGTGAGGCAAGTCTTGCGAGAGAAGCTTCGCACTGAGCCCACGACGGTTGCTGCTCGTAAGCTCGCAGCTTTGCGCGCCGGCATGAAGCACTCGTTTCCCACTTGCGACATCGAGCAGATGTTGAGTGAGATAGAAGAAGGGTACGAGCAGCAGCTGTGATCTTCGTTGACTCCAACGTCGCTATGTACCTGGTGGGCTCGGATCATCCCAACAAAGTGCGAGCTGGACACCTTCTCGAGCAATTGGTCGCGAGCAACGAACGCCTCGTCACCAACGCCGAAGTTCTTCAGGAGATCCTCCACCGCTACTCGCGGATCGACCGGCGCTCCGCAATTGGTCCGGCCTTCCAAACCCTCCGTGGAATTGTCGATGAGGTACTCGCTATCGAGGAACGCGATCTACTCGAGGCAAAGAACATTCTGCTGGAAACGACATCGTTGTCTGCCCGGGACGCGTTGCACGCAGCTACCATGAAACGGCACCGAGTCGAAACGATACTGTCATTCAACCGAGGCTTCGACCGAGTCGACGGCATTGAGCGAATCCCGCAATGAGATTCCCCTTGGTCGCGGATCCGGTCGAGACAACCTCGCCGGACAAGGGCCACGACCTTCGTGTTCATGCTTCATGAAGTCTCCGCCCACCGGTGGCGTTGCTCGCCCAAGTCGCCCGAGCTCCGGGCTTTATCCGCCGTCGGCCGTCGGCTATCAGACATCGATGAGCACATCAGCCGGCCAAGAGGTCTCGTTTTCACGCGACGGTGAGAGCATCGACGCCTATCTGGCGCCGGCCGGCAGTGCCGGCACTGCGGCGCTCGTCTTGATCCCCGACGTACACGGACTCTCCGACCACTACCGCGATGTCGCCCGCCGCTTCGCCGCGGCGGGATTCACGACACTCGCCATCGATCTCTACACGCGCGAGGGAAAGCCGGCGCTCGCCGACATGGACGCGATCGTCGCCTGGATGAACGCCCTGGACGACCGCCGGGTGCTCGCCGACCTCGACGCCGCGGCGGCCTATCTCGGCGCCCGCGACGATATCGACGCCCGGCGCGTCGGCATCACCGGCTTTTGCATGGGCGGCCAGTACGCGCTGATGGCGGCCTGCAGCAGCGACGGATTCGCCGCCGCCGTTTCCTGGTACGGGATGCTGCGCTACGCGCACACGCCGGCACACAAACCGGCCAGCCCACTCACCCTGGCGGCAGACCTGCGCTGCCCCTACCTCGGCCTCTTCGGCGCCGACGACCCGATCATCCCGAGCGCAGACGTCGAAGAGCTGCGATCGATTCTACACAGCGGCGGAAAAACCTTCGCGATCGAGATCTACCAGGGCGCCGGACACGCCTTCTTCAACGACAGCCGCCCGGAAACGTATCGGCCCGAAGTCGCCAAACGCGCCTGGCCTCGCGCCGTCGGCTTCCTGCGCTCGCATCTGTGATGTGAGTGGCTCGCATCCGAACGGTTGTGATCTAGATCCAATTGACGTTGGATTGCGGGCGATGGTTCGCAGTGCATCTCGCAGGGCATTGCAGCGGCGACACGAAGGGGGGAATGAATGGCGGCGACTCAGCGTGGCGAGCTCGACGCGCGCATCCCAATCCAGACGGTACCGCGAACGCGCCGCCGTGAGATCGCGGTACTCGCCTGTCTTGCAAGCCTCCTGAGCGGCGGAGGTTCCGCACCGGCGGCGGCTCAGAGCGATGTGACGGAGGTGCATGGCATCGAAGAGATCGTCGTCACGGCGCAGAAGCGCGAGACGGTGCTGCAGGACACTCCACTGTCGATTTCGGCCTTCTCCGGCGCCGAGCTCGACGCCGCGGGAATGGAGGAATTCGAAGACCTCGCCTTTGTCATTCCCAACTTCCACTACGGTCGCACGCTCGGTGGGCCGCTCGGCGGCGGCGGTATCACGATCCGCGGCGTTTCTTCGGCCGGCGGCGATCGCTCGGCCGCTTTTCACGTCGATGGTGTCTACATCAACGCCAACGCGGCACCTGAGGTGTTGACCTTCTTCGATGTCCAGCGCGTCGAGGTATTGCGCGGCCCGCAGGGAACCCTCTACGGGCGCAACGCCACCGGCGGTGCGATCAACGTGATCTCGAACCCACCGCAGCCGGAGCTCGAGCTGGCCGGCGACATTCAGGTCGGGACCTTCGACCAGATTCGCTCGCGGGCGATCCTCAACGCTCCCTTCATCGGCGACCGCGTCCTCGCCCGCCTGAGCTTGGTGCACGAGGACCGCGACGGCTTTCAGCGCAACCTCGAGACGTCGCGGCGCGCGCACGACGCCGACGACGCTCGCGATCTCGGCGGCAGACTACAGTTGCTCTTCGACCTCAGCGAACAGGCGAAGCTGACGGTGCGGTCGACCTACGCGCATCGCGGCGGAGTCGGCGTCGCCAACAAGTTGCTCGGCGACTATCCGAACGAGATCTTCCTCGACCCCACAGCCGACCCGCTCGACCTCTATGGGGTCAACCAAGCCAGCGCCAACCCCAGAGATCCGCGCCAGGTGCGCGCCGACCACATCGGCAACCGCGACGAGAACCAGTGGGGAGTCCAAGCGCAACTCGATTGGGATCTTCGAACCCTACCGCTGCTCGGCGACGGCAGATTGAGTGCGCTGCTGTCCTACAGCGACCGCGACGACGAACGGAGACTCGATTCGGACATCGCCGACATCCCGCTGCTCGTCATCGGCTTCGACGATGAGGTTAGTGAGTTGGTTTCCGAAATCCGCCTTGCCTCCACGGCGGCGGACCCACTGGAGTGGGTGTTCGGCGTGTTTTTTCTCAACTCCAAGGAAGACCTGACGATTGGCGGCCGCTCGTTTCCGTTTTCGATGAACCCCATCCAACCGGGGGCGCTGGAGCTCACGACGACGCAGCTCACCACGCGCGACGCGCGTTCCTACGCCACTTTCGGCCAGCTCGACTACACGCTGTGGCAGGACCTCCGTCTGAGCGCCGGTTTGCGCTACTCCTTCGACGAAAAATCCTCGGCCTTCGTGCAGAAGCCGGTCTTCCTCTTTCCTACCGACACCGAAGCGTTCATCCCCGGGACGCAGGCCGATGATCGCGACACCTGGGACGCCGTCACCGGAAAGATCGGGGCGGACTGGACGTGGAGCGAGCAGGGAATGCTCTACGCGTCGGTGTCACGCGGCTACAAGGCAGGCACGATTCAAACCGCGGCCGAGCTCGACGGCGACGGTCGCCCGACCGGCCGCACCCTCGGCAACGCCGCGCCGGAGCTCATCTGGGCGTATGAGGTCGGCAGCAAGAACCGGCTTCTCGACAACCGCCTGCTCCTCAACCTCACCACCTTCTACTACGACTACCAGGATCTGCAAGTCACCACGGTTGCCGAGAATGTGTTCGTCACCCAGAACGCCGCCGAAGCGACGGTCTGGGGGGTGGAGACCGAGCTGGTAGCACAACCCGTTCCCGAGGCGACGATCATTGCCAACGCCTCCTATTTGAACGCCACCTTCGACAGCTTCGAGGGATTTCGCGAAGAGGATCGATTTCGCACTCTTACCGATTTTTCCGGCAACGATCTGCCGCGGGCGCCGCGCTACACGCTGAACCTCGCCGCTCAATACGACTTCGGAATTGGCGACTTCGGTACGCTGACGCCGCGAGTCAACTTCTACGCTTCCGACGACGTCTTCTTCCGCGCCGCCAACGACACCACCGACAAGCAGGACAACTACACCAAGTGGGATCTGCGACTATCGTGGTCGAGCGCGGACACGCGCTGGTCAGTCGAAGGCTTCGTCGAGAATCTGACCGACGAGGACATCATCCAAAGCCAGATCGTCAGCAGCTCCCTGATCGGCTGGCCACTGTCGACCGCGCTGGACGAACCCAAGACGATGGGAGTCCGCATCGGCTACCGCTTTGGATCCTAGCATCGGCTGAAGGACAACCGTCGGCCGCGACGATCCGGCGCAAGAGTGGCGCGGCGATATCCCAACTACGGGTCGACGATACCGCCGCTGCCGATATGCGTGCCGCCGACGCAGGGGTGCGGCGCCGGCGGGAAGCTCAGTCCATCCGACAGGTCCATGTTGTTCTGGCAGGCCTCGAGGTTGTTGGTGCCAACCGGACCGTAGACTTCGACGTTCCCCCAGGCGATGGTCTTCGCCAGACCGTTCGGGAACAGGCCAAAGACATGCGAAATGTCGATCTTGGTTGTCCCCTTCCCCTCTTTCATCTCGATCAGCACGCCGAGCTCGATTTCGAGGTTGAGCGCAATGATTTTGCCGCTCAGGATGACGGCGTATTCATCGCCGGTGACGTTTCCACTCTTGAGGGACTTGTCCGACGTCGCCAACGCGCCCGACGCGGTCTGCACGCCCTTGAGCGTCAGCTTGAGCAGTCCGTTGTCCTTGACCAGGATCTTGCTGTTCGGCAACAGGGTCGGCGACGAGGTTGCCACCGGCACGATGCTGGTCAGGCGCTTGGTGCCGGCCAGCAGCGGAGCAGACGGCAGCAACAGCGCTACAGCTACGAGGCAAGCGAGAGGATTTTGAAAAGAGCTCATGGCAAAGCGGAACGGTTCGGGTTGATTCTACGGAACCTCAATTCCCGCTTCGCCGATGAAGCTGCCGCCGGCACATGGGTTTGGCGCCGGCGGAAAGGAAATTCCGTCTGAGGCGCTGAGGTTCGTGCCACAAGCCGCAACGTTGGCGACCCCCAACGGCCCGTGCACTTCGGTTCCGGTGATGATCACCGAGCGAACCAAGCCACCGGGAATGAGAGAAAAGAGGGCGCTGCCATCGCCCTTGACGGACCCGGTGCCGTTCTTCAGCTCGACGATCAGATTGATCTCGAAGTCGATACCGACCGAAGGGAGCACGCCGGTCACCACCACGACGTATTCATCGCCGGTGAGAATGCCATCCTTGAAAGACCCGTCGGTCGTCACCGCGCCCGGCGCCATGACCCCCTTCAGCTTGGCCTTGAGGATGCCCTGTTCCTTGAAGAGCACCTTGCTCTTGTTGGAGAGCGTCGGCGTACCGGTCGACAGCGGCACGATATTGGACAGGTATTTCGTCCCGGCTACCGCCGGGCCGACTCCGGCGACGAGAAGCGCCGCCAGGGATACGATCGCACTACGTTTGATCATGTTCATTTCCTCCCTACACGAGAGCTAGTCACTCGCACCCTACTACGGCAGATCGGGTCCGAGAAGAACCGAAACAGAATTGCTTCCGAAATTCGCGGTGACTGCATCCAAAGTCGAGTTGCCATCCAGATCGCCGAGGTGAACCGAGCTCGGCACGCTGCCGACGTTGGCAAACGCCGTCTGGTTGGCGTCGCGGAAGAGATCGTCCAGGCCGGTGCCGAAGAGCATCCCCACGCGACCCACCTGGCTGTTGGCGACGAGCAGATCGACGATCATGTCGCCGTTGAGCTCGCCGATCGCCACCGCCAGCGGTGCCAGTGGGGATGTGCCGCGGTCGGGCCGGTAGTTGTCGGCCGCAGCCAATCCACCCGTGCCGTCGCCTAAGAACACACTCACCGTCGACGACGAGCCCATCGACGAGCCCCTGTTCGCCGCAACGACATCGGCATGCATGTCAGCATTGACATCGCCAATCGCCACAGCAGCGGGGTTCGTACCGGCCGAGAAGTTGGTCGGCGGCGCAAAAGCCCCGGCACCGTCGTTGAGCAGCACCGATACGTTCGCACCGGCCATGTTGGCGGTGATCAGGTCCAGTCCGTTGACTCCGTCGAGGTCGCCGGCCGCCAAACCGGCAGGCGAGCCACCGGCCGAAACCGGATAGGCGACTTCCGGTGAGAACGGCGCCTCTCCCGGGCCGAAGCCATCGGTGCTGCGCAAGAGCACCGAAACAGTCGAGGTCGCGCCGTTGGCAACCGCGAGGTCGAGGCCGTTCAGACCGTCCAGATCGGCAACGACCAGATCCTGCGGAGAAGTTGCCCCGCCGCCGATCGGGAACAATCGGAGGCTCTCGACCGGGTCGTTTTCGTCACCCGTGCCGAAAAAGACACCGACGGCGCTCGGCGCCTCGATGGGGACGAGGATGTCCATGTTGGAATCGGCGTCGAGGTCGACGACAGAGACGGACAGGATGTTGCCGCCGACCGCCAGCTCGGGCAAGGCGGAGAACGCCCCAGCGCCGTCGCCGATCAAGATCGAAACGTTCTGGCTGGTTTCATTCGCAACGACGATGTCGCCGTTGCCGTCACCGTCAAAATCGGCGATCACCGCATCGCGCGGGCCGGTGCCGCCGACCGAGACACTGAACGGATTGACAAACGCCCTTTGGGTCGGCGTCGGCGTGACCGTGCCGGTCGCCGTCGAAGTCGCTGTCGGTATCGTCGGCGTCGACGTCGACGTCGGTGTATCCGTCGGCGTCGCCGTCGGCGTCGACGGAGTCGAGGTCGGATCCGGTCCGGTGCGCAGAACCGACAGAGAATTCTGCGTTTCGTTGGCTGTGATCACGTCCAGCCGATCGTCCGTATCGAGGTGGCCGACCGCCAGAGCTCTCGGTCCAGTGCCGACCCCGTACGGGCTGAAAGGCTCCTCGCGGATCGGATTGACGAACGGCGGCTCTTCCGGCGTCCCGAAGTCGCCGGTGTTGAGTAACAGCGTTACATCGTTCGTAGCGAAGTTGGCGGTCAGAATGTCGAGCGTGCCATCGAGATCCATGTCGGCGATCGCGACGTCGAAAGGATTGACACCGACGGACACGGTCAACGTCTGCTCGACCGCTTCGGCGCTGGCTAGCGCACCGGTGCCGCGCAGGAGAATCGACACCGTGCCGGCGGATTGATTGGCAGTGACGATGTCGAGGCCGTTCTTCGCGTCGAGATCGGCGAGGGCAATGGCGGCCGGGCCGGTTCCGACGTCAAAATTGACAGCCGGTATGAACGGCTCTTCCTCGGGACCGAAACCTTCCACCGTGCGAGCCAGCACCGAGACCGTACCAGCGGCCTGGTTGGCCGTCACCACGTCGATTCCGTTCTGGCCATCCATGTCGCCTAGGGCAACGTCGGTGACACCGGCGCCGGCAAAGAAGGAGACCGCCGGCGCAAACAGACCCGTACCGTCGCCGAGCAGCACCGAGATGCGCCCGGCACCCTGATCCGCACTGACGATGTCGAGATGCGTATCCCCGTTGACATCTCCGATCGCCACACCGGTGGGCGTCGAACCGACCGCGTAGGACGTTTGGGTAAACATCAGATCGCCGGCCAAACCGGCGCCCGGTGTCGGCTCGGGAGTTGCCGTAGGCATCACGCGCAACAGCACGGAAACGGAGTCGCCAATCTTGTTGGCGGTTACCAGATCGTCGAAGCCGTCCTCATCGAGGTCGCCAACCGCAATGGCAACCGGCAACTGCTCGGTATCGAAACAGGGCGAGTGCTGGAAGGTTCCGAAATTCAGTCCGATGTGAACGCGGGCACCGTTCGCGACCTGCATCGCCGTAACCGCATCGATGAACTCCGCGCCATCGATCTCGGTCAGAGCGATGTCGCGCGGGCCACCACAGGAATTGCCGACGTTGATCCGTCGCGCCCGGCCGAAGAATGGCGGTTGGGTATTCGTCGGCGTCGGCGTAAAGGTCGGCGTGTCGGTCGCCGTCGGCGTGTCGGTTGGCGTGTCGGTCGGCGTCGGCGTCTCGGTTGCCGTCGGCGTCTCTGTAGCCGTCGGCGTCTCGGTCGCCGTATCGGTCGGTGTCGGTGTATTCGTCACGGTCGGCGTCTCGGTCGGTGTCGGCGTCTCGGTCGGGGTTGGCGTGTCGGTCGGCGTCGGCGTGCTCGTCGCCGTGTCGGTAGGCGTCGGTGTCACCGTCGGCGTGTCGGTGGCCGTGGCTGTCGCCGAGGGAGTGAAGGTCTCCGTCGGCGTGTCGGTGGCTGTCGGTGTCTCGGTCGGGGTGTCCGTCGGCGTCTCGGTCGGTGTCTCGGTCGGCGTGTCGGTATTGGTCGGTGTCTGAGTCGCCGTGTTGGTCGCCGTCGCCGTCGGCGTGATGGTCGGCGTGTTGGTGCTGGTCGGTGTCGGCGTGTTGGTCGGCGTCAGGGTCGGTGTGTTGGTCGGTGTATTCGTCGGCGTCAGGGTCGGTGTGTTAGATGGCGTATTGGTCGGCGTCGTCGTCGGTGTATTGGTCGGCGTTGGCGTCGATGTATTGGTCGGGGTCAGAGTCGGCGTGTTGGTAAACGTCGGCGTCGGCGTGCTCGGGCAGCCTTGCAGAGATCGCCCCACACCGGAGATCAGATCGGCGACGGTGACCCGCCCGTCGCGGTTGCCGTCGGCGGCCGGACAATCGGCGAGATTGCGATCGCCCAGGGCAATGCCCACCGCCGTAATCAGCTCGTTGACTCCGACCCTCAGATCGCCGTCGCAGTCCGCCTCACACTGGCCATGTGCCATAGGAGCGGAAAGTGCCAAGGAAAACAGTGCACACAAGAGCCAGCCTGCAGGGCCGGCACCGGCCGCACGGCTGCGCGAATCTCCCCCCGAAATCAACGACATAGAGCAGATACATAGGCACAGCGCACCTTTTGAATCAAACACTTTCTGTTGTAAAAAACGGAGCATCCCGACGGAGCTGTGATTCAGGAAGATCGCAGCAAATCGGGGCCGGATCAGCCTGTGGCGCCGCTCACTCCCAGCCATGGCGGTGGAGGAACCGCCGCAACTCGGCGTCGTCGCGAGAAAGCGGACGCAGATACTCCTGGATCAGCGTCCGCCGCCACCACTGATCGCCATCGCGCGTGAATCGGTAGCGATAGCGCAACAAGCGGACGTGGCGGGGAGGCTGGTCGCCAAAGGGGTCGCGCGCCAGCAGGCGGCGCAGGTCTGGATCGCCTTCGAGCAATTTGGCAACCATGTGCACCAACCACGGCTGGCGCTCGATGCGCGACATGGCGGCGAACCAGATCTGCCAGTCCAGGCGGTAGTGGTAGGGAGAAATGATGCACGGCCGGCGCGACACGTCACCCGGCTTGCACGGCAGCTCGTACTCGAGCCAGCGCGTCCGCCCGTCGATCACCGAGTCGCGCGTCCCTTCGATGACGATTTCGTCGCGCGCTCGGCCGATACTGCCGAAGGCGCCGTAGGTGTTCACCAGGCGCAGCGGATCAAACGAGGTATTCATGATCTGCCGCGACGACAACAGATTCGCCACCGGTTGCACGCTCAGCAGCGCGACGACGAGCGCCAGCACCGCGGCCGCCAGCGCGTGCGACCTCGGGGCATGGGTCGCGACCGCCGAGCGCAACCGCCGCTGCAGACCGTACGGCGAAAAGCGCATCCAGAAGCCGTCATCGAAACAGGCCAGGGCCGGGACGATGGTGAGCCAGTTGAGAAAGGAGAGATTGCCACTGGCGATGAGGAAGACCTGAAAGGCGACGAGCAAACACCCGGCGAGATGACGGATGCGTCGCGGGCCGATCACCATGAACGGCACCACCAGCTCGACGAAGTGGTTGAAGGCGACGCCACCGCGGTGGAACCAGGCCGGCATGGCGTGCAACCACCATGAGAGCGGATTGGGGATCGGCTGCGTTTCGTAGTGGTAGCTCAAGCACGAGAGATCGAGCCAGCAGGTGTCGCCGCGCAACTTGATCGCACCGGCGCCGAGCATGATGCGGATGATCAGCCAGCGAAAGAGCCAGATGACGGCGCGCGGTGGCTCCACCGGCGGCAGCGGTTTCCAACCGAGCAGCGGGCAGAGAAAGATCGCCAGGAAACCCGTTTCGGCGAGCTGCGACTCCCAGCCATAGCCGTAGAAGAGCTGGCCGATCTGCACGAAGGAGAGGTAGAGCACCCACAGAAGGAATTGCACCAAGGCGTTGGTGACGCCGCACAGCGCCAACAGCGACAGCGACAGTCCACACCAGGCGGCGGCGCGTAACGTGGCGTCCGAGCAATCGATCCAAAAGAGCGTCGGCAGCACCGTCATCGCCTGCCCAGGCGCACCGCCGAAGGAAGAGCGAACGCGTTCGAGGTAGGCATCGGCCGGCAGGAGCCCGTTGCTGCCGATCAACGCTTGGTGCTGGTGCACCAGAATCAGAAACGCCGTCGCGTAGATCAGCGCCAGCAAACGCAGAATCCAGAACCGCGTCAGTCGATATCCGCCTGCGTTCATTCTCGCGCCACTTCTTGCACGCGCCGGCGGCGCTGCGCTAGGCAGCAAGCCGATGCGCGACTGGGACTTCCTGATGCGGCTTCTGGCGGCGGGACCGCGCGAGAACGGCAGCGCCGAGTTGGCCGAGACGGCGACGCGGCTCGCCGCCTACCTCGAAAGCCTCGGTTTGGAGGTCCACCTGCTGCCGTTCACCGCCCACCCCTACTCGTTGCGCATCACCGGCGCCGTCATTCTCGCCATCACACTTCTCTACGCCTACTCGATGCGGCGCGGCCGGCCGCTCCTAGCTCTCGCCGTCGCCCTCGTCGGCCCGGCGCTGATCATTCTCGAGCAGGACTACCAGGTTCCCGTCTTCGGCTGGCCCGGCGCCGGCGTCGAGCACAACGTCGAAGCCATCTTGCCTGTCGAGAATCCGCAGCGAAGGCTGATCTTGGCGGCCCACTACGACACCAAAACCGACCTCTTCGACCACATCGAGAGAATGCCGGTAGACATCCTCTCCCTGCCGGCGATCGCCGTGTTGCTCCTCGCCGCGGCAATCGCCGCCCGCCAGCCATCCGGCAACCGCTTTACGCGCGCCGCCCCCTGGCTCGCGGTGCTCCACGGCTTTGCAGCGTTCCTCGTTTACAGCGGCGGCGCCTTCGTCGGCGAACGAAGCCACGGCGCCCTCGACGACGGCGCCGCCTGCGCCATGCTCGCCGTCCTCGCCGGCGATCTCGCCAGCAGTGGCGAGTTGCGCAACACCGAGGTCCGCTTCCTCTTTTTCGCCGGCGAGGAGATCGGCCGCCAGGGCGCCACACACTATGCCGCCGAGCGCTTTGCGACACCGCCCGATCTGCCGACCTGGGCCGTCAACTTCGACCCGCTCGGTGCCACCGATACGCTCGGCGTCGTCAGCAAGGAAGGCGGCGCGACGCGTTCGTTCCGGCCCGACGCCGACTTGATCGACTCGCTCGAACGCGTCTACCGCGACACCCACCAGCGCGACCTCTACCGCTCGCCGACCGGCGGCTACACCGACACCGCCGCCTTTCTCGCCCGCGGCATTCCCGCCGTGACACTGTTCAGCAAAGTTCCCACCTGGTCGATCATCCCGCGCGGCATGCACTCCGCCACCGACCGCGCCAGCGCCGTCGACCGCAACGCCGTGCGCTCCACCCTCACCTTCGTCAGCACCTTCGCCCGCCGCTTCGATTCCTCCCCACTCGGCCTCTCGCGCTAGGCTGACCAATCGAACTACCTGCAATCATTGCGGTATCGTCCGAAACTAGGGCCGATTCTATCTCTGTACCTATACGGCCCATTTCGGCCACCAAATGAGCAGTGTAAGGAGCCGCGTATCCAATAGGCTCTGGCAACAACTCCCTGGCATCGGCGCCGGCTCTCCCCTGGAGTGGGCGCGGGGATGTTCCAACCGCTCGACGGAAAGAAGCGCTTCCGGATACAGATCGCCGGACTCGCCCCGGACACCGAGATCGACGACGAGTTCTGCAAACAATGGCTGTGATCGGCGGTCGGCGCCGGCGAGGAATTCCCCATCGACATCCTGACCCGACGGATGTGTAGGGTGAGCGCGCGGTCTTCGAGTCACTACCGCCGCGGCAGGGTGTTCCTGGCCTTCTCCTCGTTGCGACAGCCGAGCAACACCCGCGCACCGTGTCCCGCCAGCGTCTTGGCACATTCATAGCCGAGGCCGGTGTTGGCACCGGTCACTAGACCGAAGTTCCCAGCAGTGAAAGAGCGTAAGTGATGGAAGCAATTGAGTTTCGACTGGGATCGGAGTGAACGCCACTGGGAACAGTGAGATATGGTGGGGTCAGGGAGCGAGCTTTACCTTGAGGAGATCGAGGGCGCGCTGCTGTAGGGGCGTAGGCCTGGTGGTCTTGTCAAACGAGGGCGCGTTAGGCGCTGTGGGGGTGCAGGTGTTGCGGACGATCGAACCAAGGTCTGCCAGCAGGGTGCGGAAGCTGTGAACGGGCTGCCCGTCGTCAGTGCGCTTGGTCTTGGCCTTGGTCAGCGCTGCGGCTGAGCGCAGCGCGGGCGCGACGATCGACTGGCGCTGGGCCTTTGCGGCGACGCGGTCGTGGTCGTCAAAGAGTATCGGGGCAAGGTCGCGGCGCATGTGCCACTCGACGTAGTAGGCGAGCATGCACAGAAAGATGTGGCAGCGTACACGGTCCTCAAGGCGGTGATGAATCGGGCGCACCTTGAGATCCACGGTCTTGATCGTGCGAAAGGCGCGCTCGACGGTCGACAGTGACTTGTAAGCCTCCACGCTCTGCTCGGCCGAGAGCACCTCTTGGGGGACACTGGTGCGGATGATGTAGATGCCGTCGAGTCTGGCCTCCTCGGCAATCTGCTTCTCCTTTCGGCGGTAAGAGAACGAGGTGTCGGTAATCTCAAAGTCAAAGTGCTTGGCCATCTTGTAGGTGCTAGCGCAGCGCTCAGCACGTCGGGCGATCTCGACCTGTCCGCGCAGTGGACGACGCTTGCGCGTGGTGGCCTCTACCACTTTGTCCAGCGCCCTCTCGGTGGCTGCGAGCAGCTCGCTGCGCTTTCGTTGTCGCTCCTCGGCCAACAGCGGATTGCGGCACGCAATCAGCCGCTGGCCGGGGAATGCCGGGTCCTCGATCTCGGCCAGGTCGCGCTCATCGAAAAGCGACATCTGTAGGCTGCCGGAGTCGACCAGCTTGCCGATCTGCTTGCTGCGCAGTGCGCTGATCCACTCCAGTCCGTCTGCCGCTTGGAGCTCCTCGCGGATGCGCGCTGAGGTGATCATACCGCGGTCGCCGACCAGAACGACCCGGTTGAGCTTGAACCGCTTGCCCAGCTTGTCCACCTGCGTGGCCACCGTGGAGGGGTCGGCGGTGTTTCCCTCGAAGACCTCGACGGCCACCGGACGCCCCTCGCGGTCGCACAGCAGGCCGAAGTTGATCTGCAGCGTGCCCTTCTTGCCGTCGCGCGAGTAACCGCGGGCGGCCAGCGGGCAAGTGTGCCCCTCGTACCAGGTGGAGGTGAGATCGTAGAGGACCAGGGTGGCGTCTTCGAGGTGGCGCTTTGCCAGTGCCTTCTCGATCTTGGGCTGTCGCTGGATCAACCAATCCATGGCCGCGTAGACCTGATCTTCGTCGCTGTCCTCAATGTCGAGCAACTCTCCCAGAGATGAGCTCAGGGTGTCTTCGCGCAGCCCGCGCACGGTGGCCAGCTTGGAGCGCGGGTCAACGATGCGGGCGACGATCAGCGCCTCGATAAGGTCGCGCTTGTCGCTGCGCGAGCGGGCGAGCAAGGAGTGCAGCCCGAGGCGGCGCAGGTAGCCGAGCACGGCGGCGACGTGACCATGGGGGCGGGAGCGGGTGAGCTCGAAGGCGTCTTCGGGGGCGGCACCGACGGGGGTGCCTTTGAGAGCGGCGCGCAGGGCTTCGACCTTCTCGGGGGGCCAGTCGGTGAGATTGGCCAGGGTGCGCTTGCGCACGCGGCCCCCCTCGCGCCAGCCTTCGCGCAGCAGGATGGCGGGTCTGGAGTTGCGATTCGGGACGGTCTCGATGTACATGGGAACTACGTATCACGACAGGTACGCCAATGCAAGATCTATGCGTACCTTTACATGGGAACACAATTGCCGGCCTGGCTCGCGCAAAGCTACCGTATTCTCAACACTTACATGCGCTCAGGGGTGCTACAGCGTGGGGAACTTCGGACTAGAAACGTCCGCCCCGACTGGTCAGGTAAGTCTGCTGCGATAAAGCCAGAGGACATCGCTTCTCCTTTCGCAACCGTGCTTGCTACCGCGGCACGGTGGTCATTTTCTCCGTGCCATCATTCCAGATTGACATGCGCCCCACACCATGACATGTACAACACATGTCCAAGATGATCCAGCTTCGCAACGTTCCCGAGGAAGTACATCGCAACCTCAAGCGCAGAGCCATCGATGAGGGCACGACGCTGTCTGAATACCTCGTGCGAGAAGTTACGGCGATTTCCCGGCGGCCGACCATGGATGAGGTTCTACAACGTATCCAAAAGCGGCGTCGCCCGACGCTCAGCGAGTCTCCGGCAGCGGTACTTCGTTCAGAGCGCGACGCGGGCGGTTGATCCACCGTTGATCCTTCTCGACGCATCCGCGGCTGTGGACGTACTCCTCGATCTCCAGCCACACTCGAGCGAAGTGGCGGGACACCTCCGCAACTCATCACCTAATGTTGCTAGCCTCCATTTGCTCGATGCTGAGGTAGGTCAAGTACTACGCCGATACGTCCGCCGAGGGGAGATCTCACTGTCCAGAGCCACCGCCGCCTTCAAAGATCTCGCGAATCTCCCGCTCGTACGATACCCGCACCTACCGCTGGTCCATCGCGCATTCGAACTAAGGGATAACGCGACATTCTACGACGCCCTCTATTTGGTTCTAGCCGAAGGGCTGAACGCACCCCTCGTAACCTGCGACGTGGCTTTGGGCCACATCCCGGGGCATGGCGCTATCGTCGAGGTCGTCGCATAGGACGACGCCTGCTGCTCCGGCTGGAGCTTGAGCACCACCGTTGGTGAGAAGTGAGAAGGGCCGGGTCGGACTCGCCACCGCGACCAACCCGAGCTGGTTGAGTCAGTCGTCGGTTGTCTGCACGGAGAAGCACCGGGTGTACTGCATCGAGAGGTAACGGGTTCCCCGACCGCGCTCCCCGAATCGCCGCTGCTTTTTGCAAGCAGCGGCGATTCGCGTTTTCATGGTGGGCAGCACCAGTGTGCGCAGTGGCGCGGGCTCGAGCAAACCACGAAGTGCGCGTATGAAAACGGACGGCGGAACAAAGCTTCGAACCAGAGCGCGGGTTGGCGGATCTATCGCGCTCCGAGCTGTGCCGATTGGGACGCGAGTACATGCTCATCGGTCACCTGCAGGATCGCGTCGGATTGCTCTTCGGCGAGAGGTCGGTGCGCGAGATGCCGTTGCGGCCGTAGCCACCGCGCTACCGGGGACGCGCTATTCCGATGACGTAGCTGGCGACGTAGCCTCGCCCGCGCGCTTCCAGGTCGAACAACAGGTCGCCGATCGCTCCACCCGAAGCAAAGTCTTCCTCGTTGCGAATCTGCTGGGGGCCGCGCGTGTCGTATGGCGCTTCGCCGGTCACACGATCGTTGACGTCCTGGTCGAAGTATAGCTGCGTCGTCACCTGCTCGACGCCGTCGATCAACGCCATGACGTGAATGTGGATCGTTCGCACAGGGTACCACCCCGGATAGATCGTCTCGATCGCGATACGGCCGCTGCGATCGGTCATCTGATAGCCGCGAAGGAACGTCTCGCCGGGCGCGTCGGCGACGTTGCCGTCGCCCACTTCGAAACCCGAGTACACACCTTCGCCATCGGAGTGCCACACCTCGATGAGCGCATCGCGAATCGGCTCGCAGCCCGTGTCCACGTCGACGAGCTGGAGGCGCACCGTCAACGGCACGCCCGGCTTTCCCTCGGTGATGTCGCGGCGCAACAAGCCGGTGTCGATGAAGAACGGCCCCTCGATCTGTTGCGGCGTCAGAACACAAGATGCCGGCACGTCGAGAACGGCGCCGTCGTCGTCCGACCCACAGGCGCCGAGAACAGCACCCGCGCCAGCCAGTCCGACTCGTTTGATCGCCTCACGGCGTGTAACTGATCGCTGCATCAAACGCTCCTCCTGCATTACCGAACGAAGGGATCGCTCCACCTTTCCGCGGTCAACACCTCCGGGTCGGTGAGAGTCTCGAGAAAAGCGATGATGGCGGCTTTTCTTCCTCGGATAGCTCAAACGAGCGCAAGGGACCGAAGGGCTGAACCGGCACACCGTTGAACGCGAAGTTGATGCTGGGATGATTCTTCTCCACGACACGCTGCGAATAGTGGTCGAGCACATCCTCCAGGGTTTCCAAGCTGCCGTCGTGCATGTAGGGCGCAGTCACGGTGACGTTGCGCAGAGAAGGTGCCTTGAAGGCGCCGATGCTCAATGCGATCTCGTGCGGCGGCCCGTTCGCAAACAGATCCAGATCCGTAAGGTCGAAAGACTCATTCATCGCCGTAGGGCCACACTAGCCCCTACACCCCGACGCCACAAAGATGCGTCCGAACGATGAACATCCCCGTGCCTCTGTATTTTCTCGCCACGAGGTTCTTGTCCGCAAGAAAGAATACATGCATGCATACATGTGTGGCAACGAAAACAATCTCCATCGACATAAAGGCGTATGACCGTCTCAACCAGGCACGGCTGTCGCCGAATGAGTCTTTTTCCAAGGTGATCCACCGGGCGCGTTGGGACGAGGACACTCGGTGCGCCGCTGTCTTGTTGGAGCGATCGGCGGCGGCGCCGGTGCTTGATGACGAGACGCTCGAGCGTCTGGATCAGACACAGCGTGCAGACACACCGCCGGAGGATCCATGGCGGAGCGACTGAGCTTTGATACCTCCTTCCTCATCGACTTTCAGCGGGAGCGGCGAGCAAAGACCGAGGGACCGGCGCACTCGTTTCTGAAAACGATTGGGTCCGCGCGCCTGTGTTTGTCGGCAGCGGCACTGGCCGAGTTTGCCGAGGGTTTCTCCGACATCGAGCACGACGTCCTACGATTGGTTCGCGAGACCCACGAAGCGCTACCGATTGATGAAAGCGTAGCTCTCGTCTACGCGGAGATCACAACGGAGTTGCGCCGGCGAGGGAGACTGATTGGAACCAACGATCTCTGGATCGCGGCGACCGCCCTGGCCAATGAGGTGCCGATCGTGAGTGGAGACACAAAACACTTCCGGCGCGTCCCGGGACTGGATGTCAGAGCCTATCGGAATTGACGCCTCACCAAGCCACTTCAGTTCAAAGTCCCTTCTCCGTGGATCTCCGTGTCCTCCGTGGTTCAAAATCTCTTCTCCGTGGTCGAGTGGGCGGTGTCATGCAGCTGTGGTATGAGCACCAGTGCAGGCACCGCGGTCGAAACGGAAGCGACTCCCCACCATGTGGTTACGTATATTCGCGATCGCCCTGATCGCAGCCGCCGCGGCCGCCTATCTCCACGACGAGCAAGGCGCGTCAAACCCGCAGCGCGACGTGCGGAGAGATTCGGACCATCGCGGGTGGCGAGCCGACAAGATCGTATTGTTCACCGTCGACACCCTGCGTGCCGATCGCCTCGGAGTCTACGGACACACGGGCGGCACCTCCCCGCACATCGACGCCTGGGCGCGCGACGCCGTGGTCTTCGACCGCGCCTGGGCGCCGGCACCGTGGACGGTTCCGTCGCTCGCTTCGCTGTTCACCGGCAGATATCCGAGCGAGATGGCGGTCTACACCAACGAAACCGGTATCGCATCGCAGTGGCAGACTCTGGCCGAAAGGCTGCGCGCCGAGGGATACCATACAGCCAGCTTCAACAGCCACTTCGTTCTCCTCCAGCCCGAAATGGGCTTCACCCGCGGCTTCGACGAGGTCTACCCGGCGACCATCGATCGCACCCTCGACGGTGAGCACAAGATCCCCTTCGCCATTCCCGAGGTCGAAGCACTGCGCTGGATCGAGGAGAGCACACACGACCGGTTCTTTCTGTGGATCCACGACATGGATCCCCACCTGCCGTATTCGCCGGACAATCCTCATCGCAAGCATGGAGTCTTGCCGTATGACGCCGAGGTGCGAACCGTCGACGAGAGCTTCTCCAACCTCATCGGCCACCTGCAGGCGCACAACGCCTGGGATGACGTGCTCTTCGTTTTCACCGCCGATCACGGCGAAGCCTTCGGCGAGCACGGCATACACGGACACCAGGACGTCATGTACGACGAGGTGCTGCGCATTCCGTTGATCATCGATGCGCCGGCGATCGCCGCGGCGCGGCGGGTACGCGAGCCGGTCGACTTGCTCGACCTGCGCAAGACCATCCTCGAGCTCGCCGGCGTCGACGACGAAGCGGCGCGCGGCGAGAGCCTTCTCCCCCTCCTCACCGGCGCCGACCATCGCCGCCAGCGCGGGCACACCTTCCACAGCCGCTACTACTTCGAGGACGGCCACCACGAGCTCGCCGTGCGCGATCGGCAGTGGAAGCTCCTGCTGCGCACGGCCAGGAGCGCGGACCGCTTGTCCTTCAACGCACCCGGCTGGGATCCGCTCGGCGCCGGCAATCGCATCGAGCTCTACAACATGAGCATCGACCCCCAAGAGACGGACGACTTGTCCGCCACCTTCCCCGGAGTCGTCAAACGTCTGGCGACGGCGCTCGCCAGGTGGAAGGCCTCGCTCGAGATTCCCACCGCCAACCCGCCGCGGCTCGAGGAAGAAGACCTCGAGGCCCTGCGCAACCTCGGCTACATCACCGCCGACGAGTAAGCGACCAACGATGTCGCCGTCGTCTGGTCAGCGCGTCGCGGCGCCGAAGAAGTCCCAGATGTGATCCGTCGCGGCGAACGCCCCATCGACGTCGTCGCTGCCGCCGGGCCATTGATGACTGAGCCCTTCGACGGCGCACAGCGCCGTGCGCACACCACCGCTGCACTCGGTCGCGACTTCGCAGGTGGTGTTGGCCGCGACTTCTTCGCGAAGGAGGCTTTCGCCGCAGCCGTTGAACTCAACCGAAGTCGTCAGCGAAAATTCGCCGAGCGCAAAGGGAACGACCGGATCGTCGACGCTGTTGATGATCTCGACCGGCGTCGCCGCGCTCGGTTCGCACGGGATCAAGGCCAGCGATCCCGCCACCGGAGCAAAGGCGGCAAAGAGCTCACGCGCCTCGCACAACAAGCGGAACGTCATCGCCGCACCGTTGGAGAATCCGGTAGCGAAAACCCGATCTCGGTCGATGCAGTATTCCGCCTCGACCGCCTCGATCATGGCGCGCGCAAAGGCGACGTCGTCGACCTCCATCGCCGCCGCCGGATCGCAGCACAGACCGGCGTTCCAGGAACGTCCGATACCGTCGCCCGCGACGGTAATGAATCCCTCCGCCGCACCCTTCTCGGCCATGCCGGTCAGATCGAGAATGCTCGCACCGTCGGCCAACACGCCGTGGAAGAGAACCACCAACGGCACCGCTTCACCGCGCAGAGCCGAGTCGGGAACCGACAACACGAAGCTGCGCTGCAAACCGCCCGCATCGACGGTCACCGTGCGCGTTCCGGCCACCCCAGCACCAGCGCAGCGACCGCCCGCGGATCCGTCGTCATCGCCACAAGCGTAAAAGACGAGGAGCACGGCCAACGCCACGCCCATCCCGCCGCCTCCAACTCGCCGCATCGCGGCGAAAGGTCCGTCCCCGTTTCGACACCTCAACACGGTCGTGTTTCTAGCGAAACCCGCCGCCGATGTCTCCAACCCCGGCCGACAAGGCCGGGAAACCGAAGAGATCACTCCGCATCGTCGGCCCCCTTCCACGGGTCGCCCGGCAGGCGACTGACTAGCGCCGCGTGAACACGAGACCAGGCCTCAGCGGGCTGGTGATCAATCCCAGTCCTGAGCAACGGCGGAACATCTCTCAAGAACGGCGCGTCGGTGATCTTCGCCGCCATGTTCGCTTCGAAGTGCGCCCGCGTGATCGGTCTGCCGCCGAACCTCGTATACTCGTTGAACGCCACGAGCAGCAGGTCGCCATCGAACTCGGGATGTTCGAGCGCCTGGTCGAGATCGAAGAGATCGCGCCCCTTCTTGCGCTGGTAGAGCGCTCGCAATTTCGTCCCGAGGAGCTCGGGCATCGTGTACGTCGCGATCTCCGCGGACCCGGAGAACCAGCTGTTCTCGACCTCGAAAGAACGCGAGGCGAATCCATGGACGGCGAAGTGCTCCCGAGTGTTGATCTCGAGCTTCACACGAGCCCGGACGACCGGTGCCATCGTCGTCTCAAAGAGGTAAGAGAGGGTGAAGCGGCCCTTGCCGGCCTTCCACTTCGGCGGACCGAGCCAGGGATCCAGGGCGGCGCGGATCTCGTCGATCAGTGGTCCGATCGGTCCCGCCTCCCGCTGGACGAGGTCGATGTCCTCGGAGTAGCGACCGGGAGGATCAAAGAAGAGCTTATGAAGCGCGGTGCCGCCTCGGAACACCGCTTGCTCGGCAACCGGCGTTCGGCTGAACAGCTCGACCAGAGTACGCGAGAGGATGAGATCCTGCTCGACCTGCCAGTCCTCACCCCAGGGCGCGGTCTTTCGCCACGCAGTGATACTCGCTTTCGGGATCACAGGTCCGGCTCCACTTCATCGTTCACGAGCACCCGCCAGCGCAGGTCGATTGGCGCGCCGGCGCTGTCGCGCGCACTGGTCAGGGGTGTCGGCAGGAGCCGCGCGCCGTCGAGGGCCTCCGCAAGGGCGTCGGCGAGCGCGGTTTCCTCCACGAGGTCGAGCAGCCAGCCAAGCCGTTGGACATCGCTCCGGGCGACCCGCGACGCACCGGCAACGAGCTTGTCGGCATCGAGTTTCTCCGCGAGCTCGCCGAGCACCGTCGCAACGTTGCTCCAGTAGCCGCATGAGGCCGGGAAGCGGACGACGTCGAAGGCCGTGGTCTCCGGCGTCGAGACCACCATGCTTCCCGTCTCGGTCTGAACGCGCTCCGTGGCCGCCCCTTCGACGAGGTTGCTCACGTGGAACTCGACCCGCACCCGCCCCACCTCCGCATCGCGCTCCACGGCGTCGGTGATGACCTGGAGCGCTATCGGCTGCTGATGTCCGGCACCGTGCAACGCGGCGGCGCTGAGCAGCGCTACGTAGTACTGCCGCCCTCGATGGCGCATGAGATCGTCGATGAACCAGCTCGCCGGTGGGCTCCCTGCCGACCGGTACTCGCGCGGCACGACGACAAAGAAGTCGCGGCGCGGACTGACGATCGCACCGTTCTTCTTGAGCCGGTACAGCGTCATCTTGATCGCCGCGTCGGACCTGTCAGTCACGCTCTGCGCATCCGAACGGGAAAACACGTACCGGCCACTCTCCGGTAGCGCCTCAACCCATTCGTATAGAGTGCCCGGACTCGCCACTGCAAAACCTCCTGCAAAAAGTAACGCTATGCGTTTCTTTTTGCAAGCGTATCAGACCAAAATGAGCCGCTCCGACCCCAGCGAACCCGATTCCGAGCACCGAGCTCTTGAACGGCTGCGCCACAACGTTCCGCATCGCCGGCCCTGGATCCACGCTCCACTGCAGCTAGGCAACCTCATGCGAGAAAAAGGAGCCCGCCTACGGCAACGATTCTGGGGGTGAAATGGTGCCCGCAACGACGAAAACGGCTCAGAAATCGCTACGGAACGAAACGTTCTCAACGAGTTGCGTTGGTCCGACCCCGCTGTTGACTCCTGCGGTCGGCCAGTGGCGCCAGAAAAGACAGAACCCCTTGAACATCAAGGGGTTCTGCTAGCGCGCCCTGCGTGATTCGAACACACGACCTTCTGATTCGTAGTCAGATGCTCTATCCAGCTGAGCTAAGGGCGCTCGCCGTTTCGGTTAACACGCGCTACTCGGGGTCGCAAGGTGGCGCGGCGCCTGGGTTTCTACGTTGCTGTGGCGACGCGAGAGCGAATGCGCCCGAGGCCGGGCGGCGGCTCGGGCTGGAGGCGACGGAAGTTGCGGGCGGCACGCCACGCCGCCGGCGTCGCCGGGATGACGTGGAAGCCGCGCCGGGCCCAGAATAAAATCGCACGCGCGGCATGCCGGCAGCTTTCCAGGTCGTCGCGCACTGCGTCGGGCAGCAAGATGGCTCGGTAGCTGACACGGCGGTCGCCGTGATAGTGGCGCGCGATTCCGCTCGCCGGCGGCGCTTGCACCACCCACACTCGCGGCGGCAGCCGGCGCCTGCGCGTCGCTGCGATGTACGATTCGACCCACTCCGCCTCGCTCGAGCTCTCGACCTCGCAGAGCACCAGGACGTCGACCGCAGCTCCGACGGCAGCGGCAGAGGCGACGGCCGTGACTTCCGCGGCTCCGTGGTGCTCGATCTGCTCGCGCAGGGCACGGCCGATCTCGGTCTCGGATCCCTGCATCGCGTAGCGCAACCCGCCCAGCATCGCACCGCCGCCGGCGATCCAGTCGACCACCTTGGCGTACGAGGCGAAGTAGGCGTCGGGGTAGACGTGATGAAGCGCGTGATAGGCCGGCAGCGGCAGCCACGACGGCCGGTAGGCGTCGAGCATCTCGATCGGCCGGTGGTTGATGTCGAGCCCGCGGTAGGTGAGCAAGCCGATGAAGACGGCGGTTTGCAGGACGGCGCAGAGCGCCGCCGCCCGGGGCGCGACGAACAACGATGCGACGGCGGCAAAGGCCAACTGCGTGAGGTACTCCGGCACCAGGTGACACCACACGTTGGCCGACTGGAGATCCCGGTGGATCTCCAACTCTCGATCGAGCCAGCGATGGTGCACGGCGTGCGGCCAGGCCAGAGATCGCAACAGAGCCGAGCGGGATCTCAGCATGGCGTGCAGCACTACGTGCACGGCATCGAAGAAGATCAAGCCGGCGACCCACAGCGCGACGCCGCCGAGAATCGTCCCCACCCCGTCGGACACGACCGGCGACATCGACCGACCTCAGATGGCGGGCTCTTCAGATGTCGAACGGCCGCGGATGAGAATAATGGTCAGGGGAAGAGCGGCGTGTCGTAGTGCTGCTGCTCGGTGCCTTCGACGTGCTCGGGCTGCAGGAACTGCGTACCGTCGAACACACTGGCGACGTCGCCGGCCGCCTCGATGTTGCCGGCGGTGAGAAACCCGGTCAGAGCCCCCAGCTCGGCGCCGACGACGGTAAAGGCCAGGCGAATCGGCACGTACAATACATTGGAAAGCGCCGCCGCCAGTGAGTAGCCCGGCTTGCGTTCGTGATCGCCGAGATCGTCGTGGGCCGACACCTGCGAAGCCGCCAAAACCACAAAGCAAAGCGCACAGACTGCCTTCTTGATCATACTCATCACCATCTCCTCGTCGGTCTAGACTAGCGCTTGAACGCCACCGTGTCATCCCAAAATTGGCAAATTCGAGTTGCCCGCAAAACACCGCCTACGCTCCGACTCGACTCGCAAAATCATCCGAGCTAGCACTGCTGGCATGAGTCGAAGCTGCATAGTCGTCGGCGGCGGGATCGCCGGCCTCTGCGCGGCCTTCCGACTCGCCAACGCCGGTATTCGCGTGACCGTGCTCGAAGCCGACGCCACGTTTGGCGGCCGTACGCGCACGGAGTTGGTCCACGGCTGTGTCGTCAACACGGGGGCCAGCTTCGTGACCAGCTTTTACGATGCCACCCTCGCCCTGCTCTCCGAGCTGCAGATCGAAACCATCGTGCCGGCCGAACAGAACGGCGTCGTCGCCACGCCCTACGGCAAGCTGCCACTCGACCTGGGATCGGCGCGGCGTCTCGTGAACTTCCCACTGATCAATCTCTCCGGCAAGATGCGCGCCCTGTCGCTCTTCGCCCAGAGCTTCGTGCGCCGGCCTCTGCACATCGGCAAGCCGGCGACGCTGGCTCGACTCGATCGCGGCTCGACGATCGAGAGCTGGGGCCGCCGCGCCCTCGGCGACAACGCCTATCACTACCTCTTGCGCGCCGGTGTCGAGCCGTTCTTCTATTTCGGCGCCGAGCAAGCGTCCTCAGCCCTGGCCAAGGCTCTGGTTCGCCACGCCCGCCGCTGGCACATGTTGGCACTCGGCGGCGGCATCGGATCGATCTGCGATACCCTCGCCCAACGCCTCGAAGTGCGCACCGGTTGCAAAGCGAGCGAAGTCGACGAACGCGATGGTTCGGTGGTCGTTTACCACTCCGGTGGCACCATCGAAGCGGACCACGCCGTCCTCGCTCTACCCGCTCCGGCCCTGGCGCGGCTGCGCGGCAACATCGCCGCCGAAGACCGCGAACAGATCGAAGCGGTGCGCTTCGTCCCCAACTTGCTCTTGTACTTCGGCTACGAACGGCCGATCACGGTGCAACACCCACTGGTCACTCCGGCCGGACCGGGCCGGCATGCGATCGCGCGCATTCGCACCATCTCCGAATGGATGCCCAGCTACGTACCCGAGGGCAAGGAACTCGTTTCGATCCATGCTTCGAGCTGGCGCTCCGCCGAGCTGGTCAACGAAGAACCGGAGACGGCCGTCAATGCGCTGCGGCGCGATGCCGAGGTCATCTTCGGACGCATCGCCGACCCCGACTGGATCCGACTCTACCCGCGCCTCGAGGCGGCGGTGCTCCCCGAACCAGGCCACTACCGGCGGGTGCGGGCGTTCCTGCGCCGCCCGCGCAAGCGCCTACACTACGCCGGCGACTGGCTCAGCGGCTCGACCATCGAAGGCGCCGTGCGCACCGCCATCGATGCCGCCGAGCGTATCATCGCCGCATAACCGGGCCCGGCGCGACGGCCGAGCCTCTACGGCCCGATCCTCAATCCGCTCACGACCTGGGCGACGGCGAGCAGGAGCGCGGCGACGCCCAACCACACGTGCAACTCGCGCGCCGCAGAGCTGCCACGCAGAGCAAAGCGCGACGCCAGCAGCCCGGCGCTGAGCACCGCCAGCAGCGCCGTCCCCAGCCAGAAGTGATTGCTCGCGGCGAAGCTCAGATCGTCGCGCAAGTACGACGACGACCATGCACCGGCCAACCAAGCGAACAACACCAACGCCCAACAATACGGCGCGATGCGCGCGTGTCGCGCCAGCATCGCATCGCGCCGGCGCTGGCGCCGGCGCCGCGAGTGGATGCCGAGCGAACCCGTGTACAGCAGCAGCGCGACGACGATCAAACCGGCGATGGGATGCAGATAGACCAGCGAGAGAGTCTCCAGTCGGTGCGGCGATCAAATCGCCGTTTCCACGTCTCCCTTGCGCAAGCGACCAGCGATGACCATCTGCTGCACTTCGCTCGATCCGTCGTAGACGCGCGCTACCCGCAGGTCGCGCCAGATGCGATCGATCATGTACTCGCAGCGCACATAGCCGTTGCCGCCGAAGATTTGCATGGCGTCGTCGGCGGTCTGCCACGCTCCTTCGGCAGCCAGCAACTTGGCGGTCGAAGACTCACGGATGGCGGCCTCACCGCGCTCGAGCAACCAGGCCGAGCGATACACCGCCAGGCGCGCCGCTTCGGTGCGCGCACTCATCTGGGCCAGACGAAAGGCGAGCGCCTGGTGCTCGGTCAGCGGCTTGCCAAAGGTCTTGCGCTCTTCGCCGTACTCCAAGGCCAGCTCCATCGCCTTTTGCGCCGCACCCACACAGCGCGCCGCCAGCGTCGTCCTCCCTTCGGAGAGGCAGCGCTTGGCATAATCGAAACCGCTGCCCTCTTCACCGACCAGAGCCGTGGCGGGAACTCGCGCACCGTCGAAGACGATCTCGGAGATGTACGACCCGCGGTGGCCGAGCGTGTCGAAGACCTGACCGATCGAGACACCCGGCGTATCGGCATCGACGATGAAGGCGCTGACCGAGTCGCTGGTGCGCGCGAAGGTAAGAAAATGGTGCGCCTTGGGTGCGTTGGTAATGAAGGTCTTGTGGCCGTTGAGGACATAGGCGTCACCGTCACGGTCGGCGCGCGTCTTCATGTTGCGCGCGTCCGAGCCGGAGTCCGGCTCGGTCAGGGCAAACGAACCCAACCACTCCCCACTGGCCATCTTCGGGAGATAGCGCGCTTTCTGCTCGGCGCTGGCAAAACGCACGATGCCGACACAACCGATTCCGGTGTGCACACTGATGTAGCTGGCCAGCCCCCACGGCCCGCGACCCAGCATTTCGTGAACCAGTGTCTTCTGCGCAATCCCCAGGTCGAGCCCGCCGTACTCGGCCGGAATGCTCAGTCCGAGCAGCCCGAGCTCGCGCGCACCGTCGACCAGATCGGCCGGCAACTCGTCGGTTGCCTCGATCTCCTTCCACACCGCGTTGGCCCGCTCTTCGACGAAGTCGCGCACCGACTGTCGCAGGATGCGGTCGTCTTGCGAGATGCTGAAGTCCATGGGGCAATGCCTCGATCCGTCGAGCGAGGCCGTAGAACGAAACTCTACTCCGCTTCGGCACTCCAGCCCTGATCGTCGCAAGACTGGCAGACTGCGGCGATGCGCCGGCCGCGACCGGCACCGATGACGACACCGCGCAGGAGCTCGACCGACAACTCTTTGCCGCAACCGTCACACGGCGCCTGCAGCGTTTTGTTTTCTTTCGCTCTCTCTCCGGCCATCGCCTCTCCCGAGGCAAGCTTCAAACACATCACCCGAGCCTTCGCAATGCCCTCTCCGCCAACAATCGACGTGCGCTTTGTGCAGCAGGTGCTATTTTGCCTCCACTCATGAAACCGCACCGCCTGCTCGTCGTCGACCGCAAGCGCGCGCGCGCCGCCGCCACCGTCGCAGCGTTCGCCGGCGACGCCGATTTCCAAGCCGAGCACTGCCGCACGCTCGCCGCGGCAGTGGCGCAGATCAACGCCGCCGATGTCGCGGCGATCGTCGCCGATCTTCGAACGATCGGTGGCGTCGATGGCGTCGGCGAGATCACCGGCGCCACCAGTGCACCGCTGATCCTCACCGCATCGCGTGTCGCGCAAGCCGAAATCGTCGCCTGCATGAAAGCCGGAGCCGCCGATTGCCTGCACCCGAGCGACACGCAGAGCGTGCACAGCGCCGCGGTCGAAGCGCTCCGTTCAGCAACGACCGCGGGAGCGCCGGGCGACGAGGCGCACGCCGAGTACGTTGGGCACCTATCGCATGAGCTGCGCACGCCGCTCAACGTCGTCATGGGCTACAGCGACATGCTACTCGACGATGCCTTCGGTCCGCTCAACGACGACCAGGCCAAAGCCGTCGATCGCATCCACCGCCAATCGAGGGAGCTCCTCGCACTGGTCGACAAAACGCTCGAGCTGAGCCGCCTCGACCGCGGCCGCGCTCCACTGAAGATCGAGACCGTAGACGTCGCAGCCCTGCTGCAAGAGATTGCCGCCGCCGCCCAGCCACGCGCCGTGGATAAAGGTCTCGCTCTCAACCTCGGCACGCCTGTCAAGGTCCGGACCTTCCACACCGATGGCACCAAGGTGCGCGCCATCGTCGAGTGTCTCGTCGACAACGCCATCGATTTCACCGAGAGCGGCTCGATCGACATGCGAGTCGAGTCGAGCGGCGGCGGCATCCGCATCGAGGTCAGCGACACCGGCAGCGGCATTCCCGGCGATGATCTCGAAAAGATCTTCACCGCATTCTACCAGGGCGACAACGCCAAAGGCGGGCGTGGCAACGGCCTCGGACTCCACCTGGCGCAACGCCTGGCCGCCGTGCTCGGAGGTGAGATCGGCGTCGACACCGAAGTCGGCAAAGGGTCGACGTTCGCCGTCTGGATCCCCACCGCGCCGACCGGTTGAGGTTTCGGCGCTTTGCGAGCTACTCCAGCGCGCCGCCGCAACTCGAGCCAGCCCCTGCCGTACAACCGAAACAATGCGCCGCCGTGCGGATTGGATTTTCGCCCAGATCTTCGAGGCGCTCGATGTCCCAGATCGTCGGCCGGCCGTTCCGGCCGCGCGCCGGAATCTCCAACATCTGGTTGAAATCACAGTCGTAGAGCACACCATCCCAGCCAATGCTGATCAGGGAGCGGCACATGAGCGCCGCCGCAGTATGTGGATTGAAGGAGTCCACCAGCAACTCCATGTACCTTTCGTAGGCGCCCCATTGCTGCAGTTGATCGGCGAAGCGCTTGATCGGCATGTTGGTGATGGTGAGCAGGTTGCCAAATTCGATACCGAAGCTTCGCATGAGCTCATCGCGGTACTGTTGCTCCAGCTCGGCCTGCGGCGGCGGCAAGGCGGCACCGGTCGGGTTGTAGACGAGGTCGAGCGAAAGTTCCGACTCGGCCTTGCCGTAGCCCAACGCGTTGAGAGCCTGTAGAGCATCGATGCTCCGTTCGAAAACGCCACGGCCGCGTTGGCGGTCGACGTTGTCCGCCGAATAGCACGGCAGCGAGCAGACCAGGTTCACCTGGTGGTCACGATAGAACTCCGGCAAATCCTCTTGCCCCTCGACGAAGATCACCGTCAGGTTGCAGCGCACGATGGTACGGATGCCGCGCTCGTGTACCGCGCCGACGAACCAGCGAAAGTTGGGGTTGAGCTCCGGTGCGCCGCCGGTCAGGTCGATGGCATCGACCGCGGTGCTGCCGTCGATGAGCTCGACGATGCGCTCGAAATCCCGGCGCTCCATGAGCTCGCGCCGTTTCGGACCCGCCTCGACGTGACAGTGAAGACACGCTTGATTGCACAGCTTGCCGACGTTGACCTGAACGGTCGCGACTCGCTCTCGCGACAGCGGCGCCAAAGCGTGCCGGCGCAGCGTCGTTTCGAAATCGCCGGCCGTCGCATCGCACAAAGATGGGTCATCGAGAATTTCCGGACGCGCACGCACCGCCTCGGTCATCCGCATTCGCCGGGACCGCAACACTTGGCCGCATCCGTCGTCTCGGCATAGTCGAGTCCTTTCGTTTCTTTCGGCGATCGCACGGCGTTGCGGCGACAGTCGAAATCGGCAGCATCGCCGGCGGCAATCGGCCGGCGCGGCGGAACCGCCACCACCGCACGAGCGTAGGGCTCGCGCGTGTAGATTTCATAGGTCTTGTCACAAACCGCCGTCGGAATACCGCGCCGCAACACGTGGCCGTCGTCGTCGCGCACCTCGCTCCACGGACCGCGGTAGATCACCGCCTGATTGTGATCCAGGCACGCCCCCTCCTTGCCCTTCCAGGCGCGCACGGTTACGGAGCGAAACTCGATACCGTCGACGACCCGCCAGGGATTTTCGTCGCGCTTTAGAATTTCGACACCGTAGAACCCGGCCCGGACGAAGGCTTCGACAAAATCGCTTTCCTGAAAGGCACCGGAAACACATCCCGACCACAGCTCGGGATCGGCCTTGAGAGAATCCGGCACGTGCTCGTCGGAGACGATGTCGGAGATGACGGCGCGGCCGCCGCGGCGGAGAACCCGAAAGATCTCGTCCATCAGTTGCGCCTTCTGCCCGTCGCCGACGAGGTTGAGGACGCAGTTCGACACGACGACGTCCATCGAGTCGTCGGCCACCAGTGGACGCCGAGATCGCTGCTCCTCGACGAAGCTCTCGTAGCGCTGGAGATCGGCCAGCGAAGCAACCGGATGTTCGGCTAGGAACGCCTCCACGCGGTCGAGATCGGTGCGCAGGTCCTGAATCCGGCCGCGGCGAAACTCGACGTTGGCATGGCCAATCGCCCGCGCCATCTCGTCCTGGTAGCGCCGGGCAAGCCCCAACATCTCGTCGTTGACGTCGACACCGATGACCTTGCCACTGGCGCCGACGACCTGCGACGCGATGTAGCAGATCTTGCCGCCACCGGAACCGAGGTCGAGCACGGTGTCTCCCTCGGCGACGTAGGCCGACGGATCGCCGCAGCCATAGTCGCGCTCGAGGATCTCCTCGGGCAGTTTCTTCAGATAGCGATCGTCGTACTCGACCGGGCAGCACAAGCTCTCCTGCCGCGCCTGGGCACCTTCGGCATAGCGATCGCGAACGACCTCTTCTACATTCAGCGACATTGCCCCTCCTTCCCTCGCCTCCCCGATAAACTCCGACCAGGGGCGCTGAGTTCCAACCCCAATGCCCGGCACACGCCCGACTGTCAAAGGGCGCGCGCCGGCCAAGCGCTCGCACTACTCGGGGACCAGAACCTCAGCCGCCGTGGCTTGGCGATCGCCGGCCGCACGCCAGACGACGACGACAGCGGCGAAGAGCACCGCGGCAGCACATCCCCAGGCCACCGGAATGCCGGCGCTCAGCGCAACCAGGCCGAGACAAACGAGGCCGGCAGCGCCACCGAGCGTGAACGACATCGCCTGAACCGAAAGCACGGTGGCACGCTGATGACTCTCCGCGTACTCGTTCATCCAGGCGCCGAGGAGCGGATCGCTCGCGCCGGCACCGACCGACTGGCCGATCAACCCGACCGCAGCTTTGCCGAAGCCGCCCGACACGGCAGCCAGGCTCACACACGACGCGCGCACCACCGTCACCAGCAGCGCAGCTCGCTGGCGATCGGTGCGCAAGAGAAGGCGCGGCAACAATCCGCTGCCGACCAGCGCCGCGAGGTTGAGCAGGACCCAGATCCACCCCATCAGCCACGTCCCTTCCTGCGACAGGGCGGTCATGCGCGCCGGCCACAGTTGCAAGAACGGCATGTGGGCAAAAGAGAGTAGTGCCGTGAAGCAACACAAGAAACGAAGCGTCTCGTGCTTGGCAACGGCAGCAACACTGCTGGCAACCTGCGCCCGGATCGCCGGGATCGGGTTCACTCGTGCCGCAGCTTCCGTGCGTACCGCCTGCGGCGCATCGCGGTGCATCGCCCATCCAGCGACGACGGCCGTCACGAGAAAGCTGCCGACGCCGGCCAACCAGGGATAACTGATATCGACCTCGGCGACATAGCCACCCAGCAAGCCGCTGGCGATCATCGCGGCGTACGACACCATCTTGCCGCGCGCGAACAAGCGATCTGCCGGCGACTCGTCGCCCTCCTCGCGCGCGCCGTCGACCGCCCATGCGTCGAGCGCCCCACTGGCCAGCGTATTGCCGAGCGCATCGATGAGCTCGGCAACGACGAAGCCGGTGAAGGTGTCGGCAAAAAAGTAGCAAGCGAAGGCGAAGGCGCGTACGATACACGAGAGCAAGAACGAGACTTTGCGACCAAAGACGTCGGCAACCGCACCAGTAGGCACTTCGAAGGCAAAGTTGGCAAAGAGAAAGACCGCCAGAATCGCGTTGACCTCAAAGAGGTTCAGGCCGCGCGACATCAAGAAGAGCGGATAGACGGCACCGAGAAATGCCCACGAACCATTGTAGAGAGCGGAGATGAGATAGTATGTGCGTTCGGCTCGCGTCATCGGTCGCAGTCCGCTGCGGGCGAACCACGCACTCTCCCGCGTTTCCTTGGGGTGAGCAACGTTTCCCTCTTCACGATCGTGCAATCGGCTGGACTCGCACACACCTGCCGGTCAGCTTGCACGGGCGCTCATGAACACGCTTCGTATCACCCAGCGAATCTCCATCCCCCTCTCCGAGGTCGACTTGTCGTTTGCCCGCTCCGGCGGACCGGGCGGGCAGAACGTCAACAAAGTCGAGACCAAGGTCGTCGCCCGCTTCAACCTCGCCAACTCGCCGTCGATCCCCGCCGCGACCCGGCAACGCGCCGAGCGAAAGCTCGCCAACAAGCTCACCAAGCGCGGCGACCTCGTCGTCCACTGCGATCGCTTCCGCGATCGCGAACGCAATCGCCACGAAGCCCTCGACCGCCTGACAGAAACCCTGCGCCGCGCCATCGTCCGCCCGCGCCGGCGCGTCGCCACCAAACCCACCCGCGCTCAAAAAGAACAGCGCCTCGCCAACAAGCGCCACCGCAGCAAGCAAAAGCGCAACCGCGGCCGAGTCGAAATCGACTGAGCAACACGCCACTCGACCCACCCGGGTCGAACCAGCCGCCCGACCGATTTCACCCGAGCGCGTCTACGCGCGGGCGCGTATGCGTTCCCAGGTTTCAATGCCTTCCGGTGACAGATAGTGCTCGACGAACCCCTTGAAGGCGCGCAGGGCGCGCTTGCGGTCTTTGAAGACGGCCTCTTTCACCCATTCGCCCTGGATCCAGCAGTCGAAGGAGGGCTCGCGCGCCAAGGCGAGCTCGAGGATGCGTTCGCCGATCGGCGTGCCGGTAACGAGCAGGCGGACGGACCTCCCCGAATCGATGAGGGCGCCGCGCGCGTAGCTCGGCAACTCGAGTGCGTCGCGGATGCGCGCCGCGTCGTCGGCGGGGAAGGGTTTTTCTGCGAGCTGGACGTATCCCCATTCGCCTTCAGCCGGATTCGCCTCGACCAACAACTTCAGATTGTGATCGGTCAACCGCTTGCGCGCAGCTTCCTGCTCGAAGCCCTTGGCCGCCGTGTAGAATTTTTGGCCGACCGGAACGACCGGTGCCACCGGCGCCGACTGGCGCGCTTCCTCTTTGTCGCCGAAGTCGACCCACCACTTGCTGGCGCGCTCCTCCTCTTCACTGGTCGGCGCGTCGCCCTGCGGAGGTTCTCCACCTTGCCCAGTCCGCACCGCGACTGGTGACGGCGCAGACGCTGAGCCGCCCTCGCCGCCTACCGGGCGGGCACCGCGCTCCGCTGCCGGCTCGCGCGCGGGCTTCTTGCGAGCACCGTCGCGGCGCGAGCGGTCACGGCGCTGCCGGCTGCGGCTGCCAGGCGGCGCTCGCCGCTCGGTTTTCGCTTCGCCACCGGACTCCGGCGATGCAGTAGCCGAGCTCTTCTCTTCGGAGCCGCGCGGCTTGCGCCGGCGGCCACGGCGCGAACGACGCCGCCGTTTTGGTTCCGCTTTGCCCTCTTCGTCGCTCATGCGGCACGCCGGCCGGCGCTGCGGCCTCCGGCTGCACGCGGTGGCCGGCGGGCGACGCTGCGCTCCATCTCGGCGGCGAAGATGTCGGCCTTCGCCTCGGCGTCGGTCCACAGAACGTAGTGCCCCATTTCGTGGAATACCGTATTGATCCACTGCTGTTCGCTGTTGTACTTGCGGCCGAGTTTCCAGTTCTCCGGATGGACGAGATAGATGGTCCCGTTCTCAAACGTCCGCCCCGCCGTGCGCCCCCAATCGAGATACTCGAACCACTCGATGCGCGGGCGCTTCAAGCGGTAGAAACGACAGAGCTCGCCAATGGCCTTGTTGAAACGCGACACCTTGTACTCGCGGAAAAACTCGCTCAGCAGCCGGTAGATCTGACGTCGCTCCCTGATTGGCGGTACGGCCATCCGCATGATGATCTCACGCTCCCCCGATGGTGTGGAAAAGGCCGGAAGATAGAGAGGCCCGCCCGCCTTGTCAATGCACCTCGGGCTCGTGCCGGAGATACGTAAAGTGAAGTAATTCCTTTTTTGATTCATTAGTTACATGCCTCTCTTCAATCGACACATGACCTCGTCGGGGGAAACTGGTGCAGCGGCGATCCCTTCTGTATGATCGCTCCGCATGTACCCGGAAATCGTCACCATCGGGCCGATCACGCTCTACACGTTCGGCGCCATGATGGGGTTGGGCTTCTTTGCCGCAGCGTATCTCTGCGGGCGCGAGCTGGCGCGGCGCAACTACGATTCCGAGTACGCTTCGAACATTCTGCTCGCCGCCGTCATCGGTGGCCTGGCCGGTTCGCGCCTCTGGGCCGTCGCCAACGACTGGGAGTTGTTCATCCAGGACCCCGTCAGTGGCCTGTTCACCGGTGCCGGCTTCGTCTGGTACGGCGGTCTGATCGGCGGCGCACTCGCGGTGACCGTGGTCTTCCGCCGCCTCGGCATTCCCTGGCTGCGCGGCGCCGACTGCGCCGCCCCCGGACTGGCGCTCGGCCAGGCCATCGGCCGCATCGGCTGCCACCTCGCCGGCGACGGCGACTGGGGAGCGGTCACCGACGTCCCCTGGGGCGTCGCCTACACCAACGCGATCATCGGTTGGCCGCACGCCGACGGTGTCCTGGTCCACCCCACCCCTCTCTACGAAGCAGCAGCCTACGCCCTCGTCTTCGCTCTGCTCTGGCGCCTGCGCCGCCTTCTGACGATCGACGGGCAAACCTTCGCACTCTACCTGATGACGGCGCCGGCCCTGCGCTTCCTCGTCGAGTTCTTGCGCATCAATCCGCCGGTGTTCGCCGGGCTGAGCCAAGCGCAGTTGTTCAGCATCGGCCTGGTCGCCACCGGTGCCGTGCTGATGCTGAGCGCCCGGGAAACCCAGAACACGCCGGAGGCGCCGGCGCCGGCGGCCGCCGCGCAGCAATGAAGCGCGCCCTGCCCTTGGTCGTTCTGGCGTTCGTTCTGGCCGCCGCCCTCGGGCTGCAAAGCCTGCAACGGCAGCGCGCCACCGGCTACCTGGCAGCCGACTTCGAGCTCACCGACCTCGGCGGTGCAACCCACAAGCTGAGCGAGTTGCGCGGCAAGATCGTCGTCCTCAACATGTGGGCCTCTTGGTGTCCGCCGTGTATCGCCGAGATGCCCTCGATCGAGGCGTTGCACCGCCGTTTCACTGGCACCGATCTGGTCGTCCTCACGGTCAGCGTCGACGCCGAGGGCGCCGCCGCCGTGCAACCCATCGTCGACGAGTTGAACCTCTCCTTTCCGGTTCTCCTCGATCGCGAAAGCAAGGTGCCGCCACGCTACGGCGTCACCGGCTATCCGGAGACCTTCATCATCGACCGAGAGGGGCGGGTCATCGAGCACTACATCGGACCGACCGACTGGTCGAGCACGGCGCGCATCAACTACTTCGACGGCCTCTTGCGCCAGGCCCGCGCCGCGACACAAAGCTGAGGGCGGCGCGGATCAGCTCAGAAGCGGGCGCCGATGCTGACCGAGAACTCACCGAAGGACTCGCGCCGGCGGTCGCCGTCGACGAGCAGCCGGGTACGGCGGTCGAGCTTGATGCCGTAGTCGACGCTGATCGGACCCACCGGAGTCACGTAGCGCAGGCCGAGGCCGGCGGCACGGCGGAAGTTGTCGAGTGAAAACGAGCCGTCGCGGATCGCCGCCACCGAGCTCGGCGCAGCATCGAGATCGCGACCGGAGCGCACCAGGTAGTTGCCTCCCGCGTCGAAAAACACCACCAGGCCGATTCCCCAGAACAGCGGGATGCGCACCTCGCTCTTGGTGATCAAGGCCAGATCGCCGCCGATCTCGTTGCCGTTGCCGTCGTACGGCCCGAGACTGTTGACGGCGAACCCGCGCACCGACTCGCCGCCGCCGAGGAAGTAGCGCTGGCGGATCGGCACGACCGGGCTGTCGTCGAGCGAGCGCACCCAACCGGCGCGCAGCGAATAGACGAACGTCCAATCGCGCCACAGTGGAATGAAATGTGTGTGCTGCGTGTCGATCTCGATCAGATCGGTGTCGGAGACGCCGGGTAGCGCGTAGCGTAGGCGCAGACTCTCGAAGAATCCGGAGCGCGGATCGAAGGCGCTATCGCGACCGTCGAAGACGAGCGCCGGCGACAGAGCCGTCGTCCAGGCATCGCGCTCGTCGCGGTCGCGGAAGGTGATCGGCAGGACGTTGAAGACGTGGGCCCGCTCGACTTGGAGATCGAGAGTCAAGCGAAGACGGTCGCCGAGGTCGCGGCCCGTGCCGGTAAAGAAAGAGTAGCGCTCGATGTCGAACTGATCGATCGTCCGCGTATTGCGCTCGCCGACGCCGGAGACGCGCCCCTCCCAGGGTCCGTCAAGGAGCCTCGGCTCGACGAAGGACGCGCTGACGACGTACTGCGCCGGCTCGATGTCCTCCTTGGGATCGACACCCACCTGGCCGCGTAAACGCAGACTCTGGGCGCGGTGGTTGAGGTTGGCGTAGGCAATCTCGGCGAATGCCGTCAGCCCCTGCCGCGTGTCGTAGCCGACACCGTAGCCAACCCGCCCCGGTGGTCGCGGCGATACGGCAACGGCGACGTCACGCCGCACCGCCACTGCGTCGCCGCCGCCGCGGTCGCCTCCGCTCTCCACCGGAGCGATCGATACGTTGCGGAACACGCCATTGTCGTAGACCTTCTGCTGCGCATCGAGCAGCGCGTCGGTATCGACCGGTTGGCCGCTCTCGAGCGGCAAGTCGCGGCGGATGACGACGTCAGCGACATCGCTGTTGCCGCGCACGATGACGTCACCGATCTCAACGCGCGGCCCGGCGTCGATCTGCCAATCGACGCCGACCGGCACCCGACCTCCTGACGCATCGCTGCGATGGCTCTCGACCTGCACGCGTGCGTTGCGATAGCCGCGCCGCCGCAACAGCGCTTCGACCTCATCGCGCCGCTGCGCCACGGCGGAGGCATCGAACGGCTGCCCGGAAACCGCCGCGGGCAAACCGTGTTCCGGCAACAGGTCATCCAGAGCAGCCCAGCCGCGGACATCGCTCAAGACCGAGAGCGGCCCTTCTTCGACGGCAAAGGTGACGATGGCAACGCCTTCTTCTCTGTCGAGGTCTACGGATGCATCGACAGACACCGACTCGAAACCGCGCTTGCGGTAGGCGTGGAGTAGGCGCTCGAGATCCTCTTCGATGCCCGCGGTGGTGACCCGTGCGGCGCCGAAGAGGGGAAGGCCACGCCGCCCGGTGGCGATTACCGCTTTCAATTCTGCCTCATCGAGGGCGCCGTTGCCGCTGATGACGACATCGCCGACCGAGTAGCGCCCGCCTTCGACGACCTGGAACTCAATGCGGTCGGGTCGTCCGGTGTCGACCGAAACCTCCGCTTCGTAGAAACCCTTTTTCTGGTAGTGCGCGCGCATGGAGCGCGCCAGACGCCGCCACGTGCCGTCGGTGACGATGGCGCGGCCGTAGAGATCGTCCAGGTTCAACAACGAACTGCGCCCCAGCGACTCGTTGCCGGTGATCTCGATCGAACGACGCGGTCCGGCCTCGACCTCGATCGACAAGCCGCCGCTGAAATCGGCGAGCTGCTGCCAGGCGACGCGCACGCGCGACTCGTGGTAGCCGAGCTCGCGCAGCCGCCGGCGCACTCCCCGCCGAACGTCGCGCAGCAAGGCACGCGTGCGCGCGGCGCCCAGGGACGACTCCAGGCTCTCGAGCACCGCCGACTGTATCGCTTCGCCATCGGCTTCGACCGACACCTGCTCGACCAACATCGGCACACCGGCATCGACGTCGATGACGATTTCGACCTCGTTGCCTTCGATCTCGCGGACGCGGGTCGCCACCTGGGCGCTGTGGAAGCCACGCGCGGCGTAACGCTGAAGGATTCGCTTGGTACCGCGGTCGAGCAGGTCGCTGTCGAACGAGTTGCCGAGGCGGATGCCAACCAAGCGGCGCAATTCCTCCTCGCGCAGAGACTCGACGGGATCCCGCTTGCCCGAAGCCCACCGCCACAACTCCCGTACCACCTCGAAGCGCGACGACGCGGCACCGCGCACGTCGATGACGGCGATCGTCGGCTTGCGATGCAAGCGCAACAGGAGGTTGCATTCGCCGCCGCTCGGCTCGAGAGCTACGCTGACGGCGCGAAAGATCTGCGTCTCCTCGAGAGCTCGTTGTGCCGCCTGACGCCGCTCCACGCTCCACGTCTGCCCGGCTCGCCAACCGATGGTGCGCTCCACCCCCGCTTCGTCGACCCAATCGTTGGCGACGATGCGACGCCCCGCAACGACCGCCGCAGCGTCGCAGACGCCACCGGCGTTCACCGGTAGGGCGCAGAGCAGCACCCAGCCGAGTGCGCAATGACGTAGGACTCGGCGCCGGACAGGTGAACCGCGGCGCACCATCACTCGTGCCGGCGCCCCCAGGACAACCACTTCGGAAGACGCCAGAATTCGAAACGCTGGGTCAGCTCGCCGCCAAAGGCTCCTTCCTGCGATGCAGTCTGGCTCTCCCAGCGCAACACCGTGGCAATCTGCCGGCCGAGGTCGTAGTTCACTTCCACCGCCGTGCGCGACTGGACACCGAAACTCTGCGTGATCCAGGCAAAGAGATCGTCGGCGAGGCGTTTGCCGACGCGAATCTGCGGCTCGAGCTCGCCGGTCGACGGAGAGAATCCCGGCCGCAACTGCACCTCGTCAAAGGGCAGGACCGGCAGCAGCTCACCGGAGAGCACCTTTCCCAGTTGTCCGCCGGCCAGACCGGCGATGCTGTCGACCGAGAGGCCGCCGCCGGCACTGCCGCCGTCGCGCATCTGCGCCACCGTCTTGCCCAACGCAATCAAGCTGGCGATGTCCGCCTGCGAGAGCGTGCCGTCGTTGGCACTGAGCGAAACACGGTAGTCATCGGTCGTTCCGGCAACGCGCACCTCGACCGCGTAGTCGAGATCGGAGGTTTCGATGATGCTCTCGGCGAGAAAGTCGATCGCCGCCTCACCGCGCAGCTCGGGCTTGAAGGTCAGGACGCCGTTGACGATCTCAAAGGTCCGCCCGCGCAAGAGGATGCGGCCATCGACGACGGCCAGCTCACCGCGCAGCTCGGGGGCGCGCAGCGAACCCGACAAATGCAGATCGGTGCGCGCCTCGAGATTGGCGATATTGTTCTCGACATACATCCCGTCACGCGCTCGGATGCGAAGGTCGCAGCGCAGCGGCGGCCGCTGATCGGCCTGCGCCGGTGGCGGGTCTAAGGTGCGGTCGAAGGACGGAATCAGATCTTGAAAACGCAGATCGCGGTCGTAGTGGAGCTCATCGATGCTGACGTCGCCGGCGAGCAGGGCATCGTCCCAAGCCCCCTGCACCTTCCCCTCGCCGGAAACGACGACTTCCAACGAGTCGGCAGCATCCAGAGCGACGCGCAACATTCGCCAGGAGAGCGCCGGCCCGGTCTCCCGGCCGATGTCCCCTTCGATCGTGAACCGACCGCCGCCGAGCTCGCCGTGCAGCTCGTGCACGACCGCTCCGTCGAGCGACAGCGACAGATCGGCGCCGACTTTGTCCGCCGGTGGCAACCCCTCGATCTCGACGCCGCCATCGCGCAAGCCAATCTTGCCAGCCAGCGCTGCCAGCGCACCGCGGCGGCTCTCGAGCAAGAGGTCGACCGACGCCTGCCCCTTGGTACCAGCAACTCCAGGAGCGAAGTACTCGAGCCAGGGAAGAGCGACCGTTCCCGACAGCGCGAGCTCGGCGTCACCGTTGGCAGCCGCCGTGCCGCGCGCCTCGAGACGGGTGCGGGAGCCGCGCACTGCGAACGGTTCGAACACCAGAGCGCCGCCGTCGATGGTGCCGCGGATCGGCGCAAAGGCGATCTTCTCAGGCCCGCCGCTCAACTCGAGATCGTCGACGGAAACGGAAACCCGTGCCTGGTCGAGCAGCGCCGTATTGCCACGGACCTCGACGGCGCCGGAGGAACGCGCCTCGAGCGCTTCGCTGCCGCGCGAAAGGACCGGCAACACGAGCTGGCGCCAGGTCGCGGTGCCGCTCACGGTACCGTCCCTGGCGACCGTACCCGCCAACTCGGCGGCGCCGCCAAAGAGACCGCCGCGCGCGCTCCAGGTGCCGTTCTCCCCCGCCGCCTCGAGAGAAGAATCACCCATCTCGACACCGCCGGCGGCGAGCTCGACGACCCGCATCTCAATCGTTCCCGACGAGCCCGCCGGCCCGGCCGCGACGTTGGCAGCGAGGGACAGCGTTCCGCTGACGTCACTCGGCACCGCCGGCAGTGCGGCAAGCGGCCACGACGGAACCTTCGCCTCGACGCTCGCCACAGCCGTCCCGGCGCCGCGCAGGCGAAGTTCGGCGCTGGCCGAGGCGGCGCCGGCGGCGCGAGCGCCGACCACCCAGGCATCGGCGTCGCCATCGACGTCGATCTTCACTTCGCCGACTTGCAGTGTCGCGATTTCGGTATCGGCCGAGGCGAACGCCCCGCGCACCTGCGGACTGGCCCACGTCCCGCTGACGTCGATGCGGCCACTCAACACACCGGCGACTTGCGGCACATCCACACCGGTGACGCTCTCGACCAGATCGACCAGCGACCCGACATCCCGGCCGTCGCTGCGCAGCCACCAGCGATTGGACTCGCCGTCGGTCAGCGCAACCACACCGCCGCCTTCGACGGCACTGTCGGCATTCGTCAGCTTCAGACTCTGCACGACCGCCGCTCGATCGGTGAGGTCGGCGGCCACCGCCAGCGCCCCGACCGGCTGCCCGTCCAGCGACAAACCGGGGCTGGTCAGGCGCAGCGAGATCTCGGGCTGTGTCGACGAACGCAGAATCGCCTCGCCGGACAGCGAGCCGTCGACGACGTGAGCAAAGGTCAGACCGAGCGCCTTGCCGGCGGTATCGATGGACGCGATCTCGATTTTCACCGTGCCGTCGATGCCGCCGGCATCGAGAAGCCGCTCGACATCGGCGCGTACGACAGCACCGCGATCGACGCTGGCCGCGAGCTGGCCACTCGTCTGACCGCCCCGGCGCAGCAGGTGAAGCTCGTAGGCCAGCGGCTCGGCACCGCCGGCGACGTCGCCACTGCCATCGCCGCTGAAGCGCTGCTCGTAGGCGTCGACGTGCAGCTCGCCGCGACCCGAGAGGGTGACACCAAATCGGCGCGGACGTCCCGCCAGGCCCTCGATGTCGACGCCCTGCCAGCCGAGGTTGCCGTCGACCCGGCCGGTGTCTTCATCGACCGTCAATTCGCCATGGATGGTCGCCAGCGGTCCCGCCACTTTGAGATCGCCAAAGCGCCAGATGCCCGAACGCCGATCCATACCGGCGCTCAACCTACCGAGCGACCGTCCTTGCAGGCGGGCATCTTCGAGGGTGAAGGTACCGCTCACCAGCGGGTCGCCGAGCTCGCCACCGATCGTCGCCGCGCCGTGCACGCGTCCGCCGGCATACGGACTGCCGGCGAAGAAGCTCAACCACGGCTCGAGGGCAGCGTCGATTTCAATCGGCAGCGGCACCAGACCGCCGGTGTCCGTCCCAGCCTGAGCCGGTCCGCCGCGCACACCGATCGCCGGCCCGTCCACCCTCACCTCTTCGATCGACAGCCGACCTTCGTGCCACTGTCCGCGCACCGCGGCATCGCTGATCTCGGCCCGGCGATTCTCCCAGTGCAGCGTCGCGGCAGAAAGAGCCGTCGCAAAGAGGACCTGCGGCGCTGCACCGGTTTGCACCTCGAGCTGCAGCGCAGCCGCGTCGACCGAGCTCACGTCATCGAATCGCACCTGCAGGTGCTCGGCCTGCAGATCGAGGTCGAACGGCAACGCCGGCGCCGAAGCGTCACTTTGCTGGTCCGAGCCGGCCGGCAACTTTCGCAGATCGACACTGGTCCGGCGCAGCCTCACGGCGACGGCAATCCGCGCCTCGACGATCGACCGCGCTCGCAGATCGACGACGATCTCCTCGGCATCTACCAGCGGCGCCGCACCACCGACCCGCGCTCCGCGCAGAACGACACGACTCGCCAGCAGATCCACGTCCAGCTCTTGCAGGTCGACCGGCATGTCGAGTTGGGTGGCGAGCGCGCCGGTTAAACGCGGACGAAGTGCGTCGACGAGGCGTTCACCGAGCGCGACCCACGCGGCGATCGACACGGCGACGGCGATACAGGTCCACTTGGCCACTTGCTTCACGATCGACATCGGTGTCTCATCGGCGCACCCGCCCCTCGACGGCGAGCACGGTCCAGCGAGTGAACTCCAACCATCCTGACGAAACACCCCGAGCCAGCGCCACGCCTTCGACCGGTGGCGGCAAAGGCGGGTGGCTCGGCACGGCTTTCGTTCTCGCGGGCCTCGCTTTTCTCGTCCTCTTCCTCTTCACCGACGTCGCCGAGTTGACCAGGGTGCTGGCCGGCACCGATCCGATTCTGCTGATTCTCCCCATCCTCTGCGTCGTCGCCAGCTATGTCACCATGGCACTTTCCTACCACGGAATCGCCCGTGCCGCCGGTGGGCAGATGTCGTTCCAGGACATGCTCAAGATCACCCTCGTCGCCAACTCGCTCAACTACCTTCTCGCCACCGGCGGCCTGTCCGGTTTCGCCGCCCGCATGTACTACTTCACCCGCCGCGAGATTCCGCCGGGCAAGGCCGTCACGATTTCGCTGGCGCAGACCTTCCTGACGAATATGACCTTGCTGGCATTCATCCTCCTCGGATTCATCCAGATCGCCGCGCGCCGCGACATCGACGGATCTCTTCTCTTCTCTACCACCGCGGCGGTGGCGACACTCGTCGCCCTGGCCGTTTTCAGCACCGCGCTGCTCACCCACCAGGGCTTGCGGCGCCGGGCGCTGGGCGCGATGTCGCAAGCTGCGGTCTACGTCGCCGGCCGCGCCCGCTCGGATCTCGGCAAGGTCGCCGTCCACCGCTACACCGCGACACTCGATCGCGGCATCGCCTTCCTCTTGAACAACAAAGCCAAGATGATCGCTCCGCTCTTCTTCATCATCCTCGACTGGATTTTTACGATTCTCATTCTCCACACTTCCTTCCTCACCGTTCGCTACACCCTGCCTCTGCACCAGACCATCGTCGGCTTTTCGGCCGGTATCGTTCTCTCCTTCGTCTCCTTGATCCCCGGTGGATTGGGCATCATGGAGGGGTCGATGTCCGCCGTCTTCGCCGGCATGGGAGTACCTTTCGAAACCGCCGTCGCCGCCGCCCTGCTCTTTCGCGTCATCTACTACCTCCTGCCGTTGCTGGTCAGCGTCGTCTTCCTGCGCAGCATGATCGAGCAAGTGCGCAGCGGTTGAACCGCGTCGTCTCGTTCCCACCCTACAGCGCCGACCGCTGCAGCGAACGAAAGCGCGTCAGCACCGCGGTGGCGCTGACGGCAATCACGGCGCCGAAGAAAAGATCGAGGATCGAAGGCGGCAGCACACCGCCGAGGGCACGGTCGAAGACGACGACGCCCAACACCACGTAGTTCAAGATGCCGGAGAAATGGCCGAGGCGACTGGCGGTCAGCGTGCCGCCACCACCGCGACGCAACGAGGAGACGACGTAGTAGGCGAACGCAGCGGCAATCGACAGCGGCACGATGAAGGGCACGGCACCGCCGCTCCACAGCGCCGCGAAGGCGGCGACCAAGAAGACGATGTCGGAAACGTGGTCGAGCCAACGACCGCGCTCGCTCGCCACCGCCAGGCGCCGCGCCAGCCAGCCGTCGGCGACGTCCGAAGCCGCGGCAATCGAGTAGATCACGGCAGCCGCGCAGTCCGCTCGCTGCGTCACGGCGATGGCGAACGGCAGCACGAGAAGCGGCCGCAACACCGTGATCGAGTTGGCAGCCGAGGCCCTCACTGCCGATCAGCGGAGCACTTGGCGAACGCCGTCAATGAGTTGCCGCAGTCGCGCGTGGCGCGCCGCAAAGCCCGGGCGAAAGGCCTTCCAGCGCTCCTCGTCGCCGCGCGCTGCATCGATTTCACCTACCAGGGCGGCGTATTCGTCTACCACCGAAACGAACCTGCGGTAGGACTCTTCGTCGCTCCGCGCCGCCTGCTCGGCGACGAAGCCGCGGGCTCGTTCGAGTGGGTAGCTCAACTCGGTCAGATGGTTCGGCGAGAGCGCCACCCCCAACTCCACGGCAGCCGCGGTCTTGGCCGCCAAAGCGCCGAGCACGTCGAGATGGATCTGCAGCACGCGCTCGTAGCGACCACGCCAGGCGGCGTTCGCCAGCAACAGGGCGAGCACGAGACCACCGACGGCGAGCCGTTTGCCCAGCCGGCGGGCAGGCGTCGCCTCAGCCGTGGCGGCGGTACTCGACGTAGAGCAGCTCCGGATCGTTGCGGTCGCGCAGCAGCGCACCGGTGACGATGTTGATGAGGCTGAGGGTGACGGCGCCGAACAGCGCGGTCCAAAATCCGGACACCTGAAAGCCGATCACCAGAGCGGCGGCGAGCTTTAACACGATGGCATTGACGACGAAGAGAAAGGCCCCCAACGTCACCACCGTGAGCGGCAGCGTGATCAGGAGCAACAACGGCCGCACGACGGCGTTGAGCACTGCCAGCGCGAGCGACGCGAGCAACAGGGAAACGACGCCGCTGACCTGAATCCCCGCGAACAGCCAGCTCGTCAACCCGAGAGCGGCGGCGTTGGTCAACCAACGAAAAACAAGCGCACGACCCATGCGCAACAGAATAGCAGTCCGGCCGGCGTCTACAATCGCCGCCGACAAGGCGCCGGCGACGAAAGCAGATCTTATGTCCCCGGTAGCTGCTGCGGCTCTTGGCCGCCCCGCGGGTGATTGACGCGGGAGCTACCGGGGCCGTGGTGCCTGGGGTCCCCAGGCAGCATCACCTCATGAGTTGCGTCACATCGGACGCGCGACTCGTGCGCCACCGCCCCGCCGCTGCTCGACCTTTCGCCATCGCTGGCGACACAGCGCCGGAATGGCCGGCGTACCAGCCATCAACGAGGTTCGTTGGCCTAGGAAGCCACCACCTCACAAATCACCGAAATAGTACTCTTCACCGGATCACCTCCCTTCTCGGCGCACCGAACATGCGCGACACCCCTGTCGCTGCGAGAGACGCAATCGCCGACTACCGCGACCCTCGCCCGGCCCATTTCGCACCCGACCATTCGCGGTGCGAAACCTCGAGGTCTGTGAAACCCGAACCGGAATCTTCCATAGGTCGTATATACACCCCACCCCGTCTCAGATCCAAGAAAATTATTTCAACGATAGTGGGCCCGTCGATTCAAATCCGTTATGCAACTACCAGATGTTGTACCAGCTAGTACGCCCGCTCCTCTTCCTCATCGATCCCGAGGTCGTCCACGAGCTGGCCATGCACGCGCTGCCGATCGGCACCGGCCTGGGTTTGCTCGGCTCGACGCCCGAGCAGCATGCGAACCTCGAGCAGGAGCTGTGGGGCATGCACTTTGCCAACCCGCTCGGACTGGCGGCGGGTTTCGACAAGAACGCGCGCCTGGCACAAACGTGGTCTCGCTTCGGCTTCGGTTTCGCCGAGCTCGGTACGATCACGGCGCGAGCGCAGCCCGGCAACCCACCACCGCGCCTCTTCCGCTTGCCCGAAGAAAAGGCGCTGATCAACCGCCTCGGCTTCAACAACGACGGCGCGCCCGCCGTCGCCGAACAACTGCGCGCCCTTTGCGACGATGCCATCGACTTTCCGCTCGGCATCAACCTCGGAAAGTCGGCGGTGACGCCGCTTAAGAGCGCCGCCGCCGATTACCGCGAGAGTTACCGGCAACTGGCGCCCCTCGCCTCCTACGTCACCATCAACGTCAGCTCGCCGAACACCAAGGGATTGCGCTCCCTGCAGGCCGTGCGTCCACTCGAGAAGATCGTGCGCGCGATTGCCGCCGAATCTGGCCATCTGGAGCGCGTGCCACCGCTTCTGATCAAACTCTCGCCGGATCTCGAAGAGAAGCAAACGCGAGAGATCGTGCACTTCGCCGCGGGAGAAGGCGTGGATGGCCTGATCGCGACGAACACGACGATCGCGCGCGACTGTCTGCCCGCCAGCGCGCCGCACCAGAGTGAAGCCGGGGGGCTCAGCGGCAAACCGCTCGCCGAGCGCTCGACACGAGTGATCCGCGACGTTTTTCGCTACAGCCGCGGCGAGCTGCCGATCATCGGGGTCGGCGGCATCTTTGACGCCAACGACGCGATGGAAAAAATCCTCGCCGGTGCGTCGCTGGTGCAGATGTACACCGGCTTCATCTACGGCGGTCCAAACGCGCCGGCGGCGATCGTCGGCGATCTCGCACGGCTCATCGACGAAGCGGGGTTCTCGTCGATTGGCGAAGCGGTCGGTAGCGCCAGTTGAACCAACCGGCGGGGCGACATACGGTGAATGGTCGTGGAGCTGGAGCTTTCGACATGACGCAACTCGAGTCCGCACGCGCCGGCGTGATCACGCCGCAGATGCGCCGTGTCGCCGTGCGCGAGAACGCCGCAGCGGAGGCGATCCGCGACGGCGTTGCGCGCGGTCGCATCGTCATCCCGGCCAACCACCGCCACCTGGCCGGCTCGGCCGGCTCGGCACCGGCGCACGCACCTGGCGACGATGACTACGCGAACGCCGCAACCGGCCACCCCGGACACCGCGGCGATGCCGCGTTGTGGGTCAATCAAACGGTCGACATGCGGCAACGAGAAATTGCAGACGAAAGCCACTGCGCCGGCGAAAAAGCAGCCAAGCGACTCGATCCGACGGCGATCGGTCGCTCCCTGACGACCAAGATCAACGCCAACATCGGCGCCTCACCCGTATCCAGCTCGACCGACGCGGAAATCGAAAAGCTGCGCTGGGCCCAACGCTATGGCGCCGACACCCTGATGGACCTGTCGACCGGCGGTGACCTCGCCGGCTGCCGGCAGGCGATCATCGATCACAGCACCATTCCGATCGGCACCGTTCCCATCTACAGCATGATTGCCGGCTCGCGCATCGAAGATCTCACCAGCGATCAGATTCTTCGCGAAATCGAAAAGCAGGCGCAGCAGGGCGTCGACTACTTCACCATCCATGCCGGGGTCTTGCGAGCACACCTGCCGCTGGCCGGCAAGCGGGTGACCGGAATCGTATCGCGCGGTGGCTCGCTGCTCGCCAAGTGGATGATCCACCACGGCAAAGAAAACCCGATGTACGTTCTCTTCGACGAGATCAGCGCCATCATGCGCGACTACGACGTCACCTACTCGCTCGGCGACGGCCTGCGACCCGGCTGTCTCGCCGACGCCTCCGATGCGGCTCAGCTCGGCGAGCTGCAAATCCTCGGCGAGCTCGTGCTTCGCGCCCGCGACGCCGGCGTGCAGGTCATGGTGGAAGGCCCCGGACACGTTCCGCTCGATCAGATCGCCTTCAACATGCAGCTCCAGCAACGCGTCTGCGACGACGCCCCGTTCTACGTGCTCGGCCCGCTCGTCACCGACGTCTTCCCCGCCTACGATCACATCACCAGCGCCATTGGCGCCACCGAAGCAGCGCGCGCCGGCGCCGCCATGCTCTGCTACGTCACACCCAAGGAGCACGTCGGCTTGCCACAGGCGGAGGACGTCAAAGCTGGCTGCGTCGCGTACAAAATCGCCGCCCATGCCGGCGACATCGCGCGCGGCGTCGCCGGCGCCCGCCAGTGGGACGACGACCTCTCCAAGGCGCGCGCCGCCCTCAACTGGCCGCGCCACTTCGAGTTGGCGTTCGACGGCGCAACCGCACGCGCCTTCCACGACGAGGACCTCGACGTCGACACCGACTTCTGTGCCATGTGCGGGCACGACTGGTGCAGTATGCGCATCTCCAAGGAGATCAGCGAATTCGCCAGCGGCAAGGCGGAGGGGTTTCAACCGGAGCAAAGATCGAAACCAAGCCCCGGGGTCAGCGCCAACGCACAGTCCGTGCTGGCAAGCCGCGCCGCCGCCATTCCGGTCGACGGCGACAAGCGCGCATGCCACAGCGACACGGTCGCCGATACGGACGCGGCGCGAAAGATCCAGTTGGGCGCGAGCGAAGCGAACTAGTCCGTCAAGGCGATGTCCAGACACTTCGCCCTTTCGGCAATACTCGTCGCGATTTCGGCCACTCCCGGCGCACCGGCACCGGGGCTGGACCTCCCCCCAGGCCAGTGGCAGGTATGGCTGTCCTCGCCACAACCCCTCTGGGGAGCATCGGATCTAATGGTCTACGAGACCTGCATCTCCGCCGCGAACCCCGATCCGCTCGAAGTCGTTTCGCCCGGCTGCCAGATTCGTAGAACACCGACGGAAGCCGGACTGCGCTGGAAATCACAGTGCCTGCAAAAGGGCTTCCCAACCAAAGTCAAAGGCGTCATGCGGATGCACGACGAAGAGCTGCGCGGCAGCATGGCGACGAAACTCGTCGTCCGCGACACGCGGCTGGTCGTCCGCTCCAAGCTGCGCGCGCGACGCATCGGCGAATGCGAGCACGAGCCTCCCGTTGAACGACAGGCTGACTAACGCCACTCCTCACCGGCGTTGTCCTGGCCGCAGGGCCACCGTCGCCTTGCTCGCATCCAGCAGCGCCGGACCGATGAACTCCTCGGTCACGAACTTGCCACCGCCATGGGTGAAGTGAACACCATCATGGCGGATTTCTTTGGCGTACGTCCCCATGGGGTGGTTCTTCATGTAGGTCGCAAAATCGATGACCGTCATCCAACCGGGATAGTCGGCGGCGACTTCGCGCAGGATCTCGTTGTGCCGGCGCACCCGATTCGGGTCGGAGGCGCGAACATGATCGAAGCCGTTCTGCCCTGCTTCAAAGCGAACGTAGGGATAGGTCAGCCACAGCACGTGCACCGCCGCCGCACGCGTATGCTTGATCGCGTCCGCCACTTCGAAGCGAAACAGTCGCTCGTAGATCGGATCGCCAAAAGTGCGGATCTTGTCGTCACCCGGCAAACGCCGGTCGAGGATGTCCCAGGACCCGGTCAACACGACCGCGAAGTCGGGTTCCTCCTGCCTGATGCGGCGCCCCCACTCTTCTACCCAGCGGCGACACTTCCGCGGCACACCGAGCCAGCCCTGGCGGCTGAGAATCCGGCCGTCTTCCACCATCGCGCAACCGACGTTGAGACTGCCTTCGACGGTCTGAAATCCTCTCTTCGGCAGCCATTTTTTCAGTTGCGGCAGCAGCGTCATCGCCGCCGAATCTCCAAAGAGCGCAAACTTCGCGCCACCAGCCAGCGGCGTCTCGACGACCACGTCGTCCTCCCGCCACTCCTGCCAGGCGTAGCCGACTCGCGGGTCCTGCAACCCGGCCAGCGCGAGGACGAACACCGAGGCTACGGCCGCCCATCGGAACATTTTCGTCGCCGATTCACGTCGATACCTGATCGGCTCCTCGAAGAAGCGGTAGGACGCCCAGGCACATAGGAGCGTCGCCGCCAGCTTGACGACGAAGGACAGCGACAAGCCAAGAGCGAGTCGCTCTTCGTCGAGGAAGAGAAAGATCGGCCAGTGGTAGACGTAGGCGCCGTACGAAATCCGCCCCAGCCACGACAGCAGCGGCACGGAGAGGAGCGAAGAAAGCGCGCCGGCCGGTACCGTCGCCGCCAAAACGACGACCGTGGCGAGGAGAGCGTGGGCGAGAAAGCCACCGCGATACAGCCACGGGGTCGAGACCGTGAACGTCGCCCAGCTCGCAATCATGCAGACCAGCGCGGCAACACCAAGCACCGACACCAGAGCTCGCCGGGCGGTGATTGCGTCGAGCCAACCCTCGGCCCGGGCCAGTGCCAGAAAGACGCCGGCGAGGATCTCGCCGACACGGGCATCGGTGCCGTAATAGCTCCGGTAGGTCGACTCCGCACCCGACGCCGCCAGGGCACAAATCAGGAATGAGATGAGCGCCAGGCCGAGAACGACCAGGGCGAGATCGCGGCGCCCGGCGTAGCGCATGAGCAGTGCAAACAATGCGGGGTAGAACAGATAGTACTGCGCTTCGATCGACAGCGACCAGGTGTGCTGCAGGACCGACGGATCGGCGAACAGCCTGGAGTAAGCGTACTCCGGGCTCATGAAGCGCCAGTTAGACAAGAACGCCAACGACGATAGCGCATCCCAGGTCAGCCGGCCGCGCGCCGCTTCGCCGATCCACCAGCGGCTGGTCGCCAGGATTGCCGCCACGGCAAGCCACAGCGCCGGCGCCAGGCGCCGCATGCGGCGACGCCAGAAGCCGCCAAAATCGATTCCGCCGCCGTCGTCCCACTCGGCGATGAGCAACGTCGTGATCAAATATCCCGACAGGGTGAAGAAGGCGGAAACGCCGAGGAAGCCGCCCGGCATCCAGGTAAAGGGCGCGTGAAAGAGCAGTACCCCGAGCAGGCAAACGCCACGCAAGCCGTCGAGTGCCGCGAAATACGTCACGCGCCGTGAGCCACTGGACATCGGCCATGCATGTCACGAGATCGCTAGTCCGGCAACGCCAACACCAGTGCGCCGGCCCTGCGCTTGCCACGCAATGCGCGTCGAGATACGGGAGGCGGCAGACGTCTTCCCAGCGAACACGAGCAACCAACGACCATGCACAGAAACTCCTTGGCTCTAACCTTGGCCGGCGCCCTCCTGACGGCATTGCTCAGCGCCGCGACCGCCGGCGAAACCTTCACACTTGGCGACGGCCATTGGGATCTGTCGCTGTTCTCCGAAAAACCCCTCTGGGGCTCACCCAAGATGGCCTCGTATGAATCCTGCGTCTCCGCCACCAACCCCGACCCGATCGAAGCGATCTCGCAGAATTGCCAAATCCGCCGCACCATCCAAGGCGACACTCTCCGCTGGAAATCGAAGTGTCACCACGAAGGGATTCCCGACCCGACTTTCGCCAAAGGTCGCATGCGCAGCAACGGCGACCGCATGCGCGGCAAGGTGTCGACGAGACTTCTCATCCAGGGCATGCGGATCGTCGTCCATTCGGACTTTCGCGGCCGGCTCTCAGGTCCGTGCGAGTAACGCAGCGCTTCGCCCCCTCGCCGGCCGATCTCACCGTTCAACGCGCTTCCGCCGCCGCTTTCACCGACACCCCCTCGACCACCTGACCGGCGATCTTCAACAGCTCGGGCCCCAGCCACTCGGCCAACTCGATCCGCCCCTGGCGCGTGTAGTGAACACCGTCGTGGCGGATTCGCTCGTCGAACACGCCGCCCGGAAGGCTCTCCATGTGGGCGGCGAGATCGACGATGCGCATCGCCTCGGGACGAGCGGCGGCGACCTCGCGTAGGATCGCGTTCATCGTTTCCACACGACGGGCATCCGACGCGGCGACGTGATCGAACGGCTCCTCGCCCGGCGCAAAACGCAGGCGCGGACAGGTGAGCCAGACAACTCGCGTCCCCAGGTCGTCGAAGATCGAGACGGCTTCCTCGACCTGGCGGCGAAAGAGATCATCGAAGATCGGATCGCCAAAGGTGCGGACGGTGTTCTCACCGGGCAGACGGCGGTCGACGACGTCCCACACTCCTGCGAGCACGACGGCGATCTGAGCCGGCGATGACTCCAGCGTCGACCGCCAGCGCTGGCGCCAGTGCCGGCATTGGTCCGGCACACGCGACCAACCCGGCCGCGCCAGCCGCATCCCGCGATCGACGATCGAACAACCGTTGTCGAGATTACCGTCGACGGTGCCGGCGCCGGTGCGATCCAGCCAGCGCCGCACCGCCGGCAGCAAGGTGACAGCACTCGAGTCGCCGAACATCGCAAAGACGGCCGTCGCTTCACCCGAGTCGCCAGCCAGGCCGGCGCTCGGCGACTGCCGCCACTGACGGACGGCGTCGTGCACCGCCGGATCTCCCGCCAACGCCAACAGCACCGTCGCCATACCCACGAGCGCCACCCTGCGCCAGCTCAGCCAAGCGGCGGCACCGTAGCGAACCGGCGCCTCGATCCAGCGATACGACAGATCGGCCAGGCCGAGCGTGACGGCGCAGCGCAGGAAGAAGACGATCGGCAGCGACAGCCCCAAGCGCTCCTCGTCGAGGAAGAGGAAGAGCGGCCAGTGGTAGACATAGGCTCCGTACGAAATCCGTCCCAGCCAACGCAGCGGGCCGATCGACAGAAGGCGGCTGAGCAGGAGATCCGGCGCCGTCACGGCGGCGATGACGGCAACCGAGAGCAGCGCGTAGACGGCGAAGCCACCGCGGTAGAGCCACGTCGCCTGCAGATCGACCACCACCCAGGAGGCGAGAACGAGGAGCAGCCCGACAGCGCCCGAGAGCGTCGCTCGCCAGCCGGCGACAATACCGCGACCGCGCCGCGCCTGGACGAGCGCCAGCAGCGCCCCGGCGAGGATCTCGGCGGCACGCGCATCACTGCCGTAGTAGGCGCGGTAGGTCGCCTCGGCCCCCGCCCCGCTCAGCCAACAGACGATCGTCGAGAGCAGCGCCAGAGCCGCGACCGACACCGCCAGCAGACCCGTGCCGCCACGGTTCAACACGACCGCGACGAAGAACGGAAAGAGAAGGTAGTACTGCGCCTCGATGCCGAGCGACCAGGTGTGCTGCAAGGCCGAAGCGTCGTCGAAGATCATCGAGTAGGCATAGTCCGGGCTCATGAAGCGCCAATTGGAAACGAAGAGAAGCGAGCTGAGACCGTCCCAACCCAGCCGTTCGCGCGACCACTCCGAGATCCACCACGGGGCGGTTGCCAGCGTCGCCGCAACCGCCAGCCACAGTGCCGGCAACAGGCGGCGCAGGCGGCGGCGCCAAAAGGCGGCGAAGTCGATACCGTCAGTGCGCGCCCACTCGGCCAAGAGCAGCGAGGTGATCAAGTACCCGGAGAGCGAAAAAAACGTCGAGACCCCGAGAAAGCCGCCGCCCATCCAATCGAACGGCGCGTGAAAGAACAAGACGCCCAGGAGGCACAAGCCTCGCAGACCCTCCAAGCCGGGGTGGTAGGTGACAACGGATTTCCCGCCGGGCATGACGCGTCCTTGTCACGCAGCGCCCGCCACCGCAATCGACATCGCGCGCCGACTACCGTCGATGTCGGCGCGCGTTTGTTGTATCCCCCACACAGCGGCCCGCTACGCCAGCCGGGCACGAAGGCGCAGTCGAACGGTGACAAAGTCCCAACCCCCAGCTCTGCAACTGGTCAACGTCACTCGCACGTTTGGCCGACTATGCGCCGTGCGCGGCGTCGACCTGCGCATCGAAAGCGGTACTTCGACCGCCGTCATGGGTGCCAACGGCGCCGGCAAAACGACTCTACTCAAGCTCTGCGCGACCCTGCTCACACCGACCTCGGGGAGCCTGCGCATCGCCGGTTTCGACCCGCTCGAGGACGGTCCGGCGGCACGTGCACGCCTGGCTGTCGTCAGTCACGAAACACACCTCTACAACGACCTCAGCGCGAGCGAAAACCTCGCCTTCGCGATGAAGATCCGCGGCATGCCAGCGACGACCGGCGCAATCGACGCAGCGCTGCAGCGAGTCGGCTTGACGGCTTCTGCACGGCGGCCGCTGCGCACCTATTCACGCGGCATGCAGCAGCGCTGTGCGCTGGCGCGACTCTGCCTGCAACGACCCGAGATCCTCCTCCTCGACGAACCGGCCAACGGCCTCGATGCGGCGGCGAAGCAAACGCTCGCCGCCATCGTGCGCGAGATGCACGCCGCCGGCACCGCCGTCGTGCTCGCCACCCACGACGTCGCCGAAGCGACGTCGCTGTGCAGCGATGCCGTGCTGATGTCGGGCGGAACGATCACATGGCACGGCGGTATAGGACCCGATTCGCGCGACCTGACCGCGCGATTGAGCGACCTCGCAGGTGGATGAAGACGACATGCTCGCCCTGATCTGGAAAGATCTCGTCCTCGAGCTTCGCACCCGCGAAACCCTCGCCTCCCTTTTCCTGCTCGGTGCGCTGCTCCTCCTCGTGCTCAACTTTGCCATCGATCCGAGCCACCCGATGCGCGACAGCGCCGCCCCGGGGGTGCTGTGGGTGGCCATCATCTTCGCCGGCACCACCACCATCAATCGAGCACTCCTGCGCGAGCGCGAAAACGATTGTCTGTCCGGTCTACTGCTCGCCCCGATCGATCACAGCGCCATCTTCTTTGCCAAGACGATCGTCAACTTCCTCATCCTCACCCTCGCAGAACTCTTTCTCATCCCGCTCTTCATCTTCTTCTTCAACTACTCGTTCCTCGCGACCTTCGCCCGCCTCGCTTTCATCGTACCGGCGACGACCCTGGGCTTCGCCGCCATCGGCACGCTCTTTTCCGCCGTCTCGCTGCGCACCCGCGCCCGCGAAGTCATGTTGCCGCTCCTCATCTTGCCACTGGCGACACCGCTCTTTCTCGCCGCCGTCGAGACCACCGCGGCAGTGCTCGCGCAAACACCGCTGGCGCAGGTCTCGCACTGGCTCAAGCTGACGCTCGCCTTCGACATCGTCTTCCTGGTTGTCGGCTGGTGGACCTTCGAATATGCTGTGCGCGAGTGAGACGGCGCCGTCGATGACAGCCAAGAGTGACTATCTCGTGCCGCTAGCGGTCGTCGCCTCGATGATGGCGGCGATGTATTTCGTCTTCATCGCCGTGCCCAACGACGCCTTCCAGGGCCCGGTACAACGCATCTTCTACATTCACCTGTCGATGTGGCTGCCGACCTTTGCAGCCTTCGCCATCGTCGGCGTCGCCAGCCTTCTCTTCTTGTGGAAGAAAGACACGCGCTGGGACCACATCGCCACGGCGGCGGCAGAGCTCGGGCTGCTCTTCTGCACCCTCGGCCTGATCACCGGTTGCATCTGGGCCAAGCCGATCTGGGGCGTCTGGTGGACGTGGGATCCGCGCCTCACCCTCACCCTGGTCCTGTGGATGATCTACGCCGCCTATCTGCTGCTGCGCACACTCGCCACCGATCCTTCGCAGGGCTCGGTTCTCGCCGCGATTCTGGGTGTCTCCGGCGTCGCCAATCTCTACCTGGTCAACCGCGCCGTCTACTGGTGGCGCGGCATCCACCCGGCCGTCGTCGTCACCAAGGACGGCGAGAGCGGACTCACAGACCCGATGATGCGACTCACGCTCGCCCTCTGCCTACTCGCCTTCTTCCTGCTCTTCCTGTGGCTGCTGCGCATCCGCGTGCGCACCGCCCGCATGGAGGAGGAGATCGATCACCTGCGCAACGACATCCTCACCGCCAGCACTCGAGGCACGACATGAACCTATCCTTCCTCTTTGCCGCTTTCGCCGTCGTCTGGTTGGGCGTGCTTCTCTATGTCGTGACGCTGTCGCGGCGCAACCGCGAGTTGCAAAACGATCTCGAGGATCTGCGCACCATCGTCGAGCAACGCGAGACGCGCAACTCCGGCGGTTCGTGAGCGGCCACTTCTCCGCTTCAGAGCCACCCGAGGCGCCGCCATTTCGCCAGCGTCTGCTGCGTCGCCTTCAACTCATCGACACCGGCCGCGGCCTCGAGATCGCGCACGTCTTCGATCGTGTCGACGTCCAACGAGCTCGCCAGCTTGCCACACACCAGGCCGTTTGCCGTGCAGAGCTCGAGCGTGCGACGCAGTACCCGATCACCGCCCATCTCGACGCCGGTAAAGACATCCACGGCTCGCGCCAGCGCGACCAGACAGTAGCCACCGTCGTTGGCTGGCACGAGCACCACGTCTTTGCCGGCGAGCGCGGCGAACACCTGCCCTACGTCGCCGGCATCGATCAGCGGCGCATCGGCGCCGAGCATGGCGACGCGCCGGGCACCGCTGGCGAAGAGATCCTCGAAGACATGCCACATTCGCTCGCCGAGATCGCCGCCGCGCTGATCGAGGTAGCAAAGCGGCGAGCCGGTGGAGTGCGGCAAGACTTCCTCGAGACGCGCACCGGGCGGCGCCATCGCCCACACCACGTCCCACGCCGCGCCGTCGAGCCGGCGCCGCAAGTCGCGCAGAAAGGAGACGTAGAGCTCACACGCCGCCTCGGCACCGACGCTCGCCGCCAAACGCGTCTTGACCCGACCCGGCGTCGGCGCCTTGGCCATGATGACGACGACATCATCCACAGCGGCATGGCTACCACGCCCGCATTGACCGTTCACCTCAAACCCTTCAGATTCACACCATGCCCGACCCGCCGCCCCTCGAGGGTCGCACCCTTCTGGTCTTCGAAAGTCGGCGCGCCAACGAGATCGCTCGCCTCATACGATCCTTCGGCGGCCAGGTCATCGCCGTGCCGGCCATGCGCGAGGTGGCGCTACGAGAAAACGACAGCACCCGAGCCTTCCTCGCCGCCCTGCGAGCACGCCAGCTCGACGTCGTGGTTTTCACCACCGGCGTCGGAACAAAGGCGCTGATCGAGACCCTTTCACCCGCTTGTTCGATCGACGAGGTGCGCGCCCTGCTGCAGGCACCGCGCGTCGTCGCCCGCGGACCGAAGCCACGCGCCGCCCTGCGCGCTCTTGGGATCGGTGTCGATTTCACCGTTGGCGAACCCAACACCTGGCGCCAAACGCTCGAGACTCTGCGTAGCGAGGTAGGGTTGCGCGACCAACACGTCGCCATCCAGGAGTACGGACGCCCCAACCACGCTCTGCGTGCGGCGCTGGCCGACGGTGGCGCGCTGCCGAGCGATGTCGCCGTCTATCGCTGGGCGCTGCCGCACGATCTGGCGCCGCTGCGCCAGGCCAGCCACGACTTGTGCGCCGGCAAACCGGACATCGCCGTATTCACCAGTGGCCAACAGTGCGTTCATCTCTTTCAGATCGCCTCCGAGCTCGGCCAAGCCGACGAGTTGCGCACCAGCGCCCGGCGCGTCGCCATCGCCTCGATCGGCCCGATCTGCAGCGAGGTGTTGGCCGAGCACGGACTGAAGGTCGACATCGAACCCGCCCGACCAAAGATGGGGCCTCTCGTGCGCGCCATCGCCGAGCAGGCGCCGGCGATCCTGGCCCGCATGGGTCGCCAGGCTGGCGCGCGTCCGGCGGTGGGCCGTTGGCGGTGACCCAACTTGACGCGCCAACACCGTTCTCATAGCTCTCACGACGTGAACGACAACGCCTTCCTGAAGGCCTGCCGCCGCGAAGAAGCGCCGTACACGCCGATCTGGCTGATGCGCCAGGCGGGGCGCTACATGGCCGAATACCGCGCGGTTCGCGAGCGTTTCTCCTTCCTCGACCTCTGCCACAATCCCGAGGCGGCAGCGGAGGTCACCATCACCGCGGCGCGCGTGCTCGGCGTCGACGCCGCCATCATCTTTGCCGACATTCTACTCGTTCTCGAGCCGCTCGAGGTCGGTTTGGAATTCAGCGCCGGTGACGGCCCCGTCATTCGAAAACCCATTTCTTCGCCCGAGCAGATCGACGACCTCATCGCCTACGACACCGGCGATCGACTGTCCTTCGTCTACGAGGCCATCCGATTGACCCGCAGCGAGCTGGCGCCGTTGCCGCTGATCGGTTTCGCCGGAGCGCCGTTCACCCTCGCCTCCTATCTCATCGAAGGCGGCGGTTCGCGCAACTACCTCGAGACCAAGCGCTTGATGTACGACCATCCGAAGGCCTGGCACCGCCTTCTCGACTTGCTGGCGCAGATCATCAACGCCTACCTGGCGGCGCAGCTCGACGCCGGCGCCGATGCGTTGCAGCTATTCGATTCCTGGGTGGGCTGCCTGTCGCCGTCCGACTACGAGACCTACGTTGCGCCGCACACGACTCGGGCGCTGCGCGACCTCGAGCAGCGCGTTCCGCTCATCCACTTCGGCACCGGTACGTCGGGAATGCTGACATCTCTGCGCGACGCCGGCGGCAGCGTCATCGGCGTCGACTGGCGGATCCCCCTCGATCGAGCCCGGCAGGTGATCGGCGACGAGCACGCCGTGCAGGGCAATCTCGACCCGGTCGTGCTCTTTGCCCCGCAGCAGCAGATCCGCGAGGCAGCGGTTGCCGTTCTACGCCAGGCTGGAGAACGACCGGGCCACGTCTTCAACCTCGGCCACGGCATCTTGCCAAAGACCCCGGTCGACAACGTTCGCTTCTTGATCGACACCGTCCACGAGCTGAGCGCATGAGCACCCAGGGCAAGCCGCGCATCGCCGTCATCGGCGGCGGCATTTCCGGCCTCGCCGCCGCTCACCGACTCTTCGAGCTGTCGCGCGATCAGCGCCACTCGATCGATCTCCGCCTCGTCGAGGCCAGCGAGCGACTCGGCGGTGTCATCCGCAGCGAAGCGCGCGACGGCTTTCTCCTCGAGCACGGCCCCGACTCCATGCTGTCGGACAAGCCGGCGGGCCTGCGCCTGTGCGAGCGCCTGGGCATCACCAACAAGGTCGTCGGCACTCAGGAAAGCTTTCGCCGCACCTACGTCGCCTTTGCCGGCCGCTTGCATCCCCTGCCCGAGGGCTTCTCGCTGATGGCGCCGACCAGGCTCACACCACTCATCACCAGCAAGCTGTTCACACTCGGCGGCAAGCTGCGCATGGCGCAGGACCTCTTTCGCCGCCGGCGAAGGGTCGACGACGAGAGCCTGGCGTCGTTCGTCCAGCGCCGTCTCGGCCGGCAGGCGCTCGAGCGCGTCGCCCAGCCACTCATCGGCGGCATCTACACGGCGGACCCCAACACCCTCAGCCTGGCGGCGACGATGCCCCGCTTCATCGAGATGGAGCGGGAGCACGGCAGCGTCATCCGCGCATTGCAAGCCCAGAGCCGGGTTTCCCTGGCAACCCAGAGCGCCAGCGGTGCCCGTTGGAGCCTCTTCCTCAGCTTTGAACGCGGACTCGAGACTCTCGTCGATGCGCTGCGCGAACGGCTGCCGCAGCAGAGCATCCAATGCGGGCGGCCCGTGCATTCGATTCGGCGCGGCGAGGAGACCTGGCAACTCGACGGCGGCGAGACCTTCGACGGCCTCATCCTCGCTCTGCCGGCGCCGCGCGCCGGACGCTTGCTGCGCGCCGCCGACGCCGCCCTCGCCGCAGATCTCGAAGCGATCGACTACGCATCCTCGACCGTCGTCAACCTCGCCTACCCGCGCGAGTCGATCCCCGACCCGCTCGACGGCTTCGGTTTCGTCGTACCGCACATTGAAGGCCGCAAGATCATCGCCTGCAGCTACAACAGCATGAAATACCCGGGCCGAGCGCCGGCCGGTTTCGTTCTCCTACGCGCCTTCGTCGGCGGCGCCCTCACCGCCGAGCTGGCAGACCTCGACGACGGCGACCTCGTCGCCGCCGTGCGCGACGATCTCCGCGACCTCCTGCGCATCGAGGAAGCGCCGACCTTCACCGTCGTCAGCCGCTACCCCGACTCGATGCCGCAGTATGCGCTCGGCCATCTGGCGCGTGTCGACCGCATCGAGCAGCGCGTCGGCACGCTCGCCCGCGTCGAGATCGCCGGCAACGCCTACCGCGGCGTCGGCATCCCCGACTGCATCGCCAGCGGCGAAAAGGCAGCCGAGTCACTGTTCGCCCACCTCGCCGGTGGCGCACGCCCCGACGTCGCCGCATAGAAAGCCCTTTTCTTCATTGTTTCCAGGGATCTACCGACTGTGTGCAAGTGCGGCGGCGAGCCCGCGGCCGGCCCGCCGAATCGCCGCTGCGGCACCGGCTCGCGGCGCCTCGGCGCCCAACTTTCGCCGCCACTTCCTTGAATCCACCGGACGATCCAGGCAAGGTTCCGGGCAATGAACGGCGGATCGCCGCATGACGGCACCCCGTGAGATTAGAGCACCCGCACGTGATCTCCCCCGCTACTGCCCCGGTCGAGCGTTCCCGGCGTACCGCTTCGTTCCCGGATTGCACCCGCACCCGCGGCGCGCCGGCGGACATTCGTTCGAGGTCGCGGAGGACGACCCGCCCGGCGCCTGGTCGAGCCGGCAATGGCGAACGCTGTCGCCTTGGCTACACGGGGTCGATCTCTTCAATCACTTCTATTTTTGGGAAGCACACGAGTCCTGGGAGATCCTGTGGGCGCAGCAGCAGCGCGCCAGCAATGACCGCTTCTTTCTCCAGGGACTCATTCAAATCGCCGCAGCACTGCTCAAAGTTCATTTGGGCTCGATCAACGGCGCGCGCACATTGTCACGCGCCGGAACAGAGAAATTGAAACGCGTCTCGCAGCGCGCTCCGGCGCACATGGGCCTGAGCCTCGGCGAGACGATCGACGAAATGGAAAGTTATTTCCGTCCACTCGCCATGGAGATTCTACCGATCTTGGACGCAAACGTACCGGCGTTGCGCCTGGCCACGGAATGGACCCCCGGGGACGCGCCATGAGCGCCGTCTCGAACGGGCGTGTCCCCGTCCGGCCGCAGGCTGTTCCAACCGATACGGCGCGGTGGCAGTGGACGGTTCGAAGGAGGAGGAATGCGCAAGGCAATGCTCATCAACGTCACCCACTCGGAAGAGAGTCGGGTCGGCATCATCAACGAGGGAGTGCTCGAATCGTTTGAGATCGAGTCGGTCAGCAGAGCCCATCTCAAGGGCAACATCTACAAAGCGCTGGTTCGCCGCATCCATCCGGCGCTCGAGGCGGCCTTTGTCGACATCGGCGCCGAACGCGATGCCTTTCTGCCACTCGACGAGATCTGCTTCAACAACCTCGAAACCAAACCATCCGCCAAGGCAAACACCAACGGCGCCTCCGGCAAGTCCAAACGCCACCAGCTTCGCGTCCGCGACGTCCTGCGCCCCGGCCAGGAAATTCTCGTACAAATCAGCAAAGAAGGATTCGCCAACAAGCCGCCGACGGTCAGCACCTTCTACTCGCTCCCAGGTCGCTATCTGGTCTTGCTGCCCGGCTCGGAAGACACCGGGATCTCGCGCCGTATCGAGGGAGAAGAGCGCGATCGATTGCGCAAGGTGGTCGACGCGCTCAAACCGGACGAAGGCTTCGGCCTCATCGTCCGCACCGTTGCCGGCCTCGAAAACGGCGATAGCGATCTAGCTCGCGATCTCGACTATCTACGCCGACTGTGGTCGAGCGTCACCACCGCCGCCAACAGCCAAGCCGCACCGTCGCTGGTTTACCGCGAACACGACATCGTCCAGCGCGCCATCCGCGACTTCTACACGCCCGACATCGACGAGATCCACATCGACGACGAAGACGCCTATCAGCGCGCGCGTGAGTTCCTCAGCGCCTTCCTGCCCGGCGGTGAAGCGGTACTCCAACTCTACCGCGGTGAGCAACCGCTGTTCTCCGCCTTCAAAGTCGAAGAGCAGATCGACTCGGTCTTTCAACGCCGAGTCCGCCTGCGCTCTGGTGGCTCGATCGTCATCGACAGCACCGAGGCGTTGACCGCAATCGACGTCAACTCGGGTGGCGCCGTACGCGGTGCAAACCCCGAGGAGACGGCGTTTCGCACCAACCGCGAAGCGGGCCGGGAAGTCGCCCGCCAACTGCGCCTGCGCGACATCGGCGGCATCATCGTCGTCGACTTCATCGACATGCGCGACAGCCGCCACAACCGCGAAATCGAAAAGCTGGTCAAGGATGAAATGCGCATCGACAAGGCGCGGCACGAGACCTCCAAGCTGTCGAGCCTCGGCCTGATGGAGATATCCCGCCAGCGCCTGCGTCCGGCTGCAACCGCGAGCAGTCACGCCACCTGTTCACTCTGTCAGGGATTCGGCTCCATTCGCACGCCCGAGTCGGCTGCCCTGGCGGCGATCCGGCAGATCCACAACCGCTTGTCGCTCGGTGACGTCGAGTCGATGCGCATCACACTGCCGACCGAGGTCGGCTTGTACCTGCTCAACCAAAAACGCGAGGACCTCGCTCATCTCGAATCGCGCTACGAGAGTCGCGTCGACGTGACCTTGAGCGACAGACTTCTACCGCATGAGATCGAGAGTCAGGTGACCGAGCGATCGCGCAACGCGCCGCGCGTCGCGGCGATCGAACCCGGCCGAGTCGCCAAAGCCACCGCCAAAGCGGCCACGCCCGAGAAGGCCAGCGAGAACGGCGCCGCGGGCAAGAAGCGCCGCCGACGCAGGAGACGGCGCAGCGGTGCGCGCAACGGCGGTGAAGAGGGACGGGCCGAGGCTAGCACCGAGGACGCCGCCAGCAGCTCCGGACAACCAAAAGAAGCGGCGGTGGATGCGAAGGCGCAAGACGGCACAAGAGACTCGACGGCCAAGAAGGCCGCCGCGGACCGCGAAGGCGCAGCGCAGAGCGACGGTGAGGCGCGCGGGGACAACCAGGAACGGCAGCGACCGCGCCGCAGCCGTGGTCGCCGCGGCGGCCGCCGCAACCGCTCGGGCTCGCGCCGCGCCGCTTCCACCGACAGCGCGACGGCGGCGACCGGCGCATCGCCGAGCGCCTCTGATTCCGGCGCACCGAGCACCGCGGCGACGCCTGAGCCAGCCGCGACGGCGGCGCCAACGGCGCCGAGCGCTACCACCGGCACGCCCAGCTCGCCCAGCCCGTCGACGACCAAGAAGGCGGCGACCAGGAAGGCGAGCGCCGCCAAGAAGACGACCCGCAAAGCCGCCACCAAAACCACCAAGAAGGCGGCAACCAAGAAGGCGAGCACCACCAAGAAGACGACCCGGAAGACGGCGAAGAAGGCAACGACCAAAAAGGCGGCGGCAAGAAAGACGACGAAAAAGTCAGCCACCAAGGCCCCTGCAAAGGTCGCCGCCAAGGCTCCTGCCAAGGTCTCTGCAAAGACCGCAGCGAAAACGACTGCCAAGACCACGGCAAAGTCCACCGCGAAGAAGACCCGCAGCGCGCCGGAGACAGCCTGAGAGTTTCAAGACGGTGCGCCGCCGGCGCGGTGGCGAAAGATGCGTGAGCGGCGGGAACCGTCGCTCAGCTCGAGGAAGAGCAGTCCGCGAACGACCATGGCGAAGTAGAGGTACAAGCCGAGCGCGACCACACGGGCGAGCGTCCAGGCCAACGTGCCGGCCGGCAGAAACCAGAGCAGAACCGCCCCGGCGAGGAGTGCGACGTTGAGCGGAAACCACTCGATCCAATTGTTGGCGACGAAATCGTAGCTCTCGCGCAGCAGATCGAGAGTCGAGTGATGCCCCAGGTAGATGAGCTCCGGCACGGCGTTGAAAAAAACCCACATCAGCAGCGAGGCGAACGCCGCAATCGCTCTGCCCTGAGCCAGAAAGGCCACCTGCAGAACGATGAGGGAGAGAATCCACATGGCAAACATGAAGCCGAGCACGTCGCCGAAATAGGGGCCGAAGCTGGCGCGAAAATCGGCCAATGTGACCCTGCCCGTGCGAACGATCGTCTCCACGGAGGCGAGGAAAGAACCGAAGCACAACGCCGTCACCAGGGCATGGCCCATACCACCGAGAGGTCCGGCAAGAGACGCAACGCCGCCGGCAACCGCCAACAGCGCCGTGTAGACGAAGAGGGCACCGACCATCGGCCAGTTGCGCCACGCCAGCGAAGCTCCCTTGGTGAGAGCGCGCCCGTACATCGCCGCGGTTGACACCAGCCAGTCCACGCGACTCACCTCAACACGCGGCATGCGACCGGTCAACGGTCGCTGCGGCGGCAGCCGGCACCCCGTCTGGAGACTTTGCCAGCCGCAGCGCAATCGCTATGGTGCGATGCAATGAAGATCGAGGTAACCAACCACAGTACTTTGCCGTCCGGCGACGCAGCCGGCGTCGTCGCCCAGGCCGAGACCGGCATCGACTGGGCGAGTGTTCCAACGCCCGGCGATCCCCTCAGCGGTCACGCCTCGACACTGTCCGGTGCCCGCAGCGGCGACGCCGTATCGGTGCCCTTTCGCGCCTACCCCTGCCGGGGACTGCGCATCCAATCGCGCTTGCGCAATCGCAGGCGAGTGCTGCAGCCCGCCTATCTGGAAGCACAGGCACTCGGCTCGATCGACTTGAAGCTGTCGCTCAGCGGCCCCTACACACTGTCGAAGCTCAGCAAGCTCGAAACGACCGCCTACCGGGAGCGCGGCGATCTCGCCCTCGACCTCGCCAACCACCTCGCCGACGAAGTCCGCGCCGCCGTCGACGCCGGTGCCCGCATGGTTCAGATCGACGAGCCCTGGATCCTGCAGGAACCAAAGGACATCCGCGAGGTGCGCACCCTTCTCGAGCCGATCCAGGACGCCGTCGAGCCGCACGCCATGCTCATCGTTTCCACCTACGGCGGACCGGTCGGCGAGATGTTCGCCCACCTGAACTCGCTGCCCGGCGCCGCCGTCGCTCTCGACTGCGTCAGCAGCGCCGACATGATCGACGACCTGGCGGCGACGGGTTCCGGAAAGCCCCTCGCCCTTGGGTTGGTCGGCGATGGCGCCAACCCGAGCGCCGGCGAAATCGCCCGCCAGGTGGAAAGGGCGACGCGACGCTACATCCACGACGTGCTCTACCTCCAACCCGCCTGGGGTCTGGACGCCGTCGACGCCGCCACGGCGCTCGCCAAGCTCGCCCTCCTGGTCGAAGCTCGCGACTTGCTCAACGGGCGCTAGCAACGCACCGATGAAGTGGACGTCGCAGGCCGAGAAGGCCCTGGCCGATCTGCCGCTCGCCGGGGCCAACGTTCTGGTGGACGCGCTGATCGAAGAGCCCCGCCAAGCCGAGGCTTTCGTTCAGCAAGTTCGCGACCTCGTCGGCGGCGCCGGAACCATCGTCATGCCTTCGTTCACCGACACCTGGACTCTCATCGACACTGCGGCGGCACCGCAACCGTTTCACGCCGAACTACAACTGAGCCCTCGCCTCGGAGCGGCGGCCGACTCCTTCCGTCGCCAAGCCGGGGTTTTGCGCAGCGGACACCCGTCGCACTCCTTTGCCGCCTGCGGGCCACAGGCGCACGACGTCCTGTCGACCAATCGCGACAACAATCCGCTCGGGCCGGTGAAAAAGCTCAACGTGATGAACGGCCTGACACTGGCGGTGGGATGCAACGCCCATGGCTCGACCGCCCTTCACCTGGCTGAAGAGCTCGCACTTCCCGACCTTCGCTACCGCGGCTCGGCAAAGCGCATCAACATCGCCGGCTACGAAGAGCGCATCGTCGTCGACTACCTGCCGGCGTGTACGCAAGGCTACGACACGCTCGAGGAAGAGATTCAGCCGATCGCAGCACACGAATTCGAAACCGGTGATGCGGTCGTTCGCCTCTCCCCGCTGCGCGCCTTGATCCGAACCGCATCGGCGGCGATCGTCGCCAAACCAGAGGCGATCCTCTGCGGCAGCTCAGATTGCACTACCTGCAGCGCCCGCGCCGGCGCGATCGCTTCGCAGGGCTGAAACTCGCTGCGCTCGTAGGCTCAGGCGAGGCTCGGGCTCAGGCGCAGGCACAGACAGCTCGGCTGATCGGGCGGTGCTCAGACTCTTTGCTCGGCGCTGGCGAACGGCTTTCGTCCGAGGATGGCGACCACTCCTTTTTCCGTCAGCGCCGCGCTCGAACGATCCGCGCAGAGATCGACCCATTGTTCGCTTTCGAGGTCACCAAGCGCTTCACGCACCGACCCAGCGGACGTGCCCAGCGTCTTGGCCAACTCCTCGACACCCAATCCGTACTCGTCCCACAACACGCGGCGCGCCAGCAACAGTTTGCACAGGCGAAAGGCGATCTGGCTGACATCCCCCGAAGGGACGGGGGTTTCGGTCTGATTGGCATCCATGCCGTCAGAGAAAAGCAACGGCCGTGCCAGGGACGGGGACTCACGCTCGTCAATCTGTGTCCCCGCGGATGCTAGGGCAAAATACACGAGAGTTCGTGCATTCTCGGAGCCCGTTGAGCGAAAGCGGTACCTCGGCGACGCTCAGGAATGCAGCAACTTGCGGATCTCCTGCAACTCCTGACGCACTTCTTCGAGAACCTCGCGGTAGCGAGAATCCTGCAACGGTAGCGACATTTGCTGACTCGAGGCCTCGTCGTCGCCTTCGCTCGTCGCCGCGCTCTCGACTTCGTCCTGCTGGCCGCCGCGATCTTTCAGGCGGCGCTTGGCACCCTCGATGGTATAGCGCTCGTCGTGCAACAAACGACGAATCTCGAGAAGAGTTTCAACGTCCCGCCGCCGGTAGAGCCGGTGCTTCGAGCGCGTCTTGCCCGGGCGGATCGAGGGAAACTCGGTCTCCCAGTAACGCAACACATAGGGCTTCACGCCCACCAGCTTGGCGACCTCGCCGATCTTGAAATAGAGCTTGTCCGGCAGTTCTGCAGCGGTCATGCTCTCACGACTCGTCAGATGGGTCTTCCGAGTTGTTCATACTCTTCTTGAGCATGGGACTGGCCTTGAAACCGAGCACGCGGCGAGCGCGGATGGTGATGGACTCGCCGGTCTGCGGATTTCTCCCTTTGCGCGGGCGCTTTTCGTGCACGACAAAGTTTCCGAAGCCTGAAATCTTCACTTTGCGACCATCCTCGAGATGCGCCTTGATCATCTCGAAGATGGAGTCGACGACCTCGGCAGCTTCCTTCTTGGAGAAGCCGACCTTGTCGTGTATCCGTTCGACGATGTCCGCCTTGGTTACGGCCACCGAGCAATCCCCCTCATATCAGTATGAACCCGCTTCAAGATGCCCTGCTGCATTCTCGGCGATCCGCAATCAGCCCCCTGCGCGGATGCCCCTCGTATCTACTGACGCTGCTCTACAGCAAACTCCTTTTCCAGTGCAAGTAAGAGCTGCTCCTGCAAACCATTGACTTCCTCGTCGGTCAGCGTCCGGTCCGCCGCGCGATACGCGACGGAGTATGCCAGGCTCTTCTTGCCCGGCGCAATAGGCGAACCTACGTACTCGTCGAAGAGCTCCACCGCCTCGACCAGGTCGGGTTTCCACGCGCACACATAACGAACGATCTGGTCGGATGCGAAATCGGCGTCGACGACGACGGCCAGATCGCGGGCGACCGCCGGGTAACGCGGCAGTCCGGCGAAGCGCTTGGCCGGGCTTTCCAGACTGGTGAGCAGATCGAGATCGATCTCGAAGAGCCAGTGCTCTCCCGCCAGGTCGACTTTGGCCTCGACGTCCGGGTGGAGGCAGCCGAGCATGCCGATCACCTGGTCGTCGACCCGAATCACGGCGCTCTTGCCGGGGTGAAATGAAGCGATCTCGGCACCGTGCTGCCAGCGCATGCGCGACCACAGGCCGCGCTGCTCGAAAACGCTCTCGAGAATGCCCTTGACGTCGCTCAGCTCGGGCGGACGTCGAGCACCGAGGCCGCGCGCCGGCATGGCACCGGCAACCACGCCTCCCAGACGCCACCCCTCGCGCGCCCTACCGTCATTCCACCAATAGGTCTTGCCAATCGAGAATCCGCCGATGGCCACCGCGCCCTGGTTGCGATTGTAGCGCCACATCGCCACGACGCTGTGCAAAATGCTGCGCCGCAACTCACCCTCATCACGAGCAATCGGGTTGAGCAAGCGGACGCCACGACCCGCCGTATTCAAACCGGGAAAGGTCTCGTTGGCCTCGGTCGATGCAAAGGCCAGACCGACCAGCTCGCTCAGCCCGGCACCGCACAGCAACCGGCGCACCTGGCGCTCGCAGGCCATCCGCGCCGGCATCGAACCGACGCGCAGCGGCCGCGCCGGCAAGCGGCTGGGAATCTCCGCGTAGCCGACGACGCGCGCGACCTCCTCGATGAGATCGATCTCGCGCTCGAGGTCGTTGCGGTAGGTCGGGGCGGTCACCGACAGGCCGCCGCCGGCACTGCTCACTCGAGCACCGAGCGACTTCATCGTCTTGCGAATGACGCCGCGGCCGACGCTGTAGCCGAGCACTTCGCCGACCCGTTGCGGCCGCAAGAGGATCGGCGTCGGCTCGCGGCGGCTGGGATAGACGTCGACGACCCCCTTGCTCGCCGTGCCGCCCGCCGTCTTCGCCAGCAAGCTGGCGGCGCGGTCGAGATTGGCGACGACGGCATCGACGTCTACACCGCGCTCGAAGCGATACGATGCCTCGGAGTGCAAATCCATGCGCCGGGCCGTGCCGCGCACGGTCGACGGATCGAAGCAAGCCGCCTCGAGCAGCACATCGGTCGTCGCTTCGTGCACTTCGCTGTCGGCGCCTCCCATCACACCGGCGACGGCGACCGGCTCGTCGCCGGTGGTGATCAACAGGTCGTCCGCCGCCAACTCGCGCACGACGCCGTCGAGCGTTTGCAACGCTCGGCTCGAGGCGGCTCGGCGGACGACGATCTGCGGCTGTGGCAGGCGCTCGAGATCGAAAGCGTGCAACGGTTGACCGCGCTCGAGCATGACGTAGTTGGTAACGTCGACGACGTTGTTGATGGCGCGCACTCCGGCATCTTCGAGACGCCAGCGCATCCACTGCGGTGACGGGCCGACCCGCACTCCGCGCACCACCCGGGCCGCGTAGCGGCGGCAGCCGTCCACGTCGTCGATGCGTACGGCGATCGCCTCTGCCGTCGCCTCCTCCCCCTCTTTCAAGCGCAGGCGCGGCAATTTGAGGCGCGTGCCGGTCAGCAAGGCGACCTCGCGCGCCAGGCCGAGAAGGCTCAGGCAATCGCCGCGATTGGGCGTAATCGAAATCTCGAGAATGGTGTCGCGGGCACCGAGCAGGTCGCCGACATCGCTGCCGAGCGCAGTGCCGCGGTCGAGCTCGACGATGCCATCCGAGCTGTCCTCCAGACCGAGCTCGGCCAGCGAGCACAGCATGCCCGCGGAGGCGACACCGCGGATGACCGTATCGCCGATCTGCGTTCCGCCGGGCAGCTCCGCACCGCAGCGCGCCAGCGCCGCGATCATCCCGCGCCGCACGTTGGCGGCGCCGCAGACGATGGTCAGGCTAGCGCCATCGCCGGCGTCGACCTGGCAGACGCGCAGGCGATCGGCGTCGGGATGCGAGTCGACACTCTTGACGCGAGCAGCGACGACGCCGCTGAGGTCGGCACCGCGCTGCTCGACCGCATCGACCTCCAGCCCACCCATCGTCAGGCGCTCGCACAGCGCCGCCGTGTCGCCTTCAAAGGGAACGAGCTCTCGCAGCCAACGCAGAGGCACCTTCATCGACGCATCCTCATCTAGAACTGCTCGAGGAAGCGAAGGTCGTTGGCGAAGAAGCGGCGGATGTCGTCGACTTCGAACTTGAGCATGGCGATGCGCTCGATGCCGATGCCGAAGGCAAAGCCGGACAAGTGTTCGGCGTCGTAGTCGACGGCGCGCAGAACGTTCGGATCGATCATGCCGGCGCCCAACACTTCGACCCACCCGGTCCCTTTGCAGATGCGGCAGCTCTCGCCCTGGCGTGTGCAGGCGAAACAACCGATGTCGACTTCGGCACTCGGCTCGGTAAAGGGAAAGAAAGATGGTCGCAGACGCACCGGGCTCGCGGCACCAAAGAGGGAGCGCAGCGCGTGCGTCAGGACACCTTTCAGATCGGCGAAGGTGACGTTCTCATCGACCATGAAACCTTCGATCTGATGAAACATCGGAGAGTGCGTCGCATCGCTATCATGGCGGTAGGTGGCGCCGCAGGCGATCACCCGCAGCGGTGGCTGCTGCGACTCCATGACGCGAATCTGCACCGGCGAAGTGTGCGTGCGCATGACCAGACCGCCTTCGACGAAGAGCGTGTCCTGCATGTCCCGAGCCGGGTGGTCGGCCGGAAAGTTCAGTGCCTCGAAGTTGTGGTAGTCGTCTTCGATCTCCGGCCCTTCGGCGACGTCGAAGCCGAGGCCAACGAAAACGTCGACCAGCTCTTCGGTGATCTGGGCCAGCGGATGAACCCGTCCGAGCAGCGGCCGGCGACCGGGTATCGTGACGTCGATACGCTCGCTCTCGACGCGGCGGGCGCGTGCCGCCGCCTGCGCCGAGGACAGCGCCTCGCCGATCTCGGCCTCCAGCTCATCGCGGATGCTGTTGACCAGCGCGCCGATCGCCGGGCGTTCTTGCGGCGAGACGTAGCGCATGCCGCGCAACACGGCGGTCAGCTCCCCCTTGCGACCGAGGTAGCGCAAGCGCACCTGCTCGACCGCGTCCTCGTCGGTTGCCGCCTGGACGGCACGCACCGCCTCCGCGCGGATTTTCTCGAGCTGCTCCTTCATCGAAAACGACCCGCCGGAGCGGACGTTCAGGCGGCTAGCTGTTTCTTGGCCGCCTCGGCGATGGCACCGAAACCGTCGGGATCCTGCATGGCGAGATCGGCCAGGACCTTGCGGTCGACGGCGATACCGCCCTTCTTCAATCCGTGGATGAGCTCGCGGTAGGTCAGGCCGGCCTGGCGCGCCGCGGCGTTGATGCGGACGATCCACAAGCGGCGAAACTCGCGCTTCTTCACCTTGCGGTCACGGTAAGCATAGGTCAGGCCTTTTTCCACCGTCTCTCGCGCCTGCCGGTACTGCTTGCGCCGGCCACCGACGTTGCCCTTGGCAAGCTTGAGAATCTTCTTGTGCTTGGCACGTCCGGTGGTGCCTCTTTTGACTCGGGGCATGTTCTCGACTCCTGAACGTTGTCAGAGCGCACGGGCGTGCGCCCTTTTTTCTCAGAGATACGGCAGCAGAGCGCGAATCTGCGGTGCGTCCACCGAGGCGACGATACCGCTCTTGCGCAAACGGCGCTTCTGCTTGGGGCTCTTGTGGGTCAGAATATGGCGCAGATACGCGCGCCGGCGGCGCACCTTGCCGGTAGCTGTCTTGCCGAAGCGTTTGGCCGCACCGCGGTTGCTCTTCATCTTGGGCATCTCGCCTCCCGATCAATTCGTCTGGACAGCGCGCGGATGCGCCTCTGCCGTCGCCTGCTCGACGAAATCGTCGAGCGCTATCGCCGCACCACCGCGGCTGCCGTAGCGACGCGGTGCGACCATTCCCTTTTCCATCTCTTCATCGCCGACGACGACGGCAAAGGGAATCTTTGCCACCTGCGCCTCGCGAATCTTGTAACCGAGCTTCTCGTTGCGATCGTCGAGCTCGGCGCGCACGCCGGCGGCGCGCAGACGATCGCGCACCTCGGCGCCGTAGGCTGCGTGCTTGTCGGTGAGGGTCAGCACCCGCACCTGCTCGGGTGCCAGCCAGGTCGGAAAAGCGCCGCCACAGTGCTCGATGAGAATCCCCATGAAGCGCTCGATCGCACCGAGTATGGCGCGGTGGATCATCACTGGCCGATCTTCCACTCCGTCCGCCCGCACGTATTTGAGATCGAAGCGCTCGGGTAGTGCGCCGAAGTCGAGCTGGATCGTCGCCAACTGCCAACCGCGCCCGAGCGCATCGAAGAAAACGAAGTCGATCTTCGGGCCGTAAAAGGCGCCGTCGCCGGCGTTGATCTCGAAGTCCATGCCGGCGCCGCGCAGAGCATCGGCGAGCGCGCCCTCGGCCTTCTCCCACATCTCGTCACTGCCGATCGACTTTTCTGGCCGCGTCGACAGATAGACCTTGCGCTGGTCGAAACCGAAGTCGGTGTAGACCTCTTCGACCATGCGCAACAGCGACGCGATCTCGTCGCCGATCTGTTCGGGAGTGCAAAAGATGTGTCCATCATCCTGAGAGAACGAACGCACGCGCGTCAAACCGTGCAGCGTCCCCGAGCGCTCAGCCCGATGCAAACGCCCGAAATCGGCGTAGCGTACCGGCAACTCGCGGTACGAACGCTTGCGCGAGGCGTAGATGACACAGTGCGACGGACAGTTCATCGGCTTGACCGCAAACTCCCGCTCTTCGAGGTTCGAGAAGTACATGTTCTCTTTGTAGTTCTCGTAGTGCCCCGACTTGTGCCAGAGATCGACGTCCATGACCTGCGGCGTGATCACCTCGTCGTAGCCGTACTTGTCGTAGAGCCCGCGCACGTAGCCGACCAGACGGTTGTAGACGAAAGCGCCCTTGGGGTGGAAGAAGGGGCTGCCCGGCGCCACTGGATCGAAGGTGAACAGATCGAGCTCCTGGCCGAGGCGGCGGTGGTCCCGCTTCTTGGCTTCCTCGATGCGCTCGAGGTGCAGCTCGAGCTCCTTCTTGTCCGCAAAGGCAGTGCCGTAGATGCGCTGCAGCATCTCGTTGTTTTCGTCGCCACGCCAATAGGCGCCGGCCACCCCGGTGAGCTTGACGGCTCGCAAGCGGCCGGTCGACGGCACGTGCGGGCCGCGGCAGAGATCGACGAACTCCCCTTGCCGGTAGAGCGAGACCCGCTGGTTGGGGAGATCGCGGATGATCTCGACCTTGTAGTCCTCGCCCATCGAGGCGAAGAGCTCGATCGCCTCGTCGCGCTCCATTTCCTCGCGCTGGACGGGAAAGTTCTTTTTGACGATCGCCTTCATCTCCTTCTCGATTTTCTCGAGATCTTCCGGAGTAAACGGCGCATCGCGCTTGAAATCGTAGAAGAACCCGCTGTCGATGACCGGGCCGATGGTGACCTGCGTACCCGGGAAGAGACGCTGCACGGCTTGCGCCATGAGGTGCGCCGACGAATGCCGCAGTACGTCGAGACCGTCTTCCGAGTCGGCGAGCACCACCTCGACGTCGTCACCGGCATCGACGGGGCGCCCGAGATCGACCACCTCACCGCCGACCTTGGCGGCGACGGCGCGCTTGAGGTCGACACCTGCCTCCTTCAGCACATCGAGAGCGCGCCTGGCCGGCGTCGTCTCCTCGGCTCTGTCGATGTTCTCTGATCTCATGGGTGATCCGCGGACCCGCCGGCGACGAGGATGGTAGGCACGGGCGGATTTGAACCGCCGACCCCTTCCGTGTCAGGGAAGTGCTCTCCCCCTGAGCTACGTGCCTCCAGGTCGATGATGCCAATGCCAGTGCGACTCCTCTTGCGGCCCTCGCCAGGAGCCGCCGCAATCCCGTCGAAAGACGACAAAAGCGCGCAAATCCCGGCAATTAGCCAAGTTCCGCTAGCTAGCAACTTCACCTCTCGGAATCAAGGCGAGTATCGCTACGAACGTGATCCACAGCCCTCCGTAGCAGCCCAGCGCCGCTGCCTACGACCACTCGTGTCCTCGGGAGGCTGGGCGAAGGGGGAGCGATTGACAGCCGTGGCGCAAACGCGCTTTGTCCTTGCAGGGGAAAGAAGCCCGAAATCCACAGAATACACCGCCTTGGGGGGAACCATGCGTCACAACCTTAGCATTTTCATCGCCCTGCCGATTCTCTTGCTCGCCGCACAGTCGCCGGCCGCCGACCAGGCCATCCTGGGAAAGACCCTGCTGATCAAGAATCCCGGGCCGCTCGACAAGCGCAAGGTGGTGGTCAAGGCGACCGAGAAGAACAGTCCGGCGACGATCATCGGCGACCCCGTAACCAACGGCGCCACACTCGTCGTCGACGCCTTTGGCACATCGACCAACAGCCAGAGCTACGATCTCCTGGCCGGCACCAGCACCGCCACCGGCAAGCCTTTCTGGAAGGGCGACGCGGTCAAGGGCTACGTCTACAAAGACAAAGCGGGAGAAAACGGTCCGGTCAAGATCGTCAAGATCAAGAAATCGGGCGGCGGCACCTTCAAGATCAAGGCCGTCGCGCTGGGTAAGCTCGGCAACGTTTCGCTGCTACCGCCCAACGACGGCAGCAGCGGCTGCGCCCTGCTGACGATCGGTGGCGGCGACTCCTACAGCATTCGCTTCGCCGACGGCGACATGAAGAACGACGGGACGGCCAAGTTCAAGGCCGTCAAGCCACTGACTTCGGGCACGTGCATCCGCTGCGACCCGCTCGACGACAGTGACTGCATGTACCCGTTTCCCAGTGATTGGTTCACCGTCGACGACCCGAGCACCGACACCGGCAAGCGCGTGAACTTCTCCAGCGCCGTCATGCCGCGCAACGCCGGCGGCGTGCCGATCGACTTTGCACCGTACAACGACAGCGACGGCTTCAGCCCCGGTGCCAGCATCATGCTGCGTGTCCCCAACGTCGATCTCGCCATGACCGCGGCAGCGCCGGTGACCGACATCGAGCGCTCGCTCGACGCCGGTGCGCCGGTGCTGGTCATCAACGCCAATACCCTGCAGCGCCACCTGGTCTTCGTCGAGCTCGACGCCAATGCATCGACCGAGGCCGAGCGCGCCCTGTTCATCCGGCCGGCTGTCAATTTCGACGAAGAGCAGCGCTACATCGTCGCCCTGCGGCAGATGAAAGACGCGGCCGGCGCCGTCATCGCCCCGGACGCCGACTTCCTCGCCTACCGCGACGATACGCCGACCACCGACCCCGTCTTCGAAGCGCGACGCGCCCATATGGAAGACATCTTCACGACCCTGGCGGCGGCAGGCGTCGCGCGCAACGACCTCTACCTCGCTTGGGATTTCACGGTAGCCAGTGCACGCAACAACACCGAGCGCCTGCTCTTCATGCGCGACGACGCGTTCAGCCGTCTCGGCACCAACGCCCCGTCGTTCATCGTCACCAGCGTCGAGGACGACGTCGACGCTCGTATCTTCCGGCGCATCAGCGGAACCTTCGAAGTCGAGCGCTACGTCGATTCGCTGTCGGCCGGCGCCCGCTTCGTGCTCGGCCCGGACGGCTTGCCACTGCATCAGTCGACTCCACAGACCGCCGACTTCCAGTGCATCATACCGCGAGCTGCCCTCGCCGATGCCGTTTCCACCGCCGTACCGGCGCGCGCATCGATCTACGGGCACGGCCTGCTCGGCTCGCACACGGAAGTCGCCAGCGGTCACGTGCGCGACATGGCCAACGAGCACAACTTCGTTTTCTGCGCCACCAAGTGGATCGGCATGTCCGACGAGGACATCACCAATGCCATCACGATCCTGCAAGACCTCGGCAAGTTCCCGAGCTTCACCGATCGCCTGCAGCAGGCGATGGTCAACCAGCTCTTTCTCGCCCGCCTGATGATCCACCCCCAGGGATTCGTGTCCAATCCGGATTTTCAGGACATGGCGGGCAATCCGGTCATCGACACATCCGCCGTCTTCTACGACGGCAACAGCCAGGGCGGCATCTTCGGTGGCACCGTCATGTCCATCGCGCAGGACATCACCCGCGGCGTCCTCGGCGTGCCGGGAATGAACTACTCGCTGCTGCTGACGCGCAGCGTCGACTTCGATCTCTACAAGATCTTCTACTACCCCGCCTATCCGGCCGAGCACCTGCGGCCGCTCGGCCTCGCCCTCATCCAGATGTTGTGGGACCGCTCCGAGCCCAACGGCTACGCTCATCACATGACCGACGATCCGCTGCCCAACACGCCGCCTCACGAGGTGCTGCTGCACTCCGCCTTCGGCGACCACCAGGTATCCAACCTGGCGACGGAGATCGAAGCGCGCACCATCGGCGCCTCCATCCACCAGCCGGCGCTCGCGGCGGGCCGTCACACCGACGTCGACCCGTACTTCGACATCCCGGCCATTGCCGCCTACCCGTTCGCCGGTTCGGCCCTCATCATCTGGGACAGCGGCGAGCCGGCACCGCCGATCACCAACATCCCGCCGACGGCCGGCAACGACCCACACTCCGATCCGCGCAATGACGTCGACGCACGCCAGCAGAAATCGGACTTCCTGCAAATCGGCGGCACCGTCACCGACGTCTGCGCCGGCCTGCCGTGCACGGCACCGTGAGACGGCAGAACGAAACCGGACGACACACGACCCATCGCAGCCGCGCCACTTTCTTCAGCACCGCACCAGCGATCACCTCACGATCGTCGGTGCGGTGCCGGCGTTCCCTTTCGTCGCGATCCCGGGTAGGCGAGTGAGGATGGCCAAGCCCGCCGAATCGTTCCGCGTTCAGGTGACCAAGGACTACCTGAAGTTCTCCGCCGCTCACTTCATCGCCTACCCCGGTTTTCGCGAACGCCTGCACGGACACAACTATCGAGTCTCGGTCGCCACCGAGGGGCAGCTCGGGGCACAGGGCTACGTCGTCGACTTCGGCGTCGTCAAGAAAATCGCCCGCAAGCTCTGCGACCAACTCGACGAGCGCATCCTCGTACCGGCACGCAGCGATTGTCTGAAGATCGAGGAGCGCGGAGCGACCATCGTTCTGCGCTACGAAGGCGACGAGTTCTCTTTCCCCGCCGGCGACGCGATCTTGTTGCCGATCGTCCATTCGTCGGCCGAGGAGCTGGCCCACTATCTGGCCGGTGCATTGCAAGGCGAGCTGCGCGACGAGGGAATCGACTCCCTCACATGGATCGAGGTTGGCGTCGAAGAGAGCTTCGGCCAGGCCGCCATCTACCGGCGCGAATGCTCGTGAACCGCCCGGCCCGCTTGGCACGGCTGCTCGCAACCAGCGCCGTGATCTGGCTTGCCGGATGCACTCCGGATCTACCCGAGTCCGAGTCGAGCGCCGCCCTGCTCTACACCCAGCGCTGTGGCGGCTGCCACCGCCTCTACCCGCCCAACGTCATGACCGCCGCGACCTGGGACGCGATGCTCCAGCGCATGCAGGGGGAGATGCGCCGGCGCGGATTCCCACCGCTCGATGATGAGGAGATGCGCGTTCTCGGCGACTACCTGCACCGCCACGCTCTGCGGCCGCAAGCCGCGGCCTCATGACCCCCGAGCAGCCTGCCAGGAGCTGACGATGAAAGCGACGTTCTCGACTCTCGCCGCGGTACGCAAAGGCGGCGCGCCGATCGCCCTCGTGCTCGACCGCCGATGGGCGAAAGACTCTTTCTTCCTTCAACTCGACCGCGCCATTAAGGGAGCGCTGGCACGCGAGGCCAAGCGCCAGCGGTTTCGCGGCCGGCGTGGCGAAGAGGCAACCGTGCAAACACACGGCGCAGTGGCGGCGCCGTTGGTCTTGCTGATCGGCGGTGATCCGCTACTCGGCGCCACCGAGTGTCTCGAAGTCGCCGAGCGCCTGGCCGCCATGGCGGCGCGCGAACGCAGCCGCCGGGTCGCCGTCGTCTTACCGCGCGACGCGAGTCCAGCGGCAGTGCGCAGCATTGCCGAAGGCGCCGCCCTGGCGGCCTATCGCTTCGACGAGTTCCGCTCGACGAACGACACGGCTCGGCCGTTCACCGTCGCATTTGCAGTCGATCGACCGACCGGCGAAATGCGAGCCGCCCTGCAACAAGCCATGGTGCGCTCCGAAGCAGTCTGCCTGGCCCGCGATCTGGCCAATACTCCGGCGGCGTCACTGACCCCGGCGCTCCTTGCCAAGCGGGCCAGCACCGCCGCCGCGGGCGCCCTCCAGGTGCGTACCCACGACCTCGGACAACTCGAGAAACTCGGCATGGGCGCAATCGTCGCCGTCGGTCAGGGCAGCCGCAATCCACCGTGCCTGATCGAAATGCGCTACGAGCCCAAGGCAGCGCCGGCGGGGCATATCGCCCTGGTCGGCAAGGGCATCACCTTCGACAGCGGCGGCCTTTCCATCAAACCGGCTGGTTCGATGGAGATGATGAAGCGCGACATGGCCGGCGGTGCCACGGTCATCGCCACGATCGTCGCCTGCGCCCGCCTCGCACTGCCACTGCGCCTGCGCGGTTACGTGCCGGCAGCCGAAAACATGCCCGACGGCAACGCCATCCGACCCGGAGACGTCGTCCGGTCGTACAGCGGCAAGACGATCGAAATTCTCAACACCGATGCCGAGGGCCGCTTGGTGCTCGCCGACGCCCTCGCCTACGCCGCCGAGCAGCAACCGCGGGCGATCATCGATTGCGCGACGCTGACCGGCGCCGTCCGCATCGCCCTCGGCAAACGCTACGCCGCCGTCATGGGGACTCAACAAGCGCTCATCGACGACCTCCTGCGCGCCGCACGCGACAGCGGCGAGGGACTGTGGCAGTTGCCGCTGGTGGGAGAATACCGCCGCGACATCGAGAACCGCGTCGCCGACATCAAGAACACCGGTGACGGCGGTGCCGGTACGATCATCGCCGGTCTCTTCCTACGCGAGTTCGTCGGCGACACCCCCTGGGCGCACATCGACTTCTCCAGCACGGTGATGTCCGACGGCTACCCCTGCCACCCCGAAGGTGCCAGCGGATACGCCGTGCGCACCCTGGTGACCATGCTCGCCGGCCAGGCCCAGGCTGGCAACGACTACCCCGGAGCAGAGGCCGGTACGCCGGTGAACTCAAAGAGAAAATAGTCCACGGCGACAAACGCCACGAGATCGCGCCATAGAGCGCCATCTGCGGCCGTGCTCGCCCTCGGCAATGCTCATGTAGGATGGACTACACTCCGCTTGCCGAAAGCTGCGCCCGGCACACCTGGCACTCTCTGACCCGTTCTCCCTCGCGGATTATTTTCTCCTTGAGGTCAAAGCCACGACGTCGGGTCGCCGGTGAACCGCTCGGCGCATTCGCTCGAGCAAAAGGAAAACACCTCACCGGCGTAGCGGCGGCGCTCGACTGCCGCCGACGAAGCCATGCTGCGACCGCACACCGGATCGGTGACTACGCGCTGTTCGACGATGTGCAAGCCGGCGCGCTGGTAACGCACACCGTAGGCGATCAACGTGTCCCTGGCGCGCAGTGGCAACTCGCGCGAGCTGAACACCACTTCGCGGCCGAGCTGGCGGCGCGCCCCCGAGTAGGTTGCCTCGTCGACCAGCACCTCGGCGCGCCGCGCCCCCTGAGCGAGCCGGTTGGCGCGTGTCAGGGGCTCGCCAAAGGACACGGTGTGAACACCCGGTAGGTTTTCGATCTGCGACACCACCAGCTTGCCAGTGCCGATGCCGATGGTCAGCGCCAGGCTGGCTCCCTTGAGACGCTCCTCTCGCTGCCAGCGGTTGCACAGTCCGAGAAAGGCGCGCTGCACGGCCAGCCCCGTGCGCACCGCGCGCACGCAATCGTCGCGGCGAGCGCCTCCCGATTCGAACAAGAAGACGAACCGTTCGCCGTCGACGCTTTCGATGGCCGCCCGATGGGCGACGGCGATGTCGGCAGCGGCGACGAGAAACTCCTGGAGGACGTCAACCGTCGTCGCCGCATCGAGATGGCGACCCAGGTCGGAGAAGCCGCGCAGCCCGCCGACCAGCACCGTGGCGCGAGCGCGAATACCATAGCGACCATGCGCTGCGTTCGCTGCGTTCGCTGCGTTCGCTTCATGGGCCGCAGCGGTGGTGCGGCCAGAGCGCGCCGCACCGGCGCGTGTGACGCCTTTCGCCATGTCAGCCACAAAGCGCCCTACGGGGGGAATGTCAAGCGGGTTCCGGTGCCGTTGCGCGCACGTCGGCGCTGACGTGACCTTCGTAGTCCTTGAAGTTCTCGTTGAATCGCCCGGCCAGCTCGCGCGCCTTTTCGTCGTACGCCGCTCCGTCCTTCCAGGTCGAGCGCGGTAGCAGTACGTCGTTGGGCACATCGGGACATTCCTGCGGAACGTCGACACCAAACACCGCATCGCGCCCGTAGCCGACGCCGTCGAGCCGTCCATCGAGAGCGGCGTGCAACATGCTGCGGGTGTAGGGTAGCTTCATGCGAGCGCCAACGCCGTAGGGACCACCGCTCCAACCGGTATTGACCAGCCAGACGCGAACCTGATGCTTGGCGATCTTCTCGCCCAGCAACTTGGCGTACTTGGTAGGGTGCAGGGGCATGAACGGTGCCCCGAAGCAGGTGCTGAACGTTGCCTGCGGCTCGGTCACGCCCTGCTCGGTGCCCGCCACCTTGGCCGTGTAGCCGGAGAGGAAGTGGTACATCGCCTGCTCCGACGTCAGTCGGGCAATCGGTGGCAGCACGCCAAAGGCATCACAGGTCAACATGATGATATCGCTCGGGTGCCCCGCCGTCCCCGACAGCGACGCGTTGGGGATGTGTGTGATGGGATACGCCGCGCGGGTGTTCTCGGTGATCGTCGCATCGTCCAGATCGAGCTCACGCGTGACGTCGTCGATGACGACGTTTTCAATGATCGTGCCGAAACGACGCGTCGTCGCGTAGATCTCCGGTTCGGTTTCCGGCGAGAGGCGGATCACCTTGGCGTAGCAGCCGCCTTCAAAATTGAAGATGCCGTCGTCGGACCAACCGTGCTCATCGTCGCCGATGAGCGTGCGACCGGGGTCTGCCGACAGCGTCGTCTTGCCGGTCCCCGATAGCCCGAAATAGACCGCCGAATCGCCGGCGTCGCCGATGTTGGCAGACGAGTGCATCGACAAGACGCCGTCCTGCGGCAGGACGTAGTTCATGAAGGCGAACACCGATTTCTTCACCTCACCGGCGTAGGCAGTGCCGCCGACCAACACCAAACGCTTACCGAAGTGAACGAGAATGAAGGCATCCGAATTCGTGCCGTCGCGTTTGGGATCGGCGCGCAACTCCGGTACCTGGATGATCGTCATGTCGGGTTGCATACCCGGCAGCTCGTCGGTCGCCGGCCGCAAGAACATGTTCTGCGCAAACAGCGAATGCCAGGCGTGCTCACTGACGACGCGCACGCTGCGGCGGTAGCCCTGCGACGCGCCGACATGGCAGTCCTGGACGAAGAGGTCACGGTTCTGCAGATACGACAGCACCTGCCGGTACATCGCCTCGAAGCGATCCGGGTCGAAGGGCCTGTTGACCGAGCCCCAGGCGATCTTGTCCTCGCTCGACGGCTCGCGTACGATGAAGCGGTCGTTCGGTGCCCGCCCCGTGTGCTTGCCGGTGCGCGTCACCAACGGTCCCTGCAGCGCCAAGCGCCCCTCACCGCGGCGGATCGCCTGCTCGTATAGAGCGGGAGCCGGCAGGTTCCAGTACACCGTCCCGACGTTGGCGATTCCGTGGTGCTCCAGCCCGTAGTGGCTGATCCCCCGACCCTCGTGCTGCATTCGGACCTCTTTCAGCTGAATCCCAGATCTAAAGCCGTTCGCGCCGGCAAATTCAATACAACCCAGGGGTGCCACCTGCCCGGTCACACGGAGACTCGTTTCCAACCGCCACCGCGGAATCGCCGGACCTTTAGCATGGCGCGCGTCACGTAGTCCCCGAGCAGGGCGAACCACACCCAGACCAGGCCGAGGTCGAAGAGGTAGGTAGCGACGGCTGCAAAACCGAGGCGGGCGCCGTAAAAGCCGAGGATGAGAATGTAGAGCGGAGATCGGGTGTCGCCGGCGCCGCGCAGGGCGCCACCGAGAGTGAAGTCGAGTGCCATCAACGGCTGGGCGAGGGCCAGAGTACGAATGAAGGACACCGCGGCGGCGACGACGCGCGGATCGTCGACAAACGCTCTGGCGATGCCTTCGGCGGCTGCGAAGATGGCGACGCCGACCGCGCTCATGAGGATGACCGCAAGCCGGCAGGCCTCCCAGCCGCTGCGCTCCGCCTCGTCGGGTAGTTGCCCGCCCAGCTTCTGTCCGACCAACGTCGAGGCGGCGGCGCTGAAGCCGAGTCCGGGCAAGAAGGAAAGAGCGAGGATGCGGACACCGATGAAATACGCCGCAATCGCTTCGGTTCCGTATTCGGAGGCAATCAACAGATAGAGGAAGAAGCCGATCTGCAGAAAGCACTGTTCGACAGCTGCCGGTGCACCGATCTTGAGAATACGCCGCGCCAGCGAAACGTCGATCGGCAACGCCTCCCTGTGCAAGCTCAGCACCGACGCGCGCCGGCAGACGACGGCGAGAGCGAGGACGGCGCCGAGAGTAAACGCCAGCGTCGAGGCCAAACCGGAACCGCGCGCCCCCATGGCGGGAAAACCGAAGGCGCCGAAGATCAGCGTGTAGTTGGCGATGATGTTGAAGAGGTTGACGATCGCGCCGATGACCAGCGGCGTGCGCATGTCGCCGGCGCCGCGCAGCGCCGATGCGATGATCTCGAAGGCGGCGGCGCAGGGCACGCCGATCATCAGCAAGCGCAGATAGCCGGCTCCCTCGCGAACGACGCCCGCCTCGACTCCGAAGACGGCTACGGCTTCCTCGGCGAAGAGAAAGATCGGCAACGCCACGGCAGCGCCGAAGAGAAGCGCCGTGTAGAGCGACTGCGCCAGCACCTTTTCCGCCGCCAGTCGCTGATCGGCACCGGTGAAACGCGCCACCATGGCGACCGTGCCACCGCCGATGGCGATGATCGCAACGTGCGAAGCGTGCAGGATCTGAGCGCCCACGCCAACGCCGGCCAGAGGCTGGGCGCCGAGACGGCCGACCATGAGCATGTCCACCAGTCCGACCAGGGACTCGAGTCCAAAGGTCAGGATCGCCGGCCAGGCCAAGACCCAGACGTAGTGCCAGGCTGGACGCTCCACCTCGATCCGCCTCGCACCAGCCGCCATGCTGGGACGTCACCCCACTGACAGCGCCAAGTCAACGTGCCTTGATTCCACGATCCTGGTCTGCCGTCACCGCCCTCCTACAGGATCTCGACTGCCACCAACTCCTCTTCGCGAAAACGGTAGAGCTGCGCCGGACGGTGAGCACCGCCGCGCTTGCGATCGAGCCTCTCGAGGAGACCGGTGGCAAGGAGCTTCTTGCGGAAGTTGCGCCGGTCCAAAGATCGCCCGAGCACGATCTCATAGGCGGCCTGCAACTCGCCGAGTGTCAACTCGCGCGGCAGCAGCGCGCGCACGATGTTGGTGTAGCCGAGCTTGGCGCGCAGGCGGGCCACTGCATCGGCCACCATGGCCGTGTGGTCGTAGGCGAGCTGCGGCAACTCGCCCACGGCACACCACCGCCAATCATCGTAGCGCGGCGAATCACCAATCGAATCGGCATCGCCAACCAGCACCAGGTAGGCCGTCGAGACGACACGGCCGCGCGGGTCGCGACCGATCTCGCCAAAGGTACCCAGTTGCTCGAGGTAGACAGCCGAGCCGCGCTCGACCCCGACCTCGCGCCACGCCACCTCCTCGAGCGACTCGTCGGCCGCTACCAGGCTACCCGGGCAGGCCCAGCGGCCGGCAAAGGCACCCTCGCGCACCTGAACGAGACGCACACAGAGAACGCCAGCACGCAGCGCCAGGGCGACGACGTCGACCGCCAACAGGGCGTGGGCTGCACTCGCGTGCTCGTCCGACATCACCTCGGCCGCCTGCGCCCTTGCCTCGGCCTGCGAGCGCACTCGTCCTCCGTAGCCATGGCGCAGGGGGAGCGAGCTTCAGCCTACGAAAGCTCGAACATGCGGCGCAGCGATTTCTCGGCTGCGGCGCGGACGTCCTCTTCGAGGAGCACCTCGTGGTGCATGTTCCGCAGCGAGTCGAGCGTCGCTTCGAGGGTGATCATCTTCATGAACTGACACAGCTTGCAGGCCTTGTAGAATTTCTTTTCCGGCACTTCGAGAATGAGCTTGTCGGACAGCCCGCATTCGGTGACGATCAAAAACTCGTCGGCCTCGCTTTCCTTGGCGTAGCGCACCATGCCGCTCGTCGACAGCACAGCGTCGGCCAGGTCGATGACGTCGGCGCGGCATTCGGGGTGGACGAGGACGCGAACGTTGGGCAACGACTCTTTTACCGAGAGAATGTTCTCCGGCGTGATCTGATGGTGCACGTAGCAATTGCCGTCCCACGAAATGATCATCTTGGATGTTTCTTTCTGGACGTAGTTGGCGAGATGCTCGTCGGGCACGAAGAGAATGTGGTCGGTGTCGAGCTGCTCGACGACTTTGACGGCGTTGGACGACGTCACGCACACGTCGACGACCGCTTTGACCGCCGCCGTGGTGTTGACGTAGGCGACGACCGCCAGGTCGGGGTAGATCTGGCGCAGCTCATCGCGCTTCTCCACCAGTTCGTCCGGGTCGACGCTGTCGGCAAGCGAGCAGCCAGCCCGCATGTCGGGCAGCAGCACCTTCTTCTTCGGCGCCAGGATCTTCGCCGACTCGGCCATGAAATGGACGCCGCAGAAAACGATGACGTCCTCCGTCACCTCGGTACCGCGCCGCGCCAGCTCGAGCGAGTCACCGACGAAATCCGCCACGTCATAGATCTCCGGACGCTGATAGTTGTGCGCCAGGATGACCGCGTTGCGCTCCTTCTTCAGAGCCTGGATCTCGGCGATCATCTCCGCCATGCGATCGCACTCGCCGGCCGAATAGACGGTTGGCATGTCGAGCGGCTCGAACTTGGCGTTGAGCTCGGATCCGCTAATCACTTGCGCTTCGCTCATGATCTCACTCCTCCTACTTTGTGTACGTTATACACTAAGATTGGGTCTGTCAACTCCGGTCGCGGCGATGATATCCTCACTCTTTCCTTCGCGTTGACGCCACCGCATGACCCTGCTGACCGCCCACAAGATCCTCATCGCCAGCGCCATCGCGCTCTTCGTCTTTTTCGCCGTCCACCGTTTCATTGCATTCCTCGGCGACGGCGATGCGACTGCGCTCTTCGCCGCTCTCGCCAGTGCGGGGGCAACACTCGGCCTGGCCGCCTACTACCGCTCGATCCAAGGCAAGCGCCGAGCGCCGTGAGTACCGTCGCGGCGCGGCGCAACAGCGAGCTACGTCGGCTGCTGTTGGGTGATGCAATGGAATGCCCCGAGGCCGCGAATCAGCTCGACGGCGTCGATGCCGATCACTTTGCGGTCCGCAAAGAGCCCCTGCAGAATGTCGGCGGCGGTATCGTCGCGAGGTGAGCGGAAGGTCGGCATGACGACGATATCGTTGGCGATGTAGAAGTTGGCGTAGCTGGCCGGCAGGCGTTGCCCGTCGAGCTCGAGCGCTGGCGGCATCGGCAGCGTCGCGATGTCGAAGGCACGGCCGTCCTGGTCGCGCGCCCGCTCGAGCCGTTTCGCGTTCTCCCGCAATGGCCGATAGTTCACATCCCCCGCATCGTCTTCGATGACAGTGACGATGATACGGGCAGCGCAAAAGCGCGTCAGGTCGTCGACGTGCCCGTCTGTGTCATCGCCGGCAATACCGTCGCCGAGCCAGACGACGTGGCTCACACCCAGGGCCGCGGCGAGAACGCCCTCGAGAGCGCCGCGGTCGAGGTGCGGGTTGCGCTTGCCGTGTAGCAGGCAAGACTCCGTCGTCAGCAAGGTACCGGCGCCGTTGACTTCGATCGATCCCCCCTCGAGGACGATTCCCGGCCGGAACACCGGCAGGTCGAGGAGCTCGCCGAGCCGCGCCGGCACCGCGTCGTCGCCGTCCCACGGCGGATACTTGCCGCCCCAGGCGTTGTAGTCCCAGTCGATCAGCAGATGCTCGGTCGCGCCCTCGCCAAGCCGGCTGACGAAGGTCGGACCGCAGTCGCGCATCCAGGCATCGTCGGTCGCCACGCCGTGCAGGAACACCCGATCGCGCGGACAACCTTCCTCGTCGAGCAGCTCCGCGGCGCGCCGGCGCTGCGCTTCGCCGCCGGCGAGAACGTGCACTTCCTCCCCCACCGCCAGCTCTCTGGCCAGGCCGGCCCACAGTCGCTGCATCGACTCCACCGCGCCCGGCCAGGTCTCGCGGTTGTGCGGCCACGACAGCCACGTCGCGCGATGGCGCTCCCACTCGGCCGGCATGCGAAAACCGCGCTCGGCGGGCGTTGCTCCCCCGGTAGCCACCACTTCAGTCGAGCAGACGCTCGCTCAAGCCGTCGTACGCATCGATGCGACGATCGCGCAGAAAGGGCCAGTTGCGCCGCGTCTCGGCGATCGCCGCCAAATCACAGTCGACGACGAGGACCTCCTCGCGATCGACCGAAGCGCGCGCCAGCACGTTGCCGAAGGGATCGGCGACGAAGGAATTGCCCCAGAACTCGAGCCCGCCCTCGACGCCAACCCGGTTGACGGCAACGACGAACACTCCGTTGGCGATGGCGTGGCCGCGCTGTACGGTTTCCCAAGCCGCCTGTTGCGCCGCGCCGCAGGCTTCCTTTTCGGCGGCATGCCAGCCGATCGCCGTCGGATAGCAGAGAATCTCGGCACCGCGCAGCGCCGTCAAGCGCGCCGCCTCGGGAAACCATTGATCCCAGCAGATCAACGCGCCGAGCTGAGCGGCGCGCGATGAGAAAGCCATGAATCCGTTGTCGCCCGGCGTGAAGTAGAACTTTTCGTAGTAGAGCGGATCGTCGGGAATGTGCATCTTGCGATAGACGCCGAGCAGCGCGCCGTCGGCGTCGAAAACCGGCGCCGCGTTGTGGAACACGCCCTCGGTCCGCTTCTCGAAAATCGACGCGACGATGGCGACACCGTGCTCGGCAGCAGCGGCGCTGAGTGCCTCGGTGCTGGCGCCGGGGATCGGTTCGGCAAGATCAAAAACCTCGGGATTCTCCTCCTGGCAGAAATAGTCGGTGAGAAAGAGCTCCGGCAGACAGACGACGCCGGCACCGCGGCCCGCCGCCTCGGCGATCGCCGCCCGCGCTTTGCGCATGTTGAGATCGGCACGACCCTCGCTGCGCATCTGCACCACTCCGACACGGACGACTCGAGCTTCCATCGGCCGAGAATACACGCCGATCACGGCGGCGTCGATGTCGAACCCTTGGCGGCGGTGCCTGGGTCGTGTTCATCAGCGGTCGTCCCTGCTAGCGTCTGCCGCATGGAAGACGCCGCCGGCCGCTTCGCTCCGTCGGCACGCGAGGCCATGCGCCTGGCGGTGCGCGACGCCGGCGGCAACGAGATCTTCGTCGTCGGATCGCTGCACGACGACGCCGTCACCGACGTTCGCGTCTTTGCCCGCGGCGACCGCTCGGCCGTGCCGGCGCTGGTCAACGTCGCCAAGCCGGGCGAGGTCGTCATCCACAACCATCCGTCCGGCAACCTGCAGCCCTCCGAGGCCGACCTGCAGGTCGCATCCTACCTCGGCAACGACGGCGTCGGATTCTATATCGTCGACAACCTGATCGAACGCGCCTACGTCGTCGTCGAGCCGTACCTACCCGAGGGCGAGGAGGTCGTCGATGCCGCCGCCGCGCACGCCGTTCTCGGACCGCAAGGCCGTCTGGCCGCCGTTCTCGATGACTACGAGCACCGGCCGCAACAGTTGCAGATGATGCAAGCCGTCGTCGATGCGCTCAACGACAAAGAAATCCTCCTCGTCGAAGCCGGCACGGGAACCGGTAAGTCGCTCGCCTACCTCGTGCCATCCATCCTCTGGGCACGCGCCAACCGCTCGCGTGTCATCGTCTCCACCCACACCATCAATTTGCAGGAACAGCTCATCGCCAAGGACCTGCCGCAACTGGCGCGTCACTCGGGATTGGAGTTCAGCGCCGCCCTGGTCAAAGGCCGCGGCAACTACCTCTGCCAGCGCAAAGCGGCACAAGTGGAGGTGCAACCCAGCCTTTTCATCGAAGACGAGCTCACGCGCGAAATGAGCGCGGTCCTCGCCTGGGCCAAGAAGACGGCCGACGGCAGCCTCAGCGATCTGACCGTGCGGCCGCGGCCGGCCGTTTGGGAGCAAGTCGTTTCCGAAAGCGACAACTGCCTGCGGGCGCGGTGTCCGTTCTACTCCAAGTGCTTCTTCTACAACGCCCGCCGCCGCGCCGCCGGCTCGGACATCCTCGTCGTCAACCACCACCTGCTGCTCACCGACCTGGCGCTGCGCAACGAAACACAGAACCGAACCCAGAACGCGGTCCTGCCGCCGGCGGCCCAGGTCGTCATCGACGAGGCGCACCACCTCGAGGACGTCGCCACCGCGCACTTCGGCTTTCGCACCGGACTGGTGGCCCTCGAACGAATTCTCTCCCGCCTGCAGAGCCTCCGCGACAGCTCGCGCGGCATCCTGCCCTCGATGAGCATCGCTCTCGACATGGAATCCAACATCGATCGCTCGGCCTCGCGCTGGATCGACGAGCGTTTGCTGAAGCGCCGCGCCGAAGTCGGCGCGGATGCCGAGCAGTGTTTCTCCGAGCTCGCCTTCTCCTACGCCGAGCTCTTCGAAAGCACCGGCGAGCGCGTGCAATCCAAGGTTCGCGTCACCGAAGAGATCCGCACTACTCCCATGTGGCGCAACTATCGCGATCGGCTGAGCCGACTCAGCGCCGCCGTCGACACCCTCGCAAAAGAATGCGCGACGCTGCTCGAGCTGATCGATGTCGCCTTCCCCGGCGAGGTGCCACAGCGAATTGAGTTCCTGGTCACCGACCTCGGCGCCCAACGCGGGCGCCTGCGCTCGTTCGCCAACGCTCTCGAAGTCTTCCTCGACGAGGGCGACGACGTCTGCCGCTGGCTCGAGCTGCGCCGGCGCAGCGACAAAGAGCCGAGCCTGGAGCTGCACGCAGCACCCATCGACGTCGCCCCGAGCCTCGCCGAGGGCTTGCTCGAGCCCTTCGACACGGTCGTCATGACCTCGGCGACTCTCGCCGTCGATCGCGCCTTCGATCACCCGCGCGCCCGCCTCGGTATCAACCGCGGCGGCAACGCCGAACGCAGCGCCGAGCTGTTGATTCACTCGCCGTTCGACTACCAGCGACAGGCCGCTCTGCTCTGTCCCGCCGACCTGCCGCCGCCCGGATCGGCCGGTTACGAGGCCGCCGCGCACGAAGCCATGCAACTCGGCTTGCAACTCGCAAAGGGGGGAAGCTTCGTCCTCCTCACGTCCTACACCGCGCTCAACCGCGCCCACGCCGCTCTCGACCAAACCCTACGCCGCGACGGTTGGACCGTGTTGCGACAGGGCGAGATGTCGCGTCCGGCACTGCTCGAGCGTTTCCGCTCATCTGCCAAGGCCGTGCTCTTCGGCACCGACAGCTTCTGGGAGGGCGTCGACGTGCGCGGCGACAAGCTGCGCTGCGTCATCATCGCCCGCCTGCCCTTCCGCGTGCCGAGCGAGCCGATCGAACAGGCACGGGTTCAGGCGATCGAGGAGAACGGCGGCAACCCTTTCCAGGAGCATTCGATCCCGCAGGCGGTGATCAAGCTGAAACAGGGCTTCGGCCGCCTGATCCGCACGCAGAGCGATCGCGGTTGCGTGCTGGTGCTCGACAGCCGGCTCGCCACCCGGTCCTACGGCCAGGTCTTCCTGAGGTCGCTGCCGCCGGCCAGGCAGTACATCGGCAAGACGCACGCCGTCTTCTCGGCGATGCGCGACTTCTTCGCCGAGGGCTCCGAGAAACTCAGCTCTCGGGCGCCAGGGGCGGATCGGCGCTAGCGGCCGAGCTCTCGATCTCGATCTCCGGGTCGTCTTCCAGGCGTCGCGCTACCATGCCGATGACGATCTGGCGCAGCTCGGCGAACGAATCGTCGAGCGACATCGCCGGATCGAGCTCGCGGCCGACGACGACAGCTTGCAACAAACCCAAGATGACGTTGCCGATGGTGTCCGAGTCGGGCACCTGGCGCCCCATCGCCCGGTTCAGCCCGGCGACGATCGATGCCCGCGCGCGCAGAAACACGCGCGCCATGGCCTTGCGCACTGCGGGCTTCTCTTCCGCGACTTCGAGGGTGAGCAAGAGCAGAAGCTTGAGGATCCACGGCTTCTCCTCGGCCATGGTCTGCATGCCTGCAAGCGCGCGGTCGAGAGCAACTTCCGGACTGTCGGCGCTGTCCGCCGATTGCGAGATGTTCTCGATCCAAATGTCGGCCGCTCGTTCGACGACCGCGGCCAGCAAGCCTTCCTTGTTGCCGAAGTGGTAGTAGATGGCCGTCTTGGCAATACCCGAGCGGGCGGCCAGTCGGTCGACCCCGGTACCGGCGTAACCGCGCTGGGCAAAGAGCTCCGTCGCCGCGCTGAGAATCTTGGCACGAGTGATATCGCTTTTTTGATAGGGGCCGCGAGCCATGCTCACCTTGGCTATATAGCAAACCGACTAGCGTCAAGTCCGCAACACTACTTACACGCACTCGCCTATCGTCGCGCCGGCATCTCCGGCAAAGCCTTGTCGCCCTGCTCTCCGCCGACGGGAAGCCAAACGTAAAACTTTGCACCGCCTGCGGTCTGGCTTTCAGCCCAGAGTCTGCCGTTCAACATACCTACCAAACGCCTTGCGATGTAAAGTCCCAACCCGATACCACCGCCCTTCTTACCTGCCGGGGCCTGACGAAAGGCATCGAAGACATAGGCGATGGCCTGCTCGTCGAGGCCGATACCGCTGTCGGCGACGCTGACTTCGACGCCGTCGTCATTCTCACGCGCGAGAACGGCAATCTCGCCTTCCTCGGTGAACTTGATCGCGTTGTCGATCAGGTTCCGCAGAACGATCCGCAGCTTCGAGGCGTCGGTGTGAATCACCGGCAACCCGTTGGGGATGTTCCACTTCAAATCGACGCCGCCGCGCCGGCTCCATTCCCGCACGTCTTCGCGCAGGTCGTGGAGAAAGTCGGACAGCGGCACCGCACGCTCATCCAAGCCGGCGTGTCCCTTGTCGACACCGGACAGGTCGAGGGTGGCGGCGATCACCTCGACCAGGCCGCGGGCCCGGTCACCGACGCGACGCAGGATCTTTCGGTGTTCCTCCACCGGCTCGCCGAAAGCGCCCTCGACTACCAGGTCGGCGTAGCCGATGACACTGTCGAGCGGTGTGCGCAACTCGTGCGACACCGTGCGCAAAAACCCGCTCTTCTCGACGACGTCGCTTTCGAGCCGCCGTATACCATCGGCACAGCGAATCGCCGCCGCCACCACCTCGCCAAGTCGCTGGCAGATTTCGACCTCACTCGCCGCAAAGGCTGATTCACGACGCGCGACTACTTGAAACCCCGGGCCCTCCGGCGCTGCCGAGAGCGGCGTCACCTGGGTCCAGGCGCCCTCCGGCAGCGGCGCTGCTCGCCCGCCGCTCCAGCGTTGCGGCAGCTCCGCGAGCCGTGCCAGCGGCCATTGCGCCGCGCCGTCGATATCGATGGCGGCGCCGGCGCGCACATGCACAGTGCGCGTGCGAAGCTCGCCATCATCACCGGCAACGACGAGAGCCACGACTTCGGCGCCAGCCAGATCGGCGAGCTCGCGACAGTATCGGTCGAAGACGTCGGCTTCGACGATCCGCTCGAGAACTTCCCCGGCAACGCAGGCGATACGAGCAGCGAGCGACGCCGATGCGACGCCGCCCGCGCTGCCTCCGCCCTCACCCTTCATGTCACCACCGCCACGCCCCTCCAAAGCACCCCGGCAGCGATCAGCGCAAGTCGCCGATCACCCCCGCCGCACTACTGATTCGCGATCCGCCCTGTGTTAGCCTCTGGGTTTGTCGCGAAATGCCTCGATCGACCAAACGATGCCTCCATTCTCGCAAGAGCAGCTCGTCCTCATCATCGGCTCACCGCGCTCGGGTTCGACCCTCCTCGCCCGCATGGTCGGCGCCCACTCGGCCATCCTCGGCCGACCGGAGCCGCACCTCCTGACGCCGCTCGCTCACCTCGGATACTACGAAAAGGTAGACAAGGCCCCCTACGACGCCGTCCTCGCCGCCGAATCCGTGCGCGACTTCGTCGCCGATCTGCCCGCCGGCGAAGCTGACTACAATGACGCCTGCCGCGACTACTGCAACACTCTCTATGGCCGCATGCTCTCGACGCAGCCCGACAAGCGCCTGTTCCTCGACAAGACACCCGCCTACGCCCTGGTCCTCGACTTCATCACCCACATCTATCCGCGGGCCAAGTACATCGTGCTGACTCGCCATCCACTTGCAGTTTTTTCTTCCTACGCCGAGTCCTTCTTCAACGGAGACTATCAAGCCGCCAACGCTTACAATCCGATCCTCGAACGCTACGTTCCGGCGATCGCCAAGTTCCTGCGCCACCGTCCGGTGCCGTACCACCACGTCGTCTATGAAGAGCTGGTCAGCGATCCCGCCGCCGAGCTCGAGAAGATCTTTGCTCACATCGGCGTTGCCAACGAGCCCGCAGCCGTCGACTACGGCAAGAGCAAGCCGGTCGCCGAGGGCCTCGGCGACCCCATCGGTGTCAAGAAGCACACGCGGCCGTCGCAGGAATCACTGCACAAATGGGCGGCCGAAGTCGCCAGCAACCCCGCTCGCATCGAGCTCTGCCGCGCCATCGTCGCCCGGCTCGATCCCGACGACCTGGCGTCCTGGAAACATCCCCTCGACGATGAGTTCTGGGCGCCTCTGGAAAAGGCCTCCAGCCAGCACTTGAGCCAACCGAAGAAGCCTCTCGATCGCTATCGGCTCCAGCGCGCCGCCATCGTCCGCGGTCGCGCCGCGGTGGCCAAGAGCCCCACCCTGCGCAAGCTGCTCAACAAAGCTCGGCTGGCGAGCGACGTCCTGTTGCGCGAGTAGTCCACACACTGGGCTCAGCACGCCGGCGGCAACGCCTCATCCAACAACTCGATGGGATGGGCGACCCGAGTCGCGGCGCCGCGGCGGCGCACCTCGGCTGCGATCTGCATCGCGCAGCCGGCGTTGGCGACGGCCACGCAGGTGGCACCGCTGCGCTCGATGTCGTCCACTTTGCGGCGCGCCAACGCCGTCGCCATCGCCGCTTCGCTGAGGTTGTAGGAACCGGCGCTACCGCAACAGCGATCCGCTTCGCTCATCTCGACGAGCTCGACGCCGGCGATGCGGCGCAGGATGTTGCGCGGCTCCTGGCGCACCCCCTGGGCATGCGCCAGGTGACAGGCGTCATGGTAGGTGACGCGGCCCAGCGTCACACCGGCACCGGCGCCGGTTGCCAGGTCGGGTGCCAGGTGCTGATCGACAAAGCGGGTCACGTCGACGACACGCTCGGCAAAGCGCCGCGCCCGCTCGCCGTAGTCGGCATCGTCGCGCAGCAGCTCCGCGTACTCGCGCAACGCCGCGCCGCAGCCAGCCGCAGTGACGACGATGGCAGCCGAGCGTTCGCCGAAGGCGTCGATGTTGGCGCGCGCGAAATCGCGTGCGCCTTCGACCTCGCCGGCATGCAGGTGCAGAGCGCCGCAACATCGCTGCCCCGAGGGTGTGACGACGGACGCCCCGCAGCGGTTGATGACGCGCACGCTGGCGGCGTTGACGGCGGGCTGGAAGACGGCGGACACGCAACCGGTGAAGAGCTCCACCCGCTCGCTCTCGCCGGCCACGACGCTGTCGCCGACCTCCGTCGGCGCCGCCAGGCGCGGCATCAATCGCGCCGCCGGGATGACCTTTTCGACGAGGGACCAGACTCCCGCCGACTGCAGTACCCGCACCAACGCCGCCAGCGCACGCAGGCGACGGGGATGGGGGAAGATAGCGAGCAGAGCGTTGCGGCGCAGGCGATCGAGCAACGGTCGCGGCGCCCCGGCCAGATCGGCGCGCGCCGCTTCGAGGATGGCACCATAGCGCACGCCGGACGGGCAGGCGCTCTCACAGGCGCGGCAACCGAGGCAGAGATCGAGATGGCGAAGCGCCGCCCGGCTCGGCTCCAGGGTGCCACCAGCGAGCGCGGCGATGAGGTGGATGCGGCCGCGCGGCGAGTCCGCTTCGTTGCCGAGCTCGACATAGGTCGGGCAAGCGTCGAGGCAGAGTCCGCAGTGTACGCACTGGCGCAACAGCGATTCGTCGAGTGCCTCCATCAACTCTCTCGAACCACGCCCGGCCCTCAAATACCACCGGCGAAGCGGCCGGGGGCGAAGGTTCCGTTCGGATCGAACACCTTCTTCACGCCCCGCATCAAGCGCAGCGGCCGCGCGTCGAAGCCCCAGACATCGATCTCGCCGCGCAGGGCTGGCGGCAGTGATTCAAAGACGACCCAGCCACCGCGCTCGCACACCACACGGCGCAGCGACTTCGCGTAGCTCGCCAAACCCGAAACGCCCCCCTCGGGCACCGGCGACCTGCACCACGCCGCGCCACTCGCAGCGTGCGCCCACACTTCGACCTCGACTCCGGCGGCGCGCGCCTCCTCGCACGCACGCGAGATGACCGCGGCGATCTCGGTCGGCCGGATGGCAACCCTGGCGATCAAGCAATCCTCACCACCCGCCGCCGGCAGCGTGCGCAACCGCAGCCGCTCCAGCATCGACTCCGCCTCGTCGTTCGTCCACACCGCCGCCGTCCGGCCCAGGCGCGCCACCAGCTCGACCTGCATCGCCGCCACTTCGACCTCCGACCCGGCCACTGCGACCACCAGAGCGGCGGCGCAGTGCAAGTCGAGCGAGCGGCAGACTTTGCCGTCGATCGCGTCGACGGCGGTGGCAGACACACCGGCGGCAGCCGCCGCCGGCACGAGCGCCAGGACGGCGCCCAAATCGTCGCCGGCGAAGGCGAGGACGCTCTGTCGTTTGGCCAACGGCTTGGTCTTGAACGTCGCCGAGACAATGACCCCGAGAGTGCCGTACGACCCGACCAGCAACTTGCCGAGGTCGTAGCCGGCGACGTTCTTGACCACCCGCCCGCCGGCGCGCACGCATTCGCCCGTGCCGATCACGACTTCGATGCCGAGTAGAAAATCGCGCACCTTGCCGTGAGCGTAGCGCTTTGATCCGAAGGCATCCGCCGCGATCAGACCGCCGATCGTCGTCTGCTCGGGCGCCGCCGCATCGATTGGCAAGTGCTGGCCGCACTCGGCGAGCCTCTCGTTGAGCTCGCTCAGGGTCATGCCGGCCTGCACGCTGACCGTCATGTCGTCGGCGCGCAGCCCTTCGACCTCGTTCAACCCGCGCACCGAGAGCGCGACGTCGCAGCGATCGGGCGGGTTGCCGATGTGCAGGCGGCGTCCGGCGCCAAAAGGTACGAGGCACTCCCCGGCTGCGCCGATGGCGCCGACGGCCTCCTCCACCTCCCGTTTCGAATCGACACCGATCACCCTGCCGGCGGCGCCGCCGACGTCGACGTTCACAGCGGCACCTGACGGCGCGGCGCCTTCACCTCGACGCAGGCGCCTGGCGCCGGCAGAACCTTGCCGGGGTTGCACTTCTGTTGGCGATCGAAGACGCGGCGCAGATCACCCATGACGCGCAGGTCGACGGCGGAAAAGAGCGCTGGCATGTGTGCGATCTTTTCGACACCGATGCCGTGCTCGCCGGTCACCGAGCCGCCGAGGGCAATGCACGCCTCGAGGATTTCGTCACCGGCGCGAACGACACGCCTCACTTCGTCGTCGTCGCGCTCGTCGTAGAGAATGATCGGGTGGATGTTGCCGTCGCCGGCGTGGAAGACGTTGGCGATGCGCAAGCGGTAGCGCGCCGCCACCTCGGCGATGCGTTCGACGATTTCACCGACGCTACCGCGCGGCACGACGCCGTCCTGCGTGCAGTAGTTGGGTGCCAGGCGGCCGACTGCACCAAAGGCGCGCTTGCGCGACTTCCACAACACGGCGCGCTCCTCCTCGCCGGCGGCGACCCGCACCTCGGAGGCGCCGTTGGCCTCGCACAAGCGCCGCACCGCTTCGACCTGTTCGGCGAGCCCCGCCTCGACGCCGTCCAGCTCGACGATGAGCACCGCTCCCGCGGCAGCCGGGAAGCCGAAGCCGTAGGCCGCCTCGACAGCTTCGACGATCAAGCGGTCCATCAGCTCGAGCGCGGCCGGCACCATCCCGGCGGCGATGACGGCGGAAACCGTATCGCAGGCGGCCTCGACGCCGGCGAACACCGCGAGCAAGGTACGCACGGCGCCGGGCATCCGGCTCAGCCGCAGAGTCGCCGCGGTAACGATGCCAAAGGTCCCCTCGGCGCCGATGCACAGGCCGCGCAGATCGTAGCCCGGCACGTCGTCGGTTTCACCGCCGAGCCCCACCACCTCGCCATCCGGCAGCACCAACTCGAGGCCGAGCACGTGATTGGTGGTGACGCCGTACTTCAAGGTATGCGGGCCGCCGGAGTTCTCGGCGACGTTGCCGCCGATCGTACAAGCCGACTGACTCGACGGATCGGGGGCGTAGAACAGACCGTGCTCCTGCACGGCGCGCGTCACGTGCTGGTTGACCACCCCCGCCTCGGCGACGACCAGGCGATTGTCGACATCGATACGGCGAATCTTCTTCAGTCGGCTGGTGCCGACCATCACCGGTGCCTCGAGTGGCAGACAGCCGCCGCTCAACCCCGTTCCAGCTCCGCGCGGCACGAAGGCGACGCCGGCGTCGCGCAGGATTTGCACGACGCGCACCACCTCCTCGAGGCACGCCGGGAGAACCACCAACTCCGGCGTCTTGCGCGCCAACGTGTAGCCATCGCACTCGTAGACACGCCGCGCCGCCACGTCGTCGAGCACGTTCGCCGAACCAACGACGGCGCCAAGAGAGCCAGCCAGAGAATTCATCGCCCCGCGCACCATCCACCCATAGCGCGATCGACAACGGCCGACGAGTTGCCGGCGGGACCCCAGAGAGCCAGCCGCTCCCATTCCCTTTTCAGAGACGCCGCCATCAGCGGCGGCGGAAGAGGTTCAAGAAGACGACTCGACCGCCCGCTGGGTCATATGAATAGTGGATCAGGAACGGCCCCGACTTGACCAACCAACTCGGCTGCTTCAATTACACCCGCTATGAAAGGTATCCGCCAACCCGAACAACCCCAACAAATTTGGGGAGGGCGAGTCGCCGACGAGCCGCACTGACAACCCAAACGACCCCAACACGCGCTCCCCCGCAGGTCAAAGAATCAACGCGGTTTCCGGTGGCTGGCAATGACCTTATCGAGTAGCTCTTCGATTTCGGCCATCGACATACGCGACCGAGCCCCAACGTAAGAAGCCAGCATCATGCTGCGCTCAATCCTAGCCAAATTCCTTGAAGCGTCATCTTCCCCCCAAATTCGGAAACACATGAGTCGATGCAGAGATATGAAGAATTGCCGTAGGCCGATCGGCGCGACGAAAAAATCGTCACGCATGAAACAATTCCTAGCCCTGAAAGGTTCGCTGCCCGTTTCACTCATTCTCTCAGCCCTGGCCAAGAGATCGTCCCGTGCAGCCGTGATACTACCGTAGTAAAGAGCCGGGTCGTCGTAAGACTTTGGCCGTTTCGGTTTGACAGGCTCCGCACCAATCCGGCGGAGAACTTCGCGCAGCACAGCTTCTCGCTCTCTAGGGTCACCCCACGCGTTCAGAGCGGTTGGCTCCAACTCAGTGCTGATCGCCCGAACCGCCGCGTCTCTCAACCGTACTGGGACGTCGATTTCGTCTCTCAGATGAATGCCCAATAGGGCGATGATCTCACTGTTTGTAGTGGGATCGCCGTACTTCGCAGCGTCTCCCCAATGGGAGAAGAAGCGACTGACCGCGTCCGCATTGCCAATCGCCCCAGGACCGTCAGTCCACTCAGCCCATCGCGCGACGATCTCCTGCGCCGCGTCGTTTTCGAAAACTGAATACCCCCAAGCGCCCACTTAACCAGCTCTATTCACGAAAAACTCCGCGCCAATGCCTGCAACGCTCATCGCACATCGACAACAGCTTTTCTCGAAGTTCTCAAAGGACACTTTTGGCTCCTCTACCTTCTCCTTGAGCAGTACGGGAAGTTGACTTCCCACACTTTCGCCCAACCGAAACTTCTACCCGACTCGTTTGCGGAAGCACCCCGTCTTTGCTCAAACTAGCGGCGGCCTCTCGTAGCTCCCGACAACCCTATCGAGCATCATTTCGATTTCGGCTGGAGACATCCCCGTGCTCATCCCGAGATACCACACCAACATCATCAACCGCTCCCCCCTTGCCAACACCGCAATGTTGTAGTCTTTCTCCCAAATTCGGAACTGCACGTACCGGTTTAGGACTCGTAGAAACAGGGGAACACCCCTCCAACCTTTCGTTCCCATGCGAGCTCGATACAAGAGGTCTTTCTTTGCCTCGGCAACACTTCCGTAATGATGGGCTGATCTTCGAAAGAGCCTGCGCCATCTCGATGTAGCAGGCATGCCCCCGATCTCATCAAGAAGGTCTTTGAGCGCCGCCGCGCGTTCGTCCGCATCAAGCCACAACGACAGCGCCGCCGGTTCCAACTCACTGCTGATCGCTCGAACGGCCGCTTTTCGTAACCGCTTGGGCACATCGATGCCAGCTTTGAGATAAATCCCCAAGACAGCGATGATCTCGCTGTTGGTAATAGGATCGCCATAGGCCAGCGTAGGGCCCCATCGCCTGAACTGGGAGTTCAGCTCATTCTCGTAATCAGCTACCCTATCGCCGCTACAATGAGCCCACTGTTCAGCGATATCCTGTACGACATCGTCGTCGACGAGCAAGCCCACATTTACCATTGCGCCCACGTCTCCAGCTACGGTTTTGCTACGGAAGGAGCGGATTCAAAGAGTCGACCTGTCGAAATCGCTGAAAGTCGGTGTCCGCCGTGTGGACCGTCGCATTAAAACGATGCGCAATCGCTGCGATCTGCGCATCCGTCGTCAGATTTCCGCCCGAGCCCAGGTGCGAAAGCATGTCCATGGCGAGCAACAGATCTCCCTCCTCCTGCATCAGAAACTCGGCGACGGATCTTTCCAGCCAGGTGCGAACATGCCCCGCGGCCTCGTCGACCGACATGGGGTTGCGAAAGACGCTACGGCTGGTTCCGATGCGAACAAAGGCGGCGAGCACCACCCCGCACAAGCCAACCGCTTCGCTTCCATTCATACAGTGGCGCCACCACTGTCCCGCTTCGTCGAAAAACGGACTGGACGAATCGTGGGCGTAGATCAGCAGATTGGCATCCGGAACGATCATCGCAACCGGCGTGAGAGAAGATCGGTCTTCTCGCGAAACTCGTCAATCTCCAGCTCGGCATCGACATCGTGAAGCCGCGCCGTGTCGATCCCCGGGCGCAATTCGAGCGGTCTCGCGTCGATTTGAAAAGGAGGCTCCGCAACTCCGCCAACCCCCCGGAGCCCTTTGCGCAACGCATCATTGAGAACCTGTTTGAACGTCTTCCGCCCCTGTCGCATCGCCTCGCGCAACAGCCTCTCGACATCCCCATCGATTGTAACCGTGGTTCGCATGAAGACATCAGAGCATCAACCATACCTGCTGTAAAGGCATCGTCGAGGCACACTGAAGCGCCGACAACCCAAACAAACAATAATACTGGGGTGGGCGAGTCGCCGACGAACCGCACCGACAACCCGATCAACCCAAAACAATTGTCGCCAAAGAACGATGGCTCGTGTCATGGTGTTGGCGCTGGAGTTGGCGGTTCCGGAGTCGGCGTGGGCGACACGCAGAGCGCAACCGGGGTCGCCTACTTGGCAACTCACCAGGCGTGGTACTCGTCCCAGAAACTAGAGAGCAGCTCGTGGCGGATCGTTTGACAATCAGAAACGGCTGGCGATATCCGTGGCAGCTCCGATTCTCGAAACCCGCGGTGGAACGGGAGAACGAATGGCAAAGCTGCTCTGGGCCCTGGCAGGCGGAATCGCGTTGGCGCACGCGGTGGCCGCGCAGTCGCCGTGCATCGGCGATTGCAACGGTGACGGTACGGTTCGAATCAACGAGTTGATCTCCGGCGTCGCCATTGCGCTCGGTAGCGCGCCGGCCGGCGACTGCCTGGCGATCGATGCCGATGATGACGGGCAAGTGCGGGTCAACGAGTTGATCCTGGCGGTCAGCTCAGCCCTCGAAGGTTGTGAAAGCACTTCCGCAACCGCTACCCCGGCCGGCAGCGTAGCGACGGAGATTCCGGATACGCCAACGCCGTCTCCCACCGCCACCGGCCAACCGGAAACGTGCACTTGCAGCAACGCCGCCGACGTCTGCGATCGAGACGGCGTTTGCGTCCGCGCCGACTTCACCTGCAACGCCCTCAACGCTTGCGACGAATCCTACCAATGCCGCTCCGGTGTCTGCCAGTGCAGCGACGACACGGTCTGCGGCGTCGCCTGCGAGCAATCAACGGATTGCCCGGGGTTGAAGGTGTGCGAATCGGGCCTCTGCCGCAATCGACTGATCTGCACCTCCGACCTGAGCTGTGCGGGAGAAGAGCGATGCATGCTGAATCCGTTCGGCTCCAGAGGACCGGACAGGGCGTGCGCAATACCGGAAAACCGCAGCGTCGGAGAGCCCTGCCGATTGAGTACGGAGTGCGCATCGGGCGTGTGCAGCGATCTCGGCGAAGGTGTCTGTCTGCAGGCGTGCACGGCGAACGAAGAGTGCGATGAAGGACTGGTGTGCAGCGGCGGAACGAGCTCCGACCTCGGCTGCCGAATTCCCGGCGACTGCGCCAACTGCTCGGCGCCCAGCGAGCACTGCTTTCGAGGCACTTGCTACGCCAGCCATTGCATCACTGGCGCGGATTGTCCGAGCGGCAGGTGCGCACAGGTAAGAGGCACTCTCCTGCGCGGCGCCCGCACCTGTACGGATGAGGGCACGTGCACAGAGGGCGAGTTCTCCTTTCGCGGCGATGAGACTTATTGCCTGAGTCACACACCTTGCTTCAACGATGGGGATTGCGGCGAACCGTACCGCTGCCTCGGCGCTGACGATCTCAATGAATTCGCCTTTGCCCAGACACTCGGAGTCTGCGGGCGCTGATCGACTCCCAAGCGGCTCGTCGGCGACTCGCCCTCCCAAGAGAAGCCGGTTTGCGGGCTCCGCATTTTTTTGGGGGGTCCGGCGGCTCGTCGGCGACTCGCCCTCCTGAGATTGTTGGGGTTTGCTCGGGTTGGCGGTGCGGTGCGGCTGGTCAGGCGTTCTCGCCCTCTCACCTTGCGTTTGATTCCCAGCGCCTCCATGGTTTGCTCATGGGTCAACGCTCTCGCATTCTGCTCGGACCGGGGCCGAGCAACGTTCATCCGCGTGTTCTGCAGGCGATGGCGCGGCCTCTGGTCGGACATCTCGATCCGCTCTTTCTCGAGCTGATGGAGGAGATCCAGTCGCTGCTGCGTTTCGCCTTTCAGACCGACAATCGTCTGACCATCCCCATCTCGGCGACGGGCTCGGCCGGCATGGAGGCCTGCCTGGTCAATCTGCTCGAGCCGGGCGACGAGGTGATCATCGGCATCAACGGTGTCTTCGGCAATCGCATGGCCGACATCGCCGGGCGCGCCGGCGCCACCGTCGTCACAGTCGAAGCGCCCTGGGGCCAGATCATCGACCCGCAGCATCTGCGCGATGCGCTGGCCGCGCACCCGGGCGCCAAGGCGCTGTGCCTGGTGCACGCCGAGACGTCGACCGGGGCGTGGCAGCCGCTGGAGGAAATCGGCGCCGAGCTCGCCGCCACCGACACGCTCTTCGTCGTCGACGCGGTCACCTCGCTCGCTGGCGCGCCGCTGTACGTCGACGACTGGCACATCGACGCCTGCTACAGCGGCACCCAGAAATGCCTGAGCTGCCCGCCCGGCCTGGCACCGGTTACGTTCAGCGACAAGGCGCTGGCCGCCCTACGCAAACGAAACACCCCGGTGCAGAGCTGGTACCTCGACCTGTCGATGATCGAGAAGTACTGGGGCGACGAACGCGTCTATCACCACACGGCGCCCATCTCGATGAGCTACGCCCTGGTCGAAGCGCTGCGCCTGGTGCGCGAGGAAGGCCTCGAGAAGCGCTGGCAGCGCCACCACCGGCACCACGAAGCACTGGTCGCCGGCCTCGACGCCCTCGGACTGACGCTGGCGGCGCAGGACGGACATCGGCTGTGGATGCTGAACAGCGTCGCCATTCCCGAAGCGATCGACGACGCCGCTGTTCGCTCGGCCCTGCTGCGCGACTACGACATCGAAATCGGCGGCGGACTCGGCCCGCTCAAAGGAAAGGTGTGGCGCATCGGCCTGATGGGCGAGTCGAGCACGGCCGCCAACGTCCTGCTCCTGCTGACCGCTCTCGAACGCATCCTCGCCGGCATGGGCCAAGGGATCGACCCCGGCGCCGGCGTGCGCGCCGCGGCGGTGGAGCTCGAAAGCGCCTAGTGGCCGGCGACTCGCCCTTTGAGGGGAGATTCCGCCGGCCGTTCATCGGGGAGTTATCGTGCGCCGTTCGCGAAGATGCGGCGCGCGATTGCGGCGATGTCCTCGCCGTCGACTCTGGCGTCGCCGTTGGCGTCGGTGCCGGGAGACGACTTCACGGCTCGTGCCGCGGCGGCACTGGCGCGTTGGCTGTCGCCGTCGCTCAGCTCTTCGGCAAGTCGAACGAGATCGGCGGCGCTCACGAAGGCGTCACCGTTGGCGTCGCCGCGCAGCGACGGCTGCCCGATGGGTTCGGAAAAGGGGTCGCACTTCGTTTCGGCCGAACAACCGATCAGGAATGAGAGGTTCTGCTCGCTCGCTGCAAAGTTTGCCGTCACTGCGTCGTAGAGTCCGTCGCCGTTGAAATCACCGGCTGCCAGCGCCTCGGGCTGGCGACTGACGCCGTCCGACGGCCGCGTGAAAAACAACGGCGAGCCGCCGGCGTCGCTGCCGAAACCCAGGAAGGCGCGCACGCTGTTGGCGCTGCCGTTGGCTGCGATCACGTCAACCTGCAAATCGCCGTCGATGTCGACCGCGGCCAGGGCTCGTACCGTCGCGCCCGCCAGAAGGCGCGACTGCGTCGAAGCGGCGTTCAGCGATCCCGCACAGGTGCCGCGCAGGAAGCGAACGGTGCGGCTGTCGCCCGCGAAATCGTTGCCAACGGCGAGGTCGTCGCGACCATCCATGTCGAAATCAGCCACCGCCATCGATCGCGGCGTCGGGCCGCTGTCGTTGCCATCGATGGTTTGCTCGACGCGCAAAACCCCAGCGCTCAGGCGCGTGAGCACGACTCGGGCGGCCATTTCGTCGAGGACGACGAGGTCGTCGCGACCGTCACAGATGGCGTCGATGGCGGCCAGGCGAAACGGTGAGTCAATTTCGTCGTTCTCGATCGGCGCGGCAAACCCACCCGCGCTGCGCGCAACGGCGATCGCCACCCGCCCCGCAGCGGTGCCCGCAGCGGCGATATCGGCAAGGCCGTCACCGTTGAAATCGCCGCTGGCGACGACGCTCGGGACGAAAGACAAGGCGATCGTGCCAGCGTCGGCAAAGCCGTCGCCGGCAGCGGCGACGACGCGCACCGTCTCGTCACCGGCTACGGCGACGGCGACGTGCGGCCGATCGCCGATCGAGAGCGGCGCCAACCACGACACGCCGGCGGCGAAGTCACGAGCTGCGATGATCTCGCTTCCCGCCGACCGCCAGTCGTGGACGGCGAGCCGCGTGCCGGCCGCGACGACGACGTCCGCGTCGCCGTCGCCGTCGAAGTCCTGCACTGCAATGGCGGCGACAGCCGCCGCGGCAACGTTTTCCACTGCGCGAAAGGTGCCGGACGGCAAACGCGGCAGGACCAGGTTCACGGCAGCCGTCGCCGCCCCGCCCGACAACGCAACGATCGCCGGCGCGCCGGGAGCGACCGCCGCCAGCGTCGCCAGCATCGGTTCATCCCCAGCGACGAAGCGGCCGACCGTGGCGTCGGGCAAGAGCGCCTCTCGTATGATGGCCACGTCGTGGCTGCGCTGGTTGGCGACCAGGAGGTCGTCGTCGCCGTCGCCATCGACGTCGGCGGCGCGCACTGCCGCCGGACCCGCCCCACTGTCGACCGAAGTCAACGCCACCAAGGAGCCGTCGGCGGCGATATCGAAGATGTCGATGCCGTTCATTTCGACGGCCGAGACGACCAGCTCGACGCCGGGCGTCGCATCGAGCTCGGCCACGGTCATGCCCCCACTCGAGCTCGCCAGGTCGCTGACGGCCGGCGCAGCGAAGGTACCGTCACCGTTGCCGCGCAGCACGCGAACCGTCGAGTCGCCGATTTCGAGAACGACAACGTCGGGCCGACCGTCCAGATCGACATCGGCGACGGCGATCTGCCGTGCGCCGACGCCGAGATCGACTGCGCCGTCGAGCCGGCGCAATCCGACGTTCTCATCGCCGGCGAGCACGACCAGGGTCCCCGTCGCCGAGTCGACGAAGCCCTGCAGAGAAACCGCGACGTCGAGCCGTCCATCGCCATCGAAGTCGGCAATCGCACTCGCCAACGGCGGCGTCGCAAAGTCGACCTCGATGCCGCTCGCAGCGAAGAATCGGTCTGCGCCACCACCCGGATCAGGCAGCGGCTGGCGCTGGCCCAAGCCGCGCCAGACGACGAGACGCGATCGATCGGGCAGCGCCGCGACGACGTCGGCATTGGCGTCGCCCACCAGGTCGGCAAGGGTCAGCGACGAAACCGTATCGCTCAGCCGCGTGCGCACGGGCGGATCGAGCTCGCCGCTGGCGCGACCGGTGAGAACCACCAGGCCGTCAGTGGTGGCAACGAGCACATCGTCCACACCATCGGCATCCGCATCGGCGACGGCCAGATCGTAACCGCGGCCACCGACGATCGTTTCGATCGCCGAACGAAAGACGCCGCTCTGTGCCGCCGTAGCCGCCGGCAACACCAAGCAGCCGCTGAGAACGATGCACGGGCGAAACGACGCCCAAGCTCGAGCGCCTGTCACGACAACGCGCGGATCAGCTCGCTCGCTTCTTTGCCGTCGAAACAACCCTCGTGGCGCTTCTTCAGCGCTCCCATGATCGGACCGATCTGCGTCGTATCGAGCTCGGCGGCGAGGCCGCGCACGATCTCGGCGAGCGCATCACCGGTGATCTGCGCCGGCAAGTAGGCGGCGAGCAGTTCCAGCTCCAGCTTCGCCTCGTCGGCGATCTCCTGGCGACCGCCCTTGGTCGCGAAATCGATGATGTCGTTGCGCTTCTTCGTTTCCTTGCGAACCAAAGCGACGAGATCGCTCTCGGCGAGCTCGTCGATGCGTTTGTCGATCTTGATGTTCTTCGCCGCGGCAATGATGCCGCGCAGGACGTCCGTGCGCCGCTGATCGCGGTCGCGGATCGCCTGGTGCAAATCGGCTTGCAACTCCGCTTCGGTCATCACGTCGTGCCGGCAAAGATCCGTCGGGCAATTGCATGCGCGTCCATCACGTCGACGCGACCGTCGCCATTGGCGTCGACACCGGCAACGCCGGCAAAGGTTCCTTCCTCGACGTCCTCGACGGCGTCGCCGTCACCGTCGATAGCCTCGGCCGCCAGGGCAGCGACATCGCCGGCGGAAATGATGCCGTCGTCGTTGCCGTCGGCACGGGTGGCCGGTGCACCTTCGGGCAGATTGACGATTCCCAACACATCGCAACCGGGGCTGCGGGCGCAGTTCAGCAGCACCGTGACGTTGTTGGCGCTGGGATCGGTGTTGCCGACGGCCAGATCGTAACGGCCGTCGCCGTCGAAATCCGCCGATACCATCGACTCCGGCATACGGCTGACGACGTCAGAGGGAAACTGCGGATTCGACAGACCAAAGGTCCCGTCGCCGTTGCCGTTCGAGCCACGACCGAGGTACGGCTTGATCGAGTTCGCCGTCTGGTTGAGCACCGCGACGTCGACGATCTGGTTGCCGACGAAATCCCGCCCCGTCATCGCCGTCACCAGCAACCCTGCCTGTAGATTCGAATCGCCCGCCGCCACCTCCAGCGTGCCGTCGCAACGACCATTGAAGAAGCGAACCGACGGCAGCGATCCGGCCGTGCGGGCGTTGCTCACGGCCACATCCTGGCGCCCGTCCGAGTTGAAGTCCGCAACGATCAGGGCGTCCGGCAACTCGCCGACCAACAGGGTGCTGAGCTCCGCAGAAATCGCCAGCGCGCCGCTGGCACTGCTGGTCAACACCGAAACCGTTCCGATCGCGTTGTTGGCGACGACGACATCGTCCAGCCCGTTGCAATCCGCATCGATCACCGCCAGGTCGATCGGAGCCGCCCGGTCGGAGCTCATGGTAACGGGATAGCGCTGCACCGCGGCAAAGGTCCCGTTCGACTGCCGCAGGAAAACGCCGATCTCGCTGCTCTCCACCAGAGCCGTCGCGATGTCGCTGCGTCCGTCGCCGTTGAAATCCCCGGCGACGACCGGCACGGGATCGGAGCCCGAGGTGAGCCGGTCGCTGACGCTCAGTCTCCCGTCGGCGCCACCGGTCAAGACGACGACTTCGCCGTTGTCGATATCCGAAACCGCCGCGTCGAGTCGCTCGTCACCGTCGAAATCTGCCAGCGCGATGCCGGCCGCTCGACCATCGATACCGACGACCTGGCGAGCACCGAGGGCATCCTCGCCTTGCGACGGAAAGACGAACACGCCGCCGCTTTCCGTGACACCGACCAGGTCGGTAAAGCCATTGCCGTCGACATCGCCGACGGCGAGATCCGTCGGCGCACTACCAGTGCGGAGATCCTCGGCAGCGAGAAAGTTGTCGTCGCCGATACCGCGGATCAGAGCCACCGTCGCACCGCTGCCGCCCTCGGAGACGACGGCGATGTCGGTTCGGCCGTCTTCGTTGAAATCACCGAAGCCGAGGCGGCGAGGTTCCGCATCGGCAACGTATTGCCGCGCCTTGCGGAAGGTACCGTCGCCGTTGCCGACGAGGACCGAAATGTCCTGGCTACGACTGTTGGCGGCAACGATGTCGACTTCGCCGTCGCCGGTCACGTCGTGAACGGCCACTTGGATCGGCGCCGTGCCGACCGCATAGGTCTCCTCGACGCCGAAGTTGCCATTGCCGGCACCGAGCCGCACGCCAATGCGATCCTGATTGCTCAGCGCCGTCACCAGATCGACGTCGCCGTCCTCGTTCACGTCGGCCAACGTAAAGTCCTGCGCTCCCGGCAGCGCCTGAATCGAAGGTGTGACGAAGGTCGCGGCGCCGTTGCCGAGAAAGACGGACAGCGATTCCGAGATCTGGTTCAAGGCGATGATGTCGAGAATCGAATCCTCGTTGACGTCGGCCAGCTCGACGACGCCGGTGCCGAGCTCGCCATTCAGGTCGGCGACGCCCTCTTCTTGGGGGGCGAAGTCCACCCGCTCGAAGACGTTGCCACCCTGGCCCAGGAGCACCGACAGTGTCCCTTCCGAACCTTCGGTCTCGGCGTTGGCGGTGACCAGATCGATGACGCCATCGCCGTCGATATCACCGGACACGATGTCGACCGGCGCCACACCAACCGCGGTCGGCGCCGTCGGATCTTCGAAGAACTGACCGCGATTCCCGGTTCCCTTGAGAATCGATATCGACCCGTCGTTGGTGTTGGCCACCGCCAGATCCTGTAGCCCGTCGCCGTCGAAGTCACCCTGCTCGAGCGCCCCCGGCAGGCTGCGAACTTCGATGTCCGGCGGCAGGTGGACCATGAATGCATCGCCGAAGCCGATGACGACGGCGATGCTGTTGCCGGAGCCTCCGGTGCTGGTGGTGACGACGTCGAGGTGATCGTCGCCGTCGAAATCACCGACTCCCAAGGCCGTCGGGCGACTGCCGAAAACGGTCAGCGGTGCGGAGCGAAAAACCCCACTCTCGGCCCCGGCGCCGCCGGCGCAGAGCACGAGAATCGTAGCAAACACAAGTGATTTTCGATGGATCATCCCACCCCTCCACATGCCTTCATTGGACGCGAGCTCCGAGCCTCTCCCAGCGCACACTGCCGCCACTCTTCCTCTGAGACCAGTAGATGCAAAGAACCCGCCCTTTGATGCTAGTAACGGGCACGGTCCCCCACTCCCGGCTGTCGATGCTCTGTCTTCTGTTGTCACCTAGCACAAAAACATGCCCCGGCGGTACCCGCCGCGGCGACAAATTGCGCTGGTCGCGGGCAATCTCACCGGCCGGCGCCAACCGCCGGCGGTGCCCGTCGACGATCAGCGCGCCGCCGGTGATCTCGAGCACCTCGCCAGCGACGGCGGCGACGCGCTTGACGAAATAGCCGCCACCGCCTTCGCCATCGCCGGGGCGTTCGAGAACCACGATCTCGCCCGCCTGCGGCGCCGCGTAGCGCAGCAGCCAGGTACCCGAAAAAGGTGCAGCCAGACCGTAGGGCAGGCGCGAAGAGAGGATGTGATCGCCGACTTGCAGGGTCGGCAACATCGACCCCGACGGAACCTTGAACCCCTGCACGGCGCAGCTACGCAGAAGAAACACCAGCACCACCGCCGACGCGACGGCGTGCACATAGGCCCGTGCTCCGCGCACTCCTCAACCCCACTCCGCTCGGCTGGCCGGCGAGAATCGAGTCCGCCCAGCGGCGCCTCAATCCTCCCCGACCCGCAAAACGGCGAGAAAAGCCTCCTGCGGGATCTCGACGTGGCCGACCTGCTTCATCCTGCGCTTCCCCTCTTTCTGCTTTTCGAGCAACTTGCGCTTGCGCGTGATGTCACCGCCGTAGCACTTGGCGGTGACGTTCTTGCGCATCGCCTTGACCGTCTTGCGGGCGATCACCTTGGTGCCCAGCGACGCCTGCAAGATAACCTCGAACATCTGCCGCGGGATGAGCTCTTGCATCTTGGCGATGACGTCGCGGCCGCGGGCATAGGCGGTGTCGCGGTGGACGATGAGCGACAGTGCATCGACGGCGTCGCCGTTGACGAGGACGTCGAGACGGACGAGATCTCCCGGGCGCATGTCGAGCAGCTCGTAGTCGAGGGAGGCGTAGCCCTTGGAGATCGATTTGAGCCGGTCGTAGAAGTCGAGCACGACCTCGTTGAGCGGCAACTCGTACTCGACCATGACGCGACCCAGGCCGAGATAGCGCATGTCGTGTTGACGACCTCGCTTTTCTTCGCAAAGGGCGAGGACGTTGCCGAGATAACTTTCCGGGACGTGGATCGAAGCGAGAATGAAGGGCTCTTCGATGGTCTCGATATCGCCGGCCGGCGGCAACTTGGTCGGACTGTCGATGAGCAAGGTATCCCCCTGCACCGTCGTGATGCGGTACTCGACGGTCGGCGCGGTGGCGATCAGGGCGAGGTCGAACTCGCGCTCGAGGCGTTCGCGGACGATGTCCATATGCAACAGGCCGAGGAAGCCGCAGCGGAACCCGAAACCGAGCGCGACCGAGCTCTCGGGCTCGTAGTCGAACGAGGAGTCGTTGAGACGGAGCTTCTCCATGGCGTCGCGCAGCGGCTCGTACTGCTTCGAGTCGGTCGGATAGAGACCGCTGAAGACCATCGCTTTGATCGCCTTGAAGCCGGGCAGCGGCGCCGCCACCGGGTTGTCCGCGGCAGTCACGGTGTCGCCGATCTTGGCGTCGCCGATGTCTTTGATGCTGGCACTGATGAAGCCGACGGCACCCGGTCCCAGCTCGTCGACGACCATCGGCCCGGGCGCGAAAACGCCGACCTGGGTCACCTGAAACGCCTTGCCACTGGCCATCAGGAGGATCTGCATGCCGGCGCGAACGCGGCCCGCAAAGACGCGGATCACGGCCACGACGCCGTGATAGGGGTCGAACCAAGAGTCGAAGACGAGTGCCTCGAGCGGTGCATCGGCGGCGCCCGTCGGCGCCGGAAAAGCGCGTACGATGCCTTCGAGAACGTCGCCGATACCGATCCCCTGCTTGGCGCTGGTGAGAATCGCCCCCGACGCATCGAGGCCGATGATCTCCTCGATCTCCTCGCGCACGCGCTCCGGCTCGGCGCCGGGCAAGTCGATCTTGTTGATGACGGGGAGGATCTCGAGATCGTGGTCGAGCGCCAGGTAGACGTTGGCCAGGGTCTGCGCCTCGACGCCCTGCGAGGCGTCGACGACGAGAATGGCGCCCTCACAGGCGGCCAGGCTGCGCGAAACCTCGTAGGTGAAGTCGACATGGCCGGGGGTGTCGATGAGGTTGAAGAGATAGTCCGCCCCGGCCTGCGAGCGGTACGACAAGCGCACCGGGCTGGCCTTGATGGTGATGCCGCGCTCGCGCTCGAGGTCCATACTGTCGAGCATCTGATCGGCACGCTCGCGCTCGCTGATCGTGCCGGTGACCTCGATCAGTCGATCGGCCAGCGTCGACTTGCCGTGATCGATGTGCGCGATGATCGAAAAGTTGCGAAGTTCTACCGACATCGACGATCCAGACGCCATCACCTTGACCCGATTTCGACCAAAAAAAAAGGTGGGCCGCAGGGGCCCACCTCTTCAACCGCGCAACGGTGATCCGCTCTCAGCTCTTACCCTCGGCCGGCGCTGCCAGCAGCTCGCGAAAATACTCGATCGTACTGGTCAGGCCGGTATCGAGATCGACCGTCGGTTGCCAGCCGAGCAGATCGCGCGCCTTGGCGATGTCGGGACGGCGTGTTTTCGGATCGTCCTTGGTGCGTTCGTCCTCGGGAACGACGAAGTCGATCTGCGAGCTCGAGCCCGACAGGTCGACGACGCGGCGGGCGAAGTCGAGAATCGACATCTCCGTCGGATTGCCGAGGTTGACCGGGTCGTGGTGTCCCGACTCGACCAGCCTCATGAAGCCATCGACCAGATCACTGACGTAACAGAAGGAGCGAGTTCGCGCCCCGTCGTCGTACACGGTCAGAGCGTCGCCGCGCAGCGCCTGGGCGACGAAGTTGGTAACGACGCGACCGTCGTCCGCCCGCATACGCGGACCATAGGTGTTGAAGATGCGACAGATATAGGTCGGCATGCCGTGGTTGCGGTGATAGGCCATGGTCATCGCCTCGGCAAAGCGCTTCGACTCGTCGTAAACGCCGCGCGGTCCGACCGGGTTGACGTTCCCCCAATACTCCTCCGGCTGCGGATGAACGGTGGGGTCGCCGTACACTTCCGAGGTCGACGCAAGCAGCAGGGAAGCGCCCTTGGCACGCGCCAGGCCCAGCGCCTTGTGCGTCCCCAGCGCCCCCACCTTCAACGTCGGAATGGGTAGGCGCAGATAGTCGACCGGGCTCGGCAACGACGCCAGGTGAAAGATCGTATCGAGCGGCCCTTCGACGTGGATGTAGTCGGTGACGTCGTATTTGAGAAAACGAAAGGCCGGGTGGCCGATCAGGTGCGCGATGTTGCGCGGATGCCCGGTCGATAGATTGTCGAGGGCGATGACTTCGTTGCCCTCATCGAGCAGCCGGTCGGCGAGATGGGAGCCGATGAAGCCGGCGCCGCCAGTGATCAGTACACGTCCCATGCTCAACTTCCCCCAGCGCCGACCGGCTGGCGGCCAACCGCGACGTAGCGAAACCCGAGACGCTCCATTGCATCGCGGTCATAGAGATTGCGGCCATCGATGATCAGGGGCGACTTCAACAAGCTCTTGATACGGTCGAAATCCGGCTGCTTGAACTCCTGCCACTCGGTGACGATGAGAAGACAGTCCGCCCCCTCGAGAGCTTCGTAGGGATTCTCGAAATAGTCGACGCTGTCGTTGAAGAGTCGGCGCGCCACCGGCATCGCCACCGGATCGTGCGTCGCGATGCTGGCGCCGGCGTCGAGAAGCGATTTGATGAGCACGACCGACGGCGCCTCGCGCATGTCGTCCGTCCGCGGTTTGAACGACAGCCCCCACACGGCGGCCCGCGCACCGCTCAAATCGGCGCCGACGTAGCGTTTCGCCTTCTTGAACAACCACTGCTTCTGGCGATCGTTCACTTCGTCGACGGCGCGCAAAATGCGCGCCTCGAGGTCGTTGTTCTCGGCGACCTTGATCAACGCCTTGACGTCCTTCGGAAAGCACGAACCGCCGTAGCCGACCCCGGGAAAGAGAAAGGCCGAGCCGAGCCGCTCGTCGAGGCCGACCCCACGGCGCACGTCTTCGACGTCGCTTCCCGTCGCCTCGCACAGGTTGGCCACCTCGTTCATCAGTGAAATGCGCGCCGCCAACATCGCATTGGCCGCGTACTTGGTCATTTCGGCGCTCTCCGGCGACATGCGAAGAATCGGCTTGCCGGTGCGCACGAACGGCTTGTAGAGCTCTTCCATCGCCTGCCAGGAACGTTCACTACGGCAGCCGATGACGACGCGATCCGGTTTCTGAAAATCGTCGATCGCCGCCCCTTCCTTGAGAAACTCGGGATTCGACACGACATCGAAGCGATGCTCGGTACAGGAGCGGATGACCTCCTCGACCTGCGCCGCCGTGCCGACCGGCACCGTGCTTTTGTCGACGATGATGCGGTAGCCATCCATCGCCTCGCCGATCCCGCGTGCTACGGACATTACCGCCGTCAAATCGGCTTCGCCGCCCTCTCCTTCCGGGGTTCCGACGGCGATGAAGCAGATCTCCGAACGAAGGACCGCGTCGACCAGGTCCGTTTGAAAGGACAGCCTGCCGTGACGCACGTTGCGCTTGATCAGCTCTTCGAGCCCCGGCTCATAGATCGGCACCTCGCCACCGCGCAGGGCGGCGACCTTCTTCTCATCGACGTCGACACAGACGACGTCGTTGCCGCTCTCGGCAAAGCACGTACCGGCAACCAGACCGACGTATCCCGTTCCTACGACACTGATTTTCAAACCCACACTCTCCTTCTAGAGCTACGCCGCTCCCACATGGCGACGTGCGATCCGCCCACTCAGCGTGTGCGCACCGCTTCTCGCTGCATCGGTATTTCGTGTTGCCGGCGCTCGACGACCGTTTCGACTCGGTAGACGGGCTTGTTTTGCGACTCGTGGTAGGTGCGCACCAACAGCTCGCCGAGCAGGCCCATGGTGACGAATTGCAAGCCCATGATGGTCAGCAGGATGCCCAGCAAGACGAGCGGGCGATCGCCGATCGGATGGCCGAAATAGACTCGCTCGACGCCGAGCCAGCCGACGATCAGCAGACCGAGAACGGTCGAGGCCAGTCCGGCGACGCCAAAGATGTGAATCGGCCTGGTCGCGTAGCTCGAGAGAAACTTGACCGTGACCAGATCGAGGAGAACGCGAACGGTGCGCGACAGGCCGTACTTCGATGCACCGGCAACTCGCGGCCGGTGGTTCACCTCGACCTCGGCAATGCGCCCGCCGAGATCATCGACGAGGGCGGGGATGAAGCGGTGCATCTCTCCGTAGAGACGCAGCGACCGCGCCAGATCACCGCGCATGACCTTGAGCGTACATCCGTAGTCGTGCAGGCGTACGCCGGTGATCCAGCCGATCAGCCGGTTTGCCACGAGCGACGGCAGCCGCCTGCGCAACCAGGCGTCCTGGCGCTCAACGCGCCAGCCCGCCACCAGGTCGTACCCCTCATCGAGCTTGGCGACCAGGGTGGCGACGTCGGCCGGGTCGTTCTGTCGATCACCGTCGAGAAGCGCGACGACGTCGCCACAGGAGCGCGCGATGCCGGCCGCCAACGCCGCCGTTTGGCCGTAGTTGCGGCTGAGCTTGACGACCACGACCCTGGCATCGGTCGCCGCCACTCGTTCGAGCTCGGCAAAGGTATCGTCGCTGCTGCCGTCGTCGACGAAGATCGTCTCCGACACGCCCCACCGCGCCGCCGCGTCGGTCAGCTCGGAGAACAGCGGCGCGACGTTGTCGCGTTCGTTGAAAACCGGAACGACGATCGAAAGATCCATGCTTCGAGGTTGGTAGAACCGTCCGACTCGACGATCACTGTGGAATGTCCGTCAGCGAGACGAAGCGCTGGTAGCGTTCGTCGATCATCTCGCGCGTCAGACTCTGCAACCGCTTGGGACCGAAGTCCTCGACGACGAACGAGCCCATCACGCTGCCGTAGACGATGGCGCGACGCAGCCCCTGCGCCGAGAGATCGCCCGAGCGCGCCAGCTCGCCCATGACACCACCGGCAAAGCAATCCCCCGCACCGGTGGGGTCGCGAACTTCTTCGAGCGGATAGGCGGGGACGGAGAACACCGTATTGGGCGAGAACTCCATCACGCCGTACTCACCGCGTTTGATCAACACCGACTTTGGCCCGCTGTCGAGAATGTGAGCGGCCGCCTTGACGACGTTGCGGTGACCACTGAGCAGCTCTGCCTCCTCGTCGTTGACGACCAGCATGTCGACCCGCCGCAGTAGCTCGTCCAAGACAGGTCGCGACTCGGCAATCCAGTGGTTCATCGAATCGCAACCGACCAAGCGCGGACCCGACAGTTGGTCGAGAACACGCGACTGCAGGGCCGGATCGATATTGGCCAGAAACGCGTATTCCGAGTCCCGGAGCTCTTCCGGCAGATCGGGTTGGTAGTCGGCGAAGACTCCGAGATCGAGGTGCAACGTGTCGCGCACGTTGAGCTCCTCGTGGTAGCGGCCCGACCAGCGCAACGTCGTGCCAGGGCGCTCTTCGACACCGCGAACGTCGACGCCGCGGCCTTCGAGATCGCTCAGAATGCCCGGCGGAAAGTCCTCGCCGACGGCGCCGACCATGCGAACCGGTGTGAAGAAGCTCGCCGCGTAGGAGAAATACGTCGCCGAACCACCGATCGCGTCGTCAGCTCGCCCAGACGGCGTCTCGAGCGTATCGAGGGCCACCGATCCGACCACCAAGAGCGTCATCCGTTTCCTTTCATGTAGCGACCGGCAATCACACCGAGGCGCGCGCGCGCGGCGTCCGAGATCTCGTCTGGCGCGGTGATGATTGCGTTTTCCAGCGCCGTCGCACACCCACACGTGCGCTGCGCCGGCAGCGCGCCGGCGACGTGCGCAACCGTCCGCCGCGCCAGATCGGCGTTGTCGTGCAGGATCCGCAGAATGTCCTCGACGACGACCGCCCCCTCTTCTTCATTCCAGCAGTCGTAGTCGGTCACCAAAGCCAGGCTCGCGAAACAGATCTCCGCCTCGCGCGCCAACTTGGCTTCCTGCCAATTGGTCATCCCGATGACGTCGGCACCCCATTGGCGATAGAGGTGCGACTCGGCACGGGTCGAAAACTGCGGCCCCTCCATACAGATGTAGGTGCCACCCCGGTGCACGTCGCCGCCGGCACGCTCGGCGGCATCGCCGGCGATTTCGGCGAGAAGCGGACAGACCGGATCGGCCAAGCTCACGTGGGCGACCACCCCATCACCAAAGAACGTGCTCGGTCGGGCGACCGTGCGGTCGATGAATTGATCCGGCACGACGACGCATCCCGGCGGCAGCTCGGCGCGCAAGCTACCGACCGCACCCACGGAAACGAGAAAGTCGACACCGAGCTCTTTCAGTGCGTGGATGTTGGCGCGGAAGTTGATCTCCGTCGGCAGAATCGTGTGCCCCTTGCCGTGGCGCGGCACGAAGACAACCTCGACACCGGCCAAACGACCAGTCACCAACCTGTCCGAGGTCTTGCCAAACGGCGTCGATGCGTCGATCGAGCGCACGTCTTCGATTCCCGGAAGGTCGTAGAGACCACTGCCGCCAATCACTCCCAGCACGATTCAACCTCCTCGTCTTAGCCTGCGATCATCAGCTCGCCGACGCGACGAACATCTCGATCACCGGACCCGAGTGAATCCTCAGCTCGTCGACCTCGCCTTCGACGTCCCCATCGACCATGTAGAGGGCGGGTTCGCGAAAGGCAACGTCGGCCGACGCAGCCAGCTCATTCATCCAGGCGTCACCCTCGAGCTCCAGCCCGGCCCGGATCTGCGGCAGGGCACGCACCAGATCGACCGGCGCCGCCGAGGAGGCCAGGATCTGGAAGTGGCCGGGCCGTTCGCCGGCCCGTGGTGTCGGCTGGAATCCAAGGCCGATCTCCTTGATCACCGATGCGTAGAGAACCGTCAGGTCCATCTCCGTACCGACCCCGCCGTCGATGCTCAGCGTCGCGACCACCGGCGAAAAGAGCTGCCTCGATGTCTCGCCACCGGTGACGGCCGAGCTGGCCAGCCCGCTGAGAACACGCAACGCGCGCATCACCCCGGCCTGGCCACCGTCTTCGTACAACCGCAGGAAGCGGGCCGGAACGACAGCGCCGATCATGAACCCGACTCTCCCGTCGCCGGTGCGCATCGTCCCCTGCTCGAAGCGGCGGCCAGCGCCCAGCAAGCAGCGGCGCAACACCTCGACCGGCTGGCGGCGTTTCGTCAACCCCAGCGCCCGCGCCGTCGTGTTCAACGTACCGCCACCGAGAGGAGCGAAGCTCGGCAGCTCGCCGTCCCGGCAGCAGCGGCTGACAGCCGTCACCACTCTGCCCAGAGTGCCGTCGCCGCCGCACACCGCCACCATGCCGGCGCCATCGGCCAGGGCGCCGGTGGCCGCCGCCTCCAGCTCGCCCAGGGACGACGCCGGCCACACCCGGCCGCGTCCGCCCAGGGCAGCGCGCAGAGGCTCGATCACGGCCGCACCGGCGCGCCCGGCGTCGGGGTTGACGATGACCGCAATCGGGCGCTTGTCAGCGGCGTCGGTCAAGAAACCGCGGCGGCAGCGAGCTGCCCGCAGGCAGCGCGCACGTCACCACCGCGCAGCTTGCGAACGGTGGCGCTCAACCCGGCCGCCAGCAGGGTGTCGCGAAACGCTTGCACGGTCTCGGCTGGCGGCGGCTCGTACGGCGCCCCGGGGAAGGAGTTGAACGGAATCAGATTCACTTTCGCCCGCACGCCGCGCACGAGCTCCTGCAGACGCCGAGCGTCGGCGACGCCGTCGTTCACGCCGCCCAACAACACATACTCAAAGGTAATCCTTCGCCGTTGAGCGATCGGCAGCGAGCGGCAACAGTCCATCAACTGGGCCAACGGGTAGCGGCGATTGGCCGGCATGAGCCGATCGCGCAGCGCGTCCTCCGTCGCCGTCAGGGAGACGGCAATGGCGACGTCGGTCTCGCGCACAAGTCGCTGCAGCTCCGGCAACAACCCCACCGTCGAAACCGTAATGCGCCGACCGGAGAGGCCAAAGCCCCAATCGGCACGCATCGTGCGCACGGCAGCAACGACCTCGGCGTAGTTGTGCAAGGGCTCTCCCATGCCCATGAAGACGACGTTGGAAATGCGCCGTCCGCCACCGAGAAGACGGCGGACGGCGACCAACTGGCCGACGATTTCGGCGGCGCTCAGCGAACGATGCAACCCGAGCTTCGCCGTGGCACAGAAAGCACAGGCCATGGCACAGCCGACCTGAGAGGACACACAAACGGTCAAACGCCGCTCGTCGGGCAGAATGACGGATTCGATCGCGCGACCGTCTTCCAAGCGAAAAAGGAGCTTGCGAGCGCCGTCGGCGGCGCTGAAGACCTGCGGCGTCGGCAGTGCGTCGCAGTGGAAACTCTCCCCCATGTCGCGACGGAGATCGGCGCGAAAGCCGCGGAGCTCGTCGAAATCGCTCAACCCGCCCTGATAGACCGCGCGCAAGACGCGGTCCGCACGATTTTCGCCGATGCGCCTGGTCGCAGCCCAGGCGTGCAACGCCTCGGGCGTGAGCAACGCACGCCCGCCGCGCTCATTCCGATCGCAAGTCCTGCTCGGCAAAGAAAAAGCCGATCTCCCAGCGTGCCGTTTCCGGCGCATCGGATCCGTGCGTCGCATTGCGCTCGACGTTGGTACCAAACTCGCGGCGGATCGAACCCTCCGGCGCCTTGGCCGGATCGGTCGCACCCATCAACTCGCGCCAGCGCCCGATCGCCCCTTCGCCCTCGAGCACACAGACGACGATCGGCCCCGAGCTCATGAACTTCGTAAGCTCGCCGTAGAACGGTCGCTCGCGATGGACCGCGTAGAAACGACCGGCGTCATCCGCCGACAGGCGCAACATACGACAGCCGATGATACGCAAATCCGCACTCTCGATGCGGGCGAGGATCGCACCGGCACTGCGCTTTTCGACCGCGTCCGGTTTGACGATCGCAAGTGTTCTCTCCACCATCTCAACGCTCCTCCAACACGCTCGCCATCGTCGACCCCATCGCCGAAGGAGTCGCCGCGACGCGCACACCAGCCGCCTCGAAAGCGGCAATCTTGTCCGCCGCCGTCCCCTTGCCTCCGGCGATGATGGCACCGGCGTGGCCCATGCGCCGCCCCGGCGGCGCGGTCTGGCCGGCGATGAAGGCGACGACCGGCTTCGACATGTGCTGGCGCACGAACTCGGCCGCCGTCTCTTCGGCGCTGCCGCCGATCTCACCGATCAAGATCACTGCGTCGGTATTGGCGTCGTCTTCGTACAATTGCAGGGCATCGACGAAACCGGTGCCAATGATCGGGTCGCCGCCAATGCCGATGCAGGTCGATTGACCGAAACCCAAGGTCGTCAATTGGTGGACCGCCTCGTAGGTCAGCGTGCCGCTGCGCGAAATGACACCGATCCGACCCGGCTTGTGGATGTAGCCCGGCATGATGCCGATCTTGCATTCGCCCGGAGTGATGATGCCCGGGCAGTTGGGCCCAATCAGTCGCGTCGGCCGGTCTTCGAGGTAGCGCTTGACGCGCGTCATGTCGAGCACCGGAATTCCCTCGGTAATGCAAACGACGAGGGCAATCCCCGCGTCGGCGGCTTCCATGATGGCATCGGCGGCAAACGGCGGCGGCACATAGATGACGGAAACATCGGCGCCGGTTTCCGACACCGATTGCTCGACCGTATCGAAGATCGGTATCCCTTCGAAATCCGTACCGCCCTTGCCGGGAGTCACGCCGGCGACCATTTGGGTTCCGTACTCCTTGCACACACGCGTGTGGAACTGGCCGGTCGAACCGGTAATCCCCTGCGTCACGACGCGACTGTTCTTGTCTACCAGAATGCTCACTCTACCCTCGACCCCGCTCTGTTTCGTGCCAACCGGGCAAGCTATCGGCTACCTGCGAAGCTGTCAATTTGCCTCGTCGCGCAAGGCTTCGAAGGTGCGTCGCATGCCGTCCTCGAAACCGACCGTCGGCTGATACGTCGTCTTGCCCTGGATGTGGTCGATCGCTGCTTCGGTGTGCTTGACGTCACCGCGGCGCGACTCGGTGTGATTGCGCTCCAGCTTGCGTCCGACAAAGCCTTCGATCAGATCGGCGATTTCGATCAGATCGTGACGTTCGCCACAGGCGACGTTGAACACCTCACCGCCGATCCCCTCAGCGTGAAAGCCGAGCCAGTTCGCCTGCACGACGTTGTCAATGTAGGTGAAATCTCGCGATTGGCGGCCATCGCCGTGAATCTCCAGCGGCTCTCCGTCGAGCGCCGCCCGCATGAACAGCGGCACCACCGCAGCATACTGAGACTTCGGACTCTGGCGCGGTCCGAAGACGTTGAAATAGCGCAAGCTCACCGTCTCGAGCCCGTAGAGCTTCGTATACACCTGGCAGTAGCTCTCGCCCGCCAGCTTGGACACGGCGTAGGGAGAGACCGGGGAGGGACGCAGAGTTTCGCGCTTCGGCAGCTCTTCCGAATCGCCGTAGACCGACGACGACGAAGCGTAGACGACTCTCTTGACGCCGGCATCGCGAGCCGCCGCGAGAATGTGCAAGGTGCCACTGACGTTTACCGCATTCGAGCTCAGCGGATCGTCGACCGATCGTTCAACCGAACGCAGAGCCCCCTGGTGCGAAACGTAGGAGACGCCCTGCATCGCCTTGCGCACCTGCTCGAAGTCGCGCAGGTCGGCTTCGACGACATCGACGTCGCCTGCGAGCGAATCGACGTTGTGTCGAAAGCCCGTCGAGAAGTCGTCGAAGATTCGCACTCTACCGCCGCGCTGCAGAATCTCCTTGGCCAGGCTCGACCCTATGAAGCCCGCACCGCCCGTCACCAAATACAAATCCGACATGAATTCACCCAATTTTGGCCAAGTACAGAAAGAATGTGGACCTCAGTCGCGACGGTCCACGTCGCGACGCCTCGCATCGGCCGGCGGCCGCGGCGGCCGGATGGTCGCTGCCATCCGATCTTCGAGCGCGCGTACCCGAGCCTCTAGATCACGCCCGCCGTTGTCAACACCACCCAGAGCCCGTCGCCCTCCCTCGAGGAAGGCATTGCGGATCTTGTAGGCGGTGGTGTGTGACACGCGATAGAACTCGCGGATCTCGTCCAGCGTCCGATCGCGTTTGATCAGGTCCAGCGCAATCGAGATCTTCTCTTCGACCGTTAGTTTTTCTCGCGCCCTCATCTCGCCCTCCCTTCGCTTCGGCGAACGCGAATCACCTGCCCCTCGCTCTGTTCGTTCATGGTTCCCTACCCCCGCGGGCACATGCCGCGTAAATGCTCTCGGTTTTGCGCACCATCTCCTCGGCGGAGAGCGTCCGCGCGCACTCCAGCGCCTGCCGCGACGCCTCGGCGTACGCCTGCGAGTTCGCCAGGAGCTCGCGCGTCGCGGCAACCAACGCCTCTTCGTCAGCCGCCGCGATCAAGCGCCCTTCGCGCCCCGTCGGAAAGAGCTCGGCCGTACCCCCGACCGCCGTCGCGACGACCGGCACACCGCTCGCCATCGCTTCCATCACGACATTGGGCAGCCCCTCCCAGTCGGACGTCAGCCACAGCAGATCGCTTCCGTCGAGCACCTTTTCGATGTCGTGCCGTTGCCCCTCGAAGCGAATCTGCTCGCCAACTCCCGCACGATCGAGCTCGACGGCGAGCCGCTGACGCAGCTCGCCGTCGCCGATCCAGCGAAAGCGCAACTCCGGCCGGTCGCGCAGCAGCCTGCGCGCCGCCGCTACGAAGAGCTCGGGATTCTTTTGCCGGACGACGCGGCCGATCGCCGTGATCGTCGCCGGCTGCGCGAGTTGCGTGCGCAGGCGCTGTGAAAAGCGCGACAGATCGACACCGTTGTGCACGACGTGGATGCGCGCCGCCGGGGCGCCGTACTCGCGCCCTATGTAGTCTGCGACCAGGTTCGAGTTGGCGACGATCGCCGCACAGGAATCGAACGCTCGTCGATTGGCGAAGTCGAGCACCGCACCCTGGCGCTTGCAATTACGCGCCGACGTCACCCACGGCCGGCGGCCGCCGTTGGCGACCCAGGCAAAGGCGTTGGCAATGTACAACCACGAGTGAAGCACGTCGATGCGGTCGCGCTCGATGAGCTGGCGCAGGCGCCGCACCCGAGCGACCCGGCCGCCAGTGACCGCCTCGACCGACACGCCGTGCTCGGCCAGGATGTCGCCATAGGGCGACATCCGGTCGGACAGGCAGTAGACGAACGGCGTCGTCCGACGCCCCGGCGCACAGGCGACGAGACGCAATTGCCCCTCAGCGCCGCCGGCACTGAGCTGGCCGATGACATGGCCGACGCGCATCAGATCGCAGTGCTGGCCATGAGCTTCTTCCGATCAGGTCGCCAGCCGAGCACCTAGGTCGCTCCGCCGCCCTGGTCGAGCGCCGCGGCGACGACATCGCGCAACGCCGGTGCGACCGCCCGACCGAGCTTGAGTTGGCCGACATAGCTCAAGTGGTGCCAGTCGTTCATGTCTTCAAAGGGAACCAGATCGTGCAGGTCGATGAAGGCGATCCGCTCGTTGCGGGCTGCGATCGACGTGAAGAAATCCAGATACCCGGCGTAGTAGGGACTGCCGACGACGTCGCCGAGCAGTGGACTCTCCGGCATGTTCACCATCAGCACACGCCGCCCCGATGCCGCCATCCATTCCACCATCGCGCGCATCTCGGCGACCTCCAACTCAGCGGCAAAGGGCCGCCTCGCCAGTGCCCGTTTGCCATCACGATACTGGCGAAAACGCTTGCCGAACTCCGTGTCGGCTTCGAGCAGCACCTGCCAACGAGCAACGTAGGCGTCGCCCTTGTCACTCCCCATGCGGCGAAACGGCTTGATGTCGCTGGCGACGAACGGTGGGTAGCGCGGCGCCGGGCGCCGATCAGCGGTCGCCAACCCCGAGCGCAAGCGCACACCGAGCAAGCGATCGTCGTCCGCCTCACCGCTGGCTGCGGGACTCCAGCCTCCCTCGACGACAACGTGCACCATGCCATCTTCTTCGTCCGCTCCGACGATGAGCGGATGCCAGCCGGCTTCGGTAAATGCGCGCATCACCTCGCGTCCACCGTACGACACCACCAGCGTCGCCCTGCCCCGCTGCTCGATCCAGCGGGGATCGACGTACACTTCTCGCAAGGCGTTGGCGGGTGTCGCGAAGCGCGGCTTCGTATAGCCGTCGGAGTAGACGCCATAAGATCGCTCGCCGTCAGCGCTCCACCAGGCGACGAGGAGCTTTGCGTGGTCGCGGATTGCCGAACGGATGGCTTTGCGAAAGCGATAGAGATTGCTGGCGCCGGCGAGGGCCATCGCCAGCTTGTCCGTCACGCTCGAAACGTGCTCGCCGCGGGCACGCAGCGTCGGCCAAGGCGGCAGGATCTTGCGAATCGCCGGCTTGAGCTCGCGGCCGACGCTGGGGTTGAGAAAATCGACGAGGTTGAAAACGGCGACGAGCACCTCGACATCGACCCTGTCGAGCTCGGCGCCCCACAACAAGCGAAAGTCCGACGGCTTGATCCCCGGATGCAACAGGCGGCGCACTTCGATCTGCTTGCCCGGAAAGTCGCGGCCGAGCAGGCCGCTGAGCTGGTAGGTGTCCAACCCACCGGCCACCGACGAACCAAAGGCGACGACGCGCAGCCCATGCGCCGGCGTGCTCTGCAACTCGCGCAGGTCGTGAAAGAACTGATACCCGTAGTCATCCAGTGAGGAGCTGAGCTTGGGAACCCGCCAGAAGACGGCAGGAAAACCGAGGTCGGCGACCAACGACAGAAGCAGAATCGGCAACCAGATCTTCCACCACGGCCGGCGGCGATCGTCGCTCTGCCACCTTGCCGCCGGCAGCTCCGGCGTATCCTCCGTCGCAGCCGAGGTCGATCCGGCAGCCATCGAGAGTGTTTCGCCGCTCACGCGACCTCTTGATAGCGCTTGTGCAAACTCTGGAACTGTCGCTGCGGCCAGACCTGCAACCGATGCAGGAGCAGGCGCAGCATCAACCAGAGGATCCCGAGGCCGTAGCGACTACTGGCGAGAAAGGAGATCGACGACGCCTCGGCAAAGTAGCGCGTCGGCACCGGCACTTCGTCGATGCGAAACCCGGCCTCGACGAACTGGGCGATGATCTCCTGGTCGAAGATGAACTGATCTGCATTGAGCTCGAAGTTCACCGTTTCCAGAGCCTCACGGCTGTAGGCCCGGTAGCCGGTGTGGTATTCGGCCAGATCGAGACCAAAGATCCAATTCTCGACGCCGGTCAGGAAGAGATTTGACGCGTACTTCCACCACGGCATGCCACCCGAGAGAGGCGTGCCAGCTTTGAGGCGCGAGCCGAGCACGACATCTGCCCCACCGGCTTGGATCGGCGCAATGATGTCCGGCAAGAGAGTCGGGTCGTATTGGTAGTCCGGGTGCACCATGACGACGATCTGCGCCCCCGCCTTGAGAGCCTCGCGGTAGCAGGTTTTCTGGTTCGCGCCGTAGCCATAGTTGCGATCGTGCAGAAACAGCTTCAGGTTGAGCTCGCGCGCCACCGTCACCGTGTCGTCCGTGCTCGCATCGTCGACGAGAATGACCATGTCGACCGCATCCTGCGGCAACTCCTTGTAGGTCATGCGCAGAGTCTTGCCAGCGTTGTAGGCCGGCATGACGACGACGACACGCGGCTTCTCCGTCCCGCCCGCTACCGATTCGTTCATCGCGCCCCCCGCTTCTTGTTCGCTACGCAAGCCATCATGTCCCCCAGATTGACCGATACCTTCCACTCACTGATGCCCAAGGCCGACGTTGCACGCGACAACCCGCGGTGCAGCGCATCACTGTATTGGTGCGCCTTGAACACCCAATGAGAAAGCGGAAATTGCCGCCCGTGCGCTTTCAACACCTCCACCTCAAATCCCTCGCTCTCGAGAAAGCGTCGCAGCGACGAGCGCGAGAAATAGAAGTAGTGGTCATCGAGCAGGCCCCACCAGCGGGAGCCGGCGGCGCGTGCCACGACGCTTCCCGCATCGGGCGTCAACAGCAACAATCTCCCCCCCGGCTTCAACACCTGGCCGATCTCCTGCACGGTTCGCCGCGGTTCGGTGAGATGCTCGATGACGTCGGCCAAGACCACGACGTCGAACGAAGCGTCGGCGAAATCCATGTCCTCGATCCGACCGCTGCGCACATCCAGGCCGTATTCGTCGCGCGCCACGCCGGACGCCCACTCCGACATTTCGACGCCCACCGCATCGAAGCCGCGTTCGCGCGCCGCGCGCAGTAGAAAGCCGACCGCGCAACCGATTTCGAGCAGGCGGCCACCGCTGGGCACGAGATCCAACAAGCGGTGCGAGTTGGCAATCCGCTCCGCCTCCTGCTCCAGGTAGTATGGGTCGGCGGCGTCCTCATACGTCGGTAGGGTCATCGCATCGAGGGGCAGAAAGGCGAAGCCACAATCGTTGCAGCGAACGATCGCGCCGACGAACCGCCGCTCGCTGCGGGTGATATGGTAGGGCTCGTCGGACACACGCTCCGCCGCGGGAGCTTCCGACCCTGCGAAGCACGGTCGGAACGACTCGCCACCGCAGATCAGACAACGCGCGGTCTGCGCCGCTGCCTGCGCAGCGCCGTCGTCGAGGGATTTTGCTTCAGTCGCGCGCATAGATCGAAATCTCCGGAGCCAAGCTGGTGATGCGCGAGCGCAGCAGCTTCGGTTCCAACCGAAACTCCGCCACCTTGCGGTACTCGGTCTCGCCGACGACGATCGCTTCAAGCAACTCGCGGGCCGGCGCGACCGGGCGCAGCAGATTTCGCGTCTCGCGCCAGTCCGGGTTCCACTCATTGGCAATGCTCTTGTTGGATGCCGAGCTCAAAACAACCCCCCACGAACTGCGTTCGCGCAATCCCGCCAAAGATCGATCCTCCATTTTGACGAAGCGACCGCGAACCCTGCCGCGCAAGCGCGGCAGAAACGTCTTTTTTTGATAGTACTCGATCTGATTCCCCGCTTTGCCGTTGGCCTCGATCCAACGCTCGGCCGCATAACGCGGGTCGTAGAAAAAGGTCCGGTGTAAATCGATGGCACGGGCCAAACCCAACAAGCAGACGACACCGATTGCGACAAGCGCAACGCTCTGCAGCCTTGCCGGCAACCAGCGCCGCATCTCCACCAAGGCCAGCGCCGCGAAAATCGCGAGAAAAACGCTGATCGGCAGAAGATAGCGCAGGGTAATCAGATCCAATCCACGCAGCGACAGATAGTAGTGAGCCAGGGCGGGAGCCAACAGCCAGAGCGCGGCGCGCCGGTAACGCACGACAGCCACGGCGACGCCGAGCACGGCCAGGAGGACCAGCGGTGTCCCCAGAGTACTCTCGACACCATCCCAAAGCTGGCGGACGTACACCCACTCCTTGGCACCTTTCCAGAGGGCAAATTCGACCGGCGCCAGTCGTACCGACACGGGCTCCAGCGGCCGGCCCAGGAGGTAGGCGATGCGGGCTACGAATCCCAGCGGGTTGTAGAACACGTTGTTGGCCGCAGCCGCCGTGACGATCGCCGCCGCCGCCATCGCGAGGTTGTTGCGAGCGATCAATCCGCGCCACCCGAGCGCGCGCACGCTAGGCGCCAGGGTCATGAACGGCAGCGGTAAGAGCAGCGCGAACCCCTGCTCCTTGCTCGAAACCGCCATCGCCGCCGCTGCCCCGAGGGTCAGCCAAGGGAGTAGTCGCTCGCTCCGCGCCGCGACGATGGCCGCGTACACCGCCAACAACAGCCAGAAGAGATAGCTCGCGTCGAGGTTGGAGGTATGGGTGTAGTAGATGATCGGATAGGCGGTGGCGACGAAGAAGGCGGCCAAGCGCGCCGGCCGACGACCGAGCAGGCGGTTGGCGATGCCGTAGGACACGATGACGATGCCGAGGCCGAAGAGCACGTTCAGGCAACGCCCGATCATGGCCATCGTGTACAACGTCGCCTCCGGGTCGGCGAAGCCGTGCGGATACTCGATCTGCGGCGAGCTCCAGCGACCGGTGACATAGAGCCACGCCAGGTACGGCGCCGTCGCGAGGAAGAGGAGAAACGGCCAACCGAGGGGGTACTTGAAGTAGTACCAACCCGAGTTCCACTCGGAAAACGAGCGATAGACGATCCCCAGGCTCGTCACCGGGCCGATCGCGTCGGCCGCCCATGAGGAGTTGCCGTTTGGCAACCCCCACGACATGTTCACGCAGAACAGACAGACAGCGAGAAGCAGAACGGCCACCAACCAGCGATCTACCGCTGCGGCGCGACCCCCGCTCACCTCAACGCTTCCAGAAGCCGGCTACAGCTTGCAGAACCACGTCCAAAAGGCCTGCTTGTAGTCATCCGGTTGGCGCGACAGGCGCGAGCGAAACGACAGGACCAGATTGTCCCAACTCGAATGTCCGCTGACGCCCATCTCGACCAGCTTGTCGGGCATGGTAATGCGCAGATTCCAGTCGTCCGGAACGCCCGATTGAACCCAATCGTCGTCGCGATTGAAATCGATGTACCAATCGCCGCCTTCGGGGCCGTCCACCTGCCACCACACCGTGATGCCGATCTCCCGCGCATTTTTCGGATCGCGCGCGAGAATGGTGTTGAAGTGCGTGCGAAAGCGCTCTGCCAACCCGGGCGACGCCGCCACTTCCGCGGCGCGCAACTCGCGCACTCTCGGCTGCACCTCGCTGCTCAAACGGTGGATCTCCTCCATGCGACGGTCCCAGTCGGGCGCTGGATTCAGGCGCTCCAATCCGCCACCCTCACTCCAGCGATCACCGGGGTTCATCTGCACGCCCTCGATCTCCGGTGCCTCCTTCTTCAGCGCGGCGATCGCCTCCCCGGGGTGATTGACGTAGTTCGGATCATTGAGATGGAGCTGATCCTCCGCCAGCAGGGCAAAGTTGCCAGCCGCGGGGACGGCGCGCTTGGTTCGCAACAGCTTCGCCCACGAAACGAACTCCTCGATATGCGACTTCTTGGACGCCCGTGCGCGCTCCAGGCGCGACTGCTCGGGAAAGTCGAAGCAGTTCGGATACTGGCTGGCACCGGTAAAGGTCAGGAACGACAGATCGATGTCGAACGACTCGCCGAGCTTGGCCAGCGTTTGATCGTCCAAATGACAGTCGTTGACGTTGACGAAGGTGTGCTGCGCATCGCGCACGACGATGGCGCTGTCATCCCAGGCCCGATCGGGTGCGATCATGCGCAACGTGAAGTCGGCGCCGGTCGGCTGGTAGTCCTCGTGAAAATCGAGCTCGGTAATGTCGTCGAACCCCAACGCCGCGATGCGGTCGCGAAACTTCTTGTTGCGAAAGTTCGCGATGACGATCGACACCCTCTTGTCCATCCGCTCCAAGGTCGGTGGATCAAAGTGGTCGGGATGCTCGTGCGAAATGTACAGGTAGTCGATCGGCGGAAGGTCATCGACTCCCAGGGCCAGTTGCGGATAGTGCCACCAGGTTCCGTGGTAGGTCGGATCGGTGAGCCACGGATCCATCAGGATCGTCTTGCCACCGCTGCTCTTCATGATCATCGCCGCGTGGCCTATGTACGTTACTTCCATACGTCGTTGCCCCCTTAAATCGATGCTTCCAGTTCCGGCCTCACGGCACTCGCGGAGTCGCGCTTTTCGACGAGCTTCGCGTACAGCGCTTCCATCTGCCGCACCATCGAACGCGCCGACAACTTCTCGACGACGATCTTGCGCCCGCGCACTCCCATCTCTTTCGCCTTTGCCGGTTGGTCGAGTAGATCGCCGATCGCAGCCGCCAGTGGCTGCCACGCTTTGGCGGGCACGAGGTGACCCGTGACACCCTCGACCACCGCTTCGCCCGTTCCGCCGACATCGGTAGCGACGACTGGCTTTTCCATCGCCATCGCTTCCAAGATTGCATTGGACATCCCTTCGTCGTGCGACGAAAGAACGAAAAGGTCAAACGCTTGGAACACCTCTGGCATGTCGGAACGTCGACCCAATAGGTGCAGGTCCTCGCTCAACCCGCCCGCCAGGGCGCGCGCATTCAAGTCGTCGTCGAGCTCCACCTCGCCGACGATCACCGCCTGCACACCGGGACGTGTGCGCCGCACGTCGATCATCGCATCGAGGAACTCCTCGACGCCCTTGCGCACTCGCATGCGCGTAACGATTCCGACGACCGGGTCGGGGCGAAGACCGAGGCGCTCTTTGAAATCCGCGTCGCCCAACGGCTGAAAGCGATCGGTGTCGACGCCGCTGGGGATGACGACCATTTTTTCCTTGGCCAGCGACTCGTCGACGTGGACGAATTCGCGAACGGCATCGGCGTTGGTCGTGACGCAATCGCTCAGCCAGTTGCCGAGCTGCGCTCCACGCAACTCCCATCCACGCATCTCGTGGCATCCCCGCTTGCTCGCCAGTACGACCGGCGCGCCGGCCAACCGCGCCGCAACCGAGCCGACCGCATTGGCACGCAACAAATAGTTGTGGACGATATCCGGTGCCTCTCGGCGGAATGCGCGCGCCAGGCGCAGAGTCGCCGGGATGATGCGCGGCGACTTGAAGCCACAGCGCACGTGCCCGTCGACGACGCGAACATCGAGGTCGCGGACCGCATCCAACAACGTTCCCTGGCCGGACAGGCAATAGAGAACGGGGTCAAAGCGTTCTCGATCGAGTAGCTTGAGAACCTGCACGAGGTGGGTTTGACTGCCGCCCATCTCCATCTGGTTGATGGTGTAGATGAGCTTGCGCGACGCCTTCCTCATTCTAAGCATCCCGCAGCGCTGCGTTCACCGCCTTGATGAGCTCGCCGACGCCGACCAGGTCGTCGCCATCGCAGTCGAATGCCGGACAATCTCCGACCGCGCTCCTTCCCAGCGCAATGCCGACACCAGTAATGAGCTCGCCAATCGTCACGACACCGTTGCCATCGCAATCGCCTGACAGTTCGAGGTCGAAAATCGGGTAGTGGTACCCCAGATCGGCGGCACCCTGATCGGCCGCTCGATCGGTGCGCGTCGAGCGCGCGTCGAGACCGGCATCGCGCGCCGAGAGCTCCTCGGCCCCGTCGATAGCGGCAACGCCGCGTGGATCGAGCTCAAAGCTGGCGGCGTCGGCGTCCACGAAAAGAGGCTCGCCGACTCCGGCCCAGAAATAGTCCGAGTCGTCGTCGACCTCGGCCACATCGCTGAAGGAGTCGAGCACGTTGAAACCGTTCATGAAGCGCCGCAAATGGATGCGGCGCGTATCATTGCTGCCCACCTGGATCGCGTTGCCGAGCCGGTTGTCGATCGAGATGTTGTAGCGCACCAGCGCACCGCTCGAGTCGCCCGGCCCGGCGCCGACGAAGATGCCGTTGACCTCGTTGCCGTAGACCGTATTGAAAGTGATCTCGGCACCAGGTGAGCCGGCCGGACAACTGGGACTCTCATCCGGGCAGGTGCCGCCCACCTGGATGCCGCCACCGGCACCGTCGCGACCGTTGTCGTAGACCAGGTTGTTGAAGATGCGAATGGCGCGTGCATTGACGCTCTGGATTCCGCGCTGCAGGTTGTCGTGGACCTGATTGTGCAGGACCTCGGCGTTTTCAGATCCGGCCTGGATTTGGATGCCCGCCTCTGTCGCGCCGCTGACGTCGAAACCCTCGACGCGGGCGCCGCAGGCGCCCTGGATGATGAACCCGGTTTCGTGACCATCGGCGATCACCCGCACCGGACCCGGCGGATCGCCGGTTCGCCGCCCCGAGGGATCGGCGCGAAAGACATAGCCACCCGCGGGCGGATTGGCGCGCACACTGATCTGGCCTTCGCGGTAGGTACCGGGTCCAACCACGACCTCGATTCCCGCCCGCGCCAGATCGGCCGCCACATCGATCGACGCCAGCGCCGTCTGTGGCGAGGTCGGCCGATTGTTGCGGTCACTGCCCGACACCCGCACGAAGACCGGCATGATCGTCGAATCGAATCGCGGCAAGCCGTCACCTTCGGCGCCAGAGTGAAATCCGAGATCGGCGCGTCCTGCATCGGCGACATTGGAAGCGAGTACCGAGCCGCTGATACCGACGAGATCGACGTCGCCATAGCCGGCGTTGATGCCGGGGCTGTTCTCGCGCAGGCGAAAATCGTTGACCTCGGGGCGGTCGACGAAGTCGGCGGCGGCTTCGATATCGTAGAGGTTGAAAGGCGTGCTCGGTCCGTAGATCAGCTCGGCACTGGCCCCGCGAACCAGATTGAACCCCGCCACATAACGGCAGGTCGACGGTAGGCCGTCGCCATCTTCGCTGAGAACACCGATCTCGCCGGGAAAATCCGCCGGTGTTCTCGTGCCGTTTTCCTGCACGATGTTGTTGAGAACGACCGAGCCCGGAGAACCCGCTTCCGGTTCGCCAATCTCAATGCCCCATTCGCCGTTGTTGTAGATGGTGTTGTTGATGATGATCGTTCCAGCCGAACCCATGGGCTCCAGCGGCTGTGCTTCGGTGCCGCGATCCGGCGCTCCGACGCGGATACCATCGCGGCCGTTGGCATAGATCAGGTTGTTGAAGACCAGCGTGTCGGACGACGCATTGATCTGCAGGCCGCCCCCGTCGGCATTCGCATACGAACGGTTGTTGACGATACGCGTTCCGTCGGCGCCGCGGACGAACAGGCCGTGGCTTTCGTTGCGAAACACCTCGTTGTCGCGAATCACGGCATCGATCGGTACCGTCGTGTCGGGTGCGCATTTGGGTTCGACGTCGGGAGCGCGGATGCACCCCTGCACCGAGATGCCACTGCCCTGATTGGAGGAAACGACGTTGCCGGTGATCTCCATCCGCCCTTCGCCAGCGATGTCGATACCGCGACCGCGCCGGGTTCGCCGGATCGTATTCCCACGCAGCGTGATACCACTGCTGTTCTCCGTCTCCTCCGGGTTTGAACGCACTTGAATACCCGCATCGCAGAAGCCCTCGAGAACGAAACCCTCGATCGTCAGGTTGCGCGTCCCGAGCACCAGAAACCCCGTCGTCGGGATCGTCGCGCAGTCGGTGCTCACGGTGCCGGGCGGCCGCACCGTCACTGCGCCGACGGCACGCATGGTGACCGGCGAATTGGGTGTCCCACCGCTGCCGGCAACGATGTTCCCCTCGAGGTACTCACCGGCGAAGACACAAAGCGCGTCGCCGCGGTTGACCAACGCCGCCGCGCCCGCCCCGATAGTCGGATAGGCCAGCTCGGGCGTGCGACCGGCGCACCGCCCGTTGGGGATCGCCACACCGGCGCGAACGTAGATCGTACACGTCGGATCGTCATCGCCACAGTCGACGACGCCGGCGACGGCGCTGCGCGCCGGCAACGACAGAGCCAGCACGAAAAGCGCCAGACCGCACCAGCTATGGAGGTTGAAGAACAACACGCCCCCTCTAGAAAAGCGTATAGATGAACGGCCCAAGCGCGGAGCTCTGCGCCGTGACCAGCAGGCCACCAAAGGCGAGCAGGACCAGCACCATCGGAATGAGCCACCACAACTTGCGCTCCCACAGGAAGGAGAGCAGCTCACCGGCAATACCGAAACGTGTTTTGAGATCTTCGCCGAAACTCATGTTTCCTCCATTTTTCGCGTCTCAGAGCAGGGATTCATCAAAAATGAACGCCGCCACGGACTCCGCGGCAGCGGCGTGGCCAGCTGGCGTCCAGTGGCCATCGTGAACGAAATGCAGTCGGGGTGCGCCTCCGTCTCGCACTCGTGCGAGATCCGGATGAAGGTTCTTGCAGGCGACGCGTCGCGCGCCGCACCAGGCGAGAATCCGCTTCGCCGGCGCCTCGAGATCCCACTCACCCCGACCGAGCCGCGGATACGCCTCGCGCACTTGCTGCCACGATTCGGGGTAGAGATGATCGCGGGCGGTGACGATGACGAGCGCAAAGGTGGCGCCACGCGCCTGCACGGCCCCGTGGAAATCGTCGAGCAGCCGCTCCGTACGGCGCCATGCGCTCGCCCATTCGGGAGGCGGCGGTTGGGCGTAGACCCAATAGTCGAGTGGCACACCCTCCGGCGCCGCCGCCTTGCGGATGGCACCGCCCTTGATCAAACCGAGCGAGTGCAGGCGCGCCGCCAAGGCCGGCTGTCGAGTCAGAATGAGCTTGCGGAGGTAGGTATAGGCGTGTGAGCGCCGGCGCGCAGGCGGCCGCGACTTGCCACCCCGCACGCGCACCAGCGCGCCGTCCTCGGCGTACTCCGGCACCAGGGAGGTTTCCAGGGCAGCGCCGTTGTTCTTCACATCGTTGCCCGGGTAGAAGGCCAACACCACGAGGTCCGGCTCGAACTTCCAACCGCGCTCGCGAAAGAAGAGATACTCGCTGGCCGTCCCGTAGCCACTGACACCAGCGCTGACGACCTCGACCTTCCTGCCCTTCGCGCGCAAGCGCGATTCGAGTTGCCGGCCGATCGATTCGTCGACTGTGACCTGCAGAGCTTCGACGTGTGAGTCGCCGATCAACAGAACACGCTCGACCCCGGTCGGCTTTGCCAAGCTGCGCTCGACGTCGCGCAGGCCGTGCGAGTTGATCTGCACCGGCACGATGAACTCGTGCTCCTCCTGTGTCCACCAACCCCGCATGCCCGGGATCAGACGCGTCCCGAGCGTTTCATCGTACTGCCAGAAGCGCGACGGCACGAGGTGGAGCGCTCGCACACCGACTTCCAACACGGCGAGCGCGAGAAGCGTACCGAAGGCGGCGAGGACGACACCGGCCGCTATCTGGCCGCCGCGTGACATCGCTCAGTCTTTCGTGATGACCGTGTTGCCCAGCACCAACGCGTCCATACCACTGCGCATGAACGTGCTGTGCGCCTGCGCCGGCGTGTTGACGATGGCTTCGCCCTTGAGGTTGAACGACGTGTTGAGAATCACCGGTACTCCGCTGGCTTGTCCGAAGCGCGTGATCAAGTCGTGATAAAGGGGGCTGTGCTCCTGGTGGACGGCTTGCAGACGCGCCGTTCCGTCGACGTGCGTGATTGCCGGCAACACTTCACCCTGCCCCGGCTTGACGTCGACGACATACAACATGAAACGCGCCGGATAGTGCTTGGCCGTTTCGGGTAGATCAAAGTAGCGCTCGGCTGCCTCGACGACGACCGACGGTGCAAAGGGGCGAAACGGCTCGCGGAACTTGATCTTGGTGTTGACGATATCCTTCATGTCGCGCCGGCCGGGGTCGGCAATGATGCTGCGCGCCCCGAGCGCTCGCGGACCCCACTCGAAACGGTCCTGAAACCAACCGACGACGTGCCCAGCCTGCAGGTGATCGACGACGCGCTCGATCATCTGGTCGGTGTTCGAACATGAAGTGTGGGCGACGCCACTCTCGCGCAGAAAATCGCCGATCGCCGCTTCGTCGTACGCTTTGCCCCAGTACGCATGCTCCATCCGAAACGAGCGCGGCTTGTTGAATACGCAGTGATAGGCATAGAGAGCGGCGCCCAGCGCGCCGCCACCATCGCCGGCTGCCGGTTGGACGAACACCTGCTTGAACGGCGTCTCGCGCACGATCCGTCCGTTGGCGACGCTGTTGAGAGCGACACCGCCGGCCATACAGAGCTTGTCGACTCCGGTCTCCTCGTGGACGGCACGCGCCATCTTGAGAACGATCTCCTCCGTCGCTTTCTGGATGCTGGCGGCGATGTCGGCGTAGTACTGGTTGCGCTCGGAGATCTTCTCGAAGTTGGCCGGCTTGTCGCCGAAGTAGTCCGGGAAGCCGGAGGACTTGGTGAAGAACAGCCAGTCGGGGTCGCGCGGTTCGCCGAACAAATCGACGAACTTCTCGTTGTAGGTGCGCTGCGTGGAGTGATGGAAGGAAAAGTAGTCCATGTCGAGCCACAGACTGCCATCGCCTCCCATCTTGTAGAGCTTTTCTACCTTGTCGACGTACTTCGGCTCGCCGTAGGGAGCCATCCCCATCACCTTGTACTCGCCTTCATTCACCTCGAAGCCGAGAAAGGCCGTGAAAGCGCTGTACAGCAGGCCAACCGAATGCGGGAAGCGGATCTCCCGCACGAGCGACACGTCGTTGCCGCGACCTCGGCCGAAAGTAGCGCACGCCCACTCACCAACACCGTCGATGGTGAGGATCGCCGCTTCGTCGAACGGCGAGCAGAGAAACGTACTCGCCGCATGCGACAAGTGGTGTTCGGAAAAGAGAATCTTGTCGTTGGCGATACCGAGCTCGCGGCGGAAGTAGTTCTTGACCCAGAGCTTGTCCAGCATCCAGGTCGTCATCGCGTCGCCAAACACCTTCCACGACTTTGGCACCGACTGCAGCGCCGTCGTCAGAATGCGTTCGAACTTGACGAAGGGTTTCTCGTAGAAGACGACATAGTCGATGTCATCGATGCCGATGCCCGCTTCTTCCAAACAGAAGCGGATGGCCAGCTTGGGAAAACCGGCGTCGTGTTTCTTTCTCGAAAAGCGCTCCTCCTCCGACGCCGCCACCAGTTGGCCGTCGACCAGCAGGGCTGCCGCCGCATCGTGGTAGAAGCACGAGATCCCCAGGATATTCATACGCCTCCGTTCCCCTTCATGGCTCGTTCGTAAACACCGCACATCTCTTCGACGTGACGGCTGAGAGAAAATCGCTGTTGCGCTTCGCGCCGAGCGGCCGCGCCGAGCGCCGCCGCTGCGGGCGGATCGGCAAGCGCCCTGGCCAGGCTTTCCGCCAGCTCGGCATCGTCCCCGGGCGTCGCCAGGAACCCGGTCCGGCCGTCGTCGATGAGCTCTCGCACACCACCAGCATCGCTGGCGATCACCAACTTGCCGGCCAACATCCCTTCGAGAATGACGCGTCCAAAAGGCTCTGGACGAATCGACGCGTGGACGACGATGTCGACGGCGTTGACGAGATCCGGCACGTCGTCACGAAAACCGAGGAAATGCACCCGCTCGACCAACCCCAACTCGGCAATGCGCTGGCGCAGGTGCTGCGCGTAAGCCTCTCCGGCGCGGTGCACACCACCGAGAATGACACACTGCACATCCGGGTTGCTGTCGCGCAATCGGCCGAGCGCTTCGACCAGTACGAGCTGCCCCTTCCATTCCTGGATGTTGCCCGAGATGGCCACCAGCGGGACATCGCCACCGATGCCGAGGGAGGCGCGCACTTCGCCGCGGCTCTTTCGCGCCTCGAGCCAGTCCAGATCAACGGCGTCGTAGATCACCTGGTTGTGACGAGCAACGACGCCGGCATCGCGACAGTGCGTCGCAATCGCCTCAGTCATCAGCACCAGCGCATCGAGGCGGCGCGCTGCCCAGCGCTCGCGACCGCCGTACTTCTCGAAGCCCTTGACGTGGCAGACGATCGGCGTGCGCGTCATCCAGCCGGCCAGGATTGCGTCGAAGTTGGCTCGCACGCCGTTGCCGAGATGCAAGACGTCGGCGCCGAGCTCGCGGATGATGCGCGCCAGGCGCAGCGCCGCCGGTAGCTCTTCGGCGAGCAGACGAAGCGTCTGCCGCAGCCCCCGCAGGCCACCGCGAATGAAGCCGACGCGACGTACCTCCCGGTACCCCCTGGTGTGCAACAGCGGATGCTGCTTGGGGATACGGCGACGTTCGACGTGGCGCACCGGCACCTCGAGCTGCTCGAGCTCGGCCTCGACAGTCTTGTGCTCGTAGAGGGCGATCGCCGGCGCGAACCTGCTTCGGTCGAGACCGCGGATCAAATGGATCAACCCCGTCAGCGAGCCGCCGACGACACCGCCACTCGACGCTTCGATGATCAGTACCCGCGTCGCCATCGACACAATTCCTCGCGCGCCAGTCTCAGCGAGACTCGCGGATGGCCTGGAAGCTGCGGCGCAAGCCTTCGTAGACGGGAACTTGCGGATGCCATTCGAGCTCGGCGCGCGCTCTCGCGCCGTCGAAGCGCGCGCTGCGCAAGGTGCGCTCGACTTGATGTCGCGTCATCGGCGGCTTTCTACCGGCAGCGCGGGCGACTCCCTCCACCAGCGACGCGGCGACGCGAACGGCGGCGCCGGGAACGTACACCGGCCGCCAGCTCTGGCCACTGGCCTGCTGGAACATGCGCGCGTAGTCGGCCTGGCGAACGTGCTCATCCACCACCGTGTAGGTGCGACCGGCGGCTCGGTCGCTGTGTGCCGCCAGGATCAATGCGTCGGCGACGTTGTCGACGTAGGCCATCGGCATCAGATAGTCGGGGCTCGACAAGAGGATTCGAAACGGGCCGGCGGCAATCGACCGCCGCGCCAGGGGAACCGGACGACCCGGTCCGTAGATCAGCCCCGGCCGCACGATGCATACCGGCGCGCCGCTCGCGATCGCCGCTTGCGCGGTTTTGTCCGCCGCCAGCTTCGATCGCGCGTAGAAGCCCCGGTCACCGGCGTCCGCCTCGAGAGGGCTGTCCTCGGTGACGCTCGCCCCGTCTTCAGCCACGTCATAGACTGCGAGAGAGCTGACGTGCACGAATCGCTGCACACCCGCTTGCTGCGCCGCTTCGATCAGAGCGCGCGTGCCGCGGACGTTGACGGCGTCGAATTCATCCCACTCACCGGTCGTTGCGACACGCGCACCAGCATGGATCACCCGATCGACCCCGGCCAGGGCAGCGCTAAAGGTCCCCGGATCGGCGAGATCGCCGTACGCGACGTCGAAGTCTCCGGCCACCGATAGCGATCGACCCGGCCGCAGGAAGGCGCGGATCTCGTCGCCGCCTTCGCGCTCTGCCAACCGGCGCAGGATGGCCGAACCGAGAAAGCCGTTGGCGCCGGTAACGAGGGTCTTCACTCGCCGGCCCCGGCGTCGGCTTCGATGCCCGCCGCTGCGAGGATCCGGTCGTACCAATCGACGACGTCGACACCTTCCTCGGCGCTCACCGGCGGTGCTCCCCCCGCACTCACGCTCGCATACAAGCGCTGCATGTGGGCACCGATGCCCGGGTAGAAGCGCTGTTTGCCCGTCGCGTAGGCGATCGTGTTGGTGGCCGTCGAACCGATCAACTGGCGCGCCTCGTCGAGATTCGGCCACACCTTGCCGACGAGCTTGGGCAGCCGCCGCGTGCGGCGCTCCAGATACGTCATGTTGTTCAAATTGATCTCGACCGATCCACGCGTGCCAAACAACGCCAGGCGATTCATGAAAGGTTGGGTTCGCACCGACATGCTCACCGTCGCCAGACAGGTCTCCCCCTCGGCGACCAATCGCGCCTCGGCCAGGCACCCCGGTGCGAGCTGCGTCGCGACGACACGCAGATCCCTGGCGGGTCCGGCGAAACGGCGCATCAAGTAGAGCGGATGTGAGGCCAGGTTGTGAAGGATTCCCCCAGGTAGGGTGACGCGCCAATCGGTGCTCGGACCGAGCATCTTTTCCGCTTCGCCCACCTCGGCGCCCTGAAACACATCGACACCAACCAGATCACCGAGGCGGCCGCTCTCGACCGCTTCGACGGCCCGCTGGACGACCGGATCGAAGTAGCGGTTGTGGTCGACCGTCACCCAGCGGTCGTTGTCGGCGGCGACGCGAACCACCTGTTCGGCTTCGCCGCGACTCATCGCCAACGGCTTTTCGACGAGCACGTTGACCCCCGCCTCGAGCAATTTCATCGCCACCGGCGCGTGTGTCGGCGGCGGCGTCAGCACATGGGCGACATCCGGCGAGGCTTTCTCGATCAGCTCGTCGATCGAGCCGTAGGCAACCAGAGGCGAATCCGCGACGAAGGCCTCGCGCGTGGCAGCGTCGAGGTCGACCACGCCGACGATCTCCGCCTGCTCGGTCTGCTCGAGATACATGCGGTGCACCCTGGCGATCCGCCCACAGCCGATCAGAGCGACGCGCATCGCTTTCCCGTCCGCCACCTTAGCCCCCATTCCTCATCTGATTCGAGCCTTTCCCAGAGCACCGCCCTATCGCCCACCTCGCGGCAGCCCATCTTCAATGGAGCCGACACGATGCCGGAGCCGCGGCCGCATGCTTTCCGCGCAAGTGAGTCCAACGACTACGGTTTGTCTACGTCGCCGCTCGCCGTTTTCAACCCCAGGGCACGAGGAACGATCGGTACGACGAGCAAGCCCCTCAAGCCAGATCGCCGCCCTCTTCGGCAAAGCGCAGCAGCCCCACTCCCTTGCGCCAGAACCCGCCTTCCGGTCCGCGCTCCGAGCCCCAGCGATAGAGCAGGCTGCGCACCGGTTGGAGCGAGAGAATCCGGCGCAACGCCGGCCGAAAGACGACTCGTTGTCGTACCTCTTCGGCGCGAAACCCCATACCGAACTTGAAATCGTCGAGTCGATTCACCGCTTCCAGAGACTCCAGACCAAAGGTGATCTTGGCTACCTGCCGGCGCGTCAACAGCTCTTCGGTGCAGGCGTAGATCAACGCGTTGTTGGGGTACGACCCCAACATGTCGGTGCGTGAGCGGGCCAGTAGGTACTCGACCGGGCCGTCGGAAAAACCGACGGTGACGAGAAAAGCGGCGAGCTCGTCGCCGACGAAGGCCGCCCACCCTTCCATGCCTTCGGTCTCGGCGGCGCAGCGCCAGTACTCGTCCCAACGCTCGCCGAGCAAGCGCGGCTCGCGTCCCTGGCGCACCATCGTATCGCGGTCGGCCTGCTGGCCGAGGCGCGCCAGCTCATCGAAGGCAACCGGGCGAACCTCGCAGCGGCGCAGGCCGCGACGGACCTTGGAGCGCGTGTTGCTGCTCATGTTCTGCAGCGAATACTCGGGATCGTCGCAGACGATCTGATAGCTCAACTTCCCCAAGCCATCCAACGGCGAGGGAAAGCGCGCACCGTAGATGCCGCGCGCGGCAAAGAGCTCGTCGAGCGTTTCTTGCGGCGGCGTCAAAGGGCGGTGCGACGGCAAAGAGAGGACGAAGCCGCGCGCCACCTCGTACCAGTCGACGCCCCCGCAATGGAGTACCCGATGGCCCGTTTTCGACAGAAATCCGGAGAACGGCTCACGCTCCATGATCATCACCCGCACGCCCGGCCAAGCCAGGGCGCTTCACCGTCACGCAAAGGCCGCGACCGGTCGCGGTGCTTCACCGGAGAAATAGCGCCGCACCAAGGCAGCCGCCAGGCCGATCAAGAGATAGAAAAAGACCAGGTCGAAGAGATCGGCGAAGAGCGAGAAGACCATGAACGTGAGAATTCCGACGCGGGTCGCATGCACGAGCCAGTCGGTTCTGTCGGCGCGCGCCCACGCCATCGCGCCAGGGTGAGCAATGATCATGTTCAGTTGCCGCAGAGTCACATAGAAAACGGCGAGGTAGAACAGCAACGTCACCACTCCCCCTTCGGCTAGAGCCTTGAGATAGGCATTGTGTGGCGCTGCGGCCGATCGCAACGGATCGGTGAGAAAGCGTTTGTGAGCCCAGTTGCCCAGGCCGATTCCCAGAATGGGAGCATCAGACCAGATCTTGAAGCCGATTCCGTACGTGTACTGGCGCCGCTGAATCGACCCACTACCCTCGAACTCCGTCGTGCTGGAAAAGCCGGGAATGTTGGTCAGGCGCTCCAGGCTGACTTCCGGAACCACCTGCGTGATCAGCATTCCCATCACCACCACTGCGGCAAGGCTGTAGGCGATGTTGCGCAGGTTGCCACGCCGCCGAGCCATCATCAGCGCAAAGGCGACCGCCAGACCGACCACACCGCCGCGCGAAGCGGCCAGAAACACCGTCACCACCATCAGCAACGACAGCGCAAAGGCAATTCCGCGATAACGCATGCGCGGATTTCCCTGCAGGTATTCCCAGATGAAGATGAAGCCCAAGGTTGCGACCATCGCCAGTCGGTTTGGGTTCTGCGCCGACTCGAGAAGCACGGCAAAGCCGCCGCCGCGATACTGCGCCACCTCCTCGCGGCCGGCGCCAGCCAGCGCAGCGACCGAACCACTCCACGCCGACATCGCCGCGAGGATGAGAAACAACAGAGCAATCAGACGGATCTCGTGCGGCCGTCTGACGAAAAAGACGAAGAGCATCAGGAACAGTCCGCGCGAGATCATCAATCGCATCGGATCTTGTCCGCGAATGCGCAAGCCGAGCTCAGCCTGCTCGCGGTAGTCGACTCCGTTCCACACCGACGACAACACCAGAGCGAGAGTCAACAATCCGACCAGTTGCACCTGCCGACTGCGCAAGAACCCCCAATCCCCATCGCGATACAGGTGGTAGACGAGGATCAGGGCGAGAACGATCCCGATGACGTTGTTGATCGTGAAAAGCCCCTTGCCGGGCGGGATCAGCGCTTCGACGTACGACGCCAGGCCGGTGCGCGAATAACGACGCGATCCGTACTGCACCATCAACAAGGTGAGAATCGTCGCCACCCCCCAATGCGGTCGCGTGGCGATGGCGATCAAACCCGCGCCGATGATGACTCCGCTCAGGGCGCCGGATGGCCCGAGAACCATCGCCGCAAGGAAAGCGAAGATCAGGCCGACGACCGGCAGCAGCGTCGCAAACGGCGTCGCTGATTCACGACCGCCACCGCGAAACGTCGTTCCAGCCATACCGACTTCCGCCCGTCAGCAACCCGGCGCGTTTGCTGTCGCGGTGCGCATCGTCACGAATCGACCCCCAACTGGATCCCCCGACCTACAACAGCGCCTGTATCGTCGCCGGCACGTAGGACTTCTGTCGATTCAGCACGACTCCGAAAATTCGCGCGCCAACGCGATCGAGCGTGCGCTTGGCGTTCTCCGCATCGACGACCGGAGTCTCATCTGCCTGCACGACGAGAATGACGCCATCCACCTTTGGACCCAAGACGCTGACGTCGGCATAGCGGTTCACCGGCGGCGCATCGATGATGACGAAATCGTAGTCGGGAGTCAGCTCGGCGATGGCCGTGACGATCGCTTCACAGTCGACCATGCCGGGCCGGTCGCCGGCAGTGACGACGGAAAGGTTGGCATCGCCCAGGCGGCGGACCAACGACTCGGGACTCGCTTCACCGGCGAGATAGTCGGACAACCCCGGTCCGTCGGCGAGCGGTAAGGCGCGCGCCAACGTCGGCGAGCGCATGTTTGCTTCGACCAGGAGGACACGCGTGTCCCCCTCAGATGCCAGAGCCCTTGCCAACCCGACTGCCACTCGCGTCGCGCCTTCGCCATGGCGAGTCGCCGTCACGACGATGGTGTGCACCTCGGAGTAGCTCGGAGTGAACAACAACGAGGCGCGCAGTCGACGGTAGTCGTCGTCCTCGCTGCCGCCACCGTTGGCGTACTCATACGAAGCGTGATGCCCGTTGGTCTCTTGTTGAACACCCGAGACCTCCCGCTCGCGCTCCGCGCGCTTCAGCGCGTCGTAAATCTTACTCACGTTCCCCCCCCAGCCCGGAACGCCACGAGCGACCGTTTGCACGGCCGTTCCCCCCTCGCGCACAGCACCATCCCGGAGTAGAACTTTCCCCAAGCTACCAACATCTTACTACCGTCCAAAAATCATATATTTGCGTCTTCTCGCAACCCTAGAGTCAAAATTTAACGAGGCCTCAGTGCCGCCCGGCGGCGATATCGCCGTCCTTGAGATAGCCCAACCTCTTCAGCCGCTCGATCGTCTCACTGTCCAGGCCTTCGACCTGGCCACCGGCGGCGGGCGCCGGCGCCCCGGCCAGTGCGCTGGCCAAGGTGCGCAGGGCGTCTACTTCCGGGCCGCTGGCTGAGGCTACCAGATTCTCCCGCTCGGCGGCGTCGCGACGTAGATCGTAGAGCTCCTCGTTGGCGCGGCCGCTGCGATCGTCGCGAGCGCTCATCAGCTTCAGCCCGTTGCGGCCAACCGCCCGGGCGACGTAGTCGCCACCCTGAAACCACCAATGTTCGGAAAAAGTCACCTGGTCGACAGCTTCCGGCGGGGGAAAGAGCGGCCGGCCGTCGACCTTTTCAACCCCTTCAATTTCCAGGACTTTCAACAACGTGGGAAAGAGGTCGACCAACATGGCCGGGTCGGAGCGGCGGCCGGCAGGCAGACCGGGAATGCGCATCAGCAACGGCACCCGGACGACCTCGTCGTACAATTGGTTGCCGTGCCGCCAGTTGCGATGCTCATAGAACTCCTCGCCGTGGTCGGCGGTGACGACGAAGACCGTGTTGGTCAGGAGACCGAGCCGCTCCAGATCGTCGTAGATCTCACCTACCAGGGTATCGGAGTGGGCGATCGCCGCATCGTACTGATCGATCAGGCGCTCCAACTCCGCCGGATCCATGGCTTCGGCGCTCTCGAACACCGTTTGAACCCGAGGCGGCGGCAGGCGCGGCGCCTTTTGCGGCGAACGCGCGAAAGCGACGGCGAAGCGCTCGGGCGGATCGTAGGGATCGTGCGGGCCGATGAGGTGGACGTAGAGGAAGAACGGACGCTGCTGGTCGGCCGCGGCCAGCCAGCGGCGAACCTCGGCATTCTGCGCTTCGTCGCGTTCGGCGTTGCCGGTGTTGGATCGACCGGCCCAGCGGAAGATCAGGTTGGAAATCCGCAGCGGCATGCCGAGCCGCCGCAACAGCGACTCGCAACGCCTCACCGCTCGGTAGAGGTTGGTGAGCTGCGGGCCCATCGCTCGGCCGCTCTCGAAATGGTCGAAGCCCCGGTCGAAGCGAAACTCGGGGGTGATCCACGGATTGCCCGAAAAGGCAGCGGTTTCGTAGCCGGCGTCATCGAGCGCCGTCGCCAACGTGGGCAGGCCGGCGGCGAGAACGTCGCGACTGCGAATGACGCCGTGTGCGTGCACGAATCGGCCGGTGAACAGAGACGCCACCGAGGGCTTCGTCCACGCCGCCTGGGCGATGGCGCGCTCGAAGACGACACTGTCGCGAGCGATTCCATCGATGCGCGGACTGGTCGGCCGCTCGTAGCCGTAGACGCCGAGGTGGTCGGCGCGCAGTGTGTCGATCAATACGACGACCAGGTTGAGACGTCCGGCGAGGCCGCTGCGCGGCGCATCGGTGCGACGCGGCGCATCCGCGCCGGCAGCTTGCCAGTTCACCCCGATCGCCAACACCACCGCCAGCAGCGTCGCGGCGCGCGGCACTCCGGCCAACAACCAGCCGAGCGAGCCGGCAACCAGCGCCGCCACGCCGGTGCCGATCACCGAGCGCAAGCTACCCGCTGCCGGTAGGAACTCGAAGTTCACCCAAGGGACCGCCAACATCGCGGCGAAAAGCGCCGCCGCCAGCCGGTATTGCCAGCGCCTGGCAACGAGACGCGCCACCAACCAGGCGACGGCCGCCAGCCCGGCGTAGGCGATCAACAGGGTCAGTCGCAGTCCGAGGCCGGGCATGGCGATGCCGGCCCAGCGCAACCGCAGAACCTCAAACCCTTCGCCGTAGAGGCCGCAAACGACAGCAAAGATGACGACCAATGGCCACATGCCGTTGCCTGCGCCGCGCGCTGCCCGTTCGAACAGAGATGTTAGCGCGAACCCGCCCGCGGCGGACGCACCTACACGTCTTTGACCGTACCGAGAACGGGAATACCGAGATAGCGCTCGACTTCGCGCTCAAAGCGCAAGGTGCGGTTCACATACTCCAGTCCAAACACACCGCCCAGGCTGACTGCCAGCGCCGAGACGAGAGCCAGCATCAGCGGCGCGCCCTTGCTGTCGATTCGCTTGAGCGGTCGCAGCGGACGCTCGACGACATGCACGTTGACGAGGCGAGCCTCGTCCATCTTGTCCTGGATCTCCGCCTCTTGGGCGCGCCGGGCAAAGAGCTCGGCTGCTCCGCGCAGGCGTTTGACGTCGCGATCGAGACGTTCGAACTCGACACCGTCCTGGCGCAAGCCGACCATGTGCCTCTGGGCCAGATCCAACTCGTCTTCGAGAACCAACTTCTGCGCCTGCGACTCGCGCAAGCGGGCTTCGAGATCGAGCAACTTGGACAACCGCGCCTCGTACACGGGGTTGGCGGTGAACACCTCCATCGTCACTTCCGTCGGCTCGCTCGACGACATCTCGTCCAGTTGATTGCGCAGCTCGGCGATCTCCACCGCGTTGTCTCGCACGTGCCGGTGATTCTCGGTGTACTTGCGCAACAGCGCCATACGATCGATTTCACGCTCGACCAGGTGGGAGCGCATCTGCCGCACGACCGGGCTGACCTCGACCTGCTGGCTGCGCTTGATCACCGATGGCTGCTCGGCAAGCTGCTCGCGGATCGCCTGCAACCGCGCCTCGCTGGCGACGATCGTCGCCGAATGGCCGCGCAACTGATCCTTGATCTTCTGGATACCGCCAACCGTCGCATCGAGCTCGGCGCCCGGAGCGACGAGACCGTTGCGGTAGGCGAAATCGCTGAGAGAGTTCTCGGCCTCGCGCAAGCGCGCCTCGGCGTGTCGCGCTTGATCTTTGTAGAACTTGGCCAACTCGCCCTGTTCACCGTGCACTTCCGCGGTATAGGCCAGATAGGTATCGACGACCCTATCGACCACCATCGCCGCCTGATTCTCGTCACCCGAATCGAAACGGACCTCGATGACGTTCGAGTTGCGAATCGGCGTCACCTTCAAGCGACTGGCGATGCGCTTGGCTCGCTTGTTGATCTCGAGATCGGTGCTGGCGGCGTTGGCGATGCCGACGACGTCCCCGCCGGCGCGCGCCACTTCGAGCTGCGTCGCCACCCGTCGCATCAGATCGAAGCTGCGCAGTACGTGCACTTCCGAATTGACGATCGACTCGTTCAACTTGATCATCGCCAAGCTGTCTTCGTCGGTCGGCTGAATCGTCGCATCGGCGCGATCGCTGACGATCATCACCTTGGCGCGAGCAGCGTAACGCTTGCCCTGCTGTGCCGTCGCAAACAATCCAGGAGCGGCAACCGCCAGGAAGAGCGCGGCGATCCAACGCCAGCGCTTGAAGATCACATGGAGAATTTCGTAGACCTGCTCTTTGGCACTGGCAGAGCGGAACAAATCGCCACCGCCACCGCCTTCGCCACCGCCGTAGCCGTTGCCATAACCGTTGCCGTAGCCGTTACCGTCGCCACCACCCGGGCCACCGTAGCCATTGCCCGGGAAACCGCCCTGCCGCCCGCCCGGTGGCGGAGCAGCGCCGTCATACGAAAGTGAATACCCGTTCCCACCGTCCTTGCGCTTTCCCGACTCCGCAAAAACCGGTGTGTTGGCCGAGCGTTCGCCCTGGCCACGGCCTGTCGATTTGATGTGAGCTCCGTATACTGCCATGAGTCCCGATCGATTCCTTACGGTTGAAAACCCACACCCACGCGCGGCATGGTCGGTAGAAGTCCTCTGATGTACAATCGGACGAACGCGTTGGCGTCGCCGATGAACGTGCGCGGAACGAAAACCACGTCGTAAACACCCATCGTCGCCAACTCGGGATCGCCGCTGTTGACGTCGGTGGTGTAGTCGAGGCGCCGCGCACTATATGTGCTCCCATTCGGGCTCAAGTGAAGGACGCTGTCAACCCTCGCCACTTCCGTGAATCCACCACGGTCCAGTATCGCCTGTAGAGGCGTCATTCCCTCGCGGAAACGCACCGGTCCGGGGAGTCGCACCTCACCCCCGACGTAGACGACGCGGTCGCCAAATTCTGCAACGATTACCGTCACTTCTGGGTCGCGCAACTGATCGCTGGAGAGGCGCTCGATCTCTGCCGCGACGACCTCGGCGGTCTTTCCCTCCGCCGCCACTTCGCCGACTCCGGGGACGAAGACGACGCCGTCCGGCGAGACCGGAACCTTGACGTCGAGCTCCGGGTGAAAGAGGAATTTGACCCGTAGCTGATCGCCCGGCTGGATCTGGTAGAGAGCACCGTCGCGGGTGGCCCCTGGCAATGCCGGTGCGGCGATCGGAGGCAGCGGCGCAACGGCCGCCTCACGCCTCTCACCAGCGCACGCCGAAATCAGCAGCGCAGCCACTAACATAGCGAAAATAGGCCGCTTTTCGCGCGCTCTCGGCACCGTGGTGGCGATCTTACGTATTTTGCTTTGCGCCATCGGAACTATCCTATCTCCTCCGGAAACGAGAGTCTTCTCTTTTCTCGCCTGCGTCCAATCTTCTTTTTGGGCCACTTCATGGTAGACCGCCTCGACTTGCGGGACCACCCGCGACCAGGAATAGCGGCTCGCCACCACCTTGCGCGCGGCGTCTCCCAGGCGCTCGGCCAGGGCGCGGTCGCGAATGACGCGCAGGATCGATTTGGACATCGAAACGGGGTCGTCATCCTCGAAGACCAGTCCGGTGCGTTCGTGCTCGATGGCATGGGCGCTCGAGCGCGCCTGGATCACTGGCCGGCTGGCCGCCATGTAGTTGAGCACCTTGATCGGGAACCCGGACCAGGAGGTACGCGGACAAACCAGCGCGTCAGCCTCGCGCAGTTCGCGGGCGATGCCGCCGAGGCTGCGTTCGACGCGGACGCTGACGCCCGGACGACCGACCAGGTTTCGCGTCGCTCGCGCCGTGCCAGCCGTCTCGTGTAGCGCGAAGACGAGGTTGGCGCGCGGCTCTTCGGCGCACACCCTGTCGAAAGCCGACAGCAGGCAATCGATGTTCTGATAGCGGTCGAGGTTGCCAGCGTAGACGATGCGCGGCACCAGCGACGCCTCCGAGTGCGGCACATCGTTCTTGCGCTGCCCGGGACACGTGATCGCCGGCGCGATGACCGCCGTCTTCATCGCCGCACCGCGCACCGCCAGGTAGGCCCCCAGTCGAGACGTCACGGCGATCGTGTAGTCGGCGCGCTTGGCGAGGGCGCGGTCGAGGGCGCGGCCAAATCGCGCCGCCAGGGCGGCGCACCAGTGCTTCGCGAAGTAGTGCGGAAGCTCGTCGGACATCGCGTTGTGCGCGTGGTAGACGACCGGGATACCGGTCAGCAGGCGCACGATGAAAGCGGCCAACGGCGCTTCCACGTTGTGGGCGTGAATCACGTCGAGGCGCTGGGCGCGGGCAACCCGCCACAGGGTCCACACCAGAACGAAATCGAGGACGACTTTCTGCCAACCGATCGCCGGCGGCACGGCACGCACACCTGGCACGCGCGCGGCGCGGTGGATCGAGATGCGCTCGACGGGCGCCATGTGCTGGGCCGACGGGTAGGTGACGACATGGACGTCGTGACCGCGACTGGCCAGGGCCTCGGCGAGCTCGCGCACCAGGGCCTGCGAGCCGCGCAAGCTGGGAAACGGACATGCCGCCACCATGCCGATTCTGTATTTCCGATCTCGCTTCATTCCGACAGATAGCCGAGTCGTGCCAAGCGCTCGCGCAAGAGCTCTTCCTGCGCATCATCGTAGTAGCTCTCGGCACCGGATTTCAAAGGTGACGCCGGCTCCTCCCCGGCCTGCGCCGCAGCCACGCAGGGCAGCACGCGACCGTCGTAGGAATCGCTTGCGGCAAAGCCGAGCAGGGCCATGATGGTCGGCGCCATGTCGATCATGCGGGCGCCGCGCAGCCGGCCAGGCGCGACGCCGTCGCCGGCGAGAATGCAGATCCCGCGCCGCCGATGGCTGCCCGACATTCCACTGAGCTTGCCGCCGGCCAGGGCAGCGCCGTGCAGCCGCTCGATCGCCGGCCCACCACTGCCGCCACTGGGCAGACAGACATACGAATAACCGCCGTGTGTCTCGAGCTCGAGGGTCAGATCCGGCGCGTAGGCGACCTGATCGCCGGCGAAAATCTCGTCGCGGTGCCAGACGCGCCGCACCACCGGGCCATCGGCATAGGGATCGCGCCACTCGAGTAGCTGCCGGCGGAGGTCGTCGATGGCGCGCTCGTAGTCGGCTGCCGGCACGGCGCCCTGCGCCTCGCGGCCCTCGACGTTGAGCCAAATCGACGGGTTGTAGTTGAGCTCTTCGGAAAACGCCCGCGTCGCCGGCCAGTCGATGGCACCGAAACGCGCGCCCGACTCGACGGCTTCCGCCAGTGCACCGCCGCCGAGGCGAAAGAGCGGCGCCTGGGCGCGCTCGGGAATCCTCCGCAAGGCGGCGCCGCGCAATCGCGCCAACCACTGCGACGAGGTCGCGCGCGCCTTCCAGGCGAGAAAGCCGCGTTCGGCCAACCACCGGTTGAGGTACAAAGCGACATCGCCAACACCGCCAAAGCCGTGATCGGATACGATCAACACCTGCTGCGCCGCCGACTCTTCCACCAGGCGTCCAACGGCGCGATCGAGATGGCAGTAGATTTGCTCGACACCGTCGCCGAGCCCTTCGCGCAGAGCGGAATCAAAACGCGGTGAGTCGCGGTCGTGCAAGCCCCAGAAGTGGTGGGCAACGGTGTCCGACTCGCCGAACAAGAGCATGAAACAATCGAAGGTCTCGCGCTGGAGCAAGCCGGACGCCAGCTCGGTCTTCTTGTCGATCGCGGCGTGCATCGACTGCAGCGCCTTGCGATGCCAGCCCGCACCGGTCGTCAACTCCTGAAAGTCAGCGAAGGGGAATCCACCGGCCCGCTCGACGTCGGCGGCGAACGAGCGCGGGTAGGCAAAGCTCGCATCGGCGCGCATCGTCACCGGAGTATCGAAACCGCTCAGCATGTAGCCGTTCACCGGCTCGGGCGGGTACGAGCCCGGAATCCCCAGCGAGCAAACGCGCTTGCCCGATTCGCTGAGCCGCTGCCAGATCGTCGGCGACTTGCAGAAGGTGGAGTTGACGAAGCGCACCCGGTACGCCCCCGCTTCGCGGCGGGTGAAGTCAAAGATGCCGTGGCGGCCGGGATTGACGCCGGTCGTGAAGCTCGTCCAACTCGGAAACGTGACCGGCGGCATCGGCACCGTGAGGTGTCCCCAGGCACCGCGCCGCATCAGAGCCGCGAGGTTGGGAAGTGTCCCCGCCGCTGCCCACGGCTCGACGAGGTCAAGCGTCGCACCGTCCAGACCGATGACGAGGAGCACCGTCTACAGCGTACCCGCCGGCAACATCGACCGCAGCTTGCCCTCGAGCTCGGCGACCTTGGCAGCATTGGCGGCGGCGAGGTTCTGCTGCTCGCCCGGATCGGCCGCGAGGTCGTAGAGCTCCCGCGGCTGCAATCCGCGCGGATTGCCGGGGTTGGCGACGATGAGCTTCCACTTTCCGTCGCGAATCGAGAAGAGGCGGTTGCCCTCCAGGTCTTCCTCGGCGATGACCGGCTCCTGCACGCGCTCGCGCAGGAGATCGACTCCCTGAAAGGTCGCCGGCACACGCACACCGGCAGCGCCGAGCAAGGTCGGGCCGATATCGATGCTGCGTGCGACGTCCTCGCGGACGGCCCCTGCCTCGGCGCCGCCCGGTAGCTTGATCATCAGAGGGACCCGCAACTGCTCTTCGTAGAGTGTCGTGCCGTGCCACCAGCCGTTGTGCTCGTAGAGCTCCTCTCCGTGGTCAGCCGTAAAGGCGATCGCGGTGCGATCGTAAAACCCGCCGTCGTCGAGGCTCTCGACGAGGGTCTTCAACTGCTCGTCGAGATAGCGCACGCCTTGCAGGTAGAGTGTGCGCAGCTCGTCGACGCGCTCGGCATCGGGCGAAGGGTTGGTCACGCGCGCCACGCCGCGACCGTTGTAGGGAATCTCGAAGTAGGGATCGTGCGGATCCATGAAGTGAAGAAAGAGAAAAAAGGGCTCCGGCGGTTTCTCCGCCAACCACTGCCGGACGCGATCGTTGACGACGTCGCCGTCTTGGTAGAAGTGCTCGAAGTAGACCCGGTTGGCGAAGAAGCGCTCGCGCAGCGTGCGCAGCGTTTTGTAGACCACCAACTTCGCCGCCGAATCGGTGGCGCCGAAATAGAAGCTCGGTTCGAGGTAGTCGAACTCGCCAAAGCCCTGGGCGACGTTGAAGATCGGCGCGACGTTGATGTTGGTCGTAATCCCGGCCGTCCAGTACCCGGTGTCGCGCAATGCCTCGGCGATGGTCAGGATGCGGTCCGGCATGAAGTCCATCTTGTGAATCGTTCCGTGCGAGCTGGGAATCTGCGACGTCAAGATGCTCGCGACGGAGGGCCGCGTCCACGACGCCTGGGCCAGCGCCGTCGCAAACGTCACACCGTCGCGGCGCAGGCGCGCCAGGCCGCCGTCCGGAGACTGCCGCGCTCTTTCCTCTGCCGAATCGGCGCGCAGGGTGTCGGCGACGATGAGAACGATGTTGGGCCGCCCGCTCGCCCCCGAAGTCGTGCGTTTCGCTTGCGCCGCATCCGCATCACCCACCGTCGCGCCGATCAGCGTCGCCACTGCGGCGAAAACCGCGAAGCCGATCGGCAGGCCGAGCCAACCGATGCGCTGGTAGAGGAGTCGCACCAGCCAAACCACCAAGAGCGCAGCAACCAGGACGCCGAGCAGGATCAAGACGTGGGCGACCAGACCGCTCGCCGTCGAGAAGCCGAGTTGCTCGTTGAAGATGCGCTTGGCGACGTGGTAGCGCGTGACGAACAGACCGAAGGGCAAAAGACCGAGTCCGGCGCTCAACTGTGCGATCTCGAAATCGGCTGCCTTGCCGCCGCGCACGAGCTGCCACAACACGGCAGCAGCCACCCCGAAAAGAGCGCCGAAAAAGCCGTAGGCCAGCACGGCAAAGAGGAAGAGCCAATACTCATCGGCGGCCGCCGACGTCAACGTCACCAAGCTCGCCTCGCCGAGTCCGAGCAGGCCTCCCGCAAACGCTCCACCACAGGCGCCAATCACGGCGCCCAGAATCAACTTCCCCATTCCGTCGACATCCTCCGTCCTATCCACCTGGCAGCGCGCATAGCTCCGCCCTCTCTGCCACGAGTGTCCGATTCACGTACTTGCCCGGTCGCCTGCAGCCGACCTGCCACATCCCGGCCGTCTCTCATCGAGCCCGGCCACCACCCTTCGATTGCTATCGCGGAACGCCCTCCAACGCCGTCGCCGGCACTTCGACCTGGGTGCGACGGCGCAACAGCTCCATCAGCACGAGGACGCGATCCCGTCCGCGAACGCGGCCTTGCACGATCCCCTGCAAGCCAGCCAGCGGACCTCGTGTCACCCGCACTTCATCTCCAGCGGCGAAACTCGGCTGCACGACGATCAGCCCGCGACCGGCGCAGCGTTGCTGCAGGAAGTCGATGGCATCCTCTTCCACGGGAGCCGGTACGTCGCCAAAAGCCACCATCGTCGTCACACCGGGAGTCCAGATCACCGAGGTGTACTGCGTCAACAGGTCGACGCGAGCAAAGAGGTACCCCGGAAAGAGCGGCGCAACGCTCGGCTCGGCGCCGAGGCGGGCCGACTCGAGGATGCGCGGCAAAAAAGTCTCGACACCGCGGCGCTTCAACTGCTGCTGAGCAAACTCTTCGCGGCGCGGCTTGCTGCGCACAACGTACCAGTGGCGGTTACAATCGGAAAACTCGTTCAAGGGTGTCACTCCGTAGATCGTGCGAGTTGAGTGGTCACGGTTGGGCCATGGCAGCGATACGCCGATCGCGGCGGAACAACTGTTGCAAATCCTTGCCGACGCCAAGCGCGACTTCGCGGTTCTCCAGGTCGGCGACGATGACCCGCCAAACCGACCGCCCACCGCCCAGACCGGCCGAGGAAACGCGGGCGCCGAAACCCTGGCGGCGCAATGCCGAGCGGATCTCGTTGGCTCGCCCGCGCGACAGCAGAGACACCAGCAACAAACCATACGAGCCGTCGGACTGGCGCAGGAGCACGAGCCCTTGCTCGAGTTGCGGCAGGCGCAGTGTCTGCCCCGGCGAAATGCGGTTGATGTCATCGATCTTGGGGTTTGCCATCTTCATCAGGTCGAGGATCGTCGGACTCGCCTGGCCGTAGTTGCGAATGGCAATCTCGGAGATCGAGTCGTCTGGCGCCACTTGCACGTATTGATAGCGGTGCAGCGCCAAGCGCATGCGTACGGGCTCGCCAGTGCCAGCCTCCGCCGCATCCTCCTCGGCCGCGGCGGCAACCGGTGCTTCCGGCGCCGCAGGTGCCGGCGGCGGATCGACCAGCGGCACGTCGATCTCGATCGGCGGATCGTCGAGATCGTCCCAGGTCGGTCTGCCGTGGCGGTCCGCGGCGTCGAGGCGCGCGCGCGGCGCCACCGGCTCGGCGGCCGGGCGCGGCAACGGCGCCGGCTCTTCATAGGGTTCCTGCGGCTCGCTGAGATCGCCGATTCCCACCGCTTCTCGCTCACCCGCCAGCGGCCGCTCGAAACGCTCATACTCGCGTTGCCCAGCGGCGGCGCGGCCGTCGCGTTCGCTGGCATAACGCCGATCCGAACGCGCTGGCGCCGGTCGTTCGCGCACCGCCGCGACCGGCGGAAAGCGATCGGACAGGCCCGGCTGCACGACCTCGAGCGGCGCCGGGTTGTTTTCGCCGGCGAGGTCCAAACCGCCTTTCCAGAACGTCCGGCCAACCGACAACAACCCGACCAACAGCGCCATCGCGGCAACCGCCATGACGGCGCGCGGTGACATCCAGCGCGTCCAGGTGCTCTCGCCAGCCGGCTCGTCTTCGCCCTGCGCCCTGGTCGCCGCCATGACTTCCGGCGCGCCTTCGGTCGCGATGAGATCGGCAGCCGCCTCGTCGACGACCTCCGCGCTCAGGCGCTTCTTGCCCATGGCGTAGCCAATCACCAGGGCGTTGTCGCAAACGACGTTGACGATGCGCGGAATGCCGCCGGAAATCTGGTACACCCGCTCTTCCGCATCGCGCGAGAACAAGTGCTGGTCGCTGCAGCCGGCGGAGCTGAGGCGCGACTGGATGTACTCGGACAACTCCTCGCGGGTCAGCGGCATCAGGCGACAGTTGACGGCGACGCGCTGGCGCAATTGGCGCAGGTTCGGATTGGTCAGCTTCTGCCCGAGCTCGGGCTGGCCGGCCAGAACGATCTGTAGGATCTTCTCTTTGGATGTCTCGAGATTCGACAACAAGCGGAGGTCTTCGAGCACCGTGTAGTCGAGGTCCTGCGCCTCGTCGACGAGAAGGGCGACGTTGCGGCCCTCGCGCAGCTCGTCGAGGAGGAACGCGTTGAGGCGCTGCAGCATGTACAGGCGCTTGCCGTTGTGGATCGGCAGGTCGAACTCGCCGAAGATGTATTCGAGAATCTCATCGAACGTGACGTTGGTGTTGAAGACGAAGACCGTTCGCGTGTTCGGATCGAGATCGTTGAGGAGCTTCTTGAGCAGCGTCGTCTTGCCCGTCCCGGCCTCGCCAATGAGGGTGATGAAGCCCTTGCGCTGGGTGACTCCGTAGTGAAGCGATGCCAGCGCCTCGCGGTAACGCGCGTTGAGGTAGAGGAACTTCGGGTCGGCTGTCACATTGAAGGGACGCTCCCGCATTCCGTAGAACTCACAATACATCTCGCCTCCAATAGGCAATCCGCCAGCGACGGCGAAGATCAGCGGCTGCGGCTGTGAGCAAACTCATTTGCTCGCCTCCGCAACCTTGCCGCCACCGCGGCCGTTCTGGCGATAGTCGTTGGCCCGCAACCCGTGCGCTTTGATCTTGCGGTGCAGGGTCGCTTGATCCACCGAGGCCTGTTTGGCACACGGCGTGATGCTGCCCTGGTGCTTGGTCAGCAGACGCGACAAGTAGTCGCGCTCGGCGATCTTCAAATAATCGCGCAGCGGCTGCTCGTAGTCGAGCTTGACGCCGGCACCGCGCGCGCCGAGCCTGCCCGTGGGCACGTCGACCTCGCGCACGGTGTCGCCCTTGGCGCGCAGGATCGCCCGCTCCATGACGTTCGACAGCTCGCGGATGTTGCCCGGCCACTCGTAGGCCGCCAATTGGTTCACCGCCTTGTCGCTGAGGCGGTTCAAGCCCTTCTCGCGCGCCAGCGGATTCTCCCGCAGAAACTCCGACACCAACAGCGGGATGTCTTCCACCCGCTCGCGCAGCGGCGGCAGGTGCACCGGCACGACGTTGATCCGGTAGTAGAAGTCCTCGCGCAAGCGTCCGTCCTTCACCATTTCGTCGAGGTTCTCATTGGTCGCCGCGACGACGCGCATGTCGACCTGGATGCGCTGGTTGCCGCCCAGGCGCTCGATCGCTCGCTCTTCGAGAACGCGCAACAACTTGGCCTGCATCGGATGCGAGATGGTTTCGATCTCGTCGAGAAAGAGAGTGCCGCCGTCGGCGTGCTCGATCTTGCCGACGCGATCGGTGACCGCGCCCGTGAAGGCACCGCGCTCGTAGCCGAAGAGCTCGCTCTCGAGAAGATTCTCGGGCAGCGCCGCGCAGTTGATCGGCACGAAACGCCCGGCGCGGCGCTTGCCCTGAAAGTGGATGGCGCGCGCCGCCAGCTCCTTGCCGGTGCCCGATTCACCGGTGATCAAGACGGTCACGTCGTTGCGCGCCAACATCTGCAACGTCGAAAAAACGTCCAGCATGACGTCGTTGCGCGAGACCATGTTGGCAAACGAATAGCGATCGCGCAGTTGCTCGCGCAGGTACTCGATTTCGTCGAGCATCTGACGCCGCTCGAGCGCCTTCTGCGTCGCCATCAGAATTTCTTCCGACTGGAACGGCTTGGTGATGTAGTCGACGGCGCCGCGCTTCATCGCGTCGACGGCATTCTCGATGCTGCCGTGGCCGGTGATCATGATGACGTCGACCTCCGGCCAGCGCTCGCGAATCTTCTGCGTCAGCTCGATACCATCCTTGCCGCCGATGCGGACGTCGACCAGGGCGAGAGAAAACTCGCTCGTGCTCAGGCTCTCGAGCGCCTCCGGCACGCTTTCGACACAGTCGACCTCGTAGGGGTGGGAAGAAAACAACCCCTCGAGCTCGTCGCGGATCAACGCGTCGTCGTCGACGACCAGCAGTCGCGGCTCAGACCCCATCGCTCGACTCCCCGGAATGCGCCGGCAAGATGACCCGACACGCCCCCGACCTTCCTTCTCCGTTCCAATGCAGGGTACCGCCCTGCAAATCGAGCAAGCGCTCGGCCACCGCCAGGCCGACACGCGCCCGCGCCCCGACCGGCGCCCCGTCTCCCGGCTCGGCGCAGACGGCAAAGGCGATCTCCTGGCCGGCCGCTCCAGCACTGACGTCGACGCAAATCTCCGGCGATTCCTTCCAGGCGTGGCCCAGCGATCGCCCGATCAACTGAAAACAGCGGCTGATGGCGCGCGGATCGACCAGCACCTTGCCCTCGGCGCCGCCGTTCATCGCCACCGATTCGCCGGCGTGCTCGCGCACCTGCGAAAGCATGGAGCTCGCCACCTTGCCGGCATCGGTCGGGCGCGCCTCGATGTCGATCGGCGACACGTAGTCGAAGAGCAACTCCAGCAGTCCCTCCAGATCACCAAGGGCGCCGCCAACCCGCTCGCGGTGCTCCGCTTCGACACCGGTCAGCGCAACCCGCGCCGTATGGTGGATCCGCTGCAACAGGTTTCCCACGGCGTGCTCGGCATCGTGCAGAACTTCAGGCCGCAGCGAGACGAGAACCTCGTCCCGGCCGTTGGTGCCCTTCTCCGTATGTACCCTAGTCTTACGCAATCCAGTGCCTCGATGCCGCCGTGCCGATTTCCGCCGCGAGGTTCGAGACCTCCCGCACGTATGTTGCATTCCCGTCAGATCTCGCAACACCGCACCACAACACCGCGCCCCTGCAAGACGCAACGCCCCGAGGTACCATGCTCTCCTAAACTTTTTCAAGGGAAAAGTGCATGGCAACTCGAATATTTTCAATGGGCTTGCATTAAAGTGACATGGCGAGCCGCTTTCACTTGAAAAGAGCGCCGCGCATGGTGTACGAAAATGTAAGCGAACCCCTCGTAGTGGTGGTTGTGTGGAATCGGGGTCGTGGGAGGGTGTGGACCGGTGACGAACCGCCGGATTGTGGTCGCGGACGATTCCGCCTCGATGCGGGAGACGCTTTCGGTATTGCTCGGCGGGCAATACGAGGTGTTCGCCATTCCCGTGGCGGAGTTGCTGGGCGGTGGCGGCCCGCAGGCCGACCTGGTCGTCGCGCCTTCGCATCTGCGCGACTCCAACCTGCTACCGGCCGGCAACTACCTCTGGCTCGGCGACGGCGACTCGGCCGACGAAGAAGTCTTGCCGCGCCGCTTTCGCCCGGCGGCGCTGCGCCGCTGGGTCTCAGATGCCCTGACGCCACAGGAGTCGAGCGCCGTCACGCCACCGCTCGACTGGCGGCTGAGCGCACCCTTTCTCGAGACCGACGCTTTGAAGGTCGTCGCCCGCGCCTTGCGCGGCAAGCTCTCACTGCACATCCGCGGCGAGTCGGGCAGCGGCAGGGAGTCACTGGCGCGGGCCATCTACGATCAACGCGGCGGCGCCCTCATCGTCTGCGATGCGACGGCGACGCAACTGCCCGGCGCGGCCGACCTGCGGGCGCTCAAGACGACCGTGCTGGCGCTCGACGTCGACCGCTGGACGGCAGCCGCCCAGCGCCACCTCGCAGCGGTTCTCGCGACCCCCGCCTCGCGCGACGTCAAGGTCGTCTCGACGGCTAGCGCCGACCTCGCCGAGCTGCTCGACAGCGACGCCCTGCGCGGCGACTTCTACTATCCACTCACCCACCTCGTGCTCCACCTGCGACCGCTGCGCGAGCGCGGCGCCGAGATCGTCGAGATCGCCCAGGCACTGACCAGGCAGATCTGCCGGCGCATGATGCGCTCGGAGCCCAGCTTCACCGACGCCGCGACTCAACGGCTGTGCAACTATCTCTGGTTCGGCAACCTCGCCGAGTTGGAATCGGTGCTGACCCGCACCCTCGCCCTCTGCGACGAGCAACAAATCGACGCCGGCGACTTGTGCTTCGACGGCACCGTGGCGCCGCCGGCACGTGTCGCTGACACGCGCCCGGCGCAGATTGCCGCGTCGAGCCCGGTGCAGCCGCCACCGCTGGCTACCAGCGGACTGAGCTCGCTCATTCACGAGCTCGCCCACGAGTTGAAAAACCCGCTCGTCACCATCAAGACCTTCGCCCAGTATTGCGAGCGCAAGCTGGTCGAAGACGACGCCGATGCGGCGAGCTTTGCGCAACTGACCAACCGCGCCGTCGACGACCTCGATCGCGTGTTGGAAAACCTGTTGGCCTTCGCCAGGATGCGGAACCCAAACCGGCAACCCGTTCGCCTGGTCGAGATCCTCGCTCCGCTCGCCGCGCAACACCAGCGCGGCTTGAGCATCGAACAGACGGCGCCACCGGAATCCCTGGTCAGCGTCGATCCCGACCAGGTCGCCTATGCAATCGACAACCTCCTGCACGCCGTCGGCCGCATCGCCGCCCCGGATCAGCCCATCGCCGCGCGTTTCACCCCGCCCGGCAGCCTGTCCTTCGAACTACCAAGCGGCAGTCGCTCGATCGGTGAGGAGTTGGCTGAGCTCAATGATGAAGAGGGCGACGGCGGTTCGGTATCACTGGGCCTGGCGATCGCCGGCACCGTGCTCGAACGCAACGGCGTCGTCATGACGGCGTCCATGAAGGAAGATCCCAAGAGTGTGACAATTCGTTTCCCGGTGGAAGATGAGGAGGCAGTGGCGAGGAATGATGGAGACACCACGAGTATTGATCGTTGACGACCAAGCGAGCGTTCGCGAGTCCGTTCGCATGGTCCTCAAAGAGAGCTGCAAGGTCAGCGCTGCCAGCGACGGCGCGACCGCCCTGCAGGAACTAGCCGGCGGCACGTACCACGTCGTGCTGCTCGACATCCTGATGCCAGGAATGGACGGGCTCGAGGTTCTCGAGCGTGCCCAGTCGCTCGCCGAGCCGCCGCAGTTCATCATGCTGACGGCCACCAAGACGGTAAAGACGGCGGTCCGGGCCATGAAGTTAGGGGCGTTCGACTACGTCAACAAGCCGTTCGACATCGACGAGCTGCAGCTTACCGTCAAGCGGGCGGCGGAAGTCGGAGCGATGCGCCGGGAGATCGATACTCTGCGCGACGAAGTCGGCAAGCGATATGAAATCGAAAACGTCATCGGTTCGTCGCCGCCGATGCAGGCAGTGCTGAAAATGGTGTCGCGTGTCGCGCCGCTGCGTTCGACGGTTCTTCTCACCGGCGAAAGCGGCACCGGCAAGGAAGTCATTGCCCGCGCCATACACTTCAACAGTCCGCGCCGCGACCAACCGATGGTGGCGATCAACTGTGCCGCCATTCCGGACAACCTCCTCGAGGCGGAACTCTTCGGGCACGAGCGCGGCGCCTTTACCGATGCGCACTCGCGCAAAGTCGGCCACTTCGAACGAGCACACAAGGGCACGATCTTTCTCGATGAGATCGGCGACATGGATCCGTCCAGCCAGGCTACTCTGTTGCGTATTCTGGAAACGGGTCAGTTCACCCGTGTCGGCGGCGAAGAGTCGGTCGATGTGGACGTTCGCGTCATCGCCGCGACCAACCGCGACCTCGACCGCGGCATCAAGGACGGGACGTTCCGCGACGACCTCTATTTCCGGCTCAACGTCGTACCGATCGCCCTACCGCCGTTGCGCGACCGCCGCGAGGACCTGCCGCTGCTCATCCGCCACTTTCTCGATACGTTGTCGCGCAAGGCGCAGGTCAAGATGCGCCACTTCTCCGCCGGCGCGCTCGACCGCCTGCTCGCCTACCACTGGCCCGGCAATGTTCGCGAGCTGCAGAACCTCATCGAACGAGCCCTGGTCCTCTGCGAAAACGACGAGATCGGAATCAGCGACCTGCCACCGGCAATCGCGAACGGCAGCCAACCGGTGTCAGCAACGGCGACGCTGCCCGAAAGTGCTGCCGACGACTCGTCAAAGTCGCTCGACGACGCCGTCGCTGAGCTCGAGCACCGCATGATCGTCGGCGCCCTCGAAGTCGCCAAGCAAAACCAGACGCGCGCCGCACAGATCCTCGGCACGACGCGGCGCGTCCTGAAATACAAAATGGACAAGCTGAGCATCGCCGATCAACGCTTCGAGGATCGCCACGCCGACGACAACGGTGCCAGCGCTGGCTAGTGTCCTGAACCAGAAATTCGTCACAATATTCGCCGGCCCTCGACGCCCGTGCCGGCGTTGCTCCTCCTCGAAATATGCCTGATATGCCTTCGTCGGCGCGCCTTGGCACAGGCGCCGATTGCTCGCCGAATTTTGCAACGAATTTCTGATCCAGGACACTAGAAATTCGATCGGGCGTCGGCGCGCAACGCAATATCTACACCAAACGGTATGAGCTACCGCGCATCAGCAAACATATCGCAGCGTCAAAAAAGCACCTGATCCGTCAATTCTGTACACAAATGTACAGCTCCTGCTTGGTCACCTTCTAGGGACGACTCCCGTCGGGGCCCTATTGCGGCGCCGAGAGATTCCACTTTTTCGAATTGTATTGAGCACATAGGCTCCGCAGCACAGCATCTCGCAACACCTCGGCTCGGTCTGATCGGCTGAGTGGCACGGCCGATGCTCTCCATCGTGGAGAGACGCCTGCCATGGTTGAAGATCCCCGAGCTTCCCTTTTGATCATCGACGACGAGCGCGGTCCCGCCGAGTCGCTGCGCATGGTCTTCAAAGAGGACTACGACGTCTTCACCGCCGGCGGTGGACTCGAGGCCCTGGAGGTTCTCGGCGACCGCCAGATCGACGTCGTCACCCTCGACCTGCGCATGCCCGGCATGAGCGGCGACGAGGTGATGGAGCACATCAAGCGCTACGACCCGGACATCGAGATCATCATCGTCACCGGCAACGCGTCGTTTGGTTCAGCGATTCGCGGCATTCGCCACCGCATTTTCGACTACGTGACAAAGCCGTTCGACGTGCCGCACATCTCCGACCTCGTCCAACGCGCAGTGGCGCGGCGCCGCGAAACTCTGCGGGCGCGCGACTTTCGCGACCGCTTTCTCGCCAACCTGTCGCACGAGCTGCGCACGCCTCTGAACGCGATCATGGGCTTCAACGAAATGTTGAACGACCAACTCAACAAGCAACTGACGGACGATCAGCAACACACGTTCGAACGGGTACGCTCGCACTCACAACGGTTGTTGACGTTGATCGATACGGTCACCGTGCTCAACCAGGTCCAGGTCGGCGACTATCAAGTTCTCGCAGCGCCCTTCGACGTGCGCGACATCCTCGCCTGGGTGCGCGGACGCTTCGCCAGCGTCGCCGTGGAACAGGGCGTTCACCTGGAACAGAGCGACGCACCCGCAATCGAAGTCACCGGCGATCGCGACAAGCTCGAACGCCTCGTCGCGGCTCTCGTCGACAATGCTCTCAAGTTCACCCCCGAGGGCGGTACCGTCACCTTGCGTACGGCGACATGCGGCGATGCGGAAGTCGAGATCGAAGTCATCGACACCGGCGTCGGTGTCCCCTCCGAAGACATCAACGAGCTGATCGAAACCGCTCCGACGTCGAGCATCCCCAAGCCGATCGTCCATACCGGGTTGGGATTGGGCCTGCGCCTCGCCTCCGAGCTCAGCCGCCTCATACACGCCGATCTCAGCGTGCGACGGCGGGAAACCGGAGGCTCGTGCTTTCGCGTTCGTCTACCGCAAGTAGCGCCGGAAGGGGAAAACAATGCACACGTCCAGTGAGACCAGCCAAGGCGCCCTCCTCTTCTGCCGCCAGTGCGGCGAGCTCTACCCCCTCGCTACAACCCGGCCGGTGCTCGAACCGGACGAAGAGGAAATCCTCGATCTACAGTCGTTCCAGACTGCACACAGAGAACACCGCGTAGAGCAGGCAATCCGCTTGCCCGAGCCGGCGCTGCACGATCGACCCGCATGGGACCCGATGGCCCGCCGTTGGTACCGCGTCGGCGTCGGCGAGCACGCCTTCGTGGTCTGCAGCTCGCGCACCTCAATCGAGGAGCCGCGCCAACACCGCATCTGCGACGAGCCGCCGGCGCTGTCGATCCATACCGAAGTCGACGAGCCCATGCTGCGCCGAGCTCTCGATCAGCACTGGTTCCCGCACCGCGTTTCGAGTCAGAAAATTGACGCCTTCATCGAATCGGTCCGACACGCCTTCGCCGCCATCGACGGCGACGACGTCGAGATCTCCTATGACGATCCGGCATTTGCCAACGCCGAGATGGGCGCCTGCCCACCCAAGCTGTGCGAGAACGTTCGCCTCTCGGCCGCCGAGATCTTCGCGGAAGAATCGGAGCGCCGACATATCGACGAGTTCATCAACGCCAACGTCGACGAATACGGCGCCCTCGCGGTACGCGTGCGCCGCGAAATCAACGCCGCCGCCTAGCACACTCGCTCCGCTCATAGGCTGAGGCACGGGCATAGGCACAGGCAAGGGGGGGTCGCTCCGCCAACTCTCCGGAGCCTGGCGAAGCCGCAGGCGCGCGGTTGACTCGCCCCTGGGGTGCAGTCACTATCGAAGGTACGATGATACTGCACCTTCCGCGAGCGCGGTGACCGCACCGATGCAGGCCACAACTGACACCCTCGTCGCAACCGAACGAGTGGGAAGTGCAAGCCGGGCGACCGCAAGCGCGTTGACCAAGGCCCTCGACGGCCGGCCGATCGACGTCGGCGACGCCCTCCACCTGATCCAGATCGATGGCGATGAGCTGCCGGCCTTGCTCTCGGTTGCCGCCCTCGTGCGCGACCGGCACAGGGGCCGCGATGTGACCTACTCGCCGAAGGCCTTCTTCCCGATCACCAACCTCTGCATGGACCGCTGTTCGTACTGCACTTTTCGCCAGGATCCCGATTCCCCCGCCGCCAGGACCATGCAGCCCGACGAGGTGCGCGACGTCGCCCGTCGAGCTGCCCAACTCGGCTGCATCGAAGCGCTGATGTGCCTCGGCGACAAGCCCGAAAGGGCCTACCGCTCGTATCGGGAAACACTGCTCTCGATCGGACACACCTCGACGGTGTCCTATGTAGCGCATTGCTGCGCCATCGCTCTCGAAGAGGGTCTGCTGCCACACACCAATGCCGGCGTCCTGACGCTGGCGGAGATGCGCGACCTACGGCCGCTCAACGTCTCCCTCGGCCTCATGCTGGAGAGCGTCAGCGAACGACTGCTGCAGCGCGGCGAAGCGCACGCCAATGCACCGGACAAAGATCCGCAACTGCGCCTGCGCATGATCCGCGAAGCGGGCGAGCTGCGCATTCCGTTCACCACCGGCGTGCTGCTCGGCATCGGTGAGAACCTCGAAGAACGCGTCGCCACGCTCGCTGCCATTGCCGAGGTGCAGGCGGAGTACGGGCATGTTCAGGAAATCATCGTGCAGAACTTTCGCGCCAAGCCGTCGACGCGCATGGCGGCGCATGCGGAGCCGGAAAGTTACGAGATCGCACAAACCGTCGCCGTCGCACGTTTGATGATGCCGGCGATGAACGTGCAGGTGCCGCCCAACTTGAACCCCTACGATCTGACGCTTTTCCTGCAGGCCGGCATCAACGACTGGGGCGGCATTTCGCCGCTCACCATGGACTTCGTCAACCCCGAGGCTCCGTGGCCGCAGATCGAAACGCTCGCCGCCGCATGCGCGGCCAACGGCTACACCTTGCGCCGCCGCACACCTGTCTATGACGAATTCTGCGGTGACGATTACATCGACTCAACGCTGCGCGGCGCCCTCGCCGCTCAGCGCGCCAAGATCGGAGGCGACCATGCCGTCGAGTCCCATGCGTGACATCGTGCTCGACGGGCGACCGCTCGACCGCCTCATGGACGCTGCCACCGTCGCGACGCGGCGCATTCTCACGCGCGCCATCGACCGCCACGACCTCAGCGTCGAAGAAGGCGTGCACCTACTCGGTTGCCAAGGCGACGATCTGCGGGCGCTGATTCGCGTCGCCGACATGATCCGCGCCGAAGACGTCGGCGACGAGGTCACCTACGTCGTCAACCGCAACATCAACTGGACCAACATCTGCTTCGTCGGCTGTCAGTTCTGCGCTTTCGCAGTGCACCGCAAGGACCCAGACGCCTACAACCATTCGATCGAGGATGTCCTCGTCAAAGTGCAGGACGCCATCGACCGCGGTGCCTCCGAGGTGTGCATGCAAGGCGGCATCAACCCGGAGTCGGACGGGTTCTTCTATCGCGACCTCCTGGTGGCCATCAAAGAGCGCCATCCCAAACTACACATCCACGCTTTCTCGCCAATGGAGATCATGTACGGGTCGCGCCGGGCGAACATGTCCTACCGCGAGTTTCTGACGATGTTGCGCGACGCCGGGCTCGGCACCATTCCCGGCACGGCAGCCGAGATCCTCGACGACGACGTCCGCGAGGTGCTCAGCCACAAGAAGGTCGACGTCGCCACCTGGGTTGAAATCGTCAGCACCGCGCACGAGCTGGGCCTGCGTTCCTCGTCGACGATTATGTACGGCCACATCGAGACGGCCGAGCAGATCGCAGCGCACGTCGTCCTGCTGCGCGACGTCCAGAAACAGACGGGCGGATTCACCGAATTCGTCCCCCTCCGCTTCATCCACACCTTCACCCAGCTCTACAAGCGCGGACTCGTGCAGCCACCGCCAAGCGGAGCGATGGATTTCCGCATCTACGCTTTTTCGCGCCTCATGCTGCGCGGTTGGATCGACAACCTGCAAACGTCCTGGGTCAAGCTCGGCGAAGAGCTCTCGCAACTCACGCTTCTGGCCGGATGCAACGACTTTGGCGGTACGCTGATGGAAGAGTCGATATCGAAATCGGCGGGTGCCAACGCCGGTGAGTTTCTGCCTGAAGAACGCATCTGCGAGTTGATTCTCGAAGTCGACCGCATCCCGGTGCAACGGAACACGACCTATGGCCGTATTGAAGAAGAAGCGTTCGCCGCGAGTGACGGTGCTGGCGGGCGGTGTGGGAGCAGCGCGCTTCCTGCGCGGGCTACTCCCACTCCTTGATCCGGAAAAGCTGACGGTCGTCGTCAACACGACGGACGACGAAACGTTTTTTGGCCTGCACGTCTCCCCCGATCTAGACACGGTCACCTACACGCTGGCCGGCGTCGCCCAGCGCAAGCGCGGTTGGGGAATCGACGGCGACACCTTTCACTGCCTCGATGCGCTCGGCCGCTACTACGGCCCGCCGTGGTTCCAGCTGGGCGACCGCGACCTCGCAACGCACATCTTCCGCACCAATTCGCTGCGCAGCGGCAGCACGCTCACGCAGGTCACGCGCGACATCGCCGACGCCTTCGGGCTGCGCTGCCGCATCCTACCGATGAGCAACGACCCGGTGCGTACACGCATCAAGATCGCCGGCGTCGGGACACTGCGCTTTCAAGACTACCTGGTCCGCCGCCGCGCCCGCGGCCGGGTCCAATCCATTCACCTGCGCGGCATCAAGTCGGCAAGGCCCGCGCCCGGCGTGCTCAGCGCCCTGCGCAACAGTGACGCAATCATCCTGCCACCGAGCAATCCCTTCGTTTCGATTCTGCCGATTCTCGGTATCCGCGGTGTGCGCCAAGCGATCCAGCGATCGGCTGCGGCCATCGCAGCGATTTCACCTCTGGTCGGCGGCGCGCCGGTCAAAGGCCCGCTCGATCGCATGCTAGCGGGCACCGGGCACGCCATCTCCTCCGCTGCCATTGCCGCTCTCTACCGCGACCTGGCGCCGCTCTTCGTCATCGATCGCGCCGACGCCGCCGAGGCCGACGCCATCGCGGCGCTCGGACTGCGGCCACTGGTCACCGATACGATTCTCAAAACCCAACCGCGGGCGCGCAAACTGGCGGCGCGTATCCTGGACGAAATCCTGCCGTAGCCACCTCACGATGCATCCGCCCGCACGGGTCTTGATGGAAGAGCACGGCCCGCTATGGTTCGCCAATGAGCATCGAGGTGCACGCACTGCGCGACATCCCCATCATCCAACCGGGAGACGACCTCGGGGTTATCCTCAGCGTGGCGGTGAAGGAGAACGACATCGAGCTCCGCGACGGCGACGTTCTCGTCGTCTGTCAGAAGATCATCTCGAAAGCGGAGGATCGCTACGTCGACCTGCGCGACGTCGAGCCCGGACCCCTCGCCCTGGCGGCGGCAGCCGACGCCGAGGACAAAGATCCGCGTGTCGCCGAGCTCGTGCTGCGCACTGCCAGCCGCATCGTCATGATGAAACGCGGTCACCTGATCGTCGAAACCGGCCCCGGTTGGGTTTGCGCCAACGCCGGCATCGACGCCTCCAACACCGGTTTCGGCGACCGCGTCCTCCTTCTACCTGAAGATGCCGACGCCAGTGCTGCGCGCCTCGCCGCGGCGCTGCACAAAGACAGCGGCGCCCGCGTCGGCGTCATCATCAGCGATACATGGGGTCGTCCCTGGCGCGTCGGTCTGGTCGACTTCGCGATCGGCGTCGCCGGCATCGCCCCCCTGCACGACATGCGCGGCGAGCACGACCTCGACGGCCGCGAGCTGCACCACACGGTGCACGCCGATGCCGATGCACTGGCGGCGGCGGCGGGACTGTTGATGGACAAGGACGCCGCCACACCGGCGGTGCTGATCCGCGGCTATCGAGCGAGCGACGGCGACGGCAGCGGCAAGGACCTCATTCGCGACCGCGACACCGACCTCTTCCGCTGAGAGGTTGTTGGCGAAACCGCAGCGGCCGCGGTCTCAGTCGTAGATCGTGACGGCCGTTCCAATCGGCAACAGCTCGTAGAGGGACTTGGCTTCCTCATTGCTCACGGCGATGCAGCCGTCGGTCCAGTCGATCGCCGGAATGTAGGGACGCCTGCCGTAGCCGTGGATCCCGATGCGCCCGCCGAGCTTGGTCGACGACGTCGGTGCGCGATCGCTGGCCACCGAGACGAAGATGTCGGCCCATTGGCGGGCCGTGATCAACCCCTCCTCGTAGCCGCGGTTGGCGTCTTCGATGTTGGGATAGCTCAGCCCGAGAAAGCGGTAGAAGCGACCCGACACGTGTTTTTCGGAGACGAAGTAGCGGCCGACCGGGGTTCGCTTGTCGCCCTGGCGGACCTTGTCGCCGACGGCATTGAGACCGAGGGCGACGTCCATCTGACGCAGCAGCTCGCCGTCCCGCCACAGCTCGAGTCGGTGCGCGTGCTTCCAGATCTCGACCGAGTAGCCATCTTGCGCCCGGCTCGCATCCGGCACACACAGCAGTAGCGCAGCCAGGCACACCCCACCGAGAGCTGCGCCGCGACGCCGCGACACCAGTGCTCCAAACGTTTCGCACACGTTTCATCTATCGCAGAAACTCCGGCCAGCCGCGAGGACTTGCCCGCCTCTGGCAAAAATTGCATTCATCGCAGATGAGCACGAGTGACGATTCGACGATTCGGCCAACGCCGGATGACGTTCGCAGCGAAATCCTCGACACCGTCAAGCGCTTTGTCGAACGCGAGGTGGAGCCAGTTGCCAGTGAGCTCGAGCAGCGCGACGAGTACCCGCACCAGCTCGTCGAGACAATGAAGGCGCTCGGCCTCTTCGGCGCCACCATCCCGGCACGCTGGGGCGGTCTCGGCCTCGACACTTTGACCTATGCGATGGTGGTCGAAGAAATCTGCGTCGGCTGGATGAGTCTCAGCGGCATCCTCAACACGCACTTGATGCTCGCCTACCTGATCCGCACCTTCGGCGACGACCGCCAGCGCGACGAGCTGCTGCCCGGCATGGCGGCTGGCGATCTGCGCGGCGCTCTCTGCCTCAGCGAGGCGCACGCCGGCAGCGACGTCCAGCGCATTCGCACCGTCGGGAGGCGCGACGGCGACGACTACGTCATCAACGGCGCCAAGATGTGGGTGACCAACGCGCGCTACGGCAACCTCTACGCGCTGGTGGTAAAGACCAATCCATCGGCCGATCCGCCGCACACCGGCATGACCTTGTTTCTCGCCCCCAAGGGCCCTGGTATCACGGTCAGCCGCGACATCGGCAAGCTCGGCTACAAGGGCGTCGAAACTTGCGAAGTCGCCTTCGAGGACTACCGCGTTCCGACCGCCAACATTCTCGGCGGTGAAGAGGGTCGCGGCATGCAGCACGTTCTCAATGGACTCGAAGTAGGTCGCGTCAATATCGCCGCGCGCGCCGTTGGTGTTGCACGCGCCGCCTTCGAACGCGCCATCCGCTACGCACAGCAACGCGAGACCTTCGGCAAGCCGATCTGCCAGCACCAAGCGGTGCAACTGAAGCTCGCCGACATGGCAACCAAGATCGAAGCCGCCCGCCTGCTCACCCACCAAGCCGCGCGCAAGAAAGATCGCGGCGAGCGCTGCGACCTCGAAGCGGGGATGGCCAAGCTCTTCGCTTCCGAGACGTGCGCCGAGGTCACGCTCGAAGCAATGCGCGTCCACGGTGGCTACGGCTTCTCCAAGGAGTTCCCGGTCGAGCGCTACTACCGCGACGCACCGCTGATGATCATCGGCGAGGGCACCAACGAAATCCAACGCACGATCATCGCCAAGCAGTTGGTCAAGAAGTACCCGGCTTGAGCCGCGCCCTACGCGTAGAACCAGGCCGCAGCAGCGGCCAGCGCGGCGGCGACGACGAGCAAGCCGAGGAAGGCGGCGCGGCGCAGACTGGGATCGTCGTGCTCGGCTGCGAGCAGCGGCTCGAGTGCCACCCGCGCACTGGCAAACGCCGCCGGATCGATCTGCGTGCTCTTCAGCGAGTGCCGGCGTTCGAGATGAATGCGGTCGAGCGCTTCGACCATGCGGTCGCGCAACTCACTCGGCTCCTGGCCGCGCACCACGGCAGCCAGGGCCAGCCGCGGTCCCTGCTCCATGACGACCGCCAGCTTGTTGGCTTGCGGTGGTCGTGGAACGCTCATCTCGCTCGAGTCGGCGAGCATCTCCTGCAAACGCACCACCGCGTCCTCGCGATCGTCTTCCGACAGCGGCGGCGCCTCGGGATTCTCCACCTCGACCAACATCGAGGCCGAGGGGCGGTGGAAGAGAAGCGCGTACTCGACGCGGTAGCGCAAGGTGTGGTCGTCGGCGATGGCGGCGAACGAACGGCCGCTGCGCCACGCTTCGACCAGCCAGCCGATGCCCGGTAGCGTCAGCGACAGGCGCAAGCAACGCAGTGGTTCGGCGAGGCGGCGACGCACCGCCTCGCCGAGAGCCGGTAGGATGACCGGCGCCAGAGCGCGCGAAAGAACCTGCGGGTCGCGGCGCACCAAATCGGCCAGCGCCTCTTCCAACGCCGGCGCGATGGCGTTGCCGAGCTGCTCGTCACCCAGCGGGCGCAGGCGAATGGCGCGCGGCAGCACCTCGGAAATCTGCGCCGCCCGGTAAGCGGGATCGTTCAGCCAGCCCTGCAAGCGCTCGAGGCGCTCGTCGTCGTAGCCGAGCAACAGGCGCCGCAGTTGATCGAGATCGATCTCCGGCGACGACGAGCTCTGCGCCTCGGCTTGCTCGTGCGGCTCTTCAATCCGTGCGGATTGCGGACTCATCCCGGCCCGGTCGCTTCGTCGCCACCTGGCTCGCGAGATCACGCAACGTCACCGCCAGCCCCGACCAATCCACAGAATTGACTCTCAAGTCCTGCACCTTGCGCTCGACGTTCGCATCGAGCTCGTCGACGCTGTTGCGCAGCGACGACGTCAGGTTCGACACCTGCTGGCCGAGCTCCTGGCGCAGCTCCTGCTCGGCCGCCGAGGTCTTCGCCGTCAGCGACCGCACCTGCTGCTCGATCTCGTTCATCGACGCACGCAACTCGCGCGCCAGCGTTTCGAGATTGTCGGCGCTCTTGCGCTGATTGGCCGAAATCTCATTGGCGATCGAGTGCACCTCCGCCTTGATTTGCTCTTCGAACGCTTCCATGTGGCGCTGCAACTCGAGATCGGCCTGGACGGCCTGCGCTTCCAGACGCTTTTCGAACTCGGCGAGCTTGCGTTCCGACTCACGCCGCTCGGCGCCGAAGAGAATGTCGCGGATCTTCTCCAGGTCGACGAATGCGTCGGCCGCCAATCCCTCCGTCCGCCCGACGAACGACCCATTCGCCGGCCGCAGTGTCGCATCACCCGGATTCGCCGCCGCAGGTCCGTTCGCCTGCTTCAAGTGCGCTCGATCCATCATGCCCTCCCCGTTTTCGATTTGTTCGCCAGGAATCACCAACGCTCCGCCGCAGCGTGAGGACACCCCCCCGACCTCTCCACGACCACCCAACGACCTCAGGACACGACAGCCCGGCGCGAACTCCAGCAAACCGCCCGCACCGCCACCCTACAAACGACAATGAAGGCCAAACGTCAAGAGAATCATCGGTCACTTTGGGTCACTTTGGGTCACTTTGGGTCACTTTGCGGCGCTGCCGGTGCCGCCGCGCGCCTGGCGTCAGTGCTGAAGTCGAGGTGCAGACTCCACCCTTCGTAGTCGACCTCGTAGCCTTGCCCGTCGGCAAAGACCCGAACGAAGGGGTTTTCCATCCGCCCGTGAACCAGCGACACCACCTCGCCGTCGACCGAGAACGGTCCCTCCCAGCCAAAACGGATTGCGCCCTTGCTCGGCGAATCGTATTGCACCACGACATCCGCTCCTTCACCCTCGATTAGCACGCCCGCCGCATCGACCGCCGCCACAAAGCTATCGAAATCGCCCCATTCGCTGCGGCTGCCGCATTCGACGATCCAGACGTTGTCGGCGCCACCGGTGGCGCGCAGGTCGAAGGGCTTGGAAAAGCCGTTGGTGGCGTAAACGGCGGGGTCGTAGTCGACCCACTCGACCGGGCGCTGCGAGAACAGAGCGACGTACGCGTCGCCGAGGCGGCCGTAAGTCCAAGCGCCGCGCCGCACGACCTCGTCGAAGGCATCCTGGGGAAAGTAGGCGTGGGTGTAGGGCTCCCAGGCAAAGGCATCGAGGGGAGGCGGGGTGCTCGAGGCGTAGAGCGGGTGGTAGATGTGGATGGCGACGTTCTCGAATTGCGCCGAGCGGGGCAGCGACGCGCTGCCGGTCCAGTAACCGGGCCTCCTATCCGCATCCCAATCGGTCGACGCCAGCGGCGGCGTCGCCGGGTGGTTGGTGAAGACGTTGGCGGCGACACCGAGCGTCGCATGCCAGGCGTGCGACTGGGCGCTGCGCCGTCCCTTGCGGTAGTCCTGAGCCGTCGACAACATGTACTCCGCCGTCCGGTAGGTGTAGGTGTTGACTCGCTGCAGCAGTCCTTCGTTGACCATCGGCGCCAGCGCCGCCGCCAGTTGCTGCGCCGCCACCGGGTCTTCGGTAATCGGCCGCACTTCGCGGAAGGGTGCGAAAAAGGGTGATTCCCACAGGTCGTAGGCGTTGAGAGTCTCGATCGACAGGGGAACGATCGGCGCGGTCACGAAAGCCCCCATTCCCCACCACACCGGTAGATCGGCGGCAGCGGTGTAGCTCAACCCGGCCGGAGCCGGCGTTTGCTCGCCGGTGGAATCTTCGACGAGGGGAATGCCTATCGATTCCCGACTGACGAACGCCTCCCGACTGCGACCGATGCGGCGGATCACTTCCGGGATGCGATAGCGTTCGGCGATGGCGAGCAGAATCGCGTCGGGATGGATGAATTCGTAGCCGTGCTCGGTCTGGTCGAAGACGAACTTCACCGCGCCCCAGGTCGCCTCGCGGCGACCGTCGGTCTGATCGTCTTTTTCCGAACGCCCGTGGGTGACGCCCATCTTCGCCTCGCGCGTGTGCAGCGCGAAATCGAGCAGGATCAGATCGGCGACCATCGCCGCGCGGGTCGCCAGCCGTTCGTCGGCGGCGAGCTCAGCGAGAGCCAGCATCGCGTTGAGGTCTTTCTGGTAGTACACGTTGGAGTGCCACTCGCTGAAGCCGTAACCAACCCGGAGGTCGATCCAGCGTTCGATCAGCGGCGCGGCGCGCTCGATCAGCTCGACACCGCGCCGGCCGTCGGCGAAGCGCACCTGCGGGTAGAGCTGCCCGGCCAGGTACTCGAGAACGTGATAGGTGATCTGGTGATTCTCGCTCCAATAGTACGAGACGTCGCTGCGCCCGGGCGGCGTCGGGTCGGTGTACCAATACTTGAAGCGCCACAATGCCGCCTCGGCTTTTTCCACTAGGGCGCGCGGCAGCAGGTCGTGGTCACCGTAGCGCGCCAGAACGACGAGCATCTCGAAAGCGAGAAAGTCGCGGTTGTCGGCGAGCCGATCCATACGCGCGATCCGCTCGTCCCATACGTCCGCCGGCAGCGGCCGCAAGAAGGACCGCCAGCCGTCGCGCCGTTCGCGTTCGATGTGCGCAGCCAAGAGCAGAAAGCGGTCGGCCTGGGGTCGAGCACTGACGAAGTCGATCAGCTCGGCGCGGCGCTGCTCGAGAACATCCGCAGCGACGAAACCGTCGGCCGAATCGCCTCCCCCACCACCGCAGGCGGCGGCCAGCGCTGCGACGACCGCCGCACACGCCGCCGCCCGCCACCGACTATCGCCGCGCATTCGCACGCCGTCGCGCCGGCGGTCTCTTTTTTTCCGATCGCTTTGCTTTGCGCGCTTTCGCCCGATCGGCGATCGAGGGCACGTCACCGCTCAACCAACGGGCGGTGTCGTCCAGACCGATCTCGGCGGCGAGCACGCGCGCCTCGTCGAGGGCGGCGACGCCGCTTTCGCTCCTGCCCTCACCGGCTTCGATCTCTTCGATGCGCCCTTGCACCCACAGCGACATCACCAGCCACGACCGCGCACCGATCTCGCGGTGCACCGCCGTCGCTTTGCTCAGGTGGTCGCGGGTGGCTTGGCCGTCGCCGGCCGCCCATGCACACAGCGCCAGGTGATAGTGTGTCGAGCCCGAACACGCGGTGGCGTTGCCGGCGACGACCAGCGTATCTGCATAGGGTTTCATGGCCGCGTAAAGCTCGGCGGCCGCATCCTTCTCACCGAGCGCCGATGCCAGCGCCGCCAGGAGCGTCAGGGTGGTCAGGTGTAGATTGTTCTCGGGAATGTCGCCGAGACCGCGAGCCATGATCTGGCGAAAGCCATCGCGGCTCTCGGCGACGCGGCCCTCGGTCCACTGCGCCAGGACCCGCGCACAGGGCAGAATGGCAAACGGTATCCCCTGCGCGATGAGCGGATCGATCTCGGGAATCACCTCGTCCATGCGCCCCTGCAAGTAACAGCGGTTGGCTGTCTGCAGCAGCGTCACCAGGTAAGCGTTGTCGACTTCGGTGCGCGCGCCGCTGGCATACGCCCGCACACGCAGGCTTTCCGCCTGCGGAAACTCACCGCGCAGCAGAGAGAGCGTCGACGAAAAGTAGTCGGCCGACCACTGCAGTAGGGGAATGCGCAGCTCGGCGGCGCTCGCCTTGACGACCTCGATCTCGCGCTCGACGGCGGCCATGTCGGCGAGCTCGAGGTAGGCACCGACGCGATAGGACTGCGCTCGCGCCGCCATCACCCGCGAGCCCAGCGACTCGCCGAGAGCGGTGAGCTCATCGATGACGCCGAGCCGCTGGCGGGCGCTGGCGGGTCCCCACAGGGCCCAGTGCCGGCTGATCAGGGCCCAGTAGAGCGTCTCGACGTCGCCGCCGGCGCGGGCGATGTCGACCGCCTCGTCGCTCAGCGACAGGCGCCGCTCGCGTCCGGCGCCCGGGTGGTAGTAGAGCGTCAGCGCCAGGCGCGACAGCACCCGGGCGCGCAGCTGCGCATCTCCCGGGCGCAAGGAATCGAGAGCTTCTTCGAGCGCCTCGATCGCCGCGTCGTCGACGATCAGCGACTGCAGCATGCTGCCCGAGCCGCGCAACGCGGCTCGCGCCAACCGGTCCGGCGCGTCCAACTCGCGGGCCAGATCCGCCGCCCGTTCGTAGCTCTCTCGCGAACCTCCCGGATCTCCGGCCAGAGACTGCGCTTCACCGAGATCGAGCAGGAGGTCGCAACGCTGCACTTCGTGCCGTCGCGCGCCGTCCTCCGTGTCGCCCTCGAGCGCCTCGAGCGCCTGGCGATAGAGCCGCGCTGCCTCCTCGTGCGCGTAGCGCCGGCCTGCATCGGCGGCAGCCGCGGTGCTGTAGTAGATCGCCCGTTCGGCATCGCCGCTCATCGACTGAAAGTAGTGGTAGGCGAGCTCCGCCAGCGGCGGGTGAACCTGGCGCGCAGCGCGCTTCTCCAATCCGGTGGCGATGCGGCGGTGGATGCGCGCGCGCCGCGCCGCGCCGAGCTCGGCGTACATCGCCTGGCGGAAGAGCACGTGGGTAAAGGAGTAGCTCTCGCCGTCCGGCGATTCCTCGACGATACCGGCGGCCATGGCCGCCTCCAGTTGATCGAGCACGTCGTCTTCACTGCCGCTGTACACCTCGCTCACCTGCGCCAGGGCGAAGGTTCTGCCGATGACCGCTGCATTGGCCAGCACGCGGCGGCAGTCGGAGCTCAAGCGCCGCATGCGCCGGGCGATGACACCGGCGATGCCACCGGGAATCGGGATCTTGCCACGCTGCGTGCCGACTCCCGACACCAGCGCACCGGCGCCCTCCTCGGCCACGTGGCGGGCCAGCTCGAGGGTGAAGAGCGGATTGCCCTCGCTGAGCTCGGCCAGCGCTGCGACCGTGTCGGTCGCGGCGTGCCGGTCCAGCACCGAGCGCAGCAGCTCCGCTGTGTCCCGCGCCGACAAGCGGTCCAATCGCACCTCCTCGAACGGCAACGCGCGGCGCAGTGTCACCAGCAACTGAGCGAGGCGATCGTCGCCGTCCACCTCGATGTCGCGGTAGGTCAGCACCCAGACGATCGGCGCGCCGCGCACCTCGTGGGCGACCGTTTCGAGCAAGAGCAGCGACGCCCGGTCGGCCCAGTGCAAATCCTCGAAGAGAACGACCAGGGGCTTTCTCGCCGCCGCGGCGCCAAGGAAGGCAACGACGCTGTCGAAGAAGCGGGCTCGCGCCTGACCGGGATCGAGGCTGGGCAGAGTCTCGATCCCCCCCAGGGTGTTGCGCAGCGACGGGCTCATCTGCGCCACGTCGGCGGCGCCGGCGCCGAGGAGGTCCAGCATCAACTGCGGATCGTGACTCTCGGCGAAGTCGCGAAAGACGTCGGCCCAGGGCTGGAAGGCCGGAGGGTCGTCACCTTCGTAGCAGTTGCCGGAGACGACCGCGAAACCCCGCTTGCGCGCCCCCTTGGTGACGCGCGCCGCCAGGCTGGACTTGCCGATGCCGGGCACGCCGGCCAGGGCGACCACCTGCGCCGCGCCCTGTGCCGCGGCTTCGACGCGGTCGTCGATCCGCGCGAGCTCCTCTTGGCGGCCGAGAAAGAGCGCCGCCTCACCGGCCTCCGCCGCGGCCACGGCCTCGTCGGCGGGGGGCGCGAGAAAGCGGAACCCCCGGCCGTGTACCGCCTTGATGGTGACGGCGTCCTCTCCCCCCGAACGCAACACCCGGCGCGCCGCCTTTACACAATAGGCGAGAGCGCTCTCAGAAACGATCTCGTCCGGCCACAGTGCATCGTAGAGCTCCTGCTTGTCGACCAGCCGCCCACCGCTGCCGGCCAGCAACGCCAGCATGCTGAAGACCTTGGGCTCGACCTTCACCAGCTCGCCGTTGCAGCGCAGCTCGAAGCGCTCTTCGTCCAGCTCGAAAGGTGGGAACCGCCAAATCATCGCAAGGACGCGCGGCGGGCGCAGCAAAACGAACCCGCCGCGTGTCCTTGCTTCTTAGCATGCGTCTATCTCCCGTCTAGCTCGAATTCGCCTCGTCACGGCAGGGGGAGCAAAGGAGGTGACAGATCCGTCCCGACGACGGGGTCGAACGCCACCGTCACCACGTCGACGTCATCCTTCGAATCTCCCGGATCACTGGGGTCGTCGGTCTGACCGAACACGAATCCCTGATCGTCGTCACAGACGTCGCCGATACCGTCGAGATCGCCATCGGCCTGGTCGGGATTGGCGTCCTGCGGGCAGTTGTCGCACAGCTTGTCGACCCCGTCGCCGTCGCTGTCGTTGGCGTCGGGATCGCACGCATCGCCGACTTCGTCGCCGTCGCAATCGGCCTGGTCGGAGTTGGCGGCAAGAGGACAGTTGTCGGTCTGGTTGCCGACCGCGTCGCCGTCGATGTCGGGGTCGCAGACGTCGCCATCGCCGTCGCCGTCGATGTCGCTCTGGTTGCCGTTTGCCTCGAACGGGCAGTTGTCACATGCGTCGCCGATACTGTCCTTGTCGCTGTCCTTGCGATCGGGGTTGGGAACGGTGACACAGTTGTCGCGAAAGTTGCGCACACCGTCGTTGTCGATGTCGCGGTCACACTGGTCGCCCCTGCCGTCGCCGTCGGTGTCGACGAAGTCCGGATCGCAGGCGTCGCCGACGTTGTCCTTGTCGCAGTCGGTCTGCCGGGAGTTGGCGTCGAGCGGGCAGTTGTCGCGGATGTCGGCCTTGCCGTCGTTGTCGTCGTCGCCGTCGCAAACGTCGCCGAGACCGTCGCCGTCGTTGTCGGCCTGGTCGGGGTTCACCGCGTCCGGGCAGTTGTCGCAGGCATCGCCGGCACCGTCGCCGTCGCTCTCGATCTGCGCCGGATTCCAGACGCTCTCGCAGTTGTCGTCGGCATCGAAGATCGTGTCGTTGTCGGAGTCGAAGTTGCAGGCGTCGTCGGGATCGGTGAAGCGGGTGCAGACGTCGTCGTCGTTGAGGATCAAGTCGTTGTCGACGTCCTCGTCGCAGGCGTCGCCGGCACCGTCGCCGTCGAGATCGGCCTGCGTCGGGTTGCGCGTCACCGGACAGTTGTCGGACTCGTCGGGCACGCCGTCGAGATCGCGATCGAGCTCACAGGCGTCACCGGTGCCGTCATCGTCGGCATCGTTTTGCAACGGGTTGTAGACGGCGGCGCAGTTGTCCTCGTCGTTGTTGACGCCGTCGAGGTCGCGGTCGACGATCAGGTTGGCGACGATCGCGAACTCGCAGCGATCGCCGATACCGTTGCGATCGATGTCGCGCTGGTCCGGGTTGGGAAGGCTCGGGCAGTTGTCGAGCGGGTCGATGACCATATCGCCATCCGCGTCCTGCGGACCCGTCGGATCGCAGGCGGCGCCGATCCCATCCCCGTCGAGATCGACCTGGCGCGGATTGGGATGGATCGGACAGTTGTCCATGTCATCCGGCAAGCCGTCGCGATCCGAATCCGGCTCGCAGGCGTCGCCGATGCCGTCGCCGTCGGAATCGGTCTGGTGGGTGTTGGCATCACGTGGACAGTTGTCTTCACGATCGCCGACTCCGTCACCGTCATAGTCGCCCTCCGCACGTAACCCGTCGCGGCTAGGACCATGGGCAAGATAGTCCGGATCGCAGAGGTCCCCCCGCCCATCATCGTCAAAGTCCGATTGCAGAGGGTTTGCCACAGTCAGGCAGTTGTCACTTCCCCCAACTCTGACAGGCTCGCCCGAAAAATAGTCGTAGTGGTTGTTGCGAACTCCGTCGTGGTCAGCATCCGGGTCACACTCATCGCCCCAGTTGTCACCATCAGTATCGACTTGATGATCGTTGGGAACATTGGGACAGTTGTCTGTGAAGATATGACCGTCACCATCCTCGTCATCCCAGTTCTCACACCGATCCCCAACGCCATCCCCGTCCCGGTCACTTTGGTCTGCGTTATAGGTATAGGGGCAATTGTCCTGGTCGTCCGGCAACCAGTCGTCGTCGTCGTTGGGGTCGCACACGTCACCTAGACCGTCTCGATCGTTGTCATCCTGACCGGGGTTGATGTCGTAGGGGCAGTTATCGACCGCATCCGGTACGCCGTCGTAGTCGCGGTCACTGTCTCCGTCGGGGACGCATTGGTAGTTGACGCATAATCGAGCTAAGGGACAAAATAGATCGGCCAAACACTCCGGTTCGATACATTCGCCGGCATCGCAAACCTCCCCTGAAGCACAATCGGTGTGAATGTAACAATCATCGTTGTCCCAGTTGCACCGGCCGCTCTGGCATTCGACTCCGTCCGCGCAGTCCTCATCGGTTCGGCACTCGGCTACGCACCGCGCATTCTGGCAATGTTGCCCTACCGGGCAATCTGAGTTGAGCCTGCACTCAAGCTCTCCTTGTGGGACTGGAAGACAGGTCCCTAAGGCGCAGAATTCCTCGGTCCCGCACTCCTCGTGCTCACAACACTGCGTTCCGAACGGGGGGCCCAGAGGGAAGCACAGTCCGTGCGAGATAGTCGCCGAGCCGCAGAAAGTGAGGGCAAGAATCACTGAGATCGTTGCTAGTCGAGACATCGTTCTCCTCCTCGGGCCGCGTACACTTCACCTCTGCGACCAGGTGACCGGAGGCTACCAATCCCGGCGCCGGCAAATCGGAGGGGGAAAGGAGGATTTCCGGGGGATTGCAGGAGGATCGAGCCCGACCGGGCGAGAACGCACATCACCTGACCAGAGTCGGGCCGCTCCCCCCGCCATGGGCAAGCGCGCTCGCAGGCAGAGGCGGGGCAGCGGCGGCGCTCCTAAGATCCTGACGACGCGCTTGACATCTGATGTTCGATGATTGATGCTCACTGGGTGCGAACGACCCTGGACATTGACGATGACGTGCTGCAGGCCGCGAAAGAGATCGGGGCACTCCAGAAAAAGCCGGCCGGCCGGATCATTTCCGACTTGGCCCGGCAGAGTTTGCAGGCGAAGCCTAGGGCGGAGATCCGCAACGGTGTCCCGTTGTTGCCAACAGGCAGCGGATCACTGGCGACGATGCACGACGTAAACCGCATTCGCGATGAAGAGTGATTTCCCGCTGATTGGTCTCCTCGACACCAACGTCCTCGTCGCCCTCTTCGACCCTGCCCACACCCATCACGAAACCGCTCACACATGGTTGAGCGATGGCTGCGAATCGGGATGGGCTAGTTGCGCCGTTACCGAAAACGGACTGGTCAGGGTGCTGAGCAACCCGAGCTATCCGGGCTCGACGACAACCGCAGCCGACGCCGCTCAGCGATTGCGACTCTTCCGCGACAGCGGCAACCACTACTTCCTCGCGAGCGACGTATCGATTGCCGAGGAGTCCACGTTCCGTTGGCGCTACATCCAGGGGCACCGGCAAATTACCGATACCTACCTGCTCGCCCTGGCCGCCGCGCACCATGCCCGCCTGGTCACTTTCGACACCAAGATCAAAGTCGACGCCGTCGCCACCGCGACCGAAGAGAACCTCCACCTCATCAGCCCATGAGCGAACGGCGCATCTGTGGTACTACCTCAGACACCGCGCCGGGATGGTGGAATTGGCAGACGCAAGGGACGTAAAATCTCCAGACGGTGCGGAAGCCCCTGTGCTACAGGGGTTTCCGCCCACCGTTCCTGTGATCTTATGTGGCGGCGTGGGGCGGTGATGGGGCGCCTGCGGGCACAAATACGGGCACAGTCGGTCCCGATTCTCGGCGCACCCGGCGTCGCCCGGAACCCGCCGCCATCATGGGATGCTCGCTTCGGATTTGGGCGCGATCGTGGTAGAGAATGCGAATGGCCGGGAAGGTGTACGACGTCAGAGCCGACTGGGATGACGAGGCGAAGGTGTGGTGCGCGACCAGTGACGAAGTTCCGGGACTCGCGACCGAAGCCGGGACGTTGGACGGGCTGGTGGAGAAGCTGCGCGTCCTGGTTCCCGAGCTGCTGGAGCAGAATGGTGTCCTGTCGTCGGAAGCTGCTCGCCTGGCCTCGTTTCGCGTCAGTGCCGAGCGCGTCGAGGGGCCTCGAGCGGTCGCTTAGTCCGAGTGGCCAACTACACGCCGCAGTTGAAGCGGATCCTTATCGACGCAGGTTGTCGATTCGAGCGGCAGGGCAAGGGCGACCATGAGATCTGGTCCAGCCCGATCTCCGGTCGTCGTTTCGTCGTCGATGGAAAAATCCTGTCGAGACACACGGCCAACGGCGTTCTCAAGCAAGCGGGGTTGGGCAAGCAGTTCTGATCTGCCTCGGTGGCGGGCCGTTCGCCGAGTTGGGCGGATGCGATGGCAAGCGCAAAGAAGGTAGCCTGCCGTCTCAATTTGGCCGCGGGCACAATATCGGGCACAATCGCCGACAAAACGGGAGCTGAGGATGCTTCCGAGAAGGCCAAGTAGCTGAAATCCCTACTGCGCCGGGATGGTGGAACTGGCAGACACAAGGGACTTAAAATCCCTTGGAGCTTAGCTCCGTGCGGGTTCGAGCCCCGCTCCCGGCATCAAAAGCAGTTTCAGGCTCCAAGTCTCATGCTCACCGCTGCTCGGACTTCTTTCGAGGCCGGCTCGGAATTCGCTGCGGGGTGCGATAGTAAAGAATGGTACGGAATGGCGGGTGAGTGATGACTGAGCATTTCGACGTTGTCGTGGTCGGCGCTGGGATTTCTGGGATTGGCGCGGGCTATCACCTGCAAGAGAAGTGTCCCGATCGCAGCTTCGTGATTCTCGAGGGGCGCGAGCGTCTCGGCGGTACCTGGGATCTCTTCCGTTATCCGGGCATCCGCTCCGATTCCGACATGTATACGCTCGGCTATTCGTTCAAGCCGTGGACGAATCCCAAGGCGATTGCCGACGGGCCCTCGATTCTCGAATACCTGCGCGAGACGGCCGAGGAGTACGACGTCGAGCGACACATCCGTTTCCGCCACATGGTCAAGCGGGCGTCGTGGTCGAGCGAAGAGGCGCGCTGGACGGTCGAGGTCGAACGCGACGACGCTTCGGAGCCGGTGCGCTTTTCCTGCAACTTCCTTTTCATGTGCAGCGGCTACTACCGATACGACCGCGGCTACACGCCGGACTTTGAAGGGGTCGAGAAATTCGGCGGCCGCATCGTTCATCCGCAGTTCTGGACCGACGACGTCGACTACGAGGGGAAGCGCGTCGTCGTCATCGGCAGTGGCGCGACCGCGGTGACGCTGGTGCCCGAGCTGGCGAAGAAAGCGGCGCACGTCACCATGCTGCAGCGTTCGCCGACCTACATGGTCGCGCGACCCTCCGAGGATTCGCTGGCCAACTGGCTGCGCAGCCGGGTTCCCGAGAAGCTGGCCTACGCCATCACCCGCTGGAAGAACGTGCTGCTCAATCTCTTCTTCTTCAACCTGTCGCGCAAACGCCCCAAGATGGTCCGCAAAGCGATTCTCGACCAGGTGCGCAAAGAGCTGGGGCCCGACTACGACGTGAAGACCCACTTCAGCCCGCGCTACAACCCGTGGGATCAGCGCATGTGTCTGGTCCCCGAGGGCGATCTCTTCGCTTCGATTCGCGAGGGAAGCGCCTCGGTGGTCACCGATCACATCGAGACGTTCACCGAAACGGGACTCGCGTTGCAGTCGGGCGAAGAGCTCGAAGCCGACGTCATCGTCACCGCGACCGGCCTCGAGCTGCAGTCGATGGGCGGTATCGAAACCGACGTCGACGGCGTTGCCGTCGAGCCGGGGAGTAAGATGAGCTACAAGGGGATGATGCTCCAGGACGTGCCCAACTCGGCGTTCGCGATGGGATACACCAACGCCTCGTGGACGCTGAAGTGCGACCTCACCTGCGAGTACGTCTGCCGGCTGCTCAACTACATGAAAGAGAACGACTACGAGCTGTGCACGCCGCGGCGCAACGACCCGACGGTCGAAGAGGAAAACTGGGTCGACTTCAGCTCCGGCTACATCCAGCGCTCCTTGCACCTCTTCCCCAAGCAAGGATCGAAGCGACCGTGGCGGCTCTATCAGAACTACCTCCTCGACCGGGCGATGATCGGCCTGGGACGCATCGACGACGGCGTCATCGAGTTCCGCAGCAGCGGCGAGGCGCTATCCCCCGCTTCCGACAGCGCCGACATCGGCGTCGTCGATCACCCGGCCGCCGCCGAGGGGTAAGCCGAACGCACCACCCCGAAGACGCGGGCTCCACGTTGAAACACCGAAACACCGAAACACCGAAACACCGAAACGCCGTGAAAGAGAATTCTCTTCTCGGGGGTCCCTGAAAAACACCCCCTGCCCCCTCCTCGGCAAGGAGGGGGAATGTCTGTCCAGTCTTCCGTAGCAATGGGAGTCTCTTCTCCGTGGACCTCCGTGGATCTCCGTGGTTGAGATCTCTTCCCTGAAGACCTGAGTGCACTCTTCCGTGGTTGAGATCTTTTCCCCGAAGCCCTGAGTGCATCTCAGCGGTCGAGAACCCCTTCTCCGTGGACCTCCGCGAAACCTCCGTGGTCGAGATCTTTTCCCCGAAGCCCTGAGTGCATCTCCGTGGTTGAGAATCATTCCCCGTGGACCTGAGTGCACCTCCGTGGTTAAGAGTCCGTTCTCCGTGATGAGGACGAAGATGCCCGACGCAAAGCGAACTCTCTGCGCCCTTCTCGCCGCGATCTCGTGGATCGCCGCCTGCAACGACGACACGACGCGAACCATCACCGCGGTCGAGAAGAGTGCCGTGCTCGTCGTCGCCGCCGATGAGGGCGATGCGCTGCGCGACCGCCTGGTGGCGACGTCCGGCGACTACCTCGAACGCATCACCGGAGTCCGCCCGGCCGTGCACAGGCTGCCGGCCGGCGCATCGATGGCGGAAATCCTCGACCGCGCAGAGCGCGCCAGCGCCGGCTTGGTCGTCGTCCTCGACGCCGAAATGCTCGCACCCGAGCGCGTTCGGCGCGGCGAAGTCGTCTCCCTCGCCAACGGTGGCTTTCGCGTGCTCGTCACCGACGAAGGCGATTTTCCCAACTCTCTGGTCGGGGACGACCGCGGTGCCACCGTCGTGCTGCTCGCCGGCGACGGCAAGCTGGCGCGTCAATACGCCGTCTACGAGCTGCTGCGCCGCCTCGGCGTGCGTTTCTTCCATCCCGAGGAAGAGTGGGTGCCGCGCCTGCCGCTGCACCAGGTGCGACAGCGCGCCGCGACAGCGACGGCGTTGGCTCGCACCAGCGGCGCCGGCGTCAGCAACGACTACACGCCCGACTTTCGCTTCCGCGGCTTCACCTTCCACGGCGCCCACCCGCTCGAGCATTTGGAGGCGTTCTCCGACGGCGACTTCCCCATCGACGAAGCGGAACGCGCACTGGAGTGGATCCTCAAGAACCGCGGTGAGTCGTTTCGCGGCGCCGGACGCGGCGTTTCGTCGGCCGAGTCGCGCGCCCGGCGCGTCGCCGAGCTCGAGGAGCTGCGCGTCCTCTTCGGAATGTCTCACAGCACCGGCATCACCCTGCACAACGTCCAACAGGGCGGCCGGCCGCAGATCGACCCCTCCTCGCCGATCCCGGTGCGGGAGCAGATCGAAACGCTGGTCGAGGAACGCCTGGCGGCGAGACCCGACGCGACTCAGCTCGGCATCCACTTCGGACCGACGGAAGTGTCGGTCACGCCCGACGTCGAAACCGTGCAGTGGATCGACTGGGCCGGACAAAAATCCCTGGAGCTGCGGCCCGACGTCGCCGTCATCATCACTCTCTTGAGAACCGAATGGACTGTCTTGAACCAATCGCGAACGTACACCAGCACGTCGTCTCTGGTCGCAGGCGTACCGTCAAACTCATAGTCCTTCCAGGTATTGTCGATCTGGAGACCGTATTCGACCACGAATAGAGACGTCCAGTCGGATATCGCACCCGCGGGAGGTACGGCACAAGACGGCGCACATGTGGCGGTTACGCCAATGCTACCCCCTTGGCAACTGAATCCTTGGCTGGTGCCGCCGCCAGATGTCGTTGCGCCACCACCGGTTAGGACTCCGGGCCTAGAGGCACCAGTAGGCACTGCGAAAGTGCTTGGCACAGTGGAGTTGTCATATGAGATTGTAACATTCGAGGAAAAAACCGGGTCATTAGCAAACGAATATGCGAAAGTGCTTGGCACAGTGGAGTTGTCATATGAGATTGTAACATTCGAGGAAAAAACCGGGTCATTAGCAAACGAATATGCCTGACAATGAGAAACTGTAGGGTTCAGAACCAAAAACACTACGGCAAGAAAGCAAGTTAAGTATAGCATGCGACAACCTCCGGAACTGCATCTTGGCCTAACCGTACGTTGAAAAACAGGATGCACGCTGTGAGCGGTTTTGGTGCCAGAGCTACGTCCCTCTGCGTTGCGAAATCCTCAACTCAAAAAAGCTTTGACTTTACCTCCGGTTTCGCGCCTTGCTCTGACCCGGAAACCCTCGCACACCGCCCTCTTCTTTCAACGGGCTTCAAAGCTAACCAACAGCGTGTCACATTATGGGAAGCATGCACCGGTTACATCCCCGCAGGGGTTTGGCCCAATGAGGTGTTCTAGGCACGAAAGCCCATCTTGACAGGGCTGGCAACTTGCGCGGCAGGCAGATCTGCACTCTGGCGTGGTCGGGCGTGGTCTACAGTAAGACGCTTCGCACTGCATACGACAAGCAAAAAGAGCGAAAAAATTGCACGGTTCACATTCTCCAGCACGGTCTAGGCTCGGAGTCGGAAACACGGGCATTGTCGTTGGCGTCGGCTCTGATGAGGTGCATCCATTGAGGGCAACTCCCGCTATGGAGACTAGCTCACCGATCGACACGGTACCGTTCATGTCACCATCACTTCGGCGGCACACTCCTATGGGACTCATTCCAAGCGATATTCTTACGGCAAGAACGAGCTCCGCAACGGCAATTGATCCGTCACCATCGCAATCACCAGCACATTCGGGATAAACAGGCGAGGCAAGTAAAAGAATCAAAGCAATAACAGGGTATGCCATCGGCAATTAGCCTAGTTCTTGGTGCTTTGTGAAGCAAGAAAAAAAGGGGGGGTCTTCTGCAGTTGATGTGGGTGGATTTGAGGGTTTGAGAGAAGGGGAAGTAGCCCGCGCTCCCGCGTGTATCAAGCTCCTTTTTCCCCGGAACGCGCCGCTTTGTCTGCGCCGGCTCAAGATCCGCTCGGCACCAGAGTCGCATCAGAGTTTTTCACGCCCCTCTTTGTCCGACCAAGCAGGCATTACTCCAATCAACGTCTTCGATCTCCGAATCCAATTTCCAAGCCATTGACAGTTTCGTCTCATGCCGGGCTGGGGGCCGCAATTGGGGAAACTACGGATGTCTCAAAGGGATGCACTCAAGTCATCTTACGAGGGGATCTCAGGAAACTGCGGTGTCACCGGCCGCGCTGATGAGATCGATCGCAGCGCCGTTACTGCAGTGACTTTGATTTCGGCTCATCCTGGCGGCCATTGTCGCGCTGCGTGGAGGAGGCGCAAGATGTCGAGCCCGGCATCTGGAGTGCGGTAGATAAGCACATAAGGCAGACCCGGGATGACGAGTTCGCGTGTGCCCTCAACGATGCCCATGCGCCCGGAAAGTGGGAAACTCGCGAGCTGCTGGGTAGCGTGATCGATTTGATCCAAGACATCCAGCGCCGCCGCAGGATTCTCCTCTGCGATGTAGTCGAGGATGGCCGTCAGATCCTCGCGTGCCGGTGTTGTCCAGCGCAGCCTCATCCAGGGGGCCGCTTATCTTTGATGCGTGCGCGCAGGGCGCCAACGACCTCGTCATGGTCATGAAAATCACCTCGCTCGGCCGCCGCAAGCCCTTTAGCAACCCATTCGGCCTTCCAACCGTGGTAGGCCACATACTGGTTGATCGCTTCTTTGACGAGATAGCTGCGCGGACGTTCCATACTGGCCGCAAGCCGATCTAGTTTGGCGCGGGTTTCCGGTGAGACGCGGACAGAAAAGCTTTCAGTATCAGACATTTGAAGGCTCCGTTCGATAGGTGGTTCATTTGAATTCACTTGTGTTATTATGTGTTCATCATACCGCGGGAGCCTCTCGGGCGTCAAGAACTTTAAAACCCCAAAAAAGGGCCCAGGATTTCCACATAGAGTTACACAGTTGCGCAGTTGTGCGAATAAATTTCAAAAATTCTAAGCCGTTAGCTTTATCCTGAGAACACTTAAAATCCCTTGGGACTTAGTCCCGTCCGGGTTCGAGCCCCGGTCCCGGCACTCGCAAGACGGTTTCAGATTTCAGGTCGCCGGGCCTTCTTTCGTTGGGGCGTCTCGGAATTCTTGATCGAGATGCTATAGAAAGAACGGTACGAAATGGCGGATGAGTCATGACTGAGCATTTCGATGTCGTGGTCGTCGGCGCTGGGATCTCCGGCATCGGGGCGGCCTTTCACCTGCAGGAGAAGTGTCCGGATCGCAGCTTCGTGATTCTCGAGGGGAGGGAGCGTCTCGGCGGTACCTGGGATCTCTTCCGCTATCCGGGCATCCGCTCCGATTCCGACATGTATACGCTCGGGTATTCGTTCAAGCCGTGGACGAATCCCAAAGCGATCGCCGACGGGCCCTCGATTCTCGAATACCTGCGCGAGACGGCCGAGGAGTACGACGTCGAGCGACACATCCGTTTCCGCCACATGGTGAAGCGGGCGTCGTGGTCGAGCGAAGAGGCGCGCTGGACGGTCGAGGTCGAACGCGACGATGACTCGGAGCCGGTGCGCTTTTCCTGCAACTTCCTTTTCATGTGCAGCGGCTACTACCGATACGACCGCGGCTACACGCCGGACTTTGAAGGGGTCGAGAAATTCGGCGGCCGCATCGTTCATCCGCAGTTCTGGACCGACGACATCGACTACGAGGGGAAGCGCGTCGTCGTCATCGGCAGTGGCGCGACCGCAGTGACACTGGTGCCCGAGCTGGCAAAGAAGGCAGCGCACGTCACCATGCTGCAGCGTTCGCCGACCTACATGGTCGCGCGACCCTCCGAGGATTCGCTGGCCAACTGGCTGCGCAGCCGGGTTCCCGAGAAGCTGGCCTACGCCATCACCCGCTGGAAGAACGTGCTGCTCAATCTCTTCTTCTTCAACCTGTCGCGCAAACGCCCCAAGATGGTCCGCAAAGCGATTCTCGACCAGGTGCGCAAAGAGCTGGGGCCCGACTACGACGTGAAGACCCACTTCAGCCCGCGCTACAACCCGTGGGATCAGCGCATGTGTCTGGTCCCCGAGGGCGATCTCTTCGCTTCGATTCGCGAGGGAAGCGCCTCGGTGGTCACCGATCACATCGAGACGTTCACCGAAACGGGACTCGCGTTGCAGTCGGGCGAAGAGCTCGAAGCCGACGTCATCGTCACCGCGACCGGCCTCGAGCTGCAGTCGATGGGCGGTATCGAAACCGACGTCGACGGCGTTGCCGTCGAGCCGGGGAGTAAGATGAGCTACAAGGGGATGATGCTCCAGGACGTGCCCAACTCGGCGTTCGCGATGGGATACACCAACGCCTCGTGGACGCTGAAGTGCGACCTCACCTGCGAGTACGTCTGCCGGCTGCTCAACTACATGAAAGAGAACGACTACGAGCTGTGCACGCCGCGGCGCAACGACCCGACGGTCGAAGAGGAAAACTGGGTCGACTTCAGCTCCGGCTACATCCAGCGCTCCTTGCACCTCTTCCCCAAGCAAGGATCGAAGCGACCGTGGCGGCTCTATCAGAACTACCTCCTCGACCGGGCGATGATCGGCCTGGGACGCATCGACGACGGCGTCATCGAGTTCCGCAGCAGCGGCGAGGCGCTATCCCCCGCTTCCGACAGCGCCGACATCGGCGTCGTCGATCACCCGGCCGCCGCCGAGGGGTAAGCCGAACGCACCACCCCGAAGACGCGGGCTCCACGTTGAAACACCGAAACACCGAAACACCGAAACACCGAAACACCGAAACGCCGTGAAAGAGAATTCTCTTCTCGGGGGTCCCTGAAAAACACCCCCTGCCCCCTCCTCGGCAAGGAGGGGGAATGTCTGTCCAGTCTTCCGTAGCAATGGGAGTCTCTTCTCCGTGGACCTCCGTGGATCTCCGTGGTTGAGATCTCTTCCCTGAAGACCTGAGTGCACTCTTCCGTGGTTGAGATCTTTTCCCCGAAGCCCTGAGTGCATCTCAGCGGTCGAGAACCCCTTCTCCGTGGACCTCCGCGAAACCTCCGTGGTCGAGATCTTTTCCCCGAAGCCCTGAGTGCATCTCCGTGGTTGAGAATCATTCCCCGTGGACCTGAGTGCACCTCCGTGGTTAAGAGTCCGTTCTCCGTGATGAGGACGAAGATGCCCGACGCAAAGCGAACTCTCTGCGCCCTTCTCGCCGCGATCTCGTGGATCGCCGCCTGCAACGACGACACGACGCGAACCATCACCGCGGTCGAGAAGAGTGCCGTGCTCGTCGTCGCCGCCGATGAGGGCGATGCGCTGCGCGACCGCCTGGTGGCGACGTCCGGCGACTACCTCGAACGCATCACCGGAGTCCGCCCGGCCGTGCACAGGCTGCCGGCCGGCGCATCGATGGCGGAAATCCTCGACCGCGCAGAGCGCGCCAGCGCCGGCTTGGTCGTCGTCCTCGACGCCGAAATGCTCGCACCCGAGCGCGTTCGGCGCGGCGAAGTCGTCTCCCTCGCCAACGGTGGCTTTCGCGTGCTCGTCACCGACGAAGGCGATTTTCCCAACTCTCTGGTCGGGGACGACCGCGGTGCCACCGTCGTGCTGCTCGCCGGCGACGGCAAGCTGGCGCGTCAATACGCCGTCTACGAGCTGCTGCGCCGCCTCGGCGTGCGTTTCTTCCATCCCGAGGAAGAGTGGGTGCCGCGCCTGCCGCTGCACCAGGTGCGACAGCGCGCCGCGGCAGCGACGGCGCTGGCTCGCACCAGCGGCGCCGGCGTCAGCAACGACTACACGCCCGACTTTCGCTTCCGCGGCTTCACCTTCCACGGCGCCCACCCGCTCGAGCATTTGGAGGCGTTCTCCGACGGCGACTTCCCCATCGACGAAGCGGAACGCGCACTGGAGTGGATCCTCAAGAACCGCGGTGAGTCGTTTCGCGGCGCCGGACGCGGCGTTTCGTCGGCCGAGTCGCGCGCCCGGCGCGTCGCCGAGCTCGAGGAGCTGCGCGTCCTCTTCGGAATGTCTCACAGCACCGGCATCACCCTGCACAACGTCCAACAGGGCGGCCGGCCGCAGATCGACCCCTCCTCGCCGATCCCGGTGCGGGAGCAGATCGAAACGCTGGTCGAGGAACGCCTGGCGGCGAGACCCGACGCGACTCAGCTCGGCATCCACTTCGGACCGACGGAAGTGTCGGTCACGCCCGACGTCGAAACCGTGCAGTGGATCGACTGGGCCGGACAAAAATCCCTGGAGCTGCGGCCCGACGTCGCCGTCATCATCAACAACCACATCAGCGGCGGCCAGGCGGTCGACAACTTCGACGATCTCGGCTGCCCGCCGGGCACCAACGACCGCGGTGTCAGCGACTACTACGATCTCGCCTTTCACACCGATCCGCGCCTGGGAATCTCGGTGCACACGGTAATGCTGCCGCCGCTCGAAGGACCGGCGCCGGTGTACAACCAGATGAGCTTCGCTCACAAGCTCTGCCTGATGCAGCGCGCATCCGCCGCGGGACGGCCGCTCGAGTGGTTTCCCGAAAGCTCCTGGTGGCTCTCCTACGACAACCCGGTGCCCGTCTACCTGCCGCTCTATCTGGCGACCCGGCAGCGCGACGTCGCGCTGGTTGCACCGCTGCTGGAGAACCGAGGTGGCACGCTGCGCCGGCACAAGCAGTTCAACAGCGGTCACGAGTGGGGATACTGGCAACAGGACTACGGCGTCGGCATGTGGCATTGGAACGTCGACATTCCTCTCGAAGCCGTGCTAGGTGAGATCGCCGACCCGCTCTGTGATCCGGCCGTGTGGCCGCAGAGCTGCGCGGCGCGCGATGAGACGATCGCTGTCTTACGAGAGCTGATCGACCACCAGTGGGAGCTCTTTCTCGAGCGCGCCGACTACGCCGGACAGGCCGGTGGGTTGTACTCCTACTTCTCCGGCGAAGACCCGGCCGAAGAGCTTTCCGAACGAGCGGGTTTCACCTTTCACCCGCAGCCGGTCACCTTTGCCGAGGTGGCGAGCTGGACGGACGACGAAGCGCAACACTTTCGCGACACCGACCTCGCGGCCTTGCGCGCAGCGGCCGGCGCCAACGCCGACTGGCTAGCCCGCCTGCGCAGCGTCGAAGGCGACGTGCCGGCACCCGGACGCCCGTGGCTCGCCGAAATCATCGACGGCATCGAGATCAACGCGCTGCGCGCTGCACACGCCGCCGAGCTCTACGAAGCAATGCTCGTCTTCGGCGCCGCCGAGATGGCCGGCGCTGACGATCCGGCAGCGCCGGCCCAGCCCTTCATCGACCGCGCCGCGGCGATGATGAGCGAGGCGGAGACCGTCATCCGCCGCCGCGAGGCAGCCTACCGCTACCCGCCCGAGCAGGTGTACGGCGGCGGTCTCACCGCCGACACCGCCGTCGACAACGGCACGACCTATGAGTATCGGGTCCACACCAAGACGCACTTGATGACGTACTGGACCGTGCGCCAGCAACGCGCATCTGACGTCCTCGCCGGGGAAATGGAAGATCCCAACCAGGTGTCGCTCACACCGGTGTTCGCCGACCCCGGCACACCACTCGACATCGACTGGCCCGACGCCGGCAACCTGGCCGCCGAGGTCGATCTCGGCGACGGCACGATCGTCGACCCTTCGGTTCTCCAGCACATCTACTCGAGCGCCGGGATCTTTCCCATCGCCGGCCGTCTCGAGCTCGGCGGCACGCCGATCAGCCTGGCCGGCGCGGTTGCCCGCACGGCATCGCGCGCGACGGCGGCGCCGGCATCGCTCACCCTGAGCCACCCCAGCGATCCGGTCGCGGTGGAATTCATCCGCGGCGTCGCGCCCGCCTTCTACTTCGCCGTGACCGGCAACACCATGGCCCTGGCGACCGACGTAACGGGCCGCGAGCGCTTTCGCTTCGACGACGTCGTCGTCAGCGAGATCGACGTCGCCGGCGGTGTCTTGACCAGCCAGCCGGTCGGCATGCGCATGCAGTTGGTTGGCCTCGTCGGCGGCGACGGAACACCACGCTTCATCGGTCTCAGCGACGTCACCTTCAGCGGCGCCTTCGTCGAGCAGGCGTTCGCACAATCACTCGACGTCGAGGGGACCATCTCCGTTCGCGATGTCGTCGACCTGCTGATCGAGCTGGTCGGCTTCGACGAAGAGGGCTCGCTCGCCTTTCTCGCCAACGTCTACGGTACGAGTGTCGATGAGCTGCCGGATCAGGCTCCGTTCACGGCCGAGCTGGCACTGGAGGTGAGTGGTGATTCGTGATTCGTGATTGGTGATTGGTGAGTGGTGATTCGTGATTGTTGAGTGGTGATTGGTGATTGGTGGATCGTGAATCGTGACTGGTGATTCGTGGCTGGCAACCAATCACCAGTCACCATCAATCATTCACCAGTCACGAATCACCATTCACCATTCACCTCTTCTTCCCCTTGCCAAACGTCGCCGGGACGGTGCGGGTGACGTACTCGACCAGGGTTTGCACGCCGACACCGGTGCCGCCTTTCGGATGCACGCCCCAGGGGCCGTCGGAAAACGCCGGGCCGGCGATGTCGAGGTGGAGGAAGGGCGTGTCGCGGGCAAAGGGCACGAGGAAATGACCGGCGCTGATGGCGCCGCCGTAGCCACCACCGATGTTCTTGCAGTCGGCGACTTCGCTCTTCAGCTCCTTGGCGATGCGCGGTACCAGCGGTAGGCGCCAGAGATCTTCACCCGCCGTGCCGGCGGCGGAAAGGACGCGCTTGACCAAAGCGTCGTTCTCCGACATCGCACCGACGGTGTATTTGCCGAGCGCGACGATGCAGGCACCGGTCAGTGTCGACAGCTCGATGATCTCGTCCACCTCCTGCTTGTCGATGAAGTGAATCGCGTCAGCGAGAGTCAACCTTCCTTCGGCGTCGGTGTTGAGAACCTCCACCGAGCGCCCGTTCATTCCCTTGAAGACGTCCCCCGGCCGATAGGCCGCGCCCGAGGGCATGTTCTCCGTCGCCGCACAAACCGCATGCACGCGCACCGGCGGTTTCGCGGCGGCGATCGCGGCCATTGCGGAGATCACCGCCGCACCGCCGGCCATGTCGCATTTCATTTCTTCCATCGCCTTGGCCGGCTTGAGTGACAACCCGCCGGAGTCGAAGGTCACCCCCTTGCCGACGAGACCGACGGTGCGCACGATGCGCCCGCGCGGCTCGTAGGTCATGTGGATGAAGCACGGTTCGCGCTCCGCCCCCTGTGCCACCGCCAGGTACAGCCCCATACCGAGCTTCTCGCACTCGGCCCGCTTGCGCACCTTGATCTTGAGGCCGTGCTCCTTGGCGATCTCCTTGGCAACACCGGCAATGTGCTCGGGCGTCACGTCGATGGCCGGGCCGTTGACGAGATCGCGCGCCCGGTTCACCGCCGCGCCGGCGCGCGATCCCGATTCGAGCAACGCCTTGGCACCGCGCCGGCGAGCGCCGGCGAGATCTTTCGAAACGACGACCACCTCTTCGAGGGAGTTCGTCTTCGCGTCTTTCTTGTAGGTGTCGAACGAGTACGCGCCCAGCGCCGCGCCCTTGGCGAGGCACTCGACGACGGCGTCCTGCCGAGAACGCGGGGTGCGCGGCATGGCGATGCCGATCATCTTGGCTTTGCACTTCTGACCGGCGCGCACGGCGGCAACACTGATCATGCGGGCATCGGCCGGCGAGAATTCACTGCGTTCGCCAATACCGATCAAGGCAACGCGCCCGGCACCGAGCTTGCCATCGGGGTTGTAGATGAGGAGCTGCTCGCTCTTGCCCTCGAACGATTCGAGATCGGCCAACTTGGTCAGCCGGCCGTTGAGCGCGTCGTCGACGTCTTTGAAAGGCGCTTCGTCCAGTTTACCGGCGTAAACTGGAATCGCCAGCAGGTCGCCCTCGAAGTGAGAAAGGTCGGTCGAAGATACGTCTAGCTTCATTGTGCACTCCATGGTCGTGCTGCGTCCGCAAAGAGCGGAAGTGAAATCACCCTGAACGTCGTAGCGCAAGGGGTGTTGGCAGAGGACGGGACGGAGCGGCGGCTCAGCGACACGGTGTACCGGCGAGCAGGCACTGCACCCAGGTGCCGCCCGGCGCCAGGCCGTTGCCAGCGGCGCCATTGCCACCGCCGTCGGTGACGCCGCCGCGCACGTTGATGCCGTGCTCCGCATTGCCGCGGGCGCGGTTGTTGCTCAGGCTCAACCGCATGCCATGTCCATCGATACCGCCGCCCAGATTGTCTTCCGCCGCGCACGATTCCACCGTCACGTCACTGGCGACGAGCTCGATGCCGTTCTTGGCGCTGCGCAACGCCCGGCACCCGATCAAGTGGTGTCCTCCACCCGCGACCTGAAAGCCGAAGCCGCCGCTGTCGAGCGCGCGCGTGTCGTTCTCGAAGTTGCCGCCGTGTCCCATCACCAGGAAACCATGCCGGCCGCTGCCGCTGCTCTCGCTCGCCGCTACCCGATAGCCGCGGCCGGCCAGCGAAAAGCCGTCGCGGCCGGCGCCGACGACCTTGGTGTGGCGGATCGTATAGGCCGGCCCGCGAACGCGAATGCCATCGCGCTCGACGTCGCTGACGATGACGTTCTCCAACGACGAGAGCCGGTGTATGCCGGGCGCCGAAATCCCGTCGCCAAACGCCTCCACCCGGGCGGCACCGCGGGAGCTGGTGATGCGAGCGCCGCCGTCGCCGCCGTAGATGATCAACAGCCCATCACCGCGGCCGCTGCCGCGCAGCGTCCGACCGGCGAGATCGATCGTGATCGCAGTCTGGGTGGCAGCGCGGATGCGCAAGCCGTCGCCCTGGCAAACGCGTGCGGCAACTGGGTCGTCGGCCAAAACGACGTCGCTGACGAGAACGTCGCCGCACTCGCAGGCGACATCCTGCCCATCGACGTCGTCGCCACACAACTTCGCCGACGCGGCGGGAGACCACACGAGCAGACAGACCGCAAAGACGGCCGAACGCTGCACCGATCGCGACATCAGCCCGGCTTCCCCTCTCGGCCTCGTTCGAAGTACCCTTCGATTTCGCAGTGGAACTTCTTGCCAGTTGCGCAGTCCTCGCGCATGTTGCACGAGCAGCGAATCAACTGGTCGGTGTCGACCAGGATCGGCTCGTCGAAGATGCGCTGCAAATCGTGACCGATTCGGATGCCGATCGGTTCCGTCGGCACATGCACCATGAGACCGCTGACACTCGTCGAGATGCGCGTCCATCGCGCCTGCCGCGGCAGGACCTTCGATTCAACGACCTTGCCGTTCTTTTCGTAGGTCCACGTCACCACTTGCACGCGCTGCTCACCATCGATCTCAGCCACACCTAGCAGGGGCACCCGTACCAGCTCAGATGGGCTGGACTGGCCGGGCGCGGCGCTGGCGCCGAGCAGGAGCAACGACGAGATCAACCGGTAGATCATGCGAGTGAGTCTACGGCTGTCGCGACACCGCAGCAACTTCGAAGGTGCGACGCGGCGGATCCATCCGATCTACGGGCAGATATGCGGGATGTTGCCACGGCAGGGCGAATCGGTTAATCCCGAAGACACTCCGGGGCCGTAGCTCAGTTGGGAGAGCGCTGGAATCGCACTCCAGAGGTCGTGGGTTCAACTCCCATCGGCTCCACTGCGCGACCGGGGTGCTTGCTGCGGCGGGCACCCCGGCTGTAGAGTCGCACCGGGCGGGTTCACGTTCGTTTTTCCTTGCGCTCCTGCTCGTTCTTGCACTCGATGCACCGCGTCGTCACCGGCCGCGCCCGCAACCGCTCGGCGCCAATCGGCTCGCCGCATTCTTCGCAGATTCCGTAGCTTCCCTGATCGATACGCTCGAGAGCCTCGTCGATTTTGGCAATCAGCTTGCGCTCGCGATCGCGGATGCGGAGGGTTGCGTTGCGATCTGCCTCGAGAGCAGCGCGGTCGACCGGCTCGGGAAAGTTCTCCTTGCCGGCGGTCATGCGGTGTACGGTTTCACCAGCGCCATCGAGCAGGCCGCGGCGGCGGCCCTCCAACAGATCCTTGAAGGAAGCAATCTCTCGTTCGTTCACCGTCCCAACACCTCCAGAACCCCCGTTGCTACCACCTGCACAACGGTAATTCCAGGTTTCCGCGGTACTCACTCCTCAGGCGGCACGCCGCGCCGCCGCCTCCCGTGACCAGCGATCTGCCTCCATGAGTTGCGCCAGAGAAGGCTTCTCGACCGCCGCGTGTTCGCCGAGCACCTCCTCGAGAATACGCGGAATGTCGACGTAGCGAATGCGTCCGTCGAGAAAGGAGGCGACGACCGTTTCGTTGGCGCCGTTGAGAACGGCCGGCGCCGCACCACCACTGCGCAGGGCATCATAGGCGAGGCGCAGGCACGGAAACTTGCCGGTGTCGGGGGCGTAGAACTCGAGTTTCCCCGCCTGCACGAGATCGAGTGAGGGCAGATGCGACAGAGGCAGCCTTTGCGGGTAGCCGAGGATGTAGGAGATCGGCACCGCCATGTCGGGGATCCCCAACTGTGCAATGACCGAGCCATCGACGTACTCGACCATGGAATGAACGATGCTCTGCGGATGTACGACGACGTCGATGCGGTCGCTCGGCAGATCGAAGAACCAGAACGCCTCGATCACTTCGAGCCCTTTGTTCATCAACGTCGAGGAATCGATGGTGATCTTGTCGCCCATCTTCCAGGTCGGATGCTGGAGGGCCTGGGCGAGGGTTACCGATTCGAGCTGTGCCGCCGGTGTGTGCAGAAACGGTCCGCCGGACGCGGTTAGAACGATACGCTTGACGTCGCTGCGATTGTGGCCGTGCAGCGCCTGGTAGATGGCGTTGTGCTCGCTGTCGAGGGGGTAGACGTTCACCCCGGATTGCGCCGCCGCGCGCTTGACCAACTCGCCGGCGACGACCAGCGACTCTTTGTTGGCCAGGGCAACGTCCAAACCGGCCTCGATGGCGCACAGCGTCGGGCGCAGACCGAGAGCGCCGACCAGAGCCGATATCAGCAGGTCGCCGTCGGCCGTCGCAACGCGATCGAGACCTTCGGCACCGCTGGTGATCTCACCGGCGTAGTCGGGGACCGCCGCCCGCAACTGCTCGGCGCCCTGCTCGTTCGCCGTCGCCACGACGGCGGGTTCGAACGAGCGCACCTGCTCCGCCAGGCGCTCGATGTTGCGCCCACCGGCCAGAGAGACGACGGCAAAGCGGTCGCGGAAGCGATCTACCAGATCGAGTGTCGTCGTGCCGATCGAACCGGTGGAGCCGAGAATCGCCAGCCGTCTCTTTGCCATCGGCAGAGCATAGCCGGCCGGCTCAGCCAGGGCGAGAGACGGTTTAGCGACGCCAAAACGAGGGCGACAACAGCACCAGCAGGGTAAAGACCTCGAGCCGGCCGGCAATCATGCACAGCGACAAGACGATCTTCACGGCGGCGGGAAAGTGCGCGAAGTTGTCGTGCGCGCCGATCGCGCCTAGGCCCGGCCCGACGTTTCCCATGGCGGTCAGAGCGGCCGAAAAGGACGTTTCGAGGTCGTGGCCGAAAGCGGAGACGAACACCGCCACGGCGATGGCGATGAGGAAGTAGGCGCTGAAGAACGCCCAGATGCCCGCCAGTACCTCGTCGGCGACCGGCTTGCCGCCGTACTTCACCGGCCGCACCGCGCGCGGGTGAATCAAGCGGTCGATCGCCGCACGCAGGGCGCGCAGACCGAGGATCGCGCGCAAGCTCTTGACGCCGCCGGCGGTCGAGCCGGCCATACCGCCGAGGATCATCAGGACGAGGAAGAGAATTCGCAGCAGGCTCGGCCACACCTCGAAGTCGTCCGTGACGTAGCCGGTCGTCGTCATCAACGAGACGACCTGAAAGGCGCCGAGACGCAGCGCTTCGGCAAACGGCCGGCCACTGCCGGTCAAGACCGCCGTCGTGACGAGGGTGACGACGGCGAGGACGGCGAGGTAGTAGCGCAGCTCCGTGTCTTTCAGAACCGCATCGAAGCGGCCACTCAGCAAGCGGTGGTGGATGACGAAGTTGACGCCGGCCAAAGCCATGAAGAATGTGATCACCCACTGGATCGCCGCCGAATCGAAGGCGCCGATGGAAAGATCGCGGGTCGAGAATCCGCCCGTCGCCAAGGTCGTAAACGAGTGACAGAGCGCGTCGAAAAAGCTCATGCCGAGCAGCCAAAGCAGCGCACACTCGAGCGCCGTCAGGCCGACGTAGATCAGCCACAGCCGGCGCGCCGTCTCGGCCAGGCGGGGGCGCACCTTGTCGGCCACCGGGCCCGGGACCTCGGCCTTGAAGAGCTGCATGCCGCCGATGCCGAGCAGCGGCAGGATGGCGATGGTGAACAAGATGATCCCCATGCCGCCGAGCCACTGCGTCGTCGAACGCCACAGCAGGAGGGCGCGGTCGGTCTGTTCGAGACCCGACATCACCGTCGAGCCAGTCGTCGTGAAGCCGGCGACGGTTTCGAAGAAGGCATCGACGAAGCCGAGGCGGCCGGAAAAGACGAAGGGCAAGGCACCGGCGAGAGAGGCGATGAACCAGGCCAGGCCGACGACGAGAAAGCCGTCGCGCGGTCGCAGCCGCCGATCCTCCGTGCGGGTGACGCGGGTCAGGATGAAGCCCAGGGAAAAGGCGAGCAGCGAGCTGAAGAGATACGGAAAGGCAGCTTCACCGTAGAGCAGCGCCGCCAGTGCAGCCGGTAGCTGAAAAGCTCCGACCAGGGCGACCAGCCAGCCGAGCACGTAGAGGTCGAGCAGGATGTTCATCGCGATCCGCGGGTGGTGCTCTACCGGCGCCCTCAGCGCCGCGCCAAGAACTCATCCAGCTTGGCGGCGTTCGCCGTCGTCGTGATCAACACCACATGGTCACCCGGTGCGACGTGATCGTCCCCCCCCGGCACCAGCAGCCGGTCGCCGCGCGAGACCGCCGCGACGAGGATTCCGCGCGGCAACCCGACCCGCGCCAGCGGCGCCGCGGTCAGCTTGCTGCCTTCGACCGCTTCGACCTCGACCACTTCGACCTTGTCCTCGAGCAGCGCGGCGACCGAGCGCACCCGGCCGCGGCGAATGTGCTGCAGAGCCAGGCCGACCGCCAACAGGCGCGGCGAGATGACCGCATCGATGCCGACCTCGCCGATCAAGTTGGCGAGCGCCGGGTTGTCGACCAGGGCAAACGCGCGCTTGGCACCGAGGCGCTTGGCCAGCAGGCTGGAGACCAGGTTGACCTCGTGATCGGCCGTCAACGCGACGAAGGTCGACACGCGGTCGATGTCTTCTTCTTCCAGCAGCTCCTGATCCGTCACCTGCCCCGTGATCACCAACGTCGAGCCGAGATCCTCGGCCGCCTGCCGCGCATCGTGCGGCGACTCTTCGATCAGCACCGTGTGAATCCCCGCCTTGTCGAGGCGCCGCGCCAACTCCAACCCGATCCGGCCGGCGCCGGCGATCATGACGTGCGACTCGTCCTGCGCCGTGCGTCCGACCAGGGTCAACACCGCTTCGAGCTCGGGCCGGGCGATCGCGAAGTAGACGAGATCGCCGGCGCCGATTTCTTCGTCGCCGTGTGGGATGATCCAGTCGCCGTTGCGCTGAATGGCAGCAACCAGCGTCGGCGTCGCCGGAAAGAGCAACTTCATGCTCGACAGCATCAGGCCATTGAAGTCCGAAGACTCGGCGATGCGAAAACCGGCGACCAGCAGGCGCCCGTCGATCAGTGAAACGACGTCGGCCGCTCCCGGCACCTCGAGCAACGTCGCGATGCGATCGACCGCCGCCGCCTCCGGATTGACGCGCACGTGCTCGCCCTCGTGGAGGCGGTCCATCACCGAAAACCCCTCGGCGTGGCCGTTGTCGCGCAGGCGCACGACGACGCGCGGCACGTTGAACTCCGCCGTCGCGAGCAAGCCCGCGACCATGTTCACCTCGTCGCGGTCGGCCGTCGCCACCAACAAGCTGGCCTGCTCGATGCCAGCGCGGCGCAGGCACGGCGCCGTCGAACCGTTGCCTTCGACGACCTGAACGTCGAGGGTTTCGGTCAGCTCGCGCACCTTGGCCGGATCGCGCTCGACCAGGGTAACGTCGTGACCATCGGCCGCCAGCTTCGCAGCCAACGTCGCTCCGACCAAACCCCCACCGACTATGACGACCAACACGGCATCACCCAGCAACCGGCCCCAGCGGACCACCTTCGCGCCGCCGGGCAGACCATCCGTCGCGGCGCCGGACCAACGCCGAGAAGCTTACGTCGCAATGCGAAAAAAACAATCCCCAAGATGGCCGCGGCGAGAGCACCCGACACTAAGAATAGGCTACGAAAAACAGACAATAGTTCAATGATCTAGCGCCCCAATCAGAGAATTCACCGGAAGGCTGGATGGGCAAGTCGAGGCCATTTTTCTCGCCACCGGCCGGCGCGGGCCTCAATCAGACGATGCCGCCATGTCGTGCCGGATGCGCGCCAACAGGGCTACCAGATTCTGGGTCGTCGCTCTCCTGCGGATCTCGGAGTACCAGTCACGCGTCGTGTCGGTCATCGTCACTCGCACTCGAGTGCTCGACGCGTATGTGACCATGTTTCCATCAGGGAATCGGAAGTCGAGCTGCATCTCCTGAGAAATGCCGTACTCCAGCGGAAACAGAACGGTCGAAACGAAGACCGTGGCCATCGCAGCCACCGTCCGCAAGTGGTTCGCAACGCGATGGCGATCGAAGTCCTCACGCAAAGTGACGACGAGGCGAACCCGATCCGGCGGCGCCCGAAAATTGTCACGCGGGCCGAAAACCTCCGAAAACACTCCCTGTCTCCTGATCTCGCCAACGATTCGCTGGACGGTCGCTCGGGGAACGTTCGTACCCACGCTATCCTCGGTTCGCGCGACATGCTCGACAGCGAGCACCAGCGACTCGATCGGTCGCGCCGACTCCGGCAGGTGTGCCGGTTTCGGAGCCTCCACGTGCCGAACACTGTACGATACACCGCACCCGGACACAGCGATGACGACGGCGACCACGATACAGACACATCGGTCAGGTGGCCGAGCACATTGCCGGCTCATCGTTCTGAAAAGTCCGCAATGATCATTCCAACAACGCCTTTCAGGTTCTTGTCGGTCACCACGGTCGTTACCTCAGCTTCGACATCATCAGGAAACAGTTCGTAGTGACGCACCACACCTGCGGCTGACGACGCGTACTTTCGCACGGACCCCGTAGGCAACAACAGCGTGCATTCCATTCTCTGCAACACTTCGTATCGCTGTTGGAACACGGGCGAGAGGAGCCCGAAGGAGAAAACGAGCGCCAAGCCCGAGTACAGGTTCGACAATTCGTGCGTTTCGAGATCCGTATCGACCCAGCACACGGCGCGAACCCGACCATCTGGTGCGAGGTGCGCTTCAGCCGGGCCATAGATTTCGTCAAAGACCGTCGACGTCCGCAGCGCTCCCATGATGCGGTCGACAAAGGACCCTCTGGCAAAATAGCGAATCCCATCTTCGTAGACACGCACCTCGTCAACCGACAGTGCATACGATCGATCGACCCGTACTTTTCCCGGCGGCGCTACGAGCTCTGGCCCGGAGCTTTGCAAGTTCCGGGCGCTGCAACCCGCCACACACATGGCGACGATACAGAGCCGTACCACCTCGAGCCGGCGCAAACTCATCCTACCCACCCCGCTCGCCAAGCTCGGAGGCCAACCTCACCAACATCGCATCCGTCAAAGTCGCAACGGAAGATGCTTGATCGCAATTTCGTCTTTTTCGGGACCCTGATCCAAGCGGCCAGAGCTCAGGATCACCTTGCTCCGTACGGTGAAGGCGACGGGTTCTCTATTGGGAAAATCGAACACACAGTCCATGAAACCCGCCGCTTCGAGGCGTTGCTCAACGACGGCGAGCGAGGTGAAATATGTAACCAGCGCAAGAATACTGACGGCGAACGAGCGCAGAGGCTTCCGATTGATCGTAGTCACAAAGCGCATCGAGGCTCGGATCGTTTCTCCCGACGGCTCGCCGGACACTGGGGGGCTGAGAACGGTCGTGAAGATCCCGCTTCCGCGGAGCGAGGCGGCAAGCCCACCGACCAATGCGTCGGAGGCGTATGCATCGGGTCGATCGCCTTCCCGATAGGCTACCAGCCTCAGAACGAGAGGGGTCTCAATCGACGGCCCCAGGCTGAAAGGCGCTACACGCGGTGCGCTGGGCGATGTTTCAAACGACAGCCCGCTCGCGGGCGGCGACACAACCCACAGACCAACGACAAGGACAGCATTGACCACCCGGGCCCGAAACGTCCAACTAGAGCCACATTCTCGCATGCGTCACCTGACGGTTTCGCATTCAACACGACGTCGTCAACACAAATCGGCCAATCCAGCGCACCAAAAATGGAGTATAGTCCATTTTACTCATGAGCAAAGTGGACTATACTCCATTTCATGACATCCCGGGAGCGATACCTTGCACGCGTGGCTGCGAGCGTATTGCCGCGCAAGATGGCATTCATCGGCGGGGCGCGTCAGGTCGGAAAGACGACTCTGGCGTTGTCACTGATCTCTCGCGGAGCGGACGAGACGCACCCCGCATGCCTGTCCTGGGACGACCCACGGGCGGTGACTCGACTGCGCAATCGCCAGCTTCCTCCCGACGAACCACTGATCGTCTTGGACGAAATCCACAAGTACGCCCGCTGGCGAAACCTCGTAAAGGGAATCTACGACACGGAGAAATCTCGACGAAAAATCGTCGTGACCGGCTCGGCGCGGCTCGACTACTATCGAAAAGGTGGGGACTCGCTGGTCAATCGGTATCGCTACTTTCGACTCCATCCGTTCTCGCTGGCGGAGCTCGGATCCTACTCGAGCAACGATCTCGAGGCGTTGCTTCGCTTCGGGGGATTCCCGGAGCCCATCCTGACCCAGGACGATCGCGAGCACAGGATCTGGCAGCGCGATCGTCTCAGCCGCGTCGTGCGCGAAGACCTGCGCGACCTCGAGCAAGTGCGCGAGATCTCGCTCATCGAACACCTGGTCGAGCTCTTGCCGCGGCGGGTTGGTTCGCCACTCTCCATCAAGAGCCTGCGCGACGATTTGGGAGTCGACCACAAGACGATCGAACGCTGGTTGACCATCCTCGAAAATCTCTACGTCGGTTTTCGTATCGCGCCCTTTGGTGCCCCGAGGATCCGCGCCATCAAAAAGGCACGCAAGCTGTATCTGTGGGACTGGTCCATGGCCCCCGAGGGAGGCCCGCGCTTCGAGAATCTCGTAGCAAGCCAGTTGCTCAAGTACTGTCACCTCCGGGAGGACACCGAGGGCTACTCGATGGAGCTGCGCTACCTGCGAGACACCGACCGTCGTGAGGTCGATTTCGTCGTGCTCCAAGAGGGCAAGCCGGTCTTCGCCGTCGAATGCAAAAGCGGCGAGCGTTCGGTCCACCCCGCCCTGCACTACTTCGCCGAACGCACGAAGATTCCACGCTTCTACCAAGTCCACCTCGGCAACCGGCACTACGAAACCGGCCCAGTCACGGTCATGCCGTTTGCGACCTTCTGCCGCGACCTGCAAATGCCGTAGTCGCTAGCCGGCGTTGCTGTCGTGCGAGTGCAGATGCGGGAGCTCGCGGTCCGGACGCGGAGGCGGCGTAGTTCCACGCCGACTTTCCCGGTGAAGGGCGCTGTGCCAGTGTCGGCGAATGACTCGAATGCGCGTAGCCATCCTCACGCTCACTCTGATCGTCTTCGTCGTCGGCTGCGGGGACGACTCGTCGCCGCCGGCCGAGTCGTGCCTCTCGTCTGTCACGCTCGAGCCGCCGGCGAGCGGTCCGTTGTCCTTTGTCGACCGACTCGAAGTCGCTGCCGTCACGCCAGAAGGATGCGCACCGCTCGACGGACCCCTGGCGGCGTTCAATTGGTTCTCCTTCGCCGACCGAGATTCCTATCTGACCTACGGGGCGGGTGTGGGCCAGATCCTCGCGAACCGTGGTACGCCGATCCTGGCAACGGGCGAGCATCGGGCAACGCTCGAGGCGCCCCAGGGAGCTCCGTCGACCGGCGGCGCCTACGTGCACGAGGAGTTTGCGATTCCGCTGTACCCGAGCGCATCGGGCTTCATGGACATGATCGCATCGCCGGAGTTCCAGGAGATCGTGTCCCTGCAGCAAGCGGGTGCCCGGCAGGAAGACTACGTCTTCGGCTTTCAGAAGTGCATCGTCGGCTGTGAGTCGCGCACGACTGCGGTCGCTACGGACGACGCCCCGCTGTTGCTGCACATCTTCCGTTTCGAAGGTCGCGACCTCGAAGACGCGATCCGCTCCCTTGCCGGCACCGGCAATGCGCCGGACGTGGTGTACGGCGGCAAGCTCGTCGCGCGCTTTCGGATTGTCGTCGGCGACGCCAACCTGAACAGCCAGAACCCACCCTGGGGCGAAGGGACGATGCTGTTCCGGGTCGACTCCGAAGCCACCGCCCGGGCCTGGATCGAGAGCGAAACGTTCCGCGCCTTCCGCAACGACACCGCCGAAGACGTCCTCGTGCTCCTCGGCAGCGGACTGGGCAGCACATTGGAGTGAGGTAGCGGCTCGTCCGACATGCAATCCGCTGATGGTACCGTACCAATCGTGGTCTGACCAACCCAAAGTGTGAACATCATTGCGTAACGGAAAGCCGAGGCGGCTCTGCGAGCCCTCGTGGCGGACATTTCGGCGTCGAAATGAAGAGTGTACGGCGCGGCTCGCCTACTCCGCGAGTGGCCTCGAACGGCGGCGTTGCTTGAAACAGATTGTAAATACTTTCATGTGCGAGTAGCTGACTCGCATGGAGACGATCACGAACCGAATCGACCCTGAGCTCAAGAGATCGTTGGATCGGTACTGTGAAGAGCACGGACTCAAGGCCCAGGCCGTGGTCCAGGAAGCGATCGCCCAATGGCTCGAAGATGCCGAGGATCTGGAATTGATCGAGCGGCGACGCAAGGGACCATGGATCGAATGGAACGAGGTTCGCGACGACCTATAGGGTCGTCCTGCATGCTGCGGTTCCCAAAGAGATCCGCAAGCTCCCCGCCTCCGTTCGCGACCGCGTCAAATCCGCGATCGACCAACTCTCCGAGGACCCACGCCACTGGCAGCGTCTACCAATCGTGGTCTGACCAACCCAAAGTGTGAATATCATTGCGCAACGGAGAGCTGAGGCGGCTCTGCGAGCGCTTGCGGCGCGCATTTCGATGCCGAAATGCGGGGTTTTCCGTGCGGCTCGCGCCCTCCGCGAGTGACGCCGAACGGCGGCGATCCTTGGAAGTCTCGATTCAGCGACTCAGAGGTCGTCCAGAATCTCGTCCCGCCGGCGCTCGTACTCTTCGTCACTGATCAGCCCATTCTTGTGAAGCTGACCCAAGTTCCTCAACCGGGTTGCTGAGTCCGAATCGCCACTGCGGGCCGCACCTGCCCTCCGTCTTCCCGCCTGCGCCTCAGCCCTCCACCCGCGCACGGTACCCACCGCCTCCGTAGTGAGTTTGACATTTACCTCACCCAGTACGATTTCTTCGATCGGCACGTGGTAAATCGACGAAGCCTTTTGCCTAAGAGCACTGTGATACGTGGCAGCGATGGGCGGTAGGGCAAGCGCAAGGGGCCATTGCGTTCCTTCGTCAGTCCCCTGACAATATCCCCCCTTGCAGAAACTAACGGGACCGAGGGGCTCCACTTCGTCGTCCCACATACCGTAGCCCGGATACGTCTGCATCTGCGTGCAGCCAGACATCAGTGCGAGCACTACAAACAGTACGACGCGGACACCCGTCGTTCGCATTCCTATTCCTCCCACAGTCGGTTGATCGACATGCCTCCTATACGAATCCGTTTCCCCTGAAACAACCTTCTCACCAAAGAAGCCCGTCAGTCCCAGCGTTGCCCCGCAGCGCCCGCCGGTGCTATCGGTTCGGGATGGCTTCGGTCGGTTGGAGGGAGTGCGCCTTGAGCGTCCTGACGCTGACCGTGTCGAGCGGCTGCGGCCTGGTGTTTCAGGGGTTCACGCAGCAGGTAACCGTGAGCGCGCCGGGGGCCGAAACAGTGTCATTCGGCGGAGAATCCGCCGCCGGTGATGTCGGCACGTTCGAGGTGCGTAGACGACCGCGTTGGCACGTAGCGCGCGCCGAGGCGCCTGGCAAAGGTTCGATGTGTCGCGTGGTCCGATGCGGTCAACACAGAGCCTTCCGTATCCTTGATATGATCCCGCTGTTTCTTCCGTTTGCTCTGGATTCGGCTCTCGGAACCCTGGGAGACTGCCGACCTGAAACGATTGGCCTCCAGCCAGTCGACATGCACGAAGGTGTGAAGCCGTGGGGGCTCCCCAGCGACCGCGAAATCCTCGATGTGTGGCGACAATCTCGACACATGATCGACGTTTGCAGCATGCCCCATCTCTACGACGAGGCGTTCGGGAAGCAAGCTGAGCGGATCGTCGTGACCAGCGGAAACCTGAGTCGAGACTACGACATACTCGGGCCGATCGACGTCACTTTCGCCGGGTTCGACCGGGTCAACTGGTCGGGTCTCCGGCTCGGCCGCACGACGATCGTCAGTGCTCGCCGCGAATTCTTCCAAGCACCCGCCCGGCTGGTGAACGAGCTTTCTCGCCGCTACGCGCTGCTCGAATACGGCCCCGGCGTCGATGCCGTGATCAACGTCAGCTACCAGGTCAATCCGCGGCGGGACGTGTCGGCGACCGGGTTGGCGGTGAGGTTCAAGGGGGAGTAGATAGCATTGATCACCACTGGCTGGTGGTCTCGCTTCCGCTGGAACTTCGCAGGTCGTATCGGTTAGAGTCCAACATGACTCTGAATGGCCGAGTTCAACCAGAGTCGCCGCTGCCCCCCTCGGGGAAACGACGCATGACCCTTGCCTGCCGGTTGGCGATCGCTTACGGGCTGCTGATTGCCGTGGGGTTGAACCACAGAGCGTTGGGGCTGGAGCAGCCGACGCCGTTGTTCACACCGACGATCGATCTGAGTCGCTGCAGTCTCAACCGGCGGTGCCAGGATACCGGCCGCTGCACACGGCACACCAGTAGGTGCATCGACGGCTATTGCTGTTCGTACAAGACGCCGCGGCCGACGCGAACGCCGGTTGCGTGTGTCGATCGCCATGACTGCGTCGATCCAAACGCGCATGGGTGCATTGAAGGGTTCTGCAGGCCCCACACGCCTACACCTTCGCCCACGCCTGACCCCGATTGCCGTCGCTACGCCTGCCTGGGGGATTGCGGTGGGGCCGAGACGTATCCCTGAGCGAGATCATCGTTTGCGTAAACATTTCTCTGCACGGATCCGATGCTTCAACCCCCTGCGCCGCGTGCAGCACGAGCGGGGACCAGGTGTCGATCGCGGATCTGATCGGCGCGGTACGAAACGCGCTCTTCGGTTGTCTCGCCTCGGGCTGCCGTTTCGTCGAAGGGCTTCCGCAGTAGCTGGTGACAGGTGCACCCTGAACCAACCGGTGCAGACTCGACGTACTTCCACGCGAGCGTGCGATCGCGGCCGGGTTCCGAATCTCGGCCGAAAGGACTGAGAAACCCCGGGCCGTCGCGCAGTGGCGAACCTCGGCTTCCGTGACCAGGGTTGGAATTGCAGAAGTAGCTACGTGGGGCTACATTGGTTGCCATGAAGGCTGTCGCCGTGAAAGAGCTAAAAAACCGGCTGAGTGCCTACTTGCGCGACGTGAAGGGTGGAGAGGTCGTTTTGGTGACCGATCGCGGGAAGGTCGTAGCTGAGCTTCGTCAGCCGACGGTCGGCGCATCCCTGGGTGAGGCAGAGGCGGCACTGGCGCGACTGCATGCCGATGGCGTTCTGGTGCTGGGAGCGCCTCAGCACAAGCGGGCTTACCTGCGCTCTCCGTTGAGTCAGGCTGTAGAGACTGCTGATCTGCTGGACGCGGAACGCGCCGAAGAGTGAAAGCATATGCCGAATCGAGTGCGATCTTGCGGTGGTTGTTCGCTGAAGAGTACGGCGAGCCAATCCGCGAAGACCCTGGCCGCGGCGGAGAAGGTTGTCACCTCGCGCCTGACATTGATCGAGGTACGGCGCGTGATTTCTCGCGCCGAGTGCGATGGCCGAATCGACGCTACCCAGGGCGCGGATCTTCGAAGGGTGTTGGCGGATGCGACGGCGACGTGGGCGGTTCTCGAGATTTCACCGGAAGTCGCCCGTCGGGCCGAGGATGCGTTCCCCATTGAACCGGTGCGAACGCTCGATGCTATCCACTTGGCGAGCGCGCTGTTGCTGAGGCAATCCCTTCCGGATCTGACCGTGGTGACCTCCGACCAACGCGTCCGCGAGAACGCGCGCCAACTCGGTTTGCCGGTTTGGCTAGAGGCACCGGCATAGTAAAGGCCCTGCTACGCTCAGAGAGCTACGGACGAAGCGTCCGGTGGCGCGCCAGACCGCAAGTCAGTGGTTGAACCGTTTGGTGGATCCAAATCGCGGTCGGACCAACCCAAAGTGTGAACATCATTGCGCAACGGAGCGCTGAGGAGGCTCTGCGAGCGCTTGCGGCGCGCATTTTGATGCCGAAACGAAGGGTTTGCGGTGCGGCTCGCGCCCTCCGCGAGTGACCCCGAACGGCGGCGATGCTTGGCAGTCTCGCTTCCCAACGCGCAACTCCGAGGAGCCGACACCATCGCCGCGGCGCGGTCTTCGACAGCGAGGAGTTCCGGCGATCTCGGCGCGAGGCTGAGGCGAAGGCTCGGGCTCAGGCTCAGGTCCTCCTACGCTCTACGAGCTTCCGCCTTCGCCTCCAAGCTCCGGTGGACGAGTCTGAGGAAGCGTCCCCGACGGGATTTGAACCCGTGTCGCCGGCGTGAAAGGCCGGTGTCCTTGGCCAGACTAGACGACGGGGACGTATGCCGGTTGGCTCTGCCGTCGACCTTGCTTGCTACGGTAATCGCTGCGGCGAATCAAGCAACCGCTCTGCGCCGGCACGGGCGTGGAAAATCGCCTAGCGCTTGCCGGCAAAGGCGGGGGCGAAGAACACCAGCCAGGCGGCCGTGCCGATCAGCCACATCGCCGCGGCGAGGCCGAGGTGCTCGAAGTAGGTGTCGGCCGCATCGGCCGCGACCCGCGTCAAGGTCGCCCAGAGGAGCGCGCTGCCGATGACGACCACCGGCCAGGGGCGGCCGAGGGCGAGGTCTTCCATTCCCAGATGCGACAGCGAGACGTGCGTCGCCACGCCGAACGCCATCAACCCGAAACCGCTGATGAAGGCGACGTGCAGCACGGCGACGCGCAGATCCGGCCAGAGCGCCGAGGCGAGAAGGCCGAGCGGGATCATCCACACCGAGAGCCAGACCAACCAACGGTGCAGTCCGGGCTTGCCGGGCCGGCGCAGCACATGGCCGCCGGCGGCAAAGCCCGCGACGACGGCGACGGAGCGCACCGCCGCTGCCGCCCTGCCCCAACCCAGATGCTCGGCGACGAAGCTCGCCAGGATGACGGCGCCGACCGACGCGTAGACCAACGCCTTGCGGTTTTCCGCCGGCGACGAACCGAGATCGGCGGGCGGCGGCATGCCGGACATCAGCGGCAGGATCAAGCTGCCGACGCCGACGACGAGGCAGAGAAACACGCCCTGCTGGACCATGAGGTTGCCGAGACCGCTGGCCCAGTGCACGCCGCTGGCGGCGAAGGCGATCAGCAGGGCGCCGAGGACGCCGTGCAGGATGGCGATGGGGATCAGGACGAACGCCGCCGGCGGGCGGCGGCCGGCGCCGGCGCCGAGGAAACGACTGGCGGCGAAGCGCACCAGCACGGCGAATACCAACAAGTACCCGAGCTGTGCCAGCACCCAGCGCTCGGCCACCGACCCCACCGTCGCCACCACCAGACCGGACGCAATCAGCGCCATCTGCAGGTTGCTCGGCGGCGCCGAGCGGGTGCGCCGCGGCAAGGCGGTCAACAGAAAGCCGACGGCGAAGGCCAACAGGAATCCCTGCATCTGGATGAAGCCGTGCGTCTCGCACGAATAGCTCTGCGTAATCCCGACGGCGTAGAGCAACCAGTGACCGACGCCGACCCAAGACAGCAGCACGCCGAGGGGAAAGAAGATGCGGAAGGGTTCGGTCTGCCAGGTCGTTCCGGCGGCGGAGCGAAAGGACGCTTCATTCTCCATGGCACGGGGCTCGAACGGATCGCCGAGCAGGCTCGGCACTAAGCCAGAAACTCCAGACAGCCGGCGCCGTCGAGCGTCGCGCGCAAGTCGGTATCGCCGCTGACCTCACCGTACTTGCGGCGAATCTCGCGCAGCGTCTTGGCGTGGTACTTCTGCGGGCCACCGACGCTCTGCACCCAGCGGCCGTAGCTGAGGTCGACACTCAGCTCTTCGGCGCCGGAGTCGATCGCCTTGGCGTTGGCATCCGACCAGGCGAGGAAGGTCCTCACCTCGCCGGCGAGCAAGGGCTCCAACGTCGGCGCCAGCGACTCCCAGATCTCCCATTCACCCTCGTCCTTTGGATCCAACATGCGCTCGACCCAGGCGCAGACCGCGGAACAATTGCGGCGCAGGATCTCACCTGGAGTCGGATCCGTCCACGCATTGTACACCTGCCCCCACAGGCCGAAGTCGGCGAAGCTGGGGCGCGCACCGAACAAGAACGACCGGCCCGCCAGGTGCTTTTCCAGCAACGCCATGCCGCTGCGAAAAGACGCCTCCAGCATCGGCGCCGTGGTTTCGTTCGACCCGACCACCCACCCGCGCGACACCATGCGCTCGCGGATCCCGCCGGCCATCTTCTCACACTCTTCGGCAGGGCTGTCCGGCATCATCGCGGCGACGATCCGCTCGGCCGCCGAGATTTGATCGGCCTCGCGCGCCCAGCGGTAGTGGAACATCCACTTGTTGCCCCACTCGTCGGCGAATTCTTCGAGAAGGAGAGAAAGAAATCGCAGCCGCACACCCGGCGGGTGAATCGAAGGCTCGGGGAAGCGCTCTTCGACGGCCTCGATGATCGGCGTCGAATCCTGCAACGCCTCGTCGTCGGGCGTCGCCACCGCCGGGATGATCGGCAGCTTGGCGTATTTCTGATACTCCGCCATCGTGTTGGAGTCGCGCACGATCCACTCGTGGGGGATCTGCTTGTAGCGGAAGTACGAGCGGACCTTGACGGAGTACGGCGACACCTCGGCGCCGAAGATTCGGTAGGGCTTGGACATAGGCGCGAGCATCGCTGGCGACGACGCCGGTTGCAAGCCTCCGCCGCCACCGTCCGGGCAACCGGCGTCAGCGCTGCAACGTCTTCTGCGCGTTCTTGGCGAACTCTTCCGCCGCCGCGTCGTCCTTGGTCAGGCCGCCGGTCTTGAACGGAACCTCCACCCCACGGCGCAGCGCCGGGCGCTCCTTCATGGTGTCCATCCAGCGCTTGAGGTGCGGTAATCCGTCGCGCGACACGCCCGACCACTTGTAGGTCCGCACCCAACACCAGTTTGCAATGTCGGCAATCGAAAAGTCGTCGGCCAGCCACTCGCGATCGACCAGGTGGGTGTCGAGCACTTCGAAGAGACGGCGCGACTCGTTCTGATAGCGGTCGATGGCGGGCTGCAGTTTTTCGGGAAAGTAGCGGAAGAAGACGTTGGCCTGGCCCATCATCGGACCGACGCCGCCCATCTGGAACATCAACCACTGGATGACGCGCGAGCGGCCGCGTGTATCGCCGGGCAGCAGGCGCCCCGCCTTCTCGGCGAGATAGATCATCAGGGCGCCGGATTCGAAGACGGCAAAGTCGTCTTCGTCGCGGTCGACGATGGCGGGAATGCGGCCGTTGGGCGAGATGCGCAGAAACCACTCTTCTTTCTGCTCGTTCCTGCCGAGGTCGACCGCGTGCACCCGGTAGGGAAGCTCCAACTCCTCGAGCGTACACGAGGCCTTCCAACCGTTGGGCGTCGGAGCTGTGTATAGATCGATCATGCGTTGCTCCCTGTTGCGGCTTGCGGCTCCTTGCGGGCCGTTGCACCGATGTCGTATCAAACCCCTCTGGCAACGACCAGCGAGCGAACCACTGCTCGCGACGAAGAGGGGAAGCACGTGTCCTACATCTCTCGATTAGCCACCGGATTCTTCATCCTCGCACTTCTCCTCGGTGCAGCGACCTGTACCTTCCGCGAGACGATTGCCATGCGGCTGATGGAGCAAGTCGTAACGCGCAACTTACAATCGACCCTGTTGGATGAGCTGCCCGACGGATTGCACGTCGCTCTGTGCGGCGCCGGCTCGCCGCTTCCCGACGCCGAACGCTCGGGCCCCTGCGTCGCCGTCATCGCCGGCGGCAAGCTCTACATCGTCGACAGCGGCTCCGGCGCATCGCGCGTCCTCGCCCGATCGCGACTGCCGCAAGGTCGCATCGAAGCCGTCTTCCTGACGCACTTCCACTCCGATCACATCGACGGATTGGGTGAGCTGATGCTGCAGCGCTGGGTCGGTGGCGCCAACCACCAACCCCTACCGGTCTACGGGCCGCCCGGCGTCGAGCGGGTGGTCGCCGGATTCAACGAGGCCTACGCTCACGACTTCGCCTATCGCGTCGCTCATCACGGCGAGCAAACCGTTCCGCGCAGCGGTGCCGGAGCGCGCGCCAACCCCTTTGCACTACCCGCCGATACGGACACGGTGAGTGTTCTCCTATCAGGCGAGCTCGAGGTCCGCGCCTTCCTCGTCGACCACGCGCCGGTGAAACCCGCCGTCGGCTACCGTTTCGACTACGAGGGAAGGTCCACCGTGATCAGCGGCGACACCCAGAAGTCGGCGAATCTACAGCGGATCGCCGATGGCGTCGACCTGCTGGTGCACGAAGCACTGTCGGCCGAGCTCGTCGCCTTGATGAATCGCTCGGCCAAGGCAGCGGGTGTCGCGAACGTCGAAAAGATCACGGCCGACATTCCCGACTACCACACGACACCGGTCGAAGCGGCGGAGATCGCACGCGATGCCAAGGTCGGTCGCCTACTCTTCTACCACATCGTCCCGCCCCTACCGCTGTCGCCGCTGCGCAGCGTTTTCCTCGAGGGTGTCGACGACATCTACGACGGCCCGTTCTCCATCGCCATCGACGGCACGTTGATCGAGATGCCGGTGGGATCGAACGACAGCGAGGAGAAGGAAATCCTCTGAAACTCGCTGCGCTCGTAGGCTCAGGCGAGGCTCGGGCTCAGGCTGAGGTCAGTGATCGCTGGCGCGATATCCCGTTCGATAAGTTTCTCTATATGAACGATCCGGCGCCGCGCCGGTGGGTTTGCTGATCTGAAACCCTGGATTTGCCTCGCGCAGCGACACCACCCTTTGCCTGTGCCTATTGCCTGCGCCTGAGCCTACGAGCGCAGCGAGTTCAGCCTAGTGTCCTGAACCAGAAGTTCGTCACAATATTCGCCGGCCCTCGACGCCCGTGCCGGCGTTGCTCCTCCTCGAAATATGCCTGATATTCCTTCGTCGGCGCGCCTTGGCACAGGCGCCGATTGCTCGCCGAATTTTGCAACGAACTTCTGATCCAGGACACTAGTTGGTTGGAACCGCTAGAGCTAGAGACGGGCGATCTGTCCACCGTCGACGTTGATCACCTGCGCCGTCATCCAACTGGCGTTGTCGGAGAGCAGAAACAAGCAGGCGTCGACGAGGTCGTTCGGTGTGCCCAGGCGGCGCAGGGGAAAGCTCTTCACCATCTCCTTGGCGTAGTCTCCGGCGGTGGCACGCAGCGCCGCGGTGTCGGTCGGACCGGGGGCAATGGCGTTGACGCGGATGCCGCGAAAGCCGAGCTCGTTGGCCAACGCGTGGGTCAGACCGTTGATCGCGTGCTTGGCCAAACCGTAGTACCCCACGCCCATCCATGCCGCCGTCGAGGATTGGTTGACGATGGCACCACCGCCGCGCGACTCCATTGATTTGTAGCAAGCGCGCGCACAGAGCAGTGCGCCGTTGAGATTCACGTCCATGAACTTCTGGTAGTACTCCCACTCGACATCGAGCATCGACTCCATCTTCATGTTGCCGAAGATGGCGGCGTTGTTGACGAGGAAATCGATGCCACCGAAGGCATCGATGACGGCTGAAGCCATCGCCTGTGTCGATTCGGGCGAGGAGACGTCGACTTCGACGAACACCGCCTCACCGCCGGAGTGTTGAATTTCCTCACACACTCGCCTGCCGTTGTCGGCGACGATCTCCGCCACGGCGACGCGTGCTCCCTGCCGTGCCAGGCCCTTGGCGTAGCCCTCGCCGATACCACCACCTGCGCCCGTGACGATGGCGACCTTGCCCTCGATTCCGTCCAAGTGCATCACTTCTGAACCCCCATTCACTCAGCCGTGGCCGAGCAAGACGCTAACACCTCTCAACGGCGCGTCAAATCGATCGCACCGATCGCCGTTTGCCCCTCAATTCGAGCCGATCCGCTTGTCGCGCAAACGTTTCGCAGGATTCACTTGACAAGTCTCGGCGCACTCGCGAATACTCGCCCAGAAAGTGGGAACGGTCGTTTGGGACGACCCACAGCGACACAACCGGCCGGGGGAAATCCGGTCCACAAAATGCGAGGTCCATTGGGACGGAAGGGGGCAACACATGCGTAAGGTGATCGTCATCGGAACAGCATTGGCACTGGCCAGCGGAACCGCTTGGGCCGGTGCAAAGGACAAGACATCGAACACTCTGATTGATCTCAACGGCGCCGGCATCATCAGCAACACGCTGGCGAAGACGAAGATCAAATCAAAGGGCTGTAAGCTTCAGATTCAGGCGAAGGACGTGACCATGGCCGACGGCGACATCGCCATTTGTACCGTCGAAGCCGATGCGCTGGTCATGGGATCGATGCCCGGCAATTCGCTCGTCTTCACCGGCGAGGCCAAGAACAGCAAGTTCAAGCTCAAAGCGGATCTCACCGAAGCGCAATTGCTCGGTCAGGGCTGCGGCGATGTCGAAGCGCTCAGCATCAATGGCAGGGTCCGTTGCTACCTCGACGACCCCGCCTACCGAGCGGACAGCGGCGTCGGTTCGTGGAGAGAGGCCTGCGTCGGCGCAGGAATGGTCGCGGGAGCCAGCCCGGCTGCCGACGCCGACATGCTCAAGGCGAATCCGACCGTGCCGGTCGTCATCGGTATATGCCAGGGAACGATCGATGGCGGCGGCGAGCGAATTCCGCCACCGTCATCGACCGAGTGGGGCGAAACGGGCCAGCGCACGGCGATCATCATCCCGTAACGGTTACGACGAAGAACACCCGAGGCAAGGGACCTGGGAGCGTCGCCCCCAGGTCCCTTTTTCGTTCTCTTCCGGCCGATAGAAGGAGCTTCGCCCGAGCACTCAATTGCCGCCGCCCGCCCACCCTTCATCGAGCGGCACGAAGTGACGCAGATTCAGGCGGCGCGACCGGAACTTCCACTCGCCATCCTCGCGCTCGTAGCGGTCGGTGTAGAATCCCGATCCCATCATGCTCTTGCCGTCCTGAACCGAGCGCAAGTCGATGTAGCAAATCCCCGACGCCTCATCGCCGTCGAGCTCGATCAAGTGGTTGTGCACGAAGGGTTGTAGGTCGGCACCATCGAAGAGCCGGGCGAACGCAGCTCGCAAGGCTTCGCGGCCGCGGATGGGTTCCTCCAGGCTGGTATCCATCTCGCCATCTCGAGCGAAGAGCTGCGCCGCCGCATCCGCGTCTTGCCGCCAGACGTGGTGGACGTAGCGATAGGTGAGATCGCGAATCGCCTCCTTGTCGGCGAGCTCGCGCACGGTACGGGTGAGTTCTTCATCGGTCATGGCGTGCTTGGTAGTACATCCGGCACCGCGGCATCAATACGGCTGGGCGGTCACCGCTTTGCCGTCGGGACGTTGGGACGCACTTCGAGAAAGTCGATCGCCACCCCCGGAGGGTAGGAAACGCAGTGGGCGACCGCCTCGCCGAAATAGCGCGGATCGGCGACGCCATCGCTTTCCGGACCGTGCTCGCGACACCAGATGTCGTAGGCCGCTTCCATGCGCTCGCTGTCGAAGTTGGACATGATGTCGGTGTCAAACGCCCCGGGGCTGATGCAGGTCACCGCGACGCCGTCGCGCTTCACCTCGTCGCGCAACTCGAAGGTGAATTTCTCGACCGCCGCTTTGACCGCGCCGTAGATCGCCATGTGGGCAAATTCCTCGCGGTGACGCACGCTGGCCGACGAAACCGTCACGATGTGTCCGGCACCGCGACGGCGCAGCATGGGGACGGCGAGCTGGCAACAGAAGACCGTGCCCAGTAAAGACACGTCGACGATGTGACGCAATCGATCCTCGGGGAGCTCCTCAGCGGGATACGCAAAGGTCAGACCGGCGCAGGTCACGATCCCATCCAGACCGCCAAAACGTTGCTCGACGAGTGCGAACCCCTCGCCCACCGACGCCTTGTCGGCGACATCCATGACGACTGGAATCGCTCGCGAACCGAGCGCCGCGGCAGCCGCCTCCACCCTCTCTCGACCGCGCGCCGCCAGGGCGACCGAGGCGCCGCGCTCGACCAGGGCCCGCGCCGCGGCCAGGCCCAAGCCGCTCGAGCCGCCGGTCACCAAGTAGATCTTTTCCGCCAGACTTTCCATTGCTCCAAGATCTAGTCTTTGCCGCCCGGCGGTGCCACACCTTGCCGACACGCCAACTCGTCGACTATCCATGCGACGGCGAGGCGCAGTGTGGCCGCCTTTGCCGAGCTGGGCTCGAACGCAGAAAACGGGGGAGCGAGAACGAGATGTCTGAACCAGCAGTGATCGTCGAAACCGATGGGCCCATTCTCATCGTGACACTGAACCGGCCGGAAAAGAAAAACTGCGTCAACTCGGAGGTCATGTGCCGTCTCTACGACGCTTGGGTTCGCCTGGATGAAGACGCCGACCTGCGCGTCGCCATCTTGACCGGCAACGGCGACACCTTCTGCGCCGGGATGGATTTGTCGGAGATTCCGAAACTGACCAGCGGCAAGGCGGACAGTCCGTGGATGGAGCGCGTCCTGCGCGAAGGCGACGTCATCTACGGATGCTGGCTCAAGACCTACCGGCCGACCAAACCGGTCATCCTCGCCGCCGAGGGTTTCGCGCGCGCCGGCGGCACTGAAATCCTTCAGGGCACCGACATTCGCGTCGCCGGCAAGAGCGCCTGCTTCGGCGTCACCGAGGTCCAGCGCGGACTCTTCCCGATGGCCGGCTCGGCGGTGCGCCTGCGCCGCCAGATCGGCTACGCCGTCGCTGCCGAGATGTTGCTCGCCGGCGAAGATCTGCCCGCCCAGCGCGCCTACGACCTCGGCCTGATCAACCACGTCGTCGAAGACGGCCAGGCCCTCACCAAGGCGAGAGAAATCGCCCAGCGCATCGCCGACAACGGGCCGCTGGCGGTCAAGGCAATCCTCGCGACACTGCGCGAGACGGAGATGCTCGACGAGACCGCCGCCTTCGAGATCGAGCAACGGCACGGCATGGAAGTGATGATGTCGAAGGACGCCAGAGAGGGGCCGAAGGCGTTTCTGGAAAAGCGCAAGCCGCAATTCCAGGGCAAGTAGAGCGCGAGCGTCACACAGAGCCGAGCGTTTTCTCGACGCTGTCGATGCCGGCGGCGTAAATCCCCTCGAAGAGCTTGACGAGATCTTCTTCCTTGGCGCCAACCGCCTCGAATTCGCTGCGCCAATGCACCTTGGTCCGGCCGGCACCGAGATCGCTCAAGACTACCGTCGCCAGATAGTTCTTCGCCGGAATCGGTCCCTCGATGATCGAGTAGCTGTAGCTCTTCGCCTCGTCGTCGAGCGACTCGAGTCGCTCCTTGATGGTGATGCCACTCATCGAAAACGTGCGCACCGCGCCGACGCCCTCGCCTTCGAGCTCGCAGGTTTCAATCTGCGGATTCCACGACCGCAAGTCGCCGAAGTTGCTCATCAGGCCCCACACCTTCTGCACTTCGGCGGCGATTTCCTTTTCTACGGTGACGGCTCCCATTTCGCTTCTCCTCGTTGGCGTCAGTCTTGAAATTCCGGCTTGCGTCCCTGCGCCCGGGCGCGCACCGCTTCTTCGAAGTTCTGCGTCGTCAGACGGACGAAAAGTTGGGTATGACTCTCCAACTCGATCGCCGCCTCCAGGCTGGCGGTTTCCAAGCCGGCCCACAGCATCCGCTTGGTGAGTTGAATCCCCTGCGTGCTCCAGCCGTTCAGTTGATCGGCGAGGTCCAGTGCCGCGTCCATGAGCTCCGCATCGGCGACCGTGCGCGACACCAAGCCAATCGCCGCTGCCTCTTCGGCGGAAACGTCGCGACCGGAGAGGGCGATTTCGAATGCCCTCGACGCACCGATCGCCTTGGGCAAGAGAAAGGACATCCCCAGCTCGGTCGCCGTGAGACCGTTGTTGATTCCGGCCGCACGGAAGTAGGCCGACTCGGCGGCAATGCGAATGTCGGCACCGAGGCTGAGGCACATACCGCCGCCGATCGCCGCGCCGTTGATGGCGGCGATGATCGGCTGCGGCATCCGCCGCATGGTCGGCACGAGGTTGGCGAGGATGCTCATCGAGCGCGTAGCGATGCGCGTCAGCGTCATGCCGTCGATGTTCGGCGGCGGCTCGGCATCTTTGGTATCCGCTCCCGAACAAAAACCCGCGCCGCTTCCCGTGAGAATGACCGTCCAGGTGTCGTTGTCTTCCGCCACCTCGGCCATCGCGTCGCGCAGCGGAACCATGAGGTCGAAGGCCATCGAGTTCATCCGCTCCGGCCGGTTCATGCGCAGAACAGTCGTGTGTGGTCGCGGCTTCTCGATCTCAATCATGCTCATGCAACCATCTCCACTCTCTCACCGGCCGGTGCCGGCGGATACCTCGTCAACGCGTAGTCGCTCAAATCGCAGTGGCGCAGACGCTTGCGGTACTCCGTCGTGCGACCGGGCCAGTTGTTGGTCACCCGGCCGCCGTGCACGTACCAGCTATCGCCGACGGCCGCCCACGCCGATTCGGCGAGCCGTTCCTGCATCTCGTGGTCGTAGTCCCGCATCACCGCAGCGCGGACCTCTACGGCGGCGATCCCCCGCTCTTTCATTTGCCGCAAACACGACAGGACGTAGCGCACCTGTGCCTCGAGCATGACGATGATCGAAGAATGGCCGAGATTCGTATTGGGACCGTAGAGAAAGAAGAGGTTGGGAAAGGACGGTACGGTCATACCAAGATAGGCCATCGGCGCCTCGCTCCAGGTGTCGTTCAACAACTGCCCGTGCCGGCCGATGACTCGCAACGGTGACAAGAAGTCGTTGGTCTCGAAACCGGTCGCGAAGATGACGGTGTCGACGTCGTAGCGATTGCCAGCCGCGGTCAGCACGGCGCTTGCGTCGATCCGCTCGATCGCGTCGGTGACGACATCGACGTTCGACCGCGCCAACGCGTCGTAATAGTTGTCGGAAAAAAGAATTCGCTTCGCCCCCATGGGGTAATCCGGCGTCAGCTTCTTGCGCACTTGCGGATCGGAGATCTTTTCATGGATGTACTGGATGGCGCGCCACTCGAGGCTGCTGCGAAGCCACGAGCGGCGCCTCATCGCTGGATAGAGCAGAGCTTCGCCGCCGAACCAAATGAGAAAGCGACGCAGCTTCGATATCACCGGGAAGGCGCACAACAACGCCTTTTCCGCCTCCGAGTAGTCGCGATCGTTCTTTGGCAACATCCAGTTGGCGCTGCGCTGAAAGACGAACAGCCTCTCCACCAGCGGGGCGATCTCGGGAATGAACTGGATGGCGCTGGCGGCGTTGCCGACCACCGCGACACGACGCCCGCTCAAGTCGTGCTCGTGATTCCACTGGGCTGAGTGAAACGACTCTCCGCCGAAGCTCTCGCGCCCCGGCAGGTCGGGAAAGCGCGGCCGCGAAAGCTGTCCGGTCGCGCTGACCACGACATCGAAGAGTTCTTCGCGCCCGCTGCTGTCGGTGACGCGCCAACGCGCGTCGTCTTCCCGCCACTCGATCGAAGCCACCTGCGTCGAAAACCGGATGTGCTCGCGCACACCAAAGTCGTCCGCGCATTGTTCCAGGTACGAGAGAATCACCGGCTGGTGCGACCACTTGCTCGGCCATTCCGAGCTCGGTGCGAACGAATACGAGTAGAGTGCCGACGGGATGTCGCATTCACAGCCAGGATAGGTGTTGGCGCGCCAGGTGCCGCCCAGGCGGTCGGCTTTCTCGAAGATCGCAAACGACTCGCAACCGGATCGACGGAGCTGGATCCCCATACACAGGCCGCCGAAGCCCGCACCAATGATCGCGACTTTCTTGTCCTTCACGCTGGGCATCGTTCCGAGATTACCGAGCCAACAGGGTTCGGCGACGATTACAGACTACACTTGGTGGTTCTCAATCCAAACACGTCCCGCAGGTGCGATCCAAGGAGTGCGCGGCCGGGCACTACGGCAAGCAGTGCTGCGGCAGCGGGTGTCGGTAGAGCGCCGCCGCGTTTGCATGCGCAATCATGCGAATTTCCTCTGGCGGCAGGTGCCCGAGCAACCGTTCCATGACGCTCTGCGTGTCGGGCCAGGTGCCGTCGCCGTGCGGGTAGTCCGATTCGAAAAGGATGTTCTCGACGCCGATCGTGTCCTTGGTGGCAATCGTCGAGGGGTCGTCGATCATGCAAAACCAAAAGTTGCGCCGCAAACACTCGGACGGAGAAATCGATTTGTCGGGCCAACCGACTCCGTATCCGGAGCGCGCCATGATGTTGTCGAGGCGATCGATGAGACCACCCACCCAAGCGATGCCCCCTTCCGACATGGCGATCTTGAGCTCGGGAAACCGAGCCGGCCAGGCGCTCCACAGCCACTCGGCACAGGACTCGAAGGCGATTGCCTGGAAGAGCGTCGCACCGAGCTCGAGCATCGGTGCGCCGGCCGGCATCTGCGGAAATCCCGACGAACCGACGTGCAGGTTCATGACCGTATCCGTTTCTGCACAGGCGCGAATGATCGGCTCCCAGTACGAGTCGAAAATCGGTGGCAGCCCCTGCTTGTGCGGCTGCTCCGGCATGGTCACGGCGGTAAAGCCGCGCTCGGCGTTGCGCCGGATCTCGGCGGCACCGACAGCCGGATCGGACAGATACGTGATGCCCAGCGGCACGATGCGATCCGGGTACGAACCGTGCCACTCCTCGAAGAGCCAGTCGTTCCAGGCGCGCACGCACGCGGCGCCGAATTCCCGGTCTTCCAGCTCGGAGAACAAAGTTCCGCCAAAACCGGTCACTCCCGAGGGAAAATTGACCGAGGCCCAGATGCCGCCGATGTCCATGTCATGCACCCGCGCGTGGATATCCCAACACCCCCGCCGCACCTCTTCGTAGCGCGCCGGCTCGACCCGATGGTCCTCTTTCGGACGACCGGCGACACACATGAAACCCACCTGAAAGTAAGGCGTGTCCTCGATCATCCAGACCTCATGGCCCTCCTCCGTCTCAATGACCCGCGGCGCCCGATCGGCGTACTTCGCCGGCAGCCGGCCGCGAAAGGTGTGCGCCGGCTCCATCAAGTGATCGTCGACCGACAGCAGCGTATAGAGCACGTCGCGCGCCGGCGGATCCGGCAGCAGCGGACGCGTCGCCGGACGCTTGATTCCCAACTTTACGACCTCGACCATCACCAACCTCTTCTCACGACCAGCGGCTCATGCCGTTACTCCGCTGAAGGCGCCCATGTCGAAGTAGTCGCGCCAGCCGCGGATCTTTCCCTGCTCGTCCAACTCGAACACACCGCACACCGGCAGTGCGACCTTCTTGCCGGCGATCGTCAACGTATCGACGCGTTCGTTCATCACCAGACCGCCCTGGACCAACTGGTTGCGAATTTCGAACGTCACACCCCCCGGATTCGTCGCAAGAAACCCTTCGACGAACTCGCGAATCGCCTGTTTTCCATTGCACGGCTCCATCGGGATGTTGTGATACACGGCGTCGTCGGTAAAGGCGGCGACGATGGCCTCGACGTCCTCGCGCTGCCAGGCTGAACAGAACTCGCGCACGATCTTGTCTACGTCCATTCCCCTCGCTCCTCGCTTTGTCCCCGAATCAAAAGCCCAACCGAAGCGGCGATGCAAGCAACCAGGGCGTCGCCGCCTTGGCTCTCTCGCTCCGATCGATGTAGGAAGAGCGGACGCGGTATCCGATCGCGAGACACAACGGGAGACGACGATGAGCCAAGACGAAAGACATCCCGACGGCGGGATCAGCACCGAAAAGCGAGGGCCGTTGTTTCTCATCGGCCTCGACCGACCGGAAAAGTACAACGGGCTGACACCGAGAATGATGCGCGCACTCGGCGAAGCCCTGACCGAGTTCGATGACGACGACGAGGTGCGCGTCGGCGTGCTCTTCGGCCACGGCCCGCACTTCACGGCGGGGCTGGATCTTCCCAAGTGGCGCGAGCGCATGACCAGTGGCGGCATGGGCACCGACTCCGAGGAGCGCGTCAATCCCTTCGCTCTCGCCGGAAGGCGCTGCCGCAAACCGATCGTCACGGCGGTGCACGGAATCACGTATACGGCCGGCATCGAGCTGATGCTGGCCGGCGACATCGTCATCGCCGCAGATGACTGTCGCTTTTCACAACTCGAACCCAAACGCGGCATCATGGCGATCGGTGGGGCGACCTTTCGCTTCATCGAGCGCGCGGGATGGGGCAACGCCATGTACCACCTGCTCAACGTCGAAGACTTCGACGCCGCCGAAGCCCATCGCTGCGGCTTCGTCCAGGAGGTCGTCAGCGCCGGCACACATCTCACTCGCGCCATCGAGCTGGCCGAGAAGATCGCCTCGCTTGCGCCGCTCGCCATCCAGGCAACCAAGGATTCGGCGCGCCTCTATGCCGACCACGGTGAAGAGGCGTGCTGGTCTCGCTTCGCGGAAACCCAGCAAGAGCTGGCCCGTAGCGAAGACGCTGCCGAGGGAGTTCGCTCTTTCATCGAACGCCGCGAACCCATCTTCCGCGGCCGTTGAGGGTAGCGTGAGCCGCGTCAGCGAACTACTCGAGCAACTGACGGTCGACGAAAAAGTCGCCCTCGTCACCGGCCTCGACATGTGGCACACCCGTCCGATCGAGCGGCTCGGGATCGCTTCGATCAAGGTCACGGACGGCCCGAACGGAGCGCGCGGCGACGGCTTGCTGGGTACCGGCACGCCGACGGCTTGCGTGCCGTCGGGGTCGGCCCTCGGCGCCACCTGGGACACCGACCTGGTCGAACGGATCGGCACCCTGCTCGGCGACGAGGCGAAGGCCAAAGGAGCGGGTGTGCTACTCGCCCCGACCATCAACCTGCACCGCTCGCCCAAGGGCGGGCGCAACTTCGAATGCTATTCCGAGGACCCCCTTTTGTCGGCCCATCTCGCCGCCGCCTTCGTGCGCGGCGTGCAATCCAAAGGCGTCGCAACCACCCCCAAACACTTCGTCGCCAACGATTCCGAGTACGAGCGCAACACCATCGATTCGCAGGTCGACGAGCGTACGCTGCGCGAGGTCTACCTGCTGCCGTTCGAATACGCGATCAAGCGCGGCGGAGCTTGGGGAATCATGAGCGCATACAACCGGCTCAACGGAACCTTTTGCTCGCACAACGAGTGGCTGCTCTCTACCGTCGCGCGCAACCAGTGGGGTTTCGACGGCTTCGTCGTTTCCGATTGGTTCGCCACTCGCTCCACCGCCGCTTCCGCCAAAGCCGGGCTCAGTCTCGAGATGCCGGGTTCCGGTTTCTGGTACGGTGCCAACCTCGAGGCGGCGGTCGAAACCGGCGAAGTGAGCGGTGACGCGCTCGATCGAATCGCCGCCGACGTGCTGCGCCTGGCCGAGCGCTGCGGAGCCTTCGACGAGACCGCCGACCACGGCGAACACACCCTCGACCGGCCAGCCGATCGCGCTCTGATTCGCCAAGCAGCCGTCGAGGCGACGGTACTGCTGCGCAACGACGGTATCCTCCCTCTCGATGCCGACGAGATTTCCTCGCTCGCCGTCATCGGCCCCAACGCCCTCAACGCCCGCATCATGGGTGGGGGATCGGCCAAGGTTGCGCCCTACCGTGCCGTATCGCCGCTCGACGCGCTACGCGAACGCCTCGGCACATCGATCGACATCCGTTTCGCCCGCGGCTGCGACATTCACCGTTCGACACCGGTGCTCAGCCGCCCCCTGCTCGACGGCAAAGCTAGCGTCGAGTATTTCGCCGGACACGATCTTGCCGGAGAACCGCTGGCACGGGTCGAGCGCGACGAGCTCGCCTTCCTCACCTTCGGTGCGCCGCAACCCGGCGTACCAGCGGCCGCCTACTCGCTGCGGGCGCGCGCGACGATCGTCGCAAGCGTCAGCGGCACTCACGAGGTGCGCCTCACGCAAGCCGGACGTGCGCGGGTCCTCGTCGACGGCAAGGTCGTGCTCGACGCACGCGAAGGCGACTTCGGCCGCAGTGACGCGTTCTTCGGTTTCGCATCGGCGGAGATCACACGCACCATCGAGCTCGAGAAAGGGGTTGCAGCCGAAGTCGTGCTCGAACTCTCCAACCGCGACACGGCGGTCCTCAGCGGCGCCAACCTGGGTATCGTCGCAATGGTCGAGGAAGACCTGCTCTCCGAGGCGACCGCACTCGCTGCCAGCTGCGACGCCGCCATCGTCGTCGTCGGCACCAACGACGACTGGGAAACGGAGGGGCGCGACCGCGACCTCTTCGAGCTACCCGGCGGTCAGCCCGATCTCATCCGTGCCGTTGCCGCCGCCAATCCGCGCACGATTGCCGTCGTCAACGCCGGTGCACCACACGCCGTCGATTGGCTGGCCGCACCGGCGGCGACTCTCCACGTCGGCTTTGCCGGGCAGGAGCTGGGCTACGCCCTGGTCGACGTGCTGTTTGGCGAAGCCGACCCGGGCGGCCGCATGCCGTCGACGATCCCCGCCCGCTACGAGCATTTCGCCGCCTATCTCAACTACCCGGGTGAGAACAGCCGCGTGCGCTACGGAGAAGGAGTGTTCGTCGGTCACCGCTGGCACGACGTCATGGCCATCGCACCAGCGGTTCCGTTCGGACACGGACTGTCGTACACGCGTTTCGCGATCGACGAGCCGCGCGCGCCCGCAACCATCACGGCAGGCGAAGCCTTTTCCGTCGAGGTCGATGTCACCAACGTTGGCGACCGCACCGGTACGGAGGTCGTCCAGGTGTACGTGGAACCGGTCGCACCGCGACTGCAGCGACCGCTGCGCGAGCTGAAGGGTTTTGCCAAGGTTCACCTCGCCGCCGGTCAGCGTACCACCGTTCGCATCGACCTCGATGCTCGCGCCCTCGCCTACTACGACGTTGCCGATTCCGACTACGCCACACTGCAGGGTGGCCTACCCGTGCCAGCCGAAGCGGGACACCAGCGACGCCAGCTCGCCGGCTGGTACGTCGACCCCGGGCACTACCGCATTGCCATCGGCCGCTCCGCCAGCGAGTTGCTCCACACGATCGACGTCGAAGTCACCGGCGGCGAATGTCACTTGCCGCTGTGAGGGCGTTTGGATCCGGGCAGGCGTAGAGTTTCACCCAAGTAGCGAGCCGCCACGTCAATCGCCTCGGCGCTCGGGTGGCGATCGAGCGGGTGTGCAATCAAACCGTTCCAGCTCAGGTAGCGTCGATAGGCCGGCAACAAGTCGATCATCTCGATGCCGAGCCGTTTCACTTCAGCAGCAACCAGCCGGTGAATCTCGGTGAACGGATAGTCGCCGAACAACGGCTTGTAGAACAACGGAAACATGGCGACGACGAGGCGGCTGCCGCCCCCTTCGAGCTTCTTCTCGAGAGCCGCGATGGCGGCAAAGGATCGCTGCCGATGCACTTCGTTGCCGGCGGCAAAGTAGAGCTCCCGGTAGTACTCGATGGTGGCTCTGCTCTTCTCGGCCTGGCGCCAGCGATTGGCCAACAGTCGGCACGTGCGCGACCATTCGCAGCGGCGCCAGCCGATGCCGCTCCGTTCGGCCAGCCGCCTCTCGGCGGCGCGGATTCGTTCGTCGAACGACTCGGAGCGAAGGACGTCGTTGATGTTGTAGAAATACAGAACCACCTCGGGAAGCGGATCCATCGTTTCGACTTCGAAGAGCGTGTCGACCGCGACCCCCGGCCAGGCCAGGTTGGGGAAGTTGTAGTGCGCAAAGACCTCGGCGAGGCGGAAGCCGATGGTATCCTCCAGCCGCAACCCCTCGCCGAAGGCGAAGGAATCGCCGATGACGGCGACTTCTCGCTGCCGCTGCGGTGCCGGACCCTTGTTGAGCGGCACCAGCTCGATGTTCGTACAATGCGGCACCGCGGCGCGCAGATGGGCGAGCTGCTCGGCCAGCGGCCGGCCGCCGGGCAGACCGGAGACCGCCGTGACGGTGGGAGCGAGCTTTCGCCAATCCTCTTCGCGGCGCAGGTCGTAGGGGAAGTAGCCGGCGGGGTCGGACGGGTAGCACTTGCCGAGACCGCTTGCCGTGTCGATGTAGGGCAAGGTGCGCGCCGGCTGCGGCACGCCGCGGGGGAAACCGGCCAGCGCCAATCCGATCTCGACGACCGCCAACCCGAGCGCCGCGCCGATGAAGACCGCCGCCGCGCTACCGATCAGCTTCCCCATCTCCGTCGCGGGCGCCGGCGCCAACGTTCGCGCGACTTACGAAGCGACCAAGTTCTGCAAGCGGGCAACCGCTTCTTCGACGTTTTCGCGGCTATTGAACGCACTCAGCCGGAAGTAGCCCTCGCCGCTGGCGCCAAACCCGCTGCCCGGCGTACCGACCAGATGCGCTGTGCTCAGCAACTCGTCGAAGAAGTGCCAGCTCGTCTGGCCGCCGGGTGTTCGCAACCATACATAGGGGGCATTGACGCCGCCGTAGACCGTGATCCCGACCTTTTCCAATCCCTCGCGCAGGAGTTTGGCATTGGCCAGGTAGAACTCGATCAAGCTGCGCACCTGCTTGCGCCCCTCGGCGCTGTAGACGGCGGCGGCACCGCGCTGCACGATGTAGGATACTCCATTGAACTTCGTCGACTGGCGGCGGTTCCACAGCGGGTGCACGGCCTGCCGCTCACCACGCGCCGTCGTCCCATACAACTCCTTGGGCACGACCGTAAACGCACATCGCGTCCCGGTGAAGCCGGCGTTCTTGGAAAACGACCGAAACTCGATCGCCACCTCACGCGCGCCTTCAATCTCGAAGATCGAATGAGGGATCTCCGGGTCGGTGATATAGGATTCATAGGCGGCGTCGTAGAGGATGATCGAACCGTGCTCCCGAGCGTAGGCGACCCATTGACGCAAGGTCTCGGCGCTAGCGACGGTACCGGTCGGGTTGTTGGGATAGCACAGGTAGATCAGGTCGACCTTTTGCTCCGGTAGCGACGGCACGAAGTCGTTTTCCGCGGTGACGGGAAGGTAGACCAATCCACCATAGCGGCCGTCGGCTTCCGCACGACCTGTGTTGCCCGCCATCACGTTGGTGTCGACGTACACCGGATACACAGGGTCGGTGACCGCGATCACGTTACCAGCGCCGAAAATGTCGAGAATGTTTCCCGAATCGCACTTCGAGCCGTCCGAAACGAAGATCTCGTCGGCTCCGATCTCGGCCCCACGTGCGCGATAGTCGTCTTCGGCGATGGCTTCGCGCAGGAAGTCGTAGCCCTGCTCGGGTCCGTAGCCGCGAAAGGTATCGCGCTCGGACATTTCGTCGACCGCGGCGTGCAACGCCTGAGCGATCGCCGGCGGTAGGGGTTCGGTCACGTCGCCGATGCCGAGGCGAATGACTTCGGCATCCGGATGCGCCTCGCAGAACGCCGCAACCCGGCGTCCGATCTCGGGAAAGAGGTACCCGGCTTCGAGCTTCGCGTAGTTTTCGTTGATTCGTGCCATGATCCCCTCGGTGGGCGAATACCGGCTTGTAGGGTGGCCGATGCTCGATTGCAACAGCCCTCCGCGATCGTGCAAAGGACTCCCGGCAGCGCGTTCTATCGACGCCCAATCAAATCAGCGGCCCGCTCGACCTCACAGAGATCGAGCATCGCGGGAACCAGAAAACACTCGTCGCACCCCTCCGCTTCGATGGCCGCCAGGGCTTCGCCAATCCGCTCCGGCGTCGAGCACTTCATCGACTCGGCGACAGCGCGGGCAACGCCTTCGTCGTTGACCTTCAGATAGTCGAACACATAGGCGCGCAGGCGTTGCTCGGCGTCGTCGGCGAGCGAATACCAAAAGCCGGTGGCAATGTACGGCCGCTCACTGCGACCCGCTTGCCGCCAGGCCTGACGGGCGCGCTCGCCCTGCACGCGTACGGCAGCGGCGCCGCCGTCCATGGTGAATCCATACACCCCCTGCGCCCAGGCGCTGGCTCGTTTCATCGCCTTGGGATTCATCGCGCCCGCCCACAGAGGGGGACCGCCGGGCTGAACCGGCAACGGCCCCACCGGGTCGGCACCGGCAAACGGAGGCTCGCCTGCCCAGATCGAACGCATCGTCGCAACCCCATCGTCGAGGCGCTGCAAACGCTTGGCAAACGAGGCACCGACGGCCTTGTAGTCGTGCTCGCGACCGCCGACACCCACCGCTGCCGTGACCCGCCCCTCGCTGAGTACGTCGAGAGTGGCCAACTCCTTGGCCACCCGTACCGCTGAGTGCATCGGCAACACATAGAGCGAAGGAATGATGCGCACGCGCTCGGTCAGTGCGGCAGCCGCCGCGAGCACGATGCGCATGTCCTGCGTGTACGAAGTAATACGCTCGCCGCAGGAGATGCTCTCGAACGGGCCCTGGTCGGCCAAGCGGCACCACTCGACGGTCGTCGAGCGGTCGTAGTTCCTCTCCATGTAGGGGAGGCAAAGTGAGATCTTCATGCGCTGGGCGTACCAATCCGCCACCCATCACACAATCGGCCGACTTCAGATGGCAACCGCTGGAACGCCGGGCTAGCCGAGCCACCGGTGCGGCGCCGGATCATTCATATAGAAAAACTTTTCGAATGGCATATCGCGCCAGCGATCACCGACCTCAGCCTACGCCTGAGCCTACGAGCGCAGCGAGTTTCGCGTCAGATCCGTTCGTTCTCACCCGGCGCGAAGAGCGGAGAGATGGCCAACCTCGCCACATCTTTCTCCATCGCCGGCGGTGCCGGTGCAACCTCGAAATCCAGCGCCGCATCCAGTGTCGCCTGCAACAGCGTCGCGTCCGACGAGGTGTTGAGAAACACGTCCGGCCGGGACAACACCCAGGCAACACTGCGGCTCAGCGCGCGTGGATCGCGAATCGGCTCGTACCAGGAGAAGCGCCGCTCGCCAGCTCCGTCGCCCTGCCAGCGCCGGCGGGCAATCGATTTGATCGTTTGCACCGCGACGTTTCTCTCGCCACAGACCTTGCACAGGTCGTCGAAGTCGTTCGCGTAGTGGGCGTTGCTCATCATCGAAAAATTGTACGGCAACAAAACCGAATCGAAGGCGAAGCGCTCGAGGCTGCGCCGGTGCATCGACGCGATTCGCGTGCCGTGACCGGTAACGCCGATGAAGCGCACCAATCCCTCCTGGCGCGCCTCGACGGCGGCTTCGAGTGCTCCGCCGGAAGACAGGGCTTGCTCCCACTCTTCCGGCTCGACCAGATTGTGTAGTTGCAAGAGGTCGATGCGGTCGGTCTGCAAACGATCGAGCGAACGATGAATGCTCTCGCGCGCGCCCGCTCGGTCGCGCGCGGCTGTCTTGGTGGCGAGAAAGAAGTCGTCGCGGTGCCGCTTCATCCAGGGACCGATGCGCGTCTCGGACTCACCATAGTCCGCCGCCGTATCGATGTGGTTGACTCCGTAGTCGAGCAGGAGATCGAGTATTCGGTCGGCGCGATCCTGTCGCATGGCGCCCAACGCAGCGGCGCCAAAGATCGTCCGCGTCGAGAGGTGGCCGGTGTTGCCAAACGAGAGCTTGGGAAGTCGTTTCTCTGACATCGCGTCCCCGTCACACTGTCGCAGCCGCTACGCCTGTGGAGCCATTGGGAACACGGCCCGCGACATCGTCCAATCGGCTCATCGAGGCAGAAGATCACAGGCTGGCGAGATTGCAACCGCACGCGCTGCTACGCCGCGCCGGCGAGAACGAACGGATTCCACGTCACTCCTTACTTCAACTCGCCAAGAATGCTATGCCCCCTGCGGATGGCGCACGCACTCTGGTTCGGCCCGCTACTGGCGGTGTTTGGCTTTCTCTCCTACTTCACCCTCTTCTATCGCTGGCCATCGCTGCGCGACGTGCCCTGGCTCAACCTGCTGATCCTCGCTGCCGCGGTCGTCATGACCCTGGCGGCGACGGTGCAGGCCACCGGTCGGCGCCGCATCCTCGGTTGCCTCGGTACCGCTTTTTCCCTCTTCGTCACCGGCCTGCTGTGCTTTTACGCCTTCGTATTTTCCTACCAACTGCCCGCCGCCGCCAACGCACTCGATGTCGGCGCGCCGGTCCCCGCGCTTACCCTACGCGACCACAACGGAAACGATGCCGAGCTCGCCGCCACCGACCGTACCCTGCTCGTCTTCTACCGCGGCCATTGGTGACCCTTCTGCATGTCGGAACTGCAAGGCTTGCAGTCACGCATCGCTGATTTCACCGAAAGTGGAACGGCAATCGTCGCGGTCTCGCCGGACTCGATCGGGCAGAACCGTACCGTCGTCGAACAACTCGAACTGGAGTTTCCCGTTCTCTCCGACAACGGCCTGGCAGCGACGACGGCGTTCGGCCTACGCCACATCGACGCCGCCCCCACCGGCGGCGACGTGCCGCGGCCGGCAACCTACCTCATCGAGGGCGGCAAGGTCCGCTGGCGCGACCTCACCGACAACTGGCGTATTCGGCCGCGGCCAGACGATCTCCTGCGCGCGATCGCAGCTCTAGAGTAGAAGCAGTGCCCTACGGCGCCGCACTGTCGAAGCTGTAGACGACACCAGTGCCGGAGTTCGACTGACTGGTGAGCGAATACGACGGCACGGAGTTGTCGACCGTCGCCGTGATCGAAACTTCCGTGGAGAGCCTGAAGCCCGGAATGGTGCCAACGCAATTCGCATCCTGACAAGCAGCGTACTGATCGCCGCCGGCGTAGAGCGCCTCCTGGCCGGTGCGCAGGTTTCTCAAATCGCTCCGCGCCAATGCATCGTAGGCCCGAGACCGATGGCTGGCGAACTGCGGTAATGCCACCGCGGCGAGAATGACGATCGTCGCGACGACCGTCAGCAACTCGATCAAGGTGAAACCCCCTTCGCTGCCTCTCGCATGTCCCATGAACTCATGGAAACCATGCACGTTCGGAGTAGCCGCGTGGAGTCCAATCAAAGGACCAATTCCCGCTCTCGGGGCTTTCGCCCTACGACTTTCGATCGACGTTGCCGAGCGAAAACGTCAAACGCCCCAGCACCTGACAGGTGCTGGGGCGTTCAAAAAACTCAACTCTTTCTATAGCTTGGATACGTTGACAGCCTGAAGGCCCTTCTTGCCATCGGTGATTTCGAACTCCACGCGCTGGCCCTCATCGAGACTACGGAAACCTTCACCAGTGATTCCGGTGTGGTGCACGAATACGTCGTCGCCATCGTCGCGACTGATGAAGCCGTACCCCTTCTCCGGGCTGAACCACTTCACAGTTCCTTGTGGCATGGCACTTCCCCTCCTTTCATTCGAGACTCGTCCTGGGGAAGGCCTGCTCGGTCGAGCGCGGGCGCGTATTCACTGACGTTGTTCCCATTGCGCCGCAAAGTACTTGGCCCCACTGCGTCTTCCCTTTCATAGACTGCACAAGCCGCATAGCAGTCACCGGACATCGAGACAAGAGAATTTTCGCGACATCTACGGACACACTTTACAGTCGATAACCCAACCGCCGGCGGCGCCCGTGACGAACACGGACGCAGTGCTGTCGGACTCTTCGACTACGGTGCGGAGCAGCGCGGGTCCGCTTCTTGAAGCTGCCGTATCGTAGCTTCGTCGAAGGGCAACTCGACGCAGCCGCGGTTCTTTTCGCAGATGAAGTCGAAGTCGCGCGCCGCCGAGTGGCATCCGAAACACTGACCGCCGAAGCGGTTGACGACGTCGTCGCGCCCGCGCACTCGGATCGACGTGCCCTCCGCGCTTACATCGAGCTCGAAGTATTCCCAGTTGTTGTTGTCGGGGTCGAAGCCCTCGCCGCGTTTGACCATCGCTTCGCCGGCAAAGAGTTGGATGATCGTGCCGACCGGGTAGAGCTTGCCGGCTTCCGGGTTTTTCGCGACGTCGAGAGCTTCGTCCAAAAGCCCGAGCTTGTTAGCGACGCGAAAACTCCGCACCGGCGTCCAATCGAGAATGCACTCGAAGTCGGCGGCAGTGGCGGCGAAATCTAGAGGCTCCGGCGTCGCGGTCGGTACCGCACTTGGCACCGCCAGGGAGTCGTCATCACCGCCACAGGCGGTCAATAGGAACAGCAACGAGATGAGAACGATCATCGTCCGAACCTACTCCCGGCGCGCAGTCCTGACAAGCGTGCGTGGCGCCCGCTGTTCTCATCCCTCTGGTTTCGTCGTAGTCTAGCTGCGTGAACCCATCGTTGAACCGCCGAGCCGCGACTCGCTCGTTGCCGCTGATCGCTGTCCTCACTCTCTTCTCGGTCGCCGAAGCCGCCGCCGAGCACGCGTGGCGCCGTGTTGCCGACGACGACTTCGTCGTCCTCGCCAGCCTACCTGGAGAGATCACGACCACTCACAGCACGCGCGACAGTGTGCTCGGAACGGCTCGCTCGAGCGTCTACCGGGCAACGACGGAAGAGACACGGTTTGCCATTTCCATCACCGAGCTACCCAAGCGCGCAGCATGGTTGACACCGCGGGGGGTTCTTCTGCGTTTTGCACGCGACAACTTCCTCTCCTCGACCAACGGAGTCCAACGCCACTACGGCAAGACGCGACGCGGCGCCATCGACGGCAAGATCTTGCGCTTCCAAGAGGGGGAGCGCGTTGGCCAGGCCGAGCTCTTCGTCATCGAGCGCCGGCTCGTCGTCGCCGCCAGTTCCTATCCCGAGTCGGGTGACGACCGTGATCTCCAACGCTTCTTCAGCACCCTCGAGATCAGCGCCGCCCCGTGCCGGGGAGAACAGCCACCACCGCGTTGCCAAGTCGACGTCGTGCTCGCACCGAATAGGTGATTCGCCAGCGAGCACGGCGATTTCTCGCGCTCATGGTGAGCCCAAGCGAGGTGCTGCGGCGACCCACCACGGGATCATCACTGGGATGTCGACATCGGGCAATCGCGGAAGTCGTCGACACTGGGCAACAACAGGCGTACGATCGTGCCCTTCCCGACCTCGCTCTCGATCGACATCGACCCGCCGTGCGCCTGCACGATGTGCTTGACGATCGCCAGCCCCAGACCGGTGCCACCGAGCTCGCGCGAGCGCACCTTGTCGACGCGGTAGAAGCGCTCGGTTAGGCGTTCCAGGTGATCCGGTGAAACGCCGACACCAGTATCGGCAATCGAGATCTCGACGAGCTCCGCGGTGCGCTCCTCGCCATCTTCAACCCACTCGTCGGCCGCCGCCAGCGCCGCTGATATGCGCACAGTACCGCCCGACGGCGTATACTTGATGGCGTTCTCAATGACGTTGAGCAGTGCCTGCTCGAGGCGATCCGCATCGCCGTCGACGAGCGGCAGATCGGGAGACACCTCGTTCTCGAGCAGCACGCCTCCGCTTTCTGCTTTCACTGCCAAGGTCTCGCAACACGCGCCGGCGATCCTCCGCAGATCTTCAGCACCGCGATTCAGCTCGGTGCGCCCCAGCTCGAGGTCCGAGAGGGTCAGAAGATCGTCGACCAATCGCCCCAAGCGCTGGTTGTGCCGGTCGATGATTTCCAGAAAACGCCGCGCCCGATCTTCATCTTCGAGCGCGCCATCGAGCAAGGTTTCGGTGTATCCAGCGATCGCCGCCAAAGGAGTCCGCAGCTCATGCGAGACGTTGGCAACGAAGTCGCGGCGCATTCCTTCGACCTGTCGAATCACCGAGACGTCGTGAAAGACCAGCACGAACCAGCGCTCGATGTCTTCCAGCGGAGTCAGGCGGGAAGCACTGACACGCAAGGTCAGCTCCTGCGAACCGGCAATCGAGATATCTCGGACGATCGCCTGTCCCCAGTCCTTCTCGCGGCGCGCTTCCGCTACCAGGTCGTGCACATCTGGATGCCGTGTGAGCTCAGCGAGAAGACGCCCCACGTGCTCCTCCTGGCGTGGAAGGTCGAGAAGCTCCACCGCTCTCTCGTTTGCGATCACCACCACACCTTCGCCATCGACGACGACGATCCCCTCCACCATGCCGTCGACGACGCGTGCCAGGCGGCCAGCCCTCCTCGTTGCATCGCTCAGATCCGCGCTCATCCGGGAGAGACTTCGAACGACTCGCTCCTGCTCGTCGCCATGCGCTGAAGGAGAGTTGGCGTCCAGTGCTCGACCATCGATTCCGGCCGACAAGGAGCGCGCCCAACGGCGCCACGCCGACAGCCGCGCGTAGGCGACCGCCGCGATCACCACCGCCACCGCCCAACCGAGAATCGCCGGGACCAACTCCGTCATCTCCGTCGGCCGATCGTCACGACGACACTCCTCACGGCGCCGCGCGCGCCGTTCAGGCCGCGCCCAACGCTTCGGGACTGAACTTGTAGCCGACGCCTCGCACCGTATGGAGCAACTCGGGTTGGGCCGCGTCGCGCTCGATCAGCATCCGCAAACGCCTCACATGGACGTCGACGGTTCGCGGTTGCACGTAGGTATCGCCGCCCCAGACCGAGTCGAGAATCGTCAGCCGATCGAAAGCCCTAGAGGGATTGCGCACGAAGAAGCCCAAGAGCTCAAACTCGCGTAAGCTCATTTCCAGGGGCTTTCCATCCACCCACACCTCATGGCTTTCGAAGTCGATGCGCAACCGGCCGCGCTCGAACACGTCACGCGGCTGCGCGCTACCGCCCGACTCGCTGCGCCGCAACACGGCCTTGACGCGCGCTACCAGCTCGCGAGGTGAGAAGGGTTTGGTGATGTAGTCGTCGGCACCAAGCTCCAGCCCGAGAACGCGATCGACTTCCGCCGCTTTGGCAGTCAGCAAGACGACGGGTAACGTCGCCGTCCGTGGCTTCTGGCGCAGCATTCGACACAAGTCGAGCCCGTCGGCCTTGGGTAGCATGAGGTCCAGCACGACGAGAGACGGCCGCACCTCATCGACCATCTGCAGCGCTCCTTCACCGTCTTCACTTTCAAACACCTCGAATCCCGCCTGCTCGAGATTGTAGCGCACCAGCTCGCGGATGTCCGGCTCGTCTTCGACGACCAGAATCTTTCGGCCGCTGTCCATCACAAATCGGAAGGAAGCTCCCCGAGATGACGAATGCTTCTGCCCTTGACCATGAACACCACCAACTCGGCGATGTTCGTCGCGTGGTCGGCGACTCGTTCGAGGTACTTCGACACGAAGACGATCCGCATCGCCCGCGTGATCGTATGTGGGTCTTCGACCATGTAGGAGACCAACTCACGAAAAATCTGCTGCAGGAGCGCATCGACGGCGGCATCGGCTCGACAAACCGCAAGAGCCGTTTCGACGTCCTCTTGAACGAATGCATTGAGACTATCCTGCAACATCTCCTGTCCCATGCGCGCCATCCGGGGGAGATCGACGTACGGTTTGAGCTGCGGCTCGCGGCTGAGCTCCATCGCGCGCTCGCAGATGTTCTGCGCCATGTCGCCAGCCCGCTCCAAATTGGCGTTGATCTTCATTGCCGTGGTGATGAAGCGGAGGTCGCGCGCCGCCGGCTGGTAAAGGGCCAGCAACCGCAAACACATCTCATCGATCTCGACGTCCATCCGATTGACGACGTGGTCGCGTTCGATGACCTGCTCCGCCTCCTTGGCGTCGCGATCGATCAATACACGGATGGCGTCGGCTATCTGTTTCTCCACGAAGCCGCCCATCTCGAGCACACGACGCCGTAGCTCGCGCAATTCGTCGTCATAGTGACGATCAATATGTGGTTTCACCCGCATCCCAAACTCCTCGACCGCAACATTCGCGCGCACATCGCTCGACTACCCGAATCTCCCCGTGATGTAGTCTTCGGTTTGACGCTTCTGTGGATTCGTGAAGATCTCCTGCGTCGATCCGGTTTCAACCAACTCACCCAGATAGAGAAACGCCGTCTGGTCAGAAACGCGGGCCGCCTGCTGCATGTTGTGTGTGACGATGACGATCGTGTACTCCTGCTTGAGCTCCTGGATCAGGTCCTCGACCTTCGCCGTGGCCACCGGGTCGAGCGCCGAGCACGGCTCGTCGAGCAGGAGAACCTCCGGTTCGATGGCAATCGCGCGCGCTATGCACAGCCGCTGCTGCTGGCCGCCCGATAGACCGAGCGCGCTATCGCTGAGCCGGTCCTTGACCTCGCTCCACAAGGCGGCGCCGCGCAAGCTGCGCTCGACGATGTCATCGAGCTGCGCCTTGCCTTTGATGCCGTGAATCCGACACCCATAGGCGACATTCTCGTAGATCGACTTGGGGAACGGATTCGACTTCTGAAAGACCATTCCCACGCGCTTGCGCAACTCGTTGACGTCGACTTCGGGGGCGTAGATGTTCTGCCCCTCGAGCTCGATCTCACCTTCGATGCGCACCACGTCGATCAAGTCGTTGAGTCGGTTGAAGCACCGCAGCAGTGTCGACTTGCCACAGCCGGACGGACCGATGAACGCCGTTACCTGCTTCTCCGCAACCTCGAGCGTGATCTGATTGAGTGCGCGCGTGCTGCCGTACCACAACGACAGGTTGCGAGCCTCCAACACCAGCCTCGACGTCGCCGTTTCGGACCCGCTCGATCGCACGGCTTCGACTTCGCCAGCAGCGGTCTGCTCCGCCACGCTTGGCAGGGGCAATGCGCTCGTCTTCAAAGCCATAGCATCCATAGGTTAGCCCGTTTTCACTTGGTTAGACAGCACTCGTCGCATAGGTGCGCCGCAATCGATTGCGCACGACGATCGCCACCAAGTTCATGGCGATGACGACACCAACCAACAACAGCGCCGTCGCAAACACCAACGGCTGTGCGGCTTCGACGTTCGGGCTCTGGAACCCGACGTCATAGACATGAAACCCCAGGTGCATGAACTTCCTTTCCAGATGGACGTATGGAAAGTACGAGTCCACCGGCAAGGACGGGGCCAGCTTGACCATGCCGACGATCATCAGGGGCGCCACTTCACCCGCCGCTCTGGCCATGGCCAGGATCATGCCCGTCAGGATTCCCGGCGCCGCTGCCGGCAGCACGACCTTCCAGATCGTCTCGAGCTTGGTGGCACCGAGCGCCAGCGATCCTTCACGCACGACGCGGGGAACCGCTGCAAGCCCCTCTTCCGCTGCGACGATGACGACGGGAACGGTGAGCAGTGCCAAGGTGAGACTGGCCCAGAGAATCCCACCCGTGCCGTAGGTCGGCGCCGGCAACGCTTCCGGATAGAACATCTGATCGATCGTACCGCCGACCAGATAGACGAAGAATCCGAGTCCAAAGACCCCGAAAACGATCGATGGGACACCCGCCAGATTGTTCACCGCAATCCGCACCGCCCGCACGACCGGTCCCTCACGCGCGTATTCGCGCAAGTAGAGCGCCGCCAACACACCGAAAGGAGCGACCGCGAACGACATGAGAAAGACCATCATCACCGTGCCGAAGATCGCCGGGAAAATCCCACCCTCGGTATTCGACTCGCGCGGTGAGTCGGAGATCAACTCCCATACGCGGCTCAAATACAGGCGCGCAGAGGCCAGCCAACTCATCGCGTTCGGCCGGACAAAGCGCACGACGTCGCTGATCGCGATCTCCTTTTCGCGACCGTCCGCCGCCCGCATGACCAGCGAGGCGTCGAGCAACTCGTCCCGCATCGCAAAGAGCCTGGCTGCCAAACGGTCGTACTCGGCCTGCTTCTCGGCGACTGCGCGATCGATGGGCTCGAAATCACCCGCCGCGCCACCGCGCAGTTCTGCCTCTCGCCTGGCCAGTCGGAGTCGTTCAATCTCGTGGTTGACCGCGCTGATCTCGCTGGATTCAAAGTCTTCGACTTTCCGGCGCTGCTGCGCCTTCTCCTCGAAGAGAGGGAGAAAGACCTGGTGAAGCTCATCGCCACCGGCGACCACTTCGCCGCCGCGCTCGAGACGCACCATGCGACCGTAGAAATCACCCCACTCCAGCCGCTCGAGCAAAACCAGGTCCTCCGGGTAGGAGATTTCCGCAATCTCGGATTGCCGCACCCAGCGAAAGTCGAGCCCGTAGAGATCGCGGTTGCCGATCTTGACGCGCAGGCGCCGTTCGCCGGCACTGCTCGCTTGCTCCTCCGGCACGTCTTCCCAAGCGAGGATTTCCCCGATCAAGGCACCACCGTCGGCCAGCGAGATCTCAGCCAGTCGCTCCTGTGCGAAATAGGCAAGACCGTGAAAACCGATCAGCGCCAACAGTCCGATCGCCATCAACAGATTGAGCGCCAGTGCCCCGCCGCACAGCCAGGGCAAGAACCTTCCTGCGATCTCCCGATTGTTTCGCCCTTCCATCCAATCCCTCACAACCGCGCGTAGCGCTCGCGCAACCCCTGGCGCACGAGCTCGGCAATGGTATTGATCGCGAAAGTGACGACGAAGAGCAGTAGCGCTGCGAGGAACAAGACTCGGTAGAGCGTACCGAAGTGTGGCGCTTCGGGAATCTCGACGGCGATGTTGGCCGACAAGGTGCGAAAGCCGTTGAACGGATTCCAGTCCTGGATCGGCGTGTTGCCGGTCGCCATCAAGACGATCATCGTTTCGCCTACGGCACGGCCGAAGCCGACCATGACGGCGGAAAAAATGCCGGGGCTGGCGGTCGGCAGGACGACGCGCGTTACCGTTTGCCAGCGGTTGGCACCGAGCGCGAGGGATCCGGAAACGAGATTCGACGGGACGTTGGAAAACGCATCTTCGGAAATCGCGAAAACGATGGGGATCACCGCGAACCCCATTGCCAGACCGACCACGATGGCGTTGCGCTGGTCGTATTGCAGCCCGCTGACACGCAACAACCAGGCCTGAAAATCCCCACCGAAAACAGCGATCTCGAACGCGTCACTCAACGCCACACAGGCAAAGCCCGTCACTGCCAAGGTCAGCGAAAAGGCGAAGACCTCGCTGCCGAACGGCATGCGGTTTCTCCAGCCGACCGGAATGCGCTCCCATACCAGACCGGTCGCAATGACGACGAAGGGAAAGGCGAGAACCATCAGGACGAGGGAAGAAAACGACTCCTCGACTCGCGGCGCGAGCCACAACCCGGCGAGAAAACCGAGTACGACGCTGGGCAGTGCCGCCATGATCTCCACCGTCGGCTTGATGACGTTGCGCAAGCGCGGATGGGTGAAATGCGAGACGTACATCGCCCCCAATACGGCCAGGGGAATGGCGATCAACAACGAGTAGAACGTCCCCTTGAGCGTGCCGATCAGCAAAGGAGTCAGACTGTACTTGGGTTCGAAGTCGTCGGTGCCACTGCTCGATTGCCAGACCAAATCCGGACCCTCGTAGCCCTCGTACCAGACCGGCGCAAAAAGCGACCAAAGGCTGACGTCCGGGTGCGGATTGTCGACATCGATCACCGACTGCCGCCGCTCGCCGTTGAGGATCAAACCGTCCGCCTTGGGTGTGAAGGCGACCGCATCGATCGCCCTCATCCCGCTCGACCCGCGCCACAGCAAGCGCTCCGACGTCGAATGGTAGATTCCCACTTCTCCTAAATCATCGACGGCGACAAACCCCTTGTCGCGCCGCGACGGAACGATGTGGCGAATGGCGGTGGAGTGAGGCGGGAATTCGCGAACGCGGCGCAGCGCTACCTCGCCGGTGGCATCCGGCGCGCTAAACCAAACCGCCAAGCCGCCATCGCGCATTCCGACGACGAGCGAACGTCCCCCCAGCAAGAGAGCCAGGGCCGTTACCTCGCCGCCGGCGTCGACGATCTCCGGTTCTGCTCGCAGATCTGGATGGGCCGGCCAGCGATACAGCAACCCACCGGCTGTCGCGCCGTAGACGTTGTGAAGCTCCGAGTCGAGCGCCAAAGCCACGAGATCCGCCGGTGCCGCGACGCTGGAGCTCTCCTCCGTGGTGGCGACCTCCCCGGTGAAGTCGTTGACCTCACGCGTGCGCCGAAACATGACGACGTCGCCGCCACTCGACGCCGCCACCAACGCCAACGATTCACTGTCGGCGGAGCGAACGGCGTGAACGGGACCCTCGAGGCGAAGATCCGGAATGGCAAAGACGATCGGCTCCAAAATCTCCGGGGCAACCGTTCTGGCGCCATCGCGAAACCCCAACCGCCACTCGAGCGGCGACAGAACGATACTGCCCGTCTCGTCGACGACGCCGAGAAAGCCTCCGTCGGCGTCGGCAAACGCCGATTCGACTGCACCGGCGACGGACCGCGCCACGACTTCGTCACCAGTATCGCCGGTGCGATGCACGCGAATGACTCCAGCGGCATCGATTCCAGCAACGTGTGTCTTGTAGGGATCGCTGGCCAGGGCCAGGGCCGTATAGGAGTCACCTGACGACGAGTGCGTCACCGCGGCCCCGCGCACCAGCGGCCACGCCTGCGCGACGATGAAGATCAAGATCGCCAGGATGCTGACGATGATCGCAATCCCGCCTGCCTGCACGATGACGCCCGCGAGGTCGTCGGCGATTCGCCGTCGATCGATCCCCCTGGCGGCGCTTGCGAACGCCCCACCCCCAGCCGCGGTGGTCGATGATCGCACCTCACTCATGCCGTCAATCGTACGTCCTCAACCTGGACCCGACCCATTGAGCCTCCCCACTCAGCGCTGGCGACACGAGGAGACGCCTACTCCAATTTGGCGATCTCCTGACTCGCAATCGCCGACGAGATGGGAAGATAGCCATCCTTGACGACGACGTGTTGCCCCTCGGAGCTGAGTACGTACTCGAGGAACTCCCGCACCAGCGGAGCGAGCGGGCGATCCGGCGCCTTGTTGATGTAGACGTAGAGGAAACGCGCCAGAGGATACTTGCCGGACAACACCGACTGTGGATCCGTCGTCACGTATTCGCCACCCGTCTTCTTCGCCAGGGAGAGAGTCTTCACGCCAGACGTCCGGTAGCCGATGCCGCTGTACCCGATTCCCTGCAAATCCTCGGCAACCCCCTGCACCACCGACGCCGATCCCGGCTGCTCCTTGACGGTGTCGCGATAGTCGCCTTTGCACAACGCGTTCTTCTTGAAATAGCCATAGGTACCCGAAGCCGAGTTGCGCCCGTACAAGCTGATCGGTCGGCTCGACCAATCGCCTCCGAGGCCAAGCTGCCCCCACGTGTCGATCCCAGCCGCTGCGCCGCAACGGCGTGTCTTGGAAAAGATCGCATCCACTTCCGGGATCGTCAGCTTGTCGATCGGGTTGTCTTTGTTGACGTAGAGCGCCAGAGCATCGACGGCGACCCGAATTTGGGTCGGTGCGTAGCCAAACTTCTTCTCGAACTCGTCGATTTCGGTCGGCTTCATTGCCCGACTCATCGGACCGACCTGCGCGGTCGCGGAAATCAAGGCCGGCGGTGCCGTCGACGACCCCTTCCCTTCGATCTGGCTGCGCACGTTGGGGTAGATGTTTTGGAAACCCTCGGCCCACAAGGTCATCAAGTTGTTCAGCGTGTCGGAGCCGATACTGTTCAGATTTCCCGAAACTCCGCCGACTGACTCGTACGACGCAATCGACGGATCGACCGCTACCGAACCCGCCATCGCCGGCACCGAAATCAGCAGCGAGAACGCCAGGCTGAGAATTCTATTCATGGTCGGAAACCTCCCTTCGCGGAGGGCAACGGCGCGCTTCGCATCGCGCGCGCACACCGGCTGCACTCGGGCAGGCTTCGCACTTTGCAGTGCCGCTGCCCGCCTTCGAAACCGACCGTAATGACCAAATGTTACGGGAGTGTTACGGAGGCGTGAATGTTGGTCGCGATCCGCATTCACCCGGCCCACCGAGGGCTTTCGCCAATCGCGGGAATCGAATATCTTCACAACGGGCGGGGCGGTGAGGAGGTATTCTTGTTTGTAGACAGGCAGTTCGGCCGACATGCGCGTCGCAGCCGTTGACGTCGGAAGCAATTCCATCCACATGGTCATCGCCGAAGTCGAGGCGGATGGCCGCTTTCGCGTCCTCGACAGAGCCAAAGACATGGTGCGCCTGGGAGGTCGTGCGCACAGCGAAGGAGCCCTCTCTGACACGGTCATCGATGCCGGCGTCCAGACCCTCGCCAATCTCAGCACCCTGGCCGAGCGCCACGGCGTCACGCGTGTCCAGGCCGTCGCCACCAGCGCCGTCCGCGAAGCTGCCAACGGCGGCGACTTCATCCGCCGGGTCAAGGAGGAAGTGGGCTGGCGCGTCAAGGTCATCCAAGGACTGGAAGAGGCCCGCCTCATCTACCTCGGCGTGCGCCACGCCATGGACCTGGCCAGCGAATCGCCCAATCTGATCGTCGACATCGGCGGCGGCAGCGTCGAGCTGATCCTGGTCGAAACAGGCGAAGCCGCCTGGCTCGACAGCCTCAAGCTCGGCGTCGCCCGGCTGACCGATCGCTTTCTAAAAAAAGATCCACCGCGCGACAAGGACCTCGAGTCGCTCTCGGCAGCAATCCACGACGAGCTCGCAGCCTTCCGCAAGCAGATCAAGAAGAGCTCTCACAAATCCGTTGCTCGCGTCATCGGCACCTCGGGCACGATGCTCAACCTGATTGCGATGGCGGCGCAGCGGGCCGGCGACGGAGCCAACGGCAAGCAGCACCATCTCGCCGTTACAGCCGACGACCTCCGTCGTGTACGCAAGAAGCTCATCCGCGCCAACCGCAGCGAGCGCCTGGCGATCGGTGGACTCGATTCCAAGCGCGTCGATCTCATCGCCGCCGGTGCCTGCGTCGCCGACGCCATCGTCACGGCCGCCGGCGCCGATACCATCGTCGCCTGCACCTGGGCGCTGCGCGAGGGTGTGTTGCTCGACTTCATCGATCGCCATCAAAAAGGCATCGAGGAGGTCGAGCGCTACGCCAACCCGCGCATTCGCAGCGTCGTCCGGCTGGCCCGCCACCTCGGCGAGACCTCGAGTCACGGCCCGCAGGTCGCGACCCTGGCGCTGCGCCTCTTCGATCAACTGGCCGACAAGCTCGGCCTCGCGCCGCAGACGCGCGAATGGCTGCACTATGCGGCGCTCCTGCACGACATCGGCCACCACATCGAGCACAAGAACCACCACCGGCACGCCCACTACCTGATCACCAACGGCGAGCTCCTCGGTTTCGAACCATCCGAGATCGCCGTGATCGCGCTGCTCACGCGCTACCACAGAAAAGCGACACCCAAGGACGGCGACCCGGAGTTCGCCGCCCTGGCAGCCGAACTGCAACCGGTCGTGCGCAAGCTCAGCGCCCTGCTCCGAGTCGCCGACTCGCTCGACCGCAGCCACTTCGGAGTCGTCAAAGATGTCGTCGCGAAGTGCGACAAGAAGCGGCTGACGTTGACCCTCGATACCGGCGACGGCGATGCCGCCCTCGAAATCTGGGACACCGAGCAGCGGTCAAAGCCGTTGCGTCAACTTCTCGAACGCGAGATCGTCATCGAAGTCGCCAGGCCGTCATGACCTCCACTTGCGAAACGGAAATCGAAGCGAAGCTGCTCGCCGGCGACGCGACTACTCTGGATGCGATCGCAGCTCGCGAACAGATTGGATGCTACCGCACCGGGCCGTTGGCAACGCATGTAATGCAGACCACCTACGTCGACACCGAAGACATGAAGTTGACACGCAACGGCGTCGCCCTGCGCTTTCGCTGTTCGAACGGAAGTTGGGAGGCGACGGCAAAGTGGGACAAGGTCATCCGCGACGACGCGCACGAGCGCTCGGAAATCAACGTCGCGCTGCCGGTGCCGCCGCGGGCTCCCTACCGAGCGCCGCGAGAAATCCGCGAACGGCATCCTTTGCTGGCGGAGAACCTGAACCTGCGCGAGCTGCTGGCAACCGACATCACCCGGCGGGTGCGCAACATCGTCGATGACGATCTGGTCATCGCCGAGCTCGCGATCGATACGGTGCAGCACTCGGCGCCCGGATCCGATCACCGTTGTCGGCCGTACTACGAAATCGAAATCGAGCTGCGCGACGGTCCGCGCGCAGCCCTCGCCGAGATCACCGCAGTGCTCGAGCGCGACCACGATCTGTCGCGCACCTCGGGCTCCAAGTTGTCGCGTGCGTTGCGCGACCTCTACGGGTTGACGCGGTCCAGCAGGAGCGAGCCATGAACCTCGATACTGTCTACATCGTCCGCCACGGCATCGCCGAAGACTACTCGAGTGCGGGTTCCGACGCGGCGCGGCGTCTGACGCCCACCGGCATCGAAAAAACCAGACTCGCCGCGCAGGGAATGCGCCGCATCGGCGTCGCCCCTCAAATGATCCTGAGCAGCCCTCTGGCGCGGGCAAAGGAGACCGCCGAGATCATCGCCACCGTCCTCGGCGGCACATCGCTACAGATCAGCAAGGCCCTCAGCCCCGGACTCGACTTCGAATCCGTCTTGCGAGAGGCCAACAAGCCACCCAAGCCGCACGCCGTCATGCTGGTCGGTCATCAGCCAGATCTCGGCATGCTGGCATCGCTGCTACTCAGCGGCGACCCCGAAACGGCCTACCTGCCCTTGCGCAAGGCCAGCGCCGCCTGCATCGAGGTCAGCGGCTCCATGGACCTCCTGCGCGGCACACTACAGTGGTTCCTCACGCCCGCCCAACTGCGTGGATTGGCAGGGAAATAGCACAAACAAGAAAAGTTTGGAAAACTTGGAACGATTGTCCTGCCCGCGGTGTTCTCTCCTGTAGTTGCCTGCGCGAGCGACAGGCGCGAGGTCGGGGTTGCGCCCGGCGAGTGCGCTTCTTCAGGTCACGCGGGCCATTCCTCGAGTCTTTCGCACTTCAAGGAGGGCAATCCGGTGGCAAATCCAGGCATGACGAGGGCCGAGCCACATCCGAGCGACAGCGTTCTGCCATCGCAGTATTGGACCGGCCAGGGTTGGCATTCCGTCCAACCCGAAAAACGTCTGATGGCTGCGGTGCTCGAAGAGGCGGTGTCCCTGCTCGTCCGCATCTCGGCAAAGAACCGCGAGACCCGCGAAGCCGCAACCGAGGCAGCCGAGTGGTTTGCCAACGACAGCCGGCGCCACCCTTTTTCGTTTGCGTCGATTTGCGACGTCCTCGGCCTCGAGGCCGACAGCGTGCGCACTGCCGTCGTCAGGTTGCAAAACGACGGTAGCGAGTTCGTCCGGCCGCGCATGTCGGCCGGACGCGGCCGCCACAAGATCCGCCAGCGACGCCCGCGCTCGCGCTCGGCTGCCTGAAGGCGGCGACAAACGAGACGGCGTTTCGCAGATCGCCGACAGCGGGTCGCTTGCCCCGAATCCGGCGCCGTGCCAAGTAGGCCGCATGCCAAAGCACATTTCCTCGGCAACGCGTATCGAGGCGGCCGGTAACAAGCCCAAGCTGATCGACGAGTACATCGGACGCGTCAACACGGCGGCCGAGCATGTGAGTGTCGCTCACATGCGCTCGCCGAGCGGGTGGGTAGAACCGGCGCAGACGCCGGAGTTCGAAGAGATCACCCTCGTCATCAAGGGTAGCCTGCACGTCGATTTCGACGGTGGATCGTTTGACGTCAACGCCGGCGAAGCGGTCGTCGCCAGTCCCGGTGAGCGCGTACGGTACAGCACGCCCGGCAGCGACGGCGCCGAGTACGTCGCCATCTGCCTGCCCGCCTTCTCCCCGGCCAGCGTCCACCGCGACGACGAATAGACGCCGGTGGGACGCTGCGACGTGCCCGCGGACAACCCAACCAGCGTCCACACGCCGATTCTGGTCGAGCGCGTGCTCGAGCTTCTCGCCGTCAAAGACGGCGGCACCTACATCGACGCGACCGCCAACGGCGGCGGTCACACGCGCGCCATTCTGGCGGCCTGCGCGCCGAGCGGACGCCTGCTGGCGATCGATCGCGACCCCGACCTGATCGACAACGCCAGCCGGGAGCTGGCGAGCGAGGTAGCAGCCGGCCGGCTGACCCTGGCCAACGCCAACTTCGCTTCACTCGCCGACGTTGCCGAAGAAGCGGCCATGATTCCGGTCGACGGAGTTCTCTTCGACCTGGGGCTGAGTTCCTACCACCTCGATCGCAGCCGGCGGGGCTTCGCCTTCTCCCAATCCGAGCCGCTCGACATGCGCTTCGGCGCCGGCGAGCTCGCGACGCGGCGGGCGAGCGAGATCGTCGCCCGCTCTTCCGCCCCCGCACTCACCGCCATCTTCCGCGACTTCGGCGAGGAGCGCTACGCATCGCGCATCGCCCGCACCATCGTCGCGTCGCGCGAACGCCAGCCGATCGAAACCACCACCGATTTATTTGCCGCCATCGAGCGCAGCCTGCCGGCCAACACCCGCTGGCGCGCGGCACGACATGCCGCCCGGGTCTTTCAGGCCCTGCGCATCGCCGTCAACGACGAGCTCGATGCGGTGCGCCAGGCACTGTCACTGGCCTGGCAGTGCTTGGCACCACAGGGACGGCTCGTCGTTCTGTCGTTCCACTCGCTCGAAGATCGCATCGTCAAGCACAGCTTCCGCGACTGGGCGCGCAACGACGGCGCTCGCCTGCTGACCAAGAAACCCATCAGCGCCGGCGCAGCGGAAGTCTCGGCCAATCAGCGCGCTGCCAGCGCGAAATTGCGCGCCGTAGAAAAAGCCTGAGCCCGAATTCAGAAGGCCAAATCGGCGCGCAACTGCAGGATGTTGAGATCCTCCGCGTCGTTGCGCAGCTCCGACCCGTCGTCGGTGTCGAGAACCCGTGACCACTCGACCATGAAGCGCACGACGGGATTGATGTACCAATTGAGGGCCGTGGTGAGAACCATCTCCTCGCCGCCGCGAATTGCGTTGTCGTTGGCATCGAGCGACGCCAGCCGAGCGGCCAGCTCCCAGGCGCCCCATCCTCCACCATCGAGCGTGAAATCGCGCGCCGGTCGTAACCGCTTGAACTCGCCCGACTTCATTTTGTACGCCTTGGCGCGCGACTCGCCGGTGATCGTCCACGTTCCGGCGACATGCCAACTGTCGAAGTCGAGATCGGCGCCGACCTCTCGATCGAAAAACACCTCATTGTATTCACCGAAGACCGAGAACGGCCCGAGCGCCAGAGCCGCCTCTCCGCCGACCAGCGTCACGCCATCGACGCCCGTGATGTCGCCGGTGTTGACGATCCGCAGATTGGAAAAGTGGGTCGTCTCGTCGCGCACGCGCAGCGCATCCGATGCAGGAGAAGTGCGCCGGTACGCCGCCCGGGCACCGAGGTGTAATACATGCTCGTCGCTGATGAGCGGAGAGACGACGAAGCGCCCGGTCGTGCCCCAGCCTTCATCGTCGTCCCTGTTGGGATCGATACTCTCGCCGTAAAAGCCGGTGGCGAGAAACCAGTGCTCGCCCCAGGTGTCGGCGCGTACGCCGATGGCGCGGTCGATGAAGGGGATGATCAACTCGTTGTCGATCGAGCGCTCGATGAAGGGGATGTCGTTGGTGCTCATCTCGACCGACAGGCTGAAGGGCTGCTTCTGGTGACCGGCATAGACCCGAGTATTGCCCGGCAACCCGGCGTAGCCGAGCCAGAAGTCCTTGATCGCCGTTTCGTTGTCGGCGAAATCGACCTCCGATACCCAGAGCCAGTCGCCGAACACCTTGCCTTTCAGCGCAATGCGCGCCCGCCGCAGCTCGGTGCCGTCGGTCGCATCGGCACCCTCCGGAAGATCGCCCACGTGTCCGGCAACCAGGGCCTGGACACGCCCGCCCACGGTGACGGCGAAATCGCCGTCGTTACTCTCGACCGTCAGACCCGATTTTCCCAGTCCGACTTCGACACCGTCGTCGCTCGCCGCTTCGACCGCCGCCAGCGGCTGCTCCTCCTCGTTCCGGTGCAACAACTGGTCGTACTGACTCCGAGTGATGGTGCCGTTCTCGAGCAGAACGTCGAGCAGATCCTTTTCCGTCGCCGACACCGAGAGCGGTGCCACGAGTGCCGCGAGCATCACCGCGGCCAGGATCCACACCGTCGCGCCCCACCAATCTCTATCGCGCATCCCTTCCTCCATTCTCCGCTATCGAGGGGCGCCAAAGCGGCCGTCCGACGCACGATCGCGCGACGCGGATACAACTCTGCCGCATTGTGGAGACCCCCATCTCCTAAACCACCGCGACACTACCCGCCGATTATTACGGGAGTGTTACGGGCGCATGAATATTGAGTCACCTCACCGTCGCGAGGTGAGCGTCGAGCGCCCGCGATGCCGGTCTCGCCGGCTTTGGGACGTCCGGCCTGCCGCGCTGCCGCCGCGGGTACCGACTCACTCGCCGCTGGCGGCGTCGCGCAGAATGGCCGCGACGTGCTCGCGCAGCGAGCCGGTGCGCCGGCCGTAGCGCGAGCGGGTCGACAGGGCGACCTCCTTGCCGACGACGTCGGCAGCGAGCAGGTCGGCGAGATACTGGCACATCACTTTGCGCATCCTCTCCTGGCGGCGCCGCAAGCGGCCCTGGCGCACGCGCTCGGAGATCCCCCGCTCGCGCGGATCGGGCAGCGGCTCGGGCAACAGGTCGCGCAGTACCCTCCGCATGCGCAGCTCCCAACCGGGCGGTAAGGTTACGACGAACTCGCCCGAGCGCTCGCCGGGGCGAACCCGGATGGGATTGGCCTGACTCATGGCAATCGTGCTAGCAGACCCCGCCGACTCCTGTCCAACTCTTTGTTTCGGCCGCGAAACGGCAGGTCTAAGGGCCTTTGCCGATGCCCAGATCGTAGATCTCGCGGGCGCTCCAACCGGTCTGCGGTGCCAGGCGCTTGGCGATTTCCTTCATGCCCAGACCCTGCTCGCGCATCTCGGCAACCAGCCTGCCGACTTCTTCGGCATTGGTTCGCGGCGCTTCGCGCCTCCCCTCGATGACCACCGTGACCTCGCCACGCACCGCCGCCCCCTCGAGCTCGGCGGCAACCTCCGACGCGCCTCCGCGCACGAAGCTCTCATACATCTTGGTCACCTCGCGACCGACGACGACGCGGCGTTCGCCGAGAACGGCAGCGAGGTCGTGTAGCGATTCGACGAGACGGCGCCCGGCTTCATAGACGACGACGGTGCGGCGCTCGCCGTCGAGCGCGGCGTAGAACTTGCGCCGCGCGCCCGCCTTGGCCGGCACGAATCCTTCGAAAACGAAGCGATCAGTCGGCAGGCCGGCGACGCTCAGACAAGCGGTCAACGCCGACACGCCGGGGATGGGAACGACGCCGATGCCGGCGACGATGGCACCGCTCACCAGCCGGTAGCCGGGGTCGGCGATGCCCGGCGTCCCGGCATCACAAATCAGTGCCACGTCGTCGCCAGCGCGCAGTCGTTCGATCAATCGCGGCGCTTTATCGCGCTCGCTGTGATCGTGGTAGGACTCGAGGGAGTTGGCAATGCCGAAGTGCTCGAGCAACTTGCGCGAGTGCCGCGTGTCTTCGGCGGCGATCAGATCGACCTCGCGCAGCACTCGCAGGGCGCGTTGCGTAACGTCTTCCAGATTGCCGATCGGCGTCGCTACCACATACAGGGTTCCGGCCATGGCGACATCACGAACCAGCGGCGCTCCCTTTTCAAGCGATCGGCTCGACCGCTTCGGCTCGGCCGCTGCGCGCCGAGCGCAGACATGCGTCGGCGATGGCGACGGCGCGCACACCCTCGTCGAGGGGAATCGGAACCTGCCCGTTCGCCACACCGCGGACGAAGCCGTCGATCGCCGCCCTCACGGTGGGGATATCGCCGCCGACATCGATCGGCGCAACCTCGCGGCCGCGAACCACGTGGGCGCGGTTGGCGACGTGGTCACCGGCGAGGACGCCCTTTTCGCCGGCGACCTCGACGTGTCCCGTACGCCCACCGGACGTCCGCGCCAAGCTCACGGTCGCCAGCACACCGTCGCCGAGATCGAGCACGGCGGCACAGCAGTCTTCCGTGCGCACCGTCGCGACGCTGGCGGCCAGGGCCATCACGCGCCGCACTTCGAGACCGCTCAGGTAGCGCACGAGGTCAAAGGAGTGCACACCGGTGTGCAAGGCGATGCCGGCACCGGCGCGCTGCGGATCGTCGAGCCAGGTGAGGTCGCTGACCTCGAAACGCTGGGTCAGGCTCAGCGACGTGATGCGGCCGATTTCCGCCCGGCGCTGGCGCAGCGCCCGCACGACACCGTTGTAGCGAAGGGTTTGTCCGATCATCAAGGGAGCGGAAGCGTCGCGCGCCAGGCGCCACATTGCGCGCGCGTCGTCCAGGTTTGCCGCCGCCGGCTTTTCCAACAACAACGGCAACCCCGCCTTCATCACCCGGCGCGCGATATCGAGATTAAGATCCGGCGGCACGGCGGCGATGATCGCGTCGCAGCCGGCCGCGGCAATGAGCTCACCGTAGTCGCGAAAGCCGCGCGCCGACCAGCGCTCTTCATCAGCTTTCAGACGATCGACGTCGGCGCGGCAGATCGCATGCAGCTCGAGCTCGGGGAAGTCCTCGACGATATGCCCGGCATAACGCTGGCCGTGCTTGCCGAGGCCGATGAGGCCGATGCGCGAGATTTTCATGATCGGGGAATTGCCCACCGCAAAACGCCTTGTGCTGCGCCGTTGCGACTGTTACCCAGCGCCGAGAAGCCCGCAAGGAGGGGCCAAGGAGCAGAAATGCCAGAAGCGTTCACCGAAAACGTCGACCTCGAAGCCATCGCCCACCGCATCGGCACTCCCTTCTACCTCTACAGCGCCGCCGTCATGCGCCGCCGCATCGCAGCGCTGAAAGCGATCGCGCCGGGCGGCCCGATCCAGGCGCGCTACGCCATGAAGGCGTGCTCGACGCGCCGCGTCTTGGAAGAAATACGCGACGCCGGACTGTGGATCGACGCCGTGTCGGGCAACGAGATCGAGCGCGCCCAGCGCGTCGGCTTTCTTGTTGACGATGCGACACCGGCGATCCTCTACACGGCCGACGTCTTTCGCGACAACGGACTCGACGTCGTCCGGCGGTCGAAAGTCCTGCCCAACATCGGATCGCCGGCGATGATCGAAGACCTCGTCGATATCGGCTACCGCGGACCCATCGGCGTCCGCATCAATCCCGGCTTCGGCCACGGACACGTGCGCGAATGCGACACCGGCGGGCCGAGCTCGAAGCACGGAATCTGGCACGGCAGCGCCGAGACCATCCGCCACGCCGCCGAAACGGCCGAGTTGCCGGTCGTGCTCCTCCACACCCACATCGGCAGTGGCCCCGCAATCGCCGAGTTCCAGACCAACGTGTCCCGCTTGGTCGAGCTCTTCTCAACCATCGTCGACGACTACCCGGACCTCGAAGCGGTCAACCTCGGCGGCGGCATTCCGCACGACTACCAGCCCGGCGCCAGCGAGCTCGACCTGCGACCACTCGGCGAGATCCTCGGCGCCGCTCAGCAGACCCTGAGTGCCCGCGCCGGACGCGACATTCGTCTCGAGATCGAGCCGGGCCGGTTCATCATGGCGCCGGCGGCGGTCCTCGTCACTCGCGTCCACGACATCAAGGCGACGGCGACCAACGAAAAAGGCCCCGGCCATACCTTCGCCATGGTCGACGCCGGTTTCAACGATCTCATCCGCCCCGCCATGTACGGCGCCTACCACCATATCAGCGTGCACGGCGACGGCGGCGGCGAGACCGAAGCGGTGGTCGTCGCCGGTCCTCTGTGCGAGTCGGGCGACGTCTTCACGCGCGACGCCGCCGAGTTTCTCGAGCCACGCGAGCTGCCGCGGCTCAGCCGCGGCAAGCTCCTCGTCATGCATGACACCGGTGCCTACGGCGTGCAGATGAGCTCCTACTACAACTCCCTCGGCCGGGCACCGCAGGTCTGGCTCGACGAAGACCGCTTCTACCTCATCTCCCGCCGCGAAACGGTCGAGGACATCATCGCCGCCGAATGCGACGAGTACCTACCGCTGTAGCTCGGTCCCGGGCAGTGGCGCACCCGCAACACGAACCCAGCCGAGGAGGTCGATCGCCGCGGCCGATTCGGCCCTGACCTCGGCGCATTCTCGATTCGCCGGCGGCACGAGGAAGCGCGGGGCAATCCATCGCGCACCGTCGTGATCGCCCGGCTGCGCCCAGCGCAATTCCAGAAAGTAGTGCGGGTGCCCATCGCGCGCGTCGTGGACCACGTCGATCGGGTGCACTCCGGCCTCCAACGATGCCCGCCGGCCGTGCTCCCCGCCTCCCGCCGGCCGGTAGTTCTTCGCTAGAACGACCTCACCGCCAACCACGACCGCCGTCGCATCCGGACCGCAGGCGAAATAGTAGTCGCCGGCAACCGGCACTCGCAGACAACCCGACCAAACGGCCGCGGCATAACGGCCGGTCGGCGGGAAGTCGGTCGGATAGTTCACACCGACCATCGGGATTGCGTTCTCGTAGAACTTTTCCAACCCGCCGCTGGCGCCCTCGCGAAAGTACTCCCCCCGCAAACCGTTCGACCAGCCGGCAAACGACGCAGCGCCGAAGGCGCCCGCGGGCACGACGCATTCGACGACCTGCGGGCGGCCGAGGCCGTCGAACCACTCACTGCACTTGGTACCGGAAAAGACCTCGATCAACTGATCGCCGAGCTCGCGATAGCCCCCGGACAGAAGCAAACGGGTCGGCCTCCGCGGTGCGTCGGCAGGCGGAAAGTCGTGCATGACCTGAATCGCGCGCACGGTTTCCACCGCCCGCTGCCCGCCCATACTCTGGCGCAGAAACTTTGCCGTCGGAGAACCGGCGAGATGGGGGTCGACGAGGACGTAGTTCTCCTCCCCGATCTGCGCCAGCCGGCGACCGGCGACCGACTCGGCGGGCAGGAAGGCATCGTGGATCGCCGCACTTGCCGGCCGCTCGACAAAATACCCTTCGAGCTCCTGCAAGGCCGCCACCAGGGCGATCGCCGACAGTCCGCCCGTGGCGACCAGCCCAAGGGCGCGGTGAGCACCACCGGTGCTGCGGCGCAGCATCTGATCGACGGCGATGCCAATGGCGAGAGCGATCGGCGGCGTCGTATCGAGGAGGCGGGAACCGTGCGGAGCTTCGTAGCTGATCGAGCCGGGAATCAGAGCAGCGGCGAACCACAGGACGATCAGACCATAGGGGAGAGCGGCGAGCCTGCCGGTGCAAATAGCAAGGCCGAGGATGAAGAGCACCGAGGGGAAGAAGGTCAGCAACGGCGCCATCGGCAGGTTGTGTCTGGGATTGTCGTCACCGATGAAGTTGAACGCCAGCAGAGAGCGCTTCGCCGCCTGTGCGAGTTGCTGCGGCCAGTCGGGGTGGTTGAACACCACCGTGTCCCCGGCTCTGGACGCAAAGCTGCCCGGGTCGTCCGCGACCTGCCAGACCAACGGCGCCACCAGCGCGCACATGATCGCGGCGCCGACCACCGCCGGCAGCACCCGTCGCTGGAGCAGCAGAGCCAGGAACCCCGCAGCGCCGAGCACGACGCCGACGATCCGCATGGTTTGATACGAGTAGAAGCCAACCGCCAGCGCCGCGCCCGCCATGCCAGCGTAGAAAACCGCGCGGCGCCCGGTCGCCTGCAGCGCTCGCCAGAAGCAGAGGAGCGAAAACGTCTCAAAGACGGACGACATGATGGGCATGCATCCCCATCGCGACAGACCGACGTGGTAGTGCGACACGGCGAGCCAGGCCATCGCCGCGACGCCGACCCGGGCACTGAACATCGCCATGCCGAGCAGACCGACCCCGGCCACCGCGAGCACTCCGAAGATGGCGGCGGTCGAGCGAATCCAAACGACCGGTCCCACCACATCCGCCAGCGGATGGAGAAGCGCCGAAACGTTGATGTAGGCGCCGCCGAGGCCGGGCCGGGGATCCGGCGAAGCAGTGGTCGTGATCCACGGCACCCCTTGCCGCGCGACCTCGATGGCCGACAGCGCGTTGAGCGCCTCGTCGATCCACACACCGGGAGGCATGCTTCCCAGGTCGACGAAGCGCAACAGCGCCGCCAACAGAGCGACGCCGATCGCCACGCGCAGCCACACCCAGCCCTCTGCACTCGCTGCAATGGTCGCCTTAGCAGTACCCGCCGTGCGCCATCCCTCGATCAGCGCCAGCGCCGCGCCACTGGCGAACAGCGCGACGATCGTCCAGCTCATCGGCCGACCAGGGTCGCGCTGCGAGAGCAGATACTGGCCGCTAGCAACCAGAAAAAAGGCGAGACCGAGAGGCATTCCCCCACCTACACCGCGCGACCGGGGAACGTCGATAGCCAGGAATCCGCTCGGTCGACGGCCGAAAAAAGTGGGTTGACGGCCACTCGATGGTGCTTAGCTTTCTCGCCGCGGCAAGAGGGCCGCAAAAATGAGCAGCAAGGAGGAATCGAATCATGTTGCACCCATGGACTGAAATCAGCCCGTTCGAACGTTTCTCGGACCTGCGACGGGATTTCGACCGCCTCTTCGACGAATTCGCGCCATCCGAAAGACGACGCCTGCAATCCGCTCACGGAATGGCATTCGCCGTGGAAGAGGACGAATCCGGTCTCACCCTGTCGACCGATATTCCGGGAGTCGCGCCGGACGATCTCGAAGTCACCGTCGACGGACGCGTCCTCACCGTGACCGGCGAGCGCAAGCCAAGGCGCACTTCGGCAGCCGACGTCGTGCGCAGCGAGCTGGCCTACGGACGGATCTCGCGATCAGTGCAGGTTCCCGACAGCTACGACCTCGACAACATCGAGGCCCAGCACGAAAACGGCATCCTCACCTTGTCCGTGCCGAAATCGGAAGCCGCCAAACCGCGCACCATCGCCATCGAATCAAAATGACACAGCCATCGAACCACAAGGAGGAAGAAGCCATGACGACAGCCGTCGCCAGAGAAAACGCCGGAGGAACTGCCAAGCCCGTTCACGCCGTCGCGCCACGCGTCGAGATCACTGAAAACGACAAAGCCATCTGGCTGATTGCCGACATGCCCGGCGTGGGCACCAACGGCGCCAACGTCGAGCTCAACGAGAACATCCTCTCGCTCGAGGGTTCCGTCGAGAACAGCGAAAAGCGAGGATCCCGCCACTACAGCCGGCGCTTTACGCTCACCGACTCCGCGCTCTTCGACGTCGACAAGATCACCGCCAAGATGACCAACGGCGTGCTCGAGGTCGAGATTCCCAAAGCGGCGAAGCCCAAGCCGAAACAGATCAAGATCACCGCCGCCTGAGCCGAGGGGTCGGCGGAAAGCGAGGGCCGGAGCAGTCGCTCCGGCCCTCCTTTTTGCACCATGCACTGACTCGCAATTCGCGGTAGAGTTGCGCGCATGGGCGGCTTTCGCGACTCCGATCCGGGCGACACCAGCGCATGGCTCGAGTCCTTCGACTCGGTGATCGAAAACGACGGACCCGAGCGCGCACAATTTCTCATCGAACGGCTCACCCAGCGCGGCATCGCCTCCGGGGTGGTACAGCCGTTCTCCGCCAACACCCCCTACGTCAACACCATTCCGGTCGAACGCCAACCGCCCTACCCGGGTGACCTCAGCATCGAGCGGCGCATCCGCGCCATCATCCGGTGGAACGCCATGGCGATGGTCGTGCGCACCAACCGGCTCTACCCCGGCCTCGGCGGACATATATCGACCTACGCCTCCTGCGCGACTCTCTACGAGGTGGGGTTCCACCACTTCTTCCGCGCCGGTGACGACACGCGCGCCGGCGACCACGTCTTCTTTCAGGGACACGCGTCGCCCGGCATCTATGCGCGCGCCTATCTCGAGCGCCGCATCGACGCGGCGTGCTTGCACCGCTTTCGCCGCGAAGTCGGCGGCGGCGGTCTCTCCTCCTACCCGCACCCCTGGCTGATGCCCGAGTTCTGGGAGTTTCCCACCGTCTCGATGGGCCTGGGACCGATCGCATCGATCTACCAGGCGCGCTTCAACCGCTACCTGCGCGACCGCGGCCTGCGCGACACCGACCAGTCTCGCGTCTGGGCCTTCATCGGCGACGGCGAAACCGACGAGCCGGAAACGCTGGGCGCCATCACCCTCGCTTCGCGCGAGCATCTCGACAATCTGGTCTGGGTGATCAACTGCAACCTGCAGAGACTGGACGGTCCGGTACGCGGCAACGGCAAGATCATCCAGGAGCTCGAAGCGATTTTTCGCGGCGCCGGATGGAACGTCATCAAAGTCATCTGGGGCGACGATTGGGATCCGCTGCTCGCCGCCGACGACAGCGGGCTTCTGGTCAAACGCATGGGCGAGGTTCCCGACGGACAGTATCAAAAATACAGCGTGTCGCACGGCGACTTCATCCGCCAGGACTTCTTCGGTGCCTATCCGGAAACTCTCGAGCTGGCGCGCGACCTCACCGACGTCAAGATCGCCAAAATGCGCCGCGGCGGTCACGACACGCGCAAGGTGCACGCCGCCTACAAAGCAGCGGTCGACAACTGCGATGCACCGACGGTGATCCTGGCCAAGACGATCAAGGGCTACGGCCTCGGGGAGGCAGGCGAAGGGCGCAACGTCACGCACCAGCAAAAAAAGCTGAGCGAAGAGGAGTTGCGCGAGTTTCGCGACCGCTTCGGCATTCCCATCGCCGACTCCGAGCTCCTCGAAACTCCCTTCTACCGGCCGGCCGTCGACAGCGAAGAGGTCGAGTACATGCTCGAGCGGCGCGCCGCCCTCGGTGGCTCGCTACCGGTGCGGCGCCGGCGCGCCTCGGCGATGGCGACGCTACCGCTCGATTGGTTTGCCGACTTTCTCGAAAGCACCGGCGAACGCGAGGCGGCGACGACGATGGTCATGGTGCGCTTGCTGCAGAAGATCATGAGCGATCCGACGCTCGGCCCGCTGGTCGTGCCAATCGTCCCCGACGAGGCGCGCACCTTCGGCATGGACGCGCTCTTTCGCAAGTTCGGCATCTACTCGCGCGTCGGCCAGAACTACGACCCGGCCGACTCCGACGTCGTCCTCTTCTACCGCGAGGCGGTTGACGGCCAACTCCTCGAGGAGGGAATCACCGAGGCCGGCGCCATGTCGTCGTTTCTCGCGGCGGGAACCGCCTACGCGTCGCACGGCATCAGCACGATTCCCTTCTACTTCTTCTATTCGATGTTCGGCTTTCAACGCATCGGCGATCTGATCTGGCAAAACGCCGACGCACGCGGGCGCGGATTTCTCGTCGGCGCCACCGCCGGGCGGACGACCCTGGCCGGCGAGGGGCTGCAACACCAGGACGGTCACAGCCACGTGCTCGCGTCGACGGTGCCGACGCTGCGCGCCTACGACCCGGCCTACTCCTACGAGATCGCCATCATCGTCGAGGACGGACTGCGCCGCATGTACAGCGACCAGGAGAGCTGTTTCTACTACCTGACCGTCGAAAACGAGATGTACACCATGCCGGCGATGCCCGAGGGTGTCGAAGAAGGGATTCGCCGCGGCATCTACCGGCTGCGCCGGGGCGACGCCGGCAGCCGGGCAAAGCGCGTCCACCTCTTCGCCAGCGGTGCCATCCTGCGCGAAGCGCTGGCTGCCCGAGAGACCCTGGCGCGCTACGGCGTCGCCGCCGACGTCTGGAGCGTCACCTCCTATTCGGAATTGCGTCGCGATGCGCTCGCCGTCGAGCGCTGGAACCTTCTGCACCCGGAAGAGCCGCCGCGGCGCTCTTTCCTGTCGCAAACCCTCGCCGGCGATACGGCACCGATCGTCGCCGCTTCGGACTACATGAAGATCGTGCCCGATCAGATCGCCCGCTTCGTCCCCGGCGACATGGTCTCGCTCGGCACTGACGGTTTCGGTCGCAGCGACACACGCGAGGCGCTGCGGCGCTTCTTCGAGGTCGACGCGGCGGCGATCACCGTCGCGGCGCTGAACCTGCTGGCTCGGCGCAACGAGGTTCCGCTCTCCCTGGTCAGCCGGGCGATTGCCGAGCTCGACGTCGATCCCGAGCAACCCGACCCCGCCGTGAGCTGATCACGCCAATCGATCGGGAATTGCCTCGGCCGCCTCGATCCAGATTTGCGCCTCGGCGTCGGAAGGCATGCGCCAATCGCCGCGCGGCGACAGAGAACCGCCCGATCCGACCTTGGGTCCGTCCGGCAGGCAGTCGCGCTTGTACTGGCTCGCGAAAAAACGCCGCAAGAAGACGATCAGCCACCGGCGGATGGTCGCCAGGTCGTACGATCCGTCGAAGGCGTGCAGACACATGCGCGCGATCCTCGCCGGATCGGCGCCGAAACGCAGAAAGTAGTAGAGAAAGAAATCGTGCAGCTCGTACGGTCCGATGACCGCCTCCGACTGCTGCGCGATCTCGCCCGCCTCGGTCGGCCGCTTGAGCTCGGGGGTGATCGGCGTCTCGAGGATATCGCGCAGCACGGCGGCGAGCGCGGCGTCGGCGGCGAACACCCGCTCGGCGCTCCAGCGAATCAGATAGGTGATCAACGTCTTCGGCACTCCGGCGTTGACACCGTAGTGCGACATGTGATCGCCGCCGTAGGTGCACCAGCCGAGCGCCAGCTCCGACAGATCGCCGGTGCCGAGGTCGAGCCCACGCCGCTGTGATGCGGTGGCGAAGAGCAACAGCTTGCGCAACCACGCCTGGACGTTTTCAAACGTCAGATCTTCGACCTCCGGCGCGTGTCCGATCGCCGCGTAGATCTCCTCGCTCAACGCCGAGATCGGCAGATCGACCAACTCCGCCGACAGCGCCTCAGCCAGCGCCCGCGCATTGGCGTGGGTTCGCTCGGTGGTGCCCAGACCGGGCATGGTCACTGCGATGACGCGATCGCGCGGCAGCTCGAGCAGGTCGGCGGCGCGCGCTGCCACCAGCAACGCCTGCGTCGAATCCTGACCGCCGGAAACGCCGACGACGATGCGCCGCGCATCCTCCGGCAGCGCCTCGAGACGGCGCGCCAGCGACGTCGCCTGGATCGTAAACACCTCCCGGCAACGCTCGTCGCGCAGGGCGGGATCGGACGGCACGAAAGGGTGCGGATCGATCGCGCGCTCGAACACCTCGTAGAGCCGCGTCGCACGCTCCTCCCTCTTCTCGCCGAAGTCGACGAAGCGAAACGGTCGCGCCCCCTCCAGGGCGGCGTTGTCGGCAAACGAAGTCTGGCGGGCGCGGTCCTGGACCAGCGAGCGCATGTCGACGTCGCGCACGACACAGGTGCCGCCGCGCACGAAGCGCTCGCACTCGCCGACGAGGACACCGCGTTCGGCGATCATCCCGTCGCCATCCCAAGCCAGATCGTCGGTCGATTCGCCGTAGCCGGCGGCGCTGTAGAGCTGGGCGGCGAGATTGCGCGCCGACGAGCCGATGACGAGCTGGCGGCGATACTCCGACTTCGCCACCGTGACGTTCGACGCCGAGAGGTTGGCCAGCACCGTGGCTCCGTTCAGCGCTGCGACGGCGCTCGGCGGTATCGGCACCCAGATGTCCTCGCAAACTTCGACGTGCAGGGCAAAGCCGTCGATGTGGCGGGCGCGCAGCACTACGTCGGTGCCGATCGGAACGCCAACCCCGAGCACCTCGACTTCGCGCTGAGTGCAAGCACGCGCCGGCGCGAACCACCGGCGCTCGTAGAACTCGCGGTAGTTCGGCAGATAGCTCTTGGCCGCCACGGCGAGCGGCGCTCCCCGATAGACCGTCACCGCAGTGTTGAAGAGCAGACCGCCGATCGACATCGGCAGGCCGACCGTCACGGCCATGTTCATCCCCGCCGTCGCCCCGGCCAACGCCGCCAGGCCGGCGAGAGATCGATCGAGCAGCACATCGTCGAAGAAAAGATCGCCGCAGGAATACGAGCTGAGCCCCAACTCCGGGCAAAGAGCGTAGACCGCGCCGCGGTCGTACGCCGCTTCCAGCACCGCCATGTGCGCATCGACGTTGGCGCCCGGGTTGGCCACGTGCACGTGCGGGATACAGACCGCGTAGCGGGCAAAACCGTGACGGCGAACGTCGAGAAACTCTTCGCGGCTATGCGGACTCATGGCGGGCGCCTGCAAGGGTTCATACCCCAAAGCACGATCAGCATATACCGCAAAGTCGCGAAATACACGGTTCTCGTTGCCCGCCCCATTGCCACGATCGTCGGCGACGCGGCATGCGAAAAAGATCGCCCCCGGGGTGACATCGCGATGCGACTGGGGTAGTTGCCGGCGTTGGGTAGGGAGAAATATGGGTACGATTCTCGATTTCCAAGCACAGCGGGCGCGGCGCAGGGAAGGCACCAAGCGGCCGCAGGGGCACGCCGGGCGCTTCGTCGAATGTGAGAACTGCGGTGAGACGCATCCGGTCATTCGCCTCGCCGATGGCGAGCAACGCTGCCTGACCGCCTTCCACGACGGCGCCGCCTGGTTCTGCAAAAACCGCGGCTGCCGGCAGGCCTGGATGACCCCCCAGCGCGGTTAGCCCGTACCACTCGACGCTCTGGCGGCAGCAACAACATCGCGCTCGTCAGGCAGAATGCGCGTGCTACAGTTGACGCATCGAGCATGGCGAACGCTTCTCTACATGGCGTTCAGGTGGACGACGTCGTCAGCGACCTGAGCCTCCGCCTCGCCGACGGCGAGGCGGTGGCGGTGCTCGGCCCGCCGCGCGCCGGCAAGACCCGCCTGCTGCACGCGATTGCCGGGCTCGAACCGATGCGCCGCGGCCAGGTCTTCATCGACAACACAGCGGTCGACGGGCTGCCGCCAGCCCAACGCGGCATCGGCCTGGTGTTGCAGAACGAGGCTCTCTACCCGCACCTCGACGTGCGCGAAAACATCGCATTCGCCATGCGCCGCCAGCACCTCAGCGAGCGCGAACGCGACGAGGCAATCGAGGAGATCACCTGCCTCGTCGGCGTCGACGGCGTCGGCGAAAAGCGGCCGGAGCATTTGCGCCAATGCGAGCGGATGCGCGTCGCCCTCGGCCGAGCGTTGGCGCGGCGACCGCGGCTGCTCCTCGTCGACGACGCGATGGCCGGCATGTCCAACCAAGAGCGCTGTGAGCTGCGCGAGCAGATCCGCAGCATCCAGCGCTCCTGGCGGCTGACCACTCTCTACGCAACCGACGACTCCACCGATGCAATGGCGCTCGGCGATCGCATCGCCTACGTCCACAGCGGCCGCCTCCACCAGGTCGACACACCCGCTCTCATGTACACCAACCCCGCCACCACCGCCGTGGCGACAGCGCTGGGCAGGCCGCCGATCAACCTTCTCGACGGTCACTTCGACGGCACGACCCTGACCGTCGCCGGCCAATCCGTCGAAGCCCCCGGCCTTCTTCAGCGCGACACGGCGCCGGGAGAAATCGTCGCCGGCATCCGCCCGGAATCCTTCGATGTCAACGAGATACCGAAAAACTCCCTGCAGGCAATCCTCGACCCCAGCTCGTGGCGAACGCACGGCAGCTACTCGGTGGTGCGCGGACATCTCGACCAGGAGCCCATCTCGGTGCACATTGCCGGCAACCCCGTCGCCGTGCCGCGCCGCGCCCACGCCCCGGCGTCCGAGATTCTCTGCTTCTCGCCCGACTCCGGCGAGCGCTTGCGCTGACGGCGTTTGCGGTCGCACCAACCGGCCCGTATCATCACCCGGTGACCCATCGATACGGAATTCCGGTTGCCGCGGCGCTCTGCGTCGCGCTGATGCTCGGCCCCCTGGCGGCCAGCGCGGGGGAAGCAGTGGAACCACCATCGATCTCGGTAACCGGGCGCGGCGAAGCGCAGCGCGCGCCCGACCTGGCGACGATCTCTTTCGCCGTCGAAACCACCTCGGAGAAGGCGACCGACGCGGCGGCGGAAAACGCGAGCAAGAGCTCTGCACTGGCGGCGGCGGTTGGCAAGATGACCGGCAAGAAGGATCGAGTGACGACGACGCGCTATTCGCTCGATCCGGTCTACGATCATCACCGCGAACGCGCCCGCAACCAGCCGCCGGAGATCATCGGCTACGTCGCTCGCAACGAAGTGCGTGTCGAGTTTCGCGACATGGACGCCGTCGGCAAGCTGATCGACGCAGCCGCAAGTGCCGGCGCCAACCGCATCAACGGTCTCCACTTTTCTCTCGAAGATCGCGATGCGGCGCACGCCGAAGCGCTGTCGGCGGCAGCCGCCGATGCCCAACGCCAGGCGGCGACGATCGCCGCCGCACTCGGTGTCGGCCTCGGCAAGGTGATGCACGCCTCCACCTCGACACCGACCACCATCGCGCCGCGCGCCTTTCGCGGCGCCGCGATGGCGCTGGAGTCGCACGCCCCCACACCGGTCGAGCCGGGTGAGGTTCGCGTCGACGCCACCATCCACGTTACCTACGCGATCGACTGAAGAGCACCGCGGCCGGTTGCACGCCGCCGGTCCAGAACGTACGCTTTTTCCGTCCCAGAACACCTTTGAAAACCATAGGAGATTCGTGAAATGCGAAGAGCGACAGTGCTGGCACTAGCAGGAGCCCTGACCTTGAGCCTTCCCGGCTGCGAGGCCTACCACCAGCAATCCGACACCACCAAGGGGGCCGTGCTCGGCACGGCCGCCGGCGCGGCGATCGGCGCTGGTATCGGCGCCATTGCCGACGGCGGCGACGGCGCTTGGAAAGGCGCGGCAATCGGCGCCGCCGTCGGCGGTCTCGGTGGCGGCGCCATCGGCAACTACATGGGCAAACAAGCCGCCGAGATGGAGGCGGTGCTCGCCGAGCAGGATCGCATCCGCCAGGATCAGGAGCAGATCTACCTGTCCCTCGGCAGCGACCTCCTCTTCGACACCGGCAGTGCCGACATTCAACCGGCGGGGCGCTCCAAGCTGCTCGAGGTGGCGGGCATTCTCTCGCGCTATCCGCGCACGACCATTTCGGTCACCGGACACACCGACAGCCGTGGCTCCGAAGAAATGAACTACGAGTTGTCGCTGCGCCGCGCCCGCACGGTCGCCGACGCGCTCACCGGCAGCGGCGTCAGCTCCAGCCGCATCACCACCCGCGGCCAGGGCGAGTCGAGCCCGATCGCCAGCAACGAGACGCGTGAAGGCCGCCAGCTCAACCGCCGCGTCGAGCTGATCGTCGCCCCCGACGAAGGACTGCGCGCCGAGGCGGCGAAGGCCCCGGCTGGCGGTACGGGAGCCGAACCAAAGTAGCAACCCCGGGGAGAGGTCCGGCCGGCGCCGGGCCTCTCTACCAATCCGTCTCGCGGTAGTCCTTCAGAAACTGCCCCCAGACGTGCTCGCCGGTGCGCACGCCGGTGAAGATGGGATCGACGATGCGCGCGGCGCCGTCGACGACGTCGAGCGGCGGGTGGAACGAATGCACCTCGCGTTTCATCTCGGCGTGATCGATCGGATCCTCGTCCGTCACCCAGCCGGTGTCGACGCTGTTCATGTGGATGCCATCGGCGTGGTAGTCGATGGCCGACGTCCGCGTCATCATGTTCAGCGCCGCCTTCGCCATGTTGGTGTGGGGATGCCGATCGGTCTTGAAGATGCGATAGAATTGCCCCTCCATCGCCGAGACGTTGACGATGTGCTTGTCGCGTGTCGCGACGCGGGTCATCAGCGGCTTGAGCCGGGCATTGAAGAGAAACGGCGCGACGGCGTTGACCAGATACACCTCGAGCATCTCGATGGTCGGTACGTCGGCCAGCTTGAGCCGCCAGCTGTTGACCTTGCGCAGATCGACCTGTTGTAGATCGGCATCGAGCAGGCCGCGGGGAAAGAGGTGCTCGCCACGCTGGGCGTCCTCGGCGAGAAGCTCGACCTGGGACATCCGCGACGGCGACGGCTGGCCGTTCTGCACTCCCACCGCCGTCGCATCGACCTCGGCTTCGGCCTCGACGGTGCGCAGCAAAGCGCGCTGGACGCTGTCGAGCTCGTTTTCCAACCTCTCCTCATGCGCCATCAAATGCTCGTAGAAGCCAGGCGGCCGGCGCACCGTCTGGCAGGCGTTGTTGATGATGAAATCGAGGCGGTCGTGCACGCGTAACAGGTCGGCGCAGAGGGCCTCGACACTCGGCGTGTGGCGCAGATCGACGCCGCGGATCTCCAGACGGTCGCGCCACTCACCAAAATCCTCTTCGGCGGCGTAGCGACGCGCCGCGTCGCGCGGGAAGCGCGTCGTCGCAATCACTCGACAGCCCGCGCGCAAGAGAAACATCGCCGCCTGGTAGCCGATCTTGACGCGTGAGCCCGTCACCAGAGCCACCCGCCCGCGCAGATCCGCCGCCGGCGACCGTTTGGTGAAATTGAAATCACCGCAGGCGACACACAACTGATCGTAGAAGTGATGCACCTCGTCGTATTGCCGGCGGCAGCAGTAGCAGATGCGTTCCTCGCCGACGCGACCGATCGGCGCCGACGCCGGTGCCGGTTGGCGACCCGCATGCAGAGCCAGCCGCCGCGGCGTCTGAAAGATCGGACTCTCACGCAGGCGGCGAATCCCGGTCTGGTCGAGGAGCGCCTGATCGGCCTTCTTCTTGCCGTTGCGTTCGACGCGCTGTCGCGCCCGCGCCAATGCCTTGCGCGCACGCTTGTTGGGCCGCGACACCCGGCCGGCGGCGATCAAAAAACGCTCGCGCAGATCGTCGTCGATGTCGACCAGCAGACCGCGATCGCCGACGATCGACTCGATCAACTCGGCGCACTCGCGCAGGCGGGCGCTCAGGTCTTTTGATTGCGAGCTGGAATCAGACACGGGACGACCCGCCCTCCACCTATCAGCCGAGCCACGGCTTGGGAACATGGTCGGCCCGTCGATCAGCGGCGCGCCTCTCGCCAGTCGCCGCCGGCGGTGCGCCGCTGCTCAGGCGGCCGAGCGATCGCCGTCGCCGCGCTGCAACGCCGCGGCAATCTGCGCCCTCGTCTGCTCGCACAGGCGAGCGGCGAGAGCCGCGCGATCGCCTTCGGCCCAGGCGGCGGGGACCTCGAGCGGCTCGCAAAAGTCGACGAGAATCTCGCTGCCCGGGTTGAGGTTCCACCACGCCGAGCGCGACAGCGCCCGGTGGGCGCCACCAATGGCAGTCGGCAGCAGGGGCAGGTTGTTGGTGAGGGCAAAGTGGAATGCACCTTTCTTGAACGGCAGGAGCTCGCCGTCGGGCGAGCGCGTGCCTTCGACGAAAAACACGATCTGCCCGGGATGGCGCGGATTGAAGTTGGAAATCGAGCGAATGGCGCGGCTCGGATCGGCGCGGTCGACGACCACCTGCCCTGTCGGCCGCAGCGCCCAGCCGATGATCGGCCACTTCACGAGCTCCTGCTTGGCGACGAAACGCAGCGGAACGGGTACCGCCGATAGAAGTGCGAAGATATCGAAAACGCTGCTGTGATTGGCGCAAATGACGTGCGTCTTCCGCCAATCGATCGGCGTCGCGCAACGCGTGCGAAACGACATCCTGGTCAAGACGAAGATGCCGCGCGCCCACAGATCGCGCGAGACGATCTCGTAGGTTTCCAGGTTGCGGGCGATCGCACGCTCGACCATGTCGCCGCGGCCGAGGAACTTCGCCACTTTGCCGAACAGGTAGCGGGCACCGATGAGGGCGACAAAGGGAAGGCCGAGAATGGCCGTCCACAGCAGACTGGCTAGAACCCGAAGCCATGTCTCGAGCACGCGCAGAATCTTCATCCGATGATCCCCTGCCTCTCTTTCAGGGTGCCTGAGCCCGGCCGTCGATTGCAAACGGGTTCTTCGCTTCACCTTCCCTACGTCGCAACGCGACCGCACGGTGATTGCCGCCGTGCTTGCGATCGGTCGACGCGACTCCACTCCGCAACCGCTCGCACTCGCCTGGTGTAATGAAAATCGCGTGGATATCGCGAGGCACTTTTGCTATTTGGGTGCTGTTGCGTACGGGACTCCACCAAAGTGCGGCGCCAACGCAGGCGCCTGTGGCGCGGTGCGAGAACGAGGAGTGGAGGTGGGCCATGGGCGAGCCCCAACATTGCATCAGGCATCGACGCCGCGCCGCAGCGCGCACGGGGAGTGCGTGAGCCATGCGGGATCGAGAGCGTTGGAAATCCAGCTTCGGCTTCGTCATGGCGGCGATTGGCTCCGCCGTCGGCCTCGGCAACATGTGGCGCTTCTCCTATCTCACCGCCGAGTCGGGTGGCGCGGCGTTCGTCTTCCTCTACATCCTCATGCTCTTCCTGATCGGCCTACCGGTCCTGCTCGCCGAGCTGACCATCGGCCGCGGCGCCGCGCGCGGACCGATCGATGCTCTCGGCTTCTACGGCGGTCGCTGGTGGAAGTCGCTGGGCATTCTCTTCGTCGCCGCTGGCTTTCTCATAGCATCGTACTACTCGGTGATCGCCGGCTGGACGCTGCGCTACGCCCTCGAAGGTGCCGCCTACGGTTTCACCGGCGAGCCGGCCGCCCACTTCGACGCCGTCAGCTCGGGCTGGGATGCGCTGGCCTGGCATCTCGCGTTCATGGCCGGCGCCTTGTGGGTCGTCGCCAACGGCATCACCGCCGGCATCGAGCGGACGTCGGTGATCGTCATGCCACTGCTCTTCGCCGTCGTCTGCGGCCTGGCCGTCTACGCCAGCACCCTCGACGGGGCGAACGCGGGCTACGACTACTACCTGGCGACCGACGGAATCGGCGCCATCTTTTCCCGCGAAGTACTCTCGCAAGCAGCCGGCCAGGCCTTCTTCAGCCTCAGCCTCGGCATGGGCGCCATGATGACCTACGCCAGCTATCTCGAACGCACCAGCAACCTGCCCGCGCAAGCGGGCATCATCGCCTTCTCCGACTTTGCCATCGCCTTCGTCGCCGGCCTGGTCGTCTTCCCGCTCCTCTTCGCCCTCGGCCTCTCACAGGAGGTCGGCGAGAGCACGCTCGGGGCGTTGTTCATCACTCTGCCCAAGGCCTTCGGCGACCTCGGCACCACCGGGCGCATCGTCGGCGTGCTCTTCTTCGGCGCCTTGATCGTCGGCGCCCTGACCTCACTCATTTCCCTGCTCGAAGTCGTCGTCGCTTCGGTGGTCGACCTGATCGGTTGGGAGCGCCGGCAAGCGACCCTGTGGGCCGGTTTCACCGCCGCCATCTGCGGCGCCCCGGCAGCGCTCGACCTCGGTGTTCTCGACGTCATGGACCAGGTCGCCACCAACATACTCCTCATGGGAGGGGGATTGGCGCTGGCCATCTTCACCGGCTGGGTGATGGCACAACCGGAGCGCGAGCTCGCCGCCGGTTCGGGCGCCTCGCGCTGGATGCGCGCTTGGATCGGGCTGCTGCGCTACGTCGTCCCCATCGTCCTCCTCTTCATCATGGCCGATACGGTACCCAAGACCATCGCATCGATTCGCGCCCTGCTGCCGTGAGCTGGCGACGAGCGCTGCGAACATCGCCCGTCGTGCTCAGACGTTGAAGCGGAAGTGGATGATGTCGCCGTCGCGCACTTCGTAGTCTTTGCCCTCGAGGCGCAGCTTGCCGGCCTCGCGACACTTGGCATCGGAGCCGAGCTCGATGAAGTCGTCGTAGGCCACGACCTCGGCGCGGATGAAGCCGCGTTCGATGTCGCTGTGGATCTTGCCCGCAGCCCGTACCGCTGGCGTCCCCTTCTCGATGGGCCAAGCGCGCACTTCGTCCTCGCCCGAGGTGAGGAAGGAGATCAGGCTCAGCAATCCGTAGGCGGCGCGGATGAAGCGGTCGCGCGCCGCCTCCTGGAGTCCGAGGTCGGCGAGGAAGGGCGCGCGGTCGGCTTCTTCGAGGCCGGCGATCTCCATCTCGACCTGGGCCGAGAGCGCCATTCCCGGCGTACCCTCGCGCGCCAGAAGCTGTTGCAGATCTTCGCCGAGATCCTCGACGGCGCGCGCCTCGTCGACGTTGACGACGACCAACAACGGCAAGCGCGAGAGAAACCCAAAGCCGGCCAACTGCCGTTCTTCGAGATCACTGAGCTCGAGGTCGCGCAGCAGCCGCTCGCCGTCCAGGGTTCCCTTGCAGCGGCCGAGCAGCTCCTCCTCCTTCTCCTTGCCCTTCTCTTTGCGCAGGCGTTCCAACCTCTTTTCGACGATCTCCAGATCGGCGAGGACGAGCTCCGCCTTGAACGATTCGATGTCGCCGCGCGGATCCGCCGCCGCTTCCGCCGCGGGATCGGCGAAAGCGCGCACCACCTGAACCAACGCGTCGGCGTCCCGCATCTGCGCCAGCGTCGAACGATCGATCGCCGACGAGGCGTCCGGACGGCCGGGATAGTCGACGAAGACGACCTCGCCGTAGGTCGTCTTCTTGGGTTGGAAGATCTCACTCAGGCGATCGACGCGAGCGTCGGGCACCTTGATCGTGCCGAGATTCGGCTTGCTCGGATCACCGCCGAAACCGACGGCGACGTCCAGGCCGGTCAGCGCGTTGAACACCGTCGTCTTCCCACTGCGCGGGAAGCCCACAATACCGATCTTCATGAAGGAGGGGTTCGGCCGGGCGACCAGGCCGGCGGTGCGGTCGCGCCGCTCAGTAGACCCACTTGTTCTTGCTGTAGCGAAAGATCTCCGTCACTTCGGTCGCCTCGATGACTTTCGGACGCGCATCCAGCGCCTCGGTCGTCGACGAGCCGCGGTGTTGGAACTTGAGCTCGAGGTACTTGATCGTGCCGACCGGCACCCGGGTTTCCGGCCGCAGCTCGGAAAGGTTGCACGAGTATTTGTTGTGGTAGCCGACGAATTCGCCGCGGACACCGACAGGATCGGAGCGCCATACGATCTTCGACTTGTTGTCTCGCTGTCGCTGCTCGAGAAAGCCCATCCACTTCTGGCAAAATGCATCCAACGACGTCTCGAGCTGTTCCTGCCGCCCCGACTGGGCCCAACTCGCCGACACCGTGCAAAGCACCAGGATCAGCCCGCAAACCATTGCACCTAGGTGTCTCACCGCTTTCCTCCTGTCGCTCGGCCTCCAAGCTCCAACAGCGGCCCACCCACCATCGATCCAATCGCTTGCGCCCATTCCAAAAGGTACGCTTGCACCCGCGACCGGTCAACTGGAAATTGCTCGCTCCTGCTTCACACCTACACCAAGACTTCGGCGCGCAGGCGGCATTCGGCTTCGAGGCGACTCAGCCGTCCGTGTCGATTTTGGGAACCAACCAGCGATCGAAGAATCCGGCGCCCGGTCGCTTGCGCTCGCCGAGCTCCTGCAAATAGGCGGCTAGGTTCTCGTACAGGGCTTCGGTGTCGACGCCCTCGCAGCGCGGCCGCAGATCGTCGAGAATGACCAGCGACTGGCGCAGGAGGTTTTGCACACCGCGGCCGCCACCGCGGCGGAAGTGGAGGTGCATGGCACAGGCGACCATCAGCAACGCCCGCGGCAGGGCTTGCCGGCCTGCATCGCATTCGCCGTGGATGCGCTCGAACGCTTCCTGGCTTTCGAGGTAGAGACCGCGGTTGTACAACGCCGCCGCCTCGCACATCTGCCGGCGCATGCGATCGTCCATCACGATCGCTCGGACGCGCTCCGCCTGCTCTCCCCCGCCTTCTCCGCCGACAGACGCCCCTCTTCGCCGCCGCTGTGATCGACGAACGACATCGCCGCCGCGATCGTCCGGTGCCCGGCCTCTTGATCGATCAAGCGATGCATCTCCTGGCACACCTCCCGGTAGGCGGGATGCCCCTGCGGCGTCGTTCGCAGCTCGATCACGTGCATCGCCTCGCGCGCGTTCAGATCCATATAGAATCGCACCCGATACGCCATCGGCAGCGCATAGGCCGCCACCTCGGCCAACCCACCGGTAACCAACGCTTGGTAGAGCTCGGCGCACTCGCTCATGATGCGCTGCCAAGCGGAGTCGGCGCCGAGCGCGGCAATCACCGGCGACACCGCGAAGCCGTGTCGGGGGGACAAGCGCTGCCACTCGAGAGAGAGCAGCCGGTGCCGCTGCAGGTCGCGAAACGCCCCGTAGTCGGCGAGGATGTCGAATCGGTAGGAGGTTCGTTCGAAAGCGCGCCCCGGCCGATGGCGCCGGTTCTTTCGCGCGCCGACGTAGGCGCGCAAGATCTCAGCCCGCTGCGCCGGCGACAGCGCACGCACCTTCTCGAGCAGTTGCTCGTCGCTGAGGTCCGACACGGCGTACAACGCCGCCGCCACGACCTTCACCTCACCGTCGGGGTCGAAGTCGGTCAGACTGACCGTCGCAGACTCGGTCGGCTCGCTGCCGGTGAGCAACTCGTCGCCGAGGCGCGCGACCTCGCTGCGCGCCGCGGCGAAGTATTCGCTCCACACGCCGCCGCGGTCGGCGCGATCGACACGCGTCAAGAACGCGGGCACGACTTCGCGCAGCTCGACCAACATCGCCGCCGCGCAGGTCCGCACCTCGTCGACCGGATGGGCATTCATTCTCAGCAGCAGTTGCTCGAAGGCCTGGCCACTGCCGAAAATGCCGACGTTCGATCGGGTCGCCACAGGCAGCAGACCGCGCAAAGCGTCGAGCGCTTTGGCGCGGATGGTCGCCTGGTAGGCGGCCGCCGACACCTCCGCTGCCTGCGGCGTGCGGGCGCGAAAGTAGTCGATCGCCGGATCGATCCAAGCAGCGTAGACCTCAAAAGCACCGTCGAGGCATTCGCGGTATCGACCGGCGAGCGGCGAGGCGGCGATCTCGGCGGGGACGACGTAGCGCCAGCGGCCGCCGTCTCTGGTCGTGTACGGGATGTAGCGCGTCGACTGCTCCAGGTAGGCCATCAGGCGTCCCCATTCGAGCACTTTCGTGAGCAGGTTCGATGCGCCTTCGACGGCGACGTGCGCACCGCCCAACTGCGCTACCGAGTCGTCGCCGTATTCCGAGAGGACGCGGCGGAAGAGCTTCTCCGAGCGCTTCGTCCCCACCGCGGCAGTCACGCCGCCCAAATCGTCGTCGAGAAACTCGTCGAGAAAGAGTCTCCGCAAGCTCTTCGGCGAGCGCGAATAGCGGGCAAAGAGCGCCGCTTTCACTACTTCCGGCAGATTGCGCAGCGCAAAGACCGGGCGATCGACGTTCGTGAAGTACGGCTCGAGCGCGCTGCGTTCGGCGGGGGTAAACGTTTCGCCGCCGCCGTCACTCATCGTCTTCGAGCAGGTGAAACACCAGCCCCGTCTGTAGCTTGGGATGAAAGTAGGTCGATTTCTGCGGCATCACCTCACCGGCCCGGCAGACCTTTTCAACTTCCTCGATGCGCGGCGCCCGCAAGAAGAACCCCGCCTGCGCATCGCCGCTGTCGATGTCGGCATACGCCTGCGCACTCTCGTGCGTATAGATGACGCGACCCGCCTCGGCCTCCTGCAGGTAATCGATACCGAGCGTCTTGCGAAAGACGAAGGAGTCGAGAACGCTGACGTCGAGGTCGCGCAGAGCCGTGGGAACGTCGCCGAGGCTGCCCTCGATCGACTGCCAATCGCGCGGTCGCAGCAGCGTCGCGCCGGGCTGGCCGTGCAGGCGCAACGCCATGATGCCCGGCTCGCTCTCGCTCTCGAGCGCATCTTGCAACGCTTCGGCACCGCCGACCGCGATCGACTCCATGTCGAACGCCTCGGCCAGGCGGTCCAACCACCCTTGAGTACTGCCCTCGCCACCGCACCACAGTCGATGCGTCGGCAGGATGACCAAGCCGCTTTCCGACATCGGGCAGAGATACATCAAGACGTAGTTGAACGCCGACTCGTCGTCGCCCCCCCTTTGCCGGCAGCGGTCGCGGTACTCGAGGGCCGTTTCGTAGCGGTGATGGCCGTCGGCGATGAAGACGCGCGCGGCGGCGAAATGATCGCTCAGCGCCGTCACGTCGGGCACGTCGCCAATGCGCCAGGCGCGGTGCCGGCCGCCGCGGTTGTCGCCGGCGTCGATCCATGGCGCTGCCGCGCGCGCCCGGCTGAGAACGGAATCGACGCCGTCGTCCGGCGCCGAGTAGATGCCGAAGATCGGGCTGAGGTTGGCGTGACACGCCTCCATGATCTTCATCCGATCGGCCTTCGCCTTCGGAAAGGTACGCTCGTGCGGCAGGATGTTGCCAGTCGAGAACTCCTCCAGGCGCACCGAGGCCAAGACGCCACTGCGTTCGCGCCGCGTGCCGTCCGGCATCGCGAACTCCTGCACATAGAAGTAGAAGGCGGGGCCGGGATCGCGGACGAGCACGCCGGCGGCGCGCCACTCGGCGAAGGAGCGCGCCGCGGCGCCGTAGCGATCCTCGTCGCGAGCGAGGATCAGGCGCACCGCGTTGTGCTCACTGCGCCCGTAGAGCTCGTCGCGCTCGCCATCCGAGATGACGTCGTAGGGCGGCGCCAGGACGAGGTCCATGTCGACCTTTTCCGGGTCGTAACCGAGCGCCCGAAACGGTCTCGCTGTAATCATCTGCTCACCTCAATCCCCACATCTCACAATTGTTCTTGCAGCCTGGCGTTCTTGGCTTCGACCTTTTTCTTCATGCTTTGCTTGAAGCGCTTCAGCGCACCCGCCAGGCGTGCATCGTCCAACGCCAGAATCTGAGCGGCGAGGATGCCCGCATTGTCGGCACCGCCGACCGCCACGGTCGCCACCGGCACACCAGCCGGCATCTGCACCGTCGCCAGCAGCGCATCCATCCCCTGCAGCGCGGTTGCCGCCAGCGGCACGCCAATCACCGGCGCGGTGGTATGCGCCGCGACGACACCGGCCAGATGCGCCGCCGCGCCGGCGCCGACGATGAAGACGCGGATCCCGCGTTTGCCGGCGCCGGTGACGAACGACGTCACCCGCTCCGGCGTGCGGTGCGCCGACATCACCTGGACGTCGCTGGCGATGCCAAACTCCGCCAGCCGCGCGACCGCGCCCTGCATGACGTCCCAGTCGCTGTCACTGCCCATCAAGACCGCTACGCGCGGTTTCTCTTTCTTCATCTGTCCCCCCTCCTCAGCGGTTCAACGCCCGATGAGCGATGTCCTTTCGGTACTGTGCCCCTTCCCAGTGGATCTGCTCGACCGCTTCATAGGCACCGCGCACGGCGGCGCCTATATCGTCGCCGAGCGCCGTGACGCCGAAGACCCGCCCGCCGGCCGTCACCACCTTGCCGGCGTCGACGCCGGTGCCGGCGTGAAAGACGAAACCATCTCGCCACGCATCCAGGCCAGCCAAACCCTCGATGACCCGCCCTTTCTCGTAGTTGCCGGGATACCCTTCGGCCGCCATGACGACGCACACTGCCGAGCGCGTATCCCAGTTTGTCGCAACCGAATCCAAACGACCGTCGACGGTGGCATCCATCACCGCCAGCAGATCACCGTCAAAACGCGACAGGATGACCTGGCATTCGGGGTCGCCGAAACGCACGTTGAACTCCAACACGCGCGGCCCATCTTCACCGATCATCAGACCGGCGTAGAGGACGCCCCGGTACTCGACACCGCGCTTGGCCAGGCCGGCAACCACCGGTCGCATCACTTCGTCCATGATCCGATCGTGCAACTCGCGTGTGACGATCGGCGCCGGCGAGTAGGCGCCCATGCCGCCGGTGTTGGGACCCCGGTCGCCGTCGTAGGCGCGCTTGTGATCCTGCGAGGAAGCCAGCGGCAACACCGTCTTGCCATCGGTGATGGCCATGAAGGACGCCTCTTCCCCGGCGAGAAACTCCTCGACGACGACGGTCTCACCGGCATCGCCAAAGACGCGCGTGCGCATGATCTGGTCGATCGCCGCCTCGGCGTCTTCGACCGATTCGCAGATGATGACGCCCTTGCCCGCCGCCAACCCATCGGCCTTGACGACGACGGGGGCGCCGACCTCGCGCGCGTAGCGCTGCGCCTGATCGGCATCCGTGAAGGCCGAGTAGAATCCGGTCGGAATGCCGCACTCGACCAGCAGCTCCTTGGTGAAGGCCTTGCTGCCCTCGAGCCGGGCCGCTTCCCTGCTCGGACCGAAACAGCGCAGCCCCTGGCGTTCCAACTCGTCGGCGATTCCCAGCGTCAACGGCAGCTCCGGTCCCGGCACGGTCAGATCGATCGCCTGCGAGCGGGCAAAGTCGACCAGCGCCCCGACGTTGGCCGGGTCGATGTCGACCGACTCCGCCAGCCGATCGATGCCGGCGTTGCCCGGGGCGCAGTAGATCTGCGTTACGTCGGGCGATTGCCGCAGCTTCCACACCAACGCGTGCTCGCGACCACCACCACCAATGACAAAGACCTTCATCCCATCGATCACCGTTCCCAGCTGCCCTAGTGGCGGAAGTGCCGCACACCGGTCATCACCATCGCCAGCCCGAGACGGTCGGCCGCTTCGATGACCGCGTCGTCGCGCACGCTGCCACCGGGTTGCACGATCGCCTTGGCCCCCGCCGCCGCCGCCGTTTCGACGCCGTCGGGAAAGGGAAAGAAGGCGTCGCTGGCCAGCACCGATCCGGCCAGGGAGATGCCCACCCGCTCGGCTTTGGCGCACGCGGCGTGCACCGGATCGACGCGCGAGGTCGCGCCACCGCCAACCGCAACCGTGCGATCGCCGTGAACGAATGCGATGGCGTTCGACTTGACGTGCTTGACGACCTTGAGACCGAAACGCATCGCCTCGATCTCGTCCTCACTCGGCGCGCGCTTGCTGACGACGCGCATCTCGGCCGGATCCTCCATCGCCAGGTCGATGTCGGCAACCAGCAGACCGCCGACGACACCGCGCACCTCGCGCCTGGCCTCGGCCATCGCCTCGGCGCGCCAGGTCATCAAGCGCCGGTTCTTCTTCTTGCGCAGCAACTCGAGGGCGTCGGCATCGAACGACGGTGCGATCAGCACTTCGGTGAAGATCTCATCGACGACCTCGGCGAGATCGCGGGTCCACGCTCGATTGGCAATGAGAATGCCGCCAAACGGCGACTCCGGATCGGTCGCGTAGGCATTGCGGTAGGCCTCGGCGACGGAGTCCGCGCTGCCGACGCCACAGGGCGTATTGTGCTTGAGGATGGCCACGGTCGGCGGATCGCCGGCGAACTCGCGCATCAACCACAACGCCGCGTTGATGTCGACGATGTTGTTGTACGACAGCTCCTTGCCGTGTACCTGTTCGACGACGTCGAAGAGGTCGCCGTAGAGGGCGGCGCGCTGATGGGGGTTTTCTCCGTAGCGCAAGTCCTGCGCCTTGCTCAGGCCGATGTGAACGCTCTCCCCCAGGGCGACTCGTTCGCCGTCCTCGCCAACGCTGCCGAGATAGTCGGCAATCGCCCCGTCGTAGCGCGCCGTCGTCTGGAAGACGACGCGCGCCAAGCGAGCACGCGTTTCGTCGGATACCGTGCCGGCGCCCGATCTCATCTCGGCCAGAACCGTGTCGTAATCGGCCGGATCGACGATGACGGCGACGTCGGCGTGGTTTTTCGCCGCCGAGCGCAGCATCGACGGCCCGCCGATGTCGATGTTCTCAATCGCATCCGCCAGCCTACAATCCGGCTTGGCGACCGTCGCAGCGAAGGGGTAGAGGTTGACCACTACCATGTCGATCGGCTCGATGTCGTTGTCCGCCATCTGCTGACGGTGTGAATCGAGATCGCGCCGGCCGAGCAAGCCTCCGTGGATCTTCGGGTGCAGGGTTTTGACGCGGCCGTCGAGAATTTCGGGGAAGCCGGTGAAATCACTGACCGAACGCACGGCGATGCCCGCCTCCGCGATCGCTCTGGCAGTGCCGCCGGTCGACAGGATCTCGACGCCGAGCTCGTCCAACCCGCGGGCAAAGTCGATCAACCCGGTCTTGTCGCTGACACTGACGAGCGCGCGTCTCACCTTCCCCATCTCAGCCCCTCCCGTTCTCGCCAGACGTCTTTTCTACTCCCGCGCGGTGCGCGGCACTCTCGCGCCAACCCGAACCAATACCTCGTAGGGGATCGTATCGCACGCCCGGGCGACCTCGTCGACCGTCGGACTTCCCCCCTCGCGCCGGCCAAAGACGACGGCCGTGTCGCCGGCGGCGACGCCGTCGATCTCGCTGACGTCGACCATCGTCACGTCCATGCAAACCCGGCCGATCACCGGCGCGAGCCGACCTCCGACCATGACCCGACCGCGGCTCGACAGCGCCCGCGGGAAGCCGTCAGCGTAGCCGAAGGGCAGCACCGCGATGCGCGTCGGGCGCTGCGTCGTGAAGGTCTGATCATAGCCGACGTGTCGCCCCGCCGGCACCTCCCAGAGGCGCCAGACGCGTGCCTCGAGAGACATCACCGGCTGCAGATCGAGGCCGGGCACGGCCGCCGGCGCCACCCCGTACAGGCAGACGCCGGGACGCACGAGGTCCCAATGCGCATCGGAGCGGCCGAGCGTCGTCGCGCTGTTGGCGAGGTGGACCCAGGGCGGTCGCACCCCCGCCGCCGCGACACTGCCGACGACGTCGGCAAAGGTTCGCACCTGCTGGTCGGCAAACGGCGCATAGGGATCGTCGGCATTGCCGATATGCGAAAACAAGCCCTCCACTTCGACCTTGGGCGAGCGGCGGATGTGGTCGAAGACCTCGCAAACCTCGCTCGGCCGCACTCCGAGCCGAGTCATTCCCGAATCGACTTCGACGTGCAGCCGCATCCCGGCCGGGCTCGCCGCCAGCAACGGCGCCAGAATTGCTGCGTCGACGACGGCTACGGACAGGTCGTGCGCCGCCGCGGCCGCCGCCTGCGCGGGCTGGATTCCGTAGAGGATCAAGACCGGTTTGGTCACCCCGGCCGCCCGCAGGGCGACGCCTTCCTCGAGGGTCGCGACGCCAAACCAATCCGCACCGGCGCCCTCCAGCTCCGGTCCGACGATTGCCGCGCCGTGGCCATAGGCATCGGCCTTGACGACCGCCATCACCGCAACGCCGCTGCCGAGGCGGGAGCGAACCAGCGCGAGATTCGCGCGCAACGCCGTTCGACTAACGTAGGCAGTAGTACGAATCGGCGTCTCGCTCATGGCCACGCCACGGCCGCTAGCAAACGCCCGCGGCGATGTAAACACGAGCCCACCGCGCCAGCCCCAGGTCCGACCGGGGCGGCTTGTATTGCCGTACGACGCTCACTATCGTTTTGCGGTGCACCTGCAAGTGAACGGAGAAGACCGCGTCGTCGGCGAGGGCGCGACGCTGAACGATCTGATCGCCGACCTCGAGCTCGGCGGGCGGCGCATCGCAGTCGAGATCAATCGCGAAATCGTCGCCCGCGATTCGTTTGGCGAGTGCGCCCTGCACGAGGGCGACGTCGTCGAGATCGTTCACTTCATCGGAGGAGGGTGAAGCCGTGGCGGACACCCTTGAGCTCGCCGGCCGGCACCATGCATCGCGGTTGATCGTCGGCACCGGCAAGTACCGGGACTTCGAGCAAACCCGTGCGGCGATCGATGCCAGCGGCGCCGAGATCGTCACCGTCGCGGTGCGGCGGGTGAACATCACACGCAGCGACGAAGAGAACCTTCTCGACTATCTCGACCTCGACCGCCACACCATCCTGCCCAACACCGCCGGCTGCTACACCGCCGACGACGCCGTGCGCACCTGCCGGCTGGCGCGCGAGGCCGGCGTCGGCGCCATGGTCAAGCTCGAGGTGATCGGCGACGACGCCACGCTCTTTCCCGACGTCCCGGCAACCATCGAAGCGGCCAAGACGCTGGTCGGCGAAGGGTTCACCGTGCTGCCCTACATCAACGACGACCCGATCGCGGCGCAGCGCCTGGCCGACGTCGGTTGCGCCGCGGTGATGCCGCTGGCGGCGCCGATCGGCTCCGGGCTCGGCATCCGCAATCCGTACAATCTGAAGATCATCCTCGAGCAGGCGAAAGTACCGGTGATCGTCGACGCCGGCGTCGGCACCGCCTCGGACGTCGCAAGGGCCATGGAGCTCGGCTGCGCCGCGGTGCTGCTCAACACCGCCATCGCCGGCGCCAGCGACCCGATCGCCATGGCCGAAGCCATGAAGCTGGGAGTCGAAGCCGGCCGCAAAGCCTTCCTCGCCGGCCGCATCCCGCGCAAGCTCTACGCCACCGCCTCCTCACCACTGGAAGGCCTGCTCGACTGAGCCGACCTCGCGACTGGCCTTGCATCACCCCAAACAGAGACGAGACTTCCTCGATCTGTACATGGTTACCGATCGACACGCTTGCGCGGGCCGCCCCTTGTGCAGGGTGGTCGAGGCCGCCATCCACGGGGGAGTCCGCACTGTGCAGCTCCGTGAGAAAGACATGCCAGACGACGAGCTGTTAGCCATTGCGCACGAAATGCGTTCGATCACACGGCGCCGCGGCGTGCGTCTGTTGATCAACGACCGGATCGACATCGCCCTTGCCGCACGTGCCGACGGCGTCCATCTCCCCGCCGCGTCGTTCTCCGTCTCGGATACGCGCAAGCTTCTCGGCAACGAAGTGATCGTGGGAGTATCGACCCACTCCTTCGCCCAAGCGGAACGGGCCCAGGAAGACGGCGCCGACTACGTCATCTTCGGTCCCATTTTCGACACGCCCGCAAAACGGAGGTTCGGCCCGCCAAGGGGCCTCGACGAGCTCCGACAGCTCGTCGACCGTCTGGCGATTCCAATCGTCGCCATCGGCGGTATTGACAGCGACAACGCCGCCGAAGTGCGAGCTATGGGAGTCAGCGGCATTGCCGCCATTCGAGCGATCTCTTCCCCGCCTGACACGAAGACCGCGGCGGCGGGACTCACCAGGTTGCAGAACGCAAACTGATCGAGTGTGATCGATCGCATGCCCAGGCTCAATCGCACAATGCTAAGATCAGCACACTTGCTCATCGCTCTGGCGGTCGGCGGCAACCTATCCGCCGAGGCGCAGAGTGAAGCGCACTTGGTGCGTGACATCGCTCCCGGCGCAGCACCGCGCAGCTCATACGCTCCTATCCAGGGAGTCGCCAGCGACTCACGTGCCTTTTTCTTCGCGGCAACGCAAGACGCCGGCGTCGAACCCTGGGTCACCGACGGCACGCCCGAAAACACCTATCGAATCCGGGACATCCGACCCGGCAACATAGGAATCACGGGCCGCGATAGCACCCGGACCATTCCAATCTACATCGACGGTCGGTTTGCGTTCAGCACATCCAGCGGCGAAGTCTGGTCAACCAACACAACGGCAACCGAGATCGATCGGATCGACCTCACTGGCGAGAAGGCGATTTCCGTGCTGGGTCGTGTTCACGACGATGCGATCGTCCTCAGCGAAGGTGAAGCCGGAGTCGGGTTGCGGAGCATTGATCTCGCTAGCAGAGACAGCGTCCTCCTGCACCGGTTCGATTTTGGCGGCGAAACCTTCCTGCGTACTTCCACTGCAGCACAATTTGTAGAAGTCGGGAATCGGACGTATTTCGTCGCAAGCGAAGATCCAACCGGCAAAGAAGTGTGGCAAACAACTGGCTCGGTCGAAGGAACGAAGATCGTACGAGACCTCGTCATCGGTCCGAGCGGCTCAGATCCAATGCAACTTTGCGCTGCCGCCGGCAAGCTGTTCTTTCTCGTTGGCAGGGGCTCGCAGATAGGCCTATGGGTGACGGCCCCCGACCAAGAACCAGAGTTTCTTCTCTCCTACCCAGTTGGCGAGCTGATCTCGACGCTTCAAGCGGCTGAAGATGGAGTTTTCTTGATCGGCAATTTCCTCTCCGGCAGCGAGGTGAAGTTCTCGGACGGCACGCGAGAGGGAACCCGCGATCTGGCCAGCTTCGGTAGTGTTCGCTTCCCAGGGCTGACAGGTGGAGTGGCAGTGGGCAACACTCTATTCTTCATTGTCGACGACGTATTCGACGGAAAACAACTCGTCGCGCTCAGTGGATTGAGTGGCGAGCTCCGACGCTTCGAGATGTTCACTGATCGAGTCGACAACGTGACAGAGACGGCGACGAGGTGGGGAGATCGACTCGTGTTCACGGAGCTCGACGACGAGGATCGTCTCACCATATGGACGATCGAGCCGGGTGAAGCCACAGCATCGCGCATTACCGATCTTGGAGTCGCAGCCAACGGAGACCGCCCGATCGGGTTTCTCCCCTTCGTAGACGTTCTTTTCTACTCAGGCGGCGATTCCGAATCTGGAATCGAGCTGATGCGTACGGATGTCTCCGGAACGCAGGCGGGAATGGTCGCCAACATCGCGGCGGACATCAAAAGCTCGTATCCGAGCCTGCTAACGGCAGCCGCGACTTCGAACGGCCCTCGGGTCTATTTCTCCCCAGGGGCGGGAATTCTAAATAACCTCTGGATCAGCGATGGCACCACGCCTGGAACACTTCAGATCACCCACCCGGATCTAGGGAGAATCGACTCGCCATTCTCCGTCCTCGACGCCCCACTGGGTCTCGACATCCTTGGTCACTTCGTTTTCGAGTCAGCCGACAGCAACCGCATGAATAGCATCTGGTCGCACGACGGGTCCCGCGGTTCAGCCGTGAAGCTGCGCGAAACGCGAGAGGACACCGGCTCGCTCATACATGCCGGAAACGCAGCGTACTTTATCGTCGTCGTCGAAAACACAGTGAAAGAGCTCTGGCGCACGGAGGGCACACCAGAAAGCACGGCTCGGATAGCTGAGCTGCCGCGTGAGGTGAACCGCCTCGTCGCCGTCAACGACAGCGTTCTTTCACTCGATCGCTACCAATCGCGCATCATCTACACGACCGACGTTGAGCGGGGACGCACAGAAACACTCGTAGACCTTAAGAGAGCTGCGCCCATTCGTGGCTTCACAGAGATGGGGACACTCTCTCTCTTTTCGGCGTACGATCGAGAACGCGGAGCAGAATTGTGGGTCACGGACGGAACCACCTTGGGAACGCGCGTCGTTGCCGACATCAACCCGGGTCAATTCTTCTCTGGCGGCGAACCTACCCGAGGAATGGGATCGTCCCCTCACAACCTAGTCGGCCTGGGCGACCAGATCCTCTTCTTTGCCGACGATGGCCTGCACGGGTTCGAGCTGTGGCGAAGCGACGCCACTGCCCAAGGCACATGGCTGGTGCGCGATACAATACCCGGTCCAGACGGCCCAATCGAGATCCAACGCAGTCTCTCTGGCGCCCCCCTTCCTTCGGATACCCAAATGGTCGCCGCAACTGGGCGCGTGTTCTTTGTGATCGACGACGGCATCCACGGCCGTGAGCCCTGGACGAGCGATGGGAGTACCGAGGGTACACTCATACTACGTGACATCGTTCCCGGCCCCTTCGGGTCCAATCCGACTTCCTTGTTCGTAGTCGACGACGCCCTGATCTTCAGCGCATGCGACGACCTCGGTTGCGAGGTTTGGACCAGCGACGGCAGCCCGGAGGGAACCAAGCGCCTCGCCGACGTAAATCCGGGAGAACGCTCTTCGAATCCCTACGGATTTGTCGGCTCGGGAGGCACGATCTATTTCGGCGCCTACGATCAAAACGGAACTGAGATCTGGGGCTTACCTCGCTCGTCGCTACCCAGCCCCGCACCTCTCACACCGAGACCAACCCGCACGCCGGAACAGCCATCCCCCTCATGCGCCGGTGACTGCGACGGTGACCGCGCAGTTGCGGTCGCAGAGTTGGTTCGCGTCGTTGCAATCTCGCTCGGAAAATCGCCACTATCGTCATGCCCGTCAGTGGACCTGAATGGCGACCACTCCGTAAGGGTGAACGAGATCGTCACCGCGGTTTCGAGCGCTCTCCAGGGATGCACCGACAGGGCTGCGGCGCGCCAACTCCGGTAGCGTTATACTCGGCGCCCGGGCATCACGCGCAGGCTTGTCGATGACGGCGAAGGAGTACCGCATCGACTTGTGCCCATTCGCTCGCGGTAGAAGCCGTGGGGCACAGACAAGTGCGTGTTGACTAGATCAAACGGACAGTGTCAGTAGAGCGCTGATGCCAAGTCGCGACCAGCGTTCTTCCAGCTCTACTTCGCCGTCGCCAGCTCGCGACAACTCGCCCTCACTTCGCTGGCCGTTCTGGCTGACGCTCTGCTACTGCTCCTTCGTCGTCGCACTGGTCGGCGGCGCCGTCTGGCTCAGCGTTCGGGCGGACGGCAACGGCGTCGCCGCGCTCGGTTTCTTGACGCCGGCGATCGATGCACTGGTGGCGCGGCGAAGCCCGCTGGCGGCCTACACCGTGCCGCCCGAGTATATCTTCCCGGCGTGTGGTGTTCTGCTGCTGATCTGGGCCGCCTTCGCAGTCGTTCCCTGGCTGCGCAACGATGCCGCGTGGAAATCGACGGCAAAGGTTCCGGCGGGCTGGGTCGTCATCGCCGAAGCGGTAGTGCTGGCGCTGTGCACGACCGCCATCGTCGCCTACCGCTTCTTCGCTCTGAATCACCTGCCGCGTTCGTTCGTCGGCGAAATGACGGTGCAGGCGGCCATCGCCACCGACCTCGGATCGTCTCTGGCGGTCGCCGGCGGCACTGCCATCAGGGCGCCCTGGGCGCCGATCGGCATTCTCCACTTTTTCTGGATGTACTTGATCTGGGGCATGGCCGGGGCCTCGATCCTCGCCATGCGTCTGGCCTCCGTCCTGGCCAGCGTCGGGATGTGCCAACTTCTCTACTGGTTCGGACGCAAGATGGGCGGTCCGCTCGCCGCCATCTTGGTCATGCTATTCTACGCCACCACTCCGGTGGCCACGGCATGGGGCCGTCACAGCATGTTTCCGTTCGACTTCCCCTCGCTCTTGGTCATCGCCGTCGCCGCCATGACCTACTTGGCGATCGAACGCCGGCACGCGCGCTACTGGCTGGCGACGGCTCTCGCCATGGGATTGTCGTTCCACACCTTCGGCTCGGCCTATTCGAGCTTTCTGATCCCGATCGGCGCCTTGGTCTGGCTGGCGGTCTTCCACCCGGCCAAGTTTCGCGCTTGCTTCCCCGGTGCCCTCTTGCTTCTGCTCGGCGTCGCTCTGTGGGCGGCCGGCCCTTCGATCTCCGTCATCCTCGGTGGCGGTGAGTGGAGCTGGGCTTCGCCGCTCGACAACCGGGTCAACGATCGCGCCTTTCGCGGCGCCGGTTGGGGAAACGCCGCCTTCGACGCGATCCGCACCAACCTCGAGTTCCTCTACACCGGTCTCTTCGCGGGTCTCGTCTCCGACACCCACCAGACACCGATCGCCCGACTCGTCGATCCAATCCTCTGGCTCGAACCGCAGGTGACGATCGCTTGCACACTCGGCTTGCTGTGGCTCGTCGCTCAGCGACGGCGAGCCCACGCTGCCGTGCTGCTGGCGCTGGTCGCCGGCGCTGCGGCGCCCGGGCTCGTCTCGTGGACCAACGCCCATCGCGAAACCGCACTCTTTCCCGCCCTCTGTATCATCGCCGGCCTGGCGACCGCCGCCGCTTTGCGCCGCGTCCGCGCGCGCTTCCCAGCTCTCGGTCGCACGTTGATCGTCCTGCTTCCGGCCATCGTTTTCACCCTCGTCTTTCTCCGCATCGGCTCTCGCTACTTTGCCCGCGAGCTCGGCGTGCCCTTCCCCGCCCGCACCGCCGAGGTCATTCTGCGCGAAGCTCGGCCCGACACCTTGCTCCTCCTCGAGCTTCCCGAAGCGATGCGAATCGACGTCGCCTACCTGATTTTCGACGAGTCGCTCGAAGGCGACTTCGCGTGGCGGCCGCTCGACGCCAAGGACTGGCCACAGATTGCCGACCACCCCGCGCCGGACTTCAGCGATCTCCACTATCGTTTGACGCGGCTGCGTCATCAGGTCGACGCGCTGGCCAAGAGATCGTGGCGCCACGTCGTCTTCATCATCTACCAGGACTTCCAGCCGGACGAGAAAATCGCAGTGCTGCGCAGCCGCTACCCCGCTCTCGAAGTGCGAGAATTGAAAACGCTGTACCAGGGGCAGGTCGTCAAGCTCTTCGTCGCCGCCTACGAGAACCCCACCGGCGGTCGACAGCGCGAGGGGGCGACCATCGACGCCGCCGATTCGGCCGGCTAGCAGTCCCTTGAAAGACAGGCGAGCAAGCGAGAATGAGGCTCTTGGGGTCAGAGCAAGGCGCGAAACCGGCCTGTCCACCAAAGCCTTGGCGGAGGTGGGAGGCAAAGCCGAGGCTTTTGTTGAGGATTTCGTAACGCAGCTCTGGCGCCAAAAGACCATTCGCAAAGACCATTCGCAGCGCTTGTCCTGATTTTTATGGGGCTGCTAGGCTGAGTCCATGATGCTCAGAGCCGAAGAGATTTCGTACGCGCGCGTCCGCGAGCTCGACAAGCGCAAGACGGTTTGCTTCTTGCCGGTCAGCGCCCTGGAAGTACACGGACCGCACCTGCCGCTGGGGATGGACTTCTACATGGCGCGCTGGATGGCAGAAGAATCCGGCCGGCGTTTCGCCGCCGCCCACGCCGACTGGACCGTCCTCCAGTACCCGGTGCTGCCCCTCGGCACCGACGAGCTACCACTGGCCGGCTCGATGCACGCCAATCAGAGCACCGTCTACAACGCGGTCTACTCGCACGGCGCCTCTCTCGCCGATGCCGGATTCCGCTACGTCGTCGTCACCAACGGCCACGGCGGCCCGCGCCACGCCGCGGCGCTGGAGTCCGCCTGCCGCAACGTTTCGCGCGACAAGGGAATCGAGATGTTCTCGCCGGCGATCGCCGTGCTCCACGCCATCATCACCGGCAAGCACGAGGCTTTCGTCGAAGAATTCCTCGGCCGGCCGCTGAGCGAGGCCGAAAAGGACGGCATGCTCAGCGGCGAGCACGCCGGCACATGGGAGACTTCGTTCATGTTGGCGCAGGACGCCAGCCTCGTCGAAGAGGGGTACGAACAACTGCAGAAGTGCGCGCCACCGCCTTTTCAACCGCTGCTCCAGGCCGGCAACAAGGCGATCGAGTTTCAACAGAATCGCGGCGCCGACACCGGCAAAACACGCGAGATCGTCGACGGATTGAGCGGCGGCATCGGCTGGTTGCTCAACACCAAACACGGCTACGGAGGCCCCGCCGTTTCCTACAAGGGCGTACCCGCGGTCGCTTCGGTCGAGATCGGCAACGCCTTTCGCGAGCTGTTGGCGCGCCAGTGTCTCGCCTACGTCGAAGACGTCACCGCCGGTCGCAAAGCGGGCGACGACGTGCGCAGCATCGCCTCCGATCCAATCGTCATCCAACCCAAGCTGTGGTCCAGCCTCGGCATCGCCGCAGCAGCAGCGGTCGCCATCCTGGTGCTACTTCTGTGATCTCAAACTCGCCTTCTCCTTCGCCAAGGCTTCGGAGGACAGGTCGCTCGTAGGCATGGGCGAGGCATAGGCACGGGCAAAGGGTGGTCTCGCTTCGACTTGCGGACCCTGCGGACATCCGGCGCCTCGAGAGTCACGTATTCGAGCTTCGGGAAGACCTTGCGGCAGAGGGTGGATTTTCCGCTCTGACGCGGACCGGTCAGGGTCACGGCAGGGAACTCTCGGGCTGCCTTCCGAAGGCGTGGGGTCAGATCACGCTCGATCTCCATCGCCCCAGGATACCGGGTATCGGCTATTTCAAAATACAATTATGATCTAGCCAAGGGCTCTCCTCCGGGCTTCACGAAGTCGCAATCGCAACCCCAGCTCAAGAGCCGGACACGAGTGGAAAATCGGGGCCAGTTGGACTTCAACGACGGAGAGACTTGAAATCTGCCCCTGAGGCACTTTCTCGAACAGAGTCCACTGGCGCTGGTAACGAGAGTGTGCCCAGCGTTTGATCCTTAGGAACACATTCGTGACTTGTGGATCCCGTTGTTAACGAATCCGTTTCGATTGGAAGGGTCGAGCACTCGCGATGGCAAAGGACCTTCCTGGTCGATCATACGGCTCGCCGAATGCACTCGTCCAACTTACTTACCAACGGCTCCCCTTGCACAACGATCGTGTGGTCCTCGTCGACCGTCGTTCCTCGTGTTTCGTAGTAATCAAGCAATACAATCGACGACGTCTCATCGGGACAAAAAAACACCGAGTCATGAACAGCAATCGCCAGTTGGTGCAACTCCAACAGTGTCACGTTCTTCACGCGTGCTACTCCCATGAAAGCGTAATCATCGAACCCAAGCACCCCTTCCAGAGCTTCGAGAACATCGTCACAGCACGAAACGACTCTCCGAACTGCATCAAAGCTCGCGTACGCCACAACCAGACCCGGGCATTCGGAAAAATTCTGGCGCGATTCAAACGAAACCGGCAGATTCTCCGAGGTCGAGAAATGCTCTAGCGAAAGACCAGTTCCGAGCGCCGCGTTGACTTTGTTGACCACCTCCTCCCCGAACATCGCCCGCTCTCGAGCCGCCTCCCGCCCTTTCTGCCAACGATAGTGAGACATCTTCTCCACTGGAAATTACAGTAGGGCGGTGGAAGGTATGAAGGATGGAAGCAGAGAGAGACAGATTGGATTGGGAGGGTAGGTTTGCGCCACCAGGGGAGACTGAGGAGCGTAGCGACGAAGGCTTCCCTGGTGGCGCGGCGCCTTCGGCGCCGGACTGCGAAGTAGTGGCCAGGCCGACTCGGCGACAGTTCACGGCGCAGTATCGGCTTCGAATCGTACAGGAAGCCGAGCAGTGCTCGGAGCCAGGCGAGGTAGGCCGGTTGCTGCGGCGCGAGGGGCTGTACAGCTCGCATCTGGCGAACTGGCGCAAGACGTATCAGGACGGTGGTGCGGGTGCGCTGGCGCCCAAGAAGCGCGGGCGCAAGGCCGAGGGGCGCAACCCTCTGGAGAAGCGGGTACGCCAGCTCGAATCAGAGCTGGCCCGCACGCAGGAGAAGTTGCGCAAGGCAAACTTGATCCTGGACATGCAGGGAAAAGTTGCCGGGCTGCTGGGATTCAGCCTCGAGGACGGGAAGGACTCCTGATGGCGGCCGAAGAGCTTGCTCGGCACGTCGGCGTTGCGCCGGCGTGCCGGGGGTTGGCCGTGTCGCGGGCGAGCTTCTACCGTCGACGAAGGCCGTCTTCCGGGCATCAGCAGCCGCGGCCTACACCTGCCCGGGCTCTGAGTACGAGCGAACGCGACCTGGTCGCCGCTGAGCTCTACTCCGAGCGCTTCGTCGATCGCGCTCCGGCCGAGATCGTGGCCACGCTGCTCGACGAGAAGAAGTACCTGTGCTCGGAACGCACGATGTACCGTGTCCTGGCTGAGCGCCGCACGGTGCGCGAGCGACGAAACCAACGCCGGCACCCCGAGTACAAGAAGCCCGAGCTCGTCGCCACGGCCCCCAATCAGGTCTGGTCCTGGGACATTACCAAGCTCCTGGGGCCGAAGGCGTGGACCTATTACTACCTCTATGTCCTGCTCGACCTGTACTCGCGCTACGCCGTGGGCTGGATGGTCGCCGACCGAGAGAACTCGGTGTTGGCCGGGCGGCTCATCGAAGAAAGCTACCAGAAGCACGGTGTGCGGCCCGACGTGCTGACACTGCATTCCGATCGAGGCGCGCCCATGACGAGCAAGTGCACCGCGCAGCTCCTGGCCGACCTCGGTATCACTCGGTCCCTGTCGCGGCCGAGGGTCTCTGACGACAATCCGTTCTCGGAGTCGCAGTTCAAGACGGTGAAGTACCATCCTGGCTTCCCTGGTCGCTTCGACGATCAGGCTGCGGCGACGGCCTTCTGTCGAACCTTCTTCCCCTGGTACAACCACGAGCATCGTCATGGCGGTATCGCGATGCTCACTCCGGCCGATGTTCATTTCGGGCGCGCCGCCCAGATGCTCGACAACCGTCGTCGCGTGCTCAACGCGGCCCACGACGCCCATCCAGAACGCTTCGTACGGGGCGCGCCCGTCGTGCCACCTCTTCCCAACGCGGTCTGGATCAACCCGCCGGCCGTATCACCGAACGGGGGCCGTACTGCTCACTAATTCGCGAACCGACGTGTCTCATTGTCGTTGACAGGTTCCGCCGTGCTTCGGCGACGGCAAGGGCCCGCTCTTTCAGCATGGATCCCGTTGTTGACGAATTCGTTTCGATCGGAAGGGTCGAGCACTCGCGGTGGCGAAGCCGTTGCTGTACTGAGCACCTTCTTCAAGCGCCACCGCGACGAGTACTACGATCGGCTTGGAGCGGTGCGAACCGCCGGGCGACTGGGAAGGCTGGATCGACTATTTTCTCGAGGGGGTCGCGACCATCGCTACCGAGGCGGTCGAGTCGGCGCGCGAGTTGCTCGACCGATCAGGGGACGACCGTGAGTCCTGGTAACTTCTCAAAATCACGGTCGAATGTTGCAACGAGCGGGACGTCTTGGCGAAGTGCCACGTTGGCAATTGCGCAATCGGCAAAGCTCAAGTGGCTGCGCGGCTGACTCTGGAACCTGTCCCAGGCTTCACCGAAGACGTCGGAGCATGGGATGAAATCCAACTCCCTCGCCCCGAGAAGCGCTCTTCCTACGGCAGACGCTGCCTCAACGGTACGTCTCGCCCCAATCACGGTGACCACCTCGAGAAACACATACTCCAAGAGGAGGCCGCGGCCCCAGCGCCCGGCTACGAAGTCGTTCATCACTGCCCTCGCCGCGGCGTGATGGGAATCCCGCTCGTTGTGGAAGGCAACCAGAAAACTGGAGTCGAGAACGATCAACGCGTACGCCCCCGTACCCCCGCTAGGACCCGTAGACGACTTTGTCGATCTCTTCGCTGAGCCGTTCGGTTCCGGCCGGGTACGGTTCGGGAACCAAGGACCCTATCGTTCCGAGTTTCGGGATCGGCTGCGACTGAGCGAGATAGGAACGGATCGCGCGATTGATCAGCTCACCAATCGTGGTTCCTTCGATGGCGGCGCGCCCTTTCAGGGCTCGATAAGCATCTCGATCGAGGTTCCGGATCGTCGTGTCCACGTGTGCGTAGTAACACATGAGTGCAATGAGTACAACATGATTCCCGAGAGGGTTCTCGTACGATCAAAAAGTGGCCCGTGGCCGTGCCCTCTTGTCGCTTTGGTGTCTTGGCGCGAGAAAAAGTTTGCCTGGACAACCCCGCGCGAGGCAATCTGGAGTTTTCTCTCCGCGAACGAACTTAGGATGACAGCTCTGCACCGGTGTCGGCAGTCGAAGTTAGCGAGGCAAATCAGTTCATCGGCCGACCGTCCGAACATACCTCTCCGAACTTGTACGGGTTCCTTGAAGACAATCTTGAGAGGACGACCAAGGCAATTCTTGAGGTACGCGAAGCCGCGAGGACAGACTTGCGGGTCGATGGGTTTTTGCACCGACTTTGGTGGACGCTCACGAGGACTCGATGAGGTACCACCGCCGGCACGATCGAGGCCCGTCGCCGCGACTTAGCAATACCCGGCTCGTCTCCGCTTGTCGCTTGATGCAGGGTGGGTCATCCTCGTGAGAAATGACAGCCAGCGTGTCGCAGCTCTAGCCCGCATATCTCACCAATAGCGACCGGGGGTCATCTTCCGGGGAATTTGTTGTCGAGATTTTGAGGTTTCGGCTTGGCAGAGTAGCCAGCGACAAAATTCGGGGGCGTGGTTCGGCTGAGCGACGGGATTCGGTTCGGTTTCTGCCCCTGAAACGGAGCTCGTGGACGCAGCTTTGCATCGGCGCTGGTTTCGCGCCGGCCAGAGAGCCGTTTGAAGTGCTGGTTATGTCTGCGGCCCCGGCTTATCCGGGCGGTGGGTAGGCACGCTGGATGTTGGCGAGCACCTGGGCGAACAGCTGCTGGAGTGGGAACACTTCACTGAGCGAGACCAGCACCCGGCGCACACTGATGGTCACGCGGCCGGCCAGCTTGAACAGCCGTGTTCTGGTCGTCCCGGCTTGGGCTCGGGCCAACTGCGTGCCGGCAAGCCCGACTCGGCGCAGCTCAGCCACCAGAACGTAGGCCAGCGAGGCGATCCACAGCCGCAACTGATTGCCGCGCATCGTCGACATACTGGTGCGATCGGCAAACAAATCGAGCTGCTGCTCCTTGATCCGGTTCTCCATGTCGCCTCGGGCGCAGTACAGCTCCTCGTACAGTGCCTGCGCCTCCCACTGCTCCTCACTCAGCGAGGTGACGATGAAGCGGGGATTGGACTTTCCCACCAACTGCTCGGCCTTGCCCACCACCCGGCGCTGTCGGCTCCACGTCTTGCGCGTCCGGTAGGTGAAGTCCTTGAATACCCGCTGCGCACAACCGCTCTCCTGCTGGCGACGCTGGGCCTCTGCGAGCTCGGACTTCACAATCTTCTCCAGCCGAGCGTTGCGCGCCAAGCCCAACACGTACTCCACCCCGTGCCCTTCGCACCACGCCATCAGCTCCTCGCGGGCAAAACCCGCGTCCCCACGTATGGTGATCTTCACCTCCGGCCACCTCTGGCGAATCTGGCTGACGATGCGCTCGAGCTCTTCGACGACCCCGGCCGCCCCGTCGATGTTCGATTGGCGAAGTTTCGCGGCCAGAAGCGCGTCGCCACAGAAGATGTACAGCGGCAGGTAACAATACGAACGGTAGTAGCCGTGGAAGAATCGACCCTCCTGGTTACCGTGCAGCGGATCGTCGGTAGCGTCCACGTCAATCACGATCTCCTCGGGCGCCTGCTCGTGTCGGCGCAGGTACGCATCTACAAATAGCCCTTCGATCGCCTCTGCGTCGTACTCGATCTTCTTGTAGCGCGACTCCTTGCTGGCTCCGCTCGGCGTACCCTCGAGCCGATTCAACGTGCTCTTGCCCGCCAGCGCATGACCTCGGTCACGCTCGCGCTTGCGCTGCGCTCCGGTTACATCTTGCTTGCCCACCGCCACCGCAAGCAGCGTGTCGTCGCGTAGCACATCGTGGTCGTTCACATCCTCGTATCCACATGCCTGTGCCAGCACCCGCTGACTTACCAGCTCTTCCACCGTGTGCTCGATCAGCTCGGGATCTCGGTGGTCGGTGAAGCACTCGGCGAATCGCCCCAACAGCCCCGTTTGGATCGACACTTCACGCAGAAGCAGCAGACCCCCTGCATCTGAACTCAGACGACCACCGTCAAATTTCCCCACCACTTCTCGCCGCCCCAGCCCTTGGAACTCGAGCTGTTCCGTCTTACACTCTGTCTCCACCGCCCCGCTCCTCCGCTGTGTTGAATTCCTTGGTAAGAATACAACTTAGCAGGTCTTGCGGGGCGGTGCCCGTTCTAACGGGTAGAGTCGAGATGTGGCGCGGTGGTTTAGGCTGAGGTTTGGTTCTCTGTTGGCTCGCCCTTTCGTCTGCGAGTGTCCCATGATCACAGCCATGCTCCGTTTCCACATCCCGCTCATCAAACCGGACGTGCGGTTTTCCCGCATCCGGCTTTCGTACAGGCGCTCACGCTTTCGCCCACGGAAGATTGCGTGTCCGCTCTTCTAGCCGAACCAGGTTCAGCTTCTGGTACAGATACTCGTCGGGGTAGCGTGCCGTCCCCTGTCCCTGCACCTTGTGCTTCTTGCGCAGCCACTGGCGCAGCCGACTGGCCGTGTGTCGATCTACGGCCCGATAGGCTTTGCTCACCGGCCCCAAGCGAAAGTAGTTCGACCACCCTCTCACTCGGCGGTTGATTCTCCCTACTTGCACCTCGGCGTCGATTTGCAGCCATCGCCGCTCCGTCAGCTCGCTGATCTCACGACATAGTCGCTGGATCTTCTTCCTCGACGGCTTGGTCCCAATGTACACCTTCCCCGTCTTCGGCGAGTGACATCGCCCGATGGTGTAACCCAGAAAGTCGAATCCTTCGTCCCAGACGCCACACTGCCGCGTCTTTTCCTCGTTCACCGTCAGCCTCAGCTTCAGCATCATCTCCCGCATCGCCGCCATCGCTTGCGTGGCGGTTCCGCGACAGCAGATCACGAAGTCGTCGGCGTAGTTGACGATGTATGCCCGCAGCCTGCGTTCATACCCGAGTGTCTTCCACCCGAGAATGAACCGGCGCATGTAGATGTTGCTCAGCAGCGGCGAGATTGGCGCCCCCTGCGGGGTGCCTCTCCCCTCATCCTTGTTGCGGGTCGTTCGATGTCGCCTTCCTCGGTCGTCGATCTCCTCCACCGGCGCTTCCAGCCACATCTTGATCAGATGCAGCATGTGTCTGTCGCTCACGCGACGGGCCACCGACTTCATCAGCTCGGCGTGGGGAATGCTGTCGAAATACCCACTCAGGTCTGCGTCGATCACCTCCGTATGCCCCGTATTGACCAGGCTGTGCACTCTGCCCACCGCGTCCAACGCACTGCGGTCGGCTCGTGTAAACGGTGGTTGAAACCCGCGCGAAAGTGACGAAAAGCGCGGGCATCCCCAAAAAGCTTCACCGAGGGCTCTTGTCAGGGGAAAGGCACGATCAGGTGGCGTAGGGAGCCGAGGCAACCGGAGCCACCTGATCGCGGCGACGTCGGAGGTGGCGAGGCCGGCCGAGGCGAGGTAGGGAAAGCAAGCCTCGCAGAAGTAAGTGAAGGCCCGGGGAATCGCCGCCGAGGCGACGCCGCCAGCGGTACAGCGTCTTTACCGCGACGCCCTCTCGCCTCGCGAACTGCGACAACGGCAGATCGCTCCGCTCCCACTTCGTCAGCACCGCCCGCATCTCCGCCTCGCGCGCCAACCATCGCCCCTGTTTCGCCATCGCTCACCTCCGACGGCAACCCTGCGCCTCGACGGCTACTCAGCAAAGGGTGTGGATGGCCGAACGCTTACGAAGTGTTCCAAGTTGGGTTAGCTGAGACCGCGGATGTTGAGCACGTGGCTCTTGTGTAGGAGCCGATCGAGAATCGCCGTTGCCAGCACCTCGTCGCCAGCGAGCACCTCAGGCCAGTCACGGATGCCCATGTTGATGGTAATCAGGATTAGAGCCGCGGCAGTACCTGTATGAAACGAGTCGGAAGAAGAAGGCTGGCCTCGGCGCGAAGATTTGCTCAGTCAAGGCCGTTCAGTTGCGCCCACAGCCACGAAGAGAAACTCTCGCCTTCAATTTCCGCGGCTTGGTCAGCCCCTCCAGTGTGGTCCCAAAACACGATGGGAGGATCATTCGCAGCCTTTGTGTCGAGACAGAACAGATTGCCACCACCGTCATTCATCACGGGTAGTAGGTGCGGAGACAGAGGTGGCTCCATCTCGGATCTCTCGCTCTCTGTCACTTGCAGTAGATCCAAGTGGGGCGGCCCGCCAAGTCCGTACAACTCCAAATGCTCAACGCCACCCCACCCGAACTGCTTCAAGAACTGGCGGTAACCACCTTCAATCCGGAGCTCGAGACTCCGTTCCGCGGCAGCGATTTCGTTGTCCGAGACCCCGGTCCCAAGGTCTCGACACTCGAAGTTGACAAGGCGCGTAGCCAATTCTGAATATGATGGCATTCGTGAAGCCTCCCGAGCTTAATGTATGATCAGTGGTTCTTTCTCAAGTTAGGACCGAGCCGATGCCCTGTGCGAGTCATCGGGACCAGATTGTCAAACGCGTTCGTTCCCCCCTCGGAGAGCGGCGTCCGGTGATGCAGCTCCATCGGGTGCCCGTCCGAACCGATCGGAGGCTTCCCCTGCCGCATCCGATCCAGGTCGCCCGCGCTGTACTTTCCAGGGTTCGTCGCAGCCTCGTTTTTCCAGAACTTCGGTCGGACCTTGTTAAACTCTCTACGCGCCGCCTTCAAGGCTCTGCCGGTGACCCGCGCTCCTCCCTTTGCGGCCCTACTTCCAACGATTTTGCTGCCAACGGTTTTTGCACCTTTGTTGATTCCGGCTTTTACTGCACCCTTTAGAATTGCCTTGCCCGGAAAGAAAAAAGAATTTCGCGCGCCAAGATGGGCAACCGTCGTTCCGCTCCTGATCTCTTCCTTGGCGCCTTGGCGTCTTGGCGCGAGAAAAAGTTCATCTGCACGCCCCCTCCAAAGACCTGTCATTCACCTCGCAACTTAGAGTTTCTCTTCCGCGAAAGATCCGGCGCCGTACCGGTGGCCTCGCTGCTGCGGAAGTCGCGCGACGACGGCAAAGTTCGCTCTGAAGGACGAGGACCCGGCACGCGCGGCGTCGGTTGGAGGACTCGGCGTGACTCCCGGGCGTCGCGGATTCCCTTTCATCGGCGAATCACATCCTACTCGAGGATTTCTGGAATACCGTCGTACGCTTTTCCCACACTTAGGATGACAGCTCTGCACCGGTGTCGGCAGTCGAAGTTAGCGAGGCAAACCAGTTCGTCGGCTGACCATCCGAGCATTCCTCTCCGGATGACTTTCCACACCACAATCCCGGTCGACTAGCCAGACCCACACCCGCGATGGGGAGATCGGCCCGGATGCAGGAGATATGGCCTACCGAGCAGGCCGCACAGTATGCAAAGACAATCAGCCTAAAACAGCTCGCGCGGATCCTTACCCTCGCGCAGCTTCTGTTCGACATGCGCGACCTGGCGCACCATCAGGTGCTCCCTTTCATTCTCGTCTCCGGGCGCGTTTTCACGGAGCGTAATCGTGGGTGCAACCAGATCCCACAACTCTTGAGTCCACCCCGGGCGCGTTTCGACAAGTGAACGTTCGAGTGACTCCAAGAACGACAGATGGGGGTACTTTTCTTGGTACACGTAGGCAGACGTCATTATCGCGCCTTCAGTACTGAATACGGCCCGTAACTTCTTGAACAGACCCATGTGGCACCCCTTTCGAGAAAAGAGAACGAACCAGATCGAAACAACAATCAGCCGGACTTTAGAATCGCTTTATCGATCCGATTGGCGACTCAGGCTTCCCCACTCGCTTGCGAATGAGATTGTTCGCACAAGTCATGGTCGCCATCCAATCGATCGGTGAGGGATCCAGATCGGATCTAAGCGCCAGCACGCTCAGCACACTGTGAACCGACTCGCGTTTCTTGCCTCCTTCGCATCCGGATAGCAGGTACATTACTCGGCCGGTGGACGTGGTATCCGCCGTTCTTGCGGTCATTGTGCCCACCGCATCGCCCTCGGTCGATGCCGCCGCCCGTGGGCAAACGTTGCAGTCGACCAAATGATGATGATGGTGAAAGCCAGCGGCCTCACGGATTCCCCCGAATCAGAAAACCTTACATCCGCCATCAGCACGCGCGCAATCAGGTGTTTCCGTACTCGGTTGGCACGGGATTGTCCCAGTCTGATAGAGACATGGCGACGCCCCAGAGAGGCCCAATATGGATTGGTTCCGGTATCTTGAACTCGCTATCGTAGGTCTTGTTTCGAGCTTGTTCACACACTTCCTATCCAACCAGCGCCATGTGTCACAGCGGTGGTGGGAGCGGAAGGCCGAAGTCTACACCCGCATCTTGGAATCCCTTGGAAAGGTCCGCGAATACGAAGAAGCCTCTCTGCGGGCCCTGGGCCATGAGATCGAACTCTCAGACGAAAGAAGGAATGCCCTTGCTTGCGACTCGCAGAAAGGAATTCGACTCGTCCGAGATGCGATGCACCTCGGAACACTCCTCATCTCGCGCGACGCCGAACAAGCACTCCGCGCGGCAACCGAAGAGCCTCCCTACGACCCACAGAACTTATACGGCTTCCTTGAAGACAATCTTGAGAGGACGACCAAGGCAATTCTTGAGGTACGCGAAGCCGCGAGGACAGACTTGCGGGTCGATGGGTTTTTGCACCGGCTTTGGTGGATGCTCACGAGGACTCGATGAGGTACCACCGCCGTCACGGTCGAGGCCCGTCGCCGCGACTTAGCAATTCCCGGCTCGTCTCCGCTTGTCGCTTGAGGACGCATTTCAGCGGCAGAAGGAGGAAAGAAGAAAGAAGAAGGACACCCACTCAAGACTAGGCACGGAAACGTCAATGTGGTGCCGGTCAGGATCGCGCTCTCGACATCGAGAATGGTGAGGTCGTCCTCGTCCATCTCCTCGTCTGCGTGGAGGGTGAAGTTGCCCCGGTATAGTGGACAGTTGAACGCTACAAGAATCGAGTGGTGTTGGGTAACAAGGCGAGGCAGCTCAACGCCGCCAACCCCACTCCGACCGCGATCGCGTGACGCAGCGCCCAGGACGTCCACAGCGCCGGCTGCCACCAGGGCATCGACTACGAGAGGGCCGTTGCGATGGCCACTGCGCCGAGCGGCCAGACGTAGTAGGCGAAGCGAAAGAAGTGCCGGCGCTCGACGAGGAGTAGAACCCAGTGGATGGCCGCGTATCCCGCAACCCCAGACACCACCATACCAACTAAATACGGCCCGGTGCTGGCTTCGGCGGCGGACTCGACGCCGGAAAGCATCAGCAGGGTTGCTCCGGCGATGGCCGGGATCGACATCAGCAGTGAGAACTTCACCGCCAACGAGCGCTCCATTCCGAGTAGGAGCGCGGCGACGATGGTCAGGCCCGATCGAGAAAGACCGGGCAACACCGCAATCCCCTGGACGGTGCCAATCCACAGCGCATCGACGGCACTCATTTCAGCGATCGTCCGCGCACCGGAGCGGTTGCGACCCAGCCACAGCACCACCCCGGTCACGATGAGCATGCAGCCCACCAGGAACGGTCGCGACAGGGAATCTCCAAGGACGAGCTCGAACGAGTAGCCGAGCACTGCGGTCGGCAGGTTGGCCAGGGCCAGCAACCCCACCGCCCGTCTCTCGTGGCCGGCAAAAGGAGCCGTGGTTCCGGTCCGGCCGAAAACACCGGCCAAGAGCTCGGCGATTTCGCGACGGAAATAGAGCAGCACCGCCAGCATCGTCGCCGCGTGCAACAGCACGTTGAAGAGGACGTCGACGGGACGGTCGCCGAACCAGGACTGCGCAAGCACCAGGTGCCCCGACGACGACACGGGAAGAAACTCCGTCAACGCCTGCACCAGGCCGAGGACGATTGCCTCGAGATTGGACATGCAGAAAGGGACGCCTCGCAGCCGCCGCTACCCAGCGGCACCCCGGCGCTTCGCATCGGCAAAGGCGGTGACTCCCTGCCGCCAGTCCGGCAGCTCGATGCGCGGCTCCTGGATCGTCGCTAGCACCGAGTAGCGGGGCCGCTCGGCAGGGCGTGGGAACTCCGCCGTCGACACCGGCTCGATCGGCGTGGTTATTCCCATCTCGGCATAGAGAGCCTTGGTAAAGTCATACCAGCTCGCAGTGCCGGCATTGACGATGTGGTAGGTCCCGTACGAATCGGAGTCGATCAGCCGCAAAATTCCCTCGGCGAGATGGGGCACGTAGGTGGGGCTTCCAACCTGGTCACTGACGACACGCACGTCACCGCGCTCGGCGACTCGGAGAATGGTGTTGGCGAAGTTCTCGCCGTCAGGGTGATACAGCCACGCCGTCCGCACGATGTAGTGACGGGGGTTGAGATCGCGCACGGCGACCTCACCGGCCAGCTTGCTGGCGCCGTACACCGTGCGCGGGTCGGGGCGGTCGAATTCGTGGTAGGGGCGACCGGCTCGGCCGTCGAAGACGTAGTCGGTCGAGACGTGCACCAGGGGGATGTCCAGCCGCGCCGTCTCCTGAGCCAGATGGCGCGGCCCCAGGGCGTTCACCGCGTAGGCGCCTTCGCGATCCTCCTCCGCCGCATCGACGGCATTGTAGGCGGCGGCGTTGATCACCAAGCGCGGCGCCTCTTCGGCGAGACGGCGCTCGACATCGGCGAGACTGGAGACGTCGAGCTCTGCTCGCGACAACGCCACCGCGGCGTCACCGAGAAGCTCTCGCAGGGAGCGTCCGAGTTGCCCGCCAGCACCGGTAATGAGCACGCGCCGACTCATTCGAAAGTCGGCAGTGCGTCTTCGATGTCGGCGAGCAACGGCAGCGCCGCGTCTTTCGCCGACAGTTGGGGTTCGCCAATCGGCCATTCGATCGCAATGCTCGGATCGTTCCAACGCGCCCCGATCTCGTCCTCCGCATCATAGAAATCGGTGCACTTGTATTCGACGTCGGCGGTTTCACTGAGCACACAAAAACCGTGCAGAAATCCGGGTGGGACATAGAGCTGCTTGAAGTTTTCGCCGCTCAGCTCGACGCCGACCCAGTTGCCGAAGCGCGGTGAGCCGCGGCGAACGTCGACCGCGACGTCGAAGATCTCGCCGGCGATGACGCGCACCAGCTTCCCCTGCGGGTGGCGGCGCTGGCCGTGTAGCCCGCGCAGGATGCCACCGGCCGAACGCGAATGATTGTCCTGGACGAACGGCAAGTCGATCCCACCACCAGCGTATTTCCGGCCGTGATAGACCTCGAAAAAGAAGCCGCGGTCGTCGCGGTGAACGTCCGGCTCGACGACGATGACTTCCGGCAGGCGTGTCGAAACGAAGCGCACGTCAAAACTCTTGCTCGACGACTCGCAAGAGATACTCACCGTAGCCGGTCTTGGCCAGTGGGGCCGCCAGGCGCCGCGCCTGTGCCGCGTCGATGTAGCCCATGCGCAACGCGATCTCCTCGAGACACGCGACCTTCAACCCTTGCCGTTCCTCGATCGCCTGGATGAAGTTGGAGGCCTGCAGGAGCGATTCGTGCGTTCCCGTATCCAGCCAAGCGACGCCGCGACCGAGTCTCTCGACGGACAGTTGCCGTCTCTCGAGATAGACGCGATTGAGGTCGGTGATCTCGAGCTCACCGCGCGCCGAAGGCTTCAGCGATCTGGCGATCTCCACCACCTGGTCGTCGTAGAAATACAATCCGGTCACGGCATACGAGGAGCGCGGCGCCGACGGCTTTTCCTCCAACCCGACGGCGCGGCCGTCGTCGTCGAAGTCGACGACGCCGTAGCGCTCGGGATCGCGCACCCAGTAGCCGAAGACCGTCGCCCCCTCGCCGCGGTCGGCCGAACGGCGCAGGATCTCCGGCAGCCCATGGCCGTAGAACACGTTGTCCCCCAGGGCGAGTGTCACCGGCTGGCCGCCGATGAAGTCGTCACCGATGAGAAAGGCCTGGGCAATGCCCTCCGGTTTCGCCTGCGTCGCATAGCGAATGTCGATACCGAGACCACTGCCCGAGCCCAATACCCGTTCGTATACTTCCCGGTCCTGCGGCGTCGTGATGACGAGAACCTCGCGAATACCCGCCAACATCAGCGTCGACAGCGGATAGTAGACCATCGGCTTGTCGTAGATCGGCAGGAGCTGCTTGCTGATCGCCCGCGTCACCGGGTAGAGGCGCGTGCCCGACCCGCCGGCCAAGATGATTCCTTTTCTCACTTCACCAGCCTCGCCGCCGGCAATCCTCAGCCAGCATCTTTCAAACCCAGCCGGCGGCGCGCATCTTCGTCGCCCTGCACGGCATCACACCAATCGCGGTTGTCGAGGTACCAGCGCACGGTTGCACGAATCCCCTCCTCGAAGTCGAAGCGCGGCTGCCAACCGAGCTCTTGCCGAACTCTCGTTGCGTCGATGGCGTAGCGACGATCGTGACCGGGTCGGTCCTCGACGAAACGTTTCAGCTCGGCATAGGACGACACACCCCGATCGCGCAAGGCGCGATTGCCCGCGGCAGGCTGCATTTCCTCCAGCATCGCACAGATGGTGTCGACGATCTCGACGTTGCGACGCTCGTTGCCGCCACCGATGTTGTATTTGCGACCGATCTCGCCGTTTTCCAGTACCAGTAGAATTCCCTCGCAGTGGTCTTCGACGTAGAGCCAATCGCGAACGTTGCCGCCGTCGCCATAGATCGGCAAGTCGCGCCCCTCCACGGCGTTGAGAATCATCAGCGGGATGAGCTTCTCGGGAAACTGGTAGGGTCCGTAGTTGTTGGAGCAATTGGTCAACAGCACCGGCAGCTCATAGGTCCCGCTGTAGGCGCGCACGAGGTGATCGGCCGCCGCCTTGCTCGCCGCGTAGGGCGAATTCGGCGCATACGGCGTCGTCTCGCAAAACAGACCGGTCTCACCCAGCGTGCCGTAGACTTCGTCCGTCGAAACATGCAGGAAGCGAAACCCGGCAGGCGCTTCCTCCCTGTACTTCCGCGCCGCCTCGAGCATCTCGAAAGCCCCGACGATGTTTGCCTGCACGAATTCCCGCGGCCCATCGATGGACCGATCGACGTGGCTTTCGGCAGCGAAGTTGACGACCCAGCGGGGCCGGTGCTCGCCGTACACGCGACCGACCAGCTCGGCGTCGGCAATGTCGCCGACCACCAGCTCGAGGCGCCGCCCATCGAGACCGGCCAGACTCTCGCGGTGTCCGGCATAGCTCAGCTTGTCGAGCACGACGACGCGTACGTCGTCGCGGCGCATCGCAACGCGGACGAAATTGGCGCCGATGAAGCCCGCACCACCTGTAACGAGAATCGTATTCATCCTGGAACCGCTCGGAGTCTAACCCGGATCCTTCGCAAAAACCGCCGCTAGTGGAAAGTCGGCTCAGGCCCCCACCTGATGCTCGGCGCGCAACAAGTCGGCAATCGTCTTGACCGGCGTGAATGCCTCGCCGCCGATCTCCAAGAAGACGCTGCCCCATTCCGCCATGGCGCCGTTCCACAAACCCGGCCGTTCGAGCGCCTTCAGATCCCTCCCCTGGTAGCTCTTGCGCGAGATGAACACGGCGCGCTGGTCGACGAAGTCGTCGAGACTGAAGATGCGGCCGTCAGCGTCGCGCAACGCACAGGCGAGCAGCACCGGATTGAAATGAGTGGCGGCGTTGAAGATGCGCCGTTGTTCGGCATCGCCGCGATCGACCTGGGCGCTCTCGACGATTTGCCTCGATATTCCATCCGGCCGGCGTATCCAGAACGGACCGCCACCGGGTTCACCGGTGTTGCGCACGACTCCGCAGACGCGCAGCGGCCGCCGGCAATGTTGCGCGAGATCACCGCCGGCGATCTGCGAGTGCGGCAGACCGAGTACCTGGCAGAGCTCGCGCAGGCGCGCCGCGCCCGTGGAGCGAAGCGCCGACGCGCGCTCCTCGTCGAGGCGGACCAGTCGCCCGATGAGGATCTTTTTCCAACCGACGCTGGCGGCGCGCCTGCCGGCCGGCTGAATGTTGTCGATGTTCTGAATCAACGCGACGTCGGCCCCGCTCGCCGCCAGGTTGCCGAGCAAGGCGCCGTGTCCGGCCGGCCGAAAGACCAGCTTGCCTTCTGCGTTGCGAAACGGCTGATCATCGAGATCGACGGCGATGGTGTCGGTCGAGTGCGCCTGGGTGGAGAACCCGACCTCGAGCCGCACGGCGCCACCGGCCTCGATGTCACCGCGCACCGCTTTCAGCGCCCGCTCGAAACGCTCTTCGTGCTCCTCGGCCACCGTGAAGTGCAGGCGCGCGACACCCTCGTCGTCGCGCACCAGATCGACCGCCTCGCGCAGGTGTTCCTCAAAAGCCGTGCGGGCAGTGGCGCCATAGCGATGAAAGGGCAACAACCCCTTCGGCATGTCGGCGCAGGCCAGGCCCTCGGCATCGACCATCGCGTCGATGATCGGCGCCAGCTCTCCGCTCTGCACGGCGGCCGCGAGATCGACGGCGCGGCGCTCGAGCTCGGCGCTCAACTCCGGGTAGAACGGCAACCGATGCAAGCCTTCGACGGTCGCGGCGACGATGGCGGCATTGCCATCCCCTGCCTCGCCGAGAGTGGCCAGGGTCGCCGGCGTGCATCGGCTCTCGCGCAGCGCCAGCAGCGCCTGGAACATCCGCGAAGCGGCGCCCGAGGCCGGTACGAACTTGGTCAGTCGGCCCGCCGCGCGCGCCCGCTCGTAGGCCGCCAGGTCGTCCGCCTCGTCGGCCACCCGCTCGATTCCATCGCCGATCGCGCAGTGGCGGTCGAGCTCGGCAAAGCCGGGCGGGTTGCGGAAGATGTCGAGCTGACGCTCGACTTCCGCCGCCGGCACCCCCGCTCGCGCCAGCTCCCCCTCCTCGATGACCGCCATGGCAGATCCAGATTCTCTCAAAAGAGCTCGAGGTCCTGCTCCTGGGTCTCGCGCAGGAGTTGCAGGAACGCATCGCGGCCGATCGTTTCGGCACCTAGCCGCTGCATGTGCGGCGTCATCACCTGGACGTCCATCCAGGTCAGAGCGCGAGCGCGCAAGTGCTCGACGAGGTGGAGGAGACAGAGCTTGGAAGCATCGGAACGGTGATAGAACATGCTCTCGGCGGAAAACACCCCGGCGACGGCGACGCCGTAGATGCCGCCCGCCAGCATGTCGCCATCCCACGCCTCGACACTGTGCGCAATGCCGAGCTCGTGCAGCTCGATGTAGGCATCGATCACTTCGTCGGTGATCCACGTGCCGTCCTGTCCGGGCCGGTAGGCCAATGCGCACGAACAGATGACCTCGGGAAAACACTCGTCGACGGAGAACCGAAAACCCGACCGCCGCTGTGCACGCGCCAACGAGCGCGAGATGTGCACGCTGTCGAAACGCAGGATCGCGCGCCCGGGTGGGCAATGCCAGAGAAGCGGATAGTCCTCGATCGGCCACGGAAAGATTCCCAAGCGATACGCTTGCACCACCGTCTCGGGAGAGAGATCACCGCCGATCGCGACGATTCCTTCCGGGCTCGCATTTCTCGGGTCGGGGAACTTCATCGACAATTTCGCTCGGTGACCGCAACGCCCTACACTCTATCGAAACGGCCGCTTGCAGAAAACCACTCATTGACCAACCCGCGATCGCAGCCGACGCCGGTCGCAACATTCTTTGCACGAGATCGTCACACCACCGCGGTTGTAGCGCCATCCGGCATTCGCTACCGTCGGTGCGTTGGGCATGAACGAAGACACGAGAAAGACACGTCGGATTCAGGTCGGCAAGGTTGCCATCGGCGGTGGCGAGTCGATCGTCGTGCAGAGTATGTGCGCGACCAAGACACGAGAGATCGATGCCACGGTTGCGCAGACCGAACAGTTGCGCGCCGCCGGTGCCGGGATCGTCCGCATCGCCGTCGACAATGAAAAAGAGGTCGAGGCACTGGCCGAAGTTCGCGCCCAATCGACCGCCAACCTCGCCGTCGACCTGCAGGAAAACTACCGCCTGGCCGATCGGGTGGCGCCGCATGTCGACAAGATTCGCTACAACCCGGGGCATCTGCACCACATCGAACGCGACAAGAGCGTCGCCGACAAAGTGCGGTGGCTGGCCGGCGTCGCCGAGGACAACGACTGCGCTCTGCGCGTCGGCGTGAACTGCGGATCGGTCGCACCGGATTTTCTCGAAAAACACCCCGGCGATCAGCTCGACGCCCTCGTCGCGTCGGCAACCTTCCACTGCGCCCTCCTCGAGGATCTGGGATTCGACCGCTTCGTCGTTTCTCTGAAAGACTCCGATCCGCACAAGGTGGTCGAGGCGAACCGCCGTTTCGCTGCCGCCGCTCCACACGTGCCTCTACACCTCGGTGTCACCGAAGCGGGGCTACCGCCGCAGGGAATCATCAAGACGCGCGTGGCGTTCGAAAAGCTTCTCGCCGAAGGAATCGGCGAGACCGTGCGGGTATCGCTGACCTTGCCGAACGAACGCAAACACGAAGAGGTCGAGGTCGGCCAGGCGATCATCGACGATGTGCGCGCCGGGCGCTTCATCTCGGTACCGGACCTGTCGGGCCTCAACATCATCTCCTGTCCGAGCTGCTCGCGCGTCGAGAACGAATCCTTCGTCCAGCTCGCCGAGGAAGTGCGTACCATGACCGCCTACGCCAACCAGCACGACATCACGATCGCGGTCATGGGCTGCCGGGTGAACGGGCCGGGTGAGACCGACGACGCCGACCTCGGACTCTGGTGCGGCCCCTCGACCGTGGTTCTCAAACGCAAGGCGGAAAAGGTCGGATCATTCGCCTACGACGCCGTCATCGACGCCTTGCGCAGCCAGCTCGACGAGCTCATTGCAGCGCGCGCCGCAGGAGCCGCCTGAGCGCCACCGACATGGCCCGTCTGCCCAAAACCGCGATCGGCGCAGTCATCCGCCGCTGCGCCCTGGCGCTCGGCCATCCGCCCAGCGCCGTCGAGCTCGCCACCTGGGCCAACGACATCGACGGCAACGCGCTGCGCCCTTTCGGCCGCACCATTTCCGAGAAGGAAGCGGCCCTGATGTTGAAGCACCAGGACCGCATCGTCAGTGCCCGCAGCGCCGAGCCGCACGAGCGCTACATCGAGCCCGCCGACCTGCCGGACAACGTCATTTCCCTCGCAGCGGTGCGCGCCGAGCGCGCCGCCAAGCGCCAGCGCTGAAGCAGCGCAGCGCCAGCATCCCGAGCAACGGCATCCACACCGCCCAGCCGATCTTCGGCGCTGCGCTGATCGCGCACGTGTCATCCGATTCGCCGCCGCTATTGGCAAAAAGCGGCGTCCGTGTCGGCCGGCCAGTTTTCGTCGGCTTGCGCGTCCGCCCCTCGTTCGTCCCCGGCGTCCGCGACGGCCGCGCCGGAAGCGGCGTTACCGTCCGCGCCGATCCGGTTCGCCGCCGCGTCGCGGTGGGAACCGCCGTCGCACCGGGCACCGACGTCGCTGACGGCACGAACGTTGGGCGCGGCGTGAAGGTACGAGACGGTGTCGACGTTTCGATCGCTGTCGGCGTCGCCACGGACGGAATGCCATCGCGGGCGAGGCACAACTGTCCGGGTGGCCCGGCGACGGCATCGATCATGACGCCACTCGGATCACTCGCGCCCGGCTTCAACACCCGCAACTCGCAGCACTCACCCGGCGTCACCAGGCGAGCGATGAACTCGCAGCAATAGAGCTCGCCCGCGGGTATGGGGCTGAGGTCGGAAAAGTTGATTACCAACGCCTTGAACGCAGACTCGCCCCCTTGCAGAACGGCGCCGCGCACTTCTTTGCCGTGCGCGGGATTGGCGCGGCACGACTGGGGAACCATGGTGGCACACGTCCCCAACGCGATCTCGTTCTCCGTACCGGCGACGACCTCCCCTGCCCCGAGCACCATGCCGACGCAGATCTCGGCGCGATCGACGTCGCCGCGATCCACCGATGCCGAGCCAATCGTAATCGTCGCTGCAAGCGCCGGACCTGCCGCCGTCATGCAGAGCAGCCACACACCGATGCGACCCCAGGGCGTCATCTCAACTCGCCCGCCGCAGCGCAAAGAAGAGGACAGCCAGCACAGCGACTCCGAGCAATACGACCCACCGCCAATTTGCGCCTTCGGCCGGTGCCTGCGGCGCCGGGGCCTGCTCCGAAACGGCGGCCGCCGCGGGCGCCGGTTGCCCCTCGCCGGTCAAACATAGTTTCGCCGGCACTGCCTGAAAGTCGAGCGACACGCCCTGTGGATCGCTGACACCGAGACGCGTCATCTCGACCGCGCAGCAGCCGTCACCGCTGCCGCGCAGCGTGAAGTCACAACAGTAGACGTCGCCGTCTTTCATCGGATCGACGTTGTCGAGGGCGAAGACGAGTGAGCGAAAGGTGGAGGTTTCGTTGGCCGGGATGCTGCCGTGCAGGGGCTTGCCGTGATGCTCGGAAGCGGCGCAATCCGCCTGTGTCAGGCTCGCACAGCTCTCGTCGAAGACCAGGTCGTTTTGCGTCCCGGCGACGCTGGCGCCGCGCGAATCCAAGCCGACACACACCTTGACCTTGTCGCCATCGGACGATCGGCGATCGAGCTTGAAGTCCACCGCAAGCGCCGGCACAGCGGAGGAGAGGAGAACGGCGCCGGCAAATGCCGCGGCGAAAACGACGTTGCGATCGTGAGCATTCAGCATGGGGAGAATCTCCTGGCAAATTGGACGACGCGACTGCTGGTCGACATCGGTACGTGGGTTCTCGAGACAATCGGCTGCGGCGTCATCCCTACGGTCAGCGGTGCATCCGCCGGCGACCGAAGAAGATCAACAAGAGCAACGGCAGCCAGGGCAGGAAGGTGGATTGCCCATGGCGCGCTGCGACGACGGAGCAGCCCAACCATCCATCATCGTCGTCCATCGGCAGCCGGCGCGAATGGCGCGCACCAGCGGCGCCACGGCGCACGTCGCGCGGACTCGGCTTTTCATCCGCTTCGCCCACCGTCGGCCGGACCACCGGCTCCTCTGCCGCGGCCGGCACCTGTACCGCCTCCTCTGCTGCGGGCGGCACCACCTCGTCTGCCTGGACAGCCGGCGGCACTGCCTCATCAGACGGCCCGCCGGCAGGCGCCGGCGGCGGCGCCTCGGCGACCGCTTTCGGCGCTGAATCAGCGACGCGCGCAGCATTCACATCAGCGACTTGCGCCGGCGGCGCGGCGGGTTCGGCAGCCGCTGGCTGCCCGGCCGCCGGATCGGCAACCACCGCCGCAGGGTTCGCTGGAGCAGCCGGCGCAGGTGCATCATCTGTAATGGCGTTGGCGGGCGCTGCGCCGGCCGGAGCTGGTGCTGCGCCTTGACCCGGTGCTGCGCCTCCCGCCGCGGCCGGGGCACCACCGGGAGACGTGTCGCTGCGGCCAACCGGTTGCATGTCATCGCCGCCACTGAGGCCGCCGACCGCCGGCGCCGCGCCACCGACGCCACCGGCGGCAGGACCGCCCGTGCCGTCGGACGCCAGGCAGAGCTGACCCGGTGCCCCGGGCGAGATCGAAATCGAATTTCCTTGTGGATCACTGCCGGCCGCCCGCACGACGCGAACCTGGCAGCAATCGCCGGGGCGAGTGAGGTGCACCAAGAACTCGCAGCAGTAGAGCTCACCGGAATCGATCGGATCGGTATCACTAAAGCTGAGAATCAATGCCTTGTAGGTGAAATCGCGCTGGCGCGAGAGAGTCCCGTTGAGATCCTTGCCGTGAGCGGAATTGGCGCTGCATCCGTTCGGCAGCATCGTCGCGCACTCGCCATCCCAGACCAGCTCGTTTTCCGTGCCGGCGATCTCCCGCGCTCCGCTGGTATCGAGGCTGACGCACAACTTTGCCCGTTCCTGGTGCGCCCGCGAGACGACCGCGGTCGAAGCACTGATCGAAGCCGCCGGTGCCGCCGGCGCCCGAAGCACCACAGCCAGCGCCAGCGCCGCCCAGCCGAGCAAAACCCGGCGATGTGAGTCGGTAAACATGGCCCGCCACGATACACGCGCACCCAGCTTCTTGCCAACCGCAGAACCGGCCCATCCGCGGGCAGGCGAGCTCTTGATCGGACCGGCAAAAGGCGAGAGTCTTTTCGTTTCGCAACCAGGAGTAGCAGCCGTGAACTTTGGCATCAGCATTTTCCCAACCGCCGGGGCGATTCGCCCCGCCGAGCTCACGAAGAAGGCCACCCGGAACGGCTTGAAAAAGCGATGAAGGACTTTCGCGACAAAGTCGCCGTCGTCACCGGTGCGGCAAGTGGCATCGGCAACGCCATGGTGCAGCTCTTTGCCGAGCAGGGGATGAAGGTCGTTCTCGCCGACGTCGAGGAAAGCGCCTTGCAACGCGCCGCCGACGCCCTGTCGGCGCAGAGTTTCGACAATCTCGCAGTCGTCACCGACGTCTCCTCCGAAGAGAGCGTGCGCAATCTCGCCGAGCACTGCATTGATCAATTCGGCGCGGTCGACATCCTCTGCAACAACGCCGGCGTCTTCACCGGCGGCTTGGCCTGGCAATCACCGCGGCAAGACTACCAGTGGTTGATCGATGTCAACATCTGGGGCGTCATTCACGGCGTCCGCGTATTCGTGCCGATCATGCTCGGCCAGAACAGCGCCGCTCACATCGTCAACACCGCCTCGATGGCCGGTGTCACCAACGGGCCGTTCACCGCCGTCTACAGCATGACCAAACACGCCGTCGTCGGCTATTCCGAGGCGCTCTACCACGACCTCACCTCGAGCGCCGCCAAGATCGGTGTGTCGGTTCTCTGCCCCGAGCTCATCAACACGCGGATCGGCGACTCGCGACGCAACCGCCCGCGCGATCTGGCGGGTTTCGATTTCACCTCGCCCGAGCGCGAGGTTGCCGAGGGCAGCCTGCGCGAGCTGTCTGCCCAACAAGGGGTCGACCCGCGCGTCATCGCCGAGCGCACCCTGCAGGCGATCCGCGACGACCGATTCTACGTCTTGTCGGAGGACGGCTGGCGACAGTCTTGCGAAACCAGACTGGAAGACGTGCGCCTGGCGCGAAACCCGACGCTGGCAATTCCAGCCGCGCTGGCACCAGAGGAATGAGAGAGGTTGCAAACCATGGCTGACAAAGAGCTGCGTCCATTCAGCGCCCGCGAGGAGAAGTTCGCAAGCGTGGCCGTACAAGTGATGTCGAAGGTCAACACCTGGATCTACCGCGCCAGCGGAGGCCGCTTCGGCAACAAGTTTACCCGCGGCGCCCCCGTCTTTCTCCTGCTCACCAAGGGCCGGAGGTCGGGTGAAATCCGCACCGCACCGCTGATCTACGTCGAGGACGGCGACGACTACCTCATCGTCGCCTCGAAGGGCGGCATGTCCCGCAACCCGGCCTGGTATCTCAACCTGGAAGTGACGCCCGAATGCGAAGTCGAGCTCGGCCGTGAGCGAATCCCCATGACTGCAAAACGGGTCAGCGATGAAGAGAAAAAGGCGCTGTGGCCAAAGATCTGCAAAGTCTATCCGGACTACGACGACTACCAGGCGCGTACGGAACGCAACATTCCGGTCGTCCGGCTGACCAAGCGAACGGCTTGAGCGGCGGCGACCGGGAAACGTCGAGAGGAGCCTGCGATGCCCCCGCAAGATGCAAGCCAATCGGGATCCGGCGCTACTCTTCGCTTCATCATCATCGGCGCGGGCATGTCGGGAATCCTCAGCGCCATCAAGCTCAAAGAGGCCGGCCTCGACGACTTCGTCATCTATGAAAAAGCCGACCGTCTGGGCGGAACGTGGCGCGAGAACACCTACGCCGGCGTCACCTGTGACGTCCCCTCCCACCTCTACTCCTACTCCTTCGCCCTCAATCCCGACTGGACCCATCGCTTTGCACCGGGAGACGAAATCCAGGCCTACTTCGAGCGTGTCGCCCGCGACCACGGCGTCGACGACGTCATTCGCTACGGCTGCGAGATCACGCGCTGCGAGCGCACCGGCGGTCGCTGGCGCGTCACCACCAGCGACGGCACGACCGACGAGGCCGATTTCGTCATTGCCGCGACGGGCGTCCTGCACCACCCCGCCTATCCCGATTTCGCAGGCATCGACTCCTTCCGCGGCGCCATCTTCCACAGCGCCCGCTGGGATCACAGCGTCCCACTCGAAGGAAAGCGCGTCGGCGTCGTCGGCACAGGTTCGACTGCGATTCAGATCGTCGGCGCCCTCGTCGACCGGGTCGCCGAACTCGTCCTCTTCCAGCGCACGGCGCAGTGGATCATGCCGGTCGACAACCCCGTCTACAGCGACGAGGAGCGCGCCGAGTTCCACCGCCGTCCGGCAGCCATGGAGGCGATTCGCCAGGACGTCTCGCGTGCCTTCGTCGACGGATTCGCCAACGTCCTGGGCGACGCCGATTCCCCCGTGCTGCAGGCCATCCACGACACCTGCGTCGCCAACCTGGAAAACAGCATCCGCGATCCCGAGCTCCGGGAGAAGTTGCGCCCCGACTACCGAGCCGGTTGCAAACGCCTGATCATCTCGGCCAACTTCTACGACGCCGTCCAGCACCCCAACTCGAGGCTCGTCACCTCGCTCATCGAGCGGGTGGAGGAACGAGGTGTGCGCACTGCCGACGGCACCCTGCACGAGCTCGACGTCCTCATTCTCGCCACCGGCTTCCGCGTCGACCAATTCATGCGGCCGATGCAGGTCATCGGCCGCGGCGGCCGCGCCCTCGACGACGAGTGGCGGCACTCACCGACTGCCTATATGGCGATCACGATCCCCGACTTTCCCAACTTCTTCATGCTCAACGGCCCCAACGGACCGGTCGGCAATTTTTCGCTGATCGACGTCGCCGAGCTGCAATTCGCCTACATCATGCAGCTGGTCGATCAGGTCCGCGCCGGCAAGTGCAAGGAGATCTCCGCATCCCGCGCTGCCGCCCAACGTTTCGACGACGAACGGCGAAAGGCGGCCCAGTCGACGATCTGGAACACCGGCTGCCGCTCCTGGTACCTCGATCGCGATGGTCTGCCAAGCGCCTGGCCGTGGACCTTCGATCGCTTCCGCGAGGAGATGGCCGCACCACAGCTCGATGACTACGAAACGAAATAGACGAACAAAGGAGATGAAATGAAAGCTGCCGTCATGCGCGCCAACGATGCCGCACTGGAAATCGAGGATGTTCACATCGACGCCCCGGGAGCCGGAGAGGTACTCGTCAGGACCGTCGCCTCCGGCATCTGCCACAGTGATCTACACGTCATCAACGGCAGTCTGCCGGTACCACCACCCTGCATCCTCGGCCACGAACCCGCCGGCATCGTCGAAGCCGTCGGCGCGGGAGTCACAGACTTTGCGCCCGGCGACCACGTCATCGGTTGCATCACCCAGTGGTGCGGTGTCTGCACATTCTGCACCGAGGGTCGCCCCTACCTGTGCCTGACGCAATTCGAGGGCCGACCGGGCGACATGCAACCGCGGCTCACCGACAGCTCCGGCGATCCCATCTTGCAGTTCGCCAACCTCTCGTCCTTTGCCGAAACGATGCTCTGTCCGGAGCGCTCGCTGGTCAAGATTCGCGACGACATGCCCCTCGATCGCGCATCGTTGATCGGCTGCGGCGTCACCACCGGGCTCGGCGCCGCGCTCAACACCGTGCACATCCGGGCCGGGGAAAGCGTCGCCGTCATAGGTTGCGGCGGTGTCGGTCTGGCGGCGATCCAGGGAGCGCGCATCGTCGGCGCGGGGAAGATCATCGCCGTCGACGCGCAGCCCTGGAAGTTCGATCTCGCCAAGAAATTGGGGGCCACCGATTGCGTCGACGCGAACGACGGCGACCCCGTCGCCGCCGTACAGGAGCTCACCGGCGGCGGTGCGGCATTCGCTTTCGAGTGCATCGGCCTCATCCCCACCGTGCAGCAGGCGGCGGCGATGACCGCGCGCGGCGGAACCACCGTCCTCGTCGGTGTCGTACCGATGACGGAGATGGTACCGATCTCCGCATCCGACCTCACTCTCCAGGAGAAGAAGATCACCGGGTCGTTCATGGGATCAAACCGCTTTCGCTTCGACATGCCGAAGTACGTCGACTTCTATCTCGACGGTCGCCTCTTTCTCGACGAGATGATCACCTCGCGCATCGGATTGGACGACGTCAACGACGCCTTCGACAAGATGCGCAAGGGCGAAGTGGCGCGTCAGGTCATCGTCTTCGAGTAGCGCCCGGCTGCCCCCTCGACTACTGATGATGACCGGCTGCGCGGGCGGACACATGACCCGTTGCTCGTAAATCGCCCACCGGTTTGGAACCGAGCGGTGCGGTGCACGCGTTGAGATGCTGTTCGCATGGATCTGCTGCAGACGTCAGTCTACGCTCTCCCGATGCTTCTCCTGTGGGGAGGCTACTGGTATCTCCGTTCGCGAACGCAGCGGCACAACCTCGATGTATTCGATTCTGAGCGTCGTGCCGGACTGAGCGAACCCCCGTCCCTTCATCCCGTAATCGATCCCGCCGACTGCATCGGTTGCCAGGCTTGCGTCATCGCCTGTCCGGAAGGCGACATCCTGGGTCTCATCGACGGCAAGGCGAGACTCCTTCGACCAACGAATTGTATCGGGCACGGAGCCTGCAAAGAGGCATGTCCGACAAACGCAATCGAACTCGTCTTCGGCACGGAAACTCGAGGCATCGATATTCCGTTCGTGCGAGAGAACTTCGAGACCAACGTTCCGGGAGTGTTCATCGCTGGCGAGCTCGGCGGCATGGGTCTGATTCGCAATGCCATCACTCAGGGACAACTTGCATCGAGGGCGATTGCGCAGACACTCGATCCAAACATCCGACACGATGGCGGACTCGACCTCGTCATTGTCGGGGCCGGGCCGTCAGGAATCTCGGCGTCGCTCGCCGCGATGGAATGCGGATTGAATTTCGTCACGATCGAGCAAGACTCTCTCGGCGGAACCGTCGCCCACTACCCGAGAAACAAGATCGTCGTCACCAGCCCCGTCGATCTGCCCCTGATCGGCAAGGTCCGCTTGCGCGAGACGAGCAAGGAATCCCTACTGCGCCTATGGCAAGAGGTCATCGAGCAGGTGGGACTAGAGATCAGGTGTCAGGAAACCGCATTGTCCATAACTCCGGTGGAGGACGGGTTTCGCGTCCAGACGACGAAAACCGAGTACCGCACCCAAACGGTGCTTCTCGCGATCGGACGGCGTGGCACTCCCCGCAAGCTGGGCCTGCCGGGAGAGGAGCTCGCCAAGGTGGCCTATCGACTCCGCGAGCCAGAGATCTACCGCGACAAAAGAGTTCTGGTGGTGGGCGGTGGGGATGCCGCCATCGAAGCTGCGCTGCGCCTCACGGAAGTCGCTGGAACCGAAATCATGCTCTCCTATCGAGGGGCAGTGTTTTCGAGAGCGAGCCCGGCCAACCGGGAACGAATCGAGGCCGCTGTCCGAGAAGATCAGGTTCGCGTCATTTTCGAATCGAAGGTAACCGACATTTCACCTGCAACGGTTTCAATCGAACGGGGCGGGCAGACCGCGACGTACCCGAACGATGCAGTCATCATCTGCGCCGGCGGGACGCTACCAACCGCGCTCCTGGAGACGATCGGCGTCCGTGTCGATACGAAGTACGGGGCGGCGTAGAGCGCACACAACCGGCGGAGACGGGGTCAGAACTCCCACCTGTAGCCAGCATACAGGTAGTAGGTCTGCCGGCCGACGCCGCGTTCTGCGCCAGAAATTTCTTCCAGCCACTCGTACCCCGCTTCGAGATCGATCCACAGAGACGAGGCCCACCTGAAGTCGAGAACGAGTGACGGCTGGAACACGCTGAGAAGCGCCCCCGGGACACGCCGCTGGAAATCCAACCTGAGGCGAGGATTGGCGCGCCATCCCCAGACATCGGGGAAGCGACCACTGAGATGTAAGCCCAACGTGTCCGTCGTATTCGTATCGATCAGGCGAAGTCCGACGACATGGAGATCGTTCGCCACGACGAGGTCGCCAACCGCCAATCGACCGTTCCAATAGTACTCGAGGCCGGTCGACGGAGTGGCAGGTACACCCGCCGATTCCGGCGTGCCTGCCAACTCGGACACGGTGAAGTCGCTCGCCACCTCGACCGACTCAGCGAGAGGGTACGCCCCAAAGAGAGTCACGGACGTCGACCGCGCCGTCCGGTCTTTCGCAACGTCGCGAACGCGATTGCTCCCACCCAGTGCAGCGCGAAGATCGCCGATGGAGCGTGCTTCCTGTCCGATGAGGGCGTTGCTCGCCCGCAACGCCGGTGACGAACGCAGATCCACCGTCAATCCGACGCTCGCCGCGTTGTCAAAGCGGTAGTTGCCAAACAGTAGAACCGTATTGAGATCCTGGAACGAAACGTCATAGTCGACGAGCGCAAACATCGAAGCGTTGCGATCGTGATAGCGAGCCTCGGCTCCGACGGCCCGCCGGTCGAGGGAACCATCGACTGTTTGTTCGATGAAGAAACCAGACAGGTCCCAATGCTCCCCCAACCGACCTACGTCGAGGCTGGCACCGTAGAACAGCCTGTCGGTGTCGATGCGATTGCTGCCGGAAAAGTTGACAGGGGATCCGCCCACGAAATGGAAGCGCAGGGGCTCCATGCCGCCGTAGCTGAGATGCACGCCGTCAAAACGTCCCTGCACCCCTCCGCTACTGCGAGACTGCCGTCCAAATCGGCCGCTGATCCGAAGGTCGCGTTGTCCGAGGTCGGCGAACAGGTAGCGGATACGCGCATTCGATCTCGATCCTCCACCCTCGATGTCGGCGCGGTAGTTCGCACTCAAGATCAATCGACCATCGTAGTCATCCCTGCGAACACGTGCCGCGACGTCGAGATCCGAGTCGACAAACGAACGGCCGATTCGCGCACCCGTGTCGTCCTGGATCGTATCGTCCATTCGGAAGTACTGGGAAAAGCTTCCACCCGAGGTCACCCCACCCCACAGACTCGCCCGCTCTCCGTCACTTCCGGCAGACTTGGGCTGCGCACTCGAGCGGTCCCCGCTTTTCGGACTGAGCAGTGCCGCGAGTCGCTGGCGCACACGATCGGCGCCTTCACCATGCGGGTAGAGCGCCAGGTACTCTTCGTACTCCGCCTTTGCATGCGCAAGTTGATGATTCCGCTCGCGGGCCACGCCCAGTAGCTCCTTCGCCTCCTGTGCATCTTCGCTATCGGGGGAGCGCAGTACCTTCGTCAGTAGACGGATTGCCGTTGCGTAGTCGTTGGCCGTCATGGCCCTGCGCGCGTTGCTCATCGCACGCCCAGATCGCTCGCCGCGATTCGCTCCCTCCACCTGCTCTTCAGCGGTCGATTGCGGCGCGCTGCCGTCCGCTGCCGCATCCGGCACCGCCGTCCCCGTGGCAACCGCTGGAATCTCGACGACGAGCGTCCTGCGGTCTCCCCCCAGATACACGGTCGCGCGAAGCGGTCGCGAAAACGTCACGGTCACGACGAGCTCGGAACCCAATTCGATTTGGCTGACGACGTTTTTGGACGAGCGCAGATGAGGTGACCGGCTCGATGCGCGCTCGGCCGCCGGCAACCCGTCGCTCGGTGGACCGGCGCGTCGAAACCGCACACGCAGCGCAGTGCCCGACGAGGACCACGTGTGGCCGGCGTAGTCGACCGCTTCCGACAAGTCGATCGCTACGACAACAGAGCTGTCCTTCTCATACGAACGTACGCCCTCCAGTATGGCGTTACCCGGCAGGCCAAAAGTTGGACATACCGCCAGCGCGTACCACGAAGAAGTCACCGCAAGGCACGTGGAACACCAACTGAGCCCGCACCGCACACGGGCGAAAAAGCTCGAACGATTCCGGCGGCAATCGACGACCCGCCGCGCCATGGAGCCTCGAGCGATCACGAAGAGAGGGCGAGCCACGAATCAGAACTCCCCCCCAGAGACTCTGTGCTCGCCGCTCTTGCGCTCCTTGATCACCGCAAAGGAGGAATCCGTGAAGACATGACAGCTTCCGCTACAGTCGCGCACTTCACCGAGCATGTAGAAAACTCGCGGACGCTCGACTTTCTCGTGCTCGTCGACCTCGAAGTCGCCTGCATGACAGCCCGCACAGTCGGGCTGGAACGCCGGGGCAGCCCACGTTACGACGCGCGAATTGCCCCGATGGCATTGTCGGCAAGCCAACCGCTCGCGGTGATCCCCGGGGTAGTCGGGCGAGCTGTGCCGGAAGGTGGAAGGACTCCAACGTGCTGCGATATGGCAAGCCTCGCAGGGTTGGTTGGTGACAAAGTGACTGGCCGGTTTTCCCTGCGCCACCGTTCCGTTGTGACAGCTCTGGCAAGCGCCTGTGATCGTCCCGTGATCAACGTCGGCCGGCTCCCACGCCAAAGTGCCGTGACACAGCCCACAATCGGCCGAAGTTGGAATGTGCCCCCCGTCCTTGCCCTCGGCAAGCGTCCCGTTGTGGCAGGCAAAACAGCCACTCACCTGACGGTGATCAAAACGAGCTGGCTTCCAAGCGTTGCTGCTGTGGCAATCGTCACAAGCCGCCGCCGTCGGCACGTGATCCACCGGCTTGCCCTCGGCGACCGCTCCGTTGTGGCAGCTCTCGCAGGCCCCGATCACCTGCGCATGGTCGGTGCGCGCCGGTTCCCACGCCGCCTTCGTGTGACAGTCCGCGCACGCGTTCGTCGAGCGAATGTGCCCCCCGTCCTTGCCCTCAGCGATCGTTCCGTTGTGACAGGTGAAGCACCCGCTGGTCACCGACGCGTGGTCGAAGCTTGCCGGCTCCCACGCCCGCGTGCCGTGACAGACGTCACAAGCCGCCGCCGTCGGCACGTGATCCACCGGCTTGCCCTCGGCGACCGCTCCGTTGTGGCAGCTCTCGCAGGCCCCGATCACCTGCGCATGGTCGGTGCGCGCCGGTTCCCACGCCGCCGTCGTGTGACAGTCCGCGCACGCGTTCGTCGAGCGAATGTGCCCCCCGTCCTTGCCCTCGGCAAGCGTCCCGTTGTGGCAGGCAAAACATGCGCCACTCACCTGACGGTGATCAAAACGAGCTGGCTTCCAAGCGTTGCTGCTGTGGCAATCGTCACAAGCCGCCGCCGTCGGCACGTGATCCACCGGCTTGCCCTCGGCGACCGCTCCGTTGTGGCAGCTCTCGCAGGCCCCGATCACCTGCGCATGGTCGGTGCGCGCCGGTTCCCACGCCGCCTTCGTGTGACAGTCCGCGCACGCGTTCGTCGAGCGAATGTGCCCCCCGTCCTTGCCCTCAGCGATCGTTCCGTTGTGACAGGTGAAGCACCCGCTGGTCACCGACGCGTGGTCGAAGCTTGCCGGCTCCCACGCCCGCGTGCCGTGACAGACGTCACAAGCCGCCGCCGTCGGCACGTGATCCACCGGCTTGCCCTCGGCGACCGCTCCGTTGTGGCAGCTCTCGCAGGCCCCGATCACCTGCGCATGGTCGGTGCGCGCCGGTTCCCACGCCGCCGTCGTGTGACAGTCCGCGCACGCGTTCGTCGAGCGAATGTGCCCCCCGTCCTTGCCCTCGGCGATCGTTCCGTTGTGACAGGTGAAGCACCCGCTGGTCACCGACGCGTGGTCGAAGCTTGCCGGCTCCCACGCCCGCGTGCCGTGGCAGACGTCACAAGCCGCCGCCGTCGGCACGTGATCGAAAGGCTTTCCCGTTGCCTGCCGGCCGTCATGGCACGACACGCAGGCGCCAATCACTTCAGAATGGTCAAATCGCAGAACGCTCCAAGCGGCGACACTGTGGCACACCTGACATTCTCGACTGGTCGGAATGTGGTCAGGCGGCCGGGGGGAAGCAAAGATCACGCCCGATCGCTCGTGGCAGTCCTTGCACCGCCGAGGCGTCCCCTTGAATACGCCCAGGACATGGCACGAACGGCACGGCACGGCGCGATGGCCACCTGATAGTGGGAAGGAAGTCGTCCCATGATCGAACTCGTCGACCCCTTCCTCAGAGGCGACCGACATCGACGCCCCGGACACAGCGAGCCCGACCAGCAGAACGGCAAGGCGGAGTGTCCTGCCCACCAGCAATTCCAGACTCGCTCGACACCGCGCCATCGCCTGTCCGTCCATCCCCAGCTATCGAGCCGCCCTGAAAGACGACGTGTCGTGGCAACGCTCACAATCGCGACCGTACTCTCCAGAATGAACGTCGTCCCGCTCGTGGCAGGATCCGCACTTCACCGGTAAGCGTGCAGCTTTCGCACCCTGACCGTGGCACGACACGCACCGGAGGTTGCCGTGCTCTCCATCGAGCGCGAACCCGGTCTCATCGTGATCAAAGTGCCACGTATCCCAGCCGGTCGGGTTGTGACACTCGCCGCACTTCGTCCCGAACACGCCGGCGTGAGGGTCGGCCGACACGTGACACGAGACGCACTCGATCTCCGCGTCCTTGAAGGTGGTCGACGCATGGCAGATCGTACATCCCACTTCGCCATGAGCGGCAATGAGCGGAAAGCGTGTCAGATCGTGGTCAAAGAACACTCGATCCCGCCACCCCCGCTCGTTGTGACAGGCGCTACAGACGCTCCCCTGTTGGCCGCCGTGAACGTCGTCCTTCTGGTGGCAAGTCGCGCATGTTTTTCCGAGGCGTGGCTCTGGCGCGGATTCGACATGACAAGTGTTGCACTCGACCGACCGGTGACGCCCGACCAGCGGGAACTCCGTCTCGGCGTCGTGATCGAACCGAGAAATCCACTCTCCCCCACCGTGACAGCGTTCACATGCACTGCCGAACCGTCCACCGTGCTCGTCATCCTTGCCGTGGCATCCAAAACAACGCGTAGGCGGAAGCGACACGTCAACGTCCACCTGGTGGCATTGATGGCAGGGGACGAGCGCATGCGCGCCATCCAGCGAAAAGCCATTTCGCGTTCGATGAGGGAATCCGGTCGTTTTCCATCCCGTGACCGCGTGGCAGCTCTCACAGGCAGGACCGAACCGACCGGAATGAACGTCACTCTTCGAGTGACACGCGACGCATTGCTGATCCGTCGGAACGAAAACCTGGGTGGAATGACACTCCTGGCAAGCAACCCCAACGTGCTTTCCGCGCAGGCGAAACTTGCCCGTCTCATGGTCAAAACCCGGGATCTTCCAGGATTGCTCCGAGTGGCAATTCTGACACGCCTCGCCGAGGCCATTCCGATGAGGGTCGGAGATCGCGTGACAATCGGCGCACCGCGTGGTCGTAGGAACGAACACTCTCGACGAATGACACGCAGTGCAGGCAACGACTCGGTGCCCTCCGCGCAGCGGAAAATCACTCTGCTGATGATCGAAGTGCCGAATCCGCCACGATTCTTCGTCGTGGCAGGTCTGACAAGCAGCACCCAGCGCTCCGCCGTGCGGCTCTTCCTTTTGATGACATGCAGAGCAAGACGGGTCTGCATCCCGATAGCGAGCTCCCCGCCCATGACAGGACGAACAATCCACCGCGCGATGGCTGGCCAGCAGTCGAAACTCCGTCTCATCGTGATCGAACGATGCTTCTTCCAAGACCGCGATCTCGGCATCGCGCCCCTGGTGCTCGGGGTGGCAACTGCGACAGGGCCCCTGCCTGGCTGCCGCGGCGCGCCCGTGATAGCCGCGGCCGTTTACCAAGTCGGCTTCCACCATCTCGTGGCACACACGACACTTCCGATCCTGTCCGCTCCTGTTGAGCTTTTCGTGGCACGAATCACACTCGCTCTCGATTTTCGAGTGCGCTTCGATCACCTCGCCGGGCATGACGAGCGACTCCAGCCAGGTTCCATCGCCGCGCTCAGCACCGGCGAGCACCACCAACACCACCGCGATCGGACTGGGACGCCAGGTCACTGCCATTGCTCATCATCTGTGCGTCCGGGCTAGTACACGTGAACCGCAATCACGTGCACGACGGCAGTCACAAAGAGCAGGGCGATCAACGGAACGTGCAGGGCGTGCCACAGTGAGAACAAGCGTTCAAACGGAGCGAGATGAGCCTCTTCGAGCACCGCATTCACGTAGGCGTCGACCACCCGTAGTGTGGTGCGGGACATTGACCGTTCATCCTCTCTTCCACTCGTTTCGAGCTCCTTCCGAATCGCAGCGCGCAGTCTCCCCGCCTCGAACGGTAGTGCGATGAGCCACTTCACCTGCGCCCACCATCTCCCACCCGGAACCGCCGAGCCTTCCAAGCGAGCGAGGCGCATCATCGCGACCGATCCCGCCCCAACGACACTCCCGAGTCGTTCTCGGTGCCTCTCGAGCTCCTCCGTCACCTCCCGCAACGTCGCCCGGCGAGCGTAGAGATCGCGCGTGACTCGAGCGTAGAGAAAACGCCCGACGATTCCGCTGACCATTACGATCAGCATGGACACCAACGCGACCGAGCTGTTCGTCGAACCCATACCGAAGTTGGCGTGAAACAAGATCGCAACGGGCGCGACGATGCCGAGCACCACGTGCACCCGGAACCACACTGCCAATCGACCGCACCCCTGCAGGAAGGACAGTCGCTTGCGTGCGGCGTACGACAACAACGACAGCATTCCCGCGGCTCCCGCCACACCCAACCAATACCCGCCCCCTTCCTCGGGTCTCAGGAGGTTCTCCTCCCGCAGCATCCATCCCGCAGCTACGACACCCGCAATGGCTGTCGAAAAACCGGGAATCAAGGCGCGCCTGCCGACGCTCCGAGTCTGCACGAGCAATTCCACAGCCGCCCCGTGGAGGCTCTCGCCACGGCACGGTGGTACGGACAGGTCAGAGGCGGAGCCGCACTGGGCCGCGCCCGATCCGCCTTCCCCGCTCTCGAGTTCATAGCCAGGCTCGCTCACACGACATCCACTAGCAGCCCGGCACCTTCAAGAAAAGAAAAAAATGGGAATTTGTCCCATTTCACCTGGGGAGCTGGGAAAAACTCCCATTTTCTCGCTTCCTTCGGGCCGGACGAGATGATACCCCCTCAGACGTGGCCACCAACGATCCCAAGACCGCGCTCGTAGTGGCGGCTCGCTCGGCCTTGCAGCCTCTCGTCCGCCGCATGCTGGCGGATGGCGTCACCTACGGCCGGCTGGAGCGTGAGCTACGGGAGCTTTTTGTGGAAGTCGCGGAACACGACTTCGCAACAGATGGTCGCAAGCAGACTGACAGCCGCATCGCCGCGCTGACCGGAATCAACCGCAAAGAAGTTCGCCGTCTCCGCCGCAACCCAGCCGAGCAGCGGGAACCGCGATCGTTCACACGAAGCTGGGCGGCAGACCTCATTGGCCGTTGGCTCAGCCAGCCGGACACGACCGGTACATCCGGACGCCCGCTCGTTCTGCCCTACGACGCCCCGCGCGGCCCGAGCTTCGTCAAGCTCGCCGAGAAGACGACCAAGGACGTTCAACCGCGCGCTCTGCTCGATGTGCTGGTGAGCTCGGGCGCCGTCGAAGTGAGAGGAGGCAGCAAGGTGGCCCTGACCGGCTCGACCTGGACACCGAAACGAGGTCACGCAGAACGCTTGGCGATGCTGGCCGAAGATCCGCCGGAGCTCATCGCTACGATGCTCCACAACATTTTCGACGACGAGGACGATCCGCGCCTCCAGCAAAAGCTCGCCTACGACAATCTGGGAAGCGATGGAATCGCCCGCCTGCGAGTGGCGCTGCGCAGGGAGGCGACTCGCTTTCTGAAGAAGTCCGACGCCTTGCTGCGCCGCCACGATCGAGATCGCAATGCCAAAGCGCCACGAGGTGAGCGTACGTACGCGGGCATCGGTGTCTACTACTTCGAATCACCTAGGGAAGCGGAAACGGATCCAGCGCCGCGAAGCACACCCGTTTCGCAAAAACGCCAATCGGAAAAGGCAACGAGCCGGGCGAGCAAAGAGAGAAAGCGAAGATGAACAACGACTGGAAGTTTCCGGAGTCATGGTTTCGGCCGCACACTGCCATCCTCATGGGCTTATGCCTGTTCTTGGGATGCGGAGGCGGAGGCTTGGTCCGCGGTGGCGGACAAAGCGGCACCGGCCTGACGAGCATTCGCGGCAACATCGTCGACATCACCAGCAGCACCGCCGACGTCTCTGGAATCCGAGTATCGATCGCCGATTCGGACATCGAGGATTTCACGAATTCCACCGGGGAATTCGAGCTTGGAGGAGAGTTCGCCGGCGAGGCTCAATTGCGCTTCGAACGCGATACGCTACTCGGAGAAACCACCGTCATCGTGCCCAGCGGTGGCGTTCTCGAGCTCCGCGACGTCGTCATCGACACCGAAGATGGCGAAGTGACTCCAACGTCCCAGCACATCGAGCTCGAGGGCTTCGTCGATGCGCTCGACTGTACCCATGACACGCTCGTCGTACTCGACACGGACGATCGCGCCGGCACGATGTTCACGATCGCCCTCCAATCAGCACTGATCCTGCGCGGCGAAACGCCTCTTGCCTGCACAGACCTACGAGTCGGCGACCGAGTCGAAGTGGATGCCGCCACCGCGGATGGTCGCATCCTGGAGGACGCCACCATTCGCGTCGAGGATCGCGAAGACGAAGAGGACCCGAAGCCCAATGCGACGCCAGGTGACGACGGTCCCGGCCAAGAAGTCGAGATCGAAGGGTTCGTCCATACCCTGGAATGCGACTCCGCCAGGATGGTCGTTCGACGAAAGGAAGGCACCCTGCTGGTCACAATCGACACGACCAGCGCTTCGATTCACCAGAGCGGAAACACTCTGACCTGTAGCGACTTGATCATTGACGACCGCGTCCACGCGAAAGGGACCCTCAGAGATGGCTTGATTCTCGACGACGTGAAAATCGAGGTCGAAGACCGCGAGGATGAGCCAGACGAAGAGGACGAGAACGACGAAACGAATTGAGGAGGACGGTTCGCGACACCGATCGACGACGCGCCGTTTTTTCACGAGTCTGGAAATCGCCTACGGCGTCGCCCGGCTGACCGGCTCTTCCAGAGTGCCGAAGATCCAGTCGTAGAGCATCGTCAACGTCGCGTAGTTGCCGCGCTTCATGTCGACGTGGTGGGCGGCGTGGATGGAGGTGATGTGATCGAGGGTCTTGAAAGGAAAGTAGGGCAGGTTCACGAAGGTGTGGTTGATCGTGTTGATCTGGGTGAAGATCAACGTGGCGATCGCCATCGAGTAGGCGCTCAGCGGCGCGCCACTGAGCAGCGCAATGAGGGGAATCGTACCGAGAAAGAGCGCCAGGCCTATGAAGGTCTCGAGCGGGTGAACGTAGAGCGCATCGATGTGCGTCGGCGTTCGCGCCCGGTGGTGCAGCGCGTGAACGCGAAGCAACGGCTTGCCGTGGAACAAGAAGCGGTGCGTCAGGTAGTAGAAGAAGTCGAACACCATCAGCACGGCGATCATGTCGACGAGATGCCGCCACAGGGGCCGCGGTTCCAGGCTCACGCACAAAGGGAGGATGGTCAGATAGAAAACGACGTTGGTGATCAGGCCGGTGTTGTTGTTCTTCTTGACCGCTGCCTTGAACTCCTTGTCAGCCAGCTTCTTGCGGTCGGCGTCCCGGTTGAGCTCGCGCATGCGCTGCAGCGCCGGCACCTTGAAAGCGAGGAACTTGCCAACCACCGTCAGCGCGACGAGAACGACGAAAAACACCAAACCCGCTTGCCAATCGTAACTCATTGCTACTCCCAAGCCGCGAAGAAACACCGCGATGATTTCAACATCGAAGTCGATCGCTCAACCGTTCATCCCGCTGCGCGCGTCTGCGTCTGCAACCCTCTTCCAGAATCATCGATTTGTACCACAAACTCGATGGGGATAAACGCTCTCGCATGACGCGCCCTGGCCGCCTCCCGCTGTCCGCACTCGCTTCGCTCCTCCTGGCGCTCAGCGCCTGCCACTTCGACGATCCGTCGCTGAAACCGCGCGACGACCCGCGCTTTGCGGCACCGGCGCCGGCGTTGCGCAGCGCCGGTCGCGACCCGCTGCGCACCATCTTCTGGGGCGACATCCACATCCACTCCGCTTACTCGTTCGACGCCTACACCCTCGGCGTCCGCGCCCTACCCGACGATGCCTACCGCTACGCCAAAGGCGAGACCATCCAACACGCCCTCGGTTACCCGATCCGCGCCCGGCGACCGCTCGATTTCGCCGCCGTCACCGACCACTCGGAATACCTCGGCGTCGCCCGCGCCGAAGGCGAAGCGAGCGGCGATGCAAACTCCCTGCGCGAGGTCATGCGGACCGGCAGTCCCTGGCGCATCACCTGGCACTACCTGAAAATCAGCCTCGGCAAGATGGGTACGTCGAAGACCCGCGACGCCACCTTCGGCGGCCGGCCGGCGCGATCTTCGATCGACGCCTGGCAGGCGATCGTCGACAGCGCCGAGAGACACAACGACCCCGGGCGCTTCACGACCTTCATCGCCTACGAGTGGAGCTCGATGCCGGAGGAGCAGAATCTCCACCGCAACGTCATCTACCGCTCGGAGCGCTACCCGGACTTCCCCTACACCTCGCTGGACTCCAAGAATCCCGAGGATCTCTGGCGTGCTCTCGACGAACAGCGGCAGCGCGGCATGGAGATGCTGGCCATCCCGCACAACAGCAACGCCAGCAACGGTAAGATGTTCGACCGCGTCGCCTATGATGGCACACGCCTGAGCCGCGAGTACGCCGCAACTCGCATGCGGAACGAACCTCTCTGCGAGATCTTTCAGGTCAAGGGCTCCTCCGAGACCCACCCGTCCCTTTCGAGCGCCGATGAGCTCGCCGGTTTCGAGATCTTCGACAAGATGCTGAGCGCCAGCGGCAGCGACAGTCAGCCGCGCGGCAGCTACGCGCGCGACGCCTTGCGAGCGGGATTGGAGATGGCGGCACAAAGCGGTTTCAATCCCTACCGATTTGGCTTCATCGGCAGCAGCGATTCGCACAACGCCAGCTCGACAGTCGAAGAGGACAATCACCACGGCAAGCTGCCGATGATCGATGGCAGCATCGGCCTGCGTCTCGGCAAGAGCCTGCTGTTGCCGCTCAACCAAAACCGCGGCGCCCAGTGGAGCGCCGCCGGGCTGGCAGCAGTATGGGCAGAGGAGAACACGCGCGAGTCACTCTTCGATGCGATGAAACGCAAGGAGACCTACGCGACATCCGGGCCGCGTATCGGCGTCCGCTTCTTCGGCGGCTGGAGTTTCGATCGAGACATCCTCGGCGATGCCGAGCTGATCCGCAAAGCCTACGCCGCCGGCGTCCCGATGGGCGGCGACCTCGCGCCGCGCGACGGGGCCGGCGCGCCCGCCTTCGTCGTCACCGCAACCAAGGACCCCACCGGAGCCAATCTCGACCGCATTCAGATCGTCAAGGGCTGGGTCGACGGCGACGGCGGCAGTCACGAGAAGATCTACGACATCGCGGCCTCGGGAGGCCGCGTCGCCGATGCGCAGACCCATCGCGTCCCAGCGGTCGGCAACACGGTCGACGTCGAACGGGCAACCTACACCAACGACATCGGCGCCACTCAACTGAGCGCACTCTGGGTCGATCCGGAATTCTCGGCGGCGGCGGAGGCCTTCTACTACGCCCGCGTCATCGAGATTCCGACACCGCGCTGGTCTACCTACGATGCCGCGATCGCCGGCGTCACCCCTCCCCAACCAACGTCGATCCAGGAGCGCGCCGTCACCTCTGCCATCTGGTATCGCCCGCACTAGCCGGTCAAAACGGCGCACATCCGCAGATGCCCCCATCCGACAGGCAAGCTTCGCCGGATGGACAGGACATCCCGAGGGCGCAGGTGCTCTCGCACGGCAGCCCCGCCGGTGCACAAACGCAGCCCAAGAACGTCCCAACCGCACCGAAAGGCATACATGTGTCTCCCAGCGGGCAGCTACCGCCACAGCTCGGGTAGGTGCCACCAACACAGAGACGCGGGAAGCACTGGCCGAACCCGCCCTGCACGCCGCAGAAGAAACCGACCGGGCAATCGTCGCCACCCGATCCGCACGGCCCCGGCGGGCCACACAGGCAGCCGGCGAAGTTCTGTGGATCGCCGACCTCGAAGTAGTTGCACTCCTGCCCGGTCGGGCAAACACCGCCGCATTCGTTGGTTCCGCACGCCGTCTGCCCGCTCGGGATGCACCCGCAATTGTTCAACGGCGAGCCACCGATATTCGCGCACTCTTCGCCAACCGGGCATTCACCGTTGCAGGTCGGAAAGGTCGAGCCACACGGATCGGTGTCGGGAATACACGTGCACGTGGTCAGATCTTGCGAAGAGCAGACCGACCCGGCCGGGCATGCCCCATCACAGGTGGGGAACGCGGTGTCACCACACGCCGGCGGCAGGTCGAGCAAGGCGTTGTCCGAGCAATCGCCCAGTGCGCCAGCCACCCCTCCCCGGCCAACGAAAAGGCCTGCTTGGTCTCTGCGGACACCGGTGCCGGAAAAAAGGGCGCAGCTGCGGGTCGATCCAAACGTGATGCGAATACCGACCGAGTCTTGCTTCGAGCTCATCGCCAGCCCCGCGTCTTCGACGCGAACCTTCATCACTCGTCCCTGCCGGGCGATCAGCGTGCGCAGGCGCGCTCCGCTGCCACCGCGGTTTCGGTAGCGGTGGGCATCGAAGCTGCCCCCGTCACGGGCGGTCCAGCCCGGATCTCCCGAGCCGGCGGGTGCCGCGGCGGGAAAGACGCCTTCGGTCTTGGAGAAGATCTCGACGACGGCACCGCCGGGAGTGCCGTTGACGGGGTCATCGACACTGCCGATGGCGGGAAACAGGAAGCTCTGGTCGCGGGTGACGAAGATCACCCGCACGCCGGCATTGGTCTGGCGCAGAACCAGCTTGTCGGCGTCGATCGGCCGGTCGACCGCCAGGACACCGCCTGCACCAATGATGATCGAAGCTCCAACGACGAGTGCTGCCCGCGCCATCGCGTCGCCCTCCCTGCGCATTCCTACCACCCGCGGAAGAGCTGCGACAAGGCGAAGTTCGGTGGCTACTGCGGAACGAGCATCTCCGGAACGCCGATCGAGTCTCACGTGACGCTCACCGGCGTCAGACATCCTCCCAGGGGTTGACCACAACACAAGTGCGGTCGAAATGCCTCACGTTCCGGGTCGCTATAGTAGCCTTTCGTGCTCGAGCGATACCGGCCATCTGCACGTCACGAATCTCGACTGTTTGCCCCGCAGCTTCCAGTTCCGCCGAAATCGCACCCGCGGCGAGAGCCGCTGGTGCGTCGAAGGGTAGCACGCGTCCTCCGAGATCTTCTGAGACTAGAGACTGAAACGCATCCCCCAGCATCGTCCGTCGCTTTCCTTCAGCAAGCCGATGCAGGCCGTATTGGATTTCGAAAACGGAGATCGCGGTTGTCCAGACCGAAGTTGCAGGCTGCCGGTTGAGCCACGCGACGACCGCCTCCGGTGGCTCGCTCTGCATGACGGCTGAGAGGACGTTGGTGTCGAGCAAAATCACAGCTCGAAAACAGCCGGTTTTGCGGAGTTCCCCCTCGACTTCTCGAGTTCCCCCTCGACAATCCCACAGTCCTTGAAGCGAGCAGCCATCCGCGTACCCAGCGACGGCTCGGGCCTGATCGGCGCGCGCAGAGCCGCCTCGCGGAGAATCTCACGGATCTCTTCTTCCATGCTCCGTCCGTGCTCCGCAGCAAGCGCTCGGAGTCTGTTGCGAATGTCGTCTTCGAGGTTTCTAACGATCACCTGAGCCACGCTAGCATGATAGCGCCAGACTCCGTCCGGTGCCAGCCCAAAGAACTCAGGTGTCGAAAAGCTCGAGGAAGCAGATCTACTTCGCGCTATTGCGACACGGGTCGGGCCGCACTCAGCCAGGTGCGCACTCTCTGCGCGAACCAAGTCGCGCCGACGAGCAGGAACTTGGGATCGCGAAAGAAGCTCGGCCACTTGCCTTCGAAGGCGTGCCCGGTGAACTGAAACAGCCAGCCGACCGCGAAGAGAACAGCCCCGTACCACGGGGCAAAGAAAACCACGGCCAGGGACGCCAGGATCATCGGAATGCCGATCGTGTGCAGAGCGCGGTTGACCGGATGCTGGTGATCGCGCTTGTAGGCCGCGATCATGTCTTGGATGGACGTCATGAAACCTCCTCTGCTAGCGGAGCTCGTCCGAGCTCTTGTCGAGAATGCGCCGGGCGACGATGAGAAGCTGGATCTGTTGCGTACCTTCGAAGATGTCGAGGATCTTCGAATCGCGCGACCACTTTTCGAGCAGCTCGGTCTCGCCGAAACCGAGCGATGAGCACAGCTCGACGCAACGCAGTGTGACCGTATTGGCGACGCGCCCGGCCTTCGCCTTGGCGATCGATGCCTCGGCGGAGTTGGGCTGGCCGTTGTCCGCCATCCAGCCGGCCTTGAGAGTCAGCAGCCGCGCCGCTTCGACCTCCGCCTCCATGCGGTAGAGCTCGGCTTCAGCGGCATTGCTACGCCATGGCGAGCTCGAATAGTCCGCCGCGATGCCCTCACCAGCGAGAATCTCGCGCGTGCGGTCGATGGCTGCACGGGCGACGCCGACACCCATCGCGGCGACCACCGGACGGGTGTTGTCAAAGGTCTGCATGACACCGCCAAACCCTTTCTTGACGTCGACTTCCGGAGTACCGAGCAGATTTTCTTTCGGCACGCGGCAATCGGTGAACGTCACCGTAGCCGTGTCCGACGCGCGGATACCGAGCTTCTTGTCGAGTCGAACCAACTCCATCCCCGGCGTGCCCTTCGGCACGGCGAACGACTTGATCGCGGCGCGACCGAGCGATTTGTCGAGAGTCGCCCAGACGACGATGACGTCGGCGCGCTCGCCGGCAGTGATGAAGATCTTCTCACCGTTGATGACGTAGTCGTCGCCGTCGAGAACCGCGGTGGTGCGAATGTTGGCCGAGTCCGACCCCGCCCCGGGCTCGGTGATCGCCATGGCCGCCCAGCAACCCTTGAAACGCTCGAGTTGTCGTTCGTCCGCAACCGCCGCGATGGCGGCGTTGCCCAGCCCCTGGCGGGGAATCGTCAGGGCCAGACCGACGTCCCCCCAACACAGCTCGGAGAGGCCGACGATCGTCGCCATATTCGATCCGTTGCGCACCCTCCCGTTCTTCTTTTCACCGCTCTTGGCCGCACCTCCAGCACCCGCGCCGGCGGCGCCGCCGCCGTCGTCGATCCCCTCGAGTAGCGACGCCATCATGTCGAGCTCGACGGGATACTCGTGCTCGGCCGTGTCGTATTTGCGTGAGATCGGCCGGAACACGTCCTCGGCGACGTGGTGCGCCATGTCGGCCAGGCCGGTCAGTTTCTTGGGAAGCTCTAGATGGATCATGGACCCTCTCCTTCCGCCCGCTCAAACGAGCAGGCCACCTTCGGCGACACCCGCGGCTCGCAGATCACGGTACCAGCGCTCGACCGGGTGATCCTTGATGTAGCCGTGACCGCCGAGAAGCTGGACACCGTTGGTGCCGATCTCCATCGCCTTCTCGGCGCACAGCACGCGCGCCAGATACGCTTCCCTGTGGAAGGGCTTGCCCTCTTCGGCCAAGCTCGCGGCGCGGTAGGTGAGCAGACGCATGGCGTCGAGCTCGATGCGGATGTTGGCGATGGTGAACGCCACCGACTGGCGGTGCGACACCGGCTCGCCAAAGGCGATGCGCTCGTTGCAGTAGGTGATGACGTAGTCGAGCACCGCCTGTGAGGTACCGACCGCCATCGCACACCAGGCCAGGTGAGCCAGGTCGACGACATCGCCGACGCTGCACGCGTTCGGCGCCTCGCCCAGCAGATCCGCAGATTCGAGCCGCGCATCGTCGAACACCAACCGCCCCAACGTCGCCGCGCGCACTCCCATGCCGGGGTCCGGGACAAAGGTGACACCGGGGGTATCGCGGCGGACGATGAAGATCTGCCGGCCGTGTCCCGCCGTCTCTGCGGCGACCAGAACGATCTGCGCCGTGTCGAAGAGCGGAACGAAGCTCTTCTCGCCGTTCAAGACGTAGCCACCTTCCGCGGCCACCGCCCGACAACGCAACTCCGCCGCATCGAAGAGCGCGCGCGGTTCGGCGACGGCGATGCTGGCCGGCACGTACCCCTCGACGAATGCCGGTAGATAGCGCGCCTGTTGATCGGCCGAGCCCCATTCGACCAGCGCCGTGGCGACGCCCACCGGCGCCATGACGGCCGCCGCCAGACCCATGTCGCCGCGCGCCAGGACCTCGGCCACCAGGACGTTGGTCAGCGGCGACCGCTCGCCGCCGACACCGCCGAGCGATTCGGGAACGGCCACTGCGGCGAGACCCAACGCCGACGATTCCTGCAACAGAGCTTCCGCAGCGCCGCACTTCGCGTCCGCTTCTTCCGCCGCCGGCGCCAGAGTCTCCTCGGCAAAGCGCCGCGCGCTGTCACGGAACATCTCCTGCTCGTCCGTCGGAGTCAGATCGAAGAGACCGCGACTCGCGCTCGATCGCGGTGCGCGCTCGGGCTGGATCAGCTTGCGCGCCGCTTCGAAGTTGCGCGCCGCGACGTTCACCGCGCGCATTCCGTCGCGCGTCGCCCGGTAGGCAATGCGCTCGGCCGGGCGGCGCAGCTTGAGCTTTTCCGCCGTTTTGGAGCCGGCCAACTTGGTCAGCGTCGAAAGCGCCAATCCCATTGCGTCTTTCATTTCTCCTCCTCCGTTGCATCCTTGAACAAACCCCGGCGCACCAGGCGCAGGAGCTCGTGCAGATGGCGTTCCTCGTGTTCCAGCGAACCATTCTGCGCCGGCAGTGCGGCGCTGAGCACGGGAAAGTTGGCAATCGCCGCGACCACCAAATTGATGACGTGCAAGACGTACGACTCGGCGTCGATGTCGGCTCGCAAGACGCCGCTCTGCTGTCCTTGCCGGATGTACTGTCCGATCAACAACAACCACGGCCGCAGATTCTCCCCCATCAGCCGACGCATCTCCTCGGGCCGGTCGAGAAGCTCGCGCACCACCAGGCGCGCCCGGTCGGGATCGCTGCGGAAAAACGAGATCAGCTCCTCGGTGAGCAGATCGAAGCGCGCCTGGCCACTGGTCACCGCCTCCAACAACTGCGGCAGTGTGTCGCGCCAATGGTCGAAGAGCTTCTCCAATACCGCACCGCGCAATGCTTCCTTCGACTCGTAGTGGTAGAGAAGGCTCTGCTTGGTGATTCCCACCGCCTCGGCGATGCTCTGGATCGACGTCCCGTCATAGCCCTGGCGGGCGAACAGCCGAGTCGCCGTCTCACAAATGTGCTCCGAACTACTCATTGCGAGAACGTCTACCATCTGGTAGTCACGGCGTCAATCGATGAACCAAAGTTCAACCTAACTATATAATTAATCTGGGTTTCTTGGACAAATGATAACGATGTGCTTGCTCGTGTTTTCGGTAGGATCCGCAAATTGGTCTCCCTTGTGGTAGATCTGGATATACCATACGGTAGGACGAGCAAGGAGGGAGAGTAGCAATGGCGAGGACACGGACACGCACCACGGCGCGCACCGCCGCCATCGTCGGCGGCAACCGGATTCCCTTTGCGCGCAGCAACGGGCGCTACTCGCGGGCCGGCAACCAGGACATGCTGACCGCGGCATTGGACGGCTTGGTGGCGCGATTCGGCCTGGCCGGCGAGCGACTCGGCGAGGTTGCCGGAGGAGCCGTGCTCAAGCACGCGCGCGATTTCAATCTGGTTCGCGAGTCGGTGCTCGGCACGTCGCTGTCGCCGCAGACGCCGGCGTTCGACATCCAGAAAGCGTGTGACACTTCGCTCGAGGCGACCGTCGCCATCGCCAACAAGATCCGCCTCGGCCAGATCGATTGCGGCATCGCCTGCGGCACCGACACGACTTCCGACGCACCGGTGGCGTTGAACGACGACCTGCGCCGCGTCTTGATGCGCGCCAACCGCGCCAAGCAGCCGCTCGACTATTTGAAGCTGGTCGGTCACCTTCGTCCCGGCCAGATCGTTCCCGAGATCCCGCGCAACGCCGAGCCGCGCACCGGAATGGCGATGGGCGACCACCAGGCGATCACCACCGCCGAGTGGGAGATCTCGCGCCAGGCACAAGACGAGATCGCCATACGCAGCCACGACAACTTGCACGCCGCCTACGAGCGCGGCTTCTTCGACGACCTCGTGACACCTTTCGTCGGCCTGGTGCGTGACGACAATCTGCGCCCTGGCTCGACGATCGAAAAGCTGGCCAAGCTGAAGATCGCATTCGGAGATCGCGACACCGGTACGATGACCGCGGCCAACTCGACGCCGCTGACCGACGGCGCCGCGGCGGTGTTGCTGGCGACGCCAGCCTGGGCGAAGAAGCAGCGGCTTCCGCTGCTCGCCCGCTTCGTCGACGCCGAGTCGTCCGCCGTCGACTACGTGCACGGTCACGAGGGTTTGCTCATGGCCCCCGTCTACGCCGTGCCACGCATGCTCGAGCGCAACGGGCTCACGTTGCAGGACTTCGATCTTTTCGAGATTCACGAAGCCTTCGCATCGACCGTGCTCTGCACGCTCGCGGCGTGGAAAAGCGACGACTTCTGTCGCCAGCGCCTCGGCCTGAGCGAGCCGCTCGGCTCGATCGATCGCGACAAGCTCAACGTCGCCGGCTCATCGCTGGCCACCGGCCATCCCTTTGCCGCCACCGGTGCACGCATCGTCGCCACCGCGGCCAAGCTCCTCAACGAGCGGGGTGGCGGCCGCGCGCTGATCAGCGTCTGTGCCGCCGGCGGCAACGGCTTGGCGGCAATCCTCGAAGCGAGCTGATCGATCACCGATCATTCTCGATCACCGATCATTCAATGGAAAGTGTTTGACCGTGATCGAATGATCCGAGATGGTCGAACGCCCGCATGTACCCGGTTCTCCTCGACCTCGGCTTCTTCAAGATCTACAGCTTCGGCCTGATGCTGGCCATCGCCTTCTTCACGGCGAGCTGGCTGGTGACCCGCGAGCTCGAGCGTCGCAACATCCAACCGGCACACAGCGAGGGGTATCCGCTGGTGGCGATGATCGGCGGTCTCGTCGGCGCGCGCCTCTACTACGTCGCCGAGCACCTCGACAAGCTGCAGCGCGATCCGTTCTGGACGTTGTTCGGCGGCACCGGACTCACCTGGTACGGCGGCATCGCCGGCGGCGCCCTGGCAGTCCTGGTCATGGCCTACCGCAACAAGCAGTCGCTGAGGAACGTCTGCGATGCATTCGCGCCCGGCCTCGCCGCTGCCTACGCCATCGGCCGCATCGGCTGCCAGCTCGCCGGTGACGGCGACTACGGCATCCCCAGCGACCTGCCGTGGGCGATGGCCTACCCCAACGCCGTCGTACCAACGACGGTCGCCGTCCACCCGACGCCGGTCTACGAGACGCTGGCGATGGGCCTGGCGACCTGGATCCTGTGGAGCCAGCGCACTCGATCGTGGGCTACCGGCGGCCGCCTCTTCGGCCTCTATCTGGTTTTCTCCGGCGTCGAGCGCTTCCTCGTCGAGTTCGTCCGCACCAACGCCAAGGTCGCCGCCAACCTATCCACCGCCCAATTCATCAGCATCGCCGTCATCGCCACCGGCGCCTGGATCATGACACGCAACGCCCAACGCGACGCGTCCCGAAAAACCGGCAGAGCAAACCGCCGGCGAACGAAGGCGTCGGTAAAGCCAACAGAAAAGCATACCTGAAACCCGCAGGCTTCGTACAGAGCAGCATTCTATCGGGTAGTGTCCTAATTTGGACGTTCGAAGATGACGACGGGAACTTGAGGCACAATGCGGTGCTGGGCCTACCGCCCATCAAGTCTGCAAGAGAGGCGGTCCAAGCGGCCATCGTCGCTAGCCGCGACAAACAAAAAGCCCGCAAGCCTAGACCTGCGGGCTTACCGTAGGGTCGTACCCCACGGGGGGAATTTGCACACTTTTATAATGACCAATTCGCAAAATGCAAGGGGGAAAGCGGGAACACCACAACGAACAGCTGTGTTCGTAGATGGGTTCAACCTGTACCACTCCCTAAAGGACTCGGGGCAAAACCACTGGAAATGGTTGGACTTGCGGGCCCTTGCGGAAAAGTTCGCAAGAGCGCCATCGGCCGACCTCGGGGTAGTGTACTACTTCTCGGCGTTTGCGACCTGGATGCCGGCATCCCATGCGCGGCACCGTTCCTATGTCGCAGCCTTAGAGGCAACGGGCGTCACTCCGGTTCTGGGGAGATTCAAGAATACCAGGCGACGCTGTGGAATCTGCAGGAGAGAATATTCATCGCACGAAGAGAAGGAGACCGATGTCAACATCGGCGTGTACTTGTTCCGCGATGCCCTACGCGACAAATACGACACGGCCATCATCTTGTCTCAGGATTCCGACCTAGCCGCCGCGATTCGAATCGTACGCCGGGAATTCCCAGAAAAGAGATTCTTGATTCTCACCCCAATTGGGCGAAGGATCTCCCGAGAGCTACTGCAGGCCGCTGGCGGGGATCGCCACGGAAGACAAATGCGCCGATCCCATATCGAGTCGTGCCTTCTCCCGGGGGTCGTCACGAAAAACCCAAGTGGGGAGGTCGCTGCAACAAGACCCCCAGAGTACGACCCCCCTTCAAATTAGGACACTACCTTCTATCGCATCCACTTCATGGGGTGCTGTCCTAGGACAGTACCCTTCATGGAGATGCGCTTTTGTCTTCGAGATCTCCGGGTATTCGTCGTCTATCGTTCCACCGAATCGCTGCAGAGCTGCCATCAGGCGAACCACACCCGATCAGATTCGTCGAGGCCCAATCAGCAAGAGTACTTCTTGCAGCCATAGCCGGTGGACCGAAGGTAGCTCTTGCGCTCCATGCTCAGATCGGCGGACAGCCAGAGGGCTGGTTGCCAGGGGACCAATGCATCGTCGCGTCACTCGCAACACAGAAAGACGCTGAAAGCGCTTGAAATTCGAAGGGTACGAGGCGGCGGACTGGTAACTGGGTAAGACAAGGTGTCCAAAAGCAGCGTCGGCGAGATATCCTTCCTTCCCTGGGTCGGGCCGGTCCGGGCCGACCCAGGGGTGGGAAGCGATTCGCGAGGAGGTAAACGAGATGAAAATCCAAGAGTTCTTCGACGAGAACACGTCTACTCTCACCTATGTCGTCTCCGACGAACGCGAGGCGGTTGGCGTTGTCATCGACCCCGTTCTCGACTTCGATCCGAAGAGCGCCCGCACCGCACAATCGTCCGCCGAGACCGTCGCGGGGTATATCGACTCCGAACGAATGGCGATTCCGTACGTAATCGATACGCACGCCCACGCCGATCACCTCAGCGCCCTTCCATTTTTCGAGGAGCGCTATGGAGCCAAGAGTGTCACTGGCGCAAGAGTAGGTGAGGTGCAGAAGATCTTCCGCCCGATCTTCAACCTCGATGCTGAGTTCGCAGTTGACGGTAGCCAGTTCGACATCCTCCTCGATGAGGGAGACGAACTCGAGTTTGGCTCGCTGCGGGTCCGCGCAATGCACACTCCCGGCCACACACCGGCACACATGTCCTGGCACATCGAGGACGCCGTCTTTGTTGGCGACACACTCTTCATGCCGGATTATGGAACGGCTCGGTGCGACTTTCCAGGCGGCTCTTCCGAGGTCCTCTACGAATCAATCCAGCGAATCTTCGGCCTGCCGGAGGAGACCCGGCTTTTCATGTGCCACGACTACCGGCCGAACGGTCGGCCGATGCGCTTCGAGACCACCGTGGGTGAGCAGAAGGCTTCGAACGTCCAGCTGAACGCCAGCACGACTCGAGATGAGTTCGTCGAGTTCCGCGAGAAGAGGGACGGCGAGCTCGCGGCGCCCGTGCTGATCCTCCCTTCGATTCAGGTAAACATTCGGGCCGGAGAACTCCCAGAGAAGGAAGACAACGGAATCGCCTACTTGAAGATCCCGTTGAACGTACTGGGAAGAGGGGGCACCGATGAGGGCGTCTGAACGCCTTACGGATGGTACCGATCCCACGCTCGAGGCCCTTTTCGGCCTACTGATTCACTTCGCGGCGCATGGCGGTGTTCGGATGGCGGGAGAGCCGTTGAGAGGAGCCCGTTCGTGACGGTCACGGGTGCCGTTCTGGCCCTCCTGATGGGTGTCACACTAGGCCTCCTGGGTGGTGGTGGATCCATTCTCGCCGTGCCGATTCTCTTGTACGTCTTTCGGCTCGAGGCAAAGTCTGCGATTGCCACTTCTCTTCTAGTCGTCGGGGCGACAAGCTTGGTCGCGATGGGCCAGCACGCACGTCGCGGTCACGTCCTGTGGACGAAGGGCCTGCTGTTTGGTGCGTTCGCAATGCTCGGAGCGTTTGGCGGCGGACACCTCGCCGCCTTCATTCCCGGTTGGATGCTTCTGGTCCTTTTCGCAGGAATGATGCTGGCCACCGCGCTGGCAATGCTTCGCGGAAATGACGATGGGGCGTCGGCGGGCGCGGTCGGTGCGAGCGCTCGCGAAGCAGCTGTGTGGAAGGTCGCTGTCGAGGGCCTTCTCGTCGGAGCGTTTACGGGTCTTGTAGGTGCTGGTGGCGGCTTCCTCATCGTCCCGGCCCTCGTGCTGTTGGGCGGCGTACCGATGCGTTTGGCCGTCGGCACATCGTTGCTGATCATCTCGCTGAAATCGTTTGCTGGTCTCGTCGGCTACCTGAGCCATGTCGAGATCGATCCAACAATCGCGGCGATCGTGACGGTCATGGCTATCGCGGGCTCGTTCGCAGGAGCCATGCTCTCCACGCGAGCGCAGCCAGACGTTTTGCGAAGAGCCTTTGGGTGGTTCGTGTTGGCAATGGGATGCGGGATGCTGTTCCAGCAACTCGATGCCCTTGCTTGGCTGCACTCTGGCACTATGGCGTTACCGCTTCTTGGCGGCGTTCTCATCGGCCTGGCCGCGTCCCTTCTTCTCCTTTGGAGCGGCCGTATAGCTGGAATCAGCGGTATCCTTGGCGGTGTACTTCGCCCGACGCAGGGTGAGCTCGCATGGCGCGTCACATTCATCGCGGGCCTACTCGCAGGCGGCGTCCTGCTTACAATCATCCATCCCGACGCGCTTGCCCAGCGCGCGCCGCGCTCTGTCGTGCTCGTCGCTCTCGCCGGTCTCCTCGTGGGCTTCGGTACGCGACTCGGAAACGGATGCACGAGCGGGCATGGAGTCTGTGGCATGAGTCGCTTCTCGCGCCGCTCCATTCTCGCTACCGCGACTTTCATCGCCACGGGAGCGACCACCGTCTATCTCGTGCAGCCCAGCGCCGGAGGCGCGCCCTGATGAAATTTGTGGGAATCTTCTTTGCTGGAGTCATCTTTGCTGTTGGTCTTGGCATTTCCGGGATGACACATCCCGAGAAAGTCATTGGGTTTCTCGATTTCGCCGGGAGGTGGGATCCGAGTCTTGGCTTTGTCATGCTTGGGGCAGTGGCGACCCACGCTGTGCTCTACCGCCTGATCCGCCGTCGCTCGTCTCCGCTGTTCGGGGCAAGGTTCTCAGTACCGACGCGAAGCGACGTCGATGCCCGCCTCATCGGGGGTGCTGCTCTGTTTGGTATCGGATGGGGACTGGGTGGTTTCTGTCCCGGCCCCGCAATTGTCGCCCTGCTTTCCGGTGCGCCAGCAGTTGCCGTATTCGTAGTCAGTATGCTCTGCGGCATGTTTCTCTTCAGCGTCTTCGGCAAGCGGAGTGTGGTCCATCCTACATGAGCATTGCCGAAGGCGAGCACGGCCGCAGATGGCGTTCAAATGGCGCGAGCTCCCGACGTTTCTCGCCGTGGATGATTCTTTCTTTGAGGTAAACTCATGCGATACCGAGCACACGGGCGCCGCCGCTCCACACCTGGGCGTCGCTACACCGCGCGGCCGGGGCGGTTTGCTGCTGCGAAGGCGAGTGTCGCCATGACGTAGCAGCCGACGCCGATCCAAAAGGATGCGGAGATGCCCCAGGAGAGCGCTGCCGCGGTGGCCAATACGGAGCACATGACTCCGGCGGCGCCGTTGATCCCCCACAGCCATGGCGTCAGGTCCGGCTTGCGTTCGGACGCGATCTTCATGCCGAGGGGAAACGGCATGCCCAGCAACAGGCCGATGGCGAAGAGCATGGCGATGGCGAGGCCGATGCGCACCGGCGTCGTCGAGGCGCCAAACGCCGACACGATGCGCGGGGTGAGGAATCCGAAGACACAAAGCACGACGAGTAGCGTCGCCAGCAGCAGATACGCCCGGCTCCCCCCGTCGAGCACTCCCAGTCGTTCGCCGAGCAGAGAGCCCAGCCCGGTACCGACCAGCAGAGTGAAGAGCACCACCGTCAGCGCATAGGTCGGGTGACCGAGAAAGACCATGAGGCGCTGCATTTGCGAGATCTCGACGAACATGAACCCGAGGCCGATACCGAGGAAGTAGACGAGGAACGGCGTCGAGCCGCGCAGCGCGGCGGTGCGCTGGCGACTCAGCGCCAACGGCACGATGATGCACAGCAGCGTCAAGACCGTGACGATGAGCAGGAGCACGCCGAGCAAGCGCACCGCTTTCAGGTTGGCGAGGTTGGGGTCGAAGAGGTGTGCTTCGTACGACTTGAAGACGTCGCGCAAACGCAGCATCTGGAAGAAGAAGGGTTTGTCGTCGGTCGGCGCCGTGATGTCGATGGGGAACTCTTCGTAGAATTGCTCGAGATCACCGCCGCCGAGGATCTTCTCGAAGATCGGGTCCTGCGCGCTCTCGGGATCGAGAGCGATCTCGAATCCGAGACGTTCCGCCTGCGCGTGCAGGACCGTGCGATCCTGCTCGCTGAACGGTTCGCGACTGACCAACGCCGTGACGATCCCATTGCCCAGCTTGTCGGCGATTCCCTGTGCCGGTGCGGTGATCATCATCACATGGGCGCGGGGATTGGTCACGCCCGAAGCGGCGAGAGACTCGCGTGCCAGTGAAACCAGGCGGTACGCCTCACCGGGCGTCGTCGGATAGTACCAGCGGCTGACGCTGAGCACACCGCGCGGCTCGAGGCGCTGCAAGAACATCGACCAGGCCTCGGCGGTGTAGAGTGTGTTTTCGGTCAGCACGAACGCGCCCGCGGCGGTCGCCGCCCAGGTGTCGATCAGCGAGATCTGAATGATGTCGATGGGGTCCGTCGATCGCGCGATCCAGCTCCGCGCTTCGTCGATCTCGAAGCGTACCTTGGGGTGGCGGTCGAGGTGGCCGGTGTAGTCGCCGAACACCTCGTTGACCGCTTTCAGCATGTTGGGGTTGATTTCGATCCCGGTCACCGATGCCTGGTCGAAGACCAGCGCCGACAAGACGTCGCGTCCACCGCCGACACCGACGACGAGCACGTCGGCGTTCTTGCGGACATAGTGCACCATGTTGGTCACGTCGTCCTCGAGATAGGACAACGGCTCGGTGTCCTTGCCGTCGAAGTTCGTAATCACCGTCCCCGCCCAGGTGTCGACCGCCATGCCGACATAGCGGATCTTCTTGTCGCGGGCACCCGATTTCTTGCTCAACCCCCAGCCGTGCGCCGGCTTGAGGAGGTTGGGTCTGCCACCGACGTTGACGCGGGAAAAAGAATTCCACTTGACCCACAAGTTCTTCCGCCCGCGCGCTGCCGCGGCATGGATCTCGATCAACGGATCGTTCGCGTTGACTCTGACCGTATGCCAGCCGGCGAAGAGAGCCAGCACGACGGCGGCCGCCAGCGCCGCCGGGCGCAGTGCCGAGCCGGGCAACGCCCGAGCGAAGGCGAAAGAGCCAGCGGCCGCGATCGTGCTGACGACGGCAACCGCACTGGCCGCGTCGGTGATCTCGAGCGTGTAGACGAGCGCAATGCAGCCCAGCGCGGCGCCGATCAAGTCGGCGCCGTAGAGCTTGCCGACGTAGCCGGGAAACTTGGTCAGCGCGATCGAAACTGCGATGCCACTGAAGACGAACGGAATCGAGATGACGATGTAGCTGAGCGACAGATAGATGATCGCGCGCACCGTAGGATCGCTGCCGTTCGGCCGCGCGCCGGGCGGTATGAAGGGAATCTGAACATAGATGGCGAACGTGACGATCAGCGATATGGCATAGGCCAGAGCGCACTTGGCGAGAAGCTCGTGCGCTCGCTCCTCGCGAAAGGTGTCGGGCCACAGGTAGACGATGACCGAGCCGACCGTCATGCCAAACATCGCCACGGAGATGGCGATGAAGGCAAAGTGGTACCACATGGTGACGCTGAAAATCCTCGTCAAGAGAATCTCGTGCATCAACGTCGCCAGCGTTACCAGGAAAAGCCCGACATAGGTCGTCGGCAACGGGCGGTTGACTCGGGTCACATTGCTCATCTGAAAGCCTCGGCAAAGGGCCCGATAACGCCATGGATGAGAAACGGAAACAAGCCCGCGCCGCTTGGGCTCGCCATTCTCGACTCGAGGCCGCGGCCCAGGCTCGCCGTCCACACCCATCCACGGTAGTTCTGACCGATGCCCAAGAACTCGGGGATCGACCAGGCACTCGATCGCGCCATCGCACCGCTTGCCGAGCGCATTGCCGACTTCATTTTCTACTCGATCCACGTCGCCGGAACGGAAGTGCCGCTGATCGTCCTGTGGTTGATGGCGGGCGGCGCCTTCTTCACAGTCTATCTCGGCTTTCTCAACGTGCGCGGATTCGCGCACGCGCTATCGCTGGTGCGCGGCCAACACGCGGATGCAGCGCACCCCGGTGAGGTGTCGCACTTCCAGGCGCTGACGACGGCGGTTTCCGGCACCGTCGGTATCGGCAACATCGGCGGCGTCGCCATCACGATTTCGCTCGGCGGACCGGGTACGGTCTTCTGGCTGATCGTCGCCGGACTCCTCGGCATGACGACCAAGTGCGTCGAATGCGTTCTCGGCGTGAAGTATCGCCGGGTACATGCCGACGGATCGGTGTCGGGCGGGCCGATGTACGTGCTGGAGCACGGCCTGGCGGAGCGGGGCTGGCCGCGCATGGGTCGAGCCCTAGGGCTCTTCTACGCGGCCAGCATCGTCGTTGGCTGCCTCGGCATCGGCAACATGTTTCAGTCGAATCAGGCCTTCGCTCAGTTCCTGGCGGTCACCGGCGATGCCGCCAGTCCCTTTGCCGGCAAGGGGTGGCTGTTCGGATCCATCCTGGCCATCGTCGTCGGTTCCATTACCATCGGAGGCATTCGCTCGATCGCCCGCGTCACGGCGCGCCTGGTTCCGTTCATGGTCATCCTCTACCTGCTCGGCGCCGGCGCGGTCATTCTTCTCAACGCCGCGGCGATACCGGCGGCGTTCGCCGCCATCTGGCAGGGCGCCTTCACCGCCGACGGCATCGCCGGTGGCGCCCTCGGGGCAATGATCCTCGGCACCAAACGCGCCGTCTTCTCCAATGAAGCCGGTCTGGGCTCCGCCTCGATCGCCCACGCCGCCGTGCGCACCGACGAACCGGCAACCGAGGGCTACGTCGGCTTGCTCGAGCCCTTCATCGACACGGTCGTCATCTGCACCGTGACAGCCCTCGTTCTGACCACCAGCCCGCTCGCACTGACCGGCGGCGGGCGCGAGCCGTCGGGGATCGAGCTTACTTCAGCGGCCTTCGCCGCGGCGATCCCCTGGTCGCCCTATCCGCTGGCCATCGCCGCTCTGCTCTTCGCGTTCTCGACCCTGCTCGCCTGGTCGTACTACGGTCTCAAGGGCTGGACCTATCTGTTCGGCGAAGGACGCGGCAAAGAGAACACTTTCAAAGCGATCTTTTGCGTCTTCGTCGCCGTCGGCGCGGCCGTCGAGCTCGCCTCGTTTCTCGATCTCGCCGACGCGCTGATCTACGTCATGGCCCTGCCCAACGTTCTCGGCATGTACATCCTCGCGCCGGTGGCCAAGCGCGAGCTGGCGCACTACGCCAAGCGCCGGCGCGGCGAAACGCCCGGTTGAGCAAGTCGCCGCCACCACTAGTGCGCCACCGCGGCGGCGGATCAGAAGCGAACCGGCAGTGACGTCAAGCCGCGCAATACGGGATTGGCGCGGTACTCCGGTGTCTCATCGGCCAGGGCCATTTGGGGGAAGCGCTCGATGAGGGCGCGCAACGCGATTTCGCCTTCGAGGCGCGCCAGGGGGGCACCCAGGCAAAAGTGAGCGCCGAGGCCGAAGGCCAGGTGCGGGTTGGGATCGCGGCCGATGTCGAGACGCTCGGGCTCAGTGAAAACGGCCGGGTCGTGATTGGCGGCGCCGATGCCGACGATGACGAGCGAGCCAGCCTCGATCGCATGGCCACCGACGTCGACGTCCTCGGCGGCGACGCGAATGGTCGCCTGCACCGGACCGTCGTAGCGCAAGAGCTCTTCGATGGCGGAGGGGAGCAAGCTCATGTCGCTGCGCAAACGATCGAGCTGCTCCGGTTCGCGCAGCAGCGCCAGCAAGCCGTTGCCGATCAGATTGGTCGTCGTCTCGTGGCCGGCGATGAGAATGAGGTTGCTGGTCGCCAGCAGCTCACCATCACTGAGCGCGTCGTTTTCCTCCTGCGCATTCACCATCGCAGAAATCAGGTCGTCGCGCGGATTCTCGCGCCGCGCGGCGATGATCTCCCCCAGGTAGGCAAAGAGATTCTGCACCGCAGCAGCATTCGCGGTGCGTCGATCGGCCAGCGTCGCCTGGCCGACGCCGGCGACGATCTCCGCCGCCCAGGACTTGAAGCGCAAGTGATCTTGCGGCGGCACGCCGAGCAACTCGGCGATGACGATCGCCGGCAATGGCGCGGCGAGCGCGGCGATGACGTCCATCGCCCCCGCGTTCTCGAGCGGCGCCAGCAGCTCGTCGACGACCTGCTCGATGTGAGCGCGCAGGGCCGCGATGCGCCGCGGCGTAAATGCCTTGTTGACCAGCTTGCGGACGCGCGTGTGGTCGGGCGGGTCGGAGTTGAGCATCGAACGCATCCCCTGCGCTGCCTGCTGGAGAAACGCCGGCAGGCGCTCGACGTTGTCGCGGACGATCGGCGCCCGCAGCCGGTCGGCCGAGAAGCGCGGATCGCGTAGCGTGTCGTAGACGTCTTCGTAGCGGGTTAAAAACCAAACCCCGGGGCCGTGGTACCCTTCGACCGGCATGCGCATGACCGGACGCACGGTGCGCAGCAGGGAATAGATGGCAAAGGGATTCTCCAGCGCACCGCGACTGCGCAGAGGCCGAAACAAGTCCAGATCGACACCCTCAGCGCTGCTGCGAACCGTCTCCGTAGCGGACATTCTCTCCTCCTGCTCTCCCTTGGGGTTGAAAATGACTGACTGGTTGGTCATAGTCCTAGCCGATGGCGAAAATCGCTGCAAGCGAGCGCGACGAGTTCTACGAACGCCGCCGCACCGAGTTGGCCGAGGTCGCGCTGCGGCTCTGGGCCGAGCGCGGTTTCGACGCCACTTCGGTAGCCGCCATCGCCGCCGCGGCGGGCGTCGCCAAGGGCACCTTCTACCTCTATTTCCCGAGCAAGCAGGCATTGCTCGAAGACGTCCTGCGCCGCTACAGCCTGCTTCCCAACATCCAGTTTCTCGTCGAGAGCCTGTCCGATCGCCCTTTCGAAGAGGCGGTGCACGCCTTCGTCCGCGAGGCGTGGCGACACCTGAGCGAGCACCGCGACCTGGTGCTTCTGGCGTTGCGCGAGATGCCGGCGCACCCCGAGCAAACCGAGGCGGCGTTGGAACACGTTTTCATCCCCGGCAACAAACTCATTGCGGACTTTCTGAAAAAGCAACTCGGCGCCGAACGCGCAGGCGAGATCTCACTCGTGGTCGCCGGCCGCGGACTCATCGGCACCGTCGTCTTTACCTTTCTCTCGCAGGAGATCCTCGGCGCCCAGCGCTTCCTGCCGCTCACCGACGACGAGATCACGTCGACGATCGCCGACGTCTTCCTGCACGGCGTTCTCGGAACGCGGAGCAACTAACGCGGAGTACACCATGCTCAAACACCTTCGCCCCTATCGCGCCACCCGCATCGGCTTGGCGCTGGCGCGCGTCCTGCCGCGCTACTGGTTTCTGCTGGCGCGCCGCCACGCGCCGCAGGGCGCGTGGGATCGCGCCCACCAGGCGGCGGCCGAGCAGATCCGTCGTCTGGCACTCGACCTCGAAGGCGGCCTGATCAAGGCCGCCCAGATCGGTGGCGCCCGCGCCGACATCTTCCCGCGCCCGTTCATCGACGAGCTCAGCCGCTTCCACGACGACGTGCCGCCGCGCTCTCTCGATTCTCTCGCACCGCTCGTCGAGTCCGAGCTCGGTGCACCGATCGACACGTTCTTCGCCGCGGTCGACACAAGTGCACTCGGCGCGGCGTCACTCGCGCAAGTCCACCGCGCGCGACTGCACGACGGCTCCGACGTCGTCATCAAGATCCAGTACCCCGAAGCGAGGACCGTCATCCCACTCGACCTGGCGATGGTACGCCGCGTCGCCGCGCTCGTCTCGCGCATGCAGAGCCATCTCGACGTGCGGAGCATCGCCAACGAAATCTCGCACTTCGTCGAAATGGAGCTCGACTTCCAACGCGAAGCCGCATCGACCGAGCGGCTGGCGCAAATTCTCGCCACTCACCGCGGTGTGCGAATTCCGAGAATCTACCGAGAGCTCACGCGGCCGCGCGTCATCGTCATGGAGTACCTCGAGGGTATCCAAGTATCGCGTACCACGGCATTGCGCGCAGCCGGCCACAACCCCAGCGAGATCGCTCGCCGGGTCGGCGCGCTCTACGGTTCGATGCTCTTCGAGCACGGCTTCTTCCACGGCGATCCCCACCCCGGCAATTTGCTGGTCATGGCCGACGGCACGATCGGCCTACTCGACTTCGGCCTGTGCAAGGAGTTGCCAGCCGATTTCGCCGAGCAGGTGGCGCAAATGATGGTGGCGGCGCTGATCGGCGACGCGCCGGCGACTCTACAAGCCGCCGACGCACTCGGCTTCGATGTCGAAGAGGTCCGCGGCGATCACCTGCGCGCACTGATCCTCGGCATCATCGGCGACTCCGAGGAGGACAACGACCTCGCGTCCGTGCTCGGCGCCACTCGCATTCGCCGCATTCCCGACGATTTCGGGCTGGTGCTGCGCACCATGCTCTTGCTCAACGGCCTCTCCCATCGCCTGGCGCCGGGACGCCGGCTCATCCAGAGCGAGCTGATCAAACACCTCGCCGCCGGCGCGGCAAGAGACACACCGTCGGCGGGACGGCCGACGCACGGCGATCCCATGCATCAACAAGCGGCCGCCGCTTTGCCGCCGACATAGCGCGTCGTCTCTCGATCAATCCGCGTCGCCGAGGTCGACGACCACCGCCTCCTGCAGCATGCTCGACTCGGCAACGTCGTGGCGCCGGACGAGATCCAAAACCTCCCCCAGACTCGTACCGAGCTGTTCGTCGTCGATGTCGGTCAGGTGCTCCAACTCGGTGAGAATCTGGACATGCTGCAGGCGCAGCTTCTCGACGCGCCGGCTCCAACCCGGTCGCTCCGCCAAGACGACGTCGAGGTAGCCGCCCTCCTCTTCGCGCTCGAAGTGGTCGCGCAACTCCGTGCGCAGAGAGCGAATCTCCGAGACCAGAAGGCTGCGCGGACACCGGCGTGGCGCGGTGGTGAGATCGCGTAATCTCACGATGGTCCGCCGCAGCGCCTGGTGCTGATGCGTGATCTCCCGATAGTCCATGCTCATCCCTCCCGTCTCACTGGCTCGCAAGCAGCGTTCCAGACGCGGATCGGCGGCCTACAATGACTTTCGCGGCGACCGGAGTGCAGAATCCGCCCCGCCTTTCAGGCGACTCGGAATCAAACCCCCCGGCGTTTCAGAAACCTGAGAATCGGCAACTCGGGAAGGCCGCGGCGGGGGTGGTTTAGGCCGCTGGCATTCTCCACTTTGCGAATCCAGCCGGCTGGTCGGGCTTTGAATCAGGTCCAGCAGGCCTGCAGGGCGGTCGGGCAGCGCAGAACCGAGCGTCGCGGTTGAGCGCTCCGCTGGTCGAGCAGGCGCAAATTCGGCACTCTCTCGGCAAGCGTCTGCACGGCGACGGTGAGATTCTTGCGCGCCAGGTGCATTCCAGGGCAGCTCTTGAGACCGGGGCCAAAGGTCAGCGCTTCGCCGCAATCGCGATCGATGTCGAAACGATCGGGGTCGGCAAAGACGTCGGGATCGCGGTTGGCACCTGCGATGGCAAACAACACCCAGGCGTTCGCCGGCATGCGACAACCGCGGAATTCGATCGACTCGGTCGCGCTCATGCGCGGCAAGACGGCGATCGACGACTCCCAGCGCAGTACTTCGTCGACCGCGCCGGCGGCTGCGCTCGCATCCGCACAGATCCGCCGCCACGCATCTTCATGTGTCAGCAGCGCGAAGATCAGGTTGCCGAGCGTTCCATGCGTCGTCTCGCCGCCCGTCGGCAGGAGCAGTCGGACGTGCGAAAGAACTTCCTCATCGCTGAGGCCACGACCACCGTCCGAAGCCTGGACCAAACCCGAGATCACGTCGTTGCGCGGTTCGCGGCGGCGCGCCGCGACGATCGGAGCGACATACGCCGTCAGCTCGCGCTGCGCCTGCATCGCGCGATCCCGATTCTCCTGGAAGCGCAGCATCGCAATCGCCCAGTCGTGGAATTCGTCCTCGCGCTCGCGCGGCAGACCGAGCAGACGTGAGATGACGAGGTAGGGAAAGCGAGCGGCGAACTCCGGCATCAAATCGGCTTCTCCGCGATCGATGAAACGATCGATCAACTCGTGCGCCAGCGTCGCGAGACCATCGCGTTCGTAGCTCGCTACCGCACGCGATCGAAACGCCGGCGTCGCCAGCTTGCGATACGTCAAGTGCTCGTCGCCGTGCATCGAGATGAACGTTCGCCCGACGACGCCTTCGATGCCCGCTTCGTACGTCCGATGCGGCGGGAAGCGTTCGGCGTCGCGAAAGGCCGCCGCCAGTGCTTCGTGTCCGGCAATCAACCAGGCGGGAGCACCAAAGAACTTCGCCTCGACCACCGGCCCGCGACGCCGGCAATCGGCGAGCGCATCGTGTAGCTCGCGACCGGGAAACTCACCGGTCGCGAAATCCACTTCGCCAGTCACAGCCATGAGCACAACCCTTCTACAGAGCGACGCGGAAGCCGATCAATACGTTGTGATCGAGCTTGGGTTGCGGGCCATTCAACTTTTCGGCGGCGAGAAACTGGACCGAAGCCTCCAACAGTGCCCTGTCGCCGAGGATGACCTGAAGACCCGGTGCGACGGTGAACGTCGTGCCACCCGACGCCACGAGATCGACGCCGCGCAGGTCGGAACGATCGGCATGCCGCACCTCGAGCTCGACTTGCACACCCGCTTCAAAACCACGCGCTCGGGTGTGCTTCGGCCAGAGAAACAGGCCCGTACCCGAGCGCGCAAAGACGACGTCGCCGCGGTCGAGCCCCTTGCCCTCCGAGAGGAAGATGCCACCGACGTTGAGGTCGATGCCGTAGCGGTAATCTTCGCGACTGAGCGCCAGCAGCGCCGTTACATCGGCCGAACCCGAACCCGGCTGCACGGCTCGGCGCAGCGGCTCGGCGGCGTCGATCGACAGACGCCGCGATGTCGAACCGGTCGGCAAATCAACTGCAATGCGCAGCGATGCCATGTCGCGCCGGCCGCGCGACAGGTGCTGCCAAAAGCGATAGGTGCCGAAGAGCTCGATGTCGCCGAGACCGCGGACGTTCGCCTCCTCGCCGTTCAGACGCACACTGCGATCGACGTACGGCACGGCGATTCCAACCAGCGAGTGGGTCGACGGGCCGTAGACGAGAACGGCGGGAAAAACCCGTGTCGATACGTCGAGACCGGGGCGACTCGCCTCGCTGAACATCGCACGGCCGAGGACGATGTTCGACTGAAAAATCCCCGTCGCCGCCGAGGTCGTGCGAATCGGCGCCGCCCAGACTGCCGGCGCGACCGACAGGAGGACGATCGCGACGAGACTCCTCACGGCACCTTCTTCCCGTCGACCGTCACCTCGCCGAGCTCGTATCCAGCTTCCTTGATCACCGCGCGCAGCTCGCCAGCGTCACATGCCATGCCGATCCTGGTCTCGAAGTCGAGGCGAGCTTCCTCCACATCGACGAAAATGCGATCTTCGCCGGGTGCAAAGTCCAAGCGGCTCACGGCCGCCTTGACGCCTTTGGCGCAGAAACCTCAGCCGAGGCCGAGAACCTCGGCGCTGACCTGCTGCTTCAAGGTCGCACGGGCGTCGACCTCGCCGGCCAGCGCCGGCAGCGAGGGCCCGACCAAGGGTGAGACGACGAGCACAACGACCAACCAGCGAAGTGAACGGACAACCATGGAAAAACCATACGCTCCCCGTAGGCAATCGCAAACGGGAACTATTTTCTCTTTGAGCCTAGCCGAGCCCCCGGCGCGGCGCCGGATCATTCAACTAGATCAACTTTCGAATGGGATATCGCGCCAGCGATCACCGACCTCAGCCTGCGCCTGTGCCTCGCCTGAGCCTACGAGCGCACTCGTCCTCCGGAGCCTTGGCGAGGGGGGAGCGAGTTTCAGCTAGACGAGATCGATGCACTGGCGGCACAACCACGTGCGCCGGCGATCGGCTCGATCGCTCATGCCGGTGTAGCCGCGCTCGCCGCGCTCGATTCCCCCACCGCAGCGCAAACACTTGGCCGAGCGCTGCACGACGACTTCGTTCCATCCGTAGATGTCGTCGAGGCCTTCATCCCAATCCGCGCGCGCCGGCCGCTCGCTTTGCCCGGAACCGGCCAACCTCTGCGCGTTGCGCCGCACGTTGCGCGCCAGGTCCACCGAGTCGGTCACCACCCGATCGAGATCGCTGACCACTCCGTCGACGAGATGAAAGGTGTCCTCGAGGACGCTGCGAATCAAATGTGACATCGACAGCCGCCGGCGCGCCGCCTCTTCCTTGAGCGTGGACTCCAGATCTTCAGGCACCCGGGTCTGGATCAAGCGATCCTTGCGCGGCGTCGCCGGCGCCCCGCCCGCCCCTCGCTTCTTCTTCCGCGCGCGCGGCGGACGCTGCTTCTCACGAGCCATGATGACAATGTAATCAGACAGCGGAGCGGCGCACAACCCCCTTGATAGACATACGCTTTCGCCAATTTCCCCGATGCTTCGACAAAGTACTTGCAATCGATTGTCATAATTTGTACTACAAACCAATCGCGGGGCCAACGGGCGCCGCCGGGCGCGGGGGATGGGCTTTCGCGCCATTGCAGAGGAGACCGTCATGGCAAAGTCATCGAACAAACGAGCCAAGCGACAGCACGATTCGACGCAGACACCGTTCGACCGCGGCAGCAGATCGGTACAGGAAATTCACCGATCGATCTCCGATCTGCCTTTCGAGATCCTCGATCGTCTGGGAGTCCTGCAGAAGTCGGGAGGCGAGATCAAGAAAATCCACGACGAGACGGTGAATGCCATCTACGACACCGTGCGCGAGGTCGCCACAAAGATCTCCGACTTCGCCGCCGAAGTCGGAGACGAGATCGTCGGACCGGCGCAACGCGACTCATCGAAGAGCGGAACGGCCTAGGCCTTGCCGGCCGAGCACGATCCCCGAGCACTCCGTGCCGCCATCCTGCGCGAGGGCCTCTCCTACCTGGCGCACGGTGTGCTCTTTCCCTTCGCATCACTCGGTGCGAGGGCTGCGCCGGTGCGCCGCGCCGACATTCGCACTGTCGTTTTCGTGCACGGCCTCGCCGCCAATCGTTCGAGCTTCCTCCCCCTGCAAGCCTATCTGCGTTGGCACGGCTACACACGCCAGCTCTCGATCGGCTATCGCAGCCGCGGTTCTCTCGAGAAGCTCGCGATCGAGTTGAAGAAGCGCATCGACGGTCAAATCCAGGGCGGTCGCATCGACATCGTCGCCCACTCGATGGGCGGATTGATTGCGCGCTGCTACGTCCAGCAACTGGGAGGAGAGCGGCGTGTCGATCGTTTGATCACGCTGGGGACACCGCACGGCGGGACCCATGCGGCCAACTTCGTACCGGCGGCTCTGGTGCGGCAGTTGCTACCCGGCAGTCCGTTCATCGAAACCCTCAACTCCCAGCCGGCCCCGGCAGCGCTGCAGATGACGTCCATCGTCGCCGGACGCGACCTGCTCGTCCAACCGGTCGACTCGGCCCGCTGCCAATTCGGCGACGCAATCCACTTCGACGAGCACGGACACCTCGAGCTGCTCTTCAGCAAGGGCGTTTTCGACGCCGTAAAGAATCTCCTCGCCTGACCGCGCGGCGGGCGACATAGACGACGTGACGCCGGCCACCGCGACCGATGCGGTGGCGTTCGAACGCATACCCCGTCTCGCGCAGGTTGCGCTCGAACGTCTGGCTGGACTGCTCGCACCAGACGGCAACGACGCCGTCTCCCTCGACAACGCGCTGCAGCCGACGCAGATGGGCGCGGCCGTAGAGTCGGTCGGCGCGCACCGCCGGCGAGTTGCCCGGCCCTTCATAGAGATCGAGGAGCACGGCATCAAAACGCTCGCCGCTCGCTTCGGCGCGACGCGTCGTCTCGACGACGTCTTCCACGCGCACCTCGACGCGCCGATCGCGCAGCGGCTGGCCGGTCAGCTCTGCCAACGGCCCCTGGCACCACTCGACGACGGTCGGGTTGATTTCAGCGACCACGACCCGGCCGGATTGCGGCAACAGATCGAGGGCCGCCCGCAGCGTGTAGGCCATCCCCAAACCGCCGATCAGGACGGCGGGCGATTTCTTCGCCACCAGATCCCGGCAGCCAAGACTCGCAAGTCCCACTTCGGACCCGTGCGCACGGCTGTTCATCAACACCCTGCCATCGATGAAGATGAGAAAGTCGCCGGCGGCGCGGCGGTGCAACTCCAACGTGCCGTCCGCCGTCGCCACGCGATCGATCAGAGTCCAGGTGCGCATCGCCTAGCGAGAAGTGGGTCCGTTCGACATGACGCCTCGAATGGACCCTGCCCGATCGAAAACATCAAGCAGCGGAACCGAACGGCCGAGAACCGCCGGCAGTTGACGAACCCGAACGAGAGAGGCAGTTCTTGGCCATGCGATTGCATCACCTCGCGTTTCGCGTCGGCGATCTCGCCGCCAGCGTCGCCTACTACCGCGACCTTCTCGGCCTCGACCCGGTGCGCGACAATCGGCCGCGCTCGGTGTGGCTGGGCCTCGACGGCGGTGCTCTGCTGATGCTCGAAACGCGCGCAAGAGACGAACCGGCACTCGACGCCGGCGCGATGGACCTCACCGCCTTTCGCGTTTCGCCGTCGACCAGGCAGGCACTCCGCCAGCGAGCCGTCGACACCGGCTGCTTCGACGGAGAAACCGAGCACACCGTCTACGTCCGCGACCCCGACGGCCGCCGCATCGGACTTTCCTCCTATGAGCTGGGCGACGACGGCACCACCGCATCGGGCAGGTGAGGGCGAGTGGCACAAGGGATGTCCGACATCGAAGCGACGGCGGCACCTCGAGGCGACCTCGGCGCGCAACCCGCGCACTCCGCGCAATCCCGCGCCATGGCAGAGCTGGCGCTGGTTGCCGAGTCCATGAATTTCAAAGTCACCGAAACCCGCTCGGCCGGCAGACAGTTGGGCGCGTGTTTTCGTGCAACCGACGGCTCCAACCTGGACGTTCGCTTCGAGCCGGCGCGCGACGGCACTCGCTACTATCACACCGGATGCGGACTCGGCATCTGGTACGACAGCAGCGACAGCGGCGACGACGACAGCCCGGCGTGGCTGGAGTCGCTACTCTCGGCAATTTGCCAGCGCCTTTCGTCCCAGGCATTTGCCGGGCTCGCCGAAGAGCTCGCGGCACAGCCGGCCGGAACCTCGGAGAGCTCGGCCGCTGGAAACACCGAGGCAGCGGCCGCCGACGCCAGCGCCGCGCACGGCGACGGCGTTGGACCGTCGAGCATTTCGATTCGCTACGTCCTCCTCAAGGTGCTCAAACCCTATTACGACAGCTATGTCGTCAAACTGATGAAGCACTACGTTCCGGCCGATGCGCGCGACGCCGACTCGGTGTTGATCGCCATGTGCGGTCGCAACCTGCCCAACGTCGCCCCGCTTCGCCGCTTCTTTCGCAGTGCGCGAATCTTCGACGCAACCGACGTCGACCTCGTCGAAGGGCGTTCCGCACCGGCGCGGACTTCAGTTTTTCGAGCCGACCTCCGCCAGCCGCTCGCCAACCAGCGCACCTACGACTTCATCACCGTCTTCAAGCCGCCGGTCGGCCCGCTCGGCAGCGAAATCGAAAAGGTGTTCGTAAATCTCAGTGCATCACTCACGCCCGGGGGGTACCTCTTCATCGTGCTCGGCGAAGATGATCAGTCTGAGTACATCTCAACCGTGCTTCGCCAGCACGGATTGAAGTTGGTCACCGCCGAGCCAAATGCCGTTCCCGCCAGACTCGAAAGAGAGCACTTATGGATCGTCATCGGACAGTCTCCCCGCCAGTCGAACCCACCAGAACCCGGGCACAGCGACTAGAGACCGTAGTAGGTGTTCTCGCCCTACTATTGTCGGCGCTCGCCGCACCGCCGGGCGCCGGCGCTGGTACACCGCTTCTCGACTGCCTGTGCACCTGTGCCATCGATCCAAATGGGCGCTTCTGCGGAACTTCACAAGATTGCTTTCACAGCACTGAGCCGGTCAGCGGCAGCCCGTCGTGCGCCGATCCACGCAACGGCGCCTGCGTCAACCGGGGCTTCGGTTGCGGCCGCACACCGCTCGAACGGGCCGACGATCCGCTGGCGCGTCCCTGTGCGGACTCGTGCCGCATGATTTTCGACGACACGCCGACGCGCACGCGGACGCGGACTCGGACCCGCACGCGGACGCGGACGCCGACGGCCAGCCGCACCGCCGCCTCGCCGACCCAGGCGCAACCAACACCGACCCGCGATTCGGGGTCGCAGGACTGCTGCACTCTACACGACGAGCCCGGCTGCTCGGTTGGCTCGTGCCAGTCCTGCGTTTGCGACCTCGACGACGAGTGCTGTGGCTTCGAATGGGATTCCTTTTGCCAGGAGATCGCCTTTCTCGACTGCGAGAGTGAATGCGGTTGCGAAGCCGAGCCGGGCGATTGCTGTGCACCCCGAGACACGCCGGGTTGCGCCGCCAACTCCTGTGAGAGCTGCGTCTGCGATTCGGATGCGGAGTGCTGCGACTTCGAATGGGATGGATTTTGCGTCGAAGTCGCCGACTTCGAGTGCGCCGACGAATGCGCCTGCCGCGAGCCCGGCGGCGCGACGCCGACGCGGACGCCGACGCGAACCCGCACGCGCACGCCGTCGCGCACACCGACACGCACCCGCGCCCCCACCGTTCCGCCAACCGCGACGACGACCCGTACGCCGACGCGTACGGCAACGCGCACGGCGACGGCGACTCGTACCAACACCGCGATCCCACCGCGCGTCGAACGCGTCGTCCTGGCACAGGCCGTGGCCATGCCGGCCGCCGAGCACCAACCCTACCTGGTCGCCGGCAAGTCGACCTACGTCCGCGTCTTCGTCCGCAACCTCGCACCGGCGGCGGTCACGACGGGCGCCCGCTTGCACGGGACCCGCGGCGGACGCGACCTGCCCGGCTCACCGATCTCCGCGCAGCGCAGCTCGATCCAGCTCGATCCCGGTCCAGTCGCCGAGGACAAAGAGCTCGACCGGACGTTCAACTTCCTCCTCCCCGCCACCTGGACGACCGCCGGAGCAACCGACCTCCGCATCGAGCTCACGCCCCGGCAGACCGCCAACTCCGGCGCCGATTCGCTGCGCCTCGACTATGTCAACCGAACGATGACGGTGTTCTACACCCTCCTCTCCAACGAGGGCTCTTCGTCATCGACGATCAACCCCGGCCTGGTCGCCAGCGCCGCCGGACTGATGCACCAAACCTATCCGGCGACCGTTTCCTATCAGCCCTTCTCCGTCCCCGCCGCCGGCGCGTTTTCGTACTGCAACGAAGGTGCGGCGAAGTTCCTCCGCTGCTTCGGCGACTCGGCCAACTGTCCCGGCGGCACCTGTGTCAACGAAGGGTGGTTCGGCGCGACAAGAAGACTGCTGCGCAACGCCCCACTGAGCCCTCCCGACGTGCTCTTCGCCTGGATTCCCGGTGTGGCATGCAACGGTCTCGCCGACCGGCAAGCGCCCGGCACCCGCAATGACGCCGGCCAAGTGTCCAAACCGCTGCTCAGCCGCAGCGCCTACCACACCGCCGTTGCCGGCTGTAACGAGCACGGAATGGCGCACGAGATCGGTCACCTGAACCTTCTCGAGCATCCTCACAACAGCAATCGCAGCGGCGTGAACTCGATCCGTTTCGTTCCGCCCCACCTGGTGCCGCCACTCTACATCGAGGGTAGCGCGACCGTCGACGAAAGAGTGATCAACACGCACAGCGGCCTCGAGGTGCGAACCGCCGCCGGCAATCGCAACGACTTTTCCCTCATGTGGCAAAGCGCCCGCACGACCTCGATCGCGCCGGTGGAACGCGACAATCGCAACGTCTGGATCACCCGCGCATCCTGGAAGTCGATGTTCGGCCGATTGCGGCGCAGCGCCGGCGCCCGCACCAACGGCTCGGCCGGCAGCGGCACCTTCCCCTTCCTCGTCGTCAGCGGTCTCATCGCCGCCGACGGCGAGGCGACGATCCTCAACGCCGTACCGGCAACGGTGGATCTGTCCGGACCCGATGGGCCGCATTGCCTCGAGGTCACGCAGATTCTCGACGACAATCCGGCGCTGACGACGACCGAGCAGAGCTGCTTTGCGACGGTCGACGTCGACGACGAAGGCGATCCGATCGGGCTGATCCCCTTCGCCACGTCGGTGCCGCTGCTCGGCAGCCCGAGTCAAATCGTGCTGACACGAGACGATGTCGTAGCCGCCACGGCCGAAGCCAGTAGCAATCCCCCCGCCGTCGATCTCGTCGAGCCGACGTCTGGGACGCTGTCCGGCGCCCGCACGGTGAGCTGGCAAGCCAGCGACGCCGACCAGGATCCACTCACTTTCGACTTGCTCTACAGCCGCGACGGCGGCGGCACCTGGACACCTCTGGCAGCCGACACTACCGAGACTTCGATGATCGTCGACTTCGATACACTGCCGGGTGGCGACGACGTCGTGCTGCGCGTCATCGCCAGCGACGGCATGTTGTTTTCGACGGCCGATGCAGGGCCGCTCGAATCACCAGACAAGGTGCCGCAGGTGCGCATCATCGCGCCAGACTCCGCCGGCCCTTTTCCTGCGCTAGAACCCCTCCTCTTCTTCGCCGAGGCCTTCGATATCGAGAACCCGAGCTCGCCGACCGAAGTGACCTGGACCTCGGATCGCGACGGAGCTCTGGGGACAGGAAATCCGTTTACCGCCCGCAATCTCTCGAGCGGCGTCCACGAAATCACCGCCGTCGCCACCGACGAGGAGGGCAACCAGGCCTTCGACTCGCGCAACATCGAGATCGGCGGCAGGTGCCTCGGCGACTGTGACGGTGACGCGCGCATCACCATCGCCGAGCTCATCCGCGGCGTCGCCATCGCGCTCGGCAACCAGCCGATCGAGAATTGCCCCTCCTTCGATGGCGACGGCAACGATCGAGTCACCATCGCCGAGCTCATCACGGCGGTGCGCGCCGCTCTGGAGGGGTGTTGAGTGCCCCGACGCCGTCAGGCGGCTCGCGAGGCGCGAAACTCTGCGTAGACGTTTTCCAAGAATCGGTGGACGGCGTTGATGGTGTGCCCGGTGCGGATCGAATGGAACACCTCGAACGCGTGCTGGGCACCGGGCAACTCCGCGTAGAGGACCGGCGACGACGACGTCTTGCGCAGAGCATCGACGAAGGAGCGAGCATTCTCGACCAGGGCCAGCGTGTCGTGCGTTCCATGCACGATGAAGAACGGCGGCGCCTCCTCGTGAACGTGCGAAATCGGTGACGCCTTCTCCCACGCCTCGCGCCTCTCTTCCAGCGGCTCCTGCATGACGTACTTTTCGAGAAACGGCCGCATCGACTGCCGCTCGAAGGCGCCGTCGCGATCGAGAAAGTCGTAGATCCCATAGAAGGGCACACATGCAGCGACGGACGTGTCGACGTCTTCGAAGCCCGGTTGAAAGTCGGGATGGTTGGCAGTCAACGCCGCCAGCGACGACAAGTGGCCCCCCGCCGAGCCACCGGTGATGGCGATGAAGTCGCCGTCCAATCCGTAGTCCTCACCGTTGCGGCGGATCCAGGCGATCGCCCGCTTCACATCGACGATGTGATCGGGGAACGACGCCGCCGGACTGAGGCGGTAGTTGGCGGCAACACACGCCCAGCCGTTCGCCGCCAACAGATTCATCAAGGGTTTTGCCTGCTCGCGCTTGTCGCCAATCGTCCAGCCACCGCCGTGAATCTGCAGCAGCACCGGCAATGGCCCGTCGGCGCCGGCCGGTCTGTAGAGGTCGAGATGATGGCGGTCACCGGCATCGCCATAGACGATGTTCTCGATGACCTCGACACCGGAACGGCGCATGCGAAACGGGTTGACCAACTCGCTCCAGGGAACGAACGAGCGCACGCGGCCGAGCTCGCCCGGAGACTCGTCCTGGCGCTGCAGCCCCTCGCGCAAGGCGCGCCGCAGCACCGGCTCGGCGCGCGCCGCCCGCCACTGCGCCACCGACAGGCCGAGCCAGGAGGCCGCGAGCAGGGCCAATCCCCACCAACCCGCGTTTGCCTCGAGCGCGCCGGCCGCCACCAACGCCAACGCCGCCAGCGCCTGCAAGACGATGCCGTGCAGCGCCATTTCGCCTTGCAGCCAAGCGATGAAGAAATACGGCACGACGAGAAAGCCGATGTGCCTGCCGCGCACCAGGACCAGCGCCGTCGACACCGAGGAGATGACGCCGAGGATCAACAGCGCATAGCCCATCGACGATCGCTCCCGCGCAACTATGCGCCGGCCGTCAGGCCGCCGGTGACGAACGCTTCCTCCACCAGACCGCGCACCTTCGGCTCGAGCAGGAAGGAGGTGTGACTGCCGGCATACCACTCGGTGCGCGGCCTGTCCCAGTGCTTCCAGAGTCGCTTGACCGCCAGCGGCGGCACCAGCGCATCGACGAGCCCGGCGAAGATGTAGCGCTGCCGGTGGGCGAGCTTCGGCTTCATCGCCAGCGGAGAAATCACGCGGAGGATGCGCGAGGCGTCGCGCCAGAAGCGATGCATATGGGTCGGCACATCGTGCTCGGGTTTCATGTGGCGGCGGAAGAGATCGATGAAGTCCGAGGCGGGGATACCGGCGATGGCACACGACAGCCCGTCGTCCAGACAAGAAAGCAGCGCCGTCGTGTATCCACCCAACGAAAGACCCATGACGCCGATCGGCTCATCGCCTTGGCGGCGGATCCAGGAGAGCGTCCGGCGCAGATCCCACATCGCCTGCTCTTCGCCGTGGATCAGATTGGCGATGCCGCCGGTAAACAGCTCCTCGCCACTGAGGCGGCCGCAGCGGCGCGGACCGTGCAGGGGCATGACGTAGGAGAGAACGTTGACTCCGAGCTTGCGGTAGAGATAGCGCGCGTTGATGGCGACCAGGTCCATCGTCGGATTGCCCATGCGATAGCCGTGAATCGCAACCACCCAGGGGCGCGGCTCATCGCGGTTTCGCAGTACCCACGCGTGAGCGGTGCGGTTGCGCTCGTAGCCAATCCAGCGTCGCCGGCCGGGATCACCGGCGCGCGGCTGGTAGCCGCTGCGCCAGCGCATGTGCTCGTAGCCGATCCAGCTACCGACCCGATTGAAGCGCGGGCGGCGCAGCTCCGGCGGCTCGACGTGAAAGGAGGCCGGGTCCTCCAACCAACCGTTCGCCGAGTAGAGCTCGACGGCGCGTTGGACCTCGCGCTGCACCCAGGGGTCGACTTCGTCGGGGCGCACCCAGAACCCGGCACTGCCCGACAACAGCGCGATCAAGCCGCGATCGACCGCCAGCTTGGAAACCGTGCTCAGCTTGGGCCGCGGCAGAGGGATGTCACCGCCCTCCGGGTGATCGAGCACGCGACGCCAGACCGGCTCCCACAACGACGAGAATAGTTCGTGGCTCAGTGTCATAACCGCCTCCGCAACCAGCTTCATCCACCCACGCCGGCAACGTATGACAATTCGAGCGCCGATCACAACGGAAGGTGAGATCGTTTCGCCAGCCACTCCGCATACCGTCGATTTTCCTTTCCCGCCGGCCCGTGCTACCTCAACGCGGATCACGACTCGGAGGTGAATCGGATGGCGACGGACAAAATGCTGCGGGTGAACATGACCGATCTCACGGTTGCGGAAGAGCCCTTTCCGGAGGAGTGGAAGTTCCTCGGCGGCCGCGCCCTATCGGCAAAGATCCTGGTCAAAGAGGTCGATCCCAAGTGCGACCCACTCGGCCCCGAGAACAAAGTCGTCCTCGCCCCCGGTGTCCTCTCGGGCTCGGTGGCGCCGACCTCGGGAAGAATGAGCGTCGGCGGCAAGAGCCCGCTGACCAACGGCATCAAGGAAGCCAACTCGGGCGGCCAGGCCGGTCAAAAGATGGCACGTCTCGGTTACCGCGCCATGATTATCGAGGGCAAAGCCAAGGACCCGGAAAAGCGCTACACCGTTTCGGTCGACAAGGACGGCGCCAAGATCGAGGAGTCCAATGACCTGAAAGGCCTGCGCACCTACGCCGCGGCCGAGAAGTTGGCCGCCAAGTTCGGCCCCAAGGCAGTTTTCGTTCTCTGCGGCTCGGCCGGCGAAAAAGGTCTCACCGGCGCCAGCGTCGCCCTCACCGATGAAGGTGCGACGCATCCGGCGCGCCATGCCGCGCGCGGCGGTCTCGGCGCCGCCTTCGGCATCAAGGGCCTGAAGGCCGTTGCCGTCGACGACAGCGGCACCAAGCCGCGCCAACCGCAGGACATGTCGGCCTTCAAGGACTACCTCAAGACCTTCACCACGGCGTTCAAAGAAGGCGGCAACCTCTTCGAGTACGGAACATCGACGACCGTGCCGTTGGCCAACATGATGCACACCTTCCCGACGCGCAACCGGCGCGAGATGCAATTCGAGCACGCCGACAAGCTCGACGGCGCCAACATCGTTCAGGGTTTCGAAAAGCGCGGCGGCGGCATGCACCACTGCATGACCGGCTGCATCGTCTCCTGCTCGAACGTCGTCCACAATGAAGACGGCAACTACGTGACGTCGGCGCTGGAATTCGAAACCATCACCCTCTGCGGCTCGAACTGCGGTATCGGCGACCTCGACAAGGTGGCCCTGATGGACCGACTCTGCGACGAGCTCGGCCTCGACACCATCGAGACCGGCGGCGCGCTCGGCCTGGCGATGGAGTGCGGCGCCCTCGAATTCGGCGACGCCGACGGTGCACTGGCGTTGATGGAAAAGATCGACCAGGGCGATCCACTCGCCGAGGCGATCGGCAACGGCGTCGTCGCCGTCGCCAAGCACTTCAACGCCGACCGCATCCCGGCCATCGGCGGCCAGGGCCTGCCGGCCTGGGAGCCGCGTTCGCTGCCGGCCACGGCCCTGACCTACATGACCAGCGCCATGGGCGCCGATCACACCGCCGGTCTGGTCATCGCCGCCGGAGAGGACGTGCCGAAGGCGTCACAAGAGGCGCAACTGGTCAACGCACTTTGCGACTCGAGTGGCTTTTGCCAGTTCCAGGGACCGAAGATCGAAGACGTGCGCGCCCTCTACAACGCGATGTACGCCGCCGACCTCTCCTTTGAAGACGTCGCCGACATCGGCTGGCAGTGCATGCAGGACGAGTGGGCGTTCAACAAAGAGTCGGGATACGATCCAACCCTTCCCGAGTGGATGCGCACCGAGAAGATCCCGTCCAACGACATGGCCATCACCGCCAGCGACAACGACGTCGCCCGCGTCTTCGAGCGCATGCCCGTCTCCGAAGAGCTGCGCGCCCTGAAGGCGGTCGGCTAGCTGAACTCGCCGCGCTCGTAGGCTCAGGCGAGGCTCAGGCTCAGGCGGAGGTCGGTGATCGCTGGCGCGATGTCCCATTCGAAAGGGAAGGTTTCTCATTCGAATGATCCCGCGCCGCGCCGGGGGTTTTGCTAGCAACCAAGGTGACGCGTGTGAGGCCGGCGCTCGGTTCGGAGCGCCGGCCTCATTCGTTTCAGCGCAGGGTGACGGCGCAGTTGCTGATCACCGGCGCGTCGCGCTCTTTGGACTTCGCCGCGACGAGAATCTGCCCGTCCTCTTTCCACATCGACGTGACGATCGTCTCGCCGGGAAAAACGACGCCGGCAAAACGCGCTTGATAGCGCGCCACCTTGGCGACATCGCCGCCGAGCATCTCGTCGACCACCGCCTTGCAAACGATCCCGTACGAGCACAGGCCGTGCAGGATGGGAACATCGAATCCTCCGAGGGAGGCGAATTCCGGATCGGCGTGCAGCGGGTTCTTGTCACCGCTCAAGCGATAGAGCAGCGCCTGATTGGCGATCGTCCGACTCTCCACCGTGGCGTCTGCCGCGCGCTCGGGTGCGGCGTTGCCCGCTTTCGGACCCGAATCACCGCCGAAGCCGCCCTCACCGCGCGCGAAGATGGAAAAGCGGTTGGTAAAGAGCCTGTCACCGCCCTTCTCGCTGGTCTCGACCTCCATGACGATCAGCGCCGCCTTGCCCTTGTCGTAGATGCCGGCAATGCGCGGCTGGTTGACGACCTCGGCAGCGGTTGGAATCGGCTTGTGAATCTCGATGTCCTGCTCGCCGTGCAGGACCATGGCGAAGTTGATCTCGATGCCCGGCGTGCCGCCCATGCCCTTGCCGAGCGCGTCGAAGACCGGGATGACGCCAAACGAAGGCAGCGCTTTCAGGTTCTTCTCGTAGGTGTACTCGAGCTCCTTGGCATCGGTCGGTTTTTCCAACCCGGCCCCGAGCCCGAGGTGGTAGAGAATGACGTCGTCCTGCCCCCAGGACCCTTCGGCAGGCTCAAACTTCGCCGCCATCGCCTTGTCTTTATCGATCGGCATCACGCGCTCCTTTCACGACGAGCCGCGCCGGCGCAGTACCGGTCTGGCGTAGCCCCGGAGCGGATTCACAAAATCAAATTCAGTGCTGGAAGATCCCGGTCGGACGACCGGACATGCACTTTCTACGCCGCTCCAACGCGCGGATCAATCATCGCAGCGCGGTGGGTCGAGAAAAGCCCCCGAGACGCCCGGTCGTCAGCGAAAGACCGATGCGACGACGGCGCGGCCACTGCGCCGCTCCGCCATCCACCACTCGTCGAAACCCTTGGCCAGGAGCCACTCGATGCGATCGCCTCGCCAGACTACGGCGTTCGACTCATAGGGGGAAGCAGCACCGTCGAACTTCTCCCCAACAGCGGCGCGCACGCGATCGAGGTCACGCCGCACGACCGCGAGATCGCGCATGCGGCGATTCCAGCCCAGCACCCGCGGGTGTCGAGCTGGGTCGAGCTCGACGCCGAGCAGCCGCAACGAGGGGAAATGCGGTTGCAGCGCGAAATCGGCGATCGACAGATCGCCGCAGACGAACGGCCCGGCGCTCAGATCGGCCTCCAACTCGTCGAGGATGGTGAGCAGATCGGCGCGGCCGCTTTCGATCAGCTTCGGCGGCGGCGTGTCCTCGCGGCGGTGCGTCGGCCACACCCACAACGAGATGTCATGCACGATCGCGTCGACGTCGCGATCGGCCCGCCGTTGCCAGTGGCGGGCGGCGGCCCGCGCCGGCGGCCCAGCGGGCAACACCGGCGGCTCGGGCTTGATGTCCTCCAGATAGTCGACGATATCAGCAGACTCGGAGATGACCAGATCACCGTCGACCAGCACCGGAACCTCGGCACGCCGGCAGACCCGGCGCAGCCCATCGAGCTGGTCGAGCGCCAGACCGTCGATCGAGCGAAAGGAGATGCCCTTGTGCCAGAGCACCATCCTCACCTTGCGGGTGAATGGAGAGAAGGGATTGTCGTAGAGAATCATGCCGCCTCCTGTTAGAATCTTTCTCTAGAATAATCTTCTAGTCGATGAATCCACCGAAGGCAATGAGGAGGCGAGCGGCAAGGGAGAGCGGTGCCGACACGCGCCGCCGGGAGTCGATCCTCGCCGCCGCCCTGGCCTCTTTCGACGAGCGCGGCTACGCCGGGACGACCATCGCCGACATCCAGAAACGCAGCGGCGCCAGCACCGGCAGCCTCTATCACCACTTCACCAACAAGGAGCGACTCTTCGCCGAGCTCTACGCCGAGACCGTGCGACTCACCCAGGACTACGCACTGCGCTCACTCGAGCGGCACGGCGACGTCGAAAGCGGATTGCGCGCCCTCGTTTCGTCCTACCTGTCGTGGGTCCGCCGCAATCCGCAGGCGGCGCGTTTTCTGCTGACCATGCGCGACGCCGAGTTTCAGTCCGAAGAACGCATCGAAGAGCTCAACCGGCACTTTGCCGAACGACTCGCCGCCTGGTACGCAAGCGCCGATCGACGCGGCTGGTCACTCGACCTCGAGCCCGACCTCGTCCACGCGATTCTCCTCGGCCCGAGCGAGGTCTTTGCCCGCCGCTGGCTGCAGGGGAAGACAGCTACTTCGCTACGCCAGGCAGCCGCAGAGCTGGCCGACGCCTCGATCCGCGCGCTTCGCAAACCCTGACCTACGTTACAGCGGTTTCTGGTTTCAGGCTTCAGGTTTCTGGTGCGGTTGCTTGTCCGCTCTCCTTGGATCTCCGTGCTGGTTCAAAGTCTTTTCTCCGTGGATCTCCGTGCCCTCCGTGCTTCAAAGTCTTTTCTCCGTGGATCTCCGTGCCCTCCGTGGTTCAGAGTCTTTTCTCCGTGGATCTCCGTGCCCTCCGTGGTTCAAAGTCTTTTCTCCGTGGATCTCCGTGCCCTCCGTGGTTCAAAGTCTTTTCTCCGTGGATCTCCGTGCCCTCCGTGGTTCAGAGTCTTTTCTCCGTGGATCTCCGTGCCCTCCGTGGTTCAAAGTCTTTTCTCCGTGGATCTCCGTGCCCTCCGTGGTTCAGAGTCTTTTCTCCGTGGATCTCCGTGCCCTCCGTGGTTCAAAGTCTTTTCTCCGTGGATCTCCGTGCCCTCCGTGGTTCAGAGTCTTTTCTCCGCGGATCTCCGTGCCCTCCGTGCTTCAGAGTCTTTTCTCCGTGGATCTCCGTGCCCACCATGGTTCAAGGTCTTTTCTCCGTGGATCTCCGTGGTCGAATTCAAGAGGTTCACACCAACGCGATGATCTCCCGGACGATCATGATGACGAGTGCCAACCAGGAGAGGATGAAGAAGGTGAAGCGGACGTTGACGTCGTTGAACGTGGCCTGAACGACCGAATGAACCACGCGCAGGGCGACGAAGGCCCAGGCGCACCAGACGTGCGTGGCGTCAACGTGGCCGAGGACGGCGATCGAGATGGCGACGGCGTAGAAGAGCGTCGGTTGCTCGAAAAGGTGATTGTAGTTGTCGGCGATCTGCGACACTTCGATCGGCAAGCGCTTGAGGGCGACTGTGTCCTTCCCCTCATTGGCATCCATTCCAGCCTTTGCCATCGCCGGAATCCGAGTTGCCAGCATCCAGACCAACATCACCGTGGTCAGAGCCCCCATGGCAAAGACCGGCAGCAGAATCTCGCTCGCGGGCATCACATCCTCCTGGTTGGTTGCAACTCTTCGACGCTCGGCGATCGACACCGAGCCGATCGCCGGGTGTCCACGGACCCTATGCCCGCCGGCGGGCGGCTGCAATCTCCGACCTCGCCACGATCATCACGATGCGGCGGGTTGTATTCTGCTGGAGCGATGTCGCACACTACCAGGTGTCGCACTCCGCGCTTGCCAAGATACAGAGATGAAGAGGGGCGAGTCAGACCTCGTGGTGGAGAATGTGGTGAGTGTCCCAAGTCGGAAGAGTGCGACCGGCAACGATCCCGAGCGCGACCGGCAAGTGCGGCGCGTGATCTCGATCGAGGGTGCGGCGAACCTCGCCGTCCTCGGTCTCAAGCTCGTCGTCGGCCTCGCCACCGGATCGATGGCGATTCTCGGCGACGCCCTCCACTCCCTGACCGACGTCGCCAACAACGCGGTTGCCCTGGCGGCAGTGCGCGTTGCATCGCGGCCGGCCGACGCCGATCACCCATACGGCCACCGCAAGTTCGAGACCCTGGCGGTGTTTGGCCTGGCGATGTTGCTGACCCTGCTGGCCTTCGAGCTCGCCACCGGGGCGCTGCGCCGGTCGGCGCCGCAGATCGCGCGAAGCGGCTGGGCTCTGGGCGTCATGCTGGTCGTGCTTTGCGTCAACGCCAGCGTCGCCTCGTGGCAGACGATGCGGGCGCGCCAGCTCGGCTCCGACATCTTGCTCGCCGATTCGCGACACACCTTTGCCGATGTTCTCACCACGATCGTCGTCATCGCCGGCTGGCAGGCGGCTTCGTACGGTTACGGCTGGGTCGACACGCTCGCCGCAGTCGCGGTTTCGCTGATGATCCTGGTCCTCGCCTTCGATCTCTTTCGCCGCTCGATCCCCATCTTGGTGGATCAGGCCGCTGTCGCAGACGACGTGCTGCGCGAGGCGGCGATGTCCGTCCCCGGCGTGCTCGACGTGCGCAAGGTCCGATCGCGCGGCGCCGGGTCGACTTCGGCGGCGGAGTTGGTGGTCATGGTTTCGCCCGACCTCAGCACCGCACGATCGCACGAGATCGCTTCTGCGGTGGAAGCGGCGATCGAGAAGCGTTTCGCGGTCGGCTATCCGACCGTCCACGTCGAACCAATGACCGATCGCGGAGGAACGAGCAGGTCGATGTGGATCATGATCGCCGGTCCCTACCGGAGCGGCGCCGCCAGCGAGGCCGACCGGCAGCGCAACCTCGCCGAGCTCAATCGAAACGCGCTGGAGGTCTTTCGCCGCGGCCATACTCCCGTCATCGGAGTCAACCTCGCTCTGCCGATCATTGAAACGGCCGGCGCCGATGACTACGAGGCCATCATGATGCCGGTCTCCCTGGCCCTGGCCGACCGTTGCGACGGCATCCTTCGGATCGGCGGCTGGTCCCCGGGTGCCGACGACGAGATCGAGCGCGTGCGCCGCCGCGGCGGCAAGGTTTTCCGATCGCTCGACGAAATTCCGCGTTGCAAAGAAAAGGCGCCGTCAGCGGCAGACGAACGGGAAGAATCGCCCCGCCCTTCTCGGAGTTGAGAAGGCTGGCGCCGGCGATGTTTCTCGGCAATCGCCGGCGAAGCTGGCGCGGAATTTGCGATGAACCTCTGGATGATCCGAACGGCATTCGAGTGGGGAGGGATGATGAAGAGGTTGGGATTGGCTTGGTCTGTCTGTGTCGCATTGTCGTGGTTGCTCTCAGCCGCGGCAGCGGGCGCGGCGGAAGAGACGGCCGCCGCGCGCGGACGCGATTTGTTTCTCGCCAACTGCAGCCCCTGCCATGGCGCGAGTGGTCGCGGTGACGGTCCCAGCGCCACGCTCTTCCTCACTGCGCCGCGCAATCTTCGCGAAGGGTTCATCAAAAAGTACTCGAGCGATGCGTTGGTCGCCAAGGTGCTGGACGGGCGACCACTGCCGCTGGCTTTGGACATCCCCTCCCTGCGACGCCACTCCAAGGAAACGGCAGCGATCGAGCAGCACCTCAGGCGTTTGCCGCAACTCGATTGGCCGGCGGTGGAGGATGGGTGGACGCTCTACGCCCGGCGCTGCGCCGCCTGCCACGGCCCATTCGGCAAGCCCAACGAGTCGCCGCCCGCGGGAGTCCGGCCGCCGCGCGATCTCGCTTCGCGGGAGTTCCAAGCATCGGTCGGCGATGCGGCCCTGGTCGAGGCAGTGCGGCACGGCCGCGGCGGCATGCCGGCGTTAGTGCCTCGATTGCGCATCGATCAAGCGAAGAAGCTCGCCGCCTTCGTGCGCGTGCTCGGGCCCGGATTCGAGAGCTACACGAAGTTCTGCGGGCAGTGTCACGGCGATGATGGGGTTGGTGTGGGCAATTTCGACGAGACCGTCGGCGCACCGGCGGTCGTCTTCGATGCCGACTACTTCAGACGCGTGCCCGCGCCAAAGGTGCGAGAGTCGATCTGGCACATGCTGCGCTCGGAAAAACCGACGATGCCGCACTTTCGCAACGTCTTGAAGAAGAGCGAGGCGCAGATGATCGTCGACTACCTGAAGGCACTGCCGAAAATCGAAGAGAAGTAGGAGGCGGCGCGCGTTAGTATGTACGACCGTAGCGTTGGTGAAAGCCGGGCATTTCGATGTCGAAGTGGTCGGTGGCGTGAAAGTCGAGATCGGAGAGCTTCGGTTTCTCGTGCGGTTTGTACCACGCGGCGTAGCTAACGAGGTCACGCGAGGTCGTCTCGTAGTGACTCGAATAGGTGCGCACTTCGACACGCGGCGGTTGCGCACCGAGGTCGAAACGCATGAGCCTGTACCAGCCGTCGCCAATGCCGACGGGGCCGCCGGTGAGCGGGCTGGGCGGTTGGCCGGCGTCGATACCGACCTGGCCACGGTCCTGATAGTCGGCGAGGATCTGATAGACCGGGTTGCCGGCGGCGTTGTCGTCGACCCGCATGCTCTGTCCGTGGTGGTGGCCGCAGAGTACGAGGAAGATCTGATCGTGCTGGCTGATCAGCTTGGCCCACAGCTCTTCGGCGCTGTTGTGATGATCGGGATCGACGCGGTCGAGATCGACGATCGGATTGGCGCGCCGCAGGCCATCGGTGGCCAGGTAGTCGTGTGTCGTGATGATGGTCGGCATCGCCGGGTGGCGCGCCATCACCGACGCCGCCCAGGCGAGAACGCCGTCGGGAGCCTGCATCTGCAGAGCCAGGTGCAGGAAGGTGTAGCCGCCGGCGCTGAAGCGCTGGGCGCTGTTGGCGCCGCCCGCGTAGCTGTCGATGTACCACGGCTCGTCCTTGAAGAACTCGCTCTGGTCGCCAAACGCCCGACGAAAGTTGTCGAGGCCTCCGATGTGCAACATGCCTAGATCTTCCGGCGTGACACGGATCTCGTGTCGCTTCTTGTTCAAGTTGGGTGGAAAGCCGGCGACGCTCCACATCGCGTCGTAGTCGTGGTTGCCGGGAGCGACGCCGAAAGGCAGGCCGGCTTCGGCGAGCAGGCGGTATCCTTCGATCGCCTTGGGGATTTCGATGCTCAGCGTCTTCGGCGTCGCCTCGACGAGGCGGCTGAGGATGGGGTTTGCCATCGCGCCCAAACCGCGCTGCGCATGGGCCTCGTCGACGGCGACGGTCTGATGCTGCCAGACATCGCCAACCGAGGCGACGAAGACGACGTCGCCGCCGTTGCGTGTGCTGCGGCGGGCAATGTCGCGCATTTGCGCGATGAACAGCGCCGCCGCGTCGACGGCGAAACCCTCGCCGCGCTGGTGCTTGTAGTCGACGTAGTTCTGCGTGTCGGGAATGACCGCGATCGAAAACGGCGCGGCGGGTGCAGGCGCATCGGCGCAGTGGCGGGCGGCGCATCCGACCGCGGCAGGGGGCAGAAGCGCGACGAGAACGACGATCGTGGAAGCTCTCATCTTGCTTCTCTACGAGGTTCGTGCGCCTCTTTCCAGGATGGCCATAGCCGACAGCTTCAATTTTCGCCGGGTCAGCGACCTGGTCAGCACTTCCGGAGTCGTAGGCGAGGACAATCTGCGATGCCTCGGCCGCGAGGGCTATGAGATCGTCATCGACCTGCTTCCTCACGACAGCCAGTACGCAGAGAAGAACGAGCCGGCGATCGTCGCCGCCGAGGGCGCCGACTACGTATACATTCCAGTCGATTTTTCGGCCCCGACACCGAGCGACTTCGCCGCCTTCGCAACAGCCCTCGACCGAGCCGGCGACAAAAAAGTGCACGTCCACTGCGCCGCGAACTACCGAGTCAGCGTGTTCTACGCGCTGTACGCAGTGCAACGGGGGATCTGGAATCAGCAGCAGGCCGACGCCTTCATTACAAGCATTTGGGTTCCCGCGGAGCACCCAGGCTGGCTCGAAGTGATCGAAGCAGTGGAGAACCACGGAGAATAGACGGCAGGTCTCCGAGATGTCTGCTCTGGTGATCGTGACCGGTTCCCCCGGTGCCGGGAAGACCGTACTCTGCGCCTCCATGGCGAAAGCTGCCCGGCGCGGTGTCCACGTCGAGAGTGACGTGTTCTACGACTTCGTCGCCGACCGAATTCCCCCCACGCTCCCCGAGGCGCACGAACAGAACAGCTCCATCATCCTGGCTGCTTTGCAAGCAGCCCAGAGCTTTGCGTCGAACGGCTACGAGGTGTTCCTGGATGGGATCTTCGGTCCATGGTTCATTCCCCTCATCACAAAAGAGCTCGACTCCGGGCTCGATGTTTCATACCTGATTCTACGAGTGGATCTCCTCACTGCCCTGAGCCGCGTGGCGGCCCGCAAGACGGGCGATGCCCCAGTCGTGCGGCAAATGCACGCGGCGTTCGAAAACATCGGAAGCTACGAGCAGCACGTACTCGACGTGAACGGTCTTTCCCCCTCGCAGGTGGTCGATCGTATTCGCCGCTTGGACACACGCGGTTTTCGTCTCACACCGTCCGAGGATTGATCGGTAGAAAGCGAGCCGATGACAGAGGAATGGAAGACAGCGGCGCTGGAGGGTAACTACCGCTCGCTCGCCGATCAGCTAGCGGGCGGAGCCGACGTCAATCAGCTCGACCGCTACGGCCAAACGGCGCTGATGCTGGCGGCACGAGCCGGACACCTCGAAGCGGTTGCTTGGCTGGTGGATGCGGGCGCAAGCCTCGACCACACAGCCAAATACAGTCTGTCCGCAATGATGATTGCCATCGTCAATCACCGCGAGCAGGTCGCACGCCTACTCGCTGAGCACGGAGCCGACACCAGTCTGCGCGGCTCCGGAGCACCGGGCTTTGCCGGCAAGAATGCAGCCGATCTGGCCCGCGAGCGGGGACTCACCGAGCTCGCCGAGCTGTTGGGCGACGGCACGGCCTGAGCAAACCCCGGCGAAGTCCATCATCCCTGCGGCAGGCCATCCCCCCGTTGCATCGCCTGGCGCTCCTGCTAGGGTCCAATCAAGACCAAATCAGTCTTGATTTTACAAACTCGACGGCGTACAGGCATTTCCATGATCAAAATCGGCCGCTTGACGGACTACGGCATCGTCCTGATGAGCTACCTCGCCGGCCACCGCGAGCGCGCGTTCACCGCCGCCGAGGTGGCTGGCGCCGTGCATCTACCGGTGCCGACAGTTTCGAAGCTGCTGCGCGAGTTGGCTCGCGCAAGCCTGCTCGCCTCGTCGCGCGGCGCCAAGGGGGGCTATGAGCTGGCGCGCGACCCCGAGGAGATCTCGGTCGCCGAGATCATCACCGCCCTCGAAGGTCCGATCGCCCTGACCGCCTGCAGCGTCATCGATGACGTGCCCGACTGCGAGCACACCTCGCTGTGCCCGGTGCGCTCGCATTGGAACCGCATCAGCCGGGCAATCAGCGATGCCCTCGACGCTGTCTCTCTCGCCGACATGGCCGCCCCGCCGCGGCCGGATTTCATGATCCAAGACAAGAGCACGCGGCAGAGTCTGCCGGCAGTGTCCTGAGATAGAGCGCAATGGCCGAAGGCACCTCGAAAATCGAAGAGCTCATCGACCGCGAGTACGAGCACGGTTTCGTTACCGACATCGAAACCGACGCCATCCCCGCCGGTCTCAACGAAGACATCGTCCGCATCATTTCAGCCAAGAAAGAAGAGCCGGAGTTCATGCTCGAGTGGCGGTTGAAGGCATTCCGCCACTGGCAAACGATGAAAGAGCCGACCTGGCACAACGTCCACTACCCGCCAATCGACTACCAGGACATCGTCTACTACTCGGCGCCGAAGTCGAAAGACGATGCGCCGAAGAGCCTCGACGAGGTCGACCCCGAGCTCTTGGCGACGTACGAGAAGCTCGGCATTCCCCTGCACGAACGCGAAAGGCTGGCCGGCGTTGCCGTCGATGCGGTCTTCGACAGCGTCTCGGTTGCGACGACGTTCAAAGACAAGCTCGCCGACGTCGGCATCATCTTCTGCTCTTTCTCCGAAGCGGTGCGCGAGCACCCGGATCTCGTGCAGAAGTACCTCGGCTCGGTCGTACCTTACGGCGACAACTTCTTCGCCGCTCTCAACTCGGCGGTGTTCAGCGACGGCTCCTTCTGCTTCATCCCCAAGGGCGTGCGCTCGCCAATGGAGCTGTCGACCTATTTCCGCATCAACGCCGCCAACACCGGACAGTTCGAACGAACGCTCATCGTCGCCGAAGAAGGCGCCTACGTGTCCTACCTCGAGGGCTGCACGGCACCGATGCGCGACGAGAACCAACTGCACGCGGCGGTCGTCGAGCTGGTCGCCCTCGACGATGCCGAGATCAAATACTCGACGGTGCAGAACTGGTACCCGGGCGACAAGGACGGCGTCGGTGGTATCTACAACTTCGTCACCAAACGCGGCACCTGCCACCGCAACGCCAAGATCTCCTGGACGCAGGTCGAAACCGGATCGGCGATCACCTGGAAGTACCCGAGCGTCATCCTCAAGGGCGACGACTCGGTCGGCGAGTTCTACTCGGTGGCACTCACCAACAACCGCCAGCAGGCCGACACCGGCACCAAGATGATCCACATGGGCAAGAACACCAAGAGCACCATCATCTCCAAGGGCATCTCGGCGGGACACGGGCAGAACGCCTACCGCGGCTTGGTCAAGGTCATGAAAGGCGCCGCCGGCGCGCGCAACTTCACGCAGTGCGATTCTCTGCTCATCGGCGACCAATGCGGCGCCCACACCTTTCCATACATGGAAGTGCGCAACCCCACCGCCCAGGTCGAGCACGAAGCGACGACCGCCAAGATCAGCGAGGATCAGCTCTTCTACTGCATGCAGCGCGGTCTTTCCGCCGAGGACGCGGTGTCGCTCATCGTCAGCGGCTTCTGCAAAGAAGTGTTCAAAGAGCTGCCGATGGAGTTCGCCGTCGAGGCGACCAAGCTGCTCGGCGTCAGCCTGGAAGGCAGCGTCGGTTAGTGACCGATTTTCTCATGACCATGAGCTACGGAGAACCACCATCGCCGCGTCGATTGCTGCGCTCCCCCGCCATGCCACGCAAGTGGAAATGCGGGCGACCTTTTCGGGTGGATACGTGAAATGAGCAAGAATCCAGTACTGGAAATCAAAGACCTCGCCGCCAAGGTGGAGGGCACGCAGATCTTGCGCGGCATCAACCTGACGCTGCAGCCGGGTGAGGTGCACGCCATCATGGGGCCCAACGGTTCCGGCAAGAGCACGCTGGCCAACGTTCTCGCCGGGCGCGAGGACTACGTCGTCACCGGCGGCAGCGCCACCTACGAGGGCAAGGATCTGCTGGCGATGCCGGCTGAGGAACGCGCACGCGAAGGTGTTTTTCTCGCCTTCCAATACCCGGTCGAAATCCCCGGTGTCAGCAACTCCTACTTCCTGCGTACGGCGCTCAATGCGGTGCGCGCCCACCGCGGGCAGGATCCGCTCGATGCCATGGATTTCCTCGCGCTGCTCAAAGAGAAGATGAAGTTCGTCGAGATGGATCCCAAGTTTCAGAACCGCGCCGTCAACGAGGGCTTTTCGGGCGGCGAGAAGAAGCGCAACGAGATCCTGCAGATGGCCATCCTCGAACCGACCCTCGCCATCCTCGACGAAACCGACTCGGGCCTCGACATCGATGCCCTGCGCATCGTCGCCGAGGGTGTCAACGCGCTGCGCCAGGACGACCACGCCGTCCTCGTCGTCACCCACTACCAGCGCCTGCTCGACTACCTGGTACCCGACTATGTGCACGTCCTGGTCGACGGGCGCATCGCTCGCTCGGGCGACAAGAACCTCGCCCTCGAGCTCGAGGAGAAGGGCTACGCGGAGTTCGAGCGCGCCGGCGCTTGATGCGGTCGCCATGAGCAACGACATCGACAACCAGCGACAGCTCTTCAGCACGGTGCTGCCTGCTCTGCCGCAGGCGCCGGCCGGCTTGCGCGAAGCCGCGCTTGCGCGTTTCGCCGACGGCGGCGGCTTTCCGACCACCAAGCAGGAAGATTGGAAGTACACCAACCTCAGCCGCCTCGCCGAGCTCGACCTGCCGGTCGCCGCACCGGGGCTCCCCGGCGCTGCCGAACACCAACGAGTGGCCGATCTATGCGCTGCCGGCAGCGATGCCGTGCGCTTGGTTTTCGTCAACGGTGCCTTCGACGCTGCCGCTTCGACGAGCGTCGCCGACACCGGCCTGAGCGTGCTGTCGATGGCCGACGCCCTGGCCGAGCGCAGCGGCGCCGTTGCCGCTCACCTCGACGCACTCGCCGGGCTCGAGCGCTCGAGCCTGGTCGCGCTCAACACGGCCTTCCTCGGCGCCGGCGCCTTCTTGCAAATCGACGCCGACACCGACGTCGCCAGACCGATCCACCTCGTCTTCGCGACGCACTCGGGCAACGGTGGTGGCGCCTACCATCTGCGCTGTCTGATCAGCGCCGGTCGCGGCGCCCGCGCCGACGTCATCGAGCACCACATCGGTCTCGACGACGGCGCCTATTGGAACAACTGCGCCACCGACATCATCGCCGGCGAAGGCGCCAACCTCTCCCACGTCAAGATTCAACGAGAATCGCCGGCCGCCTACCACACCGCCGACATCAGCGCCGTGCAGGACACCAACAGCAGCCTGCACAGCGTCTCGATCGCACTCGGCGCTCGCCTCAACCGCAACGACATTCGCATCCGCCTCGCCTCACCCGGCGCGCACTGCGCCCTCGACGGGCTCTACATGCTCGACGGCCAGCAGCTCGTCGACCACCACACCCTGGTCGACCACGCTGCCCCCCGCTGCAACAGCGCCGAGCTCTACAAAGGGGTTCTCGGCGGCGCCAGCACCGGCATCTTCAACGGCAAGGTCATCGTCCGCGCGGAGGGACAGCGCACCGATGCCCAACAGCTCAACAAGAACCTCCTGCTCTCCGGCGATGCGACGATCAACACCAAGCCACAGCTCGAGATCTTTGCCGACGACGTCAAGTGCGGACACGGTGCCACCACCGGCCGATTGGAAGAAGACGCGATCTTCTATCTGCGGGCGCGCGGCATCGATGAAAGCAGCGCCCGCGCCCTTCTCACCTTCGCCTTTGCCAACGAAGTCGTCGACCGCGTCCCCATTGCCGAGCTGCGTGAAGATCTCGCGACCAGCGTCGAGCAGCGCCTGCGCGACATCAGTGGCGGAGAACATCGATGACCGCGCCGGCAAGTGCTGAAGCAAGAGTCCTGCCCCGGCCCTTCGACGTCGACCGGGTGCGCCGCGACTTCCCGATTCTCGACCAGGAAATCCACGGCCACCCACTCGCCTTTCTCGACAACGCCGCATCGAGCCAACGCCCGCAATCGGTCATCGACACCGTCGCCCGCTTCGATGCGCGCGACTACGCCAACATCCATCGCGGCGTCCACGAGCTCAGCCAGCGCGCGACCAAGGCCTACGAGGGCGCCCGCGACAAAGTGCAGCGTTTCATCAACGCCGGCGACCGCAAGGAAATCATCTTCGTGCGCGGCACCACCGAGGCCATCAATCTGGTCGCCAGCTCGTTCGTCCGCCCGGCGCTCAACCTCGGCGACGAAGTCGTGCTCACGACCATGGAGCACCACTCCAACATCGTGCCCTGGCAAATGGTCTGCCGCGAGCGCGGCGCCGTCATCCGCGTCGCACCGATCAACGAACGCGGTGAGCTCGAGGTCGAAGAGTTGCTCGAGCTGCTCGGCCCGCGCACCAAGCTGCTGGCCATGGTGCACGTTTCCAACGCTCTCGGCACCGTCAATCCGGTCAAGGAGATCATCGCCGCGGCCCACGAACGGGGCATTCCCGTCCTCCTCGACGGCGCTCAGGCGATCCCGCACATGCGCGTCGACGTACGCGACCTCGACGCCGACTTCTACGCCTTTTCCAGTCACAAGATGTTCGGCCCAACCGGCATTGGCGTGCTCTACGGCAAGAGCGCCCTGCTCGAGGCGATGCCGCCCTACCAGGGCGGCGGCGACATGATCAGCGTCGTGACCTTCGAAAAGACCTTCTACAACGCGTTGCCGGCGAAGTTCGAAGCGGGGACACCCAACATCACCGGCGTCGTCGGACTCGGCGCCGCGGTCGACTACCTCGAAGCACTCGACTGGAAAGCCGCCGAGAGCCACGAACAGAACCTCCTGCGCTACGCCACCGAGCGGTTGAGCGCCATCGACGGTGTCAAGATCATCGGCACTGCCGCCGACAAGGCGAGCGTGCTCTCCTTCCTCATCGACGGCGTCCACCCACACGACGTCGGCACCATCCTCGACCGCAGCGGCGTCGCCGTGCGCGCTGGCCACCATTGTGCTCAGCCGGTCATGCAGCGCTATTCGATTCCCGCGACGACGCGCGCGTCGCTGGCATTCTACAACAACCGAGACGACATCGACGCGCTCGAGCGCGCCGTGCGCCACACCATCGAGGTATTCTCGTGAACGAAGAGCTACGCGATCTCTACCAGGAGGTCATCATCGAACACAGCAAACGGCCGCGGAACTTTCACCCGCTCGACGACCCCGCCCGGTCGGCTCAGGGGTACAACCCCCTCTGTGGCGACGAAGTAGAGGTCTTCGTCAAGATGGACGGCGACACCGTCTCCGAAGTCTCCTTCCAAGGCTCGGGCTGTGCCATCTCGACCGCCTCGGCATCGGTCATGACCGAGACCCTCAAGGGCATGTCGGCCGAACGGGCCGAGGCGCTCTTCGCAGAGTTTCACGAGCTCGTCACCAAGGGAGACAGCGACGACGGCGAAGATCTCGGCAAGCTCGCCATTTTCGGCGGTGTCTCCGAATTTCCGACACGGGTCAAGTGCGCGACGCTGTGTTGGCACACCCTGCGCGCGGCGATCGCCGGCAAAGAAGATCCGGTCACTACGGAGTAGCACATGCACCCCTACGAAGAAGTCGAAATCTCGCGCGACTGCGATGCGATCATGATTCCCGACGGAATCACCGTAACGCTGAAAGAGGGGACGCCTGCCGTCATCACGCAGTCGCTGGGCGATACGTACACCATCCAGACTCCGACGCTCGGCGGGCTCTATCGCATCTCCGGCAAGGACGCCGACGCCATCGGCAAGGCAGTAGCCAAAGAGGATGGCAGCGGCGCGCAGCTCGACCCCAACCAGCCGATCAGCGAAGAGTTGATCTGGAACCAGTTGCGCAACGTCTACGACCCGGAGATTCCGGTCAACATCGTCGAGCTGGGTCTGATCTACGATCTATCGATCGAGCAATCGTCGGACGGTGGCAGTCGCGTCGACATGAAGATGACGCTGACCGCCCCCGGTTGCGGCATGGGCGACGTCATCGCCGCCGACGCGCGGATGCGGATCGAGAGCCTCCCCGGGGTTCGAGAAGCCGCGGTCGAGGTCGTTTTCGATCCGCCGTGGAACCAGGAAATGATGTCCGAGGCGGCGAAGCTGGAGCTCGGGCTACTCTGAGAAGCGGACGGCGTCCGAGTCTCTACCAGGCTTCGCCCGCCGCCACCATCGGCGCCGCGGTGTCGACGCTGTCGCTGTGCGTCCGCACGGTGCGGCGCGCCGGTGCCTTCGCTACCGGTGCCTCGACTTTCCGCTCCTGCGGTTGATCGAGCTCCGGATCCCAGTGCACTTCTGATACCCATGCCAATAGCATCTGAGCCTCCTACGCGTCGTAATGCCGGCTCTCCGGCTGGTCGGGTGAGAGATTGCGGTTGATCACTTCAAGCAGCTCACGGCTCGTCGCGCGCAGCCGCTGGGTCACACTTTTCTGTTCGCCAGAAAGCGGACCAAACTCCCCCTCGTGCAGAAGATCACTGTAACCGATGATGATGTTGAGTGGTATTCGCGAATGATGCGACATCGTCGAAACGAACTCGGCGGTGACGCGCTGAACCTGATCGATCTGTTCCGATAGGTGTGAGTTCTCCATCGCCAGGCCGGCGAGATCACTGATGCCTTCGGCAAAGTGCCGGTGCTCGGCGTTGAACACATACGGCCGCCGCGCATAGCCGAGCATCAGCATTCCGAGCAGCTCGCCGTTGCGATGCACCGGCAACAAACAAACCGAGTGCAGCCCCAGCGCTTTCGACACCGCGTCGGAGAGCAGCTCGCGCGGCTCCATGACGATGACCGGCCCGGTGCCCTGATCGCGCGGTAGCAGGCGCGCCACCTGAGCACCCGTCAACCGGGTGTTGGCCAGCCATTCCTGACCGCGCGACGGCAAACCACCGCCGGCCGCGGGAACGAAGACTTCGCTGGCGGGCTGCCAGACGAAAGCCAGACAGGTGTCGCAGTCGAGAGCCTCGATGGCGAGCTGGCAAAAACTCTGCAGTCGCTGGGGCAGCTCGACGCCGGCGCCGAGCACCAGATGATCGCCGTCCTCGCTGCGCGCGTCGATCGCGTGCTCGACCAGACCGAGAAGCTCCTTGGCACCCTGGTCGATGCGGCGCACGGTGTCGCCCTGATCCTGCGTCAGCGGGCCGAAGGTGCCCTCCAGCAGCAGATCGGTGTACCCCATGATGCCGTGCAGCGGTGTGCGCAGCTCGTAGGAAAGCGTCGCCAACAGCTCGCGGCCGTCGCGCCGGCTTTCCTCCAGCTCCTCGCTGAGGCGGGCGTTCTCGAGCGCCACGCCCGGCAGGCGAACGACACAACAAGAGTGAAAGCCGTCGCCGGTATCGATGCCGATTTGACCACCGTGGGCAGTGACGATCTCACGCGCGATGGCGAGATCATCGTCGGAGTAGAGCCGCGGATTCTTGAGCAGCTCTTCGACGCGGTCGTCGTCGGTGGCGGCGCCGTTCTCGCCGACCGTGAACGTCACGAACCCCTCGCGTAGCGTCGTTCGGACCACCACGAAGCCACCTGGTGAGGAACTCTTGACGGCGTGACCGAGAATGCCGCCGAAGCCCCGCTTGAGCAGAGCGCGGTCGCCCCAGGTCAGCGGCACCACCGGATCGAGATCGAGGCCGGTGGCAATGCGCTTGACGTTGAACGCCGGCTCGTAGTGCTTGAGCAGATCGAGCACGACGCGGTTGACCGACGCCCACTGCGGCAAGAGATTTCCCGCTCGCCCCTCCAGGGTATGCTGCATGGATTCTGTCATGGTGTCTCCCCTACTGCCCCTTATCCTTCCAAGTGCCATGCCAGACGAAAGATCACCGTTTGACAGGGGGCGTAGCCGTACGGATCATCCGAGCGGCACAACAACAACGAGCGAGTGAACAGAATTGCGACACTGCGCCTGGCGACAGCGCACTTCAGGTGCGCCACCACCTTGATTTAGAAGGGCTTTGGCATCATCCGGGCCACTTGCGGCGGGACCTGCGGAGCGCCGCAGCGGCGCCAAACGCACTCGGCACGGCAGATGCCATGCCGTTGCGCACTTTCGCCGCCGTTATCGGGCAGCGGTATCCTGGATGACCTCGTGAATCTCCAGGACGTTGGGGCCGGCGAACATCTCGGCCGGAGGGCGGTTGCTATGCGCTTTGCGAAAAGACTCGCTGCGCGTCCACGCCCAGAAGTCGTCTTCCGACTGCCAGTAGGTCTGCACCAGGTAGAAGCCGCGCTCCTCCTTCTCCTCCCACTCGCCGGTCTGGTGGTTGAAGCGGCGCTGCACCGGGCGCAGGACCAGGTTGCGGATGAAACCCGGCGACTGGTCGATCAGATGAGCCCGCTTGCGGAAGCGTTCCTCAAACTCGGCTTCAAAGGCTTCGTTGACCGGGATTCGATTCGTGACGACGAACATTGGGTTCTCCTTCTTCTCGCGGGTGTCCCTGGATCAAAACCCGGCGCACGGAATCCAGCGCCGCGGCAGCCTGCGCCACCAGCGACTCTGCGTCCTCATCGCTGATCGCGCCCTCGTCCGCGTCTCGCAGAGCCAAGCCGCGGCGCAGCGCGCCGGCGACGAGATCGAGGTCGCCGGCTAACAGTCCCTGTACTTTTTCGAGGACGGCAGCGTGCGCGCGGGCGCTCTCGCCGTTTTCGTTGAGCACCACACGTGCCACATGCACGATACAGTGGTATGCGCGTTCGAGGGCGCGCTCGTAGCCGCCGCCCGCCAGATGAGACTGCGCCCGCTGCAGCGCTCGCTCGGCGCGGATCAAGATCTTGTCGCTGCCTGGTTTCATCGTTCCGCAAAGAACACCAGGTGATAGAATCAGAAACGCCGGGCACTTGCGAGAATGCCCCGAGATTGTTGTTCTTAGCGAAGTACAGCGAAAGGAGTGAGTCTTGGCCAAGAAGGCAGCAGACAACGTAGCAGGCAGGCGAGCCCTGGTGACCGGCGCCTCGAGCGGCATCGGTGAGGCCTTCGCCAGAAGACTGGCGCGCGACCGCTACGATCTGGCGCTGGTCGCCCGCAACAAGGAGCGACTGGAGGAAATCGCCGCCGAGCTGCGCGACCGGCATTCGGTTGGCGTCAAGGTCATCACCGCAGACCTGACCAAGACGGTATCGTTGAAAAAAGTCGAGCGTGCCATCGAAGCGGACGAGCAACTGCAGATCCTGGTCAACAACGCCGGCTTCGGCAGCATGGGCAACTTCGCCGAGCTCGATCCAGTACGCGAAGAGGAGCAGATCCGTCTCAACGTCCTCGCCCTCGTCCGCCTGACCCGCGCGGCGTTGCCGGGAATGCTCAACCGCCACCGCGGCGCCATCATCAACGTCTCGTCGCTCGCCGGCATGCAACCGGGACCGGGTACCGCAACCTACTCGGCGACGAAAGCCTACGTGACGTCGTTCTCGGAGAGCCTGGGCGAGGAAACCCGCGGCAGCGGCGTACAGATCCAAGCGCTCTGTCCCGGTTTCACCCGCACCAATTTTCAACGGCGCGCCGACATCGATGCGTCTTCCCTACCCGAGTCGGCCTGGATGTCGGCCGAGGAAGTCGTCGACGCCTCGATCGATGGCCTGCGCGGCGGCGAAGTCGTCTGCATTCCCGGCTTTCTCAATCGCCTGCTCGCTTCGACCGTAACATCGATCCCACGCCCGGTCGCCCGCCGCTTGCTCGGCTATGCGCGACAACAGATGCTGCACTGACGGACCGAGATGAACGCCTACCCAGCGCGGCGAGCCTGGCTCATGTGCGCACCGGCGTGCACGATTCTCGTGGCATTCGTCCTCCTGCCCGCCCTGCTCGACCTTCTCGATGGATCGATCGCCGTCGCCGCTCAGGCCGACCGCGGCGGCGATCCCCCGACCACCTGGGCGAACCTGGCCATCGCGCTCGGCGCCACATCGATGAGCACGCTCTTCGCCACGCCGATGGCCGTAGCGCTCGCTCGCGCCCGCTTTCCCGGCCGCAACGCCGCCCTCTTCACGGTTGCAACGGCGACCGCCGCCGCCTTTCTCCTGCCGGGCAGCAGCGCTTCCCCGTCGCCCTTCGCCGCCTTCCGCTCGGCGGTGGCGTTGGGACTGCCGGTCGCGACCTGGCTCGTCTATTTTTTTGCCTGCGGCCTACCGCGCAATCTCGAGACTGCCGCACGCATGGACGGAGCCGAGACCCAGGTGCTGCTCGGCGCCCTGCGGCCGGCCATCCTCGCCAGCGCCGCCGCCGCCCTGGCCATCTCCTGGCGCATTCTTGCGGGCTGAGCGACAAACCGGCACGATCGACCCGTGAACGATCCCACCAACCAATCGGAAGACCATCAGGACGGCTTCTGGCACATGCTTTGGGCCATCGCCGGCACCATCGCACTGATCTACGGCTGCATCGGCACGGTCGCCTTTCTCACCCAGGGGGGACGCCACGCCATGGCCATCGTCTGGTTCGCCACCGCCGCCATCGGCGGCATCTCGATGATCTCCTTCGTCTGGCGCGAGCGCCACCCTCCGCAGTGAACCGTCACCCAGGACGCACACCAAGCACACCTCGTGAGGGCGCCTGACGAGCCACCGGGATCAGTTGCCAGTCGTCAGTTGCCAGTTGTCAGAAAATGCGGATTCAGGCTTCGTGTTTCAGGTAGACAGGCCCAACCAACTTGAAGCCTGGAGCTCGAAACCTGAAACCAAAGTGGGAGGGCGAGTCGCCCGACGAGCCACCGGACCACCGGATCCCGAAAACAACCCAACCAAGTCGGGAGGGCGAGTCGCCCGACGAGCCACCGGACCACCGGATCCCGAAAACAACCCAACCAAGTCGGGAGGGCGAGTCGCCCGACGAGCCACCGGACCACCGGATCCCGAAAACAACCCAACCAAGTCGGGAGGGCGAGTCGCCCGACGAGCCACCGGACCACCGGATCCCGAAAACAACCCAACCAAGTCGGGAGGGCGAGTCGCCCGACGAGCCACCGGACCACCGGATCCCGAAAACAACCCAACCAAGTCGGGAGGGCGAGTCGCCCGACGAGCCACCGGACCACCGGATCCCGAAAACAACCCAACCAAGTCGGGAGGGCGAGTCGCCCGACGAGCCACCGGACCACCGGATCCCGAAAACAACCCAACCAAGTCGGGAGGGCGAGTCGCCCGACGAGCCACCGGACCACCGGAACAACCGAACCACCGCTGACAACTGACAACCGCGGGCGAAGCCCGCACAACTCCTCAAGGCGTCGGCGTGGGCGTAGGCGACGGACTACCGGTCGGCGTCGCGCTAGCCGTCGGCGTCGGCGTCGAGGTCGGCAGCGGTGTCGGCGTCACCGTCGGAGTCGGCGTGGACGGTGGCGTTTCCGTCGGCGTCGGAGTCGGCCCGTCGACGGTCAACAACAGCCCATTGCTCTGGTAGCTCGGAACCAGCGTCTTCTGATTACCGATGTCGAGCCCGGTGATGCTGTCGAACGTACCGCTGCGCGACGACCAGGTGTGCACGAGGAAGGTGTCGCCGACGTCGGGGTCGTAGCCGGGGGCGAGGCTTATCGCCAAGGCGCCGGTCAGAGTGGCCGTGTTGGTGACTTCCATCCGCCCGTGACCTGTGCCGGGAGCGGTGCCGCCGATTTGAATCGCGAGGGCTGATCCCGTTGAGTAAGCCAGCGACCCGGTCACACGCAGCGTCCCGATTGGTAGCTCAATACTCCCCGGGCTCGACAATCCACTGCCGATGCTCAGATTCGTCAAGTCGGCGCCTGCTTTTCGCAGCACACCGAGATTTGCGAACGAAACCGTACCGAAACCAAACATCGAATCGTCCCCTTGGATCTCGAACAGCCCGGTGTTCGTCAACACCGCTGGGCTGTGAAGATCGACGCGTCCATTCGCCCACGTCGCAACGCCATGGTTGACCAGCGACCTCCCAATCAGTTTCTTCGTGTTTCCTCCGCTAATGCTCAGCACTGCCCCAGGCGCCACGATCGTGCTGCCGCTGCCCTCCTGATTCCCACCCAGCCACTCGAGGCTACCGCCGATCGTCAATGTACCGCTGCCCGCTACCCTGGGCGTGCTATTGATGTTGTGGTTGATCTGCAGGATCTTCTATACTCAGGTCGCGGCCGATCACCGCCAGCTCGCCACTGAAATCGACGCCGTCGTCGAAGCCGAGCAGGCTGGCGCCGGGGATCTCGCGCTCGATTGCCGTATTCGTATCGGCACAGCGGCCACTGGCCTGCGCCGCGGCGCTGCCCGCACAGCCAGAGACAGCGCTGCCGCCGGAGTCTGTGACGGATAGACTCACGTCCCCCGTCGCCAGTACAGAGATGTAATCACCGCGGTAGGCCTCGGCGGCGCCGAAGTCCGCATGCAGCTCTTCTAGTGTTGGGCATCCCGTCTCGCCCGCCTGGCAGATGAGCTCCTGGGCCAACGCTTCGGCCAGGTCATGCCCTGCTCTGGACAGCCGCATGACCTCGTCGAAACCCGCCCCCGCCTGTTCGTTCCCCGCCCAGTCGAGCCACAGCTCCATCAGCGAGCGGCGACCCGCTTCGCCGATCCTCACCCGCAAACCCGCCTCGGCCAGCTCCAGGGCGCGGATCCTCACCAGCTCGGCCGAAATCGGGCTCGACAGACCGACGTTATGCTCGGGCGGGGCGCTGGCCGCGCTGTAGGCCAGGCCGAGCACGCGCAGCGCCTCGGCGACGAAGGCGTCGGGGAGATCGTGGGCATAGGGCGGCAGGATGAGCGTGTCGGGGGAGAGCGGGACGTCGAGATCTCCCACCCCGGTGCGAAAGACGAAGCTGCCGGTGAGGCTCGCTCCCGGCTCGGGCGCAAACACCGAGGCGGTCACCCGCCCGTTTCTCCTCGCGATGAACTGGTACTCCACCACCTCGGCGTCGCCCGCATCCAGCGTGGGCACCACCGTCGTGCCCAGCGGCGGATCGCCGCCGCACAGACTTCCGTCGGTGTGGGAGTTTGCCACCAGCGTCGCGCCGCTGATCTTGTTCGGGTCGAGGTTCACCTTCACGCAGCTCACGTCGGTGGGTGGGATTTCCTGGTCTACGTTGTGGACGGTGATGAACACCGAGTAGGTCTCGCCGGCCCGCACCACCTCCGGGTGCGAGATCGACATGCTGAGCGTCGGGTGGCGCACCAGCACCGTTCCGGTGGCCGTGCCCTCGAGCGGCACCGCTTCCTGGCCGGGGATCTGCAACTCCGCCTTGATCGTCACCTTCAGCCGGTGCGTACCCACCGAGCGCCCCTCGACCAGAAAGAGCCCCTGCCCCTCCTCGCCCGGGCCGAAGGCCGGCTCTCCGGTGGCGGCGTTGCTGACCTCGGCGCACAGCAGCGGGTCGATTGCCTGTTCACACAGCTCGTGCAGGCTCTGCGCCTCCTCGGTCTCGGCCGGGCGCAATGGGTCGTCGGCCTCGTTTGGCAGAGCCGGGTCGTCCACCACTCCGTTTGCCCCCAGCGGCAGCTCCAGCTCCGCTGCGGCAGAGGTGATCACCAGGTTGCTGCCCGGCGGGGTGACGTTGGAGACGAGTAGGACGGCTTCGAAGAACTGGTTCAAGAACGCGATGTTCCCCGGCACCACCAGCACGCCGGGGATCGGCGGGATGTCCACGGGCGGAAACCCGGGCGGGATCTTCAGCACCAGGCCGGTCACGTCGAAGGCCGGCACCTCGAGCGCGGCCGGATCGGGCGGGAAGGAGAAATTGATGTCACCCTCTTCGGGCACCTCATCATCGGCGGGAAAGAGCGCATCGAAGGCGATCTGCACCGGATCGGAGTCGGTGCCGAGGCCGAAGGTGAACGAGAACGCGGTGAAGTTATCGTCACCGATGACGATCCCGCGCTCGCGGATCTCATCGAGTGACAAGGGGCGCGTCGACAAGCTCTGCACGATCACCCGCTCCACCACCCGGATGGTGAGCGCGCTGGGGGAAGCCACCAGCACCACAGCCCCCGAGGAGTCGACCAGGCGCAGATCGCCTACGGTGTAGTTCCCCGGCTCGAGCAGCGGCGGACCTACCAACAGATCGCCCAAAGATTCGGTAGTCGTGCCGATCTCCAGGTTTGCTCCCAACGGCGCGGAGATGTCCTGGCTGATGCCGTTGCCGCTCAGGTGCCCGCGCACGACCGTGTCGGCAAAGAGCGCATCGGCAGTCACGTCCACACCGGCGCCGTCCTCGACACGGGTGGTGAGAATCACAGGAGCGTTACGCGGGCGGATGAGTTGGTCGGCTGGGTCAGCTGGCGCGACGCGGAGGGTTACTCCGCGGATGGAGATATTTTCGTCACCAAGCTCGCTGGCGACAACCGCGTCCGAATAGCCCAAGACCAGCGACACAAGTGCCATAGTCCATACACAGCTCGCTTTGATTGACAATACCATCCTACCTAGCAACACCTAGAACTGTGCGTATCTGACTTAATAAATGCGTATACAAAAGACACGCTAGAATGAATAGTCCATACATAGATAATATTCTCAGTAACTGATACGGATTCATGCAAGTCTTACACAATATACTCCTAGAACTCGCATGTAGTAACTACCTTCTCACCGCCTAACACGACGTTCTCATGCACTCCAGTAGCCACACCGTCCACGTCCAGCGAACATCTCACCAGATATCCTCCTGGAGGAAGGCCAAACGCACTATTTTCGAAAAATGGATAGGCCGGTCTCCCGAGGATGATCAGACGGCCAGCCACTTCGTCGACGGGCCCGAACACCGACACAAAGTAGGCGATCTTCCTGTAGTCAATCTCTTGCCCATCCTTCACGACCTTGATCTGAAGAGAGGGCTCTCCATCCACTGATAAAGGAGGTACAGACAGATTCTGAACGTAGGAAGAAATGCCTTCCTGCAGTGAGAGAGTGGCTGTCGAATAGTACACAGGAGCGCCGTACCCCACCGCGACAACGACTTCAGTTCCACTTGGGTTGCCCACAACCTCATAGCTACCAGAGGTGCTTGAAATCGTTTCTCCAACAACACTCCATTTGGGGGCACCTTCTCCTGTGCCACCAGGCCGAACCCCCTCAATCATCACAACCAGTAAGTTCGAAACGTCCGATCCGGACAATGTTCCAGATACCGTAGTCGTCGAACTCCCATCCGCAGGGAGATCGCCGAGAAGAACTGCTACAACTGCACAGAGGAAAAACTCTCGCGATCTTGATCTCATCTTCCTCATCCTACCCTAGTTCCCACATTGACCGTCGTTAGGAATCTCTATTCCGTCCAACACCATTTGTCGGGACTCGTTAATCAGCCTAGGCACAACAATCCCGCGCAGAACTGCTCGGACGAGCCCCAACCTTGGGCTCGATACGATTCCATCCGCAATTACCTCCTCAAGTAGATCATCGTCCCCCTCCAGGGTTGTGGAGCATGCGGCCATCCCCATCGCACGAAGTTCATTTTCGGCCCATACATACTCAAGCATCAGCAAAGCAGTCCCCAACGAAGCAAACACGCCCTCGGGTGGCTTCTGCTCATCTCCCACCAATGACGTAGCCCCTGCCCTCTCATGTGCTCGACCGAGCGGATTGTCAGTATCCCCGGAGTGAGCGTAGTCAATGAACAGATTTGAGAACCAGTTATTCACACATTGCACAGCACAGCGATCCGAGAAGGTATCCGCCAATCCAAATCCACTCGCAGAGTAGCTTACGACACCATCCTCGATTCTCGCGCATATCTTCATTGAAACAGCGTCCAAAATATCTACATACATCTGGAAAGCCGGATGGCCATTTGTGGTCTTCATACCCAAAATTGCAGTATTTCGCGCGCGGCAATCATCGACGAACACGGGCAACACACCCGAGCTCGAGACCACTTGCTCGTCTACTCGCGCTTCGGTCTGGACAGTGAACTTCCGCCCACACCTACCAACTGCCAGTTCAATTGGAGCATTCATCGAAACCAACGGCCATGGAACAACCTTTTCAGTTTCGCCAGATTGAAAACCGATCCCCGTCTCGTGAACCAGCAGCCCGTCCGTATCCCGAACCACTAGGAAGTGGTCGGCGTTGCCACTGTTTTCTTCGTCCCTCCGCGCAACGACTTCCAACATGTCGCCGATGTTTTCGTATGCGCAGCACTCGCTCGATATCGGGAGCCCTGCTACTGAGACGGGAAAGCCCTTCACCGGGCACTGGTTGGCCGCAGACCCCAGAGAGGGGATGGTTTCGCCACAGCAATCGGCGAGGTTCGACGCGCCGCATTGGGGCGGATCTGCAACCGCCGTACTCGAGTTTGCGGGTCCATGGTCCAACAGGTAGACCCGATCAGCTCCGGCCGCTACCGCAACGACGCTGGACTGACCGGCGTTGTACGCGAGCACACTCCGAACTACTTCCCCAGAAATTTCGGTCTGCGCGATGACTCTATCGTCTACACCGTCTCCATCGCTATCACGCGATGACCCAGGTGTCTGAAGATCGACCATCGACACACCCGCTGCCCCGTCCGCAACCACAACCAACCCCAGTGCAGGCTGCGGAAAGACGCTCGACGGTCGGCCACTGGTCCGAATTGTCCCGACGCCCCCGATACCCGAAAGATCAAAGAAGCCCGCCGTTGAGTTCGCTGCGAATACACCCAAGCCGCCCGGTCCACTGGCAATCGCCAAGTCGACTACTACCGTTTCCTCACTGCCGAGCTCGGGCCGAGCCTGCCAACCTTCGACGCCTAGCACCGATGTAGCTCTGCCCGTAGGTGACTCCTCCCACGCAATCACACCGGCCAGCCCCGGATCAATGATCTGCATGCGGCTCTTGCTGTCGACTTGCGCAACAGCGATCACCTTGTTGCCCAGCGTGTCGACGTCGCGATAGATGCCGAGCATCGTCGCGTCGACCTGCGCTACGGCCAGGGGCTCGGTGACGAAGTCATCGAAGGCGATGGCCTGGATGCCGATGAAGGGGTTGTTCGCAACGTAGGCGATCTGCGAGCCGAACCCCGCAACTCCCATCGGCACACCCACGTCATTGGGCACGCGATCGATTGCCGACCCCAGGATCGTCGACTGCGGGTCGCCGCTGTTGAGCGCTGCGTAGCTGTTCGCCGACTGGTTCACGATTCGTGAGGCGACCGGCACGATCTCGACCTCCCCGTTTTGCTGCCTGAGCTCGAAGATGCGGAAGACACCGAAGCGGTCCTCGCTTTGAATGGCGCCAATGCCGTCGACCGAGAAGAGGAACGGGCCGTTGAAAGTACCCGCATCCACGGTCACCAGTGGCTGGCTGGGGACGATGAACTCCAGCGCGTTGTCGGTTCCCGCCGTCGCCGCCTCGGCCACTCTGGTCGGGTTCAGCGGGTCAGTGACGTCGTAGATGACGATGCCACCCATGTGATCGTCGCGACCCTCGATGTTTCCGCCCTCAGCCACTGCGATCAGGTCCACACAAGGCGACAGCCCCAGAGAGGTGGGCTCGATCCACACCATAGGGAAAAAGGGGGACAGGCACCTTTAATTGGTTGTAACTCTTTAGATTTCCACTGAATTTGGACCGAAATAGGTGCCTGTCCCCAATTTCTCCAATTTCTGCAATTTCTGACGTACACGGCGGCTCGCCGGCGCCTCGCCCTCCCTGGGGGCTCAGTTTTTTCGGGGCGACCGGCGGGTCGCCAGGTGCGTTCCGAACCGAAGCAAAAGTGCGTAGCGAAACCGGGGGCTACTTTCCCGCGGCTTCCAGCGCTCGCTTCATCATTTCCTCGCGCTGGCGTTCTTCCGCCATCTTTTTGAGCAAGCTGTCGCGAACTTCGGGGGGGAGGTTCTTCAACGCTTCGGGGTCGATGCCGCCGAGGCCGCCTGCCGGTGGTGCTTCGCGCCTGGCAAAGGAGTCGAGTCCGGCGACGATGCGGTCGCGCGCCGACTTGGCAACCAGATAGGTCTTGCCGCCGCCGACCGACTCGACGACGTCGCGCTCCTCGTGCTTGCTCTCGCCGCCGAAGGCGACGCTGACGACGTCGTCGCCCTGGGTGATCTTCACGATCTGCGTCGCACTCGCACTGTCCACACCGGCCGGCGCCTCGGCAACGCCTGCCAGGCGGGCAATCGCCGCCAACCGGCGGGCGACGGCGCCCTGGTCGAGATCGAAGTCGTCGGCGACCGCTTGGCTCGACTCGGCGATCGACCAGCCGGCATCCCCCTTGGCGAGGATCAGGCGTTCCTCCCCGTCGACGATTTCGATCCGCGAAGCCCGTGCCGGATCGACTTCGACGACGCTCATGTCGCGCAGCTCGGCCAACGACAGGCGCACCCGTTTGGCGTTGCCGGCGCGCAAACTCAGAACGCGCTGGCGCTCGCTCGAGCGCGCGTAGACGTTGGTCTCGTCACCGCCGCCGAAGACGAGAGAGCGCGCCGCCGCGTCACCGCGCACGAAGAACTCTACCTTGTCGCTCGACTGCGCCAGGCCACTGTCCTCCGGCTCGGTTTCCAACACCTCGGCGGCGCGCAGGGTGACCAGCGAGCGCACCCATTGCTGGGCGCGGTCGGCGTCGAAGCGCTGATCGGCCGGCAACAGCGAGGGGTCCTCCAGCGCCCAGGCGCCGTCCTTCTCGACGATCGAAAAGGCCTCGCCGCCCAGCGTCGCGCGCACCTTCTCCACGTCCTCGACGTCGTCGAAGAAGGCCCGCTTTTCGATCCAGCCGGAGCGATCCCTGGCGAAGCTCGCTCGGTACAGACGCGGCACGGTGTAGACCTCGTCACCGGCGCGCACGTAGGCGCCGCCCTGTGATGCACCGCCGATGACCAGATCGGCGAGCTCCTCACCGCCGCTGAAGACGCGCACGCGCTTGCCCTTCTCGTCGTCGACCTCGAGATCGGCGTAGCGCTCGGCATTGCGCGAGGCCAGATCGCTCGAGCGCACCGCGGCCAGCGATTCGACGACGCGATCGATGGCCGTCCCATCGGCGCGCACGCCGTCGATCCGCCACACCCCATCGCTCTTCTCGAGCGCGACCTCGTCTTCGCCCTCACCGAGCACCAGTTTGTCGACCGCCGCGGCGTCGACGTGCTCCAGCGACAACCGTGAAACGCCGCGCTCGGGCTTCTCGCGCAACGTGGCGAGGGTCGCCACCGCCAAGCCCGCAAAAACCACCAGAGCCATCAGAGTCGACTTGTTCATTTGCGTTCCCCTACGCTCCTTCTCGGCACTCCACGCCGGCACAACCCAGTCGGTCTACGCCAACGACACACCGGCGCGCCGCGCCTCGCGGCGGCGCCAGCGGAACAGACCGTAGAGCACCAAAAAAAGCGGCACGCCGATGATGTTGCCGTATTTGATCAAAGTGCGGCTCGCGTCGCTGACCTCGTCCAACGGCGCCGCCTTGAGACCGCGCGAGCGCACGGCAAGGAGTGCGTCGTCGCGCACCAACCAATCGAGGATGTTGAGCAGCAGCGCCTCGTTGCCCTGGGCGAAGAACTGATCGGCGATGAACATACCGCCACCGGCGACGACGACGCGCGACTCCGCCGCCTCGCCATCCGGCGTCACCCCGTAGTGACTGGGCAGCACGCCGGACAGAGCGGCGATCAACGTGCGTTCGCCCTGCTGGCCGACGTCGGCGGTGGTCCAGCGGCGAAACGGCGACAGATCGTATGGCGGCTCGTGCACCCAGCTCTTGGCCGAGCTCCTGACCAGCGTTTGCGCATCGACGGCGACACCGGCGCCGGCACCGGTGACAATCGCCAGCGGACTCATGAAGGGAAAGACGACCGACGCGATACCGCGGGTCAGCGGATGATCCGAGTCGAGCGCTTCCGGTTGCGGCAGGAAGGGGTAGCGAACCGGTTGCTGGATGCGCATGAACCCCTGTTGGCGAGCGACGGAGATCGTCGCGCTCTCGGCGTCGAGCACGAGGCCGGGATCGATACGCACACCGTAGGTTTCGAGCAGTGCGGACATGCCGTGGTCGGCCTCCGTCGACTGCATCGTCTGCAGGTCGGGGTTCACGGCATCGACGAAGGCGGCGAGCGAGCCGCCGTTGACGACGAAAGAATCGATCGCCCTGAGCTCGTCTTCGGAAAGCGGTGTCCGCGGCGACACGACGAGCACGACGTCGGTCTCCTCCGGCACGGCCGCCGTCTCCGACATGTTCAACATGCTCACGTCGTAGAGCTGCGAGAGCAGACCGAGCGCCCGGCCGAGCTCGCTGCGCGTGTCCGGCATGTCGTGGCCGGTCAGCAAGGCGACCTTCGGGCGATCCTCGCGCGCCAGCTTGCGAATCAACGTCGTCAGATCGTACTCCAGCCCGGCCGTGTCCTGGACCACAGGAATCGCCTCGCGCTCGCCGCCGTGACTCAGCGAAATACCCATGTAGGCCCGTTTCACTTCGAGGTTGTCGCCCTCGTTGACGCGCACCTGCACCGGCGTGATGCCCAGCCCGCCGAGCTCGCGCTCGACGCTGGTCGGCTCGCGCACGGCGCGACCGAAAATGTCCTGGCGAACGTCCTTCTTCTTCTCTTTGTCCTCTTCGGTCTCCTCGGCCATCGGATCGATGATCTCGTAACTCAAGTTGCCGTCCGCGGCGTTGTAGTATTCCTCGAGCAGGTCGCGCACGTAGCGCGCATTGGTGCTGAACGGGGCCGGCAGGTCTTTGGTGAAGTAGGCGCGCACGGTCAGCGGATCGTCCAGCTCGCGCAGCGTGTCGACGGTCGCCGAGCTGAGCGTGAACTGGCGGTCGCGGGTCAGATCGAGGCGGCCGAAGTAACGCTGGCCGAGGATGTTGAGCAGGATCAAGCTGCCGATGATGGCCAGAGTCAGGATCGAGCGATCGAATGTGTTCTTCGCCATGGCTCCCCTCCCACCCTAGGCGTGGTGCCGGCCGAGGGCGCGCGTCGCCAGCAACAGCGACCCGGCGGTGAGTGTGAGATAGTAGAGGACGTCGCGCGAATCGACGATGCCGCGCGCCAGGTTGTCGAGGTGGAAGCTCACCGAGATGAACTCGACCAGCGACGACATCCACGTCGGGACGAAAAACTGCAACCAATAGATGTAGTAGAGAACCGCCGAGATGAGAAAGGCGACGATGAAGGCGACGATCTGGTTCTCGGTCAGCGCCGAGCACAACACTCCGATCGCCAGCAGCGAGGCGGCAAAGAGAAACAGTCCGATGTATCCTGCAATCACCGGGCCCCAGTCGAGATCGCCGAGAAAGGATACTGTGATCGGATAGGCCAGGGTCAGCGCCAGCGCGACGGCGACCAGGCCGAGGGCGGCGAGGAATTTTCCGCTGATGATTTCGGCGTCGCGCATCGGCATCGTCAACAGCAGCTCGATGGTTCCCGATTTCCGCTCCTCGGCGATCAGGCGCATGGTGATCGCCGGTGCGAGGATCACCAGCAACATCGACGGTGAGAACGGCGATGGCGCGAAGAACGAGCGCAGGTCGGCCCGGTCGATGAGAAAGAGGGTGGAAAAGACCATCCAGCCTGCGACCGCGAGAAAGGCGACGATGACGATGTAGGCGACCGGAGAGTCGAAGTAGGCGCGGAACTCGCGCTTGCAAACCGACAGAACGTTACGCATGGCCACCCTCCACCGTCGTCAGTTGGCGAAACGTGTCCTCCAACGAGGCGCGCTCGCGGTGCAGATCGAGCAGCACCAGGCCGCGCTCGACGGCCGTGCGAAAGATCGCCTCGCGCGGATCCTGCGACGGCGCGCAGCGCAGGCGAAAGGCCTCGCCACCGGACTCGGCACCGAGGGACGAGATTCCGGTGACACCGCTGACGCCGGCGAGAATTTCCTGGGCGCCACCTCCCTTGGCGACGACGTGGATGACGGCACCGGCACCGCCACCGGAGAGCATGTCCGGCGTATCGTCGGCGACCAACTTGCCGTCGGCGATGATGATGATGCGATCGCAGCTCGCCTGCACCTCGGGCAGAATGTGGGTCGACAAGATGACCGTCTTTTCGCGGCCGAGCTCGCGGATCAGCTCGCGAATCTCGACGATCTGATTTGGATCGAGACCCGAGGTCGGCTCGTCGAGAATCAACAGGTCGGGGTCGTGGACCATCGCCTGTGCCAAGCCGACGCGCTGCCGGTATCCCTTCGAGAGCTGGCCGATGTTCTTGCCGAGCACGTCGCTGAGGCCACAGCGACGGCAAATCGTCTCCAGGCGGTCGCGGCGCTCACTGCCGCTCACCTCGCGGATGTCCGCCACGTAGGTGAGGAAATCGGCGACCATCATCTCGTCGTAGAGCGGCGCGCTCTCCGGCAGATAGCCGACCATCCGCTTGGCGGCGATCGGATCGTCGGCGACGTCGATTCCGCCGACGACGGCACTGCCGGCACTCGGGTTGAGGTAGCCGGTGAGCATTTTCATGGTCGTCGACTTGCCGGCACCGTTGGGACCGAGAAAGCCGACGATCTCGCCGCGCGAAACCCGGAACGACACATCGTCGACCGCCCGCGTCGCCCCGAAACGCTTGGCCAGCGACTGCGCTTCGACCATGACCCCTGATTCCATCTGCCTACCCTTCCGCAGAGACGCCGCTGCGGCGCGCCGTCCTGCCGAGCTACGAATTGTCGAGACTGTCGGGGCCAGTGGCCAGCATCCCGGTGCGCGGCAACGATGCGTTCCTTCACGGGCGCTACAACCGGCCACAAACGGCCCCTGGGGCGGTCTTATGATCGTTCTCCGCGCGGATTTCAATCCCCCTCCGGCGCGGCGCCCGCAGCGCCATGGTTGCGAAACGGCTGGCGCCCCGGCGGCCGACCTGGAGCCGCCGCGGCGAAACCCATAAGATCGCGCGATGGCCGCCGCCTCCATCCTGCTCCTCGCGTTTCTCCTCGTTTTTCCGGCACCTTCGCACGCGGCCGAGGCCCTCGGCGCGGCCCGTAGGGGGCGCCTCGGCCTCGCCCTGAGCGGCGGCGGGGCGCGCGGTTTCGCCCACATCGGCGCCCTGCGGGTGCTGCGCGAGAACGGCATCGTACCCGACTTCATCGCCGGCACCAGCATGGGCTCGATCGTCGGCGGACTCTACGCCCTCGGCTACTCGCCCGACGAGCTCGAAGAGCTGATCGGGCGCATCGACTGGCAGGACATCTTCAAGGACGACCCCGATCGGCGCTCGCTCTTCTTCGAGCAAAAACGGCGCTCCTCGCGCTACGTCTTCGACTTCGTCGTCCGCGGCTTCGACGTCGTCTTGCCGAGCAGTATCTCGCGCGGCGACAAGATCACCAATTTCTTCACCGTCGCCACACTCGGCGCCCCCAAGAGCTTCGACTCGTTTCCGATTCCCTTCCGCGCCGTCGCCACCGACATCGTCGACGGCACCGAGGTCATCCTCGACGGCTCGCGCCTGACCCTGGCCGAGGCGATGCGCGCCAGCATGGCCATCCCCGGCGCCATCGAGCCGGTCGACCTCGACGACCAGTTGCTGGTCGACGGCATGCTGGTCAAGAACCTGCCGGTCGACACGGTGATCGGCATGGGCGCCGAGCGGGTGATCGCCATCGACATCTCCAACCCGCTCAAGAAAAAGGAGGATCTCGATTCGATCTTTGCCGTCGCCGACCAGGCCTTTTCGCTGCAGGTGGTCAAGAGCACGATGCAACAGCGCGAGCTCGCCGACATCGTCGTCGTACCCGACCTCGGCGACCTGACGGCGGCCGACTTCGAACGCGGCGCCGAGCTCATCGCCCTCGGCGAGCAGGCGGTGCGCCAGCGCATCGGCGAAATCCGCAAGCTCGCCGGCGTCGCCATCGGCGGCACGGCCGTACCACTGCGCCGCTCGCCGCGGACCGCACCGGAGCAACGCCTGCGCATCGATGCAATCGAGCTCACCGGCGATGCCGACACGCGCGACCTGGCGCTCCTGCACTCGATCGGCATCGAGCCCGGCGACCGCCTGACCAGCACCGAGCTCGACGAGAAGATCCGCAACATCTTCGGCGGCGACTTTCTCGACACCGTGCGTGTCGCCGCCGTCGCCAAGCCGGACGGCGGTCACGTGCTGCGCCTGCACGTCGACAAGCGGCAGTCCAACACCGTCGGCGTCGGCATCCACTACGACGATCTCTACGACATCGTCGGTCTCGCCAACCTCTCGGTCAACGGCCTGAGCGGCCCGCGCTCCGTGCTCTCGGCCGACGTTCTCGTCGGCGGCGTCCTCGGCGGCGAGATCTCGTACCTGCAATACCACCTCTTCGATTCGGCGTTCTTCGTCAAACCGCGCGTTTTCGTGCGCGACCAGGAGCAGGACGTTTTCCGCGGCAAGCGCCGTCTCGGCTCGCTCCGAGACCGCTACTGGGGCGCCGAGCTCGGCGCCGGCACTTCACTGCGCAACGTCGGCCAGGTGACGGGCGGTTATCGCTGGAAGCGCGTCGACTTCGCAGAGCGCGGCACGCGTTTCGGCGTCGACGGCGCCGATGACAACGTCGGCAGCGTCTTCCTTCACACCGATCTCGACACCCTCGACGCCTTCCCCTTTCCCACCGAAGGCTCGCGCCTGCAGCTCGGCATCGAGGTCGCCGATGCGGCCTGGGGCGCCGACCGCGACTTCTGGCGGGCAACCCTGCGCGCCGCCCAACACGTTCGCCCCGCCGACCGCCACACTCTTTCAGCCGAGGTTCGGGTTCAAAGTGCTCTCGGCAGTCGCCTGCCGTCGTACGAGGAAATCCTCTTCGGCGGACCGGGCTCGTTTCTCGGCTTCGATCGGCAAGAGCGACGCGGCTCGGAGTCGGCGGTCGTGACTCTTTCCTACCGCTACCGCCTCTTCAATCTGCCGCTCGGCCTCGGCCGCGGCGCTTACGGGACACTGGCCTACAACGCCGGCAACGTCTGGGCCGACCTCGATGCGCTCGAAGACGACTTCGAAATCGAGCACGGCGGCGCCATCGGCCTCGGCCTCGACACGATGTTCCTGCCCGTCGAGATCGCCGTCGGCTTCGGCAGCGACGAGCGCATCGAAGCGTATTTCACCCTGGGTTTTCCTCTCGGGCGTACGCTAGAATGACGGCATGCGCCGGGCCTTTCTCTTATCCTCGCTGGCATCGCTGATCGTCGCAGCCAACCCGGCAACGGCCGGGCCGGCCGCCGTCGCGCAACCGCTGCAGACCATCTTCAACGGCACCGGCCTCGCCGGCGTCAGCGCCCTTGCCATCAGCGCCGACGGCCGCGACCTCTATGCGGCGGGGCCGGACGACCGAGCGCTCGTCTTCTTCGCCCGCAACGGCGGCAGCGGCCGCCTCAGTCGGGTCGCGACCTACCACGACAGCAGCGGCGGTGTCGCCGGTCTGGCGGCAACGGCGCGCTTGTTGCTCGACGGCGACGAGAGGACCCTCTACGTCGCCGGCCGTTCCGGAATCGCCATCTACGCGCGCGACGGCGACAGCGGCGAGTTGCGTTTCGTCGATTTGCTGGCGTCCAACTTTGGCATCTCCTCCATCCTCGACATCGCCATCAGCGGCGAAACGGGCTCCTTCTACGCCGTCGGTTCGAACGCCTTGGCGACCTTTGCCGCCGGCGGCGACGGCGGGCTGACGCACCAGGAGACGCTGCGCGCCGCCGACCTGCAAAGTCTCGGCGGCGCCTATGCCGTCGCCACCAGCGCCGGCGGCGAGCTCGTTTTCACGGCGAGCAGCGGCGGCCCATCGATCTCGATCTTTCGCGCCGGCGGCGACGCCCTGACCCTGCTCGACGTCGTCGACACCGCCGGCCTCAGCGCGCCCGGCGACCTCGTCGTCGCACCCGGCGGCGCACATCTCTACGCCACCGCCGGCGGCGAAGATCAAATCGCCATCTTCGCCATCGACGCATCGGCGGGCACCCTGACGCCGCTCGGCACGCTCGACGACGAACCCCCACAGGGCGGAGTGGCAGGGCCATCACGCCTCGCCATCTCGGCCGATGGCCGGCGCCTCTACGTCGCCAGCGCCACCAACGGCAGCGTCGCCTCGGTCGACCGCGACCCCGGTTCGGGCGCGCTCTCTTTCGGGCGCGCCGTCTTCGACGACCGCGACGGCGTCCTCGGCATCGGTCGCAGCAGCGACATCGTCCTCGGTCCCGACGAAACGCACGTCTACGTCAGCGGCGCCGCCGATGCGGCGATCGGCGTCTTCGACGCGGCGCTGAGCTTTCTCGCCGTCGAACGCAACAACGGCGGCAGCATCACCGATCTGCAGCAGCCGGCGGCGATCGCCGTCGCGCCGGACGCCCGCCACGTCTATGCCGCCAGCTTCAGCGGCGGCAACCTCGCCATCTTCGCGCGCGCCGCCGACGGCACCCTCACCTTCGCCGAATCCTATAGCGGCGAAGGAGCCGGCGCTCTCTCGCGTCCCACCTCTCTGGCCTTCAACAGCGACGGCTCGCTGCTCTTGATCGCCGACTTCGGCGCCGAGGCCATCCACACGTTGCGCCGCGATCCGCTGAGCGGCTCGCTGACGGCGCTGGCCACCGTCGACCGCAGCAACGGCCCGGCCGACCTGCGCGGCGTCGCCTTCGTCACCCTTTCCACCGACGACACGATCGCCGTCGCCCTGTCGCTGCTGAGCGGCTCTGCCATTCTCTTCAACGTCATGCCCGACAGCCACGAGCTGGTCTTTCGCGGTACCATGCCAGCGCTCACCACCCCTACCGCGGCCGTTTTTGCGCCCGACGACAGTCACCTCTACACCAGCAGTGGCGGCGACGACGCAGTCCTCGCGTTTGCCCGCGACGATACCTCTCCCAACTTTCCGCAGCTCCAGATCGTGCGCGACGGCGAGATGGCCACCGACCTGATCGCACCGACGGCGCTCGCCATCAACAGGAACGGCGACAACCTCTACGTCGCCAACGGCAGCGGCATCGTCCTCGTCGGCACAGGCTCCGATTCGGTCGTCACCCTGGCCCGCGATCGCCGCGACGGCGGCCTGTCCTTCGTCGACTCGCAGGTGGAGGGACGTGACGGCGTCAGCGGCATCCGCGGCACCTCCGGCGTCGCCGTGTCGCCCGACGGCCAGTTGATCGCGGCGAGTGGCTTCGCCGGTGGCTCGATCGCCATCTTCGAGAGAATGCCGGCGACCGGCTCCCTCGCCTTTCGCCAAGCGCACTTTGATTCCGGCGCCGACACCAACGGCCTCGCCGGCGCCAGCGGCCTCGCCTTTTCACCGGACGGCGCCAACCTCTACGTCGCCGGCTTTGGCGACAGCGCCGTCACCGCCTTTTCGATCACCCCGCCTAGGCCGCAGTGTCCGGGCGACTGCGCTGCCGCCGGCGGACCGTCGATCGGCGACATCGTGCGCTGCGTCGGCTTCGCCCTGAGCGGCGACCCGCCAATCGGTTGCTTCGCCTGCGACGCCGACGGCGACGGAAGAATCGGCATCGGCGACCTCATCCGCACCGTCGACGCCGCCCTCAACGGCTGCCCGTGAGGGTTCTCAGATTCGACGTCATCCGCTGACCGCCACCACCCAGACCGGCGCGCTTGGCAGGTGGCTTCCACTTGCCCCGCGGTGTAATGAACTCGAAAAAGAAAAAGGATTCTGGATTTGGAATTCGACAACACCGCCGCTGCCGAGAAGACTGCCGCTGTCGCTGCAAGCCACGCCGATCGTGTCGACCGCGAGGCGGCCTTTCCCGCCGAGACGATCGCCGCCGCTCGGGAGAACGGGCTGCTCGGCCTGATCTCGGGTTCGCAAGTCGGCGGCCACGGGCTCAGTCTGCGACAGGCCTGCCAGGTCATCGAACGCATCGCCCGCGAGTGTGGTTCGAGCGCCATGGTGTTGACCATGCACTACTGCGGGGTCGCCGCCATCGAAGCCTACGGCGACCGACCGACCCGCGAGGCGATCGCGCGCGGCGAGCACTTGTCCACCCTCGCCTTCAGCGAAGCGGGGTCGCGGTCGCATTTCTGGGCGCCTCTCGGCACCGCCAGCGAGCGCGCCGGCTCGGTCGAGCTAGCTGCCGCAAAGAGCTGGGTAACCTCGGCTCACCACGCCGATAGCTACGTCTGGTCGTCGCGACCGGCGCGCGGTGGCGACGGCTGTACGCTCTGGCTGGTTCCTTCGTCCGCTGCCGGAGCTCGAATTCGCGGCGGCTTCGACGGGCTCGGACTGCGCGGCAACGACTCCTTTCCGGTCGATGCGAGCGAAGTGGTGATCGACGCAGCGGCGCGGCTGGGCGGCGACGGCGACGGCATGTCGATCATGCTCGCAACCGTGCTGCCCACCTTCACTCTCCTCTCGTCGGCCAGCTCGGTCGGCTTCATGGAAGCGGCGGTGACGGCAACCTGCGCCCACGCCGCCGCGACCCGTCACCAGCATCGCGACAGCAGCCTGGCGGAGCTGCCGACGATCCGCGCCTACATCGCGCGCATGCGCATCGAAACCGACAAGGCGCGCGCCCTCTGGCTCGACGCGATCGACGCCGTCGAGACGAGCAGAGACGACGCAACCCTGCGCGTCCTCGAGTGCAAGGCGGCGGCTGGCGAAGCGGCAATCCAGGTCCTCGACACGGCGATGCGGGTATGCGGCGGCGCCGCTTTCCGCCGCGAGGTCGGCGTCGAACGCCGATTCCGCGATGCCCGCGCCGCTACCGTCATGGCGCCCACCAGCGATCAGCTCTACGATTTCATCGGCCGCCTGCTGTGCGGAATGGAGCTCTTCGACTGACAACCCGTTGAAGGACAACTGACCGGCGGCGCTGCGCGCTGCGGAAGGACGATTGATGAGCGACACACTGCTGATGGGAGCGGTTGCCTACGCCCCCAAGGTCGTGACGATCTGGGAGGGGTTCAAGAACTACTTCGCCGAGCACGGGCTCGATTTCGACTTCATCTTGTACTCGAACTACGAGCGCCAGGTCGAGCAACACTTTGCCGGCGCCTACCACGTCGCCTGGAACTCGCCACTGGCGTGGCTGCAGGTGGAGCGAACCGCACAGGCCTGCGGCCGGCGGGCGAAGGCGATCGCCATGCGCGACAGCGATCGCGATCTGCGCTCACTGATCATCGCGCGCAAAGACAGTGACATTCACTCGCCCGAGGATTTGCAAGGAAAGACCGTCGGTGTCGGCGCCCACGATTCACCACAAGCGACGCTGATCCCGCTGCTGCACATCGAAGAGAAGGGACTGTCGCGCAACCGCGACTTCGAGGTGAAGGCGTTCGACGTCCTCGCCGGCAAACACGGCGACCACATTGGGGGCGAACGCGACGCGGCGGCGGCTCTGATGAAGGGCGAGGTCGACGCCTGTTGCGTCATCGACGGCAATCACCTGTTGTTCAGCAAAGAAGGAACGATGCCGACCAGCGCCACCCGCATCATCGGCGAAACCGGGAGCTACGACCACTGCAATTTCACCGTCCTCGACGATGCGCCCGAGGGATCGATCGCCCTCTTCCGGGAGTTGCTGATGGGAATGTCGTACGAGGACGAGAGCGTGCGACCGCTCCTCGACCTGGAGGGTCTCAAGGCGTGGAAGGATGGTCGCACCGAGGGCTACGCTCTGCTCGAACACGCCATCGATCGATTCGGCACCGTCGACGACTTCGTCGCCAATCTCGCGGAGCGACACCGCTGACGGCGCCGGCACGCACCGCGACGGCGGCGGTCGACCTCGAAGCACTCGAGTTGGAACGCGGCGGCCACCTCCTCATCGAGCGGGCGCTCGCCGGCCTGGCGCCGGGCGACCAGCTCGAGATCCGCGGCCGCGCACCGCACCTGCAGATCCATCTGCGTTCGTGGTGCCGCGCCCGCGGCCACGAGGTGGTGAACGACGAGACCTCGCTCCTCATCGCCAAGGGCAGCGCCGGAGAGGCGCGTCGGCAAGGAGCGAGCCGCGCCGGATCGGCGCTGTCATCGCAGGCCGGCGCCGTCGCCGACGCGCCGCCGGCGCGCTGGGGTCTGGCCGCGCGCGGCGCCCTGGTCGAGGCCGGCACGCCGCACTTCCGCTTTCACCTCGACCGCAAGGAAGAAGTGTGGGCCGACGACGCCGGCGAGCTCTACCGCCAGGCGCTGGCGGCGCAGTGGCACCCCGATCAGGCGATTCCCTGGACGGCGCCGCTGAACCATCCCGACGAGGTCGAGGACGCGCTGGTGCAGGTCCTGACCTATCTGATCGAAAACGAAACCGCGGCGCTGATCGTACCGGCCCGCTTCGCCTCGCAGGTACACCCCCATTTTCGCGAGATCATGCAAGTGCTCGCCATCCAGGCCGCCGACGAGGCGCGCCACATCGAGGTCTTCACGCGCCGCGCCCTGCTGCGGCGCCGCGAGCTGGGCTCGTCGACCGCCGGCGGACAGTCCTCGCTGCAGACCCTGATCGAGGAACCCGACTTCGAAACGGCGTCGTTCCTGTTGAGCGTGCTCGGCGAAGGCACTTTCGTCAACCTGCTGGCCTTCCTGCGCCGCCATGCACCCGACCCGTGCAGCGCTGAGATCTTTCGCCTGACATCGCAAGACGAGGCGCGGCACGTCGCATTCGCCATGGCCCACCTGCTGCGCCACACCCGCAAAGAGCCGCAGATGCTGTCCCGCTTCGCAGCCGCCATCGAGCATCGCCACGATGCGCTGCGCGATACGGCCGGACTCAACGAGGAGGTCTTCGACTCACTCGTTCTCCTCGCCGCCGGCGGCTGGAGTCCCGATCAGATCGGTCGCGGCCACGACGCCGTAAGCGCACTCACACGCGAGATGGACAGCGGCCGAACCCAACGACTGCAGAAGCTCGGCTTCGCCGCCGCCGACGCCGCCGCGCTGTCAGCATTACACACTCGCAACTTCATGTGACCGCTCGAAGAGCGGGAGCCTTGCCCGCGACGTCTCGTGGCGCAGCGGTTCCGCGCGACATCGACTCGGCTTTCACGAACGGCTGATCAATCAAGACGCGAGGGTGATGCGACCGCCTTGCAGGACGACCCTTCCGTCGGATCCCTTGGTCTGGAAGATGGCGCCGTCGCCATCGCGCCACATTTCGACGGCCAGGGATTCTCCCGGCATGACCGGCGAGGAGAAGCGCGCATCCATCGATCGAAAGCGCGCTGGGTCGGAGTCACATAGGGTATGCAGCAGGGCGCGGCCGGTGAATCCGTAGGTGCACAGTCCGTGCAGGATCGGTTTGTCGAATCCCGCCGCGGCGGCAAAGGACGGATCGGAGTGCAGCGGGTTGCGGTCGCCGGAGAGACGGTAGAGCAGGGCCTGGTCGGTGCGCGTCTCGTAGGTGACCGTGAAGTCGGGAGCGCTCTCGGGCGCTGCGTTGCCGCCGGCGGACGGCCCGCGCTCACCGCCCCAACCGCCTTCGCCGCGCAGGTAGATTCCCGTGCGCGTCGTCATCAGCGGCTTGCCGTCGCCGACCAGCACCGCCTGCGACTCCATCTGGACGAGCGCCCCCTTGCCCTTGTCGTAGATACCGGTCAACTCGGACACTGCCTCGAGCTCGCCTTCGACGGGAATCTCGCGGTGCAGGGTGATCCCCTGCTCTGCGTGCAGGAGCTTGGTCCAGTCGATTTCGCCGAGCGCACTCAGCACACTGCCACCGGCACCGAGGACGACGCCGAAGGTCGGCAGGGTGCGCTGCTCGATACCCTTGCTGTTCTCCGTCGTGAACTCGAGCTCGGCGCCGACCGGGTCGGCCGCGCCGGCGCCGACACCGAGGGCGTAGAGAATCGCGTCTTTTGAGGTCCAGGACATGCGCCCGGGCTCGCCTTTGGCGCCGACGGCGTCGTGCTTGATGGGCATGGGAGCTCCTTGAGTGGTGATTGGTGATTCGTGAATGGTGATTGGTGATTGGTGACTCGTGAATGGTGATTCGTGATTGGTGGGTCAGGAGGCTGGCTTGGCTTCTTCGGGTTCTTCTTCGTTCTTTTCGTTGGCGGCCTTCTTCAGGGATTCTTCGTACTCGTCGAGGGTCAGCTCTTCCTCGATGTGGTTGAGCCACTGCGATGCCGACTTGGCGGACTTGTCGTAGCCCCGCGCGGCGCTGAACGCCTTCTTCGCTTCTTTCCAGCGCGACTCGCTGGCGCTGGCGATGCCGAGCATGAGGTGCACGTTGCCGGTGTCGCGCAAGCCGCCTTTTTGTAGCGCCCTGTTGAGGGCGGTGCGCGCGGCATCCCAGCGCTCTTCGGCGAGGTGAACCTGGCCGAGGCGAACGAAGAGGTTGCCGTTGCCCGCCATTTCAGCGGCGCGTTCGAGCGGCGCGATGGCCTTGTCGCGCTCGCGTGCGTGCAACCAGGTGTTGGCGAGGAATTCCTGATTCTTGGCGTTGTTGGGCAGGCGGCCGCCGGCAATCGCCTTTTCAATGGTCTGCGCCGCGCGGTAGGGAAGATCGTTGTAGAGGTAGAGCTGGATGAGGTTGCGAACTTCGTTCTCCGACGCCAGGAAGCGCTGCCGCTCCGCCAGCTCCATCGTCGCCAGCGCTTTTTTCTTGTCGTCGAGCTCGGTGTAGGCCGACACCAGCTGCATCCAGTAGGTCTTCTTGGGATAGACGGCGATGAGCTTCTTGAGCACGCCGGTCGCGTCGCCGAATTGCCGCAACTGAATGTGCAGCGAGAGCAGCAACTGCAGCCAGGACTCCTTTGGCGAGTTGGTCTTGGCGATCGCCTTCTTGGCGTGCGGCAGCGCCTCGCGCGGCCGGCCCGCCTGCGAGTAGGCGGCGGCCATCATGTGGTGGGCGTCGGCGTTGGGATTCTCAGCCGAGCGAAACCAGATCTCGAAGTTCTCGATCGCTTTGCCGTAGTTCTCCTGCACCAGATAGAGCTGGGCCAGATTGTAGCGCGCATTGGTAACCGCCTGCGGCGGTAGCGCATCGGTGGCCAGACATTTCTCAAAGGCCTGGGCGGCCTGGGCGTAGCGCTCCTGACTCGAGTAGGCGTAGGCAAAGGTCTGCCACATCATCGCCCTCTCGTGGTCGCTGAGCTTGGCCTCGCGACCGCGCAGCTCCTCGAGGGCGCCGAGAGCCTCGCTGGTGCGGCCCTCCGACAACGCCTTTTGCGCCCGCTCCAGACGCTTGAAGGCGAACTTGCCGGTCGATTCGATGCGCCGGGTCTGCGGCTTCGGCTTGGCGCGGCGCTTCTCGTCCTTGCCGAGAGCGGGGCTCGCCAGCGCGACCGACGCCGCAAGCGCTGCGATGAGAGTTCGGACTAAGCCCCGCATGGCTCGCCTCCGGATTGGATCATACCAATCGATTCGAACGAGCCGCCCCGCCCGTCGCTCCATCGCCGTCCCATCATCCTTCCATCTCGTACGACAACACCACCTCGACACCCGGCCGCATGACCGGCAAACCGTTTTCGATACGCGGTTTGTACTTGTATTTGCCCACCGCCTTCTTGGCCGAGCGGTCGAAAGTCCCCTGCGGGTCGGCGTCGAGCACGACGATGTTGGTCGTCGTCCCCTCCGGCGTCACGTCGAAACGCAGATGCACCCAGCCCTGGATACCGCGCGCCTGGGCGCGGCTGGGGTAGCGGTGCAGCGGCCGCACCAGCGGCACGATGTCGGAATCGCTGCCCGAGCCGCCGAGGTGCGGGTCGCCCGCCATCGCCACCTGCGGGCGGAACGGCGGCGCGTTCACCTTGAGGACCTGCTTGACCGGCGCCTTCGACAGCTTGGTGACCGGCATCTGTGCCGGTGGCGGTGGCTCCTTGCGCTCGATCTTGCGCGGCTTGTCGCGTTTCTTGCGCTCGACCCGCTCGTCCTTTTTCAAACGAACGAAGTCGAAGACGGTCCGCTTCTGCCGTTCGTAGCCGAGCGAGGCATCGCGGCCGATCAGCGACTGCATCAGGTAGAAGAGGCCAAGAGTGATCAACGCGGAGGCGATGATCGATGTGAGGTAGCGCAAGATCACGACTGGTTCTCATCCGCCGCCAGGGATACGTTCTCGACATCCGCCGCCTTGGCGGCGTCGAGCACCTGCACCAGGATTCCGTTCTTCGACGCCCGATCGGCCTGGATGACGACCGCCCCTTGAGGGTTCTCGGCGTGCAGGCGCTCGATGTTGGCACGCACCGCGCGCACGTCGACCGGCCGCTTGTCGATCCACACCTGGCCGTTCTCGGCGATGGCGATGAAGATATTGGCCGACTTCTTCTCCTCGGCCTGCGAAGCGTATTGGCGATTGACGTCGATTCCCGACTCTTTGACGAAGGAGGCGGTAACGATGAAGAAGATGAGCATGATGAAGACGACGTCGAGCATCGGCGTCAGGTTGATTTCCGACTCTTCTTCCGCCTGCACGTGTTTGCGTCGCATTGCGATCTCCTCAGTCTTCCGGCCGGAGCTCGTCGGCCACCCACTCGGTCTCGCTCCTGGCCCGCCGTTCGAGCTGGACGCTGAAAATGAACCCCGAAATCGCCGCCACCATGCCGGCCATCGTGGGAATCGTCGCCTTCGACACTCCCGATGCCATGGCCCGGGGATTGCCGCTGCCCGATACCGACATCACCTGAAACACCTCGATCATCCCCGTCACCGTGCCGAGCAAACCGAGCAGAGGGGCAGAGCGCGACCAGCGTCTTGATCATGGGAATGCCGCGGTTCAGCTCGATCGACATCTTGGAAATCAACTCGCGGCGGATCTGGTGCGCGTACCACGAAGTGCGCTCTTTGCGCTCGTGCCATTCGTCGAGAACGTGCTTGACCGCCGACTTGTATCCCGTGCGCAGAAACACGTAGCGCTCGAGAATGAGCGCCCACATGACGAACGTCACCAGCATGATGGCGAAGAGGACGTTGCCGCCGAGATCGATGAAATCCCGGATCGACCAGAACGCATCAACGAGAGGCTGCACCGGCTCCCCCACCCTCGGCGTGCCGGGCAATGATGCCGGCGCTCTGCTCTTCGAGAATCTGCACCAGGGATTTGGTTCGCCCGCTGAGCAGCGAATGCAACAAGACCAGCGGAATCGCCATCACCAAGCCAAGCACCGTCGTCACCAAGGCCATCGAAATACCGCCGGCCATCAGCTTCGGATCACCGGTGCCGTAGAGCTGGATGCCCTGGAACACCTGGATCATTCCGGTCACCGTCCCCAACAAGCCGAGCAGCGGGGCGACGACCGAAAGCACGCGCACCAGTGAGTTGCCGCGTTCGAGGGCCGGCGTTTCCTTGAGAATCGCCTCGTCGAGCTTGAGCTCGAGCGTCTCGACGTCGGCACTGCGGTTGTCGTCGTAGACCGACAGAACGCGCCCCAGTGCGTTGCCGCTGTCGTGCTCATCGCGCTTGCGCTGCGCCTTGATCTTGGCGCCGACCAAACCGAGGTAGACGAAGCGGTAGAGGGCGACCAGCAGGCCGAAGATGCCGAGGCCGATGATGATGTAGCCGACCAGGCCGCCCTGGCGGATGCGCTCTTCCAGGGTCGGGCTCTGCACCAGCATCGACAGGATCTGGCCGCGCGACGGGTCGATGGCGAGCGGCTGGAGACCGCTCTGCGACGAGGCGAAGTCCGCCGCCGAGCCGACGTGGCGCGCCGCCGGCTGGCGAGCCAGCTCGACGAGCTTGCCGGTATCGTTGTCGAGGCGCAGGTACTTGCCGTCGGCGATGGCGTTGAAGACGCCCACCCGCACGACCTCGCGCGTCGATTCTTTGCCGTCGGCGGCGACGACGTTGGATTCGTAGCGGGCGACACGGCCGGTCTCGGTCATCTCTTGTTGAATGACGAACCAGAGCTTTTCGAGATCCTCGAGCGACGGCAGCTCGGTGCTTTCCGCCAGCCGATCGAGGAACTCGGTGCGCTCGGGAATCTGCGTCGAGATCATCGAGTCGCGCACCAGGCCCGCGGTGTCGCCGGCCACCTGTCGCACGACGCCAAAGAGCTCGCCGAGCGTACCGAGGCGCAGGCGCAGACTCTCCTGCAGCTCGGGGAGCTTCTGCTCCTTTTGCTCGAAGACCGACTCCAACTGCTTCGACTTGCTCTCGGCGGCCGACTTCTTGGCCCGCGCTTCGGCGAGAAGCTGTTGTTGCTGCGCCTTGGCGGCGCGAAACGCCTCCTCGCGCTTGCGATCCTCGGCGCGTTCGGCAGCCGAACCGCGCCGCACCTCCTCGAGCAACTCGCCGAGCGATTTGGGCTCTTGCGCCGCCACCGGCGCCACGGCGATCGAGACGGCGACTGCCAGAAACCTGGTCAGGACCTTCATTGTGCCGCCTCCGGTGCCACGACTGGTATGCGAATCAGATTGGGCGCCACCTGTTTGCGCGCCATGCGGATCCCCTCGGTAACCGACTTTCGGTACTCCTCGCCGAGCTTCGTCCACTTGCGCGCGGTCTGATCCCAGACGCCGCTCTCCTGCCCGTCGAGCGTCTGGTAGAGCAGGGCCAGGCGGCCGACGCGGAGGAAATCGACCGTGCGCTTTTCGCCGCCGTCGTCGAGCTCGCCGCTGTAGGCTTCGATCTTGCGACCGTAGTCGTACTCGATCGAGTAGGATTCCATGAGGCGGCGGTACTTCTCGGAGATCGTCACGTCGGCGCGGTCCATCATGTCGCGCAGTTGTTGAACCCGATCGCCGCGTTCTTCGCGGAGAAAGGGAACGTCGAGCTCGACGAATTTCTCGAGCGAGTCGATCATGCGCAGCATCAACGGCATGATCTCGCGCCCGACCTCGGCGACGCGCTCGACCTGCTGCTCGAGAGAAGCAATCTCTTTGTCCTGCGAGGTGATCAAGCTCTCGAGCTGGCGGTTGTAGATCTCCAGCGAGCGCGTCCCCTGCACCGCGGCCCGGTAATCGTTCGCCAGATCTTCCGTCGCATCACTGAGCTTGTCGATCGTCCGCTGCGAGGCAGCCGAGTCGCCGTTCGCCTTGACCTCCTGGCCGACCGCCTCACTCACCGAAGCCGCCCCGGCGAGTAACGGCCCGCCGAGCCAAAACGAGCACAAGAGTGCCACGGTGAAATGAAACACGCGTCGAATTCGACGCTTTTTCGTTTGCGTCATCGCCATACAGACAATTCCTCCCCAATGCGGCCGCCAACAGCGCGCCGCCGCCCTTCTAGATCAAGTGCTAAGCTCCGACTATTAGCCCCTCTCGTCCCGCCGGATCAAGGATTGACAAACACCTCGGAGCGCGAGATACACGCGCGGCTCAAAGGGCCCGATTCGCCTTGCGAACACGCGAAGATTGAGTTGACCGAGCCGCTCGACTGTTCATCGGCGGCAACGGATCCTCGCCCCAACCGATCGGGTGCAGCGCTGGATCGCCGACCATCAGGGCCATGTGCGGCTGGGAAGCGGCGGTTTCGGAAGCCGGCACTGGGTCATCGGGCGCGCGACCGCAACCGCCAAGTTCGAACGCTTGAACCCCCAGGCTAGCAGTCCGCCCTCTTCACGGATCCCGGGATGGATCCCGAGCTGGTGCGAACGATGACAGTTGCTCAACACTTCTATTTGGCGAGCAATGTCCGACTTTACCGATCGAAGAACCGCAACGGCACCGCGGCAGCGGTGGCAATGTCGATCAGTTCTTCGTAGAGAGCGATACCGGCGGCGTCGCACTTGCGCGTCGCACGGTTCCAACGCTTGTCGAAGGTGGCGCTTTTGTCGTCTCGAATGAGATCTCGGTAGCCCAGGCGCGCTTGATGGAGTACGCGCAACTTGCACACATGGCTCGCCGGGCTGGCTTCCATTTCGTCGAACATCTCCTGCAGCCACGACAGTGAGTGATCGACATACACACACTCCGTCAGACCAAACTTCGCCTCGAACACGCCGGCTCGCGCTCGCGCGCATATCGGGGCAAAGTAGGAACTCACATAGTCGCCAACACACTTGCGCGGAAACTTGTCGCGCGCGTGCCGTTCGACGCGGGCCAACCCGCGAGCCAGGCGGTGTTCATCCGCCGAGATGTGGCGAAACCCCAAGGCGTCGGGGGGAGTCTCCCACGGTCGACAAAGCGAACCGCCGCCGCGGCGCAGACAGCGCTCCATCTCTTCGGCGGCGCGAACGCTCTGCGCCGCAACCATCGTGTGCACGCGCGCTCGGCAGAGGGCTTGCCCTTGCGGACGCGCCTGCGCACCTCGCGAGGTAAGCAACGCCAGCGACACACATAACAACATGGCTACCGCTCTTCTCGACCTGTGCCGCATCGGGTGAGCCAGCGGAGGCACGGCGTGAAAGCTCGAGTGGCGATCGTATCGTTGTTCCATTGTCTCTCTCCTCTGCGCGGCGTTTTGCCGTTCGATGCGTTGCAGGAGAGAACAAGAGGCGTGCCATAAACCGCGCACTCCGGAGCCAAATCAGCGACACCAGCGAGCCTGTCCAACAGAGCGGACAGAGGAACTCGAAGCGATGGGCCGAGTGGACACCCTGGGGAGGATTCGACCTGCGCCGACCACGCCACCATCACGTTGCGGATTGAAGTACCGCGGCCCGACTGCCAAAGATCGCCTGAACCCGTACAGGCCAATCCGCCAGGGCCATCCGCCAGGCCATCCGCCAGGCCATCCGCGATGTTCGTCGTTCCGGTATACTACGATTTCTCGTCGACCCTCTGCTACGTAGCGCATCACGTGCTGGGCGGGCTCGCGGGCGAGCTCTCTGCGATGGCCATCGAGCTCGACTGGCAACCGATCGATCTGGCACCGATCACCGGCTGGCGGCGCGGCGCTGCGATCACCGGCCAGCGCCGCGACAACGTCTTGCGCACCATGAGCGATCTCGGCGTGCAGGCGCGGATGCCGGCACAGTGGATCGACTCGCGCCTGGCGCATGCCGTGAGCCTGCGCCTCGCCAACACGCCAGCGGAGCCGGCCTGGAGAGAGCGCGTCTGGTCGGCCGTCTTCGCCGAGGGGCGGTCGATCGAAGACGGCCACTCACTGATGCGCCTGGCCAGCGATCTGGACCTGTCACTCGATCTCGGCGACGAAGCCGCGTTGCGCGAGGCGATCGACGATCAAACCCGCCAGGCGTACGCCGCCGGCGTTCGCGGTGTACCCACACTCATGCTCGACGGCTGGCCCTTCTGCGGCATCCAAGAAGCCTCGACGATGCTCGCACTGTTGCGGCGCTACCTGCGCAAGAAACGCCGCGAAGAAAGGGGTTGAACCTCAGCACTTCTCGCCCGAGTGAGCGGTGCGCGGCAGCACGCGCGATCTCGATGTGAAGAGACGATCTGAATGTCAGCACTCCTCGCACGACGGGCTCGTCCGCGCCCGCCGCCACCAGGCGGCGGCAAGTGCACAGAGCGAGGCGATGAGCAGGGCGCTGGCGCCGATGTCGACGCCCGCCGCAACCGCCGCCGACCAGGCGCCGAGACCCACCGCCGCCAGGGCGGCGCCGAGGATCGGCGTGCCACAACAGACGAAGGCCGCGAGCGCCGTCGCCGTGCCGATCAAGCCGAGGCGGACAAAAGGCGGGCCGGCGCCGCCGCGCGGCGCTGCCGCGGTTCGGGGCAGCCAGGATTCGACGAACTCCGCCGTCCCCTCGGGGCCATTCATCGTCAGCCACACTGAGCCCCCCTCTTCTTTCACCGAGTAGGTCATGAACGAGCAACACTGGCGTTCGAAAGCGACGAACTCATCCACCGCCCGCCGCGCCGCCGGGTCGGCGGCGAAGCGCAGCGCATAGCCATCGGGCAGTCGGCGCGCCTCGCGGATGAGATCGGCCAAACCGTTTTCGAGCTCGGCCTTGCGGCGCCCCTGATCGGCCTCGCCGAGCGTACAGGCGACCGGCTGTTCGCGTTCTCCCATCACTTCCCTCCCCGGCTGCTGCCGAGCTCCGCGAGGACGTCGCACAGACCCGGATCGCCACCGCAGGCACAGGTTTCGACCACCTCGCGCAGCTTGCGCCTCATGCGGCGCAGATCGGCGAGCTTGCCGTCGATCTCGGCCAGCTTCTCCTTTGCCAGGGACTCCAGCCTGCCGGCGCTCGAACAACCACTGCGAATGCGGTCGAGCTCGCCAACCTGCTCGAGAGTGAAGCCGAGTTGCTGGGCCCGCTTGATGGCCCGCACGCGCCGCACCGCTGCGTCGTCGTAGGTCCGGTAGTTTCCCCTGCTGCGCCGCGGCCGCGGCAACAGGCCGCGCCGTTCGTAGTAGCGCAGGGTCTGGACATGAACCCCGGCGGCGCGCGCCGCGGCGCCAATCTGCATCTGCGATTTCATGCGTCATCCTACACTCTATAGTCAAGTATAGAGTCAAGCCGTTTTCGAACCGCCAGCGCGCTCGTTTCCAAGATCGTCGAATCCAAAGGGCTCGTCATTGCATCGAGAGCGGTGGTTGGTGATGGTACGCAGCGGGAGGAGTCGAGATGATCAAGAAGTCGAGGCTTTGTGCGCTGGCGTTGCTCGTAGTTTCTCTCTGCTTCAGCGCCTGCACGCGTCGCACTCCGGTTTCGACCTACGAAGTCGATGCGAGTGCACGGCGAACGATTGCACAGGGGGCTCTCGTCGGAGTCCGCGGCAGCTACGGCAACCTCGCCTGGTTGGGAATTCCCTACGCCGCGCCGCCGATCGGCGCGCTGCGCTGGCGGGCGCCTCGAGCGGCGGCGCGGTGGAGCGGTGACTATCCAGCTACCGCGCTGCCGCCACCGTGCCCGCAAATCGCCAGCCCGTTCGGCGGCATCGTCGACCAGCCGGCGGGAACGACGGCCGGCGATGAAGACTGCCTGTATCTCAACGTCTACACGCCGGGAGAAGCGCAGCCCGCCCCGCTGCCGGTCATGGTGTGGATCCACGGCGGCGGCAACGTCATCGGCCACACCGGTTTCTACGACGGCGGCAACCTGGCGGAGAGCGAGAAAGTCGTCGTCGTCACCGTACAATACCGCCTCGGGCCGCTCGGTTGGTTCCACCACCCCGCCCTGCACGAAGGCGCCACTCAGGCCGAGCGCTCAGGCAACTTCGGCACCCTCGATCTCATCCACGCCCTCGAATGGGTGCGCGACAACATCGCCGTGTTTGGCGGCGATGCCGGGCGGGTGACCATCTTTGGCGAGTCGGCCGGGGCGCGCAACGTCTTCTCGCTGCTGCTCTCGCCACTGGCGCGCGGGTTGTTCCACGGCGCCATCGCGCAGTCCGGCGCAACCTACATCCCCTCACCAGAGCAGGCCTACGAGCTCGCCGGCACCGCCGCATCCAATGTCGGCGGCAGCTCGCAGGAAGCCGTCGTCGCCTTGCTACTCGGCGACGGCGCAGAGGGGCGCGCGGCGGCGATCTCCGCCATGCATTCGATGAGCGCCCAGTCGCTGAACGACTACCTGCGCGCCAAGAGCGCCGGTGAGCTTCTCGGCGCCTACCGGTCGGATCGCGGCGAGGGCCTCATTCACGTCGCCAACGTCTTCGGCGACGGAACCGTCATCAGCGCCGGCGATCCACTGGCCAACCTCGCCGCGGGCAACGCGGCCGACGTGCCGGCGATCCTCGGAACCAACCGCGACGAGCAGAAGGTGTTCATGTTTGCCAACCCGAAGTGGACGAAACGCCTCTTCGGCATTCTCCCCCGCCAGCGCGACGCCGATCTCTACAACGCCACTGCCGAGGTTCTATCGCGCATGTGGGTAGTGCGCGGCGCCATCGATCCCGCCGAGGCGCGGGCGACCGCAGCGACAGCGCGCACCTACGTGTATCGCTGGGATTGGGACGAGGAACCCTCGATTCTCGGCTCGCATCTGCCGGAGATGGTCGGCGCCGCGCACGGCTTCGAGATTCCCTTCGTCTTCGGCCACTTCGACCTCGGCCCCGAGGGCAACGTCATCTTCACCGCCGCCAACCAGCCGGGCCGTATCGAGCTGTCGAAAGCGATGATGTCGTATTGGGCCAACTTTGCCCGCACCGGCGATCCGGGGCGCGGCACCAGCGGCACACTGCCGCAGTGGCGGGCCTGGCGCGCCGGCGGCGGCAAACGCCTCGTCCTCGACACAGAGGCCGGCGGCGGCATCCGCGAGACCGGCGAGGCGCCGAGCCGCGAATCGATTCTCGCTGGCCTCGACAGCGACCCGCGCCTGGCAACCACAGAGCGCCGCTGCGCAGTGTACAGAGAGCTGATGGAGTGGACGCAGGAAATCGACGAGACTAAGTATCGCGCCGCCGGCTGTCGATGACGGTGCAGCGGCGTGCACAGGACCGCCGCGTTTGATCTCACCGCTCTGCGCAGGTAGCTGATAAGCGCATGTCGGAGAGCGGCAAGAGAACGCCCGTGCTGGTCGGCGCCGCCGCGGTTCAGCAGCGACTCGAGGACCCGAACGCGGCGCGCGAACCGATCGATCTCATGCAAGCCGCGCTCGCCGGCGCTGCCGCCGACGCCGGGGCGCCCGAGATCCTGACACGCGCCTCGTCGATCCGCGTACCGCGCGGCTTCTGGCCCTACGCCGATCCCGGCCGACTCCTCGCACAGCGCCTATCGGCGCCGGCGGCGAGAACGGAAGTCGCCGAAATCGGCGTCCTGCAGACCACTCTTCTCGGCGCAGCGGCGCGCGACATCGCCAGCGGCAAGGACGACGTCGTCCTCATCACCGGCGGCGAGGCGCGCTACCGCAGCCGCTGCGCGACCAAGCTCGGCGTCGAGGAGAGCTTCACCACACAGAACGGCGAAACCAAGCCGGACCGCGTGTGGACTCCGGCCAAGGAGGTCCTGCACGACCTCGAGCTCGAGCGCGGCCTCGCCATGCCGGTCAACCAGTACAGCATGATCGAAAACGCGCTGCGCGCCGCCGGCGGCGTTTCGATCGACGTCCACCGCGATCAGATTGCCGAGCTCTACGCCGAGCTCTCGGCCACGGCGGCAGACAATCCCGACGCCTGGAATCGCTCCCGTATCGATGCGGCGACGATCCGCGGCGGCGAGGGCAACCCGATACTGGCCTTTCCCTACACCAAGCTGCACACCTCGCAGTGGAACGTCGACCAGGCTTCCGCGTTCATTCTCACGTCGAGCCAGCTCGCCGATGAGTTGGGCATCGAGAAGTCGCGCTGGCTCTATCCCTACGCGGTAGTCGAATCGAATCTGATGCTGGCGCTCTGCGAACGCCGCGACATCGACCGCTGCATCGGCTTTACCAAGGCGGCGGAGAAAATCGAGAGCGTCACCGGCCACTCGATTGCCGACGCCACCCATCTCGAGCTCTACTCCTGCTTCCCCTCGGCGGTGCGGTTGCAGATGGCGGAGATGAAGATTGCCGATCGGCGCAAGGTCAGCGTCACCGGTGGCATGGCCTACGCCGGCGGACCGCTCAACAACTTTTCGTTCCAGGCGCTCGCCAAGATGGCGCAGATCCTGCGCGAGCAGCCGGACTCGACCGGTGCCGTGACGGCGGTGAGCGGCGTCCTCACCAAGCAGGGAGTCTCCCTGTGGTCGGCCAGGGCGCCGCGGGCGCCGTTCCACTACGGCGACGTGAGCGAGGCAACGGCGGCAGCGAGCGCCGCCGTAACCGTCGACGGCAAGGCCACCGGCAACGGCCGCATCGCCACCTACACGATTCTCTATCCGACGGCGGCGGCGGGCGTGCTCGTCTGCCTCATCGATCTCGACGACGGCCGGCGCACGATCGTCGCCAGCGGCGACCAGCCCCTGGCCAAGACGGCCACCAGCGAAGAAATCATCGGCCGCCGCGTCGACGTCGCCGCGGCCGACCGCATCGCCCTCCTATGAGCATGAGCTACTTCTCGACAACCGAGCTGGCCGCGTTCGAGCGCGACGGATTCGTTTTCGTTCGCAATCTCTTCAACGGTGACCAGATGAACGCCATCACCAGCGCCGTCGGCGAATTGGCCGAGCGCCCACCCACCCGCGGCCGCGAGATGGTCTACCTCGAGGACAGCCAGCGCGATCCATCGCGCCGCATCCTCTCGCGCATCGAGAACTTTCTCGACTTCCACGACGATCTGCGCGCACTGGCCCTATGCCCGCAACTCGTCACCCGCGTCGACGAGCTACTCGGCGAGAAGTCCGTGCTGTTCAAAGACAAGATCAACTTCAAGCTACCCGGCGGCGACGGCTTCGCCGCGCACCAGGACATCCAGCCCGGCTGGGACGACTACGCGCCCTACTTCATCTCCGTGCTGATCACCATCGACGACAGCACGCTCGACAACGGCTGCCTCGAGCTCGCCGCCGGCCACCACCGCCGCGGCATGCTGGGAGAACACTGGCAGCCGCTGCGCGCCGAGCAACTCGACGGCGTCGACTTCAAACCGTTCCCGACCGCCGCCGGTGATGCCGTCTTCTTCGACTGCTTCGTGCCGCACCGCTCGGCGCCCAACCTCACCGGCACGGCGCGCCGCAATCTCTACCTGACCTTCAACCGCCACTCCGACGGCGACCACCGGCAACGCTACTTCGCCGACAAACGCAAGAGCTACCCGCCCGACTGCGAACGCGAAGAAGGACGCGAGTACCGCTTCCGCGTTTAGTTGCCAGCGGGCGCCTCACACCGCTCCAGTTTCGCTCCGCGTCGATGGTGAACCAGCACGTCGCATCCTCGTGCATCAGGTGATCCCGGCCTCGCAGATGCCTCTAACAGGCGGAGTTTCAGCCTAGCAAAACCCCCGGGGTGACCGCCGGATCATACAGTGAAGAAACTTCTCTTGGAGGCTCTGGCCGTTGGCGCTACGATGGGGGCGAGAGTGTGACAGCTATGACCCAACAATCCTTGGTGCTTTGTGCCCCAAGCCTAGCATGGTCCCGAGCGTCGCATCGTACATTGGCGAGCCCCCGAATACGGCGGGTCTCCCCCAGGTCAGAATGAATCAACAACTGCCAACTCGGGTCACACTCTCGGACTGACAACCCCTCCGACGATCTTATGAGGTGACTCCGCCAGGCAACAGCGCATAGGCGACATCGAGGGAGTTTCAGGTCAGCCTAGAGCGCGTAGCCATCCCCCCCTTTGGAAAAGGGGGGTTAGGGGGGATTTCGCAGAGCGCGGTGAGGTGCATCAGAAAATCCCCCTCAGTCCCCCTTTTTCAAAGGGGGAGGCTGGGCCGAGGCTGGGACGATGAAGAGCCCGTAGCGATCCCTCTTAAGTGAAAGGGGGAAGGTGGGCATTCCACGAAGGGAGAAGATTCGGCGTCTTTGACTGCGACAGCAGGGCTCCAGCCGTCTTCTTCTGCCGCGCGCAGCCGCGAGAACGTCATCATCAATGTCTAGCGTGGCGCGCATGCACCTGATGCTATTGCACCACCAAATATTGTGTCAATTCTGGTCCCTCTTGTTCCTCTTGTTCTCTGCCCCCTATTGTTCTGCGGGGCGACAGTGCGGCTCGTCGGCGAGTCGCCCTCCCATTTTTCTTGCGGGTCGTTAGTCGCTGATCTCGGACAGCAACTTCTCGACGCCGGCTCGGGTTGCCGGCTGGACGCCTTTTTCCAAGGCTCGACGCAGGTGGTGGCGCGCTTGGGAAGGTTCGCCGAGGATGGCGTAGACTTGACCGAGGACGGCGTCGACGTCGGCGTCGTAGGGGTTGATCTCGGCTGAACGGCGGAAATGGGGCAGCGCGGCGCCGGCGGCATCGGCGCTCTGGCCGCCGGCGTAGAAGATGCTGAGACCGAGGTTGTAGAGCAGGTCGGCACCGTTGGGATTGACCTCGAGGGCTTTCTCATAGAGCTCGCGCGCCGCCGCGAATCGCTGCCGTTTGAGCTCAATGGTGCCGAGGTTGCTGTAGATGCCCTGCAATCCGGTCGCCGGATTGCGCATCTGCAGCGCCCGCTCCAACACCGGCTTGGCCTCGTCGTCTCGGCCGGCACGGATGTACGCCGCACCGAGACTGCGCAAGGCCATGCCGGATACGACGGCGTGAGCGGCGGTGTCTTCCCAGAGGCTGATGTCGTCGTGCCACACCGGCGAACGAAACCACACCGCGATCGATGCGGCGGTGAGAACGATCGCCAGAACGGCACCAACGATTGCCGGTCGGCCGGCGCGCGCCGCAGCGACACCCACCGCCAGACACAAGCCGACCGAGGGGAAGTAGAGGTAGCGCTCGGCCATCGGCACCTCGGGGATCTTCCACAGGATGGCGAGCGACGGGGCGATGCCGGCGGCGAACCAAGCCAGGGCGAAGAGCCATACCCAATCGCCGGCGCGCCAGCGCCGCAGCGCCGCAGCGCTCGCCGCCAGCAGCGCCACCAAGCCGGCGACGGCTTTCCAATCGCGCGGGATCGAGTCGATGTAGGCGTTGAGCGGCAACGGCCACAACAATTTGCCCACATAGGCACCCAGGGCCCAGAGCAGGGACGGCGCAGCCGACAGCGGTGACGCCTCGCCAGCCTGGGCGCCGACGACCTCACCGATCGAAAGGGTTCGCAGTACCAGATAGACGATCAGCGACGCCGCGATGCCGGCATGACGCCACGTGATCTCGCCCGACGACTGGCGGCGCAGGTAGGCGAGAACGACGAGAAGCGGCACCATCGCCAGCGCCACCTCCTTGGCCCCGAGGGCGAGGAAGGCACAGATGCCGCTCGCCACGACCCAGGCGCCGCCCATCCGCCGCCGCGTCGAGATGACGAAGACGGCCAAAGCGAAGACCGTTGCCAGAACGTCGGATCGCCCCGCCGCCCAGGCGACCGACTCGCTGTGAATCGGGTGCACGGCGAAGAGCGCACCGGCGGCAAAGGCGCCGAGAGCGGCTGAGCCGGGTGCCGCCAGCCAGGCGGCGAGCGCCGCGACCAGCAACGAGGCCACGGCGTGGGCGACGACCACGGAGAAGTGAAAGGCGAACGGATCACCGCCGCCGAGCCAGCGGTCGAGCAGGTAGAAGACGGTCGTCGTTGGCCTGTAGTAGTCCGGGCTGTACTGGGGGATGTCGCGCGGCGTGATGAGGATGGCGCGCAGCGAATCGAACACGTCCAATTGTCGTTCGAGAATGACCGGATCGTCCCAGACGAATCCGTTCGACAACGCCGGCAGGTAGACGGCGACAGCCATCCCCACCACTGCCAACGCCACCGCCGGGGTGATGGCACCTCGCGATACCCGGCTCGGCGGCGGGGAGCGCGCCGGGCGCGGCTTTTTTCGCCGGCGGGCCATTGGCCGCCGTTCAGGGGGCGCCCGCCCCGCGCATGACGACGACTTCGAGCAGCGCCTCCGGTCGCAGATAGCGCGCCGCAACGCGACGTACGTCGGCTTCGCTGACCGCTTCGATTTCGCGGATGTAGCGCGCCGCCGCATCCAACCCCTGGCCGAGGAACCAGGTGCGGGCGACGAACGAGGCGATCTCGCCGTTGCTGTCGAGCGACAAGGGAAAGCTGCCGCTCAAGTAGCGCTTGGCATCGGCGAGCTCTTCGGCACTGATGCCGCTTTCGTGCATCTTCGCGATCTCGGTGCGCGCCAGGGCGATCGCCTGCTCGACCGACTCATTCTTGGTTTGCATGATGACGCGAAACGAGCCGGGCAGTTGGCCGCCGGAGAAGTAGCTCGACACCGAGTAGACGAGTCCCGCCTGGTTGCGGATCTTCTCCATCATGCGCGAGGAGAATCCACCGCCGCCGAGCACGTAGTTCACCACCTCGAGAGCGACGAAGTCCGGGTTGCTGCGCGCGACGCCGCTGTGTCCCATGACGATGCTCGCCTGCGACACCGAGCGTTCGATGACCACCCGCTCGGCGGCATCGGCGCGCGAGTGCAGGCGCTTGCCGATCGGTGCAACCGCGCCGCGCGGCCAATCGCCGAGCGCCCTTTCGAGGCGCCGTTCGATGTCGTCCGACACCACGTCACCGACCACCACGACAGCAGCCGCAGCGGCGGTGTAGAGCTCGCGATAGAAGCGAAGCACGGCGGTGCGATCGATTGCGATCACCGATTCCGGCAGTCCTGCGACCGGGTGTCCGTACGGATGATCGCCGTAGAGGATGCGGCTGAACTCCCGGCCGGCGACGTGCGTGGGGTTGTCCTCCGCGCTGCGCAAACCGGCGAGAATCGAGTCGCGCGATCTCGCGATCTCTTCTTCCGGAAACGTCGGGTGGAGCAGGACGTCGGCCAGCAGATCGATGCCGGTGTCGAGATCCTTGCGCAACACGCGCAGCGATACGGTGGCGTAGTCGACGCCGGCGGAAGCCGAGAGCGAGCCACCGATGAGCTCGATGGCGGCGGCGATCTCGGTCGCCGAGCGCGTACGCGTCCCTTCGACCAACGTGTCCGCGACCAGGTTGGCAAGGCCGAAGTGGGGCGCCGGGTCACGCCGCGAACCGGCGTCGACGAGCACGACGATCTGGACGATCGGCAGGGCGTTCTGCTCCGACACCAGCAGTGCAGCACCGTTGACCAGCCGCGACTCCTGGATCACCGGTCCGAGCGCCCGTGCGGGTACATGCAGCAGGAGCAAGAGCGCCGCCGAGACGGTAGCGAGTCGACTCATCGCTCGCCTTTCTCCAGCGGCACCAGAGTCGCCGTCGTACGGTTGTCGGCGGCCAAGTAGAAACGCGCAACGCGCAGCAGATCGCCGGCGGTGACGGCGCGCAGAGCAGGCAGGTAGCCGTCGATCAGGCGCCAATCACCGGCGATCTCGAAATCGCCGAGGAGCATCGCCTGATAGAAGATCGAGTCCTGGGCAAAGACGTAGGCAGCTTCCACCTGGTTGAGGGCGCGCCGAAGCTCGAGCGAGCTGGGCGGATTGATCTGCAAGGCCTCGACCTCGGCAATCAGACGCCGCTCGACGTCGCCGCTGTCCTGACCGGGCAATGGCTGTGCATAGAGAAGAAAGAGGTTGGGATCGAGGGCGCTGTAGTCGTAGTCGGCACCGGCGTAGCGCGCAACGCGATCTTCGTACACGAGCTTGCGATAGAGGCGCGACGACTTGCCGCCGGCGAGAACCTGCGCCAGGACCTCGAGCGCGGCGCCGTCGCCGCTGCGCATGTTGGGCACGTGATGTGCAAGCGCGACATAGGGCAGGTTCGCCTCGCGGCGCAGAACGAGGCGGCGCTCGCCGCGCTGGGTCGGCTCGATGCTGCGCACCGCCGGCGGCAGAGGTCCGGGTTCGATGCCGCCGAAGGCATTCTCCATCTCGGCCGCCAGCGCCTTCGCGGCGAAGTCGCCGACGGCGACGATGAAGGCGTTGTTGGGGATGTAGTAGGTCTCGTAGAACTCGCGCAGATCGGCCGCCGTCGACTGGCGTATCTCGTCCATCCAGCCGATGATCGGCAGCCGGTACGGGTGCGCCTGGAACGCGGTGGCGTACAGTTGCTCGAAGAGCGCCCCGGTCGGCTGGTTGTCGACACGCAGCCGGCGCTCCTCCATGACGACCAGTCTCTCGGGGTCGTAGCGCTCGGGCACGATACGCAGATGCGCCATGCGATCGGCCTCGAGACCGAGCACGACGCCGAGGCGATCGCTGGCGATCGAGGCAAAGTAGGTCGTGCGGTCACGCGAGGTGAAGGCGTTCGTCCGACCGCCGTTGCGCTGCACGATGCGGCTATACTCTTCGGGACCGGTCTTCTCCGTTCCCTTGAACATCATGTGCTCGAGCAGGTGCGCCCGCCCCGAGCGTCCGGGTAGATCGTTGCGCGAGCCGACCCGGTAGTACACCTGTACGACGGCGACCGGCGCCTTGTGGTCCTCGAGCAGGATCAGCTTCAGGCCATTGGCCAGACGCACCTCGAGGACGCGCTCGGAATAGGGCACGGCGGCGTCCAGCGGCGCCGGCCCCAAGGCCGCACACACCGCCAACAGCAACCCGAGACCCTGCATCAGCCGGGCGGAGTTGACCTGCTTTCTCGAAAGATGCATGAAGAGCGTTGAACTTGCGCAGGGAGAGGTGGCCGAGTGGTCGAAGGCGCACGCCTGCTAAGCGTGTGTACCCTCACAGGTACCGCGGGTTCAAATCCCGCCCTCTCCGTTCTCCCTCTCCGACCCTGCCAACCGTGCGCGAGAGCAGCTCGCGCGAGACAATCGCTGCGACGACGGCCTATTGGCCGGGCGGCATCGCCTCGGCTGCTTCTTCCTTCTTCTTCGCCGCGCGGCGGCGGCGTTCGCGTTTCTTCTCCGCCTCCGAGACGGCGATATCGCCGCGCTCGGTGAGCTCGATCACCGACAGCGGCGCCGCATCACCGCGGCGAATTCCCAGCTTGGTGACGCGCGTATAGCCACCGGGCCGGTCGGCAAAGCGTGGCGCGATGTCCTCGAAGAGCTTCTTCACCACCTTGGCGTCACGAACGAACGACAAAGCCTGGCGGCGCGCGTGCAACGTCCCCTTCTTGCCGAGGGTGACCATGCGCTCCGTATAGCGGCGCAGCTCCTTCGCCTTGGCGTCGGTCGTCTCGATGTGCTCGCGCTCGAGCAGCGACGTCACCATATTGCGAAACATCGCCTTGCGATGCGGCGCTGAGCGATTCAGCTTTCGTCCGGTCTTTCGATGTCTCATGACGTCCTCGCGAAGAGCTAAGCGCTCTCCTTCTCGCGCGCCAGCCGTTCATCCAGCTCATCGCGAGCCGGGAAGTTCTCAATCTGCATACCGAAATCGAGATCCATCTCGCGCAGGATCTCCTTGATCTCACTGAGCGACTTGCGGCCGAAGTTCTTGGTCTTCAGCATTTCCGCTTCGCTGCGCTGCACCAGCTCGCCGATGAACTTGATGTCGGCGTTCTGCAGACAATTTGCCGAACGCACCGACAACTCGAGCTCCGCTACCGGGCGGAAGAGATTCTCGTTGAGGCTCGGCTGCTGGGCATCCTCTTCCTCGGCCATCTCCGGCGTCTCTTCAAAGTTGATGAAGATCGACAGTTGGTCTTGCAGAATGCGGGCGGCATAGGCGACGGCATCGTCCGGACGGACCGAGCCATCGGTCCACACCTCGAGCGTCAGTTTGTCGTAGTCTGTGCGCTGGCCAACGCGGGCATTGGTGACGTTGTAGTTCACCTTGCGCACCGGCGAGTAGACCGAATCGATCGGGATCGTCCCCACCGGCGCCTCTTCGTCCTTGTTGCGATCGGCCGCCACATAGCCACGGCCCATGCGAATGGTCAGATCCGCTTCGATCGCGCCCTCTTTCGACAGAGTCGCGATCTCGAGCTCCGGATTGAGCACCGTTACGTTCGGACCGACCTCGATGTCGCCGGCGCGAACCACCGTTTCACCGTTCGCCTCGATACGCGCACTCGCCTCCAGGCCTTCGTGCAGTTGAAAGCGCACCTGCTTGAGGTTGAGAACGATGTCGGTCACGTCTTCGCGCACGCCCGGCAGGGTTGCGAACTCGTGCAACACCCCCTCGACACGCACCGAAGACACCGCCGCGCCCTGCAGCGACGACAGCAGAATCCGCCGAACCGCGTTCCCCACCGTCGTGCCGAAACCACGCTCGAAGGGTTCGCCGGTGAACTTGCCGTAGGTCGCCGTCAACGACTTGTCGTCGCGTACCAGGCCCTGCGGTTTGAGTAGATCTCGCCAATTGCGTTGTGGTTGCATCCATGACCTCCAAGTCGTGGATCGTGATGTTGATCGTTACTTCGAATACAGCTCGACGATGAGCTGTTCGTTGATGGGCATGGTCAACTCTTCGCGCTGCGGCAGCAGCTTGACACGCCCGGAAAAGGCCTCGGCGGTCACCTCCAGCCAATCCGGTGCACCGCGGTGCTCGGCTTGGGCGAGGGCTTCCTGGATGCGCGTGACCTTGCGGCTCTTTTCGCGCACGGTCACGACGTCGCCGACCTTGAGCAGTGCCGACGGAATGTCGACCTTGCGGCCGTTGACTTGCATGTGGCCATGGCGAACCATTTGCCGAGCCTCGGCACGCGACGTCGCGAAACCCATACGGTAGACCATGTTGTCGAGTCGTCTCTCGAGGAACTGCAGCAGCACTTCACCGGTGACACCCTTGTCGCGCGCCGCCATGTGGAAGTACTTGCGGAACTGCCCCTCGAGCAAGCCGTACATACGCTTCACCTTCTGCTTCTCGCGCAGTTGCAGAGCATACTCGGAGAACTTGTGCCGCCCCTGGCCGTGTTCGCCAGGCGGGTAGTTGCGACGCTCGATCGCGCACTTGTCCGTATAGCAGCGCTCCCCCTTCAGGAAGAGCTTCAAACCTTCGCGCCGGCACTGGCGGCAGACGGAATCGGTATAACGAGCCACTGAATGCTACCTCCTGAAAAACGCTTACACACGCCGCCGCTTGGGAGCGCGGCAGCCGTTGTGTGGAATCGGTGTAACGTCGCGGATGACCGAGATGTTGAAGCCAGCCCCCTGCAGTGAACGGAGGGCAGACTCGCGACCGGCGCCCGGCCCCTTCACTTCGACCTGAACCGAACGCAAGCCGTTCTCCTGCGCTTTCTTGGCCGCCGCATCCGCTGCCAACTGGGCGGCAAACGGCGTCCCCTTGCGCGACCCCTTGAAGCCGACGGAGCCGGCACTCGACCAGGCGATGACGTTGCCTGTGTTGTCGGTGATGCTGACGATCGTGTTGTTGAAGGTCGAGTTGATGTGCACGACGCCCTCGTTGACGACGCGTTTGACCTTCTTCTTCTTGGAGGACTTGTCGCCCGATCCTTGCTTGGCCATCTAACTGCTCCCGTGAGACTCAGCCCTTGGAGGGGGCTTTCTTCTTGCCTGCGATCGCTCGCCGCGGTCCTTTGCGGGTGCGTCCGTTGCTGTGCGTTCGTTGCCCGCGCACCGGCAGATTGCGACGGTGACGCAGCCCTCGGTAGGTACCGAGATCCATGTGGCGTTTGATGTTCATGGCAATCTCGCGGCGCAGATCCCCTTCCACCTTGTACGACTGATCGATCACCTGGCGGATCTTGACGACGTCGTCGTCGGCCAGGGCATCGCTGTTGGTGCCCGGATCGACGCCCGCCTTGTCGAGAATCTCGCGCGACAGTGAGCGGCCGACACCGAAAAGATACGTCAGCGCCACTTCGACGCGCTTGTTGCGTGGGAGATCGACTCCAGCAATTCGTGCCATCGGCTTCTCCTACCTATCCTTGCCTCTGCTTGTGGCGCGGGTTCTTGCAGACCACCCGCACCACTCCGCGGCGGCGGATGACCTTACAATCCTTGCACAAGGCTTTCACGGACGCTCTGACTTTCACGACTCTCTCCCTGCATCCGCCTTGGGGGACACCTGATCGATGATTCTGCGTGAAATTTCCTCTGGGCTTCCCATTCCGTCGATTTCGCGCAGCACCCCGCGGGTGCGATAGAACTCGCACAGCGGAGAGGTTTCCTCCTCGAACACTGCCAGGCGCTCGCGGATCACCTCTTCATTGTCGTCGGAACGGCCACGGCCGAGCAGCCGAGAGACCAGCTCTTCGACTGGAACACTCAGGCTGATCACGTGGTCGACTCCGATCTTTCGCTCTTGCAGCAACTCTTCCAGTGTTTCCCCTTGCGCTACGTTGCGCGGGAATCCGTCCAACAAAAATCCGTCCGCGGCGTCCTTGGTCAGTCTCTCGCGAATCAAGTCGACGACCAGCGCGTCCGGCACCAGCTCACCGCGATCCATATACCCTTTGGCCTGCAAACCCAGCTCACTCTCCGCTTCGACGGCCGTGCGCAACAGGTCGCCAGTCGAAATGTGGGGCACCTCGAGGGTGTCGCGAATGAGCTCTGCCTGGGTGCCCTTCCCGGCCCCGGGTGGTCCTAGAAGTATCGCTCGCATGATTGCAACGCAATGGGTGGTCTCAGCCCTTCCGCCCGCGCAGGCGCCCCTTGCGCATGAAGCCCTGATAGCTACGGGTCAGCAGGTGGGTCTCCATCTGCGCCACCGTATCGAGGGCGACCCCGACGACGATCAGCAGGGCCGTACCGCCGAAAAAGAAGGGGACATTGAAATAGCCGATCAAGATCGTCGGCAGCACACAGACCGCTGCGACGTAGACGGCACCGCCGAGGGTGATGCGGGAGAGCACCCGATCGATGTAGTCGGCGGTCCGCTGCCCCGGTCGGATCCCGGGAATGAAGCCGCCAAACTTCTTCATGTTCTCGGCAACGTCACTCGTGTTGAAGGTAACCGCCGTATAAAAATAGCAGAAGAAGATGATCAGCCCGACGAAGAGCAGCGTGTACATCCAGCTGCCGGGCGAAAAGTAGTCGCTGGCCGCCTGGGCCCAGGCGTTGTCGGGAAGAAACTGCGTGATCGTCGTTGGAAAGACCAGCAGCGACGAGGCGAAAATGGGCGGAATGACGCCGGCCGTATTGACCTTGAGCGGCAGGTGAGAGCTCTGCCCGCCGTACATCCGCCTGCCCACCTGACGCTTGGCGTAGTTCACCGGTATGCGGCGCTGCCCGCGCTCGATGAAGATGATGGCGCCGATGACGAGAACCATCAGCGCGGTGAGGAAGAGCAGCGGCAGGATCTCGAGCTGGCCCTCGCGGACGAACTGCGCCGTCGTGATCAACGCCGACGGCAGCGCGGCGACGATACCGGCAAAGATGATCAGCGAAATACCGTTGCCGATGCCGCGCTCGGTAATCTGCTCGCCGAGCCACATCAAGAACGCGGTGCCCGAAGTCAGCGTGATGATGGTCATCACGCGAAACCCCCAGCCCGGGTTGAAGACCACCGGTGCGCCGCCCGGCGATTGGAGATTCTCGAGGCCGATGGAGATGAACATCCCCTGGATGACCGACAAGATCACCGTCCCGTAGCGGGTGTACTGGGTGATCTTGCGCCTTCCCGCCTCGCCTTCCTTGGACAGACGCTCGAGATGGGGAATCACCACCGTCATCAACTGCAGAATGATCGACGCACTGATGTACGGCATGATGCCGAGCGCGAAGATCGAAAACTGCTCGAGCGCGCCGCCCGAAAACAAGTTGACCAGGCCGAGTACGGTGTTCGACACCGAGTCGAAGAACTCAGCCAGTGCCTTGCCGTCGATCCCCGGTGTCGGGATGGCGACACCGACGCGATAGACGGCCAGCATCGCCAGCGAGAAGAGCAGGCGCTTGCGCAACTCGGGGATACGCGAAGCATTTGAAAAACCTTCAAGCACGCTTGATCACCTCGGCGCTGCCGCCGGCGGAAGCGATACCGTCCTTGGCTTTCCCAGAGAAGGCGTGCGCCTTGACGTTGAGCGACTTGCTGAGCTCGCCGCGGGCGAGGATCTTCACCGGGCGCCCCTTGCGCACCATGCGTTTTTCCAGCAACACCTGCGGATCCACTTCGCTGCCGGCGTCGAAATGGAGCTCCAGATCGCCGAGGTTGACGACCGAGTACTCGACGCGAAACGGCGGCCGGAATCCGTGCTTCGGCAAGCGCCGCTGCAGAGGCATCTGCCCACCTTCGAAGCCGGGTTTGACGTTTGCGCCGGCGCGCGCGCCCGCACCTTTGTGCCCGCGACCCGACGTCTTGCCGAGGCCGGAACCGGGGCCGCGCCCCAGTCGCTTGCGATTCTTGGTGGCGCCCTTGGCCGGCGACAGAGAGCTGAGATCGATTCTAGCCATCGTGTACCTCGAGGAGGTGCGCCACTTTCTTGATCATCCCGAGAACCGACGGCGTCTTCTCCAGCTCCACGGTCTTGCCGATCCGCGTCAGGCCGAGACCGCGCAGCGTCGCCCGCTGCTTCTCGCGCGAGCCGATGGGACTGCCCTTCAATGTAATGGTGACCTTGTCCGCCATGGTTTCCCTCAGGCCGAGATCTCTTCCACCGTCTTGCCGCGCCGCGTCGCAACCTGCTCCGCCGTCTGCAGTCCCTGCAGCGCAGCGATCGTCGCCTTGACCATGTTGTGCGGGTTGTGCGACCCGAGGCATTTGGTCAGCACGTTGCGGATGCCCGACAGCTCGACCACCGCGCGCACGCCGCCGCCGGCAATGACACCCGTCCCCTGCCCGGCCGGGCGCAGCAGCACGTGGCCGGCGCCGTAGCGCCCCTTGATCTCGAACGGAATCGTATTGTCGACGATCGGTACGGTGATCAGCGACTTCTTCGCCGCTTCGATCGCCTTGCGGATCGCCTCCGGCACTTCCTTGGCCTTGCCGAGGCCAAACCCGACCTGGCCCTGGAAGTTGCCCACCACCACCAAAGCGCCAAAACTGAAGCGGCGGCCGCCCTTGACGACCTTGGCAACGCGGTTGATGTGGACGACCTTTTCCTTGTACTCGACGCCCTGGATTTCGATGCGGTCTCTGCCGCGGCCCATCGCCATCGTTCGCTCCTCAGAACTTCAAGCCCGCTTTGCGGGCTCCTTCGGCCAGCTCTTTGACCCGGCCGTGAAACAGAAACCCGTTGCGGTCGAAGACGACCTTTTCGATGTCGTTCTCTTTGCAAAGCTCGGCAATGCGCTCGCCCACCTTGCGCGCTCCCTCGCGGTTGCCCGCGCCCTTCCCCGCCGCCTTCAGCGTCGAGGCCGATGCGATGGTCTTGCCCGAATCGTCCGCAATGACCTGCGCATACATGTGCTTGTTGGAGCGAAACACGGACAGGCGCGGGACCTCCTGTGAGCCGCGCAAGGTCTTGCGCACCCGATCCCGGCGGCGCTGCCGCGCCAATCTTCGTTTTTCCGTCGCCATCTTCCTACCTCGGCCTTGCCAAGAGAACGCGAAATCGCCGGCTACCTGCCGCCGGCGCCCGCCGCCTTGCCCGCCTTGCGGCGGATGTGTTCGTCCGAATACTTGATCCCCTTGCCCTTGTACGGCTCGGGAGGTCGCAGAGCGCGGATCTGCGCGCTCACCTCACCGAGCAACTGCTTGTCCGACGACTCCATGGTCAGCACCGTCTGCTTGTCGACCTTGGCGGAGACTCCGTCCGGCAGGGTGTAGACGATCGGATGGGAGTAGCCGAGACTCAAGTGGATTTCCTTGCCTTTGACGTCGGCGCGGTAGCCGACGCCGACGATCTCGAGGGTGCGTGAAAAGCCGCGACTGACGCCCTCGATCATGTTGCTCACCAGCTTGCGCGCAAGCCCGTGCTTGGCGCGGGTGTCGCGGTCCTCGCCTTTGCGCTCGACCCGCGCCTTCCCATCTTCGGTCGCCAGAGAAACGCCGGCCGGCAGCTCGTAGCTCGCCTTCCCCTTCGGTCCTTCGACCGAGACGACGCCGTCTTTCTCGGCAACTTTCACACCGTCCGGAACGGCGATAGGCAACTTTCCGACTCGTGACATGGTCGATCACCAGATGGAGCAGAGAAGCTCCCCCCCGACATTCTTCTTCGCCGCCTCGCGATCGGGCATGATCCCGGCGGGAGTGGACACGATATTGACACCCAGGCCGGCGCGCACCGTCGGCATCGACTTGGCCCCGACATAGATCCGGTAGCTCGGCCGGCTCACACGCTGGATCCCCTGGATCACCGGCTCTTGGTTGCGATCGTAGCTCAACCACACGCGCAGGTTCTTCTTGTTGCCATCCAGATCGACGACGTTGGTATCCTTGACGTAGCCCTCGGCGACCATCACCGCGGCCACGCGTTCCTTGATCCTCGACCAGGGACACTCGATGTATTCCTTGCGCGCCCGCGAGCCGTTGCGGATACGGGTCAGCAGATCGGCGATGGGATCGGTCATCGACATGACAATGCTCCTACCAACTCGCCTTGCGCATGCCGGGAATCTGACCGCGCAGAGCGTGGTCCCGCAGGCACAACCGACACATGTGAAAGCGGCGATAAAAGGCGCGCGGCCGGCCGCAAAGGGGGCAGCGATTGTACTGCCGCACTTTGAACTTCGGCGCGCGCTGCGCCTTGATGCGCATACTGGTTTTTGCCACCTGGCTCTCTCCTAGGCGCGAAAGGGCATGCCCAATCCCTTGAGCAACGCCTTGCCTTCCGCATCCGTCTTGGCGGTCGTCACGATCGAAACGCTCAACCCCCGCACCTTGTCGACTTTGTCGAGATCGATCTCCGGAAAAATGATCTGCTCGCGAATTCCCAGCGAGTAGTTGCCGCGGCCGTCGAACGAGCGATCCGACACGCCGCGAAAGTCGCGCACGCGCGGCAGCGCCAGGCTGACGAGCCGATCGAGAAACTCGTACATGCGGTCGCCACGCAACGTCACCCGACAGCCGATCGACATGCCCTCGCGCAGCTTGAAGTTGGCGATCGCCTTGCGCGCCTTGGTCACCACCGGCTTCTGGCCGGAGATCACCGTCAGCTCCTGGACCGCCGAATCCATGATCTTGGCGTTTTGAATCGCCTCGCCCAAGCCCATGTTGAGGACGACCTTGTCGACTTTGGGCACCTGGCTCACGTTCTTGTAGCCCAGATCCTTCAACAACTGGGGAGCGATTTCGCTGCGGTACTTTTCCTTCAAACGAGCCATCGGCTATCCATCCATCTGTTCGCCGCAGCGGCGGCAGATCCGCACCGCATCGCCGTTCTCCAGCAACTTCTTCCCCAAGCGCGTCGGCGCGTTGCACTTGTCGCAGACCGCCATGAGGTTCGACAGATGCAGTGGCGCCTCCTTGTCGATGATTCCCGACGGGCTCTGCGGCGTCCCCTTGGTATGCCGCTTGACCATGTTCAAACCTTCGACGACGGCCCGCTTGGCCGACGTGTTGACGCGCAACACCTTTCCGGATTTGCCGCGTTCGCCACCGGCAATGACGACGACCGTATCGTTTTTCTTGATCCGCGCCCGCATCTCACTCTTTCCGACTCAAAGGACCTCGGGGGCCAGGGACAAAATCTTCATGAATCTCTTGGCGCGCAACTCGCGAGCCACGGGGCCGAAGATGCGCGTGCCGACCGGCTCCCGCTGGTTGTCGATGAGCACGGCGGAATTGTTGTCGAAGCGAATGTACGAACCATCGGCTCGCCCGACTTCCTTGGCCGTGCGGACGACGACCGCTTTCATGACGTCGCCCTTCTTCACCTTCGAATTGGGCGCCGCCTCCTTCACGCTGACGACGATGATGTCCCCCAGCGAGGCGTACTTGCGCCGCGACCCACCCAACACCTTGATACAGAGAACCCGGCGCGCTCCCGAGTTGTCTGCCACATCCAGCATCGTTTCCGTCTGCACCATCGTATTCTTCCAAGCTTCCGACCGCTGCCGATCAGACCGCCTTCTCGACGACCTTCTGGATCCGCCAGCGCTTCTGCTTGCTCAACGGCCGTGTCTCGGCGATCGTCACCCGATCGCCGACGCCGCATTCGTTCTTCTCGTCGTGCGCCTTGAACCGCTTTCGTCTCTTGACGTACTTCTTGTAACGCGGGTGCTTGACGAGACGGGAAACCGTCACGACGACGGTCTTGTCCATCGCGCTGCTCACCACCACGCCTTCTCGAACCTTGGTGTTTCCCCGCGTCATGAGTGCTCGCCCTTCGCCTTCTCACGCTTGATCGTCTTGACCCGCGCCAACTCTCTCCGCGCCGTGCGCAACGCCGCCGGACTCTCCAACTGGTTGACGCCGCGCCGTAGCCGAAAGCGGAAGATGGTCTCCTTCAGCTCTTCCTCTCTGAGGTCGATCTCCTGAGGACTGAGCTCACGGACGTCTCTAGCTCGCATGATGCTCCACCCCGGGACGCTCGCAATACTGCGTCTCAATCGCCAACTTGCGCGCTGCCAGGCGCATCGCTTCCTTGGCCGTCGCCGGATCGACGCCTTCCATCTCGAAAATCACGCGCCCCGGCTTGACCACGGCCACCCACTGTTCGGGGTTGCCCTTGCCTTTGCCCATCCGCGTTTCCGCCGGCTTCTTCGACAGTGGCTTGTCGGGGAAAATGCGAATCCAGACACGACCGCCGCGCTTGATCCGCCGCGTCAAGGCAACACGTGCCGCCTCGATCTGCCGCGCCGTGATCCAGCCGCGATCGACCGCCTGCAGACCGTAGTCGCCAAAGGCCAGGGTCGAGCCGCGATGAGCGGTCCCCTTGCGGCGCCCCTTGAAGCGCTTGCGGTATTTCAGTTTCTTCGGTGCGAGCATGTCTCCGTCTCCGCCTCAGATGCCGACCGGGGCTTTCTGCTCTTCCTCTTGGCGGGTGAGAATCTCGCCGCGGAAAATCCAGACCTTGACGCCGACGACGCCGTAGGTCGTCCGCCCCTCCGCCGTGCCGTAGGAAATATCGGCGCGCAGCGTATGCAGCGGTACGCGCCCCTCGCGGTACCACTCCGAGCGCGCGATCTCGGCGCCGCCGAGGCGACCGGCACAACGCACCTTGATCCCCTGTGCACCCATGCGCATGCCGCGGCTGACCGCCTCTTTCATGGCGCGGCGAAAGGCGACGCGTCGCTCGAGCTGCAGGGCGATGTTCTCCGCCACCAACTGCCCGTCGAGGTCTGGACGCCGCACCTCGTGAATGTTGATGAAGGTCTCGCGCTTGGTCATCGCCGCCAGCTCGCTCTTGAGCTTTTCGATCTCGGCGCCCTTCTTGCCGATGACGATTCCCGGCCGCGCCGTGTAGATGTTGATCTTGGCCTTGCTCGCCGCTCGCTCGATCTCCACTTTGGAAATTCCGGCGTGGTAGAGCTTCTGCTTGAGGAACTTGCGCAGCGAGAGATCCTCGTGCAGAAGCTCGGCAAAGTCGCGCTGGGCGAACCACTTCGAGTCGCTACCGTCGATGACACCGAGGCGGAAGCCCCGCGGATGTACTTTCTGACCCATACCAGCTCCTCGACTCAGCGCTCGTCCACGATCACGGTGAGATGCGATGTGCGCTTGCGCACGACCGTCGCACGACCGTGCGCTCGCGGAGTAAACCTCTTCATTACCGCACCGCCATCGACTGCGATCGTCTTCACGTACAAACGATCGACGTCGACCGATTGCGTATCTTCTGCATTGGCGACCACCGAGCGCAGCGCCTTCGAAACGATGCGCGCACCCTTCTTGGGCAGGTGATCGAGCACGCTCAACGCCTCCTCGACTCCCTTGCCACGCACCAGATCGGCGACCACGCGCATCTTGCGCGGGGCGATCCGGACGTTGCGGGTCGTTGCACGCGATTCCATCCGTCACTTCCCCTTGTCGGCCTTGCGGTCGCCCGAATGACCGTGGAAGGTCCGGGTTGGAGAGAACTCGCCCAGCTTGTGCCCGACCATGTTCTCGGAAACGTAGACCGGGATGAACTTGCGCCCGTTGTGCACGGCAAAGGTGTGCCCGACCATCTCCGGCGTCACCGTCGATCGCCGCGACCACGTGCGAATGATTCGTTTCTCCCCGGTCGCCTCCATCGCATCCACCTTCTTCAAGAGATGGCTGTCGATGAATGGACCCTTTTTGATCGAACGTGCCACGCTGCTCCCCCTACTTGCCCCGTCGCTTGACGATGTAGCGATTGGTGCGCGGGTTGTTTCGTGTGCGGTAGCCCTTGGTCGGCTTGCCCCACGGGCTCTGCGGATGATTTCCCTTCGACCTGCCCTCGCCTCCACCGTGTGGGTGATCGACCGGATTCATGGCGATCCCGCGCACCTTGGGGCGGCGGCCGAGCCAACGCTTGCGACCGGCCTTGCCGAGCGAGATGTTGGAGTGCTCCGAGTTGCCGACCTCGCCGATCGTCGCCCGGCAACTTCCCTGCACCAGACGCAGCTCGCCGGACGGCAGCTTGAGCAGCGCCATCTTGCCTTCCTTGGCCATGAGCTGAATACCGGCGCCGGCACTGCGGCCGAGCTGGCCGCCGCGCCCGGGGCGCAGCTCAACGTTGTGGATCATCGTTCCGAGCGGAATGTTGGACAGCGCCAGAGAGTTGCCCGGTTGAATGTCTGCCCCCGGGCCCGCCTGCACGCGGTCGCCGACGCGCAAGCCGACCGGCGCGATGATGTAGCTCTTCTCGCCGTCGACGTAGTGCAGCAGCGCGATGCGCGCCGAGCGGTTTGGGTCGTACTCGATGGCCGCGACCTTGGCTGGCACTTGCTCTTTGTTTCTCTTGAAATCGATGACGCGATAGCGCCGCTTGTGGCCACCGCCGCGATGGCGAACCGTCATCCGCCCACCGGCGTTGCGGCCACCCGAGCGCTGGCGCGGCTCGAGCAGAGACTTTTCCGGCCGCTTTTTGCTGAGGTCCGAGAAGTCGGCGACCGACTGGCCGCGGCGGCCCGGTGAGGTCGGTTTGTACTGTCGCGTTGGCATGCTCGCTCACGCTCCCTCGAAGAAATCGATGCTCTGCCCCTCGGCCAGAGTCACATAGGCCTTCTTCCAACCAGGACGGCGCCCGACGATGCGGCCGACACGCCGCGTCTTGCCGAGGTAGTTGAGGGTGCGCACCTTCTTGACCTTGACCTGGAAGAGCTTCTCCACGGCCTGGCGAATCTCGGCCTTGTTGGCTTCCTTGGGTACGCGGAAGAGGACCTGGTTGCCGTCTTCGGCGAGCAGGGTTCCCTTTTCCGTGATCAGCGGAGCACTGACGACCTGAAAGAGCTCCTTCATCGCTCGACCCTTCCCTGCAGCGCGGCGATCGCCTCGCGCGTCACCACCAGATGCCGGTAGTGCAAGATGTCGTAGACGTTGGCGCCTTCGGCGCGCAGAGCCTTGGCGCGCGGCAGATTGCGCGTCGCACGCTCGAGGTTGGTGTTCTCCCCATCGGTCACGAACAGCGCACTCTCCAAGCCGAGGTTGGCGAGAATCCCCGCAACCACCTTGGTCTTGGGCTCGACGTCGAGACTGTCGAGCACCACCAGCTCGCCCTCCCTCGCCTTGAGGGCGAGGGCCGAACGCAACGCCGCGCGGCGGGCACTGGCCGGCATGCGATAGGCGTACGAACGCGGCTGCGGTCCGTGCACGACGGCGCCACCCTGCCACAGCGGCGAGCGCGTCGATCCGGCGCGAGCTCGCCCCGTTCCCTTCTGTCGCCACGGCTTGCGACCACCGCCGCGAACCGTACCCCGCGTCTTGGTCGACGAGGTGCCGGCGCGCCGGTTGGCGGTCTGCATCTTGACGGCTTCGTAGAGGAGGTGGCGGCGCACCGGTCCGTCGAACACCGCCTCCGGCAGGTCGACCTCACCGCTCTGCTCCTTGCTCTGCGTGAGAATCGGAACCTTCATGCCGCCGATTCCTTCTCGCCCGTCGCCTCGTCACCGGCATCATCGACCCGCCCGCTGCCTTTGACCGCAGGCTGGACGACGACGAAGCCACCGCTCGGACCGGGAATGGCGCCGCGCAGCAGGAGCAGGTTCTTCTCCTCGCGCACTTCCACCACTTCGAGGTTCTGGATCGTCACGCGCTCGGAGCCGAAGTGACCGGCCATGCGCTTTCCCTTGAATACGCGCCCGGGATACGAGCGGTTGCCGATGGCGCCGCCGTGGCGGAAGTACTCGTGCGTTCCGTGACTCGCCGGGAAACCGCCGAATCCGTGCCGCTTCATCACGCCGGTGAAACCACGCCCCTTGGAGGTGCCGCTCACGTCGACGCGATCGCCGGCGCGAAAGACGGCGCCGACGGCAATTTCCTGACCGGGCGACATGGCGTCGCCACCTTCGTCGAGGCGAAACTCCCGCAAGACGCGAAAGACGCCCTTGCCCGCCTTCAGGCAGTGCTCGCGATACGCCTTGGTCACACGCTGCGCCTTGCGCTCGCCGAATCCGAGCTGAACCGATGCATAGCCGTCGGTCGCCGCGGTCTTCGCCTGCACCACCGTGCACGGCCCCGCCTCGACCACCGTCACCGGCAGCAGCGTACCGTCCTCGGCGTAGACCTGGGTCATGCCCAGCTTCTTGCCAATCAATCCGAGCGCCATCGAAACGTGCTCCTACCAATCTCGCCCCTAGTGGAGCTTGATCTCCACATCCACACCGGCGGCGAGATCCAACTTGCCGAGGGCATCGATCGTCTGCTGGGTCGGATCGAGAATGTCCAACAACCGCTTGTGGGTGCGGATCTCGAACTGCTCGCGCGATTTCTTGTCGACGTGAGGCGAGCGGTTCACCGTGAAGCGCTCGATGCGCGTCGGCAACGGGATCGGGCCCGCCACACGACCACCGGTGCGCCGGACCGTCTCGACGATCTCACTCACCGACTGATCCAGCAGCCGATAGTCGTACGCCTTCAAGCGTATACGGATCTTGTCATTCATGCTCTTGCCGCGTCACTCTCACTCGATGATCTTGGTAACGACGCCGGCACCGACGGTGCGGCCGCCCTCGCGGATGGCGAAGCGCAGTCCCTCTTCCATCGCGATCGGCATGATCAGATCCACCGACAACTTCGCGTTGTCTCCCGGCATCACCATCTCCGTCCCCTCCGGCAACGTCGCCACCCCCGTCACGTCCGTCGTGCGGAAGTAGAACTGCGGCCGGTACCCCTTGAAAAACGGTGTGTGCCGCCCACCCTCTTCCTTGGTCAGCACATACACCTCCGACTCGAACTTCGTATGCGGCGTGATCGACCCCGGCTTGGCCAACACCTGCCCGCGCTCGATGTCCTCTCGCTTCACCCCGCGCAGCAGACACCCCACGTTGTCCCCCGCCTGACCCTCGTCGAGGATCTTGCGGAACATCTCCACCCCCGTCACCGTCGTCTTCTCCGTATCCTTGATGCCGACGACCTCCACCTCTTCGCCCGTCTTCACGATGCCGCGCTCCACTCGCCCCGTCGCCACCGTGCCGCGACCACTGATCGAGAACACGTCCTCCACCGGCATCAGAAACGGCTTGTCCACGTCCCGCTCCGGCTGCGGTATGTAGCTGTCCACCGCCTCCATCAGCTTCAACACCGACGGCGCTCCGAGCTCCCCGCTGTCTCCCTCCAGCGCCTTGAGCGCGCTGCCCCGGATCACCGGAATGTCGTCGCCCGGAAACTCGTACTTCGACAGCAGCTCGCGCACCTCCAGCTCCACCAGATCGAGCAGCTCCTCGTCGTCGACCATATCCACCTTGTTCATGAACACCACGATCGCCGGCACTCCCACCTGGCGCGCCAACAAGATGTGCTCGCGCGTCTGCGGCATCGGTCCGTCACTGGCCGCCACCACCAGGATCGCTCCGTCCATCTGCGCCGCTCCGGTGATCATGTTCTTGATGTAGTCCGCGTGCCCGGGGCAATCGACGTGCGCGTAGTGCCGGTTCGGCGTCTCGTACTCCACGTGCGCCGTCGAGATCGTGATCCCCCGCTCCTTCTCCTCCGGCGCCTTGTCGATCTGGTCGAACGCTATGAAATCCGCCGTCCCCGCATCCGCCAACGTCTTCGTGATCGCTGCCGTCAACGTCGTCTTGCCATGGTCGATGTGACCAATCGTTCCGATGTTGCAATGCGGCTTCGTCCGCTCGAACTTCTCCTTCGCCATCTTCTCTTTCCTCCCGCGCTGACCCTAGGCAGCGCCGCGGCGCTCCATGATCTCTTCGGAAATGACCTGCGGTACCGGCTCGTAGTGCGAAAACTGCATCGTGTAGGTCGCTCGCCCTTGCGTCGCCGACCGCAGATCCGTTGCGTAACCGAACATCTCCCGCAAGGGCACGTTGGCGGTGATCACCTGCGCCCCGGCCCGCGGCTCGGTTCCCTGAACCTGTCCGCGCCGGCTCGACAAGTCACCGATCACATCGCCCATATACTCTTCCGGCGACACCACCTCGACTCCCATCACCGGCTCGAGCAAGGTCGCATCGGCCTTCTTGGCAGCCTCTTTCAACGCCATCGATCCGGCGATCTTGAATGCCATCTCGGAGGAGTCGACCTCGTGGTACGAGCCGTCGATCAGCGTCACCCGCACGTCGATCATCGGGTAGCCGGCCATGACGCCGCCCTCCAACGCTTCGCGTGCTCCGCGCTCCACCGCCGGAATGTACTCGCGCGGAATCGACCCGCCCTTGATCTTGTCGATGAACTCGAACCCGTCGCCGCCCGCTTCGAGCGGCTCGACCTCGATGACGACGTGTCCGTACTGGCCGCGACCGCCGGTCTGACGCTGGAACTTCGTATTCTGCTCGACCTGCTTGCGGATCGTTTCCTTGTACGCCACCTGCGGGCGACCGACGTTGGCGTCGACCTTGAACTCGCGCAAGAGGCGGTCGACGATGACTTCAAGGTGGAGCTCGCCCATCCCCTTGATGATCGTCTGCCCGGTCTCACTGTCGGACTCGACGCGAAACGAGGGATCTTCCTCGGCCAACTTCTGCAGCGATTCGCCGAGACGTTCCTGATCGGCCTTGGTCTTCGGCTCGATGGCGATCGAGATGACCGGCTCGGGAAACTCGATCGCCTCGAGAATCACCGGCGAATCCGGAGAACAGATGGTGTCGCCGGTCGAAATACCCTTCAGACCGACCGCCGCGGCGATATCGCCGGCGTAGACCTGATCGATCTCCTCGCGCTTGTTGGCGTGCATCTTCAGAAGTCGGCCGACTCGACCACTGCGCCCGCGTGTCGCGTTGAGAATGCTGGCACCGGTTTCGAGCACGCCCGAGTAGACGCGAAAAAAGGCCAGCGTTCCGACGTAGGGGTCGGTCATGATCTTGAAAGCCAGCGCGGCAAACGGCACGTCGTCTTTGGCCGGCCGCTCGACCTCGGCGTCCGAGCCCGGATCGACTCCGGTCACGGCGGCGACGTCCAGCGGTGACGGCAGGTACTCGATGACCGCATCGAGCAGCGGCTGCACGCCGCGGTTCTTGAACGCCGTGCCGCAAAGAACCGGCACGATGGTCAGCTCCAGCGCCGCCTTGCGGATCGCCGACTTGACGCGCTCGACCGAGATCTCCTCGCCTTCGAGGTACTTCTCCATCAGCTCTTCGTCGGTTTCCGCCAGCGCCTCGAGCAGGGTTTCCCGCGCCTTGTCCGCCGTCTCGCGCAACTCGGCCGGAATGTCGTCGGTGTGGAACTCAGCACCGAGGCTTTCGTCGTCCCAGATGATCGCCTGCATCGAGATCAGGTCGACGACGCCGATGAATCCCTCTTCCTTGCCGATCGGCACTTGCAGCGGAACCGGATTGGCACCGAGTCGCTCGCGGATCATCGAGACGCCGCGATCGAAATCGGCACCGACGCGATCCATCTTATTGATGAAGGCAATGCGCGGCACGCGGTACTTGTCGGCCTGGCGCCAGACCGTTTCCGACTGCGGCTCGACGCCGCCGACCGAACAAAAGACGGCCACCGCGCCGTCGAGCACGCGCAGCGAGCGCTCTACCTCGATCGTGAAGTCGACGTGCCCCGGCGTATCGATGATGTTGATCCGGTGATCCTTCCACTGGCAGGTCGTCGCCGCCGACGTGATCGTAATGCCGCGCTCCTGCTCCTGGACCATCCAATCCATCGTCGCGGTGCCGTCGTGCACCTCGCCGATCTTGTAGTTGATCCCGGTGTAGTAAAGGATGCGCTCTGTCGTCGTCGTCTTACCGGCATCGATGTGGGCCATGATGCCGATATTGCGATTCCGTTCGAGCGGAACTTTCCGTGCCATATGATGAAAAACGCGAACGACCAACCCGCCCGCGCTCCCTCTCCGTAGACTCCGTTAATAGGGGGTTACCAGCGATAGTGCGCGAAAGCCTTGTTGGCCTCCGCCATCCGGTGTGTGTCTTCTTTTTTCTTCATCGATGAGCCACGGCTGCTCGCCGCGTCGATCAGCTCCGCGGCCAGGCGATCGGCCATCGACTTCTCACCGCGACCGCGCGCGAACTGAACGATCCAGCGCATGCCCAACGAAACCCGGCGCACCGGCCGCACGTCGACCGGAACTTGATAGGTCGCGCCGCCGACTCGACGGGAGCGCACTTCGACGTTGGGCTTCACGTTTTCGAGCGCACGCTTGAACACCGCCAGCGGATCTTCCTTGGTGCGATCGCCCACCATGTCGAGGGCGTCGTAGAAGATCTTCTCGGCCGTGCTCTTCTTTCCTCCGAGCATCATCGTGTTGACGAACTTCGTCACCATCCGGTCGTTGTACTTTGGATCGGGCAGGATTTCCCTGCGCCGAACTTCTCCCTTGCGCGGCATGATCGGCCTCTTCGCTTACTGGCACATCGGGTTATACACAGGTTCGGCAGCCTACTTGGGCCGCTTTGCCCCATACTTGGATCGACCCTGTTTGCGATCCTGAACCCCGATCGTATCCAGCGTGCCGCGCACGATGTGGTAGCGCACACCCGGAAGGTCCTTCACACGACCACCGCGAATCAGCACGACGGAGTGCTCTTGCAGGTTGTGGCCGATCCCCGGGATGTACGATGTGACCTCGATGCCATTGGTCAACCGCACGCGCGCAACCTTGCGAAGAGCCGAGTTCGGCTTCTTCGGTGTCTGCGTGTACACACGAGTACAGACACCCCGCTTTTGCGGTGATGACTGAAGCGCCGGCGCCGTCGTCTTGCGCTTCTGCTTCTTGCGTCCGTACTTTACGAGCTGATTGATGGTTGGCATTTTTCAGTCTTTTCCGCGCGCAAATGAAACTGTACTAACTACCGGGCCCCACCAACGGTGTCAACTCTACCCGTTTTGGGTTTGACACGAGATGACGGGCTCGCTCAGCCATCGATCGCCCCCACGACGACCGGGGCTGCGTCCTCCTCGGCGCCATCCTCGGCGCTGGGAATGGTGAGCTCCATAGAACGGTATTTCGCCACGCCGGTACCGGCCGGAATCAGGCGGCCCATGATGACGTTCTCCTTGAGGCCGACCAGTTGATCGACCTTGCCGCGGATCGCGGCCTCGGTGAGCACCTTGGTGGTCTCCTGAAACGAGGCGGCCGAGATGAAACTCTCGGTCGACAAGCTGGCCTTGGTGATCCCCAAAAGCAGCGGTTCGGCGATCGCCGGTTCGCCGCCGCCATCGAGGACGAATTGGTTCTCGACCTCGAAGCGCCACTTCTCGACCTGGTCGCCGACGAGAAACTCGGTGTCGCCGCAATCCTTGATGCGAACTCGCCGCAGCATCTGACGGACGATCACCTCGATGTGCTTGTCGTTGATGCGCACGCCCTGCAGGCGGTAGATTTCCTGCACCTCGTCGACCAGGTACTTGGCGAGCGCCTTCTCACCGAGGATAGTGAGAATGTCGTGCGGGTTGGGCGAGCCGTCCATGAGAGACTCACCGGCGCGCACCGAATCCCCTTCGTGCACGCTGATGTGCTTGCCCTTGGGGATCAGGTAGTCGCGCGGCTCGCCGACCTCAGGGGTGACGATCACCTTGCGCTTGCCCTTGGTGTCCTTGCCGAAGGAGACCGTTCCATCGATCTCCGAGATGATGGCGAACTCCTTCGGCTTGCGCGCTTCGAAGAGCTCGGCAACACGCGGCAGACCACCGGTGATGTCCTTGGTCTTGGTCGTCTCGCGCGGGATCTTGGCGATGACGTCACCGGCTGCCACCGTTTGGCCCTCGGCCACGTTGATGTGCGATCCGACGGGCAGCGGATAGCGCGCGAACGCCTCCGACCCCGGCAGCCGCGGCGTCTTGCCGTCGGCGTCCTTGATCGAGATGCGCGGCCGCTTGTCGAGGTCCTTGCAATCGACGATGACGCGCGTCGACAAACCGGTACGCTCGTCGAACTGCTCCTCCATGGTGACACCTTCGAGAACGTCGCCAAACTTCACCGTGCCCGCCACTTCGGTGAGCATGGGAACGGTATACGGATCCCACTCGGCGATCAGATCGCCCGACTTGACGGCGTCGCCATCGCGCCGCTTGAGCTTGGCACCGTACACCACGGCGTAGCGCTCGCGCTCGCGTTCGCGGCCTGGCTCGGGAATCTCGACGACCGCAACCTCACCGTTGCGGTTCATCACCACCAGGTCGCCTTCTTGGTTCTCCACCGTATTGACGTTGATCAGCTTGAGAACTCCGTCGTTGCGAATCTCCAGCGTCGTCTGTTCGGCGCGACGACTGGCGGTGCCGCCGATGTGAAAGGTACGCATCGTGAGCTGCGTCCCCGGCTCGCCGATCGACTGCGCCGCGATGACGCCGATCGCCTCGCCGAGGTTGACGACGTGCCCGCGCGCGAGGTCGCGACCGTAGCACAACACGCACACGCCGCGGCGCGACTGGCAGGTCAGCACCGAGCGAATGCGCACGCGCTCGAGACCGGACTCTTCGATCGCCTGCACGCGCGCCTCATCGATTTCTTGCCGGCTCTTGACGAGAATGTTCTCCGAATACGGATCGCGGATGTCGTCGAGCGCCGTGCGGCCGAGAACACGGTCGCCGAGGCTCTCGATGATCTCGCCGCCCTCCACCAGGGGCGTCATCTCGATGCCGTCGAGGGTGCCGCAGTCTTCCTCGACGATGATGGAATCCTGCGCAACGTCGACCAGCCGACGCGTGAGGTAGCCCGAGTTCGCCGTCTTCAACGCCGTATCGGCCAACCCCTTGCGCGCGCCGTGCGTCGAGATGAAGTACTGCAGCACGGTCAACCCTTCGCGAAAGTTGGCAGTGATCGGCGTCTCGATGATCTCGCCCGACGGCTTTGCCATCAGGCCGCGCATCCCCGCGAGCTGGCGAATCTGCTGAGCGCTACCACGAGCGCCGGAGTCCGCCATCATGAAAATCGGATTGAACGACGTCACCGTCTGCTCACCACCGTCGGCGCTCTTGACGGTTTCCGTCTTCAGCTCGCGCAACATCTCCTCGGCCACACGGTCGGTGACCTCGGCCCAGATGTCGACGACTTTGTTGTAGCGCTCACCGTCGGTGATCAGGCCGTTGTTGTACTGCTCCTCGATCTCGCGAACGTTGACGCGAGCTTCCTCAAGCATCTCGCCTTTGCGATCGGGAATGATCATGTCCTTGATACCGATCGAGATGCCGGCGCGCGTCGCGAAGGCGAAGCCGAGATCCTTGAGGCGATCGGCGAAGATGACCGTCGACTTGTTGCCGGACAGTCGGTAGGCGAGGTCGACCAGGTTGCCGAGCTCCTTCTTCTTCATGACCTTGTTGACGTCGGCAAACGAGATTTCCTCGGGGACGATCTCGTAGAGCAGGACACGGCCGACGGTGGTCTCGACGCGTTCACCGTCGACGCGCACGCTGATCGGCGCGTGCACGTCGATTTCACCGTGGTCGAAGGCGATGCGCACTTCTTCGGTGTCGGCAAAACGGCGACCGGCGTGCGGTGAATCGGGGCGCTCGCGCGTCAACGAGTAGAGTCCCAGGACGACGTCCTGCGTCGGCACGATGATCGGCTTGCCACTCGCCGGCGAGAGGATGTTGTTGGTCGACATCATCAAGGCGCGCGCTTCGACCTGCGCTTCGACCGACAACGGAACGTGCACCGCCATCTGGTCGCCGTCGAAGTCCGCGTTGTAGGCGGCGCAGACCAACGGATGCAGTTGGATCGCCTTGCCTTCGATGAGCACCGGCTCGAACGCCTGGATACCGAGGCGGTGCAGGGTCGGCGCGCGGTTGAGCAAGACGGGATGCTCGCGAATGACTTCGTCGAGAATGTCCCAGACCTCGGGCCGCTCCTTCTCCACCATCTTCTTGGCGCTCTTGATGGTGGTCACGTGGCCGCGTTCTTCGAGCTTGTTGTAGATGAAGGGCTTGAAAAGCTCGAGAGCCATCTTCTTCGGCAGCCCACACTGGTGCAGGCGCAGCTCGGGACCGACGACGATGACCGAACGACCGGAGTAGTCGACGCGTTTGCCGAGCAGGTTCTGCCGGAAGCGCCCGGTCTTCCCCTTCAGCATGTCGGAGAGAGACTTGAGCGCACGCTTGTTCGGCCCGGTGATGGCGCGACCGCGCCGGCCGTTGTCGCAGAGCGCGTCGACCGCTTCCTGCAGCATCCGCTTTTCGTTGCGAATGATGATGTCCGGCGCACTCAGCTCGGTGAGACGCTTGAGTCGATTGTTGCGGTTGATGACGCGACGGTAGAGATCGTTGAGATCCGACGTCGCAAAGCGCCCGCCATCGAGCGGCACCAGCGGCCGCAGGTCGGGCGGAATGACCGGGATACACTCGAGAACCATCCAATCTGGCCGGTTGCCCGAGTTGCGGAAGGCGGAGACGACTTTGAGTCGCCGCGACACCTTCTTGCGCTTGGCCTCGCTCGTCGCCTCGCGCATCTCCTGGCGCAGATCTTGGGCCAGTTGCTCGATGTCGAGATCGCGCAGCAGACGGCGCACGGCATCGGCACCCATCTCGGCTTCGAAGTCTTCGCCGAACTCCTCACGCGCCTTGCGGTAGCGCGCTTCGCCGAGGATCTCTTTGTACTGCAGCGGCGTCTTGCCGGCATCCGTCACGACGTAGGACTCGAAGTAGAGAACCTTCTCGAGCTCCTTGAGCGTCATGTCGAGTAGCGCGCCGATCCAGCTCGGCAAGCTTTTGAGAAACCAGATGTGAGCCACCGGTGTCGCCAACTCGATGTGCCCCATCCGCTCGCGCCGCACCTTCGACTGAATGACCTCGACGCCGCACTTCTCGCAAACGACGCCGCGGTGGCGCATGCGTTTGTACTTGCCGCAGTTGCACTCGTAGTCCTTGGTCGGACCAAAGATCTTGGCGCAAAACAGCCCATCGCGTTCGGGCTTGAACGTACGGTAGTTGATGGTCTCCGGCTTCTTGACCTCGCCGTGGGACCACGAGCGAATCTTCTCGGCCGAGGCGAGGGAGATCCGCAGCGCGCTGAAGTTCAGCGGGTTCTTTGGCTTCTCGAACAGAGTGAAAAGATCTTCCATCTCTACTCCTGCGCTTTCCGCCTCACGCGGAGGCTTCGCCCTCGTCGTCTTCGAGCAGCTCCACATCGAGCGCCAGGCTCTGAAGCTCCTTGATCATCACATTGAAGGACTCCGGCAATCCCGGCTCGAGAACGTTCTCGCCCTTCACGATCGCCTCGTACATGCGCGTCCGACCCGCCACGTCGTCCGACTTGACGGTCAACATCTCCTGCAAGCTGTACGCGGCTCCGTACGCTTCGAGCGCCCACACCTCCATCTCACCGAGACGCTGGCCACCAAACTGCGCCTTACCGCCGAGCGGCTGCTGGGTCACCAGCGAGTAGGGGCCGGTCGAACGTGCGTGAATCTTGTCGTCGACCAGATGGTGCAGCTTGAGCAGGTACATGATGCCGACGGTGACGTCGTGGGTGAACGGCTCACCGGTGCGACCGTCGATCAAGCGCGCCTGTCCGGCCGGCGGCAGCCCGGCGTGCGACAGGAGCTCGAAGATCTCGTTCTCCGAGGCGCCGTCGAACACCGGCGACGCGGTGTGGATTCCGTTTGCCGCGTCGCGTGCCAGACGCAGGACGTCGTCGTCCCGCAGCTTGCCGATCAGATCCTTGGAACCTTCGCCGTAGATCGTCTCGAGCCCATCGCGCACGGCGGCGACGTCGGTGCTGCCGTTGGCCGAGGCTTTTTCGGCGAGCTGTACGCCCAGAGTGCGCGCCGCCCAGCCGAGGTGGGTCTCGAGAATCTGCCCGAGGTTCATACGCGAAGGCACGCCCAACGGGTTGAGGACGAGATCGACCGGCGTGCCGTCTTCGAGGTACGGCATGTCCTCTTCCGGCAAGATCCGCGACAGAACGCCCTTGTTGCCGTGGCGTCCGGCCATCTTGTCGCCGACCTGCAATCGCCGCTTGATGGCGACGAAGACCTTGACCATCTTGATGACACCCGGCGGTAGCTCGTCGCCGCCCTGCAGGCGCTCGATGCGCTCTTCGAAGGACATGCGAATGCGGGAAAACTGCTCCTGCATCGCCTCGGTGATGCGCGCGACCTCGTCGTCGATCTTGGCATCACCGACCTTGAGCTCACCCCAGTAGTTGGGCGGCACATCCTTGAAATCGCTTTCCTCGATGACCTTGTCCTTGGGCAAGAGGACTTTCTTCTCGTCGTTGGTGAGACGCGTCGCCGTCTTCTTGCCGACCAGCAGTTTGCGCAACTGCTTGAGCGAGGCCTCGCGGATGATGCCGATCTCGTCTTCCTGATCCTTGTCGAGCTGGGCGCGCGCTTCCTCGTCGATGATGCGGCTGCGCTCGTCCTTGGCCACGCCTTTGCGCGAGAAAACGCGCGCATTGATGACCGTTCCCTCGACGCCGGGCGGCACCTTGAGAGACGTGTCGCGTACCTCACCGGCCTTTTCGCCGAAGATCGCGCGCAACAGCTTCTCTTCCGGCGAGAGCTGCGTTTCCCCTTTCGGCGTGATCTTGCCGATGAGGATGTCGCCGGGGCGAACTTCGGCGCCGATGCGAATGATGCCGCTTTCGTCGAGATCGCGCAGGGCATCCTCGCCGACGTTGGGGATGTCGCGCGTGATCTCCTCCGGTCCGAGCTTGGTGTCGCGCGCCACGCACTCGAACTCCTCGATGTGCACCGAAGTGAAGAAGTCGTCTTTGACGACGCGCTCCGAGATGAGGATCGAGTCTTCGAAGTTGTAGCCACCCCAGGGCATGAAGGCGACGAGCACGTTGCGGCCGAGTGCCAACTCGCCGACGTCGGTCGACGACCCATCGGCAATGACATCGCCGGCGTTGACGCGATCGCCTTCCTTGACGATCGGACGCTGGTTGATCGACGTGTTCTGGTTCGAGCGCTGGTACTTGATCAGATTGTAGAGATCGATACCGGCGTCGCGGATCGAATCGGTCGGCTTGTCGGCGCGAACGACGATGCGTGTCGCGTCGACACTCTCGACGATACCGTCGCGCTGGGCGACCACCGTCACACCGGAGTCGCGCGCCACCACCTTTTCCATCCCCGTGCCGACCAGCGGCGCTTCGGTGCGCAGCAGCGGCACCGCCTGGCGTTGCATGTTGGCACCCATCAGCGCGCGGTTGGCGTCATCGTTCTCCAGAAACGGGATCAACGACGCCGCCACACTCACCAACTGATTCGGCGACACGTCCATGAAGTGGATCTCTTCCGGCGGCACCATGACGAACTCACCACCGCGCCGCGAGGACACGCGATCGATGGTAAACGCGCCCTTGTCGTCGATCGGAGCGTTGGCCTGAGCGATGACGAACTGTTCCTCCTCGAGAGCGGAGAGGTAGCGCACCTGATCCGTCACCTTGCCGTCCTTGACCTCGCGATACGGTGTCTCGACGAAACCGAACTCGTTGACGCGGGCAAAGGTCGACAGCGAGGCGATGAGCCCGATGTTCGGCCCTTCCGGTGTTTCGATCGGGCAGACCCGGCCGTAGTGCGTCGGATGAACGTCGCGCACCTCGAATCCGGCGCGCTCGCGCGTCAATCCGCCCGGTCCGAGCGCCGACAGCCGGCGCTTGTGGGTGATTTCGGACAGCGGATTGGTCTGGTCCATGAACTGCGACAACTGACTGGAGCCGTAGAACTCCTTGACCACGGCCGATACCGGTTTGTAGTTGATCAGCTCCTGCGGCATCAGGGTCTCGATGTCCTGCAGGCTCATGCGCTCCTTGATGGCGCGCTCCATGCGGACCAGGCCGATGCGGTATTGGTTCTCGACCAGCTCGCCGACCGCGCGCACGCGCCGGTTGCCGAGATGATCGATGTCATCGGTCTGACCGTTGCCGTTCTTCAGCTCGATCAGATAGCGCACGACGTGCAGGATGTCCTGCCGGCGCAACGTCCCCTGGTCGAGCGGCGCATCGAGCCCGAGCCGGTAGTTGAGCTTCAGGCGACCGACGCGCGACAGATCGTAGCGTTCGGCATTGAAGAAGAGATTATTGAAGAACGTCGTCGCCGTTTCGATCGTCGGCGGGTCGCCGGGGCGCAGGCGCTTGTAGATCTCGAGAATCGCATCCTCGGGCGAACCGACCTTGTCCTGCAGCGCCGTGTTGCGCAGCGAAGCACCCATGTAGGTATCGTCGATCAACAAGACCTCGACCTCGCGCACCTTCATCTCGCGCAGGCGATCGATGATGTCGACGCTGAGCTCCTGGTTGCACTCGACGACGACCTCGCCGGTCTTCTCGTTGACCACATCGTGCGCCGACACCCGGCCGATCACTTCCTCGAGGACGACCGGAATCTCCTTGACACCACCGGCCTCGAGATTGCGCAGAGCGGCGCGCGTGACCTTGCGCCCCTCCTTGACGATCACCTCGCCGTCGCTGCCGCGGATGTCGCGGCTCGCGCGATAGCCGAGAATTTGATCGGCCTTGAACACCTTGGCCAGCTTCGACCCTTCGAGCAGAATCGTGTCCTTGGGGTAGAAGTAGTTGAGCAGGTCTTCGGTGGTCATGCCGAGGGCGCGCAACAGCACGGTGGCGTGGAACTTGCGACGGCGGTCGATGCGGACGAAGAGGATGTCGCGCGGGTCGAACTCGAAGTCGACCCACGAACCGCGGTAGGGAATGATGCGAGCGGAGTAGAGGAGCTTGCCGCTGGCGTGCGTCTTGCCCTTGTCGTGGTCGAAGAACACACCCGGCGAGCGATGCAACTGCGAGACGATTACGCGCTCGGTGCCGTTGACCATGAACGTACCGTTCTCGGTCATCAACGGGATCTCGCCGAAGTACACTTCCTGCTCTTTGACGTTCTTGATCGACCGCGTGCCGGTCTCCTCATCGACGTCCCAAATCACCAACTGCACCGTCACCTTGAGCGGGGCAGCGTAGGTCATGCCGCGCTCGTGGCACTCGGCAACCGTGTACTTGGGCTCGCCAAAGTCGTAGCTGACGAACTCCAGCGACGCCGTTTCGTTGAAATCCTTGATCGGAAAGACCGATTTGAACACTCCCTGCAAGCCCGTATCGCGGCGGTCGCTCTGGGCGACGCCGAGTTGCAGAAAGTGGGCGTAGGACCGCTTCTGAATCTCGATGAGATTCGGAATGTCGACGACGCGGTGGATCTTTCCGAAATTCCTTCGCAAACGAAGGTTGTGCGGCAGACGAACGCTCATTCCGTCTCCTTATGTAGCTGAACAGACGTGGAGCTCAGGCCAAGAGCAATCCCCACCACCGATTCCAGCTCGGCGCGGGGCGACACTTCCACTCCCCCTTTGGGGGTCGGAATCACTTGAGCTCGACCGTTCCGCCAGCTTCTTCGATCTTGGTCTTGATCTCTTCCGCCGCTGCCTTGTCGACGTCCTCCTTGATCGGCTTGGGCGCGCCGTCGACCAGATCCTTGGCTTCTTTCAAGCCGAGACTGGTGATCTCGCGCACTGCCTTGATGACCTGGATTTTCTTTTCCCCCGCCCCGGTGAGGACGACGGTAAAGGAGTCCTTCTCGGCCTCGGCTTCGCCACCACCGGCGGCTGGGGCGGCGGCGACGGCGACCGGCGCAGCCGCGGCTTCGACACCGTGGACATCCTTCAGGTAGTCGCCGAGCTCCTGCGCCTTGAGAAGGGTCAGGTCCATGATCTTGTCGCCGAGATCCTTGATATCCGACGACCACTCGCGTGCTGCTTCCGACATCGTTTCTATCCTTTCTTCACCAATCGTGTGCTTGTTCTTGGACGAACGGCACGGCTCACTCGCCTGCCGCCGCACCACCTTCTTCGAGTTGGCCAATCCGCGCCGCAATGGCGCCGGCAATCTTGGTCGCCGGCGATGCCAGCTGCGATGCGATGCGCGTGCCCGGCGCCTTCGCCAGGGCGACGACGGTCGCCCGCAGGGTCGGCAGATCGGGCATCTCGGCGAGGTTCTCGACCCCGCCCGCCTCGATGACCTGTCCTTCCAACGCACCGCCGTCGATGACCAGCTTTTCGTGTTTCTTGGCGAAATCGACCAGCGCCTTGGCGACACCGACGGGATCGTCATAGCCGAAGACGAGACCGCGCGGCCCGACCAGGAATCGGGTCAGGTCGCCGTAGCGCGTATCGTTGAGCGCGATGCGCGTCAGCGTGTGCTTGGCAACGCGCATTTCGCCTCCGACCTCGCGGATCTTGTTGCGCAGTTCCGTCGCCTCGCCGACGCTCAAGCCGTTGTTGGTTGCAAACAGAGCGACACTGGCCCGGCCAAAGCGGTCGTGCAGCTCCGAAACCACGGTTTCTTTTTGTCGTCGATCCATACGCTCTCCCGGCTACGCCGCCGCCCGCGCCGCGACCGGAGTGACGCGGATGCCGGGGCCCATGGTCGAGCTCACGCCGATGCTGGCCATGTAGTTCCCCTTTGCCGACGACGGCTTGGCGCGGTTCAAGCTGGACAATACCGCCAGTGCATTCTGCTCGAGCTTCTCGCGGCCGAACGACACCTTGCCGACGGGCACGTGAACGATCCCCGCCTTGTCGACGCGAAACTCGATCTTTCCCGCCTTCATTTCCTCGACCGCTTTGCTGACCTCGAAGGTCACCGTGCCCAGCTTTGGGTTGGGCATGAGGCCGCGCGGACCGAGCACTTTGCCGATGCGCCCGACGGTGCCCATCATGTCGGGCGTCGCGATGGCGCTGTCGAACTCGAGCCAGCCCTCCTCGGAGATCTTCTTGACCAGATCGTCGCCACCGACGAAGTCGGCGCCGGCCTCCTTGGCCTCCGTCTCCTTGTCGCCCTTGGCAAACACCAAGACGCGCACCTGCTTGCCGGTACCGTGCGGCAGCACCACGGTGCCGCGCACGTTCTGATCCGCCTGGCGCGGATCGACACCGAGCCGCACCGCCATCTCGACCGTTTCGTCGAACTTGGTCGCCGCCACCTTGACCACCAGATCGAGCGCCTCGCCGAGCTCGTAGTGCTTGCCGCTCTCGACCTGCTCGCTGGCGTTCTTCATTCTCTTCGACAATCGCGCCATCTTCTTCCTCGAATTCCCCTTCGTCCCCGACCGCTCAATCGACGACGTCGAGCCCGACGCTACGCGCCGTGCCGGCAACCGTCCGCATCGCCGCCTCGACCGAGGCCGAGGTCAGGTCCGGCGCCTTGAGCTCGGCAATCTCGCGCACCTGCTGCTTGGTCACTGTCCCCACCTTGCCACGCTTGGGATCGGCCGCGCCCTTCGCCACACCGGCCGCCTTCTTGAGCAGCACCGACGCCGGCGGCGTCTTGGTGATGAAGGTAAACGAGCGATCGGCGTAGACGGTGATGATCACCGGAATGACCATCCCATCTTGCGACTGCGTCTTGGCGTTGAACGCCTTGCAAAACTCCATGATGTTGACGCCGCGCTGGCCGAGCGCCGGACCGACCGGCGGACTCGGATTGGCCTGGCCTGCCGGAATCTGCAGCTTGATCTCGCCAATTACCTTCTTTGCCACGGGACCTCCTCAGCCGTCCGCTCAAGCCTTCTCGACCTGGATGAAGTCGAGCTCGACCGGCGTCGCGCGGCCGAAAATGCTGATCAAGACACGAACCTTGCCCTTGTCGCCCTTGACCTCTTCCACCGTTCCATTGAAATCCGAAAACGGTCCGTCGATGACCTTGACGCTCTCGCCGACCTCGAAGAGGATCTTCGGCTTGGCCCGCGACGCCCCCTCCGCCATCTGGTCGGTGATCTCGCGCACTTCGCTTTCCGGAATCGGCGCCGGCTTGGTCGAACCACCGACGAAGCCGGTCACCTTGGGTGTCGACTTCACGATGTGCCAGGTGTCGTCGTTGAGATCCATCTCGACCAGGATGTAGCCGGGGAAGAACATTCGCGAAGACGTCTTCTTGCGACCCTTGACGAGCTCGACGACCTTCTCGGCGGGAACCAGAACATCGCCAAACTCCGTCTCGCGCCCGAGCGCCTTGACGCGCTCCTCGAGAGCCGCCTTGGCCTTCTGCTCGTACCCCGAGTAGGTGTGCACAACGTACCACTGCTTGGCCATTGCGCCCCTCACCGCAAGATCGAGTGGACGATCTGCGAAAGAAGAAAGTCCACGACGCCCAGATAGATCGCGACGATGCCCACCAGCACGAGAACGACGATCGTCGCCGCATAGGTTTCACTGCGCGTCGGCCAGTGCACCTTCTTGAGCTCGGCCCACACCTCCTGCAAGAAGGTGACCGAGCGCGGCACGACGTCGCGAATCTTGGTTGCTTGTCCCTGGGCTGCCATCTCAGCGTTTTCTCTGTCTCGTGAAGCGGGCCAGGCAGGCTTCGAACCTGCAACCCCCGGATTTGGAGTCCGGTGCTCTGCCAGTTAGAGCTACTGACCCAATCAAGAGCGCTCGATTCACACCTCGTCCCGCCTATTCGATGATCTTGGTAACGACGCCGGCACCGACGGTGCGGCCGCCCTCGCGGATGGCGAAGCGCAGTCCCTCTTCCATCGCGATCGGCATGATCAGATCCACCGACAACTTCGCGTTGTCTCCCGGCATCACCATCTCCGTCCCCTCCGGCAACGTCGCCACCCCCGTCACGTCCGTCGTGCGGAAGTAGAACTGCGGCCGGTACCCCTTGAAAAACGGTGTGTGCCGCCCACCCTCTTCCTTGGTCAGCACATACACCTCCGACTCGAACTTCGTATGCGGCGTGATCGACCCCGGCTTGGCCAACACCTGCCCGCGCTCGATGTCCTCTCGCTTCACCCCGCGCAGCAGACACCCCACGTTGTCCCCCGCCTGACCCTCGTCGAGGATCTTGCGGAACATCTCCACCCCCGTCACCGTCGTCTTCTCCGTATCCTTGATGCCGACGACCTCCACCTCTTCGCCCGTCTTCACGATGCCGCGCTCCACTCGCCCCGTCGCCACCGTGCCGCGACCACTGATCGAGAACACGTCCTCCACCGGCATCAGAAACGGCTTGTCCACGTCCCGCTCCGGCTGCGGTATGTAGCTGTCCACCGCCTCCATCAGCTTCAACACCGACGGCGCTCCGAGCTCCCCGCTGTCTCCCTCCAGCGCCTTGAGCGCGCTGCCCCGGATCACCGGAATGTCGTCGCCCGGAAACTCGTACTTCGACAGCAGCTCGCGCACCTCCAGCTCCACCAGATCGAGCAGCTCCTCGTCGTCGACCATATCCACCTTGTTCATGAACACCACGATCGCCGGCACTCCCACCTGGCGCGCCAACAAGATGTGCTCGCGCGTCTGCGGCATCGGTCCGTCACTGGCCGCCACCACCAGGATCGCTCCGTCCATCTGCGCCGCTCCGGTGATCATGTTCTTGATGTAGTCCGCGTGCCCGGGGCAATCGACGTGCGCGTAGTGCCGGTTCGGCGTCTCGTACTCCACGTGCGCCGTCGAGATCGTGATCCCCCGCTCCTTCTCCTCCGGCGCCTTGTCGATCTGGTCGAACGCTATGAAATCCGCCGTCCCCGCATCCGCCAACGTCTTCGTGATCGCTGCCGTCAACGTCGTCTTGCCATGGTCGATGTGACCAATCGTTCCGATGTTGCAATGCGGCTTCGTCCGCTCGAACTTCTCCTTCGCCATCTTCCCGATCTCTCCTACTCGTGCTCGTGTGTGGTTTGATGAAAAGCCCAGGAGCGGAGTCGAACCGCCGACCTCGTCCTTACCAAGGACGCGCTCTAGCCTACTGAGCTACCTGGGCAGCGAAGCCCAACCGTCGCCCGGCAACGCTCAAAGAAAGCGGGAAACGGGACTCGAACCCGCGACCCTCAGCTTGGAAGGCTGATGCTCTAGCCAACTGAGCTACTCCCGCGTGAAGTGCATTCACACCGCGGCCGCGGCCGCCAACGCGTGCCGCCCCACAGCCATTATGTTCTTCGCAATCGCGCATGAGATGCTTGAATCTCCTGAGTTGAGCCCAGACCTAAGTGGAGAGGGGAGGATTCGAACCTCCGAAGACGAACGCCAGCAGATTTACAGTCTGCCCCCTTTGGCCACTTGGGTACCTCTCCCCTCACCAGAAATCGCTTTACTTTCTAGCGGTTACGCCTCCCAATCGCGTTTGTTGGGCCGCCGGCCCCATCCGATATGATCGTCGTCGAGCTGTCGCAGGTGCCGGATTCTCGAAAATGCCAGCCATGGAGCCGATGGCCAGACTTGAACTGGCGACCTACTGATTACAAATCAGTTGCTCTACCAATTGAGCTACATCGGCAATCGTACCTGCAGGCCCGGACGCACGTCTCCACGGACAAATTTTGAGGAATTTTGGTGAACTTTGCTCACTAGCACTTCACCGAGTTGGAGTCAACCTTGCTTACCAATTCACTGATCAATCGTTCAAATTTGATCCGTATCCAAAATTTGACACTGTCCAATTTTCTATCTGGACTCCGCCTGGCGCAGTACTTCGTACATCGCTATGGCGCCGGCGACCGAGGCGTTGAGGGATTCGATCGGGCCGCGCTGGGGGATCGCGGCGAGCAGGTCGCACGATTCGCGCACCAGCCGGCGGATTCCCGATTCGCCGCCGAGAACGAGGGCCACCGGTTCGGGCATCTCGGTGCTGAAGAGGTCGGCCGGCGCCGAAGCTTCCAGCCCGACGCGCCAATAGCCGGCCGCCGCCATGCTTTCGAGCGCACGGACCAGATTGGTGACGCGACAAACGGCGATGTCGTTGACCGCTCCGGCGGCCGCTTTTTCCACAGCGCCGGTGATGCCGACTGCGGCGCGCTGCGGTAGCACCGCAGCGGTGAATCCGGCCGCTACGGCGGTGCGCAGCAGGGCGCCGAGGTTGTGCGGGTCGTTGATCTGATCGAGGACGAGGACGGCGCCCTGCGAGGCGAGAACATCGTCGAGCTCGCCGTAGGCAAACGGCGCCGCGATCGCCGCGACACCCTGATGGGCGCTCGAGCCGCAACAGCGCTGCAGCTCGGCTTCGTCGACCTCGCGCGTGGCGACGCCGCACGCCGCAGCCAACTCGGCCAGTGCCGTGCGTCGCTGCGATGGATGGCCATCGAGAAGGATGCTGCGCAACGACGCTGGGTCGACCCTGAGGCGGCGCTCGATGGCGTGATAGCCGTAGATCCAGCGCTGGTCGCCGGACCGCGCCGCGCGTCCCTTCCTGCCGCGGCCACGGCGCGAGCCGCCCGCGTTTACACGCCGGGGGGCTTTCACTACGATTTCACCACAGTGAAGATCGTCGACCGGTATCTGCTGCGCGAGCTCGCAGTCCCCTTCCTTCTTGGCATTGGCGTCTTCACGTCGATCTTGCTCATCGTCCGTATCCTCAAGCTGGTGGAGATGGTCGTCAACCGTGGCGTGCCCTTTCTCCAGATGCTCAAGCTCTTTTCCTACATCCTACCAGCCTTCCTCGAAGTCACACTGCCGATGGCCATGCTGCTGGCGATTCTCGTCGCCTTCGGCCGCATGTCTTCCGACAGTGAGATCATCGCCCTGCGCGCCACCGGATTCTCTCTCTATCGACTGCTCGCACCGGTCGGTGTCTTCGCTACCGCCATCGCCGTGCTCACCCTCGCACTTTCCCTCTACGCCCGGCCGTGGGGCAACGGCCTGCTGCGCACCGGTCTCTACGACGTCGTCCGCGCCCGCGCCAGCGCCGGCATCAAGCCCAAGGTCTTCAATGACGACTTCGGTGGTCTGGTCATCTACGTCGACAGCATCGAGCCGCCCGGCAACCACCTCTACGGCATTCTCGTTTCCGACAAGCGTCAGGGCGACGAGGTGAACACCGTCTACGCGCACTCGGGGACGATCTACAGCCGTAAGAGCGACGATTTTCTCACCCTGCGCCTGCGCGACGGCGGCATCTACAGCGTCGAGGAAAAGGGCAAGGGATTTCAGGACACCAGCTTCGAAACACTCGACATCAATCTCGACCTGACGGCGGCGTTGACCGAGCTGCAAGCCCGCCCCAAAGACGCCAGCGAGATGCAGGTGGGTGAGCTGCGCGCCGCCATCGCCAGCAAGCGCGAAAGCGGCGAGCCGAGCTTCGTCGAACGCGTCGAGTTACACCGCAAGCTGGCGATCCCCTTCGCCTGCCTCGTCTTCGCCGCGCTCGGCGTCCCGCTCGGCATCCAACCGACCCGCTCGGTGCACTCGCGCGGCTTCTCGGTCAGCCTGGTGCTGATCTTTCTCTACTACCTGCTGCTGACGTTGGGACAGAATCTCGGTGAGCGCGGCGCCGTGCACCCGGCCATTGCCGCCTGGTTGCCGAACGTCATCCTCTCCGTCGTCGCCGCCTACCTGCTGTCGCGCGCCGCCCGCGACATGACGATCGGCCGCCCGGCCTGGATCGGTCAGATCGCCGCCGGCCTGCGGCGCACGAGACCGCAGAGCTGACCGTATGCAAACGTCTACCTTTGCCCCGCTCTCGGTCGTCAGCCGCTACCTGAGCCGATCCTTTCTCGGCATCTTCTTTCCCGTGCTGCTTTCCTTCGTCCTGCTCTACTTCATCATCGACACCTTCGACCGCATGGATCTCTTCTTGCGCCACAAGGCCACCTTCGGTCAGGTATTGCGCTATCTCGTTTTCAAGATGCCGCTCATGTTGACCCAGATCACGCCGCCGGCGGTCGTCGTCGGCACGCTGATGAGCCTCGGCATGCTGTCGCGGCGCAACGAGATCATCGCCTTTCGCACCAGCGGCATCAGCCTCTGGCAGACGGCCTGGCCGATCATGGCCTGTGCCGCGGCGATCTCCATCGGCGCCCTGGTGTGGAACGAAACCGTCGTGCCGTTCTCCTCGCGAAAGTTCCAGCAAGTGAACAACGGAATCCGGGGCCGCAAGATTCGCGGTATCTTCGGCGAGCGCGAAATCTGGTACCGCGGCGAGCACGGCTTCTACAGCATCGACTACGTCGACCGCGCCCGCCAAACGGTGCACGGCCTACTGATCTACCGGCTCGCCGGCGTCGACGACGGCTTCCACCTGCGCACCGTCATCGACATCCCGGAAGCAGTCTGGCGCACCGATCACTGGGCGCTCTCACCGGACGCCGTCGAGCACATCCTCGACGAAGAAGAACCGACGACTCAGCCGGTCGCCAGCGATGCGGTGCTGCCGCTCTCGGAGACCATCGACGATTTTCTCGAGGTCCAGCGCGAACCCGAAGAGCTCAGCTACGGACAGCTCGCCGACCGTATCACCGACCTCTCAAACAAGGGCATCGATGCCTCGCACTACTTCGTCGATCTCTACCTCAAGCTCGCCCTGCCCTTCGCCAACGCGGTACTCGCCTTCGTCGCCATCCCCATCGCCGGTCGCCTGCGCCGCCACCCGAGCATCGCCGCCATCATCGGCGTCGGCGCCGGCGTCGGCTTTCTCTATTGGGTGATCCTCGGTCTGGCATCGTCGCTCGGCCAAACCGGAACGCTGCCGCCACTCTTCGCCGCCTGGGCGGCCAACGGGATCTACACGCTGCTGGGGATCGCGCTGTTTCTCTACAGTGAGTGAGCGGGCGGCAATGCCCGTTTCTCGGCAAGGACCCAAGGGACAGCGAGTCCCCAGTCTAGCGCTTTGAGTACTGCGGACGCTTGCGTGCTTTGTGCCGGCCGTATTTCTTGCGCTCGACGCGGCGCGGGTCGCGGGTGACGTAGCCCACTTTCTTGAGTGCGGGGCGGAAGTCCGGATTGGCATCCATCAGCGCCCGGGTCACGCCGTGGCGGATCGCCGACGCTTGTGCCGACAGCCCACCGCCGCAGACGTTGACCTTGACGTCGTATTGCCCCTTGGTCTCGGTCAGCACCAGCGGCTGCTCGACGATCATGCGCGAGGTCGGACGGCCGAAGTAGTCCTCGAGCGAACGCTTGTTGACGGTGATGCGCCCCTCGCCCGGCGACATCCGGACCCGTGCGATCGCCGACTTTCTCTTGCCAGTACGAACGAACTCGACAGCGTCTTCACTCATCGTCACTTCCCATCAGAACCGTGTAGTTTGCATCCATCGCCCGCCGCGAATCAGCGAGCCGTCGCAAGATCGACCACGGTCGGCCGTTGCGCCGTGTGCGGGTGATCTTCGCCTTCATAGATTTTCAGCTTGGCGGCGAGCTGTCGGCCCAGGCGGTTCTTCGGCAGCATGCCCTCGACGGCGAAACGCACCAAGCGGTCGGGGTGGCGCTCGCGCACCTCCGACACCGGCTGGGATCGGATGCCGCCCGGATAGCCGCTGTGCCGGTAGTACTGCTTGCCGGTCTCCTTGGCGCCGGTCAGGCGCACCTTGCCGGCGTTGATGACGACGACGAAGTCACCACAGTCGACGTGCGGCGTGAAGCTCGCTTTGTTCTTGCCGCGCAGCAGGTTGGCAGCCCGCGTCGCCACGCGGCCCAGCACCTGGTCGGCGGCGTCGATCACGTACCATTCGCGCTGGGCGAGTGCCTCTTCGCGCGACAACATCTTCGTCTGTTTCATCATGTCCGTCGTATCCAAGCTCGTGATTCGATGAGACGGGGTGGACGGGATTTGAACCCGCGACCTCCGACGTGACAGGCCGGCGTTCTAACCGGGCTGAACTACCACCCCAAATTCCCCTGCAAGGGAACCTCCCCCGATAGCGGGTTGCCCACTCAACCGCAAGCCCAGCGGTTCGGGGCGGGGCCTCTCTGACGTGCCGATCGGTCGGCCGGCGCGATCGTCACATCCACGAGACGCGCATTTCCATCGGCTGCTTGAGCAGCCACAGGCTCATGACGCTGAACAGGATCATCGCCACCAGCATCGGCACCTGGCTGCGCATGGCGGCGCCGCGGTCGGTGAAGAGGGTCGCCGCGGTCTGCCGCGCCGCCGACAGGCTGTAGACGTGGCCGACGAGGACGAGGACGACCTGGACGCCCCACAGGGTTTCCACCTGAACCAAGGGGGGCAGATCCCACATGGCCGTCCCGAAGAGATCCCATTGGTAGCCGAAGGGGTCCGAGGCGAGGGCAACCAGCCGCTGCCCCTCCATTAGAAGGTGCTCGCTGTTGTGGGCGAGGTGGTAGAAGAGGGCGATCGGCAACAGCGCGTATGCGTAGCGCAGAAAGTGCTCTCGATAGCCGCGCGAGGGGTCGCCGGCGCTCCATCGCGACACCGCGACGAGCGCGGCGTAGAGCAGAATCGGGCCGATGATGATCGCCGCCATGCCGAGGCTGAACGCCACCGACTCGCCGATCGCCAGTGTCGCCCGCGTCCAATCCACCGCCCGCCCCCAGGCACCGGTCATCGTCAAGCCGTGAAACCCGGTCAGTGACAGCATGATCAGCGCCAGGTAGGCCTCGTCGGAGCGCGGCTTTTTGAGCGTGCGCAGATCGTCCCCCCACGGCCGCAAGTTGAGGGCGACGTTGTCGACCTCGCAGCTCTTTACGCACTCCATGCAGGAGATGCAGTAGGTGTTTTGCTCCATCGTACCGAGGTACTGAAAGGTCGGGCACGGATCTCCTTCGTCGTTGCCGTGAAAACACGAATGGGTCGAGCAGCTCCGGCAGACGTTGCGATCGGCGGCGCGCACTTCGACCGGCGAAAACAACGCGTAGAGCCCACTGATGCGACCGACCAGGCAGCCGTGCAAACAGAAGGACTTGCGATCGAAGACGAAGGCCGAGGCGAAGGCCAACCCCAGCATCGCCAGCGCCAACCACGCCGTCGCCCGCGGGTTCATGGTCACACCATAGCCGAGCTCGACCCAGGTCAGGGCGATGAAGAGGATCGTCGCCGGCCAGATGTTGCGCAGCGCCTTGGGCCAGCGCAAACCCAGGCTCAGGTGTTCGCGGCGCGGCGTGCGCAAGCGCAACCCCTCGGCCCAACCGGCGATGGCATCCCACGGACAGACGTAACACCACGCCTTGCCCGCGTAGAGGATGATCAGGACCAGACCGCACCACCACACCGTCCAGGTCAGCAGCGGCGCGATGTTCTTGGTCGGCAACTGATTGCCAAAGAGCCCCGCCGCGATGATCAAGACGAAGAGGCCGATCGTCGTGAGCTGGAGCGCCGGCCGGGTCGCCGGATGTTTCAGAACACGGCGCGCTCCGGGCAGCGACATCAAATCGAAGGACGGTCGCTGCCGCGACCCTTTCTTGGTGCGGCGTTCGATGACGGCAAACGAAATCACCAACACCAGACCGATGCTGCCGTAGTAGAGCGGCGCCGGCAGACCGCCGAGCTCGCCAACTGGCGGCGCCGCCGACGTCGCCGCTTCGTGACACGACATCCGCGGCGCCGCGGCACCCGCGGTGCTCCACAATAATCGGTCGCCGAGCACCATGACGAGCACGAACGCGGCGCACAGATAGGGAAACCACAGCACCGCGCGTTGCCGATTCATCGTCCACCTCCGTCATCCGCCGCCACGCCGTCGAGAGCGATCGCCGCCGGCACCACCGACCGCGCCGGTGCTCGCCTCGCCCGCCGGCGCCGTTTGATGCGCACGGCGCGAATGACGACGAGGAAGATCACCGTCGCCAGGGCGACACCCGCCAGCACCAACCACGGCGACCCCGGCTCGCCGACGACCATCGGCAGATCGATGATCCACGGCTCGCCGTCGGCTTCGAACTCGATGCGGGCCACGTAGTTCGCTTCCGATTCGAACTCGGGAAAGAACTTGTACACCGCTTCTTCGAGGCTGGCGGTGATCGGACCGTAGACGACCGGATCGCTGCCGATCAGGCGATCTTCGCTCACCGTCAAGGTAACGGTGTCGTCGAAAAGGGCACCGCTGCCGGAGTGGCGGATGTAGACGTGCAGCGAGCATCGCTCGCCCGGTGCCGGCACGCCGGGATAGCCGGTCATCCGCACTTCGTGCGCGCCGGCGTCGACGCGATAGGTCAAGACCGGCGTCTGCGGGTACTGCTCGTCGTAGGCATAGTGGGGAATGCCGAGAATGTGATGTGCCTGCGTAGGAAGCGGCGCGGCAACTGAGACGACCAGCAGGAGGGCTGCGATCTTGCCACTCGACGACGGCGGTGCGGCAAAACCGAATGACAGAGCGTCGTCGTCACACGACGAGATACACACGGTGCAAGTGTCGCACTCCATGCCCATCTCGTTCTTCATCGGGTTGAGCCCCATCGGACAGGCCGCCGTGCACTGCGCACATCCGGTGCAACGCGACTCGACCAGCTTGACGCGCAGCGGTCGAAGCCAGCCGATCAACGAGTAGAGAGCTCCCCCCGGACAGACGTATCGACACCACCAGCGGCGCGAGACGAACACCTCGAGCAAAACGATGCCGGCCAAGAAGGCAACCGCCCAGGTCAGGCTGCCGGCCCACAAGCCGAAGCGTCCCATCTCGGCGCGATCGAAGACGGCAAACACGAGATCGTGCAGCTCGCGCGACAGAATCGCCGGCGGGTAGGTGTAGCCGAGCACGGGCATGCCGAGCAGCGCCGTCAGCATCAGCCCGACCGCCAGCAGAGCGTACTTGGTCCCCCGCCAGGCGCGCAGATTGCGCGGCGGCAACTCGAGAAAGCGCAGCACCCGGCGCAGGCGATCGCTGCACTCGAGCAGCAAACCCATCGGACAGACCCACGAGCAGAACACGCGCCCGAGGATCAGCGTCGCCAGCAGCGGCACGATCACACCGGCGGCGAGTACCCACGGCACCCGCCATGTGCCGATGGCGCTTTCGGCTGCGGCCAACGGGTCGGTCATCGACACACCGGCAATCTCCACCGACCAAGGACCGCCGCGCACCGCCTGCGCCGCCTGCAGGGCTCGCTCGCGGTTGCGCTGCATGCGACCGGCGCGCTCCAACTCACCACCGGGAAGAGCGCGGAACATCGCGTCGATGGCCGACAGCGTCGCGCCGGGCAAGGTGCCCTCCCACTTGCCGAGCATGCGATCGAGCTCGTGCGCCGAGAGGTAGTTTGTATAGCGCGCGACCGACGGAATGCCGAGAATCAGAAGGACGACAAAGAGCTGCACGCTCTTGCGCACGACTTGCATCCTGCTCGGCACCCGCATCGTCACACCTGTGAGCTCCGCTGCACGCTCGGAACGACGCGTATCGCCTGCGGGTAGTGCACACACGAGCGCTCGCACAGTCCACAGCCGACACACTTCTCGGCATCGATGATCGGCTTCTCCCAGAGACCGGCGCGCAGCGCCACACCCTCGAACGGGCAGGCGCGCACGCAGGCGCCGCAAGAGGCGCCGTTGAACGAGTAACAGATGTTGGTGTCGACCTCGGCGGTTCCCATGCGAACGTCCGCCTGCACCGACTCCGCATCCTTGCGCGTGAGCTGCAGCGCGCCGGTCGGACAGGCGTCGGTGCAGAGCAGTGACTCACCGGGCGCGGCGTTGCATAGAATACACGCCTGGCGGCGCGGGAAGATCACCGGAGTACCGCGCTGCCCAGCCCCCGGGCGCAGGGCGACTTCGCGACCCGACTCCTCGGTGAAGGCGACGATGGCGCGGTTCGGACAGGCATCGGCACAGCGACCGCAGCGGATGCAAGTCGCCAGGAAATCCTCCTCCGACAGCGCCCCCGGCGGACGCAAGCAGGCCGCCGCTTCATCACCGCCGTTCGACGCCGCCAGCCAACCGGCGCTGACGATGCTGGTCACCGTCACCGCCCCCGACCCGAGTCTGCCGAGAAAACGGCGGCGTGTCAGATCGCTGCTCATCTCGAATCTCGCATCAAACGGGCTAGATCCGCTCGATCCGCGCCGCCAACTTCTTGTAGTCCGCCTGCCCAGACACCGGATCCCAGGCGCGGTGGCTGACGGCGTTGACCAGCCAGCGGTTCTTCTTGGGATCGGCGCTGTCGGCTACCGACAGATTCCACGGACTGAACAAATACCCGTCGGGGACCTCGTTGCGCGCCGGATGGACGATCGACGTGATACCGACCGAGACCCGTGCCTCATAGCTCGATCGCCGCGTCACCACGCGCACGCGCTCGCCATCTTCCAGGCCGTAGCGTTTGGCATCGGCGGCACTCAGCTCGACGTATTGCTCGGGCACCAACTTCATCGTCGTTGCGCCGCGGATGGTCTTCGAGGTGTGGAAGTGCTCGTAGACGATTCCCAGACCGAGCCAAAAGGGAAACTTGTTTTCCTTCGCCGCGTCCTCCAGCCCTTTGGCGGCGTCGTCGTAGAACTCGATGTCGGGGAGCTCGGGAACCAGAGCGAGGTCGCGGGCCTTGATCAACAACTCCTGGTTCTTGTACAGCCACGGCCCCTCCCCTTTGCTGGCGCCGTACTTTCTAAACTCATCCGTGACGCCTTTGATGATCTCGTTGTTCTTGCCGTAGTCCTGCTCGCACAGCTTGAACTTCGCCTTGCCGTCGGCGTGGCGGAAGTTGGCATACGGCGGATTCTTCCACCCCTCCTGATGCATGTAGCGACGCGCCGTGCCGCCGGCCTTGGCAACGTCGTAGGTCGGTGCCGGCCACTGAATGCCGCGCAACTGGCGCAGTTGGTCATAGAGCCCGATGCCGTCGCGTTCGCGCACCTCGAGCATGCCACTGAGATCGGCGTCGGAACCCTTCGATGCCTTGACGATGTCGGCGAAGATATCTTCCGGATCGTAGAACACCTGCCCGTATTCGTTCTTGATCTTCTTTTTGTAGGGAACCACCTTCTCGGCATCGAGGCCGAGCTTGGCGGCGATAGACTTGCACTTGTCGAGCGCCAGATCGAGATCGGGCAGCGCCTCGGTGAGCACCTCCCCCTTTTCGTCGCGGCCGACCGATACGCCGTCGCACACGTACACACGGCGCTCGGATTGGATGTAGGTTCCGCCGGTCCACTCGCCCCAGGTGATCGCCGGGAAGACGACGTCGGCGTAGAGCAGATTGGGGGCGTGGCGGTAGATGTCCTGGACGACGCAGAACATGTTGGTCAGCGCCGGGCGCACCAGCGTTTCGACGTCTGGCAGGTGGATGTGTGTCGTGTACATCCAGAACATCGCCTTGAGGTCGCCCTCCAGGGCGCGCTCCATCATGCCGATCGCCATCGGATTCTTGAGTAGCGAAGTCTGCTCGAGTCGCTCGCGCGGCACACCCCAGACGTCGGCGATGTGATTGCGCCACTCTACGTTGCTCAGCGGCTGGTTGAAGGGCAGGCGGCCGGTCAGACCGCCCATCAAGCGTTCGCTCATCGCGTTGGGTTGGCCGGTCTGCGAATGCGTGCCACAGCCCGGACGCCCGAGATTCCCCGTCAACAAGTGCAGATTGATGATCGAGATCGTGTTGTGCTGGCCGTGCAACATCTGGTTGTAGCCGATGCCCCAGTAGGTGAGGACGCCGCCCTTGCCGGTCTTGCGCCCCTTGATCGAAGCTTCCGCCCAGTGCTTGGCGATCTTCTCGATCGTGTCGACCGTCACGCGGCCGCGATCGAGGAGCTTCAGCCGTTCGACGACCTGCTGCGGTGAGTAGCGCTCCTTGATTCCCTTGACGTACTCGCGCCAGCCGTTGGTGTTTTCGTCCAACCACGACTCCGGCATCATCGCTTCCGGGTACTTGGTGATGATGACGTGGGCGATGGCGTTGAGGTAGGAAATGTCACCGTTGAGCGTCGGGATGTGGTACGAGTTGCGCGGGTTGATGCTCTCCAGCCCCTGCACCGTACCAGTCCGCCGCGGATCGGCGACGACGGTGGGAATGTCGTTGGCGTTCTTGTGATCGGCCACCCGCCAGAACAGCACCGGGTGCGCTTCGCGGGCGTTGTGCCCCCAGAAGGTGATCATGTCCGCCTCGTCGAGATCTTCGTAACTGGTCGGCGGCGCGTCGGAGCCGTAGGATGCGAAGTAGCCGGTAACCGCGGAGGTCATGCACATGCGCGCATTGGCCTCGATCGAGTTGGAGCCGAGAACACCCTTGAGCAAGAGGTTCTCCACCCACTGCGCCTCCATCGTCAGTTGGCCCGAGCCGCTCAAGCCAATGGAGTTGCCGCCAAACTTCTTGGCGATCGCCGACATCTTCTCCGCCACCAGCTCTTCCGCTTCGGCGTAGGGCATCTTGACGAAGACGTCGTCGTCGAAGCGCCCCTTGGTCGCCGACACGTGGCCGGTCAGCGGATCGTTCATGTCCTTGCGCACCAGGACATGCGTCAAACGATCGCGATAGACCGGTTCGTGCGCGTTCAGTCCCTTGATGCACTGCACGCCCTTGTTGGTCGGGTGCAGGCGATCCGGGATGATGCCGACGATGCGATCTCCTTCCGTCGAGATCAGCGTTCCACAGCCGACGCCACAGTACGGACAGGCAGCCTGCAGCGCGCGCCGACCACCGGTCGCCAGACCCGGCAGGTTGCGCGCTTCGGCAAACTCGCCGGGGAACATGGGAAAGGTCGCGGCGGCTGTCGCCACGCAGCCCGACCACTTGAAAAAATTGCGGCGATCCATCACCGGAATCGGCGGCTTCTTCATTTTCTATCCTCCGTTTGTTCGAGGTTTCGTCGGCTGCTGCTGCCAGGTTCGGATAAACGAAACGATGTCGTCCATTTCCTCTGCATCGAGCTGAACCATCTCATCGGCGCCCGCACCGAAAGCGCGCATCGCCGTCCCCTTGCGACCGCGGGCGATCGTCGCCAGGAGAAACCCGTCCGATGCGGCGGCGAGAAACTCGCGGTTGTTCAACGCCGGCGCGTAGCCGGTCGCTTCGGTGATGACGCCCTCACCGTCTTCACCGTGACAGCTGGCGCAGTACTGCGCGTACTTCCGCTCACCGCTGGCGATCGCCCGCGGGCTCATTTCGGTGATGCGCCGGGTCTTGCGCCAGGTGGCCGGAAAGTCCCACTGGCGCATGAAGGCGATGACATCGCCGACCTTGTCGGGATCGATCTGGCCGAGCCCCTCGTGCCCGGCGACCATCGGCAACATGGCGGTGCCACTGCGGCCGAGAACGATCGTCGCGGTGAGAAAGCCGTCCGACGCGGTGCGCAGAAAATGCGGATTGTTGAGCTGTGGACCGGAAGCTCCTTCGCCGTCGACGCCGTGACAGGCGGCGCAATTGGCGGCAAAGATCTCGGCGCCGTGGCGCGGATCGCCGCCGCCGGTTCGCAGAACCGGCAGCTCGCCGCGCGTACCGACGTTGCGCAAATAGGCAATGACGTCGGTAATCTGTTGGCGACGGAGCGTCGTCGGCCCCTGCGACTCCGGCAGGAAGCCGATCATACTGGTGCCGGCGCGGCCGCGCGCGATCCACTCGAAGAGGGCAGCGTCGGACACCGAGGAGAGAAAGACCGGGTTCGCCAACTGCGGGCCGACGCCGCCAACGCCGCTCTCGCCGTGGCAGCCGACACACGAGGATCGATAGTGCACCTCGCCGACGGCGGCATCGCCGAGCGGACCTTGAAAGGTGAACTCGCTTTTCGCGCCCGGCGCCAGGCTGCGCATGAAGGCGATCAGCGCGCCAATGTTCTCGGCCGACAGTTGCCGCCAGGACGGCATCGCGGTTGATGGCCGACCTTCGACGATGGCGCGATAGAGGTATTGGTCGTCGACCGCACCGAGGAAGCTCGGACTGGCCAGCGAAGGGCCGATCCGCCCTTCGCCGGCGTCGCCGTGGCACGATGAACAATTGTGCTGGTAGATCAGCGCGCCGATCCGCGCGTTTTCAGCGCTGTCGACCGCAGCCATGCTCTCGGCGACCGAAGCGAACGAAGGCGCTTCGGCTTGCCAGGAGCGCAGGTAGGCGAGGAGATCGCTGATGACCTCCGCATCAAGGCTCTTCCACGACGGCATTGCCGTTCCCGGACGGCCGTGGATGATCGACTCGGCGAGAAAGCGATCGTCGGCAATGGCGAGGAAGGTCGGCGAACCCAGGGTCGTGCCGACACCACCCTCACCGCGCAGGCCGTGACAACCGGCACAGTGGCCGCGGTAGTAGGCACTGCCGCGAGTGGCATCGCCCGAGTGCGAAGAGACGTCGGCGCTCAGCGCGCCGGGTACCTGCCAACCGCGCACATAGGCGACGATGCGATCGATCTCTAGACGACTCAGATTGCCGCGCCCCTCGCCCCACGCCGGCATGTGCGAACCACCGCGGCCGTTCTCGATGATGTGACGCAGATAGTCGTCGTCGGCGACGGCCAGGGTGTCGGCGTTGTTCAAGGAGGGTACGTGGATCGACGGAACCTCACTGGCGCGGCCATCGACACCGTGACAGGCCGAGCAGTAGCTGGCGTAGAGAATCTCACCCGTGCGCTCACTCGTCGAGTCCCTCTTCTCTTCGTGGAGGTAGCGCCCGCTTTCCTTGCGGCGCAGCGACAGCACGAACGCCGTCAGAGCCGCGGCATCGTCACGGCTCTGCACCGGCGGCATGACGCTGCCCGGCGCGACGCCGGCGGGATCGAGGAAGTGCTCTTCGAGCCAAACATCGACGCGGCGCGGCAGATCGTGATCCAGGTGCGAGAAGTCGAAGTCGTGACGCGTCTTGTTGCCGATCGACGAGATATCCCGTCCGAGATTGCCGCCCTTGCCGTCGATCACGTGGCAGCCCTGACAGCCGCGCTCTCGCACCAGCTCTCGCCCTCGCTCGATGAGCGCGGTTTCCGGCTCGAGGCGACCGCCGTCCGCTCGCACGAACAACCCCTGCTCACCATGGAGATCTTCTTCAGCGTGACACTTCGTGCACGCCGCTCGCACATAGGCCGGCTGCAGCCGCGGGTAGTCCCAATGCGGGACTTCGCCGTGCGCGTCGGCCGTAAACGTCGCGCGGCCCTGACCCTGGTGACAGACCGTGCAGCCGTACTTGGCGGGGTCGTGGATCTCGAGGTAGCGACCCGGGTGCGTCGTATAGGGTTGCGGTTGATCGGCCATGCGCGGGTCGTCGACGCCGCTGTGACAAGTCGTACAGCGATCGACCACATCGAGATCGGGGACGTAGCTCTGGGTGATGCGAACCTCGAAGTCTTCCGCCGCGGCGCGTTCGCGATCGTTGGTCGCCTTTTGCTCGAGCACTTTCGCATAGCCACTGCGGATGCGATGCCAGTCCGAGAAAACGTTTTCGCGCAGAGCAGTGGCCGCCAGCGCGGCGATGGTCGCCAAGCTGACGACGAGAAGCGTCAGCTTGACCCGGAAGTCGATGGTCTCCAGCTTTTCCTGCATCGGTGATTTCAGCTCGTTTGCCATGGACGGATGAGAACCTTCAGTGCACCGGCCAATCGGCGCTGCTCCAGTAGAAGTCCCAGTTCGGACCGCGCAGATTCGTTCCAACGTAGGTGAGGATGACGAAGCCGACGACGAAGCAGGTGAACAGCGCAATCGCGCCCAAGCGCGTCGAGCCCGTGCGGTGCAAAACCAACAGCGACCAGGCGGCGTAGGCCGCCGTCAGCAACGACCCCGGGTTGATGAGAATGACGACGATCTGGTTGATGTCGGGAAACCAGTTGCGCAGCCAGCCGAAGTTGACCGGTACGGCGACCGCCAATACGGCGGCAATGCTGGCGAAGACGATCGTGCGCCAGGCGACGCGACGGCCGCGCACGCCGCTCAAGTAGACGCCGGCGTCCTCGGGTTCGCGGTCGAGGTAGGGAATCAAGCCGAGGCCGGCGACGACGATGAGCGGAACGACCAGGCCGCCCATGAAGGCGGAGTACGAGACCATCTCCTGCAGGCCGAGAAAGTACCACGGGGCTTTGGCTGGGTTTTCCGGCACGGCGGGGTTGGCCAGCTCCTTCAACGGTGCATCGGAAATCAAAGCGAGGACGACGCAGGCGAGCATCGTCGCCATGAAAACCAGCAGCTCGGCGCGCAGCAGATAAGGCCAGCTCGGCACCGTATCGGCCGGGTCCTGGTTGGTCGCCGGTGCCGTGTCGCGCACGACGCACATCAGACCGTAGCTCTTGCGCGGAGTCTCCTCCGGCGCCTGGGGCCGCGTGGCGATGGCCGCGCCCTTGCCCGCCGCCGTCTGCGTACCACCGGGACGCCCGAGACCGCCGTCTTTGCGGATGCGCCAGAAGTGCACGCCGGCAACGGCGCTGAGCGCCAGCGGCAGGACCATTACGTGCAAGAGGTAGAAGCGGGTCAGCGCATCCTGGCCGACCGTGCTGGCGCCGAGCAACAGCTCCTTCTGAAAACCGCCGGGATCGAAGTAGGCAGTGATACCGAGGGCGTCGGTCAGCTCGCGCGGCGACGCGGCGATGTTGGCGCCGATCGTGATCGCCCAATAGGCGAGCTGATCCCACGGCAGCAGGTAGCCGGTGAACGACAGGGCCAGCGTGAGGACGAGGAGAATCATGCCCAGCACCCAATTGAGCTCGCGCGGTGCCTTGTAGCTGGCGGTGTAGAAGACACGGCACATGTGCAAGAGCACCGCCGCGACCATGAGATGGGCCGCCCAGCGGTGGACGTTGCGGATGAAGCGGCCACTGGGAACGACGTAGTGGATGTCCTTCATGCTGTCGTATGCCAGCGCCGTCGACGGCTTGTAGTAGACCATCAAGAGGACGCCGGTGACGACCAGAATGATGAAGAGTGAAAAGGCGGCGACGCCGAGGCCGAAGGTCGCGCGCAAGCGCAGGCTGTTGACGTCGGTGCGCGTCGAGTGGATGTGCAGGAAGAGGTTGGAGAACACCGCCTGCGAGCGCGAGCGATCGGACACAGGCGCGTCGTGACGCACCAGCGACTTCTTGAAATTGCGCGGCAGCTTCCTCAGATTGGCCGCAAACTCGGGTACACCACTGCGCCGCGCGGTTGCCATCATGCGACCTCGAAGTAGGTGCCGGGGCTGACCTCGCGCCCGGCGTCGACCAACAGACGACCGTCGAGCGCCTGCGCCACTTGGAGCCAGCGCAGGGTGCGCGGCGCCGGCCCGGTGACGACACCGCCGTCGGCGTCGAAGGCCGAGCCGTGACACGGACAGGAGAAACCCCGCTCGGTCTTGGCGACGACACAACCGAGGTGCGTGCACTCGAGGGAGATCGCCGCGATGCCGCGGGCCCCGGACATCACCAACACCTGCTGCTCGGGAAACGCCCGCGTCGTGCCGGGCGGGAATTCATCGGGGTGACCGATGCGAATTCGATTCCCCGTCTCCGGCAGCACCGAAGGCTTGGGCAATCGCAGCATACCGACGAGCGAGCCGAGGACGGCGACACCGGCGGCCCAGAGGCCGGCGAGCCCGAGAAAGTCGCGCCGCTCGACGGGCTCCGGCTCTAGACGGTTTGGCATCGCGGCACCTCCTTGAACATGAACCTCTCCATCGTGATCGCGCCGGTCGGACAGCGCTCGGCACACAGCGCGCAGCGGATGCAGATCGTCTCGTCCTTGATGATCGCCGAGGCGCGCTCGGGCTCCATGCCCTCCAGTTGGCGGGACACGATCTCCGAGAACTCCGGCTCACCGCTCAAGCGGTCGACGGAAACGATCTGCAGACAGAGCGACGGGCAAACGTCGACGCAGCCGCCGCACAGGATGCACTTCGAGCCATCGAAGATGGTGTTGACGCCGCAGTCGAGACAGCGTCCGGCCTCGCGTCGCGCTTCCGCCTCGCTCAAGCCGATTTCCACGGTGGCGTCGTGCGAACGCAAACGCTCGGCGACGCTGATCGTGCTGAGCTCGACGCGCGCATCGCGCTCGTAGCCGGATTCGCGCGCGTAGTCGGGAACGGCGAGGTGGAGCTCGACGTCGGCGTGTTCGATCGCCCGGCCGCTGACACTCTCATAGATCGATCGCGCCACCTGTTTGCCCGATGCCACCGCGTGGATGAGCAGCTTCGGCCCGTAGGCGAGATCACCGGCGACGAAAATGTCGGAGCTCGACGTCCGCCCGGTCTCCGCATCGCAGGCGATGAAGCCGCGCTCGGTCAGCTCGATGCCGTCGCGTTCGACATCGATGAAACGGAGATCGACGGTTTGGCCGACCGTCAGCAACACCGAGTCGCACTCGATCGTCTCGCGCACGCTGTCGTCGAAGAGCGGAGCGAAGTTGTGGTTCTCATCAAAGACGCGCAAGCAGCGCCGAAAGACGACGCCGCTGACGGCGCCGTCGTCGGTCAGAATCTCCACCGGACCGAGACTGTTGCGGCGGACGATCCCCTCCTCGTCCCCCTCGATGATCTCGACGTCGTCGGCCGGCATCTCTTCCAGGGACTCGAGCGAAACCAGATGCACCTCGCTGACCGAGGACTCGCGCATCGCCCCGCGTGCCGTGTCGAGCGAAATCTGACGCAAGACCGTGCGGCCGACGTCGTAGGCGACGTTGCCACCACCGACGACGACGACGCGTTTGCCGAGTTGTGGCGGTTTGCCGACCGAGATGTCGCGCAAGAGCTCGACCCCGCCCATGACACCGCGGGCATCGGCGCCGGGAATCGGCAGCGTGCGCGAACGCTTGGCGCCGACGGCAATCAACACCGCATCGTGTCGTTGGCGCAGCTCCGGCAAGGTGACGTCGACCCCGACCTCGCAATTCGTCACCGCCTGCACACCGAGCTTCTCGATCACCTCGACCTCGGCGCGAATGAGCTCGCGCGGCAGCCGGTATTCGGGAATGCCGACCGCCAACATGCCGGCGAGTACGGGTTCCATCTCGTAGACCACCACCGAAAAACCGAGCAACGCGAGATCGTGCGCCGCCGCCAATCCGGCCGGGCCGCTACCGATGATGCCGACCGATTTGCCGGTGACCGGGGTGACGTCGCCGGCCATCTTCGAACGCAAGAGCGGCAACAACTCCTCACCGCCCTCGCATTGGCGATCGACGGCGCCAGCGGTCTCGAACAAATCCTCCAGCCGGCGCGAACCGGCCTCGGCGCCAAAACTCTGGCAGACGTAGCGCTTGAGAGCCCGGATGGCGATCGGTGAGTCGAGGTCGCCGCGCCGGCAGGCACTCTCACAGGGAGCGCCGCAAACGCGGCCGCAGATCGACGCCAGCGGATTCGGCCCGCGCGCGATCCGATAGGCCAGCTCGTCGTCTCCGGCGGCAATGGCGCGCACATAACCGCGCGCGTCGGTGTGCACCGGACAAGCGTCCTGACACTTGATCTGCGCCTTCCAGTAGCTCAGATCCGGAACCACCAGCGCCGCGCCGCCGGCAACCACCCCTTCCGCTCCCCCACCCCTCATCATCAGATCACCTAATGCAATTCCCCTTCCCGCATGCTGTCAGCGAATCACTGCAAAGACCGGCCCAGGCGCTGCAAGCTCCGGAATGCACCGTCAGGAGTCGCCGAATTCCCTGAAATACAATGACTTTTCCAGGCCGATTCTCAAAAATGAGAAGATACCGGAGGCGCTGTGTTCGACAACGATCCACCGGCGACCACTTTCTGCTCGCGACTCACCCCGAAGCAAAAGACCAGCGCTTGATCGGGGCAGTCGCGGACGCAGGCGCCGCAGTTGTCGCAGTTCAGGCTGGCGCTCTCGGTGATCGGGTTCAACCCTTCTTGGCAGGCCGGCTGGCAGAGCTTGCACGCCGTGCAGCGATCGGCCACCAGCTTCACACGCAACAGCCGGCTCGCGCCAAGCAAGCCGTAGAGAGCTCCCCCCGCACACATCGTCCGGCACCACCAGCGCGGCGAGACGAACACTTCAAAGCCGACCAACGACAGCAGAATGAGCAGCATCCCGGAGACGCCGGTGCCGAAGATGACGGCGTGGGAAACGCGGCTGAGCAGCGCCGGCGGGTAGAACATCGAGAAGATCGGCAGCCCGGTCGCCAGCGCGATGGTGACGCCGGCGGCGAGCAGGGCAAATTTGTTGGTATGGGAGAACGCGACCGCGGCCGGTTCGATGCCGATCCGCGGCAGCAACCGCCGCAACTTGCCGGCCAGCTCGAAGACGACGTAGCCGGGGCAAACCCACGAACAAAAGACGCGGCCGAGCGCGATCGTCACGAAGATCGGCAGAAGCGCCGCCCACAGCAGGGGCAGGTGCGGGCGCCGGCCGGCGGCACTGACTTCGACCAGCGCCAGGGGATCGGCGATCTCGCGGCCGGCCAGGCGCATCGACCACAGGTTGCCGTTGTTGCGACGCAAGAGCTCCTGCGGGTCGTCGACCGCATCCATTCCCGCGGCGACTCTTTCGAGCACCGCACCGCGCCAGCCACCGACGGCGCCGATGCGGTCGAGCGCCCTGGCGGCGTAGTAGTGATGATAGAGAGCGAAGAAGATCAACCCCAGCATCAAGGCCGACGCCGCCGCTTGCGAACAGCGGCGCAGGAGCTGCACGACCACGTGCCGGGCGTGAAAAGCGGTCATCGAAGAACCTTCAAATCGCACGCCGCGTCGGCTCGACGCGAATCGCCGGATCGCCGTCGAGCACGACGCGGCAGATTTCCTCGCACAAGCCGCAGCCGACGCAGTGTTCGGTCGAAATGATCGGCGCCAGGAAGCCGCCGGGTTCGTAAACGATCGCCCGCTCGCGCAGCGGACAAACCATGTAGCACTCGCCGCAGATGCCGCGGTGTTCGGCACGCACCTCGGCCTCGGTCGCCGGCCGCCCCAGCTCCATCAGCAAGCGTTGCTCGTAGCGCGTGCGCTTGGCCTTGTAGGAAAGACAGCGGTCCTTGTCCAAGCGGACCGACGCCATGCGCACCGCCGCGCGGTCGCGCCGCCGCATCGGCTGCAGCACACCGGTCGGACACACCTGCGTACACTCCATGCACAAGTTGCAGGCGGCCGCGGCGGCGTCGACGTAGGGGGTGTGGAAGTACTTGCCGTGCTTCTCGGTGAAGAAACGAATTGCGCCGGTGTCGCAGACGTCCTGGCAACGATAGCAGCGGATACAGCCGGCGAGGAAGTCGCTTTCTTCGACCGCGCCAGGGGGCCGAACCAAGCGCGCCAAACGCGTCTGGCCGGGCGCACCCGCGGCCAGCGGATAGAGAGGTCGCGTCGATCGGCGGCCGAGCAGAAAGTGGCCGGTCCGCAGGGCGGCGCCGAGGCCGCAAGCAACCGCAGCGAAACGACCGAAGCTTCGCAAGAACCAACGCCTCGTCTTTTTCATAGCGCACCCATTCACCAAAACAACGAGCAGCAGCCGTGCCACCAAGGCATCTACATCCACCTCGCACCAAAGCCGCTTTCGCTTCTCAAATGTGGGAGAGCGCCCGCCGGTGGCGCCTGCTTGCGCACCGCTGACGCGATCCGGCAGGGTGGTGAGGAGAGCCAGGAACGGAGCCCGGACGGAGCCCGGACGGAGCCCGCACGGAGCCCAAACGGAGCCAATGATGCCCAAGCAATTCTCACACGACCTCTTCGTCGCCATCGGGCGTCCGTTGGCCAAGCTCCTGCCCGACAAGGTTCCACTGACCTTCGTCGGCGCCGAGGCAGTGCGCGAGCTCTGCGCATCGATTGGCCACGGCGGTATCACCAAGGTGCTGATCGTCACCGATCGCGTATTGGTCGACATCGGCATTGCCGGCAAGGTCGCCGGCGCCTTGACCGAGGCCGGCGTCGAGCACTCCCTCTACGCCGGCGTCGAACCCGATCCGACCTTTTCGCAGGTCGATGCCGGCTTTGCTCAGTACCGGCAGGATGGGTGCGAAGGCGTGCTCGCCGTCGGTGGCGGCTCACCGATGGACGCGGCAAAGATGATCGCCGCGCTGGCGACCAACAGCCGGCCGCTCGCCAAGCTGGAGGGCAGGTTCAAGGTGCGCCAGGCGCCCGCCCCGTTGTTCGCCGTCCCCACCACGGCGGGCACCGGCTCCGAAGTCACCATCGCCGCCGTCATCTCCGACGATGCGACGCACGCCAAGAAGTTCTTCCTCGACCCCAAGCTACTGCCGCAGATGGTCGCCCTCGATCCGACTCTGATGACCGGAGTGCCGCCGGCGATCACCGCCGCCACCGGCATGGACGCACTCACCCACGCCGTCGAGTCGTTCGTTTCGAAAGCATCCAACCCGCAAACCGAAACCTACGCGAAGAACGCCGTGCGCCTGATCTTCGCCAACCTACCGGCCGCCTACGCCAACGGCCAGGATCTCGCGGCGCGCAAAGCGATGGCACTGGCCTCGTACTACGCCGGGCTCGCCTTCACCCGCACCAGCGTCGGCTACGTGCACGCCATCGCCCACAACTTCGGCGCCCACTACAAGACCCCGCACGGCCTCGCCAACGCCATCGCCCTGCCGCACGTCCTCGACTTCTCCCTCGACGCCGCCCGCACCCCGCTCGCCCACCTCGCCGACCTCATCGGCCTGGCCGGCAACGACGACGCCAGCAAAGCGCGGGCGTTCATCGCCGCAGTGCGCGACCTGATGAACGAAATCGACATCCCCGACAAACTGGCGGCGCTGCAAGCAGACGACATCCCAACGATCGCAGAATCAGCCCTCGCCGAAGCCCACATGAACTACCCCGTCCCCCGCTACATGCGCTACATGAGTCAACAGGAATGCCAATCTGTGCTAGCCCGCATGTCTCACCAGGTTTCGTAGCGAGCGGTGAATCATGACTGCGCGGACCGAGCTGCCCGGAGGCATCAGTTCCGGGATGAGCTGGCGGCCGTGTCTGCGAAAGACGCGAAAGTCTCCGTCGGTCGTGAGCAGAAGCGAGTAGGTTTCACCCTCGTCACGATCCGCAGCACTCAGATTGACTGCACTACGCGCATGCATTATGCATCTACTAATGAAGGCATCTTCACAGATCACGATCCGCTCGGTTGACCCGAGGCTACGAGCCGCTATCCAGCGGGAAGCGCAACGACGCGGGCTGAGCCTCAACCGAACCGTGCTGGCGCTGCTTGGCGAAGCAACCGGATCTCGATTGCCCCCCGGGTCCGAGACCTTCGACGATCTGGACGATCTCGCTGGAACCTGGAGTGCGAGCGAAGCACGGCGTTTTGAACAGGCGATCGGAGCACAACGCCAGGTGGATCAAAAGCTCTGGAGATGAGCCGGATCCTCCTGGACACCTCCGCCTACTCCGCGTTCAAGCGAGGACACGCGGAAGTCGTCGCCTCCTTGCGGCGCGCTCGCGAGATCTTGCTCCCGGTCACCGTCCTGGGCGAACTACTGGCAGGCTTCGAAGCAGGGATGCGAAAGCACGCCAACGAAGAGGAGCTGCACGGATTCTTGCAGAGTCCGCGCACGAGCATTGTGCCCCTTCTGGAGGGGACGGCACGACGCTACGCGGTGATCTATGCAGACTTGCGACGCGCCGGTCGGCCAGCCCCGACCAACGACATGTGGATCGCAGCAAGCGCGATGGAACACGGGGCCGAGCTCTTGACCACGGATGCCGACTTCACGGCGATCGCCCGCATTCTCGTACGACACTTCCCCCCGTGACCCGCCGAAGCACGAAGGTTCTGTCGGTCCCGAACAGAAGCCGTGTCCTGCAGAAGATCCAATAACGAAGGCGCCTCGGCAACGGCCGCGATCAAGGCATCAATGCCGGGATGACCTGGCGGCCGTGTCTGCGATAGACGCGAAAGTCTCCGTCGGTCGTGACCAGCAGCGAATCGGCGAGGATTTCAGCCATGCGAACCATACAAGCGTCGGCCAGGCTCATCGGAACGGAGCGATACTTGCGCATGAGATCGAGGACGCGTTTCAGCTCGTCCTGGAAGGAAAACCGAGACATGACAACGCCGCGGCGTATGAGCTGATCGAGGCCGGGGCGGCCCGCCGGACCGAGGAGATGGAACGATTCGGACAGCACCGCGTCGCAGGTCAGCCAGGGTTGGGGCAGCGCCTGCACTTGAACGGCGGCCCAATCGTGATGGCGATCGCGCCGACTGAGCAAGGCGATTAGAAAGCCCGCATCAACCAGAACGCTCTTTGCGGCCATAGCCGGTGGACCGAAGGTAGCTCTTTCGCTTCGTGCTGAGATCGGCGGGCAGCCCGCCCACCGAGCCGATCAGGTCAGCAATGCGCGCGGTTTTCCCGCTCGAGGCTTCTTTCCCCCGAAACAGCTCGAGCCGCTGCCGGATCACATCCGACTTCGAGATGCGACGCGCCGAAGATTCAGCTTCGATCTCCGCCACCAGCGGCTCCGGTAAACGCACCGTAACGGTCTTCATGAGCAGAGCGTAATACATGAGTGGCAAACTCGCAATCGCAAAGGTCAACGGACGAGCGGCACTGAGACCGCTTGAACTAAGCCGCTACGCGGCAGCTGAGCCATCCCGAGAGGGGCTCTCCTATGTAGGATGGGTCACACCCCCAGCCTGTGGGGAAGCTTCGCCGATGGTGGCGGGGCGAACGAACACCCACAGGAGGTTTCACGATGGGAGAGTTACGCGACCGAATGGAGAGGCGCACGTCCTCCAACATTCGTTTGCCACCCAGCTGCTCGAAGACGGTGTGGACTTGCCCACCATCCAGCGCCTTCTCGGGCAAGGTTCGATGGGGGAGAAATTGGGGACAGGCACCAATTTCGGTCCAAATTCCGCGAAAATCTAAAGAGTTACAACCAATAACTGGTGCCTGTCCCCCTTTTTCCCCGCGGCGCTCAGTGACGCATTGCCGCCAGCCTGGAGATCGAGGTTGCCGCCGGCGTCCACGCTGGCATTGCCAGAGGCCTGGACGTTGGCGTTAGTGCACTTGACGGTCACATCCTGCTCGGTGATCCCGCCGTCGTCGTCGCGTAGCACGACATGCGTTCTGGGCGTATCGAGCCGTACTTCGTTGCCGTCCTCTCGGATCCGAAACTGGAGGAGCTTGTCGGGATAGGCCTGGTTGCGCAGCTCGAGCTCGCCTGACCTGTTGATCGTCATTCAGAAGCCGAGCATCTGAAACCAGTGAGTGATCTCCGCCATGTCCACGTCGGGAACCATCGTGTTGTGCACGGGGATCGCGACCGGTGCCTGCTCGAGCGCATCGAGCCTGATGTAGATGACCCTGCCCTCGCGCTCGGGCGTATGCAGCTCGGGAAGATAGGTGCCGACGCAGCGCCGGCAGATCACGAACAAACCCCTGCAATGGCGGCATGATCGCTGGCGAAGCTCCTCCACGGCCGGGTGCTCTCCGCCCGCTTACCTCTGGACTCCGCAGCGCCGACGTGCGACGACAGCTCTACGGCCAGGTCTCGCGTTCGCGCGAACCTACTTGGGGTCCGGAGCTACTACTCCGGGCCCCTTCTTCCTTCTGGGCAGCCAGGCTTCCGCCCGACTACTACACCGCTACCCGATTCCGCCAACCCTCGGCGATTCGCCCCGTTTTACGCGCTTTCTCGCGATCGGCGACAACGACCTTCGCGCGAATCACGGTGCCGCCACTGTCGTAGATCGGCTCGACGTCGACCTCCCAGGTGTCGGGGTAGACGCGCGTCACCACGCCGGGTGCAATCTCGATGAGATTCTCCGCTGGGTGCAGGTACATTTTGCGCAGTATACCGTTCCTGACTCTGCTTGTCTGGGATCGGGGCCGAAGTGGTCAAGCCGTCCAAGGTTCTCTCGGGTTGAACCTCCGCGGATCTCCCTCCGGGGTGTCCCTGTACCACCAACTTGGCTCCCACGGGGTACGATAAACCACCTGCCCGTCCTCCTCGAAGCGATGTAAGGGGCCAAACCAGGGGACGATCTGCCTTGCCCATACGTAGTTGTAGCGCTCGTGCAGGGGACCTCGAATACGCAGCCTACCGCCGTGCCCGGCAATGACAACGTTTGCGATCGATTCTTCACCAAACTCCACCAAGTTGGCTCCCTCCGCCCGGCCGCCGAAAATGCGACAGCCTTCGCCTCCGAGGTAGGCGAAGCGCGCATGGTGACCCAGCGATTCTATCGTCTTATCTGGTCCGCCAAACCCGGGCTGTAGCAGGGTGCAGCCACTCGTTTCCTTCGAGTCAACATAGAAGTGGGTCGCTGCGGGAATGCCGTCGTGTTCTTCCCACGCCCCGCGGGTGTCGGTTATTGCCCTGGAATAGACTTCGCCCGCCCAGACGTAGTGACCTCCTCGAATGTTGTTTCCGTTGCAGTATCCTTCCGGGCCGCCGACAGCGTCGGTGATTCGGATCCCTAGCTTGCAATCCTGGATGAAGCCGGGCTCGATCTCATTGTGTGCGGCCCCTCGTGTTTGGCTCCCCTCTTCCCCATTTCGGGCGAGTAGCCAGATGCCATGCTGCCAGTAGTAGATGTGCGGTCCGAGAACACGACAATCGTTGGCGTTCGTCATCTTGATGGCGCAAAGGTCTCTGTTCCATGCATTGTATAGATCCGCGGGTGTTAGCCGCGTCCCTTGCAGGTTGAGTACACAACGGTCGGCCTGCATCTCGAGTAGCGTACCGCTTCCACGTTCGTCGTCCTCTAGTCCGCCTGCGCCGGATTCGGATCGCGCCGGTGGCGGATCGAATACGATCTCGCAACCAGGGGCATCCATGACGGTTCCGCGATGCCTCACGTACAACGTGTCACTTACACGGTATTCTGCTGGTGGAAGCGCGAAGGGCACTCCCCGAACGTCGCCACGCGTCGTTCGATATACGTGGTCGAGCAGCCACTGGATTGCCGCGGTATCGTCAGCTGCGCCCTCGGCCCGGAAACGAACTGTCGGCGGGATGTCGTGTGTCAAACGCAGGTGTTCGATCTGTCGCAACAACATTTCGTGTGTACGTTCGTGCATGTTTGAACCTCCTAAATCGCGGCACTTTCTTGGCAAGTGAAAGTGCTCGGTAGCATCCGGCGCTCTACGCCCGCAATTGGGGATACCCCTGACGGGATCTTCTGTGCCGGTGAGAACACCCGAGATCGGCTGCACCGATTTCTTCTTTCAGTTCGGACAATCCGGTTGCAGTGGAGGGCTGCGAGTAGCGTAGCCGAGGAGAACAGAGGGGCAGCTTGTTCAAGGTGCTCTCTGCGTTCCCGTTTGCGGAGCTGATGAGCTCCGTAGCCAGGCGTCCAGTTGCCTCGATACCAACGCGTGCCGGCCGCCGTCAACCGTGGCTCCTACGTAGAAGTCCCAATTGAAAGAACCGATTCCCGTTGGGTACTTTTAGCCGACTCAAACAGGAACGGAGGTTTCAACATGGCAGCAAAGGCAAAAGGGAGAAGAAAGAACAGGTCGGCGGCGCTGAAGATCCGTGCGGCCGGCGCGGCGGCCGACCGACTTGGTTCGGCTGCAACTGCAGCTCTGCTCCAAGAGTACTCCTCAATCGACAAGGGGTTCGGCAAGGGGCTGGTCGTCGCGGGCAAGTTCCGCCCCGAGTGGTACGGCTTCATCGAGGTCGGAATCCGCGATCTCCGCGCCGATGTGATCAAGGACATCGGGAAGTAGCTGAAAAAAGGGGCATCTAGGGGGATGAAAGCCGGTAGTCGGCAGATGCGTTGTCCAAGCGCACCTCTCGCAGAAGGTGCCGATCTCATCGGCGTCGTCTCCGCGGAGGGGACGATCGAGTACGTTGGGTGTCCCCTCCCCGTGACGGCCGATTTCATCGAGGATGTCCAAAGAGGTCGAGACCCAGGGAAGCGGTTCCGCTTCTCGGCCTCGTGCGCAGAGTGCAAATGCGCGCAGTGGAGTAGCGGCGGCTGCGGGGTGGGGGCGGAGCTGGCGACCCTGCGACCGGACACCGACGATGCCAATCTCCCGCGCTGCGGCATTCGAAGCGAATGCCGGTGGTACGCACAAGAGGGTGCTGGAGTCTGCTTGGTTTGCTCCGAAGTCGTGACCGACCGCCGTTAAAAAAGGGGGGACTTATGTTCTTAGTGTCGCAACGATCGATCTACTCGCGCTTGTGCTCCGCGGGTGTCCGAACGCAAGGTCCTAGCTGCCGAACACGGATGAGGACAAGCAGATTCATCCGCGTGGGCAGTATTGCCTTAGCGACGGTCTTGCTGGATTTCGCGGTCGCGATCTCGACGATGGCACAAGTGTCGGGCCCCTGCGCGGTTGGCAACTTCGCCGGAGAGTGTATTGGCGACGTGCGGGGAGCGGCGCAGTGCGCCACCGAGGCCCAGAGCGCCTGCAATGCATGTCTAGCCAAAACGGCAAAGTTCCAGGCTGCTTGCAGAAGCGATCCGAACCCTCAGGGATGTGTGGAAAGGGAACTGAAGACTTGCAGGCTGTGCCTCGTCAGAACCGCAGCCGAAAGAAGGGAGTGCAACCAGATCGCGAACGCTCCTGCGACCGAGTGTCCGGCTCGCCAAGAGGCGGCTTGCATCGCCGCGTCCCGTGTTGCGGTAGCGTCAGGGACGACCAAGCAAAACCGAATTTCACGCCTCAGTCCGGTTGAACGACTGCTCGTTGGGGGGATGAAGTTCCAAAGCAAGGTCGGAAGGACCAACAAGGCTACTTCCTCCCGGTTCCAGTCCGAGTCTGTCGCGGTGCAAGAGACCGAGAAAGACACGAATTGGGCCGTAGGTATCGGCTACGATTCGAAGGTGATATTGGCTGATCTTCTTCGCATCTGGCTCGCAGCCAAGAACAGTGGCAACTACTGGGCTCCGGAAGAGAAGCGCGACGGGCTTTGGTACGATGATCTGGTCATCGACGCGTTCAAGTTCACCGCTGACATTGGCTATGGTCGTACAAGGAAACTTGACCGTCCCAGAGACAACGAAGAAAAGAAGGACGCTCCACAGGTACTAGAAGACCAGCTCGAGAACGAAACCACTTGGGAGGTTTCGTTGACCTACAGCCTTCCCGTTGAGCACCTCTGGGGGCACCTGAGGTATCTTGGGCAGGGAAGGAAGCGCGATGGCGACAAATGGAAGTTGCGTTGAGTGGAAGATGCGCGGCGACCGGCGCGGGAACGTGGTGACGGCGAGGGTTCTACTATCCTTTGCCACGCTGCTTGCGCTGCCTACACCGTCCGATGCGGGGCTTCTTTTGCGGGACATCGACAAGAAGATCCGTAACGTCACACGGGGGGCGGCGATTCCCGCTGCGGACAAGCGAGAGATCTCACGGCTCGTAGACGAGCTCGAAGACAGAGAGAAGGAAATCGCACGAGAAAAGAGTAGGCTGCGCGAACGAACGAACAAGCTGGAGGCTGAAAAGCTGAGGCTGCAGCGAGAGAAGTCCGACCTCGAGGACGCAAAGGCTGTGCTCGAGGATGAGAAAAGAGAGCTCGAGCGAACCGAACAGCTATTGTCCTTTGGGCTCCTCGGTTCGGGGGCGACCGCGCTTCTGGCGCTCGTAGGCCTATTCGTGCGGATTCCGACAGCGAGGCTCGAACGCAAGCTAAGGCGCCTTGAGATTCGAGAAAAGGAACTGTCGCTCGGGATGCTCGAGAGCTCGACTGACGCTCCAGTGAGCTGAGCTAGCGCCCCGTGGGGGTGTTCAGCATCAGCATTGGCTTCACGCGCGGAGGAATTATGGTCGGACTCTCTTTGCGAAGCGGCGTTTGTGTGGGCGGCAGTGTTGCGGGTGGAGCAATCGACAGCTCCTCGCGGAGGACTGTGCGAATCCCTTCGAGTAGTCGCTCCCGCTCGATCGCAGGATCAGGGCTTACTGATGTGGTGGTGAGATCGTCTCGAATTCCCTTCATCTCGGACTTCAGGACGGCCACATCGGTGGTCAACGTCGACACCGACTGCTTGATGGCCTTCAGGTCGGACTCGAGACTGTCGAAGCGAAGCAGCCGCGGAAAGTAGGAGAGCGCGGCAAGGATGAGGGCCGCGCAGACAGTTGCGACGATTGTGCTGAGCACCATCTTCCGGTCGACCATGCGAACGATAATGAATCGGTGAGGACTGGAGTCAAGAAGCCCCCGTCGACGACGAACCTCAGTCTCTCCCCTCTCTCTCCCGCCTGCGACGATGTCGCCCACGCACTCGGATCACTGTCACTGGTAGGCGACTGCGAGGCACAGGCCAACGAGATCAGGCCTGGCCCCCAGTAAGTGGAATCCCTAATTGCGACTCCGCTTTCAGTTGTGGGAAAGCACGTGTCTCCACCTACTTGAGGAGGTCCAACCAAATGAGCTCGGCGACACTGAAGAACCTCTTTGCGCAAGTGGCACGTCTTGTGTCGGTGGTCGGCTTGGCCAGTAGCTGTTCCACCGCACAGGTGGGCGACGTCATCGATTTCGAAACTGTTGCTGGACGCGCACCAGTGGACAATGAACCGATCTCAACGCACTACGAATCATCTCACGGAGTGAGGTTCGGTTTGGATGTCGACCTCGATGGGATCGCCGACGCAAACCAGTTTCCGATCGTCGAGGCCGTTGGCCAGGATGAGGATGGATCGGACGGATTCTTGAACGACACCCTGCGCGAATGGGATACCGAACACGCGGATGCTGAAGGTGGCCTAGGGAGGTTCTTCCTCCGAACTCCGAGCTTCGAAACGCCTTTCAACTTGATTGTCGCGTATTCCAGCCCGGTTGCTGCCGCATCGGGAGAAATCTGGGACGTCGATGGCCGGGCAGGGAACTCTGAGCAGTGGCTAATCCAGGCGATCGATGCCAACAATGCGGTCTTGGATGAGAGGCTCAGCCCCGATGCCGCGAATCTCGCGTTGGACGGCCGGCCGTGGAAGTTCTCGTTTGGACCAAGACAGGCGGAGGACATTCACGGTCTGCGCATTCTGTTCAAGGGGTCGAAAACAAGCGGGATCGGATTGGCGTTTGATAACTTCTCACCGGCCGATTCTGATGCGATCCCGACCGATTGCGGCGACGTCGAAGAGGAGCTTGAGGCCTTGAAAGAGTGCGTGCAGCAGTGCATCAATTCTAGCCGGTAGTGTTTTTCGCTGAGTAGTTGGTTTACGCAAGCTATTGGTAGCTTGCAGGAGGGAATTCGCATGAACAATAAATGGGGGCTGATTGTCACGTCAGTCTTGTGCTTGTTGACGCCTGCGTGTTCGATCAGTTTGGGGTCGCAGACGGAAGCTGTGCCGATGACGAACATCGGACTGTTTCGGCCTGGGGGAGTTCATATGAATCCGGTCGTCCCCGGAGGATTGACGGCGGAGCATACGCGCGACCTCGAGGCAAAGGGATGGAAGCCTTCGATCACGAAGACTCTACTTAAGGATGTCGACGTGGGATTCGCCGATCCCGAAATGCCGGGTGGGTTCACTTTTCGGAAAGTCGACATCCCGGCGGGAACTGCCTACTACTACAACCCTGCAGACGGTCGTGCGATTCTTAGTAGTTGCGGCAATCCAACTTGCTGGCGCTGGTTGGTCGACGCGCCCTAGCGGAGTTTCTTCTTCGCTGGCGCAGGCATGGCGTCCGCACGGGCCACCATTCCAAGATTGTGCGGCGCCGCCCTACTTCGTCCGTCTTGCCTGAAGCGATTGGAGTTGCACCAGTCGTCCAGGTTCGGGCTTATCTCAACGCGGACCTTGCGCCGGCTCGCATCCATCGACTTCAGGATGAACAGTCCACTGGTTTTCAGGCTTTGCTTGCTCTGTTGCGATGAGGGGTCCCCGGGCCTCGCCGATCTCACGACACCACCTGCTTGAGGTTTCTGCGTCGAACGGCCAGCGACCCGCCCACGTTCCGATCCTCTGTGCATGAAGGACCGGGTGAATCTCATTCCATCCGTCGTGGAGACTGTCATAGACCCAGGTCCCGGAGATCACGAGGATATCTGCGCCGTTGCCTGTCGGATCGTTGGTGTGCAACTCGGTCAGCTCGGCGTTCACATCAGATGGACTCCCTTTGTCGCTCAGCGCAACAACGACGCCCACGATTCCCACAATCGCGGCTACAATATAGATGATTGCGCAGGCTATCCAGCCGATTACGGGAATCGAGCACGCGACCGTAGCAGCAGTCGTCAGTGCTAGCATGATTTTGGCAGCTTGGAGAAGATCGTATATCCCGCCGCCCTCAAACTCGCAGTGCAGTACCGGCGTGTCAGGGTAGTTGGACCATTGCTTAGATGTGTAGCCAACGAATCCGAGACCGAGACCGATATCCCCTGTTGCATCCTGTTCCGCAATCAACTCTCCATAGTTGCCGTCGGTCTCAATGGTCGTTCGATCGGTGTAGATCGTGTGTGGAGCGAGAACGAGGTTGATGCTGAAGTCGGTGTCGAATCGCTCAAAACCGCTCTTCGTTTCAATGGGCTCAATGGTGTGCAGCATGCCGATTGCGCACTTCTCGCCATCTAGGCAAATGAGCCGCGTGTACAACCACCACTCGCAGAACAACACGAGGTCGGCCATTGCGGTCGGGGCAAGCACGGCCCAAGACCCAGTTGCGAGCGCTACCGCAAGCCCGATAATCGTTGCAATGGCGATGCCTCCGGCCCATCCAGTGTAGTCGGCTGGCCTAGAGCACTGGGTGTACTGCTTTGCCATTGCGGTTCCTTTCGCTACGCGCTTTCGACAACAATTGTCACACCGCCGACGAGCCCCGTCTCGTCGAACGCGTTGATGTTGAACGTTTGCTGTCCTCGGAATTCAGACGGCGGATCGAGCATGGCCTTGACGTCAGCGTGCTGGTCAGGGCCAAGGGTGATTTCTTCCGGTTCAATCTGCACGGTCCAACCTGCGGGGATGGGGTACGCGGTGCGCCGGTGCCTTGCGGACACATGTGATGGGAGCTCAATCAGACCGACGGCCGCTGCGTCTCGCACCTGAACTTGCGTGGTTCGTGTCGGCTCTCGCCTTGGATCTCTTGGGCACGGCTCACGGTCCGGAACCGAGTACGTGTCGACTTCGAACCGATACCGGCGTTCGCGCTCTTTGTTGTCGTTTCGGAGGCGAAACACTGCCCGTGCGGGGGACGCTGTCTCGATGACGTTCGTGTTCTCTTGTCCCACATTGTTGTTGGGGTTTGAGTCATCGGGCCAGTCCAGAGTAACCCTGAGGCAGTAGTGGCCTGGCGCAGCCGGTGTCGTCCACATGATTCTCGCAAAGGCGGGGCTACCTGGGCTCCCCTTGACGCCGAGATCAACTTTCGCCTCGCCAATCGGAGTCCCCTCCGTGCCGACTCCGAAGCCATGCATGGTGAACCGAACTGGCATTTCGACAACCGGTGCCTCGGTAGAGCCGTTCCAAATACGGGCAACTATCTCGTACCGGGTCGATGGCTGTAGGTCGTCCGAAGAAACCGGCGCGCCTCCGCGGAACAGCTGGATGTCGGGGTTGTTCCAAGTTACGGCGAGACCGATACTCATCAGGTACGACTGCGAGTAAATGAGCGGATCCGGCCGTTTGATCGATGGATGGCGGACAGGTACGCAGCGATCCTCGGTTTTGCGGCGTTCGCGTTCTGACAGTGCAAGCCTAGCGCGTAGACGGGCCCATTGTACCTGCAGCATTCTGACGATCCAGCCGAACCCGGTTACCCAGCCAACTAGAAGGGCATGTAGTAGAGCGGCGATTTGCCCGAGGACGGATTTCATTCTACCCGCGCATTCAGTAGTTGGCTGCTGAGCGACAACGCCGCCACTCGATACCGGCGAGCGTCCCGAAGACTAAACTGAAGCTCGCGAAAGCCGCAGCGATCAACCACTCGAGAACGCCATTGCCCCCATCCGGATCGACGCCGAATACAATCTCGATCCAGTCGTGCCAGATGGCCGTTGCCAGCGTAAGGAGTAGGTTCGCGAAAGCGAGTACGAGCAACACCTTCAAGTAGCGTGACATCATTTGCGTCTCCAAGCTGTGCCCGCAAATAGCGCGAGTTCACCTGCGAACGCAATTAGGGGTTTCCCGTAGGTGCTGTCCTAAGTAGGACACTCGCAGATTGAAACTAGGACAACGCCTGAGCTTCTCCACGCAGCCGCCTAGTCCCCTAGGTCTTGGAAGTGAACTACTCACACTCAGCGTTGTCGCTGTTCGTCGTCGTCGTTGATCAACTCAACCGTTGCTGCGCACAGTGCGCAGCAGGTCGGCGACGGCGGTTGCCCCACCCTCTTTGATCCAGGAGCTCAGGAGGGGGTCGTCGTTCTCACTGACGATGCGCCGCAGCTCGCTTAAGGTGTCTGCGCGAAGCTGGTGCTTGATTCGTGCGTAGGCGTCACGCGGTGCGGCGCCGAGCTCGCGGGCGACGTCCTTCGCGCGTTGGAGCACTCGTTCGCGCGGGACGAGCTCGTCGAGAATTCCCGCAGCTAGGGCTTCGTTGGGGTCGACGTTCCGTGCGCCGAGAACGAGGCGCCGCACGTTCGACGGCGCAAGCTCGGCCTGCACGACGATCATTGGGGCCGCCGGAAAGGGGATGCCCGCGCGTGCTTCGGTGAGACCCGTCTGCGCACCGGCATCGACCCCTACCCGGTAGTCGCACGCGATTGCGATGACCATGCCGCCTGCGATCGCGTGCCCATTCACCGCGCCGACGACGAGAGAAATTGGGGACAGGCACCAATTTCGGTCTAAATTCCGTAGAAATCTAGTGAGCTACAACCAATAATTGGGGCCTGTCCCCCCTTTTCCCGCTCCATCCGAGGAGTCGAGAGTGTCGGAATGGTGTCGCCGGGGACTACGCAGATTCCCTACGCAGATTCCCTAATTGACGCCGGGGAACGACGCGTGCAACCCTCGGGCCACACTTTCCTACTAGGCCCGGTATGTCCGGCACGACTGAAGTAGATGGAGGAACCCGATCATGAGGTTTACGTTCGCAGTCGCTGGAACCGCGGTAGTCGCGTTGATCGGCAACGCAAGCGCGCAGGACACCTGCAACCAAGAGCGCGCGAAGGCTTGGGGTGACTTCGTTCGCTGCGTGGAGTACGTCGCCGGCAGCTTCTATTTGAATCAAGCCGCTAACCCGAGCCCACCCGGGCTCGCGGGCGAGTTTCTCACGTGCCGGAAACAGTACTTCGATAAGTGGAGCTCCCTGGATCTTCCGAGCAAGTGCCGCCAGCGTCACCGCTTCGAATCGACGGACGGTGGCGCAACCGTAACCGATCACCTGACGACGCTTGTGTGGGAGAAGAAAACCGAGGTCGATGGGCCGCAAGCCCCCACTGAAGTGTTCTCGTGGAGCGCTTCCTCCGCCCACAAGGAGGACGGCACCGCGTTCTCCGACTTCCTGCCCGCCCTGAACGCCTCCCCGTTTGCGACGGTTACGGGATCGAAAGGGTGGCGCCTACCGACGATGCCCGAGTTGCAGACCATCATGCACGACAACGGAAACGGTCTCGAACCAGGCTTCGTTAGTGCTGCCGGCGACGATATGATGCCGTCCGGCCAGCCGACGTCTTATTGGACGAGCACCAGCTATCCCGTCAGCCCCCCGGGTTGTATCTGCGGCGCAGCCGCTTGCGAGTGCTACACACTCGCTTGGAACGTGCATTTCAACAACAGCCCGATAGGCAGCGTGAACGTCGACGGCAAGACTGGGGCGCGCCACTGCCGCGGAGTTCGTGGCGGACTCTGAGCTCGTACCCCCCTCCTCTTGCTCAACCGATTGTCCGAGATGAGGCAGAAAGGGAGCGCGCCTGGTTGCGAGCGAGCTTAGTCTGGGGCTGGGGGCGTTGCTTGGCCAATTGAAACTCCGGCTTGCGCCACAGTGTTGCGCGGGTTTGAGGTATCGAGGCTTTTCATCGTGGTTTTCCCCAATGGAAGTAGGAGTGGTGACTGGGAGATAAGGGGAGCTAGTTTCAACGGTTTAACCTCAAAGAACAAATAGTCCACGGTGAGAAACGCCACTAGCTCGCGCCATAGAGCGCCATCTGCGGCCGTGCTCGCCTTCGCCAATGCTCATGTAAGATGGACTACACTCCGCTTGCCGAAAGCTGCGCTCGGCCACACCTGGCACTCTCTGACGCGTTCTCCCTCGCGGACTAGTTTTTCTTTGAGGTTAAGTCCTCGCAACCTAGCGAAAGGAGCGCCGACAATGGCGACAAAACATGCTACGAAGACCTTTTTCTATACGATTGGGCAAGGGAATCTGGGTACTGGAAAAAGTAGGACTCATCACATCAAGGGCTCTACCAGGAAGGTTGCAACATTCACGGTAGAGCCAGCTGAGCCGGATGACGATGATCTGCTCCTGAATCCCGACGGAACCAAGGAGTCGATCGAGGTGGAACGCGTGTTTCACCGGATCGACCGCCTAACGGGAAAACGAAAGATCTCTGTGACGGTTCGCAACACGGGAACTGTGGAGTGTGCTTACGTACTTCATGCAGCGTTCATTGAGCCGGTGTCGTAAGAAGACTCTTTTTTGCAGCTAAGCTACGGGAAGCCCGGGTATGTTCTCCCGCTCGGGATTCCTTGGTGGCGGTCGTGTTCGCCGATCGGGAGTTCGCAGGAGGTAGTGGCGCGAAGGATGCTCGGCGCCGCGCCGCTCGAGATGATGGGCGGATAGTCCGGACAAGCTGGAGAATTGGCGTAGCCGCGAGTATCGGACGTGGACGCGGCGGACTTATTTCCGGCGGTGATCGACACTCCGGCGGGTAACCTATCGGCCAGGGCCGGAGAAACAATCGCTGCAGGCTCCGCACAGAAGCCGAGACTCGATGGGCGCGCTACGCTCCTCAATCAGCAGTGTGCTGGGTTTGCATCAGCCACCACGCCCAATAGCCGCCGAGGAGTAGGTCGCCGCTGGCCACTAGTGCCAGGCGGTCGCTGGCGGCGCCGGCTAGCCAGAGGGCGAAGGCGACGGCGAAGGCCGAACACTTGCCGATGGCGCCGAAGGTCAACCAGGTGCGCTCGATCTGCGGCCGCTGGGCCAGCCAGCCGTACATCGCAGCGAAGAGCATTACGAAGAGCGCCGTCAGCGCGGTGTAGACGGCCGGTACCGGCGCTGGCAAACCGGCGCTCTGCGCCAGCGGCGAGGCGGGAAAGGCAAAGAGGTAGGCCGCCAGCGTGTTGAACGCCGCGCTGATCCACAGCGTCGCGCGCACGGTTTTCGTCATCCGGCTGCCAGGGTTCCGCTCCACCACATGGCGAGGTAGAGCATGACCAGGGCGCTGGCGCCAAGCGCCGCCGCGTAGTCGCGCCACGCCAACGGATAGTGAAGAAACGACGTGCGCTCGCCGTCGAGCTGGAAGCCGCGCGAGTCGAGTGCCATCGCCATTCCGTCGGTGCGGCGCAGGGCGCCCATGAAAACCGGGACGAGCACCGGCACGTAGCGCCGCACACGCTCCAACAATCCTCCGCGCTCGAAGTCGAAACCGCGACAGCGCTGCGCCTGCACGACCTTCTGCGCCGACTCGAGAAACACCGGCACCAGCCGAAAGGCCAGAGTGATGGCAAATCCAATGCGATAGGGAAGACCGGCGCTGGTCAGCGCGTAGGAGAACTCCTCGACGCGCGTGACGGTGAGAAACACGGTTCCCGCCGCCAGAAAGACGGTCAGCTTGAGCGCCATGGCGAGAGCGAAACGCAGGCCGGCATGCGAGATGAGGATCGGTCCCAACGACAGCACCGGCGTCTGATCGTCAGCGCCGTAGAACAACGCCCAGATCGCAAAGGTCATGATGAAGACCATCGCGAAGAGGTAGCGCAGCCGCACGACGTTGACCCAGCTTCCGGTGCTGCTCAGCACTACCGCAACCAAGGCCAGCAAGGGCAATTGCCACACGGCGCGATCGGCGAGAAAGGCGGCGCTGAAGATGGCGAGAGCCACCGCCAGGCGCACCAGAGGGTGGCAGCGGTGCAGCCAGCTTTCGCCTTCGACGTAGAGGTACATCACTCGACCACGCTCAACAGCTCGTCTACCGAACGCACGACGACGCCGAGCTCGGCGCCGATCTTGGTCGCTTGCGGCGGCTCGAAATCACATCGACGCATGATTTCCGGGGAACCGAGAAACTCCCGCGTCGCGCCGTCGAAGATGACCTGCCCGGCCGCCAGAGCAATACAGCGGTCGGCATGCTCGGCAACCACCCAAGGTGTGTGGGTGATGATCAACACCGACGTTCCGCCGTCGCACAGGCGCACCAGCAGCTCCATCATCTCGCGCTGCTCGGTGGCGTCGAGACCGGTGGTCGGCTCGTCGAGGATGAGCAGGCGCGGCTGGAGAACGAGCAGCGAGGCGACGGCGAGGCGCTGGCGGTGTCCTTTGCCGAGAAGAAACGGATCGCGATCCTCGAAGCCACTCAAATCGACGGCGGCAAGGGCGCGTGCGGCGCGTTCGCCGATTTCCGCCTCGTCGAGGCCGAGGTTCTCCGCCGCAAAGCGCACTTCGTCGAGCACCGTTGCGGAAAAGATCTGATGATCGGGGTTCTGAAACACGTAGCCAATGTCGCTGGCGACGTCCTCCAGATCGAGGCTGGCGAGATCCCTGTCCGCCAGCGATACCGATCCACGGCGCGGCCGCAACAGGCCGTTGAGATGCTTGGAAAAGGTCGTCTTGCCCGAACCGTTCGGCCCAACCAGCGCCGCCAGCTCGCCGGCGCGGATGTCGAGCGATATACCGCGCAAGACGGGCGGACCATCGGGATAGGCAAAGTCGACATCGCGCGCCGTCACGATCGCCGCCGCCGGCTCGTCCCGCTCGTCGAACGACACGGCGGATTTCATCACCAGCGCCTCGGCTGCCTTACTCGCCGAGGCAAAGCGACCGGCGTGGCCGAGCGCCTCGGCAACTCGATCGAGGTCCGACACCGGCGCTCCGATCTCGCTCAATCGGTCGACCCGGCGCAGCACCTCGGACGGCGGTCCGTCGCCGACGATCTCGCCACCGTCCATCAAGACGACACGGTCGGCATTGCGCCCGGCCTCGACTTCGTGCTCCACCAAGACGATTCCCGTCCCCGATTCGCACAGCTTACCGAGCAGAGAGAAGATCTCCCGCTTGCCGCGCGGATCGAGGTCGGTCGTCGGCTCGTCGAAGACGATCAGCTTGGGGCGCATCGCCACCACGGCGGCGATCGACAGGCGCTGCTTCTCGCCACCCGACAGGGTACTCGGATCGCGTTTCTCGAAATCGACGAGCCCCACCAGGTCGAGCGCCTGGCGTACGCGTTCGCCCATCTCCCGGCGCTCGACGCCCTGCTGCTCGAGACCGAAGGCAATTTCGAGCAACACGTTGGTCGAGAAGAGCTGCGCCTCGAAGTCCTGTGTCACCAAACCGACGACGCCGGCCAGGTCGGCGACGTCCGCCTGCATGGCATCGATTCCATCCACCCAGACCTCGCCGCTCAAGGCGCCTGGCTGATAGGCCGGGATGGCGCGGTTGAGACAGCGCGCCAGCGTCGTCTTACCGGCACCGCTGCGACCCATGACGAGCACCAGCTCGCCGGCCCGCACGGTCAGGTCGACTGCCGCCAACGCCGGTGCCGAGGCGCCCGGGTAGGTAAAGGACACTCCACTCAGTCTCGCCAGCTCGGCACTCACAGCAACAACACTCCCAGCAGCAGAGCGAGGAGGAAGGGAACGACACCCACCGACACTTGCGATGCCCCGGCGGCAACCCCCGGGACTACCACGTACTCCAGGGCCAGGAGATTGCCGGCAAGCAATCCGCCGAAGGCACCGAGGACGACCAGCCCGGCGCCGAGCCACTGCAGCGGACGCGAACGCGCGTCGTGCTGCCGCAGATCGTCATAGCAGAGACCGCTTTGACGCACGCGCCGGTAGACGGCGTGTAAGAGCAACGGCGTAAGCACCGCGGAAACGGCAAAGTTGTTGAAGAAGACGATGTTGGCGAGCGCCGCGAACGGCACGAATCCGAGCACGTGCAAACCCCAACCGACGACCACCGCACAGGCCGCCGAGGCAATGGCGACGACGGCGATGAAGCCGCCCCAGCGCAGGGGCGAGTCGGGCGTCGGGTCGGCGCTACTGAAAGCGCGCCACACGTAGTAGGGCAGCAACCCATAGAGAAAGTTGCCACAGGCGCCAAAGAAGGCGCCCGGACCGAAGCCACCGAAGAAATCGCCAATGATGTTGCCGATCGCCGCCCCCCAGGCCGCCGCCGGACCGAAGAGAAACGAGCAGAGCACCGGCATGGCGTTGGCCGGGCGCAACTCGGTGACGCCGGGAATCAGCGGCAAGAGCTTGAAGGGAATCAGCAGCGCGGCGTAGAGCGATGCGCTGATCGCCGTCAACACGATCATGCGCGTGTTGCGCCACATACTCAGGACGCCGGTCCCCGCCCGCCGGCCGGGCGATGTCACAACGGTGCTCACAGTCGCTTCTCCGCCAGCGACGAAAGTGTAATTCCCTCGTGCTCGACCGTGTCTCGGTGCGCCTTCAACATGAACGACGCATCGTGCATGCCCTCGACGTGCGAAACGCGCAGGCGGAGGGGTTGACCGGCGCGCACGTGGCGGGCCGGCACCTCGAGCACGAACACACCCGAGTGATAGTCGCTGATCTGCTTCGGCTCGTAGTGCAAGACGAAGCCATTGCCCCGCCAGGTCCGCGGCGTCGTAAAACGGCCGGTGTCAAAGGTCAAGGCGTGCCGTCCGTCGACCCAGAGATCGGCGCGACCCGCCTGCGGCGACAGCAGTGCGCCAAAGGCGACGGCGCTGGTGACCTGGCGGGCAAGCGGCGCCGTCCACCACGACACTGCACCGTCTGCATCGTAGAGATGCTCGACCCAGCCGCGGCTGTTGCCGCGGTAGTCGGCGTCGGATTCGAAGGTGTGCGAGAAGGAATCGATCTCGGCAAAACCGTTGGCCACTTGCTCGACCGGCGCCGGCGGTGCGGCCGCTGCAACCTCCACCGGCACCGCGGCGATCGACGCCCGCGCCCGTATGCCAACCGGTCGGCCGCCGCCTTTGCCGCGCAAGCGTGCCGTGAAGTACCAATCCGCATCGCCGCGGCACGACTTGATCAACAATTGACTTCCCCCGTTCTGCAAACGGAGATGCCACTGCGCCCGGCGGCCGCCGATCTGCTCGGAGCGCCGGTGCAAGGGAACGCCGTTCAGCCACCCCTCGACCCACTGGTTGCGGCCTTCCAAGTGCAATACCACTTCGCTCGCCGCGGCCGCCACGATCTCGGTCGTCGCGTAGGCACAGGCCCAGATCGGCTCGGCGCCGGAGGGTTCGATCTGCTCGCGGAAGAAGTTGTGCAACTCGATGCGGACGAAGTCGGGAACGATGCGCCGCCAGTAGCGCTCGCCATCCTTGTCGACGTAGGCGTCGAGCGACGGCCGACCGCCGGGCACGTGCAGCGTGCGCTGGGCAACACCGTCGCGGTTGTCGAAGGCGCCGAGCAGGAGCCAGTCGCGCAGATAGAACCCCCGCTGGGCAATCTCGGCGATGACGAATTGCACGCGGCCGGCCGGATCGTAGATGCGGTCGACCTCCTCGACTTTGTCGAAGAGGTTCAGGTCGCTCTCCCGCAAGGCAGCCAGGACGCGCTCTTTCTCGGGGTCGTAACGTTTGAACTCGGCCGGATCGATGATCAGGTATCCGGGATCGAAGGAGCGCAGCCAGCGCTGCGGATCGTATCGGTTGTAGAACAGCGGAAAGATCTGCGCCTGATTGCCCTCGCTCGTGGTGATCATCAGGCGGTCGTAGCGATCGCGCTCCGGCTCCATGCGGGCCACCACCGGTCCGTAGCCAAACTGGAACGGCACGGCGGCCTCGCCCGGATAGGAGACGCTGTAGCGATAGGCGTAGCGACCGGCCTCGGCGGCGAGGAGCACCGCCAGCGCGCCGAGCGCGATCTTGCCGGCCGAGGCGATCGCGCGGCCGCGACCACCGGTCCATCGGCGCAACGCCTCGCCGCCGGCTACCGCCAACAGGCAGAAGGCGGCAACGCCGGGAAAGCCGCGCGAGGCGCTCGGCACTTCGTTCATCAGGCTCGGCGCCAGCGGAAAGAGCACCAGCCACGCAAGCAGCGCCTTGCCCTGCGGCTGGTGGCGGCGCAGTGCCCAGACGATGCCGATCAACAGAAGAGGCGCCATCGCGACGTAGAGCTGGCCGACCTCGGGCACCGAGTGACGGACCAGGGGATCGCCATCGAGAAAGAGGAAGTTCGGCGAGAAGAACGTGCACCAGCGCGCCGCGACGTTGCGCAGGTTTTCCAACCACGTCAGCGAAGCATCGAGGACCGTCGTTTCGCTGAAGTACTGTCCCGTGCGATCGCGGTGACGCAAATCGAAGAGGGCCAGCGGCAGGCCGACGAGAATCGCGGCACCGGCGCCGGCCACGACCCAGCGCAAGCGCGCCCACGCCTGCGGCAGGTAGAGCCACGCCAGCACGGCGATGAAGAGCGGCACGAACATCTTGGCCGGCGCGTAGGTGTAGAGGCTCAGCGAGAAGAGCACGGCCGCAGCGACCAACCAGCGACCGTCGCCGCGCACCGCCCGCAAGAAGGCCGCGTTGGCGGCGGCAAAGAACGGCAGGAAGGCGATCAGCTCGAAGGCGATGCGCGAGAAGTGGACGTGCCACGGCAGGATCGCCAGCAGCGCAGCGCTCGACAAGCCGCCGCGCCGGCCGAAGAGCACCGTTCCCAACCAGAGGACGGCCGCCACCCCGGCAACCCCCCACAGCGCCGCCGTCAATCGAATCGAAAAGGCACTCAAGCCGAGGGCGCCGACGATGGGAATCGCCGAGTAGATGAAGACGGGATTCTTGTAGCTGACGCCAAACGACCAGATGTACAGCGGCCAGGCCTTCCCCTCCTCGTCGCGACCGCTCTCGAGCAGTGAATAGGCGTTGTAGCCGTTGGCCGCCTCGTCACAAAAAAGACCCGGCGGCAGATGGTCGAGTCCCCAGATCCGCACGACCGCGGCAAAGAGCAGCACGACGGCCGACCAGGCGCGAAAATGTCGCCGACTCAACTCCGGCGCCGCAAGCGGCTGTGCTTCCTCGACGGAATCCATGATTCAGGCCGGAGTCGCCAAAGACCCCTCCTGCGATTTACCCACGCGTGGAATCGATGTCGAGGGTGCTTGTAAGTGAAGCCTTTCCACCGGGTATCGGCAAAGGTATGTCTTGATCCGTATGTTGGAACGACGAACAGCACCTGCGATCGGTGATGTCGCGCTCGGCGACACACCGCGGATCGTCGTCCCGCTGACCGATCGCGAGGTTCCCAGCCGGCTCGCCGAGGCGAAGCGATGGGCCGATATCGTCGAGCTGCGCGTCGATCTCTTCGCCTCGCGCGACCCCCGCCACGTCGCCGACACATGCCGGCAGGTCCGCCAGCACGGCCGGCCCGTCATCATCACCGTGCGACACCCAGACGAGGGCGGCGGCTCGGCTTCGAGCGATGCTCAGCGGCGATCGATCTTCGAAACGGTCGCCGCCGACGCCGACGCCTTCGACATCGAGGTGGGCGCCGCCATCGCCGGCGACGTGCTCGACGTCGCCAGCGCCACCGGCACCACCGCGATCGCATCGCACCACGACTTCCAGGCAACGCCAGCCGACACCGAGCTGCACGCGATCCTCGACACCTGCGCCGAAAAAGGTGCGGCGATCGCCAAGCTAGCGGCGACGGCAAACTCGGCCGGCGATCGCAATCGCCTGCTCGACCTCCTGCGCCAGCGCCGGCAAGAAAATACGGTCATCATCGCCATGGGCGAACACGGCAACGCTTCGCGTGTCTTCTTTCCGCTCTGCGGCTCGCTCCTCACCTACGGCTTCCTCGACGAGTCCGTCGCGCCCGGACAGATGCCGATCCGCACTCTGCGCAGCGAGCTCGCGCGCTACTGCCCGTCCTTGTCCCCCGAGCTCGACTAGCACTACCCCGACCGAACCACGGAGCTCCACAGAGAACAACTTCTCGAACCACGGAGACACAGAGTTCCACGGAGAAATGACCTTGAACCACAGAGCTCCACGGAGTTCCACGGAGAAGGGACTTTGAACCAGTAGAGTAGGAGAGTGAGCGATGCGGGCAGCCGCCTGGCCGAGGCCGCACGACTCACTCTCCCCTCGACGAACCGGACGTGCGGATTTCCCGCATCCGGCTCTCTCCAGTAGCTGTCGCGCCAGGGCATGCACAGACGGTTGCATACCGATTGCCGGTGTTCGGCCGCCGCTCGGCCCTCGCGCCAAGTCGAGGTCTCGGCCGAGAGAACATTTTCCCGTAGTCGGACCACGTCCAAGCGGGTCTCCCTTCCTCGTAGCTCGACACACTACTGGCCCGGCCCCTTCGCTCCACGGGCATTACCCCGCTTCCTCACTACTATGAGCCGGTCCGACTCCCGGCACGGGCACCATCGGCAGGTTATCTTTTCCCCACCGCAGCTCGACGTGCGCACACGTCATGCCCGTCCGGGCCTCCCAGGTTCCTCGGCCGATCTTTACGCGCGCGCTGTCCCGTCTCACCCCGGGAAGCCCGATGGCTGCATGTGCTCGTTGCTTCACCATCGGTGTCTGGCTTCACCATCTCCGGAAGGCTGGCCACTTCCATCTTTGTGTAACGAGGCCCAACCGGGTTCGCTTTCGCTACGGCTCACGCGTTCACTCACCGGGGCTTCGCCAGCCGAATCACTTCGACCCACGCCCGGTTCGGTTCCTGTTGAACGAGCAATCGACAGGGTAACCTCCTTTCAGATTACTAGATCGACCAGGCTTGGCCTGGCGCACCGGAGTACACGGAGTTCCACGGAGAACAACTTCTCGGACCACGGAACAAAGACTTTCGAAACGACGGAAGGGCATTCGTGCTCTACGTGGTTTTGTTTTCTCCTCCGTGGATCTCCGTGGTTTTCTTTGTTCCTCCGTGGATCTCCGTGGAGCTCCGTGGTTCTATTTCTTCCTCCGTGGATCTCCGTGGAGCTCCGTGGTTCTATTTCTTCCTCCGTGGAGCTCCGTGGAACTCCGTGGTTCTATTTTTCCTCCGTGGATCTCCGTGGAGCTCCGTGGTTCTATTTCTTCCTCCGTGGATCTCCGTGGTTTTTTTGTTCCTCCGTGGATCTCCATGAACCTCCGTGGTTTTGTTTTTCTTCCGGCACCCGCTAGACACCGAAGCGGCTGCGCGAACGCGCCCCCATGGCGCGGGTGAAACGTGCGAGCAAACCCGGGGCGAGGCGCTTTGCGTAGTAGATCATCCACGCCTCCGGCGACACCGGCGCCACGGCGCGGTCGCGTTCGACTGCCTTTAGAATGTTCGCCGCTACGCGCTCGGGTCCGTAGGCGCGCTTTTCGTAGGCCTGCACGATCTCGTCGCGAATCTCCGCCTTGTCGTAGGCGCCGACCATGCGGCTGCTCTTGGTGATCGGGGTGTTGATGACGCCGGGGCAGATCGTCGTCACGCCGATGCCGTGCGGCGCCAACTCCTCGCGCAGCGCCTCCGACAAGCCGAAGACGGCAAACTTGGTCGTCGAGTAGGCCGCCAGCGCTTCGGTCGCCATGATGCCGGCGGCCGACGACACGTTGACGACATGCCCGCGGCGCCGCGCCACCATCGGCGGCAAGAAGTAGTGGCAGCCGTAGATGACACCGTTGAGATTGATGCCGAGGACCCAATCCCAGTCCTCCAGCGCGGTGTGGAGAAAGCCGCCGCCGAGACCGACGCCGGCGTTGTTCATCAAGATGTCGACCGCCTCGACCTCGGCGTGAACCACACCGGCAAAGGCCTCGACCTGAGCGCGGTCGGCGACGTCGACGCGCTGCCGGATCACCTTGCTACCCAGTCCCTCCAACTCCGCCGCCACCGCCGCCAGAGCATCCTCGTTGAGATCGCAGATCGCCAGGTCGGCACCGCGCCGGGCAAAGGCGAGCGCCGTCTCCTTGCCGATGCCGCTCGCCGCACCGGTCACCAGGGCTGTCTTTCCGCTGAGATTCGCAATATCCATGAAAGCCGTGTAGCCCAGGCACACGGGGCACTCAAACCGACGGACCGCCGAGCGCGGCGGCGAGGAGATCCGATGAAAGACATTCGTTTCGACGACATCGACTCATTGCGCGCGATGATCAGCGACGAAGCGGGCGACTTCGGCGAAGAGGTCGAAATCTCGCAAGAGATGATCAACCGCTTCGCCGACCTGACCGGCGACCACCAGTGGATCCACGTCGACGTCGAGAGGGCAAAGAAGGAGAGCCCGTTCGGACAGACGATCGCCCACGGTTTTCTGACCTTGAGCCTGTTGCCGACACTGCGCACGGCGAGCGAGTACCGAATCGTCGGACAGGGCAACGCCACCAACTACGGTGCCGACAAGTTGCGCTTCATCTCGCCCGTACCGGCCGGCGCCAAGGTGCATGCGCGTTCGCGCCTGGTCGCCGTCGACGCAAAAGCAAAGGGCACACAGGTGACCCAGGAAATCACCGTCCACGTCGTCGGCAACGATCGGCCGGCGCTCGTCTACACGATGCTGGTTCTCTACCACCCGCCGGCCGCGTAGCCGCTTGGACGTAGATGAACCCGGCCGCTGAATACCAATCGCTGAAGGACGAAATCGACGATGCGCTTCGCCGCGTCCTGACCAGTGGGCGGTTCATCGGCGGACCCGAGGTCGAAGGTTTCGAGTCGGAGCTCGCCACCTTTGTCGACGCCGATCATGTCGTCGGTGTCGGCAACGGCACCGATGCTCTCGAGATCGCGCTCGCCGCCTGCGGCATCGGCGCCGGTCACAACGTCGCCGTACCGGCCTTCACCTTCGCCGCGACGATCGAAGCGGTGGTGCGTTGCGGCGCGACGCCGCTCATCCTCGACGTCGCCGACCGGGATCTCACCATCGACGTCGGCACCCTGGGCGCTGCCCTGCGCGACGGTCTGGCCATCGATGCCGTCATCCCGGTACACCTCTATGGCCAGCCGGCTGAGATGGAAGCCCTGCTCGGCCTGAGGGCGGAGCACGGATTCAAGATCGTCGAGGACGCGGCCCAGGCACAGGGCGCTCGCTGTCGTCTGAACGGACGGCTGGCGCGAGTCGGCGCACTCGGCGACGCCGGCTGTTTTTCGTTCTACCCGACCAAGAATCTCGCCGCCGCCGGCGACGCCGGCGCCATCGCGACCAACGACCCGGCGATCGCCGCCCGCGCGCGCTTGATCGCCAACCACGGCGACGCCTCGAAGTACGAGCACGTGCTGAGCGACGGCCGCAACTCGCGCCTCGACGCCATCCAGGCGGCGATCCTGCGCATCAAGTTGCGCCACCTCGACACGTGGAACGACAACCGCCGGCGCATCGCCGCGCTCTACAGCGAGCGGCTCGCCGACAGCGGCCTCGACTCGCGCCTGCCGAGCGAGCGCAGCGGCAGCGAGTGCGTCTTTCACCAGTACGCGCTGCGCCTCGGCGAACGCGATCGAGTGCTCGAGGCTCTGCACGAAAGCGGTGTCGCCGCTGCCGTTCACTATCCGCGCGCCCTGCACCAACAACAGGGCTTCGCCAGCTACGCCCCGCAAAGCCGGCTGCCGGTTTCCGAGGACGCCGCCGGCTCGGTCTTGTGCCTGCCGATTCACCCGCTGATGGGCGCCGAACACGTCGAGACCAATTGCGACGCCGTGGTTCGCGCCGCCGGCACGTAAAGCTCAGCCCTGCTCGCCGCGCAAGAGGACGCCCGGCAGATCCCCGGTCGGCTCGTCGTCCTGCATGGTGACGACGCCGCTGACGATCGTCGCCGCATAGCCGCGCGCCCGCTGCAGGATTCGCTTGCCGCCGGCCGGAAGGTCGTAGCACATCTGCGGCGCCTCGAGACGCAAGCCGTCGAGATCGATGACGTTGACGTCCGCCTTCTTGCCAACCTCGAGAACACCGCGGTCGTGCAACCCGTAGAGTCTCGCCGTATCGCTGGTCATTCGCTTGATCGCCAGCTCGATCGGCATGCGCGGACCGCGCGAACGATCGCGCACCCAGTGGGTCAACATGAAGGTCTGGATCGATGCGTCGCAGATGGTCGCGCAGTGAGCGCCACCGTCACCGAGACCGAGGACGGCGTTGGGGTGTTGCATCATCTCGAGCAACGGGTCGGCCGTGAGATTCGAGTAGTTCAGCACCGGCACCAACAACATCTCGCATCCGTCGCGCTCGAGCATCTTCTCATAGAGGAGCTCGAAGGGATCGCGCTGCTCGCGTTTGGCAACCGCCTCGATGGAATCGTCGTACGACGGCTCGTAGCTCAACGGATCACCGAGGGGGAAGGTACGCCCCAGCGCCGTCAGCAACGGCGACGGCTCCGCCGCTGCTTCGGCGAGAATCTGCCGCTTCGTATCGCTGCGGCGCAAGTGCTGGACGCGTTCGGCCAACGGCAACGACGCCACCTTCACATAGGATGGGTAGCCGTCGAAGGGGTGGAAGGTGGTTTGCAAACCGACGAGCAGGCCGAACGGCCGGCCGGCCACCTGAGGATAGATCTGCGCCCCCTCTTCGGCTGCGCGGGCCGACAGATCGAGAAGCTCGCGCCACAAGTCGGGCGCGGCGTCGACCTGCAACATTCCGAAGGTGACCGGCCGCTCGATCTCAGCCGAAAGTCTGCGCATCCAATCGAGCTCGGTCTTCGGCGCGATGACATCTTCACCGGCCGCACCGGCACCGGCCACTTCGAAGATGCCGCAGCCGAGCTCACCAAGCACGCGGCCGATGCCAAAGAGCTCGTCCTCCGTGGCGAAGGTACCGGGCACCGGCTCGCCGCTGATCGCCCGGTGGGCGATCGTACGCGACGTCGAAAAACCCAGAGCGCCAGCCCGCACTCCCTCCCGCACGACGGCCGCCATCTGCTCGATGTCCCGCGGCGTCGCCTTCTCGTTGTTGGCACCGCGCTCGCCCATCACATAGGTGCGAACGGCGCCGTGCGGCACCTGGGTACCGATATCCATCGAAAAGCGGCGCCGGGCGAGCGCGTCGAGATACTCCGGAAAGCTCTCCCACTCCCATTGGATCCCCTCGTGCAGGGCGGTGCCGGGAATGTCTTCGACCCCTTCCATGAGCTGGATGAGAAAATCGTGCTCGTCCGGCTTCACCGGCGCAAAGCCGACGCCGCAATTGCCCATCACCGCCGTCGTCACGCCGTGGTAGCAAGAAGGCGCGAGCAGAGAGTCCCACGTCGCCTGGCCGTCGTAGTGCGTGTGGATGTCGACGAAGCCGGGAGTCACGGCGCGACCGCTCGCGTCGATGGTGCGGCGGGCAGCGCCGGTCACAGCACCGACCGCTGCGATTCGTCCGTCCTGCAAGGCGACGTCGCCCCTGCGCGCAGGCGCCCCCGTGCCATCGATCAACGTTCCCCCGCGAATCAACACATCATAGGTCACAGCCATCTCCTATGATCCAACATGAGTGCACAGGCCCGATCCTCGAGATGGTGGGTAATCGAGAAATTCTGGTTGGGATCCCAATCAGCCATCCTCCCCGTCGACAGCCAGATTTCAACGAAGCGTGCTTAGCCCGTAGGTTTTTCGTTTCAATGCTCTCCCAACCCCAACTTCAATCGAAAACGGCCCAGAAGCATCGGACCGAAAGACAAAGACAAAGGGGCCGTTGAAGCACCCGATCTGGACTTCGTGGCTTACCGAAGCTGTCAGAATCGCCTCTCCGGCGCGTAACGCCTCGAGCTCAAAGTGTCCGTCAACCCGATTTTCACCGCGGTCGAACTCGGACGGAAGCAACGCGAAGAGTGAATCCACTCCCGCCAAAGAATACGAGGCGAAGGCAACAGGAGTCGCCGAGACATCGACAATCACCGTATCACCGACAATGGGATTGGTTGGCGATACTTCGATGTCGAAGGTCACATTGCGGTTGAAAGACGTGCATGGAGTCGGAGTAACGAACGGAGACGGCGTGGCAGAGGGAGAGGGCGTGGCCGATGGGAAGGGTGGTGAGCAGCCGCGCAGTGCGCTCCCCACCGCGGCGATTAGTTCCGGCACACTTACGCAGATGCGTCCTGGGTCGCATGTGCCTCCGGCTGCGGAACACTCGTCGAAGGGTCTGTCGCCAAGGGCGATGCCGACAAGCGTAATGAGCTCGCTGATACTAACCCGTCCATTGCCGTCACAATCGCCGATGCAGGCAGTTGGTGTCGGAGGTGGTGGGCCGGTCACTTCGAAGATCGTCACGGCCTCTGCGAACGGCGTTCTCAGAGCAATCTCGTACAACCCGGGGTGCGTTCCTTGGGGAACCACGAAACTAAGAAATGAGGGGTGGGACGTTGTCCACGCAACGAGCTTCCCGTCAAAATGCAAGGAATTCGCCCGACCGTTCAGCCGGGTGTTACAGACACCAACAGTAACCCCAACCTGGGTTCCTCGCGGCCCCAAGGACGGTGCTACACTGATCTCGCAGTGGGGGGTGGGAGTCGCTGGGAGGCGGGTTCCGGTGGATCGCAGCGGGGGGCGGGTTCGCGTGGATCGCAGAGTCTTCGTCGGTTTTCGGGTCGGGGTGGATGCGTCGGCGGGGGTAGCAGGAGTCGACGACTTCTCCAGTCCTGGCGTCGGTTCCGCCATCACCATGAGTGTTCCACTAAGTACGGTGAGCACAACAACCCTGCCCAGGCGTCTCATGTCGCGACCTCCCAGGCGGAAGATTGCACACTGCTAGTGCAACGACAAGAAAACCCCATCGCACGAGGGGACTGCCCGCCCCGTCGCGCTGCCGGGCCAGGAAGGCTCATGACAACGCGTGGTGCGGCGGGCTGATCCCGTCACCGCGCGAGCGCGGCGATGCGTCCGTCTTGCACCGCCACGTCGTGGCGCCCCACCGCTGCCGTCGATCAGCGTACCGCCGCGGATCAACAGGTCGTGGCTCATGCTCGGTCGCGGCGCGACGCCGCTCTAGCGCCCGTAGCGCAGCATGAAATCAACCATCCGGGTGTGCTGCTTGCGATACGGCGGGTAGAACTTCTCGAGCATCTTGTGTTTGGGATTGGTAAACACCGGGCGCAGCTTGGAGAATTCGAGAAAGCCCTCTTGGCCGTGGTACTGCCCCATGCCGCTGGCACCGATGCCGCCGAACGGTAAGTCGTGCTGGGCGACGTGCATGATGCAGTTGTTGACCGTCACGCCACCGGAGATCGTACCGTAGAGGATGCGCTTCTCGGTCTCGCGGTCGTCGGTGAAGATGTAGAGACCGAGCGGGCGGTCGCGCTCGTTGACGTAGGAGAGCACCTCGTCGAGGTTGCGATAGGTCTTGACCGGGAAGAGCGGCCCGAAAATCTCCTCGCGCATGACCGTCATGTCCTCGCTCGGCTCGAGGATCAGATGCGGCGGGATCTTGCGCTGTACGTCGTTGAAGGTCGCATTCGGTATCAGCGGCACCACCTTGGCGCCGCGCTTTTCGGCGTCTTCCAGAGTCTCGCGCAAGCGACGATACGACTTCTCGTCGATGATCGACGTATAGGAGCGATCGTTGACGTCGGCGTAGCGCTCGGGGACGATGCGCTTGGCAGCGGCGACGAAGGCATCGCGTTTGGCCTCGGGCACGAAGAGGTAGTCCGGCGCCAGGCAGGTCTGACCGGCGTTGACCAGCTTGCCGTAGAGAATGCGCGACGCCGCCGTCTCGATGTCGAAATCGTCGCAGATGATCGTCGGCGACTTGCCGCCGAGCTCGAGCGTCACCGGCGTCAGGTTGTCCGCCGCCGAGTGCATGACGGTGCGACCGGCATCGGCCGAACCGGTGAAGATCATGTGGTCGTAGGGAAGCGTCGAAAACTCACTGCCGCGGACGCCGGGAAGAATGGCGACGACGTCTTCGGGAAAGACGGCGCTGAACTTCTCGTGCAGGAGGACGGCGAGGTTCTGAGAATTGCTCGCCATCTTGATCATCGCCCGGTTGCCGGCCGCCAGGATGCTGGTCAGCGGGCTGACGGTCAGAAAGAGCGGGTAGTTCCACGGCGAGACGACGCCGACGACGCCCTTCGGCTGCGGCACGACGCGGTTCGAACCGGTGAAGAAGTTGATCGAGATGTGCCGGCGCTGCGGCTTCATCCACTTCTTCAAACGGCGCTTGGTGTGGCGAATGCCGTCGACGCAACCGAAGATCTCGAGGATCTTGGTCTCCTCGACACAGCGATTGGTGAAGTCTCGGTTGACCGCATCGGCGATCGCATCGGCGTTGTCGATGAGGATGCGTTCGAGCTTGTCGAGTCGGTCGAGACGCTCGGCCAGGTCCGGATACGGCTGGCGGAGATAGGCGGCGCGCTGCGCCTTGTAAACGCGCTGGGCCTCGTTCTCTACATCTTCAATTTTGCGAATCTGCGCCGTTTGCGCCATCGGATCCCTCCTGATCGATTCGCCATCTTGACCCAGGCGGAAGCGGGGCTCAAGAGCGGGCACCCACAGGGCCACCAGGTGACGGCGCAAGGCGCGCACGAGGGACCGAGGTGGGTCGTCAGCGCACCTTACCTTCGACAAAGGGGACTTCGAAGACCTTGTCGTGCTGCACCGGGCCGTGGCCGAAATAGCCGTCTTCGCCGAAGAGCTCGCCGTGGTCGGCCGTGACGGTGACGTAGGTGTTGGCGGGCACGGCGTCGAAGAGCTTGGCAAATACCCGATCGAGGTAGCGAACCGCCTCGATCTGGCGGGCGCGCAAGCGCTCCAGCTTTGGCAGATCGAAGACGCGTTCGCCGCCCTCCTCGCGCGCCATCTCGCCGCCAACCGTTTCGGCGGCGAGATGGCGAAATACACCGTGCACTCCGGAGATGACCGGCCACTCGCTCGGGTCCTCATCGGGCAGCGCGTAGGGATAGTGCGTTTCACCGACGTTGAGCAGGTAGAAGGTCGGTCGATCGGCGGCGAAGTGCATTTTGTCGACCATCGCCTCCATGTCGTTGTGCGCCGGCATGAGCTCATACGAGTCGAAGTCGTGATTCAGCACGGTGGCGGGATTGAGCACCGGCAGTGAAACCATGGCATGCGTCGCGTAGCCGAGTTTCTTCAAGAAGGTCGGCAAATAGAGCGAGGGGAGGAAGCTGGCGAAATCCACGCCGTCGCTGCCGAGGCGTTCGCCATACCTCGAGAAATCGCGCTTGTAGTACTCCGACGCATAGACCTGGCGCGGGCTGGAGTGCGGCAGCAGACCGATCAGCAGATTGTAGTGCGACGGCGAGGTCCACGACGCATAGCTCCAACGCCGCTCGACCTCACCGAGACCAGCCAGCACCCGCGGCCGCGCCGCCATCCACGAATCGAAGCGGCAACTGTCGAGAACGACCAGAACGTAATTGTTGAGCGCCACGCCCGGAGATTAGCAGCCTCCCAGCCGAAGAACACATCCGCAACAAGAGCACCCCCCAACGCCCTCACGCCTCACGTCCCCAACTTCCTCACGTGGCATCCACCAATGATCCGGGCTACGCTCCGGCCGATGCACAGGTCGATCATCCTCGCCGCGCTCGCTCTGACAGCCCTCCTTATCACCGCCTGCACCAACCGCCCGAGCGCGCCTGGTGGTGAGTTCAAAGTCGCCCTGCTCAGCCCCGGTCCGGTCAGTGACGCGGGTTGGAACGCCCTCGCCTACGAAGGCCTGCTCGCCATCCGCGACCAACTCGGCGCCGACATCTCGCAGATCGAAACGAAAACGCCGGCGGAGTTCGAAGAGGGATTTCGCGACTACGCCCGGCGCAACTACGCCCTCGTCTTTGGCCACGGCTTCGAATTCCAGGAAGCAGCGGCCGCGGTGTCGCCAGACTTTCCGGCGACGACGTTCATCACGACCTCGGGCAGCACCGTGCGCGACAACGTCGCGCCGCTGCGATTCATGCTCGAGGAAGCGACCTACCTGGCCGGCATGATGGCGGCGCTGATGTCGAAAACCGGCACGGCGGGAGCCGTCGGCGGCATGGCCATACCGTCGGTCGAGTCGACTTTGTTGGCGTTCGCCGCCGGCGCCAAAGCAGTCAACCCCGAATTCAGAGTTCTGACCTCCTACATCGGCAATTGGGAAGACGTCGGTGCCGCCAAGGAAGCGGCCAAGGCACAGGTGCAACAAGGTGCCGATCTTCTCATTCACAACGCCGACGCGGCCGGGCTCGGAGTTTTCCAGGCCGCCCAGGCGGCGCAGGTGTTGGCCTTTGGCACCAACAAGAACCAAAACGACATCGCGCCCGACGTCGTCGTCGCCAGCGCCGTCATCGACATTCCAATGGCGTTTCTGCAGGTGGCGCGGCAGATCAAGGAGAAGCGCTTTCGCGCCCGGATCACCAAGCTCGGCATGGCGCAGGAGATCGTCACCTTCGAGATCAACCCAGCCTTGCGCGCCAAAGTGAGCGCCGAGGCGCTGGCGCGTATCGATGCGACACGGCGAGCCATCATCGAGGGCCGCGTCGCCGTGCCCTCCGTCGAGTTGTAGACGATCGACGTCGTGACCATGCAGGACGCGGGCGACAGGCAGGCCGCGCAGCCACTCCTTTCGCTGCGCGACGTCGACGTCTCTTTCGGCTCGGTGCGGGCCCTGGCGTCGGTCGGCATCGACGTCGACGCCGGCGAGGTGCGCGCCGTGCTCGGCGAAAACGGGGCGGGAAAGTCGACGTTGATGAACGTCATCTACGGCCTCGTGCCAGCCCGCGGCGAGATTCACTGGCGCGGCCAGCGCGTGTACATCGATAGCCCGCTGGCGGCGAAAAGGCTCGGCATCGGCATGGTGCACCAAGAGCTCGCCCTGATCGACGCACTGCGCGTCGTCGACAACCTCGCCCTCGCAGTCGAGCAGCCCGGCATCTTGATCGACTACGAGCGGGTGCGCCAGGAGGCGAGCAAACGGGCGCGCGACATCGGTCTCGAGATCGGCAACCTCGACGCGATCGCCGGGGATCTGCCGGTCGGCGTGCGCCAACGCATCGAGATCCTCAAAGCCTTGCTCGGCAATCTCGACCTGCTCATTCTCGACGAACCGACGGCGCTGCTCACACCCGACGAGAGCGCCGGCTTCTTCGAGGTGCTGCAGACGTTGCGCGAGCGCGGTGTCGCCATTCTCTTCATCACCCACAAGCTGCGCGAGGCGATGGCCATCGCCGACTCGGTGACCGTGCTGCGCGCCGGCTCGGTCGTCGCTCAATTGCCGACGCGCGACACTGACGAACGCGAGCTCGCCGAGCTCATGGTCGGCAAGGCTTTCACTGCGACCGAGGTGAGCTCGCGCCAGCCGGGACACTCGTCGACCTTGCGGACGAGCGACCTGACAGTGATCGGCGACGACGGAGTTCCCCACTTGCGCTCGGTCAATCTCGAGCTCGCCGACGGCGAGATCTTCGGCATCGCCGGCGTCGACGGCAACGGCCAGCGCGAGCTCTTCGAAGTTCTAAGCGGCCTCCGCCAGCCGAGCAGCGGTTTCGTCAAGATCGCCGGTGAGACCATCGCGCCGCACACGCCGCGCGGGTTCTCGGCGGCCGGAGTGCGTTCGATCCCACCCGAGCGGCGACACCAGGGTGCAGTGCTCGACATGACGGTGACCGAAAACGCCGTGCTCGACGTCGACCTGCTCAACGAACACTGCAACGGCATGCGCTTCGATCGCGACGCAGCTCGAACCTTTGCCGAATCTCTGATCGGCCGACACGCGATCGCCTGCGCCGGCCCAGAGGCGCTCGCCGAGTCGCTCTCCGGTGGCAACTTGCAGAAGTTGATCGTCGCGCGCGCCCTGACCGGTCAGCCGCGTGTCGTGGTTGCCGCCAATCCGACGCGGGGGCTCGACGTTACCGCCGCCGAGCACGTCCACACGCAATTGATCGAAGTCACCAAGTGGGGAGGCACGGTCCTCCTGCTGTCGTCCGACCTCGACGAGATCCTCCTCTCGAGCCACCGCATTGGCGTGCTCTACCGCGGGCGTCTGAGCCGTCCGCTGAGCCCGCCCTACGATCGATCGCAAATCGGCATGATGATGGGCGGCGCCGCGAGCTTGACGGCGGGCGGGCAGCGATGAACCGCCGCCTCGCCGAAGCTTCGATCGCCGTCGCCAGCGCTCTCGCCGTCGGCGCGCTGTTCATCCTCGCCGGCGGCGGCAACCCGCTGACCGCCTACACCGCCCTGCTCGAAGGTGCGCTCGGCAGCGCCCACGGTTGGTCGGAAGTGGCCGTCAAAGCCTGCCCTCTGATCATTACCGGCACGGCAGTAGCGCTCGCCTTCCGGGCCGGCATCTGGAACATCGGCGCCGAGGGGCAGCTCGTCGCCGGGGCGTTGCTGGCCGTGTGGGTCGGCACGCAAAGCTGGCCGTTGCCGAGGCTGCTCGGCATCCCGCTGACGCTCTTCGCCGCCGCCATCGGTGGCGGTGTCGTCGCCGCCGTCGCCGCGATCTTGAAAGTGCGGCGCGGCGTCGACGAGGTGATCAGCACCATCATGCTCAACTTCATCATCCTCGGGCTGGTCGGCTATCTGGTGCACGGCCCGCTGATGGAGAGCGCCGCCCAGTACCCGCAGACCGATGCGTTGCAACCCTTCGCCCGCATGCCGCGCCTGGTATCGGGAATGCGCGTGCACGGCGGCTTGCCGGTCGCCGTCGGGCTGGTGCCGCTGTGCTGGTTTCTCCTCCACCGCACGCGCTCGGGTTTCATCCTGCGCGCCGTCGGATCGAGCCCGGCAGCGACGCGAAGTGGCGGTTTCAACGTCGAGCGCACGCTGCTCAACGCCTTTCTCGGCAGCGGTCTGCTCGCCGGTATGGCCGGCGGCATCGAGGTATCGGCGATCACCCATCGCCTCTACGAGAGTTTTTCCCCTGGCTATGGATACACGGCGATCGCCGTCGCCCTGCTCGGCCGCCTCGAACCCTGGGGCGTCCTCGCCGCCGGCGTCTTGTTTGGCGTTCTCGCCGCCGGTTCCTCCTCGATGCAGCGGGTCGCCGGCGTGTCTTCCGGACTGGTTGCACTGATCCAGGCCTGCATCATCTTCGCCCTGGCCGCCGTCGAATATCGCGACCGCCGGCGAGGGGGCTCCTGAGAAATGGAACTGGCCGGTACACTACTCGCGGCTGCCGTCGCCATGGCAATCCCCCTGCTCTACGCCGCGCTCGGCGAGCTGCTGGCGGAGAAGGCCGGCATCGTCAACGTCGGCCTCGAAGGGTTTCTTCTCCTCGGAGCCTTCACCGCCTTCGCCGTCGCTCACCAAAGCGGATCGAGCAGCCTGGCAATCGCCGGCGCCCTGGCACTCGGCGGCTCGACCGGCGCCGCCTTCGCTTTCTTCATCGTCGCTCGCAAAGCCAATCAGATCGTCGCCGGCACCGCGCTCAACCTCTTCGCCGCCGGCGCGACCGCCGTGCTCTACCGCTCGATCTTCGGCGTCACCGGAGCGGCACTCACGGTGCCGGCGACAGCGACGATCGAAATCCCGGGTCTGGCCTCCCTACCCGTCGTCGGCACCGCCTTCTTTCGCCAGACCGCGCTGGGATACCTCTGCTTCCTCGCCGTCCCCGCCATCGCCTTCTTTCTGGCGCGCACGCGTGCCGGTCTGGGTTTGAAAATGACGGGTGAGAATCCGCGCGCCGCGGCCACTCAGGGCGTGCGCGTCGACCGCGTGCGGGCGCTGGCGCTGATCGCCTGTGGCGGGCTGTGCGCCGCCGGCGGCGCCTACCTCGCCATCGACTACACGCAGACCTTCGTCGAGGGAATGTCGGCCGGCCGCGGCTTCATCGCGCTCGCCATCGTCATCGTCGGCCGCCGCCTGCCCTGGTGGACCCTCGCCGCGGCGCTCTTCTTCGGCTTCGCGACGGCGTTGCAATTCCACTTCCAGGCACTGTCGCTCGGCATCCCCTTCCACTTCTTCCTCATCTTGCCCTACGTCGTGACGCTGCTCCTACTCGCCCTCGCACCGGGCGACAGCAATGCACCCGCGGCGCTCGGCCGCTCGGATTAGCCCGCGCGCAAGGCGTGCAGGAAGCGGTCGATCTCGGCGTCGGTGCCGACGGTGATGCGCAGCGCGTCGTGGAGTTGCGGCGTCGCGAAGTAGCGCACCAGCACACCGGCGCGGTGCAGGGCATCGTAGACCGGTCGCTGATCCTCGCCGCGGCGGCGGGCGAGGACGAAGTTGGCCTGGCTGGGCAGCACCTCATAACCGAGGGCGCGCAGCTCATCGCTCAGGCGGGCACGCGTGGCGCGAACCTTGTCGACGTTCGCCCGCATCCACGGCAGATCCTCGAGCGCCGCCGTTGCCGCCGCCATCGAGATTCGGTTGAGGTTGTACGAATCCTTGACCTTGGCGAGCTCGGAGACGACCTCGGCGCGACCGAAGAGGAGTCCGACCCGCAGGCCGGCGAGAGAGAACGACTTCGAGAAGGTTCGCGTCACGACGACGTTGGCGTGCTCGGCAATCAGCTCGACGGCGCTGCCTTCGGCAAAGTCGACGTAGGCCTCATCGACGACCACCAGGCCGGCGAGGCGCTGCGCCAACTCGCCGAGGGTCGACGTTGAAGCCAGAGTGCCCGAGGGGGCGTTTGGATTGCAGAGGAACGTCACCCTGCCCGCGGCCGCCACCAACTCGTCGACCGGCAGAGCGAAGTCGGCGGGAAAGTCGACCGTCGCCACCCGACCGCCGCCGATTTGCACCAGCGTCTCGTAGAGAGTGTAGGTCGGCACCGGGAAGACGACGCGGTCAGCCGGGCCGACACAGGCGCGGATGATCATCATCAAGAGCTCGTCCGAGCCATTGCCGGCGAGTACCTGGTCCGGCTGCAGCCCGTAGACCCGCGCCGCGCGGGCGCACAGCTCGCTCGCCATCGGATCCGGGTACAACCGCAGGCCATCCGCGGCAGCGGCGGCGATCGCCTCGCGCACCCGCGGCGACGGCGGGTAGGGGTTCTCGTTGGTGTTGAGCTTGACGACCCGGGCGTCGCCGGGTTGCTCGCCGGGCGTATAGCCGCTCATCGCCAGAACATCCGAGCGAATGAACGCCAAATCGGCTGTGTCGCGAGAAGTCATGCCGCGGCCAACTCTGAACCGCAGGCGCAGCACATGCAACATGCTCATGGCCACGTTCGTCGCCTGCAGTTTGCCAATCCGGCCGCCGGCGAACTATGACCGGAGGTACCATGAACGGGAAGCAGAAAAAGTATCTGCGCGGCCTGGCGCACGAGATGAAACCGCTGGTTCAGATCGGCCAGCGCGGTCTGACGGATGCGGTTTTCTCACAGGTCGACGCAGCCCTGAGCGATCACGAGCTCATCAAAGTTCGCATCTCCGCCGAATGCCCGGACGATCGAAAGCGGGCCGCCGAGAAACTCGCGGCGACCACCGGATGCGACGTCGCCGGCTCGATCGGGCGCGTGTTGGTGCTCTACCGGCAGAACCCGGAAGCGCCGCGCATCCATCTGCCGGCGACCACCGCGGCGGCGGCAACGACGCCAGAGGGGGAATAGATGGCCTACTACGAACGGCTGAGCGCACTGGATGCGTCGTTCATCGGCCTGGAAGATTCGCGCTGCCACATGCACGTCGGTGGCGTTTTCATCTTCGACGCCGAACCGGTGCAGAACGAGAACGGCGGCATCGACATCGACTTGATCCGGCGCGGCATCGAGGCGCAACTGCACCTGGTGCCGCGCTTTCGCCAGAAGCTGGCCTACCTACCCTACGAGCGGCTGCCCATCTGGGTCGACGACGATCGCTTTCGCCTGCATTACCACGTCCGCCACTCGGCGCTGCCACTGCCGGGCGACGAGCGCGTACTCAAGCGGATGGTCGGCCGCATCATGTCGCAACAGCTCGATCGCTCGCGGCCGCTGTGGGAGATGTGGTTCGTCGAAGGTCTCGAAGGCAACCGCTTCGCCCTGGTGTCGAAGACTCACCACTGCATGATCGACGGCGTATCGGGCGCCGACTTGATGTCGGTGTTGATGCAGGTCGAACCGATCGACGAACCGGATCTGCCCGTGCCCTGGGTACCGCGACCGCATCCAAGCGACGCTCAACTCATCGTCGACGAGGTACGCCGGCGCATCAAGCAACCGTTCGAGCTCATCGACACCGTGCGGTCGGGAATCCAGCATCCCGAAGCGGCACTGCGCGGTGCCGAGGAGACCATTTCGGCGGTGTTGGAAACGCTGACGCCGGCCTTCAATCCGGCGTCGCCGACGCCGCTCAACGTGCCGGTCGGCCCGTCGCGGCGCTTCGACTGGACGGCGATGCGCATCGACGACCTGAAAGCCGTCAAGAACGAGCTCGGCGGCACCCTCAACGACGTCGTGCTGGCCGTCGTCAGCGGCGCCCTGCGTACCTTCTTCAGCGACCGCGGTATCGACTCCGACACCCTCGACGTGCGCGCCATGGTCCCGGTCAGCGTGCGCAGCCAGGACGAGCGCGGCGCCCTCGGCAATCGCATTGCCGAAATGGTCGCCGACCTACCGGTGCAGCTCGACAATCCGGTCGCCCGGTTGAAGGCGGTGCGCGAGACGATGGCCGATTTGAAGGAGTCCAAGCAGGCGGTCGGGGCCGAGATGCTGACCGCCATCGCCGAGTGGACGGTGCCCACGGTGCTGGTCCAGGCGGTGCGCATGGCCGAACGCGCACGGCCCTACAACCTCGTCGTGACCAACGTCCCGGGGCCGCAGATTCCCCTCTATCTGATGGGCTGTGAAATGCTGACGACCTATCCCGTGGTGCCGCTTTTTCGCAACCAAGCCCTCGTCGTCGGCTTGTTCAGCTACAACGGCGGCCTCTTCTGGGGACTCAACGCCGACTGGGAAGCCATCCCCGATCTGCACGACTTCGTCGGCTACCTCGAGAAATCGTTCGCCGCACTCGAGCGGCGCGCCAAGCCGCGCAAGCGCACGGCGGCGAAAAAGAAAACCAAGGCACGGCGCCGCGCCGGCAAGCGCGCATCGGCCTAGTCGGTCGTCCGGCCCGGGGTCGCTCGCATCGAAGCGTTTCGCGACAAGTCCGTCGTCATCACTGGCGCGTCGAGCGGCATCGGTCGCCTGCTGGCGCTGCGCATGGCCGGCGCCGGCGCCCGGGTCGGGCTGTGCGCCCGGCGCGCCGCCGAGCTCGAGGCCGTCGCGACGGAGATCCGCGCCGGCGGCGGGCAAGCGCTCGCCCTGCCCTGCGACGTCGGCGAACGAGAACAGGTAGCCGCCGCGGCCGAACGCGCGCTCGCCGAGCTCGGACCGATCGACGGCCTGGTCAACAACGCCGGCTACGGCGGCCACCGTTCGTTCCTCGAGTGGGAGGTCGGCGACATCGAGAGAATGATGCGCGTCAACTTCCTCGGCGCTGTCTATTGGACCAAGGAGTTGTTGCCGCAGATGGTCGACCGCCACAGCGGCTGGCTGCTCTTCATGTCCTCGGTCGCCGGCCGCATCGGCGTGCCCGGCGAAAGTGCCTACGCCGCGTCGAAGTTCGCCATGACCGGTCTCGCCGAAGCGCTGTCGATCGAAGTCGAAGAGCATGGCGTTCACGTCCTCACCGTCTATCCCGGCGCCATCGACACCGACTTCTTCGATGAGGAAGCGCTACAGCGCATGCCGGCAACGGCGAAGCGGATGATGGTCGAAGCGCCGGGACTGGCCGATGCCATCATCGACGCACTGCGCCGCGGCAAGCGCGAGCTCACCTACCCGCGCGCCATCGCCGCCGGCTACGTCGTGCGGGCAGTCGCGCCGGGTTTCATGCGCGCCAACGTCAAGCGAACGACGCAGGGCTGAGAAGAGATCCGGTCGACGGCCGAGCCACCGCGCGGTCGCGCCCTTCCCGTCTGAGCCTCGATCGCCTCAGAAGAACGGTTCGGCTTCTTCGCTTTCCGGCTTCCGGCACCGCCCGGTTGAAACGCCCAACGTCGGGCCACGACTCGCTGGCATTGCCGAGCAGGTACGCACCGACGGCGAGGCTGGCGATCGACATCCACTGCGCCGTCGTCAAAGCGAGCAGCCAGGCCGGGTTGCGGCGAACGAACTCGATCAAGAAGCGCACGACGCCGCTGGCGATGAGATAGACCCCGAGGTGATGGCCGAGCGGCCGTCCCCTGGGCGCGAGGCGCAGCAGGTAGGCGGCGATGGCGAAGCAGGCGATCATCTCGTACACCGGTGTCGGGTGGACGCGTTCGAGGGTCGGCACGATGCCGTCCGGGTAGGCCATCGCCCACGGCAGGTTGCTGGCGACGCCGTAGTCGCCGTCGCCGGAGAGTTGACAGCCGATGCGGCCGACGCCGAGGCCGACCGCCAGACCCGGCGCACAAATGTCGCCGATGGCGAGGATTGGCAGGTCGTTGCGGCGCGCCCACCACCACACCGCCAGGGCGCCGCCGATGACACCGCCGTACCACACCCACCCGCTACCGGAGAGAAGAAAGAGAATCGGCGACTCGACGAAGTACTGCCAGCCGGCGGGAATGACGAAGAGACGCGCCCCCATCCAGCCACCGACGTAGGCCCAGAGCGTGATGTCGTAGGCGATGCGCGGGTCGTAGCCGCGCCGCGCCAAGCCCCGGCGCACGACGAAAAAGGCAAGGAGAAAGCCGAGAAAGGCCATCGCCCAGAAACTGGAGACGGCGTAGTCGCCGATGTAGAAGAGCGTTCGGCGCATCGCTCTAGCCCGTTCGTGGCTGAAACTCGCTGCGCTCGTAGGTCTGGCGCGCCCCCAGCCTACTGCCCCAGCCCGAGCCTACAGCCTTTTTTCCCAACCCAGTCTGGTTGGTATCAACGAAGGCTGGGGCTTGGGCTGGGGCAGTAGGCTGGGGGTGGTCTCGCTTCGCGAGGCAATCTGAAGTTTCTCTGCGGCCGCCAAACTGGAGATTCCCCCTCCTTGCCAAGGAGGGGGCCAGGGGGTCCCGCCGCCGGCGGGCGCCAACGCTTTCACCCGGCCCCGACTCACATGCCCAGGACATTGTAGCCACCGTCGACGTGGACGACTTCACCGGTGACACCCTGGGCGAGATCGCTGAGCAGGTAGAGAGCCGTACCGGCGACGTCGTCGCCAGTGGTGTTGCGCTGCAGCGGCGCGCGCTCGGCGTGGTGCTGCAACATCGTCTTGAAGCCGGTGATGCCGGCGGCGGAAAGAGTCTTCATCGGGCCGGCGGAGAGGGCGTTGATGCGAACGCCGGACGGTCCGAGATCGGCGGCGAGATAGCGCACCGAGGCTTCCAGCGCCGCCTTGGCGACGCCCATGACGTTGTAGTGCGGCAACACCTTCTCGGCGCCGAAGTAGGTCAGGGTCAGCAGCGCGCCGCGGCGCGGCGCCAGTAGGGGCTCGGCGCGTCTTGCGAGCGCAACCAAAGAATAAGCGGAGATGTCCAAAGCGAGCGCGAACCCGCGCCGCGAAGTGTCGACGAAGCGACCTTTGAGCTCGTCGCGCTCGGCGAAGGCGATGGAGTGAACGACACCGTCGAGCCCGTCCCAGTGCCGGCCGAGTTCGTCGAACAGCCGGTCCACCTGGTCGTCGCTGGTGACGTCGCAGGGAAACGCCGGTGCCTCGAGCGACTCCGCCAACGGCCGCACTCGCTTTTCGATCGCCTCGTTAGGGTAAGAAAAAGCGAGCTCCGCCCCCTCTCGATGCAGGCGTTGAGCAATCGCCCAGGCAATGCTGCGCTCATTGGCAACGCCACAAACCAAAACGCGCCGGCCACTGATCATCCCGTCATCCGACATAGCCTTCGGCCTGATCGTCCGATCATTCGCATCCAAACGCAACGTTCAGAGCACGGCATACCTCTTCCATTTTCGTTCGATCGATACTCCCCACGTAGTGGTAAAGCTGAGCCTGCGGAACCGTAAAGATGTTTACGAGGTTTACGCACGATTCCCTCTTCAAACCCGCTTCGGTCCCAACCAAAACCTCCGTGGGCACCCCGCGGATTGTCGACGTCACCGCAGCCACGGTTGCACTGTTCAGCACGTCCAGCAGCACCTGTCGTGTCAACACCAGCACCGGGCGCCGCCTATCCGGCCTGGCCAGATCGAGCATCCAGATTTGGCCGCGTTCTATCTGTCCGGCCAACTCTGCCCTTCGATCAGATCCACTATTTCTTCGAACGCATCATCCGCATCTCCCTCGTATGCTCGGCGGATTGCATCGTCGATAAGTCGCCGGCGCCGCACCTTCAAATAGAGCTCGCAGGCTTCGCGGATGAACGCTGAACGACCCGCGCGAAGGACCCTGGGATCTGCATCGATTCTCGACAACAGCTCGTTGTCGATGGAAATCTGAACTGACCTAGATGTCATGTAACCACAAGCTTGCCATCAGGAATCATGCAGGGTCAAGCCTGTATCGACTTTGCGATTGCCACCAATCGGGATAGGGGCGTCAGGGAATAGCCCTGACGACCCCTCCCACACCACCTGACAAGCGGGTCCGCATCCGGCGGTTCGTGGCCTTGAGGTTACGCGACAAGCCGAGGCACCCCCAGCTCATCGAAGTAGGAGTTCGGAAGGGCGACGTGGATACCGATAGCCGAGTTCTTCCACCAGCGACGAGCGTTGGCCGCGACCTTAGCCGCTAGATCAACCGATAGGCCGCGCGCCCGCAGCTCGCGGAATACTGTCCGACCGCGACGCCACTGCTTGAGTTGTACCGCCCGCAGGCGGTGACGAATCCACTTGTCCAGATCGCCAAGTATCCCCGGTGTTTCCGCCAGTCGGAAGTACGCCTTCCACCCGACTAGGTAGCTGCGAAGATCCTGTGCGATCTGCTCCATGCTTCGTCCTCGGGTACGGCGAGTAAGCTGCCGCACCCTTTGCTTCATTCGCCCCAGGGCCTTGCCCGATATGCGGAACTTGACGACTCGGTCCGGCGCCACCCACAGGGCGTATCCAAGAAACTGGCGCTTGAAGACCGACTCTACCGCACTCTTCTCCTCATTGACTTGCAGACGCAGATCGCCATACAGCCGCCGCAGCAGCCCCATCACCCGTTCCCCCGCACGTTTGGACCGCACATACACGTTGCAGTCGTCCGCGTAGCGAGCGAACCTGTGACCTCGCCGCTCCAGCTCCTTGTCCACTTCGTCGAGAAGTATGTTGGCAAGCAGCGGCGACAACGGTCCCCCTTGCGGGGTTCCCTCGTGCCGCTCCACCACCACCCCGTTTACCATCACTCCGGCTTCGAGGTAGCGACGGATCAGTCCCAAGATCGACTTGTCCTCGATCCGACTGGCAAGCCTGCTCATCAGCACGTCGTGGTTGACCCGGTCAAAGAATCTGGCCAGGTCCACATCCACCACCACTCGGCGTCCTTCCTCGACGTAGCGCCGCGCGGCTCTCACCGCCTGGTGCGCACTTCGCCCTGGTCGAAAACCGTAGCTGTGCTTCGAGAAGCTTGGGTCGAACAGAGGCTGCAAGACCTGCAAAAGCGCCTGTTGAATGAAGCGGTCCAACGCCGTTGGAATGCCTAACTCGCGCACTCCGCCGCCGCTCTTTGGGATTTCCTGCCGCTTGACCGCCCCAGGCTGGTACTTCCCCGCGATCACCTCCTCGCGGATCCGTGGCCAGTATTCTCGGAGGTAATCCGGCAGTTCTTCCACCGTCATCCCATCTATCCCGGGACTGCCCTTGTTGCTCCTTACTCGCTTCAGCGCGGCCTGGAGATTCTGGCTCTCGAGAGCCTTCCCCATCAGACCGCTCGCTCCTGAGCGCTCGGCTCCGTGCGCCGCCGCTTCGACTTCCTCACTCCGTTCTACTCCAGGGGATTCACCCCTCTTGCCAAACGGGAGCTCCAGTTGCGCGGACATCTGAGGCATTGTCTCGGCGAGGCTCACGGTCGTTTCGCTCTCCTCTACGTTCAGCCCTTCGTCGCTGCGAGTCCGCGACTACTATGGCCTCTGCTGACTTCTCGCTCCGCCTCTCGACGTCGCCCTTTCAGGCACAAGGCGAGATCTCCCCGGGTAAGAACGCCACCCTTCACCACACGACCGCCGGATCTACGTCGCTTCGCTTTGACTCGGAGAGCTTCGCGGTCACGTGCCCGCTCGCCCTGCTCCACTCCGCCTTGTATCCGGTTTCTGTTCGTCGGCCCATGGCTTCGCTCCACGCTTCCTTCCCACGCTCGGTCGCCCTTACGCAGTTGCGCTTCGCTTCGATCGTTCGAGTCTACTCTCGAGAGGACTTTCACCTCCAAGGTGGCGCCCGTGCCGGGCGCACACGCAAAGAGGGGGTCGAGAAAATCTCGACCCCCTCTCGCTTTGTTCCTAGGCTGTCAACGCGTTAGCGCGACCGGCGGCGCAGCCACAGCAGGCCGGCCAGCGGCAGCAACAGCATCCAGCCGCTCGAGCTCGACTGCGGTGCAACGATTGCACAGGAGTCGTCATCGGCGTCGTTGCCGCCCGGATCAACCGTCGGCGGTGCCGTCGTCGGCTGCGTCGGCGGTGTCGTCGGTTCCGTCGGCGGCGTCGTCGGTTCCGTCGGCGGCGTCGTCTCCGTCACTTCCGGAGTTGCAGTCGACGTCGGTGCCATCGTCGGCGTATCCGTCGGCGGCGGCGCAACGTTCACCACTGCGTTGTTGCAGATCGTCTCCAGCGTGTTGCCATTCGAGTCGCTCGCACCGGGGTTGGCACAGACGATCTCAAACATTCCGGTCACGCCCGATGTCGTCGCCGCGGCCGTGCCACCGGGAATGCCGACATCGCAGGAGTAGAGCAGCGAACCATCCGGAATCGGGTCGAGGTTACCGAAGTTGATGACGATGCCCTTGAAGAAGCCCTCGTCCTCGGTCGACTGCAGATCCTTGTCGATCGCTTCGTTGACGGCACAGTTGGCGACGGAGAGCTCGCTGGTGTTCCAGGTGAGCTCGTTCTCCGTTCCGGCGACCTCGACGTCCTTGAGCAGGTTCAAGCTGACTTCGAGAGTACCCGTACCACCCGGCACCGCGTTGATCATGTTGAGCATCAGCTCGACCTGTGGCTCGGCCGGCACCGTGATGGTGCTGTCCGCACAAGCGGTGTCATAGGTGCCACCGTTCGGATCACTGGCACCCGGTGCGGTGCAGGAGATCGTGTAGTCGCCCGGCGCCGTGCCGGCACCAACCGCCACGTCACAAGTGTAAAGAGTGGAGCCATCGTCGATCGGGCTGAGATCGCCAAAGTTGATGACGATGCCCTTGAAGAAGCCGGCGTCCTCCGTCGACTGCAGATCCTTGTCGATCGCCTCATTGACGGCACAGTTGCTGACCTCAAGCTCGTCGGTGTTCCAATTCAGCTCGTTCTCGGTGCCGGCAACTTCGTTCGCCCCACCATTCAGAACCACATTGATCTGGCCGGTTTCTCCGGCGCCGATCGTCGCCGACGAGACATCCAACGTCACGTCTTGTCCTTGCGCGGCGGTCAGCAACAGAGCGCTTACGGCCACAAATCCAGCGATTCGTCTCATGAAATCTCCCTCCAACAGTCAGGTTTCAAATGATCTATCGACGAGGAGCGCCCACCCGCCGCTCGTCCCTCTATCCTAATGCGAATTCAATTTCCAGCGCAGGCAGCTCTTATTCAGGGGCACCCGTTGAGAGCCGCATTGACCGCCTGGATCAACTCGCCGATGCCGACCTGCCCATCACCGTTCGAGTCGAATGGCGGACACTCACTGAGATCTAGCCGGCCGAGAGCGATGTTCACCCCTCTGATCAGCTCACCGATATTGACCATACGGTCGCCGTTGCAATCGCCGACACAGCTCGGCGTCGGCGTTGTCATATCAACGATTCTCACACGTCCATTAGTACAACTAACACGACTTTCATCAGCGGCGCGGTCGGCCGTCTGATCGATGGCCGACTGGTCGCCGATCGACAGGTTGGCGGTGAACTGCGGTCGCGTCACCGCGTCGTTCTGCTCGCAGTAGATGTTGAGGTCGATTTCGTCGTCGATGTTGGTCGAGTTGCCGGCCGCCAGGTTGAGCGTCGCCAGGGTCCCCGCCGGCAGGCGCGGGATCTCCACCGGACCGCCTTCAGGCAGGTTTTTTGGCCCGTAGATGACGAGATTGACGAAGTTGTCGCGGTTCTGCCCGTCCTCGGTCGGGCACAGGCAGCGATCGCGTTCATTGCAGGTTTCGTTCTCCACGACGAGCGCGAAATCGTCGCCCAGGGCATCCCCCGGCCGCACCGCGTTGGCCGCGAGGCGCCCGCCATCGCAGAGCAGACGTAGCGAATTGGTGGAATCGTCGCCGGGCATGCCGACCGAGAAGGCGATGGCGGCGACGTCGTCAGCCCCCTGCATAACTTGGCCGTCACTGCTGGCGGGCGTGAAATCGATGTCGATCGCACCAGTTCCGCTGCTCCTGGGAACGTCACCGCTGCCAACCACGATCTGCGCACAATCCGAGCCACTGCAATCCTCGAGGGCGATTGCCGGTACGCCTGGGTGCAAGAGCACGGTGCCGGCGGCGAGACCCGCCAACATGCTTCGCTTCAACATCTGCTTAAGCCTCCTCTGCGCCAGCCACGGCGAGATCGGAGATCCTGACCCGAAATCGCCCATTGGCGCGCTTCCTCTCTACAACCCCGGCACCCATTTCGAGGAAATCTCCCATCCTGTTATCGTACCGAAACAGCTCTGTCAAAAGCCGCTGGGTTTTCATCCGGGGCAACCGTTCAGTGCGTTGCCGACTGCTTCGATGAGCTCACCGACGCCGACGCCGCCACTCGAGTCGCGATCGAACGACGGGCAGGCGGCGATGTCCTGATTGCCGAGCGCGATGCCAACGCCGGTGATCAGCTCACCGATGTTCACCATTCCATCTTGATTGCAGTCACCGACACAGTCCGTCGCGCCGCCCTCCTGATTGAGCAGGATGCCGACATCGCCGGTGTCGGTGTGCGCCGCGACGATGTCGAGGCCGCCGTCACCGTTGAGGTCGGCGACCTGCAAGGCGCCCGGCGTGCTGCCGAGATCGTAGGTCACCATCTCTTCGAAGGTGCCGTCGCCATTGCCCGGCAAGACGACGAGCAGGCCATTGGCATCGGCCGAACCGAGACCGTCGAGCGAGACGATGTCGGCGGCGCCGTCGCCGTCGACATCGGCAATGGCGACGTCGCGCGCCAGCAAACCGGCGAGCAGGGTTGGCCCGTCGTCAAAGGTGCCGTCGCCGTTGCCGAAGAACACCGAGATGGTGTCCTCACCCCAATTCGGTACGGCGAGGTCGGCGATCTGATCGACGTCGAGCTTGCCAACGGCGACGCTGAGCGGAGCGTCGCCAGCCGTCAGCGTCGGCTCTTGCCGTGTGAATCCACCGGCACCGTCGCCGAGCAAGATCACCACTCCTCCCGGTACCGCGAGGTCGAGTGTGACGGCGAGATCGATGGCGCCGTCGCCATTGAACTCGCCAAGTGCCAGCCCACTCGGCCCGCCCTCGACGGCGACGGCCACCGCGTCGGCGAAGGTGCCGTCGCCGTTGCCCAGACAGATCGAAACCGTATCGCCAAAGAGATCGGACGTCGCCAGATCGACGGCGCCGTCGCTGTCGAAGTCGGCCGCGACGACGCGCACCGGAAAGGTGCCGACCGCATGCTCGGCCGGCGCCGCGAAAGACCCGTCGCCGTTGCCGAGGAAAATGCTCAGCGACGACCGGCCGTCATCGTCGTTGGCGAAACCGTTCAACACCGCCATGTCGGCATTGCCGTCACCATCGAAGTCGGCGGTCGCCACACTGGTCGGTCCGGCACCGGCACTCAGAGGCGCCGATGCGACGAGTTGGCCGCTGCCGTCGTTGAGCAGGACCGTCACGTCGTCGCTCCCATTGTTGGCAGTGACCGCATCGAGCCGGCCATCGCCATCGAAATCGGCGAGGGCCAGGCCCTGCGGCGCACTCGAGCAGTCGAAATCCACTTCGCAACCAGCGGGACCGAGCTCCGAGTCGACGCGATCTTCGAGCAAGGGGGCGACACCGAGGGCGGCGAGGACTCCAACCAGCATGCCGCATACGGCAATCGAGACCCGGTGGCTTCGCAACGACATTCAGAATGATCCAGACGCAGCCGTCCCGCCGAAAGATCGACGCTCAAAAACGACAGAAAACAGATACGTTGCGGCATCGAACAAAGTCAAGTTTCCAGACCTACCGGCAGCTCCGGCGGGCTCATTGCTGGAGATGCGACGAGCGGCCACCTTTGCTGCATTGCCACCAAACCGGCCGTTCTCTTCTTCGCGGTGGAAGTGGCGGCATTCCTCACATACCCTGGACGGATCGCAAGCGACAATGAGCAAATCCGACACTGGCACACTGCTGTATCAGCTCTTCGTGGTGAACATGGCCCTGCAGCTCTTCGACGGCGTCGCCACCTACCAGGGCGTGCGCGCCGGCTTTCGCGAGGCCAATCCGATTCTCGCCCAGGCCTTCGCCCAGATCGGCATCCTGCCGACCCTGCTCCTCTACAAAGCCTACGCCTGCGGCCTGCTCGTCGTGCTGCTCCGCGTCACGCCGGCACACATCGGCGTCCCCATCCTGCGCGGCCTGGCAGCCGTCTACTGCGTCCTCTCCCTCGGCCCCTGGCTCGGTAAGCTGGCTTCGATCGCGGCGCATCTTTCTTGATACGCTCCCGTGCGCCTCAGGGGCGTTTGCCCCTGTGGCTCCGATGAGCTCGCCGCCGAAGCCGAGCTCCGCCCGCTCCTTTCCTCTTTGAGATACGCTCCCGTGCGCCTCAGGGGCGTTTGCCCCTGTGGCTCCGATGAGCTCGCCGCCGAAGCCGAGCTCCGCCGGCTCCTTTCCTCTTTGAGATACGCTCCCGTGCGCCTCAGGGGCGTTTGCCCCTGTGGCTCCGATGAGCTCGCCGCCGAAGCCGAGCTCCGCCCGCTCCTTTCCTCTTTGAGATACGCTCCCGTGCGCCTCAGGGGCGTTTGCCCCTGTGGCTCCGATGAGCTCGCCGCCGAAGCCGAGCTCCGCCCGCTCCTTTCCTCTTTGAGATACGCTCCCGTGCGCCTCAGGGGCGTTTGCCCCTGTGGCTCCGATGAGCTCGCCGCCGAAGCCGAGCTCCGCCCGCTCCTTTCCTCTTTGAGATACGCTCCCGTGCGCCTCAGGGGCGTTTGCCCCTGTGGCTCCGATGAGCTCGCCGCCGAAGCCGAGCTCCGCCGGCTCCTTTCCTCTTTGAGATACGCTCCCGTGCGCCTCAGGGGCGTTTGCCCCTGTGGCTCCGATGAGCTCGCCGGCGAAGCTGAGCTCCGCCCGCTCCTTTCCTCCTTTCTCCATTCCTTTTCGTCTCTGCTTGCCGGTACACGGGGTGGCTTGTTGACGCGTTGGTCCGCTCGTTGAAAAGTGTGGGTCGACTCTGCTTGCCGACTGAGAGCGAGGAAGCGATTGACCAAGAAGAGTGAGCGACCCGATGTCGTCCCGCCTTGGGACACTACGAAGGAAAGCAATGCCGCCGCCTGGGACGAAAAGCGGCGTCTCGCGGCGGCCATGCGCCTGGTCGTCGAACGACTGGTCCCCAGCAACGCGCCCGCCGACGAGCTGCGCAGCGCCGCCGACGGGCTCGAGCGCTATGCCGAGGCGTTGCGCGAGCACCCGCGGCTGAAGAACATCCACGGGCACGCCGAATCGGCCACTTCCGGCGACGTCGGCGCGTTCTTCGACCAGAGCCCATTCATCGGCCTGGCCAACCCGCTGGCGCCGCCGATCACCATCGGCACCGCCGGCGAACGCAAGGCCGTCGCCAAGGTCACTTTCGGCTCCGCTTACGAAGGAGCTCCCGGTTGTGTGCACGGCGGCTTCGTCGCCGGCGCCTTCGACGAGGTGCTCGGCTACGTCAGCGCCCTCTCCGGGCAAGGCGGTATGACGGCGCGTCTGACCATCAACTTCCGCTCGCCGACGCCCTTGCACACCGAGCTCTTCTTCGAGGGCGAGATCCTGCGCATCGAAGGACGCAAGATCTTCACGGCGGGAAAACTCTTCGCCGGCAATCGGCTCTGCGCCGAAGCGGACGGGCTCTTCGTCTCGGTCGACCAGGAGAAGTTCTTGTCGCTGATGAGGGAGCGCGAGTCCCTCGAAGAGCGGCGCGACTGATCCGGTCGCCGCAACGGAGTTGAGCTTGAAAGGCCCCCTCGAAGGTATCCGCATCATCGAGCTAGCCGGCATGGGCGCGTTGCCGTTCGCCTCGCTGCGCCTGGCCGACATGGGCGCCGAGATGATCCGCGTCGACCGGTTGAGCGACGTGCCGGACGACAAGACACCGCGGCCGCACAACTTCTGGGAGCGCGGCCGGCGCTCGATCGCAGTCGATCTCAAGAATCCGCAAGGCGTCGAGACGATGCTGCGCCTGGCCGACCGGGCCGACGCTTTTCTCGAGTCGTTTCGCCCAGGCGTCGTCGAACGCCTCGGCGTCGGCCCGGACGTCGTCCTGCAGCGCAACCCGCGCATCGTCTACGGCCGCTTGACGGGCTGGGGACAAGAGGGGCCGCTCGCGCAAAGTGCCGGACACTCGCTCAACTACGAGGCGATCACCGGCATCTCGCACGCCATCGGTCCGCGCGGCGGCGCACCGATCCCCTTGCTGCAAATCCTCGGCGACTTCGCCGGCGGCGGCCAACACCTCGCCTACGGCGTCGTCTGCGCGCTCCTCGAAGCGCAGCGCTCGGGGCGCGGCCAGGTCGTCGACGCGGCCATGGTCGACGGCGTCATGAGCATCGTCTCGACCTTCTACGCCATGCACAAGATGGGACTGCACACCGACGCGCGCGGCACCAACCTCTTCGACGGCGGCTCGCCGTACTACAACATCTACGAAACCGCCGACGGCAAGTTCGTCAGCGTCGCGCCAATCGAGCCCCATTTCTACGCCCTCCTCCTCGACAAGCTCGGCATCGACGCGGCCGACCTGCCAGATCGCGAGGACGAAGCGAATTGGCCCGAGCTGCGCGAGCGTTTCGCACAGGTGTTTCGCACCAGGACACGCGACGAGTGGTGCGCCATCCTCGAAGGAAGCGACACCTGTTTCGCCCCGGTACTCAATTTCACCGAGGCTCTCGACTACCCGCACAACAGCGAACGCGGCGCCTTCCTCTCCACCGGCGAGGTGCCGGAGGTGCTTCCGACGCCCCGCCTCTCCCGCACCCCGGGCCAACCCAACCCTTCGCCGGCCTACCCGAGCGCCGATACCGACGCGGTTCTCGGCGAGCTCGGCTTCGCCAAAGAGGAGATCGACTCACTGCGCCGCGATGGCGTCATCGCATAGCCGCACAGGCGCAGACCCCTCGTTGCCGACAGTCCCATAGGAGGCTCACATGTTGACCGAATCTTTCGTACCCCTCGGCCAGTGGAAGTTGGCCGGTGATGCTGCCCGGGCAGCCGAGGACGCCGGCTATGACTTCGTCATGTCGAGCGAAATCGCTCACGACCCGTTCGCACCGCTGGCCTTCGCCGCTCTATCGACCGAGCGCATCCAACTCGGCACCAACATCGCGGTCGCGTTTCCGCGCTCGCCGATGGTCGTCGCCAACACCGCCTGGGACCTGCACGCCAACTCCGGTGGCCGCTTCGTCCTCGGTCTCGGCTCACAGGTCAAAGGCCACAACGAAAGGCGCTTCAGCGTGCCCTGGAGCCCGCCGGTGCCGCGCCTGCGCGAGTACGTACAGGCGTTGCGCGCCATCTGGCGCTGCTGGGAGAAGAAGGAGAAGCTCGCGTTCGAGGGAGAGCACTACCGCTTCACCCTGATGACGCCGGAGTTCTCGCCCGAACCGACCGGGCTGCCGCCGATTCCGGTCGAAACCGCTGCCGTGCGGCCGGCGATGATCCGCATGGCCGGCCGCATCTGCGACGGCGTCAAGCTGCACGGCTTCGCGACGCGAAAGTACCTCGAAGAGGTCGCTTTCCCAGCGATCGAGAGCGGGCTGGCGAAGTCCAAGCTCGAGCGCAAGAACTTCCACATCTCCGGCGGCGGTTTCGTCGCAACCGGCGCAACCCCAGAAGAGGTCGACGAGCAACTCGAAACGATTCGCTATCGCATCGCTTTCTACGGTGCGACACGCACCTACCACGTCGTCTTCGAGCCGCACGGCTGGCAGGACCTCGGCCTCAAGCTGCACGAGATGTCGAAGAAGGGTCAGTGGGACTCGATGGCGAAGGAAGTCAGCGACGACGTCGTGCGCGAGTTCGCCGCCGTCGGCACCTACGAAAACCTGAAACCGGCAATCGAAAAACGCTACGGCGGACTCACCGATTCTCTGTTGATGTGGTTCCCGGGGACGACCAAGGTCGGCATGCAGAAAGAAGTGCTCGCCGATCTGCGCTCGATCCCCTGCGCCTTCGAGGGTTTTTCGACGGACTGGGACGGGTAACTACGACCCGGGCGCGACGCACTCGACCACCAGAGTATCGCGATCGCTACGCTCGGCGGCTCGGCTGACGAGGTCGAACACCTGCCTATCACCGGCGCTGACGAGCAAGCGCGACATCGGTGAGCAAGCCGGCTTGCCGCCCGTCGAGGCGGCTCGGAAAACCGCAGCCAGGGTCGCGCGGTTTGCTTGGCTCAGCGTCAAGGCACCCGGATCATCGACTGGCTGAACGATTTCCAGCGAATCCGGTCGCACCGGCTGGCACTGCGCGAGGCGGTGGTCGGCGAGGCCGAAACACAGCCCGAATTCGACCTCACACGTTCCTTTCATGTCGCCGACGTCGCAGAGCGGATCCCCGTCGACGCAGCGAACCATCGCGACGGGTTCGGCCTCGTACCCCCGCTGGGCGCTATCCTCGGGAAAGAGAATCTGTGTCAGACACCGGTCGGCCAATGCCTCTTCCCCGCCCGGCGTCGGCTCACTCGCCAACCGACCGTTGGCCAATCTCCCCGACAGGCAGCTCGCATCGCCGGGACCTCCGGCGCATTCCCCCTCGAGCCACACCGGGCTACTCCATGCACGCCCGCCATTCGACTGGCGAATCCTGGCATATACGAAATCACTCGGATCGCGCAGAACGACGGTCGAAGCCAACTCACAGTGTGCGCTCTCACATCTCTTCCGATCGACGACGGCGTTGCTCTTGACCAGCTCGATGACGAAGGGAGCTTCACCGAGAACCGAAACGGCAACGTCAGCCGCGGCACCCATCTTCAGTTTGGTGACACCACCCATGGGCGTGCCGCCAACCGACGTGTCGAGTATGATTCTCGGGCCCGTGGTTGCGTAGCAGCGGCGATTGCGCAGCGAGTGCAAGATGGAGGCGCGGCTCAGCGACTCAGCGTGGCAACCGGTAATGCCGCGTCCCAAAAGGGGCCGGCGCGCTCTCGTGACATGGTCATCGGACACGCCGATCAGCCCAACCCGAAAGCCAGCCCGCAGAGCCCAGAGAACGCCGAGGATTCCGTGTTCTTGGCTACCGGTCGCCATCGCGTTCCACACTTCGGCATTGGTCGTGACCCTGTCGTCGATGATCGACCAGTCCGGCGGAAAATAGAAATTCGGATGGTTGACATGGGCCACCAGGCTTCCGTCCCTGACCCTCGCTGCGTAGGCGCGGTTGAACTCGACTCCTGTCGCACTCTCGAAGAAGGCTTCATCGTCACGCTGGAAGACGACGTTTACGTGCCACACACGGGTCCATTCGACCGCTGAGAAGGCCACGAAGGTGCCCGGAACATTGACGGCGGCCGCCGCCGCCCGGGCCCTCTCCCACAACTCCGGTTTGAGCAGCGTGTCGTGATCGGACAGCGCCATGAAGTCGAGGCTCATACAATCTCGCGCCACGGCGAAGGCCTGCAGCGGTGTAGCCAGGCCAGCGCGCGACCTCGACAACAGCGACGGATGCTGAGCGCTGTGAACGTGCAGATCGCCGAAAAACACACGGCGTTCGACCGGCGCTCCTTCGATCGTGCGCGGAACCTCGGACAGGCAACCGTCCAGCGCATTGCGCGTGGCGCGCACCAGCGCCGCCACACCCACCACGTTCGATCCATCGTCGAGTGCCGGACAGTCCGGCAGCAGGGCCGCATCCAGGGCGATCGACACCCCCCTGGTCAACTCATCGACGGTAACCGAACGGTCTCCGTTGCAATCGCCAACGCAGCACACGGCGCGCGCAGCCGGGACCGAGCCGAGAACGAACACAGTGGCCAGCAGCAATACGACGGGGCGCCGGTCGCGACCGCTCGCACAGGCCGGCCACGCGTGGCTCATCCAAGCGCACCTGCCTTTTTCAGCGCCGCGATCCTCTCCTCGTCATAGCCGAGAACGTCGGCGAGGATTTCACGTGAATGCTCGCCGACTGTCGGCGCATGCGCCGGCGGCGGCAGTCGTTCGCCGACGAATTTGACCGGATAGGGCAACATCTCCGCACCGTGCCCCTCGACTGGGTAGAGGGGAAAGCGATGGGTGAAATGCGGGTCCTCGGCGACCGTCTTCGGCGTGTTGACCGGGGCGATCGGAAAGTTCTTTTCGTTGCCGAGACGCAACCACTCCTCGCAACTCTTGGTCTCAAAAATGTCGCGCAAGATCGCTTGCAGCTCGCGGTTGTTGCGGGCGTGGTCGGCAAACTTCGACCCTGGCCACTTTTCGAAGAGATCCATGCGGTCGACGGTGGCGCAGAAGTTCTTCCAGAAGGCCTGCTCCGAGGCCATGAAGAGAACGTGCCCGTCGGATGCTTCGTACATTTGATAGCGAACGCCCTCTTTCATCCCGGCCGTACCCGGCGCCCGCCGCTCGTAGTCGTCGGCTTTGTTGCCGGTCACCTCCGACTCCGGTCGCTCGTAGGCCTTCCAGCTCTCGATGCGATACCAGTCCATATAGGCCGCAGCATCGGATTGACCGAGCTCGATCGAACACCCTTCGCCGCTCGCCCGAGCGCGAATGATTCCGGCGAGGATCGACATGGCGCCGAACATAGGCCCGGCGTGCATGCCGACCGAGGCGTGCTCGGGGATGTAGCAATACCCCTCTTCGTCGTATGCGGGGTTGATGAGACCGCCCCAGGTGTCGAAGGCGATGCCATGCGCGGGCAGGTCGCGATAGGGTCCGCTCGCGCCGTAGCCGGAGATCGAGCAGAAGACGATCTTCGGATTGACCTCGCGCATTTTTTCGAACGAAAGACCGCGCTTGGCCAAGGCACCCGCGCGCATCGCCTCGACCACGGCGTCGGCTCCGCGCACCAGATCGAGGTAGACCTCGACCGCTCGCTCGTTGCGCAAGTCGAGCGTCAGGCTGCGTTTGCCGCGGTTGACGTGCAGATGCATCAGCGAAACGTCGTTGATGATCGGCCAGGTCATCTGCCGGATGTAGTCGCCGCTCGGCGACTCGACCTTGATGATCTCGGCCCCCATGTCGGCGAGATGGGTGGTGATCGCTGCCGGGCCCAGCATCGAGCTTTCGACGATGCGAACTCCGGAAAGTGGGGCGTTTTCGCGCTTGGACATCGGGCATCCCCTCGTTCGGCTGCGCACGGCGAGCCGGGAAGAACGTTCCTCCAAGCGCTGGAAACTACCGTTCGCAAGGCTGCGGATCAACGCAGCCGGTCGTCTCAGAAAATTCCCAGGGTCGCGTTCCGACAGTCGCTCAGTCCGGCCGCGACCGAGTTCTTAGCGATGAACACGCCATCCTCGTCGCGTACCACGGCGGCGCCGGAAAAAACCGCGCAGGTGCGAATCTTCCCGGTCGTCACGCGCACCGCCAGCACTCCCTGGGCGCGGCTCAGAGGCAACCCGGTGTCCTTGCCGACGATCTTGACCAACTTGCCCTGCTTCAGCTTGGCCGTCTTGATCACGGTCGGCCCGGTCGGCGCATCGCGGTTCTTGTACCGATAGAAATCCGTGTTGCCATCGCGCACCTTCCAGCCCGGCGGATCCGACTCGCCCGGCGGTACGGCGATCGAAGCGCTTCCCTCGCCGAGGGAGAGAAGCTCGAGGGTCAATCCACCCGGTGTTCCGTTGGCGGGGTCGTCGGCGCTACCGATCGCCGGGAACGGCAACGCGGGGTCTTTGAGCACCAGAACGAGCTTCTCCTCGCCGGATGCGGAACGCTTGAGAATCAGCTTGCGGCCCGCCACGGCGGTGTCGAAGAAACACAGCGACGGCTCGCCTTCACACGCCGCGCCAGATTCGAGCTGACAGCTCGAATCACAGCCGTCGCCACCGCTGGTGCCGCCGTCGTCGCACTCTTCGAGCGCCCCAACGAAGCCATCACCGCAGCTCAACGGGTCGCAGGCATCGCCGATGGTATCGCTGTCGAGGTCGGCCTGATCGTCGTTGGCGACAGCCGGGCAGTTGTCGACACCGTCGAGGAAGAGATCCTCGTCGCGGTTGATCGCCATCCGTGGACCCGAACCAGGCGGTACACAGGTGTACGTCAGCGGGCCGTCAGTCGAAGCCACATTGCGCAACGCCGCATCCGTCATGAGCGAGGTGCCGCCTGGGTCGTCATCGGCTTGGAACATGCCGCTGGCCAAGCGCAGCCAACCGCGCGACGCGCCACCGACCGTCCCCTTGGCGATGACCTCGCATTCACCCGCCACAGTACCACCGAGAATTCCCGACACGAAAGGCGTCGAGGCACGCTGGATCATCAAATCGATCCGAGGCCCGGCGGTCGCGGTGTTGGTCGCATCGAGCGTCACCTGCTGCCCGACGATCGGCGCCAGGTCGGTATCGAAGGCGAGAACGAACTCCTCCATATCGCGGCGCGATTGCTCGTCGGGAAAGTTGAACACCTGTCCGCTGACGAAACGGAAGAGCGTGTCTACCGAACCGGCGTGGTCGTAGCCGAAACCGCGCACCTGGTCTCCGGTGTGCGTTACACCGCCGCCGAAGTTGGCGAGCAAACCGAACATCCCCACCTTCTGATAAGCGTTGCGCAGGTGCGCGACTTTGAAAATTTGAGAGTTGCCTTCGAACGTGGAAGTTCGCCCTGTGGCGAAGAGACCACTGAGCGGGTCGAGCGTGTGACAGTCGTTGCAGGTGCGCGCACCGTCGACCGCATCGTTGAACCAAAAATCCCGCGCCGCTGTCTGCGCGGCGTTGAGCTGGTTGTCGATCGAGCGAACGGGATTGGGGGGTAGACGGATCGACATCGCAAAGTCGGTAAAGCGCTGCATGTCTTCGTTCGAAATGAGTGCCTCGCGGCCGAGCAGCCCCTCGAAGGCGACGATGAAGTTGTCGAACGACAGCTCTTCGTCAAACGGATCGATGCCAAAGAACCCGTTGGACCGGTCGCCGCGCCAGTGCATCGCCCCATGCGTAGACAATCCCCGCAGGGTTTGCGTCGTCATCGGACCCTTCATCGGGTGGAAATCGGTAACCACACCCGTGCCGTTGATCGGCGACGGAGCAAAGATCGCCGCACCGGGATTGAGAATCGGAATCGGGTTGTCGACGACGTTGTCGTCGGGATTGCCGAGGTTCCAGGCGATGTGGTCCATGTCGCCGAAGATGTGACACGAAGCACAAGAGGCTTCACCGTTCGCCGACGAGAAGAAGGCGTCGTAGAGAAAAGGACGGCCTTCGACGACGTCGTCCGGTTCGGGCGTGTGAAACGTCGTGTGATGCGTTTCGCTCCCCGACGTCAAATCGACGGTCGATATGCCGTTGTCGAATCGGGTCCAGACGAACATCCGGTCATTGGTCTCGTCGAGCACCAGGCCGGCTGGGCCGCCGCCACTGACTGGAATGTGGGCCTGGCTCGCGGTTTGCGGAACGAACGTGTCGGCATCGAGCTGGGCTGTCGAATAGACGCCGACGCGGCTCGAGCCGAACGCGGCCACGTAGAGCGTCGAGCCGTCCGACGAAATCACCATCTCCAGCGGCGTCGCCAACGAGTGCAAGCGAGCCGACGGATCGAAGTTCTTGTCGTGAGCGAGCACTGAGTAGTCGATGTGCTTGTTCAGGTGCCGAGGTGACACGACGCCACCCGCAATCACGGTAATCCGCGATCGCGCCAGCTCCCCCTGCACCGTCGAGCCGCCAAACTCACCCGGACCTTCGAAACGGGTGGTATTCTTCGCTTCGGTGTTCGACGCGTACACGGTACCGTTGCTCGGATGCACGACCAGGTTGAAGTTCGTCGTCCCCACCCCAGTGAAGAAAGCCGTCTCCGCCAACGTCGTTGCATCGATCTCGAAAACGTCTTTGTCTGGCAAGTTGAAGCGCACGAACGGGTTCCAGTCGCGCAAGAGCTCGTCGCGCCAGCGACCAGTGCCGGCGTCGAACTCGAGAATCATGCTCGTCTGCGGCGCAGCTAGGCCCTCGTGGTTGGTCGGAGGACCGAGATGCCCACCCGGAGAATTCAACGGACCGAAAAACGGACACGGCGTGAAGGGTTCGAAGCCCTCGCAAATGAACGCATCGTTCAGCGACATCGTCTGGTTGCCGGAGTAGTGAACCGCCGCATAGACCTTGGAGCCGTCAGGTGAAGCCGCCAACCCGCGCGGCGTGTCGCCAAAGAGGACGACGATGGCCAGCGGTACGCCACCGAGCGCGGTGCCGAGGTTGGCCGCGTCGAACACCCACACATCGGCACGGCCGATCCCTTCCGTCGTCAACTGAGGATCGCCCGCTCCCGGGACGGCGGCGATCGACGCATCACTGCGGTGTTGGCCGCGATGCGCCGTCGTGATGAAAGCACGGTCGAACCCGGGTCCGGCGAAAACGACGTCGCGTGGCTCGTCTCCGACCAGGAGAGTGCGCACCACCCGGCCGGCAACCGGATCGACGATACTGACACTGTCCGAGAGATGGTTGACGACCCAGACGTCGCCGTTGCTGCGAACCGCGACGGCGACCGGCTCCATCCCGACCTGCACCGACGACGACGGAAGCGGTGCGGCACCGCTGACGTCAAAGATCTCGAGTCGATTGTCGGGCGTGTTGACCGCGTAGAGACGCGTCCCGTCGGCAGACATCGCCATCGGTCGAACGGCTCCGCTCTCGAAGTTGAGGTAGCTGGGTTGTCCCAGCGCCGGCGTAGCCAGCGCCGCGAATAGAGCGACGGCGATTCGATTGGCATGGATCATACTCAACACCTAACCCATTCGACTCCACCCGGACCAGGTCTTTTCACCCAACCGGTCGGAACGAAACCCCTGAGGTCGTAGTCGAGATCCAACGGCACGCTCAGCCTGCCGGCTCGGCAGCAGCATCGTACAAGTCGTCGACGTCGATCTCACAGGCGATACACTCGATGAGTGCGCTCTCGCCCGCCCGGTACGAACGGGATTCCCAACCGGATCCGCTGCGCCAGTGGACGACGATGAGGCGTTCGCGATGCGCGACCAGCACGACGGCATCGAGCTCGGGAATCCGTTTGTAGTGTCCCAGCTTCTCGCCGCGATCGTATTCCTCGGTACCATCACTCAGCACTTCGACCACGACACGCGGATTGACCACGGTTGCCGGGCTCTCCGGATCGCGCTGCGTCGGGCCGCAAACCACGGTCGCGTCTGGATACGTCGTCAATCCCGACGCCAGAACCCGTACGCGCAGATCTGAGCTGTACACACGACACGCTCCGCCGCGGGTTTGGGAGGCGAGCGAAGCAATGATCTCTGCCGACAGTGCCGCGTGCTCGGGCGTGCCTCCCGCCATGGCATAGATTTCACCGTCGAGAAACTCGTGTTTCACCGAACTGGTTTCTTCCAGTGCCAGATACTGGCGATAGGTATAGCGGTGAAGGCGAACCGGCTCCGGTCTCATCGACCGCAGTCTATCAGCCCGACAGGCGGGTCGTGAAACGCTCGGAAGCGCCTCTCGCCCTCAGGACTTCAGAACCACCGCCGTGGCGTTGCCGCCGAGGCCGATGGTTTGCGACATGCCGATCTTTGCGTTTGGCACCTGTCGCTGGCCGGCCTCGCCGCGCAACTGCCAGCCGAGCTCGCAGATCTGGAACAACCCCTGTGCCGTCGTCGCTTCGCCAAAGGAGATGAAGCCGCCAGACGGATTGATCGGCAGCTTGCCGGTGGGAATGGTCTCGTCGTTTTCGAGCAACCACTCGGACTGTCCCGGCTCGCAGAGACCGAACTCCTCCGGGAAGGCCAGCTCGTAGTACACAGTGTTGTCCTGCAGCTCGACGAAGTCGATGTCCCCGGGCCCGACACCGGCACTTTCCATCGCCTTGTGCACGGCCGCTTTTGCTTCACTGTGGTGGGTGATCCCAGGCGGCACCAGACCGCCGATGCCGCGCGTGATGCCATCGTCGAAACGCGCCGTCGCCACCGCGCTGCCGGCGACCCACACCGGCGCCGTGGTGAGCTGTTTGGCCTTCTCGGCCGAGCACAGCAGCACTGCCGCGGCACCGTCGCTGACGGCGCAGATCTCGAAGAGGTGCAGCGGATAGACGACCAGCGCCGACTTCAACACTTCCTCGACGTTCGTCTCCTTGCGATAGCGCGCATTCGGGTTGAGCGCGCCATTCTTGCGCGCCTTCACCGCCACCTTGGCCATCTGCTCTTCCGTCGTGCCGTGATCGTGCATACGGCGGCGGCACAACACCGCCCAGAAAGCGGGCCCGGGCATGCCGATGCAACGCTGGCGCAGGAACTCGGGGTCGGTGTGCTCTTCGACACCGGAAGTCTGGATGAAACCCTTCGGCATCTTCTCGCCACCGACGACGAGCACCATGTCGTGCGCGCCCGAGGCCACCAAGGTGTGCCCGATGTTGAAAGCGTTGCCGCCGGCAGAGCAGCCGGCCGACAGGTTGTAGACCGGAACGCCCGTCGAGCCCATGTCCTCGACGACGTCGTTGCCGTTCAACCCCCAACCCTTGCCACCCGAGAAACGCGAGCTCGCCGCGGCGACCGCTTCGACGTCGCGCCACTGCACGCCGGCATCCTGCAACGACGCCTCGACGGCGTGGCGGCACAGCTCGGTCACCGACTTGTCCTCGAACTTCCCCCAGGGGTGCATCCCAAACCCAACCGCAGCGACTTCTCTCATGCGAACTCCAAACGCGCTAACCGCGCGGCCTGAACTTCCAGGTGACGACCTCGTTGCCATCGTCGTCGTGGTAGAGTGGCTCGATGACCATCTCCACCGGCATGTCGACGGCGACCTTGGTCATGTCTTCGATCGACACCTGACCGAGGACACGCAAGCCGTCGTCGAGATCGATGAAACCCATCGGATAGGGTTTGAACGGTTCGTCGTACTTGGCCGGCGGTGGTGGCGGGAAGACCTGAAAGGTGAACCCCCACAGCTTTCCGGTCGGGCCGAATTCTGCGTCTTCGATCTTCGACTCTTCACACTGCGGGTTGTGACACACCGGCGACTTGGGGAAGTACGGCGCTTTACAACTGGCGCAGCGCGAGCCGAGAAGGCGCGGTCCATTCGCCGTCTCGGCAAACAATCCGTCGATGACGTGCACGATCGCCATGCTCAGCCGCCTTTCACTGCTTTGGTCAGGGCCGGCAACACCTCGAGGCAGTCGCCGACGATTCCGTAGTGGGCGTATTTGAAGATCGCCGCGTCGGCGTCGGTGTTGATCGCGACCAGGGTTTTGGCCGCCGTACAACCGACCATGTGCTGGCTCGCACCTGAAATTCCGGCTGCCAGATAGAGCACCGGCCGCGTGATCTTGCCCGTCAATCCAACCTGGTGCGACGAATCCGTCCAACCGTCGTCGACGATCGGGCGCGAGGCGCCGGCCATTCCGCCGAGTGCCGCGGCCAGCTCTTCGACCAGCGCGAAGTTCTCCGATTCCTGCAGCCCGCGGCCGCCGGCGACGACGATCTGCGCATCTTCGAGCCGCTCGCCCTCGGCGACGGCTTTCTGGACGATGCGGATGCGCTCTTCGACGGCGCTCAGGTCGACACCGATCGAACGCGCCTCAGGCTCCGCCGGCGCCGGCGCCGTCTCGGCCAACAACGTGTCGCCGACCACACCGATCACCGCCGTGCCGCTGATCTCATACTCGACACGCGTGTCACCGCCGTAGGCGGTCGCGGTCGCCGTGACGCCGGCCGACGCGGCTTGCAGATCGACGACATTCATTACCACTGCGGCACCGATCCGACCGGCAACGCGAGGCGCGATCAAACGCGAGTCGAAGGTCTGCGACACCAACAAGAGCGCCGGCTCGTGCTCGGCGCAGTACTGTTCGACCGCTGCCACGATCGCATCGGGTCGCGCGTCGGCGAGCCTCGCGTCCTCGATCGAATCGAGGTGGGCGACCCCGTGTTTCGCGGCCACAGCCGCGACACCGCTGGGCTGCTGCCCGACGACCAGCCAATCGAGATCGGCACCGCGGGCGCTGGCGATCTTGCGCGCCAGCGTCAGCGTTTCCTCGGCCGCTGCCGGCAACCCGTCGCGTCCCGAATCGAAAGAACAAAAAACCACTGCGTTGGCCACGTGCGACTCCCTACTCGATGACGCGCTCTTGGCGCAGCTTGGCGACCAACGCCGCCGCCTTTTCGTCGGCGCTCGCGCCCTCGATGAGCTCGCAGGCGCCCTGAACGCTCGACACGTACTGCCGGGTCATGCGTGCCAGCGGTGCGACCGCCCCGGCATCGAGAGCCAGCGATTGCGGCGTCACCTGCTCCGGCTGCAGGCGGCGCGCCTTCATCGTGCGCATGGTCGTCGGATAGCGCGGCGTGCCGAGCTCATTGGAAATCGTGACGACGGCCGGCATCGTCGCTTCGACCACCTCGTCACCATCCGGCGTCACCCGCGTCACACGCACGTTGCCGCCATCGATGCCGACCGACCGGGCAATCGTGATCACCGGCATGTCGAGCAACTCACCGAGCAGGCCGGGGACGACCCCCTGGTCGTCATCCGAGGCCTGGCGGCCGCAGAGCACCAGATCGGCACCGCCCTTCGACCGCACATAGGCGGCGAGGATCCTCGCCACGGCGTGACCGTCCAGCGAGCCGGCATCGACCGGCACGGTGGTGATCTCGTCGGCTCCCATCGCCGCCGCTTGGCGCAGAATTGCGGTCGGGTCGGCGGCGATGCAAACGACATCGATGGTGCACTCGACACCATCGTCGCGCAGGCGCAGGGCCGCTTCGATCGCCTGCTCGTCGTAGGCGTTCATCAAGCGCGGGATCGAAGTCTGGGTCAGCGTTTTCCCGTCGTCACCGATCTCGAGCTTGCCGTGCAAGACATAGTTGTCGACCGCATCCGGGTCGAGCACCTCCTTGGCGCAAATGACGATTCTCATGTTTTCCTCGGATGCCGATCGACTATTCACCGTCGAAGTAGAGGCTGCCCTTCTCGCACCAGACCGAGTCCCATGGATAGTGCTCCGGCTTTTTCGATAGATCTTTCATCAAATACCAGCGCCAGGGCGGCTCGCCGTGGTCGACGTACTCTCCGCTCAGCACACCGGCGAAGTCTTCGCGGCGGATGTACTTCGCACCGAAGTGCCCACCACCGTCGCACTCCGCCCGCTTGCCCGCCATCTCGGGATCGAAGCCCTTGCGCGCCGCCAACGGTTCTCTTGGACTCTGTTCCGCGTCGTTGGCCATCGAATGCTCCGAAAACACGTCTCGCGTCAGAACGCCTCCATGCCGGTCAGGTTCTCGAACACGCCCAGGGCTTCTTCGACCATGTCGAGAACGATCTGCCGCGACGGTTTCATCGACTCGATGAAACGCACCCCCTGCCCCGCCGCTTCGGTCATCAGATCTTCGCGGCGGTGATCGTTGGCGGCCTGGATGTAGTCGGACGAGAGCAGCATCTGGTAGGGCGCCCCGAGCACCTTCGGCGCGTTGTCCTGGCGCCACTCCTTGGTCCAGGTGCAGTCGAGAACGCGCATCGGAAAACCGGAGATGCAGTCCGAGTACACCGTGTCGTCGGCGGTCGAGTTGATCAGCCGATCCTTGATGATCATGTCGTTGTCGCCCTCGCGCGAGGAGAGCCAGAGAGTTCCCGTCCACACGCCAACCGCGCCGAGGCATAGCGACGCGGCGAGGTGAGCACCCGTCGTGATGCCGCCGGCGGCGATGATCGGCGTGTCACCGGCGACGGCGACGCACTCGGGTACGATCGATAGCGTCCCCACCGGGCCGGTGTGGCCGGCGGCGTCGTAGCCCTGGGCGATGATCGCGTCGACACCGGCATCGGCTTCCTTCTTCGCCTGGCGCGCCTTGCCGACCAGACCGAAGACCTTGATGCCTTTCTCGTGCGCATCCTTGAGGATGAACTCGGGATTGCCGAGACCGGAACAGATGACCGGAACTTTTTCATCGAGCAGGACGTCGAGTTGGCGCCGCGCGATCTCCTTGTTGAGACCGCCCCACTGGTGCAAGTCGATCTGCCCCTTGGGGTCGGGAATGTCGTGGCGCTTCTTCATGTCGAGCCAGAAGTCCATCTGCTCCTGGGGAATCTTCTGGCGCAGCTCGTCGAGGTCGCCGGTCGGCGGCACCGACGCCGGCAACACCAGGTCGATGCCGAAGGGCTTGTCGCCGACCTTGTTGCGAATCCACTTGATGTCGGCGGCGATCTCGTCCGGCGTGTGCATGGCTTCGCCGAGCACGGCAAAGCCACCGGCGTTGACGACGGCGTCGACGACATCTTTGCAGTGGGTGAACGCAATGATCGGAAATTCGATCCCCAGCATGTCACAAAGCTTGGTGTGGAGCGGATTCTTCGCCATCGTCAAACCCCTAACCGTTTGATCTTTCTATGTTTTTTCCGCGAACGCGGAGAGGCTGGACCAACCAAACGATCGTTTATATACGCGAAGCCAACAGCCTCGGTCAACACGATGCCGGCACCCGGCAATGCAGAACATGGCGCGGAATCCAGATAAGTGATGGGAGAACGATGGATCGCAAAGTCGCATTCGTCACCGGCGCCAGCCGCGGCATCGGCAAGGCCGCCTCGATCGCTCTCGCCGAGGCGGGGTACGACATCGTCGCCACGGCGCGCACGCTGAAGGAGGGACAGGCCGCCGACGGGTCGGCGGTATCGGGAAGCCTCGAAACGACGGCGCGGGCTGTGCGCGAGCGCGGCCGCGACGCGCTCGCGATCCGACTCGATCTGCTCGAAAGAGCATCGATCGATGCCGCCCTCGAACGGGCGTTCGCCGAATGGGGCCACGTCGACGTCCTCGTCAACAACGGCATCTACACCGGGCCGGCGACACTGCAACCCTTCCTCGCAATCGACCCGGTGGAAATCACCAAGATGTTCGAAGCGAACGTCTTCGCACAAATCCACATCACGCGATCGGTACTGCCGCGCATGATCAAGCGCCGCCGCGGCGCCATCGTCAACATGATCTCCAACGCCGGGCTCAACGACCCCCCAGCACCGGCAGGCGAGGGCGGCTGGGGTTACGCCTACGGCGCCACCAAGGCGGCGCTGACGCGAATGGCCGGCGTTCTCGCCGTCGAGCACGCCGGCAGCGGCGTGTCGTTTTTCAATGTCGAGCCCGGACTGGTCATCACCGAAGCGATGGCGCTCTACGACCCCGAGGGGAGATTCACCAAGAAGTTCCCCAGCGCCCCGCCCAGCGTTCCCGCCGCCGCGGTCGCCTGGCTGGCGACCAGCCCCGACGCCGAGAAGTGGAACGGAAAGATCGTCCCCGCCCAGCAGCTCGCGCTCGATCTCCGCATCGTCGAAGACTGGCGCGGAAGGGCGTAAGGAAACGTCTCAACTTTCAGAGCAAGGCCCCGGAGGCGAGCACCTCGGCAAAATCGAGCGCCGAGAGGATCTCGATACCGTCGGCCGTGCGCCGTTTCACCTCGTTGCCCGGGTGAACCAAGATCCTGCGCCGCACAGCGGGGAGCTCCGCAATCGCACGCAAGCCGCGGAAGTGCTCATCGCGGATACGCTGCGACGTCTTGCTTTCGACCGCCACGAAATCTTCACCGCAGCGCAGAAGGAAGTCCACCTCGACGCCGCGCGTCTGTAGAGGCGCCCAATAGTAGATCTCATCGAACGAGCGGCCGTAGCTCCCATAGGCACGCAACGTCTGCGCCACCCATCCTTCAAAAAGGGCGCCGCGCTCTTCCGCGGCAACCGCGCCGACACGACCCTTTGCGGCACGCGCGATACCAGGATCAATCCAGTAGAGCTTGGGCCGCTTTCGCTCACGCACACGCAGCCTGGGTTCGTACGCACGCAAGCGAAAGGTAAACAGCGTATCCTCGAGCACGTCGAGGAACCCGTTCACCGTCGTCCGCTGCACCCCACAGTCGCGAGCTAGTGAAGCGACGTTGAGAACCTGTGCGTGTGCGAGTGCCACCACGGGGAGGAACCGGCTAAACCCTGCGAGGTTTCGCACCAGTGCCTCCGCTTGTATTTCCTCCCTCAGATACGTGCGAACATACGCCGTCAATCGCTCGTCCCGCTCAGCAGCCGGCGAATCTACGATCAACGCCAGTGTTCCAATGCGCATGGCCCGTTCAATGTCGAAGTCGTCGCCCATCTCTTCCGGCAACAGCGGATGCATCTCACGAACCAGCGCCCGACCGGCAAGGAGATTCACGCCGGAGCGGCGCAACTTTCGGGCGCTCGATCCAGTCAGAATGAACCGCAGCCCACGCGATTCAATCAGGCGGTGAACCTCATTCAACAACCCCGACAATCGTTGAATTTCGTCGACAAACACCCAGGCTCCATCATCTACGGCCCCGAGCCGCTGCACGAAAACAGAGGGATCTGCGAGAATCTGCTGGTAGAGCGCTTCATCGAGAAGATCGACAGTGTGGGAAGCAACCCCAAGACCTCGAACCCAAGTGCTTTTTCCAGATCCTCTCGGGCCGAACAGAAAAAACGAGCTATCCGGTAACGCCGCAATTCGCCGGTACTTTCTGGATACCATGCCGTCACTTTACGTGGAAAAGTGACGGCATGCTATCCAAAAGTACCTTCGCGGGTCGGTCAGAATCCCTGGTAGACGAAGGCGTGGTCGGCGCCGGGGGCGAAGAGCACGAGAGCCGCGATGGCCAGGGCGTAGAGTAGCGCGCGAACGACGATCGCCAGGCCTGACGACTCAGAGGGCATCGACCAGCCTCTCCGCCAGGTAGGGCTCGAATCCCGCGACGTCGGGTGCGAGGTGATCGAGGTCGAAGAATGCCGACGCCGGCATCGCCCGGCGCGCGTCGATCACGTCGACGCCGTGACGCGCGGCGATCTGCTCGATGACCTCGGCTCCCCGACGCGCCGACTCGGCGTTGCGATACTCGCCGGCGTCGTCTTCCGACAGGAGAGGGTTCTCCGGCAAGATCAGGACTACCGCCTCGATCCCGCCCGCCACCAGTCGCTTTAGGAGATACTCCAACACCTCGGCGGCAGCACCATCGGCATCGACAGCACGCGTCCCCGCCGCCCGCTGTCGCACCCATTTCACATAGTCGGCACGTCGCACCTCGAGAAAAGAGACGAAGGTGCGCAGTGTGGGTTCGCGCTGCCAGGCTCGGTAGGCATCTTCGGCGTCGTCGTAGTGGCCGCGGTGCACGTAGTCGAGAAAGGACGACATGGACGGGAAACGCTCGGGCCAGGGTTCGGAGGTGGGATCCGGCCAGAACCGATCGACGATCGCCGCCCGCGCCAGCTCGCGAAAACGGTAGAGCGGCCAAACCGTGCGCAACCACCTATCGAGGCGCTGCGTCGCACTCGCCACCAGCGGTCCGTCCTCCCAACCGGTGCGCAGCAGTGAGGCGGGAACGTTGCGCAGGCCGCTGATCGCGGTTGCCTGGAGATTGGCGTGATCAATGCCGATCACCGCCAGGTCGATGTCGTTCGAGTCCAGGTGACGCGCCAACATCTCCAGGTCGCCGATACCGGCCCCGAAGATCGCCAGGTTGTGCACCTTGGCCTCTACACCCGGACGGCGCTCGCCGATCGCCCGCTCCAGACTCTCGTCGCGCACCGCCATCTGCATCCGAGAATCGCCGAGCAGTGCGATGCGCACCTTCCCCGCCGGTTGCGGCGCATACAACTTGCGCGCCGCCCGGTAGGTCTGGCCGAAGACGATGCGGTCAAAGGCGCGGGTGTCCTCGAAGCTCGCCACCGGCCACAAGATCAGGCCCGCCACCAGCCGATCGATGAGCAGCAGAAACAGCGCCGCCAGAGCCCAGGTGACCGGTCGCGCCGCCGTTGCGCCGTCCATGGGCGCTATTCCCACGCAATCGCCGCCGGAGTCAAACGCCCCGAGCGAAGCGAATTTCAGCTCTCGTAGAGCTTGACCACTTTCACCCCGTCCGGCGAGGCCTGCATGCACAGATCACACAGGGTGCACTCATCGACGTTGTCTTCGACGACCTCCACACCACCGCCCGATCCGGGAGCGAAAATCTTCACCGGACAGACCTCGACCAGCTTGGCGGCGAGGCCGTCGGTCTTGGCAACGATCCCTTGATCCACATCGACGCGAATGAACATAGCCATGACTCTGGATCCCTTCTCTGCTCAGGCGCCGTTGAGGCGTTCTTTGACCAGGCGCGGAATGTCGCCGATCTCGTCGGCAACGGAAATTCCCGCGTCGCGCATACGACGGATCTTGTCGGCCGGTGAGTCCAGTTTCTTCTCGACGATGGTTCCGGCATGGCCAAAGCTCATGCCCGGCATCTCGTCCATGAAACGGCCGGCGACGAAAGCGACGATCGGCAAGCGGCTGTTGTTGTCCCTGCTCCACTGCGCCAACTCCGCCTCCGACGAACCGCCCGGCTCGGAGTAGATGACGACGGCCTTGGTGTCCTCGTCCTCTTCAAAGAGCGGCATGAGGTCCGTATAGGTGGAGCCGATCACCGGGTCGCCACCAATCGAGATGGCAGTGCTCTCCCCGAGTCCGGCTCCCGACAGCGCGTTACAGATCTCGGTCGTCATGCCTCCCGAACGCGACATGACGCCGACGATGCCGGGCTTGAAGGCCTTGCGACAGTCGACGGCCGGACCACCGAGGCTGCCGAAGCGACAAACGTCGGGGATGATGACGCCGAGACAGTTGGGACCGATGACGCGCGCACCGTGTAGGTTGGCGTATTCGACGATCTGCGATGCATCCTTGCGCGGAATGCCCTCGGTGATGATGACGATCAACTTGATGCCGGCGTCGATCGCTTCAAAGGAGGCATCCGGGGCAAAGGCCAGCGGAACGGTGATGACGGCGCCGTCGACTTTGCGCTGCGACGTGATCTCGCGCACCGTGTTGTAGACGGGAACACCGTAGACCTCGCGACCGCCTTTGCCCGGCGTTACTCCGCCGACGATCTTCGACCCGTACTCCAGGCACTCACGCGTGAAGTTGAGCGCTTCGCGGCCGGTGATTCCCTGGACAATGAACTCGAAATCCTCGTGGACGAGAACACCCATGACTCAACCTCACTTACCAATCTTTTCGACGGCTCTCTTTGCCGCCTCGCTGATCGAGACCGTACGATCGCAGTAATCGACGCCGTACTTCTCGAGGATCTTGACCGCGTCTGCCTCCCAGGCACCCGGCACACGGAAAACGGCGATCTTGTCGGCCGGTTCGAAGCCGAGCTCGAGAACGCCCTTGATGACGCCGCGGGCGACGAGATCGGCGCGGGTGTTGGAAACGACATTAGACATGACGGCGATCTTCTCTACACCGGGTTTGTTCAACACCAACTTGGTCAGCTCGATGGCTTTGCCGACGCTGGGATTGCCGCCGATCGCCGCGTAGTTGGCCGGCTTTCCACCGGCCCGGCGCACCGCATCGGTCAGGGTCAGCGATCCGCCACCGGCACCGATCACCAGGCCGATGTTGCCGTCGAACTCCACCACCGGGCCGACGATTCCGCGCGGGTCATCGTCGTCGATCTTCTTGCCGGCGATCTCGAATTGGGTCGGCTCGCGCACGGCGCGTGTATCGTCGTCTTTGACGCCCAACTCCGAGAGCAGCGCCCCCTGCCGTTCGCGCCCCTCCACCTCCATGTCCATGTACGCGTCGACGGCGGTAAAGCTGCCGTCGGCCAATCGCGCCAGCGAGGAAATGTTGGCTTGGGTCAGATCGTAGTCGAGAAACAGCGTCGCCAAACGGGCGACGATTCCGGTCAGCCGGTTGAGCTCCGACCCGGTGCATCCGAGGGACGAAACCAACTCCTTGGCGGTGTAGCTCGAAAACGGAAACAAGGCGGAAAAATGCCGGCGCATGACGCGATCCTCGGCAATCTCCTCGACGTCACCCGCCGACGTCGCGGCGATCATCACCGGCTTTTTGGCAGTGCCGTCGTAGGTGACCGCCAGGCTGTACTCCGCCTCCGCGTCGACTTTTTTTTGCACGAGGACGCCGTTCGGCTTGCGGCCGCCGTCGTCGAGCTCCAGCAACTGGGCCGCCTTCTTACCCGCCTCGGCCGCTGATTTCGCGCTTTCGACCGACCCCGACTTCAACAGCCCGGGAGCGAGAACCTGCGCTTTCAGCACAACCGAACCGCCCAGCTCCTTGGCCGCTGCCTCGGCCTCGGCAGCACTGTGCGCCACCTTGCCTTCGGCGACCGGAATGCGGTGCTTGGCCAGCACCTGCTTCGCTTCGAACTCGTACAACCTCATAAAGATTCCTTTTATTCTAAGCGGTTGAGAACGCCCGCTGGGGCTGAAAAAGGAGCGCGGAATCTCGGTATGTAGCCCTTGCCGGAGGCGAATTCAACGCACCGCGCCGGCTCGCCGCGCTCGCTGCAAAACCTTGCGCTGCAGGGCCACGACCGGAGCGTCGATCATCCGATCGTCGAGCGTGAAGACGCCCCGCGATTCCGCCTCGGCCTGGCGCCAGGCCTCGACGACGCGAGTTGCGTAGTCGATCTGCGCCGCCGTCGGCGTGTACACCTCGTTGGCAATCTCCACTTGACGCGGATGGATACACAGCTTTCCCTCATAACCGAGGTCGCGACCGAGCTCGGCGTCGCGGCGGAAGCCCTCTTCGTCGCGCACCGCCATGTAGACGCAGTCGATGGGCGCCACGCCGGCCGCCTTGGCAGCAATGGCGACGTTACAGCGGGCGTGGTAGGCGACACCGCGCGACGCGTCGGCCTCGGCCAGCCCCATTTCGAGAGTGAAGTCGGCATGGCCAAAGCACAGTGCCTCGACGCCGGCACCGGTCGCGATCGCGGCGACGCTGGCAACACCGCGCGGACTTTCGATCAAGGCGAGGAGTCTCGTTGCAGCGCTCGCCACCGCGGCGACGGCCGCCAGTGTATGCACTCCCTCGCATTTCGGGATGAGCAAACAGCCGCCACCGGCTTCGACGACGGCGGCGACGTCGTCGCCGAAGTACGGCGTGCCCGGGGCGTTGACCCGCACCGCCGCTTCGCACTCGCCGAAATCGGCACGGCGCAGAAACGCCGCGACGTTGGCTCGCGCGACTTCCTTTTGCGCCGGCGCTACGGAATCTTCCAGATCGAGCAACAGCGTGTCGGCGCCGGCGCCGGTGGCGCGCTCGAGCTTGCGCTGCTCTGCACCGGGTACGAAGAGCAGTGATCGCCGTACGCGGTGCGCGGGCAACTCACTCAAAACTCGTAGGCCTTTCGGAGATCGTCGTCAGTCGCCGCCAAATGCTGCGCCAGCTCGACCATGACCTGACACTGCTTGAACGTCGCATCGTCCTGCATCTTGCCGTCGATCATCACCGCCCCGGTGCCGTCACCCATCTCGGCGATGACGCGCTTGGCCCACAGCACCTCTTCGGCCGGCGGTGAGAACACTTTCTTGGCGATGTCGATCTGCACCGGATGCAGGCTCCAGGCGCCGACGCAGCCGAGCAGAAACGCATTGCGGAACTGATCCTCGCAGGCAACGGTGTCTTTGATGTCACCAAACGGTCCGTAGTACGGCAGAATGCCGTTGGCGACACACGCATCGACCATGCGCGCCATGGTGTAGTGCCACAGGTCCTGCTGCGCCGTCGGACGCGGTGCGTCCTCGTTTTTCGGATCGGGATCGGTGCGCACCAGGTAGCCGGGATGGCCGCCGCCCACACGGGTCGTCTTCATCCGCCGCGACGCCGCCAAATCAGCCGGACCGAGAGACAACCCCTGCATGCGCGGACTGGCGGCACAAATCTCTTCGACGTTGGCAACGCCGGTTGCCGTTTCGAGAATGGCGTGAAAGAGCAGCGGCTTCTTTACTCCAGCGCGCGCCTCGAGTTGCGCCACCAGACGATCCGCGTAGTGAATGTCCCATGCGCCCTCGACTTTGGGAATCATGATGACGTCGAGCTCGTTGCCGATCTCGGACACCAACTCGACGATGTCGTCGAGCGCCCACGGCGAGTCCAGGCTGTTGACGCGCGTCCACACTTGGGCGCTGCCGAAGTCCGTCTCCTTGGCGATGCGAATCAATCCCTTGCGCGCTTCGATCTTGCGGTCGGCGGCAATCGCGTCTTCCAGATTGCCGAGCACGACGTCGCAACGCTTGGCGATGTCGGGGACCTTCGCCGCCATCTTCGCATTGCTCGGGTCGAAGAAGTGAATCATCCGCGACGGTCGAAACGGCACCTCGCGAAGCGGCTCCGGCGCACCAATGGCGAGCGGTTTGAAGAAATCCTTGGCACTGCGCATCGCGAGTCCTCCTTGGCGCGCCGTGCCGCGGTGGGCTTGGGGTGCCGGCGCGTTCTGTCGAACCTATAAGGTCTCGCAGGGTTTTCAACGGACCCCGCCGGGGAGCGCCCGACTATTAGCGACAGCTATTCGGCGGGTAAGAATGCGTCGATCAGCACCGCCGCCAGCAGCGCCATCGAGGCCACCAGGTCGACCATCGCGATGCGCCAGATCTGGGAGTTGAATTCGCCCACCGACCAAACCAGAACGACGAACGAAAGCATGCTGGCAAATCCGGCCGCCGCGGCGACGCTGCGCAGCGGCGGGCGAAACGCCGCCGAGAGCAACAGTGCCCCGACGATGGCAAACAGCGCTGCCCGGTGGCGCATCAAGATCGCGAGATTGGCATCCGCCAGCGCCACCCCATAGAGCGCCTGCAAGCGCTCGGCGGACGACACCCCGATCACCGGAGCGAGGTTGACCAACGCGGTGAACACGAACAATACGGTCGACAGCATGCGCATCGAGGTTCTCCCTTACCCCTGCCCTGAAACTCGCTGCGCTCGTAGGCTCAGGCGAGGCGCAGGCGCGGGCTGAGGTCGGTGATCACTGGTGCGATATCCCATTCGAAAAGTTTCTCTATTATGAATGATCCGACGTCTGCTCCGGTGGGTTTGCTAGCTCGAAGAGCCGACCGGTGGAGCTGGCTCACCCGTCACCTCGCGCAATCGCAGTCCCCACCAGCCAACGTCGTGCCAGGCACCGTTCTTGAACCCGATACGGCGATAGACACCAACCGATTCGAAACCGCAACGCTCGTGCAATGCGACACTGGCCGGGTTGGGCAGTGTAATGCCGGCAAAGGCGTTGACGAATCCCTGCTCGCGCAACGACGCGAAGAGCGCTTCGTACAACCGGCTGCCGACACCGCGTCGATGATGGTCCTCGCGAACATACACCGACACTTCACACGACCACTGGTACGCCGCCCGCGCGCGAATCGCCCCGGCGTAGGCGTAGCCCACCGCTTCTCCGCCCACACATGCGACGAGCCACGGATGAGTCTCGAGCGTGCGCCGAATACGCTCGCCGAATTCCGCAGCGCTCGGGAGCACCGTCTCGAAAGACGTCGGTCCCGTTTCGACCGCCGGCGCGTAGATCTCGAGCAGCCGTTTTGCGTCCGCTCCCTTGGCACCTCGTATTTCGATATCCATCGCGAATTCTCCACCGCCCGCGCGATGTACTCTAATCAAAAAATGGCAAGCTTGTCCTCGGCCATCGAAAACAGCGCCCAGCGCCAAGCCCCTCACTTCTGGAAGTTGTCCGCTGTCTGGTCTAGGACATGCTCCATGCCGGCCGGTGCACTGGAGGGAATCAAGATCGTCGAGCTCGGGCAGATGGTCTCGGCGCCGTATTGCGCCAAGCTGTTTGCCGATTTCGGGGCGGACGTCGTCAAGGTCGAGCCGCCTCGGGGTGACGTCGCCCGCCAGTGGGGGCCTTTCCCCAACGACGAAGCGCACCCGGAGAAGAGTGGAGTGCACCTCTTTCTCAACACGAGCAAGCGGTCGGTCACTCTCGACCTCGACAGCGACCGCGGCCGCGACTTGTTTCGCGAGCTCGTCGCCGGTGCCGACGCCCTGATCGAGAACAACCTCCCCCGCCAAATGCGCGAGTGGGGACTGACCTACGAAGAGCTGGCCGCGATCAACAGCGACCTGGTGATGATCTCGATCACTCCCTTTGGCCAGAGCGGGCCGTACAGCGAGTGGAACGCCTACGACCTGAACGCCTTCCATCTGACCGGCGCCAGCAACCGCTACTGCGGCCGGCCGGGTGAAGCGCCGCTCGAGCACGGCACCTTCTCCGCCGACTACTTCGGCGCCGTCGCCGCCGCATCGTGGGGCCTGGCGGCGATCTACGGACTCGACAACGCCGGCGGCGGCCAGCACGTCGACGTCTCCTGCGCGGAAGCCATCGCCGCGGCGTTCGTCGGCGGGCAAAACATCGGCGCCTACGCGCAAGACGGCAAATTCGACAAGCGCACCGGCGTCGGCATGTCGCTCGGCGCACCGGCGACGATCATGCCGTGCAAGGACGGCCACGCCTGGATCCTCTGTCTCGAGACGGCGCAGTGGAACGGTCTGGCCAAGACGATGGGCGACCCCGAGTGGATGCAGCTCGACATCTTTCAGGACATGTTCAGCCGCGCGCAAAACTCCGATGCCATGTACCCGTTGATCGAGCAGTGGACGACCGAGAACGGCAAGATGGACATCATGGAACGCTGCCAGGCCAACGGCGTGCCGGTGTCCGCGGTGTTCACCGTCGGCGAGGCGGCCGAGCACGAGCACCTGCAAAGTCGCGGCTACATCGTCGAGCAGGAGCACCCAGCCGCCGTCACCATTCGCAACCTCGGCGCACCGTTCCAGATGCCAGCCTGCCCCGGCGGCCCACAAAGCCCGGCGCCCTTGCTCGGTGCCGACAACGACGAAGTGTACGGAGCACTCGGCAAGAGCGCCGCCGAAATCGATCGGCTGCGCCACGATGGAGTGATATAGGTTGGCTCGAATGGCCAGGAACCTCCCCCTCAAAGGAATTCGCGTCGCCAACTTCGGTTGGGTGTGGGCCGGGCCGGTGACCGGGCAAACCCTCGCCTTCCTCGGCGCCGAGGTCTACAAGATCGAGTCGAAGGCGCGCGTCGATCTGACGCGCACCCTGCCGCCGTTCGGCGAAGGTGTTCCCGGTCCCGATCGCTCACTTTCCAACCACGCCTGCTGGGCCGGCAACGGCAGTGTGACCCTCAACCTGAAGAAGGCCGAGGCACGCGAGTTGGCTCTCGATCTCGTCGCCAAGTGCGATGTAGTCGTCGAAAACTTTGGACCGGGAGCGATGGACCGCATCGGCTGCGGCTACGACGCGCTGAAGGCGGTCAAGCCCGACATCATTCTGCTGTCGATGCCGGCAGCTGGGTTGAACGGTCCGATGAAAGGAGTGCGCACCTACGGACTCAGCCTGACCAGTCTGACCGGACTCGACTCGCTCACCGGCTATCACGGCGGACCGCCGGTACCGGTGGAGAACGCGTACTCCGACCCCTACAACGGCATCCTCGGTGCGTTTCCCGTCATCGCCGCGCTGCGCCACCGCGACCGCAGCGGCGAGGGACAGCACATCGACTTCTCACAGCAAGAAGCGGTCATGCACATGGTCGGTCCGGCCTTCATGGACTACGCCATGAACGGCCGCAACGCCGCGCCGATCGGCAATCGGCATCCACTCGCCGCCGGCGCGCCGCACGGCGTCTTCCCCTGCGCCGGCGACGACCGCTGGATCAGCATCGCGGTGCTCAGCGAGGACGAGTGGAACGGCCTGAAGACGGCGATGGGCAACCCGCCGTGGGCCGACGCCGGGGACTTTGCAAGCGGCCAGGCGCGCGTCGACAACATCGACGCTCTGCACGAGAACCTCGCCGCCTGGACCGCGGATCACGACGATCGCCACTTGGCCGAAGCACTTCAAAAAGCGGGGGTGGCTGCAGCGCCGGTGTTGAGCGTCGGAGATCTGCTCGACGATCCACACTATAAAGCCCGCGGCACCTACATCGAGGTCACGCACCCGCTGGGCTTCAGGGAAACGATCTACGGCGCTTACGTGAAAACCAGCCGCACCGAGGCAGCGGTCAATCCCGGCCCGGTCATGGGCCGCGACAACGAACACGTGTTCAAGAACATCCTCGGCATCGCAGCCGACGAATACGACCGCCTCGTCGCCAGCGAAATCATCTACTGAGCGGCGGCTGTGCTCGCCGCGCTGTCGCGCTTGATGCGCGCCCAGGTAAACGGCGAGGCGAGTTGCTGCCAGAACGTCGTCGGAAACGCCGGCAGGTCGGGAATGCCGATGTCCTCCGGCGGCTCGCGATCGCGCGGCCAGAAGAAGGAGCCGAAGACCAGATCCCAGATGATGACGTTCTGCCCGTAGTTGCTGTTGGCTTCGACGAGGGTCTTGGAATGGTGCCAGCGGTGCAGCTCGGCCATCGAAAAGAAGTAGTTGAGAAAGCCGAGCCGCAGGCGCAGGTTGGCGTGCTGGAAAAAGCCGTGCACGCCCGACACGATGGTGAAGAGCGCGATGACGTCGGTCTGACAACCAAGAGCGACCAGGGTGACGCCCCCGAGCATACCGTCGATGAAAAGATCGATCGGATGAAAACGCGCGGCGTTCAACCAATACAGGCGCGGCGCGCTGTGATGCGTCGCGTGAAAACGCCAGAGGAAGTCGATGTTGTGCTGCAGGCGGTGGTGCCAGTACTTCGGCAGCTCGGCCACCACCAGCGCCAGCGGCAACTGGGCCACGAGCGGCCACGACACCGGCCACAGGCTGGCGCCAAAGCGCTGCGACAACCAGTCCAAGGCCGCGACGCCGGCGTAGCGATAGGCGGGATCGAGCACCAGCGAAATCATCGTGCCGATGCCAAAGGCGTAGGCGAGATCGGGACGCAGGTCGCCCTTCGAGTGCAACCACGAGCGGTGATGGGGAAAGAACCTCTCGAGAATGAGGACGACCAGGCCGGCGGCGAAGATCGTCAAGCCGACGGCGTCCTCCGGCTTACCACCGGCATCGATCCAGGCGATCGCAGCCCACACACACGCCGCCAGGACGACGGGAAACGCGAGATGGGAAACGACTCGTTCGCCGACCTTCAAAGCTACTCCCGCCCGGTCTTCAGGCGCACTCGTACATCCGGTGCATGTCGCACACCGAGCGTTCGATGAGACGATAGAGCGCCGGCCGGTCGATGTCGTCCAACCGCTTCAAGTAGAGACACGACTTGGACACCTTGTGCTTGCCGAGCTTGCGCAGGAGGGGTGCGTAGCTCGAGAACCCCGGCATGATGTAGACAGTCAGACTCTGCGCGCGGGGTGAAAAACCCGTGACGAAGTAGTCGCCCTCGCGGCCGCTCGCGTACACGTAGTGATAGCGGCCGAAGCCGACGATGCTCGGCCCCCACATCATCGCCCGCTTGCCGGTGATTTCACGCATCCAGCGCGACAGCTCGCGACAATCCTGGCGCTTTTCGCGCTCGCCGACGGCGGCGATGAACGAGGCCACGCTGGCGCGCGTGGGAACCGTCTTCATCGCCGCTTTGGCCATCAGGCGGGAATCCACGCTCCGTGAAACCCGTAGGGCACACGGCGAGGCATGCGAATCTCGGCGACGGGACCGCGCTCGATACGCATGGCGTCGAGAATGACGAGGTCGCTGACGTTGCGCGCATGGTCGTAGACGAAGCTCATCAACCAGCCATCGCCCTCCTCGCTGCCACCGGCAACGAAGAAGGGCTCCCCGGCGTGCCGGTTGGGGCCCGGGTCCCACAGACGCATCGAGCCGCTGCGGTGGTCGCGCATGGCGAAACCGGCGAAGTCGAGTGTCGCCGGATGGTCGCGCGTCGTCGTGAACCAGCCGTAGCGGTTCTCGCGACCGGTAAAGCGGCGATCGTGAAAGGGGAACTCGATCTGCCGATCTTCGAGAATCTCCTCCGAAAACGAGAGGTCCGCGCCCGCCGTGTCGACGCGCCAGCGCCGCAGGGTGAGCTCCGTCACGCCAAAGCGCTCGCCGTCCATCATCCGGTTGTGACGGCAGACGTCGATGATCACGTCGTCGCCCTGGCGGAATGCGTTGAGCTCGTGGAAGACGTAACAGGGATCGATCTCGACCCAGCGAATGTCCGCACCCGAGCCGCCCAACGGCATGATGCCAATGCGCGATGGAAAATCGTCGTCCCAGGCGAACGGCCATCCGGTATCGATGAAGAGATCGGCGCGAAAGACGACCGGCAATTCCCAAAAGACGACGTCGCGCTCAGTGATGGCAAAGGAGTGCATCATCGACGAGCCGCTGGTGTCGATCTCCTCCGAGCTCACCAACTCCCCGTTCTCATCGGCAACGTGGTAGCGCACAAAGGGCGGCGCAAAGCCGTAACCGAAAAAGTGCATGTAGCCCGTCTGCGGATCGATCTTGGGGTGGGCGGTGAACGAGCCGACCAAGCGACCGCCAAAGTCGTGCACACCGACGGTCGACAGATCGGATTCGTCGATTTCGTAGGGAAAGCCAACCTCGCCGGAGGTCAGCAGCCGCCCGGCGTGGTAGGTCGGTGAAACGTTGCTCTGATTGTTTCCGCCGAGCGGGATACCGGCATTCTGCGAATTCTGACCGTTGAGATACGGCGCCGTTCGAATGTAGCGGTTGCGGTACCACAGCGCCTGGCCATCGCGGATGCGCACACCGTGCAGCATTCCGTCACCGAGAAACCAATGCGTGTTGTCGGCCATCTGCGCGTTGGATCCGTTGCGCACGAAAAGCCCGTCGAGACTCGACGGAATCGAGCCGCGCACGGCGAGTGACGTCTCGGTGATCTCGTCAGCCACTGGCTCGAAGTTGCTCTGCAACCACCAGGGGACGGCCGGATCGACCTCGAGAGGCACGGCGACGTCACCGCTGCCGTCGTCGTCCCCACAGCCGATCAGCCAACCGCTCGGTACGACCAACCCCGCTCCGGCGAAAGCTGATGCCCGCAAGAATGCTCGCCGCGAAATCCGGCTGTCGTGCGTCGATCTCATGTCCTCAGCTCCTTTTGTTTCCCCTCATGTTCCATACCTACCAACACACCCCTCCGCCAAGGGCCTGCACCGGCTCACAGTCGTAGATCAAGCGACCGGCCTCACCGTGCTGCCAGTCGAGCGGACGGATCGCGTGCGGCGGTGGCATGCCGGGGGCAGGTTCCTCCAAGAGATCAGCAAGCGGAATCGGATAGTCGGCCCAATCTCGTGGCGCGCGCCAGCCGGGCGGTGGAATGAGCGACGAGCGGGTTCCCGATACGGGATAGCGCTGGCGCCAGATGTGGATCTCGCGCTCCAGGCGAGCGACGATGTCGGGACGCTTCGCGGCAAGGTTCTGCCGCTCATAGGGATCCTCGGCAATGCGAAAGAGATAGTTCGTCACGTCGGCCGTGAGCAGGCCCTGACGCACCTCCTGTACCAGCTTCCACTCGTCGTTGAAGGCGGTCAGATTGAAGGCGCCGCGGATCGGCGTCTCCGAAGCAAAATACAAGAGCTCATCGCGATCGACCGCTTCACCATCGCGGATCGCCGGCCACAGGTTGCGCCCATCGATCTGGAAGGTGTTGCCCATTTCGATCCCGGCCGCTGCGGCCAGTGTCGGAAAGACGTCCATCACCGACATGATGCTCGCAAAGCGCGCCCCCGCTTTGATCGCCGCGGGCCAGCGCAAGGCGGCGACAACGCGAATGCCGCCTTCAAACGTTTCCCCCTTGCCGCCGCGCAACGGCACGTTGTCGGCACCGCCGGTCGCATAGGCTGCGCCGCCGTTGTCGGAAAAGAAGAGAACGATCGTATCGTCGGCGATGCCTTCGCTGTCGAGGGTCGCCAATACACGGCCGATCGCCTGATCCATGGCATCGACGACGGCGGCGTAGATCGGCCGCGCGCTCTCTTGCATCATGAGCTTGCGAATCATTCGCGTCTGGTCGGTCTGACGCGATCGCGCCGGCTGCCGGTCATCACCCATACCGGCGTACTTCGCCTTCAGGTCGTCCGGCGCATCGAGCGGCGTATGCGGCGCGATGAACGGCATGTAGAGAAAGAACGGCCGGCTCTCGTCGCGCGCGCGAATCCACCGCTCCGCCTCTTCGGCGAGGACGAAGGTCTCGTATCCCCTGGCTTCCAGAGAGCGGCCGTTGACCTGGAAGTCGCGACCGCCTTGGTTGGCGAAGGGCGGGAAGTAGCCGACCTCGGTGTGCAGGTGCCCGTAGAAGTGATCGAACCCGCGCTGGTTCGGATGGTACGTCATCTGCGCGTGGCCGAGATGCCACTTGCCGACCATCGCCGTCTGGTAGCCAGCGGCTTGGAACGACTGCGGCATGAAGTGCTCGGCGGGGTGCACACCGATGTTGTCCCACGGCATGATGACGGCGTAGGCGATTCCGAGGCGCATCGGATCGCGCGCAGTCATCAACGCGGCGCGCGTCGGCGAGCAAATCGGTGTCGTATAGAAGCGATGCAGCTCGATGCCCTCGCGCGCCAGGCGGTCGAGCGAGGGCGTCTCGATGGTCTCCTCGCCGTGAAAACCGACGTCCGCCCAGCCGAGATCGTCAGCGACGAAGATGACGACGTTCGGACGTGCCGATGCGGCGCTGCCGCCCGACGCCAGGGCAAGGACGACGAGTCCGACGAAGAGTCGCGCCATACCTCGGTGTAGCGTGGCTGCCGATCGCGCTGCAACCCGCGAACAGTCAGTGCGCCTCGACATCGTCGAAGCGCGGCAGCGACACGACCAGGTGCGCACCCTGCGGCCGCTGGTCGCCAACTTCGATCTCACCGCCGTGACGGCGGGCGATGGCGCGAGCGATCGCCAGGCCGAGACCGACATGTCCCTTGCCGTTGGGCGAATCCGGGCGGAACGTGAAGAAACGATCGAACACGCGCTCGCGGTGCTCGTCCGGTATGCCCGGCCCGACATCGGCAACCGAAACGACGACGCTCTGCGACTCGGCTTTGACTTCCACCTCGATTTCGCCGCCCGGCGGCGAAAACGAGCAAGCGTTGTCGAGCAAGTTGGCAAACACTTGATTCAAGCGCTCGCTCGAGCCGCGCACCCGATGCTCGCCGTCGCCGCGCAGTGAAAGGCGAACCCGATCGTCCGCCCGCAAGCGGGCGGATTCGACGGCGCCGCGCAGCAAGCCCATCAGATCGATGACCTCGAAGTCTTCCGGCGAACTCGCATCGAGGTGCGCTACCTCGCGCACGCCGGTGAGCAACCGTTCCATACGCGCCACCTCGCGCTTCACGATAGCGATCATGCGCTGCCGATCGGCGGCGTCGTCGACTTCGCCGAGCAACTCGGTCGCCGAGCGGATCGAGGCGAGTGGATTCTTGAGCTCGTGTGAAACGTCGGAGGCAAAGGACTCGATGAACTCGACGTGGCCGCGCAGCCTCTCGGTGATCTCCTCGAGAGCGCGCGACAGCTCGCCGATCTCGTCACGCCGACGCGAGCCGACGAACGAGCGCTGCAAGCGTCCGCGTTCGTCGACGATCTGCAGCGCCTCGCTGCGCAAACGCGTCAACGGCCAGGCAATCGTCATCGAGACGAGCAACGACAGGACGATGGCGGCGAGAACCGAAGCGAGGACGACGCGGAGAATGTCGAGGCGCACTTCGTCGAGCATTTGCAGGATCGCCAGGGTCGACTGTGAAACCAGAACGGCACCGAGAATCTCGCTTTCCCAGCGAATCGGGATGGCGGCGTAGAGCGTCACCGACCGCTGCCCTTCGGAAATCCGCGTCGTCGCACCGTAGCGACCGGCCAGCGCCGCACGCACTTCGTCACCGGCAAAGCGCTTGGCACCCGAGTAGTAGTCTCCCCCAGCGACCGAGGTGCGGCGGCCGGCCAGCTTGCGGTAGAGGCGAAAGGGTAAGGCGCCGAGGCGGTAGAGCAAGTCCTGGCGCGGCTTGGCCACGGGGGCGGTCCCGCCCTTGCTAGGACCCTCTCTCTTCGGCCCGAGTACGCTCGAGTCGGCCAAGAGGTTGCCCTGCGCATCGAGGACGCGCAGGCGCGCTTGATGGCGTCGATGCAGGCGCAGCAAGACGCGCTCGGCATACCAGGCATCGATCTCCTCCGGCGCCGCCAAGGCGGCGGCGAGCAGGCGGCCTTGCTGCACCATCTCGCGCTCCTGCGCCGCCAGCATCTGGCGCTCGTAGGTGTTGAGATAGAGCAGACCGGCGGCGGGCAGGAAAACCAGCAGAACGTTGAAGGCGAGCAGGCGGATCCAGATCCGACTCGAGAATCGCCGGATCGACTCCCACGCCGACCTGTCGCGACTCGCGCCGGCAGTCATTCGCCCTCTCGATAGCGGTAACCGAGGCCGTGCACCGTCTCGATCGGCGACAGCTCGGGGTCGATGTCGGCAAGCTTGCGGCGCACCCGTTTGATGTGGCTGTCGATCGTCCGCTCACTCACGTAGGCGTCGTTCGGATACGCAGCCTCCATGAGCTGGTGGCGCGATTTCACATGACCCGGACGACGGCTCAAGGCGCGCAGCAAGAGAAACTCGGTCACCGTCAAGCTCACCATTTCACCGCGCCAGGTGGCCTGATAGCGCCGCAAGTCCAAGCGCAGATCACCGAGTTGCCACACCTCTTCTTCGTCGTCGGCGGCGGCACCGCGCCGTCGCAGCAGCGCCAGGCGGCGCAGCAAGACCTTCACCCGCGCCGTCAGCTCGCGCACCGAAAACGGCTTGCAGAGATAGTCGTCGGCGCCGATCTCGAGCCCGAGGACTCGATCGAGCTCCTCGTCGCGCGAGGTGAGAAAGATGATTGGCGTCTCTTCGCTGGCGGCGCGGATACGCCGGCAGAGCTCGAGCCCGTCCATGCGCGGCATCAGAATGTCGGCGACGATGAGGTCGGGCAGATCTCGCTCCATGGCATCCCAGGCGGCCGCCCCGTCCTCGTAAGCCTGCACCAGGTAGCCCTCCCGGCGCAGGGCCAGACCGACGGTTTCACGGATGCTCTCTTCGTCGTCGACGACGGCGATACGGCTCTCCTTCATGCGCGCATTGTACACCGCCGCGCCCGGATCCGAGAGCTTCTGCACAATTTCGCCACATCTGGTCACAGAGTTTCCACACCGCTGCCCCACCGAGCGGGGTTCTCGATCGTATTTCGTCCTGAAACCGAAGCCCGCACAGAGAAACGGAGGAGCAACGTGAAAACCCACACCAGACCCAGACGACCCATCCTATTCCTTTCACTGGCGCTGATCGCGCTGGGAGCAGGCAGCGCGCCGGCGCAGTGCCAGCCAGATCGAGAAGACGGCGGCAGCCTGATGCTGCGCGATGAAGCCGGTTGCACCGTCGCTCCGGTGCTGAAGACGGACATCGACATCTCCGTATCCGGCACGATCGCGCGCACCCGCGTCACGCAACGCTTCCACAACCCGAGCGACGAGTGGGTCGAAGGCACCTACGTCTTTCCACTGCCGGAAGGGGCGGCAGTGGACCATCTCGTCATGTACGTCGGCGATCGGGTGATCGAAGGGAGAATCCAGGAGCGCCAGCGGGCGCGACAGACCTACGAAAAGGCGCGCGACCGCGGCGTCAAGGCTTCCCTCGTCGAGCAAGAACGCCCGAACGTCTTCCAAACCAGCATCGCCAACATCGGGCCCGACGAATCCATCGAAATCGACATCGAGCTGCAACACCTGGCGCGCTACGACAACGGAGAATTCCGCCTGCGCTTCCCCACCGTCGTCGCATCCCGCTTTGCAGCGCCGATTTCCGACGAGGGGGTGACCACCCCAGCAGCGCTCGAGAGCGCCGCCGACCCAATCGGCTCAGCGATCCGCGCCGGCGATCCGATCAACCCCGTTCGCCTCGAAGTGGGCCTCGACGCCGGCGTCCCGCTGCGCGCCATCTACAGCCCAACCCATCAAATCGACAGCGCTGAAATCGACGCGGCTGGCCACCTGATCACGCTGCGCAACGACACCTTTGCCGATCGCGACTTCGTACTCGCCTGGCGGCCCGAGCTCGGCACCTCGCCCACCACCGCGGTCTTTCACGAAGAAGTCGAGGGCGACGTCTACGCGCTGTTGATGGTTCTGCCGCCGAGCGAAGAAGAGATTGCCGAAACGATCGAGCGCGAGGTCGTGCTGGTCATCGATTCCTCCGGGTCGATGGGAGGCAACCCGATCGAGCAGGCAAAAATGTCGCTGCTCCTGGCGCTCGACGAGTTGCGCCCCGGGGATTGGTTCGACGTCATCGACTTCGACTCCGAAGCGCACTCCCTCTTCGGCCGCAGCGTCGCCGCATCGGCCGACACCATCGAAGAAGCGCGGGCCTTCGTCGATGGATTGAGCGCCGACGGCGGCACCAACATCGCCGACGCACTCGAGCTCGCCCTGATGCCGAGTGGAGCGCCGCCGGAGGTTCGCCAGGTCGTCTTCATCACCGACGGCGCCGTCGGCAACGAAGCCGAGATCTTCCGCCAGGTCGCCGACGATCTCGGCGACACGCGACTTTTCACCGTCGGCATCGGCTCGGCACCGAACTCCCACTTCATGCGCAAGGCCGCCTACTTCGGCCGCGGCACCTACACCACGATCAGCACGGTCGAAGAGATGAGCGAGCGCATGGACGAGCTCTTCGAAAAACTGGAAAGCGCCGCCGCGACCGACGTCGATATCGATTGGAACGACCTCGCCGGACGGCCACAGACGTTTCCGCGCGTCACACCCGATCTCTACCGCGGCGAACCCCTGGTGGTGACCGCCCGTCTCGCCTACTTGCCGGAGACGGTCGAGGTCACCGGCAAGACCGGTGACCAACCCTGGTCCGCCACCGAGGAGCTGACGCCCGTGTTGCGGCCGGGTACCGACAAAGGGATCGGGCGCCTGTGGGCGCGCCAGAAGATCGAGTCCCTGATGGACGATCTAGCTCTCGGCGCCGACCGCGACGAGGTGCGTGAAGAGGTCATCGAGCTGGCGATGGAACACAATCTGGTCTCGCAATACACCAGCCTCGTCGCCATCGACGTATCGGCAACCGCACCGCCCGGAATGGCACGCCAACGAGCCCTGCCGCTCAACCACCCGGCCGGCACACTTCCGCGCACGGCAACGCCGGCGGTGCTGCACGCACTCATCGCCTTGGCTCTGTCACTCTTCGCCGCGCTGCTCTACCCGCGGCGATCGCGAACGCTCACCGGCACCGCCGGTTGAAGACCATGGAGGGGATCATGCTCGAGCTACCGATCGAAAACGACTACCAAGCACGCCGGCGACTGGCGCTGGCGACGATCGCCGTCGCCGCGGTGCTGGCTGTGAACGCGATGTGGATTCCCATCAAAGCAATCGCGGCCCAGGTACTCCTGGCGCGCGCATGGGACAAAACGGCGGCCGGTGAAAGGCGAGTCAAACCGTGGCCATGGGCGGACACGTGGCCGATTGCGCGGCTGCGCATGCCGGAGCGCGACATCGACCTCATCGTCCTCGCCGGGGCGAGCGGCCGAACCCTCGCCTTTGGTCCCGGACACATCGACGGAACCGCATCGCCCGGCAGCGATGGCAACTGCGTCTTCAGCGGTCATCGCGACACGCACTTCTCGTTCCTCCGCTACATCCTCCCCGGCGAAGTGCTCACCCTGGAGACACCTGCCGGAGACCGCCAGCGTTTTCGCGTCACCGCCCGCCACATCGTCTACGACGATGCGGTTCGGGTTCTCGACGACACCGGCGACACCACCCTGACCCTCCTCACCTGCTACCCCTTCGACGCCATCCAACCCGGGGGACCACTGCGCTACGTCGTCCGCGCCGAGTTGCTCACCGCCTGACACCCGGGTCAGCGGCGGTATGCGCTCTCGGGCGGCAGGCAGACACCTACACTTCGGTCAGTGCACCTCGCGCCGCAGCGATGGTCTGGTCGACGTCGGCGTCGCTGTGGGCGGTCGAGACGAAGAACTTCTCATGGGCCTTGATGACGCCGCGGTCCATGAGCGCCTGGGCGAACCGCGCACGCTTGCCGCCGTCGGTCTGCAGGACATCGCGATGATTGGCCAGATCGCCGCCGCCAAACCAGAGATCGAAGACTGGAGGCTCACCGGAGACGACGGCATCGACACCCAGCTCTGCCGCCGCGGTGGCGAGTCCTTCCATCAAACGGCGACCTCGCTCGAAGAGTTGCGGGTAGAGCCCCGGCCGGCGCAGCTGCTTCATCGTCGCGAGTGCGGCTACCGCCGAGATCGGATTGCCGCTGTACGTACCCGACAGCAGGACACCCTCGCCGCGCATGAGCTTGTCGGGACCGGCACAATCCATGATGTCGGCGCGGCCACCGAGAACGCCAATCGGGTGGCCACCGGAAACACTCTTGCCGAGTGCGCAGAGGTCGGGAACGACGCCGTAGTACTCCTGGGCGCCGCCATAGGCGAGCCGAAAACCGGTGACCACTTCGTCGAAGATCAACGGAATCTCCAGACGCCGGGTCAGCTCGCGCAGATCGGATAGGAAACCGTTGCGCGGCGGAATCGTGCGCTGCATCGGTTCGACGATGACCGCGGCGAGATCATCGGCATGCTCTTCGACGATACGCGCCGTCGTCTCGATGTCGTTGAAGGGCGCGACCAACACCTCGGCGAGGGCGCTGGCGGGGATGCCGGCCGAATTCGCCACCGGTCGCGGGTAGTCCTCCGGCGCGAAGGTCCACTGCGTGCTGACCAGCGCATAGTCGTGCATGCCGTGATAGCCACCTTCGAATTTGAGAATCTTGTCGCGTTTGCGAAAGGCGCGGGCGAGGCGCAGGGCAAAGAACGTCGCCTCCGTCCCGGTGCTCTGAAAGTACACCTTGTCGGCACAGGGAATGGCTCGCACCATTTCCTCCGCCAGCTCGATACACGCTTCGCCGGCCAGCAGATAGGCCGAGCCGCCTTCCAGCGCATCGCGCACCGCCGCCACCACGGCCGGGTGGGCGTGGCCGAGCAACATCGGCCCTGAGCCGAGCAGGTAGTCGATGTACTCGTTGCCGCTGCAATCTTCGATGCGCGCGCCGCGGGCGCGCTCGACGATGATGGCGTGCTGCGGCGAGTGTGTCGGGTTGCGCGGCCCCGCAGGCATGTAGAGCTTGCCCTTGTCGAGCAACTCCGCCTCGCGCTGCGAGCGCGCACGGCGTTGAAACACCGGTTTCTCCGACGCCGTCATCTTTCGACCCGCACATCGAAATGCTCGAGATACGGCGCAAAGGCATCGAGCATCACCCGATCGTCGAGACCGAAGTCGGCAGCGGTGTACTCGTGCCGGCCGTACTTTCCGGGGGGATTCTCCTGCCGCCAGGCGCGCATGCGCTCCTCTCCTTCCTCACTCATGGAGATGTCAAAGTGCTCGTACATGCGACGTACGGCGGCGACCGGGTCGCTTTGCACATCGTCGAAGTGGAGGTCGAAGAAGCGGCCGTCGTCGAGCTCCCGGCGAACCGCAACGCCGTCGTTCAAGCGGCTCGACCACAGCTCGAGCTGCCAGCGGCCAAGCTCGATGCGATCGAAATCCTCCTCGGCCATCGCCTGCCAACCGGCGACCAGCGAACAGACCGACGGTATGACCTTGGTCGGGTCGCGATGCGTCTGGACGAAGCGCGCGTCGGGATACACCTGCAAGACCGTCCGCAGATTGCCCATGTGGACCGGGTACTTGAGCAACCAGACACGGCCGGAGTCGGTCGAGCCAATGAGCTGCAGTAGTCTCTTGTGCTGCTCGTACACCGGCCGCATGTCACAGCCCGCATACCACTCCGAGTAGCTCGGAATCGTCGCGTTGCAGGCGAAAGTGTCGTCGGCGAACCCCTGTTGCAGTAGGTGGCGGCACTCCTCGGGACCATCGGCGGTCATCAGGTGCACCGCTTTGAGGCTGGGGTCGAGCCAGTACATCGTCGCCAGCTCGCGCTCGGCCTTCTTGAAGAGGGGATGAGAGCTCCACTCATCGCGCGGCGGTCGCGGCCGCGGTGCCGACGCCATCCAGTACTCGAGCACCTGGTTGTGCGGGTCGGCGCCGAGCAGATGGTGCATTGCCGTCGTACCGGCGCGCGGCAGACCGAGAATGAAGATCGGCTTCTCGATCGGCCTATCGAGAATCGATGGATCGGCCGACCAGTGCCTCTGAGCGACCAGGCGATTCTCCAGGATTCCGACCAGTTGAGCGCGTAGAGACATCCGGCCAAACGGCGTCAGGCGCGCCTCGCGGTCGAGCGCCTGCAGCAAGATCCGCAACCCGGTCTGATACGACTCGTCGCCAAAATCGTCGCAACCCGCCCGCTGCGCCGCTTGCTCGTGGAACCAATGTTCATCTGCGGCGAAGCCGCGACTGCCGACGCCGAGCCGGCGCAGGAGTCGCGCGGCGCCGTTGAACAGGCGCAAGGGAAGTCGTTGTTTTGCGGCTGGCATGGCAGCGCATTATTCATATACCGGCGGGACGATTCCAATCGACGCAGAAGCTCGAGCAAGACCCGAGCTCGCGCACCTGCGCAGCGACCTCCAATCGACGGAGGCACATGCTTGGGGTAGGAGTGAACCTCTTTGAGGTAAAGCGCGATGAACCGTGGCGAGAATCTACCCGGCCTGGAGCCCACCCACTGGGGCCCCTGAGCTTCCACGACATGCCGGCTGGTCAGCGACGAATTGTCTTTGCATCCTTCGCCCTCGTGGTCATCGCAGCGGCAGCGCTGCGCCTCTACGACCTGGGCAACCACCCTCCGGGTCTGTTCTGCGACGAGGCCGCCTCCGGCTACAACTCCTTCGCCATTGCCGAAGCGGGCATCGCCGAGGATCACCAACCCTGGCCGTTGTTCTTCTGGTCCTTCGCCGCGTACAAGTATCCGACCTACATCTACCCCGGCGCACTGGCGGTCAAAGTCCTCGGCCTGAACGAGCTGTCGACGCGTTTGCCGGCGGCGCTCTATGGAACCGCCACGGTGGCGACCATCTTCTTCGCCGGCTGGGCCCTCTCGGGCCCGTGGGTGGGCTTGGCAGCGGCGGTCTTCCTCGCCTTCATGCCGTGGCACATTCAATTCAGTCGCATCGCCTTCTCGCTCGTCTCGTTCGGCTTTTTTGCCAGCCTGACGATTCTCTTCCTGCTCCTCTACACGCGCGGCCGGAAGACGCTGCCGCTGGCCGCGGCGACATCGGCCCTGTGCCTCTACTCGTACGCCGTTTCGGCGGTGTTCATCCCGCTCCTCATCGCCGGATTCGCGCTCCTCTACGTTCCCGAGCTGGCGCGGCGTTGGATGCAGACCCTGCTCGCCGCCGCGATCGGCATCGCCGTCGCCTACCCTTTCGTCGACTTCTACCAGAACACGCCGCGCGCCTGGCGATACGGTCAGAACATCTCCTGGGTCAAGCTCGACGTGCCGAGCGAAGGGTCGCTGAAGGAACGAGCGCGCGCCGTCATCGCCCAGGCAAGAAAGCAACTACCGCGTTTCAAACAACACTACTGGCGCCATCTCTCGGACGGCTTCCTCTTCGTCAGGGGCGATCCGATCAAGCGACACTCGGTGCGAGGCCACGGTGAGCTCCTACCGCTTTGGATTTCCCTTGACCGACCGATCGAGTTGCCCTACTTCGGAGTCATCACCACCAAGGACAACCGGATCTCGGGCGCCAAGGTCCTCATCGTCCTCGGCGCCTTGATCTGCCTCCTGCGCCCCAGCCGCCGCGGTAAGCTCATCCTCCTGTGGCTGGTTCTCTTCCCAGTCGGCGCGGCGATGATTCGCGAGCTGCCCTCGGCCTCTCGCTCCTTCGTCGGCACCGGGGCGTTCGCGCTGCTCGCCGCCACCGGCCTGGTCGAGCCACTGCGGCTGCTCGGTTGGCTGACGCGCCAGTCGAGAGTCGGTACCATCATGCAGGTCGCCCTGGTCGCTGCCTTCGCCGCCCTCTCGTTCGTTCCTGCGGTTCGCAACTACCTCCACCTCTACTTCGTAGAGTACCCGAAGTACGTCGCCGCCGGCTCGGGTGGTTTTCAGTACGGCTACGGACCCGCCATCCGCTACATGGAATCCCGGCGCGACGATTACGAGCTGATGATGATCAGCACGTCCGACACCAATCAGCCGCCGATCTTTGCCCGTTTCTACCGCCAGCTCGATCCTCACAAAGGACGCAGCCGCTACGACCTGGGCTACTTCGTCGCCGACCCGGCCCACTTCGGCGCCTACGAAATCAAGGACAAGATTCTCTACGCACTGCGCCGCCGAGACCTCCACTACTTCGACGACTACGAAATCAAGAAGGAGATCATCGCGCCGGGCGGACAGGAGACCTTTCTGGTAACCGAGATCCGGTCCCGCAAACGCTTCCTCGACGCATGGCTGACGCTCGGTCCTTTCGACAACAAAGACAACAGCGGCATCGAGAAGTCGTTCATCGACGTCAACCGACTCTCCATGGAGCCGATCGTCAACGTCGATGGCGAGAGCGTCACCTGGCGGCAGATTCGCGCGCCGTTCATCCGCACCAACCTGAACGGCGCCTACGGGCGCACCGAAAAGATCGCCCACCGCAATCCGGAATGGATGTGCGCTTACGCCCTGACGACGATCGTCAGTGATCGGGCGCTCGACGCCAACCTGGAAATCAACGGCACCGATCGCGTGCGCATCTGGCTGAACGGAGAGGAATTGACCAGCGAACCCCTCGGCCTGAGGGACGAGCCGAAACGACTGGCGCTGGCCATCCGTGCGGGCGACAATCCACTCCTCATCTTGAGCTGTGAAGACATCGGTCGCTGGCATTTCGAGACCCGCATCACCGACGACGAGGGCAAGGACGTAGCCAGTGTAGAAGTCGCGGCGCGATTGCCGGGAAATGCGGGGGCGACCGCGAATCACTCGCCAAGCGCGTCACAAACCCAGTAGAAGGACTCCTGGCCATGGACTACTCGTACGAGCAAAGTGGCGGTGTTGGCGTCGTTCTCCTCAATCGACCGAAGCGGCTCAACGCCATGACCTGGGATCTGGCACTGGAGCTGGTCGACTTGCTGCGCGACTTGCGCTTTCGCGACGAGGTGCGCGCCGTCGTGCTCAGCGGCGCCGGTCGCGGCTTCTGCTCCGGCGCCGATGCCGACTTCTTCAGCGGCAGCGAACGCCCCCTGCCCGGGCTGTCCGACACGGGCAAAATGCCGCGCTACCAGCGTAAGAACCCGGCCGGGCCATTTGCCGAGCTGACGCGATCGATCGTCGGCCTGGAAAAACCCGTCATCGCCGCCCTGCACGGGCCGGTGATGGGAGCCGGACTCGGCTACGCCCTCGCCTGCGATCGGCGTTTCGCCGACCCGACGACCAAGATGTGCGCCGCCATGATCAAGCTCGGCTTCTCCCCCGACTGCGGCATTTCGTATTTTCTGCCGCGCGTGACGACCCTGCCCATGGCACTGCGCATGGTGGAAACGGCCGACGTCATCGGCGCCGAGGAAGCTCATCGTTTCGCTTTGATCGACGAGCTCTGCGAAGAAGGCGGCGACCTCGCCGCCGCAACCGAATACGCGAGTGAGATCGCCGCCGGCGCCGCCGTCGGCATCGACCTGGGCCGCCGCGAGATCCACAAAGGTCTCAGCTCGACCCTGGACGCGATGAACGACTACGAGCAGGTCGCGTGCACGATGGCCGCCTCGACCTACGACGCGCGCGAAGGAATGGCCGCGCTTGGCGACAAGCGCAAACCAAAGTTTCGCGGCTACTAGCCTCAAAGAGAAAATAATCCACGGCGAGAAACGCCACGAGCTCGCGCCATAGAGCGCCATCTGCGGCCGTGCTCGCCCTCGGCAATGCTCATGTAGGATGGACTACACTCCGCTTGCCGAAAGCTGCGCTCGGCCACATCTGGCACTCTCTGACGCGTTCTCCCTCGCGGATTATTTTCTCTTTGAGGCTAGCCGCGAGAACTCTGACGCGGGTTCAACCCGCGGCGAAATCAGAGCCGGGGCCGGTCAACTGTTGCGATAGACGATCAAACCGTGGGTGGGATCGTAGGGTGAAACGGCAACCGTAACTCGGTCACCGGGAATCACCTTGATGTGATATCGCCGCATGCGGCCGCTGATCTTGGCGGTAAATTCCTGTTTCTGCTCCGATTCGATCTTGAACAGGCCACCACTCATCACTTCTTTTACCGTTCCTTCAATCTGAATGAGGTCATCTCTCGCCACTAAGCTTCTCCTTGCTGCTCGCGCCCGCCGTGGCGGACACTTGGATTAATCGGTTCATTGTAACAGAATTGCAAGCCGCTCACCACCGCGGCGGAATCACGTCGATTTCGCGACCCGGGTAGCTTCCCTCAAGCTCGTGAACGCAGGAGTCGCGCCGCGTCTTTGGCAAAGTAGGTCAGGATCATGTCGGCACCGGCGCGGCGGATGGCGATCAAGCTCTCCATCATGACCCGCTCTTCGTCCAGCCAACCGTTTTGCGCAGCCGCCTTGATCATCGCGTACTCGCCGCTCACCTGGTATGCCGCCACCGGAACGTGGAAGGTCTGCTTGACGCGCCAGATCAGATCGAGATAGGCCAGCGCCGGCTTGACCATGACCATGTCGGCCCCCTCTTCGAGATCCATTTCAACCTCGTGCAGAGCCTCGTCGCCGTTTGGCGGGTCCATCTGATACGAACGCCGATCGCCAAAGCTCGGCGTCGACTGTGCGGCGTCGCGGAACGGCCCGTAGAAACTCGAGGCGAACTTCGCCGCATACGACAAGATGGGTGTGTGTTCGAAGCCCTCCTCGTCGAGCAACTCGCGAATTGCATCGACGCGGCCATCCATCATGTCCGACGGCGCAACGATGTCGGCACCGGCCCGCGCATGCACGAGGGCTTCGCGAGCGAGCAGCTCGACGGTCGGATCGTTGTCGACGTCGCCATCGACGATCAGGCCGCAGTGTCCGTGGTCGGTGTACTCGCAGAGGCAAACGTCGGTGATCACGACGAGGTCGGGAACCTCCTCCTTGATCGACCGTACCGCCCGGGCGACGATCGAATCGTCGCTGTAGGCTTCGCTTCCCTCGGGATCTTTCGATTCGGGAATACCAAACAGAATCACGGCGGGAACACTGAGATCGCGCACCTGGCGGCACTCCTCGACCAGCCGATCGATCGACATCTGATGCACACCCGGCATCGACGCCACCGGGTTGGTGATCTTCTCGCCCGGCACGACGAAGAGCGGCAGGATGAGCTGGTCGACGCTCAAACGGGTCTCTCTCACCATACGGCGCAGCGTTTCACTGCGCCGCAAGCGGCGCCCGCGATGGATCGGAAATTCCATGCCATGCCCTCCTGCTCAACCGTCTGCTTCGCTGCGATCGAACCTAGAGAAATACGCGGCGATTGCGCTGCGCAAGCCTTCGACCGTGTACTCGTCGGCGCTGACCGCGACGTCGAAACCGAGCGAACGCACGGTGTCGGCCGTGATCGGACCGATACAGGCGAGCGCCGTCTGGCGCAGACTCTGCCGATCGTTTTCGTTCAACAATGCGAAGAAGTTCTTCACCGTGCTCGAGCTCGTAAACGTCACCATGTCCAACCGCCCTTCGCCGAGCAGGGCGCGAACCTCAGCGAGATCGTTCTTGGCCGGGACCGTATCGTAGACGTGCACCTCCTCGACGACGGCGCCGGAATCTTCGAGCATACGGGGAAGCACATCGCGCGCCGCGGAGGCACGTGGCAGGAGAACTTTCGCACCGCGAATACCGATCTCGTCCATCGCCGCAGCGACCCCCTCGGCGCGGAACTCCCCCGGAATGACGTCGACCGAAAGGCAGCGTTCGCCCAACGCCCGACCGGTCGCCGGGCCGACCGCTGCCAGGTGGGTTGCATGCAGAACACGCGCATCGCGACCACATCGCATCAAGCGATCAAAAAATCGATCAACGCCGTTGACGCTGGTGAAAACGAGCCAATCGAAGTCTTCGATCCGTTCGATGGCCGCATCGACAGGCGCCCAGGTCTGCGGATCGACGATTTCGATCGTCGGCAGCGGCCATACGTCGGCCCCCATATCTTCGAGCGCGTCGACCAACTCGGCGGCCTGCGCGCGCGGACGCGTAACGACGATGGTGCGGCCGGACAGAGGCATGTGCCGGCGCCAATCGAGCTCGTCGTTGAGCTCGACGACCTCGCCGACGATGGCGAGCGCGGGCGGTTGTATCGCCTGCGCATCGGCGAGATCGGCAATCGTCGCCGCCGTGCCGGTAACGACGCGCTGCTGCGCGATGGTTCCCCAGTGTACCAATGCGACCGGCGTATCCGAGGCCAGTCCGTTGGTGACCAGGCGTGCCATGTTGGTGCGCAGTTGCCGCGTCGTCATCAGCAACACCAAAGTTCCACCGGCGCGCGCCAAGGCATCCCAGCGCACCCCCGGCTGCTCTTTGCCGGGGTATTCGTAACCGGTCAACACCGTAAACGAAGACGCCCGGTCGCGATCGGTCAACGGGATACCGGCGTAGGCAGGCACCGCGGTCACCGAGGAAACACCCGGCACGACGATACACGGCACCCCAGCCGCGGCCAGGGCGCGCAACTCCTCCGTCATCCGCCCAAAGACCGACGGATCGCCGCCCTTCAAACGCACGACCTGCTTGCCCTGCATGGCGGAGTCGACGAGCAACTCATGGATCGCCGACTGCGGCACCGACTGACCGCCGCCGTGTTTGCCGACGAGAATCCTCTCGGCCCGCGGCGGTGCGTAGTCGAGCAAGCGACGGTTGGCGAGATAGTCATAGATGACGACGTCGGCGGCGGCCAATCGGCGCACTCCTTCGATCGTTATCAAACGGCGGTGGCCGGGACCGGCACCAACCAGAGAGACGCAGCCGACTGCTGTCATACCGAGTCGTCCAACTCTGCGAGGATACGCGCGCCACCCGCATCGAGCATGCGCTCGGCCAGGTGCGAGCCGATCTCCGCCGCATTCGCACAGGCCCCCTCCTCGCGATCGCGGACGACCGGTGCGCCCGACGGGTGGGCGATGACGGCATCGAGGCGCAAGCGCGAACCGCCGACCGAGGCGAACGCGGCAATCGGCGAAACGCAATCGCCACCGATGCCGGCGAGGAACGATCGTTCGGCATCAGCAGCGATGCGGCTGTCGCGATCCTCGATTGCCGCAAGCAGCGCTGTGTGCTCGCCCCGTCGCGCCTCGATGGCAAGACTGCCCTGACCGACGGCGGGGATCAGTTCATCGGTGGCGACCTCGACTCGGTTGGCCGGCGACAGCCCGAGGCGGCGCAAACCCGCCGCCGCCAGCAGCGTCGCGTCGACGGCACCGCCACTCACCTTGGTCAGTCGAGTTTCCACGTTGCCGCGCAGTGGGACGATCTCGACCCCGAGGCCCATCCCGCGCACCAGGGCAGCGCGGCGCGGACTGCAAGTTCCGACGCGCAAGCCGCGCATCGAGTCGGGCCAAACTCCCGGCTGGTGCGTCACCATCACGTCGCGCGGATCTTCGCGCGCCGGGACCGCGGCAATCGTCAACGCGGCGGGAATCTGTCCCGGCAGGTCCTTCATCGAATGTACCGCGCAATCGATCTCGTTGGCCAGGAGCGCCGACTCGATCTCCTTGACGAAGAGCCCCTTGCCACCGACCTGAGCCAATGGTGTGTCGCGGATTCGGTCGCCCGAGGTTTTGATGAGTACGACCTCGACCTCGAGATCCGCATGTTCCTCGCGCAGGCGATCGACTACCCAGGCTGTTTGCGCCCGGGCCAGCGCACTGGCTCTGCTTCCAACCCGCAACCTCACGAGTCTTCCGGCTCTCGCAGGTCGAAGAGCGCGCGAAGGGCGTCGACATAGAAGAGCTCGTCGCGGCGATCTTCTTGCTTCAATCGCGAGATCGGTGCGTGAAGAATTTTCTTCACCATGGCAGCGTTCATCGCTTCCAACGTGGCTCGCTGCTCCTCCGAGATGGCGCCAAAACCCGCAAGTGTTCGCTGCAACTCGCTTTGGGCGATGCGCTCGACCTTCTCGCGCAGAGCGACGATCGTCGGCACGACCTCGAGCTGAGAGAACCAGCGCCAGAACGACTCCACCTCGGCGAGCACGATCTGCTCCGCCTTTCCCGCTTCGCGCGCACGCTCTTCGAGGTTTTCCTGCGCCACTTCGGACAGATCGTCGACGTCGTAGAGGTAGACGTTGTCGAGCTCGTCGATCTGCGGGTCGAGGTTGCGCGGAACGCTCACATCGATGCAGAAAACGGGCTTGCCTTTGCGATCGCGCAGAGCGGATTGAACCTGGTCACGAGTCAGCACGAATCCTTCGGCGGCGGTGGCAGCGATGACGATGTCGGCCATCGGCAGGTAGCGCGGAAAGCGCTCAAAGGGGATCGGCGTCGCACCGAGATCGCGCGCGACGTCGACGGCGCGATCGAAGGTGCGGTTGGTCACCATCAACCCGCCGACTCCAGCCGCCGCGAGTTGCCGCGCCGCCAGCTCACCCATCTCGCCGGCACCGATCAGCATCACCGCTTTGTCCTCGAAGCGGTCGAAGATCCGGGTCGCCAACTCGACCGCCGCCGAGCCGACCGAAACCGCCCGCGTCGCGATCGCCGTTTCCGTGCGCACGCGCTTGGCGACCGAGAAGGCCTTGTGAAAGCAGCGGTGCAGCACCGTACCGGTCGATCCCACTTCGGCCGCCCGGGCATAGAAATCCTTGAGCTGACCGAGGATCTGCGGTTCGCCGACGACCATCGAGTCGAGGCTGGCGGCGACGCGAAAGACGTGCCGGACCGCTTCGCGGTCGCGATGGGTGTAGAGCAACTCGCCGAGATCAACCGCCGCCTCGGGCTGGCGGGCGCGAAACACGCCGACGATCTCGGCGCTCGTGCGTTCCGCATCGTTGGCGCAGGCGATCACCTCGACCCGGTTGCAGGTCGAAACGACGGCCGCTTCGTCGACTCCGGTGAGGGCGCAGAGCTGGCGGTTGATATCGTCGACACCGTCACCGCTCAGCGCCAGGCTCTCGCGCACGCTGACGGGAGCCGAGCGGTGGTTGAGCCCGACGACCAGAACGTCCCGATCCATCACCCGACGGCGCTCCCGTGCGACAGGCCGAGACTGAGACTGAGAAACGACACGACCAACAAGACGAAACCGGCCAAGGTCAGAGTCGCGGCACGGCGACCGCGCCAACCGACGGCACGCGATTGCAACAGCAACGCGTAGAGAAGCCAGGCGAGGACAGAGAGAATCTGCACCGGCTCCCAGGACCAGAACGTACCCCAGGCGACTTTCGACAGCACGGCACCGGTCACGATGCCGATCGTGAACAGCGCAAAGCCCCAAACGACACAGCGATAGGAGAGATCGTCCAAGGTCTCCAGGGAAGGCAGCCGGCCGGCCAGCGCCGAAACTCGCTTTGCTTTCAACTGGCGCTCTTGCAGCAGGTAGATCGAGCTCAAACAGGCGGCGACGACGAGAATGGCATAGCCGAGAAAGGCCGGCGCAACGTGGGCGGGCAGCCACGCACTGCCCAGCGAGCCCGACAGGTCGGCATCGCCGGAGTAGACGACGTAGGCGGCCAGAGTGAGCAAGAACGCCAGCGGCGATACCAGAGCGCCGACGACGGCCAAACGATAGCGAAACTGCAGGAGCAAATAGACAGCAACGAGAAACCAGGCGAGGATGGCGAGTTGATCGTGCGTGAGCTGTAGCCCCATCGCCTGCCCGGCGCGCGCCATCAGAGCGCCGGTGCTGAGCACGAACCCCGCCGCCAGTGCGGCGAGCGCCGCGCGGCGGGCGGAATCACTCGATAGCATCAGATGGGTGACGAAGGCGGCCGTCGCCAGGAGGTACAGCACAAGCGCGGCGGCGAGCAACAGCAGATCCACTTCAGCTCTCCCCCCACCCCAGCGAGGCGACGGAAACCTCGCCTCCGGTGTGCCTGGTGAGAAGCCGATCGACGGCATCGCTGTCGGTTTCGCGAACGGCATCGAGGACGCCGGTCTCGAGCAGTTCGTCGAACACTCGCTTGCGTCGCTCGAGCGACCAACCGCGGCCGGTCAGATCGCGGCGCAGCCGGTCGAAGAGATCGATCGTCCTTTCGTACTCCGGACCGATCGCCCTCTCGAGGTCGAGACGAAGGCGGCGGGCCATCGCCGGACTCCTGCCGGAGGTCGAGACCGAGATGACGAGATCGCCGCGGCGCGCAATCGAGGGAACGATGAAGTCGCACCAATGCGGTCGATCGACGACGTTCAGAAGCACACCCCGCGCCCGCGCATCGGCGGCGATCCGCCGGTGCAGATCCTCGTTCTCGGTCGCCGCGTAAGCCAACGTCGTCGAATCCAAATCCGCCGCCTCGTAGCGCCGCAGGTGGAGCTCGATCTCGCCGGCGGCGGCGCGCGCTCGCAGCGAATCGACGGCAGTCTCGGCGACGACGACGACCCGCGCGCCGGCCGCGATCAGCGACTCGACCTTGCGCTCGGCCACCGGCCCGCCGCCAACGACGAGACAGCGCCGGTCTTCGAGATTGAGATTCAAGGGGTAGTACATCGTAGGTGGTGGCGCCATCTTCAACCAACGCGACTATTCGAAATTCATCCTACTTCTCAAATACTTCCGGAAAACGGGTAGGTGCGATGGAAGCCGCGGCGGGACAGAGAAGTGGCAGGAATGCAAGGCTAGCACAGCATTGCAGGTACCGAAAAGGCGGGCTACAGGAGGGTTGCGAAGCCAATGAACGAGTTGACCGCGGCAGGCGAGCGATGCTAGCCGCTTACACTTTCACGAGAGGAGAGGAATCGTGGGAATTCCTGCACACTTCAAACGTACGTTCATCGTGACCATCGCCGGACTCTTCGGCGTCGCGACACTGTTACCAGCGGTCGCAGCCGCCCTCGACGACGAGGCGCAGAAGAAGGTCCTGGACTACTACCGCCGCAAAGCCAATCTGCCGCCCAACGTCGAAGCGTCGCTGGCCGACATCAAGGACTCCAAGCTACCGGGAACCAAGCAGGCCACGATCAAGCTGTCTTCGGGTGGCAAGAGCCAGCAAGACGTCGACATTCTGATGTCGCCAGACGGCAAGTACGTCGTCTTCAGCGGCGTCGATCGCAACCGAACCGCCGTCGGTGGCATCGAAGACGTCACCTCCGATCCGTTCGCCGCCGTCATGAAGAAGCTGACCCTCGACGGCAACCCCTCGAAGGGTCCCAAGGATGCCAAGGTCACCATCGTCGAGTTCTCGGACTTCCAATGCCCGTACTGCTCGCGCGCCTACAACACGTTGAAGAATCAAGTGCTCAAGGAATACGGCGACAAGGTACGGGTCGTCTACAAGAACTTCCCGCTCTCCTTCCACAAATGGGCCGAGGCTTCGGGAATCGCCGGTGAGTGCGCCTACGATCAGGACGAGAGTGCCTTCTGGCTGCTCTACAGCTACTACTTCGACAACCAGCGCGCGCTGACGCCGGAGAACATCAAAGAAAAGACTCTCGAGGCTCTGAAGGAAACGAGCGTCGACGTGGACAAGTTCACCGACTGCTATGACAACAAGAAGACCGCCGAACGCGTACGCGGCGACATGACCGAAGGTCAGTCGGTCGGCGTCACCGGCACCCCGGCCTTCCTCATCAACGGCCGCTTTCTCAGTGGAGCCCAGCCTTTCCCGCGCTTCAAAGCCATCATCGACGACGAGCTGCAACGCGCCGGCGCCAGCTGAGCACATCCCAACAAATCGGCATGCGGGGCGAGGACTTTCCTCGCCCCGTTTTTTTGCCCTTACGCATCTTGTCATCATAACATCACGATGCTAACCATGGTTCATGCGCACCACCATTGCCATCGACGACGATGTGCTGCTCGCAGCCAAGAGTTTGGCGCGGTCGGAGAACCGAACGCTCGGCAAGGTCGTATCCGACCTCATGCGGCGAGGCCTCAGGCCGCGCCCCTACCAGCGAGAGGGCAACGATCTGCCGGTGTTTCGAGTGTCGGAAGATGCGCCGCTGATCACGGCCGAGACCGTGCAGTCCGCCAACGACACCGATGCATGATAGCTCTGCTGGACATCAACGTTCTGATCGCACTCGCCTGGCCCAATCATCTTCATCACAAAGAGGCGCGCCAATGGTTCAGTGCGAACGAGGGAGCCGGATGGGCCACCTGCGGGGTCACGCAGAGCGGGTTCATCCGGGTCTCCGCCAACCCGCAGGTCATTCCCGAGGCGCGGACCACCGCCGAAGCGCTGGCACTCCTCGGGCAAATGACCGTTCGCCCCAGCCACTCATTTTGGAGTGACGATACCGACTTCACCGAGTCCGAGTACGTCGACATCCATCGAGTCGTCGGCCACCGACAGGTTACCGACGCTCACCTGCTGGCGATCGCCCTCGCCCACGGCGGGCGGCTGGCGACCCTGGACCGCCGGATCTCCGCTCTACTACCCGACGATCTCGACTCAACTCGGGCTCTTGAAGTAATCGTCTGAACCGAACTCAACCGAAGCGCCATCTGCATCGAGCATTCGCAGCAAGCAAGCCAACGGCGGCCACCCCGAAGGCGGAAGCCTGGTGGGGAACGAACGGCTCAACGATGCCCAACTCGTTGTCTTCGGCGTTGCCAACTGCCACTACAACGAGAGAACCGTCGAGCGCGTGCGCGGCGACGTGACCGAAGGACAGTCGGTCGGCGTCACCGGCACTCCGGCCTTTTCCACCAACGCCCGCTTCCTCAGTGGCGCCCAGCCTTTCCCGCGCTTCAAGGCCATCATCGACGACGAGCTACAACGAGCCGGCGCCAGCTGAGCACTCCCCAACGAACCGACATGCGGGGCGAGGACTTTCTTCGCCTCGTTTTTTTTCTTCGCAGCAAGAGGCGCTTCAAACACCTGTTTTAGTGCGACTTTTGTCGAGCTCATCGACGCCCCCCCCCCCCCCCGATCCACGAATTTTCTTGACCCCGGGGTCAAAACGCGGGATTCGTCACAGAGTCGTGTACCGATCGGTTCGGCAATCGGACAAACAGAGGGGAGTTTGGTCATGAAAAAACATGTCTTCTTCTTCGTAGCCGCGTCAGTGTGCCTGTGCACGTGGGGGGCGCATCCCGCGAAGTCTTTGGACGTACAAGGCACCGTGAGCTTCCAAGGGCAGATCACCTTCGCGGCCGCCATCCCGGGCATCACCGAGCAGGACCTGACGGTGGAGCCCAGCTTCAGCACCGAAGCCACCGGGAACGGCGTCAAGTGCACCGTTTTGAACGTCACCGCCGACACTCCGGACGTCACCGGCGCCTACCCAGATGCGGGCACCGTCACGGCCGAGATCCTAATGGAGAAAGGTGGCATGAACCCACCGGAGGGGAGTTGCGTGATCAACGTCGCCGCAAGTGGCACGGACGGAGTCTCGGTCAGCGCACGCGGCACGACGACCGTCTTCGTCACCGCCGCCGACATCACAGGTGCGGTAACACTCACCGCCGACATCACCGTTCGAGAATCAAAAGCAATCGCCGCGATCGACAAGGAATGTTTCAAGTGGGTCAAGAAAACGCTGATCAAGCGCGCCAAATGCAACTTCCTCATCCTCAAGAAGGGCGGTGTCGAAGCGGCACTCAAATGCAAGGACGCGGGCTTTCCCGAGCCGCCGAACTGTGACCCCGGGGATTTCAGTGAGGCCATCCTGGCTTTCTCTCACGCGCTGAACGACCAGCAGGTCGATCCACCCAACGGCGAGGGTGTCGACTTCGATCTCCTCAAAGATCAGGTGAAATGCCAGAAGCGCTTCGGCCGCGCCGCGGCGCTCTTCGCCAAGAAGCGTCTGGCGTTGGTTCGCCGCAAGTGCATCGATGCCGGCCTCGACTCCGTAGCGTGCCGCGCGACGCAGACCCAAACGGCCAAGCGCAAGCTGGATCAGATCGCAAAGTGCATTGGCGACCAGATGACCGACGGTGGAACCGGCCGCGTCGTGCCCCAGACCGAAGCCCCCTGTGACGTCTGCATCGACGGGGCGGGAGTGATCGACACGAAGTGCATCCGCGGCTGCTACGAAGTCGCCCTGAGCGAGCTTTCCGATGGCATCGCCGGTGACGTTGCGGTGTGCGGCAACGGTATCCTGCAGCCGGGTGAGTTCTGCGACGACGGCAACACCACCGACGGTGACTGCTGCAGCTCCACCTGTACAATCGAAGCCGGCACCACGGAAGGACCGATGGGCGATGCCACGTGCACCGATCTGGTCGACAACGACTGCGACACCTTGGTCGACGCGGCCGATCCCGATTGTCAGTAGATCGACCGACCCCTCAACTCAACGACGGGCCGCCCCAATCGGGGCGGCCCGTTTTTCATTCGGCAACAACCTCGTCATCATCCGGACTCTCGGGGCGGCAGAGGCTCTTGCACCCACCAAAGCCATCCGCGCAAGCAGCAACGGCAGCGCGCCGTGCGGCGCTGCACTCAGTCAAACAGGCACCGAGATTCTCGCCGACCTCTTCTCGACACTCCTCGGTGGTAGTCGCCGCCCCACAGACGACCCGTTCGTCCTCGGCGGCGTCGCGACACGAGCTGCGACAAAGGTCGGCAACACTTCTCGCGGCTGACGAACACTCGCGAGCGATTGCCCCGCACTCGCTCACACACGTCGTGGCGTTACCACATGAGCTCCTGCATTCGAACGAAACCCGGCGGCACTCCTGCCGCTCGGTGCGCGGCCTTCGCGCGCACGCACGCATACACGCACCGCGCTCCCGCCCAGGCCTCATTTCCCGGCACGCATTCCTGCAAGTGCGGCGAGACTGGCGGCTGCCCTGCAAGCAACTCATCGCCTGGACCCTGCAGCCCGAACGGCAATCCTCCTCCGAGGTTGTGTCCTCCGCAACCAACACGCCTGGCGCGAGCGGCAACAGAAGAAGCGAGAGAGACACGAACGCTAGGTACTTCGGTTTGGACATGATGTTCCTCCTCTTGCAGTCGAAGATCGTAGTTTTGGAGCGTCACGCTCAACTTCGGCGCCAACGCCGGCGCGAAACCCCCAGCAGGACGAAGACCGCGGCGAGCACGCCAAACGGACCGAGGGCCGGTGCAGGCGCTGGAACGAACGGCGTGACGATGACCACGTCGTCGTCGTCTTCGTCCGGCCCATTGCCGTCGTCACCGTTCGACGGTACCGAGTCCCGGTCGGTCTGGTCGGTGCTCGTCACCTCGGCGAAGTTGCGCAGACCGCCAACCCCGACGATGACGGCGCGGAAGGTGAGCTGCACGCTCGAACCGGGCGGCAGGCTGTTGATCGTCCAGCGCAGGGTCGGCGCACCGCTCTCGTCGGCAACGTCACCGCCGCCGATGCTTCCGCCGACATAGGCGAAACCGGCCGTCACCACGTCCGTCACCTCGACGTTGGTCGCCTCGCTGGCGTCGTTGGCATTGGATACCGTGAGGATGAACGTCAGCTCCTCACCCGGTTCAGGGTTGCTCGGAGTGAAGGTCTTGGTCAGCGACACGTCGACGACCGGAAAGATACCGAAGTCGATGCGCGAGATGACAGTCTCGCTGGCCGGGTTCGGCAGCAGCGTCGTATTGGTCTGCCCCTTGATCGGTGTGGCCGGGGTACCGTCGTGATCGTCGGAGTCGACGGCTGGGCCGGCAGCTCCGACCGGGCTGGGCGCGAAGCCGCTGGGCAGCGGAAAGGAGATTTCGAAGGTCGGCTCACCCGGGCTTCCGTCGCCGTTGTAGTCCTCGTCGATGAGGTTGGAGAAGTCGTAGTGTCCGTCGGGCCCGGTGCGCGTGACGACGACGACCTGGACGCCGCCCGGGTAGGTGATCGTCAGCACGACAGGCACATCGGCGACGCCAGGCTCGCCGGCATCCTGGTGACCATCTTCGTCGAGATCCAACCAGACTCGGTTTCCGACCGCTGCACCGTCGGCATAGAAGCCAAAGTCCGCCGTGCTGTCGGTTTCGCCGCCCGACACACTGACCGGATAGCTGAGGACCTGGCTGTTGTTGTCGCTGCCGTCACTGGGGCCATCCGAGTGCCAGTAGCCGCTCAAGAGACCTTCGGTGTCCATCACCTCCACCGTGTAGTCACCGTCCGGGAGATTGGTGAAGGAAAAGTCGCCGCCGGCGTCTGTCACCGTGCTGCCGACGATGTTGCCGTCGGCATCGCGCAAAACCACGGTAACACCCGCAAAGCGGTCGGCTTCACCACCCTCGAGGGTTCCGTCTGCATCGAGGTCTTCCCACAACGTCCCTTCAATCGTGTTGGGGTTGGCCGGCCTGTAACCGAAATCCTGATCGACGTTGATTCCATCGTTAGTCCCGTCGGGATCGACCGACAGGTCGATCGTCGACTGGTTCGGAGTCCCCGCATCGGGGTCGACCGTGTTGGTGACCCCAGCCGGCAGTGTCGATGGGTCGACTCGCACCGTGTAGGTCCCCGTCGGGTCCAGCCCGCCGAAGTAGTAGTTTCCGTTCTCATCGGTGCTCGTCGTGGCGATCACCATGTTCATGTCGTCGAGCAGCTCGACCACCACGCCCTCGAGCCCTTCTCCGGCGTCGGGCATCGAGTTGCCGTTGACGTCGAGGAAGACCGTGTCGCCGATCAAGCCATCTCCCGGGCCGTGTCCCGGCGGTGTGTAACCGAAGTCCTGGTTCAGGTCGTCGGCGCCGGCCAGGTTCAGGCTCGACATCTCGTCGTTGCCCCCATCGGCGTCGGCCGTCGGCTCGAGCCCGCCCAACACGTTCTCGGAATCGGTGACGACGACGGTGTAGGGACCGTCGGGAAGTCCGGGAAAGAGATACATGCCGTCTGCATCGGTGACGGTGGTGGCGATGACGATGCCATTTCCGTCCAGGAGCGCGACACTGACTCCCGGAATACCGCTCTCGCCCGGGTTCTGAGAACCGTCGGCGTTGGCATCGAGGAAGACCGTATCGCCGATCGAGTGCGCCCCGCCGCCGGGAATCGTGTAGCCGAAGTCCGCGTTCAAGAACACATCTCCCGGACCAATGACGATCGGTTCGGAGACGTTGTCCCCATCCATGTCCGGATCTCCGGTTGGATTGGGATCGAAACCGGCCGGTAGAGTGCTCGCATCCACCTCGACGACGTAGGCAGCTGGCGTTAGACCATCGAAGATGTACGTCCCGTCGGCAGCCGTCGTCGCCAGCAACGGCGGAGCATCACCCGGGCCGCCGTAGATCCCGTCGCCGTTGTCGTCGGTGAGCAGGCGAACATCGACGCCGCCGATGCCGGATTCACCGGAATCCTGGACCCCATCACCATCGGCATCGTTCCAGATCCGGTCACCAAGTGCCCCCGTGGCACCCGGTCCGGGAGTGTTGGTCTCGTCGGGCGAGGTCCAGTTGTATCCGAAGTCGGCGGTGAGATGCTCTTCGCCGAGCGCCAGGCTGACGTCGGTCTCGTGCGGCGTGCCGATACCATCTTCATCGAAAGTCGGGTTGTCCGAGAGTCCGCTCGGCGTCGACATCGGATCGACGCGAACCGTGTAGTCACCGGGCGGCAGATCGGTAAAAAGGTAGCCGCCATCGGTATCGGTTACCGTCGACGCAATCACCATCCCCATGTCGTCGAGTAGCTCGACGGTTACGTTAGCGATCCCGTCCTCACCCGGATCCTGATCTCCGTCACCATCCTCGTCGAGCCATACCCGATTGCCGATCACGCCGTTTGGCAGCGGCGTCGGAGTCGGAGTCTCCGTTGCCGTGTCCGTCGGCGTGTTCGTAGGCGTATTGGTCGGCGTCTGAGTCGGCGTGTTGGTCGGGGTGTTCGTCGGGGTCTGAGTTCGCGTGTTGGTCGCGGTGTTCGTCGGCGTCTGAGTCGGCGTGTTGGTCGGGGTGTTCGTCGGCGTCTGCGTCGGCGTGTTGGTCGGGGTGTTCGTCGACGTCTGCGTCGGTGTGTTGGTCGGGGTATTCGTCGGCGTCTGCGTCGGCGTGCTGGTCGGCGTGTTCGTTGGCGTATTCGTCGGGGTGTTCGTCGGCGTCGGCGTCGGCGTGTTGGTCGGGGTGTTCGTCGACGTCTGCGTCGGTGTGTTGGTCGGGGTATTCGTCGGGGTCTGAGTTCGCGTGTTGGCCGCGGTGTTCGTCGGCGTCTGAGTCGGCGTGTTGGTCGGGGTGTCCGTCGGTGTCTGAGTTGGTGTGTTGGTCGGGGTGTTCGTCGGCGTCTGCGTCGGCGTGTTGGTCGGGGTGTTCGTCGACGTCTGCGTCGGTGTGTTGGTCGGGGTATTCGTCGGCGTCTGCGTCGGCGTGCTGGTCGGCGTGTTCGTTGGCGTGTTGGTCGGAGTGTTCGTCGGCGTCTGCGTCGGCGTGTTGGTCGGGGTGTTCGTCGGCGTCTGCGTCGGTGTGTTGGTCGGGGTATTAGTCGGCGTCTGCGTCGGCGTGTTGGTCGGCGTGTTCGTCGACGTCTGCGTCGGTGTGTTGGTCGGGGTGTTCGTCGGCGTCTGCGTTGGCGTGTTGGTCGGAGTGTTCGTCGGCGTCTGCGTCGGCGTGTTGGTCGGGGTGTTCGTCGACGTCTGCGTCGGTGTGTTGGTCGGGGTGTTCGTCGGCGTCTGCGTCGGCGTGCTGGTCGGCGTGTTCGTTGGCGTGTTGGTCGGAGTGTCCGTCGGCGTCTGCGTCGGCGTGTTGGTCGGGGTGTTCGTCGGGGTCTGCGTTGGCGTGTTGGTCGCGGTGTTCGTCGGCGTCTGAGTCGGCGTGTTGGTCGGGGTGTCCGTCGGGGTCTGAGTTGGCGTGTTGGTCGCGGTGTTCGTCGGGGTCTGAGTTGGCGTGTTGGTCGCGGTGTTCGTCGGCGTCTGAGTTGGCGTGTTGGTCGGGGTGTCCGTCGGGGTCTGAGTTGGCGTATTCGTCGGCGTGCTAGTCGGCGTATCGGTCACGGTCGACGTCGCTGTCGGCGGTACTGGCGTGTCGGTCGCAGTCGCCGTTGCTGTCGGTGGCACCGGCGTGTTCGTTGGCGTGTTGGTCGGCGTCTGCGTCGGCGTGTTCGTCGGGGTGTTGGTCGGGGTGTTGGTCGACGTCGGCGTCGGCGTGTTCGTCGGGGTCTGAGTTGGCGTGTTTGTCGGAGTGTTCGTCCGGGTCTGCGTCGACGTATTCGTCGGCGTGCTAGTCGGCGTATCGGTCACGGTCGACGTCGCTGTCGGCGGTACTGGCGTATCGGTCGCCGTCGCCGTTGCTGTCGGTGGCACCGGCGTGTTCGTTGGCGTGTTGGTCGGGGTGTTCGTCGGCGTCTGCGTCGGCGTGTTGGTCGGGGTATTCGTCGACGTCTGCGTCGGCGTGTTGGTCGGGGTGTTCGTCGGCGTCTGAGTCGGCGTGTTGGTCGGGGTGTTCGTCGGGGTCTGAGTTGGCGTGTTGGTCGGGGTGTTCGTCGGCGTCTGCGTCGGCGTATTGGTCGGGGTGTTCGTCGACGTCTGCGTCGGCGTGTTGGTCGGGGTGTTCGTCGGCGTCTGCGTCGGCGTGTTGGTCGGGGTGTTCGTCGACGTCTGCGTCGGCGTGTTGGTCGGGGTGTTCGTCGGCGTCTGAGTCGGCGTGTTGGTCGGGGTGTCCGTCGGTGTCTGAGTTGGCGTGTTGGTCGCGGTGTTCGTCGGGGTCTGAGTTGGCGTGTTGGTCGGGGTGTTCGTCGGCGTCTGCGTCGGCGTGCTGGTCGGCGTGTTCGTTGGCGTGTTGGTCGGAGTGTTCGTCGGCGTCTGCGTTGGCGTGTTGGTCGGGGTGTTCGTCGGCGTCTGCGTCGGTGTGTTGGTCGGGGTATTAGTCGGCGTCTGCGTCGGCGTGTTGGTCGGGGTGTTCGTCGACGTCTGCGTCGGTGTGTTGGTCGGGGTGTTCGTCGGCGTCTGCGTTGGCGTGTTGGTCGGAGTGTTCGTCGGCGTCTGCGTCGGCGTGTTGGTCGGGGTGTTCGTCGACGTCTGCGTCGGTGTGTTGGTCGGGGTATTCGTCGGCGTCTGCGTCGGCGTGCTGGTCGGCGTGTTCGTTGGCGTGTTGGTCGGAGTGTTCGTCGGCGTCTGCGTCGGCGTGTTGGTCGGGGTGTTCGTCGGCGTCTGAGTCGGTGTGCTGGTCGGAGTGTTCGTCGGCGTCTGCGTCGGCGTGTTGGTCGGGGTGTTCGTCGGGGTCTGAGTTGGCGTGTTGGTCGCGGTGTTCGTCGGCGTCTGAGTCGGCGTGTTGGTCGGGGTGTCCGTCGGGGTCTGAGTTGGCGTGTTGGTCGGGGTGTTCGTCGGCGTCTGCGTTGGCGTGTTGGTCGGGGTGTTCGTCGGGGTCTGAGTTGGCGTATTCGTCGGCGTGCTAGTCGGCGTATCGGTCACGGTCGACGTCGCTGTCGGCGGTACTGGCGTATCGGTCGCCGTCGCCGTTGCTGTCGGTGGCACCGGCGTGTTCGTTGGCGTGTTCGTCGGAGTGTTCGTCGGCGTCTGCGTCGGCGTGTTGGTCGGGGTATTCGTCGGCGTCTGCGTCGGTGTGTTGGTCGGGGTATTAGTCGGCGTCTGCGTCGGCGTGCTGGTCGGCGTATTGGTCGGCGTCTGAGTTGGCGTGTTTGTCGGAGTATTCGTCGGGGTCTGAGTTGGCGTGTTCGTCGGAGTATTCGTCGGGGTCTGAGTTGGCGTATTGGTCGGGGTGTTCGTCGGGGTATTCGTCGAGGTATTGGTCGGGGTGTTCGTCGGGGTCTGAGTTGGCGTATTGGTCGGGGTGTTCGTCGGCGTCTGCGTTGGCGTATTCGTCGGGGTGTTCGTCGGCGTATTGGTCGGCGTCTGCGTCGGCGTGTTGGTCGGGGTGTTCGTCGGCGTTTGAGTCGGCGTGTTCGTCGGGGTGTTCGTCGGCGTTTGAGTCGGCGTGTTCGTCGGGGTGTTCGTCGGCGTTTGAGTCGGCGTGTTCGTCGGTGTGCTGGTCGGCGTCAGAGTTGGCGTGTTCGTCGGAGTATTCGTCGGAGTCTGAGTCGGCGTATTGGTCGGGGTGTTCGTCGGCGTTTGAGTCGACGTATTGGTCGGGGTGTTGGTCGGCGTCTGAGTCGGCGTATTGGTCGGTGTATTCGTCGGCGTCTGAGTCGGGGTGTTCGTCGGCGTTTGAGTCGGCGTATTGGTCGGGGTGTTCGTCGGTGTCTGAGTCGGGGTGTTCGTTGGCGTGTTCGTCGGCGTCTGAGTCGGGGTATTGGTCGGCGTATTCGTCGGCGTCTGGGTTGGCGTATTCGTTGGCGTCTCTGTCGGCGTATTGGTTGGCGTGTTCGTCGGCGTCTGAGTCGGCGTGTTCGTTGGCGTCTGCGTCGGCGTCTCTGTCGGCGTCTCTGTTGGCGTGTTCGTCGGGGTCTGAGTCGGCGTGTTCGTTGGCGTTTCCGTCTGGGTCTGAGTCGGCGTCTCCGTCGGCGTTCCAGTTGGGGTGCTTGTCGATGTCTCTGTCGGCGTTGGGGTCGGTACTGCCAAGTTACATTCGAGAGCTTCGTAGTCGGATCCGGCGTTGAGTTGAATAAATGCACCTGCCGCGGCCGTGGTTTTGTTTAAAACGTAGAGACGATTGCTCGTCGTCCCAGAGGCACTTCCCGTCGTCGCACGCAGTGTCCCATCCGGATCGAAAGCCAGCCCCTCGACATCGGCAATCCCAATCAGCCCGACGTCCGTGGTAGCGCCCGTAGCTTTGTTGACTTGGACCAGACGATCGCTAACGCCCCCGTTGTTGGCAATCGCGTACATCTGGCCATCCGAAGGATCGACAGCGATGTCGTCGATATCGCCCAGTCCGAGAGTTGCGGGCATCACGACGTAGTCGATATTGGTCCCGAAGGCGTCCGCAACATGCGCTCCCGTGCTCGGATCGATCTGGATCAACAGATCATCACCGGTCGTGAGGCGGACACTTCCGTACAAAATTCCGCTGACTGGATCGAAAGCCAGACCATCGATGTCGGAGAACGTAATGGCACCCAGCGAACCGTTGCCCGTGCCGAACGTGCTCGAAGTCGCGGTGAAAACACCAGTCCCTTCGTCGATCGTTCCGAGCTGATTCCCGTTGGCGCCGTAAAGAACACCTGTGCTGGATCGGTAGGCAATGGCCTCAATCAAATTGGTTCCGGTACCGGTGCCAATCGGAACATCAGGCCCCGTGGATGTCTTGTCGACCTGAGCCAGAAGATCGTCACCGCCGTTTCCACCACCAGCATCTGCAACCACATAGCAGACCGACGACGGCTCGAACGTCGCCGTCGGGGTCGCCGTATCAGTGGAGGTTGGCGTGACCGTCGGAGTCGGCGTGATCGTCGGCGTGTCCGTGATGGTCGGCGTCGACGTTTCCGTAGGTGTGCTCGTCGGTGTGCAAACGACGCCCGTGGGCTGAAGCGGAACGGCGACAATCGCCCAATCCCGATTCCCGCCAAGAGTCCACGACATGGTCACAGCGCCATCGCCGGGCTCAGTGCTGCCAGCTCCGCGCACATCCTTGGACCCAGTCCCGGTATCTTCACTATACGAGAGGGTCTGCCCAGCGCCTTCGGTCAATGTGTTGGCGTTTCCGGTCGCGGTCACGGCGTCAACGATCAGATCTCCACAATTGCTCGAGACCGATACCGAAGCGGACGTCGATTTATCCGCGTTGGTAGCGACGGTACCAATCGGATTCGCTCCATCGACACCGAAGTACGTGGTTGCTCCACCAGCCAGATCTTGGGCGGCTGGAATCGTGATGACCACGTCGTCAGTACCGACCAACGGAGTCACGAGGTACCAGATCTCCGTGCGCACCTTGCTTCCGTGGGTCACACTGCCGGCCTGGGTCAGATTGACACCACCGTAGGTAACACTGGTTACACTGGAGCCAGCATCTACGACGTGAACGCCCACGACCAACACGCGGTCGGAGCCGGATGCTACCGTGTGCGAAAACGTCAATGATGTCGTGTTACCGGCAGAACCACTCGTGCTCGTGCCGGAGGTAATCGCCGCCAGCCCCTCCGTCACCCCGGCCAAAACAACCAGCAATGTTGCAAGAACGGCGCGGGCCAACGCCTGCTTGATCTCAACGCCCAGAGACCTACGGGGCAGAGACCTATGGGGCAAAACCCAAGTGGAAGTCCGCTGTGCTGCCACATCGTACCGGGCGGTGATACAACCGCCCGCGTTCAATTTCAGACTGAGTATAACGCCGTTTCCTGGCACATCCGCTTGCGCACCTCCAGACATCACCCTCGGTCACAGCAAACACTACGCCAATCACAACGAACGCCAATCAGTAACTACATGTGAACTGACTTGCGGTTTTCAGCGGACAAAATTCGTCAATCATGCGTGATGATCGTCACGCAAACCTCATCGGCAGGCCTTCCTCTCCGTCACCGCCGATGCCGAAAAGAGGGAACCTATTTGAACGATCGCTAAAGCTAAAGGTGATCGCCGTTGTCAGCCTGGGGTCTGTCGCCACCTGCGACGTGACACGGCGAGCAGCACAGCCATTGCGACCAGCAGGCCGAGGGGACCGAGGGCGGGAGCTGGGGCTGGAACACTCGGGGTGATGAGGACGATGTCGTCGTCGTCTTCGTCGGGGCCTTCTCCGTCGTCGCCGTTGTCGGGGGTGGAGTCGCGGTCGGTCTGGTCGGTGCTGGTCACCTCGGCGAAGTTGCGCAGGTTGCCCACGCCGACGATGACGGCGCGGAAGGTGAGCTGCTCACTGGCCCCGGGTGCCAGGGTGTCGATCATCCAGCGCAGGGTCGGCGCCGCACTCTGATCGGCCACGTCACCACCACCGATGCTGCCCGCCACGTACTCGAAGCCGGGCAGCACCACGTCGGTGATCTCCACGTTGGTTGCGGGGCTGGCGTCGTGCGCATTGCTCACGTTGAGGATGAAGGTGACCTCGTCACCCGGCTGCGGCGAGCTCGGGGTGTAGCTCTTGACCAGGTCGACGTCGACCACGACGAACACACCGAAGTCGGTGCGTGCGATCGTCTCCTCGTCTCCGGGGTTGGGCAGCGCCGAGGTGTCAGTCCGCCCCTGGATCGGGTTGGCCACTGCTCCGCCGTGGTCATCGGAGTCCATCGCCGGCCCCGTGCTCCCCACCGGACTGGGCGCGTAGCCACTGGGGACGGGGAAGCTCACCTCAAAGGTCGGCTCCGGACCACTGCCGTCTCCGTTGTAGTCCTCGTCGAGCAGCACATCGAAGGAGTAGTGTCCGTCGGGGTCGGTCGTGGTTACCACCTCCACCTGCTGCCCGTTGGGGTAGGTAATCGTCAGGTACACCGGCAGCCCACTTATCCCCGGCTCGCCCGGGTCCTGCACTCCGTCCTCGTCGAGGTCGAGCCACACCCGGTTGCCGACCGCCGCAGGGGCCACGTAGTAGCCGAAGTCGGCGGTGAGATCGCTGGGCTCGGCCGTGCTCAGCTCCACCGCATAGGGATCCACCTGGCTGTTGTCATTGGTGTTCGGCGCTCCCAGCGAGTGCCAGTAGCCTGCCAGCACGCCGTTCTCGTCGCTCACGTCCACCACGTAGCTCACCGGGTTGCCGTTGTCGTCCACCGGCAGGCTCTCGAACAGATACCCTCCGTTGGCGTCGGTCTCGGTGCTCTGGATGCGCGGCTCACCGGGGTCGATCTCCCCATTGCCGTTGCTGTCGAGGTAGAGATCGAGGGTCACCCCTTCAAAGCCCGGCTCATCATCTTGTGTCCCCAGCACTCCGTCGGGCCCGCTCGGTCCGTCGTTGACCCCGTCGGCGTTGGTATCGAGCCACACCAGGTCACCAATGCTCCCCAGCGGCTGGGTCGGATCGGGCACGTAGCCGAAGTCCTGGCCGAGATTGGTCCCGTTGTCGGTTACGTCGGGGTCGTTGACTCCGTCGGTGCCCGCATCTCCCAGATCGACCACCGACATGCTGTCGGTCGTCCCGTCCGGATCGACCGTGTTGACCACACCCGGCGGCAGCGTGCTCCGCACCACCTCCACCTGGTACTCGGCACTGGGGTCGAGGCCGCCAAACCAGTACATCCCGTTCTCGTTGGTCGTGGTGCTCTGCACCAGCACTCCGCCGTCGTCGCGCAGCTCCACCACCACGCCCTCGATCCCCTCACCCGGATCGGGCTGGCCGTTGGTGTTCACGTCGAGGAAGACCGTGTCTCCGATCAGCCCCTCATTCGGCTCGTGCCCCACCGGCGTGTAGCCGAAGTCCTGGTCGAGATCCTGCTCGGGGGAGTTGTTACCCACTCCCAGACCGACCACTGAGCTCATGCCGTCGAGCACCGCGTCGGGGTCCCCGCTCTGCTCGAGCTCGCCCAGCACGTTGTCGCTGTCGCTCACCACCACGATGTAGCTCCCGTCGGGCAGCCCTTCGAAGAGGTAGTTGCCGTTCTCGTCGGTGGTCGTCGTGGCGATGTACCCCTCGCCCGGGTCGATCACGCCGTCGCCATCGTCGTCGCGGATGATGCCCAGCGTCACTCCGGGGATCCCCGCCTCGCCCGCGTCCTGCATCCCGTCGGCGTCGGCGTCGAACCACACCGTGTCTCCGATCGAGTTATCCTCCTCTGCCGGCGGCTGGTAGCCGTAGTCGGCATTCAAGAACACGTCGCCGGGGCCGAGGATCACTGGGGTCGTGGTGCGGTTGTCCCCTTCTGCGCCGGGCAGCATCTCGGCGTAGTAGTCCGGGTCGCCGGTCTGGGTGTATCCGTCGAGCGGCTGGCCGGCGTTGAAGTTCGAGGCCACCACCTCGGTCTGGTAGGCGCCGGGCTCCAGCCCGGTGAACATATAGAATCCGGTCGAATCGGTCGTCGTCGTGCTCAGCACCTGGTCATCGGCGGTGCCGAAGATCCCGTCGGCTCCGGGGCCGATCAGGTGTACCAACACACCTTCTACACCCGGCTCGCCGGGGTCCCGCACCCCGTCGCCGTCCACATCGATCCACACCCGGTCGCCCAGTGCGGCTTCATTGGGCATATCGTCGGGGTTCACGTTGTAGCCAAAGTCCGCCGTCAGGTTCTCCTCCCCCGATTCCAACGACACGGGGTACCCGCCATGGGGGCCGTCCTGCGACTGGTTACCGAAGTCGGAGCCCGGGCGTACCGGGTTGGTGGTCTGCTCGAACCCGGCCGGCAGCGTCGACTCGTCGACCCGCACCTCGTAGTCGCCCGGCGGCAGCTCGGTGAACAGATACCCACCCTCGGCATCGGTCACCCGCGTGTCGATCACCGTGCCGGTGCTCGCATCGATCAGCTCCACCACCACGTTGCCGATGCCGCTCTCTCCGGCGTCCTGCTCGCCGTCTCGGTCTTCATCCAGCCACACGTAGTTGCCCAGCGCGGCGGGCTCGTAGAAGCCGAAGTCCACCGTCCGGTTTCCTTGCCTTCCGTCGCCGTCCTCACCGGTGTCGGGCTCGCCGCCGACACTGAGCTCGACGGGGTCGCTGAGCGCCACCGACGGCCCGGCAAAGATTCCGTTGGAGTCGGTGTTGTCGTCGTCGTCGGGGTCGGCCCCGCCCTGCGTCAGCTCGAGCCCGGCCGCCACCGCCACCCGCACCACGTACTCGCCAGGGGCCAGATCGGTGAAATTGTACAGCCCGTCGGCTCCGGTCACCTGCGGGGTTACCAAGTTGTTGGACGAATCGCGCGCTGGCGTCGTGCCGTCGGCCTCGAGGAGCTCCACCACCGCGCCTTCGATCCCGGGCTCACCCCCGTCCTGCTCCCCGTCCCCATCCACATCGAGCCACACCAAGTCGCCCAGGTTCAGCATGAACGGCGTCGGGGTTGCGGTCGACGTCGCGGTGGCCACAGGGGTCTCGGTCGGGACTGGGGTCGACGTTTCGGTCGGTACCGGCGTCGCCGTATCGGTCGGCACCGGCGTATTCGTCGGTGTCTGCGTTGGCGTATTTGTCGGAGTATTCGTCGGCGTGTTGGTCGGCGTCTGTGTGGGAGTATTCGTCGGGGTGTTCGTCGGCGTCTGAGTCGGCGTATTTGTCGGCGTGTTGGTCGGCGTATTCGTCGGTGTGTCGGTCGGCGTATTCGTCGGAGTCTCGGTCGGGGTGTTCGTCGGCGTGTTGGTCGGAGTCTCCGTAGCCGTCGATGTCGCGGTAGGCGGTACAGGTGTGCTCGTTGACGTTGCCGTCGGCGGCACCGGAGTGTTGGTCGGCGTCTGCGTTGGTGTATTGGTCGGGGTGTTCGTCGGGGTATTGGTCGGCGTCTGGGTCGGCGTCGCGGTCGGCGTATCCGTTGGTGTCGCGGTCGCCGTGCTCGTCGGCGTTGCCGTATCCGTCGGCGTTTCCGTCGGCGTATTTGTCGGCGTGTTCGTCGGCGTCTGGGTCGGCGTCGCGGTCGGCGTATCCGTTGGTGTCGCGGTCGCCGTGCTCGTCGGCGTTGCCGTATCCGTCGGCGTGTTCGTTGGCGTATTTGTCGGCGTGTTCGTCGGCGTCTGGGTCGGCGTCGCGGTCGGCGTATCCGTTGGTGTCGCGGTCGCCGTGCTCGTCGGCGTTGCCGTATCCGTCGGCGTTTCCGTCGGCGTATTGGTCGGCGTGTTCGTCGGCGTATTGGTCGGCGTCTGGGTTGGCGTCGCGGTCGGCGTATCCGTTGGTGTCGCGGTCGCCGTGCTCGTCGGCGTTGCCGTATCCGTCGGCGTGTTCGTCGGCGTATTGGTCGGGGTGTGCGTCGGGGTCTCTGTCGGCGTCTGAGTCGGGGAGTTCGTTGGCGTATTGGTCGGGGTGTTCGTCGGCGTCTGAGTCGGCGTATCCGTTGGTGTCGCGGTTGCCGTATCCGTCGGCGTTGCCGTATCCGTCGGGGTCTGGGTCGGCGTGTTGGTCGGGGTGTTCGTCGGCGTCTGAGTTGGAGTGTTGGTCGGCGTGCTCGTCGGCGTGCTCGTCGGCGTGTTCGTCGGCGTATTCGTCGGCGTGTTGGTCGGCGTGTTCGTTGGCGTATTGGTCGGCGTTTCCGTCGGCGTGTTCGTCGGCGTCTGAGTCGGGGTGTTCGTTGGCGTCTGGGTCGGCGTCGCGGTCGGCGTATCCGTCGGTGTCGCGGTTGCCGTGCTCGTCGGCGTTGCCGTATCCGTCGGCGTGTTCGTCGGCGTATTGGTCGGGGTGTTCGTCGGGGTCTCTGTCGGCGTGTTCGTCGGCGTCTGAGTCGGGGTGTTCGTTGGCGTCTGGGTCGGCGTCGCGGTCGGCGTATCCGTTGGTGTCGCGGTTGCCGTGCTCGTCGGCGTTGCCGTATCCGTCGGCGTATTGGTCGGGGTGTTCGTTGGCGTCTGGGTCGGCGTCGCGGTCGGCGTATCCGTCGGCGTTGGTATCCGTCGGCGTGTTCGTTGGCGTATTGGTCGGGGTGTTCGTCGGGGTGTTCGTCGGCGTATTCGTCGGCGTCTGAGTCGGGGTGTTCGTTGGCGTATTGGTCGGGGTGTTCGTCGGGGTGTTCGTCGGCGTGTTCGTCGGCGTCTGAGTCGGGGTGTTCGTTGGCGTCTGGGTCGGCGTCGCGGTCGGCGTATCCGTTGGTGTCGCGGTTGCCGTGCTCGTCGGCGTTGCCGTATCCGTCGGCGTGTTCGTCGGCGTATTGGTCGGCGTATTCGTCGGGGTGTTGGTCGGCGTCTGGGTTGGCGTCGCGGTCGGCGTATCCGTTGGTGTCGCGGTTGCCGTACTCGTCGGCGTGTTCGTCGGCGTATTGGTAGGGGTGTTCGTCGGGGTGTTCGTCGGCGTTTCCGTCGGCGTGTTCGTCGGCGTCTGAGTCGGGGTGCTCGTTGGCGTATTGGTCGGCGTCGCGGTCGGTGTATCCGTTGGTGTCGCGGTCGCCGTGCTCGTCGGCGTTGCCGTATCCGTCGGCGTGTTGGTCGGCGTATTCGTCGGCGTCTGAGTCGGGGTGTTCGTTGGCGTCTGGGTCGGCGTCGCGGTCGGCGTATCCGTCGGTGTCGCGGTTGCCGTGCTCGTCGGCGTTGCCGTATCCGTCGGCGTGTTCGTTGGCGTATTGGTCGGGGTGTTCGTCGGGGTGTTCCGTCGGCGTATTCGTCGGCGTCTGAGTCGGGGTGTTCGTTGGCGTATTGGTCGGGGTGTTCGTCGGGGTGTTCCGTCGGCGTATTCGTCGGCGTCTGAGTCGGGGTGTTCGTTGGCGTATTGGTCGGCGTCGCGGTCGGCGTATCCGTTGGTGTCGCGGTTGCCGTGCTCGTCGGCGTTGCCGTATCCGTCGGCGTATTGGTCGGGGTGTTCGTCGGGGTCTGGGTCGGCGTGTTGGTCGGGGTGTTCGTCGGCGTCTGAGTTGGAGTGTTGGTCGGCGTGTTCGTCGGCGTGTTGGTCGGCGTGTTCGGCGTATTGGTCGGCGTGTTCGTTGGCGTCTGGGTCGGCGTTTCCGTCGGCGTGTTCGTCGGCGTCTGAGTCGGGGTGTTCGTTGGCGTCTGGGTCGGCGTCGCGGTCGGCGTATCCGTCGGTGTCGCGGTTGCCGTGCTCGTCGGCGTTGCCGTATCCGTCGGGGTGTTCGTTGGCGTATTGGTCGGGGTGTTCGTCGGCGTTTCCGTCGGCGTATTCGTCGGCGTCTGAGTCGGGGTGTTCGTTGGCGTATTGGTCGGGGTGTTCGTCGGCGTTTCCGTCGGCGTATTCGTCGGCGTCTGGCGGGGTGTTCGTTGGCGTATTGGTCGGCGTCGCGGTCGGCGTATCCGTTGGTGTCGCGGTTGCCGTGCTCGTCGGCGTTGCCGTATCCGTCGGCGTATTGGTCGGGGTGTTCGTCGGGGTCTGGGTCGGCGTGTTGGTCGGGGTGTTCGTCGGCGTCTGAGTTGGAGTGTTGGTCGGCGTATTCGTCGGCGTGTTCGTCGGCGTGTTCGTTGGCGTATTGGTCGGCGTTTCCGTCGGCGTGTTCGTCGGCGTTCGTTGGCGTATTGGTCGGCGTTTCCGTCGGCGTGTTCGTCGGCGTCTGAGTCGGGGTGTTCGTTGGCGTCGGGTCGGCGTCGCGGTCGGCGTATCCGTCGGTGTCGCGGTTGCCGTGCTCGTCGGCGTTGCCGTATCCGTCGGCGTGTTCGTCGGCGTATTGGTCGGGGTGTTCGTCGGGGTCTCTGTCGGCGTGTTCGTCGGCGTCTGAGTCGGGGTGTTCGTCGGGGTCTGGGTCGGCGTCGCGGTCGGCGTATCCGTTGGTGTCGCGGTTGCCGTGCTCGTCGGCGTTGCCGTATCCGTCGGCGTGTTCGTCGGCGTGTTCGTCGGCGTCTGGGTCGGGGTGTTCGTCGGGGTCTGGGTCGGCGTGTTGGTCGGGGTGTTCGTCGGCGTCTGAGTTGGAGTGTTGGTCGGCGTGTTCGTTGGCGTGTTGGTCGGCGTTTCCGTCGGCGTATTCGTCGGGGTATTGGTCGGGGTATTGGTCGGGGTTCCCGTCGGAGTATCCGTCGGGGTGCTGGTCGGAGTTTCCGTCGGAGTCGACGTTGGTGTGCCCGTCGGGGTCGGGGTTGGAGTATCAGTCACCGTAGACGTTGGTGTCGGAGTGGACGTATTGATGAGACCGAGATCCCAAGTGCGATCGACCTGGCCCGCCGCCAGCGAAAATACGATCGTCTGGCCACTGGTTGGATCGCCATCGCTGTCCGCACCGTCGCCGCCTGGAGATGTCGCGTCTTTCGTCGTTACTACGTAGTTCGGCGGCAGAGTGTCGAGGTCGAAGTCGACGAAGTAGTTTCCGGCCAGGAGTCCGTCGAACAGGTACTCACCCGCGCTCCCAGTTTTGGTGGTGCCGACGAAGACGTCATCGCCACCGCCGGCGACACCGTCGGGGCCGGGCTGATAGAGTCGTACGACGACATCCGCGACACCCGGCTCACCCTTGTCCTGCACGCCATCCGAATCCAGGTCCAGCCAGACGAAGTCTCCGACGCTGGCGGTGTTCTCGCCGAAGTTGTACTGGAAGCCACTGTCACCCGGATCGAGAGTGATGGCGGTCAACTTATCCGCTGACACTTTGGTGCCTTCGACGGTGCCCATCGTGCCGCCGAAGGGATAGACGAAACCGACGCTCGAGTCGGTCGAAGTGTATTCGACCGGCTGCGTCTCCGTCACGGTGTAGTTTCCGGGCTGCAAGCCGGTGAAAAGGTAGTCGCCGTTGCTATCGGTCCGGGTCGTGAGCATGACCGGATCACCGAATGCATCGGTGCCGGTGAGCGTAATGAGAACCCCCTCGATGCCGTTCTCACCGTCCTCGAGTACGCCGTTGGTGTTCTCATCGTGGTACACCGTCCCAGCGATCCGGCTGAGGCGATAGTACGGCGTCACCGGGTGTTCGTCCCGGTTGTCCACCAACGTCGTTTCCGGCGTAGACGTCGAAATCGTGGCAACGTTGTCGAGAGAAAGCCCGGCCAGACCAACGTCGTCGTCGACCGTCGCACTCACCGTGATCGTTCCACTCGCGCCCGCATTGACGGTTCCGAGGTTCCACGTGATCACCTGCCCACTGACGTCAGCGGGAACCGGCGAAGCGGAGTCGAAGGTCAGTCCCGCCGGCAGGGTGTCCTGCACGATCACGCTGGCAGCGTTGACGTTGCCAGCGTTGCCGTAGCTCAGGGTAAAGGTCACCGGCGAACCGATGTGGACTGGAGCGGTCGGCCCCGTCTTTTCGATGTAGACATTGGCCAACATTCCAACGTAGGTGACGGCATCGTCGTCATTGTTGGTGTAGTCGGTTTCCTGACGGTCGTTGGTGACACTGGCCACGTTGAACAGCGTCGTCCCCGCGGTTCCGGTTTGGATCTGAACCGGAACCGCGATCGTGCCCATCGTTCCAACCGGAAGATTCCCCAGACTCCAGGTCAGAATGAATGGATCGCCCGCCGTCCCGGTGCCGGACAACGTCGTCTCCGAAGGGGAGGCCGACCCCGCAACATAGCTGACCCCGACCGGCAAAACGTCGCTCACGATCGTGTCGATCGCTCCGTCGGGACCGAGGACTGCGTAGTCCAGGGTGTAGATCAGGGTATCGAGCTCGAGCGCCGCCGCCTTGTCGACGGACTTGAGAATGGCGACATCGGTCAATCTGACGAGAATCTCATCGTCGTCTTCGTTGTTGTCGGTGTTGGTCTCTTCGCTGCTGGTCGAGATGACGACGTTGTTGTCGATGTCGGGTAGCTCCTGCGCGGCGACGGGGTCGTCCACTCGAACCCGAAACGTCAGAGACGGCCACTCCTCCATGGAGAAGGTCGCTCGCCAGGCACACAGCTCCGGCGACACGTCCTCGAGGTCGTTGCCGGTGCCCGAATCGGTCTGGAACAAGCGCGCGCGCAGCTGGATCGACGGAACCGTAGCCGCGTCGAGACCAGAAATGTTGATCCGGCCCGTTTCGTCCGGAGAAAGCCCCTCAAAGCCGGCAATGGGCATCCCGCTGACCGGATCGATGACGTCGTAGAGGATCGCCGTGCCGGCCGGGATCTCATGATCGACGGTCACGTGCTGCCAATTCAACAAGTCACCGGAGCTCGGATAGAGAATCGTCGGCGTAATCTGCGGCGAGAGAACAGAGCCACTCTCAAAGAGCACCTCGTTGAAGTACACCTGCACCGGAGTCGAGTTGCCCGCCCCGTAGTAAGCCGAGACCAGATCCGGATCGCCGTCGCCGTCGGCATCGAAGGGAATCAGATCCGAAGAAATCGTGCCGAAGTCCTCGAGCTCACCGCCGTCGCCCTGAGTAAAGATGCCGTTCCCGTCGTTGAGATAGAGGACATGCCGGGCATTGTTGCCAAGCACCAGGTCCAAGTCGCCGTCACCATCGATATCGACGGCGACGATGACCTCGGTGTTGTGATTGACATCGTCCAATTGTCCGGCGTCGTAGTCATCGAATGAACCAGCGCCGTCGTTCAACCAAACGTTGTTGGCACCAGAGTAGCGGCCGCCAGCGATATCGAGGTCGCCATCACCGTCGGCATCAAAGGCGACAACGGTGCGTCCGGCGAAGTTCGTCGTCGAAAAATCCCCCGCCGCAGACAACGTGAAGGTCGCGTTCCCGGCGCCATCGTTGAGGTATAAACGATTCGGATTTGCGGTCGAAATCTCCGCCACCGCAATGTCGAGAAAACCATCGCCGTTGGCGTCCAGCAACGTCATCGCATGGTCGTTCAGAGTAACGTTGTCGAAGTCTCCACTGTCAGCAACCAAGGCAAACAAGCCCGTCGAGTCGTTGACGTAGACTTCATTGACTCCGGTGCTGGTCGTCGCCACCAAGTCGATGTCGTTGTCGCCGTCGACGTCGAACGCGACCAGATCCGTGTAGGAGCGGTTCGACGCCACTGCGGTCGTGAACCCACTGGCGCCAGCAAGCGTGAAACCACCCATGCCGTCGCCAAGATGAATCTCGTTGGGGACGTTTGCGGCACCGTTGACAACCGCCACGTCCACGTTGCCATCACCATCTGCGTCAAACGCAACCGTAGCAGGACTCCGAACCATCGAGTCGTCGAGCGTGCCCGGGTCACTATCGAGCGTAAACGCCCCCGCACCGTCGTTGAGCCACAACTCGTTCGTCCCATTCGACGGGATGAACGAATCGGTAGAATTGGCAACGAAAATGTCCAGATCGCCGTCACCGTCGGCATCGAGCACGGCCAGCTCGCCCGTGCTCGACCTCTGACCCGGCAGATCGCTCTTGATGATCCCCTCTTCACCGAGGGTCATACAAGTGGTTTCACCAAACTCGCTGAGCGCAATCTCGAGCGCACGTCCAGTGTCTGTCGCGTGGTCGACGATGAGATCGGGGTAGCCATCCAGATTCATGTCGGCGAGAGTGCCGAACGCACCGGCCTCGAACGGCACCTGCGCAAACGTGTCGTCACTTCGGCCGAAGAAAATGCCGCTGGGGCCGACGACATCGTCGAGGCCGTCCAGATTCACGTCCCCAACCACCACGTTATCGAACCCGAGGCCGGGACCCAACGGTTCGCTGACACCGCTGAACGAGCCGTCGCCAGCGCCGTAGTAGATCTCTACGAGAGGAGAGCCGGTGTTCTTGACCAGCACATCGACATGCCCGTCACCGTCGAAATCGCCGGTATGGCCGTAGAACGAAACCCTGTTTCCGAAGTCGTTGAATTCGATCGCCCCGGCCGAGAAGGTCCCGTCGCCGTTGCCGAAATAGATTTCGTTCGCCTCGGCGCTGGGAAAGAACCCTGCGGGTCCATGGTTGAGAACCGCTACGTCCTGGTGCCCGTCCTCGTCAAAGTCAGCCACCAGCAGCTGGCCTGTAAATCTCGCCCCAAAAGTGTTGAACTCATCCGATTCCGTGAACGTACCGTCGCCGTTGCCAAGAAACAGCTGATTGTTCTCCGCCGCACCTCCAAAGAAGGCATTGTAGTCGCCACCGCTGCCGACAACGACGTCGAGGTGGCCATCTTCATTGAAGTCGCCGATCGCTGCCGACTCGCTGAAGCGGGGGGCCGGCAGGATCGATCCTCCAAAGGTCTGACCAGCCTGAAACGTGCCGTCGCCGTTCCCGAAGTGAATCGTATTCACCTGGCCGGTCGTCGCCGCTCCGTTCGAACCGCTGCGAACGACGATCAGGTCGAGATGTCCGTCTTCGTCGAAGTCCCCACTGATGACGTCGCGCGCGTCGCCCTTGGGGTCGAGCTCGAAGTCCTTGACCAACATACCGCTACCGTCACCGGCAAAGACGATCGCTTCGCCGTTGGTCCCCGAGCTGCGGTCGCCAAAAACACTGACCAAATCAGGCGCACCATCTTCGTTGAAATCGCCGACCGCGAAAGCGTCGTTGCGGGCGCTGCCGACACCCGAGTAGCCCAGAATGTCCGAGTAGCCACCGAACGATCGATCTCCAAACTGAAGATCGGTTGCCGTGTGCTGCAACCAGCCACGCGCGCTACCCGACACCCATGATGTCGCCGGGGCCGGAAGCGGCTGCGAGAAGCGCACCTCGAAGCGCTCGGCAGCGCCTTCGCTGGGGAAGAACACCGCAACGGCGTCGGGCGGCAAACCGGAGAGCGAACCCGAAATGTAGCTCGTACCCGGCGGAATGATCTCGTCGATGATGACGTCGCGCGCATCTGAGTTGCCGAGGTTCGCATACTCGATCGTGTATTCGAGAATGTTGCCGGCCTCGGTAAAAAGCTCATCATTCGTCGGAACATCGACGACGCTCTTACGGACCGCGACATCTGCACGCCATACAGTGACCGAGGAATCGTCGACGTTGTTGTCGAGGAACTCCTCCGGTGGGTCGGCGTTCATGTGGCGGTCGGTGATGACCTGTGCGTTGTTGACCAGCTCGGTTCCATCGGCGACCGTCGAATCGATCCGAACGTACACCTGAAACTCCTGTGACGCACCAGGCGGAATGGCGATGTCGCGGTAGTAGTCCGGATCACCGGAGGTCGGGGAACCGACATGCCACGTCAACTGCGAGCCCGCGGTCGAAAATCGAATGGCGATCGTGTCGGGAATCGGATTCTCACTCGGATCGACCGGCAACATCGGCTGGCCATCCGCGTCGACCAACGCCAACTCCTCAAAATTGTGCTGCGGGTCCACCAGGGTGACACCGGCAGGCAGCGTATCGATGACACGGACTCCGTAGGCTGGGACGGTGCCCGTGTTTTCAATGCGTATCGTGTAGACCTGCGGGTCGCCGGGGGCCAACCCCGGAATCGGCCCTTCGGCCTCGCCGCTCTTGATCAACGCAATGTCCAGCGCCGGCGTGCGAGTCGTATGGTCGTCAGTGTTGTTGGTCGGATCGTCGTCCGTATCAGTGGTGAAAATCTCGATGTCATTGGTGAGCTCGACCCCCGCCGCGACGTTGCTGCCACCGGGATGGACGAGGTCTGCCTGGATCTGAATCGTATACGGCCCGTCGAGAGCCCCCAGGGTCCCTACGGAATACGCAATGTGATTCACCGTTGCCGTCGGCGTCGCTGACCACAGACCACTCGTCAGAGGGTCAAGGGGATCGAAGGCTGGACGATTCGTCGTCGGCTGAGCGCTGTAGTAGACATCAACCGTTGCCGGCCCATCCGGCACGGTCGACACGAAGGTCACATCCGTCGTCCCATCCATCCCAGGGTCGGGGAGCGTGTCGATGAGATAGACGTTGCTCGCCGGCTGCCTGGTATTGTTGCGATACGTCATCTTCCACGTAACGCGAGAGCCGGGAAACGCGAGGCTCGTGCCAAACTTGACGACGGAGGGATCGGGGTGCGGTACTCGCACTTCGTCATCGTCTTCGTTGGGGAACTCATCCTCTTCCGGGGTCGTCGTCGTAACGACAGCCGTGTTGGGCAATTGCGTTGCGGGGGCGACACCGGCGTCGACCGTAGCCTCGTATTGGATGACGATGTCGCCGGAAGAACCGGGAACGACACCCGCCGGAAGATCGTTCTTGTCGATCGCGTTGCCGCCAGCGACCGACCATGTCAGTGTTTGCAAAGTGACGGAGGGCTCACCGAGCGTCCAACCGGGGGTGAGCACCTGGGTACTCCCGATTACATAGGTGAGGCCCGCCGCCAAAGTATCGCTCAAGACGACCCCTTCCGCCGGAACGAGGCCCTGATTAGACAAAATCAACGTGTAGGTGACCGTGTCACCGGAAACGGGCAATGGCGGTGCAGCCTGCTTGCGCAGCCACAGATCGGGATTGAACACCGTCACCGGATCTTCAGCACAACTCGTCAACTGATCGCCACCGTTGATGGCGGTTGCACAAACCGTGTTGACCAGGGTCGTGCCGGACGGAGTTCCCGCCGCGGCACGCACGGTCAACGCGATCGTGCCGCCCTCGAGCGACTCCAGGTCATCCCCATTGCCGCGGTAGCCCGAGGCCCCGGCAATATCGAACGAAACCGTCGTCGTGCCGTCCGGATTGGCGGTCACCGAGGTCGGTACCGTCTGGAGGTTGTTGTCGACCGGCGCACCGTTGCCGAGAGCTTCGCTATTCCAGACGTGCGTCGCCGAGACGAAGGTGATCCCCGCCGGCAAGGTGTCGACGACCGTGACGACGTCGTCGCCGGAGCCAGAGTTGTTGTAGTATTCAACCGTCCACACGAAATTCGTGTCGGCGACCGTCGTCCCGGGGCCGGTTTTCTTAGCGACGATCGAGGGGAAGACTTTGATCGTCGTCACCACCTCGTTGCCGATTGCCTGCAGGAGCTCGTCGGAGAACACCAGGGCTTCGTTGAAGATCAGCGTGCCTTCGGGCGAACCGGCGGTGCCGCTTCCGGGTCCGTCGTCGTCGTTGCGAACGCGAAAGCCTACGATATCGGTGCGACCAACCGGATACTGTGGCGGGGTCAGGTCTTGGTCGTCCATCGCCCACGCCACCCAGAGGGTTTGTTCGCCAAACGGACTGGTCCAAGTGTCGTCACTCGGATCCAGCGGCGTCATGTTGTCGTCGAGGATTCCCGGCGAGAAGTAGTTCGCGATCGTCGACGCGTCGAGAGGCTCGAAAGGCGTCGGCGACGACGGCAACCCCGTGCCATCGGAAAAGTAGACCTGCTGGCCACCCGCGCCGACAGCGCTGACGAACACCGTCTGTTCCGGGACGCGGTCGACGACGAAGGTTCCCGTGGCGACCCCCTCGCCGGTGTTGAACAGCTGCAGCTCGTAGTCGATGAAATCGCCGCTGGGAATCAGATCGACAACATCCCGCTTGAATACTCGCAAGCGGGGATCAGCGATGATTTCGCCGCCCTGACTATCGACCAACGGGTCGATGTTGCAACTCTGATCGTCGGTGGCCGTGACCAGAGCATCGATCGAAAAAGGCGTTCCATTGACCGCGCCAGTCGGCACCTGCAGCGTCAGCTCGACGTCGGCCTCTTCACCCGGTGCCAGAGCCCCCAGATCGACCACGATCCGTCCGTTGCCGAGATCGACGACGATGAGGGTCGAGGGGACGACACTGACGAGCTGCAGGTACTGCTGAACGCCGTTGACGGGTATGCTGCTCCACTGGAGCTCTGCCTGAACATCCTCCATCGTGTCGGAACCAGCGGTGCTCAGGTTCTCCACGGTGAGCGAGTAACTGACCTGGTCCGGCGCCGAGATTACGCTCGACGTCAAGGCTCCCCGAGACGTCGAGTCGAAGCGACCGATCGGCGAGCGGACCAACGTCGGCTCATAGTCGTCGACCTCGAGCGGCGCCGCCAGAGCTTCGTATGTAGTGTCGAGATTTGTCTTCGCATAGATCCGAAACACCGAACGGTTTTCGATCAAGCGACCCAAACAAGCGTCCTCTCCCACCTGCAATGGGTCGGCGAGCACGTCGAAGTAGCCAACACCGCGAGGGCGCGGAACCGCCGGTGCTGGCGGCGGGAAGAAGACCGAGTCCAACTCGGGCAGATAGAACGCCACCCAAGTGACCGTCGCCGGATCGGCTGGGGGCGTGCTCGACCAAAACGTGTTGCCGGCCAAATCGAGATCAGCCGGAGCCGCTGTATAGTCGACCGGCGGAGGATTGAGCGGATCAGCGAAAGCGTTCGTGGTCGAGTAGAAAACAACACCGCTGAGATTGGCGTCTTCGAACCAAGCCGACTGGAACACAGTTCCCGTCGGGATCTTGTCCAGCATCAGAACGTCGTTGATCTTTACCGCCGAGTTGTTGGAGGCGAGCAGGCCGTACTCGATACGATCACCGAAATCGATGGTGGCCGAGCGATCGTCATCACGACCGAAGTTGATGCTTCTCCCGCCGTCGATGTTGTCGCCTTTGGCGAAGATTCCCGACGGTGTTTCATCGATACCAACCGTCACCGGAAGTTGGTCGTAGATCGGCTGGGTCTGATCCGAGTCGAGACCGGTGTAGTTGGTGAACATCTCTCCGTCGGCAGCGGCGGTGAGGGTAACCGAAAAGCGCTCCGTAAAAGTCGTTCCCGGTGTGAACGTGCCCCCGTTGACGGGGTTCCAGACGATCGCGGGAATCGCCGTCGAAGAGCCCGGCGGAGTGAAACTGGGGTTGTAGACCCCGCCGCCGCTGATGTTCTGGAATCCGTTGTCCCCCAGGCCGGTGTCGATGAGCGGCAGCAGCTCGGTCACATCGTCCCAGAGAATCGTGTTGTACATCGTTTCACGACCGGTCGATGCGTAGAGGTTGCCGGTCGGATCGCCGTGCAGCTGAAAGGTGATGGTGGTGCTGGGTGCAGCGTAGTTGCCACTCGGAAGTTGAATCACACCCGTACCGCCCGACTTCTCCAGCGTCGGCGCGGGCACGCTGAGAATCAGCGTATCAACCGTTTGGCTCGTGCTCTGCTCGGCATTCGACGCATCGGCGACTGCGGTGTTCTGCATCGCCGAGCCATCGAGTGACCCGTTCTTTGTGCGAACCGAAAACTGCAACACCTCCGTGGCACCTTCGGGGAGATCGCCGAGATCCCAGTAAACGGAGTTCGCCGGTACCGCGACGCCATTCACGACTACGGCCGTCGGCGTGAACTGGCCGCCGCTGGAGGCACTGACGAACGTCGGATCGTCGTCCTGACCTGGGTAGGGAGTCTGGGGGTAGTCAAACGTGCCATCACCTTCGTTCGGGATCTGATCGTAGACGACCATTCCTTCTGCATTTACGAAGCTAACCGAGTAGCGGATGCGATAGGTGACGATCTCGCCCGCCAAAACCGACGCGGGCCCGCTCTTGTCGAGCAGGAGCAGCGACACCGGATCCCAGGTGACCGCAAGGGACGTGACGATAGGATCGACAGCACCGCTCTTGGTCAGGTTCACGCGCAGGCGCAGCGCCGGATACATGACGGCATCGATCGCGGTGATGTCGATCGGACCGAGTACGCCGAGGCCCTGGAATCCGGCTATGGGGTTCTGGGCAGCATCGAGGACGTCGACGGTGATGTCCCCCGCTGCACCAAACGTGCCGTCGAGAACGATCTGCTGCCATCCGTCGAAGCTCGAGGGTTCGATCTCTACGGTTACGAACGAACCACTCGACTGACCAGATACCAGCCGGGCAATCCCCAAGGCGCCATCGATCTCGACCTGATTGAGTGTAAGCACACCGAGCGTGTCCTCGTAGCCATCCACCCAAGTTCCGGCGTTGTTGTCGATCATCGGAACAGCACCGGCGCGGCCCGCAACGAGGAGGCAAACCGCAACTCCTATGACAAACCAGAGGGCGCACTTGGTACGGCGAATCGCAGCCGATCGGCCTTGCTGGCCAGCGAGGCGACGGCGATCAGAAGTGAGCCCAAGGTGCATCGTCGCCAATCAAGGCAAGGGGCATGCCATCAGGCATAGACGGCTAAGCAGTTGATAGTCCGCCCCCTGCCAAACGAGAAACAGCGACGAATCTCCAATCATCGCGTCATTTTCCCCTGTCACGACGCCGCCATCCGGTGTCGGGAATCATCTCTCGCAAAGTGTTTTTCTGGTCGAGTTTCCCCCATTCGCGTCGCAGCGAAACTCCCGTGACGTGAGGTCCGCCGCCATCTGCGGTGCGAGATGCTCAGCAATACGCCAAGTGCCGTCAGCAAGCCGAGGGGACCGAGAGCGGGAGCGGGAATGGAGGGGGTGATGAGGACGACATCGTCGTCGTCTTCATCGGGGCCGTTGCCGTCGAAGTGGGGAAAACCCCACCGATGATCGGCGCTGTCTGCGGCAGAAAGTGATCGTCAAAATCCGGAAAAGTCGCGCCGTGCCAGTCTATACAAAGGAAACACTACGGTTTGGGGGCGTTGAGCGGCCGTCTTCCATGTCGTATTCGAGCGAACGAGACTGCCTCTCCAGCAATCTCCGAGGATCGACTCCAGGTGCTGTCTCGACAGCTCCCGCTGGGACGACCACGAATCGAAGAGAGGGTAAACATGCGAATTCCACTGCTCGTCGACGACTTTCTACAACGCTCCACCGAGCTCTACGCGAGCAAGACCGCCGTGGTCGACGGAAAGCTCCGCCTGACCTACGGTGAAATGGGAGAGCGCGTGGCACGGCTCGCCAACGCCCTGCTCTCAATGGACCTCGGCCAGGGGGATCGAGTTTGCGTTCTCTCGCCCAACTCCCATTTCTTCCTCGAGAGTTTCTTCGCGACGAGCTGGATCGGCGCGATTCTGGTGCCGCTCAACTACCGGCTCGTCGCCGCCGACCACCAGTACATCCTCAACCACGCGGGCGTGAAAGCGGTTTTCGTCGACTGGGAGTACGTCTCGGTCGTCGACGAGATACGGCCTGAACTCGAGACCGTCCGACATTGGATCCGCGCCGGGGGCGACGGCCCCTGCCCGAGCGGGTGGATTGATTGGGACGAAACCATTGCCGTGCAGTCGCACGAGCTGCCTCCGCGTCCGGAAGTCGACGAAGACGATCTGGTCTCGATCAACTACACGTCGGGCACGACGGCCCGCCCCAAGGGCGTGATGCTGACGCACCGCAACTGTTATCTGAATGCCTACAACATGATCGCCCACCTCGGCATCCGCCACGACGATGTCGAGCTGTGGACGCTGCCGATGTTCCACTGCAACGGCTGGGGCGGCGTCTACGCGCTGACCGGCATGGGTGGCACCCACGTCGTCCTGCGCGCCGTCGAAGGCAAGGCAATCTTCGACCTAATCGAACACGAAGGCGTCACCTTCGCCTGCATGGCGCCGGCGGTGTTGCGCACGATTCTCGACTATCCGGACAAAGACCGCCACGACATCCACACGCGGCCGCGCTTTACCGTGGCCGGCGCGCCGCCGCCCGCGGCGTTCATCGAACGCCTCGAAAACGAGCTCGGTTGGAGTTTCCTGCAGATCTATGGGCTGACCGAAACATCCCCCCTGCTCACCGTTAGCCACCCGGATTTTCACGCCAAGAGCGGCGACTGGGCACGGCGCTCACGCGCCGGCGTCGCCGGTATAGGCGTGCGAATCGAAGTGCGCGATGAACAGGGACAGCCCGTCGCCAAGGACGGAGTCGCCGTCGGCGAAGTGTGCGCGCGTTCCAATGTCGTGTTCAAAGGCTACTGGCAGCAACCGGAGGAGACGGACAAGGCGATCCGGGACGGCTGGTTCCACACCGGCGACCTCGCCGTCTGGGACGAGTGCGAGAACATCCACATCGTCGACCGAAAAAAGGACGTCATCATTTCCGGTGGCGAAAACATCTCCTCGGCCGAGATCGAAGACGCGATCTACCAACATCCCGGCGTCCTGGAGTGCGCCGTCATCGGGATCCCAGACGAAAAGTGGGGAGAAACACCGCTCGCCCTCGTCGTGCCGCGCCAGGCGGGAGCCCTGTCGGCAGACGACGTCATCTCGTTCTGCCGCGAACGGCTCGCCCACTTCAAATGCCCATCGGCGGCCCGCGTCGTCGACGAGCTGCCGAGAACGGCAACCGGCAAGCTGCAGAAGTTCAAGCTGCGAGAAGAAGCCTGGGGAGACGAGAAACGCCGCGTCCGCTGAAACTCGCTCTGCCTTCACACCTACACCATCGGCGCGCAGGCGGCATGGCTTCCACCTTCGCCATCCGGTATCGGCCGGACAGGCGGGAGGACGAGTGACGCTGGCCACCGCGAAGTGACGATTGTTGTCATCACAGCGTCGAAAAGTTGACGCGTCGGGCGGCCATCTACGCCTCGACAGTGTGGACAAGATTCCGACTTTACTACGGATTCTCCTAGGATACACGACAGGACTGGCAACTTCGCAATTCAGACGCGCCAGCGTGGCACAATCTGTGCTGCAATTGCATCAACGATGCCTCAGATTCGCGTAGCACTGATCGTAGACGACGACAGCACCTGCCGTGAGCTGGTCGAACGCATGTTGGGCAAGAAGAACTACGAAGTCCTATCGGCCGAGAGCGGTGAGCAGGCGCTGAAAATGCTCGATGATTCGAAGCCGGACGTCATTCTTCTCGACATCATGATGCCCAACATGAACGGTTTTCAGGTTCTACAGAAAGTGCGCGAAAGCTCTCATCACTACGCCTTGCCGGTGATCATGCTGACTGCAAAATCGGGCGATGACGACATGATGACTGCCTACCAGTACGGTTCCGACTACTACATCACCAAACCATTCACCGCCGACCAACTGACGTACGGCATCGACATGGTGCTCGGCCGTCAACCAGCCGGCGACGGCGGAGCGAGCGGTACTGCCTCGTCGCCGTAGGAAGAACGGCGTACGGTGCCACGCCGCACCGCTTGCGCCTTTCTCGGGCGATCTGGAACCCGTCGTCTCATGAACGCCCGCTTCGAATCGACCTACCTGCAGGAGACTGCGGCCCTCAACGCGGCGCAGAACCCTCTGGCCTCGGCGGTCTTCGCTCTTGCCATCGTCACGACCGGCTTCATCGAGTTCATCTACCGCCCCGAAATGCTGCCGGTCTGGTTCCGCTTCTTCGTGGCGGAAACCCTGGTCGTCTTCCTTCCGGTCGTGTTTCGCCAGGCCTTGCACAAGGTTCAACTCTTCGACCAGGCCGTCCTGCTATCGTGGACCACCGTCATCCTCCTGGTGCACGCATATGGGTACGTAACCGGACTTCCCGCCACCGTCATCGGTGGTGCTACCATCTGCTTCACGACCAGCTCGGCGCTCCTCTCGGCCTGGAGCATTCGCGGTCAGACTGTGTTGGCGATCACGGCGATCCTGGCCTTTGCCCTGCTGGCCCTGGTGCGTGGCGACGGGGGTGCTGAAACCGTCTATACGATGCTCGCCGTCGTTGCCGCAGCGGCGATTTCCATCCAGGGCACGCGCTATCTGGATCTCCACCGGCGCGCCATCTTCCAGGAAATGGTGCGCAGCGACGATGAAACAGCCATCTCGGCATCCCTGGAGGAGCTCGCGCGCGAGCTCAATCACAACTTGGGGCACCACGATGGCCCCAACCGGGTTGCAGCCCTGGTCCGAAACCTCATCCGCGCCCCATGGGTGGTCGTTCTGGAGACGTCGCCGCAGACCAACGAAGTTCACATCAGCGGCGGGGCGGGAAGCCTGCCGAGCCTGATCGACAATCTCAGAGCACTCGACGCTTCGCCGCTCGCCGCGGCGATCACCGGCAGCGACGAGTTGGGTCCCTACTCCGTCGACGATTGGGGGCGTGTCAGCGAGGCGATATTCAACCGCCGGTGGGGCGAAACCGCCACCCTCATTCCCCTGCGCCACAAGGCAGAGACGATCGGCGCCCTCATTGTAGGCGTCTCGGCCCGCGACGAAGGGCAGCGGCGGCTGATGCGTGACGTCGCCCAACACGTTGCTCTCGGACTCGCCAACTCGGCCCTGGTCAAAGAACTGCGCACCGCCAACGAGTTGAAGTCGGAGTTCCTCGCAACCATGTCGCACGAGCTGCGCACACCGCTGCACGTGATCATCGGCTACACCGAGATCCTCGCCGACAAGCTCGATTGCACGGATTCCGAGCTCTCACAGATCGTCGACAGATTGATCCAAAACGAAGGCGCCCTGACCGAGTTGATCGAGGGGACCTTGAACGCCCACCGAATTGAAGCCGGCGCGGCGCGGCGGCGCTGTTTGAAGTTCGACGTCCAATCGTTCTTCGAACAAATCCAAGCCGATGTACGATGGTTGCCACGCACACCCGGTATCGATCTGCACTGGGCTTTGCCCGACGACAAGACGGCGATGTACAGCGATCCGGACAAAATCAAGATCATCGCCAAGAACGTCATCGGCAATGCGCTCAAGTTTACCAAGAAGGGGGCCGTCGACGTCACCGTCAGCGTCGACCGCAAGGCGGGAACGCTCGAACTCCGGGTACGCGACTCGGGACCGGGCATCCCCAACGACGCCCTGCCCCACATTTTCGACATGTTCTCCCAGGCCGGCGCCGAGGCTGCGAAGAACGCCCTCGCCGGTGTGGGATTGGGGCTCTACATCGTCCGCGAGTACGCGCAGCGCCTGGGCGGCCGGGTGAGCGCGCGCAACATCGACTCCGGCGGCGCCGAGATCTGCGTCACTCTCCCTCTCGAAGACTCGGCAGCCTCGAAATCACGCCAGCTCGTCGCTTGACTCGACGATTCGCTTGGCGACGCGCCGGCCGAGCTCGACCGCGAAGTTCGTCCCCCTGTCCCACGGGTAAACCTGGCTCATGCTCGCCAACCAAAGCCCGTCGATCGGCGTCTTCAGGTCGGGGATGTTCTTCGAATGTCCGACGAAGGGAACCGGTTGCGCGTAGGGTGCCTTGAACAGCCACTTCTGCTTGATCCAGGAGCGGTCGAAGTTCGGATTGAACAGCTTCAACGACGGCAGAAAGCGCTCGAGAAGCTCGTCCTCGGACATGCTGAAGTACTCGTGATCGGTGCTGAGATAGTCGCCACAGTAGATGATGTGATCGCCTCCGTAGTGTTCGGGCGGCAAAAAGTTGGTGTGCTCGACCATGGCCAGATAGGGAAAATCGGCGTCCTTCGGCAGGTTGAACCAGTAGTAGTCGGTGAGCTTCTGGCTCAGCGTGATGACCATGACGACGGCGCCGAGGCTGCGCAGCGACTGCAACTGATCGCGATAGGTGTCGGGCAGCTCCGGGGCCAGCTTGGCCAGGGCCCCCGGCGAGGTCGTGGCGATGCAGTGGTCGAAGCGACGCGTCCCGGAGGCCGACTCGACCTCGACGCCGCCGCCTTCAGCCGGCGCGATCTTCCGGATCGGCGTGTCGAGCGAGATGGTGACACCGCGCTGCCGGCAATGCTCGGCAAGGATGTCGAGAAAGGCCTGGAACCCTCCTTCGAAAGTGCCGAGGCTGGGTGTCCTGGCTTTGATGCGCGCCCAAAACCAAGCCAGGTTCACCTTCTCGAAGTTCTCTTCACCAAACTTGCCGATCAACAACGGCTTCCACAGCAACTCGTATGCACGCTCGCCCATCCACTTGGGCAGCCATTCGTTGGCGGTGTGCTTTTCGAGCGGTCGACCGTCCGGCAGAAAACGCAAATAGGCGCCGCAGAGGGCAAAGCGAACGACGTCGAGCCAGGAGAATCCGGGGAAGGTCAGCCAGCGCTGCGGCGAATCGAACGGATAGAACTCGCCCTCGTAGTACACGGCGGTGACCGGGCGCGGGAAGATGATCTTGTCTCGACAGCCGAGATCGTCGGCGAGCTGCATGATGTGCGAGTCCGAGGTGAACCAGTGGTGGTAGAACTTCTCCAGCGACCAGTCCCAGTGCTCGGCGCGAAAGCCGGCGGCGAGACCTCCGACCGCCGGCCCGGCCTCGAAGACCTCGACATCGTGCCCGGCTCCGGCCAGATCAAATGCTGCGGGAAGCCCGGTTGCCCCCGCTCCGACGATCGCAATCTTCATTCTCTCATCTCCCGCATGGTTCATCCGGTTCGAAACGGTGGCGGATCCGGACGACCCGACCGCACCGGTCATTGCGTTGCCGCACCAATCCACATAATGGAGAGCCCCCGGTTCGGTGATCGGGACACCCAATGACGACGATCATTCTCTGGTGGCTGATGCTCGAGGTGTTGGGGTTTCTCGCCCTTCCCTTGACCTTTCGCCTGTTCGGTTCGAACAGCGCTTCCGGCTACCCGTTCGCCAAAGTCATCTTCATCGTCGTGTGGACATTCCTGGTTTGGCAGCTCGGCTTCCTGATCCCGGTATCGACCGCACTCTACGCATCGCTCTTCATCCTCGCGGTACTCGCGGTCGTCGCCTACGTCACCGACCCCGCCCTGCGTGCGTGGCTGACCGGCCCAGGCGCCCGCACCATTCTCAACCACGACGCGCTGTGGACACTCGGCTTCGCCTTCTTCCTCTTCCAGCGATCGATGGTACCGGACATCAACGGCGCCGAAAAGTACATGGACTTCGCCTTCCTCAACTCTCTGCTGCATACGGAAACGATGCCACCGCCCGACCCGTGGATGAGTGGCGGTGTCATCAATTACTACTACTTCGGCTATCTGATCTTCGCCAATCTCGCCCGCCTCTTCGCCGAGCCGATGCACCTCTCCTACAACCTGTGCGTTGCGACGATCGGCGGACTCGCCTTCTCGCAGACCGCCGCCGCCGCCTTCGCACTGACGCAGCGCTGGGGCTTCGCGCTGCTCGGCGGCGCCTTGTCGGCATTTCTCGGCAATCTCGACGGCGCCCAGCAGTTCATCGAAAAAGGCACCTGGCGCCAGATGGACGTCTGGCGCGCCTCGCGCGTCGTCGGCCGCGGCGATACCATCAACGAGTTTCCGTTCTTCAGCACGATCCACGGTGATCTGCACCCGCACTTCATCGCCCTGCCCGTCGCCATCGCCTTCCTCGCGGCGCTACTCGACGAGCGCATTTTTCCCAGCAACCGCGAGTCCAGCGACTCGAGTCGGACGACTAGGCTCGCCGGCTTCGCATTCGTCACCTTTCTCCTCGCCACCATGGTTGGTATCAGCACCTGGGAGTTACCCCTCGGCGCTGTCGCACTAACCCTGTTGGCCGGGCGGGCGCAGCCCCTGCTGCCGCTCTTCAGCCGCGAGCGGCTGCTCTTCGCGGCCAAGATCGCCGTGGCGGTGGTCCTGACCTACGTCCTCTTTCTCCCCTTCTACACCAACTTCAACGCACCGCCGAACGCACCCGCCTTCAAGATCGCCACCTCGTCGCTGGGCCAATTCCTGCTCGTCTTCGGCCACCTGCTCTTTCCCGTCGTCGCCCTGCTGGCGTGGAAGACCTGGCAAGCGCAACCGAGCGGCGGCGAGTGGCGCCACCTGATCTGGGCCGGCGCCGGTCTGGCCATCGTCTTCGCCTTGATGGCGGGCAACGCCGTGCTGCCGTTGGCGGCGCTGCTCATCGCCCTCGCCGTTTTCAACGCCTACCGCACCGACACACCCGACCGCGCCGCCTACCTTCTCATCGCCACCGCAGCGATCTCACTCCTGGCCTGCGAGCTCTTCTACCTGCGCGACTCCTATGGCGAGCGACTGTACCGCATGAACACAGTCTTCAAGCTCTACTTCCAAGCCTGGACGATCCTCGCCATCGCGACACCTTGGACCGTCTACAAAGTCCTGACCGACACCGACGTTTCCCCCTTGCTGCGCAACGTCTTCCTCGCCGCAATGAGTGCGCTGATCGCAGCCGCCGCCATCTACCCGATCGGCGTTACCCAGGACCGCCTCGCCTGGGGTCGCGAGAGGACGCTCGACGGCAACTTCTATTTGCAAATGCACCACGGCGACGACTACGCCATCATTCAATGGCTGCGCGACAACGCCGCCAAGGACGCCGTCATCGTCGAAGCGAGCGGCAATCCCTATTCCTACTTCGCCAGATTCTCCAGCAACACCGGCCTGCCGACCATCATGGGATGGGCCAACCACGAAGGACTGTGGCGTGCCCACGATCGCGACGTGGGAAAACGCAAGGCCGACGTCGCGCGCATCTACGACTCCACCAACCTCGAAACGGTGCGCCCTCTGCTGCGGCACTACAACGTCAAGTACATCCTCGTCGGCGAGCTCGAGCGCAAGCACCACCCAGCCGGACTCGAGAAGTTTGGCGCGCTGCGACGCGTCTTCGCACATGGGCAAGCGGCGATCTACGAAGTCGGGTAGGCGGTTCGTCCGATCTCGACAATGCGGATTCTCATCGCGCTCACCTACTATCGCCCCCACGTCAGCGGCCTGACCATCTACGCCGAGCGTTTGGCGCGCGGCCTCGCCGGCCTCGGACACGACGTTACCGTCCTCACCTCGCGCTTCGACGACAGCCTCGCCCCGGAGGAGACGCGCGACGGCGTCCGAGTGCGCCGCGTCCCCGTCGTCCGCAAGCTCGGCAAAGGGGTGGTGATGCCGACCTTCGCGGCCCACGCCTGGGCGGCAGTGGGTGAGCACGATATCGTCAACGTCCACATGCCACAGCTCGAAGCAGCAATGTTGGCCGAGATCGGGCGCGCCCGCCGCCGTCCCGTCGTGCTCACCTACCAGTGCGATCTGCGCCTGCCCGGCGGCGGTTTCAACCGAATCGTCGAACGCTGCCTGACACCTCTCAACGCCCACGCGGCGCGGCGCTGCCAAGCGATCGTCACGACGAGCGCCGACTACGCCGAGCATTCGGATTTCCTGTCGAGTCACCTGGAGAAAGTGCGCGCCATTCCGCCATTGGTCGATCCGCGGGAGGTCGACGGCGAACAACGCCGTCAACTGATCGAGCGCTGGCACCTCGACCGCGGACCGTTGATCGGCTTCGCCGCGCGTTTCGCCGCCGAAAAGGGAGTCGAGATCTTGCTCAACGCGCTGCCGGCAGTCGTCGAAGAGATCGCAGACGTGCGCGTTGCCTTCAGCGGTGCCTACCGCGATACGATCGGCGAGGAGCCGTACTGGCGCAGCCTGCAACCGGCGATCGAGGAAATGGGCGAGCGCCTGATCTTCCTCGACCTGCTGGCGGACGAAGCGATACCGAGTTTTTTTTCGCTCTGCGACGTCCTGACCGTCACCAGTCTCAACTCGACCGAGGCCTATGGCCTGGTGCAGCCCGAAGCGATGCTGGCCGGTACGCCGGTGGTCGCAACCGACCTGCCGGGCGTTCGCGAACCGGTCCGTCAAACCGGCATGGGATTGGTCGTCCCGGCCGGCAACTCGGCCGCCCTGGCCGCGGCTTTGATCGAAGTTCTGAAGAAGAGAACACACTACGTCAGGCCGGCGGCGCAGATCAGGGAACATTTCGACCCGCAGCGGTCCCTGCGTTCCTATGTCGACACTTTCAACGAGCTTTTAACGTGAACAGCGACGACCGCTCCGACGCCTACGACCGTTCGTATTACGACGATCAGAACCTGAGCGGCGATCGACTGGCGCTGTGGTACTACGCCCGGGTGTTTTCCCGTCTCTGCGGCGGCGCAACCAGGGTCCTCGATTTCGGCTGCGGTACCGGCCACCTGCTGAAACGCCTGCCGCAGGGCTTCGAAGCATTCGGCTACGACCACTCCGCCGCGGCGCGCGCGCTGTGCCGGGAAAACGCGCCCGACGCGACGATCCTCGAAGATTGGGCCAGCATCCCCGCCGGCCATCTCGGCGGTATCGTCACCTTGCACACGCTCGAACACATCGAGCACCCACTCTCGACCGTCTCCGACCTGGTCCGGCGACTCGGGCCGGGCGGGGTGTTCCTCGCCGTCGTACCCAACACCGCCAGTCCGGGTCGCCGCTACAAAGGAGAGGAATGGTTCGCCCTTCGCGACCCCACCCACTGCTCCCTGCTGAGCAGCGGCGAGTGGGTCACCGTGCTACGCAAAGCCGGTCTCGAGCTCGACTGGCTTCGCGGCGACGGCATGTGGGACGCGCCCTACCTGCCGCTCGTGCCCACCGGAGTGCAACGCGCCATCTTCGGCTTGCCCGCTGCGCTGCAGGTGCTGTCACCGATCGCCAGACCCATGCTGCCGCCATCGATGGGCGAATGCCTGATTCTCGCCGCTCATAAGCGCGGCTCTGATTGAAAAGACCCTCCCTGGAATGTAGGTTTCCCGAGTTTCACTTCCGCGCTGCAGAGCGATCCGCGTCGATGACGAAAACCGCATGACGAGCGAAAACCCCAACCGCAACCGGACGCTCTGGCTATTGGCGCTGATCGCGTTCGCGGCGTTCACGCGTCTGATCGGCATCAACTGGGACGATCGTCACTTCTTTCACCCCGACGAACGAGCCATCGCCTACGCCATCGAGCGTATTTCGTTCAGCCCGCTGCAACTCGATCCGGACTTCTTCGCCTACGGATCGTTTCCCTTTTATGTAAATCGGGTCATCGGCTCGATCCTGGGATTCTTCAACCCGCAATGGGGTCACTACGCGCAGATCATCCTGAACGGCCGCGCCCTGAGCGGCGTGCTCGGAGTCTTGACGGTTCTGCTCACCTACCTGCTCGGCAAGCGCCTGTACGGCTGGCAGACCGGAATGCTCGCAGGATTCCTGCTCGCGGCGTGCCCACTCCATATCCAGAACTCGCACTACATCACCACAGACGTCTTCTTGACTCTGCTGGTGCTGGCAACGCTCTTTCTCGCCGTACAACTGTCGCAGCGCGGCTGGACACGCGACTACGTCTACACCGGGATCGGCATCGGACTCGCCGTCGCCACCAAGTTCAGCGCCCTGCCACTGCTGGCGCCCTTCGGCGTCGCCTGCCTGATCCGCATGGCAACGGAGCGGCGCTTCTTCCCCATCGTCGGCAAAGCCCTGCTCGCGCTGCTCGCCGTCGGCCTCGCCTTCGTTGGCGGGCAACCGTACGCGATCCTCAACTGGGAGCGCTACAGTCACGACATCGAAGAACAGAGTCGCATGGTCCGCAACGCCGGCATGTTTCCCTACACCAACCAATACGTCGGCACGCCGAAGTACTTCTACGAGCTCGAGCAGATGATTCTCTGGTGCATGGCACCGGCACTCGGCATCGCCGCGGTCGCCGGCACCGGGGCGAGAATCTGGCAAGCCTTGCGCGAGCGTTCGGCGGCCGACTTCGTCCTCCTCTCGTACGTCATTCCGTTCTTCCTCGTCACCGGCTGGTTCGAGGTGAAGTTTCCCCGCTACCTGCTGCCGATCTACCCGGTCTTGATTCTCTGGGCAGCGGTTCTACTGACGCGCATGGCCCGGCACTCGCTGCTCGGCAAGATCGCCAAGTGGACCGTCGTCGTCACCACGGTTCTCGCCGCACTGGCCTTCCTGTCGATCTACTTCCGGCCGTTTACCGAGGTCGCGGCGTCGGATTGGGTCTACCGGCACGTTCCGGCCGGCAGCAAGATCTTGACCCAGCACTGGGATGAAGGTTTCCCCATGCCCCTGCCGGGGCGCGGCCGCAACGGGCGGCGATACGACGTCAAGCAAGTTCCCTACTACGAGCCCGACAGATCCTCCAAAATCCGCGATATCAGCCAAGAAGTATCCGAGGGCGACTACATCGCGTTCCAGACGAAACGACTCTACGGCGCCCTGACCCAGGCAGCGGAGAAGTATCCGCTCTCCAACAACTACTTCTATCTGCTCTTTGCCGGCGACCTCGGCTACGAGCTCGTATACTCGCAGGCATCGCGACCGTCGCTCTTCGGCTTCGAGTTTCCCGACGAGCTGGCCGACGAGTCGCTCAGCGTCTACGACCACCCGAAGGTCCTGATCTTCAAGAACACCGGGCGCCTCTCGGCTGATGAGATCTACGCCAAGGTCATGAGCGGCATGCCCTCCAAGAAACTGTCGCGGCGCGATCTACTGCTCGCCGATGCCGGAAGCTCGGTGCAGTCGAGCGCCATGGCGCCGCCGATCCGCTCCAGCATCCAGGCCTTGATGTGGTGGATCCTGGTCGTCGAAATCGCCGGCCTGTGTGCCTTCGCCATCCTCCGCCACCTGCTGCCGATGCAAGGAGTCTACGCGCTGTCGAAAGTACTCGGCACGCTGCTTCTCGCCTACCTCCCATGGGCGGCAACGCTCCTGGGGACCGGCTTCACGCGCGGCGCGATGATGACCAGCTTCGGCGTCTTGCTGCTGTGTGGCTTCTTTGCCTGGCGCAAGGAAAGCCGGCAGCCCATCGACCGCGCCGACATGATCGCCACCGAGTGCCTGTTTTGGTTTGCCTTTGCGCTTTTCACCATGGTGCGCGCCTGGAACCCCGAAATCTATTGGGGCGAGAAACCGATGGACTTCGCGTTTCTCAACGCCCTCAACCGTTCGACCGACATTCCCCCACCCGAGCCGTGGTTCTCGGGCTCGACGCTCCATTACACCTACTTCGGACACTACGTCGTCGCCGCGCTCGGCAAGTTGTGCAACATCCACCCCGCCATCACCTTCAACCTCGGTATCGGCTTTTTCGCCGCTCTCACCGCGGTCGCCGCCTACGCCGCCGGCAGCGCTGCGACGCAGCGTTGGAAGGGCGGTCTTCTCGCCGCGTTCTTCGTCATCCTCACCGGTAACCTGTCCGGCTTGCGCGAGCTGATCGGCCGCACGCCAAAGCTGCGCGAAGCGGATGCGGGGATTTTCGATCGCATCCAATGGGTGCTCGAGAACGCGGCGCGGACGATGAACTTCGACTACTTCTGGGCGACTTCGCGGGTCATCAAAGACACCATCAACGAGTATCCGCTGTGGAGCTACATCTTCGCCGACCTGCACGCGCACGCCCTGGTGATTCCGTTCTCCCTTTCATTCATCGCTCTCACCCTCTGGCTGGCGCGGCAGCGCGAGGAGGGCGGGCAGGCATCTCCGCCCGTCCTGTTTCTGCTCCTCGCCCTGACGCTCGGCGCCATCATGGTGACCAACGGTTGGAGCACACCGACCTACGTCCTCTTCTTCCCCTTCGTGCTCGGCATATCGAGCCTGGCGACGCGCGGGTTGTCGCGCATGCAAGTCGCCCTCGCCGTCGCCCTTGGGGTCTTCTTGATTGCTCCCTCGCTGGCGCTGACGGCCGCCAATCCGAGCCAGTTGACGCATCTGGCGCGCGAGTGGGGCTGGCGCGCCAAGGACGTCTACAGCGCCATCGGCGCCGCTGGGGTCGGTGCCGTCGCCCTGGTGCTGCTGCCCACCATCACGCTCCTGACCGGCGCCCTGGTGGCCCTCGCCTATCTGTTCTACCTGCCGTTCTGGCGACACTTCTCGCCGCCGGCGCGCAACTGGGGTTGGGAAGGAGACGCCTTCGCCAACATCTGGGACTACTTCAACATCTTTGGACTCTTCCTCTTCGTCGCCATCCCCTTCCTCTACTTGTTGTGGCGTCTGCGACTCGACCCGCCGAGCGCCGAACGCCTCGGTTGGCCGCGCGCCGTCGCCATGATCGCACTGGCACTCATCGTCCTGGCCTGCGCTCTGCTCTCGCTACCGCAAGTCTTCGACTACCTTCCCGCTCAGCTGGCGACCCGCAGCACGCTGCGCATCGGCCTCAGCGCACTTGCACTGCTGTCGTTCTACTGTGCGCTCGAACCGTGCCTGACGGTGACGCTACGCGTCGCCGCGACGCTCTTCGCCTTCGCCTTTGCGGTCACTGCCGGTGCCGACATCGTGCACGTCTGGGACCGCATGAACACGATCTTCAAGTTCTACCTCGAGTCCTGGTTCATGTACTCCATCGCCACCGCCGCGGCACTCACCGAGATCTGGCGTCGCAGTGAGCGCTCGGGTCTCTTTCACCGCATGTGGCGCTACGGCTTTGCCGTCCTCGTCGCACTCAGCCTCTTCACCGGAATCACGGCGATCCGCGGCGTCGTTCTGACCAAGCGAGTGCAGACACCGCGGCCGACACTCAACGGAATGGCGTATTTGGAGAAACGCGATTCGCACGAGCTGGCGGCCTACGAGTACGTCAACGAGAACATCTCCGGCATCCCGGTCGTCGCCGAGGCACACGGCCCGTCGTACCAGGACTACACACGGGTATCGATGAACACCGGACTGCCGACCGTCCTCGGTTGGGACTACCACGTGCACCAGCGGGCACACCGCTGGCCCGACATCCGGCGGCGCAAGACCGATCTCGAGAAGTTGTACACGACCAAGAAGATCGACGTGGCGAAGAGCGTGCTCGAGCGTTACAACGTCGCCCTCGTCTACGTCGGCGGCGTCGAGCGGCGCGCCCACGCCGGCGGCAACCTCAACAACTTCAAGGAATGGACCTCCCTGCTGACGCCGATCTACAAGAACCGTGGCGTCCACCTCTTCGCCGTCAACGGACACTTCTCCGGAGCCATGCCGATCACGACGATCGAAGAGGTTCCGCAGATCACCGAAGAAGAAGAGCTGCGGATCCAAGACGGCGACGGCAAGCTGCGCCAACCGCGCGGCCTGGCGGTCAGTCCCGACGGCAACGTCCACGTCGCCGATTTTGGCAACGATCGCATCCAGACCTTCGACTCGACCTTGTTGTTCATCCGCACCTGGGGACAACGCGGCAAGCTACCGAGCGAGTTCAACCAACCCAGTGGCGTCGCCGTCGGCTCGGACGGAAACCTCTACGTGGCGGACACCTGGAACCAGCGCATCCAGGTCTTCACGCCCGACGGAGAGTACCTGCGCGAATGGGGAGGGTCGTTCTTTGGCCCGCGCGGCATCGGCGCCAGTCCCGACGGCCGGATCTACCTCTCCGACACCGGCAACCACAACGTCAAGGTCTTCGACCTCAACGGCAAAGAGCTCGCCGTGTGGGGCAAACGCGGTGACGCCCCGGGTGAGTTCATCGAGCCGGTAGGCGTCACCACCGATGGCTCGGGCCGTGTCTACGTCGCCGACAACGGCAACGGGCGCATCCAGATCTTCGAGCCGAGCGGCAGCTTCATCAAGTTCATTCCGGTGCCGGGCCTCGAGTTGAAGAGTTTTTCCGAGCCGCAGATCGCCGTCGCCGTAGACGGCACGATCTGGGTCACGGTTCCGACCCAGCGGGCCCTACGCGCCTACGACTTCGACGGCGAGCTGCTCGAAGAGCACGTCGGCAAGGAGAAGAACGCCACCGGCTTCACCAGACCGATGGGCGTCGCCTCCATACCGGGCACCGGCGACGTTCTGGTCACCGACGTCGAAGGCAAGGTGATCCGACTCGGCGGCGGCGAAGACGCGGCCGAGTAGCCGTCAATCGCCGGCGTAGCCGAGTTTGCGCAGCGTCTCGCGTGCTGCTTCGTCGAGCTCCGCCGCGCCCGCACCGTCTACCGGCTCATCTGCCGCCAGGCGATCGCGCCAACCGAGCAACTCTTTTTGCAAGCGCTCCGCCACGCCGGGTTCGGCGCCGAAAAAGATGAGGTTGGATTTTTCCCGCACGTCCTGGTCGTAGCGGTAGAGCTCGAACGTCGTCCCCGGCTGATCCATCGCCCACTGGGGAAAGTCGCGCTCACGCTTGCGCGGCTTCGCCGGGTCGTAGTCGTACGGAACCCTCGCGATCAGCTTGTACTCGCGGTCGCGAACCGCGAGGTAGTGCAGACCCAATGGATGAACGTAGTAGCGCGAATGAAAGGAGTAGCGCCGCGACCGTTCGTCGCTCTTGCCCTCGATGAGCGGCACCAGACTTTCGCCGCGCACGCCATCCGGCACCGGGAGATCGGCCAGATTGGCGATCGTCCGATAGAGATCGACGAGCTCGACCGGCTCGCGGATGCGCCGCGGCGCGGTCATGCCGGGGTAGCGAATGATCAGCGGGATATGCAGAACCTCGTCGTAGATGACATTCTGGTGCCCCGGCAGCATGTGCTCCGAGAACGCCTCACCGTGGTCCGATGTAAAGACGACGAGGGTTTCGCCGGCAATCCCCAGACTGTCGAGCTTGGCGAACAATCGACCCATCGCATCGTCGACGAGCTTCACCTCACCATCGTAGACGTGCCATTTCTTGTCCTTGTGATACGGGTTGCCCGTGGTCGGCGGAGAATGAGGATCCATACTGTGAACCCACAAGAAAAAATCGCCGGCGGCGTGCTTCTCGAGCCACTCGTGCACCGCGGGTTCGATCTCGGAGAAAGGCAACTTCTTCTTCGGAACTTCTTTCGGCGCGACGTGCGCGAAACCGGTGTGGAAGCGCTGGTGCCTCAACATCATCACCGGGTTGGTGTTGAACCAGGCGGTCGGCACGCCGGCCGCCGAAAACAGCTCCGGCAGCGTGTTGAGCCCCGTCTGGATCGGACTCTGGTTGGTGTACACACCCGTCTCGGCGGGGTACCTGCCCGCGATCATCGCCGCCATCGACGGCGCCGTCCACGGAGCCGGCGAGGTGGCGCGCTCGAACAGAGCGCTCTGCGCGGCAAAGGCGTCGATCTCAGGCGAGGTCGGCCGCGAGTACCCGTAACACGACAAGCGATCGGCGCGCAGCGTGTCGATGGACACCAGGACGACCTTGCGAATCGGTGAACGCGAGGTGCGCGATGCTCCAGCGCGGGCAAAGGCGATCAAACCCGCAACGACGACGAACACGGGAATGCAAAGCAAAACCTTTCTCACAACGCGCCTCGGCCAGTCGAAGGTACCAGCCAATTTCTTAGCAGGAGGTCACCGGCATCGCGAGCCCCGGCCCATGCCATCTAAGACTAAGACCACCGGATTCGCGGCGGCCGCCGACGACGGCCGCGGCGCTCGCGAGGCGGGCTTCCCCTCGACCCGACGAGCCGCCGGAATGACGCCGGTCGGGCGCCAGCGGCAGCAACGACGGCCATGACGTCGCAGCGAGTGACTCTCGGCCTGTTGGCCGTCATCACCCTGATGGCACTCGGCCTGCGCCTCTATGGCCTGGCCGACGTACCGGCGGGACTCTATTGCGACGAAGCGGCAAATGGCTACAACGGCTATCGGCTCTTTCACGACGGCGTCGATGAAAACGGCAAGAGCTACCCACTCTTCATCTGGTCCTTCCTCGCTTTCAAATACCCGCTCTACATCTACCCGACGGCCATTTGGACGGGCCTTTTCGGTCTCGGCGAGGCGACGACGCGCCTGCAGGCCGCGCTGTACGGGACGGCGACGGTACCGGTCGCCTTCGTCATCGCCAGACACTTCGCCGGCAACGGCGCCGGCATCGCCGCGGCGCTGGCGCTGGCCATCATGCCGTGGAACTTCCACTTCTCCCGCATCGCCTTCTCGCTGATCGGCTTGCCGTTTTGGTTTGGCCTCGGCTTCTACTTCCTCGCCGGCGCTCTGTCGCCCGCGGCAGCGCGGCGGGACTGGCTCCTCGCCGGCGCCCTGCTCGCGCTGACTCCCTACTGCTACGCCCCCTCCGTCGCCCTGATGCCGCCACTTCTGCTGCTCGCCCTGGCGCTGCACGCCGACGTCGTCTGGCGGCGGCGCGCCTGGGCATTGGCCGGCATCATCGCCTTCCTCGCCGTCCTGTCGCCGTTTCTCTACTTCACCTGGCACAATCTGCCGCTGCAACGGCGCTACGCCGAGCTGATCACCGTTTTTCGCCCCGGTCGATCGACGGCCGACGCCCTGAGCGCAGTGGCGGCCAACTATGCGGACTACTTCCACCCGAGATTCCTCTTCGAAAAGGGCGACTTCATCATCCGCCACCGCGTCAAAGGGTTTGGACAGCTCTACTGGGCGATGGCGCCGTGGATTCTCGCCGGGGCCGGCACAGCTCTGTTGCGCCGAGATCGCAACTCCAAGCTGCTGCTGCTTTGGCTCGCGCTATATCCGCTCGGCGCCGCCCTCAACCGCGAAGCGCAGAGCGCGACGCGTTCGATCACCGGCTCGCTGCTCTTCGCGACGCTTGCCGGCATCGGCTTCGGCGCCGTCTACGCAGGCGCCAAAAGGGTGTTCGGACGAAAGACGGCAATCGCCGCATCCGCCCTGGCGGCCGCGGCGACGACGGCCTTTCTCGTCCCGAGCTCGGTCGACTACTTCCGCCACTACGGGAGTCATTTCCGAACCCAGGCGGCGTTCGGCGTCTCCGGATTCCAGCACGGCTGGCGGCAAGTCTTCGCCTACACCGAGCCACGGCGGGCGGAGGTGGATTCGGTGTTTCTGACGCGGACCGAGGTCAACCAACCACTCATCTTCGCTCGCTACTACACCGACCGAACGCCAGCGGAGTTAGGGCGCTGGGGCCCGCCAGAGCGCGACTACCGCCTGATCTACGCGCGTACCTCCGCAGCGTGGCATCACCCGGGCAAGTCGCTCCTCTTCGTCGTCCGCGAAAGCGACCTGAATCTGTTCGACTCGTGGCAAGAGCGACACGACATTCTCGCCCCCGGCGGCAAGCTCTCCTTTGCCATTCTCCACAACCCGGTGCCCAAACACTTCATCCGTCGCTGGCAGCGCGCCGGCCCGTTCCCCAACCCGAAGAACAGCAACCGCGACACCGACTTCATCGATGCAGCGGCAGCCAGCGACCCCGACCGCCCGAGCGACTCGACGGCGTGGACCGCACAACCGAATTCGCAAGGCTACCTCGATCTGAACACCAGCATCGGCGCTCTCCTCGATCCGCCAACGCGCAACGCCGAGTTTCAGATCGTCTACTTGCGCACGTCGATGGACAGCGACCGCGAGCGCGATGCGACGATCGAGATCAACGGATCAGCCGATGCCCTCGCCGTCTGGCTCAACGGCGTGCTCGTCCAGGAACGGCGGATGATTTCACTCACCGACTCGGCACACATACCCATTCGCCTCCGCCGCGGCGCCAACACGGTAGTCATCAAGAGCATCGAAACGGTCGGCTACTGGTGGCTGGCGGCGCGTGTCACCGATTGATCGCTGCGATCGCCCCCGCCGGCCCGCTTTTCCATGATGAAGGCAGCCGCCCCCCAACTCGCGTGGTCGCAGTCTCGGCCGTCGCCGGCCTCGGTCGTCTCCAACACGATCAACCGCCAGCCGGCGACGGGAACTTCCACCGCCTCCGGGGCAGTGGCTACGTCGATGATGCGGCTCCGCCAAACCTCGTCGCCGCCGTCGTCGCGTACGGCGAACTCAACGCTCGCCTTGTCGCACCCCCGCAGGTCGCTGTTGATTCCGACGACCGACTGAAAGAGCCGAGCGCCGGCGGGTACCTCAAACACCAAACTCGTCCAGGCGTGCGTGCCAATTCCTTTCTCGTACGCCACACCGCCCAGACGGATCGGCCTGCCCGCCCACGTGAGATCCATTTTGGGCGGCTCGAAACCGAAGTCCGACTTCATGGGTTCGAGATCCGAAAGATAGACCTTCGGTCCGCTCGACAAGCGCACCGGCTTGGGCGTAGGCGGAGCTTCGATCACCGGCAGTGCGCCGAGCTGATCGTCGCTGATACCAGTCAATGCGGCGCCGCCGTCGATGCGGTAGAAGCCGAAGCCGGGGACATTGCGTTCCGCTACTCGTAAACCCGCTTCCTGCAAGCGCTGCGCCGCCGCTCTGAAAGGCTTGCGCGGCCCCAGCAACAGTGTAGTCGTACGAGCCATCGTCTTGGCCCGGCGCACCGCGATATTGCGAACCGACTCACTCCGGTCGCCGCGCAGTCCCAGCGCCAGCTCCTGGGGGATGCGCAAGAGGGCCGGACGGCCATCACTCCGGTTTCTCTCCAGCGACTGGAGCTCCAACCAGGCGAGTTCCCGATGATCGCGCTCGAGCCAGACCGACACTTCACCGGGAATCGCCTCGATTTCCTCACTCAACTCCACCAGCGCAGGGCTCCGCGCCCGCAGCGAAGTGCTGTCGCGAAGACGAGCGTCGCAAAGCGCGGCGGTCGCCCAAAATACCAGCGCCAAAGCGGCCACTACGCTCTTGGGCACGCGCAACCGCGATCCGGCTCGGCTGATCTCTTCCGCTCCGAAACCGACCAGCACGGCGAACGGCAACACCAAGATGAAGGCGCGGTGCGAATCGGCACGGTTGGTCAGTAGAAGGACCGAACAAAGGAAAGTACTAAAGAGCACCGGCGCAATGCGGCTCCACGACTTCCAGGAGGCGATCGCCTGCGCAATCCCGAGCACGGAAAAAACCGCCAGGGGAGCGTAGTAGAGCGGCATCGGCGGCGGATCGTATCGGATCGCTGCACCGCGGCTCGGCGATCGAAAATCCGGTGCCAGCAACACCCACAACTCGCGACTCGTCTTACGCACGACGTCTGCGAGTAGCGCCAGAGCTCCGCGCTCCCCGGGGTTCTCCTTGGAGTTCAGCAGAGCTGGGACCATCTCCGGGTTCTTGATCATCCAGAAGACCTGCTCCCCACGCCCCGAGACGAAGGCATCTGTCGCTCCGTGGCGGTCTTGGTAGGTCCAGAAAGCCGCGCAGAGGAGTATCAGCACGCCGAGGCCCAGCATGTGCGAGCGGGTGCGCAAGCGGCCATCGAGCAACATGCCGAGGGGAATCAGACCGAGCAGAAACAGAACCGCAAGTCGCCCGGTTGCGTATTGTAGCGTCGCCAGGCTCAGCGCCGCGAAGCACCACACGGCGCGACGCCAGGCGCCGCTGCCGGGCTGCAGGAAATGCCACGTCGCCATGAAAGCCATCGCGACCGCGAGCAGCGTCGCCGCATTCGAGCTTCCATAACGCGAGTAGAGAATCAGCGGCGAGCTCAGTGCCAGGGTAAGCGCCACGGCGTTGCCGGCCACGGAGCTGAAGTAGCGGCCCGCGAACACGAAGCTCACGCCGATGGCCAGCAGACCGGCAATCGCTGAGGCAAGCCGGAAGTACCACGTATTCGCACCGACCCAGAGCAGGAGCGCATACGTCGGAACTCCATAATACAAGCTCGTTTCGCCGGCGCTCAGCGTTCCGGCCTCCCACTTGATGTTCCTTTGCACCAGATCCCACAGCGTGGCGTCGTTGCGAACCATCTGTGCAAAACCGTATTGGACGACCGTGCTCTCCCAGGCGAGCACCGTTCCGACGTATTCACCGAGATCGTCGAAAATCAGATAGGCGCCGATGCACGAGGCGAGGAGAGCCGGTACGAGACTCCAGGGTCGAGATCCTCGCGAGACCTCCGGGCGCGCCACCGTCGTCGACCCGCAGCTATTGCCGGAGCCTCGTGAATGAGGGCGGAAGGGATCGCCGATGGCCGGAAGGAACATACCCGGGCTGGTTTCAGGCCGCGCCCGCGCGGCGGTGTCTTCTTCGTTCTCTTCCACTTCAACCCAGCGGAAGTGGACATACAGCGCGGCGGCGACGGCGATGCCGAGCACGACGCGCGCCACCATCGGGATCTGGCCGCCGAACCGAAACAGCGCCGCGGCCGCAACGACGTAGGTCAAGAGCGGTAGCTGGCGCACCAAGGCACTGCGCTCGCGGAGGACTCCGATCAGCAAGTAGAGGATCACACCGGCCACCAGGACCGACAACCCCAGGTCAGCCGGCGCGCTCGCGCTCACCACCTCGGTCACTCTCTCGAAAACAGCCATCACCCAAGCCCGCAACGACGCGTATAGCAAATACTCTCGGCCATCACAGCTACGAGTGCAGCGAACCAAACCTTGCACCGCCATATGCGTGGTGACAGCATGCGGGCGCATGAGTGACACCGCCGGCCGTTCGATGTTCCTGCGTCTGGCCGGTCTCGCGGTCGGGACGAGTTGTGTCGTCCTCGCGACGAGCGCCGATTTCTTCACCATCTCAGCCTTGGCACTTGCCGCCGCGTTGTTCGCTTGGGCCGAACGCCTCGAGCCGGACACCGCCACTCACCTCACCTCAGAGCGGCCCGCCGAGTGGCCGCGCCCCGCTCTACTCGCCGTCGCCGCAGCAATCCTGCTCTGCCTGATCTCAGCCTGGGCGGTGCTGAACGACATGTCCCTGCGGGCACAGCACGCTCCATGGGCACTGGCGCTGTCGACCTTCGCCGCGACGTCACTGCTGGCGCCGCCGGCGGCGCCAGCGATGCCGCGGGCCCGCTTCGACCTCGCCGCCATGTGCACCCTGCTGGTCGCCTGCGCACTGATCTTTGGCTGGGGCTTTCCGTCCGTCCCAGTCGAAGTGCACGGCGACGAAACGGAGGTCGGCCTGGACGCACTCCGCCTGTTGGAAGAAAGCAATCGCGGCTTCTTCACATCGGGTTGGTTTGGCCTGCCCATCGTCCACGCCGCGCCAACCGCGCTTTCCTTCCTGCTTTTCGGTCCCGACCTTTTCGGATTGCGCTTTTCCAGCACCGTCCTCGGCACGTTTTCCGTACTACTGCTCTACGGATTGGTGCGCCGCCTGGCCGACTCGAGACTGGCGTTTGCCGCCGCGCTGATCCTGGCCGGGCAACGCTATTTCATCCACATCTCGCGCTCCGGCTACGACTACATCGACATACCGCTTTTGAGTCTGCTCGCCCTCTACCTGCTGGTTCGCCGCCGGCAGGACGGGCGCCTCGCACCGGCGGTTGGCTGCGGTGTCGTGCTCGGGCTGTCGATGTACACCGACTTCGCGGCACGCATCGTCCCGATCATGCTCACACTGACGGCGGTTCTGATCGGCTGGCGCGACCGCATGGAGCGAGTGCATGTCGGCCGCGATCTCATCCTCATCACCGGCGTTGCCGCAGCCGTCGCCGCACCACTCCTCGCCCACTACGCCGGCGACTGGAGTGCGTTCTGGGCCCGCGCCCATGCAAGCAGCCTGTTCGACGCCGACGTTCACCGCCATCTGACGCAGATCTATCGAAGCGACTCGATCGCCGAGCAGTTCGCAATTCAAGTGCGCAAGGCGGTGGCCGTTTTCCACGTCGGCGGTGACAACTCCGGACAGTACGGCTACCGAGCACCGATGGTCGACCCGCTCAGCGGTGTGTTGATCATCGCCGGCATCGGCACCGCACTGGCTCGCCCATGGCTGCCCCTGCACGCCATCATCCTGCTGTGGATCGGCCTGCCGCTGATCGCCGGCGCGCTGACCGAGGGCACACCGTTCTACCCGCGACTGAGCGGCATCATGCCGCCGGCTGCCCTGGCAATCGCCATCGGCGGATTGCGGGTCGCGCACGGCGTCGCGAGTGCACTGTCTCTGTCGCCCAGGGGACACAGGGGGCTCACCGCAGCCCTCCTCGGCGCCGTCCTCGCCCTCAATCTGAGCACGTACTTTGGTCACTACACGAGTACCTATCGCCACACACCGATACCGGAGATCGCCGCCTGGGTTCGCGCCCAGGGGCGCGGCTTCAAAACATACCTTTTCGACGCCAGCGGTGAATTCTCGGTTTCTCGAGGAACGATCGCCTTTCTCAGCGGCGGACTCGCCGGCGAGGACGTGCGCGACTTCGACGACTTCTTCACGAACCGCAAGATCGATCGCGACCGCGCGCGCTTTGCCGTCGTCGCCGGCAACGAGCGCGCCCTGGAGATGGCGAAAAGCACCTTCGGTCCGCTCGACGTCGAAGCCAAGCGCAATCCGCACGGCGACATCACGGTCTACCTGGCGCGGCCGGCCGGTGCGCGCGACGCACCGCTGGCGCCGCGCCGGGCGGCGGCACAGAGCCAGCGGGCGAAGCCCTGGCTGGTCTGGCTGGCGCTCACCGCAGGCATCGGTACCATCGCAGCATTGCGCTGGCGGCGGGCGGCGCCGCCAGCCGCCGCGACCGCCGTCGCACCACCCATGCCACCAGCCGCGGCGACGGCCGACCCGCAGCAGGCCATTGCCGGCTGGGCGAGTGCGCTTGCGCTGCTGGCAATCGTCGCCCTGGCCGCCTGGCTGCGTCTCGCCGACCTCGGCGAGCTACCGGCCGGCTTCTATTGCGACGAGGCCGGCAACGCCTACAACGCCGCGTCGATTCTGAACAGCGGCCGGGATGAAAACGGCGCCCGCTGGCCACTCTATGTCTGGTCCTTCGACACCAGCTACAAGAACCCTGTCTTCATCTACGCGGCAACGATTCCGACGGCACTGTTCGGCGCGACACCGTTCGCCGCCCGCTTCACGGCCGCGTCGTTTGGCATCGCCGCCGTACTGGCCATCTTTTTCCTCGGCCGTGCCATCGGCGGAGCCATCACCGGTCTCTGCGCCGCCCTCCTGCTCGCCGTCGCCCCCTGGCATCTGCACTTCAGCCGCATCGCCTTCGAGCTCATCGCGCTACCGACGTTCTTCATCGCCGGCACGACCGCGCTCGTGCTCTTCGTGCAGGGCAAGCGCACCCTCGCCTGGGCGGCCGTTGCCTTCGCCGTCTGTTTGTACACCTACGTACCGGCCAAGCTGCTGGTGCCGCTCTTCCTCTTCGGTTTCGCCGCCATCTTTGGCGAGCGGCTGTGGCAGCGACGGCGAGAAGCGGCCGTCGCAGGTCTTCTCTTTGCAGTGCTCGCCGCACCGCTGGTGCACTTCGACCTCACCAACCGCAACCGGGCGAGCTCCTACTTCCGCGACACGACCTTTCTCGCCGACGACATGAGCGTCGGCGAAAAGGTGGAAAAGCTGGCCCGCAACTACACCCACTTCTATTCGCCGAGTTTCTTCTTTCAGAACGGCGACCGCATTTTGCGCCATGCCGTGCGCAACCACGGCGAGCTCTACCCGATCATGGCTCCGCTGATGCTGCTCGGCGCCGTGGCGATCGCCCGCTCGCGATCGCCCGGTTGGGTGTTGGTTCTGCTCTGGCTGATCATCTACCCGCTGGCCGCCATCTTCATCCGCCGCGAGATTCCCAGCGCGACGCGCGCCATCGTCGGCGTACCGGCGTTTTGCCTGCTCGCCGCGGCGGGAATGGACTGGGTGATACGGTGGGCGCGAAACCTCTCTTCGCCGCGCATTTCCGGCCGCACCAGCCAGCTCCTTACCGTGACCACCCTCGGCATTCTGCTCGCCGCGCAAGTGATCCACTATTGGCGCCTGTACACCGAGGACTACCCCGCCTATACCTCTCGCCACTACGTCGGGTTTCAGCACGGGCACGAACCAGCGATGCGCTACTTCGCCGACCACGCCGGCGACTACGATCGCTTCATCTTGACGACGACCCGATCCAACCAGCCGGAGATCTTTCTGCGCTACTTCATCGGCCTGCAGCAACCGGCGCGGTCGGTCGCGCCACCTTTCGAGGCTCCGGAAAACATGGAACGCGGACACCCCGAAGAGCTGTTTCGCTACGGCCGCAATCGCACCCTCTACGCGGCGACGCCGCGCGACCTGCTCTACTTCGCCGACTACGACATCCTCGAAACGATCCGCGCGCCCGATGGCGGCGTATCCTTCTTCCTCGTCGACGTGCGCCAGTCCAAGGACTTCGCCCACGTCTGGATGATCACCGGCCCCTTCGCCGAGAAGGAGACGCCACCGCTGCCGGCCTTCGACCCAGCGGCGCCGCCGCACCAGGAGCAGGGGCGCGCCTGGCGGCGCTACCAGCTGCGCAAGGCGGCGATCTACTTCCGCCACCACTTCGGCGACGAACCCGCAGACTCCTGCGCCTGGGCGGTCAACTTCGTCCACCTGCGCCGGGAAGTGCAGGCCCGGGTGTTGGCCGGCTTTGACGATCGTGGCGAGGTCTGGATCAACGGCGAGCCGATCGAGATGACCGATCAAGACAACGCCTTCTTCACTTGGATCGACACCAGCTTCGGCGACGTCACCCTGCGCGAGGGGCGAAACAGCATTGCCGTCAAATCGTGTAACATCAGCGGCGGCTGGCGCATGTTTTTCCGCCTCGCCGACCGCGAAGGAAACAACCTGCCCGCTCTCGATTGGGAGTACACCTATCAAGAAGGCTTATAGCCAACGTTGACAGTGCCGGTTGCCGCCGATAGGTGTTTTGGGTTTTTCAAACCCGCACCACAGGCGTTTTGCGGCACTTGCGCAGGTATTTCGACCCCCCCGGTCGGCTCCAGTGAGGCTGTCTATATGACGAGCGAAAGCGACAAATACGAGAAGGCGGCGGCCCCAGAAGCCGCCGCTGGCACGGTCGATCCCTACGACGGAACGGTGCTGGACCGGCAGTGGATCGGCGGCCTGACGGCCGAGAAGTGGATCTTCCTGATCCTCTTTGCCATCGGCATCATCACCCGCTTTTACGACCTCGGCGTTCGCCCCTACCACCACGACGAATCGATCCACGCCGTCTTCTCCTGGAAAATCCTCAACGAGGGGATGCACAGCTACAGCTACGATCCCGTCTACCACGGGCCGGTCCTCTACTTTGCCTCGGCTCTGGTCATGCTCATCTTCGGCGACAACGACTTCACCGGTCGCTTGAGCGCCGTCCTCTTCGGCTTCGGCCTGATGGCCCTGGCCTGGCCGATGCGCCGCTACCTCGGGCGCTGGGGCGCCATCTGCTTCCTCGCCCTGATGGTCTTCTCGCCGAGCTGGACCTACTTCACGCGCTTCCTGCGCCACGACATCTACCTGGCCGCGCTCAACATGGCGGCGGTCTACTACGCCTTCCGCTTCGGCGACGGGCGCCGGGCAAAGCACCTCTATCTGAGCTCCGTCTTCATCGCCTTGGCCTTTTGCAACAAGGAGGACATGTACCTCACCAGCCCGATCTTCCTGGCCTCTCTGCTCGCCATGATGCTCTGGGTCATACCCAAGGGCGAGGGCAAGTTGGCCGATGTCACGGGTGAGATCGGTTCGTTTCTCAAGGCCAGCACGGTTCCCATTCTGACCTCGCTGGTGATCTTTAGCATCATCTGGGTGGTTTTGTATTCGTCCCTTGGCTACCACCCGGAGAACTGGTTCGCGGTACAGCGAGCGCTCGAATACTGGATCGGGCAACACAACATCAAACGCATCGGCGGTTCGTGGTTCTACTACGTGCCCGAGCTCATTCTCTACGAGCCACTGATCACCTTTCCGGCGTTGATCGCCATTGCCGCCGCCTTCATGCAGCGGCCGAGCCCCGATCGCTTCACCCGCTTCACCGTCTTCTGGTCGATCGGCACCCTGTTCATCTACGCCTGGGCACAAGAAAAGGTTCCGTGGCTGCTGATCCCGCAACTGCTGCCCATCACCGTCCTCGCCGCTCGCTTCCTCGGCCGCCTGATCGAGCGTGGCACGATCTCCAAGCCGGCGGTCGCGCTGCCGGTCGCCGCAGTCGGCGCTCTCACCGTGTGGTCGCTGATTGCCGCCAACTACGTCTACGACGCGCCGCGCAGCGATCAGCCGAAAGACCAGCGGCGGGAGACGATGCTGTCCTACGTGCAGTCGACCTACGACGTGACCGACGACATCATGAAGCGCATCGAGAAGATCGGCGAAGAGATCGGCACCGGCACCAAGACGCGCCTGGCGATCTCCGGCGACGCCACCTGGCCGTTCTCCTGGTATGTTCGCCACTACCCGGTCAACTGGGCGTCCAATCTGCGCAAGATCGACCAACCGGTTCTCATCGTCGACAAGAAGCTGGGCAAGATGCACGACGAGGTCCTGCTCGATGACTACGAGAAGGTTCCCTTCCAGGTGCGCGGCTGGTGGGAACCGCCGTTCAAGCTGGGCACCAATCCGACCTTTCCCCAGTTCTTCCGCTGGCTGATCTACCGCGACGCCTGGAGCCCGCTCGGCTCGAGCGATGCGATTCTCTACATCCGCAAGAACCCCGAAAACGGCAAGACGACCTACGCGGCGCTGGAGGTCAATCCGCCACCGCCGGCACGCGGCTATCCGGGAACGCCGACTGAAGTCGAGGTCGTGCAATCATGGGGTAGTGAGGGCAGCGGCAACGGCGAGTTCATCGAACCGCGCGCCATGAGCTTCGACAGCCAGGGCAACCTCTACGTCGTCGACAAGGGAAACCACCGCGTGCAGAAGTTCGACGCCGGCGGCAGCTTTCTCACCGCATGGGGCGGACAGGGGTCCGATCCCGGAAAGTTCAAGGATCCACACGGCATCGCGATCGGGCCGGACGACTTCGTCTACGTCGCCGACACGTGGAACCACCGGATTCAAAAGTTCGACACCAACGGCGTGTTCCAGAAGGAATGGAACGCCTCCGACCAGAGTTTCTGGGGTCCGCGTGCGGTCGCTGTAGCTTCAGACGGCCGCGTCTACGTCAGCGATACGGGAAACAAGCGCATCGTATACTTCAACAGCGACGGCGTGCAGATCGACACCTGGGGCGGCGACGGCTCGGGCCCCGGGCAGCTCATCGAACCGGTCGGCATCGCCGTCACCGACGGCGGCGAAGTCGTCGTCGCCGACACCGGCAACCGCCGCTTGCAGTTCTTCGACGGCGATGGTGGTTTCCAGCGCGAGTGGAAAGTCTCCGGCTGGGAGGAATTCTACACCGAACCCTACGTAGCCACGGATGGAGACGCCGTCTACGTCACCGACTCGCACTCGCACCACTTCGCCCGCTACCGCGACGGAAAAATCGACGGCTTCTGGGGCCGCGCCGGTCTCTTCAACAAACCGATCGGCATTGCCATCAATGGTCCCGGCGAGGTTTTTCTGGCCGACACCTTCAACCACTCGATCAAGAAAGTCGTGTTCTGACCTCAACGACAGAATCATCCGGTCCGACAGCGACTCACCCCCGCTGGCGAAATTGACGTAGAGGAGACAGCGGCTTCGGTGTAGCATACCGCCATGTCGATTCTCCTTCTCCTGCTCCTCGCGGCGCCGATTCTCTGGACCGTGTTGGGCTACAACCGCTTGGTGCGCCTGCGCAATCAGGTCGCCAACGCCTGGCGGCAGATCGACGTTCAGCTCAAGCGGCGCCACGACCTGATCCCCAACCTGGTTTCGACGGTCAAGGGAGCGCTAGAGTTCGAGCAAGACACGCTCGAAAAGGTCATCGCCGCGCGCGGCATGGCGGTCGCCGCCAGCGGCGTCGAGGAGAGCGCGGCGGCGGAGAACGCCCTGACCCGAGCGCTGCGCCAGCTCGTCGGTATCGTAGAAAACTACCCCGAGTTGCGCACCACGGAAAACGTCCTGCGCCTGCAAGAGGAGCTGACGACGACGGAGAATCAACTCGGTTTCGCGCGCCAGCACTACAACGACCTGACGATGACCTTCAACATGCAGCAGGAGGTCTTCCCCAACAACCTGATCGCCAACCTCTTCGGCTTCGAACGCGCCGCGTTCTTCGCCGCCGAAGAGGAAGACAAGGCGACACCAGCGGTCGACCTTTCTCTACGCGCCCAGAGCTGAACCCACATCGCGGTGCGCTTCTACCAACAACAGGCGCTCAACCGCCGCCGCACGGCGCTGCTCATGGCCGGACACGCAACTCTCTTCCTCACCCTCGGCCTCGGGGTCGACGCGTTGCTGCTCGGCTTTCCACGTACTGCCAGCATCCCCTGGGTCACCATCGGCGCCCTGTTGGCGTCGCTGGCGATCAGCGCGCTTGGCTACTACCGCGGCGACCGCGCCCTGCTCACCAGTCTGATGGCGCGGCCGGCCTGCGAGAACAATCCGGAGCACCGGCAACTCGCCAACATCGTGCGCGAAATGGCACTGGCGGCCGGCCTGCCGGCACCCCGGGTCTTCGTGATTCCCGACAGCGCTCCCAACGCGCTCGCCACCGGCAGAGATCCAGCCCACGCCTCACTGGCGCTGACCGACGGAGCTCTCGCCTTGCTCGACCGCGAGGAAACTCAGGGTGTCGTCGCCCACGAGATGGCTCACATCGGCAGCGGCGACACCATCGTCATGATGATGGTGTCGGTGCTCTTCGGCAGCGCCATCATGCTCGCCGACTGGTCCCGGCGCATGCTCTTCTTCTCGCGCCTCTCCATCGTTTCCATGCTGCTCTTCGCCCTGCCCTTGCTGCTGCTCGCCCTCTTCACGCCGATCCTCTCGCGCCTGCTTGCCGTCACGGTCTCGCGCCAACGCGAGACTCACGCCGACGCCAAAGCGGTCGAGCTGACTCGCAACCCAGCCGGGCTGGCGCGGGCGTTGCGCAAGATCGAGCGCACTCGTTCGCCGCTGCGCGGCGCGACCAGGGGCACCGCCCATCTCTTCATCGTCAACCCACTGCACCGCCGGCTCGACGAGCAGCGCGGCCGCTGGGCAGACCTCTTCGCCAGCCACCCGCCCCTCGACTATCGCGTCGCCGTGCTGGAAGGACGTGCCGCGTGAGCGACGACGTCAACTGCCCCGACTGCGGGTCTGCCCTACACCACGTCAGCGCCCGGGCGCGAACCGGCTACATGTTGTCTCTCGATCGATGCGCCGGCTGCGGCGGCATCTGGTTCGACCGCTGGGAGCTCTTCCCGCTGCACGACGACGAAGTCGCCAGGCTCGACGCCGTCGACGTCGCATCGCTGAACCGGCCCGACGCGAAAGACGGTCCCGGCATCTGTCCCCGCTGCGAGATCCGCCTCATCGCCTTCCAGGACGCCAATCTGCCGAGTGACGCCTCCATCGAGCGTTGCCGCGTCTGCGAAGGCATGTGGTTGCAGCGCGGTCAGTTGCGCATCGTTCGCGCCGGCAGAGAAAATCCGAGCCAGCCGATCACCGACGACGCCCTGGCGGCCATGGTCAAGGCCTACAGCAAGGACGTCGACTGGTCGCACGTGACCAACCTCGACCACGCCACCCACGAGACCGAAATGCCACCGCCCGACCTCGACGACGTCGCCTCGACAGCCTGGTCGGTGCTGCCGTGGATCGTCTTACAAACGCTCTTCCGTCTGCTCCTGCGCCGCTGAGCGACCCCGTGGATCAGTCGTCGAAGACGAAGACCACGGCGGCGTCACCGATCACCGAGTCGAGCGTCGAGGGCACCGGCATGGCAAGCTTGCCGGGGCCGTCCTCGTTGCGCCAACGCTGGCAATCGAAGGGTTCACCGGCGACGCTGAGCTCGACCGTTCCGCCCTGCACTGCATTGGTCACCACCGCCTCGGCCGTGCCGGTGGTCAGCGCGATGGGGCTGGCCGCTCCAAAGTTCGCATCGAAACAATCGCTCGCCGCTGCCGGAGCGGGCAAAATCCTGAACGCTACCGGCACGCGCAACGTCGCCGCGCCCGTCCCGGCCGGGGCGCCGAGTCCAGTCATCAGCTCGATCTCGCCGCTGTCACTGTCTTCACTGTGCACGACGCCATGTCCGAGCGAGCCAGCGCAGTCGAGCACCCCCTCGCTTTCGCCCGCGAAGAGCTTGACGCACGTCGCACTTCCATCCCCCACCTCGGCGCCAAAGCGGACGTCGCGCAACAAGCGAAGCGGGTGCACTCCCTCATCACCGGCGCCGGCGCACAACAGAGCCGGCTCACCGATCCACGGCGAGGAGACGTCGCCGTCGATCTGCGCGACGAAAAGGCCGGTGCCGTTTGGATCGATCGAGAAAACGCGCGCACCCAGACCATCCACCTCGCAATCCTCGCGACCGTCCCCTTCGACGCGCACGACGATCTCGCGCACCGTCGACAGGACGCCGTCAACCGATCGGACGCGTACGGCGACGACGGTGTCGCCCGGCTGGAACTGCCAGGCGCGGGCGATCGGCAGGCAGAACTGCGTCTCCGTCCTTGCATCGACGAAGGTGAAGTTGCCGAATCGATCGCGCGTGCACGGTGAATCCTCGTTGCGCCCGCGCGGCTCTCCGGTGCCGTCGTTGACCCGGCAGCCGGCGTCGTTCATCGCCGCGATGGTCGTCGCGTCGTCTGAAAATTCCAACGGTGCCGTCGCCGGAATTCCACCGAAGATGCGGTTCTCGATGTCGACGTCGCACACCTCGGGATTGCCGTCACCGAGATCGCGTGAGACGAGGACCTGCAGGTCGGGCGCCTCCGCATCATCCGAATAGGCGATCTGACCGACTCCTCGACTGCCGCCCGCCGCCGCTTCGATGACCAGGGTCATACCGTGACCAATCAGTCGCGTGAAGACGTCGCGCCCGGCCGAGTCGACTCCCGATGGTGAGAGGATCAGGTCGTCCGCTGCGGCGACGCCGACGAACGTGACGGCGGGCGGATTCGGTGTCGGGGTCGGCGACGGCACTCGCGTCGGCAGCGGCGGCAGCTCGCGCAAGATGCGCACGACGATCTCACGAGTGTCTCCCAGATTCCCCGTGACGCTGCGCACACGCACCGCCACGATCGTATCGCCCTGCGGAAAAGCCCAGGCGCGGGCAATGGGCAGGCAGTACTGCGCCTGCGAGCTGGCATCGACGAAGGCGAATGAGCCATCTTCGAAAATCGTGCAGGCCTCCCCTGAGCTGTCGCGCGCCAGCGGTGCCCCCTCGCCGTCGTTGACCCGGCAACCGAGATCGTTGATCGCATCGACGACCTCGGGGGCATCGGAAAACACCGGCGGATCGACCGCCGGCACGCCACCGTTGACGCCGTCGACGTCGACATCACAGACGGCCGTGCTGCCATCACCCAAGGGGCGCGACACGAGCACCTGCAAATCTGGCAAACCCATTTCCGCGAAGGCACTGCGGCCGACCGGACGGCCCTCGACGCCGGCGCGAGCCTCGACGATCAGGTTCAACCCGGTGCCGATCTCGCGCTCGAAGATCGGCCGACCGGCAGCGTCGGTGCCACTCGGCTCGATCACTCGGTTGTCCGCCTGCGCGATCCCCAAGTGCGTGATCATCGGCCCCGGCGAAGTTCCGGCAGGTGTCGCTTCCATCGTCGGTGTCGCCGGCACCGGCGGCGTTGGCGTGTCGGCGATCGGCTCGGTCGTCGCGCTCGGCGCGACTTCAGTCGCCGTCGGCTCCGACGTTGCCGTCGGCGAAGCCTCGCGGACGATCGTCCGCTCTTTGTCGCTGCAGCCGAACAAGGCGACCACCGAGGCTGCTACCACCCACCGTCGTGCACACATCATGCGACCCCTCCCTGACAACATAGGGCGCAACCGGCCGCGCAATTGCTGCACAGAATTTCACAGTCATGTGGCCGACTGGCCCTCCGCCTCGGCAGATCCAACGTCGAGCAAGTGCTGCACGCCCTTATGCCGCAATTCGCAGCCACCAGCAAGCTCGACGCCGGCGATCTCGGCCGGAAATGGCGGCGCAAAGCTTGACGATGCCCTGGACAAAAGCGACGTATTCCGGGTGCGGGCGCGCCTCCGAGTGAGGAGCAGAGCGGCCGCGGGAGATTGGCGTTTCACTTCGGCGACGGAGGACTCAGGTGTACGAAGAGCTCGCGAAAACGACCCAGCAGCTCACTGGCCCCGGGGGGCCGTTCGAGATTCACACGACCGAGGTGCGCGGAACGCCCCTGCGCGCCTACAAGGGAGCGCCGCCTGATTTGCGTGCACTCTGGCTGTCGACGGCCGGGCACGGCGACAAAGAATACCTCGTCTATCAAGACGAGCGCCTCTCCTTCGCCGAGGCGCATCGCCACGTCGCCGAGCTGGCCACTGCACTGGTCGAGCGCTTCGGCGTGACGGCAGGTGATCGCGTCGCCATCGCCATGCGCAACTACCCGGAGTGGACGCTCGCCTATTGGGCGACGGTCTCCATCGGCGCCACCGTCGTCGGCATGAACGCCTGGTGGACGCCGGCGGAGATGAAGTACGCGCTCGAGGACTCAGCGCCCAAAGTGCTCATCGCCGACGGCGAGCGCATCGAGCGCTTTGCCGCGATCGACAACCCGCCGGCGCTGCATGTCATCGCCGTCCGCGATCGCTCGCCAGCCGCCACCGCGATACCATGGCAGGCAGTCATCGGTAACGGGGCAACTCTGCCCGACACCGACATCGACCCCGACGCCGACGCCTGCATCTTCTACACGTCGGGCACCACCGGCCGGCCGAAGGGCGCCCAGCTCACGCACCGCGGCTGCGCCAACAACATCATGAGCCTGGCGTTCTGGAACACGGCCGTGCCGATGGCGCTCGCGGCAGCGGGCCGCGCCGACTCATCCGGCGAAGAGGGCACGCCGGCCGATCCCTGCTACCTCATCGTCACGCCACTCTTTCACGTAACGGCATGCAACTGCGTCATGCACGGCGCCACCCTGCTCGGCGCAAAGGTCGTGCACATGTACAAGTGGGATGCGCTGGCCGCCCTCGAGCTGATCGAGAAGGAGCGAGTGACCGTATTGAGCGGCGTACCCGTGATGTCGCGCGAGCTCCTCAGCCACCCCCGCCTCGGCGACTTCGACACTTCGTCGCTCAAGTCCCTGGGGGGAGGCGGCGCCGCCATCCAACCCGACCTCGTCCACAAGATCGACAACCAGGTCAAGACCGCGCGCCCCGGCACCGGCTACGGAATGACCGAAGCATGTGGCGTCATCACCATGAACTCGGCCGACTTCTTCGTCGACAAACCGGAATCAGCCGGCCCTCTGTTGCCGGTTTTCGAAGGCAAGGTGATCGACGCCGACGGCAACGAGCTACCGCGTGGTCAGGCTGGCGAGCTCTGCGTACGCGGCGCCCAGGTCATCAAGGGCTACCTCAATCGACCCGAGGCGACCGAGGAGAGCATCGTCGACGGCTGGCTGCGCACCGGCGACATCGCCATCATCGACGGCGACGGCTTCGTCAACATCGTCGACCGCGCCAAGGACATGCTGTTGCGCGGTGGTGAGAACGTCTACTGCGCCGAGGTCGAAGCCGCCCTTTTCGAACACGACGCGGTTGCCGAATGCGCCGTGTTTGGCGTTCCCGACGATCGCCTCGGCGAGGAAGTCGGCGCCGCCATCGTCGTCAAAGCCGGCGCCGACCTCAGCGCCGATGAGCTGCGGGCATTCGCCCGCCAGCGCATCGCCGGCTTCAAGGTTCCGCGCTACCTGTGGCTCGGCGGCGAACCGCTACCGCGCAACGCCAGCGGCAAGTTCCTCAAGCGCGAGTTGCGCGACACTCTACAGACGGCCGACGCGCAGTGAGCAACGAAGGGGTTGACGCCTATCTCGATCTGCTCAAGCGCGCACTGACCGCATCGCTCTACGACGAAAGCGCGTGGATCTACCTCGACGTCAAGGCGCCCGCGCGGACCGGCTTCAGCAAACCGCTCCGACTGGTTCGCGACTACTGGCGCTATTGGACCCTGCGCTCTCTGCGCCGGCAGTCCATCATCGCCGCCGAGGTCCGGCCCTACGACGCCGGAGTGCGGGAAGAAGGACGCGACTGGCCTTGCTTCGGCTACACCATGATCGGCCACCGGCGCCTCGACAACCTGCAATCCTGTGTCGCCGATGTTCTCGCCAACGACATCCCCGGAGATCTACTGGAAGCAGGGGCTTGGCGCGGCGGCGCCTCGATCTTCATGCGCGCCATGCTCGAGGTTCACGGCATCGCCGATCGCAAGGTCTGGGTCGCCGACTCCTTCGAGGGGTTGCCCAAACCGGCCAGCGAAAGCGACGGCGCCGACTTCTCCGAGATCCCGATCCTCGCCGTAGCGCTCGAGCAAGTCCGGGCCAACTTCGCTCGCTTCGGCCTGCTCGACGAGCAGGTCGAGTTCCTCGCCGGTTGGTTCGCCGACACACTGCCCACGGCACCGATCGACAGGCTCGCCGTGCTGCGCCTCGACGGCGACATGTACTCCTCGACCATGGACACCTTGACGGCCCTCTACGACAAGGTGAGTCCCGGCGGCTACGTCATCGTCGACGACTACCACTCTTGGCAATCCTGCCGGCGCGCCGTCGACGACTTCCTCGACCAGCATTCGCTGCAGCCAGAGATCAAGACCATCGACTGGGCCGGGGCCTACTGGCGGGTTTGACCTCCAACGACACGTGCGGGCAACACGCGAAACCGGGTCAGTCGCGCCGGGCGAGCACCCGAAGGACGCGGTTGGCCACCGCATCGTCGAATCCGAAAACGCGCTTGGCGCGGTCATAGGCGCGCAGCACCATGGCATCGGCAAAGATCAGAGACTTGTGCACCACTCCGTCGCCGGGACGACCCCGATAGCGCGTCGCCAACGCCCGCGGACGTTCGCTTTCCTCTTTGAAGTAGTAGAGCGCCAGACTCTTGCGTCCGACCCCATGTGGACAGCGCAGTGGATCCGGATACCCGTGATAGGAGCGCTCGTGCGTATGGAACAGCACGGCGCGGTTGAAGCGCGGCGCGATCCGCTTCACGCAGCGGGTCAGATGCGGATCCCAGAGCTCCAGATGTCCGCCCCATGCATCATCCCAGGCCGGGTTCAAGTAAAGCAGGAGATTCAGCGTGCGCCGCCACAACGGCCGGTGCGGGTGCACGGTGAAGTCGGCGTGCAGGTTGAGATATCCCCCGCGCGGGCTTTGATGCAGGCCACCACCTTCGAGCGACGAGTCGGGACGCAGCGACAGTCCGGTGATCTCGCTGAGAAAGCCTACGAATTCATCCGAGCTGAGCTCGTCGACCAGGGCAACGACCGGCGACGGCAGCAGGTTCCGATCGTTCATGCCGAAGGTGCGTTCGTTGTAGTGAAGATAGTGGATCCACCCGTCACCCAGTGGCGGGAACTCAGAGGCGCGCTCAGCCGCCTCCGGGGCGAGGAAGTCGTCCAACACGAGATGCGGCGTCGGCCGACCAGCGACGAACTGGCGCCGCAACTCGGCGGCCTGGGCAAACCACCGGTCGTAGGGCACGACCTGCTCCGAAGCTCGAGGAGCGGCCTCCACCACAGCCGATACCGAAGTCACCGCAAGTTCCCCATGCAGATCAGCCGCACTCTGGATGGATCAAGAGCCTCCGCTGCGACCACTGTCCACCAGCCCCGCTCGCTGCAAGCCCGCCGGCGGGTGAATCGCACTCGAACCGCATCCAGTGACAGTACTAGGGCCAAAATTGGGGAGTCAACCGAAACGACGATGCAGACAGAAGCGGTTGCCGGCCTGCCCGCCACAGTCGCCGAGGGATTCCGACATCGGGTCCAGCCGCCGTTCAGTCGAGCGTGTGGGCGAGCGTTGACACCTTCTCACCGCCAAGGCTACCGTTCGAGCAGCTACTCGTAGCGTCAGCATAGAATTAGGATCGGGCCGAGTCGGCTACTGCACATGTCCGTCGAAAAGAATCCCGAATCGGCGTCCCAAACCCCTACCGGGAGGCGCTCCGACGCGATCTCGGCCTTGGTCGTGGCGGGCCATTTCGCCTCCGTTTACATCGCCGTCTACTTCGTGGCGTGGGTGGGGCCGGGCTGGTGGATCGTGCCGTGCTGGCTTTGGTTCGGCATTCTCGGCCACGGTTTCCACCAACTCCTGCACGAATGCGCCCACAACGTCATGTTTCGCCGTCCCTGGGCCAACGAGATTCTCGCCCATTGGCTGGTCGCACCGCTCTACCTGGCCGACTTCGACGCCTTCCGCACGCGCCACCTCATGCACCACCGCTGGCTGGGCGGGGAACGTGATCCAAAGTACACCTACCGTATCGACATTCGCGGTTTTCGATCTCTGCGTCTGATCATCTCGATGCTGACCCTGTCGGGGGCGGTGCGAAAGGCAGTGCATCAGGTCGGCACCAAGAGCGGCGCGAGCCCCGACTCGACGCGCGCCGCGGCAATGCGCATCCTCATCGTCCAGCCGATCTTCGCGCTGACGATTCTCGCGGTGGCGCGGGCCGGCCATGCGGAGTGGAACAGCGCTCTGACCGCTGCGGCCTGCGCCTATTTCCTCGTCTACCTCTACGGCGTCGCAGCACTGACGGTGATGGTAGCGACCCTGCGCGGTATCGCCGAACACAGCGCCGGCGACGCCGATCCGGCCATGGAGGGCAGCGCCGCTCTGCGCAATTTCACACACCGTCGCTTCGATTGGTTGGTGTTTGGAACCTACGGTTTCACCGATCACGCAACCCATCATCGCTATCCGAGCGTCCCCTCCTACCGGCTACCCGAGATCAGCGCCGAGCTTGCCGCCGAAGATCCGAGCATGAAGCCGGTCGGTAGCCATTCGGCAATCCTGGCGAAACTGGTCGCGGCGAAGGACCGTTCGATTTCGGTCCAGCCATCGTTCGAGAGCTAGTCGGTTGAAAGATCCCGCCGTCCACCACACGCGAATTCTTCGCTTCGCTGCGATCTGTGTCGCCGCCTACGTAGCGATCTCGTGGACGGTTCGCTACGACTTGCGTTTCGGCCGGCAGATCGCGTCGATCGTCTACCCCTTCGACACGTTTTCCATGTACGCCACGATGCCGCCCCGTGACATCGGACACTTGCTGGTACGCGATCGCAGCGGGGTCGTCCATCGCGTCACCGAGTTTTCCGCCTATGAATGCAAGGCGCCCGTCTCGGGCGATTCCACCGAGTGCAGCGACCGGCAGAGCATTCCGTACCACTTCGAAAAGCTACTCCGTCACGTAGAAGAACATCCCGGGAGTGGAAGCGAAGACGTCGATCTAATCATTCGGTCATGGCGTCTAGAAGCGGGCAAAGCGGCCCGACACAGCGGCGATTGCGTGATCTCCCGGTGTCGAGTGAGCCGATGAGCACAGCCGGCCCAGGCACGCCCCGGCACCGCTGGTTGCTCGCAGCCGTCGTTGCCTTCGATGTCCTCTCCTTCCACTCGTTTCTCGGCGATGCGCGTGAAGTGACTCTCCTGCGAGGCGGTGATTTCAACTGGTTCAACCACCTCGTGTCCGCTCCGCTGGGGCGGACGATCACTGTCGCCATCGGGTTCGTTGCCGCGCTGGTCTTCGGCAAGACCGGACGGCGGACGGCGGGGATCCTCGCCCTGCTATGCCTGGCGATCCTCAGCACTGCACACGCACAGCTTTTCGGTTCGCCTTGGCGCCACATGTTCTTCAGCGGCGCCTGTCTGCTCGGCTGGCTGGCGGGCGCTACGGCTGGCGCCGGAACACCCGCAGCTCGCAGATACGCTCGGGCTGGAGCCTTGGCTCTACTCGGCGCGGCCTACACCAACGCCGGCATCTCGAAGCTCGCCTACAGCGGTGCCAAGTGGCTCAACGGGGTAGCCGTGCAGGGGTCGGTCATCGGACAGGACGGTCTCGTCGCCGACAGCATCCTGAGCGCCTATCGCACCTGGACCGTCACCACCCCGGCAGTGGCGATCATCTCTTCCGCCGCGACGGTGGCGTTCGAGCTCGCCGGACCACTCATGTTGTTCGGGGGCACGCTCGGGCGCTTCGTCGCCGCTGGGTTGATCGCCATGCACTGCAACATCTACCTGCTGACCACGTACATCTTCTACTGGCAGTCGGTCGTCCTGCTGGCGGCTTTCGGCCTGTGGAACAGCGATTCCCTACCGCAAAGCACTTGGCGGCAGGCCTTCGCCGGCCAGAGGTTCAGAAAGCTCTTCATCGCCCTGAGCCTATGGGCGACGGTCGCCGTGGCCTACCAGGCCGCGCGACATCGAGCACTCCAGGCCCCGGTCCAGCCGAAAGGCGGCCAGTTCATGCCGTCCAATCCTCCGCCATCCAGCACGTCTCCCAAGTAGCGAAGCTGCAAGGTCTGGCGACCGGCGCCGTAGCCGTGATGAGACCGGACGCTTCGCCCAAGTTGATGAAGTTCTTGCACGAGGGGGCACTTTTCGCCGACAATGCCAGGGTGCGTATTCTCCTCGTCAATCCACCGCCGTACCAACACGTCGACGAGTACGACACCCCCAACTTCACTCGCCTCGGCTTGGCGTGCCTGGCCGGAATGCTGCGCCAGCACACCGATGCAGATCTGGGGATCATCGACGCCAAGTTCGAAAGGTCGTCCTACGACGACGTGCGCCGGCGCATCCGCGACTACCAACCAGATCTCGTCGGTCTCACCGCGTTCACCAACGAAATCAAGCCAGCCGCTCGAGTCGCCGGAATCGCAAAAGAGCTCTCCTCGAACACCAGGACGGTCGTCGGCGGCGTTCACGCCAGCGTGCTGCCCGAACGAACGCTCGAGGAGTTCCCCGCTTTCGACATCGTCGCCATCGGTGAAGGTGAACGGACGGTGGTCGACCTGGCACGGGCCCTGGCCGGCGGCCTCCGGCTGGACGAAGTTGCCGGTCTCTGTGTCCGCGACGGCGACGCGGCAAAGCGCACGCCGCCGCGCGGTGTGACGGTCGACCTCGACGACTTCCCGCTACCCGCCTGGGACCTCCTGCCCCCTTCGGAGCGCTATCTCTTCATGACGCAGCGGGGTTGTGCATACAACTGCAACTTCTGCGCGAATCCGAACGGTCGCCTGGTGCGACATCGTTCGGTCGACCACGTCATGTCCGAGCTCGAGTTGATCATCGCCCGCGGTGGCAAGGAGCTCTACATCGGCGACGAGCTCTTCACCGCAGAGCCCGAGCGCACACACCGACTGCTCGATGCCATGATCGCGGCCGACATCGGCAGCAAGCTGCGCTGGTCGGCGCAGACCCACGTCAACACCGCGAGTCGAGAGCTCTTCGAAAAGATGAAGGCGGCGGGCTCGTTCATCTGCGGCCTCGGTATCGAAACCGGCGACCCCGACATCATGAAACGGATGAAGAAGGGCTCCAACGTCGATCGCGTCATGCGGGCTCGCGACGCCGCCCGACAAGCGGAGTTGCCGATCGAAGGGCTGATGATCATCGGACACCCGCACGAAACCTGGGAAACGGCGATGCGCACCATCGACTTTGCAGTCGAGCTCAATCCGGAGCGGCCGATCATCGGCGTCATGGTGCCCTACCCGGGCACTCAGGTGGCCGCCATGGCGGCGCGCGGTGAAGGCGGCTACCGGCTTCTGTCGAAAGACTGGAACGACTACGCCAAGCAAATCGGCAACGCACTCGCCTTTGAGAACCTGACCCGCCGGCAGCTCGAAACACTGCAAATGCTCGCCTACGTCAAAGTTTTCATCGGCAATCGCCGCTGGAAGGACTTCGCCGCCTTCGTCTGGAAATACCGCAGCGAGGGGTGGGCCGTCGTACGCAAGATCCTCAGCGGCCGCATGCCACGACCCGTAGCACCAGCCGATCCGCAGCAGGGCACCTCGAAATCGGCCGCCGAACAGATCTCCGTCGTACGCTGAGATTGCGAGACGGCAATGGTTTTTCTTTGGGGCTAAGGCCGTGCCGCGCGTGCGACGATCTTCCAGCCGGCGCTCCCTGCCCGGGACCGTATCGATTCCTCCAAGGCGATCGGCGATGAAACGGCTTCGCCGTCGCATGTGCGAGCGAAGCTCAGCACCTCGTCGAGGAGCTTGCGTGCACTCGGACACTCGTAGGGCTCTGCTGCATCCGCGTCGGTCAAATAGTACAGGGCAACGTCGCCAACGGTCGACCAGCGTTCTTCCGTCGCCGACGCCAGTGAGAAACCAACCACGAGCGGGTCCAGATCGGGGCCGACGTCGAACGCCAACAGAGCCGAAGCACCGCGCTCGCAGGGGACGCGATCTACCAACAGGGACTGAATGTCTTCATCCGATCGGATCGACGCCAAGGGCATCACGTCGCCATCGTCATCCGAGTCGCACTCGGACGGCCCTTCCGGGCTCGGCTCGACATCGGCGTCGCGGTCGGGCTCGTCATCCGCGCCCGGCTCGGGAAAAGCAGAGGCGGGCTCGACCCGCAGGCGCATGTTCTGTTCGACCAGCACCATCGGCTGATCGACGGAAGCAGGCAGGTGTCGCGGGTCGACCGCCGACAACACGCGTGCGTCCGTCGGATCAAAGGGCACGCCGTAGTGGACGGACGTTTCGCCGTGCGCGCCAAAGACCTCGGAGGGCATTGCGTTCTCACCCCCGAGATAACCTCCGTCGCTGGCCGATCGGTTTACATTCCCCGCCGCGAGGCGAATGAAGAGCTCGCGCGGGTCACCGTCGATCTTGAGAATCGACTTCGCTCCGTCGAACACTTCCTTTTTTTCCATCGCTCCGTAGAGCACACGAACCAGTTGATGAACTTCTGCCACGATCTTGCCGTACGACGCCTCGTAGTAGGCAAACGCCGGGGCTTGCAAGTGGGGGTCGTCGAGAACTGAGCTGACACAGAGTCCGGCGAGATAGCCGCCCGAGAGAGCCAGGTAACAACCCGTCGAGAGAAGAGGGTCGACGAATCCTGCCGCGTCGCCGGCAAGCAACCACCGATCACCCGTCACCCGTTCGCTCCAGTACGACCAATCCGCGGCACCGCGCAACTCACTGGCCGGCCGTGCCCCTTCGAGCCACCCGCCCACCTCGGGAGCAGCCCCTCGGGCCTCCTCGAACGCCTTCTCGACGTTGGCTCCGAGAGCCCGGTAGGACTCTCGACTCATGACGACGCCGACGCTGGTCAGGCCGTCGGCGCCAGAACCCAGCGGAATGAACCACCACCAGCCATCGCCATGGCGGAGGATGGAAATGTTGCCCGCCTTGGCCCCGGGCTGTCGCGGGCAACCGCGAAAATACTGCCAAACGGCGACATTGCGCAGCGACTCGTCGAAGCGTCGCTGCCCCATGCGCCCGCCGAGCACGCCCCCCTGGCCACTCGCATCGATCACGTATCGCGCACGCTCGACACCCGACGAGCTCGTCACCTCGGCGCCGCTCGGCATGAGCTCGACGCCGGTCACGGCGACCTCCTGTCGAACCTCCGCCCCCGATCGCTCGGCATGATTCAGCAAGATCTCATCAAAGCGAGCGCGATCGACCTGGAAGGCGTAGTCCGGCTTGGCGCCCTGCTCTTCGAACGAAATGCTCCATTCGCCCTCGATGCCCCACGAAAACGTGACGCCCTTTTTGACGACGAATCCCGCATCCTCGACTTCCTGGCGGACGCCGATCGCATCGAACACACGCAAGCATCCCGGGATCAGAGACTCGCCAACGTGGTAGCGCGGAAACCGCTCCTTCTCCATGACCAGGACACGCCGTCCGGCGCGCGCTAGGAAGGAGGCTGCACAAGCCCCGGCCGGGCCACCTCCGATGATGATGGCATCCCATGTCTCCGAGCTCATTTTCTACCCCTGCCAACGGCAACGCCTCGCCGGCTCGCACCGCACCGGCGACCCGATGGCGCCAACAGTGCGCGAACGGCGGCCGTCTCCGAGGACCGGCACGCCCGGCTACTCCCGCCACTCACCGTCGAGCTCCAGATACTGATCAATGACATCGTGCATGTGGCGAATTCGCTTTTCGTTCTCACCGAGGATCAGCGAATCGAACCCACTCGACCTCATCCCCCGCTGGACGCGAACCAAGTTGAACGTGTCCTGATCCGTCACTTTTCCCAGCGACCCCTTGCCGAAGGCAAAACGCTCGGGCTTGGGACGCGCAGGGACCTCACCACCCGAGGGAATGCGCTCGTACTGCTGTTGATCCAACAACATCCGGTTCGGATCGCTGGGGTGCGGGCGGTGCCGAATCAACATGAGTCGCATCGAGTACAGATTCAACGTCAGGTTGGGAAACACATAGTACTGGTAGTTGTCGGTGAGCTGACCATCGCTGAGTCGGGAGAGGTCGACGTCCTTCCTCCCGCGCAGAAAGTCTCGAATCGCTGGGCGAACCGAGGAAACCGGCCCGCTGAAACGTTCGGCATCGATGCCAGCTCCCGAGAGAAGAAACTTCAGGTGATCGTTGAGAGAGTCCCGCTGGGGAAGGCTGGGGCTGATGACGCCAAACGGCACCTGGATGTAGCTGTGGCGTCCGAGCAACTCCAGCTGCGTGCCCCGCTCGTCGAGCATTTGCAAGAGCTGGGGATGAACGGCACGGACGTGGTACGCCTCGTTGAACGCATCCACGCCAACCTTCCAGTTACACGGTAGATCGACCGTCTGGTCCTCGACCAAGGCCATCTCTTCCAGGCGGTACGCTTCGATCGCCGGCGCAAGAGGACCCATGAAGTCGCGCAGACTCTCTGCCTGGCCGGAAAGATTGAGCCACACGAATCCAGCCCAAACCTCGACGGCAACCGCCTTCAACACCGGACGCTCGGCCAAGGAGTTCTTGAAGCACTCTTGCTCGGGCATCCGCTCCAGCCGCCCGTCGAGTCCATACTCCCACAGATGGTATGGACATCGGAACGCCTTGACGTTGCCCATCCCGGCGTCGCGCAGGCGACGACCGCGATGAACACAGGTGTTGTGGAACGCGTTGACGCCGGCATCCCCTCTCACCACCAAGATCGATTCGTCGCCCAGGTCGAAGGTGAAGAAGTCACCCGGCTTCGCTATGTCACTGGCGGGGCCCGCCAGTAGCCAGGTATTGGAGAACACGCGCTCCAACTCCAGGCGCAAGAACGCAGGGTCCACGTAACGGCTCTTCGGGATCCCCGGAGCACTCACTCGGCCCGCCGTGCTCATTCTCAACTCCAGTAGCGGACGCCGCTCCCACCCGCGGTCAACGCCAGAAAGCCACCGAGCGTCCAGCGCTGGCCGCCGACGACCGGTGTGACGTCGTGGTACCAACGCCCCCCGTCGAAAACCAAGAGGTCTCCGATCTCGGGCAACACTTCGACGAACCCGCGCTCCTCGAAGTGCTTCAACGCTTCTTCCTCGCCGCCGAGATCGCTGATCAGGGAATCGCCGCCGTTCAGACAGTGCAGGCGAAACAGGCGCATCTCGCCGCCGCTGCGCGGCACTCTCAGCGGAATGTAAAAACTCATCAACGTCGCAGGATCCAATGACGGCAGCAGCGATTCCATCACGGGACTGCCAAAGGTCTCGTTCTCGTAGTGGAGGGGCAACCGATCTCCCTCGATCAGCACCCGGAACGTCGCGGCGAGATAGGACCGGCCGTCCTCCCCCGACGGAACCTCCACACGCCGCTCGACGGCCAGCGCCTGCATCATTTCCTGGAGCCGAGCTTCGATTTTCGGATAGTCGCGCACGATCTCGGCGCAGCCGGCGCGAAAGGCATCCGCATCATCCAAGTAGCCCCGCAAATCGCCGTCCGATGCAACCAGCGGCCGGCCGAGAACGAACCCCTTGAAAATGGGCGGGTGAAAACTCGGCAACTCGCCGCCCTTGTCGCTCAAGCGGTTGACGACTTCGTCCATCCATCGCGGGTCGAAGGCGCCTTTGACGATGACGCCCGCGATATCGCCTTCAAAGATCGCCTCGATCGCATGCCCCTGCGCCTCGAGGTGCGAGGCGTCCACCTCGACGACATCCAGGCTCCCAGGTGACGCTGCGGAGAACATCTCGAGGACGCTACCACCCGAGAGTCGCCACGGCAAAAGCCGCCGCGACGACGACCCCGCTGCCCCGGTGACCGGCGACGCGGAAGAAGGGCGCGCGACGCTCTATCGTCGCCCTATACGGTCGGCGACTGAGCGCAAAGGTCCCTGTTCGCGCCGCCATCCCGCAGCGTCGCGTCGTGCAGCTCGGCCATGACCTTCTCCAGCGTTTCGAATGAAAAGGAGGGAAGCGATCGTCCCGCCACCTCCTTGTACGAGAACGCGAGATCGCCGAGGTTCGTGTAGCTGTCCGCCGCCTGATCCGCAGGCTCGATTCGCACGATGAAGGTTTCCTCCGGAGCCGCCACGATCGACACGGTGAGCTCGGCCTGCCCTTCGAAGAGCTCAGCTTCCACCAGCGCCCACTGGCTGCGACTCCCGCTCGCCACGGCAGCGCGCCAGGCATCGCTGAGCTGCGCGTCGACGCCGTCCGCGACTTCACCCGAATCTGCCTCGCGCCCGCCACCGTTGTTCGCCTGCGCCGCGTTGGTGCCGGAACCGTCTTCGACTTCCTGCAAGTGAGCATCCTGTTTCGCCCCTGCGGCCGCAGGGCTCGCCGGCATGAGCTCCGTCCAGCCGTACTTGGGGGAGCCCGGTGAGGTCTGAGGAAAGGCCCAGTAGTCCATCCCGGCGCCACCGACTCCACCGTCAGCCATCACCAAATCCTCGACGGCGTGCGCCGTCTCATCGATGCTGTCCCCCGGCCACCCCCAGCACGATTGCATCAGCAGAGTCTCCGGATCGAAGTCCATGTCGAAATGAGCCGGGGCGTGAGACAGCAGCGCTTTCGGCAAGACCAAGCAGCGCGCTACGCGGACACCGGCGCCCAGCTTGCGCGCGCGTTCCAGCGTCGTCATGAAGTTCTGCGGATTGTCGCCCGGCAGCCCGAGGATGATCTCGATCCAGGTCGAGCCCGCAACCGACAGCACCTCACTCACCACTCGCTCGAAGCGCGCGGCATCGTGTGGCCTGCCCAGTCGCCGGTTGACCTCCTCATCGTAGGACTGCAAGCCGATGCCGACGCTTGCGATCGATATGTCCGACAGAAACTGGAGCTGTGCTTCGTTCAGGTGAGAGGGGTAGCACTCGGTGTGCACCGGATGCAGTCGCAACACCCCGACCTCTTCCTCAGCAGCAGCGAGATTTCGAAACGCTTTCGCATTCAGGTTCAGGCCGGCGTCGATGAGAAAGATTCCCTTCGGGCCGAACGACTTCAGAGCCCGCAGCTCGCGCGTCAGATAGTCCCGCGAAAACGCTCGCTGGAACCCCTGCGATTCTCCCCACTCGCAGAACGAGCAAGACATTGGGCAACCGCGGAAGGTTTCCAGATGTCCGCTCGTCCCGGGCGGCAGCAGTCCCATTTGCAGCGGCGAAGGCAACTCGTCGAGAACCGGCAACGGTCCTGGGCCGGTGTTGTGCCAACCGCCACCCGACTCGGCGACGGCGAGACCCGGCACCTGGCGCAGCGCCGCGCGGGTATTGTCCGGCAGCGAGAGAACGTGCCGGATGACGAGCTCACCCTCGTTGAGCACCAGCGCATCGACGTACTCGCCGCCGTCGGTGAAGCCGGGCACGGAAAACATCTCCGGTGCCGCGGAGGGTCCGCCAAAGATGACGATGCACTCGGGAAGACGGCGCTTCAGCAACCGCACCGCGCGACACAGCGCCGGAAAGGACCAGTAGTACGTCGAGACACCGATCAGATCCGGCTCGGCTTCGGCGAGCCTCTGCGCACACTGCTCGGCGCTGTCGCCCGTTGCGTCGACGATCACCGGCTCGATGTGCGCGAGAGATGGGTCGCCGCGCACGGCCGCCTCGATCTTGCGAACGCTGTAGTTGAAGGGCTCGTACCAGTCCGCGCACGTAGACCTGGATTCGGCACTCAACAGCACCAGGCGTTGGAATCCACGACTCATCTACGGAAAGCCCACAGGAACTCGCAGAGAACGCCGTGCAGCGATCCAGTCGTCACCGCCGACGATCGACACGAAACCGTGCATGCTTCAAATTTCCCAAAGGCAAGAATTGGCTATGCTATGCCTCGCCCGGCGGCGGAGTCAACCGAAGAAGTTGCCGCCCAACCAGGCACCCGCCTCGGCGTCAGCAGGGTTTCGCCTTGCCAGCCAACATTCACAGTGTTACCAAAATGTAGATGTACGTTCTTCTCTGGAGGCGCAGCATCGCACATGGCTAGCGCCGGCCGCCGAATCGCGCTGCTCACCCTCGACGCAAACATGCTGCGCGACGACGAGTGGGCGCCGTTCAACTACGCCATCAGGCGTATCCAGGCCGCGGTCCTCGCCGACAAGGAGCTCGGCGACGCCGAGGTAGAAGTCTTCGAAGCCTTCTCGCCCGATGAGCTCGAGCGCCTCTCGGCGGCTGTGCTCGACTTCGATCCCGACCTCGTCGGGGCCTCCACCTATCTCTGGTCCTTTCCCACCTTCGTCGAGATCGCGCGGCGCATCAAGCGCAAGCGGCCCGAGTGCACGGTCGTTCTCGGCGGGCCGTCCGCCCGCCCGGCGATGTTCGACCTCGACGTCTACGCCGACGCGGTCTCGGCGGTGGACGCACTGTGCGTTCGCGACGGCGAAGAAGCCTTTTGCGACATCGCGAAGCTCACCGACCGGAGTGCATCGTCCCTGCTCCAGGTGGAGGGATTGTCGGTGTCGACCAGTGAAGGCTGGGTCGACACCCGGCCGCGCACCGCCGATATCCCCCTCGACGAGCTGCCCTCGCCCTACCAGATGGGATTGGTACCGGGCAACGTCACGGCTCACATCGAAACCTTCCGCGGCTGTCCGCTGTCTTGCGCCTTCTGCGAGTGGGGTGTCGCCGACCGTCCGAGCCGCGTGTATTCCACCGGCTATCTGGTTCGCGAGTTCGAAACCCTGCGCAAGCTGGGAACGCTGGGGGGCTTCCTCGTCGATGCCGCGCTCAACCTGAACGCGCGCGCATTCAAAAACCTGGTCGAGGCGGAACGGCAGACGCGCTACTTTCGCGAGTTCCATTTCTCGTGCGAGATCTACCCCACACATCTGCGAGACGAGCACCTCGAATTCCTGGCGGACATCAACGTACACCATCTCGGCGTCGGGCTGCAGTCCTACAACAAGGAGGTGCTCGCCCGCATCAATCGACCTTTTGACGACGAGAAATTCGAACGCGGCCTCGCCGACCTGGCGCAGGTCGCGCCTGCAACGTGTGAGATCATCTTCGGTCTCCCCGGCGACACACCGGAATCGTTTTGGCGTACCGTCGAACGACTCATGGAACAGCCGTGCAACTTCCTGGTCTATCACTGTCTCGTTCTGCCGGACGGGCTGATGACACGCGCCCCGGCGGGCAGCGACATGGTTTTCGACCCCTACTCGCTGAAGATGAAGTCGTGCTGGGGATGGAGCGAGAAAGATTTCCGCGACAACATCGAAAAGCTCGATCGCTTCGTCGAAGAGCACAACGGCAGGCGAGGTGAATTTTTCTGGCAACTTCCAGGAGGTCACTCGAGCCAGAGTCGAGGCGCCGAGCAGAATCGCGCGCGCGGCGGAAACGGGGGGCGACACGCGATCGGCGGCGAGACGGCCTAGCAGCGAGATGGCGCACGCGCAGATTCGGTACTCGTCACACTGACACTGCTCCCCAGATGACCCCACAAGCCTACAGCGGCGAGCCGAGCGCGTTTCCCCTGCGCATCCTCGACATCGACGCATCGGAAATCGCGGCGCACCCCGACCTCATTCGCGAGATTGCGGATGGCGAGGTCAACGTCGCCCTGGTGCGCAAGGTCCTGCCGCTCGATGTCGCGCGCGAGATCGTAGCACGCGTCGAATCCGGGGTGGGAGCGGCGCGGCTCACCGAGGTGGCACCGCAGTTTCGCATCTTCTCGATCGGGCTCGCCCTCGACACCGCGGAGAACCTCGAGCAGTATCTCAGCGAGGCGAGCGTCTTCCTACCCGAGTGCCGGGAGATCTTTCGCGATCTGATCGACTACTTCGACTGGGCGCACCGCCTGCTCGGCAAGTTGTCCGGCGGCCGCCCGGTCGGCATACCGGCAATGACCGAGCGCACCTACAATCCCGTAACGATCCGCAGACTACCGGCGCAGGGTTTCATCCCGCCGCATTGCGAGATGGAGCAGCTCAATCGCCCCGCCTACACGCACATCAAGGATCTGCTCGGCGCATCCCCGATCATCAGTTTCTTCACCACCCTGCGCCCCCCCGATCAGGGAGGTCAGGTTCGCGTGTCGACGATGCGATGGGGTGACGTCGAGATCTCCGCGGACGGCCGCAGCAACGCCGCATCGGTGATCGACGACTACGAATCCATGACGTTCCTCCCCAATGCCGGCGATTTCATTCTCTTCGACGGCGGTCGCTTCTACCACGAGGTGATCCAGGTTGCCGGCGAGCGGCCGCGCTGGACCATCGGAGGCTTCCTCAGCGAGAGCGGCGATCGCCAGTCCGTCTGGTACTGGAGCTGATTCGCAGCGCGCACTTTGGACAAGCTCCCCGCATATCGCACGAAGCTTCTCGCAGATCAGCCCGCCGCGCCGGTTGCCGAAGATCTCTTCTTTCACCTCGGCTACTGGCCCGAACCGGAACAGGCGAAGACCGGGCTCGACGAGCTGAAGCGGGCGCAGGCGCGGCTCAACGATCAGCTTCTGGACCTGGCGCAGATGCGCGATGGTCTCGACCTGCTCGACGTCGGCTGCGGCGTTGGCGGCACGATCGCGGCGCTGCAGCAGGGCTGGGCGGATCTGCGGCTGTGCGGATTGAACATCGACGCCGAGCAGCTACGGGCGGCGCAGCGCAATCTCAGCGCGATCGGCCAGAACCGGCCATCGTGGGTGCGCGCAGACGGCTGCCATCTCCCCTTCGCAGATCACTCCTTCGATCGGATCACGGCGGTTGAGTGCATCTTCCACTTCGCCTCACGGCAGCGCTTCATCGCCGAGGCCGCGCGCCTGCTACGCCCGGGCGGCCTACTCGTGTTCTCGGACTTCGTCACCAGCGCCGAGCTGCGGGCCAAGTGCGATTGCCAAGCGCCTACCTGGAAGGCGATTCGCCAGACGATATGCGATGCGGTCGGACCGTGGCCCGATTTCTGGGGACTCGAACAAGTGGAGAACAACCCCGGCGCTACAGCAGGACTCTCCCTGGCCGCGCGGCGCGACGTTTCGCCGGAGGTCCACCCCAGCTACCGCTGCTTCCTCTCCTCACCACCGATCGGGCACCCGGCAGAGGCAACGCACGCCGACCCAATCGACAGGGCGATGGCGTTGCTGGAGTGGCTGCAGGAGCAGCGTCTGGTCGGCATGGAGCTCTTCGCATTGTCGCGTTGACTCGCCAAACGGGCGGCGTTAGGCTGCTTCAATGAGTCATGCGGGCCGCCGCGTTGCCCTCCTCTGCATCGACCCGGCGGAAGACGAGGGTGTTCTCTCCCTCAACTACAGCACGCGCAAGCTCGTAGCCGCACTCCAGAGCCCACCCTCGATCGATGGGCTGGACGTCCACCTGGTCGAATCGCGCTCCAAGGATGCCGACGAGTTCTTCGAGCGGTTGGCGGAGATCGACCCGGACGTCGTCGGAGCCTCGAGCTATGTGTGGTCGATGCCGACCTTCATGAAGGTCGCACGTCGCTGGAAGGCTCATCGGCCCGATTCCCTGATCGTCTTCGGCGGCCCCTCGGCGCGACCGCGCATGCTGGCTCATGATCCTTTCGCAGATGCCCCGCGGCACGTCGACGCCTTTGTCGAAGGCGAGGGAGAAGAAGTGCTGCGCGACATCGTCTCGGCCGGCCGCGAGGGCTTGCACGGTGTGCCCGGAATCATGGTTTCCGACGGCGACCGATGGCGGGCGACGCCGCCCCGCGTCAACAGATGCGATCTGTCCGACTTTCACTCACCCTACGTGAACCGCCTACTGGGTCCGCACCAAACCGGCCTCTTGGAGACCTTTCGCGGCTGCCCCTTCCACTGCACTTTCTGCCAGTGGGGCGACGCCAAGAAGCTCGATCGCACCTTTTCCGCGGAATACATCGCCGCCGACCTGGAGGCACTCGCCTCGCTCGAAGCGAAAGGTGCCGCGCTCATCGACGCCGGTCTCAACCTCAATCCGCGCGCCTTTCAGAACCTCGTAGCCGCCGAGCACCAGGTGGGATTCTTCAAGGAGCGGAACTTCTACTGCGAAGTCTACCCTTCTCAGCTCAACGACGACCACATAGCCTTCTTGGACGGAATACGAGCAGACAGAATCAGCGTCGGCCTGCAATCCTTCGACCCGCAGGTTCTCGAGGCCATCCAACGACACTTCGACGAGGAGAACTTCCGCCGCGTCGTCGAAACACTGGCGGGGATCGTCAACCTGGTTACCGTTGAGATCATCATGGGTCTCCCGGGAGACAACCCCCGCTCCTTCCTCGACACCCTCGATCGCCTCGCCGATCTCCCCTGCGAGGCGAGAGTGTTTCACTGTCTCGTTCTTCCCGACGCACTGATGGATCGCGCCGGCCCCGACGCAGACATGGTGTACGACCCCAGCACGCTGCAAATGATCTCCTGCCGCGGGTGGCCGCCCGGCGAAATCGCCAAGATGCGAGAAATCCTCGACGAGCGCGCGGTCGGCGCCGGTGGCGTCGCCATGAAAGATTGGTGGGAGTTCCCGGCGCCCCATGTTCCGGCCGCTGCGCAGCGAGCAGAGGAGGGGGTGCCCGAAACATCGCCTTCGCGAGAAGACGAGTCGCCTTCCTCCCTTCCCGATGCGGTACGCGCAGCGATCACGGCAGAGGTTCACCGTGCGACTCACGGTGCATGGGACCTCGCCACCGGCGAAAGTGCCGACGGTCAGATTTCTCTGCACTTGACGACCCCCGAAGGTCCCCTGGTACTCGACGTATCACCGGCTGACCCCGACCGTCGCAGCTACCGCTCAGCCAACGGCATCGCCTACAGCTACCGGCGCAGCAACGGCAACGGCCCGAGCCGCGACGCGCTGCGCCATCTCGACAGCGTCGTTGAACATCTGGGCAACGTGATGCCGTCCGTGATGCCGAGAGACACTGATCGATCCGCAAACCGGCGGGCACCACGATCAGCTTGATGGTTTCAACCCGAACGACGTAGGTTATCTTCAAAACAAGAATCATTCGCGAGCGAGATCTCGCGCGATACTCCATATCGATCAGCACGACGCCAGCGCCGGGCACGCCCCGCGTTGGAGGCCGAGCAAATGAATCCAACACCAGATCACGACAGGGCGGAACTCCGCATCGATCTCGACCCCGAGGCGCTGGTACATCTGGAATCCGTCTGGTTCCGAGCGGAGGACATGCCACCGCTGGCGCCGCGCTCGCGCCGCCTCGCCGGATTCGAGGTCAGCCAGCCGCGGCGGAGCATCGACTCCGTTCCCTTGCCGGAAACGGCGCGCTGCCTGGACTATGTCGAGCAGCATGCCGCCGTCACCGGAAAACACGGAGGAATGGACAAGATCGCATTCGCCTCGACCGCAACCATGTACGGAGCCTTCACTCCCCACCTCATCGTCTTGAGCGCCTGGACGGACGTGGAGGCTCTCGGCTCCTTCGTCACCAGCTCGGCCGTTGCGGCGCTGTATGAAACCAGCGGGATCGCCGACGCAGCCCGCACGACGGGCCGGTTGGATCGAGCGTTTCACGCCTCAGCGAAGCCCTTCGACATGTTCTTCCGCGCTGGCGCCGCCTACGAGCTCTGCGCCCTGTGGCGCGGGCCACAGTGGACGCCGGAGCGACAGGCCGCATTCTTCGAATCGGTCGCGCCATCACGCGAGCGACATCGGGCCGGCCCCGGGCTGGTGATCAACCCCGAACGAGGCGACTACTGCCCGAACATGCTTTGCCTTTCCGAGTGGCCAGCGCTCGAAGAGTTCAGAGCGTTCGTCGAAGATCCGGAACACACCGAGGTGAGCCGTATCCGCGATCGAGCCTTCGAACGCATGGACGCCACTGCGACGCGAGTGTTCTCCCCTTCTCACTCGCATGGGCCCCAAACACATGGAGTGAGGTAATGAAAACTCGCAAACTAGACGGTTTCGGGAGCCTCGGGGTCGAGCTGTACGACGTCGACCTCACCACTATTTCCGAGAGCGAAATGAGGCAGATCGGTCGCATCAGCCTCGACGAGCTGCTGGTCGTCATTCCCCGGCAGTGTACCGGTGACATCTCGCTCGAGCGCTTTTTCGAGATCTGCACATCCTGGGTAGCCGACCCACAGGGCGACTACGCACACACGCGCGAAGTCTTCGAGAAAATGATTTCGAAATACGACGGAGAGATCGGCGACGACGGAATCCCCTCCGACATCGGCGACGACGATCGAGCCATGATCGAAGAGGGATACCGGATCCGCCAGGGGATCGAAGACTTTGCCGGAATGTCTCGCGTCACCGGCATACGCGACGATCAAGGCAACAACACCGGCATGTTCGCCGACGGCGAGCTCGAATGGCATTGCAACAACCAAGGTGCCCGCAGTCGGGCGCCGGCGGTCGGCTTGCTGGCCTGGGAGGGTAGTGAAGGTTCGCGGACGGAATTTCTCAACACCGTCGACCCCTACGACTCCCTCTCTCGCGAGTGGCGCAACACCTGCGACGAGCTGGTCGCCGTTCACCGTTGGAACGGCGGTGTCATGGCGCCGGGTCTCGGGCCCACCCAGGAGCGCCTTCTCAAGTTCAACATGTGCCCCGACGATGACGTCGAAATTCCACTCGTCATGGACAGCCCGGGCGGCAAGAGAGGGCTGCATTTCGGGTTCTCGACCATCCACCACTTCAAAGGCCACAGTGAATCGGAATCCATGGAGATCCTCGACTACTTGCACTCACAGGTTCTCCGCGACGAGTACGCCTACGGTCACGATTGGCGGGACAAGGATCTGCTGTTTTTCGACAATTCCATCACCTTGCACCGCCGCCCGACCAAGGACTGCTCGAAGCGCTTGATGTACCGGATGGCCTTCGACTACAGCGGTTTGCTAGAGCCCGAAAGATCCGCCGCGAGCTCCGAACCGCCTCGGCCCGCTGCCGATTGATCGCGCCAACGATTGCGTCTTGACCGCAGGGGCGAGCATTGGTTTCCTGTGCCGAGGGGGCCCATCTCGTCCATGATCTCGAGCCTGCATAGTTCGCGAGCGCACCACTGCGCGAGCCGACCGCTTCAAGAGCCGGAGCCGGTTCGGACGCGATCACTGCGCCCCTCGAGGTCCTCGCAACGCGGCCCGGCGGAAAATGCCAGCTAAAGGACGTCGCGTTGCGCTCGTCTGCCTCACTCCCGAGGAGGAGGTCGACGGCGCGCCCTACGAATCACCCAGCTACGGGATACGCCGCATCCAAGCGGCTCTGGTCGCCGATCCCGATCTGGCCGACGCTGAGGTCGAGCTCTTCGAAGCGCGCGACGTGACGACGCGGCAAGCGGTCTCTGCCATCGAAGACTACGACCCGGACGTCGTCGGCTTTTCGGTCTACGTATGGTCCTTCCCGGCGCTGGTCGACATTGCCCGTGAGCTGAAACGCGGGCGCGGCGATCGCACCATCGTTTTCGGCGGCCCATCGGCGCGGCCCGCCATGTTCTCCCTCCCACCGTTTCGCGATTCGCTCCAATTCGTCGACGCCATCGTCACCCGCGAGGGCGAGGATACGATGCGCGAAATCGTCGCCCTGAACGATCGCCGGCACGACGCGCTGGCGGCGGTGCGCGGAATTTCGATTCCCGGCGAAGCCGGTTGGGTCGACACCGGCGAGCGCCCTCTGATCGAGCCCCTCGACCGCATCGCATCGCCGTATCAACACGGACTGATGCCGCGCGGCCACTTTGGCTATCTGGAAACCTACCGGGGCTGTCCGCTCTCCTGTAAGTTCTGCGAGTGGGGGGTCAGCGGCAGTCCGCGCCGCGTGTTCTCGAAGGAGTACCTGGTACGCGAGCTACGAGCGCTGCGCGACGCCGATGCCATGGGGGCTTTCGACCTCGACGCTGGGCTCAACCTCAACAACCGAGCGTTCAAGAACCTGGCAGCGGCCGAGTCGGAAGTCGGCTTCTTTCGCGACAATCCGCTCGTCTGCGAGGTTTACCCCGCGTTGATGAGCGAGCCGTACTACGAATTCCTCGCCTCCTGCCAGACCGGATACATCGGCGTCGGATTGCAGTCGTTCAACACCGACGTCCTCGACAGGATGGACCGCCCTTTCATGGAGGCGCGCTTCGAGGAGGTCGTGCAGCGCGTCGCTCGAGTCGGCCCGGTAGAGATCCAGATCATCCTCGGCCTGCCCGGCGACGATCCGGAATCCTTCAAGAAAACGGTCGAGCGGGCGCGACAGCTACCGGCGCAGGTACGCATCTACCACTGCTTGGTACTTCCCGACGCGCTGATGACGCGCGGAGATGCGAGCTTCGAGATGGATTTTGATCCCCACACGCTCCGTATGAACTCCTGTTTGGGGTGGTCGCGGCAGGCGCTGGCGGAAACCCGAGCATGGCTGATCGAGCAATCGGCTCAGCCGGAGCCGGGGCGCGAGCCCTCGCACGAGTTTTGGATCGGCTTCGAACGCCCGCAGGGTTCCGCCGCCAGTGGCTCTGCGCTGGCCGACCCGATGCCCTGACGTACGTCGAGGGCGCAGTCCGCTTCTGTCGAACGCCACGTGCACATGGTTCAGACGACGACCATAGCGGTGTCGGTCTTACAATCACTGCGCAACCGCTACGCCCTGGGCAACTCGAGCGACCTCGAGCGCGCCCTCCGCAATCCCTCGCTCACAGCGGCGTCGTTCGAGTCATCCGTGCGCGGAGGAAAGGGCTGCGAGTTGACGGCCGGACGGATCATGGTCGAGCGATCGCCACCCGAGCTCTTCGCCGCTATCGCGAAAGCACTCGGGGTTTCCCCGAGCCGGGGCGCGGACGAGTATCTCGAGATCGCCGAACGCGAAAACGTGCCCATCATCGTCGGCTGGGACACCCGCGGAGGAGGGGTGCAGCGTTGCGCCAAGCTCTACATCAACGCGTCCGATGTCTCGCGGCGAACCCGCTCCGCGATCTGCGCAGAGCTGCTCAGCGATCGGTGTTTCGAAGAGCCACCAGCCGTCCTGGGTCTCAACTGCCGCGCCGATGGCATCGAAGAAAAGAAGGCCTACCTGCAACAGGCCGACGCCGTGGCGCTGTCGCAGACGGTCTCCGAGAGCGCGACCCGTCTGGCGAGAGCTGCGCAACGAGACGGGGCCTCGTCAGGCGGGGTACTCTCGCTCGACGTCCACAGCGATTCGGTGGTTCCCAGAGCCTTCTTCGTCGCACTGCGAGAGCCGCCGCAAGCCACCACCTGGCAATGCGTCGAGGAGCTCCCAGGTTATGACACCGCCGAGATCGACGAGATCCTGCCGTTCGAACCGGCGGCGCCCCGTTCGATCGGGATATCGCTGGTCGACGATCGCTGGACTGCCTACTTCAAGCCCAGCGGCAGCAGCAGAGCCCCGGAAAGCCTCGAGCCACTCGCCATCTTCGCTTCCGATCTCGGCGAAGTCGGTCTGTTCGTAGAACCCACCGCCGGAGCCGAACGCGCCTTCCGGCGGACGCAACGCCACGCGATCTCGTGTCGTATTCGCTCCGGCGAGCCCCCACCCGAGCATCTCGAGAATCTCGTCGATTGGTTCTGCATCCGCATCGACGAGGCCGAGCCGAGAAACCTGGCAGACCTCGAAATCGACTCTCCCCCCTCGCCGTGGCATCTGTTGAGCAAGTGAGTCATGCTGGGAGCGACGAGATGAGCCAGCCCGCCCAGTCCATCGAGAGTACCCGCCCGTTGCCGCGCACCCGCGACGAGGACCGCTACTTCGACTACTGCCTCCAGCCCTACGAACCGATTCGCGATCCTCGCGGCAAGCTGCGCAGCGAGTGCCTGCTCTGGAACAGTCTCGACGTCGCCGCCGCGCCGTCGGCTCTCGACGACGCTCTGCATGCCGTACAGCGAGCCGCCGGTCGCGACATGACGGTCTTTGGGGTCAAGCACCACCAAGGCAAGCTGTGGTGGGAGCTGTATTTCTACGACACCAACCGCGACCTCGGTGCCGTTCGCGCAGAATCGATCGTCGATGCGCTCGAGCCCTGGTGTAGCTTTTCCGCCAGGCCGCGCGAGTCCATTCCCTACTTCATGTTCTCCTTCGACGTCTTTGCCGACACCGCCAACGCCGGCAACGTCGAAGTCGTCAATCTCTATCTGCCGTACTACGAGGTACAGGGAGGTCGCTCCTACAAGCTCTCGGCAAACGGCATGGAAATGGACAACGTCTACAGATTTCTCCACCCGAAAACGGAAATACGAGAGATCCTGCACGAGATCCATCAGAGCGTGTACGTCGACTACGAACGAATCGCGCTTTCGCAGGTCTTGCTTCCCGAGCTCATCGACTGCAATCGCATATGCGTTGCCAAGAAACGTTTCGCGGACGCCATCTACTATTCCGGGCTGGACGTCGGACAGTTGATCTTCTTTTTGCGGCGCTTCGACTACCCTGAGGACGTTCGATCGTTCGTCGAATCGAACCGGAGCGAATTGGATCACCTTCGGTTCGACGTGGGAATCGACTATCGGATGGAACCCGACGGATCCCTCGGCATGGCGAAGTCGGGCTACTACGGCACGCTATGAACACGACTGCGCTGCGCGACCAGGTTCACCCGACGCGTTTCCGCGACCTCGCCGTCACCGTCGACTTCCACTGCAACAGCGCCTGCACCTTCTGCATCGTTCAGGAGGGCATGAACAACTACCGGGGAGTCCCTCTCGAGCGATTCCAGGCGATCGCCGGCGACAATCTCCGCAGCCGCAAGTACGATCGGGTGTTGTTTACCGGCGGGGAAGTCACGCTCGAGGATACGCTCTTCGACTTCATCGACGTCGCGCGCGAGTCCGGCGCGTTTCGTCACCTCCGCCTGCAGACCAACGGACGCAGGTTGGCCGATGCCGATTACACCGCGAGACTCGTCGGTGCCGGAGTCGATGAATTCTTCATCTCCCTACACGGAAACAGCGCCGCCCTGCACGACGCGATCACGCAGCGACCCGGCAGCTTTGACGAGCTCATCCGTGGCCTCGAGAATCTCGCCCACCATCCAGTCCGCAAGATTACCAACACCGTCATCCACCGAACCAACGCCAGCGCCTTCGCCGGAATCGTCGAGATCGGCCAACGACACGGCGTGAGCGAAATGGAATTCTGGAACTACCTTCCGATGGAAGATCACGCCGACGAGCGGAATCTGATTGCCCCCATCGATCAAATGCTACCCAGTCTGCGCCAAGCGCTCAGCCGCTGCAGCGAGCTCGGGATCAAGGCGGTGACGAAGTATGTGCCGCTCTGCCTGCTGGGTGAACACGGCGCAACTCTCGACAACAGCCAACCCGACACCATCATCGTCGAGAGCTTCTGGGACGAGTTTCCGCGCTTCGCCTGCCTCTACGAAGCCGAGTGCGCACACAGCGACGAGTGCCTGGGGTTGGCACACGACTACATCAACAAGTTCGGATGGGAAGAGAACACACTCGAGCCGAAACCAAGGGATCGCCCGTGGACGCCACGACGAGATACCGGGGACAGTCGCGCCGACCAAGGCGAGTCGGAATCCGCCCATCAGGGCGGACATCCGGCCTGGCAGGCCCTCCTGGCGGACTTGCCCGACACCATCGGTCAGGTGCAGCGAACACAGCTCAACCGCAACCAAGCCCGTTTCTGGCTCGCGCTTCCAGATGGAAACGCGACCGTCGAGCTCGTTCTGCAAGCTCGCGACGACAGCCGCCCGGCCCTGGCACGGAGCCGGTCGTTCAATATCTTCTACACCAAGATCGACGGCTCGTACGAGAAAGAAGAGATGCAGCGACTCGTCCGCGAAGCCTGCCAACTCGTCGATGCCAACGACGATGGTTCGCTTTCCCTCGACAGCCGCAAAGGGCTGGTTCAGCTCCCGCGCGAGCGCAACGAGCGACCCCAAGTCGTATAGGGAGGAAAAACGCCGCTAGGCGCAACGGTGACTACTTTAGAGCGAGTCGCAAACCTCTTCCAACTTTGCGATCATCGGTTTGCAAGCATCCGCGCCTTTGCTTGCCGCACTGAACGCAGGGGCAACTCTGGACAGCGCGGAGGGATCCTCGCTATCGACCCTCGCGAGAAGCTCGACAATAGATCCGCAGTCTGACGAACTCGACGGACACTCAGCGGCCTTCAGAATCGTAAAGGCCTTGCACCAACTCCGCTGGTCCGTATCTGCGACCGACTCACACCGTTTCGCGTCGCCGCCGGCCACGCTCTCACAAAAGACGCGATGATCGCTATTGTCGATTCCTGCGCATTTGCTCGAGTCGCCGTCGCGAACCGCAATCCGCATCGTCTCACACGGCTTCTTATCGGGCCCGAGCTGACAGAGCTGGAAAAGCGCGAACGCCTTGCGTTCGCCAAGCGGCTTTGCGCTCAGCTGCTTGGAGAAACCAACGTCTTCTTCGCACTTGCCTTTCTCGCTTTCGGCCAAGATCCCACAGAAGCGCGCGTCATTGTATGCTGCCGCCAAGCAAGAATAGACCTCTCGCCCGGCCAGCGCCGTGTCCAGCCGAATCGCCGACCTCGTCCCCGAATCCAATTTCTCCCACGCCGAATAGTCTCCGGCACCAAGTCGCACTACGATCCGATGGCATTCTCCCCTGGTTTTCTCCGTGTCTCGCGTAGGCTCTGCATCCACGGCGGGCGAAGGAAGTGCGTCAGCCTCGCCGCCTGTCTTGACGACCGGCGTCTCGGCTTTGCCATCATCCGTAGGAGCCGCCCGGGATGGCGCGAGATCGCAAGCAAAGCACACCAAGGCGAAAGTGATTGCCCTCACAATGAACGTCTTCACGACGATGATCATAGAAGCGCTCTCCGCGACAAGTCAAGCAACGGCCACGTCCACCCAGCCCCATCGATCGCCCCACGCGGGTTTCCAGCGCCCGGGGCACGATCGAAAAAGGCGAACAACCTGCAAACTCTCTCGATCCGATGCCAAAGGGCATCGGACCCGGCGGAGATTGACTCGCGTTGCGGCATGCATCTAGTGTCCTGGATCAGAAATTCGTTGCAAAATTCGGCGAGCAATCATGGCAAATCCAACCGTTCCCGCGGCACCACCGACCGTGGTCCTGGTCGACTGCTACGCCAACTCCAAAACGTTCATCGGTGATACGGGTTTCGGCCTTCTTGCCGATCAACTGATGGCACAGGGGTTCCGGTCACACGTGATCGAGCTCGTCCGCGACGATCCGCCGTGCGGAGGGAGCACCGACGACGTGCTGGCGCTGCTCGCGGAAATGAAACCAGGGTTCGTCGTCGTATCGCGTGCCTGGAACGGCGAGCTCGTAACGGCGCTACGACGGGCCACTCCCGACAGCGTGTTCGTTCGCTACTCGCGCGGCGCGCCGAGCGCCGTCGATTCCTCCCTCGACGCCGTCGCCGACGCTGACGGGATCCGTCGGCTGGTCGCCGGTGAAGAGGGAATTGAAGCTCCACACTGGAAGCGAACCCGCGGTGAGATGGCTGCAGCCAGACCCGAGCGCTCCGCACGACCCGCGCCCCACCCTGCGATCAGCGGTCCAGCGCGGGGTTGCCCCTTTCTCGTCGATGTACGGAGCTCACCGGCCTTTCGCGACGCCGACATCGATTTTGACAGCGTGCAATCGAAAGGCTGCTCCTTCTGCCTCGACAACGTAGGTGCCTTCTCCTCCTTCGAACCCGACGTCGTCGTCGACACTTGGCTCTCTCAAGCCAGGACGATCAGGGCCCGGCAACCCGAGGTTCGCGAGATTCTCCTCACCGACGAACGCCCCCACGCCAATCTTCCGGCGTTCTTTCGGGCGATCGCGCGCGAGCCAGATCTGCGAGGCATCGAGCTTCTCATCAAGACACGTGTGGACTGGCTCGAGGAATACGCCGACACCGCTCTGCGGGAGGCCTGTGAGATCGCGGAGGAGAGTGACTCGGTCCTCCACATCTACCTCGTCGGATTCGAGAGCTTCCATCAGTCGGACCTGGATCTCTTCAACAAGTCGGTCACCGTCGCCGACAACCTGCGCGCCATCGAAGTCCTGAAGGAACTCGAGCGAAACCATCCGCGCTCGTTCGAGTTTCGCCGTCTCCGTGCTCACGGGATCGTCCTCTTCCACCCCTGGACGACGACCGAATCTCTGCTCGAAAACGCCCGCATCATGCGCGACGTCGCCTTTCACGAGCTGCGCTCACAGGCGCTGCGCACACGCCTGCGACTCTACGAGTCGGTGCCCCTGCACGCGCTGGCCGTGCGCGACGGACTCCTCGCCGACGAGTTCTCCGCCGGTCGCGAGGACCGCGCCGTCGAACAAGGATACGACGCAAGCATCCCCTGGCGCTTCGCCGATCCGCGCATCGAAGCGATCTTTCGCGCCGCCAACGAGCTGGCCGCAGCACAGCCCGAGCTGCTCGACGCCGATGCGCTCGAAATCGCAACGCACTTCGTCCTGCGCTGGCCATGTTTTTCCACTCGCCCCGAGCTCACGGCCTTGCCCATTGCCCAGGCGATCCTCTCCTGGGGAAGCAGTGGCGCCGACGTCCTCGCCGTCACCGGATCGGCCGTTGCCGGCTTCGACAAGGAGGTCGAGCCCGTTGCCGCCGGTGAGAAGGACGCCTGTCTCAAAGAAGGCGTCGCGCGCCAGGACGCGGAACGACTCGTCAGCGCGTATCGCTTGATGGGGCTGGCGGCAGCAGTCGTCTCGCAACACAACCGCGGCGGCGACGACGGGCGTCACAGGCCGGGCCGCGAACATTGCTGCGTCGCCGTCGCGCGCGACGCCGCAACACTGGAGCGCACCATAAAGGAGCAACAGGCGGTCGAGGCCGGCAACGCCGACCGAATCGCCGCCATGGGTGCACTCATGGGCTATCCCGCGTGCTGCGTCGATGCCTTCGCCGGCAACCGGACGCACGGCGACAATCTGGCTCTGGAGTTCGCCCCCTTCGAGGCGCACCCCGATCGCATCCTCGCGCCGACCGTCAACCGCTTCGGCGCCGTCTCGCTCATCTCACACATGCTCTGCGCACCGGATTGCCAGCCATCACAGCGCCTCGCCGAGGCTCGGCTGCAACGACTGCGCGAGATCGACGCGCCTGCTGCGGAACGTATCTCGGCACATCTGAAACAGGCATTCCTGCGCCTCGACTACCGCCGCGGATGTGCGCTGCAGGGGCAGTGGGAAGACTGCCGCTACGTCGTTCGTTCGCTGCGCCCATTTCGCAGCACCGACTTCGGCGTGCCGCCCGATACAGTGCGATCCATACGCCTCAGGCGCGGCGGCGTGGTGTTCTCCCTCGCCGGCGGCGGCGAACACCACATCGACGGCCCGTCTCCCGTTCTCGTCGAGCCCGGCCAGCGGCTGGCCGCAACAGTGCTCGACTCCCTGCGCGACTCCGCACCCGAGACGGCGAACGAGCCGAGCGAGACCACATCGAGCTCCCGCTCGGCAGATGACCTCTGCCACCATCTTCGCAGCGGACTCAAAGTGGGAGATCACTCGATCGCGGCCGTGGAAGAGGAAGGCAGCGGCGCCATCGTACGATTGAGCAACCAAGGCTCGGAAATCAACGTCCGCATACAGATGTGGCAACCGTCGCTCTCGGCGCTCAGCCGCCGCGGGCGTTGGGCTTTCGATCTCGAACCGCCCCGCCAACCGTCTGAAACCGAGCGCCGGGCGATCGGCGCACTGGCGCGCGTACTACCCGCCGGACATACGCGTGAGAACGATGGGGGCTCGGCAAATGGCGATGATGGCGAGGCGGCGCCTGGGCGCAGTGAAGTGCGCAAGCAAACGGACGGGGTCGTCTGCACGGCACCGTGGACGACGCTCGAAGTCATCGATCCCGACGGTCTCGTACGCCAGTGTTGCGCCGATTGGACGAACGGCAACCGTGGCAATCTTCACCATCATTCGCTGCTGGAAATCTGGAACGGCCAAGGATACCGCTCGGCCCGCGCGATCATGGCGGGTGCGTCACCCGGCGAGCTCTGCAAGGAAATCTGCCCGCGCTTGTACGACCGGCAATTTGGCGAGTCGATGTTCCGCATCATTCCCGGTGCCGACACATTCGAACGCAACCAACGACTGATCCTGGACGACATCGCCGAGCGGCGCGACGTCGTACGCGGCAATCCGCTCTACGTCGCCATCTGTCCGAGCACCTACTGCAACTACGATTGCATCATGTGCCTCCACGGTCGCACGCCTCGACGCGAGCTCTCGGAGGACGTCTGGGACCAACTTTCATCGATGCTTCCGACCATGCGAGTCCTGACCCTGCTCGGTGGCGAGCCGCTCGCCAATCCGGCCGCGATGAAATTCTTGCGCGGCTGGGATCGCCGGATCTACCCGGACGCTGCGGTCTCGCTCGTCACCAACGGCAGCCTGCTCAGCTCACAGGTCCTGCGCCACCTCGAGCACTGTGCGTTCGGCAGTGTCACCATTAGCCTCAACGCCGGCGATGCACCGACATATGACCGCGTCCAACGAGGTATCGGACTCGCCGACGTGCTCGACAATCTGGACTCGTTGATCGATTTCCGCCGCTCCCAGGTCAGCGATTTCCCAATCGTCCTCTCCTTCGTCGTGCAACCAGCCAACCACGAATCCCTGATCGCCTTCGGCGAGATCGCCCTGCGCCGCGATCTGCCGATTCGGCTCATGCCACTGAGCATCGAGGGCGTTGAGGAGTTGGACTACTACGACGATCCCGATCAGGTGGCGCGAGTCCTCGCCTCGATGGACGCGATGATCGCCTGGGCCGAGCGCAGCGCTCCCCAATTCAAAGCCGAAATCCAGGCCACGCGAGCAGCCACGGCTCAGGTAGCGCAGCGGCGGCACAACCGTCACGAAGACAAACCGGCGACGGCAATCAGCTGATTCAGGCGACACTCAGACGACGGACCAGAATGCGACGGAAGATGCGCGCACCGTCGACGAAGCTGTTCAGCCGACTCTTCCCATGCGGCCGCGGTGAGCGCCGTACGGGAACGTCGACGACGTTGCCCCCGCCGCGCAGAATGCCGAGCAGCAAGTCGACTTCGATGTCGAAATGATCGGCGCGCAGATCGATTCGGTCGAGAGTCTCTCGGCGAAACGCTTTGAAGCCAGCTTGCGTGTCGGTCAACTTCGCCGCGAACAGCAAGTTGATCACTGAGGTGAGGAACAGGTTTCCCCACTGGTTGAGCGGTGTGATTGCGCCAGGTTCGAAATGGCCCATGAAACGCGAGCCAACCGTCAGGTCGACCTCCGGCTGCAGAGCGTCGAGCAAACGGGGGATCTCCGAGGGGTCGTCCTGCCCGTCGCCGTCGATGAGCACGATGACGTCGCCGCGGACTTCGCCGAGACCTCTGCGAATCGCCGCGCCCTTTCCTTCGTTGCGCGGAAGGCGCAGGACCCGGGCGCCGGCCGCCGACGAAACCGATTCGGTCTCGTCCGTCGAGCCATCGTCGACGACCAGAACTTCGCCGGAGGGTATCGCCCGCAGCGAAGCGCGCACCACGTCACCAATCGCCTCGGCCTCGTTGAAGGCGGCAACCAACACCGTCACAGATGGGGTCGCTCTGCTAGTGGTTGGCACCATGCATGCACACTTATCGCAGAATGAGGCGACCGACGACTGAAAAAGCCTCGGCAAAGGGCTCGCGAATCTGGGCTCCCCGTACGCGCGCCAGCGAACGGGCGACTTCGCCGTCGAGATACGGCCGCCCACCAAAGTCCTGCGACCGGTAGTTTTCGATCATCCGTACTTTTGCCTCTATGTCGCGCATCGGCAGAGAGACGCAGACCTGCGGTCGAAACGAGCCGAGGTCGTTGCTGGGAAACTCGCCACCGAGCAAAGAAGTGTGGGCCTTGAAGACACGTGAAGCCTCCAGCGCGACCTGCCGGTGGTCCTGATTCGTGTCGCTCGGCGCGTGCGTCACCACCATGTCGTAGTCGTCGCGCAAGCCCTCCATCATTGCATACAGCGCCTGGCGTTCGGATTCGAAAGCGCCACGGCAGGCGGGCAACATGCGCCCGCAATGATCGATGACGTCGGCACCCGACTCGGTGCGGAGCCATGCGATGTTCTCGCGGAACTCGGCCAGCGCCTGCGCTGCACCCTCATCGTCGATGACGCCGCGGTGATCACTGAAGACCAACACTCCAACCTGGCACCCGGAGGAACAAGCCCGCGACAGCAATCCACCGGCCATCAGCTCGATATCGTCGCAATGGGCGGCGACGAACAGAATGCGGCTGGGCACGTTCAACACGCAGCTCTCACACTTGCCCACCCGGAGGGCGAAGGAAACTCTCAAAGTGGGTCCAACACGTCATCAGAAACAACCGCCGTGATCTGATGAACTTATAGCCAGCCCCCGCGGCGATAGCTATCGCCGATCGACGACGACGAGCCGGGCCCGCGCGGCCAGAGAACCTTGCCAGCGACGCCTCACTTTGACTTGATGAAGAGAGGTGAGTGGAACGACGACAACTCAGGTGGTCCGGCCACTTCGGATCGGCATTCTCGGCGCCGCCAGAATTGCACCCATGGCACTGATCCAGCCCGCCGAACGGGCAGCGGGAGTCACGGTCGGCGCCATCGCCGCTCGCGACCGCTCAACCGCTGAGTCGTTCGCCAAAAAACACCGCATCCACCGGGTGCACGACAGCTACGCGGATTTGATCGACGACCCGGAGCTGGACGCCATCTACAACCCGCTCCCCAACGGCCTGCACGGCACCTGGAGCATGCGGGCCCTGCGGGCCGGCAAGGACGTGCTGTGCGAAAAGCCGCTCGCCGCCAACGCAGGCGAGGCAATCGAGATGGTGGAGTGCGCGCAACGAACGGGGCGGCGCTTGATCGAGGCGTTTCACTATCGATACCACCGGCTCGTAGAAGAGTTGCGCGAGATCATCGCCGGCGGCATCATCGGCGAGGTCGAGCACTACCAGGCGAGTTTCGTCGTGCCGATCATCCGCAGCAGCGACATTCGCTACTCCTACGATCTGGCCGGCGGTGCGATGATGGATCTGGGCTGCTATGCCGTCCACCTGATCCGCTCTCTGGCCGCCGCCGAGCCGAGAGTCGAGAGGGCCCGCTGTGTCGAGCGGCCGGCCAAGATCGACCGAACGATGGAGGCGGACCTCGTCTTTGCCGACGGCCGTAGTGCAGAGATCCTCTGCTCCATGTGGTCGCCCAAGATTCTTCGCGCCGATGCTCGCATCGTCGGTGATCGGGGGGTGATCCGCGTCCTCAACTTCGTCGCCCCGCACCTCTACCACTCGATCAAGATCGAGACCGCCGGCGGAACAGCGACGCGCAAAGTTGGCGGACCGTCGACCTACACCGCGCAGCTCGACGCCTTCGCAGTGGCAGTGCGCACCGGGCAACCGGCGATCACCGAAGGACGAGACTGTATAGACAACATGAAGGTCATCGACGCGGTATACGAAGCCGCCGGCCTACCGCTGCGGCAACCGGCGCCGTCGGCCGCATCCGGTTGAGTCGGCGCACACCACTCACCTGGGCGCTTCGCGCAGGTAGCCTGCCTCGTACATCCACTTCGCCGTCGCCCGCAGACCCGTTTCGAGCGACGTCTCGGGAACCCAACCAAACAGCTCTCGCAGGCGGACGACCGAAGCGCAGCGGCGCACGACACGGTCCCACGAGCGCACCTCTTCGAAACGCATACGACTTTCCGGCTTGCCGAAGAGATCGAGAATCTGGCGCGCCAAATCGACGACCGGCGTTTCCGTTCCGGTGCCGACGTTGACGATCTGCCCGGTAGCGCGCGGCGCTTCCAGCATCACGCGAACCACGTCATCGATGTACGTGAAGTCGCGGGTGGCATCGTCGCCGAAAATTCGGATGCCGCCCTCATCTCGATCCAAGGCTCGCATCATGTTCGGCACCGCGTTGCGATACCGGCCGGGCGGATCACCTGGCCCGTAGACATTGAACAGGCGAAACGTCGCAAACGGTAAGCCAGATGCGCGCACATACGTTTCGCCAACCTGTTTGCTGATGGCGTAGGGAGTGTACGGATTGGTCGGGCCATCTTCGACGAACGGCACCGACACGTCGCCGTAGGAAGACGAAGACCCGGCGTAGACGAAAAGCCCACAACCGAGGCGCCGCGCCATGGCCAGGGTATTCAGCGTGCCCTCGATGTTCGACCTCATGTCGATCGTCGGGTACTCCATCGACAGCTCGTTGGCGAAGGAGGCCGCCAGGTGGTAGACGCGGTCGAACGGCCCACCGCTCACCCGTTCGAGATCCTCGGTGAGCCGAATGTCCCCGTGGATGAGCTCGATGCGGTCGGCGACGTCGTCGATTTCGCGCGTCGAGCACGAAGCGGCGAGATTGTCGACGACCGTGACGTGTGCGCCGAGCTCGACCAGGGCGCGGACGAGATTGGAGCCGATGAACCCAGCCCCACCGGTGACTAGGGTCCGCATTCTGCCGGCACTCGAATCAAATCGTGGACTTGAGGGCACCAGCGGGTTATAGCCGATTGAGGTCTACAATGGCTATCGCCACCCTGATTCGGACGCCGAGTGTCGTCGGTCGTTTTGCGTTGACACTCAATCGGACGCCACCGCTTTCGGTCGCCTATCTGGCGGGGAGCCTCGCCGAAGCCGGCCACGAAACACAGATCATCGACGCCGTCGGCGAAGCCCTGGGCGCCATGAGTCCCGGCTACCGGCCCGACGTCCTGGTCAACGGCCTGACCACCGGCGAGATCGCCGAGCGAATTCGGCCCGATACCGACTTCATCGGCATCTCCTGTCTGTTCTCACACGAATGGCCGATCATCCGCGAGCTGATCGCCATCATCGCCGCGCGCTTCCCGGGCGTTCCAATCGTCCTCGGCGGCGAGCATGCGACCGCCCTGCCCGAGCTCTGTCTGAAGGACGCGCCGGACTTGACGGCGTGCGCCCTCGGCGAGGGCGAGGAGACCATCGTCGATCTACTCGCGGCGGTTTCCGGCGGCGGAAACCTTGCCGGCGTCGCCGGCATCGTCTATCGCGACGCCGGCGGGGTTCACGCGACGAGCCCGCGCCAGCGCATTCGCAACGTCGACGACATCGCGGCGCCGCGCTGGGACCTCACACCCATCGCCGGCTACCTCGACGGCGGCCTCAGCTTTGGCGTCGACCGCGGTCGCACCATGCCGTTGCTGGCCACCCGCGGCTGCCCCTATCGCTGCACCTTCTGCTCGAGCCCGCAGATGTGGACGACGCGCTATTCGACCCGCGACCCCGAGCTCGTCGTCGACGAGATCGAAAGCTACCAGCGGCACTACGGGGCACGGAACTTCGATTTCTACGACCTGACGTCGATCGTCAAACGCGAGTGGATTCTCTCTTTCTGCGAGATCTTGAGCCGGCGCGGACTCGACGTGAAGTGGCAACTGCCGAGCGGCACGCGATCGGAAGCGCTCGACGAACCGGTCCTGCGAGCGATGTACGACACCGGATGCCGCAACATCACCTATGCCCCCGAAAGCGGCTCGGCGAGGACGCTCGAGGCGATCAAGAAGAAAGTCAAGCTCGAGCGCCTCGAGAGCTCGATGCGCACTGCCGTACGAGCCGGCCTCAACGTCAAAGCCAACATCATGATTGGTTTCCCCAACGAAGACGACGAACACATGCGCGAGACGCTGCGCTTCATTTGGCGCATGGCGCGCGGCGGCGTCCACGATGTCTCGGTGTGGAGCTTCTCTCCCTATCCCGGCTCCGAGCTCTTCACCCAACTCCGCGAAGGCGGCCACATCGGCGAGCTCGACGACGACTACTACGCCTCGCTGCTTTCCTACTCCGACGTTTCCGGCGCCGTCTCCTATGCCGACTCTTTCGACTCGTCGCGCCTACAGCGCTATCGCCTGGCCGGCCTGATGCTCTTCTACGCCGCCAGTTACGCCACCCACCCGGCGCGCCCCTTGCGCTCTCTGCGCAACATCTTGACCAGTCGATACGAGTCGCGACTCGAGATGTCCTTCGGCAACCTGGTGCGCCGACTGACGACGGCGAAGGCGCAGCTCGAGGTTTCCTGATGCGCGTCACCTTCGTCACCAGCGGGCTCGAGCACCTCGGTATCGAGGCACTTTCAGCTTGGGTGCGAAAGAACGGCCACGAGTCCGCGCTGGTCTACGAAGCCCGGCCCTTTTCCTCGGGCAGCGGCACCGACTCGCGGCTGCTGGCGCGCCTGCTCGACCCCCGCCCGGCGGAAACGGCGGACCGCGTCGTCGCCACCAAGCCCGACGTCGTCGCCTTCACGTCCTACAGCGTCACCCACGCCTGGGCGGTGGACGTCGCCCGTGAAATCAAGGCCCGCTTGGACGTCCCGATCGTTTTCGGCGGCCAGCACGTGTCGGCCGACCCCGAGCGAGCCATCGCAGCAGCACCCATCGACGCCATCGTCGAGGGAGAAGGCGAAGGCGCGCTGATCGATTTGATCGAATGCGCCGAGGGCGGTCGATTCACCCGCACCGACGTCGCCAACTGCACGTTCAAAGGTCCCAACGGCCCCGTGCGCAACCCCGTGCGCCCGCTCCTGGCGGATCTGGATGCCCTCCCCTTCGCCGACAAAGAGGGGTTCTACGCCGCGGTGCCAGCTTTCGAGCACGAGCTCTACATCGTCTCTCGCCGCGGCTGTCCGTTTCGCTGCTCGTTCTGCGAGTACAGCACCTTTCCACGCCAGTACCCCGGCGAGAAACCGGTGCGCCGGCGCTCGGTCGATCACTTGATCGCCGAGCTGCGCCACTGGAAGGCGCGCGGCAAAGTGCGCAAGGTGTTCTTCTGGGACGCCATCTTCACTCTCGACCCGAAGTGGATGGCCGCCTTTGCCGCCGCCTACAAGACGGAAATTGGCATCCCCTTCGAGTGCTACACGCATCCGCAGACGATGACGCCCGACATGGCGCGCTGGCTGGCCGAGGCCGGCTGCATCATGGTTCGCGTCGGCGTCCAAAGCGTCAACTCCGACACGCTCGCCGCCGTCGATCGCAAAGGCGATCGGGAAAAGGTCATCAAGACGCTCGAAGCGCTGCGCGACTACGACGTCCCCTACTCGGTCGACCACATCATCGGCCTGCCCGGCGAGGGCGCCGCCGATCAACTCGACGCTCTACACTTCTACGCCGAGGTCGAACCGAAGCGCATCGTCACCCATTGGATGACCTACTTTCCGGGCACGACGGCACTCGATCACGCCCGCGAACAAGGGATCCTCGACGACGGCGACATCGACCGTATCCTCGATGGCGACGTCGGGCCCGGTTACATGTTTGGCGGCAACAAGGAGTACTGCGACCACGCCGAGCTCCAACACCTCTCCGGCGTCTTCGACCTACTGCCCCTGCTGCCGCGTTCGACCATCGAGTGGCTGCTCGAAAAGCGGCGCTATCGCCACCTGCGCGGGGTCGGCATCATGCGCCAGCTCGGCACCCTGGCGCTCGCCATCCGCGGCGAACCGGCGACCCGCGAGCACGTCCGCCACATCCTGGCGACGACGATCGACGCAACGCGCCAGGCGCTGCGGCGCAAGTTGCAGCGACCGCCGCGCGATCGTTCCATCCAACCCGTGCATTCGAGCCGGGTGCGCACCTGAGACGACACCGCGCGATCTCTCCGTCAATCGAGCGCAATTCGAAGCACGCCGAGGCTGCTGGTCGCCAACAGAGAGCGGCCGTCGCGGCTGGGTTCGACCCATCGCGAAAAACGGCCGACGAACCAACGTCCAACGACGGTCTCGGACGCTTCGTCAAGGGCCCCGACATAGCCACGAAGAAAGTCCGTGTAGTAGATTCTGCGACGCGACCGGTCGTAGTCGAGCGAGCGCACCCCCAAGCCGACGAACCAACGCTTCTCGACACGACCGGTGTCGTAGTCGAAACGAACGATCATGCCCAGGTTGGGAACCGCGGTGTAGACCTTTCTCGTGTTCTCGTCCCAGTCACAGCCCCAGGTCAACGAAAGCCGCTCCGGGATGGACGCCTCTGGGCCGAGAAGCGATCGCTCGGAGAACGGCGCTCCGCCGATGGCGATGCCGATCTGCTGAGCACATGCGACGCCTTCGCCAGAGCTCCGATCGTAGCTGATCTCGCCCGGTGCAACGTTCGAAGGGATGGTCGGCATCGGCTCGAAATCGGGCAGGCGCAGTCGATGAACTCCGTTCATCCGATCCGAATACAGGTACAGCGTCGAATTCCGCGGTTCGTAGAACCCTTCACCGAGCATTTCGTCAAACCAATGCTGCTCGAGTACTCCGATGCCTTCGTCGAGCGGCAGCTCGTAGATCGACGCCCCCATGGTCCCGCTGGGAGTTTCCAGACCCCAGTGAAAGGCCAGCATCCGGCCCAGCGCCGGTACCTCGATCAACGCTTGAGACTTGCCGCTCGGCTGCCCGACACAGGCAACCGGGCGACCCGGTCGATCGAGAAACGCTTCGCAGACGGCGCCGGGAAATCCCCCTGCCGCGTCTCGCCCCTGTGTCGTGAACCGAATGCGACCCGGATCCGGGCTCTGCCAGAGCGTTCGTGGGTAGCGCCCGCTTTGCCGGATCTCACCCGGCCGGCACGCCGCAAGTCGCGGATTCTCGACGGCGACATCGACCGAGGGCGGTAGTGCCAGGTAGTCATCACAACGAACGAGATGCTCCTCGCGCACCCACCCCGAGAGAACCGCAGCGATCCATATTCCCACCGGCAGTATCAGCGGTAGGCGCAGGCGGTTGTCCCGGCGCACTGTCGTCAGCAAACTCACCGCCGTCAGGACAGCCAACGACACCACGCCCCAAAAAGGCACCGTCCACCCCAGAAGCACGCCGAAGGCTGCGGCCAGGTACGCCCAAAGAACATACATCGCAACGGCGAGAGGCAAACACGCCCAGCCGAGCCACCGCCGGCGACGCCTGCGGTCGTAGCGAAACTTCGAGCCAAGCCAAACGAGCGTCGCAACCAGACCCGCGCAACTCACGACCAACCATCCGACCAACGACCCGCCCCACATCGAGGAGAGGAAGGCCCAGGCCAGGCAGGCGCCGGCTGCGAAGGCGCACGCCGTCAACGGATGCGGCGGAGCGACCGCGGGAATCAGAGAGGAAAGACGGCGGCCGGGCATCGCGCGCAGGCTAACACATCCTGCTCCGCGCCCTCGAATGGCCCTTGAAGCCACAACGACCCTTCGAGTCCCCCCGCAACCCGCTGTGGCGGACAGCTTGACTGAAAACTCTGGGCAGACGTACTCTGGTGCGCACCCCTTTTTGAGACCCCCGAAAGCCGCGAGGACCACCCTTGACGAATCCGAGTACAGGCGTTGCCCAGTTCCGTGCCGACGACTGTGCCCGCAGCGGCGGCGATGGCGCGATCGTCCCCTACGAACGGTGGCTTGCACGAAGCGACGATCTCCATCGCGAGTTCGTTTCTGCGGAGCCGTTTCCCGCCGTCGTGCTCGACGACTTCCTCGCCGCCGACGCTGCGCAAAGCGTGCTGTCCTCGTTTCCCAACCTCGACAGCGCGGGGTGGATCAACTACATCCGCATCAACGAGCGGACGTTCGGAATGCGCAACCGCGACACCATGTCCAAGGCTGCCGCCGAGGTTCTCGACGAGCTCAACTCCGATGCGTTTCTCGACCTACTCGGCAAGGTCACCGGCATCTCCGGGCTGAAGGCCGACCAATCGTTGGAAGGGGCCGGCCTGCACCTCAGTGACCGCAACGGGTTCCTCAACGTTCACGCCGACTTCAACATCCATCCCCACCGTCCCCACTGGCGGCGGCGCCTGAATCTTCTGATCTACTTGAACCCCGATTGGAACGAGTCCTGGGGAGGCGAGCTCGAGTTCTGGGATGCCGCCGTACAACGTTGCGTGCGAAAGATCTCTCCCGTCTTCAACCGCGCCGTTCTCTTCCAAACCGACGACCGCTCCTTCCACGGCTATCCCGACCCGCTGCAATGCCCTGGTGATGTCACCCGCAAGTCCCTCGCCCTGTACTACTTCACGCACGAGGACAAACCGCCTCGACCGCGCTCGACCAACCACCAGCCGCGACCCGACGACGGGGCGTATCGGAGAGCGTTGATTCTTCTCGACAAGGCTGCTCTGCGCGTCTACGACCGCAGCAAACGGCTCCTCGGCTTCGACGATGCCGTCGTCAGCCGCATCCTCGGAGCCATCTCGCACCGCCAGAAGCGACCGGAGAACTGATCATCGCCGAGGCTGCCGTTCACGCTGAGCGTGCTACGTGTCCTATCTGCGGTACTGAAAACGCCCGGATCTACCGCAGGGACAAGTACCGAATCGGCAATCTCACCTTTCATCTAGTGCGTTGCCGGTGCGGCATGGTCTACGTCGACCCGCGGCCCGACGCCGCAACCCTGGCGAGCATGTATGCCGATCCCGGATACCACGAGGACGGTTACGCGCTCGGCGTCGAATCCGAGAGCTACTTCGACCGTCGCGACGAGCTCGTCGAGCACTACGAACGGGTTGCCACCGACTTGATACGGGAGACCGGGGCGGCGAGCCGCGATCTCTTCGAGCTCGGCGCTGCCGGCGGCTTCTTTCTGGAAGGCGCCCGCCGTGCCGGCTGGCACGTCTGCGGCGTCGAGCTCTCGGCGCCGGCGGCCCGCTACGCGCAGCGCGAGCTCGGCCTGGACGTCTTCGAGGGGGAAATGGACGACGCCCCACTCCACGACCGGAGCTTCGACGTCACCTATGCAGACAACGTCATCGAGCACACCGCGTCGCCCGAGTCGGCCATCAAAACACTATACGGCCTGACCCGGCCCGGCGGGCACCTGGTGGCCATCGTGCCCACCTATGTCAACTCGGCCTACTACCGCGCCTTGCTGTTGCTCGAGAGCTTGGTCCCACCATCGCTTCTCGGCCCGCAGCTCATGCGCGTGCTCAAGTTCGACCGCAACTACGACGGCGGCTATCCCTACCACATACACGAGTTCGACGACCGCTCGATCTCGACTCTGATCGAGCGAGCCGGATTCCGGATCGTGAGCCGCCAGGGCTCGATCCCGCTACCGGCTCATCTCTTCGAGGAAACCGCCACCGATCCAAAGACGCGTGCGCTGAGGGGACTCTTCTCAGGCCTGGACGGCCTCATGCGTGCGAGAATCATCCCCGGGGCGCGGCTGCGCATCCTCGCCCAACGTCCACACTGAGTGCCGGCCGCTCCTCATTCCACTCTCAGCCGTTCACACAATCGGTCGGCGATCAGGCGCTGGGCGTAACCGGAAGGGTGGATCCAGTCGTTGAAGAAGGCAACGCCGGCACTGTCCTGGAACTCGGCGAGCAAATCGACGAAATCGCCACCGTGTTCGCGCACCGCTTGGCGACGCGCGGCAAAGGTCTGCTGGCGCGACGCCGGGCGTCCGCCTTCGAGATCCCAGATGAGAAAGTCATGGACGAAGCGCAAGCGCCGGCCACCGGATCGCGCACATTCGGCGATGGCGCGAATGTCGTCGGCCTGGTCGTCGAGGGTCAGCACGGCGAGCTCGTTGGCCTTGGCGAAGGCCTCTTGCCAGTCGCCGGCGCCGACTGGGTCGAGCGCGAAGCGAACGAGATTGACCAAGAAGCCGAGCAGTTGGCGGAGGTTGCCGCGCCGGTAGAAAATGTCGTCGTTGCCGCCGCCGACGAAGACGACCTCACCACCATCGTTGGCGGGGAAGGTGGGCGCACAAACGACCTCGCGCACCCACCGCAGGGTCTGGGCCTCGCGCGAGAATCGCGACGTTCGATTCGCACACGGCGCACACGTCGAGTCGAGTCGCTCGACGATCCCATCGCTCTGCCAGCGCAGCGAATCGCCTCGCACCGTCGAGTAGCCGACGATCGCACAGCGATCGTCACCGCGCCGCGTCGTGCGCACCAAGCCGAACGATCCCAGATCGAAGAACCACACCAAGCAAGCAGCCGCCAAGAATTCCAAGACCAGCGCAAGCACACCCGCAGCGATCGCCCGCTCGGGCCGTTGCGGAAGCAGCCGACCCACCACCGCGGCCACCGCGGCGGGTAGTAAAAAGACACACGACAACATCCACAACGACATGGCGAACGCAGGCACCATCCAACCGAGAACGACCAGCACGGCGCCGGCGGCAGCGGCCGGTGCGGCACCAAGGATGGCGATCAGCACCCCCAGCCGCGCCAGCGCCCAGAGGTGAGCCGCGAGATCTCGCTCGCGGACCTGCCGCCAGCCGCCAGCTTTCTCAACCACCGCAGGATGCATTCCCGCAACGACGATCAAGCGCGCCTCTCCGCCTTCACCGAGGTCGATCGCGGCGCGACACGAACCCATCTCGATCGCGACCTTCTCGCCAACTCGCCGCACCGTCGCCGTTCCGCCCGAGACGCAGCTCGACCTCAGATCCCGTAGCCATTTCCGGTCGGTCGCCCACCGGCGCGCGCCGTCCCACCGGCGCACAACGACCTGCGTATCCGCGGCATCGACGACGACGGCGCCGGCGAGGGAACGCGCCGCGGCTGCCGGCGCCGCCGATTCTCTTCCGATCAGCAGGTACGGCGCGAGTTGCTCCGCCAGCGTGCGAACGACCAGCGGCTGCTCTGCAACCGGGGCCAGCGCAATCGACCGCCCGGCCGGTATCACCAGATCACCGCCCTCGTCGACCTCGACGTCGGTGACATAGCCACCGCCGGCGCGGTCGAGCAGGACGCGGACCCCGCTCTCGCCGGGTTCGTAGTAGACGCGCTGCGTCTCGGCCGGATCGAGGCGCGATCGGCTGAGGTGCGGCGACAACAACAGGAGGTCGAAAAGCAGCGCCAACAACACGAGGCCGACGCGCTTCGCGCTCACCGACGCGGCCGGCCAGGCTCTCTCCGGCATCCGCGTCGCGCGCATGGGTCTTCGTACCACGGCCACTTTCGCCACGGCAAGGAACGAACGTCCACCCAAAGCGCAGAGCGCCGAATCGAGGACGGCCGCCGCGACAGTCGCAGCCCCGCCCGACAGTCGCTTCCCTCACCTTGCATGAAAACACAGATGGATCATGATCGCCGCGCAGTGCCTCAGCCGCCGCGACAAGGGGAATCGACATGATCAAGCTGGTTTTCTGTTTGCACCGACAAACACACCTCTCGCGCGCGGAGTTTCAGGACTACTGGCTCCATCGCCACGGCGACATCGTCCGCCAGCGAGCCAAGGCCATCGGCGCACTGCGCTACGTGCAATCGCACACCAATCACGACGACCTCCAGGAGCTGCTCAACGCCGGACGCGGTGGGCCGGAGCCATACGACGGGATCGCCGAGCTCTGGTTCGCCGACCGCGCGTCATTGGCCGCGTCGTTCGGCACCGACGATGCGGCGCGCGCCGGCGCTGAGCTCCTGGCGGACGAGCGCAAATTCATCGATCTGAAACGCTCGCCGATCTGGCTTTGCGACGAGCACGTGATCATTCCTTGAATTGTCCTGATCGCGTTGCGGGCGGCGTGCGCGACATGCGACGATGACCGACCGCGAGAAGTGGAGGAAGACGAAATGAAGATCGAAGGTGGATGCTACTGCAAAGCCCTGCGCTTCGAAGCCGAGGGAGATCCTCTATTCAAAGGCCAGTGCCACTGCCGCGAGTGCCAGTACATCTCCGGCGGCCATCCCAACGTCATCATCGGCATGGCCGAGCCGAGCTTCCGCTACACGCTCGGCGAGCCAAAGGTGTTTGAACGCTCCGACCTCGAGAGCCCGGCCCGACGCGAGTTCTGCAGCGAGTGCGGCGCGCACATTCTGTCGCGAACCCCAGCCATCCCCGGCGTCGTGATGATCAAGGTCGGGACCTTCGACGACCCCAGCGTCTACGGCAAGCCGGAGATGGCCATCTACACGGACGACAAACAGACTTTTCACCACGTACCGGACGACATCCCCTCCTTCGCCGGGCGCCCGGGCTGAGCACGCGGCCGCCGATCCGCCGCGGCACATGCCGGCCAAGCTCGTCACCTACGGCTACTACCCGGGCGTCCTCGCCGGCTCCTTGTTGCTGGGAATCGCCATGGTGGAGGCCGGATTCACGTCGACGACGATCCTCGTGACGTCGAGCCTTCTCTTTGGCGTTACGACCTTCCTCCTCGAGCGCGCCTACGCCGAATCGCAACTCTGGCGGCTCGAGGCGATCGAAGCGCGCACCGACATCCTGCACGGGTTGTTGAGCAACACGATCCCCACCGCGCTCTTTCGCGCTCTCGGCTACACGGCCATCGTCGCCATCTCCCATGCGATCGACCAGGCACTGGGACGACCCCTGTGGCCGGCACAGTGGCCGCTGCTAACGCAATTCGCTCTCGCCCTCGTCGTCGTCGAAGCGGTTTCGTACGGGATCCACCGCTTCTTGCACCGATCGCGTCTGTGGCCGCTGCACGCCGTTCACCACTGCTCGCCGCGCATGTATTTCCTCCTCGCGCTACGCAAGCACCCCCTCCAGGCCTTCATCACCTACGGCGGTCGTCTGAGCGTGCTCTGGCTGCTCGGCATTCCCGCCGACACGCTGACCTTGCTGCTCGTTTTCACGGGAGCCAACTCCTATGTGCAGCACGCCAACATCGAGTTGCGCACCGGCCCTCTCGGTTGGGTCTTCGCAACCCCGGAGCTGCACCGCCTCCATCATTCACGACGCGAGAGCGAGCTCGATACGAATTTCGGCGACGTCTTGATCATCTGGGACATCGTTTTCGGCACACGCCGCCAACCCAACCACGGCACCGAGCTGCACTCCCACGTCGGTCTACCCGACATCGAGGTTCCGCAAACCTACTCGATGCACCTCAAGCTCCCTTTCGTTTGGTCGAGGCTGCACGCGGCATAAGACCGCACGCGCGGATTCGTTTGCTTCGCTAACCCGGGGATACTACTCCACTACACGGAGGGACGGATCTTGACTCATCGCATTGCGCACCTTCGCCACGGCATCGCCCGCGGTCGCTGCGCCCTGACACTCGCCTTGCTCACCGCCGCCTGCGGGTCGAGCGACAGCGCCCCCGCCGGCAGCGAGAGTGCGTCGACGACGCGCGGCTACGTCATCTCCTCCTTCTCCTACGTCTATCCCGAGCACGACGAAGATCCGTGCCCCGGCGGGTTCACCAAGGGGCCGATCGAGATGCAGTTGGAGGACGGATTCGTCCAACCCGACGACTGCGTCGACCCGGAGAGCGTGTCGGACCCCGGTTTCAAAACGCTGAACGGACCCGGGCGTCTCGCCGGATTCGACCTCGATGGCGCCGTGTCGAGCGACCCGGCGACCGGCGTCGAAACGTGCACTCACGACGAATTCTCGGACATGTCGGGGGCGCCGGGGATCGACTACCAATTCTGGCGCGCCATCGGCTGTGTTCGCGGCTTCCAAGAAGGCGAGATTTCCCACAACGTCATCGAAGAAGCCGTCATCAACGGCTCGATGACGATCTTGCTCGACATGGAGGGCATCGACGACGAAACCAATGACAGTAGCGTCGTCGCTCAGGTTTTTGGCAGCACCGACGTGCCGGCAGTCGGCGCCGACGGGGAGGTACTCCCCTTCGCGACGCTGAGCATCCACGAGGACACGCAGTACCACGGCGGTATCGGCAACGGTGAGATCGTCGATGGTGTGCTCACCGCCGGTCCGATGGACATCAACCTGCGCCTCAACATCCAGATCGTCGACGGCAACCAAACCTTGCGCAACGGCTACCTGCGCGCCGAGTTTCATCCCGACGGTAGCGTCAGCGGCCAGATGTTCGGCTACCAGCCGATCGAGGAAGCTTACGACATCTTCGGCATCCAGGCCGGTGTTGCCGGCGCGTCGGCTCTGTCCTACACCTGCACGGGCCTGTGGCAAGCCTTGCGGGACAACGCCGATGGACATTTCGATCCCGATACGGGCGCCTGTACGACGATCTCGACCGCCTACCGATTCGAAGCGGTGCCAGCATTCGTTGCAAAGTGAGAAGACGATGAAACGACGCAGACCTGCCCTCACTTCGCTTCTGACGGGCGCCCTCGCCCTGGCCATCGGCGCCTGCGCCGGAGATGGACCGGCTGGCAGCAGCGGCGGCACCATCGCCCCGCTCGTCGAGGCCGGGCCACTGGCGATGCGCCGCCTGACGGAAAAGCAATACCGCGCCACCATCGCCGACGTGTTCGGGGACGACGTAGTCATCGCCGGGCGTATCGAGCCCGACAACCGCCAGCTCGGCTTGTTCGCCGTCGGCTCGTCGCAAGTCAGCGTCACCGCGTCGGGGTTCGAGCAATACGAGGCAATCGCCCGCGGCATCGCCGAACGAGTGCTCTCTACCGAGAAACGCGATGCGATGATGCCGTGTACACCTGCCAGCGATACGGCGGCGGACGATGCATGTGCAGAAGCCTTCGTTCGCCAGATCGGCCGCCGCCTCTTCCGCCGCCGCCTGACCGACGCGGAGGCTACCGCACGCGTCGGCGTCGCCGCAGCCAGCGCAGACCGTCTCGGCGATTTCTACGCCGGTCTGACGGACGCGCTCACCACCCTGCTCGTCTCACCCGAGTTTCTCTTTCGCATCGAAGAGGCCGAGCCGACCGCCGGCGCTGGCCCGGGGCTCCGCCTGACCGATGCCTCGATGGCTTCGCGGCTCTCGTACTTTCTGTGGAACACGACGCCGGACGAAGACCTGCTGGCCGCCGCCGAGAACGGCGAGCTGACGGATCCAGCGCTGCTCGAAGCCCACGTCGAACGCATGCTCGACTCGCCGCGCATCGAGGAAAACGTGCGTGCATTTTTTGGCGACCTCTTCGCCTTTGCCGACATCGAGCAAGGTCTCGTGCGCAAGGATCCCATTCTCTTCCCCGCTTTCAACCAGGCGATGATCGGCGATGCCGCCGAGCAGACGCTGCTGACGGCAATCGATCACCTGGTGACCCGCGAGGGCGACTATCGGGATCTCTTCACCACTCGCAACACCTTCCTCTCGCGCGCCCTCGGCATCGTCTACCAGGTACCGGTGCCGACGCGCGACGGTTTCGAGCCCTACGAGATCCCGGCCGCCGACCCGCGGGCCGGCTTGCTCTCGCACATCAGCCTGCTCGCTCTCTACTCTCATCCGGGACGCGGCTCGCCGACGCTACGCGGCAAGTTCGTGCGCGAAGTGCTGCTCTGCCAGGACGTGCCGCCGCCGCCGGGAGACATCGACTTCACCGACTTCGCCGACGCCGACACGCTGACCTTGCCGACCGCGCGCGATCGGCTGGCGGTGCACGTCTCCAACGTCGCTTGCTCCGGCTGTCACAGCCTGATGGATCCGATCGGCCTCGGCCTGGAAAAGCTGGACGGCATCGGCGCTTTGCGCGCGACGGAGAACGGCGCAGCGATCGACACATCGGGCGAGCTCAACGGCGTTCCCTTTGCCGACGCCAAGCAGCTCGGTGCCGTCCTGTCTCGCGACCCCTTGCTCGGCCCCTGCTTCGTCACCAACTATTTCAAGTACGCCCTCGGCCGCGACATCGCCGACGGCGAACGTGAATACGTCGACTACGTCGCCGATCGTCTCGACGCTTCCGGCTATCGCCTGCGCGAGCTGCTGCGCTTGATCGTTCTCAGCGACGCCTTCCGCACCACCGCCGGAGCGCGCGAGGCGCAGGCGACACCAACGCCCGATCCTGCGCAGACGCCCGCGGCAACCGCGACGCCGGACAACGGCAACCCGACAGCGACGCCCGACGGCATGAACACTGCCGCGCCGACCGGTGCTGCGACAGCGACCCCGGCGACGCCGCTGGCAACGCCGACGCCGCGCCCCACCTTGCCACCAACGGCAACGCCGATCCCGGTTTTCTTCGCCGATCTCAGCGAGCAGATCTTCTCGCCGCGCTGTGCATCCCTGACCTGCCACAGCAGCGCCACCGCCGCCGGCGGGCTGGTTCTCGAAGGAGCCGGCGCAATCGACAATCTCGTCGGCGTTGCGCCAATCAACCCAGCCGCCAGCGCCGACGGGTTCTTGCGTGTCGCGCCAGGTGCGCCGAACGACAGCTTCCTGCTGCTCAAGGTGCAGGGCCCCGGCATCGCCGCCTATGGCTCGCGCATGCCGCTGATTGGCGGTGTTCTCAGCGACGCCGAAATCCAGCTGATCGAAAGATGGATCGCCAGCGGAGCGACGCGATGAAGAAGCGTATCAGTAGGCGAACGGTACTACGCGGCATGGCCGCCGGCGCCGGTGTGTCGATCGGGCTGCCGCTGCTCGAGATCTTTCTCAACGACAACGGCACGGCACTGGCCGGCGGCGCCCCGATCCCGCTGCGCTTCGGCACGTGGTTCTGGGGCTGCGGCATGAACCCCGAGCGCTGGGCGCCGGCGACCGAAGGGGCCGACTACGAGCTCTCCCCCGAGTTGGCAGTGCTCGGCGACTTGAAAAGCGAGGTCAGCGTCTTGAGCGGCTTCAACGTCTTTCTCGACGGGGCGCCAAACGAGCCACACTACACCGGCGTACTGGCCAACCTCACCGGCACGACACCACCCGACGCCGGCATCCAACCGGCACCGACTCTCGACACCTCGATCTCGGACGTGCACGGCGCCTCGACGCGATTCCGCTCGCTCGAGCTCTCCGCCACCGGCGTACCCAGCCAGACGTACAGCCGGGAGAGCGACAGTATTCAGAACGCCTCTCTGGTATCGCCGATCGAGGCCTACAACCGCATCTTTGGTGACGACTTCTTCGATCCGAACGACGGTCCCTTCCTCCCCGATGCCAAGACCATTCTGCGCGGCAGCGCCCTCTCCGCCGTTTCCGACGACGTCAAGCGCCTCGAAAAACGGCTGGGCAGCCACGACAAGCAGCGCCTCGATCAATATCTGACGTCATTGCGACAGCTCGAACGGCAGATCGAGATCTCCCTCTCACCGCCCAACCTCGAGGCCTGCCGACGGCCGGCGGCGCCGCGGCGCGAGGACATCGGCACCGAGGTGAGTCAGGCCAATGCCACCCACGACCTGCTCGCCGACCTCCTCGTGTTCGCCCTCCTCTGCGACCAGACACGCGTCTTCAACATGATGTACTCCTTCGGCCTCTCCGACCTGCGCGTCCTCGGCGAGGACATTTCCCACCACCAGCTCACGCACGACGAGCCTGTCGACCAGGAGCTCGGCTACCAACCGCGCTCGACCGCCTTCTCCCAGCTTTCCATGCAGGCCTGGGTGCGCTTCCTGGAGAAACTGGCCGCGACGCCCGAAGCCGACGGGACTCTTCTCGACAACTGCCTCATCATGGCTCACTCGGATCATTCGTTCGCAAAGTCCCACCTCGTCGCCGGCATACCCGTCATGGTCGCCGGCCGCGCCGGCGGCCGCGTCACACCGGGAGTCCACGTACGCGGCAACGGCGAGCCGATCTCGCGAATCGGCCTGACCCTGCAACAGATCATGGGTGTTCAGGTCAGCGAATGGGGAACCGGGTCGCATCAAACCTCGCAACCAGTGAGCGAAATTCTCGCATAGCACCCCGTTGACGGCGATTGCCGAGTCGGAATACGCTCTGGATGTCTCAAACAGGAGGGTTCCCATGGTTCGCCGCTTTGCAATCATTCTGCTCATTCTCGCTCCCGTCACGCTCCTCGCCCAGCGCGGCCCGCAGCCCAAGGGAGAACCGACCGGGGTCGAGCTCGAAGTACACAACACCTACGGTGCGTTCGTCGACGCGTGGAACAAGCACGACGTCGCCGCCATGACGGCGTTGTGGACCGAGAACGGCGACCACATGGAGCCCGATGGCCGCACCGTATACGGCAAGAAAGAGGTCGGCCGCCTGCTCGGCATCGAGCACGCCAGCGTCTTCAAGAACAGCGAGCTCCACTTGGCCGTCGAGCACGTGCGCCTCGTCAACGACACCGTCGCCATCGCCGACGGAACCTACGAGCTCTTCGGCGCAACCGATACGCGCGGCAAGAAAATCGCGCCGCGCGCCGGCTACTTCACCAGCGTCCTCGCCAAGGAAGCCGACGGCTGGAAAGTGAGCGCCAGCCGCCTGATGCTGCCGCAGGTACTGATCTGGCGCGAGCGGGACTAAAGAACGGACCCGTGTTCCGAGTCACCATTCACCAATCACGAGTCACCATTCACCACTCACGAGTCACCAATCACGAGTCACCAATCACCATTCACCAATCACGAGTCACCATTCACCACTCACGGAACACCATTGTAGAGAACCGCGACGTTCTGCCGCGCCGCCTCCCCCTGCTGGTGCCGCGACACGGCGAAGAACGCAGCCACGCCGTCGCGCAAGCTCAACAACTGTCCGCTCAATCCGTGCAACTCGACGTCCGTCAGGTAGTCCTGATCGGCCGCGACGATCAGCAGCGAACGCACACGCGAACATCTGCCCAGCATGTCCTCCACCAGACTCGCCGCCGTCGCCGTCCGTCCCGTTTCCAACGCTTGCCCCAGGTCGGCCAACAACGACACCGAACCCTGGCGAACCTCGTCGCGCAAACAAGCGTCGCGAAAGAAACCGCCGCGACCAGTCACACCATAGATGGCACACACCAACGCCCGTGCCACCCGCCAAATTTCGACATCTTCCGATTTCGCAGTCATGACTGTTATGTAGCATCACTGCTGATAGTTTTCAAGTAATCAGCAGTGCTGCGTGACTGGTGACTCGTGATTGGTGACTGGTGACTCGTGGTTCGTGATTCGTGGTTGGTGATTCGTCCCCCTACAGATCTCTCGCGTCGCAACGCCAAACACTTCAAACTCACGAATCACCAATCACCAATCACGAATCACCAATCACCACCAACAAGGAGCACTCCATGGCAAAGGGATCCATTCCATCCGGCGGCCTCGATGGGCTCGCCGTTCTCGTCACCGGCGGCGGAACCGGAATTGGCAAGGCCTGTGCCGCGCGCCTCGCCGCAGACGGAGCCGCCGTCACGATTTGCGGTCGCACTCTCGCCAAGCTCGAAGATGCAGCGACGGAGATCCAAGCCAAGGTTGGCAACGGTGGTAGCGTCCAGATCATGAGCGCCGACGTCACCAAGGAGGAGGACGTCGAAGCGGTCGTCCGCAAAGCCGCGCAACCGACCGGTGCACTCGACGGCTGCATCGCCAACGCCGGCGGTGGCGGTGGCATGGGCCCGTACAACGCGCTCGACACGGCCGAGTTCATCCGCGTCCTCCACCTCAACGTCCTCGGCACCATGCTCTGCGTCAAGCACACGACTCCCTACATGGTCGAGGCCGGCGGAGGGTCGTTCATCGGCATGTCCTCCATCGCCGGACACGTTACCCACCCCTACTTCGGCGCCTACACGGTCGGCAAAGCCGGTCTCGAGGAAATGATGAAGAACGCGGCCGATGAATTCGGCGCCCGCAACGTGCGTTTCAATTCCATCCGCCCGGGCTTCATCGCCACCGAGATGATGGAGCTCATCCCGCGCGACGGCGAGGTCTACGATTCCTACATCCGCAATACGCCGATGCGCGACGTCGGCGAGCCGGAGGACGTCGCCAACCTGGCGCGTTTCCTCATCGGCCCCGAGTCGCGCTGGATCACCGGTACCGCCATCAACGTCGACGGCGGCCACGCCCTGCGACGCGGCCCCGACTTCAGCGAGTTCGTCGAACCCGCGTTTGGCAAAGAGGTCCTCGCCGGCGGGCGACCAAGGTCATAGATCGGCTGCGTCGCTCGTGGTCGCTTCGCTCGCCGCCTTCCATTGGATGAACAACGCATCGCGCTCGGCTTGTGGGACGAAGGTGCCGCCGGTCCCCCTCAGGGCGAGCGCGTCGTGGAGCTTGCGCAGGTCGCTTTCGTAGAACGCCGACAGGCAGCGGAGACACTCCTGGACTCGTTCTGCCTCGCGCCGCGCCCGAGGTTTTTCGACCAAGCGTGCAGCCAGGTAGCCGAGCGGCTCAGGGGAGAGGCCGGCGAGCAGGCGCGCGACCTCCAACCTGAGCTCACCGTCCAGTCGGCGGTAGGCGACGAGCCGTGAACCGCGCAACGGACGGTGCGCCGGCAGGCGCGACTTCGGCTCGCGATGAGCGATCATATTGACCATCTCGACCAGGGCGTCGAACGCTTCCTTCGCCCGTGGTCGCGAGCGGAAGACGCCGAACCACTGTAGATCCAGATCGGCCCAGCGCGCCGTGTCGGTGCTGAACGCAAGCAAGACCTGATCGCCGGCAGCCGACAGGCCGATCGCCGGATAGAGGAAGGAGTACGCGCCGTCGACGTTGTGCGCCGGGCGCAGGGATCGTATCAACTCGTTTTCGAGCAGCAGGGCTTCTCGCTCCGACTCCAGCGGTCGCACCTCGAGAGTGCTGGCCTCGCGCACCAGTGCGCGCATCTTGCGGTGCACCTTGCGCCGCGACGCATTGCGGTAGTTGGCCAAGCGCCGGCGCAGGTTCTTGGCTTTTCCCACGTACAGAACCTCTCCACACTCGTCGACGAAGAGATAGACGCCCGGCCGAGCCGGCAGACCGTCGCCAACGGTAGCGGCGAACTTCCTATCAAAGAGCCTGACCCCCATGCTCGCACACTACGGCAGGCGGCCTTCACGGATCAACGTGCAAATCGAGGAGACGGCCCCGTTCATCGCGAGCCGCGTCAAACACACGCCGCCGAATCAAAGGGCCCGAGCAAACGGGTCTGCGTCATTGAACTCGCTGCCCAGAAAGAGCTAGAGGAATCCATGATCCAGAATCCACCAGCGAACACGCCGCGAGTTTCCCCCTACGTTCTGTACGAGGACGTCGCCGCCGCACTCGAGTGGTTGACCGCGGCATTCGGATTCGCCGAGCGCGAGCGAATCGAAATGCCGGACGGCAGCATCGGCCACGCCGAGATGACCATCGGCGAGGGGGTCATCATGATGGGCTGCCCGGGTCCCGAGTACAAGAACCCGAAACGGCTGGGGGCGACGACGCAGCAGATCTACGTCTACGTCGACGATGTCGATGCGCACTATGCCCAGGCCAAGGCGGCCGGTGCCGAGGTCATCGAAGAACCGAAGGATCAGTTCTATGGGGACCGCCGCTACGGCGCCCTCGATCCCGAGGGCCACGCCTGGTACTTCGCGACCCACGTACGCGACGTCCCAGCAGAAGAGATGAAACCGCAATAGCAGACAGCAGAGGAACCACCGCCCACCGGCACGCTTCCAACGCGGAGGAGCGTTCGTCGCAAGCCGCGGTTCGTGCCAGTCTCCAGCATGCCGGCCCGCCCACCATCTGCCAGCGATCGAGCAGCTCTCCACGACCTGCTCGTCAACCATCCCCGCTATCGCCGATCCAACGGCTACGAGCCGCAATGGGTGGCGGAGAACCAGATGGGGCCACACGCGCTGTGGCTGCTCGAGGCACTCGCCGAAGTCATGCCGATCGCCGAGGATATGAACATCCTCGACCTCGGATGCGGCAAGGCCATGACCTCGATCTTCCTGGCGCGCGAGTTCGGCGCCCGGGTTTGGGCGACCGACCTTTGGATTCCAGCGGCGGACAACCAGCGCCGCATCGCCGACGCCGGTGTCGAAGATCGCGTGCAGGCGATCCACGCCGAAGCGCACGCTCTGATCTTCGACAACGATTTCTTTGACGCCATCATCAGCGTCGACGCCTACCAGTACTTCGGCACCGCCGACCTCTATCTCGGCTACGTTCTCGACTTTCTCCGCCCCGGCGGCCAGATCGGCATCGCCGTGCCATCGCTGACGACCGAGCTCGGAAGCGAGATCCCGCCCCACCTCGAACCATTCTGGGAGTGGGAGTTCTGCTGTTTCCACACCCCCGATTGGTGGCGCAACCACTGGGCGAAGACGCGCAAAGTCCGTGTCGACCACGCCGAGCAGATCGCCGGCACATGGCAAGACTGGTGCGATTTCGAACGGGCCTGCCAACCCTTCCTCGAAGGCTGGCGACGAGAAGACGCCGCCACGACCGTCGACATGCTCACCGCCGACGAGGGCCGCCACCTCGGCTTCTCACGCGTAGTCGCCACCAAAACCGCAGCGACCCCGTAAGGTCCGCAAGAACTACCCCTGCCCTTGCCAAGGGGGGAGCAGCAAAAACGAGAGCCCGGCTACTTCCCCCTCCTTGATAAGGAGGGAGGATGTCAGATCTCCGGCAACGACTCCGTGAAGACTCGTGTCAGTAGAGTCCGGGGAAATTCGATTGGTTGACGTTGAAGTCCGGGAAGACCGGTTCGAGCGACGCCAGGCTGGCTCCCATGTGGGAAAACAGCGCCTCGGCGAAGATGTCGCGGAAGTCCGTCGTGACTTGCAGGTCTTCGCCCTTGAACAGGTCGCCGGGCATCAAGCCGGGCCAGTCGTCGTCCTTGACGATGACCTGGCCGCCACTGTGGCCACCGCCGACCGCGAACATCACACCACCGTGGCCATGATCGGAGCCAGCTCCGCCGTTCTGCCCGACACGACGGCCAAACTCGGTCATCACCAGGATCAGTGTTTGGTCGAGGTAGTTCGTGCCGCCGCTGTTGAACAGGTCATCGCGAAACGCCTTGAGCGCACCGTTCAACTCGCCGCACTTCGTGACCAACTCACTGATCTGGTTGGAGTGGTGATCCCAACCACCGAGGTCGACGGCAAACACCTTGGCCCCGACCTCTCCCTTGATGATCGCCGCGACGTCTTTGAGTGCATCGGCGAGCTTGTTGTTGCTGGGATAGGTAATGCTCGTCGATGTGTCGATCCCGGCGATGAGATCAACGGCCGAGAACGCCGAGTTCACCCCCGTGGTGAGCGTCGACTCCGCTTCCGCCGCGTAGAACGTCGACAGCGCGTCTTTTCGCTCCGTCGCGTGGTCACCGGTCACCTGGAATCTCGAGATCTTGGAGAAGGCGACGTTGGGTGATTCACCGAGAAGAGCCAACTGAGGTGTTGCCGACAGCGAAACACCCGAGATCGAATCAACGTTGCCGATCGACGTCAGGTAGCGGTTCAACCAGCCGTCGGCGATCGCCTTGTCGTCGGGCTTGCCCTTCTCCATGTAGTCCTGGGCGTCGAAGTGCGAGCGCGATTCACTCGGGCTACCGCTGAGATGGATGAGGGAAAGCTCGCCGGCGTTGTACATGGCCTGGAAGTCGGTGAGCAGCGGGTAGAGGCCGAAGCCGAGAGGGTTCCCTCCGACCAGCGGCAACTCGCTACCGGCGGAGATGCTGATGTCCGGGCGAACGGTATAGTAGTCGGGGTCGAAGGCGGGCACCGCCAAGCTCAGCGGATCGGCACCGCCGCGCAGGTAGACCGCGACGATCACTTTTTCCGGCCCCGGAGCGGCCATCGCCCGGCGCGCCAGACTCTCCGGCAGGAAGTACGCTGTCGACGTCACCGCGCCGGCTTTGAGGAAATCTCTTCTGCTCAATCTCATCGCTGATTCTCCATCGCAAGTGTTTCGGACGAACCGGCCATCAGTGGTTGAGGAACTCGGGGCCGGAGAGCAGGAATGCCGCACCCTGCTCCACCTTCTCGGCATCGCTGGCACCGGGGATCGCATCGAGGTATCCAATCGCCGCCGTCCTCGTTGCATCGGCAACGCCGGCGATCGGAAAGAGCACCGCGATCAGGTCGTCGACGATCTCGGTGGAAGTTCCGGCGCCGGAAACACCCCAGGCCGCGGCAGCAGTCTCGGTCACCTCCTCGATGAGGTTGAAACGCTGTACGATACCGCCCGGACTGGCCCAGGTGATGGACGTATCCGGGTAGCCGGTGGGGGGACCCGCCGTGCGGATCTCCTCGCCCATGTCGCGCACGTCTTTGCGCATGGATACGTAGTCGACGACCGCTGGGTCGGGATCGATACCGGTGGTGCGAATCAGGCTCGGAAAGAAGACCGTTGGCCGCTTGACCCGCGCCTTGCGGTACTCCGCAAAGAGCAGGAACTCCGGCGAGGTGAGGATCGTGCGCGCGACTTTCTCCAATTGATCGTCCTCGAGAATGTTGGCGGAGAACGTCGCCGCGCACTCTTCGACCAGAGCGAAGGGAACATCGTCGCCGAGAAAGCGCCGCACCAACTTCGTGCACAGGAAGCTCGCCGTGCTCGGGTGTTGCGACACGATGCGAATGACTTCGAGCCCCTCGAGCTCGCCGTCGGCGGGGAAGTCGATCGTCTGTCCGAGCACGAACTTCGCACCCAGGTAGTCGTGCCACGAGTCGCGGTACTCGAAGCCGTTGAACTCAAACGCCGGGCCGTCGTTGGCGTAGTCTTCGCGCCAACCGGTGAGAGCGCGCGCCGCCTCCTTCACGTCGTCTTCGGTGTAGGGGCCTTCGACACCGAGCGCATGGAGCTCGAGCAGCTCGCGGGAGAAGTTCTCGTTGTATCCGGTACCCGGCGGCGAGCCGATCTGATTCTGTCGTTGGTCGAGGTAGTCCAGCATCGCCGGGCCACGCGTCATTCGCAGCACGCTCTCTTCGAAGTTGTCGAGGACGTAGGGGCGGATCGATTCGCGGACATACGGCGTGGTGTCCCATTTCCGCCGTCCCGTCGTTCCCGCAACATTGAAGTGATTGAAGTAGAAGTCGACGAGAACTGCTTCCAACTGGCGCACACTAGCCGCGGCCCGATAGAGCTCCGACTCCTGCAACTCTTTCCAGACGTCGTTCTTGTTGCCGTCGGGAATCCCCGGACAAACACCGCCGCCGCCCTGCGGATAGCAATCGCGCAGCTCCTGGAAGTTGAGCGCCAGCGACGGGTAGGTCGCCGCCAACACCGTGTCGACGGCACTGTCGTCGAGCGCCGCCGGGTCCAGTTGCTCCTCGATGAAACCGTTCAAGCCCAGGGCCTGGATGCGGCCAATCGTGTAGGGCTCCGGGCCGTAGGTCGTGCGGTCGAGGACGTGTCTCTGCTGAGCCAGGGAAATGCAGCTCTCGTTGTGTTGGCCGTCGTCGGTCAGGTCACAGGCGATCGACGTGGCGAAGAAGCCTTCGACCTCTTGGTACAGGTGGGCTTTGGCGACACCGGCAGCACAATCCGACAACTCGGCGATCGTCGCAGAAGCCGAGCACACTCCGGGAAACATCTGCGCCAAGGTCGAGATCGCCGCCGGACAACGCTGCGCCGCTTTCGTCGCGAGCTTGTCCTCCGCTTTTTGGATCTTGCCCTTCACGTCGTCCAATACCTGCGCAATGGTTTCACTCTGCAAGTTGAGCAACGAATGAATGGCAACGTCCGGCGCCGTGCCGGCGCGCCGATTCTTGCCCTTCAGTCCGTCCTTGATTCCCTTGCGAAGAACCTTCCAAGCCTTGTCGACGATCTGGTTCGACCGCTTGAGAACTTCCTGCTGGCATTTGGCGCCATTTGCATCGACGTCGTCGTCGATCACCGCCGCATCGAGATCGGCGCCGAAAATCGCCTCGACCATCGCAATCGGAACGGCGCTACCGGCGGCGTTGATCACCGCGGCCCCGGTGTAGGCATAGTCGGGCAGACCTTCCGGTGGCTGGCAGCGCAAGCCGTCCTTGACCACCGTCCTCGCCTGCTTCTTGGCGACCTTGTCACCGACGTCGTTGGTCAAACAAGCCTGCGCGGTCAGCGTGTCGCCGCTGTCGCCGAGCTTGTCGATGTTTCCTTTGTTCGCATTGCGCAGACACTTCCAATTGGATTTGTTCTGCGCCTTGACGACGTTGGCACCAGCCTTCGTCAGATCGTTCAGACAGCGCTGCTGATCTTTCGTTTGTGGTGCCGCCAGCACGGCGGCAGCGCCGAACGCAAGCGACAAACAAAGTGGCGCAAGCTGCTTCGAGTCGAAGCCCATGGTTGCCCTCCCAGCCAGGAACAAGTTTGGGCCTATCAGCCCAACAATACGTCCGCAAGGCGAATCTTTTTTCATACGTCGCGCCACAAAGTTCGCAGGCTTCGCATGCACGGTCGTGTGAAGACGCGACTTGCCATTGTCGTGCCGAATATGACGCAATGTGGCGATGGGCGACTTTTGCGCTGACACCGAAGTTCGCGGAAACGCAGGACACTACACGGCGCGGTTGTCGCGTGATTGGGAAATCTGGGGTCCCAACGGCGGCTACATCGCGGCAATCGCCCTGCGCGCTGCAGGCGCCGCCACCGCGCTGGACAGGCCAGCATCTTTTTCTGGTCATTTTCTCAGCGTTGCCGACTTCGACGTCGTCGATATCAATGTGACGACTCTACGAGCTTCGCGACGGGCGGCTTCGTTGCGCGTGTCGATGACGCAGCAAAACCGTCCGATCTTCGAGGCGATGGTCTGGGCGGTGGGAGACTCCGACGGACTGGTACACGATTCCCTCGTCATGCCCGACGTCGCATCGCCGGCCCAGCTCGAGCCGATCGAAGACATCGTGTCGGCAGAGGAATTGTCCGCGCGCTCTCGCTTCTGGAACAACTTCGACGAACGGCCTCGGAACTTCATCCCCTGGGCCGAGCGCCGCCCCGGTGCTCCGCAGTGGTGCGAGTGGTATCGCTTTCGCCCGCGCGCGCTGTGCGACGATGCGTTTGCCGATGCTGCGCGTTCGCTGTTGTTGATCGACACCATGCTGTGGCCGGCCGCCTGCCAGCCACACCTCGGCGGCGATAGTGGATTCGTCGCACCGAGTCTCGACGTCAACGCCACCTTTCACCGCCTGGCACCGGAGTCCGAGTGGCTGTTGGTCGACGCCGTCGCGCCGGTCGCCACCGATGGACTGATCGGCGGCCAGGCGCGCGTCTGGTCCGAGGACGGTCGCCTACTGGCTTCGGGAGGCGGGCAGCTCCTCTGTCGCCCAATGCCGCAACCGTGAAACGGTCGTAGCGCGTGCGCTCGAAGAGCAACCAACCCCGCTGCAGCGGCTGCGGCCTGCACCTCGATCTGTGCTTGTGCCCCGAGCTGCCGCGCCTGCGGGTCGCAACGCGCGTCGTCGTCGTTCAACACGCGGTCGAACGCTTCAAGCCGACGGGCACCGCGCGCTTGCTCCTGCAGATCGTCGCCAACTCGTCGCTCGCGGTGCACGGCGCCAGGGACGTGCCTTTCGCCGCTGGCGAGCTGACCGGTACGGAGTCGGAAAGCCTGCTGCTCTTTCCGCACGGCGATGCGATGGCGATCGAGGAAGCAGCGGCGCTGCCGCGGCGCCAGCGCCGGCGCCTGGTCGTCCTCGATGGCTCGTGGAGTCAGTGCTCGCGCATGGCGCAGCGAATCCCGGCCCTGCGCTCGCTACGCCGCGTCGCCCTCGCCGCCGGCCCACCGTCGCCGTGGACGGTTCGCCGCACCAAAGATCCGGCTCGACTTTGTACATTCGAAGCGACCCTGCGGGCGCTCGCACTCCTCGAAAGGCCCAGCCCCGCCCTGCGCGAGGCCGAGCGCGCCTTCCAACGCGTCACCGCGCGAGCGCTCTACATGCGCTCGCGCCTGGCGACACCGGAGCGACCCGACGAATGGCCGTTGAGCATCGTTTGAATCGAGCGCCGCCCCAGCTGACTGGCGACGACCACCGCGACGATTCGACCTAGTGGGCAGAGCCACCTTGGGCGTCGCGAGGCTCTACTCTATCGATGCGCAATCGGTGTCGCTCGACCAGGCCTCGAACGTAGCCATTTACATGTTCACGGAAATCTCCCTGCGAGGTATCGCCCCCTGCAAAACGTTCGAAACGCAAGCGCTTCATCTCGACCTTGCCGCCAACCAGGGTGAACAGAAACTCCACGACGCCGCTGCCGCTACCGCTCCCCGACGAGCTCCGCGAGCTGCCGTGCCGCTCCTCCGCATCGTTCGTTGCCGCTGGCAGCTCGACCTCGACCGCCTCCACCTGCTCCGCCTTGTTGCCGAGCCACTCCTCGAGTGCGTCTTCATCGATCGACGACTGAGCCCAGAACTCCGCGACGGAAAAAGGAAAGCTGTGCAGGCGATCGACGACGAACTGCCGCTCGAGACAGGCGAACAAGCAGCCCGCCTTTGGGCCGCTCTTGCGGCCCAGGAAGGCGCGGTAGATCGCCTCAAAGGCCTCGCTGGCACCAATGGGAGTTGCTCTCGCTGTCGCGAAGATCAGAGATTGAAGCTCGTCCTCCTCCCAGCTCTCTGCGGCAGCCATCGCCAGCGCCAGTTTCGAGAGAAACGCACGGGCAACCGCGCCCAGGTCACCACTGCTAGCCGGCACTTCCTGGTGGACGACGATCCGATCGTCTTCATCGGCAAAATCGGCAAGCCATACCCTGGCGGCATCGACCCTTTCCTGAAGCCGGGAGCGATCCACGTCCGTGAGGGGCGCACCTTTTCTCTTCTCGGCTTCCTCGAAGATGTCGATGTGAGGCATCTGGATGAGCGTCACGACCAGTTGGAAGGACGGCACGTAGTAGTCCTCCCCCTCTTCCGCCAGACAAGACAGGCGAAACACATCGCGCTCGTCGTCACTTGCCTTACCCGAAACGCAACGATCTCGAAGTCGATCGAATTCGTTGAAGAGCTTCGTGATCTGAGCTTCGTCCGGCGAGAAGTTCACCGGTTGCCGCGGCTGCGTTCGAATCATCAGGTAGCGCAGGATCTCGGCGGGCAACAGGTTCGCCATCTGACGCGCAGAAACCCCGACGCCGCGCGACGAGCTCATCTTTGCGCCGCCGACCAGGAAGAACTCGTATGGGATGTTCTTTGGCACCGAGTCGCCGAACACCCGCCGCAGACAAGTGGCGGCCACGTCGCGAGAGCCACCCTTCGTCGTATGGTCCTTGCCGGCGCCCTCGATCGTAATACCGAAGACGTGCCATTTGGCCGTCCACTCCAGCTTCCAGGGCAGCTTGGCGCGCCCGTCGAAGGGCGACACCCGCCCCTCGTTGCCGCAACCCGTGGCCCACTTGACCAGGTCCGCCTGGCACGTGTAGCGCACGCACTCACCATCGAAGTCGGTCACCACCGTCGTACCGATCTTGCCACAGCTCTCGCAGATCACCTGCAGCGGGTACCAATTCTCGGGGCGCCGGGCGCCACTCACCTGAAGGTAGACCTCGCGCACGATCTGCGCGTTGCGGAGAATCTGATCGATCGCCTCATTGAACTTCCCGGCGAACGGTAGACGTCACGCAGGAAATAGGTCTCCGCATGAACCCCCAGCTCCTCGAAGATGTCGAAGAACTCGCCGATGAAGTGCTTCGCCACATCGGAAGCCTCCGAACCCGGAGGAGCCGGTACGTTGCACAGCGGCGTGCCGAGATACGGCGCAAAGAACTCGTCCTGGCCGGCGGGAATCTCATCGAGCGGATCGAGATCGTCGACACCGAAGGTGTAGCGCACGTCGAAGCCGTCGTTCCGCAACGTGCGGAACACGGCATCGTGAATCAGCACACCGCGCAGGGCCCCCACGTGAACCCGCCCGGAAGGAGTCTTCGAATCATTGATCAGCTGCGGGCCTTCGAGCCCCCGCGCAATCCTTCTTGTCCAGAGCATTCCACCTTCTCTCGAGATACCAGGGACACCCAGCGCAACCCGCCGCAGAGCGGTCCCCGGTTGCCAATCTCACTATTTCGGATTCGCCTGCGAACGCATCAACTTGGCCATGCCCTCGAAGAGCGTTGCCAACGTAGCGGCCGCTTCACGCGGCGCCTCAATCGAAATACCACCATCCGCAGTGGGTGACATCTTTAGCTGGGCGAATAGATCTCCAACTTCGCCCGCCCCGGAAGCGATCGCTTCGCCGTCCTCCCGGTCGCGATCACTCAGCTCCGCGGTTTGAAAAGAGTCGGCAGGGCCGCTTCCGCCGACGTCATCTGCCGATTCAGAGGCAGTGGAAATCAACTCATCGAGTTCTCTCTCCAGGGCCGGCTGTTCTCCGTCGAGCTCCGCATCCTCATCGGCCTCCGTAATCTCGGGCACCTCGACAATTCGCTCGATCTTCGACAGGAACGATCCCGCACTGTCGAAATCGACCTCGTCACTGGTACCGTCAAACAATCCGGAGAACAGCGCCTTCTTGTCGGAGACCAACGACGCGATGCGACTCTCGATACTCCCTTCCGTTACCAGATTGTACACCGATATCGGTTGATTCTGGCCAATTCGGTAAATGCGACCGATTCGCTGTTCGAGCACCGCCGGATTCCACGGCAGATCCAGGTTGATGCAACAACTGGCCGCCTTCTGCAGGTTGAGGCCAACTCCACCGGCGTCCGAGGCAAAGAGCACACTGGTGGCGGGGTCGTCGTGCAGCTCCACGATGTTTTGTGTTCGCCGCTTGGGACGTTCCTGCCCGGTGAAAAACACCGCCCTCTTTCCGGCGTCCGCGAGAACGTCGGAAACCGCCCAATTCGCCAGCTTGAGCATCCTGCGCCACTGACTGAAGACAATCACCTTGCGCCCCTGCTCGCCCACGAGTTGTGTCAGAATCTCCCGCACCTCGATGAGTTTCGGCGTAGCCAGGCCCCGCAACACCGACAGCTCAGGCGGCGATTGGCGTAGACCAGGCCAGATGTCATTGAAGCGAAGCTGGGCGAGGCCGTTGGCAATGATTCGTTGGGTTGTAAGCAGGCTCATCAATTTCAGGAACTCTTGCGGCGTCAACGGTCGCCTGCGGGCTCGGCCGAGTATGGAGGCGATGGGCTGATTCAGGGCAGCGTGTTCCTCTTTCTGATCACCCGTCATCTCGACCGGGACCAAGGTATCCGAACGCGTCGGAAGTTGATCGAGCACTTCGGCGCGGGTGCGGCGAATCATCGATTTCGCCATGCGCGTACGTAACGTGTCCAGGTTGCGCGCCCCCCTTACCTGCTTCGAACCGTCTGTATACGTCGTGTGAAACGGAACGAGGCGCCATTTTGGTTCGAGCGCAAAGCTATCCACCCATTCGAACACGGACGCCAGCTCCTCGAGCCGATTTTCCATCGGCGTTCCCGTCAAGACCAGGCGATATTTGGGGGCGAGCCGCTTGACCGAGAGCGCGGTCTTCGTCGCCCAGTTCTTGATCCGCTGCGCCTCATCGAGAACGACGATCTCCGGCTTCCACGATTGGATCGATCCCAAATCGCGCAGCAATAGCTCGTAGCTTGTAAGCAAGAACACCTTCTTGGCCCTGCGGTAGTGGGCCTCGCGCTCGCGCGGCGACCCCTCCACATTCTCAATCGGAACATCGGTGAAGGACTTCCACTCGCGCATCCACTGCGGCTTGAGACTCGATGGAACGACGATCAGTCCACGCCGCACGCGGTCGGTCGTCCGCAAGGCATGGCAGATCGCAATCGCCTGCGCGGTCTTTCCAAGTCCCATGTCGTCCGCAAGAAGTAGACGGCCGCTCTCAAAGAATTGCGCGATACCCTCTCTCTGATAGCGGTAGGGACGCACATTCAATCCGCGCAGGGCGCTGCGAATCTGAGCACTGCTCAATGTGCTCTTGCGCAATTGAAGAAGGCGGTTGCGCTCCATCCGCAACAGGGCAACGAGCGCCGGGGCGCCCTCGCTCCCTCGACCGGATTCGACGAACGACCAGAGATCGTTCACCAGAGACAGGCGCTTCTCGTTGTCGTCTGCATACGCCGATCGGAGATGCGCGACACCGTCTCCATCGTGTCGAAAGTGCTTTCGAATCCGATCGAATCCCGTGACGGAGTTGCCCGATTCAAGGCCATCGATGCGAATTCTGTCCAACCAATCGCCGGCTCCATAGAGAGGGCGAACAGAGTCCCAGGCAAGGGTCGGCCCCGACCTCGGCGTAGTCGACTGCCGCTCCTCGGACTCCAACGCTCTCTTCAAAGCCCTGGGCCGCGAGACAACGTCGCCCACTACGGTCAAGACATGTTTGCAAACTCCAAGGGAGTTGCGCACGAAGTCGGCGCAATCACAGCTCGCGACGATGGGATCTAAGGAGGCAAGCAACGTGGAGTAAGGACGAAGGGACGAGCGGTAGCGTCGGGTTCGATACACTCCGAAAGGACGTCCACCACGTGGCCGCTCGGCGACACGCAACGAGTCGCGCCGGGCGAAGGAGTGACGGCGGAGGACAGCTTCCATCGCCGCACGCTGAACCGGCCAATCGGCATCTGAATTGAGCAAAGGCACATGACGAGCCAACCACTCAGGCGGAACGTCGCCCGTTTTCCCCTGTGAGAGATCCAGCAATACCCGGTACCCCTCGCTTTCCTCCAACGGCACCTCCGCCAGTTCCGGCTCGACATTCTCACTGCTCATGAACTTTGCCCCTATCTCTCAGCTATCCTCCAATCGCTGAAAACAGGACTCGCATCAACCAGCCAAAAGTCCGCAACCTCTAGTGGACCCAGCCAGCCAAGGGGTCGCTGACCTGCATTTTGCCTGCGAGTGTCCCATGATAGTGGATACATCGGTATCCCGCTCATCAAATTGGATCATGCGATGAACTCACCACGGCTGTTCCTGCTAGTACTCGGATTCGCCCTTGCCACTGGGTCCGCCGCCGATTCCATAGAATCGAACCCCTTTTCATCGGAGCGATACAACAGATCGTTCCGTCAGAACCCGATCGACCTTGCGCGATCGTTCGGTTGGGAAATATCAACAGACGGGCATCACCTCGCCACTGGTGCTCTCCAACAAGTATCCCATCCAAACGAAGTCGCGATCCTCGAGCGTACCCTTGGCGGCTGGAGACTCTCCGCTACGGTCTCCGACAACGAATCGTTCTCGAGCTTCGCGCGGGGCGGGATCGCCATCCGACAGGATCTGCTCGTTGCGGGTGGCGGAGGTGCGCTTCATACAGTGAGAGATGGATCAGGCCGGTTCTCCGAATTCCTCACAGCGAAACCGTGCCTCCACCCCCCATTTTCAGTCTTCATCTGACTGGTTCTGCAAGGTATCGAGTTCTTTGGCAACGACTTCGGGTCGCTCAAGAGTGATGAAGTGGTTGGTGCCGCATGTCTGCACGATACGCACGCCCCCGTTGCGGCTTTGCCCTTCCGCAGCACTCGCCTTCATAGATTCCACATCTAGGATGTCGTCCCTCTCGCCGACAAGCACCGTGACCTTACGAAAATTGGTATAGAGTTCGTAGAAGTCATCCCGCTTGTAGTACTGAGCCTTGCCGGCCTGCCACGCAATGATATCGCGCAGGTTGTCCACGGCGGTCAGATAGTCCCTCGTGTTCACGAAAAGCGCCCTCATCAACTCGGTCTTGAGGGGAGTACTCGGTTTCATCATCGGATGGACAGCGCGCACTTGGTCGGGAATCTTGCGCAATGGGACCATCAAGAGAGGCATCAGGTAGGGAACGGCCACCTGGAGCGGCCGAGAGTCCATCGGCCAGGCGAGAGTTCCGTGCGGGAGGACCGGGGCCTCGAGCAGAGCAGCGACCTCGACGGAGTCATCTGCTACCGGACATCTGACCACCAGCCTCAATCACAACAGCGCCGCCTCGGAAGTGACCGTGGAGCACGATGCTCTTCGTAGTCACCAGCCGCTCAAGCACCTGCGCCACGACGAACACGTCGTGCGCGATAGTCCCCACCGGTATCTCGTTCTGAGGCCAGTCGACGACCGCTGATTCCGCTTCCTCGAACGGGCAGTGGTAGTTCGCGTTATTGATGAGGATTAGCTCGCAGTTCCGGTCTCGGTACAGTTCGAGGAAGTAGCGCACATCTTCGAGGAATCCCGGCACGCAGATCACGGTCCGATCAGGAGGGTCAGTGAACCTCCGCACCGCGATCGTTGTTTCGCCGTATCGGTAGAGCGCCCCGTCAAACAGAATTTTCGCTGGAGTCCGCCACGGGTGGCGCAAGAGGTACGTGCGCGCGGCGTGGACGACTGCCCCCAATCCAAGAATCAGCAGGGTGGTCGTTAGAATTAGAGAGGCGTGATTGGTCGGATCGTACAGAGGCGATACGCTTGTTCTCAGTGTCGAAGCGGCGCTGCGTCCCTTTCTTCTGTGCTTCGCCGTAGCGCCCCTTCTTACTCACAAAGTGCCCAGCCGCCTCACGCTCGGGGGCTTTGTCCCAGCCCTGGCGGATCAGGTCCCGCGTGACTTTCTCCACCATCGCGATCATCCACGACGGCGCCGACGCGAGCTTGCCGTTGGACGACCGCTCGACGCGGAACTCGACGGCGTCGTCGCCCGCGAGTCGCGCCCGGCCGTAGGTCATCATGGCGGCGAGGATGGCGCGCTTCCGCGCCTCGGACGGCTCGCCGCCGGGCGATTCGGCCGCGGCGGCGAGCGCACGCTGGCCGGCGGCGACCAAGATGTCGTGACGATGGCGTTGCTCGTCGGAGTCGTCCGTTGGGTCCAACTCGAGGGAGAGGGGGTAGAGGTGGCGGTTGATTTCAGCTCGGAAGTCCATCGCTACAAGTCGCGTGGCAGCAGCGGATTGGGCGTTCCTTCATTGGCCCCAAGCTGCGAAACGCGGCTCGAATAATATGAGCTATCGGACTAGGATGCGACCGATTGCGGCGACGGAGGTGATCATGTTCGACCGAGTGACTTTCGACCCGAAGATCATGGGTGGACGCGCATGCATCCGGGGGATGCGCGTGCCGGTTTCGGTCATCGTCAACCAGATCGCGCACGGCGCGACGTTCGACGACATCCTTGCCGGCTATCCTGATCTCGAACGGGAAGACATCCAACAGGCGATCGAGTACGCGGCATGGCTGGCCGAGGATCGCGTGGAGAACGCGTAGGCAGCCGTGCGCCTCTTGGTGGACATGAACATCGACATACGGGTCGCCAAGTGGTTGCGCCAACAAGGGCACGACGTGGTCCACCTCCGCGACGAAGGGCTGCATCGGATGCCGAACGGCGAAATATTCGAGAAGGCTCTCCACGAGGACCGGGTCGTGCTGACCTCCGATCTCGACTTCGGAGAGATTGCGGCTGCGCTCAAGGACGAAGCCGGTAAGGTGCTGCTCCTCCGACTTCACAACAGCCGGGCAGACAATGTGATCAGTCGACTGGGCAATGTGATTCCTCGCGTCGTCGACGATCTCGAGTTAGGAGCCGTCGTTACGGTCGAGGAAACGCGGCATCGTTTCAGAAAACTACCAATCGGAACAAGACCCGACTGAGACGAACGATACCTCCCCCCTTCGCCTGAGGTGAGGGAGCCCCCCAGGCAATCATTGAACTCGACATGGTTCGCCCTACCAGGGGTCGGCCAGATGCTCGTCATCCCATTCGACGACGGTCTCAGTGCTTCTCGCCACCCGACCCGGCTCGGGGGTGCTCTCAATGTAGCCCATCGCGCGGTAGCCCCGGCGACGCCTTTCGAACATGCGCGCAAGCATCGGAACTCGGCGATCCACGTAGTCGTAGATTCGCACCTCGTGCTTGCCGGGCCGATTGCGGTGCAGCCGGCCAGCATATTGAACGAGAGTCCCCTTCCAGGAGACCGGCAAGGTCAGAAACAGCGTGTCCAGGCGCGCGTCGTCGAAACCTTCTCCGATGTAGCGGCCTGTGGCGAGGACGAGTCGTTCCTCGTACGCCGGAATCGCTTCGAGCTGCTCGGCGACCTGCCGGCGCTGCTTGGCGCCCATACCACCGCGTAGGACGACCCGGTTTTTCGCGAAACCCTCCAGCTGGGCGTAGAACCATTCCAAGTGATCGCGGCGCTCGGTAAGCAGAACAGGGGAGCGACCCTCGTCGAGCGCACGAAGCACGTCGTCCATGATGAGTCGGTTTCGCGCCTCATCGACGGCCAGGGCACTGTACAGATCCTGGATGCGAAGTGCTGCATCGCCTTCGTACTGGTGACCACCAAACGCTGTCTCTCGAACCATGCTCCAGAATTTCGGATATACGTCATCCCTGCCGCGAAACAGACTCCGGAACAGATCTACCTTGTCGGTTGACGAAAGAGGTGATGACAAGTCCGAAGCGTTCACCGACGGATCGGGCTCTTCGACCGATGCCGGGGCCGCCAGCGACAGGGCACGCCGCAGATCATCCAGGCGTTGGCGACTTCTCTCTCGCTCGGCATCAAGTGCTGCACACCGAGTTTCTTCCTCGGCAATCTCTCGGAGGATGGATGCGCGAGTTGAGTTCGACATACCCGGATCTACACGTGAGATCCTGCGCCCACCTGGAGCCCGGCCTTCAATCCCACCGACCGGATGGGGTGCCGGCCTTCCGGCAACAGACTGGCCTCAGAACGTTGGATCGCCGCTTACTGCTACGCGACCCGAGCAAACGCGGCCGGCCGCTGCTCCGCCGCTGGCGGAGAGCCACCCCAGATGAGAACATCCGGACAAAGGTCGGCGCCGTTGGGCCAAACGACCGTCCCATCCTGGACTCGAACATTCCGGAAAACCGACGAGTCGGAACAAACGGGCTCGAAGATTGGGCCTTTCAACAGCTCGGCAACGTCGCGCTCGATAACCGAGCCATCGGTCAATGTCAGGCGCAGCAGAAACTCCTCGAGTGGCTCGACGGCCGTGATTCTCAGCAAGTCCATAGATTTCCTTCTACTCCAGGAGCTCTGTGGGTTCCAATGTTTCTAGTCGAAAATGACCGGGCAACCGAGTAGCATTGCTCAACGAGATCGAGGGAGAACGCCGAGCGGAGGCAAATGATGGAAAAGGCGATTGTGGTACGAGGCAAGCTAACCGATGCTCGGCACATCGAGCTAGACGAGCCAGTGAACGAGCTCGACGGACCTGTTGATGTCGTGCTGCGGAGGGTCCCGAGCGATGCAGGCGAACAACGTGGCGACGTCTTCAACTTCATCGCCCAACTGCCAGCGGGAACGCGCTCGAAGGAGGAGATCGACCGGCAGCTACGCGAGGAAAGGGCTAGCTGGGGAGATCGATGAGGGTCTACCTGGATGCCTCGGCCATCATCTACCTCGTCGAAGCCGAGTCACCCTTCCACGCGGCAGCGGTCCAGAGCGTCGGGCGCTTTCGTGATGCTCCAGAGTCACGAGTTCTCACCTCACGTCTTTCGTGCCTCGAGTGCCGGGTCAAACCCATTCGCGATGGCGACGCGATTCTCGGCGCTAAATACGATTCCTTCTTTCAACAACGGCGTCTCGTCGTCTCCGAGGTGACGCCAACGGTCATCGAACGGGCGACCCAAGTGCGCGCCCGGGACCGCTTCAAGACCCCGGACGCAATTCACATCGCCACAGCCATCGAGGAGAATGCCGATGTGTTCCTCACCGGTGACGCCGACCTCAAACGGTGCGGCGAGCTGACAGTGGAGATCCTTCAGCCGTGAGGAACGTGTTCTCAAAAGCGAAGCATCGGCGGCCAACCCGCAGGAGACCTGACGGGTTGTTCGCGGAAAGCTGAGTGGCCCAGCTATACGAGCTTGTCGATGATACCGACGGCCCGGGCGAGGTGACGATTCGCGCCGTAGAATATTCAGGCAGGCGTCGCAACACCTACCCCGCCCCACGCCCGACCTGCAGGTCGAGGTCGTTCGGTTGTGGAACTGCGAGTCGCGTAACGCGCCCGGACAGATTCGAAATGCCGACTCTCTGGTTCGAAGAACGCTAACGGGGCCCGGAAAGCCTTATTTATCAAGGTTTTCCGGGCCTCAGTGTTCCTGGAGTGGACAGAAGTGGACACGAATCCGCACCCTATGCGCACCCGAGACAAGCAGACAAGCTTGAGTACGTCGCGAAGCACCGGCCCAGCGTCGCGCACTCGTACGCGCGATTCAGTTGCGATGGGTCGACTTCGGTTGGATGATCGCCTGTGCGACGGGGGGACACTCGTGAAACGACAGGACAAGATGAAACAATCGATCGAAGCATTCAATGAAGATGATTCCGAGCGAATTCGGGAGCTTCGGGAATGGGCCATCGGGCATTATAACGATCGCGCCGCCTACGAGTCCGTCTCGGGCAAGCTGCAGCTGATCCAAACGATCTTGGATAACGATTGGGTCGCGAAGGAAGAGACTTGGAAGCTGCAATCGTTGGGAATCGCCTTTGGCGATGCACTTGAACAAGAATTTCCCGAACTGTCTTGGGTTGTTGTTGATGATCACTTCGGCCGTGATCCTGCCTTACGTTGGTTGGACACAAAGACCCTGACGTTTCCACTCACAGCAATTTCCAAACGCGTTGAACGGGACGAATCCGTGGACGTTTTCGAACTCTTCGGTAGCTTCCTGAAGGGCATCGTAAAGGCTGTTGCCGAAAGTGACTGATTGAAGGATCCAGATCACGCTCGACACGCGCTCTACCCAAACCAGCACTCGCTGACCATCCTTCGACTTCGAGCCAAATACCCCCGGCACCGCTAAGTGACCTCGGCACTTCTACGCTCACCGTAGTTGTCGTAATAGTGGGAAACGCAGTCCCCATTCGCGACACACGCTCAGCCGGAAATCCTCCAGCGGCTCTACGCCTCAATTCCAAGTAGCTCCATGTTTCCCTTTTACTCCAGGAGCAGTGTGGCTTCCCGCGTTCCTCGGGCCCCGAGCGACGAAGGGGGCGACTGTGCGAGCGGCCAGCGAGTTTGGACCTCAACCGCTGCTGTCGCCGAGCAACGATATCTCCTCAGCGGGAATCCACACTGTTTCTCCGTTCTTCCAGACCACAATCGGGAGACCGGCCTGCTTATGGATACGGAGAGCTTCTTGGACGCCCTGCGCGAGCGCTTCGTCGATCAACCTACCCTCTTCGAAGATCTGCTCGATGTCCTTTTCGCTATCCGCCAGTTTCTCACTTCGCTTCACGTTCGACCTCGCTCCTGATTCGCTTCCACAGTTCTCTGTCGACGATCTTGGTCACCCCGGACGCCCGACCGAGGGCAATCAACCGAGGCTTTGGGCCACTCGCATTGTCGTAGATTCGCCAGCTGTTTGCCAGCGGCTGATAGAGAGAGAAGAAATTCCGCAGTCCAGCGTCATAGCGCCGGCGAACTGTTTCCTCGGGTACATCATGCCCACCCAGTCTGACGCGATCAGCTACGCGTGCAACGGCAAAGTCGGCCGATGGGAGCCAAAGGAAAACCAATTGAACCCGGTACCCAGCTTGTTCTAGCTCCGGCAACCACCGCGCAAACGTGCGACTTGCGAGTGTTGTTTCGTAAGCAAAGCTGACCCGTTCCGCCGCCAGCTCCTTCAGTCGGCCCAGCATGATGCGACCAGCAGCGAGAGCCACCCGATCCGGTTGGAACGCCGATAGGCCTCGGGCAATCGTGTCCGCATTGACGAATTCGCACACACCAAGGGCGCCCTTCAGCAGCGCTGGCGCGGCCGTGGACTTGCCGGCTCCATTTGGGCCGGCCAATACCACGACGCTAGGCCTAATCCCCGCGGGCACAACTTTTCGGCTTGTGCGCTTCACCTCATAGCCACTATCACGACATCGCCGTCAACGAGAGCGCGTAGTGGAAATCACCCAAGGAGGCTTCATGGACGCCCGCTTGTTGTTTCGTGGCTCGGAAGCCAACGCCGAGGCACTTCGCCCATAAAGACGCCGCCCCGCATCCCAACATCCGCCCTTGCGCTCGGCTTAGCCTAGATAGCGCTCTCGGGCGATCGCAGCTTCCCTCTCTCTGGCGGCACGCTCAAGGGCAGCGTTCTCCTCCTGCACACGATATCGATCCTCGCCAACCTGCTGAGACCGAACCAGAAGTTCACCAACAGTCCGTCTCTCCAGAGGCACGCCGACAGGATCGTTCGCACTTCTGAATTCTTCACGGAAGCGTCGGACCAAATCCAAACGCAGGACTCCATCGCTATTGGTCATCAGTCCTGCGAGGCACTCGTCTTTGGCCTCTGAAGAGAGGGTCGCCACCCACTCGCGGGCCTCCTCAACCCTGAGTTCATGGTCTTCCAGCGGCTCGCTAGCCTCAGCGGCAACATCGACATCGCCCTTGAAATCACCCCACTGATAGTCGTTGACGAAGCTAGTCGCCGTGCCCCCTGGCTTCCACCGTTTCCTCGAGCATCGAACGACGGCTCGATAACGGCGTCCCTCAACCAACGGCAAGCGACAATCGGGGCGGCATGGCTGAACCTCTCCACCCATTTAAATCTCTACTGGTTCCAACATTTTTTCCGAGTGTCGAACGAAGGCTCGATATCGGACCGTCGCACAGCTAGGATCTTCAGCGACGGAGGATGTGAATGTCAAAAGCTGCGCTAAAACTACGGCACCCACACATCGTGGTCCGCAAGGGTTTCTGCGGTGGCAGCCCAGTGATTACGGGCACGAAGTTCCCAGTTCGTTCTGTTGTGAGCTACGTGTTGCGGCAGGGAACGACGCCGGAAGAACTTGTGGCCGAGTTTCCCCACATCACCTTGGCCCAAGTATATGACGCGCTCTCCTACTACTACGACAACCAGAATGAAGTCGATCAGGAACTAGTCGCCAATACGGAAGACAACATCCGCTCGCAGCCGCAGCCCTGATGGCGGCAGTTAGCCTGCTCGTCGACGAGGACGTTCGGCCGTTGCTGGCAGAGACTCTTCGGCGGCGCGGCTTCGACGCCCACCATGTCGTCGAACTCAACCGAGGTGGGTTGAGCGATCCAGAGCAACTGGCCTTCGCAGTTGAGCAGCAGCGGGCGATCATCACCCACAATATTCGCGACTATGTGATCCTCGACCGCGAATATCGGATGAAGGGTACGGTTCATTTCGGAATTTTGGTATGCGACCAAGCGCCGTTCCGCGAGGTACTGCGCCGCACCTTGCGCTGCCTGGGCCGAAATTCAGATGCCGACATCCACAACCAGGTCGTGTGGCTTCAGGATTTCAAGTGAAGATCCAACCTGGTACCGACCGCGATGCTCTCGCCGCCAACAGACGGTCGCCGATTTCCTCATCTCCGCCCCAGAGGTGGCCGCTAAGTACTTGATTTTTAACGCGCCCGGACAGATTCGAACTGCCGACTCTCTGGTTCGAAGCCAGATGCTCTATCCAACTGAGCTACGGGCGCTTGGTAGCGACGATAGTCGATGCGCGGTGGGTTGGCCAGCCCGCCAGGTTCCACGGCGGGTGGCTCGCTGCCCGCTATGACGGCGACTTTGGGGAACGGGCTATCAGGGGAATTCCTAACTGTTCGGTTCTCGATCGTGTTGGTACACAGCGACGCACAGGTCAACACCAGAACCCGATCGTCGCGGCTCGGCGCTGAATAGGAGGTGCTCTCGTGAACTCACTCACATGCGGATTTCGATTGGTCGCCTTTGTCGTCACCGGAATGTGCGTCGCTCCTGGACTCTCTCTGGGCCAGTCGAATGACACGCCGGTCGCCGAACGACCCTACTCGGTCAGCGAGCTCGGTCTCGACTTCGACGTGCCTCAGTCGCCGGCGTTCACGGTGCTCGACCTCAGCCCGACCAACGTCACCAAGCCGGAATCCCCTCGCGATTTCGCCGCCGCTCTTCTCAATGGACTGGACCGCAACGGCAACTTCCAGTCGGGTCTTTCCCTGGAGCTCAATCCCTGGGGTGTCTTCAACCGAAACTGGGGCAACCTCAATATCTCGGAAGGCGACGACGAGGGGTATATCGACGGCTCTTTCAGTCTGACCCGCTCCAATTTCTGGGAGGAGGGTCGCTGGCTTCGCTACCTCTGGTATCGGTCATCGCTCTCCGTCGCCACGACCAAGGGCAGCGACGACGAGGACGAAGCGCTGAGACTCGCGCTCGGATTGAAAATGACCCCCTGGGATCTCGGCGATTCCCGCATGTTGGTCGGCAAGTGCATCCGCGAAAAGGTGACCAGCCTCGTCGGCGTCCTTCAGGTGCTCCGACCCGACTCAGGCAACCACTTCCTCAGCAACACTCTTGCCGAACGAGCCAAAACCTACGCCGACACGACCCCCAAGAGTGCAGATGAACAGGCCAACGAGAAACGTATCGCGTCCATGGTCAAGTCGATAGACGAACTCGACTTCGCAGGCCGGTACAGGGGCACACGCGGCTCGGATCTGTCGGAGGCGATCAACATCGCGCAGCAAAGACTGTCGGTGAAACTCGACGCGCCGGCCGACCAAGAGACTCTTCCGGCTGACTGCGCAGCGTTTGCAGTTCCCGATCGGGTAGCAGCACGACGAATCTGCACGCACGTCGCGCAAGGAAAAGTCGCAGCGGTTCAGAAGCACCTGGGGGAGTTTCAGAACCTGTTGGCGAAGTTCGAATCGTTGCTGGCTGCACAAGGCACGGCAAGGCCAGACAAGGCGACGAGAAACGCCCAAGCCGCTCTGGCGGGAACGACGGACCAACTTTCCAAGAGGGATCTCAATGCAGTTGCGATAAAATGGGCCGACTCGATCTATGACACCTGCCGCCAGGAGAACGAAACGACGCAGGGGCGCTCGGCGTGGGACGTCGCTATCGCACCGAGCTGGATATCGGAAGACGGATCGACCGATGGCATGCGCTGGAACGGCGGCGGCATCTGGACTTCGCTCGCGCTCGGTACCGATCTCCTTGCCGACCCGAATCGCGCCGACGCGGACACACCGCAGGGATGGGACAAACTCTCACTGATCCTGCACGGTCGCTACCGCTTCGACCAGCGGGTGCCGATCTCGAGCGTCATGTCGATGCCGATGGAGCCGGCTGCGACGACTTCGGGAGCGGAAGTAACGCCCGGGCTCTCAGAGGACATGTTCATGAAGCAAGACTCCTGGATTGTCGGCGCACGAGTGAAATGGATGCTCTCCGAGTCGCTGGGAATTTCTCTCGAAGGATCGATCAACGACATCGACGTTGAAGGAATGCCGGCCATGGGCGAAAATCGCCCCAAGGACGACACGTTCTACCAATTCGCCTTGATCCCGACCTTCAAGGTTCCCGGCACCGGCGATCTCTGGATCGACGTCGCAATCGGCACCGATACCGATCGCAAGGGGGACAACGACGACGCCTTCATCCTCAGCTCGATCAAATACGGCTTTGGCACCGGACCGTGGCGCGCCAGGCAGGCGGCAGACTAGATGGGAGCTCGCTTCGACAGGATGACTCGACGAACGTCCTTATGGAAATTCGCAACCGTATTCGTCGTCCTTGCTGGTGCGGGCTGCGGACGGGTCGAGATGCGCCCGGAGGCCGATCGGCACGTCGAGGGATTCGGCTTTCTTTCGGCACCGCGCGACTCCTCATGTAAGGATCGAGCGACGACGGACGATGCATCACAGCGCGCAGCAGACACGGGCGATTCGGACCGCAAGTCCAACGTACTCCTGGACCTCCACGATCGCGAGAGAGATGACGCGCTGGGGGCAGTCGCTCGTTACAATCGATGTGTTCTCGACCGCCACCACACCGACGAGCGCCAGTTCTACTGCAGTAAATCGCACCCCTGCGACGTCCCAGGTCGGCCGGAACGGCTACACCCCGCGCTCGGGATCGCGCTCTCCGGAGGAGGTATGCGTTCGGCGTCGTTTGCCATCGGACTGCTCTCCGGCCTCAACGAAACAGGCGCTCTGGACGAACTGGAAGTACTCTCCTCAGTATCGGGCGGTTCCTACGCACTGTCCTGGTTGTACGCACAACCGTTCTACATGGACCGGCGCGGCTGCACCGATGGCCGACATCCCTGGGATCGCCTTCTCACTCCCGGCTCGGCCTTCCAGAACAAGCTTGCCCAAAACGGAGGTCTGGTCAGCGTCTGGCGCGGACTCGGCTTTGGTGTCGCCAATCTCTTGGCGTCGCCTGTCAACCTCGTGGCCAACGGCGTCTTCGGATGGCGATGGAACACAACGCCGGCACGTCCGTTCTACGAAAGCCGCATCGAACACGTCTACAATCGAGTGCCCACCCAGGAATGTGCCGACCTCCCGAGCCCACAATCCACACGCAACAAGGCCCTGAGGATCGCCGATCCCATCTATCTCGACGAGCTCGGCGACTTCGCCAAACGCGAGAACCTGCCCTTTTTCGTCATCAACACCACCGCGGCCATCGACGACGACCAGAGCCACCACGGCAGCCGCCTCTCCAACAGCGTCTTCGAGCTCACGCCAATCAGTATCGGCTCCAACGGTCTCGGCTACTTTCCACGCGAATTCTCACCGGGCAGCAGCGACGACACCAACCTGTGGCGCCCCGCTCTCAGTGAATCCGTCGCAACGTCGGGCGCGGCCCTCGACGGATCCGTCATCAGCGGGGCTTCGCAGCAAACGCTGTGGTCGTTCTTCAACCAAGACACTGGATTGGCAATCGACAACTACAACCCGGAAATCTCCGCCACTCAACGAATCCTACACCGAATCAAACCGTTTCCTCTCTATTTCGACGACGACTATCACTACGACGCCAACGGCCATCGCCTCTACCTTTCCGACGGAGGCCACGCTGACAACCTCGGTGTCTTTTCCCTCGTGCGCCGTCTACCGAAGAAAATTCTGATCGTCGACGCTGAACACGATGCCGTACCTTGTACGGAATCCGACAACGGAACGGACCCCCAAAACAGAGTCGGGCTGAGCCGGTATTGCGCAAAATTCGAAGGCTACAAGAAAGTTCGAGCAGCACTGCGTCGAGAGATGGGAGTCCAGCTTTCAGTTCCCGCCATCGACAACGACACTCACCGCCCCTACCGTATGCCCACCGCTTCGTTCCCGGGTTCGATCTGCGCATTCCCGTTGCACGTTGCAGGCCCCGAGCCCGAGCACCGCTGCATCGACGTGCGCTACGTCAAGCTGTCGATCAATGGCGCTGCGATCGAAGCTGGGCAAAGCCCCTACCCAGCGAGCGTCTCGCGCTACTACGAAAAAAGGAAGGACTCCCGCTGTGGCGCTCTCGGCGGCCTACTCGGAAAGTGCCCCTTCCCACAACAGAGCACCAGCGACCAGTCGTTTTCTACCGAGCAGTTCTGCGCCTACCGCGACCTCGGCCGCACCATCGCCTGCAAAGAGTTTACCGATTGGCCCAAATCGGGTAAGGGCTGCTCCAATCGAGTGCGGGAAGGGGATGTCTGCCAGCAGTAGCAGTGCCCCTCCGACACCTCCCCCGCCGACTTTCACATGGCCAGCGGCGCTATATCTTCGGCGTGGATCTTTCGCGTCGCGATGCCTTCGAAGCCGTCGGTGCCGGTGTAGGTCTCTTCGCCGATCAGCTTGCCGGCCTCGACGTCGACCGGCCACCGCCGCGTCGCAGCTGTTCTAATCCCCAGCCGGCAACCGCCTCCAGGGTTTCGCTTGCTCGAGCTCGAAGCCGACCTCGAGCAAGCGGCGGTCGTGGCCGTGGGCGGCGCAGAAGTGGGCGCCGATAGGGAGGCCGCTGGCGCTCTGGCCCAGGGGTAGGGAGATGGCTGGGGCACCGACGATGTTGTTGATCGGGGTGAACGGGATCCACTTCTTGAAGCGCTCGATCACTTCTTCGAAGGGCAGGGAGGAGTCGAGATAGCCGAGTGGCGGTGTGACGTGCGCGACGGTCGGCATCAAGAGCAGATCGTGGCGCTCGAGGCGTTGGTCGTAGTCGTGCCGCAATTTCTTCAGGTTTCTGATGGAGAGTAGCAGCCGTGGGAATCGCGAGGTGAACTCACGACTCAAGCCGCGCGTGTAGTCGTCGAGCTTGGAGCGGTCGAACGGGCGGTGGAAGACCTGCTTGCCGAAGTAGCGGATCGAAAAGGCGAGCACTCCCCAGTAGGTCATCAGGTCCCTTTCCAGCGCACCCCACGGTGGCGGCGGAATCTCCTCGACGTGATGACCGAGCTCTTCGCAGAGGCGCGCCGTCTCGCGGACGACGGTTTCCGTCTCGGCGTCGAGAGGAAAGCCGCTGATGCCGCCGGTGAAGACGGCAATGCGCAGGCGCTCTTTCGCCGGTCCTTCGACCATGCCCATCTCGGGGAGGGAGGGGTTGCGCCAGTGGCGCTCGGCCGCCGCGTAGAAGGCGGCGTGGTCGCGCATGCTGCGGGTGACGACACCGTGACAGACGACGTCGATCGGCATCGCTTCAGCACCGTCGTTGTCGATCAGTCGCGAACGCGTCGGCTTCAGTCCAACCAGTCCGCAGCAGTTGGCCGGGATTCGCGTCGAACCCGCACCGTCGACGGCGTGCGCCAGCGGCACGACGCCAGCGGCGACCAGCGCCGCCGAGCCGCCCGACGAGCCGCCGGGAGTGTGCCCGGTGTGCCACGGGTTGCGGGCTGCGCCGAAGGCGAGCGGTTCGCAGGTGGCGATGAGACCAAACTCCGACAGCGCGCTCTTGCCGAGCGACACCAGACCGCTCGCCTCGAATTGCGTCATGAAGGCGCTCGACTTCTTCGCCGGAGCGTTGGTCAGGGCCGCCGAGCCGTGCAAGGTCGGCACACCGACGATATCGGTGTTGTCCTTGACGAAGGTCGGCACGCCGGCAAACAATCCGCTCGTCTTGTCGTCCGCCGATTCGCGCGCCCGCTCGAAGGTCTTGGTGACGATGGCGTTGAGAGTCGGATTGACGCGTTCGGCGCGCGCGATCGCCGCCTCCACCGCCTCGGAAGCGCGAATCTCCCCGGCGGCAATGCGCTGCGCCACGCCGGTCGCGTCCAAGTCGCCGAGCACGTCGTCGCAATAGGCGTGCACCTGCTTGCCGTCCGTCATTTGCCTTCCCCCAGCGCCGGGAGTATCAGAATCGCCCGACGGCCGCGACCGGCGAACGGGATGCGCAACGCGAATGGGCGTATGAAAAGTGAACGAGTGGGCACCGATGCGGGCGATACGGCCGCACTGATTCGAAAGCTCGAACAGATCGAGGCGCTCTTCGCCGGCGCCAGTACCGATGGCGAGAGAATCGCCGCCGATGAGGCCCGACAGCGAATCCGCGCTCGTCTCGACCGGATCGCCGGCGAAGAGCAGGCGATCGAATTGCGTTTCTCGATCCACAACCCTTGGTCGCGCCGGCTGTTCACATCGCTGCTGCGTCGCTACGGACTGAAACCGTACCGTTACCCGCGGCAACGACGGCAATCGATCATGGTGCGCCTGCCCGAATCGGCTGTCGATGAGCTGTGGCGCGAGTTCTCAGAGCTCGATCGAGCCCTCTGCGACCACCTCGATCACCTGGCTACGACGATCATCACCAAAGCCATTTCACCCGACACGTCGGAGGCAGATGAGGTTCGCGGTATCGCTCGGGTTGGACGCGGGGCGTGAGGGGTCGGGGCGTGAGGCGTGAGAGCGCGCCGACGCGCGAACGGTGGGCTGTGAGGGTCACTCGCCGCGCGTCAGATCGCGGCCTTCGCGCGCTGCTTGGCGTATCTCCTCGACGGTAAACGACTCGCCGTCGTCCCCGTCGTCCCATAGATCCTTGACCTTGACGCCGTCGACGTCCGGGCGTTTCTGCAGGTAGAAGAACTCCACCCCCTTCTGGATCTCGTCCCGGATCTCGCGCGCGGCGGGACGCGGCGCGCCGGCCGGGCGGGCGAGGGCGGTACGTACGTGCGCGGTGTAGAGGTAGGCACCCCAGGCGAGCGAGATCTCGCCGCTGGCCGTGCGCGCCGACAGTTCGGAGAGAAAGTCGAAGAGCTCGGGCACCAGTCGATCCGGCGGCGGCGCGATGAGGATCTGCCGGTGGACGCCGGCCACCGTGCGGCGCCGTTGCGTGAGGTCGCCGCTCTTCTCCTCGCGCGCCGCTACGCGCTGCATGTACACCCTGGCGGCGCGGCCGATGATCTCGCTCTGGTAGTACCAGGCACCCAGCGCCGCAACGACGCCAAACACCAGTACGCCCGCCAACACCCGTCTCTTCGCCATCATCGCAGTGGCGTTGTTCCACAGGTGAGCGCCCTTGCCAAACCACAGCCGGCTCACCGGCCGCGCGCACTGGCTTGCTCGACGCGGCGATGGCCCTGTAGGTTCGGGAGGCGACCGCGGCTCCGATCGCGTCCGCGGGAAGGCACCAACCTGCCATGCAAACCGAAAAAACCTTCTGCCGTTTCTGCCATGTCCTCTGCGGCATGGAGGCCGACGTCGAAGATGGGCGAATCCTCGCCGTGCGCGGCGATCGCGACAATCCGGTAACCGAAGGCTACACCTGCCAGAAGGGACGCGCCGAGTTGGAGCGCATCTACCACCCCGAGCGCATTCTCAGTCCGCAGAAGCAGCAAGACGGCGCCTGGCATCCGCTGGACACCGATGCCGCGCTCGGCGAGGTGGCGGAGCGCTTGCGCACGATCATCGGCGAGAGCGGACCCAACGCGGTCGCGGTCTACACCGGTTGCGGCGGTCATCGCACGTCGGCCGGCGGGCCGTGGTTCGTTCGCCGCTGGCTCGACGCGCTCGGCTCGAGCCGCATGTACACCTCCTACACGATCGATTCACCGAGCATCGGCATCGCCATCAAACGCTTCTTCGGCGGGCCACTGCCGGTCAACCTGCTCGACGTCGACCGCGCCGAAGTGGTGATGTTCATCGGCACCAACCCGATCGCCTCGCATCAGCTCAACATGCCGCAGTCCAACCCGTCGGCACGACTCAAGCGGGCACAGCTACGCGGCTTGAAGCTCATCGTCATCGACCCGCGGCGCTCCGACGCGGCGCGCCGCGCCGACATCCACCTGCAGGTGAAACCCGGCGAAGACGCAACTCTGCTCGCCGCCATGGTCAAGGTCATCCTCGACCGCGACCTCATCGACCACGACTACGTCGAGAAGTACGTCAGCGGCGTCGATGCGCTGCGTCAAGCGGTGCAGCCTTTCGACCTCGACTACGCGGCCCGCCGCTGCAACGTTCCGGCCGAACAGATCGAGGCCGCCGCGGTAATGTTTGCCAGCGCCAAAACCGGCGGCGCCCAGACCGGCACTGGGCTGCACATGGCGATCCATCACAACCTGACGACGCAGTTGGCGATGACTCTCAACGGCTTGTGCGGCCGCTACGATCGGGTTGGCGGATTGAACCGCAGCGAGGGCGCGCTCGGCAGAACCTTCGGTCCCGACACCCAGGCCTTTCGCCTGCCCGAGCCACCGCGCTCGCGGATCCGCGACATCCCCGCCCAGAGCGGGTTGTTCGGTTCCTATTTCGAGCTGCCGTCGAGCACCATCACCGATGAGATTCTCACTCCCGGCGACGGTCAGATCCGCGCCCTCATCGTCAACGGCGGCAATCCCGCGCTGGTGTTCTCGGACGAAAAGCGCACCGCCGAGGCACTCGACAGTCTCGATCTGCTCGTCGTTTTCGATTTGTTTCGCTCGGCGACAGCCGAGCATGCCGACTACATCTTCGCCGCCAGGCATCCGTTCGAACGACCCGACGTCTCCAAGCTGATGGACGCCAACTACCCGTTCCCCTTCGGCCAATACACTCCCGCCCTGGTCGAAGCACCGGAGCAGACCATGGAAGAGTGGCAGATCTTCTGGGAGTTGGCGCGCCGTCTCGAGCTACCACTGCGGGTGAGCGATCTGACGACGCAGTCGAAGCCGAGCAGCGACGAGATGCTGGACGCACTCCACCGCCACTCACGCGTGCCGATCGCCGAGCTGCGCAAGCACCCCAGCGGCTACGTCATCGAAGGCGACCAGAGCACCGCCGGCGGCGTCATTCCCAACATGATCGCGCACGCCGACAAGAAGATGGCCGCCGGTCACCCGGAAGTCATCGCCGAGCTCGCCGAGGTGCGCGCCGAACCCATCACCGGCGGCGGCTACGCCGGCGACGAGGACTTCGCCTTTCGCATCATCACCTACCGGATGAAGGAAGTGTACTGCTCGCAGGGACAGAACCTGCCGTCGCTGCGCAAGAAGAGGTCCTACAACCCCATGCTCATGAATCCCGAGGCGATGCGCGAGCTGAGGCTCAACGACGGCGATTCCGTCGTCGTCGAAAACGATCACGGCAAGGTCGAAGGCATCGTCGAGAGCAGCGACAGCGTCGCCCGCGATACGATCGCCTTCGCCTTCGGCTGGGGGAACCCTGCCGATCGCCGCGACGTACGCGAAAAAGGCGCCAACGTGCAACGCCTGATCCCGGCCGACCATCGCTACGATCGACTCACCGGCTTGGCGTTGCAGAGCGCCATTCCCGCCAACGTGCGGCCACTCTGAGCCCGCCGCGGCACGAGGCGATGATATTCCGATGAGCGGAGGATGGAACGGCCAGGTCGCAAGAACCTGCTAGACGGCGGCGGGGTCAGACCGTAATCACGATGCCTCGCCTGCGACCCTCAGAGCGAACGTCGCGCATGAAGCTTCGATCCGTCGCCCCGTCGCGCGCTGAAACGACGGTCAGGTCCGTCGCCGCGACCCGATCGCCGAAGAACAGGTACACCGAATCCGGATCACACTGGCGAGACGTCCAAACCAGACCCTCGACCTGCGAGAATCCGTGATGAACCGCTGCTGCCCATTGTGCGGTTTGGTTGTAGAGCTTGGGTCCCGATTCAATGAGCTCGCGGCGCGAGATACTCCAGCGCGCGAGGTCGACGTTGCGCAGACTTGCTACGACGAGATCTCGGGCGACCTCTAAAACCGTGTGCGTACGTATCAAGACCTCGCGCCGCCGCACGGTTTTGAACGTCGCCTTGGCGGCGACGTCGTGAAAGATCGTTTCGTGAATAGCCGAGCCCAATGTCGCACCGGCGTAGAGCGACGGAACACAGGCACCGAGGTCGTCTCGGATCGGCGCGAATCGCGTCGGGTTACCTCGACACGGATTGAACGATGTCGCCGCGAGCCGGCTTTGGTGAAGCCGATGGATCACCTCTCCCTTAGCGAGAGTCTCAACCCGCGGTGTGGCCAGCGACGATGGCGGAAGCTTGATGCTCACCGGCTAGCCGATCGCAGTATCGTTCATCCGTTTCGCTGCATCGACCACTAACGATACGTCGTCGAGACAGTCTTGCGGCGCTTTGTCGCCGAGCCAGCCGTTGCCAGAGGCGAACCACAGGGCGATCTGCCACGGGCTCATGTCTTCCGGCAGCGCCTCGAGGATCTTCTTGATTCCCTTCCTCGGCGCTCCATCGCGAAAGAGAAAGTGCGGGAAGAGATCGACGCCGCCGTTGCGAACGGCAAAAATCCGCTTCTCTCGCTTCCACCGCGAAGCCGGCTCGCTGGGATTCTTCGGCTTGTTGGCAACAGCGGCGCGAACGTCCTTTGCGGTGAGCGTCTTGGTGGCGCGGAGGTACTCGGCGCGAATCTCGGCATTGTCGAGCTCGAGGTCCACATCGACGTCGGAGCGCTCGTGGCCAGCCAAATACATGTCGACCAAGTGCTCGATATTCTCTTCGGTCAATGCACTGAGCCGTCGCCTGGCGATTTGGCCGACCGCGCGCATCGTCTTCCGCACCACCGCCGCCTCTTCGTCGGACGCAGCGCCGATCAAAACCCATTGCTCAGGCCGGGACTTGTCTGCCCCGCCTTCAGCCATGCGCAGATCCAGGACCTCAGACAGACTCTCCATCTCATCCGCCGACAACTCAAGTATCGGCAAAGATCGGCTAGAAGACATCTCCACTCCTGACCTCGAAAATCACTATAACTACTTTGTATAGTGATTTTCATGGCACGTCAAGCGAAACTCCCACCGCATGGCGTGGGGTCCCCACTGGCCGACCAGCGGATCCTGAGGTAGGTCGCTCTTCGCATCAGCGCGCGCAGACGCCGGCCGAACACACCCCCTCTGCTTCACCGACCTTGCAGCGGAGGCCGTCGGGCGCCGGCTCGCTGGCGCAGGCGCCGGCGTCGTCGTGGTAGTCGTAGGTGCAAACGTCACCGTCGTCACACAACTCGGCCGGGCAATCGCAGGCGTCGGGCAGACAAAAGGCGGCGATTGGCGAATCGGCCAGCGACTGGACGTGGGCAATGCTCTCGGGATTGCCGCGCGTACCGACACCACCGCCGACGAACACCTCGCCGTCGACGATCGCCGGCGCCGAAGAAACCGGACCGGCCAGCAGCGGCGAGCGGTAGAGCTCCTCCCCCGTCTCGCTGTCGTAGGCGATCATCCTGCCGCCGAAGAGAGATCCCATGAAGACGACTCCGGGGACGGCCGAGGTCGGAGCGTAGCTCGGCTCGGCGTCCGGGTTGGACCAAAGCACCTCGCCCGTATCGGCACGCAGCCCCCACGCCGCCGGCTTTTGCGGATCGGTGAGATCGAATCCGATGGCCGTGCTGAACAACACCTTGCCCTCGCCGACCGCCGCCGTGCTGATGATGCCGCCAATGGCGCCGCCGGGCACGACCTTGGTCGACCAGTAGGGCTCGATCACGCCCGTGGTTTGGTTCGTCCCATCGCGGTCGAGCACATAGTACGTACCATCCTTGTTGCCGACGCCGACGACGTCGCGCTCGCTGCCATCGATGACGGCCGAAAATAGATTGGGCACGCCGCCGAAGGCGAGATCGAGGTTGTCGACTTCGCGCGGGCGCCAGCGCCAGCGCGCAACGCCATCGAAGTCGAGGGAAAAGATGGCGGCGTCAAAGGGCGGCATCGGCGGCGGCGGTTGCGCCGTCTGCGGATCATCGTCGGTGTTGCAGTTGCTCGAGGCGGTGAACAGCGCACGGCGTTCCTCGTCAACCGTGAAAGACGACCAGATGTTGCCACAAGTCGTCGAGGTTCGGTCGAAGTCGCAACCTTCGCGCGTCGAAAAGAAGTCTTCCGGCAAGCCAAGCTCGGCAGCCGAGTGATAGCCGTCGAAGCGCCGCACTTCGTCGCCGGCGTCCGGACGGCACGTCGATTCGGTTTCCAGATCGAAATACCAGACCAGCGTGCCATCCACGACATCGACGGCAAACGCACCGCCCTTGCCTGGACGGCCCTCGTTGACGTCCATGCCAAAGAACACCTTGCCGTCGGCAATCGCCGGTGAGGAGAGAATTTCGTTGCGCTCGGTGCGCCGGTCGCAATCGCTGCAGCCGGTGCCGGCATCGAAGGCCCAGCGCAGCTCGCCGCTCGACGCCTCCAGAGAGTACATCGTCATGCCGCCGGCGACGTAGACGCGCAACTCGCCGGCAATCGTCGCCACCGCAGCCGATGAGGCGTAGGGAAAGGCCGAGCCCGGGTGGGGCTTCATGGCGAAATGCCACAAGCGCGTGCCGTTGCTGGCGCGCAGGGCGTAGAGGTTGCCATCCCAGGAAGGAGCGAAAACCACCTTGATCCGTCCCTCGCCGGGGACGTCGACATAGGCGACGGCGGGCGAGGCGGTGACCACGGCAGCGGTCGTGTAGCGCCACTTCGGCCGCAAGGTCGATACGCTCATGCGGTTGATGCGCGTTTCCCTCGGGTTGAAGAACCTCCGCTGCTGATCACCGGCGTAGGTCGTCCATTCGACCGCCGCCGCACCCGACGGCACGGCGGTTGCGGTTGCGCAATCGACCGGGGTTCCGACCACCGTCGTCGGCCGCGGTGTCGGCGTGGCCGTCGGCTCCACTTCGTGGCCGCAGCCGCGCAGAGCGTTCTGCACCGCGGCAACGAGCTCGTCGATCGACACGCCGCCGTCTTCGTCGCGATCGATCTGCGGACACAGACCGGCGGTCTCGAGCGCGAGGGCGATGCGCACGCCGCGAATGAGCTCGGCGACGACGACGGCGCCATCGCCGTCGCAGTCGCCGACACAGGGCGCCGCTTCGACATCGACGACCAGTGTCGTCGACGCCGAGGCGTCGCCGGTGCGCATGCCGTTGCCGTCGGCGCTCAGGCCCGACGCGTACAGCGTCTGGCGACCGGCCGTGGCCGGTGCTCGCCACTCGAAGTCCCAGGTCGTCGTGCCGCGGGCGCTCCCCCTGGGCGCGCTGTGGACGAGCTCGCCGAAGTCCGACCGCATCCCCTCGTCGAGGCGCGGCAGCAGCGTACCGTCACTGGCGGCAACGTCGAAGCCGGCGACCGCTTGTGCCGACGTCGCGGACTCGACGACGAATCGGTACGATGCCGGCTGACCGGCGCGAACTCGTTGCGGACCCTCGAGCCGCACGGTGGGGATCTCGCCGCCGTCGTGACAGCTCGTGCAGGAGAAACCCAAGTTGCCGGCATAGCCGGTGATTCCGGTCAGACGCGCCTCGGCCATCGCCGGCAGCGAGATCAAGATCGCTGCGAGAGCGGTACGCACATGCACCGACATGCCCCATCCATTCCACATCCGCGCATCTCACCGCAAAGGTGGTCGTCGGGCCACCTCGATTCCGAGCGGCCGGTGCTTGAATGTGCTCTGCATCCGCAACGCATCACTGTATTTCCTCCGCCGGCGATGCCATCTTGGTCGTCTCGGAGGGAACGGCGCCATTGCGACGACGCGGGCGGACAGCACACGGCATCGCCGTCATCGGCGGCGGCCCGGCAGGGGCGACCTTGGCGACCTATCTGGCGCGTGCCGGTGTTCGCGTGGGTCTGTTCGCCAGTGGCAAGAAGCCCGACGTGATCGTCGGCGAATCACTGCTCCCCGCCGTCGTACCGATCCTGCGCGAGCTCGGCATCGAGGAGGAAGTCCGCTCGTACGGCGAGCACAAGCCGGGGGCGACGTTCGTCTTGCACGACGGCGACGTCGTCGGCTTCCACTTCGCCGACAGTGCCGGGCGGATACCGGGCTACGCCTACAACGTGCCGCGCGATCGTTTCGACGCCACCTTGCTCGACACCTGCCGCCGCGCTGGCGCTCGCATCTTCGAGACGCGTGCTCGAGTCGAGCACGCGCACGAAGGCGAGCGGCTGCGCATCACGTCGGACGACGACGACGCCGTGCGCGACTACTTCGGCGGCGCACCCGAGTGGATCGTCGACGCCAGCGGTCGCAGCCGCGCCGTCGCCCGACTGCTCGACCTACCGACCGAGGCGAGCGAACGGCGCGACGTCGCCCTCTTCGCCCACTACGAAGGAGCGCAGGTCGACAACGCCGGGCACGTGCACATGGATCACCTCGAGCACGGCTGGTGCTGGCGCATCCCCCTGCCCGGTCGCGTCTCCCTCGGCGTCATCGTCGACAGTGCAGCGTGGCGAGCACTCCCCGGCGACGCCGATACCCGCTTCGACCGCTACGTCGCCAGCGAACCGCACCTGTGCGAAGTCACACGCGGCGCCCGCCGGGTCACCGGCGTCGCCCGCTACAGCAATTACCAACTCACGGCCGAGCGCGCTTTTGGCGACGGCTGGGCCCTGGCCGGCGACGCCCTCGGCTTCGTCGATCCCATCTTTTCGAGCGGCCTCTACCTCGCCATGGACGGCGCCCGGGCGCTCGCCACTGCGCTCCTCGATGGCAGCCAGACGGCGCTGCGACGCTACGAGCGACGCCAGCTCACACAAATCAAAGCCTGGCAGCGCGTCGCTTCCTACTACTACGACGGCCGTCTCTTCGCGATGATCAAGCGCGGCCAGCAGGCCAAGAACAACGTCGTCCAACGCGCCTTCACGAGCTTCGTCACCAAGCGTATTTCCCGCCTACTGACGGGAGAGTCGACCGGTGACGGCTACACGCTGGCACTGATCGGCCTCCTGCTAAAACACGGCGTCCAAGCGCGCGAAGCCGAGGAGATGAAAATCCGTTGATGTCTACGAGCAACCGGTGTCCTTGAGGAAGAACCGGCTGCGCAGGTTGACGTCGCTGGCGATCTCGATGTGGGGGTTCTCGTCGCCCTGGCGAACGGCGAGCTCCATGCGCACGCGGCGCACGGCATCGCGCTCGGCGGCGCTCAAGCTGGGGGCAGGCACCAGCTCCGTACCGGCGGCGTCGAAATAGCGAATCGCCGAGTTTTCGATGTCGATACCCTCGATCAGATCGTCGCTGGCTCCGTCCTGTGTGCGGACGAGAGTCGAAGTCTCGGGGTCGAGTCGATACGAAAGGTCTTCGTTGCCAGCCTCGATCGCGCCACTGCCGTCGAGATCCGACAGTACGGTCAGCCGCTGCGCAGTGGCCAGGGCGAGCCCATCAAACGTATCGGCGCAGGTCGGATCAGCGCCGGCTCTGCGAATTTCGCGGGAGAAGAGCTGGAGCGTGTTGCGCGCCAGCGTCTGCATGTCGACTTGTTTCGACTGGTCGCGCAGCGCCGACTGTTGGGTAAACGAGAATTCCGTCACAGTGAACAGGAGAAAGAGGCTCATGAAGCTGCCAACGAGGACATCGAGTGTGGTGAAACCGGATTGATCGAGTCGCATCGTCATGACTCCTCAACTGCACGTCGACGTCGTGCAAACGTAGGTAATGGCGGTCGACTCACCGGCCAGCGGACCATCCCAGGCAATGGTGATGACGACTTCAGCAATGCCCTTGCGCGGAGTAACCTCCGTCACATCCCACGAGCGGCGGAACACCCCTCCGGCATCACCATACGACGTAACGGGATTGTTCGGATCCTCATGATGACCGGCGGCAAAGTCCACCGGTGTTGCGTCGGGGTCGAGGGAGCGAAATCGCTCGACCTGCTCGTGGATGAGCGCCGACGCGATGGTCACATGAGTCGTCCTCGAGCTGCCGACGATGGTCGACATCGTCGAAGCCGAGAAACCGGCGGCGACCAGCGCAAAGACGACGGTTGCCGCAAGTACTTCGATGATGGACAGCCCTTTCTGGTCGTTCCACATTTTCGATTTTCTGATCATTTCGACGCTCACCAAATCTGCCCGAGCTCGCGCATCAGCTCAGCTCGCTCTTTCGTAAGAGCGTCCTGTTTCTTTTGCAGCTCGGCACCGAGCTTCTCATCACCACGGCGTCTGGCGGCAGCTCGCTGGCGCATCAGATCTATGGTGGTTGCGTCCTTCATCGCCAGATGTTGCTCCGCCTCCTCCGCCCAATCGTCCGCGGCCGATAGTGAAAGGGGCATAGCGAGCACGATTGCCGCTGCACTTGCGATGAGATGGGACTTCATCAGAACACCTCCTGCCAGCTCGTGATGCGCATCGGGCGGGGCACTGCGTTGGAGTTCCCCGGTGAAATGCCGTCGACCAGCTGCAAGCATTCGTGGCAATAGTCGACGACTATGCTGCCGCCGAGCATCAGCTCGAGCTGCGATGTCCACAGCGAACCGGTGACAGCCGCGTTACCGAAAAGACTCGAATCGGCCTCAATGGTGGTCTTCCCTCGCACGATCACCCAGCCGACGAAGTCGAATGTGCCACGAATGTCCAGGGCACCGTCGACGATCAGAATGCCAGCTCCACTGGCGTTGCCGAGAAGGCGCACCTGATCGGCAGCGATGTGGGTAATCTGCGGCGCATCGAGCGTTCCCAGCGTATCGTTGCCTTCCCAGGACGTCTTCGTCGTCTCGAGGTACGATACACCACTGTCGAAGGAGAGCAGCTCGCCCTCCTGAGTCGCAGTCTTGGTGTAGGTAGTTCCGTCGGATAGCGTGTAATCCAGCTGGGGTGCCTCCAGAACCGGTTCACTCACCAACGGGTCGACCAACTCGTAGGAAGGCGCGGGCTCGGCGATGGCCGATTCGGATGCGAGTTTGAGTGTTTGCAACAGATCGGTAACGAACTGATCGATGTCGCCAACCGAAGGGCCGCCGGTGTTCAAGACGCTTGGGTTCAGAGGCGAAAGGCTGAATCCTTCCCCTTTCACGTTGTCCATCTGGCCACTGCTAAGGGTGTTCACAACACCATCCCTGACGGCGTCGCCTCTGGTGGAAATACCAGGCTTGGAGAGTCCTCCGGGAATCTCGTTGGAGAAACGATCGTGATCATTGCCGTTGACCTCGAAGGCGTTGCCCTTGAAATCCATGCCGGCCTCGTCGTTGGCGAGATAGATCGCCCCGGGACTGCCGGTGAAGTCATCCTTTTCGAGGCGCACCGAGATAACACTCTGAGCGCGCAAGGGCGCTGAGCCGGTCACCGTAAGGATGCCACCGTTCTTTGGGTCCGACGGATCCGCGACGAGGTTCGCCGTGTAGGACACACGGGAATCACCCGGAAACGTCTTGGCGGCCTCACCGTAGACTTCGGCCCAGCGATTGGCGATGTCCTGCTGGAAATCGATCGCACCGGAAGTGTTGATACTTCCGATGGCATGGAGAAGCCCGGACTCGGCGGCAAAGAGGGACTGGTTGCCAGTCGAATAGTGGGCCGAGGCGCGCACATCGAGGCTGGACGCGGTCAGTGACGACATGCCGAGAATGACGGCAAGCAACATCAGGAAGATGACACCCGGCAAAGCGAATCCCGCTTGGGCAACATCACTTTTGGAAACGTTCGGGTACCCCATTCGTGAATCTCTCTTCATGGAAATGATTCTCACACAGTCTGTGAGCAGCCGAATCATATTGAGGTCGGAGATTTCATCGCCGGTGCGGCATATCTACGACCAACGACGGAAGAGCCACTCACTTGGCTTTAACGATGCAATGCGAGGTGTCTTCGGAGGCGCTTTGCCTCCCTTGAGGATGCCCGGCCACGGCGACCCGCCGGGCAGCGATTCGCCTGCATTCTCAGAGACGGTCGCCGTATCATCTCGCAAGGTAGATGACACCAGATATGCGTCCAACTGGCTGCCGCAGGCATCAAACCCGGGCAAGTGCGCTTGGTGAAAACCAAGAGCGTTGAAGTATGCCGCCAGCCGATCAGCAGGCGAGGTTCACGTACCAGCGCCGCACATCACGAACCGATCAGCTGATCTTCACACGGCCGAACGGATTGGTTTCCAGAACCTTGGTTCCGGCGGAGTTTTGCACCGTCACGACGGCCCGCGTCGAGCTGATGCCCTGACGATCGAAGTCCACCGATACCGACGTGCCACCGACGACTACGACACCACTCGGTAGCGCACGCGGCTCGGACGTAGGCTCATAACTCTGCCCGTCGGTGCTGCGCTCGACCACGTAGGTGCTGCCGCTGGCGAATCGCAAGCGAACGCGCGCGTTCTGACCTACCGCCTGCATCCGCACGCGAGCGATTTCGTGCGAAATCTGCTCGACGGCAGCATCGAGGCGATAGCTCTCGGCGGCCGGTCCGATGCCGAACATCGCAACCCCGGCGATGACCGCGGCTAGCGTCATGCCGACAACCAGGTCGACCATCGAAAATCCCGCTTGAGATCGGGAGCCGGGTACGACCGCTGGAAACTGCGCAAGCATGCCCTATCCTTCTTGCAAGCAGCGAACCAACTCGACTCCCCCCAGATCGACTCTCCGGCTCCACTTCAGAAAGTGGAGCGATCCGTCGAGAATTGAGCGGTCCCTGCGGTCGCAATGACACTATGACAGATCGCATGGTAGGCGAGCTCGCACTTTGGCGAAGTCGCGCCATCGCAGCCGACATGACCGACCAACCAAGACGAAGGTAGGGGTGCCCGGGCGGTCAGGTGAGGCGGTCGGCCAAAACGTCTTCGTTGAAACCGACGATGACCGTCTTGCCCTTGCGGATGGTCGGGGCGCGCAGGTTGCCCGTCGGGCCGAGCATGGCGTCGACGACATCCTTGCCGGCTTTGCCGGCCGGCTTGAACTCGCTCACCTTCTTGCCCTTGGCGACAATGACGAGCGACGCCTGCTTGGCCATAGCCGCCGCCTCCTTGCGACCCAGCTTGCGGCTGGCCGGCACGACCTCTTTCGCGGTGATGCTATTGGCATCCAAAAACTTGGACGCTCGCGTACAAGACGTTCAACCCTTGCGGTGGTAGTACCAGTCGATCCCTGCCATGTGGGGGATCATGTCTCGGCGCTGCGCCGCCGTCAACCGGTTCTACGGATAGTTTGCCACCACTCTCTCCGGCAAGCTACATCAGCATTCCAAAAAGAGGTGAAGCACATGTCATCCCCTATCGAAAAGACGGTCGCCGACTGGAAGAACCTCCTGCGCGGCCGACATCCCGGGGGTCTCGACGACCTCCTCGCCGACGAGGTCGCCTTTCTCTCACCGATCGTCTTCACACCGCAGCGCGGCAAGGAACTCACCAAGCTCTACCTGGGCGCAGCCTTCAATACGCTTGGCGGTGAGGACGCAGCCGCGACCGCGACCGACGCATCCGAAGCGGACTTCCACTACACCAAGGAAGTGCTCACCGGGCATCACGCCGTCCTCGAATTCGAAACCAAGCTCGAGGACAAGTACGTCAACGGCGTCGACATCATCACCTGCAACGACGACAGCAAGATCGTCGAGTTCAAAGTGATGATCCGGCCGCTGCAGGCCGTCAACCTGATGCACCAGAAGATGGCGGCCATGCTCGAGTCGATGAAAGGCGGATGAGATGGGCCTCAACCCGCGGCAGATCGTCTACGCGCTCCTCGTCGTCGTCGGCTTCGCGGCGACCTGGTACTACAACTTGCAGTTCATCGAGGAAGCGGGCGGAACCTTCAGCGTCAGCGACTTCGTCGCTGCCTGCTACGCCAACAGCGCATCGTCGTCGATTTCCAACGACATCGGCGTCGCGACCCTGACGTTCTTGGTCTGGTCGTTTCACGAAGCACGCAAACTCGGCATGCGTTTCTGGTGGATCTATCCGGTGATCGCCTTCACCATTGCCTTCGCCTGCGCCTACCCGCTTTTCCTACTGATGCGAGAACGGCACATCGCCGAGCCGGCCTGACGATCACCTGCGACCGGAGCGCTGTCGCGCCAGCCGGTCGTCCATGCGAGCGCGCTGCCTGGCCATGCGGTCGCGCACGCGCTCCTGGGCCGGGCGGCTGCGCAGGTTGCGCGCCTTTGCCCGCTCCATTCGACGATGGCGCACGTAGTCGGCGTTGCGGCGGCGGTTGCGATCGTCGCGACGTTCGACGCGATCGCGCCGGCGGTCGCCGGCGCGGCCGACACGCGGACTGTCGTGACCGGAATGCCGCGGCGCATGACCACGACCATCGTGGAGGACGTGGCCCTTGCGATGGACCCGATGGCGGCGATCGTGGCGGCCGGCATGTCCGTAGCGCCGATCACCGCGGTGGCCACGCCTGTGGACGGATCGGTGAGGGTGGTGGTGGCCGTGGCGCGACCGCGGCACGTGATTGAAGCGAAAATGGCGTTGCGGAGCGTAGCGCACATAGCTGTAGCGATCGCCGTGGCCGTGCGAATGACGGCCGCCGAAGGCATGCACATGCTCGCGCACGTGACCGTGTGATCGATGGGCATGGCGGTAGTGGCGATGCCCCGCGAAAAACGGTGCGGCATACTCATAGACGTACGTGACCTGGTAGTCCGCCACGTGGGCGTCGTGCGCCGAGTAGCAGGCGTCGTCGCCGTGAAAGTGCGGAAAGAGAATCTCGCCAAAGATGGCGTGCCCGAGTTGCGCGATTTCGTGGGCGGCGATGCGACCGAGCTCGTATTTAAACGCGTGCTCGAACTCACTGCCCGCCCGCGCCGGCGCGCCTACGACCGAAATGACACCAACCGCCGCCAGAACCGCGGCCGCACGTCCCTGAAAACTCCACATCGTCGAAAACCTCCCGTTTTGCGCGATGTGTCTTCGACGGGCCGCTCGACGGCGAATTCACCGCCGTCGAGCCCTGTGCTACAAGTACCTGAATTATTGAGGGAAGTTTCCCGAGAAACTCCCCAGGCCGGGCCGATTCCGGTCTCATCTGGCAATCGCGCGGAGCGCCTCACCCGGCCTTCCAGGTGGTTCCTCCCGGCGAATCTTCGAGGATGATGCCGCGTTCCTTCAAATCGTCGCGGATCTCATCGGCGCGAGCGAAGTTCTTCTCTTTGCGGGCGGCGAGTCGCTCGGCGATGAGGCCCTCAATTTCCTCAGCCGAGATACCGCCACTCGACATTCCCTGTTGGCGCTGGGCGTCGAGATATTCGGCGGGATCCTGGACACCGATGCCGAGGACCTCACCGAGACGGCGCAAAGCCGTGCGATAGCCGGCGGCCGGCACCAGCTCGCCGGCATCGAGGTGGCGATTCATGGCTCGCAGCGCATCGTGGAACGATGCCAACCCCTTCGAGGTATTGAAGTCGTCGTCCATCCCTTCGCGAAAGTCGCCGATGACTTGATCGACGATCGCCTGGTCCGGCTGGCAATCGGCGGGCAGCGCCGCATCGGCACGGGCCAGGCTCTCGTAGATGCGATCGACGACTTTTTTCTGCTCGGCCAAACGCTCGCGGGAAAAATCCAGGGGACCGCGGTAGTGCGTACCGAGCACGAGGTAGCGCAGCGACTCGCCGCCGAGCTCGGCGGCGCAATCCTGGACGGTCATGAAGTTGCCCATCGACTTCGACATCTTCTCGGTACCCAGGTTGACCATGCCGTTGTGCAACCAATAGCGCGACAACTCCTTGCCGCGCGCCCCTTCGGACTGGGCGATCTCGTTTTCGTGGTGAGGAAAGACCAGATCGTTGCCGCCGCCGTGGATGTCGAAAGGCTGGCCGAGGTAACGACTGCTCATGGCCGAACACTCGATATGCCAGCCCGGCCGGCCCTTGCCCCACGGGCTGTCCCACTCGGGCTCGCCCGGCTTGCTCGCCTTCCAGAGAGCGAAATCCATGGCGTGGCGTTTGCGCTCGTCGACGTCGATGCGAGCGCCGGCCATCATGTCTTCGAGCCGGCGGTGCGAAAGCTTTCCGTAAGCGGGAAGCTTGTCGACGGCGAAGTAGACGTCGCCGGCCGATTCGTAGGCCAGCTCCTTCTCCTCGAGCTCGCGAATCAGCTCGATCATCTCGGCGATGTGGTCGGTCGCCTTCGGTTCGAGATCGGGTCGCTCACAGCCGAGCACCCGCATGTCTTCATTGAAGGCCTCGATGTTCTCCTGGGAAAGTTGCGACGCCGGTACCCCGCGCTCCTGCGCCCGCTTGATGATTTTGTCGTCGACGTCGGTCAGGTTGCGCACGAAGGTCACGTCGTATCCCGAGAACCGCAAGTAGCGGTAGATCGTGTCGAACGCGACCAGCGCGCGGGCGTGGCCGATGTGCGAGCGATCGTAGACGGTGACGCCGCACACGTACATGCCGACCTTCCCCGGATGGATGGGTTCGAAAGTTTCGAGCTTGCCGCTCAGTGTGTTGTGGACTTTCAACATGGATCGATCTCGGAGCAGACCAGACACCACCCGACGCGCCTGGACATACGGCCTGTCCTCCCAGTTGCGGATTACTCTTCGTCGCCGCGCAGCTTGGCGAGAACTGAAAGGTCCTCGAGGGTCGTCGTATCGCCCACCGTCTCCTCGCCGCTGGCGATGTCGCGCAGCAGGCGGCGCATGATCTTGCCGCTTCTCGTCTTGGGCAGGGCATCGGCGAAGCGAATCTTCGCCGGCTTGGCGAACGAGCCGATCTCCGAACCCACGTGCTTGCGCAGCTCATCGCCGAGTGCGTCGCTCGGGTCGTTTCCCGACTCGAGGGAAACGAAGGCCTCGATCGCCTGGCCGGTGATCTCGTCGGGCCGGCCGACGACGGCGGCCTCGGCGACGGCGCGATGAGAGACGAGGGCGCTTTCGACCTCCATCGTACCGAGCCGGTGACCGGAGACGTTCACCACATCGTCGATGCGCCCCATGATCCAGAAGTATCCATCCTCATCCTGGCGGGCACCATCGCCGGTAAAGTACGAGCCCTCGACCTGGCTCCAGTACTGCTTCTTGAAGCGTTCGGGATCCTTGTAGATGGTCCGCATCATGCCCGGCCACGGTTTGCGGATGACGAGAAAACCACCTTCGTTGGCGCCGACCTTGACGCCGTCGCGATCGACGACTTCCATCTGCAAACCGGGAATCGGCAGCGTCGCCGAGCCCGGCTTGGTCGGCGTGGCGCCGGGAAACGGGGTCACGAGAATGCCGCCGGTCTCGGTCTGCCACCAGGTATCGACGATCGGGCAACGCTCGTGACCGATCTCGCGGTGATACCACATCCAGGCTTCCGGGTTGATCGGCTCACCGACGGTACCGAGCAGTCGCAAGTCGTCGAGCCTGTACTTGCGCGGCCATTCGCTGCCCCATTTGATGAACGATCGAATCGCCGTCGGCGCCGTATAGAAGATCGTCACACCGTACTTGTCGATGATGTCCCAAAAGCGATCCGGCTCGGGGTAGTTCGGCGCCCCTTCGTACATCACGGTGGTGCCGCCGTTGGCCAGAATACCGTAGACGACATAGCTGTGTCCGGTCACCCAGCCGATGTCGGCAGTGCAGAAATAGGTGTCCTCGTCTTTCAAATCGAACACCCAGCGGCTGGTCGCATAGGTGTGCACCATATAGCCACCGGTGGTGTGAACGACCCCCTTGGGCTTGCCCGTCGTCCCGCTGGTATAAAGGATGAACAGTGGATGTTCCGCATCGAGAGGTTCGGCCGGCGCGACGTCGCTCGCTGCTGCCATGCGCTCGTGCCACCACACGTCGCGCCCCTCTTTCATCGTCACATCTTGCTCCGTGCGCTGGACGACGAGAACAGACTTCACGGTCGGGCACTCTTCAACCGCCGCGTCGACGTTGACCTTGAGGTCGACGACACCACCGCGGCGAAAGCCACCGTCGGCCGTGACGACGAGCTTGGCTTCGGCATCGTTCATCCGGTCGCGCAGGGCATCCGACGAAAAGCCGCCGAAGACGACGCTGTGCGTTGCGCCGATGCGGGCGCAGGCAAGAATGGTGATCGCCAGCTCGGGAATCATCGGCATATAGACGCCGACGCGATCGCCCTTCTCGATACCGAGACTCTTCAAGACGTTGGCGCACTTCGACACTTCACGGCGCAGATCGGCGAAGGTCAGGGTTCGAGAGTCACCGGGCTCACCCTCCCAGATGATCGCCGCCTTGTTGCGCCGCCAGGTGTCACAGTGGCGATCGATGCAATTGTAGGCGAGGTTGGTCTTGCCGCCGGCGAACCACTCGGCGAAGGGGACCTTCCACTCCAGCACCTTCTGCCACGGCTCGAACCAATGCAGCTCGCTGGCGATCTCGGCCCAGAAGGCCTCCGGATCGGCAGCGGCCCGGCGCGTCATCTCGGCGCGTTCTTCCGCGCTCTTGATGTGCGCTTCAGCGGCGAAGCTCGGGTTCGGCGCGAAGACCCGCTCCTCTTTCAGGACAGACTGAATTTGATCGGAAGGTGCCATCGGTGAGCTCCTTTGCGCGAGAGAACATAGCGCGGCGCCACGCGTCCCCGAAGCCGGCGCCCGTCCTCACTTTCGACGGGCGTGGGATCAACCGCCCCCGAGCTGATCGCGTTTGGCCGACGCCCGCGAATCGATCATCGCCTTCGCATCGTCAGCTTTTTCGTTCAATCGCGTGGCGCGGTTCTGGTGCGTATTCAATGGAATGTCGAGATCCGACAAACGAGCCCGCGCCTCGTCGAGGTAGGTATCGATTTCGCTCTTGGTCTGGTTCGCCATCTCGTCGATCGCCCGCAACCGCTGGCCGGCGTCCATGCCACTCTTCTGCTCGAGATCGCGGAGGGCCTGTTCGAACTCACCGACTTGCGCATTGAGGACACGGCGCGACTGGCGCACGATCTGCTCCGACAGCTTGATCGGATTGGGGCGAAATACGCGCCAGCCCGCATAACCGCCGACCACTAGAAGAACCAGCAGCGCAGCGATCAAGAACGACGGGCTCGTTCTTCCGCGTTCGGATCGCATCGCGGCAAAACTTGTCATAGGCCTTTCTTCCAGTCAAATATCCGGTGCTGTTTCTCGAATCGGGGCCCGGCCGGGCTCCAGAAGAACCAGGAGGTTTCGCGTGAGCTCGGTTTGGTTGTTGATCGGAGCGCTCTGTTGGTTTGCCGCCGGCTACCTCTTCTACGGTCGCCGCATCGCGCGTGAATACGGTGTCGATGCCGAGCGCGAGACGCCGGCTCGAGCGCGGGAAGACGGTGTCGACTTCGTGCCGGCGCGCAATTGGATGGTTCTCTTCGGCCACCACTTCTCATCGATCTGCGGTGCCGGTCCGATCATCGGTCCGGCCCTGGCGGTCGCCTACTGGGGCTGGGCACCGTCGATCGTCTGGGTCTTCCTCGGCGCCGTGCTGATGGGCGCCGTCGCCGATTTCACCAGCCTCTTCGTCAGCGTGCGCAGCGACGGTCACAGCATTTCCGACATCGCGCGACCGGAAATCTCACCGCGCGCCCGCCTGCTCTTTTCGTGGTTCATCTGGGTGGCACTCGTCCTCGTCGTCGCCGTCTTCGCGATCTTCGCCGCGCGCACCTTCATCAAAGAGCCCGATGCGGTCATTCCGTCGCTGGCGTTGATCCCGGTCGCCCTGTTGACCGGACATCTGATCTACCGAACCGAGACGTCCAACGCGGTAGCGACTGCGATCGGCCTCGGCCTGTTGATTCTCGCACTCTTCCTCGGCCACGCCTTTCCCACCGAGATGCCGGCACTCTTTGGACTGTCCGCCGAGTCGCTCTGGATCATCCTCTTGCTCGCCTACTGTTTCATCGCTTCGATCACGCCCGTGCAGGTGCTCCTGCAACCGCGCGACTACCTCGCTTCCTTCCTGCTCTTCGCTGCAATAGGCATCGGCATCCTGTGTATCTTGATCTCGGCGCCGGCGATGCAGAGCGCGGCCTTCACCGAGTTTCACCCGGCGGAATGGGGAACCCGAGCCGGGCCGATGTGGCCGATGCTCTTCGTCACCATCGCCTGCGGCGCCATCTCCGGTTTCCACTCCCTGGTCAGCTCGGGAACGACGTGCAAGCAGATCGACAACGAAGCGCACGCCTGCCGCGTCGGCTACGGCGGCATGATTCTCGAGGGTCTGGTCGGCGTCCTCGTCATCATCTGCGTCGGCAGCTCCTTGTCGGCCGGCGACCTGCGCGACGTTCTCGGCGAAAACGGCGGCGGACCGATCACCGCTTTCAGCATCGGCTACGGCAGAATCACCGAGCCCATCCTCGGCGACTACGGCACCGCCTTCGCCGTCATGGCGCTCAACGCCTTCATCCTGACGACGCTCGACACCGGCACGCGCATCGGGCGCTACCTGACCAGCGAGCTCTTCGGCACCAACGACATGTACATCTCGACCGCTCTGGTGACGGGCTGCGGCGGTGCCCTCGCCCTCACCGGGCAGTGGTCGGCACTGTGGCCGGCCTTCGGAACTTCGAATCAGCTCATCGCCGCACTGGCGCTGCTGGTCGGCTCTTGTTGGATGATCCGGCGCGGCAAATCCGCAGTCTACACACTCGTTCCCGCCATCATCATGCTGGTGACGACGCTCGCCGCCTTCCTCTTTCAACTGTACAACGCGCTGACCTGGATCGACCCCGTATCGAAGCAGGCATCGCCGCAGTGGTTCCTCGCCGGCCTCGTCGTCACCCTGATCGTTCTCGCCAGCGTCGTCTTCTGGGAAGGGGCGCAAGTACTGCTCGGCCGACAGGAGAGGGCCAGCTCGTAGGCAAAGCGCGATGTCCCAACCAATCGCCCGCCTGCACTTGATCGACGCCACCTTCGAGCTCTTCCGCGCCTTCTTCGCCATGCCGAGCCAGAGTGCTCCCGGCGGCGGCGAAGTCGGAGCCGTGCGCGGTCTGATCTCATCGATGCTGTCCCTCTTGCGCGAGCCCGACGTGACGCACGTGGCGGCGGCGACCGATCACGTCATCGAATCGTTCCGCAACGACCTCTTTCCCGGCTACAAAACCGGCGAGGGAATCGACCCCGATCTGTGGCGGCAGTTCCCACTGGCCGAACGCGCCCTCGCTGCGCTCGGCATCACCGTCTGGCCGATGCGCGAGTTCGAAGCCGACGACGCCCTGGCGACGGCAGCAGCGCGCTTCGCCGGCGAGGTCGAACAAGTCGTCATCCTCTCGCCCGACAAAGACATGGCGCAATGCGTCGAGGGCGACCACATCGTCACCTTCGATCGCATCCGCGAGAAGCGCTACGACCAGGCCGCCGTGTTGGAGAAGTTTGGCGTCGAGCCGAAATCCATCCCCGACTACCTCGCGCTGACCGGCGACTCGGCGGATGGAATTCCGGGAATCCCGGCCTGGGGTGCCAAGAGCTCGGCGACCGTCTTGCGCCGATACGGCGCCATCGAAGAAATCCCCGACGACGAAGGCGAGTGGGACGTGAAAGTGCGCGGCGCCAGGCGCCTGGCGAAAAACCTGAGAGAGCAGAAGAGCGACGCCTTGCTCTACAAGCGGCTGGCAACCCTGAGAACCGACGCCAACATCTCGCGCCGCCTCGACGACCTGCGCTGGCAGGGGGTTCGCCGGGCCGATTTCACCAGCCTCTGCGACGACCTCGGCCTCGCCGGCCTGAAGGACCGCCCCCACCGCTGGCACGAAGACTGACGCGGCGAAACGAGCCGGCCCTCCGAGCCAGCCCAAAACGGCCGGCCATGGCATGACCCGAAGTCGGAGAAGCGTCACATTCCCGACTTTTCGCTTGACACTTTGCGCGGTCATGCGATTTCGCAACCCACTCGCATCGCTGCAGAGTCGTGGCACAAACGCAATTTTCGCCCGCAGGGACGCAATAATCCAAACTTTTAGTGAAAACGGCTCAAACGTGCCTCAGTAGATCCACTTAGGCACGGACTTTGCTTCTACTAATTGTCACTAAGGCAGGAGCTGAAGCGATGACGAACGGAATGAGCACGAGCGAGGTCGGTCTTGGAGATCTGGATCTCGATTTGAGCGGTGGAATGGTTTCGGGCGGCGAGTCGCGTACGTCGCAGTACTCGGGAACGAAAGCCCTGATGCTGGCGGTATTGGAAGACGGAATCCGAAGCTACTTGAGTCCGGTCGGAAGACTGCGCAGCGAAGCTGAGTACTGGGTTACCGCCACCAAGCAGAAATCGCCGTTTTCCTTTGCCGTGGTCTGCGAAACGCTGGGCCTCGAGGCACAGGCGGTTCGCGAGGCACTCGAGCAAATGCGCCGCAAGAAGGTGAGCCCCCGCAAGGCGATTCGACGCAGCCGCCCCAACGTACGGCGCAACGGCCGAATGCGCGCCAAACAGAGCGCCTGAGTCTGCCCAATCCGGGACCTCGGGCACCCGTCCCACCCTCCTCCAGACACATCCGACACCCCACGCCCCCAACAACTTTGGGAGGGCGAGTCGCCGACGAGCCGCGCCGACAACCCGAACCTCCGGACATGGTGGCTTCGCCAATTTGATTGTTTTTCTCGCGCCAAGCTCGCCAAGCCGCCAAGACTGCTGCGGGAGTTTCGAACCCTGCTCGTCCGGGACGCTGAGCTCGCTCTGTTCGGATGCACGCTGGGCCTCTTTTTCAACACCCACCGATTACTCGTGAAACACGGCGTCAACGGGTTGCTCGATTCAGAGGCGATCTCGAACGCACGCCGAACACACCGAGTCCTTGGCGACTTGGCGTCTTGGCGCGAGATAATCCCTTCACCGACGAGCCGCGTTTTCCGATTTCTTCCCCACATACGCCCCCCGCCCTTCCGCGATCGCCCGACGCCGCTGCAACATCAAACCGACCGCACCAACCGCCGCCATGGCGAAGGCGGCAACCTGCAACCTAGCCCGCCTCGTTCTCGAAGCATCATCTGCTGCATTCTCGACGATCCCAACTCGACCCCACTCAGATCCCGTCCTGCGGGCGCCAACCTGAAACTCTGGCGCGGGAGAACGATCTGCCGTCGGCGACACGGAACGCGGCCGACTCGGGGTGATCGTCCCGTGGCAACAGCGCAACAGCCGCGGCCGTAACACTTAGCCCGCGCGCTTCACCAAACGCCGAGGCGGCGCCGACCAGGCTGTCATTGGCTCCTTCCATTGGATGCGCGCTTCCGCGGGCGCTACCTCGATACTGAAATCACAAAGGACATGCGATCGAGCGCCAAGATGAACGGCAGCGACGGCACCCACGCATCGGCGAAGCGGGCCAGCGCCACGCCGGGATGAAACCACCGCCACACAACCGGTAGCGCCAGCACCACACCGATGATGCCGCCCGGATAGCGGTAGCCACTGCGAAACTCGAAGGCCAGGTCATGCCAGACCACGCCGCCGCGTTCGACGACGTAGAACACCTTGGCGCCGAGCAAGCCGGCGAACACGAAGCAGAGGAGCATTGCGGCGACGTTGCCCCAGTGTACGGCTTCGTCGCGGAGCAACCAAGCGAGTAACGCCGCGGTGATCGCGACGCCGGTCAGAGCTGTTGCGGCGTAGTCCACCGAACTTTCAAGTCACCTTGGAGTTGCGATCCCAATCTTTCAAAATAGCCGAACGATTGAACTCTCACATTTCACGACTTTCGGATGGAAGTCTGCGGCGCAAGCTCTCCAGGGCAGTCTAGCAGCGGTTATCATCAACAGTCGGTCGGAAGCGCCAGCACCGTCCGTGTCGAACCCACTCTGGGTAATCCGTCCCTCGGGTCGGTCATCTCAGTCATGTTGACGCAAATTTTGCCGGTCTCGCGCGCGTGCGGGGATGACTCCGCTGCACAACCGAAGCACAAGCCCCAACGAGCAACGCTGAAGCCGCCATTGCGACAAGCCCTGGTTTGAGTCGATTCACCTGAGCCTCCCCAAGCCGACCGGGATTCGCCCGTATCTGTCGCAAAATCTGAGACCATGGCCCTATCTCAACTGGTCTGCATTCAGCGGCGCGTAGTCACCTTTTTCCGTTCGGGATCCCGGCGGTTGAACCACTCTGTCCTTTACGTCTCGCTCGAAACACCGCCTTCGATGCTCAATACACCCTAAGAACTCGTCGACAAGCGAGCGAGATTCGTCGTGCCTTTCTACCCATACGAGCTGATCCTTGACTGCGGATACTTCAATCCCACACCCACGATGCATTCGAAGAAAATAGAGCCAGCCCAGCAAGGATAGGGCTTGGTCGAGATCCGGCTCGTGCAGTCGATCGACAATCGCCTGCGCAACATCGCAATCAGACCCAACAACAATCGAGGCTTCCCCTGACTTATGCGGGGCGTCCGGTGGCACGAGAACTCCCAGAAAGAGTGCAACCTGCTCTTCCGGCTGACATCTTTGGAGGAATTCCCTCAATCGGTTTACACGATTCGCCGGGCCCAGATCCCTTTGAAATCGAAAGAACGCTTCTCTGTTACAGCTATTCTTCCGAATCCAGCTCCAATCGGAGGCAACAACGTTCCCACACCCGCAAAACAGGCTCGCTGCACATACGACAGAAATTGTAGTCAGCGTCATTCCCAAACCCCAACCGTTGAACCTCATCTACCGGGACCAGAAAAGTGGTATTGTGTCCGGGCTCTTATCTCGAAGCCGATCGAAGGTCGCTCGTTGAAGTGGTTCATCTGCAGTGCTCGACCTTTTAAACCCTGCGCCCTGAGCGTTTCTTGCCTAGAGTAAACTTCAGCATTGTACAATTTGAGAGCCGTCGGATCTCCAGCAAGTTCCAGGTTCTTCGCCACGTGCGGCAACTCGTGCACGAGATCCCCAACCCGGAGCGGTTGCCCCTCCGGGACATATACCGTGTCTCCCACAGTCTGCGCGGCAAGACGTTCACCTGGCCCAAGAGACACGTTTGAATCACCACCCGGCGGTTGACCGGCAGCAATCTTCATTCTCCGCGCAGCTCCAGAGTGCTCGGGGATGAACTCATCGGCCGCATCGAGCGCCTCCTGCGGCAGTGGCGCGACGTACGTTCGCTTCGCTCACAGGGGACGTTGCTAGTTTGTTAGTTTGCTGGGGCTCCGCCGGCCGAAGAACGGAGCGCACACTGGTCGTATTCATCTGGCGCTCTCGCAAGTCCCCCGCTGCGAGCACACTCGCCGATCAGCTGCTGCCTGGCGCCCTTGAGGATATCGCGCTCTCGGCGATCTGGCGACGCGTTAACAGTGTTACCCCTGTTCTGACGCACTGAAGGTTAGAAAGGTCGCCGTGCCGTCATTCTTTGGTCCACCTCGTTGCGACGCGTGCAACGGACCAACGGCCCGATTGCGCAACATCATTGTACGACCTCACGGCGCGCTCCACACCGCGGCCGATCACGTGGTAGAGCCCACCCTCGAAATCCAATCGCGCCAATCGCGGCATAGAATTCCCGTCCACGCGGAGGCAGTGGCCCCGATCGACCTCGCCCACGCCCGCGCCGGAGCGGTCAAGGAATCTATGGTTCGGCGGTCAGGTGCTGGGAGACAACCACTTTGCAACTCGAGCGGCCAAACGAACGAAGGTTGACCGCGAGGTGCGATACGAGCTGGAAGGCGCCGATCTCCCGGAGTTGGCAAGACGGGTGGCGCGAGCGACCGGAGTTGAAGTCGAAGCGCTGGTGAACCGTGGCCGTAGCCGCGAAGTCTGCGAGGCGAGGCGCGCCTTGGTGGAGCTGGCGGTGGTGAACAAAGGGATACGCCCGGTGGAAGTTGCGCGCTATCTCGGCATCTCACGCGCCAGCGTCGCCGCCTACCGAAGAAAACTAACAAGCTAGCAACGTCCCCTGTGAGCGCAGCGAACGGACTGCAGTACATGGCACGGTTTGCTGTTGGTCGGGAACACAGTATCAACAAACGCACGGTCGACCGTAACGGTGCTCGCTTTTTCATGGGATACAGAAATCCGCACATCCTCGACAAGGAACTCCCAGTGCGCCTGCGGCATGCAAGCCCCGTCTCGTCCGTCAGGTGTACGCACACTAATAGTATTCCCAGAAAACGATTCAAGCCTACCGCGAATCATCATCGAGTGCAGGAGCGACGAAGAAGTTTCCCAGCGAAAAGTAACTAGAACGTATTTTCCAAGCAGATCACGCAGTTCGCGATCCGAGACGGGTCTTGAATAAACTATCCCTAGCCATGTCTCCTGCCACAGACCACAACCCGATGCGGCCATTACGAAGACAACAACTAACGCGAACCGGGTTACCGAAGAATCAGAGATCGTACTCTTCACTCGAAAGGCCGTCCGACTTTTTCCACTAAGGTAGTCCATTCGGTCCCCCAGGCGCACTCACACAAGCGTAGTTGCGGCAGACGTGCGTGTCTATGTGGTTTGGCCCGGGAATCACTTGTCCTCCATATCGGATTAGCGCTGTTGCGCTTTCGGGTGAAACGGGAAGAACTGCAACCAGGTTTCCAAGAGTGTTTGCAATCAGATCTCCAGGCGTGTCCCATAGCCAGTCTACTATACCCTGCTGATCAAAGAACCGGCCGTTCGGGCTAATAGGCCCAATCGCTGTCGTACGTTCGCTTCGCTCACAGGGGACGTTGCTAGTTTGTTAGTTTGCTGGGGCTCCGCCGGCCGAAGAACGGAGCGCACACTGGTCGTATTCATCTGGCGCTCTCGCAAGTCCCCCGCTGCGAGCACACTCGCCGATCAGCTGCTGCCTGGCGCCCTTGAGGATATCGCGCTCTCGGCGATCTGGCGACGCGTTAACAGTGTTACCCCTGTTCTGACGCACTGAAGGTTAGAAAGGTCGCCGTGCCGTCATTCTTTGGTCCACCTCGTTGCGACGCGTGCAACGGACCAACGGCCCGATTGCGCAACATCATTGTACGACCTCACGGCGCGCTCCACACCGCGGCCGATCACGTGGTAGAGCCCACCCTCGAAATCCAATCGCGCCAATCGCGGCATAGAATTCCCGTCCACGCGGAGGCAGTGGCCCCGATCGACCTCGCCCACGCCCGCGCCGGAGCGGTCAAGGAATCTATGGTTCGGCGGTCAGGTGCTGGGAGACAACCACTTTGCAACTCGAGCGGCCAAACGAACGAAGGTTGACCGCGAGGTGCGATACGAGCTGGAAGGCGCCGATCTCCCGGAGTTGGCAAGACGGGTGGCGCGAGCGACCGGAGTTGAAGTCGAAGCGCTGGTGAACCGTGGCCGTAGCCGCGAAGTCTGCGAGGCGAGGCGCGCCTTGGTGGAGCTGGCGGTGGTGAACAAAGGGATACGCCCGGTGGAAGTTGCGCGCTATCTCGGCATCTCACGCGCCAGCGTCGCCGCCTACCGAAGAAAACTAACAACCTAGCAACGTCCCCTGTGAGCGCAGCGAACACTCCTTGCGACAAGCCCTGGTTTGAGTCGATTCACCTGAGCCTACCCAAGCCGACCGGGATTCGCCCGTATCGAAATCTGAGACCAGGGCCGATCTTCGAGTTCTGATTGTTTACCGACAATTCGCGAGCTCTCGCGGTTAGGTTCTCGTAGCTGCAGAAGTTGATTTCAGAGGGCTTCCGCCATTCTGACCTCAACATCCCTCCGAAAACAACATCAAATCTTGATGAAGCAACTTGGTCGTCAATAAGCACAGTCATCGAGAATGTGCCAACTCGATCGGCTTGTGCTTGTTCGTGAAGACCCAGATTAGTCGGATAGTCGGACCCATAGTAGAAACCACACGATGCGATTATCTTCTCAAGAGACGCGGACGCAGTAGGAATGCTGAAACCGCCGCCCCCTGCGACGACGATGGTGCGTAGATCCGGCCACTACTCCCGACCATCCAAACACCGTCATGCCCTACGGCGCAATAGGTCTTTATCTGTCGCTCCGGCAAAACACCCCCTCTCCCCCAACTCTGGCCCTCATCCTGGCTAACCATCGAGAAGTCCTTGGGACCCAATAGAGCCCACTTCGAAAAAACCACCAAGATGCGCCCCTTGCTGGAAAACAAGTAGAGAGGAAGCGACGCAGGAAACGACTTGATGACATTCACCCGTTGCAATCCAGACGAGCTATCACCTAAGACACGGAACAAACTGACCGGGCTAGAATCGTCCTCCTGAGCTAACACCAGCAGCCCCCCAGCTTCATCGGCAACAATTCGACGGATCTTTGTGGAACCCGGAAAATGAACGATGTCCTCGAGCCGCTCTGAGATCTTCACAACGACACTTGAATGAGACCCATCCGGTTCACGCATGACCGATGGGACCCAGAGTTTGCCATCGTCCGAAACTACCGGCTGAAGCTCACCCGGTCCAAGCGGGCCAACGGTCGCCACCTTCGACCACGAAACACCGTCGAATGATCGAAATACCTGACTACGTGACCAGGCATACAGACGGTCCCGGCTGATCAACACGCCCCGGGGGTCACTAGGTGCACCCTCAACTCTCGACCAATGCAAACCACGATCCCTAGAGCGAAACAGACTACCGTTAGACCCCTTTTCCCAGCCATCTCGAAGTACGGCGTACGCGACCTCGTCACCAGACCAGCTTGCACTGCTGATGAACCCTTGCCCAAGTTCGACAAAGTCGATTGTCCCGCTATCCGCCACACGGAGTACACCTGCATCCTGCGTGTATCCCCTTGGATGCCTTGAATCGCTCCGTACCACGGATCCAAACAACAGGGCCTGACGATCGACACACTCTCCAATGTCTACCGCGAAATCTGATGGTACTACTCCAACGACTGAGATGGTCGGACTACCGAACATTCCCGATACGGTACCCGCTAGAACAGCAACTATCCCCGGCCATTCCATTTCATTACATTTCCTTTATCGCAATCTGATTCCCAAAGGAGATATTCATCACCAGGTCACGTGTCGGGTGGAAAGTACACCTGGAATCCTTCCACAATTGAACTCGGCCGAAAAACATCAGGGCCGACCGTTCGAAGCACACGTAGCTTGTCCCACGTAGACAAACCTCGAAACCCTGCGCCGCGATAGGCTTGATCGTGCACACCAAACGCCGCTCTTGCCACCCCCTCCCTCGAGTTCAGTATGCCCGGATCACGAGCAAACTGGCGTTCAAGGCGAACCTGCAAGTCCAAGGCCGCCTTATCGATGAAGTCCTTGAGGCCGTCTGAGGCCGTTGCCCGCAGCCGTTGAAACGCGTCAAACTTGGGCACTCCAAAATCAGTGAAGTAGTTGAGGCCCTCTCCGTCGGTAAAAGACTGCGGCGCATTGGCATTGCGCCACAAATAGTAGTCTCTGGTTCCAAGGAGTTCCTTCGGGGCAGGAGTAAAGTTGGATTCCGGTTCACTGCAAGTGCCACCGCAGCCAACCTGACCGCCGGCAGGAGGTCGCGACGCGATCGCCGCAACATACCGCTTGTAATCCTTGTAGGCACCGTACGCACCCGCCGCGAGAAAAATGATACCAACCGCCCCCGCGACTCCGGCCACGTTCTGGCCGTTCTGGAAGCTGGTAACCGTTCCGTACACGGCCGCGCCACCTGAGAGACCGTAGAAGGCCACGGCTCCCAGATATGCACCCTCTGCCGCCGCAGCGTTCACTGCCCCACCGATCGGACCGAGTACGGCCGCCGACACCGCCGCTATGGCGCCCGATATCACTCCTGCGACGAGCGCGTCCTCGAAACTGGCGCCGTTCTCCAACGCCTGGCCAAAGCCGACCAAGAACCCGATGATCGCCGCAACAATGATTCCAGTGACTACCTCGGCACCACTCGGATCGACCAGGTTGACCGGGTCCCAGTTGGTGTACGTATACGGGCTCCAAAACTGTGCGGCCGGGTCGTGGGTGAGGAAGCTTGCCAGCTCTGGGTCGTAGAACCTGGCGTTGGCGTAGAGCAGCCCGGAGGTGCGCTCGGCCTCGTAGCCGGTGAACTCGTAGCGCACGTCGTCGACACCGGGCTCGGCGATGGGGTTGTCATCGGCGTCGAAGCGTCCGCTCACCTTGCCGTAGGGATGGTAGCGAATCTGCTCGCTCACGTCGCCGGCGGCGTCGCTGATCATGATCGGCGAGCCCAGGTGGTCGTAGTGGTAGTAGCGCAGGTCCTGCGGCGGCGCCGGGGTCGGCGTCGGGCACTCGCAACCCTCGCATTCGGCGTGGGCCGGCTGAATCAGCAGCGGTAGCGGGATGGTGCCCACGGCGAAGAGAATGCTCAGCCCCAGGGCCGCACCGCGGCTCGGGCGGATGCCCACCACCGCCCTTCTCCTCCTGCCCGGTGGCATGAGGAATAGGGTCACCGCCAGCAGCGCGACCGCGGCTGCCGCCACGCCGGTGGCCGTGCCCGAGAGCTTGACTACCACCACCGGTCTGTCGGTCACCCAGCTCGCTGCCAGCTCGATGAGCTGAGGCCCCGACACACTTGCCAGCGGGGTCGTCTCCCACGCCGCTCCGTCTTCGATCCGCGTGGCCACTCTCTGGCCGCCGAAGAAGTAGTTCTTCAGCGTCTTGGCCCCGGCCCCCACCGCGGTGACGTCGTCACTCACCTCGATGTACCGGCTGTAGTACTTGAAGATGCGCTCGGGCGTCTCGGTGTTGAAGTCGCGCACCACCTTGGCCTTCTGCTGGCCGCCGTCGTCGTAGAGAACGTCGATCTTGCGCGGCGTGCCGGCCACCTGCGAGATACGCTTCACCCGGTCCTCGGCGGTGAACTCATACCCCTGGTCCGGAATCGCCCCGCTCAGATAGCGCAGGGCCCGGTTGCCGTTGGCGTCGTAGCCGATCCCCGGCATCGGGGTGCCGTTCATCTGGGTGATCTGATGCGGCGCCCCCGCTGCGTCGTAGGTCATCGTCACCCCGGCCTTGTCGGTGATGTTGCCCCAGGCGTCGTAGGCGTAGTCCCGCAGCGGCAGCGCGGTGTTGTTCGGCGTGAAGCGGGTCAGGCGCCCGTAGTGATCGTAGTTGTAGTTGCCGCCGAGCAGGCTGGGGCTGGGGAGATCGATCTCGGTGATCGAGGTGATCTGCCCCCGGTCGTTGTAGCCGTACTGCTGTATGTGCTCGAAGGTGCTGCTGAGCTCTGGTTTGGCCAGCTTGATGAATTCCAGGCGGTTGTTGTCGGCCGCCGCGCTGTAATAGGTGCGCTCGTCTACGAGCTCATTGCCCTTTGCAATGCTGGTCAGCCGCCCGAAGATGTCGTAGTGCGCCGACTCGACGTAGAAGTAGCCGCCCGTGTTGCACAGCGTCGTCGGCTGCCCGCTCTCGTCGTAGGTCATCTGCACCACCTCGCCGTCGGGGTAGGTCATCTCCACCACCTGGTCGAGCTGGTTGTACTCGTAGAGAAAGGTCGCCTCGCCGCTCTGGCCCTCGACGTCGATCACTCGCGTCGCACCCGTCTGGCGCCCGCGCGCGTCATAGCCGAGCACCCGGTGCTCACCGGCGGTGTCGGTCACCCGCGTGACCCGCCCCAGCGAGTTGTCCACGGCCGGGTCGTCGTACTCGTAGTACACCTCGACGTCGCCGCCGCACGCAACCGGCAGGCAGGCGTAGTGGTTGCCGTCGAAGTCGCTGTCGAGCGAGCACTTGTGCGTCGGCCGGTTCAGCTCGTCGTAGCAGAACTGCAGGTGCTGGTTGGGCTTCGGATCCTCTTGCCACAGCAGGTTGTTGGCGTCGTCGTAGCCGTAGCTCCAGGTGCCCGAATCGCGGTCGACCGTTTGGGTCTTGCGCCCCAGCGTGTCGTAGGTCATCTCCTTGACCGGCACGTCACCACTGCCCGCACACGTCATCCCGGCGCCGCTGCAGTTCTGGTAGAGCTCGGTGAGGCGGTCGAGCCCGTCGTAGACCGACTGCGAGGCCGAGTAGAGGGTGAAGTCCGAAGCGAAGGTCTCGGTGCGTATCTCGCGCCCAAAGCCGTCGGTCTCGGTCTTGACCAGTAGTCCCGCCGCATCGATGGTCGAGGTGATCGGCCCCGCATAGGTCACGATGCTCAGTGGCGTACCGTCTTGCCCGACCGTCGTGCGCACGCGGCCGAACGGATCGGTCCAGCCGGGTATTCCGTTCAGGTTGTAGTCGTAGGTCATGCTGCCGGCGCTCGCCCCGCCATCCGGGTACGGGTCGTAGCGGCGGATGACGTTGCCGCCCTGGTCGAATTCGACGTGCTCGCTCACCACGTTGACCACCGAGCCCGCCACCACGCGCGGGCTGACCGCGTACCGGGCCCGCCCCAGCGCGTCGACGTAGCTCTGCACCCAGCGCTGCTGCCCCGACTGGCGTTGGGTCACCTTGGCCTTGGCCAGCGGCCACACGTTGCCGCTGCCGGGGTCGGCGGGGAAGTCGTACTCGTATTTGACCGTGGGGTCGCTGAGGCTCGGATCGCCGGGGTCGAAAACGTCCTCGGGCAGGTATTCCTCCAAGATCCTACCCACCGAGTCGTAGACCGTGCGGTGCTCGGTGCCGTTTGCCAGCTCGTTGGGCCCGCGTTTCACCGTCGGCTTGCCGAGAAAGTAGTCGTAGTCGGTCTCGCTCACCAGATCGAGGGTGCCGTAGGCCTCGGTCACTCGCGTCGGGTAGAGATGGTAGCCAGCACCGTCCGTGTCGAACTCACTCTTGGTGATCCGCCCCTCGGGGTCGGTCATCTCGGTCATGTTGCCGTAGATGTCGTAGGCATGCAGCGTCGACACCCACCGGTCCTCGGTAGCATTGATCAAATGCGAGTCGATGCGGGTTGCGTCACCGGCGAACAATGCTCCGGGCGAGGTGAGACCGTCGTACATGAACGCCTTTTCCTCGAGCAGCGTCTCGCCGCTGTCGAAGGACTTGCGTACGTTCGCTTCGCTCACAGGGGACGTTGCTAGTTTGTTAGTTTGCTGGGGCTCCGCCGGCCGAAGAACGGAGCGCACACTGGTCGTATTCATCTGGCGCTCTCGCAAGTCCCCCGCTGCGAGCACACTCGCCGATCAGCTGCTGCCTGGCGCCCTTGAGGATATCGCGCTCTCGGCGATCTGGCGACGCGTTAACAGTGTTACCCCTGTTCTGACGCACTGAAGGTTAGAAAGGTCGCCGTGCCGTCATTCTTTGGTCCACCTCGTTGCGACGCGTGCAACGGACCAACGGCCCGATTGCGCAACATCATTGTACGACCTCACGGCGCGCTCCACACCGCGGCCGATCACGTGGTAGAGCCCACCCTCGAAATCCAATCGCGCCAATCCCGGCATAGAATTCCCGTCCACGCGGAGGCAGTGGCCCCGATCGACCTCGCCCACGCCCGCGCCGGAGCGGTCAAGGAATCTATGGTTCGGCGGTCAGGTGCTGGGAGACAACCACTTTGCAACTCGAGCGGCCAAACGAACGAAGGTTGACCGCGAGGTGCGATACGAGCTGGAAGGCGCCGATCTCCCGGAGTTGGCAAGACGGGTGGCGCGAGCGACCGGAGTTGAAGTCGAAGCCCTGGTGAACCGTGGCCGTAGCCGCGAAGTCTGCGAGGCGAGGCGCGCCTTGGTGGAGCTGGCGGTGGTGAAGAAAGGGATACGCCCGGTGGAAGTTGCGCGCTATCTCGGCATCTCACGCGCCAGCGTCGCCGCCTACCGAAGAAAACTAACAAGCTAGCAACGTCCCCTGTGAGCGCAGCGAACGGATTACCCCGCAGCGCTGGCAGCTGTAGATCCGGTACTCCGAGGACTTCGACACTTCAGGTTCGCGCTGCCCCGCTCTTTACAGCCGAACCCGAGCACGTCATGCTCTCTGCGTTTGGTCGGAGTTCCTGCTCCGGCCACAACACTTCAGGTTCGGAGGCTCGGGGGCGATTCCCCGGGCCTTCACTTACTTCTGCGAGGCTTGCTTTCCCTACCTCGCCTCGGCCGGCCTCGCCACCTCCGACGTCGCCGCGATCAGGTGGCTCCGGTCGCCTCGGCTCCCTACGCCACCTGATCGTGCCTTTCCCCTGACAAGAGCCCTCGGTGAAGCTTTTTGGGGATGCCCGCGCTTTTCGTCACTTTCGCGCGGGTTTCAACCACCGTTTACAAGCGATGAGGAAGAAACCGGATGCGCCGAAGATAGCCATTCCCATTGCGCCAAGTTGGAGATGAGCCTCCCAAGGATGTCGCAGCGATTCGAGCAGTGCTTTTCCGATTCCATGTGCGATGAGCCACAGTAGAAAAATCTCGCCGTCAAATCGCTTCCTAGGGGTGTAGAGCACCAGTCCGATCGCGACACTGACCCCTAGAAATGCCAGGTAGAGTTGAAGTGGATGAACTGAGAGACTCTGCGCCTCCGCCACGCTGATCAATCGGTCGCCGACCTGGCTCCTCCATGCCCTCGAACCACGGGGAAACGAGACACCCCAGGGAAGCGCGCAAAGGCTCCCCGTACAACACCCATTCAGAAAACATCCGATTCGGGATATCGTGAGGCCCAAAGCGAAGCTCGGCGCGACTACATCGGCCATCTGCCATACGCTCACTATGGTCGAACGGGCAGCCATCAGGAGACCGCCGGCGACCAGCCCAAGAACCCCTCCGCTGAGTCGCAGGCCAGTGTTGGAGAATTCCTCGAGCGATGTGGGAACACTGCCGTACTCGACGATTGCGTAGAGCTTTGCGCCTAGTAGAGACATCGCTAGGAGCACCGCGTCCCAGGCAGCGAACCTCGCGAGTCTCAAATTGGAGCGCGTCGCTGACCAAAGGGCGAGCAGCGTGGCCGAGACGATAGCGACGGCAAGTAATACAGTGTAGGAGCGAAAACCGAATAGGAGCGGCGCCATCAACCACATCTCCATCTATTCGCGGTGACTAGACCCGATGATGCACGCAGCATCGACCAGCTGCCTGTGACTTGAGTGTCGGTTCACTCGCAGCCATCGAGCGCAGCACGGACTGCTACGATCAACTCGTTGATGTCGACGGTGGCATTCCCGTCGACATCGGCTGCCTCGCATGTCGCAAGCTCGTCCTGGCCAAGGGCGATCCTGACCGCAATCACGAGTTCTGAAATGGCAACTTGTGCGTCTTCGTTGCAATCCGAAGGGCATCGCAGAGACAGCCCGATGCTGCACCCTGTAGCAATTCTCGTCGTCACGAGACTGCTAGCTCTTTCGATCGCTGGACCGATGACTTGCTTGCTTCTGACGTTTCCGGTTGCGAGATCGACCAGTATGAAGGATCCTCCTTCTTCGACCATGTACGCGGTACCGGTTTCTTTGGGTAATGCAGGCCCCGATACTCGCCTCTCGAACACGAGTTCGCGAACAACTGCTTTGGTCATCAGGTCTACGAGGGATACTCGGTACAAGCCACGATGCAGCGCGTGATTGACGATCGCGAGATCGCCTGCCACAGAGATCTCGAAAGCTGCTGCCTCGAGTGCGATCGAACTGCCAACGCGTCCGCTCGCATTGTCAACGAGCAGGAGCCGCGAGTTGTTGCCATCCAGCACCACGAGCTCGTCTTCCTCGCCTAGTCCGATCCCAATCGGCTCAGTCCCAGCAGGAAGCTGCACTTCTCGTACGCTCTCCCCGCTGGAATCGAGCACCGCGATGCTCTCTGCCCCGAGGTCAGCTGCATACACGAGCCCAGTAGCTTGGGATATGACGATGTCCGTTGGAATCGACAAGCCTTCCACCGTCGATGTGGGCGACATGGACGATGTGTCGATCAAATAGATCTCCCGGGTGCCGACTACGAAAAGAGTCGAGTCGTCAGACGTCAGTGCTGCTCGCCGTGGGCGCTGTGGCAGCTCGACATCTGCGAGGACGTCCAGAGTTGCGCTATCAAGGATCGTGATACCGCGCGAGAATCGCTGTGAACCGTCTTCCATCCCAGACCTGCCGCCCTCGGGTCCGACAGTGGTTCCGGCGTTAATCATATAGAGGAAGCGGCCGTCCGCCGAAGCAACGCCCCCGACGATTCGCTGACCGCGGCGCGCGATCACTGTGCCCAAGCTTCTCGCAGAGGTAGCGACGCGTGTTGGAAAAACGCTTACCGGGTCACCACCGACGACAAAGGCGCAGAGGTCCAGTCCATCTTCGAAGACCTCCGTTAAGAAACCCCGCTGGAGATCCGCGGTTGTGCTGAGCAGCGGGCCAATAAACGGAAAGTCGTCAGAACCAGCGTTGCCCGCGACAATCACGCGGCCAGTTGTGGTCAATGAAAGGGCAGTGGCTGATTCGCTTGCGCTCCCGCCCAGGAAACTCGAGTACAAGAGAACTCCGGAGCTATCGAAACTCGCTAGAAATCCGTCCGAGAGCCCGTCAGAGCGAGACTGCAGTGGAGCCTTCAAGGGAAAGTCGTCCGAGTTTGTTCGGCCAACAACGACGAAGGTGCCGTCGGGCCGGGCTTGAATCGCCGTGCCGAACTCGTCGAAAGTCGGCGCAACAGACGTACCGCCGAAGTAGCTCGAGTAGACAGTCCTCTCAGATCTCGTGTCAAACTTGATAATGATCGCGTCGCTATTGCCTCCTAGGTCAGCTTGGTAGGCTCCCTCCGAAGCCAGACCGGCAGAACGAACCTGTCCAGTCGCATAAAGGAACTCTCGACCGTCTGTATCGACGGCTGTTAGGCGCTCGTCTGCGGGCCCACCGAAGTAGGAGAACGAAGTCGTCTCTAAGCTCGTTGGCGCAACGGCAGCGATGAAGCCGTCCTGTCCTCCCCCGCGTAGACTGCGAGGATGCTCATCAACGTCCTCCGAGCTCGTCGTTCCCACTATCCAAGGGGTTCCTGCTACTATGGCTATCCCGGAAATTGAATCGTCTCCGGTCCCTCCGATGTAGGAGGACAACTCCACGACTCCCGATTCCCAGTCAAGAATCAGAAGATATCCATCACTTTCGCCCCGCAGTGTGTCCGCACGCGCCGCATTCACAATGGGTAGATCCACAGATGTGGTTGTAGCTCCAATCAAGAGTCTCGTGTCGTCGACTTGTGCGATCCCGCCGGGCACTTCTTCTCCGCTCCCGCCCAGGTAGCTTGAGAAGAGAAGCGTACCGTCTGGAGCAACAACCGAAAGAAACAAGTCTGAGGGCCCCTGCAAATCAGACTGCGGGGCGGGTCCGACGACCGGAAAGGTGGCCGAGAATGTCTGCCCAAGGACAAAGGCTAGTCCGTCCGGGGCCATAGCGACCTCAAAAGCTGCGTCACCATCGTTACCCAACATCAGCACGAACCCTGGCATGTGGGCTATGCCGAGCTTGAATACGAACGCTCCAGTCTGGGACTCCTGGTGCTCACCCAAGTCAGACGACGGCTGAAAATCAGGCGATAGAGTGCCGCCTACCACCAGCACTTCCGTTTCGTTGCCTGTCACGCCGGTTACTATGTCACGCCGGCTGCCGCCAAACTCCGACGAGAAATGGATGGCGGGTTGCTGCGCCGAAACCTCGAGTGCGAAGAGGTGTGTCGCGCCGGCAAGGATGCCGATGACGAATCTTGCGCGACGAGCCCGCGTACCGGCGATCAAGGATTTCCGCTCGCCCCAAGGGCGCAGCTCGTAAGGGAAACGTTGATCCCGGTAATGACTTCGTCGACGGTCACGCTAGAGCTACTGTCTGCGTCGAATGATGGGCAAGTCGACAACGACTGCTGGTTCAATGCGATGTTGACGCCGACCATGAGCTCGTCAACGATCACCTCGCCGTCTGCATTGCAATCACCGGTCGAAGAAAGACGGCTGCTGAGTGACTCATTCATGTTGAGGCGCGGGAACACCTCCGTCGTGCGAGAGTCGACAACATCGTCCCCCTTCTTCTTGAGCCGAGCCGTGAGGCAGTCTAGTGCGGATCGGATGTCTTCGATTGGGGGTCCCCCCGCGATGCTAGTTTCGCCAGCGAACGGACTAGTCGACCCCATCATTGCCGCCGCCGCCCCTGAAACATGGGGCGCGGCGAATGACGTACCTTCGTTGTCCAGTCCTGCGGTGCTGATGATGCTTCCCGGAGATAGCATTGTGAGGAACGAAGCAGAGTTCGATGTGCACACGACCATATCGGCTGAGGTTTGCGGATCATTACAAATCCCAAAGTCGGCTGCCCCGGTATCAGAGTCATACACAGCCCCGACGCGGACAACGTCCGGTTCACACCCAGGGGAGCTAATCTGGTCCGTCAAGTTTTCGTTGCCGGTTGATGCGACAACTAGGATTCCGTTGTCGATGAGCTCTGCGATCATGGTTGCGAAGGTTGAATCGTCGCAAACCTCGTCAAATAGATCGCCGCCGAAGCTCATGTTCGCGACACGAATCTGGCGCCCTGGAAACATGCCGGTAACGTTGGCATCGATGATCCAGGCCACTGCATCGCACACCGCAACTTCGTCATAGACCTGCGTGAGTTTGCCGTCTATGACCTCGAGGTTGGCGACGTCGAAGGACGCGATCTTCGAGTTCGGGGCGGTTGCCAGCGCGACAGCGGCTACGCCGGTTCCGTGCTCCATCCCCGGATCGTCGCATACGTCGTCATCAACGTTCGTAAAATCCTGAGAGAAGATGATACCGCAATTTTGGTTCGTAGCGTCGACACCGCAAGTTCCCTCTGCGCTAGGGTCGATCGTGCAGTTTCCGAATGCAGGGAAATTGACGAAGTCCACCCCGGTGTCGATGATCGCAGTGATAATTCCATCGCCACCTACCCCCGACGCAATAGCGGCGGGTTGTTCAATCAAGGGCAGGCTCTCTGCGAGCTCTGGGTAGATCCGCATCGGGGCGTTCACCTTGCGGACGGCGGAGTGTCTCAATAGTTGGTTCAGGGCTCTCTCGTCGTCGATGAGCACTAGACTCATTGGGAAGTCGTCGAACGTTCTGATTGTCTGTATGCCGCTGATTCCACTCAGAGCTGCCCCTTTGATCTCGGAATAGCGCGAACGCTTGTGCGCTCGAACCGCCGCATCATCCGCGCGAACCCCACGAGACCGGCGTAGTGCGGCAGCCTCCCTTCTAATGTTTCGGGCATCAAGGATGACGAACGCCTTCTGCGGACCTTCATTTCTCAATGCGGTGCGCAGTCCCCCGGACTCCCGCGGCTTGGATTTCGAGCGCAGGGCCGAGGTCCAGGTTCCGTTCGACCCACCAGGCAAGTCGAGTGCTCCACTTGCCCTGCCGTTGGCGATGATCCCTGTCAGCCTGCCAACAGGCACGCCAGATTTGGGTTGGAACGCCTCCAGCGAGATGTGCGCGACTCCAATCTCTCCACTCAGATTCAAGCGGGGGTAGCGTGGATGCCCTGTAAGGCTGGCCGAGCCGCTGACATGCCCCGTCTGGTCGTTGATGACGAGGTTGCCTCGGAGCCTACCTTCTTGTTGGGGATCCTCGTTCCAGCTTCCACGGATCTCGACTGCCAGGCGGGGCGTAACTTCTGCGGGGGATGCTTGCTGCGATATCAGGGCGAAGGCTGCCACGGTTGCGAGCGTGGCTTTGAGGTGAATGGCCAATCTGCCGAATCGCGGCCCGCTCACTTCGCCCTCGCTTGCCTTCGCGCCTTGCACAGCGTCTCCCTTTACGGGCACCCACATTGGCCGCAGGACTCGGTGACCACGATGGAGCCGCCAGAGCCACCGAGGGGTACACTGGTTCCAGCAGGCCCTGCGGCGTGTAGTTCCCCTACAAGGATCACGTACGTGTTGCCCGTAACCGCATCGGACGAGATCTCGAAGTTGCATGTATATGCAATGCCGTCTGACATCGGGCTAGTAGCTTCCTCGTCGATGACGACCGCTCGAACTGTGTGGCATTCCCCTGGGTCACAGCCGACAGGATGAAATGCAAAGTTGGCCCCTTTGGAACTGCCCGGGGCCGAAACGCAATCGGGGTCTCCGTCGGCCGTCGAAGCAATTGGTGTCTTGAGTGGGTCAACGTAGAGCTCATGCTGGAACGCCGCGACGCTCTGGCCAGACGTCGTCAGCGTGACGTCAACGGGAATGATCCAGCCGGGTTCGCCGGCGCCAGAACCAACAGAGATCGACTGCCCAATCGCACTGTGCGGAATCGACAGAATGACAAGCACCGCGAGCTTTGCTCCGCTACGGCCAAAAGCACAAGCGCGCGAGGCGATCCGTGTCTTGGGAGAATCCATTTGGTTCGTAAAGGCGTATGATGAACGCTAGTCCCCTGGCCACCGATTTGTCAAGAAAATTGGTCGTAGTGAGATGAGGGCCCAGAGGGCCGCACTAGATTTCGTGGCGCTCAATTGAATCAAGAGAATCTCTTGCGGCAGAATCTTGTGCGGCCACCAGCTGGTGTATAACTCGGTTACGGCCATCACGCATGGCCGCTTCTTGGAATAGGGACGCGGACTTCCGTCTCTGTCGGTATGAGTCACCATTTTTGGTTTGTGCCGGAAGGGTATAGTAGGGGGTCATGGTGCCGCCCCTGCCGGATTGGTTGGAGCATCTCGACGATCTGCCCGATCGGGCGGTCGTGGTCGACCAGTCGTCCCAGCGCGTAGTGTGGGTCACTGCCCGACTCGCCGATGACAACGGCCGCGACCGAAATTGCTTCGAGGGCCGACTCGCCGATGGGGTCGAAGCGAAAACCGCAGCTGGCTGCGTCGCCTTCGAAGCCAGACGATCGCCATGAACTCGACCGCTGCCGTCGAATCAAATGGGCCCGGGAGAGTCGGGCCGCTTTCTGGGCCGTTGGATCGATTGGAAGACGATACGTTCGCTTCGCTCACAGGGGACGTTGCTAGTTTGTTAGTTTGCGACCGCGCACCTGGCCGTAGGGGTGGTAGCGAATCTGCTCGATCAGCGTGCCGGCCCGTCGGTGATCATCAGTGGCGAGCCGAGGTGGTTGTAGTGGAAGTAGCGCAGCTCTTCGGGCGGTGTCGGCGTCGGTGTCGGGCAATTGCAGCCCGTGCACGCCTGCGCCGGCTGGATCAGCAGCGGGATGGGGATCGTGCCCGTGGCAAACAGAATGGCAATACCGAGCACCGGTCCTCTGGAGACCCGCAACCCCACCACCGCACGCCGCCGGCGCCCTGGGGGCAGGAGAAACAGGGTTACAAAGAGCAGAGCAAGGCTCGCAGCCGCGACCGACTGCGCTCCGGTGCTCAGGCCCACCACTAGCACCGGTCTCCCGGCCCACGCCGTGGCGAATTGGACCGGATTCCAACCACCGAGCGAGGCAAGTGGCGCGGTCTCCCACGCAGCCCCGTCGTTGATTCTCGTAGCGACGCGCTGTCCGCCGAAGAAGTAGGACTTCAGCGTCTTGCGCTCCGTCGTGGTCGCCAGTACTTCCGCCGTGACCTCGGCGTACTGGCTGTAGTATTTCGAGACGTGCTCGACGGCCTCGGTATTGAAGTCGCGCACCACCTTGGCCACCTGCTGGCCGCTCTCGTCGTAGTGCACGTCTACCTTGCGAATGGCACCAGAGGCATGGAAGATCCGCGACACGCGGTCTTCTGCGTTGAACTCGTAACCCTGGTCCGGGATGGCCCCGTACAGATAGCGCAGAGCTCGTGGGCACGCTATGCAAGGGAGGAGACGTGTGCCCGACTGCCCGAGTTGACCTCAGCGAGTTTCAGGTTCGGCGAGCATTGCTGCCAACTCGGGCACTCGCCCACACGTCCCCTCCTCCGGCTTCAAAGGGTGAAGCGTGTGGGACGTCAACGGCAGACGTCTTTTCGATGCGCGACTTTGAGTACGGTCACGATCACTCGCCGGCCATCGATAGCGTAGAGTACCCGAAGGTTACCGACGCGGATTCGGTACACATCGTCGTACCCCTGGAGCTTGCGACAACCCGGTGGCCGAGGATCATTTGCCAGCGCCTCAATCGCCACTACGACGCGAACCAGATCCCTGCGATTGAGTTTCCTTAGTTGCTTCTCGGCCGTGGCGGAGACTTCGATCCTAAAGCTTGCCATCCAGCCCGAGGTCTTTGAGAATGGCCGTCAGCGGTCGGGCGGGCTCGTGCCGGATGGCCTTGAGGTCCTCAATGTCTTCGAGCTCTTCCAACTTGTCGATGATGGCGTCCTCGACGAACCGGTTCATCTTCAAACCTCGAGCACGACAGAGCCGGTCGAGCGCTTCCTTCACCCGAGCATCGACACGAGCAGCCAACTGCACCTGCGCCATGACCCCGTAGCTACCATTTGATAGCATCGGGCTCAAGAGAGAAACCCGTGCCGCGCTGATTCGGCCTCGAGTCGGGCAGTTCGCGTCGCTCTCGTAAGTCTCGGATCGCAGCATCGCTGGCGAGCGTTCGCATCGCGCAACCACTCTTCACCTCATCAGGAATACCAACCACAAACGAAGCCCAATGGATGGGCCACCTTGAACCACGGATTTGCTGGCGACCGTTCGGTTCGCATCACCGCCTTTTACTTTTTCAACGACAGACTCGATTACTCGATGGCTCCTCGAACACTGAAGCTACGAGCGGAGAGCGTCGCACACGCTCTATGTATTCGAGCCGAAGTGCCGGATCATAGGAGCTATGAAAGCTGACCCTGACCCGACCCGGGCCGGCAGCACTTCGGGTGTCGATCCCGATGGGATTGTCAGATCCTGCCGGCACGCGGGCCTGCTCCAAAACCGAGCCGAGTAGTGTCTGCCGGTCGGTTTCCGTAGCCCGAGAACTCAGTACCACGATCAGATCCGGGGGGTGGTCGGACCAGATGTCGCTCCGGGCGAGGCCGGTGAGTACAGCCATTGCGGCAATCATGCATGCAGCCGCAGCAGCCACCACGTCTCGCCTACCACGAGCCCTCAGCGCGGCCATGAGCAAGAGAGCGGCACCCAGGAGAGGGTAAACAACGAGGTACAGAAAAAAGAACAGTGTGAGCAAACTGACCGCCGTGGCAGCGAGCCAACACGAAACAACGGACACAGCAAACCCAAGGCCAACGCGACGACCACGCGCAACCAGGTAGTCCACAAACACTGCCGTAATCCCGCCCGGAAACGCGACGAAAGCCGCGACGATCAACCAAATTTCGTGTCCGGGGATGCAAAGCCAATTGAAGAGGGGTCCCAGAGCCATGGGCACAACAAACAACCACCCAAAGAGAAAAAGGACAGCCCCGGCCACAAAGATTGCCAACCCCAAACCCGCTCCGCGGGCAAAGCCCTGAGTGGACTCATTGCTGCCTTCATTGGAGACGGACATCGCTCATGAGCAAGTCGCACGTTCCATCCGGGTTTGTCTGCTCGAGCGGCGGATCGTTGGTCGTCCCCAGCCGCGAATCCTTGTTCGGGCCGAAGGTGTAGGTCATGCCGGCGCTGTCGTATGCCGTCCAGGTGTTGTTCTGGAACCTCGCCTCGGTGTACCCCTGCTCGACCTTGGGACGATAGATATTCGTACCACTGCCCGTTTCCACGAGCTCGGCCGAGCCGCCCCCCGGCATCGACATCACGAAGTCGTCGAAGTGGGGGTTGTCGCAGTTCGGGACTCCCCAACGCGTGGTCCGGTGGATCGAGCCGAGCATCAGACTCCACCCATACCCGTAAGGGCTGGGGCCCCCACCGCTCGAGTACTCGAGAACCAACTTCGGAGTCATGTTCTTGCGCCCAGGCGGCACTGCAATGGGGATGCTCGTGGACAGCGTTCCGGTGAAGAGGTTCGCCTCTGGCGTCTGCGCCAGGCCTGAGAACGGCGTCGAACCCTCGCCGCTGCGATCGCCGAGACTGCTACCGGTATCTGCAACCACGACGAGCGGAAAGCAAGAGAGGGCACAAACAACTACGAGACCATGCAAATCGGCCCTTCTCATCATCGCACCTGCTCCCAGGCGGCCTTGCCCTCGCGATCGAGCAGACGCAGCGGATCGTCGGCGTATGGCTTGAATGCCTGGATACGCTCGGCAAGCACTCGCATCTGCTTGCTTGCCGGAACGAGCTCCACTTCCTTGCTCGCGTTCACCCGGGCAGCAGAGCTGCCTGCCGGCAGCGCCGGCATCACGACGAAACGCTCGAGGGCTCCAGGACGGGCCTGATCGACCGCACGACGCCACTCCACGAGCTCCTGGCGTCGCTTTTTGGCGGCTTCCAACCGTGCGATGAGGTGGGCGCGCTGCGCCTCGGGCGATGCCGCTGCCGGTCGCTCTCCCCCCGTCGATTCAAACGCATCGGCCGACGTCGACCCCAGCCATGTACGCCTCCCGGGTGAGCTCGACGGCAACCACTCCTGCAGCAAACCTCCAGCGACGAGAAACGCCGCGACTCCCACACCGACAATCGTCAGGCGGCGCAGGAAGCGGCGGCGGTTGCCCGCCCTCTCGTGCTCGGCGCGCCTGCGCTGCTTGGCCCGAATGCGACTTGCCCGACGACTGCTCTTTGCCATGGCTTCCTCCCGGCTGGTGCTTCTTTGCCTACATCGCCCCTCCCCTCATTTTTCAATAGGATTATGAAAATTCTGTCTACGTAGAATCCCTTATGAAACGTCAACTACAAAATAGACTGTCGCGGCGCAAACGACGAGTGGAACAGTCTTCGCCTCCGTGCCAAATCGAAGCCTCGCGTTGCCTGCTCGATTGACAATGTCCACTCGTCTGCTCCTCTCGTCACCATGCCGCCGCTGCAGGAGCTTCGATCCGGCTTGACTGAGAGCGTCCGAGACGCGGCATTGAATCTCGGCTTCGATGCGGTGGGGATCTGCGACCTCGGCCCGGTCGAGCGGCGGGCGCTGCGCTCCTGGTTGGATGCCGGCTGCGCGGCGGCGATGGGCTACATGCACCGCCAGGCCGAACAGCGTGACAATCCGGCGTCGATTGCGCCGGGCGCGAAGCGGGCCGTCGTGCTGTTGGCCTCGTACTACCATCCCGGCACGGCGCCGCGGGCGGGAGCGCGGGTTGCCCGCTATGCCTGGGGCGACGACTACCACGACGTCATCGACGAGCGTCTCGATGAGCTCGTGCAACACCTGCGCGATCTCGGTTCGACGCCGGCGGCGACGCGCGCCTACGTCGATGCCGGGCCGGTGCCCGAGCGCGAGCTGGCTCAGCGCGCCGGGTTGGGCTGGATCGCCAAGAACACGATGCTCATCCACCCTTCGATCGGTTCGTATACCTTCATCGCGACGGCGCTCACCGATCTGCCTCTCGACTGCGACGCGCCTTTCGCAACCGACCACTGCGGCTCGTGCACGCTCTGCCTCGACGCCTGCCCGACCGACTCCTTCCCGGCGCCGCGCGTGCTCGACGCGCGAAGGTGCATCTCCTACCTCACCATCGAGCACCGAGGCGACTTCGACGCACGGCAACGCCGGGACGTCGCCGACTGGCTCTTCGGCTGCGACGTCTGCCAGGAGGTGTGTCCGTGGAACGAGAAGTTCGCACGGCCGACGCGCGAGCCGCGCTTCGCGCCGCAACCGCAACTGGCCGCACCCGACCTGGAGGCACTCGCCACGATCGACGAGGCAACCTTTGCCGAGAGGTACAGCCACACCGCCTTCGCGCGTTCGAAGGCGAAGGGAATCCGGCGCAACGCGCAGGCGATTCGCGGTCTCGGCACCTGAGTGCGGCAACTCCTACTCGCGCAGCGGTGACGCTTGCACGGTCTTGTAGCGGCGCAGTGAGACCTTGCCCGCCGCCATGCCACGCGCTTTCGACACGTCGGCGCAGCGGGCGACGTGCACTGCGCTGCGCCCGCCCTTGCGAGCGCTCGAGTAGCCAACCGCAAGCGCCGCGGCGTAGCGCATGGTGTCGCGCGGGAGGGTCGATAGGTTGTCGGGGTTGCGTATGATGACGTGCGACCCCGGCCCGGAGGCGACGTGCATCCAGGTGTCGTTGGCGGCGCCGATCTTGAACGTCAGCACGTCGTTGTCTCGCCCGCTGCGCCCGACCAGGATGATAAGGCCATCGGGCGACTCGAAACGCCGCGCCACCGAGACACCGTTCCACACGCCGGCATCGCGATCGTGGCGATGTTCATCGTCCCGGCTTTGGTTGCTCATTGGTTTCCATCAGATGTCGAAGAACTCGACCAGCTCGTCTTCCATCGCCGCGGCGTCCTGGCGCCCCATGTCGATCAATTGCTCGGCGAAACAGCCGTCGAAGTACAGATAGGAAAGAAAGTCGGCTTCGCTCATGTCCGTTTCGGACAGGTAGCGCAGAACCGTTCGCTTGATGGTGCCGCCAGTGGCCGAACGCAGTTGCGACCGCATGCACTGGGCTGCCGTCACGCCGAGATCGTCGGATGGGCGGACGAAGATCGACTCGACGATCTTGTAGGGACGGCCGCGGCGCTTGATGATCGGTTCGTTGATGCGCTCGAGAAAGCCCTCGCCATAGGCGTCGATACCGTTGCGCAAGATGGCGTTGAACAGGCGCATGCGCCCGAGGTCGTATTCGACGCGGTCGAGGAGGAGCGCGTTCAACGCCTTGCCCGCCAGGTAGATCGGGCTCTGCGCCACCGTTTCGCGCTCGTCGGCAAAGGTCGGCTCCTGCGAACCGTAGTCGTGCCGCAAACCGATGACCAACACCCGGTCGGCGCCCAGGCGCAACGCCGGCGCCAGGGGCGTGTTCATGCGCAGCCCGCCGTCGCTGTAGAAGCGCTCGCCCACTTTGATCGCCGGAAAGATCATCGGAATCGCCGCCGACGCCAGCGCGTGGACCGGCTCCATTCGGGCACCTCGAGTCACCACCAACGGGTCGGCGGCACAGTCGGGAACGTCGCCACCCGGGCAATCGACAAAGACGAATGACCGGCCACTGGCGATCTCCGTCGCGGCAACCGCGAGACCGGCCAGCCGCCCGCTGTCGATGTTGGCGCGCAAGGCGCGCCAATCGACCGCCGAGAGCACCAGCGCCTCCAGGCCGGCCGTGTTGAACAGCCCCTGCAGTCGACGGCCGCCCTCGATTTCGTCGGAACCACCGAAGCCGAGCAGCTTCCACGGAATCCGCAGCACCGCCCGCGGTGACAACTCCATGACCGAATCGAACGAAAGGGAGCGCCACACCTCGACCAACCGCTCGCCGCAATCATCCGCCGCCTGCGCGCCGGCGAGATAGCAAGCGTGGATGGCGCCGACGCTGGTGCCGGTGAGAATGTCGAAATGGATCGGGCGGCCGAGGCGGCGCGCGACATCGCCGAGGATGAACGACAGCACTCCCGCCTCATAGGCGCCGCGCGCGCCGCCGCCCGACAGGACGACGGCAATTCGTGGTCGGTCGTTGCTCATTCGTGGAATAGCCGTCCTACAATCCGCAGCGACGAGCTGCTATGCCGTCAACAAAGCACGAGACGAAAACAGTGTCGCCAAGAATCTACATCGATGGTCATGTCGGTACGACCGGCTTGCGCATCCGCGACTGGATGGCCGAGCGCGGCGACCTCGACGTGGTGACGCTGGACGAGGGAGACCGCAAAACCGAAACACTGCGCCGCCAGGAAATCCGCGCCGCCGACATCGCCGTCCTCTGCCTGCCCGACGACGCCGCTCGTCAGGCCGCGGCGTGGGTCGCCGGCGGCGATACGCGCATCATCGACACCAGTACCGCCCACCGCGTCGAGGCCGGCTGGGTCTACGGACTGCCCGAGCTGCAGCCTGAGCAACGCCAGGCCATCGCCGCCGCGAAATACGTGGCCAACCCCGGTTGCTACCCGACGGCGTTCACCCTCCTGGTGCGTCCACTCGTCGATGCCGGCCTCATCAGCGCGCAGGCGGCGCTGACCATCCACGCCCTCTCGGGATACTCCGGCGGCGGCCGCGCGCTGATCGAGAAATGGCAGCAACCCGACCTGGCGACACTGCCGTACGAAGCCCCCTACGCTCTCGGGCGTGTTCACAAACACGTGCCCGAAATGCTGCACTACGCCGGACTGGCCAACCAGCCCTACTTCGTGCCCGCCGTCGGACCCTTCCGCTGCGGCATGCGCGTCGAGGTGCCGATTCACGCAACCCAACTCGGTTCCGATAGCGGCGCCGGCGCTTTGTGGAAAGCCCTCGACCAACGCTACAGCGGCGAGGCTTTCGTCAAAGTCCTGCCCCAACGGGACGGCGACACGCTCGACGAGCTCGCGCTCGATCCGCGGGCCTGTAACGACACCAACCGCATCGAGCTACGCGTGATCGGCCATCCGTCCGGACACGTCCTCCTCGTCGCCGTGCTCGACAATCTCGGCAAGGGCGCCTGCGGCGCCGCGATCCAGTGTCTCAACTTGATGTTGGGTCTGGCGGAAACGACCGGGCTGCAGCGCGGCGATCCGCCGGCGCGGTGATTTCCTAGGCGCGGCGCTTGCCGACGAGGTAGGAAGCCCCCCTCTCACCGGCGACGGCCGTGTGAACCGTCCCACCGGGCAGCGACAATCGATCGCCGGCTGCCAGCGTGAAGTCGCGTCCGCCGATGCCGAAGACCATGTCGCCCGAATAGATCCACAAGCTCTCATCGTGATCGTGGGTGTGCGGCTCGTAGCGCGCGCCCGGGGGATCGCTCCAGGCGAACACCTCGAAGCCCTCCGACTCGAGCTGCGCGCGCAACTCGGCTTGGCGGGGACTGCGCTCGCCCTGCCACCGCGCTACCGACGGCTCGCTCATTTGACTGCCAGGCGTTGGCGCGTATCGCGCGCCATGCGCTCGGTCAGACGGCGGCGCGCCCAGTCGACGTACGCGATGACCGAACCAAAACGGACCTCGCGCGAAGAGTAGCCGGTCAACCGCGGGTGGCGCGCACAGGAGACCAGATCGGCGGCGACGCTCTCCGGCGAAACCAGTTGCAAGGGCGCCACCGGCGCAGCCGTCGGATCGAGCAGCGAGGCGGCCCCGTCGCCGGCCGATTCGCGCACCGCGGCGCGCGCCAACTCGGTATCGACGACTCCCGGCTGATACTCGCAGACAAAGATCTCCGACCCCGCCCACTCCGCCTGCAGCGTGCGCGTCCAGCCGTGCATCGCCGCCTTGCTGGCAGCGTAGGCTGCGTAATACGGAACGCCGAGAAAGCCGGCCGGCGAGCCGACGTTGATCACCAGGCCGCGGTGCTGGCGCCGCATGAACGCCACCGCGCGCGTCGTCGCGACGACTGCCGAGGTGAAGTTGACATCGAGAACACGCCGCATCTCCTCGGGGCTCAGCTCGTCGACCGGCGACAACAGCGAGGTTGCCGCGTTGTTGACGAGGACGTCGATGCGGCCGAAATGCTCGACGGTTCGATCGACCATCGCCTCGACGGCGTCGAGATCCGTCATGTCCGCAGCGATGACCAGACCATCGCGCATCGCCGCCGCGTTCTCCGCCAAGCGCTGGCGCCGGCGCGCCGCCATGGCGACACGCGCCCCGGCCTCGTCGAAAGCCAAGCTCGCCGCTCGGCCGATACCCGACGACGCTCCGGTAACCAGAACGACAGCTCCTTCCAACACCATCGCCGCTTACGAGTCGGTCGACTCGTCCTCCTTCTTGCCGGCCGCGGCCGCCGCTTTCTCGGCCGCCGCGCGGACGCGCGCCGCCGCATCGGGCGACAACGCCACCGTCTTTTTCGCTGCTCTCTTGACCGCCGGCGCCGGCGCTTTCTTGGCCACGGCTTGCTTGGCCGCGGCTTTCCTGGCCGGCGTTTTCTTGGCTGCCTTTTTCGCCGTCTTCGCGGTCGCCTTTTTCGCCGTCTTCTTGGTCGCCTTTTTCGCCCGCGTCTTGTTCGCGGCTGCCGCCCGTTTCGGCGCATCCCGGGTTGCCCGGCGCCCCGTTTTCCCGGCAGCCGGGGTCGCCGCAGCCCGGCGCACAGCCGGTTTCTCGCTGCTACCCTTCTCCGCAGCAGCGCTCGGCAGCTCTGCCGGCGGCCGTAGCGCAAAGATCGCCGCGCCAGTATGTGCTCGCACCGAGCGCGCCATGCGCGAGGCGAGGTGGACGCGCAGGCGAGCGAACAAACCCATCATCGCGGCAAGCCGCGCCGATGGACTCGAGTACAGCGTCGGGCGCGGGTTGCGAACGCAAGCGACCAATTGCTTGGCGACCTCATCGACGCGCTGCGGCCGCGCCAGCCAGCGCGTCAACTTACTCTGGCGAGCATCCTCGAAGATCTCCGGACCGAAGGTCCCGAGATCCGTGTCGAGGTTGTTCGCCGTGTCGACGTGACCGGGGAAGAACTCGGTCACCTGGATCGAAGAATCCGCCCACTCGGCCTGCATCGAGCGCGTCCAGGCGGAAAACGCGGCCTTGCTCGCCGTGTACGGCGCCAGCAGCGGCAGACCGACGAGGTAGCCCGGGCTGCCGACGTTGATCACATGACCACCGCCGTTCTGCCGCATCACCGCAACGGCGGCTTGTGTCGCCACCATCGGGCCGATCAGGTTGGTCTCCATCGACGGGCGGATCTCCGCCGCACTCAACGAATCCGAGCGCACCATGCGAATCAGAGCGGCGTTGTTGATCAGCACGTCCACCCGGCCGAGCTCTTCGACCGTGCGCTCGACCATGGCCCGCGCCTGCGCCGGCTGCGACAAATCCGTCGGTATGACGACGGCGTTGCGCATCTCGGCGGCCAGCTCTTCCAACAACACCAGTCGCCGCGCCGCCAGCGCGACCTTGGCCCCCGCCAAGTCGAAGGCCCGCGCCGCCGCCGCACCAATGCCGCTCGACGCCCCAGTGATGAGAACTACCGCCCCGGAAGTCTGCATGAACAAAGCAGGGTACAAGGTTCAAGCGGCGTCGTACAAGCCGGCCGAGCCGCTACCCACTCACCAGGTGACGACGATCTTGCCCGTCGACTTGCGGCTTTCGAGGAGCTGGTGCGCCTCGCCGATCTGCGCCGCGCTGAAGCGACCACCGACGATCGGCTCGATCTCGCCGCTCAGGGCGAGGTCGACGACGGCGCGCAGGCAGCGCTGCAAGACCAGTGGCCGTTCGTCGGAAATGCGCAGCATGTTGACGCCGAGGATCGAGCGCGAGCGCATCAGCAACGGCACGGGGTGCAACACTCCCCACTCGGCGAGGAACTTGACCGAGCGCAACAACTGCAGCGAACCCGACTCGTGGCTCGCTGCACCAAAGCAGACGATCTTGCCACCGGCGGCGAGCAGCTTCAAACCGCGACGCACGTACGAGCCGCCGATCGAATCGTAGATGACGTCGAGCCCTTCGTCGCCGCGCAGGCGCTTCACCTCGTCGACGAAATCGCTGGTGCGGTAGTTGATCGGATGATCGACGCCGAGCTCGCGCAGCAGCTCGAGTTTCTCCGCCGCCCCCGCCGTGCCGTAGACGACGCAGCCACGCCGCTTGCACAACTGAACGAGCAGCGTCCCGACGCCGCCGGCGGCGGCGTGGATCAAGACGTGATCGCCTTCGTAGACGTTGAGAGAGTCGGCGGCCATGTAGTAGGCCGTGCACCCCTGTGTCGGCAGCGCCGCGGCCGTGCCGGCGTCCATGTCTTCCGGAATCGGCGCCACCGCTCGCGCATCGGTCACCGCCGACGTCGCGTAGCCGCCAAAGCGCGTCAGTGCGGTCACCCGCTGGCCGTCGGAAAAACCCTCGACCCCGGCGCCGACGCCATCGATGCGACCGACTACCTCGTAACCGAGAACACTCGGCATCGGCGGAGCATCCTGGTACAAGCCGTGGCGCGCCGACACGTCGGCGTAGTTCAAGCCAAACGCCTCCACCGCAACGCGCACCTCCCCCGCTGCCGGCGTCGGGTCGGCTACTTCTCGCTCTTCGAACGCCTGATGGGCGTCGCCGTTTCTGACGAGGTAGATCGCTTTCATCACCGGTCTCCGGCGACCAGCTGAAACACCTCGCCGCCGCGATCGACGACGTAGAGCTCACCGCGCGCATCTTCGCCAAAGCTCGACACCGAGTCGATGCTCGTGGTGCCGGCGACGGCAATCGAGTCGGTCAGATCTCTCTCATCCGTCAGCGTGCCGTCGAGCAGAACGAACGTCCGCAGCCAGGCCGACGCGAAATCGCTGTAGAAGTAGCGCCCGTCCAGCGACGGCAAGGCGCAACCGCGATAGACGAATCCGCCGGTGACGGAAATCCCATGGTTGCGACCGTAGCGCAGGACGGGGTGAGTGAAACCGTCGTTGGGATTGGGGCAGTCGTCCTGCCCGGGGTCGGGCTCGAAGCAAACGTCGCCTTCGAAGAGATCCCAGCCATAGTTTTCACCGCCGCCGCTGCTGCCCGGTTGAACGTTGATCTCTTCGAAGGTCCCCTGACCAACGTCGCCGATGTAGAGGTTGCCGTTGGCTCGGTCGAAGGAAAAGCGCCATGGATTGCGCAAACCCTTGGCCCAGATGAACCCGAGCTCGTCCGTGCGTCCGTTCGGGTTGTCCGCCGGCACGCGGCGGTACGGCGCGTCTTCGACGTCCACATCGAGTCGCAACATCTTGCCGAGAAGCGTGTCGTCGCGCTGACCGGTTTCCTGGGGGTCGTTGAACAGTCCACCGTCGCCCATGCCGACGTAGAGCATGCCGTCCGGTCCGAACGCGACCTGGCCGCCGTTGTGATTGGCAAACGGTTGGCCGACCGCGAGCACGACTTTCTCGGAGCTCGCATCGGCGACGTCGGCATCGACCGAAACGTCGAAGCGCGCGACCACGGTAGAGCTGTCGGCAAAGCTCTCCGGGCAATGTGGAGCGCGACAGGTGTAGTTGACGAAAAACCACCCGTTGCTCTCGTAGTCGGGGTGAAAGGCGATGCTCAGCAAGCCGCGCTCGTCATTGCCACCGGCGCTACGTACGCGTTCGCTGATGTCGAGAAACGGCGTCTCGAGCAGCTCGCGGCCGCTCGCCGTGGTTTTGAGCAAGCGCACGCGGCCGGCCTGCTCGACGATGAACGTGCGATGCGGATCGAGCGGCGGCGCCGCGACGTGCACCGGATTGGCCAGGCCGTCGGCCACCACCTCGGCACGCACGGCGTCGCCCGTCGCCGGCGCGATGCCGGCACACACGTCGCCACCGGCTTCGAGCTCGCAGGTGGCGCTGCAACCATCGCCGGCGGCGGTCGCACCGTCGTCGCATTCTTCGGGAAAGTCGGTGCGACCATCTCCGCATGCCGGACCGGTCGGTGTCGCCGTCGGCGTCGGCGTGTCGGCCATGCACACCCCCAACGCCGCGCGCACGGCGACGATCAGCTCGGAGATACCGACGCGACCGTCACCGTCGCCATCGAAGCAGGCCTCGGCCGGAATCTCGGCGAGGGCCATACGCACACCGCGGATGAGCTCGCCGATGGTCACCTGACCGTCGCCGTCGCAATCACCAGGACAGGGCTGGGACAGCGCCAGCGCCACCGTCGCAACGAGAGCGACGACCGCAAGGACAACACTCTTGTACGTTCTCATGAGAGTACTCACTACAACACGAGTTGCTGGAAGTAACCACGACCCCTTGCTAATGAGAAGCGCCCGGCGCACCCACTGCCCCGCCACTCCGAGACACAGGTAGGAACGTCCATGCAGAACGAAGCGGAAACGAGCGCTGCGACTCGACCGGCGTGTTTGACGGCGGCTTTCTTGCTGCTGGCGACCCTCATCGCCTGCGGCGACGACAGCACCACCACCATCCTGAGCGGAGACGTGCGCGCCCTCACCTACAACGTCGCCGGGCTGCCCGAGGGATTGTCGAGCTCCAATCCGGCGGTGAACACACCCCTGATCAGCCCCTTGCTCAACGCCTACGACCTGGTCTTGTTGCAGGAGAGTTGGCAGACACCCGATCCCAATCCGCTGGCGCCGCTGCGCGTCTACCACGAGTTGCTCGTCGCCGGCGCCAACCACCCCTTCAAATCGCAACCGCTGGAGAACCCGCTCGGTGGCAATCCCGACCGACCCTCGGCGCTGGTCAGCGACGGTCTCAACCGTTTTTCCAACCTTCCCTTCGCCGAGGTCATGCGCCAGCGCTGGCAGGGCTGTGACGACTCCTCCGCCGACTGCCTATCGCTCAAGGGATTCAGCGTCGCGCGCACCGAGCTGGCACCTGGCGTCTGCGTCGACGTCTACAACCTACACGGTGAAGCCGGGAATACGCCGAACGATCGCGACCTCAAGGATCAGAACACGCGCGACCTGCTCGCCGTCGTTCGAGAGTTTTCCGTGGACCGCGCCATCATCATGGGAGGCGACTTCAACATGCGCCTGCGCCGCGAACGCGACGCCGCAAACCTGAACCTGCTGGTCAGCGACGGCGGTCTTCAAGACGCGTGCATCGCGCAGGGAGTGACCGACGACGAAGTGATCGACAAGTTCTTCTTTCGCTCCAGCCAGTCGCTGACCATCACGCCGACGACCTGTCGCTTCGAAATCGAGACCTTCGTCGATCCGCAGGGCGAGCCACTGAGCGATCACGATCCCCTCGCCGTCCGCTTTGCCTGGACGGCGACGCCCGACCCCGGCGAGAGCTGCCTGTAGCCTTCACCGTGACCCGCCCCGTGTTTTGGCGAGCGAATCAGGGTTTTTCGGCGCCGAACATACACATCGCAAAGTACTGCGAGCCGCCGCCGTAGGCGTGGCCGAGGGCGACCTTGGCGCCGTCGATCTGGTGTTCTCCCGCTTCACCGCGCACCTGGTTGGCAGCTTCGGCGTAGCGCACCATGCCGGAGGCGCCGATCGCATTGGAGGACAACACGCCGCCCGACATGTTGACCGGACGCGCGCCATCGAGTGCCGTCACGCCTTCGTGGGTCAGCTTCCACCCTTCGCCTTCGTCGGCGAAACCCATGGTCTCCATCCACATCGGCTCGAACCAGGAGAACGGCACATAGCACTCGATGCAGTCGATCTGGGTACGCGGATCGTCGATGCCGGCCTGCGCGTAGAGGTCCTTGGCCGCCAGACGTCCCGACATGGGATTGACCGCGTCGCGCTTGGCGAACTGGACCGGTTCCGAGCGCATCGAGGTCCCGAGCACCCAGGCCGGTTTGCGCGCCGTCCGCTCGGCCAGCCCCTCGCGTGCGACCACCATCGCGCAAGCGCCGTCGGACGAGGGGCAACTCTCGAGGTAGCGAATCGGGTCCCACAACATGAACGAGTCGCGAATCTCTTCGTACGAGATGGTTGGAATCTGCAGATGCGCGTATGGGTTCTTGAGCGCGTTCTTGCGGTCCTTCAACGCCACCAGAATCCCGGTGTCTTCCGGCGCACCCGATCGCTGCATGTAGGTGCGCACCAGCGGTGCGAAGAAACCACCGGCTCCGGCGACCACGGCAACCGAGAACGGCGGCGACAGCGTCAGTCCCCACATGGCGTTGCTTTCCGATTGTTTCTCCCAAGCGATGGTCAGCACGCGGTCGTGGATGCCACCGGTAATCAGCGACATGGCGACGTTGGCCGTCGAGCCGCCGACACTGCCGGCGGTGTGCACGCGCAGCAGCGGCTTGCCAGTGCTACCCAAGGCATCGGCGAGGTAGTTCTCCGGATACATCATCCCTTCGAAAGTGTCCGGCGCCTTGCCGATGACGACGGCGTCGATGTCCTGCCAATCGAGCTCCGCATCGGCCAACGCCCGCAGCGCCGCTTCGCGCAGCAGACCTGGCATCGACACGTCGATGCGCTTGGCGTCGTACTTGGTTTGACCGGTTCCAATGACTGCACAGCGCTCGGCCATCTCACTCCCCCTCCAGGACGACTACCAGGTTCTGCTGCAAACAAGGTCCCTGCCCGGCGTGGGCAACGGCGCGATCACCACCGCCCGCCGCGATCCGCATCGCCGCATCACCGATGCGGTTGAGACCGCACGACATCAACGTGTGCGCCGCCAGCGACCCGCCCGACAAATTGACCGGCACCTCGCCGGCGAGGCCGAGCTCCTTCTTGAGCAGCGTTTCCTGATGCGAATACGGTGCCGTCACCTCGGCGAAGTCGACCTTGTCGTCGCCCACCGCCGCCTTTTGCGCGGCCAGCGCCGCCGAGGGAAGCCGCGTCAGGTCGCGGACGCCGAGCGCCGGCGGATCGATGCGGTGATCGAAACCGCGAATCCACACCGGACGCTCGCAGAGACTCCTGGCGCGCTCACCGGCGGCGATGACCATCACGGTCGCGCCGTCGCTGTTGGCCGGGCAGTCGAGGTCGCGCAACGGATCGACGCGGTACGGTCGGTCGAGCAACTCCTCGACGCTGTGCTCGCCCTTGCGCACGGCGTGCGGATTGCCGGCGGCGTTGCGCAGAGAGCGCGACACCGTCTCGGCCATTTGCCGCTCGCTGACCGCGCCCGCCTCGATACAGGCGCGCGCCTGGATGCCCGACACGCTGTCGAGATCCGGCCACAGCGGCGCGACACAGTAGGGGTCGAGCTGCAACGCCTGCACCTGCGCGATATCGCCCGGCGACGTCTTGCCAAAGCTGTAGACCAGCGCCGAGTCGACCTCGCCGGTTTGGATCTTCACCCAGGCTTCGTAAAGTGCCCAGGCGCCGTCCTGCTCGACGTGCGACTCCTTGATCGGCGGCCACGAACCGACGGCGTCGAGCGCCATGACGAAGGCAAAGGGTTGCCCTTGCAACCAGTCACTGCTGCCCGAGCAGGTAAAGTCGATCTCCGTCCGCGCCAGGCCCGAGCTCGCCACCGCTGCGGCGGCAACCGGCTGGAGGATCTCGACCTCAGAGCGCACGTCGCCTTCACGGTTCGATTGGGCAAAGGACACGATGGCAACTTCGCGCATCAGCAGTACTCCTTGATCTGATCGAAGGGAACGTCCGCTTCACCGCTCGGCTCGAAGTACTCGATGCTCTCGACCGACGGCTCGAGTTGATCGCCTGAGCGCCAGTGCGCGCGGACGCGCATTCCGATACGCACCTCATCGAGCTCGCAATTCTGCAGCACGTGAAAGAAAGGAAGATCGGATCCGTCGAGCAGCACGTTGATACACACGTAGGGCAGCTCGAAGTCGATGTTGTCCGAAGGCACGCGCACGATCGAATACGTCACCACCGTTCCGCTGTCGGACACCTGCACGATTTCCGGCGTCGGCTCGGCGGTGCGCGGGTCGGCGCCGCGCGGCGGCACGTAGACGAGGTCGGAGCCCGGGCGCTTGGCGCCGAGCACCATCTTGTGCTGTAGGCCGCGCAGAAAAATCGTCTGCTCCTTGCCGGCGGTAAAGTCGTACTCCAAGCGAATGGGAGTGCGCACCGAGGTGACCGGCTCGTCTTCGTCGCTCAACGACGGCGGCGCCGGCCGCGCCTCGGACTCGGCCACGAAGGCCTCGATGTCGCTGATCTCGCCGACGCGCTCCGCCGCCCAGCGCGGCGCCACGCGCATGCCGATCGACATCGCGCTGCGCTCGCCGCCGGTGTCGACGACGTGAAGGAGCGACGAGTCGGCTCCGTCGAGCTTGATCAAGGCGTAGGCAAAGGCATGCTCGAGCGGTTGATTCGGCCGCGGAGACGACACCCACGCGTACGAGACGACTTCGCCGCCCGGACCGACGTCGACGAAGTCGTCGAGCGCCGCGCCACTTTGCGGATCGTACTCCGCCGGCGGCACCAAGACGCCGGCCGATGCGCTGCGGATGCCGACCAGCTTGCCCTCGCGCAAACCACCGAAGAAGCGCGCCAGCACCGGGCCGCACGAACGGCGGAACGGATACTCGATGACATGTGGGCCGCGCAGCGGCTCGGTGTTTTTCACCAGCGATTCGATGCTCACCATTCTCCAGCTCCCCTTCAACCGGCCGGCGCCAAGCGCCTCGCCGAGCGAAACCAAGTGTCGACCAGCCGGGTTAGCAAGCTCGACCCACCTTGACAAACGATCGTTTGCTTCAGTACAGACGCCGGCATGCCGGCAAACGCCGCCCAGGGGGGTGAGGAGGCGAACCAACTGACCCCGACGCGAGAGCTGATCCTAGACGTCGCCGAAAAGCGATTCGCCGAGCACGGGTTCGCCGGTGTGTCGGTCCGCCAGATCGCCGCCGACGCGGGGCTGAAGAACCAGGCCAGCCTGTACCACCACTTCAAGAACAAGCGGACGCTCTACGAAGCGGTCATCCAGCGCGGCATGGCGCCGATCATCGAGGTCATCGCGCGCAGCGAGAGTGAACCGGCCGCACAGGTGATCGATCACCTCATCGACCACCTGTCGGAGAAGCCGTTGTTGCCGCGATTGATCTGGCGCGCCGGCCTCGACGAAGGCGACGATCTGCGCAAGATCGTCGGCGAGGCCCTCGGTCCCATCTTCGGTACCGGATTCGACGCGCTCGAGCGCTCGCGTCTCGACTGGGAAGACGAGGATCTGCCGCACCTCGCCTTCGGGTTGTTTCAGCTCATCTTCGGATACTTCGCCCAGATTTCCCTTTTCGAACCGATCTCGCCCGATCCGCCGCGCAGCCGCGCCGCCATCGAACGGCAGCGTCGCTTTCTCAAACAGGCCAACGCGCGCCTGATGGGCCGCGCCAAAAAATAGACACCGAGAGGCGCCCCCTCACATCACCGAGAACCCGCCGTCGACGCACACCGTCTGGCCGGTGATGAAGGCCGCCGCCGGACTGGCGAGAAAGAGAAAGGTCGGGGCGACGTCCGCCGGTGTGCCCCAGCGCGCCATCGGCACCCGAGCCAGCTCGGCGGCGGCAATCGCCTCCATCCCCTCCTCCTTCATGACCGCCGTCATGCCGGTTTCGATGAGTCCAGGCGCGACGCAGTTCACCCGCACGTTCTCCCTCGCCCAGGCCACCGCCATGTTGAGCGTGATCTGCACGATGCCGGCCTTTGCGGCGCCGTAGCCCGGCACCATCGGGACGGCGCGCAGCGCCGACATGCTGGCGCAGTTGACGATACTACCGCCGCCACGGAGCGCGCTGGCGGCGATCAACGGCTTGAGGCCAACCGACAGGCGAAAGCTGCTCATCAGATGCATGTGAACGGCTTCGGCGAAGACGTCGGGCTTCCACTCGTCGCGATCCGCCAGATTCGCACCGGCGTTGTTGATCAAGACGTCGAGGTGATCGAGCGACGCGACCAGCCGGTCGAGCGAGCCCGGATCGGTCATCTCGGCCTGCCGGTAGGTGAACCCCGAAAGGTCGCGGTCGTACTCGGTCGAGCTGGGGCGGCGGCCGGTGATGACGACATCGGCACCGGCTTCGGCAAAGGCATGCGCAACGCCGCCGCCAATCCCGGAAGTTCCACCGGTCACCAAAACGCGACACTCGGAAAAGTCGAATCGCACTCCCTCCATTTCACTCTCCCCCTACCGGTGCCGGTCGCTTCACTTCAGCGTTCCTATGCGCATACCGAGCCGCACCGCACTCCCCGGCATCTCGGATTCGAGCTCGACCATGCCCGGTGGCGCGATCAAGACGATCGTCGATCCGAGCTCGAAGCGGCCCCATTCGACTCCCTTGGCGAGCGAGATCGGCGGATCGTAGACACGATGGCTGCCATCCACCCCCGTGTTGGAGGTGAGGTCATCAAAAACCAGGCGGATCTTGCCGACGATCACGGCGCCGACGGCAACCATGCACAGCGGCGGCCGCTCGGCGGCGCCGGCGCGCGCATAGGCGACGATGCGCTCGTTGCGCGCGAAGAGGTTCTCGATCCCCTCCAGGCCGGCGCGGTTCACCGGCCACAGAGTGCCGGCGATGTGTCGGGCGGCGACGATGCGAACGGCACAAGGAGTGTGAAAGCGATGGTAGTCGCGCGGTGCCAGATAGAAGGTCGCATAGACCCCGCCCTCGTAGTCGGTCGGCCGCACACCATCGCCGAGCAACGACGCCAGGCCGTAGGTGCGTCCCTTGATCTGACACAGACGCCCGCCCTCGATCACACCCGACTCGCCCCAAGCGCCGTCACACGGTGCGACAAACGAGTCCGCATCCGCATCGATGGCGCGCGCACCTGGGCGCAGCGAGCGCGCGAAGAACTCCTGCAGGGTTCGAAACGCCTCGATCGGCTGCTCCACTTCACTCAGGTCGGCGCCACAAAGACGCGCAAACGCAGCGATCTCCATCGCCTGCAGGCGGCCGGGCAGTGGAATTCCGGCCGCCCAGCCGGCGGCGCGCGACAACCCATTGCGCGGCAGAACGCGCAACACCTCGATCAAGGCCCGGCGAGAAGCTGCAGCGGAGACCATTCAAAAACTCTCAGACACTCGTCGCACAGGGCTTCGGCGCCGGTGAATGCCCACAAAACGCGTCACAGAACGCGATACTGGCTCCATGGGTGGTGAAAGTCGAGCAGCCGAGGATCGCCGGAGGAGTCCGCGGCTCCGTGAAAACCCCAACAAATAGGGCTTGAGAATGGACCTGCATCACCGCTATGTTTGGCCCTGCATGCCGGTCTGCCCGTCCGGCCCTTAGAAGCCAACCCGGCGGGTGCGACTGACCCCGGAGCGGAGGAGGTATTCCCCAGGATGAAGCGATCCGTGCTGAGGATGATCACGGCCCTGAGTGCCACGCTGTTCGCCGCACAGGTTTCAGCGCTGAGCGACCCCGACGACTTCTGCACCGGTGATCCGTGTTTCATCACTTCCAACAAGACGGCCGACGCCGGCATCACACTCGACTTCGGCTCTCGCTCCGTCATTCTCAGCAGCATCCTGACGATCGACGATCTACCAAGCGGCGCCGTCGGCTCGCTGTCGATCCAGGCCGGCAGCTTCGCCATCGTCAATCAGGGACAGATCAAGGGCAACGGCGGATCTCAACAGGGTGGATCGATTACCATCGACACGCTCGGCGACATTCAAATCGACGGCACACGTCTCACCGGGGCGTTTCGTATGACCGGCACCGACGGCGGCAGCATCACGCTCTTGACAGGTGGCGACGTCTTCGGCGGCGGCAAGATCAACCTCGACCACGACGGCCTCCTTTCGAGCGGCGGCGAGCTGCTGATCATCGCCGGCGGCGAAATCAATCTCTCCGGCCTCATCACTTCGAGGGGCGGCCTGCAGGCCTTCGCCGGTTCGGTCGACATGTCGGCCGTCGGCAACATCACCATCGGCGACAAGATCGACCTCAACGCCGGTGAGTCGGGTGGCAGCCTCGACCTGTTCTCAGAGGCCGACATCAGCGTCCAGGACATCGACATGTCGGCACGCGGCGACGTCGGTGACGCCGGGCTCGGCGACATTCTGGCCTTCGGCTCGATCACCATCCACCGGGAGCTGGTCGCCAACGGGGCCGACAACGGCGAAAACTGCGGCGACGCGGGCGATCTCGACGTCACGGCCGACGGCGACATCTTCATCATGGACGGACTGCGCATGAAGGGCCGCGGACTGGATTGCTCCGGCGGCTTTCTCACCATCGACGGCGATTTCGTGCAGACCGTTGGTCAGCTCGATCTGGCGGCGGACGGCAGTGAAGGTTTCGGCGGCGAGATCGATATTTCTTCGACCGGCGCGATGACCATCGTCAACGAGATCCGCGTCGAGGGCGCCGACGGTGCCGGTGACGTCTTGATCTTCGCCGACGGCGATCTCTTGTTGCTCGGCAACATCATCGCCAACGGCTACCGCGAGTTCGGCAGTGGCGCCTCGCTGGTCAACGTCGACTCGGGCGGATTGTTGACCTTGTCGGGCAGTATCGACGCCAGCGGCGGCAGCAGCGGCTCCGGTGGCGACATCGCCCTCGACGCCTGCAGCATCACGCAGGGGTCGGCATCGACGATCGACGTGAGCGGCGTGGCCGGACTGATCGGTTTTCTCGCCAGTGACGGGATGAACCTGAACGGAACCTTCGTCGGCGAACCGACCACCACCGAGGCGATCGAGCTGCGCTACGGACCGGCAGCCGACCCACCCAACATTTCAGGCGCGACCTTCAACGTACCGCCGACCCTGAATCTCGATCCGCTGATCCCGTCCTGCGCCCTGTGCACAACGAACCTCGAATGCGACGACACCAACCCGTGCACCGACGACGTCTGTGTGCCGTCGACGGGCTGCGAAAACAACGCCAACACGGCGCCATGTGACGACGGCGATGCCTGCACCGAAAACGACGTTTGCGCAGCCGCCGCCTGCACCGCCGGTACGCCGGTGAGCTGTGACGACGGCAACGTATGCACCGACGACTCGTGCGACACGATCTCCGGCTGTCAGGCGACGCCCAACACGGACCCCTGTAACGACGGCGACGCCTGCACCGAAAACGACACCTGCTCGGCCGGTGCCTGCACCGGCTCGTTGATCGACTGCGACGACGCCAACCCGTGTACCGACGACACCTGCTCGGCTGGCGCCTGCCAATCACTACCCAACACCGACCCCTGCGAAGACGGCGACGCCTGCACGACGGGTGACACTTGCAGCGGCGGCGCTTGCCAGAGCGGCCCACCTCCGGTCTGCCAGGACGGCGACCCCTGCACCACCGACACCTGCGACTCCGGTAGCGGCTGCGTCTTCGACCCGATCGTCGGCTGCGCCGACAGCGACGGTGACGGTCTGATCGACGACGAGGACAAGTGCACGACGCTCGATTGGACGGCGGCGCCGCTTGCCCCGCCAAACCAGCAGCCGAACAAGCTGCGCCTGATCTTGAAGAACCTGTCGCGACCGGTGGGAACACAGGGGGCAATCTTCAAAGGCTTCTTCAACGTCGCCGCTCCGGCGCAACCGGTGGAGCCGCAGATCAACGGCGTCCACATCGCGCTCGAAGACTCGGCCGGCACCTTCTATGACGTCAGCATTCCGGGCGGTCTGGTCGGCGCGCCGCAGCACTGCGACCCGCGCGATGGCTGGAGCGTCAGCACCGGCGCCAAGACGCGCTGGAAGTACGGCAACCGGTCGGGTGCCCTGCCCCCGGCATGCCTGCCCGGCTCGGCGCGCGGCGTGTCGAAGATTCAGCTCAAAGATCAGCGCAGCGGCTCGAAGGCTGCCTTGCAGACCAAGGTCAAGATCAAGAACGGCGACTTCGATCGCAGCCCGGTGCTGCCGCTGACCAAGATCCAGGTCGACCTCGCGCTCGGCGCACAGCCGGCGCCGGGCATGGCGAGCAGCCAGGCGATCGACGGTCAATGCGTCGAGGGGGTGCTGACCGGTACGCCGATCAGCGCCAGCTCACCGAAGCCGTTCTGCAAGCAGAAGTTCCGCGACGGCTCACTCGACAAGGTCACCTGCAAGGGCAATTGACGGGAGCGTGAGGCCGGCCCTGGCGCCGGCCTCACCCGCGCGCTGCTTGCAGACGGGCCCGGTGGTCGTCGCTCGCGGCCAGATCGATCGCGGTTGCCGCCAGGGCCAGTGCCCCGTCGCCAACCGCGCGCTCCGCCGAAGGACCGACGCAACAGGCGGCGAACTCCGGCTGGTGCGGAACCGATCCGTTCGACTCGATGCCGATGATCGGGTGGATCGAGGGGATGCGCAGCGAAACGTTGCCCATGTCGGTCGATGCCGCGGTGCGCTCGAGAGCCCGACCGAGATCGACGAACTCGCGACCCAACGACTCGGCGTTGGCGCAGTAGAGCGCCGCCAGATCCGCAGCGTGCTGCATGTGCGCATAGGGCTTGTCGCCACCCAGGATCTCGATCTCGGCGCCGGAAGCCAGGGCGCCGGCGTCAAAACAGCGCACGACCTTCTTCTTGATCACGGCGAGCTGTTCGAACGTCGTCGAGCGCACGATGTAGCGCGCGCGGGCATACCCCGGCACGACGTTGGGAGCCTCGCCGCCGTGCGTGACGATGCCGTGCACGCGATCCTCGCGCCGCATGTGTTGGCGCAGCAGGCCGATCGCCGTTTGCGCCACCGTCAAGGCGTCGGCCGCATTGACGCCGCGTTCGGGAAACGCCGAGGCATGCGCCTCGACACCGCGGTAGCAAACGTCGAAGGTCGAACAGGCGAGCATCGGCGGCATGGCGACGTCGAGCGGTCCGGGATGCACCATCATCGCCGCGTCGACGCCGTCGAAGACACCGCGCTCGAGTAAGAGGATCTTGCCGCCGCCGTCGCCCAGCTCTTCGGCCGGCGTGCCGATGATGCTGACCGTCAGATCCAGATCATCGGCGACCGCCGACAGTGCGATGCCGGCTCCGACAGACGCAGCACCGATGATGTTGTGCCCGCAGGCGTGGCCGATGCCGGGCAGAGAATCGTACTCCGCACACAGCGCGACGTGCAGCTTCCCCGATCCAACTCGCGCCAGGAAAGCCGTGGGAATGTCAGCGACGCCGCGCTCGACGTCGAGGCCGGCCCGCTCCAGCAATCCACACAGCAAGTCGCAGGCGCGCTCCTCTTCGTAGGCCAGCTCGGGATGCGCATGGATACCGCGCGACACCTCGAGAACCGCGCTCTCGTCGTCGGCGAATCGCCGGCGCGCCATGTCGTGTGCTGTATGAACCATCACCAGTCGAAATTCCAATTGATCAAGAATACATCGCCCCACACATTGCGCTAGTCAAGATTGCAGTTGTCGCCAGCCAGGCATCCGTCTCACCCCAGCCGCAGGAACTTGGGTTTGATCAAGAGCGCCAAGGCCGGGATCAGCACCAGGGCGGCAATCGCCGAGACCGAGACGATCACCGAAGTGAGGACGCCGAGTCGAATCCAGATGCTGAAGCCGGACAACGGCAGCACCAGATAGCCGAGCGCGACCGCCGAAGACACGAAGAAGATCGCTTTTCCGGAGGTTCGCAAACTCGTAAAGATCGCCGCCCGCGGGTCTCCCAGCCGCCGCATCTCCTCGCGGATGCGAAAAATGAGGTAGATCGCAAAATCGGCACCGATGCTGATTCCCATCGCCGTGATCGTCGACGTCGCCATGTCGAGCCAGACTTGCAACCAGCCCATGACACCGAAGTTGAAGGCGACGGCAACCAGCAACGGCACCAGGACGAAGAGCCCACCGACGAAGGAGCGCAGCAGCCACGAACACAACAGGAAGATGATGAGCGTCACCTGCAGCATGTTCGAAACCTTCTCGCTCACGACGACGTCGTTGAGCGCCGTCTGGATCCCCAGCGTGCCGCCGGCGATACCGGCCTTGACCGGAAGACCGTCAAAGCGTCGCTCGGCAAACTCGCTCAGCCTCCGCAGCAGATCGCGCGAGAACGACGCCTCGTCGGTCTTGCTGAGCGCGCGGATCATGGTCCGCCGGTACGACGCATCGACGAACGCCGTCAATCCGTTCGGTCCGGCCGACAAGCTGTAGAGAAACAGGTACTCGCCGATCGTCGCCTCGTCGTCGGGAATGCGATACCAGCGCGGATCGCCGTCGTTGATCGCCTGGTGCATGCGCTTGACGTGTCCCGACAGGGAGGTCACTCCGTCGATCTCGGGCTCGCGCTCGAGAACATCGACCAGATCGTCGATGGCGCTCAAGACCTCCGGCCGCTGCAGAACGTTTTCCTCACTCCCCTCGATCAAGATGCGCAGCGTCGCCGTGCCGGCGAGTTTCTCGTTCAGCAGAGCATCGTCAATGCGGACTTGCGTCGACGGGGCGAACCAATAGCGGATGCTGTTGTCGACGCGCACTCCAGTGGCGCCGAGCAACGAAACACCGAGGACGAGAAGACCGATCGCCAACATCGTTGCCGGCCGCGCAGTGACCCACTCCGCCAATCGGTCGAGCGCCGCTTCCAGCCAGCGACCGCCGCGTTCGCGCGCGACCTCGCGCCGGCGCGGTGCCAGAAAGGAACGAAAGGCGGGAATGAAGGTCAGCTCGATCACCAGCGCGGAGAGAATTCCCGCCGCCAAGAGCAGACCGAAGACTCGCAGGGAGAGGACGCCAAAGGTACCGAGAGAAGCAAAGCCCGCCGAGGCAACGGCACCCGCGGTCAACATCACCGGCCCGACCGCGCAGACGGCGCGTACGATCGCCTCGTCGTTGTCGCCGTCGACGGCGAGCTCCTCGTAGTAGCGCTTGAGGATCTGCACCGCATGACCGGCGGCGACGGCGAGGATCAATACCGGCGTCATCGCGCTCCAGGTATCCATCGGCAGGTCGAGCGCCGCCATCAGACCAAGTGCCCAGATGACGCTCATCAGCGCCGTCACCAGGGGCAGGACCATCGCTTGCAGCGTGCGGAACGCCTCCCAGTGGATCACTCCGATGACCAGCACCGCGAGCGGAAAGAGGTAGGCGATCATCGCCGTATAGTCGGCCAGCGCTGCGCGCAAGATCGGCGAGCCGGCGATGGCGATTTGCACGCTGTCGTCGCGCTCTGCACCGACGATGTCCTCGATCGCCTGCGCCAGCTCGACATCGGGGACACCGTGATCGAAATCCGCGACGATCGCCGCGGCGCTCTCGTCTTTGGCGATCAGGGTGTCGCGCAAGAAGCGATCCTGCCGCACCTCGCGGCGGATACGTTCGATCTCCTCGACACTCTCGGGCACGCCGTCCATCAGCGGATGGACGTCCATCACCCCCGACTCTCCGGCGACGATCGCTTTCGTATTCGGCGCCGCGATCGAAAAGACGCTGGTGTCGATCACCTTGGGTAGCTCCATCACGCGCTCGGTGATGCGATGGATCTTGGCGAGAATCCCGGTGGTGAAGATGTCTCCCCGCTTGGCAAGGACGCCGATGATGACCACTCCCTCGCCGCCGAAGAGGTCCGACATGCGGTTCTGTACCAACACGTGCGGATGGTCGTCGGGCAGGTTGGCGCGGCGGCGGATCTCCAGTCTCAGATCGCGCAATTGAAAGGCGAGGATCGCCGACACCACGACGACCGCGACGACAACCCCGAGTCGGTGGTGGACGATGAATCGGACGTATCGTTCCATCCAGTTTGATCGCCTAAACGCGGGCGCTACAATGGTGGTTTACCCAGGGTCGGAAGCGCTATCTATCGGTAGCCAGCCACGCTCGCAAGTCCCGGCCTCTGTTGTCCGCCGCTCTCGATGCCCGACATGACCGAAAGTGCTCCAGCCAACGACGTTCTCGTCATCGGAGCCGCCCTGTCCTGGGAGATCGAAGCCGTCCTCACCGCACTCTCCGAATGCGGTCGAGGCGCCGATCCGTGCCAGCCGGGCCAATGGAGCACGCAGCTCGGGCCGCTGCGCCTGCTGATCTACCACACCGGTATCGGAATGCGCGCAGCGCGCAGATCGACGTTGAAGATGTTCGAGAGCACACGTGCGGCGACGATCTTCAACGTCGGTTGTGCCGGCGGCCTGAACGAGAGCCTCGGCAGCGGTGACCTCGTCGCTCCGGCGCTGGTCATCGGACCGGCTCCGGAGTTCACACCGTGGCCGGCAACCGTCCTCGCTCGCCAGGTGCTCTGTGAAGCGGCCGCCGCCGCGGACCTCGAAGTCGCCTCCGGGACGCTCACCACCTGCCGCAAACCCCTCCTGTCGAGCGCCGAGAAAACACACTACGGCGACCAACACGGCGCCTGTGCCGTCGACATGGAAAGCGCCGCCGTCGCCGCGGTTGCCAGCGCCCGCGGCGCCGCCTTCGTCAGCCTGCGCGCGATCCTCGATCCGGTGGGGGCAGATCTGCCGCAACCGGCGGCAGCAAAAGGGCCTTTTGAGGCGCTCGCCGCTGGCCTCCTACACACCTCGCTGGAGAACATTCGATCGGCCCGCACCTGGCTGTACCAGCGGCGGGCAGCACGTTCCCTGCAGCAAGCGCACAAAGCGCTGTTCTCTGCGATCATCGGAGGTACGATTGACGAAAACCTACTCCGTCTGCGATAGTGAGCGTCTGATTGACGTGAGTTTGCAGGCAGCAAACGCGCCCCGTGCGTGCCAGATTCATCGATGCAGTGCCCAAGCCAGACCTTGGCGGCATCGAGGTCTTGCCCGAGATTGTCCCGACTCGACACGGAAGGCTTCACCGGCGGGCACTGTGAGCGAAGGTTGAGGTAGATGCCCTCGAAAGCGAAGAACGGAATCATCTTCAAGGTGGGCGAGAAAGTCGTCTACCCGGCGCACGGAGTCGGCGTCATCGACAGCATCGAAAACAAGGTCGTTTCGGGAACCGAGCGGCAGTTCTACATGCTGCGCATCCTCGACGGCGACATGACGATCATGATCCCGACCGAAAACGTCGAATCGGTCGGACTGCGGCGCGTCATCGGCAAGGACATGGTCAACAAGGTCTACAAGATCCTGCGCGAAAAGAAGGTCGAGATCGACCAGCAGACCTGGAACCGGCGCTACCGCGAGTACACCGAGAAGATCAAAACCGGATCGGTTCTCGAGATCGCCAAGGTGCTCCGCGATCTTTTCGTCCTCAAGGGAGACAAGGAGCTCTCCTTTGGCGAGCGCAAGATGCTCGACACCGCACGCAACCTCCTGGTCAAGGAGCTCTCGATCGCCCGGTCGCATCCGGAAGAGAAGATCATGGAAGAGCTCACCGAGATCTTCGCCTCCTGAGGCTCAGTGGCGCACGGATGGACAACCATCCAGTCGTGCTCGTCGTCGTCGCCGGTGGTCCGGGAAGGCGCCTCGGTGCCGATCTGCCCAAGGCCCTGGTTCGCGTCGACAATCGCCCTTTGCTCGATCTCACACTGACCGCGCTGGCTCACATCGACTCGGCGATCAGCCGCACCGTCGTCGTCGCCCCCTCCTCGCATATGGGCGAGGTCGAGCAAATCGCCGGTGCCAAGTGGCCCTGGCCGGTCGCGGTGGTTCCCGGCGGTAGCGAACGCCAGGACTCGGTGCGCATCGGCCTAGACGCCTGCCCGCAGGCCGACACGGTGGTCATCCACGACGCCGCCCGGCCGTTCGTCACCGCCGCCGCGCTCGAAAGGGTGATCGCCGCGGCGATCGAGCACGGCGCCGCCATCACCGCCCTGGCCGCCGTCGACACAGTCAAGCTGGTCGACGACGCCGGCAACGTGCGGTCGACGCCACCGCGCCACGAAGTCCGACAGGCGCAGACTCCGCAGGCGTTCCGCCGCGACATTCTGGTCGCCGCGCACGCCGCCGCCGCAACCAACCTCGCCACCGACGACGCCGCGCTGGTCGAAGCGACCGGTCACCCGGTTCGCGTCGTCGCCGGCGACCCGGCAACGCGCAAGATCACGACGGCAGAGGATTTGCGCTGGGCGGAGTGGATGCTGCACTCCGGCCAATGGCCTCGTTGAGACTGCCGGAGCGAAAACCGCGCATGTCGACCGTCACGTAGGCGAAGCCGGCCTCGTGAATGGCGCGCCAGACACCGGGACGCACGTCGTCGGACATCAAGTGGGCGATCTGCTCCGCCGATACCTCGATGCGCGCCACCGCGCCGTGATAGCGAACTCGGCATTCGCGAAATCCGAACCGGTGCAATACCGCCTCCGCCGCGGCGACGCGTTCGAGACGATCCGGCGTAATCTCCGTGCCGTACGGAAAACGCGACGACAGACAGGGGCTCGACGGCTTGTCGGCGGTGACCAGTCCGAGCTGGCGCGAGGCGACGCGAATGTCGTCCTTGCTCAGGCCGGCCTCGACCAGCAGGTGTCGGACACCGTGCTCTTCGGCCGCTTTCAGGCCGGGCCGGTAGTCGCCGAGATCATCGGTGTTGACACCGTCGGCGATCCAGCCGATCGCCAGGCGCGACGCCTCGCGCTTGCAAATGTCGTAGAGCGAGCCCTTGCAAAAATAGCAGCGGTTGGTCGGATTGGCCGCATAGCCGGGAATCTCGAGCTCGTTGGCGTCGATGACGACATGGCGCACGCCCCACTCCTCGGTCAGGCGGCGCGCCAGCTCGAGATCTCCCTGTGGCGCCGTCGGCGACGACGTCGTCAGCGCCACCGCGCGAGCGCCGAGCTCGTCGTGAGCGACGCGCAGCAGATAGGTCGAGTCGACACCGCCGGAGAAGGCGATCATCACCTCGTCCATGTCGCACAGCAAGGCGCGCAGCCGGCTCTCCTTGTCGGTCGCCAGCCGGCTCATATGCCTTCGCCTTCGAACACTTCCGTCGTCAGGTAGCGCTCGCCGGTATCGCAGAAAACCGTCACCACCGTCTTGCCGGGCCCCAGCTCGGCGGCGACACGCAGCGCCGCCGCGACGTTGGCCCCCGAGGAAATCCCCAGCAGCAACCCCTCTTCACGGGCCAGGCGGCGCGTCACCTCGGCCGCTTCCTCGTCTTCGACGGCGATGACCTCATCGTAGGCCCGGGTGTCGAGGACGTCCGGAATGAAGCCGGCGCCGATGCCCTGGATCTGATGATAGCCCGGTTCGCCGCCGGACAGCAGCGCCGAGGACCGCGGCTCGACGGCGTAGATCTTTACCTCCGGCATCTTCTCGCGCAGTACGGCGGAGACTCCCGTCACCGTGCCACCGGTGCCGACGCCGGCGACGAAGGCATCGATGCGATCAAAGTCCGCCAGCAGCTCGAGCGCCGTGGTTTCGCGATGCGATGCCGGGTTGTCGGGATTCGAGAACTGCTGCGGCATGTAGTAGTCGGGGTTCGCCGCCAACAACTCCTCGGCCTTGTCCACCGCCGCGTGCATCCCCTTGGAGTCCGGCGTCAGCACCAGCTCGGCGCCGTAGGCGATCAACAGACTCCGCCGCTCGACGCTCATCGTCTCCGGCATGGTGAGGATCAGCCGATATCCCTTGATCGTCGCGACCAGGGCCAGGCCGATACCCGTGTTGCCACTGGTCGACTCGATGATGGTGTCGCCGGGAGAGATCTCACCGCGCGCCTCAGCCGCTTCGAGCATGCGCAGGCAAATGCGATCCTTGACGCTGCCGCCGGGGTTGCTGGATTCCAGCTTGCCCCATATCTCGGCGCTTCCCTCGGGGGGGATTCGATTCAACCGCACGACCGGCGTGCCGCCGATCAAATCGAGAAGGGAATCTGCAACGATCGGGCGCATCGCGACCACTGGGAAATCCTTATCGGCGCTCCCGTGGAGAGTCAATGTTGCGGCTCGGCCGCGAACCGACGATCCTGTTTCTGAGACTGACCCACCATCGCCCCCCGTCCCCGAATGCGAACTCCGCTGATCTTCTTCCCCGGCGCCCTCGGCGACTTCCTCTGCTTCTTGCCGGCCGCCGCGGCAATCCAGCGATCGAGCGGCCAAGTGCTGCGCCTGGTGACCCACACGGCGTACGCCGCGTTGCTCGATCCGAGTCGCTTCGCGACCCTCTCGATCGAACGACGGGAGGTCGCCGCCCTTTTTCAGGCGCGACCGGCCGCCGGCTGCCTCGAGTTCTGGGGCAACCCCGAAATCGCGATCTCCTGGACCGGTGCCGGCGATCCCCACTTCCGCCGCAACTTGCTGCGCCTCTGTCCGAGCGCCGCGGTGTTCCCCTTTCGCGACTTCGCCCCCGGCGAGCACGCGAGCGCCTACTACGAGCGCTGCGCCGGCTTCACCTCGAACGGCGTCGCCAGCCTGCACCTGACGGCCGCCGATCACACCTGGGCCCGTATCGCCACCGCCGGCGGCCCCTTTCTCGCCATTCACCCCGGCAGCGGCAGCCCGCGCAAGAACTGGCGCGGCATGGCCGAGTTGACTCGCCGCTGTCGCCAGCGCGGCCAGCGGATCGCCGTCATCAGCGGCGCTGCCGATGGTGACGCCGCGGCAGGCATCGACGCCGACTTCTGCATCGCCGATCAATCGCTGTCCCGCGTTGCCGCGGTGTTGGCGCGCGCCGACTACTACGTCGGCAACGACTCGGGAATCTCCCACCTCGCCGCCGCCACCGGTTGCGCCGGGCTGGCGCTCTTCGCCGACAGCGACGCCGGCCACTGGCGGCCGATGAGCAAGCGTATCCGCGTCGTCCGCGCCGCCGATTCCTGCCGTCTCTGCGCCGGCGACCGCTTCTGCACCCACCGTATCGGCGTCGGCGACGTGCTCGCCCTGGTGCCGGGCGACGTCGGACGCGGCGGACGCGTTTGACCACGGCTAGCGCGGGTCGTATCTTTCGCCGCGATGATTCGCCCAGTCGAGTGGCGCAACGGCACGGTCGTCTTGCTCGACCAGCGCCTGCTGCCGAGCCAAGAAGTCTATCGAGTCTACCGCGACTACCGCGAAGTCGCTCGCGCCATCAAGGACATGGTCGTGCGCGGCGCGCCGGCGATCGGCGTCACCGCCGCGATGGGAATCGCACTCGGCATGCAAAACGCGCGCGCCCGCGATCAGCGCCGCGCCTTCGATCGCATCGGCAAACGTTTCGCGGCAACGCGTCCGACCGCCGTCAATTTGTTCTGGGCGATCGAACGAATGCGCCGCGCCTTCGAAGAGGCGCGCAAGCACGATCCCGAATTGGTGCGCGAAATCCTGCGCCAGGAGGCGCTGGCCATTCACGACGAAGACATCGCCAACAACCGGGCTCTCGGCGCCAACGGCGCCGATCTACTGCCGGCGCGCGGCACCGTCCTGACCCACTGCAACGCCGGGGCTCTGGCGACTGCCGGCTACGGCACCGCTCTCGGCGTCGTCCGCGCAGCCTGTGAGGCAGGCAAACGCATTTCGGTGATCGCCGACGAAACGCGACCCTTCCTACAGGGTGCTCGTCTCACCGCCTGGGAGCTGAAGAAAGACAAGATTCCCGTCACTGTCATCACCGACAATATGTCCGGGCACCTGTTCAAGAGCGGCACCATCGACGCGGTCGTCGTCGGCGCCGACCGCATCGCCGCCAACGGCGACGCGGCCAACAAGATCGGCACCTACACCGTCGCCGTCCTCGCCGCCCGCCACGGCGTCCCCTTCTACGTCGCCGCGCCGGTGTCGACGGTCGATGCCAACAGCCCCAGCGGCGACGACATCCCGATCGAAGAACGACCGCGCCAGGAGGTGACACACATCGCCGGCGAGGCCATCACGCCGCGCGGCGTCAGAGTCGCCAACCCCGCCTTCGACGTAACACCGCACGAGCTGATCGCCGCGATCATCACCGACCGCGGCGTTGCCAAGCGCCCGTTCAAACGCTCCCTGGCCAAGCTCCTGCGCGGCGAGAGCGGGTCGGCACGCACTCCGGCAAAGTCGAAAGCGAAGTCCCGCGCCGGCCGTTAGCCGGGGCACTCGCGTTACGGCAGCCGGGTCACCCGCGTTACTGCCAAACCACTTCTTCGAGCTCCGACTGGCCGGCGATCTCGGCGCGCAGCTCTTTGCGGCGGTTGCGCTCGTCGACGAAGACCAGCTTCGGCTCGTAGTCGCGAGCCTCTTCTTCGTCCATCCAGCCGAAGGTGGCGATGATCACCAGATCACCGCGCTTGACCTTGTGGGCGGCGGCGCCGTTGATACAGAGCACACCGGAATCCGCCTTGCCCTCCAGCGCATAGGTGCGAAAGCGCTCGCCGTTGGTGACGTTCCAGATCTCCACTTCCTGATTGGGCAACACGTCCGCCTGCCGCATGAGCTCGGAGTCGATGGTCACGCTCCCCTCATAGTGCAGGTCGGCGCCGGTGACGGTGGCGCGGTGAATCTTGCTGCGCAGCATTTTCCGTGTTGCCATGACTGTACTCCTTCGTTGCTCCGATCACTCTCCAACCGCGGCCAGGACGGTGTTGTCGATGAGCCTCGTCTTTCCCACGTGGGCCGCCAGGGCGAGCACGCTACTGCGGTCGATGAGATCGACCGGCTGCAGCGTCTCGGCATCGACGACCTCCGCATACTCGATCCGCACCAGGGGCTCGCTGGCGGTGATGCTGTGCACGCGATCGAGGACGGCCGTGCTCTTGGCTTCACCGCCGCGTACGGCGCGGCGCGCCTCGCCCAGCGCGCGCGACAGAACGCGAGAGGCCTCGCGCTCGTCGCCGGAAAGGTAGGCGTTGCGCGAGCTCATCGCCAAGCCATCCGCCTCGCGGACGATCGGTCCGCCGACGATCTCGATGCCCAAGTCGAGATCGCTCACCAGGCGGCGAATCGTCGCCAGTTGTTGGTAGTCTTTCTCGCCGAACACCGCGACGTCCGGGCGAACGGCGTTGAACAGCTTGGTGACGACCGTCGTGACACCCTCGAAATGCCCCGGCCTGCCCTCACCACAGAGTCCGGCGGTGATTTCCTTGACCCGCACACTGGTCTGAAACCCCGGTCCGTACATCGCCTCGGCATCAGGGGCATAGAGCATGTCGACCCCCTCGGCCGCCAACTTCGCCCGATCGCCAGCCTTGTCGCGCGGGTAGCGCTCGAGATCCTCACCGGCGCCAAACTGTAAAGGGTTGACGAAGATCGACGCGACGCAGCGCTCGGCCCGCTGGCGCGCCAGGCGCACCAAACTGAGGTGCCCGGCGTGCAAGAACCCCATGGTCGGCACCAGGGCGATGCGCTGCCCCTCGCGGTGCACCCGATCGGCCCACTCGCGAGCGGCCGCCGGTGTCGTCAACTCGATCACGCAGACCTCAGGCTTCCGCCGCTATCGGCTCGTCGCGCTCGACCGTCTTGAGCGATTGGAACGTATGCTCGGCGGCGGGAAAGGCGCGGCCGCGCACCTCGGCGCCGTAGGTCGCCAGAGCGGTGCGCGCCTCCTCCCATAGATTCGCGTAGCGCTTGGCAAACTTCGGCGCCAGCGAGTCGCACAACCCGAGCACGTCGTGGAGGACGAGGATCTGGCCATCGCAGTCGACTCCGGCGCCGATGCCGATGGTCGGAATCGCCACCTGGGCGGTGATCTCGGCCGCCAGATCGGCCGGAATCCCCTCGAGAACGAGAGCGAAGGCGCCCGCCTCCTCGACCGCCTGGGCGTCGGACAGGAGGCGCTCCCGCTGACCGGGAGCGCCTCCGCGCCGCCTTCCCTGCACCTTGTGCCCGCCCATGCGGTGCACCGACTGCGGCGTCAGGCCGATATGCCCGACCACCGGAATGTCGACGTCGACGATGCGGCGCATGGTGTGCGCGACCGACTCCCCGCCTTCCAGCTTGACCGCCTCGGCGCCGCCTTCCTTGATCAGCCGGCTGGCGTTGGCAACGGCGTCGCGCGCATCGACCTGATACGAGCCGAACGGCATGTCGGCAACCACCAGCGCGCGCCGGCGCGCCCGCGCCACCATGCGACAGTGGTAGACGATCTCGTCCATCGTCACCGGCAGCGTCGTCTCGTTGCCCTGCACGACCATACCGAGCGAATCGCCGACGAGGATGAAGTCGACACCGGCTTCATCGGCGATACGAGTGAAAGGATAGTCGTAGGCGGTGACGGCGACGATGCGCTGCCCCGTCGCCTTGGCCTTGACGATCCCCGGGACCGTTACTTTCCTCTGTTCCATTGTCGAGCCTCCCTCCGATTGGGAAGGCCCGCTTGGAGCAGAAGGGAAGAATCCGCCCTCCATCCGGCTGTCTGAGTCGACCCCTAGTGGCCGCTCCACCGGATTTCCGGCTTCACTCCTGTTCGTTCGGCGCTGCCTTCCGTCTCGGTCCGTCTACGGCGGGTCTCGCGACCCACCTCAACCAGATCCAAGCGGTATGTAGTGTTGAATGCCTTGCCCCATCCCCTCGATCTCCCGCATCAGGTCCGCGATCTGTGCCGCGTCTTCGACGAAGTCGATCTCCGAGCAGTTGACGACGAGAAGGGGTGTTTCGTCATAGTGAAAGAAAAAGTTCCGATAGGCCTCCGCGATTCTGCGAACGTATTCCGGCGTCAGGTTGCGTTCGTACTCCTTGGCCCGTTTGCGCACGCGCGCCATGAGAACGTCGAGCCGTGCCTGCAAGTAGACGACGAGGTCCGGCTTGGGCAAGCGGGCGTCGAGCAGATTGAAGAGTTGGCGGTAGAGAGCAAATTCATCGGCGTCGAGATTGATTTGGGCAAAGAGATGGTCCTTGGCGAACAAGTAGTCTGAGACTAAATTCTGACGGAACAAATCGGCTTGTGCAAGCTCCTGATGCTGCCGGTAGCGGGTCAGCAGGAAGTAGAGCTGGGCCTGAAAACGATACTTTTGCGGGTCTTCATAGAAGCGGCCGAGAAACGGATTTTCTTCAACTTTTTCAAGCACGAGGCGCGCCTGATACTCCTCGGCGAGCAGCCGCGCCAGGGTCGTCTTGCCGGCGCCGATCGGCCCCTCGACGACGATGTAGGGCTTGCTCGTCACCGCCATCTCGTCAGCATCCGCAGCACCGGGCTTGGCATACGATGCCGCGTAGCAGCCCGTTCTTCGGCGCGCAATCCGAATCGGCTATAAGTGACGGGTGAACGACGAAATGAAGTCGATCGCCGGGGCCGTCTTGATGACGGGAATTCCCGGCCCGCGCCTCGACGCGGCGACGCGCCGGGCGCTCGAGCAAATGCAACCGGCGGGGATCATCCTCTTCCGGCGCAACGTCGAAAGCCTGGAGCACTTGCGTGCCCTGACCGCGGCGCTGCACGACCTGCCGTCGCGTCCGCTGGTCGCCATCGACCACGAAGGAGGCAAGGTGGTGCGCGTCGGCGCACCTTTCACCGACTTTCCGGTGGCGCGCGCGGTCGGCGATGCGAGCACGGCCGAAGCGCTCGGCCGCGCCATGGGTCGCGAGCTGGCGGCGGCCGGCATCGACATCGACTTTGCGCCGGTGCTCGACGTCGACTCCAACCCCGACAATCCGATCATCGGCGAACGCGCCTTCGCCGACTCGCCGCAACGAGTCGCCGAGCTGGCACTCGCCTTTGCCCGCGGCATGCGCTCGACCGGCGTCATTCCCTGCGGCAAGCACTTCCCCGGCCACGGCGACACCGATCGCGACTCCCACCTCGAGCTGCCCGTCGTCGCCAAGTCGCGCGCCGAGCTCGAGGCCGTCGAGCTGGCGCCGTTTCGCGCCGCCATCGCCGCCGGCATCCCGATGCTGATGACGGCGCACGTTCTCTACCCCGCCCTCGACGCGAAGCGACCCGCCACCGTGTCACCCGACATCGTCGGCGGCCTGCTGCGCCGCGAGATGAACTACCAGGGCGTCATCGCCAGCGACGATCTGGAGATGCGCGCCCTGGCCGCCGACCACTCGGTCCCCGACGCCGCCGTCGCCTCGCTCGCCGCCGGCTGCGATTGGCTGTTGGTGTGCAACGATTTCTCCAACTCGATCGCCACCGCCGAGGGGATCGCAGCAGCCGTGCAGCGCGGCGACCTCGACATGCAGCGCCTGCGCGAGAGCGCCGCCCGCATCCAGGCACTGCGCACCAGCACCAGCACCTGCGACAGCGTCGAGCTGCCCTGCGCCGAGCACATCGCACTGCGCGACCGCATACGCGCCAGAGTCTGAGCGAACCGGCGTCGACGACGAGCCGCGTGGCATCGGCGCCGGATCCGCTGTAGCGTTCGCGCGTGGCGAAGAAACCGAAAACCAAGAAGAAGCCGGGAGCGGCCAACATCGCCGTCAACCGCCGCGCCCGCCACGATTTCGAGATCGGCGAGCGCTTCGAAGCCGGCCTCGTCCTTGTCGGCAGCGAGGTCAAGTCGCTGCGCGACGGCAAAGCCAACCTCAAGGACAGCTTCGCCAGGTTGCAGAACCGCGAAGTGTGGCTCCACAACATGCACATCAGCCCCTACCACCCCGCTTCGCAATTCGGCCACGACCCGACACGCGCCCGCAAGCTACTGCTCAACCGCCGCGAGATCGACAAGCTCGACGGCAAGGTCAAAGAGCGCGGCCTGACGTTGATTCCGCTGCGCCTCTACTTCAAACACGGCCGCGCCAAGATCGAAATCGCACTCGCCAAAGGCAAGAAACGCCACGACAAACGCAGCGCCATACGCGAACGCGAAGTAGCCCGAGAGCTCGACCGCGCCCGCAAGCATCACTAGCAGACCCAGAAACGCCGCTCGAACGGTGGTAGTTGCACACGGCGTCGTCGTTTTTCAACACGAAGCGATCATTGTGCAAGGCTCGGTACAGGTGCTACACTGGTGTCACACTGCGCGGAGTCGACTCGAAAATGCCGACATCGAAGAGAAGAGTTCACATCACGGTTGGTGACGACGTCTACAGGGCGCTCGAGCGCCTTTCCGAGAAACGCGACCAGTCGATCGCCGGCATCGGGCTCAGCTTGATCGAGGAAGCGTTGAGCTATCAGGAGGATCTGTATTTTTCCCGCGTCGCCGACGCGCGCCTCTCGAAACGAGAGCGACGTCTCGGTCACGATCGGGCCTGGGATTGAAGTACCGTATCGAGTACCTCGAGAGCGTCGTTCGTCGCGATATCCCGGCACTCTCAAAGAAGGCAAAACAGCAGATCCGGACCGCGATCGAACGTAAACTGGGGTCGCACCCGATCGAATTCGGTAAGCCTCTCCGGTACAGCTTCCGCGGCGCAAGGAGTCTTCGCGTCGGCGACTATCGCGTGATCTACACTATCGAACCACCCGACACCGTGGTAGTCGCAAAAATCGGGCACCGCCGAGACGTCTACGAAAATTAGAATTGGCGGATGTAGTTGTTCGTCCCTCGAACCGTTGCAGCCGTACACTCCTGTTTTCAACACGAAGACGCCAAGACACAAAGGCACAAAGACCGATGAGCCAGCCTCATGAAACCCGTAGTCCGGGTCGGCCGATTGCCCTTCGTGCCTTTGTGCCTTCGTGTTGAAAACGCGAGCGAGCCGAGTCGCTCCCTTTCTAACGGATCTACCTTAGTTCGCACCTTCATGCCTTTGTGTTGAAAACGCGAGCGAGTCGAGTCGCCCTCTCTCTTCACACGACTTGGAAGCAGACGACTGGAGAAGTAGTCTGTCCCTCGAATCAGGAGGAAACATGAGTGAGAAAGTCGAAACGGAAGCTCGGGAGACGCTGCGCGAGTACATTGCTCTGCGCGACCGGGTCATTGCCGGCGCGGCTGGGTGGGATGCGATGGCCGACTACTTTACCGACGATGCGGCCTATATCGATCCGGTTTGGGGACGGGTCGAAGGGCGCGAGGCGATTCGCTCGTTCTTCTCCGAGAGCATGCTCGGCCTCGAGGACTGGAGCTTTCCCGAGATCTGGTCGATGTTCGACGGCCACCGCATCGTCACCATGTGGGAGCAGCGCATCGGCGCCGAAGCCGACGGCAAGCGCTACACCCAGCCAGGTTACTCAATCATGTACTACGCCACGGCGGGAAAGTTCTGCTACTCGCTCGACATGCTCAACATGGTGCACGTCTTCGACGACCTGCGGGCGATGCAATGGAAGCCGCAGGGGCCGATCAACGTGCCGCCCAAAGAACCCAACCGGGACTGGTCGCTGCCCGAGGCGTGGCGCCATCTCGAGTAGCAAGGCGCTACAAATAGAACCGCAAGCGGACGAAGCCCTGATCGTTGTCGCGATACTGGCCGAGGCGGGTACGCGAGCGGCCGGAAAGATGGACGTAGCCGAGCCTGACCTCGACTCGGTCCCATGCTCGGTAGGTCACGCGCGGCAACAGCACGGTGTAGTCACTCGACGCTCCATAGATCGACACCAATTGAATGGTGAGATCGTCGCCCAGGAGCTTGCGGCGCAGATCGGCCAGTAAGACCGTCTCGTCGTCGTCGATCAAGAGGGGCGCACCGCGGTCGAGCACGTTGGTCTGCGAAACCTCGAACAACACGTCGACGTCGAAGACCTTGGCATCGACCCCGGCGCCCCACTGCACGGTGTCGCTCACCGCGAAGGTCGGCCCGAGATCGACTTGCGCCACACCACCACCACCGACCTCGGCCAGCGCGTCGCCGATCGCCGGTAGAAGACGATCGCGGTCGTCGACGAGCGAGCGCAGGTCGCGGTTGAACCCCCTGCCGCGTGTAAACGCCGCCTCGGCGCGTATCCCGAAGCGACCGAGGGTGAAGGCCATGTCGGCGCCCCACATGTGGATGCGGCGGAACACCGGCGCGAGAAACGCCGTCGCAGAGAGATCTTCGCGGCGCTCAATCTGCGCCCCGAACTCCAACACCGGGTCGGTCTGGACGCCGCGGTAGTAGTAGAGGGAGTAGTCGACGCCGCGCGTGTGGGCGGCCAGGCGGGCGGCATAGGAGGCGTTGCCGGGAGTGAACGACGGGGGCGGAGTGTTGCGAGCTTGCAGGGACAGGGGCACCTGCACTTCTCCGGCCGCGCCCGGCGCCAACAGCTCGGCCGGGATGGCGTAGGCCGACGGCGGTACGGCGTTGGGCGGGAACCATCGCTCGCCCGGGCGCGGCAGACGATAGGGAATGTAGCGCGGTACGACGATCAAGGTCAGCGAGCTTTCGTCGGGCAGCCAGGAGAGGCGCGGGAAGTACGTCGCCTCGAGGGAGGGAACGCCGATCTTGCGGTCTCGTTCTTCCACCAAAACCGGATCGGCAAAGCGTTCGGGGTTGATCACGTCGGTCGGTTGAAAGCGATCGAGCGCACCCCAGGCGTGTTTGATCTGTCCCAAGCGCAACCGCACTCGCTCGCCATCGACCCGAACGAAGGCCTCCTCGACCTCGAAGGCCGGTGCAACGCTCTGGAAGACGTCGTCGATGTCGTAGACGCCGGCGCGCGTCTGCCGGGTCGCCGGCCCGCCGTTTTGCAACGAGGCGGCGATCTCCACGGAGAGCGCGTCGCTCAACCAAGCGCGCAGCTCCATGAGAGCGCGTTGCCGGTTGAGCTCGCCCGGAGTCGAGCGATCGACGCGAAAGACCTGGCGCGTTTCCAGATAACCGCCGAGCTCGAGCGACCGGCCGGCAACCTCACCGCGCCATGCCGAGGCCGGCTGGACAGCGGCGACGAGCACCACTGCGCAGACCCGGAGGAGGTCCCATCTGCCCGTGTCCCGCTTCAATCGCCGCCCACCCCCGCCCGACGCAACACAAAACGCTATGAGATCAGGTGTCGTCCGGCGTCGCCGTCGCCGTCGGTGCGTCGGTCGGTGTCGGCGGCAGCTCGCCGGGAAAGAAGAGATCGTCGTCGCCGCAGGACAGACCGCCCATCGCCACGGCGAGCAGCACCATCACCGACAGTGCCAGTGCCTTGCGGTTGGCGCGGATCTCTTTCGTTCGCATGTGGAAACTCCTTTGCTATCGAGCGGCCAGGGCGTACCTTACAGCAAAGCGACGCACAGGGTAAGCAACGCAATGAGCGCAAGTTCTCAAACCGCCGTGGCCATGCAAGCACAAGACTCCGCCAAGAAACCGCGTTCCGCATTCGTTTCGCGCCTCGTCAACCATCCGTTCGGCGATCCCGGCCTCTTCATCGAGCTGCGCTACGAGGGCACGGCGATGCTCTTCGACCTCGGCCGCATCGATCGGCGCTCCGCGCCGTCACTGCTCAAGCTGCGCCACGTCTTCGTCTCACACACGCACATGGACCACTTCATCGGCTTCGATCACCTGCTGCGCGTCTTCCTCGCCCGCGAGTGCGATCTTCATCTCTACGGCCCGCCCGGCTTCATCGCCAACGTGCGCGGCCGCCTGGCCGGCTACACCTGGAACCTGATTGAAAGCTACCCGCTCCACCTCACCGTGCACGAAATCAGCCCCACCGAGATGGCGACCGTCTGCCTCCCCGCACGCACGGCCTTTCGTCCGGAAAACGAATCGCGACGAGCCTTCGACGGCACGCTGCTCGACACCGACAGCTACCGCGTGCGCACCGCCCATCTCGATCACAAGATTCCCAGCATGGGGTTCGTTCTCGAGGAAAAGACGCGCCTCAACGTGCGCGCCGAAAAGATCGACGAGCTCGGCATCGGACGCGGCCGTTGGCTCAACCAACTGAAGGCCGCGGTGCGCCGGGGCGATCCGCCGGCAACCGTTCTCACCGCCGAGTGGCGCGATGGCGGCACCACCGAGCGGCGCGACTTCACCGTCGGCGAGCTGCGCAATGCTCTGCTCGTCGAAACGCCGGGAAGGAAGATCGCCTACGTCGTCGACACCATCTTCACCGCCGCCAACATGAAGCGTATTTGCGACCTGGTCCGCGATGCCGACATCTTCTACTGCGAGTCGCTCTTCCTCGACAGCGAGCGCGACGAGGCGAGCAAGCGCCACCATCTGACGGCACGGCAGGCCGGCACCCTGGCTCGCGCCGCCGGCGTCAAACGGCTCGAGAACTTCCACTTCTCGTCGCGCTACGAACGCGACCCGACGCCCTTCCGCAAGGAGGCGCAGGCGGCGTTTCGCGGTGAGATCGAAGCGGATACGCCGGACTGACAGATCAATCACTCCGGCTGCGCCGCACGGCGTCCGGCGCGGCCAACCTGGTTCCGCACAGCCAGTCGAAGAGCGGGACGGCGAAGTTGAAATTCCATCTCTTCATCAGCGCCGGATCGTGGTGGACCCGGTGGTGATAGGAAACGGCGGCGATCGCGCGGCCGAGCCAGTTGTCCGGCGGGCGCAGATGCGTGAGGGCGTGAATGACTTCGTAGATGCCGTAGTAGCCGACCACCGCGAGGGCGAAGATCCAGGCGAGGTTGGCACTGAGCAGGTGCAACGCAGCAAAGATCGGCAGAACCGCGGCGATCATCAGCAGGATCGCCCACGGCGGGAACAAGACCCAGCGCAAGTCGTCGGCGTCGTCGATGTACATCTCATCGAAGGAAAAGAAGCCGTGATGCTCGACGACGTGCCGCCGGTAGACGGCGACGGGAAACACCTTCCTGTGCATGGTGTAGCGATGTGACGCCCATTCGCCAAAGAGGATCGCCAGGGCGATCGGCAGCAGCGCCAGCCACTCGTACCAGCGGGCGGCGTCGATCGCCGACAACGCGATGCAGGCCAGTGTGCCGACCGACAGGGCGATGAGCAGGACGTGCCTCCACCACCGGTATCCCTGGGGCGCCCCGCGCCTCAGGCCTTGGCGCGCAACCGCCACCGCCGATCTCGCCATCACTCTAACGGTCCAGAGCGGCGCGGGCGGCGCGGCGCAAGCCGCCGTCTGGCGAGTCCGCCGCCGCCTCGAGGCGGGCGCGGGTTTCGGGTGAGAAGACGTCCAACTTGATCAGCGCCGCCGCGGCGGCGCGGCGCATCTGCGCGTCACTGTCGTCGAGATAGCCGGCGACGACGTCAGCGGCGCTGCGGTGATCGCCGGCGCTGGCGGCGTACGCCGCCAGCGCCGCCAGACGCACGCCGATCTCCGCCGCCTCGAGTCCGGCGCGCGCGACGGCCTCGTTCTCGTCACCGGCGAATGCCAGATCCCGCAGACAATAAAGTGCCAACTTGCGCCGCCTCGGCTCTGCGCTCTGCGCCGCGGTGCGCAGCGCCGCCATCCCCGGTTCGCCGGCGTCCGGCAGGTGACGCACCAGCAATTGGTGCGCCGCCCAGCGCAGATCGCTGTCGTCGCTGCCGAGAAAATCCAACCACACGTCGATCACGGAAGTATCGATCGATCGCATCTGCGCCAAGCCGAAGGCGGCACCCCAGCGCGCCGCGCAGTCGGCCGACGACAGCGCCGCCACCAGCAGAGAGAGCGCCGCCGGCCTCTCGGCGGCCAACTTGGCCAGTGCTTCGGCGGCGCTGCGCTGCACGCGTTTGTCGCTATCGGACAAACACGCCGCCAGGCCGCGCAGGTCGTCGTCGCCGACCGCCTGCAAATGCTCGACGCCGGCAACCGCACGCAGCCGTCGCTGCGCCGATGGCGAGCACAGGTCGGCAGCGAACCTCACGACGACCTCGCCGCGGCAATCGCCTGGCGCACGACGGCCGGCGAGCCGAGTCCGAGGATGTAGTCGTCGCGCGCCCGGCAAGCCGAGGCAACGACGCGGTCGATCTCTTCGCTGTCCCCCGCGAGTCCACGCAGTTGGCGCTCGAGCCGGCGCAGCGCCGCCGGGCTGGCGATGACGTCGCCGCCGATTCGGACGTCGCGCAGGCGGCCCGCGTCGTCGTCGAAGGCGACCTCGACCAGCCCCAATTGAGCCCACGTAGTGCCGTAGTGGGAAAACGCGGCAACACTCGGCTCGTCAACCCAGCGCCGCAACTCGCCCTGGCCCGTGGCGAGCGCTCCGGCCGCCGGATGGGCAGCCGGACTCGGCGCGGTACCGGTGTGTGCTTCGAAACCGCGCAGGTAGATCGCCGCCGCTTCGTCAAAGCCGATCTGCCTACCGAGGGCGCGCGCTAGCGTCGTCTCTGTCTCTGCCGCTCGCATCGGCACCACCATAGCACCGCCGGGGTCGACGGCGTCCAACACACCCGGCAACACATTGAAGCCCCGCGACACCGCGACGACGACTTCGAACAAGGCGCTGCCGTCTGTTTCTTGTAGCAACGACAACGCCGCCAAGTTGCGGCCGTCGACGGTCACGACGTCGCGCCCCGGATAGAGCGGATCGACGCCGGCCAGGCGGCAGCCTTGCAACAGAGCGCGCACATGGCGGTTCATCACCTGGGCGGCGCTGAGCTCGCCGGGCGGAGAAGCGCAGAGCTCGTCGCGCCGCGGCAAGATCAGCGCGGCGCCGAGGAACCCCGGACCGAGCGGCACCACCGCTCCACCGGCGAGCCGGCGGTGCAGCGACAGCCCACCGGCGGCAAAGCGAAACCGCCCCAGTGCAACGCAATCCTGGTCAAGCTCGTACAGATACAGAGTGGGCGGCCGGCGGCCGCCCGCCACCTCGCGCAGCAGGAAGCGTTGCAAGGCAACACAGTGCGAAGGCGCGATTCGCTCGTCGACGACGAGCTCGACCGCGCTTGTTGCTCCCTCCCGCACGACGACGGCGCTCAGGCGGCGATTCCCTGTGAGCGCAAGTGGCTGATCTCGTCGGCCGTGCGACCGAGCTCGCCGAGGACGTCGTCGGTGTGCTCGCCGAGGGACGGCGCCGGCCGGCGGATCTCGGAAGGTGTGGCCGCGAAACGCGCCGCCGGGCGGGGTTCGCGGATGCGGCCCATCGTCGGGTGCTCGCTGCTGACCAGCGTTTCGTTGGCGACGACCTGGGGAAAGTCGGGTATCTCCTCGGTGCGCAGAACCGGGCCACACGGGACGTCGGCTTCGCGCAGCGCCGCCAGGAGCTCGGCCGTCGTGCGTTCCTTCTGAGAGGCGAGGACCTCGGCGCGAAACTCCTCGATGTTGTCGAGAAACGTATCGAGTGTCGCGAAGCGCGGGTCGACGAGAAGGTCGACGCGGTCGAGCACCGCGAGCAGGCGGTCTCGTTGCTCCGGCGTCACCGCGGCAATGGTCAGGTAGCCGTCCGCCGTCTCGACGGGAATGTACGTGCCGGCGATCGGCGCGACGCGCACGGCATCTTCGTCGCCCACCAACATGGTGTTGGTATGACCATCGGGCCAGAGGAACGAAATGCTGGCCTCGAGCATCGACAAGCGGATGTGTTGGCCGCCCGCGCCGCGCTCGCGGGCAAAGAGCGCAGCCGTGATCGCCTGCGCAGCCGTGACACCCGTCGCCTTGTCGCACCAGGCCTGGCGCATGTACTGGGGTGGATCGGCCTGGACGTAGGCGGCCCCGGTCATCCCCTGCAGGATGTGATCGTAGGCGGGCCGATCGGCGTAGGGGCCTTTCTCGCCAAACGCATTCATCGAGACGTAGATCAGCTCCGCGTGATCGGCCCGGAGATCGGCCTCGCCGAGATCGAGACGGTCGATGACGCCCGGGCGGAAGTTCTGGACGAAAACGTCGGCGCCCCGCGCCAGCTCGCGAACGATCTCACGCCCGGCCTTTTCTTTTAGATTGAGCACCACCGAGCGCTTGCTGCGGTTGCAGGAAGCGAACAACGAGGTGATGCCGCCCCGATGTGAACCGAGGAAGCGCATCACGTCGCCGTACGGCGGTTGTTCGACCTTGACGACCTCGGCCCCCTGGTCGGCCAGCATCATCGTCGCATACGGCCCGGTGATATTGGCCGTCAGATCGACGATGCGAATTCCGTCGAGCGCTCCCTTCATGACAACTCCCTTCCCGTGTAGGACACGAACGCCCACACTCGCATCACTCACAGCCGAACGCCAAACGACGCCGCCCGTGTGGCCGGCGGCCGTCATGACGGGTAGGCTGCCGGCCATGCGAAGCGAGCGAATCATCGCCAGCCTGGCGATCGCAGTGATGGCGGCGGCGATCTCCGGTTGCCCCAAGTCGGTCGCCCTGCCGGCACGGCCGACGCCGACGCCGCGGCCGACCGTCGCCCCGCCGCGCATCGAAGGTCGCGCCAACCCGGCGTATCGCCTCATCGTGGCGGGACGCGCGCGCGACGAACCGGCGCGCTTGCTGGTGCTCTTGGTGCGGGCGGAGAACATCGACGACGAAACCCTGGTGCTGCGGCCCGATTGGTCGCGCATCGAGCTGGCCGACGGCTCGACTCGCTACGCACTCGACCAGCCGCGCGCCCTGGCGGTCCTCAAACGCACCTCACCGGCGCGGGCCGACCTCTACTACCTCGACGACGATGTGCAGCCGCCGGCCGGTGGTCTGACACCGACGCAGAGACGCCAGGCAAAGGCCGATCTGCGCCAGCGCATGTTGGCAAACACACGGCTGTCGCCCGGTGACGCCGTCGAAGGCTACGTCGTCTTCGACACCGGCCGCAGATTCTCCTCGCTCGACGGCAGCGTCGTCGAGCTCGTCGCCGAGCTGGCAGACGGCGCCGGCGCCGCCGAGCGGTTCTCGGTGCGCGTCCTCGTCGGCGCCCCCATCGAGCCGGGGGAGTGAGCTTGGCGCCTGCAACCTCACGCCACATCGAGATCGACGGACAGACACTGCACGTTCTCGAATGGCAGCGGCCACAAAGTGCCGCCACCATCCTGTGCATCCACGGCGGCTGCGCCAACGCCCACTGGTGGTGTCACAGCGCAGCCCTTCTCCACTCTCGCTACCGCGTCGTCGCCGTCGATCTTCGCGGTCACGGCGAGAGCGCGCGGCTGGCCGACGGCAACTACACCCTCGACGGACATCGCGACGACATCGTCCGACTCGTCGATGCCCTGGCCATCGACCGGCTGGTCCTCGTCGGCCACTCCTTCGGCGGATTCGTCAGCACCGCCGCCCTGCCCCTGCTGGCCGATCGACTCACCGCCTTGGTTCTCGTCGATACGCGCGGGCACATCCGCAAACGCGCAGCGCGCTATCTTCACGTCCTGACGCGCTTCCCGCATTCGACCTACGCCAGCCGCGCCGAGGCGATCGCCAACTTTCAGTTGCTGCCACGCGAAACCGCAGCCGCCGCCGAGGTGATCGAGCACGCGGCGCGCCATTCGATTCGCCAGACTGAGGCGGGCACCTGGACCCTTGCCTTCGACCGGCGTGCGCTCGGCGCCGCCGTAGAGCGCAACTTCGACCGCGAGCTCGGCGCCGTGCGCGTACCGGCACTGGTTGTACGCGGCGAGCTGAGCACCGCCCTTTCCAGCACCGCAGCCGCCAGGTTGGCAAAGGAGATCCCGGGCGCCACGACGGCGGAGATCGCCGACGCCCATCACCACGTCATGCTCGACCGGCCGCGGCCCTTCGCCGAGAGCATTCTCGCCTTCCTCGACGAAAACGGCATCAGCGCGTAGCACGCCGCAGCCGTTGGCGCGCCGAGCCAATAGATATGCGGGCGGGGCGCGTGTAAGATGCCGGCGCGCGCGATGGAGAAGATCGAAACGAAAATCCGCACCGGCGACGCGGACTACAAGGCCAACTACCAACACATGTCCGCTCTCGTCAGCGAGCTGCGCCGTCGTGTCGAAACCGCCCAGGCAGGCGGCGACGAGCGCTCGCGCCAGCGCCATCGCAAACGCGGCAAGATGTTGGCGCGCGAGCGCATCGAAGCCCTCGTCGACCCCGACTCACCCTTTCTCGAGCTGTCGCCGCTGGCCGCCAACGGGCTCTACGACGAAGCCGCGCCGAGCGCCAGCATGGCCACCGGCATCGGTCAGATTCGCGGCCGCACGACGGTGATCGTCGCCAACGACGCCACGGTCAAGGGCGGCACCTACTTCCCGATGACGGTCAAGAAACACCTGCGGGCGCAGGAAATCGCGCAGCAGAACAAACTCGCATGCCTCTATCTCGTCGATTCGGGCGGCGCCTTCCTGCCGCTGCAGGCGGAGATCTTTCCCGACCGCGAGCACTTCGGCCGCATCTTCTACAACCAGGCGCGGCTGTCGGCCGAGGGGATTCCGCAGATCGCCGTCGTCATGGGCTCCTGCACGGCGGGCGGCGCCTACGTGCCGGCGATGTGCGACGAAAACGTCATCGTCACCGGCAACGGCACCATCTTCCTCGGCGGACCGCCGCTGGTGAAGGCGGCCACCGGCGAGGAAGTCAGCGCCGAAGAGCTCGGCGGCGGCGACGTCCACACGGCGATCTCCGGCGTCTCCGATCACCTCGCCGCCGACGATGCCGACGCCATCGCCATCACCCGGCGCATCTTCGCCAACCTCGGCGGTGCGCCGCTACCGGCCTACCGGCCGGCCGTGGTCGAAGAGCCCGCCTACGCTGCCGACGAAATCTACGGCGTCGTCTCCGCCGACCCGCGCCAACCCTTCGACGTTCGCGAAGTCATCGCCCGCATCGTCGATGGCAGTCGCGTGCACGAATTCAAGCCGCGCTACGGCACGACACTGGTCACCGCCTTTGCGCGCATCCACGGCTACACCACCGGCATCGTCGCCAACAACGGCGTCCTCTTCTCCGAGTCGGCGCTCAAGGCAACCCACTTCATCGAGCTCTGCTGCCAACGCCGGATTCCGCTGCTCTTCTTGCAGAACATCACCGGCTTCATGGTCGGCAAACAGTACGAACAGGGCGGCATCGCCAAAGACGGCGCCAAGATGGTGCACGCCGTGGCGACGGCCAACGTGCCGAAGATCACGGTCGTCGTCGGTGCCTCGAACGGCGCCGGCAACTACGGCATGTGCGGCCGCGCCTACTCGCCGCGCTTTCTCTTCATGTGGCCAAACAGCCGCATCTCGGTGATGGGCGGCGAGCAGGCCGCCAACACTCTCCTCTCGGTCAAGCAGCAGCAACTCGGGGCGCGCGGCGAGTCGATGAGCGAGGAAGAGCGGCAAGAGCTGCGCGCGCCGGTGCTCGCCAAGTACGAGCACGAGGGAAGCCCCTACTACTCGACCGCCCGCCTCTGGGACGATGGCATCCTCGACCCGGCCGATACACGTGACGTACTCGGCCTGACCCTTGCCGCCGCCGCCAACGCACCGATTCCGCCGGCGCGAACCGGCGTCTTTCGCATGTAGCCCGGTCCGGGTTTTGCACCGGCCAGCAGCGACACGGATGAGCCCCTCATGTTTCGACGCATCTTGATCGCCAACCGCGGTGAGGTTGCGGTCCGCATCGCCCGCGCCTGCCGCGAGATGCAGATCGAATCGGTCGCCGTCTATTCCGACGCGGACCGCGAAGCGCCACACGTGGCGGCGGCGGATAGGGCCGTCCACATCGGCGCCGCAGCGGCCAGCGAGAGCTATCTGCGCATCGACGCGCTATTGGAGGCTGCGCGCGCGACGCGATGCGAGGCGATCCATCCCGGCTACGGCTTTCTCGCCGAAAACGCCGCCTTCGCCGAGGCCGCCGGCGCCGCCGGCATGACTTTCGTCGGACCGGCCCCCAGCGCCATCGCCGCCATGGGGGATAAGGTACGAGCGCGCCAAATCGCCGGCGACGCAGGGCTGCCGCTGCCACCGTCTGTCAATTTCGAAACCGCTGCCGAAGCGACAAAGGCGTGTCGTTCGATCGGCCTCCCCCTCCTGGTCAAGGCGGCAGCCGGCGGCGGCGGCAAGGGCATGCGCCGGGTCGACAGCGAAGGCGATCTGGCGGCGGCGATCGACGCCGCGCGCAGCGAATCGCAATCCGCCTTCGGCGACGATCGCGTCTACCTCGAGCGCTGTATCGAGCGCGGCCGCCACGTCGAGGTGCAGATTCTCGCCGACGGCAGCGGCAACGTCATTCACCTCGGCGAACGCGAGTGTTCGATCCAACGCCGCCACCAGAAGATCATCGAAGAATCGCCGTCGCCGGCGGTCGACCGGGACACACGGCACCAACTCGTCAGCGCTGCCCTCGCTTTGAGCAAGGCGGTCGACTACCGATCCGCCGGCACGGTCGAGTTTCTCCTCGACGACGACGGCATCTACTTCCTCGAGATGAACACCCGCCTCCAGGTCGAGCATCCGATCACCGAATGGGTCACCGGCATCGACATCGTCCAGGCGCAGATTCGCATCGCCGCCGGCGAGGCCCTCTGGCTGGCGCAAGACGACGTGGAGAGCCGCGGGCACGCCATCGAATGTCGCCTCTACGCCGAGGACGCCGAGCGCGCCTTCTCGCCGAGCGCCGGGCATATCGAGAGCCTGCACCTGCCGAACGCGCCGTGGCTGCGCATCGACAGCGGCGTCGGCAAGGGATTCACCGTTCCCCTCGACTACGACCCAATGCTGGCCAAGCTCTCGTGCTGGGCGGCGGATCGAGACCGGGCGCGACGGCGCATGATCGCCGCGCTCGAAGAGGTCGCTCTGCTCGGACCGACCACCAACACCGAATTCCTCATCGACGTTCTGGCTCATGAAGCCTTCGCCGGCGGTGCAACCCACACCGCCTTTCTCGACGATCACTTCGCCGCCTGGCGGCCGTCGTCGGACGACCTGGCGACGGCGGCAGCGGCGGCGGCGATTCATCAGGCACAGGGCCGGCACCGCTCAGCGGAGCCAACCGGCGCGGCCCAGCAGACACCGTGGGACACCCTGGGCGCGTGGCGAGGCTTCGCCGGCAAAGCAGTCCAATGAGCAAGCGCTCCTACCGCTATCGCGAGCACGTCGTCGACGTCGACCTGCGCCCCGAGCGCCGGGCGACGGAGACCGACGACTCACCGGTGTTCGTTGCCACCGTCGCAGTCGATGGAGAAGCGCTCGGCGAGGATCGCTTGCGCCTGCTCGCCCGTGACCAGCGCCAGCTCGTGCTCGAAAGCGACGGGCGACTCTCGAGGGTGCACGTCGCGCGCAGCCGCGACTCGCTACTGGTCGCCGTGCGCGGGCGCGTCTACCGCCTGCAACCGGGCGAAGGCGGCGGCGCCGGCGGCAGCGGCAAGGCCGGGTCGCCGGAAATCCGCTCGCCCATGCCGGGCAAGATCGTCAAGATCCTCGTCGAGGTCGGTCAAGCAGTCGCCGCCGGCGACGCCGTCGCCATTCTCGAGGCGATGAAGATGGAGAACCGCCTGCACGCCGAAATCGACGGCGTCGTCGCTGCGATCGAAGCGGCCGAAGGAGACCGCGTCGAAGACGGCGACTTGCTCATTCGCATCGAAGCGCGGGACGACGCCTGACACTCACGATTGCGCCAGGGTTTCGCCGACCTCGATTCCGAGCTCGCGCGCCGCTTCGACGGCGGCGACCTTGCCACTGCTGGCGCGCATGCGGCCGATGCGCAGAGCCCCACCGGTGCCGGTCACGGTGACACCCTGCTCGTCGATCGCCGCGACCACCCCAGCGGCGCCGTCGCCGCCGCCGGCGAGATGCGCGTCGTAGAGGCGCAACAGGGTATCCCCTCGCCGCACATAGGCGCCCGGTTGCGGATCGCAACCGCGCACGAGATTGAAGACCGTCTCGATCGGTCGACTCCAGTCCACCTCGGCGTGCTCGTCGCGGCACAGCGGATCGTAGGTCGCCAGCGAATCGTCTTGCGGAATACTCGGCGCCTTTCCCTGCGCCACCAGATCGACCGATTCCAGGACGACCTGCACACCGAGCGGGAAGAGCTTTTTGAAGTAGAGTGTGCCGCCGGTGTCGGAAGGCTCGATGGTCGCTTCCTTCTGCAAGAGGATCGGACCGGTGTCGATTCCGTCGTCGGTCCAGAAAACCGTCACACCGGTGCGCGTCTCCCCCTTGATGATCTGCCAGGGAATGGCGCTGCCACCGCGGTAGCGCGGCAACAACGATGGGTGGAAGCAAATGCTGCCGAGGCGCGGCGCCTCGAAGACGGCCGGCGGAACGATCTGCGTGACGTACGCCAACACACCGAGGTCGGCACCGAGCGCCGCGAACTCCTGGCGCGCGGCTTCGCCCTTCAATGAGCGGTGCTGGTGCACCGGGATCTGCAGGACGGCCGCCCTCGCCTTGACCGGATCGATCTTGCCACTCTTGGCATCCGGCGGGCAGTACACCGCCGCCACCTCGTGACCGCGATCGATCAGCCCGTCCAACACCTGCTCGGCGAAAGCCGCCTGTCCAATCAAAACGATGCGCATCGATGATCCCTCCCGGCTGACAGAGTCCTCCGCACCTCAACTGATCCAACCGCGCAAAGCAACGGCAACGCGGCCGGCGAGATCGCGTGCGGCGTCGGGCTGGCGCAGCCTGGCGTTGTTGATTTCCAACTCGAGGTATTCCGTCGCGGCGTGACGGCCGTGCCGTTGGGCGCTGTAGATGAGACCCGCCTTACCGGAATACGGTTCGTTCAGCCGCACCGCAAAGCCGCCGGCGCGCAGGGCGGCGGCAACCTGCTCGGCACTGTCCTCGCAATCGTCGAAGAGGATACCGACATCGAAGTCGCGGTCGGAGTAGTGCGGCGTGAAGGAATGGATACTCAACAATACTGCCGCCGGCGAGGCGGCGAGCACGCGATCCACTTCACGGTGAAAGGGGTGGTAGAAGGAGTCGATTCGGTGTTGTCGCTGCTGCGTCGAGATCTTCTCGTTGGCGGGAACTCGAACGCCGTGGCTGATGGCTGGCATCAGATCGTCTTCATGGAGCGCCCGATTGCAATCGACGATCAAGCGCGAGACGGCGGACAACACAGCCGGCGCCGCCAACGCCTCGCTCAACGCCTCGGTCACGACGGCGGCACCGATGTCCCAACCGATATGGTCGCGCAGCACGCGCGCCGGCACGCCCAGCTCACCGATCTCCGCCGGCACCACACAGGAGGCGTGCTCGCAAGTGAGGACGAGGCGAGCGTCGGAGCGGAAACGCAAGACGGTTGGTTGCATCGGCGGGAGGCGCGGCGAGATTGGCGAGCGACCAACAACTTTCGCGCCCCGATGTCAAGGACCGCGCACCGCCAATCACACCGTCCATCGAGCTTGACAGGGACTCGGCGCTCCATCTAATTAGAACGCCTTTTCTCTTGGACCGGCAAGTGGGAGGACAGTGTGCGCCGCGAGAAGACCAACTACATCATCCAGTCGGTTTCGCACGCGCTGGACGTCCTCGAAGAGTTCGCCGGCGACCAGGAAGAGCTCGGTGTCACCGAGCTCAGCAAGCGCCTAAAGCTCCATAAAAACAACGTTTTCAGGCTTCTTGCGACACTCGAGTCGCGCGGCTACATCGAGCAGAACAAGACCAGCGAAAGCTATCACCTGGGCATCCGCTGCCTGCAGCTCGGCCGCAACTTTCTCAACCAGATGGGCCTTCTGAAGCAGGCCGAGCCGATCATCCAGGGCCTCGCCGACACCACCGGTGAGACAGCGTTCGTAGCCGTTCTCCGGCGCTCGCACGTCATCCAGGTCGCGACAGTCGAAGCAGACCAGCCGGTGCGCCTGACCGCCAGCGTCGGCGACACTCTGCCGCTGCACTGCACGGCGGCCGGCAAGGTCCACCTGGCGCACATCCCGCCCGCCGAGCTGTTGGAAAACTACCTCGGCACCCTGCACCGACACACCGACAACACCTTGACCGATACCGCATCGCTGCAAGAGCACCTGCGCAAGGTGGCGGAAGCCGGCTTTGCCATCGAGGAGGGCGAGCACGTCCGCGACGTCAATGCAGTCGCCGTGCCGGTGCGCGACTACACGCGAAACGTCGTCAGCAGCTTGAGCATCGCCGGGCCTGCACACCGCGTCGGCAGCAGCCGGATGGAGGAGGAGATCATCCCCCTCGTGCGTCAGGCCGGGCGCGACCTCTCCAACCGCATCGGCTTCGAATCGTAGCGCCCGAATTGCGCCGCGCCTCCCACCCTCCTGCCCCAATTGCCCCGCTATGGGGTGCGTGCTAGCCGTGGTGGATTCACAAAAATTCAGGAGGGGCTAACCGTGAAGATCCTGGTTGCTGCCAAGCGGGTTCCGGATCCCAACGCGACCATCAAGGTTGCATCGGATGGGGCCGGTATCGTCACCGACAATCTCAAGTTCGTCGTCAATCCTTTTTGCGAGATCGCCATCGAGGAGGCGCTGCGCATCAAGGAGAATCAGGGTGGCGCCGAGGTCGTCCTCATCAGCATCGGCGAGCAAGTGTGCCAGGAACAACTGCGCACCGGCTTGGCGATGGGCGCCGACCGGGCGATCCTCGTCCTCGCCGAAGGCGAAGTCGAGCCAGTGGCGGTCGCCCGCGTCCTCGAAAAGGTTGTCGCCGACGAAAGTCCCGATCTCGTCCTCATGGGCAAGCAAGCGATCGACGACGACTCCAACGTCGTCGGTCAGATGCTGGCCGAAATCCTCGGCTGGGGGCAGGCGACCTTCGCCTCCGAGGTCAAGGTGTCGGACGACAAGTCCTCCGCCGTCGTCACCCGCGAGGTCGACGGTGGCCTCGAAGACATCGAGGTTCAGTTGCCGGCGATCATCACCGCCGACCTGCGCCTCAACGAGCCGCGCTACGCATCGCTGCCGGGCATCATGAAGGCGCGCAAGAAAGAGCTCAAGGAGATTCCCATCGCCGATCTGGGTATCGACACCGCGGTGCAGGTCAAGACCGTCAAGCTGGCGCCGCCGCCCGAACGGCAGGCTGGCAAGCGGGTCGAGACGGTGCAGGAGCTGGTCGATCTCCTGCACACCGAGGCGAAGGCGATCTAGCCCGATGGTTCATGAATTCGAGGAACGCCCTGCCGCCAACCGCTGTAGCACAACGGTTGGCGAGGCGTGCTCGGAGTTGTGCAGAGTCGACCCTGTGTGCATTTCCCGATCTGGCAGGATGCAAAACGGGACTGGAATCCTTGAATCTGCGGGCGCTTCCCTGAATCTTCTGAATTTTCCATGCTAGCGCGCGTTTTCTCGAAGTCTTTTCGAATAGTCCGGCAAGTGCCGAGGAGCATGAAATGAGCAACGTTCTCGTATTCGCAGAACACCTACACAAGAAATTTTCCAAGAGCGCGCTGGTCGCCGTCGGCGCCGGCAAAGCGTTCGCCGCACAGAGCGGCGGCGAGTGTTACGCCGCCGTCTTTGGCAGCGGCATCGACGATCTCGCCAACGAGCTGGCCGAGTACGGCGTCAAGGGCGTGTTTGCCGTCGAGCACGCGGCTCTCGAGCACTACACCGCCGACGCCCACGCGCAGGCGCTGTCCGCCCTCGCCGAGGCGAAGGGCTGTGACATCGTCGTCGGCACCGCCAGCAGCATCGGCAAGGACCTGCTGCCGCGCGTCGCCATTCGTCTGGGCGCCGGCATGGCGAGTGACATCACCGCCCTCAACGACGACGGAACGATCGAGCGGCCGACCTATGCCGGCAACGCCATGGCGACGATCTCGATCGAGACGCCGCGCAAGGTCGTCTCGGTGCGCGCCACGGCCTTCGAGCCGGCGTCGAAAGACGGCAAAGCCGACGTCGAGAAGGTTGCCGCGACCATCGACGAGGCGGCGCTGAAGGCGAAGTTCGTTTCATTCAACGAAACCAAGTCCGACCGGCCGGCACTGACGGAAGCGAACGTCGTCGTCTCAGGCGGCCGCGGACTGAAGAGCGGCGAGAACTTCCAAACCGTGCTCGAGCCGCTGGTCGACGCTCTCGGTGCCGCCATGGGCGCCAGCCGCGCCGCCGTCGACGCCGGCTTCGTACCGAACGATCTGCAGATCGGTCAAACCGGCAAGGTCGTCGCCCCCGACCTCTACATCGCCGTCGGCATCTCCGGTGCCATCCAGCACCTCGCCGGCATGAAGGATTCGAAGGTCATCGTCGCCATCAACAAAGACGAAGAAGCACCGATCTTCCAGGTGTCCGACTACGGCCTCGTCGCCGACCTCTTCAAAGCGGTTCCGGAGATGAAGGAAGCCGTGGACAAACTCAAGGCTTGAACCGCCACCGCTAGCGATCGGGATAGGGGCGTCAGGGAATAGCCCTGACGACCCCTCCCACACCACCTGACAAGCGGGTCCGCATCCGGCGGTTCGTGGCCTTGAGGTTACGCGACAAGCCGAGGCACCCCCAGCTCATCGAAGTAGGAGTTCGGAAGGGCGACGTGGATACCGATAGCCGAGTTCTTCCACCAGCGACGAGCGTTGGCCGCGACCTTAGCCGCTAGATCAACCGATAGGCCGCGCGCCCGCAGCTCGCGGAATACTGTCCGACCGCGACGCCACTGCTTGAGTTGTACCGCCCGCAGGCGGTGACGAATCCACTTGTCCAGATCGCCAAGTATCCCCGGTGTTTCCGCCAGTCGGAAGTACGCCTTCCACCCGACTAGGTAGCTGCGAAGATCCTGTGCGATCTGCTCCATGCTTCGTCCTCGGGTACGGCGAGTAAGCTGCCGCACCCTTTGCTTCATTCGCCCCAGGGCCTTGCCCGATATGCGGAACTTGACGACTCGGTCCGGCGCCACCCACAGGGCGTATCCAAGAAACTGGCGCTTGAAGACCGACTCTACCGCACTCTTCTCCTCATTGACTTGCAGACGCAGATCGCCATACAGCCGCCGCAGCAGCCCCATCACCCGTTCCCCCGCACGTTTGGACCGCACATACACGTTGCAGTCGTCCGCGTAGCGAGCGAACCTGTGACCTCGCCGCTCCAGCTCCTTGTCCACTTCGTCGAGAAGTATGTTGGCAAGCAGCGGCGACAACGGTCCCCCTTGCGGGGTTCCCTCGTGCCGCTCCACCACCACCCCGTTTACCATCACTCCGGCTTCGAGGTAGCGACGGATCAGTCCCAAGATCGACTTGTCCTCGATCCGACTGGCAAGCCTGCTCATCAGCACGTCGTGGTTGACCCGGTCAAAGAATCTGGCCAGGTCCACATCCACCACCACTCGGCGTCCTTCCTCGACGTAGCGCCGCGCGGCTCTCACCGCCTGGTGCGCACTTCGCCCTGGTCGAAAACCGTAGCTGTGCTTCGAGAAGCTTGGGTCGAACAGAGGCTGCAAGACCTGCAAAAGCGCCTGTTGAATGAAGCGGTCCAACGCCGTTGGAATGCCTAACTCGCGCACTCCGCCGCCGCTCTTTGGGATTTCCTGCCGCTTGACCGCCCCAGGCTGGTACTTCCCCGCGATCACCTCCTCGCGGATCCGTGGCCAGTATTCTCGGAGGTAATCCGGCAGTTCTTCCACCGTCATCCCATCTATCCCGGGACTGCCCTTGTTGCTCCTTACTCGCTTCAGCGCGGCCTGGAGATTCTGGCTCTCGAGAGCCTTCCCCATCAGACCGCTCGCTCCTGAGCGCTCGGCTCCGTGCGCCGCCGCTTCGACTTCCTCACTCCGTTCTACTCCAGGGGATTCACCCCTCTTGCCAAACGGGAGCTCCAGTTGCGCGGACATCTGAGGCATTGTCTCGGCGAGGCTCACGGTCGTTTCGCTCTCCTCTACGTTCAGCCCTTCGTCGCTGCGAGTCCGCGACTACTATGGCCTCTGCTGACTTCTCGCTCCGCCTCTCGACGTCGCCCTTTCAGGCACAAGGCGAGATCTCCCCGGGTAAGAACGCCACCCTTCACCACACGACCGCCGGATCTACGTCGCTTCGCTTTGACTCGGAGAGCTTCGCGGTCACGTGCCCGCTCGCCCTGCTCCACTCCGCCTTGTATCCGGTTTCTGTTCGTCGGCCCATGGCTTCGCTCCACGCTTCCTTCCCACGCTCGGTCGCCCTTACGCAGTTGCGCTTCGCTTCGATCGTTCGAGTCTACTCTCGAGAGGACTTTCACCTCCAAGGTGGCGCCCGTGCCGGGCGCACACGACAAAAGGGCGACCCGATCATCGGGTCGCCCTTTTTGTTTTCCCTGCCGCGTCGTCGCCGCTTACTTCATCGCATCGGCGACGATCTCCATCACGTCGAGTGCCGGCAGGTCTTCGTCCTCTTTGCCCTTGGCCTTGAGTCCGTCGTCGACCATCGTCATGCAAAACGGACAGGCCACCGCCACCGCATCGGGGTCGGTCTCCAGGGCCTGCTCGACGCGGATCATGTTGACGCGCTTGTCGGCATCTTCTTCCATCCACATGCGTCCGCCGCCTGCGCCACAACACATGCCGAAGCGGCCGCTGCGCTCCATCTCCTTGAGCGATACACCGGGAATGCTGCGCAGGATGTCGCGCGGCGCCTCGAGGACATCGTTGTAACGTCCGAGATAGCACGAGTCGTGGTAGGTGATGCTGCGCTCTCCGTTGACGTTGAACTCGAGCTTGCCCTCGCGAATCAGGTGCGAGACCAGCTCGGTGGCGTGGATGACTTCGTAGTTGCCGTTGAACTGCGGGTATTCGTTGCGCAGCGTGTTGAAACAGTGGGGGCAGTTGGTGATGACCTTCTTCACCTGGTAGCTGTTGAGCACCTCGACGGCCATCTCGGCCATCGACTGGAAGAGGTACTCGTTGCCGATACGCCGCGCCGTCTCGCCGTTGCACGGCTCCTCACTGCCGAGGATGGCAAAGCTCACGCCGGCGCTCTTCAACACCTTGACCAGCGCCTGCGCGGTGCGCTTGTTGCGGTCGTCAAAAGAGCTGGCGCAACCGACGAAGTAGAGATACTCGGCATCGGGATTCTCGGCCATGGTTGGAACTTCCAGACCGTCGGCCCAGTCGCCGCGCGACGAGGCGTCGACGCCCCACGGGTTGCCCTGCGTTTCCATCGCCTTGAAGGTCCGCGTCAGCTCGGCGGGAAAGCGCGCCTCCTCCTGCACCAGATGGCGGCGCATGTCGACGATCTTGTCGACGTATTCGATCAACACCGGGCACGCCTCCTCGCAGGCGCGGCAGCTCGTGCACGCCCAGAGAACCTCATCGTGAATGAGCTTGTCGCCGACGATGTTTTCCCCCACCGTCACCGGCTCCTGCGCATCGGCCGCCAGCTCCGGCGCCGCCATCACCGCGTCTTCGTTCTCATACAAATAGTCGCGCAGATTGAGCATGAGCTGGCGCGGCGCCAACTGCTTGCCACTGATCGTCGCCGGACAGTGCGAGGAGCAGCGACCGCACTCGGTGCACGAGTACATGTCGAGCACCTGCTTCCACGAGAACTGGTTGATGTACGAGGTGCCGAAATTGAGCGAGCTCTCGAGATCCTGCTTGGCGAGCGCGCCGGTCGGTTCGAGCTTTTTGAAGAACACATTGGGCAGCGACGTGATGATGTGAAAGTGCTTCGAGATCGGCAGCAGGTTGACGAAGACGAGAATGACCAGGTTGTGGATCCACCAGCCGGCGTTGCTGGCGCTCTCGGCCAGGCTGGCGCCGCCAAACCCGTACAGCAACTTGCCAACGAGGTTGGAGATCGGCTGCCAGAAGCGCTCCTTGTCGACCTCCGCCCCTTCGTGCGCCCACATGTGGCCGCCGTCGTAGAGGAAACCGCTGATCATGATGGTGGCGATGAAGCCGAGAATGAGCAGCGCCTCGCCGTGCGACTGACCGAGCAGGCGATCCTCGGCCGGTGCGAAGCCGTAGAGGCGTTTGGGATGGGTCACCAACCAGCGATAGAAGGCGTAGGCGATGGCGATGAGCACAGCTACCTGGATGAGATCCTTGAGCAGGCCGTACGGTCCACCAAACCAGTCCATCGACAGCAGCGGCAACGTGAAACCGTCGATGAAGCCGCGGGCAAACATGTGAACGACCTGGATGGCCAGGATCGAAAACCCCCAGAAGATGAAAAAGTGCATCCATCCGGCGCCCTTGTCGTGCACCGGCTGCTCGGGAGTGACGAACTTCTTCTGGCCGAGGGCGTAGACGAACACCGCCTTGATGCGCTCCGGGATGTTATCGAAGGCAGCCACCGGTACGACCTTGGTCAGCACCGTGAAACGACGGTACAGCGTGCGCACCAACACCGCCGCCGCCACCGCGATACAGAGAAGAAAGACTAGTGTGCTCATGCTCATTCCCGTCGCCTCTTTTCGTTCTCACACTTGGCTTTGCGCATCCCCAGCCGAGGGCTATCGGCTTAAGGGCTAAGAGAAATACCCTACCATTGCAAGAAGCGCTCCGGCTCGGCGGGTGAATCATGGAGTGCACCACCTCCGTCGAATTCGAGCGGGCAAAATGGTAGCCGTTGACCGATAGCAACGATCAGGGAGCGACCCATGGCGGCGAAAAAAGACCTCGAAAAGGCACGCGCAGATTGGCAGGCGACGGTCCTCAAGAAAATGCTCGACCGCGCCCCCGAACGACGTGAGGTGTTCTCGACGACCTCGGACATCGAAATCGAGCGCTGCTACACACCGGCTGACCGCGAAGGCGAGTCCTACCTCGACAGCAGCGGCTTTCCCGGTCAGATGCCGTACACTCGCGGCGTCCAGCCGACCATGTACCGCGGCCGCCTGTGGACGATGCGCCAGTATGCCGGGTTTGGCACCGCCGAGGAGTCGAACGAGCGCTATCGCTATCTGCTCGATCAGGGACAGACGGGGCTCAGCGTCGCTTTCGACCTGCCGACACAGATGGGGCGCGATTCCGACCACCACCTCGCCGCCGGCGAGGTAGGTCGTGTCGGCGTCGCCATCGACTCGCTGGCCGACATGGAGATCATGCTCGACCAGATTCCGCTCGACAAGGTCACCACATCGATGACGATCAACGCCACCGCGTCGGTCCTACTCGCTCTCTACCTCGCCGTCGCGGAGAAACAGAACGTTCCCTGGAGCAAGGTTGGCGGAACTATTCAAAATGATGTTCTAAAAGAATACATGGCACGCGGGACCTACATCTACCCGCCGGCCGGCTCGATGCGAATCGTCACCGACATCTTCGCCTTCTGCGCTCAGGAGGTGCCGACCTGGAACACCATCTCGATCTCCGGCTACCACATCCGCGAAGCTGGCTCGACGGCGGCGCAGGAGATCGCGTTCACTCTTGCCGACGGCATCGCCTACGTCCAAGCAGCCCTCGACGCCGGTCTCGACGTCGACAAATTCGCCCGTCGCCTCTCCTTCTTCTTCAACGTCCACAACAACTTCTTCGAGGAAGTGGCGAAGTTCCGCACCGCCCGCCGCCTCTGGGCCAAGGTCATGAAGGATCGCTTCGGCGCCAGCGATCCGCGGTCGATGATGCTGCGCACACACGCGCAGACCGCCGGGTCGAGCCTCACCGCCCAGCAGATCGAGAACAACGTCGTCCGCGTCACCCTGCAGGCGCTCGCCGCCGTTCTCGGCGGGACGCAGTCTCTGCACACCAACGGCCGCGACGAGGCTCTCGCCCTGCCGACCGAGGACTCGGCAACCCTGGCGCTGCGCACCCAGCAGATCATCGCCCACGAGTCGGGTGTCGCCGACACCATCGATCCGCTCGGCGGCTCGTACTTCATCGAATCACTGACCGACGAGCTCGAGGCCAAGGCGGTCGACTATCTGGACAAGATCGACGCCCTCGGCGGCGCCGTCAAAGGCATCGAGCTGGGCTACCAACAGCGCGAGATCCACAACGCCGCCTACGCCTACCAGCAAGCGATCGAAAGCAAGGACCAGATCATCGTCGGCGTCAACGAATACGAAGTCGACGAAGAGCAGCCAGGGGACCTTCTCAAGATCGACCCGGTGCTCGAGAAGCGCCAGCGCGAGAAAGTGGCCCGGGTGCGCGCCGAGCGCAGCCAGGATGCCGCCAACAAAGCCCTCGCCGCCGTCAGCGCCGCCGCCAAAGACGGCAACAACCTGATGCCGCCGATTCTCGACGCCGTGCGCGCCTACGCAACGCTCGGCGAAATCTCCGACGCAATGCGCGAGATCTTCGGCGAGTACCGGCCGTCGGTTACTTTGTGACGGAAAGAGACGTAAGGGACGCAAGAGACCAAAGGGTATGCATGCGTCCTGTTGGTCCCTTTCGTCTCTTGCGTCCCTTTGTCCCTTTGGTCTCTTTGTGTCCCTTCGTCCTCGCTCCCACAAAAAAGGCCAGCCGTCACCGGCTGGCCTTTTCCGTGGAGCTTGATCGTCTCGACTACGGCAATCGCATCACGTCGCTGCGCTCGCGCCTGCCGACGTAGTGGACGTTGAAAGCGGCGCTGCTGTAGGTCGCCGTCACGTCGTCCGCGTCGGACGGCAAGCGGTGGAACTCCTCCGCTACTGCCAACAAGCCGTTGCCGCGACCTTCGACACCGTCGTCGACGCCGCGAATGCGGGTCTGACCGGACAGCGTGCCGTTGACGAAAGCGCTGAATACCGAACGCTGGCAGCTCTCGTAGTTGGGATCATCAAAGCCGGATGCCGTAAAGGGCCGATCGCGACCCGTGCCGAGTGCGCAGAGCTCGTACTCCTTGAAGCACGTCACCGGTCGACTCGAAGAGAAGCGCTGCTCGAATTCGTTGAAGACCAGAAGTTGCACGGTGGTCTTGAACGGCGCCTGCAACTCGAAATCCTGCGAGCAGGGAACGATGGTCACATGCGTCTTCGAGATCATGTACTCTGCGCCACTATTACCGACCGCCGGCACCGCCGCATCGTCGAAGAAGTGGTCGAGAATCAGCACGCTCGGGCAACCGTTGTACTCTTCACCGATGAGAAGAGTGTTGTCGCCGTCGTTGGCCCCTTCGATCGCCTGGATACCAACCGCGTTGTAGCCGCGGGCATCGACGGACTGCTCCTCACTCGGCCGCACCGTGACGATCGTCGCTTCGCCCTTGACGTCGTTGCGGTCGATCGGCTCGTTGTTCTCGCCCACCTGGATGCACTTGAGCTCACCCATGAACGGGTCCTCGTTGGCCGGCGGAATGCTGCCGATGTTGCGCGACGGCGGACCGCTCGCCTTGGGCAGGCACGGAGCCACTGCGCAGGGCAGAGACGCCAATCCATCGCCGAGATTCCAGACCAGCGGCTGATAGGGTGTCAGCGTGATCTCGAAGTCGATCTCCAACCACCCCGGCTGGCAGAAGTTCTCGCAGTCCGGAGTTGCCCCGCACACCTGCTGCGGGTTCTCACTGCAGTGCGAGTTCGCATTGACGTAGAAGCAACGCAAGCGGACCTCCTGGTCCGACGTGTTCGTCACCTGAATCGTCGTATCGATCGTATCGCCAGCCGGCGAGAGAATGTCGTCGCTTGCCGAGCTGAACAGCAGCTTCGGCCAGACCAGAATCGCAGCCGGCCGATCCGAGGTCACGTCTGCCGACGCCGCCCCGGCTGCAAGGAAGCCAGCTCCCAGCACCAGCAGAGTGCTGGCGAGAAAAGGTTTCCACATCACCGTACGCATTGCCCTTCTCCTTTCAAACCCAGGGGAGAATCCAGCCACTTCCGCTGTGATCAATGACCCGACAGGATGATGCGATCGACGATCGCACCCTCCGACGCGCTCCACCGGTCGCCTTCCATGTGAACGTTCATTGCCGTCCGTGCGATGACGCTATTCGAGTCCGCCCGGAGAATCGTGGCGATGCCGAGAATACCGCCCTCTTCGGGGTTCGGCACGAGCCGAGTGTGTGCCCCCAACGTGCCCAGAACGTTGTACGAAAACTGACTGTTGAACGGATTCGTCGCAGAGTCGAGCTGAAAGAGGAAGAACTTCTTCCAACATTCAACCGTGGTGCTGAATGAAAACACCTGCTCGAACTCGTTGAAGGTCTCGAACTGTACCGTCACCGCATTCTCCTGAACGCCGCGGAACGGCTCCTCGAAGTTCTGCGAGCACGGAATCAGAGTCAGTGCGGTCAAGTTCGCACTGGTGAGAGTCATCAGGTTGCCAACCGGGTCCAGAGTAATGTCCGGGCCGTTGTTGCACGAGGCCACGCCGAGACACATTTCGTCACCGGGCAAGCAGCAGTCGGCTACCCCGACGCAATAGCTCACGCCGTTGTTGCCGCCCGCGCAGGTTCCACCTTGCCCGGCGCGCAGAACCGTCAAGTCGGTCGAGAGCTCCGAGAAGTGGTTGACGATCAGTGCGTCCGGACAGGCGTTGTACTGGCCGATGACGTCCTCGGTGTCGGAGGGCTGGTTGAGCAACAGCTCGTCACCCGTCTCGCCGGCGATCTCCGTCGCGCGGATGCCAATCGCGTTGTACTTGGCCGTATCCGAACCGGCGGCACCGTCGGCCTCAAAGCGCAGCGTCGCTTCGCCCTTGAGGTGATTGCCGCCGATCGGGTTCTTGGAAATGTCGACCTCGACGCACTTGAGCTCACCGCGGAACCCCGCCACCACCGGCGGAACGGCGCCGGGATCGATACCGGCAGAAGCGCAGTCGATGTCCGGCTCGAGCAAGCCGGCATTCGGCATGCCGCTGGCAATCTGCACACAGTTGTCGCGCGGGTCGACGAAGCGCCCCTCGCTGACGAGCCAACTGGTCGGCTGTTGCTTGGTCAGCCAGATCTCAAAGTCGGTCACCTGCCACTGCGGACGGCCAAAGGCGTCCGGCGCAGCGTTCACGTAGAAACAACGGGCATGCACCATGTTGTTCGACGTGTTGGTGATTTGGATGATCGTATCGACGCCTTCGTCGACAATGACCTTCGGGTAGACGAGGATCGAAGACCCTCTCTCCGTGGTCACGATCGCGTGAGCGCTGCTCGTAATCACCCCCAGACCCATCGCCATGGCGCAGAAGCCTGAGAGCAGAGCACTCCACTTCACCGTTCGCATTTCCCTCCTCCTTTCCAGTCGGCCGAGACCATATCTGCAAGAGCCGTACATCTAGCGTTGCTACACGCAGTCTCGCGCCTTCTGGACGCGCCTGCAGAAGTGGCGCGTTAAATACTCAAAATTCACTCGCATTGTCAAGCGAATACAAGGCAAATCGGCGACTCCGCCGGGGTCGAATTTTTGCATTGACATCGGCCCAATCGCAGACCTACCCAGGAAAACTCGCGGTCTTTCCGCGCTTATCCGCCTCCCCCTGGCACAACCAGCCTCACTCCGAAGCGGTTAGATCATTTTTGGTTGATTGGGTCAAATCGGCGGTCTCCGGCCAGCCCCTCAGGCTGTTTCAGGCGGTGACGACGTGGGCACCCGAGGCGCTTACATGGCGGGTCGCATTGCGAGTGTCGATGACCAGGGGAGCGTGGCGAACGACCGCCTCGTAGTCGACGTTGGAGTGGTCGGTGACGATGACCACGGCATCGGCGGCAGCCAGCGTCTGTGCCGTCAGCGGCACCGAGGCGAGGCCGAAATCATAGCGGCGCGAGGGCCGCAGGGACGCCACATAGGGGTCGTGATAGGAGATCTCGGCCCGTTTGCGCTGCAGTAGCTCCATGACGCGGAAGGCCGGCGATTCTCGGTCGTCGTCGACGTCGCGCTTGTAGGCGACGCCGAGAATGAGGATGCGGGCGCCGTTGAGGCTCTTGCCGCGCTCGTTGAGGGCATCGGTCAGACGGCTGACGACGTATTCCGGCATGGCGTGGTTGACCTCGCCGGCGAGCTCGATGAACTTGGTCACCATCTCGTACTGGCGGGCCCGCCAGCTCAGGTAGAAGGGGTCGATGGGGATGCAGTGACCACCGAGACCCGGGCCGGGATAGAAGGGGGTGAAGCCGAAGGGTTTGGAGGACGCCGCCTCGATGACTTCCCAGATGTCGATGTCCATCTTGTGGAAGAGGACCTTGAGCTCGTTGACGAGAGCGATGTTGACGCTGCGGTAGATGTTCTCCAGCAGCTTGGCCGCCTCGGCCACCTTGGCATCGGCGACCGGCACGACTTTTTCGATGAAGGCGGAGTAGAGGGCGGCGGCGTTGGCACCGCAGGCCGGGGTGACGCCGCCGACCAGCTTGGGAATGGTGCGCGTCGAGAACTGACTGTTGTTGGGGTCTTCGCGCTCGGGCGAAAAGGCGAGGTGAAAGTCGCTTCCCGCCTGCAACCCCGAGGTCTCGAGGATCGGCCGCAGGACTTCGTCGGTCGTCCCGGGATAGGTGGTGCTCTCGAGGACGACGAGCTGACCGCGGCGCAGATGGGCGGCGATCGCCTCGGCAGTAGCGCGCACGTAGGACAGGTCGGGGTCGCGGCCCTCGGTGAGCGGCGTCGGCACGCAGATGAGGATGGCGTCGCAGTGCTCCAACAGGGCGTAGTCGCCGGTCGGGTGAAAGCCGGCTGCCGCCGGCGGCTGGCGGAGCATCAGGCCGGCCAGACGCTTCGCGTCGACGTGCTGGATGTACGAGCGTCCGCCCAGCAGGGCTTCGATCTTCTTTTCGTCGGTGTCGAAGCCGATGGCGCCGAAACCGGCTTCGGCGATGGTCGCCGCCAGCGGTAGGCCGACGTAGCCGAGGCCGATGACGCCGATGACCGCGTCGCGGTCCTCGAACTTTGAGATCAGGTCGCTCACGGGCGCAGCATAGATCAGAGGCGGGACTTTCGGAATGGTCGCGGCCGGGGCGACCAATCGGGATAGGGGCGTCAGGGAATAGCCCTGACGACCCCTCCCACACCACCTGACAAGCGGGTCCGCATCCGGCGGTTCGTGGCCTTGAGGTTACGCGACAAGCCGAGGCACCCCCAGCTCATCGAAGTAGGAGTTCGGAAGGGCGACGTGGATACCGATAGCCGAGTTCTTCCACCAGCGACGAGCGTTGGCCGCGACCTTAGCCGCTAGATCAACCGATAGGCCGCGCGCCCGCAGCTCGCGGAATACTGTCCGACCGCGACGCCACTGCTTGAGTTGTACCGCCCGCAGGCGGTGACGAATCCACTTGTCCAGATCGCCAAGTATCCCCGGTGTTTCCGCCAGTCGGAAGTACGCCTTCCACCCGACTAGGTAGCTGCGAAGATCCTGTGCGATCTGCTCCATGCTTCGTCCTCGGGTACGGCGAGTAAGCTGCCGCACCCTTTGCTTCATTCGCCCCAGGGCCTTGCCCGATATGCGGAACTTGACGACTCGGTCCGGCGCCACCCACAGGGCGTATCCAAGAAACTGGCGCTTGAAGACCGACTCTACCGCACTCTTCTCCTCATTGACTTGCAGACGCAGATCGCCATACAGCCGCCGCAGCAGCCCCATCACCCGTTCCCCCGCACGTTTGGACCGCACATACACGTTGCAGTCGTCCGCGTAGCGAGCGAACCTGTGACCTCGCCGCTCCAGCTCCTTGTCCACTTCGTCGAGAAGTATGTTGGCAAGCAGCGGCGACAACGGTCCCCCTTGCGGGGTTCCCTCGTGCCGCTCCACCACCACCCCGTTTACCATCACTCCGGCTTCGAGGTAGCGACGGATCAGTCCCAAGATCGACTTGTCCTCGATCCGACTGGCAAGCCTGCTCATCAGCACGTCGTGGTTGACCCGGTCAAAGAATCTGGCCAGGTCCACATCCACCACCACTCGGCGTCCTTCCTCGACGTAGCGCCGCGCGGCTCTCACCGCCTGGTGCGCACTTCGCCCTGGTCGAAAACCGTAGCTGTGCTTCGAGAAGCTTGGGTCGAACAGAGGCTGCAAGACCTGCAAAAGCGCCTGTTGAATGAAGCGGTCCAACGCCGTTGGAATGCCTAACTCGCGCACTCCGCCGCCGCTCTTTGGGATTTCCTGCCGCTTGACCGCCCCAGGCTGGTACTTCCCCGCGATCACCTCCTCGCGGATCCGTGGCCAGTATTCTCGGAGGTAATCCGGCAGTTCTTCCACCGTCATCCCATCTATCCCGGGACTGCCCTTGTTGCTCCTTACTCGCTTCAGCGCGGCCTGGAGATTCTGGCTCTCGAGAGCCTTCCCCATCAGACCGCTCGCTCCTGAGCGCTCGGCTCCGTGCGCCGCCGCTTCGACTTCCTCACTCCGTTCTACTCCAGGGGATTCACCCCTCTTGCCAAACGGGAGCTCCAGTTGCGCGGACATCTGAGGCATTGTCTCGGCGAGGCTCACGGTCGTTTCGCTCTCCTCTACGTTCAGCCCTTCGTCGCTGCGAGTCCGCGACTACTATGGCCTCTGCTGACTTCTCGCTCCGCCTCTCGACGTCGCCCTTTCAGGCACAAGGCGAGATCTCCCCGGGTAAGAACGCCACCCTTCACCACACGACCGCCGGATCTACGTCGCTTCGCTTTGACTCGGAGAGCTTCGCGGTCACGTGCCCGCTCGCCCTGCTCCACTCCGCCTTGTATCCGGTTTCTGTTCGTCGGCCCATGGCTTCGCTCCACGCTTCCTTCCCACGCTCGGTCGCCCTTACGCAGTTGCGCTTCGCTTCGATCGTTCGAGTCTACTCTCGAGAGGACTTTCACCTCCAAGGTGGCGCCCGTGCCGGGCGCACACGAGAACGGGGGGTCCCGCGTTGCGGGACCCCCCGATGGGTGTTGATTTGCAGCCTGCCGCTAACGGCGCCGGCGCGCCCTCAGCAACACCGCCGGGACGAGCAGGAAGAGCAGGTTGGCCAGCGGATCGGCCGTCGTCGAAACCGGACCGACCGCACAACCGTCGTCGTCGCCGCTCGGACGCGCCGTCGGCTCCGGCGTGTCCTCCTCCGTCGGCGTCGCCGTCGGAGTATTCCGCGGAGTGTCGGTCGGTGTCGCCGTCGGCTCCATGCCCTGGACGCTGATGGTCGCCGACGTGCAGTCGACCGCCGCACCGTTCACCGTCGCATCCGAGCAGTTGATGCTCAGATCGCCGTCGGCGTCTTCGGCAATCGAAACCTGACAGGTGACGATGCTGCCGGTCGGCACGCTGTCGTCGCCATCACCGAGAGCCAGACTGGCCGTCGATCCCGGCACTCCGTCGACACTGCCCGGAACTTCCGCAGCCACCGAACAGGCCTCGAGTCCCAAGCCGCTGTCGGCTGCCAGGCTGGCGGCAACGCTGTCCGCCGCCTGGCCTTCCGGATCGCTGCTGAGGATCACCTCGACCGCTGCCGAGCCGCCGGCAACGCCGGTGGCCGGAGCGCTGAGGGCCAGCGAGTAGCTCGTGTCACTGCCTTGGCAGGTGTTGCTCACGCAGGTCTCGCCGCCGTCGCAGTCGCCGTCTACACGGCATTCGACGCACATCGAGCTTTCGCAAACGCCATCGCTGCACTGACTGTCGTCTTCACACTCGGTGCACATGCCGTCGACACAGACACCGTTGTCGCACTGCGAGTCGTCGTCGCACATCGTCGAGCAGATGCCGTCGCCGAGACAGACGTCGTCGCCTTCGCAGTCGTCGTTGCTGTCGCAGAACTGCGGCCGGCATTCGCCGTTGTCGTCACAGGTGCTGCGCTCGGGGCACTCGCTGTCTTCCGAGCATTCGATCGGCGTGCACTCGCCAGGCGTTCCATCGGTGCCCGACGTCGTCGCCGACTCGGTCAGCTCGGGACAGGTCGAGCCCGGCGGGCAGTCGCTGTCGTCGCTGCATTCGAGCGGGCCGCAGGTGCCGTCCTGGCAAGTCGAGCCGGTCGGACAGGTGGAATCGTCCTCACAACTGACCTCGGTGCAGGTCCCATCCGTGCACGCCTGGCCAGTCGGGCAGTCACGGTCGTCGCCACAAACGGGGCCCCCCGTCGGCGTCGGCGTCGCCGTTGCCGTCGCCTCCGGTGTCGGCGTCGCGTCACCGACGGTCACGACACCGTCGACCGCGTTGGAGGGAATCTCACCGGCGAGAGCGTCGCCGATGAAGACGTTGGTCGCGCCCACCGGGAACATGTCGCCAGACATCGCGTCGCCGCGGATGGTGAACGAGCAGACGGCGAGGTCGCCGTTGCCGAGCAGCGGGATCGGGTCGGGAGTACCGAGGACGAGAACTTCGACGTTCAGCTCGCCGCTCGGCAGAATGCGCCCGGCGAGCTGATGCGTCGCCGACAGGCGGTCATCGATCTGGCAGCTCGCCGAGACCGGCTCGGCAAACATCAGATCGTCACTGTTGAAATCGATGTCGACACCGGCCGTCGCCGCCGCGCCGTCGTCGTCGGCCAACGCCAGTGTCACACCGACACTACCGCCGGGCACGCCCTCACCGCCCACCAGGGAGAAGGTCGGCGTACTGCCACCACCACCGAACGCCGGCGACAGGAGAAGCGCAAGCCCCCCTGCGACCAACACTCCAATGCCCCATTTCATCGTCAACCTCATGTGAAACCTCCCTCTTCGACCTTCTAATCGCACGTTCAAACTCCGGCGCCGGTACTACGGCTGCCCCGGACACCCATTGTTGATGTTGAGAATCGCCGCCGTGACGTCGTTGGCGCGTACCCGCCCGTCGCCGTCCTGATCGGCTGGCAGACACGTCGTCGCATCGGCGACGCCGTTGATGATGTTGATCATGGCCGTGATCTCGTTGCTGCGCACCCGCCCGTCGAGGTTACAGTCGCCCAGACACTCACAACTGTTGACGCCCGACATCTCGGGATCCGGCACACAGGCCTGGCGATCGAGGCACTGCTCCGAGGTCTCGCAGTCGGTGTCGGCAACACACACATCGTTGCGGCACATCGTGCCCTCGGGGCAGATGCTCGGATCGTCGTCGCAACCTTCGATGACGACGACCTCGATCGCACCGTCGGCCACAATCGCGTTGAACGGCTGTGAGTTGAAATCGCCCACCTCGGTGCGGTTGGCGTCGCCCAATAGCGGGATCACAGAACCGGCCGTCGCGCCAGCATCGACGCGGAAGCGACAGGAGAGGACCTCACCTTCGTCCATTGTGTCGAGCGGGAGCGGCGCCGTCGTATCGATCGCCGCCACACGCACGCGGCGGACACCCTCGGGACCGCGCGGCACCTGCGGCAGGCGGATCGCCTCGTCGCTGAACGTGCCCACGAGCGGGTCCGCCAACTTGCAATCGGGCCGGATAGCTCCGTTACCGCCGACGACAACTTCGACGTCGACTTCTGCAGTGTTGATCAGGATATCCGTGTGCACCGTGGACACCTCAGCACCGCCTTCCAAGGAGATGGGAACCGTAACCACCTCGCCCGCTGCGGCCTTGATCGGCTCCTCCGTACCGATGCGCACCGTCCGATCCTCGGACGTGCGCAGGGCGCCGAAGATCAACGCCGTGCCCTCGCCCGGGCAACCGAGACCGAGGTTCATCACCGCCAGCGTAACGTCACAGCCGGTCACCTGACCATCTTCGTTGACGTCGGCGGTAATGCACTCGTCTTCCTCGCAGACTCCGCCGAGGATGCACATCATCCTCGAAATTTCCGTCCCAAAAGTCAGGCCATTGAGATTGCAGTCGCCACCGCATTCGCAGAATCCCTCGACGCAGGTCTCGCGCTCGCCGCGGCAGTCGAGGTCGACGGTGCCGTCCTCGCAGGGACGCGGCGGCACACAGAATTGGGCGCGACAACGGTCGCACTCTTCGTCTGGCGTACCGTCCGGACACTCGCAGTCCTCGTCCATGATGCAAGTCGGCAGCGGTGTCTGTGTCGGCGTCGGTGTCGGCGGGTTGGGGTCGACGCAGACATTGCTGACGCACTCCAAGCCCATCGGACAATCGTCGTCGGTGTCGCAGGGAATCTCCGGCGTCGGTGTGGGCGAAGGTATGCAGATACCTTCCGGGCCGCAGATCGTGCCTGGATCGCAATCGGTGTCGCTCGAGCAAGCGATCGGAATCGGTGTATTGGTCGGCTCCGGCGTCGGTGTCGGCGCGTCGCCGACCGAGATGGCGAAAACGTCCTGGAAACCGTTTGTGTCGGGTGGGTCGAGGTTGCTCGCCCCGGACGCGAAGACGACGAAGTCGCCGTTCGGACAAATGCTCGGCGGCAAGTCGGGCGAGGAACCGTTCTGCGCCCTACCGCTGGCATCGGCGCTGATCAAAATCGTCGTCGCGTCGCTGCGGTCGCGCACGTAGATCTGCGACCGGCCGTGCGTCGCCACTTCGGCCAGCGTGCTGGCGAACGAACCAAAGGCGACGCGGTTGCCGTCGCGGCTGAGGCTCGGCGGAATGGCGATGTCGTCCGCCTCGGCGCCGCGGTTGCTGATGCTGACGCGCTCGGTGATGCCGGTGTTGCAGTCGTGCACGAAGATATCCGGCTGAGCGTTGAAATCGCCATCGACGAGGTTGCTCGCCTCCGACTTGAAGGCGACGACGCTGCCATCCTGGTTGAGCGATGGGTGAAACGAAATGGCGTTGGCCTGCTCGCCGGCCGAGCTGACGCTGGCGCGACAGGTGACCTCACCGTCGCACGCAACATAGATGTCGTGCACGCCGTTGGTGTCTTCGCCGAGCAGGTTGGTCGCCACTGAAGCGAAGGCAACGCAGCGCCCGTCGCCGGAGATCGCCGGCGTCGTGCTGCCGCCGTCGGCTTCACCGCCACCGGAGGGAATGCTGACGCGCGCGACCGAGCCGGTAGCGACGGCGTAGACGAAAATGTCGGAGTCGCCGTTTTCGTCGCCTTCGACCAGATTGCTGGCCGTCGAACGAAAGGCGACGTGCTGGCAGTCGGCACTGACGCTGGCGAACGACGAGTTGCCGTTGGCCGAATTGCCATCGAGGCCGACGCTGACGAGGAGATTGGCGGCCGGATCGAGCTGGCGCAGGATCACGTCCGTACGCCCGTTGTTGTCGTTGGGAACAAGATTGGTTGCGTCGGTCGAGTAGGCGACACAGGTACAGCCGTCGTCGATCGATGGGCGAAAGCGCTGGGCCATGCTCGGGCCGTTGCCGCCCTCGCCGTCCGGCGTTTCGCTGATGCGCTGCATCTCATCGGAGCGCGAGTCGAACAGGTAGACGTCGCTGAAACCGTTGTTGTCGCCGCCCGGGCCCTGCGGCAGCAGGTTGGAAGCGTCGCTGTAGAAGGCGACGCACTGCGCACCGTTGCTGCAAACCGGCCCGTTGCTCGGTGCGTTGGGCTGGGTGCCGTCGGCGCGCACGCCAATGCGCTCGATCGAGGGTTGCCCGAGCACCGGCAAAGCGCCCATCGAAACCACCAATGCCCCGGCGACGACTACCCGTGCACATCCCGCTGCAAACGCTCGCGATTGGCCCATCATAACGGTGCTACCTCCCAAGACCCACCTCCGCAACGCACGGCGGGCAGGTCAACGTTGTCGTCAGATTCCATCACTCCTCCGCGGCGAACGCCGCCAGCGGGAAGCTCCCTCCTCACACTCACACGCTCTTCATTGCCAAAAGGCACCCTTCTTACAAGGGGAAAAAGCGCTTCGCACACTAGCGTGCCGGAGCATAATGTCAAGGTTTTTTGGTAAACGACCGGTCCGCGACCGACTCTGCCTCAAGGCTTCCCTTGGAAACGGACACGATAGCAGAACGCTGTTTTCAAAACCCCGGAGCCGGGGAATGGAGCTGATCGGAGTCGAACCGACGACCTCCTGAATGCCATTCAGGCGCTCTCCCAACTGAGCTACAGCCCCTCTTGCAGTGGCGATCTCGATGCCAAGGGGAAATAGCCGAAGCGCCGCCCCGAATCAATCTCGTTTCGCCGGCCGAGGCGACGCGCCGGCGGCGGCATCGCCCCGAAAGTAGCGCCTGCCGGCCAGATCATCGGGCAGGTGCTGGTGGCTGACGACCCCACCCGGCTGGTCGTGGGCGTACTCGTAGCCGGCGCCGTAGCCGAGATCCTTCATCAACCGGGTCGGCGCATTGCGCAGGTGCTGCGGCACCGGCAGGGCACCGTGCCGGCGGACGTCCTCGCCCGCTGCCAGCATGGCGGCATAGGCGGCGTTCGATTTGGGCGCCACGGCGAGGTAGACGGCGGCGTGGGCGAGGGGAATGCGGCCCTCGGGCAGGCCGACGAAGTCGCAGGCGTCGCGCGCCGCGACGGCCAGCGGCAACGCCTGCGCGTCGGCGATGCCGACGTCCTCCGAAGCGAAGATGACCATCCGGCGGGCGATGAAACGCGGGTCCTCGCCGGCTTCGAGCATGCGCATCAGCCAGTAGACGGCGGCGTCGGGGTCGCTGCCGCGCATCGACTTGATGAAGGCGGAGACGACGTTGTAGTGCTCCTCGCCACCCTTGTCGTAGCGCAGCGCCCGGCTCTGCGCCGCCTCTTCGAGCAACGCCAGCGACAGCGTCTGCACGGCCTGCGAGCTGGCCAGGGTCGCCGCCGCCTCGACGGTGTTGAGAGCGGTGCGCGCATCGCCGGCGGCGTGGTCGAGGAGAAAGTCGCGCGCTTCGGCGTCGAGACGCAAACCCCGAGCGCCGAGACCGCGCTCGACGTCGGCCAGGGCGCGATCGACGAGCGAAGCGATCTCGTCGCGGGTCAGCGCTTCGAGGACGACGACCGAACAGCGCGAGAGCAGCGGCGCGATCACCTCGAAGGACGGATTTTCCGTCGTCGCGCCGACCAGGGTGACCGTTCCCCCTTCGACGTGCGGCAACAGCGCATCCTGTTGCGATTTGTTGAAGCGGTGGATCTCGTCGACGAAGAGCAGCGGCCGCACGCCCGTGCGAGCCAAGCTCGCGCGGGCATCGGCGACGGCCTGGCGCAACTCTTTGACGCCCGAGAGGACGGCCGAGAAGTGGATGCACGGAGCCTTGGTCGCCGCCGCGAGCAGGCGTGCCAGCGTCGTCTTGCCGCTGCCCGGTGGTCCCCAGAGGATGAGACTCTGCGGCCGGCCGGCGCGCAGCATCTCCGCGATCAACTTGTGCGGTGCGACGAGGTGGCGCTGGCCGACGTACTCGTCGAGATCGCGCGGCCGCATCCGCTCGGCCAGCGGTGCATCGACCGACGCCGCCGGCCGTTCGGCGCTCCCGAACAGAGTCCCCTGGCTCATCGCCCGGATATAGCCCATCGGGGGCGATGCTGATACTCGCTGCGCTCGTAGGCTGAGGCGTAGGCGTAGGCAAAGGCGAAGGGTGGTGTCGCTCCGCGAAGTAGCTGAAACGTTTCAATCGGACATCGCGCCAGCGATCACCGACCTCAGCCTTCGCCTTTGCCTGTGCCTCAGCCTGCGAACGCACTCGTCCTCCGGAGCCTTGACGAAGGGGGAGCGAGCTCCAGGATTTGGGTCTTGGGTTCAATACGTTTATGCTCCCGCGGTGCGCAGGGTTGGCATCATCATCAAGCGCGAACGCGCTACTGCGACGGCGCTCGGCCGCGACGTCGCGGCCTGGCTGGCGCAGCGAAAGTACAGCGTGCTCGCCGAGCCGGAGGTGGCCGATGAGCTGGGCTGCCAGGCGGCGCCGGCGGAGGAGATCGCCGGTGCTGCCGAGCTCGTCGTCGTGCTCGGCGGCGACGGCACGCTGCTCAGCGCGGCGCGCCGGCTGCAGAGCCACGCCGTGCCGCTGCTCGGCGTCAATCTCGGCGCCCTCGGCTTCCTCACCGCCGTCGCCACCGAGGAGGTCTACGCCTTGCTCGAGGACGCCCTGGCCGGGCGGGCGGAGATCGAGAAACGCACGACTCTCGACGTTCACATCGCCAAGACCGGCGACACCCGCCGCGTGCTCAACGACGTCGTCATCTCCAAGGGCGGTGCGCTGGCGCGCATCATCGATCTCGAGACGCGTGTCGATGGACATCTGGTTTGCACCTACAAGGCCGACGGCCTGATCTGCGCCACGCCGACCGGCTCGACGGCCTACTCGCTCTCCGCCGGTGGACCGATCGTCTACCCGTCGCTCGACGTCATCCTCTTGTCGCCGATCTGTCCGCACACGCTGACCAACCGGCCGATCGTTCTCGACGGCTCGGCGGCGATCGAAGTGGTCGTTCACTCGCCCGACGGCACGATCGAAGTCACACTCGATGGTCAAGAAGGCGTGTCGCTGGAGAACGGCGACACCGTCGAGGTGCGCCAGAGCTCGAGCGCCGTTTCCCTCGTGCGCGTGCCGGGGCGCTCGTACTTCGAGGTACTGCGCGGCAAACTGCGCTGGGGCGAGCGCTGACGATGCTGCGCCGGCTGCGCATTCGCAACATTGCGATCATCGAAGATCTCACCATCGATTTCGGTGACGGCTTCAACGTCATCACCGGCGAGACCGGCACCGGCAAGAGCATTCTCATGCGCTCACTCGGCCTCCTGTGCGGCCATCGCGCGGCGACCGACGTCATTCGCGGCCAGGTAGACAGCGCCAGTGTCGAGGGCGTCTTCGAGGTCGAGCTCGAAGGCGAAACGCGGGCCGCACTCGGCATCGACGAGGGCGACGGCAACGAGGTTGTGGTCCGCCGCATCATCTCTCGCACCGGCAAGGGCAAGATCTTCGTCAACGGCAATGCGGCCACGGCATCGATGCTGCGCGAGCTGAGCACCGGTCTGGTTCACATCTACGGCCAACACGAGCAGTCGCTGCTGCTGCGCCCGGGCAACCACCTCGACTACGTCGACGCCTTTGGCGGCAAGCCGCAGCTCAGGCGCGACATGGCGGCGGCCTACGCCGGCTTGCGCGACGCCCAGCGCCAGCTCGACGATTGCGACGACCACGCGCGGGCGGCGGCGGAACGCCGCGAGTTGCTCGACTTTCAGCGCAGCGAGCTCGCCGCCGCCGAGCTCGTAGCCGGGGAAGAGGCCGATTTGTGCAGTGAGCGCGACCGCCTGCGCCATGCCGATCGCATCGCCGAGGTCTGCACCTCGGGCGAACGCGAGCTCTACGCGGCGGACGACGCGATGGTCGCACGCCTGGCCCGCCTCGCTGGCGCCACCGCCGAGCTGGCCGACGTCCTGCCCGATCTCGCGTCGCCGGCCGAGCTGATCGAACAAGCGCGCCTGCACCTCGAAGAGGCGGCCCTGCAGTTGCGCGAGGTCGCCACCGGTGCCAGCGCCGAACCTGCCCGCCTCGACGAGGTCGAGAACCGACTCGCCCTGCTGCGCCGCCTCGGCAAGAAGTACGGCGTACCGATCGGCGAGCTGCCGGCGGTGTTTGCACGGCTCGAAGACGAGCTCGGCTCGCTGGCGGCGCGCACGCTGGATCGCGAGCGCGCCGGCGAAGTCCTCGCCGAATGCCTGGCCAAGGCCGCCGGCTGCGCCACGGCGCTGACCAGACACCGCAAACGGACGGCCAAGCGCCTGACCGCGGCGATGCGCGAAGAGCTCGCCCAACTCGGCATGGACGGCGGCGCCTTCGAAGTCGTGCAGGAAACATCTGCGATGCGCTCGATCGACGACTTCACCGCCAGCGGCGCCGACCGGATCGAGCTCTTCCTCAGCGCCAACCGAGGCGAAGCCGCCCAGCCGCTGGCGCGCGTCGCTTCGGGTGGCGAGCTCTCGCGCATCCTGCTCGCGCTCAAGGCACTGACTGCCGACACCAGCGAAACGCCGATCCTCATCTTCGACGAAGTCGACGCCGGCATCGGTGGCACCGTCGCCGATGCCGTGGCCCGCCGCCTGCGCCGCCTCGCCGCCGCGCGGCAGGTTCTCTGCATCACCCATCTGGCGCAAATCGCGGCCAGTGCCGAACACCACTTTGCCGTCGAAAAACACGCCAGGAAGGGACGTACGGTCAGTGTCGCCCTGCCGCTGCACGGCGAAGAACGCGTCAACGAGCTTTCGCGCATGCTCGGCGCTCCCGCCTCCGACGAGGCGATCCGCTACGCCCGCGAGCTCATCGAGCAGGGCCGCGCAACGCCGTGAAAAGATCGACCGCGAGCAGCACCGCCGTGCTCGCTTGACTTGGTCGGAGATCCCGTACTATCGCGGGCTTCTTCTTTGGGGGGAGCCACCTGCCTCGGCGCCTGTCGGCGCAAGACTTGCCAAGACTTGCGACGACGAGGGCTGAATTCGGGCGGCGATTCGTTCTGCGAAAGGAAGCCACCGATGCCGGCCGTGACCAGATACCTACTCACTCTCTGCCTGCTCGGCGCGGCAACCGCGGTCGCCGCCGAGGAGGAAGCGGTTCCGTCCAACGACGTCACCGAAGCGGATCGCCTCTGGGTCACGTTCACACGCGAATCGGCCGTCGTCGGCAGCGGCAAGCTGCGTTTGGCGGCGCGCGGCATGCTCATCAACAAATCGACCGGCGATTCGGCGCCAGACCTCACCGGCTTCCCCTTTGACGATCTCGAACAAACTCTGGCCATCCAGGGCAACCCCGACACCGTCGAGTCGATCGAAGGCGGCCGCTTCGATCTCTTTGGCTCCTACGGCCTCGGCTCGACTGCGGAGATCGGATTCGACATGCCGGCGTTCACGCAATCGCTCGACTTCGCCGGCAGCACACCGACCATCAACAACGAGGACATCGGCGACTTGATGCTCTACGGCAAGTTCCGCCGCATGTGGCGCGAGCACACGGCCATCGGCGGCGGCCTCGAGCTCTTCGTGCCGACCGGATCGGAAAAGAAGCGTCTGGGTACCGGCGAGTTGGCATTCAACCCCTACGTCAACATCCGTCACACCCGCGGCCGGGTCGCCGTCGGCGGCCACGTCGGCCTGCGCATGTCGCAGGGCGAAGTGCCCGACGTGCTCAACTACAGCACCTTCGTCATCGCCCGCGGCAATCGAGTCTTCGCGCTGCGCGTCGAGCTCAACGGTCGCTACTACAAGGACTTCTCCGAGGACTTCAACGACATCTCGGTGTGGCCCGGTATCGACTTCAACATCTCCGACCGGATTACGGTGCGGCCGCAGGGCCTCGCCCACTTGACCGACGACGCCTGGGAGTGGGGCCTCGGCGTCGCCCTGGCGGTCGATCTGCTCTGAGACGGCGATGCGGTGACGCCAGGCAGCGCCACCACCGGCGCGGTCGGTGCAGCCGCGTCCCTTCCTTTCGACTGCCGCCCGGTAGTCACGACGCACAGGTGTTCGCGTCGGCGTAGTCGACGCGGGTCAGACACAGACCCTGTGGCGGTGCCGTAGCGGCCGCCTGCGTGCGGTCGCGCGCCGCCAACAGAGCTGGCATGTCGCCGGCCCGGCGCCGCTGGCGGCCGACGTCGACGAGGGTGCCGACGATGTTGCGCACCATGTGGCGGAGGAACGCGGTCGCTTCGATGCGAAAGACGAGCGGCCGCCGGCCGCCGTCGAGTTGGCTGACGAAGACCCGGCGCACCGGCTGGGCGGCATCGCATCCAGCGGCGCGGAACGACGTGAAATCGTGCTCGCCGGTCAAATGCGCCGCCGCCTGGCGCATCGCCTCGATGTGCAACGGCGCCCGCACGTGCCAGACGTACGGTCGCCAGAACGGCGACGCGACCGCGTCGTTCCAGATGCGGTACTCGTAGGCGCGCCGGCGGGCGTCGCGACGCGGGTCGAAGTCGTCGGCGACGACGTCGACGGTGCGCACCGAAAGGTCGGCCGCCACCAGCGCATTGACGGCGCGCCGGGTTTGTAGGGGTTCGATCTGCCGCGGTGAAACAAAGCACACCACTTGACCGCTGGCGTGGACACCGGCGTCGGTGCGGCCCGCCGCACGCACGCGCGTTTCACACCCGAGGTAGGTATGCAGCGCCCGCTCGAGCTCGCCCTGCACCGTGCGTTCGCCCGGCTGCACCTGCCAGCCGGAAAAATCCGTACCGTCGTAGTCGACGAGCATGCGCAGGTGCATGCGCCACTCACCTGCCGAGGGGCCGCGCACGCAGGACGCACTCGGCGATCTGCGCTGCGTTGACCGTCGTTCCCTTGCGCAAGCCGTCGACGGCGAGCCACAGGCTTAGACCACAGGGCACCGTCGGATCTTCGCGGACGCGGCCGACGTGGGTCGCCGCGGAGCCGACCGCCTCGCTGAGCGTCGGCAACGAGGCGGCGCTCGCCTCGCCGGCGTGCAAATGGACGCCCGGTGCGGCGCGCAACACGGCCGCTGCCGACTCGCCGTCGATCGGCTCATCGGTTTCCGCGTCGACCGTCATGGCGTGGCCGTAGAACGTCGGCACGCGCACGACGTGGGTGGCAATCGGTAGATCGGGCAGGTCGAGGACGAGACGCAGTTGTCGCTGGATCTGCCATTCGCGCTCGCTCGCGCCGGTCGCGCTCAGCTCTCCGACGGCGGGCAGCAGGTTGAACGCGATACGCTGCGGCCAGAGTTGCGCTTCGGCATCGCGGCCGCTGAGCAGGTCGCCGGTCTGCCGAGCCAGCTCCTCGACTCCGCCCGGTGTCGTCGAAACAGGTTCCAAACAGGTCACCGCGAGACGGCGCAGGCGCGCCGTCGCTTCGATCGGAGCGAGTGCCACGGCCAATGCGGTGGCGGCAGGAAGCGGCGTCGCCAGCGCCAGTCCCTGATCCAACGCGTCGCCGACGACCTCGGCGTTGACCTCGGGAACGACGAAGACCTCTTCCTCGATCGCCTGGGCGAGATCGATGACGACACTCTCACCGCGTTCGGCAACCGCCGCGGCAGCCGCGGCGACGGCACGGCGGCAGACGAAGACGATGTCGGCAGCCGCCAGCTCTCCGTCATCACAGGGTTCGACAGCAGTCGCATCTTCACCTGCCTCGCCGTCGACGATCGCCGCCGCCTCGTCGTAGAGACGCAGTGACGCCACCGGCAGGGCGCGCTCGTTCAACACCTCGCGCAGGTCGCGACCGATCTCCGAAGTCGCGCCGGCGATCGCGATCGCCACTCCGCCAGACGCCATGACTCAAGCAGCGCTCAGCCGTTCGACCACTGCCGCCCCCATCGCCGCACAGCCAACCTGCCGCGTCTCCGGTTGGCGAAGGTCGGCCGTGCGCAGTCCCGCATCGAGCACAGCGCTCAGCGCCCCCTCGACGGCACTGGCCGCCGCTTCGGCGGCGAGAGAATGGCGCAACAGCATCGCCGCCGAGGCAATCGAGCCGAGCGGATTGGCGAGGTCGCGGCCGGCGATGTCCGGCGCCGAGCCGTGGATCGGCTCGTACAAACCAGCTCGATGCCCGAGCGCGTTGAGCCCGGCACCGAGCGAGGCCGACGGCAGCATGCCGAGCGAGCCGGTGAGCACCGATGCTTCGTCGGTGAGGATGTCGCCGAACATGTTCTCGGTCACGACGACGTCGAAATCAGCCGGCCGGCGCAAGAGATGCATCGCCATCGCATCGACGAGAACGTTCTCCACCTCGACGTCCGGGTATCCAGCTGCCACCTCTGCCGTCACCTCGCGCCACAACCTCGACGTCGCCAGGATGTTGGCCTTGTCGACCTGGGCGACCCGCTTGCGCCGATCGCCGGCAATCGAAAACGCCAAGTCGACGACCCGGCGCACTTCGTTCTCGTCGTAGACGATGGTGTCGACCGCCTCGCGCCCGGCCTGGCCCTGGCGGCGCTCGCTCGGCCGGCCAAAGTAGACGCCACCGGTCAGCTCGCGCACGAAGAGGATGTCGACGCCATCGAGAATTTCACGGCGCAGCGGCGCAGCCTCGACGACGCCGGCGTGGATCTGGATCGGGCGCAGATTGGCAAAGAGCTCGAGCTCGCGGCGCAGCCCGAGCAGGGCCTGCTCGGGGCGCACCTCGCTCTGCGGATCGTCCCACTTCGGCCCGCCCACCGCTCCCAACAAGACGGCGTCGGCGCCGCGTGCCAGAGCGAGCGATTCGGCGGGCAGCGGTACGCCGTGGGCGTCGATCGCGGCGCCGCCGATGACTGCCTCCTCGAAGCGCAGCGACAAACCAAAGCGCTCGGCACAAGCCTCCAACACGGCGCGCGACTGTGCCGTCACCTCGGGACCGATACCGTCGCCGGGAAAGAGTGCAATCGTCGCTTCCGTCATCGTCTCGTCTCCACCGCTGCAGCGTCACACGCCGCGCAATCGTGCTTCCGCGCCCTGCCGCCCGCGCTGGCGGGCGTCCAGTTTGTTGAGTGCATTTACGTAAGCCAAGGCGCTGGCCATGATGACGTCGGTGTGGACGCCCTGGCCATTGGCGCGGACACCCTCCTCACTCAGCGAGCAAGTCGCCTCGCCCTGCGCTTCGGACTCACGGGTAATCGCGTTGACCTGGTAGCGCTCGAGATTCGGAGAACGGCCGACGATCTGCGAGATCGCCTTGAAACACGCGTCGACCATGCCATCACCCGCACTGCGGGCGGAACGCTCTTCGCCATCGACACGCATGCGAATCTCGGCGCTCGGAGGTTGCCGGGCGTCGTGGCGGACGCTCAAGTCGACCAGCGCAAAGCGATCTGGCGCCCGTACGCTGCCCTCGGCCACCAGCGCCAACAAATCCTCGTCGTAGATGTCCTTCTTTTTGTCGGCGAGCTCTTTGAATCGGCGAAAGGCGTCGATCATGTCGACATCGCCCAGGTCGACGCCGAGCTCTTTCAGGCGCTCGGCAAAGGCGTGCCGGCCCGAGTGTTTGCCGAGCACGATGCGGTTGCTACTCAAACCAACCGACTCCGGGCGCATGATCTCGTAGGTCGCGACGTCCTTCAGCACGCCGTCCTGATGGATCCCCGCCTCGTGGGCAAAGGCGTTGGCGCCGACGACGGGTTTGTTGATCGGAATGGCGATGCCGGTGATCTGCGACAGCAAACGGCTCGACGGATAGATCTGCTCGGTGTCGACGCCGACGCTGACGTCGGGAAAGGTATCGGCGCGCGTCTTGACCGCCATCACCACCTCTTCCAGAGACGTGTTACCGGCGCGCTCGCCGATCCCGTTCACCGTACACTCGATCTGGCGCGCCCCGGCGCGCACCGCCGCCAGCGAGTTGGCGACGGCCAGACCGAGATCATTGTGACAGTGGGCGCTCCAGCGCACGTCGCGACCGCCTTCGGTGTTGTCGATCAAGTGGCGAAAGAGCTCGCCAAACTCACTTGGCATGGCGTAGCCGGTGGTGTCGGGAACGTTCAGCGTCGACGCGCCCGCCTTGATGACCTGCGCGAAGACGTGCGTCAGATACTCGCGGTCGCTGCGCGAGGCATCCTCGGCCGAGAACTCGACGTAGTCGATGTGTTTCTTGGCATGCTCGACGGCCCAGCAAGCAGCGTCGACGACTTCTTCTCGGCTCATCATCAGCTTGCGTTGCAAGTGCAGATCGGAGGTCGCGATGAAGACGTGGATGCCCGGGCGTTTGGCCTTCTCGACGCTGCGCACGGCGCTGTCGATATCGGCCCGGCGAGTGCGCGACAGACTCAAGACGATCGGCTTGCTGACGGCGTCGGCGACCCGCGCCACGGCGTCTGCATCGCCGTCGGAAGCCGCGGCAAACCCCGCTTCGATGACGTCGACGCCGAGGTTCTCGAGCTGGCGCGCAATCACCAGCTTCTCGTCGACGTTCATCGTCGCCCCCGGAGACTGTTCGCCGTCGCGCAGCGTCGTATCGAAGATCTGAATCTGCTCTGTCATGGTACCCTCTGTCTCTCCCACACCTCGGGGAAGAAGCGGCGGGATCCGAAAAAGGAAAGGCCACGAGCACTATCCCGTGGCCAAGAACAGAACCGGCACGATCGCCACGGGAAAGTCCCCAACCCGTGACACACGCGAGACGCTAACAGGTCAGGTGCGCGCTTGGGCCGGGGCTCGCGAGGAGCAGGCCTGGTAGCGAGCGAATCGTGATCTGTGCGAACGCCATGATCGGCGCACGCTAGAAGACTCACCCCTGGCTGTCAAGCCGCTTTTCCGCCACGTCCGTATGGCCTGGCGCCGCAGCGGGGTCCGGCCGATCGAAGAGCGAACGCAGTGGACCGGAAGCGGCGTAGCCGACGGCGAAGGCGAAGAGAAAGAATTGCGGCTCGGCGAGGAAGATCACCAGGCCGACGATGAAGGTCAGCAGAACGGAAAAAGGCTGGCGGTGGCGCAGCCCCAGCTCTTTGAAGGAAAAGTAGCGAAATCCGCTGACCATGAGAATCGCCAGAGTATAGGCGGCCAGCAGCCAGCCGACCCGGCGCACCTCCGGCACGGCCGCGAAGACGTAGATGTAGAGGAGAACCGACGTCGCGATCACTTCGGCGGCGGCGGGAATCGGCAAGCCGACGAAGTTGCGCTTGGCGACGACGTCGTGCTGCACGTTGAAACGGGCGAGGCGCAAGGCACCGCACACGACATACAGACCGGCGGCCAGCCAGCCGAGGGTTCCCCACGGCTCGAGAGCAAAGCGGTAGAGCAACATCGCCGGCGCGACGCCAAAGGCAACCAGGTCGGCGAGCGAGTCGTACTCCGAACCGAACTCGCTGGCGCTGTCGGTGACGCGGGCGACGCGGCCGTCGAGAACGTCGAACACATTGGCGCCGATCACCGCCAGGGCGGCGGCAAAGAAGTCGCCGCGCATGCTGGCGACCAACGAGTAGACGCCGCACAACAAGCCGCCGGTGGTCAGCAGGTTGGGCAGGACGTAGAAGCCACGCCGTCGCTTTGGCCCGTGGATCGGACGCACGTTGTCGGGGGGAATGCTCACCGGGGCTCCGAATCGCTCGCCGCCGCTCAGTTCTTGGCGCGATCGACCAGCCTTCCCGATTTGAGCCACGGCATCATCGAGCGCAGCTTGGAACCGACCTCCTCGATCGGGTGCTTCTCGGCTTCCTTGCGCAATTCGCTGAAGTGCGGCGAACCGACACGGTGCTCGGTCATCCACTCTTCGGCGAACTTGCCGCTCTGGATCTCGCCGAGGATCTCCTTCATCGCCGCCCGCGCTTCGTCGCCGATGATGCGCTTGCCGCGTGTCATGTCGCCGTACTCGGCTGTGTTGGAAATCGAGTAGCGCATGTTGGCGATGCCGTCCTCGTAGATCAGGTCGACGATCAGCTTCACCTCGTGCAGGCACTCGAAGTAGGCCATCTCCGGACTGTAGCCCGCCTCGACCAGCGTCTCGTAGCCGGCGCGGATGAGCTCGGTGAGGCCGCCGCAGAGCACCGACTGCTCGCCAAAGAGATCGGTCTCCGTTTCCTCCTTGAAGGTCGTCTCCAACACCGCGGCGCGGGTTCCGCCGATGCCCTTGGCATAGGCGAGGCCGATGTCGCGCGTGTTGCCGCTCGGATCCTGATGCAAGGCCAACAGCGACGGAACGCCGCGGCCGGCTTGGTATTCACTGCGCACGAGATGGCCGGGTCCCTTGGGCGCGACCATGAAGACGTTGATGCCCTTCTCGGGCACGACCTGATCGAAGTGGATGTTGAAACCGTGCGCAAAGGCGAGGTAATCGCCGTCGTTCATGCCGGGCGCGATCTCCGAGGTGTAGAGCTCGGCGGCCAGCTCGTCGGGCACCAGCATCATCACGACGTCGCCCTTCTTGGCAGCGGCCGCGGGCTCCATCACTTTCAAACCGGCCGCTTCCGCCTTCTTCCACGACGCCCCATCCTTGCGCAGCCCAACCACGACGTCGACGCCGCTGTCGCGCAGATTGTTGGCGTGCGCATGCCCCTGACTTCCGTAACCGATCACGGCAACCGTCTTGCCGTCGAGCGCACCGAGATCGGCATCGCCGTCGTAGTAGATCTTCATGCAACCCTCTCCTTGTCCGGGCGCGCCGTCTTGAGGAGCTGCATCCCGCGATGCATCGCTACCGTTCCGGTGCGCGCGATCTCCTCGATTCCCAGCGGCCGCAGCAGGTGCAACAGCGCCGAGATCTTGTCTTCGTCACCCGTGACCTCGATGAGGAACGACTCCGGACTGACGTCGATGATGCTACCGCGAAAGATATCGATGATCTGCGACACCTCGGCGCGATTCTCGCGATCGGCGCGGACCTTGATCAGCGCCAACTCCCTTTCGACGTGGCGGGCATCGATGAAGTCGATGACCTTGATGACGTTGATCAACTTGTTGAGCTGCTGGGTGATTTGCGCCAGCACCTGGTCGTCACCACGCGTCACAAGCGTCAAGCGCGACACTTGCGGGTCGAGCGTCTCGGCAACCGTGAGACTCTCGATGTTGAAGCCGCGGCCGCTGAACAAACCGGCAACGCGGGCGAGAACGCCAAATTGGTTCTCGACGAGCACAGAGATCGTGTGTCGCATCAGTCCCAACCCGTAAACTCAGAATTTCGCACGCCCCGGGCGGGACCGTGCTCAAGCGCTAGCCGCGCGGTGCCTGGCCAGAATCTCCATGATTCGATCTTTCCCGGCCAGCTTGACCTTCTGCAGTCGTTTCTTTTCCAGATCCTCGTCCGGAGTCAGGACAGCCTTGTGCTGCAATCCATCTAGCTGCCGCTCGAGGTCGATGTGCTCCTGGTAGTATTTCTTGAGCTCAGGGTCCAAATCGACCAGCGTCTGTATCAATTCTTCGTCGCGTTTCTCCAATTGCACAGCTCCTGCGGTTTCTATCGGAGGTCTAGCCCAGCCCGGCAGGGCTGTCAATTTTGCACAGCCCTTGCCCTGCCACAACTTTGTCGAAACGAAGCGGCGGCGGCAGGAGACCGGTGCGACACAAAAAACCGTCCGACGGACGAGTTTACGGGAGTTTTTCCGCCACCTGTGCCTCCGCGGCGCGGCAGTAGCGCGGCACCAGCGAGGCCACGTCGTCGCCACCGCGCTCGGCGTGAACGCGGGCGCCGAGGGCAGCGACGACGGCGCCGCGCGGGTGGTGGTCGGCGAACGACAGCAACTCCCCCCGCTCGCCGAGGTGCCGCTGCCAAACCTCTTCGTAGGCGGCGACGCCATCGCCGATGAGAATGCAGGGCCCAGCAATCTCGCGCACCAGGGCGGCCGGCGGGCAAGCCCGCTCGGCCAGCTCGCAGCGCAGATGCTCGCCAGCCGCGGCGCGGTAGAGGGCGGTGTAGACTTCGCCCTTGCGGGCGTCGAGCACCGGACAGATGAGCCGCCCCACGGCGGCCGGAAGATCCGCCGCGACCTGCGCCAGCGCTTCCAGCGTCGGCACGGCGACGACCGCGCAACCGGTCGACAGGGCGATGCCCTTGGCGATGCTCAGACCGACGCGCAGCCCGGTAAAGGAGCCCGGTCCGGCCGATACGGCGACGAGATCGATCTGGCTGGCGCGGCGACCGCACTCGCTCAGCACCTCGCCAACCAGCGGCACGGTGGTCGCACCGAGCAGGCGCGCCGACGGCAGCGAGCGCTCGCTGACGACGTCGCCGTCGCAGAGCACGCCGACACTGGCCAGCCGCGTCGCCGTATCGATGCCGAGCGCGATCACGAGGGTCGCGCGGGTGGCGCAGCCCACGTCCCGTCTCTCAACCGGCGGCTACCCCTTGCCGCTGAGGAAGCGGCCGATGTCATTGTAGAAGGCGAAAGCCATCAGGCAGATCAGAATCGCCAGGCCGAGCTGCTGCGCCATCTCGCGCTGGCGCAAATCGAGCGGCCGCTGGCGCACCGCCTCGATGAGAAAGAAGAGCAGGTGGCCGCCGTCGAGCACTGGGATGGGTAGCAGGTTGAGGACACCAAGGTTGATGCTGATGAACGCGGTCAGCGCGATCAGCGGTTCGAGTCCGACCTCGGCTTGCCTGCTCACCGCCTGGCCGATCAGCAGCGGACCACCGAGCTCGGAGGCGGAGATGCGAAAGGTGATCATCTTGTAGAAGCCGACGACCACCGTCTTGATCAGCCACACGGTTCGTTGGAACCCTTCGCTGACCGCCTCGCCGACGCCGACATCCTTGCGCTCGGTCGACAGCGCCTGGAGAATCCCCACCGCGTAGTAGGGCGCGCCGTCGATTTCGCCGTACATGTTCTTCGACTCGCGCTTCTCCGGCCGTACCGTCAGGCTCTGCTCGCCGCCATCGCGTAAAACCACGACCGCCAGCTCCCGCCCTTCGCTGCCGCGGATCTTCTCGGCTAGGTCTTTCCAGGTCGCGATCGGCTCGCCGTCGATGGACTTCACGACGTCACCGGCGAGCATGCCGGATCGGCCGGCCGGGCTGTCCTCGCTCACCGTGCCGATTTCGGGGACTTCGTTGGGCAGCGTGATGCCGTAGGCCAGGTTGATGAACGTCAGCGCGGCAAAGGCGAAGAGCAGGTTGAACACCGGCCCGGCGAGAACGATGGCACAGCGTTTCCACAGCTTCTGATGTGAAAACGAGATCGCCTCGTCGACCGGCTCTTCGCTATCGGGATCTTCGCCGGCCATCTTGACGAAACCGCCGAGGGGAACTGCCGAGAGGACGTACTCGGTGCCATCGACAGTCTTGCCGAAGAGCTTGGGACCGAAACCGACGGAAAACTTGAGCACACCAACACCGGACTTCTTGGCGACGATGAAGTGCCCGAATTCGTGGACGACGATCAGAACGCCGAGCACGACGATGGTTGCCAAGATGCCGGTCATGGTGCGAGTGCGGCTAGAGCGCCAGTCGATAATAGTACAGGATCGCCACCGGGAAAAGCAGACTATCGATGCGGTCGAGAACGCCGCCGTGGCCGGGAAAGATCGAACCCGACTCCTTGGTGTCGAAAGCGCGCTTGATCGCCGACTCGCAGAGGTCGCCGAGTTGGCCGATCGCCGCCAGGGCGACCGCCAGCACGACCATCGCCAGCCACCCCTCGGCGGGAAAAAAGAGGCTCTTGCAGACGAGGCCGGCGACCGCCGCTGCCGCCAGATTTCCCAGCGCCCCGGCGACGGTCTTGCCTGGGCTGACGCGCGGCAGCAGCTTGCGCTTGCCGAAGGCGCGGCCGGCAAAGTAGGCGCCGGTGTCGCTGGCCATGCCGTTGGCAATCAGAAAAGTCACCCAATACGGTCCATCCGCCGTGTAGTGCAACCAGACGAAGTGCGCCAGAACGGCAACATAGAGGACGCCGAAAACCGACAGCGCACAATCCTGCAGGCCGCGCCGCAGGTCGACCGGGCGCAAGACGACGGCGGCGAGGAGCGCGGCCAGAACCGCGGTGACCGCCGCGGCGAGTCCGGCGCCGGGGCGGTGCGCGAGCGAGGCGGCGCCGACGACGACGACGCCGGCAGCGAGACCGAGCCAGCGCTCGAAGGGCCGGTCGGCAAAAGCCATCGTCATGTACTCGGCGATGGCGACGACGCAGAGCACAAAGACGAGTACCGCAAGCGCCCATCGCGGCGCCCAGAATACGATGGCAAGGAGAAGCGGGATCGCCACCGCCGCGGTTGCCAATCGCGCCCCGAGCACGGCTAGCCTCGGCCTCGTCGCCGCAACGCCAAGCGACGCGAGGGCGTTCTCATCACCCAGCTAGCTTGCGGCCGGCGCGGCCGGCACCGACCGCTTCGTCATCTACGCGGCCAAAGCGACGCTCGCGCACCTGGTAGGCTTCCAGCGCCGCGACGTATTCGCGCTCGCGGAAATCAGGCCACAGAGCATCGGTGACGAAGATTTCCGTGTACGCCAACTGCCAGAGATAGAAGTTGGAGATGCGCATTTCGCCGCTGGTGCGAATCAAGAGATCCGGATCGGGCATCTCGGCGCTGCCCAGGCGCTGGGCGAGAGCACTCTCATCGATGTCGCCGGGCGCCATGCGGCCGGCCGCGACTTCCTCGCCAAGCGAGCGCGCCGCCAGAATGATGTCTTCGCGGCCACCGTAGCTGACGCACAGGCCAACGGTCAGACGCCGGTTGTGCTGCGTGCGCTCGATCGCCTGGTCGAGCTCGCCGCGCACCGACGGCGGCAGGCGACTGACGTCGCCGATGGCGAGGACGCGCACTTCGTTCTCCATCATGCGGTCGATCTCGGTGCGCAGGTAGCGGCGCAACAGACTCATCAGGGCGTTGACCTCGCGCCGCGGACGCTGCCAGTTCTCCGTCGAGAAGGCGAACAAGGACAGATAGGGAATGCCGATCCGCCGGGTCGACTCGACGATGGTGCGCACCGAATCCTTGCCGCGCTTGTGACCCTCGACACGCGACATGCCGCGCTGCTGAGCCCAACGGCCGTTGCCGTCCATGATCACCGCCACGTGGCGCGGCAGCCGATCCATGTCGAGCGAAGATGTGTCGATCTCGATCACTCCGCTCAGACCTCCATGATCTCTTCTTCTTTGGCCTTGAGGACCTGATCCAGCTTCTCCGTGTATTCCTTCGTCATCTCCTGGATCTTGTCGTGACCGCGGCGCTCGTCGTCTTCGGTGATCTCCTTGTCCTTCTGCAGCTCCTTGAGCATCTCGTTGGAATCGCGGCGGTGGTTGCGCAGAGAAATCCGGTACTCCTCGGCGATCTTGCGGACGTGGCGAACCAATTCGCGGCGCCGATCCTCGGTCAGCTCGGGAATCGGCACGCGGATCACCTTGCCGTCGTTGGAGGGAACGAGGCCGAGGTCGGCCTGGAGAATCGCCTTCTCGATGTCGCCGATCGCACTGACGTCGAACGGCTGCACCATCAGCAACCGCGGTTCCGGCGCGGTGAGCGTCGCCATCTGATTGAGTGTCGTCGTCGCACCGTAGTACTCGGCCGTGATCCCCTCGAGCAGGGCTGTCGAAGCCCGGCCGGTGCGCGTACGGCCGAGCTCGCGCTTCATCGCGCTGACCGTCTGCTCCATCTCCTGGCGCAGGTCCTTGATGACGTCGTCAACCATGGCCAAACAAATTAGCTCGTCCGCCGCCGCCTGCCAAACTGCGAGCACTGAAAACGCAGAAGGCCCCGGATACAGGTGGCAAGTCGTGTCAGGGGGGACGATAGTTGCGGATCAGTGGACCAGAGTGCCGATCGGTTCGCCGGCGACGGCGCGTTGGATGTTGCCGGATACCTGCAGGTTGAAAACGCGGATCGGCAGGGTGTTCTCCATGCACAGAGTCACCGCCGTGGCGTCCATGACCTTCAACCCTTTGGCGATGAAGTCGGCGTAGGAGAGCTCTTCGAAGCGCACCGCAGCGGCGTTGATCGTGGGATCGGAATCGTAGACACCATCGACCTTGGTCGCCTTGAGAATGACCTCGGCGCCAATTTCGGCGGCGCGCAGGGCGGCTGCCGTGTCGGTGCTGAAGTAGGGATTGCCGGTTCCCGCGGCAAAGATGACGATGCGCCCCTTCTCGAGGTGGCGCATGGCGCGGCGGCGGATGTACGGTTCGGCGATGGCGCGAATCTCCAGTGCCGACATGACGCGCGTCTGCACACCGATCTTCTCCAACGCGTTCTGCATCGCCAGAGCGTTGATGACCGTCGCCAACATCCCCATGTAGTCGCCGGTGGCGCGCTCGACACCTTCGTTGGCAGCGCGGACACCGCGATAGATGTTGCCACCGCCGAGAACCAGCGCGATCTCGGCGCCGCGCTCGTGCACGCCGCCGATCTCACGCGCCACTGCGTCGATGGTGTCGCGGTCGATGCCGTAGCCCTTGTCGCCCATCAGCGCCTCGCCGCTCAACTTGAGCATGATGCGCCGTTCGAGCCGGCGGGCGGAGGCTACTTCACTCATCGGATCCTCCGCCGTCGCGTCTTCGCAATCAAGCGGCGGAATCGTCCCCGAGCTGGAAACGCGCAAAGCGCCTCACAACCAGGTTCTCCCCCAACTTCGAGATCGCGTCGGTGACGAGGTCGCCGACCTTCTTGTCGCCGTCCTTGATGTAGGCTTGCTCGAGCAAGCAAATCTCGCCGTAAAACTTCTCCACCTTGCCGCCGACGATCTTCTCGATCACCTTTTCCGGCTTGCCCGACTCGGCAGCTTGGTTGCGAAAGATGCTGCGCTCCTGCTCGACGACATCGCTCGGCACGTCCTCGCGCTTGACGTAGCGCGGGTTGGCCGCCGCCACCTGCATCGCCAGGTCTTTGACGAGATTCTGAAAATCGTCGGTGCGCGCAACGAAGTCGGTCTCACAGTTGACTTCGACCAGCACGCCGATCTTGCCGCCGGCATGGATGTAGGATCCGACGGCGCCATCGCCGGCCGATCTGCCAGCGCGCTTCGCCGCCGCCGCCAGTCCCTTCTCGCGCAAAAACACGACCGCTTTCTCGACGTCTCCACCGACCTCGGAAAGCGCCTTCTTACAGTCCATCATCCCCGCACCGGTGCGCTCGCGGAGATCGCGCACCATCGCCGATGTGATGCCGCTCACACCGCACCCCCTTCGGCCGGTGGCTCCGGCTGGGCCGCTGGCGCGTCCTCCGCCGCTTCGCTCGCCACCTCGGTTGCCGGCGTTTCCGCGGCGGGCGCCGGCGTGGCGCCACCCTGCTCGGCTGCCGGTGTGATCAACTGCGATGCAACGCCGGTCTGGTCGGGAGCCGTCTCCGCCTCTTGTGCCTTGGTGCGTTCGTCGTAGCTCTCGCGGCCTTCCAACGCCGCATCGGCGATGGCGGCACAGAAGAGCCGGATGGCGCGTATCGCATCGTCGTTACCCGGAATCCTGTAAAGGATCGGATCGGGGTCGCAGTTGGTGTCCAACACCGCCACCACCGGGATGCCCAACTTCTTGGCTTCGCGAACGGCGATGTCCTCTTTGATCGTATCGACGACGAACATCGCATCCGGCACCTTGCGCATCGTCTTGATGCCGCCGAGGGTGTGGATCAAACGGTCGCGTTCGCGGCTCATCTCCAACAACTCGCGCTTCTTCAACGCGTCGGTGACGACCTCGTCTTCGAGCATTTCCTCGAGCTTCTTGAGTCGCTCGACGCTCTGCTTGACGGTCTGGAAATTGGTCAGCGTGCCGCCGAGCCAGCGGTTGCTGACGTAGTACGCACCACTGCGCTCGGCCTCCTGGAGAACGGCGTCCTGCGCCTGTTTCTTGGTACCGACCATCAACAGCGAGCCGCCGCGCGCCGTGAGATTGCGAACGAAATCGCAGGCGTCGCGCAGCATGTTGACCGTCTGCTGCAAGTCGATGATGTAGATCCCGTTGCGGGCGCCAAAGATGTACGGCTTCATCTTTGGGTTCCAGCGACTCGTCTGGTGACCGAAATGCACCCCGGCCTCCAGGAGCTGCTTCATACTCACTTCTGGCATTCCAAAAAGCTCCTAGCCCGCGTTCGCTACCACGACGACTCGATATCGCAGCATCCCCAGCGGTCCCTCAGGTTGATCCGCTTGCCTAGCAGAATTGCCCGGTGACCCCAAGCCCCCCACACCGTAATCTTTTATATAAAGCTCCGTCTCCGCCTGTCGGCGGCGCCGGCAAGCGGCACTCACGAGCTCATCAGCTCGAGAAATTCGGCGTTGTCGGCGGTGTCTTTCATCTTGTCGAGGACGAACTCGGTGGCCTCGACGACGTTGAGCTGGGCGAGCAGCTTGCGCAGGATCCACACCCGCTTGGTGACCGCGTCGCCGAGCAGCAACTCTTCCTTGCGCGTGCCGCTGCGGCTGATGTCGATGGCGGGAAAGGTGCGCTTGTCGACGAGGCGGCGGTCGAGGTGGGCCTCCATGTTGCCGGTCGCCTTGAACTCCTCGAAGATCACCTCGTCCATACGGCTGCCGGTGTCGACCAGCGCGGTGCCGAGGATGGTCAGACTGCCACCGTCCTCGATGTTGCGGGCGGCGCCGAGAAACTTCTTAGGCTTGTGCAGGGCGTTGGAGTCGAGGCCGCCGGACAGCACCTTGCCGCTCGGCGGAATGACGGTGTTGTAGGCTCGCGCCAGGCGCGTGATGCTGTCGAGCAGAATGATGACGTCGCGGCCGTGCTCGACCAATCGCTTCGCCTTTTCGATGACGATCTCAGCCACCTGCACGTGACGCGTCGGCGGCTCGTCAAAGGTGGACGAGACGACTTCGCCGTCGACCGAGCGCTGCATGTCGGTTACTTCCTCGGGCCGTTCGTCGATGAGCAGGACGATCAGCACGGCGTCTTTGTGGTTTTGCGTGATGCCGTGAGCGATGTTTTGCAACATCGTCGTCTTGCCAGTGCGCGGCGGCGCGACGATGAGGCCACGCGTGCCCTTGCCGATCGGAGCGACGAGATCGATCAGTCGTGTCGTCGGCTCGCCGTCGTGCTCGAGGTGAAGCTGCTCCTCGGGGTAGAGAGGGGTCAGGTTGTCGAAGAGGATCTTGTCGCGCGAGCGCGCCGTTTCCTCGTAGTTGATCGCCTCTACCTTGAGCAGAGCGAAGTAGCGTTCGCCCTCCTTGGGCGGGCGGATCGGCCCCGAGACGACGTCGCCGGTGCGCAGGTGAAAGCGACGGATCTGCGATGGCGAAACGTAGATGTCGTCCGGACCCGGCAGGTAGTTGTAGTCTGGCGCGCGCAGAAAGCCGAAACCGTCGGAAAGGGTTTCGAGCACGCCCTCGCCGTAGATCAACCCGGCCTGCTGTGCCTGCGCGCCGAGAATGGCGAAGATGAGCTCCTGCTTGCGCATGCTCGAAAAACCCTCGACGTCGAGCTCCTTGGCCAGGTTGGCGAGCTCGGCGATCTTCTTCGCCTTGAGCGCAACCAGCTCGAGCCGGTCGTCGGCGCTGCCGTTCGCCGCACCGGCGGCGGTGTCGTTCGCACCATTGCCGGTGCTTCCGTCACCACGGCGGCGCGCAGGCGCGCCGCCGGACGATTTTCGGCTCTTGCCAGCCGCCTCGTCGGCCATGCTCGGTCCTCACCCTGGCCCGCGCCAGGTTCTCATGTTCAGGGTTCGCTTGACGGAATGAGCGGCTGTCGCCGCAACGGTCGCCTCAACCAGCGGCCGGCTGCGGGACAACCGGCGCGTCTTCGGTGAGGGAGGGTTGCTCACTACTCACGCAACAGGTGCTTGTCAAGCAGCGTCCGAGCCGGCCCGCAACTCACGGACCGCGGCTTCGAAATCGGCCGGCCACGGCGCTCGCAGGTCGATCTCGCCGGGGCGGCACGGGTGGGCAAAGCGCAAGCGTTCGGCGTGCAGCGCCTGGCGCTCGATCGCCGCGCTGACGACACGCCGGCCGCGCGCGTAGACCCGGTCGGCGACGACCGGATGGCCGAGCGAGGCCAGGTGGACGCGGATCTGGTGCGTGCGCCCGGTCTTCGGAAATACGGACACCAGGGCGGCGCCGCGGTAGCGCTCGCGCACTTCGTAGCGAGTTTGAGCGCTGCGCCCGCGCCCGCGCACCGACATGCGCTTGCGATCGACCGGGTGCCGGCCGATCGGCGCATCGATTTCGCCGCTGTCGCGGCGCGGCCGCCCGTGCACCAAGGCGGTGTATTGCTTGCTCACTTCGCGGCGGCGAAAGAGCCTCGCCAAGGCTTCGTGGGTGTCCAGGTCTTTGGCCACGAGAATCACCCCGGACGTGTCCTTGTCGAGTCGATGGACGATGCCGCAGCGCGCCGGATCGAGATCGGGCCGTCTTCCCTGCCAGCGATGCAAGAGTGCATTGACCAGCGTGCCCCGCTCGTGCCCGGGCGCCGGGTGTACGACCAAACCGGCCGGCTTGTCGACGGCCATGAGGTAGTCGTCTTCGTAGAGGACGACGAGGGCGATCGCCTCGGCCTCGACGCTGCTCGGCGACGGCAGCGGTCGCTCGACCTCGATGCGCTGGCCGCTGCGCAACAAGGCGCCGGCCTTCGCCGCCTTGCCGTCGAGGTGGGCCCTGCCTTCGTCGATGAGCTTGCGGATTTGCGAACGCGTACCCAACTCGCCAGTGGCGACGAGAAAGTGATCGAGGCGAACCTTCTCCTGCTCCGCGCCGACGACCCAGACGTGGCGTGTCTCCGTCCCGCCGCTCATTGCCGTCGCTCGACCGCGCGCGCGGCTTCGATGTCGCGACGGATCTGCGCGACCAGGGCATCGACGCCGTCAAACTTGCGTTCGTCACGTACTCGTTCGACGAACGCCACCTCCAGCCGACGCCCGTACAGATCACCGGAAAAATCGAAGAGATGGGTTTCCAGCGATCGCTCGTCGTTGCCAAAGGTCGGGTTGCGGCCGAGGTTGGCGACGCCAAAGAGCTCGCCGGCGACGCTCGACGTGCGCACCGCGTAGACGCCGTCCGGCGGCAATTGAAGATCGCGCACGCGCAAGTTGGCGGTCGGCACGCCGATGCTCGCACCGCGGTGAAAGCCGTGAACGACGCGTCCCTCCACGGCGTAGTCGCGCCCCAGCATGGCGCGCGCCGCCGCCAGGTCGGCTTGCCGGATCGCCACACGCAAGCGCGCGCAGCTCACCATTTGCCCCGGGTACTTCACCTCTTCGACGCCGGCCAGGCGGCGCCAGGCCGCGGCCAGCGCCGTTTCTTCCGCCGCGGCGATCAAAACGGTCTCGGCGCCGAGGGCCGGCAGGAGTGCCTCGACATCACCGGCCGTCCGGCGCAGGTGCACGGCGCCGGCGGCGCCGGCGGCGCGCAAGGCCGACCACAGACGGCGGCGGCTCGACAGCCGCGGCAGCGCGGTGTCGGTCTCGTCGACGACCGCCCAGCGATCCGCCGCAGGAGATGGAAGGTCGCCGAGCACCGCCAACAGGTGTTGGTGGCCGAGGTGCATACCGTCGAACGTGCTGTAGGCGATCACCCGCTGCGCGGCGGGCGGCGGAAGGTCGCCGAGGTGCCGAACTACTCTCACCGATTCCAGATAGTCGAATCGGCGCGGCTACGCGAGCCATCGCCGCCACCGATCGGCCACACGTCGATCACGGCGCCGCCTGCGGCTCGGCGGCATCCATGTAGCCGAGCGCCCGCAACCGCCGCTTGGTTTCCTCGTCGAGCTGTCGCTTGCGCTCCACACCCCCCGACAGTCTCTTGCCAACTGCCTTGGCGCTGGCCACGCGGGCTCGCAGCACCTCCTTGGCGCGCTTCGCCTCCGGGGAAGGATCGTCCCCCTTGCAGAGCTCCCCCTCTTGCTCTTCCGCCAACGCGCTGCGGTCAAAGTAGATCTCAAACGTCCCCTGTGCCGTATCCACGGAGCTCTGGTCGGGCAGGCGCTGCCGAATCGTCGTGCCAAGCAGCTCGGCGCTCGCCATCCGCCAGCGCAGGATCTTGCCTTCGGGGACTACCACGGCGTCCTGGATCATGCCGTACTTGTTGTGAAAGAGGTCCGCCAAGGCGTCGTTGCGCGTCTTCGCGCGAGCTCCCTCGGAGTAGGACGCGAGCAAACTCTCACTGACGCGACCCTCCATGTCGCAGCGAGCGCCGAGGAGCTCGCAGACCGTCGGATAGACATCGATCAGGGAGACGATTTTCTGTGAACGAGCCTCGGCCGGCCGGCGGCCGGCGACCTGGATGATCATCGGAACGCGCAGCACTTCCTCGAAGAGGGTCGACTGGTGCCCCTTGGCGGCGTGCTCGAGAAACTCTTCGCCGTGGTCGGAGACGACGATCACGGCCGAGCTGGCGAGCAGCCCGGCCTCTTCAAACGAGCGCAAGATCTCGGCGATCGTATCGTCCGTGTAGCGAATTTCGCCGTCGTAGCGCGCAATCAAGTGCGCCAGGTCGCGCTCGGCCATACCGGGGTGGATGTCGGCGTTGTCGTACACCCTGCCATCGATCTTGCCGCTATAACCCGGATCGAAGATGTCGAGATATTCCTGCGGCGGCGTGTAGTGACCGTGAACATCCCACATGTGGATGAAAAAGAAATTGCGCGGCACCCGTTCCGCCGAGGCAAGCCACTGGCCGATCTTTTCCAACAGGATCGGGTTGGTCACGTCCTTGAAGCTCTCGAAGTGGGCCAAGCCGACTTTCTTCTCGGCGTCGGCAGGCACCGAGGCGCTGCAGTTCACGTACTCATCAAAGCCGCGCGCCAAGCCAAAGGTCGGGTGCAGGTACGGGCCCGAATAGAAGCCAACCGTTCGCACGTCATCGTCGCCCAACTCCTCGGCCAGCGTCGATATCGCGGGCGCCACCTTGGTCTCGTGATGGCGTACACCGTGCGCGCGGTCGTCGAGACCGGTCAACATCGCCGTGTGCGATGGCAGCGTCCACGAGGTCGTACTGTAGGCCTTGTCGAAGACCAGGCCCTGCGCCGCCAGGCGATCCAGGTTCGGCGATGTCGGCTCGTCGTAACCGTAGACGCCGAGATGGTCGGCGCGCAGGCTGTCGATACTGATGAGGATGACGTTGTCGACCCACGATCGCGGGTACTGCGCCGCCTCGCCGCTCTCCGATCGGCTACAGGACAGACAGACCGAAAGAACCAAGAGCGCCAGCAAGGCACTCCGGCGCGAGCTCTCCCCCCCAGACATTCCTCGATGCTCGCGGTGACGACCGACGCAGAGGCGAGCCATCGGCATCAGGGGAATCCTACTCCCCGAGCGACTCCAATTGCTGGCGGCCGATGCGAGATTCCTCCGTCGTCGGATGATCCGTGATCAACTTCTGCAGAATCAGGCGCGCATCGATCTTGTCACCCGAGTTGGCGAAGGCGGTGGCCAGCGCCAACAGCGCGCCGGGAATTTGATCGCCCTGCGGATGCTTCAACAAAACCTCGTTGAGCTCGATGATCGAGCGGTTGTAGTCACCGCGACTGTAGTAGGCTTCGCCGAGCCAGAACTGTGCGTTGTCGGCGAGATCGGATTTCGGGTTGCGGTTGACGAACTCCCGTAGCGTGCGAATCGCCTGCTCGGTCTGCCCTTCGCGGTAGAGTTGCAAACCGCGCTGGTAGTTCGAGTCGACGCCGCCCGCCTGCAGGCGGGCCACCTCGCGCGGCCACGCCAACGAGGCCGCCTGCGAGCGCGGCACGCCACGCGGCAGACCGGCCACCACACCGGCCGGTGCCGGCGCCCGCGCCTGCACCTCAGCCAACTTCTTCACCGTCGCCTCGAGAGCCGAGAGGCGGCGTTCGAGCGAGCCGGTCGCCGCCAGTGCCCGCTGCGACGTATCGTCCTCGCGCCGGCTGTCAACCTGGCGCCGCACCGAATCCATGTTGGCTTGCAGGTCGGCCATGCGAGCCCGCATCTCGCGCTGCTCGCGCCGCACGCGTTCGAAATCGGCGCGCGGTGTACAGCCCACCACGAGCACCGGAATCGCCGTCAACAATATCCATCCGAAGCTTCTCATTCGCTTCCTCACTTTCGCGCGCCGGCGTGCACCGCCCGTGCGCTGCTTCGCTCTTTTCTATGGTCCGCCGAAAACGACGAAGTGGCCACGCCGGTTGCGATACCAGCACGATTCATTCATTTCGCGGCAGAGCGGCAGCTCTTCGCCGTAGCTGATCGTCGTAATCCGGCTCGGCGAAACGCCCAAGGCGATCAAGTAGTCCTTTGCCGCTGCCGCTCGGCGCGCTCCGAGCGCGAGATTGTATTCGATCGTGCCGCGCTCGTCGCAGTGCCCTTCGATCTCGACGCGCGCCGTCGGATGCGCCGCCAACCAATCGGCGTTGCGCTGCAGCGTCGTCCGCGCCGCCTGGTCGAGGTCGACCGAGTTGTAGTTGAAATGGATGTCACTCAACGGCCCCTGCTCGGAACCGAGGGTTCCATCTTCGTAGGCGCCCAAGCTACCGCGGTTGCCGGCTCGGCCGAGCTCCGACTCCGACAGGCCCTGGGTGCGGCCATCGGTCTCACCCAGCGGACCCAGCTCGGGATCCTTTGCACCGCACCCGGCAACCAACACGAGAGCCGCCACACACCTCGCCAAACCACCAACCCAACGCCTCACCATGGGGCCCTCCGTTTGTCTTCGAAACGACCCGTCAGTCGAGCCAAGTCGACCAAGTCGGACTCGTATCATTGCCCTTTCCTTGCGTCAATTGAACGACATGCGCACCGCTGATGTCGGCCAGCGCCAACTTTGCGGCGCCGCCTGTCGACGACGAAAACACCAGGTAGCGGCCATCCGGCGACCAGCTCGGGTTCTCGTTGTTGCCGCGCGTCGTCACCTGATGCACGCCGCTGCCATCGCTGTTGACGACGAAGATCTGAAAGCGCCCCTTGACGCGCGATGCGTAGGCGATGCGGTCGCTCTCCGGCGACCAGGCGGGGGACGTATTGTAGCTGCCGTGTCGAGTGAGACGGCGCGGGCGCCCGCCGCCGGCGCCCATGATGTAGATCTGTGGACTGCCGGCGCGGTTGGAGCAAAACGCGATCTGTGACCCGTCCGCCGACCAGCTCGGCGATACGTCGATGGCGGCGTGGTTGGTCAGGCGCCGGCCCACCGTGCCGTCGCTGCCAAGGGTGACGATCTCGGAATTGCCACCGTACTCCATGGTCGTCAACAGCGTGCCGCCGTCGGGCGACCAACCGCCGCCGAGGTTCAAACCGCGCAGGCGCGACATGCGCCGCCACGTTCCGGTCGGATAGTCGATCGAGAATACTTCGGGATCGCCCTCGCTGTAGGACGTCAGCGTCAGTCGGTCGACCAGCGGCCCCCAGCGCGGCGCCAGGTTGAGCGTGCGCTTGCTGGTCAGGCGCTGCATGCCCTGACCGTTGGCTCGCATCACGTAGACGTCCTTGAAACGACCGCCGCGGTTCGACAGAAAGGCGATCTTCGAATCGAAGGGGCCGCGCCGGCCGGAAACCTCGCCGATGATCTCGTCGGCAAAGCGATCGGCGATTCGTTCGAGGTCCTCAAGGCGCCCGGCGTAGCGACGACCCATCAATTGCGAGCGTTGAGCGACGTCAAAAAGCCGCGCCTCGACGACGATGTCGCCGGCGTTCTGCGTCAACAATCCCTTGACCAGCGTGTGAGCGCCGAGAACCGACCAGTTCTCGAAGCGAACCGTCTCGAGCTCGACTCCGGACGTGCTCGGCTGCGAGATGTAGGTGTTGCGCGGCACGACGCGAAACATTCCGGAGAGCTCGAGATCGCGGACGACGTGGTCGGCAAACCCCACCCCGACGTCGCCAGCGCCACCACTGACCTTGAGCGGCGAAACGGCGATCGGAACCTGCGTTTCGCCCGGTCCGATGATCGTCGATCGCACCTGTGCGCGCAACGGCGCCACCAGCGCGACCAGCAAAGACACCACACAAAAAGTCCGACCTCGTGACATCAGCATCCTCGAATACCCCGCGTACACCAACCACAAATCACTCTCGTTTCCCATCGGCCGCATCGCGATCGGCTCGTCCGAATTCGACGTCGCACCGGCCATATTCTTCACCAATAGTTCTGCCACCCGATCAGCGCACGACATCGCGAGCGTGAAAGGCCATTTCAATCTCGGCGAAATCCCGCCGGTAGAAAATCGGCACCATGCCGAGGGGGTTGGCGGCGCGCACGGCGCGCTCGGCCGATTCATCGTAGGCTTTGTCGCCGCTCGAGCGAATCGTCCGGATATCGCTGATCTCGCCGTCGGGCGAGATGCGAAAGCGCAGGACCGAACGCAAGGTGTCGTCGCGCCCCGCCCACACCCAGGCGTTGCGTATGCGTGTCTCCATGCGGCGCTTGTAGAGGATGTACTCGGCGCCGCGCACGGCGCCGCCGGAGCCGCTGCCGGGGCCGACCGATAGGGGACCCTCCGAGCCGTCGCCGCCACCGGCCAAGCGCTGCGCCCGGCGCTGCACGGCGGCGGCGATACGATCCTCCGCCGACGCCTTGGCGGCGCGCTCGGCGCGGCGTTTGATGGCCGCGGCGATCTGACGATCGCGCTCGGCCTGGGCATCCGCCGTCGGCTTCGGCCGCGCCTTGGGCTTCGCACTCGGCGCAGCTTTGCTGCGTTTGGTCGGCGGCACCGGCTTCGCCTCTTCAGGCTCGACCGCGGCGACCTCCGCCGCCGGTTCCTCGACTCCGACCACCTCCTCCGCCTCGGCCGGCTCCTCGACTTCGACCACCTCCTCCGGCTCGGCCGGCTCCTCGACTTCGACCACCTCCTCCGGCCCGGCCGGCTCCTCGACTTCGACCACCTCTTCCGGCTCGGCCGGCTCCTCGACTTCGACCACCTCTTCCGGCTCGGCCGGCTCCTCGACTTCGATCACCTCCTCCGGCTCGGCCGGCTCCTCGACTTCGACCACCTCTTCCGACTCGGCCGGCTCCTCGACTTCAACTGCTTCCTCTGGCTCGGCCGGCTCTTCCGCCGCACTTTCAGGCTCGGCCGGCTCTCCCGGGTCCGCGATCTCGGGAAGCTCGGCTTCGAGGGCTTCGCCGAGATCGACCGGGCCGCTGTTGCCCCCTAGCTCGTTCGGATCGACGAGCTCGACCGTGTAGGACTCCAGCGGCAGCGGTATGGCGGCGAGGTCGCGGTTCGGCGTAATCAGAAAAAACGCCAACACCGCCAGGTGGCCGGCCAGCGACAGCAACGTCGTCCACACCATGGCGGCGTCGATCCGCCCTCGGCTTTGCCGTCCCTTCATCGCATTCGCGCTCGGTATTCGGCGATACGGCGGGCGCTACTCCGCGTTTTCATCGTCAACACCGTCCTGCGTCTCTGCGTCAACGGCGGCTTGCGCTGCCGCCGGACTGGCCGGCGACGTCACCATGCCGAGGCGCTGCACACCGGCGGCACGCAGCGCATCCATGACGGCGACGACGGCACCGTAGCGCACGTCGGTGTCGGCCCGCATGAACACCTGGCGATCCGGCCGCTCGCGCACGATCGCCTGCAATTTTTCCTGCAACTGTTGCGCCGACATCGGCGTGTCGTTGAGAAATACGACGCCCTGGCGGTCGACGTTGACGACCAGTTGCACCTCGTCACCTGGCAGGGCGCCGGCCTTGGCCGCCGGCAGATTGACCGAGATCCCCTGGTGCAAGATCGGCGCCGTGACCATGAAGATCACCAGCAGCACCAGCATCACGTCGACCAGCGGCGTGACGTTGATCTGCGACAGAGCCTCTTCATTGCGACCGTTCGAAAATGCCATGGCCCTACTTCAGGAAATGACGCTCGGCGATGTTGAGGAATTCAAACGCGAAATTCTCCATCTCGGCGGCCAGGACGCGAATCTGGCGGGAGAAATGGTTGTAGGCGACGACGGCGGGAATGGCGGCAAACAGGCCCGTCGCGGTGGCGATCAACGCCTCGGCGATACCGGGGGCGACTGCCTGAATCGTCGAAGTCTGCGTCGTGCTCAGGCCGAGGAAGGCGTTCATGATCCCCCACACGGTGCCGAAAAGACCGATGAATGGGGTTGCGCTGGCGGTCGTCGCCAGGAAGGTCAGGGCGCGTTCGAGGTCGGTCAGCTCCTGCGTCGTCGCCCGGCGCATGGCGCGCTCGACGTTGGCGACGCCGCCGAGATCGGTGGTCAGAGTCTCACTTTCCTGCAGTGCCTTGCGCGCCCGGGTCAGGCGTACCAGCTCCTGGTAACCGGCGCGAAACACCTGGGCGACCGGCGCCGCTTTGAGGTCCTGCGCCCGGTCGTCGACCGAGCTCAGATTGCGCGTCTCCCAGAAGTAGTCGAGAAACTTCTCGCTCAGCTTGCGCGCCTTGCGCACGCGCCGGGCCTTGTAGAGGATGACGGCCCAGGACGCCACGGAAAAGAAGACCAGCAGGTACAGCACTCCCTGCACCACCGGTCCCGAGCTGGTCACCAAGCTCAGCAGGCTCTCATCACCCATCGCACAACCCTTCCACGGCCAATCGGTCCTATACCACGGCCGTCGCGAACAATCGAAGCCGGCGGCGAGAAGTGGTGGTTGACTCGCCAAAATGGAAGTGATTCTCCTTGTTTTTCGCGGCCGTTTCCCGGCCACCCAATTCACTTCGACAGATAGAGCTCAGACACGAAGCCCGAGCGGCGGCTGAGGACGGTCGCCCCTCGGGTATTCCTATGAGGAGAGGGCACGAGCATGGCGATCAAGGTGGGAATCAACGGTTTCGGTCGCATCGGACGCAACGTCTTGCGCGCCGCATTGGCGAAAAAGGCCGGCTTCGACTTCGTCGGAGTCAACGATCTGACCGATGCCAAGACGCTGGCCTACCTGCTCAAGCACGATTCGGTGCACGGCCCTCTCGAAGGTGAGGTGGTCGCCGATGGCGATACCCTGGTCGTCGACGGCGACCGCATCCGCGTCTTCTCCGAGCGCGATCCCGGCAAGCTGCCCTGGTCCGACGTCAAGGCCGACGTCGTCCTCGAATGTACGGGTCTCTTCACCTCGCGCGACAAAGCGGGCGCCCATCTGAGCGCCGGGGCTCGCAAGGTGCTGATCTCGGCGCCGGGCAAAGAAGTCGACATGACGATTTGTTACGGCGTCAACCACCAGGACTACGACGCCGACAAGCACGACGTGATGTCGAACGCGTCGTGCACGACGAACTGCCTGGCTCCGATCGCCAAGGTGCTCGACGAATCGTTCGGCATCAAGCGCGGCCTGATGACGACCGTGCACGCCTACACCAACGACCAACAGATCCTCGACCTGCCGCACTCCGATCTGCGCCGGGCTCGCGCCGCGGCGGTGTCGATGATTCCGACGACGACCGGCGCCGCGCGCGCCGTCGGCGAAGTGCTGCCTCAGCTCAAGGGCAAGCTCGACGGCATGGCCGTGCGCGTGCCGACATCCAACGTCTCGATCGTCGACCTGGTCGCCGAGCTGAAAACGGACGTGACGGAAGATCAGGTCAACGACGCCCTGCGCAAGGCCGCCGGCGGCAGCCTCGCGGGTGTTCTCGATTGCACCGACGAGCCGCTGGTGTCGATCGACTTCAACGATTGCCCGTTCTCGTCGACCGCCGATCTCGGCCTGACCAAGGTGATGGACGGCAACTTCGCCAAGGTGCTTTCTTGGTACGACAACGAGTGGGGTTTCTCGAACCGCATGGTCGACGTCGCGGCGCTGATCGGCAAGTGAAGCTGAACCTCCGGCGGCAGCGGCGCTGCTGAGGTATGAAAAGCATCGACCAGCTCGACTTGGGTGGCAAGCGCGTCTTCGTGCGCGTTGATTTCAACGTTCCCCTGGAGAACGGCAAGGTAAGCGACGCCACGCGCATCGAGGCGGCGCTGCCAACCATACGCCACGCCCGCCAGGCGGGAGCGCGGGTGATCCTGGCGTCGCACCTCGGCCGCCCCAAGGGTCGCGTCGTCGGCGAGCTGAGCATGGCCCCGGTGGCGGCCGAGCTCGCGAAATTGCTCGGCTGCGAGGTGCGCCGTGCCAACGATTGCACCGGTGCTGAAGTTGGCGCCATGGTCGGGAGTCTCGGCGACGGCGAGGTGCTGCTGCTGGAGAACCTCCGCTTCCACGCCGAGGAGGAGAGCAACGACCCGGCCTTTGCCGCCGCTCTGGCCAGCCTCGCCGACGTCTACGTCAACGACGCCTTTGGTGCGGCACACCGAGCCCACGCGTCGACCGCCGGCATGGCGGCGCACGTCGCGCAACGCGCTGCCGGCTTCTTGTTGCAGCGCGAATGCGAGTACCTCGGTCGCGTCATGAGCGATCCGGAACGGCCGCTGGTCGCGGTGGTGGGCGGGGCCAAGGTTTCCGACAAGATCGTCGTCATCCACTCGCTGCTCGAGCGCGTCGACGCACTGCTCATCGGCGGCGCCATGGCCTACACCTTCTTACGCGCCGCCGGCCAAGGCACCGGAAAGTCGCTGGTGGAAGTAGAGCATTTGGACCTGGCCAACGACTTGCGACGGGAGGCGAAGAAGCGCGGTGTCGACCTCCGGCTGCCGATCGACCACGTCGTCGCGCCATCGCCCGATGCGGCGGATAGGGCGGCAACGGTCGACGGAGAAATCGCCGCCGGCTCGATGGGCCTCGACGTCGGGCCAAAGACCAGCGAGAGCTTTCGCCAGGTGGTGGCCGAGGCCAGGACGGCAATCTGGAACGGCCCCTTGGGAATGTTTGAAGTCCCGCCCTTTGACGCAGGCACGATGGCGATGGCCAATGCGCTCGCCGACAGCACGGCGACGACCATCGTCGGCGGCGGCGATTCGGTGGCGGCCGTGCACCGTTCGGGACGAGCCGCCGACATCACCCACATATCGACCGGCGGCGGCGCATCGCTGGAGGTGCTGGAAGGAAAGACCCTGCCCGGTCTGGCGGCGCTCGGGGATTCGTGATTTTGGTGAGTGGTGATTGGTGATTGGTGATGGTGCGTACTCCGCTGCTTGCTGGCAATTGGAAGATGAACTGCGACCTCGGGGCGGCGGTCGAGTTGGCCACGGCGGTGCGTGATGCTGCCGCCTCCGCTGGCGACCGGGAGGTGCTCATCGCGCCGGCTTTTCCCGTTCTCGCGGCGGTCGGCGAGGCGATCTCCGGGTCTGCGGTGTTGCTGGCGGCGCAGGACATGCACTGGGAGGCGTCGGGTGCCTACACCGGTGAGGTCTCAGCTGCGATGCTCGTATCCGTCGGCTGCACGCACGTCATTCTCGGCCACTCGGAGCGCCGCCAGTATTTCGGTGAGACCGATGGACGGGTTGCCAAGAAGGTAAAGGCGGCTCTCGCAGGAGGGCTGGCGCCCATCGTCTGCGTCGGCGAAACGCTGGAGGAACGAGAGTCCGGCGACACCTTGAACGTCATCGGCCGCCAGGTGCGCGGCGGGCTCGAGGGGCTCGACGCGGCAGCGATCGGCGCGCTGGTGCTCGCCTACGAGCCGGTGTGGGCGATCGGCACCGGAAAAGTAGCAACCCCCGATCAGGCCCAGGAGGTTCACGCCTGGATCCGCACCATCCTCGGCGAGCTGTCCTCGCCGGCCGCGGCGGCGCAGATCCGCGTTCTCTACGGTGGCAGCGTCAAGCCGGACAATGTCGACGTTCTCATGGCTCAGGCCGACATCGACGGCGCCCTGGTCGGCGGGGCGAGCTTGAAAGCGGCAGACTTCGCCCGCATCATCGCCTTCCAGGCTTGATTCCCGGCCGCAGAACCGGACAATGGCCGGTTTCGAGCCACTCGGCGCGAAATCCAACTAGAGGTAGGCCAATGTTTGAAGCCGTAACCACTGTCGTACACGTGCTCGCGTGCTTGTTCCTGATCGTCATCGTCCTCTTGCAGACCGGCAAGGGAGCGGAGATGGGGGCCGTATTCGGGGGCTCCAGCTCGACCGTTTTCGGCAGCTCGGGCGCCGGCAACTTCCTCACCCGGCTGACGACGGCGATTGCCGTGCTCTTCATGTGCACCTCGCTCGGCCTCACCTATTTCTCATCACGCCAAGGCACGGCGACGATCTTCGACGACGCTCCCGAGGTATCGGCCCCCACCGCCGTCGACGAGGCAGCGGCCCCGCCGGCGCCAGCCGTGCCTGCCGATGCGCCAGCGCCGGCACCTGCAGCCGAGTAGGATCGCGAACCGCAAGCGAGGATGGCGGAATTGGCAGACGCGCTAGGTTGAGGGCCTAGTGGGAGTTAAATCCCGTGGGGGTTCAAGTCCCCCTCCTCGCATATCGGTTGGGCGAGCGCGCGGTCGCTGCCGCTACGGCAGCGTGATGACGTCGGCTTCGTCGCGCTCGCCCTGTTGGTGGATGTTGAAATCGGCGTGCTCCGAACCGTCGATATCGATGAAACCAAAGAGCGGCGGCGCGCCCGGCGTCATTGGCGTCATGAGACAGTTGGGACAGATGCCGCGGCCGATGATGCTGCGCGCTTCGGTCGCGATCCCGACCAAACCGCTGCCGATGGCACGCAAGCGACTCTGTCCGGCCACGGTGCCGGCAACGCCGGCGCTGAAGATGGAACGGTTGCGATCGTTGGTGTCGATGCGCGAGAGAACCTTTTCAAACTTGCAGTCGACCGAATGGCTGGTCGAAAAACGCTGCTCGAACTCGTTGTACACCAGATACTGAACGACCGACTGTCCGGGAATCTGGCGCAACAGGTCCTGCGTGCATGGGACGAGAACGAGCCGCGTCGTCACCGTGCCGGGACCGAAAAAGTCGCCCGCAATCGTCGAGGTCGTAGCCGGCCCAACCGTCCTTCCACCACTGACCAGCGGGGCGACGAGTGGTCCTAGTACCATCCCCGAAGCCGCGACCACCGGTCCGGCGACACCGTCGAAGAGGTGATTGACGATCAGGTGCTCGGGACATCCCTCGTACTCCGCCCCAGCCCCTCCGATGACCAACTCGCGGTCTTCGTTGACAGCGCCGCCAATGGCGCGGATACCCACTGCATTGTGCTTGGCGATCGAAATTCGCGTCGCATCGGGATTGAACACACGCGTCGCCTCACCCTTGAGAACATTGCGATCGCTCGGTGTGCCATCGTCGTTGATGGCGATGCACTTCAGCAACCCGTTGAAGAGAAGCGGCTCTGCCACCGGCGGGATGGCGCTGCCGGCGTTGGTCGACCCGTCGGGACCGCTGCTACCGCCGACTCCCGTGAGCGGAAACTCGTGGCCGGCCATCCCTCGCGAGGCTTGCCAACCCAACGGCTGGCGTGGGGTCAGGCGAATGCGAAAATCGGATTCGATCCAGCCCGGCTCGCACCTGGCACAGCCCACTGCCGAGCAGCACTCATCGGCAAAGGCGCAAACCGCGCCCGTGTCGGCACAGTGGTGGTTGGCGTTCTCATAGAAGCAGTGAACGACAACCGGCTGTTCCGAGGTGTTGCTGATCTGAATGATCGTATCGAGGAAGTCGTCGACGTCCGACGTCGCGGTTACGACATCCGGCCAGATCAGAATTGCCGCCGCTCGATCGGACACGACGTCCGCCAGGGCCGCCGACACCGTCATCATCGCGGCGAACGAAATCGTCAGGCGTAGTCTCAACCTTCTCATTCCGGCGATCCTCCTCCCCGGCAACTGATCTCCAACTTCCTCTTAGACAAAAACAAAGGGCGGAATGCGCATGCGCATTCCGCCCTTCACCACTTGCCGCGAAAAACGCGAATAGCTTACGGGATCGTAATAATATCCGACTGGTCGCGATCTCCCTGCAGATGAATGTTGAATCCGGAGGTCGAACGGAACTGGCCCAAGATGACCTCGCCGGCAACTCCCACCAGACCGCTGCCGATCGGGTTGAGCCGTGACTGGCCAACCAGCGTGCCGGCAACACCGGCGCTGAAGATCGAGCGCTGCGGATCGTTGGTGTCGATCTGAGACAACGGCCAGAACGCCTTGCAGTTGGCAGTGCGGCTGGTCGAGAAACGCTGCTCGAACTCGTTGTACACGAGGAATTGCACGACGGCCGATCCGGGAATCTGACGCAGCAGATCCTGCGTGCACGGCACCAGCGTGATCGCCGACAGACTGATGTGATCCTCGACGACCGGATGAATCCCGAAGTCGAACATGTGATTGACGATCAGGTAGTTCGAGCAACCGTTGTACTCCGCGCCGTCGCCACCGAGGATCAACTCCTTGTCCTCGTTCACCGCACCTTCAATCGCCTGGATACCAACCGCGTTGTGCTTGAGCACGTCGCCCGGAACATCGTCGTTGTCGACCCACGTCGCCTCGCCCTTGAGGACGTTGCGATCGGAGGGCGTGCCGTCGTCGTTGATGGCGATGCACTTCAACGCTCCGGTGTACGGTGTCTCGGAAGTCGGAGGAACGCGCGTGCCGGCATTGCTGCTGACACCATCCGGCCCAAACGGCGGATTCGGTCCAAACGGCTGACCGGTCAGCGGCGGCTCCAGCAGCCCCTGAGAGGCAACCCAACCGAGCGGCTGTTGCGGGGTCAGGCGAACCCGAAAATCGGTTTCGATCCAGCCCGGAACACACGGTGAGCAACCGAACGGATCGACACAGCACTCCTGAGGCGTCTGACACACCTGGCCGGTCGCCGCACAGTGCGCATTTGCATTTTCGTAAAAGCAATGCGCCAGGATCGGCTGATCCGACGTGTTGCTGATCTGGACGATCGTATCGACTTCGGTATTGAAGAAGTCACCAACGACGATGTCCGGCCAGATCAGGATTGCTGCGGCACGGTCTGAAACCACATCTGCTTGTGCGCCAGGAGCCACCAAAAGAACGGCGGTCATGGCTGCAAGGAACATTCTCTTCATAGTTCTCATCTCCAGCACCCTCTCGGCTTCGAGAAATGTCCTCAGCTCGCGCTACTGAAGCTGCTCGCCGGGAATCGTAATAATGTCTTGACCCAGCCGCTGGCCTTCGTGGTGCACGTTGAAGGCTGCCGAGCCGATACGATCGTCATCCGCGATCTGATGGAGCTCAGTCGCCACCATCATGATCCCAGCCGACGCAGCGGTCGAGCGAAAACGCGTCTGGGCAAACGTCGTCAGCAGGTTGTTGTCAAAATTAAAGACGTTGGCATTGATTTGGCGCAGATCGTAGTCCGCCCAGCAGGTTACCTGCGTCTCGGACGAAAACCTCGACTCAAACTCGTTGTAGGTGAGCAAGTGTACAGTCACCGTCTCGGGAACCTGCGTCTCGAAGTTCTGCGTGCAGGGAACGATCGTCACTCTCGTCTGGACGTTCGAATCCTCGCCGAGAACCGGGTCAGGCGCGCCGGGCGAGAAGTGATTGAGAATCCACACATCCGGACAACCGTTGTACTCGGGATCGGGGCACTGCTCGTTGGACTCGCCACCGAGGCACAATCTGCCGTCGCCATTGTTGAACTCGTTACCGAGAACTCCGATGCCGTTGTACTTGGCAGAATCGAAATCGGCGCTGCAGAGCATACCGTCGGTCGTGCAGAGCGTACCGGTAACGGCACAGTTGCCCTCGACCGGCGGGTTCAGCGGATCTTCAACCGGCGGGAAGACACACTGATCGAAGGTGATCACGGTCGCCTCACCCTTCAGGTGATTACCGCTGATCGGCGCTCCGACCTGGTCGACCTCGACGCACTTGAGCTCGCCTTCGAAGTATTCGACGACCGGCGGCACCGCGCCCGGGTCGATACCCGCGTTGGGGCATTCGTTGTTCGCCGGGTTGAACGTACACGGGGGATCCGGCTGCACCGTACGGCCAGTCGAAACCCTCCAATACGTCGGTTGCTGCTTGGTCAGCCAGATGTCGAAATCCGTCTCCTGCCACAGTGGCGGATTGAAAATCGGATCCGGCGGCAGCTCTGGAAAGGTGGGCGCTGCATTCACGTAGAAGCAGTGCGCATGCACCATTGAATTCGAGGTATTCGTGATCTGGATCACGGTGTCCCTCGTCACATTGGCGATCACCCTCGGAAAGACCAGTACCGAAGCACTCCTCTCCGTCACAATGTCGGCAGAAGCGCCGCTGACCAGCACGCCCACCAGCGCAATCGCCATGAGCCCCACTCGCCCTCGATGCTTACGCATTTGCCTCCTCCTTTCGATACCTACCGCCATCAAAAAATCCTAACGCGCCGAAGCAGCCGTGGCGGAGTTCTCCCTACACAAGTGCCGGCCTTATATCGACGCGTCCGAGCGATGTCAAGTCAAAACGGTGATGTTTGTTTTTGCCAATTCTCCGGGCTTCACTGAAATGAAAGGTAAATGTAGTCCGCCTGCGGCCGCCGGCCCTGAAAATGCACGTTCTTGGTCGCAGAACTCACCAAATTCTCAGTACTTATAAAGCTGCACCCGGGAAACTCCCAGATCGGACCGGCGCAGCGAAACTCCTCGGCAACAGCCAATATCGCATTACCACGCGCTTTGCCAGATGTGTTGGAGTTGAGGGCGCCGCGGATGCGAGTTTGGCCGGTCAGCGTGCCGCCGACGCCGGCGCTGAAGATCGAGCGCTCGGGCTGGATGGTGTCGATGCGCGAGAGCTGGATCTCCTTGAAGCAGACGAGATCGTTGCTGGTCGAAAAGCGCTGCTCGAATTCGTTGAAAACGAGGAACTGGACGTTGGTGCTCGAGGGCGAATCGTCGCCGCTGAACACCACCCCCTCCTCGAAATCCTGCGTACAGGGCACCATGGTGATCTCCGTCGAGACGCGGACGTTGTAGTCGGCCGGGGCGCATTCGCTGCCGAAGGGGCCGCAGTCCTTGCCTGACAGCGTGCAGGTCTCGGTCATCGGGTCGCAGGTGTTCTCACACTCCATGTCATTGGCGCACATCGTGCCCGTGACCGTGCACTCGTTGGCGACGCAGACGTTGGTGATGCACTCGGAGTCGTTCATGCACGCCTGGCCGGTGACCGAGCAGGTGCCATCGGGCTGGCAGCGGTTGGCAGCCATGCGATCGATGGCGCCGTCGAAGTAGTGGTCGAGGATGAGAATGTTGGGACAACCTTCGTACTCGGCGCAGGTCGACGGCTGCTCGGCGAGGCACTCGGCGTCGGCCGGGTCTTGCAGATCCTCGCCGGTCGGGCCGCCGAGGACCAATGTCTGGTTGCGATTGTTGGCACCGTCAAGGGCGGGAAAGCCGATCGGGTTGTAACCGGCGACGTCGATGAAATCGCCGTCCGGGTTCATGTAGCCAATCGTCGCATGACCGATCAAATCGTTGCGGTCGGTCGGCGCACCGGTTTCGTCGACGGCGATGCATTTGAGCTCGCCGATGAACGGATCTTCCGGCGTCGGTGGCACGGCGCTGTTCTCATTGCTCTGCCCACCCGGTCCACCGGGGCGTATCCCGTCGAGCGGGAAGCAGGGCGGCACGACGCAGCGCGCGTCGTCGGGGCAGTCGGCATTGTCTTCGCAGACGCTGACGCCATCGTCCGAGCAGCGGCCGAGTCGACTGCACCCAACGCCGGAACCCACCGAGGCGAGCCAACCGCTCGGCTGCTCCTGGGTGAGGCGAAAGCGAAAGTCAGTCTGGTGCCACTGCGGCAGACACTTGCCGGTGCAAGTGTGCTCGGGGAAACAGACGCCGCCGGGAATGTCGCAACGCGGCGTCGCGTTGACGTAGTAACAGAGAACGTTGATGGGAAACTTCGACACGTTGCTGATCTTGATCAAGGTGTCGAGACGGCCGCGATCGCCGCGCGTATCGACGACGACCTTGGGGTAGACGAGAATCGCCGCCGGTTTGTCGGAGGCGATCTGCGCCACCGCAGGCAAGCCGGCAAAGGCCGCTGCGACAACGGTCAGAGCAAGGATGAGTCGCTGGTGCACTGGCTGCATGATCACGGTCCCGCCGGGATGACGATCAGCTCGTTGACGAGCGGTTCCCCGGTCGCCTCATCGAGTCCGTATGTACCGATCTCGTGTGCGTTGTATGCCGCGCGCGCCATCGCTCCATTGGTCAGCTCGTGATGCTCCTCGACGACGAGAGCGATGCTCGACGCATCCTCGAGCCCGAAGGGCACGACCGGACGCACAGAAGTGTTGACCAGGCGCGAGCCGAGCTGGTTGACGCCGAAGACGACTTCGTTGACGTCGTCGAGGTGCAATCGGTCCCAGCACTCGACCTGCGCCGCCGCCGAAAAGGGCTGCTCGAATTCGTTGAAGACGCGAAACTGCAACGTCACGCGGGTCGGCCGGCCAAGCTCGTAGTTGGCGCGGCAGGGCACGACGGTAAAGTCGGTGCGCACCTGAGAGGTCGCGCCGAAGATCGGATTGTCGGCACCGATGGCAAAGTGCGGAATCCAATAGCGCTCCGGACAACCCTCGTACTCCGCTCCGGTCGGGCACTCCAGCGATGGCGGGCCGCCGAGACACAAGGTGTTGTCGCCGTTGTTGGTGAACGGCTCGCCGAGCAAGCCGATGGCGTTGTACTTGCTCGCGTCACCGTCGCGACCGACGATCGTCGCCTCGCCTTTCAGATGGTTGCCACTGATCGGCGCCCCCGACTGATCGACTTCGATACAGCGCAGCTCGCCCTCGAAGGGGAAGACGGGCGGGATGCGGGTGAAGGAGAGACCGGCGTTGTAGCAGTCGTACTCGCGGCGCTGGGAAAAGGTATCGAACTCACACTTGTCCTGTGTCGCTCCGACGTCGCCGAGGCGGCCGAAGAATGCACTCCAGTGCGTCGGCTGCTGCTTGGTCAGAGAGATGTTGAAATCGATCTCCTGCCACTGCCGCTCGCACACTCCGGTGCAGGTGCCCTCGAGACAGTCGCCCTCGCCCTGACAAACAGGGAAGGCGTTCACATAGAAACAGTGCGCGTGCACCATCGAGTTCGCCGTGTTGCTGATCTGAATGAAGGTGTCGCGCGTGCCGTTGGCGATGACCTTGGGAAAGATGAGGATCGACGACGGCTGCTCACTCGACGTGCGGCCGGCGGCAGCGGATGCCGTCAACGCCACGGCGGCGCCCGCCACGACTACGAGTGCGGCGATCCCGCCCGGCAATTTGAACCGTCTCCTCATCGCACCACCGCCGAGCTCACTCTTCCTTCCGGCCGCCGTTTCGCCATGACAATCGCAGCCCGCGCGAACCGATACAACACGGCCCTCGCCGGGAGCGCTAGCATATAATGAGAAGTGCCTGCGTGTGTCAAGGAAAAGCCTTAGCATTCCGTACGTTTCCGGGCCTTTGGCCGGCCGCGCACAATGGAGATGATGCACAAAAACCGGGATTTGCGTCAGCGCCGCCGGTGAAAAGTTCCTCTCGCGAGGCAGAGCGGCGCGACGCGGCCAGCTCGCTCGGGCTCGCAGGGCACCGCGGCTATTGCGAAACCACAGCCAACCAGGCGCGATGGCGCTCGGACTCGCCGCGCGTGACAGCCCGGTAGGCCTCCTGGAGACGCTGGGTGATGGCGCCCGGCCGGCCGCCGCCGACTCGCCGGTCGTCGAGCTCGCGCACCGGCGTGATCTCGGCGGCGGTGCCGGTGAAGAACGCCTCGTCGGCGACATAGACCTCGTCGCGCGGAAACGGCTGCTCGACCACGCTGACTCCCTGCTCGGCCAGCAGGGTCATGACGGTGTCGCGCGTGATGCCACCGAGAGCCGAGGTCAGCGGCGGCGTCCGCACCACGCCGGCCCGCGCGATGAACAGATTCTCGCCGCTGCCTTCGGCGACGAGCCCTTGAGAATCAAGGAGAAGCGCCTCGTCATAGCCAGCCCGCCGGGCCTCCGACGAGGCCAGGATCGAGTTGACGTAGTGGCCGACCGCCTTGGCCCGGCTCATCAGGCTGTTGACGTGAAAGCGCTGGTAGGACGAAGTGCGGACGCGGATGCCCTTCTCGACGCCTTCGTCGCCGAGGTAGGACCCCCAGGGCCAGGCGGCTATGCTCAGCCGGGTCGGATTGGTCTTCGCCGACAGCCCCATTTCCCCTTCGCCGACGAAGACCAAGGGGCGAATATAGCATGATTTCAACGAGTTGCGGCGCACCGTCTCGAGGCAGGCAGCGTTGATCTGGTCAGCCGAAAACGGCACCTCGAGGCCGAGGATGTGGGCCGAGTCGAGCAGCCGGCGGGTGTGATCCTCGAGGCGAAAAATCGCCGGTCCGAGAGCGCCATCGTAGCAGCGCACGCCTTCGAAGGCGCCGAGCCCGTAGTGGAGGGTGTGGGTGAGGACGTGAACCCTGGCCTCATCCCAGGCCACCAGCTCGCCATCGAGCCAAATCCACTCCGATTTTTCCATGGCTGGCGACAGCTAACTGACGCGCCTGGAGGTGTCAATTGGTGATTGGTGATTCGTGATTGGTGATTCGTGAATGGTGAATGGTGGGCGTGTTTTACGATAGCGACTTGAGGAGGTTGGTCAGCATGCGTCCGGTTCGGTCGCATTGTTCGCGGAGTTGTTCGAAGTCTCGGCTGGCAATGTAGCCAAGATCCTTGGCGGGTAGCGAGTTTCGGCAACCGATCCCCGCGCAATTCCAACGAAGCGACGAAAGTCGGCGCGCCCAACTCGGGCGGCACCTTCGCTGAGGTTTGCCGGTACGGAAGCGGCTGATCGCCGCACTTGGGACGTCAGTCCGAAACGTTCGTCGACGGGAAACCGCCGCGTGATTGCGTACACATCCAGCACAACGCGGTGAGCAAGCCGAAAGACTTCCAAGTCCTCAACAGACGACACCCCTTCCCGATCACCAGCCACAAATCACCATTCACAAATCGCCAATCACCAATCACGAATCACGAATCACCAATCACCATTCACCAACAACCCACTTCTCGGCATCCGCTTGCGCTCGTTCGCCCAGCTTGGCGCGCCGTTCGCGACCGCGGTAGCGCTTCTTCTCCTGCAACGGCGGGAAGAGGCCGTAGTTGGCGTTCATCGGTTGGAAGTTCTTGCGCGTCTGATCCGTGATGTAGCGCAGCAGTGAGCCGAGCGAGGTCGTCGGCGGCGGCACCAGCAGCGATTGGCCGGCGGCGGCGCGCGCCGCGTTGAGACCGGCGAGAATGCCGGTCGCCGCCGATTCGACGTAGCCTTCGACGCCGACCAACTGACCGGCGACGAAGAGCTCGTCGCTGCCGCGCAGCTGTAGAGTCTGGCGCAGGGCGTTTGGCGAGTTGATGAAGGTGTTGCGGTGCAGGCTACCGAGGCGGACGAACGATGCCTTCTCCAGTCCCGGCACCATGCGAAAGACGCGGCGCTGCTCGGGGTAGGTCATCTTGGTCTGAAAGCCGACCATGTTGTAGAGCGTGCCGGCGCGGTCGTCCTGCCGCGCCTGGGCGACGGCGTAGGGTCGCTCGCCGCTGCGCGGATCGATCAGACCGACCGGCCGCATCGGTCCGAAGGCGAGAGTGTCGCGGCCGCGGCGCGCCATCTCTTCGATCGGCATGCAACCCTCGAAATAGACGCAGCGTTCGAAGTCGCGCGTCGGCACCTTCTCGGCTGCCATGATGGCGTCGACGAAGGCGTAGTACTCCTCTTCGTCGAAGGGAAAGTTGAAGTAGTCGTCGCCGCCCTTGTCGTAGCGCGAAGCGCGAAAAGCGATCGAGGTATCGATCGAGTCGGCGGCGACGATCGGCGCGATCGCATCGTAGAAGTAGAGGTGTTCTTCGCCGAGCCGGCGCTGCAGGTCGGCCGACAGCGCCGGCGAGGTCAGCGGCCCGGTGGCGACGACACAGAGACCGCTGGGGATCGACGTCACCTCCTCGCGCGCCAGCTCGATCTGCGGGTGTTCTTCGATGGCGCGGGTGACGCCCGCGGCGAAACCGTCGCGATCGACGGCGAGCGCCGCGCCGGCGGGAACGGCGGTTTCGCCAGCGATGCGCATGACGAGTGAGTCGAGCCGGCGCATCTCGTCCTTGAGCAAACCGACGGCGGTGTCGAGCGAGGCGTTGCGAAACGAGTTCGAGCAAACCAGCTCGGCGAGGTTGCCGGTCTGATGCGCTTCGGTCGGGCGCTGCGGCCGCATCTCGTACAAGCGCACGCGACAACCTTCATTGGCGGCGCGCCAGGCCGCTTCACAACCGGCGAGGCCGCCGCCGATGACCGCAATTTCTTTCAACGTCTGCGCAGCTCGGCGTCGAGAGCTCAAACCGCCTCGGCTTCGTCGACCGTTTCTTTGTACTCACAGCCCTCGCTGAGGCAGCGGCGCACGGTGCCGTAGCGCTTGGTGACCTTTTCGACGACGAACGGCGCCGCGCAGGTCGGGCACGGCTCGGGGACCGGGCGTTCCCAGGTTGCGAAGCGACACTCGGGGTAGCGGCCGCACGAGTAGAAGATCTTCCCACCGCGCGACTTCTTCTCCATGATCTCGCCTTCTTTGCAGTCCGGGCATTTGACGCCGGTCGGCACCGGGCGGTTGAGCGAGCGCACGCTCTTGCATTCCGGGTAGGCCGAGCAGCCGAGAAATTTTCCGTAGCGGCCAAAGCGCAACTTCATCGGGCTGCCGCACTTGTCGCAGACCTCGTCGACCGGCTCTTCTTCGACCGGCACGATCTTGCCCGCGTCGTCGCGTTTGAAGTTCGTCGTGCTCTTGCACTCCGGGTAGGCCGAGCAGCCGAGGAACTCGCCGGCGCGCCCCCATTTCACGACCATCGGCGACTCGCACTTCGGACACTTGACGTCGGTCGGCTGTCCCTGCCGCTTGACGTCGCGCATCGTCTCGCCGGCTTTGGCGAGGTCTTTGGAGAACGGCCCGTAGAAAGCGCGCAGGGCGTCGAGCCACGGCTGCTTGCCCTCCTCGATGGCGTCGAGGGTGTTCTCCATGCCGGCCGTGAACTCGGCATTCATCAAATCGGGAAAAGACTCGATGAGAAGATCGGTGACGAGAAAGCCGAGCTCGGTGGCGGCGAGTCGCCGGTTGTCTTCCGAGACGTATTCCTTGGCGATGATCGTCGACATGATCGAGGCGTAGGTCGACGGCCGGCCGATGCCCTTTTCTTCGAGCTCCTTGATCAACGTCGCTTGGCTGTAGCGCGGCGGCGGCTGGGTGAAGTGCTGCTCCGGTTTGAGCTCGATCAGTTTCAGGATTTCGTTTTCGCTGAGCGCCGGCAGGCGCCGGTCTTTGTCGTCGTCGGCAGACTTTTCGTCGTCGACCCCCTCGGTATATACGCGAATGAACCCGTCGAACTTCATGATCTGACCGGTGGCGCGAAAGAGCTCGCCGCCGGCCTGGATGTCGACCGAGGTCTGGTCGAACACCGCCGGTGTCATCTGGCTGGCGACGAAGCGGTTCCAGATCAACGAGTAGACGGCCATCTCTTCTTTGCTGAGAAAGCGCTGCAGCGAGTCGGGCGGGCGCTCGAGCGAAGTCGGGCGAATCGCTTCGTGGGCGTCCTGCGCGCCCTTCTTCATCTTATAGGTGTTGGGCTCCTTGGGCAGATAGTCCTTGCCGTAGCGCTCGTCGACGAAAGCGCGCACCGCATCGAGCGCCTCGGGCGCAACCCGCACCGAGTCGGTGCGCATGTACGTGATCAGACCGACCGGTCCATCGCTGCCGAGCTCGATCCCCTCGTACAATCGCTGAGCGATGCGCATGGTGCGCGACGGCGTGTAGCCGAGCTTGCGCGACGCCTCCTGCTGCAGGCGCGAGGTGATGAAGGGCGGGGTCGGAAAGCGGCGCCGCTCTTTGCGGTCGACCTTGGTGACCTTGAACTCCGCCTGGCGCAGCCGCTCGACGATCTCGGCGGCCGAGCCTTCGTTCTCGATGCGAAACTTCTCCGGATCGAGCTTCTGATCGCCGACCTTGAACAGGCGGGCGGCGAAGGGCGGCGGGTTGTCGCCCTCGAGCTGGGCCGTGATCGACCAGTATTCCTTTTTCTCGAAGGCGCGAATCTCGCGCTCGCGCTCGCAGACGATGCGCACCGCGACCGACTGGACGCGACCGGCGGAGAGACCGCGGCGCACCTTGTCCCAGAGCAGCGGGCTGATCTGGTAGCCGACCAGCCGGTCGAGAATGCGCCGCGTCTGCTGCGCCTCGAAACGGTTCTGATCGATCTCGATCGGGTTCTTGACGGCCTCCTGCACCGCCTTCTTGGTGATTTCGTTGAACAGCACCCTCTTGATGTTGGACTTCTTGCCGTCGAGGCGCTGTGCGATATGCCAGGCGATGGCTTCACCCTCGCGGTCGGGGTCGGGCGCGAGGTAGATGTTCTCCTTACCCTTCGCCGCCTTCTTGAGCTCCGAGATGACCTTCGACTTGCCGCGAATGATGGCGTATTCGGGCTCGAAATCGTTCTCGATGTCGACCCCGAGCTTGCTCTTTGGCAGGTCGACGACGTGGCCGACCGACGCTTTTACGGTGTAATTGCGCCCCAAATACTTGCTCAGCGTCTTCGCCTTTGCCGGCGACTCAACGATGACCAGATTCTTCGCCATGTCTCTTCTTCCTACTCCGATTCCTTCCGAGGTCGAGCCTTATCTCCGAGCGCATAGCATTTTCCAGGCAGTTGACGCACTAGACCCTTGAGCTCGAGGCCGAGCAGGGCTTCGAGCGCGGCGGCATAGGCAACACCGCTGCGCTGCAGGACGATCTCCAGCGGCAACGGCGAATTTCCCAAACAGGCGAAGATCTGAGACTCTTCGGGCAAGAGCACGACCTCCATCGCGCCCCCCCTGGCTTCGAGATGCGGCGCGATTTCTTTCAAAACATCGTTTGCGGATTCAGCTAGGGCAGCCCCCTGGCGGAGCAGGCGGTGCGGTCCGCGGCTGTTGCGGCCGACCGCACCGGGCACGGCAAAGACCTCGCGCCCGTGCTCGGCGGCAAAGCTCGCCGTGATCAAGGAGCCGCTTCTCTCTGCCGCTTCGACCACCACCGTACCGAGTGACATACCACTGATGATGCGATTTCTCCCCGGAAAATTCTCCGCTTCCGGCTGCGCGCCCATCGGCAATTCGGAGATCACGGCACCATCCCTGGCCGTTCGCAACATCAAATGATGATGCTCACTGGGGTATACGACGTCAATCCCGCATCCTAAAACAGCGATTGTTTTCCCCCCAGCACGCAGCGCGGCGGAATGGGCCTCGGCATCGATGCCGCGGGCCAGGCCGCTGATGACGACGACGCCCTTTTCCACCAGACCGGCCGAGAGAAGCCGCGCCATCCGCCGGCCGTAGGAAGTCGGTTTGCGCGAGCCGACGATTGCGACGGTGTGGGCCGCCTCGCCGGCGACGTCTTCGAGGCTGCCGCGGACATAGAGGAAGAGCGGCGGGTCGTGGATGTGGCGCAGGAGCTCTGGGTAACTCTCGTCCTGCCAGGTAACCAGGCGCCCACCGACGCGGTCGAGCCGGCGCAACTGCACGTCGACGGCCGGCCAGCCGTCGAATCCGGCGATCGCCCGCGCCACCGGCCGGCGCACGCCGCCGCACTCCAGGGCCTGCGCTCCCGCTTCGAGAATCTGGCGCGGGCCGCCGAAGGTCTTGATCAGACGCAGACCGACGACGTTGCCAACACCGCGCACCGAGCGCAGCGCGATCCAGTACTTCCACTCACAGCCGTTGACCATAGTTGACATGTCTGTATATTTGTCTCGTATCAACACTTCAAGTCGCCGACCTTGGCAATACCGTCTCCAGTGAAAGAATCCCGGCGCCAAAGGAGCCCGCCGCCGCATGGCAACCGTTCTCTCCAGCGCCCTCAGCGGCACCGACGCGCTTCTCATCGAGGTCGAGGTCGATCTTTCGATGGGCATGCCCGGCATGGCGGTCGTCGGACTGCCCGAGGCGGCGGTGCGCGAGAGCAAGGATCGCGTGCGCGCGGCGTTGCGCAACTCGGGCTACGACTTTCCGCCGCGGCGCATCACCGTCAACCTGGCGCCGGCTGACGTCAAGAAAGAAGGCTCGGCCTACGACCTGCCGATCGCCCTCGGCATCCTCGCCGCCTCCGGTGTGCTGCCGACGGCTCGTCTGTCGGACTACGCCGCACTCGGCGAGCTCTCGCTCGACGGGCGCGTCAAACCCGTTCGCGGCGCCCTGCCGATCGCCGCGACGGCGCAGCGGCGCGGACTGCGCGGGCTCCTGCTACCGGTCGACAACACGCGCGAGGCGGCAGTCATCGAAGGCATCGACGTCCTCCCCATTGAAAGCCTCGCCCAGGCTTTCGACCTGCTGCGCGGCGAGGTTCGCCTACGTCCGGTGAAAGTCGACGTCGCGTCGCTCTTCAACGGCGGCGACACCACCGCCGTCGACCTCGCCGACGTGCGCGGGCAGGAGCACGTCAAGCGAGCCCTCGAGGTGACGGCGGCCGGCGGTCACAACATACTGATGGTCGGCCCACCGGGAAGCGGCAAGACCATGCTCGCCAAGCGGCTGCCGACCATCCTGCCACCGCTGACCGTCGACGAGTCGATCGAGACGACGCGGGTACACAGCGTCCTCGGTCTGATGGAAGGCCGCTCGCTGATCACGGTTCGCCCCTTCCGCGCCCCCCACCACACCATCAGCGACGCCGGCCTGATCGGCGGCGGCACCAATCCCAAACCGGGCGAAGCGTCGCTCTCCCACCACGGCGTTCTCTTCCTCGACGAGCTACCCGAGTTCCGCCGCAACGTCCTCGAAGTCCTGCGCCAACCCCTCGAGGAGGGTCGCATCACCATCTCGCGCGTCGCCGGCACCGTCACCTATCCGGCCGACATCATGTTGGTCGCGGCGATGAACCCCTGCCCCTGCGGCTTCCTCGGCGACCCGCAGCGCGAGTGCATCTGCCCGCTACCGCAGATTCAGAAGTACCGCACCAAGGTCTCCGGCCCCCTGCTCGACCGCATCGACATCCAGGTTGAAGTACCGGCGGTGAAGTACGGCGAGCTGCGCTCCGATGCGAAAGGAGAGAGCTCGGCAACCGTACGCGAGCGCGTCAAGGCTGCACGCGCAAAGCAACTCGAGCGCTTCGCCGAATCCGACATCTTCTGCAACGCGCAGATGACGACGCGCGAGATTCACGAGCACTGCGAGACCAACCAAGCCGCGGATCGATTACTCGAGTCAGCCATGACCAAGTTGGCGCTCAGTGCGCGAGCATACACCCGCATCCTGAAGGTCGCCCGCACGATCGCGGACCTCGAAGACGCCAGCGTCATCGCTTCCGCGCACATCGCCGAGGCGATTCAGTATCGCAGCCTCGACCGCCCCCTTCTCTGAAGCCATGCCCCGAAGACCCAGAGGCGAGCTTCGCGGCGAAGTCCATCATCTCCTCAACAGGGGAAACAACCGGCAGACTCTCTTCCACAAGGACTCGGACTATCGCTGCCTCGTCGAGTGCATGAGAGTTGCGAAAGTGAAGGTGCCAGTTCGCATCTTCGCCTTCGTCATAATGTCCAACCACTTCCACCTAGTCGCACAATCAAAGGACATCGACACCCTGAGCAGGTTTATGCACACCTGGATGACGACTCATCGAGCCCGCTACCGTCTCGATAACGAAGGCAGCGGCCATATCTGGCAAGATCGCTTCCGCGCTTTCCCGGTCCAGGGCGATGGACACTTCCTCACGGTCGCGAGGTACGTCCTTCAGAACCCCGTCCGTGCAAACCTCGTTGAAAACGCGTTCGACTATCCGTGGACGAGCCTGCGGCATCCCAACCTCATTGACGCATGGCCCGTCGCCGTCCCAAGCCTTCGGAGCTGGCTCGCCGAGCCAACTCCGGCGGACCGTCTCAGCGATCTGAGAACATCAGTTCGTCGCCAGTTGCCGTATGGCGACTCCGCGTGGACCAAGAGAACTCGCGCTGCATTAGGCCTGCCCCCATCCGCACCGCGCCGCGGACGCCCACCAAAATCCGGGCCAAAATCCGGGACAGGTACCAATTTCGGTTCGTAACCCCATAAAAACAATAACGAAACCAACCGAAATTCGAACCTGTCCCCCTTTTCTTCGCGATTGACGATCTGGCGTGACGAGCCGCCGGAATCGTCCCCGCCGCACCCGAGGGCGGAGGCGAACAGAGCCGTGAGAAGTCCGATCGTAGTTTGCCGATTCAATGTCGCGGTTTCGTTCGTCGTGTCGGCGCAACTCGGCGATCCTCGGCTCTACCTCTGCACATCACGCAGTCACCGGAAGACGAGCGTCGCCGGCAATCCGTCAAAGTCGGCGTCCGCGGTTACCAAGGTCGCACCATACCGAGTTGCCGTTGCGTAGATGATGGCGTCCGCCATTGCCAGGCCGTGCTCCACGGCAACGTCGGCGGCCTCGAGGGCGAGGCTGTGATCGATTGGCACAATCTCGGCGCGGTCGAGAGCCGCCACTGCTTCGATCGCAGCTTCCTCGGACAGATCTCGGCGGATGACCTTGTACACTTCGTAGACCTCGATGGCGCTGACCAACAGAGGTTCGCGCCCCTCGAGATACGGCGCAAAGTCATCCGCGTTCGGGCGGTCGGCGAGATACTCGATCCAGCCGCTCGAATCGACGAGAATCAATGTCGATCCTTCTTGTCGCGGAGTCGCTTCGGACGTGTCCCTTTCGCAACTCCGCGAAATCCGCGCATCGGTCGGCTTGGGACGAGGAACAAGACGCCCCCCTTGTCGATTACGGTCAGCTTGGCGCCAGGCTTCAACGCCATCCGCTCTCGCGCCGCCCGCGGCACGACCAGTTGATACTTGCTCGACAGAGTAACGGTTTCCATGCTTACAGTTTTGCTATCGATTGACGATTGGTAAGTCAAACGTTCCACGCTGCCCAACAATCGCCTCACGGCGATGAGCGATGAAGGGGACGTAGGAGACGACCTCTGCGGAATCGTGGGGGCAGGTAGTTCGAAGGACACAAAATTGGGACAGGCCCCCTAGCCACCAGCTAACTCACTAAAGTTCCACGGGTTTCTACGACAAGGGTGTCCCCGGTTTCCCCTCATCGTTGCTGATTCTTTTCAACTCGGCGCCGTCTTCGGCCGATTCAACCCGTCCGGAAAGCTGCAAGCGCTCAAAGCCCAGAGATTTGAGGTTGATAGTTTGCAACCACAAGCCTTTCGTTCGAATCGAAGAGGTATGTAACGCGCAGATACAGCGCGACACCTGTCTTGAATGTCGCGTCAATCCGCGAACCTCCCAGACATGCTTTGGTTCCATCAAGGTTTTCGAAACGTCGATCGCATTCCGACGGCGACGTCAGACGAAATACAGTCGGATCCATTCGGCGGACAACCTCAACTACCTGCACGAGAGGCGTGCCCACTGAGCAGGCCTCACGAAGCTTCCCGCCTTTGCTGGCACGAGCGGAGCACCCGGCTGCAACGGAGACAGCGACGACCAACGACACACATGAGGCGAGGATCGATCTCCCACACGACGCTAAACGTCTCGCCGCTTTCCCGCGCTGTTGGCGGCCCTCCCCCGGGATGAAACAACTTCTTTGTGCACCGCACCATTCAGCGGGAAGATCGGGGATTGATTTAGGCGCACACTCCACCTGCTATCCCCGTAGCTCGCCGGCAGTGTGATATGCAAATGGTCGCACGATGGAAGAGACCCAGAATCAGCAAAAGGCCCTGCTAACACCCGATCTCGAGACACGGGTCTCGGCCTTGGCGCTCGCCGGCGTCCCGTTGCTGGCTGCGACCCCTGTTCTTTTCAACATTTGGACGAAGTCTCGGTCGGAGGGAGTGGCGGCGAAAACCATCATATCAGTGCTGGTCCTCCTCTTCGCTTTCGGAATCGCAAGCGTTCCCAGCTTCTTGTTCGTCAACGGCCTTACTCGCCTCGCTTCAGATCTGGCACAGCGGCGCACTCGCCACATCGGCCCTATTATGCTGATGACCGGAACGGCCATAGGCTCAGTCATCGGCGCGACGATAGGACTACCTTTCTACGCACAATCGCGGGCGCTTGTGGTGATTCTGATCTTCGGCTTGTACGGCACCTTCGCCGGCTTCACGTCTTCGGCAGTCCTCTTCGGTCTACTGCGACACCGAATCAATGCGATCACGGCCATGAACAACGGGCCTGGACCAACACACAAAATCGGGTGACGACAAAGAGGTCGCTGAGTGCGTATTCCGCTGAATGTGAACACCGATTCGCCGTATGCAAAATCCGGGACAGTAAAATCCGTAAAATCCGGGACAGATCCCAATTTCGATTCGTAAGTACCCAATAAACAACGAGTAAGAGGGCGAAATTCGAACCTGTCCCCCTTTTCTCCCCGTCGCACATCGCCGAGGCGATTCAGTACCGCTCATTGGATCGGCCGCTGGTGTGAGGGGCGTGAGGCGTGAGTAGGTTTCAGATGAAGCGATCTGTCGAGGACTTGGATGCGTTCCGGTTGGCGCATGAGATCACTCAGCGGGTCTACGCGGTGACCCGGGGTTTTCCAGCGCATGAAAGGTACGGATTGACCTCTCAGTTGCGACGCGCAACGGCATCGGTGGGCGCCAACCTGAGCGAGGGTGCCGGCCGTATCGGCAAGGCAGAGCTCCGACGATTCACGGGAATCGCTCGGGGTTCCGTTGCCGAGACTCGCTACCATCTTGTTGGCAAGGGACCTCGGATACCTCGACGCCACTGAGCACAACCGCCTCCGCAACCAATGCGACCGCCTGTCACTCATGCTAACCGCGCTCATCCGATCCCTGAACTGATTCTCACGCCCTCACGCCCTCACGCCCTCACGCTTCACGACCTCACTACGACAAGGAGGGGCCTATCTCCGATTTCCCCGGTGTTGACAGGGGGCGGAAGCAGATGAAGGGTCCAAAGCAATGAGCACGTCGTCCGAACACACCATCGACAGACACTTAGAGCCCGACGCCTCCAGAACGGAATGAAGATGACCGTGAATAGAGGACAGGAGGTGGCAGCATGAGCGTCCCGGCGCACTCGGAAGGCTTAGCAGCCGCGATCAACGAGGGGCGCCCCCTCGTGGTCCTGATGGGCCAAGATGCTTGGCGGACCGGATCGCGACCTGATCCAGCCATCGTCGCCGCACTCAAGCGCAGTGACCGCTTCAGCGAGGAGGTCCTTGATCAAGGGCTCGTATCGCTCCTGACGTCTGTGCCGTTGCCGGACGATTTCTACCAGTGGTTGGCGGATTACTACCTGCACCGAGCTGAACAAGAATGGTTCGAACCGATTGCGTGGCTCCCATTGAACGCCTTCTTCACAACCAGCATCGACCCCGCTCTGTCGCGAGCACTCCGAGTGGCCGGTCGCGATGTTGAGGCTGTGCTCAGCAAGTTCGACGATCCAACGGCGCCGCGACACCGGCGTAACCTCCACCTGACCTACCTCTTCGGGCGCGCGGGGGAGGCCGGCCCGACCGAGGCCCCTCCAAAGAGCACGCAGGAACTCCGGAGGCGCGCAGCACTTCACGCAACTCCCCTGCTTTCGCGATTGATCGAGACCACGACGTCCCTCGGAGTGCTAGCCATTGACGGGCTCACCTGCGGTCGTGATTGGCTATCTCCCGAGGCTTTGTCCGGTGTCTTGTCGGCATTCAAGCCCGGTCAAGTCTTCTGGTTCGGCTGGGATTCCACGTTCGGCGGTGACGACGCTGCGTTGATCGAGGAACTCGCCGGGCCCGAAGGCCCGGTCACGTTCGTTCCAGAACGCCTCTCGACAGCGCTCCGATCCCTGACGATGGCCGGCCGGATAAGACCACTGGCGCCGCGTGCATTGGCGGTCGACAACGCTGTCACCGTAGGCGATGTGCTCCTTGAGATTGAGCCGTCAACACGGCTTAAGACGTCAACGGCGGCGACAATCGTGGATGACAGCTGGCTCGCACCGCTTGCTCCGCTCGGTGCGGATGCTTCCTTTGGCGAGTTCAGACGCTTCCACGGCCACGTCGAGGATGCCCGCCGGCTCGTCGAAGGCGTGCGTCGAGGCTTCGCAATCGAGCGAGAATTCGAGTCAACTCTCCGACAACGCCTCCTAGATGCGTTGTCGGACATGGGTCGACGGCAGGAACCCATCCTAATCCACGGTCAATCAGGGACGGGGAAGAGCCTTGCGCTAGCGCGATTGGCGTTCCACATCCGCAACGAGCGGCGCTATCCGGTTCTCCTCGCCAGTCGGGCCTCCCGGATTCCAGCTGTCGATGAACTCGATGAGTTCTGTTTGCGCGCGGAGGATGCCGGCGCTCCCGCTACACTGGTCGTGTGCGACGGCAACGCCCCGGTTTCTCGATACCGAGACCTTCTTCGCGGATTCCAGAGCCGTGGCCGTCGTGTGGTTCTGGTCGGAAGCGCCTACCGCCTGGTCGACCAATCAGCGAGCAGTAGTGGTGGACACCTGCTCGAAGCTCCCTCCAGCCTCAGCGATGCCGAAGCCGCCGCCCTATCTCGGCTCCTCGGAGAACATGCGAACCTGCATTTGCAGCCGTCCACGTCCAGGTCCAGATACCTGCTTCCCGCTGTCTACAGGATACTGCCGGAGGTTCGACCCCGTCTTGCCGCTGGTCTGGCCCGGGAGGCTCGTGTTGCGGAGGATGATCTCAGGACGCGGGGAACCAGTATCCGACAGAGTAAGCCCGAGCCAGTGGGCGCTCTTGGCCAAGCGCTCCTTGACGCCGGCCTGGTCGACCCGAAGGCACTCTTGGACCAGCGCCTCGACGAGTTCATGGGCACGATGAGTGACTCTGCGTCAAAGGCGATCGACTACGTGATGATGCCAGGGAAGCTCGACTGCCCGGTACCCATCAATCTGCTGATGCGCGCTGTTGGCGGCAGCGAGAGTCTTGTCGACATCGCGTCACTTTTTTCCGGGATCGACCTGTTTCGGTGGAGTTCGAACGACGAAGATGATGTCTTCATTCACCCACGACTCCGGATCGAAGCTGAGCTCATTTCTGCTCGCCGGCTTGGAACGGCGCAGGCCGAGACACAAATAGGTATCGAACTCCTCAGGTCAGCAAACCCGAGCACGTACGGAAGTTGTGAGCGTCGCTTCGTCTTGGATCTGGTCCACAGACTTGGACCCGACGGCCCGTTCGGTCACCGGTATGCCTCATTCTACCTCGACATTGCACGGACCCTGACCGAGATGAGAGAACGCCGCGGTGTCACTGACCCAAGCCTTATGCTCCAAGAGGCTACGCTCCGGCGACGGGTATTCCGGGACGCGCCGCTGATGCCGGGTGTGGACCCAGCAGAGATACTCGAAGAGGCGCGCCAGGTAGTTGACCTCGCGCTGGACGAATTCGGTGCCAGCTCCAGCCGCGGGCTACGGCGCATGTGTGCCAACCTCAAGGTCGAGCGTGCGGCGATATACGGCTTCCGCGCAGTGCAACAGCTGAAGTCCGGTGCGTCGGAGAACGAGGCCTGGCAATTCTACGAGGCAGCAAGGGATTCCACGCGAAGCGCAGTCTATGCTGCAGACACCTACTACGCGATCGACGTGAGCTTGTGGGTGCCAGCGGATCTACTCAAGAGTGGTAGCTGGGCGCCCGAGCGTCGAGCAGAACTAGCGGCCGACATCTGGGACGGACTCGAGCGGGTCGATCTCGCTCAACTTGAGCCAGACCAACGCGAACTATTCGAGGAGAGACGCGTCAAGGTCGCCCAGACCCTGGACGACAACGCTTTGGAAAGTGAAGCGCTCGCAGAGCTAGAGAAAATGGGTTCACGCGCCGGCGTGTTCTTACAAGCCCGAGCACTTGGCGGTCCGCTGTGGGGGCAGGGATCAGCAAGCGGGGATGAGCGTGACCGTGCTGAGGAGGTCGTCTCCTTCATGCGGAAGCACCAGGCGGCGGCTCGCGAGGATGGCCGTTGCCTCCGCTACCTTCTCCGCGCTCGATGGATCCAGGCGACCGGGACCTATCTATTCGGAGGCGAGCGGTCGCCGATACCTGGCGCCGACCAAGATCTACGCGACATCCTAGATATCCTAGAGTTTCTCGGTGGCATCGAGGGCGCGCTCGGCGATCCCAGAAGCGAATACCTTCGAGCGGTCTTCATGTGGCGACTCCAGCGCGAACACGCAGCCCGCGAGGTCTGGCATGCCCTGAGCCAGGAAACGGCGTTCAGCGATCCACGCCGCATTGTCCGACACCACGTCTGGACCGGTGCAGACGGCAGGCCTCGGCTCTTCCACGGCCGCGTGGTACGCGACGACCTGGGCAGCGGACGCGTACGAGTACAAGTAGAGGAGATTCGACAGGAGATCGAGCTTCTCCAGCGCGACTTTCCGGATCTTGACATGCCACATGGCGCCACCATCCAAGGCGGCTTCAACATTGCCTTCAATTTCATCGGCCCTGTTGCCCAGCCACTTCGGCGTCGAGGAGGTGGGCGATGAGCTTCGAGAACGTGCTGCGTTGCCATCAGGCGGTGAACGACCTGTCACGGAGCCTGATCGGGCGCCCCGCGTTCGACAGCCTGCATGTCACCATCCCAGATCCATCGCGTCCTGAGCCCGGCTTCATTCGGGCCACCTCGTGGCTCTACTGTCTCTACTTCGAAGCCGGTAGAGTCAGCCTCACGTTCCTACGCCGACTCGGAGAGGCTTACTCGATCGTCGAGAGGGCAGCGACCGACGAGCATTTCGAGGTGGTGCGATGTCTACGAACCGAACTACATCACAACCTTGGCTTCTCGGATTCGGACCAAGCCGCGCGCACTGCTGCCGAGGGCTGGCGACGGAAGGCCTGCGGCACGGCCATACCATGCGACGACGATCAGTGGCGTAAGTGCTACAACCGTCTGGTCGAGGAAGCGAATCGCTTCCTGAGCGGCATCGATGAGGTCGTCCGGCAGATCGAAGCAGATGGGGAAAGCGCAACTCAGCACATCGAGGAGTGGTTACGTCGGCTTGACCGGAGCTGGCCGGCCGCATCGTTCGATCCACTCGTGAACGAGGCGAAGTTCCGGCTCGGACGCGATGCCCTGAACACCGTGGGATTCAGGCAGCGGCACGTCGACCGCTGGCGTAAACAACTGGATTTGCTGGAGGATGGATTCGACTTTGGCCATGAGGCTACACGGCTCATCGAGAAGTCGCTTCTTGACGAAGACAGCATCGTCCTACCAATCACCGGATCCGACGTCATGGAGTCGTTGCAGATCAAGCCAGGCTCCCAAATCGGCAAGCTGCTCGAACAAGCCCGAAAGCGGTACGAGTCTGATCCCTGTAGCAAGGAAGAGCTTCTCGCGTATCTCGGCGACATTGAGTAACCCGCTCTTGAGTTCCGGCACACTGAGTCGCATACTTGACGCTGGCGGGGTCCGCCACCAGCCAAAATATTGTTCTAGTCCTGACCTTGCTGTGTCCGGATGAACCGCCGGAGCCTCCCCATCGACTCGGTCGCGGCACCGCCCTGCCCCCGCTCCCATCGGTCCACCGTGGTCGGATCGACCCCGATCCGCGCCGCCAGCTTCCGCCGCGACAGTCCCATCCCGCGGCGCACCTGACGGAGCCATGCAGCGAATCCGTCGGGCGGTTCCCACGGCACGTACCCGAGGAAGTCGTAGATCGCGGGTAGGCAGTGGACCTGCGGCTCGGTCCGAGTTCGCTCCCATTGCCAGACACTCGCCTCGGAAACGCCGAGGCGGTCGGCTACCTCGCGCTGCAGGAGGCCCAGCTCAAGGCGACGGCGGCGCAACTGATCGCCGAGGGTCTTCACCTCCTTCGGCCACGTTGAATCCTTTGGCGGGGATGAACCGGGGCCACTCTTCTCAACGAGAACGAGAAATCCCCTCACCCGTTTCCAGGTCAACAAGATACTCAAGCGAATCGAGTCTCAGGCGAACGCACACCTCCCCGAGGATGAGCATGCGAGAGTAACGCCACATATTTGTCGACACACGCTGCTTCGCGAACTCGCGGATAAGAAGGGAATCCACTATGCCCTTGAGCAGTCGGGGCATCGAAGCCCGCGGTACATCCATCGGTACGTGAGACCCAACCGTGAAAGTCTCGAGGATGCTCTTGCTGATCTGGAATAGCGGATTCGGAACCGTCGGCCTCAGTTGCGGTAAGGACATCTTGAACTGTCGCCTGGATGATAATTCTAGAAGCGGCCACGATCTCGGAGAAATCCATTGCGATCAGGGTCCTCGCAACAGCCTCCACCCCGCTGCCCCCGATACATAAACTGACTGTAAGGAACTGAATCCATCGCTTCATGCTGTTCAGAAATTATCGAGCACCTTGTTTCACTTCAAGGGAAAAGAAACTCGAGAACCCGACGTCCGACCGTTCTTGGCACTGAAGTCGCGGGGGTTGTCCTCCGTTCCTGCTCGCAGCCAGAACGCGCCCAGGGTGCTCAGGCTGCGATTTCCGGCGCCGAGGGCAGCCCGCGGCTCGGCCGTCAAAACGGCCGCCACGGCGGCTAGACCGAAGTTCCCAGCAGTGAAAGAGCGTAAGTGATGGAAGCAATTGAGTTTCGACTGGGATCGGAGTGAACGCCACTGGGAACAGTGAGATATGGTGGGGTCAGGGAGCGAGCTTTACCTTGAGGAGATCGAGGGCGCGCTGCTGTAGGGGCGTAGGCCTGGTGGTCTTGTCAAACGAGGGCGCGTTAGGCGCTGTGGGGGTGCAGGTGTTGCGGACGATCGAACCAAGGTCTGCCAGCAGGGTGCGGAAGCTGTGAACGGGCTGCCCGTCGTCAGTGCGCTTGGTCTTGGCCTTGGTCAGCGCTGCGGCTGAGCGCAGCGCGGGCGCGACGATCGACTGGCGCTGGGCCTTTGCGGCGACGCGGTCGTGGTCGTCAAAGAGTATCGGGGCAAGGTCGCGGCGCATGTGCCACTCGACGTAGTAGGCGAGCATGCACAGAAAGATGTGGCAGCGTACACGGTCCTCAAGGCGGTGATGAATCGGGCGCACCTTGAGATCCACGGTCTTGATCGTGCGAAAGGCGCGCTCGACGGTCGACAGTGACTTGTAAGCCTCCACGCTCTGCTCGGCCGAGAGCACCTCTTGGGGGACACTGGTGCGGATGATGTAGATGCCGTCGAGTCTGGCCTCCTCGGCAATCTGCTTCTCCTTTCGGCGGTAAGAGAACGAGGTGTCGGTAATCTCAAAGTCAAAGTGCTTGGCCATCTTGTAGGTGCTAGCGCAGCGCTCAGCACGTCGGGCGATCTCGACCTGTCCGCGCAGTGGACGACGCTTGCGCGTGGTGGCCTCTACCACTTTGTCCAGCGCCCTCTCGGTGGCTGCGAGCAGCTCGCTGCGCTTTCGTTGTCGCTCCTCGGCCAACAGCGGATTGCGGCACGCAATCAGCCGCTGGCCGGGGAATGCCGGGTCCTCGATCTCGGCCAGGTCGCGCTCATCGAAAAGCGACATCTGTAGGCTGCCGGAGTCGACCAGCTTGCCGATCTGCTTGCTGCGCAGTGCGCTGATCCACTCCAGTCCGTCTGCCGCTTGGAGCTCCTCGCGGATGCGCGCTGAGGTGATCATACCGCGGTCGCCGACCAGAACGACCCGGTTGAGCTTGAACCGCTTGCCCAGCTTGTCCACCTGCGTGGCCACCGTGGAGGGGTCGGCGGTGTTTCCCTCGAAGACCTCGACGGCCACCGGACGCCCCTCGCGGTCGCACAGCAGGCCGAAGTTGATCTGCAGCGTGCCCTTCTTGCCGTCGCGCGAGTAACCGCGGGCGGCCAGCGGGCAAGTGTGCCCCTCGTACCAGGTGGAGGTGAGATCGTAGAGGACCAGGGTGGCGTCTTCGAGGTGGCGCTTTGCCAGTGCCTTCTCGATCTTGGGCTGTCGCTGGATCAACCAATCCATGGCCGCGTAGACCTGATCTTCGTCGCTGTCCTCAATGTCGAGCAACTCTCCCAGAGATGAGCTCAGGGTGTCTTCGCGCAGCCCGCGCACGGTGGCCAGCTTGGAGCGCGGGTCAACGATGCGGGCGACGATCAGCGCCTCGATAAGGTCGCGCTTGTCGCTGCGCGAGCGGGCGAGCAAGGAGTGCAGCCCGAGGCGGCGCAGGTAGCCGAGCACGGCGGCGACGTGACCATGGGGGCGGGAGCGGGTGAGCTCGAAGGCGTCTTCGGGGGCGGCACCGACGGGGGTGCCTTTGAGAGCGGCGCGCAGGGCTTCGACCTTCTCGGGGGGCCAGTCGGTGAGATTGGCCAGGGTGCGCTTGCGCACGCGGCCCCCCTCGCGCCAGCCTTCGCGCAGCAGGATGGCGGGTCTGGAGTTGCGATTCGGGACGGTCTCGATGTACATGGGAACTACGTATCACGACAGGTACGCCAATGCAAGATCTATGCGTACCTTTACATGGGAACACAATTGCCGGCCTGGCTCGCGCAAAGCTACCGTATTCTCAACACTTACATGCGCTCAGGGGTGCTACAGCGTGGGGAACTTCGGGCTAGAGCTCCCTCGCTCGCCCCGTGCATTCCCCTCTCCCAGCGCCACACCAGATCCTTCGACAGCCCCGCAGCCAACGCCAACTCCGTCTGCCCAAACCCCTTCTGAATTCGAGCCTTGCGTAGCCTTTGCGGGAACGTAGCCTCGGGCAGGACACTAAACGGCAGCGGCAGCACGATCCCCAGACCATCTTGTCGGCCATCGCCACGGTTTAGTTTAAGTTCGGCAATGAATGGGTGCCCCTGCGGCTTCCTCGGCGACCCGCAGCGCGAGTGCATCTGCCCGATGCCACAGATCCAGAAGTACCGCACCAAAGTGTCCGGCCCCCTGCTCGACCGCATCGACATCCAGGTCGAAGTACCAGCGGTGAAGTACGGCGAGCTGCGCTCCGATGCGAAAGGAGAGAGCTCGGCAACCGTACGCGAGCGCGTCAAGGCTGCACGCGCAAAGCAACTCGAGCGCTTCGCCGAATCCGACATCTTCTGCAACGCGCAGATGACGACGCGCGAGATTCACGAGCACTGCGAGACCGACCAAGCCGCGGATCGATTACTCGAGTCAGCCATGACCAAGTTGGCGCTCAGTGCGCGAGCATACACCCGCATCCTGAAGGTCGCCCGCACGATCGCGGACCTCGAAGACGCCAGCGTCATCGCTTCCGCGCACATCGCCGAGGCGATTCAGTATCGCAGCCTCGACCGCCCCCTTCTCTGAAGCCATGCCCCGAAGACCCAGAGGCGAGCTTCGCGGCGAAGTCCATCATCTCCTCAACAGGGGAAACAACCGGCAGACTCTCTTCCACAAGGACTCGGACTATCGCTGCCTCGTCGAGTGCATGAGAGTTGCGAAAGTGAAGGTGCCAGTTCGCATCTTCGCCTTCGTCATAATGTCCAACCACTTCCACCTAGTCGCACAATCAAAGGACATCGACACCCTGAGCAGGTTTATGCACACCTGGATGACGACTCATCGAGCCCGCTACCGTCTCGATAACGAAGGCAGCGGCCATATCTGGCAAGATCGCTTCCGCGCTTTCCCGGTCCAGGGCGATGGACACTTCCTCACGGTCGCGAGGTACGTCCTTCAGAACCCCGTCCGTGCAAACCTCGTTGAAAACGCGTTCGACTATCCGTGGACGAGCCTGCGGCATCCCAACCTCATTGACGCATGGCCCGTCGCCGTCCCAAGCCTTCGGAGCTGGCTCGCCGAGCCAACTCCGGCGGACCGTCTCAGCGATCTGAGAACATCAGTTCGTCGCCAGTTGCCGTATGGCGACTCCGCGTGGACCAAGAGAACTCGCGCTGCATTAGGCCTGCCCCCATCCGCACCGCGCCGCGGACGCCCACCAAAATCCGGGCCAAAATCCGGGACAGGTACCAATTTCGGTTCGTAACCCCATAAAAACAATAACGAAACCAACCGAAATTCGAACCTGTCCCCCTTTTTTCCAACGGACAAGTGGCTACTCCGACGACGAGATCCATTCGGTCGCTCGCTCGCGCCAGCCGCTACACCTTGACGATTCATGCGGAGCGTGAACGCCAGGCCGATCGCATCGCGACCTCCGAGTTGGAGATGGCCCTCTCCAACGCGGAGATCATCGAGGACTACCCCGAGGATCCGCGCGGGCACAGTTGTCTCGTTCTCGGCTTTGCGGCTCGGCGTCCGGTCCATGTCGTCTGCACAATCAAGGATAACCCGCGTGAACTTCTTCTTATCACCATGTATGATCCGAGCCTGCGCCCCGAGAAGTGGGAAGCAGGTTTTCGGGAACGGAGGCGACCATGAGAAAGCGCTACAATCGGTGCCATTTCTGCGGCGGCACAGTCACCGCGCAGAAGGTCGTCGTGGATTACCGATGGGGGGAGGAGCTGATCGCCATTATCGAGGGCGTGCCCGCGGGGGTCTGCGACACCTGCGGTGAACGCTACTTCAAGGCGGAGGTGGTCAAGGCGATGGAAGAGACCGCACAATCACGCTCGCGAGCCAGGCGCACTGTTGAAGTGCCGGTACGACAACTGAAGGTCGCGTAGCTGCACCCGAGCAACGCGCCGAGGCAGATCGCCACCCCGTGAACGGAGGCACTTGGCCATCTTCCGGCGAATCTCGCAGCCGAGGAAATGGTCTCGGTTCATCGGCAAGGACGACCTTAGGAGCCGCTCGCTCGGTGAGGAACAAGAGCAACTTCCGTCGGGGGCGAGATCCTCCCCGCGGATTTCCCACCGGCAAGCCCGTTGCCGCACTCACCCCACGTCGCGGTCTTCCCACGCGGCCCTCGCGCGCACATCGTCGATCAGGAAACGCACGCCCTGATTGTCCGACGGGTTGAGCCAGAGCATTCGCTCGAAGACTCGTTCTGCTTCCTCGAACCGACCGAGCCGCCACAGGCTCAAGCCGAACCCGTGCATGGAACGCAGGAACGGCCGGTTGTCGATGTGCCCCCAGGGCAGGAGGCCGTCGAAGCCCGGCCCGAGGGAGAGCTCGCCGATGCGCACACCGACCTCGTAGTGGCGTATCGCTTCTTCGACCCAGCAATCAAAGGCGAAGTTACCGAGATGAGCGTGGGCATCGAGGCAGCGCAGATCAGTCTGACACAGCTCCATCAGGATCTGCTTGGCGGCTACAGGATCACCGGCGTCCTTCAGGTCATTGGACTCGCAGATCGGATCGGAGTCGAAATCGTCCGGGTCTCGGCCCGGCACGACCTGCTCCATCTCGAACGACTGTCTCGGACCGCGGTCGATGATCGGCTTGGCCCACTCCTCGATCGGTTCGCCTTCCTCTCCCCAGTAGTGCTCCTCGGGGGTCCAGAGTCCCTGGTCCTCGAGCTTCAGCGGAACGAGCCCTAGAGCGTCGATGTCGAGGCGCGACGACTCGATCTCGCCGGAGAGATAGGGGTGCCCCGCGTAGGTCCACTGCTTGCGCGGCTTCACCACCGCGATCTCGCCAGGCACGATATCCCACAACCGGGCCGCGCGCAGTGTAATGACGCGCTCACTCCCCACGAGGCGGCATCGGGCCGCCTTCTCTTTCACCGACAGAACGACTAGCTCGACCGGACCGCTCAAATCGAGGTCCGCGGCAGCGACCTTGTGTCGTCGCGTGCGGCGAGGTGAAGGGCCCGCTGGCTTCGGCCAGGGGTCGAGCCCCGACCACTTGCGGTAGGCGGCGACGAGATGACTGCCGTTCGATTGCTCCGCGAGCACGACCTCCGACGCAGAAACTGCGTGTTCTGAGCCGTCTTCCCGTCTGCACCGGGCCACGAGCCCGCGCCGCGCGTTTCCGTCGTAGTCGAATCCGACCACGGAAACCGGCTCACCGATGACGAACGCGTCGGACGGCAGCTCGATGCCGTCATCAAACGCGCAGTGGAACGCCGAGATCTGCTCGTCATCTCCGTAGGCGTCCGTGGTGATCTCCTTGATCAATCCGTCGAGATCTTCCGCCGTCGTTCTGTCGCTTCTCTTCTCCATCGTGCTCACCGCTGTTTCGCGCTCCAGCGCGCCTTTGCCCGTTCGAGGAACGAGGGCTCGTCACTCGGTCCCGTTCCCTCGATCAGACGTTCGAACCCCGGCATGAAGCTGCTCTTGCGGTGGTGGTCGGCGCGAACCTGGCGCACGGTCTTGCTCCTTTCGTCCTCGTTCCCGGCCCGCTCGAAACAGCGCCTGGCGTATTCGAAATTGGAGAGCGCCGCACCGTAGTTCTTACTCTTCTTGGCGTTGAGGATGCGCAGCCCGTGGGCCCGCCAGAGCCGGGCCGCCAGATCGGGATGAGCCTTCTCGAGCTTCTTTGCCACAGGCTCGGTGGCGTAGTGGCTCAGATCTTCCAGGTCATGGTCCTTCGTCCGACGGATGATCTCGGCGAGCCGATCCAGCTCCCTGGTTTCCAGAAGCAGACCCATGATCGAACGAAGGTCGGTACCCATCGCGGCCTCGATCGCCTTCTCGTGCCACTGCTTGCGCTGGGCTTTGGGCACATACTTCATGAGGTCGGCGTAGGTGTAGGTGCTCGGCTGCTTGCGATTCTTGGAACGAAACCAGGACTGCGTCACCAATCGCGTCAATAAGTCGACCCTCAAGGCCAAGCGCATTCCTAACAAGCGCCCCGAAACGCTCAATCAGGTCGGCCGCGGCAACATCGCCGTGCGCCTCCGTAAGGGCCGTAAACCCCGCTACGTCCACAAAGCAGAACGTCGCTCACTGTCTGCTCTTCCATTCTGTCTCCCGCTGGCGCCCGGCCTGCCATCGTCAAGACGTGTCGTTTCTCACGGGCATGACCCACCCCGATTCTCACGGGATGACCCAGGCGCCCGAGGCGCTGATGTCTATAGCACGAGTCGAGTAATCGTCGTCAATTGAGTGTACCTCTGCGGCACCGGGGCTTTCGCGGCGGCGCCGGTACCGCGCCTTCGGTTCCTGGCCGCTGGCGCTTTCTGTAGCTGTCGCCCTCGATGACGACCTGGTAGGCGTTGTGGGCGAGTCGGTCGATCGCACTCTGAGCGAGGATGGGATCGTCGAACAGCGGAATCCACTCGTCGATGGTGCGGTTGCTGGTGACGATGGTGGAAGCACGGCGGTGTCGTTCGAGGATGACCTCATAGAGATCGCTGGACTGCTCGGCGTCGAGCCGTCGCAAGCCGAAGTCGTCGATGATGAGCACGTCGGGGGCGAGGAGTCCGCGCAGCACTTTCTCGGTGGAGTGATCGGCGCGGGCCTGGTGGAGGCGCTGCAGGAGATGATCGGCCCGCAGGAAGCGGACTTCGTGCCCAGCGCGACAGGCGGCGTGTCCGAGTGCGCAAGCGAGAAAGGTCTTGCCGACACCGAGCGGGCCGAGAAAGATCATGCGAAGAAAAACGGGGAGAAATGGGGGACACAGAAATGGGGGACAGGCACCTTTTATTGACATCAACTCTTTGGATTCATTGATGAATTCGGCAGTAAAAGGAGCTGGCCTACCACTTGGCCGACTCGGTGACCAGGTAGCTGAAGCCGTTCATCTGTTTGGTCACCAGCGCCATCAGCACCTGCATACCGCTCAACCTTCCGCGCCGTCCTGTTTTCGGGTTTTTCAGCCCCCGCACCAGGTCGGCGTGAACCAGATGGGCGATCTCGGGGTGTTGGTCCACCAGGGAGCTTTTTGACAAGCCAGCCAATAATCCGGGACAGGTCCCAATTTCGACTCGTAAGCCACCAACAAACAACGGGTAATGAGGTGAAATTGGGACCTGTCCCCATTTTCCCTATTTTCCTATTTTCCGCATCCCATCTGCTAGCCCACGCTCACGCCCCTCATCCCACCAATGGATAAACCCTGAACGAGCGGCGGCGGTGGGCGCGGTAGGTCGCAAACTCCCTTCGGTCGAGTGTGAAGATCTGCCGGCAATCCGTTTCCTCGGCGAGAGCGACGAGTGTTGCATCGGCGAAATCCATGGGGACATCATCGTAGTCCGCCATGAGCTCTTTCGCGCGGATCAGGCTTTCGGCATTTTGCGGGATCAGGTGCGCCGTTTGACGAATGAAGAACTCGAGACAGGCGGCGGACCCTCCCGGAATTCGGCCAAGCAAGTAGACGGCTTCGGTCAGCACGGCTTCGGTTGTGATGAATCGGCCGCGAAAGGACTCGAAGAAGCTGGCGCAGGCTCGATGGTCAGGATCGCTCGCGTTCAAAAGCGCGACGATAGGCCCAGTATCGAGCAGCAGATCAGCCACGCCGGTCTTTGAGCACGTCGAGTAGTTGCTCTTTGCGACCACGTCGCTTGGTGCCGACGCCCACGCTTCCGATCAGGTCCCGCGCGCGTTCATAAGGCGCTGGCGGTTCCGCAACTCGTCCCTCGACTGCAGCTACCAGTATCGAGCGCATCAGTGCCGACCGTGTCGTCCTCCGCGCGCGGGCGCTGCGATCCAGAGCGCGGAGAAGATCATCGTCCAAGCGAAGACTGACTTGTGTCTCCATGGGATGCGACTGTATCCCAATACGTATCCCATCGCAAGCGGTGATTGGTGACTCGTGACTCGTGATTGGTGACTCGTGATTGGTGATTGGTGAGGGTCGTGAGGCGCGAGGACGTGAGTTGAGGAGCGCTCGCTGAACGCTGCTCACGCCTCACGACCCTCACGCCCTCACGAAAGCACCCGTCCACAACCAGCCACTCATTGCGACGAGCGGGCGGTTCGGGCTATGGGTTGACTGGCTTTCCAGGTCTTTCGATTCTTCGAAGAACGCTGCTTCGCTTAGCCATTGGAGACACGCGATGATTCCCGCATCTGCCTCGCGCTTCTTAGCCATCGGCCTGCTCTCGCTTCTGTTCTCACCGGCGGTTTCGTTCGGTGAGTTTCAGGTCAACACGGTTGCGATCGGCGCTCAGGACCAAGCGGTGGTGGGAAGTGACGGCGCCGGCAATTCGGTGGTCGTTTGGGAGAACCAACACAGCATCGCGGGCCAGCGCTACGACAGCTCCGGCAACCCGGTTGGCGCAGAGTTCGCGGTGAGCTCCGGATCCGACCCGTCGATTGCAGTCGTTCCGGACGGACGCTTCATCGTGGCTTGGCAGGGTGACAATCCCGGCTCGGAGCAAGACATCTTCTTCGAGCTCTACGATGCGGCTGGCGTACCCGCCGGCACGGCAGTCCTGGCCAACAGTCGACTGGCGAACGGACAGACCCATCCGAGGATTGCGGCCGCCGATGACGGGAGCTTCGTGCTCGCTTGGATGTCGTTCGACATCTTCGGCGATAGCACCGAGGTGATCGCACGGCGTTTTGATGGCACGGGCTCACCGCTCGGCCCCGACTTCCAGGTGAATACCTATACGACGGAAGCGCAGGGCAACCCCACGGCGTTGGACATGGCGCCAGACGGCTCCTTCGTCGTCGCCTGGCACAGCCGCTACCAGCTGGATGGTTTGGTGAACCAGCACAGCGGTGACGTTTTTGCCCAACGTTACGACTCCTCCGGCGCCAAAGTCGGCGGCGAGTTCCTCGTCAACACGACGACCACGGGAGCGCAGGGCAAGGGCGGGATTGCCGTGGCAGTCAACGACGACGACACGTTTGTCATCGTATGGAACGGCAACAATTCCATGGAGCCGTTCCTGCCAGGCGGTGAAGTGTATCTGCAGCGATACGCGAGTGACGGTTCGCCGTTGGGAGGCGAGACGCAGGTCAATACGACGACCAAAGGGGTAGCGATCCAGCCGGCCATTGCCAGCGACGCATCGGGCAATTTTCTGATCACCTACCGCACCGACGATCGCGATAGCGGTGGAGTGTACGCTCGTTACTTCGGTTCCTCGGGCACGCCGATGGGGCCGGACTTCCGCGTCAACCAGGAAGAAGGCGGCCACCAGGACGAACCCTCGGTTGCCGTCGACCCTGCGGGAAATTTCTTCCTCACGTGGGTCAGCGAATGTCGCACGTTCTCGACGATGTGCGAGACCGACCAGGATGGCGACGAAGCCGGCGTGTTTGCGGTCCGATTCAGCTCGGTGCCGCCGGTCTGTCCGGAAACGCCGCTCGCCGGGTGCGAGGCTGCCAGTATCTCCAAGATCTCCATCAAGCCTGGAAAGCTCGGTTGGACTTGGAAAGTCGATGACCTCACCCGAGGGTTCGGCGAGCCGGCGGCGGGGCTCACGCACTACGTGCTGTGTCTCTACGAGAACGATGCCGGTGGCGAGCAAATGCATCTTCAGGCTGCGCTCCCCGCGGGCGGCGATCAGTGGTCCGGCAAGAGCGAACGCGGATCGTTTCGCTACCGCAACGCAACCGGGGGCCCGGCGGGGTTGTCCAAGGTGAAACTGAAGGGGCGCGTCGGGCGCAAGGGCCGCATCAGGGTCAAGGGAGATGGCGCGGCCTTGCAGCCAATCCCGCTGCCAATTGGCGAGTACGATTCCGTGACGACCCAGTTGCTCAGCGCCAACGGCGATTGCTGGGAGTCGGCCCATGGCGCTCCCGCGAAGACCAACTCCGAGAAACGCTTCAAGGCGATATACTCCGATTAGTCGGTAGATCTCCGAACCCGATTTCCCGGGCCACGTGCGGCCGAGCAAGAGTGATACACGACCGCGATGACGAGCACGGGGTTCGGGTCGTGTGAATCCGCCCAGGTCAACGGTACTACGCTAGCCTATCGCGAGTTGGGTTCAGGCGAACCGGTCGTTTTCGTCCACGGCAGCGCGTGTGATCTGCGGATCTGGCAACATCAGATGGCGGCCGTCAGCCGGTCGTACAGAGCCGTTGCCTATAGTCGGCGCTATGCTCGACCCAACGAGGACATTGCGCCCGCGGTCGACGATCCGATGCTGCCGCACGTCGAGGATCTGGCCGCGTTTCTCGAGCAGATCGGCGCCGTGCCGGCACATCTGGTTGGCAGCTCCTGGGGGGGCTTCATCAGCCTGCTAACCGCCATCCGCTACCCAGCGCTCGTTCGGTCCCTGGTGTTATTGGAACCGCCCGTCCTGCCGTTGTTCGTTGGCACACCGCCAAGCGCCGGCAAGATCGTGAAGCTGCTAGTGACCCAACCGCGAACCGGGCTTGCGTTTCTGCACTTCGGATCTGGCGTGCAAAAGGCACGAGCCGCGTTCGAGCAAGGTCGCGACGAGGAGGCGATGCAGATCTTCAACCAGACCGTCTCTGGGCACGGATCTTGGGAGCGCCTACCAGAGCCGATGCGGCGGATGATCCGGGAGAATCTCGCGGCGGCAAGGGCTCAACTGCTCGGCGCGGGCTTTCCACCACTGAGCGACGATGACGTACGCAGCGTTCGCGCTCCCTGTCTGTTGCTCGAAGGTGCCGGAAGTCCCGCCTTCCTGCGTTTCGCGAGCGCACGACTCGCAAAGCTCCTCCCCAACGCAGAACAGATGGAGATCGACAACGCTTCCCACACCATGCAAGTGGACAACCCCGAAGCCGTCAATCGGGCGATCGTTGAATTCTGCACCCGGCAATGATTCCGCCCGTCCCCTTCTCGACGGAATCACCCGTCATCAATCACCAATCACCAATCCTCACCCGCAAGTGGCAGATTCAACTTGTATACGTATGCCCGATTACGTAATCTCTTATCATGGACAAGGTATTCAGCACGCGGATGGATGCTCAACTGGTCACCGAGATCGACCGCATCACGAAAAAGCTCGGTATCGCCAAGAAGCGGTTCATCGAAGAGGCCGTACGAATGCGGCTCGCCAGAGAAGACTCGAAGAACGACATCTGGGAGGAAACCAGCGGCGCGTGGAAGGGAAACGAGGACGCGGGCACGCGCCACTCCGAGATTCGCGACCAATTCGAGCGAGCTTTCCAGCGTCACCGGGACCCATCATAAGAGGCAACTTTGAGAGCCTACGTCGACGCCGACGTTTTGATCTGGCACCTGCGCGGCGCTGAAAAAGCCACGGAGTTTCTCAGCGCCTTGTCGAGAGACCCGAGCTTCGAACTATGGATCGGAGCTATGCAGCGGGCCGAGGTGGTGTTCTTCACACAACCCGACGAGGAAGAAGCAACCCGTCTCGTTCTCGAAAGATTCGAAACCACCCCGCTGACCGCCGCCATCGTGGACCTGGGAGCGCAATACTACCAACGCTGGCATCCGAGCCACGGGATCGACATCAACGACGCCCTGCTGGCAGCCAGTGCGACGACCACCGGCGGCAAAATCTTCACCCTCAATGTAGAACACTACCCGATGCCCAACGTGCTCGTCGATGAAGCCTGGGCACGCACGCAATAGGCGCCGCGTCCGTCTGTACCTGCTGCACCGGTGATTCGTGATTGGTGACTGGTGATTGGCGGTCTGGCGCCCTTCGGCTCGCCTACGGTAAACAACTCCCGGCAACGGAGGCGACGTGAACGAACCACAATCATCCGCGATTCTTGGGCGCTATCAGCGATTCGTAGCCCTCGGCGACAGCCAGACCGAAGGGCTGTGGGACTACCACAGCGACGGTACCCTACGTGGCTGGGCCGATCGCCTCGCCGAGTCCATCGCCGACCAGAATCCCCATCTGCTCTACGCCAATCTGGCCGTGCGTGGCCGTCGGGCGGCCGCGATTCGCCGCGAACAGCTGGCGCCCGCGTTGGCCATGAAACCGGACCTGGCGGCAGTCATCGCCGGAGTCAACGACGTCACCAACCCGGGTAACGACGTCGAGAAGATCGTCGGCGAAATCGACGCGATGTACCTCGCTCTGCGCGATCGGGGTTCTACCGTCATCAGTTGTACGTTCCCTCTGCCCACCGTCGGTCTCGCGCGCCGACTCGCCCCTCGACTGGGCGCGCTCAACGCGACGATCAGAGTCGCCGCGGCGCGGCGCGGGGTCGTTCTCGTCGACCTGGAAGCGGTGCCAAAGGCCGCCGACCTTCGGCTCTACTGCAAGGACCGGGTTCACCTCAATCCCGACGGTCACGCCCGCCTCGCCGCGGCGTTTGCGTCGGCACTGACTCATGACCGCGAGCAAAATTGGAGAGAGAGCCTGCCCGACCCCCCACCCAGCAGCCGCCCCCGGGCCGCCGCGTCCGAAGCACTCTGGCTCGGTCAGTTCATCGTCCCAAAACTCATGCGACTCGCGCTCGGTCGTTCGTCGGGCGACGGTTGCTACGCCAAACGACCACAACTCACCCCAATGCGGTGACCCGGCAAAATCGGGGAGAAATTGGGGACAGGCACCTATTATTGGTCTCAACCCCTTAGATTCGTGGAGGATTTCGACAGAAATAGGTACCTGTCCCCAATTTCCCCAGTTTCCCACAATTTCCCAATTTCTCTGTCCCCAATTTCTCCCAATTATTCCATGCTAAGCACATGCCGGATGTTCCCGAAAATCGGGCACCCCAGGAGCGCCAAGCGCACCTGTTCCGCAACGGTCGCCACTGAGCGGTGAGGATTCCGCGCGAGCTCGAGCCTCCAGGAAACCAGGTCGTCATGCACAAAGACGGAAACCACCTCATCATAGGGCCGGAGTTCTCCAGAGTCTCCGGTCTCGTCGTGGAGAACTGGATGCGCCTGTGAGCCCGACAACATCGAGGAGCAGTCTAGCCGTCGCGCTCACTCTCGCGATGTGCGTTGGCGGCGAAGCGCGCACTCTTCCTGCCGGAGAGGGCGGCTGTTGGATTCCGCCTTTTCACGGATGCAGTGACCCTCGTTTGGCGTCGGGTTCAACATACGGCGTTTTCCGTGGCCTCTATGAAAGTGTGTTCGAAAGTAGTTCGTTCGCTCTCGACGGTTTCGCGTGCGTGGTTTTGCTCGATGGCGACCTGTACCAACTCTGGACGGCCTTGTTGCCGCTGAGGCGTCCCGACGGTGGTTCGGTGTGGAGCGAGCTCGAAGTCGAGGGCGAGCTCAGCGAACCGGGGTGCTATGACATGGGAATATTCGAACGAAAACTGGTGGTGACTCGCGTCTTGAAAGCCAAGGCGAGGGCATCGGTAAACGAGGAATGGCAAGTCCTCGACCTCTCGCTGATCCCCACCCCGACCCCACCCGGACCGCTACCCCCCGAGAAGCTGCGCCCATAGCACCCTCGCCCACCCACCAATCACGAGTCACCAGTCACCAGTCACGACTCACCAATCACGAGTCACCAATCACCAGTCACCAATCACCAATCACCAATCACCAGTCACGACTCACCAATCACCAGCCACGAGTCCCCAATCCCCATCCACTATCCCGCCGCCGCGGTTTCGGGCACGATACGGGCATGAAGCTCATCGACAATCCGCTCAGCCCGTATTCTCTGAAGATCCGGATGATCCTCTACGAGAAGGGCCTGGACTTCGAGAGCCAGGAGATTCACACGGAGGATGATCGCGATGCGCTGCTGGCGGCCAATCCGCGGGCCGAGGTGCCGGCGCTGGTCGACGGCGACACGACAGTCGCCGACTCGAAGGTGATCGCCGAGTACATCGAAGAGCGATTCCCGCAGCCGCCGCTGCTGCCGGCCGACGCCGCCATGCGGGCGCGCTGCCGCAACCTCGAGCTGCTCGCCGACAACGAGCTCGATGCGGCGGTGCTGGTGGTGTCGCTCTTCAAGTTCTTCCGGCCCGAGCTGGCGGCCGATCACCCTGCCGAGCTGGCAAAGGCGTCTGAGTCGATCCAACGGCTGTTCGCCCGCATCGCAACCGAGCTCGGCGATGGTCCGTATCTGCTCGGCGATTTCTCTCGCGCCGACCTGGCCTTTGCGCCGCACTTCGGAGCGCTCGGATTCTTCGGCATGGCGCCGGGCGACGACACACCGGCGCTGGCCGCCTGGGTGGCTCGGTTGAACGAACGCGCGAGCGTCCAGCGGGCGAGCCAGGAAGCGATCGCCAGCGTCGGTGTCGAACACGAACGGCCGCTCTTCGACCCGCAGCACCTGCACTGGCGCAACGATCGCATCGAACAACTGATCCGTGTCGGCATGGGCGGCTGGCTGCTCGAGGAGCTCGCCGCCGGCCGCGGCTTTCTGCCCGGCGCGGAATGACGCCGGAGATCTCCCGGACCATCTCGCGCGCGCTGGCGGTGCTCATGGCCGCCAGCGCAGCGAGCTGCGCCCTGACTCCCTGCAACGGCGCGTCAAAGCACGCTCACTCGGATCGCGCGACGAGTCACCGATCGTTCGACGACGTCGAGTATTGGCAGACGGTTTTCGACGCGCCGGAACGCGCCGCCTGGCAGAAGCCGGCCGAGGTGGTTGCCGCACTCAACCTCAAACCCGGCCAGCGCGTGGCCGACCTGGGGGCGGGGACGGGTTACTTCCTGGCGCACCTGGCCAACGCAGTCGGCCGCAAGGGAAAGGTCCTCGCCCTCGAGGTCGAACCAACACTGGTCGAACACTTGCGGCAAAGAGCGGCGCGCGAGCAAGTGCCGCAGGTCGACGTCGTCCTGACGCCGAAAGACCGCCCGGCGCTGCCGCACCACGGCGTCGATCTGGTGTTCATCGCCGACACCTTCCACCATCTCGACCACCGCCAACGCTACCTCGCTGAAATGCGCGAGCTCCTGCCGCCGCTGGGGCGGGTCGCCATCATCGACTGGATGAAGAAACCACTGCCCGAAGGTCCTCCCCCCGACCACAAGCTGAGCCGCGAACGAGTCGTCGGCGAAATGACCGGTGCCGGTTTCGAGCTCGTCGAAAGCCCCGATTTTCTGCCCTACCAGTACTTCCTCATCTTTCGCAAAGTCGCCGGTCGCACCTGGTAGACGACCGCACGGACTTCAACCTTGCCGGTCGAGCTCATCATCTTCGATTGCGACGGCGTTCTCTTCGACTCGCGCCCCGCCAACGTCGCCTTCCACAACGCCGTGCTCGACGAGCTCGGGCAACCACGGCTCGATGCCGAGGGCGAGGATCTCGGCCACTACCTCGCCGCCGGACAGCTCTACGATCACCTCTTCGGCACCGGCAACGCGCTGCGCGCCCGCGCCTCGGAGGTCGCGCGGGCGCTGGACTACTCGCCGTTCTACGAGCTCATGCGACCGGTGCCGGGGCTGTACGAAACGCTGTCCCTCCTCGACCGTTCATACAGGCTCGCGATGGCGTCCAACCGATCGCGAACCGTGCACGTGCTCGCCGAGCGCTTCGAGCTCAAACCGTTCCTCCAGGTCGTCGTCGGCGCCGGCGACGTGGAGAACCCGAAACCGGCCCCCGACATGCTTCTCTACTGCTGCCAGAGGCTCTCCGTAGCGACCGCCGCAGCGCTATACGTCGGCGATGCGAGCACCGATCGCCTCGCCGCCGAGGCCGCGGGCATGTGCTTCATCGGCGTCGGCGACCACAGCGGCGCCGGCGATCCGATCCCGGACATCCGCGCCCTGCCGGCGCGACTGATTCCTTGATCGCCTGAGGTTCCCGCGCCCGGGACTCTACACCCACAGCTCTTCGAATCGCTGCATGGCTCGCGACAACACCGATTCGTAGCCCTCTGCTTCGATCTTGGGGCCGACCAGCTCGATGTCGTACCAGTGGCGATAGCCGGCCTCGGACAGCGCCCGGCAGATCCGGCGCAGCGGCACCTCGCCGTCGCCGATGACGGCACGATCGGAGACCGCGGTCGTGCCGATCTTGATATCGCTCACCTGCACCAGGCCGATGAGCTCGGTGCGATAGCGGATGTTCTTGTAGAGGCGGCGCTCGCACCACGCTTCGTTGGTCTCCAACACGACGCCGACCGACGGCGAGCGAATGTCGGCGACGAAATCCAGAGCTTCGTCGAACGACCGCAAGAAGGACAGCTCGGCTTGTAGTGGGTTGGCCGACTCGATCGCCAGACGAACACGCGCCGCCTGCGCAACCGGAACGAGTTTTTCGACCAACGCCTTGGCGCGCACCGCCGACTCCTCCCACGCCAGATGCAGACCGTTGCCCGGCATCACCATCAGGCAATCCGCTCCGATCTCGGCGGCAATCTCGATGTGCCGCTTGGTTCGCTCCAGCGCCTGCTGCTCCCCCTCCTCGTCGCCGAGCGGGAACATCCCCGACGACGTCAGACAGGAGACTCGCAGGCCACTGTCGCGCAACAGAATGACACCCCGTCCGATCCCGAATGCTTCGAGCTTGGCGATGGACACGCCGATACACGAAACCCCGACGCGGGCATAGTGCTCGAGATCGCGCTCGAACGACCAGCGCAGTGTCGTAATCTGATTGATCGAATAGCGGCGCACCACGCCGCCGATAGCACCCCGGTGCGGCGGCGATCAAACCGCGCGCCGATCGAGCCCGACCATCACGAGCCGCCGCGGCGCTGCTGCGGCGGTCGGTCGCGCGGCAAGCGGCCGGCCGTTTTACCGGTGCGATCCCAGATCCGCACGGTACCGTCGATGCCCGCCGAGTAGATGCGGCCGTCGACGCCGACGGCAACCGACGACACGGCGCGCAGGTTGCCGCGGGCTACGACCGCCTCCGCGCCCGGTCGCGCCTGCCACAAGCGCACACTGCGATCGAAGCCGCCGCTGACCAGCCACTCGCCGTCGGGCGCAAAGGCGACGGCGCGAACGTGGTGTCCGCCGTGTGCGCGCGGCCACTCGGCGACGAGCTCGCCAGAGACCGCCGACAGGCGGAGGACGCCGTCGAAACCAGCACTCGCAAAGGTACGGCCGTCGGGGGAAAAGGCGATCGAGCGATCCCAGCCCCACTGAACGTCCCACTTGATCAGATTCGGCAACATGCTGCGAAAGTTCTCGTTCACCGGCCGATAGTCGCGGCCTTCCTCCAACCGCCCCTCACGCAAGCGCCAACCGCGCAATCGCGTATCGATTCCCTCCGAAAGTACGACCCGCCCATCCGGCGACACCGCCAGCGCCAGCACCGCGCCGGCGTGGGCGGCGGCCGGTTCAGCGACCGGCGTGCCGTCGTAGCGCAAGGTCATCAGGCTGCCGCGATCGTCGCCGAAGAGGAGCAGGTCGCCGGCCGGCACCACCGCCCGCACCGCCGAGCCGGCGCTCTGATGACGCCACAACCTCTCGCCGCTGCGGCTCCACAGGGAGACGCCGCCGTGTCGGTCGCCGACGACGATGGCTTTGCCGCCGCCGGCAAAGCGCGCATCGAGGGCCTGCGCATCCAGCGCCAGCTCTTTGCGATGGTCGCCGGGGAGACCGAGACGCCAAACCTGCACCTCGCCCCGCGCTTCCATGACCAGCAGGTGCCGGGCACTCGACGGATCGACGTCGACGCGCCTGGGATGCAACATCGAAGCGCGCAGCGGCGAAGGGCTCGCCGCCGGCGCGCGCTGCGACGCGGCAGCCGCCGGCACTGGCGCCGGCGTCGCCGTCCGCCCGCCGACCTCCTCGCCGCCGCGACAGCCCGCTACCAGCGCAATCGCCAGGGCGAGGATCGACCAGCGAAACCAGTGGGCGATCTCACTCGTAGCGGAGGACATCGACCGGGGCCAGGCGCGCCGCCTGATGGGCCGGATAGAGCGTCGCCAAGAGCGAAATCAAGAACGCACTGACGGCCACCAGCGCGAAGTACTCCGGATAGATCCGCACCGGCACCGTCGACACGTAGAAAACGTCCTCCGGCAAATCGATGAATCGGTAGTGGCGCAGAAGAACGCAGCCGAGATACCCGAGCGCCGTTCCAACCAACGTGCCGAAGACGCCGATGATGAGTCCCTTCGACATGAACACACGCCGGATCGATCGCGACGTCGCGCCCATCGAGCGCAAGATCGCCACGTCGCGGCGCTTCTCCGTCACCACCATGATCAGCGTCGCCAAAATCGTGAAGGCGGCGACGAGCACGATCAGCAACAGCACGATGAAGTAGACCGTTTTCTGCAGGCGCAGCGCCGCGAAGAGGTTTTCGTTGCTCTTCATCCAGTCGCGCACGCGGTAGGGAAAGCCCGCCGACTCGGCGATGCGCTCGGCAACCGCCGGCGCCTCCTGCAAGTCTTCCACCTTGATCTCAATGCTGCTCACCCGGCCGGTGAGACCGAAGAGACGCTGCGCCGCCGGCAGCGATAGGTAGGCAACGGCCTTGTCGTACTCGGGCATGCCCGAATCGAACAAACCGACGACGGCAAAGCGGCGCACGCCGGGCACCCGCGAGCGCGCATCCGGCGCCACCGGCATCGCCGCGTTGACCGCATCGCCAACCGCGAGGCCGAGACTCTCGGCGAGACGGCGGCCGATGATGATCCCGGTCAGACTCGCCGTCGCTCCGCGCCCGCCGGCCAGCGGGACGGCCGGTTGGCGCTCGAGGCCGGCGAGATCGCCCTCGACGACGCGGCCGGCGAGATCATCGGTCTCGCTGCCGACGTCGATACCGCGCACGAATACCCCCGACACGCGATCTCGGTTCGCCAACATCAAATGGCCGTAGACGAAAGGCGACGCCGAGCGCACGCCGGCGACGTCGCGAACCGTCGCCATCAGCTCTTCGTGATCTGTGATCGGGCCGAACTGATGCATCACCAGCACGTGTGGATTGAAACCGACGATGCGGTCGCGCAGGTCTTCCTCGAATCCGGTCATCACTGCCAGAACGATGTCCAGGGTCATGACGCCAATGGCGATGCCGACGGCCGAGAAGAGCGTCAGCAGCGAAACGAACGCCTCACGGCGCTTGGCACGCAGATAGCGCATGCCGATGAACGCTTCGTAGGGCAACCTCAATCTCTCCGCGAACGACACGCAGCCCTCACAGCGCGCGCAACACCCCGACCAACAAGACGAGGAAGCCGGCGACGCCGACCGGCGCGCCGACCAGGCCGAGCAGGCGCGGCACCGCCGGTCGATCGGCGAACTCGTCGTTCACACCCTGCAGCCAATTGACCGTGTCCTTGGCAGCGATGGCAAACGCCGAAACGACGAGCGCCACTGCCGCCGCCGACTCGAGCGCCGCCGACAGCGCCGACAGGCGAACGGCGAACACCAGGGCGATCAACATCGTGCCCTGCATGAACGGACCGACGTGCGCCATCACCAGATAGCGGTGTGCGTGCTCGGCTTTTTCACGCGCCGATGCAAAGAACAGACCGCTGAGGTAGCCGTAGGCGAGGTTCAACATCCCGCCGGCGATGAGGATTTTCTCCGCACTCTCCATTCGATCGCTCGCCATCCTCTGTTACCATCTCGACGCGCCACGCGCGACAACCGCGCCCGTCATCCACCGACATGCTCAATCAGACCATCGCCTGGTTCGCCAAGAACTCCGTCGCCGCGAACCTACTCCTCGCCGCCATCGTCATCGGCGGTCTTCTCACCGCCCCGTCGGTCATCCTCGAAGCCTTCCCCGAGGTAACGACCGGAATCATCACCGTCGTCGTCGAGTATCCCGGCGCGGCGCCGAGTGAGGTCGAAGAATCGATCGCCGTGCGAATCGAAGAAGAGCTCTTCGGTCTCGACGGAATCAAACGCATCACCTCGGAATCATCGGAGAGCGTCGCCACGGTCACCGCAGAGCTCGCCGCCGGCGCGGATGAAGACGACGTGCTCGACGAAATCAAGACTCGCGTTGACGCCATCGACACCTTTCCCGACGACGCCGAAAAACCGCGTATCGAGTTGGTCGTCGGCCGCCTGCAGTTGCTCAGTGTCGCGGTCTCCGGACCCGCCGGCGAGCGAACCCTCAAGACCCTCGGGCAGCAGGTTCGCGACGACATCGCCGCGCTGCCAGAGATCAACCACGTCGTTCTCGCCAGCGTCCGCCCCGACGAGGTCACCGTCGAAGTCTCGGAGGACTCGCTGCGGCGCCACGGAATCACCTTCAGCGATGTCGCTACCGCCATCCGCCAGACCTCCATCGACATGCCGGGCGGCGCGATCAAGAGCACCGACGGAGAAGTCCTGCTGCGCACCAAGGGCCAAGCCTATCGCGGCAGTCACTTCGCCCGCATCCCACTCCTCTCGCGCAACGACGGCACACGCCTCACGGTCGGCGACGTCGCCGAGGTGCGCGACGACTTTGCCGAGACCGATCAATCCGCTCGCTTCGACGGCGCCCCCGCCGTCCTCGTCCTCGTCTACCGCACCGGGAAACAGAGTGCTCTCGCCCTCTCCAAGCAGGTCACCGACTACGTCGAGGCGAAGCGGGCGCAGATGCCCGAGGGAATCGAGCTCACGATCTGGCTCAACGACGCAAACATATTGCGCACCCGCCTGGAGACCTTGGTGCGCAACGGCCGCGGCGGATTGATCCTGATTCTCATCGTCCTCGCCCTCTTCCTCAAGCTGCGCGTCGCCTTGTGGGTGCTGATCGGCATCCCGGTATCGCTGATCGGCGCCCTGGCGTTGCTGCCAACGCTAGACGTTTCGATCAACGTCATCTCGCTCTTCGGTTTCATCCTCGTCCTCGGCGTCCTCGTCGACGACGCCATCGTCGTCGGCGAGAGCATCTACGCCAAACAACAGAGCGGTGCCGATCGGCTGGAAGGTGCCATCGCCGGCACGCAGCGAGTAGCCACACCCGTCCTCTTCGGTGTGCTGACCAGCATGGCCGCCTTCGCGCCGCTGCTCTTCATGCCCGGTTCGATGGGCAAGTTCATCCGAGTCATTCCGCTTTGCGTGATCTCCGCCCTCTGGTTCTCCATCCTCAAGTCGATGCTGGTGTTGCCGGCACACCTCGCACACGGCCGAGACCGACCGCCGCGCCGCCGCCTGGCGCGCGCCTGGCAAGCAGTGCAGCAGCGGATCGACCGCGCCTTGCGACGGTTCATCGATCGCATCTACACACCGACGCTCGACGCGGCGATCGAATGGCGCGGGACGACGCTGGCGCTGGGGGTCGCCGGCCTCTTCCTCACCGCGGGATTGGTCGCCGGCGCCTGGGTGCAGTTCTACTTCAACCACCCGATCGAAGCCGACAACGTCGTCGCCTACCTGACCCTGCCAGAGGGCACTTCCGTAGAGTCGACGTCGGCGGCAATCGAGCAAATCGAAAGCAGCGCGATCTCGTTGGCTGCGGAGTTGGAGCGCGAAGAGGGGCGGCCGGTGATCCGCCACGTGATGGTTTCGATCGGCAGCCAGCCCTACCGAATGCGGCAGGCTTCGACCGTGCAAATGACCCTGCACGCCGCACCCAACGTCGGCGAGGTCAACCTCGAGCTCGCACCTTCCGCCGAGCGCGAGGCCCGCGGCTCCGACATCGCTCAGCGCTGGCGCCAGGTCGTCGGCGCGGTACCCGACGCCGTCGAGCTGATCTACTCCTCGGAGCTCATCGATACCGGCGAAGCCCTCAAGGTTCAGGTCAGCGCCCGCAACACAGCCGATCTGCGTACCGCGGCCAACCGACTCAAACACGCCTTGTCGGAGATCCCCGGCATCGTCGACATCACCGACTCGTTTCGCAGCGGCAAGCGCGAGTGGAAGCTCAGCTTGCGGCCGGGTGCCGAGTCGATGGGGATTACGGTCGCCGACCTCGGCCAACAAGTGCGCCAGGCATTCTACGGAGAAGAGGCGCAGCGCATCCAGCGCGGGCGCGACGACGTTCGCGTCATGGTGCGTTTTCCCAGCCAACAGCGGCGCTCGCTCGGCGACATCGAGAACATGTACATCCGCCTGCCGGACGGTAGACACATGCCCTTCCGCCAGGTCGCCGCGGTCGAGAAAAGCGTCGGTTTCGCCTCGATCCGCCGCGCCAATCGGCGGCGCATCATCAACGTCATCGCCGACGTCGACCGCACGCGCGCCAACGCCAACGACATCGTCGCCCAGTTGCGCGCGCAAACCCTGCCGCGTCTGGCCGCCGACATCCACGGAACGAGCTTTTCCTTCGAAGGAGAACAGCGCGAGCAGAGTGAGATCCTCAGCGCCATGGGACGCGGATTTCTCATCGCCGTCTTCGTCATCTACGCCCTCCTGGCGGTGCCCCTGCGTTCGTACACGCAGCCACTGCTGATCATGATGGCGATCCCCTTCGGCTTCATCGGCGCCGTCTGGGGCCATCTCATCATCGGCGCCGACATGAGCGTGCTGTCGGTCGTCGGTGGCGTTGCCCTGGCCGGCATCGTCGTCAACGACAGCCTCGTCCTGGTCGACATGATCAACTACCTGCGCCGCGACGGCGCACCGCTCGGCGCCGCGGTACGCGACGCCGGCCGCTCGCGCTTCCGCGCCATCCTGCTGACGTCGCTGACGACGTTCGCCGGCCTGCTGCCGCTCATCCTGGAGGACAGCGTCGACGCGCGATTTCTCCAACCGATGGCCGTGTCGCTGGCGTTTGGCGTTCTCTTCTCCAGCGCCATCTCGCTCCTCGTTCTGCCGGCAACCTACATGCTGCTGGAAGACGTCCGCGGCGCCATCCAATCCCGAGTGAGCGGCACCGCGCCAACCGCGCACACGGACACGGCGATGCGCCCGCACCGCCGGGCGCAATGAAGTCCGCAATCGCCTGGTTCGCCGCCAATCCGGTCGCGGCCAACCTGCTGCTGATCCTCATCGTGCTCGGCGGTGCGGTGACGATTCCCGGCATCCGGCGCGAGATACTGCCCGAGATCAGCGCCGACGCCATCGCCGTCACGATCGAGTATCGCGGCGCCGCGCCGGCCGAGGTCGAATCGGCGGTCTGCATCCGCGTCGAAGAGCAGGTGCAGGGTATCGACGGCATCAAGCGGGTGACGTCGACGGCAGAGGAGGGAGCGTGCACGACCGTCGCAGAGCTGACGCTGCAAGCCGATCCCCGCTTCGTGCTCGACGAAATCGAGACCCAGATCGACGCCATCGACACCTTTCCGGAAGAGACGGAAAAGCCGAGCATCCGGCGCATCACGGTCGCCGAGCGCGTCATGGAGGTCGCCCTCGCCGGCGATGTCGACGCCGCGACCCTGGCGCGTGTCGGCCGGCGCATTCGCGACGAGATTTCGGCATTGCCGGGCATCACCCGCGTCGATCTGAAGAACGCGCCCGACTACGAGGTTGCCATCGAGATCAGCGAGGAGGCGATGCGAGCGCACGGATTGACCTTCGACGGCATCGCCGCCGCCGTGCGCCGATCGTCGGTCGACCTACCCGGCGGTGCCATCAAGACCAAGGCCGGCGAAGTACTGCTGCGCACCGAGGGCCAGGCCCACCGGGCGGCCGAGTTCGCACGCATCGCGGTCCAGACGAGCAGCGACGGTACCCGACTGCTGCTCGGCGACGTCGCCGCAGTGCGCGACGACCTCGCCGAGGTCGACCGCTGGGCGCGCTTCAACGGCCGTCCGGCCGTCGTCATCCGCGTCTTTCGCACCGGGCAGCAGAACGCTCTCGAAATCGCCGACGCCGTGCGCTCCTATGTCGCCGACGAATCGCGGCGGTTGCCCGACGGTCTCAGCCTCACCGCCTGGTACGACCGCACCGACCTCCTGCGCTCGCGCCTCGACACCCTGATCGAGAGCGGCCGCAACGGCTTCTTCCTCGTCCTCATCGTGCTCGCCCTCTTCCTGCGCCTGCGCGTCGCCTTCTGGATTCTCTTCGGCCTGCCGCTCTGCTTTCTCGGCACGCTGTGGCTGATGCCCAACTTCGCCGTGACCATCAACTCGAACTCGATCTTCGCCTTCATCCTCGTGCTCGGCATCCTCGTCGACGATGCCATCGTCGTCGGTGAAAACATCTACACCCACCACAAACGTCAGGGCTGGTCCGTCGAAGCCGCCATTGCCGGCACCCAAGAAGTGGCGACACCGGTGATCTTTGGCGTGCTGACCACCGCGGTCGCCTTCACTCCTCTGCTCTTCACCCCCGGCCCCATGGGGCGCATGCTCTACCCGGTGCCCGTCTGTGTTCTCCTCGCCCTCGCCTTCTCTCTGCTCGAATCCATGTTGATCCTGCCCTCCCATCTGGCGCACGGCATCGACCACTCGTCGCGCGATGCCCGTTTCGCCTGGCAACGGCTGTGGCGGCGCGGCCAGGAAGCGATCGACGGCGGTCTCAGTCGCTTCATCGATCGAGTCTACCGGCCGCTGCTCGAGCACAGCATCGAGTGGCGCTACACGACCCTGGCCTGCGCCTTTTCGGCGCTGCTGGTGACGGTGGCATTCCTCGCCACCGGCCGGCCCGGTTTCTCCTTCATTCCCAAGCTCGGCGGCAACCACGCCATCGCCACGGTCGAGTTGCCGGTCGGCACTCCGGCACGCACCACCGAGGAGGTCTTGCGGCGGCTCGAAAGTACGGCCGAGCAAGCCCACCAGCAGCTCCTTCGAGAATCCGGCGAGGACATCGTCGAGCACATGTACACGGCGGTCGGCGAAGTGCGCTGGGGAGACGGCCAAAGCTCGGTGATTTCGAGCGGCAAACACTGCGCACATGTCGGCGAAGTCGTCCTCGACCTGACGCCCGAGAGCAGCCGGTCCCTTCTCGCCGAAGACATCGTCGAGCGCTGGCGCGCCCTGACCGGATCGATCGTCGATACCGAGATCGCTTTTACCGCCGACGTCGTGTCGGCCGGCGACCCGATCGACATCGAGTTGCGCGGCGACGATCTCGAGCGCCTGCGCGCCGCCTCACAGAAAGTGCAGGAAGTGCTCGCCACCTATCCCGGCACGGTCGACATCGCCGACTCGTTTCGCGGCGGCAAACGCGAGCTCGAGATCGACATCCTGCCAGCCGCCGAGCCACTCGGCATCACGCTCGCCGATCTCGGCCGCCAGGTGCGGCAGGCCTTCTACGGCGAAGAGATCCAACGCGTGCAGCGCGAGCGCGACGACGTCCGCGTCATGCTGCGCTATCCACGCGAGCGGCGGCGCAGCCTGGCCGCCATCGAGCGGATGTTCGTCCGCACCGGCGACGGTCGCGAAGTGCCCTTCCACAGCGTCGCGCGGGTACGCGAAGGGGTCGGCTTTGCGGCAATCACGCGAACCGATCGGCGGCGGACGGTCAACGTCATCGCCGGCATCGACATCGAAACCGGCAACGCCAACGCCATCGTCGCCGATTTCGAGCGCTCGTATCTGCCCGAGCTGAAGCGCGCCTTTCCCGATGTCGAGATCTCCTTCGCAGGTGAGCAACGCGAGCAGAGCGACACTCTCGACACGATGATGCGCGGCGGCGCGCTGGCCATCTTGGTCATCTACGCGCTGCTGGCGATCCCTCTCGGCTCGTACAGCCAGCCCTTGTTGATCATGATCGCCATTCCGTTCGGCCTCATCGGCGCCGTCTGCGGCCACCTCCTCCTCGGCCACATGCTCAGCATGGCTTCGCTGATGGGAATGGTCGCGCTGGCGGGGGTCGTCGTCAACGATTCCCTGGTCTTGGTCAGCTACGTCAACCAACGGCGACAAAGCGGCGCCGGCGCCGCAGAGGCCGTGCGCAGCGCCGGAGTCGCCCGCTTTCGGCCGATTCTGCTCACCTCGCTCACGACTTTCGCGGGCCTACTGCCAATCCTTTCCGACTCCGGCTATGAATCGGCGTTGTTGAAACCCATGGCCATCTCCCTCGCCTTCGGCGTGTTGTTCTCGACCGCCGTCACCCTCTTCCTCGTCCCCGCTGCAACCGCCATCCTCGAAGACATCGTCACCTTGAGAGCCAGCTTGCCAACCAACGCAGAACCCCCCTCCGTGTAAGTCAAAACACCGCGAACGAACCTTGAGAGCCAATCGCCATGCGCAGCGACATCCGCAACATCGCCATCATCGCCCACGTCGACCACGGCAAGACGACCCTGGTCGATGCCATGCTGCACCAGAGCGGCATCTTTCGCGCCAACCAGCAGGTCGAAGACCGGGTGATGGACTCGAACGACCTCGAGCGCGAGCGTGGTATCACCATTCTCGCCAAGACCACGGCGGTCGACTACGACGGCGTCCGCATCAACATCGTCGACACCCCGGGGCACGCCGATTTTGGCGGCGAGGTCGAGCGCACTCTGGCCATGGTCGACGGCGTCATGTTGTTGGTCGACGCCTCCGAGGGGCCGCTGCCGCAGACCCGTTTCGTCCTGCAAAAGGCGCTGGCTGCCGGCCTGCCGCAGATCATCTGCGTCAACAAGATCGATCGCGAGGACGCGCGCACGGCCGAGGTATTGGACGAGGTCTACGATCTCTTCATCGATCTCGACGCCAGCGAGACCCAGCTCGACTTCCCCGTCGTCTACACCAACGCGCGGGCCGGCACGGCGACGCGCTACATCGAGAGTCCCGGGGACAACCTGAAACCGGTGTTTGATCTGATCGTCGACCACCTGCCCGGCCCGCAGACGACGGCCGACGCGCCACTGCAGTTTCAGTGCAACAATCTCGACTACGACGACTACGTCGGGCGACTGGCAATCGGTCGCATCAAGAACGGAACCCTGATCGGTGGCCAATCGTATGCCCTCTGCCAGGCGGACCGCGCGGCGAAACCGGTGAAGATCACGCAGATCTACGAGTGGCGCGGCCTCGTGAGATCGTCGATCGAGCAGGCGAGCGCCGGCGAGATCGTCGCCATCGCCGGCGTCGAGGAGATCGACATCGGTGACACGATCAGCGACGCCGACGACCCACGGCCGCTGCCGGCGATTCGCGTCGACGAGCCGACGATCTCGATGTTTTTCGGCGCCAACACCTCCCCCTGGGCCGGCCGTGAAGGCGCGTACGTGACCTCGCGCAAGGTACGCGAGCGGCTCCTCCAGGAGCAACGGCGCAACGTCAGCCTGCGCGTCGAGGAAACCGAAACGGCCGAGGCGATGAAGGTCACCGGGCGCGGCGAGCTTCAGCTGGCGATTCTCATCGAAACCATGCGCCGCGAAGGCTACGAGATGCAGGTCTCCAAACCGCGCGTCGTCACCCGGCAGGTCGAGGGCGAGACCCACGAACCCCTCGAGCTCCTGGTCATCGACATCCCCGAAGACTACATCGGTGTCGTTTCGCAGCACCTCGCCGTACGCCGCGGCAAGATGGTGAAGATGACCCACGGCGGCTCCGGTCGCGTCCGGCTCGAGTTCTCCGTGCCGTCGCGCGGACTGATCGGCTTTCGCTCTCGCTTCCTGACCGAAACGCGAGGGACCGGGATCATGAACGCCCTCTTCGACGGCTGGTCGCCCTGGCAGGGAGCCATCGAGGCGCGCACCAACGGCGCCATGGTCGCCGATCGCGAGGGCACGGCGACGCCGTATGCGATTTTCCACCTGCAGGAACGCGGCATTCTCTTCATCGCTCCCGGCACACGCGTCTACGAGGGCATGGTGGTCGGCGAGTACTCGCGCGACTCCGAGCTCAACGTCAACATCTGCCGCGAGAAGAAGCTCACCAACGTGCGTGCCTCGGGCCGCGACGAAGCCGTGGTCACCATCCCACACCGCGAGCTCTCGCTCGAGGATTGTCTGGAGTGGATCGACGACGACGAGCTCGTCGAAGTCACCCCACAGTCGATCCGCCTGCGCAAACGCGTGATGCGCGCTGCCCTGCGCCCCAAGAAGAAGAAAGAGGAAGAGCGGTCCGCCTGAGCTGGACCGGTGACGCCAGCCCCTTGCCCGGTCGCTGTCTTCTGCTAGCGTCACCAACGGATCATTCGTGGCGAGCGAATGGTTCTTCATCAAGAGGCTAGGAAAACCGCGTGGGTGCATCGACACGGCGAAAGACGATCGGCAAGCTCTCAGCCGGTCCCGAACGCAGCTCTCGCAAGGGCCCGGTCCGCGTTTTCGTCGGCGGCACCTTCGACGGTCTCCACTCCGGCCATCTCTTCTTGCTCAGCTACGCTCGCGAGCAAGGAGAAAAGCTCGCCCGCCGCAGCGGGCGCAAAGGGGTGCGGCTTTCGGCCGTCGTCGCCCGCGACGAGAGCGTCGTGCGCATCAAGCAGCGCCATCCGCACCACAACCAGGACGAGCGGCGATTGCTGCTGGCCAGCCTACGCACCGTCGATCAGGCCATCATCGGCGTGCCCAACGACTTCATCCGCTCGGTGCGGCGCGTCGACCCCGACCTCATCGTTCTCGGCTACGACCAGCGAGCCAGCTGGGAAAGCGCTCTGCGCGAGGCCGGTATCCACGCCGACATCATCCGCTGTCCGACCTACGAACACCGGCGTCTGAAGAGCTCCAAGCTGCGCGGCGACCTGGCCGCGATGGCGACCTAACCAAGGACTCACTCCCCCTTCACACCCACGCCATGGCTCCGGTGCGCAGGCGCCAGGGCTCCCAAGGGTGGTGTCGCTCGTGGCTCAATGGGGAATTTTGAGCCGCTGGCCGACCCAGATGTGATTGGCGTTGCGCAGGCCATTGGCGCGTCGAATGCTCTCGATCGAGCGACCGTAGCGACGGGCGATCTGGGCCAGGGTCTGGCCGCGGCGCACCTTGTGGTGCCGCACCCGCGGTGGCGGCGAAGATCGGAGCGCGCGCGCGCCGACACTGGAGCCGGGGATCTTCAGCCGCTGACCGATGCGAATCAGATTCGAATTGCGCAAGCGATTGGCACGGCGCACACTAGAAACCGACACGCCGTAGCGCCGCGCGATCTTGGAGAGCGTTTCGCCCCGCCGCACGCGGTGGTAGCGCGTCGTGACCGGATGGCTCTTGCGTTTGCTGGCGGACGGGATGCCGTCGTAACACGAGCGGAAAGAAGGAGCCCGCCCGGCTGCGACGCGCACCCGGTATCCGCGCGGCAGCCAGCGCTGGTTGCTCACCGCCGCGGGTCGCACGGCGGGATTGAGCTCTTTGAAGCCCGACAGGTCGGTGCCGGTGCACGGCAACAGTGAGCGCAGGGGAACATAGTGCGACAGCGCAACCTCGTCGGCGTCGATCTCCGGGTCGAGCGCCATGTCGCCGAAGTGCTGCCGGTAGTTCTCGTAGACGTCCACCGCCGCCAGGAACTCGGCGTAGAAGTTCTTTGAGGCGAAGCCGAAGGTGCGGCTCTTGTAGCGCCGGATGATGTCACTCAGATCGGTGCTGCCGACGCTCCTGACGGCGCGCTCCATACCGGCCGGACCGTGGTTGTAGGCGGTGATCGCCAGCGGCCAGCTTCCCAGTCGCTCATGGTTGCGGCGCAGAAAGCGCGCCGCCGCGCGCGTCGCGACGAACGGATCGAGGCGCTCGTCGACGGCCGCGTCGATGTGGAGAAACTTGCGCCCGGTGCCCGGCATGAACTGCCACAACCCGGCGGCACCGACCTTGGAGTAGGCGCGTACGTTGAACGACGACTCGACCAACGGCAGGCGGGTCAGCTCGACCGGCACCCCTTCCTGGCGAAAGATCTCCTCCATACGCGCCAAATAGCGCCGGCTGCGCCGGATTCCCTCGCGGAACCGCTCGTGAACGCCGCGTTGGGCGCGGATCCGTTTCTTCTCAGCGGCGGCGCGAAACCTCCCCGGATGCGTGTCGTTGCGGAAGAGCGACCGAATGCGCATCTCCTCCACCGTGAGGCGGGCACTGTCCGGCCGGTTTTCGAGCTTGCGCAGGATCCCCTGCAGCCGCTGAATCTCCGCCTTTTCCACCTTGTTCATGTGACGGCGCAGAGCGTCGTCAGTCATGCGCGCCGCTTCATGGGCGAAATCGAGTATCGAGTAGATCCGCCCCGGGTGCTCGGTGTCGTGGATGACGACCTGCTCGCGCCCGTAGGTCGAGAAGATCTGCGTCCAGAACTCGACGTTGTCGGCCAGTCCGGACGGCATCGGAAACGTGCTGGCCTGAGCGGTGCCCGATACCACGAGGAGCGCACACCCGACCCACCAACCAGCGAATTTCCTCCACACAACCACGTCTACACCATAGTACCGACAATGTGATTCATAGCAATCTCGCAACCCTCCCTGTAGAAACCATTGTTCGCGCGCTCACACTTGAGTCAAGAAAATTCCAAGCTGCCGAGGTGCCCACGTGAAGGCCGCGCGCCGGGCTCTCGAGCCCGAAAGTCCACTTCCGTGACACGACTCGAGCCGACGTTTCTTGACAGCTTAGAGGACCACCACTAATTAGGTTGACTGCGGTGCGCGCTCCCTTTCGTGCGGTTTCGCAACCCCTCCGAGCGCGCCCCTCACCCGGACCAAGAGAGACCGACGGCGTTGAACACCCTCAAGACGACATTCCTGCTGGCCTGCCTGACCGCGATTCTGATCGCCTTCGGCGGCTTTCTCGGCGGCTTGTACGGCATGGCGGTGGCCCTGGGCTTCGCCATCGTCGGCAACTTCGCGGCCTTCTGGTGGTCGCACCAGATGGTCCTGCAGACCTACAACGCCCAAGCGGTCACCGAGACCTCGGCACCGGAGCTGAGCTCTACGGTGCGCTCGCTGGCGACGCGCAACGGATTGCCGGTACCCGACGTCTACTTGATTCCGCGCCCGTCGGCCAACGCCTTTGCCACCGGCCGCAGCCCGGCGAGCTCGGCGATTGCCGTCACCCAGGGACTGACCGACATGATGTCGTCGAGCGAGCTCGAGGGCGTCGTCGCCCACGAGCTCGGGCACATCACCAACCGCGACACCCTGATCAGCACCATCGTCGCCGTGTTGGCCGGGGCGGTGATGAATCTATCCGGCATGCTGCGCTGGTTTTCGGTGGCCGGCGGCCACAACAAGGCCGGCGACTACCGCGGCATGGTCCACCGCTTCGCGCTGGCGGTTTTCGCGCCGATGGCGGCGACGCTGATCCAGTTCGGCATCTCGCGCAGCCGCGAATTCCTCGCCGACGAAACCGCCGCCAACCTATCCGGCAATCCCCTCGCCCTCGCATCGGCGCTGGAAAAACTGGGCGAGGCGAGCCGCAAAATCCCGATGAAGGCCGAGCCGGCGACGGCTCACCTCTTCATCGTCAACCCGCTTACCGGCACGGAAGGGCCAGTTCGTTGGTTCTCCACACACCCGCCCATTGCAGAGCGCGTAGCGCGCCTGCGGGCCATGACCGTCTCGAGAGGATGACCGTGGGCAACGACGAAGAACGAGAAGATCGCGGCTTCAAGGTGCACGACCGGCGGCGCTTTTCCGAATCCGGTGAAACCCGCGAGGACGAAAGCGCGGCAGAGACCCACGCCGCCGCAGCCGAACCGGAGAGCGCAGCCGAGCCGGAACAGCCGGCCGCCGCGGCGCCAGAACGACAGCACGAGCACCAGCACGAGCACGACCACCAGCACGAGCACGAGCACGGGGCGCCGGTCGAGATGAGCTTCGCCACCTTCGTCCTCAGCCTCAGCACACAGGCGCTGGCGGCGCTCGGCGAGATTCCCGACCCGGCGACCGGCTCGACGGCGCCCGATCTGGTCGCCGCGCGCCAGCTCATCGACATACTCTCGATTCTGCAGGAGAAGACGCGCGGCAACCTCGACGCCGACGAAGCGGCGTTGCTCGAGCACGCCCTGTACGATCTGCGCATGAAGTTCGTCGAGCGAGCGCCAAAGTCGTGATCGCCTCAACACCAAACCGATCGATGCGAAGGAGAACCAATTGATGATCGCCAAATTGCGTCCCGCCGTTCTGTGCTTGACGACCGCAGCCGTGCTCGTCGCCGCAACCGCCATCCTCCCGGAGCCGAGCCGGGCGATTCGGTTCTGGGGTGACGAGGAGGTGCCGGCCGGAAGCGAGGAAGAGGCAGCTACGACCAAAGAAGCTCCGGCGGCGGGAGAAAAGGCAAAGGCGCGACCCGCCAAGCGCAAGCCTGGCAGGAACCTCGTCGTCGGGCTGCCCAACTTCGCCGACTTGTCCGAGAGCTTGCGCCCGTCGGTGGTCAACATCTCGACCTCGACGGCGCCGCAGGCGCGACCGCAGATGCGCGGCCGCAAGCCACCGCGCGGCTTCGGCCAGGGCGACCCCTATCACGAGTTCTGGGAACCCTTCGAACGCTTCTTCGGGCCGATGCCGCAACAGCAGCGCCCGCAACGCAGCCTCGGCTCGGGCTTCATCCTCAATCGCGAGGGGCTGATCTTGACCAACAACCACGTCGTCGAAGGCGCCGATGAAATCATCGTGCAGCTCGACGATGATAGCGAATACGAAGCCGAGATGGTCGGGCGCGACCCGAAAACCGACATTGCAGTGATCAAGATCGCCGCCAAGGGCGACCTGCAGCCAGTGACGCTGGGCAACTCCGACAACCTGCGGGTCGGTGAGTGGATCTTCGCCATCGGCAATCCGTTCGGACTCCAACACACGGTCACCGCCGGCATCGTCAGCGCCAAAGGCCGTTTCATCGGCCAGGGCAGCTATGACGACTTCATCCAGACCGACGCGGCCATCAACCCAGGTAACTCGGGCGGCCCGCTGGTCAACCTCGAGGGCGAGGTGGTCGGCATCAACTCGGCCATCTTCTCCCGCTCGGGCGGCAACATCGGCATTGGTTTCGCGATTCCCATCAACCTCGCCAAGGAGCTGCTGCCGCAGTTGCGCGAGAAGGGCAAGGTCGTGCGCGGTTGGCTCGGTGTCTACATCCAGAAGGTGACGCCCGAGATCGCCGATTCGCTCGGCCTCGACGAAGCACACGGCGCCCTGGTGGCCGACGTCATGGACGGCACACCGGCCGCCGACGCCGGGGTCGAGGTCGGCGACGTCATCGTCGAATTCGACGGCCACAAGATCCGCGAGTCGAACGACCTGCCGGCGATCGTCGCGCGCACGCCCGTCGGCAAGCAGACCAGTCTGCAAATCGTGCGCGGCGAAAAACGCCAGAAGTTGCCGGTGACGATCGGCGAGTTGGCCGACGATGAAATGGCCGTCTCCGAGGGGCCGGTGGAAGAGCTCGGCCTGACGGTGCAGAACCTGACCCCGGAGATCGCCGAGAGTCTCGGCCTCGAGGACGGCACCAAGGGTGTGGTCGTCTCTACCGTCGAAGCGGGCAGCGCCGCCGATCAGGCGCGCTTGCAGCGCGGCGACATCATTCTCGAGGTCAATCGCAAGGAGATCGAGAGCGAAGCCGACTTCTCGAAGGCGATCCGCAGCGTCAAGAAGAAGAAGTCGGTCCTCCTGCTGGTGCGCCGCGGTGACAACACGATCTTCGTCGCCCTCAAGAAACCGGCGCCGCAGCAAGACGACGAAGAGTAGAGCGCACGGCGGAGAGGGGGGCCGCGCCCTCCTCTCCGCGCGTAGCGAAAGTGGCGCGGCGCCAACGTGAAACTTCTTGCCATCGAAAGCTCGTGCGACGACACCGCGGCAGCGGTGCTCAGCGACGGGCAGGTGCGCTCCAACGTCGTCGTGTCGCAGGACGACGTCCACCAGCTCTACGGAGGGGTCGTGCCCGAGCTCGCCTCGCGGGCACACATGTCGGCCATCGTGCCCGCCATCGAACGGGCACTCGAGGAGGCGGCAACGACTCTCGACGACATCGATGCGGTCGCCGCGACGTACGGCCCGGGCTTGATCGGCTCGCTCCTGGTCGGACTGTGCACGGCCAAGTCGATCGCTCTGGCCAGAGACCTACCCTTCGTCGGCGTCAACCACCTCGAGGGGCACCTGATGTCCGTGCAACTCGAAACGGCGGTCGCCTACCCGCACGTCGCCCTGCTCGTCTCCGGCGGCCACACCAGCCTCTATCACGCCATCGAGCACGGGCGTTACGAGCTGCTCGGGCGCTCCCGCGACGACGCCGCCGGCGAGGCCTTCGACAAGGTCGCCAAGCTCCTCGGCCTCGGCTATCCCGGCGGCCACCTGATCGACCGCATCTCGCGCGACGGCGACCGCCGGGCACACCGCTTTCCACGCGCCCGGCTGAAGGCCAAACGCGGCTACGGGCTCTATGATTTCTCCTTCAGCGGCATCAAGACGGCGGTCGCGCTGCACCTGCGCGACCGGCGCCGCGGCGATCGCGATGCCGACGTCGCCGCCAGCTTCCAGGAGGCCGTCGTCGACATGCTGGTCGACACATCGATCGCCGCCTGCCGGCACGTCGACGGCCGCCGCCTCGTCGTCGCCGGTGGCGTGTCGGCCAACTCGCGCTTGCGCGAACGCCTCGGCGACACCGCTGCAAGCGACGGCATCGAGGTCGTCATTCCCAGCCTCCGCTACTGCACCGACAACGCCGCGATGATCGGCATCGCCGCTCATCGCCGTCTCGAGCTCGGGCAGCGCGACGATCTCGCACTCAACGCCGCGGCGATCGCCGACCTACACGAGCTCACACCGATCGCCTCATGAACCCGCAACCAGCGCGCAAGCGTTTCGGCCAACACTTCCTGGTCCGCGCCGACCTCGCCCAGCGCATCGTCGACATCGCCGGGCTCGGCGATGCCGGCGAAGGAACGGTGCTCGAGATCGGCCCCGGCCGCGGCGCCATGACCGAGATGCTGCGCGCCAAGGCGAAGACGCTGGTGGTAGTCGAAATCGATCGCGATCTCGTGCGCGAGTTGCGGGCGAGGTACGCTAGCCAGGAGAACGTGCACATCATCGAAGCGGACGTGCTGCGCCTCGACCTCGAGGCGGAGCTGGGCGACCAGGCACCGGTGACGGTAGTGGCCAACCTGCCGTACAACATCTCGACGCCTCTGCTCGGCCGCTTCTTCGACGCGCCCCACCTCTACCGCCGCCTCGTCCTCATGGTGCAACGCGAAGTGGCCGAACGCATCTGCGCCACACCCGGTGGCAAGGACTACGGCGCACTGTCGGTCCACGCGCAGACGGCAGCGCGAGCGAGAGTCGCTTTTCGCGTGCCGCCGTCTGCCTTTCGCCCGCAACCGAAGGTCGAATCGGCCGTCATCGTGCTCGAACCCCACCGCCCGCCGACCTTGAGCGCCGGCGACCGCAGCGCTCTGCGCCGGGTCACGCGGGCGCTCTTCTCGCAGCGGCGCAAGCAACTGGGGAACTCTCTGCAGGCGCTCAGCGGCGAGGCAAGGAACATCCTCGCGGCCCTCGGGATCGATCCGAAGCGCCGGCCCGAGACCCTCTCGCCAGATGATTTCATCCGCCTGTCGCAGGCGCTCGACGGTTGAACCGACAGGCGCGGCATGCCGGAGCTTCCCGAAGTCGAAACCGTACGGCGGTCGCTCGAGCCTCACCTCGCCGGCCGCGTCGTCGCCGATGCCGTCGTTCGCGAACGGCGACTGCGCTACCCCATCGCCAGCGGTTTCGAGGAACGCCTGCGCCAACGCCAGATCGAGTCACTCGGCCGACTCGGCAAGTACCTCCTCTTCGGCCTCGACGACGGCCGGACGTTGCTCGTCCACCTCGGCATGAGCGGCAGTCTTCACCTGCGCCGCCACAACGCCGCGCCGCAGCGCCACGACCACGTGATCATCGACGTCGGCAACGGCCAAACGCTGGTCTTCAACGACCCGCGCCGCTTCGGTCTGATGAAAATCGGCGCACTCGGCGAGTTCAAAGAACTCTCGAGAATGGGCCCCGATCCCCTGGCTCTCGACTGGTCGATCGACGACTGGCGGCAAAAGCTGCGCCGGCGCAGGGTCCCCATCAAGTCCCTGTTGATGGACCAGACCTTCGTCGCCGGAATCGGCAACATCTACGCCAACGAGATGCTCTTCGTCGCCGGCATCCGGCCGCGGCGGCTGGCCACTCGAATCCGCCGCCGCGAAATCGCCAGGCTCGGGCCGGCCGTCGCCACAGTCCTGCGACGCGCCATCGACCTCGGCGGATCATCCATCTCGGACTTTCGCGACGGCCGCGGCAAACTCGGCTACTTCCAGATCCACCATGTGGTCTACGACCGCGCCGGCGAACCCTGCCGCCGCTGCCCGAGCGCGATCAAAAAGATCGAGTTGAGCGGGCGCAGCACCTTCTACTGCCCGACCTGCCAGACCTGAGCGCCGCCGCCGCTCGGGTGGCCCACCGCTCTTGCCAAAAGTGTGCTACTCACGCAGACTTGTCTGCCGTTTGCCTACCGACTCCTGGACCCAGACGCTATGCACGAAAAGCCTGCCAAACCCTCCGAGCGGCGCAACAAGACCGCACAAGATCTGGTGATGGCGGCACAGCAGGTGTTGGCAGCCAAAGGGTACCACGGAGCCAAGGTCGCCGACATCGCGCGCCAGGCGGGTGTCGGCGTCGGCACGTTCTACCTGTACTACCCGACCAAGGAGGCAGTCTTTCTCGAGCTCGTGGACTCGGCAGCCTCGCAGCTCAAGGCCAAAATGGACGAAGCCGGTGCCGTCGACGGCAACCCCGTCGGCTTCTTTCGCCGGCGACTCGACGTCTTCTTTCGCTTCGCAGCCGAGCACCGCGACCTCTTTCGCATCGTCTTCGGCCACGACGCTTCCTTCAACGAAGTCGTGCGTCAGGCGCAGGCGAAGTTCGCCACCGACACGGCGCACAACCTGCGCACCGGCATGGACGCCAAGATCTTCCGCCACGGCGACCCCGACGTATGGGCTCAGGCGATCGTCGGGATGACGATCCAGTCGGTGTCGTGGTGGGTGGAGAACGAGGAGATCGAAGCCGGCCGCGTCGCCGATCAGATCGCCGATCTCGTACAGCACGGCATGCTTGCCGGCGAGTGACGGCGCGGCGCCAGCCCGTGAGCAGCCCCCGGCAAAGCCGGAACGCAATCGCCACCGCCCTGGCCCTCCTCCTGTCGGCCAGCGCCGCCGACGCGGGAGCCGTGCCGACGACGACGCCGACACCGACGTCGACCTCCGGCTCAGTAGCTAGCGCGACCGCGACACCACCGTCCACGGCGACGGCGTCCGCTACGCCGTCTTCGACGCCAACCGCGACCGCCACCGCTACACCGTCTTCGACGGAGACAGCGACGGCATCGGCAACGCCGAGCGCCACCACCGAACCGACGCGCACGCGGTTGCCGACACGGACTCCGACGCGCACGCGGACGCGGATCCCCAGCAACACGCCGCGGCCGACGATCACGCGTACGCGCACGCCGACGCGGACCAAGACGCTCGTACCGACGCGCACGCGCACACCGACGCGAACGGCGTCGAGGTCGAAGACGCCGACGCCGACGCGAACCCGGCCAGCGACACGCACCCACTCGGCGACGCGCACGCGCACGCCGACGCGGAGCCTGACACCGACGATCACACTGACACCGTCGGAGACGCCGACGGTCACGGCGACCTGGACACCCTCGCTGACCCACACCGCCACGTCGACCAACACACCGACGCTCACCCTCACCCCGAGTGTGACGCCGACCCCGACGGTCACCGACACACCCAACGCCCCGATCCGGGTCGTTGCCAGCGGCTCGGTCGTCCCACCCGGCTCGAGCACCGACATCGTCGTCGAGCTCATCGACAAAACCGACGAAGTGGTCAGCGTCTCGTTCGACCTCGTGCTCGAAACCAGCGTGCTGATCCTGGTCAACACGAGCCGCCTTTGCACCGACGACGAGCGCCTCAGCGAACACGGACTGTCCGTGTCGGTGGCCTTCAACCCGCCGGTGTCGGTCGGTTTCCGCCGCTTCCGTTTCGTCCTCTTCAACAACAGCTCGATCGACACACGCCCGGTGCTCTCCGGTCCGATCGTACGCTGTCACCTGCCTCTCCACGACGATCCGCCGCTCGGACCATCGCGCATCCAACTCGATCGCGTGTTGCCCATCGATGCTCTCGGCAACATTCGCCCGTCGCTCTCCGTCGATGGCCAGGTCGTCGTCGACCCCAGCGCGCCGAGCCCGACTCCGACGAGGACACCAACACCGACGTTCACGGTGACATCGACGGCGACACCGACGGCGACGCCGAGCGAGACATCGACCGCGCCGGCGACACCGACGCCGACGGCCAGCAGCACGGCAACGCCGACCGCGACCGACACGCCGACAGTCACGCCGACGCCCAGCCAATCGGCGACGCCGACGGCGACTCAGATTCCCTGCGACGGCGACTGCGACGCCGACGGCAGTGTCGTCGTCGGCGAGTTGATCCGCATCGTTCGCATCGGGCTCGGCATCACCGACGTCTCCGAGTGTCTGGCCGCCGACCGCGATCGCAACCGCGCCGTCTCCATCGGCGAGCTGGTCGGCGCCGTCAGTCGGGCGCTCGACGGCTGCCCCTGAGAAACACCGGCAAAGCCAGCAAGGCGGTGGCAACGACGATCGCCGAGGTCGACAAACCGAGCGCCAGGGCCTGATTGGCTTCAATCCCGATCACTCCGAGCAGGTAGTGATAGGCGCTCTCCCGAACTCCGATGCCGCCCACCGAAACGGGCACCATACCGGCGATGTTCACCAGCGGTACGAACAACGCCAGCATCCCGGCCGGCGCCGCCAGGCTCAGCGAACGCGCGACACAGACCACACAGGCGATCTGCAGAGCGTGGTAGGCCAGCGCCAGCGCCAGCGTCGACATCATTGCCACTGGCCAGGAAGAGCGGGCAAAACGGCGCAACGGCCCGATCAACCACGGCGCCACCACCAACGCCAACAACCCAACGGCCGGAACCACCAGCGCCGCAGCACTCACCAGCGCCGGCGCGCGAATCTCCCTTTGCCAAAAGAACGCCACGGCGGCGATGGCAACCAGCGCCACCAGGCCGCTGGCGCGATGAATCACCACCGACGCCAGCGCCGCCGCGCGCTTCTCTTCGCCGCCGATGTCGAGTCCGCGCGCCAGATCGCCGGCGACCGTCCCGGGCACGAAGAGGTTGAGGAAGAGACCCTTGAAGTAGGCGTCGCGAAAGCGGGCAAACGGCGCGACCATACCGAGCTCAGCGGCGTGCAGAGCCCAGCGCCACGAGTTGAGCAAGTGACTGGCAACGTACAGCGCCAGGGCGCCCAGCAACCACGGCGCCCTCGCCCGGCGCAGCGCCGCGGCGATCGCATCGACATCCAGCACGCGCGTCAGGGCGACGAGCAAGGCGATGCTGACGGCCAACCTCAGCCAAAAAGGAAAGGCTCGGCCCAGCCAGCCCTTCGCCACCTCACCATCCGGCTGCACGGCCGCCTTTGCGCGGATCCGAGGCCCCTTCGAGCCAGCCGTCGGCAGTGCGCCGGATCATCTGCACTGCCGCACCGCGACCCGAGCGGCGAATCGAGTGGCCGAGTCGGCGCAGCGGATGATCGTCGATCTCGCGCATCGTTTCCTCGACGAAGAGAATCGGCGGCATCCACTGGTGGTGGATACGCGGTGCGGCGACCGCCGCCGGCGCTTCCAGCTCGAAGATCAGAGACGCCAGCAGCGTCTGCAAGGTCGCGGTGATGATCAGTGGTCCACCCGACGCGCCGGCGACCGCGACGGCTTCGCCGTCGCGCACGACGACGGTCGGCGTCATGCTACTCAACGGGCGTTTGCCGGGGGCAATGGCATTGGCCTCCGAGCCGATCAGGCCGTAGGCGTTCGGCACGCCGGGACGGGCGGAGAAATCGTCCATCGTGTTGTTGAGAATGATCCCCGTGCCGGCGGCGAGAACTTTCGAGCCAAAGCCGGTGTTGATGCTCGTCGTCAACGCCACGGCGTTGCCGGCGCCGTCGATCACCGATACGTGCGAGGTCCCGGCGTCGTCGCCGGTGAAGGAGCGCCCGTAGTGCTGCGGATCGAAGGTACGGGCGGCGCTCATGCGACGGCGGTGACCGCGCGCCCAGGCGAGCGACGTCAACCGCATCAGTGGCACGGCGTGAAAATCCGGATCGCCGTAGTGCGCCGCTCTTTCGGCAAAGGCGAACTTCAACGACTCTGCCAGGAGGTGAACATAGGTCGGAGAGTTGTGCTCGAGAGCCTCGAGATTGTCGTGCGAGATGGTGTTGAGAACCGAAACCAGCACGCCACCACCCGAGCTCGGCGGCGGCATACTGTACACTCGGTCGCCGCGCAGCTCGCCGCGCACCGGCTGGCGCCAGCGCGGCCGGTAGCGCTGCAGGTCTTCCATCGTCATCACGCCGCCACTCGCGACGATGCTGGCGACGATCGCCTGGCCAACCCAGCCGCGGTAGAACACCTCCGCGCCGCCGCCGCCGATCGCCTCCAGCACCTTGGCGAGATCGGGCTGGCGCAATCGCTCGCCCAAGTGCAGTGGCGAGCCGTCAGGGCGCAACAGCACGCGCGCCAGGGGATCGTGACGGCCGATCGCCTCGCTGCGTCTGGCGATCGAATCGGCGAGGTGCTCTTCGATCGGAAAGCCTTCTCGCGCAAGGCGAAGTGCCGGTCCGGCGACGACCGAAAAAGGCAGCGAGCCAAAGCGCTGCAGGGCGGCGAAGGCACCGGCGATCTCGCCCGGCACGGCCACCGCCAAGCCGCCCTCGGTCGACAGGCCCGGCACCACCTCGCCGTCGCGAACGTAGAGATCGCGATGGGCGGCGAGCGGTGCCGCTTCGCGGTAGTCGAGTGCCGCGACCTGGCCGGACGAACGGTCGAAAACGACCATGAAACCACCGCCGCCAATGCCGCACGACGACGGATTGACGACGCCCACCGCCAACGCCGTGGCGACCGCAGCGTCGACCGCGTTGCCGCCGAGGCGGAGGATCTCGACTCCGGCGCGTGACGCCAGTCCGTGCTCGGCGGCCACCATGCCGCGCCGCGCTCGCAGCGCCGACATCGGCGATGCCAAGAGCGTCAGGGCGAAGAACACAACCGTCACAAGTGAAAGCCGCACTCGCATCGCGGTCGTTCTAGCGCGAACCCACGACCGATTCCACGATCGGCCGATCGGCCGACAGAGCCGTCGATACCCTCGTCCATTTCGCCGTGCTATGCACGTCGTTCTTGGTTGACGACAATGTCCAGCCCTCCGGTCCTCTACGAAACCAAAGGCGGCTCGGCCGAGAAGTCATTCTATCTGGATGAGTTTCGCGGCAACACGCTCTGCATCTCGGTCAGACTCAGCGAGATCGAAGCGCCCGGCTGCGCGCCTTGGCGGCTCCTGCGCGAGCTCGCCGCCAACCATACGCGCGTCGTCCTGCTCGCCGGCTGCAGCGATCCGGCGCGAAAAAGAAAACGACTTGGCGAGGTCGTGAACGGCCCGCCACCGCGCAAGAACCCGGTCACCGTGCACGCGATCGAGCGACCGAGCGACGGCCAGCTCGCGACGGTGTGGAACACGCTGCGCAGACAACCGATCTTCGCCGCCACCGTGCCCTCGCGCCACCTTCTGGCACGCGCCGAGTGGATCACCAGCCGCCTGCGAATCCAGAAATGGGTGATCGCCCAGGCCGGCGGTGGGCTACGGACGCCGGGCGGCACACAGATTTCGTTCATGGACGATTCGGTACTGACCGAAACCCTGCGCCAGGGAGCCGCCGAATGGGCGGGCTTCGAAAAGCGCCGCACCACCCTCGAAGCGATTCAGCAGGCCCTGCGCAACGGTGTCGAGGCGGTCAACCTCTGCTCGCCCGATCGCATCGCGACCGAGCTCTACACCTATGAAGGCGCCGGAACGCTGTTCACCCTCGAAGACTATTGCCGCGTCGAGCGCCTCGGCATCGACGACTACGACGAGGTCGAGCGACTGCTCGAGCGCGGTCGCCGCGAAGGCTTCCTCAAGAAGCGCAGCCGCGACGAGATCGACGCCATCCTCCTCAACGGCTTCGGTGCCACCATCGGCCGCAACCACCTCGCCGGCGTTTGCGCCCTGCTCACCACCCCCTACCGGCGCGCCCGGGCGGGCGAGATTGCCGGCCTCTATACGCTGACGCGCTTCAAGAGCGAGGGCGTCGGCCGGCGTTTGCTCGACCACATCGCCGCTGGCGCCAAGGAGGCCGGTCTGCGCTACCTCTTCGCCTGCACCTCCGACGCCAACGCCGCCGACTTCTTCACGCGACAGGGCTTTCAGAGCGTCGGCCGCAGCGGCGTACCGGCCGCCAAGTGGCGCGACTACCCGCGGCGGCGGCTCGACCTCGTCACCGTCCTGCGCCGCGATCTCAACTAGCCAGCCCACCGGCGCAGCGACTTTCAATCCAACAATTTTCGCTTTACTTTTGCCCCAATCCGGCCTACAACCGCGGTTGGCGAAAGGGAGGCGAAAATGGAATCGATGGCACCGGCATTCGACGAGTTGCGCGAGTGGCACCCCGAAGAGACGATCAGCATTCCCATGTTGGGCGACGTAGCGGCGGGGCAGCCGCTGGACGTGTATACGGTCGAGGACCGGCTGGACGTTCCCGAGTCACTGTGGAACGGGCGCAAGGTCTTTGCCCTGCGGGTGCGCGGCACCTCGATGATCGACGCCGGAATTCACGACGGCGACTATTTGATCGTCGAGCCGCGCCAGTCCGCCGACGACGGGCGCACCGTGGTGGCGGAGGTCGATGGGCAAGTGACGGTCAAAAAGATCTACCGCGAGGGCGATCAAATCCGCCTGCAGCCGGCCAACCCAGAGATGCTGCCTTTGACGATCAGCGGTGACGACGTTCGCATTCTCGGCATCGTCGCCGGCGTCTTGCGAAAGTTTGGTTTCAACGAACCCAAGGCACAGCGACGCGGCCCGCGGCGGGCTTCGGGCACTTCGTCGCGCGAGACGGCGGCAGCGAAAGACGACCGCACGCTCGACATCGAGCTCAACGCGCTCGACAGCCAGCTGGCGCGCTGGCGGTCACTGCTCGAGGACGAGCAGATCGCAGAGCGCGATCGCGTGCGCATGTCGGCTCTGGCGCGAGATCTACAGGCTCTGCGCGACTGGTACGCGCGCACCAGTCGGCCCGGCCTGCGCCGCGCCGTCATGGAAGACGCCAACGCCGTCATCCGACGCATGCAACGGTTTCTGACGGCACGAGAGCTCCACCTTCCCGAGCTCAACCTGCACTGAGACGCCGCCGCAAAGAGTGCCGAGGGATTTTGAACCCATCGCGGCGCGGTGTTAGCGTAGCAGGATGCCGCGCCACTCAGACGACGACAGCGAGCAGCGATCCAGGCCGGCTCGGCGGAGCCTTTCGTGATTCTGCCAATCGGGGATTCCCCGAACCCGGAGGGGACGCCTCTCGTCACCTCTGCATTGATCGCCGCCAACGTGGCGATCTACGTGCTGATGCTGCCGCTGGCCTGGGCGCGGCCCGACGCGTCGGATCCGCTGCTCAACCAGTACCTCCACCTCATCGCCCAGCAGTCGTCCTACAAGCTGACGCCGCAGGAAATCCTGGCCAGCATCTCGGCCTATGATCTGACGATTTTTCGCTGGGGCTATCGCCCGGCATCGCCGAGCGTCGTCGATCTCTTCACCTCGATGTTCCTGCACGGCGGATTCACCCACATCTTCGGCAACATGCTCTTCCTATGGATCTACGGCGACAACGTCGAGCACCGATTGGGGCACGCGCGGTTCCTCGCCTACTACCTCGCCACCGGAGCCGCCGCCACGCTCTTCCACGCGATGTTCGCACCGACTTCCCCGCTCCCGTTGGTCGGCGCTTCGGGCGCCATTTCCGGCGTTCTCGGCTTCTACTTTCTCTGGTTTCCCCGCAATCGCGTTCACCTTCTCCTCCTCTTTCCCTTCCTCGTCCGCATGGCCGTCTCGGCGCGCGTTCTCCTGGGGCTCTATATCGTCGTGCAAAACGTTTTCCCCTTCTTGCTCTCGCGCGGTGTTGGAGGTGTCGCGCACGGGGCACACATCGGTGGATTTCTCGCCGGCTTGGCGATCGCCTACGGCTTGAACCGCCGCGAGCTCGCCGACCGACCACCGGAGTACGCCGCGGCCGCCAGCGGACGCGGTGAGGGTGCCGGCGAAGGCATCCGCAAGGCCATCGCCGCGGGCAACATGGCTCGCGCCGCCGAGGACTATTTCCAGCTCTCCCCACCGGAGTCGCGCCGTCTGCTCACCGCCGGCGACTCGATCCGCCTCGGGAAATGGCTGAGCGACAACGGCCACCCCAAGGCAGCACTGGTCGTCTACCGCCGGCACCTGCGCGACTATCCCAATGGACCCGGTGTTGCAGACGCTCACGCAGGTGCCGGCCTGCTCCAGATGCGCCACTTCGACCAGGATACCGCCGCCTACCAGCACTTCCTCGACGCCCTCGACCAGAACCCCTCACCGGCAACCGAGTCCCTCGCGCGCCAGGGCTTGCGAACCATCGCCGAACGGCAGAAGCCGCTGCGCCCCCTCCTCTCCTAGCTCGCTTCGCTCGTAGGCTGAGTGGTTCACCGCCTACAACAATGCGGACGGAACAGCGGGTGACGCCTCAGCCCGCTTCACCGGGCTTCTCCCCCCTCAGCCGTGGGCTTCAGCCCTCGGCTGTCGTTCGTACTCATCTTCGCTCGTCTTTCCGTGCACCGCTTTCCTCGCAGCCAAGTCGACTATACGCTGGCGCGATGGGAAAACTGACGGGAAAGAGTGCTCTGATCACCGGTGGATCGCGCGGCATCGGGCGCGGTATCGCGCTCGGCTTTGCACGCGAAGGTGCAAACGTCGCCGTCAACTTCCGGCGCAATGAAGAGGCGGCCAGGGAAACCGTGGTGGCGATCGAGAAGCTCGGCGGCAAGGCCATCGCCCTGCAGGCGGACGTCGCCGACTGGCCATCGGTTGAGGCAATGACCCAAGAAGCGATCGACACCTTCGGGGCGCTCGACATCGCCGTCGCCAACTCGGGGGTCGCATCGCGCCCACAAGCGGTGTGGGACCTCGACGTCGAACACTGGCACCGCGTCATCGACGTCGATCTCAACGGCGCCTTCTACGCCTGCAAGGCCGTGGTCGGACACATGCGAGAGCGCAAGCAGGGCAACCTCCTTTTGATCTCGTCGGTCGGCGCAGACATATGCGCGCCCTTCGGGTCGCCGTACTACGTCGCCAAGTCGGGCGTGAACGCACTGACCCGCTGCCTGGCCAAGGAGTGTGCCCCGGCCGGGGTGCGCGTCAACTGCATTGCCCCCGGCCTCGTCAAGACGGACATGGGGGACAAGCTGATCGACTTCATGGGCGACGCGCTGATCGAGGGCATCCCGCTCAAGCGCGCCGGCGTCCCCGAAGACATCGCAGCCGCCGCCGTCTTCCTCGCCAGCGACGACAGCAGTTACATCACGGGCAAGATCCTTCGTGTCGACGGCGGTCAGGTCGGATAGACATGCAAGAAGTCCTCGAAGTGCGCAGCCAAAGCAAGCTCGACACCGTCGACCTCACCGCCGAGGTCAGGCGAATCGCTGCCGCGAGCCAACTCGCCGAGGGCACTTGTTCGGTCTACGTACCGCACGCGACCGCCGCCATCGCCGTCAACGAGAACGCCGACCCCAACATCTGCGTCGACCTGCACGACGCACTGGATCGCCTGATTCCCGACGGCGTGTGGAAACACGACCGCATCGACGGCAACGGCGCTGCTCACATCAAAGCGGCAATCCTCGGCCCCGGCGAGACCATCCCCATCGCCAACGGCCGTCTGCTACTCGGCACATGGCAAGCGGTGATGTTGATCGAGCTCGACGGACCGCGCACCCGGCGCGTCGTCGTCACCACGCGCTGAGGGAGAAGGGACTCGATCAGCGCCGCGCGGCGCTGGAGAGAACGCGCACGCTCTGTTCGTCGATGCTCGCTTGCATGGCGCGGACCGCTCCGCCGCTGGTCGCGCCCGCGACACGGTCGAAACGCACGAATAGAAGCACGCCGTAGCGCCGTGTGACCAACTTGGCTGAGGCGAAGGCGAGCCGCAGAACGCCCGGACGCAGCACACGTTGCGCTATCAGCGCACCGGCGGCGCCACGTCTCACTTCGACGGCGGCGGGGACCAACTCGCGTTCGTCGTAGCGCAGGTCGAGGTCGAGCGCCTGATAGGGCCGGCTCGAGCGAACGAAGACCGGCAACACGACCTGATCACCGCGGGTCCGCATTCTGCCGAGGCGGACGCGCCCGCGTCGCGCTCGCATGCTCGCCTCGGCGCGTGCCTCACCACTGGAAAGCCAACTACCACTGCAGTCGCCGAGCAAGATGGCATCGAAGTCGGCATCGAGCACATCGGTGCTGAGATCGGGAAAGTGGAGCGATCCCGGCGTGCAGCTCTGCGTCGAGATCTGCGGCGGTGTCGCGATTCTGGCCGGGCCGGCCACCGGCGAAAACACCCAATTGCTCTGGCAGCGATCGGCAACCGGCAGAGACGAAATCGAGCCAAGCGTCAGTTGCAACAGACGGCTGGCATCGAGCGGCGTCACCGTACCATCGCCCGTAGCATCACACGACACTCTCTGCAGATCGGTAAGCGTGCGCTTACCGACAGAGGCCTGCAGCGCATAGGCAGCGTCGAGAGAAGAAATCGCCCCACCGCTGTCGCCGCCCTTGGCCGCCTGCAGGGTCAGCGAACCAGCCGCCGACGGCGGCAACTCGAAGGAGCCATCGAAGTCCGTCGTGTCGTCCATGACGGGCGAAGTGACCGAAACCGCGGCGCCGGCCACCGCATCCCCGCGCATGTAGTAGCCGATTCGCCCCGCCACGCGGTAGCGCGGCACCAACGTCGGGGTGTGCGTGGGGGTATGGGTGAAGGTAGGCGTGTGCGTGAACGTCGGCGTCGGTTGCGGCGTCCAAGTGTGGGTCCGCGTCGATGTACGCGTGTAGGTCGGGGTGCGCGTAAACGTCGGTGTGTTGGTCGGCAGAGGGGTGTAGGTGCGGGTCCGCGTATCGGTCGGCAGGGGGGTGTGGGTGCGCGTCGGCGTCGATGTGCTGGGTGCCACCGGCGGATAAATGAAGCGCACGGCGTCGATATCGTCGTCGCCGAGGTCGGTACAGCGACCGTTGAAATAGGCACGCGAGCGCATGAGAGCGCCGCGCACCGGCGAGTGACCGAGGCCAATCGTATGGCCGATTTCGTGTGCCGCGATCTCCGACAAGGTGCAGCGGTCCCAGGAAAAACAATTCGACCAGCCGTTGTTGAACGTAACCTTGCCGACGACGATTCGGCGGAAGGTCGTACCGCCGACGTTGCGCGTTTCGCCGCTGGTGCAATAACCACCGATGGCGAGCACACCGCCACAAGAAACCGGATCGGTGACTTCGTTGAAGGGATCGTTGAAGACGATGCGGTTGCCACCACCGCAGCCGCTGAACGGCAACGGTTCCGGGAGCGGCGCATCTTCCCCCAGAGAGAGTGGCGACCCGCTGACTGCCGACCACGAGGCAAAGGCGTCGCGAACGGCGCCGACTGATTCGGCCGCACCGACACCCGGATCGCCGGTGGGGTCGACATGGTAGAGAACACTCATTCCCTGATCCGGCTCGAACCAGCGCGCCGGGTTGCTACCGAGGTAGGTGAACTCAGAAAGTGTCTGGCGCTCGACCAGCTCGGGCGCCTCGATCCTCTGGCTGCGGCGCGTCGGACCGCGTTGGCGCTGGCGCCGCACGGCTGGCGACAGCGGCTCGACCTCGACGCCCGGCCGCTCGATCGTTTGGGTCAGCGGATCGAAAACGTGAACCCCTTCACCGAGATCTCGGATGACCTCCGTGTTTCCATCCGTCGCGGTGCGCAACGAGAACTTCCCCAGCGCCATCGCCGTCGTGAAGAGGGTACCGTCGGAGCGCTCAGAGATGAAAACGAGGACGCGCTCGCCGACAGAATAGCGGGGTGAGCCGTACGTCCACTCTTCCCTTTCACCGACGCGGCCACCGATCTCACGCAGGACGACGGAGTCCTCCGGCACATCGCCAAAGAGCACCTCATCGATCGCTACCGTCACGTCGGTGCGAATGGATGCGTCGCCGGCCTCACGGCCTGAGCCGATCTCGACCACCGAGCCGACCACTGCGGCTGCCGATATCTCGGACAACTGCTCCTGACTCAGGGCGACGAACGTAGATGCCGAAGCGCCCGACACGGTGAGTGCCATGACACCCACCACAGCAAAAAGAGCAGTAACAGTAAGAGTTTTTCCAGGAATCACAACCTCTTCCCCTCAGCGGGGAAGGAGAGAAGCGATTCACGTGCCAATCACCAAGCGAACCAGTGCTGGCGGGCAACTCCGCACTGCCGGACAGAATCGTACCGCCAGCGGCGGTTTCATCCGTCAAACGATTGTCGAGGAGGTTGCGATCTTACAATGAAGATCGCCGGCGGATCGCGAGGAATCCAAGCCCGGAAAGCATCATCAGCGCCAGGGCAACCATTCCGTTCGACAGCGCCGGAGCTGGTGCCGGCACGTCGGGGCAGGTCGCACGAAACGCGTCCGCCGTAAAATCGTTCGCACCTGCAATTCCGTCCAGCACGACCGCCACCGATGCAATGTCGGTCAAGTCGACACCGGCGAAATCTGCAGCGAGATAGCTCAGCGTACCCGCACCAACCGGTACCACCTGCGACACCGATGCCACACCGCCGCCGCCATCTTCGATCTCGACGACGACCGTGGCCTGATCTACTTCGTCAGCGGTAAAGTCAATCGAGAAGTCCGTAGCGCAGCCGATCGCGTTGCCCAAGCCGGCACCATCTCCGTCGTAGATGGCACGCACGCTACCCGCCCCGGGGCCAAAAGACATGATCCGCAGTACTTCACCGCCGCCCAGATCGACCCCACCCTCGGTACCGATTGAGCCGGGGCTCTCCACGATCACCTGCCGAGAGCCGCCAAGCACGGCAAGGCCACTGTCGGTTTCGTCACTGGTCATGCCAAGCGGCACCGTGACCTGAACCGTATTGACGGCAGAACTGTAGTCGTCAATCGCAACGTCGAACGCCGAGGCATCGGCGGCGAAAAATGTCACAACTGCCACAAAGGCTACCCCCGAGACCAGGTGTCGTCTTGCGCTCACAGTACTCTCCTCCTCAATCGGACTAGCAGCGAAACCTTCTATCAAAAGTCACTGGTGACGACAACGACAAAAAATCCCGGACGCCAGGAGCGTCCGGGATTTCTTGGCTTCCCCGAAGCCGGATGCCACTCCCCCCAGAGCGGCACTCCCCCCGGTTGGTAGCCCTTGGTCACTCCATCGGATCTCCCATCGGTACGATCGTCGATGTGTCGCAATCGTCGACGGTGACGTTGCCGCCGCTGGCCATGACACATGCCTCATTCTCGAACGACGAACCAGCACCCTCGCCGGCGACGACGACGTTGTCTACCTTGAAGGTCTCGCCCGAGGCACCATAGTACTTCGAGACACGGAAGCGAATCGTCGTCGTGCCCGAGATATAGGCAGAGATGTCGTAGCTACGCGAACCGCTCACCGCACCGGCGAATCCCGTAAAGGCCTCGAGAACCGTATAGCTCGATCCGTCCGTGGAAACCTCGACGACCACCTCATCGCTGGGATCGACACCCGAATGCGTCTGGTAGTCGAAGCTCAAGGAGGCCGAGGTCATACCCGAGAGATCCGCCGTGCGGCGGGCGCTCGGGTGGGTCCCCGTATCGGGATAGTCATCGAGCCACAGCTTGTAGTTGCTGCCGATCAGCACGTTGCCCTGGAAGGGTGACTGCGAATAGCCGTCCTGAGCGTCGTTCTCGATCCACGGCCCGGTCCAATCGTCCGAGCCGTCGTTGCGGTAGTACGACTGCGTGCTGAACGTATCGGCATAATCGACGGAGCCGCCGCCCAGTGAACCGGCCGGCAGTGTACAGGTATAGGTCTTGGTCGCGCCGGCAGCCAGGAAATCGAAGACGCGGTCGCAGGCGGGTAGAAGCGGATCCGATACGACGACGTTCACTAGATCGGCGTCACCCGTGTTCTTGACCGCAATCTCGAAAACGACCGGATCGCTCGGATCGACGATACGCTCGTTCGGGCCCTCGTCGTCCTTGCGAATGTCGATATCGAGGTCGGGCACCGGCGTGAACGTCGGCGTGTGCGACGGCGCCTGCGTGGATGTAGGCTCGGGCGCCGTCGGTGTAGGTGTATGCGTCGGAACTCGCGTCCGCGTCGGCGGCACCGATGTCTTGGTCGCAGTTGCATGCGGCTGCGTCGGCGTCGCCGTCGCCCCCGGCGGAACGGTCGGCGTCGGATCGCCGATCTCGACCGTCGAGGTGTCGCAATCTTCGACCGAAGTCACTCCGTCGTCACCGGACACGCAAGCTTCGTTGACCAGCGAGCCCGGCTCCTCGGCCGTGATCTTGACGTTGTCCACCTTGAAGGTTTCGCCGCTACCGCCGTAGAACTGAGCAACGCGGAAGCGAATCGTCGTCGTGCTCGAGATGTAGTCACTGATGTCGAAAGCGATCGCCTGTTCGGTGGTGAAGGGCCCGACGAACTGATGCAACACGTCGAAGCTGATGCCGTCTGACGAAATTTCGGCGACGACGATGTCGTTCGGATCGACACCCGAGTGCGTCACGTAACGGAACCGCAAGGTCGCCGCCGTCGTGCCGCTCAGGTCCGCGGTGCGGCGGATGCTCGGTCCGTTCGGCAACACCGCCGAGGTATCGGGATTGTCGTCCAACCAAAGCTTGTCATTGCTGCCAATCAGGATGTTGCCGTCGTTCGGGCTCTGCGCCGCGCCGATATCCTCCTCGATCCACGGCCCGGCCCAATTCGTGTTGCCGTTGTTGTTGTCGTACTGGTGCACCGTAAAGGTGTCTCGATACGTCCTGATCGCACCACCGCCGATTGAACCAGCTGGAACCGTACACGTGTAGACGACGGTTTGGCCCGGATCGAGCTGCCCGATGACACGGTCACACTGCGGTGCCTGTGGATCGGAGACGACGACGTTGAAGAGCGTGGAGTTACCCGTGTTGGTCACCGCAATCTCAAAATCGACATCCTGTCCGGGTGGAACCACGCGGGTATCCGGTCCCTCGATCTCCTTGCGGATGTCGATGGAAGGAACACCCGGCAGGCACAGCTCCACTTCGCTGACAGCCCCACTACCCGGGAAGATGACTTCGAGGCTCCTGGCACCCAGTGCATTGACGACCACACGCTGTACAGAATTGTTGCCCAACACCTGCATCGGCACATCGGCCAGCACCTGATTGTTCTCGTCGTAGGCTACGACGCTTCCCTGCGTCGTCTCCTCGATGTCGACGATCTGGACGCTCAGCACATCGGTCGGCTCATCGAAATCGATGGTGATGACACCGCCGCCGGCCTCGTCGTCGGGGTCGTCGATCAGTCCGTCACCATTGGCGTCGATGCCGTCCTCGGCGATGATCAGAAGCTTGCCGAGAGCCGTATCGTTCTGCCCCGGCTGCCCGGCCTGGCCGCCGGCACCCATGCCCGGACCGCCGAAGTCCTCGTTCGGCGTACCGAGATCGACGTCGCCACCGGTCGGGTTGGCGCTGTCGAAGACGATACCCAGATGCGGACCGCCACCGTTGTTCACCGTCATGACGTGGACCCCGAGCGCGGCAAACTGCTCCTCGACGATCTCTCCGGTATCCAGATTGTCGAAGTCGATCACCGTGATGTTGTCGCACACCTCCGGCGTGTTGGTCGGCGTCGGTGTCTCCGTCGGCACACGCGTGTTGGTCGGTGTCTCACTCGGCACGCGCGTCTTGGTTGGCGTCTTGCTCGGCACGCGTGTCTTGGTCGGTGTCTTGCTCGGCACGCGCGTCTTGGTCGGCGTCTCACTCGGCACTCGCGTCTTGGTCGGCGTCTTGGTTGGCACGCGTGTATTGGTCGGCGTCTTGGTCGGCACGCGTGTGTTGGTCGGCGTCGGCGTCGGCAGGTCAGGCAAGCAGAGCTCGACATCGCTGACCGCGCCGCTGCTGCTGAAGATCACCTCGAGACGGCTGGCGCCGAGGGCATTGACGACGATGCGCTGCACCGAGTTGTCGCCCAGTGCCGCCATCGGCACGCTGGCGATGACCTGGTTCATGTCGTCGTAGGCGACCACGGAGCCGCTCTCGCTGGCGTCGATGTCGACGATCTCCACCGTCAGCACATCCGTCGGCACATCGAAGTCGAAGGTGAGCACACCGCCACCCGCTTCGTCGTCGGGATCGTCGATCAATCCGTCACCGTTCGCATCGACGGCGTCCTCGGCGACGATGAGCAGCTTGCCGAGCGGCGTATCGTTCTGCCCTGGCTGACCGTTCTCGCCACCACTACCCATTCCGGGACCGCCGAAGTCTTCGTTCGGCGTCCCCAGATCGACGTCGCCACCGGTCGGGTTGGCACTGTCGAAGACGATACCGATGTCGGGCCCACCGCCGGTATTCGAAGTCGAGATATGGACACCGAGACCCGCGAACTGCTCATCGACGATCTCACCCGTGTCGAGATGATCGAAGTCGATCGCGGTCACATCGTCACACGGCAGCGGCGTGCTCGTCGGTGTCGCAGTGTCGACCGGCGTTCTGGTCGGGGTTTCAGTTGCCACCGTGTTCGTCGGCGTGTTCGTCGGCACCGTGTGCGTCGGCGTGTTCGTCGGCGTATTCGTCGGTACCGTGTGCGTCGGCGTGTTCGTCGGTACCGTGTGCGTCGGCGTATTCGTCGGTACGGTATTCGTCGGCGTGTTCGTCGCCGTCGATACGGGCGTGTTGCTCGGCGTCAGCGTAGCCGTGGGAGTCGGAAGCGGATCGACGATGACGGTTACGTCATCCTCATCCTCACACATCCCCGGCTCACCGGTGACGGTCACCGTATTCGTCGTTGTTTCGAAGACGAACGCCGTCTCCATCAACATCGCGGTGTCACCCGGCAGAATCGATGCAATGGGACTTCCGGTCACTTCACCGAACTCACTGTCGATGACGACCACGTCAGTCGCCTCCACGGAGCCGACATTCGTAATGAAGTACACGTACTTCACGTCGGCGCCCAGCGTAGTCGAGTCGCCGTTCTTTCCTTCCAGCGAAACCACGAACCAGTTCGGGGAAGGCGCGCCCTTCGGGTTGTTGAGCGGTGCGGGTTGGCCGATCGCGTAGATCTGCGAACAGCTGGTGTGAATCACCTCCGAAACTCCATTGATCGAGACGGTCATGTTCGGACCGAGATCCGTCTCACCGCTCGCAGCGGCGTCGATGGTGTAGCCGTTCTGGCTGGTCAGCAGCGTCTCGCCAGAAACGAGATCCACATTGGTGTATGTGGAGGTCGCGCCGCTCTGGCCCACGAATTGAACGGTCGCATTCATCAGGTCCGGACCGGTGTAGAGCAGGGTCGTCGCTTTGATCTTACTCTCACACTCGGTTTGTGAAGGTGGCGGGATGACACACTCGTCCATCAACTCGCCATCAGGCAGAATCTGACACTTCACATCCACCTCGAGCCCGCACACCGCTGGTGTGTCCGTCGGCGTGTTGGTCGGCGTATTCGTCGGCGTGTTCGTCGGCGTCTGCGTCGGCGTGTTGGTCGGTGTGTTCGTCGGCGTATTCGTCGGCGTATTCGTCGGCGTCTGCGTCGGCGTGTTGGTCGGTGTGTTCGTCGGCGTGTTGGTCGGTGTGTTCGTCGGCGTGTTGGTCGGCGTCTGCGTCGGCGTGTTGGTCGGCGTATTCGTCGGCGTGTTCGTCGGCGTCTGCGTCGGCGTATTCGTCGGCGTGTTGGTCGGTGTGTTCGTCGGCGTCGGCACCCTCTCGTAGCCGAAGTCGTAGCTGGCGATGTCGCCCTCGTCGTTCGGGTCGTTCTGCGCCGTCGTGTCGGTCAGCCCCTGCACCGGGAATGCATCCACACCGGAGTGGTCGTCACTGTCGTCCTTGTCCGTGGCCGCCGGGGCATCCACCGTCGCAGGCAGCAGCCCGCCCGGGTTGGTCTCCGCGCTCACCTCGAACGTCGGCTCCGGTCCGGCCCCGTCTCCGTTGTAGTCCTCGTCGGCCAGCAGGTTGGTGAACTCGTAGAATCCGTTGGTGTCACTGAACGTCATCAGCGTCACCTGCGTCATGCCCGCATCCGGATACGTGATCGTCAGCGTCACCTTCACCCCGGCCACGTTGTCTCCCGGCGCGTCCTGGATCCCGTCACCGTCGACGTCCAGCCACGTCCGGTTGCCCAGCGAGGCCAGCTCCACATAGTAGCCAAAGTCCGCCGTCAGGTCGTCGGGCGATCCGATGCTCAGCTGCGTCGCGTACGGATCGGGCCGGCTGATCTCATCACCCGGCACCAGGCTCGGGTCTCCCAGCGAGTGCCAGTATCCCGCCAGCACTCCGTCCACGTCGGTGACGTCCACCACGTAGTCCACGGGCGCTCCGCCACCGCCGTCCACCGGCAGGTTCTCGAACAGATAGCGCCCGTTGGCGTCGGTCGTCGTGCTCTGGATACGCGGCTCACCCGGGTCCACCTCTCCGTTGCCGTTGGTGTCCAGGTACAGATCGAGCGTCACTCCCTCGATCCCGGGCTCGTCGTCATCGGTCCCCGGCAGCCCGTCGGGGCCGTTGGGTCCGTCGCTGACTCCGTCCGCGTTGGCATCGAGCCACACCAGGTCTCCGATCGTTCCCTCCTGGTCATTGGCCGGCACGTAGCCGAAGTCCTGTCCTTCGTTGATTCCGTTGTCGGTTCCGTCCGGATCGTTGACTCCGTCCCCGCCGGGCTCTCCGAGATCCACCACCGACATGCTGTCGGTCGTCCCGTCCGGATCCACCGTGTTCTCCAGCCCCGGCGGCAGCGTCGTCGTGTCCACCATCACCGTGTACTCGGCATCCGGATTCAGACCGCCAAACCAGTAGTTGCCGTTCTCGTCGGTCGTCGTCGTATCGATCTGGTTGCCGTTCTCGTCGATCAGCTTGACCACCACTCCTTCGATGCCCTCGCCGTCGTCTGGCTGTCCGTTGTTGTTCGCATCGAGGAAGACCGTGTCGCCGATCACTCCCTCGCCCGGATCGTTGTTCGCAGGCGTGTAGCCGAAGTCCTGATCCAGATCCTGCTCCGGTGCGTTGTTCCCCACTCCGAGGTCCACCACCGAGCTCATCCCGTCCAGCACCGCGTCCGGGTCGCCGCTCTGCTCGAGCTCGCCCAGCACGTTGTCGCTGTCGGTCACCACCACGATGTAGCTACCGTCGGGCAGCCCTTCGAACAGGTACTCCCCGTTCTCGTCGGTCGTCGTCGTCGCGATGTACTCATCGCCCGGGTCGATCATCCCGTTGCCGTTGTCGTCGCGGATCAGACCCACCGTCACTCCGGGGATTCCGTCCTCGCCCGCGTCCTGTACCCCGTCGCCATCGACGTCCAGCCACACCGTGTCACCGATCGCATTGTCCGCGTCGGCCGGCGGCTGGTAGCCGAAGTCCGCGTTGAGGAACACGTCGCCCGGTCCCAAGATCACAGGCGCCGTGGTCAGGTTGTCCTCTTCTCCCGGCGGCAGTGCCATGCCGTAGAAGTCCGGGTCACCCGTCTGCGTGTAGCCCTCCAGCGGCTGGCCCGGATCGAAGTTGGTCGAGTCCACCTCGGTCTGGTACGCCCCGGGCGTCAGGCCGCTGAACAGATAGAACCCGGTCGAATCGGTCGTCGTCGTATCGAGCACCTGGTCGTCGCCGGTGCCGAACACTCCGTCCGGTCCCGCACCGATCAGGTTCACCAGCACACCCTCGACTCCCGGCTCACCCGGATCCTGCACCCCGTCTCCGTTGGCGTCGATCCACACCCGATCACCCAGCGCCGCTTCGTTCGGGTCATCGTCTGCGTTCACGTTGTAGCCAAAGTCCGCCGTCAGGTTCTCTTCCCCCGACTCCAGCGTCACCGGATACCCTCCGGCAATCGGCCCGTCCTGGGCCTGGTTACCGAAGTCCGCTCCCGGGTTCACCGGGTTGGTCGTCTGCTCGAACCCGGCCGGTAGCGTCGTCTCGTCGACCACCACCTCGTAGTCCCCGGGCGGCAGGTCGGTGAACAGATAGCCGCCGTTGGCATCGGTCACCTGGCGGTCCACCTCGTTGCCGTTGCTGTCGATCAGCACCACTTCCACGTTGCCGATCCCGGGCTCGCCGGCGTCTTGCATGCCGTCGCGGTCCTCGTCCAGCCACACGTAGTTGCCCAGTGCCGCCGGCTCGTAGAACCCGAAGTCCACCGTCAGGTTCCCGTCGGTCCCGTCTCCGTCCACCCCGGCCGGCGGCTCCCCGCCCACGCTCAGGGTCACCGGATCACTCACCGCCATCGATTCTCCGACGGCGATTCCGTTCGAATCCGTATTGTCGTCGTTGTCCGGGTCGACTCCGCCCTCGGTCACCACCAGTCCGCTGGGCGCGCTCACCTTCACCACGTAGTCCCCGGGTGCCAGCCCGGTGAAGTTGTACAGCCCGTCAGCTCCGGTCACCTGCGCCACTACCGGGTTACCCTGCGAGTCCTCGGCCGGCGTCACTCCGTCGCCCTCGAACAGCTCCACCAGCGCTCCTTCGATACCAGGCTCACCGGCGTCCTGCACCCCGTCCCCGTCCTCGTCCAGCCACACGAAGTCGCCCAGGTTCAGCATGAACGGTGTTGGTGTCGCCGTGTTGGTCGGCGTATTCGTCGGCGTCTGCGTCGGCGTGTTGGTCGGCGTCTGCGTCGGCGTGTTGGTCGGTGTGTTCGTCGGCGTATTCGTCGGCGTGTTGGTCGGTGTGTTCGTCGGCGTGTTGGTCGGCGTATTCGTCGGCGTCTGCGTCGGTGTGTTGCTCGGCGTATTCGTCGGCGTGTTGGTCGGCGTCTGCGTCGGCGTATTCGTCGGCGTGTTGGTCGGTGTGTTCGTCGGCGTGTTCGTCGGCGTCTGCGTCGGTGTATTCGTCGGCGTCTGCGTCGGCGTATTCGTCGGCGTGTTGGTCGGTGTGTTCGTCGGCGTCGGCACCCTCTCGTAGCCGAAGTCGTAGCTGGCGATGTCGCCCTCGTCGTTCGGGTCGTTCTGCGCCGTCGTGTCGGTCAGCCCCTGCACCGGGAATGCATCCACACCGGAGTGGTCGTCACTGTCGTCCTTGTCCGTGGCCGCCGGGGCATCCACCGTCGCAGGCAGCAGCCCGCCCGGGTTGGTCTCCGCGCTCACCTCGAACGTCGGCTCCGGCCCTGCCCCGTCTCCATTGTAGTCCTCGTCGGCCAGCAGGTTGGTGAACTCGTAGAATCCGTTGGTGTCACTGAACGTCATCAGCGTCACCTGCGTCATGCCCGGATCCGGATAGGTGATCGTCAGCGTCACCTTCACCCCGGCCACGTTGTCTCCCGGGGCGTCCTGGATCCCGTCACCATCGACGTCCAGCCACGTCCGGTTGCCCAGCGAGGCCAGCTCCACGTAGTAGCCAAAGTCCGCCGTCAGGTCGTCGGGCGATCCGATGCTCAGCTGCGTCGCGTACGGATCGGGCCGGCTGATCTCATCACCCGGCACCAGGCTCGGGTCTCCCAGCGAGTGCCAGTATCCCGCCAGCACTCCGTCCACGTCGGTGACGTCCACCACGTAGTCCACGGGCGCTCCGCCACCGCCGTCCACCGGCAGGTTCTCGAACAGATAGCGCCCGTTGGCGTCGGTCGTCGTGCTCTGGATACGCGGCTCACCCGGGTCCACCTCTCCGTTGCCGTTGGTGTCCAGGTACAGATCGAGCGTCACTCCCTCGATCCCGGGCTCGTCGTCATCGGTCCCCGGCAGCCCGTCGGGGCCGTTGGGTCCGTCGCTGACTCCGTCCGCGTTGGCATCGAGCCACACCAGGTCTCCGATCGTTCCCTCCTGGTCATTGGCCGGCACGTAGCCGAAGTCCTGTCCTTCGTTGATTCCGTTGTCGGTTCCGTCCGGATCGTTGACTCCGTCCCCGCCGGGCTCTCCGAGATCCACCACCGACATGCTGTCGGTCGTCCCGTCCGGATCCACCGTGTTCTCCAGCCCCGGCGGCAGCGTCGTCGTGTCCACCATCACCGTGTACTCGGCATCCGGATTCAGACCGCCAAACCAGTAGTTGCCGTTCTCGTCGGTCGTCGTCGTATCGATCTGGTTGCCGTTCTCGTCGATCAGCTTGACCACCACTCCTTCGATGCCCTCGCCGTCGTCTGGCTGTCCGTTGTTGTTCGCATCGAGGAAGACCGTGTCGCCGATCACTCCCTCGCCCGGATCGTTGTTCGCAGGCGTGTAGCCGAAGTCCTGATCCAGATCCTGCTCCGGTGCGTTGTTCCCCACTCCGAGGTCCACCACCGAGCTCATCCCGTCCAGCACCGCGTCCGGGTCGCCGCTCTGCTCGAGCTCGCCCAGCACGTTGTCGCTGTCGGTCACCACCACGATGTAGCTACCGTCGGGCAGCCCTTCGAACAGGTACTCCCCGTTCTCGTCGGTCGTCGTCGTCGCGATGTACTCATCGCCCGGGTCGATCATCCCGTTGCCGTTGTCGTCGCGGATCAGACCCACCGTCACTCCGGGGATTCCGTCCTCGCCCGCGTCCTGTACCCCGTCGCCATCGACGTCCAGCCACACCGTGTCACCGATCGCATTGTCCGCGTCGGCCGGCGGCTGGTAGCCGAAGTCCGCGTTGAGGAACACGTCGCCCGGTCCCAAGATCACAGGCGCCGTGGTCAGGTTGTCCTCTTCTCCCGGCGGCAGTGCCATGCCGTAGAAGTCCGGGTCACCCGTCTGCGTGTAGCCCTCCAGCGGCTGGCCCGGATCGAAGTTGGTCGAGTCCACCTCGGTCTGGTACGCCCCGGGCGTCAGGCCGCTGAACAGATAGAACCCGGTCGAATCGGTCGTCGTCGTATCGAGCACCTGGTCGTCGCCGGTGCCGAACACTCCGTCCGGTCCCGCACCGATCAGGTTCACCAGCACACCCTCGACTCCCGGCTCACCCGGATCCTGCACCCCGTCTCCGTTGGCGTCGATCCACACCCGATCACCCAGCGCCGCTTCGTTCGGGTCATCGTCTGCGTTCACGTTGTAGCCAAAGTCCGCCGTCAGGTTCTCTTCCCCCGACTCCAGCGTCACCGGATACCCTCCGGCAATCGGCCCGTCCTGGGCCTGGTTACCGAAGTCCGCTCCCGGGTTCACCGGGTTGGTCGTCTGCTCGAACCCGGCCGGTAGCGTCGTCTCGTCGACCACCACCTCGTAGTCCCCGGGCGGCAGGTCGGTGAACAGATAGCCGCCGTTGGCATCGGTCACCTGGCGGTCCACCTCGTTGCCGTTGCTGTCGATCAGCACCACTTCCACGTTGCCGATCCCGGGCTCGCCGGCGTCTTGCATGCCGTCGCGGTCCTCGTCCAGCCACACGTAGTTGCCCAGTGCCGCCGGCTCGTAGAACCCGAAGTCCACCGTCAGGTTCCCGTCGGTCCCGTCTCCGTCCACCCCGGCCGGCGGCTCCCCGCCCACGCTCAGGGTCACCGGATCACTCACCGCCATCGATTCTCCGACGGCGATTCCGTTCGAATCCGTATTGTCGTCGTTGTCCGGGTCGACTCCGCCCTCGGTCACCACCAGTCCGCTGGGCGCGCTCACCTTCACCACGTAGTCCCCGGGTGCCAGCCCGGTGAAGTTGTACAGCCCGTCAGCTCCGGTCACCTGCGCCACTACCGGGTTACCCTGCGAGTCCTCGGCCGGCGTCACTCCGTCGCCCTCGAACAGCTCCACCAGCGCTCCTTCGATACCAGGCTCACCGGCGTCCTGCACCCCGTCCCCGTCCTCGTCCAGCCACACGAAGTCGCCCAGGTTCAGCATGAACGGTGTTGGTGTCGCCGTGTTGGTCGGCGTATTCGTCGGCGTCTGCGTCGGCGTGTTGGTCGGCGTCTGCGTCGGCGTGTTGGTCGGTGTGTTCGTCGGCGTATTCGTCGGCGTGTTGGTCGGTGTGTTCGTCGGCGTGTTGGTCGGCGTATTCGTCGGCGTCTGCGTCGGTGTGTTGCTCGGCGTATTCGTCGGCGTGTTGGTCGGCGTCTGCGTCGGCGTATTCGTCGGCGTGTTGGTCGGTGTGTTCGTCGGCGTGTTCGTCGGCGTGTTGGTCGGTGTGTTCGTCGCCGTGTTGGTCGGTGTGTTCGTCGCCGTGTTCGTCGGCGTCTGCGTGCCCGTATTCGTCGGGGTCTGCGTCGGCGTGTTGGTCGGCGTATTCGTCGGTGTGTTGGTCGCCGTGTTGGTCGGTGTGTTCGTCGCCGTGTTCGTCGGCGTCTGCGTACCCGTATTCGTCGGGGTCTGCGTCGGCGTGTTGGTCGGCGTATTCGTCGCCGTGTTGGTCGGTGTGTTCGTCGCCGTGTTCGTCGGCGTCTGCGTCGACGTGTTGGTCGGCGTATTCGTCGGCGTGTTGGTCGGCGTATTCGTCGGCGTATTCGTCGGTGTGTTCGTCGCCGTGTTCGTCGGCGTCTGCGTGCCCGTATTCGTCGGGGTCTGCGTCGGTGTGTTCGTCGCCGTGTTCGTCGCCGTGTTGGTCGGTGTGTTCGTCGCCGTGTTCGTCGGCGTCTGCGTCGACGTGTTGGTCGGCGTATTCGTCGGCGTGTTGGTCGGCGTATTCGTCGGCGTGTTGGTCGGTGTGTTCGTCGCCGTGTTCGTCGGCGTCTGCGTGCCCGTATTCGTCGGGGTCTGCGTCGGCGTGTTGGTCGGCGTATGCGTCGGTGTGTTGGTCGGCGTATTCGTCGGTGTGTTGGTCGGCGTGTTGGTCGGTGTGTTCGTCGCCGTGTTCGTCGGCGTCTGCGTGCCCGTGTTCGTCGGGGTCTGCGTCGGCGTGTTGGTCGGCGTATTCGTCGCCGTGTTCGTGTTGGTCGGCGTGTTCGTCGGCGTGTTGGTCGGTGTGTTCGTCGCCGTGTTCGTCGGCGTCTGCGTGCCCGTGTTCGTCGGGGTCTGCGTCGGCGTGTTGGTCGGCGTATTCGTCGCCGTGTTCGTGTTGGTCGGCGTGTTCGTCGGCGTGTTGGTCGGTGTGTTCGTCGCCGTGTTCGTCGGCGTCTGCGTGCCCGTGTTCGTCGGGGTCTGCGTCGGCGTGTTGGTCGGCGTATTCGTCGCCGTGTTCGTGTTGGTCGGCGTGTTCGTCGGCGTGTTGGTCGGTGTGTTCGTCGCCGTGTTCGTCGGCGTCTGCGTGCCCGTGTTCGTCGGGGTCTGCGTCGGCGTGTTGGTCGGTGTATTCGTCGCCGTGTTCGTGTTGGTCGGCGTGTTCGTCGGCGTGTTGGTCGGTGTGTTCGTCGGCGTCTGCGTCGGCGTATTCGTCGGCGTGTTGGTCGGTGTATTGGTGTTGGTCGGTGTATTGGTGTTGGTCGGTGTATTGGTGTTGGTCGGCGTGTTGGTCGGTGTGTTCGTCGGCGTATTGCTCGGTGTGTTCGTCGGCGTCTGCGTCGGTGTGTTGGTCGGCGTATTCGTCCGAGTGTTCGTCGGTGTGTTTGTTCTCGTGTTGGTCGGTGTGTTCGTCGGGGACGGCGGGATCGGCGTGTCGGTCGGAGTCGCAGTGAACTGCTGTTGCTCACCGAAGGTTTCGATGAGCTCGAGGTGCAAGTCGGCACCGGTCGGGAGCTCGAACATCACCTCGATGCTGGCAACTTCGGCTACGTTGATCCCCACAAAGTCGGTGTACGGGAAGTCGATCTGCATGGGACCTGCCGTATTGATCGTCTTCATCACCGAACTCGACGATCCCCCGATGTCGGTGATCGTCATCGTCACGTCGTAGGGAACGGACGCGGCATCCGCGAAGGAGACGAGAACCGAGATTCCCTGCGTTCCTGAGAGATTCGCGTTCAACGGCGTCGCACCGCCGAGAGACTCACCGTAGGTCAGAGTGAACGTACCCGCGGCGTCCGTATCCGAGGCGTAGAAGAACGTATTCAAGCCCGGTGATACACCGACCACGATCCCCTGCGTTCCAATCGACGAGGTAACCGAGGCCTCGACCAATCTGCGATTGCCGATCGCGCCGGGCGCTGGAAAATCTTGAACTGCGGGCGGAACGCCCACACCATCCTGAACGATACCCGGAGGAAACAACGATCCACCGGCCGACGCCGATCCGAAATCATCGATCAAAATCGGCGCTGCCAGCACCGGCAAAGTGCTGCCTACAACTCCAACAAACCCAATCACAAGCGAACGTATCGCTCTCGACATGTGTTGATTCCCCCGGCTGTACACGAATGTGTTTTTTGCGACGACGGAGTGTCGCGACGACGCTGATGCAACGGAAGCTCGAGCAGCCATCAATTCGACCCCCGCGGTAGTGCTGTTTCAGTTTTCAATGACGGAAAGATACGGCCCGTACGGATTTGGAAACGCCCGGGCAGATCGCAGTGAATAGTCCTTGCGATCATCCCAATTGGCGGACTCTCGCTGGTTGGGCCCTGAGTGTCAACGAAAGAAATAAAGCGTCTCGAAAATTCACAAACCACAAAACAAGACATCCGTGATTCGGTAGAAGTGTTGGAAAAGTCCTCAATGTTCAGGTGCTTAGTCATACCGCATGTTTAGAATGGCGTTTGCATGTCTCGGTGTCTGGATCTCGAAGGCGCTCAGGCCCGACCTTCAAAACCCGCGCGCACTCTGCCCGTTTCTACAGCCGCAATGTCGCACAGAGACGCGATACAAACCGATTCACACGAGGTCGCAAAGAGCAAAGCGACCGACGCAAATCTACGACTTTGGTCGCAGAATGACGTGCGAAGTGGCCAGCGACCATGCGTCACCTTGTCGACGGCGATACAATTCGGTCAGATTTCGCCGTGGGGTGAAGCGCGGAGTTGCCGAGTGCGAGGCCTATCCCCGGCGCCTTCGACGCAGCCGACCGTCGCGGTGGTCCGGGGCGCACCTTTGGAGCGCTGCGTCGGGGCGGGAAGACGGAAAACGGCCCGAGCACCTCGACAGGTGCCCGGGCCGCCGGCGTCGATCCGATTGCAACCGCCAACCAGACGATCGCGCTAGTGTCCTGGATCAGAAATTCGTTGCAAAATTCGGCGAGCAATCGGCGCCTGTGCCAAGGCGCGCCGACGAAGGAATATCAGGCATATTTCGAGGAGGAGCAACGCCGGCACGGGCGTCGAGGGCCGGCGAATATTGTGACGAATTTCTGGTTCAGGACACTAGGGGGCGCGGCTCAGCGCCGGGTCGCGCTCCGCCGCAGCGGTGTTTCGTCGACTTGCACGGACTTCACCTTTACCGCGTCGCCGGCGACGATTCCATCGACGTCGAAGGAGAGGACGATGACCTGGCGCTGGCGGCGGCGATTGAGCGGTGCCGAGCTGGCAACGGCGATTCCCAACTTGCTGCGGTCATCGGCGGCGTCTGCAACATGCGTCTGGATGACCGCACGACCGCGACCGCGTCTGGCCTTGACGTCGCGCAAGTGCAGATTCGTCGATGCGAAGTCGACCTCGATGTCCATCGAGTGGTAGGGCGCGCCGCCGCGGATGTAGATTGGCAGACGGGCGCGCGAGCCACGGACGCTCAAGCGACCAACCCGATAGCTGGGGCCGCGGCGCGTGCTCTGCCGAGCACTGGTTTGCGCCAGGTCGGACGGCGCCCAGTTGCCGGTGCAGTCACCGAGCAGCAGCGCGTCGATGTCGAGGCCGCTACGCGAGTGGCCGACGGGATAGGCATCGCCGCAGGACAGGACTCGTTCGCCGCCATCGTCGTCGACGACAAACAGCCAATCGCTACCACAAGTCTTCATCGCCGGCGCGTGATCGATCTCGCCGACGGCGATCTCCATGACGCGCACCGCGTCGAGGGCGGTCACATTGCCGTCGCCGGTGACGTCGCAAGCCAAGAGCTGCTGCCGCGAAAGCCCGCGCTTGCCGACCATGTGCTGGAGAATGTAGGCAGCGTCGAGCGAGGAGATCGAGCGGTCGAAACCACCCATCTTCTTGGCGCTCAGACTCGGCTCGCGATCCGCGGCGATCGGTGCTTCGAGCTCGAAACGCCCGGCGTAGTCGGTGCGCACCGTCTTGTCGGCAAAAGACAAGGTGCTGCCCGAAACCGCCGAACCGTTCGAATAGTAGCGCACCGAGCCGGCCAGCGAGATCATCGGTACCGGCGTCGCCGTCGGCGAATGGGTGTGAGTCGGCGTGTTGGTAGACGTCTGCGTCGGCGTCCACGTCGGCGTGTACGTCCGTGTCGGCGTGCTGGTCGGCGTCCACGTCCTGGTGAACGTCCGCGTCGGCGTCTTGGTCGGGGGCACCTTGGTGAACGTGCGCGTCGGCGTCTTGGTCGGGGGCACCTTGGTGAACGTCCGCGTCGGCGTCTTCGTCGGCGTCCACGTCTTGGTGTTGGTTGGCGTCCACGTCGGCACACGCGTACGGGTGTTGGTCGGCGTAAACGTACGCGTCTTGGTCGGTGTGTTGCTCGGCGTCCACGTCGGCACACGCGTACGGGTGTTCGTCGGCGTAAACGTATCCGTCTTGGTCGGAGTGTGCGTACGGGTCTTGGTCGGCGTAAACGTACGCGTCTTGGTCGGTGTGTTGCTCGGCGTCCACGTCGGCACGCGCGTACGGGTGTTCGTCGGCGTAAACGTATTCGTCTTGGTCGGTGTGTTGCTCGGCGTCCACGTCGGCACGCGCGTACGGGTGTTGGTCGGCTTAAACGTATTCGTCTTGGTCGGAGTGTGCGTACGGGTCTTGGTCGGCGTAAACGTACGCGTCTTGGTCGGTGTGTTGCTCGGCGTCCACGTCGGCACGCGCGTACGGGTGTTCGTCGGCGTAAACGTACGCGTCTTGGTGAAGGTGAGCGTGCGCGTCGGCGTGCGCGTCTTGGTCGGTGTATTCGTGTGGGTGTCGACCGGGGTGGGCGTCTTGGTAAACGTCGCCGTCGGGACGGGTCCGGAATCGGCCGATGGGTAGACGAAAGTCACGGCGTTCCGGTCGTCGTCGCCCAGCCGCGTGCAGCGACCGTCGAAGTAGGCGTGGTTGCGCATGATGGCGTCGGGCTCGGGCGAATGGCCGAAGCCCAGGGCGTGACCGATCTCATGCGTCGCGATCTCCGCCAGCGAGCAGCGATTCCAGAAAGGGCAGCCGGCAAAGCCGTTGTTGAACGTCACTCGGCCGAGCGCGATGGGTCGGAATTCCGTCCCGTTGACGACTTTCTTGAGGCCAAAGCCGGAGCAGTAGCCGCCGACGGCGAGCACGCCGCTGCAGCCCGAGGGGTCGGAGATCTCGTCGAAGGGGTCGTCGAAGACGATTCGGCTGTCGCCGCTGCAGTCGGAAAACGCCAGCGGGCTGCCGAGTGCGCCGGCATCGACGAGGGTCAAATTGGACGAGCTCACGCTCGTCCACTCGGCAAAGGCGTCACGGATCGCGGCCAGTGATTGGCTGGCACCAATGCCGGCAGCGCCACCGCCGTCGAGCTTGAATCCGACCGAGAGGCCGGAATCCGGCTCAAACCAGCGCGCCGGTCGCGAGCTCGAATACTCGAACGCGTCGTAGACCGGGCCGGCGATGCCCACTTGGTCGACCCCGTCCAGGAGATCCTCGATGGACACGCGATCTGCGATACCGAGCTGCGACAGCACTCCGCCGGCCGCCAGGAGGCGCGGGCCCGTCTCTTCGACGAGCCGACCACTTTCAGGGTCGAAGAGGGTCACGCCGCCGCCGAGCTCGCGTGCGAACGCGGCGCCCAACTCCGCATCGTCGACGACACGGAACTTACCCATGGCCATGCCGACCGTGCGCAGGACGCCGTGCGAATCTTCGCGAAGAAATACCAGCACACGCTCATCGGTACGGTAACGGGCGACGCCGTAGATCCGCTGGTCATCGTCGCCGATGCGCCCGCCGCGAGCGACGATTTCGATCTGAGTCGTTTGCAAACTGTCGAGCACATCCACTTCGACATCGAGCTCGGCAACGGTACGTATGCGCCCCGATTCATCGCGATCGACATCCACCCCGCCGACGCTACCGATGACGATTACATCGGCCGCGTGGGTGAGGTCTTCCACGCTTTGCAAGACGAACGTGCTGGCCGTCGTGCGAGTCACCATGCAAGCCGCAATCCATACGAAAGCGATTGCGATCCCCCGATAGCCGATGTGTTTGACCATTCCCATTTCGGGAAGTGATCAAGAGCGAGAGGCGTGCCAAGGTCATATTTTTCAATGCTATCGTCCGACCGCTGCTGGGTCAGAGAAGGGCATGCGTCAGGGACCTGACGCTCCAACTCGCTCAAACAAAGCGCAAAGTCGGTGCAAAAGCGGCGTACACGCCGGCTCGCGAATCACACGACTCATCAGGTGACCAGAGTGAGTGCGCATGTGATCAGCCGTTCCGCACTTGCGTGCATTGCCGTATCGCAACCAACGTCAAAGCTTTGGCGATCGTTGAAAACGCCGACACTACAGTTACGATACTGCCATTGCAGCGTCACGTTGACGCCGAGGTCGTCAACGCAACGGGCTCGACATCAAGCGAAGGTCCCCCGAAACGCATCGAGCAATCTTCGCAAGACGCGCAGAAGCAGAACGAGAAAGGGTTCGCTGGTATCGGGCGGCGGTGTCTCGGTTGCCGTTGCCGTCGCCGTGGCGGTCGCCGTAGCCGTCGCTGTCGCGGTAGGCGATCGACTCCCCGTTGGAGTCCGCGTCGGCACTCGCGTCCGCGTCGGCGTGCGTGTCCGCGTCGGCCTTCTGGTTTGCGTCGGCGTGCGCGTCCGCGTCGGCCTTCTGGTTTGCGTCGGCGTGCGCGTCCGCGTCGGCGGTCGCGGCGTGCGCGTCGGCGTCGCCGTAACGGTCGGTGTCGAGGTCACGGTGGGCGTCGCGGTCGGGGTTGGCGAGCTCGTCGGCGTCGAGGTCGGCAGTGGGTACACAAATGTGACACCCGCTGCATCATCCGCGCGCAGCGTAGCGCAACGATCGTCGAAGTGGGAAAAGGTCGCCATCGTCGCGTCGTCGTCCTGCGAGTGGCCGAGGCCGATGGTGTGGCCGATTTCGTGAGTGACGATCTCTGCCACGTTGCAGGCGGTCCAGATGGGGCAATCGCCCCATCCATTGTTGAGCGTGAGCTTGCCGGTCAGAATGCGCTTGAACTCACGGCCACCAACGACGCGCGTTTCCTCCGAGTCACAAAACCCGCCGAGAGCCAGCACGCCGCGGCACTGCATCACCAACTCCTCCACCTCGCCGAAGGGGTCGTTGAATACGATGCGATTGACGTCGGGGCAGCCGCTCAACGGCGCGGCATCCGTCAGTCCGGCGCTCTCCAGCACCAGGGACGACGTCGGCACGGCGGTCCACGCCGCCAGGGCGTCCTCCACCGCGTCGATCGACGCCTCGACGCCAATTGCGGGATCGCCGGCTGCGTCGATGAGATAGCGCACCGGCTCGCCCGCATCGGGCTCGAACCAGCGAGCGGGGATCTCGAGAAACGTGAACTCACTCAACGTTTCGCCGATCTGTTCCCGGCGCGTCACCGGAACGCGTCGCAGCCGCCGCGACCGCCGGCGCCGGCCGAGATGCGCTCGCCTGGCGTCGACGACGAGGTCGGACACCAGCATCAAATCGTCGGCAAAACCGCGGCGGCGCACATTGCCGGAAGGATCGATGACCGCAACCCCCGCCCCGGCGGCGCGCTGAGCGACCCGGCGCCCGCCGCGCCAGCGCAGGTCGTACTTGCCCATGCTCATGCCGACGGTGCGGTGAAATCCATCCGCCGTCCGGCGGAGAAAGAGAAACACCTCCTCGCCGACGGCGAAGGTGGGGGTTCCGTACAGCCACTGGCGCCGGCCGTTGACCCGTCCGCCGGCCTCGCGCACGACGACGGTCGCGGACTCCGCCAACGTGCCAAAGGCGACGCGCTCGACGGCGATCGAGACTTGCGTCGAGATCGATCCGTCGCTCCATTCGGAGCTGCGAATCGAGTCGACCCGGCCGATGACGGCAAGATCCGCGGCCGCCGCCAGATCGGCAACGTCCATCTCGACGAAGGTCGTCGCCGCGACCGCCGAGGCCAGCAGCAGTGCGAGGGCGACCGCCGCAAGGCTTCTCATCCAGGCCAGCGCTCGCGCCGGGGTCATCACGTCCCGGCGAGCTCTCAGAACTCGGGAAACGGCAACGGCTCCTCGTCGTAGTACATGACTGCAATCACCTGCTTGCCGGTCTTCGGGTCGACGGCGACGGTCATGTTGGTAATGGTATCCCCCTTCTTGAACGACAGGAACGACTGGTTGTCGCGCTGGTACTCCTGCGTCACGTCCCAACCGGCACCGCTCATCGAGTCGCGGTAGTAGTTGAATACCTCCGGAACGTCCTTTTCGGTGCGAAAGAGAACGTTCTTGGCACCGGCGGGGAGCGCCTGGATGCCAAAGAGCTCGGAATCTTTGACGATCGGGATGTCGCCGGGAAAGTCCTCCGGCAGCTCGACTTCTCCTTCTTCGCCTGCCGCCTGCGGCGCCGGCCGCATCGTCGGCTGTTCTCGCTCGATCGGCTTGCGCTGACCGAGGTCACGCCGCTCCGGCCGCGCCGGGGCGCGGCGGGTCGGCAGACCGCCCCAGGCGTTTCGCGTCCGCGACAGCCGCGAGGATCGTTTCGGCGGTTCCGGGATGTCGCGCTGACAGGTGCAGGACGAAAAGGTCAGTGCCAGAACGATGGCCGCAACCAACAACCCCGACACTCCACGCACCGGCCACGCCACCGCCGTCGTTTCGCTACCGCTCTGCTTTTTCATGTGCTCCCTCATCTCAACCACTCCTGCCTCCGCACCAGAAACGCCTCTGCGAGCTTCCTACCCATCATTAATAGCTGCCGGGGGTTACGAAAAAGACGTTAGCGCAAACGCGCGGTCGGCGGAAGATCGCCCGCATGGGTGCTCCGACGATCGGAATCGCACCGTATTCACGCCCGGGTCGTTGGCTGCTACACATTCTGTTACTCTCGGCTCCCCGCATCACCTCCCGCCCTTCGCAAGAAATTCCCAAATGAACACTCACACTCCTGCCGTCCGTTTTTGCGCCCATTGCGGCGAACGCACCCAACCGGGAGCGGCATTCTGTATCGAGTGCGGCGCGCCCCTGCCCGGCACGGCAACCGCCCGCAGCGGCCTCAACCTGGCGCGCTGGGCACCGCTGATCGTTTTCGGCGCGCTGCTCGGCGCCGGCGCGCTGGCGATCGGACTCGGCTATCGCACCCAGCCACCGCCCAACGCGCCGATCGTTCGCAATCCGGCGCCGCCGATCGGCGAAGGGTCGCAAATGCCGGGCGACCACCCACCGGTCGAGGTTTCCGAAAAAGTCCGCGAGGTCATCGAACGCATGCAGGCGCTGGCCGCCGAGCAGCCCGAGAACGCCGATGCATGGAAACAACTGGCCTTCGTGCTCTTCCGCGCCGGCCAGGTAAATCCCACCTATCTCGAAGAGGCGGCGCAGGCCTACCAGCACGTGCTCGACCGCAACGACAAGGATATCGACGCGCTGCGCGGCCTGGGAAACATCGCCTACGATCGCAACCGACCGGGAATCGCCCTCGACTACTACCGGCGCGTCCTCGCCATCGAGCCCGGCGACAAGGGCGTGCGCACCGACATGGGAACGATGCTACTGGCGGCCGACAAAGCCCAGGAAGCGATCGATACCTATCTCGCCGTGCTGCAGGAAGATCCCACCTTCTTCCAGGCTCAGTTCAACCTGGCCATCGCCTACCGCGCCGCCGGACGCACCGATCTCGCACTCGCCGCCTTGCACCGCGCCGTCGAGCTGGCGCCGGACGACCAGGCACGCGAGCGCGTCCGGCACTTGCTGGCGCGGGTCGACGCCAATGCCGGCGACAGCGCCGGCGCCGGGCCACGCGGCACCCTGCGCCAGGCCGTCGAAGCGGTGTTTCGTTCGCACCCCATCGTCGGACCGCGCATCGACGCGATTCAATGGTCTTCGGAGACCGCGGCCAAGGTCGTGCTGCGCGAGTTTCCCATGGCCGGCATGCCGCCGATGGTGAGGGAGAAGTTCACGCAACGCCTCCATTCGGGAATCCGCGACAGCAAGAGGCGCTTCAAATCGAACGATCGCATCGAGATCGATCTGGTCGACGCCACCTCGGGCGGGGTAATGGCCAGCATCGCGGAGTAAGAGAATGCCGGAGAACACCCCGTACTACCTGCCCATCGGCGACGAGGAGGAGATCTTCGAGGCGGCTTACAAGTGTCGCCTCCCGGTGCTGCTCAAAGGCCCGACGGGTTGCGGCAAGACCCGCTTCATCGAGTGGATGGCCAGCCGCCTCGGCGGCAACGGCGACGGCAACGAGAATCTGATCACCGTCGCCTGCCACGAGGACCTCACCGGCAGCGACCTGGTCGGCCGCTACTTGATCAAGGGCGACGAAACCATCTGGGTCGACGGTCCGTTGACCCAAGCCGTGCGCAGCGGCGCGTTCTGCTATCTCGACGAGGTCGTCGAGGCGCGCAAGGACACGACGGTCCTCATCCACCCACTGACCGACCACCGGCGCATGCTGCCGATCGACAAGCGCGGCGAAACCATCGAAGCGCATCCCTCCTTCTTGCTCGTCATTTCCTACAACCCGGGCTACCAGAGCGTCCTCAAAGATCTCAAACACTCGACCCGCCAGCGCTTCGTGACCATCGAGTTCGACTACCCGGCGCGCGACAAAGAAGCTCAGATCATCGCCCACGAGAGCGGTGTCGACCTCGACACGGCGATGGATCTCGCCAAGCTGGGGGAAAAGATCCGTCACCTCAAAGCCTCCGGTCTCGAGGAAGGCGCCAGCACTCGGCTGCTGATCTACGCCGGCCGGCTGATCACGCTCGACATTGCCGCGCGTCGCGCCTGCGAGGTCGCCATCAGCAAGTCGCTCACCGACGACGCGGAAAGCCAGCGCGCCATCGACGAGGTGGTTTGCACCATCTTCGGCAATTGAAGGAACGCGTGTGACGAGCGCCGTACGCAGCCTGTGGCTCGGCCCGCACCTCCTCAACGACGCCGACGGCGCCCGCGCCCACCGCGAAGCGGCTGAGCTGGGTTCTGCGACGCACGATTCGATCCTCGCCATCGGCGATCGCCTGGCCGCCTCATCGGCCATGATGGCGCAGTGCTACTACCGCAACGCAGCCTCGTCCCGGCGCGCGCTCGGCGCCGACGGATTCGCCGCCTGGGTGGCGCTGGGAGAGAGAATCGCCGGCTGCGACCCGGTCTCGCGGGCGGGCGCCAACGCCTTCTTCTCGGTACCGGTCGACAACCTGGCAGGCGACGCGCTGGCCAGCCTCGACACCTGGTGCGAAACCGCGATCGCGATCGCCGAGACCTCGAGCAAGCTCGCGGGACTCTTCCTCACCAACACCGCCCCCTGGTTGACGGCGAAGGCGCCGGTATCGACTGCAACCCTCGCCGCCTGGGCAAAGGCGGGCGTGAGTCTCCACTCGCAGCACGGCTGGCAGGGAGAGTTCCTCGCCCAGGCCTTCTTTGGCAGCACGGATGACGTTCTCCCGGCCTTGTCACCGGCCGCCTTCCAGCTCCTCGCCGGAGCTGCCAGCGCACTCTTTCCACGCGTACGCGAACGAGAGTTCTTCGCCGCCTTCCCGCGTGCGATCGAGCAGTGGCCGCCCGAGGACCAAGCCAATCTGCTGCGCATCACCATCGCCCTGGCGCCGCTCGACCACGCGGCCAGCTTCGACGTCTACCGCTGCCTGCCCGGTTCTCTGGCGACCTTGCACCGCAAAGCGCGATCACCACTGCTCAGTCTGCTCGCCGGCTGCGGTGCCAAGCTCGGCGCCGCCGTGCGCGATTTCGTTCCCATCGCCGGCTCGATTCTCCGCCAGATCAAAGCCGATCAGCTCGAACACGGACTCGCACAGGTGCAGCGTCTGGCCAAGCACTGCCCCCAGGCCGTCGTCTGCGCGCTGCGCTCGCTGCCCCGCGTTTGCGAGGAGGCCGACCGCGCTCGCATCGAGCAGTGGTTTGGCAGTGGAATCGCCATCGCCGCAAAGGCGCCCAGCGCCGCTCTCGCCTATTTCTCTCTCGAGTCGCGCACCAGCTTGGGCGTTCTTCACCAGGGTTCGACGGCAGCCGCGCTCGACCAGCACCAGGGCATGCTGCGCAAGTACCTGCAGATGATGAGCGGCGAGCCGTCGGCCATTCGCTCGATGGATCGCTTCACCTTGCGCCCCGAGATCGAAGAGTTTCCGGCCGAGCGCGGTGTCGCCCTCCCCTTCCGCATCGACCTCCTGCCGACGCACGAGGACAACCTGCGCCTCTATCGCATTCTCGCCGTGCAGCTCGCCGGGCGGCGGGCAATGGGCACCTACGATCCCTGCGAGGCGCTGCCCGCCGACGCCAGCGATCCGCCGGGACGGGCGCTCTTCCGCTACCTGACCGACGACGAACGACCACCGCTGCTCGAAGACATCTTCACACTCGCCGAGGGCGTGCGCGTCTTCTGCGCCATGGCCGGCGTCTACCGCGGCCTCGCCGGTGAGGCGGCGTGGGCGGCTGGCGCCCTGCTCGAAAAGTGGGCCGACGCGTCCGTCGTCTCGCGTTCGCGCCGCCTCGATGCACTCTTCGTTCTGGCCCTCGTCGACGGCCAGACGACGAGCTGGCCGGCTTGGCTCGATCGCGGCGCCTGCCAGTCGCTGCTCGATCTGTTGCGGCCGCTGCGCAGTCGCGATGCGACCCTCGCCGATTCGCTGGCCGCCGCCGAAGCCATCGCCCGTTCCCTCGAAGAAGCGGCCAACCGTCTCGGCCAGGAGTTCGGCGAAGCAGACGGCTCCTTCTACGACACCTCGGCCGGTGAGATGATCTACTACGACCTCTACGACGACGACGAAGCGACACCGCCGAGCGGCGACGCTCCGGTCACCGGCGACGCCGACCCGCCGCCGCCGTCGCCGGACGCCGAGAGCATCGAGCTCGAGCTCAGCGACGAACAGACCGAGGAGTCGGGTGGCGCGCCGATCTCGCCGGAGGAGCTCCAGCGCCTGTTGCAGCAGGGAGTCGACATGGACATCCGGCAGGGTAGCGGCAACGGCGACAGCGAGGGGCTCGGCCTCTACATCACCGATCTGACGGGCAAGATTCCCGACGACCAGCTCGACGAGCTGCGCCAGGCCATCGGCGACCCCGACAACGACCGCCAACGCAGACCGCGGCGCTGGCTGGAGTCGCGCCTCGACGGCAACTGCTACTCCTACGACGAGTGGGACTACCAGATTTCCGACTACCGCTCGCGCTGGTGCAGACTCTACGAGATCGGCCTGGAGGGCGACTCGGGGGAGTTCTTCCAAACCGCGCTCGGCGACCACGCCCAACTGTTGCCCGAGGTGCGCCGCCACTTCCAGCGCATCCGGCCGGAGATGTACCGCACGGTGCGCGGCCTCGAAGACGGTGAGGACTTCGACCTCAACGCCGCCATCGCAGCGCGCATCGACGCCCGCGCCGGAATCGCTCCGTCGAGTCGGCTCTACGTGGCCCGCAAACGCGAAGAGCGCGACGTCGCGACGCTCTTCCTCGTCGACATGAGTGCGTCGACAGACGAGCCGCTGGCCGACGGCGAGCCACATCAAAGCAACGACACCGGTGCGCGCAAAGGCGATAGGTCGCCGCGGCGAATCATCGACGTCACCAAAGAGACGCTTGCCATCATGGCGCAGGCGCTGGAGGAGATCGGCGACGCCTTTGCCATCTATGGGTTCTCAGGCCACGGTCGCGATCAGGTCGAGATCTACCGGGTCAAGTCCTTCGGCGAATCGCTGACCCCCTCCGTCAAAGCGCGGCTGGGCGCCATGGAGCCGCGCCGCAGCACCCGCATGGGAACGGCGCTGCGCCATTCGATCGAGCGCATGGCCTCGGTCAGCGCCCGCTCCAAACACTTGATCTTGTTGAGTGATGGTTTTCCGCAGGACTTCGACTACGGCCAGGACCGGCGCAGCAACATCTACGGGATTCGCGACACCGCGGTCGCCCTGCGCGAGGCCGAGGCGGCCGGAATCACGCCCTTTTGCATCACCGTCGACAAGTCAGGGCATGACTATCTGCGCGAGATGTGCGATGACGACCGCTACATGGTGATCGACGAGATCACCGCACTGCCACGGGAGTTGCCCAAGATCTACCAGCGCGTCGTGCGTTCGTAGTTGAAAGGAAACGAATGGAGAGCACCACCGCCGCACCCGCGCCCGAAAGCGCCGGCACGGGACCGTTGTCCTGGGTACGCCGGCTCTACGATTGGGTACTGCAGTGGGCGGATTCCCCTTACGGAATCTGGGCCCTGGCAGCGCTCGCCTTTGCCGAATCGTCCTTCTTCCCCGTGCCTCCCGACGTCCTGCTCATGGCCCTGTGCCTGGGGGCGCCAAAGCGGTCGCTGCTCTTCGCCCTGGTGTGCGCCGTATCATCGATCCTCGGCGGCGTCTTCGGCTACTTCATCGGCGCCTTCCTCTGGGATCAGGTGTCGGCTTTCTTCCTCAACTACGTCTTCTCGCAGGACGTCTTCGACCTCGTCGCGACCAAATACAGCGAAAACGCTTTCTGGGCCGTGTTTACCGCCGGCCTGACTCCCATCCCCTACAAGGTGTTCACGATTGCCGCCGGCGTCTTCGACATCGACATGGGAGAGTTCCTGCTGGCGTCGGTATTCAGCCGATCGACGCGCTTTTTCGCCATCGCCGGGCTGATCTACTTTTTCGGCCCGCCGATTCGCACGTTCATCGACAAATACTTCAACCTGCTTTCGATCGTCTTCGTCGTCCTCCTCATCGGCGGCTTCGCAGTCGTTCGCTGGGTACTTTGATCGGAAGGGTTTGCGGCGACGTCTAGCGCGAGCGACACAGGCGAGAACCGCGGCGTCGCCAAGGTCGTCCTCGTACCGCCTGCGGGAAAGCTAGCAGCTCTCGACTACGCCATACCGGCGGCCCTGGCCGACCTGCAGGCGGGCACGCGCGTCCTCGTCCCGCTTTCGTCGCGCCGCTGCATGGGTGTAGTCGTCGCCATCGAGGCGGCGGCAACTGCGCGCGCCCGGCTGCGCGAGATCATCGATCGACTCGACCCCGGGCCGATCATCGACGGCCCGCTCCTCGACCTGCTGCGCTGGATGGCCGACTACTACCTGGCGTCTCTGAGCGAGGTCCTGCAGACGGCGCTGCCCGGCGCGCTGCAAATCGAAACGGAGAAGTTGGTCGAGCTGATCGCCGAACCCCCACCGGCGGCGCGCCTCAACAGCGACGACTCGGCAGTCCTCGTCCGCCTGCGCGGCAGCGGTCCGGTCGCCGTCAGCGAGCTGGAGAAGGACGCCGGCGCCAGTGCCGTTGCATCCCTGCAACGCCTGCGCCGGCGCAAGTTGATCGCCTTCAGCGAACGCTTCACGCGCGAGGTGGCGCCAACGCGCTACGAAACCGCCTACAGCGCTCGGCCGCTCGAGCAAAGCGATGTGCTGGCGCGACGCCCTGCCCTGCGCGCCCTGCACGCCTATCTACTGCGGCATCCCAACAAGCGCGTACCGCTCGCCGAGCTCCGTACTTCGTTTGCCAACGCAACGCGCAAGCTCAACCAACTCGACGACCTCGGTCTGGTGCGCCAGCACCGGCGCGAGGTCTATCGCTCGGTCTTCGACACGCCGCGGCCCGTCGATCGAGCGGTTGCTCTCAACGCCGACCAGCGAGTCGCCGCCGACGCCATCAGCGCCGACCTCGACCACTTTTCCCCCTTTCTTCTCCTCGGCGTCACCGGCAGCGGCAAGACCGAAGTCTACCTGCGCGTCCTCGCTGAGGTTCTGCGCAAAGGACGCTCCGCCTTGATCCTCGTCCCCGAGATCTCGCTCACCCACCAGCTCGTCGGCGTGCTGCGCGCGCGCTTCGGCGAATCGATCGCCGTGCTGCACAGCGGCCTGAGCAGCGGCGAGCGCTGGGACGAGTGGCGCCGACTGGCGCGCGGCGAGGCGCGTATCGCCATCGGCGCGCGCTCGGCGGTGTTTGCACCGCTGCGCGACCTCGGCGCCATCGTCGTCGACGAAGAGCACGACGGCGCCTACAAACAAGAGGACGGCGTGCGCCATCACGCCCGCGACGTCGCCGTCATGCGTGCCAAGCTCGCCGATTGCGTGCTCGTACTCGGCTCGGCGACGGCCTCGATGGAGAGCGTGCACAACGCCGCCACCGGCCGCTACCGGCGCCTGCTCTTGCCACGGCGGGTTGCCAAGCGCGCCTTGCCCGAGATCGAGATCCACGACCTGCGCGGCCGCGCCAGCGGCACGCCACTCGGCGACCCGCTCGCCGCCGCCATCGAAGCCAATCTGGCCGGCGGCGGACAGTCGCTGCTCTTCCTCAACCGGCGCGGCTTTGCCAGTGCCATGCAATGCGGCGCCTGCGGCGAGGCCGTCCCCTGTCCCAACTGCAGCATCTCGTTGACCTGGCACGAGCGCTCGAAGGCACTGCGCTGTCACTACTGCGACTACGCCACCGTGCAACCACCGCGCTGCGAGGTCTGCGGCCAGGACGCGCTCGGCACCTGGGGGTGGGGGACGGAGCGACTCGAGGCCTTCGTGCGCGACCGCTACCCGGGCGCCCGCGTGGCCCGCATGGACCGCGACACGACCCGGCGCAAGGGCAGCATGGCGGCGCTGCTCGAGCGTTGGAACCGCGCCGAGCTCGACATCCTCGTCGGCACCCAGATGGTCACCAAGGGACACGACGTCGCCGGCGTCACCCTGGTCGGCGTCGTCATGGCCGACCTCGCCCTGCACCTGCCCGACTTCCGCTGCGGCGAAAAGGCCTATCAGCAACTCGTCCAGGTCGCCGGCCGGGCCGGTCGCGGCGAACGCCCGGGGCGCGTCATGATCCAGACCCTGCTGCCCGACCACCACGTCTTGCGCGCCGTCGCCGTCGGCGATTTCGAGGATTTCACCCACCGCGAAGCCGAGCAGCGCCGCGAGCTCGGCTACCCCCCTTTTGGCCGCCTCGCCTTGCTGCGCTTTGCCGGCGAAAGCCTCGACGAAACGAAAGCGGCGGCGAGCCGCTGCGCCGACACCCTGCGCGGTCGCGCGCCCGAGGGCGTCGCCGTGCTCGGTCCAGCGCCGGCCGCCATCGCGCGGCTGCGCGGTCGCTACCGCTGGCACCTGCTGCTGCGCGGGCGCAACGGCAGAGCCCTGCGCGACCTCGCCGCCATCGGCCAGACCATGCGCGGCGCTCCCGGTGTCCGCACCAGCGTCGACATCGATCCACAGAGCTTGCTCTGAGCCCGCGACAGTGAGTGACGGTGAGTCGAGTCGGACGGCGGGCTCTGCTATGCTCGGGCGATGGCCCTGCTCGATATTCTCACCTTTCCGTCGCCCGAGCTGAAGAAGAAATCGGTCGACGTTGCCAACATCGACGGTCGCATCAACGAGCTCGCCGCCGACATGGCCGAAACCATGTACGACGCGCCCGGGGTGGGCCTGGCGGCGCCGCAAGTCGGTGTTGCCGAGCGCATGATCGTGCTCGACGTCAACACCGAGGAGCCCGGCAAAGACCTGCTCGAGCTCATCAACCCGGTCATCGAGGAACGCAGCGGCTCCATCATCTGGGAAGAGGGCTGCCTCAGCGTCGTCGACTACACGGCCGAGGTGAAACGCAGTGCCGAAGTGCTGGTGCGGGCTTGGACGCCAGACGAAAAAGAACTCACCATCGAAGCCGATGGCCTGCTCGCCGTCGCCCTGCAGCACGAAATCGATCACCTCGACGGCAAGCTCTTCATCGACCACCTCTCTTCCCTCAAACGCGACCTCTACAAACGCAAGCTGAAGAAGATGCAACGCGAGGGCGGCAGCGGCAACGGCAAGGAAGGCAGCGACACTCCGTCCGAGCGGCGCGTTTAGCAGCTCGCGACCGGCTGGGCGGCCGCACATGCGCTACCGAATCGTCTTCTTTGGCACGCCCGACTTCGCCGTGCCGTCCTTGTCGGCGCTGATCGACGGCCCCGACGACGTCGTCGGCCTGGTTTGCCAGGCCGACCGGCCGGCCGGCCGCGGCCAGAAGGTGCGCATGCCGCCGACCAAGGAGGTCGCCCTGGCGCGCGACGTCGAAGTCGAGCAACCGGCGAAACTGCGCAGCGGCGCCTTTCCCGAACACTTGCAAGACTGGCGTCCCGACCTCATCGTCGTCGCCGCCTACGGCCGCATTCTGCCCAGCGCGATGCTCGAGCTGCCCCGCTTCGGCTGCATCAACGTGCACGCCTCCCTGTTGCCGAAGTACCGCGGCGCCGCGCCGATCCAGTGGGCGATCGCACGCGGTGAAACGGAAACCGGCATCTCGATCATGCAAATGAACGAAGAAATGGACACCGGCGACGTTCTCTTGCAGCGCGCGACGGCGATCGGTGCCGATGAAACCGGCGGTAGCCTGACCGAGAGGTTGTCGCACATCGGAGCGGCCTGTCTGATGGAGGCGTTGGACCTGCACCAGCGCGGCGAGCTCCGGCCGGCGCCGCAAGACGACGATGCGCACACGCTCGCGCCAAAGATCCGCAAGGCCGACGGCCTCATCGACTGGCGCCGCGGCGCCGCCGAAATCGCCCGCCTCTGCCGCGCCTTCCATCCCTGGCCATCCGCTTTTACACACAGCGACGGCAAGCTGCTCAAGATCCACCGGGCGACTGCCGAGCAGATCGATGCGGCGGCGGCACCAGGCACCATCCTCGCCACCGGCGACAGCGTCGACATCGCCACCGGCGACGGCGTTCTCATCGCGCACGAGCTGCAGGTCGAGGGCCGCAGACGAATGCCGGCGCGCGAGCTCTGCCGCGGCGGAACGCTGCAAACGGGAAGCCGACTTGGCCGGGCCGGCGACTGATCCGCGCCACCTCGCCTGGCTGGTCCTGCGCGCCGTCGAACGCGGCGCCTTCGCCGACGCCGAGCTGGCGCGGGCGCTCGGCGCCGCCGACCTCGACCAACGCGACCGCGGACTGGCCACCCAACTGGTCTACGGAACACTTTGCTGGCAGGGCCTGTGCGACTATCTACTCGGTCGCCTCGAGCGCCCGGCCAAAGGGTTGGAGGCGGCGGTGCGCACCCTGCTCCGGCTGGCGCTCTTCCAGATCGTCAAGCTCGACCGCGTGCCCGACTTCGCCGTCGTCGACACTTCGGTCGAGCTCGCCAAGCTCCACAAAAATGGCGCCGCCGCCCCACTCGTCAACGCCCTTTTGCGGCGCTATCTGCGCCAGCGCGACGGCATCGCCCTGCCACCGGCAAGCGACGTCGCCGCCCACCTGGCCGTGAGCAACTCACACCCGCCCTGGTTGGTCGAAGCGTGGATCGCCGAGCTCGGGCGGGACGATGCAGAGCTCCTCCTGGCCGCCAACAACTGCGCCGCGCCGACCGTGCTGCGCGTCAACCGCAACGGCATCGGACGCAGCCAAGCGATCGCCGCCCTGCAAGACGACGGCTGCGAGGCAGCCGCCACCGCCTACAGTCCGGACGGGATCGAAATCCACTCGAGCGCCCCCATCGAAACGCTCTCGCTCTGGCAGCGCGGTTTGGTCACGGCGCAAGGCGAGGCTTCGCAGTTGATCGCCCACCTCGTGCCAGCCGCGGCGGTTGGGGTTCTCGACGCCTGCGCCGCGCCGGGTGGCAAGAGCACGCACCTTGCCGAACGCGGCCACGGCGTCCTTGCTCTCGACCGCAACCGCATCGGGCTACGGCGCCTGCGCCAGCTCGCGGCGCGCAGTGGCGGGGACATTGCGCATGCCTGCGCCGATGCCAGCCAACCTCCCCTGCGATCGTCCACCCGCTTCGACGCCGTCGTCGTCGATGCTCCCTGCTCGGGTCTCGGCACGCTGCGCCAGCATCCGGAAATTCGCTGGCGCCGTCAGCCGAGACATCTCCGCGAGCTGGCCGGCGTGCAGGCGGCCCTCCTCGACGCCGTCGCCGATCACGTCGCCAGCGGTGGGTCGCTCGTCTACGCGACGTGTACGATCGCGGCACAGGAAAACGAGCATCGCATCACCGACTTCCTGGCCGCGCATCCCGACTTCGCCATCGACGACGGGCGCCGCGATTTGCCGGCGGCGGCGCGCCAGCTCGTCGGCGGTGACGGATTTCTGCGCACCTTCCCACACCGCCACGGCATGGACGGGTTCTTTGCCGCGCGCCTGCGGCGGCAGTGAGGCGTTTCTTCAACCGTTCGCCAAACCTGATATGGTTTCGTCGATGACGACCATCGCGCCATCCATTCTGGCCGCCGATTTCGGGCGGCTCGGCGAAGAAATCGAGGCAGTAGAGCAAGCCGGCGCCGAGTGGATTCACGTCGACGTCATGGACGGCCATTTCGTGCCCAACCTCACCATCGGCCCGCCAGTCGTCGAAGCAATCCGCAAGGCGACCAGCCTGCCGCTCGACGTTCACCTGATGATCACCAATCCCGAGCGCTACATCGGCGACTACGCCAGCGCCGGCGCCGACCACATCCTCGTCCACCAGGAAACCTGCCCGCACCTGCACGCCGTGTTGCAGGACATCCGCCAGCACAAGGCGCGGCCGGGAGTCGTGCTCAACCCGGCGACGCCGCTCGAGACGATCGACCTCGTCCTCGACGAGATCGACATCCTCCTCCTCATGTCGGTGAATCCCGGCTTCGGCGGCCAGAGCTTCATCGAAACCGTGCTCGACAAAATCGAAGCCGCCAAACGCCGCAAAGAGCAGCGCGGCCTCGACTTCGCCATCGAAGTCGACGGCGGCGTCAAAACCGGCAACGCCGGCCGCATCGCCGAAGCCGGAGCCGAAGTACTGGTCGTCGGCACCGGCATCTTCGCCACCAAAGACTACGAAGCGACGATCAAAGAGCTGCGCCGCGCCGCCGACACCGCCGGCAGCGTCCGCGCGTAAGCACGGCCCACACTCGTCTGCGGCCAGCGCGAGTCGCCGGCCCAACGTACCCCAACTGTTTTTGGGAGGGCACCGACGAGCCGCAACCGACCTCGCTCACCCCGCGATCGGACCTACCGCTTCCCGCAGATCCTCATCCGTCACATCGCGCGTCGACAGATGGTATCCCTCGTAGACGGCGATTCCGTAGAACAACAGATCCATCGGCGAGAAGGTCGACATCATCAGCTCCCTGACGATGTCGAAGTTGAGCTGCGGCAGCAGCGTCATCAGCGGGATGTCTTCTTGCTGAGCGACGAAGTAGCAGATGGTCAAGAGATTGCCGGCCATGCAGCCGAGCAAGGCGAGCACCGCGCCTGCGATCCCGAACACCTGGTCGATACCCTTGCCGACGGCGCGCACCGCGATGCCGACCAGGAATCCGACACCGACCGCCATCCAGCCGATCTGGTATTCCGTCAGAACCGTCACCAGCGCCCAGATCCCCGCTCCCACGAGCGCCGCAACGGCGCCGGCGAGGATTCCCCCGCCGAGGTTCTGCTGGTCGCGAAGTCGCTGCAAGGCCATTCCCGCCAGCCCGGGATCGAGCGGTGGGCGTTCCTCGACGGCAGCTGCGTCCTCGTCTACGTCGCCAAATTCATCACTCATCCCACACTCCTTTCCGTAAAGGTTTGCGCCAACACAACCCGCCACACCCGCTGGATTCGCGGACCACCGAGCCCGCGCGGCTTCGCCGAGCCGTTGAAGTCCACCTTCACTGGCCACCCCAATCCAAAGAGTCCTATCCCTTGTCACGCACTGCTGCTGCCCTTGATCATTTCGGCAACCCGAATCAGCGAGACGGCATGGATTGGGCAATCAACCTACTTCAAACTGTCATTCTAGTGTCAACAGTTGTTCTTGCAATTCTTGCGTTCGATGGATTGTTCGGCGGCGAGATGGGAATTCTGGGTTTCATTTTTTGTGGCGTGGGATCGGAACAAACCGGTCACGACGGGAAGTGAATCGTTGGTCGGGCAGCTAGCGACGGTCGCAAAAGAGTTTCAAGAATCTGATGGCTGGCTGGTCGGGAAGGTCACGCTACATGGAGAGCTCTGGAAAGCGCGCGCCCCACGAACGTCCCGGGGGTTCACTCGGGGCTGTCAGGTCAAGGTTGACGCTGTCCGGGGACTGACCCTCGACGTCTCTTGGCCGGAGCGACCGGCAAGGTAATCTCGAGCGCCACGGCGCAGGCTGCTGCGTGTTGCGGAAAGGAATCTGGTTGATCTCGAACGCACGCCGAACAACCAAATCCTTGGCGAGCTTTGCGCTCTTGGCGCGAGATAGTCCCTTCACTGTCGAGCCGGCGTTTTCCGACTTCGTACCCCACCTACACCACCCGCCCTTCAGCAATCTCCCGACGCCGCTGCAATACCAAAGCGCGACGACTTTCGGGTGGAAATGCGCCGCGCAAGCTTTCCTGGGACGATCTAGCAGCAGTTTTCATCAACGATTTCAGAACTGTCCGTTGGTCCGACCCCGCTTCACCTCCCATGCGACTGTTTGCCTACGTACTCATGCCCAATCACTTTCATTTGGTGGTGCGGCGCGAAGGGGCACGCCGACTCGGTCACTTCATGGGTCGTCTTCTCACGGGATACGCCGGCTCATTCAACCTGCGCTACAGGCGCGTAGGTCATCTGTTCCAGAACCGATACAAGTCCGTCCTGTGCGACGAAGATGCGTATCTCCTGCAGCTGGTCCGGTACGTCCACTTGAATCCCGTTCGCGCACGGATTGTCGACGGCCCCGAACACTACGAATGGAGCAGCCACAACGACTACGTCGGGGAAAACCCGCGCGCATGGCTCGATACAGCGGAGGTACTCGAACGGATCGGCGGATTTCGGGCGTACCGGCGATTCGTCGCCGATGGCGTCGAGGAGGGGCAGAGAACGGACCTTTGCGGTAGTACCACGCGGAGGCAGTGGCCCCGATCGACCTCGCCCACGCCCGCGCCGGAGCGGTCAAGGAATCTATGGTTCGGCGGTCAGGTGCTGGGAGACAACCACTTTGCAACTCGAGCGGCCAAACGAACGAAGGTTGACCGCGAGGTGCGATACGAGCTGGAAGGCGCCGATCTCCCGGAGTTGGCAAGACGGGTGGCGCGAGCGACCGGAGTTGAAGTCGAAGCCCTGGTGAACCGTGGCCGTAGCCGCGAAGTCTGCGAGGCGAGGCGCGCCTTGGTGGAGCTGGCGGTGGTGAAGAAAGGGATACGCCCGGTGGAAGTTGCGCGCTATCTCGGCATCTCACGCGCCAGCGTCGCCGCCTACCGAAGAAAACTAACAACCTAGCAACGTCCCCTGTGAGCGCAGCGAACGGATCCTGGCCGCCATCGTCGTAGTAGAAGAAGACGTCGGTGCCGTCGCCCATGTTGACCTGTTGACCTCGGACAGACGATCCTGCGAGTCGTAGTTCAGCGCCCCGTCATACAGCGCCTGCACGCCTACGTTGACCAGCGTCAGGCGGTTGCCGTTGCCGCCTACTTGCACTCAGAAGTCGGATCCGTGGGAAACATCCTATCAATCCATTTCCTTGCAACCGATATTATTCCGGAATCATCACTCGGTGCCGCCACGCGCTCGCGCTCGAGAAGCAGCTTCCAATACGGTTCCGGCATGCATGCCCCGTCGCGCCCATCGTGGGTTTTGACCCGAACGACTGAACTATCGAAAGACACTATTTGTCCGACCACCATTGTCGAGTGAAGAATCGACGAATTCCCTCCCCACCGGAAACTAATCAACACAGTAGAGCCAACCAAAGCCTCGATTTCACTATCGGAAGGAGGGCCGCTGTACCGAATCGAGTCGAGCTTGTTTACAAAGTCATCAAATTGACTCCGGCAGCCGGTAAGCAAGAGGGCGCCCAGGGCCGGGAGCAGCGTTGTCAGAACGACGATGCACTCGCGCCTAGTATGGTATACCATTCGGGCCTCCCGCTGAACTGACACACCGGTAGTCTGGGCAAATGTGACCTCCAACATGATTCGGCCCGGGAATAAGTTGAGTGCCGTAGCGGAACACCGAGAGCGTCGTCTCGGGCGAAAGCGGTGTAAGTGCTACGAGTGCACCCAGACTATTCGCAAGAAGATCACCTGGCGTGTCCCACGCCCAGTCGATGAATCCCTGCTGATCGAAGAATCGATACGAGGGGCTGTTGATTGGCCCAATAGCCGTTTGCAGCTCGTATCCAATGCCTGCTCCAAGTGCTAACGGTGCCGCGACCACCCTGCCAAGATAGTGAAGCAGCCCGCTATCTGCCCCAGTGAGCCACGTGGCTATCTCAACCGTGCCTTTCCAAGTCGTAGCCGCGTGCTGCAACTTGAAGTCGTTCGACGACGGTTGGAAGCCTAAACGCCTCGCTTCCCTGACCGATTCGTAGCCATAGTCGGTCGCTCGCCCCTTCGCCTCGCTGAGGGACGTACCCTCAGATCGCTCGGCCCCCTTCGGCAAGGCCCCAACCGCTAGACCAATACCTACCCCAATCAAGCCACTGAAATCGCCCTCTGAAGCGCTGTACCCAGCCTGACCAATCCCCGACACGAACAGAATATCCTGAGCCAAGGCTTTCCCCGTTGTTCCAGCAGCCTGTGCAACACCCCCAAGAAGCTTCCCTAGTGCGGGGATCAAAAGTTTATCGGCAACCCCCGCCGACACTACCGCGAGACTACCTCCAATGAGACCGGCTTTGAGTGCGTCGCCGAAAGTCGCCCCGTTGATTGCAGCGTTGATCGCCGAAGCCGCGAAACCGACTAGAAAGGCAACGAGCAGCGCGCCAAAGCCCAAGTCCCTACCAGTCGGATCGGTTCCGTTAACCGGGTCCCACGCGACGTATGTATACGGACTCCAAAACTCCGCCGCCGGGTCGTGGCTGGTGAAGGAGCCGAGCATCGGGTCGTAGAACCTCGCGTTGGCGTAGAGTAGCCCGGTGGTGCGCTCGGCTTCGTAGCCGGTGTACTCGTAGCGGATGTCTCCCGGTCCGGGCTCGGGGATGGGCAGCTTGGCGGTGTCGAACCTCGCTCTGACCTCTCCGTACGGATTGTAGCGAATGTGCTCGGTCGCTGTTCCGTTCTCGTCGGTGATCATCACCGGCGAGCCCTGGTGGTCGTAGTGGAAGTAGCGCAGCTCCTCGCCCGGCCCCGGTGTCGGGGTCGGGCACTCGCAGCCTTGGCACTGTGCCTCGGCCGGCTGGATCAGCATCGGCCACGGCAGCGTACCCGTGGCAAAGAGGATGGCCAGCAGCAGCGCCGGGGCTCGGCCCAGGCGCACTCCCACCACCGCTCTTCTTCTCCGACTTGCCGGCATGAGAAAGAGCGCGACGAAGAGCACTCCCATGCTGGTCAGCACCGCGGTCTGCGCGCTCTGGCTGAGCGAGACGATGAGCACCGGCCGGTCCGCCCACTGCATCGCCACCTCTACGGGCGAGCGCCACTGCAGCGAGGCCAGCGGCGGCGAGGTCTGCCAGCTCGAGTCGCTCACGATGCGCGTGGCCACTCGCTGGCCGCCGAAGAAGTAGGACTTCATCGTCTTGCCGTCGGGGCGCACCTCGATGCTCGGCGCGTAGTACTTGCTCAAGCCCGTCAGCACTCCCATCCCGTCGTAGGTGGCCTTGGCCCTCTGCTGGCCACCGTCGTCGTAGTAGAAGAAGACGTCGGTGCCGTCGCCCATGTTCACCTCGGACAACCGGTCCTGCGAGTCGTACTTCAAGGCGCCGTCGTATTGCGCCTGTGCGCCTACGTTGACCAGCGTCAGGCGGTTGCCGTTGGCGTCGTGTGAGACGCTCGAGGCGCCACCGCCCTTGGCAGCGGACGTAACCTGGTGGGGCTGCGCGCCCGCGACCGTCGGGTCGCCGTAGCTCAGCGTCAGCCCGCCCTTGATGGTGATGTTGCCCCATTTGTTGTAGTCGTATGCCATGGTTGGCGCGCCGGTGGCATCCGGGTTGAAGCTGTTCAGGCGGCCGAGGAAGTCGTAGCCGTAGACGGCGCCGTTGCTGGCGGCGTGGGTGCCTTGGTTCTTCTCGTCCTTGATCTTGGTGATCTGGCCGCGCTTGTTGAAGCCATCGTAATACTGCTTGTGCAGCGTAGTCGTGCCACTGGTGGTGGTCTTGGCGACCGAAATTCTCTTCGGCTGGTGGTTCCTCAACGGATCTCCACTGTTCCCCCAGTAGTATTCCACCGTGTCCGTCGTGTTGTTGCCCTTCTCCAGGCGGGTCAGTCGGCCGAAGAGGTTGTACTGTGCGTTCTGCGCATAGAAGTACCCGTCGGTGTTGCTCAGGTTCACCGGCTGCCCGCTCTCGTCGTAGGTGACCTGCACCACCTCGCCGTCGGGGTAGGTCGTCTCCACCACTTCGTTGGTGGTGTTGTAGACGTACGAGTAGTGCGCCTCGCCGGCCGGCTCGCCGGGAATGCCGGCGTCGATCATGCGCACCATCCCCGTCTGGCGTCCCCTCGCATCGTAGCCGGTGACCCTCATCTCTCCAGCGTTGTCGATCACCTTGGTCAATCGCCCATCCGAATAGCTCACCGCCGGGTCGTCGTACTCGTAGACGGTTTCCATGTCTCCGTTACAGGCAAACGGCGCGCAGATCAGGTACGGAACACCCGGCTTGTCGACGATTGTCGAGCACTTCCGGGTCGGCCGGTCGATCGAATCGTAGCAGATCTGCACGTGTTGGTCCGTTTTGGGATCGTCCTGCCAGATCAGGTTGCCCACCTTGTCGTAGCCGTAGGTCCACACCCCCGAGTCGCGGTCGACCGTCTCGATCTTGCGCCCCAGTGTGTCGTAGCGCATCTCCTTCATCGGAATATCTGCGTCTTCGCGGTTCTGGTACACCTCCAAAAGGCGCCCCAGGCCGTCGTAGACCGACTCCGAGGTCGAGTACAGAGCGAAGCTGCCGCCGGCTTCCAGGCTGTACACCTCGCTCCCGACCCCGCGTCCCATCGCGTCGGTGTAGCTCTCGGTCTTGTCTCCCTCCTGGTCGAAGGTGACCGTCTTCTCGCCCAGGTAGCTGGTCACCGTCGTCTGCTTGTTTGCCCCTTTTGTCGAGCGCACCCGCCCGAGAGGATCGGTGATCGAGCCATTGCCGTTGAGGTGATAGGTATAAGTGATCCAACCGGAGTTGTTGCCGCCGTCCAGATACGGCAGGCGGCGCTCTTTGATGTTGCCCCCCCTGTCGAACTTCACCTGATCGGCACGCACCACACTGGTATTCATGCCGCCGTTGAACACCCGCGGGATCTCGCGGTAGCGCTGGCGACCCAGCGCATCGAAATACGTCCGAGTCCAGCGCCCGTTGGCAAAGCCGTCCTGCTTGCGGATCACCTCGGCCACCGAGTGCGGGGCCACGGTGCCTGGGGTCACGCTGGGGAAGTCGTAGTCGTAAGAGACCGTCGGGGCCCCGACCGTATCACCCGGATGGATCTCAGACTTGATGCGCCCGGCCGTGTCGTAGAGGTAGATCACCTGCGTGGCGATGCCGTTGGGGCCGAACACATTGCTTGGCTTGCCGTGGCGGTAGTCGAAGTACTGCGTGGTGACGTGACCAATCGCATCGGTCACCCGAATCGGGTAGAGATGCGCGTCCTTACCGTCGGCCGTGTAGTCCGTCGTGGTCTCTCGGCCCTCGGCGTCGATCACCTTGGTGATGTTGCCGTAGGCGTCGTACTCGGTCTCGGTCTCCACCCAGGTGTCGCCGCTGTCGTCGATCAGCCGCGACTCCACCGTGGTCAGGTTCCCCTTGAGCACCGACCCGTAGGCGAGGTAGTCGTAAAAGAATCGCTTCTCCTCCAACAGCTCTGCAGTGCTCGAGCTGCCGCTGCCATCGACGCTGCCGTCGTGCTCGTCCCAGGTCCAGGTGTGCTGGGGCTTGTCGCTCGGCCCGTCGGTGCCCGGAATCGGCGCGATGAACTCGGTCTCCGAGTACACCGGGTATGGAAGCAGATTGCCCACCGTCCAGGTCTTGGTGATGTTTCCGTAGAGGTCCGGCGGCGCGTTGTACCGCGTGATGTCGTGCGCTTCGCCAGCCGGGCCCATGTCGAGGTTCTGGCGCTGGTTGGACGATAGCCACATCTGCGTGCGGTGCGAGCTGCCGGGAAACGGTATTTCCTCCCACTCGTTGGTCTCCAGGCGCACGATGCTGGCGAGGTCGGCCTCATCGGCGAAGTAGATAACCGACGCCACCAGCCCCTTCTTGTTCGTCCCCTGCTCGAACACCGTGGCGGTTTCGTTGCCGAAGAGGTCGGTCTGGGTCACCGTGCCGAAGCCGCGGAACTCCCGAATTGGCATTCCTCCGCCGGGATCCAGCTCGTAGGCGAACAGTCCGTCCTCGTATTTCGTCGCCGTAATCAGCTCGTGGCCCTCATCGATGCAATCATTCTCCGGGCCGAAGACGTCGACGCCCGGGTCAGGTACGCACAAGCCGTCGTTCAGCCGCGTTCCCGTCACCACCCAGGTGATGAACGGCAGTCCGGGCCCATTGCCCTCCTCGTCGAGTTGATGACTCGACGGCTCGTACTTGATCGTGTTGGCGCCGCCCAGGCCGTTGTGCATCATGTCGAGCAGCGTCGGCTTGGTACCTTGTTGGTTCAGGTACACCTCCCAGTCATCGCCGCTGGTGCCCGCGCCCGACACGACGCGGTCGAGGAATCCGTCGCCGTTGAGGTCCAGCATGTCGATCACCGTTGCAAAAGCGTCAACGTCGCGAATCGGGCCACCGATGCCACTCCACAGCCTGTCGGCGTATCCGACCTGGGTCATTCGGCTCGGGTTCCCCTGCGTCGGCTCCTCTTGGTAATCCAACCGTTCGAGCTCGCCGCCGATGTTGAGCAGCACGTACCACTGATCGTCGTTGAAGTCGTTGTAGACCCAGTCGGGAAGGCCGTCGCCGTTGATGTCCAGCAGGTCGTAGTTGGTCGCTTGATCTGGGTCTTGTGAAGACAACAGCCTACGGGTCACCGGAATCCTGATCAGCTGTGGGTCGGACGAGAATCCCTGACCGTTGTTGAAGAACACATAGCCACAATAGTGGATGACTGTCGCACCAATGTTGTCGAACTCCAGGGACTCCAGGCAAGGATCAGGAGTCAACCCCGGCGGTGTTCCTACCTCGTAGTCGTCGATCAGATCCGGCAGGCCGTCCCCGTTGAAATCGAGCAACGCGAAATCCGTGGAAAAACCCTCTGAGCGCGAGATCGCGTCGTATTTTGCGTCCGGCACCGACAGCGACACGTAGTTCTGATCGAAGCCGTCTCCGTTGTTGAGGTGTACGCGCCATGATCCCGGGTCTAGATTTGGAAGCACCAGATCCACGAGACCGTCACCGTTCATGTCGACTACGTCATACAGCGTCTTTGAGTTTGGGCCTTTGGTTGAGAATCGAATGTACTCAGTCGGCGCAGCCCAGTCCGTCACGGTCGAATCAAAGTACCCACTTCCCGGCGCAGGGGTCGCCGACCATTGGCCCTTGTGCACACGCCATGTCCCGTCATTTTCAGCGATCACGTAGTCGGGAATCGTATCCCCGTCGATGTCGAAGGTGTCGTACTTGGTGCACATGTCGTCGTTGCATCCGCTGACGAACACGTTGCGAATCAAGTAGTACTCGTTTGAGCCCGCTACGCGAGTCCACGGCGCAGCCGTTTGCTCGAACCCAAAGCCGCCCCCTCCATCAACCGTCCCCAAGTACACGTTCCAAGTCGCCGACTGAGGGGATTGCGGGAGAGCAGTCCAGGGCGCATCGACCAGATCCAGCAATCCGTCGCCGTTCATGTCCATCATCGTCCGCTCTACGTCCTGGCTGCTGTCTTCCCAATAGCGGATCTTATTCGTACGAACGTTGGTGTTCCCCGATGGTTCGGGCACCTCTACCGGGACGGCAGCATGCTTGTCGGCGCTCCATTCGGAGTAGACGAACGACTGCTCGGGGAAATCGTCGGCATCGACGGTTCCGATCCGAAGATTCGCCCTACCTGGGTCGATCGCCATCAGGTCGTATTCTCGAACGAGAGTAGGCTTGCTCGGGTTGACGATGGGGGCCATGTCAGAGTGGACCTCGACCTCCACCAAACGAGTCTCCATCCGCTCGCGCACACCACGCCGGTAGGACACCGGACCAGGCTCCGCATCGTACACGTCAGTCATTGGGCGCACGTTGCTAGTCCAGATGAACTCCACGCTGTGGAAGTGCGCAAGTGAGGTCGTCTCGTTGCCGCCGTAGTTGATCTCCTCGGGCACGAGCTGGTTGCCGTTGGTCGCGGTGTCCACCCAGGTCGTGTCGATGGTGTTGCCGTTGGCGTCCTTCGAGCGGGTCAGCCCCCAGGCCGTGGTGAACGAGCACGGCCCTTCGCCGTCGCTCTTCAGCCGCGCGTGGTCGCCCATGTTGGCAGCCGGGTCGCCGAAGGTGTAGACCATCCCGGCCGCGTCGACTGCCTTCCAGGTGTCGAGGTTGCGGTCGTACTCGGCGCGCAGGTACTTCTGCTCGACGCGCGGCCGGTAGATGACCGGGGTAGCGGCAGCGGGATTCTCGGCGACCAGCTCGACGCTGGCGCCGCCGGGCAGGATCATCACGAACTCCTCGAAGTGCTCGCTGTCGCAGTGCGGCACTCCGTAGCGCGTCGTGCGCTCGATGCGCCCGATGGTCAGACTCCAGCCGTGGCCGTAGGGGCTGGGCCCGCCGCTGCTCGAGTAGGCCAGTTGCAGGTTCGGCGTCATGTGCTTGCGCCCGGGTGGCACCTGAATGCTGATCCCGGTCGACAGCGAGCCGGTGAACAGATTGGCCTCGGGCGACTGGGCCAGGCCGGTAAACGGCGTCGTCCCCTCGCCGCTGCGGTCGCCGAAGCTGGTCTGCGTGTCGGCGCGGGCGGTTGAGTGTGCGAGCAGGATCGCCCATGCGGTGACTATGGCCAGATACGGCCTGCGACTCGGGGAACGGCGCAGCCCGGTCGACCACCCCCTGGCCCCCTCCTTGGCAAGGCGGGGGGATCTCTGGAGGAATCTCCGGGGGGTCGGCTTGACCGTGCGGCTCGTCGGCGACTCGCCCTCCCACGACGCGCCGAAGGCGCGAACGGCGCCCATCAGCGCCGGCTCCCGGCGCGTCGTCGTACCTTCTCCAGGTAGCGGCGCAGAGCGGGGTTGGTGGCGCTGGCGGGGTCGTATGCCATGCGCCGCCGGCTCTCGACCGCGGCGTGGCGAGCGGCGGCGATCTCGGCTGCCGAGGTGCCCACCTCCAGGGCCGGCACCGAGGGGTAGAGCCGCATCACGCGTGTCGTGTTCTCCTCGATATCACGGCGCAGCTCGCGTAGCGCCTCCCACTTCTCGAGGAGATCCTCCTTGCTCTGGCGGGGGATGGTGCGCAGGTCCAGAGAGCGCGCCTCCTCGAGCGCCGTCTGCTCGAAGGCACTCACCGCCGACGATCCGAACCACGACGCCCACTCCCAGGCGACTCCGCTCACCAGCAGCAGCGCCGCTGCCCCCACACCGACAATCGTCAGGCGGCGCAGGAAGCGGCGGCGGTTGCCCGCCCTCTCGTGCTCGGCGCGCCTGCGCTGCTTGGCCCGAATGCGACTTGCCCGACGACTGCTCTTTGCCATGGCTCCCTCCCGGCTGGTGCTTCTTTGCCTACATCGCCCCCCCCCTCATTTTTCAATAGGATTATGAAAATTCTCTCTACGTAGAATCCCTTATAGAACGTCAACTATAAAACGACCTCCGACGACACGAATGCCCCGGTGGAGTATCCCTGTTGTAAACAACATCCAGTGCTCGATTCTCGAGCTCAACCGGAATCGCGCTCGAACGTGCGGCACAAACGGGCGAAGCGAGAAAAAGGGGCAGGCCAATGCGAGCTACCGGCAACGGTGGATTCGAACTGCCTCGAGGAGTTGGCAGAGCGTACTCGACTATAGTCATCACCAAAGTCACAACCAAACAATGCGGACCGTGTCGAAGAGCGCTCTCAAGGCCAGGATGTTGATGTCGACAGCGTCTGGTGGTCACTCGAAGAGCGCCACGGCGCAGGCTGCTGCGTGTTGCAATTGCCCCCCGTCGGGTCTACTAGTTCCGCTTCTCGACCCCGCAGTCGAGAGGCAGGCGTTGGCGGGGTGTAGCTCAGCTTGGTAGAGCGCACGCTTCGGGAGCGTGAGGTCGCTGGTTCAAATCCAGTCACCCCGACCATCTCGCCGCGTCGCGAGCGAACGCAGGAAGTTGACGTCTGAGAGAATCGACACGGCCCGGCGGTGACCCGAAGACCCCAAAAACTGGCGCGCTTGGCTCTCGCCATCCTCTTGCTGGCGATCGGCGGCGCCGCCACCGCCGCTGCCCAGGGTCTCGGCACCGGTCGAGTGCACGGCGCCGACGCTCTCAACGTGCGTCGCGGTCCGGGGGCCGAGCACCCATCGATGGGTGTCCTGCGACGAGGCGATACGGTGGAAATCGAGGCCGTCGTCGGGCGCTGGGCACTGATTCGCAACAAGCGCTTTGCCGGATACGTATTTGCCGGCTTTCTCGCCCGCGCGGACGGATCGCCGATCACAGCGCCGACGCCGACCGCCGTGCCGGCAGTTGGCGAGGCGGCGGTCGATGCGGCGACGACCCCCGGCACTCTCGCTACCGCAACTCCAACGACCGCGGCGGCCAGCAACATCGGTCCCGAGGTGCGCGAAGACCTCTCCCAAATCCTGTCGCTGACCAAGGACATCCACCGCGAGGTGCAACGCCGGCGCGACGTGCCGGCAACACCAGCCCTGGCCGCGTCACCGATCGGCCTGCAGGCGGGCCTCGGCTTGCTCGGCCTCGGCGGCGTCATCGGCTTCTTCATCGGCAGCATCCTCGGCCGCCAACAGGAGCGCCGCGGCCGCCCTTCCGTTCGCCTGTAGGCTGCCCATCCGTTGAGCACCTGCCTGCTGCACGAGCAGCGCAGGCGTGCAGCGCTCGGCCAACTCCATTAGTCGGCCTTCTTTCGTGCCAGGCACTGATCTTGCTTTCGTTAATCCCCTGATCGACTCGCAGGCAGCACGCGTCCAGCAACTCGGCGCGGTCGAGCCCGGCGAGCATTTCGGGGAGGAGATGTAACAATGCGAAAATTTGCAGCCTTCGCAGTGCTGGCACTGAGTAGCGGGCCGGCCCTGGCGGCGGAGAGCACGATCGACTCGGGGGACACGGCGTGGATTCTCGCTTCGGCGGCGATGGTGCTCTTCATGACACCCGGCCTGGCGCTGTTCTACGGCGGCATGACCAGGCAGAAGAACATCCTGTCGACGCTGATGCACAGCATCTTCATGATCGGCATCATCTCGATCCAGTGGATCGTCATCGGCTACAGCCTGGCCTTCGGCCCCGACGTAGGCAAGTTCGTCGGCGGCCTCGACTATTTCATGCTCAACGGAGTCGGCCAGGGCCCGAGCCCGTTCGCCGACAACCTGCCCGATCTTCTCTTCATGATGTTCCAGGGCATGTTTGCCGTCATCACGCCGGCGCTGATCACCGGCGCCTTTGCCGAACGCATCCGCTTCGTGCCGTTCGCGATCTTCTCGATCCTCTGGGCGACTTTCGTCTACGACCCGATCTGCCACTGGGTGTGGGGCGGCGGCTGGATCGGCGAGCTCGGCGCCCTCGATTTCGCCGGCGGCACGGTCGTGCACATCAGCTCTGGCACCGCGGCTTTGGCTGCGGCCATCGTTCTCGGACGCCGCCTCGGCTGGCCAAACGAGCCGATGCCGCCCAACAACCTGCCGCTGACCGTGCTCGGTGCCGGCATGTTGTGGTTTGGCTGGTTCGGCTTCAACGCCGGTAGCGCCCTGGCCGCCGACGGCCTGGCCGCCTCGGCGTTCGTCATGACCCACATCGCCGCCGCCACCGCGACGGTCACCTGGGCAATCGCCGAGCACGTCCAGCGCGGCAAGGCCAGCGTCCTCGGTGCTGCCTCCGGGGCGGTCGCCGGATTGGTCGCGATCACGCCGGCGGCCGGTTTCGTCGGCCCGGGCAGCTCCTTGATCATCGGCGGCGTCGCCGGTGTCCTCTGCTATCTGGCGGTGAGCTGGAAGTTCTCGCTCGGCTACGACGACTCGCTCGACGTCGTCGGCGTACACGGCGTTGGCGGCACCTGGGGAGCTCTGGCGACCGGCATCTTCGCCAGCACTGCCATCAATCCGGGCGGCGCAGACGGGCTCCTCGGCGGCAACCCCTCGCTGCTGTGGATCCAGTTCGTTTCGGTGCTGGCGACGATCGTCTACTCCTTCGTCGTCACCTTCGTCTTGCTCAAGATCGTCGATGCAACTCTCGGTCTGCGCACCGACCAGGAAGACGAGATCATGGGGCTGGACCTCTCCGAGCACGGGGAGCGCGCGTACAACACCTGAGCCGACACAGCGCCTTTACAGAAAGACGAGGCTGGAATAGAACTCCGCCACCGCATCGCGAATCCGCCCACGCCGATCGCCGCAACCAACCAGCGATCAGCCGGCGTGGCCGAGCGCGCGTAAGGAGAAAAACAGATGAAGAAAATCGAAGCGATCATCAAACCGTTCAAGCTCGACGAGGTCAAAGAGAGCCTGAGCAATCTGGGAATCCAGGGTCTGACGGTCAGCGAGATCAAGGGCTTCGGCCGCCAGAAAGGCCACACCGAACTGTACCGGGGCGCCGAGTACGTCGTCGACTTTCTGCCCAAGGTCAAGCTCGAGGTGATCGTCACCGAAGAGAAGGTGCAAGAGGTCGTCGCCGCGATCGAAGAGTCGGCCAAGACGGGCCGCATCGGCGACGGCAAGATCTTCGTCATCCCGATCGAAGAGGTAGTGCGCATCCGAACCGGCGAACGCGGCGCGGAAGCGATTTAGCCCATGGGCAGTAAGACCGCATCGCGCGCTCGCAAGACGAGTGCGCGCAAGGCTTCAAGGAAAGAAGGGAGAACAGGGGGCATGACTCCAAAGCAGGTACTCAAACTGGTCAAAGACGAGAAGGCGGTATGCGTCGACATCCGCTTCGCCGATTTCCTAGGCGCCTGGCAGCATTTCACGGTTCCGATCTCCGAGCTCGACGAGGGTTCGTTCAAGGACGGCTTCGGCTTCGACGGCTCGTCGATCCGCGGCTGGCAGGCGATCAACAACTCGGACATGCTCGTCGTCCCGGATCCGTCGACGGCGATCATGGATCCGTTCACCGAGCACAGAACGCTCGTCCTCATCGCCGACATCGTCGACCCCATCACCAAGGAGGAATACTCTCGCGATCCGCGCAACATTGCGATCAAAGCCGAGGCGTATCTGAAGTCGACGGGATTGGGCGACACCGCCTACTTCGGCCCCGAGCCGGAGTTCTTCATCCTCAACGACATCCGCTACGACCAGAACGAGCACTCCGGCTACTACATCGTCGACTCGGTCGAAGGGCAGTGGAACACCGGCGCCGACGAGGGGCCGAACCTCGGCTTCAAGCCGCGTTACAAAGAAGGCTACTTCCCGGTTCCGCCGACCGACTCGATGCAGGACATTCGCCAGGAGATGGTGATGGTGATGGAGCAGATCGGCATCGCTGTCGAGTGCCAGCACCACGAGGTCGCCACCGCCGGGCAGGCCGAGATCGACATGCGCTTCTCGCCGCTGGTGAAAATGGCCGACCAACTGCAGTGGTACAAGTACATCATCAAGAACGTCGCCCGAAAGAACGGACTGACGGCGACGTTCATGCCCAAACCGGTTTTCCTCGACAACGGCAGCGGCATGCACGTCCACCAGAGCATCTGGAAGGGCAACAAACCGCTCTTCGCCGGCAAGGGCTACGCTGGAATGAGCGAAATGGCGATGCACTACATCGCCGGTATTCTCAAGCACGCGCGCTCGATCGCGGCCTTCTCCAATCCGACCAGCAACAGCTATCGCCGGCTGGTGCCGGGATTCGAGGCGCCGGTCAATCTGGCCTACTCGAGCCGCAACCGATCGGCGGCGGTCCGTATCCCGATGTACTCGCAGAGCCCCAAGGCCAAGCGCATCGAGGTCCGCTTCCCCGATCCGTCGGCCAACGGCTACCTCGCGTTTTCGGCGATGCTGATGGCTGGCATCGACGGGATTCAGAACAAGCTGGGAGCCGGCGATCCGCTCGATAAGAACATCTACTCGCTGACTCCCGAGGAGCTCGAAAACGTCCCGAGCATGCCGGGCTCCCTCGAAGAGGCCCTCGACCACCTGGCCGAGGATCACGAGTTCTTGCTCAAGGGCGACGTCTTCACCCAGGACGTCATCGACACCTGGATCGAGTACAAGCTCGATAACGAGGTCAACGAGCAGCGACTGCGGCCGCACCCGTACGAGTTCGTCCTCTACTACGACTGCTGAGCACGCGAGTCGCTCTGCACGACGAAAGGCCGGCGTTCCAAGAACGCCGGCCTTTTCTTTTCACTATTCCGCCGGCTCGGACCAGAAGAGCGAGTGCGCCAGCAAAATGACGACGCCGACGGTGATGAAGGAGTCGGCGACGTTGAACGATGGCCAGTGGTACGCGCCCCAGTGGAAATCGAGAAAATCGACGACCTCGCCGAGCATCGCGCGGTCGATGAGATTGCCGAGCGCACCGCCGAGAACGCCGGATACGGCAAAGAGCAGCACCTTCTGCTCGACCGCGATCTCGCGCAGGAAGTAGATCAGCGCGACGATGGCGACCGCCGTCATGAGCAGAAAGAACGGCAACCGGTACGCCTCGTTGGCACCGGCGAGGAAGTTGAACGCACCACCCGGGTTGCGCACGTGGGTGATGTGGAAGACCGACTCGATGACCGGGAAGGAAGAGTAGAGCGGAACCGATTCGCGAATCCACCACTTGGTGAGCTGGTCGAGCGCGACGACCGCGACGACCACTGCGGTTGCAAAGCTCCACTTGCGCATCGCTACGTGCCCGTCGCAGCGGCGAGCACTCCGACACAGCGCGCGCAGAGCTCGCTGTGCGCCGCATCGGCACCGACCGTCTCGGCGAAGTTCCAACAGCGCCCGCACTTGGCGCCAAGCGCCGGCTCGACCACGGCGCTCACGGCGCTGTCCTCGCCGTCCTTCTCGAGGGTTACCTGCGAGACGATGAAGAGGCTCGGCAAATCCAGGGCGCGCTCCGCCAACATCTGGTGGATCTCCGCACCTGCGCGCAGCGACACCCGGGCGTCCAGCGAATGGCCAATGCGCTCCGCCTGGCGCGCCTCTTCGAGAGCGCGGGTGACATCCGAGCGCAGCGCCAACAAGCTCTGCCAGGTTTGCTCCAACTCCTCATCGGCGGTCGCCGCGCGGCGCTGCGGCAACCCCGCTTCGAAAACCGTGGCGGTCGTCGCCCCAGGCACGTAGGACCAGATCTCGTCGGCGGTGAACGAGAGGATCGGCGCCATCAGGCGGCTCAGCGTCGCCACGAGGTGCCAACACGTCGTTTGCGCCGCCCGCCGGCCGCCGTCACTCGCCGCCGAACAGTAGAGCCGGTCCTTGGCGATGTCGAGGTAGAGCGCGCTGAGGTCGACGGCGCAAAAGTTGACGACGGCCTGAACGACCTGGTGGAAGGCGAAGGTGTCATATGCGGCCCGGCAGCGGTCGATCAGCTCATCGGCCCGCTGCAGAATCCAGCGGTCGAGCTCGGGCAGGTCGGCATCCGCCACCGCATGTGCCTGCGCATCGAAGCCGTCGAGGTTGCCGAGAAGAAAGCGACTGGTGTTGCGAATGCGCCGGTAGCTCTCCAGCAACGGCTCGACCAGGCCCTTGGAAAAGGCCGTGTCGTTGGTGAAGTCGACGGAGGCGAAGAGCAGGCGCAGGACATCGGCGCCGTACTTGGAAACGATCTCGTCGGGCGCGACGACGTTGCCCAGCGACTTCGACATCTTCTTCTTGCCGGCATCGAGAATCAAACCGTGCGTCAGCACTCCGCGGTAGGGCGCGGCGCCGTTGGTCGCCGCCGCCGTGATCAGCGACACCTGGAACCAACCGCGGTGCTGGTCGACCGCCTCGACGTAGAGGTCGGCCGGCACTCCGAGCTGGCGCGGCTCGAGCACGGCGGCGTGCGAGCAGCCCGAGTCAAACCAGACATCGAGGATGTTCTCATCCGGCGTAAACGCCGCGCCACCACAGGTGCAGCGAAACCCCGGCGGCAGCAACTCCGCCGCCGGCATCTCGTACCAAGCGTCGGAACCCTTGGCGGCGAAGATCTCTTCGATCCTTCCGACGATGGCGCCGTCGGTATGATGCTCGCCGCACGCGTCGCAGCGAAAGGCCGGAATCGGCACACCCCAGGCACGCTGGCGTGACAAACACCAATCCGGACGCGTCTCCATCATGTGGTAGATGCGGTCGCGCCCCCAACTCGGAGTCCAGCGAACCTCGTCGATCTCGCGCAGCGACGTTTTGCGGAGATCGCGGTGATCGACACGCAGGAACCACTGCTCGGTGGCGCGAAAGATCAGTGCTTTCTTGCAGCGCCAACAGTGCGGGTATTGGTGCGTGATCTTCTCCGTCTGCAGCAACGCCCCACCGTCGCGCAGCTCGTCGACGATGTCGTCGTTGGTCTCGAAGACTTTGCGCCCCTCGTACTTGCCGCCGTCGCCGGTGAAACGACCGCGCGCATCGACCGGGGTCAGGACGTCGATGTCGTAGCTCTGGCAGATCTGGAAATCGTCGTATCCATGCCCCGGCGCGGTGTGAACACAGCCCGTACCCGCCTCGGCGGTGACGTGAGTGCCGAAAATGATCTTCGCCGAACGGTCGATGAAGGGATGACGCAACGAGTCGGCGCCGTCGAGGGCGGACAGATCGACCGGAATCTTTCGCGCCCCGTCGACAGTCAAACCACACGCCTCGACGACCGCATCGGCCAAGCGGTCGGCGACGATCAGATACTCGCCGCTGACTTTGATCGCCACGTAGTCGAGGTGAGGGTTCAAGCATACGGCCAGATTGGCCGGCAGCGTCCACGGCGTCGTCGTCCAGATCACCGCCGACAAAGCGTCCTTGGCGGCAGCCAACTCCTGCCGGTCCGCATCATCGCGGGCCATCGATGCCGCCTGCTCGGCGCTACCGGTGAAGCGGAAGCGCACGTAGATCGACGGAGATTCGTGATCGGCGTACTCGACCTCGGCCTCGGCGAGCGCGGTTCCGCAAGTCGGACACCAATGCACCGGCCGCAAGCCGCGATAGACGAAGCCCCCTTCGACCAGCTTGCGAAAGGTGCGCACGATACCCGCCTCGTACTCGGCCGACATCGTCAGGTACGGATTCTGCCAATCGCCAAAGACGCCCAGGCGCTGGAACTGCTGGCGCTGCACGTCGACATACTTCTCGGCAAATTCGCGACAGCGCCGGCGAATTTCGAGCTGCGGCATCTCGCGCGCTTTGGAACCGAGCTTGCGCAGCACCTGATGCTCGATCGGCATGCCGTGGCAGTCCCAACCGGGTACGTAGGGCGCGTGGCGACCGGCCATCAGTTGGACCTTGACGATCACATCCTTGACGATCTTGTTCAGCGCCGTACCCAGGTGGACGTCGCCATTGGCATAGGGCGGGCCGTCGTGCAGAACGTACGACTCATTGCCGGCGTTCTGCGCCAACAACCTCTCGTACACCCCGGCTTCCTGCCAGCGGCGCAAGATTTCCGGCTCGCGCTTGGCCAGGTTGGCGCGCATCGGAAAGTCCGTCTTGGGCAGGTTGAGTGTCTGCTTGTAATCCATTGGCAAGATCCCTGGCCGGGAGAACACAGCCCTGCCCTGCCGTCGCGAATCTGCGCGCCGATGCCGCCTGGCGCAGCCCGCGTTGCATAGCAGCCGCCCGATGCCACTTCAATTGATAGCGGCGCGGAGCCTCACCGATCGGGGATTTTCTTGGCCGGCCACTTGCGCTATGGTCGCACGAATGGCGAAACGGATGGTCTCCAACTTTTCGCGCACTGGCTACCCCAGCTACGAGCAGATCGACGACGACGGCCAGGCCAAGCCGTGCGTGCAGGGCGTATCGTGGGTCAACCCCAACACCCTGCGCACCGTCGCCCGGCACGGCGGTGTGCGCACCGGACCAAAGGGCGAGCCGTTTGCCGGCGTCGCCCCGGCGGATCGGGTTCTTGGCCCGCGCGACGGCGAATCCGAATCCTGAGCGCAGCCAACCCCCGGCACTGCGCGCCGGCGCCTGGCGATCGATCGCGGGGCTGCGACACGGCTTCTACGGCCGCGCCGGCGGCCACAGTCGCGGCAACCTGGCAGCGCTGAATCTGTCGTACAAAGTCGGCGACGATCCGGCGACCGTCGATCGCAACTGGCGCACCCTCTGCGACTCGCTCGCTCCGATGAGCGTCGCTCGCGTCGATCAGGTTCACGGCGCCGACATCCTCGAAGTTCACACGGCCCCGGCGCGACCGATCTCCACCGCCGGCACCGCCGACGGCCTGGTGACTCGCGCCGCCGGTGTTGCTCTGGCCATATCGACGGCGGACTGCGTGCCCATCCTGCTGGTGGCGCCGAGCCGCCGCACCGTCATGGCGCTGCACGCCGGCTGGCGCGGCACGGTCGCCGGCATCGCGGCGCGCGGCCTCGAAGTCGGGCAGACGACGCTGGGCATCGACGCCGGCGAGTGGCAGGTCGCCCTCGGCCCGGCGATCGATGGCTGCTGCTACGAAGTCGACTGCGAAATCGGCCAGCGACTCATCGACGCGTGGGGTGCCATGCCGAATGCTTGGCGACCCGCCACCTCGCGCGGCCAGCTCGACTTGCGCCAGGCGAATCGCGAGATTCTGCTGCGCCGCGGCGTCGCCGCCGACGCCGTTCACACCGTCGGCGGCTGCACGGCCTGCAACGACACCGACTTCTTCTCGCATCGGCGCTCCGGCGGCACCGCCGGCAGACAAATCTCGCTCATCGGCTACAACGACGATAATGCGAGCTAGCTGCCGCTACGATGGGCGATTTTTTGCAATTTCGACGTTGTCAGTGACCCGGGTGACGGGTAAGCTCGCATGAGCTGGAAACACACGAGCCAGGAGAGAAGCTATGAAGAAGTTGATGGTGGCAATCGGAATCGCTCTGTCCATGTCCTTGTGCCTCGGCGCCGGCACGGCGCTGGCCCACGACGACATGCAGGACCGCTACATCGAAGATCGCTACGACGACGGCGTCCTGCATCCTCTTCGTCTTGCCTACTACGCGATTCATCCCATCGGCTACACGGCGGAATGGCTCATCGGACGGCCGATCCAGTACATCATCTCGCGCGAGCACCTGCGCAACATCTTCGGCTGGAAGCCGTTCGACGAAGAAGCGACCTACCGCACTCTCGGCCAGATTTAGCCCGCAAAGGAGCGTAGGGGTTCGAGGGGACCCCTTCTCTCCGACACCACTGCTTCGTCGCGCGCCCCAAATTTCGCGGGCGCTACCACAGCGTCCTTTTTTGATGGGCCCGCAAGAGATCGTAGGAGTCCGAGGGGACTCCTCCCCTCAGTCGGTCATCGACTGGCGGACGACTCGAGGGCCAGGCGGATCAATTCTGAGATCAGCGCTGGATAGGGAAGCCCGGACGCTTCCCACAGCTTGGGGTACATGCTGATCGAAGTGAACCCCGGGACCGTGTTTGGCTCGTTGACGAGAATCTCGCCACTTTCGCGTTCGACGAAAAAATCGACACGCGCCATGCCGCGCAATTCGAGCACTTCGTACACCCGCAGCGCCATGGCGCGAATGCGCTCTTGCAGCGCCTGCTCGAGCGGCGCCGGGATGAGCAACTCGGCCGTGCTGCCGGCGGCGTACTTGTCTTCGTAGGAATAGAACTCCTCGCCGGGCGCGATCTCGCCCGCTACCGATACCCGCGGCTCGTCATTGCCTAGAACTGCACACTCGATCTCGCGCGCATCGACCGCTTTCTCGATCACCGCCTTGCGATCGTATTCGAAGGCAAGGCGCAAGGCTGGATCGAGCTCGCCGCTGGCGCCAACGCGGGAGATACCCACCGACGATCCCAGATTGGCAGGCTTGACGAAGAGAGTCGGCCCGAGACCGCGCAGGCGCTGGCGCACTGCGTCAGGCGTACCGTTCCACTCGTCGGCGCGAACCACCTCGAAAGGAACGATCGGCAGACCGGCATCGCGCAGCAGACGCTTGTGCACGTCCTTGTCCATGCCGATGGCGGAACCGAGGACGCCGGCACCGACGCACGGCAGGCCGAGCACCTCGCACATTCCCTGGACCGTTCCATCCTCGCCATAGGGTCCGTGAAGGACCGGAAAAACCACATCCAGATGCGCTATTTCCCGACCCGTGTCGATGTTCAACAGGTGTCCGCCATGTGCCAACGCGACCGCTGCGCCGAGATCCGCAGAGACCCTTTCCGCAGCCGGGAAGCTCTCGCTGCCAACGACTCGCCAAACGCCGCTGCGTTCGACACCGATGACGACGATTTCATGAGCCTCGCGGTCGACTGCCGCCGCCACCGAGCGGGCCGAGCGCACTGACACCTCATGCTCGCCCGAACGACCGCCGTAGAGCAATCCGACCTTTGTTCTCTTCTTCAACTCAGCCCCTCGCCTAGTCGGCCCTACACGCCCGTTTCTCCCACAAATCAAGGCTCTTGGCGACCCTCCGCGGGCACTCTACAGCTCCGCATCGGCAAGCGAATTCCACACTCGTGTGAATGCAAGGCTTGCATTGGCGGGAAAAATGGAGCTAGAACGTCTGCAACACGAAGCAAGGAACTTTTCGGAGCAAAACCCATGTGGACCCTCAGCGATTCCAAGAACCACGCCGCGGCGCAGGCCAGTGTGTGGTGCAAGCCGGCGATGCATCGCCCGAATCTCGCGTCGACGTTCGTCTGCACGAAGATTCGTCCGGTGAGACTGTCTGGCGGTCCCTTCAGAGGAGGTAGCTCCTGAGCAACTTCCTCTCTCGATACGAGGAGAAAAAGGGCCGCCGGATTCATCCGGCGGCCCTTTTTTTTTCGCCTGTGCTTCGCGGGCACAGGCACAACCGGTGACCGACCCGGCCGGCGGTCACCCACAACGAGAGAAAGCGAAAAAAGGATGGAGGACCTGAGAATGACCGAGCTCGACGCAAGAGTGGTAGCCGACCGACTCAGAGAGGTCGTAGCCGAAGAGCCGAAGGCCTTCGCCTACGACATCGGAGTGAGCCTCTCGGCGATCTACAACTACATGAACGGCCGAATCCCCTCGACGGAGGTGCTTTTCCGGATCTCCCGCTACACCGGGCGACCGATGGAATGGTTCCTCGAGGGCGCCGAGGTCAAGAGCAATACCGCGAGTGTCGATGAAAGACACAGCGTAGCCGCCTGAGCGGAGGGCTCGAAGCATCGAGCCCTCCGCTGCGGCGGAGTGAGGTGCGACGATGTTTCTACCCTATCCCAGTGATGCCATTTCGCCAGAGCTTTTCATGGGCTTCAAGATGCTGCTCGCAAGCACAGTGTACGCCGCCGTCGTCATCGCCGCCCTCGTCGTCGCGGTGGCGGTCGCCTACGAGGACGTCGCCCAGACAGTCGAAAGGACAATCGAACCAAAACCTTCCCCGGCCGCTTCCCCCCCAATGAAGTGAGCGGCCAGCCCCAGGTGGAAGGGAGGCCCCCCCTCCGGCCTCCCTTCCACCGCCGTCGCGCGGCGCGGCAACCAACGCCGTGATTGATTTCCGGCCGCCTTTCGCGTGGGTTTGAGACATGGCCAAGGCCGCAGACGACTCGACCCGCCTCGACCGCTGGCTGTGGGCCGCCCGCGCCTTTCGCACGCGCTCGCTGGCAACCCAGGCCTGTGGCGGTGGCAAGGTGAGCGTCAACGACGCCGGAGCCAAGCCTCACAAAACCGTGCGCGCCGGGGATGTCGTGTCGTTCCAGGCCGGCTCGTTCGAAAAGCGGTGGCGCATCGTCGCCATCGCCGAACGGCGCGGGCCGGCGAGCGTCGCGCAGGCGCTCTACGACGACCTCACACCACCGCCGCCACCGCGCCAGGCAGCTACTGACCGCGCCGAAGCCGCAGAGCCCCACGCGCGGCGCCCGAGCAAGAGGGAACGCCGCCAACTGCAACGCATGAAGCGCGGCTGACCCGATGGTCGAGCTCATCTTCATCCGCCATGCGCGGACGGCACAAAACGCCGCCAAGCGCTTCCAGGGACATTCCGACACCGAGCTCGACGCACTCGGCCGCCGGCAGGCGCAGCGCATCGCCGGCAGAATGCGCGACAGCGATGTCGTCGCAGTCTACACCTCGGATCTGCGGCGCGCCGTGCAAACTGCGCAACCCATCGCCGACGCGCTCGGCGTCGAATTGGCGCGCCGTGACGACTTGCGCGAGATCGATGTCGGCACCGCGCTCGGCATGAGCAAGGCCGAATTGCAGGACCACCACCCGGAGCTCTTCGCCGCCGACTGGCATCGCATACCGTTTCCGGGCGGCGAGTCGTACGACGCGATGGCCGAGAGGATCAGCGGCGCGGCGCGCGAGATCGCCCGGCGACACGAAGATCGCCGAGTCGTTCTGGTCACGCACGGCGGCACCATCCGCGCCGCCATCGCCGGCCTGGCCGGAATACCGATCACGGCGCTGGCCGGGTTGTTCGTCATGAACACGTCGATCTCCCGCCTGACGCTCGACGGAGATCGAACAGCGCGCTTGTTGGTGTTGAACGACACCGCTCACCTCGAGGGGTGGACGGACGAGCTGCTCACCCCGGCGTGACGACGCCGCATCCATTTACGAGTCAACCACACCGGACCTTCGTCCGGCTCTCCCTACCGGTGCTGGTTTCGCTGATCGCCGAGCCGCTCACCGGACTCGTCGACACCGCCTTCGTCGCCAGGCTGGGAAGCCCGGCGCTGGCCGGGCTCGGTGTCGCCACGTCGTTGCTGACGGGAGTCTTCTGGGTTTTCAACTTCCTCGCCATCGGCACGCAGACCGAAGTCGCCCGCGCCACCGGAGAGAGCGATTGCGACGCCATCGCCGGGGCCGCCGGCACGGCACTTTCACTAGCCGTCGTGCTCGGCGCCCTCCTGGCGCTCGCCCTCTTGCCGATCGCCGACGAGCTCTGCTCGCTCTTCGGCGCCAGCGGGGCGGCGCGCGAAGCATCGGTCACCTACCTGCGCATCCGGCTGCTCGGCGGTCCCGCCATCCTCGCCGGCCACGCCGTGCTCGGCGCCTTCCGCGGCCTGCAGGACATGCGCACGCCACTGTACATTGCCGCTGGCGCCAACCTTCTCAACATCGCCCTCGACGCGATGGTCATCCACGGCGCTGGACCGATTCCCGCCTTCGGAATCGCCGGCGCCGCCTGGGCCTCGGTCCTCAGCCAGGTCGTCGCCACGGCGGCCGGCCTGGCCCTCTTTCACGGGCGGCATGGAATCGTGCCGCCGATTTCGCCAGACCAGCCGCTGAGGTTGTTCGCCATCGGCCGCGACCTTTTCGTGCGCACCGGCATGCTGCTCTTGTTCCTCATGCACACGACGCGCGTCGCCAATCTGATTTCCGTACAAGACGGTGCCACCCACCAGGCCATCCGCCAGATGTGGATCTTCACCGCCTTCCTGCTCGACGCCTACGCCTCGACGGCGCAGAGCCTGGTCGGCTATTTCGCCGGACGCGGCGATCGCACGACCGCTCTGCGCGTCGCCTTCCTCGCCTGCGCCTGGGCGGTCGCCACCGGCGCCGCGACGACATTGGCGATGCTCGCTTCGACCACAGTCGTCGCTCAGGCCTTGCTCGGCGCGGCGCCGAGCGAAGCCTTTCGCGCCGCATGGTGGCTCGCCGCCTGCGCCCAACCCATCAACGCAGTCTCCTTCGCCACCGACGGCATTCACTGGGGAAGCGGCGACTACCGCTTTCTGCGCAACGCCATGCTGCTCGCCTCCGGCCTCGGAATGTCCGCACTGTTCCTGCTCGAAAACTCCGCCGGCAGCGACCTGCGCGACGTCTGGATCGTCGTCGTCGTCTGGATTGGCGTGCGCGCCGTCTTCGGCCTGGGGCGAATCTGGCCGTATCCCTCCGGGCCGCTGGCCGTTCCAAGATCCTGACAGCAAACGCACCACCGATCGAAGGCTGCCGTTCGGCGCCGGACTCGCCTTGACAATGGGGTGTAGATGCCGGACGCAATGAACATGCACGGCCAAGCGAACCAGCGTCCCGACCTGAGCGGCAAGACCTGCATCGTCACCGGGGCGACCAGTGGCATCGGCAAGGCCGCCGCCTCCGCCATTGCCGCGTGCGGGACGACGATGGTCTTGATCGCTCGCAACAGAGAGAAAGCGCAACGGGTGGCCGCCGAGATCGCCTCTGAAACCGACAACAGCGACATCGACATTCTCCTCGCCGACCTTTCCTCCCTGGTCTCGATCCGGCGTGTCGCCGAGGAGTTTCTCGACAGCGGTCGGCCGCTGCACATCCTGCTCAACAACGCCGGCGTCGTCATGCTCGGCCGCGAGGAAAGCGCCGACGGTTTCGAAATGACCTTCGCCGTCAACCACCTCGCCTACTTTTCCCTCACCAACCTGCTGCTGCCGCGCCTCATCGAATCGGCGCCGGCGCGCATCGTCAGCGTCGCCTCGGGCGCTCATGCCTATTCGGGCGGCCGGCTAGACTTCGACGATCTGCAGAGCAGCAAGCGCTATTTGTCGATGAAGGTGTACGCCAAGTCCAAGCTGGCCAACATTCTCTTCAACCGCGAGCTCGCACGCCGCCTCGAGGGAACCGGCGTCACCGCAAATTGTCTGCACCCGGGCTTCGTCGGCTCCAATCTCGCCGTCAACAACGGCGTCATGGCCAAGCTCTTGATGCGCGCCCTGCGCCCGCTCGCACGGTCGAACGAAAAAGGCGCCGAGACCGCCATCCACCTGTGCACGTCTCCCGAGGTCGAAGGCGTCAGCGGCCAATACTTCTACGACAAGAAACCGATGTGGCCGAAGAGCTACGCGCAAAACGACGAAGACGCCAAGCGCCTGTGGGAGCTGAGTGAAGAAATGACGGGCGCCGCAACCGCCAACCAGTAGCCGATTGTCTTGGCGCCCACCCGGTCGTACATTCGAGTCGTTGATGTCCGAGCTCACGACAACGCCGGGTGGGGACTCCGCCGACGCGCCGCGCGATACGCCGGAGTGGCCGATGGTTTCGGTCGTCATGCCGATCCGCAACGAAGCCGAGAGCATCCACCGCAGCGCCGGCGCGGTGCTCGCCCAGGACTACCCGCGCGACCGCATGGAGTTGCTGGTCGCCGACGGGATGTCGACTGACCAAACGCGAGCGATCGTCGAAGGACTCGATGCCGACGGCATCGCCGTGCGCATCATCGACAACCCCGGCCAGATCGTTCCCACCGGACTCAACCGCGCCATCGAAGCCGCGCGCGGCGAGATCATCGTCCGCGTCGACGGTCATACGATCATCGCCGAGGACTACGTGCGCCAGTGCGTCAGCGAGCTCCTGCGCACCGGGGCCGACAACGTCGGCGGCAAGATGGCCGCCGTCGGCACGACGCCCTTCGGCCGCGCCGTCGCCGAAGCGACCAGCTCGCCCTTCGGCATCGGTGGCGCCCGCTTTCACTATTCCGATGAGGAAGAGTGGGTCGACACCGTCTACCTCGGCACCTGGCGCAAGGACCTGCTGCTCGAGATCGGCGGATTCGACGAGGAAATGGTGCGCAACCAGGACGACGAGCTCAACTACCGGCTGCGCAAGAACGGCGGCCGCATCCTGCTCAGCCCCCGGATTCGCTCGACCTACTTCCCGCGCGCCACCCCGCGGGCCCTGTGGAGACAGTACTTCCAGTACGGATTCTGGAAGGTCCGCGTGATGCAAAAACACCCATGGCAAATGCGTTTACGGCATTTCATCCCGCCGCTCTTCGCGCTCGCAATTTTGGTGTTTGTTTTGCTGTCGCTCCTGCACGGCGCCGGACCGCCCCTCCTATTGGGCCTGATCGGTACATATTTCTTAGTAAATCTAGGGATTTGCTTATTTCACTCGGGGGCCAGCAAAACCTCATTTTTTACTCGTATGATGATCTACACAACGCTACACCTTAGTTATGGATTTGGATTTCTGTTGGGTCTGGTCAAGTTCGCGCGCCAGTGGTAATCGATGTACCAAGTCCGCTGGTTCGGTGGGCTTTGCTCGACAGAAGAGGATGAATTTTGCGAGTCGGGGACATTGGGGATTGTCTCCGCTTCGATTGCTTGCGTGCGACCGCGACATCGTCGGGAATCCGGGGAACATGGGGAACAGGGGGACATTCATCGATGGGACACTTCCTTCCTTCGCTGACGACACGAATCACCAACGAAGAAGTGTTGAGCGACCGGGCGACTCCCGGCGAGGGGGACATGGGCACTAAGCTGCGCGCTCACGTCAAACGCGGCTTCGACATCACGATCGCTTTGGTTTCCGCCATCGCGTTGCTCCCGCTGTTCGCGCTGATCGCCATCTGGGTCAAGCGCGACTCACCCGGCCCCGTCCTCTTCCGCGGCAAGAGAATGGGTCGCGGCGGCGTCGTATTCGACATCTACAAATTCCGCACGATGCACGAATCACCGGAGAGTTACCGCGGCGCCAAGGTTACAGCGAAGGACGATCCGCGAATTACACGTGCGGGTCGTTTCCTGCGGAATACCAAACTCAACGAGCTGCCTCAATTGTGGAATGTACTTAGAGGTGACATGAGCGTGGTCGGGCCGCGACCGGAGGATCCCGACATCGCCGCGACCTGGCCGGAAGACGTACAGGCGGAGATCCTCTCCGTTTGTCCCGGTATCACGAGCCCGGCTTCGGTCGTCCACCGCAACGAAGAATCCCTGCTCTCCAACGAGCGGGTGATGCGCACGTACCTACAATCGATCATGCCGAGTAAGTTGCGGTTGGATCAGCTCTACGTGCGGCACTGGTCCCTGTGGCTCGATCTCGACGTCATGATCTGGACGTTGCTGGTCGTCGTCGTTCCCGGTTTCGGCACCTACCAGCCGCCCGAACGCGACCTCTTTCTCGGCCCGGTGGCGCGCATGAAGCACCGCTACCTGAAGCTCTTCTCCGTCGACCTGATCACCACCCTGTTGGCCTTCGTCATCGCTGCGTTCTTGGTTCGCGCCAACGGCCCATTCCACGTCGGCTGGACGTTGACCGCAGTCTGCTCCTTGGTCTTTGCGCTCTTGTTCAGCGCCATGGGTGCCGTTCTCGGAATCCACGACATCGCCTGGTCGAAAGCGCGCGCCGCCGACATATTCGATCTGATGCCGGCGGTCGGTTTGGCTACCGTTCTCGCCCTGGGTGCGAACTACTGGCTCGGCCTCTTTCCCGTCGGCGTCATCCTCCTCGCCTCGGCGCTATCCTTCATGGGATTCGCCGTCTCGCGCTACCGGACGCGCCTGCTCACCGGCCTGGCCCGGCGCCTGGTGATCCGCAAGGGGCCGACGGTCGCCCGCGAACGCGTATTGATCGTCGGTGGCGGCCAGTCGGGCCAATTGATGTCATGGCTGCTCAGCGACTACCTGCAGACCGACGCTCTACACGTCGTCGGTTTCGTCGACGACGATCTCTACATGCAGGGGATTCGCGTCAACGGCATCAGCGTCCTCGGTCAGGGCAAGGACATCCCCGCCCTGGTCGAGAAACACGACGTCGGCTTGATCCTCTTCGCAATCCACAAGATCCCGCTACCGCAGCGGCAACGCCTGATGGCGATCTGTCAGAACACACCGGCGCGCGTCGTCAGGTGCCCCGACTTCCTGAGCACCCTCAGTGACATGATGGAGTCGCAGGGCGAAGTCGCGGAGCCGCATGCGGCCGCCGTTTGAGCACTTGCCTCGGGTGGTGTAGCGGGGAGTGGTGTTGGGCGGTTTCTGGAACGAAAAACGGGTGCTGGTGACCGGCGCCGGTGGCTTCATCGGCAGCCATCTGGTTGAAACCCTGATCACCGAAGGGGCTCGGGTCCGCGCTTTCGTGCGCTACAATTCCCGCGGTGAGTCCGGCCTCTTGTCGCACCTGCCGTCCGATCTCCGCCAGGAGATCGATCTGATCGCCGGCGACTTGCGCGATCTGCCGACGGTCGAGCGCGCCGTGCGCGATGTATCGCACGTCTTTCACCTCGGTGCGCTGATCGCCATTCCCTATTCCTACGTCAATCCCGAAGAGGTCGTGACGACCAACGTTCTCGGCACCTTGAACGTTCTCACAGCGGCGCGCGACGCCGGCACCGAACGCGTCGTTCACACTTCGACCAGCGAGGTCTACGGCACGGCTCTGCGTGTACCGATCGACGAAAGCCACCCGCTTCAAGGCCAGTCGCCCTACTCGGCCTCCAAAATCGGCGCCGACAAGGTGGCCGAGAGCTTCCATCTGTCTTTCGATCTTCCGGTCGTCACCCTGCGCCCCTTCAACACTTTCGGCCCGCGTCAATCGACGCGCGCGGTCATCCCGACGATCATCACCCAAGCCCTGACCCAGCCGATCGTGCGACTCGGCAATCTCGACGCCATCCGCGACCTGACCTACGTCGCCGACACGGTGAACGGATTTCTCACCGTCGCCAGTACCGAGGGCGTCGAGGGCGAAACCTTCAACCTCGGCACCGGACGCGAGGTGACGATCGGCGAGCTCGCCGATACCATCATCCAACTGGTCGGCAACGAAGTGAAGATCGAGATCGATCCGCAGCGCATCCGTCCCGGCAAGAGCGAAGTGCAGCGGCTGATGTCGGACTACACGCGCGCCAAGGAACGCCTCGGCTGGCAGCCCCAGGTCTCCCTGGAGCAAGGCCTCGACAACACCATCGCCTGGATGCGCTCGCACCTGGAAAAGTACAAACCGCAGCGCTACCAGTTGTAGGCTCCGGCCCGGCCAGGGGCCGATTACACCGACTCGACGGCTTTGCGCAGCTCGGTGACGACGATGTCGAGCATTTCCTCGCTCATCGTCGGGAACAGAGGTAGCGTCAGCTCGCGCGCGGCGACGTCCTCCGTGCAGGGCAGCGACACATCGCCGAAACGTTCGCGATAGTACGAGAAGCGGTGGATCGGCGGATAGTGGATGCTCGTCTGCACACCTGCCTGGCGCATCTCGTCGACGACGGCGAGGCGGTCGACGCCGGGCGGCAACAGCACCGGGAAGATGTGACAGGAGGACACTCCCGGCGTATCGGCGAAGGGTACGCGGATCTCCGTTCCGGCCAGACGCTGGCGGTAGAGCGCGTCGAGGCGGCGGCGACGCTCGTTGTTGGCGTCGAGCTTTTCGAGCTGCGCCAGACCGAGAGCCGAGCGAATCTCGTCGATACGCGCGTTGTAGCCGAGATCGATCACGTCATACGAGTAGGCGTGACCGCGGTGGCGGTCCCAGGTCAGAGTGGTCATCCCGTGCGAGCGCAGGATGCGCAGCCGCTCGGCGACGTCGTCGCGACCGGTCGTCAGCATTCCGCCCTCGCCAACGGCAATGTTCTTGTTGGGGAAGAAAGAAAAACAACCCGCATCGCCCCAGCCACCCATCGGCACATGGTCGAGAGACGCGCCGGGCGCATGCGCGGCATCTTCGATCACCGCCAGACCGTGCTCGCGCGCCAGCGCGACAATCTCGGGCATGCGGCACGGGTAGCCGGCGTAGTGAACGACAATCACAGCCTTCGTTCGCTCGTTGATCTGCTCGGCGATCGAGTGCGGGCAGATGCCGAGATCATCCGGGCTGGCGATGTCGGCAAAGCGCACCGTCGCGCCGGTGTGCAGGACGGCGTTGGCGGTGGCGATGAACGTCAACGATGGAACGATGACTTCGTCTCCCGGACCGATCCCCAAGGCCACGCAGGCGAGGTGCAGTGCCGCCGTGCAATTGGATACGGCAACGGCGTGCTCGACCTGATGGCGCTCGGCAAAGCGCGCTTCGAAGTCGAGCGTCACCGCCCCCATCGTCAACCAGCGGCGGCGCAAGACGTCGAGGACGGCAGCTTCCTCCTCGGCTCCGTAGTCGAGGTCGGCCAGCGGAACGCGAAAGCTCACCCCTCTTCACCGAGAATCTGCGGCCGTAGGGTGGTGAAATCGTTCACCGCCTGCTCGTAGTCATCGGGGCGCCCGAGGTCTTGCCAATACCCCTCGAAGGGATAGCCACTGACACGCTCCTTGGCGCGAATCAGCTTCAGCACCAGATCGGGAAAGTCCATGTGCTGGTTGTGTGGAATGAGATCGAGCACGCGCGGCTCGAAAACGTAGATCCCCATACTGACGTGAAAGTCGTACGACGGCTTCTCGATGTAGTCGCTGAGAACGTAGTCGTCGTCGAATTCGAGAACACCCAGATCGACGTTGACCTTGCGCGCGTGCATGGCGATGGTCGCGATCGATTCGGTCTTCTTGTGAAAGGCGAGCATCTCCTGGAAAGGCAGGGTCGTCAGAACGTCCCCATTGGTCACGAAAAAAGTCTCGCCCAACCGATCCCGGACCAACGACAGTGGACCGGCCGTTCCCAGTGGTTGATCCTCGTAGCTGTAGTCGATGTTCAACCCGAGGTCGACGCCGTCTTGAAAGAACGCACGCAGCAACTCGGCCAAGTGGCCGACGGTCAACACGACATCCGTCACACCGGCGTTCTTCATCTGCCGCAAGAGAATCTCCAGGATCGGCTGATCGCCGATCGGCATCAATGGCTTCGGTAGGATCTTCGTATACGGCGCCAGGCGGGTGCCCTTGCCACCGGCCAACACGACTGCGTGCATTCACGTACCTTCTTTCCTTGCTCTCGAACGGCATGATAGGCCCAGACCGCGATCGATGCCACCTCGCGTTGCCCTCGCGTTGCCCGCCGCGAACCGTCAGTCCGGCTCGACAACTGGCCGCGGGGAACACCCATACGGTCAACTCGACGACGGCAGCACCGGCACCGGTGATCAGAGCCACCGGGGCAGGAAAAATGGTCAGGGAGTTCAAGCTCATCACCCGCCTGATCATTCGGCGGGTCGGCATGTTCCCGCCGCAGCTAGACGTAGTTCGTGAAAACCGATGCGGTCATCCCCCCGAACCAACAACGGCGCCGCCGATTGGTACAAATCGGTAGACTGATGGTAGGCGAATAGAGTCAAGCCGCCCAACAAGCCGGTCGTGCAAAGGTGCTTCGCCGCAAGGTGGTCCGCACTTCGGGTCGCCAACCCGATCAGGTCACTCGGTTCGGGCTGACCTACTCGACCAGGGCGGCGATCAAAACGCCGGCGGCGCGATTGGCGATCTCCCGCATCTCTTCGTCGGTCCGATCTTGGATGGGGTGCTCGACGAAGACGGCTGCGGGATCGGCGCCGAGCGCTGCGGCTTGTTTTTGAGCTCCGTCGCGAAACTCTTCCGTCGCCACGTAGACGCCCGGTACGCCGCGGGATTCCAGATCTACGATGTCGTGCACACTGCACGAGGTGCAACTGCCTCAGTCGGCGAGCGCTTCGATCACGGCTCCGCATTCGACCGCAACCTGCTGGCGCAGGTCGACCGGCGCCGGCTTGGTGAAAGTCGGTTTCTTGTAGCGCTTGACCTCTGCGCCGCGGTCGCGCAGCGTCTCTTCGATTCGATCGAGAAAGAGATCGCCGCGCGGCTTGGAGATGTCGAGCAAGCCGACGACGACACCGTTCAGCGAATCGAGGCGCAGCAGTCGTTCGCGTCGACCGGGCGCCGTTTCGTTGGTCGGATCGAGTAGAATTCGCTTCACTGCCGTATCTCCCGCGTCACCGGACGCGAGCCGATGTCACCTCCGGCCCAGCCTCCGATGATAGCAGAGAACAGGCCGGCGCTCCCACCACAGTGGACGATGAGAATTCCATCGCGGCCGAACTTCGGCAAGGTTGCACCGCTGAGGTCACCCGGGATGCCTTCGGCGATCCCGCCCGCACCGCGCATGAGCTCCTCGCCGGGGATTTCGAGGAGCTCCATCAAGCGACCGATAATCCGCGCCCGATCCCAACCCGCCTCGCGAAAGACGCGACCGTGCTCGGGGCCGATGGCGAGAATCGCATCGAAGACGATGACCAACTTGGGGTGGTGGACGGTGCGCAGGTTGACGGCATACGAACGCACCAGGCTCTCCGGATCGCGCGAGATCTGATCGACGACGCAGCGCGGCCCCTCACCCGGAAAGAGCGTGATCGCATCCCTACCGGCTGCGACACCACGACTCGCGGCCAGCGATTCGAAGGGCGAACCCTCTTCGTCTTCGGCGAAACAAAAGGAGATCTTTCCCGGGTTGCCGTGCGTCGCCCGATCGATCTCACCCGGACGACCGCCGCCGACGTTGCGCACGACCAGGTGGAGAGCGCGGCCGATCGTCAGGTTGGCGCGATTGCCCTGCCCAAAGACGTTGACCCCCGAGCTCATGCCGATGCGATGGCGAATCGGCCCGTTGACGATGATCACCGGACCGGCCGGCATCGTCGTGCACAGCAGCCCGTGCATGTTGAATTCATCCGTGCACGCCGCCTCGACCGCGGTGAGAACCACCGGCAGGTACTCCGGCTTACAACCCGCCAGCACCGCGTTGATCGCCACTTTCTCGACCGTGCACTCGGCCAGCGCCGGCGGTACGACGGCGACGACTTCATCGGGCCGCCGGCGCGTACCGTCGAGCATCGCCAACACGCGCTCGCGCGTCGGTGGCACCAGCGGCAGACCATCCGACCAACCGCGCTCGTACATCGCCTCGACGTCATCTTCAGCATCGATCTCGATCCGGCGCGCCGCCAGCACGGCATCCCCGAAGCGCGCCCGCAGTCCTGGTGCGATGCTCGGATCGACCGACCGAGAGCCACAGCCGGGGCGCGACGGCGGCAGCCCGTCGCCGAGACCGTCGAGACCCGTCGCCTCGCGCCACTCGTCGCGATGCCAGCCGACGACGCGAGCGACCTCGCGCTCGCCGTCGATACGCAACAGAGTCGGCACGGTTTCGATCCGGGCACCGTATGAATGCTCGAGCGAACCGTCATCGATCGACCGCAGATTTTCCGGAAAAGTAGGATCGTCCTGCGAGTACACGGCGAGCCGCCGTTGGCGACCGATTTCCTCGAGCACCGGTACCACCAGGGTGCAGGTGGGACAGTCGCGTTTTACGAAAGCGACGTAGCGCTCCTCGCCATCGGACGTCATGACGGGAGATAGAGCCAAGACACCGGCCAAGGTCAAACCCAGCGGCCTCCGGGGCACCGCCACCGGCTCGGCAAAGCGGCCCGAGCTCTGCCCTATTTCACTGCAATTCTCAGAGGTTAGTGACGGACTCGAGCAACGCCGTCAGGGCCGCCTCGGGGCTGTCGCGCAGCAAGGGCAGTTGCGCCGGTAGCACCGCGGCGCGGCGACGGGAAGAAGCAGGCGCGACCCACGAGTGTCGAAGCGGGCGCGTTGACAGCTTGCTGCTCATTCGATACGTCGGGCGGAGGTCGACAATTTGTGAAGTTCTTGCACGACTGGCGCTGCGCGGAACGAACCGCGGGGGAGTGTTCACGTTCAGAAGGCCGTACGCCTGGGCCTCTGCTGCGCAGGGGTTCAGGTTTTTTTGTGCCCATTTTCGTGAGGTAGCAGTGATCAAGCAGCTCCTTTTGGCCCCCGGGCCGACACCGGTACCCGCTCGCGTGCGAGCGGCTTTGTCGCAGCCGATCATCCACCACCGCACACCGCAGTTCAGCGAGATCTTCGGCCGTGTTCGCCAGGGGTTGCGCGAGCTCTTCGGCACCCGTGGCGACGTCCTGATGCTCGCGTCCTCGGGCACTGGCGCCATGGAGGCATCGATCGTCAACTGTTTCGCGCCAGGCGATGAAGTCATCGTCGTCAACGGCGGCAAGTTCGGCGAACGGTGGACCAAGCTGGCCAAGACCTTCGGCCTGCAACCGGTCGAAATCACCGTCGAATGGGGAACTCCCGTCGAAGTCGGCGCCGTTGCCAGCGCTCTCGAGGAGCACCCCAAGGCGCGCGGTGTGCTCGTGCAGGCGAGCGAGACCTCGACGACGGTCTGCCACCCGGTCGAGGAGATTGCACAGTTGACGAAGAATCGCGACACGCTGCTGGTGGTCGACGGTATTACCGCGATCGGTGTCTACGAAGTTCCGATGGATCGCTGGGGAATCGACGTGCTCGTCACCGGCTCGCAGAAGGCGATGATGCTGCCACCCGGATTGGCGTGTCTGGCCCTCAGTGAGCGCGCCTGGGAGCGCGCCGCCGCCTCGACACTGCCGCGCTTCTACTTCGACCTCAGTCGAGAGCGCGCCAGCCAGGCGAAGAACAGCACCGCCTACACGCCGGCGATCTCGCTCATCTTTGGTCTGGACGAAGCGCTGGCAATGATGCGCGAAGAGGGTTTTGACGAAGTGTATGCGCGGCACGACCGTTTGGCGCGGGCGACGCGAGCGGGCGCGCAAGCGCTCGGCCTGGAGTTGTTGGCGCCGCGCAACCCGAGTCCGGCTGCCACCGGAATTCACGTTCCCGAGGCAGTCGATGGCAAGGCGGTGCACGGCTATTTGCGCGACGATATGGGAGTCGCCTTCGCCGGTGGTCAGGATCATCTGAAGGGCAAGATCCTGCGCCTCGCCCACATCGGATACATGGACACCTTCGACACCATCACCGCCCTCGCCGCTCTGGAAATGGGACTGAAGAAGTTCGGACATCCGCTCGAGTTGGGGCGTGGCGTCGGCGCGGCGCAGGAAGTCCTGATGGAATCCCTACCCGAGAGAGACGCCTGAATGTCCAAGGTACTGGTCAGCGACAAGCTCGCTCCACAGGGCCTGGAGATCCTGGAGACCGCGACGGCGAACGCCGACTTTGCGTTTGACGCCCGGCCGGGGATGAGCGGGGATGAGCTTCTGGCGGCAATTCCAGAATACGACGGATTGATCATGCGATCGGGAACGACGGTGACGAGCGAGGTGGTGGGGGCGGCGACAAAGCTGCGCGCCATCGGCCGTGCCGGCATCGGCGTCGACAACATCGACGTCGCCGCGGCGACCCGGCGCGGCATCGTCGTCATGAACACACCCGGCGGCAACAACGTCACCACCGCCGAGCACGCCATCAGCATGATGCTATCCCTGGCGCGCTCGATTCCCCAGGCAACGGCGTCGATGCGCGCCGGCAAGTGGGAAAAATCGCGCTTCACGGGCTCCGAAATCTGCGGCAAGGTTCTCGGCGTGGTCGGCTTGGGCAACATCGGGCGCTTGGTCGCCGAACGCGCGCGCGGCGTGAAGATGAAGGTCGTCGCCTACGACCCGTTCATCTCGGAGGAAAAGGCCGCCGAGCTCGGAGTCGAGCTGATGCCGTTGGACGACCTCCTCGAGCGCGCCGACTTCGTCTCGCTGCATCTGCCGCTCACCGCCGATACACGCAACTTGATCGCTGCCGATCAATTGCAACGGATGAAAAAAGGTTCGCGCCTGATCAACTGCGCGCGCGGCGGCATCGTCGAAGAAGACGACCTCGCCGCCGCCTTGCGCGACGGCCACCTCGCCGGCGCGGCGCTCGACGTCTTTGCCGAAGAGCCTCCGGCGGCCGATCATCCGCTGCTCACCCTCGACAACGTGATCTGCACACCGCACCTGGGCGCGGCGACGACGGAGGCGCAGGTCAACGTTGCCGTCGCCGTCGCCGAACAGATGGTCGACTACCTGGTGCGCGACATCACGCGCAACGCGGTGAACGTTCCGTCGGTCAGCGCCGAGCAGGTCGAGTTGCTGCGCCCCTACCTGGCGCTCGGTGAAAAGCTCGGCTCCTTGCAGGCGCAGTTGCTCGAGCAAGCGCCAACCGAGATCGCCGTCGAATACGGCGGTGAGGTGGCAACCGGCGACGTGCAACCGGTGACGGTAGCCGTCGTTCGCGGCCTGCTCGACAGGGTGCTCGAAGCGAGCACGGTCAACTATGTGAATGCGCGCGAGTTGGCACGCGAACGGGGAATCCGCGTCACCGAGTCGAAGACCTCGTACACCAGCGGCTATGTCAACCAGATCAAAGTCGTCGTGCGCACGGCAGATCACACCAGCGAAGTTGCCGGCGCGGTATTCGGCCGAGAGGTCGTGCGCCTGGTCAAAATCAACCACTTCCACCTCGAAGCCATACCAGAGGGACACATCTTGATGTTGCACAACCACGACGTACCGGGAGTGGTCGGCGCTGTCGGCACCCTGCTCGGCGAGGCGGAGGTCAACATCGCCGGGCTCGAGCTCGGCCGCGAAGCGGTGGGCGGCATGGCTTTGTCGCTGGTGCACGTCGACGATGTCGTCCCCGCCCCCGTGCTCGAGCGCTTGCGCGCCCGGCCCGAGATCGTCTCGGCCGAGCTACTGGACCTCTGAGCCATGCCAGCGGTTGCCATCGTCGGAGCCCAGTGGGGCGATGAGGGGAAGGGAAAAGTCGTCGACATTCTCTCCGAGCACGCCGATATCGTCGTGCGCTTTCAAGGAGGCAACAACGCCGGGCACACCCTGGTCGTCGGCGAGGAGACGACGGTCGTCCATCTGATCCCGTCGGGTGTCTTGCAGGGCAAGGTCTGCGTCATCGGCAACGGCGTCGTCGTCGACCCCTGGGTTCTGGTCGAGGAGCGCGACGCGCTGCGCCAGCGCGGACTGTTGGCGGACGACGAGCACCTGAGAATCAGCGATCGCGCCCACTTGATCCTGCCTTACCACCGGGCGATCGACGGCGCGCGCGAGCGCATGCGCGGCGGCTCAGCGATCGGCACCACCGGGCGCGGAATCGGCCCCACCTACGAAGACAAGATGGCGCGCGATGGGATTCGCTTTGCCGACCTGCTCGACGAGGCGACGTTTCCAGACCTGCTGCGGTCAAACGTCGAACGGCGCAACCGCTATCTGGTCGACATCCTCGGCGGCGACGCAGTCGACTACACCTGGGTACTCGACGAGTGCAACCGACTGCGCGGCGAGCTGGCCGGGCATGTGACGGACACCAGCGTCTATCTCGACAAGTCACTCGCCTCGGGCCGGCGCGTTCTCTTTGAAGGTGGACAAGGGACGATGCTCGACATCGACCACGGGACCTATCCATTCGTCACCTCGTCCAACACCGTTTCGGGCGCCATCGCCACCGGTGCCGGAATTGCGCCAAAGCGCGTCGGCACGGTCGTCGGCATGTGCAAAGCCTATACGACGCGTGTCGGTGCAGGTCCGTTCCCGACCGAGCTCGACGACGAGAACGGCAAGCGGCTGCAAGAAAGCGGGGATGAATTCGGTGCGACCACCGGACGGCCACGCCGCTGCGGTTGGTTCGACTCCGTCGCGGTACGCCAGGCGGCGCGCCTCAACGGCCTCGACGGACTGGCGGTAACCAAGCTCGACGTCCTCACCGGTTTCGAAAAAATCCGCGTTTGCACCGCCTACGAGGTCGACGGCTCACGCGTCGATTCGTTCCCCGCCGCCAAGGCCGCCGTCGAGAGAATTGTACCGATCTACGAAGACCTGCCCGGCTGGAGCGAACCGCTCGACCGGGCCCGAGCGCTCGACGATCTCCCCGCCAACGCTCAGCGCTATGTGCAAGCGCTGGAAGACCTCACCGGTGTGCCCAGCTTCCTCGTCTCCGTCGGCGCCCGCCGCCGCGAGACCATCCTCCTGCGCAACCCCTTCGCCTCGTAGCCCGGACGACTCGGAGGAGAAGCGTCGTCCATCGATTGCAAGCCTGGAAAATTCAGAGGATTTTTGGAAGCGCCCGCAGATTCAAGGATTCCGGTCCCGTTTCGCATCCTGCCAGATCGGAAAATTCACACACGGTCGATTCTGCACAACCCCGAAGCCGCCTCGCTAATCGTTGTGGTACAGCAGTGAACCGCACGTCGTTCCTCGAATTCATGAATCATCCGGGCTAGGAGGAACGATGCGCGATCGAGAAACACCGCTGCTGCTGACGCCCGGCCCGCTGACCACCGCGCGCTCGACGAAAGAAGCGATGCTGCGCGACTGGGGCTCGCGCGACGAGGCATTCCTCGATCTCAACGCCGGTGTTCTCGACCACATCCTCGACATTGCCGAAGCGAGAGAGACGCACGTCTGCGTGCCCCTGCAGGGCAGCGGGACCTTCGCGGTCGAGGCGATGATCGGCACCATGGTCCCGCGCGACGGCAAGGTGTTGGTACCGATCAACGGCGCCTACGGCAGGAGGATCGGCGACATCTGCAAGGCTCTCGAGATCGAGCACACACTTCTCGATGGCGACGAAATCAGACCTCTCAGCGCCGACGTCATCGCCGCGACCTTGCAGGACGATGCCAAGATCAGCCACGTGGCGATGGTGCACTGCGAAACGACGACCGGCGTTCTCAACCCTTTGCAACCCATCGCCGAGGCGGTGGAGAAGGCCGGGCGGGCTCTGCTGGTCGATGCGGTCAGCTCTTTCGGCGCCATCTCCGTGAGCGCACGACAGATTCGCTACGACGCGCTGGTAGCGTCGAGCAACAAGTGTCTCGAAGGCGTGCCGGGTGTCGCGTTCGCCGTCATCACCGAGAGCGCGCTGGCGCGCTCTCGGGGCAATGCGCGTTCGCTGAGTCTCGACCTCTACGACCAGTGGCGAGCGATGAAGGCCAACCGGCAGTGGCGCTTCACACCGCCGACGCACGTCTTGGCCGCCCTCGATCGCGCACTGCGCGCCCATCGTGACGAAGGAGGCGTGACCAAGCGAGGGGAGCGTTATCGACGCAACTGCGACGTGCTCATCGAAGGAATGCGCAGCCTCGGTTTTCGCACCGCGATCGAAGACCAGGTGCAGGCCCCGATCATCGCAACCTTCCTGACCCCGAGCGATCCGAGCTTCGACTTCGCCGCCTTCTACGGCCACCTGGCGCAGCGAGGATTTCTCATCTACCCGGGCAAGCTGACCAGCATCGACACCTTCCGCATCGGCTGCATCGGCGACGTCCAGCCTGAAGACATGCGCCGTGCCGTGCAAGCAGTCGCCACCACAGTGAAGGAAATCGGTGTCGCCAGCGGCGCGCCGTGAGTTTCGACCAGGCCGCTACACGGAGTCGATCGGTCTTCACCGAGGTCGCCTGTTCGCGGTTGGCGCCTCGTTCGCATTCTTGTCATGAAGAGTTCTCCAACCTAGACGAATGGCGAGCCGCGCGGCGGCCGCCGGGAGGGCGCCATGGGTAGACTGGCAGGCAAGAAGGCGATCGTGACGGGGGCAGCGAGTGGCATCGGCCGCGCCAGCGCCGAGCGTTTTGCCAGTGAGGGGGCGACGGTGATCGTCGCCGACATCGCTGCGGCGGTGAACGAAACCGCTGCCACCATCGAGACCGCCGGCGGCCGGGCCAAGGCGTTTGTCCTCGACACGTCGGAGGAGGAGAACGTCAAATCGCTGGTGGCCTTTGCCGAGAACGAATTGGGCGGCCTCGATGTGATGTTCGCCAACGCCGGAGTCGGCGGCAACTTCCTTCCCTTCGACCAACTGGGAGTCGGCGATTGGTTGGACGTTCTCAAGGTCAACCTGATCGGCGTTTTTCTCGCCGTGCGCGAAGCGGCGACGGTGATGCGCGAGCGCAAGAGCGGCTCGATCATCTGTACGGCGTCGGTCGCTGGGCTGCGCGCCAGCGCCGGTCCGTCGCCGTACAGCGCCGCCAAGGCGGGCGTCATCAACCTGGTGCAAACATCGGCGATGCAACTGGCGGGCACCGGCGTTCGCGTCAACGCCATTTGCCCCGGCCTGATCGAGACCGGCATGACCAAGCCCCTCTTCGACGTCGCCCGCCAGTCCGGCAACGAGCACAAGATCGGCCAGTTGAATCCGTTGCAACGCGCCGGTCAACCGGTCGAGATCGCCGAGATGGCCCTCTTTCTCGCCAGCAACGACAGCAGCTACGTCAACGGCCAGGCCATCGCCGTCGACGGTGGCCTGTCGTGCTCACTGCCCTTCGTGCGCGGCCACCTGGCTTGATCGAAATTCCCCGCGGCCGCCCGGATCAGCGGCGGATTCCGTTGTGCACGAGGCTCATGAACTCCTCGCGAGTCTCCTGGCTGCTGCGGAAGACACCGAGCACGGCAGAGCTGACGACGATGGAGTTTTGTTTCTCGACGCCGCGCATCCGCATGCACAAATGCTCGGCCTCGACGACGACGGCGACACCGGCGGGGTCGAGCTGTTCCATCATCGTCTGCGCCACCTGCTTGGTCAGTCGTTCCTGAACCTGCAAACGGCGCGCGTAGACCTCGACGACGCGGGCAATCTTGGAGATTCCGACGATGCGCCCCTGCGGAATATAGGCCACGTGCGCCTTGCCGAAGAAGGGCAACATATGGTGCTCGCACAGCGAGTAGAAATCGATGTCCTTCATGACGATCATCTCTTCGTATTCTTCCTTGAAGAGGGCATCGCCGATGATTCTCGCCGGATCCTGCTCGTATCCCTTGGTCAGAAAACGCAGCGAGCGAGCCACGCGTTCCGGTGTCTTGACCAACCCCTCGCGCTGGGGGTCTTCGCCGAGCTCACCGAGAAGCGACTCGACGAGCGGGTTGATTCCGTCACTCATCCGAAAACCAGCCTTTCGCTTTCAACAGACGCCGCGTGGACGAGCCCGGCGCAACTTCGCCATCGTTGGAGACGTCCCAGACCGCCGGCTCCAGGGCCAACTCGAACGACTCGATCAGCGGCTGCGGCGTTCGACCGCCTTGACCTTCTGGTACTTGCGGTAGTCGTAGCCAGTAGCCATCGCCATCAGCATCGACTCCATACCGCCATCTTTCTCACGCCGAAGTATGAGCAGACGCTCGTAGAAGTCCTGTACGTCTTTGTTGATTTCCTGGCGGTCGTCCCCACTGCTGGCAAAGAAGTCGCTCAGCCGAGCAATGGTGAAGCGAAACGCCGAAAAGCGGAGCTCGTTGGGGAAGGCATCCCACTCAGCCAGGGAGAGGGTGCGCAGCGATTCATAACCGGCAATCAGCGACTCGAAGCGTTTGAGATCGTATTGCCCACCGGCGAAGCACAGAGAGTTGACCGCCGTCGCCAGGTCGAGAATGAACTTGCCGCGACCGGCAATCTCGAAGTGCAGCAGCGCAACCACCTTTTCGCCCTTGACGATGAGCCGCGAAGGTCGCACGTCGCCGTGGATCGTCCCCTTCGGCAGCTTCATTTCCAGGTAGTTCTGCAAGTACTCGAGCTCTTCATCGAGCGTGCGTACGATTTTCCTCATGTACGACGGCAGGCGACCGCGAACAGAATCGTAGAGCTCCGCCACCCGATCGAAGGCGAAGTGGTTCTCCCCGCCCTTCTTATAAGCCTTGGTGACGAGGTGGAGGTCGGCCATCACGCGGCCGACGTCTTCCAACTGACCGGCGCTGACCGAATCGACATTCAGCTCGTGGCCATCGATGCGGCGATACACCGAGAGCAACTTGCCCTGGTACTCGTGGAAGTGACGTCCGCGGTTGTCGGCCAACGGAGCACGGCACGGGTAGCCCTGTTTACGCAGAAACAAGACGAGATCGTGTTCGCGCTTGAGCTCGAGCTCGCTCTTGATCGAATCGAGATCGATGATGAACTTGCCGCGGCTGGTCTCGAGAAGGAAGTGCTTGCAACCGATCGAAGCAGATCCCAGCGGCTTGACCGCATTCACCTTGGGAAGGCCGTATTCGCTCGCAATCGATATGCCATCCCGTTTGATGATCTCTGACTTTGCCACGCTCGCCCGTCGACCTTCCGCAATCTCAAACCCGCTTTATAACAGAATACCGCCCCGGTTACACCACAGGCGGCGGAAATGTCAATGAAAAACTCACAAAACGGTATACACCCTCGTTCGCCTGCGACTCGATACAAACATTGTTGTATTAATGCTGACCTGACTCAGGGGAGACCGAGCATCTTGTGGATCTGCGGTACGACGCGGACTTCCTTCACCCACTCTCGAGCCGTCCGAAAGAACCCGCCAAGACGCACCGGGTCGATCACAACCATTTGATTTGGTGAAGAAATCGGCTGCAGATACACGGCGATGTCCGGCCCCGCGGCAGCCACCATGCGACTGGCGCGCTCGACATCGTCGAACGCCGTCCCGTCGTCGACCAGCATCTTGACGTAGACCTTATCTGCCGACATTTCAAGAAATCGCTCGTGCACGTCCCAAAACGCTGTTTCCCCGGAATTTGACGGCAACTTGATATCCATACTCACAATGTCCACGATCGGCAAAACACGGCTCAACGCCTCGGGCTGGGTACCACTGGACTCCAGGAGATAGGGACGGGGCAGGTCACCAGAGCCGAGCAGAGCGGCGAGAAACGGCGCCTGAGACAGCGGCTCGCCGCCGGTGAACGCCGTCCCGTCGACTGTACTCCCCTGACTACTCAGGAGTTTCCCGACCGATTCGAGAAGGGCTGCGGGCGACAACGGATTGTCGAGGGTTTCCTCATAGCCCGCAGCATGGGCGACGAAGCTCTTGGTCGGAACGAGGCTGGCCGGGGTGTCGCAGTAGCGACAGCGCAAGGGGCAGCCGGCGAAACGCACGAACAGATGCCTGCGCCCCACTTCAGCCCCTTCGCCTTGAAAGGAAACGAAGGCCTCGGAGAGGAAACCGGAATCCATCGCTTCCCCGCTAACACAGTGGCTCACTCGCCGGAAGCTGGCTGGCTCAGCGCGATCTTCAGATCCAGCGCGTTGGTGCCGCTCGCACCAGTGATGAAAAGATCCCCTAGCTTCTCGAAAAATGAGTAAGAATCGTCGTTTTCGAGAAATTCCCGCGGGTCGATGCCGCGCTTCCGGGCGCGTCTGGCGCTGCTACCGGTGACAAACGCACCGGCGGCGTCGGTCGGGCCATCGATTCCGTCGGTCCCGGCGCTCAATACCGCCCAGCCGCTGTCTTCGATTTCACGGGAAAGTGCCAGAGCGAAATGCTGATTGCGACCGCCGCGGCCAGAGCCGCGAACAGCGACCGTCGTTTCGCCACCCGAGACCACGCAGCGGCGCCGCCCCGCAGGTGCTCGCCGCAGCGCCTGCGCCCAGCGAAGGGATGCTGCGACCGTGTCACCGGCGAGGGGCGTCGGGTCGATCTCGACCTCATAACCCAGGGCGCGAGCCCGCGCCGCGGCGCCGGCGATCGCGGTGCGATTCGAGCCGATGACGAACCAACGGGCATGCTCGGCCTCGGGGCTGCCAGCCCGCACCGTGTCGGCGACCTCACCGGCTTCGCCACGGCGCAGGAGCTCGCGCACGGACGCCGGCAACTCGTCTATGAGGCGGTACTTTTCGAGCACTCGGCGAGAATCGGTCCAGGTGCTGTCGTCGGCAACCGAAGGTCCGGAGCCGACGGTCGACGGATCGTCGCCGACGACATCGGACAGAATCAGCGTCGTCACCCGCCGCGCCGCGGCCAGGCGCAGCAGCCGGCCACCCTTGACGGCAGACAAATGCTTGCGGACGACGTTGATTTCGCCGATGTCGGCACCGCTGCGGATCAGCATTTCTCCAACCAGGCGCTTGTCGGCCAAGCGGACAGGCGGCAGCGGCGCCACCAACAGGCTCGAAGCTCCCCCCGAGATCAGGCAAATGATATGCGAGTGCGCACTGGCCGCGGTAATCCGCTTCATCAGCTCCCACGTGCTTCGTTCGCCAGCCCGGTTCGGCAGTGGATGACCGCCCGGGAGAACGTGAATCGGCCGCTTCGTGCGGGCCCTGGTCAGTGGCGCCACGACGACACCGCAAGGTGCCAGGCGATCGCCACAGGCATCCTCGATGCCGCGCACCATGCCAGGCGCCGCCTTGCCAGCGCCAACCACGACCGCCTCTCCAGCGATCTCGACATCGCCGACGACGATGCCCGACGGCGTTTGGCCTACCGCACCGGCAATCAGTCGCCGGGGGTCGACAGCATCCACACCGGCGCGATAGATCTCGCGCAGATGAGCCCTACCGCGCTCGTCCGTATCCCCGTAAAGTGCCATTGATTCGGCAAATTACAGGAAAGAGAAAGCCCCGTTCAGGCGCTCTCTTCGTCAACCTCAGTCGACCCCAGACGGCGATAGGCACGTTCGTCGTCAAACCGCCGCTGCGATCGAGCTTCTTTCTCCTGCTCCGCCTGGCAACTGACGCACAGTCGGGAAAACGGCATTGCCTCCAACCGCCCCGGCGCGATTTCGCTCTCGCAAAGCTCACAGATTCCGTACGAACCGTCTTCGATCCGCTCCAGAGCGTCTTCGATCGATTGGAGCTTGCCACGCTCGCGGTCACCGAGAATGAAATTGATCTCGCGGTCGCGTTCCTCGCTGGCGAGATCGTACGTGTCCATTCCGTCGTCCTTGCCGGACTCGCGACCCTGGCGCAGATCGGCCCGAATTTCCTTGATCAACGCCTGTTTCATCTCTGAGAGGCGCTTTCTGGCAACTTTTAGTGCGGCTTTCCTCATTCTTGTCCCCTGAGCGCGCCGGAGCTTAATCGTGGCTCGCTCACCTGTCAACGGCGATTTTGACAGAGGATTCCGCGACGTCGTATTTTTGCGATACAATGCAAGAAAAGCGTTGCGAAAAACCCTGCGGGAGGTTATAACGACCGAGGGTTATCCCTGATCAACGGTTTGGGCGGCAGGAGATGTGTGGGACCAGGGCCCTAAATCTTCCTGCACATGAACCGACAATCCAAACATCAGAGAGCCCGAACCACGATCGCCCACAAGCTCAGCAACATGGGGCTGGTCGTTGAAGACGTACCGCGTTCCAAAGGGTACGACCTGCTCATCGAAGGGCAGATCCGCGTCGCCTTGCGGGTAGCGTTTCCCGGAAAGTACGCGCACACCGTCACGGTGGGTGGCAAACGCTACACCTACAACTACCGGAGCTGGAGCTTCAACTTTCACCGGCATGGGCGGTGGGATCGCAAATACTGCGATGTCTTCGTTTGCATTGCCAAGCGCCGCAGCGGCACGGATGAGGTGTTCGTCATCCCCGCCGCCTCGATCTCGGGACCGACTTTCAGCCTGCACGGTGCCGGCACCAAGCCCTACCGCGGCAGATACGCGCAGTACCGCGACCGATGGGACATTTTCACCCAGGTGAAGGACCGGGCAGCCGAGCAGCCGGAAGAGATTCCCGCCAGCGCCGAGGACGACAGCGCCACCGCAGTCGCCTGAGCACTTCAGTCGCGCATGTTGACGAACTGAAGCGGTAGCTCGAAGTCGGACTCCTTGAGCAGGGCGATCACGCTCTGCAGATCGTCGCGCTTCTTGCCGCTCACACGCACCTGGTCATCCTGGATCTGCGCCTGCACCTTGAGCTTGGCGCCCTTGATCATCTTGACGATGGCGCGGCCGTGGTCGGTGCTGATACCCCGCTGAATCTCCAGAGTCTGCTTGGCACGGCCGCTCGCGGCGGGTTCGACGGCAGAGCGCTTGAGCGCTTTCAGTGAAATCCCGCGCCGCACCAGCTTCGACTCCACTACCTCGCCAGCCGCCTTCACCTTGTAGTCGTCGGCCGAGACGATGCGGATCTCCGACTTGTCGAGCTCGATCTCGGTATTGCTACCTTTAAAGTCGTAGCGCTGTCCGAGCTCTTTGCGCGCCTGATTGACTGCGTTGTCGACCTCCTGAAGGTCGACTTCGGAAACCACGTCGAAAGAGGGCATGGGAGATGCCTTACACCGAACCGACGCGCCGGAAAAGTCTCGTGCGCGAAACGATCCCGTGTCTTGAAGGGATCCGTGGCGTGGAGTCAAGTGCTGGACAGCAGTTTCCACCGCAACCCGTTCGTTTCGAACCGGAGAAAATCGTCGTCGAAGGTGATCCACTCACAGCCGTGCTCGAGTGCGACCGCCGCATGTTGGGCGTCGGCTACCTGCTTGCCGGAAGCGTTGTGCGCACGACACAGCTCGCTGGTGATCTGCCAGTGTCGATCTCCCGGCGGAACCAACCGGCACAGCGGATGCAAGACCATCGCGTCGACCGCCGACAGCGCCAGCGGGACCGGAGTCGGCGTGGCGAAGGCCCGAGGATTGGTGACGATCCGCACGAAGGCAACCGCAACGAGTGACGACAGCGCCAGCGGTTGGCCGAAATCGAAGCGCTCGTCGATCCAATCGCGCGCAACCGAATGATGCTTCTTCTGGTCCTGGCGGTGCGCGTACACCAGGACGTTGACATCGGGCATCTGCACCCAACTACTCAGTGATGTCGTCGCCGCCGAACTGACGCCTGTCTTCGTCTTCAATCGCTGCAGCAAGCTGACGGGGCGTCAGCTCGGCCTCCTCCCCTCCACCGTCGAAGGTGACCATCTGAAATTTGTGCTCCGGCGCCAGCTCTTTGCTAACGGCATCACGCAAACAACGACTTACCATCTCGCTGAAGCTGATTCCCGACTCGGCAGCCTTCATCTTGGCCCTTCTAAAAAGGGAGTCATCGATCACCACAGTTGTGCGCATACCTATGCATAACCGGCTCGGCTCCGAGGATCAAGTCCTCGATGCCTCGGCCCCACTGGTACGGTCTCAACGCACTCGCGCGGGAAGCACGACCCAACCGCGCATGTATTCGGTTCGGATGACCTCGAGCCCGTCGGTTTCGATGACGTAGCCGGGCATGCGCTCGAGCAGCACCCGGGTGAGGATTTCCCCCTGGAGCTTGCCGTAGCCGCGCCCTGTGCAGGTGTGCGGTCCGGAGCCGAGGGGATGCCGGGTGGTTCCGGTTCACGGTGTTTCGGATCGGGAAGCCGGAAGCCCAAGGCGGGACATATACTGGCGCAGCGTTTCCATCACGAGGAACGCTGCGGGTGACGACGACGGTGCGCGCGAGATTGGAGCGGACAACCGAGCTCGACATGTCGTTTTCCCGATCGGATCGCGACGAGACAATCTCTCAGTAGCCGATCGGTGCTTCGACGACGTCGACGCCTTCAGGGACTTCGAAGGTGAACTGGCTCTCGGCTACGTCGGTGTTGCGCTGCAGGTTGGTGAAGCGCAGGTCGGTTACGTTGCCCAGGGGGTCGGTGACTTTGGCGGCGACGATGTCGTGGGACTCGGCATCGACGCTCAGCACCAAACGGCCGATTTCGCTGGCCCGCTTCGGCAACAAGAGCAGATCGATACGGCCGTCGCTTTCGCCTTCGAGCGATGCGGTGAAATCGTCGGCGATCTTGCCGACACCGGTGAGAAACGACACCGGCGTGCTCGATCGAAACGCCGAACGCACGGGGGCTTTCAGGACCTGCTCGTCTTCGGGTTGGTAGAACCAAATCGTCTCGCCGTCGGCAACGATGATCTGCGACTCGTCGCCGCGCAGCTCCCAGCGCATCTTGCCGGGTCGTTTGAAGATGACTTTTCCGGTGGTCGACACCGACCGGCCGAGCGACAAGACCGCCACCTCCTGCGCCACGTCAGCGCGGAGATCCCGGGTCGCATCGAAGCGCGCCTGCACCTGCTCGACCAGGCGGTCGGCTTTTTCGTCAGCCGAAACCGACCCAACCAAAGCCAACGCGCCGCACAACGCAACGGAGATTCGCACCGCGTTCACCGCTCACTCCGCCTCGATCGCCGGCGCCAGCACTTCGCGCGCACGGCCGCCATCGCTGGCCGAGACGACCCCCTCGCGCTCCATGCGCTCGATCATGCGGGCGGCCCGATTGTAGCCGATGCGCAAACGGCGCTGCACCCATGAGATCGAGGCCTGGCGGCTCTCGGTCACCAATTGCACGGCGTGATCGTAGAGGTCGTCGCTGAGATCTTCCTCGAAAATCTGCTCGTCCTCGTCGTCGCGTGACTCGAGCAGATCGAAGGCGTAGTGGGGCTTGCCCTGCTTTTTGATGAAGCGCACGACTTTGTGAATCTCCTCCTCGGTCACCAAGGGGCCGTGCAGGCGTTGGATGAAGGCGCTGCCGGGTGGCATGTAGAGCATATCACCCTTGCCGAGGAGGCGGTCGGCGCCCATCTGATCGATGATCGTGCGCGAGTCGACCCGTGACGTCGTCTGGAAGGCCACGCGGGCTGGGAAATTCGCTTTGATCAAGCCGGTGATGACATCGACCGACGGCCGCTGGGTCGCCAGGATCAAGTGGATTCCGGCGGCTCGCGCTTTTTGCGCCAGGCGGGTGATTGGTTCCTCTACCTTTCTTCCCATCGTCATCATGAGATCGGCAAGCTCGTCGATGATGACCACCACTTTGGGCAAGCGCTCGGGACTAGGCGCGGCCGTCACCACCTCATCATCAGACGCATCGGCCGCCAAATCCTTCAATTCGAGCACCTCGCTGCCCTTCGTCCTGGCCCGGCCGCCGACCAACTTGTTGTAGCCGTCGATGTTGCGAACACCACACTTCTTCATCAAGCGGTAGCGATCGTCCATGAGCTCGACGATGTTGTTGAGCACCGCCACCGACTGTTTGGGATCGGTGACGACCGGCACCAGCAGGTGGGGAATGTCCTCGTAGACCGAGAGCTCGAGCATCTTCAGATCGATCATGACGAAGCGCACGTCGCTCGGTGTCGCCCGGTGCAAGACCGACATGATCATCGTGTTGACGCACACCGACTTGCCGCTTCCGGTCGCACCGGCGACCAAGAGATGGGGCATCTTTGCCAGATCGCCGACGGCGGGACGGCCAGAGGTGTCCTTGCCGAGGGCGACGGTCAGCACCGAACGCGAACGCGAAAACGCCTCCGATTCCACGAGCTCGCGCAGCAACACCAAATCGCGATGCGGATTGGCGACCTCGATCCCAACGACTGCCTTGCCCGGCACCGGGGCGAGGATGCGAACGCCGGTCACCCGCAGGGCCATCGCCAGGTCGTCGGCCAGACTGACGATGCGATTGACCTTGACGCCCGGCGCCGGCTCGACGTCGAAGGTCGTGATTACCGGACCGGGACGCACCTCGACGACCTGGGCGGAGATTCCAAAGTCGGCCAGCTTGGCCTCGAGAATCTGCGAGCTCTTGTGCAGTGCTTCCTCGTCGACCTCGACACCGCCGCCGGCAGCCTCATCGAGAAAGTGTGTCGGCGGCACCTGGTAGCGCCCGTCGTCGGCGAACGGAAGCTCCTCTTGCACCGGCCGCGGGCGGCGCGTGCCGCCGCCGGCTTCGCGCGACGTGCGCACGATCACCGGCGCCGTCGCATCGCCAGCTTCCAGCGGAGCTTCTTGGCGCCGAATGTTGGCCCGCGGTTGTGGTTCGACGACCTGCTCGACGCTTTCACGGGCGCGCGGCAACGCCTCCGCCACCTTTTTCAAGGTGCTCGCAGTGCCGCTCGCTCCGGCCGACAGCAGCCGCCCGAGAGACATCCGCGTCATGACGAGAAACGAAAGCATCATCAAGGAGGCGACGATCAGAAACGCACCGAGGGCACCGAAGCCCTGGCGCAAGACTTCGGCGACGAAACCGCCAACCCAACCGCCGGAAAGAGAAACCGCCCGCTCGGGGGAGGACAGCAGGCCGAAGAGAACGGCAGTGCACAGAACCAACACGAGCGCAGCCAGCGAGCGTATGAAAGATATTTCGCGGCTCGCCTGGCGGAAAAGCAAGAAAGCCGTCACGGCGAGGAACAGGGGTCCGAGGTAGGCGGCAAAGCCAAGCGCTTGCACGAGCACGTCGGCGAGAACTTCGCCGACTTTTCCGGCGAGATTGAGTCCGCCGCCGCCGCGCTGGTAGGCGATGAAACTCAGGGCGGTAAACACGGCGCCGGTGAAGACGACCACTGCCGCGACTTCGTCGAGCAGTCTCGACTCTTCGACGACTGCACTCGCGTCGACTTCGTCGCTCGCTTCGCTCTCCGAGCGCGTGCGCTTGCGCCGTGCCGGCTCACTCGCTTTCGCCTCCACCTTGCGGCGCCCACTGCCCTTCCTATTTTTCGCCGCCGCCATCACTCACATCTCCATCACATACGGGAGAACGACGGGACGGCGCGAAAGCGTTCGCCGCAGATAGCGCCGCAGGGCAAGGCGAACTTCTTCCCGAACCTTTCCCGGATCGCCACGCGACTCGGCCGAGATCGATGAGAGCGCCTCGGCAACGACGGCGCGGGCAGCATCGAAATGCGATTTCTCCTCGCCTTCTTCGAACACACCACGCGACACGAAGTCGGGACCGGAGATGAGCTCCCCGGTGCTCTGCTCGACGGCAAACACCGCCACCAACAATCCGTCGCGCGAAAGGTGGCGGCGGTCGCGCATGACCAGGTCGCTCACGTCACCAACCCCTTTGCCGTCGACGAAGACGCGGCCGGCCGTCACACTTTCACCGCGCTGCGCACCGTGTTCGCCGACCTCCAGAGTCTGCCCATCTTCGAGCAGATAAACGTCGTCGGCGCTCATCCCCAGACTCTGCGCCAGTTGGCTGTGCAACGACAGTTGACGGTATTCTCCGTGCACCGGCACGAAGTAACGCGGCTGGACGATTTTCAACATGAACGCGAGCTCGTCGCGGCTGGCGTGGCCGGACACGTGCACCGGCGCGGAAGACGCGTCCAACACCCGAGCACCGCGGCGGTACATGTGGTTGATCATGTTGCCGATCGATTTCTCGTTGCCCGGGATGATGCGCGACGAAAGAACGACCAGATCACTGGCATCCATGGTGACGCGCGGATGCTCGCCGACGGCGATCCGAACCAACGCCGAGAGCGCTTCGCCCTGACTGCCGCTGGTCAACAGGGTCACCTCGTCGGCCGGCAGCTGGTCGACCTCCGATAGGTCGATGAACAGCCCGGGCGGCACCTTGAGATGTCCGGTCTCGGTCGCAATGCGCAAGGCGTTGACCAGGCTGCGGCCAATCACCGCGACGCGGCGACCGAGCGCCTCCGACAAACTCAGCACCTGCTGCATTCGGTGCACATGCGAGGAGAAGGTAGAAAAAAAGATACGCCCCTCGGCGCTCTGGAAAGCCTCCTCCAAGCCGCAGCGCACATCGCCTTCGGAGCCGGTCCTGCCCTCGTTGGTGGCGTTGGTCGAGTCGGACAACATCAACTCGACACCGCGCGCCCCGTAGTCGGCAAACGCCTGCAAGTCGGGCTGGCGGCCGTCGACCGGGTTCTGATCGATCTTGAAATCCCCCGTGTGCACGACGACGCCACGCGGAGTCGTGATCGCCAGGCCAACGGCGTCGACGATCGAATGCGTCACGTGGATCGGGTCGATCGAAAAAGGACCGAGCGAGAAGTTCCGCCGCGGCCGCAGCTCTTCGATGACCACCTGCTCCAGTCCGTGTTCGGCAAGGCGGTTCTCGATCAATCCCGCCGCCATCGGCGTTGCGTACACCGGCGCATCGACGTCGCGCAGTGCGTAGGGCAAGCCGCCGATGTGATCTTCGTGTCCGTGCGTGACGACGAAGCCGAGAAACTTGTCGCCGAGCGAACACAGGTAGGAAAAGTCGGGCAGCACCAGGTCGATGCCGAGCATCCCTTCGTCGGGAAACATCACCCCGCAATCGATGGCGATGGCGCTGCCGCCTTGTTCGAGCAGCAAGCAGTTCAGACCGATCTCGCCGAGCCCACCGAGCGGAACGACACGCAACGGACCACTCCCATCAACCCCCATGAGAGCTCTCACACCGCCAGCCGCCGCCTCGTACAGGCCCAATTTTCCACCACAACACCACCACTGCGGATGATAGCGGCGCCCCTTCGAGCAAGTCAACGCGCGATTGGCGCGATTGGCGAGGGCGCCGGGCGACTCACTCGGCGCAGTGGGCGAGAGCCCTCACCCGATGCAGGGCTGGCGCGGTGCGGGGCAGCCGAATTCCCCCGACACGGCGACTTGACAGGTGTCTACACCATTGATAGCACCGCCGATACATCCACCACGCAATCCAGCCGGCAATAGCCGCATTCGAGGTAGACATGGTCAACAAGGCGATCCTCATCGGCAATCTGGGCCGCGACCCCGAGGTGAGGTTCACCCCGAGCGGTCGGGCCATGGCCAAGTTCTCAGTCGCTACGTCCGAACGCTGGACCGACCAGCAGGGGCAGAAACAAGAGCGCACTGAGTGGCACAACATCGTCGTTTGGGGCAAGCAAGCTGAGAGCTGTGGTCAGTACCTCTCCAAGGGCCGCCAGGTCTTCGTCGAAGGTCGCATCACCAACCGTTCCTACGAGGACAAAGACGGCAACAAGAAGTACATCAGCGAAGTCGTCGCACGTGACGTACGCTTCCTCGGCGGCCGCGACGGCGGCGCTGGTGGTGGTGGCGGAGGAGGAGGTGGTGGTGGCGGCGGTTCGTTCTCACCGCCGCCCGGCCAGGACGACCCGTCCGAGCCACCCGACGACGATATCCCGTTTTGAGCCTTCACGCGCCGACCATCGCAGCGATCTTCTGGATTGCCATCGGAGTCGCCGGGCCGGTGTCCCCGGCGGTGGCGCAATGGCGACTACAGATCGAGGGCGGCGCCAGTATCCTGACCGACAATCTCGACCTCGGTGCGGACCGGGAACAGCGCAACGACAACGACGAAGGTGGTCTGTTCGCTGTCCTCGGCGGCTACCGCATCGCCGACTTCGTCGAAGTGACGGCGGCGGTACGCGGTGGCTTCACACCCCTCGACGTGGGTTTTCTCGACTCTCTCGACCTCGTCACCCTCACCGCCGGCACCCGCCTCTACCCTCTCGGCGAGCGGCGCCTGCGTCCCTACCTGGGGGCGGAAATCGGCTGGTACCACGCCGAAGTCGAGATCGAGCGCTTTTTCTCCTCGGACGACTTCGACGAGGAGGACGACAGCTTCGGCGTCAACGCCGGCGGTGGCATCGAATTCCAGATCAATCGCCTGCTCTCGCTAGGCGCCGACATCCGCTACCACAACGCCTCCGACGCCTTCGACGGTATCGAGTTGGTCTCCTTTCTCGCCACCGTCGGCTTTCACTTCGGCGGCGAGACACCCGAAGCGCGCTGACCGCCGACCACGAGCTTGACCTAACAACTTTTGTTTGGTACACCCTCGGCCATGGCTTTGGCAGCGAGGATAACGGCCGCGATGCTGGTCCTGGCACTTCACGGCGGCGCGGCTCGGGGCGGCGTTGCGGCGTGCACCGGCGACTGCAACGACGACAAGGTGGTTGGGATCGGCGAGCTCATTTCGATGGTCAACGTCGCTCTGGGGCGCGCCGCGCTCGACGTCTGCATCAACGGCGACTCGGACCGCGACGGAACGATCGCAATCAACGAGCTGATCCGCGCCGTCGGCAACGCCCTCGAAGGCTGCCGGCCGGACATCGAGCCGCTGCCGTTCAAGAACCGCGTCGACCACCCCTTCGATCCCTACCTCGCCTTTTCGCCGACCTTCGACGGGCCGTCGTGGATCAAGTTCACGATTCGCGTCGACCAGCCCGAAGTCGTCTATTTTCAGAACAGCTCCCTGACGCCGTTCCACTACGATTTCGTCGCGGCAACGCTCGAGCCGTACATCGGCCGAACTCCAGCAGAGATCGACGCACTTTCTCTGCACGCAGATGGACAGGAGCTCGTCTTTGGCGCCGTCCTCTACTCCGTGCGGCAGCCTTTCGAAATCGCCATCCAACTGGTCCGCCGGGATGCCTACGACGCCGCCGACGTCATCACCTACTTCGATTCGGTTCGCGCCTCCGTCAACGCCGCACCGGAGGTGCCTTTCTTCTACTTCCCAACCTTCGAACAGCAGGCGAGCGCAGTCGCGAACCGCGCCACTCTCGAGGCGGCCGGCATCCAACTGGGCTCGACGGCGCGCTGGCTCGACGGCGATGTCTGCTACAACTTCGGCTGGGCACATGGCCGCGTCGTCTTCGTCGGCGGCGACGAAATCGACGACGCCTATGCCGACGGCCGACTCGGTCCCAGCGACATTCTCCTCACCGATGGAGTGCCGGCGGAAATTCCATTCGTCGCCGGCATACTCTCGACGGCGCCGTCGACACCCAACTCCCACGTAGCCATTCTCGCCGCCGATTGGGGCGTCCCTTTCGCCTTTCTCGCCAGCGAGGAAACGGCAGCCGCCGCACAGGCGTTGGTCGACCGAGACGTGATCCTGCGCGCCACCACCCTGCAACCGCGCTTCTTCATCGGCGCCGACTTCGACCTCGAGAGTTGCCAGATTCAGCTCGTCGACGTGACCGGCCGTTTGAACGAAGACCTGGGCGACTACCTGAGCGATCTGAAACGCGCTCCGGATCTCGCGATCCGGCCGTTTGTGCTGAGCGGAACCTATACGGCCGAGGTCGCGACCGCGACCCCAGACGACATCGTGACCATCGGCGGCAAGGCGGCGAACTATGGCTTCCTCCTGCGCGAGATCCCCAACAACGCGCGACCGGCGATGGCCTTCACTTTCGACTTGTGGAGCGACTACCTCGACCAGCCGCTCGACGGCGTGACTCTGCGCCAGCGGATCGCTACACTGCTGGCGCCCTTCCCCTCCTACCCGCCTGCGAGCTTCACCGACCTGTACGCGGCGCTCGATACGATTCGCGACCTCATCGACGACGAGGCCGACTTCACACCAGCGCAGCGCGCTGTCATCGTCGAAGCTCTCGAGCGCTTCGATCCCAATCACCGCATCCGCTTTCGCTCTTCGACCAACGTCGAAGACAGCGACGTCTTCACCGGCGCCGGTCTCTACGAGAGCAAGAGCGGCTGCTTGCCGGACGATCTCGACGCGGACGACGAGGGGCCGAGCATCTGCGAGCCCGACGAGGAGAATGAGCGCGGCGTTTTCCGCGCACTGCGCAAAGTGTTTGCCAGCTTCTACAACGACAACGCTTTCCTCGAGCGACTGCGCCACCGAGTCGACGAGTCCCAAGTCGGGATGGCAGTTCTCGTGCATCACAACTTTCCCGACGAAACCGAATTGGCCAACGGCGTCGCCGTCGTGCAGACGTCGGCTTCGCGGGCCAATCTCAGCATCGTCACGCAACCGGGGGCCTTCTCCGTCACCAACCCGGAAGACGACGGAGCACCGGAAATCGTCGACGTCTTCATCTTCACCAGCAGCACCTTCCCGCAGTTGCGCCAGGGTGCCGAACGCCTGCCGCTCGGCGCCACGGTTCTCCGCATGCCCGAAGAATACGTCGAGCTCACCAACCTGCTCACCGAGGTCGGGCAAGCGTTCGGACGCTTCCACGGCGAATCGCAATTCGACATCGAGTTTGAGTTCAAGAAAATCACCGGCGAAGGACTCGTCGTCAAACAAGTACGCCGCATCCCGCGCACCACTGCGCCGGAGGTCGCGCCAGTGCTCATCGACACGCCGGCCACGCTGTGCACGTTCCAGGGAGAATACGGCGACGTTTTCGCCAACTATCGATTGAAGTCTCGCTGGCGGATTTCTTTCGAAGATTCGGTGCTCGAAGACACGTCACCCCTACCTTTCTCTTCGGCTGAGCACGACTACGTTGTCGGTGGTGCCGTGCAAACTCTCAACGGTCCGCCGTCTGCCTGGAGCGAGGCACAGACCGGAACTTTCGATCCGCAGAATGACGGCGTCCTTGGCTACACCTCCTCATGGAGTGTTGGCGACGCGTCCGCACACCGTGGAATGACGTTGAAGACGATGGTGCCAAAGGGAATCGGTCCCACATCGATCCCCATCGTCTTCACCGGCGATCTCGGTTTCACCCTCGAGGCAGAGCACGACGCGCCGGTTCCCTACCGCCATTTCGATGGCGAGATTCGAAGGCGAAGCACGGAAGACGTCTGGTTGGTTGCATGTGCGGATGGATTTCCGCTGACGGAAAGGCACCTGCCGCAGTCACGCACTTTCACAGACGCGTCCGCCTCGATCTCGACCGATTTCATCTGGCCACCATCGCCGACCGGCGCGGTCGCCGGCTACACGGCACCTCTGGATCGCTGGACGGCGACGGCGATCGGCGGAGTCACCGACGAGTCGACAGCCCTCAGCGGGTACTTCTCACAGACCTATCGACCCGAGCACCACAACTTCACCGAGAATTTCATCTTCGACCCTCACCTCGAAGAGGGAATCGATCCCAGCATCGTTGCGGCTTGGGATGGACGCGGAATCCAGGCACTGATCAAGCCCGCCGGCTTCGACAACCCACCGTTCCAGGTGATCACGCACGCGGGCAGCATCGTCGACCTGGCAGAGCTGCCCTAGCAATCGCTCATGCCCGTCGCGCATACGCTGGCACCATTCACCGCGGTGCTGCTCGTCGCGGTGCAGGCCGCGGCTTGCCCCGGGGATTGCGACGGCGACGGTCGCGTCGCCATTGGCGAGCTGATTACTGGGGTTCGCATCGCACTCGGCGAGAGCGAAATCGGCATCTGTCCCATCATCGACACCGACACATCCGGCCAGGTGTCGGTCGGCGAGCTCATCGCCGCAGTACGCAGCGCGCTAGACGGTTGCGCTACCTCGCTGGAGTTCGAAGGGCGGCGATCCTACCCAGTCGGGAGGGCGCCACGGTCGGTAACTACCGGCGATTTCGACGGCGACGGCTGGATCGACGTCGCGACCGGAAACCACGTCTCTCACGACGTGTCGGTGCTTCTCAACGACGGCAGCGGCAGTTTTGCGGCCGAGACCAGGTACGGCACCGGCATGATTCCGCTCGGCATCACGGCCGGCGATTTCGACAACGACGGCCACACCGACATCGCCACCGCCAATGGTGGCAGCGACGACGTTTCGGTTCTCCTCAACCTTGGCGACGGCACCTTCGCCAGCGAGCAGCGCTACCCCGCCGGCAACGAAGCGCGCACCATCATCACCGGCGACCTCGACCGCAACGGCAACGCCGACCTGATTGTCGCCGCTCCCGCATCGACCGGCGTCGTCGTCATGCTGGGCCGTGGCGACGGCGGTTTCGACCGCATCGTCGCCGGGATCGGCTTCATGCCATGGTGGACGGCACTCGGCGATGTCACCGGTGACGGTGTCGACGATCTCGTCACCGCCAATGCGGACACACTCGATCTGACCGTTCTCATCGGAGTCGACGGCGGCGGTTTCGTCGGCACACGCCGCATTGCCGTGCCCGTCCCCGCCTTCTCCGTCGCACTGGCTGACATCGACAGTGACGGCATTGCCGACATACTCACCGGTAACGGGCGAGACGCCAGCATCGGGCTGTACTCCGGCAACGGGGACGGAACCTTTGGTCAACCGCAAGTGCTGGCCGTCGCCGCCGGACCGTTTCCCGTCGGCACTGCCGACCTCAACAGCGATGATCTCACCGACATCGTCACCGCCAACGAGCTCGCCGACCAGCTCACCATCCTCATCAATCGCGGTGATGGGAAGTTCCGCCGACGAGTACTCGTCACCGGAGACTCCCCCTTTGCCGTCGCCATCGCCGACATCAACGGCGACGGCACCCCCGACATCGTCACCGCCCAAGGCGGCGACGACAGTGTATCGGTATTTACCCAACGGACGCTGCCGAACCAACGCCGGTTCGACCAACGCGACCGCCCGGTTCTCCCCTGATCGTCGAGGGGAGCCTCGCATCGCCGGACCAATGCCTTCGTTGCGTTGCACATGCAAAGTGCAGCCGGCACAATCAGAACCGTTCAGCACTATCGTCCACGGATGGCTCAAGACAGGCGACATGATCTTGGCTGGCGCTCGACGCTACCGCTTTTTCGCAACGGAAGCGCCCTACGGCCCAACCATACGCAACCTCGACCAGCGGCATAGACGACTGACCACTTGATGTTCATCAACGCCAACGAGGTCGACGAAGGAGCGACGATCGACTCCGAGGTTTGCGTCGTCGGCGCCGGCGCGGCGGGCATCACGATGGCGAGGTCTCTCGCCGCCGCCGGTGTGGACGTAACGCTCCTAGAGAGCGGTGGGAAAACCTTCGAGTGGCGGACGCAGGAGCTTTGCGAGGGAATCAACGCCGGCGCTCCGTATCCGATCAAGGAATCTCGCCTCCGCTTTCTGGGAGGCGCCACGAACCACTGGGGCGGTCAATCGGCCCGGCTCACCGCCATGGACTTCGAACGACTGCCATGGATTCACGGTAGCGGTTGGCCGATCGACAAAGCGCAGCTGGATCCATACTACGATCGCGCCCTGGCGCTGATCGACATCGCGCCGGGGTTCGAGAACTTCGCCGATCTCGAGCGCGACACCGCAACGTACCCACGCATGCTCGGCCGCGACAACCATGCGTTCGAACCACTGGTTTGGATCAAGAGCCCGCCCACGCGCATGGGGGTCAAGTTCAGCGCTGAAATCGACAGCAACCGCCGCATTCGCTGCTACCTGTACGCAAACGCCATCGAATTGGTGACGCACGGCGATGGGGCGGCTATCGCCAAGGTGCGCGCCAAGACCATCCGCCGGCGGCGCAACCTGACGTTTACGGCCCGAACCTTCGTTCTCTGTGCCGGCGCTATCGAGATTGCACGCCTACTCCTGGCATCGCGCGCCAATCGCAACAAAGAGATCGGCAACGACCACGACCTCGTCGGCCGCTACTTCAGCGAGCACGTCGGGCAGTTGTTCAACGACCGCTGTCTGGTCGCCCTTCCGCCGGGGAAGAAGAACTTTCAGGAAGAACACCTGCGCCAGCGGGCCGAGACGGAGAACCTACCCATCAGCCGCTTCCATTTCGGCTTCACTGCGACGCCGGGACTGCGGCGCCGCCATTCGCTGATGGGAATCTCCATCAGTCTGCGTGAAAAGCACCCACCAAGGCTTTCCGACACGGAGGCAGCCGTAGCCGAGATCCTCGCCACCCGCGAGGGCACGAGGCAGAGCGTTCTGTCCTACAAGATGCTGATCCAGGCCGAGCAGGAACCGAACCCTGACAACAGAATTACGCTCAGCGACGAGCGGGACATGCTCGGAATGCAGAAAGTCAGAGTCACCTGGAAGGCGAGCCACTTCGATCGACGAAGCATGCTCGCTGGAATGCGGTTCTTCGCAAAAGAAATCGCCCGCACCGGCAACGGTCGCATCCGGATACCTCGGCTGGAAGACTTCGACGACGTCGACAACGTTCTCATGGCTGGACATCAAATCGGCACGACGCGCATGGGAACCGTTCCGCAGCAAAGCGTTACCGACGAGCACGGCCGAGTTCACGGATCGCCCAACCTCTACATCGCGAGCAACGCGCTCTTCCCCACCACCGGCTGGGCCAATCCTACACTGACACTCCTCGCACTGACCCTGCGCAACGCCGAAACGATTGCTGCGAAGAGCAAGGCCGTGACGAGACTCGGGAGTCGGGAAAGTGGAAGCTCGTAGCTTTGCAAGTGTCCATGGCACAACGACCGGGCGCCACCCGAAGAATGGTTTGAGGATCGCCGCAAGTGCGAACCGCCACCGGCGCATCGCCGAGGCCACGAGCCTCGGGAAACAAAGGAGGACCACAGATGCGACTCACCCAATTGTCCAGACGCGCGTTCATCCGCGGCGCCCTTGCAACGGCATCCGCAGCCGTCATCGGCGAGACGCGCGCTGGTGCCGAAGCCACGCAGCCGAGCTCCACCAAGAGCAATCGCGGCGGAAAGTCGATTCGCTTCGGAGCGACCTCGAGCATCTCCCCGCCCTACGAAAACATCGCCACGACCTGGCGCCTGATCGAAGAGCTCGGCTTCGACACATCGTTCGTCTTCGACCATTTCATGCCGCCGAGCGACAAGCCGGGAAGCGACTGCTGCTTTGATAGCTGGTCCCTACTGCCCGCCCTGGCAACCCAAACGAAGCGGCTTCGCATCGGTGTCCTGGTGACCTGCAACACCTTCCGCCATCCCGCCGTGCTCGCAAAAATGGCAACGACTCTCGACCATGTCAGCGGCGGTCGGGTGATTCTCGGAATGGGAGCAGGATGGATGGGGCGCGAGCACACGACCTTTGGTATTCCCTTCGATACCGCCGGCGGCCGCGCCAGGCGTCTGGTCGAAAGCGTCGAAGTGATCAAACTGCTGTTTACACAAGAGAAGAGCACCTTCGATGGAAAGTACTATTCGCTCGACGATGCACCGTTCGATCCGAAACCGCTACAAAAGCCACACATCCCGATTCTCATCGGCGGCAAAGGGCCCAAAGTCATTCAACCCCTGGTGGCTCGACACGCCCAGATCTGGCACTTCGGCGTTCCCGGCAACGACCCAGCCAAGCTGAAGGCTATCAACGACCACTTCGACGACGTATGTGCGGGTGTCGGCCGCGACCCGGCGGAGATCGAGAGAGCTACGTCCATTCTGACACCTCGGCTCGCGAAACAGTCCAACCAGCAAATCCAAGACGAAATCCACAAGCTGGTCGAACACGGCTTCAGCCACTTCATCCTGACTCCCGGCGACGCCAAGATCCTTCGCCGCTTTGCCGAAGAGGTCATACCGTCTTTTCGAGCCTGACCCGACGCGTTCCGCGGCGCTCTCCAAGCGCTATCCTCAATCGGGATAGGGGCGTCAGGGAATAGCCCTGACGCCCCCTCCCACACCACCTGACAAGCGGGTCCGCATCCGGCGGTTCGTGGCCTTGAGGTTACGCGACAAGCCGAGGCACCCCCAGCTCATCGAAGTAGGAGTTCGGAAGGGCGACGTGGATACCGATAGCCGAGTTCTTCCACCAGCGACGAGCGTTGGCCGCGACCTTAGCCGCTAGATCAACCGATAGGCCGCGCGCCCGCAGCTCGCGGAATACTGTCCGACCGCGACGCCACTGCTTGAGTTGTACCGCCCGCAGGCGGTGACGAATCCACTTGTCCAGATCGCCAAGTATCCCCGGTGTTTCCGCCAGTCGGAAGTACGCCTTCCACCCGACTAGGTAGCTGCGAAGATCCTGTGCGATCTGCTCCATGCTTCGTCCTCGGGTACGGCGAGTAAGCTGCCGCACCCTTTGCTTCATTCGCCCCAGGGCCTTGCCCGATATGCGGAACTTGACGACTCGGTCCGGCGCCACCCACAGGGCGTATCCAAGAAACTGGCGCTTGAAGACCGACTCTACCGCACTCTTCTCCTCATTGACTTGCAGACGCAGATCGCCATACAGCCGCCGCAGCAGCCCCATCACCCGTTCCCCCGCACGTTTGGACCGCACATACACGTTGCAGTCGTCCGCGTAGCGAGCGAACCTGTGACCTCGCCGCTCCAGCTCCTTGTCCACTTCGTCGAGAAGTATGTTGGCAAGCAGCGGCGACAACGGTCCCCCTTGCGGGGTTCCCTCGTGCCGCTCCACCACCACCCCGTTTACCATCACTCCGGCTTCGAGGTAGCGACGGATCAGTCCCAAGATCGACTTGTCCTCGATCCGACTGGCAAGCCTGCTCATCAGCACGTCGTGGTTGACCCGGTCAAAGAATCTGGCCAGGTCCACATCCACCACCACTCGGCGTCCTTCCTCGACGTAGCGCCGCGCGGCTCTCACCGCCTGGTGCGCACTTCGCCCTGGTCGAAAACCGTAGCTGTGCTTCGAGAAGCTTGGGTCGAACAGAGGCTGCAAGACCTGCAAAAGCGCCTGTTGAATGAAGCGGTCCAACGCCGTTGGAATGCCTAACTCGCGCACTCCGCCGCCGCTCTTTGGGATTTCCTGCCGCTTGACCGCCCCAGGCTGGTACTTCCCCGCGATCACCTCCTCGCGGATCCGTGGCCAGTATTCTCGGAGGTAATCCGGCAGTTCTTCCACCGTCATCCCATCTATCCCGGGACTGCCCTTGTTGCTCCTTACTCGCTTCAGCGCGGCCTGGAGATTCTGGCTCTCGAGAGCCTTCCCCATCAGACCGCTCGCTCCTGAGCGCTCGGCTCCGTGCGCCGCCGCTTCGACTTCCTCACTCCGTTCTACTCCAGGGGATTCACCCCTCTTGCCAAACGGGAGCTCCAGTTGCGCGGACATCTGAGGCATTGTCTCGGCGAGGCTCACGGTCGTTTCGCTCTCCTCTACGTTCAGCCCTTCGTCGCTGCGAGTCCGCGACTACTATGGCCTCTGCTGACTTCTCGCTCCGCCTCTCGACGTCGCCCTTTCAGGCACAAGGCGAGATCTCCCCGGGTAAGAACGCCACCCTTCACCACACGACCGCCGGATCTACGTCGCTTCGCTTTGACTCGGAGAGCTTCGCGGTCACGTGCCCGCTCGCCCTGCTCCACTCCGCCTTGTATCCGGTTTCTGTTCGTCGGCCCATGGCTTCGCTCCACGCTTCCTTCCCACGCTCGGTCGCCCTTACGCAGTTGCGCTTCGCTTCGATCGTTCGAGTCTACTCTCGAGAGGACTTTCACCTCCAAGGTGGCGCCCGTGCCGGGCGCACACGCAAAGAGGGGAGGGCGTGTTCGCCCTCCCCTCTCGTGATCGATCGGCCTTTGGATCGTTCGCTGCGAGCTCAGCTCGTCGTGTTCACGCAACGTTGAGTCAGCCGGTCACTCGCCTTTGAGCAGCTTGTCGATCTGCGCCGAGACGGTGTTGAAGTCGGTTGGGTTTCGCACCCGCGTGCCGTTGATGAACATCGTCGGCGTGCCGGTCACCGCGACTTTGTTGCCGAGCTCGATATCCTTGTCGACCGCGGCTTTGTAGGTACCGTCGTCGAGGGCCTTTTTGAACTTATCCATGTCGAGGCCAAGCTCACCGGCGTATTTCTCGAGGTTGTCACGTCCCAGCGCTTTCTGGTTTTCGAAGAGCTTGTCGTGGAACTCCCAGAACTTCCCCTCGGCTCCGGCGGCCAGTGCGGCTTGCGAAGCGAGGTGTGCGTTCTTGTGGAAAGACAGCGGGAACTGGCGGAAGACGAAACGCACGTCCTTGGTGTACTTCTTCTTGATCTGGTTGGCGACGCTAGCTGCGCGCGAGCAGTAGGGGCACTCGAAGTCTGAGAACTCGACTACCGTCACCTTGGCGCCCTCGGCACCGAACGTCGCGTCGGTTCCACTGGCGACGGCCTTCTGATCCTCGGCGCTCAGCGGCTTGTTGGCAGCCTCCTGCTTCTTCAGATCGGCGAGCACGTTGGCGTACTGTCCGAGCATCTGCTTGCACTGCTCGGGCGCCATCTGCGGCAGCTTCGACTTGACCATGCCGCAAGTCTGCGTTTCCGTTCCAAGATCGGCGCACAGCTTGTCGCCGAGCTCGGTGCACAGCTTCTTCATCTCTTCGATCTGGGCGAACGAATGGTCGAGATCGGCCAGCCCCGCCTCACAGGCCTTTGCCGGCATGATGTCGACCGCCATCTTGATCGCCTGGCAGGTCGACGGCCCCGCCTTCTCACACAGCTTTTCCGCGTATGTCGCACACGGCCCACTTGCCGTTTCGGCCGTTTCCCCCTCCTGGGCCGCGACCGCACCCGCTGCAACCAGCGTGACTGCCACCGTGCCACAAACTACGATCATTGCGCGGTCCAACGCGCGCTTCCCTAGAAACATAGGATCATCCCTTCGTCGCTGACGGCTCGGCCGTCTTGAATGAGGAGCCTCCCGTGGAGGACGTCAGCCCAAAGAGATACGCGAGTGCCTGGGGGGACGCAAACGGGGGGTGGTAGGAAACAGTGCTTTCGCCAGCACCTTGCCTGTTGATTCGCCACTGTGCTCTGGAAGGCCTGCATGTACGACGCCATCCTCGAACTTCGCCAGCTCGTCACAGGTTTTCACAGCGACCGAGGTTTGCTGCGCGCCGTCGACGGTGTCGACCTCACGCTGCGGCGCGGCCACACCCTTGCCCTGGTCGGCGAGTCGGGCTGTGGCAAGAGTGTCACGGCGCTTTCCATCATGCGACTGCTACCGAAAGACCTCGCGACGATCGCGAGCGGCGAAATTCACCTCGATGGCACCGACCTGCTGGCACTCCCAGCCGATCAAATGCGCCAGGTGCGTGGCAATCGCATTTCGATGATTTTCCAAGAACCGATGACGGCGATGAACCCCGTGCTGACGATTGGTTGGCAAATAGCCGAGGTGCTTCGCATCCATCGAAACTTCGGCAAGACTCGGGCACAGCGCGCGGCAATCGCCATGCTCGACCGAGTCGGGATCGCCGACGCCGAACGACGCGCCGCCGAATACCCCTTCCAGTACTCGGGGGGCATGTTGCAGCGAGCCATGATCGCCATGGCGTTGGCCTGCGAGCCCGAGGTCCTGATCGCCGACGAGCCGACGACCGCCCTCGATGTCACGATTCAGGCGCAGATTCTCGATCTCATGGCGGCCATGCAGGCGAAGTCGGGAACGTCGATCCTCCTCATCACCCACGATCTGGCAGTCGTCCGCGAGTTCGCTCACGACATCGCCATCATGTACGCCGGTCGCATCGTCGAGCAAGGCGATTCCGAGCTCGTCCTGTCCAATCCACAACACCCATACACGCGGGCTCTACTCGCATCGATCCCCACTCTCGACGACGACCGCTCACGCCCACTGGCGAGCATCGACGGCCTGGTTCCCGCTCTGCACGCCATGCCACTCGGGTGTCGATTTCACCCCCGCTGTGATGCTGCCGAAGATCTGTGCCGCCACGAAAACCCGACGTTTACCGTCTGTAAATCGGGCCAACAGGCGGCCTGTCACCTCGTATCCGGCCGCATCGGCGGTGCTGCGAGCGCGGCGACATGACGCCACTGCTCGAAGTGCGCAATCTCGGCATGAGCTTTCCGCTGCGCAGTGGAGTGTGGAAGCGCCGCAGCGGCAGCATTCGCGCGCTGAGCGATGTCACGTTCTCGCTCCGGCGCGGTGAAACCCTGGGCGTCGTCGGCGAATCGGGCAGTGGCAAGACGACGCTGGCGCGCACCATCGTGCGGCTCTACCGGCCGACCAGTGGCTCGATCCGCCTCGCCGGCCAAGAGCTTGCCGGCCTCGACGAGATCCAGCTCAAACCCGTGCGCCGCACGGCACAAATCGTCTTCCAGGACCCCTACGCGTCGCTCAACGGGCGCATGACGGTCGCCACGACTCTACAAGAGCCATTGATCATCCACGGCATGTCCGACCGGCAGCAGCGCCAGCACAAGGTCGATGCGCTGCTCGAGATGGTCGGCTTGCGCAGCAGCGACGGAAACAAACTCCCGCACCAGCTCAGCGGCGGGCAACGCCAACGCGTTGGCATCGCGCGCGCGCTCGTCCTCGAACCGGACCTGATCATCGCCGACGAACCCGTTTCCGCCCTCGACGTCTCCATCCAATCGCAGATTCTCAATCTGCTCGTCGACCTACAATCGCGCCTGTCGCTGACCTACATCTTCATTTCTCACGACCTCACGGTGGTGAAATACGTCTCCGATCGGATCGCAGTCATGTATCTCGGGCGCTTCGTCGAGCTGGCCAGCGCCGCGGCGATTCACGCCAGGCCGCGCCACCCGTATACGCGGGCGCTCTTGTCGGCCAACCCCACTCTGCGCTCGACGACAGACAAGCTCGGACAAACTCTTTCTGGCGAGATGCCAAGTCCGGCCAAGCCACCGAGCGGCTGCGCCTTTCACCTGCGCTGCCCGCACGCTACGGATCTCTGTCAATCATCGACTCCGACGCTCGAGGCGCGCCCTGAGGACAACGGTCATCTGGTGGCCTGCCACCTCGCCGATGAAATCGACGGCACTGGTTCTCAATGAGAAGGTCCGCATCACTTGCGAGTGGCCTGCTGCTGGCGTCGTCACTAGCCTGGGCCTGCACCGGCGCCGGTGCACCCAACCCAGGCGACGGAGACGGCGACCGCAAGATCCTTCGCGTCGCCCGACGCACCGAATACAAGTCGCTCGATCCAGCCGCTCAATTCGACTCTGCGTCGGCCGAAATCGTCACCAACGTCTACGACACCCTACTCGAGTATCACTATCTCAAACGCCCCTACGAGCTCGTGCCAAATCTCCTCGACCGCATGCCAGAAAAGTTGGACGGCGGCGCCACCTATCGCTTCCACCTGCGCCGCGACGTCCACTTCATCGACGACGTGGCCTTCGCCGGCGGCAACGGTCGCGGACTCGTCAGCGACGACGTCATCTACTCGATCAAGCGCTTTGCCGATGCCAACGTGAACACCAAGAGCTACGTCCTGGTGCGCGGCGTCATCGACGGTCTCGACGCGTTTCGCGAGGCGACCGCCCGGCACGGCCCGGGCATGGACTACGACTCGTTCGACGTCAGCGGATTGCAGAAGATCGACGACTACACCATCGACGTGCGCTTCACCGGCGACAACCCCCTTGCCCTCTACCCTTTCGCGGCGTCCCCGATGTCGATCGTCGCGCGCGAGGCGGTCGATCACTACGGCACCGACTTCGCCTCTCATCCGGTCGGAACCGGCCCCTTCATCCTCGAGGTCAATGACCGGCGCGGCACACTCGAGCTCGTCAAGAATCCGCACTACCACGGGCGCTATCCGAGTGAAGGCGAGCCGGGCGACGTCGAACGCGGGCTGGTGAACGATGCGGGAACGGCCTTGCCACTGGTCGACGAGCTCCACCTGCCGCTGATCGAAGAATCGCAGCCGGCGATGCTGCGCTTCCGCAAGGGAAGGCTCGATCTGCACGGCGTCGACCGCGACAATTTCATCAAGATGGTGCGGCGCGACGACGACGGCAACTTCCACCTCAAACGACCCTACGACGAGTATTTCGAGATGTACTCCGAAGAAGCCCTCACCTGCGAGTACATCGCCTTCAACAGCAAGGACCCATTGCTGGGAGGCAACAAAGCCCTGCGTCAGGCCATTGCATGGGCCCTCGATGTCGAAGAGCTGATCAAAATCATGCTCAACGGACGCGCCGAACCACTGAAAACGATCGTCCCGCACCCGATTGCCGGGAGTGAACGCGACATCGACGTCGACTACTACGAGCACGACCCGGACAAGGCGCGCGCCAAGCTCGTCGAAGCAGGCTACCCCGGCGGCGAGGATCTACCCGTCATCGAATTCGATTTGCGTTCGACGACAAAGGAAACGCGCCAGAGTTTCGAATTCATCCGCCACCAACTGGCCATGGTCGGCATCGAGACGACGGCGCGCTTTCACACCTTCACCGCCTATCTCAAGCGCATCGAGTCGGGCAATTTCCAAGTCGCGATTTCCGGTTGGTTTGCCGACTACCCGGACGCAGAGAACTTCTACCAACTCCTCTACGGCAAGAACCAGCCGCCCGGCCCCAACATCGGATCGTTCGCTCACCCCACCTACGACCGGCTCTATGAGGAGATCCGTTTCATGGCCAACGGCCCCGCGCGGTTCGCCAAGCTCGCACAAATGGCCGAGATCGTCCGCGAGGAAGTTCCGGTCATCCTGCGCTACAACCGCTTGGCCTTCGGCATCCACCAAAAGCGGTTGCGCAACGTCACCGCTCACATGATGAATGATGCGCCCTACAAGTTCCTCAATCTGCAGATCGGAAACGAGTCGTGATCGCCTACGTCTGCCGCCGCCTGCTCTACATGATCCCCACCGTTCTCGGTGCCGCGGTACTCGTCTTCCTGCTCTTTTCAGCCGTCGGCGAGGATCCCGTTCGCAACGCCCTCGGCCCACACGCAACGGCGGAATCAATCGCCAACCTGCGCAAGCAGTGGGGTCTCGATCAACCTCTACCGATACAACTGCTCGACTTCTTGCGCCGCATCGTCACGCTCGATCTGGGAGTTTCCTACAACACCGGCGAGCCACTCGCCGACATCTTCCGCCGCGGTGCCCTCGTCTCGCTCTCCCTGACCGTGCCGCCGTTCATCATCGGCATCGCCCTCGGAATCGCCGTCGCACTGCTCGTCGCCTACTACCGCGGCACTTGGCTCGACCGCGGCGCGACTGCGCTCTTCGTCGCCTCGATGAGTATTTCCTATCTCGTCTACATCATCGTCTTCCAATTCGTTTTCGCCTTCGAGCTCGATTGGTTTCCGATCAGCGGCTACGAGCGCGGCCTCGCCTCCTTGCCCTACCTCGTCCTGCCCTGGATCATCATCGTCGTCGTTTCCGCCGGGCCCGACATCCGCGTCTTGCGCACCGTCTTTCTCGACGAGACCAAGGCCGACTACGTACGCACCGCATTCGCCAAAGGCGCCAGCGAGAAGCGGGTGCTTTTCGTCCACGTGTTGAGAAACGCGATGATCCCCGTCCTCACACACTGGGTGACTTCGGTACCCTTTCTCGTGCTGGGTGCGTTCTTGATGGAGCGGTTCTTCAGCATCCCCGGCATCGGCGACGTATTGATCAACGCCGTCAACACCGGCGATCGGCCGATCCTCATGAGCCTCACCGTGCTCATCGCCATCGCCTATTCGATCTTCAACCTTCTCACCGATCTGCTCTACGCAGTCGTCGATCCGCGCGTGAAGTTGTCATGAACGCGATCGCCAGCCCGCACGGTGAGGAGGCGGGATCCGCGCATGGGGTCCTCGACAAGCTACGGCAGAGCAAGCTGGTTTCACACTGCGCCGCCCTCATCGCGCTGTACATCGTCGTCGCCATGGGCGGCGTACTCGGCGCGCTGCCCGATTTTCAGGAACGCGTCGGCGGATCCTACGAGCCGCCTTCGCTGGCGCTGGCCAAGCTTCTCGGCACCGACATCTTCGGCAGGTCGGTACTCTTCAAGATCCTGGTCGGCACCAAGACCGCCATGATCATCGGCTTCGTCGTCACCGCCATCTCCATTCCCATCGGCGTCGTCCTCGGTGCCATCGCCGGCTACTACGGCGGCAAGATCGACGCCCTGGTCGTCTGGCTCTACTCGGTGATCACTTCGATTCCGTCGATTCTGCTCATCATCGGCATCTCCTACGTGCTCGGCAAAGGACTCGCCTCGGTCTGCCTCGCGCTCGGACTGGTCGGCTGGGTGGGGCTCTGCCGCCTCGTTCGCGGCGAGGTCATCAAACACAAAGAGCGCGAGTACGTTCTCGCAGCGCGCCTGCTCGGCGCCAGCAATTCGAGAATCATCTCGCGCCACATCCTGCCCAACGTCATGCACATTCCGGTCGTCACCGCTTCGTTGATGGTTCTCAGCGCCATCAAGTCCGAGGTGATCCTCACCTTTCTCGGGGTCGGCATTCAGAACGGCGACAGTTGGGGCACGATGATCCAGGACGCCACCGGCGAGCTCGCACAAGGGATCTGGTGGCCGCTGGCCAGCGTCACCGTGGCTATGTTCGCCATCATCTACGCCCTCAACACCGTCGGCGACGCACTGCGCGACGCGCTCGATCCGCGATTGTAGATCCGACGGTCGTGGCGACGTCCTCTTCGATTCGCGACCGACACTTTGCTACAAACACCAGTCGATACGGAGGCGACCATGGGCGTGAAACACCTGACGATGAGCGAGCTGGAAGCAGGACTCGACGAAATCCGCGCCTCGCCGAAAGACAACGGCGTTCTGCGCCTCATCGTGCGCCGGCCGCTCACCGATGAGAGGGAAGTCCTGGAGAGCGGCGAGCTCGACACCGAGGTCGGCCTGGTCGGCGACAACTGGAAAGCCAAGGGTTTCTACAAGTCGCCCGACGGCGCCGCTCATCCGGACATGCAGGTCAACGTCATGAACGCCCGCGCCGCCGCCCTGGTGGCGCAAAGCGACGACCGCTGGGCCCTGGCCGGTGACCAGCTCTACGTCGATCTCGACCTGAGCGGCGCCAATCTGCCACCGGGGACACGTCTGGCCATCGGCGATGCCGTCATCGAAGTCACCGCCGAGCCCCACACCGGCTGCAGCAAGTTCGTCACCCGCTTCGGCGCCGACGCCATGAAGTTCGTCAACTCCCCCACCGGCCGCGAGCTCAACCTGCGCGGCATCTGCGCCAAGGTCGTGCGCCCCGGCGCCATCCACACCGGTGACACCATCACAAAACAAAACGTTTAGATATTTGCCTAGACATTTGGTAGTTTCAGGTCTATGGAGCCTGGAACATCGAGTATTGCAGCGGAGCGCAAGAGACTCGGACTGAGCCAACGCGAACTGGCGAACTACCTTGGAGTAGACCCGATGACCGTGTCGCGATGGGAGCGCGGTCGCTCACGGCCACGCGGGCGCACGGCGGAGCAAGTGCGCACTCTCTTCGCCCGAGGCACGACACGCACTGCCAAGGTTCAGATCTCCGACGAGAGCGAGACTTCGAGACTGGCAGAGTTGATTCGAATCGTCGGTCCCGCTGAGGCCATTCGCCTCTTGCGGCGCAAAGTCCTGCAACAAACGGCTCCGAGACCGGCGCGTTTCCCAGTCGATCCGCGCACTCGCCTGCGCGAACTGGGTGAGATTCTGGAGCAACAGAGCAACTTCATCGACCGCGCGCGTATCGGATGAAGACATGGCGAAACGTCAGAAGGAACCGGACAACCCTCTGGTCGAGACGGTCAAGACGGGTCATCGCGTACTGGCTTCACTAGGTCTTCCGCACGCACTGCTCGGCGGAATCGCCGCCAACCTCTATCGTCTCCAACCGCGCGCGACACAAGATGTCGACTTCGCGGTCGCCTCTTCCGCGGCCCAGACCCCGGAGATTCTGGAAAGCTTCAGCCGTGCCGGGTGGCGGGCCCAGGCCGGGCGGGGTCATCGCGAATCTCTGCGACTCGAGCACGAATCACTACCGCGCATCGACCTGCTCGTCGCCGGCACACCGTTCGAGCACTCCGCGATTACCCGGGCGAGCAAAGTGACCATCGACGACCAGGAGCTATGCATCGTCACCCCGGAGGATTTGATCGTCTACAAGCTGATTGCCGGTCGCGCCCACGACTACGAGGCTGTCGCCGCGATCATCGACGCCATCCGAGATCTCGACGAGCCCTACATCACGGGCTGGCTCGAGCAATTTGGATTCGAGAATCGCTGGGCCCAGGCGGTGGATGAGCATCGCAGATCGTTTCCCGACGAGTAGCGTCATCCAGCCTTGCCAGCGCGATCTCCGCCAATGTGTTGCGCCAATGTAAACCCCCGGGTTGCGAAGCTGCCCATCCGTACTGCGCCGGAACTCAGACGTGGCACCAACCGAAGATCCGTGCCACCATCACATGAAGCATGAGCGACGAAATCGAGGTACTGAAAATCGTATCCAGTCGCCTGAATGGCGCGTCCATTCCCTACATGCTGACCGGCTCCATGGCGATGAACTACTACGCTCAACCGAGAATGACGAGAGACATCGACATCGTAATAGAACTCCCTGAAAGCGAAGCCAGCCGACTGTCATCCTTGTTCTCGGCGGATTTTCTCTGCGAAGAGGAAGCGATTCGCAGTGCCGTTCGCATCCAGGGGATGTTCAACATCATTCACTCCACGCTTATCGTAAAAGTCGATTTCGTCGTTCGAAAGAACGAGCCCTATCGGTTGGCGGAGTTTGCAAGGCGCCGGTTCATCGAGGTAGACAACCAAGCGATCTCGATCGTTGCGCCCGAAGATCTACTCTTGTCGAAACTTGATTGGGCCAAACCATCGAGAAGCGAGCTCCAGCTAGACGACGTACGCAACTTGATCTCCACAGTGGGCGATCTCGATTGGGAGTATATCGACCGTTGGGCTGGCCAGCTCGAGGTTGCCGACATCCTCGCTGAGGTGCGCCGTTGAAGGACACTCCAGCATCGGTCGAAATCGTCTATCGCGAGCTACTCATGAGGCGTAGCGGTGAGGACCGCATCTTGATGGCGGGACGGATGTTCGATGGAGCTCGCATGTTGATCCGCGCCAGTTTGGAGTCCCAGGGAGTTGAAAGTCGCACCGCAGAGGCCAGATCCGCCCTCTTTCTGCGCCTCTACGGAAACGATTTCGACCCTGAGACACGCGAACGTTACGCTGCGCGACTGCGTCACTCCGCTACCGATTCGATTCGCTGAAGGGCTCGCACGCTCGTGGCCGTCAATCCCGTGCTCGAGCCGGGAGCCCGCGCTTCACCGAGCACCAACGATCGCTCGCAGGCTTACCTAGCTTTGTGGGTGAGATAGTTTGCGGATCGGGAGACGCACGATGGCCGAGCAACGCACCTCTTCAAAGATCCGGACTGCGGTTGGCTGGACATTGATCGGTCTCGGCATCGCCGTATTCTTGGTGCGCCTGTTTCACGCCGGTGCCTACGCGATGCCGCGCGGGACCAATCTGCTCGGAGGGTTGGGAGGAATACTACTCGGCGCTGCGCTGCTGTGGACCTCAGCCCCGCGCTGGTTCCGGTGGCCGGCGCTGGCGGCCAGCCCGGTGGTGCTCTTCGCCGGGATCTTCGCCACCATGTCCGAGCTCGAGGAGGTGGTGTCGCTCTACGCCACCGACAGCGCCGGCAGACCAGCCGAGTTGCGCCTGTGGATCGTCGATCGCGAAGACGGCGCATGGGTGGGAATGCCGCGCTGGAAAGCGATCGAGCACTCGCTGGACGGATCCCGCGTAGAGCTTCTGCGCCGCGGGGAGACGCTGTGCGTGAGCCCGCTGCTGCACGAAGACCGCCCGACCGTCAGGGCGATCCACGCTCTCAAGGTCGCGAAGTACGCCGTGGCGCGCGCCGCCGCGTCAGTCGGCCTCTACCCGCGCGAGGCAAGGGAAACTTCCGTCTCCCTGCGCCTCGATCCGTGCACGGGTGGATAGACCCCACCGAGGACTCTGGCGACCAGCACTTCAGTACTCCTCAATCCGCACGGCGAATCCAGCCGATGAGCGCAGCACGCATTGCTTGGTGTAGGTTTAGGTGCCTCGAGCGGGCCGTGCGTTCGAGCTCTTTCCACAACTCATCCGGCAGGCGCACGGATCGAACAACCGTGGTACGTTTTCTCCCCTTTCCGGGGTTCCCACGCCGCAACATCACGTCGCGGTTCGTCAGTTGCGGCATTTCCCAAAGAGCAGCAAGCGAAGGGCCTCCCGGTTCGCCAGCTCCGGCGAAGGCATTGCGCCGCACCGGACCAAAACGTCGGAAGTCGACATTTCCGTCAAGCGGATCAGTCGTTCTCGTAACGCGTTTTTTCATGTCGAGTGGCCTTTCGTGCGCTGATGATACGAATGTGCTCCGCAGATACCTCGGCGTAAACAACGAAGAGCAACCGTCGCTTGATTGAGTACCCTACTAGAATGAAGCGATCATCGTGCAGGCTGTCCGGATAGTACGCACTCAGCTCATCGTAGAAAGCCGTAGACGCCTCTTCAAAGGAAACACCGTGCTTCCGGAAATTCGATGCAGCTTTCCGTTCGTCCCAGACGAATTTCACGCAGCTAATGTATTACAATATACCCGTCCGCTCAACTCGGTCCGTTGGCCCTCGAAACGTCGCCCCTTTACCGGTTGAGTTTCACCGGTCGTTTTGATTTTCGACCTCACCGGTCATTTTGATTTTCGACCTCACCGGTCATTTTGATTTTCGACCTCACCGGTCATTTTGATTTTCGACCTCACCGGTCATTTTGATTTTCGACCTCACCGGTCATTTTGATTTTCGACCTCACCGGTCATGGGAACGAAACGCACCGGCAGTACGCTGGTTTCGCGGTAGCCGCTGGAGCTGCGCTCGATGACGTGCAGCTCTTGCCGGCGCTCGCCGACCGGTAGCACCAAGCGGCCGCCGATGGCGAGCTGTTGCAGCAGCGGCGCCGGGACTTCCGGCGGCGCCGCGGTGACGAGGATGGCGTCGAACGGCGCCTCTTCGGGCCAGCCGCGATAGCCGTCGCCGTGGCGGATGCGTACCCGTTCGTAGCCGAGCCGGTCGAGATTGGCGCGGGCGCTCGCCGCGAGCTCGGCGATGATCTCGATCGAATAGACCTCGGCAGCGACCTCGGCCAACACCGCCGCCTGATAGCCCGAGCCGGTGCCGATCTCGAGCACTTTCGACGCTGCCTCGACGCGCGCCAGCTCGGTCATCAAGGCGACGATGTAGGGCTGCGAGATCGTCTGCCGGTGCTCGATGGGCAGCGGCCGGTCGGCGTAGGCAAGTGGGCGCAGCGACGCCGGAATCAGCTCGTGACGCGGTACGGCGCGCAGCGCCGTGAGAACGCGGGGATCGCTGACGCCGCGCGCGGCGATCTGCTCCACCACCATGCGCGCGCGCTCAGCGGCGAAGTCCTCGCCCGCCGTGGCCACCGCCAAACCCTGGACATTTGGAGCTTGGCCGCGCTCGCAGCCCACCGCCGCCAGCGACAGGGCGACGGCGTAGATCGTCCATCCGACGGATGTGCGCAGGACCGACATTTCGCACCGCAGTAGCGCACCCGGCGCAAACATTCTATGGACACGAACCATGCCGGAGCCCCGTCGCTACCGCCTCTTCTCCTGGGAGCACAGCTACTTCTCCGGTAAGGTGCGCGCCTACCTGCGCTACAAGCGATACGGCGGCAGCCTCGACTACGAGGACATTCTGGCCAGCCAGGAGCTGATCGCCAACCTGCTGCTGCCGGCGACGCAAACCGGCGCCGTCCCACAGCTCCTCGCACCCGACGGCACCTGGGTGCAGGACAGTTCGGAGATCATCGACTTCTGCGAGCACGCCCACCCCGACCCGCCGGTCATCCCCGATGCCAACTCCTCACCGCGCCAACGCCTGATCTGCTATCTGATCGAGCTGCTCGCCGACGAGTGGATGCTGGTGTACGCATTCTGGGAGCGCTGGCTGTATACACTCGAAGACGCCGACCCGTCGCACGCCGCCTTCAACGAGCAACAGTGGGGAGCGTTTCTCCATCCCGACAGCAACGGCGCAGAGCGCCGCCAGGCCGGCCGCTTCCTCTTCGAAAATCTCTTCGGCATCAAAGAGGCGAAAACCAATCCGCGCGGTGTCTACCGCGGTCTCGTCGATCTCGGCGTCAACGACGTAACCGGCGCCGCCTGGAAAGCGAGCAACGACCGCATCCTCGACATCCTCGAAGAGCATTTCTCCGTTCACGACTTCGTCCTCGGTGGCCTGCCCTCTCTCGCCGACTTCGCCCTCATGGCTCCGCTCTACGCTCATCTCTTCCGCGATGCGGTTTCCGGCTTCGAGCTGCGCGCGCGCCATCCGCTGGTCAGCGAGTGGGTCGAGCGCACCAACGCCACCAACGCTCTCAACGCCCGCACCTACGGACAGAAGATCTACAGCGTCGGCGAGGGCAATGAGCTGGTCGGCCGCCCGGCAACCAGCGACGGTGGTGCCTGGCTGAACGACGACGAAGTCGCGCCGACTCTGCTGCCGCTGCTCGAGATCTTCTTTGTCGAGATGTGGCCGGTGCTGACCAGCTCGGTCGAGCGATTGCGCGCCCTTCTCGACAGTACCGCGCACCAGCGCGGTGACGAAATCCCGGGCAAGTCGTTCTTCGCCTCGCCCGGCTTTGAATCGCTACAGCAAGACGGGGGGCCGCTGACGCACGAGTTCTCGATCGGCGGCGCACGCAGCCGCCGCATGGTCGTTCCCTATCAAGTGTGGATGCTGCAGCGACTTGCGCGCGACCTGCACGCCTACTCGAACGCCGGCCGCGCTGCACTCGAGTCGCTGCTGGCAAGCTTGCCCGGGGGTAGCGAGATCCTCGCGCTCGACGGGCTGTTGCGAGGTTGTGCGATCGAGAAACGCGGCGGGCTTCTCTACTCGAAGGACCCCAAGGAGACATGAAGAAGATCGCGCAATGGGTGCTCGGTGTGGTTGGTGTGCTGATCCTCACCTTCGTTCTCCTCGACACCCTCGGCGGGTTCTTCCTCGACGGTCCGCTCGGGCCGATTCCCGGTGGGGCGCTGCAGGGTCCGGTCAACGGCGACGCCGATCCCGATTGGGCCGCTCTCAATCCCGGCAAAGTCATCGAGTTGGAGATTCGGCCGCATCGACCGTGGTCGCTCAGCGTGTGGAACGCCGTCGTCGACGGTGAGCTCTACGTCCCTTCCGCCTTCGGTGCCCGCCGGCGCTGGACCAAGGTCGTCATCGAAGACCCGCGCGTGCGCGTTCGCATCGGCGACCAGATCTTCGAGCAGCGCGCCGTCAAGGTGGGCAATCGGGAGACCCGCAAACGCGTCGCACAGGCGTTCGCCGACCGCTACGATCTCGGCGATCCGGACCGTGACATCACGAGCTGGTTCTTCCACCTGACCGAACGTTGATGCGATCGATCCTCTTCATCGCTGGCGCGCCAAACCAAACCACAACACCCCGGCAGCGAGAAATCCGAGGCCGCTCATCCACACCGCCGGCTCGACCCAAAACGCAAGTGATAGACAGGAGATCAGTCCGGCCAACGGCAGCGCAGCCGTAAATCGGCGCTGCTGGCGCGACAAGCGCAACGCCGCCAGGTTGGTCAGCGCGTAGTACACCAACACGGTGAAGGCGGAGAACGACCACGTGGACTTCACGTCGCCGATCAACACCAACAAGGCGATCAACACACCGGTCGCCACGACGGCGCGGCGCGGCGAGCTGGTTTTCTCATCGACGGCAGCAAGCGCGCTCGGCACGTCAGCACGACGCGCCATGGCGAGCACGACACGCGACAATCCAAGAAGAAGATTGAGCAGCACTCCGTACATCGCGGCAAACGACGCGAGCCAGATCGGCCAAACCGGTAGACCGACGGCATGCGCCACCCGCTGCAAGGGCGCCGCGCCGGCGCGCGCCGATTGCGCCAGCGGCGCGGCGCCGAGAACACCGACGCTCGCCGCCGCGACGGCTACGTAGAGCAACATCGCCACGACCAGCGTCGCGATCACCGCACGTGGGATGGTTCGCGCCGGATCGCGCACTTCTTCACCGAGCGTCGCCACCCGACCGTAGCCGGTGTAGGCGACGAACATCAACGCCGTGGCGTGCATCACGTCGGTCCAGCCAGCGGCTGGCAAGAAGGGCGAAAAGTTGGCCGCCGAGTGGCGCCAGACCAACGGCAACGCCACTGCGACGAGCGCCAACAGCGCCGTCAACGTGACGGTGACGGCGATCGCGTTGACACGATTGGAGCGCGTCACGCCGCCCGCTACCAGCGCCGTGGTCAGGCCGACGACGGCCAGTGCCGCGATGCGAGTCATGCCGCTCTCGTTGCCAAAACCAAACCAGTACCCGGCCAAGCCGAGCGCTGCGGTCGCCGCCGAGGCGGACTTGGCGCAGAGGAACATCCACCCAGCCGTAAAACCGAGCAACGGGTTGAGGTAGCGATATCCGTATTCGTAGGTGCCACCGCTGACCGGATGACTCGCCGCCAGCGCCGCGCTCGACAGCCCGTTGAAGGTGGCAACGACGGCAGCCAAGACGACGGCGAGAACGACGGCCGGGCCGGCGATTCCAGCGCCGATGGCGATGCTGACGAAGACGCCGCTGCCGAGGATCGATCCAAGCCCGAGAGCAACCGCCCCCGGTATGCCGATCGTGCGCTCGAGCGCAGCGTCCGCCAAGGCCATCACTCACTCGGCGAGGCCGCAGCCGCCCGGTCGAGGATCGCCTTTCTCGCGGCCAGTGGATCGCGCAGGGGCTGCGCGCGATGGCGCCGCACTTCCGCTGCCGTGTACGGTAGCGCCAGGGCCCCGGCGTGCTCAGCGAGCAACCAGTTCAACAACGAAGCCAGTTTCTCATCCGACAGAGGCGCCTGCGCAACGCCGGGAACACGGATGAGATACTCGCGCCCACCGCGAGCCGCGAACACTCGACCCATGTCGGCGAGCGACGGAACCACCTGCGAGCCCGAGCCGTCCGGCTTGTGACAGCCGGCGCAGTGCAAGACGTAGTCGTGGCGTTCATCCGCTCGCGCCGGATCACAGACTGCGACCAGAAAGGCGAAGGCAGCCACCGCGAGAAAAGCCCCGCGCCGCCGCGACCGCGAAACCGGCCCAACTCCAACCGGTCGCTGCTCGCGGCCGGCGAGCAAGATCACAAAGCTCATGAGCGATTCTGATCTCTCGGTTACTTTTCCGGCTGCGCTTCCTCGGTCAGACCGATGATCAAGGCCGTCGAGCAGTGGTAGATCTGCGACGACGTTCCACCGCACCAGTTGATGTCGTTGCTCCGATACGGATGGTAGATGGGTCGATCGCCTTCGTTGCGGTTGCAGAAGCAGCGCCCGCACATGCCGCGACCACAACAGTCGTTGTACCAAATGGCGTAGTTCTTGCCGTCGGCAGGGTTGCGGCAGGTCCCGATCCACGACACCGGCGCCATTTCGGTACCCGGCGGGCAGGCCGTCTGCGAACCACCACAGCACGAACAGAGGAAGCCGTCGATCGCGCAATGCCGCCAGTACTCGCATTTCGTCGGATCGCCTTGCGCACCATCGATGTCTTCATCTTGCCCCTCGGCGTTGTGCGCAATCCCGGCGGCCGCAAGACCGCGCATCACCGGCAACAGCGGAATCGCCGCAGCACCCGTGAAAAACACACCAAGGCGAGCGAGAAACCCGCGCCGGCCGTGCAGGCGTGCCAAGCGCCGCGCGTACGATTCGACCCAGTCGTCGACGTTCATGCTCGCCCTTCCTGCGCACTCTGCTCGCGCTCCAAGAATTCCTGCACCGACGCGACGGCCAAGCGGCGCGCCTCGAGCAAGCTTTCCAAATGCTCTCGCGTGTTGACCAACCCACTGGCGCGCAACACGCCTTCTTCATCGATCAAGGCAGCGAAGGGCAACTTCGCAACCTGATAGGTGAGCCCCAAGGTACTCGACAACACGTAGGTCGACGCGTTGATTCCCTGCTCTTCGACGAAACGCCGATGCTCGGCCGGATCGCCGTCACTGGCCACTACGAGGCGCAACGGCGGCACTTCATCGCGTGCCAGCGCTTGCACCGCAGGCAACAGCGTCTTGCAGACCGGGCAGGTCGGCGAAACGAAAAAGAGCAAGGTCGGCTGATCGCGCATTTCCTCACCGCCGACGATCAGGTCGCTGCCGTCGACGGCGGTCAGCGGCATGGCCGGCGTAACTTCGCCGCTGCGCAACCCGGCCTGCGTAACCAGAGCACCGACCGGCGTGATCCGCTCATGCAGAACCCCGATCTGACGCACCAGGGCCAGGACGACGGCGCCAAGTGCGACGACAGCCAGCCACAGCAAGGCGTTGGAGATGAGCAAGGCCTGACTCACCGCATTGCCACCAATCGCGGCCACGTCTCGATGAGGCGGTTCGCACAAAGCCAAAGTACGGAAAGAGTCGTCACGCAGCCGAGTAGGGAAACGGCGTCGATCCAAACCAGAGCGCGCGAGGTCGGCTCGAGCGCCAGCACCATCGCCACTGCGATGACACAGGCGTTGCGAACCAACAACCACTCCGAAATCGGCTGGCGACGGCCCGGCCCGAGGCAGCCGCAATCGATACCGCGCCGGCCGCGCGCCAGATTGATTGCGATGGCAAGAGCGTAGAGCGAGAGCAACCCCGCCGCGGCAACACCCGCAGCCGCGCGCCAGGTGGGCAGCAGCACGCCAATCGCAACCAACAGCTCTGCTTTGATGACAACTACCGCCATCAGAGCGACGAGCGAATCGGGTAACAACCGGTAGTTGCGCAGCGTGTCGATGAAAGCGCGGACGTCGCGACACTTGTGCAGCGCCGCGGCGGCGAAGAGAATCGCCACTCCGAGGGCGACGGCGGCGTGGACGACCGGGTCGCGCAACACGCCGACCATCACGGCACCACCATCAGAGCACCACCGAGGCCGCTCTCCTCGAGATAGCGCAACAGCTCGCCGCTCAGCGCGTCGAAGACGCCGGCGCTCCCCGTCTCGCGGTGGCGAACGAAGAGTAAGGGTCGTTCGTCGCGGGTGACGACGACGCTGTGCACACCGCGGCTCGGCATCGCCCTGGTCATCAGCCAAGCCGTCCACGAATCGGCGTCGACGCCCGTCATGCGGCGCAGAAAGTTTGCCAGCAGTTTCGGCGTCGCGATCGTCTGCACGCGCTGGCGCTGCTCGAGATCATAAACCCACACTTCCGTGCCGGCGTCTTTGTGTGTCCCCTTGCCACCTTGATGAACGACCGAAAAAAGCCGCTTGCTCGGACGATGCAGGGCGAGATGCTGGATCCCGCCGATACGCCATTGGTACGCCCGCTCCCCATCGCTGAAGAGCGACCAACGCGCCGTCAGCCGCGGCGGTGCGGAAGTGAAGTCGATCTCGTGCAAATACCCCTCGAACGACGCGAACAACCATCGCTCACCGTCGCGCACGCCTTTTTCGGTCAGCGGGTCCTCGACGACGTCGAAGAACACATCACTGGAGGAAAGAGCTTTCTGGCGTCCGTCCTCATCGAGCTCGACGCGCAACGCCGTGCCGTCACCGCACAACATGCCGAAGACACGCGGTCCGACCGGATAGACGAGCGCGCAGCCGGCCGTCGCAATCTCGCCAAGGTAGGTGCGCGCCGCGAGATCGACGACCGCCACCGAGTTGGCCGGCTCCTGATTGAAGACGACGAGAAAACGAGACCCGTCGAGAACGGCGCCGAGTGCCAGTCCGTGCCCGACATCGGCCGTGCGCGGCGGAATCTCGACCTCGCCGATGACCCGCAGAGACTTCGAATCGTAGATGGTGATGAAGTCCTTGCGCACGCCGCGATTGCCGCGCGAGTAGAACGTCTCCATCACATAGGTCTCGCCGCGCTGGCGCGAGATCAAGGGGTGCCGACCGGTCAGAGAACCACCGGCGTCGACGATTCCCAGTACCTCACCACTGTCTCCGTCAAAGAGCTTGGCGTGTTTCATGAGCGGCTCATTGAGCCAGACCCAGTGATCGTCGAACGCCTTGGGCAGCGAAAGCGACCGCCCCACATCATCGGGCGGCACGTCTTCGCCGTATACGACCGCCGCGAAGAGGACGGCAAAACCGACAAACACCAAGCGCCTCATCTCGGTCGAGAAACTACCCCACTTTGACTACGCCGGGAAAGAGATCCGCAGGCGCTCCGAGATCCAGACTAGCAAAGCCACCGGCGCGGCCGCCGGATATCGCGCCAGCGATCACCGACCTCAGCCTGCGCCTGAGCCTACGAGCGCAGCGAGTTCAGAGAGACTTTTCGAATGGGATATCGCGCCAGCGATCACCGACCTCAGCCTGCGCCTCGCCTGAGCCTACGAGCGCAGCGAGTTCAGAGAGACTTTTCGAATGGGATATCGCGCCAGCGATCACCGACCTCAGCCTGCGCCTCGCCTGAGCCTACGAGCGCAGCGAGTTCAGAGAGACTTTTCGAATGGGATATCGCGCCAGCGATCACCGACCTCAGCCTGCGCCTCGCCTGAGCCTACGAGCGCAGCGAGTTCAGGTCAGCCGGTGCGGTGGGCATGCGGTAGCGGGTCACCACACCAGGGGCAGGTGGTCCAGTACTCCGGCACGACGCTCCACGAGCATCTCGTGCAGCGATGGCGCGCCGCTTCCAGCTTCCAGGCTTTGCGAACCTTGGTGTGGCACCACGGGCAGTAGCGCATGAAGGGATTGAGGACACGGCGCTCGCACTCGCGATTGGCGCAGCGGGCGGTCGCCTTGGCGTCTTTGTATTCCCGCTCCGACACCTCTGAAAAGCCCGGGCCCCAGCACCACGGGCAGTACCTCCAATCGGGATTGCGGCCGCGCCGGCAGCGCGGGCAGCGCAGGCGGCGTCGCGTCGCGCCAGTGTGGCGCTTGCGCTCGACGCCACACCACGGGCAGAAGGACATACTCTCGGCAATCGGTCCCGTGCAGCGAGTGCACTCTGCCTGGAGGTCGAGGGCGCGGCCGTACATGCGCTTGAATTGGCGCTGGCGCATCGTGCGCCAATCGGCGCCGTTGCCGTTGCGCACCGGACGCGTCCGCCGGCGCGCCGTGCCGGCCAACACTTTGCGTTGCTTCTTGAGAGCGAGAAAGGCGCGTTCCATCGCACGCGCGTCGGCGTAGCGCTTGCGCGGATCGAGTTCGATGGCACGACGGATCAGTTTGCGAAGCTCGGCGTGCGTCGACTGCTTCAGGCGATCGATACGCGGTGGCGGCCATTCATAGGGCCAGTCGGGCTTGCCGCCACCAAACATCTCGCAGAGGATGACACCGATCGAAAAGACGTCGGAGCGGAACGAAGCGCGACCGACCGCCTGCTCGGGTGCGATGTAGCCAACCGTACCGGCGCCGGACATGGCGACGGTTGAGCGCGCCAAGCGGGCGACACCGAAATCGGCCAGGCGCAGACGCCGACCGGCAAAGACGACGAAATTCTCCGGCTTGATGTCACAGTGCATCACCTTCTGACCGTGAGCATAGGCAACGGCTGCGAGAATCTGCTCGACCAAGGTGACTCTCGCCCGCAACGAGATGCGCCGCGACAACACCTGGGCGAGATTCTCGTCGCCCAGCGGCGAGGCGACGACGAAGTGTCCATCGATGATCTGCGCATTGCGAATGGGCAGGATATTGGGGTGATCGAGGGCCGCCGCGATGCGAATCTCACGGCGGAAGTCCGCCATCAGATCGTCGTCAACCAGCGAAGCGTGCGGAATTTTCAAGGCGACCGCGATCCCCTCGATGGTGTCGCGCGCCTCGTAGACGTTGGCAAAACCACCGGTCGCGACGCGGCGACGAATCTTGTACTTGCCGAGCTGCGAACCTCGCCGGAGCATCAATCGCAATCGCAGAAAAAGCGTGAGCAGAGCGCTCAGTGCCGGACGATCTCGTACTCCGACGCGTCGAAGTTACGAGAGCGCAGCACGTACTCTACGGCGAAACCCGGGAAGAGAGAGTGGTTCTTGCCGTCTTCCGACAAATACCAGGGGCTACAGGCCATGCTCCACACCATGTACTTCATGCGGCCTTGGATGCCTTCGTTGTAGGCGTCCTGCACTTCCTGCTTGACGTCGACGAACTTGAGATCTTCGGCGATGATCTTCTCGATCGCTTGCAACGCATGCGAGATCTGCGCCTCGGTGTAGACCAGGACCGACGTGTGCCCCGGACCGGTGTTGGGACCCATCATGGTAAACCAGTTGGGAAAGCCGGCAACGGTCATCCCCTTGTACGCCACGGCGCCATCGCTCCACGCCTCGTCGAGTGTCATGGCGCCGCGCCCCCTTACCGGAAACGGAGCCGCCGCCAGACCGAGCGCGAATCCGGTCGCAAAGATGATGGCGTCGAGCTCGTGCACCTGGCCATCGGTGGTGCGAATCCCCTGCGGCACGATCTCATCGATCGCTTCGGTAACGAGCGACACGTCGTCGCGCGCGAAGCTCGACCAGTAGTCGTTGGAAATGAGAACGCGCTTGCAACCAAACTGAAAGTTCGGCGTCAGCTTTCGCCGTAATTCAGGATCGGACACGCTTTGCCGCAAGTGCCGCATCGAGCCGGCCTGGGCGATCGCCGAGAGGAATTTCGAATCGAGGAAGACCATCGGGCCGAAGACCTCGCTCAGCCAATATTTGACGAAGCGGCTGGCCCGCAGCGCCAACGGATGGCGCTGGTAAAAGCTCTTCTCCGCCGCCGAGTACTCCTTGTCCGGCTTGGGCATGACCCACGCGGGGGTGCGCTGAAAGACGCTCAGGTGACCGACCTGAGACGCGATCGTAGGAACTACCTGCACGGCGCTGGCACCGGTGCCAATGACGGCGACTTTCTTGCCGTGCAGATCGTATTCATGGTCCCAGCGCGCGGTGTGGAACGTGTGCCCGGCAAACGCATCGATCCCCTTGATGTCCGGATAGGACGGGTCGACCAGCCCGCCGAGGCCGGCGACGACGACGCGCGCGTCATGAGCTTCTCCGCTGCTCGTTTGCAAGCTCCACATACCGCGCTCTTCGTCGAACGAAGCGCCAGTGATCTCCGTTGCCAGGTGCAGGTGGTCGCGCAGCCCCCACTTTTCGACCAGATCGAGAAGGTAGTCCTGGATCTCAAACGATTCCGCGTAAGCGCGACTCCAATCGGCCTTTGGTTCGAACGATAGCGAATAGACATGCGACGGCACGTCACACGCCGCGCCCGGGTAGGTGTTGTCGCGCCACGTGCCGCCGATCTCGTCGGCTCGCTCGAAGATCGCGAACGACTCGATACCCGCCTTCTTGAGCTGGATGGCCATGCCGATGCCGGCAAAGCCGGCGCCAAGGATAGCAATCGGCAGGTCCTTCTTTCCGTTCGCCGGCGCCATCAGGCAGTCCTCGACATCGCCTCTGCAGACAGATCGACAGCCGTGTCGCTGCGCCGCTCGACCCAGGTGAGAAAACGTTCGACCCCTTTCAGAACGAGGTCAGCACGCAGAGACGGAAAGATCTCGAAGGCGTGCTGCGCCCCCGGAATCTCGGCGTAGACGACGGGCCGTCTGGAAACTTCGCGCAGCATGCGCGAAAAGTGACGCGCGTCTTCGACCGGCACCAGCGTGTCGTGCGTGCCGTGAACGAGGAGAAAGGGCGGCGCATCGGCGTGGATTTGGCTCATCGGCGACGCCGCTTGGTACTCTTCCGCCGACTCCTCGAGCGACGCCTTCATGACCTGCTTTTCGAGCACTCTCGCCAAGCCAGCGTGCGGCCAATGACCAAAGCGGTTGGTGAAGTCGTAGACGCCATAGAAGGGAACGCAGGCGATGACCGATGTGTCGACGTCTTCGAAGCCCGGCTGGTAGGAGGGATCGTTCGCCGTCAGTCCGACCAGAGCACACAGATGACCGCCCGCCGAACCGCCGGTGGCAACCACCCGGCGCGGATCGCCGCCGTAGTCGGCGATGTTCTCACGAATCCAGGCGATCGAACGCTTCACGTCGATCAGGTGATCGGGAAAGGTCGCATGCGGGCTCAGCCGGTAGTCTACCGACACGCAAACCCAACCGCGCTCGGCCATGCGCCGCATGAGCGGAATGCCCTGTTCATTCTTCGAGCCCAGCACCCAGGCACCGCCGTGGATCTGTAACAACACCGGCACCCGCGCCGAGCTCGGCAGATCCCATGAGCGATAGACGTCGAGTTTGAGGTTCAACCCGCGAACCCGCGCGTAGGTGATGTCCCGGATCCGCTCGACGCTCTTGCGATGCAAGGGGAACGGCAAGATCACCTCGCGCCAATCGACCTCGGTGAGTGGATCCTCGACAAAGTCGCTGCGATCGAGATCTTCGATCCCGTCGGCGAGAGCATCCTCCATGACGGTGCCGGTGGCGCGTGCCCTGCCAAAGCAGTACGCCAGCGCTGCCCACGACGCCAAGGTGATCAACAGACCGAGCTGCCCCGGCCGATGACCGAGCGCACCCAGCCAGGCAAAGACGGCGGTGAAGACCGCCTGGATGGCGATGTGGTGCAGCGCCAGCTCACCGGTGAGCCAACCAGCGAAGAACGAGATGGCCGACAGACGGGGGTGCCGCACGATCGGCCGATAGACGTTGAAGGTGAACCACGCACCCCACAAGCTAACAGCCAAGAAGAGCCACGAAGCGAGTGCGTCCATCAGAAAACCATAGCAGCGCGGTGCGCGTGCTGACCACCCCTACCCGACCGCGAAAGAAGCCGCGCGACAACGTCCGAACGCCCTCGACATTTCGCCGTTGCTACATTGACTCGCCATCGGGAAACCCTGATGATCCGACGCCAAATGCACGCCAGTGAGGGTTTCGATTTCGCGACGTTCGGTCTGCGTCTAGCGACGACTCTGTTCTTCGTCGCCGCCAACGGCTTCTTCGTCGCCGCGGAGTTCGCCCTGGTCAAGGTTCGCGGCGCCGAGCTCGCCGACTCCAGCGATCGGCGCGCAACCCTCGCCAGGCACATTCACGCCAACCTCAACCTCTACCTTTCCGCCTGCCAGCTCGGCATTACCTTGGCCTCGTTGATCCTGGGCTGGCTCGCCGAACCGGCGATCGCCGAGCTTCTCCTGGCCGGCATGGAGTGGATGGGGTGGGAGCACCCGGCCGACAGCGCTCTGCTGCACGGCGTTGCACTGGCGATCGCGCTCACGGTGATCACCATTCTCCACATGACGATCGGCGAGCAGGCGCCCAAGATCTGGGCCATCCAGCGCTCCTTCGACACCACCCTCAGCGTCGTACGCCCGCTGTCGTGGTTCACGACGCTCTTCCGCCCCTTCATCTGGCTGATCAACGAGCTGTCGAACTGGCTGCTGCGCGCCGCCGGCCTGCCCGCCGACGAGCACGGCGACGTCGTCGCCTCCCTCGACGAGATCCGCACCATTCTCGCCGCCTCGGCCGATGCGGGGAACATCTCTCTGCGCCAGCACGAGCTCGCCGACAACGTCTTCTCCCTGATCGCGCTCGAGGTCCGTCACATCATGGTACCGCGCGTCGACGCCACCGACCTGTCGCTACAGAATCCCGTAAAGACCAACCTGGAGATCATCCGCGACAGCGGCCACTCGCGTTTCCCACTGTGCACCAGCGATCTGGATTCAGTGATCGGCATGATCCACGCCAAAGACGTCATGGGCCAGCTCTTGAAGGGCCCGGTGGAAGATCTACAGCCGCTCGTCCGCGAGGCACTCTTTGTTTCGGACAAGCAACCCCTGTCGGCGATGATCGTGCGGATGCAGCGCATGCGCCACCACTGCGCCGTCGTCGTCGACGAGCACGGCACCGCCGTCGGGCTGGCCTTTCTCGAAGACGCCCTGGAGAAGATCGTCGGACCATTGGGCGACGAATTCGACGACGAGCCAGATGTGGTGGTGCGCCATCCGGACGGTTCCATCGAAGTCGTCGGCAAGCTCGAGCTCCCCGAAGCGGAGCGCCTCCTCGACCTGCGCAACATCGAGCACGAAGCCGACACCATCGGCGGCATCGTCATCGCCAAGCTCGGCCGCTTGCCCAAGCAAGGAGACACTCTGCACCTAGGTCAGTACCGCGTCGAGGTGGCAAGCGTATCGCGCAATCGGATTCTCAAGCTCGTTTTTCGAACCGTCTCGTGATCGTCGCTTTCCCCGCCAACAAAGGTAGCTGGCAACGATGGCCTTACGTCGCACTCACATTCGCGAAACCATGAGTCGGTACCTCCAGCTCGTTGCGGCCGGCGACGTCGACGCGATCGTCGACATGATGAGCGACGATGTATCGGTCGAGGATCCGGTCGGCGGCGGCGCGACGACACGAGCGGTCGGCCGCGAGAACGTACGCGCCTTCTTCCGCAAGGGCTTTGCCTATTCGCGGCCTCGACCGACGACGACCGGTCCGATCGTCACGACCGCCGACGGGCAGGCGGCGATGCCTTTTCGCCTGCGTCTCACGCTCGGCGAGCGCGAAGTTGAAATCGACGTCATCGACGTCGTCTCGTTCGACGACGCGGGGAAGATCCGCTCACTGCGCGCCTTTTGGAACGCCGCCGAGATGCGTGAGGTAGATGGGGGAAGCTCCGCTGCGACGTGAACCCGGAACGCTAACGCGCCGATCGGCGCCGCGCGGCTCGCGCGCCGACCGGTGAGCTCCGTTTGGGGCCGGCTCGCTTCTTCTTTTTCGCTGACGCGCGAGGGCTCGGCGCTTTGCCAGGTGAAGCTCGCTTGGCGGCGGTTCGCTTCTCTTTCTTGGCCTTTGCACGCGGGCGTGGCGAGCTCGGCGCTTTGACCGGCGCCTTCTCCGCGGCGGCATACATGACCGCGAGCTCGGTCTCGACCGCTTCGGTGAGATCGTGCAAATCGGGCAACTCATCCCATTCTCCGTTGAAGCCCCAGAACAGCCGCCCATTGTAGCTGAACAGCGCGATCGCAACGCCGGTGTTTCCGAGCAACGGGACGCACGGATAGACTTCGAGCAATTTTGCCCCCAACAAGTAGAGGGGGAAGTTCGGCCCGGGAACGTTCGTGACGATCGTGTTGCAAGGGCGGAGCCATGGCACCGCCTTGCCCAGTTGCACGAGCAAGCCCGGAAAGGTGCGATCGCTCAGATCCTCGAGCACCTCCGTCGTCATTTCCTGATGCGTCGACTTGGCGTGCGTCGTCGCTTTGATGACGCGAGAAAGTCGCTTGACGGGATCGGCCTCGCCAACCGGAAGCTCCAGGATCAGCGATGACACATGGTTGCCTTTGAGATGTTGTCCCTTGCGACGAACATTGACCGGAGCGGCGGCGCGAAAGACGAGATCGTCGACATCCATTCCACGAGAACCGAGAAACGTCCGCATGGCGCCGCTGACGACTGCGAGAACGACATCGTTGACGGTTCCGCCGAGGCGATTCTTGATCAGCTTCACCCGATCGAGATCGACGTCGAGCCAATCGAGACGGCGGTACGGACCAACCTTCGGATTCAACGGAGTTCTCGACGCCGGCAGTGCACCGTTCAACAGAAAATCGTTCACTCCCTCCATCGTCTGTCGCAGATTGGCAAGCGAGCGCTGCGGGCTGTTGGCGAGACTGAGCCCAGCTTTCAAAGCCGCCAACGGAAAGGTGCTGCGATAGACCAGCTCGTCGATGAGCAGCCGCCCGCCCGAAGGACGTGCGCTCGCGACCCAGCGCTTGGCGGGCTTCGGCTCCGTCTCAGGCGACATCGAGAGCAACGCCGTCATCAGATCGACGCCGGCGGCACCGTCCGCCATGCAATGGTGCACCTTGATGATCTGAGCAAAACGATCGCCCTGCAGGCCATCGACGAACCAAATCTCCCACAGCGGCTTGCTGCGATCGAGCGACTGCGAGACGATACGCGCCGCCAGTCGCTTGAGCTGTCGCGGAGTTCCCGGTTTGGGCAGACTGATGTGGCGAATGTGAAAGCGGAGGTTGAACCGCTCATCGTCCACCCACACCGGGTGGCCCAGAATCGGAACGTAGTCGATGCGCTGGCGCAACCGCGGCCGGTAGGAAACGGCACTCTCAATCGAGTGCTCGAGCCGCTCGATGGCAAGGCTACCGTCTTCTTCGCGCAGCGGGCCCGCTTCGAATATGGAAACGGACCCAATGTGCATGTGGACTTCCGACGATTCGATGCCGAGGAACATGGCATCGAGCGCCGACAGCCTCTCCGCATTCTCGTAGGGCATGGCAATCCGCGATTTATTGGGAACGCCGGCAAGCGCTTCACGAAGCGTACCAAATACGCCGTTTCCCCAGCCCACCGCAACAGCAACCGCGCTTTCCAAACTCTGGGTACGAGCGAAGGGCTGATTCCGCAAATCGAGAAGCTCGTCGCGGCAGGCTTCGCCCGCGAGAGCTACCGCCTCCGCGCCGGCGGGCTGCGGCGGCGCTCGCCTACGAGCCGAAGTGCTCGCTGAAGTTCTCCAATTGCTCCTGGTCGCCCACCATCACCAGGCCATCGCCGGCACGCAGCACCACCGCCGGCCCCGGGCTGCCGACCAGGCCGCCATCCCGCTCGATGGCGATGACGTTGAGTCCAGTTCGCGACGCGATTGCAGTGTCGCTCAGCGTCATACCGACAAGGCGGGAAGGCACCTCGAACTCGTGCAGCTCGACACCCTCGCCGAGCACGACCAGCTCGCGCCGGTGCAGCGCCGCAAAGACCGATGAAACGCCCAGCGAGGTGTGACTGAGGACGACGTTGGCCCCAGCCCGCTGCACGGCGACGAGGTTGTTTTCCTTCGTCACCCGGCTGACGATGTGCACGTCGGGGGAGAGATTGCGGCAGAGTAACGCCAGGTAGATGTTGGTCGTGTCATCGCGCGTCGTCAGTAGGACTCCCGGCGCATCCTGGATGCCGGCACCGAGCAGTACACTGCGATCGCGGGCATCGCCGGTGACCCACCGCTCCGGCTCGTACGCCCCCCAGTGACCGTCGCGCGACGCCAAGTCTACGATCCACACGGGAACGCTTCGCTGGTGCAGAACCCGTGCCGCTGCGCGCCCGACGACACCGCCGCCGACGATCAGCACAGGGTTGTAGTTGACGTTGTAGATGACGAGAAACTCGTCGAGAGCTCGGATCTGCTCGGCGGTGCCGATGACGATGGGAACACATCGATCCGTCAGCGTCGTCTGCGACGTCACCGAAACGAAACGAGCCTGGTCGAGCAAACCAATCACGTTGACACCAAACTTGGCACGCAGGTCGAGCTGCTGCAGGGTCTTGCCGACCCATGGCGTCAAGTGCACCGGCAGCTCGCAAACGTAGAGATCGCGGAAGCGCCCCACCACGTGCGTCTGCGCATGGCCGGCGTTCAAGCGCGCCGCCAGATGCTGCCCGAGCTGTTGCTTGAGCGGCAGCACACGCGAAACACCGGCCATACGCAGGATCTCCTCCGCTTGATCGCTCGTGGCGACAGCTGCGACATGGGCGCTGGCGTTGTGCTCGCGAACATGCAGAGCGTTGGTGGTATTCTCGGCGTCCGTGCCGTCCAGTACGACGAGAGCGGCGTCGTTCATACGCAAGCCAGCGGAGGCTACCGCGTCGTCGAGCGAACGCGCCACCACGGGAACCCCCTCCTGCTCGAGGCGCGCGGCCACGTCGGGATCGGGCTCGACGACGAAGTGGGGAATGCTGTGCAGCTCGAGTTTCTCAGTCAACGGCTGCGCCAGATCACCGCGCCCGGCAATCACGACATGTCCCGACAAGTTCGCTGGGATGGTTCGGCTGGCCAGCCATGGCGCGTAGAAGAAGCGAATGAACGCGAACGGAAGAACGACGAGGAGAAGGAGAATACCGGAGAGCAGCACGCCGACCGTGAACACGCGCCCCAAAGTGGTCGCGAATACGATGTCGCCCAGACCGAGGGTGCTCATCGTCGACAGCACCCAATAGACGCCGGTCAGAAACGAGTACTCCTCGCCTTCCAACCAGAGCTTCAACCCCTGAAAGGCAAGAGCCTCGGCCGTCACTACCGCGGCGACGAAGGCGAAGTAGGCGGCAAGGATGCGCGAGTTGCGCCGCAGCAGCCGGTCGTCGATCAGCTGGACGAAGCGCGGCCGGAAGATCGACATTGCGGTCGGCGGCAGATCGCCTTGCTGGGACGGCGTCGGCCCGAGCGCCGGCGGCTATACCGCCGGCGCTTTTTGCGGCCCGCGCACCAACTTGCCCGGCAACGCTCCGGTTGGCGCGCCGTCCTCGTAGATGACCTGGCCAGCGCAAATCGTATACCGATATCCGTCGACCTTTTGGATCAATCGCCGGCCCGCCGCCGGCAGATCGTGGACCATCTCCGGACCGTGAATGCACAGAGCGTCGAAGTCGATGACGTTGACGTCCGCCTTCATCCCCGGCGCCAAGGTGCCGCGATCTTCCATGCCGTAAAACTTCGCCGTGCGTCGGGTCTGCCGCTCGACGATTTCCTCGATCGGAATCTTCTCACCGCGCTGGCGATCGCGCGCCCAATGCGTCAGTAAAAACGTTGGGATGCTGGCATCGCAGATGATGCCGCAGTGCGCACCGCCGTCGGAGAGTGAGAACACCGCCTGCGGATGCATCATCATCTCGCGGATCGGTTCGAGGTCGCCATTGGCATAGCCGAGAAGCGGTAGGTAGACGAAACCGCGGCCACCGTCGTCCATCATGACGTCGTAGATCACCTCGCGCGGGTGACGTCCAGCGCGCTCGGCGATGGCGGCGACACTCTTCTCCGGGCCCGGCTCGTAGTCGGGTGGGTCGCCGAGCGGGAACATCATCTGATACGCCGACACGATCATGCCGGCAAAGCCAACCGCCGCGTCGGGGTCGGGATCCGAGCCGACCAGCGCGGCGCGGACCTCCGGCTTGGCCAGCTCGACACGCCGCTGCTCAGCCGACAGGTCGGCCAACGGCCGATAGGCCGCGTGCAACGAGAAGGGATGGAAGGTGCTCTCGAAGCTCAACAACAGCCCGGCCGGCCGCTGAGCAACCTGCGGCGTCAGGCAGCCGCCCTCGGCAGCATCCTTCTCGCACGCCGCCAGAAGGCGCCGCCACTGATCCGGATCGACAGGGCTCTGTAAACAGGCAAACGAAACGGGACGTCCAGTCTCCTTGCCCAAATCACTCATCCACTGCAGCTCGTCTCCTTCCGGCGCGAGGTCGCTGGCGACTTCAAAGACACCGTGACCAACCTCGCCGAGGACGCGGCCGATACCCATCACTTCACTGCGATCGGCCGTCGTTCCAGGAACCAACTCACCATCGGCGGCACGGTGGAGGATGGTTCGCGAAGTCGAGAACCCGAGGGCGCCGGCCTGCAGGCCCTCTTTGACGAGACGCGCCATTTCGGCGATCTCGTCGGGTTCCGCTTTCTCGTTCTTCGCACCGCGCTCGCCCATCACATACGCGCGCACCGCACCGTGCGGAATTTGTGCGCCGACATCGATGGCGCGCGGCATCTTGTCGAGAGCGTCCATGTACTCGGGGAAGCTCTCCCACTCCCAACGAATGCCCTCGGCCAGCGCCGTACCGGGGATATCCTCGACCCCTTCCATGAGCTGGATGAGAAACTCCTGCTTGCCCGGCTTGACCGGGGCAAAGCCAACACCGCAGTTGCCCATCACCACCGTCGTCACGCCGTTCCACCCCGAAGGTGTCAAGTGCGTGTCCCAGGTTACTTGCCCGTCGTAGTGGGTGTGGATGTCCACCCACCCGGGAGCCACGAGGAGACCTCTGGCGTCGATTTCGCGCTGCCCGGGACCCACCTCACCGCCGACCTGGGCAACCCGCTCGCCGTCAATGGCGATGTCGGCCCGGCGCGCCGCCGCTCCCGTACCATCGATGACCGTACCACCGCGAATCACGAGATCGTGCATCTTCCATCGTCTCCTCGGGCACTCGATGCCCATTGATCGTTCGCAACTTCGCCAAGACTAACGTAAACACTACGTCCATGCCGATTCGGGTGTCAATCTCGCTCCGCGCCTGCCGCCGCGCCGAGCTCCGAATCGCCGCCGGCGGTGGCAACTGAGAAGATGGGGGCGAGGAGAGCAACTCCCCGCAGCCGCGCTGCAGCACCGGCCGACGTCAGAACCTGGACGGCGCGCATCTCGTCTCGGGCGTTCAAGAGCAACCTCGTCGAGGCGATCCGCGACGAGATCGAATCGGTTGCCGATCTACGCTTCGCACAGCTCGTCGACGACCGCGCGGTGCGCCGGGCAATCGAGGCTTGGCAACCCTCGGCCCTGCACGCCAAAACCGTAGCCGGCGTCGCTGTGCACGTACAATCGAAAATCGAATCCCGCCTGCGCAAGCAGCGGAAACCCTTGTCGGCCTTGATCGACGACCGGCTTCTCGACGAGATCGACGCACTCTTCGCGGCCGATCTGCCGAGCCCGGAAGCGATCGAAGATCTCGTCGCCGACGTCATCCATCAAGAGTTCGTCCGCGCCATCCTCGCCGACGTCATCCACTCGGCGATCGTTTCGTTCAACAAGAAGGTGAACCCCCTCTTCGGTGGCATCGCAAGTGCCGTCCTCGAGGACCAGATTCGCGGCTTCATCGATCTCTTCATGCCGATGCTCCAAGACCAGGCGGTCTCCTTCGTCTTGGTTCAGGGCAACCAACGCGTGGTCGCCGAGCTCAGCCGCGGCGTCGCTCGCACCATTCTCGCGCAGCCTCTCAAGACACTGGTGCCGCGAACCAGCGCCGCCCACCGGCGGCGTATCGAAGCCCTGATCAGCGACGCCTTGGCGAACGAAAACGTCACCGCCGCCGCGAGGAACGGAATGGCCAATCTCTGGCGCGACGTCTACGACCACCTCGGGCGTAAGAAGATGCGGGTGATCATCGACCCGCAAGTCCTCGCCGACAGCATCGCCGAGCCGGCTGCCGAACTCCTCACCAGCGTTCTGTCGCGCCCCCGCATCGCCGCCCTCTTCGCCGCCGATCGCTGATCGGGCCGGGAGCCCTTACGACGGCGCCACCGCGTCGCAGGCCCCGGCCGACGCCACCTCGACGCCGGCACAACGCGCCTCGCAGCGATTGCCGTAGGTCTTGCCGTCGGTGCCACACACCGGGTCGAAAACGTCGTCGCAGACGCAATCCTCTCGGCACTCGCCACGGTGTGCGATGGCGACATTCTCGCACTCGGCTTCACAGGAGTTGCCGTAGGTGACTCCGTCGACACCGCACACCGGATCGAAGATCAGCGGGCAGATGCACTCGCCGCGACACTCGCCTTCGCGAACGATGTCGACACCGGCACAGCGCGCCTCGCAGGAGTTGCCGTAGGTCTTGCCGTCAGCACCACAGACGGGATCCTCGACCGCGGGACAATCGCACGGCGCGCAAAAGCTGGCGCAGCCGCAGCGATCCGGACAGTCCTCCGGCGGCCGGCAGGTCGAGCCGTCGGCACAGGCCTGACCGGGCACGCAGGTCGGCTGGCAGGGCCCCTCGTGTAGCACGATCGCACCATTGCACGCGGCATCGTCTTTCCCACAGACGTAGGTTCGACCGTCGCTGCCGCACACCGGATCGGCAACCAAGCAGTCGAAGGCGCAACGCGGGGTGCACTCGCCGCCTTCGCCACAAACTTCGTCGTCCGGACAGTCACCGTTGCAGCGGCACTGCGAGCGACACTCTCCCTCGTGAGCGATTTCGACGCCAGCACATCCAGCTTCACAACCGTTGCCGTAGGTCTTGCCGTCGGTACCGCAGACCGGGTCGTAGATGTCCAGACAGTTGCACGCATCGCAGAAGCTGGCACAGCCACAGGCGTCGCTGCATTCCTCGAAGGGAACGCACATACCGCCGTTGGCGCAGGGCTCGTCGTCCGAGCAGGTCGGCCGACACTCTCCTTCGTGGAGAACGCTCACGCCGTGACAAGCGGCGTCGACCTCACCGCATACGTAGGTGACGCCGTCGCTACCGCAAACCGGATCGGCGACCAAACAGGCGACCGAGCAGGCTGGTCCACACTTGCCGTCGCGGCACACGGCATCACCGTCGCAATCGCCGTTGCACGCACATTCGCGGCATTCCCCCTCGTGGGCGATCTCGACACCGGCACAGCGCGCTTCGCACGCGTTGCCATACGTCACACCATTCTCACCGCAAACCGGATCGAAGATCTCCGGGCAGACACAGGGCTCGCAGAAGCTGGGGCAACCGCAGGGATCCGGGCAGTCCTCGACCGGCCGGCAGGCGAGATCACTCGGACACGGCTCGTCGGCCGTGCACACCCTGCCACATTCGCCCTCGTGCACGACTGCGGCCCCGTGGCATGCGGCATCCGCTTCGCCGCAGACATAGGTTCGACCGTCGCTGCCACACACCGGATCCGGGCGCAGGCAAGCGACCTCACACGTCGGCCCACAGGTGCCGTCACGACAAACGGAACCCCGGGCGCAGTCGGCGTTGCAGCGGCACTCGCTGCGACACTCACCCTCGTGGGCGATCTCGACGCCGGCACAGCGCGCCTGGCAAGCGTTGCCGTACGTTTCGCCATCGACACCGCATACGGGTTCGTAGATGCGCGGGCAGACGCAAGGCTCACAGCGGCACTCGCCATCGTAGGCAACGCCCACTCCGGCGCAACGGGCGCGGCAGACGTTGCCATAGGTCTTGCCATCCGTGCCGCACACGGGATCGTAGATGAGCGGGCAGACACACTCGTCGACGCAGGGACCGTCGTGACGGATTTCGATGTCCCGGCACTGCGCTTCACACTCGTTGTCGTAGGTCTTGCCATCGGTGCCACACACCGGCGCCGAGATCGGCGGGCACAGGCAGGGTTCGTCAGCGCAGGCGGCGCGGCATTGTTCGACCGTCTGAAAGTTGTTCCCATTGCCCTGACAGCCACCGTAGAAGAATTCCTCGCACTGCCCGGTGTTGGCGTCGAAGTACCAGCGCGGAATGCGCGCCCGGCAGGGACCGGTTTCGGGCGCGAGGCGGCACACATTGGGCCTGTCGCTACACTGAGCGACAGGTGGGCAGGGCTCGCGGACGCACTGAACTTCGACGAGCTCGCAAGAGGTTCCCGGTGGGCAGGGAAAGTCGCGGCAGGTGTCGGCGCAGTAGGGAATCAGCTCACCGTCGGCATTGCGGTGGACGCGGCACTCCGCCCCGGCGCGGCAGCGCACCAGCTCGCACGGATTGGGTTCCTCGCCGGCGCAGGCGTCGCGGCACTCCTCGAGAGTCGGAAAGTTGTTGTCGTTGCCGCCGCAACCACCGTAGCGGAAGTCGTCGCACCGACCGGTCTCGGCGTCGAAGTACCAGCGCGGAATCGCCGCCTCACACGGCCCGACCTCGACCGGCTGCAAGCAGGCGTCCGGATTGGGTACGCAGCGCGCCACCGGGGGACAGGGTTCGCGGATGCAGGTGACATCCGAGAGCTGGCAAGTCGTACCGCTCGGACACGGGAAATCATCACAGGTGTCGGCGCAATAGGGCATCGGGCCCTGGCCGGGCTCGTCGAAGATGCGGCACTTCTGATGGGGTTGGCACTCGATGTCGGCGCAGGGCGTGCCACCACCGCAGGCCTCGCGACAGAGATCGGGGCTCTCGAAATTGTTCTCGTTGCCGCCGCAGCCACCCCACGTGAAGGGCTCGCAGCGATGCGTCTCGGCGTTGAAGTACCAGCGCAGAAACGCGGCGTCGCAGAGTCCCGTTTCGAACGGCAGGCCGCACAGATCGGGGGCGGGCACGCGGTGACAAACGGCGTCGCATTCCTCGCTACCGGTTTCCGGATCGCCTTTCGCACAGGCACAGACCAGACCCGGCGCACAGGGCTCGGCGGAGTCCGCTGCCGAGCCGATGTTGCAGGCGTCGCCTTCCTGGCGAAATGGGTGACACATGAGCGATCCACCGTCGCCCGCCGGTCCACACCAGCCGCCGTCGCAATCGGCGTCGCTATCGCAACCCGGGATGCATTTTCCAGCGCGACACACACCGCCGTCGCGGCAGTGCGCATCGCTGCGGCATTGCCGTGTACACAGTCCGGCGGCACTGCAGAAGAGACCGCTCGGACACTCATCGTCGCTCGTGCAGATGGGGCATTCGGCGTCGACGTCGCGCAGAGCAAACATCGCCATGTCGCGTGAAACCGGATCGCGCTGAATGAAGTCGCACGCCGATACCTCGATCACGTCCCCCAAACCGTCCACCTCGGCATAGCGGCCGCCCAGCAGAATCGGCTCCGGCCGCCCGCCCACCGGCAAGCTCAAGCCACAAGCCGCCGTCGACGCCGGCGTTACCAACGTCACCCTGCGCCCGACCTCACCCTTGAGCACCTGGCGCACGCGCGCTCGGTAGACGCGCATGCCGTCGACCTCGCGCTCCTTGAGCGCCCGCACCTGCAAGACCACATCGGCCTCGGCGAAGTGCTCGCAGAAGGTGCGCTGCTGGCACGAGCAGGCGTCGGCGGTCGGCGCCCCTACAAAGGTAACGGCGAAAAAGGCGGCGATCGAAAACGCGAGACGGGCCGTGTGCTTCATCGAGGAAATCATATTCACTCTCCTGAAATCGGACGCGACAACTTTTGTTTGGTCCCCCACTAGTACTGCGAGTGGCACCACTCGCGCAAGACGAAAGATGGTTCGCCACGACCGCGAAAAATCCTTCACATCCGCAGCATTTCGAGCAGATTCGATCGGAAAGCTGCGACTGGCGCAGCCTGGGAGTCGGCCTCAGTCGACGAGCTTGCGCACGTGCTCCGGCATCTCGATGCCTTCGGAGGCGACGACCGGCGTGCCATAGCTGGTGACGATCGGCACCGACCCCGCCCAGATGCCGAGATCGAGATCTTCGTCGTCATCGACCGGTGGCCCGCTGCGGACCTTGGCGGAGACCTCTTCGAGCGGAATCGCGACCACCCGCGTCGCCTTCATCTCTTTCTCGTTGGGCAGTCGCACATACGACCAGCGACCCGGCGTCGTCTTCTCGGTCAGGGCCTCGAGGGCAGCCAGCGCCTCATCACCATCATGCACCGCCCGCCCGTGACCGACGATGGCGACCGAGCGGTAGTTGACCGAGTGGTGAAAGGCCGAGCGTGCCAACACCAGTCCATCGAGATGGGTCACCGTCGCGCACACCGGGGCACCGGCGGAGATCGTCTCCAGCATTCGCGCCCGGATCGAGCCGTGCAGGTAGATCGCGTCGCCCACACGGACGAAGACCATCGGCAAGACATAGGGCTGATCGCCGTCGATGAAGCCGACGTGGGCGACCAACGCTTCGTCGAGGATGGCGTAGATCGCGGCCTTGTCGTAGGTCGCCCGCTTCGCCACGCGATGGACACGGGTTCGCTCGGTCTGCTGAAACTCATCCATAGCGCAGCTCTATCGCACGCCGTCGCGGTGAATCCCAGATCCGTTCCACGCTCGTTCGATAGAACCACCCGCGGTTGCCAATCTCGGCCCGCCGGTCCTATGGTCCGCTTGACCACCGCAGATCGGGCTGACCACGAGATCCGGCCGCAGCGGACGCGATCCGGGAAGGAAGAATCGAATGGGGAAGCACTTTGAGCTGGTGATAGGCGGCGGCACCGTCGTCGACGGCAGCGGCGGTGAGCGCCGCCGCGCCGATGTTGCGATCGACGGCGACAAGATCACCGCCATCGGCTCCGACCTCGCGGGCCAGGCGGAGCGCGTCGTCGAGGCCGATGGCCGCATCGTCGCGCCGGGCTTCGTCGACATCCACACCCACTACGACGCCCAGATCTTCTGGGATCGAATGCTCACGATTTCCCCACAACACGGCGTCACGTCGGTCGTCATGGGCAACTGTGGCTTCGGCGTCGCACCAACCAGACCGGCGCATCGCGATCTGATCTTGCGCACGCTGGAGAACGTCGAGGGGATGTCGCTGGAAGCGCTGCACACCGGCATCGGCGACGATTGGCCGTTCGAAACGTTTCCCCAGTACCTCGATGCCATCGAAGAACGGGGCACGGCAATCAACGTCGGCGTGCTGGTCGGCCACACTCCGGTGCGCATGTACGTGATGGGGGAAGAGTCGACCGAGCGCGAGGCCAGCGCCGACGAGATCGCAACCATGCGCGCGCTCGTCGCCGAGGCGCTGCGCGCCGGCGCCGTCGGCTTCGCGACGTCACATGCGCCAACCCACGTCGGCTACGCCGGTCGTCCGGTTCCCAGCCGGGCATCGAGCTACGCCGAGGTCGAGGCGCTCGCCGACGCTCTCACGGATTCGCAACACGGCGTCATGCAGGCGACCATCGGTGCCGATCTCTTCCTCAATCAGATGGAGATGATCGCGCGACGCACCGGTAAAGCGGTGAGTTGGACCGCCCTCCTCGGTGGCGCCTTCGGCCCCGAGGGGCACCGCGACATCCTCGATCAGAGCCTCGCCCTGCAGCAGGCCGGAGCCAACGTCATCCCGCAAGTAAGCGGCCGGCCGCTGATGTTCGAGTTCCAATGGGAGGCACCCTTCCCCTTCGAGATGATGCCGCTCTTTCACCCAATCTCGAAGGGCGATCGCGAAGACAAGAAGCGCATCTACGCCGACGAGGAATTCCGCGCCGCCTTTCGCGGGCGCGACGAGCCCGGCGGCTTCGGCGTGCGCTGGGACCGCACCGAGATCTCTGACTCGCCAAGCGATCGCGCACTCGAAGGCGAGTTGGTCACCGAGGCAGCCGCCGAGCGCGGCGTCCACCCCGTCGATCTGGTGCTCGACCTGGCCCTGGCATCCGACCTCAAAGCGCGTTTTCGCTCAGCCGTCGCCAACGCCGAGGAGTCGATCGTCGCCGAGCTCCTACAACACCCCGCCGCCATGCTCGGCCTCTCCGATGCCGGCGCACACGCCAGCCAACTGTGCGATGCGTGTTTCTCCACCCACATGCTCGGACACTGGGTACGCGAAACACAGACTCTCTCACTCGAACGAGCCGTGCGGTTGCTCACCTCGCGGTCGGCCGAGATCTTCGGTCTCGCCGGACGCGGCACGCTGGCGGTCGGCAACGCCGCCGACGTCGTCGTCTTCGACGAGCACACCGTCGGCTGCACTCCGCTGCGGCGAGTACACGATCTGCCGGCCGGTGCCGATCGCCTGGTTGCCGATTCGTTTGGCATCGATGCCGTCGTCGTCAACGGCGTCACCATCCGCGAGAACGGCAGCGAGTGCGTCGACGCCGAGTCCGAGCTGCCCGGTCGCCTGCTGCGCAAAGGAATCGGTTGATGAACTATCCGATCATCTCGGCGATTGAGATTCGCCGGGCACTCTTCTCAATTTTCGGAATCAAACGCCTGGGCGAGTCACGGACTTTGCAAGCGAACCGCTACGAACCCGCTGCCGGCTCGGCGACCGGCGGCGGGCACATTCTTTGCGTCTCGTTCTACTCGAGCCGGATGCAGAGGAGAAAACCATGAAGCTGCGCAAGATTCTCGCACCGATCGATTTCTCTGACGTCGCTGAAGACGCCCTCTCCTATGCCACTGGTCTGGCAGCGGAGCTGGAGGCAAAGGTGATCGTGCTCTATGCCATGGCGCCCGTCGTCTATGCCGGTTCGCCGATTTCACCCGAGCTCGGCGTGCCGCACTTTCTCGAGGAACAGCGCCAGGCCGCTCACGAATCGCTCGACAAGCTCTTGGAACGCCTGCGCAAGCGAGACGTACCCGTCGAGGGCATCGTCGGCTCGGGCCCTGCCTATCAGGTCATCGTTGAAACGGCCAAAGAGAAAGAGTGCGATCTCATCGTCATGGGAACGCACGGCCGCAGCGGTCTCGGTCACCTACTGCTCGGCAGCGTCGCCGAGCGCGTGATCCGCCTGGCCCCGTGCCCCGTCCTCACCGTGCGCGACACTCACCCGGCCGTGAAAGACGCCAAACGCGAGTGACGACCATCCTCCTCAAGCTGCATCGCGCTGCGCCTCCATCGCCAAGGCATCGCCGCCAACCGGTAGGCGCTCGTTCTCATTGGGGTCGGTTACCAAATCGAAGACGTAGGCCTCGCCGTTGTCGCGTGCAACGAGCTTGTGCCTTCTTCCGATGATCGCCGTCTGGCGCCCGCGCACCTCCGGCCTCGCGTTGGCCGCGTGCGGGTAATCGATGTGCTCGGCGCGAGCACAGGGGTTGCGGAGGCGAAACGACGGCTCGAGGATCGAGCCGCGCACGGCGCCGCCGTCACAGCCGGCGGCCCGCATCAGGGGATGGAGATGACGCAGGCTCACGACGTCGTTCACCTCACTCGCGGCGACGGCCGGGTGCCAGATCCACAACGGCACGCGCAGGTGTGTTTCGTAGACCGAGGCGTCGTGAAGGTAGAGTCCGTGCTCGCCGAAACCCTCACCGTGGTCGCTGGTGAGGATGACCAGTGTGTCGTCGAACACCCCCATCGCGTTTAGCTCGGCCAAGAATCCGGACAAGCGGTTGGCGGTGAGCCGAACGGCGTCGCCGTAGCGAGCGATCAGGCGCTGGCGATTCTTCTCGCCGAGTGAAAACCCTTCGCGCAGGTAGCGATGCTCGCCGAGGTGCGCCAGGGCAATCGGCATCGTCAGATTTTCGGCAATCCCGGCAAGCGAGGTCCACGGCCGCAAGACGCTGGCCGGCGACGGTGGGTACGGGGCGTGCACGTCGTAGAGGTTGACGAACAAAAAGTGAGGCCGGCGACGCTCGCGCTGCTCGGCGATCGCCGCCAAAGCGAGGGCCAGAGCCTCGTCATCCGCCGGCAAGAGCGCCGCGGCGAAGTCGCGAAGAAAGCGGGCGTTTGCCCGGTGCTGCGGGTGGAAGAACCCGGTATGGTGCAAGTGCCGGCGAAAGCGCGGCTTGGCGGCGGCAAGAAAGAGCTCGACGGCACCCGGCATCCGTCGCGACAGCGGTCGCCGCACCCGCTCGAAGCCGCGACACACCCCGGGAATCGCACCGTCGAAGACGAAATTGCGCGTAATCGCCTCGCAGGCGTAGCCGCGCTCGCGCAGTACCTCGGCAATCGTCGGCGCCTTACCCGCGTAGGCCATCGACTGAAAGTGCGCACCGTGCTCACTCGGCAAGAGGCCGGTGAACATCGACAGATGACTCGGCAAGGTCCAACACTCGGTCGAATACGCGCGGCGAAAGCTCACCGGCTTTCGCCGTGAGGCTTCCACCGCATCGCGGACGTCGGTGAAATCACTGCGCAACGAGTCCACGACCATCAATACTACGCTCATAGAATTCTTTCTCATACTATATTAGTATACCATCATCTATATGTATTCAAGCGGCTGCCCCTGTCCGGAGACCTCGCCCCCACCCGGGGTCGACCCACCGGCTCACCGTTCGACCTATAGAAACGCGCTCCGCAAGCCGCCCTGCCGGCGGTGATCCGTTGCGGACCCACTCGACGTGTGGGATTGAACGGGGACGGAGGTGCGAATGGAAATGAAGAGGGCTCTCGTCGCAATCGTCGTGTGTACGGTATTGGCCGCCTGCGGCTCCGACGATGGCGCCCTTCCCGGCGACGACTTGCGGCTCAACCACATGCAGGTCGTCGGTTCGCACAACAGCTACCACATCAAGCCGCGGGAGCCGCTCTTCGGCCTGATCGCGGACTTCCTCCAGGAGCTGGCGGATTCCTTCGACTACACTCACATTCCCCTCGCCGAACAGTTCGACACACAGGGAGTGCGGCAGATCGAGCTCGACATCTTCTACGACCCGGATGGCGGGCTGTACGAAAGTCCGATCGGCCTCCAACTCGCTTCGGGTGACCCTCTGGCCACGATTTCCGGGCTCGACCTGCCGGGTTATAAGGTGCTGCACGTACAGGAGATCGACTTCGAGACTACTTGCCGGACTTTGATCGAGTGTCTGGTCGAAGTGCAGGCTTGGTCCAACGATCACCCGCACCACCTGCCGATCACGATTCTCATCGAGGCCAAGGACGACGAGATTCCCGATCCCCTCGATCTGGGCTTTCTCATACCGCCGGAGATCGGCGCCTTCGAGCTCGATCTGCTCGACGACGAGATTCGTTCGGTCTTTTCCGACCAACAAATGATCACGCCTGACGACGTTCGCGGTAGCGCCGACACCCTGCGCGATGCCGTGCTCACCAACGGCTGGCCGAGCTTGAACGCGTCGCGCGGCAAGGTTCTCTTCGCCCTCGACAACGGCGGCGCCAAGCGCAACGCCTACGTCGACGGTCACCCCTCACTGCGCGACCGCGTCTTGTTTACCGACTCCGACCACATGTCCCCCGAGGCCGCCTTCTTCAAGCTCAACAACGCAATCGGCTCGTTCGATACGATCCAAGAGCGCGTCGGTGAGGGGTTCATCGTGCGCACCCGCGCAGATTCACCCGAGGGTGGAGAAGCGCGCAACGACGATACCATGCGACGCGACGTTGCCCTGGCCAGCGGCGCGCAATTCGTCAGCACCGACTACCCCGTACCCAGCGCCGACTTCGGCACCGACTACCAGGTGCAGATGCCCGGCGGCATGCCGGCGCGTTGCAACCCGATCTCCGCACCGGTCGCCTGCACGGCGCGGGCTCTCGAAGATCCCGACCAGTTGTAGACCGCGCTTCCCCCACGCTCTCGGCAGGAGACCACATGGCACGCCTTTCCGTCGGCATCGAATCGAACTGCACGGCGCCGCTCTCGCTGGAGCGCGCGAGCTTGCGCATGTACCAACTCCTCGGCGTCGATTCGCTCTTTCTGCCCGACCACTATCTGAGCTTCGTGCCGCGTTCGGTCTGGGGCCCCGACATGACCCCGGCGGCAAAGCTGCTGCCCTCGCCCGACGCCTACTTCGACCCCTTCGTCATGATGGGGATGATGGCCGCGCGCTACAAAGGCGTGCGCATCGGCACCGGAGTCACCGAGCCGTTTCGCCGCCATCCGATGACGCTGGCGCAGTCCTTCGTCACCCTCGACCATCTGACCAAGGGCAAGGCGGTTCTCGGCATCGGCAACGGCGAACGCGAGAACACCGAACCCTATGGAATGCCCTTCGTCAAACGCGTCGGCCGCCTCGAGGAGGCGCTGCAGATCATCCGCCTGCTCTGGGAGAGCGGCGGCGAGCCGGTCAACTACGAGGGCAAGATCTGGAAGCTCGAGAACGCTCTCTTCGCTACCCCCCTGTACGAAGGCAAAGCACCGGACATCTGGGTCGCCTCGCACGCGCCGCGCATGCTCGGCCTGACCGGCCGCTACGCCGACGGCTGGTATCCGACGCGCAAGTTTTCGCCCGACGAGTACGCGGCGGGACTGGCCGCCATCCACAGCGCCGCGGCCGAGGCGGGGCGCGACATCACCCATTTCGAACCGGCGATGCAGATCCAGATCATCCTCGGTCGCGACCGCCACAGCGCCATCGAAACGGCATTGAAGGTACCCGCCACCGGCGCCATGACTCTCCTGCTGCCCGGACCGCTGTGGGCCAAGCACGGCATGCAACACCCCCTCGGCAACGACTTCGAGGGATTTCCCGATTTCGTCCCGGAGGAGATCTCCCGAGAGACCATCGACGAAGCGCGGCGCCTCGCCACGCCCGAGCTACTGCGAGACGCCGTCTTTGCCGGTAGCGTCGACGAAGTGGTGGAAGAAGTCGAAGCTCTCGTCGCCGCCGGCCTGCGTCACGTCATCCTGTGGAATATCGGCCCTCTCGCCACCGGCGCCGGCCCGCGCGAGATGTTGCAACTGGCGCAGCTGATCCGGCGCTTGCGGCGCGTACAGGTACCTCCTCACGGCTCAGCGGTATAGGCTACCACGCCGGGGTCGAGGTTCATCGCCAGGGTCTCATCATAGGCCTCGATGCCCTTGATGTAGCGACCAAAGAAGGCGGCCGAGTAGCCGTTGACGATGTCCCACACCCGCAGGTCGTCCGTAAAGGTCACCGGTGATCCGTCGCCCAGGCGAGTGCCTTCGCCACAGCCGTCGCCGTCCCACGGACCGCCAATGCCGATCTGACAGGCAAAGGTGAACGAGTAGTGCCCGGCATCGGTGATCTCGGTGATGAAACGCGGTGCCGGCGCGTCGTCGAACGCCTGCCTGACACCGTCGTTGCCGGTCAACCCGATCGTTTTGTCCTCTGTCCCAAGCATCAGGAACGTCGCCGCATTGTAGGTCTCCGAGATCGGCCCGCCGAGTGCCAGCGGCATCGCGGCGACGATACGCGGATCCTGGCTTGCGGCGGCGAGTGTCGTGAAAGCGCCAAAGGAGTGTCCACTGACGCCAAACCCCATGGTCGTGTCGACCCATCCGGCAAAGCGATGGCCGGCTTGCGTCGAGAAAGCGGCGAACGAATCGAGTAAGAAGATGATGTCGAGCGGCCGGGCGGTGACCAGGTCGGCCTGGTTGGCCGAGCTGTCGAAGAAGGTATTCCCCTCGTGATCGGGGGCCACGACGATGTAGCCGTGACTGGCCAGGTGGTCGCACTGGAAGCTGTTCTGATAACGCACACCGCCGTTGCCGTGTGAGAATGCAATCAACGGAAACGGCGCATCGGGTGACAGCTCGGCGTCGCGCACCGAAATCAGCGGCACCGTCGCATTCGCCGCTAGATCCTCCAGCCCCTCGGGCAAAAAGCTCGCCGCCGTCACCGGCTCCTGGCCGCGCGCCGACTCCGCCGCCGGATACCACACCTCGGTGAGCTGCGTGCGCCCTTGCGCTTCGTCGAAGAGCTCGATCCTGGTGACGCCAACCGGATAGGGCCCGAGAGCGAGGGGGTTTTCGATGACACGGGTTGTGACTTCATCGTTGCCACAGGCGACGAAGGCCACCGCCAGCAGCACAATTGCAACACTCTTCAATTTCACCATCGGCGGATGCTGCCACGATCGACGAGCCAGGCCAAGCGTAGCTCAAAACTCCAGTCGCACCTCGCCGCCCCAGGTGCGCGGGTTCTGGAAGTAGCGCGACATGTAGCCCAACACCGCCACGGTCTCGGCGCGGTCGAAGTACTCTTCGTCGGAGAGGTTGCGGCCCCAGATGGCGATCTCGGCGCCGTCGTCCCAGAGCTCGTAGCCGAGCCGGGCGTTGAAGAGGTGAAATCCCTCCTGGACACCAGGCGCCAGCTCCGGGCCGAGCACGTGCATGCGACTCTGGTACGACCAGGTGAAGCTCGGCGTCAGGGCTCCCCATAGGGCATCCCACGAGCCGAGCTCGACCGGAATGGCGTAGCGAACGTTCAAGCTGGTGGTGAGATCCGGCGTCACGTTGAACCCCTGACCGGAACGGTCGATGAAGTTGTTCGGTGAAATCTCCAGATCGGAGACGGCACAGCCGATGCCGGTCAGGCGATCGCACTTCTTCCCGAAGTCGTCGTACCTGGTGTTGAGCAAACCGATCGAGCCGGTCAGGCGCAGATCGGTGAGAGGCGTGACGACAAACTCCGCTTCGATACCTTCGACTGTCGCTTCGGCTGCGTTGAGGGTGAGCTGCTGGACGTTGGGTGGGTTGTCCGGGTCGATCTGCCCTCCGAAATCACCGACGGCTCGCTGGGTGACGACCTGGATGTTGTCGTACTCCGAACGGAAGAAGGCGAGATTGAGACTGGCGCGGTTGTCGAAAGCGATCGTCTTCACGCCGATCTCGAAGTTGTCGAGCGTCTCCGGATCGAACGAAGACAGCGAGTCGCCGCCGCCCTCCTGAATGTTGATCAGCGCGTTGAAACCACCACCGCGAAAGCCCTGCGACCAGGTGAAGTAGGCCAGCAAGTGATCGAAACGCCCGGCGTCGAGCACCTCGTCCGGCGCCGTCAAGGCGACGCTCACGGTTGGTGTCCAGGCGTCGAAGACCTTCGCGCCGGCCGCCAGCGGCGTGATCGTGATCGGGTCGGGCATGAAATCGGTGATCTGCAGCGTCGCGCCTTTCTTGTCCTGCGTGTAGCGCAGACCGCCAGTCAGCGAGAGCCACTCGGTGACGTCGGCAACGACCTGGCCGTAGATCGCCCAGGTCCAGTTGCGCGTCGTCGTCACACTCAGTGTCTCGACGTCGATCCCGGAAATGTCCTCGGTGCTGCTCAGGGAGGAGATTCGCGTCGGCGCCCGGCCGCGCTCCCAAAACGAGAACAGACCGCTGACGATCGAGAGCCGATCCTCGAGAAGCGATAGATTGGTTTGCACTTCTTGGGAGATTTGTCTCTGCGACCAGGTCGGCTCGTCTTCGCGAGCCCCGGTGAAAGCGAGCGACAGGACCGGAAACTCAGTAAAGTCACTGTCGGAACGATGTCCCGGTCGTTGCTCGCGCCAGGAAGTGATCGATTTCACCGTCACCAGATTGGAGGGCGACCAGGCGATCGTCCCCCACGTGCCGTAGCTCGTGGTATCGGAGAGACCGCGCGCATTGCCGCGAAAGGAGAACGGCTTGGTGTCGTTGCAAGCGTCGGCAAAGCCGGGGTAGAGCGACGGTCCGAGGCCGCGCGGATTGCCGACACGACACTGGCCGCCGCGGCCGTGGCCGTGGCTGCGCCCCCAGGTGCCGCTGAGGTCGATCGTCGTGTCGTCGTTGAGAAGGAGGCGCAGCGAGCCGAGAAAGGTCATCGCATTCTGATCGGATACATCGACGCCGAGCAATTCGTTGCGGGCAAAGCCGCCGGTCTGATAGGTGGCGAAGGAAAAACGCGAGAGCAATCGATCCTCGACCAGGGGAACGTTCAACGTCGCTCGCGTGCGCGCGGTGTCGAAATTCCCGACCCGAACCAACCCACTCGCACCGAGCTCGGGTTGCGGCTTGATGGTCGTCAGGTTGATGGCACCGCCGACGGAGTTCTTGCCGAAAAGCGTTCCCTGCGGCCCGCGCAACACCTCGACCTGTTCGATGTCGATGACGTCGACCAACTGGCCGATCATGCGCGGCAGGAACACACCGTCGACGTAGACGGCGACGCCCGGGTCGAAGACGATCTCACCCGAAGTCGTGCCGACACCGCGTAGGCGGATGAACCCCTCCTGATTCTCGCGGCCGACCGAGAACTGCAGATTCGGCACCATTTCCTGGATCTCGTCGAGCCGCGCGACGCCGGCATCGCGCAGCCCGGCGGCGCTGATCGCCGTCACCGAGATGGGAGTGTCGACCAGCAGCTCCTCGCGCTTGCGGGCGCGAACGACGATCTCCTCGACAGCGCCCCTTCCAGACTGCTGAGCCACCGCGTTTCCAGCCGGCGGCAGGACCGACAGCGCAACCGCAAACCGCAACCATTTCGACATCGAAGCCCCCGATCGGAATGAAGGGATCCATCCCAAACGGCGAGTGCGCAAGCAAGTGCAGCCTGCACCACCGTGCAGGGAGTCTCTAGAAAAACGCGCGCAGCGTGAAACCGTACTGCCGCGGCGGAGCGTTGATCACGGCGTAGCCGCTGGTGATCGGAACGTCGAAACCGACCACCCCGTAGCGGTCGTCGATGGTGTTCTTGCTCCACAGGGTGAACTCCCAGGCGCGATCGTCGGGTGCGATGCTGGCGCGGAGATTGAGCAGGTGGACCGGGCTCTGGGTCAGGTTGGGGTCGAGATCCTGGGTGAGATAGATGAAGTCGCGGTAGCTGTACTCGAAGCGAAAGCGGCCGAACAACGGCAGGTCGAAGAGACCGAAGTCGCTCAGCTCGTGCTCGGTTTGGCCGAAGAGACTCGCCGTCCAGCGCGGCGCATTGTCGAGACGGCGACCGGACAGGTCCTGCGTGCAAAAAACGGGCGCAAAGATATTGCCCGCGGCAACGCGCTCCGCAAAGGTCTGCTCGATCGTACAAGGGGAAGTAGTAAAGTCGTCATACTCGGCGACGTTCCAACCCATCGCACCACCGAGGGTCGTCGTGTAATGCGGCACCAGGAAAAAGTCGGTTTCCAACCCATAGGTGGTGAGCTTGCCCGCGTTCGTTACCGTGAGCGCCGAACCATCAAAGGCCTGCGCCTGGAACTCATCGTAGATCATGTAGAATCCAGTCGCGTTGGCAGTAATCATGCGATCAAACCACGTGGTTCGCACACCCAGCTCGAAATCAGTCGCCTCTTCGTCCTTGAACTCGGTCGGGACACCTTCCGGTACACGCATTTGATTGAAACCGCCCGACTTGAAGCCGCGTGCCGCCTTGGCGAAAACCAACGAGTCTTCGGTCGGCGTGAAGTTGAGAACCGCCATCGGTGAGACGTTGTACACGGCGATCGGTTTCTCGTGGTAGAATTGAGGGGGACCGAACGGACCCGCATCAACCTCGAACGTGGCGATTTGTGAACCGTCGCGCTCCTTGCGCTCATGGGTTCCACGCACGCCAAAGATCGCGCTCCATCGATCACTCAAATGCACTGTAGCTTGACCAAACAGCGCATAACTCCAAGTCTTGTGGACGTTGGTATCGTCGTTAGACGCGACCAAGCCTTTGCCGGGCACTTCTACCGCATCTACCAACAATCCCGGCCCAATGTTTTGCGATGTATCCATCCACTCACGCAACACCGCCAACCGCCCAACAGTTCGGTCCTTCTGGTAGTAATGGTAGAAGCCAAGCACGTAGTCCAAAGTCTCCCCCGGCGGTGAGATCAACTGCACCTCAGTCGACCACTGGAAGAACTTTTCATCAGTGGTCAGCTCGACGGCGTTGTAGCCCGAAAAGTCGCCGTCGAGCAGAGCAACGGAGTCAAAACGGCGGTGCGCCGTGAGCCACTTCACGTCGTGCTCGCCGAGCTCGTAGTCGAGAGTTGCCGTTACTCCCATATAACGTGTTGAGTTGTCGGTTTGTGAGTTTGCATCGATGACGCGATCGTGTGGATCGACCACCGACGGCAGGGGCCTGTTTGTACGCATGGCCAGGGAACCAACGTCAGTACCGTCGGGCGATATAAAAGGGGCGAACGTAGTATCCAGAGCCGGCGGGCCATTGTAGTCGACGATGTCGGCGGCGCAGCACTGGTCCTGGTTGGTTCCGTAGTCGGCTGAAATCAACAGATCGAGGCCGTCGGTGATCGGAAACAAGGTATGCCAGCGGAAACCGTTGCTGTCGCCGTCGTTGCGGCCGTTGCCGGAGAGATTCTCATCGAAGAAGTCGCGCTTGGTAACGTAGCCGGCGAGGCGGGTCGCGATACGACCGTCGAAGAGCGGCAAGTTGAACCAGCCGCGCAGCTCGCGCTGGTTGTATTTTCCGTAGACTCCCTCGAGCATTGCCGAGCGCTCTTCGAGGTCGGGTTTCCTGGTGGTGATGTTGAACGCGCCGGCGGCGGTGTTCTTGCCGAACAGCGTTCCCTGCGGACCGCGCAACACTTCGATGCGTTCGATGTCGAGCAATCCCGCGCCGGCGGCGAGCCCGGTGCGACCCTGGTAGATGCCGTCGATGAACACACCAACCGCCGCATCGATGCCGGCGTTGGTCTGATCGGCACCGACGCCGCGGATGCGCAGGGCGGTGCTGCGGGTGTCGGTCACCGGATTGATCGAAACGTTCGGCGCGTATTGCTGGATGCCACCGAAGTCGGTGAGGCCCGAGTCGAGAACGAACTCAGACGTCAGCGCCGTCATGGAAATCGGAACGTCCTGGATGTTCTGCTCGCGCTTCTGCGCCGTGACGACGATCTCTTCCAGACCAACGCGCTGCTTGACGCCAACCAAACCTTCCTGCGCCGGGCTCGGTGGCGGGGCGAGCAACGAGAGCAAGGCACCCGCTGCCGCCGCGATCCGCCACCAGGCCGGTCGCCGACGTCCGTTCGAACCAAAGCTCGACTTCTCCCCCATGTCGTCTCTCCTAAGCTGTGCTTCCCCGCTCTGCCGTCAGAAGCGCGCCCGACCGTAGTGACGACTCACTACCATGTCAAGAAAGGCCGCCAGCGGATGATATCGGGGCCCCCGATTGCTATGCAGGCCCGGTGATGACAGCGACCGCGCTAGTCGGAGCCAACGTGCTCGACGGAAGAAATCCCGCCCGCGCCGACCAGGTGGTGGTGGTCGACGGCGAGCGTATCGAGTCGGTCGAGCCGGCGGCTGGATTTACCGCGGGTGAAGACCTCCCCATCGTCGACCTCGCTGGCGCCACGGTCTTCCCGGGAATGGTGCAGGCTCACTGGCACGGCTCGTATAGAGATCTCGACTTCACGCCGCCACCGGTGGGGCTGGAGCGGCCGCCGGGGTATCTGCGGCGCGGCAGGCGCGGATGGCGCTGGAGCGCGGCTTCACCTCGGTCATCGGCGCGGCGACGCAATCTCAAGCGCGACTACCACGGCGCCCTCGCCGGACTGGTCGAGCAGATCTACCGCGACCGCGTCGAGGAGGGCCTGGCGACGATGAACGCCGACCTGAAGAATCGGGTCGAGCAGGAATCGCCGCCGGCTCAGAACAACCGATCGAGCAACCTCGCCAGTCCTTGACATTTTCCACCAGCAACCGTAGTGACGACTCACTACGATGCCGAAAGCGAAGAGCTCAGGGGGGGCGAAGCGCTTGCGCGCCAAGCGGATGCCGGCGGGTGAGCGCAGCCAGCAGATCCTCGACGCAGCCGAGGTGGTTTTTGCCGCCAGCGGCTATCGCAACGCCGGAACCGCCGACGTCGCCGCGCAGGCCGGCGTCAGTGAGCCGACCCTGTATCGCTACTTCGACAGCAAGCGAGACCTCTACCTGGCCATGCTCGACCGCAACGCCGAGCGTCTGATGCAAGGCTGGCGCAGAGCCGCCGACGAGAGCACCGGCCCGTTGGAAGCACTCGACGAAATCGGCAGGGACTATTTTCGCCGTCTCGAAGAAGATCCCTCCGCCTTTCTCCTGCGCGCACGCTCACTGCTCGAGACCAGCGACGAGCTCGTCCGCGATCACGCTCGCAAACACTTCTGGGGCACCTTCGACTTCGTGCAAGGGCTCTACGAAGAAGCCCGCCAGCGCGGCCAGATCGACGAGAGCACCGATACGCGTTCGCAAGCCTGGCTGTTCATGGCCGTCGGCGGCTTGCTCGATCATTTTCTTCTCATGGACCTCGACGTTCTCGACGCGACACAGATCGGCGCCATGATGGCCGTCGTCGGGCCGCCCCGACTGCAACCGGAGCGCCGTGCCGCCGGAAAGCGGTGAGCGGAATGCCGCCGCGCGTCAACCGCCAGGTCGTCCTGCGCGCCCGCCCCGACGGCGCTCCGCGGGAGAGCGATTTCGAGTGTATCGAATCGCCATTGGCGGATCTGGAGGACGGGCAATTCTTGCTGCGCAACCAGTACATCTCGCTCGACGCGGGTTTTCGCCAATGGATGAACGAGGGCACCGGCGACGGCTATCTGCCGGCGATGGAGCTCGACGAACCGGTGATGGGCCTGGTCCTCGGCGCCGTCGAGGAGTCGCGCAATCCGGCGTACAGCGCCGGTGACCTGTTGATGTGCAGGTCGCGCTGGGAAGAGTATTCGATCGCCGACGGCTCCGACTACATGACCAGGCTCGAGGCCGATCCCGACATCTCGCCGTCGTGTTACCTCGGCATTCTCGGCCCGACCGGCTTGACGGCGTACTTCGGCCTGCGCGACTGCGGACACGTGCAACAGGGCGACGTCGCCTTGATCAGCACGGCAGCCGGCGCGGTCGGTTCCGCCGCCGCGCAGATCGCCAAGCTCCAGGGGGCCCGCGTCGTCGGCATGACCTCGACCGACGAAAAGTGCCGCTGGCTGACCGGCGAGCTCGGTCTCGACGCAGCGATCAACTACCGGGCGGATGGCGGTATCGAGGCCGGTCTTGCCGAGCACTGCCCGGACGGCGTCGACGTCTACTTCGACAACGTCGGCGGCGAGACGCTCGATACGGTTCTCGCACATTTGCGCGAGCGCGCACGCGTCGTTCTCTCCGGCTCGCTGGCGACCTACAACCTCACCGAGCCGGTGCCCGGTCCCTACAACATGTTCAAGCTGATCACCCAGCGAGCGACGATGAAGGGGTTCATGGTCACCGACTACGTCGAAGAGTACCCCGCCGCTCTCGCCGAGCTCACCGAGTGGCTGAAGTCGGGGCGGATCATGAACGCCGAAGAAGTCGCGATCGGTATCGAAAACACCGGCCCCGCCTTCTGCAAGATGTTCGCCGGCGGCAACCGCGGCAAGCTCGTCGTCCGGCTGGAAGGAGCCGCCGCATGAGCGACAAGTTGACCCTCGCGCAGTTGGTCGACGAGCGCGACATTCTCGCGCTCCTGCACCGCTACGCCCACGCGCTGGACGAAAAGCGGTGGGATCTGCTGGCGACGTGCTTCACCGAGGACGCCGTCGCCATCTACGGTGAGGTACTGGGCCGCAAAGTCGGCTACCCGGCCATCGAGGAGACCTGCAAGGCAGCGCTCACCCATCTCGACTCGAGCCAGCACATCATCACCAATCAGGAGATCACCATCGACGGCGACCGCGCTACCGCTCGCTGCTATGTGCACGCACAACACACCAAGGCCGATACGAACGGTGGCGACAACTACGTCATCGGCGGCATCTACCTCGACGAGATCGTCCGCACCGCCGAGGGCTGGCGCATTCGCAAGCGCGAGCTGCGCATTCTCTGGAGTGAAGGGAACCAGGCGGTTCTCGGCGCTTGATCACACCTTCCTGGTTCGGGGGGAACCACATGCCGGTCACCAACTACGAAAAGGTCGACGTCTACCCGATCGACGCGGAAATGCAGGAGCAGATCCTGCGCGAGCAGAACGAATGCGTTTTCTGCTGGGGCACCCGCGACCACTGGCCGGTCGGCATGATCATGAGCTACGTCTGGAAGGACAACCGGTTCTGGCTGACCGCGGCCAGCCAGCGCGCGCGAGTCGCGGCGCTGCGGCGTGACGACCGCGTTTCCCTCTCCATCTCCAGCGTCGGCACCAGCCTCGGGCCGGCGCGCGGCATCACCGTCAAGGGGCGGTGCACCATCCTCGACGACCGCGCCACCAAGGATTGGTTCTACCCCGCCCTCTCCGCCGCCATTCTCCCCGGAAACGAAAAAGGCCAGAAGGCCTTCATGGCGATGCTCGACTCCCCCAACCGCGTCATCTTCGAGGTCGCGCCGGAGAAGTGGTTCACCTTCGACTCCATCAAGATGATGGAAGACTCTCTCTTTCCGAAAGTGTAGTGATGCGCGATCTCGCAGGAAAGGTAGCAGTCATCACCGGCGGCGGCTCCGGCATCGGGCGCGGCATGGCGCACGCCTTCGCCGATGCCGGTATGAACGTCGCCATCGGCGACATCGAGCCGGATGCGGGAGAGCGTGTTTGCGAAGAGCTGCGGGCCAAGAACGTGAAAGCGATCTTCGAGCGGCTCGACGTCGTCGACCGCCAGGCAGTACAGCGCTTCGCCGATCGCATCTTCAGCGAGCTCGGCGGGGTTCACATCCTCTGCAACAACGCCGGCGTCGTCACCTTCGATCTCGCCGACGACATCTCGGACGCGGACTGGCGCTGGGTTATCGCGGTCAACCTCGAAGGCGTCGTCAACGGACTGCAGGCCTTCTTCCCGCGCATGAAAGCGCAGCCAGGGGAGAAGCACGTCGTCAACACCGCATCCATCGCCGGCATCGGCCCGCACAAAGGCATCGCGCCCTACGTCGCCACCAAGTACGCGGTGGTGGGAATCTCCGAGACGTTGCACGCCGAGCGCGACGAGCACGGCGTCGGCTGCTCGGTGCTCTGCCCCGGCAACGTCGACACCCAGATCGTCGCCAGCGGGCGCAACCGCCAGGACGACGTCGGCGGTCCCGACACCAGGGTCCACCCCGACGTGCAACAGCAGATCTCCGCCGGCATGGATCCGATGCAGGTCGGCCGCATCGTCCGCCAGGCCGTGCTCGACGACGATCTCTACATCTTCACCCACGCCGACACGCGCGAGATCGCCGAAGAGCGTTTCAACGCCATCCTCGCCGCCTACGACAAGTGCGAAGGGCGCGAGCGCGGAAGTTGAGCGCGCCCCACCCGCTGACCTTCTCATCCCATCTGCTAGTCCTTCGCCCTGCTTTCGGAAACGACCCAGCGGCAATCTACTTGTCCCCGTCTGGCAACAGCGGATTCGCCACGACGGTCGGAGACGTCCTTGGTTCTACGCCGAGCTCAACATCTCCTCGAGCGCATAGAGCGTTCTCTGCGGGAATCTCTCCTCCGGGTAGAATCGGAAGATCACCTCGCAGGTTTCTTCGAAAGTCTCGATGTTGAGGTAGCGGAGGAGAAAGCGCACGTCGTCTTCGTCGTGGAACTCCCCTCCGATACGCATGGCGAGACACTTCATCGCCAACAAGTAATCCGCCTTGGCGCAGAATACGCACAGGTGTTCGAGCTCGAGGTAGACGTCGAACGAACCCGCAGTGGAAAAGAACCCCTTCACTCCGTCGTTGAGCCATTGTTCGTCGACTCCGAGCTCCAGCCCGACCTCGCGTGCGGCTTCGCGGACTACCCCCGACGGTACGAAGACACCGTCCACGTCACGCGTCGACGCGCGGGCGTTGTGAACCAAACACATCACCGCACCCCCGACGAGATGCAGATTTCCAACGACGTCGCGACGGGCGAGCGCCCGATTTAGAGCCTCGAACAAATCTCGAATGTCTCGCTCGGTGAGCGCAACCTTCGCCATGTTGGCTACACTCGCGCGCCAACCGAATGGGTAACGAACAAGTTGCGGCGACGGAACTCCACCGGTGCATTGAGCAACAGGTCCAACCGCAACGACGCCAGCTCGCTGGCGAAGTAGGGATCGCGCTCGTCCGCAAACGCAGTATCGACCGCCCACGCCGGCGGCTCGACTCGTTTTCGTCTCGCCGCAAACTCGACCATCGCTGCGAGATAATCCCGCCGCTCCGCCGAGAGCTCCCGCAGATCAATATTCTCTAAGGTCTGCTCGAACGACCCGCGCGGCACCCCATCGAGAAAGTCGTGCAACGCCGCCAGAACCGGCCGCGCCTCGTCGCACACCGCCAGATCCCCCACCAACTCGGCAAACTCGCCCGCGTGACGGGGCAACACCCGATCCAACACCCACCGCGACAGATCCTGTCCAGCCAACCGCGCCGATCTCCTGATCGACGCTTTCTCAGCCGCCGTGACCCGAATCTGCAGAAACTCCGACTTGCGCGCGCGTTCATTCATGCTCGCACATACCCTAGCCATACAGAAATCCGTGTCAATACGATAGTATTGACACCATACTTCCCGACCCCGGAGCTTGCGCAAATGCACCATAATCGGTACATTTGCGATCGTGGGCGAAGAGGGGAAGCGGATTGCGGCAGTGTTTTTCCGAACACGAACCGGGTCGGAACCGGTTCGAGATTGGCTCAAGACTCTATCCTCCCAGGACAAACGCACGATTGGCGAACACATCATGGCAGTCGAATTTGGATGGCCGCTCGGCCTCCCCCTGTGTCGCTCCTTGAAAGGTGGACTTTGGGAAGTTCGATCGAACATCCGCAACGGCGTCGCACGTATCTTGTTCTGCATTCACGAGGATCAGATGGTCCTTCTCCACGGATTCGCGAAGAAGACGCAGAAGACACCGAAGGCCGACATGGATCTGGCGAAACAGCGGAAACGCGAGCTAGAGAGGCACTCGAAATGAAGAAAACAAATCCCCGATTGGGATCTTCGTTTGACGATTTCCTCGAAAGTGAGGGGATTCTCGAAGACGTTCAAGCAGCGGCGATCAAGCGGGTGCTCGCCACTCAGCTAGAGAAGCAACGCAAGGCGAAGGGGATCACCAAAAGCGCTCTGGCAAAACGCATGGGCACCAGCCGCGTGGCGCTAGATCGACTTTTCGACCCGAACAACACGTCTCTCACACTCACCACGCTGTCTCGAGCAGCGACCGCGCTGGGATCGCAGATCGAGATCACCGTGATCCCGGACCGAAGAGCCGCCAAGTAAGGCACTCGGCCTAAAAGGGCCGGCGCGCGCCCCGAACCTCCGCTTCTCGCCAACGCACCAGGGTCAGCGGGGGTAGTCGACCAGGTGGCGGGCCATGATGAGGCGTTGGATCTGGCCGGTGCCTTCGACGATGTCCATCGCTTTGACGTCGCGGTAGAGCTTTTCGACCAGGTGGTCGCCGCGTCCGCCGGTGCTGCCGAGGATCTCCATTCCCAGCGCCGTCGCCTCCTGGGCGACGCCGGCGGCGACGGCTTTGCACATCGACGCTTCGACGATGTTGGGTTTCTGCTGGTCGGCCAACCAGCCGGCGCGCATGCACAGCAGTCGCGCCATCCGCACTTTGCGGGTCATGTGCTCGATGCGGTCGCACACCCTCACGTCGCCGGTGAGATCGCAGCGCCTGGCGAAGTCGAGCGTCGCGTCGATGGCGGCGCGGCCGATACCGACGGCGTTGGCGGCGATCGCCGGCCGCTGGGCGTTGAAAGTACGCATGGCGCCGCGGTACCCCTCGCGCTTCTGGTAGCGTTCTTCACCACCGAGCAGATGGTCGAGCGGCACGCGGCAATTGGCGAGTGGAAACGACGTCGACTCATAGGCTTTGAGTCCCATCTTTGGCTCGATCTTGAACGGGCCGAGACCCGGCGTGTCGCGCTCGACGAAGAAGGCGCGTTGGGCAGCGCGGCCGCGCGTCGGGTCGAGCGTCGCTTGGACGAGGATCCAATCGGCGCGGCTGGCGTTGCCGATGAAGCACTTGGCGCCGTTGAGCACCCATGCGTCGCCGTCCTTGCGCGCCGTCGTGCGGATCGCCGCGGCGTCCGAACCCGCCCCCGGTTCGGTCATCGCAAACGACGCCCAGCGCGGCCGATCCGGCTTCACGAAGGGCCCGAGAAAGCGCTCTTTCTGCTCCTCGGTGCCGAGCGCCATGACGTTGCCCTCGGGCAATCCCGGCCCGGGGTTGGCAACTCCGACACCGCGGTCCCAGTAGGAGTATTCCTCGGCGATGAGCAACCCGCTGACGGTGGAGCGGCGACGGCCCGACTTCTTCCGGGTGTCGCTCGCCGGGCGCCAGCGCGTGCGCCCTTCGCCGCGCTGCAAGCAGCGGTCGAAATAGGCGTCGTCAACCGGGATCGGCCGACCCAGCCGGTCGGCCTCGAGCCCGACCGGCCGCACCTCGGTGCGACCGATCTCGCGCGCCCTCTCGATGCGCTCGCGCGTCCACTCGTCGAGCCGGAAGTCCACGCGCCTACCTCCCCACGCCGGCCAGCGGATCCAGCACCGTAGCGTCTTCGCAAATCGCCGCACCGGCGTCCCGGCGCGCTGCGTCGATACCGCCGAGAAGCAACCCCAAGGCGCGGCCGTCCCGCATGTACTTCTCTACCGGGTGATCCTGCATGAAGCCGTGGCCGCCGAGGATCTGGACGGCGTTCGGTCCAACGAAACGCGACACCTCGATCGCTTCAATCCAGGCTTGCGCGGCTTCGACGACGCCGCCGTCCCCCGCATCGAGCCGCCAGGCCGCTTCGCGGACGAGAGCTCCCACACCTTCGACGGCGGCGTACATGTCGGCAATCAGGAACGCCAGCGCCTGGTGATGCGCAATCGGCTTACCGAACGCTTCGCGTTCGACCGCGTAGTCGCGCGAGTACTCGCAGGCCTGGCGCATCACCCCGAGCAGCAGTGAAGCAACGTACAGGCGCGCGCCAGCGCGCGCGGTTCTGACGGCATCTTCAGCGCTGACGCACGCGGCGATCGGAGCGGTGGCGATGCGAACTTCACAAGCCCCGGCGGAGCGCAGGCCGGCGCCGCGCACGCTGCTGATCTGGATACCGTCGCGAACGAAGAGCATACGCTCACCGTCGTCGACGACGGCGAGATCGACGCGGCTGCTCGGCACCCACGCCACCGCGGCCTCGAGCGCATCCGCGCGGCTCTCGAATCGACCGTCGCCGGCATCGATCCACACACAGCGAGCGCCGTCTTCAGCGCGGAGCGGCGCCAGCAACTCCTCGGCGACCGGCACGTCGACGCAGCACAGTGCGTATACGGCCGGGCCCCACGGATCGCAGGCGAGCGCACCTCCCGCATCGGCCGCTCCCAGCTCTTCGTTGACCACGCAGCGAGCCAGGCAGCCCAACCCCGACCCACCCAGGCTCTCCGGAAGTCCGAGAGCTCCGAGACCGATCTGCTCGGCGGCACGGACGACCGACGGCTCGACCTCGGCGGCGCGCTCTGCGGCGCGCGCCTGCGGCTGCAGCTCCGTCGAGGCAAAGCGGCGCGCCGTTTCACCGAGCAGCGTCAGCTCGGCGTCGAGATCGAGATCAACTGGCATCGACGTCCAAGCGCGACCGTAGTCACATTCGACAACGATGTCGAATGTGACTACCGTGCCCGATCATGATCGAGCGCGAGCTCACCATCGACACCGGCGAGGGCTCGATGGCGACGTTCGTCGTGCAGCCAGACCGCGACGCACCGCTCCCGGTGGTCCTCTTTCTGATGGACGCGCCGGGCAAGCGCCCACTCCTGCACGGCATGGCGCGCCGCATCGCCGATCACGGCTACCGCGTGATGCTGCCCAACCTCTACTACCGGGTCACCCCCGCCTTCGAGCTCGACTTCTCCAGCCGCGAATCGCTCCGCGAAATGCAAGAGCTCATGTATGGCGTCGGCAACCGGATGGTGGCGCGCGACATCGCCGTGTTGCTCGACCACGCCGGCACCGGTACACGCACCGGAGTCCTCGGTTACTGCATGAGCGGTCCGTTTGCCCTCTACGCCGCCGCCGTTCACGCCGAGCGCATCGACTGCGCCGCATCGATCTACGGCACCAGGCTCGCGGTCGATGCGAGCGACTCGCCCCATCGCGTTCTCGGCGACATCCGCGGCGAGATCTACGTCGCCTGCGCCGAGCACGACGACTACGCACCGCCAGAAATGGTCGCCCGCTTTGAAGAGGCCATGCAGCTCTCCGGCGTGCGCGGCCGGCTCGATCACTACCCCGGCACCCACCACGGCTTCGCCTTCGACGACCGCCCGGCCTACGACCCCGACGCCGACCAACGACACTGGAGCGCCATCCTCGATCTCTTCGATCGCAACCTCAAAGACAAAGGTCAGCCGTGAGCAAGCCACACGTCACCCTCGACTCCTGTTCGGACTTCGTCGCCACTCTGCGCTTGCGGCGGCCGCCCAACAACTTCTTCTCCCTGGCGATGATCGAAGAGTTGGCGGCGCTGCTCGAGCGCCTCGACGGTGAGCGAGAGTGCCGGGGCGTCGTGCTCGCAGCCGAGGGCAAGCACTTCTGCGCCGGCGCCGACTTCTCCGGCCGCAACGACTACACCACCGCAGATCTCTACGCCGCTGCCGTGCGTCTGTTTCGCACCGAGAAGCCGGTGATTGCGGCGATCCAGGGTGCGGCCATCGGCGGCGGCCTCGGCCTGGCGCTCTTCGCCGATTTTCGCGTCGCCTGCCCCGAAGCCCGCTTCAGCGCCAACTTCGCTCGCCTCGGCTTCCACCAGGGCTTCGGCCTCAGCATCACCCTGCCCGAGCTGGTGGGAAAGCAGCGCGCTGCCGAGCTGCTCTACACCGGCCGCCGGGTCAAGGGAGAGGAGGCCATCGCCATCGGCCTCGCCGATCGGCTGGTCGGTCGGAGTGATCTCGACGCCGCGGCAATGGAGATGGCCCGAGAGATCGCCGCGTCGGCGCCGCTGGCCGTGCGGTCGATCCGCGCCACGCTGCGCTCCGGCCTCGCCGATCGTATCGCCGCGGCGACGCAGCGCGAGGCGGCCGAACAGGAGCGCCTCAGCGCAACCGGCGACTTTCGCGAGGGGAGCCTGGCCATGGCCGAGCGGCGCGCTCCGGTGTTCGGCGAAAAATGACCCGGCTCAGCGCCGTATCCGGGGTCGTCGTCCCCGCTGATACGATGAACGGCGACGAGTTGGTCACCTACGCGCGAGAGCTCGAAAGACTCGGCTACCGCGAGCTGTGGCTGCCCGACGTCTTCGGCCGCGAGATCTACGTCACCGCCGCCCATCTCCTCGCCCACACCGAGACTCTCCGCGTCGCCACCGGCATTGCCCACATCTACGGCCGCGACGCTCTCAGCACCGCCCAAGCTGCGCGCACTCTGAGCGAGCTCTCCGAAGGCCGATTCCTCCTCGGCCTCGGCGTGTCGAATCCGATTGCAGCGGAAATACACGGCGTCGCCTGGGACAAACCGGTGTCGGCGATGCGCGCCTATCTGGAAACGTTTGCCGCCGCCGTGGTCCGCGTCCGCAAAACCGCCGCCGCCCCCGTCTTCGTCGCCGCGCACGGACCGAAGATGCTGGCGCTGGCGGCCGAGCTGGCGGATGGCGCCAATACCTATCTGATGCCACCCGAGCACACGCGACGTGCGCGCGACATCCTCGGGTCGGAAAAACGTCTCAACGTCGTCCTGCCCTGTTGCCTGGATCGCGATGCAAAGTCGGCGCGAGCGGCGGCGCGCCAGGCGCTGTCGATCTATCTTCCCCTCGCCGTCTACCGCGAACGCTGGCGGGAGCACGGTCTGGGCGAAGACGACCTGGGCGGCGGCGGCAGTGATCGCCTGGTCGACATGCTCGTCGCCTGGGGCGACGAGGCGGCGATCCGCGGACGCATCGGCGAGCACATCGACGCGGGAGCGAGCACCATAGAGGTCATCGACCTCAGCTCACGAAGCGCCGCCGCGCCTTCGCAGCTGCTCTCGGCGCTAGCTGCAGACTGAACGCGTGGCGTTCCGTCGGGTTCCCACCGGCTACTTTGCTGTGATGTCTACCGTCTTCTCCGGCGAGGCGAACCTGAACTTCGCATCGTCAAAGTCCGGCGGGCCCATGAACCCCATCACGTCGTTGGAAAACCCGTAGCTCTCGGTCGGACCGCGCCAGCCAATGTCGACTCTCTCGTTATCGTTGGCGTCGTGAAACACCTTGACCGCATACTCGCCGTGCGGAACGTCATCAAAGGTGGCGGTAACGCTCTCTCCCTCGGCCGGGATCTTGGCGCTGTAGGTGAACTGATCGTCGCTCTCGTAAACGGCGCGCGAGTTGGCAACCTGGAGGAGTACGTGGCCACCCTTCTTCTCCAGCTTGGCGAAACGCACCTTGAGAGTTCCGGATTTGCCGGCCTCACCGGCCGACACCGGAGCGACCCAGCAGAAAACCAAGACACCTGCGAAAAGCCATCTCTCGAGCATCCACAGACCTCCGATAGTGAACCTGCAACTTAGCCCGCTCGTTCGCGGACCACCAGCGGCTGAAGATCCGCAGGAGCCGCTGATGAACGCCGATGGCCACAGATGGGGTCCCCGTCGTTCCGGTTGCCCGAGGGTTAGATCCACTGATGAACGCCGATGACTACAGATGGGGGGTCCCGGTCGTTCCGGTTGCCCGAGGGTTAGATCCACTGATGAACGCCGATGGCCACAGATGGGGGTCCCGGTCGTTCCGGTTGCCCGAGGGTTAGATCCACTGATGAACGCCGATGGCCACAGATGGGGGTCCCGGTCGTTCCGGTTGCCCGAGGGTTAGATCCACTGATGAACGCCGATGACTACAGATGGGGGGTCCCGGTCGTTCCGGTTGCCCGAGGGTTAGATCCACTGATGAACGCCGATGGCCACAGATGGGGGTCCCGGTCGTTCCGGTTGCCCGAGGGTTAGATCCACTGATGAACGCCGATGGCCACAGATGGGGGCTCGGAGGGTTCGGTTGAAACCTGGAGCTCGAATCCTGAAACTCGGAAACCATGCTCCTTGAAGATTTCAGAAAGCTCCCCATTCTCGGCATTCTGCGCGGCGGTGACGAGGGCTCGATTGCGGCGATCGTCGAGACCGCCATCGATGCCGGGCTGGAGACGTTGGAAATCACCATGAACACGCCCAACGCGCCGGCCTTGATTCGCCGCGCTGCCGGCGTCGCCGGCTCGCGACTGTGTCTCGGCGCGGGGACGGTGCTCGACACCGATGCGCTCGACGCCGCGCTCGACGCCGGGGCTACGTTCATCGTCATGCCCACCCTGGTCGGCGAAGTGATCGCCGCATGCAACGAACGCAACATCCCGGTCTTTCCCGGAGCGCTGACCCCGCAGGAGATTCACGACTCCTGGCGCGCCGGGGCGGCCATGGTCAAAGTATTCCCAGCCAAAGCGTTCGGCCCCGCCTATTTCAAAGAAGTCAAAGGACCTTTCAACGACGTCGAGTTGCTCGCTTGTGGCGGCGTCGATGCGGGCAATCTCGCCGAGTACTTCGCCAACGGCGCTTCGGCCGTCGCTTTCGGCGGTGGCGTGTTTCGCAAAGAATGGCTGGCCGGCGGCGACTACGACGCCATCGGTACGGCGATTCGAGATCTGATCGCAGCCTATCGCGCCGTTTGAGCGGCCCGCGCCGCGGCGGCTACCCCACTTGGCGGGGGACGCGAGATACTCTAATTCTCCCCGAGTGCCCGGTTTGGTTATCTGCTAGACTGGGCAGACTGATTCGAGCGACGGGAGCACCTGGCATCATGAGCGAGACCAACGAAAACAACGGCAACCGCGGCACCTGGCTGACCTACCGGCCGGAGATCAAGGTGCTCGACTGCACCATCCGCGACGGCGGGCTGATGAACGATCACCGCTTTACCGACGAGCTGGTGCGGGCCGTCTACGAAACCTGCGTCGCCGCCGGCGTCGACTACATGGAGCTCGGCTACAAGAACTCGAAGACGCAGTTTCCCAAGTCCGAATTCGGCCCCTGGAAGCACTGCGACGAAGAGGACATGCGCCGCATCGTCGGCGACAACGACACCGACCTCAAGCTCTCGGCCATCGCCGACGCCGAGAAGTCGGACTACCAGACCGACATCCTGCCCAAGGACCAGAGCGTCCTCGACCTCATCCGCGTCGCCACCTACATCCACCAGATTCCCGTCGCGCTCGAGATGATCCACGACGCACACGAGAAGGGCTACGAGACGACGGTCAACGTGATGGCCGTGTCCACGGTGCACGAGAACGACCTCGAAGAAGGGCTCGAGGTGCTCGCGAGTTCGCCGGTCGGCACCATCTACCTCGTCGACTCTTTTGGTTCGTTCTACTCAGAAGAAATCCGCGCCCTGGCCAAGCAATACCTCGAAGCATGTGAGGCGAGCGGCAAGCAGGTCGGCATCCATGCCCACAACAATCAGCAACTGGCTTATGCCAACACGATCGAAGCCGTGGTGCAGGGTGCCAACCGACTCGATGCGACGATGGCCGGCCTCGGCCGCGGCGCCGGCAACTGTCCGCTGGAGTTGTTGATCGGTTTTCTGAAGAACCCGAAATACCGCCTGCGCCCGATCCTTGACTGCGTCGAGAGTCACATCATGCCGTTGCGCGAGGAAATGCACTGGGGCTTCGACCTGTCGTACATGCTGACCGGCCTGCTCAACCAGCACCCGCGCGCCGCCATGGGTCATCTCGGCACCCCCGAGAAAGACCGCAAGAGCATCGTCAAGTTCTACGACGAAGTGATGGACGTCTGAACGGGCTTCGCCCGGAGGGGCAGAGGCACCGGCAAAGGGCGCTGTCGCTGCGCGATTACTTTCTCCGCCCGTGTGTTACTCGGGCATCCAATTGGCGTGGAATCCGATCGGGACACGCCGCGGAATGTGCACCCGGGAAATCGGTCCTTCTTCGATCGCCCGCGCATCGAGAATCAGCAGCTCGCTCTTTTCGGTGAGTCGATCCGTCCCGACGGTCATCAGCCAGCCATCGTCCTCGGCGCTGCCGTCGGGATCCGGCGCAAACACGTGCTCGCCGACGACGATCGAGTCACCGTGTGTAAAGGTCTGCGCTTTGCCGGTGTCGATGTCGTACTTCACGACGGCATTGAAGTTGAAACCGAACCCCCAATCGCGTGCCATCGTGTTGTACATATAACGGTGGCGCAGGCCGGCGCGATCGTCATTGATGCGCGGAAACTCGCCCGGTCGATCGTCCGTTTGCTCCGTCTTGACGGTCCCCGCGTCGAGATCGATCGTCCACAGCCGCGGATAGGGTTCCTCCGTCTGCTCCGGCGCATCGAACTGCAATCCACCCGGCATCGAGTCGAAGACCGGCGCGTACAATTGGATTTTCCCGTCATCTTCGAAGGCGTTGAAGAAGTGAACGATCGAGTATGGATCGACTTCGAACCAACGCACGTCGTCGTTGGTGCCGCGACGCGGCACGACACCGATACGCGCGCCGTGCTCGGGCTCCCAGCGCATTCCCGGCTCGCCACGCATCATCGCCTCGACGTCGAAAATGTTGGGCGCATCAAAGAACACCGCGTAGTTCTCGGTGATGGCGAAATCGTGCATCATGACGGCTCTGGGAATTTCGATCACCGCGCTGTGAACCAACTCGCCCTCCCGGTTGGCGACGTGGTACTGCAGGAACGGCGGAAACGGACTGTAGCCGAAGAAGATCATCTCCCCGGTTTTCACATCGAACTTGGGGTGCGCCGTCATCGACCCTACCAGCTTGCCGGCGAAGTCGTATTCACCGATCGTTTCGAGCTCGCGCGATAGCTCGGTCGGCAGACCAGCTTCCATGAGTGCTAGGTAGCGGCCGGCGTGACGAACGAAATGGGTGTTGGCGTTGTTCTTCATGATTCCGCCGTCTTCGACGACATCTTCGTCCGGCATGCGAAACTCCGAAACACTGCCGTAGCACGCGCGGCCGCGCTTCCTCTCGGCCAGCAATCCGCGCGATTCGACGAAGCGATTGCGGTAGCGCGCCTTGCCGCCCTCGAAGTACACGGCATGCACCATGCCGTCGCCATCGAAGGGGTGGTAGGCACCGATCGGCGCAAACTGCGGATTCGGCCCGTTGCGGGTGAACATACCGTTCAGCCCAGCCGGCAAATCGCCCACCACCTCGAGGTCGCGGTCATCCCGCTCATCGAGAACCGGAATCAACAACCCCTGGAGAAACGGGTTCGTATCGCTCTTCACTCCAGCACTCATGACGACTCCTCGCGGATGTTAGTGAGTATTCACTAAGGTATCGCGGGGGGGGCTGTCAATAGAAACCCCGATCGGCTCATTGATTCAGGGAATCTCCCGCCAACCGGCACTCGGCTTCCGCGCCGAAGGTACTCTCATTCGAGCGCACTCCGAATGGGATTTTTCGTCCGCGCTCGTCCGCGAGGTGCGAGTGCATGCCGCCCTCGCCCCTTCTCTCGGACTCAGCCAGGATCTCCGGAACTTCTCGACCGAAAAGAGCGAGGCCGTTGAGGTCCGCGGCATGCGTTGGAAACTCGGTTGGCCTGAGCGTCTGGAAGATCCAGGCCGACCTGCCGGTTCTACTCCTTACGCCTCAAATCGAAGATCTTGATCAGGTTGTGGATGTGGGAGCGCGCCATGTCGAGTTGGCGGGCGGTTTCCGAGATGTTCCACTCGTTTTCGTCGAGCGAGTCGCGAAGGAATCCAGCCTGGAAGATGCGCGTCGCCTCTTGGTAGGTGACGTTCTCCAGATCTCTGCCGTCGTCCTCTTGCACGGGGAAGAGATGGCACCTCTCGATTTGGCGCACCGACTCGGCGGCGGCGCGAATCACCGCCGCTTCCGTCGCGTTGGCGAGCTCACGCACATTGCCCGACCATTCTGCCTGCTTGGCTGCCTGCAGGGCTCCGCGCGAGATCTCCATCCGCGGTAATTTGTGTTTCTCCGAGACGGAGTCGGCGAAGTAGCGGATCAGCTCTGCAACGTCCTCGCGCCGCTCGTTCAACGAGGGCAGGCGGATCTGCAGGACGTTCAGGCGAAAGTAGAGATCCTCGCGAAACGCTTTGTCGCGCACCGCCTGTTCGAGATCGACGTTGGTAGCAGCGATCAGGCGGAAGTTCCCTTTCTTCACACCGTTGCTGCCAACCCGCGAGTACTCTCCCGACTGCAGCACGTGCAGCAGCTTGACCTGAGATGCCAGCGGCAAGTCGCCGACCTCGTCGAGGAACAGCGTGCCACCCTCGGCCGCTTCGACCTTGCCAGCGCGGTCCATCGCACCGGTAAAAGCGCCCTCGACGGTGCCGAAGAGCTCGCTCTCTACCAGGTTCTCCTGCATCGATCCGCAATTGAGCTCGACGAAGGGACCGTGTCTGCGCGGGCTGTTGCGGTGGACCAGTCTGGCGAGCTGACTCTTGCCTGTACCGGTTTCGCCAGTCAGCAGAAGCCCGACGTCGAGTGGCGCGACCGTCGGAATCTGTCGCAGCACTTTGACCAACGCCGGAGAGCAGCCGACGAGACCCTCGACGTCGAGACCGTTGCGCAGCTCCGCCAAGGGATCCTCGGCACTGAGCTCGTTGGCCTTTTCGAGCAGATTCACCAAGGGTGCCAGTTGCATGGCGAACATCCGCGCCAGGTACTGCTCTTCTTCGCTGTACAACCCCGGGTGATCTCGTCCTTGCAGGTAGACAACTCCGCGCACCGGATCCGATCCGATCGGCGCGCAGAGAACCGCCTCGATTTTCGAGATTTTCACGCTTTCGAGCTCGTTGAACCGCGGATCCAACATAGCCGAAGGCGTGACCAGCATCTCCCCCTCAGAGACCGCTCGAGCAATGATCCCCTTCGAGATCTTGGCGCGGACGTCGGAAACCTCGGTGTCGGAAAGACCGTGCGCCATCGACCAGCAAGTGTCTTCGCTTCCCTCCCGGTAGAGCTCGAGATAGCCCTGCGTGGCGCCGGCGATCTCGACGATCAACGACAACGCATCGCGAACGAAGGGCTCCGGATCACCCTGATCACCAAGGTCGAGCAAGCGCCGGTAGAGATCGCGCTCGGACTTGACCCGCGCAAACTCCGTCAAATCGACGCTAGCGACACCGGTGCCGCTAGCCCCTCTGCTGACCGGGGAATCCAGCGACGGAAGACGCGACGACTGCGATTTGTTGATCATGGCTCCACCTGCTCGACGTGGTTACGAGCAACACATCTCACCCACTAGCAAAGAGGCGGAGAAACACAAAGCGAATGGTGGCTAGAATCGAAGTAGGTACTCTTCCTGATGTCTACTGCGGTCATACGTCGATGCCAAAAAGGCGGCAATAGTGCCAACGCCATCGCGCTCCAGTAGTTCACAGGACTCCAGCTCGCTGCTGCGAACGCTCGACCCACTACACCGGGAACTTCTCGATAACCATGGCCGAGTCGTTGTACTCCTTGAACTCGACGATCTTGCCGTTCTCGACGCGCCAGAGCATGCAATAGCGGTTGTCGTAGGTCTCGCCCGAGGCGGTCGTCGCGCTACCGATGCTCTCGACGACGACCCAGTCGCCGGCCGGAATGAAGTTCTCGATCTGCAGCGTGATCATGTCCTGCAATCCGGCGGCGACGCGCCCTACCAAGTCGACAAACGCCGCCTTGCCCTCGACCAGGCCGGAGAAGTGGTGCCGGCCATTCATCCAGAAGCGCATGTCGTCAGAGAAGCAGTCGAGGAACTTCTCCGTGTCGCCGCCGTTGAACGCGTCCAGTGCGCCGCGCACGATGCGTGCGCTTTCGTCTTCCGCCGTTGGTGCTGGCATTTTTCTTCCGCCTTTCGCTAGTGTCCTGGATCAGAAATTCGTTGCAAACTTCGGCGAGCAATCGGCGCCTGTGCCAAGGCGCGCCGACGAAGGAATATCAGGGATATTTTGAGGAGGAGCAACGCCGGCACGGGTGTCGAGGGCCGGGGAATATTGTGACGGATTTCTGGTTCAGGGCACTAGCTCGCTCGTTTCGCAAAGTGTGAGAGAAGTCCCATCGCCTGAGCCTCATAGGCGCCCTCGATCACCGCCCGGGCATCGGCTTCACTGCTGGCACTCGGGATCTCGTAGGTGCCGCGCCAATCGAGGGTACAGACGTTCTCCTCATTGGCAATCACGCGCCCGACCGCGTGGTAGTCCTCGATCCCCAACGGCAAGCCATCGATGATCGACAGACGGATGGTCCGTGTCTCGTGGTCCAATCCGTCGAGTCGCTCGCTCAGGATCAGTCCGATCAACGTATGCATGTGACGAACCATGCCAATCCCCTCGCCCTCCGACACGACCTTCTCGAGCATTCCCGCAGGCCACCATTTCTCGATTGCACCGAAATCGGCGAGGAGTCGCCACACCTCCGCGGCAGGGCCGGGGATCTCGACGATCTTGCTCGATTCAACTTCAACCATTCACCGACCCTCTCGCGGCTGTTCACCAATCAGCCGATGCCCATTCACGCCGGAATCCAGCAACCGTGGAAGGTGGTTCCGGCGTTCTCGCCCAGACGCATCGTGCAAATCGGCCCATCGCCGATTGCCCGCGCATCGAAAACCGGCACTTCGGTCGATCCGGTCGCGGAATCGTAGACGAGGGTCATGATCCAACCGTCATCCTCCTCCTTCCCTTCCGGCCGTGGTACGAAGGTCGGCTGCAGCGATACTTTCGTCGGGCCGAAATCGTGCAACCAACACTCACCGTTGCCGCAATCCATCTTCAGAACGCTGCGAAAGAGTCCCCCTTCACCGGGCACGGTGTTGGAGGCGAAGTAGGCGAAGCGTGCAGAACGGCATTCTCGGTCGGGGTTGATGGCGGGGAACTCGGCCGGCATGTCGGAAATTTTTTCACTCCGCACGCGCCCGCTCCGCGGGTTGATCCGATAGCGCCAGACCGAGCTGGCGCCGAACCCCTCCCACGAGCTGGTGCGAAACTGCGCCGCCGCGTCGCCCATCTGCGACCACTCTTCGAGCTGACACATGTCGACCAGCACTTCCTCGCCCTCATCCCAGGCGCCGACGACGTGGCCGGCCATGCAGGTATCGGTTTCGAGGTAGAGAGGTTTGCCGCCCTGGCGCGGCATCAGAATCACCTTGGTTCCGAGTTGCGGCCGCCATTCGATGGCGTCAAAAAAGGTGTCGAAACCTAAGATGAAGCGCAGGATGTTGCCAACCATCGGCGGGATCAAGAAGACCATCCACTTTGCCGACAGCCCGTAGTCGTGCACGAACGAAGAATAGTCGAGCGGGATCCTTCCGATGGCGTGGTATCCCCCCTCGGCGTCGATGCGAAAGGTGCGCAACTCTTGCTTGCGACCGCCGAAGTGGACGCCAAACGCAAAGGCGTCTCCGGTGGTCGGATCGATGTGGGGATGGGCCGTGAAAGCCGTCCGCGCATGCAAGGCACCGCCGTAGTGGTTCTGCTCGCCGCTTTCGAGCGTCTCCGGGTCGATGGCGTAGGGATGACCGCCCTCTTCGAGCGCCCACAGACCACCGCCAAAGGCAAAGACGCTGGTATTGGCTTCGTGTGCGGGAACACGGAACATGTTGCGCAGAAACCCGCCGGGAAGGTTGGTCCCCGCGGTGCGCCACAGAGGCTGGTCGCTGCCCTTCTCTTGTAGATACTTGTCCGTGCGAATGTACCTTGCTCGGTAGCGCACCGAGCCATCAGACTGAATGCGCAGCGCCCGTATCATCCCGTCGCCGTCAAAGAACGACTTGGCGAACTCGCTGCGCACTGGCCCGTTGCGATAAAGCGTCCCGGCCAAGCCGGCCGGCAACGACCCTTCGATGTCCCTCACCTCGACATCGCATTCCCCAATCGCATCGAAGATCCCCCGCCAGTACCCGGCATCGCGGGCGACCGGCGACATGGAATTTTCAGCGTTTCTCGGCATGTTCATCCTCACGTCACCTACTTCAACCCGCCGTCCAGCCTCCGTCGACGGGTAGTACTACCCCATTGAGGTATTCGTTCGTCACCAGGGAGAGCGCTGCATCCGCCGTATCCGCAGGGGACCCGGCGCGGCCCAGTGGCGTCGCTCCAATCGCCGTTTCGAAAAGCCGAACCACACCGGCTTCGTCGAGGTTGGACTCGATCGCCGTCTCTCCGATCAGGCCGGGGGAGAGAACGTTGACGCGAATACCCCGAGGCGCCAGCTCGACCGCCAGGTTTCTTCCCATCGCATTCACACCACCGCAGAGCGCAGAACCACCGCTGTAGCTCGGCACATAGGCGGCATCGGCAATACCAGAGCAGAGCAGGATGACGCCGCCCTGCTTCATTTTTTGAACGGCATAGTGGCAGCAGTTGATCTGGCCGAAGAAGCGACCGTCAAAGAGCTCGCGCCAACGTGCCGGCGGTGTCTCCTCCATCGAACCGAAATAGGCTCCGCCGGCGCAGGTAACCACCACATCCACACGATCGAGTGATTCGAAAAGACGCCGCACCTCTTCCTCGTCGCCGACGTCGGCGGAATGCGCGCGGGCCTTACCGCCGATCCTGGCGACGGCTTCTTCGAGTCGCGCTCGGCGCCGGCCAACCAGCACGACCTCTGCGCCCTCGCGGGAAAAGCGCTCGGCAATGGCAAATCCGATGCCCGTGCCCCCACCGGTAACAACTGCCGTCCGTTCGGCAAGGCTTCCCATCCGTTGCTCCTATGATTCCAGTCGGAGAAATTCGACCGCGTTGTCGCGCAACACCCTGCTCTTCGTTTCTTCCTTGATGTCCATGGCGCGAAACTGTTCGATGCATTTGGCGAGGCCGAGGCCATTGGTGCCGAAGAGCACCTTGTTGCGGCCGCGCGAGCTGTCCATGAACCGCACCTGTCGTTCGTCGAGACTTCTGGGAAAGTACGCCGAGATGTCGCCGTACACATTGGGATGCCGCCACAACATCGAGCACCACTCGTCGACCCACGGCCAACCCGTGTGGGACAGGTTGATGCGCAGATTGGGAAAATCGATGGCGACGTCGTCCACCAACATCGGCCGGCCGACATCCGAGGGGAGCACCTCGGCGGAGTGGCCGACCTGCATGCCGACGGCGATGTCGAGCTCGTTGCACTTCGAGTAGAGCGGATAGAAGCGGCGATCGTTGGGTGCGAGGCCAAACGACAGAGGATGAAACCAAACGTACTTGAAACCGTATTCTCGCACTCCCCGCTCGACGTCGGCGATGCTCTCCTCGATGCGAAACGGGTTGTAGCTGGCGGCGCCGATAATGCGTCCCTTCGCCTCCTTCACCATCGTGCCGACATCGTCGATGTCGTAGTCGAGGATCAAACGGTGATGGTAGTGATACGACCACATCTTCGTCGCCGAGATCACGATCGCTTCGTAGCCGAGCTTGTCCATGTCTTCGATCAGCTCCGGCACCGAGGCGTGTCCGATCAACATGCCGCCGCCCGACTTCTTCTTCGCCGACTTCTTCTCGCCCGACGAGATAACCTTCTTCGCCTTGGTTCGGTGTTGGTGGTCACCGGCCGCCGCCTTGAACGTCGTACGCAGCATGATCTTGAACTCTTCGAACTCGAAAGGATTGCCGCCGAGGCCACGCTTGGCTTCCGGCGGGTGATTCATGATGTCAATCGCCTGGATCATCGACACAACCTCAGTAGCGCCAGCGCGGGGTCGGCGGCATGATCGAGTACTCGGAGCAGCCGTAGCCGCGTTCGCCCGTCTCCTCGACCTCGAAGTCAAAGAACGCCTCGTGACAATCCATCGTGCACTCGGCGTCGTTCTCACCGCGCATCAAGCTGTTCACCGTCTGCGCATACTTGCGCCCCGTCCGCACGTGAATCGTCTCGCCATCCGGTAGCGTGAACCCGTAGCGAAAGCTCATCGCCGTGCGCCCGTCCGCCTCGAGTCGCACTTCGCACGTAGCGCCCTTGATCGGCCGGCTGCCGGTGGCATCGGACACGAATCCGCCGAACGTCGGTGCACCGGGGATCGGCATCTGAAAGTCGGGGTTCATCCAACCAAAGGAATTGATGTGCTTGTCGGGCAAGTGCACCGATGGCCAGTAGTGCCCGAGGCTCTGTGGCGGAGACAGCGGAGGCACGTCCCACGGCGTTTCACGGGAGAAACGAAAGGTCCACGAATGATCGCGGTGCGCGAAACAGTCGATCGGCCGACGGCCGGGGCGCGGACCGCCGCGGACCTCGAACTCTCCGCGGCAGTGCAGGCCCTGCTCATAGTGTCCTCCGTAGTACATGGCACCGCTCAGCGGATTGCCGCCAATGCAGTCGGCATAGTCGAACACTGGAAAGCGCCCGGTGTAGGTCAGGTCGTATCCGTAGCGCGGACCGTCGAACGAAACACGGATCTCCTCCAGTGGCTTGACCACTTCGTAGCGCATGTGCCCTTCGCCCAGGTGATCGAAGCGCCGCGTCTCCGGGTCGAGCCCCACCTTGTTCGCCCACGGCATCGGCGCCCCGTCGATCACCAGCATCGCACCGTAGCGGGCGTAGCCGCGATTGGTGCTGGCGTGAACGTGGTTGACGCCGAAGATGTCGGCTTCGCGGTCGCAGATCGAAAGCCAGAAGTTGTCGCTCCAGAGACCGGTCTCCGCATCGGGAGCATGGTGCAAATACTCGTCCTCAACCTTGACGACCATCAACGTCCTTTCTTGCGCAGCTCATCCATGAAGCTCCGTGCCGCTTCGTCGAAACCGAGAACCTCGATGACGGACGCGGCCGCTCCACTGCAGTCGAAGTAGGCGAACTCAACTCGCATTCCGGTATCGAGAACGCCGTCGGCAACGACTTCCAAACCGGTGTTTCGCAGCTCGTCCATCGTCGCGGCAAAATCGTCTACCGCAAAGCCAAGGTGGTGGAGTCCTCGGCCGCCGGCGTCGAAAAACTCGCGATGAATGCTTTCCCCCCGCCGCGGCCGGACCAGCTCGAGCTGCGTGTCGCCCAGATAGCCGAGAGAAAGATCGAGAACCGCGTCGGAAGGGCCGCCGCGATGACGGCACGTCGCACCGAGCTCGACGCCTTCCATGCGCTCGAAGTACGGGACACCCATCGTTCGACCGAACCACTGCTCCGCCTCATCGAGACTCGGAACGACGTAGGCCACCTGAAAAAAGGCGCCGTCGAGGCAGGCTGGCACGGGAGGGTTCATGGTTTGATGATCACCTTGACCGCTCCACTCGACTTGTCGGCGGCGACGCGAAAGGCCTCTTCGAGTTCGTCCATCGCAAAGACGTGCGTCACCAGATCCTGCGCCGGCACTTTGCGCGACGCCATCCACTCGAGGCAGAGCTCGTAGTCGGCTTTGCGACCGATGACGCCGTGATTGAGCACGAACATCATCGTCACGTCCTTGAGGATGGCCAACCACGAATCGACCTGAACCAGCTCGTCCCACAGGCCGAGCACCACCAACTTGCCGGCCGGGCGTACGATCTCCAACCCCTGCGCCAGCGTCGGTGCGTGGCCGCCAACCGTCTCGACGACGAGATCGGCACCACCGGCGGGGCACTCACGGATGATCTGCTTGACCAGATCGTCGGAGCTGCTCGACACGACGACGTCGGCGCCGAACTTCTCGGCCATCGCTTTCTGTGACTCGTATTTCGCCGTGAGGATGACCTTCTCGGCCCCCAGCACCTTCGCGGTCGCAGCGGCGCAGAGACCGAGCACGCCGGCGCCGAGAACGACGACGGTTTCACCGCCAACGATACCGGCGCGCCGCACCGCCGAGACCGAACAGGCATACGGTTGGACCAGTGAAGCAATATGGGTCTCGATGCCGTCGGGGATCTTGTATAATCCACGCTCCGTGAACTTGAGATACTCGACGAATCCTTCGAGACCGAGCTGACCGATGTTGGCGCACTGCGTAAACAATCCACCGGCGCAGTAGACGCAGTCGCCGCACGAGCGGCTCTCAAACTGATCCACCGTCACGCGGTCACCGACAGCGACGCGGGTCACGCGCGACCCCACTTCACTCACGACGCCGGAAAATTCGTGCCCGCCGGCGCCCGGCATCGGAAACTCCATCAACCGCGTCGCCGGTCCACCGCCGGTCCACCAGTGCAGATTGCTACCGCAGATTCCGATCCCTTCGACCCTGACGATGACCGTGTCGTCGTCGACCTGCGGTTTGGGAAAGTCCTGGATCTCGATCTTGTAGGGCTCGACCAACACCGCCCCGCGCATCGTCGCCGTCATCGCCGTTTCCTTTCCATCTCAACGCTCGCGGGCGGCGTCTTCGCGCGACGTCATCGCCGCAAAGTCGGTGCCGCGTCGCACCATCTCCAACTCGCGCTGCATACTCTCGAGAAAGAACGCCTGCAACTCGGCCAGACGCTGGCGCGCCGCATCCGAGCCCTCCTCGCGCGAGCGCTCGGCAAGGCCGACCAAGCGTTGTTTGAGCGCGGAGTTCTCGGCCATCGCTGTGTCGATGTCACCAGCCGCCGGCTCTTCGACATCCTCGCCGAGCCGGCGCAAACACTCGCGCGCTGCACTGCTGTCGGCGAGAATCGACTGCTGCGCTTCTGCGGAAAGAGCCCCGGGCAGCGCCTCGATCAAGGCGATGAGCGTCTCCGCCTGCGTGCGTGCCATCGGATCCTGCAGGTGGGGAAGAATCCAATCGCGAACACAGTCCGCCATCCCGGCGCACAGCTGGCGCAACGGGACCGTCTGGTCGATCATCCGGAACCTCCGATCACCGACGCCAGGCCGGCAATGTTCTGGTGGGCATAGCGACCGATCTGAATGAGCCGGAGATCCGACGTGCGCCCATCGGCAAACGCCTTCAGCCCGGTCAATCCGACCAAGGTCGCTTTCAACATCTCGAGCGTCTCGTAGTAGGCGACGCGCTCCTCATCGACCTCGATTCCCGACTGTTGCGTGTAACGCTCCGCCATCGCACCATCGATGCTGCACCAGCCGGCCAACGCCTTGATCCGCGTAAACGCCACGTCGGCCATCGGATCGCCGAGAAAGGCGCGCTCCCAGTCGAGCAAGCCGACCATTCGCCCATCGCGCCAGATGAAGTTGCCCATGCGGTAGTCGTCGTGGATGAGGCACAACCGGGGCGAACGCGGCCGCCGTTCGTCCAGCCAGGCGATCACCTCGTGCAACACTGGATAGGGACGCAGGGCAATGCGATCGAGAACCTCGCGGCAGCGATCCATCTCCAGCGCCGCCGGATCACTCTCGTCGCTCGGGACACCGAGAAAGTCCAGACCCGCACCTTTCCACTCCACCGAGTGGAGCGCCGCCAAAGCGTCGGCAAAGGCCTCGTGCATCTTCGACTTGTCAGCCTCGTCGAGACTCTCGTCCCACGGCAGCGGAATCTCCCCTTCGATCAGCTCCATCAGATAGAAGGACGTACCGAGAACGTCTCCACTAGGGTCGCACCACAGGGCATGCGGAGCCGGCACGGCAGTGCCCTCGAGACCCTGCAGCACACGAAACTCACGCGACGCATCGTATGGCTCGAGCACTCCGCCGCGCGGTGCACGTCGCAGGATCAGTCGCTCGTCGTGATCTCCGTCGCCATCACGCCACTTCGCGCGCAGGCTCCACGTCTCGTAAGAAAAGCCGCCGGGAATGCGCGTCAGGTCATCGACCTCGGCGGCGTTGCCCGACTGCTCGGCAATGAACGCCGCCAGCTTTGCCTCCAACTCACTCATTCGCCGTCGCCGTCCTCACCCTCAGTAGTTCAGCTTGCGCTCATCGAAGGTGATCCAGCGCTCGGGGTGAATACGGCCGATCAGTCGCCCCTCGCTGTCCATCGCCGTGAGCCAATTGTCGCGACCGCTCCCCCGCAGACCCATGTTGGTCGCCAGCGTTTCGAGAAAGCGACGCCGCAATGCAGCGTCGTCGATGAGCTCGACACGACAAACGACCGTCACCGATCCCATCCCCGGCACCCCAAAGACGAGCGACGTGCGACCGTCCTTCTTCCACGCCGTCGTCTTCGGTCGATTCTCCGTCGTCGTCACGTAGATGGTGCCATCGAGGAGCGCGTGCGAAATCCAAACGCCGAGAGGATGACCGTCTGGTCGCGTCCAACAGGCTGCGCAACCAGGCGCCTTGTCGATCACCTCGAGCGCCTCGGCCTCGGTCATGCGAAACGAATCGAGCTGCTCCCATTTGACGTCTTCGCTCATGACTTCCCCGTCACACCAGCCAGCGGGGCCACGGCGGCTGGATGGAGTACTCGGCAACCCCATAGCCGCGCTCACCCGTCTCTTCGACCTCGAAATCAAAGAACGGCTCGTAGCAATCGAGGCGGTTTTCGAGATCGTTCTCGCCGCGGTCCCACAACTTGACCATCCCGTACTTTCGACCGGTGCGCACGTGAATGACGCTGTCGTCGGGCATGACGATCCTGTAGCGAAAAGCCTCGGCGTTGCGCCGATCGTCGGCGGTGAGAATCTCGGCCGAACAGTCCTTGACCGCCTGCCCGCCATCGGCGGTGGAGACGAACCCACCTACCGGCGTGCGACCACCCTCGCGCACGCCAAAAGCCGTCGGGTCGATGACGCCGAAGGCGTTGATGTGCTTGTCGGCGAGCTGGATCGACGGCCAGAAGTGTCCGGCCTTGTCTCCGTCTTGCGGAATCCACGAGGGCTCGTCGGCAAAGCGCGTCGACCAGGAGTGGTCGCGGTGCGCCCAGGAGTCGATCTTGCGGCGTTCCCCCTTGCACGGACCGCCGCGGATCTCGAACTCGCCTGTGCAAATCAGTCCCTGCTCGTAGTGGCCACCGTAGGTGTGGATCTTGGCCAGGGGGTTCCCGTGGACGCAGTCGGCGTAGTCAAACACCGGGAAGCGGGCTTTGTAGGTGAGGTCGAAACCAAAACGCGGCCCGTCGAATTGGATACGCAGCTCTTCGAGCGGCTTGACGACCTCATAGCTCAGACGACCGTCGGACCAGGGACCGCGATCGGGTTCGGGATCGAGGGGGTGCTTGTTGCCATAGAGCTGTTGCACGCCGTCGATGACGTAGAGCGCCTCAAAGCGCGCGTAGTTCTTGTTGGTGAGATGGAAATGGTTGATGCCGAAGATGTTGGCTTCGCGATCGACCAGGGATACCCACAGCGTATCGCCCCAAAGTCCGTCGCCCTCCTCGGCGGGGCACGCGTGGCGGTATTCGTCTTCTGGTTGAATCATTTCGCTCCTATCGCCTCCAAAAAGTTGTCGGGGTCGAGATACTCGTAGTAGTGAGTGATCTTGCCCTCGTCGTTGAACACGAAAAGGCTCATCCCCTGGTTGCGGTAGATGTGCCCCTTGCTCGTTTCCGCCTCGTCCTGCCACTGCACACAGACCTGATTGCCCTCGGCCAGGGCACGTTGCACTTCGAAACGCATTCCGCGGTCGAACGTCTCCGGAACCAGGTTGGGGTTCTTGGCGTGATCGCCCATCTTCTCCGGTGTCAGACCGATCACCTCGACGACGCCGTTCTCCGCCATGTTGGCGTAGAGGAAGGCAAAGTCCGAACGCGCCAGCGCTTCGAACACGTCGCGCACCAGGGTGACGTTGCGAATTTCCTTGGCCGTCCGACCGCTCGCCTGCAAGCGCTCGGCGTGTATGAAACCCGGTTCGGGCATGGCTCCCCCTCCTGTGTTCAGTGCAGCAGATAGCCGCCGTCGATGATGATCGTCTCGCCGGTGATGTACGACGCTGCCGGCCCGACGAGAAAGAGAATCGTGTTGGCAACCTCCTCCGGCTGTCCCCAGCGCGCGCCGTAGGGCACGAGGTCGGCCGGGTCGCCGAGCTGATCCGCATCGATCAACGGCTGCGTGCCCTGCGTTTGGATCACGCCCGGGGCTACTGCGTTGACACCGATCCCGGACGGCGCCAACTCCAGAGCCGCGCTCTTGGTCAGCATCATCACGCCAGCCTTGGTGACGTTGTAATGAGAAACACCGGGAGCGGTCGGACGCATGCCCTGCACAGATGAAATGTTGACGATCCGCCCGCCCTTTCCCGAGCGCGACATGAACTTCCCGGCGCGCTGCGTGGCCAGGAAGCTGCCGCGCAGGTTCAAACCCAAGACCTTGTCGAGCTCCTTCTCGGAGATCTCGAGAAAATCGGTAAACGGATAGATTCCGGCGTTGTTGACGGTGATGTCCAACCCGCCGAGCTCATCGACTGCCTGCTGATACATCTGGTCGATTGCCGTGGCCTGGCTCGCATCACCGGCAATCGCGATCGCCTTGCCTCCGGCGGCGCGGATTTCGTCCGCGACCGCTGCCGCCCGGTCGCCATCCAGATCCTGGACGCCAATTGCCGCACCCGCTTCTGCCAGACACAAGCACACGGCGCGCCCGATACCGGCACCGGCGCCGGTGACGACGGCAACCTTGCCGTCGATACCGAATCGCTCCGCCATACCCTTGGACATTTCAAACCCTCCCTGGTCTTCCGTTCACTGGGATTTCGGTAAGCCGAGCGTGCGCTCGGCGATGACATTGCGCAGGATTTCCGATGTTCCGCCACCAATCGAGTAGGCGCGTGCATCGAGATACAACCCGGGCCAACGGCCGCGGTCGGCCGCACACGGATCCTTGCGTCCGATCACGGCGTGCGGACCGAGAAGCTCCATCGCCATCTCCATGATGCGCCGGCGAAACTCTGACGCTGCGAGCTTGCCGATCGAGGATTCCGGCCCGGGTGGCGCGCCGCGCATCTGCGCCGTCAGAACTCGATAGCCGGTGTACTTCAAGGTCTGCTTTTCAATGTGCAACTGCGCCAAACGCTGCCGCGCCAACGGGTCGGCCGCGCGACCAACCCGCCGCACGATCTTCGCCAATCGAGCGAGATTGCGCTCGAGCTCGACGACACCGGCGAGACCGGAGCGCTCGAATCCCAAGGTCGACTTCGCCACCGCCCAACCATCGTCGATCCGGCCGACGACGTTGTCGCGCGGGATGCGCACAGCATCGAGAAAGAGCTCCGAAAAGTGGGTCTTGCCCGTGATCTGCCGGATGGGCTCGACGTGGACACCTGGGCTCTTCATGTCCATCAACACGTAGGTGATACCGCTTTGCGGCGGCCCATCGCTGGACGTGCGGACGAGTAAGAAGCACCAGTCGGCAACCGGCCCAAGGCTGGTCCACACTTTCTGGCCTGTCACGACGAGGTCGTCACCGTCGATCTCCGCCTTGGTACGAAGAGACGCCAGGTCCGAGCCGGCGCCGGGCTCGGAGAAGCCCTGGCACCACAAGTCCTCGGCGCTCAAGATGCGCGGCAGGAAGCGCTTCTTCTGAGCCTCGCTGCCATTGGCGATCAGCGCCGGTCCGAGAATCGTCAAGCCAATCGTGTTGATCAGCGCCGGCGCGCCGGCGCGTGCGCACTCCTCACCAAAGATCACCTGCTGAGTCGGTGGTGCCGAGCGTCCGCCGTACTCCACCGGCCAGGCGAGTCCCACGTAGCCTGCACCGTAGAGCTTGCGCTGCCAGGCGCGCGAGTGCTCGACGGCCGCCGTCGGATTGCGCGGCAGGGCGCGAAACTCCTCGAGTTGCTCCGCCAGCCAAGCACGTAGCTCGGCGCGGAAGCGTTCGTCTTCCTGCGAGTACGACAAGTCCACTTCAGATCAGCCTTCCGGCATTCGCCCCGTGCTGCGTCGCCTCAGCCATGAAACGGGGGGCAAAGGACGATCCGACGTTGAACAGCTCTCCGACGCGCCCTTTCAACGATCTGGCGAGTGAGTCATCGCTCTCCAGGCCGAGGCTCCAGACGATGCTGTCGACGTCGGCGATCTCGGTCACCGCGCCGGTGAGGCAGTTTGCCGCGCGCACGACGCCGGCGTCGAAAGACACCAGCCGCGTCGATGGATGGATGACCACCCCATTGCTGTAGAGGCGATAGAAGACGATGCCACGCGTGTAGCGTTCGACCTGATCGCCGATCGACAACCACTTGTGGAGAATTTCGACGTGGCAGCCACGCGACGCGACGTAGTCGGCGACACTCGGTGTGAACATGTGATCATCTTCGGAGACGAGGACGACGCGCTCGCCGAGATCGATCCCCCCGCGCAACACTTCGGTGAAATCGAATGCCCTGCCGTTTGCGACGGCGGCGGAACTGCCACGGCGCGGCCGGGCGCCGGTCGCCGTGACGACGACATCCGGCGTGAGCTCGAGAACCGTATCGAGCTCGGCTTCGACGCCAAGCAGCACAGAGACCCCCGCCCGCTGGAGAGCTCCCTCGGCAAAACGCGGAAAGTCGAGAAAGGCCTCGCGGCCGGGCGCGCGCGCGGCGAGTCGGATCATTCCACCCAACTCCTTGCCTTTCTCCAGTAATGTCACGGCGTGCCCTCGTTCGGCCGCCACACGCGCCGCTTCGAGCCCGGCCGGCCCGGCGCCGACGACGACGACGCGTCTCGACTTTGCCGCCCGCCCTACCCGTGCCCACTCGGCTTCGAAGCCGACCTCCGGGTTGACCGCACAGAGGGGTGTCTTCACCTCACCGTGTACGACCTTGCCGATACAGGTGTTGCAACCGATACACTTGCGAATTTCGTCGATGCGCCCGTCGCGCGCTTTGGCCAGCATCTCCGAATCGGCCAACATGGCGCGCGTCATGCCGACGAGATCGACGGCACCGCTGGCGACGAGCTCTTCGGCCACCGCGACGTCGTTGACGCGACCAGCATAGAGAACCGGCACATCCGGCGCAGCGCGCTTGATCGCTGCCGCATGTGCCGCAAAAGGCGCCACACCGTATTGCATCGGAGCGATATAGCTCGGTTTGCCCCAGGTCGATCCGACGTCGGCGCTCAAGTAGTCGACGCGCTCGCTGCGGCAAATCGCCGCCACCATGGCGCACATCTCATCGAGGTCGTAGCCCCCGTCGCGACACTGATCGGCGTTGATACGCAGACCGACGTTGAGGCCTGCCGGCGCTGCGGCTCGAATCCGGCGCACCGCCTCGACGACGAAGCGGATGCGATTCTCGAGCGACCCGCCCCACTGATCGGTCCGCCGATTGGTGAGCGGCGACAGAAACCACTCGGGTAACGCTTCGTGCGCACAGTGCACTTCGACGGCATCGGCGCCGGCTTCGGCGAAGGCGGCGCTCGCGTCCGCGTAGGCATCGAGCAGCGCCTCGATCTCGTCTTCGTCGAGAACGTGAGGAATGTAGTCCGAGCTCAACGGCAACGAAACCGCCGACGGTCCCATCAACGATTGCAGATGCGTGAGCTGCATGACGCAAACGGCACCGTGCTCGTGCACGGCGTCGGTAAAGCGGCGCACACGCGGCACGAAGTCCGGGTGTTCGTAGATCGCGAAACGCACGGCGCCGGTGCCGGGGAGAATTTCATCGCCACGACCTGGTGGCAACGGCGTCGGCAGCACCCACGTCTCGTTGCCGATCCAGCCGGCGCCGCCGCGAGCACGGCGCACGTGATGTTCGATGAACGAAGCGTCGGGCAGCCCATCGGCGCGACCGGAGTTGATCGAGTAGGTAGTCTCGACGATGCGGTTGGCAACCGCCATCGAACCGACCGCGATCGGTTCGAAGATCTTCTCCAGGCGAGTCACGAACAACTCTCAGCGCCGCTAGTCCTTCATCGGAATGCCGATGTTCTTCCAGGACACCACCTTGTCGATATGGAAGCGGATCGCGACTCGGTTCGGCGTCATCAAAGAACGCGTAAACAGCTCTTGCGCCTTCGGACTGGTGTAGTAGCGCTTGCCGTGCTCGACCGAAACTCGTTTGACGATCTCCGGATCCTCGACGATCTCAGCTCGTGCCTTGATCGTCATCGCCCCGGCAAACGGCAGGTTGAGGCCCGCGGTGGAAATGCACAGTCCGCAGCGTGGATCCTTCTTGTAGGCGCGCGACTTGACCCGCCCCTTGATCGTCGTGCTCCACATCTCGCCGTCGAGCAGGCAGTAGACGTGTACGGTAACCATCGGAAACCCGACCTTGGTGAGGTGGGTCAAGAAGACCTCGCGACCTGCCTCCAGGACCTGTTGGACCTCATCGTCGGTGAACTGATTCTCCGGGTGCTTGTTGGGGTCACCGTACTTGTCGACGATGCTCGGGTCGATCAAGCTGAGGGTCTGCTCTTCGATGTAGTACTGATCCTCTTTGCTCATGCTTCCTCCTCGACAGTGCCTGCTAACGAATCACGTAATGAGGTAGCCGCCGTCGACCACGAGAGTCGCGCCGGTGATGTAGCGCGCGGCCGGAGAAACCAAGAAGAGCGACACGCCACCGATCTCTTCCGGTGTCGAGACGCGGCCGAGCGGGATGCGTTGCTCGAGCTCCCCCTTGAGACCATCGCCGAAGGCCGCCTCGGTCCCCTCGGTTTCCACACCGCCCGGACAGATCGCGTTGACCGTGATTCTGTCCGGCGCAAACTCCAGGGCGGCGGAGCGGGTGAGCATGTTCAAACCGCCCTTGGATGCCCCGTAGTGCGACATGCCAACAAACGACGGGTGCATCGAATCGATCGACGACACGTTCAAGATCGAGCCACCCTTGCCGTTGGCGCGCATGACCTTCACCACCTCGCGGATACAAAGCAAAGGCCCGCGCAAATTGACGGCCATGACTCGATCCCAATCACCGACATCCATTTCGGATATCGGCCCAGTCGGATAGATGCCGGCGTTGTTGACCAAGATGTCGATCTTGCCAAGTTGCTTGGCAACGTCGGCAACCATTGAAGCCGCGGCATCTTCATCACTGACATCGGCGGCCACTGCGATCGACTTACCCCCGTGCGACGCCAGCTCCTGCACCAAAGCACCCGCTCGGCCCATCTCCAGATCGCAAACCGCGACATCGGCGCCGGCGGCGGAGAATCGGCGGGCGATTCCCTTGCCGATTCCCGAGCCGGCCCCGGTCACCAGTGCACTCTGACCGGTCAGACCGAACAGCTCGTCGAGCACTTCACGTGGCATCGCGATCGACTCCGTCACCTCATGCGTTGCGTGTTGGCAACATGACGACTGCTTCGCCCTTGGTCGTAATGTCACCGCGCTGATTCACCGTCCAAATCTCGCAGGTGACAGCGCCGCGCTTTCCGTCAACCGCTTCGTCCTTCATCGCCTTCTCTTTCACCGTACCGTGGCACCAGGTGGTATCGCCGAGAAGATTGAAGGTCGGGTACAACTGGGTCAGGCTCAACAGGTGGCCGTCATCGCCCATCCAATTGGTGAGCAGGTGAACGACCCACGAAGTGCGTTCGTAGCCAGCCTCGTAGGCACCGGGCAGACCGAGAATGTTCTGCGAGCGCTCGTTTGACCAGTGGATGGCTACCGGCGCTTCGGGAATGCCCTGCTCGTTGATGAACGGCAGCCCCGGGTGATCGCGAAAGAGCTTGACCGCGAGCTTGTGGCCAACGAACCAGCCGCCGGCACCGCTCCAGCTCTCGAAAGCAAACTTGGAGATCTGTGTCGTCGGCCCCTTGACGACAAAGGGGATTTCTTCGCCGATCTCGACGTCTTCCCAAAAGCGCGGTTCCGCCCCGCGTCGGACCTCCTTGTCGTAGTCGGCCTCGATCTTCTTGATGTCCTCAGGCGTGTAGTGAGGAAGCTCGCGCTGTTTGTACTTGGACGCCTTCTTCGCACCGCTGCGCTCGAAACGGTGCCACGACGTCTTGTAGTTGGCGACGTAGTCGCCGTTCTGATCGTAGATCATCGTTTCGTAGTCCTGGCGTGCCGCCTTGCCGCCACCAAACTTGCTGGGAATGATCTCGACATCGCGCAGATAGCTGCTCGGGTCGAGAACGTCTCCCTCGCGCAGCGGCCGGTACCATTCGTACGACGCACCACGCCAGATCGTGTGACAGCCGGGAAGCCCGTCCGATGCACCGTTCGACCGCTCGAGAAAGCCGGTAATGCTCGCCGGCACCAGGTTGGTGCCATGGCGACTGTTCTTGCCGTATTCGCGGTCGAGGTAGATCGGATTGTCGTCACCGGAGCCCATCGCGAAACGGCGGATGACGTCGCGCGTCGCGCGCAGTTTCCCGCCGCGGTGCATGTTGCTGCTTTTGCGTTCGACGCCAACCCGTTTCTTGAGCTTTTCGATGCCTTCTTCCGTGATCTTGCCGAATTCCATCCTCTTCTCCTCCTGAACCGCGGCCGCAAGGGTCGCTTTTCGCGATCAGCTCTCAGCCGAGAGCTTCTCTTTGATCTCTTCGACCAACGGCGCCTTCTTCACTTTGCCGGTCGGTGTCATCGGCAACGCATCGACGACCTCCAACCGTTCCGGCACCTTGTACATCATCACCTGCTTCTCTTTGAGAAAGTCGCGCACGTCATCGAGCGTCAAAGTGGCTCCGGACTGGATCTCGACAAAGGCGCAAACGCGTTCGCCAAGACGGTAGTCGGGCATTCCGATGACCGCCGCTCGCACCACCGCCGGATGCTCGTGCAACAAGTCTTCCACTTCTTTCGGATAGATCTTCGAGCCGCCGCGATTGATCATATCCTTCTTGCGGCCGGCCAGGTGGAGATACCCCTCGCCATCGACGAAGCCGACGTCGCCGGTAGAGAACCACCCATCGTCGTTGCGGGTTTCGCGCGTGCGTTCGGGGTTCTTGTAGTAGCCCAGGAAGAGCGTCGGTCCGCGAAACGCGATCTCACCGACCTCACCGACCGCCAACTCCGTCTCGTGGTCGTTGGCAAAGATCTTGAGCTCGGCACCCGGTACCGGCTTGCCCACCGTTTCGCGAATGATCTCGGGCGAATCGCTGGGCATGGTGCGCGTGTGTACGATGTTCTCACCCATGCCATAGGTGTTGCCGATCGACACTTTGAAGTGCTGCTTGATCTCCGCCATCAACTGAGGCGGGCACTGCGCGCCACCGACGCCAACGCTCTTGACGCTGCTGGTATCCGTGCCGGCAAACGACGGATGATTGAGCAGAGAGATCAGATGCGCCGGCGTGCCCGAGATCGAGGAGACGCCTTCGCGCTCGACCAGATGCAGCGTCTCCCCCGGGTCGAAGCGTTCGACCAGCACCATGCGGATGCCGCGCAGCAACACTTGGTAGGTCGAGAGGTGGCCGAAGGAGTGCGACATGGGACTGTTGGCGAGAATCACGTCGTTGTCGCTGGCGGGGTCGTGCTGGCGCTGAAGATCGGCGAAGCGTTTGAGCACCGAGAGCAGAGTGTTGTGGGTGTGCAGAAAACCTTTGGGATTGCCCTCCGTGCCTGAAGTGAAGTTGAGATAGAAGACGTCGTCCGCGTGCGTCGCCGGAGCATCGGCGTCGATCAGCGCTTCGCTGGCCAAGAGGTCGTCGAACGACACCTCGCTCGACATGCGCGCGGTGACGACGTGCTTCAGATCCGGCAACTCCGAGCGCACGTCGTTCACTGCACCGCTGTAGTCGAAGCCGCGATACTCGCCCGGGACGACGACAGCCGTCGAATCGCAGAAGCGGAGCATCGATTCGATCTCGCGCTGGCGGTAGACCATATGCATCGGCTGAATCACCGCGCCAATGCGGGACAGAGCGATCTGCAACAGGCACATCTCGTACCAGTTCGGCAACTGAACCGAGACGATGTCGCCCTTGCCGATGCCGAGCTTCATCAGACCCGCCGCCAGGCGCGCCGCGTCCTCCTGCCAGCCCTTGAAGGAAACTCTGCGGTCGCCCTCGACCAGCGCAATGGAATCGGGCAGACGCGCAACCGTTTCGTCGAAATAGTCGTGTAGGGTTCGATCCAGCCAAAGCCCGCTCGATACGAAGCGCTCGCGGTAGTCGGCCGGAAAGCTCGGGAACTCAGCGCGGCTCATTCGATCACTCCCGCTTGCTGCAGCGAGCTCACCTCTTGCGCCGACAAGCCGAGAATCTCGCCAAACACCAGATCGTTGTCCTCGCCGAGCTCGGGGGAGCCTCCCGCGACCTGCCGCGGCGCTCCGCTGACGTGCCACGGGGTGCGGTAGACGACGTCGTTCTTTCCTTCGAAGCTCGGGGCATCTTGGGCGATCGCGCGCTCGACGAAGTGCGGCCAGGTGTGCAGCTCTTCGATGCGCAGTACCGGCGCAGCAGCGAGACCGGCGGCGCACAGATCCTCGACGACGGCGTCGCGCTCGCGCTCACCCGTCCATTCCGATAGATGCTCGTCGATCTCCGCTTGGCGTTCCTGGCGGCCCGCGAGCGATGCGAGCGACTCGTCCGATGCCCAGGCCGGCGCACCCAGCAACTCGACCAAGGTGCGCCACTCACCGTCGGAGGTGACGGCGAGGGCAACCCAACGTTCGTCGCCCAGAGTCGGATACACACCGTGCGGCGCCATGCGACGATGCGCGTTGGCGACCGGCTCGATCCCCTCGCCGGTCAGTTGCCGGCGGATCAAGGGCTCGCCCACCAGGGCGGTAGCCGCTTCGATCTGGGATAGGTCGATGCACTGCCCCTCGCCGGTGCGCTCGCGATGCCACAGCGCAACCAAGGCGGCGAGCACCGCCTGGATCGCGGCATTTGCATCGCCAACACCGATGACCGGCAGGCCGGTCGGACCACTCTCGGGATAGCCAATTGCCTGTTCGATACCGGCGAAGCCGGTGGCAATCGTCGCGAAACCACGCAGATGCGCCAGCGGTCCGCTCTGCCCCGCCATGGCCATCGACAAAGCGATGATCTGGGGCGCAGCGCGGCGCAGATCATCGTAGCCGAGACCGTTCTTCGACATCACTCCGGCAGCGAAATTGTCGAAGACGATGTCGGAGTGCGCCGCCAGGCGACGTACCAGATCGCGTCCCTCTTCGCTCTTGATGTTGACCGAAATGCTGCGCTTGCCGCGATTCGCGTTGTGAAAGAAGCTGCGCGCATGCGGCCAGTGACGCATGAAGTCGATGCGCCCGCTGGTTTCGACCTTGATGATCTCCATGCCCATGTCAGAGAGAATCTGCCCGACCATCGGGCCGGCCCAGTTGAAACCAAACTCGATCGCGCGGTAACCGGACAGCGGCCGCGCGCCGTCGCGTGGAGGTTGCGCGTCCGGCGCGGCCGCGCGATCGACCGGCGCGACTCTAGCGCCGTCGTGCTGACCGAGCGCTGGCGCGGCCCCGAGTCGAATCGGCGTTCGCGACAAGCGGTACCCCATCCCGGGGACGCGAACGCGCTTGCCCGAAACCTCGACTTCATTCCAAAATTCGCGAGCGTCCAGATGCTTTTCAGAGAGGACGTCCTCCGCACCGTTGATCGGGCCGAGCACCAGATTGGCCTGCTTCGCCATTTCGGTCAGTTCGCGGCGGGTGTGCTGCGCCAACCAGGGAATGAAATGAACGTCCACCTCATCGGCGTGCTTCCAACCGATCGCCACACCGTCGCGGTACTTCGGATCGGCGTCGGCCCACTCCGGATTGCCCATCAGCTCGAGAAAACCCGTCCACTGCGCTCTCGTCTGGGTCGCGAGGAAAATGAACCCGTCCGCACACGGGTAGAAACCCGAGGGATAGATGCCGCCGTGGCGTTCGAAGCCGCGCCGCGTCCACTTCCCTTTGGCGCCGAGAATGAAACGCGACATGCCGCCGGCGTAGTAGGCGAGGACTTCGCTCTCCGCAACATCGATATTGCGGCCACCCGAGCGCGCACGATCGAGAAGACCCGTCATCGCTGCCGCGGCGCCGTGCACTCCGGCCTGCAACGCAGGCAAATCAAACGGCAGCGAGAGTGGCGGGCGGCCCGGCTCGCCGAGAATCACGGAGATGGCGCCGACCGCACACACCGAAAGAGACTCAGCCCGGCGGTCACGCCAAGGCCCAGTCGAACCGTAGGACGACAAACGAACCGAGATGGCGCCGCCTGCCTCGGCCGCCAGCGCATCGAGGTCGCAACCCCAGGCGCGCTGGCGACACGGTGTCAGGTTCGAAACGATGATGTCGGCACCCGCAGCCAGATCGGCGATGCGGCGCGAATCGGCATCCCTCTCACCGGCCAAACGCACGCTCTCCTTGCCGGCATTGAGGTAGGCAAACAACGCCGATTGACCGTCGTCGGTGCCCGGACCCCACCGTCGTGTGACGTCGCCGCCGGGCGCTTCCACTTTGACGACACGAGCACCAAAGTCGGCTAGCAGTCGGCTGCAAAACGGCGCCGACACACCTTCCCCCAACTCCAGTACACAAATTTCGCCAAGCGCGGTCTTGCCGGAGACTCCCCTCACCGCGCGTCTCCCCATTGAACCGGGAGCTTTTCAAACCCGCGCATGAAGAAGTGCGCGATCCTCTTTGCCGATTGACCGGGAGCGAGACGCAAGTCGGGAATTCTCTGCACCAGAGTTTCCAATGCGATCCGCGACTCCCGCCGAGCCAGCGAAGCCCCCAGACAAAAGTGCACACCACCGCCAAAAGCGAGATGAGAGGCAGAGTTTTCGCGCGTCATGTCGAAGACCGCCGACTTTTTGAATTCGGCTTCGTCGCGATTGCCGGCGGCGTAGAGCAACTGAAGCTGCGCGCCCTCGGGGATCTTGGCGCCGCCGAGCTCGACCTCGCGCGTCGTGACGCGGAACAACCCCTGCACCGGCGACTCCATACGCAACGCTTCTTCGACGGTGCCCTCGGCCAGGGAGATATCGGCACACAAGGCCTCCCAGCGCTCGCGCTTTTCGAGCAACAGCGATACCATGTTGCCAATCAGGCTCGTCGTCGTCTCGTTGCCGGCAACGAGCAACTGCTGAATCATGCTCAACATCTCACCGCGATTGAGCGGTTTCTCACCCTCGATGCGAGCGTTCAGCAAATCCGTCAGCATGTCGTCGCGCGGGTTCTTCTCGCGGTCCGCCAGTAGCCCGTCGAAGTAGCGCTGAAAGTCCACCAGGCTGTGCGCACACTCGATCAGGCGCTCTTTCGGCATGTCGTAGGAAAGCCGAGCGACGAGATCGTCCGACCACCGCTTGAAGCGATCGAGGTCATCGTCCGCCACACCGAGAATGTTGGCAATGATCGTCATCGGCAGCGGGTAGGCAAAGGTCCAAATCAAATCCGTCTCGCCTTCGTCGATGAAATTGTCGATCAGACGATTGGCGGTCTCGCGGATGAGCCCCTCGCGCTCGGTGACTCGCCGCGGCGTGAACGCCTTGTTGATCAAACCGCGATAGCGATTGTGTGCCGGCGGATCGCAGGTGACCAGAGTCGACACCTGTCCCCATCCTTCCTTGAGAATGGCGATGACCTCTTCCGGATCCGTCGCCGCAACGTTGGTCGAGAGCGTCGAGGAATAGGTTTCCGAGTCCTTGAGGACCGTCCAGATATCGTCGTAGCGGGTAACCACCCAGACGTTGTAGAGCGGGCTGAAAAACACCGGCGCCTCGCGGTGCGCCTGGGTAAACACCTCGTGGATCTTGCCCGAATACTCCGGATCCAGGGGGTTGTATTTTTCAGCTACTGCCGCTGCACCTGCTTGCCCGGAACTCGATGAACGATTGGCCATGACTCCCCCGTCTTCTTCTGACACCCGATCTCGCCTACTCTCGAAGAACTACACTCCTGAGCAAGCCAGATACCAAGACCCATGGAGCGAAGAACGCGCACTCCACATGGATTGTTGGACCGGTTCATCGGTCAAAACGATGCGGGCTCGCATCACTCGATGCGAGCCCGCATCGGGTGATACAGACTCGTCCCGGTTCGCCCGGCCCGAGAAGCGGGACCGTTGGCGACTGGACAGAGGCCCGATTCCGCGCCAAATGTGGCAACCAGCTCCATTGGGACACTGCATGCCGAAACCACTCGAAGGTATCCGCGTCGTCAAAATCGCCACGTACGTCGCCGCACCGGCAGCCGGGACTCTACTGGTCGACTTTGGCGCCGATGTGATCAAGGTCGAGGTGCCGCGGGGCGAGATCGTGCGCCACACCAAACCGCGTTGGAACGGTATGCTGGCAACTCAGACCGCGCCGCCGCTCGGCGCACACTCGAGGGAGATCCTACGAGCCGCTGGCCTGAGAGAAGAAGAGGTCGAAGACGCGCTGCACTTCGAGAGCGAACGCATCAAACCCAAGGGTTGAGAATCAGTGCCCCCGTTGGTTCGAAGTCAGCCTCGTTGCGCGTCATGACGTGGAGACCGTGACGCCGCGCCGTCGCAGCGATGAGACCATCGATCGCACCAACCGTCCGGCCCCTTTGTTGCGCGGCCGCGCTGAGCTCGCCCCAGATCTGTGCGATCTCCGGATCGACCCCGAGAATTCGATCGGCGTAGTGCTTCTCCAGACTCGCCAACCAGAGCACCAATTGGTTGCGGCGTCTGCCTTGATCGAGAAGCTCGATCCCTTTCGCGATTTCCCCGAGACTCAAGACGCTGAGGAAGAGGCTGTCGTTTCCGAGGCTATCGACAGCTCGTACGACTCCAGGATTGGGGGGCGATCGCGTGAGCTCCGAAAGCGCACACGTATCCAGCAGAGCCCTCAAATCTCAGGCTCGCGAATCGGAGAAGCGTCGCGGCCAAGTTCCAGGGAAGACACATCGGGTCCCTGGCGGAGAAAATCAGCGAGGCCCAGCCGTTCGCCGCTCAGCTCCAAATAGTCCTTCTCCGAGATCACGATGACGGAATCCCGGCGGCGGCGCACACGCTGCGGTCCTTCGGTCAACGCCCGACGGACCACCTCAGAGAAGCGGTTCTTCGCTTCTGACAATTGCCAATCCACATCTGGCACTCTCAAAACAGCCCTCCCTCACGATTCAATCTAGACCATCTAGATTATTTCTTGGAGGCCGCAGATTGTCAACGAGCTTCCTTCTCTCGAGAACTCCGGCTGCGCTGCCAGTTCCTCTCACCGAGAGAATGGGGATCGCCTACGAGCGCGAGGACTTGGAGCGGCCGATACCGTACTTCTTCATCTTGCGCACGACGGAGGACTGATCGATCCCCAACTGCTCGGCCATCTCGTAGGTCGAGCTGCACTGCTGTGACGTCTCGGTCAGGATGTGGCGCTCCACCTCTTCCAGGCGGGATTTCATCGTCCCGTTGGCGGCGCCGCCTTGGAGCGCGCCGCCCGGCGGCCGGGCACCACCAGGCGGTGTCTCGGCCGCGCCTTTGCGCGCCACCTCGCGCTGCACGTCCTCGAGGCCAATCTCCTTGCTCGCGTTGCCAGTCAAAGCCAGACGGACGATCAAGTTCTTCAGCTCGCGGACGTTCCCGGGCAACTCGCATTCGAGCAGAAAGTGCACCGCTTCTTGCGCGATCGTCCGTTCGCCGCCGTACTCGCGATTGCACGACGCCAACAAGCTCTCGATCAGGGCGATCATGTCCTCACGGCGTTCGCGCAACGGCGGTAGAAAGAGCGGGATGGTCTCCAGCCGATAGAGTAGATCGGCGCGGAACTCACCGCGTCGCATCAAGTCGCGCAGACGGCGGTTGGTTGCGGCGATGACGCGAACGTCGAGGCGGCGCGGCTCGGTGCTGCCGACTCGGGTCAGGACGCGGTCGTCGAGGATCTGCAGAATCTTGGCCTGTGAGCTCTTCGGCAGCTCGCCGATCTCATCGAGGAAAATCGTGCCGCCGGCGGCGGCCTCGAAAAAGCCCTCCTTGCCCTCCGGTGCCGAACCCGTAAACGCCCCCGATTCATAGCCAAAGAGCTCCGACTCGACCAGGGAGTCCGGGATCGCGCCGCAGTTCACCTGAACGAACGGCTTGTCGCGGCGCCGGCTTGAGCGGTGGATCAGCTCGGCCAACACCCCCTTTCCGACACCTGTCTCACCCTCGATGAGTACCGTCAGATCGTAGTCGGCGATTTGCATCGCCGTCGACACGATCTCGATCATCGCCGGGCTCTTGACGACGATCTCGTCCAATCCGGCGTTGCGCAATCGACCTTCGAGATGCGAGCGCTCCAACTCCTGCACCTCATCCTCGCCGCGGTGGCGTTCCAACTGCCGCTTGAGAGAGCTCAACTGGGTAAAATTGCGAACGTTCAAAATCACATTGAGCAGCTCGCCATCGCCGTCGAAGTGCGGATTGGCAGTGACCAGCAACAGCTCGCCGCCGTGCAGGTTGACCAGGGTCGTCGCCGGATACGAACCTTTCAACACCTGCAGCGCCGCCGACTTGCGCGCCGTGCCGGGCGTCGCACGCATTTCATCGATGGTGCGACCAAGCCATTCCTCGCGCCGCAGCCCGGTTACGTCCTGAAAGGCGTCGTTCATCTCGAGGAAACGACCATCCGGAGAAATCAGGCAGATGCCGTCATACGATGCGTTCATCACCGCATCGAGGAGCGCCTGTTGCGAGGAGAGCTCCTCCTCCAGGCTCCTGCCGGAACCCTCGGAATGCTCGTTCATCGACTTTCTTTCCGCACTGCCACGGATGGAGTATGAAACCGGCAGGCGGTAGGTGTCAACGAATCGTCCGAGCCGCCATCCGAGAGAAAGTGCTTGAATGACCTGGCGCAAGATCAGTCGTGGATGCTCTCTCGCACTTGCCATGGCAACTGCCGCAGCGGCCCAGCCGCCGGTCTGCCCCTGCGATTGCGACAGTGACGGGCGCGTCGGCGTCGGCGAGCTGGTCACGGCGGTCGCCATCGCGCTGGGAAACACCGAAGCATCCTCCTGTCCGGCCGCCGACATCGACAGCGATGACCGCGTCGCCATCAACGAGCTGATCGCCGGTGTCCAAGCAGCTTTGCACGGCTGTAGCGGCGAAGCTCCGACACCGACAGCCATCCCCTCGCCCACCCATACACCCAGCTCGGAAGTGCCCCCGCTCGGCGACGCGGCGCTGTTGGAGTGGCTACGAGCGGGAAGTTACCTCGGCTGGCGGTCCGAACCCGAACAGCACGACTCCGCCGGCCCTCATTTCGGTGACGTGCGCACATTCATCAACGATACTCTCTCATCGTCGCTAGAGATCATCCCGCCAGCGCCACTCCGGCAGGGATCCGCGGCGGTCAAGGAGCTCTTCGGCGGCAGCGGCAACGAGGTGCGCGGCTGGGCAGTCATGATCAAGGTCGAAGAAGAAAGCGACGGCGGCAACGGCTGGTACTGGTACGAGCGCTTCGGCAACTCCGTCTTCGCCGACGGTCGCGGCGTGCGCGGCTGTACCGGGTGTCACAGCACCAGTACCATGACCCACGTCTCGCGCGATTTCTTTCTGTCGTCGGTGTCGTTTCGCATCAGATCGTGCCAACACAACGACGAGCCCCTCGATGTCTGCGCGGACCTGGCAACGCCTGGCCAATCTTGTGAGTACGATGGAAACCTTCGATACAACGACGGTCCGGTGAGCGCCGCGTCACTCAACTTTCGATCGGGTCAGGTTCTGTTGGAAGGGTGGATCTATTGGCCATCGAGCCAACCATCGGGATCGAAGTACGAAGGTGAATTCTTCCGCAGGCACTGCGCTGGAGATTTCCCCAAACCGGTGAACGGCTCTCTGGAACTCAGCAACAACGGCGACGACATCGAGTTTATTCTACACAGAGAAGACGGAGAGGGTGTGGATCGTTTCACCGGTCAGCGGCGACGGTAGCTCGAGGCCACATCGTTCGTCGGACGACGGAACGATGTCAGCATCAAATCCCCGCAAACAACAGATCCAAGCGCGGATCTCGGAAGCGACACCAGCGCATCGCAAAGGATACTCGACTCGTGCTTGAGTCCTTCGTCCGTCCCGACGAGCACCTCGGTCGAAAGCCCCTCGTAGCGGGAATAAATCGGCGCACAGATGACCGTGGAGAACCTGGACTCGAGCAAGACCTGTCGAATCACTACAACGAAGACTCGCGACTATTGCGGATCACCCTGTCCGGGGCGACGAACGCGGTAGAGACCGCCACGTTTCACGGATCAACGTCTTGCAGATCGACTTGGTACGCCAGGAGGTCTTCCGTTTCGGCATTGAGTGCTTCTGCCCTACGATCGAGGATTCCCCGATCCGCTTCCTCGCGCTTGCGCTTGCGATGGCGCTCCAAAAGCTCAGCGATCGCTACCTCAACGATGCGGGAGCGACTCAACCCAGCGCTCTTCATTTCGTCGAGAGCATCCATCGTCCGCTTCGACAGCGTAATCGATGTCTCTACCTTCATACCGCATTTCATACCTCTATAGTCGGTATATTTGTATGTCGCTGCGCGCCTGATCCGCGGCGCTTCGGCCTTGCCGTCCTCAGGCTGGCGCGCTATGGCTCCTGCTCCAAGTTAGTCGCCACTACGGAGGACGACCCGATGACCACCGCGACCGAACAGAAAGAGCTACCCTGGCATCTGCAGGGCAATTGGGTGCCGGTGCAAGATGAGCTGACGGTCTCGGATCTCGAGGTCGAAGGAGAGATCCCGCGCGAGCTCAACGGCGACTACGTTCGCAACGCCAAACACAGCAAAAGAGATGAGGAACCTCGATGCCTGATTTGAGCGGACAGATTGCAGTGGTCACCGGCGCCAGCCGCGGTGTGGGCAAGGGGATCGCCCTCGGCCTCGGCGAGGCAGGCGCGACGGTGGTCATCACCGGCCGCAGCCTGGAGGACAAGGGCGGAGATCGCCCGGGAACGATCCAGGCCACTGCCGAGGAAGTCTCGGCAATCGGCGGCAAGGGGATCGCCATGCGCTGCGACCACTCCAAGGACGAGGAAGTCGTCGCACTCTTCGAGAAGATCGGCAAAGAGCTGGGCCGGGTCGACATTCTCGTCAACAACGCCTTCTCCGCCCCGGATCGCCCGATCTTCGAGGGCAAGTTCTGGGACTATCCTCTCGGATTGTGGGATCAGCTCATGCACGTCGGCTGTCGCGGCCACTACGCCTGCAGCCACACCGTCGCACCGATGATGGTCAAACAAGGACGCGGACTGATCGTCAACGTTTCATCGTTCGCCGGCATGTCCTATGTCTTCAACGTCGCCTACGGTGTCGGCAAAGCCGCCGTCGATCGCATGGCCAAAGACATGGCCGTCGAGCTTCAGCCACACGGAGTCACGGCGGTATCGCTGTGGCCAGGTGTCGTCCGCACTGAGTACCTGAAGGCGGTTTCCGAACGCGGCGAAGTGCCCTTCGCTCTGGCCAACGGCGAGTCACCACAGTTGTCGGGCCGCGCGGTCGCCCACTTCGCCGCCGATCCCGAACGCGAGAAGCGCAGCGGTGAAGTCCTGGTCGTCGCCGATCTCGCCAAACAATACGGCTTCACCGATATCGACGGCCGCCAACCGGGCACCATCTTCGAGCAAATGGCTCCGTAGGCCAATTACAGACTGCGGCTAATCCCGCTGCTCTACCATCCTTCATCGGGATCGGGAACGTCACCAAGCAAGAGCTCGACGTCGGCGCGATCCCGCAGCGCCTTGCTCCTGCGGCGCGAGGGATCAGCCGCAGCGCGTCGCTTCATTGCAATCAGATCATCCTTCTGAACGATAGCGACACTCTCGCCCCTGACCTCGATCGTCTCAGCGCGCTCGATCATCACGTCGAATTCCGAGTCGTACGCAAACTGCACGGGTTCATCACTCGCATGCCGAAAGTTGGTGCTGTGTTCGAACTCACCGCAGCAGCGAAAGCCGGCATCGCACATGGCCTCAATCACTCGTTCCCGCTCCGCCCCGGAAACCACGGCTAGATCCGTGTCGAGGGTAGCTCGCGGAACGCCACTATGGACTCCAACGGCAACTCCACCAATCAGCGCATAGGCAACTTCCAACTTGCGAAGCACTGCAACGGCATCCAACAATGCGCCGACCTTGTCATGCTTCGCCGAATCCATCCGGCCTCCCTTTTCGCGGCGAGCCGCAATGAGAATCCGGTCACGCTGGCCGGCCGCCGCAATGTCTTCTATCCGACCACGGAGTTGCATAATCGACATACAAAGTACCACTTTTGCATGCGCCCCACGAAGGGGCTGCCCTGTGCCATGCGCAGCTACGGTTCCGACCTCGCTGTCCTGGACTCTTCCGCAATCACCTGGAGTCGGTAATCGCAGGTCAGACAGCGACGCATCGCGCGTTCGATTTTTTGATTCTGCAAACGCAGTGTCCCCACTTCGGCACGCAGCTTTGCGATTTCTCGCCGTTGCTTGCGCAAAATCACCTCGCGCCTGAAGAAGCCAGCCAAACTCGGCATCGCAGCCAACGACGACGTCTTCACGAGTGTTTGGGTTGCCAGCGCATGCGCACCGTACACGAGGTGTCCGGTAGGTGGGGCTCGAACTCCATCGACAATCCGCCGTCCTTGCCGGCAAAGAGCTCCTCGAACGCCCCCTTGCAGATCAACAGGCATCCCTGCTCGGGAAGCGCGTTGGGGTTGGGCAACGACTCCGCCTTGGCGCATACGTGCCAGGCGCAGTCGGGGACGAACATCGTCGCCGATCCCGTGTTCGGATCGAGCTCGGTGACTTCCGCTGGGCCGGTCAGGAAACCAGCCGGGTTGAACATGTCGAAAGCCAACTTCTGAAACCCCTGCGGCTTCTGCGGACCGTCGCCACTCGGCTTCTTGGTCGCCGCTTGATCGCTCATGCTGTTCATCATTTTCAGGAAATCGCCCGAGTTCTCATACGCCAGTGCCACGCTGGTACCAACGACGATGCTCTCGTACTGCTCCTGGCTGAAGTGCTTGCGCAATTCGAGCAGCGCCCACTCCGCCTCGCGGACGAAGTTGCCGTAACGCTTGCGCCACCGCTCCCGGGGAGAATCGAAAAAGCGGACTTCTTCGCGCCGGGCGCGGATTTCGGCGAACTCCCGATCGATTTGCTCGGCATCGGTCGTCATGCGCAGAATCGGAAGAAACGTGTAGTGCACCAGCGGCCACGCCCGCTCGACGATCATGCGCTTCGACATGACCATGTCGATCCACGCCTGCGGCCCCCAACGATACAGAAAACCCAACTGTCCCCGGCGCACCGACGCCAGCTCGGCCTGTCGCGCCCCTTCGCGCGAGGTAGCGGTCTGAGCAACCATGACAATTTCCTCCTTCCAACGCCTTCGAGCTTAGCAACTTCTCACCGGGTCGGCGACGAGCAAAGCTCCAAACGCAACGATGCCCCGGTACCAGAGGCACCGGGGCATCGTCTCCCTACGGTTCGAGTCTGGCGACTACGGTATCGCCTTCTTGGCCTTGAACTTGACGCCGTCGTTCTTTCGGACGTCGGTCAGGGTCATCTCGAGGCAGACCGAACCAGCCGGCAATCCGCCCGGTTCGCCGTTCGGAATGAACTGAACCGTCGCCCCGGCACCGCCAGCCTGAAGCTGCGCGGCGATTCCGGTCTGCATCGTGTTCTGCTTGTTCTGGGCCTTGAAGATGACCTTCGACTTGCCGAGGTCTCCGCCCTTGAGAACCATCTTCAGCACGCCGTCCGAGGCAAGCGACTTGTCCTTGAACTTGTAGCCCTTGCCGATCGGCGGTTCCTTGCCGAGCTTCTTCCAGCAGTCTCTCGTGCCGCAAATCTCTGCCGAACGATCCACCGTGAACGAAGCCGCCAGCGAGCCTCCGGCATCGAAGATGCACAGGTCGTAGGCGGTACCGCCGGCGACGAGAGGATTGCCGAAGTCCGTCTGGGTGAGCATCGGCCCCTTGATGAACTTTGCAATCACCTTCTCACGCAAAGGCTTCTTCTCGTTGACCAGCAAGATGCCCTTCTGGAAGGCAGTCAGACAGCCACCCGCCGGGGTACCCGTGTTGACGCAACCGAGAATCGAGTCGCAGGTGTCGGCCGTACAAGCCGATCCGTCATCGCAATCCGGTGTCGGGCCGCCAACGCAGCTTCCGTTTCCGTCGCAGGTCTCGTCACCGTCACAAAGGGTTGTGTTCGGACAATCGGTGCCCGCGGGCTCGAAACCGTCCACCGGACATGCCTCGTCGGCAACGCCCGTGCAAGACTCCGGAACATCGCAGTCTCCAGCATCAGCACGACACTCGGTGCCGGCCGCAGTGATCGTATCACTCGGACACGGGTCTCCCGGCGTACCCGAACACGTTTCATCCGGGTCACAGAGGTCGCCAGAACCGGCGTTACAAACGTTGCCGGCATTGCCCGGAGCATCGTCGGCCGGACATGGATCGTCCGCCGTACCCGAGCACACCTCGTCGACGTCGCAGGAGTCCCCAGAACCACTGCGGCAAACCGTGCCCGACGTGGCTACGTTGTCGGACGGACACGCTGCTCCCGCCACGCCCGTACAGGTCTCGTCCGGGTCACAGATGTCCCCCGTTCCCGGGTTGCACACGTTGCCGATGTTGCCCGGCGCGTCATCGGCCGGGCAAGTCGCACCTGGGGTACCCGTGCACGTCTCGTCGACGTCGCATGAGTCACCCGAGCCGACGCGACACGTGTTGCCGGCGTTGCCCGGCGCATCATCGGCCGGACAGGCTACGTCGGCGGTTCCCGAACACGTCTCGTCGACGTCACAGGAATCACCCGAACCAGCGCGGCATACCGTACCCGCCGAGGCTACGTTGTCGGCTGGACAGGTCGCCCCGGCAACACCAGTGCAGGTTTCGTCTGGGTCACAAATGTCCCCCGTTCCCGGGTTGCACACGTTGCCGATGTTGCCGGCCGCGTCGTCGGCAGGACACGTTGCACCTGGGGTACCCGTGCACGTCTCGTCGACGTCGCACGAGTCACCCGAGCCGACGCGACACGTGTTGCCGGCGTTGCCCGGCGCATCATCGGCCGGACAGGCTACGTCGGCGGTTCCCGAACACGTCTCGTCGACGTCACAGGAATCACCCGAGCCGGTGCGGCAGACCGTTCCCGCTGAGGCTACGTTGTCGGCCGGGCAGGCCACTCCCGCGATCCCCGTACATGTCTCATCCGGATCGCAGATGTCACCCGTACCCGGGTTGCAAACGTTGCCGAAGTTGCCGGCCGCGTCGTCGGCCGGACAGGTCGCACCCGGAGTACCGGTGCACGTCTCATCGACGTCACAGGAATCACCCGAGCCGACGCGACACGTGTTGCCCGCGTTGCCAGGCGCGTCGTCGGCCGGACAGGCTACATCGGCGGTTCCCGAACACGTCTCGTCGACGTCACAGGAATCACCCGAGCCGGTGCGGCAGACAGTTCCCGCCGAGGCTACGTTGTCGGCCGGGCAAGTCGCGCCCGCAATCCCCGTGCACGTTTCGTCCGGGTCGCAAATGTCACCGGTGCCTGGGTTGCACACGTTGCCGAGGTTCCCCGGCGCATCGTCCGCCGGACAAGCCGCCGAACTACCCGTGCACGTTTCGTCTGCATCGCATGAGTCGCCTGAGCCAGTGCGGCACAGTGTACCGGAAGACGCGAATCCGTCAGCCGGGCAGGTTGCACTCGAGCCGGTGCAGGTTTCCGCAACGTCGCAAACATCCGCCACACCGCGGCAGGTCGTACCGCTGCTGACGAACGTACACGTACTGGAGCAACACGAGGTGCTCGTTCCATTGGCTGCGCCCTCATCACATGCTTCAGGACTGTCGACGACGCCGTCGCCGCAATCGGAGTAGTAGAACCCTACGTCCACGCTGGTCAGATCATCGGTGGTGCCACCAACTGGGGTGGTAACAGCGTCGTAACGACCATTGGTCACACCAAATCCGCCACCCGGCGGAGTGGTAGAGGCCTCGACAAACGCGGTAAAGGTAAACGAACTACCGCTATTGAGGAGAAAAAGCCGATCGATGTCGCTGTTTCCGTTGTTCGCCGGCGTCCCTCCGGTCGAAACGACGGACGTCGACCCAACCGTACTCGTGAGAGTGAGCCGCGTGCTCACCGCCTGGGTCGAGCTCCCGAGTGTGTTGTTGACGGTAGTCGCGCCGGTGTAGGTGATCGATGTCGCCGCGCTCGACGAGAAGTTCCAGTTTTCTCCGCTCGACGGACCGTTCCCATCAAGGGCGTTTCCGAGTGCGTTCAAATCGTTGCGCAGCCCAAAGTAGACGTTCGTATGCGAGCCGAGAGCGACGCCAGTACAACTGATGGTTGCACCCGTTGCCAAACCCGGGTCCCCCGTCACCGTACAGCTACCGCCACCGGGCAACGAGTACGTCGGCCCGCCGGTGATGATCAGAGCCGATGCTGTAGAAGCGATTCCGATCACTGCAGCGGCTGCCAGACCGCTGATCCCAACCTTCATTAGAAATCTCATCGGCCGCCCCCTTACCACGATCCGTGCGAGCCGTGGCTGCCGTGCGAGCCGTGGCTACCGTGCGAGCCGTGTGAACCATGGCTGCCGTGCGAGCCATGTGAGCCGTGGCTACCGTGTGAGCCGTGCGAACCATGCGAGCCGTGTGAACCGTGCGAGCCGTGCGAGGCGTGCGACATGTGCTGCGCCATCATCATCTTCTCGCTGTTCGGTTCAGTGCGGAGGGCCTTTGCCGCCTCGGAGGTATCGAGTGCGGCGACGGGTTTCACCGCCTGCTGCGCCTCGGCCGGACTCAAGAAGTCCAGTGGCTTCTTGCGCAACTCTGGAAGTCCATTCTTCTTCTTCTCGCTCATCGTCCCTCCTTGTTCGCCGGGCTTTCTCCCCGGCCCCGTGTTCAACGAATGTTCGTCAAGCGGCGCCGCGGTGCTGCCAAGCGCTTCGCCCCCATCGAGCGCGAGCCTCGACCGATTGTCCAAATGCAAAGTGCTGTGGCACCCGCAAACTCGATCAAGTCCCGCAAAAGGCCCCCCTACAAAGCCGTGCTCGAAGCTAAAACCCTGCTGGGCTATACCACAACCTGAGCAGGCAAGTACAGGAAAAGCTCAATTTCGTTGGTTTCCAGTTTTTGGCGGCCATTGACAACCCCAAAATGGGAGAGACGCAAGCGGTTGCCTGGGTTGACCGGCTCAGTGGAACGAGGGGGTCTTGATGGAATTCAGCAGGCGGGATGTGCTCAAAGTTTCGGCAGCCGCGCTCGGCGGCGCCGCCCTATCCCCCCTGGCCCAAGCGTGTGGGTCCGACTCGAGCCCGCCACTGAGCCAGCAGCCGACTGGAGAGCTGGTCCACGTCCTGCCCACCGTCAGCGAACACCGCATCCTCCTCAAGGCGTCCTTCGCATCGCCGCAATCAGAAAATCCGACACTGCACATCGACGGTCGCCGTTTCGACGGCCTGCGCACCGACAGCGCGGGCTACTTCTGGCTCTTCGACGCCGATGGTCTGCCGGCGGGGCAGCACTTCACATTAGAGGTGCGACGCGGACGCGAGCTCCTGGCCGAAGCCTGGCAACTGGCGACGTTTCCCGACCGCGACACCTCACCTGACCATTTCCGCCTGTTGGTCTGCGGCTGCGCCGGCGGCAACGACATCTTCAACCTCTACCAAACGGTTGAAACGAGGAGGCGGCTGTTCGAGCGCGCCCTCGCCGAGGAACCCGACGCCGCCGTGCTCAGCGGCGATCACGTCTACTGGGATCTGCGGTCGTTTCCCAACGCTCTGCTGACCGGCGCATCGGAGATCGGCATCGACCACGCCGGTCGCTTCGATTTCGCCCAGCCGGTCATCGGCACGCCGAACGAATCGGTGTTGAAGCTCGCTGTCGGCCCGCAGATCGCCGACCTCTACGGCACTCTCTTTCGCTCAGTACCGGTGTTCTTCCTGCGCGACGACCACGACTACTTCGAAGACGACCGCTTCACCGATGCCTTCGTAGCTCCCCCGCCCGACGAGTTCTCGATCCGTCTGGCGCGCGCTTCGCAGTTCCTCTACTACCCCGAGCTCCTGCCCGACCCTTCGCGGGCACTGTCACTGCCCGGCGCCAACGCCTCCGACCGCCCTGCCGGCGTCAGCGAGGCCTTCGGCACGCTGCGCTACGGCCGGCTCTTCGAGGGGTTACTCTACGACTGCAAGGGGTTTCTGTCTTTGGCAGGGGGCGGCCTCGTGCCCGCCGCGGTCGAGGCCTGGCTACTCGGCCGCACGCTCGACTCGACCGCCGACCACGTCGTTCACTTTCCTTCGAATCCACCGGGTTGGAGCGCCGGCAAATACGCAGAATGGTATCCGGACGTCGTCGATGCAGAGGGCCGGCTGACCGACGAAATCACTAAACCCGGCTGGAAGAGGGGGTGGTTCGAGCAGCACAACCGCCTGGTCGGGGCGATGTCGGAACGCTCCGGCACGCCGCTCTTCGTCGCCTCCGACATTCACAGTATCGCCGAGGAGCGGATCCTCGCCAGTGCCGAGGCGAGCTTCGCCAACAACCCCGTCGTCTCCGTCATCGCCGGCTCACCGGGAACGCGGCTCGGCTGGCCATCGGCGGCGCGCGGCGCCGTCGCCGCGGCGCCGGTCGCGCTACAGACCGAGGACGTCGTTCCAGTCCAGGAAATCAACGGCTTTCAAATCATCGACTTCGAGCCCGGCCGCATCTCGATCCGTCACTACGGCTGGGATTTTCGCAGCCAGAGCGAGGAGGAGATCGATTCGCTGCAACCGCAGCACACCAGTGTCTACGGAGCGCGACCGCTGTAACTTCCGTGCCGGCATCGACTATAACCGAGAGAGTCCACGGCTCGTCGAACGTTGCGGGCCTGCAGCCTGGAGGAGGACAACGATGAAGGCCTCAACACTGTCAGCGATCATTTCCGTGGCGCATGTCGCGGTCGCCGGCGCGGCGACGATCAACGTCAACCCGGGAGAGTCGATTCAACAAGCCATCGATGCAGCAAGCAACGGCGACAGCGTGGTCGTCGCCGCCGGCACCTACAACGAGGACATCAACTTCACGGGTAAAGCGATTTCGGTGATCGGCAGCGGCACCGCGGCGACCATCATACAGGGCACGGGCAGCGGGCCGGTGGTTACGTTCAACAGCGGCGAAGGCACCGACAGCGTTCTCGACACGGTCTTCGTCACCGGCGGCAGCGGGGTTCTCGGTGGCGGCATCAGCATCATCGGCGCCAGCCCCACCATCATCCGCAACATCGTCGCCAACAACGCATCGTCGTCGCGCGGCTCGGGCATCTACGTCGAAAACTCCACCGCCGAGATCTACAACAACCTCGTCGCCTACAACTTCCACACCAGCGGAGACCCGCACGGCATCGAGATCGTCGCGGCGTCGCCTCTGGTCATCAACAACACCATCGTCAAGACGGACAGCAACGGCATCATCATCCGCAACGGCATCTCCGCGCCGCTGATCATGAACAACGTCATCGCACGCAACGGCTCGACGGTCGACGGCGAAAAACGCGGGCGCGGTATCTGCGACTTTTCCGGCAGCGCTCTGATCCAGTACAATGACTTCTTCAAAAACCGCAAAGCCGCGATTCTCGCCGGCAGTGATTTCAAGCGGATCCGCTCCGCCCAGCGCTCCATCGCACCGCCGCGCCTTCTCGAAAACGTCGACGGCAATCCGCGCTACCGCCGCTCGAAGCGGAAGTTCGAAGATGCGACGCTACCCGATGACTTCTTCCTGCGCCCGGGCCGCGGCAAGGCGAAGGACGCCGGCAACCCCGACCCCGTATTCAATGATCTCGACGGCACGCGCAACGACATCGGCTTCACCGGAGGCCCTTTCGCTCGGCCTTGAGAGCAGAGCACGGCGCGTTCGCGACTTGATCGCAAATGTTGCGTCTGTTAGCGCTCACGACGCTTCGCGGCCCCCCGCCGCAGGTGCGAGACCGAGCGCATGTCGGAACATTCGCCTACAGCCCCGCAGCACGGTTCGAGCCAATGGCGAGCTGCGGCGATGGGTCGCGCTCAAAGCGGCGACGGACAGGCGTACGGCGAGTTGCTAGCCGACGTTGCGTCGATGCTGCGTCGCTATCTCGCCAAACACATCCACGACGCGCAGGACGTCGAGGATGTTTTGCAGGAAACCCTGCTCGCCATCCACCGCGGGCGACACACCTATGACCCACGCCGCCCACTCGAACCGTGGCTTTTCGCCATCGCTCGCAACGCCAAGATCGACTACGTGCGGCGAACACTGTCACGCCAGTCGTGGGAAGTCCTCGTCGACGAACAACCCGAGGCACCGGCCGAGAGCGAGGGCCAGGACGCCGCTCTCGTCGAGGCCATGGCGGAGCTACCGGAGAACCAACGCGCCGCTTTTCGCCGGCTCAAGCTGGAGGGCAGGTCGGTCGCCGAAGCGGCAGCCATCGAGGGAATCAGCGAGGGGAACCTGCGCGTCCGTGCCCATCGCGCCTACAAGACTCTGAAGAACATTCTGTCCCGCTAGGATTTGACGAGAAGCGCAAAAGCCACACCGACCATGCCACACCGAGAAGACACCGAGAATTTGATTGAAGCGCTGGCCAGCGACGCCGCACCGGTGCGCCTCCTGTGGTCGCCGGCAGCCCGCCTCGCCATTTGGACGGCGGTGCACGTCGCTTTCGCTGCGTACGTCTTTTCCACCGGCATCCGGGCAGACATCGACGTCCAAATGACGTCGCCGGCATTCGCAACGGAGCTTTTGTTGCTCGTGGCAGCGGCCGGACTCTTCGCCGCGGCGGCGCTGCGCGCGGCCGTGCCCGGCGCCGAACGTCGGGGTGTCGCCCAGGCCGGGGCTCTGTTCTCGACGGCGGCGCTCGCCTTTCTCGCCGCCTACCCAGCCGACACCTCTCTACCGCTGGCGACTTTCACCGCCATCGGTTTCCCTTGCGCCGTACGGACGACGACCCTGTCCCTGCTACCGACGCTGTGGTTGCTCGTCGCCATCCGCCGCGGCTTGCCCCTGTCTCCGGTCCGCGCAGCGCTCCTCGCCGGTGCTGCAGGCTTCTTGGTCGGATACACGATGATGCGCGTCCTCTGCATTCTCGACGACCCGTTGCACGTCGGCGCCTGGCACTGGCTGCCGGTCATCCTCGGCAGCGCCACCGCGGCCTGTGTCGGGGCGCTCTTGTCGCGCCGTGCCACACCCGCGCGCTGACGACCCCAAGCAGCGATCCTCGGTTTCTGTAACTTCTCGTCTGCCTCGCCGTATCACCTCCCGAGAACCAATTTCAGGCACGATCCGTGCCCGCAATCGGGAGGGGAAAACATGCAAGTACGGCAGATTTCTTGGGGGATGCTCGTCGGCTGTCTGGCGCTGATCGGCGGTGGCTGTGGCGACGACGACGGCCCGACGGTGGCACCGACGACGTTCACTCTGGCTATCGAGAACGTCTCGGAGTCGTACGACTTCACCGACAGCGGCGCCTTCGCCGTGCCCACCGGAGCCGCCGAAGCCGGCCCCATCGGTCCGGGCGGCGCCTACGAGGTGGCCTTCGACGCGGCACCGGGTGATCGGCTTTCCTTCGCGCTGATGTTCGTGCCGTCCAACGACCTGTTCTTCGGCCCCGACGACCAGGGGATCGAGCTCTTCGACGGCAGCGGCGATCCACTCGAGGGCGACATCACTGCCCAGATCGATGTCTGGGACGCCGGCAGCGAAGTCAACGAAGAGCTCGGCGCCGGCGCCAATCAAGTGCAGCGCCAGAGCGGGCCCAACACCGGACCGGCGGATGCAAACGCCAACGTCCGGCTCGCCGCCGCCGACAACCTTCCCGCCGTTGCTGACACCCTGTTGGCGACGCTGGAATCGACGTCGGCCAGCGGCTTCTTGTTGCGCATCGAAAACGTCTCGACTGGCGACACCCTGCAGACGAGCGATGGCGGCAGCCAGGCCGTACCGTTCTCACCGGGCGTCTTCGTCGTCCACCGCGACCCGGCACCCATCTTTACGCTCGGCGCCCCCGATCGCGGTGAGGGGTTGGAAGCGATTGCCGAGGACGGCGATGTGTCGGCGCTGGCGGACGCCCTCGCTCGACGCACCGGCGTCAACGCCGTCCTCTCACCCGGCGTCGCCGTCGTCCACCGCGGCGACGGGCCGATCTTCACCTTGGGCGAAGCCGACCGCGGCCAGGGACTGGAGGCCATTGCCGAGGACGGAGATCCATCGACCCTCGCCAGCGCTCTTTCCGGTCAAGCGGGAATCGGCGAGGTGGTGGTGTTCAACACACCTGCCGGCGCCAGCGCCCCCGGCCCAATACCGGCCGGCGGCTCCTACCGCACCACCTTGACCGCGACGCCCCGAGATAGGCTCTCCTTTGCAACGATGTACGTCCAGTCCAACGACCTCTTCCTCGGCCCGGACGACCTCGGAATCGACCTCTTCGACGCCGCCGGCAACCCGCTCGCCGGCGACATCACCGCACAGATCCTGCTCTGGGACGCCGGCAGCGAAGAAAACCAGACCCCGGGCGCCGGCCCCGATCAGGCCCCGCGCCAATCGGGACCCAACACCGGCGCCGCCGACCCGGATACCGCAGTGCGACTGGCCATCGATTCGAGCGGTCGCATTCCGAACCCAGACGAGTACATCCGCATCACGCTTCAGCCCTCCCCGTAGTCACTCACCAGCACCCGAGCCTCTGCGAGTGCGCCGTTCCAACGGCGCACTCGCGCACCCTCCCCTGTTTCGCAACCGCCCGCGCTAAAGGCGCACTCCGAGAGGAGAGCGTGCACTCACGCAGCAGAGGACGTCATCGGCGGCGGGAAGCGGACGTACTCGTCGACCAGGGTCTCGGCGAATTCCTTCTGCGCCGGGCGCCGGTCGATGCGGCCGCGCGCCCGCAGATCTTCCTCCAGCGTATCGAGGACGTAGTCGACGTCGAGGTCGTCACTTCCCTCGCGCCAGGCTGTGCGCTCGGCTTCGTCGCGAAAGCAGTACGCTTTCCACGATATGGAGAAGCGCATTTCTTGCCAGCCGTAGTCGGCAACTGCCTCGTCGCCGTCGCGCACCTGCCAGCGACCCGAACCCTCACCAAGGGAGTGGACGCGCATCCCGGCGCGAAACGGCGGCGCCGCGTCGGTGTTGGAATCAACCCGGTCAACGCCGTGAAAGACGCTGTCGGTATCCAATATGATCGCCGTGTTGTAACGCACCGGCTGAGCCACCGCGGCGCCGGCCGCGCCGTCGGGATAGAAGGCGAAGGCGCCGCCGCGTGAATCCTGGTACCACGACACCGCCGTCGCCACCGGCATCCGCCAGCGGTCGAACATTCCGGAGTGGTGCATCACCACACACAACCACTGTGGGTGGTGCTTGCGGTTGATACCGCGAAACTCCGGGACGTCGGTGTGCACCGCCAGCTCCTGACCCGGCAGCAAGATGTTGGCGAAGACGATCGCCGGTTCGACGACGGGTCGATCAAAGATCTCGCGCGCCGCCTCGACGAACCCTTGGTAGTGAAGAAACGGCTCGATACCCGGCGCGTAGATCTCGTCCCCGTAGGCGTAGGTCTCGCGGAAATAGTTGGTGCGCGCGACCAGCGCCTCGAGATCCTCGCCGCGGCGGCCGAAACGCCCGCCGGTTTTCACGAAGTTGAAGGCCGCATCGAAACGCTGCGGCAACCCCTCGCCGATGCCGTCGTTCAAACCCTCTTCGGAATACAGCCCATAGCTGCCAAAACGCTCACAAAGGCGCACCATGTCCTCCGCTGCCGCCGCCGGCAGAAGCGGATCGAAAGAGCGAAAGGTAGCCACGACCCGCTCTTATCGCGCCCAGGGCCGGCCGTCCAATGCTTACACAATCCGGCGCGGCTTGATGCCAAGCGACCGGCGGCGGGTGCTTCCCCTTCTCTCCGCCTGCAAACTCCTGCCCCAGCCGGCCACGCTGTGGGAGGACGCGGGCGATATCGGCGCCCTCGTGAAAAGCTCGGGGAAGGCGGTCAAGACCCTCAACCTACTGATCGCTACATACGCGCCGTCCCATCGCAGCGCGATTCTGACCACTGATCGAGACTTCCATCACATTCGCGATGCCGGCGTTGCACTGGTAGTGATCTGATCTCCGCCCGTACCGACACACTCGAACCCCGTCTGGAAATTGAACAAAGAGCCCGGCATATCGTCATAGCCGGACGGTATTCGGTACTGGACGAGTTCCCTCACAAGCTGCGAAACCGGAGAGTCGAATGGAAGAGGTAGCAAACACGGATCACCATCGATCGACGATCGGCGCCGACTTCATGGCCTCGATCGTCGTGTTTCTCGTCGCCCTGCCGCTGTGCATGGGCATCGCCATCGCTTCGGGCGTGCCGCCGGCCCTGGGCCTGGTCACCGGCATCATTGGCGGCTTGGTCGTCGGCTTCTTCGCCGGACAGCCGCTGCAGGTAAGCGGCCCGGCCGCCGGCCTGACGGTGTTGGTATGGAAACTGGTCGAGGACTTCGGCATCGCAGCTCTCGGCCCCGCCGTGCTGGTCGCCGGTGGCCTGCAGTTGACGGCCGGCTTCGCCGGCCTCGGCCGTTGGTTTCGCGCCGTCGCCCCGGCGGTGATCCAAGGCATGCTAGCCGGGATCGGCGTGCTGATCTTCGCCAGCCAGTTTCACGTCATGGTCGACGACAAGCCCCGCGGCGGCGGCTTGGAGAACCTGCTGTCCATACCCGAGGCGATCTACAAGGGCGTCTTCCCGCTCGACGGCAGCGTTCATCACATGGCCGCATGGATCGGAATATTGACCATCGGCGCACTGCTCGCTTGGAACCGCTTCCGCCCCGCCAATCTCAAGATGCTGCCGGGACCGCTGATCGGCGTGTTGGTGGCCACCGCCGCCTGCTCGCTGCTCGGCTGGCCGATCACACGAGTGCAGGTGCCCGACAATCTCTTCGCATCCCTCAACTGGATCGGCGGCGGCGGCTTCGACTGGCTGAGCGCCCCGGCTTTCTGGGGCGACGCTCTCGGCCTGGCGATCATCGCCAGCGCCGAGACCCTGCTCTGCGCTACCGCGGTCGACCGCATGCACGACGGGCTGCGCACCGACTACAACAAAGAGTTGCGAGCGCAGGGCATCGGCAACATCCTTTGTGGCATCGTCGGCGCGCTGCCGATGACCGGCGTGATCGTGCGCTCCTCGGCCAATGTCGAGGCTGGGGGCAAAACCAAGTGGTCGGCCATCATGCACGGAGCGTGGATCCTCATCCTCGTCGCCGTTTTCCCGCAGCTCCTGGCGCTGGTGCCCACCGCCAGTCTGGCAGCCGTACTGGTGTATACCGGCTGGAAACTGATCAACCTCGACGCCGTGCGCCGCCTGGCAGAGAACGGGCGTTCAGAGGTCGCCATCTGGGCCGCGACCGTCACCATGATCGTCGCCACCGATCTGCTGACCGGCGTCGCGACCGGCTTCGTCCTGGCCATGCTGCGCCTGCTGTTGACGTTCACCCAACTCAACGTCAACGTCAGTCAGGAGGGCAACCGCTACGATGTCAACCTCAGCGGCGCCGCGACCTTCATGAGCCTGCCGATTCTCGCCGATTCGCTGGAATCGATCCCCAACGACACCGACACCGAAGTGCACGTCCACCTCGACAAGGTCGCCTATGTCGACCACGCCTGTATCGAGCTGATCGAGCACTGGCACGAGCGCCATCCGGGTGAGGTTTTTCTCGAGACAGACGTCCTCAAGCAGAGGAGCCGGCGCCGGATCTCGTCTGCCGCGTAGCACTCCGTTGAAACGACAGGCGCGCAAACGAGCGGACGAGAGGAGAGTCATGCGGGCGCACGATGCGAGACGAAAGGTCGGTGACAAAGCCTCGGCGGTCGCCGCTCGACTGACGGTTGCCATGGTCGCCGGCGCGATGCTCCTCGCATGCTCCGGTGACGACGACTCGGCTGCGATTGCGAGTCGCGCCGTCGAGGCGCCCATCCTCGCCCGCTACTCGCCGGGCGCCAACGGAATCTTCGTCGATCCAGGCGGACGCGAGATCCTCCTGCGCGGCGTCAACGTAAACTCCCTCGGCGACTACTGGCACTTCGACGACGAGCTCCCGGCGGTGTTCCCGTTCGAGGAAAGCGACATGGACTTCCTCGCCTCGATGGGACTCAATCTGGTCCGCCTCGTCATTTCGTGGTCGCTGGTCGAACCCGAACCCGGCGTCTACGACGAGGTCTATCTCGACCGGGTCGCCGATACCGTCGCGCGCCTCTGGCAGCGACGCATCTTCACTCTGGTCGATCTCCACCAGGATGCCTGGGGCCCCAGCCTGCCGGCGCGTGAGGACGAGGGGTGCAGCGAAAGCGAAAAACGCGCCAGCGGCTGGGACGGCGCTCCGGCCTGGGCGACACTCACCGACGACGCCACCCCGCGCTGCATTCAGCCCTTCGCCGGTCTGCTCCTGCGCGAGCTCTCACCAGCCGTGCTCGAAGCCTGGGCCGGCTTCTGGGACAACCGGCTGGGCCCCGGCGGCATCGGCGTGCAAGACCGCTACACGGCGATGCTGCGCCACCTCGCCAATCGACTCGGCGGCGTTCCCGGTGTCATGGGCTACGACATCATGAACGAGCCAAACGCCTACCCGAGCGAACTGGTCGACGCCGTCGCGCCTCTCTTCACCGACCTGCTCGACGAAGAGACCATCGACGTCTTCCGCACCAGCCTCGACGCTCTGGCGGCGTTCTACGTCGACGCCGTCGATGCCCTGCGCGCCGGCGAACTCGATGCCGGCATCGAGCCGCGCATCATCGTCTTCGAACCGTCGGCACTGTGGCCCAACGTTCCGTCGGGCTCGACCGTCGAACCGTTCAGCGGCGATCCACAGCTCGCCTACGGACCGCACATCTACCAAGCTGGGATCTCCTTCCTCGTCGACCTCGACGATGAGCAGGTCGAGCGGGTACGCCAAGAAGCGGCGTCGTACGGCGGCGTCCCCATCCTCACCGGCGAGTGGGGCGCCTCGCCGAGCACGGCCGGTGAGGCGGGCGGCTACTACGAAGAAATGATCGAGCTCCAGGATCGCGAGCACTGGAGCACCGCGCACTGGCTGTACCAAGCCTCCTGCGGCGATCCCCACTACGACCAGATTCCGCCCGCCGAGGTGGACGTCTGGGGATACCGCGAGGTCGTCTGCGACGGAGCCGACGCCAACGCCGTCGGCCCGGTGCGCACCGCCCTCTTCGATCGCATCGCCCGGCCCGCCGTGCACTATGCCCCAGGACCCATCGACTCAATTTCGTGGGACCCTGAGAATCACTCCTTCACCGTGAGTGGCAGTCGTGCCGAAGCAGACAGGGAGCTCGAAGCATTCTTTCCCGGCCGCCGCTCATTGCGGATCGAAGCCGAGGGACTCGGCGAAACCAACCTGCGATCGGAAGCAGACGGCGTACGGCTGACTGCCGCCGCTTTGGGAGGCGCCTGGTCCCTGCACTACTCATCACGGTAGCCGCTCGCGGCAACGACCGGGTCACTTCGTATATCAGGCCGCTTCAGCCGACTCGTACCAGCCGTTGATGTGCTTGGTGTCGTCAAAATCCATCGGGTGAAATCCCGGCCGGAAATAATCGAGTAGAAAGCGCAACTGCGGCGCGAGGGCGACGCGCTGGAAGGCACGCGCACCCTTGCGGATCTCGCTGGTGATCTCGGTCGGATCTTCGCGAATCATGCGCCGGGCGATTTTGTCGAAGGGGCGGGCCAAAAACAGCAACGTTGCGATCACTGAGAGCACTCGCAGTAAATAGCCGCCACCTACCTTCGTGAAAACGTCGAAGGCAACCGCCTTGTGCTCGAGCTCTTCGACGGCGTGCCAGCGCCAGAACCTCACCATGTCCGGGTGCATTGCCTTGGCGATCGCTGGATTGATGAACAACGAGTGCGCGCCGGTCGCCGTTATGTGCTCGAGAAAGACGGTCATGCCGAGCTGAATCTTCTTCGGAAGAATTCTCTCCAAGCGGGCGAATACCTGCTCCGCATATTCGACCTCGCGGTCGACGTCGACACCAAAGCGCTTGAACGAGGCATTGAGCTCGTTGTGCGCGCGCATGTGCAATCCCTCTTGCTGTGTGAAGGCGCGCACCAAATCCTCGAGCTCCGGATCGTCCTGCAGGCGATCCTGGTAGTTGCGCACCGAGCGAATGAAGAAGCGCTCGCCCGGGGGAATCAAAATCGAGAAGGCGTTCTCGATATGCGTCACGATCGGGTTGTCCGCCAACCAGTACTGCGGCACTGACTCCAGGTTGCGGTGCTCGAACTTGCGCGGCTGCACGACGATTCCGTCGGGCAAGCGAGCCGACGTCGCTGCGGGGAACGGGGTTTCCATAGCACGGTTTCCTCTATCTAGCGTGTGGGATCATAGCACCCATTCCGCCGCGATCGATCACGGAATGGTCACGCTTTCACCACCTTTGTATCACGAGGCGTCCGTCATTCCGAATAAACCGCGGACGTCGCTGCCGATCAGGCGCTCGATGCGATCGAGCACCTCGCCGCGCGCGCGCCTGCGCGTATCGACGAAGGGCTGCCGCGGCAGATCCGCCAGGCGCTCGGCCTCGCCCTGCGCAACCTCGAGCAACCGATCTTCATCGACCAGGTCATCGAGCAACCCGGCGTCCACTGCACTCTCCGGATCGTAGATCTGCGACTGCACGGTCGCCCGCACGAAATGGCGCTTCGACATGCGCTCGCGCGCCTGCTCGATGAGAAAGTTCGGCGTTGCCGTGCCGATGGCAACTTCATTGAAACCAATCTTGTACTTGCCGCGCGCTCCGATCCTCAGGTCGGCGGAGAGCAAGAGGATCGCACCCATCGCCACCGCGTGGCCGCTGCAGGCAACGACGACCGGTGCCGGATGACGACCGAGGCGAAGCGAGAGTCGGCCGCCAGCCTCGACCATGACACAACCCGCCTCACCGCCCTCGCCCATCACCGCGAGGTCAAAGCCGCCCGACAGGAACCCGGGCCGCCCAGTCAACACGACGGCCAGGTTCTTCTTCTCAGCCTCGCCAAGAGCCGCATCGATCGCCGCAATCACATCCGTTCCCAGTGCATTGGCCTTGCCATCGTCGACGCGAATCGTCGCGACCTTTTCAGTGGTCTGAATCGAAACGACGTCTGCCATTCGCCTTCTCCTGTCCGCTGCTCACAGAACCACATCGACACCGCGCCAGAAGGCGATGTAGTTCTTGATCTCCGACGCTTCCGCCTTCGGATCCGCGTAGTACCAAGCCGCACCCGCGTTGGTTTCACCGTCGACGACGACGTCGTAGTAGCTCGCCGTCCCCTTCCACGAGCATACGGTCGTCGTCTCGCTCGGCCGCAGAAACTCCTGGCGAACACTCTCCGCCGGGAAGTAGTGGTTGCCCTCGACGACGATGCAAGCATCACTCTCGGCGATCACATTGCCGTTCCAAAGCGCCCGCGGCATGACTTCTCCCTTTCCATCCGTTCCCGAACTCCGTAGTCGTCACGCGCATTCGCACGACCCCCGCCTGCACGTACCGGAAGCCTACAACGTACGCGTCGGCCAATACAGCCTTGCCAGAGCAGACTAGCCTCGTTCCCGTCTCGGAATGAAGGTTTGAGCGAGGCGAGTTTTTGAGAGGCCGCGAAGAATTCGAGGATTTGCGAACGCAGAATCAGTGCGAGTCCCAATTGCGGCGGCGAAGCGTTGAAAAATGCGCATGTGGGCGCAGCGGTGCGTTCGTCCCGTTTTTGGGAGCCGGCCGGGGGGCTTTGCGTCGATCTAGGTGGAGTGTCGAGCGACGAGCAAGAAGTTGGCGGTGAGCACTGAAGACCAAGCGTAGGCTCGGAAGGAGGCAAAGCCCCGCCAGTTGCAGCGGTCCATGGCAAAGCAGCGCTTGAGATAAGAGATCATGCCCTCGATGCCCGCACGGAAGTCGCGCAGCTTCTTGTAGACCCAGGTGCTCTTGGCCATCTCGGTGATCGCCAGCCCGCGCTTCTTGGCAAACGCAGCGTCCTTGACACCGAGCTGCTTGATGGCGTTGAGATTGTCCCTGGAAGCAAACCCGCCATCGAATGCAGCCTGGCGAGGCACACGGCCAAAGATCTCTTTTTGTCGAGTGATCATCCGCGTGGCCAGTGTCACATCGGCGGGGTTGCCTTGCTCGATCACCAGATCGGTGAACAGCCCACTTGCTGAGCCGGTGATGGTCACCTTGTGACCAAACAGGGTCTCGCGCCGATCCTTGATGATGATGTCGCTGTGGGGCTCGAAGATCGAAACGATCTTTTCCTGCGTGGGCACAAATTCTGCGCCCAGCACTCGCTTTTCGGTCTGTGCTATCACCCGCTCGGCCAGCACCGAGTAGTGCTGCAACTCGACCTCGATGACCATCGCCTGAATCGGATCGCTTGTTGGTCCACGCTGCAGTGCTGCACGTACACGTTTACCATCGCTCAGAGTCTTGCGTGCGACGCTGAGTAGGTCGCGGTACAACTTCTTGCGCTGCTTGTTGCTGCGCGCGTTGACGATTCCCAGCGCCCGCCGTTTTGCCCGCTTGCAGTGATTGGACACCACCACGTCGCAGATCTCTGTGGCGCGCCTGCTCAATCGGCTGAGCACCCGCACGCAGTCCCACAACAACGAGGAGTCGGTGGGGTGGTGAATGTTGGACTCCACCACCGTGCAATCCACCCGCACCTTGCGCCCCTTCTCGATTCCCATTGTTACCGCACCGCGCAGCAGGATTCGGTTGATCGCTTCGAGCGTTTCGGCCCTGATCCGCTTGATGTCGCGCTGAAGAGTCTTACTCGATGGAACCTTGTCGCCGATGCCAAAGCCGCACACGGCTCGGTAGGTGGTGGAATCGGCCAAATGATAGGCCAGCACTTTGTAGCTGAAGCCGTTCATTTGCTTGATCAACAGCGCCATCAGCACCTGCTCGCCGCTGAGCCTGCCGCGACGGCCCGATTGTGGATTTTTCAGCCCCCGCACCAGGTCGGCGTGAACCAGAGCGGCGATTTCCGGGTACTGGTCCACCAGGGAGCGGATCTTTTGCAGCTCCCTGGCGTGTTCGTGCTCGATGGCCGGTTCGACAAGTGACAATTGTTGGCGTACGATCTCTCTCATTGGGGTTGTTTTCCTTTGTGATTTCAATGACTTGTGGAGATTCACTGATATCACATCAGCAGGGAAAACACCCCTTTTTTGCCAACTATTTCTCGATTTTCTTACATTATTTCAATCACTTGCCGTTTCGAGACGGGAACTAGCCTCGTCGCTCAGGCGCTTTGTGAGAAGATGACACTGGTAACGCGCGACACACTCCTCGAAGGGTATGGGGTCAGCGTCCTGAGATCCTGAACGCACCCGGCCCAGCCACATCAGCGTTCGCGCTTGCGCTTCTCCTTGATGCTCGCCTTTTCCGCGTCGCTCATCTTCTCCAGCGCAGCCGAGAACGCCGCCGGATGAATCGCGGCGGCGTGGCGCAACACGAACGCGTACGCGCGCTGGGGATAGACGTTGTACGTTTCGCGCACTGTCCAGCCGACTCCTTTCTGCACGTAGTAGTCCTGGTCGGCGAGGAGTCGGCGAATGAGCGGTAGGACTTTGGCGACCGGCGGATGGCGCTCGTGTAGCTGCGCATAGCAAAAGAGGCTCACTACCGACTGCCGCCGCTTCCACGCGTCGGCGTCACTGTTCCATTCGACCAGGCTCGGGTACACCATCTGAAAGTCGTCCTCCAGGAGGTAGGAGTAGACCTTCGAGAGCTCGTCCGAGTGATCCCAGCAGTGGATATCGTCGGCCCAGCCGCCAACCAGCTCCCACAAACGGTGCGGCTCGCTCTTCTTGCGGACGGACTGGATGAAGTACATTGGCTGCATCTTGCCCTCATGCGTGCGCGCATGCCGCCAGATGTAGTCCCAAATGGCGCCTTGCTCCTCCCGGGGAAAGTCGCTGAACTCGAAGCCGGTGGCGAACACGGCGCGTTGTGCCGGAACCGTCAGGCCGAGAAACGGCAGCCGCGGTCGCATGTAGCGCTTGCGTATCGCCACCTGTGCACGGTCGAGACCGCGCGCCGCAACGGCCAAGCGCTTCTCGACCTCGTCCAGCGCCCGGCGCAATTTTCGCTCACCGGTGATCGCTGCCGCTCTTGCCTGTCGAACGCCCATCCCGATATCTTCACCGTTCTAGATCATCCCGGTGGAGAGAAATACCATCACTTTCCCGCTCGAGCCATCTGCCGGTCCCGAACAAGGCAATAAATTCGGGCGCTTGGGGACCTCGGCAGCCCAGAAAGTTCGGCGACTCTCGGGCTCGACATTCTCCTCTCGCCGAGCTATGCTTTTCGGGTGTTGACCACAGTGGTCATATCACTTGCGCTCACAGGTCGAACGCAACCGTGCGGGCGGGTGTCCCGCAGAACAAGAGTCTTCGGAAGGTTACGGATGATGCAACACCATCGCAGCGCCGCACACCGACGATTCGAACAACAGTAGGAGTACGGCAATGCGTACAACAGGAACAGTCAAATGGTTCAACAGCGAGAAGGGCTTCGGTTTCATCGTCCGCGACGACGGTGAGAAGGATGTCTTCTGCCACCACACCGCCATCCAGGGCGAAGGTTTCAAGACCCTGGAAGAAGGCGCCAAGGTCGAGTTCGACGTCGTGCAGGGTCAGAAGGGCCCGGCGGCGGAGAACGTCGTCAACATCTGACCAGGTAACTCCAGGTTGAAACGAAGCCCCGCCGGCCGAGCCGGCGGGGCTTTTTGTTTGAAGCCGAACGAGGTCCCGCCGGGCGTCTCAGCTCGCGTCTTCCGGCTCGCGCCCGATGACGATGACGAAGGTCTGATCGGCCGCCATCGGAAAACCCACCCACCCCGGATTCGCTGCTTTTCTTTCTTCGTAGTAGGCGCGATAACCCCTGCCGACCGAGGCCAGCGGTAGCGACGCCGCCTCCAGGGCGGCGCTGACCGCACCGACATAGAGCGGCGGCTCGTCGTCGGCGGCAAACACATACAGCCCCGGCTTCATGGCAAAACTCACCGGGCTGTTGTCCTGCACCTTCCACTCGGCATCCTCGAAGACCGACTGCAACTCCTTTTGAAAGGAAGCTGCTTCGGCGTTGTCGGGCACCGTTTGGAACCACACCGGTGAGCCCGCGTAGTCGCCACCGGACCACAGGACGTCGAGAATGGCGTTGCGCTGCCACGGGGCCAGGCTGCGCCCGTCACCCGATGGCGGTGGCGAATCCGCATTCGTTTCAACCGGCGGCGCCGCCTTCTCCTCTCCGGGCGGTGCTGCCTCCGGCGCCGCCGCCAAACGGTTCTCGAGATCGGCGATCTGCCCGCGCAGATGGGCGACATAGGCGAGCAGCGCCAGGCCCGCGGCCAGTGCAATCAAGCGTGGAATCATGCTGTTCGTAGACATAGCTCTCCTCGGGACCTCACTCACCCGGCGATCGGCACTCGGCGAGTGCTCGCAACCGTCGCATCCATAGTATCCGCTCGGCAACCCACCGCCACCCAGCGCATCCGCGGGCGCCCGCCTCATCCCCGACTGGGCGCACCTCAGGGCCTTGCCTTCTTCGATTGCTCGAGCGCCTCGCGAACGATGGCGATCTCCGCCTGGATCTTGTCGTGGTACGGGCCGTCCATCTGCAGCGCCGCCTCAAAGGTCTGCAGCGCCGCTTCGTAGTCCCGCAAGAAGAAGTGGGCCGTGGCGACCATGCGGGCCTGGCGCTGGGACGGCGCGCCGCGACGTGCGAACTTCTCGATCTCCATCCGCGCCAGGCGCTCGCGTAGCGCGACGAGCTCGGGATGCTGGTGAAAGGGTTTCAGCTCCGGCAGGCCGAACAAGCTCACGTACTGGTGGTACCCCCTGTCGATGACGCCCTCGAACTCGCGCAGGCCGCCGCTGACGTCGCCGCGCGAGATGAGCTCGACGGTGCGCAGCCAATGGGCGAGACCGCCGTTGGGGAAGTTTGCCGCACCTTCGCGCGCCAGCGGGACCTGGGTCGTCCACAACTCCGCCCGAGCCATCGTGCGAGCGGTAAAAATCGGCAGTGCCAACCCCATCGCAGCGATCGCCGCCCACATCGCCCGACCGCGCCGATCGGACTCCCCGTGATCCCCCCTCCTTGGCAAGGAGGGGGAAAGGGGATGGTTCGAAGCTCTCGCGCCGCCGATCGCCAGCAGCGTCGCGACGATGAGCGGCGGCAACACGAAGTAGAGGTAGCGATCTCCCATGGCGAAATAGAAAGGGGTGATCTGTGAAATCGGCGCATAGGCAGCCGCCGCGGCGAGCCACCACGCACCCTCTTCTTCGCGGCGCGCCAGTGTGACGACCATGCGCCAGAGCACGACCGCCGCGATCGGCAGTGCCGCGAGCCACCACGGATCGAGCCACGAACGCGTTGGTTCGGGTTCTTGAAACGCCGACACGCCAATCGACGTCGCCGCCATGAGGAGATAGCGCACACCAATTTCCGCCATGCTGCGCAAGTGCTCGGCTGAATCCGCGTAGCGCGACGCCGGGCCTTCACCAAAGTAACCCCAGGCGGAGAATTGGGGATAGGCGTAGAGCGCGAAGCAGACCGCCCAAATCGAAACCCAAAACCACGAGATCCGACGCCGCCCTTCGCCCCCTCGCCCGCACCAAGCGAGCGCAATGGCCAGCGGCAAGGCGAAGAGCGCCGCGACTTTGAAGAGCAAAGCGGCGACGAAGAGCGCCGTCGCCAGCAGCGGATACCGGCGCAGCGCGAGGATCGCACCCAGGCCGCAGGCGAGCGCCAGAATCGATCGCAACTGCGATACCCAGGCAACCGCTTCAACACAGGCCGGGTGCACCAAGAAGAACGCGCCGGCGACGCCGGCGACGAGCATCCCCATGCCAAGCTGGCGCACCACGGCGACGAGCAGGGTTGCGTTCAACGCGTGCAAGACGACGTTGACGACGTGAAAGCCGTAGGTGCGCTGGCCGAAGACGGCCGACTCGATACGCGAGCACAATACGTAGAGCGGAGCGTAGTTCATCACCTCGTACTTGAGCTCGCTCCACGGGTTGAGCGCCGCGGCGACGAAGCGCCCATCGAGCTCATGGTTCTCGGCGAGATCGACGACGAAAAAGGTGTCGTCAGAAATGAACGCCCCATCCAGCGCCCCGGAGTAGAGCCACAAACCGATCACGACCGAGGCGAAAAAAAACACCGCCAATCCAACGACCCGCCCCCAGCCGCCCTCGCCTGTCACTTCGCCCACCACTGTCGCCACTTATGCACAGCACCGCGGACAGAAAAAGCGCCGCGCCGGCCGAGCTGCAGCGCTGTAAACGGAGCTCAACACCAGGGGCGGTGATCTCCTTAGCACCCCTCCGCCACTGCCGAAGAAAACTGGCCAATGCGCTCGGCGCGGGGTTGGCACGATCACTGCGAAATAGCTGTGCAGATAAGGAGTCGATGATGACGACTGTTCGACGTAGCCTCCTGCGATGCGCCGCGGCCGGTCTGGCCCTGGTGTTTCTCCATACTCGAAGCGCCGCAGACTCTCGCGAAGGCGGGGGATTGCGCGAGATCCTGAGCTGGAAGAGCAGCCCCTTGGCAGCCCAGAGCTTCCGGCCCGGAGCTCCGTTCGAGCTGCCGTGGTTCGAGGAAAAGGCTCTCGCCGCCTACACCAAGGAGGTGCGAAAATCCGGCGACCTCACACACGTCTTCGCCAACCTCGCCGAAGCCGAGGGCAGCATCGTCCTCACCGTCGCCCCGCGCGGGCTGACCGCTTCGATCGACACCGGCGGGCAATCCTATCGCCTGAACACACTCGCCAACGGGATGCACGAGCTCGTACAAGTCGACGTCGATGAAATGATGCCCGACGCCGACGACACCGATGTGCCGACTGACATCGACTACAGAGAGACGAAGAAAAAGGAACCTGATGACGGCGTCGCGAGTGAACCGAGCAACGACTGGGCCGACGATGGGCTCGAGCTCGAGATGGATCGAACCCTGCGAGAAGTAGAATTGCTCACCGACAAGATGACGCTCCTCCGGCGCCGCATCGACGTCGTCATCGGCGTCACCTCCGAGGTGGTCGATTGGTTCGACGACCAGAGCTACGGCTACGATTTCTACACCGCGTTGGAACACATGGTTGCCAAGGCCAATTCGGCTTTGGCCGACAGCGGGGCGTACGTAGAGTTGCGACTGATCGGAGCACGACTGGCCTCCTACACGCTGGTCGATTCAGCGACCTTTGAGCAGGATCTGAACAATCTGCGCGACCAGACGACACCCGGGCTGCAGTACCTGCATTCGCTCCGCGATCAGTGGGGCGGCGACGTCCTCGCTCTACTGGTGATGAACGGCACCGAGAGCTCGTGCGGCATCGACAAGGGGCGCGCTTGCGGTCGGGCGGTCACGACGCGCCGCATCGGCACGACAGCGGACAATCCAGGTTCCAACTTCTGGAACGACACCTACCGCGGCTACGGCGTGACGATCATGCACACTCCTCCCGCCCTCGATTCGCTGACTTTCGTACACGAAGTCGGCCACATCCTCGGCGCCCACCACGACCAAACTACGTTCGTCGAAGACGGCTCCGCCCCCACCGCCGACTACTTTGCCCGCGGATGGATCCTGCACGGCCCCAAGGTGCGCACGATCATGGCGTACAGGAGACTCTGCAACGACATCGGCATCGACTGCCCGATCATCTCCTACTTCTCCAATCCCAACCTGACGTACATGGGAGCGCCGCTCGGTGACTGGTCGTACAGCGGCCATTCGCTCGGCCCCGCTCACAACGTCAAAGCGATCAACCGCATGGCCTGGACGGTCTCCAACTTCCGACCCACGGCCGTCAATCCGTAGCAGCTCTGCCCGTGCCCCGGCCTTTCCTCGTTCGACTTGCCCCCATTCGACCCGCGTGCGAGACGAGTCGCAAGGATCGATGGAGATGCCGGGAGAAGAAGACGCGAATCGACGGGCACCGGCCGATCTCCGCGCTGCATGGCTCCTCACCTTCGGCAGCGTCGTCGCCGCGTTTCCCCTCGCCACCTTCGCCGTCTTCTCCCTCGGCGCCGACCGCAAGGTGACCGCTGACATCCTTTCGATCGTCTACGGCTGCGGACTCTTTCTCGGCTGCAGCGCTTCCCTGTGGCCGCTGCCAGGCCTGCGCGGTTGGTCGCGGATGCAACGCATCCGCTTCGTCTGCGTCGCTTTCATGCTTCTTTCCTACGTCACGCATCTCACCTGGGAAGCGACCTGGGTCGCGCTGCACGACACCATCGCACAGAGCGGGGACGCGGCATGGGCCTACCCGTGGTGGGCCTACATCGACGGTGGTGACGCACGCTACCTGAACCCCTCCGGCGACTTCCTGATGATCGAAATTCTCTCGGTCATCAACGGCGCGATCGGCATGGTAGGTCTCCTTCTCCTCTTTCGCTCGGCGTTTCGAGATCGACGCGGTGTGCTGCTGTGTATGGCGACAGCGGTCGTCCACCTCTATTCCGCTTCGTGGTACTTCGGCGGAGAGATTCTCTCCGGCATGCCCAACGTCAACACCGAATCCTTCATCGACACCTGGATCAAGTTCGGTTTGGTAAACGCCCCGTGGCTGGTCTTCCCGTGGTTCGTCCTGTATTGGGGCAGGCGCGAAGTGCTCGAGTGAGCCGGCCGCCGGCTCACTGAGAACCTCCCACCTGCAGCCGCCCGCCGAATTCTTCCAGCGAGATCGGAACGACGAATGAAGCTCTTTCCCGGACAGCGCCTCGGGCGTGTCGCCTTGAAACGATTTCTCTACTCCCAGCTCTACCAACGGGACGCGTTTCGGCTGATCTTCGGCACCACCAAGCCGCTGTTGCCGTTCAAGGTCGAGGCCGATCCGCCCTCGGTGTACTTCAACTTCGAGATCGCCCCCAAGCGCGTCGCCAAGCTGCGCAAGGAGCTCGACCTTCCGTACCCACTGGCGAAGATCCGCTGCCTGGAGGATGAGGATCCCTTCTACTGTCTCACTCTCAACACCTACCGCGTCTCCGGACTCGCCTACGGAATACGCGCGGAGTGGTCGGTCTACATCGAGGACGACCACGGCACGGCGCGCTATCTCGTCGTCGAAGCGCTCTCCGACACGCCGTCACTCGACGGCGTCAACCTCGTCACCATGAGCGGCGAGGTCACCCACACCGGCGATGAAACAGCGATCGACACCAGCGCCGTCGCCGCCGACGGCGGTCGCTTTAGCGCACGTTGCCGCGCACCCGGTAGCGGCCCGCTGGTCCGCGCCGCGCCCGAGTGGATCGAAGCCAACGACTACATCTATTGGCTGAACGGTATCTGCGACCGGACGTTCTACGATTCCGGTTTGGTCAACGCCAAGACCCGATTGGTGAGACCGAAAAACGTCGAGATCGAGGACTCCACTCGCTGGAGCGACATGGTTCGCCCTCGGCCGAAACACGTCATCGTCTTCGAAAACGCCATCGAGTTCGCGATTTCGCCGTGGTGGAACCTCGACGAAATGAACGACTGACGCGAGTCTCGCCACACTTCGACGGAGTACGGCGTCGAGAGGAGCCTCGCCGGTCGATCGTTCACGGCGTGTACCAAATCGGCGCGACGGATCATCGCAGCGCACCCCCTGGTCGTTGCAGACGTACGTCGACCCGCGCCAGAGCGGGCGAAGCGCAAGAGCCGACGCGATACCTGATCCTCCGCCGCCTGCTATGGTCGTCCGGTGATTCCGCGGGCTCCGATAGTGTTGGTGAGTGTAGCCCTCGCGGTACCGGCAGCCGCGCATCTGGCGCTGCGCACTCCGCCGTCACGCTATGGCGATACGGTGCTCAAAACGGGGCCATGCGGTCGCGACGGCGGTGCACGCTCGGCCAACGTGGCGGTGCTCGAAGCGGGTTCGAGGCTGGACGTCGTCTGGGATGAGTACATCGATCACCCCGGGCATTTCCGCATCTCTTTCGATGCCGACGGCGACGATGACTTCATCGACCCCCTCTGCCTGGACGAGTGCGACTCGCAATCGATGTCGATCGAGCTGTATTCGAACCACACGGTCCTCGCCGATGGTATCGCCGACACCCAGGGTGGCGTGAGTCGGGCGACCGTGCGGCTCCCGGACGTCGAGTGCGACAATTGTACGCTGCAGGTCATTCAAGTCATGTACGACAAACCGCCTTTCACGATTCCCGGTAACGACATCTACTACCAATGTGCCGATCTCGTTCTGCGGCGCTCGCCGGCATTGCCGACACCCACCCCCTGCACACTCGCCTGCGAAGCATGCGCTGGAGACTGCGACGCCAGTGGAACCGTCACCATCGACGAGCTCATCACCCTCGTCCGCATCGCCCTCGACCGCGCGACGGCCAGTGAGTGTCAGAACGGCGACACCGATGCGAGTGGCACGGTCGAGATCGACGAGCTCGTCACTGCCGTGCAAAAAAGCCTCAACGGCTGCTGACGACCACGAGGCGAGGCGGACGCGGCCGTGCTAGTCTTCTCGATAATACTTCCCGCGTCGCTGCCATGGATTCCATACGCTCTACGCCCTTGATCGCGATAGCCGCCATTGCCGCGGTCATCGCCGCGGTCGCGCTCTGGCAGGTGCGGCAGAGTCGTCGCGACTACCGCGAACAGGCACAGAGGGCGGATGCGGCGGTCGGCGAAGCGCGCGACCTGCGCCGCCAGCTCACCGAATGCCGCGCCGCCGAACGCCTCGCCCGCCGCTCGCGCACAGTGGATCGCAGCGCGGTGGAGCGGCGGCGCGATTCAGCCGAGCCGCGGCCGGGCCGGCGCGAGGCGGTCGCGCCGCACCAAGCCGGGGCGGAATCACCGGAGTTTCGCGACACCGTGCGCGCCGATCTCGAACGGCGCTTCGCGAGCTCCTTTGATGACGACGAGCTCGACGCCGACACCCGCACTGCCGCGATCGAGCTCCTGCTCCGCTTTCGCGATCTGCGACGCGAGATCGCTGCGGCAGACGAAGGTGAGGCGCCGGATCTGCGCTCACGCTTGCGCGAGATCGAGAACGACATCATCGATCAAACCGGCATGGGCGTCAGCGAGCTGCTCGCCGAAACGCGCAAAGGAGAACCCGGCGTGTCGCTGCGACCGGAGGAAGCGACTGCGCCAGGCGATGGCGAAGTACGCAAACGCTTCGAAGACGAGATCGCGGTGCAATTGGGTATCGCCGAGCCCGGTTCGGTCGAAGTTCGCGAGGGGGGCGAATGGCGCGAGGCACCCTGACGACCGCCATCGCCCTCTCCTCCCTGCTCTGCGCCCTGGCGACCAACACAGTAGCGCTGACGCTCGACGACCGAGCTGGAACGATCGACGGAGAGGTCGTCGTGCTGGCTGAGATCGATAGGCTTCTCGACGGCGCCATCAGCCAGCAGTGGAGCGCCATCGCTGCGATTCAAAAGGCGGCGGCCGCTGCCGTCTGTCGCGACCGCGCACTGCAATCCCTCCTCGCCCGCGAGAAGGTCAGCGCCAGTGATTGGCGCGCGCGCATCTGGACGGCTTCGACTCCATCCCCCCGAGATCTCGCCGCCGCTCGTTCGCAAAGTCGACGACCGCTCGACAACCGCGCCCTCGCCCACGCCCTGCACGTCCGCCGCTACCGCGACGAGACCAACGCCCGGCTCGAGGCCGAGATCGCCGGCCGCTATGAAATGGTTGCGGCCGCTGAGACGACGCTGGCGCGCGGCGAGCCGAAGTTGCCGGCGGTCGCCGCGCAATGTCTCGGATCTCCGATCACGCGCCAAGAGATCGAAAACTTCGCCGCGTTTCCGCTCTACCGCCGCCGCGCCGGCATCGTCGCAACCGCTTGCCGGCAATTCGAGATCGACTACTCCAACCCACTGATCCTCGCCCGCCGCGCCGCCGCGCAGGGAGTGAGCGTCGAAGAACTGCTCGAAAAGGTCGAGGGCGGCGCGGCACCGAGCGCAGCCGAAGTCGAGACGGCGGCACGCAATCGCTACGGCAACACCGATCCGCCGTCACTGATGAAAGCGCGCATCGCCCTGAGCGCGGTCGCGCGAACCGAGCGGCGCATGGCCTACCTGCGCCAGATGATCGAGAGCACGCGCGGCGAGTGTCATCTCGATCTCCCCGCGGATCCGGTGGTGTCGCCAAAGCGCGACCGCACTCCGGACACTTCGATTCCCGTCGACCTGTTCGCGACCATCGAGTGCGAACACTGCGCCCAGACTTCGAAAATCGCCGGCGAGCTGCAGAGGAAGCACGGCGACACCATCGATTTCGCCTACCGGCATCACTTCCCCGACGCCGCGCTCGCACCGTTCCTCGACGCCCTCGCCATCGAGTGCGCGCGAGCCGTGGGCGGGCAGCATCGCTACATCGCAGCGCGGCTTGCCACCCCCGACGCCGCGCCGCAACGGATCCTGCGCGACCTCGACCTGGCGGCGCCGACGGCGGCCTGTCGCGCCGATCCGCGCACGGCCGTGCGCATCCTCGACGACACCGAAGAAGCCCAACGTCTCGGCTTCCGCGACGCCATACCTTCGTGGGTCATCGGCGTCACGCCACGGCGAGGTTTTCAGGGGTTGGCAATTCTCGAGGCGACGCTGGCAAAAGAACATTTGAGGAATCGCGGCAAAGGGAGTAGATAGACCCAAATCCACAAACGGAGGGGGAGACAAAGATGAGGAAACTCTCACGTCGATTGACCGCAGTGGCAACCGCCTCGATTCTCACGCTGTCGGTGGCAGCCTACGCAAAACCGGCACGACTGCAGCCGACGCGCCTCCACGGCATCGGCGACAGCATCACGACAGCTTTCGATTCGAACAATCTGCTCGAGAATCCCAGTGAGTCCTGGGTCAACGGCTACTTCGGATTCTGGGAGTGGCTCTTTGGCCTGGAGAACGTCAACAGCCACAACCAGCGCGCCGATGCCGCTTTCGGCGTCAACAGCAACGTCAACGGCGCGGTCAACGGCGCCGACATGGACGACATGGACACGCAGGCCGCCGCCGGTCTTTCCTCGACGCCGTACTACGTCACCGTCGAGCTCGGCGGCAACGACATCTGTCAGGACACACAGGCGGAGGTGCCGACGCCGCTGGACTACATCTACGACTATATCGACGGGATCTTCGTCCTCGACCCGAGTATCTGGGGCCTGGGCGGCGGTCTCACGCCCGGTGCGACCGTCTACACGGCATCGGTGCCCGACATCAAGCAGCTTTATGACGTGGGCAAGAACCAAACCGGCCTCTTCGGCCTCGACTGCGAGACAATTTGGCTCGGCACCTTGATCGGCTTCCCCTGCGGCTCGATGCTGTCGCCCTTCAACAGCGAGCAGGACCGCCTCAACCTGCAGGCGATCAACTTGCAGTATAACCAACTCCTGGCATCCGTCTCATCGCAAGCCAATGCGCTGTCGCCCAACCTCTATTGGGACTTCACGTGGTCTGTGTGGAACTACCAGGTGCAGCCGGACGACATTTCTTCGATCGACTGCTTCCATCCCTCCAGTGACGGCCAACGCGCGCTCAGCGAAGGAACCTGGGCCGACGGACCGTTTTCGGCGTTCTGAAACTCTTCGACTACTTCGCTCGGCGAGCCCAAACGGTGCTCGCCGAGCGTTGGGGCGAGCCGTTCGCCGCAACCGTCATGGACGATGCCCGGCGAGCCTATCCGGCCGCCGCGGCGCGCATCCCCGACATCGGTGGACGGCGCAACGCCTTTGCACCCGTCATGGTCATCGTCGGCTGGCTGGTCGCGTTTCACGAGGCGATGAAACGAAGCGGCAAGACGGCTGAGGACACTATCTCCGTCGCATTCGAGCTCACCGACCGCCACTTGCGCAAGCTGCCGCCATGGCTCTTGAAAGCAATCGGCCGGCTCGCCTTCAGCGCACCGAGCCGGCGCTACTTCCGCAACCAGGCGGCTCGCTCGCAAGAGAGAGAGTACCCGAGTGACTTCGTCTACGAGGTCGAAGAGCGCGCTGACGGCGAAATGTCGTTGGTCTTTTCCGAGTGCGCCGTCAACAAGCACTTCGATGCCGAAGGGCTGACCGATCTAAAACCCTACTGCAACTTCTTCGACGTCGCCTACAGTCGTCTGATGAACATGGGCGTCGACGCACACGAAACGATCGGCAGCGGCTGCGCGAAATGCGCACTGCGTTTCAAACACGGCCGCGACACACGCCTACCACCCCCGCTCGCCAAAGTGGTCAGCGACAAACGTGGTCAGACCAACGCAACCCACTGCAAACACTGAACAAGCTCAGCAGTAGTCCTCTCATATGGGTGCTTGCGAGGCCCATTTCGACCCGGAAATCGCACCGTTTGGCGCGCGCCGCGCAGAAACCTGCTTTACGAGCACGATTCTGCGGGCAAAACGGCGCCCGCAGCCGAGAATCCTGCCAGGAACTCCACACGAAGCCGAGCCTTTTCGCGGGGTTACACTGGTCAGACCAGCGCTTCTGTCGTCACACGTCCTCGCCCCAGGCGGTCTTGATCTTGTCTTTCGCCATCATCTGCCGCGGCGAGTAGCCGCCGAGGTGGTGGCCACCGCCGGGGTAGCCGGCGACCTTCCAACCGGCGTAGTCGCGGTTGCCGCCGTACTTCGGGTCAGCGAGAAATCCCATGATGGTGTGCGCGCGCACCGTCTCGAAGAACAGTTGCTGGCCGATTTCCGCGTGCGGCCAGCCGCTGGCTTGGCCGGCCTCGAGTGAGGTCAGGACTTCGTCTTGTTGTGTCGCTTCGAGCTCGGCGAAGCTCTTTTCGAAGCGCACATTTGCGACGGCGTCGATACCGGCGACACCGGCGGCGTAGAGCGGCTTGGCGGCGGCGTCCTCGTGCGCCAGCGCCTTGTCGATGAAGTTGACGCAGGCCGCCTCGATCGCTCCGGGCTCGTGGTCGGTCGGAATGATGCGACCGGTAATCGCCTCGACCGTCTTCCACTGCGCCGGAGAAAGCACCTCCGGCTTCGAGGACTCTCGAGCTGCCTGCGCGGCGAGCGGGCGCGGCGCGTTGAGCATCACCCAAAGCGAGCCGCCGTAGAGTGTGCCCTGGACCAAGACGTCACGCCGGGAAACGTTCTGCGGCATCGTCCACCCCCTCAGATGTTCTGCCGTTTCGCTTCGCGCACGAAGCGATCGGCAACTCGATAGGCATTGGCGAGGATCGTCAGCGTCGGGTTGTAACCACCCGACGTCGGGAAGACGCTGCCGTCGACCATCCACAGATTCTTTACGTCGTGAGAGCGGCACCAGCGGTCGACGACCGAGTGCGATGGATCGTCGCCCATGCGGCAGGTGCCGTGAAAGTGCATGAAGCCCTTCATTGCTGAACGCTCGGTCGGCAGCGAGTAGAACTCGAGATCCCATTTCTCGATGGCACCGGCGGCGTCGGCGACGTCCATCATCTTCTTGGTGAACCAACGATTCATCGCGTAGTCGTTGGCATGCTGGCGATGGGTGATGCGCGGTGCCGGCAGTCCGTGGCCGTCTTTCACGGTTGGGTCGAGGTCGATGCGGTTGATGTCCATCGGCAGATCCTCGAGAACGGCGGCGATGCCGACCGATCGCGGGAAACGGCGCAGGTAGTTCTTCAGATCGCTGCCCCAGTTGCGCTCGCCACAACCCAGGTGCGTCGTCAGCGCGTACATCAGCGGCTGGTTGACGGCACTGTTGGCTTCGCCGACCACACCGCCTCGAATGAAACCGCGCTTGGCATCGCTGGCGTGGAAATCGTCGAAAGCAATGTGGGTGTGCAAACCGGTGCTGGAGCGCGCCGGCTCGTCGACCGTGAACCCCACCGCCGCGATGTGATGCAGGGTCAGATTGTGGCCGACCAGGCCACTCGAGTTCGCCAACCCCTGCGGGTGCTTGCCGCTCGCCGACATCAACAACAGATGCGGCGTGCCGACCGCATTGCCGGCGACGACGATGGAACGCGCAAAGACCTCGTGCTCTTTTCCTTTGCCGTCCAGGTAGATCACGGAGCGCGCCCGGCCCTGATCGTCGAGTGTGATCTCGCGCGCCGTCGCGTTGGCTCGCAAGTCGAGATTGCCGGTCGCCAGCGCCTTGGGAATGCACACCGACAACGTCGTCGCCTTGGCGCCGACCGGGCAGCCGTAGCCGAGACACGAGCCGCCGTAGGCGCATTCCGGGCGACCTGCGTAGGGCTTCGAGTTGATTGCCACCGGAGTCGGAAACGGGTGGTGTCCGAGGCTGCGTAGCGCCTTGGCAACCCGGTCACTGGCCACCCGCCCGGGATGCGCCGGATTGGGATACCCCTTCTTGCGCGGCGCGCCGGAGGGGTTCGCCGCCGCATCACCGGAGACGCCGAACTCCCACTCGGCACGCTCGTAGAAGGGCTCCATCTCCTCGTAGGACACCGGCCAGTCGGCGAGACTCGCGCCGGCGACCGGCCCTTCGGTCGACAAGACCTTGAGCTCGTCCGGCCGAAAGCGCCACGACCACGCCGCCCAATGGGTCATCGTGCCGCCAACGCAGTTCGCCATGTGGTTGAAGCGTCCCGTCTCCGTCGGACTGTTCTCGTCGTAGCGATAGGTCTCGACCTGATCGGACGAAAACACCTCGTCGCGAATCATCGTCTGTAGCTCGTCATCGTGGAAGTCCGCTGGCTCGAGAAACGGTCCGCGCTGCAGGGCGACGACGCGAAACCCCGCCGCGGTGAGCTCCTGGATCATCACGCCACCGCCAGCTCCCGTGCCAATCACGCAAACGTCAAACTCGTCCCGCTTCGCCATCGATGCGCTCCTCGCCGTGCTCACCGAGCTATCGCGAACACTCAAACGCGCGCGCGGCGTGTCCCCGACACAGCGACCGCCGGCACCGGTTGGTGTTCGATATCTCCCTCAGCCAACGCACCGTAGTCGACCCGACGGCGACCGCCAAACGGGCACTCGAAACGGTCACCTCTACGGCAGCATCGCATCCACGTTTGCCGCAATCACCGAATCTGGCGGAATGCTCGGATCGAGTTGTCGAAACGCGGTCGGAACGATGGTGTCGAGGCCGAGGAGGCGGCGAAAGACGTAGACACCGTCAGTCGGCGCTTGGATCGCGCCGTTGCCATCGACATCCAGGGCGGTGCCGAGGGCAGCCACGGCGGCGGCGATCACGGCGTCCGGAGCAATCGTCGGATCCAACGCCCGAAACGATAGCGGGACGATGGTGTCGAGGCCGAGAAGCGTGCGGAAGACGTAAACGCCATCCGTCTGCGCCTGAACGATTCCGTTGCCGTCGACGTCCAGGGTTGCACCGCCCACTGCGGTCGCCGTCGATGTCGCCGTAGCCGATGCCGTCGCGCTTGGCGTCGCCGTCGATGTGTCGGTTGGCGTAGGCGTCACGGTAGCACTCGGCGTCGAGGTAGCCGTAGCGGTCGGCGTCGCCGTCGCGCTGGCAGTCGGCACTCCGGCGGGCACCAGCTTGTAGACGCTGGAGTCGACGGCAGCGTAGAGCTCGCCGTCGACGTCCTCGCCAAAGCTGGTCAGCCCGTGGTCGGTGTCGGCCACCACCGAATCGGCGAGCGTCGTCACGTCGAGGGCGACGATATCCCTGGAGCAGTAGTCGCCAAAGACGTAGCGCCCGACCAGGCCCGGGATGTCGGCGCCGCGGTACACATGGCCGCCGATCACCGAACACCCGCCGTTGTATGCGTAGAGGGGAAAGGTAAGTGCGCCACAGGCCGGAATCGGCGTCGGGCAGTTGCCGGTACCGCAGGTCCCGGGGGCACATTGGTTTCCCTCGGCGACCGGCCAGCCGTAGTTCTGACCGCCACTGCTCGCCGCTGCCTGGAAGTTGACCTCTTCGCGCCTCGTCGTGCCGCTCTGGCCGACGTCTCCGATGTACATGTCACCGGTGGCTCGATCGAAGGAAAAGCGCCAGGGATTGCGCAAGCCATAGGCCCAGATTTCATCTTCGACCCCGGCATCGAGGAGAAAAGGGTTGGTCGCCGGAATGGCGTAGTTGCGCGTGGCGTCGAGCGGAAAGTCGTCGCCGTCGACATCGATTCGCAGCATCGCCCCGAGAAGAGAATCCGTCTTCTGGGCATTGCACCCACTACCCGACGAATCGCAACCACCACCGCCATCGCCCATGCCGACGTAGAGATAGCCGTCAGGACCAAATTGAATCTGGCCACCGTTGTGATTGCTGGCGGTCTGATTGATCTCGACGACCTGCTGCGCACTGCCGGCGTTGGCGACGTTGGCATCCGCGGACACCTGGTAGCGCGCGACAACCGTCTCACGGCCGTTGTCGATGTAGTTCACGTAGAAATAGCCGTTGTTCGCGTAATCGGGATGGAAGGCGATGCTGAGCAAGCCGCGCTCGTCACCGGTGCTGAGATTCGTGCCGAAGACGATGCTCTGGACATCGAGGAACGGCGTGCCGGCCACACTCGCCCCGTCATAGATCTCGATGACACCGATCTTGCGCACCAGGAACAGCCGATCGTCGCCAGCAACCCCCGTGTTGGCGATGTGGACGACCTGATCGCTGAGGGTCGCCAGCAGATCCAGCTCGACGTCCGGTGTCACCGCGACACCACCCAAACACGGAGCCGAAACCGCGAATCCGAAGCTCGCCGCGTATCCAACGACGAACCGCAGATTCGAAACTCGCGAGAATTGAATTCGCATGGGGGTCACCGTCCTTGTCGCATGCATTCAAACCACAAAGCTACACAGGCTCAGATCCAGTCGCAACGAAATAAAATGATCACCACAGCGCCAGCAGCCCGTTCCGTGGTTGCTGTCTCTGCGCCCGCGCAGTGGAAAGTCGGTGAGATATCCGCGATAGATCGCTTGCCCGAGGAAGACTCGGCAAAGTACGAGAGACTCCATCCGGCAACGATCTTCGACGAAAGATGGGGAATCAAGATGAACGGGAAGTGCGGTCGAACCAGCGTCACATTCGTTTTCTTGGCTTGCGTCATGGTGGCCGCAATCGGTTGCGGTGACGACGACTCCGATACCGCCCGACCGTCACCGACAGGACCGGTCGCGGATCTCTCGGAAGAGATCACGGGCGGCAACGGTCCATTCATCGGGTCGGTCAACCTCGGTCAGACGTTTCCGGGCTACGTAGAGCGAGAATTCGTCGCCGCCGGAGTTGCAACGTCCTATCGAGCAGTCGGGGAGCTTTCCGAAGACGGACAGTGGACCTTCGAAGCCGACAGCACGGCGCCCTATCGCACCCGCGCGCTGGTGCGCTACCCCGACGATTCAGCCGCCTTCAGCGGCACCGCCGTCGTCGAATGGCTCAATGTCAGCGGCGGGCTCGACGCGCAACCGGACTTCGATAGCCTCCAAGAGGAGTTGATTCGGCAAGGTCACGTCTGGATTGGCGTCTCGGCGCAGATCATCGGCGTCGAGGGCGGCCCCGTGCTCGTCGCCGCACCGGGCGGCGAGGGGCTGGCTGGCGAAGGACTCAAGAACATCGATCCCGCCCGCTACGCAACGCTATCGCATCCCGGCGACGGTTTCGCATTCGACATTTTCACCCAGGTTGCGCGCGCAGCGCGCCAGGGCTCCACCGCCCTTGGCGACCTGCGAGCCGAGCGGGTCATCGCAGCCGGCGAGTCGCAATCGGCAATCGCTCTCACCACCTACTACAACGGCGTGCAGCCGCTCACCCATGTCTTTGACGGCTTTTTCGTGCACAGCCGCGCCTCGGTTTCTCTACCGCTGGTCGGCCCCGGAGAGTTTGCCGATCTCGCCGGCAGCCTGGGCGGAGTCACGCCCATCTTTCGCACCGACCTGAGCTCGCCCGTAACGGAATTGCAGGCCGAAGGGGACGTACGTGGAGTGCTCAATTCGCTCGTGGTTCGACAGCCGGACACAGACACCTTCCGGCTGTGGGAGGTCAGCGGTACCGCCCACGCGGATGCGCACCTACTCGGTTTCATCGCCGACTCGATCGATTGCGGCACCCCCATCAACGACGGCCCGCTCCACGTCGTCGCCAAGGCGGCGTTCCGCCATCTCGACGTGTGGGTGAGAACCGGAACACCGCCGCCCACCGCGCCGCGCTTGGAGTTGACCGCAGACGAACCAGCCGAGCTGCGACGCGATGCCGACGGTATCGCACTCGGTGGTGTGCGGACTCCGCCGGTCGACGTACCCGTCGAAGTGCTCACCGGCGATCCAGGGCCAAACCCATCGCTCCTCTGTCTTCTGCTGGGTTCGACGACGCCACTCCCCGCCACGCGAATCGCCGAGCTCTACGCCTCGCCAGCCGAGTACGAGCAGCTCTACGAGAGCGCGACAGATACGGCCATCGCCGCCGGGTTCGTCCTGGAAGAAGACCGCGAGGCACTGCTCGCCTTTTCCGATCCGTCGCGGATCGACAGTTGATTCGCCGGCGACTCAGCGCTTCCCGCCGGGTCGCAGGAGGAGATCGAAGAAGATGACCGCCGACCAACCACTCCTCATCGAACGCAGCGACGGTGTTCTCACACTCACCAACAACGACGCACCGATCAATCGGATGTCGTTCGAGTACATGGACGCCGTCGAGCAGGCAGTCGACGAGGCTGCCAAAGACCCTGAGGTCCGCGTGCTCGTCTTCACCGCGGCGGGGGACGAAAACTTCTCCGTCGGCATGGACCTCAAACAATTGACCAGCGGCGCCGCTGCGCGCGGTGGCTTCGAGGCGGTTCTCGACCAGCGCCTGCGCGTGCTCGCAGCGATCGAGAACATGGACAAGCCGTCGATCGTCACACTCTTCGGATACTGCCTCGGCGGCGGGCTCGAGTTGCCCCTGGCGTGTCACTTCCGCCTCGCCGCCAGCGAGGGCGCGCGGATCGGTCTCCCTGAGCTCGACCTGGGCACCGTCCCCGCCTGGGGCGGAACGGCGCGTCTCACCCGCTGTGTCGGTCGCGACCGCGCACTCGACATGATCTTGCGTGCCAAAAAGATCAGCGGCCCCGAAGCCCACTCCATTGGCTTGGTGCACGAGGTGTACCCGCTGGAAGCGCTGAAAAAAGCGGCGCACGACCTGGCTCTCGAGCTCGCTGCGATGCCGCCACTGGCAGTAGCGGGCGTCCTGCGCTGCGTCGTCGGCGCCGGCGAGGCGCCGCTGGCCGATGCACTCGCCGAGGAACGATCCGCGGTGAACCGGTGCGCGAGCTCAAAAGATCAGATCGAGGGAATGATGGCTTTCCTCGAAAAGCGCCGCCCCGTTTTCAGCGGCGAGTAGGTCGAGTCCACCTTTCCAACACGGCACCTACGACAGTTCTCGCTGCAGAACGTTGCGCGTGATGCGGTCGATCATCGGATCACCGAGCGCCCACGCCCACTCCGTGGTCCCGGCGCTGAAGACCTCACCGCGACCCCGGCGGTAGCTGCCGAAGGTCGCGTGGCCGCGCAGGGCCCGGTCGACGTCGCCGCCAAAGACACGGCCGGCAATGAAACGGACGTCGTCCTGGCCGAGCAATCCGGGTGTCGGTGTCACCTCCGGCTCTCCCAGAGTCGCCGTGGCGAGGCCGACGATCTCGAATTCCTCGTCGGCGCCGTCTTCGCCAGTCGGAACCGGTAAGCCGTCTTCGAATCGAAATGCGCAACCATCGGTTTCGTAACCGATGAGCGTCGAGGCATCTCCCAGAACGTCGCCGTAGAAGAGATCGGTGCCGGCGAGCGACCAGTGATCGGGGCGGTAGATCGTGTATCCCCCGGACGAGCGCGACCCCGCGTATCCGACACGCGCATAGCCGGCGCGGCTGAAACTCACACCGGTCATCTGCGTTTCCGGACGGCCGATCAGCGGATCCGACCACATGCTGGTGATTCGGTTCTGGCGATCGCCGCCGAGCAGCGGATCATCGGTTGGGCCGCCGAACTTGTAACAGACCATCGACCGTCCCGCGCGTTCAAAGCGCACCTGCCAGAAACAGGTGTTGCCCGAGAAGAACACCGCGTGACCGCCGGCGTCGGCGAAAGCTTCGACGACGTCGCGCTCATCCCACGTCCAGTACTCATCGTGTCCGACGCTCAGATACTTCGCGTACGGGTCCAGAGCGTTCGCTTCGCGATCGAGGTCGCACTGCGCCAGGTAGTCGAGCGCAAAGCCCGCGCGCTCCGCCCAGGCTACGAATTGGTGTTCCCACTTGTTGACGAAACCGGCCGGCATATCCCAAACCGAGGCACCGGCTTCGATGAGGGCCATCGCCTGCTCCGGCAGTCCCGGGCCCTCGCCCGCCGCTCGTTGTGCCAGGGCGGGAATTCGGGTCGGCACCGGCGAGGCCACCAGGCAGCGCGAGTACGGTCGATCCCAAGCCACCACCGGCGACGGCGACGGCCGGTCGCTCAACTGACCGGCATCATCGGCAAACGAAGCGTCGTTGCCGTAGAGGTTCAGTCCGCCCCAGGAGTTGTAGGCCTGGTAGGTATTGGTCGCGAGAACCAGAACCATCCGCGCACCGGCACCCGGATTCGCCGATCGCACGACGAAGAAGTGCTCCGCCTCGAGCTCACCGGCGCGCAGCCGTATGCGGTAGTAGCCCGAAGGCCAATCAGAACCGATCTCGACCGCAAACGCCTCGGGCCAGCCGCAACCGTCGCGGTAGCCGTGCGCCGGCACATCGTGGTGCCCCGCTCGCAACCCCGACCTTTCGTGAACCGGCTTTTCCGTCGCCCCCACTCGGGAAACCACGCACGAGACTTCGGCTACCGGACTCGAGACGAAGAACACGGCGCTGTCGCCAGGCGAGTAGCTCGTCGCATCCGAGTAGAGCCACAGTCCTTTCTGATAATACCCCTGTGGGCGTACGCTCTTCGGCAATTGCAAGGTAGTCACCTCTACTCCCCCCGAAACGTGGGCCATCAACGTGCCCGGAGTTTCCAAGTAGCAGGTACCCTACCGCCCGAATCCCCCACCAGGTCAATCACAAATTGACACGCCCACCAGTTCGCAAAGCACGAACTGGCATGTCGGACACGGACTCTCGACACCAGCTTGAAAAAGGGCGATTACCTTGTAATTAGGAATCTATGGTGCATAATTACAAGGTATGTTGCTGTCCAGAGATCTCGGAATCGATCTCCTCAAATCCCTCGGCGCATTTCCAGTCGTAGCACTGTTGGGTCCGCGGCAGGTCGGAAAAACTACGCTGGCGCACCAGTTGCGTTGGGAGGGTGCCGACCCGCTGTACCTCGACCTCGAGCTCGACTCGGATCTGCGGAAACTCGACGAGGCAGAGCTGTATCTGCGCCGACAAACGGGGCGATTGATCGTCATCGACGAAATCCAACGTCGCCCCCAACTGTTTCCACTCTTGCGAGCGCTGGTCGACGAGCGCATTCGCGGGGGGGAAAGCGCAGGTCAGTATCTAGTGCTCGGTTCGGCGTCGCGCGATCTGCTGCGACAATCCTCAGAGTCGCTCGCCGGGCGAATCGCGTACCTGGAGCTATCGCCGTTCGGGATCACCGAAGTGCACGCCGCCGGTGTTCTCGATCTCGATCGACTCTGGCTACGCGGCGGCTTTCCCAGCAGCTACCTCGCAGCCGACGACGAAACGAGTTGGCAATGGCGGGGCAGCTTCGTCTCGACCTATCTGGAGCGCGACATTCCCCAGCTCGGCACGCGGCTGCCGGCTGAGCTGACGCGACGGCTGTGGTCGATGATCTCAGTCAATCCCGGCGGACAACTCAACGCCGCCCGCCTCGCCGGCGCACTAGGGATCAGCGGACACACGGTGCGCCATTACCTCGACGTCCTTACCGACCTCTACATGCTGCGGCAACTGAAACCGTGGTCGGGCAACGTGACCAAGCGACTGGTCAAGAGTCAAAAAATCTACGTTCGCGACTCCGGACTGGCGCACCGCCTGAGCAACGTTCCGGACATGGAAGCACTCCTCGGCAGCCCTCTGTGCGGCCAATCGTGGGAGGCGTTCGCCATCGAGCAGATTCTCACCCGCCTGCCCGATACTTGGAAGAGCAGCTACTACAGGACGGCGGCGGGAGCCGAGATCGATTTGGTGATGGAAGGGCCACGCAGCGAAGTCGTCGCAGCGGAAATCAAACGCACCGCAACTCCGAAACCCAGCCGCGGCTTTCACCAGGGCTGCGTCGACATCGGTGCGACTCGTCGATACGCCATCACACCGCTCGCCGAACGATTCCCACTCGCCAACGACGTGGAGGCAATCGGACTCAAAGAGCTCGTGCGAGAGCTCCCGAGTACGCCTTGATCGGCAACCACTACGGAGTAGCGAAGCCAATCGTGCGGTTGACGCACCCTTAGTTTGGTAGTCGAGACGTCCCGCGTCTTCTGGTGAACCTTCGCCTGAAACCCGCTTCCCTCGTAGACAAAGGCATACACTGACACTCGACGACGACGGCACGATCGTCCGGGAGTCCGGTCTGAGCTTGGCAACTCACGCCTTCACGGGCTATCGCTGCTGGACACGAATCAGCGAGGTAACAAACGATGACGATGATCCTCTACGAGATGGCGGCGAGTCCCAATGCCAAGCGGGCGCGGCTCGGCTTGATCGAGTCGGGTGCGGCGTTCGAGTCTCGCGAGGTCGACCTGATGACCGGCGAACAGAAGACCGACGCGTACAAGACCATCCATCCGCTCGGGCGCATCCCCACCCTCGACGACGACGGCACGATCGTCTGGGAGTCGGGTGCGATCCTGCTCTACCTCGCCGACAAGTTCCCCGACGCCGGCTTGATGCCGCGCGACCTCGCCACTCGCGGCGCAGTCTACCAGTGGCTCACCTTCGGCGAGACCAGCATCCACGGTTACATGGGTCCGATGGGCTTCCAGATGTTTCGCCGCGCCCCCGACAAGCGCGACGAGGCGATCCTCGCGCGCGGCCGCCAGCGGATGCCGGAAATCCTGAGCGTGCTCGACCGCCAGCTGGATGGTGTGGAGTACATCGCCGGCGACTTCTCGATCGCCGACTGCGCCTGCGCGCCGTGGCTCGAGCTCATCGAGTTCTTCGGCATCGACACCAGCGGATTCGACAACGTGAACGCCTGGATGGAAAGGATGAAGTCCCGCCCGAGCTGGAGCGCCTGACTCTCCCACGATGAAAAACTACCTCGCGAAGCGAGACCTCCCCCTGCCTCCGCCTTGCCTTCGCCTACGAGTAACCTGTCCTCCGGAGCCTTGGCGAAGGAGGAAGCGAGTCTCAAAAAAATGCGCATACGACAGTTGGTCCTGGTAGCCGCCGACCTCGACGGCACCGTAGCCCAGATCCGCGACATCTTCGGCCTCGCCGCCGGCTTCAACGATCCTGGAGTCGAATACTTCGGCCTGCGCAACGAAGTCCTGACCATCGGCGACACCTTCCTCGAAGTCGTGTCGCCGATTCGCGACGACACGGCGGCCGGTCGCTATCGCGCACGCCGTGGCGGCGACTGCGGCTACATGGTCATGATTCAGTCCGATGACTACCGCAGCGATCGCGAACGCGTCGAGTCGCTCGGCGTACGAATCGTCTGGAGCGCCGAGCTCGACGACATCAGCGGCATACACCTGCACCCGCGTGACACAGGCGGCCCGCTGCTTTCGCTCGATCAACCCATTCCACCCGATTCCTGGCGTTGGGCCGGCCCCAACTGGCACCGGCTCAGCGAAACCGGCAACGCCCGCGCCGTGCTCGCCGCCGAGATCGCCGATCCCGACCCCCGGCAACGCGCCAATCGGTGGAGCGAGATTCTCAACCAGCCGGCCGAGGGAACCAATGACGGCTGGCACATCCAGCTCGATCGAGGAACACTGCGATTCACCGAGAACAAAGAAGCCAACGAGAGCGGCCTGTCGCAGATCGACCTGGCAGTCGAAGATCGGCGCGGCGCACTGGATCGCGCCCGCCAGCACGGAGCCGCCATCGACGAGCGATCCATCCTCGTCAGCGGCACGACTTTCTGCCTGATCGGCGATTGAAAGTACGCCGGGCGGCGACTTGCCCGGCACCGCGGCGCCAACAAATGGACGCCAGCTCGACGACCAGGCTACGACTTGACAGGAGTACAGGAATACGGCTTTCATGTTCCCATGAAAGCAACCATCGACATCCCCGATGACATCTACCGGCGAGTGAAGGCAAAGAGTGCGATGGAGGGACGCCCCGTGCGCGAGGTCGCGATCGAGTTGTTCTGCGACTGGTTGAGCGAAGGTGAGCGCGAATCCGGTCGCCGCCAAGGGGATACCGGTGGTTTCGAGAAACCCGGCTGGTTCGGCGCCCTGCGGCACTTCGCCGACAACGCAGAGGGCAGGCACGACATGGATTCGGTTCGCAACAGCATAGCGCTGGGCAGAGCACGCGGTCAGAAGATCCGCCGGTGAGCCTCGGGCTCGACACATCGGTCGTCCTGCGCCTGCTCATCGGCGAACCCGAACACCAAGCGCGAAGTGCCCTACGCCATCTGGAAGACGCCAGACGTGCGCACAAACAGATTTTCGTTTCCGACCTGGTCGTGAGCGAGTGTTACTTCGCACTGCAGCACCACTACGGGGTTCCGAAGCAGAAAGCCCTGCGAACACTGAGCGAGCTGCTCGATTCACCTGGTATCATCGCCCAGGGCTGCGCCCGGGAAGTCCTGCAAACTCCGCGCCTGGCAACGGCAAAGCCCGGACTCGTGGATCGCCTGATCCACCTCGCCTACCTCCGAGAAGGAATCACCCTCGTGTCGTTCGAGACAGCGGCGGCGAAGCTGGATCGAGCCATCGTGCTCAAAGCACGAGCTGATCAGTGACCGGGGTGTCGACGCCGACACTGCCCCTGGAAGTCGCCAACCTCGCTTCAGCCATTCGGCCAACTGAGCACAGCCCGCCACGGCGCCGCCATCGACGAGCGATCCATCCTCGCAGGTGGCACCTCCATCCGGCTGGTCGCCGATTGAAACGACAACGGAGAACACAGGCACAGTCTGTCAGGTGCGTTACCAAGACTCCCTGGACTTGGACGGAACGTTCCGCACTTCGAGGAACGCCCCTACTCACTCGAGGCAGTCTGTGTCAGTACTGAGACTATGGACGGCGCACCCGACTTCCATCGCCCGACTGAGCGGGCAACGGGAATTGCGATTTTCAAACTGCTCTCTTTCGCCGCGGCTGCCCTGCTCTGTGCCTTTCCTGGTCTGGCCCAGCCAGCGCACATCGAGTTGCTCGCCGATGTCGCGGCACAGCCGTCGCCCACATCCTCACACCCTCATGGACATCTTCGCATCGGTGATGAGTACTACTTCATCGCGATGACGCCACACGAAGGATGGCAAGTTTGGAAGACAGACCTCAGCCAAACCGGCACAGTTCTGGTCACCGACTACAACGACCGCTCGTCTTCGATGCTCCTAGAGTACGATGGACAGGCATACCAGTTGGTTCGACACTTACCGGATGGTGGCCGGGCGGAGCTGCGAAGCCTTGATCGAGGGTTGATTGCCGAGCTCAGTGGCTCCGTGGGAAACGCCGTCGTCTTTGGCGGGTTCATCTGGCTGATGACCTACCAAGTGGAAACCCAACGATTGCAGCTCTGGCAGAGCGACGGAGATAGCGTTGAGCTTTTTCTGGAAACTACCGTCGTCGGACGTTTTCCGCGGCGAGGATTGGCCGTGCTCGCGTCGTCGATGCTCTTCGGCTGGTACAGCGAAGATGCCGGCTTCGAACTCTGGCGAACGGATGGCACCCGCAGCGGAACCATGATCGTGGCGGACCTGTATCCCGGACCGACTTCTTCCACCCTACACTTGGAGACGGCTCAGCAAGTGGGGGCTCGGCTGCTCTTCTTTTCTTCGACAAACTCGACATGCTGTGTAGTCCACTCCACGGACGGAACAACTGATGGCACCTTCTCGATCAGAGACGTCGGCGGACTGGGCGGCCTCGTCGCTGGCGAACGAGTAGCCTACATTAGTTCGGACGGGAGCTCGTACAAGACCGATGGCACTCTCGCTGGAACACGCGAGGTGGATATTCACCCTTTTCCTTCCTCTCCCTCAGTGGTGGGGGACCGGTTGATCTATTGGGTTGTCGGAGACGACAGAACGACCGATTTCTGGTCAACGGATGGCACCCGGGAGGGCACCGAATTACTCTGGGAGACGCACTCGAACCGATCGACGTTCACTGTTTCGCGCGGCGACATCGGCCTGTTCGGGTTTTCGGATCCCGACGGGCCATCACTCTTTCGCACGGATGGCACGCGTGCCGGCACCGTCCCCATCAGCGACCAATCCTTCGTGCGGTTTTCGGCAGTGGGGGATCTCTTCTTCCTGAAGGGAACGAGCGAAGAAATCGGCGAAGAACCTTGGGTTTCTGACGGTACCGCCAGTGGAACGAGACTCTTGGCGAACATCTCTCCCGACATCCAAACACCCGATTCAAACATCGAGAACGTCGCCTTTGATGGCGATGCGGTTTTCTTCATTGCCGACGACGACGAAGCTGACCGACACGCGCAGAGTCTCTGGCGTTGGACCGAGGCGAACGGCTTGGTCCGTGTGCGCGAGCGGCCGGAAAACTTCCTCGGGGTTTTCAACGGGGAAGCTTTCATGGGCCTGGGAGGAGCGTTGACCGCTTTTCCGCTCAGCGCAGCTCCCAGGGTCGTCCTCCCTCCAACGGAATCCCGGCCGCCGGTCGGCGGAATCGTCGACGGTGGGTTCGGCGTGGCCTTTTTCACACAGGGCGGCATCCTGTTCGCTACAGATGGCTCGACTGACGGAACCGTCTCGCTCGGTCGCTCGGCTTTGCTTTCTAGCCACATGGACTTAAACAGTCGGTTCACCGCATCCAAAGGACAACTGTTTTTCTACATCGATCAGAGCACCGAATTCGGTTCGGAGCTCGGTGTCAGCGACGGTACGCCGGAGGGAACGGGAATTCTCTTCGATTCTGTTCCTGGCCCAGACTCCTCTCTGGTGCTGAGCCTCAGCAGCACCGAGGACCTCGTGTTCTTCACGACCGAGAACGGGCCCAAATGGGCCATGTGGTCAACCGACGGCACACGTGCCGGAACCCGATCTCTCCTCGAGGTCAACATCGATTCTGAAGAATCCCCACCGCCGTCAACTCTCGCCGCAGGTAAACAAGGCGTCTACGTCATCGTTGCCGATCAACTCTGGTGGAGTGACGGCAGCGTCGAAGGAACAACACCGGTCGCCGCCGTCGAATCCTTCGCGGGGCTTGGGTGGCCAGCCGCCGAAGCTGCGGTGCTCAGTGACGTGCCGACAGCAAGCGGACGACCGCCCATCCTCTTCCGGCGCTTCCAGGATGCCGACTCTGGGTCAGGGCTGTGGATCGCCGACGACGAAGGCTTGCGAGAGCTGGCAGATTCCGGGGGAGCTGACTCGATCCGGAGTCCTCGCGGCTTCACAACCAACGGGCGTGTCGCCTATTTCAAGGCTTCGAGTCGCGACACGGGTCTCGAGATCTGGAGCAGTGACGGTACGCAAGCGGGAACCGTTCCGATTGGCGAAATGCGCCCCGGCGACGTTCATACCAGGATTGGTGACCTCTGGTTGAACCGAAACTACCTGTACTTCGTCGCCGACAACGGAGAAACCGGATTGGAATTGTGGCGAACACGAGTCGAGTCCCCACCGTGCCCCGGCGATTGCGCGGGTGATGGCACGGTCGAAATCGCCGACCTGATCGCAGGCGTTCGAATCAGTCTCGGGCTAACACCGCTCGAAGCTTGCAACGAAATGGATCAAAACCACGATGGCGAAGTGAGGATCCCAGAGCTGATCAGCGCGGTGAGAGCTGCCCTGGACGGCTGCTGATCCAGAGTCAGCCGGCGACATTCCACCGGGCGCAGACACAGATTCATCGGCGGAGCGAAGATGCAGTTCCGAATTCGCTACCGATCACTATCCTTGAACAACGAGCTCGTACTCTTGACTGCAGGCGTGTCGAACACGGACTCCCAACACATGGAGGATGCCTGACGGGTCTTCACGAGTTGCACTGTCACATCGCTAAACTGCGACAGGGGAAGCGTCGGTAACTTCAGGTTGGCACCTTTTCCGCGAACCAGAATTTTTGCCCGGCCCTCGCCTTCTTTCATCTTCACCGCAGCAATGCCGCTTTGCGATCCCAACTTATCCTTGAACTTGAACCCTTTCTTGCTTTCCTTCCAACAAGGCTTCCCATCACATGTGCCGCCCGCTTCGATCAACGACGATTGGACGAGTGCATTGTCATCATAGAAGCATAGTCGCATCGACGTACCGATGGTGGGCAAACCGAACTCCTCCTTGGTCGCCGTCCCTTTCGCCCACCTCCAGAGCAACTTCCGTTTCGTTGGGTCGCCTCGATCCTTGAGGCTTCTGGCGGATTCGACAAGCAACCCACGACGAGCTGATCGCTAGGGGGTTTCTGGCAGCAGGTATCGCCAATGTGGCCTACGGGGTGATCTAGGCTTCCTTCCACTCGCGTTCGCGGCACTCGCAGCCGCGTGGCTGTTCGTTTCACCAGTATCGCTCCACCCCGTGCCTCCCCTCGCTGGCAACCGGCCAGCAGAGAGATTAGACCTGAGTACCGGGACTCCCAGAGAAGGGGCCGAACAATCACAACACGGCGAGTTGCTGAACAAACGCGACATACCGGACGCGCGCGCACCCGATGGAACCAGGCCGCGCAAGTTGTTGTAGCGCAGTCAATTGGCTCGGCTACATTGACCGATCATGGTGATGGCGCGAAGCGAGACGAGCGACACGCACTGCGTTACCTGTGCGCCACGCCATACCGGGCTCGCGTCTTTCACTGCCGTCACCACGGTGCTTGCCTTCACTGCTCACGTGTCACTTGCGCAACCTGGCGAGAACACCGGCGTCAACGTTACTGAGACTACGCTGATCGGCCTGCTCGGAGCCTTACCTGACGGCGCCGGCGGCGGTGAGGCGCCGCACGAGGCACACGAGGAAGAGAGCGAAGAATCGCGCACGGCTATCGAGAAGGAGCTGCGGCAAAGGCTTGCCGCACTCTCGTCGCTCGTCCCGCCGCCGGGACTGGCGGCGCCCGTCGCACTGGATTGGCCCGTGCGCGCACCCGACTCTACCGGCTTTGGTTTTCAGATCATCTCCAACTTCGTGGACCAGAACCATGCAACGCCGAACCAACTCCTCGACTACTTCTGTGGCGCGCGAACCTACGATCTGTCCTCCGGCTACAACCACACCGGGATCGACATTTCTCTGTGGCCCTGGCCTTGGAACAAGATGGATGAGGATGAGGTTCAAGTCGTCGCCGCCGCCGACGGAACGATCCTGCTGCGTCAGGACGGCAACTTCGACCGCAGCTGTAGTCTCGCTAGTGGCACGTGGAACGCCATCTACATCCAGCACTCCGATGGCTCGGTGGCTCGGTACGGACACCTCAAGAACGGTTCGCTGACTGAGAAGTCGGTCGGTCAGACAGTGGCCCGCGGAGAGCTTCTCGGTATCGTCGGCAGCTCAGGTCGCTCGACCACCCCACACCTGCACTTCGAGCTGCACGACGCTTCCGGTGCACTGGTCGATCCCTTTGTCGGACCCTGCAACTCACTCAACCAGGAATCGTGGTGGGTTGATCAGCCGCCGTACTTCGAGACCGGGATCAACGAGATCACCACCGGAACCAAAGAACCCGAGCTCGGATCGTGTCCGAACCCGTCCCACCCGAACGCGTCGGAGGTGATCGTTCGCGGCAGCACGGTGTATTTCACCAGCTACCACCGCGACGCCAGAGAGAGTCAGCCGAGCACCCATACGATCTACAAACCGGATGGTTCGGTGTTCTCGAGCTGGGTTCACACCCCCGCGCGGCCGCACTACCGGCGAGCCTGGTGGTACACCTATTTCAGCAATTTTCCTCGCAGCAACCCGAGCGGCGACTGGCGGTACACAATCGACGTCGCCGGAAACTCCTACGAGCACGACTTCACCATCGTCGATTCCGTCGCCGATCTACCGACAGCAACCCCGACACGCACCAGAACCCCTACCCGTTCTCCCACACACACGGCCACCCTCACCCCGACCCACACTCCAACGGCAACTACCATCCGAACGCCGACGCAGACGAGCACGTCGACTCAAACGAGGACCCCAACACCGACGGCAACGAGCTCACCATCCGCGACCCCCCAGCCGTCGCTCACTCCTACAGCAACGTGGACGAGCACCCCGACACAAACGGCCACGGCGACGTCGAGACCGACCTCGACCAATTCCGACACACCGACGGCTACGATGATCCCAACGCCCAGTCCCAGCCACACCTCGAGGGCGACCGCGACGTCCACTGCAACGGCAACGTCGAGTCCACAGCCGACCGCCACGAGCCAAACACTTGCCACACACACCGCCTCACCGACCCAGTCGCCCACTGCCCCGCCGAGCACGACACCAACAGCCGCACCATCTGCAACTGAATCGTCCAGTGCCACCCCGACACCAACCGACACGGCCGTACCCATCGTTTGCGGCGGCGATTGCGAAGGCGACGGCAAGGTAACGATCAACGACCTCATCCGCGCAGTCTCCATCGCCTTGGGAGCAACGCCGATAGACCGCTGCAGATCCGCTGATCAGAATCGCGACGGCCGCCTATCGATATCCGAGCTGATCCAAGCAGTCCGCGCCGCCCTCGACGGCTGCTTCTAAACTAAGCACCGGTCACTTGCGCCCATTGGAAGCTGATCGCCGATCCCACGAGGACACAAGAAGTCTGTTGGCGGCTTCCGTAGGATCCGGATATCGGCGCTTCGCTTCACTTCGACGATCATAGGTAGGCCGCCTTCGATGCTTTGACTGAACCCCAACCTGCGGGATATTTCGGCTCGTTCGCACAATTCGGGAGGTGGCGTGGCAAACGACGGGCAGCTGTTTGAGCTAAAGGGACCGGGTACCGATGCGGTCGGATATCCAACGGAGCAGGGCTTTGTCGTGGTCGCCGGTTCGCTCGCTCGTCGTGAGACTGTCCCGTCGGTTGACCGGTTTCCAATCGTACGCCGCGAAGAACTGATACAGCTCGGCACGCTAGTGCTATCGGACAACCAGTATCGCCTGGAAGAGGACGTCACGTTCCGAACTCCGAGTGGAGCCGCAAAGGTCATGCTCGGCCGCCACGCGAACGGCTGGCAAGAGTGGAAGCTTCCGGATGGTAGGACACTAAGCGAGGTAAGGCGCGCGAAACCACCGACCCAGCTGTTGACCCGTGCAAAGCGTGACCAGATCAGTGCAAAGTATGACGAGCTGCTATCTGAGGGTCGGATCTTGCCCGTCGAAGTCCTTCGGGCACGGTACGATCTCTTCCGAAGCCGCTTCGGTCCGGAGATTGTGCGCGATCGCGACGGAGAGGCGCTTCTCAACCTGATCCACGACCACACCGACAAAGAGAGCCTGGTGTACTGGCTCGAGTTCAAGAATGACGAGGACTTCGACACCAAGCGCTTCGGCAGTATCGCAGGCGGTAGCGCGCTCAAGTATCGGGTGTTTCGCAGGAGGGAAACCGGACTTTGGAACGCCAGCGACGGAAGCAACCGGCCCGTGGAGACTACGCTCGAACGCGCGGTCGAGATCGCCCGTGGGCACAAAGAACAGCTGTTGCGCGGCGTCGATCTGTTGGACGCTCTTCCGGATGACGCGTCGGCCGACGACTACGCGGGGCTGCAAGACCGGATGGACGAGGAGGCGCCTGACGTCAGTGGTCTGGCGTGGGGACACAAATATTTCAGTATGCTGTTCCCCGAGAAGCTCGACGACTATCACAGCCCGCGTTGGCAACGGTTCCACTTGCGCAAGCTCCTCGTCGAGCCGCCCGAGGGCGATGGCCGCTATGTTTGCGGGTGGTACTTCATCCAAGCCGCCCGCGAGGCCGAGCTGCACCCGACCCAGCTCGCTACCTGCTTGAACCAACTCCACGGCTCGCGCCACCGCTACTGGCGAGTCGGTACTCGAAGCGAGGATAAGCAAAGCCAGTGGCCGCACATGCGTGACGGCAGCTTCATCGCCACCGGATGGGAGAAACTCGATGACTTGTCGTGGGTGGCTGCCACCAAAGAGTCCCGTCAGCGCCTCAAGGAGGAGCTGAGCAGGGCTCACCCCAACAACCCATCGACAACCGGACGCTCAGCTACAGAGCTGACCAACTTCATCGCCGTCGCCTCGGAAGGGGACATCGTTTGGGCAGCCGACGGCGCCACTATACTCGGAGTCGGCCGGATTTCCGGGGAATACCGCTACGATCCCAGCTTTGATTTTCCCCATCAGCGCCCGGTCGACTGGCTGAGCCTCGAAGAGTGGAAGATGCCGGTGAAAGAAGCGCTCATGAGCACATTCCGCGAGATCAAAAGGCATGCCGCCAACATCGTCGAAACCGAGCGACGGATCCAAAACGCCGGGCCGATAGCCCAAGCACCCACAACGGCCAAACCCAAATCCAACAAGACACCGCGCCTCTCCGGGATTCCCGGTCGGATCCAGTCGACCCTCGAGCGCAAAGGCCAGGTCATTCTCTACGGGCCGCCGGGGACAGGAAAAACCTACTGGGCGGAGCGAACGGCCCGCGACCTCGCCGCATACCGGGCATTCGGAGAACCCTTCGATGCGCTCGACGAAGACCAAAAGAAACAGATCGCAATCGGAAAGCGCGCTTTTGTCCAAATGTGCTGCTTTCACCCGGCCTACGGCTACGAAGACTTCCTCGAGGGCTACCGTCCAATCGCCAACGACGGACAGGTCGCTTTCGAGCTGCGCGATGGAATCTTCAAGAACGTCTGCACCGATGCTGAGGACGCTCGGGATCGCGACTTCTTCCTGATCATCGACGAGATCAACCGCGGCGACATCCCGCGAATCTTCGGCGAGCTCCTGACCACGATCGAGAAAGACAAGCGCGACAGACAGATCGTACTGCCGGTGAGTCAACGCGCGTTCACGATCCCGCAGAACGTCTTCCTCATCGGCACCATGAACACCGCGGACCGGTCGATCTCGTTGCTCGACGCGGCTCTGCGCCGCCGCTTCGGCTTTGTCGAGATGATGCCCGATCCGAGCGTGCTGGCCGGCGCTAGCGTCGGCCACATTCCGCTGGCCGCGTGGATCAGCGAGATCAACAACCGAATTCGGGAGCACGTCGGACGGGACGCCCGCAACCTACAGCTCGGTCACTCCTACCTTATGCACCAGGGTGCGCCTCTCAAGAGCCTCACGGCGCTGCGTCGGGCGATCCGCGATGACGTCATCCCGTTGCTCGAGGAATATTGCTACGAGAACTACGCAACACTCGAGAAGATTCTCGGGAACGAGATCGTCGACCTCGATAATCAGCGCATCCGCTACGAGATCTTTGAGGCACATCGCGAGGACGAGCTTACCAAGGCGCTCTGGTCTGCCGAGATGGCGGCCAGCCCAGAGGCGATTTCTTCCGAAGGATCGAGCGACGACGACCCCGACGAAGAGAACAACGACGACAACGAAGACGCTGGCGAAGGATCGGCCGAATGACGGCTCAGCTCGATCTGGTCGAGTGGCAAACCCTGAGCCCCGGTGATTCGCCCGAGCTCGCTGGGCGATACCTCGACGCCTCACCGGCGACCCTACGTCTGATCGACGAGCTCGAAACGTCGAACTCAATAGGAATCGACGAGCTTCGATCGGGTCTGCGCCTGCGAACCTTCTCGCACGTCGGGCGCTTCCAGCTCAGCGATCTGCAGATCACCATCCGACCCAAGATCGAGCAGCCCTCCCTGCTCAATCTGCTGCGCTACGCCTACGGGTTCCGCAAGCTGCGCATCCTGGCCGAAGCCGACCAATCGGTTGAGAACTACGGGTTCGAGGACCTCTTGATCAGTCAGCTCAACGCCGAGAGCCATGAGATCCTCACCCGAGGGGTTCACCGCACCTACATCGGCCGGCGCGAACTGCTGTCGGCACCGCGCGGGCGATTAGACATGCAGGAGATTGCGCGCACCGGCGACAGCCTCGGCGCCGCCCTGCCCTGCCGGCATCATCCGCGCATGACCGACACGCCGCTCAACCGGGTGCTCCTCGCAGGAATGCACCTGGCGGCATCGATGGCGAGCGACCTCGGCCTCGCCCGAGAATCGCGACGGCTAGCGGCGCAGCTCGACGAGCAGGTTGGCCGTATTCGCCTCAACACCCAAACCCTGGTGAGAATCGAGCGCCGGATCAACCGCCTAACCGCCGCCTACGCGCCGGCGGTGTCGATCATCCGGCTCCTCGCCGAGTCCAGCGGCGTCAGCCTCGAAGGTGTGCCAACACAAACCCGACTTCCCGGCTTCCTGTTCGACATGAACGCATTCTTTCAGGCGCTGATCGAGCGGTTTCTCACTGACAATCTCGACGGACACGAGGTCATCGGCGAATACAAGCTCAAGCGCATGATGCGCTATGTTCCAGGATACAACCCACTGCGCCGCAGCTCGCCAACGCCGCGCCCTGACTACGTCATCCGGCGGAAAGGCAAGGTCGCCGCCATTCTCGACGCCAAGTACCGCGACCTCTGGGACAAGTCGCTACCGAGCAGGATGCTGTACCAACTCGTCGTCTACGCCATCAGTCACCGCGACAACCCGCACAGCGCGATCATTTATCCAACGACCGACACCGCGGCGCGCGAGCAGCGCATCGAAGTCTCCGACCCTATTTACGGGAAACGCATCGGACGAGTGAGCTTACGGCCGGTGAATCTCAGCCAGCTTGAATCGGCGATCGCCGACCCAACGGCAACCGGCCGCGAGCGAAGGCGCGAGATTGCGTCACGCCTGGCGCTTTCCTGAATCAACGGGCCAGAAGTTCGACTCAGTGTTGATTTCACAGAGGCGGCAACCCCCCGGATCCGCAAGGACCATCGGGAACCACCTTCCGGCTGATCGGCGATTGAGAAACGGGGCCCCAAGTTCGTTCCAGCGGATGATCTCGAGTTCGTCGTGAGGGCGAAGCAACTCGAAGTAGCGCTCGAGGTCGAGCCACTTGTGGGGACCTCCTCGGAGGGCCCCGTAGTACAGATTCAAGCCGTCCACGTAGACGATGCTTCGTTTGGTCATCCGCTTCCGCCCCTCAAAATAAAAAGGCAGCCATATAGGCTGCCCAAACCGACCCGAGGGCCGGGGAGTCGTACCCGTTGAGTTTAGCGCAGGTTGTCCTGGCTGTCCACAAACCACCACACAAACCACCCGATCAACCGTGTCAACCAGGTGACGCTACTTCTACGATATTCGGCAGCCCCCTCGACGCCCGGACGCGAGATCAGCAGCAGCCGGCGCTCCTCTTGGGGCGGGGCCGCCGCAGCGGACGAGCTCGTAGACCTTGGATCCGGCGACGGCACCGAGGATGGGTGCGGCGAAATAGATCCAGATGTGTAGGTATTCGCCGCCGACCAGGGCGGGCCCGAGCGATCTGGCTGGGTTCATCGAAGCGCCGGAGATCGGTCCGCCAAACAAGGCTTCGAGCGCGACCGTGCCGCCGATGGCGACTCCGGCGAGCTCGTCCACCGCGCGCGCGTCTGTCGCTACCGATGCGATGACGAACATCAGAAAGAACGTCATCACGATCTCCAGTGCGAAAGACTGTGCCGCCGGACCGGCGGGAATCGTCGCGCCGATCATGTCGACCGGGCCGAGGATCAAGCGAAGCGCCAGCGCGGCAAGGAGGGCCGCTGCAAGCTGTCCGCCCACGTACGGTGGAACCTCGCGCCACGGCATCCTCCCGCTGCTGGCAAACGCCACCGTCACCGCCGGGTTGAAGTGAGCACCCGAGATGTGGCCGGTGGCATAGATCATCACCATGACGACCAGGCCGAAGACTGCCGCGACGCCGACGTGCGTCAGGCTAGCCGCCGGTAATCTCGTCGACCATGATGGCGCCGCACCCGGCAAACACCAGCGCGAACGTTCCTACCGCTTCGGCACCGACTTTTTGCGCTAGGGCTCCGGATATTTCCGCTGATTCGTTTCTCATGCAGGTGCCTCCTCACCTATCGAGGGCACGGATAGAACCTCGATTCCAGCCTCCCAATAGACTGAATACTCGCACCACCTTCACACTTACGCCAAGGCTTCGGTGCGCAGGCGCCACGGCTTCCACCTTCGCCATCCGGCTGCCACCTTCGCCATCCGGCTTCAGCAGATCGGCGGACAAGTGCGCTCGTAGGCTGAGGCACGGGCATAGGCACAGACAAAGGGTGGTGTCGCTGGGCGAGGCAAATCGAGGGTTTCACTATTAGGAATGATCCGGCGCCGCGCCGGTGGGTTTGCCAACCAGGCGACCGCTGCAGGAGCCCGACGCGAGCGGTGTCGCCGGCCCCAAGCAATCCCAACAAATCGGGCAGTTGCCCGTCTTGTTGGGAACTGTCGTGATCCAGGTCGGATTGCGACAGGTCAGTTCAACCGGTCTTCGACCACGGTGCCGGTTTCTTCGGGGGAAGCGACACCACCCGTCGTCGACCCTTGCGCTCCTGCTCTTTTAGTTCTCGACAGATTGCGTCCAGATCATAGTTGAACTTGGCAGCGTGACGTTCACGCACCCGGCGGACGGCTGCCACGATCGGGTCCTTGGACATTGTTCTACTTTCCCATCAGCTCTTCGGGCGTGCAAATCACCGGCGAGCCGTATCCGTGCTTGTAGGATACCGCAGCAACGACGTTTCTGATCTCCGCATTGGCAATGTGCTTGCAGTTCCACGTCAACAGATAGTCCATTCCATGCGCGGTCGCCAGCGCAATGTGAAGGGCATCTTCCGCCGCTTTCGTGGGAAGCACCGCCGTTTTCACGAGTGCCAACGCCAGCCCCTGGGCGGGTTCATTGATTTCCAGCAACGGCATGTCTTCAAGTACGGCAAGGCGCTTTTTTGCGGCGTGCTTGTCGCCTTCACTCGCTTCACGAATCACAGCCTGCGAACAATACAGCTCGAATTCGAGGCGGCGATCTTCCCACCACCCCCGAGTGATCTCTTGATGTGCCGCCACGACCAGATTGCGACTCTTTCGTGCTGTCAGGTAGCTCACGATGGTCGTCTCGACGTACACGCTCGGGAGCATCGACGTACGCTAGCGAAACGCACACATGGGGTCCAATCCACCCATTGGAAGGCCCCTGTCAACAAGAAGGGGGGGCGGCGATGGGCGAACGTCTCAGCAGCAGCCGGCGCTCCTCTTGGGTGCGGGGCCGCCGCAGCGGACCAGCTCGTAGACCTTGGATCCGGCGACGGCACCTAGCACCGGTGCGGTGACGTAGATCCAGAGATGTTGGAATCCACCACCGACCAGTGCTGGGCCCAGCGATCTGGCCGGGTTCATTGAAGCGCCGGAGATCGGACCGCCAAACAAGGCTTCGAGTGCGACCGTGCCGCCAATCGCAACGCCGGCCAGCTCGCCAACCGCACGCGCGTCAGTGGCCACTGATGCGATGACGAACATCAGAAAGAACGTCATCACGATTTCCAGCGCGAACGACTGTGCCGCCAGACCGGCGGGAATCGTCGCGCCGAGCATGTCGACCGGCCCGAGGATCAAGCGAAGCGCCAGCGCGGCGAGTAGGGCCGCTGCAAGCTGTCCGCCCACATAGGGAAGAACTTCCCGCCACGGCATCCTCCCGCTGCTGGCAAACGCCACCGTCACCGCCGGATTGAAGTGGGCACCCGAGATGTGACCGGTGGCGTAGATCATCACCATGATGACCAAACCGAAGACGGCAGCTACGCCGACGTGCGTCAGGCTGCCGCCAGTAATCTCGTCGACCATGATGGCGCCACAGCCGGCAAACACCAACGCGAACGTCCCCACCGCTTCCGCACCGACTTTCCGCGCGAGAGCTCCGGATATTTCCGATGATTCATTTCTCATGCACACTCCTCCTCACCTGTCGTAGTAGTCCCGAAAACCCGGGGGCGCCGGCTGCGAGATCGCTTCCATCGGCCTCTACGGTACTTCAAACTGCGGTTCGCTGGTCCAGCAGCATCGACTCACCCGAAATAGCGAGCTGATGAGCTTCAGTACGGAAGGCGCATGACAGCTTCGCTGTAACCACTGAGCTCGGCGCGGAAGCGGCCGACCACCGCGTTCTGGTTCACCGAAAGCGGACCAAACGAAGCGATGCCACTGAATGCTCCCGCGCCGGGAGCAGCCGTTGCGTTCGACAAGGCGAGCTCGGTGAGTGCAACGCCATCGAAATGAAACAGCCCATCACCGATCGGGTTGGTGGTGTTTTCGAAGAGGGTCGTGAAGAACGCATTGCCGTTTCTGGCCAACGCCAGGTCGGGCGCGTCGTCGAAGTCGAAGGTGGCCGTGGGATCGACGCTGGGGGGAACCGCCGCTTCGTTGAGAACCACGGTGACCGTGACTCCCGCCGAATCGCGCAAGAAGATTCCCGTTTCATTCAGATCACTGATCGCGGCATAGAGCAGGTCCCCTCGCCGATTGACGACGAACTCGCCGATGTGCTCGACGACGCCGGAGCCGGTAGGAAACGGATCGCCTTCCTTGACCAAGGTTCTCAGCGTCGAAGGTCGATTCCACTTCATGATCGACAGGCTGATGTCGTTGGCCGGGCCCGTGACCCCTTCGAACACCAACCAGCGACCGACCAGCATGGCGCGGTCACCTCGGATGGAGGAAAACGGTCCCACCGGGGTTGGGACTCCCGCGGCCAGAATCGTTCGCAGAGGCTGACCCGGCCGAACCGCGAAAATCGCCTCCCCGACCGCACCGCCGAGGATATCCGTGTCGAACAGCACACGTCTGCCTTTGACGCCGATGAGGTTCGAGTTGTTGCCGAGTATGAGTAGTCCACCGATGGCAGCCGGAGCCGGATCACCCGTCGCAGCAACGCGGACGACGACACCGGGCTGCTTGCGATTGAAGATCCCAATACCGCGGGCAAACCCAATCGGGCCGAGAGGAACACCGTCGTCGAGTGCCACAAAGGCAACGAAGCGGCGCTCCATGATGTGCTCGGCGAGTCGCTGGGTGATCAGACCTCCGCCGGACGGACTCGGCAAGCCGGGTTCGTGAACGCCAAGGGCGTTGGTCGCCGTGAAATTGTCGACGTACAACTTTCTGTGCCGGCCGAGAAAAACGAGGTCGCCGTTGCGCCCGATGCTGGGTTGAAAGTACTCCACGTCGCGGCCGAGTGGTGTCACTGTGAACATGTTCAAGACGGTTTGCAGAGCTGGTCCGGCCGCCAGGGTCTTTACTCCATCGGTCGTTCCCCCACCTTCAATCAGAATCGTCGAAGTGGGAACGGCCGCAGTCGAATTGGTGAGACGCGGGGAGAACTGCTCGGCAAAGGAGAGCGAGGGGGAGTGCACGTCGAGCTGGCCCGTGCCCGCAACGGCGGTGCGCAAAATCACGCGATCATCGCTGAAGATTCCGGGATCGATGTCGGCAAAGATGGCGATGCGCCCCAGGTCGTCGATTGCAACCAACTCGTCGGAGAGCTCGGCGACCACGGCGCCAGCCGGTCCACCCAGGACGGCCTCCCCTTCTTTGGCGACGACGGATGTCGTTCCGGTCGACGGATCAAAGAGGAACGCACCGTTCCCCTGCGTCGTCCCCGTCACACTTGCGACGAAAACGACACGCCCCGCGTCGTCGATCCCAATCGGTTGATCCAGCGAAAAGCGGTCATAGAAGACGCCAGTCACCGGAGTCGCGGCACCATCACGGGCAACTTCGGTGAATGCAGCCGTCGCCGGGTCCCATAAGTAGATTCCTTTGTCGTTCGACTGCCGGAGCTCCGCGACGAAGGCAACCGTACCACCGTTACTGATCGCCGGCCGTTCTCCGAAACGCCCCCACACGTCGCCCCCACCCGGCACGGTCGTTCCATCGCGTTCCGCGATCAACGTGTTGGTGCCAGCGGAATCGTCGTAGAAGTAGATCTCCTGGGGCCGTGCGTTGATCCAGACGACGTCCCTGCCCGCGTTGATGTCGGCCGCGTCACGCGCGTTGTTGGCCAGCCCGCCGTCGATGTGGACCAGGGCTCCCGCAGCAGTCTGCATGAAATAGCCCGCTTCCTGCGACGTCGAGTTGAGCGTGGCGAGGAAAACGACGTCGTTGTTGTCGTTGACGACGGGATACTCGAAGGTATTGAACGAACCCAACAGCGGAGCCGGCAGCGGATCCCCGGTCTCGACCCTCGCAACCAGGACGCCCGCCGACCGTCCCATGACGGCATAGGTGTAACCCCGGTATGCCGCCCACTTTCGAGTGTCGGTGTTCAGCATTTCGAAGGTCGCAACCTGCGCAGCCGTATTGGTCGCGCGCGGCGACTCGATCAGGGTCGAGATTTGCGCTTGCGCGGCAGCAGCAGCGAGACACGAAATCATCGCCAGCACCGAAACGGCAAAGCGTACGCCGGCAGTCCTTCGCACTCCCCTATCGGCGGTCGGCGGATCGATCACCCTCGCCTGTACACGAGACATCCGAGCGTACTCCCCACAATCCAAACGTGGTTGAATCGACTGCCTGGTTTATAGGAAACCCGACCGAGAATGACCACCGCCCGGGTAAACCCCAAACATCAGTCCTGATGTGGCGAAGGTTTCGATGTCGAGATGGCGCTCATCGATCTAACCCCGGTCACGGCGTTTGCGGTCAGTAGCTCCCGTCGCGATTGCAGTGACGCCACCGCTTGCGACGCCTGCTCGTCAGGCTTCGGCCTGACCACCGACGACGAGATGTTTCTACTCATAGGTCTCTACATCGTCCCACCCGAAGCTGGGTAGGCAGCAAAGCGAACAGCGAGCCGCTGGTCCGGGAAAACCTGTGACAGGTATCCCTCAGCAGGCGCATCTCACGCGAAGTCAGCTCGAGTTGGCGGAATCGATTCGTACCTGTCACTGATTTCTCATCTCGCCCACTGGAAATCGCCGCCATTGCGCGGGGGGCTGAACTACCAAGGGCTACGAGGCGAGCTCGATGCCGTTTTCCTCACACCACTCTCGCAATACAACTCGCTGAGCCTCGGACTCGAACTCGTACCAGGCCTGCAAGAGGTTCTTCTCGTCGAGCAGATCCTTGAAGCGGGCGTAGGCTCCGCGCCGGGAGAACGCGCGGTGGACACGATCGAGCTCATCGGGGATTCGTTCGGCAACGAAGCGGAAGACCAGCGACTGCCCGAGGTCCAGATCACGCTTGTTCGGGATCGGGATCATGTCTTCACCATCCCAGTTCTCATCGTCGATCCCGGCGTCTGCAAGCTCATCCAAATCGCTGGCTTCGGAACAAAGGAAAACTCGCCCAGTGCTCTTCTGCACGAACGCCTCCGCCCCGGATTCCGAGAAGCTCACAAACTCGAAAGCACTCTCGAGATCTATCCACTTGACCGGTCGCATCACCCAAAGAAACAACAGTAGGAATCGGCGTTCACTTCGTCGACCAGCTCTCGTAGACTCGAGCTCGCCGGAAACGGGTCGTATGCGTGCCACTTCAGGTCCCGGCGCATCCAAAGGAGCCGCCATTCGTCGGCCGTGCGCACGTACTTGAACTTCGCCACCGGAGTGTCGCTCAAGCCACTGAGCTTAGCGTAGCGTTCTCGAACTTCGACGAGCACGACATCGTGCTTGTCGACTCGGTACTCCAAGCGAAGCTCGTCGTGAAACTCCGGCCGGTTGCGAAGCTGGCAAAGCTCTCCGACAATCCGATCGATCCGCGCCAGTTCCGTCTCGCTGAAAGCCATTGTGGAGGATTGTAGTTTCGCGACCGGAGGGCAGGCAACCGGTGCCCTTCCGGGCGCACACACTCCGAAAAGTCAGCTGTCATAGCGACGATAGGCGACTCTTGGTACCAGCCCCACAGTCACGCGCGACGCCGGTCGGATGTAAACGGCTGTTGAGAAGCGCGTAAGAATGGCGAAGAGCGCGGGTGAGAGCCAAACAAGGTCGCCGCTGTAGATGTGAAGGAAGAAGAGTTGAGAAAGATCTTCTTCGTGGATTTTCTTCTCTGTACTTTCTCTACATCGTCGGCTTCTCGGCTTGCGTGTTGGAGTGCGACGCGCGAGTACAGAGAGGGCAAGAGGTGAAGGCCCGGGACTCGACCTCCCGAGCCTTCTGGCACAGCGCAGAGACCGCGTGAATCAGCGCCGATACCGGTGTTGACCATGACTCGATAGTTGAGAGCTGTCCAGCCTGTTGCGGCTGGAGTGGTGTGCAGATCTGTCGAAAGCGACCGCGTGTTTTCTTGTCAGCGTTGCGCCCGTGCGGTGCGGGTGTGCCGGCGGTGCGATCACGGGCAACGATATTGCCGCTGGGGGTGTGGTGGTGCGGCGCGGCGCGACAGCCAGCGGCGTGCGGGGGCCCGCTACCAGCAAACCTTCGGTGGCCGCCTGATGCACGCCGAGCGCCAGCGTCGGTATCGCACCCGCCAGAGCGAGAAAGTGACGCATCAGGGATTCTCACCGAGCCGGTGCCGCCCTAGCCTTGGCGTCACTGAGGTAGAGGAGGTCAACAGTGAGAAATCTCGTGAATTGGCGTTTGACATGCCCGAGCGGGCGAGCACCGCGGGCGCCGCGCCCGGTTGTTGCTGCTGGTGTGGAGCTCGGGGGCGTCGATTTGTCCGCTACGGACACTGGCGGCGGTGAGCTGGGATGATCTCGGCGGACAAAGAGGCCGAGATCTTGCGTGTCTACCACGCCGAGAAATGGAAGGTGGGCACCATTGCGCGCCAGCTCGGTGTGCACCACGGCACGGTACGCCGCGTGCTGGCCCAAGCGGGACAAGCCCCAGGCTTGGAGATGGTGCGGGCGTCGATGATCGAACCGTACCTACCGTTTGTGCAAGAGACTCTCAAGAAATACCCGACCCTGTGTGCCTCGCGTCTGTACGAGATGGTACGCCAGCGCGGCTACCCGGGCGGCGCCGATCACTTTCGCCACATGGTCAGCCGCTACCGGCCCCGGCCACCGGCCGAAGCCTACCTGCGGCTTCGCACCCTTCCCGGCGAGCAGGCCCAGGTCGACTGGGGCCACTTCGGCAAACTTGAAGTCGGGCGAGCCAAGCGCACCCTGTGGGGCTTTGTGATGGTGCTCAGCTACTCGCGCCGCATCTTCTTGCGCTTCTACCTCGGCAACGCCATGGCCCATTTCCTCGACGGCCACGTGCGCGCCTTCAGTGCATTTGGCGGCGTTGCCCGCGTCTTGCTCTACGACAATCTGAAGAGCGCCGTGATCGAACGCGTCGGTCAGGCCATTCGCTTCAATCCCACTCTGCTTGATCTGGCCGCGCACTACCACTTCGAGCCGCGCCCGGTGGCAGTGGCCCGGGGCAATGAGAAGGGACGGGTGGAGCGAGCGATACGCTATATCCGCACAGCATTCTTTGCCGCCCGAGAGTTCAGCGACTTAGGCGATCTCAACCACCAGGCCGAGCTGTGGTGCAGCGGGCCGGCGGCGGCCGAGCGTACGTGCGCCGAGGACCGCCGGCGCACGGTGGCCGAGGTCTTCGCCGATGAGAAAGAGACACTGCTGGGCTTACCGGGTGAGCCGTATCCGGTCGAGCAACGTACCGAGACCAAGGTGGGGAGAACGCCCTACGTGCGCTTTGACCTCAACGACTACTCGGTCCCACATGTTCACGTGCGCCGCTCGGTGGTGGTGCTGGCCAGCCTTGAGCGGGTACGGATCACGCGCGCAGGTGAGGTCATCGCCCATCACCCGCGCTCGTGGGACAAGGGGGAGCAGGTCGAAGTAGCCGAACACGTAAAGGAGCTGGTTGAGTACAAGGCTGCGGCCAAGCGCTCGCGCGGCCTCGACCGACTCCACCATGCCTGTCCCAGTGCCGCCGCATTCTTTGCCGGTGTGGCCAATGACTCCGGCAATCTCGGTGCCACCACCACGGCGCTGACCCGGCTGCTCGACCAATATGGTGCCGATGCGCTCGAGGGCGCCCTGCAAGTGGCGCTTGCCAACGGCAGGGTGCATCTGCCCGCCGTGCGCCACATCCTCGACCAGCAGAACACACAGCCACCACCGGTAACGGTCACCGTGGCCGATCCGCGTGCCCGCGACATTGTCGTTCGTCCTCACCGACTCGACACCTACGACCAGATCACCGCCAGTCACCACCACCACCAGCCCCTTTCGCCCGAACAGCCGCAAGACAAAGAGCCTGAACAACCACAGCAGCAGGCAGAGGAGGAACACCGTGATGACGACCAGTGATACCGCCCAGCTGCAGCAATCGGCCCTGCGCCAGCTCGGCCTGTGGGGGCTACTGGCCAACTACGACCAGGTACACAACCAGCCCTGGCTCGACACCGTGATCGAATTCGAGCGCGAGGAGCGCCAGCGCCGTTCCCTGCAGCGGCGCACCCGGGTAGCGCGCCTGCTCGGCTTCAAGCCGATCTGTGACTTCGACTGGACGTGGCCAAAGAAGATCGACCGCGCTGCGATCGAAGAACTGACCCACCTCGATTTTGTCGGCGAGGCCACCAACGTCGTACTGGTCGGCCCCAACAGCTGCGGCAAGACGATGATTGCCAAGAACCTGGCCCACCTGGCCCTGATCGCAGGCCACAACGTGCGCTTTGTGTCGGCCTCGACGATGCTGGGCGATCTGGCCGCACAGGACTCGGCCTCTGCGCTCAACCGGCGCTTGGCCCTGTACTGCCGACCGGCGCTGTTGGTGGTCGACGAACTGGGCTACCTCTCCTACGACTCGCGCTACGCCGACCTGCTCTTTGAGGTCATCTCGCGCAGGTACCAACGGGCCGCCACAATCGTGACAACCAATAGGCCGTTTACCGACTGGGGCAAGGTCTTCCCCAACGCCACCTCGGTGGTCACCATCGTCGACCGTCTGGTCCACAAGGCCGAGATCATCACCATCGAGGCCGACAGCTACCGGCTCAAAGAAGCCAAGGAACGCGCTGCCACCAAGGCCAAGGCGCGCAAGACACGCAAAGCGGGCAACACCAAATGAACAAAGCCAACCGGCCACCGATCATCGCCGAGCGCTGCCGCACCATTGGCAAACGCTCCTTTACCTTCATTCCTCACCGCTTCTTGCGCGACGGCTTCTTTGCTTCACTCCCAGCTGACCAGCTCCAACTCTACGTCTTCTTACTCCTTGCTGGCGACAGGAACGGTGTCAGCTACTACCATTACGATTCCATCTGCTCACTGCTCGAGTGCTCGCTCGAACACTACGTCACCACCCGTAACGCCCTGATTGAAAAGGACCTGATCGCTTTCGATGGCACTCGCTTTCAGGTCCTATCGCTACCCGATCGACCCAAATTCCAACCCGCCCCACCCCTGACCACCACCAAACAAATGGAGGATCATGACCCCGCTACCATCCGACAGATCGTGCGTGGCGCGCTGCGATAGCTCAATCCCCCTTCACACGACTTCGCCATCTGAACGCGCTTTCTGGCAGCCGTTAACACCGCCCGGTCTTTTCTCGAACGTTGCCAGCTCAACCCTCGACGTCGCGCAGTGGCTCGTCTTGCTGATCGTCGATCCACTCGAAGAACTCGTCGACGTCGATCAGCACGCGCCGGCCGACCTTCAGGATCGCCCGGCTGAGGCCATTGTTGTCGCGCCGAAACAACAGCCAGCGCATCGATCCCTTGGTGAACGCCGGATTGTCCGCACAGAACTGGTCAACGGTGACCAGCTTTCGGCCCGGAGTCGGGCCTTCACCCGATAGATTCTTTTCGTTCTCTCTCATCCTCACTACCTCCATCATCCGTTTGACTTGCCCTCTGATCGGGGGGTGTTTTCGCCGCCCCCTCACGGGCCTTTCTGTTGAGAAATCTCCGACGCTGCCGGACGACGTCAGCCGTCCACGGGCGACCGGTGACACGCGGAATCTCTCGTGCGTTGAACTCCTCGGCCGCTTGCTTGTTGGTGATGCCGCGCCGCTTGGCGCCGTCGAGGACTTCTCGGTGCAGATGCTCGTGACGATCGAAGCGGCCGAGCTTGCCTCCGATCGCGTTGTAGACCGCGTTGGTGTTCCACGGCCTCCCAAAAGGGGTGCGCGATCCGGCTGCGTTTCGCTCCTCGGCGATCTGTGGGAGCGTCAGGCCACGCGCGAAGAGTTCGCGCATGTGGTCGCGCTCTGGCTTCGGTTTTTGGCGGCCAGGATTCGGCCGCAGGCCGAGACGCCGCAGAGCCTGATAGACTGCCGCCCTCGTCCTCGGCCAAGTCTGGCCCGTGGTCGAATCGCCGACCTCGAGGAGCTTCTGGATCTCGGCAGCCGTTTTCCCGGCAGCGTGCCAACCAGCAATCAGGCGATCGACTCCAGCCCGACGCCAACGCCAGTGCTGCGTTTCGACGCCGGTTTTCCAGCGGATCGAGAGTTCGATCGACTCCGCGGTGTTGGTCACCGTCACCCGGTCGATCAGGCACGCGAGCATCAGCTTGCGGTCGACGTTGGTGATCGCTTCGTCGCTCCACAACGTCGGCACGTCGGCGACAATTCTGCAAAGCTCCTCTAGCCCAACTTGAACACTTCAGAGGTTGAGGTCGAGGTTTTCCGGGCATTCTTCGGAAAAGTCGGCACTACATTTTGGCGATGGCGGGCAAGATCCTTTCGGGCAGGGTGAGTCCGAGTCGGTCGATGAGGATTGCCTGTGCCTTGTCGGGTCGGACCACGCATCGCAGACGAATTTCTCGACCGGATTGATCGGCCAAGGGTAGAACTACATCGGCTGAGTGGACTCGCGACAGCTCGGTGAACAAGGTTCGCGGTGAGTCCCCGAGCCCCGCTGTGGATTGCCACTTCTGTAGAGTCTTCCACAGCACGTAGGCGAGGAAACACACGAAGATGTGGGCCTTGATGCGATCGGCCCTCTGGTGCCAGATGGGTCGGATTGACAGGTCAGATTTGTGGATTCGAAAAGCTGCCTCAGCGTCGGTGAGCTGAATGTAGGTCTTCCACAGATCCTCGTTACTCCAGTCGGCGATGTTGGTTCGCAGGATGTAGGTGCCCTCGCTGAGCTCAGCCCACTGCTCCCAGTCGTTGCTGGTACTCCAGTGTAGCTTGATCCCACTGGGGTGTCCGGGGTCATCGACAACGCTGATCGCGTAGCGGGCGGCAGCGCGCGAGTTGCGCTGGAGTAGGCGGCCTATCTGGCGCTCGACCGATCCGCGATCAATGGGCTTCTTCGCCCGCAGGATCCGTCCTTGCAACGAGTGGAGGCCCGTTTCGATACGCCGTGAGAACCGCGCGTGCATCGCCTTCTCCTTCTCGGCCCGCGGCCCCGAGCGACACAACAAGAAGGTCTCCTCGCCGTCGGGTCCCCGGCAGATCTTCGCCTCGATATCCTCGCGAATCTGCACCCACCCCTCACGCTCGGTGATCTCGCGCTGCCAGCGCTTGAGCTCTGAGCGCGGCGTGCCAATCACGTACCGGCGACCGGTCGACCGCAGCCACGCAATGCGCTCGGCACTGACCATCCCCCGGTCCATCACCCACACCCGATTGGCCTCCCCGTAGCGCTCCTCTACCGATCCAACGATCTCCTCGACCGTGTTGACGTCGGTGGTGTTGCCAGGGAAGACCTCGTAGCCCAGCGGCATCCCGTCGCGGGTCACCACCAGCGCGATGTTGACCTGCACGCAGTCCGGGCGCTTGTCGCGGCTGTGGCCACGCTTGCACAGCTGCGGGTCACCGCGCCCCTCGAAGTAGGTACTGGTTACGTCGTACAGGAGCAGGTCGTAGTCGATATCGAACAGCTCTCCGAGCCGTCCCACCAGGTGCTTCTCAATGGTCTCCTTGTGTGGCAACAGACGGTCCAGCGCGCGGTACAGCCGCATGTGGTGGACCTTGTGGGCACTCACTCCAAGTAGATCCTCGAGCGCAGTCGTACGATACCACTGCTCGGCTACATGCAACTCGCTCGACGGCTCACACAGTCGACCGATCACCAAGGTCTCGATCAGATCGGCCCACCGAACGCCCTCGCGACCCCGGGGGAGCAATCGTGTGAACAACTCGTCGAGCTTGAGTGCTCCCCACAACTTGTGCCCCAGCCATACGTTACCGAAGCTGCGCGACCGCTCCAGGCGCACTTTGTCCAGCTGCACCGAAACTGGCTGGGCCGGATCGCCTTCGAACAGATCGCACTGCCGGTTCTCGGACTCTTGCCCCGTGATCTCGCGTGCGAGTGCCTTCGCGCTCGCACGCCCCTCGGCATCGAGCTCCCCGAGGTGTGCCACCGTCTCCTGGCTCACCTTGCTGCCACGTCGCACCGAGCGCACCAACCGCCAGTACGTGCAGCTCTTGCCGTTTTTCGTTCGCGTCGTGTGTCGCAGATACATTCTGCGCCGCCTCCACATCCTCACCCAACGCGAGCATTGTTCCCGCCTACACACTCTCCCCGCAAGAGGCCGAGTCGGCACTACATCCGCTTTCGGCCCGCTACCGCGATCTTCGTGCCACCGAAACTTCCCTCACCCACTCGACACAAATCGCCCCAACTTCGATCGAAACTTTTTTTCTCCGACGCCACTTTTCTCGGAAGTGTTCAAGTTGGGCTAGTGAATATCGACCAACCCTTTCGACTCACATCCGTGTAATTGCCTTGATCACCCGTCTTCAAATAGACGCAGACCAACTCGCGCCCCTCGAACTTTGCGCCTAGCTCCTCCCGGTATCGGTCCAGCTGTCCACTGTGGCTGGCCGTCTCTATCTTGTCCTCGATAACCAGCAGGTGTTCGGTCCCAACAGTTGCCACAATGTCGGCCTTCTTCACCTGTTGGGATATTAGGACCTCCAACGGCCCTGTCGGCAGACGCGTATCGGCTACCGAGAACAGCGCGGCGAGGAACGCTTGCCCAAGGTCGTGGAGCTCACAGTCGGCGGCGGCGCAGGAGTGGTCAGCCCATGCAAGTAGCCAGCAAAGGACGGCGTCCTGCGACAGCTCAGATGTCGCGTAACTGAACAGATTCGGGGCGGACATTCAGGTCCTTCAGGATCCGGCCGTCGCAGCTCGGTGGAGCTTGATAAGCTTGAACCCCAATTGCAACTCAACTGAGTTGTCCGCAATCCAACGTTTCTGATCAGCGCTGAGCTTGTCCTTGGACGCCTTGACCTCGGCGAAGAAGAACTCGCCCTCTCGACAGACGAGCAAATCTGGCCACCCGAGATACCTTCCCCAGTAATTGCCCACGAGGTAGCGCAGGATCCGGAGCAGGTCCTCAGGTGGTAAGACTTCCACGATGGTGGCTGCCCTTTCTACGTCTGCCGGATCATGCGCCCAGAGGTAGTCTCGAAGCGGCGCGCTGCCCTCAGTCCAGTAGTCGAACAGCCAAAGCAGCTCATCACGATCGGGGGGAAGCATGCTGTCGAAGTGCTCCTCGATAGCGGTCGCCCTCCGGTCCGCGTAGCCCACCGTACCAAAGTCGGCCGGTTTGGCGATCCAGAGAAGGTCACCCTTGTCGAGTGAGAGCGCCGGATAGTCCATCTTTGCCCCGACCCCGTTCACCTGCACAAGCGGATCGGACTGGTCTTGGATGAGAAGCCAAAGATAGACACCAAACAAGACGTGAAAGGGGCGGCTCTCGGTGAACAACACCTCCCAACCCATTCGCCGATAGCGGCGCTCGACAAACTCCTCAGCCGATATGATCTCATCTCCATCCACAATCCCGACCGCCTTGCCCGTCGTCTTTGGGGCGAAGGTTGCGTCAATCCGAACCACCTCCACGTCGTGCCGAGCTAACACCTCAGCCTGTGAAGGTTCGGTGAGATCGTACTTGGGGGACTTCGCGTGGCACTCCTTGATATCTGCCAGCACCTCACGCTCGATCTCTTCTCGGAGGTGCTGGGCCTCTAGAGCGAAGGGTGAATTGGGGGTGAGCCCCGCGGACTCTGCGCGATCCGCGAATCGTCTGAACACCTCAAATCTGATCTCACGCCAGTAGTAACGCCGAATCTTGGTCGTCTGACCGTGTATCTCTGCGCGAGGGTGCGCCTCAGGAGGCAGACCACGGCACTCGCGACAAACGTCATCGACGAAGCCCAGAGTCACGGGAACGCGCTCCTGCGTCTCCAGGACACTCCCTTCTCGAAGCTGGTGCGATAGAAAACGTTCGCCGATATCGCGATCGCAGAGACACATCATGACGCCACCGCAGTCATCGCAGCGATACTTGCGGATCAGCTCGTACTCGTTCAGACAATCAACGGACTCGTGAATGCAAGTCATGGTTGCCGTCATGCTCCGCGAGGAGCGAGCATAGATCAACGTGGGCGCCAGATGTCGCGGCTAAGTCGTTTTTCCATTCGTGGAATACTCGCGGCCTGCTAACGAGCAACCGAAACATTCCGGGTAGCACGTACCCTGGCGATGGAGCGGCTCTCGGCCGATTCTCCCCGGTTTGCCGTAGAGGACAACGAGCAGTATGCACGCGTCGAGCAGGCTAATCGTATGTTCGATCTCGCAATTATGGTCGACTGGTCGGCCGCAACCAAAGTCTCAAAAAGACCCAGGGCAGACCGCTGTTGGCTGGCGTGGGGTTCGCGGCAGAAGCGGCCGCAACCCGAGTACCAACCAACGCGGCTGAGCTGCGAGCACCGGATCTTGGAGTTGGTCGCACAACACGACGGGCGCGTATTGGTCGGACTGGACTTCCCTTTCGGCTATTGCCATCAATCCGGACTGCCTTCGGGACGCGACCTGTGCTCGACTCTAGGCTCACTCGTAAGGGACCACCCGGACGGCGCTTCGAACCGCTTCGATGTTGCCGCCGAGCTCAATCGTAGACTTGTCGCCAACGGGGTAGAGCCACCGCCTTTTTGGGGACACCCAGCAACCCAAAGCTATCCAAACCTGACTCCAACCAAACCGACGACACCCCTCTCCGAGTATCGCTTGGTTGAGAAACGGCTTCGTGAACAGCGCCACAGTATCCAATCGGCCTTCAAGTTGTTCGGGCGCGGTTCAGTGGGGTCGCAGACCATCACCGGCTTGGCTTCCGTGCATCGGATGCTGAACGCGCCGCACGCCCAGAACCGCGGCATCCTATGGCCATTTGAGACTTGCTGGAGCGACCACATCCCCCCGGACGCAGTCGTGTTTGCCGAAATATGGCCAACCCTCGGCGATTTCCATTCGCCTCGCTACCATGACCTTGCGATCAAGGATGCGCGACAAGTCGCCGCCATGACCGACTGGGCACTCGATAACCCATGCGAGCTCTCAGCAGCACTGTCGCGGCCACTCCACCTAGACAGGGCGGAAGAAGAGCACGCCCGAACGACCGAAGGTTGGATTCTGGGCGCTCCAGTCGGAACAGGCCCCTGATTCGACCACCTTGCAACGCCTCCTGCTGATTGAATCCGCACTACTTCTCGGCTGCAGGCTTCGGATAACGCTGGAGGAGCCCAAGCACGTCTTGCGCCGCTCCAATCATCTGAAGGTTCTCCTTCTCCGACGGAGCTGCCCCACGATGCAGGGCACGATTCGCAGTGGAATTGATCTTCCTCGAAAGCTGCGAGAAGCGCGACGGCAAGACCTTCGTTTCGATCGCATCTGCTAGTAGCGGCTCAAGAGTACGGTGAGTTCCGAGGTCGAGCCCGAGCCATTCTTTGAGGCTCGATTCCATGACGGCTCGGAGCGTCGCGACCGAAGCTAGGTGCAGGCCGTATATGTAAGCGCGATACGCTTCCCGACAAAGCGCCGCCGCGCGTGCGCGCGGATTCGACGTTGCAAACAAATGACGGACCTCCTTCGCGCGCCGCGCTACGTCCGGAAGCTCGTCCAGCATTTGATATGCGTAGTATTGCTCAAAGACCCCGGTCGACTCCGAGTCGAAAGCCCTCGCAGCCATTCGGTGCAGAATGTGGTCCTCAACCAGGAACTCCTCTCGAGCGTTCAAGAACATGTCGATGAGGAACGCACCTAGCTTCTGATCAGCCTCATCAGCTTCCGAATCCGTCAGCGGCTCGTCTCGAAGAAACCGCCCAATCAGAGAGGCAGAAGCTTCCAAATCAGGTCGAAGCCACGAGACTGCGTCGAGTTGTTCTCTCAAGAGCTCCACCAAAGTTGGTGCCGTATCCGAAACAATAGTCTTCACAGGCTTCTCCAAGTCGATGGCACTCCGTCAGCCGACTTCAACACAATCTCCGCCGGCTTCTTCAACGAGTCCGCCATCTGTTGATTCAACTCACCGCAGATCCCAAGGCCGGTTGGCAATGTCAAAACAAGGACTGACAACCACCTCCTGATTCCACCCCAGCGTCGCATCGCCGATACGCACTACGCCGCTACCGCGGCATCCTTTCGCCGGACACGCCCGCCAACTCGGCCGGCTAGCCGGCCTGCGATGAGCTGGTCTTCGCTCAGGAGCCCGAGGGCAGCCATGGTAAGCGCCGATGGCGAGCGCAACTCGCTATCAACCTTCGCACTCCCCCATCGTGGATCTGACCGAAGCTCCTCGGAATGGGCGATCCGCGCGACCATCACTTCGCCGTAGACCTCCTCAATGCTGCGGTCGATTTGGTCGGCAAGGTGATCGGCATACTGATCGCGCCAGTGCTGCTTGAGCTCAACGAAAGGAGCGAACTCTCGGTTGAGCTGGACCAGGCCGTTCTCGTGCCCCGGAGCACTTGCGCACCAAGCTGCGGCGAATCCAGGCTCCATGTTGGACTCGTCCGTCCACTCCCAGTCGGGAACACCGCCCTTGCGGTTTCTCGCCGGCGCCGCAGCCGGCCCTGGGGTGCTTTTCTTGACACCAACCTGGGCGTCGCTGTCCCCGCCGGGAACCGGGCCCGTGCCACCGCTGCCGCCACTGCCCCCGCCGCCGTTCTGGCCGCCGGAACCAGCCCCGGTCGTCCCACCAATCGGATGAACCTTGTGCTGCCCCCCAGGGTTCAGCAGGTACCGAATCGTCTTCCAGCGCCGACCGAAGCGATCGACCAGGCGCTCCTTCCATCGACTGTCTCGAATTGAACCAGAGGAATCCGCAGGACCGGCTTTCGCGATCGCTTTCGCAATCTCAGCAGGCATGTCTTCGGCGAACTGCTGTGCCCATTCCGGCCAGGGGAGTCCTTCCCCTGCGCGCTTCGTGTCCTGGATCTTGAGTGCGTTGCGCGCAGTGTCCGGATAGACACCGTAGGCGCCTCGACCGCTCTTCGGAGGGACCGCAACTAGGGTCAAGTTCGTACGCACATCCTTCTGCGTTATCCCAAAGCTGCGGAACTGGGAGAAGTGCTGCTGCGTGTCGTAGAGCTCGTCATTGTAACGCGCAGTGATGTAGCCGTTCATATGGGCATATGAATGGATCGCCGGCCGATCGCCGTCCCAAAGGTACCATTCGATCACGGTCCCATCTTCCAGATCGATCGAACCGGCGGCGCTCAGCTTTCCCTTCGCCCCAGGCTTTGTGAGGTAGTAGCTCGCGCCCATGATCTGGCGACGGTTCCACCTGCGATCTACCTTCCCTGAGGCTGGCGCGGACCCCGCCGAAGCCTGTGACAAATCGCTAGGCCAGTCCGCCTTCTTCTGCGAACGAAGCTCCTGCACGAAGACCTCGACCCCGCTAGGTAGGTCCCATATTCGCTTGTTCAAGTAGGCAGAGGTCCCTTTGATGTCGCCTTGGCCGTCCTTGCCAAGGAAAGTGTCTTCCTGACCAGTGTTTCCGAGGCAAATGACAACCGTGCCGTGATCGTCGATCCATTCCGGCTTCACATTCACGAAATCGCCGTGCGGCCGAACGACTTCTTCGAACGCGCCCTCCTCGGTGCGGAAACGCTTCGCTCCGTACTCGCCGGAGTCGGGATCGCGCATCAGCCAAACCATGCTCCCTTCGGGGTCGCCAGCAACCCAAGAGAGAACGATCACTCCCGCAGAATTCCACGGCAGGAGCGAGGTCTTGGCGCCGACACCAAAGTTCTCGTGAGCGTCGCCGATCGGCTTTCCACCTCCACCGAAGGTATTGAGAAACTTGAGTAGCTCCTCCGGCTCCATCCCCTTGCCGTTGTCGGCAACCATCAGGCGATACACGCCCTGCCGCTGGACGGCCTGCCACTCTGGACCGAACTCAATTCTCGTCGCACCGGCCTCGAGAGAGTTCTTGAAGAGCTCCCGGATGTACTGAAGCTCGGACCCCTCGCGATAGGCCCGCTCGACCAGGTGCCGGACGCCGCCAACACCCATTTCCGCAATTTGACTGATTGTGTTCTTCATCGTCGATCCGCCCTCCTGCTCTGGTCTAAAGCGAATCGCGTGCCAACGTTGTTCTTATGACCCGTGCCAAGGAGTAGTTGGGAACTTAAGGCTGAAATTCAGGGATGTTTCGCGTAGGACTGCCGCAGCCTAGAAAATTTGTTGTGCTCGCATAACATTTCTTATAGCTTTCCGACCCATGCGCCGCAGGATTATCTTCGCCTGGGTCGGAAGGACCGACCTTCGAGCACCAACGGAGACCGATGCCGTCGGCGTGGGGCCTATTGCTCAGGCGCTGGACGCGAGGGAATTCGACGAGGTTCGACTCCTTTCAGACTACGACCATGAACTGGTCGAGCCCTACGTCGAGTGGCTGAGAACGCGGACCAAGGCACCCATCGGCGTCGCCTACGAAGCGCTCAGCGGCCCTACTGAGTTTGGCGAGATATACGAAGCCGCCGTGCGTGGCATTCAACACTGCGTCAAGGACTGCTCGCCGAGCGTCCACCTTACCTTTCACCTGAGTCCGGGAACCCCCGCGATGGCAGCGGTGTGGATCATACTGGGAAAGACCCGCTTCCCGGCCGAGCTCGTCGAGTCGTCGAGAGAGCACGGCCTGCGAACCGCTTCGATTCCCTTTGACATCTCAGCCGACTTCATACCCGACCTGCTGCGCGAGCAGGACGAGAGACTACGGCACGGCAGCGCCGCGGAACCGCCGGAAGCTCCCGAGTTCGTCGACATCATCCATCGCAGCCGGGTGATGTCACGATTGATCCAGCGTGCTCGACGAGTATCCGTGCGAAATGTGCCCGTCCTTATAGAGGGTGAATCAGGCACCGGAAAAGAGATGCTCGCTCGTGCGATTCACCAAGCAAGTTCACGTCGCAACCGGGCCTTTGTGCCTGTGAACTGCGGCGCTATTCCCGACGCGTTGGTTGAGGCGGAGCTTTTCGGTCACGAAAAGGGGGCATTCACGGGAGCCGATCAGGCGCGAAAGGGTTATTTCGAGGCCGCCAACGGCGGCACGCTATTCCTCGACGAGCTCGGGGAGCTACCCGGATCGGCCCAAGTGAAGCTGCTCCGGGTGCTCCAAGAGGGGGAGGTTGTGCGCCTCGGCTCCACGAAGGCAGCCAAGGTCGACGTGCGCATCGTCGCCGCAACGAATCGAACACTCACCGAGGAGATCGTCGCTGGCCGCTTCCGAGAAGACCTATTCTACCGGCTGGCGGTCGCCGTGCTGAGGATCCCCCCTCTCCGTGATCGCGCCGGCGACCTCAGCATGTTGGTCGACCACCTGCTCGAGCAGGTCAACAAGGAGGCTGCCGAGGAACCGGGCTTTAAAGAGAAGAAACTTTCCGCAGGTGCAAGAAACCTTCTCTTGGGTCATCCGTGGCCGGGTAATGTGCGCGAGCTCCTCAACACACTTCGCCGCGCGGCGATCTGGTCCGAGGGAGCCACTATTACCGCCGAAGACAGCCGCGAAGCCTTGCTGCCCGCGTCATCCTCCGCGACATCAGAGATACTTGGCCGGCCCTTGGGGAGGGGCTTCAACCTATCGGAATTATTGAAGGAAGTGGCTCAAAGCTACCTACGTCGGGCACTCGACGAAGCGCAGGGGAACAAGACCAAAGCCGCCGATCTGGTGGGTCTCCCAAGCTACCAGACTCTCACGAACTGGCTGGCAAAATATGAGGTCCAAGCTTGATGGCACGGTCATTGATGGTGCAGCAGATATGGGCAGTCAGGAGACAGAGCGCATGAAGTCGCAGAACTTCGAGTTCCTGCGACCGAAACGCGCGCCCTTTGCCGATCTTGCGGGCTTCGCGGAGTGCTACGCATACTCGGATCCCGCTAGCTCGCTCATCAAGCAACGCAGTTTGATCGAGCAGGTCGTCATCGCGATCTACGAGCGCTACCATTTGCTACCGCCATACTCTGACAGCCTGAACGATCTCCTCGCTGCTGAACCGTTTCGGCAGGCCGTCCCCGAGGTCGTACAGAACAAGCTCCACACGGTTCGGAAGGCAGGTAATCACGCGGCACACCCACGCCGGCCGATCACCAGCGACCTGTCGCTCGACTGCCTCGTGCAGTTGTTCGATATCGCTCGCTGGTTCCACGTTCAGATTGACGGTGGCAAACGAAAGGACGCCGCCCCGTACAGCCCGCCCAAACGCGAGACAGACGGCAACGGAAGAGCAAAAACCTCGCTCGAGAAGCTTCGCCTGGCCGAGGCGAAATACGAGTCTGTCCTGTCCTCTCTCGAGGAAGAGAAGGCCAAACGACTTGCAGCCGAGCGCGCCGCGACTGAGCACGCTACGAAACTCACCCGGCTTAAAGTAGAGGGACAGAAGGTCGCTTCCGTTCTCGAGTTCGATGAGGAGACCACTCGGCGTCGCCTCATCGATCAAGCGCTGCTCGCCGCGGGATGGGACGTGGGCGCGAACGGAAAGGACACGAGCGAGATCCGTCAGGAAGTCAAGCTCACTACCATGTGCACCGACTCCGGACAGGGCTTCGCCGACTACGTCCTCTACGGCGACGACGGGAAGCCGCTAGCGGTCATTGAAGCCAAGAAGACCGCCAAGGATGCGCGCGTCGGCGGTGAGCAGGCACGCATATACGCAAACTGCCTGGAGAGGGAGACTGGCGTTCGACCGGTCATCTTCTTTACAAATGGCATCGACATGTTCCTCTGGGACGATGTCCAGGGCTATCCCTACCGCAAGGTGTACGGCTTCTACTCCAAGGACAGCCTCGAGTACCTCAAGCACCAGCGAGCGAACAAGAAGGCCCTGGCCCACGTCGATCCGAACCTCGCCATCGCCGGACGCATTTACCAGTTGGAGGCGGTCAAACGGGTGTCGGAGCGATTCTCCGACAACTTTCGCAAGGCGCTGCTAGTGCAAGCAACGGGCACGGGCAAGACGCGGGTCGCCATCTCGCTCTGCGATGTGCTGATGCGCGCAGGATGGGTCAAGCGGATTCTCTTCCTGTGCGACAGGAGGGAGCTTCGCAAGCAAGCTGACCGCGTCTTCAAGGAGTTCATGCCAGGCGAGCCGCGCGTCATCGTGGACCGCACTACCGCGAAGGACCGGGACAAACGTATCTACCTCGCGACGTACCCAGCCATGATGAAGTGCTACGAGAACTTCGACGTTGGATTCTTCGATCTGATCATCGCCGACGAGTCCCACCGCAGCATCTACAAGAAGTTCCGAGCCCTCTTCCAATACTTCGATGCACTCGAGGTCGGTCTCACCGCCACTCCTGTCCGCTTCATCGAGCGGAACACATACGAGCTCTTCCAGTGCGAGGACCGCGACCCAACCTCGCACTTCAGCTTCGAAGACGCGATCAACTCGAGGCCGCCTTTTCTCGTCCCGTTCCGGGTCCGCTCCTTCAGTAGTCAGTTCCGAGAGCAGGGTATCCGCTACACCCAGATGAGCCGGGACCAGCGAGATCAGCTCGAGGACCAGGACCCGGCCGCCGATCAGGTCGACTACCAAGCGGACCAGCTAGACGCGCACGTCTTTAACCGCGACACGACTCGCTTCATCTGGCACAGCCTAATCGAAGAAGGCATCCGCGAAGCTACAGGCAGCCACGTCGGTAAGACCATCGTCTTCGCGCGGAACCACCTGCACGCGGTACATCTGGCCGACGTCTTCTCGGAGATGTACCCGCAGTATGGCTCAACCTTCTGTCGCGTGATCGACAACCAGGAGCCCAAGGCCGAGCAGCTGATCGACGACTTCAAGAATCCGGAAAACGAGCTCACCATCGCTATCTCCGTTGACATGCTCGACACCGGCATCGATGTGCCGGAGGTCGTCAACCTGGTCCTTGCGAAGCCGGTCAAGTCGTACGTGAAGTTCTGGCAGATGATCGGCCGCGGGACGCGCCTACGTGAAGACTTGTTTGGCGCGGGTCGTCACAAGACGGAGTTCCTCATCTTCGACCATTGGTCCAACTTCTGGTTCTTCGACGAGAAGTACAAGGAGCACGAGCCATCGGTCCAGAAGTCGCTGCTACAGCATCTCTTCGAGACTCGCATCGAGCTCGCGCAGACGGCACTCGATAAGATGGAGCAGCCCGAGTTCGAGCTCGCCGCATCTCTGATTCTCGGAGATGTTCGAGCTGTGAAAGACACGAACAGCATCGATGTCCGAGATCGGTGGCGGGAGCTCGAGATGCTCTCCGACGGGGATCGAATTCATCACTTCGCCGCGGCCACCCAGGCTGACCTGCTTTCGATTGCGGCACCACTTCAGCACCTGCGAAGCATCCGCAGCGAGGAGGACGCGTATCGCTTCGACCTACTCGTCACCCGCCTGCAGGTAGAACTGCTCAAGGGCGGCCCCAGTGCCCCGAAAGTGCAGGATCTCAGGGCTCATGTGGAGGAGGCCGTCGAGCTCCTGGCCAAGAACCAGAACCCGGTCAAGGCGAAGGCAGAGTCCATCAAACAAGTGCGCAGCAAGGACTTCTGGGCTTCGGTCGAGGTCCATCACCTCGAGGGGCTTCGCCGCGAGCTTCGCGGCATAATGAAGTATCAGCAGCACCCCACCAAGACCCGGGTCGCGCCCCAGGTCTTCGATGTTACAGACGCCGACTTTTCCAGCGAGACGTACATCCCACGGCTGGAGGGCCTAGACCTCGTCGAATACCGACGTCGAGTGGAGTCTGTGTTGCGGGAGCACTTCGCCCAGAACGAAACACTGCAGCGCATCAGGGCCGGCAAGACCGTCCGCGAGGAGGAGCTCGAGGAACTAGCACGGCTGGTGCTCGAGGTCGACGACAAAGCCAACATCAAGCACCTCGCCGGGCACGATCCCGCGACCCGTCGGACCCTGCTGACCGTGTTTCGCGGGCTCGTGGGTCTCGACCCAACAGCCGTGGAAGAAGCTTTCACCGGCTTCGTGCACAAGCACCCGCGGCTATCGTCTCAGCAGCTCCGATTCCTGCAGCTGCTCCAGAACCACATCGCCCAGAACGGCGGTATCGAGATCGACCGCCTGTACGAGCCACCTTTTACAACCATCCATGCCGAGAGTGTCGACGGCGTCTTCCCAGAGGCCGGAACAGTCGACGAGCTGCTGGGAATTCTCGGGACCTTCGAACCAATGAGTGCGACGCCAAGCGAGCGCACTGCCGCGAGCTAGAATCTATGAGCAATCTCACGACCCAACAGAAGAGCGATATTGACAAGCTGTGGACCGAGTTCTGGACCGGCGGAATTACCAACCCCTTGACCGTCATCGAGCAGATCTCATTCCTGATGTTCGCGCGCCTGCTCGACGTGATGGAGACGACCGGTGAGCGGCGCGCGGAGCGCACAAGAAAGCCGTTCAAGGGCCGCTTCGACGGGCCCAACGATCCACGTCGCTGGAAGAACTTTAAACAGCTACCGGCAACAGTGACGGAGGCCGATCTCAAGAAGGGCACCAGGGGCATGCTACAGGTCGTACGGGACGAGGTATTCCCACACTTCCGCAAGCTCAACGGCGGAACAACCTTCGCCGAATATATGGCCGATGCTCAACTGATGGTCCAGAAGCCGAGCCTGCTCGTATCCGCAGTCAACATGATCGACAAGCTGCCGATCACCGAGGGCGACGCGAAGGGCGATCTCTACGAGTACCTGCTGAGCAAGTTGACGACCGCCGGCATCAACGGCCAGTTTCGCACACCCAGGCACATCATCCGTTTAATGGTCGAATTGCTTGAGCCAAAGCCCACCGAGACCGTTGGCGACCCGGCCTGCGGCACCGGCGGGTTCCTAGTCGGCGTCATGCAGTACCTTCTGGAGAACTACACGTCGCCTAAGGGAAAGCTTGAAGGTGAGAGCGGCGAGATCATTTATACCGGCGACCAACTGGAGCCATACCGGAAGCACATCCAGAGCGAGATGTTTCACGGCTTCGACTTCGACTCGACAATGCTGCGCATCGCCTCGATGAATCTGATGCTCCACGGTGTCGACAACCCAGGCATTCACTACCAGGATACGCTCTCGAACTCGTTCCCGGAAAAGTTCCCGACTCGGGCGACAGACGGGTTCGACATCGTCCTCGCCAACCCGCCATTCAAGGGCAGTCTCGACGCCGGAGATGTCCACCCGACGCTGACGCAGGTGGTGAAGACAAAGAAGACCGAACTACTATTCATCGCCCTGGTACTACGGATGCTCAAGAATGGAGGACGAAGCGCCACGATCGTACCAGATGGTGTGCTGTTCGGATCATCCAAGGCCCACAAGGACCTGCGCAAGCTGCTAGTCAAAAGCAACCAGCTCGAGGCAGTCATTTCGCTGCCGTCCGGTGTCTTTCGGCCGTACGCGGGCGTCTCCACCGCGATCTTAGTCTTCGCAAATGGTGGAAGAACCGATCACGTCTTTTTCTATAACCTGGAGGCCGATGGTTTCTCACTCGATGACAAGCGCGAGCCCGTCAAGGACAACGACCTCCCCGATGCCCTCGCGAGGTGGCGCAAGCGTAGAGCTAAGAGGGACACAGATCGCACAGCCAAGCACTTCATGGTTCCCGCGAAGGAGATCGAGGCGAAGGACTTCGACCTGTCCATAAAGCGCTATCAGAAAAGTAAGCGCGTGAAGATCACCTATGAACCGCCACAGAAGATAATCGCCAAGTTGCGAGAGATCGAGACTGCGATCGCCAAGGATCTGAGTGAACTTGAGGTCCTCCTATGACGACACTTGAGCACTACGCAGAGGTGAATCCAGCAGCCGGAGCTATCGATCGAACAAGTGTGGAGTCGGTCGCATTTGTACCGATGGCAGCAGTTTCAGAAGCTGGCCTGCTCATCGACCACGCGAGGCGGCCACTTGCCGAGGTGGCTAAGGGCTACACGTACTTCCACCGGGGAGACATCCTGATGGCCAAGATCACCCCCTGCATGGAGAACGGCAAGGCGGCTCTCCTTGACAACCTGCAGACCGCAAAGGGTTTTGGATCCACTGAATTTCACGTCCTGCGGCCCCGGGACGGCGTCGACTCGCGATTCTTGTTCTATCTCATTTGGAACAAGCAGTTTCGCGACGATGCCGCCAGAAACATGACGGGAAGCGCGGGCCAGAAGCGCGTTCCCTCCAATTACCTAAAGAACGTTCCGGTCCCATTAGTCGCCCCCGATGAACAAAGGCGTATTGGCGAGCTGCTCGACAAAGTGCGTGACGTTCGCCGCAAGCGGACCGAAGCGATCCAGCTGAATGGCGAGCTTCTTCGCTCTGCTTTCCTTGAATTGTTCGGCGACCCGGTCGCGAACTCAAAGGGCTGCGAGACGCAACGTCTCGACGCGATAGCAGCGGTTAACCGGGGCCGGTTTTCTCCGCGCCCCCGAAACGACCCGCGATACTACGGTGGGGAACATCCGTTCGTGCAAACTGGCGATATCGCTCGCGCGCCAAACTATCTTTCAACGTGGAGCCAGACGCTCAATGAAGTTGGGGCGAGGGTTAGCCGCGCCTTTCCGGCAGGCACGGTACTCGTGGCCATCGTCGGTGCGACAATAGGAGAAACCGCGGTACTTTCATTTGAGTCCTACTGCCCGGACAGCGTCGTCGGAGTCGTGCCGCGCGAGCCGTATACTGGAGAGTTCGTTGAGTATCTCCTCAGGTTTTGGAAGCAGCGCTTTCGCGACGAGGCACCGGAAACCGCTCGTGCAAACATAAACCTTGAGACGCTACGCCCGGTCCCTGTACCGGTCGTCTCAGAAGACAGCCTTCAACGCTTCTCCGCTATCTATCGGAAAGTGGCGGCGGCGACCTCTCTGGAAATACTGACCCCGTATGAGGAGCTATTCGACAGCATTGCTAGCAGGGTTTTCGGATTGCCGACGGTAGGACACTCGAAGGAACAGCAAGCGTGATACATTCCCTTTCTCTGGAAAACTTCAAGGGCATCGCCGGGCAACAACGCATCGACTTCGCCCCACTAACCCTACTCTTCGGGGCAAACAGTGCTGGCAAGAGCACCGTGCTCCAGGCCCTGCTCTACCTACACGAACTGCTGGAGCGAGGCATAGCCGACGTGGACCGCACGGAGCTCGGCGGCAACGTGCTCGAGCTCGGAGGATTTGCGCGCCTCGCGCATCGCCACGAAATGACTCGCGCCATCGTGCTCCGCGCAGAGTTCGCCACCCCAGGAGGGCTCGATCGGCTCGGACGAGACCTCCGCGACTTCCCGTTCCCCGATCTCGATGACGACATTCAGACTGGATGGCTAGAGCTCACTATCCGCCACCGAACAACTGCCACGTTCACAGGTGCTGTGGTGGAGCGGGCTGTCGTTGGCGTCGCCAACGTTTCCGAACCTCTAGTGTGGCTCGAATTGGGCGCATCCCTCCGCGAAGGGGAACCTCTCAACGTCCGGGTCAATCTAGGCCATCCGCTGCTTGCCACGGAATCACGAGAACTCGAAGGCATGACCGTCACAGAATCCGATTCCTCGACGAATCCCCACGCCGCCCGACACGCTCCAGCCGACCTCACCGAAGCCTGGGAACAGATCGCAATTCCCGAAGAAGTCCTGAATCGCGAGCACGACTCAGAGGGCAATGGCTCCGCTGACGGATACGGAGGCAGTTTGAGAGACGGCTCAGGTTTCGGTGACGGCCGTTCACTGCCCGTCTTCGCTGTCTCCCGATCGCGTGTGTCCGCGTTGCCTCCCTTAGGCGAGCCGCTTCGCGTCATTCCATTCATTGAAGAGGACACGGATGTCGCCGCCACCGTCGCCCAGGTGCGGACTTTCTTGGAAATGGTCGTGCTGGGTACCGTATCCCAGCTCGCCGAAGCTCTGCGAGATGCCCTCTACATCGGTCCGCTTCGTGCCCTGCCGCCGCGCGGTTATCTCTATGAGCGGGTGGGTCGTGTCACGAGCTGGGCCGACGGCCTCGCCGCTTGGGACCTCCTGCTAGCAGACCGCGCGTCCCTCGTGGAGGACACCAACAAGTGGCTGTCCAGACTCGGCGGCGGGTGCCAACTCGTCGTGCAGCAGCTTTACGACAGCGCCGCCTCCGCGGAAGAAATCACCGATGGGCAAGTCGACATGACCGCCCGACGACTGCTCCTGGATACCGGCACCGGCTCTCTGGTGCTACCGTCTGAAGTCGGTGCCGGCGTATCCCAGGTCATCCCCGTCATCGTGGCGGCGCTCCAGCGTCAAGCTGGCCTCGCGCTCATTGAGCAACCCGAGATCCACGTCCACCCAGCGATGCAGGTGGGCCTGGGCGATCTTCTGATCGACGCCACCACCCGCGACAGCGGGCGCCAAACCTTCCTAATCGAGAGCCACAGCGAGCACCTCATACTGCGCCTGCTGCGGCGCATTCGCCAGACTACCGAGGGCGAACTGGGTGACAACGCGCCTCGACTCTCCCCCGAGAAGCTAAGCGTAATTTACGTCGAAAACACGCCCGACGGCGTGAACATCCGCCGGCTGCGCGTCGACGAACGCGGCGAGTTCAAAGACCGGTGGCCACGAGGCTTTTTCGCGGAACGCATGGGAGAGCTGCTATGATCCACGCGTTCGCTCTCCAGCCCGAGCTTGTTGCCACATGGGGGAGACGGCCGGAGTACCGCTTCGTCTGCGACAAGTTCGGCATCGGGACACCACGGGCGTTGCTCGAGCTGCCGTCGTTCACGAAGTGGAAGCGCTCGGTCTATGAGGCCGCGAACGATCTGGAGCTCTCGCAGGAGGACATGCTCCGCCTGGCCGAGCTGTTTCGGATTTTCTCCGAGCACAAATGCCGACGCGACGATGCGGTATACGACGGAGTGCTCACGTGGCTCGAGAACGGCGAACGCGAATACGACCGCAAGCCTTTCGCTGGCATCCTCGCAACCGAGAACCCCCGCTCTCACAAAGGCGTCTTGTTGGACGGTGATCTTGGGCCGACCGACCCGCGCTGGAACCGTTCGACGGCGGCAACACCAAACCGCACCCCAGAGGGCATCGCGACAGCACTCACGGCCATGTTGGCCAACTGTCGGATCCTGCATCTTGTGGATCCACATTTCGGTCCAGAGAACGCGCGGCACCGACGTGTACTCGAGGCACTGCTACAAGTGCTCGCCGCCAACGGCGCTAATCCGGAGATCGTGCGAGTCCACTGCCTGGCGAAGTCCACGTTGGAGTTTTTCGATGGAGAAGCCAGTAAGATGGCCAGGCGGCTGCCGTCGGGCATTACCGTGGAATTCCGTCGTTGGGCCCAACGCGCTGGTGGGGAGCGCCTCCACAATCGCTACGTCCTCACGGATCTCGGTGGTGTGTACATCGGCGTCGGTCTCGATGCTGGCACCGCCGGTGAAACCGATGATCTCTTGCTTCTTCCGCATGAACAATACATTCGCCGCTGGGCGCAGTACGCCGCGGAAGACGGCTCGTTCGACCTGCGCGACACGCCTCTAGCTGTGAAAGGACAGGGAGGGGCACAGATCAGAAGGGGACCCAGGTAACCGCAATGAGGGACTCCGCATGACCGCTCTCCCGATAGTCGTTCAGTTTGAGTACCACACGGCCTCGCGGGCGGCAGCAGCCCTCGCCGAGCAACTGCACGTTTCCCTCAACGACGACCCTGCGGTACCCGGACTGAGGATTCCTACAGTATTCACTCCTCACGACGGCACCGATGACGTGCCCGAGCCCCAACTAGCAGTCGAGGCGGAGCGGGTGGTCGTTGTTCTTCTCGCCGACGACCATCTCGCTGCTCATTCCCATCGATCATCTTCGGGCGGTCGCACGTGGGCGGAATACGTTACCCAGTTACGAACACTATGTGACGAGAGCACAAACTACCGGTTCATGCCTGTGCAGCTGACGCAGCACGCTTGGCCGATCGATACACAGTTGGAGGATCTTAACTTCCTTCGGGCGTGGGCAATCGACGACGATGAAGAACGGCGGCGTTTCATCGCGAGACGAATAATTCAACTAACGCTACGACGCCTGCAGCCTACCGGCTCATCCGAAGACGCCCCCCCGCTAACGATCTTTCTTAGCCATACCAAGCTTGACCTTGAACAGGAGCCTCGGGTTGTCAAGGCACTGCTCGCTCACCTCACGGCGAGTCAGCCGCAGAAGACCTGGTTTGACAGTGGCGACATAGAGGTTGGCTCGCGCTTCGCCAAGGAGATCGAAGGTGGGGTGGAGGACGCGGCGCTACTCGCAGTCCTAACGGACTCGTACTCGTCGCGTTCTTGGTGTCGACGCGAAGTGCTCCTCGCCAAACACTTTCATCGACCGGTCGTAGTGGTCGATTCTGTTCAAGAACGTGAAGTTCGGAGCTTTCCGTACGTCGGGAATGTTCCAGTGGTGCGTTGGAAGGGGGACGCTCAAGAAGTGATCGATCTCCTACTCCGCGAGGCTCTCCGGCAGGCTGTCGCAGCTGAAAGCTTGAGCAAACGAAAGCGGAAAGGCGATGTTGTGCTCCCGGCGGGCCCCGAGCTCGTGACGCTTGTCGATCGCAAACCGGATCAAGTAGTTCTCTACCCTGACCCGCCTCTCGGCGCAGAGGAGCTCGCGGTGATCGAGAAGACGGGAGTTCGCGTCGAAACGCCGTTGGAACGCCACGCACAAGAACTCGACATGAGCGCGCCCGCACTCACAGTCGCACTGTCTGCTTCACCGGCAGACGACATATCCCGCTTCGGCATGCGACCCGTACATCTCGAGGAAGTGCTCCTTGAAGTGTCGCGCTACCTGTTGATATCCGGGCTCCGGATTGCTTACGGGGGCCACCTCGGAAGTGATGGCTATACGGTCAGACTCGCCGATCTCCTTCGTGATCCGGTAGTCGAACACCTACGAGGTGCTCCTCTCGAAGGAGACGAAATCGCTGCTCCACAGCTCATCAACTACCTGCCTTGGCCAACATTTGAGACCGTCCAAGCTCAGGCCCAGCTCGGCCCGTTGGTCGAGGTGGTTCACTGCACGCGCCCAGACGACGTCGACGAAACCCTTGACTCACTGTTGACGGATCCAGTCCGCAGCGAAGTCCTAGCAGATACCGTCCAGCGATGCTTCGCATGGGCTCGTGGACTCACGGAGATGCGGACTCGCCAGGTGAACGAAGTCCATGCGCGCATCGTTATCGGTGGACGGGTCGGCTCTGCAACAGATCGCTATCGAGGCCGAATGCCAGGGCTCATGGAGGAAGTCTTACTCAGCATTGAAGCGCATCAACCCGTTTATCTGATAGGAGCCTACGGGGGCTGTGCTCATCTCATTTGCGAGGCCCTCGAAGGCAGCCGCCCCCCCGCTCTCACGTGGGACTACCACCGTACGATTCCTTTCATCGAAGAACTTCGCGAGTTCTACGATCAGAGAGGTGCAACCTACGAGGAATACGACGCAATCTACCAGCGCCTGAGCGACGGCGGGTACAACCTTCTTGAGAATGGCCTCAAATTCGCTGAGAACCAAGAGCTCGCCGCTACGCGATCGACCGAGCGGGTTATCGAGCTAATCCTGTCCGGCCTTCAGAACGTCTGCGCGAGCAAGGACGAAAACGGAGGAAACAATGGCTGAGAAGAGGAATGTCTTCATTTCGCATGTTCACGAGGATGACGACATGCTCCCGAAGCTCAAGAACCTTCTCGGGCACGCAGGCATGGAGGTACGGGACGGATCGATCAGCAGTGAGAAGCCCAACAAGGCAACTAGCGAGGAATACATCAAGCAGAGGATTCTCGCGCCCAGAATCCAGTGGGCAAGTACCTTGGTCGTGCTCATCACAAAGGACACGGCGGAAAGTAAATGGGTGAACTGGGAGATCGAGCAGGCCGTCGCACAAGGCAAGACCGTGGTAGGTGTCTTCGCCCAAGGAGCTACTGACGCCGATGTGCCGGCAGCACTCGGGAAATACGGGGATGCTGCGATTGTTGGTTGGCAAGGAGAACGCATCGTTGACGCAATCAACGGTGAGACCCAGGCATGGGACGATCCAGCCACCGGTCAGCCTCGACCCCGCGAATGGGCCGTGAGTCGCTATAGTTGCTGATGAAGCTCTTCTCGTACATCGTTGCTCGCGATTTTGGTTTCGCGCCAAACCCGTTCTTTGGGCTCTGTACGCTCGCGACTTGCAAGCCCCAGATTCGCGCGAAGGCGGCCATTGCCGACTGGATCGCCGGCACCGGCGCGAAGGGTAAGTACGATCTCGCAGGCCACCTTGTTTTCGCAGCGAAGGTAGGGGAGGTTCTCACGTACGACCAGTATTGGTCAGATCCGCGCTTCGCTTGTAAGAGGCCGGTGCTGAACGGCAGTTTGAAACAGCTCTATGGCGACAACATCTACCACCGAAGAGGCAGCCGGTGGCTACAGGAGGACTCCCATCACAGCTTCGAAGATGGGGCGCCAAATCCACGGAACATCGAGCGAGATACGAGCTCAGACCGAGTATTGATATCGAGAACGTTCGCATATTTCGGCGAAGCCGCCCCGCGGATTCCCCGACGTTTCCAGCCATTCGCGAAGACCGGAGAGAGCCTGTGCTGCACGACGCAAGGGCACCGGATCCTGTCCGAGGATCTTGCGCTCGCGTTCATCAGGTGGCTTGAGGAACGAGGTCGATGGGGACTCCAAGGAACGCCGCTTGAGTTCGCACGGCACAAGAAGGTCGACACAGCAGCAAGCAAGACGCGTCGCCCAAGGAGCACCCGTGGCAAGCGATAGCCGTTGGTGGCTGACGGACTTCGCAGAGGCCGCAGAGAAATCGGACCGCTTCATCGGACAATCGGATCACACATCTTTGTTGGCAACGGGCCTCATGGGAGAAGCAGGCAGCGTCCTCACCGAGCTGAAGAAGGAGCAACGAGAACGCGACGCTTATCCGGTGTATCGCCGCCGCATGCTTGAGGAGGTCGGCGACTTTCTCTGGTATTTCGTGCGACTTGCGGACGTGGGTGCACCCGGGACACTCCCAACCTTGCCCCGAGAACATGAGCCCGAGGCTACGGAACCGGCGCTGGGGTTGTTTCTGGAATTCGGGGCCAGCGTAGGCCAGGTACTCGGCGCACTGGCGGGCCCTCAGGTCTCACGAAGACCTCTGTCACCGCTGCTGCAACGGGTGTGGGAGTCGCTACAGAAGGTCGCAGCGGAGACAAACGTAGATCTCCGAGAGGCTGCCGAACACAACAACCGGAAAACCGCCAGCAGGTGGCCGTCGGAGAAAGTCCGTCTTGGTCTATTCGACGAGGACTTCCCAGAGGAGGAACAACTTCCCCGTAACCTGCAGATTGAGTTCAGGGAACGCGGGTCGGGCTCTCATAGAGTCATCATCCTTCGATGCAACGACATCAACTTCGGTGACCGCCTCACCGACAACATCGAGGACCCAGACGGCTATAGGTACCACGACATCTTTCATTTCTCTCACGCCGTGTACCTTGGTTGGTCGCCGGTAGTTAGGGCGTTGCTCAAGTGCAAGCGCAAGAGCCAGTCCGAAAAAGATGAGGGTCAAGATGGCGCCCGCGCTGTGATCCTCGAAGAGGCCGCTACCGCCATCATTTTCAGTCGCGCGAAACAGCTCAGCTTCTTCGACGGCATCGACCATGTTGACTACGACCTCTTGAAGACGGTGCAGGAGTTTGTTGGAGGCTATGAGGTTGACGAGGCCCCGCTCTGGCAGTGGGAGGAAGCGATCCTGCAGGGTTACGAGATCTTCAGGAGGCTGAGGGACAATCGCGGTGGTCACGTCACCCTAGACCTCAACCGGCGTGAGCTCACGTACAAAGCATCGCCGTAACCGGTGCCGACGATCACACTATCGCCAGCTGAATGCGAAGCAACTTTGCTGAGCCACCCTGCTTCGGCGCTTCGGCAAGAAAGTGGGGGGAACTGCGAGGTCCCACTTAGGCGGATACCACTGCGACAGTGGTTCGGTGTTGGGTTCGAATTTCTGCTTGATCCTAGTTCGACCAGTGCCACCAACAGCGTTGGGATGTGCAACCCTGGCGTATTTGTCGACTTCGCAAAACAGGTTCTGGCAGTCGATGAGTTGCAGGGGACGTCCCCACAGCGATTGAAACTTGAGACCGAGCCGAGAAAACTCGTCGCCGGCTCGTTCCGCGACCGCTCGAATCACCTCAGCGTCCGTGAGCCCCGCCGTATCCTTGAAACACTTGCGGATACCGTCCTTGGCTCCGGGGCCCGCAACCACGAAGTCCATCTCGGAGAAATCGATTAGCTCGCTATAGTTCAAATCGATGGCGAACTGGAAGGCGAGAAAAGGGCCCATGGAGCGATACCTCCGCAAGGTTTCGAAAACTGTCTCAAGTGAGTCAGCGCCGGCAATGTGCTTCGGGGCCTTGTCCCGCATCATGTGCTCTAGCAACTGCAGGTGATTTCGGTGTTTGCGCCCGTGACCAAAGGAGGGCGGGGGCATGATGTAGGCGGCCGAATAGACACGCTCACCGCGCTGATACATCGAGTCCAGAACGGCCGCGTAACGCTCGAAGTCATACGCCTTCCACGATGGCAGCCCGAGCTTCGCCGTCAGCTCCTTCCACGTCTCGATCCGATTAAAAAGCTTGAACAGCAGGGTCCGAAAGAACACCTCTTCGGCGACCGCCGAGCCTTCATAGATGACGTGCCGGATGAGGTACTGGCTGACCCGATCAGATGCCCGGTAAGCGTTGGTGAACCTATGAGCACTAATGACTGGATCTGTCGTCCAAGGAGGAGCCTCTCCCTGGGCGCGACGCATGAAGACTTCCTGCCGTCGAGCAGCGAAACGCCAGTACGTATCGAACACTGGCGTGGCCTTCAACGTTCGTCCGGAACTGACCCGAATCGACCGAAGACCTTGCTGCGCGGCAGCACCCTGAGCTTCACGCGTTCTCGAGACGGCATGCCGAATTTCGCGTTCCATCCACCCCCCTTCAAGCGGCCGCGGTCCCGCTCGTTCACCCCAATCGACGCCACGCGTAATAGCATGCCAGCATCGTACGTGCACACTAAGGTCGGCTAGCGGATAGCACCGATAGAAAGCCACCGCACGCGGTCGCGAACGATGCCATTCCCGCGGCACGCTCGCCTTCGACCGTCCTAACGGCGAGCCATCGGTGGCTGTAACGAAACGGCCCTCGGGGCGATTGGCTACAAGTTGGCTACAAAATCGAGGCCAATCGCCAAAACGGCGACAACAGCACGCAGCCAACCAACAGAAAACAAACGGGAAACAGAAAGCTGGCGAGCGGATTTGAACCGCTGACCTGCTGATTACGAATCAGCTGCTCTACCAACTGAGCTACGCCAGCATACCGAGGGTTCTCAAAGCCTTAGACGACACCCGTTCCGAAGCCAAGGCCGGTGTGAGACATTTTTTGACGTCCACAATCGACGGGAGGCTGCCTCACCTCGGACGGCGGCAGCTGGGTCGTCGATCTGCATCAGCTATGCTCCGGCCGGTTTGGCGTTTTCCTTCCAGTCCTCGACCAAGAGTCCCATGGTGACGTCCATTACCAGGTTCATCTCGTCGTCGAGAATTTCGTAGAGCTTTCCGTCGGTGGAGTGGTTGCCGAAAAACGCGACGCCACCGCGTTCGCCACCCCGTTCGAGATGGGGCATCACCTCCCCTACGGTGAGGGCGTAGTCTCCGACCCGCCGTACGCGCGGCTCGCAGCGGGATCCATCAGGGCGCAGATCCCAGAGGTGTTGTTCTCCTGCGACTACCAGAACTGTCGTCGTCGAGGTGTGACGGTGGATTGGGCAGTGACCGCCGTCCTCTCCCCAGCGTACGAGCATGTCGAGAGTACCGGCCGCCAGATCGTAGCCGAGGATCGTGTAGTCGTGGTGGATGAGGATCGGCGACTCGTCTTCGCCTGCCACCTCGCGCCAGCGATAGCGGTCGAAGTCCAGAAGTTCATTCATCGTTGATTCTCCTCCCAACCGGGCACGAAGCCCTGCTCGATTCTACTTCGCGTCGAGGCCCTTCATGTCGCCGGCCTCGCGCCAGCTTGCCAGGATGTCGGCGAACTCCGTCGGCTCGCCGAAGTAGAATCCGTTCTGACGCCCGATACGGTCGGGCCTGCCCTCGTTGTTGTAGTAGCCGGGGGTGCAGTTCTCGGCGAACTCAATCGTACGGTCGGAACGCGCCACCACCTCGTCGACCCAAGCCGACTCGGCATCCTCGGTCACCTCGACGCGAGTCGCTTTCCCTTCAAGGGCGCGCTGCACGACATACGCGATGTGCTGTGCCTGCAAGTCGATGATGTAGGGGAAGTTCACGGTGAACCCCGTCTGCGCCATGCTCATCATGAAGCAGTTGGGGAAACCGTGGATGTGAATTCCGTGCAGCGTCCGCGCTCCGTCACTCCATTTTTCCGTCAGCGTCGTTCCGTTGCGACCAAACAACTGGTATCCGGCACGTCTCGCGTAGTCGGTGCCGACCTCGAAGCCGGTGGCGTAGATCAGACAATCGATCTCGTACTCCACGCCGTCAACCACCACCCCCTTCTCGGTGATGCGCTCGACCCCTTTGCCACTGGTATCGACCAGGGTGACGTTCTCACGATTGAACGTCTGCAGATACTCGTCGTGAAAGCACGGCCGCTTGCAGAACTGGCGGTAATAGGGCTTCAGCGCTTCGGCGGTTGCCGGGTCGTCGATCAGCGCTTCGACGCGCCCGCGGATCTGCTCCATTTTGAGGAAATCCGCGGTCTCGACGGACTTTGCCAGGGCCTCCGGCGACAGGTTGGGATTCTCCTCGGCAAGAATCATCGACAACAGCTTCTTGGTGATGTCGGTCCAGCCGTCGTCGACCAGGTCCTCCTCCGCGTAACCGCCGGCGGTCAGAATCTGGAAGTTGTCGACCCGTTCTTTGTGCCAGCCCGGCTCGAGGGCTGCCTTCCATTGCGGATCGGTGGGCCGGTTGGCTCGTACATCGACCGACGACGGAGTGCGCTGAAACACGTAGAGATGTTCAGCCGCCGCGCCGAGATGGGGCACGCACTGCACCGCCGAAGCACCGGTACCGATCAGCCCGATTCGTATGCCGCGTAGGCTGGTCAGGTTACCGTTCGCGTCGCCGCCGGTGTAGTCGTAGTCCCAGCGACTAGTGTGAAACGCCTTGCCAGTGAACTTCTCGATGCCGGGGATCCCGGGCAGCTTCGGCTTCTGCAGGAAGCCGTTGGCCAGGCAGACGAAGCGCGCCCGCATAGCGTCGCCACGGTTGGTCGCAACGATCCAGCGCCTGGCCTCTTCGTCCCAGCGCAGCTCGGTCGCCTCGGTCTGGAAGCAAACATCGCGATAGAGATCGAACTTGTCGGCGATCGCTTTGCAGTGAGCAAGAATCTCGGCGCCGCAGCTGTACTTCTCGGCCGGAACATAGCCGATCTCTTCAAGCAGCGGCAGATAGACGTACGACTCGATGTCGCAGGCGATACCTGGATAGCGGTTCCAGTACCAAGTGCCGCCGAAGTCGCCGCCCTTTTCGATTACGCGGATCCCTTCGACGCCGAGTTGCCGCAGGCGTGCCCCGGCGAGGAGGCCGCCGAAGCCGCCGCCAATCACAACGACATCGACATCGTCGCTCAAAGGCGCGCGTTCGACCTTCTGCTCGACCCACGGGTCGGCGGCAAAGTACGCCAGCTCGCCGCCGACCTCGACGTACTGAGTGTTGCCGTCCGAGCGCAAACGCTTCTCACGTTCGATGCGGTACTTTTCGCGCATCGCTTCGATGTCGAGATCAAGTGAATCAGACTTCCCCGCCGACGCTACATTCTCCGTGCTCATCTTCCTTATCCTTCCTTGGGATACCGACCGCCGCGAAGGGCACATTCCGAGAGGGGCTCTACTGCTTGCTGCCGGGAGGTTCTCCGGCGCGGGACGATCCTCGGCCGTCACCGGACGGCGAGCGCATTCCGACGCCTCCCTCTCCCTGCTGACGCAGCGCCTCTTAGACGCGGGTGGAGGGCGGGCCGCGGGTGTGGAGCTCGGAAACCCGCAGACGGAGATCGGGCTCCGTTACCACGGTGACGGGAGCCACCTCTGTGATCGCGACAAACGACAGCGCCGGTACCTCGACCACGGTGCCGGTAACGTTCTTGGACCACTGACAGGTCCCGCAGTCGACCGACTCGGCGGCGCCGTGGTGATCGACTGCGTGCGCAATACCAACCAGCGGTGCACCGAGCACCGCGCAGGTGAGAACCGTCACCAGCGCGCGCGTCAGCACTTCTCGTCCACGACTGCGCATGAGATCGCAGATACTGGATGGAGTAATGCTATGTCAACATCCTGCCGGAATCGCACCCTCGGCTCGGTGGTCTCGCATATGGCCCGCATCGCTCGCCACGTTCCCTACGTCGCCTTGCTCAGGCGGTCGATGGTCGCGGCAAACTCGCGCACGGTCGAGGCGATGATTTCGGACACTGGAATCACTGCCTCGATGCGGCCGGCGACCTGGCCGGACAAGGCGACGCCGGCCTCGAGATCGCCCTCGAAGTAGACCTGGCGCTGGCCCTCGGCGAGGGCCAGCATGGCGTTGCCCTCGCCGGCCTCGAGACGGTCGGTGCGTTCGGTGCGCAGCGCGCGCAACGCCGGCCCGCCTTCCGGTTTGAGCATGACCGTGCCGGTCTCCGCCGCATCGACGATCGCCTGCTTCCAATTGTCGTGGATCGGGCTCTCGGCGGCCGAGACCATCCGCGTCCCCATCTGCACACCCTCAGCGCCGAGGGCGAATGCCGCCGCCATCGATGCACCGTCACAGATGCCGCCGGCGGCGATGATCGGCACGTCGACCTTGGAACGAACCAGCGGCAACAATACCATCGTCGAGACGTCGCGCGGGTTCTTGAAGCCGCCACCCTCGCCGCCCTCGACCACCAGGCCGTCGACACCGGCGTCGACCGCTTTGAGCGCCGCGCGCAGCGTCGGCACGACGTGAAAGACGGTCAAGCCAGCTTGCTTGAGCGGCTTGGTGTACTTCGTTGGGCTGCCGGCCGACGTCGTCACCACTTTGACGCCCTGCTCGATGACGAAATCGACGATCTTCGGATCGCGAACGAAGGCCTGCGCGATGTTGACGCAAAACGGCTTGTCGGTCAGCGACCGCATCTCGGCGATCTCTTCGCGAATCGCGTCGAGCTCGCCAGACGACGTCTCGATCATTCCGAGGGCACCGCTGTTGGCTACCGCAGCCGCGAGCTGCGAACGCGCAATCCACCCCATTGGCGCCTGCACGATCGGTATCTCGACGCCGAGCATGCGAGTGATTCGATTGTCGAAGTGCATCATTCTCTCCCGTTGGTCCACATTCGAAGGCAAGTTGGAATTCCAAAGGCCCATATCCCATAGCACGAGCAAATCGCCGAAGATCGGCACACCGGGCCTTGATTCGTGAGGAGTCCGCCTTGCCCCGAGGCGGCTCATGAGGGGAAGTGTCAGGGTTTCGTTCAGCGGCCGGATGCGATCGCCGGCAGGACGAAAAGAGCGGCGAGCAGGGCGGTGAGCACGGAAACGGCGGCGATGACGCCGAAGCTTGCGATGCTGTCCCAACTCGACAGTCCGAGGGTCAGGAATCCGATCGCCAGCGCAAGCGAGGTCGTGGCTAGTGCACGGCCGGTATGCAGAACGGCTCTTCGCGCCGCCTCGGGGGCGCTCCCTCCCCGCTTTCGCGCCTCGGCATAGCGGGTGATCAGATGGATGGCGTCGTCGACGGCCAGCCCGAGGATGACGGATGCGACCATCGCGGTGCCAATGTCGAGCGGGATGCCGAGCCACCCCATCGCGCCGAGGGTCACGACGACCGGTAAGGCGGTTGGAACCATGGCCATGAATCCGAACGCGATCGATCGAAAGAAGAGTGAGACCATCGCAAAAACCGCGACCGCGGCCAGGACAAAGCTGCGTAGCTGGGTGGAGCGGATGGCGTCGATCATTCGACTGATGACGATGGCCGGGCCGGTGAGTGTCGCCGCCCAGCCTTCGGGAAGCGTCGCCTCGATCTCGGTCGACGCGTCGAGGATCAACTGCCGCAACTCTTCCTGTGGTAGTTTCGTCGTTTCGATGCTGACTCTGAGCGAGCCGCGCGAAGAGTCGACCAACTCGTCGGTCACGCCGGGGTCGCGATTGCGGAGGAGCCGGTAGATCGATGACGGCCTTCCCTTGTCGTCGCCGGCCGGATCGAGCGGCAGGTCGTCGCGGTGGAGCAGCTCATTGAGGCGGCGCATCGCGTCGACCACCGACAGCGAGCGTCCGAGCCCGTTTCGATGACTGGCCCATTCTTGGATTCGATTGGCGACATCAAAACCAGCGGCATGCACGCCACTGGTCATAGGCGGTGGTCGCAACTCGATCTCGATGCTCTCGGGTGCGCGAAGTCGCTGCGCCGTCGTCTCGACCCAGCGAACAACGTCGCTGTCTTTGCCATACAGATCTTCGAACGTCGCATCGACGCGCAGCCCTCGCAGGCCGAGCGAAGCCAGGACCGCGGCGCCGAGTGCTGCGCCGAGAATCCACGCTTTCCCCTTGCCGGTCGCAAACGTGGCGACGCCGGCGAGCGCGCGTTGCCAACCACTTCCGTAGCCGTGCGGAACGAACCACGAGCGCGGCATGCGAGAAACCAGCAGGGGGACCGCGACGAAGGTCAGCACGAGCGCTGCGGCCACGGCGAAGCCCGCGACGACACCGAACCTCGCGATGCTCTCGAGCCCGCTGGTGGCGAGCGAGGCGAAGCCGGCGATGGTGGTCGCGCTGGTCATCCAACAGGCGGCGGCAACCTCCGACGCCGCACGGCGGATTGCGTCTGGCGGCGAGGACGTTCGATCGAGGGCAGCGTAGCGGCCGAGCAGGTGGATGGCGTCGCAAACGCCGATGACCAGAACGAGCGGAGGTAGGATCTGCGTCAGACTGTTTTGCGGCCAGCCGAGCCATCCCATCAACCCGAGCGTCCAGATGATCGCGATTCCGACCGCCAGCAGGGCGACGGCGGCGGCGGCCAGCGAGCCGAACAAGACCAACAACGCAATCGCGATCAGGCCGACCATCACCGGGACGATGCGCCGCGTGTTCGCTTCGAGATCGGCTCCGGCAACGACGAACTCGACGGGACCACCGACGAATGCGTAGTCGAAGCCGATCTCTTCGTACGGCGCCACCGCTTCGCGAAGTCTCGAAAACACCTCGACGGCGGTCGCGCTCGCCGAGTCCCGGAGGTGTACGACCAGCGCACCGGTTTTGGCGTCGGCAGAGACGATGCGGCCCAGCCAGCTCGGGTCCTCGAGAGCCTGGCGCCGCAGATCGTCGATGTCCTTGGCGATGACCCCGTCGCGGACCATGACGCGCATCGCCGGAAATCCGAGCGGCTGTCGAGCCAGGATGGCTGTCGTCGCCGGCGAGTCGACACCGCGCACCACCGCGGAGGCCATCAGGCGCCGGGCGACGTCGTATGACATTTTCAGCGAAACCGCGTCGAGAGCATCGGCGCAGGGTTCGTTCGATCCGCAAGTCCAGACCGCGAGAAGCGGCAGCCCGCCGCCGAAACGTCCGACGAAGTCGTCGAGCTCGCGAATGACCGGATGGTGCTCGCCGAGAAACGCGCGGTAGCCGACAGCCGATTCAATTCGCACGACACCCATTAAACCCCAGGCAGTGATGAGGACAATCACCAGCGCGGCCGCGCGCGGGTATTCGAGAGCGACTCTCGTCCAGCGATCCGGGTAGACCCAATGCATTGGTCTCGACTGTGTGCATCAGGTAACGGATCAAACAAGGGGACCTGCCCGCGAGTACACGAGTCGGGTTGGCGTCCGTTTCACTCTCGCCAACGCCAACTACAGCGCTGGTCAATGCACACCGATCAATCCTCGTCGCTCGTCGCGGCACCGACGGCGCCGGGCTGACTCATCCCGGCGTACACACGCTCCCCTACTTCGTCTGCTTGATATCCAATATGGGGGCCGATGAGCTCCTGGAGGCGGAAGCGTCATGCGGCAACGGAGAGTCGAAAAACTCGTCCAATCACTTACGGCACGGCGCCACCGCCACCCATCGTGGAGTCACCCTCGACTTGTTCCGGGGAAAAATCCAGTACTTCATCGCTCGGCATCGGCGCCACTCCGCGGTCGCGAAAGGCTCCTTGTTCATAAAGCTGGGAATACAGATGTTTCGCCATTCTCTCCCTCGTTTCGTTCTCCCCGTTCTGGGCGACCGGAAGCGCAAACACGAGAAACAGCTGAACCCAGGCCTTGTAGGAATCCTCAACAGCGGCACTGTACTTCTTACCGCTCGCAGTATCCTCCAACAGATATTGGATATCGAGCTTCTGATTCACTGAGTACGGAAGCAGGTATAGCGTCAAGCCACTGAAGAACTGAGCCACAACATTGGATTCGCCGTACTGAGTACCGGAAAGGGTCAATTGGTAGTCGGTATCCCCCGAAAAGTTGGACGACTTCACATACTTCTCGCTCTCGATGTAGCCGTTCTCCACCCATACCTCGAGAAGAGCCGCGTTCAGTTGGCGGCCAATGAAGTTCGACGTCACCATCTTCCCCCCCTCGAGCGTGAAGGAGAAATCGCCAACGGTCTGCTCGATGGCCGGCTTCAACTCACCTGCGGTCGGATCGATAGGTGGAAGCTGATTGCCGGGGATGGTGTAGAAACACCCGCTACCGAAACAAACAACGATCGCCATCATTGCAAATTGTTTCACTCGCTCACCTCCTCATCGCGCGGCGCGATGGCGCGCAATTCCTGCATCAAACGCTCGCTGGCGCCTCGCAGTACGTTGGGCTGACATGTTCCGGTCCAACCGCGGTCACTGACCAAAACCAGCGACCGCTTTTTTCGGCGAAGGTCGAACTTCACGCCGCTCATCGCACCGCAGGATTTCCAGCCATGCGGAATACCCAACGTCACTCGCAGCACATACGGCGTATCCCCGACACGCTCAGCTATGGCAAAACCCGCCGATCTCAGATGGGTGGCAATCACTTCTTTCTCGCGCGAAGCTGTTAGGTAGATCAACGGTTCGGACTGCGCAGCGAGAGGTCGTAGCGACTCTGCCCTGATCTTCACTTCATCAACTCCGGAACATGCTGCGAACGCAACACATGCAACGAGCCCCATCACCGGCGCACTCGCAGCAGCTCTGGGGACCACCAAAGATTCCTTGCCAAACATACCCCAACACTCTCGCAACAGAGCGGGCCGGCGGTCAAACATGGCGCGCGACGGGTTGGCGAGTGCATTGGATCCTGGTCGCCTGCGGCAGCCAGATCGAGGTGGCGTTCTGGGACAGAGGGGTGTGACCGTCGGGTGGTTTCTCCGTCCCCTGCTTCCTTCTACTTCGGCGTCAACAACGCGGTCTTCCTTGTAGCACCGAAGGGCGTGCTGCGCGAGGTATCTCCCGAAGTTGTGGAACGGCCTGAGCCACCCGATGGTGGCCGGGCCTTGAATCTCACAACGGAAGGAGACCGACACGATGGCAGCAGCACACGAGGAGCGAGCGCGAGCGTATCTCACCTTGACCGGACCCACGCTAGACGAGATCGCCCGTGAGGGTGCCCGTCGTATGTTGACCGAGGCTCTCGAAGCCGAGGTCGCCGACTACATCGAGCGCCACCAGGTGCGCGACGAGACGGGTCGGGCGACCGTGGTCCGAAACGGAAAGGCCCGGCCCAGGAAGGTCACGCTTGGATCGGGGACCATCGAGGTCCGTGCCCCTCGTGTCGATGACCGACGACGCGACGAGTCGGGAGAGCGGCACCGCTTCCGCAGCGCGATCCTCCCGCCCTACATGCGGCGGTCGCCGAAGGTCTCCGAGGTTCTCCCGATCCTCTACCTCCGCGGACTCTCGACCGGCGACTTCAAGCCTGCTCTCACCGCGCTCCTCGGAGAGGAAGCCTCCGGCCTCTCGGCGACGGCGATCACCCGGATGACGACGGCGTGGCAGGAGGACTACGCCGCCTTCCGCAGCCGCGACCTCTCGGACCGCGATTACGTCTACGTCTGGGCCGACGGCATCCACTTCCGCATTCGTTTGGAGGAAGACCGCCTCTGCGCCCTCGTCATGATCGGCGTCCGACCCGACGGGACGAAGGAACTGATCGCTATCGAGGATGGTTACCGGGAGAGCGCGGAGAGTTGGGCCTCGGTGCTTCGCGACCTCGCGAGCCGGGGGATGCGTGCTCCTGTCCTAGCGGTCGGCGATGGCGCACTCGGCTTCTGGGCCGCGCTCCGCGACGTGTGGCCCGAGACCCGCGAGCAGCGGTGCTGGGTGCACCGGATTGCGAACGTCCTCGACAAGCTCCCAAAGCGCCTGCATGGACGAGCCAAGGCCGCCCTCCACGAGATCATGCGAGCCGAGACTCGGCAGGCCGCCGAGGACGCCGTGGACAGCTTCGAGCGCGAGTACGGCGCGAAGTACCCCAAGGCGGTCGCGTCCTTGCGCAGGGACCAGGCCGAGCTGCTGGCCTTCTTCGACTTCCCCGCCGAGCACTGGGTTCACCTGCGCACGGGCAACGTGATCGAGTCGCCGTTCGCCACGGTCCGACTGCGTCAGCGAGTGACCAAGGGCGCAGGCTCGCGCCAGAAGGGCCTGCTCATGGCCTTCCAGCTCCTCGTCATGGCTGAGCGCAGGTGGAGGCGCGTAAACGCCCCGCATCTCGTGCCTCTGGCGCGGGCCGGGGCGGTCTTCCGAGACGGGGTCTGCGTTGAACGGGAAAGTTGCGAGGCCGCCTGAGAGGAGTCCATCCCGAGCGGCCCGCCGGAGGTGTGTCGAAAGCTGGGAGCCGAGGAAGAAAGCGGACGTTGGTTTGTGCGACTTGGAACTCTTGTGGCAATCCCGACGACTTTATGGCTTCCTCCGGAGTCAGTTCCAACGGAGGTCCGCATGAGCGACGAGCAGGTCCACACGGGAGGGTGCCTCTGCGGCGCCATCCGCTACCAAGCGATTGGGGAGCCCACTCTCAGGAGCATGTGCATGTGCCGAAACTGTCAGAGATGGTTCGGCGCTGCTGCTGGGATGGGTATCCAGTTTCGGACAGAGGCAATTCGGTTTACCCGTGGCTCACCCAAGGTCTATCAGTCGTCTGCGATCTTCGAGCGAAGCTTCTGCGAGGCGTGCGGGAGCCCAGTGATGACCCGTTACGTCGTCCCTCCCTATGGGCCGGACCACGCACATATCCCACTCGGAACCTTTGATGACCCAGGAGCGTTCGCAGGTCCTCAGTTCTATTTCGGGATCGAGAGCCATCTCGACGAGTGGCTCTCCTTGGAAGAGACCCTTCCGCAGGCCAACTGCAACGAAGACAAGGGCCTGGCCGAAGCGCGAGCAACTGCGGAACAACGAGGCACTCGGACCTAGTGGTCTCCAACCTTTCCTCGTGGTTCAGGATCAGTGCAAACCTTCGCCGCCTACCAGGGCGCTGCAGACTACACAGCGTCTTTTGGTTGAACTCCACGAGGAGCGCCAGCGAAACGCCGATCCACAACTCTTGACAATACCCCGTGCTGCGCCGCGTTCGGCACAGCGCAGTTGAGGTTTGCGGTCGGGTTGTGCGAAGAATTGCGCCAGCGCCGTCTTCGCAAAACAACTCCGTCGCAATGGTTGTGCCCACTTCTTTCCCAATGCCAGCGCCTATCGATGCCAGCGAGGCTCGATGACGGTTGCCGACGTCATCCGCCGCAACGGCACCGATCCCGCGACTTCGCAACGAGATTTTCTCCTCTTCGATGACCGCCGCTGGACGCACGCCGAGTACTACGTGGAGTCGATCCGCCGGGCGCGTCTCTTTCTCCAACTCCGCGAACCCGGACGCCCCTTCCACGTCGCGGTTCTCCTCGACAACGTGCCGGAGTACCTCTTCGCCTTCGGCGGCGCGGCGCTGTCCGGCGCGGCCGTCGTCGGCGTCAACAACACGCGGCGCGGCGCCGGCCTGGTGCGCGACATCCAGCACACGGACTGTCAGATGATCGTTACCGAGCCGCGCCAGCTCGAGATCCTCGCCGATGTGGTCACCGAGCTCGGCATCCCAGACGAGTGCATGCTCGTCAGCCGGCGCTGGGAAGAGCGCACGCCCCTCCCCTTCGGTCGCGACATCGACGAGGCGATCGCCGACGCCGGCCGGCAGCTCGGCGAATCACTCGACGAAGATCCGCAGGTTCCGGTCGATGCAAGCACGCGCTTTTGCCTTCTCTTTACCTCCGGCACGACAGCCGCACCCAAGGCGGTCAACATCGGTCACGGCCGCATGATATCGACCGGCGAATACATCGGCGGCATGTTGGGCGTCGGCCCCGACGACACCGGCTACCTGGCGATGCCGCTCTTCCACGCCAACTCGCAGCAGTGCGGCTTCATGCCGGCTCTCCTGCATGGAGCCAAGCTCGGCCTGATCAGAAAGTTCTCCAAGAGCCAATTCCTTGCCGACGTGCGGCGCTATGGGGTGAGCTACTTCAACTACACGGGAAAACCACTCTCCTACATCCTCACCACCGCGCGCCGGGCCGACGACGCCGACAACCCGCTGCGCGTCTGCTACGGCAACGAAGCCTCTGGCCCCATCGCCGCCGAATTCGCCGAGCGGTTCGGCTGCCAGGTCATCGACGGCTTCGGAGCCTCGGAGGGCGGTTTCGGTTTCGCCCGTTCGCCCGATGATCCGCCGGGCAGTGTCGGCCGCATGCCGGAGAACGTAAAGGTCCTTTCGCCGGACGGCTTGGAGTGCCCGCCGGCCGAGCTCGACGGCGAAGGGCGGATCACCAATCCGGACGATGCGATCGGCGAGATCGTCAACATCGCCGGAGTGGGAAAGTTCGAAGGCTACTACAACAACGACGAGGCCACACGCCAGCGCACACGCGGCGGCATGTACTGGAGCGGCGACTTTGGCTATCGCGACCGCGCCGGCTACCTCTACTTCACCGGCCGGGCGCTCGACTGGATCCGCGTCGACGGTGAGAACTTTCTCGCCAAGCCGATCGAACAAGCACTACAGCGCCACCCCGAGATCTACCTGACCTCGGTGTACGGCGTCGCCGACACGAGCGCCGGCGACCGCGTCATGGCGACCATCGTCGTCGCCGACGACTTCGACGTCGACGGCAAAGAGCTCTACGACTTTCTCCTCGCCCAACCCGACTTTTCACCGAAGTGGCTGCCGACCTACGTCCGCATCGGCCGCGACGTACCAATGACACCATCCAACAAGATCCTCGTCCGCGAGCTGCGCCGGCAAAAGTTCAGACCCGACGCGACGAGCGACGTCATCCTCTGGAGAGAGCGCGGCGACACCCGGTATCGGGAGCTCACCAGCGACGACTACGAGAACCTGCGACGCGAATTCACCGCCGCCGGCCGCGAGCACTTGCTGGATCTTTGAGAGCGAATCAGAGTCCGACGACACCGCACTTGGCCTCCCGCTCACACGTTGCTCGACCGCAGCGGACGTCGCTGCTCGAGCGCGAAGGTCGCGCCACGGCTCAAACGGGCGAGTCCTACTTCCGAAGGCTCCGGACGAGGCTCTTCCGACGCTTCGATCACGACGTTCCACGCGAGGGACTCTCCGTTCTCCGTCGCGGTTGGAACACACCGCGCCTTCGGGTTGATGGCTCCAACGATCGCGTTCAAAGCCGGATGTTCGTCCTCGCCAAGTGTCGCAAACCACGAATAGACGTCCCCCTCGTCCAGGACCGGACACGGTCGAATCGCCACCCGAGCTACGCCCGGGCGCGGCAATGCGACCGACCAGTCGACATAGGTGCGCGGGTGAAAGTGCGGGTGGAGGTTCAACACCTTGGCGATCGCCGCCGCGTCGTCGCCTTCGATGCCCATCGCCTTCTTGATTCGCTGCGCCGCCAGCGCGCCGATGCCAATCCACTGCCGCATGCCGACCGCCGTCGCCGTCGCTTCGTCGCATTGCTGCGCCAGGTTCAGCAACAGCGAGCGGGCGAGGAGGTGGGTCTGGACGGCAAACTCCTGCAGGCAGGTGTGGAGCGCTCGATGGGAGAGGTCTTCGAGCTGAAAGCCCGGGTCAAACGCGCCCGCGTAGTCGTCCCATCCCCCCGCTTCGAGATCCGCGCAGGCGTCCTCGAGCACGTCGACCGACGCCAGCTTGGAGGACGCCACCAGCGGAAGGTTACGGTGTTGTTGGTATTCGGAGCCCTCGTCGTCGATGAAGACCTTCCAGCGACAATGCGGGTAGCGATCGGCCGGCACCCGCGGCGGCCGGTGGATCGGTCGCACCTTCATCTTCGGGTTGGTCGCCGCGGCAGTGGCGTCGAAGGTCGGGTCCTCGATGTCGTGACACATCAACTTGACGCTGCGCTCGCCAAAGGGCTCGACGTCGAGTAGCGCGCCGCAGTGAGGCAACCAGAACTCGCCGTATTCGGGGCCGTCGAGGCGGAATTGAAAATCGAGGAACTGGTGCGGCGCACCGATGTCGAGTTGGAGGTTCTTGAAAACGGTCCCGACATCCGTACCGGCAAAGCCCATTGCCCGTTGCACTCTCTGCGAGTAGATCGGGCTGGCACCCATCCACTCGTCGATCGAGAACTGGACATAGGCCTCGGCGCCCAGTTTCGCCGCGATCAGAGGTAGCGCGACCCGGTCTTGCAGGTGGCCGATGAGAAGATACTCGCGCCCCAGAATGCAAAGAGCCTGACGCGATAGTCCGGCGAGACGGAGCGTCGGATCGAACTCACCAGCACAGGAAGAGCGGAGGGATTCACCCACCGGCTAGGCCTCTGGATCGGCCAGCGTCGAGAACCAGTCAAAGTCGCGGCGTTTCGTCCAGCCCGGCATCCGCGATCCCTTTTTCATCCGCTCGAGCATGGGTTCGCTGAGCTGCCCATTCTCCGCCATCGCGGTGAAGGTCGCGCCGGCATTCGCGTGATCGAAGAAGTCCCTCTGCCAACACCACTTGTAGTCGCCGGCGTAGCGAAACCAGGAACCACCCGTGCCGTGGATCTCGTAGGGCACGCCGTCCGGCCCCTTCACCGGGGCCACCTGGCGCCAGATTCCAAGGAACTCCCCCTTCTGGTCGTCGATGAGCGTGCGCACGTAGGGATAGGTCCAGTGCTCGAGGCCCGACATCTCCGTACCGAAAGCCCATTCGTGGATCTGCTTGCGGCCCTTGGCAACGAACTCCCACTTCGGACCGGTGTTCCACGTGTAGATCGCATCCTCGGTGTAGAACTCGGACATCTTCGACCAGTCGCCGGTGCGGCCGGATTCGTCGTTGGCGGCCACCCAGCGGCGTACCATTTCTTCCATCTCTTGGCGGGGGAATGCGGGCATCGTGCTTACTCCTCAATGGAAATGGCCCGAGTCGGGCAGTGGCGAATCGCCGCTTCGACGTTCTCGCGAAGCTCGGGAGCGGGCGATTCCATGCGAAGGGTGACTTTGTCCTCACCCTTCTCGTTGCATTCGATCTCGAAGACTGCCGGCGCCTCGTTGATGCAGACGGCGTGCCCCTGGCAGAGGTCGAGGTCGACGCAGACGCGGTAGGCTCCCGACGCGACCCCGGCATCCGCCGCCTTGGCGACCACGGCAGTCGCCACACGAGCCTTGCGGCGGCGGTAGCGCACCCGACACGGCTGCTTCACGGCGACCACCATCTTCGAAAGGTCGTTGGTGTAGGTGTGCCTCGGCTGCGCCAACTCGAATTCGTAGCGTCCGCAGCAAGATCGAGAAAATCGCCTTCAGTTGCATCATCGCAAAGGCGGCGCCGACACAGCGGTGGCGCCCCGCTCCGAAGGGAATCCAGGCAAAGTTCTTGGCGTCTTCCTCGCGGCCGGGAAGATAGCGCTCCGGATCGAAGCGCTGTGGGTCCGGAAAATGCTCGGGCATGCGGTTCGATACCGCCGGCGACGCCGCGGCGAGGTGGCCGGCAGGGATGGTCCAGCCCTTGTAGTGGAAGTCGTAGATCACCTTGCGCATGAGAATGATCAGTGGCGGGTGAAGGCGCAACGTCTCCTTGAGCGCGCACTCGAGCACCGGAATCTCTCGCAACGCCTGGTAGCTAACATCACGGCCATCGGAATAGATCTCGTCGAGCTCGGCAGTGACCTTCTCCAGCCACTGCGGGTTCATCAAGAGCTCGAGCAATCCCCAGGAGGAAACGACCGACGTCGTATGGTGGCCGGCGAACATCAACGAAATGAACATGCCTGTGATCTGTTCATCGCTGTAGCGTCGCTCGCCCTTCTCGTCGCGCAACCCGTGCAGGATCTGAAAGAGATCGTCGTAGCTCTCACCGCTCTTCTCACGGCGCGAGAATATTCCCTCCACCTTGGCCGCCAGCTCGCGGCGCGCCCGGTCGCGCGCCCGCAAGGCGGGAATCGGGAGGTACGGATTGACGTAGGCCAACGCGTCGGTTCCCCGCTCGAGGTTGACGAAGATCGCCGTGTACTCCGGCCCCAGCTCCTCGCGAAAGGAGCGGCCGATCAGACAACTGGTCGACGTGTACAGGGTGAGCTCGGCGAAAAACGAAAGCAGGTCGATCTCCCCCTGCTCGCCCCAGCTCTCGATCATACTCTCCACTTCGGCGGCGATCGTCTGAGCGTGCCCGCGCATGAACTTGTCGCGCAGCGACTGATTGCGCATCGCCTGCTTGCGCTGCTCTGGCGTCGCGTCGAAAACGACGCCCTCGCCGAAGATCGGCTTCATGAACGGATAGGCCGCCGCTTGGTCGAGCTGCTCGTCGGGCGCCCGGAAGAATGCCTCTTGTGCCGCCTCGCCGCTGAGCAACGCAATCCGATGACCGGCCAGATTGAGCTCGCCGACCTCACCACATTCCGCGCGCAGCCTCTGCATCAGGGCAATCGGATCGCGGCGCAGCTCGAGCAAGTGGCCGAGCACGGGCCACGCGCCCGACAGCCGCGGCGGCGACTTGCCCCCGGGGTTGGCGGTATCGATCTTCTCGGTCTCCAATGCCTTGGCTCCAGCAACCATAGATCCCTCCACTCGATCCGTTCGCCCCGGTTGGATTCCGACACTAGTAGAGAAGAACAGAGCAAGCGAGTGCGCTGGGACGGCCCTGGGACGGGCCTACGAGCTCACGATGTAGAACAAACAATCGGATGCTGCGATGGCGGCATCGGTGGTCATCATGATGGGGACCAGGGGGCGGCGCGTGCGCAGCTCGCCGCCGACGACCTCGAAGTGCTCGCGCGTGCACTCCCCCCCGTTTGAACGATGCGCCTCGAGCGGCCAGGCACCGTCGCGTATCCAGCCCAGGGTCGTACCCGCAGCGACGGGCTGGAAATTGTGCCGGTCCATGTCGGCAGCGATGATCAGGTCGTAGTCTGGCGAAGGCCCCTCACCGACACCGATCGTCGCGCCGCGCTTGAGGGCGACTCGGATCGGATGGCGGAGGAGTGTGACCGACCGATCAGGCACCGCCGGCATGCGCTCCGCCGCAAGGAAGGCGGCCAACCCCTCGGCAGCGGTCTGATCCGCCGCCGGATCGCCGGCGCGACCGCACTCGATCGTACAACTGGGGATGCCGTCATCGATGACCTCGATCACGGCACCGAGATCGAGATCGCTCAAGACGTAGTGGTCGGCAAACAGCGCCGCCAGCGCCAGGCAGCGCGGGTCGACGCGCGTCCCAATGCCATAAGGCGGCGAGTGCCCGCTGTTGTTGTGCATGTCGATCAACGCCTCCGGCTGGACCTCTTCGATCGCGGCGAGAATCGCCGCGGCGAGTTGACCTTCCCGGCCTTCGAATGGGGCGACAAAGCAACGGTTCAAATCCCGGCGGCCGGGCAACATCCGGTGGGCAAAACCGGGTGGATGCAACGCCGCTTCAACGGCGGCAATGACGAAGAAGGTATCGGTCGCCGGCGTCCGCCCCTCTTGCAACCAGCGGTGCACAGCCCGTGTGCCGGAGGGTTCGTTGCCGTGCAGCAGCGTGATCACCCCACGCGTCCGCTCGCGGTCGCGGCCGCCGACGTGGATCAGAGTCGGACCCGCGAGCTGCCGCAACCACTCCTCGACGGAGGCAGCGACCTCGCCGGGTGCGGGTCTCGCAATCTGTCTCAATAGCGGCACGACACCCATGCTCACGTGCTCATGCACTGCACGGCCAGGTGTGTACTGGTTCGCCGGTGGCGGAATGTTCGAGGTAACGGGCGAACATCGATGCCAGGGCGACGTCGCGCGAGTTGGTGCGCTCGAGGCCGGCAAGCGTCTCGAGCTGCCAGGTCGAAGCCGTGCGATTGCCGCCCGCCCGCTGCTCGATGATGCCGAGCAGGTGCGCAATCTCGGCCGTTTCCACACCGGCCGACTCGAGACCGCGGGCCGCCAGCGGGAGCAGGCTGAGCGCCAACTCACCGGCACCGCGCGTACGCGGCGACGGCGGTGTTTCGGTCGGCCAAACCAGGGACGCATCGACGCCGTGCTGGGCGGCGCGGTAGAAGTTGTCGTGAATCAAGCGAAACGGCACGGCGGGGATCATCCACTCGACCTGATCGGCGAGCCCCAGGGTCAGACCGACCAGGAAGGCAGCACTCGCCATCATGTCGACCGGGGTCGGGCCGCAGGGCAGACAGCGCAGCTCGATCCGCAAATGACCGCCGGCACTGGCGTCGTAGACAGCTCGGTTCCAACTCCACACCGTGCCGTGGTGCAGGCAGAGCTCGTCCAGTCTCGGGATCCCCTCCTCCCCTACCACGGCACATGCGTCCTCATCGCCGATCTGCGGTAACAGCGGTTCGTAGAGAGCCACACTCTGGGCAAAGAGCTCGGCGGCGCCGGTGCGCACCCAACCGTGCCCGAAAGTGACACGGGCCGGTCGCCAGCCCGGTCCCTCGACGCGATAGTCGATCGCCTGGTCAAACAGGGCAATGCGCGTTTCCCGCCACAGTCGCTTGCCCAGCAGAGTCGGCGAGTTGGCGCTGACCGCGAGTACCGGTGCCGCCGCGAACTGCGCCGCATTGAACACCTTGGCGAAATTTTCCGGCGCAACGCGCAAGTGAATTTGCAACGACGTATTCGCACCTTCCATGGTGACGTCGTCGCAAGCGACGTCGAGATCCTCTTCGCCCGAGATTCGGACGCGAAACTCGGCGGCGCGCAGGCGCCGCAGCTCCGCCGACAGGGCGCGATAGCGCACCATGTCGGTGATCGCCGAGCTCTGCAGATCGGTTTCCACCAGCGTCGGCAGGATTCCGATCAGGGCAACCCGGCCACCGTACTTGCGGGCCACTTTGTCGACATGTGCGAGTGACGTCGCAATCTCTTTGCGCATGCGTTCGAACGGGCGCCCGATGATCGGCACCGGCGTCGCGTTGTACTCGAGGTTGAAACGATCGAGCTCGAGACTCAGCTTGGGGTCCAGGGCGTCGCGCAGGACGCGGCGGTTGATGTGAACGGCGCGAAGATCGTCGTCGATCAGAGAGAACTCGACCTCACAGCCCAAGGTCGTCGGACCACTGCCAAAACCGGGGCGGCGCAGCACTTCGCGCAAGGCGCGCACACCGTCTCGTAGCTTCGCAGCAAAGGCGGCCCGGTCGTCATCGTCGAAGTGGTCGCGGCGGATTTCTATTCCCATGGCCGGCGCATCATCTCAAATCGCGTAGACCACACCGGTCAGATCCTCCGACACCGCCCACAGCTTCTTGGCCAACTCCTCATCGTGCGACCGCGCATTCGATTGTACCTTCACCGGATTCCCCCACGATTCGGCGAAGCCGCCGGGGCCGACATAGTCGCCGCCTTCGACCGACGGATCGGTGGCGGCAAAGAGAGTCGGTAGCGCGCCCATGTCGGCAGCTTGCGCAAAGATGGAGTTGATGCCACCCCAAATGCGCTCCTGCAAGGACGAGCCGACCATCCGCGCGCCGGCGGTTTGCAGGTTGGTGCTCGAGTAGCCGGGATGGCAAGCGACACTGATCGTTGCCGCCCCTCCGGCCGTCAAGCGGCGCTGCAACTCGTAGGTGAAGAGCAGATTGGCGAGCTTGCTCTGCGCGTAGGCGATCCACTTCTGATAACTGCGCTCACTTTGCAGATCATCGAAGTTGATACGCCCGGGACGGTGGAAGATGCTGCTCACCGTGACGACGCGCGACGACGGAGTCTCGAGGAGCGAGCTCAGCAACTGGCCGGTCAGGGCAAAGTGCCCGAGGTGGTTGGTGCCGATGTGCATCTCGAAACCATCGGCAGTCGTGCGTTTGGGCAGCGCCATGACACCGGCGTTGTTGCACAACACGTCGAGCCGCTGGCGATTGGGACGAAACGCAGCGGCGAAATCCTTGATGGACGCCAGGCTGGCGAGGTCGAGCTCCATCGTCTCGACCTTGGCATGCGGCTGCGCCTGAGTGATGAGCTCGGCCGCCGCACTAGCCTTTCGCAAGTCGCGACAGGCGAGAATCGTGTCGGCTCCCCGCGCCGCGAATTGAAGCGCCGCATGGTAGCCGATGCCGCTGTTGGCGCCGGTGACGACGATCGTCTTATCGCTCAAATCGGGAATGTCGGCGGCGGTCCAAGTCATGCGGCGAGGCTAGCAGGTTGGCGGCAGGGGGTGAATGGTGGTTCGTGAATGGTGGTTCGTGATTGGTGATTCGTGACTGGTGATTGATGACTGGTGACTGGTGATTGGTGGGTCGTGAGTGGTGAATGGTGATTGGTGGGTCGTGAGTGGTGAATGGTGATTGGCGACTGGTGGTGTTATTCGTTGCCCATGGTTTCGGTCGTTCTGCCTCATCATCAATACGAAGTCATCGTCGAAGCCGGGTCGTTGGCGCGCTTGGGCGAGTTGGTTCGTACGGTCGCGCCAGCCGAGCGTTGCGCTCTCCTCGTCGATACCAACGTCGCCGCACTGCATGGCGACGACGCCGTCGCGGCGCTGCGCGCGGCCGACTACGATACTCTGGTCGCCACACTGCCAGTGGGTGAGGCCCACAAAACTCTGGACACCGTGCGCAACACCTACGAACGACTGCTCGACGCCCGCCTGGAGCGGCGCTCGCCGGTGATCGCTCTCGGCGGTGGCGTTACCGGCGACACCGCGGGCTTCGTCGCCGCGACGTATTTGCGCGGGGTTCCCTTCGTACAATGTCCAACGACGCTCCTCGCCATGGTCGATTCCAGTGTCGGCGGCAAAGTCGGCGTCAACGTGCCACAGGGCAAGAATCTCATCGGTGCATTCTACCAGCCGGTGGCAGTCGTTGCCGATGCCCTGACGTTGAAGACCTTGCCGTCACGGGAGATTCGCTGCGGCCTGGCCGAATGCGTCAAGCACGCGATCATTCGCGACCCTTCGCTCTTCTCGTTCATCGAGGACAACGCCGATGCCATCCTCGCCACGGATCCCGAGATCACGGCACAGTTGGTAGGCCGGAACGTCGCCATCAAGGCGGCTGTCGTCGCCGAGGACGAGCGCGAAGCCGGCGTACGCGCCCATCTCAACCTCGGCCATACGTTCGCGCACGCCATCGAAGCGACCACCGGCTACGGACCGGTGCAACACGGCGAGGCGGTCGGCCTCGGCCTCGTCGCCGCGGCAACGACCGCCGCCGCCGCCGGTCTGTGCGACGCCGCCCTGGCCGAGCGCGTGCGCACGCTGCTCGAACGGCTCGGTTTGCACAGCCGCCATGCCCTCACCGACGACGGTACCCTCTATGCTGCCATGCAACTCGACAAGAAGGTACGCGACGGCCGTATCAATTTCGTGCTGCCGACGGCGCTCGGCCAGGTGGTCATTCGCGACGACATTGCGCGCCGCGCCGTCGACGCCGGTTGGGCGGCGATTCGCAAGTAGTTCCCGCCGTTCACCCTCCCCCTTTGTCGGGTCCCGCGCGAAATTGACCCAAGCGGCCAACACCGGCACCATGTCGGTATGAAAAAGATCGTTTTGGTCTTGACGCTTGCGTTTACCACGTCGGTCCTTTTGGCAACTGCAGCAGAGGCCGACAGGCGCGGTCGCAGCCGCCACGTGCTGCGCGGCGCCCGGCACCGGCGGCTCGGTCCGCCACTGGCGTTTCGCCACCACCCGCGCCATCTGCACAGCCGGCGCTACGGTTTTCATCCGCACCGCTACCGGCCCCGTCGTTTCCGGCACTACGGCTACTGGTCGCCCTTCTTCGCCTTCGGCCCATCCTACTATTGGGGTTGGCGTGCACATCGGCACCATCACCACCACGGCGTCGATTGTTACGAACGTCACGATGAACCGGTCGACGATGGAGCGCCCACGTTCGAGTTTGGGCTGGGCTGGAAGCTCTTCGGTGACGGCAAACCCTACGACGCGCTACGCGTTTTTGCGCAGGAGGCGACCGACGACGCCAAGGACGGCGTCGCCAAGGTAGGCGTCGCGCTGGCGGCAGCCGATACAGGCGATCTGGCGCGAGGCGTCTGGTCGATGCGCCGGGCTCTGCGCGTCGACCCGGAGGGATTGCGCTACGTTCCGATCGACCGGCGCAGCGCCGGCCGGGTACGCCAACTGATGGTCGAATACCGCAAAGAACAGAGCGCGCCCGAAAAGCGACGCGACCACGCCTTCATGCTCGCCGCGCTGCACTACCTACTCGACGAAGACGAAGCAGCTCGCGACGAGGTGCGTCTCGCCATCGAGTACGGCGATCGCAGCAACAGCGCCAACAATCTCTCGAAGATCCTCAGCGGAAGAGGTTGAGGTTCTGGGCCACTGGTTGGCGAAACGACGCTCGGCCTGGCGACCGTGGAATCAGGCTTTGATCCGCGCTAGCCTCTGGCGTATGAAGCCACGACGTTCGTTCTCTCTCACCCTGATCTTTTCGCTACCTTTCGCCACGGCGCTCGCCACGGCCGAACCCCTGGCCACGGTCGGCGAGCGACCGATCAGCCGGGCGACCGTCGAGAAGGCAGTGGCGAACCAGCTCCTCGAGCTGGAAAACACGCGCTACGAGATCTTGCGCGAGGGTCTCGATGACCTCATCAGCGAAACCCTGTTCGAGTTGGAGGCAAAGGCACTAGGCACCACGGTGGAAGATCTCGCCAACAAGGAGATTATCGAGAAAGTCGCCGAGCCGACCGAAGAGGAGATTCGCGCGCTCTACGAACAACAGAAAGCCGGACTCGGCGATGCAACGTTGGAGGACGTGCGCGAAAGCGCCATCGACTACTTGAAGCAGATCAAGATATCGACGCGCCACGACAACTACATCGCCGAGCTCAAGAAGAAGTACGCGACCGAGATCGCCCTGCGGCCACCGAAGATCGAAGTGAAACCGGGCACGCGCAATCGCGGCGCCGCCGACGCGCCGATCACGATCGTCGAATTCGCCGACTACGAGTGTCCATTCTGCAAACGCGCCGAAGCATCCGTCAAGAAAGTCATCGCCACCTACGGCGACCAGGTCCGCCTCTCCTACCGCGACTACCCGCTCTCCTTCCACGCCAACGCCAGGATCGCAGCCGAGGCCGGACATTGCGCCAACGCGCAGGGCAAGTTCTGGGAATACCACGACAAGGTCATGGCGCTCGGCGAGTTGTCCGCCGAAGCAATCAACACAGTCGCCAATGAGGTCGGACTCGAGCGGGAGAAATTCGATGCCTGCCTTAAAAACAAGGACCACGAGGACGCCCTCGAGGCGGACATCGCGGCCGCCAAGGCGGCCGGCGTCAACGGAACACCGGTTTTCTTCGTCAACGGCCGGATGCTCGACGGCGCGCAGCCCTTCGAGGCGTTTCGCCAAGTGATCGAAGAAGAGCTCGCCTGGGCACGCGCCAACGAGAAACAATAAGCCTCTCCATCGCTATGTTAGACGAAGAGCCGCAGATCGCGCAGCATGCAGAGACGCGCTTTCGGCTGCTCTACGACCTCGGTTGCGCTTTTGCTGCGCGCATCGAGATCGAAGAGCTCTTTCCGTTCGTCGTCAACAAGTGTTGCGATGTATTCGATGCCGAAGGCGCCTCGGTCATGCTACTCGACGAGGGCACGAGCGAGCTCTACTTTCCCTACGTCGCCGAGGGCGATTCGGAGGTGAGCGCAAAGCTGCGCGAGCTGCGCATCCCGGCCGACAAAGGCATCGCCGCATCCGTGCTGCGCAGCGGCAACGGCGTGCGCGTTGACGACGTCAGTTCGGACACACGCTTTTTTCCCGTCGTCGACGAATCGACCGGTTTCACGACGCGCAACATGATCTGCGCCCCCTTGCGCACGCATCAGGGAGTGATTGGAGTCCTCCAGGTCGTCAACCGCAAGAACGACGACCCGTTCTCCGACGAGGATCTGTCCTTCCTCGACGCACTGGCGGGTGCCACCGCAATTGCCATCGAAAACGCTCGCCTCTACGCAAGCATCAAAGCCTCCGAAGAGCATCTGCGCGGGCAGGTAGGAGCCCTGCGGCGCGACATGGCACGGCGCGACCGTTTCGCCGACATGGTCGGCTCCGGTTCGGCCATGGACGAAGTCTTCGACCTCATGGAGAGCGCGGCGGCTTCGCCGATCACGGTCTTGATCGAAGGTGATACGGGTACTGGCAAGGAGCTGGTCGCCCGCGGCATCCACCGCGCCAGCCTCCGCGCCGACGCCCCCTTTCTCGCCGTCAATTGCGCCGCGCTCTCGGAGACCCTGCTCGAGAGCGAGCTCTTCGGTCACACGCGCGGGGCCTTTACGGGGGCGACCCAGGATCACCGCGGACTTTTCGAAACAGCGGAAGGCGGGACGGTTTTTCTCGACGAAGTCGGCGAGATGCCGCAGTCCATGCAGGCCAAGCTGTTGCGCGTCCTCCAAGAAGGCGAGGTGATCCCGGTCGGCGAGTCGACGCCGCGCAAGGTCGACGTGCGCATCTTGTCGGCGACCAACCGCAACCTCGAAAAAGAAGTGGAAGACGGAAACTTTCGCGAGGATTTGTTCTACCGCCTGGCCGTCTTTCCCATCAACGTGCCGCCCTTGCGCGAGCGCCGCGAGGACATTCCGCTGCTTTGCGAGCACTTCATCACCAAGTACGGCAAAGCCGTCGACTGCAAGGGAATGACCGACGAGGCGCGCGCCGTGCTGGCGCGCCACGATTGGCCGGGCAACATTCGCCAGCTCGAAAACGAAATCGAGAGAGCCGCCGTGATTGCCGGCCAAGGCGGCGTCATCAACACGGTGCACTTGTCAGCAAGAATTCGCGACGATAAAAGCAAACCCGCCAAGCCCACGGCGGTGGACACCCCGGACGATGGCGAGGAGGTCAAACCCCTGCGCGAAGCACGCGCCGAGTTCGAGGCCGCCTACATCCGTCGAGTGCTCGAGGGGAACGAGCGCAACGTATCGAAGAGCGCCCGTGTGCTAGGCCTGTCGCGCGTAATGTTGCAGAAGAAGATGAAAGACTACGGCCTGCGCGACGAGTAGGTGGTGATTGGTGATTCGTGACTGGTGACTCCGGCAACCAATCACCAATCACGAATCACGAGTCACCAATCAGCGCGCCGAGCTACCCGACATCGTCGCCGGCGGCTGATCGGAGAGAGCAGGGGCGGCTCGCTCGAGCCGCCCCTTTTTCAGTGAACCTACGGCGTCGCCGTTGCCGTAGCCGTCGGAACCATCGTCGCCGTATCCGTCGGCGTGTTGGTTGGAGTGTTGGTCGCCGTCGGCGTGTTCGTCGAAGTCGGCGTATTCGTCGGCGTATTAGTTGGTGTACTCGTCGGAGTCGGCGTATTGGTAGGCGTGTTGGTCGCCGTCGGCGTCTCCGTAGGCGTCGCCGTTTGGGTCGGGGTATTGGTCGCCGTGTCGGTCGGGATCGGCGTCGGAGGTGGCAGCAGGGTACCCGAACGCTGCACAACGGTAGACCCGTTACCTCCGGGAGCCGTCGTCGTTGGATCCGAATCAACGGTCACCGTGACCGTGACGTTCTGTGCACCATCACCCTGACCGGGCTCGGCATCGACGACGGAGAAGGTGAAGAAGTTCAGTCCGCCGATGGTCTGGCCAAACGACTGCGCATCCGGCAACTGGAACGATGACGGAATACCGAGGAGCTCCAGCCCTTCGGAGACCTCGATCGAGATCGTGCTACCACCGACCAGCGGGTTGTTGAGCGAATCGGCAATTCCCAGGGTGAAGCTCTGACTGCCGCCGTCGGCTAGTGAAAACCCACCGCTCGGCTCGAGGATCACCCGCGTAGGTCCGGAGAAAGTCACCGGAACGACGTCGAAGATCAGCGCATTGTTGTCCCAAACGCCGGGGTTCTGCGCCGAATCCCAGACACCGTTGTCATTGACGTCGACCAGCATGTCGAAAGGATTGCCGGCGTCGTAGACACCGTTGCCGTCCGAGTCGATGAACGGCTCCGGAATGTCCGTGAAGCTCTCGCCCAGGTTGTAGACACCGTCGCCGTTGGCATCGACGAACGGCTCCTCGCCGCGGGTGAACGCGAGGACGCGCACGATGCCATCGGGCGGGAAGCGCCCGCCTTCTGAGATCAATGTCGCACCGGCGCGTCCGTCGGCATCCGAAGTCGATGGGTTCACCACTGACGACGCGTTCGACAGGAAGCTCACCACGGTACCCTCGGGTGCCGCATTGCCGAAGCGGTCATTGAGGAAGGCAGTGATGGGATCTTCGATCCCGAGGCGAACCGCACCCGAGATGTTGCCAAACTCCGCCGCAATCGAGAAGCGGTCGGCAGCCGGCGCCGCACCGATAATGCTGACGCCGGTCGACTGCGTGAAGATCGTCGGCTCGTCAACCAGCTCGGCGCGCACCCGCACACTGGCAGTACGGCGCCCCGAGGTCAGAACCGTCGAAACTTCGCCGTTCGGCCCTGTCTCCGCCTCGCCCGGCGAAACGTTCTCACCACCAAGCGACTGCACGGAGAAGCGAACCGTTACACCTTCGACCGGCCGCGCCTGGTCGTCGGTGACGCGGAACGTAACCACCGACTGCTCAGCAATCCCCGAACCGCGCACACCCACCCGAGTCGGATCGGCGTTGAGAAACGCCATCGCTCCGGGTCGAGGAGTGAAGGTAGGCGTCGGATCGAGTGGGGTTTGTGTCGGGGTGGGAGAATCTTCAGGGATCGGAGTCTCAGTGGGGATCTGCGTTCCCGTCGGAGTGATGGTCGGCGTTCGAGTGGCCGTTGGGCGATCCAAGATCTGGATCGGAACCTGAAGCGAGACGGATCCGTTGCCACCCGGGGCCAAGCCGCTCTCACTTTCGACCTCGATGAAAACGACATTGCTGTCGCCACCGAGTCCCTGGACGAACGTGAAGTGAAAGCGATTCGTCCCGTCCACCAGCGCGTTGAACGTCTGCGAGTCGGGGATATCGAAACGGTCCGGACCCGAGAAGCTGACACTTCCTCCGGAGCTTTCAGTGCCCGTCCGCAAGATGGTCGCACTGGTCAGCGGATTGTTGTTGGCATCGGCGAGGGTCAGCGTCAACTCGAGCGGTTCATCTGAGAAGATCGTCGCCCGTTCAGGTTCGATGGTCGCGATCGTTCGGCCAGAGAACGTGACGTCGACGGTACGCCAAAGGATCGCTTCCTCATCCCAAACACCAGCGCCCTGCGCCTCGTCCCATTGGCCGTTGTTGTTGGTATCGACGAAGACCTCGTGTTCGACATCCGCGTCGAATCGACCGTTGCCATCCACATCGATGAACGGCTCGGCTACATCGGAGAAGGGCTCGTTGGAGTCCCGCGTACCGTTGCCGTTTGCGTCGGTGAAAGACTCCTCACCAACCATCGTCGCGAGAACCGTAACGATGCCGTTCGATGGAATCGGTTGCCCGGTCAGCAGCACGGCCGACGCCACGCCATCGGAGTCGGTCGCTTGCTGGCGACTGATGCTTCCACCGTTGGAGACGAACGAGACGATCGTCCCTTCGCTCACCGCGTTGCCAAACCGATCGTTCACGAAAACGAAAACGCCGTTCTCGATCCCCGAGGTCACCAACCCGGCCACATTGAGAAACTCGACCGCAGCAGTGATGCGCGAATCACTGGGGCGACCGCCGCGTACGACGATGGCATCAGAGCGACCGACGACGTCGGCGCTGCCATTCTCGTCGACATCTACCGAGGCGGACACCTGCAGTGTACTGGCCAGTGTTCCGGAGAAGACGGTCGTCTCGACCAAGCCCTGACTGTCGGACGTCGCCGATGCGGGGAACAACCGCGCCCCCCCGAGACCGCTCACCGAGAAGTCCACATCGACACCGGGCAAGGGTTCCCCATCCGAATCGACCACGACGAAGCGAACGATCGACTGTGTCGCGCCACTGCCGCCGCTGACGGATACCGAGTCGGGATCAGCGCGAACGAAATTGACAGCGCGCACTCCGCCGGTCGGCGAGATGCCCGTCGCGGAGAAGTCGATCGTCGTTCTCGAAGCGAGAAAACGTTGGACACCGCCACCGTAGACGAGAACCTCGACCATTCCGGTGGTCGTACTTGCCGGTCCGATCTGAACCGTTGCCGTCGCAACGCCATCCGAGTCGCTGCGAGCCCGTGTAATCCACGGTGGCGAAGCACCCGCGCCGAAATTGGCAATGGTCGGATCCGTCTCGAAGGTCAGCTCGACGTTCGGCACCGGGTCGCCGAAGTCATCCAGGACGGCTGCCGTCACCAGCGACGTGCCGAGTTGGTTCTCGGTCACCAATACCCGAGTCGGATTCGCCGCGACGATAATGTTGTCGACAAATCCTGGCAGCGTGACGACTCGCGAAGTCGACACTCCGTTCGACGACGCCACGAGAAGAAGATCAGCCCCCTGCAAACTTGGGGGAAAAACGACGCACGTAATCGCCGTTCCCGGCTGGGGAATCACCGGAAGGGCTGCCTGCGAGGGAAACTGCGTGACATCGCAAGGCGCTTCACCAAAGGTCTGAGGAAAGCCAATAACGGAGACTCGATCGCGCACGCCGGCGTCATCCCCCAGCGATCCAACACGGACGCTGACCGGGATGCCATCTGGCACGGTGTTGCCAAATTCGTCCGTCACGACAACCGCCAGGGTCGTCGTAAGTGAACCATCCTGATTGTCGACAAATGCATCGTTGATCGCGATCGACAGTCGGCCAGGGGCGCCCGCCGTGACCGTCAGCACGACCCCCGCAGCGCGAATGCAGCGCGACCCAGCATCATCTGGGTGCGAACACGGCACGGTTTCCACGGTGTCTGCCGTCGAAACGACTTCCGCACTCACGGTCACCGTTCCGATTTCACTTCCGGAGCGCACGGTAATCTGCGCGTTTCCGGCCAGATCGGTAATCGCAACGAAACGATTGTCAGCATCGATCTCGCAGGTTTCACCGTCGGGACAATCCGAATTTTGCTCACACGCCTGGACCGTTTCGGAACAGAAACCGCCATTGGAGTTGGCCGGCAAGATCGTCGCGCCCGCCGCACTGGTGGACTCATCGAGAAAGAACCGCACTTTCGATTCTGTCACCGGATTGTTACCGCTATCACGGACGGTGGCACGCACCTGAGACAGCTCGAGTGCACCATTCCCGCGCACGCGCAGAGTCCTGTTCCCGGCACCCAGGACAACAGAGGACGGTACTCCCGTTCCCGCGGTAGCATCACCGCCGCATGAATCCCTGCCCGGGACGATGAAAATCTGCGCCGTGCCTTCAATCCCACCGGCACGAGCCTTGTAGCTGTACGGCAAGATGGCTCCCGTCTGAGGGTCGATACGAACCGGGGCACCGACCGGAATTTGCAGAGTCGACTCGGCAGCACCGTTTTGATTCCCTAGCAACGCGGTTTCTGAAACGAGTGGTATGAATCGACCCACTCCCGAATCGGTGAGAAAGAGTACATTGACACCGTCGAGCGGCCGATTGTCGGCGTCGAAGACGACGGCACGCAGGACGATCGATCCGCCGCTATCGGTGCCACACTGGGAGTCGGAAGCCTCAACAAGAATCGTCGAGATCGGCCGCGGGGCGTTGCCCGGAACGATTGAGAAGGATACCGAACCCTCGGCCGTCGGCGACGACGCTGTCACCGTCACGTCGCCGGGAGAAGCCTGGTTGGGCGGGATTTCGATCAACACCTCGGCAACACCAGCCAGTGTATTGCCGTTCTCGTCGATCACCGTCCGGGTGCGCTCCGTAATCGGACGCAGCACACCCACCTGCGGTGAAAAGGAGAACAAGAGGTTGACGTTGTCTACTGGCTCGTTGTTCGAGTCGAAGGCAAAGGCTCGCACCAGCACTTCGCCGCCGGGCTCCGAGCTGACCGAAAAGGGAATCGTTTCCATGAAGATCGTCGCCACTTCATCGGCGTCGATGGGGGTTGGAGTCAAGGTCGGCGGGATGACAGTCCCCGTCACCGTGCCTTGCGGCGTCGGCGCGACACCGCCGCGTACGCTCATGCGCAGGAAGACATCGGCACCGAGATCCGGCGCGCGGGCGGTAATGATCGACTGGCCACCGAAAAGGGCATCCAAAGTAGCAATGAGCTGGCCGTTTCCGTCGGTCGTACCGCTGCCACCCTTGATCTCGGTATTGGAGCCGTCACCGATCTCGACGCGTGTGCCCGGCAGGCCGCGGCCCGCCGCGTCGAGCACCGTCACCACGACACGAGTCGATTCTCCAGCGGCGAGAGTGAGATCGTCGATGCCAAGGCACAGGCGACCGGTGCCGTCGCAAACCTGATGGTTGGTCACCGCCGCGCCGCCACCCGTCACCGGGGTATTCGGTGGATTGATGGTGCCACCGCCGCTGCCACCGCCACCGCCACCACAAGCGACGAGCATTGCCGAAACCACGAATGCGAATACCGCTACCACCCGTCGGCCCATCCTAAAACCTCCCGATCGATCCATTGATCTCGCTTCTCTCATGCTGAAGTCACCGGACATCGCCAGCGGCGATCAGTTGTCGCAGTTGTCGAAGTTCGCCAGCTCCAAGGTGATCCCACCGCCGACCGAAAAACGCTCGCCACTGCCGTCACGTCCGGAAATCGTCACCACCGACTGCACGAGAAACGGCTCGAAACCGGTCGTGCAGCCGCCGGCCAAAATGGCCTTGTATTCGAGGGGGAAGAGTAGAAAGGGAACCGTCGTCTCCTGCGTTACGCAGGCAAGCCCCAGGCAGTCGTTGGCGCTCGAGCACGACAACCCGGTTCCCGCACAACGGCCGCCAATGATCGCAGCGCCGCCGAGGATTTGCGCACTCTGCGGCTCGAAACCGCCGTTGGGGTACGCGACATCGATTCGATCGATGAACACGTCCGACTTGCCGCGGTTCAACAGCACGGCGGCCGACTGTGTCGACGAGAACGGCTCGGGCATGTCTTCGCCTCCACCTCCGCCACCGCCTCCACCTCCTGTGCAGATGCTCTGACAGACATCGATCTGCGCCAGTGTTCCACCGACGGCATCCGGCTGACTGTCGACGGGATCGATGAAACGCATCAACTGCAGCGTTTCCTGCCGATCCGAACCACACCCAACCAACAGAGAGAGCGCGACTACCGTTAGACCTGCTCCTCGCAACCACCGCATCTTTGCCTCCATGCTCTTGCTCATGATTTCGCTTTCCCGATCAACTCCACAATTTCATCCACCAGAGCGGTCACCGACCGGTCCGATACATCGATTTGCACATCCGCCTCGGCGTACGCCTCGGCGCGATCGGCCAGTAGGCCTTCAATCTGCCGGCGGCGGTCCGCAGCCGACAATAATGGGCGAGTGGCACCCTGTTGCAGCGTCCTCTGCTCGATCACTTCCGCTCGCGCCGTCAGACAAATCAACGGCGCCGCAGCCTTCATGCGCCCGCGGTTGTCTGCGTCCAACACCGCGCCACCACCTGTTGCAACGACGGCATCCGCAACCTTCAGAGCGGCCCGGATCGCTCGTTTTTCTGCGCGGCGAAACGACGCTTCTCCATCCTCGGCGAAGATTCGACTCACGACTTTGCCCTCGCTGACTTCGACGAGGTCATCGGTGTCGACGAACGGAACCTGTAGCCGTTCCGCCAAAGCTCGACCGACACTGGTTTTTCCCGTCCCCATGAATCCGGTGATCACCACAGTCGTCATCCCAATCCGTCAGTTAAGAGGCGCTCCGCCCTCAGACTCAGCCGGCACCACCGCCGTGGCGCTGCATCCACAACTGCGACGCGTTCGGCAAGCTCTTGGCGCGGTACGGCCCAATCACTCGCGGCGTAATGAACACCAACAAATCCTCACGCCGTTTGATCCGCGAGCTCGAGGAGAAGAGCCACGAAATCCCGGGAAGCTGATCGAAAAACGGCAGGCCACTCTGCGCCACGGCATCGTTGTCGCGGTAGATCCCACCGAGCACGACGGTCTGCCCATCTCGCACCAACACCTGCGAGTTGGACTGGCGCGTCACCTCGGTCGGAATGCCGTCGACCTGACGGGCGAAGTCCGCCTGGCTCGACTTGGCGAACATGTCGAGCAGAATGAATCCATCTCCTGAAACCTGGGGTGTCACTTTGAGTGTAATGCCGGTTTCGATCTTCTCGGTCGCACTCTGGCCGGCACCCGCGGCACCACCGGCACCGGTGTTGATGACCGTGCCCGTGCCCGGCAAGCGCACGCGCAGTACCGTGAGGCTCTGAATCGTCGCCGGTATGTTGTTGAGCGTCACCACGCGCGGCCGCGATACGACACGCCCCTTGCCTTTTTCCTCCAACGCCGTGAGGCGCATGTTGAGCGCCTGCGCGCCGTTGATCGAACCGAGAGCGAGATCGAGCGCGGCGCCGCCGGCATCACCGCCAACGTTGGCGGGGAAATCAAACAAGAATGGGACGCCACCCGATCCCACGCCCAAGCCACTGCCACCAAAGTTGACAGTACCGGGGAAGTTCTCCCCAGTGCTCGTCCCGGTGTTCGGGCCGATGTTGGCGTTGTACCCCCACTGCACACCCAGGTCGCGCGCGAAGTCCGTCGATGCTTCGACGATACTCGACTCGATCAGTACTTGCGGTATTTGGATGTCGAGGCGGCGAACGAGATCGCGCGACGACTCAATGCCCTTGCGCACATCGCGCACGATGAGGGTGTTGGTGAACTCGTCCACCATGACACTACCGCGGCTGGTGAGAACACCAATCTCGTCGAGTTGGTTGTTGCCGACTCCAACAGTGCCACTACCGCCACCACCACTGCGACCGCCGCCCTGTGGATTCGAACGCGCCGCACCGCTGATCAGATCGGCAACGAGCTTCGCCTTGTGATAGTGCACGCGCAGGTATGCGACTTCGAGGGGCTCGATTTCGCGGGCCGCTTCTTGCGCCTTGGCGATCTCCTCGCGTTCCTCACGCAAGCGCTTGATCGTCGAGATGCGCACGACGTTTCCTTCGCGCTCGCTCTCGAGGCTCTGCACCTGCAAAACGATGTCGAGCGCCTGGTCCCATGGAACGTCAAAAAGGCGCAGGGTGATGGTTCCCTGCACGTCGTCAGTGGCGACGATGTTCAAATTGCTGACATCCGCCAACAAGCGCAGCACATTGTGGATGTCGGCATCCTTCAGATCCAACGAGACTGGCTGGCCGTAGTAAGCCTTGTTGTTGCGCCTGCCGAAAAGAGAGCCTGAAAAGGTCCCCACCTGATCAGCCGGCACGGGCGGCTGCGGCTCTAACGTTGGCAACCGAACGCCTTCCACACCCGCCACTTCCCGAACGGGCGCGGGAGCCACCTCACTCGGTGGAATGACGATGGGCTCGCGATCCTGAAAAATCGAAACAACCGGTGCGCGGCTGACGGACGCTCCAACCCCGGGAGAAACGCGGATCCCCGGCGCAACCGCGGCAGAAGGCTCGCTCGCAGGCACTTGCGCCACCGCGACCGCCGGCTCCGCCGTCCCCGGAAGCGGCCGGTCGGTGAAGACGACCTGCTCACTCACCGGCTGAAGCGTTCCCTGTGGCTCACCGATGAAGGCTACGAGGGTGTCGCTCAAGCTGTCGACCGTGTACGGCGGCACCGAGGAGCCGCGCATGCGGATGGTCAAACGAATCTTGCCGCTGTCGCTACCCATCTGAATCTGATCGATGAGCTCGTTGTCAACCGGAAAGCGCTGTGAAGCGATATCACCGGGCGTCGTGCCGTAGAGCTCGATCACCAAGCGGCTCGGGTTGTCCAAAGTAATGTACGAGACATCGCGCGGCGGTCCGGTCAGCTTGGCAAACACACCCTGCTGGCCGTTGTCTTCGATAATGCGCACTTCGCGCACTTCGAGCTCTCCGACCGGCGCGGTCGCCTCTACACCCCCGAGAACGGGTGGCGCTGCCACCGGCGCACTCACCTGGGTGCGGGTCGACTCCTCTTCGAGCAAAGGTGGCTTGGGGGCACAAGCCGACAACATGAAGACGGCCCCCACCGTCAATGCCTTGATCGCAACACCCAACCCACTGACCCGTCGCATCATCATCTCTCCTGAGCCTCCGGTTCCTACCCACTGCTTCGAGCAAACCAACACCGTCGTCGACGGGTTGATCCCTTGATTTCGCCCCACTCGGCGGCGGCGATAGCGCTACTTCTTCGCCGCTTCCTCATCCTTTGGCATTGCCAAGACCGCCTTGTGCACCTGTTCGCGGCCGTAGTAGTCGACGTACGTCTCTTCGACGATGATCTGTCGCTGCTGAACGTCCGTAACCACACCGTTGCGCCGGCCGATCAACGTTCCGGGCGTGACGATGTACCCCATCCCAGCATCGTCCTGCACCATGGCCCGCGGCGGCTCGAGATCGAGCACGACACCAACCACTGTGAGCTGCTGCAGATCATAGCGCTGCAACGGCGTGAGAAACGTCTCGTCGACCGTTTCCTGTGGTTGCAGATCGAGCGTGAAAGGCCGAAACGGATCGCGTTCGCGCGGACCAGCGTCCCGTTCGCGCGACGGTGCCGTGGTCGGCGAGCCGAGTTGTTCCGGCGTCAAGCGCGGCGGCAAGTCGGGAGGCAACGCCGGCGCCACCGGTGGCGCCACATCGCCTTCGAGTGGCCGCAACGAAGCGTGCTCGACGGCAGGTCGCGCTTGCGGCTCAACCTGCCCGGCCCGCTCCTGGGCAACGGCCAAGCCGCTCGCCAACAGGGTTGCAATGACGATCGCCGCCTGCATCACCGCCTCCGTCCTTTCTCCTTCGCCTCGCGCTCCTTGCGAATTCGCTCGCGCTCTTCCTCATCGAGAAAGCGGAAGGTCGTGGCCGAGCACGACGTCTGCAACTTGACCGGCTCTTCCTCGACGACGTTGGGCCCCTTCATGCCGATGTCTCTCACGTTGACGATTCGCGTGAGCTGCGAGACCTGATTGAGAAACTCCTCGACCTGAAAGTAGGTACCGCGCACGAGAATCTCGACGGGTACTTCGGCGTAGAAATCTTGGTAGACCTCGGGGCGCTGGCGAAACTGAGCGATTTCGAGACCCGATTCTCTAGCGACAGCCGAGATGCCACTGAGCAAATCGGGAATCTCTTTCGTATCGGGAAGCTGCGCCACCGCTTTCCGCAGCGCCGCGCGCAAGTCCTGCAGATCCTGCTTGGCCTTGCCGAGATTGGCGGCCAGCGCCTTTTGTTTGTTCAGAAGCTCGATCTTCGCCTCGAGATCGGCACGCTTTTGCGCAATGGCATCGAGACGGGGCCAGTAGATGAGGTAGGCGTAGAGAAAGAAGACCAGGAAAACCAATCCGACCAGCATCAGCACACGCTGGCGAACCGGCAGCGACATCAAGCGATCAACGAGATCGTTCATGCGTTCTTCTCCCCGCCCTGGGCCGCCGCCTTGACCTTGTCGTCGCCTTCTTCATTCTGTTGACCATTGCGACCGAAGTAGTCGATCGTCGACTTGACGATGAACCGGGTAAACGAAAGCGGAGCACCGCTGCTCTTCGGCAAGTTGCTCGTCCGGCGTGACGTCTCGACCAAGTCCACCGCAGTGAAATACTCCGACGCCGAAAGCTGACGCATGAAGCGGGCGATCGTCTCGTTGTCCAACGCCATTCCCGTGAGAGTCGCGTTGGCGTTGCCCTCGTTGAAATCGAGGAGCCACAGATTCTCCGGCGTCGCCTTGCTCAGATCGCGCAGCACGCGTGCCGGTCCGACGCGCTTGTCGTTGAGATCCTGAATCACCTCGAGCTTCGCCTGCACATCGGCGCGGAGTTGCTCGAGGTTGCGCACCTCTGCAACTTTCTTGGAGTAGACCAGCGTCTCCTCCTGTACTCTTTCCGTTTCGCGCTCGATCGAAGCCAGTTGGCGTCCCTGGATCATGTACGGCACGATCATGATGAGGGCTGAGATCGTCGCGCCCAACGCCACCAGGGATACCTGGTTGCGCCGGCCGGCCGACAGCTCGGCTTCGCGCAGCGGCAGAAGATTGATGCGAATCATTTGTCCACCGGCCTCCTCACCGCGAGTCCCATCGCGATGGCGAACTCAGACGCTCGGCGCCGCAGTCCGGCGATGTCGACGTTGTCATCGATCAAGATGCGTCCGAAAGGATCGCTGACCTCGACCGGTGCCTCGGCTCGTTCGGCCAGCCGGTTGGCGAGCTCCGGGGTCTGCGCGCCACCACCGCTGACGTAGAGAACATCAATGCGCTCATCCGTCGCAGCGGTCCAAAAGAAGGAAAGCGCATAGTGAACTTCCTCGATCAACGCATCGACGGCGGGGATCAGGGCCATGCTGATCTGCTCTTCGTCGAAGTCACCGCTGGCAACTCCCATCTTGATGCGCTCGGCTTCGTCGAGCGGAACCCCGAGGTCCCGCACCAGCGCTTCCGAGATGTCCCGGCCGCCGACCGGCACGTCGCCGGTGAAGGTCGAACGCCCTTCTTTCAGAATGTTGATCGATGAATAGCGGGCGCCGATGTTGACCAGCGCTGCCACCTGATTTTCGAGGGGGTCGTAGTTGAGCTCGTACATGTTGTCGAGCGCAAAGTAGTCGACGTCGACGACGACCGGGCTGAGCCCCGCCTCGCGCAGGGTGTCGGCATAGCTGTTGACGATGTCCTTCTTGGCCGCCGCCATCAGCACCTCGACCTCGTCGGCTTCCTCGACCGCCTCACCAATGATCTGGTAGTCGAGGTTGACGTTGTCGAGCTCCTCCGGGATGAAGTTGCGCGCCTCCTGCATGACCGCCTGCTCGGTCTCCTGCGGACTCTGGTTGGGCAGCTTGACCCGTTTGATCATCACCGCCGGTCCCGGCACCGCCGTCACCGCCTTGCGTGCGCGGATCCCCTTCTGCTCGATGAGGCTGCGCAGTGATTGCGCAACCAGATCCGGCTCGATCACCATATTACTGTGAATCGCCGCCGACGGTGTGACCACCGAACCGTAGCCGAGCACCTCCAAGCCCTGCGTCCCCGTGCGCGCCTCGATCACTTTGATCGAGCTCGAGCCGATGTCGACACTGAGGTAGTTCTCCTCGCGCTTGAAAGGGTTGAGGTCTCCCAGCGACGATGTGAAAAGGCGTTTTACTCCACCTGGCATTGCCGCCATTTCAACGAATACCTTTCATTTTGCCCCGCTCTCGCATATCACACCGCATAACGTTCCATAAGCCCAATTTTGGGGTTGATCTAATCTCCATCAGCCTTTGATTCTCACACCCTTTGGTGTCCACCCCTTGGCCGACTGCTCAAGAAAGCGAAATCCAGGCCAAGTGTGGCCTCGCCCTGAACTTGAGACTGGCTACATGATTTGTCGCTCGAAACAGCATGGCCCGGCACAGAAATAACCATCTTCTGGCACGAAATTGTCGAATCCCCTACTATGTGACAGGTCATCTGCCAAGTTGCGGGCCGATTTCAAGCACCCCTCCGAGCAGGTGCCGCGCCACATGTCGCGCGACCGTTTAGATTTTGCCGGTCGGCGTTCCCCAGGGCCGGCGCTGGCCGGGGAACGGGGGCGGAAACGACGGCGGCCGCGGCGGTCGTGGCCCGGGGTGGGGTGGCCGCATGCCGGGAAGCGGTGTCCTCGGCGCCACTGGTCCGGGATGCGGCACTCCTATCCCCCCAGATGGGATTCCTGGAGTCGACCATGGGCCGGGGTGCGGCGGTCCGATCTGTCGCGAGCCAGACATCGAACCCCCACCCTACCCGAGCTGGCGATAGTCTTCAAGTATACAAACTTGCTAGTCAGCCGATTCTGTCGGCGATCGTCGCTCGCGTCCGATCAGGTAGTGTTCCGACGAACCCTTACGGCTGGCATCCAAGCTGGTCAGCCGCACCGAGGCGAAGAGCCCGCGGGCGAGGCGCAAAATGCCCTCGGTCTCGCTGTTCATGAACGTTTTCATGAACAGGCACCCGCGCGGCGCCAGCAAGCTATCGGCGACCGACAGTGTCGTCTCGTTGAGTGCGGCCGCCTGAGCTTCGTCGCGGGCGCGAACACCGCTCAGCGAGGGAGCCAGATCGGCAAGAATGACGTCGAATTTTCCACCGCGTGTATGCTCGGCGAGAGTCGCGCGGAAGCCGCTGTCTTCCACATCTCCGCACAGTGCGACGGCGCCCGGCACTTCCTCGGTCTCGCGCAGGTCGACGCCAACGATGCAACCACCCTCGCCGGCGAGCGCGACCGCTACTTGCAACCAGCCCCCCGGCCAACAGCCGAGGTCCAACACGCGGCCGCGGCGCGGTATCAACCGATATTTCTCGTCGGCCTCGAGCAACTTGTAAGCGGCGCGCGAGCGATACCCCTCTTCCTTGGCGCGGCGGTAGAACCCGTCCTTGCGAACGTAGGCGCCGCCGCCGCGCCGCCGGCCGCGCCGCCGACGATCCCCCCGTGCTGCCATGTCGCCACCAATGGCCCGGATATCGACCAACCGCAAACCGAAGCCGTGCGGAGTGAGCCGACTGGAACTGCCCTTCCCGTTCACCTGCGGTTGTTCAATACCCGTCAGGCCCGTACGCTCCAGGTTGATACATCGTCCGAAGACCATGCATCGCCACTGTCGAACCATCTGCCTGCTCGGTGTGCTGTTGGGGCTGCTCAACCCCTGCAACGCGCGCGCTGACGATCCGCTTGCTGCCGCGCGCGCGTTTTGCGCTGCCGACGGCAAGGGTGCGCGCTTGAGCCCCAGCACGTGGAGCGACGTCGCACCTTTCGTCACTTGGGACCTCGAACCCGCCTGGGATCACATCACGCTGATTCACGGCTACGAAATCAACACACCCCGCCGCTCCGGCGAACGCGTCACCGTCGACGTCACCTACTCCATCGCTGCACAAATCACGGCGGGCAACGTCGCCCGCAAGCAGGGCAAGGAAACTCTCACACTAGAGCTCGTCGCCGGCGAAGACGGAGTTTGGCGTCTCGGTGGCACGCCGCCGGCGCCCCACGTCTTCGAGAACTTCGCCGACGCAAACGCCTTGGCGGATCTCCTGGGTAGCGAGAACGACCGCTACACGAGCAATGCGTCTTACGTGTGGAACCAAGTGCGCGCCGACGATGCCGGTCTTTCGTACGTTTCGGTCGCCGAGTTTCCCAGCGCGCCGGGATTCACCGAGGTCGCCAGCGCCGAAGCGGGCGACGTTGCATTGTACTATTCCCGCGCCGGGCAGCCCTACCACATTGCCTGGATCGAATCGGAGGAAACGGTCCTTTCGGCAACCCTGAACTCCGGCCTGCAACGCTCGCGATTCTCGGCATTCCCCGGCACGGTTCGCTATTGGCGCCGCGACGAGATCGCCAAAGACGGACCAGGCGTGTCGCCAACACCGCGGCCGTCGCCGCGCCGACGCAGGTAGCGGTGCGAAACTCCGTGCCGACTTATTCTGTGCCGCCGACCGCCAGCCAAACCTTGGCCGGTTTCGCCGCCGATTTGCAGTGGAACGATTTGCCCGCCGATGTCGTCACCAAGGTAAAGCAACACCTTCTCGATACCGTCGGCGTCGCCATCGCCGGCTCGGCGACACCGTTCGCCGCCAACGTCACCGCCGCCGTGCAGCCGCTCGCCCATGCGGGTGCAGCGCTCGTCCTCGGCTCCGAACAGCGACTACCCCCGGTCTGGGCCGCCTTCATCAACGGCGCCCACACCCATGCTCTGGACTTTGACGACACCCACAGCGAATCCGTCGTGCACGTCAGCGCCAGCGTCGTACCCGCCGCCCTCGCGGCTGTACAAATGTTGCCGGCGCCAGGAGGTCGGGACCTCCTGCTAGCTCTCGCCCTCGGCATGGAAACGGCGATTCGCCTCGGCTTGGCGGCGCCCAGCGCCTTCCACGACCGCGGCTTCCACCCCACCGGAATCTGCGGCACCTTTGCCGCTGCAGCGCTCGCCGGCAGACTGGCGCGCGACGACGGCCACACGATCGCCAACGCCCTCGGACTGTGCGCGAGCACTGCCGCCGGTTCGCTGGAGTGTCTCAGCGACGGCACCTGGGCCAAGCGCATCCACGGCGGCTGGGCAGCCCACTCCGGCCTGACCGCGGCTGCACTCGCGCGTGCCGGAGTCAGCGGTCCGCGCGGCGCCCTCGACGGCCGTTTCGGAATCTACCGCTCACACCTCGGCGAAACGGGCGACCTCGCGACACTGACCGCCGACCTCGGCCGGCGCTGGCATCTGCTCGACACGGCCCTCAAGCCCTACCCCTGTTGCCACTTCAACCACGCTTTCATTGACGCCAGCGCAGCCCTTCGCCGTGCTCACGCATTCGATATGCAATCGATCGAGCGCATCGTTTGCACGATCCCGGCCCCCGAGGTTCCCATCGTTTGCGAGCCCGCCGCAGCGAAACGAAAACCGCAGACCGCCTATGATGCGAAGTTCAGCCTCAATTTCACCGTCGCCTGCATGCTCGAACGCGGCCATGTCGGCATCGACGATTTCGACGCGTCGTCGATTGCCGATGAGAACGTTCTGGCGCTCAGCTCGCGCATCGACTACGTGCCGGTGGACGATGACAACTACCCGCGGCGATTCCCCGGCCGCGTGCGCATCGAGCTCGCCGATGGAAACGCGCTCGAGCACGACGAGCCGATCAACCGCGGCAGCGCCGAACGCCCACTCTCACCAGCGCAAATCGCCGAAAAGTTCACCACCAACGCGAGGCGCAAGCTCGCACCCGCCCAGGCGGCGCGGATCGAATCGGCAATCGACCAACTCGATGCCGACGCCGACCTCGACGAGTTACTGACAGCGCTCGAGGCAACGGCATGAGCGCACCACGCCCGCCGCTGGCCGGCACGCGGATTCTCGCCTTTACGCAGCTCGGCGCCGGCCCCTACGCGATGACGCTGCTCGGCGACCTGGGAGCGGAGATCATCAAGATAGAAGACCCCCTGAGCGGCGGCGACGAAGCGCGCCAGGTTCCGCCATTTGCCGAAAACGACGACAGTCTCTATTTCCAATCGCTCAACCGCAACGCCCGTTCGCTGACCCTCAACCTGCGCGTCGCCGCCGGCCGCGAATTGTTGCAGCGCCTCGTCGCCGTCAGTGACGCCGTCTACGGCAACCCGCGCGGCGACCTCCCGGTCAAGCTCGGCCTCGACTACGCCAGCCTGCGCGACGCCAACCCGCGCATCGTCTGCTGCTCGCTCACCGGCTACGGGCGCAGTGGACCGAGACACGACGAGCCGGCCTACGACTATCTCCTCCAGGGTCGCGCCGGCCTGATGAGCTTGACGGGCGAACCGGACGCGCCACCAGCCAAGTCGGGAATCTCGATCATCGATTTCTCGGGCGGCACGATGTCCGCCCTCGGTCTCGTCGTCGGCCTGCTGCGCGCCCGCGACACCGGGGTCGGCGGCGATGTCGACGTCAGCCTCTTCGACACGGCACTGTCGATGTTGAACTACCTGGCTGCGTGGAACCTCAGCCGCGGCATCGAGCCACAGCGCCACGCCGACTCGGCACACCCGTCGCTGGTTCCCTCGCAGAACTTTGCTACGGCAAACGGCCATATCGTCATCATGTGCATGAAGCAGAAATTCTGGCAGCGTCTCGCCGAAATCCTCGATCTCGCTCACCTCGCAAACGATCCGCGTTTCGCGACGATCGAGGCTCGCCTGCAACAGCGCGACGTTCTCGTTCCCATCCTCAAGGAGAGATTCGCTGAGCACAGCACCGAACACTGGCTCGAACGATTGCGCGGACAGGTTCCATGCGCGCCAGTGAGCTCGATCGCCGAGGCCCTCGACGACGAGCAGGCGAGGCATCGCGAAATGATCGTCGAGGTAGAGCACGACACCTTCGGCACGATGCGCCAGGTCGGCTCACCTCTGAAGCTCGACGGCGCCAAACCAGTCTACCGTGCCGCTTCCCGCCTGGGTGGTGATACAGACGCCATTCTGCGCGACATCGTCGGCCTGGACGCCGCCGAGATCGAAGCTCTCAGGGCGAGCGGAGCGATTTGAACGGCGGCGAGATTTCCGTTTGGTTGGGCGGGTTCCAAATGGATTTTTCCTACACAACGGCCGAGACCGACTTTCGCCACGAGCTGCGCGCCTGGCTCGAGTCCAACGTGCCGAGCCAGCCGCCACCCGCCGACCTCGACGGTGAAGCGAAATACCTGACCGAGTGGCAACGCAAGCTCTTCGACGCTGGCTGGGCAGCCGTGCACTGGCCGCGCGAGTACGGCGGCCGCGGTGCTTCGCTGACCGAGCAGGCGATCTTCCAGCAGGAAATGGCACGCGCACGAGCGCCACAAATGATGAACCGCGTCGGCATCAACCTGGTCGGCCCGACCCTCATCGAACACGGCACCGAAGAGCAGCGACGGCGTTACCTTCCCAAGATTCTCTCCTGCGAGGAGGTATGGTGCCAGCTCTACTCGGAGCCCGGCGCTGGCTCCGACCTGGCTGCCCTGCGTACCCAGGCGACCGCCACCGGTGACGACTTCGTCGTCACCGGCCAGAAAGTCTGGACCAGCTATGCTCAGTACGCGACCTACGGAATCCTGTTGGCGCGCACGGACCCCGCAGCGGCGAAGCACAAGGGGATCTCCTGCCTAATCGCCGACATGCGCGCTCCGGGGATCACGATCCGACCGCTGCGCCAGATTACCGGCAGCGCCGAGTTCAGCGAGACGTTTTTCGACGACGTGCACATTCACCGCACCGCCCTGATCGGCGAGGAGAACAACGGCTGGCGCGTCGCCAGCACGACTCTGGCACACGAACGCGGCACCTCGTTCCCCTTCAAAGAACAAGTCCTACACAAGATCTACGTCGACCAGCTCGCCGAGTTGTTGCGCAGGCAAGACGTCCATCACCACGCAGAAGTGCGCCAGCACTACGCTGCGCGCTTCATCGACGTCGAGATCATGCGCCTACACAACAGCAAGATGATGACTCGGCTGGCACGCGGCGAGCTGCCTGGTGCCGAGAGCTCGATCGTCAAACTGGTTTGGGCCGACCTCACGAAAAAGATGGGAGAGTTTGCCCTCCACGTTATGGGCCCGTTCGCGCAGGTAGTGGGAAACGAAGTCCCGGCACTCGAGGGCGGCCGCTGGCAGCAGCGCATGCTGTGGTCGCGCTGTGGCAGCATTGCCGGCGGCACGTCGGAGATTCAACGCAACATCATTGCGCAACGACTCCTCGGACTGCCGCGATAGGATATGGACCTCGCATTCGACGAAAAAGAAGAGCTTTTCCGCAGCGAAGTGCGGAAATGGTTGACAGACAACGTCGCCTCCACCGAGAGCGAGTTCGCAAGCCTCGACGAGGAAGTGCGTCTGCTCGTCGCCTGGCAGCGGCGCCTCCACGATGCCGGTTGGGTTGGCGTCCACTGGCCACGAGAGTACGGAGGACGAAGCGCAACCCTGGTCGAAAACTACATCCTGCAAGAGGAATTCGCACGCACCCAGGCGCCGGAGATCATCGGCCGGATCGGTATCAATCTGGTTGGCCCGACACTGATCGCACACGGCAGTGAGGAGCAGAAAGAACGCCACCTGCGCAACATCCTCGCCGCCGAGGAGATCTGGTGCCAGCTCTTCTCGGAACCCAACGCGGGCTCAGATCTGTCTTCCCTGCGTTGTCGTGCCGAGCGCGACGGCGACGACTTCGTCATCAACGGCCAGAAGACGTGGACCAGCTACGCGCAGTTCGCCGACTGGGGCATTCTTCTCGCACGCACCGATCCCGAGGCGTCCAAGTCGCGCGGCATTTCCTTCCTCATCGTCGACATGAAGAGCCCCGGCCTGACCATCCGCCCGCTGCGCCAGATGACCGGCAGCGAGGAGTTCAACGAGGTCTTTCTCGAAGACGTTCGCGTACCGGCGACCAATCTGGTCGGCGAGCTGAACCGCGGCTGGCAGATTGCGCAGACGACGCTGAGTCACGAACGCGGCACCTCACCGCGACAACTCGTGATGCATCGGATCCTCCTCGACGCGCTCATCGATCTGGTGCACGCGACTCCCCGCGGCCGGGGCACGGCGGCTACCGATCCGGTCGTACGCGCCAGAATCGCCGCCGCCTTCACTGAGGTCGAGATCTTCAAGCTGCACAACTGGCGCACGCTGACGCAGGTCCAGCGCCACGGCAAGCCCGGCCCGGAGAGCTCGTTGGTCAAGCTCTTCTGGAGCGAAATGAGCCAGCGCTTGCACGACACGGCGATGGAGGTTCTCGGGCCGCGGGCGGTGTGTTGGCAAGGGGAGGAGCACGCCGTCTGGAACGGGCGCTGGTTGCGTTCGTACCAGTACTACCGCGCCGCCACCATCTTTGCCGGCACCTCGGAGATTCAACGCAACATCATCGCGCAGCGAGTGCTCGGGTTGCCGCGCTCATAGTCGGGCGGATCGGCCTCGAGATGAGAATCCCTCGCGGCGAGAAACACATCTCGCTCGCAAGTTCCTCTTTCATGAAGATCAGAACTCGACCACCGCCGACGTATCGCCGTTGAGGCGCACACTGTCGACGAAGCGGATCAGGTTTTCGGTGCTGTGCATCAGCAATGAGTACGTACGGCAGCCGTGACCGAAGAAACGCACACCGGTCAAGAACCCGTCGGTCACTCCGGTCGCGGCGAAGAGAATGTCCGGCCCCGGCGCCAGATCTCGCTCGCTGTAGATGCGCTTCAGATCCGTAATCCCCATCTTGCGAAAACGCTCCTCGTCCTGGTCGTCGCGCGCCGGTACCAAACGGCCCTGCATGTGTCCGTTCAAACAGCGCAACGCCGCCGCCGCCAACACACCCTCGGGCGCGCCGCCGGTGCCCATGACCGCGTGCACATTGGTGCGCCGCACCGCGGCAGAGATGCCGGCCGACAAATCACCGTCACCGATCAGCTTGATCCGTGCACCGGCGCTGCGGATATCCTCGATCAACTTCTCGTGACGCGGCCGATCGAGAACGATGACGACCAGGTCTTTCACTTTGCGACCCAGACTCTTGGCAATCGCCTCGAGATTCTCCTTGGGCGTCGCATCGAGGTGAACCTGCCCCTTGGCAGCCGGCCCGACGATGATCTTCTCCATGTAGCAGTCGGGCGCATGCAACAGTCCGCCCTTGTTGGCCGCGGCCAGAACGGCAATGGCGTTCGGCGTCCCCAGCGCACAGAGATTGGTTCCTTCGAGTGGATCGACGGCGATATCCACTTCGACATCGTCGTCGCTGGCACGGCCAACCGCCTCACCGATATACAACATCGGCGCCTCGTCGCGCTCGCCTTCGCCGATGACGACCGTGCCGCGCATCGGCAGCGAATCCATCGCCTCGCGCATCGCTTCGACGGCAACGCGGTCGGAGTTGTGCCGATCACCCTGCCCCATCGTGCGCGCACAGGCGACGGCCGCACGTTCGACAACTGCCAGGAATTCGCGCGACAAGTGATCGAGAACTGCCATGTCCACCCCCAGAAAAGGAAAAGCCGGCACGAGCGCGCCGGGCATGTTCGAAAGTGTGAAGCGACCAAGGTATCGCGCAGCGATCGCGAAGACAACGCAGACGCCACCAGCGCGGAGCGCTAGCCCGACACTTTGACATTCCGGCCCCGGCATCGTGTAAAGCTTGAACGATGGCGCGCTCGGCACTCGAGGGGGTACGGATTCTCGATATTGGTACGCGCATCGCCGCGCCTTTTGCGGCGACCTTACTGGCCGACTTTGGCGCTGAGGTCATCAAAGTCGAATTGCCGGGCCGCGGCGATTTCATGCGCAACATCGGCCCCTTCCACGACGACTACTCGCTGTGGTGGGCGGTCGACGGGCGCAACAAGAAATCGATCACCCTCGATCTGCGCAAAGAGGCTGGACGCGAAATCCTCCTTCGCCTAGTCGAGAAAAGCGATGTGCTGGTCGAGAACTTCCGCCCGGGCACGCTCGAGCGTTGGAACCTCGGCTACGAAGCCCTGGCTGCCACCAACCCGGGGCTCATTCTCACGCGCGCATCGGTCTACGGCCAAACGGGCCCTTACAGTCAACGACCGGGGCTCGACCGCAACGGCATCAGCTTCAGCGGTTTGCTCTACCTGACAGGCTATCCCGACCGACCGCCAGTACGTCCCGGTATCATCATCGCCGACTATCTCACCGCCGTTTTCAACGCGCTCTCGATCATGATCGCCCTGTACCATCGCGACGTTCACCAGAGCGGCGGCCAAAGCGTCGACCTGACCCTCTACGAATCCCTCTTTCGTATTCTCGAGCACACTCTTCCCGCCTATGACAAGCTCGGCATCGTGCGCGAGCGATCGGGCAACCGCCTTGCCAATTCGGCACCGCTCGACAACTGGGAAACCGCCGACGGCGAGTTCATCTCGATCGCCGCACCGGGTGACCAGCTCTTCCCGCGCCTCGCCGCGGCGATGGGTCAGCCAGAGCTGGCCGAGGATCCGCGCTTCTCGACGTTGGCGAAAAGAGCGGCGCACGCGGAAGAAATCAACTCGATCGTCGCCGACTGGTGCAAGCGACACCGTGCCGATGAAATCGAACGCATCATGCTCGAGCAGGACGTGCCGGTGGCCCGCGCCCTCAACATCGCCGACATTGTCCGCGACCCACACTACATCGCCCGCGAGTCCTTCATCGACGTGGAGGACCCGCGCAGCGGGACGATCAAGCAACCGGCACCGTATCCGCGTTTCTCGGCAACGCCCGGGCGCGTACGCAGCGCCGCACCTGAGCTGGGCGAGCACAACGCCGAGATCTTCGGCGGTTTGCTCGGGCTAGACGACGACGAAATCGAACGGCTGCGGGCCAACGGTGTAATCTAGCCCGCCGGCGCGACTCACAGCAGGCACGCCGCCGGCCCCAGCTTCGCAACCGCGGCGCGCGCGTGCTAGTTGTTTCGCGTGCAAGCGGATCCAGGGTACGAGCTGAGCACCTCCCCGTCCGCCAACGGCGTCGCCATTGCCGTTGCCGGCAACATCGAGATCGGCAACGTGCAGCGGCTCCGGCAGGAGCTGATGCGAGTGATTGGCGAGGCCGCTGAGGTCGAGCTCGATCTTTCGAAAGTTTCCTACTTCGACAGCGGTGGCGGAGCCCTCCTACTACAAGTGCGCAAGGCACTGAGCGAACGCGGCGGTGCTCTGCGCGTCAGCGCGTCGACGCCCGACATCGACGGCTTTCTTCGCCTGGTCGATCAGGATGCCCTCCTGCAGCCTGCGCCGGCGCCGAGCGCCAAGCCAAACCCGATCGCCAAGCTGGGAGGCTCGGTCGTCGAGATGCGCGAGGGGCTGGCCGAAACCGTGCGCTTCGTCGGTGAGCTGGTCATCGGCTTGCTCGATGCGGTACGCCATCCGACACAGGTGCGCTGGGCGGACACCTGGGCAACCATGGCGCGCTGCGGTCACGAAGCTCTGCCCATCGTCGCACTCATCTCTTTTCTGATGGGAATCATCACGGCGTTCCAAGCGGTCGTCCAACTGCAGCAATTCGGCGCCGATGTCTACGTCGCCAATCTCGTCGGTCTGTCGATTACCCGCGAGCTCGGCCCCTTGATGACGGCCATCATCGCCGCCGGTCGCTCGGGAGCCGCCTTTGCCGCCGAGATCGGAACGATGAAAGTCTCCGAGGAGGTCGACGCGCTGGCGGCGATGGGCCTCGACCGCACTCGCTTCCTGGTGACGCCGAAAGTGCTCGCCTTGGTTTTGATGCTTCCCTGCCTGACCCTCTTCGCCGATCTCGTCGGTATTCTCGGCGGCCTCTTGGTCGCCAATCTCGGTGTCGACATTCCGGCGCAAGTCTACTTCCGCCAGATGTCGCTTTTCATGGATTTCGGTGACGTGCGCGCCGGACTGACCAAGAGCGTCGTCTTTGCCATCCTGATCGCTACGGTCGGCTGCCTGCGCGGCTTCCAGGCGCGCGAGGGCGCCGAGAGTGTCGGCCGAATCACGACCTCCGCCATCGTTTCCGGAATCTTCTGCATCGTCGTCGCCGATGCCGTTTTCACGGTCCTCGAGCATGAGTGGTAGTACGAGCAAGCCGAGCGATACGATCATCGAGGTCGAGGATCTCGTCGCCCGCTACGGCACCAAGACGATCCTAGACGGCGTTACATGCGACGTGCGGCGCGGTGAGGTGTTCGTCATCGTCGGCGGTTCGGGATGCGGCAAGACGACGCTGATGCGCCACATGATCGGTCTGCTCAAACCCGCATCCGGATCCGTCCGCATCGACGGGCAGGACATCACGGCGCTCGACGAAGACGGCCTGCGCCGTGTGCAGCAACGGCTGGGCGTTACCTTCCAGGCTGGAGCGCTCTTTGGCTCGCTCACCCTGGGAGAGAACGTCGCCCTGCCGCTGCAGGAGTATACCGACCTGCCCGCCGACACCATCGACTTGCTCGTGCGCATCAAGCTCGACATGGTGAGCTTGGATGGTTTCGAGGATTTCATGATTTCCGAGCTCTCTGGGGGGATGAAGAAGCGCGCAGCTCTGGCTCGTGCGATGGCGCTCGATCCGGCGATTCTGTTTTTCGACGAGCCGTCGGCCGGCCTCGATCCGATCACCTCGGCAGAGCTCGACGAGCTGATCCTGCAAATCAACAAGAGCCTGGGCACGACGATGATCGTCGTCTCGCACGAGCTCGCCAGCGTCTTCTCGATCGCCGATCGCGTCGTCATGCTCGACGCGCGCACGCACAAGATCATCGCCGAGGGCGATCCCGCCGACTTGCGCGACAACAGCTCGGACCCCTTCGTGCACGCCTTCTTCAATCGCGAATCGGCTGACGATCCCAGCCCGAACGAGGCCCATGGCATCTGACACGCGCAAATTCCAGGTCGGGATTTTCGTGCTCGGCGCCATCGCAATCGCGCTGGCGGCGGCGATTTGGCTCGGCGCCAGCCGCTACTTCGCCGACGAGGTCCCGATGGTCACCTACTTTTCCGAATCGGTACAAGGACTCGATCCCGGCTCCGACGTCAAGTACCGCGGTGTGCCAGCCGGCCGCGTCGACAGCATCCGCATCGCTCCCGATCGCGAGCTGATCGAGGTCACGATGAGCATCAAGTCGGGGTATGCCGATCTTCTGCGCCGCGACGATACGCTGCGCGCTCGCCTCGACCTCGCCGGCATCACCGGTCTGCGCTACGTCGAGATCGATCGCCACGCCGGCGAGGCGCTGCGCAAATCTCCAGTGCTGGACTTCGAGCCGCCGTGCGAAGTCCTCTCCTCGACGCCGTCGAGCATGACGGCAATCTCTGCCGCGCTCGGCGAGATCTACGACAACGTCATGGCGGTCGACTTCGACGGCATTTCTCAAGACATCCGCACGACCCTCAATGCCGCCGACAGCGTCCTCCGCGACGACCGCGTTCAGCGTCTTCTCTCGAGCCTGGCGGAGCTTTCCGAGTCGGCCAGCCGGGTCACGTCGAACGTCGAGAAAATCACTCGAGACATCGAAGTCGCGCCGACGATGCGCGAGGTGGGCAACATCGCCGAGCAGGCGCGTGGCCTCTTGAGCGACATCCGCGACCAGCAGATCGGCTCGCAGATGCGCAATACACTGGCGGACTTCGGCGGCGTCGCTCGCTCAGCACAGACGTTTCTTTACGGCCTGCAGGAAACCGTCGATCGCCTCGACCGGTCGCTCAACAACCTGGAGACGCTCACCGACGACGTCTCGCGACAGCCGTCGCGCCTCCTCTTCTCCAAACCGCCCAAGCCGCACGAGTCGGAGCGAGAATGACGACGCACCTGCGCACATGGAGCCACGGCCTGCTGGCAGTGGCGCTCGCCGGCGTTAGTGGCTGTTTTTCGATCTTCGCCGAACCCGAAGAGCCGCCGAGAGTCCTTCGCTTTCGCCTCGACTACGACGCACCGAAGCCGGCTAGCTCGCCTCTTCCCTACGTTCTACGCGTACTGCCGCTGCGCAGCGGCGCCAACTACGACACCGATGCCATCGTCGTGCGCAACGGTGACCACGTCGACGAGCGCTACCACTACCGGCGCTGGGCGACCCAACCGGCGCGCATGATCGGCGATCTGGTGCGGCGCGACCTCGCCGAGTCGGGCCTTTTCGAAGCGGTGATCCCAGGCCCATCCCCTCTGGCCAACGACTACCTACTCAGCGGTGCGGTCGAAGAGATCGAAGAACGCCGGGGCACCGGTTGTCAGGCACACCTGCGCATCCGCTTCGTGCTGGCGCAGCAAAACAGCGCCGCCCACGCCACGCCGGTGTTTCAAAAAGCCTACGAGGCCGGCGAAGCGTGCATCGCGGGTGATGCCAACGATTTCGTATCGGCCATGAGTCGCGCGATGCGCACGCTCTCCGGCCACCTGCGCAGCGACATAGCCGCGGCTCTGCGCACCTCCGCACCCGCGATCAACGGAAGTCTTCGGTAAAGAGAACCTGTTGGACATAAACGAAGCGCGGCGTCAGCGGCGGCAGGTTGGCGGCGTCGTTGAAGGCCGGATCGTAGTTCCAATTTCGCTGCGGCGGTTTGTAGATGTTGCAACCACTGCTCGTCGAGCCACCGGTGCCACACCAATCGCCGTCGACGCGCTCGGGCAAGCCGAGGGACACGAACGAACCCTGATAGTTCAAGGCACGCCCACCACCCCAGTCCTCGTGAAAGCGCGGGTAGTTCTCGAGACCGCCGTTGTAATCACCCGGCACCGTTTCGTCCACACCACCGAGAAAGCCGGCGTTGATCCAGGTCGTCGCGGCATCACGATCGGAGCTGGTCAGGCTTCGCACACTCTGACCGTCGCGACAGAAGTCGCCGTTGCAACAGTTGGCCGCACAGCCGGAAGCCGCCGAGGCGCGCCAGTAGCGCTGTGACATGACGTTCAAGCTGTCGCCGACCAGCGCCGCCGGCTGTCGTGCTACACCACCGCCGGCAATACCGCGATTGTAGTTGCCAACGATGTACACGGCCTGGTCGGTCACGACCGTGACGCCGGTCGGATCGGCCGAAACACCGATTCCGCCGGGTAGGGGAATGTCGGGGCTGCCGAACACCCGCACGCCATAGTTGTTGACCACCATCGAGTCGGGGCCGTCGACGGTGAGGAAAATGACCAACCCTCCCTCGGTGTTGTCGGACGTCGCGAAGAAGGGCTCCCCATTCATAGAGTTCCAGAGGATCAAATCCGCAACGTTCACATTGAGCAGGTACATCCACTTGTCTTCGCGGTGGTTGTAGTAGCCACCTCGGCGGTAGTCGAGGTCGAAGGTGCCAAGTGCCGGCCCCATCACATCGCTATAGACGCCGGACAACCCACCGGTGCGAGCAGCCGATAGAGGAGGGGTATAACAGCTGTTATCGTTGTTCGCGCACGTTTCGACGCCATCGGCGCACGTGCAACCGGGGACGTCGGTGTAAAACACCGGCATCGTGCCGGGCATCGTGCTATTTGCGGTGTTCCAAGCGCTATCCATCATGAACGCACGCAACGCTATGGTCTTGGCGACATCTCGCGAACCGGCGGCCGTCTGCACTTCGATCGAGTTGAGCACCGGGCCTCCCGGTAGGCTGTCATTCACACCGAGGCTCAACACGATACGCAGATCCGCCTTCTGCCAGAAAACACCGCTGCCGACCTCGATGATGTCGGGCTCCGGGATCGCGATGTTGCCGATACTGTCGATGATCGAGCCCTGCCAGTTGGTGAGCTCACCGTGCGGAATCATCCGCGTCGCCGACCCACCACACGAGAGAGTGCCCGGGTCGAGATCGCCGAGCGGGGCGACAACATCGGCGAGCTTGTCGATACTGACGCTGCCACCACAGGCACTCCTGTCCTTGCGGCCGCGGTAGATATCGCCGCCCGAGGAGACCTGCACGGTAAAGACGCCGAGAGGCGGACTGTCGATGACATTCAACTGATTGCCCGCGTTGAGATAGAGATCGCCGTTGGTGTGTACACGCCCCATGAGATTCATGATCGGACCTGGCGCGATTTCCAGGTCGTCTTTGTAGAAGGCGACGAACTGGAAGAGGGGGATATAGCCGACGAGGAACTCGGCGCCGACGCGGGCTTCGACATCGCCGACGATGTTCTCCGCTCGCGAGTTGACTGTATAACGGTACTGCTGGGCATTGAGCCCGGCAAAGAGCTCACCGGATGGGATGACGACCTCTTGCGGATTCGAGGGTCGCGGCGTCATCTGATAGTGCACGCCCCGCTGACCGAGTACGAACGATCGCGGGTAGAAATCGCCACCCGAAGGAACGTTGTAGTTGAGAAAGATGTTGCGATACTCGCCCATGCCGCGGTTGAGGCCGGACTCGGCTGCGTAAAAACCAGTGACCGAGCTACCGAAGGCGCCGCGCAGGCGCGTGTCCGAACGCACTGCGACGGCAAAGGTGGCCGCCAGTCCCATGAGAAAGGCCGAGACGACGATCACCCCGATGAGTGCCATTCCACGATTGTCACGCAGCATCGCTTCCCCCTAGACTCAGCGCGGCAGGATGTTCCGCGGTTTCACCGCGACTTCGACCGAACGCTCCATGTAGTTGCCGGCCGCATCGGGAGCATTCGAACGGGCGGTGATGCCTATGTGTACCTGCTCGACCTGCTGCCACTCGGGAATCGTCTGTGGCAGATCGACGACGTTGCAGGTCGGGTTGCAGTTGGATCCCAGCTGGTACTCGACGTTCAACCGCTCGATGCCAACTGCAAACGACATCGGGACACCGGTGCCGATTTGCATCATCAAGTGCGACCGGACCGTTCCGCCCGGGTGCGTCACGGGCGTCAAAAAGAATCGTCGTTCGTCGATCGCGTACACACCGCTGGTCGGTGGATACGACTGCGAAAGGGCACCCGCCTTTCCCAGAGACGTCGACGAAACGACGGTCGAAATATCGAAGAACTCGCCACTGCCGTTCGGGTGGCGGATATACGCATGCATCCCATCCTCGAACCCTTCCGTGCTTTCGATGACGATCGCCGGGTCGCCCGGTTGAGTCATCACCGTCGAGGCACTGCGAATGCACGAAAGGTCCGGACGAGTCAGACCAGTTCGCGTCGTAATCTCATCCTGGTCACCGGCTTCGGAACCGGCCAACGAAATGAACTCCCCCGTCACCGGAAGGCAAGCACCTCCAAGGCGAAGGTCGCGCACCAAGACATCTAGAGCCGACCGCGCCGCCTGCGTGGTCTCGACCTCATCGCTCTTGGTGCGGATGTGCCCCTTGCTGGCAACGAACATCCCCGACGTCACGGAGATCACCATGCCCATCATCAGAACGCTGATGAGCATCTCGAGCGCCGTCACGCCCGATTGATTCAGTGGAATCGGTCGAGGCCTCTCCATCAGAAGCGCCGCACCGCCGTATAGATGGTCTTGACCTCGACGTCCTGAGGTCCATCCGGCTCCAACCAGTTGACGGTGACCGTAACCTCTTTCAGGTTCGGCGCCGGCGTATCGTCGACAACCGTCCTGGTCACATTGAAAACGACGTCGCCCTTGATTACCTGCTCGCTCCCACCAGCCATGTCGATGTAACGAGCGGCGCGAACGGTTTCGAGGTGTTCTTCCGCCACCGAGTAGGCGATCGTGTAGGTGTTGTTTTGCGCCGATCGCCGGATCTGCTGCACCATGAAATCACCGGTCGTCGCCGCCGTGATGGCAAACAAGCCGAGCGCTACCATCGTTTCGAGCAGTGTGACTCCGCGCTGACCGAGTTTCCTTCGCTTGAACATTCTCATTGTCTTACCCCTCGAAAGCGATCTGCCCGGAGGGCCAGATCGAAAGCAGACGCGTCGCGCCGTGGACCGAATCCGAGACGACCGCCCAAACCGGCATGTTTGACGAAATCATCATACCGCGCGTGTTGAACTCGATCCGGTTACCCGCAGAAGTATCAAAGGCGATCGTGACGTGATCGGGGAGCGTGTACGACTTCACCACCGAGTCGAGCTGCCACGAGCTTCCGTTCTGCACCAAGCGCTCGACGTCATAACTCGATCCACTCCAGGACACCGCGTAGTGGGTACCGCTGGTGATCGACCGTGCCCTTGCAAAGCGCATGTCGGACACCCAGGTCTGGATCGTCGTGTTGATGTCTTCGCGGCTATAGTCCACGTGTGGCAGTCCGGCCGCCGCGATGATCGCAAACATGCTCACCGCGACCAGGAGCTCGATCAGAGAGTGGCCGCTGCAACCGAGATTTGGCCGACTCGAGGGCGCCGCGTCTTGTTTTGGTTGACCATACGATACACGCATGCCGAGAATACAAAGCAAGCGGCGGGCCACACAAATTCGGTCAATCGACGGAGTATACGCGACCGAATCCAACGCCAAGTGGCAACGGACGCAAACCGCTGCGTCGAAGAATCGACACGGATTGCCTGAACTTCTCAGGCGAACGCCTCATCACACGATCCAACAGGTCACCTGCGAACTACGAATCCGACGAATCTTCCGGATCATCACCACCGGCGTCGAGGTAGTCGGCCAGTTGCTCCTTGCTATGCTCGGCATCATGACAGTCTGCACACAAGTTTTCCCAGTTGCTGCCGTCGGCGGGATTGTTGCGTGGATTGCCGTCGCGGTGATGCACGGTAAGGTCGTACAGAGTAGACACCTCGAACTCGCGCGCGCAGCGGGCACAAATCCAACCGTGCAATTCCAGCGAGCGCTCGCGGTACCCGCGCCGCCGCTCACCGACTTCAGCGAGGATGCGGCGCAGGCCAGCATCGCCTCTCTTGCCGCTGCGCGGCGGCACCGGGGGGTATCTTCGCCTGGCCAACCGCCCTACCCCCGAATCTCCATCTCACCGAGTTGCCCCGACCGCGCCTCCTCACTCGTGGTTACGGAGGTCACGCGCGCGCCGGCCGGCCCATGCGCACACCATTCGAGGAAGGATTCAACGTTGCCGCTGCGTCCTTCGACGAGAGCTTCGACCGTGCCGTCGGCGAGGTTGCGCACCCACCCGCGTAAACCGAGCGCGCGCCCCTGCTGCAGAGTGGCGTAGCGAAAACCTACGCCCTGCACGCGCCCGTGCACACGCACGCGGGCCCTTCGCCGCGCACTGGTCATGCAATCTCACCGCCGAGGATCTCGCACAACCCCTCCTCGTCCAGAACTTCGACGTCCAGGCGCTGAGCCTTGTCCAACTTCGAGCCCGCGTCGCGCCCGGCAACCACATAGTCCGTCTTCTTGCTGACACTCGACGTCACCTTGCCGCCCGCCGCCGCAATCGCCCGCGCCGCCGTGCCGCGCGGGATCGAAAGCACTCCGGTCAACACCACCGTCTTGCCAGAAAGCGGGCCGTCGGTCCGCCGGCGGCGCTCTGCCGTCGGACGCAAACCCGCCGCGGCAAGGCGTTCGAGCACTCGGCGATTCGCCGCCGCGGCAAAGAAGGCAACGACCTCGTGCGCCGTCTGTGGCCCGATCTCTCGCACCTCGACCAACATATCTTCATCCGCCGCCGCCAAGGCATCCAAAGAGCCAAACTCTTCCGCCAACAACGCGGCGACGTGCTCACCGACCTGCGGAACTCCCAGACCGTGGATGAGACGGGCGAGCGAAGCGCTCTTGCTCGCCTCGATCGCGCTCAGCAAGTTGCTCGCCGACTTCGCCCCCATCCGCTCGAGCGCAACCAGATCCTCTTCCCGCAATCCGTACAGGTCGGCGACATCGGCGACCAGGCCCTGGTCGACGAGTTGTGCGACCAATTTCTCACCCAGCCCATCGATGTCCAGGGCGTTCTTGGAAGCAAAGTGGCGGACCATCTCGCGCACTTTGGCCGGACATTGCATACCGATGCAGCGATAGGCAGCCGCGTCTTCCTCGCGAACCACCGGCGCCTTGCACACCGGGCAGCGGCGCGGCATGCGGAACTTGCGTTCGGTGCCGCTTCGCTCGGCGGCAATCGCCTTGACCACGTAGGGGATGACATCCCCCGCCCGCTCGATCAGAACCGTGTCACCGATGCGAACGTCCTTGCGCTCGACCTCGTCCATGTTGTGCAGCGACGCGTTGGAGATCGTCACGCCGGCGACCGAAACCGGCTCGAGCTCGGCAACCGGAGTGAGCGCCCCGGTGCGACCGACCGAAGCGACGATGTTGCGCACGCGCGTCGTTGCCTGCTGGGCTTTGAATTTGAACGCGACCGCCCAGCGCGGCGAACGCGAAAGCTCGCCGAGCCGGCGTTGGATCGCCAACGAACTCACCTTTGCGACGACTCCATCGGTTTCAAATGGTAGCTCCTGGCGCTGCGCTACGATCTCGTCGAAGTAGCGAACCACGGCACCTGCATCTGCACAGCGTCGGTTCAGGGGATTGGTTCGCAGACCCCACGACTTCAGCGCCGCGAAGAGCTCCGGCAGCGTCTCGAACGAGGCACCTTCGACCAGCCCGACGCCGTGGAAGTACACATCGAGCGGGCGCGTCGCCGTCACCCGAGAGTCGAGCTGGCGCAACGATCCCGCAGCCGCGTTTCGCGGATTGGCAAAGAGCGACTCGCCGGCCGCTGCCCGCTCGCGGTTGAGCCTGGCAAAAGACCGGCGATCGAAGATCACCTCGCCGCGAACGTCCAACCGTTGAGGAATCGGGCGGCGTCGATCTTCTTGGCGCAGGCGCAACGGAACCGACTTGATCGTCTTCACGTTCGCCGTGATGTCTTCGCCGTTGATACCATCACCGCGAGTCGAAGCTACAGCGAGCTCGCCGTCGCGATAGACCACCTCCACGGCAACCCCGTCGAGCTTGGGCTCGGCCATATACTCGATCGCCCCATCCTCGCCGGCCAACCTGCGAGCGCGGTCATCGAAGTCCAGAAACTCCTCGGCTGTCATGACGTTGTCCAGGGACAACATCGGCTCGGCGTGGCGAAGAGTGGCGAATCCCTCCAGCGGTGGCGCGCCGACCCGTTGGGTCGGCGACGACGGCGAGCTCAGGCCGGGATAGGTGCGCTCGATCTCGAGCAAGCGGCGAAAGAGAACGTCGTACTCGGAATCCGAGATGATGGGATCGTCGAGCACGTAGTAGCGATGGCTATGGGACTCGATTTCGTCGCGCAACTTGCGCGCCTCAGCCACGACTTTTCGCGAAGGTGTGCTCACCGCCCTTCCATAATATATGCGTTCGGCCACCGCCAAGTTCCGGCCACCTCCGGTACGACAAACCGATTTTCGCTTGACCCACTACCATGGTCGAGCGTATATGCTTAACAGTCGCGGGGTTGCGAGCGACTCTGTCGGCGTTCCGGAGCTGCAGGCGGGTGATCGCGAAGGCTCAGCGCTCACTTGTGCAGAAGCATCGATCGGATGTTGTTTCGACCAGATTCTGTAGACTTGTAGACGACGTGGGCTAGGAGCGAAACGGTGGGACGGATTCTCTCAGTACTTGCAACGCTGACCATGGCGGCCGTGTTGTTGGTCCCGCAAAGCGGAGCCGCCAGCACCCGATCGCAGCAACACTACGCCAAGGGGTTGGCCCCCTTTCAGGCTGGCAAATGGGAAAGCGCCTACACCAGCTTCACGAACGCGATCAAGGCCGATGCCAATGACGCCGTAGCGCTCTACTACCGCGGCATTACCGGGGCGCGCCTCGGTTTCGTCCAGGAGTCGATTGCCGACCTCGAACGAGCGCTGCAGATCCGGCCCGACCTCGAAGCTGCCGTCCTCGACCTCGGCGCCCTCTACCTCGAAGCAGGAGAGTACGAACGGGCGGAGTCGTGGCTCGAGCGCGCTTACGCGATTCCGGCAAACCGCTTCAACGCCGCGCTCTTCCTCGGCATCGCCAAGTGGCGGCGCGGTGACGATGAGGGGGCTCAACAATACCTGCGCACGGCGGCAAAAAACCCGCGCCTGCGCCCGACTGCCAACTACTACGAAGCTCTTTCCCTCCTGCGCCAAGGCCAGGGAGCCGCCGCTGGGCGTTTGCTGGCGAAGAGCAAACGCGCACTTCCCGGCACACAGATCGCAACCGCCGTCGAGGAGTTTCAGGCCGCCGGGCCGCGGTCCTACCGCGGCGACGACGGAGAACCCCTGGCAATCTACGGCGAAATGGGTTTCGCCTACGATTCCAACGTCGCCCTGGCACCGGACTCGCGCCAGCGCCGTGGAATGCTGCACCAGGCCGGGACCCTCGGCAAGGCCGGCGAAGGTCGCTTTCAAATCGGAGCCGGCGCCCGCTACCGCTTCCTCGATACCGACCATGTAGTTGCCTCGGTCGGCTACGAGCTCTACCAGGGCAAGCACTTCTCGACCGATCGTTTCGACATCTCCAGCCACCGGCTGCGGGCCGACGTCAACACGCGCGCCGACCGCTGGTACCAACTCGGTCTCAGTACCTTCTACAACTACTATGCGCGCGACTACAGCACCTTCTTCCAAGAAGGGACGGTGACCCCGTGGGCTGTGTTCTACGAAGGCGACGTCGCCGCAACGCAAGTGTACTATCGCTTCCGCGGGCGGGACTTCTCCAACAATCCCTTTCGCCACTTCCGCGACGCCATCAACAACGCCATTGGCGCCCGCCAGATGTTCCTACTCGGTGCCGTCGACCGCACGCTTGCGATTGGCTACCAGTGGTCCGACAACGATCCGCTTTCGCAGCGCGACGGAACCGATTTCGCCTACCAGCGCCACCGCTTCGACATCGAGGTCGAGGCCGCGGTGTTCGACTGGTTCAACACCCGCATGGGCTACGCCGCCCTGATCGACGACTACGAACACCCCAACAGTCGCAACGGATTCGTTTTCGGACGCAACGACGCCGAGCACCAAATCGTCCTCCGTGCCGAGCGACCGATTACGAATCGACTGACCGCAAGCTTGGACTATTTCGGAATCCTCAATCACTCCAACCTCGAACCGTTCGAATACGACCGCAGTATTCTCGCCGCGGGCGTTCGCATGCACTTCTAGTCAGGGGATCTGTCGATGCACATCGAAACCTTCGCACCACGAATCCTCCTCGCCGGGATGCTGATCTTCAGCGCGTCAACGGCCGCTGCCAACGAAATCGGCAGCGTCGTCGCGACCACCGGAGGTGTGGAGGTTCGCCGCGCCAGCGCCGGCGACTGGAAAGCGGTCACACGCGGCGCTCCTCTCTACGCCAACGACGAAATCCGCAGCGACGGTCGGGGCAAGGCAAAGCTCTTCTTCGGCGATCAGTCGGTCATCGACATCGGCAACGCCACGGAGATCGCCATCAAGCGCTACGACACTGCGAGCTCGAACAGCATCATCGGTCTCAAAGCCGGGCGGCTGCGCGCCTTCCTCTCCTCGGAGATGCGCGCCGCTGATGCCTTCGAGGTCGAAACCCCCACCGCCGTGGTACGCACCTCGGGCACGGTCTTCCTCGTCGAATACGATCCCGATCAACAAGCGACACACCTCCACGCCGTCGACGGTGTCGTCGACGTCCAGGGTGCCATCGGATTGATCGGACCCAGCCTCAAGGTATCGGCAGGGCAGAGCACGCGTGTACGCGAGGGGAAATTCCCCGAGCCGGCGGTGACGACGAGCGCCGAGACGATGGCCCTGGCCCTCGCCAACCTCGAGATCATCGGCACCGGCGGCGAAGACGGCTACGCCGCCACACACCCGCTCTTGACGGGTGCCATCACGCGCTCCGACGAACGCCCGGCCGCCATCGCCACCAGCGCGGTCTCGTCGCCGTCCGGTGGTGTTTCCTATCTGGCGCCGATCGCTCCCGGAGAGACGCTGCTACACCGGCTGTCGCCGGCGGCGCGCGCCAATACGCAACCAATTCCGGAGTACCAGTTTCTCAACCCGCGCGGAGAGTCGCTCGACCAACAACGCCGCAGGTAACGACGGGGATCGCGCAGGTGACCGGCGCTCGACGCATGGAGGAGCGCAAGGCATCTCACGCGTGAGACACCACCTCACCTCGTTCTCTGTTCTGTAACGCGCGACAACTTTGCGTAGCAAAGCCCGCTCTCAGCGGCGTTTTTCGAACAATTTTCACGGCCATGCCCTGGTTGGTACGGACTCTGCTGTTCATCTCGACCAGAGGTGAATCAGAAGACCCATGGCTGCGCATGACAAAAACGTCGTCCTTCTAGTCGACGATGAACAAGATCACTTGATCATCACCAGCCGCTTCCTCGAAGCCAACGGCTATTCCTGCCACTGCGCCGACCGCGGCTGGGAAGCTCTGCGCATTCTCGAGGCGCAACGCGTCGACCTCATTCTTCTCGATCTCTACATGCCCGGAATGGACGGCTACTGCCTGGCGGAAAACATCCTCGCCAACGACGCGCACAAGTCGATTCCGATCATCGCCTTTTCCTGTTACGACCTGACGCGCTTCAAACAACGGGCGATGCGCATCGGCATGGCCGACTTCATTCCCAAACCGGTCGACCGCGAGCGCCTGTTGGCGACGATTCGCGATCAGTTGCAACTGCGTCACCGTCTCTCGCGAATGAACGCGGCCGAGGTCGAGAGTCGCGCGATACCACCGGCAAACAAGGAACCTTTCTCGGCATCCGCCGATTGGAACGATCCGATTCCGCGAATCGCCGACTAGCCCGGGTTATGGGGGATTTCGCAGAGCGCGGTGAGGTGCATCAGAAAATCCCCCTCAGTCCCCCTTTTTCAAAGGGGGAGGCTGGGCCGAGGCTGGGCCGATGAAGAGCGCGTAGCGATCCCTTCATAAGTGAAAGGGGGAAGTTGGGCATTCGACGAAGGGAGAAGATTCGGCGTCTTTTCTCTGAAGTGTTCGGGCTGGTCTTCGCCAATTTCAGGTAAGCCGGGCCCCCGGCGCGGCGCCGGATCATTCATATTGAGAAACTCTCGATTTGCCTCGCGCAGCGACACCAACCTTTGCCTTCGCCTAAGCCTGCGCCTGAGCCTACGAGCGCAGCGAGTTTCAGCCTAGCAAACCCACCGGCGCGGCGCCGGATCATTCATATAGAGAAACTCTCGATTTGCCTCGCGCAGCGACACCAACCTTTGCCTTCGCCTGCGCCTGAGCCTACGAGCGCAGCGAGTTTCAGCCTAGCCGGGCCCCCGGCGCGGCGCCGGATCATTCATATTGAGAAACTCTCGATTTGCCTCGCGCAGCGACACCAACCTTTGCCTTCGCCTAAGCCTGCGCCTGAGCCTACGAGCGCAGCGAGTTTCAGCCTAGCCCGCACACCGGCTTCCACGCTCGTCGACGCGCGTGCACCTTGCACTAGCGGCGAGGCGTGGTTATCGTCATGAGCACGCCTGGAAACTCAGCGTTTTCGGGCATCGCGGCTCCTCACGAGCCAAAGCGAAAGGAGCTCATCGTGGCAAACGTAGGTGAAGTGAGTGACACCACTTTCGATCAAGAAGTTCTGAAGTCCCAAACGCCGGTCCTGATCGATTTCTGGGCCGAATGGTGCGGTCCCTGTAAGGCAATCGCCCCGGTCGTCGAGGAACTCGCAAGCGAGTACGACGGCCGCGTCAAAGTAGTCAAGATGAACGTCGACGACAATCCCGAAACTCCGGCGAAGTACGGCGTGCGCGGCATTCCCAATCTGATTCTCTTCAAGTCGGGAAGTGTCGCTCAACAGATCGTCGGTGCCGCCCCGAAGCCACAACTGGTCAAGGCAATCGACAGCGTTCTGGTCTGACCATCTTTGCCGTTCGACGCGCGCGTCCGGATGGGCGCGCGCGTCAGAACGCGTAACGGCGCATGCTGACGTTCATCAGCAGCCCCACCGATATCAGTAGCGCCAACAGAGACGACCCGCCGTAGCTGAGAAACGGCAGCGTGATTCCGACCACCGGCAGGGCACCACTGGTCATCGCGATGTTGATCACCGCTTGCCAGAAAATCGTCGCCGTCAACCCGGCGGCGAGCAGCGCCCCGAGGTTGTCCTTCGCCTTGCTGGCGATCGCCAACCCGCGCAGTATCAACGCCGCATAGAGCGCCAGTAGAATCGCACAACCGACGAAACCCCACTCTTCGGCGAACACCGAGAAGACGAAGTCGGTGTGCTGCTCGGGCAAGAAGTGGAGACTGTTCTGCGTTCCCTGCAAATACCCCTTGCCGTAGACCATCCCCGAGCCAATCGCGATCATCGATTGCAGCAGGTGATAGCCGGCTCCGAGCGGATCAGCCTGCGGATCGAGAAAGCTGGTGATCCTTCTCTGTTGGTACGGCTTCAGTTGCTGCCAGCCGAGCGGCAGGGCCGGCCCGATCACCAAGACACCCAGCAACACCAAGCGCAGCGGCAACCCCGCCACCAGCAGCACCGAGAAGGCTACCAGCCCCAACAAGATCACCGTGCCCAGGTCGGGCTGCTTCAGAATGAGATAGGCCGGCACGGCGAACAACACGACTGGCGCGATCAGTCTCGACCAGGGGAGACGCGGTGAACCCGCCCAACGTTGCAGGTTCGTCGCCAGAGCAACGACCAGCGCGATTTTCATCAGCTCCGAAGGTTGCAGAGAAACCGGTCCGAGACTGATCCATCGCTGGGCTCCACCGCCGCTGACACCGAAAACGTGCACCAGGATCAGCAATCCGACACCGCCGGCGTATACGAGGTAGCCGAAACGATGAAGCCGGCGGTAGTCGAAGATCATCGCCACAAGCAGTCCGACGAAGCCAATCGCCGCCCAGATCGACTGCTTGATGAAGAAGGAGGAAAACGGGGCCGACTCCTGGTGGGTGGCACTGAGAATCGTCAGCAGCCCGCTGGCGACCAACGCCACCGTCAACAAGAGGAGTGGCCACTCGATGTTGGCCACCAGACGTCTGTCAATTCTGAGCATACCGCACCGGTTCGCGTTCGCGCTCGATACGCTGGCGCTCGCGCAACACGTTTGCCGCCACCGGCGCAGCGATCTTGCCGCCACCGCCCTCGGCGTGCTCGATCAGCACCGCCAAGGCGATCTCCGGCTCCTGCGGCGGAGCAAAGGCGACGAACCAGGCGTGGTCGCGCTGCTGCCACGGAAGCTCCGACGAAGAACGCCGCTTGCGACCCATCGAAACGACCTGCGAGGTGCCCGTCTTGCCGGCAACGCTAAGCCCCTCGACAGCGGCGCGCCGCCCGGTGCCGCGCGGATCGTGGACGACGCGAACCAACCCCTCCCGCACCTCTTTCAAGACCCCTTCGCGCAGGTCGATTTCGCCGAGTAGCTCGGGCGCGAACGACCTCACAGTTTCTTCTTCCGGTCCCTCCATGCGGAGGACCAGGCGCGGCCGGTAGCGCTTGCCGACGGCAAGCGCCGCCACCGCATGGGCCATCTGCAACGGCGTCGCGCTCACGTAGCCCTGGCCAATCGCAACCGGCAAGGTCTCACCGGGATACCACGGCTCCTTGCGATGCTTGCGCTTCCAGGTCTTGTCGGGAATCAACCCGCCCTTTTCGTGGCGCAGTGCGACTCCAGTCGGTGCACCCAGTCCGAAGGAGCGGGCATAGCGAGCGATCGTATTGACACCGAGCTTTTGTCCGATCTGGTAGAAGAACACGTCGCACGACTGCGCCAGCGCACCGACGACGTTGACGAAGCCGTGCCCACCCCTCCGCCAACAGCGGAAATCACGCCGGCCGAAGCGATGCTTGCCGTTGCAGTGGATCTTGGTGAAGGGATTGATGACGCCTTCCTGGAGAGCGGCCGCAGCGACGACGAATTTGAACGTCGACCCGGGCGGGTATTGTCCGCGAAACGCGCGCGGTGACATCGGTTTGCGCGGATGCTCCACCAACTTCTGCCACTCGCTGTCGAGCAACCCGCCGGTGAAGAGGTTCGGGTCGAAGGAGGGGCGACTGGCCATGGCGAGGACGTCGCCCGATGCCGGGTCGAGCGCCACGACGGCCCCAACGTGATCGCCGAGGGCGCTTTCTGCCGCTCGCTGTAGATCGAGGTCGATCGCCAGGACCAACGTGTGTCCGGCCAACGCGTCCACCTGATCGAGTACCCTCAGTTCGCGCCCGACGGCGTTGACCTCGACGTGCCGGCCGCCGTTGACACCGCGAAGCTGTTCGTCAAACACCTGCTCCAAACCCGACTTGCCAATCAAATCCCCACCGCGGAAAGCGTTCGATCGACGCAGGTCCTCCTTCGACACCTCGCCGACATAACCCAGCACGTGCGCCAGCGTCGCCCCTTCCGGGTAGAATCGCTTCGGCACGATCCTCACACTGACACCCGGCAGCTCGGTCTGGTGTGTTTCGATCGCGACGACCTCCTCCCATTCGAGATCGCGCTTGACGACGACTTCCTGAAAGCGCGGCCGCCCCGCTGCGCGCTCGAGGACGGCTGTCGTATCCGCAGCACTCTGCTGCAAAAAGTGGGCGAGCGTTTCGACGGTATCCTCGAGCTCGGGCGTATCCTCCGGAACCAACACGGCATCGTACGACGCTTCGCTCTCGACCAGCACGCGATCATAGCGATCGACGATACGGCCGCGCGTCGCCGTGATGCGCCGCAAGCGGATCCGGTTGTTCTCCGACAGCGAAGCGAGCTCTTCCCCCTGCAAGACCTGGAGAGACCACAACCGCAAGAGGAGCAGGAGGAGCGCCAGCGAGGCCGCCGCAGACGCGTACGCCAACCGGCGCCGCAACTCCGCGGGAACCTCGTGCGAGCCGAACATCGCTCACTCCGCCTCGCGATTGGAGCGTATCCCCGTCGTCGCCAGGAGCCAAAACACCGCCGGCGCAATCGACGCAGAAACCGCACTTTGCAACATCACCGAACCGATACCGCCAGACCGATCGAAGCCGCCCGGAAGGAAGATCAGGAGCAGGGCAAACACCACTGCTGCCTTGACCAAGGACGCCAGAAACACCAACACCACCTTCGACACCACATTGTCCACCCACAACCGACGACAGGTAAGATAGACAAGCACAAAGACGACCAACATTCCACACGAGCTGAGGCCTGCGGGACTTGCCGAAGCGGCGTCCTGAAGGTAGCCGAGCAGGAACGCCCCACTGGCGCCGGCGATCGAGTGTTGGTTGAGGCCGAGGTAGACACACAGGACGAGAAGGACGTCGGGGACGATGCGCCCCAAGCCGACGTCGTGAAAGAAAGTCGACTGCAGGAGCAGACCGACACAGGCGACGAGGACGATGACGAGAAACGCCCGCATCACTCCTCCGCGCTTTCGAGCACCGTCGCGGCGTCGACGACCAGAACTTCCTCGAGCTCATCCAATTGCACACTCGGTTCGATTTCGGCTGAGTGCAGCAATCCGCGGTGTTCGAGGCGTAGTTCTGCCACGACGCCGATCCGCACCCCTTTCGGAAAGATCCCGTCGAGTCCCGACGACACCACCAGATCGCCCGACACGACGTCGACGTCGCGACGCAGGTAGCTCATTCGCGCCCCACCGTCGCGCGTCCCCTGCACGATGCCGCGTGCCCGACTGCGCTGCACCACTGCATCGATGCCGCTATCGTTGGCCGTCAACAACATCACCCGCGAGGCGCGCCGGCGCACCTCGGTGATCCGCCCGACGACACCCCGCGGGGCCAAAACCGCCAGCCCCGAGCGCACGCCATCGCGCTCTCCGAGATCGATGACGAAGGAATGGAACCCCGGCTGCGGATCGCGACCGATGACTCGCGCACCGAGCACCGCGCCGCGCAAGCGCGCGCGAAAGCGAAGCAACTCCGAGAGCCGCGCGTTGCTCTGCTCGAGCTCGCCAAGACGAACGAGATCCGCCTCGAGCTCGGAAACGCGCAGGCGCAAGACCTCGTTCTCTCGCCCGGCGCCGACCAGGTAGACGTAGCCAAACCAAACACTGGAAAGGCCGCGCCGGACCCACCCGACGGCACCCTGAAGCGGCGAGAACACCTCCAACACGGCGGCGCTGACCGGATCGCGGTAGGCCTGCGACCGAGCACTGACCGAGAGTAGCAGCAGCGACACCAGCAGCAGCGACGAAGCCGTCGCCAGCACCCGATAGCGGCGCAGAAATTCCATCGAACGGCTCTACCTACCCGGTCGATTTCTCAATCGCGTGGCAAGGTGAACCGCAGAACAACACGCGCGCTGTCTATTGGACCGTAACGTCCTTCAGTAGCGCCAGCTCGTCGAGCACCTTGCCGGCGCCCATGACCACCGCGGTCAGAGGATCCTCGGCCAACACCACCGGAAGTCCGGTCTCCTCGCGCAGCAGGGTGTCCAGGTTGCGCAACAACGCCCCGCCGCCAGCCAGGACGATCCCCTTGTCGACGATGTCCGACGCCAGCTCGGGCGGCGTGCGCTCCAGCGCAACGCGTACCGCATCGACGATCTGCGAGATCGGCTCGAGCAGCGAATCGCGGATCTCTTCATCGGACACCTCGACCGTCTTTGGCACCCCGGCAACCAGATCGCGCCCCTTGATCTCCATCGTCTGAATCTCGTTGCCTGGATAGGCCGAGCCAATGGTCAGCTTGATGAGCTCGGCCGTGCGCTCGCCGACGAGAAGGTTGTACTTGCGCTTGATGTACTGGACGATCGCCTCGTCCATCTTGTCACCGCCGACGCGCACCGACTTCGAAAAGACGATTCCCTTGAGGGAGATCACCGCCACTTCCGTCGTGCCGCCACCGATGTCGACGATCATGTTGCCCGTCGCCTCGGTGATCGGCAAGCCGGCACCGACCGCCGCCGCCATCGGCTCTTCCATCAGATAGACTTCGCGCGCACCCGCCGATTCGGCCGACTCCTTCACCGCCCTTTTCTCCACCTCGGTGACGCCGAAGGGCACGCAGATGACGATGCGCGGCCGCACCAGAGCCTTGCGGTTGTGGATCTTGGTGATGAAGTAGCGCAGCATCGCCTCGGTGACGTCGAAGTCCGCGATGACGCCGTCTTTGAGCGGGCGGATGGCGACGATCGACCCCGGTGTGCGGCCGAGCATCTTCTTGGCCTCGGCGCCGACGGCGAGAACGCGGCGTCCGCCGCGATCCTCCTTTTGCACCGCAACGACGGAGGGCTCGTTGCAAACGATCCCTTCCCCCTTGACGTAGATCAGCGTGTTTGCCGTTCCCAAATCAATCGCGAGATCGTTCGAGAACATCCCATAGAGGAAGTTGAGAACCATCAGCCACCAACCAACCGCATGCCGTTCACCCCACTGGAATCGTCTTGTTGAACTGTTAACAAGATTCTCCTGGCAGGGCAAGAAATTAGCGCCACGGCGGCGGCGCCCGGCGATCTCGAGTCGACCCCAGCCAATCCAAGGGTCAGCCCGCGCGCTCTCTGTTGCTTTTGCAAAGGCCCTACTCTATCGTTTTTCGCTTTCTCGGGAGAAGCTCTAAGTGCTCGATTCAATTCGTAAGAACGCCGCCGATTCGCTGATCCTCAAGATCCTCTTCGCCATCATCGCTCTGGTTTTCGTCTTTTTCTACGTCGGCACCGCCGGCTTCAGCCAGCTCGAAGTTGCGGCGAAGATCAACGACGAGATGGTGACCAAGCGCGACTTTGACCGCGCCTACGGCAACCTCGACCGCTTCTACCGCAACAACGCGGCCAGCGATCCGCCGTCGGCCAACGAGATCGGCGCTCAGGCACTCGAACAGATCATCAACACCGAGTTGCTCGTCCAGGAAGCGCGGAACGTCGGGCTCCACGTCGGCGAGCAAGAGCTGCGCGAATCGATCTCGACCCTTCCCGACTTTCAGATCGATGGCCGTTTCAACAAGACCCGCTACATGGAGGTCCTGCGGCTGAACGGGCTCAAGCCGGGCGACTTCGAAGACAACCAGCGGCGCCAGGTACTCACCGAAAAACTGCTCGATCTGGTCCGCTCCGGCGTCCACATCAGCGACGCTGAGTTGCGCGAGCGTTTCGACTTCGAGAACACCCGCGTCTCGTTGAACTTCATCCGGATCGCGGCCGCCGACTTCCTCGCCGACCTCACTTTCGATGAATCCGAGCTCGCGTCCTACTACGAGGAATCGAAAGAGAGCTTTCGCGCGCCCGAACGCTCGGCGATGCGCTACATGGCCTTCCGCCCGCGAGACTTCGAAGCGCAGGTTCAGCCGAGCGATGAGGATCTGCAAATCTACTACGACGAGCACGCCGACACCTACCAGACCGGTGAACAAGTCCGCGCCCGCCACATCCTCTTCAAAGTCCCCGCAGGCGCCAGCGACGAAGACAAAGCCGCCATCCGCGACAAGGCTCTCGACATTCGCGCCAAAGCGCTCGACGGCGAGGACTTTGCGGAGCTGGCCAAGCAACACTCCGAAGATTCGACGGCCGCCAACGGCGGCGATCTCGGCGCCTTCGCCCGGGGCGCCATGACGGCGCCGTTCGAAGCAGCGGCCTTTGCCACCGAAGCCGGCGCGATCAGTGATCTCGTCGAGTCGGTGTTTGGCTTTCACATCATCAAGGTCGAAGAGAAGATTCCGGCGCGTACGAAAACCCTGGACGAGGTGCGCGACGAGGTGAAACGCGCCGTACAGAAGCGCGAGTCCCGCAAGCTGACGCTCACGAAGGCCGAAGAGGCGTTCGAATCCCTGCTCGACGGCAAGTCCTTCGCCGATGTCGCCAGCGAGCACGGGCTCGAGGCAAAGGTGAGCTTGCCCTTCGGTGTTGCCGAGGCGATTCCCGGACTCGGTCGCCACCCGGAAATCGCCGAAGCGGTTTTCGCCACCGAGAAGGACGAGCTCGGCGAGATCATGAATCTCGACGACGGCTACCTGATCTTTCAGGTCACCGATCGGATCGCCAGCCACATCCCGCCCCTAGAAGACATCCGCGCCAAGGTGGAGGAGAGCTTGCGCCAGGATCGCGCCGCCAAGGCTGCGGCCGCGCGCGCCGGCGCGCTGCTCGAAGCCCTGAAGAGCAACCCGGACATCGCCGCTCTGGCCGAACGCGAGGGTGTAAGCGCCGACGAAACCGGTGAGATCGGACGCTTCGGCGGCTACGTCCCCAAGCTCGGCAACCTGCCCGAGCTGAAGGAAGCCGCGTTCAAGCTCAGCGAAGCCGAACCGGTCGCGCCGGTCGTCTACTCGCTCGGCGGCGACGCCGTCATCGCCACGCTGTCCGAGCGCATCCCGCCCCCTCCGGAGCGCTTCGAAACCGACAAAGAACGCTTGGCGCAGGTGGTTCGCGCTCAAAAGGAAGGCGACGCGATCAAGCACTTCATCGAGGACATCCGCAAGCGTTCCAAGATCGAGCTCGGCCAGGGCTACGATTTCGCAGACTCCGCCACCTGATCCGAGGTGACCAGCAGTGGCGGATGAACGCTCAGGCGCTACGCCCGGCCCTCACAACAGGTAGTCCCACGCCTGTTGCAGCGACTGTACGCCGCGCACTTCGACACCGGTGACGTCGGGAATCTGGCGGCGCGAGCTTTCCGGCACGACGCAGCGGTTGAAACCGAGCTTGGCCGCTTCGCGCACCCGCGCTTCCACCTGTCCGACCGCCCGCACCTCGCCGGCCAACCCGACTTCGCCGATCACCAGGGTCTGCGGATCGATGGTGCGATCGAGAAAGCTGGAAGCGACGGCCAGCGACGCACCGAGATCGGCCGCCGGCTCGTCGACCCGTACGCCGCCGGCGACGTTGACGAAAATGTCGTGGCCGCCGAGCTGGATCCCCATCTTCTTCTCGAGAATGGCCACCAGCAAAGCGACGCGATTGTGATCCAGCCCCAAGGTCGTGCGCCGCGGCGTACCCAGCGCCGTAGGAGAAACGAGGGCTTGCAACTCGACCAGGATGGGTCGTGTTCCTTCGACACTGGCGATCACGATCGAGCCTGGAACGTCGACCGGCCGCTCGGCGAGAAACAGCGCCGAAGGGTTCTCCACCGCCTGCAGTCCTTCCTGCTTCATCTCGAAGACGCCGATCTCGTTGGTCGACCCGAATCGGTTCTTGACGGCGCGCAAGATGCGAAACGGATGGCCGCGATCACCCTCGAAGTAGAGTGCCGTGTCGACCATGTGCTCGAGCACGCGCGGACCGGCAAAACCCCCGTCTTTGGTGACGTGGCCAACCAGCACGCAGGCCAGCCCTTCGCGCTTGGCGAAATGAACGATGCGCGCCGCGCTCTCGCGAATCTGGCCGATACTACCGGGAGCTGCCTGCAACTCGTCGGTGAAGATCGTCTGCACCGAGTCGACGGCGAGGATGACCGGCGCGATTTGCTTGGCTTGTTCGAGAACGGCTTCGAGGTGTGTCTCGGAAAACACCAACAGCGACGCCGCGTCGATACCGAGCCGGTCTGCGCGCATCTTGATCTGCTGCGGTGATTCCTCGCCGGACACGTAGAGCGCGGCACCGCGCTGGGCGAGATTGGCCAGTGCCTGGAGGACGAGGGTGGACTTGCCGATACCGGGGTCGCCACCGATGAGAATCACCGAGCCGGGAACGACGCCGCCGCCGAGTACGCGGTCGAGCTCGTCGATACCACTCGTGTGGCGGGCCTCGGTGGCCGTCTGCAGCTCGGCGATCGGCTGCGGTGGCGGCGCCGCCCGCGCCGAGGCGCCCCGCTTCACCTTCAACGGTGCTTCGATCCGCTCCTCGACCAAGGTGTTCCACTGCTCGCAGCTCGGACAGCGCCCCAGCCAGCGCGACGACTGGGCACCGCACGACTGGCAAACGAAATTCGTTCGTTGCTTGGCCATGGTTAGAACGAACGACGGCCCACCGCCACGCTCTCGACGGAACCGAGCCAGTGCACGTCCGTTTCGCCAGCGCGGCGGCGATCGGTCGCGACGGTACTCACGCCGCCGACTCCCGGCGCGCCCGATCGAAGGCGCGCACCGCCGCATCGATGTCGGCATCGCTGTGCGTCGCCATGACGGTGGCGCGAATGCGCGACGTCCCCGGCGGCACCGTCGGCGGCCGGATACCGTGCGCAAAGACACCGTTGTCGAGCAGTCTCTCCGACAAGTGCATCGTCTCCTCGGCTTCGCCGACCATCACCGGCAGGATGTGGCCCCCGTCGCCCGGAACGTCGTAACCCAAGCGCCGCAAGCTCTCGGCCAGGCGCCGGCCGTTGAGGCGAACCTTCTCGCGGCGCCACGGCTCGGCCTGAACGATGTCGAGCGCCCGGGCGGCGGCGGCGACGACCGGCGGGGGCAAGGCCGTCGTGAAAATGAAGGTTCGCGCGTGGTTGACGAGATGGTCGATGACCTCGCCACGCCCGGCGACGAAGGCACCAAAGGTACCCAGAGCTTTCCCCAGGGTTCCCATCTGCAGCGTGACTCGCTTCTCGACACCGAGCTCCGAGGCCAGGCCGGCGCCGCCGGCGCCGACGACACCAGTCGCGTGCGCCTCGTCGATCATCAGCATCGCGCCGTGCTCTTCGGCGACCTCGCAAATCTCGCGCAGCGGCGCCGCATCACCGTCCATGCTGAAGATCGAATCCGTGACGATCAGGCGCCGCCGCGCCCGCGATGCCGAGAGCTGCGCCCGCAGGTTGTCGACGTCACGGTGCGGATAGATGTGCACCTCGGCACGCGACAGCCGACAGCCGTCGATCAGGGAGGCGTGATTGAGCTCGTCGCTGAACACCGCATCCGCGGCGCCGACCAGCGAGGTGATGGCGCCGATATTCGCCTGGTACCCAGAGGTAAAGAGGAGGCAACGTTCACTGCCCTTGATCGCCGCCAGCCGCTCCTCGAGATCGTGATGGGCGCGCATCGACCCGGAGATCAAGCGCGACGCTCCCGCACCCACTCCGAGATCGCGCGCCGCCCGCGCCGCCGCCTCGGCCAGCGCCGGGTGATCAGCCAGGCCGAGGTAGTTGTTCGAGCACAGCGACAACACCCGCCGGCCGTCGACCGTCAGATGCGTCCCCTGCGCACCTTCCACCGGCCGCATTGCCCGTCGCAACCCAGCCGCCTCTCGCCGCCGCATCGCCTCGCTGAAGTAGTCGTCTTCCACCACGCCCATCTGTCTATCTCGGCTGAGAATCGCTGGCCACCACTCGATCAACCCAACCTCTCGACCGCTTGCTTTACCCTCCGAGCCCTCCCGCGTACGGTCTTGGCAATGGAATTCTCGCGCCGGGATCTCGTCGATTGGGACCAACGCTACATCTGGCATCCGTTTACGCAGATGCAGGAGTGGTTGCGCGAGGAGCCGCTGATCATCGAACGCGGTGAGGGCAACTACCTCATCGACGTCGACGGCAATCGCTACCTGGATGGCGTCTCGTCGCTGTGGTGCAACGTCCACGGTCACCGCCGCAAGGAGCTCGACGAGGCGTTGCGCGACCAGGCCGATCGCATCGCCCACACGACGATGCTAGGCCTCGCCAACGTGCCGGCGACGGCGCTCGCCAAGAAGCTCATCGACATCGCGCCGAGCTCGCTGCAACGGGTGTTCTACTCCGACGCCGGCGCGACCGCCGTCGAGATCGCCCTCAAACTGGCGCTGCAGTACTGGCAGTTGGCCGGCGAAGAACAACGCACGCGCTTCGTCTCGCTCACCGAGGCCTACCACGGCGACACTCTCGGCGCCGTCGGCGTCGGCTACAGCGACGCCTTTCACCGCTTCTTTCGACCAGTGCTGCGACCGGCGCGACAAATTCGGCCGCCGCACCATTTTCGCTGGATCGAGGGCCAGAGCGCCGAACAGGCCTTGCAATCGTCGCTGGCCGACGCCGGGGAAGTCCTCGACGCCTGTGGCAACCTCACAGCCGCCATCATCGTCGAGCCGCTCATGCAGGGCGCCGCCGGCATGTGGGCCCAGCCGCCGGGATTCCTACCGGCGATCGAGGAGCTGGCGCGCAAGCACGGAACGCTGCTCATCTGCGACGAGGTCGCCACCGGCTTTGGCCGCACCGGCGAGATGTTTGCCGTCGAGCACGAGAAGATCGAACCCGACATGATGTGCCTCGGCAAGGGCATCACCGGCGGTTACCTGCCGCTCGCGGCGACTCTGATCTCCGAGCAGATTTTCGAGCGCTTCCTCGCCCCCTACGACCGCTTCGCGGCGTTCTTCCACGGCCACACCTACACCGGCAATCCACTGGCCAGCGCCGTCGCCGTCGCCAACCTGGAGATCTTCGAACGCGACGGCGTCGTCGCCACCGCGCGCCAGCGCGCCGCGCACTTGCGCGATCTGTTGGCCGAGAAGATCGCGCCTCTCGCCCACGCCGCAGACATCCGCCAGCACGGTTTGATGGTCGGCATCGAGCTGGTGCGCGACCGCGACTCGCGCGCCCCGTACGACGCCAGCGAGAGGATCGGAGTCCGTGTCATCGAGCATGCGCGACGCCATGGCGTGATCATCAGACCGCTCGGCAACGTGATCATCTTGATGCCGCCGCTCAGCATCACCACCGCCGAGCTCGACACGCTGGTGACCGTCACCGCCGACGCCATTTCCCACTCGACATAGAATCCGGCCCCAAGTGCCGCATGGCGCACTGCAAACACCACAGCGCCGCGACAAATTTCAGTCATCGCTGCCACATTTTCGTCAACTGCGGGGGGAATTGTGCCGCACCATCGGACCACAAACCTTCCCAACGATGCTGCATTGAGCCTGGCACTGCGTTTGCTTCTTTTGCCAAGCACGTCTCAATCAACGCTCCCCCCGAAGCTCACGCGAGGTCTTCCCCCCGCTCGAGTGAGCTGATTAGATGGGGCCCGTCGCAACGGCGGGCCCCATTTTGCTTCAACGCTGCTTCCTGGTTACCGGCACCGATACCGGCATCGGCAAGACGACGGTCGCCTGTGCGATCGCGGCCGCCGCCGCCGCACGGGGCAGCAAGGTCGGCGTGCTCAAGCCGTTTGAGACCGGCTGCATTCCCGATCAACGGGGCGTGTTGACCCCGCTCGACGCCGTCGCCCTGCGCTACTTCTCCGGCTGCAAGGAGTCGATCGACGTCATCTGCCCCTACCGTTTCACCGATCCGCTGGCACCGAGCATCGCCGCCGTGCGCGACGGCCACGACATCCAGATCGACGCCATCGTCAAGACGATCGCCGATTTTCGCCGGCGCTACGACTTGACCCTCGTCGAGGGCGCCGGCGGTCTACTCGTACCGATCTGGCGCGATACCACGTTCGCCGACCTGGCCCGCAGCGCCGATCTGCCATTGCTGGTCGTCGTCGGCAACCGCCTCGGTGCCATCAACCACGCCCAACTGACGATGGGCTGGGCGCGCGCGGTTGGTCTGGAGAGCGCCGGCTACATCATCAACACCTTGCAGGAAGAGAACGACCTCGCCGCGCAAACCAACGCCGACGTGTTGGCCGAGCTGCTCGGGCCGCCGCTGGGGATCATGCCGTGGCTCGGCGAAATCGAGCAGAGCGAAGAAGACCGCCGGCGCCTGGCCGAAGTTGGGGCCCACTCGCTGGCAATCTCGGCGCTGATGGGATGAATGGTGACTCGTGAATGGTGACTCGTGATTGGTGATTGGAGGTTGGATGACAAATGGATCGAACGTGATCACGACGCTGCGCTATCGCGATGCGCCGCAGGCCATTGACTGGCTCTGCACTGCCTTTGGACTTGTAAGGCACATGGTGGTCGAGAACGAAGACGGTACGATCGGACACGCGCAACTGACCTTCGGCGCATCGGGAATGATCATGCTCGGCAGCGCCGGCCAGGGGGAGTTTGACGATCTCGTCAAACCGCCAACTCCCGGCGCTGCCAACACCCACAGCGTCTACGTGATTGTCGCCGACGTCGACGCTCACCACGACAAGGCCAAGTCTGCCGGTGCCGAAATCCTCAGCCCACCGGAAGACCAGCACTACGGCGGCCGGGTCTACACCTGCCGCGATGTCGAGGGCTACGTCTGGAGCTTCGGATCGTACGATCCGTGGGCGTGATTCGTGACTGGTGATTGGTGGTGGGCTCCCGTGCCATAGTCACCAGTCACCATCCACGAGTCACCAATCACGAGTCACCAGTCACCAACCACCAAACAAATGTCCCGCGCTCTCTACATCGACGCATTCTCAGGTATCAGTGGCGACATGACCTTGGGTGCCCTTTTGGCGCTCGGTCTTCCACTCGAGCGGCTGCGAGCCGAGCTGGCTCGTCTGGCGATCGGCGGCTATCGGCTCGAAGCCGAGCGCCGGCAGGTAAACGGCATCGAGGCAACCAAGTTGGACGTCGTCTTGGCGGGCGACCAGGAGACGGCGGGCCATCACCACACGCATTTCTCCGAGATCCGCAAGACGATCTCCGGCAGCGACTTGCAGCCCGCGGTGCGTGACCGCGCGCTGGCAATCTTTACCAAGCTGGCGATCGCTGAAGGCAAGGTGCACGGCAAGAAGCCCGACGACGTAGCCTTTCACGAGGTCGGTGCGATCGATTCGATCGTCGATATCGTCGGCACAGCGATTGGGATGGAAGAGCTCGGCATCGAGAAGGTCTACGTCTCCGAGCTGCCCCTCGGTTCGGGTTTCGTCGATTGCCAACACGGCACGATGCCGGTTCCGGCACCGGCGACCGTCGAGCTCGTCGAGGGTTTCCCCGTGCGCTACGGCGAAGGCGAAGGCGAGTTGGTGACGCCAACCGGTGCGGCCGTCGTCGCGGCGTTGGCGCGGCCGGGCAAACCCGCCGGCTTCGTGCCCCGACGTGTCGGCTACGGTGCAGGGACGCGAGCTCTCTCAGACCGACCGAACCTCCTGCGCCTGGTTCTCGGCGAGGTCGACGAGCGGACCGAGGCCGAAGCGTTGTCGGTTCTGGAATCAAACATCGACGATTCCAATCCCGAGATCTACGAACACGTCGCGGCGCTGTTGTTTGCGGCTGGGGCCAAAGACGTATGGCTACAGCCGGTGGTGATGAAGAAGGGGCGGCCGGCGGTCGTCCTCTCGGTCCTCGGCGCCACGGCGTTGTGCGAAACACTTGCCGGCATCGTCATGCGCGAAACATCGTCGCTCGGCGTGCGCACATACGCCGTCAGCCGCTTCGAGGCGACGCGCGAGGAGCGCCTCGTCGAAACACCGTACGGCACAATCCCCGTCAAAGTATCGCGTGCCCCGGACGGCACACCCAACATCGCCCCCGAGTACGAAGCCTGTCGCCGCGCCGCGATCGAGCACAACGTAGCGCTCAAGCAAGTCTACGCGGCCGCAACGGCCGCGTGCGGCTGATGCGACCATCCCCCCGATAGCAACAAACCCGGTCACCAGTCACCAGTCACGAATCACCAGTCACCAGTCACGAATCACCAATCACCAGTCACGAATCACCAGTCACCAGTCACGAATCACCAATCACCAGTCACGAATCACTAGTCACCAGTCACGAACCACTCATGCTAAGCACGACTCTTTCCGCCGCCGCACTGGTCGTCCTCTTCGCGGTCTGTATCGCCGCGCTGTTCTCGCTGGTCTTCGGCCTGCCGGGGACGTTCATCATTGCCGCCGCGGCGCTGCTCTACGCCTGGCTCACCGACTTTGCGATCATCCAGTGGACGACACCGCTGTGGCTGCTCGGCCTGGCCATCGCCGGCGAGATCGTCGAGTTCTTCATCACCACGGCGGCAGCCAGCGCCGCCGCCGAGCGGCCGAGCCGGCGCATCACTCTGGGAACGATCGGCGGCGCCTTCATCGGCGGCATCGTCGGCACGCCCTTCCTTTTCGGCATCGGCTCCTTGCTCGGCGCCATGGCCGGCGCCTTTCTCGGCGCCGCCCTGGCAGCGACCAGCGGCGGACGCGACCTGCGCGAGTCCCTGCGCATCGGCTTCGCCGCCCTACAGGGAAAGCTCTTCGGCTTCGTGCTCAAGAGCGCCATCGCCGTGACGATGATCGTCATCATCGCCGCGGCGGTGTGGCGTTGAGGGTTACGGCGCTTGCTCCTCGGTACCGATGGCGCGCAGGCAAGACACTTCCGCCGTGTACGGTGAATAGATGTTGACGTAGTACCCAGCGAACTGGGCAATCAGCCCCTGTACGAAGCTCTCCTGCGTGAACACTTCATCGACGTTGGCGGCCGATCCACACATCTCGTCGACAGGATAGACACGCCGGCTCGGCGCCAATCCCCAGATGAAGAAGTGCTGCCACCCGTTCTTCATCGAAACGTAGGCGTCGGACATTCGAACCGCGCGATCTTCGACCGTCACACCGGGCGGCGGCGCCAGATTCACATAGTGCGTACGCGCGCAACCCGTGCCAGCGATGACAGCGACTGCAATGGCGACGGATCCGGTCATCTTGGTGCACAGCGCACGAATCATCGCTGCCCCTCCAGGGATGGTGCCGCATCTCCACGGCAGTAGTAGACCGAGCTGCGCGGCACCCAGATGCTCAGAGTAAAAAGAGCGAAGACTCCATCAACGAACGTAGTCTCCTCTTCGACCGCGACTACACCGTTCGAGCATTTCTCGCGGACGTCGATTTCCAACTCGGGAACGAGGCCGAAAAGAAAGAACGACTTTCGCTCACGCACCACCGCTCCAGGAATTTCACCACTCACCTCAAAGCGCATCGAGTGGCAACCTGGTACAATCGCTAGGATAGTCGCCACGAGACAAACCCAACCAGTTGCGGTCGTTTTCACTCGTCGTCCCTCCTCATGGTTCAGTAGCCTCTCCGGGGATTGGCCGTCAACTGCGGAGCGTATTGATCGCGCTATGGCCTGGGATATGGTGGTGAATTGAGCACGGGGCTGCGGGAGGTTCGGCTGACACAGACATCTGGAACACCTGCACCTCCGGCGCGGCGGGGCCAGCTCTTCATGGTGGTGGCGGCGATCGTCTGCGGCCTCGGCGGCGGACTCGGTGCGGTTGGCCTGCACCGGCTGATCCATATCTCGCAGTGGATCTTCTTCGACGCACACGACTCCTTCCTCGCCGCGGTCGAGGCGGCGCCGGCCTGGCGGCGCATCGCGATGCCGGCGCTCGGCGGCCTGATCGTAGCGCCGATCGTTTACTTCTTCGCCCGCGAGGCCAAGGGGCACGGTGTGCCCGAAGTGATGAAGGCGATTCTCATCCGCGGCGGCGCCATCCGCCCGCGCGTCGTCGCGGTCAAAGCGCTGACGGCGGCGGTGACCATCGGCTCGGGCGGCTCGGCCGGGCGCGAGGGGCCGATCGTGCAGATCGGCGCAGCGCTCGGCTCGGCCTTCGGTCAGGCGTTGCGCGTGTCGACCATCCAGTTGCGCACACTCGTCGGCTGCGGTGCGGCGGCGGGAATCGCCGCCGCCTTCAACGCGCCGATCGCCGGGGCGCTCTTCGCGGTCGAAGTATTGCTCGGCGACTTCGGCGTGCCGCAGTTCTCGCCGATCGTCATCGCCTCGGTCGTCGCCACCGTGGTTTCGCGCCTGATGCTCGGCGATTCCCCAGCCTTCGAAGTCCCGTCCCACGAGCTCGTTTCCCCGTTCGAGCTTGTCCCGTATATGTTCGTCGGCGTCATCGCAGGTCTCGTCGCCATTGCGTTCATCCGCGTCCTCGACCGGCTGGAGACGCTCTTCGACGAGGCGCCCTTGCCGCCCGAAGTTCTCAAAGCAGCCGGCGGTGGCATCATCGTCGGCATCATCGGCTTGTGGTTTCCCCAGATCTTCGGAAGCGGCAGTGAAACCATCCACGCCGCACTGACCGGCAGCCTTGGCCCGGCCCTGCTCGCCGCCCTCCTGGTCACCAAGATCGCCGCGACATCCCTCACCCTCGCCTCCGGCGGATCGGGTGGAGTGTTCGCCCCGTCACTGTTTCTCGGCGCCATGACCGGCGGCTTTCTCGGCACTTGGATTCACGAGCTCTTTCCAGCCTACACCGCCACCTCTGGCGCCTACGCCCTGGTCACCATGGGCGCGGTCGTCGCGGCGACGACGCACGCGCCGATTACCGCCATCATCATCATCTTCGAGCTCACCGGTGACTACCTGATCATTCCCCCACTGATGGCCGCCTGTGTCGTCAGCACCCTGGTGGCAGCGCGCATCCACGAGGATTCGATCTACACGATCAAGCTGCGCGCGGCTGGAATCGACGTCTCGAAGCAGGACGACCCCAACGTGATGCGCAGTCTCTGCGTACGCGACGTCATCGACCGCGAACCCGAGACGATCGCCGCTTCGGCCAGCTTTGCCGAGGTTCTCGACCTCGTCCTCGCCAGCCATCACAACGAGTTCTTCGTCATCAACGACGACGGTCGCATGCTCGGAGCCGTTTCGTTGCCGGAGGTGCGTCGCCTCATCGTCGACAGCGAGCACCTGGCCAAGATCGCCGTCGCCGGCGACGTTCTCGACGCCAACCGCCCAACCGTCCACCTCGGCGACAACCTCGACAGCCTCATGCAACTCTTCAGCCACGGCGACTTCGACGGGCTCGCCGTCGTCGATGACGACGATCCGGGCAAACTGATCGGCATCGTGCGCCAGCGCGACGTCATCCACGCGCGCAACCAGGCCATCCTCGAACGCGACCTCGCCGGCAGCGTTTCTTCGACGGTCAGCATCGCCGGCCGCGTGCGCCAGGTCGTCGTCGGCGACGGCTACGTGATTCAAGAGATCCCCGCCCCTCATTCCTTCATCGGCAAAACGGTTCGCCGCCTGGCCATCCGCCCGCGCTTCGGCGTCCAGGTCATCTTCATCCGCAATCGACACGAGGACGGCAGCCGGCACCTCGACGTGCCGCACCCCGACACCGAGATTGGCGAGGGCGACGCGCTGATCATCGCCGGTACGAAAGAAGCCGCGGACCGCCTGGCCGCCGACACATGAGAGATGACGCATGATACGGGTCGGCTTCCTCGGCTGCGGCTTCATCGCCGACGTACACGCCGGCTTGCTGGCAACTTGCGGCGAGCCGTTTTCGCTGGTCTCGGCCTACGACCGCGATCCCCAGCGCAGCGGCGCCTTCGCCGAGAGGTGGAGCACGACAGCCGCCGCGTCGGAGGCCGAGGTGGTCGACGCCTGCGACGCCGTTTTCGTCTGCACGTGGACGAGCGAGCACGCCGCTCTGGTTGCCCAGGCAGCGGCGCGCGGGCGCCACGTCTTTTGCGAGAAACCCCTCGCTTTCGACGCCGGCGAAGCGGCGCGCATGGCCGGCACCGTGCAAGACGCTGGCGTCGTCCACATGGTCGGGCTCATTCTGCGCGCCGCGCCAGCGATGTTGGCCTTGCGAGCGATGGTCAACGAAGCACTCAGTGGCCGCATCATGAGCATCGTCTTTCGCGACGATCAATACATCCCGATCCAAGGCATGTACGCCTCGGACTGGCGCGCCGACCCGGCGCGCGCCGGGCGCGGCGTCCTGCTCGAGCACTCGATCCACGACATCGACATCCTCGAGTGGCTGGCCGGACCGATCGAGAGTGTCTTCGCCCGCCAGGAGTTCTTTCACGAGATGAACCCCATCGAGGATTCGGTGCACGCTCTGCTGACGCTGCGCAGCGGAGCGACGGCGACGCTGGCGACGACCTGGCACGACATTACGTCGCGACCGAGTCAGCGACGTATCGAAGTGTTCTGCGAAAACGCGCTCTACACGCTCGAGGGAGAGTGGTTCGGACCGCTGCACTGGCAGCGCGTGATCGACGGCGAGCAGAGTGAGGGAAGCCTCGAAGGCGACGCGCTCACCCGGTGGCTACGCGACCGCGGTATCGAACAGGCGTGGCCGGAGTCGCTCTTTCTGCGCGCCATCCGCGACGGCGGCAAAGCCTCACCGGATTTTGGCGACGCCGTGCGTGCCCACCGCATCGTCGACGCGATCTATCGTTCATGCGCGAGCGGCGAAGTCGCCGCGCCTTGACGGATCGCTAAACCCGCTTCAGCGCCTCGTAGGCGCGCTGGATCTCCACGGCTTTCTCATGGGCAAGGCGCTGCAACTCCTCACCCAGGCCAGCGACGCGGTCGGGGTGATACTGCTTCATCTGCTCGCGGAAAGCCCGGTTGATCTCCTCCTGCGTCGCACCACGCGCGACGCCGAGAACTTCGTAGGGATCGGCCGAGTGCTCGGCGCGGCGGCCGCCAGGCGACGCCGCCTCGGCGGCGTTCTCACCGCCCGCCCCCACCCCGCCGCCAAAGTAGAGCGCCGCGAGGAGAACGATGAGATCGTCGAGAAAGCCGACCGCGGAAACGTCGGGAAGCAGGTCGAAGGGAATGCGCAGGTAGAGAATCGCCAGCGCCAGCAGCGCGAGCGGTCGCAGCATCTCGCCGAGCCCTGCCCAACCGCGCGGGTGACGCCAGACATAGTAGAGTGCAGCAACGGCCAGCGCCGGGATCAGGAAGCGGGCCATGCTACGAGTGCCGGCTTTCGCTCAGATGCGCCCGCAAGCGGTCGAGAAAGACCACCTGGGCCGGCACCATGATTTCGTAAGCCTGGTCGATCGCGTAGAAGCCGACGACATCGTTCTCGTCATCACCGCCGTGGCACTTGCCCTTCTCATCGATTGCCTTCTCACCAGTCGGTTCGACGTGCGCCCAGAATCCGTAGACCAGCTTGCGGCCACCTTTTTGCAGGACCGAGCCGAGTGACATGTGCACGCGAACCGCAATGCCAGTTTCCTCGAGGGTTTCGCGCACTGCAGCGCTTTCGGGGTCTTCGCCGTCATCGACCATACCCTTGGGAATGCCAAAGAGCGGCCGGCGAAACGTCGCGCCGCGCGGATGGACGAGGAGTATCTCGGTATCCGCGCGGCGCGTTACGACACATCCCGACGCGATGACATTGGCGCTCAACGACTACTTTCCGAGGCGGCTGAGTGCTGACGTATCAAAATAGCCGGCGGCAAACTCGATGTTCGAGTCGAAACCCGAGCGCGGGCTCGACTTGATTCCCGCGACAGTCGCCTGGTCTCGTTTGATGTTCTCCGCACACTGGAACGCCATCGTCGACCCCTGCACCCAATCCTTCTTTCCGTCGGGACGTTTCACTTCCTTGGGGATGAAAGCCATCACCTGATAGCTGTTGAGCAACTCACCCTTCCAGGAGTACTTGGAATTCCATGCACCCTGGAACGTCAGCGCGTCGAAGTAGAGCTCCATCCGGCCGTACAGGTAGTACTTGTCTTTCGGCACCGCCTCGACCACCCAATGCGGACGCAACGCCAACGCGCCGGTAGCCGAAGCCCACGGAACACCGCCCCAATTCGGATCCATATAGCCGATGAACGGAAGATCCGGCCATTGTGCGCGCCACCCCCCTTCGGGCAACCACTCAATGCTGCCTTCGTTTCTCAAACTTCCCGGGTCGACAAGGCGCAGCATGTCCTTCTTTCCCTTGAGCTTCCACGCAAAGTCCTCCGCCTTGCCGTCAAAGAACGGACCGTCATCCTGACTCATATCGGAACCCAAGAATCCACCCGAACGATCGGACGGCGAAACCGCGCGCACACGGCGCAGAGCGGGCACGAAAGACCATGACGAATCCCTCTTGCCGGGGTCGCGATACCGCCACGACAGAGCCGCCGTGCCGTTCAGGTCGACCGGCGACTTCACCAGCGTCAGAAACTGGCTGAGCAGATTCAACGGATTCTCTTCGCGGTCGTCTACCGGCACACCGTCCAGGTAGTGGAAGGTAGCTTGAACATCGGTACGCCGCTCCAACCCTTTCCGCGCCACCCAATTGAGCTGCGACTCGTTCGTCGCATTGCCGAAGTACCAGGTTCGGTAGAAAAAGTTCCAAACCACCTTGGCTCCCGCATTGGGGTCTTTTTCGTCGATCGTCGGAAACGGAAAGCCGATAACGTACTGGGGCTGCTTGCCACTGGCCTTCTCGATGACCTGCCCCTTGTCTCCGATATCGTACTTCCCCTCATTGGCTTTGCTGGCAGCGAGAAAGTCCTCGGGCCAGACGTAATGATCCACCGGCCAATCGACGATTGGATTCGAATAGTCGCCCTCCTTGTAGTGCTTGAGGATTTCTACCGGCAGCAGCCCTTCGGCAAACTTCGCCGTCTGCTGATTGAGAACCATTCCGGGCTTGAGCTCTTCAGCAACCCCAACGGACACGAAAAGAACGGACGACACCCCCAAAGTCATCAAAAACGCCAAACCGCGGCGAATCGAAACCATAGATACTCCCTCCTCGATTGTGATCGCCGCCGAGAGCCCGGCTGCGAATCAATGAGTCTAGCCAGACCAACGGGCGAAAATCCAATCGTTGTCGGCGTGGACACACCGAGCGATCCAGGCTAGGAAACGCGATCCATCAGAAGGCAACGACACAGCGCCAGACGAGGAGAAAAACCATGCAAATCGGGATCAACGTCGGATATTCGGGATCGCGAATGTCCATCAACATGGACATGGTCAAGCAGGCCGACGACCTCGGGCTCCACTCCGTCTGGGCGGCCGAAGCCTACGGCAGCGACGCCGTCTCGCCGCTCGCGTGGATCGCCGGACAGACCAAGCAAATCAAGGTCGGCACGGCGATCATGCAAATCCCGGCGCGGACGCCGGCGATGACGGCGATGACGGCGACGACGCTCGATCAGCTCACCGACGGCCGTTTTCTGCTCGGCATCGGCGCCTCCGGCCCGCAAGTCGTCGAGGGTTGGCACGGCACCGCCTACGGCAAACCGATGCGACGCACACGCGAGTACATCGAGATCTTGCGCAAGATCTTCGCCCGCGAGGCGGCGCTGACGCACACCGGACCGCACTACCAGATCCCCTACCAGGGAGAGGATGCCAGCGGCTTGGGTAAACCGTTGAAGAGCATCCTGCACGGCCGGCAGATTCCCATCTACGTCGCAGCGATTGGACCGAAGAGCGTCCGCCAGACGGCGGAAATCGCCGATGGATGGCTGCCGATCTTCTTCTCGCCGCAGCGCAGCATGAGCCTCTACGGAGATGGCATCAAAGAAGGCCTCGCCAAGGGTGGCAAGAGTGCAGCCGACTTCGACATCGCTCCCAACCCGAGCGTCATCCTGACCGACGACGTCCAGGCCGGCATCGACATGCTCAAACCCATGTTGGCGCTCTATGTCGGCGGCATGGGAGCGCGCGGCAAGAACTTCTACAACGACCTGGCATGCCGCTACGGCTTCGAAGCCGAGGCAAAGACGATCCAGGATCTCTACCTGGACGGCAAAAAGAAAGAGGCGACGGCAGCCGTTCCCAATGAGCTGGTCGACGAAGTCACCCTGATCGGCCCGAAGGAACGCATCGTCGATCGCATGGCGGCTTGGAAAGACTCACCGGTGACGACGATGATCTGCGGCGTCGGTCAAGCTGAGGTGATTCCGATTCTCGCCGAACTCAATGGCTGACGCCTGTTCGGCCAGCGGCAAAGACCGAGACGCCCGTTGCGCGGGCGCGTTCCCGAGACGCCCGTTGCGCGGGCGCGTTCTGACGACGAGCGCCGCAACTTCTGCGGCGCGCCAAACACCACGAGGAGACACGCGATGACGATCAAAACAGGAGATGCACTTCCGGCGGACATCAAGCTCGGCGAGATGGGCGACGAAGGACCGCAACCTCTCACCAGCGGTGATCTGTTCAAAGGCAAGAAGGTCGTTCTATTTGCGGTCCCCGGTGCCTTCACTCCCACCTGCTCGATGAAGCACCTGCCAGGCTTCGTCGAACGAGCTGGCGCCATCAAAGCAAAAGGCGCCGACGAAGTCGTCTGTCTTTCCGTCAACGACGCTTTCGTCATGGGAGCCTGGGGAAAAGACCAGGGCGCCGGTGGCAGCGTGCGCATGATCGCCGACGGCAACGGTGAGTTCACCAAGGCGTTGGGCCTGACCATGGACGGCAGCGGCTTCGGCATGGGCGAGCGCTCCCAGCGCTATGCCCTGATCGCCAACGACGGCGTCGTCGAGCACCTGCTCGTCGAGCCCGGTCCCGGTCTCGACGTCTCGAGCGCCGAGTCGGTGTTGGCCAAGCTCTGACCCACCGGCTGCGCGCAACGGCGGCTTCAATCACGATGTCACGCCCTTGGCGATGAGCCGCAAGCACCCGTGGCGCAACGCGCTGGTGACGCTCGGTTTTCTCGGTCCGCTCTGCGCCTACATCGTCTATTCGAGCTTCCAGGTCAGCGACTACGAGTGCACGGTATGCATGCCGTTCGGCGGCAATGAGGTTTGCCGCACGGTGACCGGCAAGACCGAAGTCGAAGGCCTGCGTACGGCCATCGACAACGCCTGCGCCCACTTGACGTCGGGCGTCACCGAAACCATGCGCTGCCAGCGGACGACGCCCGCTTCGGCTACGTGCCGGGAACTGTAGCGGCGCGACGATCTACTTCGCCGCCCGAGAATGGGGCGACAGGCGTGCACAGACCCAGCCGCGCACGCCTGTCGCCGGCACTCTGCACTCAGTTCCGGTTGTTGATCTCGACCAGCTTGTTCTCCGAGTCCATGCGCCCATCGTCGGCGCTGACGCGCGCCGTAAAGCTCAACGTCGAACCGTTCGGCGTGTCGGGTGACACCTCGTGAGTAAACTTGATCGTTTCGTTGCCCGGGCCCTTCATGCGCGGGAAGATCCAGGTCAGGGTCGTCGTACCATCTTCCGTTTCGCTGCTCACCACTCCCGGCGTCGTCGTCGTCAACAGCGGCTCGGCCGGCCCGGAAAGCGTCACGACGACGTTTTCAGCGGCGCCGCGCCCGCCGTTGATGATGGCGATCGAAGAGCGCAGGCGTGATGATCGATCACCGGCGATGGTGAGGCGCTTCGGCATCGTCAACCGCACCTGCAAGCGGCCCGGATTGTTGATGCGGCCGGGGCGCACGCCACCTTCGAACGTCGCCTCGATCGAGTTGCGTTGATCGTCCAGCACGCGGGCACGATTGACGAGCGACGTGCCCGGCAGCGCCCCTTCGTTCAACTGCGCCTTGATGACGATGAGCTTCGATGCGCCGGCGGCGAGTGACGGGAAGAGATAGGTGAGCTCGTTGTCCTCTACGTCGTCCGGCGGCGGCACCGACTCGATGAACGTGGTCGCCGGCGGGAGTAGGTTCAGCAGCTCGAGGCCCGTCGTCTCGGTGCCGCTGCGGTTGCGCAGCTTGATCATGTAGATCGCCTCTTCGACGACACCGATGCGCAGGAAGCGCGGCGCCCCGGTCATGGTCATCAGATACGGACCGTCCGGACCGACGTCTTCGGTGTAGAGCGTCAACTCGCTGGCGGCGGCGAGCCGGCCACCGTCGTCGGTGATCCAGGCACGCACCAGCAGGAGTGTTCCGTCGACGACGGTCGGATCCGTGACCCGCATCGTCGCGTAGATGCGGTCCGACGAGCTGGCCAGCATCGGGCCGATGGTCCAGGCGTACATCGTCGCCGGGTCGGGAGCGGGCGTGAAGAGGATGGGCGTCAGGGCGGGATCGAATTGGGCGTTGACGACGACTCCGGTCAGGTCCTGCTCGGTCAGATTGGAAAACGTGATCGCATAGACGACGTCTTCGAGAAAGCCGATCGGGTCGGGCAGGTCGTCGATGGTGATGCGAAGCGCTGCCGGCGCCGCGGTTTGCGTATCTTCGTAGACCGTCGCGACGCGATTGCTCGGATCGGTCACCTCGGCGAAGTTGCGAATGATCACACCGGGCAGCGTCGCGGGATTCACCTGCGCCTGCACGGTGATCGTGATGAAGCTCTCTCCGGGCAGAAACGCGATCGACCAGCGATCGTTGGTGCCGAAATCCGGCTCCGGATCCGATGACAGGATGATCAAATTCGGGTCGAAGAGCTCGCGTACGACGAGATCCTGAACCGCGTCTTCATCTTCGTTCGACACCACGATCTCATACGTCAGCGTATCGCCCGGTTGCACTGGATCCGGAGCATCGATCTTGTAGATCGCCAGGGAGACGTCGTTCTGTACGGTAACGGCGACATCCGGTCCCATCTCGACCATCGCCGGAACCGACGAAGAAATTTCGTAGCCGCTGAGCACGATCGGCGTGCCCGGCGCCAGTCCCGGATCGACGGTGACCGTGAACGACACCGCTCCGCCGCCGCTGTTCGGCAAGTCGGCGGCGCTCCAGGTGATCAAGCCGGTCCCGCCCGCCCCGGGATCGGAAGTCGCGGTCGGATTGGCCGAGACGAAAACCGTACCGGGCGGAGTCGACGCCGTAATCGAAATTCCGAAACCCATGCCGCCGGCGTTGCTGTACGTCAGCGTATAGGTCAGCGGCGCGCCCGGCTGCACCGGATCACTTCCCGCCGAGGCGAAAATCTCAAACGCCGGCAGGGCCGTCGGCGTGTCGGTCGGCGTCGGCGTCGACGTGTTGGTCGGCGTGCTCGTCGGCGTATTGGTCGGGGTGCTGGTCGGGGTATTGGTCGGGGTATTGGTCGGGGTATTGGTCGGCGTGCTCGTCGGCGTGCTGGTCGACGTATCGGTCGGCGTCGCCGTCGGCGTGTCCGTCGGCGTGTCCGTCGGGGTGCTCGTCGGCGTATCGGTCGGCGTCGCCGTCGGTGTGTCGGTCGGCGTATCCGTCGGCGTATCGGTCGGCGTAGCCGTCGGTGTGTCGGTCGGCGTATCCGTCGGCGTGTCGGTCGGCGTCGCCGTCGGCGTGTCCGTCGGCGTATCGGTCGGTGTCGCCGTCGGTGTGTCGGTCGGCGTGTCCGTTGGCGTCGCCGTCGGCGTGTCGGTTGGCGTATCCGTCGGCGTGTCGGTCGGTGTCGCCGTCGGCGTGTCGGTTGGCGTATCCGTCGGCGTGTCGGTCGGTGTCGCAGTCGGCGTGTCGGTTGGGGTGTCGGTCGGCGTGTCGGTGGGAGTGTCCGTGGGGGTATCGGTCGGCGTGTCGGTCGGTGTCGCCGTCGGCGTGTCGGTCGGCGTGTCGGTCGGCGTCGCCGTCGGTGTCTCGGTAGGTGTGTCCGTGACCGTCGGTGTCGCCGTATCGGTCGGTGTATCGGTGGGAGTGTCCGTGACTGTCGCCGTCGCCGTATCGGTCGGCGTGGCCGTGGCCGTCGCGGTGGGGGTGTCGGTCGGCGTATCGCTCGGGGTCGCCGTCGCAGTATCGGTCGCCGTCGCCGTGGGCGTCGCAGTCTGCGCGAACACCGTCGAAGCGGTGGCGAGCAGGAGCGCAATGATCACCGCGTACGTACGCGACATGGTTCGGGTCGTTCTCATCAGATCTATCCTTGGAATCAACTCGCGAGAGTCTCGCTAAGAGCAGTCAAATCAGCCGCCGTCACAACCCCGTCACCATTCACATCCGCCGCAGGACAACCGGGAGAAAAAATTCGTCGTATCACGCCGTCGAGATCGGCCTCGTCGACGCTGCCGTCGCAATTCGCATCGCCTGGCGGAAACGTGCCCGACGGCGCATCGGCGCCGTTGAGGGCTATGGTAACCAGATCGTCTTCGGAAGAGCTGGCGGCGATGTCGATCATGCCATCTTGATTGAAGTCGCCTGTGGCGAGGTCGATCGTGCTCAGTTGGCCAAAGGAAGCAACGAAGATCAGCTCGCCGCGCTCGAACCTGCCAGCGGTCCGCCCGAGCCACAACTCAGCGCCGAGACTCGAAGCGACGGTTACATCGAAGATGCCGTCGTCATCGAAGTCGGCGACGCGCAAGGCGCTCGGCAAAAAGACCTGATGCTCCTCCAGCGATGCGAAAACGCGATCCTGCGTTTGCTCCAATACGATCAGGCGACCGCGTGTCCGGCTCGTCGCCACGATCTCGGCAGCACCACTTTGCGGCACGATGGCCACGGCGGACACCGATTCCACATCGGCGACAGGCGCAGCGCGGCTGAACCCCTGATCGACACCGTAGAGAACGCCCACCACCCCGTCGACCGGATCGCCAACGACGATGTCGGCGCGGTCGTCGGCATCCAACATGCCGACGTCGGCGCTGGCCGGCTCACTGGCGAAGACCTCACTGAAAGCGACGCGAAACGTCCCGCTCGGCGAACCCTCTTGCTGCTCCCCGAGCAAGACGCTGACACGCCCCTCGAACGAGCCGCCGACGCTGTCGCGCGAGTGGCAGGCGACGAGGTCCAACACCTCGTCTCCGTCGACATCGCCAACCTCGAGGCAGCGGATGAAAAACCCCGGCAGCGCATACTCGACCGGTTCCGCAAACTGTCCGTCACCGCGGTTGAGGTAGATCAAGACGAGCCCCCGCACCGGAATGGCGATGTCGTCGACCGCCAGGGCAATGTCCCCCAACCCGTCATCGTCGAAGTCGGCAGTGACCGCCGTCTGGACGCTGAACTCACCGGCGATCCCCCTCGTCTCCGTTTCGAACGATTCGTTGCCGCGGTTGGCGAGCAGCGAAAACGAGGGTCCGTCGACCCCGGTGCTGTTGGCGGTGGCAATATCGCGACCATTCTCCCCATCTAGCTCGAAAATTCCGACCCCGACCGGGGCTCCATCCACGTGATACTCGGCCGGCCTGCCGAATTGGGGCACCCCCGCGGCAGGCAGGACGACGACAAAATGCACGGCCACACCGATAGAGAACCAACTACCAATCGCCAATCCGCGGCCAGGCCAAGAGCATTTTAACATCCATGTCAGTCCGTTGGATCATCGCATCCTAGGGTTGGTCGGTGGTGTTTTGCAAGGCAATTGGCAAGCAGGTAGCGGCAGCAACCTATCGATTTTTCATGCATCTTGACTTTTTTCCTTGCCGCCGCCGGGGTTGCCCAATAAACAACTCGGTAGGTGGCTGGGCGCCAGCAGCGAATCCCGACACCGCAGCGCCGCGATCGTCTGGACGGGAGAAATACCAGTGCCAACTTTAAAACGGCGGTACAAAACACATGTCGCCGCGGCCGCACTCGCGCTCCTCGCGGCCTGCGCGGGGCCGACCAAACTACCGCCCCCCATCGAGGCGGGCGGCGATCAGTCGCGCATCGTCGCGGTGCCGCAAGCCGACTTTCCCGCCCAGGTGCGAGTCGAGCGCGCCGGTACGACCTGTCGCACCGCCACCAAGGTGGCCCGCGCGACTCTCAAGCGCATGGGATACGACGTGCAGAGCGTCGTCCCGGCAACCGCCGAGCGCGCCGGCGAAGTGCGCGCCCTGCGCCATACCGGCTGGTACACCGGCGATCCCGGCGACAGCTACGGGGTTGCAGTTCGCATCACCTGCAACGACACGGGGGCCGTGCTCGAAGCTGCGACCGAGGAACCACTGGCCGGCCGCATGGCCTTCAAGCGCGATTTTCCGACCGAGCTCGAAAAAGCGGCCGCCCGCCGCATCCGCCGCCCGCGCGTCGCGGCTCGCCAACCGCTTGCAAAGCTGCGAGTTTCGATCGAGCCGCTGAGAGGAGGCGCGGCTGCAGCGGTGCTCGGCGCGTCGCCGCAGGAGGTCGGCCTCACCCCCCTGCACGTGCGCATCGTCAATGACTCAACATCGACCTACCGCTTCGACGCCAGCCGCCTGCGCCTGCGCAAGGAGGGCGGAGGCAGCACCCGGCCGCTGTCATTGGCCGAAGTCGAGGGTCGGCTCGCCGACGAGTGGCGCTCTCACGCACGAGAAAAGTGGGTGAACGACGGGACGATCTCACCGGGAACGACCGTCGAGGGCTACCTCTACGTACCCGCCGCCGCCTATCGGCGCGCCAAGGTCTCCCTGATCGAAGCCGAAAGCGAGGAGGCCGAAGGCTTCTCGGTAGAGTTTTGAACGGAGACGCCGCTTGACGATGCGTGTCGCTTGACCCAGCCCGACGGGCGGTATTGAGTGGGCGGTTATGAGCAGCGGCGGCGCAAAGAAGGGCAAGGCAGTTGCCGCCAACCAGCGGGCCGGTACCGATGGGCTTTGGCAGTCGATCAGCTCCGGCACCTGGGAGTTGATCAAGACGCTCGGTCCAGCGATCCTCATCGCCTTGGCCGTCCGTTCGTCCGTGGTGCAGGCATTTTGGGTTCCGTCTGGATCCATGGAACCGACGATCCAGATTGGCGACCATATTTTCGTCAACAAGTTGGCCTACACGATCCGCTTTCCCTTGACCGACATCGCGCTGACGGAGATCGAGTCACCCAAACGCGGCGAAGTGGTCGTCTTCGTGCGTCCCGATCAGCCCGAGACGGATTTGATCAAACGGGTCATCGCCGTCGGTGGCGACACGGTCGAGATCCGCAAGCGCAAGCTCTACATCAACGGCGAAGAAGCTGAGGACCCGCACGCCCATTTCGCGGAGCGGGCGCCGCACCACCAGCGCAACAATCGGCGTCCCCTGACCGTCCCGCCGGGCAAGTTCTTCGTCATGGGCGACAACCGCGATCGCAGTCTCGACAGCCGCTTCTGGGGCTTCGCCGACATCACCGACGTCAAAGGGCGAGCTACCTTCGTCTACTGGTCACGCGACAGCCAGAAGTGTTGGAATCGAGTCAAGAACGATGGACTCGCGAATCTCTTCTCGCGTGTCTGCTTGCCGCGCTGGAAACGTTTCGGCCTGCACATCCACTGACCACTCGCGGGCGCGTTGCGAACGTCAACCATCGCTGTTACCTTGGTCAACTGCTCTGCGCGAGTGCGAAAGGAGAACGCCCATGGCTGGAGGGAAAACCTTTAAGCGTGATCAGAAGCGCCGCAAGGAAATGGCGCGTCGTTTGAAACAAGAGGAAAAGAACCGCAAGCGCCAAGCTCGTAAGGAAGAAGGCAAGAAGTCGCTGGACGAGCTCGAGCTCGATGCCGAAGTGGACGCCGAGGAAGGCCGCTTTGGCGTGCTGAGCGTCGAAGAGACGAGCGCCGAGGCACCGGCGCAGGACGAGCCGTCGACGGCGGAGTAGAAGCCCGCAAATCGTAGTCAGGCTGGCTCGAGCCCGGCGAGGCGCAGCAGTAGTTTCTTGGCGCCGCTCGAGCGAAACAGCACGGTCACCTTGCGCGCCTCGCCGCTGCCCTCGAGGCCGCGAACGACGCCGACGCCAAAGGCGGCATGGCGAACGCGGCAGCCGACGGCGAGCCCGTCTTCACCTTCGTAGACGACACGCGGTTCGCCGTCGTCCTCCTCGGCTTCGTCCAACCACGCCGGCCGGCGGCGGGCAGCCGCCGGTGGGCGCTGCGGAGCTCGCACCACCCGCATGTGGTCGCCCGGCACCTCGGCGAGAAAGCGGCTCGGTCGGTTGGATTGAAAATCGCCGAACACCCGGCGGCGCTGCGCGTGGGTCAGGTACAACCGCGACATCGCCCGCGTCATGCCGACGTAGCAGAGGCGGCGCTCCTCTTCGATGTCGTCGTCGCCGACACGCGCATGCGGGAAGAGCCCCTCTTCCATGCCGAGCATGAAGACGATCGGAAACTCCAGTCCCTTGGCGGCATGTAGGGTCATCAGCGTCACGCGGTCGGCCGCCGGTTCGTAGAAATCGAGATCGGTCACCAGGGCAACCTGCTCCAGGTAGTCGCGCAGAGTCGCGCCGGCGGCGGCACGCTCTTCCATGCCCGACAATGCCTGTTCGAGGTTTTGCAGTCGCTCGCGCGCCTCGAACGATTCCTGCTCGCGCAGCATGGCTCCGTATCCCGATTCGCTGACGATGGTGGCGGCGAGTTGCGGAAACTCCATCTCCCCGGCGTGCCGGCGCAGGGAATCGATCAGAACGAGGAACGCCTCGACCTTCCTGGCTGACGCCGCCCGCAACACGTGGCGTTCGAGCGCAACCCGACAAGCGACGAGAAATCCCCCCGCGACCTGCTCTTCGATGGCGGCGATCTTCGCCACCGTCGCCGGCCCGATGCCGCGCGCCGGAACGTTGATGATGCGCTTGGCCGCGATGACGTCGGCCGGGTTGGCGCACAAGCGCAGGTAAGCCAGAAGATCCTTGACCTCGGCGCGCGAGAAGAACTTGACACCGCCGACCATGGCATAGGGGATTTGCGCGCGCGTCAACGCTTCCTCGACCGAGCGCGACTGAGCGTTGGTGCGGTAGAACACGGCCATGTCGCGCAGACGTGTTCCCCGCGAGCGCAGCTTACGGATTTCCTCCACCGCAAAACGCGCTTCCTCGAGATCGTCGGACAAGGTCGCCAGCGCCACCCGATCGCCCTCGTCGTTGGCGGTCCACAGAGTCTTGCCCTTGCGCAGGTGGTTGCAGGCGACGACCGCGCCGGCGGCGGCCAAAATATGGCCGGTCGAGCGATAGTTCTGCTCGAGACGAATGACGACGGCATCCGGAAAGTCGCGCTCGAAGTTGAGAATGTTCTCGATCTCGGCGCCGCGCCAGCGATAGATCGACTGGTCATCGTCACCGACGACACAGAGATTGCGGTCACCGGCGGCGAGAAGCTGGGTCAACCGGTACTGCACGGCGTTGGTGTCTTGGTACTCGTCGACCAGGACGTGCTGAAAGCGCTCCTGATAGCGCCCGGCGATCTCGGGACACTCTTCGAACAAGCGCACGGTCATGACGAGAAGGTCGCCGAAGTCGAGCGCCTGCGAGCGCTGGAGACACTCTTGATAACGGTGAAAGACACGGGCAGCGGCGGCGCTGATTTCGTCGCTGACCCGCATCTGCTGCGGCCCCTCGCCGCGGTTCTTGGCGGCATTGATGCGAGCGGCAACGGCGCGCACACCCAGCGTCGCTTCGTCGAGCGACAAATCGGCGAGGCAGTCCTTGAGCAAGCGCTCCTGGTCCTTGTCGTCGTAGATGACGAAGTCGTTCGAAAATCCGAGGGCGCCGATCTCGCGACGCAACAGCCGCACGCCCAAGGAGTGGAAGGTCGAAACCCACGGCGCCGAATCGGATCGAAGCAGTCCGAGAACGCGCGTCCGCATCTCGCCAGCAGCCTTGTTGGTAAAGGTCACCGCCAAGATCCGCGACGCCTCGACGCCGCGCGCGCGCACCAGGTGGGCGACGCGGTGGGTGAGCGCCCGCGTCTTGCCCGAGCCGGCGCCGGCCAGGATGAGCAGCGGTCCGTCACCGTGCAGCACCGCCTGCCGCTGCACCGGGTTGAGCGAATCGAGCAGCTCGCTCCCCACCTCATCCATCACCGCCACACCGCCACTCTCATCAGGCGTGGCGTCTATCACCGCGACCCCGCCACTGGCAACCGCGCCGCCGCCCCAAACACAACGCCCATTGGTGCTTTGGCCCGCCGGAGATTGCCCTGGCACCGCCGCTTTTCTATGTTCGCGCCGTGGCCCACGCGCATCATCACAAAGGCGACGTCCCGTCGATCGGCGCCGGAGTCGTCACGGTCAGCGATACGCGCACTGTCGCCGACGATCGCAGCGGCCAGCAGATCAGCGCTGCACTGCGCGCAGCCGGCCACCGCGTCGCCTTCTATGAGATCGTCCGAGACGAGCCAACGCAGATCACCGCGCTGCTCGAGGCGCCTCCCCGGGAAGTCGACGTCGTCATCACCAGCGGCGGCACCGGTCTCGCCCCGCGCGACACGACCTACGAGGCGGTGTCGGCTTTGATCGAGCGCGAAATGCCGGGCTTCGGTGAGATCTTTCGCACCTTGAGCTACGGCGAAATCGGCGCCGCCGCGATGCTCTCTCGAGCGACTGCCGGCCTGACACGGCAGTGCTTCGTCTTCTGTCTCCCCGGCTCGACCAAGGCCGTCGAGCTGGCCATGCGAGAGCTCATTCTGCCGGCGCTTCCGCATCTGGTCGGCATTTTCTCCGAGGTCGAGCGATGAACCGCCGACTCGACGACGGCATCCGCCACCAGGCGGCGCGCGGCCTGCAAATCATCTGGTTGGTCTTCGTCGCCGCGGTCTTCTTCTACACCGCCATCCTCATGCTCCTGGCACAGCAGAGCGACGCCCCCGACGGCGATCATCTACAGGTATTGCGCCCAGCCTTCTGGGTCATCGCCGCCCTGCTGACGATCGCATCCTTCGTTTGGCGACAACAGGTTGCCGACCTCGACCACAGGCGCCGGCCGACGTCGACGCCGGGCTTCAACCGCCTTCGCGCCGCCTGCTTGATCACCTGGGGCCTGTGTGAGGCGATTGCCGTTCTCGGCTTCGCGCTCGGCTTCATCAGCTATTCCTTTGCCGACTACGCCCCCTTCGTAACCCTGGCCATCGCCCTGCTCTTCGTGCACCGGCCGGCGGCCTGGCCGATCGATCGATTTCTCTCCGAGGACTACCGGCCGTGAAGATTCGCGTGCTGTTCTTCGCCTCCCTACGCGAACGGGTGCGCGCCAGGGAGATCGAGAGATCCGTCGCCGACGACACCACCGTCGGCGAGCTCTGGAAGCTCTTGTGCGACGAGTACACCCAGATCCAGCCGATGGACGGCTCGGTTTCCTTCGCCGTCAACCAGGAGTATGCCGATCGGGCGCACGCCTTGCGCGACGGCGACGAAGTCGCACTGATTCCGCCGGTCAGCGGCGGCGGGCCATAGAGTCATGTTCGCAATTCGAGACCAAGAGATTCAGGTCGGTGAGCTCGTCGCCGCCGTCGCGCATCCCAGCGCCGGCGCGATCGCGACCTTCCTCGGCACGACGCGCGACCACAACCAAGGTCGCAGCGTCACCATCCTCGAGTACGAAGCGTATCCCGAGATGGCTGTCGCCGAAATGCGCAAGATCGGCGACACGGCGCGCGAACGCTGGCCGATTCAATCGATGGCAATCCTCCACCGCATTGGTCGCGTGCCGATTGGCGAAGCCAGCGTCGCCATCGCCGTCTCCTCACCCCATCGCGCGGCGGCCTTCGAGGCGTGTCGTTTCGCTATCGATCGACTCAAAGAGGTCGTACCGATCTGGAAGAAGGAACATTTCGAAGGCGGCGAGGTCTGGATTGGCTCGCAAAGCGGATCGCCCTTCGCGGCCGGAGAAAGGTCGCCGAAGCTGCCATGAAACGTGCATCGGCCCGGGCATTGATCGCCGCCGCAGCAATCGCTGCCGGATGCACCGCCATGCAAACCGTGGTCGACACGATGCGCGCCAGGCCGCTGACCGCGCAGCCGTTTCACATCGAGCTCAACCTCAAGTCCCAGTGCATGCACTGCCACCGCGAGCTCGCCGAGGCACCGGCCGTGCCCCACCCGCACTACAAAAAGTGCATCGCCTGTCACCAGACGGCCGACTGACGGCGGCACTGCGGGCGAACCTCGTTGACCGCGCGCAGGACGCAGGGCAATCCGTGGTGGATTCCGCCCTTTCTCGGCAGGGCTCCGGCCCTCGAAGAGCGCCTGTTCACGGTTCTCGGCCTGGTCTCCCTGGCGATCCTGTTCGAGCAGTACGACGCCTCGATGCTGACGGCGGCATTGAAACACATCGCCACCGATCTCGAGATCGACGAGGAAAGCCTCGGCCCCTTTCTCGGCGCCATCCGCCTCGGCGCTCTGCCGGCGCTCTTCTTCGTGCCCTTCGCCGACCGCATCGGCAGGCGCCGGGTCTTCCTCGCCTCTCTGATCGGTTTCAGCATTGGGACGATGGCCAGCGCTCTGGCGCGTGACGCCTATCAGTTCCTGGTGATCCAAATGGTCACGCGCACGTTCATGACCATCGGCACCGCCGTCGCCGTCGTCATCATCACCGAGGAGTTTCCGGCCGCCAACCGCGGCTGGGCGATCGGTATTCTCGGTGCGGTATCCGCTACCGGACAAGGGCTCGGCGCGGCCTTGGCAGCGTTCATCGAAGCGCTTCCCGGTGGCTGGCGATTTCTCTACGCCATCGGCATCGCGCCGCTTCTCATCTTGCCGAGCCTGCGCCGCAATCTGAAGGAAACCAATCGCTTCCTGCAACACGCCGAATCCGATGAGCATCGAACGACGGCGTGGTACGGACCGCTGCGGTCGCTCGTCGTCGACTACCCACGGCGCACGATCCTGCTCGGCCTGGTCGGTTTTCTTTTCGCCGTCGGCGAGCTGCCGGTGTTTCAGTTCAGCTCGTACTTCGTTCAGAACCATCACGGCTGGAGCACCGGCCAGTACTCGGTGATGTTCATTTTCGGTGGGACGGTCGGAATACTCGGCAACGTCATCGCCGGACGACTCGGTGACCGGATCGGCCGGCGCTGGGTCGGTGCGGTTTTCTTCGCCCTCTTCCCGGTGTTCGCTGCGCTCTTCTACAACGGACCGAGCTGGACGCTGCCGATCGCGTGGGCGCTGTTCATCTTCTGCACCACCGCCGGCGGCGTCACCGTTCGCGCTCTCTCGAGCGAGCTCTTTCCAACCTCCTATCGCTCCACGGCCTCGGCCTGGCTCGCCTTCGTCATCACCCTCGGCTGGGCGGCGGGTCTGTGGGCAGTCGGCCTGCGTCCGAGCGGTGGAATTGATCTGCCCACCCAGATCACCACGATCGCCGCAGCAGTCTTCTTCGCCGGCGTCCTCGTTCTCCTACTGCCCGAGACCGCCGGCAAAGAGCTGGAAGAGATCAGCGAGTGAGCGGGTCTGACATCAGTGTTCGGAGCGGGGCACCGCGGAATAACGCCGGCGCGCAATCGTCACCAGAACGAGAACGGCCATCAGCACCGCGGCGGGTGAAAGCGCCGGGGCCGGGGCTGGAACCACGCATTGACCGCGGCTCGCGGGTTGATTGCACGACGCTCCCGCGGCGGTACAAGCGAGATCGCAACACACCCCATCGACGCAATTGCCGGTCGAGCACTGAGTAGGCTGTGTGCAAGGTTCGCCGAGATCAGTAGCAACCGCAGGGTGGCCCGGATCGACGATTCTTCCGTTTCTGCGCAGGTCGTGATCGCCACTCCTCCCGTCACTCAAATGGAATTCGGCCACCAGCACGGTCTCCGGCGGAGAAATGCGCGTACCGCGCGTCGCCCGGTAGTCAAAGCTCGCCGGATGCGAGTACCAATGAGGAAGCGGATCGCCCGGTTGACCGCCGAACTTCCGATACACCAGACCCGACAGTTTTCCTGTCGGTGTCGGGGCACCGTGGTAGAGCACCTGGACATCGGCCTCGGCGCACTCGAGCTCAAAGCCGACCATATCGAAGGAGGACGGGAGCTCGTCTTCGGGAAACGTTGCCCTCGCGGTTGCGCTGGCCTGCACGATCAAGCACTCGGACGGTGCAGCGATCGTAATCATGCCCGACTTGTCGGCCGTCCGTATGGAAGCGACATGCCCCTGTTCGCTGTCGGGTGTCCCGTCGGCGTTCCCATCACCACCGTTCGGCGCCTGGTCCTCAACCGCGTCGGCTGCACCGTCGCCGTCGTTGTCGGCCGAGTCGTCGTTTTCGATCACTCCCGTAGCGATCCCATCTTCGATAACGGAGGCGGTGGGATTCGAGAGCTCGACCCTCAATGTCTCGTCGGATTCGAAGTCTCGATCGCCGTAGATCGTTACCTCGAAGATCTGCGTCAGCGGCCCGCCGGGCGAAAAGGACACGCGCTCACTCGCCGAAAGGTAGTCACTGCCATTCGCCGAACCGTGCGCGGTCGTCGCGGTGACTTCTACGGGCTGCGTCGTCGCATCGGATAGGGAAATGACGAACGGGATCGTCTTCGTTCCTTCATCCCCCTCTTCGACCCGCGCCCCCGCAATACTGAGCCTGGGCAGCGGATCGACGATTTCAACCCGATAATCTTCGACTTCACCGTCACCGGCGAGCCCAGTCTCGTCACGCACGCCGGTCGAGCTGATACGAAAGCGCGCGAAGGTCGGGCCAACGCTGGCGTCGGGCGGAACGCTAAAGCTCTCTCGATTGAGTCCGGCCGAAACCGCGAGACCATCAAAGATTCTTTCTCCAGCATCGCGCCAGTCTCCATCTGCATTGAAGTCGATCCACGCATCGACCAAACCGTCTTCGCTAGCCGTGATCTCGATGCTGGGAGCGAATCCACCAAAGATCGGTGTCGAGAAAACGATCCCATCCTCGTCATCGTCGCCCTCGAGATCATCCCCCAGAGCGTCGGTATCGGGGCGGCCATCGCTGTCCTCATCGCGGAGGGTACCGAGTCGTGGAGAGCGGAGAGCAAACTCGTCAATCGCGTGCCGCGCGCCGAGGTCAATCATCAGCGTTGGGTAGGGGAATGGCGCGTCGCCGGCATCGAAGGGCTGAACCAACCCGTCGGTAACGGTCAGGACGAGCTGGGATTGACTCCCCAACGCAGCGAAGCCGGTGGGGTTGCTCAGCGTCAAGAGGATCGTTTCGGGAGGTTCGCCGGGACCGTCCACCACCAGGTGGAGCGTAAACAGCTTCGGAAACAGATCACCGTCGGCCCAATGCAGCGTCCCCGCAGCAGGCAAATAGTCGCCGCTGCCAGCGGTGCCGCCGGTGGCGAGGTAATCGACCGAGATCGGTCCAACACTACCACCCGAGCGGAACACGAGAAAATCAACGGACCCGTCGTTTTCCCTTGCCGTTGCGGTGGTGGATGCGAAACCGAGCTGACTCAGGGCGGGAACTGTGAGTTGCTTTCGCGTCACCACCGGATTGTAGTGATCGCTGACCGGACGAATCGGAAAGAATGCGGGTTGGGATGTCGGAATGTCCGCCGCGAATTCGTAGAACTCCCCCACCTCTCCCATCGTCTGGATACCTCCACCCGCATCGGTCATCGGGTCAATGATCCAGCCGATGTTGTAGTTGCCCGGAGCCAAGGAAGAAGGCAACTCCAACTCGATCTCGATCGGCACGGTCGTGCCGCCGAGGTGATTGATCACACGAAAGCGCCCGAGCTCGACGTCTGCAACGGAAATCTCCAGGTCGGTCGAGGCATAGAACACGACGTCATATGCCGGGGCATCTCCTCCGCCCTCATTCAGAATCTCGGCTAGGACGGTTATCTGCTCACCCGGGAGCGCAGCATCAGGAGAGAAATCTCGCGTCCTCGAACCCGCATCGACGAGATTCGCCGTCAACGCCGGCAGCACCGCCTCGGCGATCAGGCGAAACGGGCTGGTCCAGTTGAGCGGTGGTTGCGGAGCTGGGTTGTTGACCGTGCAACTCCGGTTCAAAGGGCGCGGGCAAGCACAGTTTCCACCCGGAATACAGCCGAAGGAAGCGTAGGTGTTGTTCTTTCCATAGATACCGATGACGATCGTATCGGGCGAGCGAACGTTGCCGTTGGGATCCATCATCGTGTAGATGCCCACCTCGGCTCGCGGACTCTGGTTGACGCCCCCTTTCGATCCGCCCTTCGTCGACACCCGAAAATGAGAGGGCAGAACCGGTCGATTGGCAAACCTCCCCATCCTCAGCGGCGGCGACCCCTCACCCATCACGTTGAGAGCCAACCGCGTGTTGGCAGACGAGGTGAACTCGTTCTCAACGAAGCGTTCGATCAGGTTGGTCATCGCCCGCGGCTCAGCACTGTTGAGACCCATGCTGTAGTAACGTTCGAAACCACTGATGGCGCCATCCATATTCGGTCCGACCAGGTCGAAGTCGGGAACATCCGTCGTCCCCAACCAACCGTAGAGAGTACTGATCGGAGGACCGCCAGTTGACGGTCCCCATTGGTTCCCCTGACAGATGGTTTGCTCGTCGAAGCGGAACGTCGTTTCGAGGGACCCCCCCGGGGCCAGCAAAAGCGACTGATAGCTGGTAACCCCAACCTGCTGGCGGAGCCACGCCTCCTGCCCCTGCCACACAATGACCCGGTCGAGCTCTTGGATACTGGTCAGTGGTCCCATTCCCCGACCGACGCCGGGGATCTGCGACAGCCACTCGTTGAGGTCGAGGTCGTCGAAGCTGTTCTTGAAAGCCAGCCCAGTGCCGGGCGCGTCCACCAACATCGACGTCGAAGCGTTGTCGCTCATCAGCATCATGACGGCGTCGAGGCGTTGCAGCGGAATCGACTGGCCGAGATCCACCTGTCCGGTGCATACGATCGGAAATCCGGGTGGCGGAGTATTGCAGCCACAATTGGGCCCGGTGACACCCGTGCCGTTACATCCGCAACTGCTCAAACCGGTGTACGTGACCGGTGTCGGATCAAGAGTACTCCTGGGGTTCAAGCGATCGTCGACGAAATACGGATCGGGGCTCGTCAGGCCCGTCGTAAACTGGATCGCCGTGTTCATGTCCAGCACGCCCTGCTCGACCAATTGCCAAAGCCGGATATGAATCGCGATCTTTGCGGTACTGGCTAGATAGAACGCTTCGTCGGAACGCGCCCCCATCGTCTGGCCGGTGCGAAGGTTCTTGGCATGCAAGCCAATCACCGCCGAGTCACCTAGGGTCACCACCGGTGGGTTGTTGATAACGTTGAGCGCTGCCGGAGGAACGGCAACCAGCCTGTCATTGTTCGGATACGGCGCCACCTCTCGCAGCGATTTGGGCAAATCGCCCCAGACGCCCGTGTAACGCAGACCCGTGCCGTCGTCCCAGGTCTCGAGGTCGATCAAATGTCTCGGGTCCCCATCAAACGAGGCACCATCTGCGAGACTGCCGATCGGTTCGTCGCGGAGCATCGTTGGATCGTCTGCTCCGTACGGAGCAATGATGATCGCATAGCGAATATCGCCTCCGTGCGGCGTACTCGGATACCGCTCGATATCCACGACACGCCCCTTGGCCGGGGACAGCAGGCTGGTCACTTCAGCATCTTGAAGATTGTAGTAGAGGCTAGTACGCGGCTGACCCTCGCCGTTGACCCAAACACCAGCGTACCGCGTCAGGCCGATGGCGGCGTCGCGATACGCCTCGAAGTCGATGATCTGACGCCCCAGGACCTGGTTTTCCTTCAGAAGATCCTGAAAATCGACGTCGTCATTGGTCGTACGTATCTGGTAATCGTAGTCTTCGCCTCCTTCGATGAAAATCCCGCAACGGCGTTTTCGCGGCGCTACGGAAATTCCGAAGTCGTTGACCTCGACATCGAGCCAGCGACCCGACAGGGCCTTCATCTCTTCGAGAAAATCGCTCCACCGCGCACCGTCGACCTGAATCTCGTGGTGGACGGTGCCCTCCACTTTCGCGAAGACGGCTGCGAAACGCTCGACGGTACCGTCCCACCGCACTTCGATATCGATCAGCTGACGGCCCTCAATCGCCTCGAAGCCAATCGTTGAGTCGAGCTGAGCGCGAGTGAGATTCCAGAAGGGTTGCGTGTGCTGACCGGATGTGGGAATCGCCGCCACACGATGCGCCACCAGCAGAAAGATGAACAAAACCGCGAAAAGAGACGCCCGTTTTTCCATAGTAGACACGGCCTACCACAGCGCCATGTCCCCAAACTGGAGGAAATCCGGGGGATTTCCGGAGGAACGGGGAAATCGCCCAACCGACTGGACGATCTCACTGGTGGTGGCCAACCCTCAACCGGTCCAAGCCAGCAACTTCGCCGATCTCGACTGTGGCTGAATCCTCAGTGCCGCTTGGCGTTGGCATCGCCGACGCGGAGCATCTCGTCGACGCTGTCGGCGAGATAGTCGAGCGGATTGACCGGATCGGTCGTGTCGCGGTGACCGTCCCAGATCTCTCCGCGCCGCCCGCAGGTGACGATGCGGTTGGGGCGCTCGGGTACGTCGCCACCGGCCCATTCCCATGTCACGGCGGGGAAAAAGCGTGAAAAAGCGGGACAGGTTCGAATTTCGGTTGGATTCATCTTTGTTCTTCGAGGGTTATGAGTCGAAATTGGTACCTGTCCCGGATTTTGCTCTTCTTGTTTGCGTTTCGGCGGAGAAATCGACCTGCCCACCCAGATAACGACGATTGCCGCGGCAGTCTTCTTCGCCGGCGTCCTCGTCCTCCTTACTGCCCGAGACCGCCGGCAAAGAGCCGGAAGAGATCAGCGAGTGAGCGGGTCTGACATCAGAGTTCAGGGTGGTTCTCAACCATCCAGAGCGAGGAACCACCGCAGCCCGTCGTCGACCTTCGCCAACCAACCCCGCGACAGCGTCCCCGCGCGCTCCTCCAGATCGACCCGGTTGATGGTTGCGATCTGTGAAGCATTTGCGACGGAATCTCTCGCGAGCCCCGTCACTCGCTTAGGCAACAACACGTTCCCGGGCGCGTTCGCCAGTACTCGATTGCTGGACAGGGCGCACACGACAACAGTACTCAACCGACTCGCGTTGACCTCATCCCGCTGTACGACGATCGCCGGACGGCGGTAACTCGGTTTCGATCCACTCGGATCACCGAAATCCACCCACCACACCTCGCCTCTGCGAACCACGACTACCAGTCCCCAGAAGACCGTATCGTCCGCTTCGACTTGTTCACGACGGGTGTAGCCGACAAATCCCCGTCGGCCTGCTCCGCTTTGGCGAGCACCCGGTTCCAAGCCTCGGTCGGGTTCTCCCCAACCCTCCTTTTCGCAACAAACTCCCGCGCCGCCTGAGCGAGCAGCCCGCTGCGCGTCATCTTGAGCTCACGCGCACATTCATCGATCTCGTGAAAAAGCTCATCCGGTAAGGATATCGCGGTCTTCATGCAGCAAAGTATTACCGGTAGTACCCGGCGACGCAAGCAGTCGTACATCCGCAGAGCTCGACCCCGACCGCGGCCCTTCGGCATCCATACCGAGGCCCAGTCCCCCTCTTCGCGCGAGCGTCCGATCCAAGGACTGGCGACTGGGAATTGCGAGTCGTCGGTGAACCATTCCGCGCGCTCAATGAGCTAGGGCGTGGAAATCGGTCGGGCGTCGATGCAGCGATCCACGCTCATCGCCTGTTGACTCGCGAATGGCGTCAGCCCTCGTAGCGAGACGAGACGGAGCTGCGCTGATCGTTCAGAACCTGTACTTTCTGTGCCTACGAGCCAAAAACTCCCGTTCACTCGAATACCCGCGCCGAAAGAGCTGAGACCGACTGAGGCCGGCAACGCAAGAGGAGTATGTCTTCAGTGCCGCTTTGCGTTGGCCTCGCCGACGCGGAGCATCTCGTCGACGCTGTCGGCGAGGTAGTCGAGTGGGTTGACGGGATCGACGGTGTTGTGGTGGCCATCCCAGATCTCGCCGCTGCGCGCGCCGGTGACGATGCGGTACGGGCGTTTGAGGACGTCGCCGCCAGCCCATTCCCAGGTCACGGCGACGTTGGCGTAGTGCGCAGAAATCGCGCGCCGATAGGCCGAGGTCCGGTTGCGACCCGATCCGTGCAAGAGCAACGGGTGAAAGAACACCGTGTCTCCGGGCGCCATCTCCAGGTGTACGCGCTGTTCGATCACCTCGTCGACGCCCGTCGCGGCGAGGTAGGCGACGTTGACGTACTCCCAGTCCGGACGCCCGTGCTTGCGCAGCTCACCGCGGTGGCTGCCGGGAATGGCGACCAGGCAGCCGTTGTCGCGCGTCACCGGCTCGAGCGCAGTCCACGACGCGGCAATCATCTCGGCCGGGCGAAAGGGAAAGTACAACAGGTCCTGGTGCAGCGGATGGCGGCCGTCGACGTTGGGCGGCTTGTTGATCAGCATGGTGTGAATGCTCATCACCTCGTCGCCGATCAGATCCTGAATGACGCTGACGACGCGCTCGTCGTGCGCATAGGTGTCGAGGACCGGATCGCCTTCGTAGTCCTGAACCTTGGCGATCGCATCGAGGTCGCTCTCCGGCGTGACCGCGCCCTTGGCGACCATGACATCCTTCATGACGAGCATGCGCTCGGAACGCTCGACCTTGCCGGTGACGATCTCGATCAGGCGCTGGCGCCAGCGCTCGACGCTCTCGCCGTCGAGAAGACCAGGCAAAACGAAGTACCCGTCGCGCCAGTACGCGCCCCTCTTCTCTTGATCAAGTGACATCAGGTCTCTCCTAACCAGCGTTGTTCATGAACTTCGTGCCGATACATATCCCCTGACGGATGCTCCCCGTCGTCGCGACTTGCTTCGCCACGTTCCCTGCCAACTATAGGAAATCTGCGGGAACCGCGCGACAACACGGCGCCTCACTCAATCCGGGCAGCCGCGCGGGCTCTCGCCACCATGAAGGCAATCGGATCGCTCATGCCGACCGGCTCGATCTCGACTTCGGGACGGCGCTTGGCAAAGATCCGGAACACCTCATCACAGAAGCCCTGGCCAACCAAATCAACTCCGGAAAAGTCGAGTACGACATGTCGAAAGCTCTCCAGCCGCGCCACGACACGCTTGCCCTGCGATCTCGATATCAACGCACGTCCTACCCCGGAGAGCTTGATGCTGAGCCGCGTCGTATCAAAGCCGAAGTCGTCGGCATTGGTGTACGCGGCGAAAACCTCTTCGAGGTTCGGAACTTTCCCCTTTTCAACCAACAGCGTCACCGATGTCCCCTCGGTAACATCGGACGACGCAATGGAGCTGTCATCAACTCTACCATCGACGACCCAGGCGACCCCTTGGCTCTCCAGCCGAAAGGCCGACACCGCTTTGGATGAGAAAAACAGCCCCTCGCCACTGTGCCGCGATGGGTCACTACTCAGTTTTCCTTTTTCGAGCTCGACAATCGCATCGTATGGAGTGGCAATCGCGAAGTCGTCACAGATGCGCTGGAAGACGCCCCGACCATCGTCTCGAATCACTACTTCAGTCGCCGGACCCGCTCGAAACTCAACTGTTACAGTCGTATGGGTTCCGTCTGAGTGGTCGATCGCATTGTTGATGACCTCGGACGCTGCGTAGCGCAGGCTCGACACCCATTCCGGAGCCAGCGGTCGGACGATGGCAATGTCCCGTTCGACGGCATCCCATGCATCCGACTCATCCAATCCTGCGAGCTCGAATCGGTGCCGCACGCGGGAAAGCCGGTAGCGTGCCGCGCGCCCCTTTCCAACCCGCTCGAGGACCCCACTGACCACAAAGGCATTCAGCAATCGGTGGCTGGTTGCCGCCGAAACGCCGAGAGCTCGAGCCACGTCGCGGTTGGCAACCGTACCCAGCTCAGCAACCATATCTCGAACAACCCGGGACCGATCTCGCTCCATGAGGTGATTATATAGTAATCACCTCATGGGCGCGAGGTGATTATTTCCTAATCACCTCACCCTGCATCTCTGCACGACAGCAAAGGCTGCAGCGATGAGCAACCAGAGCGCATGCGCATTGTGCACAGATACAACGCTGCAGCCGTCGTCCGACACGATCCGGCGGAAATCGACGCTGCCCAGGCTCAACACCGGCGATCGGTTGCCAGCGTCGTCGGTGCTGGCGATGGCGAGATAGACGCGTCGGTCGCGCCAATCCTCCGATGTCGCGTGCAGTATCCCGACGGCGCGACCCGCTCCAGGAGGGTCATCCAGCTCGGCTATCGACGCTGCGGAAAAATCGCCCGCGCTCTCGATCGGCGATTTCGAGTAACGCACCTCGATGCGCGCTTCGCCACAGTGAAGATCGTCGCCCGGAACTCGAGCCAGCTCGATTTCGACGCCGCCATCGGGTTCGGCGACAACCCGAACATCCTCGCGGCGCAGCGCCGCCGGCGCCCGGGCGTCGGCGTGGTAATTGCCGCTGCCCCACTCATCGTGGTGGTAGCGGCGCCACAACACCGGACCGCACTCGTCGCCGGTAGTGTTCCAAACAAAGAGATTGCCCTCGCGCGTCACTGCGACGACTTCCAACAATCCATCGCCGTCGACGTCGCCGACTGCCGGCGTGCCGACCATCCAGCCGTTGGTGAACTTCGGCCAGCCGGCCGGCTCGTTGCCGTCGATGTCAAAGGCGTGCAGGTCGTAGACCCCACTGCCTTCGATGGCTTCCGGTAGGCCGTCGCCGGAAATGTCGGCCACCGCCGGGGCGGCGATGAACTGCAAATCGTTGACGCGACGCGGAAAGGCCTGGGCGAACGCAGGCTCGACCGGCGCTCCGCCGACCCCCGAAACCCGCCAGGCGGCGAGGTGGTTGTCGGCTGGAATCTGCCGGCCGGCGATCTGGTTGTCGATGAGCTTGCCGAGACCCGAGACGGGCGCCAGCACATAAAACCCCTGGCCCACTCCAGCGAGCTCGGCGACGATGGCACCGCCGAGCGCACCGAAGGCGGGGCTGTCTGCCGAATCACTCCGCGAGCCGAAGGGTTCGCCGGGCAGCGCGAAATCCTCACCCGAATCGGCGCGGCCAAAGAACGACACGCCGGTACCGTCAAAGACATAGGCCGGACCGACGGCCGACATCGTCGTGATCTCGAGCGACCCATCGCCGTCGATGTCGGCAAGCGACGGCGGTCCGTTGCTACCGGTTGCGACGAGCGGCAACAGCTCGGTCGTCATCAGCGTCGTGCGCACTGGGAAACCATCGACGAACGCCCCCGGGTTCCACCCGCGCTCCTGCCGCTGCCCGCCGTGCGCGACACCATCGGCGTGAATCGCGTAGAGGCGGGTGTTGCCCATGTCGAGCGCGCCGACGGCGCGGAACAAGTTGATGATCGGGTTGGTGAAGACGGCGTTGGGATCTTCGCGGTATTCCTCGTTGACGACGGCGACGACCTCCATGCGGCCATCGCCGTCGAGATCGCCGAGCGACGGCGGCACCAGGACTTTCGTACCGATGCGGGCGCCCGAGTCGGCAATCAGCTCGACGTCGTTGGTTTGCGGATCGACCGATTCGACCTTCGCCGGATCTCTCAACAACACCGGCCAGCCGCGCACTGGAGTGCCGTCGGCGTGCCAGGCGTAGATGTGGCGATCGAAGCTGCCGGCAAGGATCTCCAGCGATCCGTCGGCCGAGGCGTCGAGGTTGCCCAGCACGGCACCGCCGGCCAGCGCACGGCCGACGCGGTTGTCGCGGTCGTGCCGGTTGGTGAGATCGGGGACCCGCCCCTCGGCCGTCGAAAGGTCGCGCTCCGAGCGCAGCGAGTGCGAATACTCGGGCAGTGTCGAGACGGGAAATCCGGGCCGGCGTTCGCCGGCGGCGTTCCAAACGTAGAGCCTTCCCGACATATCCGTGGCAACGATGTCCATGCCGCCATCGCGGTCCAGGTCACCGACGTTGACGGCACCCAGCACCGCCGCCGTGCCCGGGACGTCGATCGCGCCTTCGCGGTAACCGGCGGAGCCGCCGTGAATCTCGAGCGGATCGGTTGCCACCGGCCAACCCGGAAGCTCGCTGCCGTCGATGCGAAAGGCGTGCACCAAACCGTTGGACGTCCCGAGCAGAATCTCTTCGACACCGTCGGCATCCAAATCGGCGGTGGCCGGCGCCGATACGCCGTCGCTGCCGAGCGCGAGGGGAAAGCCATCGACGAGATCGGCGTCGTGGTGAAGCGCCAGGACCCTGCGATCTTCGCCGACCAGGCCGCGATCGTCGGTCGCGCGCAGCCGCAGCGTAAACGAGAAGCGATCGGGGTCGGGTGATCCGTCGGCGCCGAGCGCTGGTCCCATCACTCCGTGCGGCATGCGCGCGCGCAGCGTTGCAGTGTCGATCTCGGCCAACCGCTGGCCGGCTTCGCCGCCGCACACCCCACTGCTTGCGACTTCGAAGTCCTCGGCCACGGGTTGAATTCCAGGTGCGACGGCCAGCTCGTAGGTGCAAGAGCCGGCCCGCCGGGCGGCGACATAGCCGTCGATCGCGAGACGCTCGGTCACCTCCGGGTCGATCGTCGCATACCAGGCCGGCGCCGCGATCGAAGCTTCCGGCGGGATGCGGCCACTGTCGACCCACTGCACGGCGCGGTCGGCGTTGACCCGCCCGTAACCGAAAAACTGATCCCAGCCGGCGATCGAACGGAAACGCTCGCTACTGCCGACGCCGGGAACGGCAATCTCGGTGTTGTAGTTCTCCTCGAGCCCCTCTGCGGGGCGGGCGGAAAAATCGATGTCGTCGGTCGACAGCGACAGCAATTGCTTCACCTCTTCGGCCGACAGTGGATAGGGGGTCAACTCGCCGCCGGCGCCGGGATACGAGGTGATGGTTCCGCGGTCGATGGCGTTGAGCGCCGCCGAGTAGAGCAACCCGGCCATACCGGAGGCATTGCCCGTCGCCTCGGAGGAACAACTCGAAGATGGGACGGCGAAAGCGATGTGGCCACCGTAGTTGGTGCAGCCGTTCAGGTAGAGATACGAACGCGGCATCTGCACGATACCGGAGACATCGTCGAAGCGCCGGACGGAGTTCACCTGCACCGTGCGGTCGTAGTTCGCCGGGTAGTTGTGGTGATTCGACTGCTCGTCTGCCGCCGAAGCGATGACGACGACGCCTTTGTCGTAGGCGTAATCGATGGCAGCCTGTCCGAACGACGTCTGGTTGAGAGAGCCCAGGGCTTCCTGGACGACATGAGCGCCACTGTCGACGGCGAAGACGACCGCCTGGGCGAAGGCATTGACCTCGGCAACGAAGCTGTCGCCGACGCGGATCTCCAACAGCATGCAGTTGGGACAAGTGCCGACACCGCCAACACCGTTGTTGGCCTCGGCACCGGAGTCCGTCGATTCTCCGGTACCGTGACCGTAGCGTACCTCGTCGAGAGGATCGTTGTCGTCCTCGAAGAAGTCCCAGCCACTGATGTCGTCGACGTAACCGTTGCCGTCGTCGTCGACGCCGTCGGAGAAGATGAAGATGAGATCCTCCGGATCGACCACCCCGTTGCCGTTGCGATCCTCGACGCGTTCGTCACCGGCGTACCCGGCCGAAGCCAGGTAGTCGGCGACGTTGAAGACGCCGTCGCGATTGCGGTCGTAGGCATCGACCTCGTTGTCGCTGCCCTGCGGCACCGGCAACTCACCGCGGTTGAGATAGAACTTGTTCACCAGATCGGGGAGCGGGTCCTGCCAGCGAATGCCCGAGTCGAGCACGGCGATGAGCACATCCGGCCGCCCGGTGGTGATCTGCCACGCCAAGTCGACACTGGCGCCTTTGACGCCAAACAACTCCTGGGCGCTGCCATCGATCTCGGCTTCGCCCGTCGTCTCGCTGGTCAGCTTCCAATTGTCGGCGCCAAAATCGCCGGGCAGCAGCGGCGGATCGGCAACCGGCAGAAAGAGGTAGCCAGCGTAGTCCGACGTTTCGACACAATCCTCGACACCCGCCGAGCAGGGCTTGGGATTGGTCGGATACGGCAGCTCAGCCGCAGATGGCTGGGCCAGAAAGACAGCGACGATCGCCCAAAACGCTTTGTTTCCCACGCCGCGGCTGTAGCAAAGTCGCCCGGGCGGCGCCACAGATCGGCGCTCCCCAATCGACATGCTGGGCCAGCCCTGGTAGGGATTGGAGGTTATTCCAACTGCGCCGCCGTGCGCCCGCCAGGCGGGCCGTCGTTGTAAGTCGGCGAGAACAGGGACGTTTAGATGGCCGTAGCAAAAGCGGAAGCAAAGCCCGCACCCAACATTGGCGATCGCATCGACAGTTACTGTGGGCGCTGCAAAATGATGCTCGCCCACACGGTCGAAACGATCGAAGGCGGCAAGATCAAGAAGTGCCACTGCAACACCTGCGGGGCACAGCACGCCTACCGTCCCAAACCTCCGAAGCGAATCGCCGGCATGCCGGCGATTCCGGAAACCTCGGATTACGAAAAGCTGATGAAGGCGCAGGATCCCGCCAAGGCGAAGAAGTACTCGACCTCCGACCGCTTCCAGGCCTCCGATCTCATCAATCACTCCTCGTTCGGCCTCGGCATCGTCATTCTCATCAAAGAGTCCAACAAGATCGAGGTCTTGTTCCAGGACGGTCCGAAGACCATGGTGCACGGGCGGTCGTAGACCGCCGGGGGCTGCGCCGCACCCGATCCCATGGCGGTCCGACTCGTCTTCGTCCGTCACGGCGTAACGGATTGGAACGAGGAAGGGCGGCTACTCGGTCGTTCGGAGGTGCCGCTGAACGAACGCGGCCTCGACCAGGCCGAGCATCTGGGTCGCGAGCTGGCGCCGCTGCAGCCGGCCGAGATCCTGTCCAGTCCGCAACGGCGGACGAGACAGACCGCCGAGGCCATCGCCAGGGCCTGCGGACGTACCGTCACGACGGACGATCGGCTGGCGGAGGTCTGGCTGCGCGACTGGCAGGGCAAGACCTTTGCGGAGTTGGCGGACGACCCCGACGTGCACGCCTACCTGCGCGACCCATTTCACACCTGCGACGAGATCGAACCCTTCCACTCCGTCCGCACGCGCACCCAGAGCCTGATCGACGACCTGCGCAGCCGCGAAACCGCCGGCCCCATCATCCTCGTCAGCCACGGCGACCCATTGCGCATCATGCTCGCCGACATGCTCGGCCTGCCACCCGGCACCTTCCGCACCTTTTCCATCGACAACGGCAGCGCAAGCACGGTGCGACTCGGCCGAAAAAAAGCACACGTCAAAAACCTCAACTGGCGCCCCGGCCCTTTCCACCACGGAGAGTGAGTGAATACCGGCAGAGAAGGACACGGGACACATCAACCACAGCGAACAGTAGAGTAGAGGAGTGAGTGATGTGGGCAGCCAACTGGCCGAGGCCACACGGCTCACTCCCCCCTCGACGAACCGGACGTGCGGATTTCCCGCATCCGGCTCTGCCCAGTAGCTGTCGCGTGAAGGTATGCACAGACAGTTGCGCGGTGTCTCATAGATAGACAAGTCCTTGCTTCTGGAGATGTCGGTATGTAGACGTCCCTTCTGGCGGTCGAAAGGGCCGCTGGCTGCGCCGTCTCAGATGCAAATGGAGACGGTTTCGAACATACGCGTTGATCGCTCGGTGATACCGTCGTGGCTGTCCAAGGCAGAAGTAGTTTGCCCATCCTCGCAGGTGCACGTTGAGCCGGTCGATCATCGTTGGCAGGGGCTGGAAGCACAGCCGGCTGCTGGTCAGCTCCCGCAGCCGCTCCCTCTCCCGCGCCATCGCTTTGTTCGACGGCCCCATGTGCAGGTACCGGTGCCTACCCCCTCGAATGTCTCGGTGGTAGCTGCCGGTGCCTACCCCCTCGAATGTCTCGGTGGTAGCTGCCGGTGCCTACCCCCTCGAATGTCTCGGTGGTAGCTGCCGGTGCCTACCCCCTCGAATGTCTCGGTGGTAGCTGTACGTATACCCCAGAAAGTCCAGGCTCGCTCCTTGTTCTCTCAGGCAGACCACTCGGGTCTTCTCCCGGTTGATCTCCAACCCCAACCATCGTTCGATCTTCTCCTCGATGAATGCTGTGAGCTGTGGCTCGATCTCTCGGGCCATCACCACGAAGTCATCGGCGTAACGCACCAACTTCGCATCTGCCCACTGCGCCGGCCCATCGGCTCGGTGGAACACCTTGTCGAACCAGTGCAGGTAGATATTCGCCAGCAGCGGCGAAATCACCCCACCCTGCGGTGTTCCCTTCTTTGAGCGGCGTTTGCGCACTTTCCCCCGCCCCTTGGGGTCGGGCTCCACCACCACCGCCTTCAACCACATCCGTATCACCCTCAGAACCGTTCGGTCGCTGATTCGCATCTGGATGCACTTCATGAGCTGGTCATGCGGAATCGAATCGAAGTACCCTTTGAGGTCCGCATCATACACTGCCTGATACCCCGCCCGCAGGTGTCCCCGGATCTCCTTCAGTGCCTGGTGGGCCGATCTTCCGGGTCGAAACCCGTAGGAGCACGGCTCGAAGTCCGCCTCGAATATCGGCTCCAGGACGAGCAGCATGGCTGTTTGCACCACACGATCTCTCACTGTTGGTATCCCCAGGGGGCGTGTCTCCCCGTTGGGTTTTGGTATGTTGACGCGACGTACTGCCTGCGGCTTGTACTTCTTGGTGCGCAGATCCTCCCCGATCTCTTCGAGGAATGCTTCGTACCCGGCATCGGTCGCCTCGATCATCTCGATCGTGACTCCATCTACTCCGGGTGCTCCGCCGTTTCTGCTCACCTGCGCGTAGGCTGCCGCAAGCGTGTCCTTCCGATAGACTCGATCCCACAGTGTGTAGAATCGAAACCTCGGCTCCTGCTCGGCCTTCTGGCCTAGTCGCTGCCTCAGTTGAGAGAGCTTCTCGTAACCTGCGATTCGGTAGCGTCCCCCTGTTGGGTTGGGCTGCTTCCTCTCAGGCTCCTTTGCCGTAGTGGGACTCTCGTCCAAGCGGGCCTCTCCTCTTCTTGCAGTCGACGCACTACTGGTCCGGCCCCTTCGCTCCACGGACATTACTCCGCTTCCTCGCTACTACGAGCCGGTCCGACTCCCGACACGGTCACCTTCGATGGGTTATATTTTCCCCACCGAGGCTGAGTGCCACAAGCACTCCGTCCGTTCGGGCCTCCCAGGTTCCTTGACCGATCTTTACGCGCGCGCTGTCCCCCTTCACCCCGGGAAGTCCGGTGATTGCTCCCACTCGTTTCTTCACCACCGATGGCAGGCTTCACACACTCCGGCAGCTTGGCCACTTCCACTTCGTGTAACGAGGCCGCTTCGGGTTCGCTTTCGCTACGGCTCACGCGTTCGCTCCCCGGAGCTTCGCCAGCCGGATTACTCCGACCCACGTCCGGTTCGCTTCCTGTTGTACGAGCAACTGACAGGGTAACCTCCTTTCAGATTACTAGATCGGCCAGACTTCGCCTGGCGCACCGGAGTACACGGAGAGGGGACCTTGAAAGCACCGAATTCTACCGAACCAGCCGCGTAATGCCCTGCCGCAGGGAGGGAACGTTGAAGTTGATCAGAAGGCCGACCTCGAAGTTGCCGAGCTTCATGTAGGTTAGTAGTTGCGCTTCGTGAATTGGCTCGACTAGTCGCACGCTCTTGATCTCGACAACGACCTCTCCGCGAACGACGAAATCCACCCTGTACCCACAGTCGACGGTTTCCCCCCTGTACTCGATCGGAAACCCGACCTGATTCTCGAAAGGGATCCCCCTGAACCGCAGCTCGCGTATCAAACACCTCTCGTACGCCGACTCCAGTAGTCCCGGTCCAAGTCGCCGGTGAACCTCGATCGCTGCTCCTATGACAATACCAGAATCCTCAGAATTATGAATCATAGTAGACAATAATACTAAGTGCGCATCATATAGCTAGTTCCCGTCTCGGAATGAAGGTTTGAGCGAGGCGAGTTTTTGAGAGGCCGCGAAGAATTCGAGGATTTGCGAACGCAGAATCAGTGCGAGTCCCAATTGCGGCGGCGAAGCGTTGAAAAATGCGCATGTGGGCGCAGCGGTGCGTTCGTCCCGTTTTTGGGAGCCGGCCGGGGGGCTTTGCGTCGATCTAGGTGGAGTGTCGAGCGACGAGCAAGAAGTTGGCGGTGAGCACTGAAGACCAAGCGTAGGCTCGGAAGGAGGCAAAGCCCCGCCAGTTGCAGCGGTCCATGGCAAAGCAGCGCTTGAGATAAGAGATCATGCCCTCGATGCCCGCACGGAAGTCGCGCAGCTTCTTGTAGACCCAGGTGCTCTTGGCCATCTCGGTGATCGCCAGCCCGCGCTTCTTGGCAAACGCAGCGTCCTTGACACCGAGCTGCTTGATGGCGTTGAGATTGTCCCTGGAAGCAAACCCGCCATCGAATGCAGCCTGGCGAGGCACACGGCCAAAGATCTCTTTTTGTCGAGTGATCATCCGCGTGGCCAGTGTCACATCGGCGGGGTTGCCTTGCTCGATCACCAGATCGGTGAACAGCCCACTTGCTGAGCCGGTGATGGTCACCTTGTGACCAAACAGGGTCTCGCGCCGATCCTTGATGATGATGTCGCTGTGGGGCTCGAAGATCGAAACGATCTTTTCCTGCGTGGGCACAAATTCTGCGCCCAGCACTCGCTTTTCGGTCTGTGCTATCACCCGCTCGGCCAGCACCGAGTAGTGCTGCAACTCGACCTCGATGACCATCGCCTGAATCGGATCGCTTGTTGGTCCACGCTGCAGTGCTGCACGTACACGTTTACCATCGCTCAGAGTCTTGCGTGCGACGCTGAGTAGGTCGCGGTACAACTTCTTGCGCTGCTTGTTGCTGCGCGCGTTGACGATTCCCAGCGCCCGCCGTTTTGCCCGCTTGCAGTGATTGGACACCACCACGTCGCAGATCTCTGTGGCGCGCCTGCTCAATCGGCTGAGCACCCGCACGCAGTCCCACAACAACGAGGAGTCGGTGGGGTGGTGAATGTTGGACTCCACCACCGTGCAATCCACCCGCACCTTGCGCCCCTTCTCGATTCCCATTGTTACCGCACCGCGCAGCAGGATTCGGTTGATCGCTTCGAGCGTTTCGGCCCTGATCCGCTTGATGTCGCGCTGAAGAGTCTTACTCGATGGAACCTTGTCGCCGATGCCAAAGCCGCACACGGCTCGGTAGGTGGTGGAATCGGCCAAATGATAGGCCAGCACTTTGTAGCTGAAGCCGTTCATTTGCTTGATCAACAGCGCCATCAGCACCTGCTCGCCGCTGAGCCTGCCGCGACGGCCCGATTGTGGATTTTTCAGCCCCCGCACCAGGTCGGCGTGAACCAGAGCGGCGATTTCCGGGTACTGGTCCACCAGGGAGCGGATCTTTTGCAGCTCCCTGGCGTGTTCGTGCTCGATGGCCGGTTCGACAAGTGACAATTGTTGGCGTACGATCTCTCTCATTGGGGTTGTTTTCCTTTGTGATTTCAATGACTTGTGGAGATTCACTGATATCACATCAGCAGGGAAAACACCCCTTTTTTGCCAACTATTTCTCGATTTTCTTACATTATTTCAATCACTTGCCGTTTCGAGACGGGAACTAGCTACCTATCCCTCGCGGAGATTCCGAGCCCTCCGCAATTCAAAGTCCCTTCTCCGTGGATCTCCGTGTACTCCGTGGTTCAAAGTCCCTTCCCCGTGGATCTCCGTGTACTCCGTGGTTCAAAGTCCCTTCTCCGTAGAACTCCATGGTGAAAGACGGTAGTTCCCGGGTGGAGGGTTACATGCCCGAGAGCATTTTCGACCGTTTCGACGTCATCGACATCGACACGCACCTGACCGAGCCAGCCGATGTCTGGACGGCGCGGGTCTCCAAGAAGTGGGGTGATCGTGTCCCCCACATCCGCAGCGTCGACGGCAAGGATCTTTGGTTCGTCGGCGACACGCCGGTCGGTATGCCCGGCGCCTACTCGATGGCCGGTCATACCGGCACGCCGCCGGATTTCCGCGACGGCTACGCCGACATTCCCGCCAGCATGTACGACGCGCCGGCGCGCTTGTCGTTCATGGATGAAGAGAAGTTCCACGCCCAGGTACTCTACCCCAACGTCGGCGGCTTCGGCGCCGGTGGTTTTCGCAAGGTCGGCGACCCGGAGCTGATGCTCGAGTGCGTGCGCGCCTACAACGATTTCCTGCTCGATTGGTGTGCCGCCGACCCGCAGCGACTGATTCCCGTCATGGCGACACCGTTCTGGGACGTCGCGGCGGCCGTCGCCGAGATCGAGCGCTGCGCCAACCTCGGTTTCAAAGCGGTGCTGATGTGCAACCAACCGCAGGACCACGAACAACCCGTCCTCCGCCACCCGCACTGGGATCCGCTGTGGGCCGCCGCACAGGACGCCGGCATGACGCTCTCGTTTCACGTCGGTGGCGGCGACCTGGCGGAGCTACTGGAAGATCCGGCCGACATCGGCTTCAAGGCGAACTTCGCGCGTATCTCGACCAATGCCTTCATGGACAACGCCCGCTGCATGACCGACTTGATCTGCGGCGGCGTCTGCCACCGTTTTCCAAAGCTGCAGATGGTCTCGGTCGAAAGCGGCGCCGGCTGGATTCCCTTCGTCCTCGAAGCGCTCGATTGGCAGTGGCACAACAACGGCGTGACCGGCGAGCATCCGGAATACGACCTGTTGCCGAGCGAGTACTTCCGCCGGCAAATCTATGCGAGCTTTTGGTTTGAAGAACAGGGCCTGCAAGCGGCTCTCGAGGCCTACCCCGACAACATCTTGTACGAGACCGACTACCCGCATCCGACTTGCCAGGCTCCCGGCCCAGCCAGTGCCGGATCGCATCCCCGTGTTTACGCGGACAAGGCGCTCAGCGGCGTACCCGATGCGACTCTGCAGCGGGTTCTGCACGACACCGCGGCCCGACTCTACGGCGTGCCTTGAGCAACTGGTCGACACCGCCGGCGCGCTTGCTCTGCGCAGCCATCGTCGCGCTCGCGATTTCAGCGGCCGGCGACGACGCCTTCGAACGCAGTGAGGAGCGCCCGCGCTGCCAGCACTTCGATCCGCTGCGGCGGCCGCTCTTTGGCGACCTGCATGTGCACACGCGCTACTCCTTCGATTCGTTCACCTCGGGACAGCGCAACGATCCGTGGGGCGCCTATCGCTACGCAAAGGGCGAACCCCTGGCGATGCCGGATGAAAACGGTTTTCCGACGGTCACGACGCGCTTGCGCCGGCCGCTCGACTTCGCCGCCGTCACCGACCACGCCGAGCTCTTCGGCGAGATTCACACCTGCTCGGAGGAGCCGTACTCCCTCGCCTACTGGACACCGATGTGCATCAAGACGCGCAGCGAGTACTTGATCCTGCAGCTCCTCGGCGCCAGCTCGTGGACGCAGGTGATCACGCAGAACGAAGTACCGCGCGATCGCTCCTACATCTGCTCGTTGCCGGGCTCGGAGTGCGAGCAACACGCCGCGCGGATTTGGGAGAACGTCCAACGCGCCGCCGAGGAGCACTACGACCGCAGTGCCGAGTGCCGCTTCACGACCTTCGTCGGCTACGAATACACGGACACGCCCAACTACGGCAATCTCCACCGCAACGTCATCTTCCGCAACGACCGTGTGACGCGAACCGCGATCTCGGCGATCGAGGTTGGCGCCAACAACATTCCCGAGCTCTGGCGGCGGCTGCGCAGTGAATGCACCGAGCGCGGTGATGGCTGCGACGTCATGGCGATCCCCCACAACTCCAACCTCGCCCGCGGGTTGATGTTCGCCGACCCGGCCAACGACAGCGAGGCGCGCGACCGCTTGGCATTCGAGCCACTGGTCGAGCTCATCCAACACAAGGCGGCCTCCGAGTGCCGCTTCGATCGCCTCGCTCAGGCCGGTGTCGGCACCAGCGACGAGCTCTGCACCTTCGAGCAGAACGACACCGACAGCCTGCTCGCTCTCGCCTTTTTCCAGGGCGAGCTCCAGGAAGAAGACGGCGGCCCGGTCGGCCTCGCCGATTTCGCCCGGCGCAACATGGTGCGCAACGCTCTCAAGGACGGGCTCGCGCTGCAGGCGCGCGGCAAGATCAACCCATTCAAAATGGGTTTCATCGGCAGCACCGACACTCACAACGCGATTCCCGGTGCGACGGTGGAAGACGACTATGTCGGCCACCTCGGCCGGCGCGACAGCGGCGTCCGCAACATCCAGGATCACTTTCAGGACAACCCGGGCGGGCTTGCGGTGGTCTGGGCGGAGGAGAACTCGCGCGACGCCATCTTCGCTGCGATGCGCCGCCGCGAGACCTACGCGACCAGCGGCACCCGCCCGATCGTCCGCTTCTTCGCCGGCTGGGAGCTGGCCAAAGACCTTTGCGACGCCAGCGACTTCGTCCAACGCGGCTATGACGGCGTCGCCATGGGCGGCGATCTGCCGCCGGCACCGCCCGGCGGCCGTCCGCGCTTTCTCGTCAGCGCCCTCAAGGATGCCGGCACCCCCAACTTTCCCGGCACCGATCTGCAGCGCATCCAGATCGTCAAAGGCTGGGTCGACGATCTGGGGCATGCGCGCGAAGAAGTCTTCGACGTCGCCGGCAGTGCCAACAGCGAAGCGACCGTCGATCGAGCCAACTGCGAACGCCGCGGCAGCGGCGCCAAGCAACTGTGCGCCGTCTGGCAAGATGAAGCGTTCGACCCCGGCACACCCGCTTTCTACTACGCGCGGGTGTTGGAGAACCCAACCTGCCGCTGGAGCACGCTGCAGTGCATGGCGGCCGGCGTCAATCCCTTCGCAGAGGATTGCGACGCACAAGCCGCGCGGGCGACGAACGCAGCTCATCAGCGAGGCGCATCCGGCCCCATCTACCACTGGTGCTGCCAGCGCGAGGAAGAGGAGCCGTTCTATTCGCCGATCATCCAGGAGCGCGCCTGGACCTCGCCGATCTGGTACCAGCCAGGCCGGTGAACGTACCGCGATCCGGCCGGGCGTTGGCGCCGTGCGGCGCGGTTGACCTGCCCGGCCGAACCATCGATGTTCGCGGCTTGCGGGCACAGCTTTCTGGCCCGACGACAAGGAGGAAAAGCACATGGGAAGAAAAGTATTCGTGATCGGCGTCGGTATGACGAAATTCGAAAAACCCGGGGCCAAGGAGTGGGACTACCCCGACATGGCCAAGGAAGCGGGTAGCCGGGCGCTCGAAGACGCCGGCATCCCCTACGACGAGGTCGAACAGGCCTGCGTCGGCTACTGCTACGGCGATTCGACCTGCGGCCAGCGCGCGGTCTACACCCTCGGCCTGACCGGAATTCCCGTCTACAACGTCAACAACAACTGCGCCACCGGATCGACGGCGCTGTTCATGGCCAAACAATTCATCGAGGGCAACCTCGCCGACTGCGTTCTCGCTCTCGGTTTCGAAAAGATGGAGAAGGGCTCCCTCGGCATGAAGTACGACGATCGCACGATGCCGATGGACAAGCACTTTCAGGCCATGGTCGACCTTCGCGGTTTCGAGAACGCACCGGCGGCGCCACAGTTCTTTGGCAACGCCGGGCGCGAGCATATGGAGAAGTACGGCACGACCAAGGAGCAACTGGCCAAGATCGCGCACAAGAACCACAAGCACTCGGTCAACAATCCCTACTCGCAGTTCCAGGACGAGTACTCGCTCGACGACATTCTCAACGCCCCGGTCGTCTACGAGCCGCTGACCAAGCTGCAGTGCTGCCCGACCTCGGACGGTGCCGGCGCCGCCGTTCTCGCCAGCGAGGAATTCGTCAAGAAGCACAACCTGCAGGATCAGGCCGTCGAGATCGCCGGCATGGCCATGGCTTCCGACTTTCCCAGCACTTTCGACACCAAGAGCTGCATCAAGCTGGTCGGCACCGACATGACGCGCTCGGCCGCGCAAAAAGTTTATGAGCAATCGGGCCTCGGCCCCGAGGACGTCGACGTCGTCGAGCTGCACGACTGTTTCTCGGCCAACGAGTTGGTCACCTACGAAGGCCTCGGCCTCTGTGAGGAGGGCAAGGCCGGTGAGTTGATCGACTCCGGTGCCGTCACCTACGGCGGCAAGTGGGTGGTCAATCCCTCGGGCGGTCTGATCTCCAAGGGACATCCGCTCGGCGCGACCGGTCTGGCGCAGTGCAGCGAGCTGACCTGGCAGTTGCGCGGCAAGGCCGACAAGCGTCAGGTCGACGGCGCCAAAGTTGCCCTGCAGCACAACCTCGGCCTCGGCGGTGTCGCCGTCGTCTCGATGTACAAGCAGGCCGACCTGGCGTGAACCGATGAAGCTGCGGGTTGGTCTCCTCGGCGCTGGGTCCTGGGGCACGACGGTGGCGTGTCTGGCGAGCCGCAACGCACCGACGACCGTCTGGGCGCGGCGCGCCGAGGTCGCCGAGGAGATCAACCAACGGCATACCAACGAGACCTACCTGCCGGGCTTTGCCCTGCCGGAGAGTCTGCGCGCCACCGATGCCATCGACCAGGCGGTGCGCGACGCCGACGTCGTCATCGTCGGCGTACCTTCACACGGCTTTCGCGAGTGCTGCGCGGAAGTGCGCAAGCACATCCGCCCGTGGGTGCCCGTGCTCAGTCTCTCCAAAGGGCTCGAACAGAGCAGCCTGCTGCGCATGACCGAGGTCATCGAGCAGACTCTGCCCGGGCACCCGATGGGCGTGCTGAGCGGCCCCAATCTGGCCAAGGAAATCATGAGCGGCTTTGCCGCCGCCAGTGTCATCGGCATGAGCGACGACACCATTGCGAGCGAGCTGCAGCAGGTCTTTCGCAGTGGTTTGTTCCGCGTCTACACCAATCGCGACGTCGTCGGCTGCGAGCTCGGCGGGGCGCTGAAGAACGTCATCGCCATCGCCGCCGGCATGGGCGCCGGCATGGGCGTTGGGCAGAACACCCTCGCCGCGGTCGTCACCCGCGGCCTGGCCGAGCTCACCCGCCTCGGCGTCGCCATGGGCGGACAGCCCGAAACCTTCGCCGGCCTCGCCGGCATGGGTGACCTGGTCGCCACCTGCACCAGTCCGCAGAGCCGCAACCGCCACGTCGGCGAGCAGCTCGGCAAAGGACGCAAGATCGACGAGATCATCGCCGAGATGAAAGAAGTCGCCGAAGGCGTCAACTCGAGCAAGTCGGTGATCGAGCTGAGCCGCCGCTACGGCGTCGACATGCCGATCGCCGAAGAAGTCTACCGCGTCGTCCACCAGGGCAGCAGCGCCACCGACGCCTACCGCGGCCTCGTACGTCGCGCGCCCGGCTCCGAACAGGAGCCCGGCTGAGCGAACCCTGCCGTGTTCGTGCTCGATAGCCGGTTCGACAAGTCCTGTCCCCGAATTCTCGAATTCTCCACGCACAAGGAGGGTCCGGTGCCGCAAGGCCGCGCCGCTACCGGCAGATCTGCGAGCTGACGACATCTCTTCCCCTAAGAAGAAGGACCCCATACGGAAACGATTTTGGATGCGAAATGGCGCCCGCAACGACGAAAATCGTCCAGAAAAAAGGAGGACAGGCACCTATTATCGCCGAATTCATCAATGAATCCGAAGAGTTGATATCAATAATAGGTGCCTGTCCCCCTTTTCTGCCCCCCGCGCTCGAATTCCAGATTCCAAAGAGAGATTCCAAATCTGGATTCGGCGCGGTCGGCTCGACTGGGTTTTGGTAGCGGCGAACGGAGGGTGGGGCAAGCAGGGAAGCGACGAAGCTCTACCGAGCTGCCGCCGGGCGTCAGAGACCGAGTTGGCTGCCACGTTTTGACGTGTTCAGCCGGCGCACTGGCGGATGATGTCGCTCAGTGCCTGACTGCCGAAGTCGGTTTCGCGGTGCCCCGTGAGCGTTCGGCGAACGGAGGTTTTCATTTTCTCGTCCGCGCTCGCGAAGGCGGCGACCAGGCTGTCCGGGTCCTGATCTGCCAGGATGTGTGCGAGAAGGAACGCTTGTCGCAGATCTTTGTCGGCCTTCTCGCGAAACCCGCGGCGCCGACTGCTCGCGTGTAGCTTGTGCCATACGAAGCGCGCCGCCTGCGGCAGGCGGACCGGCACGCAGTGACCACCGGCCAGCATGGCGGCTGACTCGGGTGCATCGAGAAGATAGTCGTAGTGAGGAATCGCTTGCGCGCACCATTCGATTTCGGGCAGCCCGATCACTTTGCCGACGGGCTCTCCGGGAGCGAGCAGGTCGACGCGAAGCCCTTCTACTCCGGGAAGCTTGACCGAGGTCGATGGAGCATCGGGGCCCATGCCCGGTACGTTGACGAAGGGCAGCTCGGTTGCCTGCATCGTCGACAGGAACGACTGCGGCGCCGCCAGCTTCAGTCGCTGCTTGCGTGCGAGGTCGATGTCCTGCGTGCGCGCGGCCACCGCGACGGCGCCAAGCTCGTTGAGCCACGCCATGTAGGCGAGCGTGCCGACGAGGGTCAGCCCGGCGTCGAACATGCCCCGATTGTGGAGCTCGACGAGGACACGCGCGACGGACTTGTCGGAAACCTGAAACCCCAGCTTGCGCAACGCCGCAACCTGCTTCGATATCCACCCGGCGAATGCAATCCGCTCGCGCATCGCCTCCAACGTCGCCTCGTCACCATCCTTGCAAACCAGCGACTCACTCTGCTTGCCAGGGACCGGATAGTAGACTCGGTACCAGTACGCGTGTCCCGTCCCGGTACGCCGGGTCACCGTTCCAGGTGTTCCGGGCAGCAGGGAACCCACGGCGAGGACTCGTTCTTTGAGCTCTGCGTACTGGGTACGGAAAGCCAGCTCCTGCCGCCGGTATCGAATGAGGTCGTCCATACGGGTATTACCCAATGAAATTGAATTCTATTGGGTAATACCCGTCCTAGCAAGTCATTACCCAACAAACTTGCCTTCCTTGGTGCTCTCCAATCAGGGCTACCTGCAGCCGAACGCTCCGGCGCCCGGGACAACCGATCAACCGGCACGGCTCGCCATGAGCCGGTCAGTGCCCACCAGAACGTCCGCGGTTTCTCGCGGATCGCTACGCTCACCCGCCGCGCCCCATTCGTGGGCTGTACGACCTAGAATTCCTATGAGAGCGTCACAACGCTTACACCCGAGAGGCGCCGAAAGCCGCGATCGAACGTCACCAAACTCAGGTTGGCAGCGCGGGCGAAATCGGCGAGGAAGGTATCCGTGCCGATCGCCGCGCCGGGCTGCAGGTCGCTAGTCGCATCACAGAAAAATGGATCGCAATCGCGGTGGTTTGTCGACATACGAAAATCGGGGGTCGCTCATCATCGTCTCGTGCACCGTCCAGGCGTCACTCGCTGCCAGTGCTTCCTCGCCAAAGATCCGCGGCGAGGTCAGTCGACGCAACAACCCGAGCTGTGTCACGCGACAAACACAAATTGACGCCGGGCGATGAATTCCGCGCAGCCTGCGCTGCGCCACAGAAAAGTGCTCGTGCCCTTCGTGCACCAACGCAACCAAAACGTTGACGTCGCACAGTGAATCGCGATCACCGACCGGCTCCATCACCGAGTTCGACAGCCTCGATGTCAGAGGTCGTGATGCTAACCGAGCCGGGACGATCGCTGCGAACGAGCGGGAAGTCGACGAGCTCCGCTACCACGCGGCGCAGCGCACGAATGACGATCTGCCACGCATAAGGAGAGTCCTTTGCCGCAAGGCCGCGCCGCTACCGGCAGATCTGCGAGCTGACGACATCTCTTCGCCCAAGAGAAAGGGGGACCCCCTACGGCAACGATTCAGGATGTAAATGGTGCCCGCAACGACGAAAATCGTCCAGAAATCGTTTCAAAGCGAAACGTTCTCAACGAGTTGCACTGGTCCGACCCCGCTTTTGCACCTACAAGTTGCCGTAGGACCGAGTGATGCTCGCGAGCCGCTCCACTGCGATGCTGGTTCCGTGCTTTGAACTCTACCGCAAACTGTACCAGGTGGATCGGCCGCCACCGTGGCGCTCGAGCCAGCCTTTCTCGACAAGGCGGCGCAAGGTGGCCTTCACTGTATTCGGACCAGCGCCTGTCTCGCGAGCCATATCGCGGTTGGTCACACGACCATGCTGGCGCGCGTGGTCAAGGATCTGGATTGCCAGCTCTGAAAGATCTGCCAGCGCGCGTTGCTCACGTGCGATCTTGGTGTCTAGAGACTGCTTTTGGTGCCGCAAAGCTCGCAGGAAAAACAGGAGCCACGGCTGCCAATTCGGGTTATCCGTTCGGATCGTGGTTTGAGTCTCGCGCAGAGCGAGATAGTAGCTTTCCTTGCTGTTCTCGATGACGCTTTCGAGCGAGGAATAGGGCACATAGGCGTAACCGGCCTGAAGCAACAGCAACGTCGTCAAGATACGGCTCAGGCGCCCGTTGCCATCCTGAAAAGGATGGATCTCGAGAAAGACCACAACAAAGACACCGATCATCAAAAGCGGATGCAGGTGGCCCCTCTCCCGCTCCTCTTGCAACCAGGTCACCAGCTCGGCCATACGCGCCGGAGTTTCGAACGGCGTAGCCGTCTCGAACAGAACCCCCACCTCCCGACCATCGGCACCAAAGGCAACGACGTCATTGCGCAGAGTCTTATAGGCACCACGGTGGCGCTCATCTTTGGTGCTGTGTCGCAGAAGATCGCGGTGAAGCTGCTGAATATGTCTTTCCGTAGGTGGAATATCAGCCCAGGACTGAAAGACCGTCTCCATAACCTCTGCATAGCCAGCCACCTCTTGCTCATCGCGCGTCTCAAAACGACGAACCTCCAGGCGATTCATCAGCTGCTCGACCTCACGGTCGTTGAGCCTGCTCCCCTCAATCCGTGTTGATGAGCCAATGCTCTCAATCGTTGCCACCCGCCGCAACGCCGTCAGGCGGTCTGGTGCGAGCCGCCCTAAAGCGCGCCACGCCCCTTTGAACTCGTCGATCTCCGAGAGAAGCGAAAGTAGCTCTGGGGTAATCTCAATCGTCTCAATCCGCAGCATACCCGATTATAGACCCGATTATACCCGATAGTCGACCGAAATATCGACCTGATTGTACCTGAATAGCTGGCCCAGGTCGGCGCAAACCAAGGATCCCCTACGGCAACGATTCTGGATGTAAATGGTGCCCGCAACGACGAAAATCGTCCAGAAATCGTTTCAAAGAGAAACGTTCTCAACGAGTTGCACTGGTCCGACCCCGCCTTTGCACGACCTGAAACTTGCAAACTTGCCCGTTCTCGTGTGTTGGAAAGAGGTTTACTCGGTACTCCCGCGACAGCTCCTCGAGACTTTCTCCCCCTCTGCTGCCATTGCAAACGTTGTACCGTTCAACCTTGTCCACGATTGCGTTTCTTTAACGCAATCGTGTGGATATCCCTCGCTGGAGGTACCTACCTGATAGCAGAGGCAGAATCACCCACGGCGAAGCAGCATCCATCCATACCGCAACCAATTCACGAATCCAGCATCACAATTCGGTGGGGGCGGGCGCTCAATCCCATCCCGGCCGATGTAGGGCCGAAGTTCAGCCTTTACCCAATACTCCCCAAGCTCTCTTAGTGACGCCACGCCCAATCGCTGACCGTACTGCAACACAAATGGCTTAGACTCCACTAAAGCCTCTAACATATCTGAGGCTAGCCCTCTGTTCTCTTCGTAATCTGAGGATGCAAATTCTTCAATCAGAAACAACAAGGCACAGATGTTATTGTCGCCAGATTCCGTCCCCATACTACTGAGAATGAATGGAACTACGACGTCGGAACCAATCGTGTAGGGTCCGGGTTGATGCAATGCGTCTTCGAAACCGGGGGTCGCGCGCCAGTCGGTGAGGTACTCATCTAACTCTTGCCTAATTGGTGGGCACGCCGCCAGCAGTTTCTTGACCACGTATCGAGTCCATTCATTCAGTATCTCTATTGCCACTCCATTATCTACAGTCTAAACAGCACCAATGGCACAAACTCTACTGCCTTACAGGCCCAAAATTGCTTAGGGCACTTATCAGATCATCGCGGACTAGTCTCAAGTTCGCACGATCTATTGGCCTATGCGCGAGCAAACGAAAAGACAAAGCCAACTAGAACCGCCTTTAGTATGAGTGGGACGAGTGAAGACACCAGAAACTCGCCGGTCGGGTCGGTCAAGTTCACCGGATCCCACGCTGTATAGGTATACGGGTTGAGGAACTCCGCCGCCGGGTCCTGGGTCAGAAACGTCGCCGTCACCGGGTCGAGGAAACGGGCTCCGGCGTAGACGAGACCGGAATTGAGCTCAGTCTCGTGGCCGGTGAACTCGTGCTTGACCTCTTCGGGGTTCGGCGCTCCCATCGGGTTGCCGTAGATGTCGTAGCGGCCGCGCACTTCGCCGTAGGGGAAGTAGCGGATCTGCTCGGCTGGGAATCCGTCCTCACCGGTGATGAGTTGCGTTGTAGGGCGACGCCCTACGATCGTCGTAAGGCGACATCCAGTATTCCGAGCCTGATCAAGGACGCAGCTGTGGAAAGATTGGCCACCGTGGAGGTGGTGGATGGCTGCGAAGCTCGGACTGGAGGCACGAATGACGATCAAAGAGCTCGCGCGTAGAGGAGTGTCGAAGAGCGAGATAGCCCGCAAGCTGGGCGTGGACGAGAAAGCGGTGCGTTACCACCTGCGGCGACAGGCCGAAGGGGCGGTGGACGGCCGCAGCCGCCAGAGCTACCTGGCGGACGGGTTCGCCGAGGCGATCGCGAGATGGCTGGAGGAGATCGCGGCCAGCGACGACGGCGTGAACGTGACGCTGCTGCACGAGTACCTCGAGCGCGAACACGACTACCCGGGCAGCGTGCGCTCGGTGCAGCGGTTCATGAAGAGGCGCTACCCGGCGCCGAAACGTCGCGCCCGGCGCAGGGTGGAGACGCCGCCCGGGGCGCAAGCCCAAGCGGACTGGGCGGAGTTTCCGCGCCTGATGATCGGCGGCCGGGAGCGGCCGATGCATGCATTTCATTTGAAACTATCGCATTCGCGTTACGATCCGGTGGTGTGGTCCGAACGTGAGGACGAACTCAGCTGGCTGTCGGTTCATAACGGCGGGCTGCGCCGTCTGGGCGGTGTTCCGGCGGTGGTACGGATCGACAATCCGAAAACAGCGATCATCCGCGGTGCTGGCGCCTGGGGAGAGATTCACCCGACGTACAGGCGCTACGCCGAGTCGATGCGCTTCCACATCGACGCGTGCCCGCCGCGGGCACCGGAATTCAAGGGAAAGGTGGAGCGCGGCGTGCGCGATCAGCGCGCCAGCTCCGACCCGAGCGGGCGGGAGTGGGACAGTGTGGAGCACCTGCAGGAGTGGAGCGACGGGCGCACGCTCGATCGGGCGCGTCGTCGCATCTGCCCGGCGACGGGGACTAGCGTGCTGGAGGCCTGGGAAGCCGAGAAGCACCACCTCGCCGAGCTGCCGCTGCTGCCCGAGCCGTTCGACATCGCCGTCACCCGCCCGGTTGGCAAGGACTGCCTGGTCAGCTTCGAGCGCCACCAGTACTCGGTACCGTTTCGCCACGTGGGCAGAACGGTGGAAGTGCGCGGCTGCGCCCGAACGGTGCAGATTCTGGCCGAGTGCCGCATCGTGGCCGAGCACGAGCGCCACACCGAGCATCTGCTGGTGATCGACCCGGCGCACTTCGAAGGCGAGGCCACCGACGACGTGCTACCTCCGACCCCGCTGGGGCGGATGGGGCGGCGCCTTGCCGAGATCGCTGCTCTCACCCCGGATCGCCGCCCGGTCGATCTCTACGCGGCGCTGGCTGAGGCGGCGCGATGACGACGACGACGCGAGTGAATCCGCCCGGGCAGAAGAAGCCGGCGCCGAAGGTGGACCTGGATGCGACGCGCGACAGGCTGCTCAGGCTCGCCCTGGTGCACTCGGCCGAGCAGCTCGAGCAGAAGGTGACCGCAGCAGTCAAAGACCCCGTCTCACCGCACCAGTTCCTCGACTCGGTGCTCGACGTCGAGCTAGCCGAGCGCGAGGAGCGGCGCATCCGTACGTCGATGAAGCTCTCGGGACTGCCGACGGGGCAAACGCTGGCGAACTTCGACTTTGCCTTCCAGCCCTCGGTGGAGCGCTCGCGCATCGAGACGCTCGGCACCTGTGCGTGGATCCGCGAGTCTCACACGCTGCTTCTGCAGGGGCCGCCGGGTGTGGGGAAAACGCATTTGGCTGTCTCCCTCGGCGTGCGTGCCGTCGAGAACGGCTTCGGAGTGATCTTCTACCGACTCGAGGACCTGCTGGCGGCGATGAAGCGTGATGCCGATCTCAGTCCGACTCGGCTCCGGCGTCGCAAGTACATGAACGTCTCGCTGCTGATTATTGATGAGGTCGGCTTCGAGCCGATGAGCCGCGCCGAGGCCAGCCTCTTCTTCCGACTCGTCTCCTACAGGTACTGCCGGGGCTCGATCCTGATCACCACCAACAAGGGCATCCGCGACTGGCCAGAGGTGCTCGCCGGCGACGAGGTGCTGGCCACCGCCATTCTCGATCGGCTTCTGCACAAGAGTCATGTGCTCAACATCCGCGGCCGCAGCTACCGGCTGCGTGAGCTCGAGGAGCGCACGGAGAATCCGTCATGAGGCGCCCGTCGCCGCAAGTAGCTGATTTTCGATGCGGGCCCAGCCCTTCGGCGCAGCCGTTGAATCGATCCTGGGGCTTCCCTCGGCCGCGATCCGAGCCGCGCGCGGCCGGCGCGCGGCGTTTGGGCCGTCACTGCGGTCGGCCTACGGCCTCCCTACGTGACGCCCCAAACGCCAGGGATTCCCCCGGCGTCGTTCGGAACACTGGGTGTCGTTTTAACTCGGAAGACTGGGTGTCGCTGGACATGCGTCGACCCTAGGTGGTCGAGGTGAAAGTGGCGTATGGTTTCACTCGGCCCCGTTTGTGCCTGCGCTGGGCGCACCAGCAGCGGCCACGGTGTCGAGCCGACGAGGAAGAGCACGGCGAGGATGACCACCTGACCATTGCGTATGCGCAGCCCGACGACTCGGCTTCTCTTTCTATTCGGGATCGCCAGCGCCGTGGCCAGCAGCAGGATCGCAGCAGCAGCAGCCCCCTGCGCTCCGGGAGAGAGCCCCATCACCATCACCGGCTTGCCCTGCCAGGTCGACACCGCTACCTGGATCGGGCCGTCGGGTCCGCTGAGCGCTGGAACCGACGCCACCTGCCAAGCGTCGTCATCGATTTCGCGGCTGGCGATCAACGTGCCGCCGAGAAAGTAGCGGCGCACGGTCTTACCGTCGGCAGTGGTGTGGACGAGATCGCTGAAATAGCGGGTGATGCGCTTGTCGTTGCCGCCCGGGCCGGCATGAACCACGCGGGCGCGACGGGTGCCGTCCGCATCGTAGAAGAAAGAAACCGGATCGGCGCTGGGAATGGTGATGCCGACCAAACGGTCCTCGTGGTCGTAGTCGTAGTCCTGGCCGTTGTGGTTGTGGGTGCGGTTGCCGTTGAAGTCGTGCTGCAGGGTCTTCACCCCACCCGGCAGACCGTGCACCTCGTGGAAAGTTGGGGACAGGTACCTGTTTTGATCTCCAACTACTCGGAATTATTTAAGATCTGGACAGTAATAGGTACCTGTCCCCAATTTTTCCCCCAATCGCGACGTCGTCGGCTGCGAGCTCGGCGGGGCGCTGAAGAACGTCATCGCCATCGCCGCCGGCATGGGCGCCGGCATGGGAGTTGGGCAGAACACCCTGGCCGCGGTCGTCACCCGTGGCCTGGCCGAGCTCACCCGCCTCGGCGTTGCCATGGGCGGACAGCCCGAAACCTTCGCCGGCCTCGCCGGCATGGGCGACCTGGTCGCCACCTGCACCAGTCCGCAGAGCCGCAACCGCCACGTCGGCGAGCAGCTCGGCAAAGGACGCAAGATCGACGGGATCATCGCCGAGATGAAAGAAGTCGCCGAAGGCGTCAACTCGAGCAAGTCGGTGATCGAGCTGAGCCGCCGTTACGGCGTCGACATGCCGATCGCCGAAGAAGTCTACCGCGTCGTCCACCAGGGCAGCAGCGCCACCGACGCCTACCGCGGCCTCGTACGTCGCGCGCCCGGCTCCGAACAGGAGCCCGGCTGAGCAATTTCGGCGCGCCGGTGCGATCGCGCGACTGAAAGAATCCCGGACTGTCACCCATACCGTGCACGCCACCAGAGATAGCGTAGCCGATCGCTCAGGGTGACACTGCCGTCGGCTCCGATAGGGCGAAATCCAAGAAGAGAAATCGCTGATTCCGGGGGTCAGTATCGGACACCGAGAGGGGGTCAGCTTTCAACGCCGATTGACAGCTCAAGGGTACCTGAGAATTGGGCATGCACGCGGACTTTTCGCTCTTTCCAGCGGCATGGCGTGAACTCGTCGATGCGGCTCATCGGGTGGGTGCTGACCCGGTCGATGACGTCGCGCAGGTAGGCGAAGGGGGCGAAATAGTGCTCGCAACGACGAAACAAAGTTGTATTGGTCCGACCCCGCATTTCATAACGGCGAGCATTTCCTTTTACAAGCGTACAGCTACCGATTTTCTGCAACTAGTGCCAGTGCAGTCTCGTATTCGCCAGCGAAACCGATTCGCGTGACATCACAGTAATCGTATTCAGATACATGAGAATCCCAGCATGCGTCGGGACCGATCTCCCACAGACAATAGGAAGAGGAGTGAAAGTCAGTGATGGTTCCGATCTCACACGTCGTAGTTGAAACGCCCTCACGATGGATAACCAGCAAAGGAAACACGTCGTTTAGAGATCTCAGAATTGTGCGGATACTCAATAGCTCTATTGTTGGGTAGGGAGGTGGAACTTCCCGCCTGAGGAGAAGAGCGGTTTCATGAAACTCAGCGTAGGGTTCTGGGGTTTGCAACGACGAAATATCAGCAATACGAAATATCTCGAAACCATCGTAGCGAACACGGTCATCGACGATGAGACAGCAAACATAGTCGAGAGTTGCCTCCAGAACGTAACAATCGACGAACGAACCAGGACTTTCGAAAACTGACCGGGTGATTCTGACGAGGGTATGCGACTCAATCGATTCTTCGAGTTCTTGACGAAAAGAAGGGGAAGAAGTGTTCATAATGCTCCCTTACTATTTAATCATTGAATGTACGCTGCGTTGAGGGGAAAAAAGGAGACAGGCACCTACTATCGCCGAATTCATCAATGAATCCGAAGAGTTGATATCAATAATAGGTGCCTGTCCCCCTTTTCTGCCCCCACGGGTATTGGGTGATAGTATTTGGTCACTCTTGGTCCCGCGGCGCTGCGTGCCGCGGGATGCGGTGGAAAGCTGACCTACTCCTCGGCCATGACGCTGACGGTGTTGTCGCGCAAGCGAAAGACTTTGTCCGACACACGATGGCTCGATTCGCGGTAGAGGCGAGCCGCAAGCTCGCGGAGTTTCTTCAACCCTTCGACGTCGTCACTGCCGGTGACGTAGAGCTTGTCGCGCGCCGGCACGGCGAAGACGTGATCCCCCTTGACGGGGAAACTCTCGCGCGTCCAGACCGTGCCGGTGACCAACAAGCTCGCTTCGAAATCGCCGCCGGCTTGGATCGTATAGAATCCATCGTCACCGAGGCGTTCGATCTGGGGCAAGATGCGCACCAGGTTGGTGGCGGCGAGCTGGCGCAATCCGGCGCGGTCGATCGCCGACTCGGCTAGTTCCGACGCGGCGAAATAGGAAAGGCTGTTGTCGGAGTCTTCGGCATAGACGATTGCCAACTCTTCGTTGACGAGGTCGTAGACGACCGCACCGGCACCGGCGCTCTCCTGCACGTCGGCGAGCCACGATCGCGGCTTGACGATCGGAACGATCCTCGTCGCATCGATCTTGGTCTCGCCCCGCACCGACTCGAGCGCTCCAGCAACGTAGCGGGCAATCAGATCTTCACCCGCGTCCGGATCCTGCTTGTACTGCTCGAACGCTTCGCTCAGGTAGACTGTCGAATCGCCCGACTTGCGGAGAGAAATCCGCAACTGCAGCGGCGAGACGATCTCGACGCCTCCCTGCGGCAGTGCCTCGCGCATCTCCCGCGCGAATCGCTCGGAAAACGTTTGCGGCGAGAGAATCTCTTCAGCCCCGGCGAAGCTGATCGTCCCCGCAACCACAGCCAACGACACGAATCGAAACCAACCCATTCCACTCGCCACGAACCTATCCCCTGTCCCCGCGTGAACGGCCACTATGTACGCGATCGGACGCGAACACGAATCCGCCCATGCAGTCCCACTTGCATGAGATCCGTTTTCCGCGCCGCTCTCCCAGCGGTCCATAGTGATTGACTTCCGCCGCTCTCTCAATACGTTCAGAAGATGCCGCGCTTCACCAGCTCAACGCGCATCGAAGCGCCAGCAGAGGAGGTGTTCGCCTGGCACGAACGCCCGGGAGCGTTCGAACGGCTTACGCCGCCGTGGGAAGCGGTTCGCGTCGTCGAGCGCCACGGCGGCATCCGCGACGGCGACCGCGTCGTCCTGGAGATGGGTAAGCCGCCCGCCTCGATCCGCTGGCTGGCCGAGCACCGCGACTACCGCCCGGGCGAGAGCTTTTGCGACGTGCAGATCAAGGGACCGTTCGCAAAGTGGGAACACACCCACCGCACCGAAGCTGCCGGTGAGCGCGCCTGCAACCTCGTCGACGACATCGAATACGAGCTGCCCATGGGCGCCTTGGGCAATCTCTTCGGCGCTCCGGCTCGAGCGCGCCTCGAACGGATGTTTCGCTTCCGCCACGCGACGACGGCAGGCGACGTCGCCGCCCACGAAAGGAGCAAGGAAGACATGAAGGTCCTGGTTTCCGGTTCGAACGGTCTGATCGGCAGCGCACTGGTTCCCTTCCTCACCACCGGCGGCCACACCGTCACCCGCCTGGTTCGCGGCGCCGGCGACGGCGGCGTGCGCTGGGACCCTGCCGCCGGCGAAATCGATTCCGCCAAGCTCGGCGGCTACGACGCGGTGGTTCACCTCGCCGGCGAGAGCATCGCCAGCGGGCGCTGGAGCGAAGAGAAGAAGAAGCGCATTCTCGACAGCCGGGTTCGCGGCACCGGTCTGCTGGCCCGGGCGCTTGCCGATCTGGACACGCCGCCGAAGACGATGGTCTGCGCCTCGGCTATCGGCTTCTACGGCGAGCGCGGCGACGAGGTCATGAGCGAGGAGAACGAGCGCGGCGGCGACTTTCTCAGCGATGTCTGCGCGGCGTGGGAAGATGCCGCGGCACCGGCGCGCGATGCCGGCATTCGCGTCGTTCACCTGCGCTACGGCGTCGTGCTGTCGGGCCGCGGCGGTGCCCTGGCGACGATGGCGCTGCCTTTCAAGCTCGGCCTCGGCGGCGTCCTCGGCAGCGGCGAGCAATGGGTGTCGTGGATCGCCCTGGACGACGCGCTCGGTTGCATCTTGCACGCGTTGAACGAGACCGGCATCAGCGGAGCGGTCAACGCCGTCGCTCCCAACCCGGTCACCAACCGGGAGCTGACCAAAACCCTCGGCCGCGTGCTGTCCCGCCCGACCCTCTTTCCCGTACCGGCGTTCGCGGCGCGCCTCGCGCTCGGCGAAATGGCCGAAGAGCTGCTGCTCGGCAGCACGCGCGTGTCCGCCGACAAGCTGCTCGGCTCCGGGTACGCGTTCCGCTTCGACCACCTCGAGGACGCGCTGCGACACGAATTGGGGAGATGAGATGGCCACCGCCTACGCGTCGACGGCAAAGATCGACCTGACCCAGCGGGTCGACTCCAAGAAGCGAGCGCGCAAGCGCGTCAAAGAGCTACAGCTCGAGCTCCTGCGAGCGCAGACGCGCATGCGCGATGAGAAGAGGTTCGGCGCCGTCATCGCCTTTGAAGGGATGGACGCCGCTGGCAAAGGAGGCGCCATCCGGCGGCTGACCGGCCGCCTCGATCCGCGCGGCTTCGCCGTGCACCCGATCGGCGCACCGGAAGAGGCAGAGCGGGCTCACCACTATCTCTGGCGCTTTCACACCCGCATGCCGCGCAAAGGGCAGATCGTCGTCTTCGACCGCTCCTGGTACGGCCGCGTGCTGGTCGAGCGTGTCGAGGGATTCTGCAAAGCGGCGGCGTGGAAACGGGCTTACGCCGAGATCAACGACTTCGAACGCGCCCTGGTCGCCGACCGTACCGTCTTGCTCAAGTTCTGGCTGCACGTCAGCAAGAAGGAGCAACTGACCCGCTTTCGCGCCCGAGAGGAAGATCCCTTCAAGAACTACAAGATCACTGACGAAGATTGGCGCAATCGCAAGAAGTGGAACGCCTACATCGAGGCGGCCGACGAAACGTTCCGCAAGACGCACACCCGCCAGGCGCCGTGGCACGCCATCGCCGGCGAGGACAAGTGGCACGCCCGCATCCGCGTGCTGGAGATCACCTTGCGCACGCTGCAGCGCGCCCAGCGACGCAGCGACGCCGACCGTTGACGGCTACAGATCGTCCGGGTCGCGCTCGCGGTCGCCATCGCGGTCGCGCTCGCCATCGCGATGCTCCCGGCGATCCCATCCGCTGCGCCGCGAGCTCGTCGCCGAGCTGCGATCGCGCGCATCTCCGTTGCGCGCGCGCCGCTTCTTCGTATCGCGATCGCCACCGTCGCCGTCGCGCGCGGCGCGGATGAGCTTGAACAAGCCGCCGGCCAAGCGGTCGTAGCGATCTTCGATCTCGCGAAAAGTCTCGTCGGCCAAATATCCCAGCCGGTTGGCAATGCGCAGCAGGTAGCGCGTCTCCGAGGCACTGGCCAAAGCGGCGCCGCTGTAGTGGACGTACTCGCTGTCCGACGAACGCTCACAACCGATGATGATGTTCGACGGCACCGCCAGCGCCGAGCGCCGCAACTGTGCCTGCAAACCAATCCGTTCCTCCGGCGGAAAGCGGCGCGAAGCGACGTAGACGTCCGCCACCAACTCGTCCGCCAGAGAGAACACCTTCAGCTTTCGGTAGTCTCTGGGCATATACTCATATTATATGCCTAATAGATCCTTGTCAAGTATGCTATCTACCGAAGGTACCACGGTAGCACGCGGATTTCGTGCACCAGGTGCGCCTCCAACCCTCCATAGACCAAGACTCCCCCCTGGGAGGGGTTGCCGTCCAAGTGGTTCCACCAGCGAAGCGTCTTCATCATGTCGCGGGCCAAAGTCGTACTCGACTTCACTTCAATTGGAAGTGCATCCTCTCCGAGACCAACGACGATGTCGATCTCGCGGCCAGTGCTGTCGCGCCAGTATGTGAGACGGGGTTCGCTCCGTTGATTCGCAAACGCCTTGACGAGCTCCGAAACGACAAACGACTCGAATATGGATCCTCGCAGCGGGTGTCGTTCCAACGTCGCCGCATCTGGGATTCCCAATAGATAGCAAACCAATCCGGAGTCCAGAAAGTGAAGCTTGCGCCGTTTCCGCAGCCGTTTTCGAAAACTCTCGTGGTAGGGCGGTAGTGTGATGACGAGAAAACCGGTTTCCAATGCCCCAATCCACCTTTTCGCCGTCTGTCGGGTAACGCCGGCGTCGTCCGCAAGAGAGGCGAAGTTGAGCTCTTGCCCGGTCCGCGCTGCAGCCAAGCGAACGAAGTTCTCAAAGGTCTGCGAATCGGCAACCTGCATGACTTCGCGCAGGTCGCGATCGACGTATGTTCTGAAGTAGTCACTCAGCCACGCCTGCGGTTCGAGCCCCCGGTCGTGGATTCTCGGATAAAACCCCGCAAACACCGTACTCCAGCAATCCGCCGCCGGCGGGCTGAGGCTCGGTGTTTCGCGTAGAAGGCTGCTCGGATCCAACCCACGACGACCGAGCATCTCCGACAGAGCCAACGGGTAGAGCCGCAACAGCGCGGTCCGGCCCGCCAGCGTTTGGGAGACGGACTCCATCAACAAGAGATTCTGAGAACCGGTAACGATAAAACGACCCGCGGTCGGATCCTCGTCGACAATCCCCTGGATATAGGAAAGCAACTCGGGAGCTTTCTGGATCTCATCGAGAACCATTCGCGGGCGCTGAGCCAGAAAGGCCCGTGGATCATCGAGGGCACGCGCGCGAACGTCCGGCGCTTCGAGCGATTGATAGAGGTGGTCGGGAAAGCAGTGCCGCACCAGTGTCGTCTTCCCCGACTGCCGAGGTCCCGTTAGCGTTACGACCGGATCGTGACCCGCAGCAGCAATCAGAGACTCACTTAGTTGCCTCTCCAACATTCTGAAATTGTTATACTATTGACTAGGCGTGTCAAATCGATGATCGCATCACCGATTTGACACAAACGGGGAGCTGGCTACCCCGGATTGTTCGAGAACAAGAAAGACCGCGCTCGGGCTAGCCGTTCAGAGGAAACGACTGTCGATGTCGGCGTCGTTGCCGCGGCCTCCGGGGCGGCCATCGGCGCCGAAGCTGACGACGGCAAAGGTGCTCCCGTCTCGGCGGTATTCGTAGGGGTTGTCCCAGGGGTCGCGTTTGACGAACGACTTGCCGAGATAGCCGCCGTCGCGAAAGCGCGGCAGATTCGCGGGCGGCGGCGGAACCAACACCGACAACCCCTCGCTCGCCGTCGGCAGCCGGCCGTTGTCCAGCCGGAACAAGTGCACCGCCTCGACGTAGGCGGCGACGTCGCTCTTCGCTCGCTCGTACTGACCGCTCCCGAAATAGGACATGACATTGGGGACGACCCGGACCACCAGAAGTCCGAGTATGAACACCACCACCATGATCTCGATCAGTGTAAATCCGGATTCGTTCGCCCTGCTGCTGTTCATTCCCGTCTCCTACTCTGCGTGTTCCGACGCATGCAGGCTGGCGATATTCACGAGAGCGAGGTTGCTCCGTGGGCGGATGTCTCAGCTCACACGAGCTCGCCGAGCAGCTCGATCGCCGGGGCGACACGGATACCATCTTTGGAGACGAAGTCCTTGACGCCCACGGCGCTGATTTGCCAGGCGGCGGCACCGGGGAACTTTCCACTGAGATAGCGCAAGCTCGGAGAAACCCCAGAGTCGCCCCACTTGCATTCGACCAAGAGCGTTGGTTCACCGTTCTCAGTCACGACGAAGTCCACTTCACGCCCATCGTTGTCGCGAAAGTAGCGAAGCTCAGCCTCGCGACCTTCGCTATCCTGCTGCCAGTGCGTCCACTTGAGCAAGTGTGCGGCAACGAGATTCTCGAAGCGCTGCGGTTGATCGAGAACGAGGCTCCAATCGAGATGATAGTGCTTTCGCGCCTTCCTGATCGCTCTAATTTGCGGCGAGCCAAAAGGCGCGAGCAGAAACAACGCGTACAGGCGTTCGAGCACGGCGAGCCACTTGGAGAGAGTCTTGTGGCTGACCTGTAGATCTTCGCGCAAGGCGTTGACCGACAGTGTTGAACCGACGAGCTTCGGCAGGCGCATGAGTAGCAGCTCGACGCTTCCCAGATCTTGGACACGTTCGAGCGTGGAGATCTCTTCTCTGACCAAACGGTTGCGGTATTCGCGCGACCACCGTCGCGCTTCTCGTTCCGACCCCACTAGAAACGGCTCGGGAAATCCCCCCAGCGCGAGTAGCTGATGGAAATCGGCAGGGGACGAAACTCCGAGCTCGGCAACGGTAAAGGGGTGCAGACGCAACAGGTGATAGCGGCCCTGCAGTGAATCACCGCCATATCGGTAGAAGTCGAGCCGAGCGCTACCGGTAACGAGAATCTGTTGATCCTTCCGTCGACCGTCGAAAGCGCCCTTCAGGAACTGCCTCCACTTTCGATATCGATGAATCTCGTCGAACGCCCACAATGACGCAGTGGGAAGCTCACCCGCGAGGATTTTCTCTCGGTGTTCGGCAATATCCCAATTGAGATAGGCCCCGTCTCTACCGAGGAGACGCTTTGCAACCGTTGTTTTGCCGACCTGCCGAGGCCCGGCAACGAAAACCATCTTGCGGGCAAGATCCTGTCGAATCTGAGGCTCGAGGTAGCGCCGCCGCTCGGCCATTCGAGAAGGGTACGGCAATTCTCACCTGTAGTCAAAATTCACAGTGGAGATTTTTCCCTCTGGGTGAAATCCTCAGTCATCAGGCCCTGTCACATCGACAGGCGCACCTCGACGCCTCGTGGGTCGGAGTCGTCATATCGACAAGCGGATCTCGACGTAGCCATAGGTCGCGCCGTGGTCGGTGAAGCTGTTGCGGACGACACTGCCACCGAAGGCGCGGCCGACGTATCCGCTCACGCCGAGGTGCTTCGACCAGCGGTAGTCGAGCGATAAATCGACGAGGTGGCCGAGGTCGGTGTCACCGCCGGGTAGTCCGACGATGCCGAAAATCTGCTCGTTGGTGGCACCGCCGCCGTTGTACCAGAGATCCTGGCGCTGCGAGAGCTGCAGCCAATGATAGTCGGCACGCAGTGTCGCGCCAGCGAAGGGACGCACTACCAGCATGGCGAAGGTGTCGCGCAGGTTCATCGCGTTGAAAAACGGAAAACGCGCATAGCGGCGCGCCGTTGGCAGCGGCGTCAGAAAGGTCTCGTGGCGATCGTCGGCCGGGTCGCCGTCGCCAGACGATGCGTTGTACCCCAAGCGCAGCCAAGGCTGACCGGCAACTCGAGCCAACTGATACCCCCCCTCGATCGCAAAAGCCCAACCGCGGTGGTCGAGCCGGCCCCAGTCTCCCGTTTGCAACGCCACCCAAAGCAGGCCATCGACCGTCCCGGGACCAGCTTCGATCTCGGCAAGGGCGTGTCCGCCGACGGTATGGACGGCGATCGCGTCTTCGTCGGCGCCACGCACCGCTGCAGCCCGGTTGTCGACCTTTACCGGGTCGCGGCGACGATCGTCGAAGTAGAGGTAGAACGCACGCACGTCGAGGGGAATCTGCGCTGCCGTGCCGCTGTAAGTGACACTGCCTGAGGCCAGGGTCACTCGGTCGAGTGAACGGTTGGCACTGACCTCGAAACCACCATGGGTCGGTCTGGCACCGAAGAGCGTCCAGGTCCAGCCGCGCAAGGGAAACGAAAACCTCGCCCCGTCGAAGCTGCGGCCGACGTGGGTGAAGTTGAACGGTCCGATCAGGCGTTCGGCGATTCTCACCCTCTTCAACGTCGCCAGAGTTCGATTGCCCGGCGTCGTCTCGGCGCCGTCGGAGTGCTCGAAGCGGCCGACGGTGAGCGAGCTTCGTTTGGAGCGCAGCACCGCAAATGCCTGGTGAACAACCGTTTCACCCTGCCAGCGGTCGCGGGTGTGAGCGAGGTAGACAGCGCCCGGTCCGAGTGGCCCGAGCGGCGCTACGATCGATCGGTTCGACAGGTTGCCAATGCGCGAGTCCTGCACCTGGGCGACGAAGTGGACTCTGGGGAAGGTCAGTGTCGCGGTCAGACGCAGTCGGTTCGCGACCAACTCGTAGCGACCCGGGTTGCGGCCGGGTTCGGGAGAAAACCAATCCGTGACCTCGACGCGCATGCGATCATCGGCGCGCAGGGTGAGGTGCTCGCCGATTTCGACTTGTGCGCGCAACGGAAACTGTTGCAGCAAGGAGAGCGCGAACGCCGCCAGCAACCCTACGGAGCGCATGGCTCACGCGTATCACACACGTCCGAAACGAAAAGTGGCGGAGCAATCGCCCCGCCACTTTCGCTTTCTCTGGGTCGAATCAGATCAGAACACGATGCGCTCCAATTGTGCGCGCAGCGCCGCGCTCTCGACGGCATCGATCGAAATCTCAGTGGCCGGTGCCGTCGTGAGATCGAAGATCAGGATGTCGCCGCCATCGCGATCGGCACAGACGAGCACTTCGACGTCGGTCAGGTGCAGGGTGACGCGCAAACCGCTGTCGTCCTCGCGCTCGCCCGCCTCGAAGGCGTCGCGAATTCCGCGAATGACGAACTGTACGAGATGCGACAAGCCGATTGAGTCGAGCTCCGCCGCGGCATCCTCACTCGTGCTCGCATCGATGATCGGACAAAAACCGGGTGAGTTGGTGACGTCGACGACCGGAGTCTCGGTCACTGGATCGATGAAGACCTCGCCGGCGACCTGGTCGTTGCTGACCTTGAACTCGACGTTGCCGTCGGGCTGAGACTCGCCGAGAAGACCGAAGACGACGGCATCCGTACCCGGCCCACCGTCGAAGAAATCCGAGCCGTCACCGGGCGCCCAGATGAAGACGTCGTCACCACCACCACCGAAGGCACGGTCGCGATTATTCGGATTGAAGTGCTCGGTACCACCGACGAGGATGTCATCCCCAGCCTCGCCAAAGAGAACGTCGATTCCGAGCGAGCCGATGAGAGTGTCCTCACCGCCGCTGCCGCGCAACACGTCGCCGAATTGCAACGTCTGATCGCGGTCGTTGCCCGACTCCGCCTGGCCAACCGGCTGCACGAAGGCGTTGGCCACCGAGTTGCGGTCGTTGCCGACGACCGCCGCCTCGCGCGCCGCAGCCGAATCCGAGCTGCAGCCGATGGAACCCACCAGCGCGATTGCCGAGATGATTGCTCCTGCCGTTTGAATCTCTCTCTTCATCCTTCTTCTCCTTTTCCGGGGTGTTCGCCCCGCTGTTTTTCTCCACCTACGCACCGGCAGGTCCCGGCGGATGCGCAAATCTGCGATGTTTTTTTTCTTGCATCCGAAACGCCGCTGCCGGCGTATCTCGTGCGTACGGAGTCCCATTGCTGGTAGGGTCGAAGGCGATACGCAGAAAAGAGCCATGGATTTCCAACCTCGTTCTCGCGCCCGCGACGTCGCTGCAGCAGTGTTGTGTGCGATCATCTCCAGCACGCCATGTGCAGCTGTGGATCTCGCCGCCCTGACCGAGAACAAAGAGTTGCTGATCTTCGATGCGGCACGACCCGCGGCCGCGCGGCGCCTTCGCTTGACCGGCTTCGATGGAACACCGATCGGCTTCGACTACCGCCCCGCAGACGCGGGACTGTATGCGCTCAATCGGAATGGTGAGATCTACGAGATCGACGGCAATGGGGCGGCGCACTTCGTTGCCTCGATGACCCTGCCACTACCGCCCTGCCACCCGTGCGGGTTTGATTTCACACCGCAGGCGGACCGCCTCCGCCTGGTCGGTGCCAACGGCGACAACCTGCGCGTCCATGTTCGCCTCGGCGCCAGCGCCCGCGACCGCGGCGTCGCCTACCAAGCCGGCGACGTTCACGCCGGCAGAGCGCCGGCGATCGCCGGTGTCGCCTATACGCGCAACGTCGCGAAAACCAGCTCGACGGTGATGTTCAACATCGACACCCGCTTCGCCACGCTGGTCATCCAAGATCCGCCCAACAGCGGCCAGATGACGACGGTCGGCCGCCTCGGAGTGGAGCTCAGCGGCGAGCTCGGTTTCGAGATCTCGACCACAGCGAGCGGTGAAGAGGTGGCCTTCCTCGCGCATGGAGGAAGGCTCTACGAAGTCGATCTCGCCACCGGAGCTGCCGCGGAGAAGGGCCCGATCGGCGGCGGCGGCGACGCAATCACCGGTCTGTCGATCTGGCCCCACCGGCGGAGCAAACATGAGTGAAACCGGCGACGAGACGAGCCGGGACCAGCGCTCGGACGCCGAGCTGCTCGAGGCACTGCACTTCGACCACGAGCCTCTCGGCGAGCTCTACGATCGCTACGCCGGTCTGGTCTACGGGCTGGCCATGCGCATCCTGCAAGACGGCGACGAGGCCCAGGACATCACCCAGGAAATCTTCGTCGGACTGAGCACCAAGCACGCCTACGATCCATCGCGCGGCGCGCTGCCCGCCTACCTGGCCAGCATGACACGCTCGCGCGCCATCGACCGCCTGCGCACACGCAAGCGACACCTCCGCCTGCTGCAGGGCTGGAGCGAGAGCAACCCGCCGGCAGCGGCACCGGAGACCCCCCAACAACAGGTATCGCTGCTGCAGAGGCGCCAGCGAGTGCGTCAGGCGCTCGACGGACTTGCCCAGCGCGAGCGTGAAGTCATCGAGCTTGCCTACTACGGTGACTTGAGCCAGAGCGAAATTGCCGAGCGTCTCGGCGCGCCGCTCGGATCGGTCAAGAGTTGGGCGCGGCGCGGCCTGCTGCGCATGCAGAACAGCCTGGCCGACGTCGGGGCAGCTGGATGACGGCCAACGAAGTCCTGCTCGATTACGTCCTCGGCCAACTCTCGACGGCCGAGCGCACCGAGATCGAGACTCGCCTCGACGATGACGCCGAGCTGCGCGCCGAGCTCGCCGCCGTCCGCACCGTCGTCGACCTGCTGGCCTACGCCAGCGTCGCGACGCCACCACCCGAGCTGCGCGCCTTGGTTCTGCAAGACGCCGCCGCGCGTCGAGACGCCGAGCTCGCCTACGCCTTCAGCAGAGACGCGCCCCGCCAGGTTCCACCTGACGGCACCGATGGGGAAACGGCACACACTCTGGCCAGTGCAGTAGACGATCTCGCCTTTGCCAGCGCCACCGCACCGCCACCCGGACTGCGCCAGCGCGTGTTGAGCGCCGCGGCGGCGACCAGGCCTTCGCCAGCCAGAGCGAACACCCGGCGCGTCCCCTGGTCGACCCTGGCGGCCGTGGCTGCGTCGCTGCTCGCCGTATTCTTCGGCTGGCGCAACGGCGAGCTGCGCCGGGAGCTCGGTGTCGAGCGCGAGCTCGCCCGTTTGATCCAAGAGCCCAACGTCGTTCACCGCTTTGCCCTCGCCGGAAACGACCGGGCGACAGCAGCCAGCGGTGGCGTAACGCTCGACATGGACGGCCAGAAGGGCGCCATCGTGATCACCGGCGGTGTGCCCACCACCGCCGGTCAGGTCTACCGCTTGTGGGCTCGCGTCGGCGCCGACGACGTCTACTGCGCCGATCTCGTTCCATCGCCCCAGGGCGACGTCGCCGCCGTCTTTCGCGTTCCGGTCGATTCGTACACGGCGCCGATTGCCTTCATGTACGTAACCCTGGAAGACAAAGACGCGCCGCTCGTTCCGAGTGGTCCGCGTATCCTGGTCAGCGCCTGAGCGAACGACTCAGCAGCGCTGCCAGCCAAAGCGCGGCCAGGGCGACGACGGCCGCGGCAAAGACGTTGCCGTGGCGCGTGTAGAACGTTTCCACGTCGAGTAGCGAGACCTCGGCTCGCACGACTTCTTCGCTGAACAGCTCGGTTCGATCCGTCACCCTGCCAAAGGGATCGACGACACCCGTAGCGCCGGCGTTGCCGACGCGCACCAGGTAGCGGCGGTTCTCGATGGCGCGCCACAAGGCGATCGCCTCGTGCTGGTAGGGAGCCATCGAGTCGCCGAACCACGCATCGTTGAAGATCGTGAACAGAACGTTCGCGCCGGCGCGGGTCATCTCGCGGGCAATGCGATCGGGTACGTCTTCGTAACAGATCAGAGGCGCGAACCTCGCGCCGCCGCGCACGTCGAGCGTCGCGGCGCCTTCGCCGGGCGTGAACTCGCCAGTGTTGGGGCTCAAAGCCTCGAGCGCCGGAAACCACGACGCCAGCGGCAGATACTCGCCGAACGGAAGAAGGATCTGCTTGTTGTAGCGCCCCAGCACATGGCCATCGCCATCGATGGCAAACGCCGCGTTGTAGCGCCGGGGCTCTTCGCGGTTGCCGTACTCATAGCCGAGGCCGCCGAAGATGAGCTGCGACTCGAGCCCGGGAAACGGATGCTCGGGCGGCTGCAGGCGCCGCGCTCGCTGAGGGATCCATTCGTGCGCAACGGTCTCCGGCCAGATCAGAACATCGACCTCCCGCTGCAAAGGCTTGGACAACGCGCGGTACTTTTCGACGTTGATGTCGAAGTAGGCAGCGTTGCTCTTTTCCACGATGCCGACGTTTCCCTGCACCAGTCCCACCCGCAACGTGGGCGCCGTCGCCAGCGCCTCCTCGACTTGCGGCCAACGCGCCAAACCGTAGCTCCATACGAAGGCGAGCGCCGCCAGCGCCGCCACCAACGACCACCAGCGGCGCCAGCGGATGGTGGCTGCCAGCGCCGCGCTCACCCACACGATGACGAAGCTGAGACCATAGGGACCGGTGAGGTCGCCAACTTGCATCAACAGCGGCAACTCGCGTTGCGAGTTCGCCATGCGCCACGGAAAAAGATTCGGGTAGAGGTACTCGAGTGCCACCCACACGACCGGCGCCGCCAGCGCCAGCGGACCCGGCCCGAGTCGCCGCAGGACGAGCGCGAAGCATCCGAGCTGCGCTGCCGAGTAGAGTGACAAACACAGGTAGAAGAAGACTGCGACCGGCACCGGAAAGCCACCGAAGACATCGATCGTGTGGATCAGCCACCAGAACGCCGGAACGTTTGCCGCCAACCCCGCCGCCATGCCGCAGGCGAAGGCCGCGCGCCCGGACAACCCGGACCACAGCGCGAGCAGTAGCGGTGCGAAGGCGACCCAAGCCAGCGGGTAGAGCGAGAACCGCAGCCAAGGCGCGGCGACGAGGAACCCCGCCGCAACCGACAGCAGGACAGGTGGCGCCGTCACCCGTTCAGTCGGTGGACGCGGCACCCTTTTCGCCGCCACTGCGCCGGCGCGGCTTGCGGCGACGGCGCTTTGCCTCGCTACCGCCGGGTGCGGATGAGCCCACTTTGCGACCTTTACCACCGCCCGGCCGACCACCGTTTGACCGGCCGCCGCGCCGCGGCGGTCCGCTGCTCCTCGGCCGCGGGCGGCGTTTGGGCTCGACCGCGTCGGCCAACATCTCGTCTTCGACGTGCTCGACAGGCAGAGAAAAGCCGATCAGTTTCTCAATCGCCTCGAGACCGACCGCCCAGCTCTCACAACCCAAGGTGATCGCCTTTCCCGACGCGCCGGCACGTGCCGTTCGACCGATGCGGTGCACATAGTCCTCGGGGTCTTGCGGTACGTCGTAGTTGAAGACGTGCGAAACACCGTCGATGTGCAGGCCGCGCGAGGCGACATCCGTGGCGACCAACAGCGGCAGCTTCCCCTCTTTGAAACTGTTGAGAATGCGCAACCGCACCCGTTGGTTCACATCGCCGGTCAACGCCTGCGCTTCGATACCGTTTGCCTCGAGACGCAGAGCCAACCACTCGGCTTCGCGTTTGGTGTTGGCAAAGGCCATCGCCCGCTCCGGTGGATCGCGGCGGAGAAGTCCCAGCATGAGCGGAAACTTCTCCTCCTTCGAAATGTGATAGAGTAAATGCTCGGCGTTCTCCGCCGTCACCTGCTCGGGCGCGACCTCGACCTTGATCGGGTCGTTCATGTGCTCGTACGCCAACTCCATGACGGCAAAGCTGAGCGTTGCCGAGAACAACATCGACTGGCGCTGATCGTAGCGCGGCAAGCGCCGCAGCATGTAGCGCAGATCGGCGATGAACCCCATGTCGAACATGCGATCCGCCTCGTCGATGACGAGCACCTCGACTTTCTTGAGGTTGTAGACGCGTTGCTTGAAGTAGTCGATCAGACGGCCGGGCGTACCGATCAAGATATCGCAACCCTGGCGCAGCGTATCGCGCTGCTTGGCGTAGTCGACGCCGCCGTAGACGGCGCGAAAGGTGAGGCCGGTGAACTGCCCGAGCGCTTCGGCGTCATTGTAGATCTGCACCGCCAACTCACGCGTCGGCGCAATCATCAGGGCTCGTGGCCCGTCATTGCGCCGCTCCGGGTTGGCGAGCAAGCGGCAGAACGTCGAAATGAGAAACGCCGCAGTCTTGCCCGTCCCCGTCTGCGCTTGCCCGGCGACGTCCTTGCCTGCCAAGGCATGCGGCAGTGTCTTCTCCTGAATAGGCGTGCAGATCTCGAAGCCGACCGCTTCGATACCGCGCATGACTTCCTCAGGGAGGTCGAGCGAGCGAAATTCCATCGTCGTTGGCACCGGCAATCGCGTGTGCGGGGTCGCGACCGTTGAATCGACCCAAAAGAAGACCGGCTGGAGCCACTGTCGACGTTCGCGGCCCCCCTGTCAACTAGCCCGCCAATCCGGCTCGCACACCCGCCTGGCAACGTCATACCCGAGTCCGCACGCTGGAGAATCCAGCGTACCGGCATGTCGGAGAATCCAGCACACTGGCACGCCGGAGAAACCAGCACATCAGCATGTCCGGAGCAGCACACCAGCAAACCGGGCGCTGAAGCGCCCGGCTGAATCGACAAAGCCCCTGCGGGGCTACCCTCAGCCCGGTTTACCGGGCTTCCAGACCTTCAGCCGGGGGTCTTCTGCCCCCGGCGCGCGCGGCCCAACGCGCCGCCGCGCTTTGCAATCCATACGGCGTCACGCACCTTCGTTGTCGCGACGCCAAAATACCCTGCTGGGACCGATCGTCACAAGCTGAAGAATCCAGCACACCCAACAAGCCGGAGAGTCCACTACACCACATGCCGGAGAATCCAGCACACCGGCAAACCGGGCGCTGAAGCGCCCGGCTGAATCGACAAAGCCCCTGCGGGGCTACCCTCAGCCCGGTTTACCGGGCTTCCAAACCTTCAGCCGGGGGTCTTCAGCCCCCGGCGCGCGCCGCCCAACGCGCCGCCGTGCTTTGCAATCCATAGTGCGTCACGCACCTTCATTGTCGCGACACACAAGATTCCCGCCGGAACCGATCATCACACGCTGGAGAATCCAGCCTTGCCAAGAAGCAGGAGAATCCAGCACACCCCAACAAGCCGGAGAGTCCACTACACCATATGTCGGACAATCCAGCACACCGGCAAACCGGGCGCTGAAGCGCCCGGCTGAATCGACAAAGCCCCTGCGGGGCTACTCGTCCGCACCTTCATCGGTTCGCTCAAAGACTGCCACTAGTCTTCCTTCTCGGTGGCGCTGCCTCTGCTCCCGCGCGTACGCGACGACTCTCGCCAACGACCGTTCGCTCACACTGAGGACACCATACCCCGCCTGCCATCGGAAGACACCGCCGGTGCTCGCGAATCGGTTCACGCAACGAGCACTAGCGCCCTTGAAAGCGCCTACAGCTGTTGCCACAGGTATCGAGGGCGGAACCGATACGACGACGTGTACATGGTCACGCGCGTTCCCCACGGCATGAAGATGGGTACGGAGGTCGAGTGATTTCCTCGTCAAAACCCTTTGAATCAACGCACCCCGTTCCGAACCAATCGTAGGTTCACGTCCGTAGGTACTCCAAATAATGTGGTAGAATAGCCTCCAATACGACACAGTTATGCTATTGTACCACTAACTCCTTTGCCGCGCTACTCCTCAGCCCGGTTTACCGGGCTTCCAGACCTTCAGCCGGGGGTCTTCAGCCCCCGGCGCGCGCGGCCCATCGCGCCGCCGTGCTTTGCAATCCATACGGCGTCACGCACCTTCGATACCGCGACGCACAAGATTCCCGCCGGGACCGATCATCACACGCTGGAGAATCCGGCACACCCCAACAAGCCGGAGAATCCAGCCTTGCCAAGAAGCAGGAGAATCCAGCACACCAGCAAACCGGGCGCTGAAGCGCCCGGCTCAATCGACAAAGCCCCTGCGGGGCTACCCTCAGCCCGGTTTACCGGGCTTCCAGACCTTCAGCCGGGGGTCTTCAGCCCCCGGCGCGCGCGGCCCATCGCGCCGCCGTGCTTTGCAATCCATAGTGCGTCACGCACCTTCGTTGTCGCGACACACAAGATTCCCACCGGGACCGATCATCACACGCTGGAGAATCCGGCACACCCCAACAAGCCGGAGAATCCAGCATTGCCAAGAAGCCGGAGAATCCAGCGTACCATCAAACCGGGCGCTGAAGCGCCCGGCTCAATCGACAAAGCCCCTGCGGGGCTACCCTCAGCCCGGTTTACCGGGCTTCCAGACCTTCAGCCGGGGGTCTTCTGCCCCCGGCGCGCGCGGCCCATCGCGCCGCCGTGCTTTGCAATCCATAGTGCGTCACGCACCTTCGATGTCGCGACGCGGCGTCACACACCTTACGTTGTCGCGACGCGCAGAATACCCGCCCGCCGCGGCCGCGAGCGTCAGTGAACCTGGCGCATGGCCTCGAGCAGCTCTTCGGCGCCGACGTAGCCCACCATCCGGTGTTTTTCCTCGCCGTCCGCCGAGCGCAGAATCAAGGTTGGCACCCCTTGCACGGCAAACTCTTCGACGATCTCGGAGGTCACTTCGTCTTCTTCGGTGAGATCGGCTTTGACCATGCGAAAGCGCGCCGCTTCGGCGATGATCTGCTCATCCAAATAGGTGCTGTGATCCATCTCGCGACACGGAATGCACCACTCGGCGACGAAATCGATGAGCTCGGGTCCGCTGCCGGCGCGCGCTGTTCGCCAGGAATCGAGGTGTTCCCAGGCAATGGCGCGCGAGTGCGACACCGGCGCCGCAAGCCAGACACCAAAGGCCAACATCGCCACGGCGACGCCTTTCTTGATGGCGGGAAACCAGGCTACCCCATCGCCGGCGCGCTCGATGAAGCCGAGATAGATCGCAGACGCGATCACCACCGCCGGCATCAGCAGGGTCTTGAACGGCGGCGGCACCAAGGTCGAAAGGAAGTAGGCGGCCATCGCCAGGAGGATGCAGCCAAAGAGTCGCTCGGTCCAAAGCAGCCATTCGCCCGAACGCGGCAACTGCTTGATCGAGCCGGCCGCGACCGCCAGCAACAGATAGGGGGCACCCATTCCCAGCGCCAATGCGAAAAACAGCACGAAGCCGAGCCACATGTCCTGTCGAGATCCGACGAAGAGCAACAGACCGAGAACGATCGGACCAACGCACGGCGCGGCGACGACGCCCATCGTCAGACCCATGAAGAACGACCCCGCGGCACCGCTACCGCTGTTGCCGGCCCACGTCATCAGGGCGGCCGGCGGCTGCAACTGGTAGAGGCCAAACGAGCTCAGCGCCAGGGCAATCATCAGCGCGGCGATGGCGACGATGACGAGAGGGTTCTGCAGAGCCGCACCAAAGATGCCGCCCGACAGCGCGGCGCTGACGCCGAGCGCCGAGAAGGACAGCGCGATGCCGAGCACGTAGACGGCCGCCAGCCAGGCAACCTTGCCACGGCTGGCCGACTGGCCACCAAAATAGGCCAGCGTCACCGAGATCAACGGATACACGCACGGGGTGAGGTTCAACCCGAGACCGAGCAGCGCCACCGCCAGCAGGGTGAAGAGCAACCCGCGCTCGGCCAACCACGTGGCAAAGACGGCCTCGCGCCCCGGCGTGGAGCCCGCCCCGGGCAAGGTGCTTTCCTTCACTGCCGCCGGATCCGCGTCGCCGACTGCAACGTCGAGCGCAGCGCGAACGACGGCCGGCGGCAGGCAGGTCGTGTCGTTGCAAGCCTGATAGCGCAGCGAGGCTTCGACGTGCAGGCGATCCCCCCGATAATCCGCCGGCACCTCGATGCCGGCGGCGATACCGAGCTTCCCTTCGTAGACCGAAAGCTTCAGCCCCGGAGCGAAGGCAAAGGTCTGTGCGAGCGGCGGCGGGTAGAAGATCTCCGCCTCGCCGAGCTCGGCTGGCAGGTCGAGGGTCAGAACCGTCGGGATGAGGTAGGGCTTGGGTGGCTGATTGGAGTGGACGTGCCAGCCATCGGCGATGACCGCGTTTGCATCGATCGCCAGGATCGCGCCTCGGCGCGCACGGCCGTCGGCAACCAGCTCGAGTGAAACCTTTTCGCTCGCCGACGCGTGCGGCGCCAACAACAGCGACAGCGCGATGACCGCAGCCGCGACACGCGCGTGTCCCACACCGCCCACTACGCCCGCGTATCTCCCGCCGATGCTCTTCAACGTCGCAGTGATCTCCGTCAAGCCCGTCAACCCAGTACGCTGACACAGGGCCGAAAGGCTTGCAAATCACGGCCCGTCCCGTATAACCGCGCCGCAATGCGTATCGTTCCCGCGCTCGGACTCACCGCGCTTCTGCTCGCAGGCATCTGGCCCGGCGATCGCTGCAGCGCTCAAACCTTGCGGCCCATATATACGGAAAGTGCGCTGACTCTTCCTTCCGGCGAGGTTCAGATTTCGCTCGGCACTTCCTATTTTCGCGATCGGCGCTTTCCGCATTTTACCGAGCGTGGATTTCTGCGCTCGCAGGATCTCATCACCGCCCCCGAGCTCGAGGTGCGCATCGGCGCCGGAGATTGGGCCGAGATCCTGCTCTCCTACGACTTCCTCTACCTCGACGAGAAGCGCTCCGACGGTAGTTCAGCCGACAGCTACGGTGGCGGTGACGCCCGCATCTTCACCAAGGTTCGTTTCCTGCGCGAAGGAGAAACGGTTCCCGCCCTCGGCGCGCGCTTCGGCGTCAAGCTGCCCAATGCCGACCGCGTCGATCGCCTCGGTACCGACGAAACCGATTTCGAGATCTCCGTGCTCGCCTCCAAGGATTTCGGCCCGCTGGCGGCGCACGTCAATCTCGGCCTGCAGATCCTCGGCAACCCCGGCCCCCTCAACGGCCGAGCCGACGTCTCCGATTCCGGCCAGGACGATCCGTTCATCTACTCGCTGGCACTGGTCACCCAACCACTGCTCGGCGGCGGCTCCGACCGTGTCGATCTGCGCGCGCTGGTGTCGGTCGACGGCAAGGAGGGGTCGCGCTTTGCCAACGACGGCAGCGCCGTACGCGCCGGAGTGCAGGCCACGTTCGGCGCCTGGATGGCCTACGCCGGGGCGAGCGCCGGGCTCAGTGGTGCGAGCGAAGACTTCGGTGGGCGCTTGGGGCTGACCTACCGCTTCGCGCTCGACTTCTGGCGCGGCGACTGACCCGCCTTCGCTGCCGCCGCCACGTCGAGAGGCACCGCCTCGACGATGTCGAGACCGTATCCGGGCAGCGAGACCATGCGACGCGGATTGTTGGTGAGCAGGCGGATCTTGCCGACGCCGAGATCGCGCAGGATCTGAGCACCGATCCCGTACTCGCGAAACCCCATGGCCCGGTCACTCGACTTGGTGCTCGGCGATTCCGGCATCGGGCGGCCGCCGCCGAGAAGCTCGGCGCCCTGCCCCTCGCGGCGCAAGTAGAGAATGACGCCGTTGCCATCGCGCGCAATCGCCTCCATGGAGCGGTGCAGCAGGGCGCCGGTGTTGCGGGCGATCGAGCCAAAGACATCGCCCGGTAGATACTCCGTGTGGGCGCGCACCAACACCGGAACGTCCGGTCGCACGTCGCCGCGCACCAGGGCGAGATGCTCGCCGGCATCGACGTCGCTGCGATAGGCGTAGGCGCGGAACTCACCAAAGCGCGTCGGCAACACCGCGTCGGCGACGCGATGCACGAGCGAGTCCCACTGCAGGCGGTAGTGGATCAGGTCGGCGACCGTACAGATCTTGAGCTGGTGCGTTTCGGCAAAGCGCTCGAGGTCCGGCAGGCGCGCCATCGAACCGTCCTCGTTCATGATCTCACAGATCACCGCCGCCGGTTCGCGCCCCGCGAGTCGAGCGAGATCGACTCCGCCCTCGGTTTGACCCGTGCGCACGAGCACGCCACCGCGGCGGGCGCGCAGGGGAAAGACGTGCCCGGGGGTGACGAGATCCTGCGGTCCGGTCTCCGGCCGAGTCGCCGTGCGGATGGTCGTCGCCCGGTCTTGCGCCGTCACACCGCTGGTGACGCCGACGCGGGCGTCGATGGACACCGTGAACGCCGTCCCCAGCGGTGCGCGGTTTTCGCCGACCATCATCGGCAGTCCGAGCTCGCGGATGCGCTCGTCGGTCAGCGCCAGGCAAATCAAACCGCGCCCGTGCGTCGCCATGAAGTTGATCGCGCTGGCATCGACGTGGTCGGCCGCCATGCACAGATCCCCTTCGTTCTCGCGACTCTCGTCGTCCATGAGAATGACCATCTTGCCCGCCTCGATGTCGGCGACCGCATCTTCGATCGGCGAGATCGTCCGCGGCGGTTTGGGCGGCGGTTTGAAGGTGGAGAACATGGCGCGAGCCTACTCGACGGTGACGCTCTTGGCCAGGTTGCGCGGTTGATCGACGTCGGTGCCGCGTTGCACGGCAACGTGGTACGACAGCAACTGCAACGGAACGCTCAGGGCAATCGGCATGAGCAGCGGGTGCACGGTCGGAACGCGGATCACGTCGCGCGCGATCTCGGCCAGCGCCGCGTCGTCGGAATCGGTGACGGCGAGGATCTGCGCGCCACGCGATTCAACCTCCTTCATGTTGCTGAGCGTCTTGGCGAAAGACCCGTTCTTTGGCAACAACACCACCACCGGCATGGTTTCGCTGATCAGGGCGATCGGCCCGTGCTTGAGCTCGCCGGCCGGATACCCCTCGGCGTGGATGTACGAAAGCTCTTTCAGCTTCAGCGCACCCTCGAGAGCGATCGGGTAGTTCAGTCCGCGACCGACGTAGAGAAAGTTGTCGGCTTTGACGTAGTGCCGCGCCAGGTGATCGATTTCTTCGGAAAGCGCCAAGGCCTCGCGCAAAGGGCCCGGCAGATGCAACAGTTGGCCGATGATCTCGCGCGCGTTCTCGGCCGCCAGAGTGCCGCGGCGGCGGCCGAGGAAGATCGCGAAGAGCAACAGCGCGGTCAACTGCGTGACGAAGGCCTTGGTCGACGCGACGCTGATCTCCGGGCCGGCGTGCGTGTAGAGCACGGCAGACGAACGGCGGGCGATGCTCGAATCGACGACGTTGCAAATGGCAGCGGTCGGCACCGAGTGTTCCCTGGCGACCTCGACCGCGGCCAGAGTATCGGCCGTCTCGCCCGACTGCGACACCGCCAACACCAACCCGCGTTCGTCGAGGATCGGTTCGCGGTAGCGAAACTCGCTGCCGTAGTCGACGTTGCAGGGAATGCGCGCCAGCTTCTCGATGTAGAACTTTCCCAACAAGCAAGCGTGCCACGCCGTGCCGCAGGCGACGAGGTCGATGCGCTCGAGCTTCTCCCACCAGCCTTCGCCGAGATCGATCTCGTCGAGTGCGACGTCGCCGGCTTCGAGTTGGAGGCGACCGCGCATGGTATCGATGATCGCCTGCGGCTGCTCGTGGATCTCCTTGAGCATGAAGTGCTTGTAGCCGCCTTTTTGCGCCGTCACCGGATCCCAGTCGATGCGGCGCGGCGCGCGCTCGACCGGTGTTCCATCAAAGCGGGTGAGGCGCACGGCGTGGCGATCGATCTCGGCGATCTCGCCGTCCTCGAGGAAACACATCTCGCGCGTGTACTCGAGCAGCGCCGGAACGTCGGAGGCGACGAAGTTTTCCCCCTCACCGAGGCCGACGACGATCGGTGTCGCGTTCTTCGCCGCAACCAGGCGCCCCGGCTCGTCGTTCGACATCACGACGACGGCAAACGACCCCTCGAGACGTCCGACCGTGCGCCGCATCGCATCGGCCAGCCCCAGGCCTTCGTCGGTGTAGCCGTCGATCAGGTGAGCGACGATCTCGGTGTCGGTTTCGGATGAGAAGTCGCGTCCCCCAGCCTGCAGCTCGGCGCGCAACTCGAGGAAGTTTTCGATGATTCCGTTGTGGATCAGCACGATCTTGCCGGCGCGGTGCGGGTGCGCGTTGGCTTCCGACGGCCGGCCGTGGGTCGCCCAGCGCGTGTGACCGATGCCGCTCTTGCCGGGCGCCGGCGACTCGCTGAGCAGATCTTCGAGGTTGCGCAGCTTGCCGACCGAACGGCGCAAACCAAAGTCGCCGTTCTGCAAGACCGCCACGCCGGCCGAGTCGTAGCCGCGGTATTCGAGCATGTGCAAACCGCGCAGCAACACCGAGCTGGCATCGCGCTCACCGACGTATCCGACAATTCCGCACATAGGCCCTGAACGATCGCGCCACCGGCGCCGGTCCAGTCTAGGCGGTGAAGAGCTTCTCCGCCAGAGCGGTCTTGGGAGCTGTCTTGGGACGGTCTTGGAGCTTCGTCGCACCGGAGATTCTGGCTCCGGCCCTACCGCCGCTTGGATTTCTTTCGCTTTTCGACCTGCCGCCGCGCCGCGACCCAGTCGCGGCGTTGCACTTGCGAGCGCGGGTTGAAGACCAGCGCACCGGCCGGAACGTCGTGCCGCACGGTCGAGCCCGAGGCGACGTAGACGTCATCGCCGACTCGCACCGGTGCGACGAGCTGGGTGTCGCTGCCGATCATCACGCGGTCGCCGACGACCGTCGGGTACTTGTTGAAGCCGTCGTAGTTGCAGGTGATCGTTCCCGCTCCGACGTTGGTGTCGCTGCCGATCATCGCATCGCCGAGGTAGGCGAGGTGGTTGGCCTTTGCACCGGCAGCCATCGAAGTGTTCTTGGTTTCCACGAAGTCGCCGATGTGGACGTTGGCGCCGAGCTTCGAACCGGGCCGCAGGTGAGCGAACGGGCCGATGGCGCAAGACGGCCCTACCTGCGCCTCCGTCATCACCACCCCGAAACGCAGATGCACCTGATTGCCGACGCGCGAGCTGGTGATGAACGAAGAGCCATCGATGCGACAGTCGGTGCCGATGCGCGTGTCGCCGCGCAAGTGGACGTTCGGACCGATCACGGTATCCCGACCGATGCGCACCTCGGGATCGATGAATACCGCGCTCGGATCCTGCAAGGTCACGCCCTTGGCCATCCAGCGCTCGTTGATTTGCCGGCGCAGAACGCCTTCGAGCATCGCCAGCTCGCGCCGACTGTTGACCTGGCCGACCTCGTCGGCATCGACCGAAACGGTGCTCACTTTGCACTCGCGCAGCAGCGCCAACTCGACGATGTCGGTCAGATAGATTTCGCCCTGGACGTTGTCGGGCTTGACTTTGCGCAAGAGGTCAAAGAGCAGCGGCGCCGGCAGGCAATAGACGCCGACGTTGACCTCGCGAACCGCGCGTTCTGCCGGCGTCGCATCGCGCTCTTCGACGATGGCGCGCAGGCGGCGGCCGCGGCGCACGATGCGGCCCCAGCCGCGCGGGTCGTCGATCGACGCCGTCAGCAACGCCAGGCCGCCGCGCGAGTCCTTTTGGGCGCGGGCGAGGCGGCGCAGTGTGCGCGACCGCAACAGCGGCAGGTCACCGGCCATGACCAGAACCGCGCCGCGATAGCCGGCGAAATGCGACCGCGCCGCGCGCACTGCGTGACCGGTGCCGCGCGGCGCGCGCTGCACGGCGAAGCTCACGTCGTCGCCGCAGGCGGTGCGCAGCTCGTCGGCTTCGCGACTACTCGGTCCGACGACGACGACGTTGGGCTTGGCGGCCAGCGAGCGCAGGGCATCGAGAGGCCACTGGATCAACGGCCGCCCGGCAAAGGGGTGGACGAGCTTCGAGCGGGCCGAGGCGAAGCGCGTGCTCCTCCCGGCCGCCAGGACGATCGATCCGACGCGCAGGCTACTCACCCCGCGGGCGATAGCGTGCACCCGCCCGGGGGTCAAACCGGCGACCGCGCAACACACACGGCGCCCCGTCTTTGCCGGCAAGTCCGCGCTTGCTAAAGATCCAGACGAGGAGGTCACAGCCATGCCGACCGTTCACTTCGTCAAACAAGACCTGACCGTCGAGTGTCCGGTCGGGACCAACATCCGCGAGCTCGCTCTGGCCCACGAGATCGATCTCTACGCCTTCCCCGCCAACCTCCTCAACTGTCGGGGGCACGCCCTCTGCGGCACCTGCCGTATCAAGATCGACGACACTCGCGCCGTGTCGGAAAAGACACCGGACGAAGAGGCCAAGGTCGGCTGGGAGGGACCGAGCTTCCGCCTCGCCTGCAAGTCACAGGTGCTCGCCGACGTGAAGATCGTCACCAACCCCCGCCAGCGCCACGGCTGGACCAACCACCCGACGTACAAATGGATGGAAGAACTGCCGTATTGATCTCGCCGAGGCTCCAGATTGTTCCATTGGGGACCCCCGACTCGCCTCGCGGAGCGACACCACCCCTTGCCTATAGCCTCTGCCTGCGCCTCAGCCTACGAGCGCACTTGTCCTCCGAAGCCGGATGGCGAAGGGGGAGCGAGTTTCACTACAGATCGCGGACGCCGCGGTAGGCGCCGCGGAAATAGGTCAGCGGCTCGCCCTCGCTGACCTCGGCGACTTCGATCTCACCGACGAAGATGGTGTGGTCGCCGCCGTCGTAGGCGTGCACGGTGCGGCATTCGACGTAGCCGATCGTGCCGGCGATGATCGGGGCGCCGAGCCTGCCGGCGCGCCACTCGCAGCCGCCAAACTTGTCGGCGCCCGAGCTCGCGAAGAGCTGCGAGACGTCAACCTGGCCGGTGGCGAGAAAGCTCACCGCAAACACGCCGGATGCAGCAAAGTGCTCATGTGTGGACGAATTCTTGTCGATGCAGACCAGGGCCATTGGCGGCTCGGCGGAAACCGAGGAGAACGCCGTCGCCGTCAGGCCGTATGGCTCGCCGACCCGACCGACTGTCGTGGCCACCGTCACACCGGCCGCGAAAGAGCCCATTGCAGCGCGAAAAGTGTCTTTGTCGATCGCCATTCAACCCCGCCAATTCAGCTAGTCGACCTGTGCGGATGGATCGTGCGGTCGAGCGGACCACCCGGGCGCCACATGTGGCACGAGCCGACGGCGCCTGCCGAGGATTCTCTCCCACCCTGGCCCGGCCGGCTATCCATCTCTTCGAGAAAACCCGGCAGACTCTGCATGACCACCGGCGCCATCATGAATGCCAGGTGGGACTCGGGGCGCCGTTCAGGTTCGTCGTCGAACACTTCGTGAACCCTCGCCGAAAAGCCCTTGCGGACACTGAAGCCGCGTAAAGCGTCGAACTCAGCCACGCCACTCCACGCCGATGCGTTGCCATAGCCAGGCGACAATTCTCGCTTTCGCCCCGAGGAAACGGACAGATCGAGGGATGGAAACGACGTTTTCATATCGGCCATCACCTCGACCCCGGCGACGAGCTCCTCGCTACCGCCATTTTCGGGCGGCCCGCCGCGCTGGAAGGTGTCGGTTTGCGTGCCGTGCAAAGCCAGCGACAAGCCTTCGCCCTTGGTTGCGTCGACGGTCAGACTACGGGCCCAGAGGATTTCGTCCACGGCCGGCTGCGAATCAGCTCGCAGCCGCGTGCGTACGCGCTCATCCGCCAGCGTGGCAACCACCGCCGGTCCGATCAGACGCAGCAGAGTGAAGATATGGAAACAGCCTTGCGACCCACCGACCAGGGAGCGAACCGTATCGACGTAGGAGCTCGCCAGCGGCGTGCCGACGACCGACTGGACGTCGCCGACGCGGCCGGCACAGTGCTCGCCGCCGGTGTGCGACGAAGCCACGTAGGGGTAGGCCAGCATGGTCGGTTCGACGCGCAGGATACACAGCGAGTGAGTGTCGACGCCGACCCGCAGGTGCATGTCGTGGACGACGCCGGGGCCGCGTAGACTCGCGCCGAGCGGTACGATCGCCCGCTTGCGGATGTCCATGAGCCGCCCCTCGACCGTCACCTCGCTGGGCCCAGCCCACCGCAAACGCAGTGAAATCGCCCGAGTATGGAGTGGAACCGAGGCCGTCATCGTCAATCCGCCGCAGCAGACACGATCGGCGGCGGCGGCGCAAGCCCGCCGGCGCCGGCAGCGCCGGCTTTTTGTTTGACGATTCTCGGCCGGTACTGTACAGATTCTCGCGTGTTAGAGCCGCGCTCGACCCAAGCAACGCGACATCCCGTCCGCGTTCCGCGCGTCTCGGAGCTTGCCACTATGCCGTTTACCACGACCCGATCGACGTGCGCCAAGGCGTTTGCTGCCGGCACCCTGTCACTTTTGATGGCAACCGCGGTCGCTCGATCCGCATCGGCGCAACCGGACATGTATGCCAGTATTCAGAATGGCCTGTCGGTCGCCGTCGTCGACCTCGGAGCCGGTGCCGTCACCGACCGCATCAGCGTCGGCGGCGGACCGAGCGAGATGGCGATTCAATCGGACGGATCCGAGCTCTACGTCGCGAACCGTTCTTTCGACACCGTCAGCGTCGTCGACACCGCGACAGCTACTGTCACCGCGACCATCACCATTCCCGGCCAACCCTCCGGCGTCGGGATTCTGCCAGACGACAGCCTGGTTTTCGTTTCCAGCTTCACCACCTCTTCGCTCTACGTGATCGACACGTCGACCCTGACCCTCATCGACTTCGATGCCATGGCGGCAGGCATCAATCCGTTGCCGATCGGACTCGGACCGGAGTTCGTCGCGGTTTCGCCTTCCGGTGACGAAGTCTGGGTGGCTACCTTGGACGAGATCACGGTCGTCGACACGAACACGTTGTCGGTGGCCGCCTCCATTCCGGTCGCCACGCGGGTCGCGGGAATCGCCTTCTTGCCAAACGGAAGTGAGGCATACGGGGCCCAGCACGCCACCGACGAACTGGCGGTCTTCAACGTCGCCATGCGGTCACTGGTGACCACAGTCGGCGTCGGAGACGGCCCGCATCGCATCGCCGTCACCTCCGACGGGGCGACAGCCGTCGTCACCAACTTCAATGCATCCATCTCGCTCGTCGACATCGCGAGTCGAACACTCGACACCAACGTCACCTTCGAAATGGGCTCGGTCCCATTTGGCGTCGCCTTGTCCGCCGATGATTCAACCGCCTACATCGCCGACTTCGGCGAAATCAGGACGGTCGACCTGACCACCGCGATGGAAGGGGTTGAGATTCCCCTGGAGTTCTCTTTCGATCGCGCCGATGCGCTGATTATCGAACCCGGTGCGGCACCGACTCCCACAGCGACCGCTGAACCAACCTCTACACCTTCACCGACGAGCGAACCCTCGTCGACGGCAACGGCTACGCCCATTCCGCCAACGAGCACCGCTACTCCGACAAATACGCCGGTGCCGCCAAGCGCGACAGCGACGCCGTCGAATACCGCGACGGCGACCGCGTCAGCCACGAATACCGCCACCAGCGCACCTACCGACACTGCTACCGTGCCACCGACGTCAACGGCGACCGCTACCAGCGAGGCAACTGAAACCTCGACGGCCGGGCCAACATCCACGGCGACCGCCAGCATGGCCTCGACAGAGACCCCCACTGCCGGGCCCACTTCGACCGCTACCGCCAGCGTCGCTGCGACCGAGACCGCAACCGTCGGCGCAACTTCGACGGCTACCGCCAGCGTCGCTGCGACCGAGACCGCAACCGTCGGCGCAACTTCGACCGCTACCGCCAGCGTCGCTGCGACCGAGACCGCAACCGTCGGCGCAACTTCGACCGCTACCGCCAGCGTCGCTGCGACCGAGACCGCAACCGTCGGCGCAACTTCGACCGCTACTGCCAGCGTCGCTGCGACCGAGACCGCAACCGTCGGCGCAACTTCGACCGCTACTGCCAGCGTCGCTGCGACCGAGACGGCAACCGTCGGTCCGACATCCACGGCTACCGCGAGCATGGCGGCGACCGAAACCTCGACGGCCGGGCCCACTTCGACCGCTACTCCGAGTGTAGGAGCGACGGAAACCGCTACTGCGGGTGCAACTTCGACGGCGACCGCCAGCGTGGCGGCGACCGAAACCTCAACCGCCGGGCCTACGTCCACGGCAACCGCCAGTGTCGCCGCAACCGAAACATCCACCGCCGGTCCGACGTCGACGGCGAGTGCCGCTGCGACAGAAACTTCGACGGTTGGTCCGAGCGCCACCGCGACCGCCGTAGCGACGGCAACCTCGAGTGCCACGGCGACAGCAGAAGCGACAGAAACAGCCACCGTCGATTTCACACCGACAGCGACAGCGACGGGAACGGTTGCTACCGAAACGCCGACAACGACAGAAGAACCGACGGCAACACCAACCGAAACGCTCGAGCCGACGGCGACCGATACACCGATCCCGCCGACCGATACACCGATCCCACCAACCGACACACCCATTCCGCCGACCGACACACCGGTACCGCCAACCGAGACGCCCGAGCCCACCGACACCCCCGAGCCTACGGATACGCCTGAACCGACGGACACGCCCGAGCCCACCGACACCCCCGAGCCCACTCTGACCGACACGCCTGAGGCGACCGAAACACCCGCGGCAACCGACACGCCCGAGCCTACGGATACGCCGACACAAACGCGTACACACACGCCAACCGAGGGTCGACGACCGGTCGACGGCGGTTGTGCGGTCCGCGCAAACGGCGATGCGGCACCTTCGAACGCTCTGGTCTGGTTGCTCGTGCCCGCATTGGTTCTGCTGAGGCGGCGGCGCACACACTGAAACAACGAGGCGGAGAGTCCTCACCGGCATGAAGGACTCTCCGCCGCACTCACCCCCAGAGCAGCCGATGGTGCATCTGGGTGAAGCCGTCCCCACGCGACCAACCGAAATCGGCCGGGTTCGAGTGACGCGCCAACTGGTCGACGCTTTCGTCCGACGATCGGCACTCGGTATGTCGCCAGGGCGACCCGCGCCAGACAACGATACGGCGCCGCTGACCTTTTCCCTCGCCCTGCGGCGCGGTCACGGTCCGGAGGTCGCAATCCACGATACGGCCTTTGCCATCCACGGTGGTCACGACCTGGTCTGCCGCGCACCGGTGCGCTGCGGACGAGTCTACAGCGTGACCGGCAGCGTCGAGGAGGTGTTCAACAAAACCGGCCGTTCCGGACCTCTCACCATCGTCGCCCGCCGGGTCTGGATTCGCGACGACGCCGGGGAGCTCGCATCTGAGGTGCGCGATCGCCAGATCGTTCGCTGGCGCCCCGCCCACCCGGCGAGAGATCTGGGACGGCAGACGACGCGGCAGCAAACGACCCCGCCGGCGCGGCATCGCGAGCTACCCAGCGTCGCCGAGCTCGAGGTCGGCACCGAGATCGGCCCGGTCTTCCGCCGCGGCACGAGCGCGCGCGAAATCTCGGCGTGGGCCTCCACCCTGCGCGACCGCGAGGTTCTCTTCCACGATCGCAGAGGATCAAAGCGCCTCGGCTATCGCGATGTCGTTCTCCCCGGCCCCATGCAATCTGCATTCGTCGACGACACGCTGCGCGCCCTGCTACCCGCATGGACGCTACACGAGCTCAGCATGACCTTTCGCCAGTCCGTCATCGCCGACGAGCCGATCGCCATTCGCGGCGTCATCACCGACACCAGGGACGAGTCTCTCGTCTGCGACATCACCATCGAAAACCTCGCAACCGCCGAAACCGCAGCCAGCGGCACCGCCACCCTGCGACGCTGACGCCCCAGCACCAAGCACGTCCCTTGCGTCGCTAGCCCTTCGTCGCTCAGTCCCTTGCGTCGCCTACGTCCCTTGCGTCCCCTCACGCCGACGCTTCGCAGGCCCGTGCCGCCACCCAACCGCGACACCCGAAAGACCCCTGCCCACCATCGGGATAGGGGCGTCAGGGAATAGCCCTGACGACCCCTCCCACACCACCTGACAAGCGGGTCCGCATCCGGCGGTTCGTGGCCTTGAGGTTACGCGACAAGCCGAGGCACCCCCAGCTCATCGAAGTAGGAGTTCGGAAGGGCGACGTGGATACCGATAGCCGAGTTCTTCCACCAGCGACGAGCGTTGGCCGCGACCTTAGCCGCTAGATCAACCGATAGGCCGCGCGCCCGCAGCTCGCGGAATACTGTCCGACCGCGACGCCACTGCTTGAGTTGTACCGCCCGCAGGCGGTGACGAATCCACTTGTCCAGATCGCCAAGTATCCCCGGTGTTTCCGCCAGTCGGAAGTACGCCTTCCACCCGACTAGGTAGCTGCGAAGATCCTGTGCGATCTGCTCCATGCTTCGTCCTCGGGTACGGCGAGTAAGCTGCCGCACCCTTTGCTTCATTCGCCCCAGGGCCTTGCCCGATATGCGGAACTTGACGACTCGGTCCGGCGCCACCCACAGGGCGTATCCAAGAAACTGGCGCTTGAAGACCGACTCTACCGCACTCTTCTCCTCATTGACTTGCAGACGCAGATCGCCATACAGCCGCCGCAGCAGCCCCATCACCCGTTCCCCCGCACGTTTGGACCGCACATACACGTTGCAGTCGTCCGCGTAGCGAGCGAACCTGTGACCTCGCCGCTCCAGCTCCTTGTCCACTTCGTCGAGAAGTATGTTGGCAAGCAGCGGCGACAACGGTCCCCCTTGCGGGGTTCCCTCGTGCCGCTCCACCACCACCCCGTTTACCATCACTCCGGCTTCGAGGTAGCGACGGATCAGTCCCAAGATCGACTTGTCCTCGATCCGACTGGCAAGCCTGCTCATCAGCACGTCGTGGTTGACCCGGTCAAAGAATCTGGCCAGGTCCACATCCACCACCACTCGGCGTCCTTCCTCGACGTAGCGCCGCGCGGCTCTCACCGCCTGGTGCGCACTTCGCCCTGGTCGAAAACCGTAGCTGTGCTTCGAGAAGCTTGGGTCGAACAGAGGCTGCAAGACCTGCAAAAGCGCCTGTTGAATGAAGCGGTCCAACGCCGTTGGAATGCCTAACTCGCGCACTCCGCCGCCGCTCTTTGGGATTTCCTGCCGCTTGACCGCCCCAGGCTGGTACTTCCCCGCGATCACCTCCTCGCGGATCCGTGGCCAGTATTCTCGGAGGTAATCCGGCAGTTCTTCCACCGTCATCCCATCTATCCCGGGACTGCCCTTGTTGCTCCTTACTCGCTTCAGCGCGGCCTGGAGATTCTGGCTCTCGAGAGCCTTCCCCATCAGACCGCTCGCTCCTGAGCGCTCGGCTCCGTGCGCCGCCGCTTCGACTTCCTCACTCCGTTCTACTCCAGGGGATTCACCCCTCTTGCCAAACGGGAGCTCCAGTTGCGCGGACATCTGAGGCATTGTCTCGGCGAGGCTCACGGTCGTTTCGCTCTCCTCTACGTTCAGCCCTTCGTCGCTGCGAGTCCGCGACTACTATGGCCTCTGCTGACTTCTCGCTCCGCCTCTCGACGTCGCCCTTTCAGGCACAAGGCGAGATCTCCCCGGGTAAGAACGCCACCCTTCACCACACGACCGCCGGATCTACGTCGCTTCGCTTTGACTCGGAGAGCTTCGCGGTCACGTGCCCGCTCGCCCTGCTCCACTCCGCCTTGTATCCGGTTTCTGTTCGTCGGCCCATGGCTTCGCTCCACGCTTCCTTCCCACGCTCGGTCGCCCTTACGCAGTTGCGCTTCGCTTCGATCGTTCGAGTCTACTCTCGAGAGGACTTTCACCTCCAAGGTGGCGCCCGTGCCGGGCGCACACGTAAAAGCGGCCGGAGTGTTTCCACTCCGGCCGCTATAGCTAGATCGGGAGCAGATCCTAAGAGACCTGCCTACCCAGTCGGCGCAGTGCCCAGAACATCGCACCTGCCAACAGAGCGATCATCAACAGACCAGCCGGATTCGCCGGTGAAGAGACGACCGGAATCGGCGGCCGCGTCCGCGTCGGCGTCGGCGTCAGGGTCGCCGTATTGGTCGGCGTATTCGTCGGCGTCAGCGTTGGCGTGTTGGTCGGCGTGTTGGTCGGCGTGTTGGTCGGCGTCAGCGTCGGCGTGTTCGTCGGCGTGTTGGTCGGCGTGTTGGTCGGCGTCTCCGTCGGCGTGTTCGTCGGCGTATTGGTCGGCGTCTCCGTCGGCGTATTCGTCGGCGTATTCGTCGGCGTGTTGGTCGGCGTCTCCGTCGGCGTGTTCGTCGGCGTATTCGTCGGCGTGTTGGTCGGCGTCTCCGTCGGCGTGTTCGTCGGCGTATTCGTCGGCGTATTCGTCGGCGTTACCGTCGGCGTGTCGGTCGGGGTATCGGTTGGTGTCTGCGTCGGAATCGGCGCGTTCAGGTTGGCCAGATCACGAGCCGTGTTGAGAACCCGCATCTCTGTGTTGCCCATGCCGCACTTGGGTTCGCTTACACCGAGTCCGAATCCAGCCACCGCGACGTCCAGAGAAGCCGTCGGGGCGATGTCGAACACGAAGATGATCGCGGTACCGTCTTCACCGTTGAAGGCCGAGGTACCGTTCGGCATCGTGATTCCCTCTGCTACCGGAAGGGCACAAACGTCGAGCAACACGGTTGGATCGGTGTTGCCATTGAAACCGTAACTGGCTCGCGTGCCGTTGCACATCGGATTGAGGTACGAGAGGTTTTGTAGCGCCGTCATTGCCGGAACGCCGCCACTCGCCATTTCCACCGACGTCCCATCCGCGGCTGTGAACCAAAAGCAATCAACACCGACAACACCGGTGCAGACTGCATCGCCACCGCCCGGTGCGCCCGGATCGTCACACCCACCACCGAGACAGACTGCACCCGCGCCGCTGTTCATATCCTTGTTGAACTTCGGCGCACTACCGTCGGCAATGATCCCGGAGCGCGTGATGTTCGCAGTTGGGACGAGGGTTCCGACGACGTTTGTTCGCGCCCAACCCTCGACCGGCTGCGGCGGATTGGTGATCAAGCTGCCGGGCCAACCGCAGGCGTCCGTCGCCGAGAGCGTCGAAGCCGCCAAGGTCGTAATCTCCGCCGCAGTGATCTCGCCGCCGACGGAATCTGCGTTCTGACGGATCACCGTGAAGTAGGCCTTGGAGTCGTCGGCCGAGCGATTGATGAACGCGCTGATCTGCGCTGAAACCGCACTCGGCGCCGCCACGGCCAACGCCAAGAGCCCGAACGTCGCTATCTTGAACTTCTTAGTTACCCTCAACATCGTCGCACCCTTTTTCTCCTCCCGAGGAAGAACAAATGTCGTCGACCCCAGACTCGAAGTTATTTCAGTCCGCCCTATTAGCACCGGACCGGGCCGCGAGTCAATCACAAATCTACATCGCATTTCCAGCCCCCGGGCGACGGTTCCCGGGAATACGGGAAAGTGCCGGCCAGCGATCCTCGCTCAACACCTGACGGCTCACATCGTATCGAGTGTACCCAATATTGGAAACATCGTTCTAGGAATTCTTCGGTCAATTCCGTCACGTTGTCGCAAATTCGCGCCGCGCGGCATCCCGATACTGGTGAGGCACATGGTCATCGATTGGATAGAGAACTCTTGGTGCACTTGTTGCTGGTACATTCCATCGTTCGAAGATAGGGTACATTTTGCAGTATAGCGACAGTGATTCGCTGCTGCGCGGCAGGGCCGGGGCGCCGGGAGCGCCCAAAGGAGGTGGAGTCGTGGATCAGCTCAGGTACGCGGTTTGTCTAGTCACGATTGCGGCAACCGTCGCACTTCTATCGCATCCGGCCGCTTCCCAACCGGTCCGCATCATCGATCGCTTTGCCGGCGGCAGCAACGGCGACGGCGGCCCCGCCACCGGCGCATCTCTCACACCGGTCGGAACGGCGGTGGACAACCAGGGCAACGTCTTCGTCGCCGATCAGGTAAACAACCGCGTCCGCCGCATCGACGCCGCCACCGGCATCATCACGACCGTGGCGGGAAACGGCACAGCCGGTGACACCGGCGACGGCGGCCCGGCCGAAGAAGCGTCACTGAACCTCCCCGCCGACGTCGATGTCGACGATGCCGGAAACGTCTTCATCGCCGACCAGAACAACCACAAAATTCGCAGAGTCGACGCGGTCACTGGCATCATCAAGACGATCGCTGGAAACGGAACGCCCGGTTTCTCCGGTGACGGTCAGGGACCAGCGACTCAGGCGCAATTGCACGCACCGGTGTCGGTCGCGGTTGGTTCGGAGGGATCCGTCTACATTTCCGACTCACGAAACCTCCGTATCCGAAGGGTTTTTCCCGCCGGTGGCATCGAAACCTACGCCGGACAAAGCGGTGGTTTCCGATCGCCATGGGCGCTGACCATCGACAACGACGAGAACCTCTACATCACGGACGTCGGTTTCAGCCAGGTGCTCAGGGTGGACACCAACCGGGAAATCACCTCCTTTGCCGGCTCGAGCTTTGGTCTTTGCGAGAATGCCGTGCCTGCAGAGACTTGCTTTCGCAACCCACTGGGGATCGGATTCGATGAGGCAGCCAATGCCATCGTGGTGGCCGACACCGGCAATCACTTGATCCGCAGTGTCCCATTGAGCGGAGGGATCGTGACTACGATCGCCGGGGTGGGCTCAGTCGGGATCGGTATCCCGGGCTACAACGGCGACGATCAGCCGGCCGTCCTTGCCAATTTGAACGGCCCGCGCGGCGTCGACGCCCACCCCAGTCGGGGCGTCTTCATCGCCGACGAGGGCAATGGACGCCTTCGCCTCGTCGACCGCAGTGCCACTCCACAGATCACGACGATCGCAGGCAACGGCAACCTCCCCTACGGTGGTGACGGCGGCGCCGCACTGTCCGCCAAGCTACAGCTACCCAACGCCGTTGCAACGGACTTCCAGGGCAACGTGTTCATCTCAGACAGCGCCAACAGACGAATTCGCAAGGTCGACTCCAACCTCCAGATCACGACCTTTGCCGGCAACGGTGACCCCGGCTCTTCGGGTGACGGCGGCCAGGCAACACAGGCGACACTGACGTTTCCTGCGGGACTGGCGGCAGATTCTCTCGGCAACGTTTACATCGCCGACTCCAGCGCTCACGTCGTTCGCCGTGTTGCGCCATCCGGAATCATCACCAGAATCCTCGGCACCGGCCACGCCTCCAGCTCCGGAGACGGGGGAACGGCTACCTCGGCGACCACTCTCCGCCCGGCCGGACTTGCAGTTTACGAGAACCCATCCGGCACACAGCGATATCTCTACGTCGCCGAGCCTTCATCCAACAAGATCAGGCGCGTCGATCTGAATGCCAACGTCGTTCATCTCTTCGCCGGAACCGGAACCTTCGGCTACAACGGAGAAGGTTCTCCGGCAACCAGCAAACAGTTGGCCGTGCCAAGCGACGTTGCCACCGATGCAGCCGGCAACGTCTACATCGCCGACCAGGCCAACAACCGTATCCGCAGAGTCTCCGGGAACACCATCACTACGGTAGCGGGAAACGGCAACCGCGGATTCAGTGGAGATGGCGGTCTCGCGATCTCGGCCAGCCTGGCCGGTCCGGAGTCGGTCGACGTCGATTCCCTCAGCAACATCTTCATCGAAGATACAGGTAACGTTCGCATCCGTGTCGTAACCACCGACGGAAACATTCAAACCGCTGCGGGTACCGGAAGCACTACCGGCTCGATCGACGGCGAAGGCGGTAACCCCAACGATGACCTGGGCGACGGCGGACCGGCTACGCAGGCGAGCTTTTCACGGCCGGCCGGACTCGCCATCGATCCAGCGGGAAATCTCTTCATCGCCGATTCTTTCGCGCACACGGTGCGCTGGATCGAGGACCTCTCATCCCTCTACGACATGGGCCCGCCGACCGGCGCACTGTTTGGCGCGGTTCGACATGCAACCACACTACAGGCGATCCCTGGGGTCGATGTGAACTTGATCGGCCCGACGACGCTCACCGCAACGACCTCGGGTTCCGGCGCCTACTCCGCCAACGGTCTGCAGGCCGCGACCTGGCTGGCCGAGCCGGAAAAATCTCTCGGTTTCGGCGCCGGCGCCATCGATTCCCTCGACGCGATGTTCGTCCTCGAGGACCTCGTCAATGTCCGCAACCTCTCGTCGGCACAAAAGCTCGCCTGCGATGTCACCGGCAACGGCAGCCTGAGTGCGCTCGACGCAGCCAAGATTCTCAAGCGCGCCACCGGCATGCCGATCACCTTTGCAGCAGCCGCCAACTGCCAGTCCGATTGGCTCTTCATTCCCAACCCGGCGGCGGCGCAAAACATGACGAAGATTCAGCCGCTGCTCAGCCCGGGCACATGCCGCATGGGCGCCCTGCAGTACAGCCCGTTGGCGGGCATGCCCGACGGTCAGGATTTCCACGCCGTCGTCATCGGCGACTGCACTGGCAATTGGAACGACAGCGGTGGCGCTCAGGCCGGACTCTCCGGAATGTCCGGGCGGCGCGGCGGTGGAACCATCCTCGTCGGCGCCGCACGCCAGCGGCGCGGCAGGGTACTGGTGCCAATCACCGTCAACAGCAGGAACGGCTTCAAGGCGCTCGACATCAAAGTCCGCTTCGACGCGAACACCCTGCGCCCGCGCCGCGTCCACAAACGCGGCGCCGCCAACGGCTCATTGCTCGCTTGGCACGAAACTAAGCCGGGTGAGCTGAAGATCGCCATGGCCAGCGGGACATCGATGACAACACCGGCCCGCTATGCAATCGTCATCGACATGGACGCAACCGACGAGCCGGGCCGCAGGTCCGTGCTGCGGTCGGTACACGCACGCATCGATGGAGAGAACGCACGCGTTCGCATGCGGAGAGGAAAGAGGCAGCGCCGCTGATGCCGGCGATGCGAGGGGAAAGAACGATGCAGACAAAGATGGGGACACCCAAGCTACTGATCCTTGCCACGGCCGCCCTGGCCATTGCTGCCGGGACGGCGCCCGCTGCCACCGTGTCGCTGCCGGAAGGCGCTCTGTTGGCGGTTCCCAACCCCAACCTGCGCACCGTCGCGATCGAGATCGACGACGCCAGCACCATCGAGGGAGCGTTGATTCGAATTCAGTACAATCGAAGTATCGCCGTCGCCACCGGCGTCAGCGCGACCGCGATGACATCGAGTTGCCTGGTCGAGTCCAATCTCAACAACCCGACCAACGAAGTCCAGATCAGCATGGCGTGCCAGGTTCCACTGACCGGCAGCGGGCCGATGTTCACCATCAACTTCGCCGGCGCCAACCCGGGACTGACCAACCTCACCTTCCTCGCATGCGATCTCAACGAGGCGGGAACGCCACCGTGCCAGGTCGACCACGGCAACCTGCGCGTCTCCACTTGCGCCCTCGACGTCGATGCCGACGGCACCACAGGTGCCAACACCGACGGCGTCTATATCTTCCGCGGCCTCCCCCCCACCCTACAAACGGTCGTCCCGGCGACTTTCCGCGCCTTGTTGCCCGGAATCACCGCCGACTCCGTCATCCTGGACAACATGGCAGCCGTCATGCCGCTGCTCGACGTCGACAGCCGCAGCGGATCCGTGGCCAACACCGACGGCGTCTACATCTTCCGCGCTCTGCCGCCGACGCTGCAAACCATCGTGCCAGCCACCTTCCGCATTCTCGACCCGACCATCCCCCCCGATTCCTTCATCCTCAACAACGTCAACAGCATCTGCCCCTGAGACTGCCCGCCCGGCAGCAACGATGTTCTCGCGGTACATTTTGCTGCGGTAGGGCGACGGGTCCGGTCCTGGTCGCCACCGCGACCCTCGGTTTTCTGGACTTTTCCCTTGCCGGTCGCCAACCGCCATGGTATGCAAAGCGACGATTTTTGCCGCTTGACGGACCTTGCGGGGCGGCCAATTTTTTGGTGGATGATCAAGGGGGCTCATGTAATGGGCAGGTTTACGCAACTCGCCTTGGCGGCGCTGTCGACAATCGGTCTGGCAACTTCAGCACTCGCAGGACCAGCCAGCGTCCTCAACATCAACGTCGGCTCCGCCGTCGCCAACCCTGGCGACACGGGCGTCCAGATCACTCTCTCTGGCTTGTCCGAGACCGACGACCGCATCAACGGCATCACCGCCCTGACGTTTGAGCTGGGTCTCGACATGGCCTTGTGCCCGAGCTTGCTCAACCGCGACATGACCGAAGCAGGTCGAGCCACCGGCAACGCAGAAATCTCCGGCGACGACTGCTCCGACGGAACGCTGATGATCAACATGTCGGATGCCGGCGGCGCCGTCGTCTTGCCCGATGGTGCCGACGCGAATCCGTACATGGTCCTGAGCTTTGACCTGGCAAACATGGCGCCGCCGGGAGTGTATCCGATTTCGGTTCTCCCGGTTCCCGAGCCGTTCGCAGTCGCCGGAATTTTCGCTGTCCCGGTCAATTCGCAACCCGGACAATTGACGATCCTCGGTCCGGCAGCCACCGAGACCACGACCCCGAGCAGCACGCCAACCAACACTCCGACGAATACCCCAACGAATACGGCGACCGACGTTCCGACCAACACACCGACCAACACGCCGACCAACACGGAGACGGAAACACCGCTGACACCGTTCCCGACTTCGACGCCGACCGACACCGCGACGGAATCGCCGATTCCCACCGAAACTCCGGTGCCGACCGAAACTCCGATTCCAACCGAAACCGGGACACCTACCGAATCTCCGATTCCCACCGAAACCCCGGTACCGACGGATACACCGCTGCCGACCGACACGCCGCTGCCAACCAACACGCCGCTACCGACCAACACTCCTCTGCCGACCAACACGCCGACCAACACTCCTCTGCCGACGCCGCAAATCGACGGCGGCGCCGAAGACGGATCGACTGGGGTCTCCGGAACGGCCGCGCCGAATTCGAACATCGAGGTACGCACATCACCGGGCGGAGAGGTTCTGGGCACGGCGATGTCCGATGGAAACGGAAACTGGTCGACCACGCTGAGTCGGCCTCTGGAAGCTTTCGAAGGAATCCAGACCTTCGACACGACGAACGGCTTGACCGGACCTTTCCAGCAGGTTGGAGCGCCACCGGCGCCGATTCCAGCGCTCGATTTCTATGGAGCGATTGGACTGGCCATGTTGTTGGCCGCCGGCCTCATGTGGATGATGGTGTTCCGGCGCCGCGACAACGCATAGTCGCAATCGAATCGATTGTTCAGGGCGGGTGCGTTTGCGCACCCGCCCTTTTTTTGCCGGGTGCGCCATCTGGACGCGCACCCGCCTACGGTCTAGAGCTGATCACTGGCAATGGAAGCGGGCGCGCGCGACGGCAATCTGGTCTGGATGGACCTCGAGATGACGGGGCTCGATCCCGCTCGCGACACGATCATCGAGATCGCGACGATCATCACCGACGCCAACCTCGAGATCGTCGCCGAAGGGCCGGTGCTCGCCATCCATCAGCCGCAGCAGCGACTCGATGCGATGGACGAATGGAACCGCACCCACCACGCCGCTTCGGGGCTCTGCCAGCGAGTGCTCGACTCCGACGTCGATCTCGCCGGCGCCGAAAAGGCAACTCTCGACTTCATCCGCCAGCACGTCGCCAAGCAGGCCTCGCCGCTCTGCGGCAATTCGGTGTGGCAGGACCGCCGCTTCCTCGCCCGCTACATGCCGGAGCTCGAGGACTACCTGCACTACCGGCTGATCGACGTCAGCACGGTCAAGGAGCTCGGCCGGCGCTGGTATTCGGAGGACGTCGTGCCGGAGAAGAAGAATGCCCACCTGGCGCTAGACGATATCCGCGAGTCGATCGAGGAGCTGCGTCACTACCGCAAGGCCCTGTTCCGCTAGGCGATGAGCGACCCGATTCCTCCCAGGGCGCCGCTCGGACGGCCGGTGCGTTTGGCGGTGTTGTTGTCGGGCGGCGGCTCGACTCTGCAGAACCTGATCGACGAGATCGCCGCCGGCCGGCTCGACGCGCAGATCGACGTCGTCGTTTCCTCGCGCGCCGGCGTCCGGGGGATCGAACGCGCTCGATCCGCCGGACTCGAGACGCGCATCGTTGCGCGCCGTGACTTCGACTCCATCGATACCTTCAACGACGCTGCTCACGCAGCACTCGACGGTCGAGAAATCGACCTGGTGATCCTCGCCGGCTTCTTGTCTCTCTTCCAACCGCGCCGGCGCTTTCGCAATCGCGTGCTCAACATCCACCCGGCCCTGATCCCGGCGTTTTGCGGCCCGGGCTTCTACGGCGAGCGCGTCCACCGCGCGGTCATCGAAGCGGGAGTCAAGGTCTCCGGCTGCACGGTTCACTTCGCCGACGACGAATACGATCACGGCCCGATCATCGCCCAGGCCTGCGTTCCCGTCGAAGACAGCGACACCCCAGCCAGCCTCGCCGCCCGGGTTCACACTGCCGAGAACGAGCTCTATCCACGCGCAATTCGGCTCTGGGCGGCCGGCCGACTACGCATCGACGGCCGGCGTGTCACCGTCCGCGACGGCAGCGGCGACTGACCTGAGCGCCTCGGTGTCGTCGTCACCCTCGCCGCGGCTACCATCCGCAGCCGCGACTGAAGGCCGACACAAAGCCCGCTACCGCGGGCTGATCATCAACTCGCCGCCGACGAAGGCTCGGGTGCGCTTTCTTCGGCCTTTTCAGGTGCGGCGGCCGGCGCCGTCTTCTCGGCAGCCGCTTCATCCGTGGCCGGCGGCGCCTCGGCTGGCGGGGCAACACTCTTGGCCTTGCTTCGCTTCTTGGCCGGCGCCAGCAGGATGCCCATCATACGTCCTTCCATGCGCGGAACGCCCTCGCGATCGCCGATGTCTTCCAGCGCCTCACAGACCTCCAGCAGCTTCTTGCGACCGAGGTCTTGGTAGGCCATTTCGCGGCCGCGAAAACGCAGCAGAAACTTGACCCGATCGCCCGCCTCGAGGAACATCCGCGCCTTGGCGATCTGTCGCTTGATGTCGCCCTTGTCGGTGCGGTAGCCGAGGCGAAGCTCTTTGACCGTCGTCGTCGAAGCCTTCTTCTTGGCCTCGGATTCCTTCTTGTGCTGCTGGTACTTGAACTTTCCGTAGTCCAGAATCCGACACACCGGCGGTTGCGCGGTCGCAGCGATCTCCACGAGATCGAGCTGCGCTTCTTCTGCCCGCTGTAGCGCCTCTTCGATGGGAACGACCCCGACCTGGGAGCCGTCAGCTCCAATCAGCCTGACCTGAGGGGCGCGAATCTTGCGATTGATACGGTGTTGCTCTTCCGGTGGTGGAACGTAACGGGGGCCTCTGCCGCGATATGCCAATTGAACTCCTGATTTTTGATCCGCTAGACTACACTGCCAATCCAGCCTCGGTCAATTGGACTTTTCGCTCTGCAGGGCCGATCCCAGGCCCCGTCACAAGCGCCTCGCGGTGGCCCACCGAGCTGCTTCGAGATATCATCGCCAGCGATGAAACAGTGGTTTGCACTGTCCGCGATCGGCAGCAATCGCCCGGGGATCGTCGCCGACCTGTCGGAGCTGATCTACGAATGCGATTGCAATCTCGAGGATTCCAGCATGACGGTGCTGGGATCGGAATTTGCCGTGCTTCTGCTCCTCAGCGGCGTTGGCGATGACGTCGCCGAGCGGCTCTCGACGGCCTGCAAGCGCATCGAGTGGGAGAAACGTCTGACCGTTTTCTTCCGGCCGCTCGACGAAGCACCCGCCACGGTCGCCGCCTCCGACCACCCGGTGGAGCTCGCGCTGCAGGTCACTGGCGCAGACAAGGCGGGGATCGTCGCCCGCGTTTCACGCTGCCTGGCCGATCACGGAATCAATATCCGCCACATGGAATCACAGTCGCGCCCCGAACCCGGTTCGGGTTCCCCCGTCTACACCATGAAGATCCAAATGGAGGCACCGGCCGACCTCGACGAGCCCTCCCTGCGCCAGCGCCTCGACGCCATCGGCGGCGAAATCTACGTCGATATCAACCTGGAGAGGGTGCGCGACGGCGCAAACTCGCTGCGCTCGTAGGCTGAGGCGCAGGCAGAGGCAGAGGCAGAGGCACAGGGTGGTGTCGCTCCGCGAGACAAATATGAGGATCGATGATCCGGCGCCGCGCTGGCGTATTTGCAGACCGGCAAAACGGCCCGGAGTTTTGTAGTTTGCGCGAACAATCGCATCGGCGCGGAGAGCGTGGTACCGTCGCCAGTGGAGGTAGGGTGCAATGTTTGGCTTAGGCGCTACCGAGCTCATCGTGATCATGGTCATCGCCCTCGTCGTCTTCGGACCGGGCAAGCTCCCCGAGTTGGGCTCCGCTCTCGGGCGCGGCATTCGCGATTTTCGCAAGTCGGTCGAGAGTACGGACGACGACGATGCGCCGCGCGTCGACGGCGGCCAGACGAGCGACGACGAAGCGTAGCCGGTTTACGAGAAGGCCGCGCTCGATTCATGCAACGTGCCTTCGCCGTCTCGCTGGGCGCACTTGCGCTGGCGACCCGCCTCGCCGCCGTCGTCGCTCCGGTCGATGATCCGGCACAAACCCTGCGCTACCGAGTGGCGTGGAACGGCCTCGGTGCCGCCCGAGCGACGATCCGCGTCGACCCTAGCGATCTCGCCGGCCAGGCCGCCTACACCATCGATGCAACGGCGGAGACCAACCGCTTCATCGACTTGTTCTACGAGTTCCGCGGCCACTCGCGCGTCATCTTCCTCGCCGCCGACCAAACCCCGCTGCACTTCCGCTTCGATCGCCAGATCCGCGGTGTGCCGTCGAGCACGACGATCGATTTTCGACCGAGCAGCAACAGGGCCAGCGGTCTCTACGTCAAGAACGGCGTCACCAAGAGACAGCTCGAGTTGCCGGGCACGGATCTCTTCGATCCGATCACGGCGGTGTGGCGCGCGCGCCACGACGACATCCAAATCGGCGAGCGCAGGGGATACGACATCTTCACGGGCGAGTCGCGCTACCGCATCGATCTCGAGGTCGAGGCGCGCGATTCCGTGAAAGTCCCGGCAGGAACATTCTCCGCCCTGCGCGTTACACCGCAAGTGTGGAAGATCCACGGCGACGATCGGCCGCCGGATGCGCGCCTGCGCCACGCGACGATCTGGGTCAGCGACGACGATGATCACGTCCTCCTGAAGATTCGCTCGGAGATCTTCATCGGCGCCATCACCCTCGACCTGGTCAGCCGCGAGATCCGACCTTGAGCGGCAGCTCGGCCAGCGTCTCCGTCGTCCTGCCGTTCCGCAACGCATCGGCCACTTTGAAGGAAGCTCTCGACTCGATCAGCGCTCAAACGCTCGATTCGTTCGAATGCGTTCTGCTCGATCATTCGTCGAGCGACGCTTCCGCCACCATCGCCGCCGCCCATGCTCGGCGCGATCGCCGTTTTCGTCTGCTCCACCATGGCGGCTCTTTCGTTCAGGCGCTGTCCGCCGGCGTCGGCGCCGCGTCCTCGCCTCTCATCGCCCGCATGGATGCCGACGACGTCTGCCACCCCGAGCGCCTGGCGCGCCAGGTCGATCTGCTGCACCGCAATCCCGATCTACACGTCGCCAGTTGTCTGGTCGAGTGTTTCCCGCGCGAGCTTCTCGGCCAGGGCATGCGGCGTTACGAATCCTGGCTCAACACGCTCGTCGAGGACCGCGACATCCGCGCCGCTCTCTTCATCGAATCGCCGATTCCACACCCGAGCGCGGTGTTTCGGCGCGACCTCTACGACGCGGTCGGCGGCTATCGCGACGACGGCGGCCCCGAGGACTACGACCTGTGGCTGCGTATGCTGCTGCGCGGCGGCCGCGCGCGCAAAGTGCCGGCAACGCTGCTGCGCTGGCGGGAGACTCCGGAGCGGATGTCGCGAACCGATCCGCGCTACTCCAAGCGGTGCTTCTGGCAAACCAAGACGCGCTATTTCTCCGAATTGGTGAAGGTGCAAACGCCACTGCAAATCTGGGGAAGCGGCCCGACGGCACGGCGTTGGTCACGCCACCTGCAAGCCGAGGGATATGAAATTCGCCGTTTCGTCGACGCCGTCGATGGAAAAATCGGCCGCACCGTCCACGGCCATCGCATCGAGCCCTCCAGCGCCCTCGACCGAAACGACGGCCTCGTCGTCGCCGCCGTCGGCCTCCTCGGCGCACGCGAGATCATCGAAACCGACCTCCGCCGCCGCGGCTTCTTGCCACAGCGGGACTACCTCGCCGTCGCTTGACCTGAAACTCAGCCATTCTCCTGTGTTGGAGCGAGTCTGAGGCCGAGGTCTGATCCCTTCCGCGCCGTCTACCTTGACCTCAACGACCACTTCTGGGGGGAAAAGCCCGGGGTCGCCCGGGACGGGGTTGCTCCTCCAATCCCGGCACTCGCTCGAAGAAGAACCGCTTGCGCCATTGGCTGACGACTTCACGCCGGGTGTTCAGCCGCGCGGCGATTGCGTCGTTGCCGAGACCCTCGGCTGCCAGTAGAATCATCTGAGCCCGGACGACCACAAAGTAAGGCAGCGTATATTTCCGCGCCCGACTTCGCAGCACCTCACTTTCCTCTTTGCTCAGCTTTATCTCGTACGGACTCTTCCTCGGCATCGCTCCCTCCACCGCCCGGGGGGAGCGTATCGAAATCGGGAAGGTTCGTCAAAATACGTGTGCTTATTTGTGCCGACGCGTACACCTTCTCGAACCGGAAGGTGTTGCACTTATGTCATCGCCAATGCCATAACCTGGACGACCATTCAATCGGTTCGGTGACGCCCCTGGTTCGAGTCTACGTTCCACAGTGAGAGGCGAAGTGATGCGAACAAACCCGGTTCATTCCCCCTTTGTCCTACTCCTTCTGATCACCCTGGTCATTGGCTGCGGTGACGACGACGGGGGCGCCACGGCCACTCCACTGGAGTGCGACTCCGAGCCCGTCGTCATGACCACGGACGACGGCGTCGACTTCGTGCGCACACCGGACTCATGCTTCGATTCGCTCCCCGACTGGCCGTACGCGTCCGAGTACGTGGAGATCGACGGACTGCGCCAGGCATATGTCGACGAAGGTTCGGCGGACGGACCGGTCGTTCTCCTACTGCACGGCCAGCCGTCCTGGTCGTACCTGTACCGGAAGATGATTCCGGTTCTCGCCAGCGCCGGCTACCGCGTCATCGCCATGGACCACCTCGGCATGGGCCGATCCGACAAGCCGACCAACATCCGATCGTACAGCTTCCTCAACCACTACGATCGGTTGGAGAGATTCGTCGAGGAGCTCGGCCTGCGCGAGATCAACATGTTCGTACAGGATTGGGGCAGCCTGATCGGACTCCGATTCGCCGGCCTGAATCCCGATTCGTTTGCGACGATTGCAGTCGGCGACGGAACCCTGCCCCTGGTCCCCGCAGGGTTTCAGCCGTTTCCATCGGTCGAGAACCCTGACGAGATCCAAGACCTTCCGTCGATCTTTGAAGGCATTCCGGCGCAGCAGTTCCCTTTCTACGACGGTTGCGAGCTGCTGCTACCCGCGACCGGGAACTTCGGCGCGTGGATCGAGTATTCGATGACCTCCTCATCTTTCCGACCTTCCGAGGTGGTCGAGGCGCTGACATGGTTCGATCTACCCCCAGAAGAAGAGGCCGCATACGACGCGCCATTTCCAAGCCGGATCTACATGGGCGGCCCGCGCACGTTTCCGTCCCTGGTCAACGAGCTCGGCGGGTTGAACGACGAGGCGTGGGAGGGGCTCACCTCGTTCGAACGCCCCTTCCTGACGCTCTGGGCGACCAACGACCCGGGCAACCTGGGCCAGTGCGCCACACAACAGAGCTTGATCGACTCGATCCCCGGCGCTGCAGGTCAACCGCACGACCGACTCGCCGAAGCGAGCCACTTCCTGCAGGACGATCGCGGAGTGGAGATCGCGCGGCGACTCGCCGAGTTTTTCGGCAACCAGCGCACCGGTTTCGAGATCATCGAAGTCCAATCACCCACCTCGCTCCGAGCATGGATCAGCAACGAGATCACCCGGGAAGAATTCAACGCCCTCGAGCTACCCGACGGGTGGTTCAAGAATCAGCCGCGCACCGGCGACCCGGATGTTAGTCGGTTCCTTCGGTCTCCGGACGCCGACGCCGAGGGAGAGTATCTCGACGAAGAGCTGTTCGGTTTCAATTGGAGGCATTCAGCCACCGTGACGCAGCCCGGCATTCCGCTCGACGATCAGGGGCTGCTGGCCGGGTCGACCGTTCGCAAATTCCACGAGCTCACGTTCCGGGCTCGCCGCACCATGTACCTACTCGTGTCGCCCGAGGACGAGGTCTATTTTCGCATCGGCCGCGACGCCAACCGGCAGAGCGACGAGCCCTCGCTTCCCGACGATTGGCGATTGATCGAATACACGACCCCGGACGAACTGGTCATCCTGCTGGCAGTAGAGAACCTGGTAATCCGCACCGACAACCAGGATTCTTTTCAGGGGCCCGTAGCGGGCGTAGACGGGACTCAGAGCTTTTTTCATCGGGGGCGTGGAATTACCGGCCGCGTGCAGCGGATTTCGGGTGGTCGGTCAGGTGGTAGATAATGTACGTTTCGCCCGAGACATAGAAGTAGAAACGCCAGGAGAGATTGACGCGGCCCTGCATCGCGTCCGGCCCGTGAGCCTCGTAGGGGTGAACGCGCAGCGACGGGTAAGACGGCCCGTGCTCCATGAGCAGCGAGAGCTGCTTTTCGAAACGTTGCTGTATGGTGGCACCGGCCTTCGCGTAGTCGCGCTCAAAGCGCGTGGTGAAGCGGAAGTGCATGCACGGTAGGGCTAGCGCTTCTTCGCTCGCGTCGATCGGGCAACCTTCTTGGTGCTTCGGCGGGTAGCTGCTTTTCGAAGGTGAGCCATACCGTCCTTGACGGACGAAAAGCCGGGAGAGAGTCGGCCGGCTTTCTCATTGGACTTAGCCTCAAGGTAGGCTTCGCGGCCTTCCCAGTCGGAGAGTGCCTTCGGAGTGAACACAAGCGAGCCGTCAACCAGGGCTGCCTCAAGAACAGTCCCTTGCTCGAGGCCGAGGGCCTCGCGGTAGGGCTTCGGCACGCTGACGCTACCGTTGCCGGCGACGCGTACCTGCGTGCGGCCATCTTTGAATGCAGATCGGGGCATAAAAACCTCCTAAAATTTGATAATCGTATTATACAATTTTGAAGGAATCTGCCAAGCCGGAAAAGGGATACCTCCTGAGCGCGGTGATCGGTCGCCGCTTCGCCAAGATTGACATCGGTGCGGATCCTCTCGTATCGTCACTCTCAATGTCAATAGAAGGCGCGCGCGGTACGTGCGCAGCCGCGGGAAACGAAGATTCGTCGAGCCACGATGATCGAGGTGCCCCTCGATGCGCCAAGGATCGGGCCCGCCGCGATCACCCCCACAAAAAGCTCATACGAGAGGAAACCCGGATGATTACCCTGTACGGCGCAAACGCTTCGCCCTTCGTCCGCAAGGTCATGGCCGTCCTGGCCATGAAGGAGCTGCCCTACGAGCACGTTCCCTCCATGCCCTTCTCGGGCGACGAGGAGCTCGCGCGCGTCAGCCCGCTCCAGAAGGTGCCGGCCCTGGTCGATGGCGACCTCAACATCGCCGACTCCAAGGTCATCTGCCGCTACCTCGAGAGCGCCTACCCGGACGTCCCGGTCTACCCGACCGATCCGCAGGATCGCGCCCGCGCCGATTGGTTCGAAGAGTACGGCGGCACCGTGCTGACCGAGGCGGCGGCCGGCATTTTCTTCCACCGATACATGGTGCCCAACGTGTTCAAGCGACCCGTCGACGAAGACGCCGTGAGTGCGATCATCAACGACGAGCTCCCGCCCATGCTGGACTATCTCGAAGGGCAGGTTGGTACGGAGGGTTTCCTCTTTGGTGACCTGACCGTGGCCGACCTCGCCCTGGGCTCCCCGTTCGTCAATGCTGGCTACGCTGGATTCGCCATCGACGCTGGGAAGTGGCCGAAAGTCGCCGGCCTGGTCGAACGCGTCAAGGCGCACGGCGCCGTGGCCTCCGTTCTCGAGGCCGAAGCCGCGTCGTTTGGTGGCTAGTGGCTCGCTCCCCAAACTCAACGGTCCATTGCACTACAGCGCTAGCGAAGGTCCCCGTGAGGACGGCGCGTCCGCGGCACGACGATCAGGGCTCTCGCGCGCAGGATGAGTACGCGGCGCTCGACGCCGGCGATCGACAGGCAGTCGATTCGATCCTGGAATCCTCCAGCATGGCGCCACTGCTCGGCGCAACACTCACTCGTGCTATTGGTCGTAAGAACAATCTGGAAGTCTGGCTCTGACGTCCGCCGGTGCCATAAGATGAGAAGGATGAGACAGTTGAGACTACTCAGAGGAACCGCTCTTCTCGCCGTCGCACTCATCACCGGGTGCGGCGACAACGGAACGCGCGAGAACACAGAGCCCATCGAAGCACGCGTCGACCGACTCTTCCCCGAAGATCCCTCGTTTGGAATTGTAGATCGAGATCAGGTGCGCCGCATGCTCGACGTACCCGCGGACGAGGACCGGCCGTTCTACATGGTCAACGTGATCCAGCACCGAGAGCTTGCCGAGTACCCCGACGGACGAGAAACCGATCTGACCGGAGCACAGGCCGACGCGGTCTACGGCTCCCTGGTCCTGCCGATCCTCGCCGAGATCGGTGCACGCCCCGTCTTTGTCGCCGACGTGAACCTGAACCTGATCAATGCAGACGGAACACCCTGGACCCAGGTCGCTGTCGTGCTCTACCCCAGCCGCGCTCGGTTCTTCGAGATGCTGGAGCGGGAGGATTTTCTTTCCGCGGCCGTGCACAAGGAGGCAGGCGTCGAGAAAACTCTCGTGCTGGTCGCCGAAGTCGAAGAGGGCGGCATTCAGGACCAGGATCGCCGCCTCGATCTGACGACGGTTCCCACACCGCCTACCCCCGAGGACCCTCCGATCTCGGTCATCCACCTCCTCGACTTCCGCGAAACGGCACAGTACCCCGACGGTCGCGAGACCGACCTGACCGGACGCGAGGCCATGCGGCTCTACGAACAAGGCCGCGCGGACCAGGGTGTCACCGAGCTCGGCGTTCGTATCGGCATCTGGCTGCGGATCGAGGGCGAGCTCATCGGCGACGGACGAGCCTGGGAAGAGTTCCGGATCAACAACTTCCCAAACCAGACGACCTTCTTCCAGGTTGCATCCATCGAATCCTCGCAAGAAGCCGGTATCGAGCACCGGGTAGCCGCGATTCAAGAGACGTACACAATGCTTACGGCGCCGGTATTGACGGAGATCGGCTACGATTGAGGTGCGGCCCAGCAGCTCCGCGCATGCCCCAGACTCGATGGACCAAACCGCACCGACATGCGATTGGAGGTATCGACTCACATGAAGCAGAACCCCGGAACGAAGATTGGGTTCGCGGCGTTGGGAACCGCCGTCGCGTTCTTCATTGGATGGTTCGTCACGAACCAACAGGTCGGCATCCCGGAAGACCGAACCTTCTTCGTCATCGGCTTCGTCATCGCCGTGGCCCTCGGCGTCGCCGCGTTCGCGCGCGGGACTCGATGGCACGGCGGTCTCGCCGCATTGTTCGCGATCTTGATCGGCGTCTTCCTGCCGTTCACGATGTGGATCAGTCCCCAGGCAGCCGGCGCGGGCGTCATCCAGGTGGGCGACACGATTCCGCGTTTCACGGCGGTCGACGAGCTCGGCAAGCGCTTCGACTCCGCGAGCCTGCAGGGGCACCTGGTCTTGATCAAGTTCTTCCGGGCTCATTGGTGACCGTACTGTGTCGCCGAGTTACGGCGACTGGAAACCCTCCGGCCCGAGTTCGACAAACGCAAGATCCAGGTGGTCACCGTCAGCACCGACTCGGTCGAAGAGTTACAGAACGGACGCGACGCGCACGGCCTGCAGGCGATCATGCTGTCGGACTACGACCTGAAGGTCACCGATGCCTTCGGGCTGCGCAACACGCTGGTTCACTCGGCTCCACCGGGAGATGAGCAGGAGGCACTTCCCGTGCCCGCGACGCTTCTCGTCGACCGGGATGGGAAGATCCTCTGGATGGAGCTGGCCGAGAACTATCAACGGCGCTCAGGCCCCGAGGTGGTGCTAGCCGCGCTGCAGAAGCACCTCGACTAGCAGATGGGATGAAAAGGAGGAGTGCGGGTGCGAATAGAGTCCCATCCCGCGAGAGCTCTCTTCGTCGCTATTGTACTGTGCACGGTCAAACCTGGCTGCGGGAACGATGACGGTGGCGACACGGCCGACCTCGTCGCCGAGCTCGAGGCGGCCGGCCTGCGGCAAGCCGGTCGGAGCTGACTTCGTTTGATGGCGACACAATTCAAAGATCAAGGTGGCTTTGCGACGAGCGACCCGCCGGCGGTCGTGCGCTGGATCGGTTCCAAGATCGCAACCCGACTTGCGAGCGTAGCGAGTCTCGAGCGGCGGCGGATCTGGGCAGAGAAAAAGCGACGGCGCGCGGGACGACCACACCGCATCGAGTACTTCCACCAGGTCGACGATGGCTACAGCCATCTGGCAGCGCAGTTGCTTCGCCCGATTCTCGAGATCTATGACGTGGAGCTCGTTTTCCACCTCGTTGCGCCCGAACGCGGGCCGAACCTACCTGAGCCGGATCTGCTGCTGGCGCTCTCGCGCTACGACGCGGCCAAGGTGGCGCCTCACTACGGACTGCACTTCCCGGAGGACACGGCGCCGGCCGATCCGGACCTGGTCGAGGTCGCCGGCCGGATCCTCGCAGCCGCGTCGCCCGCCGAGATTCCCAAGATCGCCGTAGCGGTAGGCGCCGCCCTCTGGGCGGCGGACGCAGCCGGCATGGATTCTCTCGCTGAGAAGCACGGCGCAGCAGACGCAAACGAGGCTTCGGAACGCATCGCGATCGGCAACGCGAGGCGCGCAAAGCTCGGCCACTACTCGGGCGCCATGTTCTACTACGGAGGCGAGTGGTACTGGGGAGCCGACCGGATCTACCACCTCGAGAATCGCCTCGGAGAGCTCGGCGTTCGTCGCGCGAGCAACGCGGATCTGGTTTGCCCCCGCCCTGAGATCGAGCTCGGTCCGCTGCGCGACGACGGTTCCCTCACCTTCGAGATCTACCCTTCCCTGCGCAGCCCTTACACTTCTGTGATCTTCGACATCGCGCTCGAGCTCGGTGCGAAGACCGGAGTGAGCACCGTCGTTCGCCCCGTTCTTCCCATGGTGATGCGCGGGGTTCCCGCGACCCGCCAAAAAGGTCAATACATCTTCACAGACGCCGCGCGCGAGGCGCGCGCGCTCGATCTCGAGTGGGGGAAGTTCTACGATCCGATCGGTGACCCCGTGCGCAACACGTATTCGCTCTACCCGTGGGCGGTCGAGCAGGGAAAGGGAAACGCCCTCCTGAGCACTTTCATGGATGCCGCCTTCTGCAAAGGCGTGAACACCAACAGCGAATCCGGTCTTCGCAGCGTCGTCGAGTCTGCCGGTCTCCCTTGGGACGTCGCCCGGGGCATCGTCGGCAACTGCGATTGGGAAGATGCGCTCGAGAAGAACCGGCTCGCGATGTACGGGTTCGGCTCGTGGGGAGTGCCGAGCTTCCGCCTGCTCGACGAGCGGGGCGAGCAAGTCCTCGCCCTCTGGGGACAGGACCGGCTCTGGCTCTTCTCCCGCGAGATCCAACGCCTCCTACGCGAGCGCACCACGTAAAGCATCGGATTCCCCTTAGTGGCTTCGTGCCTTCGCGCCTTTGTGTTGAAAAGAAGGTCGCGAAAGGTCGGCCGTGGCCACGCACAGCCAGTCCGGGCTTCGACCCGCAACCCGCGCCGGACCCAGTACACAGTGCTCGCGCATCAGATCCACGCGCGAGCATCCTCTAAACACAAAGACACGAATAGCTGGATGGCACATGCACGAAATTCATGAATGAGGCGGGCTAAGACGCCGGGCCGGTTCGGTTGCCAGTCCGCGAGCGCCTGCCGGCGGGAGCGCGTAACACGGCCTGCATGGCTCCGCACAGCACACGAGTAGCCGCAGCGACGGAAAGGTTCTCGTGGCGGCGCAGCTCCTCCCAATGACTGAAGGACAGCAAGGCTCGCAGCGCTGCAACACGGGTGCTGCGCTCGGCTTCCGGAAGCGCATCGAGCTCTTCGGCGAATACTCGCCGAACGGCGCGGCGAACCTTCGAACGCAGCCAGGCCTGGCGCTCCCGGATCACTTCGGAGAATGGTTCGGAGAGCACCGCGGCACGCCGCACCGGCGCGATCAGCTCGTTGCGTCGCGCCGCGTTGGCGACCATTCCACCGATGCGTTCGTCCAGGGTGCCTTCGGTGACAATCGGTGGCAGCTTCTTGAGAACCCGTTTGATTTGGAGCTCTGACACCTCGTTCTGCAACGCCTCGAGGTTGTTGAAGTGCCGGAACACGGCTCGCTTTGATACCCCTGCCCGCTTCGCAACCACTTCCGCAGAAGGCCGCAGGATCCCGTCCTCGAGACAATCCAGCATCGCCTCCGCCACCGCCGATCGCGTCCGCTCCGAACGGGCGAATCTGCCGTCGATCGTCTTCCTTGCCGCATCCATCCTCGAATCCTGTCTCCTCGAGCACCAGCCGACCTGCCCCCGCCATACTCCTTCGGTTTCCGTTTTCTTAGCGCTGGGGAATCGCGGGTCAAGGCGTCAGTTCGACCAATAGACGTACTCGTCGTCCGGCGCATCCGGCTGGCTCAAATCCTTGTCGATGTTGATCGACGTCGAGATCTGCGCCGGCCAGGCCGGTGGCGCCTGCTCGGCATTGTGCGCCGCCAGGGCCGTCTCGAGCTCCGCGAGCTTGTCCGGACGCTCAGCCGACAGATCGTTGCGCTCGTAGGGATCGGACTCCAGGTCGAACAGCCAGCGCCGCCCCGGCGGGTCGCTGACGTCGAGCTTCCAGCCGTCGACCAGCGCGCTCTGCGAGGCACCGCTGCGCCAGAACAGTGATCGGTGGGGGACACCTTCGGCCGCACCGGTGACGTAGGGAACCAGATCGACGCCGTCCATCGTACGATCGGTCGGCAGCGGCGCCGCGGCGGCGGCAGCGGCGGTGGCGTACATGTCGAAATGATGAACCGGCGCATCGAAGGTTCGACCGGGCGGGATGCGCCGCGGCCACTTGGCGAAGAACGGCACGTGGATGCCGCCTTCGAAGAGCGTGATCTTCCAACCGCGGAACGGCCGGTTGACGTCGGGCAAGCCGATGTACCCCGCACCTCCATTGTCGGACGTGAAGAGGACGAGAGTATTCTCCTCGAGGCCGTTGCGTTCGAGGGCGTCGAGAACTCGTCCGACGCCGCGGTCGAGGCTGCGGATCATCGCCGCGTAGACGCGCTCGCGATGGAGCTCGATGTGAGACAGCGCATCGTAGTCCTCGCGCGTCGCCTGCAACGGGGTGTGCGGCGCCCAGTGCGCCAGGTAGAGGAAGAACGGCCGATCCTTGTTGGCTTCGATCACCTCTACCGCTTGGTCGGTGAAATAGTCGGTCAGGTAGGCGTTGGGCTCGAACGCATGGCCGCCGTTGAACGACGTAGCGAAGCGCATCGCCGCCCAAAGGAAACGGTCGATCGGGTCGAAGTCCTGTTTGGAGTTGACGACCTCGGGGCTGTCTTCCGGTAGGTAGAGTCCGCTCGCCATCAGCAGGCTCTCGTCGAATCCCTGATCCTGGGGAGACATGCCGTTCGATCGGCCGAGGTGCCATTTGCCGATGTGGGCGGTGTAGTAGCCGCGGCTCGAGAGCAGCTCCGCCAGGGTGATCTCGGATGCAGGCATCCCCATGTTTTCGTAAGAGACCGATTCGGCGTCGTGCACGATCGTGTCGCGCAACCGGCCCGGAGGACGGCCGACGAACGAAGCCAGTTGCATCATCCCGGGTGGTGTCGGGGTGAACTCGAAGCCGAAGCGCGTTCCGTAACGGCCCGACATGAGCGCCGCGCGGGACGGAGCGCAGGTGCCGTTGGCGGCGTAGCCGTTGGTGAAGCTCACGCCATCGGCGGCGATAGAGTCGATGTGCGGCGTCTGCACCGTGCCGCCGGCCACCCCACCGCCGTTGAAGGTCAAGTCGTTCCAGCCGAGATCGTCGGCCAGGATCAGAACGACATTCGGCGGACGCTCGCCCGGTGCCCTGCCTCGCGGATCGCTCCCGGAGGACCATGCGACTTCCCGGTAGGGCCCGACCGGGACCCGGCGCTTGACCATGGTGCCGACCAGCTTCAGCAAGATCGCCTCGCGCTTCGCATAGATCAGGCTTCCGATCGCCACGACCACGGCAAACGCGATCGCCCACTTCCGACCTCGTGTCATCTTTCCGTGCCTCGCCCCTTGCCCCGTGAAGTCCGACCTTCGCACTTTATTGGCACTATCCATGACAATACAACCTTCTGCCACTATTGACACGATAAGTGACAACACCTAGTCTCGGCCGCACGGATCTCGAGGTTGGTGGAGCTTCATCGCTCAGGAGGTGCCCGTTCGGGTTGTTCATTGCGCTGGCAATGGCCGCTCCCTGGGGTTTCGCCTGTACATGGCCGACGCAGCCATTGCGTTCGAATCGGAGCTCGTCTACGAGCGTGACGGCGTCACTGTCGCGGCGTTTCGGGTCAATCACCCGCCGATCGAGCCGGCACTCGGATTCCGAATCGACTATGGTGGCCGCTCGGTCGTCATCAGTGGCGACACCGTCGAGACGGAAAGCTTGCTCGAGGCGAGCCGCGACGCAGACGTTCTCGTCGCCGAGGTGCTGAGCAACGAGCTGACTGAGATGTTGGAATGCGGACTGAAGAACGCCGGCAGCTCACGCAACGCGACCCTGATCCGCGATGTGCGCACCTACCACATCGGCACGAACGAGCTCGCCCAACTCGCCGAAGACGCAGGCGTAAAGACCCTCGTGCTGACACACATGGTACCTGGCTTCGACAATGGCTCCCCCCAAGTCGAAGTCTTTTTCACCGCACCGATGTCGACAATCTTCACCGGCGAGCTGATCGCGGCCAACGACGGAACAACCCTGGAGATGAGGCTCTAACATCCCGTTCCAGGCCTATCCTGCGCGCTCGTCGCTCGATCTTCTTGACAGAGCATTTGCCACGTCGCCGACCGGCCACGGTTGGTGGTCACGGTAGTCGGCAAGCCTGGTCTTGCCCTCGGTGAGCTTGCCGGATGAGGCGTCGTAAACCCGCCAGTGCATCGTCGCTCCGAAGAGCGGCTGGCTCTCGACCGAGATCACGCGCACCTCGCCCGCTTTGAATTCACAGATGGGCTGGATGGCGCGCAGGAGCTGCTCGCCATTGAGATGTCCGTCGCCGAAATTCCAACCGAGGATCATACCACCCATCAACTCGCCCTCGTACCAGTCGTAGGCTTCGATATCGTCGACGGCGACGGGAAGCGCCTCGAGGAGTGGACGTCCCTCGAAGTGCATGAATCGACTCACGCTCATCACCGCCTTGGCAGCCTCGAGTTCGACGGGGTCCTCGACGTATTCCACCAGCTGCTCGTAGACCGGTGCGCTCGCCTTCTTGAGCTTGCCGAACTTGTTCACCGTCTCTCCCTTCTTGACCAGCCAAATATTGTAGGCCCAGTTGCCCGCGTAGTACCGCATCGACGGCAGGAAGGAGACCTTTGCCGGTACGAAGTTTCCGAACAACGGCACGGCCAGGAGGGAAAACAACATCGCAGCCAGGAGAAGCGGCATCGCGGTCATCTCGACTACGGACATCTCCGGATGGAACCAGAAGAGAAACCAACCCCCATAGATCATCAGGATGTTCCACTCCACCGGCATACCGTTTGGATTGTTGAGACCGATGAATCCGTGGAAGCCCGTGAACAGGATGCAACCGCAAAGAAGGAGCCATGTGTTCCCCGACAGGCTGGCAGCAAGCAGGACGAAGGGAATCGCAAACTCGGACACATGCCCGAAGAAGGCGATCTTCTCGGCGAAACCCGACGGCCTGAGGTCATCTGGAAAGTCTCGGAACAGATTCTTCTTGAGCCTCTTCGGAAAAAACGGCCCGTTGTTCATCATAAACATGATCACCGACGGAAAATGGTTGTTCCACTTCGAGACGGCGGCCCAGATCCAAATGAAAGACCAGGTCAGCTGTGCCCCGGCAATCCAGAGCTCGTTGGTCGATGCGAAGATCATCGCCGCCATTGCAACCCAATAATGCTCGTAACGCGCGACGAGGAAGAGGGTCTTGTCGAGCACGCCGTTCGCAGCGACCAACACGAAAACCGGCAGAAGCAATTCGGGGGTGACCTCGGGCGCAATCAAGGCGCGCATCAGCAGAACCTGGGCGAGAACATATAGACCCACATCGAGCCAATTCCGTGTGTCGCCACCGATCAGCGGAGCGCCCCGAAAAAGTGGCAACTTGATCGTTCCCGGCCGTGCAAAATGGCGATAGCCGCCGAACCACTGATCGAAGCGCGCGTTCATCGGTCCCCAGCCACACCCGAAACCGAAGAGCTCCCATGCCATCGACCACACCACCGCCTTCTTGAACGCCTCGTTGGTGAAGGTCCAATCGGCGAACGCAAGAAAGCCTGGATAGCCTGCGTTGAAGCTGCACCAGAAAGCCCAGAGACCGATCAAGGCGAAAAAATACTTACCCCAATAGAGCGCCATCACGCTCGGGCGATTCGGACTCGAATCCGCCCACATCGTGCACGCCAGGCGGACGCGCTCCGGAAAAGGAGCGTCAACGAGGCGCTGCGGCTGGTAGGGGGGAAGGTCGTTGACCAAAGTCGTGGTCAGAGGATCAGCCGTCATCAAAGTACTCCCGTTTCACACTGAACGGTATCGGCGCATAGCTCATGAAGCGAGCCGACCAGGGCACGCCGCACTCCGTCCCTTCGTACAAGCCGATATTGTCGAGGGTTACATCCAGGTCACTCTGTGCCGTGTCGAACGACAGCCTCGCGCGAGGGTCCCGTTCCCGCCATCGTTCGCTACCACCACCCGTTCCAAAACCATCTGTCAGACGAACATCGCGAAGATCTCGTCGGCGATCATCCAGCCGCGGCCGCTGAGGCGCCAGCGCGTGCCGTCGCGCTCGAGCAATCCCTCTCGCTCGAGATGAAGGCAGTGCGGAAACGCCTCGGCAACACCAACGCCGAAACGGCGATCGAGGTCTTTTTCATCGAACCCCTCACGACATCGCAGTCCGAGGAAGGCGAGCTCGCCGCGCGCCCTTTGCTCGTCGAGTGTCTCGTCACTGATGCGCGCGTGCCCCTGCTTCTCGACGTCACGCATGTACTGCTGCGGCGCCAGCGCGTTGCTCCAGCGCCGCCCTGCGCCGGCCAGCGGCACGAACGAATGAGCGCCGGCGCCTACCCCGAGATACGGCCGGCTGCGCCAGTAGGTGAGGTTGTGCCGGCAAACGCGACCGCGCCGCGCGTAGTTGGAGATCTCGTAGCGCTCGAAGCCGGCATCGCTCAAACACTCTTCGGTCGCATCGTACATCGCAATTTCGACGAACTCGCCGACCGGCGCCAGCTCGCCGCGACGGCGCATGGCGTGGAAAACCGTCCCCTCTTCAAAGGTCAGGTTGTACGCCGAAACATGCGCCGTACCGAGGTCGACGACCCGTTGCAAATCGGCCCGCCACTGCGCCAGCGTCTGGCCCGGAATGGCAAACATCAAATCGACGTTGATGTTGTCGAAACCGGCGGCACGCGCGTCCTCGACGGCGCCGATCGCCGTCGCCGCATCGTGAATGCGCCCGAGAATCTCGAGTGTCGCGTCGTGAAACGACTGCACTCCAAGGCTCAATCGATTGACGCCCGCGTCGCGAAAGGCGGCGAGGGCGCCCGCATCTACGGTGCCTGGGTTGGCTTCGAGCGTGACCTCCGCATCGGCTGCGAGCCGCCATCGGTGGTCGATCGCCGCCATCACCTCGGCGATCGAATCCGGCCGGAACAGGGAGGGCGTGCCGCCTCCAAAGAATACGGTGGTCAACGTCGCACCGCGCCAGGGGTCCAAGGCCGACGCCTCGTCCAACTCGCGCAGCAGGGCAGCTACGTAGCGCTGCTCCGGCCACGACTGAGCAGCGTGGGAGTTGAAGTCACAATACGGACACTTCGAGTCGCAGTAGGGAATGTGAAGGTAGAGACCGAACTCGCCCCCCGGACAAGCGCGGACCGACTTCACCGCCGGAACAGTCATCTGCACAGCGCCGACTTCGCGTGTTTCGCCCAGCGCAGCGGTTGGAAAACGAGCTCACTCATCATTTTACCAGGCCGTGCCGGTTCGGTGACGGAACTGTGACAGTGCGGCAGCTATCCTGGGGGAATCAATTGCCTTGGAGTGTGTCATGTCGGAGAAAGCCAACACGGTCCTCCCCTCTCAGTATCGCAAATCGAGATCGCTCGCATCCGTACCGTTCTGGGCCGTGCACGTCGCCTGTCTACTCGCCTTCTTCGTCGAATTTTCGTGGACCGCGGTGGGCATCTTCGCCGCCTCTTTCTTCGTACGCATGTTCGGCATCACAGCTGGCTACCACCGCTACTTCGCCCATCGCAGCTTCAAGACGAGTCGCGCCTTTCAGTTCGTGCTCGCTCTGCTCGGAACACTCTCGGTACAGAAAGGCGTCCTCTGGTGGGCGGCCAACCATCGCATCCACCACAAGTATTCCGATCGAGAGGGAGACGTTCACTCACCCTCGCGAAGTGGCTTCTGGTGGTCGCACGTCGGCTGGATTCTCTCCGCCGACCACGAAGAAACACGCTATGACAAGATTCCCGACCTGGCCAGGTTCCCCGAGCTGCGCTGGTTGAACGAACACTTCCTCGTGCCGCCCATCGCCCTGGCCGTCGCGCTCTACGCCGCCGGTGGGATGCCCTGGCTGGTCTGGGGATTCTTCATCAGCACGACCGCTCTCTGGCACGTCACCTTCATGATCAACTCCCTCGCACACGTCTACGGCAGCCGGCGCTACGACACCACGGACACCAGTCGCAACAACCCGTGGCTGGCGCTGCTCACCATGGGCGAGGGTTGGCACAACAACCACCACTGCTTCATGGGCTCGGTGCGCCAGGGATTCTTCTGGTGGGAGATCGACCTGACGTTCTATGTGCTGACGGCTCTATCGTGGTGCGGCGTCACCTGGGACCTGATCTCGCCGCCATCGAGATTGCTCGCGCGTGAGGCCGAACTGACACCGCTGCCCGCAGCCGAGTGAGCGACCCGCCGCAGGCTATGCGACTTTGGTGACGTTGTTGGCCTGCGGTCCTTTTTCACCCGAGCTGACTTCGAACTCGACGCGCTGCCCTTCGTGCAGGGTGCGAAAGCCGTCGCCGGCGATCGAGCTGTAGTGCACGAACACGTCTTCATCGCTACCTTCTTTGGTGATGAACCCGTACCCCTTTTCGTTGTTGAACCACTTGACGATACCCTGTGACATTGTGCCCCCCTTTGCTCAACTCACGAGAAAAGCCGTACCAGAACCGATCTTCCCCCAGCAAGGGCAATCGCACTAGGGTTTCTACGTAGCCTCCGCTTGATACTTCAGATGAGGAAACCGCCGTTGGGGCTCAGCACCTGACCGCTGACGTAGCCGGCATCGGCGCTGGCCAGGTAGAGCGCGGCAGCCGCGACGTCTTCCACGCCGCCGAGCTTGCCCATCGGCGTTTGCGCGACGATCGCCGCCCGCACCGCCTCGGACAGCGGCGCCAGCAGCGGTGTGTCGACGAATCCCGGCGCGATGGCATTGGCGCGAATCCCCAGGTGGGCGACCTCGCGTGCCACCGACTTGGTGAAACCAATGATCGCCGCTTTGGCAGCGCTGTAGTCGGGTGCACCGGCAAGACCGGTGATCCCAGCCACCGAGGTCATGTTGACGAAACACCCCGAACGCCTCACCTCCATGACTTTCAGCGCTTCGCGCGTGCAGTGAAACGTACCGTCTACATGGATGGCGAAGGTCCGCCGCCACACTCCGTCTTCGATCGAGCGTGTCGCCTCCAGCGCACTCTCGACCGTGCCCCTCGCCTGCCGCTCGTGAACTTGCTTCTCCATGTTGGCGACGACGTGCGCATCGACGAAGAGGGCGCCGGCATTGTTGACGACGACGTCGAGTCGATCCCACTCGGCGAGGAAACGCGTGTACATCTTCAGCACCGCGCGACCATCGGCGACGTCTGCGGGGGTGGCCATCGCACGGCCGCCTTCTCTCTCGATCTGCGCCACCACCGCGTCCGCGCTTTCTTCGTCGAGATCGTTGACGGCGACGCGTGCCCCCTCCGCCGCCAGGGCGAGCGCGATGGCGCGGCCGATCCCCGAGCCGGCACCAGTCACCAGCGCGACCTGATCTTCGAATCTCATCCGTAGCTCTTGATGTAGAGGAGGTAGTAGATCAGCCAACCGCTGGCCGAGACGTAAAGCCACATCGGCAGGACGACGCGCGCCAGACGCCGGTGCGAAGCGAAGTCGCGCCTGCCGAGCGCGAGGTAGAGCAAACGTACGACGAGGGGAGCCAGCACCATCGCCAAGACGATGTGCGGTAGCAAGTTGACGAAGTAGAACGCCCGCCACATTCCCGTCCCCGGAAACGGCTTCGATCCGTAGAGCGACCAGCGCATGACGTAGAACACCAAGAACGCCGCCGCGCATGCCGAGGCCACCAGCATCGCCGTGCGGTGGTTGTGCAAGCGCCTGGCACGCACGAAGTACCAGCCGAACAACAACGAGACGCCGCTGGCGACGATACAGGCGGTGCTCAACGCGGTCAGGCTGGAAAGTGACAACATCGGCTCAGGAGCCCGGTGCGCAGTCGGTCTCACGCGGGTACGCAACCGCTGCCAGGTTTGCACTCAGATCGCGCAAGGCCGTGCGAATGCCCTCTTCGAGGACCGGGTGGTAGAATGGCATCTCCAGCGCCCGTGCCACACTGAGCTTGGATTGAATCGCCCAGGCGAGGAGGTGAGCCGTGTTCTCGACACGCGGACCAAACATCTCGGCGCCACACAGCGTGCCGCACTGCCGCTTCGCGTAGATGCGAACGAGACCGGCGTTCTTCCCCATCACCCGCGCCCTCCCCTGATCCGCGTAGTCGATTTCGCCAACCGCAACCTCGTCCGCCGGCAAGTGCGCGTAGGACAGTCCAGCCACCGCGATCTGCGGATCGGTAAAGGTCACCGACAGCGCCACCCGGCGATCGTGCGATTGCACACCGGGATAGAGGGCGGCGTTGGCGCCGGCGATGTGTCCTTCGTCGTTCGCTTCGTGCAAGAGTGCGAGCTCGCCGTCGACGTCGCCGGCGATGAAGATCGGCGCCGATCCACACTGCATCGTGTTGCGATCGAAGAGCGGTATACCGCGCGAATCGAGCTGCAAAGCGCATCTTTCCAAACCCATGTCGTCGAGATTCGGCTGCCTGCCGGCTGCGACGAGGAGGCGCTCGAACACCGCCGATTCCTCGGTTCCGTTGGACCGCCGCCACCGTACCTCACAACCCCCTTCGACCGGCGCTGCATTCACCTCGACTCCGAGGTGTAGATCGAGCTCGCGCCCGAAGACCTGCTCGACGCGGTCGCGCACCAGCGGGTCACTCACCTGCCCCAGCCGCTCGGAGTGCGAAAAGAAGGATGTCTCGACGCCGAGGCGGGCCATTGCCTGACCGAGCTCCAGTCCGATGATGCCGGTGCCGACGACGGCGATCGATGCCGGAAGATCGGCGAGCTCGAAAACGTCGTCGTTGACGAGGATGCGATCTCCCAGAGTGCGCAGCGCCTCCGGGATCACCGGTCGCGAGCCGGTGGCGATGACGGTGGCTTTGGCGCGCACGCGCGTGTGGTCGTCCACTTCGAGTACGTTTGCCTCGACGAAGCGCGCCCGTCCGTGCAACTTCTCCTCGCCGGCGATCGCATCGACCGATTCGACGACAAAGCCGACGAATCGGTCGCGCTCGCGCCTCACTCGCGCCAGGACCGCCGCACCGTCGACCTCATACGACGCTGCTCGCAATCCGAAGAGCTCGCATCGATCGATGTCGTGCGCCGCTTCCGCCGCTGCGATCAGCAGCTTCGACGGCATACAGCCGACCCGCGCGCACGTCGTGCCGTGCGGCCCATCCTCGATCATCACCGTCGTTGCGCCGTGCTTGACGGCTGCCCGCCGCGCCGCCAACCCGGCCGTCCCGGCACCGATGACGGCGACGTCGACTTTCAGCTCACGCATCGCGGTGCTCACGACGAGCGCAACAGGCTACCAACACACCAGCACCGGACGGCCTGCCGGCGAACGGCACGCCATGCCGAAAGCCACGCCCTCGGGCGCCTCCGGCTCGATCGCGTCCTCACCGACGTAGAGCTTCGCTTCGTCGCGAGTCAACAACGTACCGACAATGACGATTCCGGTGAACGCAGCGATGCCGATGAGAACGTACACGGCGATCTCCGCCCCCTCGGAAAGCCCCTGTACCGGCTGCGGCACTGCCAGAGACAACGTCACTGCGATCGCGGTCGCCGCCGCCACCGTTCGAGCCAAAGTCATTGTCATCCCCCCCATTGTTTTGAAGAGAATAGTCAGAGGCCGAACGACTGTCCACGCGGCCTCACTTTCGCTCCGGCGCTGTGTGGAGAATCCACGGCAGCGGTCGGATCCACGGCCAGTCGGCACGCGAGAGATCGACCTCCGGGTCGACGAGACGACGCGACGGGTGGCCGTTCAAAGACACCCGCGTATCGGCAAATACGGCAACGTCCCGCCCTTCGGCAGCGTAGCGACGGCGCAAGATGCGCGCGAAACGCCACAACATGTCCGGCCGGCCGGCAATGCGGCGCGCCTGCTTGTCGCTCAGCATGTCGCTCGGTCGAACGCGCCACTGCTCGCCCGACTCGCGATCGACGACGCGCATCGTCACCGCACCCGCCTTCGTCCGCAACATCATGTGCCAGGCCATTCGATGTCCCTCCTCACTCCAGTGCACGTTGCCGGGGTAGAGAAAGTGGCGCAGCGGCAAAGCGAGCTGCAAACCGAAGTACGCGATCAGCACCAGCGCAGCCACCATAGGCAGCGGCGCCACCGGCGCGGCTCGTTCGTTCCCATCGGCAAAGAACCGCGCCCAGCGCGTCGTGCGCAGGTAGCGGCGTATTGGTTCACCGGGAAAGAAGAGCAGGCAAAACGAAATGCCCAGGTAGGGAAAGATGCCGATTTGAAACGTGATCGAGTTGAAAACGTGAAAGATCACCGAAAGAGCGACGCCGAGCCAGCGCGTGCGCGACCACAGCAGCAGGGGCACCACCAGGCCATCGAAGAGGATCCCTCCGTAGGCGACGAAGTAGTGGAACCACTCCTGGGCATAGAGCGCGCCGAGGACCGGGTAGTGTTGCTTGGCGCGAAACCAGATCGCGATCGGGCGCGCCGCGAGCCAATCGGCGTCCAACTTGGCAAAGCTGGCGTAGAAGTAGACGATGGCGATTTGCGCCACCAACATTCCGATGCACCAACGGGGACAGAATGCCGAACGAACCACCCGGCCGCGCAGCGAATCGCAGGAAGCGTCGGCCGCCGCCGGCGTCGCCAACAGCAACAAACACAAGAGGAGAAGGAGGTAGTAGTGATTGTTGTAGCTCGCCGTCTGGCCGAAGTAGACGCCGGCCCACATGAGGGAAAAGACCGCCAGCGCCGGCCGGTAGAAGGCACCCAACATCACCAGCAAGGCGGGCACGGACATCAGCGCGTAATACCCGTACATCGCCGGCCCCGAGAGCGCGCTCAACCAGGCAAAACCGATGTGAGGGAACGTGTAGGCGGGGCCGGCGTACGTTTCCTTCACCCACCCCGTCGCAATCGATCCGGCCGATTCGAGAAAGCACAGTAGGCCGAAGACGGCGCGAAACAACACCAGCGGCGCATTGTCGACAGGCTCGGCCCAATAGGACCAACTCCACCATCTCTTCACGGCACCCTCAGCGACGCAGCCAGACGGCGACGGCGATCGCTGCCGCCAGCAGTGCCGGCACCGCCGCCGCTTCGCCGACGTAGAGATGCGACGCCAGTGCCAACATGGTGATCGAGAGCAGCGCCGCCGCCGCCGCTACCATCAAAGGAGGAAAGAGAATGAGAATCGCACCGGCGACCTCGAGTCCGCCGACCGGGACGAGAAGCCAAGGCGGATAGCCGAAGCGTGCAAACGACAACACCATCTCTCCCGCCCCCGCCAACTTCATCACCCCCGACACCAGGAACACAGCCGTGATCGTCGCCGAAACGAGCCATCCTGTAAAAACCCGCGCCTCTCGATCCATCGCGCCAACATAGCAGGTGCGGTCACATCTCCCACGACCACCCGCCGGGCCTTTCCACACGGAAAACTAGACAATAGAGACATAGTTCGCTACTATGACACTATCCAAAGAAGCGGAGGAGCCATGCAAGAGGCAATCGTCCGGGCCAAACCCAACCACCTCGCTGCGATCGGCGCCATACCTTTCGTCGCCGGCGCCGCCGCCGTGATTCTGCAAGCGCTGACCGGCCGCGGCTTGATGATCTTCTACCCGGCGCTGTGGTTGGGCATCGCCATGATCTTGCTGTGGATCTGGAGCGTCAGCCACGCAGTGAACGAGCGCATTCCCGTCGAGGTGAGACCGCAACTCACCGTCTTCCGCATCGCAATGTTGTTCGTCGCCGCCTACACGACGATCTTCACGATCGTCGCGAGCAGCGGCGATCCCGTGTTTCTGCGCTGGCCGTCCGCATTCCTCGCCCTGCACGTCACCGCCGGAATCGCCATGCTCAAGGCCCTGCATTTCGTCGGCGAAAACGTATCGCAAGCCGAACGCGCGGTGGGCAAAGCCGAGACGTCGGCGTGGACCACGGCACTCACACTCTTTTCGATCGGCGGCATCGTACCCGTTCAACGGCGCATCAACGAGATTTTCGCGCGTCCCGACCCGATTCTACGCTGACCTAGACACATTTCCCATACAGTCGCCGGCCGGGCGCGAGGGTTTCCAAGCGCCCTCGGCTTGCTATGCTGGCCGGCGATGCGCGAGCGGGATCTCGACTCGCTGGACTTCGCCGGGCTTTGCCGGCGGCTCGGTGAATTCGCCACGTCGGTCGCCGGGCGCCAGCGATGTCACACGCTGCGACCGGCGGACACCAGAGCCGAGGCCGAGAAGGCCGTCGCGCAAACCCAACGACTCGCCCAGATCGTAGATCGACATGGGCAGCCACCGCTCGGTGCTTTTCCCGACATTCGCCCACACCTCGAACGAGCCACGCCGCTGGGCTCGGTTCTCGACGGGCCGGCGCTGGTGGAAGTGCGTTCCCTGCTCGAGCACGTCCGCCGCTGCGCAGCGTTCTTCAACAAACACATGCGCGATGCGGATGCCGCGGATCCGCTGCTGGATCTGGTCGGCCACCTCCCCTTGCTGCCGGCGCTCGAGCAAACACTGCGGCGATCGCTCGACGAAGAGGGCGGCGTTCTCGATCAGGCCAGCGACGAGCTCGCCGCCATCCGCGCGGCGATCCGCCGCGTGCGCGAGACACTCTCCCGGCGCCTACACGACTTGATCGGTAAACGAAGCATGGCCGACGCCGTCGCCGATCACTACGTCACCCTGCGCAACGACCGCTTCGTCATCCCCATCAAGGCCGCGGCCAGCTCCAAGGTCCAGGGTGTCGTGCAGGACCGTTCCATCTCCGGGGAGACGTTCTTCGTCGAACCTCTCTTCGCCGTCGAGCTGAACAACGAGCTGCTCAGCGCGGTGCGCGAAGAGGAATCGATCGTTCTCCGGATCCTCGCCGATCTCAGCGATCTCGTGCGCCGCGATGCACAGGCGATTGAACGCGGCGTCGAGATCCTCAGCGACATCGATTGTACGGCGGCGCGCGTCCTCTTTGCCAAGCAATACGAGTGCACGGCGGCAACCTTCTCCGACGGAGAGATCGAGCTGCGCGGTGCCCGTCACCCAGGCCTGTCCTTCACCGGGCGCGCGGTGACACCGATCGACATCGTCCTGCCCGCCGACAAGAACGTTCTCGTCGTCACCGGACCCAACACCGGCGGCAAGACCGTCGCCCTCAAGACGCTCGGGCTCAGCGCCCTCATGGCGCGCACCGGCATGATGATTCCAGCCGACGAAGGGGCCCGGCTGCCCTTCTTCGAGCACGTGTTCACCGACGTCGGTGACGAACAGAACATCGAACGCAACCTGTCGACCTTCTCCGCTCACGTCGTCAATCTGCGCGAGATCCTCACCTCGGCCGATGACTCGTGCCTCATCCTTCTCGACGAGCCCGGCGTCGGCACCGACCCCGAAGAGGGTGCCGCCCTCGCCGTCGGCATCCTCACCCACCTCGCCCGATGCCCATCGAAGACCGCGGTGACGACTCACTACCGAGCCGTCAAGCTGCACGCCTTGAGCAGCGACGCCTGTCAGGTCGCCGCCGTCGACTTCGACGTCGACACCCTCGAGCCGCACTATCGACTGATCTACCATTCGCTCGGGCGCAGCCTCGCCTTGCCGATCGCCGAGCGACTGGGGCTGGACCGGGAAGTGCTCGCGGCAGCGCGTCAGGCGCAGTCGGAAGACTCGCGCAAGCTCGACGACGTTCTGCATCGCCTGGAGGCCTCGCGCACGGAGCTCGAACACTCGCGGGAGAACCTGAACGCCGAGCTTGCCGACCTGGCCGCGCAAAAGGCGGAGATCCGCAACCAACGGCGCGAGAGCGAGCGCCTGCTCGCCGAGCTGCGCGAGCGGCGCCAGAACGCCTGGAAGGACGAGTTGCGCGACGCTCGCGAGTTCGTAAGGTCCTTGAAGGAAAAGGGCCGAGCACGGCTGCGCGAGGTTCGCAGCGATCCGTCCGAGCGTGCCGACTTCGCCAACTTCGTACGCCAACAGGAGCGCGAGATCGCCGAGCGATCGGACGGCGACGCCCTGCCGGGTCTCGTCTCCGGTCCGGCACCGGTGACGCTCGCCCGCCCATCCGTCGGCGATACCGTCGAAGTCGGCGACGGTGGCATCCGCGGCGAGCTGCTCTCCGTCGGCAACCAACGCGCTTGGATCCAACGGGGGACCCTGCGCTTCGAAGTATCGGCCGACGAGTTGCGCCGTATCAGCGGCCCAACATCCACGGCGCCGGCTCAGGTCCGCATCGATCGATCGCTCGAGCGGATCGAACGCGAAATCACGCTGGTCGGACTGCGCGCCCGCCAAGCACTCGAGAAGCTGGAGCGATTCCTCGATCGCGCCGTGCAGAGCGACCAGAGCTCGGTGCGCATCGTTCACGGTATCGGCAGTGGCGCTCTACAGCGAGCGGTGCGCGAGTACCTTTCGACCAGCCCCTATTGCAGTGGCTACCGCGCCGCCGAACAAAACGAAGGCGGCGCCGGGGTCACCGTAGCTGTGCTCAGGGAAGACTAATTCCAATTGCGCGCCGGCCGACAGTGTTGGTAGAAAGAGACAAAGGAGGCGACCTATGGCCAAAACCGTCCGAGGACAGATTTCCGAAATGATTCGCGACGTCGAGAAAGCGGCGAAACAAATTCGCAACGAAGTCCGCAAGCAGTACACGTCTACGCCGAAGACACTCGACCAGGCCGCGTCCCAGTTGCGCCGCGGTGCCGCCGAAGCCGCCTACCAGGTCGAGCGCTACATTCGCGAGTTCCGCATGGACCTCGAATCGACCTCGAAGTCGCGAAAGAAACCGGCGAAGAAAACCAAGAAACGCACCAAACGACGGGCTACGAAGAAACGCGCCGCCAAGCGCGCCACCAAGAAGCGGGCGACCAAGCGGGCGACAAAAAAGAGAACGACGAAAAAACGTGCGACCAAAAAGCGTGCGACGAAGCGCACGACGAAGAAGCGAGCCGCGCGCAAGGGTACGAAGCGCGGAGCGCGCAAGGCGACCAAGCGAACCCGCAAGACCGCGAGGAAGAAAACGACGCGCCGGCCGGTGCGCAAGACAGCCAAGAAGCGGGCTCGCAAGCGGACTCGTCGCTAGCCTGATTCAAGCAGACTCCGTCGCCGCGAGCGGCAAAGCCTGAGAGTGCACGGGCTTTGCCGCTCGTTCGACTGCGTACGATCGGAACGGGCTGGAAACCTCTGCAAAGACAGTCAGGGCGGCGGCGCTGCTACTCGCAGCGAGCGTGTTCCTATCGCGCGTGCTGGGCTATGCCCGCGAGGCAATTCTCGCCTACAAGGTAGGCGCCGGGGCGAACAGCGACGCCTACTACGCAGCCTTCCAGATTCCCGATCTGCTCAACTACCTGCTCGCGGGCGGAGCGCTCTCGATTGCCTTCCTGCCGCTCTATACCCAGCGGCGCACCGGTCCCAACCCCGCCGAGGCGGACGATCTCCTGGCCGTCGTGCTGGGGACACTCACCACCTTTGCCATCGTGGCGACGGCGTTCCTCTGGTGGCAAGCACCGCGCCTGATCGACCTGCAGTTTCCCGCCTTCGCCGCCGACACCCGTCTCCTGACGACGCGGCTGACCCGCATCGTCCTACCCGCCCAGGTGTTCTTCGTCGCCGGCGGTATCCTCAATGCGACGCTGTTGTCGCACGGCCGCTTCGCCGCCGCCGCCGTCGCTCCGCTTCTCTACAACGGGGGCATCATCGCCGGTGGCCTCCTCCTCGGCTCGCTGACCGAGGATCCGGTCGAAGGGTTCTCCTGGGGCGCCCTCATCGGCGCCATTCTCGGTCCTTTTTGCGCCCCACTCTTCGACGCCTATAGGCGCGTGCGCATCAGTGCGCGCATCGCGCCGTTCGAGCGCACCTTCCTGACCTACCTCGCGATTGCAGCTCCCCTCATGTTGGGACAGACCTTGCTCACGGTCGACGAATGGTACGAGCGTTGGTTCGGCGGACTGCTCGCCACCGGAACGGTCGCTCACCTTTCCTATGCACGCCGCCTCATGCTGGTTCCGGTCGCCGTGGTTGGCCAGGCCATCGCCGCCGCCGCGCTGCCCGCAATGTCACAGCTGTGGGCAGACGGAAAACGCAAAGAACTCGACGATCTGGTTTCGCAAACCCTGCAAACCGGACTCGCCCTCGCCGTCGTATCCGCCGCGGCGTTCTTCGTCTTCGCAGACGACGTCGTTCGCCTCGTCTATCTGCGCGGCGCCTTTCGTGCCGCCGATGCCGATTCCGTCGCCGCCATTCTCGCTCTTCTCTCGCTCGCCGTACCGGCGTGGATCACCCAACAAATCATTTCGCGCGCCTTCTACGCCCGCTCCGACACCTGGCGACCGATGTTGTTGGGAACCGTGTTTGCCATTGCCGCAATCCCTCTCTACCTCTTCCTGGCCAGACGCTATGGAGTGCTCGGTCTGGCGGTCGCGCCGTCGATTGCGATGACGGCAAACGCGCTGGCGACGCTTGGCCTGGCGCGCCGGCTACACGGCGCACCGGCGATGAGCGCCATCGGCTCGACCCTCGGCCGCGCCGTGGTCATTGCCGTCGTTGCGGCGGCGCCGACGCTGCTCGCCTTTGGCGATGCAACCTGGAGCAACCTACCCTGGCGCCTGCTGTGCTTCGCCGCGCTGCTGGTCGCCGCCACCGCCGCCATCGGCGACCGGACGACGCGCGACGCCCTCTACGCCCCAATCGCCGCTGCGCTGCGGCGCATCACTCCTTCAGCTTGACCCACAGCTCACCGTCGCGGACGCGGATGTTTTCCACACCCTTGGCGAACTGATCCCAAAAGCCGCCGGTCGTGCCGAAGGTTTCGACCAGGTTTTGGTTCTTGATGTCCCCCCACCAAGCACTGGGGATCGGCACGCCGCCCAGACTCACGCCGCGCATGGCGACGATCGGCTGTCCGTTTTCGTAGCCGAGCTCGACTCCGAAATTGAGGCGCAGCGTCTTGCCGCCGAGCAGCGGCATCTCCGGATCGACCGGCACCAGGAACTTGACGCTCACCAGATCGTCGGCGAGGTCGATGGCAACGCGCCGCGCAACATCCTCGTCTTTGGCAACCAGGGAATTCACCTCGCGTTCGTTCAAACGAATCTCGCGCTTGGCATCGTCTTCCGAATAGGGTTCCGGCTCGATGGGCTCGGCCGGAACCGGAGAGTGCGGGTCCCTCACGCGGCCGCCCTGCTGCAATGCCGGGCGGGAATCATCGAGCTTGGCCAACTTGCGCTCGAGGCGCCGTTGTTCGCTCTGGGTGAGCTTGGTCGGCTCGAACGGTTTCGCGTAGACGTTGCTACTCAACCACCAGGCAGTGATCGCCGCGGTCAAAACGATGACGCCAAGCAGCACGCCGAGCAGTCCGAGCAACGCAAATCCCCGCCCGTCGCAGCGGGCTCGCATGATTCGATCCATCGACATCACCTCCGCTCGGCAAACCAGCCGATCCCAAAAGGCTACACCAAGGAGAACCCGGTCGCGAACGACACGCGGGTTGTTGAATCAGGCGGCACAGCAAACGGCAAGTACGCGCGCAAGTCGGACGAAAAGTTCGGTGGTCGACCCACGGGTGCGGTGGTAGTGTGGAAGCGTGAGCGCAGCGTACACAAGCGCCCGGGTGCCGGAGATCAACGCGCGCTACCAGGAGCACATTCGCGGCGACGTCGCGAAGCGAATGCCGATCGCCGTGGCGATGTTCGTCGTCGTCATGTTCATCGCCGCCATCATTGAGCGTACTCTCTATCCCGAACGGATCATGCTGCAGGCGATCTGCATCGCTTCCATGATCCTCACTTGCGCCGGTGGACTGCTGGGTGTGCGCGCATACCCGCGACTCTCTGCCCATATCGCGCTGACGACGATCCTTCTGCTCGCCTTTTCGCTCGCCATGTACTTCGCATGGATCGGCAACAGCGCCGAGATGTGTCTCATCGCCCTGCTCAGCTACTTGACCGGATTGGTCATTCTCTTCCCCTGGGGCGCTACCTTCCAAACCGCCGCCTCGGTTGGCATTGCCGCAACCTTTGTCCTGGCCCAGAGCGCGGGTGCGGCCAGCGTCAACATGCCTTTCGCCTACAGCGTGTTTTCGCTGGGCACGCACGCCCTGTTGACGATCATCGGCGCCTGGCTCCTCGACCGATACCGGCGCCGCGCCTTCCGCAGAACCGCCCTGGCAGCGCACCACGCCGAGCTGGCGGCGCAAGCGAATCAGGCAAAGACGAATTTTCTCGCGACGGTGTCGCACGAGCTGCGCACGCCACTCAACATCATCTTCGGCTACACCGATCTGCTCATCGAGAACGCGCTCGAGCGCCCGTCGGAACGCACCGATGCGTTGCATCGAATTCGCGAGCAATCGGGGCACCTGCTCGACATGATCCAGGCGCTGCTCGACATCAATCGCCTCGAAGCGGGCAGCGTTGCGATCACCAAGTCACGCCTCGCCGTCGGCGATGTGATGGCGCGACTCGAAAAGGCCATCCCGGCCAGTTGGTGCAAAGAAGGTGTTTCCCTTCTCTGGCGCACAGACGACGCCGAGTCACTGATCGACAGCGACGCCGACAAGCTGGAGATCGTCCTGCGCAACCTCATCCACAACGCTCTCAAATACACCGAACGCGGCGAGGTGCAGGTACTTGCGGCCGCCTCAGCTGCACGTCGAGAGGTCGAGTTCACCGTCGACGACACCGGCCAGGGAATTCCCAACGACGACCTCGAACGCATTTTCGAGATGTTTCGCCAGAGCGAAGCAGCGCCACCTCGCGAAGGTGGTGTCGGTCTCGGACTCTTTCTCGCCAAGCAATTGACGACCGCGTTGGGCGGCACGATTCGCGCCGAGTCGGAGTTGAACAGCGGCTCGCGCTTCACCGTCACCCTGCCATTGGCGGTACCAGAGGCCGGCGAGGACCCGTGGAACGGCCATGGTGAGCGGCAACTCGATCGCCAGGACACTTGCGTGGAGTACGAAGAAGCGCCACCAAAGCTCGAGCGCATGAGAGCCTGACGCCCCGGCTACCGCGAACTCCAACCAAACGAAGACTACTCGCCCACCAGGGCGAAGACGTCGTCTTGAATCTCGTCGCCGATCGGCGTGTTGCGGCGAATGACGTCCGACAGTCGCGTTGTTTCGATCTCGGCGAGCTCGTCACCTGAGAAGACCCGCTGGTACCAGAAGCGATCGCCATCGCGCAGGCGGCGAAACTGATCGGTGACGACGGTGTAGATGAGCTCGCCGACCATGGCATCGTGGAGGTGATCCTCGGCCAGGCCGCCGATCCAGGGGTCGATCAGATCGACCGATCCATAGGCCGATTCGAGCCGCGCCGCCGTGTCCGGATCGCTGCTGATCTCGGCAAACGACTGCACCGCCGGCAGTCCGAACGCGACGCGTGTCTCATTGTAGCTCATCAACCCGTGATCCCGGCCGCGTTGGATGTTCAACGAAGCCAGATCCAGGCCGCCCGATCCGGGGCGGCCGAAGAGAAAGTTGCGCACGTCGTCGACCACCTGGACGTCGACTTCCTGGGCAGCACCGGCCGCCAAACCGCGCAGCAGCGGATCGATGCCGCCCTCGTCGCTCAAGCGGTGCGGTTGGAAGAACGCATCGCGCAACGAAAGATCGCCCTCGGCAATCGTCGCGCCGCTGGCGTCCAGTCGCAACAACGTCGGCGACAGTAGCGTATGCCCCAGCCGGTAGGCTGCCGTCGAAAAGGTCGCGTCGATGCTAGCGTCGACCGTATCGACATAGCCGCCGTAGGGTCCGATCGCTGCGGCGCCCAGCAGCATGGGAAGAAACTCGTTGTAGGTGATCGACTGCATGATGGCGCCGACCTTGGCGCGCGCCCGCTGGTAGATCTCCTCACCGCCCAGACCCGGTTCGGCGGCCCGGATCAGATCCGCCAAGCGGTTGTGCTCGCGCACGAAGAGAGTGTGCATCGCCGTGAGGCCAACTTGCTCGTTGGCGCGAACGTCGCCGGCGAGGAAGAACGTCGGATCCGGAGCTTCGGGTCGCGCCTCGGCTTCGGCGTTTGCCAGTCCATCGACGTTGAAGGGCAACAGATTCCCCGCGCTGATCGCCAGCCGCCCACTGCCATCGTTGGCCCGCAGCGCCGCCGCGCGCGCCGCGTCGGAGCCGTACACTTGCGAGGCATCGACGTAGGCCGTGATCTCGTTGATCTGGTTGCGCGGATTGTCGACCGCCGTTCCCGAGGACGGATCGGTATTCGACCGATCCATCGGAATCATCATGGTACCGGTCGCCATCGGGTCGAACATCGGATCGGCCATCGGCACTGGAATGTCGAAGTCTTCGTCCGCATCGCCGGCGCCCGACAACGCAATGTCGTGGTCGATGAACTGCCCCCACTGCCACAGGTAGTCGGTCGCTCCTCGCCGATTGGGCGCCTCGCCTTCCTGCCAGCAACAGGCATTGCTGATAGCGCGCGGGTTGGGTCGATCGGCGCCCGACGGCTCGGCGACGCCATCCATGTACGCCACCGGCGCAATCCGCATCAACGGGGCGCCAGCGCGCCCCCACTTTGGATGTTCGACATTGTTCCCCGAGCCATCTATCGAACGACGCTCGACGGAGACCGCAGCGTCATTGCCGTCGCTGCCACAAGCGCCGGCAAACAGCACCAAGGTCGCCACCAGGACGGATCTCGCAACATTCCTTCGCATGCACCAAAAACGTCGGCCTCCCTGCATCACCAGCCACCTCCCGCAGACCCCTCAGAAGGTAGGACGAACCCCCTTGGTTTACAACGCACTCACCCATCGACGGACCCAACGCAGTCCTCTGCGCGCGGGCCGACTTGACAGCGAAAAACCCAGACGCGATGCCTCGCCGAGCCGCCATGTCTTTCGTTCATCTGGATCAAGCCGCTGAGCGCGGCATGAGCGTAGCCTTTCAGGCGGCGCACCATCCCGAGCGCACCGCCATCATCTCGACGCGCGGCGACCGCACCTATCGCCAACTCAACCAGCGCGCCAACCAGCTCTCCCGCGCCCTGCGCGAAAGCGGCTTGCAGCCTGGCGACGGCGTCGCCCTCTTGTGTCCGAACCGGCCCGAGTTCGCCGAGGCCTTCTTCGCCTGCCAGCGCAGCGGTGCCCGCCTGACGCCGATCAACTGGCACCTCTCCGCCGAGGAGATCGCCTACATCGTCAGCGACTGCGGCGCCCGCGCACTGATCGCCGACGCGAACCTGAGCGAGGCGGCGATCAGCGCCGCCACTCAGTCAGAGCACCTGGCCGTTGCGCTCAGCATCGATGGCGGGATGGACGGCTTCGACGATTTTGACACCGCGCTGGAGCACTTCTCGGGCGACGACATCGATTGGCCGGTGCTCGGCGATACGATGCTCTACACCTCCGGCACGACGGGGCGACCGAAGGGCGTGCGCCGGGCCATGCCGGAACCAGCCGATGCGGTTGCCGGTATGAAGTTGCTGGCCGCCGTCTTCGGCTTCGACGCCGACGGCGACGACACGGCGCTGGCGACCGGCCCGCTCTACCACTCCGGGCCGATCCACCTCTGTCTGGCCATCCCCGTCAACGCCGGCATCCCAACCATCTTGATGGACCGTTGGCGGCCCGATGAGATGCTGCGTCTGATCGAAAGACACCGGGTCAGCCACACCTATTGTGTGCCGACGATGTTCGCCCGCCTGCTCGCCCTCGACGCCGATATCAGGCAGCGCTACGACACGTCGAGTCTGCGATTCATCATCCACGGCGCCGCGCCCTGCCCGATCGAAGTCAAACGCGCCATCATCGAATGGTTCGGACCGATCGTCACCGAGATCTACGCCGCCACCGAGGGGATGGGAACGCTGGTGACTTCACAGGAGTGGTTGGCCAAGCCGGGGACGGTCGGCAAGCCCGCCCCGGACGCTGTCGTCATTCTCGACGAGAGCTTCGCAAAAGTACCGGCCGGCGAGATCGGCACCGTGTTCATCCGCCCCGTCGCCGGCGGCGACTTCGAGTACTGGGGCGCTGCCGAGAAAACGCGCGACGCCAAGCGCGACGGTTACTTCACCGTCGGCGACATGGGCCATCTCGACGCCGACGGCTATCTCTTCTTGACCGGGCGCAGTGCCGAGGTGGTCATCTCGGGCGGATCGAACATCTACCCGGCCGAGATCGACGGCGTACTGCTCGATCATCCGGCCGTCGCCGACGCCGCCGCTTTTGGCGCCTACGACGTCGACTGGGGGGAAGTCGTGCACGCGGCGATCGTCGTCGCCAGCGGGCGCGCTGCAGATGAGACACTCACCGCCGAGCTGGACGCGTGCTACGCTCGCGCGCTGCCGACCTACAAGCGACCACGCCGGCTGCGCTTCCTGAGCGAGATTCCCCGCAACGAAGCGGGTAAGATCCTGCGCCGCAATCTGCGCGATGAGCTCGGTGGCCATCCGGAAACTCAAAACGAAAAGATCTCTCGGAGCTCCTCATGACTCTCGACTACTCCATCAACGACGCAGACAGGCTTTCATTCATTTGCCCCCGTACGCGCTCCGCGCTCCGCTGGGCTCGACGCCGTGAGCCAAGCTCACGCCGCCTCCTCCCTTCCTTCTCTCGGTGCTCTTCATGACTCTCGACTACTCCATCAACGACGCAGACAGGCTTTCATTCATTTGCCCCCGTACGCGCTCCGCGCTCCGCTGGGCTCGACGCCGTGCGATCGATCATGCGCGACAATTTCGCCTCCCTCGTCGCCAGTTGAACGGAATATGTCCAGAGAGCGCCATCACCACACCGCTACGACACGACGGTTGAGAGTCAATCTATGCCTCGTTGAAGAATCCCTCCTCCGTGGATCTCCGTGAAACCTCGGTGGTTTTTTTCCTTCCTGCGTGGATCTCCGCGCTTCGGCTCGTCGGCGGCGGCTCATCGGCGATTCGCCCTCTCGTTCCGGTGACCCCATCGTCCACTCTCCGTGGTTGGCACCTCTGCGGTAAATTGCGGCTGGCAGGCAATCACCGCTATGTTGGTGAACTGTGTCCGGAGATCTTTCTACTGCGTTTCGCGAGATCCAGTCAGTGCTCGAGGTTCTGCGCGATCGGTGCGAGCCGGCGAAGGCGGCTCTCGATTTGCTCGAACGCGACCTACTGCCGCGCTCGGCCGGTGGCGATACCTATCTCGTCGCCGGCATCGTCGGGCCGAACAACGCGGGGAAGTCCGCGCTGTTCAACGCTCTCGTCGGACGCGACTTCTCTCCATCGATGCCCACCGGCGGGGCGACGCGCCGGCTCGTCGGGGCGCTGCACCCGGCGCTGCTGGACAAGCTACAGTCGGAACCGACGCTGGCGCGCTTCCGCCTGCGCAAGGTCGAATCAGCGCGCGCCGAGGATGCGACGCAGCGCGCCGTCGACCCCGCCGAGGTTCTCTACGCCACCGATCCGGACCTTCCCGAGCACGTCATGCTCATCGATACGCCGGACTTCGACAGTATCCTCGAGGACAATCGGCTGGCCAGCGAGTCCCTGCTCACCGTCGCCGATCTGGTCATCGCCGTCGTCACGCGACACTCCTACCAAAACAAAGCCGTCGTCGATTTTCTCGAGAATTGGTTCGGTCACGGCCGCCCCTGGGTGCTGGTCTACAACGAGGCGATCGATCGTGAGACGGCCGACTCGCACTCCGCCAAACTGGCCACTGACCTCGGCACACCACCCATCCAGCGCTTCTGGGCAGCACACGATCTCGACGTCCAACGCGGCACCAAGGCTCTGGCGCCGCACTCACTCGATGGCGAGGCGCGCACGCTGCAAGAGGTCCTCTTCGATCTCAGCGCCGTCACCGAGGTTAAGATTCGCGCCTTCGAAGCAGCCCGGGCGCGCCTCGGCGACCATTTGCAAGCGGCATCTCTCTCTCTCACCCACCAGGCCACGACAGCGTCCGACGTCTTGCACGTCGCCGAAGAGATCGCCCGCCAGGCGGGGGTGCGCATCGCCTCGACGGCGATGCCGGGCGGACCGTTCGTCGAGGCGTTCCGCAACGTCCTCGACCGGCGCACCAACTTCCTGTCGCGCGGTTGGCGCAAGACCCTGCGCCAGGTGCGGCTCGGCATCGAAAGCCTGCCGGCCGTACTCAGTGGCAAGGAAAAGGTCGAGCTCGATGAGGTCGGGCTCGACAAGATCGAGGCCGACGCCCTGCGCTCGGTGTGGCCGTACTTCTGGGAAGACCTCGTCCGCGATCTCGGCCCGGAGGCGCGGCACGCGGTGCGGGCGCGGGCCAGCGATGAGATCTGCGCCTGGCTCGACGGCGACCTCGCCGGCGACCGTAGCGGCGAGCAGGCGCGCGACGAGGTGGCGCGCGCGGTGCGGGAGCAACCGGCAGCGCAGATCGGAACCTTTCGCGGCGAGTGTGAAGATCTCGTCGAAAAGGCTCTCGAGAAGCGCGGCTTCGACATCGACATCCAGGCCGCCGCCGACATCGCGACGCTGGTGCCGATCGCTCTGGCGGCCGCCGTCATCGTCAACACCGGAGGACTGGGATCCGACGTCGCCGCCGCCGGTGGTGGCGCTCTCTCTTCGTTCCTCGTCGAAAAGTACTACCACCTGCTCGGCCGCGGCGTCCTCAGCGAAGCGCAGAGTCGCTGGGCGCATCTGCGCGGCGAACAGCTCGCGCAGATGCTTCTCGAGTCGACACTGCCGAGTGCAGTGGTCCAGCTCCGGCGAGTGAGTGAGGAGGACGCACGACTCGCCACCGAAATCGACCGGCTGCGCGCTTCCCTGGATGGAGACGACGACGGCGGTGCCAGCGACAGCGCCGCTGGAATCGGCTAAATTCGAGTCATGCAGCGCAACCGAGCGACAGGCGAACGCGGCGCCGAACAAACGAGTCTACTGCGGGCACGCCTGCGCTCACTGCGCCGCGAGCTGCACGGCGACATCGACGAGTTGCGCTCGTTGCGCGCCGTCGGCCAACACGGTGAGGAGATCGAACGCGTGCTCGCCGACCTCGACCGTCAGCTCGAGCGCGCCGGCCGCGCCGCGGTGATTACTCTCGTCGGCGCCACCGGAGCCGGCAAGTCGACACTGCTCAACGCTCTCGCCGGTAGCGCCATCGCCGTCGAGGGTGTCGACCGTCCAACCACGCGGCATCCGGTCATCTTCGCGCCGCGCGACGCCGACGTCACTGAGCTCGTCGGGGCGCCGATCGAACGGCCAGACGGACACGACAGCGAAGGGGAGGTGCGCGTCGTCCGCTACGAAGCCAACAGCGGACCGTGGACGGCGCAGATCTTGATTGATGCCCCCGACATGAACAGCATCGACGAGCAGCACCGTGCCACGGTGACGGCGCTGGCCGAACGCAGCGACGTCTTGCTGGTCGTTCTGCACCGTCAGTCCATTCTCGAAGAGTCGGCCGTTTCATTCCTCGATGCCTTTGCCGGGCGGCGGCACTTGATCTTCGCCCTCAACCGCATCGACGAGGTCACCGGCGATGCCCGCGCCGGCTTGATGAAACAGGTACGCGACCTCGCCGCGTCGCGCTGGCAGGCTCCCGGCGCACCGGTCGTCGCGATCAGCGCCCGCGCGGCGCAGACCCAGCCAAACGCCGAAGGGTGGGACGAGCTGTGCACGGCCCTGCGCAATCTCGTACGCGAGAGCGCCATCGCCGGCGTCCGCCGTCTCAACGCCATCGGCACGGCTGCCGAAGTGCAGGCGATCTTTCGAACCATCGATGAGGGTACGCGCCGCGACCTGGAAGCCCTGCCGGACGAAGCGATGAGCGGTTTGCAAGCACTGGTCGAACGCTGCGCCGACGAAGTGACGACGCGACTGGCCCTGCGCCGCGCCGATCTCTGCGAGCTCTTGTGGATCGAAGCGGCCAAGCGCTGGGACGGACCCGGCGGCTGGGCACTGCGCACCGGCGGCATCGGCTCGCTCGGTCTCGGTTCGGCGGCAGCGCTGGCCACTCGCAACCCACTCCTCGCCGCCGGCGCGGCGGCCGGTGCGATCGCCGCCGACCAGGTACAAAAGGCCACCCGCGACCGCCGCGTGGCCAACGTGACCGGCTTGATGCCGGGCGTTTCCGAGCTCGAATCCTGGTACAAAGACAGCCTCGCCGGACCGCGCGTCAAAGCCGCGCGCCTGGCCGGTTCACCGGAGGCGCTCGGCTTGCCGACGCTCGAGAGCATCCGCGCCGACGCGACGATCGCCGTCGAAGACTCCTGGCAAACGCTGCTCGAACGCGACCTGCCGGCGGCGGCCGAACAAAGTGTGCTGCGCTTCTTCCGCTTCGCTCTCGACCTGCCGGTCTACGCGCTCGCGATCTGGGTGCTCTACAAAGTCGGGCACGGATTCATCAACGGCGAGTACGCCGGAATGGATTTCCTCGTCAACGCCCTGCTGATTCTCGCCGCCTACCTCTTCGCCGTCCGCTTCGCCGTGCGCCGCGGCCTCGCCCTGCGCGCCACCAAGCTATTGCACGAGGTGACGACGCGCACCCAAAACGCTCTCGGCCAGCGCATCCAGACGGTCGCTGATAACCTCGAGCGCCTGCGCGCCGACAAGATCTCCGCCCTCGATCGCATCGCCGGCGTCGAAGAACGCTGGCGCTCCTCGCTCGCCGAATAGTCATGCAGAGAACACGCTCGTCGCTGCTCACCCTGGTCGCCGCCGTCGCCCTGGCCACGCTGTCGGGCTTCTGGTGGCGCGGTGACGACCCCGTCGCCCACGCCGCACGCGAGCGCGCCGGTAGCCTGCACGACTATGAAGAAGCAACGGTAGATCTCTTCCGCGACGTCTCGCCATCGGTCGTCTACATCACCTCGGTCGCCTACCGCCGCGACTTCTTCTCTTTCAACGTTCGCAAGATCCAACGCGGTAGTGGCTCCGGACTGATCTGGGACGAGAAGGGTCACATCGTCACCAACTTTCACGTCATCGAAAACGCCAGCGGCGCGCGCGTCACCCTCGCCGATCAGAGCACGTGGGACGCCGTACTGGTCGGCACCGCCCCGGAGAAGGATCTCGCCGTCCTGCGCATCGAAGCACCGCGCGACAAGCTGCGGCCGATCAAAGTCGGCAGCAGCGACGACCTCGAAGTCGGCCGCTTCGTCATGGCCATCGGCAACCCCTTCGGTCTCGACCACACGCTGACGACCGGTGTCGTTTCGGCACTCGGCCGCGAGATCGAATCTCGCACCCGGCTGCCGATCCGCGACGTGATCCAAACCGACGCGGCGATCAACCCCGGCAACTCGGGTGGACCCCTGCTCAACAGCAACGGCGAGCTGGTCGGCGTCAACACCGCCATCTATTCGCCGTCGGGCGCCTACGCCGGCATTGGTTTCGCCATTCCCGCCGACACCGTGCGTTGGGTCGCCACGGACCTGATCGAGCACGGCAAGGTCGTGCGCCCATCGATCGGTGTCGAGACTGCCAATCGCGCCATCACCCGGCGTCTCGGCATCGAGGGCGCGCTGGTCTTGCGGGTTCAACCAGATAGCCCAGCAATGCGCGCCGGGTTGCATCCGACGCGACGCACGCGGCGCGGTGAGATCGTCCTCGGCGACATCATCACCGCCGTCAACGACGAACGCGTGCGCTCCTCGACGGAGCTTCTCCTCGCCCTCGAGTCGCAGCGCAACGCCGGCACGGTGCGCCTCGAGATCCAACGCAACCGCCGTCGCATCCACGTCGACGTCGAGCTATCCGACAATCGGAGGTAGAGTGGCCGAGATGAAGCGAGGACTGCTCTTCCTCTGCGTCGCCAACTCGGCGCGCTCGCAAATGGCGGAAGGCTTCGCCCGGCGCTACGCCCCCCGAGGGGTCGACGTCTACAGCGCCGGCTCGACTCCGAGCACGGTCAACCCCCACGCCATCGCGGCGATGAAAGAAGTCGGCATCGATCTGAGCAACCACCACTCCAAAGGGCTCGACGAAATACCGCTCGATGAGATCGGCACCGTCATCACGCTTTGTAGCGAAGAGGTCTGTCCGACCTTTCCGCACCCGGTCGAAAAGCTCCACTGGCCGCACCCCGATCCCGCCGCCGCCAGCGCCAACGACATCGATCGCGCCTTCGCCAGCGTGCGCGACCAGATCGAAGCTGCCGTACGCAGCTACTTCAACACGTGATGGCAACCACTTCCGGTAGTGGGTCGCCAGCGCTTGCGGTGTCTCCGCCGCCGGCAGAGCCCGACACGTGATGCCGACAGTTCTGCGATACTGGCTGGCGCAGATCCCGGGCGCCCTGGTGGCAGCGTTGATACTCTCCTGGATGGCTGCGCAGGGATGGATCGACCGCCCTTGGGTGCTTTGGGGCATCGTCGCCTGGGTCGCCAAGGACGCCGCGCTCTATCCGCTGACGCGGAGCGCCTACGAACGCCAACCGGCGCACCTCGAGCCACCCGTGGGGGCGGTAGTGACCGTCAGACAACCGCTGGCGCCAGGGGGAACCATTTCGATCGGCGGAACCATCTGGCAAGCGCGCCTCGCTGGCGGCGGCCGCATCGAGCCCGGCACCGCCGTTCGCGTCGTCGAACGGCGCGGTCTCCAGCTCATCGTCGCACCGGCGAGTGGTGCGAGCGAAACAAAGAGCGAGCGAAGTGCGGCGGAGTAGACGATCGATCCAGGCCGCCGTCGTCCTCTGCGCCGGCGCGGCGACGCTGGCGACAGTCCTGCTCCGACAGTCGGCGTCGCACGCCGCACAGCCGGCCGCACCAACACGCGCATCGGCGACCGCGGCGGGGCGCTCCGCTCCCGTCCGCAAACCGCGCGTCGTAGCGACCTATCCACACGACAGCCGCGCTTTCACTCAGGGTTTGCTCCTGCGCGGCACGACCCTCTTCGAAAGCACGGGGTTGCGCGGGCGATCGTCCGTGCGCGCCGTCGATCTGCACAGCGGCGCGGTTCAGAGGATGGCCCATCTTCCCGCGCATCTCTTCGGCGAGGGGCTGGCCCTGGTCGAACGGCGCGGTATGCTGAGCTGGTTGCGACGAAGCCTTGCGGAGGCCTTCGACGCAGGGGTGGCGGCAGTCGACGGCGAGCTGGTCCAGCTCACCTGGACCAGCGGTGTCGCTCGCGTCTACGACATCGCCAACTTCGAGCTCCTTCGCGAGCACCGCTATGACGGCCAAGGCTGGGGACTGTGCTTCGATGGACAGCACCTGGCGATGAGCGACGGCAGCGCCACACTGCGCTTTCGCGACCCGGCGACCTTCGCCGTCGTGCGCTCGGTGGTCGTTCGCAACGGCAGCGCGCCGGTGCCGCGGCTCAACGAGCTCGAGTGCATCGGCGAGTACATCTACGCCAACGTCTGGGGCACTTGGAACATCGTCCGGATCGACAAGCGATCAGGCCTCGTCGCCGCCGTTATCGACGCCTCCGAGATCCTTCCCGCCTCGGAACGAGCGCGCCTCAGCGCCGACGCCGTCCTCAACGGGATCGCCCACGACCCATCATCTGATACTTTTCTGCTCACCGGAAAGCTCTGGCCGAGTATTCTACGAGTCGAAATCAAGTAATAGAACAGCGTATTAGGGACACCTTCCGCGGACAGGGAAGAGTTGCGACACAAAGCTTCGCGCCCAGCGCCATTTTGCGGCGCCAACGACCACCAGAATATCCTTGACTCTTTCCCCCTTTTCTAGCGGAATAGGCAGAACAATGGGGGACATTTCTGCTGGGATCGCGGGACAGTGATGCCTGGATCTGAAAGAGGTTGTACGTTTTCGCTGCCGATACGAGACAGTGGTGCGGTGCAGATGCGGAGGACGGAAGAGGCGGCCATTGGGGGGCCAGGCGCGCAAGCGTCGTAAGGCTGGGAGTCGAACGCCGTGATGAGAGTTCCTTTTGAGTTAATTGCGCGAGGTGGAGTCACCAGGGGGAATCGCCTATCGATCCTCGGTTGCGTTTGCGCATGGCTGGCGATGTTCGTCGTTTCCAGCGCCGAAGCCAGTCTCGTAACGCGCCTTCTACGCGCAGACGATGGTACCGCCTACTTCGTTCTGAACCACACCAACGCCGACGATACCGGACTTGGCGTTGACGGCGTCGCCCTCACCACGTTGGCGGGCTCGACGTTTGGACTCAGCGTGTGCAACTTCGGCGGGGCGTTTTCTCCGCCGCGGAAAACGGAAGCCTTGACCACCGCCGGCGTGCTCGGCGTCGTTCCTATTGGAGACGTTCGAAAGTCGGCGATCATTGCCGATGCTTCAGCGCCGTGCCTGAACATGGCGGGTTCCGGCCTTCTGTGTCTCGGACCCGGGTGCGGCCCTGCCCCCGCGTGTACCTGCAACGGCGACTGCACGACGTTCACATTCGATCAAGGAAGCCCTCTCACAACTGGAACAGCCGCGGCACCCGCTGCGCAGCTCGACTCGAACTTCTCGGTGGCCAACGAAACCTGCTCGGCCACGAGTCGCGCAACATACAAATTCGCGTCACCACCAACGACATCCATGACGCTCTGCGACCCAACACCGAGCGACGCGATCGTCCTACCAACGGGGACCAGCGTGTTCCCGAACGGCACCGATGGGACGTCGATCGTCATCGCCTACCGCGTCGACCCTCAAAATCCGATGGCAGTCGGCGTATCGGGTTTCAAAATCGACCTGGATGGCTCCAACTCCATCGGCTGCTCGGCCAACAGCATCATGGGGTCGGTCGGCGCCTTGCGCGACCACTCCGGTTTCGCGCCTACGGCCACCCCAACGTTCACGCCGACCAACACACCCACCATCACGCCGACCAATACAGCGACGAACACTGCCACCAACACACCGACCAACACACCGACGAGCTCGCATACCCATACGTTCACATTCACGCCGACCAACACACCGACGCCCACAGCCACCAACACAGCCACCAACACGCCGACCAACACACCGACCGGCACCAACACCTACACGCCGACCCGCACGAACACACCCACCAACACCCCAACCAACACGAACACAAGCACTCCGACGAACACGCCGACGAATACGCCGACGCCCACCGAGACCAACACACCGACGCCGACGCCATTCTGCGGTAACGGTATCGTCGAAGGCACCGAGGTCTGCGACGACAACAACACGCTCGACGGCGACTGCTGCTCTTCGACCTGTCAGCTCGAACCGAACGGGTCTCCCTGCGACGACGACGACAACTCGTGCACGACGCAAGCTTGCAACGGTCAGGGCGCCTGCATTCTCACCGTTCTCCCCGACAACACCGCCTGCGATGACAGCAGTGTTTGTACTAGTGGCGAGATCTGCACCGGTGGGCAGTGCGGCGGCGGCACGACGAAGAACTGCGACGACGGCGAGGTGTGCACGACGGATAGCTGTGATCCGATTCTCGACTGCCAGAACGTCATCGAAGTCGAGACTCACGAATGCGACTCCTGCGCCGACGGGATCGACAACGATCACGACGGCATCGTCGACGCCGAGAACCCACAATGCGCAACCCTCTTCCGCTTCCAGCGCTACGCCGTCATCGGCACCGCCGATCGCGGTGCCCGCTCCGTCAAGTTCAACCGCAAGGTTTCAGTCGTCGAGGGAATGGAGCGGGTCGGCGACGCCGCCATCGGCATGCGCGCCGGTACGTGTGGCATCGACCTCAAGGCGTCGGTAGGTGTGCACGTCTCCGGTTCGATAGCCTCGGAGCGCAACTCGCGCTTCAGCGGCGGCAAGCCCGAGGTCGTCATCGGCGTCGAGTTCCTCAACGACGGCGGCGACGTCTCGCTCGGCAAGCACTCCCCCTTCGTCGGCGGACCTTCGGTATGCAGTGACGGCGTGACCCCGTGTCCGCTCAACGGTCCCTGCCCCAACGGCGGCGTCTGCGCAATTCCGCTTCAGCTCGATCACCCAAACAACACCTGGGTCGACATGACGGGAACGGCGGCGGACTACATCCGCTGTGAGGATATTCAGGACGAAGTGCCGATGGTAGAGCGCATCCTCGAGGGCCTGACGGCGACCCAGCCGGAAATCCCGTTCGTCCGCGTGCGCCGCGGCGGCAACTTTCAATTCAACCTGACCCCCGGGCAGAACGTCATCGACGTCGGAGCGATGAAGGTCAGCTCTGACAGCACCATTACGATCAATGGTCCGGCAGATTCCTGGGTCGTCTTCCGAATTCCCGGACGCTTCCGCATCGGCGCGCGTTCGACGGTGCTCACCACCGGCGGAATCCCTCCGAACCACGTGTTCTGGCATGTTTCGGGCGTCGGTAAACGCGGCCGTATTGCCAGCCGAGTCGAATTCGAAGGCACCGTCCTCGGCGCCAAGCGCCCGACGTTCTCCGTCGGCGCCTTCGCCGTCGTTCGCGGCGCCTTCTGGGCCAAGCGCGTGCGCATGGGCGGTCTCAGCACCGTCGAGCACATGCCATTCACGCCCATGCTCGAAGGCATCAACTTGACCAGTCCAAACGTGGCCATCAAGCGAATCGCCATACGCTTCAGCAGTCCGAAGCGCCCGAACGGCCGCATCCGCATGGTGCTCTTCATCGACGATACCGACAGCCAGTCGTTCGAGGCTGACTTGTTCGGCGGCAGCGTCTCCTTCCGGGTCCAGGACAGTGCCTTCTTTGATGTCTCCTTCGGGATCACCGGATGCGTGAAACGCAACAATCGCGTTTTCAAGTGCAGAACTTCGAACCCGAAGATTCGCGCGGTGTTCAAACGCCGGCGCGACGATCCTGATATCTACCAGGCCAACATCGTATACCGGCGTATCCCGCAGGATTTCGATGGGAATGGTCCCGGAACGCAGGGAACCGGAACGGTGCAGCCGACGTCACCAGTCTTCGTAGACATGGAGCAACAACCCGGTCTCGAACGCGTTGGCGACATCAGCACCTGCCGGCGCCGCGGTCGCTTTGCCGTGGCTTGTCGCCGGCCGTAAGTCCGAGCGTCACGGGGCCGATCCGTTCGGCCCCGTGACGTCGCTCGCTCCGCCCGCATTGAACCCTTTGCGCCCACGTGCATTCTTTTGGGGGAGCGCACCCGGAGAGGGCACACGATGAGCGAGCCGCCGATCAAGAGCTTCCTGGCGAAGCACTACCGACACTTCAACGCCGCAGCGCTGATCGACGCGGCCGAGGCCTATGGCCGTCTCGTCGATTCGAACGGCAAGATGTTCCTTACCCTCGCCGGCGCCATGAGCACCGCCGAGCTGGGTATCTCGTTGGCCGAGATGATTCGCTGCGACAAGGTGCACGCCATCACCTGCACGGGGGCCAACCTGGAGGAGGACCTCTTCAACCTCGTCGCGCACGAGCACTACGAACGCGTACCCAACTACCGCGACCTGACCGCCGAGGACGAACAAGCCCTTCTCGACCGGCACCTCAACCGCGTCACCGACACCTGCATTCCGGAAGAGGAAGCGATGCGCCGCCTCGAGCGCAAGGTCGGCAACCTGTGGCAGAAAGCCGACGCGGAGGGTCGTCGCTACTTCCCGCATGAGCTGCTCTACGAGCTCCTGCTCAGCGGTGCGCTCGATGAGCACTTCCAGATCGATCCGGCCAATTCGTGGATGCTGGCAGCGGCAAAAAAGGATCTGCCCATCTTCGTCCCCGGCTGGGAGGATTCGACCCTCGGCAACGTCTTTGCCGCACACTGCATTCGCGGCGACGTGACCAACCAGGGCACCATCCGCGGGGGCATCGAGTACATGATCGAGCTCGCCCATTGGTACCGCGAAACCATGACCGAACACCCGATCGGCTTCTTTCAGATCGGCGGCGGCATCGCCGGAGACTTCCCAATTTGCGTCGTGCCGATGCTCGAGCAGGACCTGCGCATGGAAGGCGTGCGCAAGTGGGCCTACTTCTGCCAGATCAGCGATTCGACGACCAGCTACGGCTCCTACTCGGGAGCCGTACCCAACGAAAAAATCACCTGGGGCAAGCTCGGCGTCGACACGCCCAAGTTCATCATCGAATCCGACGCGACGATCGTCGCACCACTGCTCTTCGCCTACGTGCTCGGCCAATAGACGCAGCCCACCGCGCTCAGTGGTGACAGTGGCGATGGTGGCCGTGGTGATGGCGGCGGAGCACGGCGCGATGCACATGGCGCGCGCGCCGCGGCCGAAGAACGCGGTGACCATGTGGGACGTGCGCGCGCAGATGCGGTCCGTGAACATGGGCGTGGCAACCGGCAACCGCAACCAGCGGCAGCGCGACGACACTGAGAACGAGGACCGTCCGAACGAAGCTATTCATGGCGTCTCCTTGCTTTCTCGCTTTTCTCCTCTTTGGGACACCAGTGCTCGGCAATGGTTAACCTCAAAGAGAAAATAATCCGCGAGGGAGAACGCGTCAGAGAGTGCCAGATGTGGCCGAGCGCAGCTTTCTCCCTCGCGGATTATTTTCTCTTTGAGGTCAAAAGCGGGGCGGGACGGTCCCCGGACCGTCGCGGAACGGTCCGGGGACACCGCGGGGGGCCGCCGAGTTGGAGAGGCCTCGGCGGCTGGGCTAGCAGTCTGTTGCGTTGCTACCAAAGGGGATGCTGCGCGGCGTCGCTTTGCTGCCGTCGCCTGGCAATTGCAATGCAATCACTTTGCCGTTTACTGTCGCAGCCATGACTGAAATCGGTTTGATCGCCTATTCCGACTACCTCTGACCCTGGTGTTACAACGCGGCCGTGCGCCTGCGTCGTCTCGAGTCGGCCACACCGGCCAAAGTGTGCTGGCGCAGCTACCTCTTGCGCCCGCGCCCGAATACGACTCGAACGCTGGAGAAGTTCCGCGCCTACACGAGCTCGTGGATGCGGCCGGCGGCAGACGCCGACGGCGGCAACTTCCGCGTCTGGCAGACCGACGAGGGACCCCCTTCGCACAGCATTCCGCCGCACCTCGTCGCCAAAGCCGCCGCCGCGCTGGGGGACGATGCGTTCCAGCGGATGCACGAACGACTCCTCGAGGCGTATTTCTTCGAGAATCGCGACATTACCAACGACGATGTGCTGCGCGCTCTTTGGCGCGAGTGTGATCTCGCCGCGGCGGACTTCGATCGACGCGACGATCCGGCGACCTTGCAAACCGTCTTGCGCGAGCACAGCGAAGCGCTCGAGCTCGGCGTTACCGGTGTGCCGGCCGTACGCGCCGCCGACGACACCGCAGTCATCACAGGTGCACATCCCTACCAGCTCTACGAACGATGGATCGCCCGACTATCGGAGGAACGAAACCATTGAGGGTGCCCACACCGTCAACCACCGCGCGCAACTTTCATCGCCGGGCTTCGTCGGTCTTTGCGACCCGTGCTATGACTTGCGCATGGAGCTGCGTGAAATCGGCAACGATGTCTTCGCATGTCTGCAACCCGACAAGGGTTTGGGCTGGAGCAACTCGGGCTTGATCAACCTCGGCGGCGGTCTCGTCGTCGATACCTTCTGGGATCTGCCGCGCACGCGCCAGATGATCGAGCACTACCAACGGGTGTGGCGCGCCCCGGCCAGCCGCGTCGTCAACACGCACCACAACGGCGACCACTGCTGGGGCAACCAACTCTTCGGCGGGGCCGAAATCATCGGCCATCGCCTCTGCGCCGAAGCCTTTGGCAAAGAGAGCCCCGAGCTGATGCAGCAGATTCGCGACGGCGCCAGCGACGATCCGGCGCTGGCCGGCTTCGCCGCGGCCCTGCGCGACTACGATTTCACCGGCATCGAGCTCACCCCGCCGACGACGTTGATGGAAGAGCGGATGGATCTGTCGCTCGACGGCACGACCGTCGAGCTTCTCTACGTCGGACCGGCGCACACGATCGGCGATGTCATCGTCCACGTTCCCGAGCGGCGCATCGTCTTCGCCGGTGACGTCCTCTTTCGTCTCTGCACACCCATCGGCTGGGAGGGAACCTTCGCCAACTGGGCGGCGGCGCTCGACCGCATCATCGAGCTCGATCCCGAAGTCATCGTTCCCGGCCACGGTCCGCCGTGCGGCGTCGAAGGGCCGCGCGAAATGAAAGAATACCTCGCCTACGTTCGCACAGAAGCCGCGTCGAGCTACGCCGCCGGGTTGAGCGAAATCGAAGCTGCGAAGCGCATCGACCTCGGCCCGTACGCCGATTGGAACGAGCCCGAGCGTTTGATCTTCAACGTAGCCCGCGCCTACCGCGAGCTACGCGGTGACTCGTTCGATGCGCCAGTCGACATCCTCGCCATGGCGGCGGGGATGCTGGCGCTGCGCGACCACTGGAACGCCGCGGCGAGCTGAGTGGCGACCTTCGCTCCCATCGCCCTGTTTTGGTTCTTCTACTTCGGGGCCTTGGGAATCTTCTTTCCATTCTACAGTCTCTACCTGCGTGAAAACGCCGGACTGAGCGGCAGCGAGGTCGGGCTGGTGCTCGCTGCGCTGCCGTTTACCGGCCTCATCGCGCAACCGCTCTGGGGCAATCTCGCCGATCGCAGCGGCGCCCGCAGCACCGTCCTCTGCCTGCTCACCTTCGCCACCGCTGCGGCATATTGGCTGCTCGGCCGAGCGAGCGGATTTCCCGCCTTGCTCCTCGCCACCTCGATACTGGCGCTCTTCGCGACCGCAGTCGTTCCGATGTCCGTCTCCGTCGCTCTGGCAGCGTTCGGGCGATCCGGATCGCATTCCTTCGGCCTCGCCCGAGTCTGGGGCACCGTCGGGTACCTCATCGCCGTGGCGTCGTTTCCAAGCCTGCTCGACTGGCAGCAGGCAAGAGTCGGGTCGGTGGCGAGCCAGGAAGTTTCCGAACCCGGACTCGAGCTCATGTTTCCCATTATCGCCTGTATCATCACCATCGCCGCCACCGCAGCCATCTTTCTACCGCGCCGCGGTGCCGTTACGATCCGCGCCGAACGCGGCGATTGGCGCACCCTCGGCAGCAACCGCCCGGCCGTCCTGGTCTTCGCCGTCGTCTTCTTCTCCTTCGTCTTCTTGCAGGGGCCGATGGCTCTCTTTCCGATTCTGGTGCGCGCGCGAGGCGGAGATCTGCAGAGCGTCGGGCAGCTTTGGATCGTCATGCTACTGCTCGAGATTCCGCTCATCGCTCTGTCGGGAACATGGATGAACCGCCTCGGCGCGCGGGCCCTGTTGTCCACCGGCATCGTCTGCGGCGGAATTCGCTGGCTGGTTTGCGGATCTGCCGCGAGCGACACCCTCTTCTACGCCGTACAGATCTTGCACGGCCTGACCGTCGCCGGTCTGATGGTCGGCGCTCCGTTGTATCTCGAGCAAGTCGTTCCCGAACGACTGCGGTCGACCGCGCAATCACTTCTGGCGATGTTTGGCATCGGTCTGGGCGGCCTGTTGTCCAATATCGCCACCGGTTGGCTGATCGACCACGCCGGCAATCAGATGCCGTACCTCATCGGCGGCACCGGCGCCCTGCTCCTCGGATCGTCGCTGGCGTGGATCCTCCCGGCGCCAACCACGGCTTCGACTCAGGAGGCCTCGAACGCCCGGTTGCCGTAGCGATCGAGCGACACCACTTCGCCGACCGGCCGCCGCGTCGTCGGCCCGTACTTGCCCTTGGGCCAACCGAGGGGCACGACTGCGATCGGTGCGATCGAAAACGGCAGGCCGAGGATGCGACGGGCGCGCGAACGACGCCACAGCGGCAGGGTGATGAGAGCCGCGCCAAGGCCGGCCGCGCGTGCGGCGAGGAGGAGGTTCTGCACCGACGGATAGATCGAGCCGTAGGCGCTCGATGCCGCGATCGAGGGGAACCAGGGGATGACGGTTTTGATACAGGCGATGACGAGAACCGGAATCTCCTCGAAGTGATCCGCCTGCCATTGCACCGCCTTGATGATGCGTTTCATCGTCTCGTCGCCCTGGCGGTCGGCGAGCTTGCGACCAATCCCGCCGTAGGCGTTCCAGGCACGGCGATTGGCGCGCGCCAACTTGCCCTTCACCTCGGCATCCTTGACGACGATGAATTCCCAGTTCTGCGCATTCGAGCCGGTCGGCGCTCGCAGGGCGAGCTCGATCAGCTTCAATACCAACGCATCGTCGACCGGTTCCGCCGTCAGGCGCCGGATCGCTCGCTGCGTCGACATCGCCTCCTGCAGTGACATGTCGAAGTTGGGACGGTGTTCCATCATCGCTCCTCGCGGCCGCGTCGCCAGCAGCCGCGAGGGATCTTCGCGTCGCTAGCGCGCGCCGTCAGTGTATTCGGGGACTGCGCCAAAGGTTTCCGAGTCTTCCAATACGCGATACCACTCCCAACGCAAACCATCCGGCTCGGTTGCCCACACTTTGTCGGCCTTGGCGTAGCAACAAGTCTTCTCGTCCTCGACGAAGTGCTCCAACCCGGCGTCGCGCAAGCGCTGGGTGGCGGCGCCGACCTGCTCGTCTTCGAAGACCTCGACACCGAGGTGGTTCAAGCGCTCCTCGGCGCCGGGAATCTCGAAGAGGACCAGCTTGAGCGGCGGCTGATCGATGGCGAAGTTGGCGTAGCCCGGCTTGCGCTTGTTCGGCTCGGCGCCAAACATCTTGGCGTAGAAGTCAACGGCCGCATCGAGATCGCTGACGTTGATGGCGAGTTGTAGTCGCATGATCGTTCCTCCTTACGCTCGTTCGAGCGTGGTTGATGGTTCGCCGGCACAATCCGCCGAGACTCCGCAACCGCCCCGATCACAACAGTTCTCGGTCAGGTACTCCAGCAATCGTGTCATCACCGGAAAATCCGGCGAGTAGATGAGAGAACGCCCTTGGCGCCGGCAGCAAACGACACCCGCCACCTTGAGCTCCTTGAGGTGAAAGGAAAGCGTCGCCGGCGATACTCCCAGCTCCCTGCCAATCGCGCCGGCGGGCATTCCCGGCGCACCCGCGCGTACCAGCAGGCGAAAAATGTCGAGACGCGTCTCCTGCGCCAACGCCGCCAGGGCGGCGATCACTCCTTCTTTTTCCATAGTTCGAAATATATAGAAATATCGAACTAAGTCAACTCCTTTTTTCATCCGCGTTTCTTCGCATCGGGCCGAGCGCCCGAGGGCCCTGTCACGGGCATGGTTTGAGGGCGCCGTTCGTTCCTGTTAAACGCGCCCGATGACTGAGCCGATTCTCGATCTGACGCCCGACCAGCTTCTCTCGACGACGCGCGCGGTGCGCAAGCGGCTCGATTTCGAACGCGAGGTGCCGATGGCATTGATCGAGGAATGCCTGCAGGTGGCGATGCAGGCGCCGACCGGCTCGAATGCCCAGGGTTGGCACTTCGTCATCGTCACCGATGCGGACAAGCGGCGCGCTCTCGCCGAGCTCTATCGAAAAGCGTTCGCCATGTATCCGGATTTGCCCTCCTCGGCACACAACGTCCACAGGGACGATCCGACGATGACCGAAATACAGGCGAAGATCGTTTCGTCGGCCGAGTACCTGGCCGACAACATGGAAAAGGTCCCAGCCATGCTGATCCCCTGCATCAGCGGCCGTATCGACGGCATCCCGCCGCCGCTGGCGACACTGTCGCAAGCAAGCATCTACGGTTCGATTCTGCCCGCCGTCTGGAACTTCATGCTGGCAGCGCGGGCGCGCCGATTGGGGACGTGCTGGACGACCTTGCACTTGTGGTTCGAAGAGGACGCCGCCAAGCTGCTCGGCATTCCCTACGAAGAGATCACGCAGTGCGCCCTCGTACCGATCGCCTATACCAAGGGGACGAAGTTCCGCGCCGCGCCGCGCAAACCCCTCGACGGCGTTCTCCACGTCAACACGTGGTAGCACCACCTTCGATCGACCGCCGCCCCGTGCCGCAGCGCGCACCGCACATTGAAACGCGGTGCCCGTGAGCTACCCGGAGATCGCACTCGTCTGGGCCCTGCTGGCTTTTGCCTCGATGGTCCAGGCCGCCTTCGGCTTCGGCCTGGCCTTGATCGCGGCAGCGCCGCTGCTCTTGATCGATCCGGCCCTCGTCCCGGGTCCGATTCTCGCCGCCTCGTTCGGGCTTTCCGTATTGATGGCGACGCGCGACCGCGCCGCCATCGATCTCAGCGGTCTCGGCTATGCGCTGCTCGGTCGCATCTTTGGCACGATCGGCGCCGCTCTCTTCGTCGGCTACGCTTCGCGATCGCACTTCGACTTCGCCTTCGGCACCAGCGTTCTGCTCGCCGTCTTCCTCTCGTGGGCTGGATGGAAAGCGGCGCCGACCCCCGCCTGGGCGATCGGCGCCGGTGCGCTTTCCGGCTTGATGGCAACCATCTCATCGATCGGCGGACCGCCCATGGCGTTGCTCTACCAGGATCAGGGCGCGGGGCGCTTGCGCGGCACCCTGGCCGCCTTCTTTACCGCCGGCACAGTCATGTCCGTGCTCGCCCTCACCGCAGTCGGCAACTTCGCCGGCGAAGAGCTTTGGCTCTCTCTGGTGATCCTGCCACCGGTCGTGCTGGGCTTCGTCGTAGCGGCACCACTGCGCCGCCGGCTCGACGATCAGTGGATACGGCCCGCCGTGTTGGCGCTGTCGCTCTTCAGCGCCCTCGCCGTCATGTGGCGCGCGTTGAGCTAACGCGCATACCTCTATGGTACGAGCAACGCCTCGAGCTCGCTGAGCGCAGCGCTCGGATCCGACTCGACGAGAATGCCGTGCATACCGAGACGGCGAGCCGCATCGACGTTGCCCTGATAGTCGTCGAGAAATACCGCCCGGCGTGCCTCGACGTTGCCGATGCACTCCAACGCGTGGGCAAAGATCTTGGGGTCGGGCTTGCGCATACCGATCTGACTCGAATCGATGACGCTGTCGAAGAGCTCGTCGAGCGGCAGGGTCTGGCGCCAGTGCTCCGAAAACTCGGCAACGTTGTTGGTCAACATCGCCGTTCGATACCCATCACCCTTCAACTTTCGCGCACACTCGACCATCGGCTCGACGACACCCGAGGTGATCGAGGCGATCGCACCGAAGTACTGAAACAGATCGACCTCCGAACCGTGCTGTCGGCTGAGCTCGAGAATACCCTCACGCGCATCCTGGAGGGCAATCTCGCCGCGCTCCAGCCGGTGCCAGGGGTGATCGGTGTCGCGGTCGTAGGGGCCGAAGACCAGCCCCATCAACGTCTGCGGACTCAGCTCGAGCTTCTTTGCCAAGCTCTCGACCGCGGCGAAAGGTGACACGGTGAACACACCGCCGTAGTCGAACAACACGGCCTCGATCGGTTCATCCCCCATTTCACGACTATAGCTGTGGCGCTCGCACGATTGCCAATGACGACGGACGTCGCTAAACAGCCACTCGCTCGCGGTTCAGGGGAAAGGTGAGAGTGACCCGAAAGCCACCGCCCGCGGCGTTCTCGGCATGGACGCGCGCTCCCATCTTGTCGACCAGACCGCGCACCAGAGCCAGGCCGAGTCCAGAGCCCTTGGCGTACCGAGTGAGCTCGTTCTGAGCACGGTAGAACGGCTCGAAGACGCGTTCGATCTGACGCGCGGACACCCCCGGCCCATGGTCGCGTACTCGGACGACGACACTCTCCGCCTGTCGCTCGGCGCTGATCTCGATGCGCGGATCACCGTGCAGTCCGCCGTACTTCATCGCGTTGTCGGCGAGATTCCACACCACCTGCTTCAGCGCGTCCGCTTCGACCCATACCGGCGCCAGCTCCGCTTCGGTTTCGAGGGAGATCTCAAACCCCTGCTCACGAGCGTGCGGGCGCAGCGCCTGCACGACCTCTTCGAGGATGGGAACCAGAGACTGCCTCGACAGATCGACTGCACGGGTTCCTTTCTCGAGCTCCGAGAACTCCAACACGTTGTTGATCAGACGGCTCAATCGCTCCGACTCGTGGGTGATGTGACCGTAGTACTCCTGCCGCTTGCCCTCGTCCTTCGCCATGCCGCTGCGCAGCATCTCACCGTACATGCGAATCGCGGTCAGCGGTGTCTTCAACTCATGCGATACCGCCGCGACGAAGTTGCTCCGCCGTTCGGCGAAGTGGACGGTCAGCGAAACCATCCGGTACAAGCTGCCGAGGCCGATGATCGTTGCCGCCAACACCAGCGCCGACAAGGCGTAGAGGTACATGGTGCTGCGCATCACCGACAGTGGCCGCAAGGTCAACACGGCGCTCAGATCTGAAAACGGTTCGGCGAAACGGTGGACATAGATGGTCGCCGCACCGGTATCCCGTGGCCGTTCCCGGCGGTCGAACGGCAAGAGCTCGACCGCCGCATACTCGGAGAGCCAGCTCGTGCCAATCGAAATCTCCCGCAACCACGAACCGAGCATTCCGACGTCGAGCAAGATGCCCTGGCGCAGGGCGACCGCATCTCGCACGACCGTCCGATACAAGATCAAGCGGTCGTCACCACTGAGCTGCCCGGTCATGCGCGCCGGCGCAAACGAGCCGGCGCGCAGGTCGAGCACCTCGCTCGCCGACTCCAGGCCGTCTTTTTCATCGACGGGAAGCGAAGCACGGCCGTAGCCGAGGCCGCGCATGCGTTCGGACGCACGCTGCTTGGCACCTTTGTTCAAGGCCCGCAGAGCCGCGTAGTCCGACGCCTCTTCCTTTCTCTCCGCCGGAGGTGCCGCCGCGTGCTGCGCCACGCGATGATCCGCGCTCGTTTCGTTGACCCGCACCGTCGTTCCGGGAATCTGCGATCGATACACACTCTTCTCTTGCTTCTTCGCTCCGAGCTTGGGGAGTATCCGGCGCGCTACCTCATCGAGATCGTCCCGCTGGCCCACGGCATCGGCCTGCGCCGTCTCGAGCTCGCCGTGGGCGCCGGCGATTGCGGGAACGTTCCTCTTCGATTCTTCTTTCGCATTGATCTCAAATCGTCCGATGACGATCCCCCTGATCTCGTCGCGCTCGTCACTCGCGTAGCCATCGGTCGGGCGACCCTCCTCCGCCGCCAGCAGGTCGGACAGACCGCGCTCCATCTCATCGAAGATTCGCTCGGCGATCGTCTGCTGGCGCACCTGCCTCTCCAACGCGATGCTCTGCAACGAGCGCTGAACCAGCAGCGCAACCGATGCGATCAACGCCAGCGCAAAGCCAGCGAAAAGCCAACGTAAACGGCTCATCGTTTCAGCCTCGGTAGCGGTAGCCCTCGCCGCGCACGGTCTCGAGGTCGAGCGGGCGAACGGAGAGCTTCTTGCGCAGCTTGGCGATGTGCATATCGACCGTACGGGTTTGCACCTCGGCCTCGGGAGACATGCCCCACACGTCCACGAGCAGACGGCGGCGCCCGACGATACGACCTCGTTCGCTCTGAAAGAGGGCCAGCATGCCAACCTCACGGGCGCTGAGCTCGATCTGAGAAGCCGAGCACGTGGCGATCCGCGTCGCTGGATCGACCTGCCAGGCACCGATGCCAAAGGGCTCGGTCGCGCTCTCCGACTCTTCGTTCGTGCGCCGCAGCAAAGCACCGACACGCGCCATCAACTGGGCTAGAGAAAACGGTTTCGTGACGTAGTCGTCGGCGCCGCAGGAAAACCCGCGCAGGACATCCTCCTCGCTTCCTTTCGCCGTGAGCATCAGAATGGCCAGGGCCGGACGTTCGGCTCGCACCTGGCGACACACGTCGAAGCCACTGAGGCCGGGCAGCATGACATCCAGCAACACCAACCCGTAGTGCCCGCTGAGTGATTCGCGCAGGCCGGCTTCGCCATCGGCGACGCCGGTGGCCGCGTAGCCGTTGAACTCCAAGGCGTCGCAAAGGCCGTCGCGTATCGCCGCCTCGTCCTCGACGACGAGGATGTGCTGCCGCTCACTCATCGGTTCCAGCATAGCCGCTTCGCCGCCCGACCTCACTCGGCGATTCGTCGTAGTTCGGCGATTTACATTTCTTTTACAGATTATTCCCGCCGATCCAGCGTCAGTGTGGGCAAGACGAACGCGGTGGATCGCGAGATTCACCCCAATCGAGGAGGAACTCATGGAAGACAAACGGTCACAAATTCTGGTCGCCGGCGTGCTCGTTGCGACGACCCTCGCGGTCGGTGCGCTGGCGCGCGGATCAGCCGCCAAGAAAATCACATCCAGCCATTTGGTCTCGGCACGCTCGGGCTCGATCTCCCTGCAGGGGTCTCTCGACCGCAGTGCCGTGCACCTCGGTGGTGACGGCACCGCTCACATGGAGCTCGTCATCGCCGCCGACCCGCACACCATTTCGAGCCGACGCCGCCCGACCGACCTCGTGCTCATCCTCGATCGCTCCGGTTCGATGGCCGGCGACAAGATCCATCACGCCCGTGCCTCGATGCGCGAGCTCATCGGTCAGCTCGATCAGAACGACCGCTTCGCCCTGGTCAGCTACGCCAGCGACGCCCGCATCGATATCCCCTTGACCTCGCCGGCGCACTTTTCTCCAGAGGCGTTGCAGCAACGCATTGAGGGCATCGGAACCGGCGGTGGAACGAACATGTCGAGCGGCATCGATCTGGGCTTCGCCAACATCGACCGCAGCCAGACGCAGCGACTGCCACACGTGATCCTCATCTCCGACGGCCTTGCCAACGAAGGAGATCCGACGCCCGACGGTCTCTCGCGCCGCGCCCGCCGGGCTGCCCTCGGCGAGTACTCATTTTCGACCATCGGTGTCGGTACGGACTTCAACGAACACCTCATGTCGCGGCTGGCCGACGCCGGTACTGGCAACTACTACTACGTTCGCCACGCGGAGAACCTCGACGAAGTCTTCGCCAGCGAGCTCGGCGCTGCTCGCACGACCGTGGCGACCGGCTTGGCGCTGCGCGTCGAGCCGGCGGACGGCGTGCGTCTGCTCGACGCTGCCGGCTATCCGCTCGAAGCCGATGGCAGCGGATTCATCATCCGCCCCGGCTCGCTCTTCGCCGGCCAGCAGCGCCGCCTTTGGCTCACCCTCGCACTTCCCAACGACGCCGTGGGCGAGCATGCGCTCGGCGACGTCTCGCTCTCCTACACGCGCGGTTCGAAACGCCACGCGCTGAGGCTCGACAATCTCCCCAAAGTCGCCTGCGTCGCCGACGAGGACGTCTTTCACTCGCAAATCGACGTCGACAAGTTCGGCCGCGCAACCCTCACCGAGTCATTCAACAAGATGAAAGAGGAAGTCGCCAAAGCCGTCAAAGCCGGCAAGCGGGATCGCGCCTTGCACCGCCTCGATCAATACCGGCAAACCGGGCTGCAGCTACGCAGCCTCGGCTATGTCGCCGCCGAAGAGTCGCTCGACGACGTCGACGGGATCGAGAGTGAAGTACGCTCCGCGTTCGAGGGAAAGGACCAGGCACAAAAGCAGAACGAGCTCAGCAAGCGTCATAGCGAGAGCGGCCGCGACGGCCGGCGCGTCGGCGCCAAGCGAGGTGCAAAATGAGACTGCTGGAGCGAATCGCCGCGCTGCTCAAGGCCGACGCCCACGGCGTCGTCGAGTCCCTCGAAGAGCGCTCACTTCTCCTCAAGCAATGCCTGCGCGAGATCGAGTCGGAAATCGACGACAACCGCCACCACCTGCGCGGTCTCCAGGAGGAAGCGAAAGTCTACTGTGACGCGCGCGCCAGCGAAGAAGATGCAATCGCCAAGCTCGACGAAGACATTGCCCTCGCCATGAGCGAAAACAAGGAAGACCTGGCGCGCTTCGTCATCCGCAAGCTCCTGGCGCACCGTCGATCGATCACCGAGAAGACGAAGAGAATCGATGCACTCGTCGAGCAGATCGATGCGCTTGCCAAGGTCATTGATGACCAAGAGGAGAAACTCGAAGGCCTGCGACAACGCGCGCGCGCCGAGACGGAAGCTCCTTGCCGCCCACTCACGGCTTTTGCCACCCCCCTTGCTGACGCGGCGATCGCCGACGAGGAAGTAGAAATCGAGCTCATGCGGCGGCGCGAGAGTGGAGGTGCGGCATGAATCGCATGAGCGCCCTGGGCCGCGGCATCGCCTTCGCGGCGCTTGCCGCCGTCGGTTGGCTGCCGTGGCTCCTCGTCACGGCACCGCTAGTGACAGCTGGCAGCGCCCGCGCTGCGTACCTCGTCGCCTGCGCCGTCGCATACGTCGCTGCGATCGCACCGCGACCACGCCGGCGACTGGTCGGCGCCTGCGCCGGGCTGTCCCTCGCCGCGATGCTCTTGACCTCAACGATCGGCGAGCTCGCACTGGCGTTGGCGGTGACGATCGCTCTCTTTCGCACGATCGCAACCCGCCCGCGGCCGACGGCGCGCAGCATCGCAGCCGAGGCGATCCTGATTGGCAGCGGGCTGCTGCTCGGCCGCTTCCTTGCCGCGTCGTGGCTACCGTCGACGGCGGCGGCGATCTGGGGCTTCTTCCTCGTGCAGAGCCTGTACACGCTTTGCGCACCAGAGCCGAAGGGCCACCACGTCGGCCATGAACGGCGATTCGACGAGATCTACCGCCGCGCAACTGAGCTACTCGACCGTGCTCCAACGACCTTCAGCGGATCGTAAAGTCGGCGAGATCGGGCTCTTTCGTCCAGGCCCAGTAGTCGACCAAGCGCCACGGCGAGGTCGTCGTCACTCGACCAGCGGCGTTCTTGTACCAGCTATCGACACCGGGATGCGCCCAAACGGTCTGGGCCAACGCTTCATCGAGCCTGTCGTTGTACTCGTCGTGCACCTCACGCCGGCATTCGACGGCCTCGATGCCGCCGTCGACCATCGCCTTGATGCACCCCACGATGTAGCGAACCTGGCACTCCGAGTGAAAGATGATGCTACCGGCGTGGGCGAGGTTCGTCGACGGGCCGTAGAGGCAATACAAGTTAGGGAAGTCCGGCACCGTAATTCCCAAGTAAGCGCGCGGCTCTTCGCCCCACACTTCGTTCAACACCGCGCCACCCCTGCCGGTGATCTTCATCGGCCAGAGAAAGCGATTGGCGTGAAATCCCGTTGCAAAGACGATGACATCGACCTCCAGGCGCCGCCCGCCCTCGCATACGATGGCATCCGCTTCGATGTGATCGATCGGATCGCAAACGAGATCGACGTCGTCGCGTTTGAGCGTCGCCAGCCAACCGCCGTTGTCCTGCAACATGCGCTTGCCAAACGGTGGATACGAGGGCACGGTCTTGGCCAACAGGTCGGGATCGTCACCCACCTGCTGCTCGATGTAGTCGGAAAAAATGATGCGCGTTTGCTCGTTGAGCTCGTTGATCGAGCGATCCTGGTGCGGCCAGTCGCGGTCGACGATCAGGGACGGCAACAGACCATCCGAGCCGGGCCAGAAGATCATGAAGCGATACCAGCGCGCGTAGTACGGAACGTGCTTGAACAGCCACCTGGCACGGTCGCTGACCTTGCGATGATAGGCCGGGTTGGGAAACATCCACGCCGGCGACCGCTGCAGGACATAGAGGTGTCCCGCTTCCTCGGCAACTTCGGGCACCAACTGCAGGGCAGAGGCGCCGGTGCCGATGACGGCGACGCGTTTGCCCGCCAGGGAAACGCCGTGCTCCCACTCGGCTGAATGGAAGGATGGGCCGGCAAAGTCTCGCCGCCCGCGAATGTCTGGAATCTTGGCGCGATTGAGTTGGCCAACTGCAGAGATCAGGACGTTGGCCGGCACTTCTTTCTCGACGCCGCGGTGGTTGCGCAAAGTCACGCGCCAACGACTCGACGTTTCGTCGAAAGACGCGGCGACTACCTCGGTGCGGAACCGGATCTTCTCGCGCACGCCGTATTTGTCGACACAGGCCTCGAAGTATCTGCGCAGCTCTTCCTGCCGGCAAAAGAACTCCGACCATTCGTGATTGGGCTCGAATGAGTAGCAGTAAAAGTGATTAGCGATGTCGACTCGACAACCGGGGTAAGTGTTCTCACGCCAGGTTCCGCCAACGCCGTCGTTCTTCTCGACCACCGAATATGGGACACCTGCTTGTTCGAGGCGAATCGCAGCGAGGATCCCCGACATGCCGGCGCCGATGACGAGGACGCGAAAGTCGCGGCCTTCGATCTTCTCGCGCACCGCACGCCAGCCGTCCCAGCGCGCGTCGCGACCGTCGAGGGCCATCTCCTCCATCATCATCGGGCCGTATTCGTCGGGCACTTGCTCACCCACGGCGAAGCTCATCATGCGCCTGATGGTCGCCGGTGGCACCGGCGGCGGTAGTGTACAACCTCTGTCGCGGTACTCGCCCAGTACCCGCAACGCCAGTCGTCGAACCTCAGCACGCTGGTCGTCGCTCAGGCCACCCTGCATCTCGCCGAGAACTGCTTTCCGAGGTCGGATCGAGCCATCGAGGAGACCGGTATCACCGCTGACATGAACCAGTGACATCATCAAGGCCGGAATGCTGGCGCTCTGCAGCGCCGCGGCGATGAACTCGTCGTCCTCGCGAATCGGCTCGTCGGCAGGTGGAACGGTGATGTCCGCAAACGTCATGGCAGCAGGATCCCGCACTTTCCCACCCACGCGCAACCTGGACCGGCGGTCGTTGGGACCGGCGGTCAGGGCAGCCGCGGAATACCGCGGGCAATCGCGCGCGCCATGATCTCCGCACCCACTTGGTTCACGTGGCAGCAGAAGTCGTTGTAGATCGTTCTCGTCTCAGCGTGGTAGATCTGCGTCAAATCCAGGAAGGCAACGCCGTAGTCGTCGCGCAGGCGGTTGCCTTCTTTGATGAGGCGCGGGTAGCCAACCGGAACTCTCGACAACCCCGTGAAGTTGCGATCGTAGGCGACTTTGCGCTCTTCGTCGTTGAGCTCCTTGGAGCCGGGAAGATATTGATTCGGCTGCAGCGCGTGCACGTAGGAGATCCCGTATTGTTCGCACAAGCGCGCCATGTGCAAGGATGAGCGCGCCCAAAACGCCGCCATTTCATCAAAGAAGCGCGCATCGTTGACGAAGTGATAGGATGGGCCCGACACCTGCGGCGGTAGGTTCTCGCCCTCCAACATCGACTCCAAACGCGTCGTCAACTGGCGGATGCGAGAGTCGTGACCGCGATCGAGGAAGTCCCACAGCGTCAACGTGAAGGCGCTCGAGCGCAGGAAGCGGCGCGCGAACAGTTTGCGCAGGCGCTGCCGCTCCTCGCGCTCGATGGCAATGCGCCCGAGTGTCGCGTTGGCATCGGGATGAATCACCTTGCGTGCATGCAACTTCCAATTGTGGGGATAGAACGGGTGGATGCCGGTGATTGCGTTGTCCATCGCACTGTCGATCTCGTTGAATCCGTCGAGATTGACGACGACGTCGATCGGCGCACCGAGAGATAGAAGATGGGCCAGCACCAACAGCTGCTGGGGCTGCTTGTAGCCACCAACCGCCGTGCTGACGACGCGGACATCGCGCCCGCGCAGATCGTGGCGCTCCTGCAGCGCTTCCACGAAGGCGTCCTGTCCCATGTAGAAGACCTGATCGGCGACCGAGCCGCCAAAGAAGACGACGATCAGCTCATCGCCGCTACGCGGTTCGAGTGGGCTCACCGAGAAAAATCCGAGCTCGTTGACACCGCGCTGCTCGGGATTGATGACAAAACCGAAGTAGGGATGTAGAATCACCGGCTGATCCGGAACCGCGGCGTCGCGCGGCGCCCCGGCAGTGGTTTCCTGCGCGGTGGCGTCGACGCGGTCGGTCATCAGGCGCGTCTGGATCTCGCGCCTGGAGAAGCTCTGGCCATGCCAGATCCGATAGGTCAGCGCCGCACCTACCTCGAGAAACATCAGTCCGGCAAGGCAGGCGACGGCAAAGACGAGCACGCCTTTCAACCAGTTGCTCATTCCCTTGCCCGTGTCGCCGTCGCCGGTCGGTTCATGTCGCCCGGTGGGCTGCCGCGCTCAACGAGCAGCCAGCCGGTCCGTCGCAGCGGCCATCTCGAAATCGAGACCGCTGAGGCCACCGACGTCGTGGGTATTCCACTCCACCACCACGCGGTTGTATACATTGAACCACTCTGGATGGTGGTTGCGCGCCTCCGCGAGAAGGGCCAGTGACGTCATGAATCCGAACGCCTGCACGAAATCATCGAAGACGATCTCGCGACGCAACTTGCCACCAGCGATTTCCCAGAGTGGAAGCTTCGCCATCCAATCGGCGATTTCGCCGTCGCTCAGCTTGCGCCGTGCAGCTCCCATGAGCTGCTGCATAGCGCTCCCGAATTGATGCTACAAGTCGATCCACCAAAGAGGCCGGAGGTAGCGCTGCGCGAAGCGCGCGCCGAGGATCTTCCCGAGCTGGCCGGCGTGCTCGCACGCGCTTTCGAAAGCGATCCGGTGCTGCGCTTCCTCATGCCCGATGCGAACATCCGGATGCAGCGGGCCACCCGTTTCTACCAGCTCGTACTGTCTCAGTTCGCCAACGCCGGCGTCATCACGACCGACGAGAGTCGCGGCGCCGCGGCAATCTGGCAGGCGCCCAACCCACCGATGCCAGGACTCTTGACGCAGGCCTATCTGGGGGCCCGCATGATCTCGATCCTGCGCCGCCGCGCCATCGCCGGCTACGAGCTTCTCGAGGCGATGGAAAGAGTCCACTACGAAGCGCCCCACTGGTACCTCGCCCTGCTCGGCACCGACCCCGAGCAGCGTGGTCGCGGGATCGCCTCGGCGCTCATCCGACGGGTGACACGGATCTGCGACCGGGACGGGTTGCCGGCCTATCTGGAATCATCCAACGAGACCAATATCTCGTTCTATGAGAGTCACGGTTTCACCGTCGTCCAAGAAATCCGGATTTCCGACGGCCCAACCCTCTGGCCGATGCTGCGCCAGCCCCGCCGCGGCGCTCCGTAGCATTCAGCCGAGAAACAGACGCACGGCCGCAACCGCCCCGATGATTCCGGCGAGGTCGGCGATCAGACCGGCAGCCAGAGCATGACGCACCCTGCTCACTCCGACGGCGCCGAAATACACGGCGAGCACGTAGAAGGTCGTCTCGGTGCTCCCCTGCAGCGTCGATACGAGATAGCCCACCGCGCTGTCGGTTCCTTCGGCCTGCATGATCTCGGCCATGATGGCGTAGGCCCCCGAGCCCGACAACGGTCTCAGTACGGCCATCGGCACGGCTTCCGCCGGCAGCCCGACGGCACTGGTCAACGGACCGATCGAGGCGACGAAGGCACCGAGCAAACCGCTGGCGCGCAGCATTCCAGCCGCAACGAGAATGGCCACCAGATAGGGGATGATTCGCACCGCGACGTCAAATCCTTCTTTGGCGCCGTCGATGGCGGTCTCGTAGAGGGCGACGCCCTTGGCGGCGCCATAACAGAGAATCGTCGCGATCAGAACAGGCAGCAGCCAAGTCGATAACACGACCCGAGTCAGCGCCGCTGCGCTCAGCCCGTTTGCCAGACCGTCGGAGATCGACATCGCCAGGGCGACGACGAGAAGCGCCACGGTGGCGAGCGCCAGCGCACAGCCGCGCGGCGAGGTCGGCCGTTCTCGACCGAGCTCGGAAGCGTCGGGCGCGTCGATCTCGGCTGCTGCTGGTACGGAAGCAGACGCTTCGTAGGCATCGATGGGAGCGACCGTGCGCTGCAGCATCTTGGCCGCGGTGATGCCGACGGCGGTCGAAAAGAGCGTCGCACACAGCGTCGGGATCCAGATGCCGGCGGGGTTCTCCGAACCCAGCGACGCCCGCAGCGCGATCACGCCGAGCGGCGCCAGGGCAACATTCGATGTGTTGATGGCGAGAAAGAGCGCCATCGCGTTGGTCGCGACGCCGGGCACGGGGTTGAGCTTGTTGAGCTCCATCATCGCCTTGATTCCGAACGGCGTCGCGGCATTGGCCAGACCGAGCATGTTCGCCGCGATGTTGAGAATCATCGCACTCATCGCCGGATGATCGGCCGGCACGTCGGGAAACAACCGCGTCATCAAGGGGCGCAGCCAACGCGCCAGACTGTGCAGCAATCCCGCCTCGCGGACGATGCGCATCAACCCCAGCCAGAACGCCATGACGCCGATCAAGCCAATCGCGAGGCTGACCGCCGACTTGGCCGAGTCGACGGAAGCCGTGCTCACCGCCTCCATCGTGCCGGCGAAAGCGGCGTAGAGAACGGCAGAAACGATCAGCCCCAACCAAACGTGCCCCATCATCGGCTGCACGCCCCAGATCGACTCGCAACCAGTTCCCCTTCCATGAATAGGAGGGATGGTCGGTGCGGATCAACCGCCGCCCGGCGCGCCGACCCAACGTGCACTGCCGGATTCATGTGTAGCGGATGACACTGCGAATGCTCTCGCCCGCGTGCATGAGATCGAAGGCGTCGTTGATGTCGTCGAGCCGCATGGTGTGGGTGATGTACTCGTCGACTTTGAGTCGACCATCCATGTACCAGTCGACGTAGGTCGGCACCTGCGTTCGCCCGCGCGTGCCACCAAATGCCGTCCCCTTCCAGACGCGTCCCGTGACGAGTAGAAACGGCCGGTTGTGAATCTCCTCGCCGGCACCGGCAACGCCGATGACGATCGACTGCCCCCAACCCTTGTGAGCGCATTGCAGCGCCTGCGTCATCACCTCCACGTTGCCGGTGCAGTCGAATGTGTAGTCGGCACCGCCATCCGTCATCCCGACGATCGCCTCGGCCAATCGGGGCAACTCGATGGCGCTCGCGTCGACGCACTCCGTCGCACCAAATTGCCGCGCCAGCTCGAACTTCTTGGCATTGAGATCGATGCCGATGATGCGACCGGCCCCGGCCATGACGGCACCCTGGACGACCGATACGCCGATCCCCCCGAGGCCGAAGATCGCCACCGTCGAGCCTGGCTCGACCCGGGCGGTGTTGAGCACCGCTCCGATTCCGGTCGTGATCCCGCAGCCGAGCAAGCAGACCTTGTCGAGCGGCGCGTCTTTGCGGACTTTGGCAAGGGCGATTTCCGGTACCACCGCATACTCGGCGAAGGTCGAGGTGCCCATGTAGTGATGCAGCATCTTCCCCTTGTGCGACAGCCGACTCGTGCCGTCCGGCATCAACCCCTGCCCCTGCGTCGCCAGCAGCGCGGCACAGAGGTTGGTCTTGCCACTGGTGCAGAACTTACAGTTGCGACATTCCGGAATGTAGAGAGGAATGACGTGATCGCCGACGCCGAGGCTGCTCACACCCGGACCCACTTCTTCGACGACACCAGCGCCCTCGTGCCCGAGAACGCTGGGAAACAATCCGGATGGATCGACACCGCTCATCGTGTAGGCGTCGGTGTGACAGACACCGGTGGCGCTGAGGCGGACCAGACACTCGCCCTCGCGCGGCCCGTCCAGCTCGACCTCGTCGACCTCGAGAGGCCGCTTCGCTTGCCAACAAATCGCTGCCCTTACCTTCACCGAGCATCCTCCTTTGCCAGAGTTGCCAAGGCCGCATGTTGGCGCGTGAGCCGACACATCGTCAACACCACAAGAAAGCCGGGCAGGCGAACGCGATCCCAGAACAGACGATCGCGTCGAAGTCCGCCGCTCTACGGTTCAAAGCGATAGCCGACACCGCGCACGGTCACAAAAAAGCGGGGTTCGTCCGGATTGGGTTCCAGCTTGGAGCGCAGCCGGCCAACGAAGTTGTCGATCGTCCGCAGCGTCAAGTAGTCGGTCTGCCAAACCGCATCGAGCAGGCGCTCGCGCGAGAGCGCGACACTGGGGTGGTGGACGAAATATCTCAACAATTCGAACTCGCGCGCCGTCATGGCGATTTCCTGGCCGTCTCGGTCGACGACCCGTCGTTCGAGATCGATCGCCGCGTCGCCGACCGACAGACAGGGGGCTTGCACGGATTGCAATCGCTGCCGGCGCAGAGCGGCGTTGATTCTCGCCAGCAACTCGGTGCGCGAGAACGGCTTGGAGATGTAGTCGTCGGCGCCGAGTTGCAGGCCGAGAACCTTGTCGGCCTCCTCGCCGCGGGCGGAGAGGATCAGCACCGGCGTTTCCGGGCTGCGCTCGCGCAGCCGCCGCAACACCTCCAAACCATTCATCCCCGGAAGCATGATGTCGAGAAGAACCATGTCGGGGTTGCGCTCACAGGCGATGCGATAACCACTCTCCCCGTCGCCCGCCGACAGCACGTTGTAGCCCTCCAGGGAGAGGTTGAGCTCGAGACCCGACACGATGGCCGGATCATCCTCGATCAGCAGTACCGTCTCGCTCGCCATCAGCCGGCGGCGGGAAGCAGGATGGCAAACTCGGAACCACCGCTAGCGCGGTCGCGCACCGTCACGCGACCGCCGTGCGCTTGGGCGACGTGGCGAACGATCGCGAGACCAAGGCCGCTGCCCTCCTGGTCGCGGCTCAGTCGGTCGTCCATACGGTAGAAGCGCTCGAAGATGCGATTGCGCTCACGGCGCGGCACACCGGGACCGTTGTCGGTGACCGCCAGGCGAACCCGGCGACCGTCGGCTCTGCATTCGAGCTCGATTTCCTTGTCCACGCCGCCGTACTTCGCCGCGTTCTGCAACAGATTGAGAAGCGCCTGCGACAGCATCGCGCGGTCGGCGACAATCCCCGGTAGATCCGGCGACAGCGACGTCTGCAGCCGCACGCCATCGCGAAGGCGAGTCGGCTCGAACGCCTGCAGGGCGCTCTCGACGACGGCCGCGACGGACTCCGGCCGGCGGTCGTAGGTCATTCGTCCAGCTTCCATGCGACCAAAGTCGAGAAGCCGGGTGATCATCCCATCCAAACGCCCCGTCTCGTTCTGCAACATCCGCAGGCAGTGCGATCGCTGTTCGTCCGACAGCGGCCGACTCTCGGCCAGCGTGTCGGTGAACATCCGAATACCGGTCAGTGGTGTCTTCAGCTCGTGCGAGACCTTGGACAGGAAATCCAGTTGAAGCTGGGAAAGATCCGAAGCTCGCTTGAGCGAGCGCAGCATGAAGAGAGCACCCAGAAAGAGGGTCGTGCAAAACGACAGGATGAGGATGCCGAGCGTCGTATCGACCGTCTCGCGGCGAAAGGCGAGCACCAAGATGCCGACGATGACCAGCGCCACCACTGGCGCGATGACGAAAATCGAAGCGACATGCCAACTCCGGCGCATCCGCATGATTCCCGATCGTGGCCAGCGCGCCCGAAGAGGTCAAGACGCCCGGCCAGTTGGCGAAACGGACGATCTCAGCGAGGCCGCCTGGGCTCCTCGGCGGCGCTCCGCCCGTCGCCTTTCTTGACGGCCACTTCGCGACCTGGACGGCGAATCGCTACCACCATCGACCAACGCTTCTCATCCTTGCGCCACTTGCCCGTTGCAAAAACCTTCATCGATTTCTCCTCCCGATTTTCGATTCGGCAGGAAAAAGCGCAACCGATGTGCCAACTCCGATCACCCGCACAGCATCGGCACGTCCGATCTCGATCGCACGCTATCGAACGTTTCACCGCGCGATAAAGGACTAAAAACAGTGTTTTATATCTGTGAGTAGCGATCCTTCTCCCAGGGCGACACGAATTGGCCAGCGAGAGCGGCTTCCCGCATTGCGCATTCCACCAAACAGGTGACCAGGAGCTCGCCAAAGGCCTGGCGCATGAAGCGGGACTGAGCGGCCAAACCGGTGGCTTCGGCAACCGAGGCGGCAACACGCGGCAGGGTGCGCAGGGCACTCGAATCGCCGCCGACCGGCGGTGGTGGGTCGGTTCGGTTGGCCAGGCCATCGAGCCCGGCGGCCAGGACGGCGGCGAACGCCAGGTACGGGTTGGCATCCGCTCCGGCCAGCGCACAGGCGACGTTGCGCCGGGCGCCATCGCCGCAAACTCGCAACGCGGTACCGCGACGCTCGCGCTGCCAGCCGATCAGCGAGCTCGCGGGGTCGGATCGGTAGCGCCGGAACGAGTTGGGCGTCGGGGCGAAAAGCAGAGCCAGATCGGCCAGATGTTGCACGAGGCCACCGAGCCACCAGCGGCAAGCCACCGGGAGATCATCCGCCGCGGCATTCGCGGCATTCGCCTCCTGCGAAACGAAGAGCGGCGCTTCGCGATCCGACGACCACAGGCTCGAGTGGATCTGCATCGAGCTGGGCGGCTGCGCGCCGTCGGGTTGAGCCATGAAGGTCGCGCTGGCTCCGTGTTGACCTGCGATGCTGCGCGCCGCCCACTTGATCAGCATGGCGCGGTCCGCCGCCTCGAGGAAAGGAGAGTGCCCCGGAGCGATCTCGAATTGGCCGCTACCCAATGAGGGCGATACGTGCTCGACGCGAACACCGGAGTCGACCAGACTGCGCTGCAGATCGTCGGCGACCTGCATTCCGCCACTCTCGTCCGCAACGTAGACCTCCATCACCGCCGCACCGCGGGCACTCACCGATGCCGAGCGCGCGCGCTCGAGTTGGCGGCGCAGGGCACCGCGCACCGACAATGGGTGGGGATCACCGCTGGATGGGACGACGACATCACAGATGGCAACCGCCGTGCGATCCAGCCACGGCGCCCGGCGCAAACTCCCGCCGTCGATCCGACAGACTAGCGTGTCTCCGGGACCCAACCTACCCGACCCCGGAGGACTCACCATCTCATTGCCGAGACCGCGCAGAAAACGATGAGCCGACAAGCGCATTTCGCGGTCGGCGACCTCATCGATGAAGTAGCGCCCGCCGAGTCGCTTGCCGACCGGGCGTCCGTAGAGATCGGGTGTCACGACCCAGACGCTGTCGATCTCGCGGCGGGCGACGAGATCGCGTGCCTCGGCCAACGCGAGCAACCCGGTCGCCTGCTTTTCGGCCATCACTCACCCCCCGGCGTTGCCATCGATTGCCTCGAATCCATCCGGCGCAGGCTAGCACGACACACATGGCAGGTCATCGATCAATTCCCTGCGTCAACCGCCGGCCGTTCCCACAAGGCGATCCTCGATGGTATCACCTGGGTTTCCGGGCTATGCTCGGGTGTCGCGCACCGAAGCCCAATTTCCGCTGCTGAGAGGATCGAATGTCGGACGAAGAAAAGAAGCCGGAAGCCAGTAAGGACCAGAAAATCGCCGTCCAAATCGACCCCAACAACGGCAACGGCGTGTACTCGAACCTCATGATGATCAGCCACCGCAAGGAGGAGTTCATCCTCGATTTCATGTTCTTGCAGCCACAGCGCGCGACCAAGGGGCCGTCCGTCGCCAACCTGCGCTCGCGTGTCATCACTTCGCCCGAACACGCCAAGCGAATTCTGCGTGCCCTACAAGAAAACGTCTCGCGCTACGAAAGCGCATACGGAGACATCCAGGAAGCCACCGACATTCCCAAGGTGATGCACTAGAGGACAGCGGGTGCGGGCCATGTACGATCTGATCCTACTCGGCTACCGCAACGATCTAGCTTGCGGCCGCACCGTCGCCTTCCTGCGCAACCCGCCGATCGAGCTCGCCGCGCCGGTGACGATTCACCGCGACACGCAACTGCCGCGCGCCATCTACAGCGATCTCGATCACGCCACCGGCTTGGAGCTCGTCGCGCAACTGCGCGAGCGCGGCGCTCAGGTGACGCTGCGCTCTACGGAACCGAACCTCGAGCCTGCGCAGGTCGAAGCCACGCCATCGCGGCCATGGCGGCTGCTGATCCCCCTCCTCGCCACCGGCGCCTTGCTGCTCTTTTCGATGCCGACACTGCGCCACTGGCTGCGCCCCGCCGCGCTGGCACCGCTACCTGCCGCCAGCGAGCTGCCACTGCGGGTACGGCGCCAGCCTCTGCGCCACCACGATCTGAACCGAGAGGCGGTCGATCTCAACGCCGCCGGCGACTTCCGCGCCGCCGCGACGAGCTTGCGCGCTGCCGTCGACCAGACAACCGACAACCAGATCCTGCAAGCCAACCTGGTCACCGTGCTGCGCAACTGGGCGGTCGCCGAGATCAACGCCGGCCGGCCCGAGCAGGCCGTCGAGCTCTTGCGCGAGGCGATGAAATTCGATCGAGCGCCATCGATTCTCTCCTTGATGGGAATCGCCCAGCAGAGATTGGGAGACTGGCACGACGCCGAAGACACTCTGCAGGAAGCCGTCCGACTGGGCGCCTCCGATCCGATGGCGTTCGTCGCTCTCGGGCGGGTCTACCGCCAGCAGGGCGATCAACAGGGCGCCGTCGAAATGTTCCAACGCGCCCGCGAGTCGGGTGCGGCCGGCCCTGATTTCGAATCGATGCTCGAACGGCTCGAACGCGAGCTCGACGCCGAGTGGGATTTCGTCGACTTCAGCACCGCTCATTTTCGTTTTTCCTTCGAGCAGGGAGAGAACCAGGAAGCCGCCAGATTGGTATCGGACGTTCTCGAAGACGCCTACTTCTCCGTCGGCCGCAAGCTCGATCTCTATCCGGACACACCCGTCGACGTCGTCCTCTACCCGAGCGAAGACTTCCACGAAGTCACGCAAACACCGGACTGGACCGGCGGCGTCTACGACGGGCGAATCAAGTTACCGGTGCGCGGCGTCGAGGGGCGAAGCGAGCTGCTCGAACGCACCCTGCGTCACGAATACGGTCACGTTCTGGTAACCAAGATCAGCCGCGGCAAGGTCCCCGTCTGGCTCAACGAAGGCCTCGCCATCTGGGCCGAAGAGTCGGCCGACGGCGACCGCGAAGATTGGGCTTACGACACCATCGCCGGTCGCCGCCTCTTCACTCTCGAAGAGCTGGCGCCACCGTTTACCGAGCTGCCGGCGGATCGCGTACAGGTGGCCTACGCGCAAAGCTACCTCGCCGTCCGCGCCATCCTCGGCGACTACGGTGAGCGCCACCTGCTCGAGCTGCTCCGCGCCGCCGGCGGAAGCGGATCGCTGGCCACCACCTTCGAGCGGGTTTTCTCCGCCCGCCTCGCCGACTTCGAAGCCGCCCTGCTACGCGATCTCAGTTCCTAGCGAACCACCGACGCAGAGCCGCCAACCGCCGCCACTTCCTCCGGCCTCACTTGCCACCCGCAGCACTCTGTGATTCGCTTCGGCGTTCATGCGAAACCCTGGCAGGAGGGCCTGATGCCGGTGCGAGATGCCCTGAACGAGCTGCGCAAGCGTCATACGGAGGCGGAGCTCGGCGGTGGAGAGAGTCGGATCAAGAGGCAGCACGAAGCGGGCAAGCTGAGCGCGCGCGAGCGCGTCGACCGCTTGCTCGACCCCGGAACCTTCGTCGAGCTCGACAAGTTCAAGACCCACCGTTGTACCGACTTCGGGATGGAGGAAAAGAAGTTTCTCGGCGACGGAGTCGTCACCGGCTACGGCAAGGTCGACGGACGCCACGTCGTCGTCTTTTCCCAGGACTTCACCGTCCTCGGCGGTTCGCTCGGCGAGGCCTTCGCACAGAAGGTCTGCAAGGTCATGGACTTCGCCACTCGCCAGGGCTACCCGGTGATCGGACTCAACGACTCCGGCGGAGCGCGCATCCAGGAGGGGGTTGCCAGCCTGGCGGGCTACGCCGACATCTTCCTGCGCAACGCCCTCGCCTCGGGCGTCGTGCCGCAGATCTCCGCCATCATGGGGCCGTGCGCCGGTGGCGCCGTCTACTCGCCGGCGATGACCGACTTCATCTTCATGGTCGAGAACAGCTCGTATATGTTCATCACCGGTCCCGACGTCATCAAGACCGTCACGCGCGAAGAAGTCACGATGGAAGACCTCGGCGGCGCGATCACGCACAACACGCGCAGCGGTGTTGCCGACCTGCACGTGCCGAGCGACGAGGAGTGTCTCGCCCGGGTGCGCGAGCTGCTGTCGTATCTGCCGGCCAACAACACCGAAGACCCGCCGTTCATCGCCACCTCGGATGACGCCGAGCGCCGCGACGCCGCACTCAACGACATCGTGCCCGAGAACCCCAACAAGCCCTACGACATGTACGAGATCATCCACCGCGTCGTCGATGACGGTCGCTTCTTCGAGATCCAGCGCGACTACGCGAAGAACATCATCGTCGGCTTCGCCCGCCTGGGTGGTCGCAGCGTCGGCATCGTCGCCAACCAACCGGCCGTCCTCGCCGGCTGTCTGGACATCAACTCGTCGATCAAAGCCGCCCGTTTCGTGCGCTTTTGCGACTGCTTCAACATTCCCATCGTCACCTTCGTCGACGTCCCCGGCTTCCTTCCCGGAACGGCGCAGGAGTACGGCGGCATCATCAAGCACGGGGCCAAGCTGCTCTTCGCCTACTGTGAGGCGACCGTGCCCAAGGTCACGGTGATCACGCGCAAGGCCTACGGCGGCGCCTACGACGTCATGTCGTCGAAGCACATCCGCGGCGACATCAACCTCGCCTACCCGTCGGCGGAGATCGCCGTCATGGGCCCCGACGGCGCCGTCAACATCGTCTTCCGCAACGAGATCAAGGAGGCCGGTGGCGATCCGAAAAAGCGTGAAGAGCTGGTCGCCGACTATCGCAAAGCCTTCGCCAATCCCTACAAGGCGGCCGAGCTCGGCTACATTGACGACATCATCGTCCCCGAGGACACTCGCCCGCACCTGATCACCGCGCTCGACATGCTGAAGAACAAGCGCGATACGAATCCGCCGAAGAAGCACGGCAACATCCCGCTCTAGCGCCCTGACGCGTACGCGAGATCGGAACCTCATGGCTACTCACAAGTTCAAAATCGATGGCAAGGATTTCGAGGTGCAGGTTGGCACCCGCGTCGGCAGCCAGCTCGACGTCACCGTCAACGGACGCAAATTCGCCGTCGAGGTCGAGCAGGGCGCGGCAGCCGCGCCCGCTCCGGTCGCTCCAGCGGCGCCTGCGGCAGCCCCTCCTCGCGCTGCCGTAGCAGCACCGGCAGCGGCCGCACCCGTAGCTACGGGAGGAAGCGGCCAGGTCTGCGCCCCCATTTCCGGCGTCGTCCTCTCCGTCGAGGTCAAGGCGGGTGACAAAGTGGAGCCGCACACCAAAGTCGTCGTGCTCGAAGCGATGAAGATGGAAAACGAGATCTTCGCCGCTACCACCGGCACCGTGGCGCAGGTTCACGCCCAGCCGCAACAGGAAGTCCGCGAAGGCGACCTCCTGATCACCGTCACCCCCGCTTGATCGATCTTCAGGAGCTCAGCGCGGCAGGCGGTTGAGCTGCTGCAGTCGGCCGGCAACGGCCCATGCCGATGCGTCGCCGGCGTTGGCTCGGCCCGCCGGCGCGCGGGTTTCCATCGCCAGGGCGGCGCCGATGGCGGCCGCGGTGATCTCATCGAGGTCGTCCTCGACCGCGGCAACGGCGGGCGCTGGCGGTGGCGCACCGGCCGGCGGCGCTTGGCTCGTCGCGCCGACGCCGGCGGTTTCTTTCGCTTCGATGCGTTGGACGACGCGCGAGGAGACCTGCAAGGCCACCTGCATGGCCAGCATGACGAAGAACACGCCGATGAAGCGCACGATCAACGTGATCATCGCATAGTCCCAGTCGATACTGGGATCGGCGTATTGAAACAGCCAGTCCATTCTCCGCGCCGCCTATTTGAACATCGCGATGAACATGCCGGCCGCTGCAGCCGTGCCCATCACGCCGGCCAGGTTGGGCGCCATCGCGTGCATCAACAGGTAGTTGCCCGGTTTCTCTTCGAGGCCGACCACCTGTGAGACGCGCGCCGCCATCGGCACCGCCGACACACCGGCGGAGCCGATGAGTGGGTTCATCTTCTTCTTGCTGAACTTGTTCAAAATCTGCACCGTCCAGATGCCTCCGGCGGTGCAAAAGACGAAATCGACGATACCAAAGGCGAGGATCGCCAGTGGCTTCCAGTCGAGAAAGGTCTCCGCTTTCATCGTCGCGCCAACCGCCAGGCCGAGGAAGATCGTCACCCCGTTCATCAACGCCCCGCCACCGGTGTCGACCAGGCGTTTGACGACTCCGCACTCGCGCATGAAGTTGCCGAGCATGAACATACCCATCAACGGGGTGACGGCGGGGATCAGCAGGGCGATGACGGCGGTGCCGATGAGGGGGAAGAGAAGCTTCTCCAGTTGCGAAACCTGGCGCATGTTGTCCATCGAAATCTTGCGGTCTTCTTCTTTGATGAGTGCCCGCATGATCGGCGGCTGAATGATCGGCACCAACGCCATGTACGAATAGGCGGCGACTGCATTGGCGCCGAGCAGATGAGGAGCCAGCGCCGAGGTCAGGTAGACCGTCGTCGGACCGTCGGCGCCGCCAATGATGCCCACCGACGCCGCCTCCTTGAGTGTGAATCCGCAGAGCAGCGTGCCGATGAACGTGATGAAGACGCCGAGCTGGGCACCGGCACCGACGACCAGCACCTTGGGATTGGCAATCAGCGGCGCAAAATCAGTGAGCGTGCCCAGGCCGAGAAAGATCACCGAGGGCAGGATCTCCCACTCGAGGCCGTAGCGGTAGAAAAAGCGCAGGAACTCAGGCGTGCCGTGCGACGTCACACCCATCAGCGGGGTCAGCGGGAAATTGACGATGAAGATGCCAAAGCCGATCGGCACCAGCAGCAGGGGCTCGATGTTCTTCGTAGCCAGGTAAAGGAAAAACAACCCGACACACCACATGAACACGTTGCCCAGCGTGAGGCTGGGAATCCCGGTCTGGGTTACGAAGATGGTGTGGAGAATCTCTGCAAGCTGGTCCCACGACATGTACGAAGACTCCAAGTTGGCAAAATAGAGGAGAGGACTGGCGCCGGTGGACCAGCCCGCGCGGCGTTCTATCCCGCCGCCAGTGGCAATTCAAGAAAAGCTAGCTGATCGCAGCGCCGCAGTCGACGTGGGTATCAGCGGATCCTCACCCGCCCGCAACCGCTCCAGATTCGCCGCCACGGCGGTGTCCGCCACTCCCCGGCGCTGCAGATCCTCGAGCACCTCGACCGCTCTTTGCCGATTGCCGGCCTTCCACTCGACCACCGCCAGGCAGTGTCCGGCCAGCGCAAAGGTCGCGGCGTGCTGCATCGCCATCGCCAGCATGTGGCGGGCAAAGTCGAGCTCACCGACCTCGTACGACTCGACACCGCCGAGCAGGTTGATCTCGCCGATGTCTGCCGCGAGGCTCGATGAATACGACGGCACGGTGCCGACCAGATCGTTCAGACGTACGGCGGCATCGTGCCACTCGCCGGCGTGGCGCAGCAGGCGGACGATCTGCACCTCGAGCGAGTGCCATTTCGGCTTGCGCGCGACCGCTTCCTCGAACATGCCGACCGCGGCGAACGGATACCCCTGCGCCTTGTAGAGGTACCCCAATTGCCGATAGGCCGCCGCCGAGACGCTCTCTTCGCGGGCGTCGGTCGCCGGCAACAGCACGTCTTCGGCGTCTTCCATGCGTCCGAGTCGGGCGTAGAGATCGCCGAGCATGATGCGCGGCGTGTGCTGTTGCGGCGCCAACTCGACGGCGCGGGCAAACGGTGCCACCGCTTCGTCCCGCCGTCCGCGCTCGAGCAGGGCGCTGCCGAGGGCGAAGTGATTGCGCCAGTGAGCCGGTGCCTTGGTCGCAGAATCGCGCGCCAACGAGAGCTCGTCTTGCAAGATCCTGTTGCGAGCGACGGTCCATCCGGCCAGAGCGACGACGACCGCCGCCGCGACGGTGAGGACAATGCGCTCGCCACCGCGCTGTCCGCCGGCCCGCCGCACAGCGATGGCGGCAAGCGCATCGCCAGCCAGCGCCGCCAGCACCATCGTCAAACCGACGATCGGCAGATACATGCGATACTCGAAAGCCGCGTCTTTGATCGGAATGATGCTCGACGACGGCGCCAGGGTGACAAAGAACCAGCCGATGCCGAAGAGTGGCCAACGGGTCTTCCGGAAAACGGCGAATGCGCCGGCGACCAGTGTTGCCAGGACGCCCAGCGGCAACAACACACCGGCCGACCACAGCGCCTGCGCGAACGGCCATCCGTAGTCGAAACAGAGCTGGGTCGGCAGAAAGTAGAGGCGCAGGTACCACAACAACACGCCCGGCTGGGTGATCAGGTAACGCCAGGGAGTGATGCCCTCGAGATCGAGCCCGGCACTGGGAATATACAGCCAGGCGCTCTGACCCCCTTCGCCGTCGCCGAACCCGGGCAGCAGAAAGTGACGTGCCAGGTAGATGCCGTAGAGTACCGGCAGGCCGAGAAGTAGAACACTGCGCCAATGCCAGGCTCGCGCATCTTTTTGATCGCGGAAAAAGCACAGGTAGTAGAGCGCCAGCGCCGCCGGCAGCGAGGCGACGGTCTCCTTGGAGACGATACCGAGAAAGGCGAGGACCACGAGCACGGCGGTCAACTGCAGCGACGACAGTCGCGAGTGGCCGGCCTGCGCCCGGACGAAGATCAGCGTTGCGCTCAAATAGAAGAAAGCGGCGACGCTTTCGGCTCGCTGGACGATGTAGGAGACCGCCATCGTCTGCAGTGGGTGGGCGACGAACACCAGCGCCACGAACAGCGCGAGGTACGGCGCCTGGCGTGCGTAGCGGCCGTCGTGCACCGGCAGGCGAAAGGTGACCAGGGCGAGCAGATAGACCAGCACGGCGTTGAGCAGATGAACGGCGACGTTGACCAGGTGGTAGCCCCAGACGCGCTCCTCACCGAAGTCGTAGTTCAGCGTATCGAGGAAGTGTGGGATGCCGCGCGAGCGAGTGAAGAAACGGGAGATCGGCTCGAAGTCGCGAATCTCCGGATTGGAAACGATCGCGAAATAGTCGTCGAAGAGAAACGGAATGGAAAACGAATTCGCGTAGCAGGCGGCGCCGACCAGAACGACGACCAGCGGCCACGCTGCGCTCGCCGCCGGCCATCTGCGCGCCACCGGCACCCGCCTTTTCGCGCCCTTGCCAGCCGCCGGGGCAGAGCGCGAAGGTTCGCTCGCGCGTTGCTTCTTTAGCTTTCGCGCCCGTCCCATGACCGAATGGACCTATCTCGATTCGCGCAAGAGATCCAAGGGCGAAAAAAGGCCCACCTGCGCGAGCGAGCAGGTGGGCCTCATCCGGTCGGTCGACTACGAGCGCTTAGGGCAGCACCGTCTTCGACGAAGGCAGACAGATCAAGAACGACTTCTTGGCCTCCAACTGGATCGTCCCGAAGACGTTCGTCACCTCCACGCGCGGCCGCACCAAGAACTTGTTCGGCTTGACCTTGTAACAGACGAGGTGGTCGGTGGGGTTGAAAAGGCCCCCACTCTCGATCTCCGTCGGATTGCAGTGCAGGAACGGTCGCTTGACCAGCGTGTTGGTGATGTTCTGGAACTGGTCATCGAGTTGGCCGATCGTCGTCTTGAGGAACTTCGGGTTCTTCAGATCTTTGGCCTTGTAGCACTTGAAGGCGTCCAGATTGCCCGAAAGCGGAGTTCCGGCACAGGCGCCGGTCGTGCACTGGTCGAGGATCGTGCCGGAGTCGCCGTCGTCACAGCTGGTGCCGTCGGGTTCGAAACCATCGGCCGGGCAGTCCACGCCGACGCCGTCGCAGCTCTCGGCGACATCGCACTGGCCGCTGTCGGCCCGGCACTCCGTGCCGAAATCGAGAACGTCCGCCGGGCAGCTGATGCCACTGCCGTCGCAGCTCTCGGCCGGGTCGCATACCCCGGCCGACGCGCGACACTCGGTGCCGGTGTCGAAGCCGTCAGCCGGGCAATTCGCACCGCTACCGTCGCAGCTCTCGGCGACGTCGCACACGCCCGCCGAGGTGCGGCACTCGGTGCCCGAATCGAAGCCATCGGCTGGACAGTTTGGACCACTACCATCACAGCTCTCGGCCACGTCACACACACCGGCAACCGCACGGCATGCGGTGCCCGTGTCAAAACCATCTGCCGGACAGCTCGCCGAGACACCATCGCAGCTCTCGGCCACGTCACACACACCGGCAACCGCGCGACACTGCGTCCCAGCGCTCTCGATGACGTCCGCCGGGCAGGTCTTGCCGACGCCGTCGCAGGTTTCTTCGACGTCACAATCGCCCGCCTCGGCCCGACAAACCGTGCCGCCCGCGGCAACGCCATCGGCGGGGCAGTCAGCCGTCGCACCGTCGCAGAGCTCGTCGACATCGCACAAATCGCCACTCGAGGCAGCGCGGCAAACGACCGTCGGCGCGGCGAACGAATCCGCTGGACACGCCGCACTGACGCCATCACACGTCTCCTCGAGATCGCAGATGCCAGCCGCGGCGCGGCAGGATTCGCCGGCGCCGCGCACCTGGCAGTCGGTTCCACAGCAAGAGTCCAAGCCGTTCGACGTGCCGTCATCGCAGGCTTCGCCGCTGTCGATACTGCCGTCACCACAGAGCGACACGTTGAGGGTCAGCGTGCTGTTGTAGCCATCCGGACCAACTGAACGTCCCCACTCGGAGTAGTTGTCGGCGTGAATCCCCTCGAGCGTGCCGCCGCCGCTGTCGTCGACATTGTCCCAACCCAACAACACCGCCGCGTCCTCACCACCGGACGCACTACTGCAAATGAAACCGCTGCATCCGGTATTCGAGAACGCGTCGATGTCGAACGAAATCGTCATCGTAAAGCTGCCACTGCCAGTGCCACTGGCGATGGTGCTATCACTTCGGCTGCCACTGAAAGCAACAGACGTCTGATCGTTGTTGGATGGATTTTGCGACGTTCCGCCCGGGCTCGGCGTAAAGCTGTAGTCAGTCGCATCGATGTCGACGTCGATCGTCGTAATTCCGGCGTTTCCGTTGTCCTGGGTGAGGACAGCCGTCGCCGTCCCGTCGCCGTGAAAGCCGAACAAACCGAGCACGTCCTGATCCAGATCGACCGTCCAGTTCTCACCGGCAACCGCTGTGACATCGATATCGAGCGAGTAGCGGATCTTGCCCCGCTCGTACTCGTCGCCGAAGTCCACCGCCGAGTCGGCCGCGACACCGGCGTCGATGTCGAAGTCGATGGTCGTGCTGGCGCCGTATCCTGCCGACGAGCTGTCGGTGCCGGAATCGGTCAAGCGCATGAAGTTGCCGTCGGCCCCGCCGGTCGGTTCGGTACAGGCGTCGGCCGACGTGTTGTAGGCGTCTTCATCGTCGTTGCCGTTGTCCGAATCCGACGTCACACAGGTGCTGGTGTTGGTCACGCCGGATATGGCGATGGTCGCGGCGTCGAGCGGTGCCGCCAGGCACAGCGCAAGAACGGCGGCGAGCAAGGCCGCCCTCTTCGTCAATCGAACCCTCATGCGTCCCCCTGAAGACAAAGTGCGAGAAAAAATCCTGCACTCGCGGCGCAATCGTACCAATGGTACCGACGAGTACAGACTGGTCGGCAAGCTATCAGTATCCGAATCCAGGAAGCAAGATCATTCTCGACCTACCATCCAACTCTTTGAAATTGATCACAATTCTTGCCTGGCATATTCATACCATTTGGTATGTTTTAGCTTTTGTCGGCTGCTCGCCGGTCTGTACCCGGACGATGAAGGAGTCCTATTTGGACTGCTGCGGCGCGGACGGTGAAATCCACGGCAGCGCGGCCGCGGCGCGCAGGTTCTCGAGCAACACCCAGGCAGCCAGAGCCGAAGCGTGGGGATCGGAGCCCGGCTGACTCGTCGAGCGCGGCCAGCCGCCGTCGGCGTTCTGTCGCTCGAGAACCTCATCAATCCACTCGACGCGGACCAGCGATCGACCGCCGGAGTAGTAGAGCATGGCGATGGCTTCGATCCACAGATCGACGTCGGCCTCGAAGCGACCCTGTAAACTGGCGCGCTTCTCGATCAGCTCGACCAGAAGCGCATGTTGCTCGCGGCGCAGTGAGTCGATCTCACTGCGCCTGCGACAGCCGTTCTCCACCGTCCACTCGGCGGCGAGTACCGAGTGGGTCAGGGCGTAGCCGCCAGCGCGAGCAGCCTTGCCGAGAATCTCCACCCAGTCGGCGGGCACCTCGATGCGATCGCAGTGCAGGGCACTGGCGGTGATCCGGTCGACGACATGTGCGAGCTCGGCAATCTGTCTTTTTTCCACGGCAGCGCTCGGGTCGTCGATGCGGCGCATGATTGCGTAGATCTCCGGTCGCGCCACACCGTCTCGGATTGCATGCGCCAGATCGCCGCTGGCGAGGCGCACTTCGGCACCGAAGCGACGCTTCATGAAACCGAAGAGGCTCAACCAACTGGGATCGGCCGTGCGGACGCGCTCGGAGAAGTAGCCGAGCAAACCCTCGTAGGCTGCATCGAGCTGCTGCCGGCGATCCGGTCGAGCGCGTAGTGAACCTCGCCGCCCAGCGGCCTGCACATACGGAGTGCGCACGAAGTGCCCGGCGCCATCCTCGGCGACCTCCATGGCTCGGACCAGCGTGCCGCTGGCGACGTTTTCGACTTTGGTCTGCGCCCCAGACGGCCAGCGAACGGCAAGCTCGCCTACCGCCTTCGCACGACCCAAACCGATCAGCATCGTGGCGCTGTTCTGCGTCGCCATGCCTTCGCCGGCGCGGTGCTCGCGCACCAGCCTCACGCCATCTTCCAACTCGACGGTGACGACGGCGCCGTAACCATCGCGGTTGCTCAGCTTCGAAGGCCGTGCCGAACGGTTGCCCCCCTCGAAACGTACGGCGACGAATCCCGGTGGGCTGCCGTCATACAGGCGCACCATTTGGTTGCGGTACAGCTCGAGCTTCGGTGCGTTGGCATTGACGAGGGCGAGATCCTGCCAGCCGTCGCGATCGTAGTCGAGCAGTGCAACTGCGCGACCGTCGGCGATGCTGTCGGCACCGGAAACTCCGGCGACATCGGTGAAGCGTCCGGCCGTAGCGAGGAAGAGGTGATTGCGCTCGTGTCCGCTCTGCGAGACGCCATCGGTGAAGTGCCGGCCGGGCAGGTTCAATCCGGGGGGCTTGTAGCCGCTGCTGAACCGCAGCGACGCATCGGTGCGCACGACCGCACGCCACCAGTCGCTTCACGTGTCGACCGCGACCGCGACTTCTTCCGGAGCCGTGTAGTAGCCGCTGGCGACGTAGAGATCGAGGTGGCCGTCGTTGTCGAAGTCGGCAAACTGGCCGCCCCACGACCAGCCCGCAGCTTCCACCTCCATTGTAGGGGGTGCGAGGCCGGATACGTGCTCGAACCGTCCCGCTCGATTGCGAAAGAGTGTGTTGCCGCGCGCCATCTTCTCAAAATCGGCAGAGATCTCGTCGAAGTGCGCGGTGATTCTCCGGCCAGCTTTCGAGTACATGTTGGAAACGTACAGGTCTTGCCATCCGTCGCGGTCGTAGTCTCCCCACGTGGCGCCCATGCCGAAGCCGATGTCGGCCGTTTCCGTCACACGCGTGACATCGGAGAAGCTCTCGTCTCCATCGTTTCGCAACAACTGGTTTGGGGCGAAGTCGTTGGCGAGGTAGACATCGGCATCACCGTCGCGATCGTAGTCCGCCCAGGTTGCCTGGTAGGTGTTGCGATAGGAGACGAGTGGCCCCTGCTCGAGAAGGCGAAAGCGAGAACCCTCGTTGATGAACAAGACGTTGGGCGGACCGGGAAGGTTGCGGTAGATGTGTGCCCCCTTGGTGCGCACCTTTCGGCTCAGTCGCGCTGCGTGGCGCGACGGCAGGAAGTCCGACAGGATTCCCTCCGGTGCGACTCTTCCCGGGTTCTTCGCCTGGTAGATCTTCAGATCGAAGACCAGCATCTGCGCGGCGTAGGTCGACACATAGATGTCGAGCAGGCCGTCGCCGTTGGCGTCGACCGCGTTCACCGAGCTGACCAATGCGGGTAGAGCACCCGGTGGAAACAGATCAGAGCGGTCGGTGAAGCGTCCGTTTTCGTTTCGCATGAATACGCTCGGCACCATCGTGCGGCCGAGGAACAGGTCGACATCTCCGTCGTTGTCGAAATCGGCGAAAATCGCAGCGGCGCTGTGGTCCCGGATATCCAGACCCGCGGCAGCGCTGGCATCTTCGAATCCACTCGCGCCGCCGAGAAGCAGTCGATTGGCGCCCCAACGCGCCATTACGTAGAGATCGTCGAATCCGTCACGGTTTACGTCAGCGACGCTGATGGCCGGATGGCGGTCTTGCGAGCCGAGAAAGAAATGTCGGTGCGGATTGCGAAAGCTCTGCGGGGAGCGAATCTTCTCGAGCGCCAGCTCCTCGTGGCGCGAACGGCGCAATTCCCGGCGCAGCTCTCGATCCTGCACCGCGGAATCCAGCGCCTCGACGAAGAAGGGCGCGGCGGCTCGAATGATCTCGGCCGGCCTGCTGCTCCACTCTTCGATCTTCCATTCGATGCCGCCGCCTTCTACCTCCGCCGCCTGCCACACGGTCCTCACCCCGCCGCGTAGCGCCGTCACCTGCCCGTCCTTGACGCCGCGCGCCTCGAAGATGAGATCGGCGGTGAAGCGCGACCGGTCGGATGACGGGAAGCGTCCCGCCGCGACTCTGAGCTCAGCTTCGCCGACACTGCCCAGAGATCCGCGCGCCGACGCCCACAGCGACAGGTCACCACGCGCAACCGGCCCAGCCGCTACGGGTTCGGCCATCGCACGCCAGACGCGCCGCCTTTCCACCCGGCGCGTTCTAGCGGCCGGTCCGAGGTCGGCGACGACGACAGTATCGGCAAACAGTGTTCGCGTCGTGTCGTCCGGCAGAGAGCCGTGCTCAAACGAACGGGCCAAACCCTTCAACACCGGCGCCAGGGCGTGGATCAGCTCTTCCGACGCCACCATCGCCTCCCACGCCCGGTCCGCCTCTCGCGCCGGAGCCGGGGCGACGAGGGCGGTGGCGCAGAAAACGGAGATCGCCAACACTCCGAGAGCGTGATTCACCCGACTGCGACCCGCTCGTTGGAAGAACGATGCTCGGGCGCAGGCACTCAGTGCCCGCGCCCGAGCGATAGCGCGACTACGGCATGACCGTTTTGGAGGATGCCGTACAGAAATAGAGCGCCTTGCGCACTTCGAGTTGGAGGGTGCCCAGGGCATCCGTGATCTCGAAGCGCGGCCGTGGCTGCGGCTTCTCGCGTTTGATGTTGTAACAGACCAGGTGGTCATCGACGTTGTTGATGGAGCTACCATCGACCGTTGCGGGGTTACAGAGCAATGCCGGCCGGCGCAAGCTCGAGTTGACCGAAGTCAGGAACTGATCGGTGACGTCGGTAAACGTCGTCTTGGGGAACTTCGGATTGCGCAGATCCCGCGCCCGATAGCACTTGAAAGGATCGAGCGGGTAGGCGCCGACACAGAAGCCGAGGCGGCACTGATCATTGCTGGTGCCCGCGACGCCGTCGTCGCACGGAGTTCCATTCGCCTCCCTGGCATCGTCCGGACAATCGGCCTTGGTTCCGTCGCAACTCTCTACGGCGTCACACTGACCGGTCCCCGGACGACACACGCCGCCAGAGACGAAGACATCGGTCGGACAATCCGTCATCACACCGTCACACGCCTCGGCGACATCGCAGACCCCGGCGGTGGGCCGGCACTGCGTGCCCGACGGCGCTACGGTGTCGGCCGGGCAGGTAACACTCGCCCCGTCACAGACCTCGGCCAGATCGCAAACACCGGCAACTGCGCGACATGGCGTTCCCGAACTGGCGACAGCGTCGGCCGGACAGGTTCCGACCAGGCCGTCACACACCTCGGCAACGTCGCAAACGTCGGTCGCGGCGCGACATTCCGTACCCGCGCCGGCAACCGTATCGGCCGGACAGGCGGCTCCGGTGCCGGTGCAGTTTTCGGCGGAGTCGCATGTTCCGACGGCAGGGCGGCATTCCGTCGTCGCTGGCTCGAAAGCATCCGCCGGACAAGCGATGCCGCTACCGTCACAGTTCTCTGCAACATCACAGACATCGGCTGCCGCACGACACTCGGTCGTCGCCGGCTCGACCGCGTCGGCCGGGCAGTCGTCGTTGACGCCGTCGCAAATCTCCGCCGCGTCACAAACGTCGGCCGCAGCGCGGCATTCGGTCGTGCTGTCCTTGGCGTCGGCCGGGCAAGCAGCACTCACGCCATCGCACGATTCTTCCAGGTCACAGACGCCCGCCGGTGCGCGGCAACTGGTTCCGGCACCGACGAACCCGTCGGCGGGACATGCGGCGCTCGTGCCGGTGCAGTTCTCTGCAACGTCACACGAGCCAGCCACACCGCGACACACGGTGGAAGCGGGTTCGAACCCGTCGGCTGGGCAAGCGGTGTCTGCAACACCAGAACACGTCTCGACGACATCGCAAACATCGGCGGCACCGCGACAGATCGTCCCGGCACTGGCAACGTTGTCAGCAGGACACGTCGCTCCCGGCGTCCCGGTGCACTGTTCGTCCGGATCGCAGATATCACCGGTTCCCGGATTGCACACCACACCGGCATTGCCGGGTGCGTCGTCGCCCGGACAAGCCGCTCCGGCGACTCCGGTACACGCTTCATCGACGTCACAAGAGTCACCCGATCCAACCCGGCAAACGGTTCCCGACGAAGTCACGAAATCCACCGGACATGCACTGCCGGCGACGCCGCTGCAGACCTCGTCCGGATCGCAGGAATCTCCCGAACCCGCCCGGCACACCGTCCCCGCCGAGGCTACTGTGTCACTCGGACACGTCGCCCCCGGCGTTCCCGTGCACTGCTCATCCGGATCGCACGAATCGCCCGAACCGGCACGGCACACGTTGCCGGCGTTGCCCGGCGCGTCGTCGGCCGGACAGGCTACGTCGGCCGTTCCCGAACACGTCTCATCGACGTCGCACGAGTCGCCCGATCCACTGCGGCATACCGTTCCCGCCGAGGCCACGTTGTCGGCCGGACAGGTCGCACCCGGGGTTCCCGTGCACGTCTCATCCGGATCGCAAATGTCGCCCGTTCCGGGATTGCACACGTTGCCGGCGTTGCCCGGCGCATCGTCGGCCGGACAGGCCACGCCGGCCGTTCCCGAACACGTCTCGTCGACGTCGCACGAGTCGCCCGATCCACTGCGGCATACCGTTCCCGCCGAGGCTACGTTGTCGGCCGGACAGGTCGCACCCGGGGTGCCCGTGCACGTCTCATCCGGATCGCAAGTGTCTCCCGATCCCGTCCGGCACACGTTGCCGGCGTTGCCCGGCGCATCGTCGGCCGGACAGGCCACGCCGGCCGTTCCCGAACACGTCTCGTCGACGTCGCACGAGTCGCCCGATCCACTGCGGCATACCGTTCCCGCCGAGGCTACGTTGTCGGCCGGACAGGTCGCACCCGGGGTTCCCGTGCACGTCTCATCCGGATCGCAAGTGTCTCCCGATCCCGTCCGGCACACGCTGCCGGCGTTGCCCGGCGCGTCGTCGGCCGGACAGGCTACGTCGGCCGTTCCCGAACACGTCTCGTCGACGTCGCACGAGTCGCCCGAACCGCTGCGGCATACCGTTCCCGCCGAGGCTACGTTGTCGGCCGGACAGGTCGCACCCGGCGTGCCCGTGCACGTTTCATCCGGATCGCAAATGTCTCCCGATCCGGGATTACACACGTTGCCGGCGTTGCCCGGCGCGTCGTCGGCCGGACAGGCAACCCCGGCCACTCCGGTGCAAGCCTCATCGACGTCACAGGAGTCGCCCGATCCCGTCCGGCATACGGTACCCGACGAAGCAACCGTGTCACCAGGACAAGCTACGCCGGCAATACCGGTACACACTTCGTCCGGGTCGCACGAATCGCCCGAACCGGCGCGACATACCGTACCGCCCGACGTCACAGTGTCGGCCGGACACGTCGCTCCCGGCGTCCCCGAGCACAGCTCGTCCGGATCGCACGCGTCGCCCGATCCCGTCCGGCACACGGTGCCGGCGTTGCCCGGCGCGTCGTCGGCCGGACACGCGGCCCCGGCCACGCCGGTGCAGGTTTCATTCACGTCGCACGAATCGCCCGAGCCAGCCCTACACAAGGTCCCAGCCGAAGTCACCGTATCGGCCGGGCACGCCGCTCCAGCCACGCCCGAACAGAGCTCGTCCGGATCACACGAATCACCCGAACCCGCACGGCACACGTTGCCGGCGTTGCCCGGCGCGTCGTCGGCCGGACACGCAGCCCCGGCCACGCCGGTGCAGGTTTCATCGACATCACACGAATCGCCCGAGCCGGTGCGGCACACCGTACCAGCCGAGGTCACCGTATCGGCCGGACACGTCGCACCCGGGGTTCCCGTGCACGTTTCATCCGGATCGCAAGTGTCGCCCGAACCCGCACGGCACACGTTGCCGGCGTTGCCGGGCGCGTCGTCGGCCGGACACGCGGCCCCGGCCACGCCGGTGCAGGTTTCATTCACGTCGCACGAATCACCCGAGCCGGTGCGGCACACCGTACCAGCCGAGGTCACCGTATCGGCCGGACACGTCGCACCCGGGGTTCCCGTGCACGTTTCATCCGGATCGCACGAGTCGCCCGATCCCGTCCGGCACACGTTGCCGGCGTTGCCCGGCGCGTCGTCGGCCGGGCATGCGGCTCCGGCCACGCCGGTGCAGGTTTCATTGACATCGCAGGAATCACCCGAGCCGGTGCGGCACACCGTACCAGCCGAGGTCACCGTATCGGCCGGGCACGTCGCACCCGGGGTTCCGGTGCACGTTTCATCCGGATCGCACGAGTCACCCGAACCCGTACGACACACGTTGCCGGCATTGCCCGGCGCGTCGTCGGCCGGACACGCGGCCCCGGCCACGCCGGTGCAGGTTTCATTCACGTCGCACGAATCGCCCGAGCCGGTGCGGCACACCGTACCAGCCGAGGTCACCGTATCGGCCGGACACGCAGCCCCGGCCACGCCCGTACAAACCTCGTCCGGATCACACGAATCACCCGAGCCGGTGCGGCACACATTGCCGGCGTTGCCCGGCGCATCGTCGGCCGGACAGGTCGCGCCCGGCGTTCCGGTGCACGTTTCGTTGGCATCGCAGCTATCGCCCGAACCCGTCCGGCACACGTTGCCGGCGTTGCCCGGCGCGTCGTCGGCCGGACACGCAGCCCCAGCCACGCCCGAGCAGGTCTCGTTGACATCACACGAATCACCCGAGCCGGTGCGGCACACCGTACCAGCCGAGCTCACCGTGTCGGCCGGACACGCAGCCCCGGCCACGCCCGTACAAACCTCGTCCGGATCACACGAATCACCCGAGCCGGTGCGGCACACATTGCCGGCGTTGCCCGGCGCATCGTCGGCCGGACAGGTCGCGCCCGGCGTTCCGGTGCACGTTTCGTTGGCATCGCAGCTATCGCCCGAACCCGTCCGGCACACGTTGCCGGCGTTGCCCGGCGCGTCGTCGGCCGGGCAGGTCGGACCGCTTCCCGTACAAGTCTCATCGGCGTCGCACGAATCACCCGACCCAGTGCGACAGGTCGTGCCGGAAGATGCGAAACCATCCGTCGGACACGTGGCACTCGATCCCGTGCACGTTTCGGCTACGTCACACGAGCCGGCCGACGCCCGACAGGTCTGGCTGCTGGCGCGGAAGGTACACGTGCTCGTGCAACACGATGTCGAGGTCCCGTTTGCCGCCCCTTCATCGCACTGCTCGGGGCTATCGACGACTCCGTCGCCGCAATCCGAGTAGTAAAAGGCAAGGTCGACGCCACTGACACAACCGCCGGTACCCGAGGTCGAATGGTGATTGTCGTAGACCGCCGTACACGCCTGCCCCGAGAAGTGGGGTGTCACTGACGTGATGTCGACACTGAAGGTAAAACTGCTGCCGCTATCCAAGCGAAAGAGCAGATCGATGTCGCCGTTGCCGGTGTCCGCCGGATTGCCGCCGGTTCCCACGACAGTGACGCTGCCGGCGGTGTTGGCCAAGGTCAGCGTATTGTTCGATGTATCCGTTCCCAAGCCCGAAGCAGAGACGATCGTGCCCGAGCTCGTGTAGGTGATTGAGCCGGTTCCACCGGTGAACACCTCCGAGCCGCCGATGCCACCGTTCATGCTGTGTCCGTTGACGTTGACGTCGTTCTTGATGCCGAAGTACACGTTGGTGTGCGCCGCCAGGTTGACGCCGGAGCAGGACACGGTTGCACCGCTACCTCTGGTGGGAACACCTGAGACCGAACAAGAACCGCCGCCCGGCAAGCTGTACGTCGGGCCACCTGTAATGATCAAAGCCGATGCGCCCGAGAGCGACCCGAGCAAGACAACGACCGCCGCACCGATCAAGCGACCCACCGACTTCGTCTGCAATACTCTCATCGCCCGCCCCCTACCAAGATCCGTGTGAACCGTGACTGCCATGACTACCGTGCGAACCATGGCTACCGTGACTGCCGTGACTACCGTGCGAACCATGGCTACCGTGCGAACCATGCGAGCCGTGCGAGCCGTGGCTGCCATGTGAGCCGTGCGAGCCGTGTGACGCGTGTGACATATGTTGCGCCATCAACATCTTCTCGCTGTTCGGCTCAGTGCGAAGAGCGCGCGCGGCGTCCGATGTGTCGAGCGCCGCGATCGGCTTGACGGCCTGCCGTGCCTCGGCTGGCGAAAGAAAATCCAGCGGCTTCTTTACTAAGGATGGAAGCCCGCTCTTCTTTTTCTCACTCATGCTTTCCCCCTTGGAAAAGGAAGGTTCTCACGGCGCCGCCACAATGCACTAGCCAGCGGCCAAAGTTGCCCCTCCCAACCTATCGAGTAAGCCCAAACCTGCCACCGTTAGTCAAGAATATTGCTACCGCGAGAACTTTTTCACGCCCGAATCAACATTCCTGACACTATGTTTTATTTTTCTGGCCTCGCCAGCCACTCGCAGCAGGTGTCGGCGATCTCGTCGAAGACCTGGTCGCTGTTGCGGCCGTCGCGCTTTCGCACCTTGAACGAATGGTCCCCGCCTTCGATCACATGCAGCTTCGCGCGTTCCAATCCAGCCACCTCGCGACGCAGGAGGTCGAGTCCGCACAGGGGGTCGCGCGTCCCCTGAATGAACAACATCGGCGCCGATATTGCCGGCAGGTGCTGCCGGCGCAGTCGCTCGGGTTTCCCCGGTGGATGTAGCGGATAACCGAGCAGGAGGACGCCGTCGCTCTGGTAGCCGGCGGCGACCATCTGCGATGCGATCCGACCGCCCATCGACTTGCCGCCGACGTACACCTTCGCCGCGCCGACCGCCGGCAGCGTGCGAAGCTGGTCCGCCACGGCAACCCAGCACCTCTCCAAGGTCGGGCCGCGGTCGGGGGCGCGCTTGCCGTTCTCGACGTACGGGAAGTTGAACAGCGCCACGGCAAAACCGCGGGTCGCGATCCGCTCTTGCACGGTCTGCATGAAGGGATGTTCCATTCCGGCACCCGCACCGTGGGCCAGGATCAAGAGCGTCTCAGCCGCTTCGGGAATCGCAATCGAGGCGCTCACCCGACCGCCAATACCGTCATCGAGCTTTCGTCGCAATCGCCGCACTAACCTGCCGCCGCGCCGCCGACGGCGGCGCGCAACTCGGCCGCATACGCCGGACCCTGGTCTTCGTGCTTGAAGTAGATGAACACCTCGTCCCATTCTCCACCGACGTCTCCGAGGCGCGCGGCCAGATCGCGCAGCGCTTTCTCGTCGTATGCCGGGCGACGCAAGCGGGCGTAGCCAAAGGGCGCCGTCGCCTCGAGCGGGACGTCGCGATCTTCGCTGTCGGTGAAGCAAAGAGCGGCATCGAAGCGACGCAGGCAGTCGAGCACCGCATCGCAAAACCAACCAGTGCTGCGAAACTCGAACGCAAGGCGGGCGCCGGGCTCGATCTGTTCGAGAAAATCCTCGAGCAGCGGCAGGTCGAGCTTCAAATAGGGCGGCAACTGAAAGAGCGCCACGCCCAGCTTGTCACCGAGCACCCGTGCGGCGTTGACGAAGTCGTTGGCAATGCCGCCGGCGTCGTCGCGCAGCCGCTTCTTGTGGGTGATCTGACGCGGCGCCTTGAGAGTGAAGAGAAAGGAATCGCCGACCTGCGCCGCCCAATTCTCCAACTGGCGCGTCGAGGGAAAGCGGTAGAACGTCGAGTTGATCTCGACCGAATCGTGGTGCTCGGCGTAGTAGCTCAGCATCTCGCGGTCGGGCAGGTCCTGCGGGTAGAACTTCCCCTTCCACTGCTTGTAGCTGTAACCGGACGTTCCGATGCGGATCTCGGCCATAGCCCGGCGTTAGCACGCGAGGGGCGGCCGCAACAACGGCGGTCGCCGGGACGACAAAGGCCCCAGTGGTCTAGCGCTCGCCGGCAAACCGTGATCAGTGACGGATACTCGAGGGGAGGAGATCGAGCGCAATGGACAGGAACCGCGAGCTACTAGCGAAGAACGATCCGAGCCTCTACGACGCCCTGGTCGGCGAAGAAGATCGCCAGCGACGCGGTGTCGAGCTCATTCCCTCTGAGAACTACACCTACCCCGAAGTGCTGGCGGCGCTCGGGTCGGTGTTCACCAACAAATACGCCGAGGGCTATCCCGGCCGGCGTTACTACGGCGGCCAGGAGTACACCGACGTCATCGAGAACCTCGCCCGCGAACGCGCCGGCCAGGTCTTCCGCAGCGAGCACGCCAACGTCCAGCCGCTGTCGGGCTCGCCGATGAACCAAGCGGCCTACCTGGCTTTCCTCGATCCCGGCGACACCATCCTGGCCATGGATCTCTCGCACGGCGGACATCTGACACACGGCGCACCGGTGTCGCATATGGGGCGCATCTTCAACTTCGTCCGCTACAAGACGAACCCGGACGACGAGGGCCGCATCGATTTCGATGAGGTTCGCCGCACGGCGCTGGCGGAGAAACCAAAGATGGTTCTCTGCGGCTACACTTCCTACCCGCGCGACTACGATTACGATGAGTTCAAGAAGATCGCCGACGAGGTCGGCGCCCTGACCATGGCCGACGTCTCCCACATCGGCGGTCTGATCGCCGGCGGCGCCATGCGCAACCCGATGGACTACGACTTCGATTTGATGACGACGACGACACACAAGAGCCTGCGCGGACCGCGCGGCGGCATGATTCTGTGTAAGAAGGAACACGCCAAGCAGATCGACAAGTCGGTCTTCCCCGGACTGCAGGGCGGTCCGCACATGAACGCCATCGCCGCCGTCGCCTACACGCTCAAGGCGGCGGCAACCGAAGACTTCAAGAGCTACACCCGGCAGGTACTCGACAACGCAAAGACCTTGGCCAAGACTCTCACCGACGAGGGCGGCTCGTTGGTGACCGGCGGCACCGACAATCACATGCTCGTGCTCAACACGGTTCTCAGTTGCGACCTCGATGGCAAGCAAGCAGAAAAGGTGCTCGACGCGGTTTCGATCACGACCAACAAGCAGATCATTCCCGACGACCCCAACCCGCCACTGCGGCCGAGCGGTATTCGCATCGGTACGCCTGCCGCAACCACGCGCGGTATGGGCGAGGCGGAAATGAAGCAGCTCGGTGTGTGGATCATGGACACCCTGCGCCACCGCGGCGATGAGGCGTACCTCGCCAAGCGGCGCGGTGAAGTCGAATCGCTCTGTCAGGGCTTCCCGGTACCGGGGTTGTAAGCACCGAGGACGATCGACACTCCGCGAGTCGCGCCGACGCGTCGCGCTCGGCGTGGCGAAGGAGAGAACGACGTAGCTCGGCGTCTTCATGCCAACCCACACAATGGCCGGCACCGGCCGACGAAGTTGACCTGCCGGCCGGGCTTCGGGCATGAAGCTGTTGCATGACGACGCGCCAGGACTCCGGAGGGCGGAGCGAGCCGGAGTGGGCCAGTTGGCCGGATCGCAAGCTGCTCGATCTGCGCTTCTGCGATCTCGACCTGTCGATCAGGGGCAGCGCCCTCGAAACACGCATCCGCCAGGTGCAGCGCGAGCTCAAAGAAGCGGGGTTTCAATTCAAACCGTTCTTCTGGATCTCGACGGAGTGGTTCACCCCCGACGGCGTACCCGGCTGCGCCGCGCCCTTCTTTCTCATCCACCCGCGCCTGGCCGAGCTCGAGCAAAGCCAAGTGCGCGAAGTCGAAGGCGGCACGGCCGAGTGGTGCATGCGCATCCTGCGCCACGAAACCGGACACGCCATCGACAACGCCTACCAACTGCGTCGCCGGCGGCGGCGGCAAGAACTCTTCGGTTCATCGCACCAGCCCTACCCCGAGTTCTACGAGCCGCGGCCTTACACCCGCAGCGTCGTGCGCCATCTCGAACCGGCCTATGCTCTTTCGCACCCCGACGAAGACTTCGCCGAGACCTTCGCCGTCTGGATGACTCCGCACTCGGATTGGCGACGCCGCTACGCGAGCTGGCCGGTCGCGCTCGAGAAGCTCGAATACATGGACACCCTGATGCAGGAAGTGCGCACGCGCCGGCCACTGAACGAGCGCCGGACGACCGTCGAGCCTCTGAGCGAGCTGACCGGGACGCTGCGCCAGCACTATGCCGAGCGGCGCAAACGGCTCGGCGTCGACGATGACACCGCCTACGATCGCGACTTGAAACGACTGTTCCCAAAGCGCGCCGACAATCCGACCGGTGTTGGTTCGGCCGACCACTTCATCGCCGAGATCGAGAGCGAGGCACTCACCAAGGTCACGCGCTGGACGGGTGAATACAAATACCTCGTCCGGCAGGTATTGAAGGAAGTTCGCGGGCGCTGCCGCAAGCTCCACCTCGGTTTCGACCCTGCGGCGGCCGACACCAAGGAGAGCTTCGTCATCTTCCTCACCGCGCAGACGATGAAGTTCATCAACAAAGGAAGGCACCGCGAGTGGCTATGAGAACACTGCGAATCCTGGCGCTGATGCACGACGTCCTCGTCCCACCGGAGGACTACGGCGGCTACGACCTCGGCACCGTCGACTGGAAGATGGAATTCGACGTCACCATCACGCTCAGGGACATGGGGCACGAAGTGCGCAGCCTCGGAGTCGACAACAAGCTCGACCTCGTTCGCAAGACCGTCGAGGAATGGAAACCGCACATCATCTTCAACATGGTCGAGGACTTCTTCAACGTGCCGACTTTCGACGTGAACTTCGTCGCCTTTCTCGAGTTGCTGCGCATCCCGTACACCGGCTGCAACCCGCGCGGCTTGCTGCTCGGACGCGACAAAGCGCTGTCGAAGAAGGTCCTGCGCTACCACGGCGTGCCGGTGCCCGACTTCGCCGTCTTCCCGCAAGGACAGAAAGTACGGCCGGCGGCAGATCTGCGCTACCCGATGATCGTCAAGGCTCAGGTCAAAGAAGCGTCCGCCGGACTGTCGCAGGCGTCGGTCGTCGGCGACGCCGAGCAATTGGTCGAACGCGTCGCCTTCATGCACGAGCACGTCGGCGGCGACGTCGTTGCCGAACAATACATCGAAGGCCGCGAGCTCTACGTCGGCGTCGTTGGCAACCGGCGTCTGCAGGTCTTTCCGATCTGGGAAATGCTCTTCACCAATTGGCCGAGCAGCCAACACAAGATCGCCACCGGCAAGGTCAAGTTCAGCCCCAAATACCAGAAGCAACGCGGCATCAAGACGGCGAGAGCCGGAGACATCCCACCGCCACTGGCAAAGAAAATCCAGCACGCCTGCGCAGAAGCCTACAAGGCGCTGGAGCTCAGTGGCTACGCGAGAATCGACGTTCGCCTACAACCCGACGGAGCGTTCTACATCCTCGAAGCCAATCCAAATCCACAACTCGCCTTCGGCGAAGACTTCGCCGAGTCGGCCGAGTTCGACGGCCTGAGCTACGAAGCCCTGCTGCAAAAAATCCTCAACCTCGGCCTCGCCTACCAGCCCGACCACCGCGGCTGAGTCACACCCCGCCCCTTCGAGGCGGCCGTGGAACAACCCGAGGATCCCCACACGAGCAGCCCGCGACCCCACGTGGTCGCGTCACCACGCACACTCGACAAAGCGTAGAGAGCGAATCTTTCGATCCTTCGTGATCAACCGGGCATCACGAACGAGCGCGCTGGCCACGATGAAACGGTCGGCCGGATCGGGATGCATCTCCAGTGCATCGGCTCGCAAGGCGATCTCCATGTCGAGCGGAATCTCTTCGACACGCGGAATCGAACAGAGTGCATTCGCCCACTCCCGGACGGACATGCCAAGGGCGAGCTTCTTGCGCCGCACGAGCAGAGACACCTCCCAGAAGACGATGACAGGCACGCCAACGCAATCGGCCTCGGCGAGACAGCGTCTCGCCCCAGATCCAAGCCTCTTCGATTCTCCCGCCCACCACACCGCCGCATGAGTATCTACGACCACCATGGCTGGGTCCTCCGTCCAACCTACTCCTCGTTCTCGTCGTGCAATTCCCAGCCCGCATCCGCCGTCGATGGCTCGAGAAACTCTTCTTCACTGACCAAGACACGGCAGCGCTCGCGCAGGCGAGAAAGAATCGCTTGCTCGACATCTTCATCGCTGGCAAGCGGCACGAGCTTCGCCACAGGCCGCCCGCGCTTGGTGATCACGACCTCCGAGTGCGTATCGGCAACTTGATCGAGGATCCGCAAGCAGTGCTGCTTGAATTCCCCGGCGGGGATCTCCTTCGCGTCCATGGATATAGTCCATAGACATTTCGTCTTTGGCAATCAAGCTGCTTCTACACCGCGGCGATCATCTTGCCCAGCGCCCGCAGTTGGTGGGTGCCGCCACCGAGGGGGAGCTCGAGCTGTTTGGCGAGGACGAAGTAGCGGTGCAAGGGATAGTCGCGGTCGACACCCATGCCGCCGTGCAGGTGTTGCGCTGCGTGGACGACGCGTTGACCTCCTTCGGCCGCCCAGTACTTGGCAATGGCGATTTCCTCGTCCGCCGGCAGTCCTTCACCGATCCGCCAACAGGCCTGCCGCGCCGTCAGCCGTATCGCTTCGGCGTCGATGTAGGCGTCGGCGGCGCGATGAGCGACGGCTTGAAAGGTGGCGATGGCAACGCCGAACTGCTTGCGCTCCTTGGTGTAGTGCGCAGTCAAGCGCAGGGCTTCGTCGCATACACCGACCATCATCGCACACTGCGCCGCGACGATGCGGTCGTTCATCCACTTCAACACGGAGCCGCCGGCGTCGGCGACTCCAAGGGCACGCCCCGGCGCATCGGCAAAGTGCAAGCGCGCCTCGGGGTGGCCCGCCGTCGTCACCAGAGCAGTCTTCTCGACACCCGGGCCGTCGAGATCGACGAGGTACACACCGACCTTGCCGTCCGCGGTCGACGCCGACACCAGGGCGCGGTTGGCAATCGCGCCGGCCGGCACGCAGTGCTTGGTGCCAGAGATCTTCCACGTATCGCCAGCGGCGGCCGCGCGCACCTGTGGCGCCGCTTCCTCATCGGCTTCGACCAGCGCCGCGGTGAGAACGATCTCGCCGGCGGCGATCTTGGGCAGCAGGTCGGCACAGACTTCGGCATCGCCGTGCTCGGCGATCGGCAGGGCTCCCATCACCGTCGTCTCGAAGTACGGCACCGCCGCAGCGCTGCGACCGACTTCCTCGACGATCATCGCCAGCTCGTGAAAGCCCAAGCCACCGCCACCGTGCTCCTCGCCGAGCGCGATGCCGATCAGGCCCGCCTGGGCCAGATCGGCCCAGACCTTGGTGTCGAAGCGCGGCCCGTCCGAGGTTTCGAGCGCCCTGAGGCGCTCGTGGGTCGAGCCGTCGGCGAGGATCTGCTTGGCCAGATCGAGAATCTCCTGCTGCTCTTGCGACAGTGAAAAATCCATCTCGTAGTTCACACCTTCCGGGCCGCGATCAACCGCGCAACGCGCGCGGAAGGCCCAGTCCAAACATCGCGATCAGATCGCGCTGGATCTCGTTGGTACCGCCGCCGAAGGTAAGAATGATGAGCGAGCGATAGAGCGTTTCCAGTTTGCCGCTGGCCACCGAATCCGGCGAGTCGTGCGCCAGGTAGGAGCGCGGGCCGACGATCTCCATCAGATGACGAAACGCCTCGATGTAGAATTCGGTACCGAAGACTTTCACCGAAGAGGCATCGGCGACGTCGAGCCGATCCTGCGTTCCGGTCCAGGCGACTTTCCAGTTCATCAGCTTGAGGAACTCGAGACCGGTTCGCACCTTGGCCAGGTTGATCTGCACCCATTCCTCGTCGATGACGCGCTTGCCGTTGGCGCGCCGCGTCTCCTTCGTCCACGCCAGCACCTCGTCGTAAGCGCTCTCCAACATTCCGGGCGGGCAGACGGTGACGCGTTCGTGGTTGAGCTGGTTGGTGATCAGCGTCCAACCACCGTTCACCTCTCCGACCACGTTCGACGCCGGTACGCGCACGTCTTCGAGAAAGACGGTGTTGATGTCGTGCTGCGACATGAGATGCATCGGATCGACCTTGATACCCGGCGTCTTCATGTCGGCCAGGATCATCGAGATGCCCTTGTGCTTGGCAGCGTCCTGATCGGTGCGACAGGCGAGCCAGATGTAGTCGGCGTCACTGGCCAGGCTGGTGAAGACTTTCTGGCCGTTGACGACGAAGTCGTCGCCGTCGCGATCGGCGCGCGTGCGCAACGAGGCGAGGTCGGTCCCCGCATTGGGCTCGGTGTAGCCGATGCAAAAATGGACCTCGCCTTTGAGGATTTTGGGCAGGAAGAAATCCTTCTGCTCAGTCGAGCCGAACTTCATGATCGACGGGCCAACCGTGTTGATGGTCAGCATCGGCACCGGCGCACCGCAGCGCATCGACTCATTGAAAAAGATGAACTGCTCGATGTGCGAACGGCCCTGACCGCCGTACTCGGTCGGCCAGCCGATGCCCAGCCAACCGTCCTCACCCATCTGGCGCACGATGCGTCGCGTCGTCTCGCCGATTCCGTGCTCGATCATCAACTGCTCGCGCACTTCCGGCGTCAGAATACGGTCGTAGTATTCGCGCAACTCCCTGCGCAGCGCCTGCTGCTCTTCGCTGTATCCAATGTACATGCGTGCCGCTCCTCGAATGTTCCGCCGGCAGCGAATGCACTGCACCGGCGCGCACTTCGGCTGGAACTAACGCGCGCTGCCGAGCGAGTCAAACGACTGTTTGGCAGGCGCTGGCGCGCCGGTAACCGCCGGGCTCACGGGCGAGCGCCGCGCCGCCGCTCAGGCCAGAGTGCCGCCGTCGACGCGGATGGATTCGCCGTTGATGTGGGCGCCTTCATCCGAGGCCAACAGGGCGATGACGGCGGCGACGGTTTCCGGCCCGCGCGGGATGTCGAGCGGCATGTGGCGTTCGATCAGCTTGAAGTCCAGCTCGTCGGGGAGGTTCTGCCGCGTCGTCATCGCCGTTTTGATCGATCCGGGCGACACCGCATTGGCGCGCAATCCCTTCTTGCCGTACTCGACCGCCAGCGTTCGGGTCAGCGCCATCACCCCGGCTTTGCTGGCACCGTACACGGCGCCGTAGGGCATACCGGCGATGGCCGAGGTCGACGATGTGTTGACGATGTTGCCACCGCTGGCCAGGAGATGCGGCAGCGCCGCACGGCAAAAGAGAAAGGTGCCGGTGAGGTTGATCGCCAGGACTTGATTCCAGCGCTCGAGGCTCAACTCGTGGGTGTGATCGAGCGAGAGGATGCCGGCGATGTTGATCAACACGTCGAGCTTGCCGAGCTCGTCGACGCAGCGCTGCACGGTCGCACCGACCTGCGCCTCATCGCTCACGTCGCAGGTCGCCTGGGCAACAACACCGCCGGCGGCGCTGCACAGCTCCGCTGTTTCTGAAAGCGCCGTCGCCTGGACGTCAACGAGGAACAGAGCCGCGCCTTCGGATGCCAGACGCTGCGCGGTCGCCCGGCCAATGCCCGCCGCCGCGCCGGTGATCAAACAGACCCTGTCTTCAAAGCGCCGCACATCGCCAGCCTACACGATCGAACCGGCCAGAACAGCGGGCAAACGGGAGAGGGCCTTCGGCCCTCTCCCGGAATGCTCAGTTGTCCTTGCGCCGGTCGTAGAGATAGATGACCGTCTCGCCGCCGGGGTTCGAGCCGGTCAGGTCCGCGGTCGACTGCCAGACGACGAAACGACCGGCGGAGATTCGCGGCTTGGAGTTCTCGCCAAAGAAGGACCTCGACACCAGACGCGTCGTACCCTTCTTGCGGTCGTAGAGGAAGATGCGGCGGTTGAACACGGTCGAACCGGTGCCGTCGGCGTCGTTGGTCGACTCGAAGGCGATGAAACGGCCACGCGTGTTCACCGCCGGGGCAACGTTCTCGCCCGCCGTGCTATTGGTGATCTGCTCGTAGTCTCCCCTGTCCCAAACGAAGATCTCGCGGTTGCCGTCGGCGTTCTGCCCGGTGAAGTCGCCGTTCGAACTGAATGCGACGATCTTGCCGCGCTTGCCGAGCGTGCCCATGAGGTTCTCCACCGGTGCCGTGGTGTCGGTGATCTGCTCGATCGTCCAGCCGGTGCGCCTGAACCTGGCAAAGAAGATCTCGCGGTTGCCGTCGGCGTTCTGCCCGGTCAGATCGGCATCCGAATCAAACATGAACTGCCGGCCGGTATGCGTCGACGGTCGCCGATTTTCACCCGTCGTGGAGTCCGTGACCTGCGCATAGGTGCCCTTGCGCTCATCGAAGACGAAGATCTCCGAGTTTCCATCGGCGTTCTGCCCGGTCAAGTCGGCCAGCGATTCGAACGGAATGCGTCGCGCGCGGCGATCGAGATCCGGCGCCTGCGAATCCTCGACATTGGCGCCGATCGAGACGTCGGAAATCGAAGCGTTGGGATCGGGCGGTTCATTGCGACGGAAGTCGCGATGGCTCCACAGGACGACTTCCAGAGAACCGTCACCATTGGTGCCGGTCAAATCGACATCGGTCGCAAACGATACGTCGCCGCGACGGTTGACGCGCGGGTCAAAGGTCATGCCGGCGCCCGAGGGATCGTTGGAAATCTGCGAGATGAGAATGCACGCTCCCTCGGTGACGATCGGGTCGGCGTTGAGATCCTCCGGGCAATCGCGCTGGCGCGTGCACGGCCCGCCCGGGTTGGTGCCACCCAGGCAAATCGCTCCGGTCTGCCGCAGAGGCCGTCGGTTGAAGAGAAAGGCCTCCGAGCTGCCGTCGGTGTTGTCGATGGTGATGCGGTCGTCGCCGCTGATGTCCTCGGCGGAAACGAACGAGATGTAGCGGCCGCTCGGCGAGACGTCGGGGCTGTTGCCGATGGCGATGAAGGTGATCTCCTCCTCCGGCTCGGCGTCGTTGCATTCGCCACCGATGCTGGGGAAACCTCCGGGGGCCGGCGCGCAGAGGAACTCGACGAACGTCGTGTCGAGGCCCGAGGTGTCGATGACTTCATCGCCCATGCCGGCCGGTCGCTCGGTGACGTGCAGCGGACCGGTCTGCGATCCCCACCAGTTCAACGTCGCATCGAGCACCGCTTCTGGGGCGTTGTTCAACAACCCCGTGCCGTTGCCTTCGATGTTGTTCTGAACGATGCGCACACCGGCGGCGCCGGCATCGACGATGATGCCGTTGCCGGTGTTGTTGCCAATGCCGTTTTCGACCACCGTCGGCGTCGTCGAGCTAGCCGTAATCGAAGCAAGGCGAAGCCCGTCGACGTTGTCTTCGATGGTATTTTGACCGACGACGAAGAGCTCGCCATGGCCGCTGAGGTTGACCGCCGGATTGGTCACCGCGCCGGTCACGGTGTTGCCGAGGATCGACACCAGAATCGAGGGATCGCCGATCGTGTTGTGGATACGAACCGGGTGCGAGGTCACGTCGGTGACGGTATTGCCGTCGACGGTCAGACAATTCACCATGGCGGCCGTCCAGTTGATGCCGTTGGTGCCGTCGCGGATGACGTTGTCGCGAATCGTCAAATTGGACCCAAACCCCGGGTCGATGCACGGCCCTTCGCCGAGACTGCAAATCTCATCGGCGCTGATCACCGCCGCCGCCGAGCCGGCGACGAGGGTCAGGTCTTCGATGGTCACACCGCTGCGCTGTACGTCGAAGATGATTCCGGGTCCAGCAGCGTTGATCGTCGTCGTCGCCGCGCCGGACGCCGAACGAATTGTCACTTCCTCGTCGACGACGACGTTTTCGAAGTACGTCCCGGGACACACGGTCACGATGTCACCCGGGCTGGATGCCGTGACGGCCGACTGGATGTCGGCAAAGGTCGGAGCACCGCAAACGCCGACGAAGCGCTCGGTCGGGCTGCCTCCGTGGCTGAACGTACACGCCGCCGACAGGGTGCAGTCGTTTTCACAACCGTCACCACCGAAAGCGTTGCCGTCGTCGCACACTTCGCCGATCAACGGCTCGACAACGCCATTGCCGCAGACCGGCTCGCCGAAAGTGACGATACCGGGACCGGCGGTTTCGAAGTCGCCCGCCAGGCTGGTGTCGATCGCCACTTCGATGCTGTCGATGGCGGTGAGGTCGACGGTTGGGAAGTCGGCGTAGTCGAACTGAACCAAGGCGAGACCGCTCATCAGTCCGGCTTGCACGTCGGTCTCCATGATCAGACCGTCCGATAGAGTGAGAGTCACTGTGTAGGGAACGGCGGAGGCATCGGATGCAATCTGCACTTCGATCCCGGTACCGAGCGACAGGTCGGCCGCCAGGCCGGAGCCGTTGCCGTCGTAAAAGAGAGTCACCGCACCATCGCCAAAGACACTCGATGCATACGAGAGGATCTGAAACGAAGGACTGACACCCGCGGTCACGTTGGGCGTCGCGCCACCGGCGGCGGTCATGTCGACGGTCAGCGTGCGCGTGCCGCCGATCACACCGCTCAAGCCACTGTCCGTTCCCGAAGTCGAACCGACCGTCGTGCGCGTCAGCCCCGGGGGAATGATCGTGTTGGCTCCGGCGTCGCTGAAATCGTCGATGGTCGTTTGCGCAGCGGCCGGCGCCATCGAAAATGCCGCGGCTGCGGTCAGCACGCAAAGGTGCTGGCCAAGTGTTCGTCCGGTCATTGCTATTCCTCCCATTACGGGCTTTCGATGTCCGGTAACCGCCAAACGGTACCGCAGGGTGCGATTTGTCGATCGTGTCATACGACATGATCAAATCGCAAGGCTCTTTACTAGTCAGGAGAGGCCTTGAGATGCTCGGCGCCACTCTGTAAACCGTGTCCAAACGGTCGTTTCGATCCCCACCGCTTCACCATTACCCTCGCCAGCTACCGACCAAGTCACCTCCAGGTGCGCCAGGCCGGCGCTCGGGAGCGCCATTTGAACCTCGAATACAGCCAAGAATACCAGGACTTCCGCGCCGAAGTGCGCGCCTTCCTGAGCGAGAACTGGACCGACGAAGACCGCGCCTCGGCGCCCGAGCCCGATCTGCAAACGGTGCGCGGTGCCATGGGCGGCGGCATTCGCACCGACGAGCGAGCAACCGACTTTCGCAAGAAGGCCATCGCGCGGGGGTATATGTACCGCTCAATCCCGCGCCGCTACGGCGGCGGCGAGCAAGCGCCGGACCCGCTCAAGGCGACGATCCTCAGCGAGGAGTTCAAACGCGCCAAGGCGCCGTTCGAGATCATGGGCCAGGGGCCTAGCATGCTCGCCCCCACCCTGGTCGAGAAGGGCAGCGAGGAGCAGAAGGAGCGCTACGTCGAGGCGACGCTGCTCGGCAGGCTGCTCTGGTGCCAGGGCTACAGTGAGCCCGGCGCCGGTAGCGACCTCGCCTCGCTGCGCACCAGTGCCGAGCTCGACGGCGACGAGTGGGTGATCAACGGCCAGAAGATCTGGACCTCGAATGCGCAAGAGGCGGATATGATGTTCGCCCTCATCCGCACCGAGCCCGACAAGCCGAAGCACGACGGCATCACCTACTTCCTGATCGACATGAAGAGCGAGGGTATCGACGTTCGCCCCCTGCGGCAGATGACCGGCGAAGCCGACTTCAACGAAGTCTTCTTCGACAACGTGCGAGTGCCGAAGGACAGCATCGTCGGCGAACGCGGCAAGGGTTGGCAGGTGAGTCGCTCGACGCTCAAGCACGAGCGCGCGCTGATCGGCAACGCTTCGCTGGCGCGGCGCACCTTCGACGGCCTCGTCGCCATGGCGCAGGTCATCGAAGTGCGCGGCACACCGATGATCGACGACCCGATCATCCGCGACCGGATCGCCGCCGTGGAGGCCGACCTCCTCGCCGCCGAGTACAACGGCTTCCGCCTGCTGACCATAGGAGCCAAGGGCGGCGACCCCGGCCTCGCCGGATTGGTGCCCAAGCTGCACTCGACCAACCTCGTCTACAAGGTCACCAAGTTGGCGATGGACATCCTCAGCGACCGCGGCGTCTGCGCGCCGGGCGAAACGCTGGCGCCCGACATGGGCGGCTTTTCGACGGCCTACATGTGGTACTGGGGCATGGCGCTCGGCGGCGGCGCACCGAACATTCAACGCAACATCATCGGCGAACGCGGCCTCGGCTTGCCGCGCAACGTGTGAGAGAGCTCGATGGATTTCGGTCTGAGCGAAGAACAGGTGCTGCTCAAGGACACCTTGCACCGCTACCTGGAAGGCGAGTGTCCGACGACGCGCGTGCGCGCCATCATGGAGGGCGAGGATGGCCACGACGGCGACTTGTGGCGCGGCCTTGCCGAGCTCGGAATCACCGGTCTGATCGTTCCAAGTGAGTACGGAGGCTCCGAGCTCGAGGTGCTCGACCTGGCGCTCGCAGCCGAGGAAATGGGCTGGGCGGCGACGCCGGGGCCGTTCTTCGCCTGCGCGACGGCGGCGGCCGCGCTCATCGCCTGCGACGACGATTCGGCGAAATCGACTTGGCTGACAAAGATCGCCAGCGGCGAGGCGATCGCTACACTCGCGGTCAGCGAGAAGATCGGCGAGTGGGATGCCGAGCGGCTCGAGGTGTCGGCGGACGGCGGCGTCCTCAACGGCGAAAAACCGCTGGTTCCGTTTGCCGCCGCCAGCAACGTCATCCTCGTTGCCGCCCGCGACGCCGACGGACCCGGCATCTGGCTCGCCGACGGCGCCGCCACCGGCATCGAGATCACCGCCGTCAACGGCCACGACATGACACGCCGCCTCGACAGCGTCCGCTTCACCGGCACGCCGGCGACCAAGATCGCCGCCGGCCGCGCCGCCTTCGACCGCGCTCGCGATGTCGGCCTGGTCCTCCTTGCCGCCGACTCCTACGGCGGCGCCAACCGCTGCCTGCGCATGACCTCGGACTACGCCATGACGCGCGAGCAATTCGGCCGCGTCATCGGTGCTTTTCAGGGCGTCAAGCACCAGCTCGCCAACATGGCCGCCGATCTCGAACCGTCCCTATCCCTGTGGTGGTACGCCGCTCACGCTCTCGATCACATCGACGACAAAGCCGAGCGCCACGCCGCCCTGGCCAAGGCGCATCTCACCGATCTCTACGACATGGCCACCCGCTACGCCATCGAGCTCCACGGCGGCATCGGTTTCACCTGGGAATACGATCTGCATCTGTGGTTTCGCCGCGCCCTCTTCAATCGCTCGTTTCTAGGCGGCGCCGCCTACCACAGAAAACGAGCGGCCGACCTGGCCGGGTGGTGAGCATGCAACGGCTCAAAGACAGAGTCGCCGTCATCACCGGCGCCGCGTCGGGCATCGGTCTTGCCACGGCGCAGCGCTTTGCCAATGAGGGAGCGATCATCGCCGGCGTCGATCTGGCGACGCAGCCACCGAATTGGAAGTCGGTGCAGGGCGCAACCTCGGAGACGTCGTTCACCGGCCTGATCGACGTCCGCGACGAAGGCGCCGTGCAACGGGCGGTCGAGGGAATTGGCAAAGATCACGGACGCATCGACATTCTCGTCAACGCCGCAGGTGTCGAAGGCGTCGGATTGGCACACGAGCTGTCCGTCGAAGATTGGGACCGCACCATCGACATCAACTTGAAAGGATCGTTCCTCGTCGCCAAGCACGCCCTGCCGGCGATGATCGAACGCGGTAGCGGCAGCGTCATTCACGTCGCCAGCGTCGAAGGCCTCGAGGGGATGAGCGGCGCGCTTCCCTACAACGTCTCGAAAGGCGGCGTCGTCCAGATGACTCGCACCATGGCGATCGACTACGCGCGCCAGGGAATCCGCGTCAACTGCGTCTGTCCGGGCCTCATCGACACGCCGCTGACGGCGGTGCTGCAAGACCCCGCCCTCAAACCCGTGCGCGACGAAATGTTGCGCTGGCACCTGCTCGACCGCGCCGGCCGACCGGAGGAAGTGGCCGCCGCCATTCTCTTCCTCGCCTCCGACGAGGCGTCGTTCATCACCGGCCACCCCCTCGTCGTCGATGGCGGTTGGACCGTCGGCAAGCGCCTCGACTACGAAAGTTGAGAGCTTTCGAATCGTCCTTGCCGTTCTCCGGCAACACGCGCTATTCGATTTCCCCGAGGGAGGTGTTCTCGATGGCGAAAGTTCTGAGCAGACTCATTGCCGCCTTGATCTTGGCGCTGGTTCTCGGCGCCTGCGGTTCCGACGACTCGGGCGCTCCGGGCGGCATGGGCATGGCCGGCGATTGTAGCGGCGTCACACCAGGCAACGGAGGCTTCGGCGACGCCTGTCGCAGCGACGCCGATTGTGACGAAGGCTTGCCCTGTTGCATCGACACCGGCGTCTCGGCAGCTTGCGGCAGAGACGTCAATTTTTGCGAGTGTATCTGACACTCGCAGCAGGTCGATTCATCCGCGCCGACACCCCACCGACAAAGCCTTCTGCAACAGCGACGAGCGCCCAACCCGGGCCAGCTCCGCCGGGCCGAAGATGCGCCGCTCGCCGTCCCCCTTTCGCCGCTCGGACAGCTTCACCGCCGCGACTGTTCGCGCCACGACGCGGATGCGAAAGGCGCGATGCGTGATGGCGTGGCGCACCTCCTCGACGGCGTCGCCCGGCCGCGCTCGTTCTCTGTTCGCGGCGTCGAAGATCGGCAGCCACATCGCCGGCAGGTAGGGAAAGGCTCCCCTTTCGAGGACCACCCGGCCGTCGCCGTCGCGCAGCACCAACATCGTCGCCGCCACCTTCTCGGTCGCGCGCCGCTTCTTCACCGGCGGGTGATCGCCGACCGTTCCACTGTGCAGCGCCTCGCATCGGCGCGCCAACGGACAGATCGGGCAAGCGGGGCGAGTCGGAGTACAGATCGTCTCGCCGAGCTCCATGATCGCCTGGTTCCAATCTCCCGGGCGCCGCCGGTCGAGGAGCTCGGCGGCCAGAGCGGCGTGTGGCTCGCCGCGCGAGTCTGGCAGACCCAGGCGGCGCAAGCGCGAGAGCACGCGTACGACGTTGCCATCGACGGCGGCGTGCGCCTCGCCATAGGCGATCGAGAGCACGGCGGCCGCCGTATAGGAACCGACGCCCGGCAACGTCAGCGCCGCATCGTAGTCACGCGGAAAGCGCCGACCCTCGCTGGCCAGCAGTCGCGCCGCGCGGTGCAGCAAACGCGCCCGGCGGTAGTAGCCGAGGCCCGACCACGCCGCCAGCACCTCCTCCTCACCCGCCGCCGCGAGCTCGAGCATCGTCGGAAAGACACGCAAGAAGCGCCTGTACACCGGTTCGACGACGGCGATGCGCGTCTGTTGCAACATCACCTCGGCCACCCACACCCGGTACGGGTCCGCATCGGCGCGCCACGGCAGAGCCCGCCGGTTGGCGTCGTACCAGCGCAACAACGCCGCCCGCAGCGCCACACGCCGCCGCCCATCCGCCGCCCTGCCAGCGGTCCGACTACCCATCGCCGCACCTTGCCGCCTCGCCCGCCAGCAGACAAGCGAGTCCCGCGCCACCACCATGCGGGAGGGAGATTCGCCAACCCGAACGACGCCAAATTCAGGCCGGCGAGTCGGGGACGAGCCGTACCGTTCCGCGACGCTTCCCTTCGAACGCTCGCGAGTGCATAAGGAACCGAGGGAGATCGATATCGTGGAAGAAGCTTCCGCAGAGGAGATTGCCGCTGCAAGGGCGTACGAACAACTCCACGTCCCGGCGTTGTTCCAACAGTGGGCGCCGCGAGTGGTCGAAGCGGCTCAGGTTCGATCCGGCGACCGCGTCTTGGACGTTGCGTGCGGAACGGGAGTGCTAGCGCGCGAAGCCATCCAGCGTGTAGGTACCGGCGGCTCCGTGATCGGCATCGATGTGAATCCAGGCATGCTGGCCATTGCAAGACAGTTGGCATCCTCGGTCGACTGGCGAGAAGGCACCGCTGAAGCGCTGCCCTTTGACGACGATTCGTTCGATGCCGTGATCAGCCAGTTCGGTCTCATGTTTTTTCAGGATCGCACAGCGGCGCTTCGAGAGATGTTGCGGGTTCTTCGTCCCGGGGGGCGTATTGCCGTCGCCGTGTGGGAGTCGCTCGCCAATTCGGAAGCCTACCCGATCGAAGTAGAGTTGCTCGAACGTCGTGCGGGAAAACAAGCTGCGGAAGCACTGAAGGCTCCGTTCGTGCTGGGTGACCCCATCGAGGTGTCCGCCCTCTTCCGAGACGCTGGAGCGGCATCGGTTGAGCTAACGACCCTTCCGGGAACGGCGCGATTTCCGAGTATCCGGGCAATGGTGGAAGCGGACCTCCGAGGCTGGCTTCCCGTCATGGGTGTGGTGCTCAGTGAAGAGCAGATCGAAGGAATCCTCCGAGAGGCAGAAGATGCTCTCAGCAAGTACGTCACTTCGGATGGAACGGTCGAGTTCGCCGCTCCCGCCCACATCATCTTCGCAAAGCGAACGTAGCAGGAACTCCAGCCCGGTCACTTCCGCTGGTCAGCTCTGCGCTACCTCTTCGGGAACCGTCATGTAGGCGGTGGCCAACTGCTCGGTGATGTCTTTCGTCGTCACCGGGCGTTGTTCGCCTTGGACCGGTGGTTTGCCGCCGCGTTGGCTTCTCGGAGCGATGTCGACGTCGGGCGACTCGGCGCGCAGCGCGGCGGCGCGGCACTGTTCTTTGTCGCGCACGGAAAACGGATCGACGGAGAAAAAGCGGATTGCGTTTTCGTGGGTGATCTTGTCGATGTCGCCGTCCGGCACGCCGTCGAAGTGGGTGAACAGCGCTTCCGGCGATTTCGGCCAGGTCGTGTCGGAGTGCGGGTAGTCGCATTCCCAGGTGATGGTGTCGATGCCGACGGCACCGCGGTTCTTCACGCCGGTCGGATCGTCGATGAAGCAGGAGATGATGTGGCGGCGCCAGACGTCGCTCGGCAGCTCGCCGCCGAAGTCCTGGTAGGTCCACGCCTTGTGATGAGCGTGGACGTAGTCCGCCCGCTCGAGGAAGTAGGGAATCCAGCCGATACCGCCCTCGGAGAGGGCGAACTTGATCGTCGGGTACTTCTTCAAGACGCGCGACCACAACAGATCGGCGGCGCACGACACGATCGACATCGGCGTCGTCGTGATCATGACGTCGACCGGCGCTTCCATCGAGGTGAACTTCATACCGGCCCCCGAGCCGATGTGAATGCAGATCACGGTGCCGGTGTCGACACAGGCCTGCCAGAACGGGTCCCAGGCTTCGCTGTGCACGGAGGGCAGCTCGTAGTCCTCCGGCCGCTCGGTGAAGGTCACGGCGCGGCAGCCCTTCTCGGCAACGCGCCGCACTTCGTCTGCCGCCACTTGCGGATCCCACAACGCCGGTAGCGCCATCGGAATGAAGCGCCCGGGATAGGCGCCGCACCACTCGTCGATGTGCCAGTCGTTGTAGGCCTGCAACATCACGCGCGACAGCTTCTTGTCCTGCTGGCGGGCGAAGAGACCGCCGCACAGTCCGGGAAACGACGGGAAGCACAGCGACATCAGCACGCCGTTGGCGTTCATGTCGCGGATGCGCTCGTCGATATCGAAACACCCCGGACGCATCTGCTCGTAGGCCGTCGGCTCCATGCCGTACTCCTCGGGCAGACGACCGACGACGGCGTTCAACCCGAGGTTGATGACCTGCTCGCCATTGAAAATCCAGACGTCGGAGCCGTCCTTCTTGCGCACCACGCGCGGCGCCTTCGATTTCCACTGCGCCGGGACGTGCTGCTCGAACATCCCCTTCGGCTCGACGACGTGATCGTCGACACTGACCAAGATGAGATCGCCGGCATTCATTCGCTATCCCCCGCCAATTCAACCACCGACTCTGGCCCAGGGCGGCACACTCCGTCAACAACAAGGCCCTTACCCCCAACCGAGCCCCACTCGACATCACCACGGGAGGTATCATTCAGACGGAAATGGTTGTCGTTCTTCTCCGTGGACCTCCATGGACCTCCGTGGTTGAAGTTTTTCTCCGTGGACCTCCGTGAACCTCCGTGGTTGAAGTTTTTCTCCGTGGACCTCCGTGGTTGAAGTTTTTCTCCGTGGACCTCCGTGAACCTCCGTGGTTGAAGTTTTTCTCCGTGGACCTCCGTGGTTGAAGTTTTTCTCCGTGGACCTCCGTGGTTGTCGTTCTTCTCCGTGGTTCACGTGTAACGGCGCACCTTGCCAGTAGGCGTCATCTCCAGCGCGTCGACCACGTCGAAGCGGCGCGGCACTTTGTAGCTCGGCAGCAGCTCCCGGCACGCCGCCGTGAGCTCGCGCGGGCTCGGTGGTTCACAGCCGGTGGTGACGACGATCTCGGCCACCGGTATCTGGCCGAGGTGCGCGTGCTCGCGGGCGTAGACGCGCGAGTGCTCCACCGCCGGGTGGCGCTCGAGGACGGCCTCTACTTCCTCGGCGAAGAACTTCATCCCCGCCATGTTGATGCGATTGGCGCGCCGACCGGCCAGGTGGAGGTCGCCGTCCTCGTCGAACCAACCCTGATCGCCGGTGCGAAATCCGTCGGGCTCGAGAATCGCCGCGCTCGGCGTCCACGGGTGGATATAGGCGTCAAACATCCCCGGACCGCGTATGCAGACTTCCCCCGTACGCTCTGGCGACGTGCTTGCGGCGACCGCTTCTCCATCTTCTCCGCGCAGCCACACTTCGTAATCGGGCAACGGCTTGCCCAACGCCGCCGCCTTATCGGGGTTGCGGTTCATCACCGGCAAACCGACTTCGATGATGCCCAGGGCCTGCACCAGCGGGTGGCCAAAGCGCTCGGCAAAGCGCTGCGCGGTGGCCGCCGGCAAGCCCTCGGCGGTCGACACCGCGAGGCGCAGTGAGTCGAGCGGCGTGGCCGACGCGTCTTTGCCGAGAAGGCGGTAGTAATAGGGCGAGGCGTAGAACACCGTCGGCCGGGTACGCGCTGCGAGGTCGAGAACCGAACGCGCCAATGACCCCCCGGGCAGCAGGATAGTCGCGCCGTTGCGCAGGTAGAGGAGGATCGACACGACGAAGTGATGCGCCATCGGCAACAGCCACATGACGCGGTCAGCGGCGCTGATCTGCATCCCGCGGTTGGCGGCGTCGAGCCGCTCGACGATGCGCGCGTGTGAGATGACGACGCCCTTGCGCTCGCTCGTCGTCCCCGAGGTAAAACGCACATACGCCGGGTCGATCGCCGCGAAGTCGTCGTAGCGCTCGCCGGGTGGCGCCAGCGTCTCGACCTGCAGCTCATCGCCGGTGAGCCGCACCACCGCGTTCAAACCGGCTCGTTCGAAGAACGCACGCAACGCGCTCTCGCTCTGGTCGGCGGCAATCGGCACCATGCAGGCATCCGCCGCCATGATCGCCAGCGCCGACTCGATGAACCCACGGCCTTGAGGTGCGATGAGGCCGACGCGCAAAGCGGGTTGGCGCAATTGCAAACGCAAGATCGCCGCCTGCGCGTCGACCGACGCGACGAGCTCGGCGTAGGTCGTGGAGTCGATCTCCGCCGCGGCGCCCCGGGCGCTGGCGATGGCTGGATGCCGCGGATCCTCCGCCGCGCGGGCGCGGATGTCGTCGAGGACGTTCACGACGGGTCGGGTGCGACCACCCCCCGGCCCCCTCCTTAGGTAAGGAGGGGGGACGTCGGGTCTCCGTGGCAACGCCATCGAGCGAACCCTATCGGTCACACACGTAGTAGTAGTTCAGCGGATCGTGCGGCAGCGTCTTGACCTCGACCTCGGCGAATCCCGCCTCGGCCAACAGCTCGCGCGCTTTGTGCTCGCCCCAAGCGGCGCCCAGGCCCTCGCCGCCGGCCGACAGCGATACGGTCATGCAGTGCATGCACGAGATCGTGTAGAGAAAGGGGCCGAAAACGTGATCGCGGTTTTCGTGAACGCGGCTCGACATGCCGATGTCTTGCATCAGGAACGTCCCACCCGGGCGCAGGGCGCGGTGGATGTTGGCCAACACGGCGCGCGGCTTGATCTGGTCGTGAATCGCGTCGAACGCCGTCACCAGATCGAAGCGTTCGCGGTCGCTCACCTCGGCGGCGTCGATCACCTCGAAGCTGGCGTTCGACAAGCCACGCGATTGCGCGTCTTCGTTCGCTCGCGCAACGCCCTCGGCCGAAAAGTCGTAGCCGCTGAACCGACTCGCGGGGAAGGTCTCGGCCATCAAGTTGAGCGCCCGGCCACTGCCGCAGCCAATGTCCATCACCTCGATGCCCGACGCCAGTTTCTCTGGCAGTCCGTCCACCACCGGCAAGATGGTGCCGACGAGCATCGCACCGACGGTTTGATCGCTCTCTTCCGCCATCACTTCGTGAAAGCGCGGGTACGAAGAGTAGGGAACGCCGCCGCCTTTGAAAAAACACTCGACGACCTCGTCTTCCACCGCGGCCAGCAACGGTACCCACTGAGCGGTGACGGCGATGTTGGCCGGCGCCGCCGCGCGCGTCAGCGACGCAGCGTGCTCGCTCGGCAAGGTGAACGTCATCTTCGTCTCGTCGTGGTCGACGACGCCACCGCTCGCCATCGCACCGAGCCACTCGCGCACATAACGCTCGTTGAGCCCGGCCTTGGTCGCGAGATCGCTCGAGGTCAACGCCCCGGCGTTCTCCATCGCGTCGAAGAGCCCGGTTCGGTGACCAATCGAAGTCATCATGACGACCGACGCCTCGTTGATCGCGCCGGCCAAGCGATTGGCAAACGCCTCCGCCTTCGCTTCGTTCATCTGAACACTCCTTTCAAACGATTCTTCTGTGAAGCACGTTCGTTCGCCCTCCATCAACTTCCCTACGCGTGGCGGTTGCGGTTGGATGCAACCATCTGCTCGCGCACACGACTCGCCGCCAGCGCGCGGAGACTCGATCCGCCAGCCGCCGCCATGGCCGCCGCCGTGCCAACCGCCTCGCCGCTGGCCAGGGCGGTGCCAATGACCCGCAGCGCACCAAGTGCCTCGTGCGAGGCGGAGATGCAGCGCCCGGCCATGCCGAGTCGATCGTGCGAGCGCGAGACCAGCGCCCCGAGTGGCACCGAGCTGGGGCCGGCTGGATAGGTGAAACGCGCACCGAGGTGGTCGTCCCAGATCTCGATCGGCCAGGCCGACAGACACACTTCATCGTCGCGCCGGCGGCCGCCGCTGATGTCGACCGCCTCGACGACCTCGACACCGGCGACGCGACGCGTTTCGCGCACTCCGACGCGGCGCGGTCGCTCGACGATTTCGCACGCGGCAAAGCCCGGCCGCGTTGCTCGCAGGAAGTCGACCACCTCCTGGGCGTCGTCGAGGGCTCGAGCCCGCGCCGCCGCCAGCCAATGCGGGTCGAGTGGTGCGTAGCTCGCGCCGGGGCGGCGAACGATGTTGAGCGTCAGATAGGCCTCACCAGTCCGCGGTCCCGGTCGCACCAGGATCGAGCCGGCCGACGCCTCGATCTTCTCCTCGATCGCGGCGCGCGCAATGGCATGCGACAGACGCAGGCGGGCAAACCCCGCCGTCTCGCTCGCCTCGACACCGCGCACGCGAATGATCAGCGACGGATTCTGCAGGCGTGACGGCTCTTCCATCCAGCACGTTGCGCCGAGCGCATGGGCCAGAGATGCATCGCCGCTGGCGTCGATGGCGACGCCAGCGCGGACGATGGCGTCGCCGCCCCGTTCGTCGCACTCGATGCGAAAACCGTCACCACCGGCCGTCGCCTCGCGCACCTCACAAGCGGGGCGCAGCGAAAGACGCTCGGTCGACTCGCACAACGACCGGGCGACCTCGGCCAAACGATGCGGAAAGGTCGGCAACACCCAAACCCGGCCGGCTCTCTCGGCTCGCCGCGCCGCCGCCGCGTCGAGCAGGAGGCCGGCAAAGCGGCGGGCAAAGCCCTGTTGGACATACTCGGCGGTGTCCCGATCATTGCCATAAAGTCCGCAGATCGTGTGAACGAGCGCATTGCCGGCGTTGCCGCCGAGCACGTCACTGCGCTCGATCAGGACGGTCCGCGCGCCCGCTTCGGCGGCCGACACGGCGGCGGCGATGCCGGCTGGGCCACCGCCGACGACACAGACATCGCATTCCGATTCAGCCACGTCGCTAACCTGTTCTACTCGGGCGATCCCAAGAGCTCTCGGCGCAGGTGATCGGCGAAGCTCTCCACTTCGCCCGGAGCCAGCGCACCGGCCTGGTACACGTGCGTCAAGTTGAGGCGGCCGCGGTGGATGCTGAGGGCGGCGCAACTTCCCGGCGACGGCGGCACCGCCGGCGCGTGAAAGCCGTTGCGCACCTCGGCACCGAGAAAGTCTTCGGCGCCGGCGAGGAACTCGCCGGTATAGGCAAAGAAGAACGAGCAGATCTCGCCGCCGAGCGTGCGCCGCACCATGCGGGCAAAGAGCGAAGCGGGAACGTAGCGGGCAAATTCGATGGCGCAGGCACCCGCTTCGACGAGACCGCGGCGCACCGCCTCGCGGCGCTGCACCTTGAGGTCCTCGAGGACAAGGTCGAAATCGTCCGCCGTCTCGCGCGACACTTGGAACCACACCATCGACACATGAGTGCGAAAGATCGCACCGCCCTGCCCTTTCGGTCGCACGTTGACCGGCAGCGGCAACACATAGCTGGGCGGCACCGCACCGCGCGCCTCGAACAACCGGTGGTGGGCGCGGATGACTGCCGCCATGTAGTAGATCACCGGAGTGAGGAAGCCCGCCTTTTCCCTGGCCCGAGCTTCGATCCGCGCCGTTTCGCCGGCGCTCAGGGTTGCAACGCGATAGCACAGTCTTTGCGGCCAGCGGCGCAGCGGGCCGGCCGGTGAGCGCGGAGGACGCTCGGCAAAGCCGGAGAGAAACGCCTGCCACTGGCGCGCTCGCTCGCCGCGTTGGCGAAAGCTCAGCTCGCTTGGCGCCACCTCGCCGGCGTCCGGCGCGACGGCACCGGCGCAGCCGGCCGCGCACTCGGCCATGGCGCGCACCAGGCGCTCGCTGCCGTTGCCGTCGAGAAGCATGTGCAACCAGGTCAGTGCCAGATCTGACGAGCCGTCGTCGTAGCGCGCCAGATCGAAACGCAGAACCTCGCCACGCCGGCCATCGAAGCGCTCGTTCATCGCCTCGGCCAACAGCGGCGGCGGCTCGGGCGGAGGAGGTCCCAGGTCGTGCAGGCGCAGCGGCGGCAGCGGACCCAGTCGCGTCAGATCGTAGACCGGCGCGGCGAACGCCGGCCGGCGAATCGATGCGCGCACGATCGGCGCGCTTTGCGCGGTTTGGCGAATCAGCTCGCGCAACCTGCCGGCATCCAGACCCGGCCCCAACCGCAACACCAATTGGGAAGCATGGCTGGCACCGTGCCAGCGCGCCACCTCGCGATCGAAGGCGCGCAGCATACAGTCGGCGCCGGTCAGCGGGATGGTTTCAGGAGCTTGCGAGCTGGGCATGCACACACTCGGCAAGGGCGCGAGCCGAGGCGAGATTTTCAGGAGTGAGAAGGCTCTCGTCAATCCAGACGCCAGTCGATTCCTCGATCGCCAACATGAGCTGAGTCACCGCCATCGAGTCGAGGCCGGCAGCCACCAGATCGCTATCGGCGGTGAACGAATCGTCGACCGACAACAGATCGGTGCGCAATACCTCGCAGATGTAAGCGGTCACTTTTTCCAACGTCCATTCCATTGCGATCGTCTGATGGGCGTTCAACCAGTGATCACCGCCGCATGCAACTCCCCGCCAGGCGGACGCGATTGACAGTCTTTGGCCGTGATCTATGCTCGGGCCGACCATGCACGACGATGGAAAGAAACGCGTCGCCATCCTCGGCGGCGGACCCGCCGGGTCGGCGACTGCCGCCTACCTGGCCCGCAAGGGCATCGATACCGTGCTCTACGCCGATGGCAAGCGACCGCCGCTGGTCGTCGGCGAATCGCTGGTTCCCGCCGTCGTCCCCTTTCTCCGCGATCTCGGCATCGAGGACGAGGTGGCGTCGTACGGCACCTGGAAGGGCGGCGCGACCTTCGTCTACGACCAGAACTACCACCTCGATATCTGGTTCGATCAGGTGCGCGGCGGCAACAGCCCCACCTACTCGTACAACGTACCGCGCGATCGCTTCGACGCGACGCTGCGGCAAACCGCCGCCAGGGCCGGCGCCGTGATCATCGAGACAAAGGGACGGATCGAGGCCGACGACAGCGGCCGGTGCATGCGACTCAGTGCCGACACCCTCGCCGCCGGCAGCGAGACCTTCAAGGGGCGGCAACCCGAGTGGATCATCGATGCGATGGGACGCGGCAGAGGAATTCCCAAGATGCTCGACCTGCCGGTCAAGGCCGGCAGCCGCAAGGACACCGCTCTGCACGCCCACATGCAAGGCGTCGAAGTCGAAGTGGCGACCAACGTCCACACCGATAGGTTGAGTCACGGCTGGAGTTGGCGGATCCCCCTACCCGGGCGAGTATCGGTCGGCTTCATCATCGACAGCCAGCGCATCCGCGAATACGGCGAGACGGCCGAAGAGCAGTTCGACAACTTCATGAAAGAAGACCCAACCATGCGCGAGTGGTCGCGAGGCGGGCGCCGCATCTCGCCGGTGATGCGCTACTCGAACTACCAAGCGCGGGTGACCCGCGGCTTCGGCACCAACTGGGCTCTCGTCGGCGACGCCTTCGGTTTCGTCGACCCCGTCTTTTCCAGCGGCGTCCTCCTCGCGTTTCAAAGCGCCCGCTCTCTCGCCGGTGCCATCGAGAGCGGCACCCCGGCGGCGCTGGAGGAATACGACTCCTATGTCAAAGAGAACCTCGATGCCTGGCACGAGGTCATCGACCGCTACTACAACGGCCGATTGCTGACCCTCTTCAAAGTCGGCGAGCACGTGCGCCAGAAGTTCTGGGGGCGCATCATGGACTTCCACTTCCGCAAACACATGCCGCGCATCTTCACCGGCGACGACGTCACCAACCGCTACAGCTCCTGGTTGGTCCGCTTCATGGCGGACCACGGCCTGTACGGCCAGGACCCGGACGAGTTGCGGATCCGCTGATGGCGACAGCGGCGAAGCCGGTCATCCACCGCAGGTTACCGCGGCGTCAGCGATGAGCGCCGGTGCCGGCAATGGCTGAGTCACGGGCGCCCGCGAGAGCCGCAGACCAGCCGTACGACACCATCGTCGTCGGCACTGGTATCGGCGGTTTGACGGCGGCAGCGATCCTGGCGCGTGCCGGTCAGCGCGTGCTGGCGATCGAGCGACACGATCGCGTCGGCGGCTATGCCCATTCGTTTCGCCGCGGCCAATACCACTTCGACGCGGCGGTTCATCTCGTCGGCGGCGGCGGCGAAGGCGGCTTGCTCGACCGATTGCTACGGGTCGTCGGTGCGCGCCAGAGCTGCGAAATGCTGCCGGTGAGCCCGTGTTACCGAGTCAACCTTCCCGGCTTCTCGTTGGCCGCGCCGACCGGGCTGGCGGCGTTTACGCAAACCTACCAAGAGGCGTTTCCGCACGAGGCGCGCGGCATCGATTCCTTTCTCCGCCAGTGCTCGACACTGCGCCGGCAGACGCAGCAGCTTCTCGAAGGCGAGAGGGCGACACCGAGCGCGCTCGAGTCCATTCATCGCTACCGCCGCGCCACCGTCGCCGACGCCATCGGCGAGCACGTCGCCGACGCCAAGGCGAGGGCGGCGATGACGACGTTGTGGCCCTATCTCGGACTGCCGCCGGCGCAACTGTCGTTTCTCTACTGGGCGGCGATGTTGATGAGCTACATCGAAGACGGTGCCTACTACTGCAAAGGAACGTTTCAAGTGCTCGCCAACGCACTCGCCGACACCGTTCGCAACGCCGGTGGTGAGGTTCGACTGAAACAGAGCGTCGAGCGCATCGACATCGACTCGGATGGCGTACGCGCCGTTCAACTGGAAGGCGGCGAGCGCATCGAGTCGCGCTGCGTCATCTCGAACGCCGACGCCCGGCAAACGGTGGAGAAGCTGGTCGGCCGCGAGCGACTACCGACCCGCTACACGCGCGCCTTCGGCCGCTTGCGACCATCCGTATCTGCCCTGGTCGCCTACATCGCCTGCGACCTGCCCTCTTCGTCGATCGCCGACGTACACGAGACGTTCTACTACGACTCGTGGGACCACGAAGACGCCTTCAGCGCCAGTACGGCGGGCACACCGACCTGGTTTACGGTCACCGTTCCCACCCTCCTCGACCCCGACCTCGCGCCACCGGGCGAATCGCTGATCGTCTACACTACGCTCGTCGCGCACGCCGCCGAGTCGGATTGGCGCGCTGCCAAGGCGGCGCACCGCGAGCGAATCTTGCGCGCGTTGGACGGGCGCATCGCCGACCTCTCTTCGCATTTGAAAGTGATCGAGGTCGGTACGCCAACGACGATGCACCGCTACACACACAACAGCGACGGCGCACTCTACGGCTGGGAGCTCACGCCGTCGCAAATCGGCCCGGGCCGACCGGCGGCAACGACGCCCATCCCCGGCCTGCACCTAGCCGGTCATTGGACACAACCGGGCGGTGGAATCTACGGTGTCGTCACCTCCGGCGTGCTCGCCGCCCGCGCCGTCCTCGGCTACGACACCGATGCCGGCCTGTGGCGATCCCTGGAGCGGGCGCATTGACGGCTGTACCTGGCGGGATTCCGTCACATCACAGTGAACCGAACATCACATGTCCACCACCTTCGACTACGCCAACAGCGCCTACCCGATCCGCACCGACATCGCCGAGGCGCACCGTGAAGCCTGGCGGCGGATCGCCCAGCCCGGCGCCTGGTGGAGCGGCGCCGAGCGGGTGGCGATCGTCGAGCAATCCCGCATCGCCCGCGACTGCACCTTCTGCGCACAACGAAGAGCGGCCCTGTCGCCGCACGCCGCCGACGGCGCGCACGACGCCGGCAACGACTCGGTCCTTTCGGCCGCCACCGTCGATGCCGTTCACCGCATCGTCACCGACCCGACACGGCTGACCGAGGAGTGGGTCCGCGCTCTGGCGAACAGCGGCGTCAGCGACGCTCACTACGCCGAGATGCTCGGCATCGTCGTCGCCGCCGTCAGTATCGACACCATGCACCGCGCGCTCGGACTCGCCCTCGCGCCACTGCCGCACCCCACCGCCGGCGAACCGTCACGCCACCGACCGGCAACGGCAAAGATCGACAACGGTTGGCTGCCGACGATCACCAAGCGGGCGAGTAGCGGTACACCAGAAAGCGATCTCTACGAGGGAATGCCGCTGGCGCCGGCCGTCATCGCGGCAATGAGCCTGTCACCGGACTCGGTTCGCCTGCTCAAGCTGCTCGCCGGCGTCCACTATTTGAGCGAGCGCGACGTCGGCAACCCCAGCGCCAACGCCGGCCGCGCCCTGACGCGGCCGCAGATCGAGCTCGTCGCGGCGCGCGTGTCGGCGATCAACGAGTGCTTCTTCTGAACGACCTCTCACGCTTTCCTGCTCCGTGCGAGCAGTCAGCAAGACGGCCGTCAGGCCGACCTGGGAACGGTCACCCGGGGGGCGGCCGTCGATTCCGGCGTGCCGGCATCGGCCGAGCTCGTCGCCTTCGTCGATGCGGTGATGAAAGACGAAAGCGACTTGCCGGCGCGGCGCGACGCCGTGGCCGCCGCGATGTCGGACGAGGCGCTGGTCGACGCGGCGGCGGTGATCGGCAACTTCGAACGGATGAACCGCATCGCCGACGCCACCGGCATCGCCCTCGATGCGCCGATGATCGGCCTGATGTCGGAAGTGCGCGACGAGCTCGCCATCGAAAGCTTCGGCAACGCCTCGAAAACACCACGGCCCAATGCCGTACAGCGTCTGCTCGGCGGCGTCATGCGCGCCGCGCTACCACTGCTCAGCCGCGTTGCCAAACGCCTTTGAGGTGCAGCGATGCGCCGCCCTGCGACGGCGCATCGCCGATAATCACTGCACGCTCGGGTCGTAGTCGACGCGAACGACCTTGAGACCGCCGGAGTAGCGGTTGCGGCTGAACACCACCACGCCCTGCCCGGCATAGGTCCACGACGTACGCCTCGTATCGCTGCCGAAGTACCACGGAATCCAAGCCTTGCCGGTCGCATAGCTGCGCGAACGCGTCGGCTCGCCGAGCACCTTGCGGACATCTACCTCGGTCATACCCGGTGTCACTTTCGACAGCGAGCTGGACGCGGGCGGAGCAACCTTGGGCGCTCTCGGCGCCGCACCCTCCCGACCACTACAACCAGTGGAAGTCGCGATCGCCAAACCCAACCCCAGCGCCGCAAACAATGCTGTACTCCTCGACATGACAACTCCTCCCATCAACGTTTAGTGAGACACTTCTAGATTCGCACAACGCGACAATCAACAGGCCCCAGGAGAGCTCTTCCGATGCGCGGGGCGAAGGGTGATTCGCAACCGGGTGCGAAGTCTTCTGCACTCCCAGCAACCTCGAGCGCGGGGCCCGACTCAACGGATCCTGGCACGAAACTTCCTGTGCAGGTCGGGTGCACGTTCACCACCGAACCTCAGGAAGGAACGAAGAGATGAAAACCGCGACGAAGATCACCATCGCACTGACGCTCGCGCTAGCGAGCGTCACACACGCTGCCCTCGGCGACGACAGCGCTGCTGTACGAGAAAAAGCCGCGATCGTCCTCGAAGACTCGACACCGCCAGCAACCCGAGCCGACACGCCGAGAACGCGCGCCAACCGGCGCGGCATGATCGGCACCGATCAGCGAGCGGAAATGCGTCGCCTGCGAGCCGCCGGCTGCGTCGCGAAGTGCTGTCCCTGGGATCTCGAAGGAAACGGTAGCGTCGGAGTGTCCGATCTGGTCATCCTGCTGACCAACTGGGGTCGCTGCACCGACGACGATTGCCCGGCCGACTTCAACGGCGACGGCGTCGTCGACAGGCTCGATCTCGACGCCCTGATTTCCAACTGGGGGAGCTGCTGCCCCGGCGATTTCAACGGCGACAACACCGTCAATGTCGAGGACCTGACCCAGCTCCTCGCAGCGTGGGGCGAGTGTGACGAAGACTGTCCAGAAGACCTCAACCACGACGGCGTCGTCGACGAGCGCGACCTCGCCCGACTGTTGAAGCGCTGGGGACCGTGCTGCCCCGATCTGAACGCCGACGGCATCGTCAACACCGAGGACCTCTTGCTGCTTCTTTCGAATTGGGGACCGTGCTCAGACACCGCCTGCACCGGCGACCTGAACGGTGACGGCACCGTCAACCGAGCCGACCTGACAATACTCCTGCGCTTCTGGTCAGCCGCTTGCGGTAGCACACCGTGCGGTAGCTAGCCCGTAATCGACCACAGAGAAGGAAGTGCTCAACCACAGGGAGAACACGGAGAAGGGATTTTGAACTGAACCACCGAGATCCAGTAGAGTAGGAGAGTGAGCGATGCGGGCAGCCGCCTGGCCGAGGCCGCACGACTCACTCTCCCCTCGACGAACCGGACGTGCGGATTTCCCGCATCCGGCTCTCTCCAGTAGCTGTCGCGCCAGGGCATGCACAGACGGTTGCATACCGATTGCCGGTGTTCGGCCGCCGCTCGGCCCTCGCGCCAAGTCGAGGTCTCGGCCGAGAGAACATTTTCCCGTAGTCGGACCACGTCCAAGCGGGTCTCCCTTCCTCGTAGCTCGACACACTACTGGCCCGGCCCCTTCGCTCCACGGGCATTACCCCGCTTCCTCACTACTATGAGCCGGTCCGACTCCCGGCACGGGCACCATCGGCAGGTTATCTTTTCCCCACCGCAGCTCGACGTGCGCACACGTCATGCCCGTCCGGGCCTCCCAGGTTCCTCGGCCGATCTTTACGCGCGCGCTGTCCCGTCTCACCCCGGGAAGCCCGATGGCTGCATGTGCTCGTTGCTTCACCATCGGTGTCTGGCTTCACCATCTCCGGAAGGCTGGCCACTTCCATCTTTGTGTAACGAGGCCCAACCGGGTTCGCTTTCGCTACGGCTCACGCGTTCACTCACCGGGGCTTCGCCAGCCGAATCACTTCGACCCACGCCCGGTTCGGTTCCTGTTGAACGAGCAATCGACAGGGTAACCTCCTTTCAGATTACTAGATCGACCAGGCTTGGCCTGGCGCACCGGAGTTCCACGGAGAAGGGACACGGTACTCACCAAAGTCGCCAAGCATGGAGGCTATCCCACATGGGCAGGGGACGCGCTCCGCCATACTGCCCCAAACGAGATTGGCCGGTCCGCCCTGCCCGGGTTGCCCGCTACTGTCCGGTGCCTTCAACATGCCGAGATTGCAATCGTTGTTGCAGCATCCATTGCTGGACCCCAAGACAATATCGGGAGCCTTCTGCAAATCGAGATCGCACGTGCCGCCGGGCAGTCGTTGTCAGCCGTGCACTCCGCTGAACTGTTGCTACAAGTCCCGAGTGACCTGTAGCCCAGCACGCGGCTCAGTTGCGTACTCGCGACGTAGACATAGTCGGGTGCGCCGGAACGTTGATGCACGACGACTCCTGCACCACCCGCCAGCGTCGACGGCGTAGGTCATCTCGAGTGGCAACAGCAAAGTCGTCCACCGACCCTCTTTGTCCGACCAGACGCAGATTTTCGTAGCAGGCATCGTAGAATTTCTCGCCGGGCGGACAAGTTAGCCCAGTTATGATACACGGTCAGAATCAGCAGGATTCGCGCACAGCGAAAGCTACTCCGGCAACCAATCTTCTTCGTTGCCACCAAAAAGAACGAGCCACTTGCTTTCCAGCTCGAATTTGCGGCTCTTGTTTGCCACGCCATGTTGAACGAGAAAACCTTCCTTCACCCATGACTTGCACAGATTGAGGGCTGTGCGGGGATGGAGGCCCAACATGTCTGCAATCTGCCGTGTCGTCACGAATCTGCTTTCACGAAACAGAGACAACACCTGTTTTTGTCGTTGGTCTAGATCGCGCAACAAGGGGGTGTAGTCAATTGTCGCCCTGCCCCTGCTCTGTTCGTTCCTGTTCTGGCCACCCCTGCTCTGCCTGGCGCTTTCTGAAGCTTGCAAACGCACCGTGGCAAAGGCATCTGCCATACCCTCGCAAAAATAGACAATCCATTTCGTGATATCGGCTTCGATCCTCCCAAAATAGTAGTTGTGGGACTCTCCTACGGCGAGCGCATCGTAATACCCCTGGAGATCACGGGCGTAGTACTCCTCAAGGGAATAGATCCCTTTCAGACCGTACCCCCCCCTGTGGAGCACGAGATTGGTCAGCAATCGAGCTGTTCTTCCGTTTCCGTCGAAATAGGGATGAATGGTCGCGAATTGGTAGTGGGCGATCGCCCCAATGATGGGAACAGGAAGCTCTGCGGCGTCGTTCTGAACATTGATCCAAGCAATCAAGTCAGACATCAAGGACGGCACATCTTTGGCCTCCGGCGGCATGTAAACAATCGCACCAGAAGCGCTATCCTTGATCACATTTTGGCCGTCTCGATAGGGCGTGGGACGTTTTCTCCCGTCCACAACCAAACCGTGGATCGTCTTCACCTCCTTTTCGAGGATCCGGGAACCGCCAGCCCCTATGAGGTGTTCGACGTGATCAAGCGCCCGGTAGTAGTTCTTGATCTCCTGCTCATCTCGTTCTCTGTTCGGAAATGTGCCGCCGCGCAGTACTTCGCCAACTTGCAGTTGTGTCAGACGATTCCCCTCGATCTGAGTGGAGTAATGCGTCGCTGTCAGCCGCGCAGACTCCCGCAAGGAGTCCAGAACCTGCACCGTTATCGGCAGATCCGACACCGCCTGCCGCGAAGCTTCGATATCCATCAACACCCTTATCAACAAATGGGGGATCTCGAATTTTGGGATGAAACTCATTCCTGGACACTTCCCGCTCGCCTCTGTTAGCCCTGGGATCTATTCTAACAAACTTCCGATAAACATCCTATAAACTTCCGGCATTCTTCGCATACTGGCAGCTCGTCACCCCTCACCGCTCGGGACCGCGCCAAGGGTCACCATGGACCCGGTGCGTGGCAGGTTCCGCATCTCATGGGAGCGAGGGCCACACCGTAAGGAGCGCTAGGTCCTTGAGTGCGGCCCAGACCTCAGCCATCGAAACGCCCTACCTTGCTTGGACTTCGAGCTCGGCCACCGGCCGAAAGTCAGCAGTGTTGAAGGTAAAGATGCGGGTGACGCAACCGGCGAGCATGCTGGCGGCTATCCGGCGGTCGAAAAGGTCAATGCCGGCGGCTGAGCTCCGAGAGGGAGAGTTGAAAATCTATTCTCCGTGGAACTCCGCGTCCTCTGTGGTTCGAAATCTCTTCTCCGTGGAACTCCGTGTCCTCTGTGGTTCGAAATCTTTTCTCCGTGGAACTCCGCGTCCTCTGTGGTTCGAAATCTCTTCTCCGTGGAACTCCGTGTCCTCTGTGGTTCGAAATCTTTTCTCCGTGGAACTCCGTGTCCTCTGTGGTTCGAAGTCTCTTCTCCGTGGAACTCCGTGTCCTCTGTGGTTCGAAGTCTCTTCTCCGTGGAACTCCGTGTCCTCTGTGGTTCGAAGTCTTTTCTCCGTGGAACTCCGTGTCCTCTGTGGTTCGAAGTCTCTTCTCCGTAGAACTCCGTGTCCTCTGTGGTTCGAAGTCTTTTCTCCGTGGAACTCCGTGTCCTCTGTGGTTCGAAGTCTCTTCTCCGTGAAACTCCGTGTCCTCTGTGGTTCGAAGTCTTTTCTCCGTGGTGACTACGAGATGGTCGCCCAAGCGTTCTCGTTGGCCTTGAGGAAGCGGTTCACTTTCATGTTGGCAACCAGGTAGGCCAGGGTTTCCAGGGCGTTGCCCGGTGGTGGAGGGAAGAGGCGTTTGAGAATCGATCGCACCGAGTAGAACCCCTGGTAGACGTACTTGAAGCCGTCCATCATCTCGTCGGTGCTCATCTGAGCCGGCCGCACGAGAGCGCTGCCGTAGTCGTAACGTCCCCAGTCGGCGATCTCGATGCGCCCTTCGGCCATCATGTCGTCGTAGTACTGGGTTCCCGGATACGGGCACGGGGTGAAGAGTTTGAGAAAGGTCACCTTGTTGGCTTCGAGGAACTCCAACGAGCGAGCAAAGGTATCGACGGTGTCGCCATCGAGGCCGACCATCAGCAAGCCGATGACCTGGATGCCCTCGTTGCGGATGGCCGCCAGATCTTCACTGAAGCGCGACGACTGATTGAAGCCCTTGCGAATCGAATCCAGACTGTCCTGGTTCAGACTCTCCAAACCGATCGACAAGGTGACACAACCGCTGCGCGCCGCCAGGTCGAGCAGCTCCGGGTCACGTGCGATGTTGATCGTCGACTGGCTGGCCCACTTGAGGCGCAGCGGGATCATCGCCTCGAAGAGCTCTTTGGCGGCCGCCGGATGGGCAATCGGGTTGTCGTCGAGAAATAGAATGCGGTCACCCCCCAGCGATTGGATGGTGCGCAGATCATCGATCACGTCGCCGACCGGACGCGTGCGATAGGACCGATCGTAGTAGGTCTGCACGGCACAGTACTCACACGGATGCGGGCAACCGCGGGAAAACACCACCGGCCAGTGGAAGTACATGCGGTAGAGCCAGCTCGAGCGAAAAGCGTCGTACTTGAGCAGCGGCAGGTGCGTGTAGTCGACCTTGGCGAGACCGCCGAGATCGGGCCGGCGCGGTGCGCGATAGATGCCGCGCGAGCGCCCCTCGCAGAAATCGGCGAGGAGCTGTGGCCAGACGTCTTCCGCCTCGCCGGCGACGACGGCGTCGGCGTGGCGCAGCGACTCCTCGGCTGTCAGGGTCACCCAGGTGCCGCCGAGGACGACGCGCACGCCTCGTTCGCGAAAGTGATCGGCCAGATCGTAGGCGCGCTTGATCTGCGGCCCCATCGCCGTAATGCCGACGACGTCGGCGTCGGCTTGCATATCGACGTCGTAGAAGAGCTCGTCGACGATCTGCACCTCATGCCCCGGCGGCGTCAGCGCTTCGAGGTAGGGAAGCGTGAGACCGCTGGTCCAGTAGCGCGTCGTCTTATGCAGAGTGCCGTCGGCGTTGTAGTGGGTGGGAGAGATGAGGAGAATTCGCATCGCGATGCTCGCCGCGCCGCCGCGGGTCGATTGGCGAGCACGCTAGCGAGGGAAGTTGCGCGAGACAAGAGTGCCCGGCGTTGGTGCCCGTCGTTGGCGCCTTGGCGTTGGGGTATTGGGTGACGGGAATCGAATCGCTATGCTGCCGCGATCATGCCCACAGACAGTCGAGCCATCACAGCGCCGCCACCGCGCATCCGCGCTCTCCTCAACCGCATCATCTTTCGCGCGATGCTCGTCTCTTCGGGGTTGGTGGCGATCGCGCTGTTCCAGCTCAACCGCGGCGTCGCCTGGCGTTTCGCCAAGGCCCAGGCGCGCAACCTGATGCGCATGTGCGGCGTGACCATCGACGTCAGCGGCACCGAGCACCTCGCCGATCGCACCTACGTCTTCACGCCAAACCACCAAAGCCACTTCGACATCGCGGCGCTGCTCGGCTACCTGCCGGGCAACAACCGCTTCGCCGCGAAGAAGAGCCTCTTCAACGAGCCCGTGCTCGGCGCCGTCATGCGCACCTTGGGGATGATCCCGATCGATCGCGACGACTCCAGCGCCGCCATCGACGGCCTGCGCGTCCTGCGTGAGCGCAACCACTCGGTGATCATCTTTCCCGAGGGAACGCGCTCGCGCGACGGGAACCTCCTGCCCTTCAAAAAAGGCGCCTTCGTCTCCGCCATCGAGCTCGGCCTACCGGTCGTTCCGGTGGTTTGCCGGGGCACGGCGGAAATCATGCCCAAGGGAGGCTACCTCTCGATCCTGCCCGGCCACGTGCAGATCGAGGTGCTCGAGCCGATCGCCACCGGCGAGCTGAGCTACGACGACCGCGACCGCCTGTGCGACGAGGTGCGAGCTCGTATCGCCGAGCGCCTGCGCGGATAGGCTTCGACGACGGCGCTGCCACGCCGCCGCGTCCGCACCGCCGGCGCTGGGCGCGCCAGGCTGGCGCCGACCTGGTCGGCCAGCCAAAAGGGTTCGAACTGAAACCACTGATCCGGATAGCGCCGGATCATCTCGCCCATCTCGGCGGCGACGCTGGCGACACACTCGGCGATCTGCTCGGCCGACGCCGTGCGCGCCAACTCGCGCGCGGCGCCGAGAAAGATGCGGTAGTGCCGCGTACCGAGGCGCGGCGAAAAGACCGGCACCAACGGCGCCCCAGACAACCGCGCCAGATCGAACGGCCCACCGGGGAGATGGACCGTAGAGCCGAAGATCTCCGCCTCGCGGGCACTGTCGGAGCCCGCCAGGCGGTCGATCTGCAGCGCCACGATCTCGTTGCGCCGCAAGGCGTGCAGAAGCTCGAGCGAGGACAGCACCGAGCTGTCGGAGTAGACGATGTCGAGACCGAGATCCTCGCGCATGCTCTCGACGTAGGGGTTGGTGGACTGGTTCTGCTCGTGCGCCATGACGACGTGCGTCGGCCGCCCGTAGCGCAGGAGCTCGAGCGCCGCGATGTCCCAGTTGCCGATGTGTCCGGTCACCACGACGGCACCACGGCCGGCGTCGAGCGCCTGCACGATCGGGTCGACCTCCGGCAAGTCGATGCGCACCGGCTGTGGTCGCGGGCCGAAACGCTCGAGCGTTTCGGAGAAGCAATAGGCGAACTGAACGAACATCCGCAGCGCCGACCTTCGCGCTCTGCGTGCGTCGCCAGCCAGAACGCGCTCCAGGTTTGCGACCGCACCGCGGCGGTTGGCGTGGATCAGCGCGAAGCAAATGGCACCGATCGCCGCCGGCGAAGACCTCTTCCACCACTCTGGACCGTAGGTCGATCCCCAAGCTGCAAACTTGCGCCACCACACCCCGTCGTAGCGCAGCTTGGCACCGATCTCCGATCCGCCTTCCACCCGAGGCACGCTAGCACCTCTGGGGTCGCGGCAAAACTCGACCGACCCGCCTCGGCTGACCCGCCGCGACGGCTCGGCAACGATTGATCCGTTTGACTGCGGCAAGAGCACAGCGCGAGACTCGGGTGTGACCGATTCGCCTCTGACCTATGCCATCGTCATTCCCGCCCTCGACTGCGCAGCGACGATTGAATCCGTCGTCGGCGACGCGCGCCGGCACGCCGAGTGCGTGATCGTCGTCGACGACGGCTCCAGCGACGACACCTCCGCCATCGCCGAGGCGGCCGGTGCCACGGTGCTGCGCAACGAGGTGAATCTCGGCAAGGGGGCCAGTCTGCGCCGGGCCATGGAGTGGCTGACTGAGCGGCGCTTCTCGCATGCCCTATCCATGGACGGCGACGGGCAACACCTCGGCACGCAGGTACCGCTGCTCGTCGAGGCGTCGCGCCGCCAGCCGGAGGCTCTGATCGTCGGCGAGAGGGTCTTTGATCACGAGATCGTCTCGTCGATCCGGCTCTTTGGCAACCGCTTCGCCAATCGCTGGGTCGAGATCGCCTGCGGCCGCCAGGTTCCCGATACGCAGTCGGGGTTTCGCGTCTACCCAATCGCCGCGACGCTAGCGCTGGCGACGCGCGACGACCGCTTCGCCTTCGAAACAGAAGTGCTCATCCGCGCCGTGCGTGGCGGACTCGAAGTCGTCGGAGTTCCCGTCGAAACCTACTACCCACCGGCCGACGAGCGCGAGAGTCAGTACCGCCCGTTCAAGGATTCGCTGCGTATCGTAGCGGTCGTTCTACGACTGATCCTGAGCCGCTAGGAACCGCCGCCACTCCAACCGGTTGGCCCTGCCGCAGATCGTGCGGCGCGTGACGGTATCGACGTCAACCGCCCGATTCGCGCTGCCACGGAGCAACCGCGGTCAACGTACAGGAATCCAGTGGGCAGGTGCCGCTGAAGTCGACGTCGAAAAAGTAGGTCGCGGCCGCCGGCGAAGCCACCGCCTCGATCCGCACCGCCGCAGCCAGCGTGACGGTGCACCCATCCTCCTCGCCGACGTCGGTGGGCAGCTCGTAGTCGATCCGCCCCTGCTCGCTGAGCGTACCGATGAAGGCCCTCTGGTTGCAGTCGACGATGGTGGCCCGCGCACCCACCGCGGACACCTGATGCGGGCAAGGCGGCCGGCGCGCCAACTCGGCGGCGAACTCCGTGGCAAAGAGCTCGAAGCACGTCGACGAAACGAGCTGCAACTGCCCCTCGTTCCACAGACCCGAAACGTCGGGAAACTCGATCGTCGGCGTCCACGTCGGCGTCGGCGTCGGGGTCGACGACGGTGTCGCCGTTGCACTCGCGGTCAACGTAGCAGACGGGCTCGGCGGCGCCGTCGAGGTCGGCGTCGGCGTGACCGTGAAGCTCAGAGTCGCTGTCGCCGTGGCGGTCGGCGGAAACGTCGGCGTCGGCGTGGGAGTCAGTGGGCAACCGCGCAGGCCATTGCGAACCGCGATGATCAATTCGTTGATTGCCACGACGCCGTTGCCATTGACGTCGGCCGCTCGGCATTCGGCGATCGGCGCTTCGCCGAGCAGTACCCGCACGGCGACGATCAGGTCGCCGATCGAAACGGCGCCATCACCGTTGCAATCGCCACCGCAGTCCTGTCCATCGGCCGGCGGCACAGCCGCCGACGCCCACAAAGCGAGGACAACTATCACCGCCCAGCGCCGCCACATGCCGCTTTGATACACCATGGGCCGGGTAAACTGGAGTCGGTGGCAGTAGAATGCGGGCGGTCGATAGGCTCGGGCCATGTGGGCAGCGGGACGCCGGACGAAAGGGACAGAAGGGACGAAAGGGACACTCTAGTCCCTGCGCAAGTGCTGCGGTTTGGAGACTGGGGCCTGGACGAGCTAGTCTACGGAATGGCTCTGGGGGCTCCGCAGATCTCCGATCACCTCGAGGCCATCGCAGGCGACGGCTACACCATCGTCCGCGACGCCTTCTCTGCGGATTTCGCGGACGAGCTGGCCTCCGAGCTCGAACGCATCGAAAGCGAGCGAAAGATCGCGCCCGCAGACAACACCTTCGAAGGACGCAAGACGGTGCGCGTCTACAACTTGCTGGTGCACGGCAAGTGCTTCGAACGGATCCCCGTGCACGAGAACGTTCTCCCCATCGTCGAAGGGGTTCTCGACGCGGGCTGCCTGATCTCGTCGCTGTCGTCAATCGCCATCGGACCGGATGAAAGCGCGCAGCCTATTCACGCCGACGATCAGTTGATTCCGATCCCCAAGCCGCACGTCGCGCTCGTCTGCAATTCGATGTGGGCGATCACCGACTTCAGCGAGGCGAACGGCGCGACGCGGATCATCCCCGGGTCGCATCTCTACGATCACTCGCCCGAATACGGGAAGCATTACGATTCGATCGCAGCCGAGATGCCGAAGGGCAGCGTCATGGTCTACCACGGCAGTCTCTGGCATGGCGGCGGCGTCAACCAGACGAAACAGCGGCGCATCGGGATTGCCATGAATTACTGCGCCGGCTTCATCCGCCAACAGGAAAACCAGCAACTCGGCATTCCACGCGATATCGCCGCGGATTTCTCACCGCGCCTCCAGGAGTTGGTCGGCTACGGCATCTACAACGGCCTGATCGGTCACATCGACAAGACTCATCCCAAGAAGCTCCTCGGTCGCAACCCGGATGGGTCACTGATCTGGGACGTTGCCGACGGAGTGGCTTAGCGTGCGCACCGCGGTTTTCCTGTCCTGCTTCATCACTCTCACCGCCAACGTCTCAGGTGCCGGCAATCTCCTTTGCGCTTGTCCAGGAGATTGCGACGCCAGCTGCGGTATCAGCACCGCCGATTTCAACCAGGTCGTCGCCGCCGTTTTCGATCCATCGCAACACCTCGATTGCGATGCCGCCGACACCGATGGCGACGGACGCGTAACCGCCGCCGACGTTCTCAACGCTCACCGCGCACGGTTGGCGCCGCCGGACGGCTGTAGTGCAGAGCCGATCGCGACGACGACTCCGACACCGAGCAACACGGAAAGGCCGAGCCCCACCGCGACGTCCCCGCCCACCCAAACGGCAACACCCGTGGGTACTCCGGTATCCCGCTGGATTTCCCTGCCACCACTAGCGCGCGGCCCGCGCCAGGAAGTCGGTGTCGCCCACCTCGACGGTCTCGTCTACGTCATCGGCGGCTTTGCACCGCTGCCCACCGATCGCGTCGAGGCCTACGACATCGCCAGCAACACCTGGATCGACGTGGCGCCACTGCCCACCGCCGGCCATCACATCGGTGCCGCCGCCCTCGGCGGATTCGTCTACGCCATCGGCGGCCTGCGCAGCCCGGGGTTCACACCAACGAGCGAAGTGCTGCGCTACGATCCGACCCTCGACCGCTGGGACCCCGTCGCACCCTTACCGACGGCGCGCGGCGCGATGGCGGTCGCCGTCGCCGGCGATCGTATTCACGCCCTCGCCGGCGACGCCGGCGGAGCCGTAAGAGACCACGCGGCGTACGATCCGGCGCAGAACCGCTGGATCGAGCTCGCACCCTACCCGATCGCGCGCGAGCACATCGCCGCCGCCGCGGTCGACGACGTCGTCTACGTCGCCGGCGGCCGCTCTCCCCTCACCACTGCTGCGCACCGCTGGGACGCCGCCGCCGGCGTCTGGCTTCCACTGCCAGCGATGCCGACCAACCGCGCCGGCCACGCCGCCGCCGAGCTGCACGGCAGGTTCGTCGTCTTCGGCGGCGAGGGCAACGTACAAAACTCGCGCGGCATCTTCCCCGAAGTCGAGGCCTACGATCCCAGCACCAACTCATGGACGCGCCTCGCCATCATGGCGTCGCCGCGGCACGGCATCGGCGCCGCGACCGTCGGCAACCGAATCTACGTGCCCGGCGGCGCCGACGTCCTGGCATTCGGCGCCGTCGCCACGCACGACGCGCTCGAGATCGACTTCTGACAACCAACCCCGCCCAGGCGACGGGGACTCTCCCCTTAGTGCGATAGCTCCACACCGGTACCGCCGAGCCCACAATAGCCGCCGGGGTTCTTGGCCAGGTATTGCTGGTGGTACTCTTCGGCAAAGTAGAACTCCGGTGCCGGCACAATCTCGGTCGTGATCGGACCAAAGCCGCGCTCGCCGAGCATCTCGGCATAGGTCGCGCGCGATCGTTCGGCCGCCGCCAGTTGTTCGCCACCGAAACAATAGATCCCCGAACGATACTGCGTCCCCACATCGTTGCCCTGGCGCATTCCCTGCGTCGGATCGTGGCCCTGCCAGAACACGCGCAGCAGCTCCTCGTAGGAGATGCGCTCTGGGTCGTAGACGACGCGGACCACTTCGTTGTGCCCTGTCATCCCCGAGCAAACTTCCCGGTAGGTCGGATTGGGTGTGCCACCGCCGGCGTAGCCGACGGCAGTCGACACGACTCCAGCCAATTCCCAGAAGCAGCGCTCAGCTCCCCAAAAACAGCCCATCCCGAAGATGGCAAAGCGGAGGTTCGCGGCGAAGGGACCGCGCAACGGCGCGCCGCTGACGAAATGGCTCTCGGGAACCGGAATCGGCTCTTCGCGACCAGCTAAACACTCGCCGGCGCCGGGAATCTCCAGCTTCTTGCTCCGCAGGTGCATGGCGAAAGTCTGCGGCGACGACGGGCTCGCGTCAACTGCCCGACTCGCGGGAAAACTGAGCGAGCGTCAATTCTTCGCCACCTTCCCACTCGCCCGCAAGGCAGCCGCTGCATTTCGCCATCCTCCGGCCGCCACCCAACCACCGGTGCCGGCGGACCGGGTTTTGCATGCTCTGCGCTGAGAGCGTCGCGAAGTACCGGTAGATTCCGGCAAATGCAAGAAAAATCCAATTTTCTCAAAGTGTTACAAAATTTCTCAAGGAAACTTTAACTTGACGATTGGTTTCGGTCGACTCTATAGTTATGCCGCAGCGCCACCGTGGCGTCGGCGGAACACGCCCGACACCCACAGGAGACTGGGGAGCCTCTCGCGTGGTGCCTATCAAATGGGGAGGGATTCGATGAGGACCTCAGGGGTCAGTCTGGCCATCGCAAGCTGCGCTGGCATCCTCGTCACCAGTGGGATCGCCGTGGCGACCGAGGTCGGGGGCGGCGGCTCGAAGTCTCGCGATTGCCTCGTCACCTTCGATGCGGCGGTGAGCATTCCGGCGAGCAATCCCAGACACGTCCGCTGCACCGATGGCGACCCAGCCTGCGACGCCGACGCGACGGTAGACGGCATCTGTTCATTCAATTTGGTCGTCTGCGCCAACAGCACCTTCGAGCCGAGTTGTACGCTGAACGGCGTCGACTCCATCGTCATCGACAACGCCATCGACAATGGCGACCCCCGCTTCGACCCCGATTTCCAAGCACTCCAATCGGCCGTCGACAGCGAAATCCAGCCACCGACGACCACTGCCAACGACTGCACCACGGGTACGACGATTACGGTTCCCATCAAGGGGCCGATCGGCAACAACCGCTGCTCGCCGCGGCGCAAGAAAGTGAAGCTGACCGCACTCTCCGAAGTGATCGGCGGCAAGATCTACAAGGACCGCGACCGCATCAAGTTCATTTGCGACCCCGATCCAAACGCCTGCGACCCGACGATTCTGTTCAGCGGCACCTTCGATCGCATCCAACGCCAGGTCTTCAACCAAAACTGCGCCGTCAGCGGTTGTCACGATTCGGAGACGTTTGCCGGCAACCTGCTGCTCGAAACCGGTGCGGCGCACGGCAATCTGGTCAACGTCACACCGAGCAACATTTCCGCGTCGGGTGCCGGTTGGATGCTCGTCGATGCCCCCAACCCGCCCGGCACCAGTGGCGATCCAGACACCAGTTTTCTTTTCCGCAAGATCGAAGGTGATCTACCGGACGCAACCTACGGCGCGCGCATGCCGCTCGACAAACGAAAGCTCCACCGAACTCTGCGCGAAGTCATCGAGCTTTGGATTGCAGCGGGTGCACCGCAAACGGGCTGGGTGCCCGGCACGGACTGAGAGGGAGTCATCAGCATGGGTGATGAGAACACCGTACTGACCGAAGACGCCGCGCGTCATCTCTTGCGACGCACGGGGTTTGGCGCGACGCAAAAGGACATCGACAAGATCATCGACGCCGGCGAAACGCGCGGCCAGGCAGCCGATCGTCTGCTCGATTTCGACCCGAAGAAGTTCCGGCCGCGCAACAAGAGCATCAACATCGCGCACAACAAGTGGATCAAGTACATGGTGCGCACGAAGTTCCAACTGCAAGAGAAGCTGGTCCTCTTCTGGCACGACCACTTCTCCACCAGTGACGATACCGTCAACGACGCCAAGCAGATGGCGGAGCAGAACCGCACCCTGCGCCGAAACTGCAAGGGTGACTTTCGCGTCATGATGAACGAGATCAACCGCGACCCGGCGATGATGGACTTCCTCGACACGATTCGCAATCGCAAGGAAGAGCCCAACGAGAACTACGGTCGCGAGTTGCTCGAGCTCTTCACACAGGACGTGAAGAACCTCGACGGCACCGAGAGCAACTACAGCCAAGCCGATATCGTTCAGATCGCTCGAGCCTTTACCGGCTGGCGAGTCAACGACAAAGATCAGCCCTTCTTCGACCTCGGCCGCCACGATACGGGCACCGGCAACCCCGCCGACCCGTATCCCGAACGCGGCCCGAAGGTGATCTTCCAGAACATTGCCCCGTTCGGCGCCGCCGGTTTCGACTTCGGCGCCGCCGCCGGCACCGCCTACGAGACCGAAATCGACCACGTCATGGATGCGATCTTCCAGCACCAGGACAGCAGTGGCCGCAACACTGTCGCCCACTGGATCGCCTACCGCCTCATCACTTTCTTCGCCGACCCCGAACCGACGACGAGCTACGTCGAGAGCATGGTGTCGGCATCCGGCTTCGACACCAACTTCGACGTTTCCCAACTGCTGCGCGAGATCTTCGTCAGCGACGAGTTCTACGCGGCGCTGACCGATCCGATGAAGCTGTCGGTGAAGTGGCCAGTCGATCTCGTCATCTCGACGCTGCGCGTCCTCGGCATGAAGCTGAAGAGCCGCTTCCAATACGTCAACGGTGGCAGCTTCGACGAAATCAACGACGAGCTCGAAGCCATGGGCCAGCTTCTCTTCGAACCGCCGAGCGTGTTTGGCTGGGACTGGGAAACGATGTGGATCAACAGCTCCACACTTCTCGCGCGCTACGGCTTCATACGCGACGTCATGGCGGCGCGCGGCAGGGGAAGGACGACCTTCCGGCCCGAGCGGCTCTTTGACTTCGCCGAGTCACCGGCCGTCGATCCCGACATCGTCGTCGACGCCGTGACCGCCCTCCTCGGCGTGGCAAACGCGTTTGCTCTGGGCAGTGCCGAGCGCACCGCCCTCGTGGACTACCTGACCGATGGCGTACCGGGCACGGTCGATTTCAGCGACTTCGAAACACGAGACAAGAAGCTGCGCGGCATGGTGGGCCTGGTCCTCCAATCGCCTGCCTACATGGTCCACTGAGCGGAACGAGGAGAGAGATCGCGATGGCAATCAGTAGAAGACAGTTTCTCAAGCGCAGTGGACTGGCGACCGCGGGCGGCCTGGCTGGACCCGGCTTTTTCGGTAATCCGCTCCTGCAACGCGTCATGGCCGAAACGATCGGCGACCGCTACTTCATCTCGCTCTACCTCGACGGCGGCAATGACGGTCTCGCAACCGTCGTCCCCTACGACAACGGCGGCGGCAGCCTGCGCACCCACTACGAAGCGGCGCGCAACACGGGATCCGGCGGCATCCAACTCGACGCCGGACCGGGAAGCGGCGGCATCGAGGGCCTCGATCAAGCAATGCCGGTAACGGCGTTTGCCGACCCCAACACCGGTGCTCAGCTCAGCTTCCACCCGGGGCTGGCGACACTGCGCGACCTCTACGACGCGGGCAAGGTCGCCGTCATCCAAGGTTGCGGCTATCCGGACCCGGATCTGTCGCATGCGGTTTCGACGAATGTCTGGGAAACCGGCGATCCACTGAACGTGCACAGCGGCGGCGAGGGTTGGCTCGGCCGTCACCTGGCCGATGAGTACATCGCCACCGACATTCCCGGCGTCGCCATCGACAACCGCCTCGGCGGCGAGTTCATCCAATCGGGAACCAGCGTCCTGGCGATCAACCGCCTGCGCAAGTTCGGCTTCCCCTTCGACCCGGAATACTCGGACGACGACGGCGCCAAGCAGGCCGCTTTTGGTGCGATCTATGGCGAGGTCGCCAACAACGGCAGCGGTGCTGCGCAGTTCGTCGGCAGCGCCGGACTGGCAACGGCCCTGGCGACGCAAAGCTATCCGCAACTGCACGACGACTACATCGCCGAGCGTCCGGTCTTCGACGCCCTCTACGACGACAGCGGCGCCGGCGGCGGCACCAGCACGGCGCGCGACCTGCGCGACGTCGCCAAGATCATCTACGGCGTCGCCAAGGGCGAGCCCAACGTCGATGCGCGCTACTTCCACGTCAACAACGGCGGCTACGACACCCATTCCGACCAGGGCGGCGGTGATCCGTCAGGGCGCCAACACAGACTGCACTCCGAGGTAGCCGGCGCGATCAAGATCTTTCTCGATGACATCGCCGACATGGCATCCGGACAAACCGACGGGCGCCAGAATCTCCCCGACAAGGTCTGCATCCTCATCTGGAGCGAGTTCAGCCGGCGCATTGCGCAGAATGAAAACGGCACCGACCACGGCACACAGGGACCGATGTTCCTCATCGGCGACCCGGTCACCGGTGGCATCCTCGGCAATCACCCCAACATCGACCCGGTCGTAACCGATGCCAACAACGGCAACACGCCGTACTCGCAGGGCGCCGCCGATCCGTTTCGCTCGACCGACTTTCGCGACGTCTACGGCACGGTGCTGAAGAATTGGCTCAACGTCCCGCTGGCCGCAGTCCAGGCGCTGCTACCGGCCGACACGATCCCCGACCCCGCCAACTACTGGACCATCCAGGACTTCGACCTGCCGATTCTCTGACGCCCATCCACGATTCTGTTTCGACCGAGGGGCGCGGCGCCAACGCCGCGCCCCTTTTTCTTTCTCGACTGCGTTGTGTATCGAGAAAGCGGAGTGCGGAATGGGTGCCAGCAACGACAAGACGATCGGCGGCGAACCGATCCTCGCCGAGCTCTACTTTGCCGACCCGCGCACCCACCTGATTCCGATCGAGCATCTCTCGCCAGAGGGTGTCACGCCGGCCTACGGCCGCGAGCTGGCACGGCGCCTGCCGTACGCCGCCGCGGCGTTGGATCTCCTCAACACGGCCTTTCCGCTCTACTGGCAACGCAGCGCTGAGCTCGCCGGTCGAACCAACACCTGGGCGACGCCACGGCTGCGCAACCTCGCTATCGTCGACTCGAGCGCGGCGATTCCGCCCTACGTGCAGCTTCTCAACACCAGTACGTGGACGCTCTTCGACGTCGACTTCCAACTGGAAACGTCGTCGCCCGAGTTCCTCGCCTACCTACTCGTCCACGGCGATCGGATGTCGCTGACCGGCGACGCCACCAACGCCGCCCTGCTCAACGCCGCGTACTGGTTTGACCGATCCGCTGCGGAAATTGCCGATTTCGAGGCCGGAGCCCGTACCTCGACGCGCCCCGATGGCGAAGCCTTCACACTCCTGGCCGACGCACTGCCATGGATGCGTCGAATCAGGCACGAGACATTGCGCCCGCCTGCCAGCGGCGCCACCGGCTACCGCCCGATCACCGGCAGCGGGCTTCTCGTGCCGCGAGAGATCGAAGGCAATCCGCTACAACTGCTCAGCGCCTGGAAGGGCGTCGCCGAAGGAGCTCTCGCCCGCTACTACGAGAGGTACCGGCAGCCGAGCGCTCCTGCGCTGACCGAAATTCTCGAATGGCTGCGCGACAGCAGTCCCCGGCTCGTCATCACCGGCCGCAAGAATCGCGTGCTCTGGGATCATGAGCACGCCGATCGCATCGGCAGCCTACGCGGCGAGCTGCGCAACAGCGGTGAAGAGGTACTGCACTCGATCCGCGCCGATCTCGAAGTCCTCGACCACAACTCTCGCACCTTTCTCTCACGCTGCGCTTCTCCCGCTGAGCTCCAACCAAACGAAGACATCGGACAAGACGGCTACACCTACCTCTACCGCGGGCGGCCGCTCCTCGCGTACAATTTGCACGAGACGCACCTCGAACGCTTGCGAGTTCCCAGCCTGCCCTTTGCCAGGCTGATGCTCGGCGCTCGCGCCTACCACGAGTGGTGCCACCTCGCCGTCGACGCCGGCTGGGTTCGAACACGCACCTCAGCCGCCCCGTTGGTTCGCAACGCCATCAACGCCATCGACAATGCGCTGGACGCCGCCCCTTCCCGGGCCATCGCCCTCTGCCGAGCCAGCCTCGATGATCTCCGGCGGCGGCACAGCGAAACGCTGATCGACTGGGGCGGTGAAACCATCGACGTCGATGGCTCCTCCTACGGCGCCGCACTGGTGCGCATGCTGCTCCCCCGCGTCGCCGACTTCAAAGCCAATCTACTGGCGGCAACCATGCAGTCGCTCGGCGAGCGCGAGGCCTACGTCAGGCAGAACATCCGCAGCCTGCGCTGGGAGTACCGGCGCGAGGAGCTCTGGCAGATGTTGGCGCGCTACGTCTACGAGCTGCAGTACATGCGCTTCAGCGACATCGCCGACACCCATCGCTGCTTCCTCACCAGCACCTGGTTCGAGAGCGACTATCTGAGCACCGAGATCCTGTCGCGCGCGACTTTCGAGCACCTCGACGAGACCTTCGCCTGCCTGCTCGACGTCTTCGAAATCGACACCGACAAGATCGATACGGCAGCGTAGTCGAGCTCGGACCGATCACGCACGCGCCGCGCGCAGAAGCTCGCCGACCGCCCCCGGGTCGCCGGTCTCGTCGTAGAGAATCAAGGATGTGCGATCGGCGAAGCGGTTGCGTTCCCGCACCTTGGTGCCGGCCTCGGCCGGTGTGCCACTGACACCGATCACGTCGAGCATGTCGTCGGTGATGAAGGCCATCATCTCGAGCCACTTGCCCTGCTTGGACAGCCGGTTGAGCTCGGGTTGGATGTCGCCCCAGCCGTGGTGATCTAGCACGCCGCGGTAGGCCGGTGTCGACGAGTAGAACGAGAGCTGGGCGCGCGCTCCGTCGCGCGCCTTGGCGATCTGTTCGTCGTTCGCGCCGAGCATGACGATGGTCTGGCAGGAAATCTGCACCGCGCCCTCGGCCCGACCAGATCTCGCCAACCCCTCGCGCAGAGCTGGCAGGGTGACGGTTTCGACGAACGACGGCGAGTGCAGCGGGTGCAAGATCCAGCCGTCGGCGACTTCGCCGACGACGCGCACCATGCCCGGTCCGAAGCCGGCGAGAAAGATCGGTGGCGGCCCGTGCGGGTTCGCTCCCGGATTGAAGACCGGGGTCATCAGCGTGTGGGTGTAGAACTCACCGCGAAAGTCGAGCCGTTCCCCTTCGCTCCAGGTCCGCCAGATGGCGCGGATGGCCTGGACGAACTCGCGCATGCGGGCGTTCGGCTTCGACCAGGTCTGCGAGAAGCGCCGCTCGATGTGCGGCCTGATCTGTGTTCCCAAGCCGAGGTTGAAACGGCCGCCCGAGATCAATTGCAGATCGTTGGCGATGTGGGCGCAGTTCATCGGGTTGCGCGCAAAGGCGATGGCGATCGCCGTCGTCAGCTCGACGCGCTCGGTGTCGCGCGCTGCCAGCACCAGCGGCAGAAAAGGATCGTGCGGTCCTTCGAAAGACAGCACCCCGTCGTAGCCCAGGTCCTCCGCCGCGCGCGCCGCCGCACCCGTGGCGGCGATATCGCTCGGCATCAAGGCCGCTTCCATTTTCATCGCGATTCAAAGTCCTTCCGGGTCCTCAGGGAATCCATCCTCACTTCTTCTTCTTCTTGGCAAACTCACGTGCGACGCTGCCTCGCCAGACCGGCCGGCGTTTTTCGAGATAGGCCATCGGTCCTTCGACGGCGTCGGGATGCGACATCAAGACATGGTGCAACTCGGTTTCCTGCCGCTCGATCTCTTCGGCCGACAACGCGAAACTCTGCCACAGTAACCGCTTGCTCATGGCGACCGACAGCGGTGCGGTATTCTCGACGACGTCACGGGCCATTTCCAGTGCCGTCGGTAAGACGTCTGCCGCATCGACGACGCGACTGGCGATGCCGAGCTCGCCGGCTTCGTCGCCGCCAAAGGTCCGGCCGGTGAGCAGGATATCGGCAGCGCGGGCCATACCGGCAATGCGCGGCAGCGTCCAGTGTGAGTAGGCGTCGCCGACCATACCGCGGCGCACCTGCAGAATGCCGTACTTGCCCTGGCGCGCCATGACGCGCATGTCGCACTGCAATGCCAGCGTCAGGCCGAGGCCGACGGCGTGACCGTTGACCGCAGCGATCACCGGTTTGCGCACCCGCCAGGCCGGAAAGGAAATCGCCGCGGCACTGAAGCTCCCAGCCTCTTGCGGAGCGAAGGTGTCGGCGCCGGCGCTCAGGTCGGCACCGGCGCAGAAGGCGCGCCCAGCACCAGTGAGAACCAACACACGGACCTCGTCGTCAGCATCGCAGTCCCGATAAGCCCGCTCGAGCTCGCGGCCCATCGCGCCGGTGAAGGTGTTCAGATGATCCGGCCGATCGAGCGTGATCAGGGCAATCCCGTCATCGATTTCGAGCCTGGTGTCACGGTCCTTCACGCCAATCGTCTCCACTGGCGGGGAATCTTCTCAGGTTGCGCACAGCGAGTCGACCGCGATGCCACTTCCCTACCAATCCGGGGCATGGATCAGCGCCTCCATCTTGGCTAGCCTCGTCGCACCGTGATCACTCGCATCTTCTCAGCTCCGGCGTTTCACTTCGTCCTCCTCGGTGCGCTCCTCTTCGTCGTCCACGAGGTCTGGTGGGAACCCGCGGACGACCGCGATTCCAGTGCCGGCACGCCTCACCGGCCGATCGTCGTTGCGGAGCTCGTCCTCGCCGAGCTCCGCAACGACTTCGCCAAGACCATCGGGCGCCCAGCCACAGCAAGCGAAGAAAACGGCATGATCCGCGACTACGCCGACCGGGAAATGCTCTACCGAGAGGCCCTGGCGAGAGGATTGGACCGCGACGACCGCAGCATAAAGTGGCGTTTGGTGCAAAAGATGCGCTTTCTCGAAGGCCGTGAGAGCGACGACCCGGAGGCGCTCTACCGCGAAGCTCTCGAGCTCGGCCTCGATCGCGACGATCTGGTCATCCGGCGCCTGCTCATTGAGAAAATGCGCTTGCTGATCAAAGTGAACGCCGGCGGTGAGGCGCCTGCAGAAGAGGTGCTCCGCGACTACTTCCTGAAGAACGCCGAAGACTACCGGCAGCCGGCACGCGTTTCGCTGCAGCACGTGTTCTTCTCCACCGACAAACGCGGCCAGCGGGCGGCTGCCGATGCGGCAAGCGAGTTGGAACGCCTGGTCGTCGAATCGACGAGCGCCAGCGACGCGATTTCCCTCGGCGATGTCTTCGCGCTCGGGCACCACTTGCGCGGCAACTCACGACACAATCTGGCCAAGCTACTCGGTCCCGACTTCGCCGGCGCCGCCATCGCAGTGCAGCCCGGAAGCTGGCACGGCCCGATTCGCTCCGCCTACGGGTTCCATCTCGTATGGGTCGACGAACGCCACGAATCGGCGCTGCCCGAGCTCGACGCCGTTCGCAACCAAGTCGAGCTGCGCTACTTGGCGGAACGACGCGAAAGAGAGCTGCAGAAAGCGATCGAGCGGATGCGCCAGCGCTACGCCGTCGTCGTCGCCGGTGTGGAGCTTCGCGGATGACCGGCTCGGCGATCCCTATCGGGGCAATGGGCTTCCCTCCGGCGCCGGGCCGGGACTCGGCGCGCCGGCGGCTCGCGGCGACCGTACTCTTGCTGGTCCTCGCGGCGACGGCGAACGCCCACCCGCTCGCACCGGCGCTTCTCGAGCTGCGCCAGCGCGGGGCCACATCGACCTACGACGTGCGCTGGAAGACATCCACCCTGCGCGTTCCCGGCAGCGACGTGCAGCCGGTGATTCCCGACCACTGCAAGACGAGCGGCGGGATCCGAACCGAGGAGAATGCGGGATCGTTGTTCCGCACCTGGTCGATCGAATGCGGCAAGCGCGGAATCGTCGGCGCAAAGGTGGGCTTCCGCGGCCTCGGCGCTGCCAAGATCGACGGCCTGGTGCGCGTCGAGCTGAGTGACGGTAGATTGGTGCGCGGTGTCGTCACGGCAACCAACTCGCTGATCGACGTTCCCGAAGCCGAAGGTCGCTACGACGTCTTCCTCGACTACCTGGGTCTCGGCTTCGACCACATCCTCAGTGGCCTCGACCACCTTCTCTTCGTCTTCGGCCTGCTGCTGTTGGTGCCGAGTCCCGCTGCCCTGGTGAAGACGGTCACCGCTTTCACTGCAGGTCACAGCGTGACCCTCTCTCTCGCTGCTCTCGGTTGGGTGCGTTATCCAACTCGGCCCATCGAGCTCGTCATCGCCCTCAGTGTTCTCCTGCTGGCGATCGAAATCACCCGCGACGAAGAGCGGCCAACGCTCATGCGACGCTGGCCCTGGGCGATCGCGCTCGGCTTCGGCCTCCTCCACGGTCTTGGCTTTGCCGGGGCGCTTGCCGAGGTCGGTTTGCCGCGCCACGAGATCCCCCTCGCCCTACTCTCTTTCAACATCGGTATCGAGTTGGGGCAGTTGACCTTCGTCGTTCTCGTTCTCGTGGCGAGAAAAGTACTCGCACCGCTCCTGCAGTGGATACCGCGCTGGGCCGGAGTGATTCCGACCTACGCGATGGGCACCCTGGCGGCGTTCTGGTGCTGGCAGCGGCTCGCGGCGGTGTTGGCGGGATAGGAGCGAGCGCGCCGACCTACTCGGTCGGCGGAGTTGGACACAGCGCTTTGACCGCTGCGTCGATCACTGCGTCCGACGGAATGGTCGGATCGATGAGACGAAAGATCTCAGGCACCACCGTTTCCAGGTTTTGTAGCGAACGAAACAGGTAGGTCCCGTCGGTGTTGGGCAGCACGACGCCGTCGCTGTCGACGTCGAAAGCCATCCCCGCCTCGACTTCGATGTTGTCGACGATATCCGCGTCCGGCAGAATCGTCGGATCGATCTGGCGGAAGATCAGCGGCACGACCGTTTCCAGACCGAGCAGTCCGCGAAAGATGTAGACGCCATCGGTATTCGGTTGTGCCACACCATCCTCGTCGACGTCGGTCAGACACGGCCCCGGCGAGCTCGTGCTCGTCGGCGTCGCCGTGCTCGTCAACGTCACGCTGCCGGTCGACGTCGAAGTTGGCGTTGCCGTCGGTGTCCCCGTCGCCGCGGTGCTGGTTGCGCTCGCACTCGGCGTCGCCGTCGCCGCGGTGCTGGTTGCGCTCGCACTCGGCGTCGCCGTCGCCGCGGTGCTGGTTGCGCTCGCACTCGGCGTCGCCGTCGCCGCGGTGCTGGTTGCGCTCGCACTCGGCGTCGCCGTCGCCGCGGTGCTGGTTGCGCTCGCACTCGGCGTCGCCGTCGCCGCGGTGCTGGTTGCGCTCGCACTCGGCGTCGCCGTCGCCGCGGTGCTGGTTGCGCTCGCACTCGGCGTCGCCGTCGCCGCGGTGCTGGTTGCGCTCGCACTCGGCGTCGCCGTCGCCGACTCGACCGGCGTCTCCGTAGCGGAGGCCGTGCTGCTCGACGAGGCCGTCGCACTTCCCGTCGGCGTCGCCGTTGCGATCGCAGTCGACGTCGCCGTAGTCGAGGGAGTGCTGCTCGCCGTCGCGCTGGCGGTCGCGGTGGCGCTGGTCGCCGGGCTGTTGGTGGCACTCGCCGTGGCCGTCGAGGTCGCGGTAGCGCTGGCACTCGCCGTGGCGCTCGCCGTCGCGCTTGGGGTGGCGCTCACCGTCGCGCTGGCGCTCGCACTCGCCGTGGCGCTTGGGGTGGCACTTGCCGTGGCGCCGGCGGTCGGACTACTGGTCGCCGTGGGCACACCCGCCCCGGCACTCAGCGTGGCGCAACTCACGACGAATGCGATCACTGCGACACGCACCAGAGCGGCGCGCCGGACATCGTGAATCCGGGAACTCCACCGTGCAAAGTGTCGGCTGTGGAAGACTGCCATGCTACCCCCAACAGCGCCTGTAGCGGAGAACCGGCCGCCGAGCAAACGAATCCGCTCACAGCCTCGAGAAAGAATCATCAGTGACCGGAAACACCTGGTTGCCGCGGAAACGACTGCAAGAAACGGCCGCTGCCGGATCGTTTCACGGCGCAGCGGTCGGCGCCGCCAACTCGCGCAGGATTTCCACCAAACGCCGCGTGCCGGCGGCGAGCTCGGCGATCGGTAGTCGTTCGTCGACACCGTGCATACGGCCGGCGTCTTCGTCGCTGAGAACGACAGGGACGAATCCGTAGACGGTCATCCCTTTCTCGCGAAAGTAGTGGGCGTCGGTAAAGCCGCGCAGGACGTTGGGCACGACGGTCGCGCCCTCGGCGGCGGCAACGGTTTCGATGGCGCGATAGAGCGGCGTGTCGATTGGCGAAGCCGACGGTGGAAAGTTGAGCAGGGTTTCGATCTCGATGCCGTCGTCGTCGATGACGTCGCGCACTTTCTTCAGAAATACGGCCGGCGTCTCGTCGGGTAAGAGGCGGCAGTCGAGCTCGGCCGACGCCTGCGGCGGCACGACATTGGTCTTGCTGCTGCCGTCGAGCACGGTGATCGACACCGTCGACTGCACCAGCGCCGCGTCTTCGGGGCGGGCGAGGAAAGTAGAGCGAAAGTCATCCTCTGCCAGCGCTTCTTCCAGGCTGGCGTATTTCTCGCGCAAATCGCCGCTCTGCCGTTTTGCCAGAGCCTTGTAGTAGGCGTCGACCTCGGAAGTAACGCGGAGCTCGCGCGGCCGCCGGCGAACCCGATCGAGTGCCCGCACCAGGCGATCGACCGCCGACATCCCGCGCGGCGTCGAGCCGTGGCCGGGCTGTCCGGATGCCGTCAACCGCAACCAGAAGGGCGTCTTCTCCACGGCACTGACTTCGAACACCGTCGTACCGTCGTCGAGCTTGCGGCCGTGGCCTCCCTCATTGAAGACGAACTCGGCATCTTCGATGAGGTCGAAGTGGTTGTCGACGAACCAACCGGCGCCCAGGGCTCCGCCCTTTTCTTCGTCGGCGGTGCCGAGAAAAATGACGTCGCGAGACAGCTTCTCTCCCGAGCGCGCAATCGCCAGCATTGCCATCGCCTCGACGACCGCCATCCCTTTGCAGTCGATGGCGCCACGCCCGTAGAGAAAGCCGCCATCGATATCGCGGCCAAAGGGAGGATGACTCCACTCTTTCTCGTTCGCCGAGACGACGTCGAGGTGATTGAGCAGAATCACGGGCCTGTCGTCACCCGTGCCGGGAAGCCGAGCGAGAATCGTTGCCCGTCCTGGTTCGGACTCGAAGATCCGTGTTTCGATCCCATCCTTGCCGAAGCGCTCGGCGAGAAAGCGCGCACCGGCGATCTCATTCCCCGGCGGATTGGTCGTATCAACCTGCACGTATTGGCGCAGCATCGCAGTTGCTTCGGCACCGATCGCGTCCCAATCCATCTCCAAAGCATGGAGTGTCGGAGTCGTGAGTAGGACTACGGCTACAAGGACTCGCACCATGCTCGGAACTAAGCCAAAAAATGCCTTTCCCGGCAACGCCGGCCAAGGCTTCGGCGCTGGCCATGCATAACGTTATACGTTATACATGGTGCATGATGAGGAAGGGGATAGAGTGTGATTCGGTCCTTTGCTGATCGTGGGAGCGAAGACATCTTCAATCGCCACAACAGCAAAGAAGCACGTCAACGATGTCCACGTCACCTTTGGCCGATCGCACGACGAAAAATGGATCAGCTCAACGCCGCCGTGTCTCTGCAGTCCCTGAAAATTCCTCCCGGAAATCGCCTGGAAGCGCTGAGAGGGAAACGACGCGGGCAGCACAGCGTTCGAATCAACGACCAGTACCGAATCTGTTTCGTCTGGGACACCAAAGACGTCGGCGATGTAGAAATCGTCGACTACCACTAACCGGGAGTATTCAAATGGTACGAATACCCACACATGGTCCACCGACCCACCCGGGTGCAATGCTACTGGAGGAGTTCTTGAAACCGCTCCAGCTTAGCCAAACCGAGCTCGCTAAACGTATTGGAGTATCCTACCCACGAGTCAACGAACTCGTTCACGGGCGGCGCGGAGTCACACCGGACACTGCGCTGCGACTCGAGCGGCTTCTCGGGATGGAAGCCCAATTCTGGATGAACCTGCAATTGGCGTGGGATCTCTACCACGCGCAGCAATCGAAGTCGGCAAAGGATATACGAAAGATCAAACCACTTCGGCGCAGCGCAGCCTAGGACGGAAGGCTCCGTCTCGAGCGGGAAGACCGCTTCACCAGACCCATCTTCAACCACGATCAGCGGCGGCGGAAGAGGTTCATGAAGACGACCCGATCGCCAGCCGGATCGTACGAGTAGTGGATCAGGAACGGACCCGCCTTGACCAACCAACTCGGCTGATCCGGGTCGTAGAAAGCCGGAAAGCTGTCTGCTCGGCGCGGTCTGGTTGCGATGGACGCTGGTTTGGTAAGAACCCCAGCCCGCAGCCTTTTGCCCTAGCCTCCTGCCTTCTTTTTTCTGACGAAGGCTGGGGCTCGGGCTGGGGCAGAAGGCTGGGGGTGGTCTCGCTTCGCGAGGCAATCTCGAGTTTCTGTCCGCGTATGCTTCGGCACCGCGCCGGGGGTTTGGCTAGGCTGAAACTCGCTGCGCTCGTAGGCTCAGGCGAGGCGCAGGCGCAGGCTGAGGTCGGTGATCGCTGGCGCGATATCCCATTCGAAAAGTTCCTCTATATGAATGATCCGGCGCCGTGCCGGTGGGTTTGCTGATCTGAAACTCGCTTCCCCACGCATGCCCCTCCAGCGATGGCTCGAGATCCATCTCCAACGATCGTGCTCTCCGCTGGGCGCCACGGCGATGATTGTTGTATTTCCATCGCATGACGGAAGCTGAAGTCCACGAGTTGTCCGACCTCAACTACCGCGAGGCTCTGCGCGAACAGAGCCGCCGTTGCGGTGGTATAGCGATCGACCGCGACGGCTTGCTGCTGACCGCGGGAATTCATCCGTTCCCGACGATGAACACGGCTGTCCGCACGGATCCGGGCCTCGATGCGGTGCAAGCTCTGACTCGGGCGAAACGATTCTTCGCCGAGCTCGGTTACGATTATTCGTTCACCGTCAAGGACGGGGACGCCGACCGCGACCTGCTGCGGGCCGCGCCGGCCGCAGGCTTGGCGGCTTTGGTTTCGCCTCCGGCCATGGTCGTCGAGCAACGGATCGAAGACCATCCGCTGCCCGACGGCGTCGAAGTGCGTCGCACCGAGAATGACGAGGGCGTCGGTGACTTCTCCGCCGTCGTGACGCGCGCCTGGCAGACTTACCAAATGCCTGCCGATGCCCTGGCCACGCTCTTCGCCCGCGGCGCCTCACTACTGGCACCCCACATCTACGGCGCCGTAGCCTACCATCGAGGCCAGCCCGTCTCCTGCGCCCTCGTCCTGCTGTCGCACGGAATCGCCGGCATCTACTGGGTCAGCACGATCGAGAGCGCACGCGGCCTGGGCCTCGGTGAGATCGTCACCCGCACCGTCGCCAACATCGGGTTCGACAACAACGCCAAGCTGGTTTCACTGCAAGCCAGCCCGATGGGCGAGCCAATCTACCGCCGCATGGGATTCCGCGAGATCTTCAAGTACCAGATGCTGGTTGCCGCCAACGATGCGAGCTCAGGCCAGTGACCAGGAGTCGCCTTCGCGTTGAACGACATGCTCTTCGTGCATTCTGCGCAGATGGGCGTCGACCGACATCGCCGCAGCGTCGTGGAGAAACTCGGGAACGTCGGTGTAGATGCGCTTGACCAGGTCGGGGATCTTCTCGACCCCAGCGCGCAACCCGTCGAGAATCTGCTCGTCGCGCAGGGCGCGGTGCTGCAGGTAGCTCTCGATTTTCTCGTTGGCATTGCGAATGCACGGACCGTGCGCCGGGTAGAGCGCGTCGGCGTCGTAGTCGAGCAGCTTGTGCAGCGACTTGATGTAGTCGCCGAGGTCGCCGTCGGGGGGGATCACCGTCGTGCCGGCACCGAGCACGACGTCGCCGGTGATCAGCGCATTGTCTTCGGGGACGAAAAAGCAGAGATGATCCCTGGCGTGGCCCGGCGTCCAGATCGCCTGCAGGGTCGCGCCTTCGGTAGTGACGACGTCCTCGTCGTCGATGACGTTGATCTCGTGATCGGTGTCGTATCCGGGCCACGGTTTCTTGGTGATGCGCAGCGGTCCGTACTCGTCGAGAACCTGATCAAGCCCGCCGTTGTGGTCGGGATGGGCGTGCGTCAGGACGATCTCCTGCAAGCCCTCGGCATTGCGCTCCTGCATGGCTTGGCGCAGTAGCGGCAGGTACGACTCGACGCCCTGGCCGGTGTCGACGAGGATCGGTCGCCTGCCGGTGCCTACCAGGTAGGTATTGGTGCCGGGACCGGAGAACATCCCCGGGTTCTGCCCGAGCACGACGGTGACCCGCTCCGACCACTGGTCGATGTCGGGCAGCTCCATACCCAGCATCGAATCGGTGACGACGCGCTTCTTCATCTTCAACCCCGCGGCAGTTGGAGGATGCGCTCGGCGATGATGTTGCGCTGGATCTCCGACGAGCCGGCGGCGATTGTCCGCCCGCGCGAGTAGAGATGCAAATAGCCCCACTTGCCGTCGTCGATGCTGCGTTCGTCACCTTCGAGGAGTTGGCCAAACGGCCCCAGCATCGACAGCGCATCGGCCAGCATGCGTTGGTACATCTCACTCCAATAGAGCTTCTCGATCGAGCCCTCCGGACCCGGCTCGCCGCCGCGCAGGGTCTTGGTCAGGTTGCGCAACGACGTGTAGCGCATCGCCTGGCTGTCGATGTAGGCGGCGGCCAGTTTTTGCCGCGCGATCGGGTCAGTGACGATCGCGCGGTCTCCCGCGGGTCGGGCACGCGCCAGATCGATGAGCTCCTGCAGGGCGATACTCGATTGGAGCTGGCGCGAAAACGTCAACGTCTGTCGCTCGTGCATGAGCGTCGTGATGGCGATCTTCCAGCCGCCGTCGATCTCACCGATGACGTTCTCGCGTGGCACGCGAACCTCTTCGAAGAAGAGTTCGTTGAAGTCCTCGTCGCCGTTGATCTGCTTGAGTGGCCGCACCGTGACGCCTGGGCTCTTCATGTCGACGATGAGAAAGGTGATTCCCTTGTGCTTGGGCGCGTCGGGATTGGTGCGAACCAGGAGCATGCACCAGTCGGCGTAGCGGGCGAAACTGGTCCAGACTTTCTGGCCGCTGACGACGAACGAGTCGCCGTCGAGCACCGCCCGGGTGTTGAGCGCCGCCAGGTCCGAGCCGGCGTTGGGTTCGGAGAAGCCCTGGCACCAGATTTCCTCGGCGGTGAGGATGTTTTGCAGGTAGCGGCGCTTCTGCTCTTCGCTGCCGTGGGCAATCAGCACCGGCCCGCCCATGGTCAAGCCGGCGAGGTTGATCAACAGCGGTGCCTTGGCCCGCGCCATCTCCTGCTGAAAGATGATCTGCTCGATCAGCGACGCCCCCCTGCCACCGTATTCGACCGGCCAGTGCACTCCGCACCAGCCGGCCCGGTGGAGATCTCGTTGCCAGGCCTTGCCGTAGGCAACCCAGTCGGCGAGCTCCCGCGGCTCGGGGCGGGGCGGATTGTCAGCGAGCCATGTGCGCAGCTCAGAGCGGAAGCGCTCTTCACTTTCGGAGAACGTCAAATCCATCGGACGATCACCGGGAAGCGAGAAAGCGCCCGGCGCGGTAGAGGGAGACGATGGTCTTGCAGTCGTCGATCTCACCAGCCGCGACCATCTCTTCCACCTTCTCCAGGGCGACCGCGTGTGGCTGCAGGTATTCGTTCTCATCCAGGCTCTGCACACCAGAGCGCAGACCGCGGGCGAGGAACAGGTGGATGACCTCGTCGCAGAACCCAGCCGCCGTGTACATCGTGCCGAGCGACTGCCACTCGCTCGCCGTGAAGCCGGTCTCCTCGCGCAGCTCTCGCTGGGCACAGTGCAGCGGCTCTTCCCCCTCTTCGACGATTCCCGCCGGCACTTCCCAGATCTGCTTGCCGAGGGCGTGGCGGAACTGAAAGATCATGATGACGCGACGCTGATCGTCGATGGCGAGGATGGCGGTTGCCGGCGCATGGCGGACGATCTCGAAATCCATCGTCCGACCGTCCGGCATGTCCATTCCCTCGAGCCGCAGGTCGATGACGTGACCGCGGTAGATCGAGGTAACTTTTCCGTTTGGCTTGGGAATCATGATTTTCCTGCCGCTTACCCGCGCTGCATACGCTGGTCACCATGTCGCGCTGTGCGCAGTCCTGCAATAGTGGCATCATACGCCGATGAAACACCGCTTCCTCCTGCTCCTGCTGCTGACCATGCCGGCGACGCTGGAAGCGGCATCGATCGATGCGGCGACCCTTTCACAGACAACGCACAACGGCAGCGCCGAGGTCGTCGTCGGCTTGCGCCGCGGCGTGGATGCGCTGCCCGCCGCGTCGGCGATGGAACGGACCATGCCCGCCGACATCGCCGTCCGCCATTGCTACGAGTCGGTCGCCGGGTTTTCCGCCCGGCTCACTGCGCCCGGGCTCGCGGCGCTGGCCGATCACCCGGACGTGCAATGGATCGCCGCAGACATCGGCGGCGGCGGCGCCCTCGAGGAATCGGTACCGCGAATCGGCGCCGACCGTGTGCATCGGCGCTTCGTCACCGGAGGCGACGTCGTCGTCGCCGTCCTCGACAGCGGCGTCGAAGCCAGCCACCCGGACATCGCCGGCGCGGTGATTCACGAGGAGTGCTTTTGCAGCGGCTCGTGTCCGGGACTGCTCTGCGAGCCGGCTTGCTGCCCGGACGGTGGCGCCCGGGCATCGGGCCCGGGCAGCGCCGCGCCGGGTCACCCTCACGGCACCAACATCACCGGTATTCTCCTCTCGCGTGGCAACGTCGCCGGCACCGGCGTCGCGCCGGCGACCCAGGTGGTCGCCGTGCGCGTGCTCGACGCGGCCAACTCGGGTCTCGTGTCGGATTGGCTGGCAGCTTTGGACTGGATCGCCGTCCATCGCCGCGACGTCCGTATCGTCAACATGAGCCTGGCCAGCTTTCGCGTCTTCAGCGGCGACTGTGTCGCCAAGTGCGAAGAGGAGTGCCGCGCTGAGGACGGTTGCGATGCCGACGCGGCGTGCGGCTTGAATCGAATGATCGGCGACGTCGTCGCCACCTTGCGCCGGCGCGGAACCATCGTCGTCGCCGCTGCGGGAAATCAACTGCGCAGCAATCGCATCAGCACGCCCGCCTGCGTTCCCGGGGTGCTGGCCGTCGGCGCTACCAACCGCGACGACTCGGTTGCCGATTTTTCCAACGCCGGTGTCGAGCTCGATCTGCTCGCACCGGGCGTCGACGTCATCTCCTCGGGAGTCGATGGCGAGCTCAGCCTGCTCTGCTCCGACATCGGCGGCGAGCGCATCTGCGGCGGCACGTCGATGGCGGCGCCGCACGTGAGCGGCACCGCGGCGCTGCTGGCCTCGGCACGGCCAAGCGCTTCGGCAGAGCAGATCGAAGCGGCGATGATTGAGACCGGTGTTCCCATCGTCGACGAAAGGAGCGGCCGTACCTATCCACGCATAGACGCGCTAGCCGCCTTTCGCGCCCTCACTCGGGTTCGCCAGATCGAGCCCGCCGGCGGCAGTGGACAATCGGATTGCCTTCTCGGTTGGAACTTCATCCCGCCCGACATCGTCCGGCGCAGCGCCACCCCGGTCGCCGCCTGCAGCGACGGCGCTTTCTGCGACGCCGACGACACGACGGGCCAGTGCACCTTCCTGCTGTCCCTGTGCTTCAACGTGCGCGATCCGCTGCTGCCTTTCTGCGCAACCGGCGAGGCCATCGCCAGTGTCCAGCTCCCCGCCGCCAAATCGGTGATCGAAAAAGCCAACGCCGACGCGATCCGCGCCGCTCTGCCGCCAACGCCGCTGCGGGGTGCCGATCTGTGCACGCGCCCAATTCCACTCAGCGTGCCGGTCGAGAGAGTGACCTCGGTGCGCCTGCAGACGCGAACCGCAACACGCACCGACGAGGACGCGTTCGTCCTGCGCTGCACGGTCCGCTGAGATCAAAGCCCGGGCGGGCGGGAGCCGAACACCACCTCTGCGACTGTATCACTGCCGATTCCGTCCGGGTGTTTGGGCAGGAGCACGGTAGCGAAAGCGCTGTCCCAGGCGCCGCCACGACGCCGCGATTCCGGACAGGAGGGGTGTGGCTGGTCATAGGTGACGAAGAACGTGAGACGCCCGGTAGTCTTGGCGACCCCGTCCATCCGCTCAGCCCCCCCCGGGGCCTGGCCGTTCAAATTGCAGTCGCGACCTCGGCATCAATGGTAGCGCCCTTTTCCTTTTCGACGAGGGAGATGTCGTGTGCAGTCTGGAGGTTCATCCAAAAGGCTGGCCCCGTATCAAGGTAGCGACCCAGGCGTACCGCTGTTTCAGCAGAAACAGATCTTTGTCCCCGTATGATCGCGGTGATGCGGTTGGCGGGTACGCGAATGGCAAGTGCCAGTTGGTTGGCGCTCATGGCTCGCTCCTCCAGCTCTGCCTTCAGGACTCTACCCGGATGTGTTGTAACTCGTGCCATAACTCAACCTCGATGATAATCCTCAATCGAGACGCCGTCCGCGTCGCCATCGTCAAAAACAAAGGTGATACGCCACCGTGCGTTTACCGTCATCGCCCATTGACCCTTTCGGTTTCCCGACAGCGGATGGAGGCGAACGGTGCGCAGAGCCCTGAGGGGATCAAGGGATGGGGCGGCATTCAGAGCGTCCAAGAGCATCAGGGCACGATCGTAGTCAAGCCCACGGAAACCACGTTTCCTATTCTCCTGGAACAGGCGACGTGTCTTCCCGTCACGAAACGACCGGATCACTGAAGCAGAGTAGGATCCCGCACGTAGTATGTCAAGCGTACGACCGGCGGAGATAGGAGGCGCACCGACGAGGAGGCGCGTTCGTCCTGCGCTGCACGATCCGCTGAGATCAAAGCCCTGGCGGGCAGGGGCCGAACACCACCTCTGCGACTGTATCACTGCCGATTCCGTCCGGCTGTTTGGGCAGGAGCACGGCAGCGAAGGCGCTGTCCCAGGCGCCGCCACGACGCCGCGATTCCGGACAGGAGGGGTGTGGCTGGTCATAGGTGACGAAGAACGTGAGACGCCCGGTAGTCTTGGCGACCCCGTCCATCCGCACTGCCGAGCCGCTGCGAAATCCGCTCGATTTGCGGTGGGCGGAGATCGCAAGTGTGTGCTCGTCGAAGTCGATGCCGTCGAGGAAATCGGCCCAGGCCGTGCGCATTCGCGCCGCCAACTGTTCGGGATCGGTGACGATCATCGTCGAGCCGCCGGCGAAGCTGAGCGGATAACCACCCGCCCAACGGAAGGCGAACGGCAACTCACAACCGTGCAGAGCGTTGTCGATCGCCGCCACCAACTCTCCCATATCGAAACGGCCATCACCGCTGGTGTCAGCGTCGGCGCAAGACGCTACATCGCGATTGCCCATCATCGTATCCGCCACACGGATCAGGTCACCGATTCCGACGGCGCCGTCGCCATCGCAATCGCCGGGGCACAGCAGGTTTCCGGGGACTGCCTCCAGATCAGGCCAGGGGGTAGCGGTCGGAGTCGGTGCGGTCGGAGTTGGCGTTCGCGTCGGCGTGAGAAAATGAAACACCGAGGTTTGGGTCGGAGTCGGAATCGGAGTTTTCGTCGGCTTGCGCGTTCGAATCGCAATCGCGTCGGTCTCGCTACCGAGCACGATCCAAGCAGCCACGAGTAAGACCGCCGTTGGCTTCGACCGGATCATTCCCGCGATCTTACGAAACCGTAGAAGACAATGAAAGCAATCGATTGGGGTCGTCTTCGCTGCCCAAGCGACTGCGCTGCTCGCAAAGCTCGTAGCTTTGCGCATTGTCGTGGGGAGTGCAGACAATCGTCAAAGAGGAGAACTGTTGCACTGGAGTCGGGTCGGAAGTTGGGATAACCAACCACATGCCTCACCCTACCTCGGAGATTCGCAGTCCGGCCGCTTGGCGCGGGGCGGAGATCAAAGAACGCGACAACTGGATCTACCGCTTGTCCGGCGAGGAAGTCGAAGAGATCAAAGCGGCGCTGTCCGGGATTGGCAACCGGCCTCTGCACGAAGTCACGGCAGCGGACTTTCCGCTACCGCGCCTGTCGCGCGCGACTGCCACTTGGGTCGACGAGCTCGAGCGCGGGCGCGGGTTCGTGCTGGTGCGCGGGGTTCCGGTCGACGGCAAGAGCGTCGATGAGTGTAGTCTCATCTACTGGGGCATCGGCGCGCATATCGGTACTCCGGTTTCGCAGAACGCCGCCGGCGACCTGCTCGGACATGTACGCGACACCGGCGCCGACCCCACCGATCCTTCCGTGCGGTTGTACAAGACGCGCAAAGCACAGCCGTTTCACACCGACGGCGCCGACATCATCGGGCTGCTCTGCCTGCGCGCGGCGCGCCGCGGTGGCGCCAGCCAAATCGTCTCCTCAGTCTCCATCTTCAACGAAATACGACGACGCCGTCACGATCTCGTTCCGCTCTGCTTCGAGCCCTTCCCCTTCGATCGCAACGAAGAACAAGCACCCGGCGAATCGCCGTTCTTCGAGTTTCCTCTTTGCGCATTCGACGGCGAGCACCTTCGTACGTTCTACATCGGTTGGTACATCCGCGATTCACAGCGGCACCGCGATGCGCCACGCCTGACCGCGCAGCAACACGAGCTCATCGACCTCATCGACGAGATCGCGGCGCGCCCCGACTTTCATCTCGAAATGGACTTCCAGCCCGGCGACATCCAGTTGCTCAAGAACTCGACCATCCTGCACGCCCGCGCCGAGTACGACGACTACGACGACCCCAAACGCAAGCGCCACTTGCTGCGACTATGGCTGACCGGCCATCGCGACATGGCAGGCGGGGACGAGCTGTTGCGCGGCGGGATACCGAAGAAGCAAGGCAGCACGAGCGATTCGGAAACTCTGTAGAGGACGACAGTGGCTTCGTTCCACTGACCCACCATTTCGGGAGTGCCGACGAGCCGCGCCGACAATCCGAAATCCTTGGCTGCGAGCTTGGCGCGAGAGATCGTCCCTCACGCCCGAGTGTGGTCGCCCTAGTTTGCTCTTCTGTCGTCCACCACTGCCGAGACGATCTTTGGCAGGGCGGCGTTGATCGTCCTTCTCTCGAAGACTACGACGATCACATCGGCACCGCTATCCGTAACTTCCACTGGTCGCCCGCTGGCGACGGCTATGCTCACGACTCCCGGTTGGGTTTCCACGCCCTTCACCAAGGCGCGGCGCACGCCGCGAAGCCGGCGGGCTCGCACGAAACGCAGCTCGGTCGAGTCGTAGGACAGGCGGAGCTCGAGGGAGTTGAGCTCTCTTACGTCACGGACACGCACGGGGACGCGCAGGTAGCGCCGGCGACTGCGCACCGGTGATTCGAGAGTGACGCGCGGTGCTTGACCGGCCGCGGTGGAGAGAACGGCAGACGTGCGGCTCCAGCTCGATGTGCAATCGCCGAAGAGCGCGGCATCGAACGAAACTTCGATACCGCTGCTCGGCAGTGACGCAACCCTCGTTTGGCCGGCCGTACACTGCCCACCATTGATTGCCGGATCCCGACTGTCTGCGGCAAGCGGAAAGAAGCTCCACTGCGATCCACACAACTCACTCGCGGCAAAGGTTGGCCTCATGCCGATCACATGCTGCAGGATGCGCGCCGCATCGAGGGACGAGACGCTGCCGTTGCCGGTTACGTCGCAGGCAAAGCTCTGTTCTTCGCTGAGATCGCGCAGGCCAAGTCGAGACTGCAGAGCCCAGGCGGCGTCGAGGGCGGTAACCGCGCCGCCGGCGGCGCCATGGAAGGCGGGCTCGATCGTCCAAGCACTGCCGCTGCGGGCAAGCCATCCATACCTGCCTTCGGCGTCGGTCGTCGTCACGACCGGCGGTGAGGCCACGCCCTGCACCCGCACACCCGCTACCGGCAAGGCGCTGGCGTTGTAGCGGACAAAACCGGTGATGCGAGCACCGATCGGTGTCGCCGTCCCCGCGGCGCTCGTAGCCGTGGCGGTGGCGGTAGCCGCCGCGACGCTCGTGCTGGTCGGGGTCGGCGTCGCCTCCACCGCCGTCGCGGTGCTGATCGGCGTCGCCGTCGCCACCGCGCCGGTATCGACCGAAAAGCTGCGGGCAACGCGCGTGACGTTCCCCTGGTGGTCGGCGACTTCGACATGCACCAAGGCGTCGGAGACCGCAGTGATCGGCGCCGGCAATGCGATCGAGTAGATACCGTCGCCGGCGGCGACGGCGAGATCGGCAAGCTCGGCGCCAGCGGCGCGACCGGCGACCGCGAAGCCAGCCGTCACGGAGAAGGTGCTCATGTCGACACCTGTGTTGGCATCGGCGAGACCGATGCGAATTTGCGACAGAGAACTCGTATTGAGACCGGCGCGCGGCAGACTCACCTCGACGGTGGGGCGGATCTCGTCGAGGAACCAACCCCACGGTGTCGTACCGCCGGCGCCCCAGTTGATCGGCGCGCCGAGATCGATCCAGCGGGCGATCGTCATCTTCTCGTCCTCGCTGAGTGGCGGCACACCGCTGCCAGGCGGGGGCATCATCGAGCCAGTGAAGTCGAGATCGGATTCGTTGATCGCCGCGCCGGCGGGCAAGGTCGCAGCGTCACCCGGCACGGTTTCGGTCGGGTGATCGGCATTCGTCCAACCGTCCGTACGGCGGCCGAGGATCTTCCACATCAGGAGAGACCGGCGACTCTGGAAGCGGCGCAGGTAGCGACTGGCGTTGGTCTGTCGCCACACCGGGTTGTTGCCGACGCGCACCAGCGGTGGATACCCCCACTGCGCCCCCGAGTCGGCGGCGAGGCGGGCGTAGTCGCCGGGAAAGTCGCCGTAGTTGGTGTAGTCGTCGAGGACGAGATTGCCGGGCGGGTCGGGATCGTTCTGGGTGTGACAGGGCACGCACGAGCGCGCGAGGATCGGTCGAATGTCGCGCAAGAACTCCACCGTCATCAGCCCGCCGGTGAGAGTCCGCACATCCGGATCACCCGCAAAGTCCTTGGTCAGCAACGGAGTCTCGTGCACCAGATCGACGACCGGGAAACCCGGTTGGCCGGAAGCCGTGCTGGCGAATTCGAGCGGCTGCTGGCTGTGGGCATGACAGCCACCGCAGTCGGCGCGCATCTCGCCGGGGCGAACCTGATGCCAGGTCTGCGCCATGTTGAGGGCGAGACCGTCGCGGTCGAGCGTTTGAAAGGTAAACGGCGTATCGGCGGGAATGCGGGCGAGGAAGCTGGTGTCGGGATTGCCTTCGGGATCGAGAATCGGTGCACCCACTCCATCCGTCTTGCGCAATGGAATCTCGCCGAGAATCCGCAGGCGTTCGTTGGCGTGGTTGTAGTAGAGATTGCCGCCACTCGGTCCGTGGTTCGGCCCGTAGCTGCGGTGGGTGTTGGGCTCCATCGCCAACACCCGCACCGCCCAGATCTCGCTGTCGTCGTAGATCCCCGCATCCGACCCCTGGTAGCTCCAGTTGCTGCTCTGGCCGTTCTCTGTCGTGTTGAAGGCATCGAGACCGTCGAAGTGATCGGCCCACGACTTCACCGTGCCGGGGAAACTCTCGCGCTTGTAGAAAGAGCTGGTACCGATGAGTCCGTAGGGCGTGCCGGGCGGCAGCTCGGCGTGGGCAGAGCCGTCGTTGGGCAGCCACGGCATTTCGACCGGCTCGGCCATGGCGTGCACGGCCGCGTAGGGAGCGACTGCTCGCGGCCAGGCTTCGTTGTAGGCGGGATCGTTCTTGATCAGGATCAGCTCGTCCGGCGAGTTGACGACGTCGCCGTTGACAATGAGGTAGAGTCCGCCGTCGTAGCGCGGATCGGTGGTCGGCCGGTTGAGATCGTTCGCCGGCCCGGGAGTCCAAACGACGAGCAGGTCGCCGTAGGGCGCGGCGCTGGGATGGGTGAACTTGCCGACGCGCACGCCGCCGTCGCCAACCGGCGCGGCGTTGTCGTTACCGTGTGTAAACGGTGTGATCGAGTACATCCCGCGCGGCGTGAACGGCATACGAAAAGGGTACGAAAAGCCGCCGCTGACGGTCTGATCGATTGGAGGGTTTTCAGCGGGGAAAGCCGAGTGAAAAGGCGGCTCGCCGTTCGGCGGCTCGACCGGCAGTCGGTAGAGGGCACCGAAGCCGTTGTTGTTGAGATTGTAGTAGTCGACGACGACGAGGTCCGAGTTGCCGAGCTGGGTCATGAAGTGAAACGCCTGCGGCGAGCGAAAGGCGCTGACGATCGGCGCCCAGGCGCGCCCGTCGGGGTAGATCGACCAGATTCCCCACAGGCGAAAGTCGCGGTTGCCCTGGGTTTCCATCGTGCTGAACATCAACCGGCCGTCCTGCAGCGGCGTCGGGTGCAGGGCGCTGGCGATGCTCATCGGCGCAATCGCCGCAACATTGCTGCCGTCTTCGTCCATGACGAACATCTGCATAGTCGGCCGCGAGTAACCGCGCGGCGGCATGAAGCCGTTGCGGTTGCTGGTGAAGGCGATCTTGCCGCCGGCCACCGGCGCCGGGCCGAGATTGAGAATGCCGTAGCCCAGATAGTCGTAGCCGGGACCTGGGTTGAGAGGGTTGGATTCGTCGAAGTTGCCGGCGCCGGTGTTCGGCGTGAACTCGCCGAAGGTCAGCTGCTCGATGGCTCGCGTCACCAGGTGGATACGAAAAATGTCCGCACCGGCGCGCGACAGGTTGCGTTGAGTGTTCACATCCGCCGGGTCGTAAAAGAGGGAGTAGTAGACCCACTGGCCATCGAAGGAAACGAACGGATCGGTGACCGACGAAACTCCACCGCTGTCGACGAGCACCTCTTCGCTTCCGTCCGGATGCAAGAGCATCAAATCGGCACCCGGATCGATGCGGCCCGGATGAGAGACTTCCGGCCAGGTGGTGTTGACCGTATCGCCGTAGCGCGGCTGGCGCACGTAGACGATGTCGTAATCGATCAACTGCGCGACCGCGTGCTGCGCAGGTACGACAAAAGAGAAGCAAGAAAACAGCAGCGCGCCAACGAGAACCTTCACTCGACCCGGAATTCGCTGTGGAACTCTCACAATGCATCCCCCCAAGTGCCAACCAGCATGCAAGCGCGGAACCATACCGCTGCACGCGCTTACCGCGTGAGCGCTGTGCGCAATGCGTCACCCGTCGTGTTTCGCTTTGCTTTGTTTCTTCCAACAATGCGTCAAAGAAACGCCACAACTTCGCGACCGCGCCCTCCCTTTGGAGTGGATGCAACGCGGCGAGGGAATGCTGCGAAAGACCACAGCCGACGACGCGACGCCGGCGATCACACGACTCTACCCGCTCGCGCCGAAACCCGACGCGATAGGCGGACTATGGATGCCACAAGCCAACGACCCGCGAACGTCGAATATTCCGATCGTGAGTTGCTAGCGGTACGTGCATTGCACGAGCAGTTGCCGCGATCATCCGATCGGCTGGATCGCCATGAAAGGAAGCGGGTAGAGATGCCACCTCCAGAATCACATCGACTGTCAGCGGAGCGAGCGACACAGTTTGAGGATTGCTAGCCTCACGCAACCAACGTTCGAAAGGTTGATTCAACGTAATCCTCCCCTTGGCGTACAGCATCTGCGCCTCCCACAGGCACAGCGCCGGGAGAAATGGTGGCGCTCCGCTCTCCGCAAGCACATCGAGAGCCTTCCTCTGCTTCGTTGGAAGCTCAGAAAGCCCCATCACCCACCAGATCCAAACATGGGTGTCGAGAACGACGCTCAAGTGTTGGCCTCGAACTCCTCTTCGGAGAGCACCGACTCCTCAGGGGCAGCCAGAAAGTTGCCGGACCCGTGAAGTCGATGCCACGGCGGAGAATCGACCGACTCATTTCCAGCAACAGGAACGACCCGCGCAACGACCCGACCGCGACGAGAAATCTCCACCGCCTCACCCGTACTTTCAACGCCGCGGATGATCTCCAGGCACTGAGCTTTGAACTCCGTAACCGAAATAGTCATTTCTAAATCCTAAATGACCATTTTTCCTGAGGCAAGGGCAATCTCCGGGACCCTCAGACGAGTCCGTAGTGAATGGTACCGTCCTCGTTCTCGTCGGCTCGGACTTTGCCCTCGTGCCGCAGGTACTCGACGTGCGCCAGCGTCTCGAAGGTAGCGGGGAACTGGTAGGTGATGGGACTGTCGTCGCCGAAGTCGAAAGCGCGACGGGCGATCTCGTAGCCGGTGCGGGGCTCGCGACGGAGGATGTCGAGGATCTGCTCCAGGCGCACGTAGTGGTGCTGGATGATTTGCTTCGATCGCTTGACGTGGTCGGGGAAGACTCCGCCGTGCGCCGGTAGCACCAGATCGACGTCGAGTTTCTGAATCTTCTCTTGCGAGGCGATGAAGTCGCCGAGCGGATTGCCCTCGGTTGCCGGACCAAACCCGACATGCGGCGTAATGCGCGGCAACAGGTGGTCGCCAGCGATCATGATGCGCTCTTCACGCAGGTAGATGACGCAGTGGCCCGAGGCGTGACCGGGTGTCCACACCGCCTCCAAGCTCCGCTCGCCGACGGTAATCTCGAGGCCGTCCGACAGCTCGGTGTCCGGCGCCGCCGGTTGATACATGTCTTGCCAGAAGTCGCGTTGCTTGGGGATGCGAGAGAAGCGCTCGAGTGGCAGCCCCTGCGAGGAGAACCAATCCATCACCCACTGGGGTCGTTCGTTCGGCATGAAGTGACGCGAGCGCTCCCACTCGTCCGGATGCACGCAAACACCGGCGCCGGTCATCTTCCTGTAGGGCGCCGCACAGCCGAAGTGATCGGGGTGGTGGTGAGTGACGACGATCTTCGAGATCTGCTGCGGACGGCAGCCGGCGATGTCGAGGCATTCTTCGAACGCGGCGATACTGTCTTTACTACCGATGCCGGTGTCGACGAGCGCCCACTCGGCGTTGGCGTCCTCCTCCACACTGCCGCGTACGAGGTAGACGTTGACGATGGTCGGCTTCATCGGCAACGGCAGGTGCAGGAGGAACACGCCTGGATGCACCTCGCGTGCTTTCGCGTTGGCCATGAGCGCTGTCGCCTACTCGTGCAATCGGTCTTGTACGGCGAACGTAATCCGCGTGCGCACGCGCCACGATACGACCTCGTTGTCCTCGAGGTTGGCGCTGACGTCGACTACCTCGGCACGGCGCAGGCTGTCGATGGTCACCGCCGCCCGGGCGACCGCCAGGCGCACGGCGTCTTCGATCGAGTTGGCTGAAATCCCCGTCAGCTCGATGCTCTTTTCGACCATGATACCCTCCGTTGATAGGCGCGGACGCCGCTCATCCGCCCATGACGCTGAGAAAATCCTCCAGCCGCGCAAAGCGCATGTAGGGATTACTTCTCTTCTCCTCTCCGAGCGTCGAGGTCGGCGTCGGCGAGTAGTTGTGGCCGGGGTAGAGAACCGTGTCGTCGGGTAGAGCCTTCAACTTGTTGTTGAGGCTGTCGTACATCTCACTGGCATTGCTGCCCGGCAAATCGACACGGCCGCAACCACCGATGAAAAGGGTGTCGCCCGAAACCAAATTGCCGCTGACCAAGAAACACTGCGATCCCGGCGTGTGTCCGGGCGTGTGGATGAACTGGATCTTCTGCTCACCGATGACGATGTCGTCGCCGGCCTCGGTCAGCGTCAGATCGGTTTTCGAGAGACCGCAGATCTGCGGGACGAAATCGGCCTCACTCTTGTGGATGTAGATCTTGACCTCGTGCCCGCGCTCGAGCAGCTCGGTCGGTCCTTCGATGTTGTGTCCCATCAACGAGCCACCGATATGATCGGGGTGGAAATGCGTGACCAGTACGGACTCTAGAGTCATGTCGTCCTGCTCGAGCACGCCGACGATGGCGCTGACATCCCAGGCCGGATCGACGGCGACCGCCCTGCGCGTTTCGGTGTCGCCGATCAGGTATACATAGTTCTGCATCGGCCCGACCTGCATCTGTTTCAGATAGAGTCCCATTACACCTTCCTCTACTTCTCGATCTTCTTGGCTTTCGGTCGCGACTGGTTGCGCAAGCCGCGCTCCCACAGCAGCTCTTTTTCGCCGGCGTGGACGGAAACCCAGCGCGCAAGGACGAAGAGCAGGTCGCTCAACCGGTTCACGTAGGGCAGCACGAAGTCGCCGATCTCCTCTTCGCGGGCCAGCGCCAGGATCTCGCGCTCGGCGCGCCGGCACGTCGTCCGCGCAAGATGCAGAAACGCGCTGACCTGTCCGCCGCCGGGCAGTACGAACGACTGCAGCGGCTCGAGGTCTTCCTGGCATTCGTCGATGACCTTCTCCAGCGCCTCGACGTCGGCGGCGCTGACCTTGAACATCCCCTCGTATTCGCCAGCCGGCGGTGTCGCCAGCTCTGAACCGAGGTCGAAGAGCTCGTTTTGCAACCGCTTCAAAATCTCCTCGAGCCGGTCACGCGCGGCGTACGGCGTCGCGCTCGCGTTGAACGAGCGCGCCAACCCGAGCGTCGAGCTCAGCTCGTCGACGACGCCGTAGCAGCCGACGCGCAGCGAGTCCTTGGCGACGCGCGAACCGTCGACCAACGCGGTCTTCCCGTCGTCGCCGCTGCGCGTGTAGACCCGGTTGATGCGAATCGCCATCAGACGAGGCTAGCAGGATGATCCGGCTCGAACCACACGGCGCTTACTCCGTCCTACGCCTGAATCCCGAGTAAACTCGGGTTGGCGCGTCGCATCCGGCATGCCCTTGACGTTTTTTCCAACTCGGGAATTTCTTTCACATCGAGGTTCGTTCTCGAATAGCCTGGGCCAACGGCGTATCGTGACAGTCAGTGAAGGTTCGATTCTACAGAGATCCAGAGAACGACGAACCCCACATCTATGGTCACGATGTCGGGAAAGCTGAAGTCGAAGAGGTACTTCACGAACCCGGTGAAGATCGGCCTGGGCGCGACGGGTCGCGCGTTGCAATAGGAAGAACTGGCAATGGACGGTATCTGCGCGTAATCTATGTGCCGGATCCCGAACCCGATAGCGTGTTCGTCATTACGGCATACGAGCTTGGCGGAAAACCGCTGTGGGCGTACCGGAAGCGCAGGCGCAAAAAGGGAAAACGATAGCGATGAAGAAGCGAAGTAGATTTCCCAAGGGAAGTAGATTTCCCAAGGGATGGGACTCATCTCGCGTCCAAGACGTCCTCGAACACTATCGATCGCAGTCAGAGGAGGAAGCAGTCGCAGAAGACGAGGCGGCGTTCGACGATCGAGGTGAAACCGTCATGGAAGTTCCGCGCGAGTTGGTTCCAGCGATTCGTGAGCTGATCGCGAAGCATCGAGCCACCTAGCCGTATCCAGGGCTGCTCAAGGCTCGACCGGCTGTGCGTCGGCGCCGGTGAACGGTGGTGAAAACGTCACCAGGGCGGTGGCCGGAGCGTCGCCTGTGTTGACGAAGTAGTGCGCTGCACCCCGCGGTACGAATGCGGTGTCGCCGGTCGTCATGGCGAGCCGCTCACCCTCGAGCCACAGCTCGCCGCGGCCGCCGACCAGCGTTACGACGAGACTGTACTCAGCGTGCTCATGTGGGAGCTCGCGGCCGCCGATGCGGACGAGAAACAAGCTGTTCTGCTCGCTCGAGGCGATGTGCCGCGTGACGATGTTCTCGTCGCCCAGCGGCGTCGCCGCGATCAGTTCGGCGACACTCGAACGCCGCGGCGGATCGTGCAAGAGCAACATCGCCGAATGCGGCGGCGCACTCGCAACACACCCCGCGATCACCGCCGATACGGAGACTGTCGCAACCAACGATCTGCTTGTCATTTTCCGGTCACCCCAATCACGAGCTCGAGAGCGAGACCATTTGCAGCCCGTGCCCCGTTTTTCAACGGGCGGCCCCGGAGCTCGTCCACGGTCAGAAGCCGAATGAGAGCTGCCTCTTGGTATCGGCTACCGTCGCGAAGTCGGTGTCGAGAAAGCGCAGAATGGCATCGGCAATCGGCTGGATCTGGTGGTCGATGTAGTGCTGGTAGTCGGGCGCCGCGGTCTCTTCGCCGGCCGGTTCGGGACCGTTCGCCGTCATCGTGTAGAGTACGATGCTTCCGTTGAGCGACTTCATCTTGCGGGCCGCCTGGACGTGCGGCGGAGTCGTCTTGGTGTACGAATCGAGGCTCTTGCGCAGTGCCTTGCGATAGAGGAGCTCATCATCCAGCGCGCCGTTTTGCAGATCGGCGATGAAAGTGCGGACGTAGCTCTCGACCGGCCGGTCGTGAAACACCAGATCGATCAAATCGCGTTGAAAGTGCTTGGCGACCTCACTCCAATCGCGACGCACCGCTTCGAGACCGACGATCTCGATCTTCTCATTGCCCGCGCCGTCGACCAATAGACCGGCGTAGCGCTTCTTGGAGCCGACTTTGCCGCCGCGCACTTCGGGGAGGAAGAATCGGTGGTACATCTTTTCGAACTCGAGCTCGAGGAAGCTCTTGCAGGCGAACTCATCGGCGATGACCTTCGCAACGGCCCTGCCGATCGCCTTGCGTGTTTTCTCGGCAGCGGCGAGCGCTTTGTCGGCATCGGCTTCGTGCGGATCGATGAACAATGAATCCGTATCGCCGTAGAGAACGTCGTGGCCGAGCGCCTCGGCGGCAGACGCAGCCTTCCGGATCAGGTAACGACCGAGCTGCGTGATCGCGTTTGCCGTATCGGGAGAGAACAAGCGAGACGCACCGGCACCGAGGATGCCGTACATCGAGTTCATGAGGATCTTGATGGCGTGCGACTGGACTTGTTCGCCGCGCTTCTTCGCCTTCTCCCTCTCTTTCGCCAGTGCGGTCACGAGCTCGGGCAAGATGCCGATCGGCTCGCGGCGAAAACGCGCTTTGTTCGGCGCGACGATGTCGTCGCGCTGCGTCCGCCCGCTGCCGACCAGAGTGATCGGGTCGAGGTTGAAGGTGCGGATGATGCTCGGGTACAGGCTCTTGAAGTCGAAGACGAGGATGTTCACGTACAGCCCCGGCCGCGAATCCATGACGAAGCCGCCCGAGATGCGCTCGGCCCGGTGCGCCTGACCGACCGACGGCGCCACCACCCTGCGCTTGCGCAGACTAGCGAGGTAGAGCGAATCGATCGACGCAATGGCGGCGCTGACGCGATCGAGCGGCATACCGGTGAGGACGGAGCGCTCGACGGTCAGGCGTACGAGATCGGTTTTCTCGAGGATTTCCGTCACCAGGCGCGCATCTTCCAGATTGTAGTCGACGAAGAGCTGCGGGGTCTGGCGGTAGGCGCGCTCGATCTCCTCGGCCCGCGATGGTCCGGCGAGCAGCTTGCCGCGACCGAGGACGGTCTGCGCCGCCGTCTCCAAGCGGTAGTCGGGCAACTTGATGAAGGCGCCGCGCAGCAGGGAGAGGCCGTCGAGAACGACGCGGCCGGCCAGGGTGGCGCGAACGTCGCGCGTGAAGTTGGCGTCGCGGCGAACCTCGATCTCCTCTTTGGCGCGGCCGATCGTCAAACGCAGGCCGTGGCGGTGCGCGATCTTGAGCAAAACGCGCAGATCGAAGTCGATGACGTTCCAACCGGTCAACACGTCCGGATCGATCTCGCGCACGAGCTCCAGGAATCGCTCGATCAGAGCCTTTTCACTCGGCAACTCCTGCGCCGACTGGAGAGAGCGATCGCCGACGATCAACACCGTTTCGACTCCGCAACCGTGCAAGGCGACGCTGAAGATCGTCTCGGCCTGCGGATCGGTTTCGATGTCGATCGACAGAACTCTGAGGTCGTGTTTCCAGCGCGCCGGTTTCAAGGTCGGGTTTTTGTAGACGCGCCCGAACGGTTCTTCCTCGACCCAGGACCCGCTGATCGCCAACGCCGAGCGGATGCCGTTGTCGATGAGGTGGCGGTAGGCGAAACGAACATCCGCTTCGTAGTAGGGAACGCCGAGTCGATCGAGACGGTCGCGCAGCGGCGGCACATCACCCGGCAACTCGACCGTGACACGCACTACCGCGTCGCCGGCAAACGACACGAGATCGGTTTCCTCGAGCTCAACCTCACTTTCGCTTTCGGCAACCGTATCGGCATCGCTGGCGCGCACGAAGAAATACGGCCGCACGCGGTCATCGACGGCCAGGAAGGACTGGCCGGACTCGAGCACGCCGTAGAGGTGGATCTCCGGCACCCCGTTGCGCACCCGGTAGGTGGGAGTGAGGATGAAGCCTTTTTCCGCTTTCATGGCTGGGATTGTATTCCGCGACGAAGAAATCACAGATGGACGGGATTGAATACGGCTGCCGCGCGTGGCGACGGCCGGGCGACACGCTACGAGCACGAGCATGGAAGAGCAGAAATCAGCGCCGCGGCCGCTCCCCGGTCTGGGCGGGTTGCGCATCGCCGCCGCTCAGCTCCTGCGCGGCGACGACGCCACGCCGGTCGACACCTCGGCCGTCTACTACCCCCTCGTCGGTCTCGCCCTCGGCGCCGCAATGGCCCTGCTCGACCAGACTCTTTCCTCGCGCCTTTCGCTCACCGCCTCTAGTCTCGCCGTGGTCGCCCTGCATGTCGCGGCGACACGCGGCCGGCCCCTGCGCGGCCTCGCCCGCACGTTGGCACTCTCGATCGGCGGCAGCGAGGCAGGCGCCTCGCGAGCGATCGTCGGCGGTTTGCAGATCCTGGTCTTCGCCCTGGCGGTCCTGCTCGTCTCGTCGATCGACCGCGGCCGCGCCGTCGCCCTGCTCTACGCGCCGATGCTGGCGCGCTGCGCCATGGTCGTCATCGCCACCGGCTCGCGCCAGGCGCGAGCCGACGGAGTCCAGGTCAAATTCTCCCGCGAACTCTCCTTTCGCGAGTTCGGCATCGCCAGCACGCTCACCTTCGCCGTCGTCTTCCTGACCACGCACTTCCTCGGCCTCCTCCTCGTCCTGGCGACGGGATTTCTGACCATCGGCATGCGGCTGCTCATCCACTGGCTGCGCGGCGGCGTCGACCGCGACTCCCTGCATGGCGTCGGCGAGGCCATCCAGATGATCGTATTGGCATTGATCGCTGCACTGTGAGGCACCGTCCTTGCGGTGCTGCGACGCTAGGACCTATGATGGTGGGGTGCACATCAACGAAGAACGCTTCGCGAAGCTGGCGCGCGTAATCGTCAAAGCGCTGGTGACTCAGGGCTACATCAAAGCCAAGGTCACCGAGGCCCAGCTCGTCGAGCGCTTCACCCGCGTCTTCGTCGACAACATGCTCGAGGAGCAGAAGCTCGAAGAAGAGGCCGAGCGCATGGTCGACAAGCTGGGCCGGCAGGCGCAGGGCATGGATCAGCGCAAGATCATCCTCGGTATCAAAGAGCGGCTCGCCAAGGAGCGCGGCTTCTCGCTCTGAAGCGACGGCGATCATGAAGTTCTCCGAAGGCAGGCAGTCCTTTCTCGCCCATGAAATGCTTCGCGTCCTCAGGGACGAAGGCATGGCCGACATCGATCGCGAAAAGCACGCGTTGCGCGAGATCAAGCGCGTCTTCGAGTCCGAGCACGACCGCGGCGACAAGATCGACGACATCGTGCGCGAGAAAATTGCCTCGCTGAAACGCCACGTCCCGCCCGGCAGCCCCGAATGGGACATTTTGTACAAGCGGTACTACGAAGAAGAAGACCGCCGCCGGCGGCGCTGAGCGCCACGGCCCGGCCCCGGCCGGAGCGGCCCCACCATTAATTCCAGCCCGGCCCGGGTTGACACTGGGTTAGCTATGCTTAAGTGTCGCCAGCTTGCGGCTACGCCGCAGAGAGGGCCGTTGGCGGGAGGGTGACCCGCTCCGACAGTCCGACAAATCCTCAAAAAAATCAAACTGTTAGGGAAAGGAGTCACGGGTATGAAGATTCGCCCATTGCAGGACCGCGTGATCGTCCAGCGCATGGACGAGGAGGAAACGACCAAGGGCGGGATCATTATCCCCGACACGGCGAAAGAAAAGCCCCAGGAGGGCAAGGTGATCGCAGTGGGTAAGGGAAAGGTCGGCGACAACGGCAAGGTCACGCCGCTCGACGTAAAAGCCGGTAACAAGATCCTTTTCGGCAAGTACGCCGGTACGGAAGTCAAGATCGAGGGTGAAGATTACATCATCATGCGCGAGGACGACATCCTCGGCGTGATCGAAGGCAAGTAGGAAAATCATTCGGGAGGTAAGACGAAATGCCTGCAAAGATTGTGAAGTTCTCTCAGGAAGCGCGGGACAAGATCCTGCGCGGCGTCAATCTGCTCGCCGACGCGGTGACCGTGACGCTCGGTCCGAAGGGGCGCAACGTCGTGCTCGAGAAGTCCTTCGGCGGCCCGACGGTCACCAAGGATGGCGTGACGGTCGCCAAGGAAGTCGAGCTCGAGGACAAGTTCGAAAACATGGGCGCCCAGATGGTCAAGGAAGTAGCTTCCAAGACCTCCGACGTCGCCGGTGACGGCACGACGTCGGCAACCGTGCTCGCCCGCGCACTCTTCGCCGAGGGTGCCAAGATGGTCGCGGCGGGACACGATCCGATGAGCCTGAAGCGCGGCATCGACAAAGCCGTCGAGGCTCTCGTCGGCGAGCTCCAGAAGCTCTCCAAGCCGACCAAGGATCAGCGCGAGATCGCCCAGGTCGGAACCATTTCGGCGAACAACGATCCGACGATCGGCGAGATCATTGCCGAGGCGATGAACAAGGTCGGCAAAGAGGGCGTCATCACCGTCGAAGAGGCCAAGAGCCTGGAGACGACGCTCGAGGTGGTCGAGGGAATGCAGTTCGACCGCGGCTACCTGTCGCCGTACTTCGTCACCGATCCGGACAAGATGGAGACGGTGATCGAAGACGCCTACATCCTCATCCACGAGAAGAAGATCAGCAACATGAAGGACCTGTTGCCGGTGCTCGAGAACATCGCGCGCACATCCAAGCCCTTCCTCATTCTCGCCGAGGACATCGAGGGCGAGGCGCTGGCGACTCTGGTGGTCAACAAGATCCGCGGCACCCTGCAGTGCGCCGCCGTCAAGGCACCGGGATTCGGCGACCGCCGCAAGGCAATGCTCGAAGACATCGCCGTGCTCACCGGCGGCCGTGTCATCGCCGAGGAGCTCGGCATCAAGCTCGAGGGCGTGACACTGAACGACCTCGGCCGCGCCAAGCGCATCGTCATCGACAAGGACAACACGACGATCGTCGACGGTGCCGGCAAGAAGGGCGACATCGAGGGCCGTATCAGCCAGATCCGCAACCAGATCGAAGAGACGACCAGCGACTACGACCGGGAGAAGTTGCAAGAACGACTCGCCAAGCTGGTCGGTGGCGTCGCCGTCGTGCGCGTCGGCGCGGCGACCGAAATGGAGATGAAGGAAAAGAAGGCACGCGTCGAAGACGCGTTGCACGCCACGCGCGCAGCCGTCGAAGAGGGCATCGTCCCCGGCGGCGGTGTCGCTCTGGTGCGCGCCTCGGCCGCTCTCGACAAGGTCAAGGCGTCCGAAGAAGAGATGGTCGGCGTCAACATCGTCCGCCGCGCCATCGAGGATCCGTGTCGTTGGATCGCCACCAACGCCGGTTGGGAAGGTTCGATCGTTCTCGACCGCGTCAAGAACGCCAAGGGCGCCAACGGTTTCAACGCCGCCAAGGAAGAGTTCGAAGATCTCATCAAAGCCGGGATCATCGATCCGACCAAGGTCGTGCGCACATCGCTGCAGAACGCCGCATCCGTTTCGGGCCTACTGCTCACCACCGAGGCTCTGGTGGCCGAGAAGCCGGAAGACAAGGCAGCGGCACCGCCGATGCCGCCGGGAGGTGGCATGGGAGGTATGGGTGGCATGGGAGGTATGGGCGGCATGATGTAGCCGCCGCTACATGCTCCAGCCAAAAGGGCCGCCCACCAGGGCGGCCCTTTTTTTGATGTCACACCGTCAGAGCTCTTCTGTACGCGAGTCGCCGACCCAAACGACCCCCCACCAAATTGGGAGGGCGAGTCGCCGACGAGCCGCTGCTAAATCGTCAACCCGCCGTCGTAGGTGACGATCGAGCCGGTCATGTAATAGGCCTCGGGAGAAGCGACGTAGGCGACGGCGCTGGCGACGTCCTCCGGCTTGGCGTTGCCCCACGGCGAGGTGATCTTCATCAGACGCTTGAAGCTCTCGCCCTCGGGGATCTCGAACTCTTTTTGCAGAGGCGTTTCGATACCGCCGGGAGCGATGGCGTTCACCCGGATACCCGACTTGATGTACTCGTCGGCCAGCGCCTTGGTCAGCATCACGACTCCGCCCTTCGATGCGCAATAGGCAGCGCTCCACGGCTGGCCGATGAGGCCGGCATTGGACGCGATGTTGACGATGTTGCCACCGTCGCCCGCGAGCATGTGGCGGATGACGGCCTGGCACATGAGGAACGTGCCGGTGAGGTTGACGCCGATGATGCGCTGCCACTCGTCGAAGGCAAGCTCGTGCGAGCGCGCCAGCTTGCCGATGCCGGCGCAGTTGACGAGGATCGTCGGACTGCCGAGATCTTCGGCGGCGGCGTCGACGGCGCCCTGCACCGACGCCGGATCCGATACATCCGTCGCAAACGACGATGCCCGGTCTCCGCCGTCGTTGATGTCCCGCGCGGTCGCTCCGGCGGCATCCTCGGCGACGTCCAGACAGGCAACCGCGGCGCCTTCCGCAGCAAAACGCCGCGCCGTTGCCTGACCCAGTCCCGAACCCGCGCCGGTGACGATCGCCACTTGCTCCTCGAACCGCTGCATTGCGCACCTCCCGTCGAACACCGAACGACGTGAGAGTTAGAGAAAGCGGAGCCAAAGTACAACCGGCGCCGTCGCTTGCGCGGCAAAAGCCAGCGGTGCACTGTCGTAGGATGATGATGCGAAGGAGTCAGCGAATGAACGGATGGAAAGTCGGAAGCGCATGGATTCTCTGCGGTGGACTGGCCGGCCTCTTGGTCTTCGGCTGCGGCGGCGGAGCGCCGGCGAAGTCCGACCAGGCCGCCAACAAGGCACCGGCCAAGCAGATGGCAAAGAAGCCCGCTGCAAAGCCCGCTCAACACCAAGAACCCGCAGCCAAGCCGCAGGCGGCCAAACCGGCAGCGGCAAAGCCAGCAGCGCCAGCCGCGGCCAAACCGGCAGCGAGCGGCAACGCCGGCACGATCAATGGTCGCATTGGCTATGACGGCAGTGCGCCGGCACCCGCCAAGCTCGAGGTCAACAAGGACACCGCGGTCTGCGCCAAGACCGAGAAGACATCCGAGAAACTTCTCGTCAGCGGCGACGGCGGCCTGGCCAATGCCGTGGTCTATCTAAAAACCGCACCAGCCGGCGCCAAAGCCGAGGTCCCGGCGCAAAACCCTCTCATCGACCAACTGGGATGTCGCTACGAGCCACACGTCCTGCTGGTCCCGGCCGGAACCACGATCGACATCAAGAACAGCGACGGTATCCTGCACAACCTGCACACCTACAGCTCCGACAACCCCGCCTTCAACGCAGCCCAGCCGAAGTTCAAGAAGATCATCCGCAAGAAGCTCGACAAGGCGGAGTTCATACGTCTGACCTGTGACGTACACGGCTGGATGGAGGCCTGGATCGTCGTCCACAACCACCCGTTTTTCGCCCTCACCGGCGCCGACGGTTCGTTCGAGCTGACCGGCGTACCGCCCGGCGACTACGAGGTCGGCATCTGGCACGAATCGCTCGGCGAGCACAGCGGTAAGGTCAGCGTCCAGGCCGGTGCGCCGGCCACCTTCAACATCGCGATCGCCGCGTCGTAACAAACGAGAGGGCCGCGCGGATCATCCGCACGGCCCTCTTTCCTTCCACACGCCGGTCGGCGCGTCAGCTCGTTCTCACCCCCCGCCAGCCGGCATCTTCAAACCGAGAGCCTCGATGGTCTCGGCAGTCAGGCCGCCCGTGGACAGGTTCTTGGCACGCTGGAAAGCCTCCGCCGCGCGCATCGTACCGCCGCCGATGCGACCGTCGGCCGGGCCCGGATCGAAACCGGCTTCCTTCAGAGCCTGCTGGATCTGGCGCACGAAACCGGGTGTCGCGTTGGTCTCGCAGAGAACCGGACGCCAAGCCAGTTGCGACTCGGTGATGCGCTCGCGCCGCGTGACCTGACGAGTCTGCGCCGGAATTTCGATCTTCTTTTCGGTCGCTGCAGCAACCAATTTGCGCCGCCGCACCGTCGTGTACTTGGCCGGAATCTCGACCTGCTTGACCGACGCCGGCGTGTCGATGACCTTTTTGTAAATCACCTTGGTACTTTGCGAAATCTCGGCCCGGCAGAGCTTGCGTCCGGTCGCCTTGCCCGGCCCTTCGGTGCCGGCCAGGCGCCAGCTCAGCGACGGCTCGGACTTCTTCACCGTGCGCTTGTACGTCGTGTATTCGGCAGGAATTTCGACGCTCTCCTGCTCGGGGGCGGCAGCGAGCTTGCGCACGCTCACCGTCTTGTACTCGGGCTCGAGAGCGACCTTCTTGGTGCCCGCCGGCGTTTTCAGAACCCGGCGCGTGATCGTCTTGTATTGCGCCGGCACCTCGACCTTACACATGATCTCACCGGTGGCGTGATCAATCTTCTGGATCGGTCCACGGCCCTTCTTCCAGGTCGTGTAGGCAGGTCGCTCGAGCACCTTCTCGGTAACGGTCTCGTAGACGGCCGGCACCTCGACGACTTTTTCAGAACCTTCGCGAACGAGTACCTGCTCTTTGACGGTCTCATACTTGGGGCTGGTCACCTTGAGACGGTTTGCCGCCTCTTTGACGAGGATCTTCTCTTCGATCGTCTCGTATTCGGGCGCCTGGTAGTACTCGGCATAACACTCACCCGGCTTGGCACCGGCGGGAAGCCCCGAGGCGATCGCCCGGGCCACCGTCAGACCCTCGGCCAATTTCGACTTGGCGCTGCTGCCGGTGCGCCAAACCAACCGTCCCTCTCGCGTCACGACTTCTTCCTTGACGGTCTTGTAGGTGGCCGGCACCGGCGCCAGCCGATGCGTCGCCTCCTCGACCAGGACCTTCTCTTCCACCCACTCGTACTTGGGCGGCGTGATTTCGATGCGGTGCGACCCCTCGCGGACGATGACGTCTTCGGTCACCGTCTTGAACTCGCCCGGAACCAAAACCTTGGCGAAACACTCGCCGGCTTTGGCGTCCGGTAGTGCGAGCGCTGCTTTGTCGATCTGCCCGTGCGACGCGCTCACACCGCCGGCCACGATCGCAGTCGCTACGATCACCCCGATTCTGCTGACTCTCCCCACTGGAACCCTCCTTTTCAATGGCTGTCCGACGACGAGCGCAGCGTCCGCTCCCCCGCCCCCGGGCCGTGTACAATCTCCCTAGTCTTTGCCCCCGCATCGAGTTTTTCAACGCCTAAAACACTGCCGCAGGGTGTTCTATCAGATATATGCAAGCGCGCTCGTATTTGTCACTCCAGAACCATAAATAACTGACAGTAGCGCAGCGAATGTATGAGACAAACTCAGACCGCCGATTTTACACTTTGTTGGCTCTGCGCTCGGACCGTCGAAGCGGCCAACAAGATCAGCGCAACCCAGCCCAAGTCCGCCAGCAGCAAGTGCGCGAGTTGCAACGGGATTGGCGCCAACAACCACATGTTGAGGAGGCCGAGTACGAGTTGAAGCGCGTACAGCGCGACACAGGCGAGGGCGAGCGCACGGCTCGTGGAGGGGGCTGCGCTACCGGCGGCGACGGAACGCGCCGCGACTGCGAGGACGAGACCAACACCGAGAGCGAGCATGGGGTGCCAGATCCGCAGGCGCACGAAGGGATGCGAATCGGCGGCGAACGTCATCGCCTTGCCCTCGGCCAGGCTCTGCACCGGGAAGAGTGTGTCCCCCAGCGCGGTGATGGCACCCGAGGCACCGAGCAGCAGCGTGCCGGCGATTGCCGCACCGAGCCAGAAGCCGGTGAACCGGCCCCGCTCGGTGGTTTCGCGGCTGGCCGTCGACCACGCCGCCAGTGCCAGGGAGGCAAGCAGTAGGAAGGTGTTCACCAGGTGTCCACCGACCCAGTATCCGCGCGCCGTCGACGTGTTGTCGGCCACCTGCTCGAAGATCACCAAACCGGCCCCGATCAGCGCTTCGCTGATGAGAAAGGCGAAGGACAGGTAGGCGTAGGTCCGAGCCCGGTGTCCGGCCGGAAAGGCGCGCCAGACCAGGTACACCAAGGCGGCGACCAAGACGAGATCGAAACCACTGGTGATACGGTGCCCGAACTCGATTGCGGTATCGAGGCGCGGATTGCCGGGAATCACCTCGCCGTTGCACAAAGGCCAGTGACTGCCACAGCCCGCGCCGGCGCCGGTGGCGCGGACGAAAGCTCCCCACAGGATGACGAAGAAGTTGTAGGCGAGAACGAACCACGCGTAGCGGCTGAGGGCGAGGTTAGCGGGCTTCGTCGACTCGGCCATGCCGTCAACTCATAGCATCCAGCCGCCGCATTCCCGACAGAGGCTCCGCCATGTTTCTGCGTCTTGCTTTGTTTTTCACTTTCAAGCCGTTGTAGTATCGAGTCGCGCGCGACGCGCAATCGACTGAAAGCACTCGAAGGCGCCATCAGCGCCGAACAGCACGAAAGGAAGGGTGAGCACAAATGTCAATTCTAGCCTGGATCGTACTCGGACTGATCGCCGGAGCCATCGCCAAGTTCATCATGCCCGGCCCGGATCCGGGTGGTCTCGTCGTCACCTGCCTGATCGGCATCGCCGGAGCCTTCGTCGGCGGAACGCTGGCCACCTTTCTCGGTCTCGGCAGCTTCGGCGGCGGTTTCGACATCGCCAACATGGCGGTTGCCGTCATCGGTGCCTTGATCCTGCTCTTCGGCTACCGGCAACTCACGTAGCAGCCGCGCCTCGGTCTCGGAGAATCGCGCGGCCGGGACCGCTCGGTGAGTGAGATGAAGTACCTGCACACGATGGTGCGGGTGACCGACCTCGAGCGGTCGCTCGACTTCTACTGCAACAAGCTGGGACTCGAAGAAGTCGGCCGCTACGACAACGAAGGCGGTCGCTTCACCCTCGTCTTTCTCGCCGCACCCGGCGATCGCGATGCGCAGGTCGAGCTGACCTACAACTGGGATCCGGAAGAGCTGGGCGGCGGCCGCAATTTCGGCCATCTCGCCTACCAGGTCGACGACATCTACGCCGCCTGCCAGCGCTTGATGGACTCAGGAGTCACCATTAGCCGGCCGCCGCGCGACGGACACATGGCCTTCGTGCGCTCTCCCGACGGCATCTCGATCGAACTCCTGCAAAAGGGCGAATCGCTGCCTCCGCAGGAGCCGTGGACGTCGATGCCGAACAGCGGCGAGTGGTAACGCGGTCTGTGCAATGGACCGTGCCGAGCTCGCGCCGCCGATGGTGAGATACGGGCGAAACCAACGATGAGCGATTACGCTTCGCTTGCCGAGCGGCACGTCGCGGTCGACATCGACCAGCGCATCGCCGTCGTCACTCTCGATCGGCCCGACAAACGCAACGCCGTCAACCACGCCATGCACACGGCCCTGGAAGAGGCCTTCCGCGGCTTGAGTCGCGATCCGGCGGTCAGTGCCATCGTGCTGACCGGCGCCGGTGTGGCTTTCTGCGCCGGTGGCGACGTCAGCGGATTCTATCCCGACGATCCCGGTCCGCTGTCGACCATCCGCACGCGCTCGTTGGCCGAGGCCATGGTCGCCTGCGAGGCCCCGGTCATCGCCGCCGTCAACGGCGTCGCCGCCGGCCTCGGCGCTACCATCGCCCTGCTCTGCGACGTCATCTACATGGCCGAAGACGCCCGCATCGGCGATACCCACGTCAACGTCGGTCTGGTCGCCGGTGACGGCGGCGCCGTGATCTGGCCGTTGTTGGTCGGCCCGCACCGCGCCAAGGAATACCTCATGTCGGGCAAGCTGCTGTCGGCCGGCGAAGCGGAGAGAATCGGCCTCATCAACCACGTCGCCGCGGCCGCCGAGCTGATGAATGAAGCCACTGCCTATGCGCGTCTGCTCAGCGAAAAGGCGGCGCCCGCCGTGCGCTGGACGAAGATGTTGATCAACCAGGCGCTGCAACAGAGCCTGAGCCTGGCGCTGCCGCTCGGTCTCGCCACCGAGCAGTTGTGCGGCCACAGCGAAGACCAGAAGGAAGCCGCCGCCGCGTTCTTCGAAAAGCGCAAGCCGCGCTTCAGCGGGAAGTAGACGAGCGGCGCGCCACGACGCCGCTGTCGCAGAGCTCGTCGCGTTCTTCGCGCGACTTGCCCAACTCGGCGAGGATCTCGTCGCTGTGCTCTCCGTAGAGCGCCGGCGTCGCTGCCGCCGCTGCTTCGGTCACCGAGAACGACACGGCCGGCTTGACCCTGCGGTAGCGCCCGTAGACGGGGTGCTCTGCTTCGATGACGCAACCGTTGTGGGTGATCTGCGGATCGACCAGGACTTCGGCTTGGTTCAGCACCGGTGCGGCGGGAACTTCGTTCTCCACCAGCCGCCGGTAGGCCTCGTCGGTCGGCATCTGCGCAAACCCTTCATTGATGGCGCGGGCACGCTCGATCATACTGTCTTTCTCGATCATCGCCTTGCCCTGCTGGCGCGGCGTGTCGGCGAGAGCCTCGTTGCCGGATGCGCGCAGAGCACCCTGCATCTGATCGGCCGTCCCCGCCCACATGACGATCTGGCCGTCGGCCGTGCGCGTCAGTTGATAGCGTTCGCCCGGAGTCACCGGGTTGAGCACGTCACCGCCGATCAACGTGTGCTTGAGCATTCCGTCCGGCCAGAAGAAGCACAAACCGGCGTCGAGCATCGAGATCTTCACATGCTGTCCGGGAGCGCCGCGTTCGCGGGCAAAGAGCGCCGCAGTAATTCCCTGCGCCAGAGCATACGACGTCGCCTTGTCGACGACGGCGTTGCGCACCAAGTCGGGGATCGGCACCTCCGGATTGAGCTGCGCGGCGACGTAGCCGGTGAGCGACTGGAAGATCGGATCGTAGCCGCGGCGGTCGGCGTATGGCCCGTCGCTGCCGAAGCCGAGAATCGAAGCGTAGATCAGCCGCGGATTGATCTCGCGCAGATCCGCTTCGCCGATGCGCAGCCGCTCGGCCGCGCCGGGCCGCCAATTCTGCACGACGACGTCGGCATCGCGCGCCAGCTCGTAGAAGAGCTCCAGTCCGCGCTCGCTCTTGAGGTTGATGCCGATCGAGCGCTTGCCGTGGTTGCAGTTGACGTAGAGCGCCGAAATTCCGGCCCGGTAGTTGGCGAGCTGGCGGCTCTCCTCGCCGTACTTGGGAGGCTCGACCTTGACGACATCCGCCCCCTGATCGGCGAGGATCAGCGAGACCAACGGCCCCGAGATCACCTCGCTGACGTCGATGACACGCACTCCCTGGAGCGGCCCAGCCATGGCTCTTTGTTATCACCAACCGCCGTCAACACCACCGCAGCCAGTGAACCCGTCACAGCTCACCGGCCCTGTCGTAAACGAGCGATTCTGCCTGCGAAACGGCGCCGTTTGCGGCGAATACGCCTCGGAAATTCACTGAAAGTCGCACTCTTTCAGCGGTTTGAATAGGTCCGACCCCGTTTGCACTCCTCTTGCCGATGGCGCCGGGGCGACGCGCGGGCTATAGCGCCAGTCGCCGATGGTCTCGTTCATCGCTTGGGTTACGAATCGATCGCGCGCGATACTGATCGCCGCAGCGGTCCTAACCAGCCTTGCTCTCGTGCTGGCTCTGCGCATTCGCATCGAGAGCTCGCTCGAGAACATCATGGCGTCGGACAGTCCGGATGTGCACTTCTACGACGGTGTGCGCGCAACTTTCGGCAGTGACGAGATCGGCGTCGTCGGTATCCGCTCCGACGATCTGCTCGGCAAGGTGACGCTCGAGAAGATCCGCCGCATCACCACCGCTCTCGAGAATATCGATGGCGTCGAGCGCGTCGTCAGCCTGACCAACGCCGTCAATCCGTCGCGCGATGCCTTCAGCCCACCGCCGCTCATCTTGCGCATACCGCCGTCCGCCGGCGAGCGGGCGGAGCTCGTAGAGCAGCTGCAGGGGACGCCGCTCTTCGCCATCAATCTCGTCTCGCCCGATCTGCGCGGCTCGGCGATCAACGTCTTTTTCGATAACCTGAGCGACGCTGAGTACTCTGATCTGCGCATCGATGAGAAGATCCTCGCCATCCTCGACGAGGAGCGCGGGCCCGAGGATCTCTTCTACACGGGCACCGCCCACATCAAGGAGGAAGCAACCGCCAGTATGCGGCGCGACCTCTACCTGTTCACACCAATCGCCCTGGCTCTGGTCCTCGCCACTCTGTGGTTTTCGTTCCGCCGCCTGCGCGCCGTCGTCGCGCCCATGCTGACCGTTGTCGCCGCTCTCGTCTGGACCCTGGCGGCGATGGTGCTCGCCGGCAAATCGATCAACCTCGGCACCTTCATCCTGCCACCCCTGATCCTCGTCATCGGCAGCTCGTACGCGATCCACGTGTTGTCCTGTTACTACGAACAGCTCGATGCCGGCTCCGTCCCCGACGCTGCGACAGTGCGCGGCGCCCTGATGCGCGTTTGGTCCCCTCTGCTCATTTCCGCCGGCACGACCATCGTCGGTTTCGCGGCATTGGGCACGAATCAAATCACCGCCATCCGCGAGCTCGGAATTTTCGCCGTCGCCGGCGTCGTTTTCCTCGCCCTCGCCTGTTTGACGCTGCTGCCGGCCCTGCTCGTCGCCTGGCCAACGTCAGGGCGCGCCGACGCCGCACCACCGGCCGAGGCGCTGGGAATACGCAAGGCGCTGGGAGCCCTGGGTGCCGGCGCCTACGGCTCGCGCGGCGCCGTCCTCGCAATCGCCGCGGCGGTCGGCGTGGCGACGCTGTTGGCGCTCGCTAAGATCCACATCGACTCCGATTTTCTCGGCTACTTCGACCCCGACTCGCGCGTGCGCCGCGACAACCAGGCGATCAACGACACGATCGTCGGCAGCAGCCCGTTCTACATCGTCGTTGAAAGCGATTCGGAAGAGCCGATGGCGCAGTGGGAAACCCTGCGCCGCATCCGCGATCTACAGTCCTTCTTGCAAACCCTGCCCGGCGTGCACGGCAGTATCTCCCTGGTCGACTACCTCGAGTTGATGGAGCGCGGCACGCAGAGCGGTGAGGAGGACTTCACCATCGATGAGGATGGAAACCTCGTGCCTTTCGAAGCGCCGGAGCCGTTCTGGCAGGACCCGAGCAGCCTACAACCTCTGATCAATCTGGTGCGCAAGAACGCGCCGTCCTTCGCCAGTGTCGTCACGCCGGACTTCAAGACCGGCAACGTCCTCGTGCGAACTTCCCTCAGCGGCTCGCGCGCCACCGAGGTCGTGCTCGAGCGCGTGCGAGAGTACGTCGCCGCCAACTTTCCCGGACATCTGCGCGCAACGCCGACCGGAACGCTGGTGCTGATGACCGGCACCGCCTCGGAGATCTTGCTCGGACAGATCCGCTCGCTCTCGCTCGCTCTGCTGGTCATCTTCGCCGTCATGTCGCTGATGTTTCTCTCGCCGTGGGTGGGGTTGCTCGCCCTGCTTCCCAACGTTCTGGCGATCGCCGTGTTCTACGGCCTGCTGGGTTGGTTTGGCATCTATCTCAACCTCGGCACGAGCCTCATCGCCACCATCGCCCTCGGCATCGCCGTCGATTCGACCATCCACTTCATGACCAACTTCAGCCGCAACGCGCGCAAGGATCCCGACCAGCGCGCCGCCCTGGTGGCAACGATCCAGAGCGTCGGCGTTCCCATCGTTTTCACCACGACGGCCCTGCTCCTCGGCTTCCTCGTCTTCGCTGGCTCGAGCTTCGTACCGATTCGCTCCTTCGGCTACCTCACTGCCTTCACTCTGGCCGCCGCCTTGCTCGCCAACCTCGTGGTGCTGCCGGCGCTGCTGGCGACGACTCGCATCATCACGCTGTGGGACTTGGTCGGCGTCAAGCTCGGCGAGGATCCGACCAACACCATTCCACTGCTCGCCGGCTTGCGCCCGGCCCAAGCACGGGTCGTCGTCCTCATGGGCAAGCTACAGCGCTACACCGGCGGCGAGGCGATCGTGCGCCAGGGCGAGCACGGCCACGAGATGTACGTGCTGCTCGAAGGCGGCGCCGAGGTCTGGGCGGCGGACGGCAAGAAGCGTCACAAGATCGCCGAGATGGGGCGCGGTGAGGCATTCGGCGAAATGGCCTTGGTGCGCCAGGACGAGCGCACCGCCGACGTCATCGCCAGCGGCGACGTCGAGGCTCTGGTCATCGACGAGGACTTCATCGAGCGGCTGCGCCGGCGCTATCCGCGCATCGCAGCACAGGTGCTGGTCAACATGACGCGATCGCTCAGCGACCGCCTGCACGCGATTACGCAGCGCTACGTCGGCGCGCAGTGACGCGAATTGGGACTGCCCGGTTTCATTTGACTCTCCTCGACCCAGGCTTCATAGGTTCGGTTTCTTCACTTCACCGGTCCGGGCTCGGGCCGGCCATCGAAACCGTTCAGTACCGATGAGGGGGCGTGTCTCATGATGCAAACAGGCCTTGGCCGTTTGGCCATTTTCATAGCAACAGCGTCGATCGCTCTAGCAGGTTGCGAATCGGACACGGTGCGCACGATCACACCGACACCCGGCGTACCAACAGCGACATCCGGCGTACCGACAGCGACACCGAGCGCCACCGATGTTCCGGCGACCGCGACGGAAGCACCAGTCGACACGGCGACACCCGCCGACACCGCCGTACCAACGACAACCGCCGAGCCGACCGACACGGTCGCACAGCCAACCAACACCGTCGCGCCACCGACCAACACCATCGCGCCGCCGACGTCGACGCCAACGGCGATCATGACCGGCACCGCGGCGACGTTCACACCGACGCCGGTAATGACCGGCACCGCGGCGACCTTCACACCGACGCCAGTGATGACCGGCACCGCGGCGACGCAAACACCGACGCCGACACCTGACGATAGCGTACCGACCGCAACGTCGACGAGGCCTCCGGGTGCGCCGGCGTTGATCGGCAGCATCCATCAAATCTACATCACCGACCTGATGCCCGGCAGCGGACTGGTGCTCATGGATCCGTCGGGCACGGCGATCGCCACCGGTGAGGCGGACGGGCGCGGCTCGTATGCGTTTCGCGGTCTCGACGCCGGGGATGGCTATACCGTTCAGGTAACCGCCCCGTCAGCGACGACGAGCGCCGCCATGGCCACGGTCGGTCCGGTCACCGTGCTGGCGATGAACGATCACCCTCATCCGTCGACCTACGAAGGGCAGGAGATCGGCGAGGGCTACGGCTACCTGCGCACGCGCGATGGCACGTTGCTGGCCATCAACGTCGTAGTGCCAGCCGGCGTCACCCTCGACGACGGGCCTTTTCCGACGTTGATCGAATACTCGGGCTACGACCCGGCCAACCCCAACTTGAACGAGCCGGGCGTCCTCATCGGCCCGCTGATCGGCTTCGTGACGGTCGGCGTCAACATGCGCGGCACTGGCTGCTCCGGCGGTGCCTTCGACTACTTCGAGCCGGCGCAGAGCACCGACGGCTACGACGCCATCGAAGTGATCGCACGCCAGCCCTGGGTCAAGGGTGGCAAGGTCGGCATGATCGGCATCTCCTACCCGGGCATCTCACAGCTCTTCACCGCCCAACTGCAACCGCCCCACCTCGCCGCGATCGCGCCGCTGTCGGTCATCTCAGAGACACCGTCGACGCTCTACCCCGGCGGCATTCTCAACAACGGGTTCGCTGTCGATTGGGCGGCCGATCGCCAGCGCGATGCGCAAGCCGGGGGACAGCGCTGGTCGCGTGACCGTATGGACGAAGGCGATCAGATTTGCATCGACAACCAAAAGCTCAAAGACCAGGCGCCGGACATCTTCCAGCAGATCGAGGACAACCCCTACTACACCGAAGAAATCGCAGCACCGCTCTCGCCGGTGACTTTCGTCGACAGGATCAACGTACCGGTCTTCCTCGCCGGCGCCTGGCAGGACGAGCAGACCGGCGGCCATTTCCCAACCATGCTCGATCGCTTCACCGGCCACGACAACGTTCACTTCACGATTACCAACGGCGGGCACACCGACTCGCTCGGCCCGCTCATTTTCGCGCGCATGTTTGAGTTCTACACGCTCTACGTCGCCGACGAAGTACGCGAGTTCCCGGCTCTCGGCGCCATCGCAATCGCCGAAGTCGGGCGTAGCATCTTCGGCGTCACCGGTATCGAGGCACCGCCTCCGCGTTTCGTCGGCATGTCCCTCGAAGACGCTCGGTCAGCCTTCGAGGCAGATCCAAAAGTTCGAATCCTCTTCGACAACGGAGCTGGCTCCGGCGAGCCCGGCGCGCCGTATCCCGGATTCGAGATGACGTTCTCCGATTGGCCGGTTCCCGAGGTGGTGCCGACGCGCTTCTATTTCACCGCCGACGGTGGACTGGCCGGCGAGGTTCCCGGTGACAGCGGCGAGCTGTCCTATGACTACAACCCGGATCATTCACAGGAGCTCAGCCTCGACGGCGGCAGCAGTGCCGCCTGGCGGGCTCAGCCGGACTGGCATTGGGACTTCGTGAGCACCGATGACGAGCTCGTCTTCACCAGCGATGCCCTGGCTGACGATACAGTGATGGTCGGCTCGGCCAGCGTCGACCTCTGGTTGAAGTCGACGGCGATGGACACCGACTTGCAGGTAACGTTGAGCGAAGTGCGGCCCGACGGCTTCGAGGTCTACATCCAAAACGGATGGCTGCGGGCGGCCCGACGGGTGTTGGACGAATCGCGCTCGAGCGAGCTGCGGCCGGTGCACACCCACCTGGAGGTCGACGAAGCGCTGCTACCGCCGGGCGAATTCGTCAGTGTTCGGGTCGAGATGTTCCCCTTTGCTCACGCTTTCCGAGCGGGGTCGAAGATCCGCATCGCCGTCGGCTCGCCGGGCGAGAGCCGCGTGCTGTGGAAATACGACGTGCTCCCTGAAGATGGTGACGTCGTCAACAGCGTCGGCTACGGATCGATGTACCCGTCGAGTGTCGTCTTGCCGGTCGTCGATGGCGCGACGGTGCCAACCGACTACCCAGCAGCGACGTCGCTGCGCGCCCAGCCGGCGCGCTCGGTCGACGTAACCTCGGATTCGTGAGCGCGACCGAAGTTCTCTATCTCGACGCCACGGCGCAGGCCGAGCTCCTGCGCCGTGGCGAGATTTCTCGTGTCGAGCTCGCCGGCGCCGCGATCGAACGACTGGAGCGCCTGAACGGCGACCTCAACGCTGTCGTCACGCCGACCTATGCACAGGCGCGTAAGGCTGCGCGTGACGCCGAACCGAGCGGACCGTTTGCCGGGGTGCCGTTTCTCCTCAAGGACATCGGTGCCCAGGAAGCGGGGGTTCGCTACTGCGCCGGCATGCGCGCCCTCAAAGAAGCGCAGTGGATCGAACGAGAGGATGCGTTTCTGACGCAGCGTTTTCACCTGGCCGGCTTGATCTCCCTCGGCCGCACCAACACACCCGAGCTCGGGCTGCTGCCGACGACAGAGCCGCAGGCCTTCGGCCCGTCGCGCAATCCGTGGAATCTCGACCACAGCCCGGGCGGCTCGAGCGGCGGCGCCGCGGCGGCGGTCGCCGCCGGCATCGTCCCCCTGGCGCACGCCAGCGATGGCGGCGGCTCGATCCGCATTCCCGCCAGCGCCTGTGGCCTGGTCGGCCTCAAACCAACCCGCGCACGCACTTCGTTTGGCCCGGGATTGGGCGAACGCTGGAACGGCTTCTCCAGCGAGTTCGTCGTCGCCCGCTCGCTGCGCGACATCGCCACTCTTCTCGATGCGATCAGCGGCGCCATGCCAGGCGACCCCTACACGGCACCACCACCGGCGGCGAGCTTTTCCTCTTCCCTCGACGTCGCGGTGCCATCGTTGCGCATCGGCATGATGGCGCGGGGTGCCCGCGGCGAAGAGGTCGACGGCGAATGCCGCGCCGCCGTCAGGCACACTGCCGCGTTGCTGCGCGATGCCGGTCACGAGATCGAGGAGTCCTACCCCGAGGCAATGGACGATCCCGACAACGCAGCGACCTATGTCGACATCGTCGCCGCCAACACCGCACGCGCCCTCCTGCACTGGGGAGAGGCGGTCGGCCGGACACTCGGCGAAGCCGACGTCGAACCCGTAACGTGGTTCATGGCCGAACGCGGGCGCGCCCTGTCGGCGACAGATCTACTCCAGCGCCTCGAATACGTGCACCGCCTGGGCCGACGCATGGCGGCGTGGTGGCAGGGTGGCTTCGATCTCCTCCTCACACCAACGGTCGGCGCCCCGCCGCCGCCCATCGGCGCGCTGACGTCGACGGCGGAGGAGCCACTGCGCCCCCTCTTCGGCTCGGCGCCCTACGGCATGTTCACGCTTCCGTTCAACATGACCGGTCAACCAGCGATTTCCGTGCCGCTCTACCGGACGCGCGAAGGAGTCGCCGGCTTGCCGATCGGCTGCCAGCTCGTCGCGCCCTTCGGCCGCGAAGACCTTCTCCTGCAGATCGCAGCACAGCTCGAAGAGATCCAACCGTGGATCGACGAACGACCACCACTCGGCGCCTAGCCAACCCGGCGCGCTGGTTACTCGACGCCGCGCTTGCCGTATCGCTGGTTTCGACGGCCAGCGCACCAGGCGAAGCGGAGTACGCCACCAGCGCGAAGTGTGCGCCCTGCCACAATCAACACTTCCAGCGCTGGCAGGGCTCGCACCACGACCTGGCCATGCAGAAGGCAAACGAAACATCGGTGCTCGGCGATTTCGCCGACCGCCAGTTCACCGCCGCCGGAAAGACCACGCGCTTTTTCCGCCGCGACGGAAAGTACTGGGTCCACACCACCGGTCCGGGCGGCAAGGCAGGCGACTTCGCAGTGAGTCACACCTTTGGCGTCGAGCCACTGCAACAGTATCTGGTCGCACTCCCCGGTGGTCGCCTGCAGGCTCTCGACATCGCCTGGGATTCACGGGCCCAGGAGCTCGGCGGCCAGCGCTGGTTCCACCTCTCCCCCGACGACGCCGACCTTCCGGCCAGTGATCCACTGCATTGGAGCGGCCCGTTCTACAACTGGAACAGCCAGTGCGCCGATTGCCACTCGACACACTTGCGCAAAGGTTACGACGCTACCACCGCTACCTACCAGACGACCTGGCAGGACATCGACGTCGGCTGCGAAGCATGCCACGGACCGGGCGCCGCGCATGCCGACTGGAGCGGCGCGGCGGAGAAGCGCCCTCGCTTGCCGGTCGATTGGAGCAACGCCAAGACCGCCGAGCTCAACGTCTGCTCGCCCTGTCACTCCCGGCGCTCACTCATCGCCGAGCCCAGCGCTGTCGATGCGCCGTTTCTCGACCACTACGTGCCCGACCACCTGCGCGCCGGGTTGTACTACAACGACGGACAGATTCTCGACGAGGTCTACGTCTACGGCTCGTTCGTGCAGAGCAAGATGCACGCTCGCGGTGTCGGTTGTGGCGATTGTCACGAGCCACACTCTTTGCAGTTGCGCGTGCCCGGCAACGCGTTGTGTGTCACCTGTCACAACGCCAATGGCAATGCGCGTTTTCCGACTCTGGCCAAACGCTCCTACGACGCCGAGAATCACCACCACCACACCACGGCGCCCGGCAACCAGTGCGTCACCTGCCACATGCCGGGGCGAACCTACATGCAGATCGACGAGAGACGCGACCACGGCTTTCGCATCCCGATGCCGCACCTGAGCCCCGACACCAGTGCACCCAACCCCTGCACCGCGTGTCACACCGACCGCGATCCCTTCTGGGCGACGGCGGCGATCGCCAAGTGGACGGGGAAGGCGCCAGCGGCACATTGGTCGACGATCATCGCCGCCGCCCGCAAGGGTTCGGTTACCCAGGCGCTGGCAGACTTGAGCGGCGACGACGCCACCCCGGCGATCGTCCGCGCCACTGCGATCGAAGAGCTCGCCGCCGCCCGCGAGGCCGCCGCTCCGGCAATACAGCGCGCGGCGCGCGACACCGATCCGCTGGTGCGAGTCGCGGCGGCGCGCGCCCTCGACGCGTTGCCACCCGAGCAGCGCATTCCCGCCGGCGTTCACCTGCTGCGAGACCCCCGCCGCGCCGTGCGCAGCGAGGCTGCCTACGCCCTCGTCGAGCTCGCCGCGCGCTTGCCCGACGGCTTCGCCACCGACCTCGGCAAAGCGGTCGGCGAGTACCGCAGCGGCCAGGAAGTGCACGCCGATCGGCCGATGGCGCACCACAATCTGGGTTCGCTTTTCGCCCGCCAGGGACGCCGCGACGATGCCAAAGCCGCCTACCAGCGCGCCATCGAGATCGGTCCGTACTTCACACCGGCTTACGTCAACCTTGCCGACTTCCACCGTATCGAAAGCAACGAAAAGGAATGTGAGCGAGTGCTGCGCAGCGGCTTGAAAATCAACCCCAACAGCGGCGACATACGCCACGCGCTCGGGCTCTCCTACGTGCGCCAGGGTCGCGTCGGCGAGGCCCTCACCGAGCTCGAGGCGGCGGCGAGCATCACCGCCGACAACCCCCGCTACGCCTACGTCTATGCCCTCGCCTTGAACTCGCGCGGCAACACCAGCGAAGCCCTGCGCGTCATGCAACGAGCGGCGGAACGGCATCCGGCCAACATCGACATCCTCTTGGCCCTGGCTGGGATGTACGACAAGAGCGGCAACGAAAAGGACGCCGAAATCTACAAGCAGAAGATCGAGGCCCTGGGCCGCGGCCTGCGATGACCTTTCTGGCAGAGATCGGCAACGGCTGGCGAATCGAACGACACCACTGACCGAATAGGAGAGAAGCGCATGGATCCAGGTCGACTCGGATGTTGGACCTTCCTCGACACTTTGTCGATCGGTGAGGCAGCTACCTTTGCCGAGAAGATCGACGAATGGGGATACGGCGCGCTTTGGATTCCAGAAGCCGTCGGCCGTGACCCGTTCGCTCTACTAACCTATCTGGCGACAAAAACCGAACGGCTGGTTCTCGCCACAGGCATCGCCAATATCTACGCCCGCGACGCGATGGCTTTGCGCGCTCTGCAGCAGACTCTGGCGGAGCTCTCCGGCGGCCGTTTTCTTCTCGGCCTCGGCGTATCGCACAAACCGATGGTCGCCGACCTGCGCGGCCACGACTACGCCAAACCGCTGACGGTGATGCGTCGTGTTCTGGAGGCGATGCCCAAGGCCCTCTACGTCGGCCCACCGCCGAGCGAAGAGGCGCCGATCGTCATCGGCGCGCTGCGACCGAAGATGCTGGCCCTCGCCGCCGAGCTGACACACGGCGCCCACCCCTACAACGTACCTCCGGAGCACACCGCTCGCGCCCGCGAGATCCTCGGCAACGGCCCGTGGCTATGCCCCGATCAAAAAGCCATTCTGGTCAAAGACGCGAGCCGGGCGCGCGAGCTCGGCCGCCAACATCTTGGGACGTATCTGGGACTGCCCAACTACCGCAACAACTGGAAGTCGCTCGGTTTCACCGACGACGACTTCGAGAACGGCGGCAGCGACTCGCTGATCGATGCGGTGTTCGCCTGGGGCGACGAGAAAGCCATCGCCGAACGCCTGCGAGCTCACTACGACGCCGGCGCAACTCACGTCTGCCTGCAACCCATTCGCAGCGACGGCGAGATGGGGCCCGATCTCGAATTGCTCGAGGCCTTCGCCCCGGCAAAGAACGGCAACTAGTCTCACCCCTTCTCGCGGTCGATCAGCAGGCTCTGCACCGCGCGGCCGATCGGGCCGCGCTCGTCCCACACCAGTGACTCGGCGATGCCGATGCCGTTTGGCTGGTAGCGCGAACGCGACTCGATGCACACGGCTTCGCTTTCCGGCATGCGCATCAGATAGACGGTGAGGTCGGGGTTGATGAACGAATACCCCTGCTTGCGGTCGAGCTCCCAGGAGACGCCGTTGCCGAAGTCCGCCGCGGCGATGGCGCGCGCCACCGGCGCCACCGACTCGCCGCCGATGATCGGGTAGCGCAGCCTGATCCAATCGGTTCCCGGCCCGGGGCCATCGAAAGCGCCACCGACAAAGCGGTGCTCGACCGCGTGCGAGTGAAAGGAAATGCTCTGTGGGTCGAGATCCCACGACGGTAAACTCGGCGTACCGCGCCGGCCCGGTGGCGGCGCGACATCGGCGCTCAGAGTTTCCGGCAGCTCGACGTGCGTCGTCCGGATGCGCAACACCCGCGCACGCCCTACCTCTCGGTCACCGTCGATCAGCGACAGTCCGAGCAACTGCACCTTGCGGCCAGGGCGCTCGACCGTCGTCGCGACGGCGAGCGGCGACAGCGGCACCGGACGCAGGAGCTCGACAGTCAGACGAGCGATCGCCATCTCGTCGCCCCCAGCCGCCGTCTCGGCACACGTGGCCAGCAGCGCCCCGGGCGCGCTGCCGTGCTGAGCATTGGGATGCCAGGGCCCGCGCGTCAACGCGGTGGGAACGAAGAGATCTCCATCGCGCTCGTAGAGGGACTGCGGGGAATCCATCCGCGCAAAGCAATCACTCGAACACCGGCATCGTCAAGCGGCAAAGCAATACCCAGCCCGTTGCACACGAACTCGGACGATCACTCCGCGGCCGGCACCGTCAAACAAGCTCCTTGACACCCGGGCGCGAATCAATCGAGGCTGTGCCGCAACCGGCAGGGGAGAGACGATGTCCGATCTAGCAGCCATCGAGGCGATCAAGCAGCTCAAGTACCGCTACTTTCGTTTCCTCGACAGCAAGAAGTGGGACGAGATGGCGGCGTGCTTCACCAGCGACGCCCGCTCCTGGTACGACAGCGGCAAGTATTCTTTCGAGGGAGTCGACGCAATCATGGCTTTTCTGCGCGACTCGCTGAGCGACCCCGACGTCATCTCCTTGCACCAGGGACATCATCCCGAAATTTCGATCATCGATGCCGATCGCGCGACCGGCTATTGGTATCTCGAGGACAGAATCTTCTTCACCAAGCAGAAAATGATGCTCTGGGGAGCCGCCTTCTACGAGGACGAATATCGCCTCGTCGGCGGTGATTGGAAGATCGCTTCAACCGGATACCACCGCACCTTCGAAGAAATACAATCGCGCGAGCTCAGCCTGAGCAGTGCCGGCAAACACCTGCGCAACGGCGATTGATCGCCGCCTCCAGAACTTGCGCGAGGACAAACATCGTCTCGTCGGCCGTGATTGGAAGATCGCTTCAACCGGATACCACCGTACCTTCGAAGAAATACAATCGCGCAAACTCAGCCTGAGCAGTGCCGGCAAACACTTGCGCAACGGCCATTTATCGCCGCGCACCAGACCTTGTGCGACATGGACGAACGCACAGGCTTTGCGCAAGGCGAAATTTTGCGCGCCATGTGAGAAATCCCTTGCCTAATGGATGCCAATCCTTGAGGGTTGCTGCGTAACCGGCAGGGCGCGGGTTCGCTTGATCGACCGCGCTTCTCTTGCATCCGAAAAGGGGGGAGCGGTGAGGCGAACGACTCCATTTCTGACCTTGATCGTCACATGCGGCGCGCTCTTCGTCGTACAGGCATCGGCAGAGACACACTACTTCGACGGCCCTGCACCGCGCATCGTCAACGGTCTGACGACGCAGGACTTTCCCACGACCGGCGCCCTCTTACTGGGAGGCAATCCGGCGACCGCTTCGTCCCACTGCACCGGCACCTTGATCGGCTGCGAGACCTTTCTCACCGCCGCGCACTGCGTCGAAGACGACTTGAACCCGGCGAGTTACACGGTGTTCTTCCAACACGGTGGATTCCACGCGGTGACTCAAATCAACGTGCCGGCAGCGTACTCCTTTCCGGTCGCCGACCTCGCCGTGCTCAAGCTCGCTACTCCGGTGAGCGGAATCTCGCCGACACCGATCGACACGACCGGCGGCCACGTCAACGGCACGCAGGGGACGATCGTCGGGTTCGGCAAGACCGGCGGCGGCGCGCTCGACTTCGGCATCAAGCGCTTCGGCAGCGTCGCCATCGCCGATTGCACTTTTGGGGTTTCGAATACGACCTCCATCTGTTGGGATTTCAACAATCCTCTCGGCCCACCGGCGAGCAACTCCAACACTTGCAACGCCGATTCGGGCGGGCCGCTGTTCATCGACCCGGGCGGCGGAACCGTCGTCGCCGGTATCACATCGGGCGGCAATACCTCCGGCTGCATGCCGTTCGACAACAGCTTCGACACCCGCGTTTCGTTCTACGCCAGCGACATCCAGACCTGGGGCGGGGCCGATCTCAACAACACCCTGTGCGGCAGTGGCCCGCACGTCGGTGACGTCGACGTCGAAATCTTCTCCTTTGAAAATTTTCTCACCGGCTCGACGACGGAACGCCTGCATTCCTTCAGCATCGACCAGGGAGCCTCCCTGCTCCGCGTCACGCTCAACGGCGAGGACAACGGCACCGCCGACTTCGATTTGTATGTTCGCCAGGGAGCACCGCCGACCACGTCGGTGTTCGACTGCGGCGCCTTCGGCGGCGGCCAGTACGCAAGCTGCGATCTCAACAATCCCACCGGCGGAGTTTGGTATGCGCTGGCGACGCGTTCGAGCGGCAGCGGCACCTACCAGGTGACGGCAACCAGCTTCGGAACGTTCTGCTCCGATCCCGCCAACGACGGCCTCGCTTGCGACGACGAGAACTCGTGCACGACCGGCGAAGCCTGCCAGGCCGGCGTCTGCAGCGGAACGACTCTCGCCAACGGCACCGCCTGTACCGACGGCGACGCCTGCACGACGCCCGACACCTGTCAGGCCGGCGTTTGCATCGGCCAGTCGACCTGTGGCGACGGCGTCATCCAGGCCTCGTGCGAGCAGTGTGACGACGGCGGCACCGCTGGCGGCGACGGCTGCGACACCTCCTGCGACGTCGAAACCTGTTTCGTCTGCAGCGGCGAGCCCTCGTCCTGCGGCGCGCCCAGCGCGTGCACGACATCGGCCAAGAGCGCTCTCGTCATCAAGGACGAGCTCTTTACCGGGTCAAAAGACAAGCTGGTCTGGAAGTGGCTGAAGGGTACGGCAAATCTGCCCGACTTCGGCGATCCCGTTCTGAGCACCGGCTACTCGCTTTGCCTGTGGGAAGACGGAGCGGTCGTCGCCCAGGCAACCGTGAGCCCAGGCGGAACGTGCGGATCGAAGCCCTGCTGGAAAAAGACCGGGTCCATCGCGGCGCCAAAGGGATTCAAGTTCAAGAACAAAGACACCAACAGCGACGGCGTGCTCCAGGTCGGCCTGAAAGCCGGCGCCGGCAAGGCCAAGCTCTTGTGGAAGGGGCGCGGCACCAACCTGCTCCTGCCCGGAGCCGCCAATGCCAGTCAATATTTTGCCGGTGGCTCGCTGATGGTACAGTTGCTGCGCGATGACGACACGACGTGTTGGCAGTCGGAGTTCACGCCGGCCGACTTCAAGAAGAACACGCCGACCAAGATGAAAGCCGTGCGCTGAGTCGATTCTCGGCCAGCGCAACGGTCGGAGGGCGGCCGGGAGGGCGCGAGCCCTCCCGGCACTTAGGCGTCAAGATTCCGGCAGGAGGGGGGAACTGACACGGAACGTAGCCATGCCACCTGCGCGGAAGGCGAAGACGCCGGCGAGCTCGTCTGGGACCTCAAAATCACCACCACACCTCAACCAATTACCCATCGTCAGCTCACCTTTGTTGCCGTTCCAGGTCTGAACCCGATCCACAGCCCCACGTGAGAAGCTTCTTAGCAAACCGACATCTTCCATGTCAAGACCAAAAATGACGGCATTTTAATCTTGGATTCAGAATTGTGATCAGCAGGTTGCGGGAAACACCTCAACTCCTCTCTTGAATTGAATCGAGGCTCGGGTGAATGTGAATTCACCCGAGCCTCGCTGGCCCCTCAGCGGACGTTGATACGAATGCCGTCGCGACCGGTCAGGGCGGGCTCGCCGCCGGCACCTCCGCGGTCGGTGTAGACGACCTCGACGGCGTAGAACAGCGTCCCCTGGTCGCCATGTCCGCCGAGCGTCGCGAGGAACTCGGCCTCGCACCCGGAGGCATTGAAGAGCGGATGCGAGTGGGCGTTGTGACCCAACCGGATGTCCCAGCGCACTTCGTCGCAGAGGACGCTGCCGTCTTGTAGGTCAGAGGCCGTCGCGCGCAGCTCGACGATCGAGCCGAGATCGACGGTGACGTCGTTGCGTGGCGAGACGATTTCGACGGTTGGGACGGTGTTGCCGACGACGATGTCGAGGGTCGCCGGAAAAGATCGCCGGCCGGAGCTACCGACGACCGTCAGCGTCGCCGTGAAGTGGCCCGTCTCGCCGTAGACGAAGACCGGCGAAGGCGCCTCGGAGTCGATGCTGCCGTCGCCGTCAAAATCCCACTGGTACGTGGCAATCGTGTCGTTGACCGCCGGTGCGCGCGAGCCGGCGGACGAGAACGAAACTTCGAGCGGTGCGCGACCCGCCGTCATCGATGCCGAGACGCGCGCCACCGGCGACAGCCTCCCGTCGGCCGAGTACTCGATGCGTGAGAGTTGGGCATCCGCATTGTCGCCAAAGAACGCCGTGCCAAACTCGAGCACGTAGAGCGCGCCGTCGGCACCGACGGCCAAATCGATGGGACGGCGAAAGCGCTCCCACGGCAACAGGCGCGTGAGCACCGAACCGGCGTCGCCCTCTTCATCGACGGCGGCGATGATGTCGCGCGTCCACTCGGTCATCAGCAGCTTGTTGCGAAACGGCTCGGGCAGGGCAAAGGGGGCGTCGGCGGCGGCTTGGTAGACGACGCCGGCCATGGCCGAACGACCGGAGAGCCCGACCTCCGGGTCGAAGGCGTCGCCGAGGACGAGATGGGAGACGGTCGTGTAGTCGTAGGACAGAAAGGCCGGCACGAAGCCTTCGCAGGAGAATGGCTCACCGAGCTCGCCGGTGGCAAAATCGCGATCGGCGTAGGCCAGGTTGTCGCCGATGCAGTAGGGCCAACCAAAGTTGGCCGGCTCGTCGGTAAAGTTGATCTCGTCGTAGCCACGCGGCCCGCGCTCCGTGTCGCCGATCGCATCCGGACCGATCTCGCCCCAGTAGAGGCGGCCGCTGTCGGGGTGGACGGCGATGCGAAACGGATTGCGATTGCCCATCGTGTAGATCTCCGGCCGGCCGAGCGAGCCGTCGCGGGGAAACATGTTGCCGTCGGGAATCGAGCCGTCGGGGTTGATGCGTACGATGCCGCCGCGCAGGTCGAAAGGGTTCTGCGCCGTGCGCTGGGAGTTCTCCCTCTCCCGTCCCGGTCGCTCGTCGAGTGGCGCAAAGCCCTCTGCCGGAAAGGGATCCGTGTTGTCGCCGAGCGAAAGAAAGAGCGTGCCATCGGGCGCGAAGGCAAGCGAGCCTCCCTCGTGACAGCACTGGCGCTCACTGGGAACCTGCAACAAGTCCTCGCGGCTGCCCATGTCGAGCGTGTCGTCCGGGTTCAGTGTGAACGCCGAAAGAACGTTGCGACCGGGCGGCGACGGCGGCTCGTCCTCGATCAGTGCCGAGTAGTAGAGGTAGAGGCGCCGGTTGCGGTCGAAGTCCGGATCGAGAGTCAGCCCGAGGAGGCCGTTCTCCGACGTCGTATCGACGGCGATCACACCGGCCTCGACGATGCGCCCGCTTTCCGGCAACCAGATGCGCAACTCACCCGTGCGTTCGATATAGAAAACGCGACCATCGCCGGCCACGGCGAGCTCCATCGGGTTCTGTGGCACCGTCGTCAGAATGATGCGGTTGAAGGTCGTGGGCGACGCGGCCCAGCGAATCCCCTCGAGCAGATGCGTGCGGAAGCGCGGATCGGACCACGTCTCCGGCCGGTGACCGAGATTTGTGTAGAAGGAACGTCCACCTTCGAACTCCTTGTACCAGGCAATCGGGTGGTCGTCGCCCATCGACGGCGTGTCGGGAATGTTGGGAAAGACGAAACCCTCTTCGTCGATCGTCAGAAGGATCGAGTGATCGCGGCGCGGGTTGCGGTCGAAGTTGTAGATCTCGTCGGTGAACGAGAAGGTCTCGGCGAGGTGGGTCGTCGAGCGATGCGATCCGTCCTCCGTGGTCACCTCGACCTCGACCGGCAACAGCGGATGAGAGATGAAGTACGCTCCCACCAGGCGGCCGTACCAGGGCCAGCCGTGCTCCGTATCGGCAGCGGAGTGGACACCGACGTAGCCCTTGCCCGAGCGGATGAAGCGCTGCAGCGCAAGTTGCTGCTCGTCGTCGAGAACGTCGCCCGTCGTGTTGGCGAAGACGACGACGTCGATACCGGCGAGATCGCCATCGTTGAAGACGGCTGGGTCTTCGCTGAAAGTGACGTCGATCTCTTCGTCCTCGCCCAACGACGAAAAGAGCTCGACGGCGTCGGCGATCGATGCGTGGCGAAAGCCCGCGGTGTGGGAGAACACCAGAGTAGACACCCGCCCCAGCTCGAACGCTTGTTCGACCGTTGGATCGCCACCGCCACCACCACAGCCGAAGACGAACGCAGCGAGTACGAACGACCGGATCCACGCAGCATGTCTCATCAGGCACTCCTTCTCTTCCGCGATCGGCAGGGCGACGTCGGGGTTCGAGGTTCTCAGCATGAACCCAATAGCCGATCGACACCGATTGCGTCGAACCCCGGCCGCTCCCTTGTCCCGGGCGCGGGTTCCGGGCATTAAAGAGGGGCCGATTCCCGGCATGGCGGGCACCTGATGCGGTTTGTGCGGACGTTTCTCACCCTTGGCTTCCTTCTATTCGGAGCGGCCGTGTTGCTGCTTGCCGTCGGCGGCTACCTCACGGCCACCGGCCGAAGCGTCCCTATCATGCGCGGTGCGGTGCAGCGCTTCGCCGCGCTGACCGACGGCCAGTCGACCGATCAACTAGCGCTCTCCGTCTCGGTCGACCCGGCGGCGCGGCGCCTCGATGGAACGGCGCGGCTGCGCGTCAAAGCGTCGGGGACCGAGCGCGACAGAGTCTACCTTCTGCTCAACGATGGACTATCCATCGAAGACGTCTGGGCTGAAACCGAATCCGGCGAGCGGACGCCACTGCGCCACTATCGGCTCTGGCTGCTGGCTGTCGTCGATCTGGCGACGCCCCTGGCCGACGGCGAGACAGCAACCCTCGGCCTCTCCTACCGCGGCGATCCGCTGTCCGGCCGCCAGCCGTTCGGCCAGCGCGTCGTCGAGACCGACGAGGTCATCCTCGCTCCTACCGACCTCTGGTACCCGACCGACATGAAGAGCTTCTTTCGCGCCGACGTCGAGGCGACGTTGCCAACCTCGCTCGAAGTCGTCCACGCTGGCTCGACCGAGGTCGTCACCGATCTGGGAAGCTCCCGCCGCACGCGCTGGACGACGGCGCATCCGGTAACCGGCGTGGCTCTGGTTGCCGGCCGCTACACACGCACTTCGATCGGCGACGCTGGTGTCGATCACAGCGCCTTCGTCGCCCACGGCATCGACATCGATGGCGAGCGGATCGTCGAATCGATGGCACGCGTCTACTCGCGCATGGGGGATGCCTACGGCGCCGCAGCGGCGGCGCGACAGAGCCTCTTCGTCAGCCGGCGATTGCGCCATGCCCTCGCCGACGGCAGCGGCGTCGTCGGCCTGCGAGCGACCGACTTTGGCGGCGGCGATCACGGGTTTGCGGCGATCGCCGACGGCATCGCGCGGACATGGTGGGGCGCTGCAGTTGGGACGCAACCGACCGACCCCAAATCGGGCAGCGCCTGGGCCATCGAAGGACTGGCGGCCAACGCCGCACGCCTCGCCGTGCGCGACGAGTTCGGCGCCGATGCCGAGTTCCGCTGGCGCCGCCAGCGCAGCTTCGATCCGACCACCGTGGGCACACTGGCGAACGCGTCGTTCCTGCACGACGAGCAACGGTCGCGTGCCGATGGATTGCGCAACAAAGCGGCCTACGTCGTCAACATGCTGCAGGAACGCATCGGCGACGATGCATTCACGGCCGCCACGCGCGGGCTGGTCGAGCGTTTCCGCTACCGCACCGTCAGCGGCGACGATGTTCGCCAAGCGTTCGCGACCGCATCCGGCGTCGATCTGGACACCTTTTTCGCGCAGTGGGTCGACACGATCTCGCAGGTCGACCTGTCGCTCGACCCCAAGGAAGGCGGCGCCGAGCTCGTCAATCACCAGACGGTCGAAATCAGCGAGCCGGTCGAGGTCTGGCGGGTACCGCCCGGCGGTCAGCCCGAAGCGCAGAAGATGGCCCTCGGCACCGCGACGCCGCTCGGCAACGCCGAGAGAATCGTCGTCGATCCGCGTGCCCTGCTCGCCGACATGTACCGCGCCAACAACGTCCTGCCGCGCGAGGTCGGGCTGCGCCAGATCGCGCGCTCGCAGCGCGGCTCGTGGATGATCGTCGAGGGTGAGCCGCACGACTGGGCGCCGGCGCGAATTCGCGAGATCGACGACAAGGGGCAAACCCGCCACCTCTGGGAGTTCGAGCTCGGGCTGCAACAGTCACCGCGTTGGAGCACCGACGGAACGCGCGTCCTGGCGGTCGAGCCACCGCGCGGTGAGCGCGCCAAGCTCTTTGCCCTGCACGGCAGCGACGGCACACAGGAACAACTCGGCCACGACACCGACGTCGACGGCGGCGCCAGCGGCATCGTCTCAGCACGCAAGAGCCGTTTGCTCTACCGCAGCGGAAAAGAGTCGCGCGAGCTCGTGCGACTGCGCGATGCCGCACTATCAGCGCCGCGCATTTCGGCCGACAGCGCACGCGTCGTCTACGCCGCCGAGCGCGGCGACATCTGCGAGCTGCACCTCTTCGACATGCAAAGCGGCGCCGACCGCATTCTCATGACCTGGCCGACGCCGCCCGTCGCCTGGGAGTGGACGCCCGACGGCTCCGCCGTCTACGCCCTACTGGCCGGCGACTGGGATCGCCAGCTCTGGCGGTTACCGGTCGGCGGCACACCGCGTGCGCTCGTCCGCGAAGCCGCCGCGGCGCGCGCCCTGGCGATCTCTCCGGACGGAAAACGGGTCGCCCTGGCCGCACAGGCCAAGCTCGATCACTCATTCGAACGCTTCGAAGTGTTCGTCATCGATCCGAGGGACCGCAGCGGCCTGCAACACTACACGGTCAGCGGCATGAGCGTCGTCGACCTCGCCTGGCACGACGACGACACCCTCCTCGTCATCGCCAGCGATCCCACCTACTCGATGGTTCCGCCGCCGCGCGTCCTGCGCAAGCTCGAGCTCGCCGACGGCTCGGTCGTCGACTTCCCCTGAAACGACGCTGCGCTCAAGCGCCTTCGCGTTCGCGAGCGATGTTGTGCGTCGGCGAGGGCGGCAGGTTGAGAACCTCGCGCGGGAAGAGGTCGACCATGAAGTCGACGATTGCCCGCATGGCGATGACACCGGTCGGGTGACCGCCGTGATCGACCAGGGGAATATGGCGAAAGCCGCCGACACTCATGTGGTGCAGCGCGTAGGCGAGACTGTCGTCGAGCGTCAGGCACTCGGGATCGGACGTCATGACGTCGCGCACCGGAACCGCCTCGGGTCTCGCATCGGTATCGGCGATCTTGCGCAGCACGTCGCGCTCGGTGAAGACACCCACCAAACGACCGCTCTCGACCACCAGCACACAGCCGATGTGGTGCGACTTCATCATGTTGATCGCATCGGCAGCGGTCGCATCGAGATCGACGCAGATCGGGTCTCTCAACGACGCCAGCGAACGGATCGGCTGGTCTGAGATCGCGTTACCCAGGTCGGTCGAAGCACGCGACCGTTCGTCCGCGATACGCTCTTCTTCGAGGATGTGATGATGATCCACGGGTTGACCTCCCTGATGAACTCCCAGCCCCGCAACCACATCCGCACCACCCACACACAGTCTGGGGGGCAGTGAGTCAACCACAGACAACCGGCGCATGGCAAGGGATTTCTTTCTCGCCCCTCGGAAAGAAGGCGGCGCAATCGCCGAGCAGGTGCCGGCCTTGCCGCTACGCCACTCAGGGGTTATGACGCAGCAGATGCCAGAGCCGGCCAAGAAAAGTGCAGCAAAGATCCGCGTTCTGCGATGTCTGAGCGATACCTGCGACGCCATGCTCGCCTACGAGGTACGCGACGACAACGTGCTCAACGTCGACCTCGCCCACACCGCGCGCCGCGACGGCGACACCCGCTACTTCCCCTGCCCGAGCTGCGGCGGCCGCAACGTCGTCGAGAAGCTCACTGTAAACGGCGCCGTCAAACACCGCGTCTCCCGCTTCGAAGCTGGCAGCTAAGCGCCGTTTTTCATCCGAACACCCATCGGTGTTCGTTTTGCGGATGCTCAGCGCGCTGCCGCGGCGATTTTCTCGGCATCAAAACGGACGTCTTCGCTGTCGTCGATCCAGGCGTAGTCGACCTGCTCGCCGTCGACGAGGGTCGATGCCGGGCGCCAGCCGGGTTTGCGCGTCCACAGGAACGCGCCACCCCACATCGTCGCCGCCTCGGCGGCGATGAATCCGAGAGCCGCCGACAGCACGGCCTGGGCCACTCCGCCGAGCTGTTCTTTCAAGAGCAGTGCCTGGAAGGCCTCGCGCGCGCCTTCTCCGGCGATGGTCGGCGACAGAACGGTGGCCAGGATCTGGATCGTCGAGCCGAAGACGATGGGCCAGAACTTCGCCGCCGCGACACCGATGGCAAGGGCGGTGAAAAAATAGACGACCGCCGTCGTGAAGTGGGTGATGAACTTGCAAAACAGCGTCAGGAAGAGAAGCCCCACCTGGCCTTTGTAAGCGCCGACGGCACTCGCCAGCCTCTCGACCTGGGTGCGAATCGCCCCCGGCAAGACGCTGCCGAAGATGCCCATCGCCGTCGTCAGCAACACCGGCCATACCAGAGCGGTGATGACGGCGAGACAAGCGCCACCGGCGACGGCGGCGATGGCGGCGGCCAGCAGCGGCGCCGCGTCGGGGCGACCGAGTTGCGTCACGACGTCGACGATCACCTGATAGCCGAAGGGAAGCGTCACCACCATGCTGAGGAAGAGGCCCGTGATACCGATGAATTTCTCGAGGGCCTTGGCGGTGACGCAGCGCGGCCATTGGTTCGAATAGCGACCCGCTTCGAACAAGGTGTAGCCATCCAGACCGATGGTGCTGGGGAGAAAGGTTCCGATGAAACGTCCGATCAGAAACGCCGTCATGATCGCCGACCAAAAGGGGTAGCGCACACCCTGACCAACGAGGAGAAGGTGCCAGCCGAAGGCCGATGCGATGACGCCGCAGAACTTCACCGCCATGGCGATCAAGCCGTAGAAGACGAAGGTCTTGGGATCGACGAAGCGGATGTAGTTGGCGATCGCCGTGTAGATCGGCAGGTAGGTGCCGTCCTCAACCTCGATGCGGTGGCGCAGTAGCGCCATGATGCCGACGGCGGTGAACACCGCCTTGGCGGCGTTGTCGACCGGCCGCCTCGCTTCGGCACTCAGTTGCTTGCGCCCGTACAAGAAAGAGGCGCCCGACACCAACAACGAGAGCAACGCCTGCAGCCCGAGCTGGCCACGCCAGGCAAGTACGGAGAGCGCGGCGAAGGCGAGCGCGCTCAGGGCAACCAGGGCCCAGCCGATTGCCGAGTTTCGATTGGAATCCATGAACCCCGGCCAGTATCGGCGCAGCGCCGGGGGCGCAACCCATGCCGGGGCCCGACCCGATCGCCGCTCCGAATCGGCGGAGCTCTTTGCTAAACCCGGGCGGCGCTGGTCAGAGCGCCCTGCGGCCGCGACTTTTTCGGTTTGCCCAACGGGGTCATCTGCCCCGTGCGCTCGGGCAGCACGACGTAGCCGTAAAAGAGCGCCGTCGACTCGAGGAAGGGCACACGCATCAGCAGAGGCGAGAGCACGCCGTTGTCGAGGTTGGTAAACAACAGGCTGGCCAGACCGATGATGAGCGCGCCAACACCGAGCAGTACCAGGTTCTCGATCTTCGCCGCCATGATCAGGATGAAGAAGAAGAACAAGAAGAACTCCTGGCTGGCGCGCGCAATGAGCAAGATCGCCGACACCATGGCGGTGTCGATGACCAGGATGGGCGCCTGCATGTTGGCGTCGAAGAAAGAAAATGGCGAGATACTACCGAGGTAGATGTTGGAGAGGATGGCCAAGCCGATGAGCACGGCCATCGGCACCGGCGAACCCTCGCCGGCTTCGATGAAGCCGACCGCACCGGTGACCAGGATCACGGCGTAGCGACAGAGCAGAAATCGCTGTTTGCGGGCGAGGGCGTCCGCTTCCCGGATCATGGCCATGCGCTACTCGGACTCCCCTCGCGGCGTGATGCGGATCGAATTCTCGGCGTTCATCTACCTGGTTTCTTCTCGGTTCTTACAGAGTTTCGGATACTTCTGCGCCGCTCTCGACGAGTAGCGCAAGGATCATACCAGGACTCGAATTCGAAGCGACAGTGAAAATCCCGGCAAAGTGCCTGATCAAATGACTGGCAGTCGTTGCATTTTCGACGCGTTCCGACTCCCGCGACGCCACGCGGAGCCGGCCGGGCCGCCACCCAAGGTGGTTATACCGGCGTCCAATGCCGGCGTCTGATGCCTCTTTGTATCGCATCGGACTGCTTGGGACCGGTTGGGACCGCTTTGACACCTGCCTCAACGGCGGATAGCCTGCCCGATTCCCCTGTCCCGGCCGCATTGGGCGCCTGACCCAGGTCGGAAGGAAGTAAGGTGCTGAAAAACTGTAGTCATAGGCCACCTCGGGTCGGCATCGGCTCAGATTGGTGAGCGCGGCTCGTGTTCGATTCCCTCAGCGACAAGCTCGAACAGACCGTCAAGCGGCTGCGCGGCCACGGTAAACTCAGCGGAAAAAACATCGAGGACGCCGTTCGCGACGTGCGCCTGGCGCTGCTCGAAGCCGACGTCAACGTCGACGTCGTGCGCGGTTTCACCGACCGCGTGCGCGAGCAATCGCTCGGCAAGGAGGTCCTCGCCAGCCTGACGCCCGAGCAGCATTTCATCAAGATCGTTCGCTCCGAGCTGACCCGGCTCATGGGCGGCGACACCGTCGAGATCGACCTGGCGGCTTCGCCACCAGTGGCCTTGATGATGGTGGGCTTGAACGGAGCTGGCAAGACGACGACGTCGGCCAAGCTCGCCAAATTTCTCGAGACCTCGCACAAGCGCACTCCCTATCTGGTCCCAGCCGATGTCTACCGGCCGGCGGCGATCGAGCAGCTCATCACCCTCGGCACCCAACTCGACATCCCGGTTCACCCCACCCAGCCCGACAGCGACCCGGTCGACGTCGCTCAACAAGCATTGCGCGAAGCCACCAATCGCGGCTGCGACACGGTGCTGATCGACACCGCCGGGCGCCTGCACATCGACGACGAGCTGATGGGCGAGCTCGAGCGCATGAAGGCTGCCGTCGATCCCCACCACACGCTGCTGGTGGTCGACGCCATGACCGGTCAGGACGCCGTCAACGTCGCCAACGGTTTCAACGATCGCCTCAACCTGAGCGGTGTCGTGATGACCAAGCTCGACGGCGATGCGCGCGGCGGTGCCGCCCTGTCGATCCGCGCCGTAACCGGGGCGCCCATTCTCTTCGCCGGTACCGGCGAAAAGCTCGACGCCATCGAAATCTTCCACCCCGACCGCCTGGCCACCCGCATTCTCGGCATGGGCGACATGCTGAGCCTCATCGAAAAGGCCGAGCAGGTTTACGATGAAAAGCAGGCGATCGAGCTCGAGCGCAAGCTGCGCCGCAACGAGTTCACCCTCGAGGATTTCCGCGACCAGTTGCGCGCCGTGCAGAAGATGGGCCAGGTCGGCGACCTGATGAACATGATTCCCGGCATGAAGAAGATGATCAAAGGCATGGACGTCAACGCCGCCGAGAAGGAGCTCAAGCGCAGCGAGGCGATCATCAACTCGATGACCAACGAGGAGCGGCGCAACTCGTCCGTGCTCAACGGCAGTCGCCGCCGCCGCATCGCCGCCGGTAGCGGTACCACCGTGGCCGACGTCAACCGCTTCCTCAAACAGTTCCAGCAGACCAAGAAGATGATGAAACAGGTTTCCAAAATGCAGAAACGAGGCTTTCCGCGCGGCTTGCGCGGATGATTGCCTAAGTAGACCGAGAGGAGTAGAAACGACCCATGGCAGCAACCATACGCTTGGCAAGGCACGGGGCGAAAAAGCGGCCCTTCTACCGCATCGTCGTCGCCGACCGCCGCAATGCGAGAAACGGAAGAAAGATCGAGCAGGTGGGTCTATACGACCCGCGCACCGAGCCGGAGCGCATCGAGTTGGAGGCGGATCGGCTGGCCGAATGGCTGAAGCGCGGCGCCAAACCCAGCCTGACGGTGTCGCAACTGATCGAACGCAGCGGCATCGACCTGCAGCAGAAAGCGCCGAGCGAGACCCCGGCATCTGAATAGTCGTCTCATTCCACCCCGGAGGCTGAGCATGAAGGAACTGGTCGAGTATCTCGCCCGCCAGCTAGTCAGTGATCCGGATTCAGTCGAGGTAATCGAGACCCAGGGCGACACGGCCACGGTCTTGGAGCTGAAAGTGGCCAAGGACGACCTCGGCCGAATCATCGGCAAACAGGGTCGAACCGCCAAGGCGATCCGCACCATCATCAACGCGGCGGCTTCGCGCACCAACCGCAAGGTGATTCTCGAGATTGTCGAAGACGCCTGAGCCGGGCGCCGATCTCGTCGAAATCGGCGTCGTCGTTCGCCGGCACGGTGTGCGCGGCGAGCTCCGCCTGTTACCGCACAACCCCGACACCGAGGTCATCGGGGCCGGCCGGCGGGTGCATCTGCGCTGCAAAGACGGCTCGCAGCAGTGGCGGACGATCGAAAGCTCGCGCCCGCACAAGAATCTCTACCTGGTCTTCTTCGCCGGTGTCGCCAGCACCGAGCAAGCCGATGCCCTGGTCGGCGCGCGCGCCGCGGTGCAGCGGCAGGAGCTGCCCGAGCTCGGCGCCGACGAACGCTACTGGTTCGAACTCGTCGGCTGTCGGGTCGAAAGCGAAACGGGGCGCGTCCTCGGCCGCGTAGCCGAAGTTCTCGCCACCGGTAGCAACGACGTCCTGGTCGTGCGCGATGGCGACACCGAGCATCTGATTCCGTGGATCGACGACGTCGTCGTCGACAGCGACGCCGATAGAATCGTCGTGCGCGCCGTCGCCGGCTTGCTGGCCAACGACGATTCGCCGGTGGAGTGAACGATGTGGATCGGCACCGGCCGGTGCCGATCCACATCCTCAGGTCTCACGGAGTCTTCGCCTTGAAGAGCGAGTCGGTGTTCTTGATCACCGTCGCCGGTGCGAAGTCCGCACCCCAGCAATTGGCGTTGTCGGTGTTGCTCAGACGCACCGAGATCGTGCCGCTGGCATCGAGCAACGGGTTGCCGGCGCTGAAGCCGAGATTGCCGTCGCGCCCCTTGAAGAGAACCTTCGTCTTGGCATCCGTCGGGTTGCCCTTGAGCAGCACCTTGAACGCGCCATCTTCGGTCGCCGCCTTGTTTTTGTACTTGTAGCCCTTGGTGCTGATCGCCTTCCAACACGGCTTGGTATCACAGGTGCCGCCGGGGCTGACGGTCGCTTCGAGCGCCAGGGCGCCGGCGCCATCATAGAGACAGAGCTGGGTGCTGGCAGTGCTCAACGGATCGCCGAAATCGCTCTGCAGCGCCGCCGGGCCTTTGACGAACTTCCACAAGATCTGATCCCTCGCCCCCGGTCCATCGGCGTCTTTGTCTTTCAACTTGAGAATCGACTTGGCCGGCGTGTCGCAACCAACCAGCGGACTCGCCGGACAGGTTGCCGCCGGAGCGGGCGTCGCAGTTGGCGTCGGCGTCGCGGGTGGGTCACAGGCGTCGCCCATCCCATCCATGTCGGTGTCGACCTGGTCGTTGTTGGCCAGGCCCGGACAGTTGTCGCAGAGGTCGTTGACGAGATCGCCGTCGCCATCAGCCGACGGAACGTCGATCGCGTCGATGTTGTCACCGGCGGCCAAACCCATGGCTGCGCCGGCAACTGCAACACCGGGCGGAAAGCCCGGCACCAAGAGATCGGCAGGCCCGGCACCGATGACACCGAGGGTCGGTGAGCCGGGTGCCAGTGAGAAGTAGCCGAAGCCCACTCCGTCCCAGGACAGGGCGTCGATGACGTCGCCCGGGCCCAGACCCAGCGCGAATGCCGGCGCGAAAATCGCCGGCGGGCCGCCGACGGGAGCGGCGAGAACATCGGCCGGACCGGCCGCCAAGGCGGCCAAGGTCGGCGACCCTGGCGCCAGCGTAAAGAAGAGAGGGCCGCCGGCAAAGAGCGGACCCGTACCGGCGTCGCACGCCGCCATCGCCGCCAGCTCATCGACCGGTGGTCCGGCCGGTGCTTCGACGAGCCCACTGGCCGGCGGTCCCGCCGCCGGCAAGCCGTCGCCGTCGACCGCCAGGGCGTTGATGGCAGGTGCCCCGACGCCACCGACGGCGTAGACATCGGCCTGCGCCTCGCCAGCAGCGGCTTCTACCAAGACGGCGCCGGCGGCGCCGACGCTCGCCGCATCGACCGAGACGAAAACCGGCTCCCCTCCAAGGAATGTGTCGAGGCCAAACGACATCCCGGTGATGACGTCGCCAGCTACCAAGCCGTAGGCCGGCCCGCCGGCAAAGATCGCCGGCGCAACCGCGGGGAAGTTGAGAAAGACGTCGGCACCGGGAACGCACAAGTCGTTGCCCGGAACTCCGCAAGCCGCGGTCGAGCCCGGCCCAGTCACCATGGTCGGACTACCAGCTCGCGCCGAGCCAACGAAGACCACTAGCCACAATGAAACGCCACCGATCAGAAGCTTCTTCATCGTCTTCCCCCTCGAGTCTGATGGTATCACTTCTCGACAACGTCAAACCACAGTCGGCAGGCCGCCGTCAAAGCCGCAGCGGCGGCCTGTGCCTCGAACGCACCAGTCACCTCGGTATCAAGGCGGGCTCAGGGGGGGCGCGAGCGGCACCCCCCTGAACGCGCCAAACTCGTTACGGAGTCTTCGCCTTGAAGAGGGAGTCGGTGTTCTTGATCACCGTCGCCGGTGCGAAGTCAGCACCCCAGCAATTGGCGTTGTCGGTGTTGCTCAGACGCACCGAGATCGTGCCGCTGGCGTCGAGCAACGGGTTGCCAGCGCTGAAGCCGAGGTTGCCGTCGCGGCCCTTGAAGAGAACCTTGGTCTTGGCATCCGTCGGGTTGCCCTTGAGCAGCACCTTGAACGCACCGTCCTTCAGCGCCGCCTTGTCTTTGTACTTGTAGCCCTTGGTGCTGATCGCCTTCCAACACGGTTTGGTGCCACACGTGCCGCCCGGCGGAGTGACGGTCGCCTCGAACGCCAGGGCGCCGGTGCCGTCGTAGAGGCACACCTGCACGCTGGCGGTGTTGAGAGGATCGCCGAAGTCAGACTGCAGCGCCGCCGGACCTTTGACGAACTTCCACAAGATCAGATCCTTCGCCCCGGGGCCATCGGCGTTCTTGTCTTTCAGCTTGAGAATCGACTTGGCCGGAAAGTCGCACCCGACCAGCGGTGAGAGCGGACAGCCCGCCGGTGGAACCGGTGTCGACGTCGAGGTCGGCGTGTTGGTCACCAGCGGAGTGTCGGTCGGCGTCGCCGTCGGTCCGGTCGATGTGGCCGTCGCAGTAGCCGTCGCCGTCGGGGTCGGCGTCGGTGTGCCGGTCGCCGTCGGCGTCGCGGTCGCCGCGGGTGGAAGCGTATCGGTAGCGGTCGCGGTCGCCGTCGGAGTAGGTGTCGGATCGCAGGCGTCGCCGATGCCGTCCATGTCGGTGTCGAGCTGGGCGTTGTTGGCAATGCCGAGGCAGTTGTCGCAGGCGTCGTTGACGAGATCGCCGTCGACATCGCCCGCCAGCACATCGATGGCGTCGACGTTGTCGGCAGCCGCGAAACCCATCGCCGCTGCCGCGACGGCAATCGCCGGCGGCGCACCGGGCACGAGAAGGTCGGCGGGCCCGGCACCGATCACTCCCAAGGTCGGTGAGCCCGGCGCCAACGAAAAGTAGCCGACACCGACGGCTGCATCCCAGGCCAGTCCATCGATCGCATCACCCGCAACCAGGCCGTTGGCCGGGGCGGGGATAAACACTGCGGGCGGCCCGCCGGGCGGGGAGATCAAGATGTCAGCAGGCCCCGCAGCGAGAGCTGCGAGGGTCGGCGAGCCCGCTGCCAAGGTAAAGTAGATTGGGCCGCCAAAGAACAGCGGGCCGGTCGCGACGTCGCAACCGGACATCGCCGCCAGCTCGTCGACCGGCGGACCGGCCGGCGCTTCCACCAAACCGCTCGCCGGCGGCGCTGCGGCGGGAAGCCCGTCGCCGTCGACTGCAAGCGCGTTGACTGCCGGCCCACCAACCGCACCAACCGCGAAGATGTCGGCCTGCGCCTCGCCAGCAGCCGCTTCCACCAAGGCCGCACCCGCCGCACCAACCGAGGCTGCGTCGATCGAAACGAAGACGGGTTCGCCGCCAAAGAACGTATCCAAACCAAAGGACAACCCGGTGACGACATCCCCCGCGACCAGCCCATACGCGCCACCTGGAGTTACCGCAGGTGCGACAGCCGGAAAGTTGACGAACACATCTGCTCCCGGAACGCACAGGTCGTTTCCCGGCACGCCGCAACCGGCGGTCGAGCCGGGCCCCGATACCATCGTCGGACTACCGGCCCAGGCCGTGCCGAACGACGCGATCCACAAGGCTGCTCCGAAACAAAGAAAGTTCTTCATTTGCGCTACTCCCCCCAGAGTCATTGGCCGTAGTGACCAACTCAAACCACGCCCGGGGAAGCGCCGTCAATCGAAACTTCGATCGTCTTCCTTCAATATGCGCTGGTTGCGGCGAAAACGCCAAGTGCGCCGGACCGACTTTCCAACACCGCTGTGTTTTGACCCACCGGCTCAATGCCCATACGGTTGCCGGTGATGCACTTTCACGTCGTCACCCTCTTCCCGGAGTTCTTCGCCTCACCACTATCGACCTCGATGCTGGAGAAGGGGCGCCAGCGCGGCGCCGTCGACTTCTCGATCTACGACGTCCGGGATTTCACCGGCGACAAACACCGGGTTGCCGACGATACGCCCTACGGTGGCGGCCACGGGATGGTGATGAAGCCGGAGCCGCTGGTCGCGGCGATCGAGGCAACCGGTGAAGGAAAAGACCGCCCGCGCCGGATATTGCTATCACCGCGCGGGCGAGTGTTCGACGTCGAACTGGCCACCGAGCTCGCGGCGGGGCCGGATCTGACCCTCGTCTGCGGTCGCTACGAGGGCATCGATGAGCGCGTGCGATCCTTCGTCGACGACGAGGTTTCGATCGGCGACTTCGTCCTCTCCGGCGGTGAACCGGCGGCGCTGGTGGTGATCGACGCGGTCGCCCGGCTGGTGCCCGGCGTTCTCGGCTGCGCCGACTCCGCCGTCGAGGAGTCGTTTGCCGGCGGCCTGCTCGAATACCCGCACTACACGCGTCCGTCGGAGTTTCGCGGCATGGCGGTACCCGACATCCTGATATCCGGCGATCACGGCCGCATCGCCGCCTGGCGGCGGCGCGAGTCTCTGCGGCGCACCCTGGAGAGTCGACCCGATCTTCTCGACGGCGCCGAGCTGAGCGACGACGAGCGGGCCTGGCTGCGCCAGCTCGCCGCCGAGGCCAAGAGTTGAGCGCGCCTGCTGCAAACCGGCGGGTCCGTGTCGCCTTGGCGCTACTGCACTACCCTGTGCTCGACAAGAACGGCGAAACGGTCACCACGGCGGTGACCAACATCGACATCCACGACATTGCCCGTTCGGCGCGCACCTACGGCATCGATCGCTTCTTCGTCGTCACCCCGGTCGAAGCGTTGCGCGCACTGGCGCAGCGCATCATCGAGCACTGGCAAAGCGGCTACGGCGCGACCTACAACGCCAGCCGCAAGGACGCCTTGTCGTTGGTCCGCCTGGCGCCGGATCTCGACGGTGCCATCTTCGATTTCGAGCGCGAGACCGGTGTGCGCCCCACCCTGGTCGTCACATCGGCGCGTCCGGCAGCCGGCGCTGCGACCTTTGCAGAGCTGCGCCAGAGACTGGAAAACGGCGACGGTAGCTACTTCCTGATCCTCGGCACCGGCTGGGGTCTGGCGCCGGAAGTCATGGAGCGAGGCGATTTTCGCCTCGCTCCCATCGAGGCGGTCGCACACTACAACCACCTCTCGGTTCGAGCTGCAGCGGCGGTGATTCTTGACCGCCTGTTCGGCGCACGATAGAGGTTGCGTTTGGCCAATTTCCCTGCCCCACACCGTCCCACTGGGCGGCTGTGACGAGGAGAACCCCCGTATGAACCACATCGAGGCGATCGAGCGCGAGCAGTTGCGCGAGGACATTCCGGAATTCAAGGCTGGCGATTCGGTGCGGGTTCACGTCAAGGTCGTCGAGGGCGAGAAAGAGCGTATCCAGGTTTTTGCCGGTGTCGTGATCCGGCGCAAGAACGGCCACATCCGCTCGACCTTCACCGTGCGCAAGGTGTCATACGGCATCGGTGTGGAGCGAACCTTCCCGTTGCACTCACCGCGTATCGACAAGATCGAAGTGACGACGCGCGGCCGCGTGCGGCGGGCCAAGCTCTACTACCTGCGCGGCTTGTCCGGCAAGGCGGCGCGTATCACCGCCGAGAAGAACCCGCGCGGCGCTGCCCGTAGCGCTTCCAGCACTTCAACGAAGAGCGGCCCAGCGAAAAAGGACAGTCCGCAAGAGTCGCCCGCCACCGACTCGTAAGCGATCGTTTCGATCGAACGGCGCGGCGCCGAGGTGTCAGTCGTCGACTTCCGGCTCCTCGTCGCTGCGGTGTTCGGCCAGCACGTGGACATCCGCCCGCGGCGGACCAACGCGGCACGCCGCTTCGAGCTTGCCGCCTTCTTGAACGGCCAGCGCTTGCGTCTCCACGGTGCCATCGATTCTGCCGCGCGGCCCGAGCTCGACGCGTTGGGCGCCGCGAATGTCGCCGTTGATCTTGCCGAGAACGACGAGCTCGGTGGCGCGCACATTGCCGTCGACGGTGCCGGTCTCACCAATGACCAGCAAGTCGCTGCAAGAAACCTCACCGTTGAGCTTGCCGTCGATGCGCGTCGGCGCGTTGAAGCTCAGTTTTCCGGTGACCTCGGAATCGGCACCGAGCGAGGTGCGCAAGGTCGTCGTCGTTGCCAAGAACTGCGGTCCGGCGTCGGCCGCCGGCTTCGCCTGCGCCGCCACACCGCCCGTCTCATTGCGTTTCCACACCGCCACACCCGCCTCCTTCACTTCCGCCTACCACTCATTGTCGAACCATCCGCACTCCAGCAGCGGATCCGCTCACGTATCTTTGCCTATCCCGGCGAAAATCCGCAAGCCCTGCAGCTCGCCAAGGTGTCACCCGGCGGGCCGAACGATGCGCGGCTCAACCCGAGCTCGCCCCGCGTTCGGTTGGATCGGCAGCGGGCTGCAGCCGCACTTTTTCGACGCCGGTAAAGCCCCATGGCGACGGGACGAAGTTTTCGACCGAGCGATGCCGGGCGGCAAAGAGCTTGGGTCGCACGAGATGAATCATCGGCAGCTCGTCGTGCAGGATTTCCTGGACGTGCCAGTAGATCTCGCGCCGTTTCGCCGGATCGGTTTGGCGACGGCCCTCATCCAGCAAGCGGTCGATGTCGCGCTCCCAAGCCGACGCCGGTTGCCGCTGCATCGGATTCCACACGTGCAGGTCGCTGCTCGACGCGAGCAGGTTGTCACTGCTGGAGGGGTCGATACCGCCGGTGAAGCCGATCAACATCGCATCCCAGGCATAGGTGGCGTCGAGCCGCTCGAAGAGCGCCGGAAAAGCGAGCGTTTCGAGCGTGATGCGCATGCCGATCCGCGCCAACTGGGCGATCACCATCTTGGCGATGCGCTGGCGAATGGGATTGCCCTCGTTGGTGCTCAGGGTGAAGTGGATTGCATTGCCGAGAGAGTCCTCCCGCTGGCCATCGCCGTTGCGGTCGCGGTAACCGGCATCCTCGAGAATGCGGCGCGACAGCGCCGGGTCGTACTCGTAATCGGTGAGCTCGGAGTTGCTGAACGGGCTCGAGGGCGGCAGATGCGACAGAGCCGGTGCGCCGTGTCCCGCCAGGACTTCATCGACGATCGCCTGCTTGTCGATCGCATGGGCAACGGCTTGCAAGAATCGTCGATCGGCGAACCAACGCAGGCGCGGATCGATCTTGCCGTTGGTGCGATAGCGCGCCGGATTCCGATTGAAGGTCAGAAACAACGAGCTGGTATCGAGTCCGGCTACCTCTACCTTTCGCTCGTCTACCGGCATGTGGTTTTCAATCGTCGCGACCTCGTCGAAGCGCGGCGAATAGATGTGCGTCGCACCGCCGAGAAACCAGTCGAGCATCCTCTTGCGCGAATCGGCAATGCGAATGACGTAGCGGTCGAGGTAGGGCAGTTGCACGCCAGCGCCATCGCGCTTCCAGTAGCGCTCACTGCGAACGAGCTGAGCGCTTTCTCCCGCCCGGTACTCGGCGAGGCGAAACGGACCGGTGCCGATGATCTCCGCCACCGGCGTCTGCACCGTCCACTGCCGCGCGACGGTGTTGATCCCCTGGCCGGCGACGACCGCGGCAAAGCGATGGCTCGGCAAGATGGGAATGACCAGCGACGGGACGAAGGCGGCATGAGCTCGCGGCAGTGAGAAACGGACGCTGTGCTCACCCGTTTGGCTGACACTGATGCGCCGCCGGTCGATGCGCAGGACGCGGGCGTACGGGCTATCGGGCGACGCGAGAATGGCGTTGGCGGTGAAGACGACGTCGGCAGCCGTGAAGGGCTTGCCGTCCTGCCAGACGACATCGTCACGCAACTCGAGCTCCAAGCCGCGGAGATCTTCGTCATAGGTCCAGCGCTGCGCCAGGTTGGGTCGAACCCCCGCTTCGGTAGTGTCGAGCGCGAGTAGGGTGTCGAAGACGGCACCACCGATCGCCCTCGCAGTCGGGTCGGCGGCAATGATCGGGTTGAAGGTCGCCGGGTCGCCAACCGAGGCAACGACCAGCGGTTGCGGTAGCCGCTGCTGGCTCGGCTCGACACTCGCGCCGCCGCCACTTTCGCAACCAACGATCAAGAAAAGCGCGGCAGCGATTTGGAGCCGGCACGTGCCCAGCCAGCGCTTGTCGATGTCCGCCACGACGCTCGTTCAGCCTCGCAGTTCAGAACGGCGCGCCGGCGTCCAGATCGACCTCGCGCGTCGCCGGCCCCGGCGACAGCGAAAACATCTCGTCGCCGACGACCGGGTTGACCTCCGGGTCGCGCAGGGCGATCTCGACCTCTTGGCGCGTCGCCGGAAAGTGGGCTACCACCGCCGCCGGTACCGAGCTCGGATCGGCGGCGAGCCCTTCGTAGGCGACGCGAAAGCGAATCGATCCGCTCGCATCCACCTCTTCATAGGACGTCAGGATCGAACCGCGGAACCAAGCGCTGTGCCGCCCGCCGGCGACGTGCTGCGTCAGACGGACCAGCCCACCGTCGGGTTCGACCGTGCTCCGCACACCGTCGCGCAGCGGAGGAGTCGCCAGCACATGGTCGACGATTTCAGCCACCGACCAGGCGATCGGCAGGTAGGCGCTCAGGTTCTCGCGCGAGGCGGCGCCGCGGTAGAGCGTCGACTCGCTGGGCAGGTAGGCAGCGAAACGGCCGGCGCTGCTGGCGAGGACGAAATGAGTACCGAAGAGCGAGTAGATCTCGATGCGCGCGCGGTCGGGTCGCTGCACGGCGATCACGTGACGCGCGCGTTCACTACCGGCCGGTGAGCTGTAGCGCAGCTTGGCCAGGGCGCGCAGGCCGTGAACCCGCTGGCGACGCTCCGCGACGGCGGCGAGCAGCTCGGAGGCGTCGGGCAGGCGCTGGGCACCTGGCGACGGCGGTTGCGTCGCAGTGCAAGCTTGCAACAGCACGGCCGCGAGAACGGCCGAGAAAGCCCTCCTCATTCAGGAGTCACCGTTCTGCGAAGCCGAATCGAGCAGCGCATCGATCTTGCCGCGCAAGCGGTCGGCCTGGTCCTCTTTCGGCGATTGGCCGAGTGCGTCGCGGTACTTGGCGATGGCGTCGCGCACGCGGCCGAGCTGGCGGTAGGCATCGCCCAGGTGTTCGGCGATCGTCGGGTCGTTCTCCGAGAGAACGACGGCACGCTCGAGTTGTTCGATGGCCAACTCATACTCGCCCCGCTGATAGAAGACCCAGCCGAGGCTGTCGACGTAGTAACCATCTTGCGGGCTGATGGCGAGGGCGCGGCGAATCAGCTCTTCTGCCTCGTCGAGGTGAATGCCCTCGTCGGCATATGTGTAGCCCAGATAGTTGAGCGCCTGGTCGAAGTCCGGATTGATCTCCACCGCCCGCTTCATTTCTTCGATGCAACGTTCTTTCTGATCGTTTTCGTCGTACAAGGCGCCGAGCGCGAAGCGGTAGCGTTCACTGTCGGGCACCCTCTCGACCAGATCCTCGAGCAGCTCGATGGCACTCTCCACTTCGCCGCTCTCGCGCAGCGCCATGGCGTAGGTGTGGACCAGCCGATCCTCCTCCGGTTTGCGCTCGACCGCATCGGCCAGCATCTCGACCGCCTTGGAGATCTCGTCGCGCTGCTGGTAGATGCGCGCGCTGGCCCGCTGCGCATCGGCGAACCAGTCGTGCTGGGGCGGAATCATGGCGAAGTTATCGAGCGCTTGATCCAGCGCACCGGCCTGCTCGTGGGCCGAGGCCAGATAGTAGCGAACGCGATAGTCCTTGGGATCGGCGGCGAGGATGAGGGCAAACTCGTCGATGGCGCGTTCGTGTTCGCCGGTCTCGAGAAAGATCAAGCCGATCTTGGTACGGGTGTCCTGCGGGTCGACGTCAAAGTGCTCGAGCTCGCGGAATTGCTGGAGTGCGTCGTCGAACTTTTCCTCGCGCATGTAAAGGGCACCGAGACGGCGGCGCGCTTCGGTCTTGCGCGGGTTGGCGCGCAAGATTCGCTCGTAGATGGCGACGGCGGCATCGGGATCGCGCTTCACTTCATAGAGTAGCGCCAGGTCGCTGAGCACCGGCTCGGCCTGGGGATTGATCGCCAGCGCGCGCTTGTACGATTCTTCCGCGGCGTCGAAGTTCTCCGCCGCAGCGTGGATGCGACCCTTGTAGTAGTGAGCAAGAAAGGGTTTGGGGTCGCGCTCGATCACTTCATCGAGCGATGCGATCGCCTCTTCCGTGCGGCCGGTCTTGCCGAGCAGGATGCCGAGCAAGAGATGCGCTTCGCGGTTGGACGGGTCGAGGCGCAGCACTTCCTGATACGGCTCGATCGCTTCGTCGTAGCGATCCATCGCCGACAACACGTCGGCGTGCAGCAGCAGGTTGTCGGTCGACTGGGGTTCGATCTCGAGCGCCGCCGCCGACTGCGCCGCTGCTTCTTCGAGTCTTCCCTCGCGCACGTAGAGCCCAGCCAGTCGCCGGCGCAGCAACGACGACGACGGATCGGCGGCAACGGCCCGCTCGAAGGCCTGCCGAGCCTGATCCTGATCGCCTTCGGTGAGCGCCACGTAGCCGCGCAGGTAGGCGCCCAGCGCCTCGCCGTCGGTCGGCCGTTCGACGACCTCGACCTCGGCCGGTGAAAGCTCCGACCAGCCACCGAGGTCGCCGTCGGGACCCGGTCCGCGCACGATCGCGCAGCCACTACCGAGAAGCGAGAGGGCCACGGTAGAGGCGAGCCTTTGTCGAAAGTGTCGAGCTGAATCCATCATCTCTGGAGGCAAAGCGGCGCATCGCCGGACAGATACGCGAGCCTTCGAGGTTAACACAGGCGGCCAGAAGCTACTAGCACGCGTTCTCCCACATTCGGCGTGCGGTGCCCCTCGGCAGCGGACTATAATTTCCCGGCATCGCATCGATCGCTCGCAAGATGGTTGTCAGAGATTCACGCTACCGAACGATTCCACCCCTGGCGTGGGCGGGATTCGCCGTAGCGGCGCTCCTCATCGCCGCCACCACGGCGCTCCCGCGGACGCCGGCGCCGCCGGCGGCGGTCGACTGGGTCGAAGTCGAACCAGGCCTCTCCTACGCCGAGGTCGTCCTGCCACAGGCGTCACCGAGTGGCGATTCGACGGCGCGGGTACTGCGCGCCGACCCGCAGACGTACGGCCTGCGTCTGCTCAATGCCTCGGCGAGCCCGGCCGGCAAGGCGCGCACGGCGCGCGGCTGGGCGGTGCACGAGCGGGTCATCGCCGTCACCAACGCATCGATGTACCAGCGCGACGGCAGCACCAGCGTCTCGCTGATGCGCGCTCCCGGTCACGTCAACAACGCGCACGTGTCACGAGACCGCACGGTGCTGGCCTTCGACGCGCTCGATGGCGGCGTGCCGCCGGTGCAGATCATCGACCGCACCTGCGAGGACTTTCCCGCCCTGCGCTCGCGCTACGGCACGCTGGTGCAGAGCATCCGCATGATCTCGTGCAAGCGCCGCAACGTCTGGAAGCAACGGCGCGCCAAGTGGAGCACGGCGCTGATCGCCACCGACGGCGCCGCTCGCGTGATGCTCATCCACGTGCGCTCGCCCTACAGCACGCACGATCTGATCGACAACCTGCTGCGCGTGCCGCTCGACATCCAGCGCGCCATGTATCTCGAGGGTGGCCGGCCGGCCCAGCTCTACTGGAAAGCCGGCGGCCGCGAGCTCGAGGTGGTCGGCAGTCAGGGCAGCGCCGGAGTCGGCGGCAATACCGCGGCACTGCCCTTCCCCAACGCCCTGGCGCTCTACCATCGTCGATAGCGTCGGCCGAGTCTGCTATGCATCGCGGTGTGAAAGGGACCGCCGCAGAGCAGGCTCTCGATTTCGTCGCCAGCGGCCAGGTGGTCGGCCTCGGCACCGGCCGCGCTGCCAGCGCCTTCGTGCGCGCCCTCGGCGAGCGCAGCGCCGCCGGATTGTCGGTGCGCGGCGTGCCGACGTCGCAGGCGACGGTCGACCTCGCCGCCGAATGCGGCATACCGCTGACCACACTCGACGCCGTCGAGTCGATCGACGTCACCGTCGACGGCGCCGACGAGGTCGACCCGGATCTCCATCTGATCAAGGGCTACGGCGCCGCGCTGGTGCGCGAGAAAATCGTCGCCGCCGCCTCGAAACGACTGGTCATTCTCGTCGGGCCGGAAAAACTGGTGAACGCGCTCGGCGAGCGCGGCAAGTTGCCGGTCGAAGTCGTGCCGTTTGGCGTCGAGCCCTGCCGGCGCCAGCTCGCCGCGATGGGATTGCCGGCGGTGTTGCGGATGCAGGGCGACAGTCCCGTGGTCACCGACAACGGCAACCACATTCTCGATTGCGCCGTCGAGTCGATCCCCGATCCCGCCTACCTCGACCGCAACCTCTGCTGCGTTCCAGGCGTATTGGGCACCGGCATCTTCGCCAACATGGCGACGGCGGTGATCGTCGACGAAGAAGGAGGCGCCCGCGTCATGCGGCGTTGAGGGAAGATGGCGGACGACATCGAACAAACCGACGACGCGGCGCGGCGCGCCTACGGCGTCCTCGCCACCGGACTCGGCGAGGCGTTGGCGGAAACTCGCGACGTGCTCGACACCCACGCGGCTCTTCTCCCCGAGGGGCGGGTCGGCGAGCTCGACGTCCTGCTCGAGGAGTTCGCCCAGCGACGCGTCCGCGTCGCCCTCTACGGCGAGGTCAAGGCGGGGAAGTCGACGTTGATCAACGCCCTCGCCGGCCGCGAGCTCTCGCCGTCGGCCTTCGATCCCCTGACCTCCCTGCCGGTGCGCATCACCTACGGCACCGAAACGATCTGGCGGGTCGGCGAACGCACCTTCGACCGCGTCGACGAGGTCGAACGTCTGATGCGTCTGGGAACCCCCGACGCCGACGAAATCGTCGTCGAAACTCCGGTCGACTTGCTACGCCTCGGCGGCCAGGTGGATCTGCTCGACACCCCCGGTGTCGGCAGCGACGACCGCTCGGATCAGATCAGCGAAGAGGTGCTGCGCTCGCTCGACGCCGTCGTCCTCGTCGTCCGTTACCCCGCCCTCTTCACCAAGGTGACGCGGCAGATCATGGCCGGTTTGGAAAGCGACATCGGCAAGCTCTTCGTCGTCTGGAACCTCGACGCCGACTGTGCCGAGCTGAGCAGCGAGGAGCGCGCCCGGCACGCCGGCCGACTGCGCGCCGACGTCGCCGGCGCCCACGAGCTCTACCTGGTCGACGCCCGCGCCGGCCTGCGCGCGCGCCAGGCCGGCGACGCAACCGCGGCGGCGGACAGCGGTCTCGACGAGCTGGTCTCGGCGCTCGGGCACTTCGCCTCGTCCGACAAGCGCCAGGTGACCGCCTTGCGCGAGGCGGCCAAGCGGGCCGACCGTTGGTTTGAGGAGGGACAAAGGGCGCTCACCGACCGCCGCGATCACCTGCGCGTGACACAGGAAGAAACGCGCGCCCGCCTCGCCGACGTCGACAAGAGCGCCGCCGCCGAGGAGAAGGCGGCCCAGGATCAGTTCGACCACTTCCAATCGATGCTCGAGCTCGCCGAGCGCGACCGCGAAGCCGGCATGCGGCGCTGCTCGGCCTACTTGCGCCGCTCCCTGCGCGCCGCCCGCCGCGTCTGGGCAAAGACCGGCGACCTCGAGCCGCTGCGCGCGCAAATGGCGGCAGCGGCCGACGCCTATGAAAACGGCGTGCAAAGCGTCCACCGCGACTTCGCCATGGCCTATGCCCGCGCCGCCGCCGAGTTCGGCGCCGAGCTGCGCGTCGACGTCCCGCGTGGCGAGCTGTTGTCGGCCGAGCCAATCGCCCCCGACGACCGCATCGAGCACTCTCGCCAAGGCCACGGCCAGTGGCCGCGCCGCGCCCTGTGGCGGCGCTGGTTTCTTCCCGGCCTCGCCGAGATGGAGCGCCAGGGCATCGACGGCGACAGTCAGAAACGTGCCCAGTGGGCCGACAAGACGCGCGGCGACGCCACCGCGGCGATGCGCGAAGTACTGGAAGAACGCGTGCGCGCGATCATCGAGCGCCGCGACGCCGAGCTCGCGCGCATCAAAGAAGAGAGCAACTACGAAGCCGAAGGCGCCGAGCTCGCATCGCTGGAAGAGCACGTCCCGACTATGGAAACGCGGCGCACCGAGGTAGCCGAAATCAACCGCCGCGCCTGGGATCTCGTCGGCTGAGCGGAGCGCGGCCCATCCTCTCCGGGCGCACGAAACACGCGGAACGCGAATCCACTCAGCGCTGCGGCAAGCATACGAGCAGAGCGGCTCTGGTCGAGCGCATCAGCTCGGCGATGCCGATCGAGCCGTCCCGATTGCCATCGGCCTTGGTACAGCGGCTGAGCGGCGCGCGACGGAGGGCGATCGCGGTCGCCAGCACCAGCTCGTTGACGGCGACTGTGCCGTCGCCGTCGCAATCGCCGGCACAGTCGGCCGGCGCGGCGGGCTGACAGAAGCCGTTCGAACACTCCTCGCCGAGTGCACAAGGATCGGCACAACAAACTTCGTCGAGAGGATCACAGATGCCGCTGGCGCAGTGGTCGTCGGCGAGGCACGGAGCCGAAAGCTCCGCCAAGGGGGAGCACATCCCCGCTACATTGCCACAGGTGCCGTCGCGACAATCGCTGTCGCAACAGCGTCCATCGCGGCAGAACCCCGAAACACATTCACCGTCGCTGCAGCATTCGCCGCCGAGGTCGTAGCCCCGGTAGCACGTACCGCGCAGACCGCGGACGTCGCAGCGCCCGTCGTCACAGCGCTCGTTGCAACAAATGCCGGCGACGCAAAATCCGACTCCGCCGGCGTCACCACATTCCACATCGCTGGTGCACCTGGTTTGCACCGGCGTGCACGGGCCCTCTCTGTCCGCAACCGCACATCCCTCGTCCTCCGCACACGCATGGACACAGCAAAGCCCAGCAACGCAACGGCCCGACAGGCATTGCATTCCCGAAATACACGAAGGAATGCGCACTCCCGGGAAACTCTGGTTCTCATACAACAAGATCTGCGCCGGCGCCGCGAAGCTCGCGACGATCTCGGCTTCGCCGTCGCTGTCGAAGTCGAGCGCAGCGGCCGCTCGGGCGCTGCGCGGGGTCGCCAGGACAGGCCCGAAGTAGAAACCCTGGCCGTTGCCGACCAAGAGCTGTAGGGCATCGGTCAGGGCACTCAACGGGCGAGGGTCGCGCTGAAAAAAGGCGAGATCGTCGCGTCCGTCGCCATTCCAATCGCCGACCGCCATCGCGCCAACCGGACAGAACTCGGATCTGATGAAGAACGGGCACGGGATCTCCGATGTTTCCGGCTCGGCCAAGCTCCCGTCACCGCGGTTGCGAACGACGACGAACGACGAGTTGGCGGTACACGATGGATCGCCGAGGGCGACGACGTCATCCACACCGTCGGCATCGAAGTCACCAATCCGCACGCTGTCGGGATCGATCGCGAGTGACACCTCGGCAGCGCGTCTGAAGAACGGAGCATCCGGCCCAGAGTGGAGCAGGAGGATCACCCGCGTGCCGAGCTCGCCCCGGCGATGCACCACCAAGAGATCGCGCTCGCCCTCGCCATCGGCGTCGAGCTCCAGCAGGTGTTTCGGCCGATCGCCCGTCTCAATCGCGGCGACCTGATCGAAGTACAGTGGAAATCCAGGCTTGCCGGCAAGAACCCGCAACCTGCCGTGTCGTGCATCCGCCACCACCAGGTCTGCCGCATCGGCACCCGTCCAATTGCCAACCGCAACTCCCACCGCATGGCCGGTACTGGTTCGCTGCGAGCTCTCAATCGGATCAACCCCGACAAAGACGCCGCGGTCCGCGCCCGGGATGACCAGGTCGCCGAGCCCACCGTCGCCACCGAGATCGCCGAGAACCGGACGTCCCGAAACGGCTCCCACCTGAAGGCCCCGGAAGCGGCCAAGGCCGGAAGGTGAAGATGGAGTGTAGTCGAGAAGGAACACCTCACCGAAGCGGCGACCGACGAAAACCAAGGCCGGGTCCGCAGCGCTAGCGGGTGCCGGCCGGCTGACGGTCAGCTCGAGCGGCGGGCGATCGATCTGAAAGCCCTGCTGGCGCGGCCGAAATTCGACACCGGCCAGCACCGGCTGGCTACCTACGACCACCCCCCAGAGGAGAAAGGGAATCGCGATCCGCTGCACTCGGCCATCCTCTCAAGCACTCGATCGGCAAGCAATGAAAAACGTTCGGGCTCGATCTCTTCAGCCACCAGAGATCCGCAGCGTACCGCCGGTGCTCGTGTACGTTGCCGTCAGCACTCCGGTCGCGGCGTCGTAGCTCCACTGGTTGTCGGCGAGCGGAGTGCCGCCGATCGTCGCGCTGCGCGGCTCGAACGGCTCTTCCAACGCCAGCAACGTCGCCTGCAGGTAGATCGTTCGCGCCCGTTGGTCTTCGATCTCCAACGTCCAGGCTCCCGCACGCTCTTCGCTCCTGTAGTCGCCGCTGGCGTAGAACCTGCCGGCGCTCGAAGCGCGCGGAAAGGCCAGCACATGCAGCTCGTCATCGCGATCGATCATGTGGACGATCGACGCATCGTCCCCGTGTTCGGCCAGCGTGTAGACGTCGGGCGACAGCATGGCGATCACAGCGCCGGCGCGGGCGAAGATCGGAATCTCCTCGAGCGGTGCATCGACGGCGACATCGCCGCCGCCAGAGTGCATACGCGCTTCGCCGAGACGAAAGCTGCCGTCGCCTTCGTCGTAGTCGAGCGAGCGCCACCACTCGACCCAGTGGCCCGCCGGCAGGTAGAGCTCACGCGTCGTCGCCGACTGCTCGTACACCGGTGCGACCAGTAGATCCGGGCCAAAGAGGTATTGATCGCTGCGCGACGTCGCGGCGGGATCGCCCGCATCGCTGAGCACGTGGTGGCGCATCACCGGCATGCCGCTGTCGTAGTACTCCTCGAGCGCGGCCTGGAGGTAGGGATAGAGCTGCGTATGCAGCTTGGCATAGCGCCGCCACAGCCCCCGGTGATCGTCGTCCCAAAGCTGCGGCCGCTGCACGGAGGGCAGGGAGAGACCGTCTTTCTGGCTGCGCATGACGACGGAAAGCGCACCAAAGGCAATCCAGCGATCGAGCAGCTCGTCGCTCAGCGATCTCGGAGCAAAAGCGAAGAAACCGCCGATGTCAGAACCCCAAACGCCAACGCCCGAGGTGCCCATCGACAGCGCCTGGTAGATCGAAGACTCGAGGCCATCAAATCCAAAGTCGGTCGTCGGATCGCCGCCCCAGACGATGGGCGTGCAGGCCGCCGAACCGGTCCACCCCGAGCGCGCAAAGCGCGCCAGTGGCTTGGCCGCATCGGCGGTCGCTGCCGCAACACCACAGTGGTAGTCGCGGGCATAGCGGTTGTGAAAAGCCGTTCCCGTCGCGCCATCGGCCGACACGGCATCGAGCGGCGTGTACTCGCCGAAGTCTTCCATCCATCCTTCGTAGCCGTGCGCCAGCGCTTCGTCGGTGAGCGTCTTGTAGGCTTCGACACCGTCGACCGTGGCAAAGTCGAACTGGCTCACCTCGAAAGAGCGCGAGGTGAAGTACTCGTATCGGTAGGTTTCGCCAGAGGCAGTGTGAATCAACGCTCCCGCTTCTTCGGCGACGTCGAATTCGGGCACGTAGTCGACGCAGATCATCGGGTTGAAGTAGGTGTGCACCGCCGTACCGCGGGCGTTGCGCACGGCCACACGCTGGCGCTGGCTCTCTTCTCGACCGCGCTGCGAGCCACAGGGGAGGTAGTGCGTGAACGTTGCCGTCACCGACGTCGGCACGTCCGACGCGCGCAACTCGTCGATGCGGTCGTCGGTGTCGGACTGCACCCACGGGCCAAAGAACCACGGAGCGTAGTCCCGCGGCTGGCGGCCCAGTGCATCCGTCAGGCGGCGCAACACATCGGCCGGCCCTGGCCCGGCAAAGACGCGGAAGCGCATCTCGTCCGACTCCACTTCCATCGACCAAGCCTCGGCGTCGTCGGCGCGAATGCGGTGGAACGACATCTCATCGTTGTCGAGCAAGACGCCGTAGCCGCGCGAGGACAACAACCAAGGCATGGGAAAATACGTCGTATCACGCCGCCAACGCACACCCCATGCAGGAACGACGGCACTGATGATGGAATACTCTTCGTCTCGATACGGTCCCTCGGCGACGTAGTTCTCGACCGTATTGCCAGCCTGGTCGACGGCGTTGCCGCGTTCGCCGAATCCGACGAAGCGCTCGTCTTCGAACGGCGCATCGAAGGCAATGCTCAGCGCTTGCACATCGCCGCTGGCGCTCGCAGTGATGGCGATCACACCATCGGATTCAGCTCTGGCGCGGACGCGCACGTGCCGCCCGGAGGCACCGGCTGCGAGCGTCGCCATCCACTCGCCGTCCGAGTCGACGCTCGATTCGACGATCTCCAAGTCGCGCATCCATCCGCGCGAGCGATGCGGCGGAGCTGCGGGCTCGCCCGCGTCGAGCGGGGGAAGTGCGGCAATGCCGCCACTGCCTGCGGCCGGCGGCCCGGGAAAGAACCCCAGCGAACCCACCGGCCCGCCGTTCCCAGCGGTGTATTCGGACAGAAGCTCGTTTCCGTCGCCGTCGTAGAAAGTCATCCGCCACGGTGCTTGCGAAACGGCGAGCTTGAGCGCACCCGCGTCGATCGTCCACGGTCCGGAATCGGAGGCCGAGTTGCACGCGACGGTGGTGGTCGCAAGCAGGCAGGCGAAGGGAAGCCCAGGTGCGATCCGCATCACCTGGCGCCAGCGCCCTTCGACAACACGCTGCGGTCGAAGAAGACCTCGTTGCGATAGATCAGCCCCTCGCGCAGATAGACCGCACACACGCCATCGACCTCGACCACCGCATCACCGTGCGGAATCGCCGCGTGCCAGTAGTTGAGGAAGCCGTCCGCCAAGGGGGACGAGCTTCGCTGCGCCCAGACCCAGTCGGGATTGCGAGCGAGAAGCTTCGAAAAATAGCCGAGCAACTCCTCGTGTCCGCGCACGCCGCGCGGAACGGCTGGGTCGGAGTAGAAGGCGTCTGGAGTGTAGAACGAAGCCAGGTGCTCCGGCCGGTTGCCGGTCCATGCCGGCAACCATCGCTCGGCAAATGCACGCGCTTGCGCCTGGCTCAGCCCCTCGAACTCCATCGCACTCCTCCGATTGGACTTGATCAATGACTAGACAAGCCAAAGAGGCGACGCTATCGCAAGGTCGACTCCCACTCTAGTGGCGTTCAGACGGGATTTCAGACGAATGGCCGAGCCCTTGTTCACACTGCGCAGCGGGGAAAGCTGGCGCGATCCGTTTCCCATGTACGCCGCTCTGCGCGACGTCGATCCCGTACACTACGTCAAAGACGGCGACTTCTTCGTGCTGACGCGCTTCGAGGACGTCTGGGCGGCGGCAGGTGACAGCACGACGTTTTCATCGGCGAGAGGACTTACGGTCAAATACGATGAAATCGAACGAGCGGGGATGGGCGATGCGATTCCGATGGTGTTTCTCGACCCACCTGAGCACACCGACTTTCGCGCCCTCGTCACCAAGGACCTGACGCCGCGACGCGTACGAGCAATCGAACCTGCCCTGCGCTCCTTCGTCGTCGAACGCATCGAGAAGGTGCGTTCGATGGGAAGTGCAGACATCGTCGATGAGCTATTCAAACCTTTGCCGAGCTTCGTCGTCGCCCACTACCTTGGTGTCCCGGAAGAGGATCGAAAGCTCTTCGACCGCTGGACCGAGGCGATCGTCCAGGCCGCTGCGTCCGGCGAGGTCGAATCGGCGGGCGATGCTTTCGCCGAGCTTCTCACGTATTTCGCCGAGCTCATCGAACGCCGCAAGCGCGAACCCGGCGATGACATCGTCTCGTCCTTGGTGCAGCTGGGCGAGGAGCGCGTCTCGGTCGCGCGCATTCTCGGTTTCGCCTTCACCATGGTCACCGGCGGCAACGACACCATCACCGGCATGTTGTCGGGTTCGGCATGCCTGCTCACCCAACGGCCCGATCAACGCGCCAAGCTCGTCGAGGATCCTTCGCGCATGACCAACGCCATCGAGGAACTGTTGCGACTGACCTCACCCGTGCAAAACCTCGCCCGCACCGCGACGCGCGACGTCGAGATCCGCGGCGTCACGATCCCTAAAGACAAGAAGATTCTCCTCGGCTATGCGGCAGCCAATCGCGATCCGCGCGAGTTTGGCGACCATGCCGACGAGCTGGACATCGACCGCAAGATCAACAAGATTCTGACCTTCAGCTATGGAACCCACTACTGCATCGGCGCTGCAGCCGCACGCTTGCAAGCTCGGGTCGCCCTCGAAGAAATGTTGGCGCGCTGCCCCGACTTCCAGGTCGACTACGACGCCGGCGTCTACGCCGAAGGGAACTATGTGCGACGCCACGTTTCGCTCCCGTGGTCGGCAAAGTAGCCGTGGTGAACCAACCTCCACCACTCGGCTAAAGATCGGTACGCGAACCTTTCCGCTACTCTGCCTGGCAGTAGTCGTTTCAGCTTGTTCGGCGAGCCAGAACACCAAGACCCAAGGGCCGCAAAGTCCTCCCAGCGCCCTCACTCTCGGCCACGAGCAATTGCGACGGCAGTTGGAAGCCGAAGGGCAGATCGTCGAGAGCAAGTTGCGTGTCGACATTCGCAATCTCTCCGTCCTCGGCCGCACGGCGCGCATCAACGGGCAGGTCACCAACACGTACGAGGAACCGGTGAGCGGCGTGCTCTATCGCGTGCGCCTCTTCAGCACCGATGGCTCGCGAACCCTGACGACCGAATACGACGAGAGCGACGCGGACGTGGAACCCGGCGGCAGCACGGCATTCACGATCGAGCTGCAGAGCATGTACTTCGCCACCGTGCCGCGCTTTCTCGTCGAAGCGATCCCCAGCCGAATCGGCGCCCAGCCCCTGGCCGAGCCGGACGACTGGTAACGGTGAGCCAGCCCAAGGGGCAGGCTCGAGCAAGAGTGCCACCCCCTTCAACCGCCGTGGGAGGTACTCACTTCTCCCTCGATCTCGGCGAAGCTCCGAGCCCTTGCAGTTAGACCTAGGCGTGGGCTAAATACGTCGTAAATGACCCATATGCGGGGCAGATTGATCGGCCCAAGGATCCGTCAGGGGGAAACCAGTGTGCTGCTCCTCGGGCCGCGACAAGTAGGAAAGTCGACCCTTTGTCGGTCGCTGGAGCCGGATCTCTACATTGACCTGGCCGACCAATCTGAGTTCCTGAGCTTCTCGCGCAACCCTGCCCTGCTGCGGCAAGAGGTCGAAGCAATCGATGGCCGGCATCCAACCGTCGTCGTCGACGAGATACAACGAATTCCGAGCCTCCTGAACACGGTGCAATCCATCGTCGACCGCACTCAGATCAGGTTCGTTCTCACCGGCTCGAGCGCCCGAAAACTCAAACGAGGCGGCGCCAACCTTCTCCCCGGGCGAGTTGTGATCGAGCACATGGATCCACTATCGGTGCTCGAAATCGACGACATCGACATCGACCGTGCACTACGCCTGGGCACGCTGCCAGGCATCTACCTCGGCGAAGCCGGTGCAACCAACGTGCTGGAAACCTACGCGGATGTGTACTTGCGAGAAGAGATCCAAGCTGAGGCACTCACCAGAAACCTGGGCGGCTACGCCCGCTTCCTCGATACGGTCGCCATCATGAGCGGCCAATGGGTGAACTATTCAAAACTGAGCTCCGACGCGGAGATCCCAAAGGAAACGGCCCGACGATTCATCCAATTGCTCGAAGACACGCTGGTCGCGTTCCGATTGCCACCGTTTCGCCCAACTCTCTCCACGTCACGCCGTCTCTTACAACGCGAACGCATTCTTCTCTTCGACGTCGGAGTACGCAACGCCCTACTCGGCATACACCGCCGCAAGCTCCATCCACATCAGATCGGTGCAGCGTTTGAGCAGTGGGTCATGTTGCAGGCGATCTACCTGAGCCGCGCCCTGCGAACAGGTTGGAAGTTATCGACCTATCGCACGGAAGCGGGTGTCGAGGTGGATCTCGTGATCGATCGTGGCGATGACCTGATCGCCATAGAGATCAAGTCGGGAAAGAACGTAACCACTGGCGACGCGCGTGGACTCGCATCGCTGCAGCAAGTTTGCGAACGACAGATCAAGAAATGGATCTTCTTTCAGGGAACTCGGCGACGGAAGATTTCGCAAGACGTCGTCGCAATTCCAGTACTTGCGGGTCTACGGGAGTTGGCCAAACTCGCGAGAAGTGCGTGATCCAACCAAAGCGCGGTGTCCCCCAAGCGTTCACCAGCGCGTCAACGAGCTCTCAAGTACTCGGCCAGCGCGTGGGCGTTGTTCAACCGCTCTTCTTTGGATGAAAAGACGAAGGTGACGGGCTTCGCTCGCACGAGATCGCTGAGCTCGTTCAGTGTTTCGGCATTGTCTTCGAGCTCGCGGGCGTAGCGTCGTTTGAACTCATCCCACTTGGCGTGGTCGTGGCCGTACCACTTGCGCAGCTCGGTCGATGGCGCCAGATCTCGGAACCAGTGATCGATCTGCGCCCTGTCCTTGCTGACCCCGCGCGGCCAAAGGCGATCGACCAGGACTCGCACGCCATCGTCGTCGGCCGGCGGCTCGTAGATGCGTTTGACCTTGATGTTCATCGTCTACCGAGAACAGCCCGCCTCCTCCGCGCAACGCCAGCCGTCGCAGGGGACCGCCTCGTGTACCAAGAGTTCACCTCAAAGAAGTCATCCACGGCGAGAGCACAAGATCAGGCGATGATGTCTTGCAAGACCTCACCCGCCACGTCGGTGAGGCGAAAATCGCGGCCCTGGTGGAAGTAGGTGAGCCGCTTGTGATCGATCCCCAGTAAGTGGAGTAGCGTCGCGTTGAGGTCGTGGACGTGGACGGGATTCTCGGTGACCGAATAGGCGAAATCGTCCGTCGCACCGTAGACCAAACCCTGTTGGATACCACCACCCGCCAGCCAGATCGAAAACGCCTCCGTGTGATGATCGCGCCCGGCTTGAGACGCCATCTCGCCGTCGAGCTCGTTGGTTTGTGCCATCGGCGTGCGGCCGAACTCCGTCGACCAAATGACGAGTGTATCCTCGAGAAGACCGCGGCGCTGCAAATCGATGATCAGTGCGGCGGAAGCCTGGTCGACGTCTTTGCACTTGAACGGCAACCGTCGATAGATCGAGCTGTGGTGGTCCCAGTCGGCATCGAAGAGCTGAACGAAGCGCACTCCCTTTTCAACCAAGCGCCGGGCGTAGAGGCAGTTCCGTGCAAAGCTCGGCCGGTCGACGTCAACCCCGTAGAGATCCAGGGTCTCTTGGCTCTCTTTCGAAAGATCGACGGCGTCCGGGACCGACTCCTGCATGCGAAAGGCCAACTCGAAGTTGGCGACGCGCGCTTCGATCTCCGGATCTCCCACTCGGCCGTGGTGAATCCGATTCATGCCGCTGATGAAATCGAGATGACTGCGCCTCGACGCCCGGCTCACGTCGTCGGGATTGGAGAGGAAGAGAACGGGGTCGCCGATCGACTGAAAGCGTACGCCCTGCAGCTCACTGGGGAGAAACCCCGCACCCCAAGCGGCTGAGCCGGCGCCGAGCGTTTCCCCACTGGTCAGAACGACAAAGGCCGGCAAGTCGCGGTTGTCCGAGCCCAACCCCCAGGAGACCCAAGAGCCAATGCTGGGACGGCCAAAACGCCCGTAGCCAGTCAGCATCATGAGCTGCGCCGGGCCGTGATTGAATTCGTCCGTGTGCAGCGAGCGGATGATCGTCACCTCGTCGACGATCTTTTTGAAGTGCGGCAGATGCTCGGAAATCCAGGCACCGCTTTGGCCGACCTGGGCAAACGAATAGGGACTGCCGATGATCGTCGGTCTGGTGCGAATGAAGGCGAGCTTGTCCTTGTCGAACATCGAATCAGGACAAGGCTCTCCGTGTCGCTTGCGCAACTCCGGCTTGGGATCGAAGAGATCCATCTGCGAGGTCCCGCCAACCATGTGGAGGTAGATGATGCGCTTGGCTCGCGGCTCGTGATGTGGTGGCGGGTCAGCCGGTCCGCTGCGCAGTGCGCCATGCGCCCGACTACCTCCGAGCACCTCCCCGGCTGCGAGCGCGCCTACGGCACCCATTTGTTGGAGAAAATTACGTCTGCTGATCGGCATCATGGTCGCGACACTGTCTCATCGAGGGCCAACAAGGAGGACGCTACTCCGTACCACGCCGCCACTTCCATAGATGCACCCGCTTTCCGCCCATCGCCCCGCACGACACCTTTCCCGGTTGCAACACGCTTGGTTGCGGCCAGGCGCTCCCTCTCCTTGGCGAGAAGGCTCGACGCGAGCGCTCGTTCCTCCGGCAGAGGATCGCGCGCCAGCACCACCCGAAACGCGTAGCGCATCCTCTCCGCGTCGGACGTGCCCTCGCTTTCACGCAGGATGCGGCTTGCCAGCCCCGCCGACATCGCGACGTAGTTGGGATCGTTCAGCAGGGCGAGTGCCTGTAACGGGGTGTTCGTCGTCTCCCGAGCAGCGACGCAGAGGGAACGGTCCGGCGAATCAAAGAGCGCAAAATTCGGCGGCGGTGCACTGCGCCGGCGAATGACGTACACCGAACGCCGGTACCTCTCCGGTATCTTCGAAGTGCGGTAGACTGGCTGACCCGGCCCGATCAGATTCCACAATCCGTCGGGCTGCGGCGGGTAGATCGGCGGTCCTTCCATCGTCGCCGACAACAAGCCGCCAGCGGCCAGCCCCTGATCGCGAATCAACTCGGCGGCGAGCCGATAGCGCGGGCTGCGCGTCAAGTATTGATTGCCCGGGTCGGCGCTCTCGACAGCGGGTCGCCGGGCCGCCGACTGGCGATAGGTCGACGACGTGACGATCTTGCGAACGACGTGTTTTCGCGACCAGCCGGAAGACCGAAGCTCCGTGGCGAGCCAGTCGAGCAGGCGCGGATGCGATGGGCGCATTCCGCGGATACCGAAATCCTCCGGCGTCGCAACGATCCCGCGGCCGAAGATGTTCGCCCACCAGCGATTGGTGGCGACACGAGCGACCAGAGGATTCTCTCCGTTCACCAACCACCGCGCCAGCCCCAGGCGGTTCCTCGGCTCCGCTGCGGGAAAAGCCGGTAGAAAACCCGGCGTCGCTGGATCGACCTCTTCCCCCCAGTTGAGGTACTCACCGCGCATCGCGATACGAGTGGTTCGCGGTTCGCCGAGCTCCTCCATCACCAGCGCCTTCACCGGCTCGAGGCGCTCCAGCTCCTCTTCGTACATGCGAATCTGCTGCATCGACTCGGGTGCGCGCAAATGGTCGCGGACGAACTGGCGAAAGCGCTTCTCCTGGCGCTCGTTGCGCCTCCTCGTTCGGGTCAGTCGGAAGGTGGCTGGTGGAACCATCGTTTCGCGATGGGGACGGTCCGACACATAGACTCGCAGTCTACCAATGGTTCGAAAGAACCCGTCCAGGTGTCGTAGCCGCAACCGCAACCGCGTGCCCTTCGGCAACGGCGTGGCTACGGAAAACGCTGCGAAGTGAGGCCGATCGAGTCGCCGGCCGATGCGCCATCCGGTTTCACGGAAGCCATCAAAGGCGCCACTCGCGTCGCCCAGGTCGGCAATCGACGAAACGATCTCGGTTTCGATCAGCGAATCATCCTCCGCCCTCGCCAGCAGCGACACTTCGCTCAACACGACGATCGATTTCCCCTCGTCACCACCTCCTCGACCCGGTCCCCCGCCGGGCAGAGACCGGTGGGGAAGGATCTCGACTTTCACGGCGGAAACCGCCTTGGCCGGGCTCTCGAAATCGATTTCATAGGTCGTCGATTCCGGAACCGGCCCGGAGACCAACACCGATTTGTCTTCGAGAAACTCAAAGCTCTCGCCGGAGCTGCCCTCCGCCGCTTCGATCGACACCGGCGTCCAGATCGAACGCGGTTTGAGCTTGCGCAGGTCTGTGACCCACGATTGGATCTCCTGCTCGGTCGGTTGCGACTTCGCCTTCAGATTTGCCAACAGAGTCGTCAACTCATCGAGTCGCTTCTGCCGAGCCGGCGACAGCGGAACCTCGACCGTCGAACCGCCAAACACGTGGGCGACACCTCCCGAGCCGAGCTGAATCGAGTCGATCGTCGTGTTGTTGAAGAACGCCAGAATCTCGTAGTACTCGCGCGTAGTGATCGGGTCGTACTTGTGGTCATGGCACTGCGCGCACTTGAACGTCGTTCCCAGAAAGGCCGTGCCGAACGTGTTGACGCGGTCGACGATTTGCTCGAAGCGCGAACGCTCCGCGTGTATTCCGGCTTCGAGGTTGAGCGCGGCGTTGCGCTGGAAACCGCTCGCAATCTTCGCCGCCCGAGTCGCCTCGGGCAACAGATCGCCGGCCAATTGCTCGATGACGAAACGATCGAAGGGGCGATCTTCGTTGATCGCCCTGATGACCCAATCGCGAAAGGGCCAGGCGTTCTCCCTCAATCGATCGGCCTGGAACCCATTCGAATCGGCATAGCGCGCCAGATCCAACCAAGACGTCGCCCAGCGCTCGCCAAACGCCGGTGACGCGAGCAGATCGTCGACGACGGACTCGAATCGATCGGCGGCCGGGCTGGCAAAGTACTCCGCCTGTTGCTGGGGCGTCGGCGGCAAGCCGATGAGGTCGAGAAAGACACGGCGCAGCAGCGTCGCCTCGTCGGCCGGTGGCGAAGGGCTGAGGCCTCGCTTTTCCATGGCGGCGAGAATGAAACGATCGATCTCGTTGCGCGGCCACTCGGCAAGTGCGACGGCCGGCACCTGTGGTCGCGCCGGCGCCCGGTACGCCCAGTGCCCCCGATTGCCGTGCGCCGGCTCACCCCAAACCGCCCCTTGATCAATCCAGTCCCGTATCAGACGGATCTCCTGCGGGGTCAACGGCGCACGCCCTTTCGGCATCCGCTCATCGGGATCGGTGGAAGAGACCATCTCGACCAGCAGACTGAACGAGCTGTCACTGCGTTCGATGACCGGTACGCCGCTTTGCGCCGGCCGAAAAGCCTCTTCTTCGTTGCTGAGTCGCAAATCGCCCTTGCGGCTCTTCGGCCCGTGGCACTCGTAACACTGGCGCTCGAAGATCGGCAGGATGTCGGAGGCAAAGTCCACCGACCCGCCCGCCGCCGAGCTTGCCCCCAGAATCGCCGTCGCGAGGCCGAGCGCGACCACCCTGCCCGCTTCGTCCAGCAAACGCGACACGTTGAATTTGCGTTCTCGTTCGGGCATTCGGGAAAACGATCTGCCGCAGCCAATCCTGGCAACGGCCGGCCGATCACGGAAATGCTCTATTCTTGCACTCGACAGGTCCTCGTTCCAGCCGCCGCCCTCACCTTTGCCCTGGTCGCCGCCTGCGGCGAAACCGCGACGACATCGCTGCCTGCAGGCGACGCCGAACGAGGCGCCGAGATCATGGCACTGGCCGGGGGCTGCGGCTGCCACAGCACGGACGGCGGCGCGCCGGGCGCCGGTGGTCGCGAGCTGGCGACGACGTTTGGAACGTTCTATTCGACCAACATCACGGCTGACCCCAAACGTGGAATCGGCGCCTGGACCGACGCGGAAATCGAACGAGCGATCCGCGGCGGAGTTCTGCCCGATGGCAGTAGCGAATCACCGGTGATGCCCTACTACCGGTACAGCGGCATGGCTGACCGCGACGTGGCCGACCTCATCGCCTACTTGCGAACCCTGCCAGCCGCCGCCGATCCACGCCCCGAAGCCAGCTCCACTTTGCCCCTCCCGCGCTTCGCCTTCCGCGCCTGGAGACTCCTTTACGCGCCGACCAAGGCGCCGCCGGCGGACGCGCCGGGCGATCCGGTGGAATACGGTCGATACCTGGTCGACCACGTCGCGATCTGCGGCGACTGTCACACGCCGCGCAACCTGCTGGGCGCGCCGCGCAAGAGCATGTACATGGCAGGCGCCAAAGAAGGCCCGCTCGGCCAGAACGTTCCCAACATCACCCCTCACGCAACCGGCATCGGCGCCTGGGAGGCAGACGACATCGAGAACCTCTTGCGCTTGGGAATGCTTCCCAATTTCGATAGCGTACAGGGGTTGATGGCCGAGGTGGTCGATGGCTTTGCGGGAAGTCCTGGGTATGGCGACGCAGGTGACGATGCCATCGACGCCATCGTCGCCTATATGGAAACCGTTCCCGCCATTGAGAATCAGATCAAGACCAAGTGATGCAAAAAGTACAACTACCCATCGCTACCTGTATCGTCGTCGTCTGGTTGGCCGGCAGCATGCTCGGCAGCGAGGCCACGCCGGAGTCGCGCGATGTCGTTCGCGAGCGAATCGACATCATGGAAAAGATCGGTGAGGATGCCAGCGCCATCGGCGATGCGCTCAAAGCTGGAGACACGTCCAAGGCAGCGGCGCTCGCCGACGAGATCACCGCCGCCGCGAAAACACTCCCCGAACTCTTCCCGGCCGGCAGCATTGGACCCGACTCGCGCGCCAAACCGGAGATCTGGAGCGACGCCGAGCGCTTCGCCGAGCTCTTCGCCGAGATGCCGGCGCGATCAGCAGCAATCGCCGACGCGGCGCGCAACGGCGGCGAAGCTCGAAAAGCGCTCTTCGCGATGTTCAAGAACTGCAAGGCCTGCCACCGCGACTTCCGACAACCCGACGACGACGCCGATTGACGCCGCTCCTGGTGTTTTCGCGGACTATTTTTCTTGCGGTCAACTCGGATAGGGGATTCCGTAGACCTGGGAAGCGTTCTCGCACGTTACCTTGCGCAGAACCTCGACACCGTGCTGGGCCAGCGGGGATTCACCCACCGCTTTGCGCGACTCGGGCCAGGTGCTGTCGCCGTGCGGATAGTCGGATGCCCACATGACGTTGTCGACGCCAATGCGCGGCAAGAGCTCGAGACCGAGCTTTTCGTCCTCGTAGGTCGTGTAGACCTGGCGGGCGAAGATCTCGCTCGGCAGCATCGACAACTTGTGATCGTCGGTAATCTTGTGACCGTACTTGTGCAGCTCGTGGTCGAGGCGCTCGACGACGTAGGGGATCCAGCCCAGGCCGGCTTCGCCCATGACGAACTTGATGCGCGGGCGCTTTTCGAGAACGCCCGAAAAGATCATTCCCGACAACGTTTCGTCGAGTTGCATCGGCACGACGGCAACGAAGGCGGGCGAGCGCCACGAACCCGGTTTCATCTTCAAGCTGTGTGTACCACCGGTCAGGTGGACGTGAATCGGCAGTCCCACCTCCTCGGCGGCATCCCAAAACGGCGCCCATGAGTCCTCGAAGATCGGCTCGTTCTTGCCGATCGTATCGCTGAGGATCGCGCCCTTGTGACCGAGCTTGGCGCAGCGCAAGAGCTCGTCCTTGGCCAGCGCGACGTCGTGCGACGGCAGATCGGGGAGGAGCACGAAACGCTCGGGCGCGGCTTTTTGAAACTCCGCCGCCCAGTCGTTGTAGGCCAGCGCGCATTGCGCGTGAAGATCGGGATCGGTGATGCGCAACTGCGTCGTCGTCGGGCCGTAGATGACCTGCGCGAATACACCGTCCTCATCCATGTCGGCCAGCCGGGTCTCGGGTTGCCCGGGGCGCAATCCGTGTTGGCGTGTTTCGATCAGCCCCTTCGGCTTGCGACCGCTCGGCGCCAGCTTGGCGCCGTCGACCATCCACCACGGTCCGTCGTCGGTTTGCTCGACCCGCGGCCCGCGCTCGCGCCACTGCGCCGGCAGGCGAGCCTGCCAGGTGTCGGGCGGCATGGCGTGGATGTCCATGTGGTCGTCGGCCGAAATGAGAATCTGACCATCGGGTAGCTTCATGATTCACTCCTCCTGTGACGTCACAATTTTCTCAGGCAGCAAGCTCGAGCTCGAAGCGGCGCAGGCCGCGCACCAGATTGGAGTCCACATACTCCAGCGCGTCACCCCGGCGGCGCAACTTCGGTAGCTCGTCGATCAGCGACTCGAGCACGCAGCGCGCCTCCAGTCGCGCCAGCGACGAGCCGAGACAGAAGTGCACACCGAAACCAAAGGCGAGGTGGCCCTGAGCGTCGCGGGTCACATCGAAGTCGTCGCCGTGCGGCCACTGGCGGTCGTCGCGATTGGCCGAGCCGAGCAGACCGCAGACGATTTCATTGGCAGCGATTGCTTGACCGCGGATCTCCGTGTCGCGACGAGCACGGCGAAAGAGAAACTGGATGGGAGACTCGCAGCGCAGCACCTCCTCGACGAGGTTCGGCACCAAGCTGCGATCTCGACGCACCTTGTCGGCCTGGTCGGGATGCTCGAGCAGCAGCTTCACCGCATGACCGATCAGATTCGTCGTCGTCTCATTGCCAGCGACCAGAATGATCAACACGAAGACGACCAACTCCATCGGCGTCAGACCGCCATCGGCAGCATCCGCATCGACGAGAACACTGACCAGGTCGTCGCGGGGCTCAGCGCGGCGCCGGTCGGCGATTTCGCCGAAGTAGCGGGAGAACTCTGCCATCATCTCGACCACGCCGCTCTTGACGAAGCCATCGCGGCGGCGCGAGCCGGTAATCCCCTCGATCAAGCGGTCGGACCAACGCTTGAAGTCGCCGCGGCGTTCGGCTTCGACACCCAACATCTCGGCAATGATGATGACCGGCACCGGCACGGCCAGATCGGCAATCACATCGAAGGTGTTTCCATCGTGCAAGCGCGCCATGCACGCATCGACCAGCTCGCGCACGCGCGGCTCCCAGGCGGCAATGCGACGCGGAGTGAATCCGCGGTTGACGATCTTGCGCAAGACGTCGTGCTGCGGCGGATCGGTGACGATCAGGTTGCGGGAGCGCGCCATCTCCTCGACCGGAAACGGCATCGCGTCGGCCAGCGCCATCATGTTCTCGATCGCCTTTGGGTCGATGCTGGGATCCATCATGGCACGCGAGTCGACACCCATCATGACCGTGCTCATCGCGTCCGACGAAAAGAGGTCCGGCGACTTCAGCAGGTGCATGACGTCGTCATAGCGCGATAGGACCCAAGCACCCGGGTCAGCGGCGTAGTAGACCGGCGCTTCGTTGCGCAGGCGCGCATAGGATGGATACGGATTGGCGCGGATCGTCTCGTCGAAAGGGCTGTAGGCAAAGGTCATCGGCGGCTCCCAGTGCCACGGACGCCCGCATAGCCCAACAACAGATGGACCATCGAAAGAACATCCTTCTTGTGCGCCTCGAGCTCGCCGGCCTGCAACGGGTCGAACGACATCGTCGGCAGCAAGCGGCGCAGCGCCGCGACGTAGAACACCGTCGAACCGACGACGGCGCTGATGACGTGGAACGGATCGGAATGGACGGGACTCAGCACGCCGCTGCGCACGCCGTCATGCAGAATGTCGCGACCTCGCTCGAGCAGCTTCACACCGAGACCTCCCAGCGGCGGCACTACACCCGGGTCGGCTCCGGCTGCTTCGCGCAACATGAAGCGCGCCAGCGAGGGCCGGGCACCGACGGCGTCGACCCATACTTCGATGCAGGTATCGATGCGCTCGGTGACCGAACCAGTGGCCGACAACACCTCCCCAAGTCGCCCCAGCAGGGGCGTGAACGCATCCTCGACGACGGCGTCGTACAAGGCCTGCTTGTCGCGAAAGTGGTAGAAAAGAGCGGCGCGGCGAACACCCACCTCCTCGGCCACGTCTTCCAACCGGGTGGCGGCAAAGCCGCGCTCGGCAAAGTAGCGCTCGGCGGCCGCGAGAATGCTGGCGCGCGTGCGGTCGCCCTTGCTCTGGCGGCCCATTGCCGGCGCCGGCTCGAGTGATGCGCTTTCCTGACTCATTGGTAGATTCGAGTACTGACTCACGGGTAAAAACGCAACCCTCGAGGTCATCCCCCGAACGGCGGCGATTCCCGGTGGGCGCATGCCAGCTCGCGTGCCATTGCGAAAGTCCGGTCCCCGAGTCTTGACGTCGCACCCGTCGCCCCGGCACGGTCGGCCCACCAGCGGTATTTTCGGGTCAAACGACAGGGGGGTGTTATGACATTCCGCACGACCTCGATCGCCGTTCTGAGCGCCGCGATGGCGCTGCCACCGGCTGCCGTAGCCCAAACGCCCGAACGCCCCGAACGATCGGCGCGCGCCGCGCGAGTAGAGGAAATCGTCGTCCGGGCACGCAAGCGAGACGAGCTCCTGCAGGACACGCCAGTGTCCGTCACCGCCATCAGCGGCAGCGTGCTCGAGCAATCGGGAATCACGCGACTCGACGAAATCCAGTCACTCGTACCCAATACCTTCTTCCAGGTCGGGCGGAGCAACCAGGACACCAACTTGCGGATACGCGGTGTCGGCGCCGGTTCATTCGAGATCGCTTTCGACCCCGGCGTCGGCGTCTACGTCGATGGGGTTTTCCTGCCACGCGCTCTCGGCGCGCTCGTCGAGCTCTTCGATGTCTCCCAAATCGACGTCTTGCGTGGCCCGCAGGGGACGTTGTTCGGCAAGAACACCGTCGGTGGAGCGATCCTGATCCGCACCATCCGACCGCAAGAAGAGCTCTCCGGATCCGTATCCTTGCGCTCCGGTTTTCTGCGCGACTTCAGCGACCTCAACTCGACGACGGCGCGGGCGATGCTCAACGTCCCACTGGTCGAGCAGCGAATCCTCAGCCGCTTCTCTTTCATGTCGAAAAACAACGAAGGCTACGTCGCCGATGCGGGGCACGCCTCAGACAAATCGAACACCAACTCCTACTCCTTCCTCGGTTCGCTGCGCTTTCTGCCGACCGATGATCTGACCATCGATGTCAGCGGATCGTACGGCCGCGACCACAACAACGGCCGCGGTGGACAGTGTGTGTTCTTCAACGAAGACGCACCCCTGCGCGGCATCATCCCCGGTTTCGTCGAAGAGTGCTCGAGATCGCGACCCTACTCGATCCACACCGACGTCAACGGCGTGAGCGATCTCGAGAGCACCGGAGTGTGGGGCGTCGCCCAGTGGCAGGCCATCGAAACGCCGGCCTTCGACCTCTCGGTCCGGGCCCTCGGCGCCTGGCGGCGCCAGCATCCGCGCATCAGCGAAGATCTCGATTCCACGCGCCTCGGCGTCATTCAGATCTCCAGCGTCGGAGGCTCCTTGCGCGACGGCATCCCCGGCTTCCAACAGCAGTTCAACTCGGAGCTTCAGCTCACCGCCAACACCTGGGAGGACCGCGCCAGCATCGTCGCCGGCGTGTTCGGCCTCTGGGAGAGGGCTCGCTTCGAACCGACCACGACGGCCGGCGCCGAGCTCGCGACGCCGCTGAGCGAGACCACGGCGCGCTCGGAGATCGACAATTGGACCTGGGCGTTCTTCACCCAGGCCAGCGTCGACGCGACCGATTGGCTCGGTTTCAGCCTCGGCGGTCGGTACACGCGGGACAAGAAAGGAGCCGTCGCGTTCATCCGCGACCGCCGCACCTTTCCCACCATCGACGCCGATGTCGACGATAGCGGCCGCGAGGTGTTCGAGCGCTGGACGGGGATGGCGGATCTGCGACTGACCCTGCCCGATTCACTGCTCACCGGTACTCCCATCGATTCACTGATGACCTACTACCGCTTTTCGCAGGGTTTTCGCGGCGGCGGTTTCAACGCCATCCTCGGCCAGGAAGGGGCCACCGATCTCCCCTCGTTCCGCCAGGAAACCCTCGACAATCACGAGGTCGGCATCAAAACGCAATTGCTCGACAGCCGCCTGCGGATGAACCTCGCCCTCTTCCGCGGCGACTACGACGACATTCAAGTGATCACCATCCGCGCCACCGAGGACCCCGGTAGTCCCACCATGGTGCGCATCGACCGGGTGACGCAAAACGCCGCCAAGGCCACGACGCAAGGTGTCGAGGTCGAACTCTCTGCCGTTCCCCTGGCCGGTCTCAACCTCACCGGGTCGTTCGGCTGGATTGACGCCCACTACGACTCCTTCCCCACCGCCGCCGACGAGTTGCGCCTGTGCTCACCGCAGGAGTTCAACGACGGCCTGTGCAACCGCGACCGTTCCGGCGAGAGCTTCGACCGCGTACCGCGCCTCGAAGGTTCGTTCTCCATTCAATACGCACTGCCCGTCGACAGCGGCCACGATTGGCTCAGCGGCACACTCCTGCCCCGCGTCTCCTGGTCGTACCGCGACAGCTACCACCTGTTCTCGCGACAGGTCAGGCCGCTCATCCAAAGCGGTTACCACCTGTTGAACGCACGCCTCGGCTACGAGTTCTTCGACGAGCGCCTGGGAATCGCTCTGTGGGCCAAGAACCTCACCGACGAAGCTTACTTCAACGAAGGAACGCCGATCCAATCTTCCTTTGGCTCGGTGACCCGCTACTTCAATTGGCCGCGGACGTTCGGCATCGATCTGCGCTACAACCTGTGAGGTCGGCGCCTACGATCTCGTTCGACCACGCGAGCGCATCAACTCGATCACTTGCGAGAACTCGCCAGCGCGCGTGATCTCGGCGCGGAAGGTTTCCGACTGCAGCAGCAGAGACAGGTCGGACAAGACGTTGAGATACTCGTCACCTTCGAGATGAGGCGACGAGAGAACGAGAGCGACGATCGAAATCGGGACACCGCTCTCGGTCAGAAACACGCCTTCTTCTGCGAGTGCGAGCGCCGCGACGACGCCTTCGATTCCGTCGACGTGCGCATGCGGGATGCTGACACCGATGTCGACCATGACCGTGCTCGCCAACTCTTCGCGCTCGCCAACCGACTGCACCGCGAGCTCGCGAAGATCGGCGTCCACCCGACCGCGGCGAACCAGTTGGTCGGCCAGGGCAGCAACGACTTCCTGCAGCCCGGGATGACCCGAGGAAAAGAGCACGCCCCCTTCCGAAATGAGATCGACGATGCCGCTCACGCCAGACCAGGTACGGGGATCAACGCGCAGCCGCGCTGCCGGAAGGAGGTTCGCATGGCAGCCCCTTTGTCACATCTTGCTCATTGCTGGCAAGCGAAAAACAGCATGCCGTCACGGATTCGGCTCACTCGCCCACCAACGCCGCCGTCGAGAACGCCGTTCGCGGGAAGTGGCTACGAAGGGCTCGAGGTTGGGTGCGCGCGCAAGAGGCCTTCGTAGCGGTTCATGACCTTGCGTACGTAGCGCGAACGGCGGGCATGGTGGGGCTCCATCTGCGCCACGCGCGATGGACCCAGGTTGTAGGCGGCAACCGCGAGGTAGGGATCGGAGAATCGCTCTTCGAGCTCAGCCAGATATCGCAAGCCGATTTCGACGTTGACCTCCGGCCGCAGCAAGCCCTCGCTACCTTCCCAGAGGATCCCCGACCGTTCGGCAACGCCGCGCGCCGTCGACGGTTTCACCTGGATCAATCCGAGTGCTCCGGCATTCGAGCGGGCATTCGGGGAGCAGGTGCTCTCCACCTCGACGATCGCCTGCACGAAGAGCGGATCGTAGCCGTGTCGCCAACTCTCGTTGACGATGGTGTCGGCGATCACCCAGCGCTCCTCTTCCGGCAGGGACGAGCCGCAAGTGCTCAGCGCTGCGTAGAGCGGTCCCGCCGGGTCGATCTCTGCCGCTTCGACCGCCGCGTTCGCAGGTGCGACGTCTTCGACGAAGGGAAAGGCATCGCCAAACGAAGAATCGCTCGGCAGGGCCACACGGGTCGGCGCGAGGCCGATCACCGCGGCCAGAGCCACCATCACCATCTCCGCACGTCGCCAAACGGACGCGCATTTCCCATAATGAGCTCGCATGGTTCTTTGCCGCTGCGCACCCCGCACGCAGCCGAATTTTCAAAAGGATGTACCGGCTCGACGCCGGTCCATGCGCGAGAGCTTAGCTGGCCTGGTTGCGAAAGCAAGCACCAGTGCCGCGATATGCGCATGCAAGCTTACAAGCCCTTCGCCATACGAGTGCCAAATAATTGCCGTAGCGCCGTTGATTCGCCGTGCAGACTTGCACACTGAGACCGGCAGGCAATTCGAAAACGTACCGCCGGCAAGTCTGAAAGCTCAACTGTTTCGCGAACATTCACAGGAATAACCCGCGACCATTCGAGAACCTCTCACCATTCTTTAGTCGTAGGGCCGGATGGTATGCCGTTTGCGTGCTTTGACTGCGTGAACTTCGCGCGTGCTCAGAGACGACCGCAGCCCCGGGGGAGGACGATTCAAAGTGTGACGAGCACCCCCCGTTTCGACGGTTCGAACGGTCAGAGCGGCGCAATCGGAATCGGGGGGAAACGATGAGTGAAGCACCGTCCCAGGAAAGTGTGGTCACTCTGCGCGACGAGCTGCATCGCATCTACTCCCTGCGGCCGTCGCTCGATACCTTCGCCGATGAAGCGATCCGATTGATCGTCGCTCAACCCGGGATCGCGGCAGCGGCCGTCTTCACCTACGCCCAACGCAAGGGCACGCTCAACCTGTTGACGGCGGGCGGCCTCGACGCCAAGGGTGTCGACGGGTTGCGTGGTAGCGTCGGCCGCACCTGGGACATCCCGCTGCGCTCGATCCGCAACCGGCGCATCAACGTCGTCGACGACGCCCACGAAAACCCGTTCGTACCCGATGCAATCAAGGCAATCGGGCCACAGCATCTCGACATCGCGTCGATCCCCTTCTATCACGACTCCTCCGCCGTTGGCGTCGCCGTGCTCTTCGCCACCGAAGCTGGCGCGTTTACCGACAGCACCTTGCGCGAGGTCAGCCAGGGACTACGCGTCTGCGGTGCAGCCATCGTCGAGCTCGCCCGATCCGCAAGCAACGCGGTAATGCCCGCCGCCGACTCCACCACCCCTGAGGGTGCGCAACCCAACCTCCTGCGCGGTCTCGCCGCTCTCAAGTCGGAGCTCGTTCGCCTCAACGCAGCATTGGACGAATCCGAGCGACAGCGAGCCTCCGAAGCGGCCGAGCGAGTCACCGCGCAATCGTTTCTCAAGGCGGCCCAGCAGCGAGCCGAAAACGCCGAACGCGAGCTGTCGGAGCTACGCGAGAAACAGGCGCGCATTCCGGAGCTACAAAAAGAAGCGCAGGATCTCGAACGCCGGCTGCAAAACGCCAGCGAGCTCGCCGAGAACGCAAAATCACGCGTTGCCGAGCTCGAACAATCGCTCGCCGAAAAGACCCGCGACAGCGACGCCAGGGCCGCAGAGCTAAGCGAGCTGCAAGCCCGCCGGACGGAGCTCGAGCGCGAATTGCAACGGGCCGGTGAGCTGGCCCAGCGCCATGAAAAGTCGGCACTCGAGCTCAACGAGAAACTCGGTCAACTGGATGCCGTCAAAGCCGAGGCGGAGCGCCTGCGCAGCGATCTGGAAGCGACCAACACGGCTCGATCGGAGAGCGAGCAGCGCGCCACCGAGCTCGAGCAGGCCCTGGCGGCCGCCGAGGCCGAACGCACACAACTGGCCGACGAGCTGTCCGCATCGAAGTCCGAGCTCGATTCATCGGCAAAAGAGCGCGAAAACCTCTTCAGCGACGCCCTCAAGAGTTGGGAGAAGCTGGAGGAAATCGAGCAACAGCGGAGCAGTCTGGCCGGCCAACACGCCGAGCTCCGGGCCGCCAACGAAAGCAACCAACAGCGGATCGCCGAGCTCACCGCCACTCGCGATTCGCTGGAAGCCGAGCGGCGCGAGAACGCCGCCCAGGTCGAACAGCTCAGCGGCCAGATTTCGACGCTCGAAGCGCAGCGCACGCAACTGCACGATGAGCTCGAACGGATTCGCTCCGACTCCGGTCAATCGATTTCCGAGCTGCGCGAGCAACTGGAGGGCTCCGATCGCGATCGCACACAACTGGCTCAGCAGATCGCCGCCTTCACGCCCGTCGAAGAAGAGCGCGACCGCTTGGCCAAGCGGATCGAGGAAATCGAGTCGGACGCCAACGCCGTCCGGCGCACCAACGAAGAGTTGCAGGCCGAGATCGCCCAGCTACAGGCACAGAGCCAGCAACTCGACGCCGATCGGAGTTCCCTGCGCGCCCAGATCGAATCACTGTCCGCCGGCGAACAAGATCTCATCCGCGAAAAAAACGATCTCCTCGCCAGCAAGGACAGCGAGATCGCGACCCTGAGCGAGCGCATCGCCGAGATCGAGAAAACCCGGGAGAGCACGGCGCAAAGCCTCGAACAGCAGCTCAGCGCGGCCCGCGAAGAGGCATCGGCGGCTCTCGACAGCGCGCAGCAAGAGCTCGCGCAGGCCAAAGAAGAGCACTCCCGCCTCGAGAGCGAGCTGGCGGCGGTCAAGCAGGACGAGGAGGCTCGCAACGAGCTGCTGAGCGCGGCGGCCGACGAACAGTCGGCACTCACCCGGCAAATCGAAACTCTCACCGCCGAGCGGCTACGCCTGGCGACCAATCTCGAAGAGGCGCAAAACGAGCTGCGTGACTCGGAACAGCGAGCATCCGAGAACGACGACAGGATCCGCGAGCTCGAAGAAAGTCTGCGGGCTCTGCGCGAGGGCGACCTGACCGAGCTCAAGTCGAGTGTCGAGGTGGCGGCGAAGGCCAAGGCCGAAGCCGAGGAAGCCCTCGAATCTGCCAACGAACGGCACGCCCTCGAGGTCATCGACCTGCAGGACCAACTCACTCTCGCCCGCAAGGAGCGGGACGACCTCGTCCGCTCTCTCGAGGAACACGAAAAGCTGCTCCAGTCGGCTGAGCACGGCCTGACCGAAATCCAGCTCGACGACGTTCTCGGCGCCGACGACGACCTCGCCCTCGAGATCGATCGCAGCGGTGCTCCGGATGCCAGCGAATCCGATGTAACGCAGGCGGAAGAGTCCGATTCCCCCGAGGCCGCGGGCGAGATCGTTCTTCTCGACGACGCGCAGTCGGTGAGCGACGCCATCGACCAACTGGTCGAGATCGGCCACCGCGCCACTTCAATCGATCCACAACCCGAATCGGCAACGCAGCTCTCACAGACCAATTTCTCCTGCGCGGCGATCAACCTGGCCGCACCGACCGCCTGGCCGACTCTGCGCAAGATGCGCAACGGCGCCGGCGTTCCCCATTCGCCGATGTTTGCCTACGCGCTCGCACAAAGCGCCGAAAAGGGGTTTTGGCTCGGTCCAGTCGACTTCATCCTGCTACCGGTGGACGACACCGATCTGCACGGTCTTCTGCGCACGATGGTGCCGGATCTCAAACGCGTCATCGCCATGAGTCACGACTTCGATCTGATGGAATGCGTACGCTCGCAGCTATCCGACAAGCACGTGTCGACGGCCGTCGTGCTGGACGGCCGGCAGGCGCTCGACCTTGTCCCCACCATCAAACCGCAGGCGGCCGTCCTCCACATGTCGCCGAGCTGCACCGACGTCTTCCGCGCCGTCGCCGGACTGCGCACGCAGGAAGAAACGCGCGACATCCCGATCCTCTTCCTCCTCGACGAGGAAGCTCAACAGCGCGAGGAGTCGTTCCTCACGGCTGGCATCCGCATGTTGAGTGGGCGCGGCTCGCTGGTGCCCGAGGAATTGCCTGCCTCGATCATCTCCGCTGTCGGCACCCTACAGAACGCGGTCTAGCAGCCTCGATTCGAGTCCTTTTCCAGAATTGCCTGCCGCGCTTGCAGGCGATCGTCGAAGCTCAATCGCTCGCCGCCGATCAGTTGGTAGGGTTCGTGCCCCTTGCCGGCGATGACCACCATGTCGCCCGGACCAGCGCAGTCGACCGCCATGCGAATGGCGCGCCCGCGGTCGGCCTCGACCAGATGGCGGCGGAGATCGGTGTCGACCTCGCGTGCGCCGGCGAGAATCTCCTCGATGATCGCCTGCGGATCTTCGCCGCGCGGATTGTCGGAAGTAATGACGACGAGGTCGCTGCCGGCAGCCGCGATGCGGCCCATCAGTGGGCGCTTGCCGCGATCGCGATCGCCGCCGCAGCCGATCACCGCAATGAGACGGCGCGGCTGTAAACGACGCGCACTGGCCAGTAGCCGTTCCAAAGCCGCCGGCTTGTGGGCGTAGTCGACGACGACCGAATAGTCCTGTCCCGCGTCGACGACTTCGAAACGTCCGGGCACCGCCTCCGCCTCGCCCAGGGCAGCGGCAATTGCCGCCGGTTCGAGGCCGAGGCGAAAACCCACGGCGGCGGCGGCCAGGGCGTTGTGAACGTGATAATCACCGAGGTGCGACAGGCGCACCTCGGCGTGGCCGCTCGGCAGACAGAGCCGAAAGCTCAGCCCGGACATGGTGGCTCGGATCTCTTCGGCCCTCACTTCGCTGCCGCCACGCACTCCGTAGGTGATCGTCTCGGCGGCGCTGCCGGCAACCATCGCCGTCGATGCATCGTCGTCGGCGTTGAGCACCGCGGCTGCGCCGCCCGCACCACCCGCCAATCCGGCGAAGAGGCGCGCCTTGGCAGCCCGGTAGCTCTCCATGTCCGGGTGGAAGTTCAGGTGATCGCGACTCAGGTTGGTGAACACACCGATGTCGAAACTCACCTCACCGACCCGGTGCAGCGCCAGCGCGTGCGACGACACTTCCATCGCCACGGCGCTGCACTTTGTGTCCACCGCACGGCGCAAGAGCTCTTGCACCAGCGGGGCTTCAGGTGTCGTCTGTTCGGCGGCGAGGACGTCGTCGCCGACCCGGTATTCGATGGTACCGAAACGGGCGACCCGATGGCCGGCCGCCGCGAGCACCGCATCGACGAAGTAACAGGTCGACGTCTTGCCGCTGGTACCTGTGATGCCGACCACGAGGAGCTCTTTCGACGGCTCGGCAAAGAAACGCGCCGCCGCCTTTGCGGCGGCGGCCCAACAGTCCTCGACCCGCACCACCGTGACTGTCGGGGGCACCTCGACGTCGCGCTCGACCAACAGAGCGACCGCACCGGCTTTCACCGCGTGCGCGGCAAAGCGGTGGCGATCGTGTAGGGACTCACCGCCCGGAGCCTCGTAGCCGGGCAGGCAAACGAACACGTCGCCGGCGGTGACCCGGCGCGAATCGGTGGCCACACCGCTGACGCGGATGTCCGTCGGACCGCTCGAAGACACGACCTCTTCGGCATCGTAGAGGAGGTCGAGAGGCGCGCTCACGCTTTTGCGCTCTCCTCTTCGGCATCGGCCGGCGACGCCGACTCGGGCTTGCCGGTTGCCAGCGGCATCTCGCGTAGTCGATCGGCGACGTCGGCGACGGCCTTGATGATCATGTCGATGCGCGCCCGTTCGGGTCCGATCGCAGCGGCAAGACGCTGCTCGTAGTCGCGAATGTGGCCGGCGATCTCGTCCGATTTTTCCTCGACGATGCGATCGCGCTCGCCCAGGCAGTCGTTGATTTTTTCAGCGATCTTGCCGAGCTCTTCTTCGCACTCTTCGTCGATTTGGTCGTTGACGCGTTCCGCCCACAGGGAATGCACCGCGACGGTTGCTGGAACGTCACGGCGCAGTCCGCCCGTGAGCGTGTAGAGCTGGGTAGCCAGGCGTGCAGTCGACACCGCCTTGCGCCGGGTCACCAGAGCATTGAGGCGAACCAACTTGTTGCGAAACGCCTGCAAGCCGTGCTCCTCGGCGAGCAGCTCGATGATTCTGTTGAACTCTTCTACTTTCAAATTCGCCATCGCTAGGTTGGTTGCCTCGCGCCGACCTCGAAGTCAACTGCGAGGTCATTCTACCGGCATCGCCTCCAGCGCGCGACTCGAGGTTGAAATCATCGCTGACGTGCACACCGCGGTCGTCGGCAAAGACGACTCCGACACCAGCCGCCTCGGCCGGCGCGATGCCGGCGCGTCCGAGAACCGCCAAAGCCGTCGACCAGGTTTCCGCCGTCGCCGCGTCGCTCGCCATCACCGTCACCACGCGCGGTGGCGCCACGGCGCGGTAGGTGCGCGGATCGACGATCGCTCCGGCTTTCGGCGACGCCGGCGTGCGCGAGGTCGACAACGACTGGTCGCGCAAGCGCACGGCGCCGAGAATTTCACCGCTCTTCAATCCGGCAACGACGAGAAGCGGTGCCGCCCCCGCGGTGTAGCCGAAAGCCAGTTGACTCGAACCACCGAAGTCGAGAAAGGCCGCTCGAGCGCCGCCTCGGCGCAGCGCCGCCGCCGCCATGTCCAGCGCCAGCCCCTTGCCAAAGCCGCCGGCGTCGATCTCGACGCCGGCCGCCAGCCGCGCCTCGCCCGGGCGCAGCGACAGCGCTGCGCCGATCGGCAGCGGTGACAGGGCGGCGCCACTGCCGCGCCGCAACTGGCGCACTCGCCTTCCCACCGCCGGGTCAAAGGCGCCGCCGGTTTGCTCCGCAAACCAGATCATCCGCTCGAGCGCCGTCGCCAGCTCGGCGGTGATCGACTGCCAGCCAGCGCCGGCGTTTCGGTTCAAAACGGCGAGCTGGCCGTCCGCCCGCCACGTCGTCAGTACGTCCTCCCAGTGCTGCGCCGTTGCCAGCGCCCTCTCGGCCAGGCGCCGCGCCGCCGCCCTGTTGTCGGCGTCGACCGAGATTTCCAGCACCGTACCCATCACCGGCCGGCCAACGCGGGCGGTTTTCGTCGTCGCTTCCTCGGCCACCTGCGGCGCCCGGGTGCCACAGCCAATCGACAGCGAACAGAGCACGAGAACGGTGACCATAGACGCCCCGCGGAATCGGCGGCGGCGCAGCGAGTGAAGAATGCCTTCAGCCCTTGCGGGGACTTTTCGCCTCACCATTCCCATAGGCGCTCGGGGTGTCGAAGATGAGAGCTCGGCCGACGGCGATCATCAAGGCGAGGATGGCTGCTTGCAGGGTGAGAAACATCGCGACCTTCAAGTAGGCGAAACCCGGGTGCAAGAAGCGAACTCCCCATCCGCTGAGCTCGCCGGCGATACCCGAAACGAACGCGAGAGCGATTCCCCAGGCTTTGGTGCGCATCGAGATTGGCACGAAGAGCACCAGATGGGTGAGGGTCATCAGCAAGATGCCCATCGCGAACGAATGAAAGTGGAGAACTTCGAGCAGGCCGACCAGCGATCGCGGCTGCAAATACTTCTCTTCGTTGCCCAGGTAGTAGTCGATCACCGATGCGGGATCGAGGCTCATCTTGGCGAAGTAGAGACCAAAGTTGGTCAGCCAGAGCACCAGAGTGTAGGCGAGAAAACACCATACGATCGTCTTGAGGAGGTGGTTGCGCGTCCACTCACCGGTCACAACGAAGCGCACGATCAACCGCCCACGCTACGCATTCGCCGGCGATCAACGCCCGGCGATCAACACCCGGTGAATGGCGAGAGCACGGCGGATGCCGCCGTTGATCGCCTCCGCCGTCAGGGTGGACCCGGTGATGCCAGCCACCCGGTCGCCGACCCGCAAGTCTGCGCGCAGCTTCTGGCCACTGTATTGGTTCAACCAACGATCGCTGGGCAAATACTCGAGAGGCTCGTAGAAGGCCAGCACATGCGTACCGGTGACCGTACCGCTCTCGTCGATGACGACGAGAAAGGTCTCGGGCAGCGTGCGCACCTGGTGGGTGTCGATGAAGGCGTAGCCGAGCAACCTGTCGGCCGCGTAGCCAGCGTAGACTGTAACCAGATCAGATTCGACGCGGGCCAAGCCGAGACGCTCGATCGCCACGCGCTGATCCGCAGTGAGAAAGAACTCGAGGGGGTCCATACGCGTCGCCTCGGGAAAGGCCAGATCGCGCACCTCTTCGCGGGCATAGAAGACCTTGCCGTCGACCGGCACGGTCGCCAGACAAAGAATGGCAACCGCCGCGCCCAAAGCAGAGCGATATCGCTGTGGTATCACGTCGTATTTCCGCCGAATGGAGATGAGAGCAGACCCGGACGGGTCCGATATTGAAACTCATTCTCATTTAGCGACAGAGGCTCAGGCTGTCAACACACCGCATCAACACTCCGCTGGGCCGCTATGAGCGGCAGGAACGGCAGATTCCATAGAGCTCCATCTTGTGTCGCCGATCGCGAGAAAGCGCGTAAAACGGGGCGAATCGCCGAGGGTTGGCGGAATCGGGTAGCGGTGTAGTAGTCGGGCGGAAGCCTGGCTGCCCAGAAGGAAGAAGGGGCCCGGAGTAGTAGCTCCGGACCCCAAGTAGGTTCGCGCGAACGCGAGACCTGGCCGTAGAGTTGTCGTCGCACGTCGGCGCTGCGGAGTCCAGAGGTAAGCGGGCGGAGAGCACCCGGCCGTGGAGGAGCTTCGCCAGCGATCATGCCGCCATTGCAGGGGTTTGTTCGTGATCTGCCGGCGCTGCGACCGGGGGCAGGCGTACTGCGGGGAGCAGTGCCGCGAGCACGGCTACCGACAGCGGCGCCGTGAGGCGTGCCGTCGCCACCAGCGCAGCGAGGAGGGTCGTCTGGACCACCGCGATCGCCAGCGCGCCTACCGAGCTCGGCGGGCTCGGCGGTCTGGGTTGGGTGCGGCCGGGCGTGCGTGCGTGACGGATAAAGGTTCCACGGCGGAGGGCCCGGAGTGCACTCTGCGGACCGCGCCAGTTTCAGAATCGGCGCGCAAGGAGAGCGATGAGCAAGAAACGATTGCGGAGTCTGCGGTCTACCGGTGCGTGTGCTGCGGCAGGGAGGGCGGCTTGGTGCGATGGCACGAGGGGCCACGCCCCGGGTGGCTGGCGTGGAGCCGGCGCCAGTGGGGTCCACGGCCACCATGAGGGGCTCATGCGGGATCGGGGGAGGTGGTGGCGATATCGGGGGAGGTGGTGGCGATATCGGGGGAGGTGGTGGCGATGATCTCGGCCGAGCAGAGCGCGGAGATCCGCCGGCTGTTCTACGCCGAGCACTGGAAGGTGGGCACGATCGCCGAGGCGATGGGGCTGCACCGCGACGCGGTCAAGCGCGCCATCGGAGCCGAGAGCTTTCTTACGCGCTCGGCCGCCCGGGCGCGGCCGACCAAGCTCGACCCCTACCTGCCGTTCGTACGCCGAACACTCGAGTATGACGGGCTGGTAACCCATACTTTTGGTTCGATTTGGGGTTGGGGCACCTTCACGCTTGAGTTTTTTCGATCAATTGACGTCCTTCGTTCTCCACCGATCACGCAGCTGGCTTCACTAGCGATTGCAATTCTATGCACCCTTGTTTTATTCGTCACTGCTATCGCCAATTTTCGGGCTCCGGGGGCTGGTAGCAGCCGTCCAGAGCTCGGTCGACAGCCGTAACCAGTTCGTGAATTTCCACCCGGTTGTCTCGGTTCCTGTCGGCGTTTTCGCAAGCGCTGGGATTGAGCCGACCGAGACCAATACCAACAGCCAGAATCAGCTCCGCGATTCCGACGGTTCCACCGCCATCGCAATCTCCCGCACAGCTTTCATTGATCACGAGAGTAGTTTCTCCAAAAGCCGCTGCACCAAACTCATCAAAGACCGCAACGCGTATCGGATGAACACCGGCATCGTCCGGTTCAGGTCGGACCGTCAACTCAAGCTCCCCAGTGACTGCAAGTGACACAACTGTGTTTGCCAGGTCATGCAATCTAGGAGGAAAAGCAGGAATCAACTCCGCGTGTGCAACGATACGATCTCCATCCGGATCGAACGCTTCGAATACGGCCCTTGTCTGAAATCCAACATCCGCAACGATCGTTTCAGAAATCTGAACAACAGGCGGCCTGTTGTCCCCGTCGGGAAGGCGACGCAGGTGGGCGCCGCGTATCGTCACCTGACCATCGAAGTGCGGGCCCAAACCGTTGACCGCCAGTAGGTCACCGGTAAAATCAATCTCGACATCACGCACGGTCGACGGAAGTGAGCCATCCGTCACCTGAGTAACCTCACGACCTTGCAAGTGCATGAGAAAAACCTCTCGAGAAAGGTCTTCGTTCGCAACACTCGGGTCGAGATCCGCCTCTGCACTAAACGCAAGCACCTCGCCGTCACCACTCAGAGCTGGATGAAGCGGAAAGGCTTCCTCCTCAACGACTCTCTGAACATGACCATTCGATGGATCAATGAGGAAGAGGCCCTCCCCAACACATGCAAGCAGGCCTCCGCTAGCACTCAACGACGGCGATTCGCACCACGGAACGTCAGTTTGGGCACCCGTCAACTGAATCGCGCCGTGATCGACGCCAATCAGGAACACCTGCGGTAGACCACTGGTCGTTGCATTCGCGTCGAGGTTTGACGTTGAAACGACTGCACCTGAACGCGTGGTTGTGCTCATTGCCAACTGCGATATCTCCCGGTTGACTCCCATTGGCGCTCTCGGGCCACTGGTGAGCTGTCGGAACTCGCCCGAGTGAGCCTCCGTCGCAAACACCTCCAAACTCCCATCCCCGTTGTCCCCTTCTGCATCAAGATCCGCGCGTGATAGAAACACCATCCAGTCCCCACCTCCAAGGCTCCCGACCGGAACCGCTTCAAAGGGCTGAATTTCCGCACCGAGAAGAAGACTCTGATCAAGAAAGGGAAGCTCTATCCTTTGAATCCTAAGTGGCGGCGCGCTGTCTGTATACGTCAGAATTGATCCCTCCCGATTGACCTTGATATCCGAGCCGTGCGCAAGAGACTCCAGCCGTCCGGCGACCCCCTCATAAAGGAACAGACTCATAGCACCCGACTCACGGGGTATCTTTTCCAAACCGATCGTCCGCCCATCAGAGCTCATTGAAAGACGATTAACGCCCTCGTCCCTCGGATCGGGGAAGGGCACGACGCCAAATCGGTAATCTGGAACCATGAGGGTTCTCGAATCCAGACTCCGATTCCCCAACGAATCCTCGGCCTCCAAGAACAGCGAATAGGTTCCGGGCAATAGTTCCTTGATGTGCCGCTCCGTGACCTCGGCCTCAACTACGGCTGTCCTACCGAACAGGTTTTCGCCGGAAGCCAACTCCAACTCCCCCTCACGACGGCCCTCTATCCATATTCGCCATCGCCGCAGCGTGCCCGACAGGCTCGTGATCTCACCGCGCACCTCGAGTGGCCCGGTGAAAGAACTCATCTTTCTGCGATTATCTGGATGCTCGAGAAGTGCCGCAACCCCTACGCCCCGCAAGAGAGCCTCGGATGCACTCACAACGCCGTAGCCAGAACGATAATCCCACCCGGGGGTTCCAACATCTCGCGCTGCATCGATGATCGTCTTTCGAACGAAGCTGCTAGACGCCCGCGGCAACCGCGATCGCACTAGAGCCGCGACCCCACTGACGACAGCCGCGGCCATGCTTGTTCCGCTGCGCCGAATATAGCGCTCGCCTACGACAAGTGGAGACGGAACACATTCGCCGTCCTGACCGCAATCCACGGCCCAGCGAGACTCAGCGCCCAACAGAGACAAGACACTCTGGCCAGCAGCGAACACGACACCGTTAGGCGTCCAACTTCCGCCTCCGGGCGCAACAACATCAAGCGGTCCTCCAAAGTTCGAGAACTCCGCCACATCACCGTTCGGGCTAACAGCACCTACGGCGAGCACTTCCGGCAGATTCGCCGGAAAGACACCGCGTTCCATCGGAGAGGCCTTGTTTCCAGCCGCGACCACAAACACGACGTCTCTTTCCTCAACAGCATGGCGAACAGCCACTTCGAGCGCTTGGCTTCGGGGACCATCCCAACTCGCATTGATCACATCGGCGCCGTTGTCTGCAGCATAGTAGATCGCAGCTACCACATCAGCGGAAGTTCCACGGCCGAGGCCATCGAGCGCCTTTACCGCCATCACCCTAGCCTGAGGCGCCACCCCGACAATACCCGTGCCGTTGTTCCCGACTGCAGCGACAATCCCAGCAACATGAGTGCCGTGCCCGCTTGCATCATGTACATCCGGACCACGCTCCTTGTCCCCAGTACACATGCCGCTCGGTTCCAATAGGGCACAAGTCGTGAAGTCCCACCCCAGTGTATCGTCAACGAACCCGTTGTTGTCGTCATCGACACCATTGCCCGGAATTTCGGATTCATTCCTCCAGACGTTGGCCGCGATATCGGGGTGGGCGACGTCAAGACCGGAGTCGACTACGGCAACCACTACCCCACTACCCTCCGAAACCGCCCACGCCGAGGGAGCATCGATCGTTCGGAGATACCACGTGTCCGCCCCTGGTTGCCCCCAACTCCCTTTCGACACGAAAAAGGGATCATCGGGAAGTCGCTGTCCACTCGACTCGAAGATATAGTTTGGCTCTGCGAATCGAATTCCAACTTCACCCTGAAGGCGAACAATAGCCTCAGTTTCGCTCTCACCCTTCCGTGTTCGAGCAAGATAGATGCTCTCGACGCCCCCCTCCTCGTCTCCTGCCGCCCTCAGTTGACCTCGGCTCAGCGGCGACACAACCGGGACGAGTTCATCCAAATCGAGACGCATGCAAGCGCGAGACAGGGTCGACTCACCACCCGAACGTCGCGCGCTCCTGAATTCTCCGAGATCAAGCCCGATCAACAGTTGACCAGGAACCGATGCTTCGTTCACCCCGACACCAAGGACCGTACTTGGGAAGACCAAGAAACCGATCAAAATCCAAAAAGACGGTGTTCGCGACGCAAGCGCCATTCACTGAGGATTCGTACAAAACGGAAACAATGAACTACTCACCGTTACCCCTGATCCGTTTCGACGGCGTACTTTAACAAAAATCGGTGAACTACAACGGACGTTCGGCTTCACTGCAATCGCCCTGGGCGTTATCGCGACAATCTCAGCTTCTCTAATGACATTGCCAGGCAGTACGAACTCTACACAGGTTCCATGGAAACCATTGGACCCGCCGCAGCGGTTACCTAAGTCGATGTTCCCACAGTTGGTTGCAGGAGCGATACCCCGGTATCCTTCGATCGCATTGAACCCTGCACCCATGATCCATACCAACGTACTCTCATCCGTAACCGCTGGCGGAAATACCCTGTTGATGGTAGGCCCGCCACCCCGATGGGCTTGAGCAGGCAATACATCAACCTGGCCTTCAAAATCAGAACTGCTCACCACAAGGCAGGAACTGCTGTTGTCCGGACATGATTCCCATTGATTCCCTTCGGCGTCTCGCTGAACGCTGCCGGATGCGTTAGCGAAGTTGAAAACCGCATTCGCCACAAACGCGTTTCCACCGTCGTTGCTGGAACCGAAGTCCATCTCGGACACCTGCGATCCATTGCTAAACAACTGCACGCCTCGGTCGTTGAATACCGTCGCCGTTCCGCGCACTTCAATCTCCTGAACGCTTCCCGCGGCGCTATTGCCTTGAATCCCATTGCCATCCATCCCACAAACGAAAGTGTCACCAACATCACCGCTAGAATTGGCACGGAAACGGATCCCAATGTCGACCCCGTCTCGAACTACGTCACCGTCTACAAACAAGTGAGAATCACCTGGGGCCGCAACGAGTTGTGCCGCCTCCTGCCTGACAACTGCACCGCTTCCATTTTTCCCGTTGCCTTCAACCAAATTATGTTCAGAACGGCATCTACCACCAGGCTCGACCAATATCCCGCCCCGCAGATTCCCGTACAAATGCGACGAGCGGAAAATAGCGTGACCGTCGTCAACCTTGATTTCACGGTCGTAGCAGTACCGAATCTCGCTGTTCTCAATCATACGAAATGACGCGCAATTTCGGAAGTGCCTTGCCGCTGCCGCCACGAGCTCTGCCCTGGCCGTGTTGCTCCACGCCGGGCACCGGGGACACGTGATCTCGTCGAAACGTCAGATCGCTGAAGAGCTCAGGCGTTCTCACGCTCAGGCTTGCGCTTGCGCCGTTTTTCCCGACCGCCCGGCGTCGACGCCTCGGCTCGGCACGAGCGGCAGATTCCATAGAGCTCCATCTTGTGGCCGCGCAGCTCGAATCCCAGGCGGCGGGCGGTTTGCTCTTGCAGGGCCTCGATGCGTTCTTCCTCGAACTCGACGATCTTGCCACAACGCTCGCAAATCAGGTGGTCATGATGATCTTTTTCGGCAACCTCGTAGCGCGCCTCGGCGTTGCGGAAGTGGCGCTCATCGGCGATGCCGCATTCGGTCAGCAACTTCATCGTCCGATAGACGGTCGCATAGCCGATCCCGGGGTGGCGCTCGCGTACCCGGCCGTAGAGCTCCTCGACGCTGACGTGACCGGTGCCGTCGAGGAACACCTCGACGATCGCATCTCTCTGACTGGTCGACTTGAGCCGCTGCTCACGCAGATACGTCTTGAAGCGAGCAAAGGCGTCGTCAACGCTGCGTTTCGCTCTCGCCATTCTCGCTCGTACCTTTGCGAGCGGCTCGCTCGAGCAGCGTCCGCGTAGCTGGCGACATGTACACCTGGTCGGTTTCGCAGGCGGCGAGCTCGTCTACCAGCACGTCGATCTGCGATTCGATCGGCAGGGTGCGATCGAGAAAGAAAACGCGATCGTCACCGACTCGGCACAAGCCACTGCGCACCCGGTATCCGACTTCGCGCAGCAACTTCTCCTCGCGCACGACCATGCCGAGCTTTTCGGCTGCCGCCTTGAGCTCTTCGAGGATCGCCGCCTGTTCGGGGTTCTCGTCCTGCTTCTTTCGCTTCACACGGACCGCCACGTTGCGTCGAAGATAGAGAACGGCCAGCGCCTTGTAAAGGTGCCGGCGGTCAACTCAGTCTTTGAAAGTGTCGCGCAGAACGAATTTCAAGACCTTGCCCGTAGCGTTGCGCGGCAAGGCTTCGACGATCTCGACCTGTTCCGGAATCATCTGGCGCATCACACCTCGTTCGGTCATGAAGGCGTCGATCGATGCCGTGCTCGGCGCCGTCGCTCCGGGCTTGACGACGAGCACGGCGCAGGCGCGTTCGCCGCTGCTCTGGTCCGGCAAACCAACCACCGCAACGTCGGCAACGTCGGGGTGCACCGCGAGGATCTCTTCGATTGCCGTCGCGCTGAGGTTCTCCCCTTTGCGGATGACCACATCCTTGAGCCGGCCGGTCACCCGCACGAAGCCGTCTTCGTCGACGGTTCCGAGATCGCCGGTGCGCAGGAATCCATCCGGCGTGAACGCGGCATCGTTCAGAGATGCGTCGACGTAGCCGGCGAAGAGCTGCGGGCCGGAGACCTGAATCTCTCCTTCGACTCCTGCGGCGACCGGCCGATCGTCTGCGTCGGCGATCCGCACTTGGCAGCCGGGGCTCGGCCGACCGTCGGTGTGCATTCGTTTTTCCTCGGGGTCGTCCGGTCGCCCGGTAGTCACCATCGGGCACTCCGTCAGGCCGTAAGCGCGAAAGCTGACTGCACCCAGTTTCTCGCCCACCTGGCGCACCAGGTCGGGCGGAATTCCCGCCGCTCCCGTTCCGGCCGTACGCAGGGTGCGCACGCGCTCGGCCGACAACGCCGGCGAAGCCATCAGCCCCTGCAGGATCACCGGCGGGCCGCCGGCCGAGGTCACACCCTCTTTTTCGATGAGCTCGATCGCGCGCTCGGCCGACCACGCATCGAGAAAAACGACGCGCGAGCCGACTTGCAGCGGCGTCGCGACGAAGGCCGCGAGACCGCCGATGTGGGTCAGCGGAAACTGCAACAGGCCGATGTCATCGGGGCCACTGCCGAGCGCCGCGGCGCTGGCGGCAACGTAGGCACCGAGCGTGTCGGTGGTGTGGATCACGCCCTTCGGATCGGCCGTCGTCCCCGAGGTGTAGAAGAGCATCGCCGCTTCATGCGGGCTTCGCCGGTGGCGCGGCGGCACTTTGCCGCGCCCTTCGCCGAGCTCGGCAAAGGTGTGCATGCCGGGCGTCGCTTCACCGCGCACGACGATGAGGTGCTCGAGGTCGTCGTTGGCGCTGCGCACTGCGCTCGCCATCCGGCGGTAGTCGAAACCGCGAAACTCGGCGGGTACGACGAGCGCTTGGGCGCGCGCCTGTCGGGTGATGAAGGCGACCTCGCGCTGGCGATAGATCGGAATGATCGGGTTGCCGATGGCGCCGATGTGATCGATCGCCACGGCCAACACCGCCGCCTCCCACCAGGACGGGAGCTCCCAGGAGATGACGTCGCCTGCTCCGAGCCCCAGACCCGACAAGCCCGCGGCGACTCTCTCCACCCGCTCGACGAAGTCGCAGGCGCTCAGCCGGAGATCGCCGTCGACGATGAGCAGGGCATCGCCGTCTGTGGCCTTGCGGCGCTGCGCCAACTCGGCCAGGCCGGGTTGCGGCCACTCGCCGGCAGCGCGGTGACGCTCGATGCGCTCTGCCGCCAGATGAGTCGTCACACCCGGCATCTGAACCGGCATCTGACCCAACTTGGGCCGCTCAGCCTCCATCGCGCCCGACCCCGGAGAAGATCACTCCATACCGAGCTTGGCTCGCCCCTCGGGGGAAATCATCTGCGGATTCCACGGCGGATCCCATACGACGTCGACCTGGGCTTCACCGACACCGGGTAGGGTTTCGATGCGCTGCTTGGCGTCCATGGAAATCGGTCCGCCCATTCCGCACCCCGGCGCCGTCAGAGTCATCTTCACTTCGACGCGACTGCCGCCCGTACCGCCATCTTCGATACGCAGATCGTAGATGAGACCGAGGTCGACGATGTTGACCGGGATTTCCGGATCGTAGACGTCTCTCAACTTATCCCAGATCGCGGTTTCGGTCACCGGTCCGGCACTCGCGTCGGCAGCCAATGGCTCCGCCACTTCCCTACCGATCGCGTCGGCGTCGGCACCCGCAAGGCGAAAGAGACCGCCGAGGCTCGGTACCTGCAGCGTGTAGCTACCACCCAGAGACTGGGTGATCGACGCCTTGGTTCCCGCCGCGATCCGCACCGTGTTGCCTTGCGGAATCTGCACGGCGTCACAATCGCGCGACAGCTCCACTTCTTCGTAGCTCATCGGGCTAGCCGTCCCATCCCCACTTCTGCTTGTTGGCTTCGATCTGCTCGGCCGTCGGCTTGTCCTTTTCGTCGTTGGGGGACACTTCGAAATCGTCGGCGTTTTCCCCCATCTTGTAGTTGAGCGGCGTATCTTCCTGGAACACCTCCGGCACCGCTTCTTCCTCGAAGATCGCCTGCCACGGACACTCCGGCTCACACGCGCCGCAATCGATGCACTCGTCGGGGTGGATGTAGAGCTGATTCGGGAACGTTTCGGAGTCGCTCCCGGTGTATCGGTAAATACAATCCACTGGACATACCGCCACACATGCAGTGTCAATACAGTCCCGGCACAGGCGTGTGATGATGTAGGCCATGTCAATTTCTCCTTGTCTCTGTCGTTACGCCGGTCCAACCGACCGGTTCAAGATCCAAAATGGCCCCGCCAATGTCAACGGAGGCGACGCCAGCACAGAGACCTCTGCGACGGTGACGCCATCGCTCACCCAGACGCCCCACTAGCGATAGCGCGGCTTGCGTAGAGTCCCGGTGATCGCCAGAGGCGAGTCGGCCTTGGCGCCGCGCTTGCGCGGGATGAGCGTGAGCAGCCCCTTGACCTCCGGCCGCGCATCTTCGACGGCTTGAATGATGACTTCGAGATCGAGCACGCTGTCGAGTAGCGACTCGCGAATGCCGATCTGGCCGCCACCGCTGATCAGCATGTCCGGGCCGGTCGCCGACATTTCCTCGATCTCGACACGGCCTCCCTGCACGGTGAAGAGCACCTTGATTTCGTCGAAGGCCAGGTCGAGCAGCGGCAAACCATTGTAGACGATCTCCTCGGTACCAGCCTGGTCGAGGTAGATTTCGCCGCTGGCGCGACCGGCGGCGATGTCGCCCGCTCGCCCCTCCTGCTCGACGTAGCCGCTCAGCAGCCCGTAGATCTGTCCGGCTTCGAAGAGCCCTGCCAGCGGCGGGTAGCGCGCCAACTGAACGTCTTCGACCTGCACCTCGACCTTCTGGACGTCGCGACCGCGCCAGCGAGCCTTCACACGCCCGCCGTAGAGCACGCCGTTGATGTTTGCCTTGGTGAGATTTCCGCTCAACAGACCGCGCAGGCCCGGCCACAGGTAGGAGCGCGGAACTTCGAGAATCGGCTCGCGGCTCCAATCGGGCCGGCGCACCTGAACGCCGCGCAGCTCGAGTCCGCGATTGAAGGCGAACGATGCATCACCGATGCTGAGCTCAGCGGGCGCTACGTCGACGCTCCCGAGCACGCGGTCGACGAGAACGCGGTAGGGGAAGTTGACGACGAGAAAGAGGAGAAACAGAACCAGCGTGTACAACGCGTAGAGCGCAACCCGGCGAAGTGGGAAATCCTCAAACCAATCGCCGAGACCCAGCTCCGGCAAGCGCGATGTTGGAGACTCCATGTCGCTCCGATTCAAGCTTTGTCTTCGTTGGGTCGGAGAATGGAAACCGTTGCCGTCACGTCGAACTGCTGCGGATCGCGACGACGTTTCTTGACCTGCAGCCGCGTCACCCGCAGCGGCTGCTTGCCCTTCTCGATACGCACCATCATGTCGACGAGATCGTCGAGGGCAATGCCGTTGAGTTTCAGCTCGACGGCTTCCTCGTGGTACGCGTCGTTCACCGCCTTCGTCTTCGGGTTCATGGATCGAATCTTCTCGCGGCCGCCGAGCACGGCGCTGACTGTCGACTCGATGTGTGGAAAGAGCGAAAAATCTTCGTCGATCCCCTCGCCATCGATGATGCCGCGGCTCACTTCCAAACGGTTGAGCAGATCCATGTACTCGACGCGCATTTCCTTGATCTCGACCAGGTCTTGCTGGCGGGCGCGAATGAGACGCTCAAAGCGAACCCTGTCCTCCGACAACGGCTCCCAGACCAAGGTATAGAAACCGAGAACGACGGCAACCGCCACCGCCGCCCCCAGCAGCGTGCGTTCTCGCGCCGACAGGCGCTGAAACGCGTTTACGATCTCGCTCCAATCGAATCTCATCGCGATCCCGCCGGTGGACGAAAGTCCTTGTTCAACATCATGATCATGCGGAAATCGACGCCGTCCTTCTTGGTCGTCGCGTCTTTGACCTGGACGTCGGAAAAGAATCCGGTGTCGAGAAACTTCTGCTTGAGCGAATCGACGGATTCGAAGGTGTCGGTGTTGCCCGTCAAACGCACCGAGTCGGGATCCATCAAGTATTCGCCGCTGTCGATGCGCACCGACGTCGGCACCGCGGCGGACACCGCTCGCAACAGATCGACGCTGGTCGAGTTGGCCACCGGCACCACGTCATCGAGCATTTTCACGTCCTGGCGCAGATACTCGATCTGTTCCTCGAGTACCGCCAGCGGCCGGCCGACCCGCCCCGCCTCGGGCAGCGTCGCCTCGAAGACCTGATGGATCTGATCTTCAACTGCGCCCAAGCGCACCTGCGACTCGCGGTACTTGGCGTAGAGCTCACCGACCGTCAGGGCGACGACCAGCAGCGCCAACATCGCGGCGGTGCGCAAGCCGGCCCGCAATTCTTGCTCGCTGCGATGGTAGGTAAACTCGCCGCGGCGAAAGTTGACTCCGACGGAGTCGGCCGGTGTCGCCTCGCGTAGCGCCAGACCCAGACTGGACACGAACGCGGGGGCACTCGCTTTGGCCGCCGGATCGACTTTGTCGAAGGCAACGCGATCGAGGCGGCGAACATCGACGTCGACTCTTTCCTCTAGCTCGCGCGCCAGCGACTCGACCCATTCCGCAGAACAAGCGAGGTAGCACGGGAAGCGTTCCTCCAGCGGACCGCCGTTGAGGGCGAGCAGCGTCCAGCGCACGCTGCCCACCAGAGCAGGGCCCGGGCTCGTCGCGGCCCCATTGGCAGCACCGTTGCCGGCGACGCCGAAGGCCTCGGTGTCGGTGAGTGTACGCACACCCTCGAGCTTGCCGCCGCGGAACAACGCGACCGTGACGGCGCGTTCGCCGCAGTGGACGAAAGCAAAGCTCCGCGGCCGGTCGGTAACCAGGTTCAGCGCGTTGAGCAACGCCAACGGCCCGGCGTCGACGATCTTTGGGTCGACACCCGCCGCCTGCAGCAGCTCCAGGTGCCGCTCGACCTCGTCTTTCGGCGCCAGCGCCGCCAACACCGTCGTGCCGGCGTCATCGCGGTCCAGTACCTGATAGTCGACGACGACGTCATCGAGCCCAAACGGCACGTTGCTCTCCAACTCGAAAGGAACCGTCTGCGCAATCTTGCGGTTGTCGCGAAAGGGCAGCCGGAGAGTGCGCCAGCTCACCGACTCGGCCGGCAGAGCCGAGACCATCGTATCGGCGTCGGCGGCGTGCTCCTCGACGAAACGGCCGATGCCGCGAGCCATCGCTTCGGGATCGGCGCTCAGCGCCTCCTGGTGGAAGCTCCCGACCTTGAAGTCGCGAAAGCCGGTTTCGACCACCGTCGCTTTCATGTCGGTCTTGCCGATGTCGAACGATACGATCTTGCGGGGCATGATTGGATCTACTTCGCGCCTTGCTCGCCTCTGCTATTGCCCTCGGTCAAAGAGATTGCCGAGATCCGAAGGGTCGAAATCCCCATAATACTCCGATAGGCCAGAGAAGCGATTCTTCTCTCGAAAAAGTCGGGCGCCCCCTTCCTTTTGCCAGTCGAGCGGGATCGTCGTCCAGCGCACGCACTTTTGTCCCGGCTGCTCCGCACATCGACGATATACCACCACGGAGAGGGTCTTTCCGACTCCCCCCTGAGTCGGACGCTCGGGGTCGGGATTGGAGATGGCGCTGGCCTCCAAGCGGTACAGGCTGCTGTTGGAGACGAAGAGGCTGGTCAGCAACTGGGCGTTGTCGAGGCTGCCCATGAGGGAACGGATGTCCGCCCGCTTGATCGGGTTGTCCGGATCCTGCCGGCGTTCGAGAATGTCCTGCACCTCGGGAATGATACCACAGCCGGCGGCGATGTCCTGGTTGTTGAGGATGGCGCTGAGGACTTCCGCCGTCGCAAAGTTGATGTTGACGCCGCGCAGTCGCCCCGGCGGATGGGCGGTCAGGTATTTCTTGAGATAACCGATGTGTCTGGTCGCAATGCCGAAGCGCGCAGCGAACTCCTCGATCGACTGAAAGATCGGCATCTGGCGCTGCGGCGATCCGTCGGGCAGCTCCGGCGGCTGACTGTTCCAATAGTCGCGGATGTTGTCCGCGGTCTGGGCGTCGATGCCCTCGCGGCGCTGGAAGATGCAGGTCATGGCGTCGAGCAGGATGGTTTCTTTCGAAGCCTCGCCGGGGACGATCTCGCGGCCCCGCGGCGGGCGCGAGAGATTGACGTTGAGCTTGCCGCTTTCGTCTTTGATGTCGCACTTGACCAGGGAGCCATTGGGCAGCGGCGGCACCGAGCTGCAGAATCCCTTCATCATCCAGAACCACTCGTCCGAGGGTGTGTCGATGCTGTCGTCCTCGTCGAGGCCGAGGAAGCCCTCGGCGAGGTGCACTCCCGAACGAACCATCAGCTCGGACTGCAGAGCGTGCAGCGAGTTGCGCACGCGGTACTGGTCGATGGTCACCGAGTAGGCAAACTCGAAGACGACGATGGTCAGCATCGCGACCACCGTGACGACGATGATCAGTGCGATTCCGCGCTCGTTGTCGAGCGAGCGATCAACCGGCCTACAGATCATCTTCCTCGTCTTCGTCTTCCTCGTCCTGTCCGGGGGTGGGATTGGCGCGCGCCAGGGGCAGATCGACGACCGTGTGAAACTCGTGCTCGAAGCCTCTTTCATCGTGCAGCAGAAGCGCCACCTCGACCGCGTCGGGAATTCGGTTCTCGATGAAGCTGTTCTCCTCGAAGGAATCCCACGCCTGCCGCCACTCGCCCGACGCATCGTCGTAGAAGCGGAAGCTCATCCCGACCAGGCGGGCGCAGGCGCCGGGAATCTCCGACAACTCGGCACCCGGTGGGCAATCGAGGAGAACGACGTTGTTCGACATCGGATACTCGATGTCGTTCGAATCATCGAGGTCGAAACGCGACTCGGTCGGGCCGTACTCGACGTTGTCCACTTCTTCGGCGAGATAGCGCTTGTAGTCGGTTTCTCCGCGCAGCAGCGGGCGGTAGCCACCACCTTCGCCGTCGGCCAGCCAGTACTCGACGAGTACCTGACCGGGGCGCACGCGATTGCCGGCGTAGCCGCCCCGGTTCATGGCGATGAAGGAAAGACGCGGCGGGTCGGAGTTTCCTTCGAAGAAGATGCGATCGCCGGAGAGCGGCAGCAGCGCACCTTCGACGTCGCTGGCGATTTTGAGCAAGACCTCGCGCCCCATCGAGTAGAGGGCGGCGCGCTCCTCGCCGATCAACCGCGTCTGAATGGCGCGCGACAACACTCCGTAGACCGTCAGGGCGATGAAACCGAAAATGACGGTCGCCAGGATCAGCTCGATGAGCGTGAAGCCACGTTGCCCGAAACCCCGGCGCCGCCTCACAACTCCTCCTCCGGCGGCCGGCGGTCGCGCACGTAGTAGAGCAGCTCGACGAGGTCCGGCCGGCGTTCGTCGAAGACGATGCGCAACCGCACCTCGCGCACTTCGGGAATCGCGCCACCGAGCAACTCGTCGACTTCGCGCTCCCAATAGAACCCCGGATAGTCTTCGATTTCGCCGCTGCTGAAACCGAGCTCGGGAAATTTCTCGACGACCTCCATCTCGGCAATCAGCTTGCGCGCGATCAAAGTCGCCCGCGTGATGTCCTGGCCGCGGCCGACCAATCCGATGTTGCGGTTGTGCACGCCGAGCAGCGTCACCAGGGCGTAGGCGACGATGAGCAGAGAAACCAGGACCTCGACGAGCGTGAACCCGACTTCCCCGCGATGCCACCGGCGGCCCACCTCGACCGGGCGACCTCGATCGACACGCGCTCTGGCAATGCCCGGCGACACGGCGATCATCCGTTCCAGGACAGATAGCCGGGCTCGACGAACACCTGGCCGAGGATCGGGTCGATGACATAGAGAGTGTAGGCATCCTGGCCGTTGTCGAGGTGGATGACCGTCACGTCGACCGATCCGTCCGGGTAGAATCCCGTATACGCCTGGCCTTCGAAGACCTGGCCGAAGGTCTCCGGCAAGTTGACGTCAGAGAAGCCGGTCGGCTCCTTGAATTTCTTGAGTCCGATCGGCCCGTCGGTATCGCGCGCAAAGCTCTCTGCACGTTCTTCGGCAAAGAGCTCAGAGTCCAGCTCGCCGTCGATATCGTCTTCCCCTTCATCGATGTCGCTGGCGGTGACGTCGCTGACCTCGGTCCAGTAGACATGGTTGTCGAGGTCGTAGACCAGCCGGTACGTCCTGCCGTTGAGAATGGCGGCGTGGCGCAAGTAGCGCACGGCAAGCGCCAGCTTGCGAGTTTCCGAGCCCAGTTGCTTGTACGTGCGGTTGCCCAGCCGCGGAATCGCAATCGCCAGCATGACGCCAATGATGAGGATCACGAGGCCGAGCTCGATCAGCGTGAAACCACCCTGGCGACGGCGGCTTCCGGCCCGGCTTCGGCTATTCACTTCGACGCGCTTCGACCGCCGCCTCCTCATGGCCATCGCCGCAATTCGGTGCCGCGGCTCGCTGGTCGCGCTCGCATGGCATTCGCTCGTCAGGCGCGCCTACAGCTCGTCGAAATTGTCGAGGTCGCGATTGTAACCGTCGCCACCTTCGACGCCGTCGGCACCGAAGGAAACGATGCGAACATCGTGTCCGTCGCTGAAATAGGCGTACTCCTGACCCCAGGGATCGAGCGGCACCTTGTCGAGGTAGCCGTCCGGGTTGTATCGGCGCGCCCGCGCCGGCGGCTGCACCAGGGCGTTGATGCCCTCGCCGGTGCTCGGATAGAAGCCGTTGTCGAGCTTGAAGAGCTTCATCGCTTCCTCGATCGCCTTGATGTCGGCCAGCGCCTTGGTCTGGCGCGCCTGATCGGTACGGCCGATGATCTTCGGCGCCACCAAGGTCACCAGGAGGCCGAGGATGAAGACCACGACCATGATCTCGATCAACGTGAATCCCGCTTGCAAAGAATGCCTTTTCATTTCCTTCCTCCGAGAGCCGCCGCACCGGCCGGCTCCGTTGCTAAGATCTTGAATCAGAAGTCCCTTGCATCGCATGTCGCACTTCCTTCAGCCAACGATTTGGTTGAGCTCGAAGATCGGCAAGAGAATCGCAATCACGATGAAGGCGACCAGGCCGCCCATGAAAACGACGAGGAGCGGCTCCATGACACTGCTCAGGGCGTTGACGGAATTCTCGACCTCGCTGTCGTAGGCATCGGCGGCGCGCGAAAGCATCGACTCGAGCTCGCCGCTGCGCTCGCCGACGGCGATCATGTGCACCAGAAGAGGCGGGAAATGACCGCTCTTGCGCAGCGGTTCGGCGACACTGTGCCCTTCGCGAATACTGTCGCGTCCCTCTTCGATCGACGTCATCAGCACCGAATTGCTGACGACGTGCTTGACGATGTCCAGCGACTGGAGAAGCGGGATACCGCCGTCGAGCAGCGTCGACAGGGTTCGCGCAAACCGCGCCAGCGCCACTTTCTTCAACACCTTGCCGAAGTAGGGAATCTTCAGCGTCCAAGAGTCGAAGCGCAGGCGCCCCTTGGGCGTGCGCAGAGAAGCGCGGATGCCAATGAAGATGGCCATCACGGCGAGCACGATCACCCACCAATACTCCGCCGTAAAATCGGAGATGGTCAGCAACAACACCGTAATACCAGGCAGCTCCTGCTGCGTTTCCTCGAAGATCTTGGTGACCCGCGGCACGACATAGGAAAGCAAGAAGAGCAGAATGCCCATGCTGAGAAGTCCCATGACCAACGGGTAGGTCATCGCCGAGCGCACCTTCGAACGCAGCGACGCAGCGCGTTCGGTGTAGTCGGCCAGGCGGATGAGCACGATGTCGAGCGCACCGCTCGCTTCGCCGGCGCGCACCATGTTGACGTAGAGGTCGCTGAACACCTGCGGGTGCGAACGCAGCGCGTCGGCGAGGTTGCCGCCTTCGACGACGTGCTCGCGCACGTGCGATAGAATCCGCTTCTGGCGGGCGTTGTCGACCTGTTCGATCAGCGCTCCGAGGCATTCGACCAAGGGCAACCCGGCGCCGACCAGGGTCGCGAGCTGGCGAGTCATCAGAGCGAGGTCCTGCGGCGTAATGCGTTCGAAGTAGGCTCGGATGTCGGTCGGCGCGCGAGCCGACGGCGCGCCGGCCTTGCTCTGGCTCTGCTTTTCCTCCGTCAGCCCGGTCGGAAACACGCCCTGGCCGCGAAGCTTCAAGCGCGCGGCCTTGGGAGTGTCGGCGTCGACGATACCGCTGACGTTTCTCCCGCTGTCGCTAAAACCTTTGTACGCGTATACCGGCATCGCTCATTCCAACGACGCTGCCCAGCGCCAGGGATTCAATCGCAGACCCAACGAAACTCCAAGCCCGTCTCCCGTTTGTCTGGAACGTCGGAAGAGGGAGATGCTCGTAAGCTGAGGCATGGGCAGAGGCTCAGGCTACGCGAGGTGGGGAGCATTCATGGCGAAGTACTTCGGGCCGGATGAACACCCTACACCCCGAGATCGTCTTGCGTGACGCGCAGCACCTCGTCAATCGTCGTGATTCCGTTGATGATCTTGTCAGCTCCGTCCTCTCGCAGGGTGGTCATACCCTTGGCGGCAGCGGCACGGCGGATTTCGGCCGAGTCGGCGGAGCGCATGATGAGGTTGCGCACCTCGTCATCGATGATGAGCAGCTCGTGGATGCCGAGCCGGCCTCGGTAGCCGGTCTGCTTGCACTCTTCACATCCCTTGCCTGTCCGGAAGATCGGCTGGCCCTCGATCTGGTCGAGCGTGACGCCGAGCTGGCGCAACTCCTCCATCGGCGGCCGGTACTCCTCGCGGCAGCTCGGACAGACGCGCCGCACCAGCCGCTGCGCCATCACCGAGATGAGCGACGACGAGACGAGAAAGGGCTCGATGCCCATGTCGAGCAAGCGCGTGATCGCGGCACAGGAGTCGTTGGTGTGCAGAGTCGAGAACACCAAGTGCCCCGTCAGCGCCGCCTGAATGGAGATCGCCGCCGTCTCGGAGTCGCGAATCTCACCGACCATGATGACGTCTGGATCCTGGCGCAAGACCGAGCGCAGGCCGCTGGCGAAAGAAAGGTCGATCTTGGGGTTCACCTGGATCTGGCCGACACCGTGGAGCTGATATTCGATCGGATCCTCGATCGTAATGATGTTCTTGTCCGTCGTATTGATCCGCGACAGCGCCGCGTAGAGCGTCGTCGTCTTACCGCTACCGGTGGGGCCGGTAACCAGGATGATGCCGTGAGACTGATGGATGAGCTGGTCGACCGATTCCAACTTGGCCCCCACCAGGCCGAGCTCGTCGAGGGAGAGAATCGTCGACGAGCGGTCGAGTAAGCGCATGACGACTCGTTCGCCGTGCGCAGTCGGCACCGTCGACACACGGATATCGACATCCTTGCCGGCCAGCTTGATGCGAATACGGCCGTCCTGCGGCAACCGCTTCTCGGCGATGTTGAGCTCGGCCATGATCTTCACGCGCGAGATGATGACCGGTTGGAAGCGCTTGGGCGGCGAGATGATGTCGTAGAGCACGCCGTCGATGCGAAAGCGCACCGTCAGGTCGCGTTCGTACGGCTCGATATGAATGTCGCTGGCCCGGTCCTTCACCGCCTGGAAGAGCAGTGAGTTGATCAAGCGAATGATCGGCGCTTCGTCGTCGGCGTCGATCAGGTCGACCTCTTCGGGCACCTCGGCCGCCAGTAAATCGAGGCGATCTTCATCGAGCCCTTCGATGAGCTCGGACGAGCTTCCCAAGGCCATGTCGTAGACGCGATTGATGCGCTCGACGATGACGTCCCCCGGCGCGACGACGGCGCGAATCGGCTTGTGCAACAAGACGCGCAGATCGCCGAGTGGTCCGAGGGCCGTCGGATCGGATATGGCGACGACGATGGCGTCGTCGTCCTGGCGAATGGGCAGGACCTGACACTTCTTGGCGAAGCCGATCGGCAGCAGCTCGACACACTCGCTCGCCGTCGGGTCGTCCTCCGGCAACTTGTCGAGGAAGGGCAGGCCATAGTGCGAGGCCAGCGCCTTGGCGTAGGTCTGCGAATCGATCGCCCCCATCTCGCGCAACACGTCGCCGAGCCGCTTGCCCTCGCGTTGGCGCTCGCGCGCCTTTTCCAGGATCGAGTCGGTGATCGAGCCCTCCTCGATCAGGCACGCTTCCAGAGACTTGGCTGCGACCGCCATGGCCCGTTTAGTGTAGCGCAGTCCAGGCGGTGGCGTTAGCGGAAGAAGCATCCTTGAGCTCGCGCCAGTGGAGGTATTCCCCATTGCTCGGATCGACGGGCATGCCCTCGGGGTAGACCAATTGCGCCTCGCGCATGTCGGGATAGGCTTCGAGGACGTGGTAGAGGCCTTCGTAGGTCTCGCTGCTGAACTTGTATTGCCGCCCCGGCCTGAACAACGCCGACAGACGCGAACCCTCGGGCAGCGCAATGGCGAGCATGCCGCTGGCTGTCTGCAGGCCGGGTGGCGGGCTGCCGCGCTGGGCAAAGCTGGCGAGCAAGACGAAGCGCGCCGCGCCGGTGGCGGCGGTCGCTGCCGGCTGGATCTGGACGAGATCGAGTGACGGATCGTGAACGACGCCGGGCGCCGTCGCGATGGCGTGCCGCGCCGGTGGCGGCGGCGGCACCAGCGCCTCGGTCGGCAGGAGATCGGGGCGCCTCTCGGACGCCGGCGCGTGGCGATCGAGCAGCAGACCATCGGTGCTTTTCGGTGCGTCCTCGAACTGGCTCAGGTCGGGCGTCCAGGATCCGGCGTCGAGGTACTCCTCGCGGCGGTCGCGAAAGCGACGCTCCTGCATGAACGCTTTCATCTGGTCGCGACGGTGGAGAGATTCATCGCGCAGCTCGGCCGGATTGCGCACGATGTGCGGTGTCAGGAAGATGAGCAGGTTGCTCTTCTCCTGCATCGCACTCGAGTTGTTGAAGAGATTGCCGATCAGCGGAATGTCACTGATGTAGGGCACGCCGTTGCGGGCGCTGTCCTTGCGATCCGAGATGAGGCCGCCGATGACGACGGTGTGACCGTCGCGCACGACCACCGACGTCGTCGCCGAGCGGATCGTCGTCGTCGGACCGAGGAGGTTGACGTCGATGCCCGAAACCGCGCTCTCGACGACATCGGAAACCTCTTGAAAGATGTCGAGACGCACCATTCCGCCCTGCGAGATCTGCGGCGTGATGCGCAGCGTGATACCGACGTCGCGGCGATCGACCGTCGCGAAGGTGTTGGCCAGGTTGGTTTGGTTCGACGAACGCGAAGCGATGAACGGAACGTTCTCGCCGACCACGATCTCGGCTTCCTGGTTGTCCGTCGTCAAGATGTTCGGCGCCGACAGAATGTTGGCGTTGGTATCACTCTGGGCTGCCTGCAGCAGGGCGACCTGAGCCGGAACGACCGTGCCGTCCGGCAGGCGCACGGTTTGGTTGCTGGCCGCGGCGAGGATGAAACCGGGCAACCCCGCCGGATTGGCGACCAGACCATTGATACCACCGGTCGGATCGAAGGTATTGCGACCGACACCGACTCCCTTGCCGAGACCGAGTCCGCCCTGCAATTCGATGCCGAGGTTGCGGTCGCGCTCGAGGCGCACTTCCATGACGATCGCCTCGACGTAGACCTGACGCCGCGGCACGTCGAGCTTCTCGATGACCTGTTTGATCGTCTCGTAGTCCTGCGGCGAAGCATTGATGATCAGAGCATTGGTCGACGGGTCGGCGGTGATGCGGACTTCGCCTACGAACTCGCCGGTGCCGCCGCCGACGACGGAGGTGACACCGCCACCACCGGCCTGGCCAAAGCCGCCGCCACCACCACCACCGAAACGCGAACCGCCACCGCCGAAGCGGTTGTTGCCAAGACCGCCGCCGCCGCCAAAGCGCGAGCCACCTCGATTGTTGCCAAAGCCACCGCGCTGGCCGCGCGACGTACGGCCGAAACCGCCGCCGCCGAAACCGCCGCCGCCACTGCCGAGACCGCGCTGGCCAAGGCGACCGCCGCGCGCCGCCGTCGTGCCGCCGATGCGCCGGCTCAGCAGGCCGCTGCCGAGGCCACCGGCGCCGCCACCACCGCCGATGAGGTCGGACAACACCGGTACGATCTCGAAAGAGTTGGCGTGCTTCAGATAGTAGACGTGGATCCGACCCGTTCCGTGCGGCAGTGGAACGTCCAAGCGAACCACCAGATCCTTGATACGCCGCATCTCGAGGGGACCGGCGACGACGACCAGAGTGTTGGTGCGCTCGTCGGGAATGATCTTGTAGGCGACGCCCTGATCGCCCCCCGTCGCCACCGTCGACTGTTGCTGGCGGTTTCGCGACGAGCGGCGGTTGGAGCGGTTGGAACGGTTGCTGCTCGACGCTTGTCCCGGCTGCGAGCCGGTCGCCACCCTGCCCTGGCCTTCATCATCCAAGACCGCGACCAGCAACGCCGCCACCTCGCTGGCGAAGGCATAGTTGAGCCGGATCACCTCGACACCGCGGTCTTGGCCGGCAACATCCAGCACGTGCAGAATGCGCCCAATTCGATTGATGTTGGCAGCGCTGTCGATGAGGATCAGAGTGTTCGTCGCGATGTAGGCGGCGAGCAAACCGTTGGGCGAAACCAACGGTTGGATGATCGGTAACATGTTGTTGACGTCGACGTTCTCGAGCGGCAACAGCTTGGTCACGAACTCATCGCTGCGCCCGACCGGCACCTTGGGCAGCACCGTTTCCAACGTCGAGCTCTTGGCGTCCTGGGCCGGCAAGACCTTGAGAATGGCCCCGCTCGGGACCGTCGCGAAACCCTTGACCTGCAACACCGACTGAAAGACGGCGTAGGCCTCGTCGACGGTGATCTTCTCCGGCGAGATGATGGTCACCTTGCCCTTGACGCGATCGTCGAGGATGAAGTTCTTGCCGGTGATTTCAGAAATGAACTTGACCAGGGCAGCGAGCTCGATGTCCTGGAAGTTCATCGTGATCAGCTTGCCGTCCTCGTCGCCGGCATCGCCGTCTTGCGCCAGCGCCGGCATCGCCGTCGCCAGCGCCAAGAACGTGAACAACCCGATGACGGGCAACCGCATACGCATCCACTCCATAGAGCCCCGCTGTGATCCGCTCACCGGACCGTGTAAGAGATCGACTTGTCCTTGCGGTTGCGCGTCAGCGACACCGAGAGGTCCGTCGAATCACGCAGCTCCTCGAGTAGAGCGAGCGCACGCGTTGGATCGTTCATCACCTGTCCATTGATGGAGCGAACGATATCACCGTTCTTCAATCCGATCTTGTCAAACAAACTGCCGCGGCGGATGGCGAACAGGCGGAAGCCCGTCGACTCGCCGCCCTCGAAGTGCGGCACCGCCCGAATCTGGGTGAAGAGCTGGCTCATGTTCTCCAGCGCATTGTCGACCTCTTCACGCTCGACGATGTACTCGGTGTCGCTGACCACCTCGACACCCTTGACCGGCTTGGTCGCCGACGCAGCGCGCGTCCGACCGGACGAGGAAAACCGCGATGATGTCGATGAGGACGACGACCCCCGCCTGCTGCCACTGGCACTGGCCTCCTCGATTTCGAGGATCTCGTCGCCGCCGGCGCGCGCCAGGATGACGCGATCCCACTCGACTTCCTTGACCGTCGCACCGCCGGGAACCTCATCGCCGACCTTGTAGACACCCTGCTCGCGCTTCTTCTCTTCTTCTATGATGCAGTAGGAATCTTCGCCGCCGCGCAGCGCCACGCCCCATAGCTTGAGCTTCAAGTTGGTGATGACTTCCTCTTGTTCGGGCTCGACGACTTCCGACACCGGCTTGGCCGAATTGAAGATGTCGCGCTTGTGGATGAGGGCGTAGTACGACGGCGGCCGCGACGACTGCTGCGGAATCGGCGGCGGCGGCGCCGAGATCTCGGCCTCCGGCGTTTCCGACAACTGCACCGAAAGCGCCGTGCCGACAATGGCAGACGCCGAGTAGGCTGCTAGGGCGAGGAGAATCAGATTCACCACCACCAGGTATCGCGGCGAGATGGACATGTGTCTAAAATCCGGCATGTTTTAGAATAAAACCGCGTACTGTTTCAAGGTAAGGTTGAATTCCGAGCTTGACGGAGCCAGGAGTCGGCGTTAGCCGTGGGGATACGGACGCTGGGCAAAGGAAAAGCTTCAGTGTTGGGAGCAGCAGACTCATGACCGTTCACTTTCTCGACGATACGCCCGCCGCAACGGCATCCGGTGACGGCTTGCTCGTCTTCACCGACAAGGCGGTGGAGATGCTACAGCGGGCGGCCAAGCGCGAGGGTAGCAGTGATCAAGGCCTGCGGGTAGGCGTGATCGACGGCGGCTGCTCGGGTATGCGCTACCACCTCGCGTTCGAGACCGGTCCAAAGTCCGACGATTCGGTGCTCGAAATCGGCGGCGTGCCGGTTTTCATCGACGGCGAAAGCCAGGAGTACCTGCGCGGCATGACCATCGACTACGTGACCGGCCTGCACGATGCCGGGTTCAAGTTCGTCAATCCCAACGCCGCCCGCACCTGCGGCTGCGGCTCTTCGTTCTCGACCGACGACTGACGCTCGAGAGATTCCGGCACGGTGGCCCAGCCGCCATGGTCCTCACTTCTGCCGCGCCGCCTGGACGGTCGGCGGCAAGGCGTTGACGAAGGCCGAGAAGAAGCCGATCGACAGCACCATCTCGGCGAGCCACAACATCGCCGCACCGCCGGCCAGCACGTAGAGCACGAGGTAGATGCCGGCGGCGGCGCGCAAGGCAAACGTCACCAGAGCCGTATAGACGGCCACCAAACGCTGCGGTGGATCGTACGAGCCCCACCAGTAGAGGGCCGCCAGCGCGGCGTGAAACGACACCAAGGCAATCGCTACCCAGCCGGGCAGCCATTGCAGCAGCTCCTTCGAGGCAGCCCCTGGGCGCAGCAGCAGAACGATCAACCAAGCGGCGGAGACGATCGCTGCAAATCTGAGATGAAACCACATCTTACAGAGCCTCGGACTCAACTTCTTCCGACTCACGACAACAGTCAAGGTAACGGCGGTGAGGCCGCTGTCGGTCGCATTTGCGGGTGATCCCCGGTAACTCCTTCGGGTGCTCACCATAAGCCAGCTCAGCCGCTCGTTTGGCGGACAAACCGTCTTCGACGACGCCAGTTGGTTCGTCGGCGAGCACGACCGCGTCGCTCTGGTCGGGGCCAATGGCTCGGGGAAGTCGACTCTGCTGCGCATGATCGCCGGCACCGAGCGTCCCGACAGCGGCACCATCGCCTTTGCCAAGGGATCGACCGTCGGCTACCTGCCGCAGGACGGCATCTCGGCGGCGGGTCGCACGGTCAAGGAGGCGGCGCTCGATGCCTTCGACGATTTGCGCGCCCTCGAAGCCGAGTGCCGCCGTCTCGAGGAGAAGCTCGGCAGCACCGATCCGAACGGAAGCGACTACGCCCAGATCCTCGAGGACTACTCGGCAGCGCGCGAACGCTGGGACCACGAGGGCAGCTACGACTACGAGAGTCGCGCCGCCGCCGTGCTCGAAGGGCTGGGATTCAGAACCGAGGATCTGCACCGCGACGGCGGCGAATTCTCCGGCGGCTGGCAGATGCGCATCGCCCTGGCGGTGCTGCTGCTCCAGCAGCCGCGCATCCTGCTGCTCGACGAGCCGACCAACCACCTCGATCTCGAAGCGCGCAACTGGCTCGAGGACTTCTTGCGCGACTATCCGCACGCCGTCGTCCTCGTCGCCCACGATCGCTACTTTCTCGACGTCACCGCTCAGCGCATCACCGAGGTCGCCGCCGGCAAGCTCACCGACTACCCGGCACCGTATTCGCGCTACGAAGAGGCGCGCGCCGCCGCGCTCGAACGAGAGCGCGGCGCCTACGAGCAACAGCAGGAGGAGATCGCGCGGCTCGAAGCGTTCATCTCGCGCTTCCGCTACCAGGCATCCAAGGCAGCTCTGGTGCAGAGCCGCATCAAGGCGCTCGACAAGCTCGAGCGCCTGCCGGCCCCTGCCGGCGGCACGCGCAGCGTGCGCTTTCGCTTCCCCCCCTGTCCGCGCAGCGGCCGCAACGTTCTGCGCATGGAGAACGTGCGCAAGGCCTACGGCGATCTCGTCGTCTATGAAGGTTTGGACCTCACCATCGAACGCGGCCAGAAGGTGGCGCTGGTCGGCCCCAACGGCGCCGGCAAGTCGACGCTGATCCGCATGCTCGCCGGGGTCGAAAAACCGAGCTCGGGCGAGCGCCACCTCGGCCACAAGGTCGAGCTCGGCTACTTCGCGCAGGACCAGGCCGCCGAGCTCTCCTCGGAGAAAACGGTTCTCGAAGAAACCACCGCCGCCGCCCCGTTCGAGATGGCGCCGCAAGTGCGCCAGCTTCTCGGCGCCTTTCTCTTCTCCGGCGAGGCGGTCGACAAGCGCATCCACGTGCTCAGTGGCGGCGAGCGCCACCGCCTGGCGCTGGCCCTGTTGCTGCTTCGCACGACCAACTGCCTGCTGCTCGACGAACCGACCAATCACCTCGACATGACCGCCAAAGCGGTCCTCCTCGATGCCCTGCGCAACTACGACGGCACGGTCATCATCGTCGCCCACGACCGCTACATCCTCGACGAGCTTCCCGAGCAGGTGATCGAGGTCGGCGCCGGCCACGCCACGCGCTACATCGGCAACTACGAGGACTATCTGCGGATGAAAGAAGAACGGGCCGCGGCCGGTGCGGCGCCGATCCGCATCAACGACGCGCCGGTCGCAGATTCGGTCGGCCGCGAGCGCTGGGAAAAGGGCCAGCGCAAAGGCGAAGCGACCGCGATCACTCGCGATGAGGAAAAAAAGGCGGCGCGCAAGAGAGCTCAGCGCAAGAAAGATCTCGACCGGGCAGAGCTCGAGATCAGCGAGAAGGAAGCGTTGATCGCGACGCTCGAGGAGCAGATCAACCAGCCCCAGTTCTACGATTCACACGACAACCCGCAGGCTGTGTTCGGCGAGTACGCCAAGCTCAAGCGCGAGGTCGACACGCTCTACGCCAAGCTGGCCAAGCTCGAAGCGTCCAGCGACGCTCCATAGACTCACTTTTTCTTGCGCCGGCGCTGGTATTGGTTCACCGCGCGGTTGTGCTCGCGCAGGGTGCGCGAGAATACGTGCGTACCGTCGTTGCGCGATACGAAGAAGAGGGCGTCGGTCGGCTCCGGGACGATGGCCGCTTCGAGGGCGGCGCGGCCGGGGTTGGCGATCGGACCCGGCGGCAGGCCGCCGTGCACGTAGGTGTTGTAGAGGTGCGGGTTGGTGATGTCGCTCTTGAGAATCGGCTTGCGCCAATCGCCGTCGCGGCCGTAGATGATGGTCGGGTCCGACTGGAGCTTCATTCCCCTGCGCAAGCGGTTGTAAAAAACACCGGCGACGCGGGCGCGTTCGCCACCGCTGCCGGTCTCTTTCTCGACGACCGAGGCGAGAATGACCATCTCGGCCTCGCTCATGCCGGCGGCGCGGCGGCGATCGGCGAGCTCGGCACTGACGGCGCGGAAGCGATCGAGCATGCGCCGCACGACGGCGCCTGGATCGGTGCCGAGCTCGAAGTCATAGGTGTCGGGAAAGAGGTAGCCCTCGATGCCGCTGGCCGGCAGATCGTATTCCGCCAGCAGATCCGGGGCGCGCATCAGGCACTCGTAGACGTCGCGCCCGCCGAGACCGGCGCGCTCGAGAACCTCGGCAATCTGCCGCGCCGTCAGCCCCTCGGCCACCGTCACGCGCTGCGCTCGGCTCTCCGATGTGTGGAGCTTTTCGAGCACCTCGAGCGGTGTCATCGCCCGCCTGAAGACGAACTCGCCACTGCGCACACCCCGATCGGCCCCCTGGTAGCGGGCCCACATCCGCATCCACACCGGCTCGTCGATGATGCCCGCCCGGTGCAATCTCTCGGCGATCTGGCGAAAAGTCGCGCCGGGCCGAACGACGACGGCGACCGGCAGGTTCTCGGGCCCCACCGGGGTGTGCAACCAGACCTGCAGGCGCCACGCTCCGTAGCCGGCGAGAGCGCCGGCGAGGGCGACGAGCAGCAAAATCAACGCGAGGAATCGGCGCATGCGCAGCCATTCCATACAACAGAAGAAGCGCCAAATCCCGCCCCCTGTGCTTCGCCGGCCACCGACCTGGCACCTCGCACAGCAAAGTCGAAAACGCGGGTTGACAAGTGGGAGATCGATCGGCAGCCTTGCCCGTTGACACACAGCGCAGTGCGGAGGTGGGTGCACCCGGAGGTACGGGTGCCAACCAGTCGGGAATGTGTTCGCAACTGCGATTGCTATGAGGATCATCAGCTTGAAACCATCGAACGTGTTGCTGGCGCTGCTGCTCGGGATCGCTCCGACGACCTCCCTGGCCAACGAGGGAAGTCGTTTCGCCTCGATCTCCGACACCGTGACCCACATCGTCAGCCACGGCGACACGCTGGCGACGATCATGGCCCGCTACGGCATCGGCCCCGGCGAGGTACACCGCTGGTGGACGGCGGCACGACCGACCCGAGATCTCTCCAAGCTGTCGATCGGCCACAAGCTCGAGCTCTCCTTTACCGCCGAGAATCGACTGGTCAGTCTCGGCTATACCATCGACGACGACGAGCGACTGGTGGTCGAGCGCGGCGACGAGGCGTTTCGCACCCGCGTCGAAGAACACAACGTCTTTCGCTCGCCGATCGGCGCCCGCGGGCGCGTCGAAGCATCGTTCTTCGAAGCCGCCCAGGCGGCGGGGATTCCGAACTCCGTGATCTCGCAGATGGTCGACGTTCTCAGCGTGCGCTTGGATTTCGATTCGCGCGTCCGCCCCGGTGATCGCTTTCGCGTTCTCTACGAAGGACGCTTCGACGAAAACGGCAACCCTCTCAAGCCGGGACGCGTCCTAGCCGCTGAATACTTCGGATCCAGACAATCGGTTGCGGCGTTTCTCTACGAAGACGAAAGCGGCAAGACGGTCTACGTCGACGACAAAGGCCAGGCGCTCGACGACGCTCTGCTGCGCTATCCGCTGGAATTCACCCGCATTACGTCGACCTTTTCACACGCTCGCTTCCATCCGATTCTCAAGAAGCGCAAGCCGCACCTCGGCGTCGATTTCGCCGCGCCGACGGGTACGCCAGTACGCGCCATCGGCAATGGAAAGGTTCGCTGGTCGGCGCGCAAGGGCGCCTTTGGCCGCCACGTCGAGGTCGACCACGGCGGCGGCCTGGTCTCCGCCTACTCGCACCTGAGCCGCATCCACTCTCGCGCCGGCAAGGGCGCCAGTGTCGAACGCGGCGAGGTCATCGGCTGGGTCGGTCGCAGCGGCCGCGCCACCGGACCGCATCTGCACTTCGCGATTTTCGAGAACGGGCGCTACGTCAATCCACTCAACGACCGCCGCGCGCCAGCCGTCGCCAAGGTCGATCCGGGTCGCTTCGCGACGCAGCGCGAGCATCTCAGCGCTCAGCTGCGCGCCGTGACGACGCACCACCGCCCGCACCGCAGTGCCGAGCCGCCTCATTTTTCCTCCCTCGACCAAGCCGTACACCTGGAACCGGCAGCGCTCACCTTCTGAGGGCGCGCTCGATGCGCGAGCGCGGCGTCGCCATCGCGACCTCGTCATGAGCTTTCTCTCAGCATCGCGGCCGCGCGTCTTTGGCCATCGCGGCGCCGCCGCCCTGGCGCCGGAGAACACACTCCCCTCCTTCGCCCTGGGAGCTGCGCTGGGGGCCGAGTACCTCGAGCTCGACGTTCACTCTACCGCCGACGGTGAGGTCGTCGTTCTCCACGACGAGCTCGTCGATCGCACGACCGACGGCAGCGGCCCGATCAAAGCGCTGAGCACGGCTGAGGCGACCGCACTCGACGCCGGCTTTCGCTTCGTCGACAGCGGCGGCGCCTTGCCCTACCGCGGTCAGCGGATCGCCATTCCGTCCCTCGCCGCGGTGCTGGACGCCTTCCCCAGCCACCGCTTCAACATCGAGATCAAGCAAGAGGATCCGCCGATCGTCGAGCGGGTGGTTGCCATCCTGGCCAACGCTGGGGCGAGCGCGCGAACTCTCCTGGCGGCTGAGAAGGACGCCGTCATGAGCGCCATCCGCGCCTGTGCCGGTGACGCAATCGTCACCGGCAGCAGCACCGCCGACGTTCTGGCGTTCTTCGCAAACCTCGAGGCGGGCACGCTCGCCTCGTACGATCCACCCGGTGTGGCACTGCAGATACCGACCCATTTCGGCGAGCGCGAGCTGGTGACGCGAGAGAGCGTCGACGCGGCACACGACCGCGGCCTCGAGGTACACGTCTGGACGATCAACGACGCCGCCGAGATCGCGCGTCTGCTCGCCCTCGGTGTCGACGGCATCATCTCCGACACTCCCGGCGTCGCCGCCGCCCTTGCGCGTTCAGTGTAGAGTCGAGCCGCCCCGCAGGCGGACGATCTCGGCACAGAGCTCGTCGACGGCGGCACGCAGCTCGGCGCTGTTGGCCGCCATCTCGCCCTTCACCCGCTGCTGGCGCCGTCGATCGCCGGTCTGGATGGCGCCGACATAAGCCGATTGCAGCTCCTTTCGCTTTTTCAGGATGCGGTCCGTCGCGGCCAGCGAAAGCAGACCGACGGCACCGCCGGAGCTCTGGTCGGATGCGGCGATGAAACGGCTGAGCAAGCCCGTGTGATGCCGGGCAATCGCCGCCGCACCGGCGCTCGAGGTCGACGGCTGCCAATAGAAGGCGCGCGAGAACGCCACCAACGCCTTCGTCACCTCGCCGTCGCGCAGGGTCGCATCACCGCGTGCGGCAAGCTCTTCGCGGCGTTTCAGGCGACTGCTCTCGAGCCAATGCGAAAGCGGACCGAAGGCTGCGTTCCACAGCAGCAACACCAGGTAGCCGGCGACGGCAACGCCAAACGCCGCCATGACGATCGCGAGGAACAGAGTCACTTGTACGCCGGCGGAGCCATCTCGATGGAGCTGGCGAAAATTGACATCGCCAGTCGTCGTCCGTACTTTTACAGGGTTCACGGTCCGTTGAAAAACAGGCACGCAAGCGAGGAGAAGAGATGGGAAACAAAGTGTGGTGGGCGTTGTCGCTGGCAGTCGCACTCGCCCTTCCGAGCACGGTACGAGCCGGTTGGGTGGTCGAGTGGAAGAGCACACCGATCCGCAAAGACGAGCGCCAGGAAACGACGCGCTCGATGGCTTTCATCGCTGGCAACCGCACTCGCGTCGAGCAGGACAACGTAACGACCATCTCGGACTACAAGAAAAAGAGATTTTCCGTCCTCAACCCCAAGACGAAGCGCGTCTGGAGCGGCAGCATCGACGACTACGTCAAAGAAAACGTCAAGCGCCGCAACCAGACCACGCAACGCCGTCTCGGCGCCAAGCAGAAGAAGGATCTCAAAGAGCTGCCGACGCTCGATGTGGACAGTCTACCCGAGATCACCGTCACGCGAACCGATGAGCAAAAGACCGTCGCCGGCCACAATACCTTCAAGTATTCGATCCAGGTCAACGACGAACGCTTCCAGGAGGTCTGGTTGGCCGAGGACTTGGATCTCAGCGATGACCTCGACCCCAAGAAGTTGCTCGAATACCAGCGCAAGAGCAGCCGCGGAATGATCGGCAGCTCCGCCAAGCCGTTCAATGCTCTCTACCGCTCCAAAGCGTACCTCGACATGCTGAAAAAGGGCTACCCGCTGCAAACCGTCATCTACCACCTGGCGGGCAGCTACGAACAGAAAGCTGCGTCCATCCGCGAAGCCGACATCGACGACAGCCGTTTCGAAGTCCCCGGCGACTACGAGAAGGTGCTGGTGCACGACGTCTTCAAAGAAGACGAAGAAGACCAGTAGAGTCGCCCAGTAGAGTCGCCCATGGCTTGGCAGCCGCCGAGCGCGCCAGGTTTCGTCGCCAGCGCGTTGCGACTACTGGACGACGACGTACGGGCGGCCGCTGCCCTTCTGCCGCTGGCGCCGATCCTGGACCTCGACGGGCTTGCGCCGCTTGGGCTGAGCAGAGGCTTCCACTTGCTCGCCGTTGTTCTTGGCGAGATCCTCGCCCGGCTCACCCCGATCCGGTCGGTCGACCCTCTGCTTGAGCTCGCGCAAGATCTGTAGATCCGCCTGCATGCGGCCGAGTGCCTCGATCAGCCGATCCACCTCCTGGATGGCCGGCTCGAGCTCGTCGCCGTCGATCGATTGCAGTCCGCGCTGCAACTGGTTGAAGAGAACGACCAGGGCTGCAGGGTCATCGACACCGACCTGCGTCAGCCGACTTTGCATCTTTCCATAAAAACTGAGCAGGTCATTCGCCTGCTTGCGCAAGTCTTCCATGGTTCCGCTCCTTCCAACGCAGAAAGCGCTAGGGATTCCGCGCACGCGTCTGGTGAAGCCGGTCGCGAAAATCATGCCACGCGTTGGCCGTCGACGAGTCGAATCGCGCCAGCGCCCAGATCCCGAAAGTGCCGCAGAAATCGCGCCAATTCATTGACGGCCCGCAAAACGATCACGCCGCACCTGCCACGGCACCCGACACGGCGCCGCCAGCGAGAGGCTACTCGGAGTCCTCGCCGAAGTGAGCGCGGGTGATGACCTGCTTGAGATACTCGAGAGTGCCCAGGTCCTCGATGATCTCACCGCCGGTATCGTAGAAGAAGATCTCCCCGCTCTTGTTGCGGCCGACGGCCAGCAGAGAGTCGAGTTGGTCGCGATCTTTGAGCAGAGCGTTGATCGTCTGCGAGACCCCGCGCCCCGGGATGATCGTAATCTTCTGTCGAGCAGGCCCTTTTTGCCGCGCCGCCATCTCCGCGACGCTACAACAGGGCACCATGTGTGGCAATTGGAACGGCGCCGGCCGTTCCACCCTGATCATTCGGTTTTACTCCTCGCGCCAACCCAAACATCCCCAATGGTGTGGCATCGCCCATTTGATTGTTTTCTCGTGATTGTTTTCTCGCGCCAAGCACGCCAAGAGTGCTGAGTACGAAGAGGTTGGTGTAGATGAGTTGCGGACGAAGACCGTCGACCTCGGCGCTTTCGAGATCGGACCGGTTCCGCAGCCGGGTCAGGTCCAGCGGAAAGAGCGTACCCGCGACGGCCGGCGCGGCATTGATTGGTAAGCAGTCAGCGCAAATCGAGCTCGTGAATCCAGTGGATGACGAGCTGGGGGGAACATCGAGTTTCGATTGGTTGTTGGCCGGTGCTGGATTGATATCGCACCCCCGCTCATTGGCGGGCCTTCTGGAGCACGCTGGCCTTCTTTCACCACATCGGCGAATCCCCGAAAGATCGGCGTCAACCCGAACAACCCCAACAATTTTGGGAGGGCGAGTCGCCGACGAGCCGCGCCGACAACCCAAACCTCCGGACACGGCGGCTTCGCCCATTTGATTGTTTTTCTCGCGCCAAGCTCGCCAAGCCGCCAAGAGTGCTGTGGGAGTTTTCGCACCCTGCTCGTCCGGAACGCTGAGCTCTCTCTGTTCGGATGCACTCCAGGTTTCTTTTTCGACATCGACGAGTTCCCGCGAAAAGACGGCGTCAACGGATTGCGCGAATCGGGTTGATCTCGAACGCACGCCGAACACACCGAATCCTTGGCGACTTGGCGTCTTGGCGCGAGATAATCCCTTCACCGGCGAGCCGGCGTTTTCCGACTTCGTACCCACCTACACTCCCCGCGCTTCCCGCTCTCCCGACGCGGCTGCAACATCAAACCAACCGCACCAACCGCCGCCATGGCGAAGGCCGACCCCAACAATTTTGGGAGGGCGAGTCGCCGACGAGCCGTGCCGACAACCCTAACCTCCGGACATGGCGGCTTTGCCTGTTTGATTGTTTTTCTCGCGCCAAGCTCGCCAAGCCGGCAAGACTGCTGTGGGGATTCGCACCCTGCTCGCCCGGGACGCTGAGTCGCTCTCTTCGGATGCGCACCGAGCTTCGTCTACGACATCGACGAGTTCCCGCGAAGGAACGGCGTCAACGGATTGCGCGAATCGGGTTGATCTCAAGACATCCGATCGATCGCCAAGATGAACGGTAGCGACGGCACCCACGCATCGGCGAAACGAGCCAGCGTCACTCCGGGATGAAACCAACGCCACACAACCGGCAGCGCCAGCGCCACACCGATGATGCCGCCCGGGTAGCGGTAGCCACTGCGAAACTCGAAGGCCAGATCGTGCCAGACCACACCGCCGCGTTCGACGACGTAGAACACCTTGGCACCTAGCCCGCGCAGCTCACGAATCTCGTGGCGACACCGCTCACAATCCGCGTCGCACGAAGTACATGACTGCATCTTCGTATCACCAACAATACGACGCTGTATCGCAGCGTCCATCGAAATCGGAAGCTCAATGATGCGATCGGACACGCACTTCCGCGGGCGCCTTCCTCATTCTTGATTAATCCGGCAGCAAGCCGGCGAACACGAAGCAGAGGAGCATCGCGGCGACGTTGCCCCAGCGCACGGCTTCGTCGCGGAGCAACCAGGCGAGCAGCGCCGCGGTGATCGCGACGCCGGTCAGAGCTGTTGCGGTGTAGTCCATCGAACTTTCAAGGCACTTTGAAGTTGCGAGCCCAGTCTCTCAAAACAATACCGAACGATTGACTATCACATTCTTCTACTGACCTTCGCTGGAAGAGCTTCCACCCGCCAACCAACCGCGACGACTTTCGGGTGGAAATGCGCCGCGCAAGCTTTCCAGGGACGATCTAGCAGCAGTTTTCATCAACGATTTCAGAGCTGTCCGTTGGTCCGACCCCGCTAGGCTGACCAGCCTCCCCCTTTGAAAAAGGGGGACTGAGGGGGATTTTCTGATGCACCTCACCGCGCTCTGCGAAACCAAGCGCCACCAGGCACCACCCTGCGCAGACAAACGCCCCGGTGGGATCCGTTCTGCCTACCGGATCCCATCCGACATACGAGTACGGACTCCAAGACTCGTCCGCCGGGTCGTGACTGGTGAACGAACCGAGCATCGGGTCGTAGAACCTCGCGTTGGCGTAGAGCAGCCCGGTGGTGCGCTCGGCTTCGTAGCCGGTGTACTCGTAGCGGATGTCCCCCGGCCCGGGCTCGGGGATGGGCAGCTTGGCGGTGTCGAACCTCGCCCGGACCTCTCCGTAGCCAGTCGATAGAGCTCGTTTCGAGGAAGCGCCCGCGAGGCGCATGCATTCTTGCACTCTGTAGCCGGACAACCAACGGGACAATGCTCCGATCCAGCAACCAGAGCGGGCTAGGTTGTAGCGGATGTGCTCGGTCGGGGATCCGCTCTCGTCGGTGATCATCACCGGCGAGCCCTGGTGGTCGTAGTGGAAGTAGCGCAGCTCCTCGCCCGGCGCCGGTGTCGGCGTCGGGCACTCGCAGCCCTCACAATTGCCGTGGGCCGGCTGGATCAGCATCGGCCACGGCAACGTGCCCGTGGCAAAAGAGAACGGCCAGCAGCAGCCCCGGGACTCGGCCCAGGCGCACTCCCACCACCGCTCTCCTTCTCCGCCCCGCCGGCATGAGGAAGAGCGCGACGAAGAGCACTCCCATGCTGATCAGCACCGCCGTGGTCCGACCCGCTCTTGATTCGAATGCACCACTCTCCACTGAAGATCGGCGGGGCGTACAACCGCCTGCTCACATACAATTCAACTTCCCTTCCGAAACCGGCGGCTACGGGGGGAGAAAGTGCGACGGGTCAATGTTCTTTCGCTTCACCACGCGCCACGTCAGCGACCCAAAGCATCTGCACCCCGAACAAGACCATCACAACTCGGGCAGTCCGGCACACGTCCCATCCGGCTCACCAGAGAGGCACTCCAGCAGCCGTTCCAACGACGCTATCAATTGGGTCCGCGAATACGATTCCGCCGAATCTTCCGGACGGCTCTCAATCTCTCTTAGGAGTTCGCTAATCCAATTTTTTGTTTCGTCAAACTCTACGTTAGCCACATCTGGACGCCTCAGCTCCTCCCTGAGGCGTGCCAAAAACCATGCGAAGCGATTGCTACAGTCGCTGAAGTTGCCGTTCGCACGGTCTGACAGTCCACAGGAAACCAAGCCAACCGAGTCAAGTAGTATAGCGCCGCATGAATCACGATCCGGAATTTCGCCTGGATCTCTTCCGTGATGATACGAATCTGGATCTCGCTCCAATTTCAATGAAGCGAAGCTGCTCAACAACCTTGGTGCAGTCGCCCCGGGTAGGCGTACCGAAATGGAAGACGCAACCGTCGTCTTCCTCACCCAGTCGAAGTGCACGTAGTACAGGCGCCCGGGCGAGTGCATGTTCCAAACTTGCAGCCTGAAGACTTCCAGTGATCGACCACGAACCAGCGCGATCTCTAGTCTGTGACCAGTGATCTCATTCAACTGGGCGGGGAAATGTGAAGCGTGGCAGGAAAAGACAAAAACAACAGGCACAATCAGCCAACGAAACACTTCTCCACTCAAAACAACACACTGCCCTCAGGGAAGGCCATCGGCCGGAATGGTTACGGGTCGATCCCTGGCTGGTAGATGCCCGGAAGCAGGATCGGTGTACCATTTCGCTGAACCGTCAACCGCCTGATTTCGTACGAGTACCCCTCACCGAAGACGAACCAGGCCATACCGGTCACATCATCCATGTTGATAAACCGCTTCTGCTTGCACGTGTGGCCGTTTACCACACAGGATCCAAGCAACTGATCTGGGATGAGTACCGTCGTGCACTCGCCAGGGGTGGCACAATCGGTGGTCGTCAACACCAGATCAGCGTTCAAGGTCAACGTTTCGCCATGGCACGCCGGGCCAATACCAGATATCTCCAGTTTCGTGTTGATTCCCCGACCTTTCTTTACCTGATAAAAACCCGCTGCGCGCGAATCCAGGTGGCAGTCTGGGTCGACCAGCGCGGCAGGGTCGCAGGCGGGTAGAGAAAAGGCACCCGGCCCGGTTGAATTGGGAGCGTTACAACCCAAATACGCGTTGACTAAACGGGTTTTGACCCTCGATGTCGTTTTGGGTCCCAGGGGGAATCTGCGCTCGCCGAGCACACCAGCGCTCAGCGCCCGATCTGCTCCACCCGTTCGCTGGATGAAAATGTCTTCGACGGGGACCGAATATCGCTCGCCGTAGGGGAATACTCCCGGAAGCAGCGCAGGTTCCCCGCGAACCTTGCAAGAACCCCGGGAATCCACCTGACAGCACGCGAGCGGCACCGCTGGGAGGTCTATCCACGTGCAGCTGCCAGTCGATTGGCAGCCAGTGCTCGTGATCGCCGGCAGGCTTGCGAACAAACACATCGTCGCGGTGTCGCAGGATGGCCCCTCTAGACCCTTCAACGTAACGGATACATCCATCAGCTCTGGTGTTTTCCCCAGTCTGATTTTGTACTTGCCCTTGCCGTCAGGCCCAAAATGGCAGCCTGGGTCACGCAAGACAGCGGCGCAGGCCGGACCAGCCGGCCCATTGGTCGCGGTCGTTCCGGGTAGAGGGCAATCCGCGAAAGCATTAACCAACGGCCCTCCCACCCGGTTGGCTTTGCTTGGGCCCTCGACAAAGTTTGCCGCGGCTGTTGTCGTGAGTGCAAAGACGACAAGCGGGACAACACTAAGTGTCTTGAGATTTCTCATTGCAATCACCCCATCAATCGATTCCGGATCGCGAGAACGGCCCAAGATCTCAGCACAAACTGATTTGCACATGGCTGTTCGGAAAGCAAGTAAAGTACGGTTACAGAGCCAGAGCATATGGGGTTTCAGAAGTGCGTGCGATCGACTCGACCATGAGCCAGTGTGACTTGCGTTTGGCGTGCCGGTAGCACGCTTGCCCTGGCCCGGCCCAAGAAGTGCTGCCGATCGTGGCCGCCCATCCGTCGACGAGGCTTGCGGATCTGCTCGGTCACGTCCCCAACCGCGTCGCCTCGATCCGCGTGGCCACTCTCTGGCCGCCGAAGAAGTAGTTCTTCAGCGTCTTGGCCCCAGCCCCCATCGCGGTGACGTCGTCACTCACCTCGATGTACTGGCTGTAGTACCTGAAGATGCGCTCGGGCGTCTCGGTGTTGAAGTCGCGCACCACCTTGGCCTTCTGCTGGCCGCCGTCGTCGTAGAGAACGTCGATCTTGCGCGGCGTGCCGGCCACCTGCGAGATACGCTTCACCCGGTCCTCGGCGGTGAACTCATACCCCTGGTCCGGAATCGCCCCGCTCAGATAGCGCAAGACCCGGTTGCCGTTGGCGTCGTAGCCAATCCCCGGCATCGGGGTTGCCATTCATCTGGGTGATCTGATGCGGCGCCCCCGCCGCATCGTACATCGTCGTCACGCCGGCCCTTGTTGGTGATGTTGCCCCAGGCGTCGTAGGAGTAGTCCCGTAGCGGTAGCGCGATGTTGTTCGGCGCCAACCCGAACATCCCAACCAATCTCGGGAGGGAGAGGAGCGAGGCTCTGGCCGTGGGGCGGCGTGACTTTCCTTGAGCGAGCGCGGCGAGAGCTGGGACAAGGCGGCCGCTACAGGAACATCTGCGAGCGACGATCTCTTCGTCCTGCGCGAAGCAGGAGCCACTTACCGCAACGATTCCAAGTACGAAATTTCAATAGTAATATGGAATTTTCATTACGTAGAATCTCCTAAGGAACATCAACTACAAAACTCACGTGATGACGACGGTCCCGGCGAGGGGCAAGTGGTTTGATTGTAGCGGCGCCACAACGCAGACGATCTCGTTGTCTCGATCGCGACTCTACCCGGCTTCACAGCGCACTACGGTCTCGACGTGGTAGGTGTGGGGGAACATGTCGACCGGTTGCACGGTGCGGACGCGGTAGGTCGCGCTCAATGCGGCGAGGTCGCGGGCCAGTGTTGCCGGGTTGCACGAGACGTAGACGAGCACGGGTGCGGCGAGTGCGAGCAGCGCCGGCACTGCTTCCCTGGCGCCGCTGCGCGGTGGGTCGAGAACGACGGCGTCGAAGCGGGCACCGCGGCGGGCCAGGCTCTGCAGGGTCGGCGCCACACTGCCCTGAAGCACGCGCCACAGCCGGCCGAGGGCTTTTCCGTTGGCCCGCGCACTTTCGCAGGCGGCACGCGACTGCTCGACGGCGACGACGTCGGCACCGCGCACTGCCAGCGGCGCGGCGAAGTTGCCGGAGCCGGAATAGGCATCGAGCACGGCGGCGCCGGCGAGGGGATCGATCTGGCCGACGACGGCTTCCACCAGCACGCGGTTGGCTTCGCCGTTGACCTGCGAGAATGTGCCCGCCTCGACGGAAATCGAATGATCGTCATCGGCGCTCATGACAATGCGCGTATCGCCCCAGCGGCGCACCCAGCGCTTGCCGCGCAGGACGATACCGCTGCAGGCGTCCGTCGCCTGCAGCCAGGCGCGGCACTTCTCGCCGGCGTCGATTTCGGCCGCCAGTCGGTTCCAGGCGCCCTCGACCTCGCCGACGACCACGAACCCACTCCCGCCGTCGTGCCGCGCGACGATCTCGAGTCTGCGCAGATAGCGCGAAAGATCGCCCGCAAACCCCTCGAGCGCCGGCATCGCCGCCGCTACGTCGCTCTCGGCAAGCGCGCAGTGCGCTACCTCGACGAGGTCATGGGAGGCGGCGGCGTAGAAGCCGAGGCGCCCGTCCTCGACGCGCAGCTTGAGCCGGCGCCGGTAGCCGAACACCCGCGGCGATGGCCGCACCGGCAGCACCTCGGTGTCGATCGCGCCGATGCGCTCGAGTTGATCGGCAATGTTGCGCCGCTTGGCGGTCAACTGCGCCTCATAGCTGAGGTGCTGCCATGGGCAGCCGCCACACTGGCCGGCCAGCGGACAGGGCGGCGTCCGCCGGGCCGCGCTGGCGGACTCGACGCGGACGACGTCGGCAAATGCGTGCGAACGCCGGCGCTCGCGAATCCGTACCTCTACGCGCTCGCCCGGCGCCGCGCCGCGCACGAAGACGACGAGACCGCCGCAACGAGCGACGGCATGTGGCCCATGCGCCATCTCCTCGATGTCGACGACGATACGCTCGCCCGGTTGGCACTCGTCGTTCACCCGCACACTACAATCGATACGCTCGCCCTGCTCGTCCTTGTCGTTCACCCGCGCACTACAGCACGTGCCCGCGACCAGGGGGAGCCCGGGGTGAGTCAGACCAGGGGGAGCCCGGGGTGAGTCAGACCAGGGGGAGCCCGGGGTGAGTCAGACCAGGGGGAGCCCGGGGTGAGTCAGACGACGGGCAGCCAGACCGCCTGGCCGGGAGCGACAACCCCCGGCAATTGGTCAGCGACGGCGGCCGGGATATGAGTGGGATATGGAAATCCGTGTGCGACGGGTCAAGCGCGCCGATCTCGACGGGCTCTGCGAGTTGCTCGACACCGCCGGATTGCCGGTGCCACTGCGCGACCGCGCCGGGCTGCGACGCTTTCGCAACATCGTCGGCGACCTCGCTGTCGACTTCGACGTCGCCAGGCAAAGCGAACGGGTCACCGGTTTCGTCCACCTCAGCTACACGCGCGATCTGCTCCATGGCAACCGCGCCCGCATGCTCGCCCTGGTGGGGACGTCGGCAACCACGGTCGCGACCCTGTTCGATGCGGCGCAGAGACGCGCCCGGGCCCGCCGTTGCGCCGACATCACCGCCAGCGCCGGCCCCTGGCTGCCCTCACCCGAGAGTTTCACCGCTTCCGGTTGGCTGATTGCAGCCGGCAGTTTTTGTGTTGATCTGGCCCCGAAGCGGGCGCAGAGTGGCGTCGTCTGAGGGCCGGCGAGCGCATCACCGCGACGAAATCATGGCACGTTTTCAGAAAGCACTGGCGCAACTGATGAAAGACGGGACTCGCGACGAGCCCCGCCCATCGGCTGTACCGACACCGCGCAGCAGTCACTCAGTCATCGCCGCCCTCGAAGCGCGGGTCATCGGCGACGAGCTCGATTTGGTTCTCCCCTTCGCAAAGATCTTCCTCGCCAACGCCGGCCCGCTGGAGACGACCTTCTCGGCCACCGACATTGCCGGCCTCACCCTCAGCGCCTGTCGCTTTCTCTGCGACCGCCTCTCCTCGCCCTATGCCCTGCGCGTCGTCTCGCCGGCGGAGAGCGAAGGGTGGCAATGCGACCATTGGGTGCTCGAGGTCGCCGCCGACGATCAGGTTGCCCTGGTCGAGTCGATTTGCGAGGCGATCGAAACTCAGAGCGTGCACATCGAAGTACTGATCTCAGCGCACTTCAAGGTCGAGCGCGACACCAGGGGAATGGCGCGCAGCATCGCCGGCGGCAGCGGCGACGGCGACGACGAGCGCCTCCTCCACATCCAGATCGCCGGTGCCCTCAACCCGAGTGAGCTCGAAGCAGCCGTGCGGCGCTGTCTCGACGGGATCGACCGGCGCCAGCGCGAGGGCGATTCGCTGGCCGAACCAATCCACACCCTGGTCGATGTCTTGCGCTCCGGCGCCGCCGAAGACGCGGAGATCGCCGAGCTGATCACCTGGATGGAATCCAAGCGCACCCATTGGGTCGGCTACCAGGAAGCCGCTGCCGACGGCACCTCTTCGGCGGCCGGACTCTTCGCCGGGCAGGAGCCGGCAGCGAGTGCCTGGAAGGTCCCAACCGGCGCCGGTGTCACGCTTCGCAAGACCAAGATCAGCGATCCGACGCACGCCCGTTCGACCATCGACGAGCTGCACCTGCGGCCGCACGCACGGGCGGCAGGGCAGCCACTGGCCTACCGCCTGGCGGCGCGCCTGCACCCGCAAATCCTGCGCGAATCAACCAGCGGCATTCCGGTCGCGCGAAAAGTCTGCGGCGCCGTGCTCGACCACCTCGCCAACGGCAGTGCTGAGCCGGCGGCGCAAACCGCCATCGCAATCCTCGACAGCCTACCACTCGATTTCGTGCTCGCCGTCGCGCAGTCGGAGATCGCCCGCCTGGTGCGCGCGATCGAGGCCGCCGACGGCCAACCGACGTTTTCAGCGCAGCCCTCGCCGACTCTGCACGGCAACACCTTTCTCACCGTCATCGCACCGCGCCAACACCTGGCGCGCGGCGAGGTCGAACGCGTCGTGCAGATCGTCGCCCAGCACTGGGAAGAGGTTGGCGCCGCTCACTTCGTCGACGACCACCTGAAGGTCGCGCGCCTGCACTGCGCGCTGGCCAGCCCTGCCGAGCATGCGCGACCGGAGGTTCTCGAGGAGATCGTCGCCCAGGTGCGCAACGCCCTGTCCAGTTGGCGCCATGCACCAGTCGTCTCCACCGCCGAGGCCGAAGCGGCGGCGCCGCCCGAACCAATCCACCTCGGCGCGGCCGCCGAGAGCGCGCCCGCGAACGCAGCCAAGCTCCGCGTCGGCGCCGCTGCCGATCCCAACGACCCGCGCCGCTTCACCATGACGGTGCCGGCACAGAGCGAGGCGGGTGACATCAATCGCTTGATGCGCTCGCTCGACAACCTCGGCCTTCTGATCGTCCGCCACACGACGCGCAAAGAAGGCGGCAACATCCACGAGATCGTCGTCGAGGGCGGCGACGACGGCATCGATCCCGCCCGCTGCGCCGCCGCCCTCGAGGCCGTGCGCCGCGGCGCATCGCGCGACGACGCCCTGGCATCGCTGATCTGGCGCGCCAACCTCGACCTCGCGGCGATCGCCGGTCTGCGCGCCTTGTGCGCTCTCGCCGAGCAGCGCGGCTCCTACCCGCGCAGCGATCTCCATCGCGCCCTGGTCGCCAATCCCGAGTGCGCAGCCAACCTCGCCCGAGCCATGGCCGCTCGTTTCGACCGCCGCTTTCCCGCCAGCGACGACGCGCACCGCCGGCACGAATACCGGGCGGCGCGAGAGCGCTACCTCGAACGCGTCGACGACGTCCTCATGCAGCACTCGCACTCCCAACTGGCCGCCCTGGCGCCTCTCCTGGACGCATGCGTCCGCACCTCGCTCTTCCTTGCCAATCGACCCGGCGCCATCGTCGCCATCAAGATCGATTCGACCGGCGGCGAGCAACCGGCGAGCGAAATTCTCGTCGCCGGCACAGACTTCGAGGGCCTCCTGTTGCGCCGCGGCAAGGTCGCGCGCGCGCCGTTGTGGCTCTGCCCGTCACCAGCGACCCTGCGCAGCGACGTCATGGACGAGCTGCGCCGGCAGCGCATCAACGCTGGCTATGTCGCCGCCGACGCCGGCAGTGCCGGCATCGCTCTGTTCGAGGCGCGGCACTACAGCGACACCAAGCGGGTCGATGCCGCCATGCGAGCCTTCGTCGATGCCATCCTGACGGTGGCGGACAACGTCGAAAGAGGCGAGGTCGTGCACGAGCGCGATCTCATCGTCTACGACGGCGAAGATCCCTACCTGTCGTTCATCATCGGCGATCGGCCGACCGGTCTCATCGAGCTGACCAGGGTCGCCGCCAAGGAACGCGGCTTTTGGATGGCCGAAGCCAGCGTCAGCCACGACGATCGCCGCGTCGCATCGGAGGGAGCCTGGGCAACCATTCGGCCGGCCCTGGAGAGTCGAAAGGACGAGCAATCTCTCAGCGCAGTCGCCATCGGCTCGCCCCATCAACTGCACCTGCCGGCGACCGTGCGTCTCGTCGCAGCCTTCGACGAGCACGAGATCTTCATCGACTCTCACGCCAAGGCCAAGAGCACACACGAAGCTCTGGCCAAGCTGGCACTGCAACCGACAGCCTCGTGGAGTGCGTTCCCAAAAGAGATGCGAGCGCCGGGCGCCGCCGTCATCGAACGCAAGGCGGCCAAGCTCGATCTCTCCGACGAGGTGGCCACCTTCCTCGGCCTCAGCGGACCGCGACCGTCAATGGCCGATCTGATCGCCGCCGTCCTCGCTCTCCCGGTCGATCTCCTCTGGTGTGTCGGCCAACCCGAATGCGTCGTCATCGGCAGCGACGAGCCGGCGCCCGGCGGTCGTCACCTCGTCGTACCCGCCGAGCGGATCCGCGCCCGCGCCATCGCCGAGATCAGCGACGATCTCTGCACGCCCGGCGCCAGGGTCGAGCTCGACGGATCCGGTTGCATCTTGCACGGCCCCAACCTCGACACACTGGCGGCGGCGCTGCTCGCCGACCGTGTGTCCAACATTGAGATGGCTCTCGAAATCGCCGGCGGCAAAACCGACAGCCCGGAGATCGGCACTGCCGAGCTCGCCGCCGGTGCGCGACGCACCGTCATCGAAGCGGCGCGCAACCAGTCCCAGGCCATCACTCTCGACCGGCGGCGGATGCAGAGGAATCGCGCCCCATTCGACGTCTGCGCCGGCGCTGCGCCGCTGCCGGCGGCGGCTCATTCGATTTCCGGCGCGCTCGCTTCGCGCCCGTACCTCGCCGAGCTGCGCGCGATGGTCGGCGAACACATACAGACCGAGGTACGGACGTCTTCCCTCTGCGAAGATCCATACGTTTCCGCTTGGGTTGACGACTACTTCCCGGAGCTGATCGCCGAGCACATGCCCGGCGTCGTCGAAGCGCATCCCCTGCGCCATGAGATCGCAGCCCTCATCGTCGGTGAGAAGATTCTCGAGACGATGGGTGCGGCCTTCGTCGCCGCCACCGCGCACACCTTCGACCGCCAGCCGATCGCCGTCATCAAAGCCTGGTGCGCCGTCTACATTTTCGGTGGTGCAGGCGAAGTGCGAGACGGCATCGAAGGATCGAGTCTTGTCGCCACCGGTGACAACGACGTGCGGCACCGCCTCGCCCTCGATAGCGCTCTGGCCCGCGCCGCCGGTCGCCTGATCGACCTGCACCCCAACCCGCCGAATCTCGAGAAGATCGTGCAACGCTACGCCACCCCCGTCGCCGAGCTCCTGCGCGGCTGGCCGGAGATTCTTCCCGACGAGCAGCGAGCGGATTATCGAACATCGGTGGCCGCCGCGGCAGACCTCGGACTCAGCGAGACGGCGGCAGAGAATCTGGCTCGCATCTCCGACCTCGACCACATCGTCGACATCTGTGACCTGGCGATCCGCATCAACCGCTCTCGCGCGACCGTCGCCAAGGTTTATCTCGAACTCGAACGAGTGTTCCACTTCGCCGCGATCGACGCGATGATCGAAGGCTCCGATCTCGACCCCAAGTGGGGGTCGCGCGCCGCCGCGCGTCTGCGCACTCGCCTCGCCACGGCGCGGCGGAATCTGAGCGCGCAAGTCCTCGCCCAGGCAAAGGACGGCAACGCTTTCGCGCACTTCGTCGAAAGCGACTCGACGCCAGCCCGCAGGACTCAGCAGCTCTTCGAAGAGGCCGAAGCGACAACGGCACCATCGCTCGCCGCAGTCGAAGTACTGATCGCCAGCCTCGAGGCAGCGACCATGCACAGCGCATGAGGGCGCCCCGCTCATCCTGGCAAAGCAGAGGTGCGGTCGCTACACTCGACAGCGAGCAGGAGCCCAGGTGAGTGTTCAGGTGACATTTCTCGGCACGGCCGACGCGTTCAATACACGCGGGCAATGTCACGCCTGTCACCTGCTTCAGACAGCCAACGGCAAGGCGCTGCTCGACTGCGGGCCGACCACTCTGATGGCGCTCAAGAAGCAGGGACTGACGGCGGACGACATCGACTGTGTGCTGCTCAGCCATCTGCACGGCGATCATTTCGCCGGCGTCCCCTTTCTCATGCTCGCCAGCGTCTACGACACCCCGCGCCAGCGCCCGTTCACCGTCGTCGGTCCACCCGGCACGCGCCAGCGCATCGACGACCTCTACAAAGCGCTGTATCTGGAAATATCGCGGCGGCCGTTGCCGTTCGAGTTCCGCTGCATCGAAACCGCCGGCGACGAAGCGATCGAGATCGGCGATCTCACGGTGCGCGCCTTTCGCGTACCGCACCAGGAGAAGGAAGTGTCCCTGGGGATGCGTGTATCGACCGGCGGCAAGACGGTTCTCTACTCGGGTGATACCGGATGGACCGACGATCTCGTCGAACAATCGGCCGACACCGATCTCTTCATCTGCGAGTGTTGTTTCTTCGAAACCCGCGTCGATTTTCATCTCGACTACCCGAGAATCGCCGAGAATCGCCAGCGCTTCGGGTGCAAGGACCTGGTGCTGACCCATCTCGGGCGCGAGGTGGCAGTGCGGCAGACCGAGGTCGATTGCACCGTTTCCAGCGACGGAATGACTCTCGAAGTCTGAAGGCGATCAACGCCGTCGTTGCTGATCGCGAAACTCTTGCGGCGTCACGATCAGCGACGACTCGCGCTCCTCCTCTCGTTGCTCCTCGGCGAACTCGACGTGCAACGCCAGGGAGAGCGCAACGTAGGCTCCGCAAAACGGAATCACCGGCGACGCCGCATCACCGCGCGCAAGAGCCGCGGCGACGGCAACACACTGTTCGGCGCGCAACTCGCGCCGGGTCTGAGTGAAGTAGTAGGACATCTCCCGCATGCGGCGGATCCACGATTGGCTGTGCTCGCCAAAGAAGATGTTTTCCGTAACTTTGCGATGGATCGCTTGGTAGCGATCCTCCTCCTGCGCCTGATTCAAGACCAGAGGACTGGAACGCGCCTCGGACAGCTCGTCGAGGACCGGCTGGACCTCCTCTTCCGACAGAACCCAAGTCCGCAGCTCCGGCTCGAGCAGAATCTCCGCCGATTGCTCGAGATGTTCGCCGCTCGGCTCGCCCTGCAATCCCAGCCGCTCGATCGGATCCGGCCACTCCTCGAGAGCCGCTTCGCTGGTCAACTGGGCGCGGATCACCGAATAGTCCGTCCCGTGCAACTCGGCGTTCGACTCGCGCGCCCACTCTTGCGCCTGGCGGATGAGAAAATCCACGCGCTGCCATTCGGCGCGCACCAGGGGGATCTCGTGCTTGCGCTCGAGCTCCTCGCGCATCTCGCGCAACGCCTTGCGCGAAACTCGGTTGACCTCGAGCTCGCGCAAACCACCAGGATCATTGGCGACGGCACAGACGTGCAGGGCACCGCCGGGGCGGGGTTTGACCAACCACATCAATCGGTCGCCGCGGCCGTCGAAAGGCGATACCCAACCCTCGATCTCAGCCGCCATCTTCACCGGCCGCCGCACCTCCACCTGCTCGCGCCGCACCTCGACACCGCTCTGCTCCAGGCGGTAGAGGGCGCGTTTGATCGCCTTCGCGGATTCCTTCTGCGCCGTCTTGGCCAGAGCGACGAGTGCCGCCGAGCTCTCCGCCGAGGCGATGCCACCGAGAACGTGCGCGATGGCGAGATCGGCGTCGCCCTCCCGCCCGAAATGCTCGACCAGCACCGGCACGCTCGCTTCGGCGTCGAGACCCCATTCGTCGAGGCGCGCGAGGCCGGCGACGACACGCCTGTCAGGACGCCTTTTCGCCACTCTCGCCCTCGACTTTCGCCGCACGGCGCGGAAACGCCGCCAGTCGGTCGGTCACGTGCGCTCGCATCCACTTCGCATCCCACCACTCGACCGGATCGACGTGCACGCCATGGACCATCGTCGAGTAGTGCAGATGATCGCCGCCGGCCAGTCCGGTCTGGCCGGTGCGGCCAATCGTCTGTCCGGCGCGGACGGCATCGCCCTTGGCGACGGCGAGCGAGCTCAGGTGTCCATAGAGCGTGAAGACGCCGAGGCCGTGATCGAGGACGACCGTCGTGCCGTAGATTCCGAGATCGCCGGCGAGCACGACCTTGCCGTTCTGCGCCGCCTGCACCTCCGCCCGTTCGAACGAAGCGAGGTCGACACCGAGATGGGTCTGCCGGTCGACGATCTTGCCCTCGTAAGCATAGGAACGGCGGTCGCCGAAGTGACTCATCGTCTGCGAGCGCGCCAGGCGCCGGAACGGACCGTCCCACTGCGGCGCTTCGTCGAAGGTGCGCGTGAGCTCGCGCAATCGCGCCTCCGAGCGCTTGCGAACGTCGCGGTTGATGCGCAGGTAGCCGGCCAGCAAATCGTCGGGAACCCCCAACCCCTGCTCGGCGTGGAGCTGCGGTACCTTCCTCTCGAGGAAGCGGGCACTCACCTGCAGAGTGCGCTCGCGGAACTCGCGGTCGCGAATCGCCGCGAAGATCGGAATCTCGACGTCGTTGCCCACCGCGTCGGCAACATAGAGCGAAGGTTGCACCTCCGGATCGAGCGATTCGGCAACCGCAAAGACCGACAACGCCAGACCCGGGTCTTCGAAATAGCCGCGCACGACGGGGAAGCGGAAGGTGTCGACGCGCACCTCCGCCGTCGTCGCATCATCGGCGATGCGAAAGACCGCCATCGACGAGCCGCCGCGGCGGATGTTGTGTTGGTCGGAGACGACCGTCGCTTTGGGTGGGGTGCGGTCGACGACCTGGGGAAACCGCCCGGCCGTCGGCGCTTGGCGATCGAAAAGGCGCCAGCCGTGCGTCTCGGCCAGAACCTCTAGAGCGGCAGGGCCTTCCGGCACGTTGAGCTCGCCGAGGTCGACCTCGATGGGAACCCGCACCGTCTCGACACCGTTGCCAAACCAGCCGCCGGCATCGTAGCGACGCTTGGCGACTTCGTAGATGCGGTCACCTGACACCAGGCGAACGACCAACGAGGCCAATCCCGAGCGGCCAGGCGTCGAGGCGTTGACCACCCAAGCCGCCTTGCGCCCGATGACCTCCGCCCCGCCCTCGAGCGCCGCCGTCACCGGACCCCCGTCGAGCTTGAACCACCAGACAAACGCCGCCCCGGCCAACAGTGCTCCCGACAGGAGCATCATCATGAAACGTCTCACTGAGATTCGCCAAATCCGAGCCCCCGACGCTTCCCGAGATGTCAATCGCTGTCAAGGTGCTTTGCCGCCGGGGTCGCCTTTCCACCAGTCGTCGAGGGCACTGGACCGTGGTTGCCTCCGAGCGGTCGCGCTGTTTAGCTGCCGGCAACCATGGAAGAAACGACCCCCACGATCTCTCCCGCCACCGGCAAGCTCGGGATTCTCCTGCCCGGCCTGGGTGCCGTCAGCACGACCTTCGTCGCCGGCGTCCTACTCGTCCGCAAGGGTTTGGGTTCGCCGGTCGGCTCGCTGACCCAGATGGGAACCGTGCGTCTCGGCCGCCGCACCGACGATCGCTCGCCGCTGATTCGCGACTTCGTGCCGCTCGCCGAGCTCGACGACCTCTGCTTTTGCGCCTGGGACGTCTTTCCCGACAACGCCTACGACGCCGCCATGAAGGCCGGTGTCGTCGCCCCCGAATTGCTGCAGCAAGTCCGCGCCGAGCTCGAGGGGATCGTCCCCTACGCCGGCGTCTTCGACCCCGACTACGTGCGCAACCTCGACGGCCGACACCGCAAGAAGGAAAGCAGCAAGCGCGATCTTGCTGCGCAGGTCGAAGTGGATATCGACGACTTTCAAAAGCGCTGCGGTGCCGAGCGCATGGTCATGGTTTGGTGCGGCAGCACCGAAACGTTCCACGTCCCCGGAAAGGCGCACGAATCGCTGGCAAGCTTCGAACGCGCACTCGACGAGAACGATCCGTCGATTGCTCCGAGCATGATCTACGCCTACGCCGCGCTCAAACGCGGCATTCCCTTTGCCAACGGCGCCCCCAATCTGACCGTCGACATCCCGGCGATGCTAGAGCTGGCCAAAGAAAAGAGCGCCCCGATTTGCGGCAAGGACTTCAAGACCGGCCAGACCTTGATGAAGACGATCCTCGCCCCCGGCCTGAAGGCGCGCCTGCTCGGGCTCGAGGGTTGGTTCTCCACCAACATCCTCGGCAACCGCGACGGCGAAGTGCTCGACGACCCGGGGTCGTTCAAGACCAAGGAGGAGAGCAAGCTGTCGGTGCTCGACGTGATCTTGCGCAGCGACCTCTACCCCGAGCTCTACGGAAAATACGACCACAAGGTGCACATCCACTACTACCCGCCGCGCGGCGACAACAAAGAGGGCTGGGACAACATCGACGTCTTCGGCTGGCTCGGCTACCCGATGCAGATCAAGATCAACTTCCTCTGCCGCGACTCCATCCTCGCGGCGCCGCTGGTGCTCGACCTCGCCCTCTTCCTCGACCTCGCCCAGCGCAGCGGAATGCACGGAATCCAGGAGTGGCTGTCCTTCTACTTCAAGAGCCCACAGACAGCGCCCGGCCTCTACCCCGAGCACGATCTTTTTATCCAACTGATGAAGCTCAAGAACACCCTGCGCCACCTGCGCGGCGAGACACTGATCACCCACCTGGGGCTCGACTACTACGACTGACCGCGCGGACAGTCCAAAACTCGGCCTTGACTCCAGCGCAGCGGACGTTTAAATGAACACAACCCAGCCGTCCGTGCATTTGGTCTGCGCACGCGGCGCGCAGCTGGTCATGTCGCATTGGTTCTATTTTGCGTAAAGCAATCGGCGTTCCCGACCCGGCACGCCGTGTATTCACCGCGCATCACGGGCTCATTGCCCTCTGGGCATAGGTTCGCTCAAGGCGCGGGACGAAGGTAGGTCGCTGCATATGGAGAAGAAGCGAACCCGCTCCCAGGCCCGCAAGAAGGCGGTGAAGAAGGCGGCCAAAAAGGCTCCCGGTAAGACGGCCAAGAAGGCCACCAAGAGCACGCGCGCGGCGGCCAAGAAGAAGGTTGCCAAAGCGGCGGGTACAAAGACGCCCCAGGCGGCGGGTACAAAGACGCGCCCAGCGGCGGCGAAGAAGTCGCGTCCAGCGGCGGATAAGAAGTCGCGTCCAGCGGCGGATAAGAAGTCGCGCCCAGCGGCGGCGAAGAAGTCGACCAAAGCGGCAGCCGAGAAGGTAGCCGCCAAGGGCGGCAAGAAAGTCGGCGCAGCCGGAGCCAAAGCGGAGAGCAACGGAGCCGCCGGGGCCCAGGCCAACACCGAAGACATGGAGAACGTCATCTCTGTGATCGGTGACATGGATGTCGAGAACGAGTCGCTGTCCGATGCTGCGTTCAACAACGACGAGGACTCCGAGTCCGAGGGCGAAGGAAACACCGCGGCCGCGACGACCAAGGCGAAAACGACCAAGGGATCGGACTGGGCGGACGAAGAGCCGCGACCGCGTACACCCAGCTACGCCGAGGACACCTCGGATCCGGTGCGCATGTACCTGCAGGAGATCGGTGCCGTCTCGCTGTTGACGCGTGAGCAAGAAGTCGAAATCGCCAAGCAAATCGAAGAGGGCCAGGATCAGGTGCAAGAACACGTGCTCGTGCACCCGTTTACCCTGCGCTACCTCCTCAACATCGCCGACCGCATCAAAGCGGGGGAGATCAGCGAGCGCGAGCTTCAGGACGAGGACTCCAGCGAAGACGATCAAGACGCCGATGGCGACGCACCGTCAACCGACGGCGCCGTCCTCAAGACCCTCGAGAAGCTGCGCAAGCTAGCGAAAGAAAACGAAGAGCTCACGACCGAGATGCGCAAGCGGGCGAACCCCGACCGCGCCGTGGTGCGCCGCTTGGCAGTGGTACAGAAGAGAATCCGCAAGATTCTCGACGATCTGCAATTGAGCCGCCGCCATGTCGTTGCCGTGGTGGAAAAGTTGAAACGGGCCAGGCGCCTGCTCGAGGACGAGGCGGCGACGGTGCGGCGATACGAACGGCGAACCAGGCAAAGCGCCAATCAACTACTGCGCCTGGCACCGAAGATCCGCAGCGATGACGGTCGAACCGCAGCGGCATCGGCGCGCTCGTTGCGGCTGAGCGCGTTCGACGCGAAACGAATGATCGACGACCTGCGCCAGGCACGGCGGCGCACCGGTGAGCTGGAAACCGAAGTAGGCATGCCCTACGAAGAGCTGACAGCCACCTTGAAAGCGATTGCCGCCGGCGAGCGCCGCGCTCAGAACGGGCAGAAGCGTCTCATCGAGGCGAACCTGCGCCTCGTCGTCAGCATAGCCAAACGCTACACCAACCGCGGCCTCGGCTTTCTCGACCTCGTGCAGGAAGGCAACATCGGCCTGATGCGCGCAGTGGAGAAGTTCGAGTACCAACGCGGGTACAAGTTCTCCACCTACGCCACCTGGTGGATCCGCCAGTCCGTCAGCCGCGCCATCGCCGACCAAGCGCGCACGATTCGCATCCCCGTGCACATGATCGAAACGATCAACAAGGTCGTCCGCTCATCGCGCTACCTGGTGCAGCAGCTCGGTCGCGAGCCGACGCCGGAAGAAATTGCCCAGAAAATGGAGATGCCACTCGACAAGGTCCGCAACGTCCTGCGCATCGTCAAAGAACCGGTGTCTCTCGAAACGCCGATCGGCGACGAAGAAGAAAGCTCGCTCGGCGATTTCGTCGAAGATCGGCAGACCGTCTCGCCTTCCGACGCCGCCGTCTACACCAGCCTCGAAGAGCAGACTCGCAAGGTGCTCGCCACGCTGACGCCGCGCGAAGAACAAATCCTGCGCATGCGGTTTGGAATTGGCGAAAAGTCAGACTACACTCTCGAAGAAGTTGGACAGAAGTTTGCCGTGACGAGAGAACGGATCCGGCAGATCGAGGCCAAGGCTCTGCGCAAATTGCGCCACCCGAGTCGCGCCCGATCGATCGAATCGTTCGCCGGCAACTAGAAGCGGGAGGTCGGCCGACCGGCTGACCAAACGAGCACGATGAGATGTGGTGGAGCAGGAGGTGGAGCGTGCTGGAAAAAGAATCCGGGCTCGAAGAGGAGCTGCGCAAATGGCAGGCCGAACGCGCGCGCAAGCAAGCGCCGCTGGCGGCATCGACCGACACACCCGTGGCGCGTGACCGGCGGACGGTGAGAATCAACGGCCGTTCGGTGGAAATCATCAAGAAACCCAAACGCGCCGCCGCCCAGCCCTGAGCAACCTCCACAGTGCGACGGCGGGCAGACCGGCGCGATTGACTCTTCACGCGCCGGCGGCCTAATTTGCCTACATGTCGTTGAATCGAATCGCACTGGTCGCCGTCCTAGTCGCATTGCCGGCAAGCCTGGCAATTGCGGAGCCACCTCGCTGTGACGAGATTTCCCAAGCTCTCGAGCGCACTTCCGATCCGGCCGAAGTGGCGAAAAAGCTCGATACGACACGGGCACGCATCAACGCATGCTCCAAGCTGACCCACTCGCAGGAACGTCACCGCCAGCACCGGGCGCGCTACACCACCAAGCGAATCGAGCGCGGATACGATCATTGAACGGCGCGCCGGCTCGATTCTGGCTCGGTCGTCCCAAGCCGGCGCACAAGCGCTGGCACACCCGACGGTTGGCTGTACTGGCTCTGCTGGCGCTGGCGACCAGGGCGCCGGCGCAGACGATCGAGTACCTGCTCCAACCCGGCTCGGTGCTGCGCCCCGTTTGCCAATCCTGCGCCCTCGCCAAGGTCGGCAAACAGGCGTTGAACGGGACTTTCAACCTGACCGTCATGCCCCTGCCCGACGCTCATACCATCGAAGCCGTGACGGCCGTCCGCTGGTACGGTGAGGGCATTCGCATCTCCGGGTCCGGCTTCCTGCAACGCCGGGGACGCAACCGGATATCGATGGTCGTCGACGCCGTCGTCAACGGGAAACCCGTTCTCCTCACCAGCTCGGCCCACCCGACCGAAGAGGACGGCAGCTTTCGCATCGCACTGGCGTCCGAGAAAGCCAGCGATCTACGCGTCGAGATCGATCTGGTCGCCCTCGCCAGCTCGACCGATGCAGCCGATGCCGACGGCGACGGCACTCCCGACTTTCTCGACCTGTGTCCCTTTCACCACGAGGTACGGCACTTCGACACCGACCACGACGGAGTTGGCGACCCCTGCGACGAATGCGCCGGCACGACACTCGGCAGCCCGGTACTGCCCAACGGCTGCTCACCGACGCAAAGGTGCCCTTGCGCCGGTCCCGCACCCAACACGCCGTGGAAGAACCAGCGCGCCTACATCACCTGTGTGGCGCAGGCGCTGAAAGCCCTGGCCATCTCGGAGGAGCTTACGCGCTCGCAAGTTCGCAAGCTCATGCAAGCCGCCATCCGCTCAGGTTGCGGTGAACCCGTCGTCGCGATGCGCTGATCGCTTAGCGCTACTTGCGCTTCTGCGTGCCGCCGTAGCCCGACGTCGACTCGACCGCCGATTCGGTGGCGCTGTTGAGATAGGACAGCACACCGGGCGCATCGAAGTACTCGAACATCCACATCGCCGTCGCGCCGAGAATGACGCCGTATACGAACTCTCTCATCTCAACTGCCGCACCTACTCAGGGAAAGATGACGACCGAGGGCATGCCCCCCTCGAGATAGGGATCGTTCGCCGACGTGTGCAACGAGTTGTCGGGACCGCCGACGAAACGGTCGATCACCATGCCGACCAACGGTGACGAAACACCGCGCAGCACGATGTGCGCCGTGTCCGTACCGAGCGTCGACTTCCGCAGTGTCGTAAAACTCGAGAACGACTTGATGCCGTGACACGTGAAGCTCGTCGATGACGAAAACACTTGCTCGAATTCGTTGACGATCTGCATCTGCACGACGGTCGACGTCGCCGTCTGGGTGAGCAGATCCTCCTGGCAGGGCGTCAACACGATCGACGAGTTGGAGCCCGACGTCTGCGTCAACACCTGAAAGTGCAGGCGCTCCGGACACTGGTCGTAGGTAAAGCCATCGAGCGGTATGACACCGGTGAATGGGCCGGGGAAGCGGCGCTGAAAGCCGACGGCGCCGTAGGCCACGGTGTTGCCGTCGCTGTCGTCAAAGACGGTCGCCCGCCCCTGCAAGACGTTGTGCGCGAAGAGTTCGGGAAGCTCCGGATCGACCGCGCACTTGAGCTCGCCGACACCGTCGAAGGGCGGCGCGACGGTGAAGGTCAGCGGATTGTTGGTGCCGTCGCCGACGAACCACGAAAACGGCTGCAGAGGTGTCAGGTTGATGGTAAAGCCAATCTCCAAACAACCGAGCACCGGACCGGCATCGCGGACGAAGAAACAATTGACGCTCACGTCGCGGTCCGACATGTTGATCAACGTCACTCGGGTGTCCGTGTCGCCCTCGTGCACGATGTACGGAAAGACGAGAAAGGCCGAGGCAAGGCGCTGCGGCGGGGCGAGGCCGGTCGACGGCTCGAACGAAAGCTGGCCGGTGCGCGGCTCGGTCGGAACCGGCGTCGCGGTGAACGGAATCGTGCGCGTCGGCGTATGAGTCGGCGTGTTGGAGAACGTCGGCGTCGACGTCGGCGGCACCTCGGTGGGAGTCGGCGTCATGCGCGGAAACGGCGACAGGCGCCATGAATCGAGGGCGACGCCGAGCGCCCGCAGCACCGCCGTCCAGTCGACTTCGTCGACCTCGATGGCTGCCGCCGGGCCGCTACAAACGAGCGCAAGCAGCGCCGCGGCAAGGGTTGCTCGAAGAGTTCTCATGGGATGCGAATCCTGGCCGGACGCCCGCGCGACAGGGCTGGCTCATTGCCGGCAACCGCTGGCGTGCCGTTGTTGGGCGTCACGAACTTGTCGATCAGCACGGCGATCACCGCACCCTGGACGCCGCGCACGATCACCTGCCCGGTCGGGGTTCCCAAGGTGTCGCGCGTGAACACCGAGTTGATTTCGCGCAGCACCTTGCGTTCATGGCAGCGCACATTCGTGCTCGCCGACAGGAGCTGTTCGAACTCGTTGATGATCTCGAATTGAACGACGACGGTCTTGGCGAGGAGGTTCTCGAGATCCTCGTCGCACGGCGAGAGAACCAGCTCACTCTCGGTGTCGGGATCGCCGAGATCACTGGCGACGAAGGTGAAGTGATACTCGTCCGGACATTGGGCGTAGGTCGAACCGTCGAGCTCGAAGGTATTGGAGAACTCGCCCGCTGTCAGCCGCTCGATGCCGATCGCACCGATGCTCTCCGTGTGTCCATTCGGACCAAAGGTAATGGCGCGACCCTGGATCGCATTCTGATCGGTCGGGTTGTCGCGATCGGGTATGACGAAGCACTTCAGGGATCCCTCGCCGTTGAACGGCGGCACGGCAATCGAGGTCACCTGCGACGAGCGAGCACCCTGTGACGCCAGCCACGAGATCGGCTGGTTGGGTGTGAGGCGGACAAAGAAATCCGTGCCGCTGCAAATCGGCGGCCGCAGGTAGTGGCACTTCACCTGCTGATCACTGCCGCTGAGATTGACCATCTCGATGCGCGTGTCGAAACCGAGCTCGGCGCGAATGTTTGGATACATCAAAATCGCCGACGGCAACCGCTGTGCCGGCGGCGTCGCCTGTGCCGCCGCCGCGGCCAAGACGATGGCCAGGGCCGCCAGGGCCATGCTCCACTTCAAACGCATATCATTCGCTCCTCGCTACGCAGCGGGACGCAAGATCTTTACGCCTGTCACCCACCTAAATCAACTCCAAAAATGCTTCCACTATCGGGCAAGAAACACGGAAAAACAAAGTGCTTTTTCGCTGCGGCTCCGGACTTGCCGGAAGCACCCGACGGAGCCACCGGACCGGGCGTTCGAGGTAGCGCTGCCGACCGGCCTCAGCTTGACAACCCACCCCGATTCGCGGAGAAAATTCGAGGCGCTTCTTGCGCCCCCCTCCCCAACATTTTACCCAATCTAATTCAAATCCTCATCTGACGTAAGGAGACATCATGGTAGGACTGCTCGATGGGAAAGTTGCAATCGTTACGGGTTCCGGGCGTGGAATTGGTAGAGAGGAAGCGCTGTTGTTGGCCGAACACGGCGCCAAGGTCGTCGTCAACGACCTCGGTGCCGGCTTTGACGGCAGTGGCAAAGACACCAGCCCGGCCCAGCAGGTCGTGGAGGAGATCAAGGCCAAGGGGGGCGATGCGGTTGCCAACGGCGAGAGCGTCGCCGACTTCGACGGCGCCAAGCGCATCGTCGACACCGCGATCGACAACTTCGGCCACCTCAACATCGTCGTCAACAACGCCGGCATCTTGCGCGACCGCATGATCTTCAACATGAGCGAGGACGACTGGGATGGCGTCATCGCCGTGCACATGAAGGGCAGCTTCAACATGAGTCGCCACGCCTGCGAGTACTGGCGCACCGAGCACAAGAAGGGAAACGTACTCAACGGTCGCATCATCAACACCTCTTCCGATGCCGGCTTGCTCGGCAACCCCGGACAGGTGAACTACGGAGCGGCCAAGGCCGCGCTTGCTCTCATGGCCGTCACCATCGACCGCGAGATGTCGAAGTACGGAGTCACCGCCAACGCCATCGCACCGCTGGCGCGAACGCGCATGACCACCGACGCGACACCGCAAACCGCCGGCATGATGGCGGCGCCAGACGAAGCGGAGAAGTTCGACGTCTTCAACCCCAAGAACATCGCGCCGCTCATCGCCTTTCTCGCCAGTGACAAGGCAGCCGACGTGCACGGCCAGGTCTTCCGCGTCGGCGGCGGTGTCGTCTGGTTGATGAAACCGTGGACGACGGCCGGCTTCGTCAAGAGCGAAGACACCTGGGACCCCGCCGACCTCGGCGACAAGCTCAACGCCGAGCTCGCCAAAGGCATCACCAAGGGCGACGACCTGGCGCAAGTGTTCTCGGCTCTGCAGTAGCCAAGCCCCGGGACGTCGGGCCCAGCGGCTCGACGTCCCCCTCTACGCCACGCCATGCGCACGGTCTTGATCGTCTGCCACGCCAACGTCAGCCGCAGCGTCATGGCCGAAGCCATCCTCTCGCGGATGCTGGAGAGCCGCGGGCTGAGCGGCGAAATCGAGGTCGTCTCCGCCGGTGTCGCCTACTACGCGCGCGACGGCTCGCTCGCCTCGCTCGACGCGCGCCTGGCGCTCGAGGAGATCGGCATCAAAATCGACAAGAACACCGCCTCGACCGATCTCAAACAACACCGCGAGCTGGCGGCGCGCGCCGATCTGATCCTCGCCATGACTGCCGAACAGGTCGAGATGCTGCGCGCCGGCTTTCCGACGGCCGGCGGAAAAGCGACCCACACGCTCAAAGAATACGCCGGCGGCCGCGGCGACATCGACGATCCTCAAGGCCAGGACGAATCGGTGTTCGTCGCCTGCCGCAAGGAGATCCAAGACAGCCTCGAGCGCTGCATCGATCGCCTCATCGAGGACTTGCTCGGACCAGCGCCTTCTCCATGAAGACGCTCAACGGATCCTCGCGGTACGAAGCGAAGGGCGGGCGTTCGACATAGCCGAGCTTTGCATACAACCGTATCGCGTTGGTCTGTTTCACACCGGTTTCGAGGCGCGCCGTTCCGATCCCCGACTTGCGCAGGTGGTTCTCCAAGAAGAGCAAGATCTCCGTCGCCACTCCTCGGCCGCGCTCCTCGGGCAACACGAACATCCGCTTGACCTCACCGTACACGCAATCGGCGCGAAGGATCTTCACGGCGCCGCATCCTACCATCGCGTCGCCGCGAAAAGCGCCAACGAAGAGTGTATCTGGAGCCTGCAGCGCTTCACTGCTCTCGAGGTGATTGCTCGCCGCGGGGTACAAGGACCCCATCAACTCGTCGGATTGGCGGAGCAATTGGCGCGCTTGCCCATCGCCGGCGCTCGTCGCGCGTAGCGACACCCTGGTTTTCGTCTCAGCGCACATGGATGGTCAACGCCGCGCCGTCGGGGCTGACGACACCACGCGTCGCATCGACGGCTTGGGAAACACGGAAGTCGACGGTGAACACGCCGGGCGCCGGTGGGGCCTGCAGCGGTACGTCGATCACCACACTCTCACCCGGCGCCAGATTTTCCGGCAACACCATCACTTCACCGACCCCGTTCAACTGACGATCGCCGATGCGCCAGGTCTCGACCAGAAAAACGAGATAGCGAATGTCGATCATCCCCTTGCCGGAAAACGCGGGCCAGGCACTGGTCGATCGATTGGTAACCGTCACTTCGAGCATCGTCGTCTCGCCGCGGCGCATCGAGGCCGGTGCCCCGTCGATCTCGATTTGGCCCCTCAAGTCGGCCTGCATCAACTGCTCGAGCCTGGCAGCAAGCGGATCGCGGAAGGTGTCGACATAGAGGGGCAAGAGTTCAAAAGGCTTGAATCCCTTGTCGAGGGCGCGGCCGATTTGGGTATCTTCCCAATCCCACAGTCGCTCCGGTCGCGTGTCGACCGAGACCGGTGTCCGATTCCAGTCGTCGTCCGCCGCATACACCCCGACCGCCTGCACGAAGACTCCGTAGACCGCCAACAGTGTCACGACAGCGCGCAAGCCGGCGTTGCGCCAGTACGGTACTACGCCGTAGACGAGGAGGATCGTCAGCGCCGGCATGACGTCGGTGAAATAGCGCGGGCCATAGGTAAAACCACCCCACCACCCGTCGAACTTGGCGTGCATCACGACATGGGCGCCAATACCGGCGACGAGCAAGCGAATCCAGAGGTCAGCCTTGCGCCGCCACGCCTGGACGGCCCCCCAGACGGCGAAGATTGCAACCGGCGTATAGATGAACAATCCCCGGTTGGGGCTGACCGCGATACCCGTCAAACCTTCGACGAACGGCGTCGAGAAATGGTCCAGATTTCTGTAGGCGCCGATGAGATGCCCGTGCGCCCAATAGTTGTAGCCAACCACCGCCGCACCGAAGAGCGCCCCGGCAACCAGCACGGGAAGGGAATGGCGCAAATTGCGAACGAGAACGCAGACCAGCGCGAGTGCGGCGAAAATCGCCATCTGCGGCCGGTTGGCCACCATCAACAGACACACCAATCCCGCTGCGAGCATCGTCCTCGCAGTGAGAGGTCTGTCGATGAACAACCAACACAGCGAGACCAGGCAGAGTTGCGCCAGGGCGTGCGACCACAAGGCCTGGCTCGAAATCGAGAACGTCGACGTACCGAGGGCGTAGAGCAGGGTCAGAGCCAACGCCCAACGCTCCGTCGTCAGGCGGCACAGCACGAAGTTGAGAACGAGTGCGGACAGCGCGGTCAGGACGGCCGCCGACAGCCGCTCCATCAAGACGAAGACGACGCGGGCCCGGGTGTCGCTGTAGTCGACGTCGTTCCACGCCAGCCACGCCGCCGGCAAGACGTAGAGCGGAGTTACGACCAGACTGGTCGCGATCGGCGAAACCGAGTAGTAGCGCCGATCTTTACGGGAGCCGGCGGCGCGGATGTAGTACGGATACGGTCGCTCGGGGTGCACCGCCCAAGAGAATTCATTCAGGTCGACGTTTCCCTCGCGCAAGATACTGAACGGCAGCACTCGCGTCGGAAAGCTGTCTCCCGCACCGCGCAAACGGAAGTTGCAGAAGTAGACGGCGACCAGGCCGAGAAAGATCGCCGCCGCAACACGCCGGCGGCTCGCCAACCAGCCCCGACTATTCGTTTCTCCCGGCATCCCCCGACTCCCCGCGATTCATGACTCGGGATGCGCAGGATCGGCATTCCATTGCCCTTTCGCCCCACCCGACCGATCAGCGCACTTTCTCCAGATTGCTTTTATACAACTCGTTGTCGGGTTCTATTTCCAGTGCCTTTTGCAAAGCGCGGCGCGCTCCTTCCTTGTCGCCCATCAAAAAGGCCACATTGGCGCGATATTGATGCAACAGAGCCAATCGCGGTGCGCTTTGCTCGGCACGATCCAACAACTTCATCGCCGCTCGATAGTCGCCGCGCCGCGCCAAATGACTGGCTTGTCGCGCCAGTGCCATGGCTTCGGTCACCGCGGCGCCGAGCGGCGTCGCCGGCACGGCGGCGACCGACAGTCGGGACAGGGCCCGCCGCGATGCCTCATAACTCGGGGCGTAGCGCAGCGCCTGCCGGTACTGCGCGGCGGCGTCATCGAGCCGACCCATCTTTTCGTAGATGACGCCGCGGTTGTGGTAGCCCTCGGGGTTGAGCGGAGCGAGTCGAACGGCATCGTCGAGGTGGCGCAGCGCCTCGGCGTAGCGACCGAGGGCGCCCAGCGCACCCGCCAAGCTGGCGTGCAGCGATCCGTCCCCCGGTTGCAACTCGATCAGTTTCTCGTAGGCACTTGCCGCCTCGGCGTAGCGACCGTCGCGAAAGAGCATCGCCGCGAGGTTGCGATCGCCTGTCGGCGACTCGGCGTCGAGATAGCCGAGCGCCCGCAGGCGTTCGAGGATTGCCGGATCGACGGCGGCGTCTACCCGCGCCGAAGCACCGCCGTCGCGATCGCTGCTTTCGTACGAGGCGACCGTGCGCCCGCCGGCAGCGACGGCGATGCCTTCATCGAGAACCCGACCGGGCATGTCGCGAGCCGGCGACATGCCCGCCATCGCCAGAATCGTCGGTGCAACGTCGACCAGGGTCGGCCGCGCGAAGCTGGCGCCGGCCTTGGCGCGTTTTCCGTAGGCGTAGAGAATTCCTTCGAGGCTGTGGAATTTCTCACTCACGCGCCGCATGTCGCGCGTCTTGCTGGGATCCTCCGGCAGCACGCCCAGTTGAAATCCGTGATCCGACAAGACCAGCAGCGTCGTGTCGTCGTCCATCATCTCGATGACTTCGCCAACCAGACCGTCGGCGTAGACGTACATCTCTTCGACTGCTCGACCGAAGCGACGTTGCTGCTCGGCAAGCTCGCCCGCCAGCCCTTCGGCGCGAAACAGATGACCGAAGAGGTGGGAGACCGAATCGGTCCCCTCGATGTACAACATGAGCAGGTCGGGGTCGTCTTCCTGCCATAGCCGCTTGCCGATCGCCCGGTAGGACTCCGCCGTCGCATAGGCCCACTTGAAATGCGAGAGATCGTCGGCAAACGAAAACGGTCGCGCGAATTCTTCTTCACCGACATCGACGAAGCGTGCGCTCTCGTCGTGGCGCACGTCGGCCGGCCGGCGGATCCATGGTTGGATCTGCGAAAAGAGATCCGGCGGATAGGTGACCCCGGTTGTATCGGTATCTCCACCAGCACCGCGGTCGAAGAGAAAGTGGTAGCAGGTGTGGTCACTGACCACGGCACCGCGCACCACCTCGGCCGGCCACGACGCCCACCAACCGACGACGGCAACTTTTTTTTGCTGCTCGGAAAAGATGTTCCACAGCGCTTTGACGCCGCGCATCTGGCTGGTGACCGGCAAGCGCTCGCCCGTCTTCTCATTGACGGCGACGAAGTGGCCAATGCGATGGTCGGCCGGCGAACGGCCGGTGGCAATCGTCGTCCAGATGATGGGCGACAGAATCGGCCGGCTCGAAAGCAAACGGCCGTAGGCGCCGTGGCGACGCATTCTGGCAAAGTTGGGCAGCCGCCCTTCGGCGACGAGAAGATCTACCGTCCCGGGGTCGACGCCGTCGAGGCCGAGGACGATGACGCGGTCGCGGCGTTCGCCGCTCTCGCAGCCAGTCGCGGCACCGAGAACTGCAACGGCCGCCAGCGCGGCGAGGACGTACTCTGCCCAGCGCATGCCGACCGTCTAGCACATTTTGGGAACCCCAGCCGTTTTCAGTTCAACTGCTTGCTGCTGTAGTCGAGAATGCGCCGTGCAACGATCAGGAGATTGATCTGTTGTGTGCCCTCGAAGATGTCGTTGATCTTGGCGTCGCGCATCCACTTTTCGACCAGCAGCTTGCGCGAGTACCCCAGCGGCCCGAGGATCTCGACCGCTTTCTGGGTCACCTGTGTCACCGCCAGGCCCGCCTTCGACTTGCACATCGACGCCTCGAGGTTGTTCTGCATGCCGCGGTCCATCATCCACGCCGCCTTCCAGGTCAACAGTCGCGCCGCCTGCAGGTTGGCTTCCATGTCGATGAAGTCGCGCTCGATCGCCGTCTGCTTCATCGGCGGGCAGTCGTAGCGAATTTCGACCCCCGCCTTGGCCAGCTCGTCGCGGACGAAGTCGACGGCGGCGCGGCCGATACCGATGGCGCTGGCGGCGACCGCCGGGCGCGTCGCATCAAAGGTTGCCATCGCGCCCTTGAACCCCTTCTTCGACTTGCCGGTAGCCACCTCGGGATCGCCGAGAATGTTGTCGAGCGGAATACGCGCATCTTCGAGAACGATGGCCGCCGTATCGGAGCAGCGGATACCGAGCTTGTCCTCGACCTTGGTCACCGTGACTCCCGGGGTATCGTGTTCGACGACGAACGCCTTGATCCCCGCCCTGCCGGCCGACTTGTCGACGGTCGCCCAGACGACGACGAAGCCTTCGGACTTCTCGAGCGCACGCTGGCCGGAGGTACAGAAGATCTTGGTGCCGTTGAGCACCCAGTGATCGCCGTCGCGATCGGCCGTCGTCGCCACTGCAGCGGAGTCCGAACCGAAACCGGGCTCGGTAATCGCCATCGCCGCCCACTTGGGATCGCCTTCGCCGAAGGGGCCGAGAAAGCGCTTCTTCTGCTCGGGTGTGCCCGCCGCCATCACCGCAGCTCCGCCAAGCCCCGGATTGGGAATGCTGAGATAGAGGCCGGCGTCACCCCACGACAGCTCTTCGATGGTGACCGTCGCGCCGACGTTGCGTTCGGAGGGTTTGCCGTTCGACGCCCCTCCCTCCTTCTTGCCCTTCTTCTCCGGGCCGCTACCGAAAACCGAGCTCCCCTTCGACACGTCCCACATCATCTTCTGCCAGTCGGTCGGGTCGCTGTGCTCTTCCTCGTCGAATTGGCGCGAGATCGGCCGCATGGTTTGCTCAGCGACCTGATTGATCATATCGCGCATGCCCTTCATTTCGTTGGAAAGCTCGAAATCGATCATCGTCCTACCTCTCTTTGCCAAACGCTCCGCCGCTCAGGCGAGAGCGAGACCCTCGAAAGTTGAAAAGCCGCGGCCGTTGCGCAGCCACAGCTCGACCATGTGGTCGCGAATGTAGCCGTGCCCGCCGAGAACTTGCACGGCGTTGTCGGTGACGTTCAGCACCATCTCCGCCGCGTAGTTCTTCGCCATACACGCCTCGCGTGTCGCATCTTCACCGCGGTCGAGCTTCCAGGCCGCCTCCCAGGTGAGCAGGCGCGCCGAGTCGATCTCGATGGCCATCTCGGCGAGCATGAAGGCGATTGCCTGTTTTTGGGCGATGGCAACGCCAAAGGCCTTGCGGTCTTTGGCGTAGTCGCGCGCGTACTCGAAGGCGGCGCGCGCCACTCCGACGGCCAGCGAAGCGAGCGCGATGCGCGAGCGATTGAAGATCGGTTTCAGATCACCGTCGAGGCGCGCCGAGGCGGGCACCTTGCACTCGCTCAACTTCATTTCGTAGGTCGCCAAGCCCTTGAGCCCCATGACCTTCTCGCGCTCCACCGCGGTAAAGCCCGGGGTGTCGCGGGCGACGACGAAAGCCTCGGTAGCGCTCTCGCCACGCGCGTAGACGACGGCGTGCTGAGCCTCGGCGCCAAAGGGAACGTAGCACTTGTCTCCATTGAGTACGTAGTCGCCGTTCTGCCGCACCGCCGTCACCGCCAGGTCATTGACGTCGAAGACCATCGCCGGTTCCATCACCGCTGCAGTCCCGGGAACGAATCGCTCCCCGCAGTAGGAAGGCAGCACGTCTTTCTTCAGACCGTCGCTGCCGAGCTCGAGCACCGGATAGGCAACCAGCCGCGGCGCCAGCACGTGTAGCGCGATGGAGAGATCACCGTAGCCGAGCTCCTCGCAGACCAGGGCGCTGGTCATCGCCGACCGGTCGCCGCCGTAGCCGCCGTGCTCTTCGGGGATGGCGGATTGGACCAGTCCCAACTCCCAGGCCTGGCCGACCACCGATTCCGGGATCTCGCCGTTCTCGTCGGCGTCACGCGCAACCGTACGTATTTGTTCGGCCGCAAAACTCGCCACGGTATCGCGCATGAGCTGTTGATCTTCGCTGGGTTCGAAGTTGATCATCTACACCTCCTGTCACCTCGCCGCCGCACCGGTCAGCGAGAAAACGTAGTGCTCGAGAAAGGCATCGAGTGCCGTCTCGAGATCGAAGCCCTGGGGGTCCTGGTAGTATTGGATCTCGGCGCCCATGACCGCGCCGGCGTAGACGCCGGCTGCGGCGGTCGAATCGACTTCCGCACGGAACACACCCTGGCGCTGGCCGTGCTCGACGATCTCGCTGACGAAGATGCGAAAGCGATTCATCATCGAGCGAAACTGCTCGGACAAGCGATCGTTGGTATCGACCGCCTCGACCATCAAGGTGACGATGAAGCGGCGGTGGTTGCTTTTCGTCGCGTGGTCGAAGCAAACGCGCGTCATCCGCTTCAACGCCGCGACGGCGTCGGCCAGCGGCAAGATTTCAGCCGACACACTGCGCTCGAAATGCGAAACCTGGTCGCGCACCGCCTCGAAGAGCAGTTCTTCCTTGTCCTTGAAGTGGTAGTAGATCGCGCCCTTGGTCAGACCGGCCGTCGCGGCGATACGAGAGATCGACGTCGCTCGGTATCCGTAGCGCGCAAAGCAGTCGATCGCGATGTTCGTGAGGTCCCGCCGCCCGTTCTCGGCGCGTGCGGGCCGTTCCACACCGGCCATACTGAACGTTCAGTATGCGACCTGCGCATCCTTGTCAATCGACAATCACCACGGCGGCCCGAGGCCAGCATCGCGTCGAACGGCGGTTGCCCCTTTTTCGCTTTCACTAGGTCTGCGATATGGCGAGAAAGGCGGGGGTCCGTCTGGCTCGCTGCCCTTGTCAGCCAGCCGCCTTCAACTCTATCCTGCACGACTGTTTCCGATGGAGTCGTCCACCTCGCCCCGATTGATTCGCCGCACTGACGATCTCTTCGTCGGCCGCCTGGCCGAGCTCGAGCTACTGCGCGGGGCGGTTGCCGCATGCTTCAGAGGGCGAGGCGGTCTGTGGCTCATCAGCGGCGAGGCCGGGATCGGCAAGACCAGTCTCGTTGCCGAGCTGGCGCGCGATGGCTCGGACCTCGACCTCCATTGGGGCCGATGTCGGGAGAGTGAAGGGGCACCGCCCTTTTGGCCGTGGATCGAAGTCGTCCGCGAAGTGAAACGGGCGCTCGATCCGGGGGTGCTGCGGCGTTGTCTGGGCGATGGTGCCACCGACCTCGCCGGCTTGGTCCCCGAGCTCAGGGGAGAAACCGACGCATCGGCAACCCTGCCGCCAGACCTCGACGGTCCGGCCGCCCGCTTTCGCCTCTACGACCACTTCGCGGCGTTTCTCCGCCGCGTATCGGCGGAACAGCCGCAGATGATCGTCCTCGACGACTTGCAGTGGGCGGACCGCGCTTCCCTGTTGCTACTCCAACACCTGGCGGTGGATCTCGAGTCCGTGCCGATTCTACTTCTCGGGACCTATCGACCGGTCGAAGCACAGCAGAACGGGGACCTGGCCGAGGTGCTTGGCGACATCGCACGACACGCTCACAACATCCCGCTCGATGGCCTGGGCCGCGACGACGTCGCCGTCTATCTGAAGTCGGCTCTGGGTAGCGAAGTCTCCACGACACACGCATCGAGCGTCCACGAGCGAACGGCGGGGAACGCTCTCTTCGTCACTGAGATGGCACGCCGTCTGCGCCGAGCTCCGAGCGATGTCGCTGCCGACGATCTTCCGGTCAGCGAGGGAATCCGGCAAGTCATTCACCGCCGGCTCGACGGTCTGAGCGCCGAGGCGATCGGTATGTTGCGCGTTGCCGCACTGATCGGGCGTGCGTTCGACGTCCAGGTGCTGGAGCCTGCCTGGCGCAAAGGGTATCCGAATCTGCAGGACGGGACGGAGTTGCTCGATTTGGTCGACCAGGCGATTGCTGCCTGTATCGTCGAGCCACGGGAAGTCGTCGGCGGCTACCGATTTGCACACCCGCTGGTCCGCGACGCCATCGAGAGCGACCTCCAAGCCAGCGAACGAGCGTCCCTGCATGCTTCGATCGCTGGTGTGATCGAGGAATTGTTTGGCGATCGGGATGCAGCGATCGCTGAGCTAGCACACCACTGGGTTGGTGCGGCAGAGCTTGGCGAGACACGAAAAGCGATCGACTGCGCGAGGCGTGCCGGAGCGCTCTTTCGGCGACAGTCCGCCTACGACGAAGCTGCCGCTCAGTACGCCGCCGCACTGCGCGTGCTCGACCTCGAGTCCGGCGCCGGTGACGAGCGACAGCGCCTGCGCGCCGAGCTGTTGCTCGACCTCGGCAGATCGCAGGCTTCGATATCCTATGAAGCGGGTGGACGAGAAGCCTTCGAGGAGGCTGCCGAGATCGGCCGGGGCCTCGGCGACGCGGAGATTCTCGCGCAGAGCGCGTTAGAAATCGTCGGCGCTGGCAGTCCCGGACTCGGCGGCGACGTCGGCAAAGCGCGACTGATCGAGGAAGCGCTCGAGAAACTGGGGCCGGGCGATCACCCCCTGCGCGCCATGCTGCTGACGCGCAGCCTGCTGCCACTCTACTACTCGCAGGATCAGGACGCTGTGCTTCGACGCAGCGCCGAGGCGGTCGGCATTGCCGAACGCGTGTGCGACGATGGAACTCTGGGACAGGTGCTCGGCGAACGTATCATGGTGCTCTACGGACCGGATCACGTCGAAGAGCGCGAGAGGATGGCGCTACGGATCCTCGACCTCGCCAAGCAGTCGAACCGTCGCCGCCTCTACCTGCACGGCCACGGCTGGTCGGTGGTCAATCTGCTGCAGTTGGGTCGAATCGAAGAGGCGCGCGCGCACCTCGATCGGCAGTCGGCGATCGCGGAGGAGCAGCGGCAGCCCTTCGAGCGCTGGCGGGTGAGCGTCTGCCGCGCGGCGCTGGCTCTCCTGGCCGGTTCGCTACGAGAGGCCGAGGAGCTTGCGAGTGCCGCCGGTGAGTTGGGAGCCGCCAATGGGATCCCCAACGCCGCCGTCACGCTGAGCATCCAGATCTACCGCATCCGCCTCGAACAGGGCCGACTCGACGAGCTCGAGCCGATCATCGTCGACTTCGGCCGCAGCATGGCCCACATCCCGGCAGCGCGGGGACCGCTGGCTCTGGCGTACGGTCACATCGGTCGGCTGGAGGAAGCACGACGAGCCTTTGCTGCGTTGGCGAGCGCCAACTTCAACGACTACCCGCGGGATTCGAACTTCCTGACGGGCCTCACCGATGCCGCGCACGTGGCGTGGTTTCTCGACGACCGAGAACGCGCGGCGCGGCTGTACGAGATTCTCGCACCTTGCGAGGAGCTTGCGGTAATCGGAAGCTGGCTTGCCGCATGCAGCGGCGTCGTTGGACACTACCTCGGCCTACTGGCAGCCGTCCTGGAACGCTGGCCACAGGCGACGCGCCACTTCGAAGCAGCCGCTGCGATGTACGAACGCATGGGAGCGCGACCGCTGCTGGCCAGGCTGCGACTCGATCACGCCGAGATGTCTCTCCGATCCGGCGACGGGAGCACCGCCGAGACGCTGCTCAGACCGGCGCTGGCCGAGCTGGCAGCGCTCAACATGGCAAGCTGGCACGAACACGGCGAACGACTGCTCGGCCGTCTCGCCGGTCGGAACAGTGCAAGCGCCGAAGAGGCCGGGCGCGGCGCTGTCGAGAAAGCTGTCTTCAAACCCGAAGGGGATTTCTGGACGCTTGGCTTCGAGGGATGCATGGTCCGCGTGAAGGAGCTGAAGGGTCTCCAGATCCTGCGGACTCTACTGCGCGAACCGGGTCGCGAGTTTCACGTCGCCGATCTCAGCGGCTCGTATCTGGCGCCACGTGGCGGGCGCGGCTGCGAGCCGATTCTGGACGAACAGGCGCGGCTGGACTACCGGCGGCGCGCCGAGGCCCTGCGCGAGATGCTCGACGAGGCAGAGCAGAACAACGATCGCGGGCGCGCCGACGCAGTTCGCAATGAGCTCGACGAGCTGGCCCGGCAACTCGTGCCATCAGTGGTCAACGCAAGCCACCGCAGTCGGGAGCTCGAGAACATGCGCAAGGCCGTCGGCAAGAACATCCGCTCGGTGTTGATGCGGATCCAGGCCATCCACGAGCCCCTGTGGCGCCATCTGAGCAACGCCGTCCACACCGGAGTGCTCTGCTCCTACCGGCCGGATCGATCGGTCGAGTGGATCGTCGACTAGATCAATAACCACACGCAGATGCGACTCCCCGGCTGGGGGCGTCAGCTCTACACGCTCTCAGGCAAGACCCGGTAGACGCCGCAGGCGCCGGGAACCTGCCAATGCGCCCGGGACGGGGCGCATTGCGCCCTCCAAAGTAGCCCAAGTGGGGTAGGGACGGCTGTCGGCTGCCGTCGGCAGGGGGTAGACGAATGAGAGAGTCTTGCTGGAGTCGGGCGTGCGCCTCGGTTGTACTCGCATCGGTGTTCTTGGCGGCCGGGGCTGTGGAATCGTCCGCTCAGCTCTGTTCGGCCCCCTCGCAATGCAACGACGGCAAAGCCTGTACGCTCGATCTATGCACTGGGTTCTGCTCCAACCCGCCGGTCATCTGCAACGACTTCAACGCGTGCACGGTCGATAGCTGCTCGGAGAGTAGAGGTGGCTGCGTGTTCAACCCGGTCCGCCGCGGCACTCCCTGTGTCAGTGCGCTCGGTGCGGGTCTCTGCAATGGCAACGGCGAGTGCGAGACATTTGCGACCGCGGACCCCTGCGACTTCGACGGCGACTGCCGTCCCAACGAGGTCTGCCGCCTGGGATTCTGCGCTGATGCGCCGACCCCGACAAAGACCCGAACGCGGACGAGGACGCCGACGCACACCAGGACACGCGTGCCGACCAATACGCAAAGGCCGCGACCGACCTTCACCCCGACACGCACCAAGCGGGTTCCCACCTCGACGCGCACACCAACCCAGACGAAGACCTCCACCCGGCGGCGACCGCCGACCCCGACGAAGACCCTCACTCGGCCACCGACGCGGACGAAGACCCCCACCCGACCGCCGACCCGGACGAAGACCCCAACCCGGCGGCGACCGCCGACGCGAACGCGAACCCCGACGCGGCGACCGACGTTCACCTACACCAACACGCGAACGGTGGCGCCGACGTCCACGCCTACTCACACGCATTCGGCAACGGCGACGTTCACCGTGCAGCAGACGTCCACTGCAACCCCGACTACGCCCGTGCAGAGCGAGACCGCGACTGCGAGCCCGACTGAATCTCGAGCGATCAGTGTGACACCGACGTCCACAGTGACTCCAGATCAGACTCGAGTGGGCTGCCCAGGAGACTGTGACGACAACGGCGGCGTCTCGATCAGCGAGCTGATCATGGCCGTGCGAATCGCTCTCGGTGACGCCGTCGTGGAAGAATGTCCAAACGCTGATTCGGACGGTGGCGGGGTGTCGATCACCGATCTGATCCGCGCCGTCAACACCGCGGTCCGCGGCTGTCCGGCATCCTGACGGATTGCCGGCACGACAGGAGCTCGCCTCGAAGAAATATTGCCTCGGCTCCGCGCGACGGCACGCCATCTGCGACCGGGCGCCAGCCCTTTCGCAGATGGCGGTTTCCGATGCTTGCTACGATTCCCGAACGGGCATTACTCCGCCGTCGCGAATTCCGCCGAGGCGAGTGTCTGGTTGCCGCTCTCTTCAATGGCGAGGACCTCATAGGCGTAGTCGGTGCCGGCCTCCATGAACTCTGCGGGCACGGTCACGCTGGTGCTGGCCGCCGGCAGGTAGATGCTGAAAACTGGGTGTGCGAACCCCTGCGGGAACCCGGGGTCATCATCCACCTCGACGATCACCTGGTAGCCGGCAATCGTCACCGGACCACCGTCGAGGTCCGTCGTCACCGGCTCCCAGGTGACGATTGTGTTCATCGGATCGACTTCCTCGGCACCATCCTCCGGGCCGACGAGCACCGGAGCTGCCGGGATGCGATAGGAGAACGTCGTCGTCAGCGTGCTTTCGCCTCCATCGACCATCAACCCGCGGACCGTGTATGTCCCCTCGGCGAGACGAGCGAGGACGTCGTCAATCGGGACTTCGGCGTTCTCGGGCTCCGAGGTTTCGAAGAAGAGTTCGGTGAGGCCGAAGTTGAGCAGGGAACCCTCCGGCCTGACGCGAACGATCGTCGTTTCCCCCGGACCACTGATGGTCATTTCGTTCCAGGGGTCACCGTCGACGAAGCCCTGAAAACCCGTGTCCTCGTCGGTGGCGTTGTGTTCGATCAGCAGCTTGGCCTGGGTCATGCGCGGTTCTTCCTCGCCGGGTTCCTCGGCGGGGACACATCCGGCGCCAGTCTCGAACTCCGAAGAGGAGAGGGTCTGGTTGCCGCTCTCTTCGATCGCCAACACTTCCCACTTGTAACAAGAGTCGTCTTGCAGGAACCCGTTCGGAACTGCAACGCTCGTCGCCTCCTCCGACAGGTACACACTGAACACCGGCCGGGCGAACCCGTGTGGGAACTCGGGTGCGGCATCTTCTTCGACGATCACCTGGTAAGCGACGATCTCGATGTCCTCGCCGTCGAGGTCCTCTTCGACTGGCTGCCAAGAAACGACGACGGAGCTCGGATCGAGACCACTGGCGCCCTCTTCTGGGCTGACGAGCTCTGGTCCCGCCGGAATGTCGTGCGTGAAGATGACAACCCGGGCGTCGTCTTCGCTGTCGACCAGATCGCCGATCATCGAGTACGTGCCTTCAGCGAGTCGCGCCAGTACATCCTCGATCGGAACCTCGGCGTTCTCCGGCTCAGAGGTTTCGAAGAAAAGCTCAGTGAGCCCAAAGTCAAATAGACCGCCTTCGGCAGCAACGGTGGCAATTCGGGAATCATCGGATCCTACGAGTACCAACTCGTTCCACGGGTCACCGTCGGCGAAGCCCTGGAAACCCGTATCCTCGTCGGTTGAGTTGTGCTCGATCAGTAGCTTCCCAGCGGTAAGCACCGGGCCATCCGTTTCGTCGATGATCGACAGGAAATCATCGACGATCTCGCCGATGCCAGCCACGTAGACCTTTTCCTCCTCGCTGTCACAGTCCTCCATGGGGTTGCTGTCCTGGATGACGACGAGATCCTCGTAGGAGTTGCCGCCGATCGTGCGCGACACGCCAACCGCCGACACGCGTCCCATGTCGTTGGCGATCCCGGGTGCGTTCTCCTGGAAGTAGGCGTCGCCGACCTTCGGATCGGCGGGCATGATCACACCCGGCTTGGCACCGTTGACGCCGACTCGCCAGGTGCCCTGCATGTCGACCAGCTCGCCGTCCTCGAAGAACTCGACGTCTTCGCCGAAGTAGCAGACGGTTCCATCGGTCGCTTCGACATAGAAGTTGCGCGCGACCTCGTGGATCTCGCCGTCGATGAAAGCTTTGTGCTCGAGGACGTGCGTCTCCACTCCGGCGATCACCGCCGTCTCCTCGAGCACCGTGCGCTCGACGCGCTCCACCTCGCCGTCCTCCTCGCCTTCGAGGACGACGCGCAGGCCGGGCGTGAGCGGGTAGTACGGATTGGTCGACTCTAGAGTAAAGGTGGCGACGTCGGGATCACAGAGCGACGCGTCGACCGTCGTGTCGAAGCACTGCTTGTCGCTCGCCTCGATGATCGACAGGAAACTGTCGACGATCTCGCCGATGCCAGCCACGTAGACCTTTTCCTCCTCGCTGTCACAGTCCTCCATGGGGTTGCTGTCCTGGATGACGACGAGGTCCTCGTAGGAGTTGCCGCCGATCGTGCGCGACACGCCAACCGCCGACACGCGTCCCATGTCGTTGGCGATCCCGGGTGCGTTCTCCTGGAAGTAGGCGTCGCCGACCTTCGGATCGGCGGGCATGATCACACCCGGCTTGGCGCCGTTGACGCCGACTCGCCAGGTGCCCTGCATGTCGACCAGCTCGCCGTCCTCGAAGAACTCGACGTCTTCGCCGAAGTAGCAGACGGTTCCATCGGTCGCTTCGACATAGAAGTTGCGCGCGACCTCGTGGATCTCGCCGTCGATGAAAGCTTTGTGCTCGAGGACGTGCGTCTCCACTCCGGCGATCACCGCCGTCTCCTCGAGCACTGTGCGCTCGACGCGCTCCACCTCACCGTCCTCCTCGCCTTCGAGGACGACGCGCAGGCCGGGCGTGAGCGGGTAGTACGGATTGGTCGATTCGAGAGTAAAGGTGGCGACGTCGGGATCACAGAGCGACGCGTCGACCGTCGTGTCGAAGCACTGTTGGACGGCCGTGGGCGTCGGTTCCGGCGTCGCCGGGACTTGCGTATCGGTGGGAACAGCGGTGGTGGGCGGCAGAGGCGTATTGGTGTTCGTCGGCGCCATCGTCGATGACGGCGAGCTACCGGGTGTCGGCGTGCGCCGTGGCGAAGCGCCGTCGTCGCAACCTTGAACCGCAATAATCACCATGGCCGCAAACAGCCATACGAGCTTTTCTCTTTGCACGATGTCGATCATTCGATGCCTCCTCTGGTGGTCCTCGGACCTCTGGGAATGTCCGGGAGAAGAGCAAGCACTGTGCCGAGTGCCTCTCCGACACCTGATCGCCGGGCTTACACGGCGCGCCTGCGACCGACCTTGACAGGTCTGGCAGGGATGTGGCTGGTGGAACGACAGGCCCTGCAGGGTCGGCAAGCGCAGGGGCGATGTCTACGCGATAGGGCAGCGCGTCGAGCGCCGAGATCCGCAGCCAAGCGAGGGCGTTGCTATCGACTCACAGTCCGTGCTTACGCAACTTGTACCACAGGTTGCGCTCGCTGATGCCGAGACGCCGGGCTGCCTCGGCCTTGTTGTCGTTCGTCTCTCCGAGCATCTGCAAGATCACCTTGCGCTCGAACTGCTCGACCGCCTCGTGCAGCCCAACACGACCGGGTGGATCCGGTATTGAGAACGACTCGCCCTGGTTGGCCGAATCGTCTGCCCGACTCTCCAATCCGGGCATCACCGTTTGCAGGTCGACGCTGTCGATCCGCGGACCAGGGCAGAGCACGGCCACACGCTCCATGAGATTGCGCAGCTCGCGCACGTTACCCGGCCAGTCCTGGCCGACCAGAAGTGCGACCGCTTCGTCGGTCAGCTCGAGTGCTGGCTTTCCGAGATCACGGGCGAAGCGTTCGAGAAAGAAGTGGGCCAGAATCGGCACGTCGTCGGGTCTCTCGCGCAGCGGCGAGAGCGCCACTTGAAAGGTGTTGATTCGGTAGTACAGGTCGCTGCGGAACTCCTTGGTTGCGACCGCATCTGGGAGCTGCTTGTTCGTTGCGCTGAGAACACGGACGTCGACGCGGACGGAGCGACCTCCGCCCAACGGCTCGACGACACCGTCTTCGAGAACCCGCAGGAGCTTGGACTGAAGCTTGATCGGCATCTCTCCGATTTCGTCGAGAAACAGAGTGCCACCATCGGCAACTTCGAACTTGCCGGTGCGATCTTCGGCGGCACCCGTGAATGCTCCCCGGACATGGCCGAAGAGCTCGCTCTCGAGCAATTCCGCCGGCAGGGCGGCACAATTGAGCGGAACGAAAAGGTTGTCCCGGCGCGGACTCAGGCGGTGAATGACTCGCGCGGCGACTTCCTTTCCGGTTCCAGTCTCGCCCGTGATCAGCACCGAGCTGTTGGTCGGTGCGAGCTTTTCCATCAACGCCATGACCTCGCCCATGCCCGGCAGAGGTTGGATATCCGCTCCCCAAGAGTCGTCGAGCTGCGACTTGAGAAACCGACTCTGAGTTCGATAGCGCTCGAGGTCGAACGCCTTGCGGATCGTCAGCTCGAGGGCCTGGTTGTCGTACGGCTTGAGGACGTAATCGAACGCACCGCCGCGCATTGCCTCGATCGCCGTCTGAATCGTCCCGTAGGCGGTCATCACGATCACCGGCGGCGGACAACCCAAACGGCGGATCTCCGCCAGCAACTCGAGTCCGTCCATTTCCGGCATCTTCAAGTCGGTCAAGACGAGGTCGAAGCGCTCGTTTTCGAGGCGCGCGAGAGCAACGCGGCCGTTTTCGGCGGCTTCGGGCTCAAAGCCCAAGCGCTGTATCATGATGAGTAGAGTGCGACGAAGCTGTCGATCGTCGTCGACGACCAAGATCCTTTTCATCTGGCGTCTCCTTGGGCGCGCGGTAGGTGAATGCAAAAAGTCGTCCCCTTGCCAATTGCGGTCTCCAGCTCGATCTCCCCACCGTGCTCCTCGATCATCCGCTTCACGATCGACAGGCCGAGGCCGGTGCCACCTTCGCGGGCCGTGACGAAGGGCTGAAAGACTCGGTCTCGCATCTCCTCCGGAACCCCAGGGCCGTCGTCACTCACTTCAAAGCAAATCCCGCGTCCTCCCCCGTCGCGAGCGCGAATGACGACCTCTCCCCCCGAACCCAGGGCTTGGAGGGCATTGACGATGAGGTTGAGTGCAACCTGGTAGATCTGTTCTCGATCGCACAGCACCGGCGGAAGAGGCGCTTCGATCTCGCGACGCAGAACGGTTCCCTGACGCTCCGCTCGCGCTTGCGCAAACTCGGCCGCACGTTCGAGGATCGCTTCCAGCCCTGTCGCTTCGACCGTTCTGGAATGGGGCTTGGCCAGCTCGAGTAGCCCGCTGACGACCCGTTCGATTCGGTCGACCTCTTCGATCAACATGCCGACCAGCTCCGAGTTGTCGGCTTCCGCAGAAGGCGTGTCGCGCAACATCTGGGCGGACGAGCGCATCACGCTGAGCGGGGTTCGCACCTCGTGGGCGACGCCCGCCGCGAGCTCACCTGCGAACGCAAACTTGGTAGCGGTGAGAAGCTGAGCCTGGGTGCGGCGCAGATCGGCGGCCATCGAGTTGAACGCCACCGCAAGCTGTCCAATCTCGTCGCCGGAGCGCACCGGCACGGCGGCGGGTGTCGCCGCGGGATCGGAGGCGAGCCGCCGCGTGGCATCTCGCAACTCACCGAGCGGCCGCGCCATCCGCCGGGCCAACACGACGGCAGCCAGGAGCGACACCATCAGGATGCTCGAGAGCATGATGAGCCAGCGACGACGCATCTCGTCGATCGGGGCGAGAGCGGTCGACAGTGGCTCGAGAACCACGACCGACCAGTCTCGGTTGCTCAGCGCCGCACGACCAACCAGGAACTCCCTGCCGCGCGCGGCTCCATCGGGGCGGAAGCGCCCGTAGCGAAAGTCGTCGGCAAACGACCAGCGCTCGCTTCCCATCGCGCCGATCTCCATTGCTCCGGGAGCCGGGTGGCCAATGATCCGCCCTCGGGCGTCTGCAACGAAGATGGCAACCCGCTTGTCCAAGCGGGCGAACTTGTCACGGATCTGTTCGAGACTGCGCAACGCCACCTGCCAGTCGACCAAGAGGACGACGACGCCGATCGCCTCATAGGGCGGATCGGGGTTCATGACGCGCGTAGCAACTTCGAGGACGGCGGATCCATCGCGCGTGTCGCGCGGACCAACGATCGTCGCCGTCGCATCGTCAGGCGAGCCTCCGATCGCGACGAACGACTGCCAGTGACCGATGTTGCGCTGCGAACGTGTGTGCCGACTGGCGGCGATGACGCGACCGGCAACGTCCGTGCAGAGGATCTCGCGATACGATTCGTGCGCCTCCGTCGAAGAGACGAGGAAGCGCGCAACTCGTTTGTCCACATCGTCGACCAACAGCTCGCGCATGACTTCCTGGCGGGACCACGACAGGACGCCGTCCTCGATTCGATCGAGCATTGAGCTCAGAGCGTCGGATCCTTCCTGCGACGCCTGCGCGAGCTGGATGCCGATCGCCTCTTCGAGAGAACGGCGACTGTTGTCGAAAGCGAGCAGCGCGAAGAAACCGCCGGGTACGATGACGAGCGCGGCCGATAGAACGACGAGCTTGCCGTAGAGAGACCGAACGCGAGAACTTGCCGGTGGATCGACGTCGTGCGCCCGTTCACCGGTCATTGCTCGATCTCGAGAGCGACGTGAACAGACGCGTCGACGATCTCTGCGGCCACATAGCCGATTGCGTTCGAATTGGTGGCGACGAAGCGGAGAACCGCCTCGTCTGAATCGAGGGTTGCCGGCGGGAAGTCACCCGCCTCGAAATAGCGTTGATTCCAGTAGCTCGCCAAATCGCGGCTGTCCCGGCGGAAGATGGATCGCGAGAAGATCTCACGGGCCGCGCTTCCCGAGGCGCGGTTGACTGGAACCATCGGTTTCCCATCACCCCAGTATAGCCGCTGCTTCAAATAGATGGCGCGCAACTCGCTCTCTGATAGGGAGGTGGCGCGCGCCGGGTTGACGATCACACGCAACTCCGCTGCGCCGGCGCTCGCGGCCCAGATCAGCGCGAGGAGGACCAGAGACGCCGGTCTGATACGGGGCGCGAACATCTCAGAAGAGGGTGGTGAAGGAGGAGTAGACACCCTCCGGCTCACCGCCGGTGCGATCATCGCTGAACCGGTACTCCAGCTTGAACGCCATGAAGGGCCAGGGTTTGTACACGGCACCGAGAGTGAAGATGTCGATCGGCCGTTGGTGAAAAGGACGGTCGAGATGCTCGTATCGACCGACCACATAGAGCGGGCGGTACACCTCGAGCACCGATTGCGCGTAGAGGCCCCATTGCTCGGTGTCGCCCGGCGCAACTTCCTTGCCGTCATCGACGGCCGGCGCCGCTGGGAGATCCTGAACCGAGATCTCTCCCAACACCTCGATTCGCCGGAAGCGCCAGAAAGCATGGGCACTCGCGAGATGAGACCACCTGTTGCGCTGGCGCGACGATTGATAGCTCACACCGAAAGCCGAAACAGGCAGGAGCGAGTACTCGAGCCGAACCCCGACCGTCTTGTCCGCAGGGTCGAGCTCCGGATCGCCTTCGATGGGATGGAGCAGTTGCGAGAAGACCTCGTAGCCGATGCGCCCCTCAGCCAGCGCGGTCGAGCCATGCAGCTTCACTCCGGTCGTCGTTTGGTCGAAGAAGTTTCCCTCGACGATCACCGGGTTCTCAGTGGTCCACGTGAGCGGCTGCGCAAGAATGCGGTTCCAGTATCCGACCGGAGTTAGAAACGTTCCGAACTGGATCTGGAGCTCGTCGTACAAGCGGTAGTCTCCGAAAAGACGCCTGACGTCGAAGGCGAAGTCGTCGAAGCCCGCCCCGTGTTCATCCCAGACGAAGGAGTCTCTGAGCTGCAGCTCCGCCACCGCCTGCAGACGGGGAATCCCGTTGTAGATGAGGAAGATGTTGAGGAGATCGAGCGTGAATTCGCTACCGCTCTCATGCTCATCCTCGGCTTTGACGTTCACAAAGCCGCCAATCGATAGACCGCTGTCGCCGACGTGCAGTCCGCGTCCCGGGCGGTAGTCGATCGAGCCGAGCGGAGAGGGCACCGAGAGGATCGGTTTCTCCCCCAAGCCTACCGAATCGGGGACTTCCTGGCCCAGCACGATCGACGTGAATGCCTGCCCGCAGCCGAACACCAGGATCGCGATCCACATCGCGGCGGCGCCGTTCGTCTTCCTCATATGATCCCTTCTCCTCAGCACTGTTGCCGCCTGCCAGGCGAAGGTGTCAAGGAACTCAACAGCCGATTCGGTTCCAATTCCAACTGGCCCGACTCCAAACCGGAGACATGTCTCGACCAGAAGCAGGCAACGTACCAGCACAAATGCACCCGACTTCCGGCAAGAATTGTCAAAGTGTCATGACAGATCTGACCGAATATCGCCCAACCCTGTCAGACTTTGCGGAGTCGGTCTCGGGATTGCACGGTCGAGTGGTCGAAAACGACAGTGACGGCGCACGTCGGCCGCGAATGCCCCAGACTCAACGCCTCGGGAAAGGGGGCGGGAAGACCCGCGCGTTTTGGTGGGGGGCCGGCGCGGGTCTTCCCTGGCGGAGGCAGGGTCAGTCGGCAGAGCGGGCGCGCGCTGCCAGCAACAGGCCGATGACGAACGCATGCAGGGCGAACGACGCCGGCGGTTGAGGGGCCCTGGCCACCGCACATCCGCCGCTCGAGCCCGGTGGGTCGCCGATGCTTTCGGTGTCTGTACGCGAAGGTTCGTCCTCGCAACCGCAACCGAGTCCGCATTCGAGAAAACACGCGACCGGCCGCCGACCACGGACACACGGCGTGGCAACGGGACATGGATCGCACTGACAGGATTCCGACCCGATCTTCACCTCACCCTCGGGGCATTCCGGGCAGGCAACACACTCGCAACTGCAATACGTCGCATCGCACACCCCGCGTTCGCCGTGCGGGCAAACCAGTCCGGTCGGCACCGCGCACGGCGTCGGCGTTCCAGTCGGCGGCGGGCTCGCAGTGAAAGTCGGAGTCTCGGTAAAGCTGTTCGCGTCCGGCTCGCAACCGCAGCCCAGACCGCACGCGGCGTCGCAGGGTTCGACTGGACGTTCTCCTCTCACACAGGGGGTCGGCAGTGGACACGTCCCGCATGCACAGCCCGGCCCAGTCAACTCCTCGCCCTCTGGACAGGCGTCGCAAGGAACACACTCGCAACCAGCGACACAGGGATCCGCACCGCATGACACTCTTTCGCCAAACCCGCAATTGGGGACAGTCGCAACAGCGCAAACCGGCGGCGTCGGTGTAGCGGTCGGCACGTGCTCGTCCATACAAACCGAGACGAACACGTCGTCGTCGACCACCTCGACCGGCGTGTCGCGCCAGCAACCAAACGGATTGCAACCGGGCACCGTTACCACGTACTCACCCGGCGGCACGTCGACGAATTCGAACTCACCACCAGCGAGCCCGCTTTCGACACTCAGCCCCGACGGTTCGAGATTCACGACAACGCCGCGCATCGCACCGGCGCACTCGGGAAACTCGGCAACCCGGCCGCGCACCGCATACCCCTCCGCCGCCAGTGGCTGCAGGTCGATATCGAGCGAGGAAAACAGGACATGGCTCGAGTAGAGCTCGGACCGGTAGGGCTCGTACCCTTCGGCGCGGGCCTCGATCGAAAAGAAGTAGTCGATGTGACAGGTGTCGTCGCGCGAACCGCTGGTCGTGTACTCGCCGCGCGCATCGGTCTCGACCGCGGTGAGGTCGCGAACGACGACGGAGGCACCCCCGATCGGTAGCCCGGAGACGGCATCGCGAACGACGCCGCTGGCTCCGTATTCCAAAACGCACGGCTCGCCGAACTCGCCGCAACATCCCGAGCCGACACAACAACTCGGCTGCGCGGCGGCTCGGCTCCCGCCGAGAAACCCGCAAGCTACCAGCGCTCCGAGCAAGAGATAGATCGCCACATTCTTTGTCTCGGCCATTTTCGTTGCCTCCCTGAACCGGAACTAACAAATTCTGTTTGCTAACGCAACACAAAAATTTTTGCTGTTTCTCAATTGCTCCCCGCGCCTTCCCGGGCGCCGGAGCCTACGCCCGCGCGTTGCGCAGGCGCAGGGCGTTGACGATGACCGACACGGACGACAGGCTCATCGCAGCGGCGGCCAGCATGGGACTCAACGTCGTCCCGGTCAGCGGATAGAGGGCACCTGCGGCAATCGGCACGGCGGCGGCGTTGTAGGCAAAGGCGAAAAAGAGATTCTGCCGGATGTTGCGCAGTGTCGCCTCGCTCAGCCGCCGGGCGCGAACGATGCCGGCGAGCTCGCCACCGACGAGCGTGACCGCAGCGCTCTCGATGGCGACGTCCGTACCGGTGCCCATGGCGATACCGACGTCGGCGCGCGCCAGGGCGGGCGAGTCGTTGATGCCGTCACCGGCCATGGCGACGACACGCCGGCGGCGCTGCAGGTCCTCGACGGCGCGCAACTTGTCCTCGGGCGACGCACCGGCGATCACCTCCTCGATGCCGAGCCGCTCCGCCACGACACGGGCGCTCTGCTCCTCGTCGCCGGTCAACATGACGATCTCTACTCCGACAGCGCGTAGATCGGCCAGCGCCACGGCACTATCCGGCTTGATCGGATCCGTCACGGCAAACACCGCCGCCAGCTCGCCGCCGACCGCCAGATCGATCAACGAGGCACCGCCGCGGCGCAATACGGTGCGTGCGGTTGACGCCGCATCGGCGCCGACGCCGCAATCCCGCATCATCGCAGCATTGCCCAAGGCGACGGTGCGGCCACCGACCTTGGCGCTGACGCCCTTGCCGGCCCGCGCGACGACGTCCGTAGCCGTTCCAACCTTCACGCCGCGCTCCTCGGCCGCGGCGACGAAAGCCTGGGCGAGGGGATGCTCACTGGCGCTCTCGACCGCGGCGGCCAGCGCCAGAACCGCGAGCTCATCGAAGCCCGTTTCGACATGGATCTGCGCAATCTTCGGTGCGCCCTGGGTGAGGGTTCCCGTCTTGTCGGTCACCAGCACGTCCACCTCGCAGAGCCGTTCGAGCGCCGCGGCATCGCGAAACAACACGCCGGCGCGCGCGGCGCGGCCGACGCCGACCATGACCGACATCGGTGTCGCCAGACCGAGCGCGCAAGGGCAAGCGACGATGAGAACGGCAACGGCGCTGAGCAAGGCATAGGCGAGACGGGGAGCCGGCCCCCAGACACTCCAGGCGAGAAAGGCGAGCACGGCGACGGCCAGGACAGCCGGAACGAACCACGACGCAACGGCATCGGCGGCACTCTGAATCGGCGCCCGCGTGCGCTGCGCACCGGCCACCATGTCGACGATGCGGGCGAGCTGCGTATCAGCTCCGACGCCCTCCGCCTCGACGACGACACTGCCGGTGGTGTTGACCGTGCCGGCCACGACATGCGCCCCGGCGGCGCGGGCGACTGGCACGGGTTCACCGGTCAGCATCGATTCGTCGATCGACGTCTCCCCTTCGATGATGCGGCCGTCGACCGGAACTTTTTCGCCCGGCCGCAGGCGCAGGCGATCACCGCGGCGGATCCGCTCCAGCGGTACGTCCGTCTCGCCATCACCGCGCAGCAGGCGCGCGGTCGGCGGCGTCAAATCGAGCAGCGCGCGAACCGCCTCCCCGGTGCGCGCTCGCGCCCGCAGCTCGAGCACCTGGCCGAGCAGCACCAGGGCGACGATCACCGCCGCCGACTCGAAATAGACGCCGATGCCGCCCTGCGCATCGCGGAAGCCGGCCGGGAAGATCTGCGGCGCCAGCACGGCGAGGGTACTGTAGGCGAAGGCGACGGAAAAGCCGATTCCGATGAGGGTGAACATGTTCAGCCGCCGCGCCCGCAGCGAGCTCCAACAGCGCTCCAGCAGTGGCGCACCACACCAGAAAACGATTGCCGCGGTCAGCGCCATCTCCACCCATTTGCCATAGCCACCGAGGGCGCGCGCCACGGGGCGGCCGGGCAGCACCATGTCGCCCATCGCCAAGACGACCACCGGTACGGCGAGAGCCGCTGCTGCGAAAAAGCGCCTCGTCATCTCGCGCAGCTCCGAGTCGTCGGCCGCACCGGCGGCCTCCGGTTCCAGCGCCATTCCACATACCGGGCAAGCCCCCGGTCCGCGCTGCCGCACCTCCGGATCCATTGGGCAGACGAAGAAAGCGACCGCCGACCCGACGCCGGGGTCCGCGGCCGCTGCCTCGCCGGAGAGGAAGTGCTGCGGATCGGCGGCGAAGCGCTGCGCACAACGCTCGGCGCAAAAGTAATAGTCGGTGCCAGCGTGCGCGACCCGCGCCGCCGCCGTCTCGGGGTCGACGGTCATGCCGCAGACCGGGTCACTCGCCATGGACGGTCACTCGACGTAGCCCAGCGCGCGCAGTTTCTCGCGCACCGCGGGGTCGACGTCGATTCCCCCGGCCTCGTCGCCGCGCGCGGCCGTCTGGCCGGCGCTCTCGTCAAAACGGCGGCGCGCTGCTTCGGCGCCGCGGCGAACACCGTTCATCGACGGTTCGTAGCGGGCGAGCAGTCGCTGCAAGTCGGCAACCTCATCGGCGTGCTCTAGGTAGACATCTGTGTGTTCCTGCGGATCGTTGCTCAGATGGTAGTAGCGGTACGCAAATCCACCATCGTCGTTGATGCGTACCAGCTTTCGGTTGCCCAGACGCACTGCGATGCGCGGTTGCTCGACCTTGAACGTCTTCCCTTGCGGCCCCATCGCTGTCGCATACCAGGCTTCGGAATACAGCGGTACATCTTCCACCGTCTCCACTGCACCGGCGAGCAGCGGCGCCAGACTGCGGCCCATCGTCACATCGGCCGGCGGCAGACCGATCAGCTCGAGAATCGTCGGCATGATATCGCTGTGACCGACCGGAGAGGCGATGCGCCGACCACCGCGGATGCCCGGGCCGCGCACCAACAGCGGCACCCGTAACACCTCCGGATGCAGATTGACGCCGTGACCGATCAGCCCATGCTCGAGAAACTCTTCGCCGTGGTCCGACGTGACGATGACGATCGTCCGCTCCAGAGCACGCGATGCCTCGAGCTTGGTCAGAAAGCGGTCCATCTGGTCGTCGACGTGGCGGATTTCGCGGTCGTAGAGAACATCGGAGTACTCGGGCGGCAGCCCCGGGCGCCGCTGACTGCCGCCAAAGAGCGCGGCATAGCGCGCCGGCGGCGCGTAGGGGTAGTGCACCTCGAAGGTATGCAGAAAGAGAAAGAAGGGTCGATCGCCGTTGCGGCGCAGCCACCGCTCGGCGCGCCCGAGCGTTGCCGCGACATGCCCCTCGGGCAGCATCACGTCCGCACTCTTGTTCTCCACATACGAATCAAAGCCGCGGCTGAAGCCCCAGCCGGCGTGCAGCGGCCCGTTTTCGGTGACCGCGGCAGTTGCGTAGCCGTGCCGGCGCAGCACCTCGGCAAGCGTGATCGGCGCCGGCGACCTCACCGCCGGCCGCTTGGTGACGCCGTGCACGGTTGGAACAAGGGAAGTGAAGATCGTCATATGCGAGGGTCCGGTCGTCGTCGCCGCCGCCACCAAGTGGTCGAAAACGACGCCGTCCTCCTCGAACCACTTCCCCAGCATGGGCGCGGTGTCGCGCGCCGATCCGTACGTCGAAAGATGATCGGCGCCGAGCGTATCAATCGAAAGCAGGATGACGTTGGGGCGCGCGCGACGCACTGGCTTCGGCGCATACATGACCGGACGCGACCACACGGCCAGCGAAAATGCCTTCTCATCGGGCGAGCGCAGCGTCGTCTCGAAGACACACGTCACCGTTTCGCCAGCGAAATCGTCGAGCTGAACTCGCCAATCCGACCACGCCGCACTCGCGCCGCCAACCGTCTCATCCAACACCGGCTGACACTCGTTGGCCCGGCATACCGATACGGTAAAGCGAACGTCACCCTGGCCGCGCCCGGCTGCGGGGAAGCCGCCGCCGACCTCGAGGATGGCACCGGGCGGAACTTCGATCGGCCGCGAGCGGTCGATCGATCGACCACCGGGGTGCGGAACCCATGCCGACGCCATGACCTTGGTTCTCCGGCCGGCGAGCTCGGCGGCGGTGTCGAGAACCAGCGTTACCTTCCCGCCGCCGTTCTCCGGCGCCGCGAGTGGCACCACCTGGGCCGCAAGATCGACCCAGCGGCCGCCGGCGCCAAGTCCGCGTGCAGCAACGACGAGCCGGTCTTCGGCGGAGAAGACGGGAGGAACGGAGCGCTCGAGCACCAGCGGGCCCGAACGGGGAAACTCCGTTTCGGTCGCAAACATGAACGGCCCGCGTCGAATTTCCGACAGGACATAGCGGGTTTCGTCGCCGACCGTTGCTTTGATCTCGCCGCGCTGCTCACCAATGCGAACGACCGGCTGCAGGTGGCTCGAGTCGCCCCCCTTGCAACCGCTGACAAACGCCAAGCCGGTCAGCCAACCGGCGCAGAGGAATCGACTTCGCCACCCGATGCGCACCGGCGCTACGATAGCAGCCGGATAGCGATCACGCGACGTCGGGCGGCGACAGCACCGGCGTGTCTTCTTCGAGCGCCTTTCGAAAAGGCGACAGGAGGAGACCTCCAATTCGATGCGCGCCAGCGCCACGCAGCTCTGGCAGACCGAGCTCCATCGACTCATGCGGGTGGCGCGCCTGGCCGCGGAACGTACCCAAGACGATGTCCCAGATCGGAAACACGGCACTGTAGTTCGAATCCGTTTCCGGCTGCCAACTCGAATGATGGATGCGGTGCAGATCCGGCGTGACGATGAGGTAGCGAAGGTAACGGTCGACTGCCAGCGGCAGCCGCAGATTGGAGTGCGAAAAGAGCGTCACGCCGACGTCGAGGAGCTCGTAGAGAACGAGAACCCATGGTGTCAGGCCGAAAGCAACGACGACCGGCACACCGACGACCGGCCCGATGACCATTTCCAGCGGGTGAAATCGAACCGTCGACGATACATCGAGATCGGTGTCGAGGTGGTGGACGCGGTGGATGCGCCACAACCACGGAACCTTGTGATTCAACCAATGGGTCGCCGTCGAAATGAGCCCGCGAAGCAGCAGCGTCGCGGCGATCAGCGCCCAGGCCGGCAGCGGCACCGCGTGCAACAGACCGACCCCCCTGGCCTCGGCCCAGGTCGCCGCGGCCAGGAACGACACCGGCACGGCGCCCAGCGCCGCAATGCTCAGCAGCGTCAGCGCCACGTTCGCCCGCCAACGTACGTCCGTATCAGCCGGCACAGAGCGCCGCGGAGCGACTCGTTCCAGTACCGCGAAGAGCAGAAAGAGAGAAAAGAAACCCATCACCTGGGCGTTCTCGCCATGGCTGAGCATCCACTCGGCAACGTCCATCTACGACTCCTCCTCGTCGTTCCATTGGTCGACAAACGCCGACATGTCGCGCAGGCAACGCCCGACCGCATCGAGATCGTGTCCTGCCAGCGCCTTCGCCAGCGCCGCCAGGGTCCTGCCTTCCCGTACTCGAATCTCGCTGAAGCACTCACGTCCGGCGGCGCTGAGGTTCAAATGCGGCGAGCGCTTGTGCGCCGGATTGTCGCTCTCTTCGATGAGTCCGGCAGCGAGCAGATGGTTGGCAGTCACCTGTATATGCTGCCGGCTCACCCCTTTGGCCCGTGCGATGCCCGGTACGGTCTGATCGGCGCGCTGGTGCAGGGACTCGAGTACCGCACGCTGGCTGGCACTCACACCGAGATCCGCGTGGGCGCGGTCGGCGGCGTTTGCCAGTGCGTGGAACAAGTGGCGAATCTCGAGCACGATCCGATAGAGTGCCTCGCCCTTCTTTGACAATTTACTTGCCATAATGACAATAGTATTGTCATTATGCGATTCCCTGTCAAGTCGGAAGCGGGCGGACTCGCGCGCGCTTCTCTAGCATTGAAACCGATCCGATATAGACTGTCGGGATGCGAGAATGCGGGTCGATCTACATCGCCGACATCGCCGCTCACGACGGCGAGGAGGTGACGCTGCGCGGCTGGCTCTACAACAAGCGTTCGAGCGGCAAGCTCCACTTTCTCCAGGTGCGCGACGGCAGCGGGACGATCCAGTGCGTCGTTTTCAAGAAGGAAGTTGCCGCCGAAGTCTTCGATCTCGCTACGCACCTAACCCAGGAATCGGCGATCGTCGTGCGCGGCACGGTGCGCGCCGACGAGCGCTCGCCAATCGGCTTCGAGCTCGGCGTCGTCGACCTCGCGCTCGTCGGCGAATCCGTCGACTATCCGATCACGCCGAAAGACCACGGTGTCGCCTTCCTCCTCGATCACCGCCACCTCTGGGTGCGCTCGGCGCGCCAGCACGCGGTGCTGCGCATTCGCAGTGAAATCTCGCACGCCTGTCGCGACTATTTCGCCGAGCGCGACTTCGTACTCTTCGACTCGCCCCTGCTCACCCCGGCGGCGTGCGAAGGCACGACGACGCTCTTCGAGACTCCGTACTTCGACGAAACGGCTTATCTCTCGCAAAGTGGACAGCTCTACCTCGAAGCGGGAGCGATGGCCTTCGGCAAGGTCTACTGCTTCGGTCCGACCTTTCGCGCCGAAAAATCAAAAACGCGGCGCCATCTGATGGAGTTCTGGATGGTCGAGCCCGAAGTCGCCTACATGGATCTGGCCGGTGACATGGACCTCGCCGAGGATTTCGTCGAATACGTCGTCCAGCGCATCGTCAGCAAGCGCGCCGCCGAGCTGGCCACACTCGAGCGCGACGTCGCCAAGCTCGAGTGCGTTCGCAAACCCTTTCCGCGCATCACCTATGACGAGGCCATCGACAAAGTGCGCCAGCGAGGCTTCGATATCGAATGGGGATCCGACTTTGGCGCCGAGGAAGAGACGGCGATCTCCGAGGAATACGACCGCCCGGTGCTCGTCCACCGCTACCCAGCAGCGTGCAAAGCCTTCTACATGAAGAACGATCTCGACGATCCGCGCCTTGCACTTTGCGTCGACATGTTGGCTCCAGAGGGTTACGGCGAAATCATCGGCGGCGGCCAGCGCGAAGACGACCTCGGAACACTGCAGAAGAAGATCGACGAGCACCACCTACCGCAGCAGGCGTTCGACTGGTACCTCGACCTGCGCCGCTACGGCTCCGTACCGCACGCCGGCTTCGGCATGGGTATCGAACGCGTCGTCACCTGGCTCTGCGGCCTCCGCCACGTGCGCGAAACGATCCCATTCCCACGCATGCTCGAACGCCTGCGGCCCTGAACATCCCTAGAAAGACTCGACGTCTGTTTTCAGTTGGCGCCAACTTGCAACAAGAGCATCGATTGCAGCCGAAGCGGCATCGCTATCTTGAGACGCCGACAATCGATCGACTACGGGTGATAGATCGCTGTCAACCCGCTTGGCGACCTCGCCAAGGACGCCTCCGCGTTCATCGTGCTCATCCCAGATCTGCTCGAGCTCGCTCAACACCCCGATTGCCGCGTCCCGCTGGACTTGGCTGAGACCGAAGTATCCAACAACTCTCTCGACCTTATCCGATAGCTGCTCGCCCAGGTCTTGTGGCAGTTGAACCGCCATGGTCTGACGCCAATTCTTCCCAGCGGGCATGGAGATCCGCCTGGTTGAAAATCGCACCTACAGGAACATCGCGGCCTGCTTCTTCTCGAATTTTCGCCAAGCCGTCGTCTTCCTGTCGATCGACAAGCAGAATCACTGCGACAACGTCCAACTGGAAGTCTCGACAAGCACGGATCGCGTTACCTGTGGACATCCCCGTGGTCACCACATCGTCAACAACGACAACCTTGGTTCCTTCTTCAACCGGACCCTCGACGACCCTCCCGAGCCCGTGTTCTTTTTGTTCTTTGCGAACAACGAACGCGTCGAGATCGAGGTCGGAGAGATCGCGGATCGCATAAGCGATGGGATCAGCCCCCATGGTGAGACCTCCAACCGCCGCCGCGCCATCTGGAATCTTGGACTCGAAAACCCGTGCAATGAGCGGCGCCGACGACTTGCGCATCGTCGTGGCCTTGCAATTGACATAGAAATTGCTCACACGCCCGGAGGACAATCGGAAGCTCGCTTCAGGTCTGTACTCGTAAGAGTACTGGACGAGCAGATCCAGCAGATGATCGCGCTCCATCTCCTACTCCTCCCTCGACGCGGACACACCGGTCGCAGTAGTGTGCCGCCTCACGCCGGATCTACTTTGCCTGTATGGGAATCTCCCAAGTCCTGTCAAGCTCCCTCACAGAAGCTGCAGGTCCATGATCATCCGCGACGGTGACTTTTTCAACCAAGGCGGCGACTCGGGTGCTGTCCTAGTTTCAGAGGACAGCACCGCGACTCGCGCGAATCGCCACGACGACCGCGCGGGCAATTCGCGCGGAGCTACCGTTCCCAGACGACGTATTCGTCGAGATCGGTGCCGTCGATATGAATGGCGTAGGGGCCCGCGGTTTCCGTTTCGACATGCCCGTTCGACGCCGGCAGGTGCAAGCGCTTGCGATCTTCGTCGAGCGCCTTGGCGAAGTCTTTCTCGCTCGGGCGCTGGGCGCCGCGCTTGACGCGAAGGATCGCCAGCGCCGGTGAAGCTCCTGCGTGCATGAATGATCCTTAGGTTCGGATTGGCGCCGGGTCAAGTACGGTTTTCACCGCGAGTGCGGCGTGACGAGGACGCCGAGGGCGCGCTGGCGCACGTCGGCCGCCACCGGACCGGTGTTGGCGTGCGGAAAATCCGATCTCAGCTCGCCGCTTTCGTCGAGAAAGGCAGTCACATCATAGTGGTTGCCGGCTCCGTCCTCGATGATCACCTCACCGTTGCCGAAGCCATAGGTTTCTCTGAGCGTCTGCTGGTTGTCGGGTGTCTCGGCGCTGGTCGTCGGGTGACAGACGTCACAGTTTTGCGGAATCCGACTGACCGTATGGTGATGGAAGGGGTTCCAACCGAAGCCGATCTTGCCATCACCGCTGGTGCGCACGGCCTCGTCGAGCACGGTGTTTCCCTGTTCATCGACGTAGGAAAAGAACATGCTCATCGACGAGCACAATGGCGTGATTTTTCCGCGCTTGTTGACGCCGAGTGCATAGAAATCGAGCGAGTAGTCGTCGCGGTGAGCGTTGAGCGCGCCCAGGGTCGTTTCGCCGGTGGTGCGATTCAAGGCCGAGCCGCGATCGTCGATCGTGACGTGGCAACCGAAACAGGTCTGCCGCCAGGACGTGTGACAGGTGTAGCACTCCATAGAGTCGGTGTGTGAAAAGCCGTTGTCGTCAACTCCCATCGCCTCGATCATGTTGGGATTGACACCGCTCTGCAGGCGCTGGAACACCTGCGTGACGGCGAGCTCGCGCTCTTCCGTCGCCAGCTCGAGGCGTACCACTCCACCTCCGTCGCGGCGCAGCCGGCGCAGCGGAAATCCCTTCGAGTTGCGAAAGACACCGTCCTCGCCGGGGCTGATCTCGGCCCGCACCGTACCGTGACAGTCTTCGCAGCGAATGCCGACCTGGTCGCGCTCCGAGGCATAGAGGTTGCCGTCACCGTGCACGTCGCCGCCGACGTGGCAGTCGATGCAAACCATCCCCGCCTCGAAGTGCAGATCGGGAGGGGTTTCGTCGATTCGGTTCGAGCGATCCTCGTCGGAAAAATAGTAGTCGGCGTCGTGGCCGTAGAGCGCCGTGCCCAGCGTCTGACCGAGAATGGGCGTGATCTCCGGCGCGAATCCCCCCTCGCGAATGCCGCGATAGGCAAGGCCAATACGACCGCCCTGGAAATGGCAGTGCGCACATTGCTCGACCGGGATCGCGGTCGTCAGTGCGTGCTTGCGAGGATGGGAGGGAAAGCTCTTCGAAATCATCGGATCGTCCGAACGCGACAGGCCGTCGTCGTCGTAGACCATGTGACAAGACGTGCACCCCGACGATCGATACGACCCGGCCGAGTCGTTCGGGCCAAAGGTCTGCAGGTGACAGGTCGGACAGGCCTTGGGTAGGTACTCGTCGAGGACACCGTGGATCTCGTCGCGCGCCGTCGTCGCGCCGCGCAGTGCCTGCAGCTCCGGAATCGCTCCCGGCGGAGCGCTGAGAGGGTCGAAGTCCTCATCGACGATGTCGACGGCGCCAAAAATCGATTCGCGCCCCTGCACACCTGCCAGGTAGCGCGGCAGCGTATAGTGCGCGGCGTAGGTAGACATCACCGACTTGGGAACGTTGGCCGCCTGTTCGGGGTGACAACTGCCACAGGTCTGGGGGACGACGCGCAGATCACCTGGGTTGATGAAGCGCAAGTATTCCAGCGACACCGAATCGAGCTCGTCCGACGTCAGTGACTTCAGGTACTCCGGTCCGTCACTGGGCGAAACGTGTGCGGCGGCGCGTGTCGAAGCAGCGGCGTTTCCGCCGTGACAACGCGTACAGGTGAGCTCGGCCCATGGATGCGCTTCTTCGATGCCAAAGCGCTCACTGCCATCGGGCAGTCGCGGCCGGTGGCAGCCGACACAACCCGCCTCGCCGGCGGGAATATCCTCGCGGTCCGGATCGGGCAGATCGCCCAGCGTGCTCGAAGTCAACACCACACGCAGGGCGCGTTCGACCATCACGCCATCGCCGTCGAGAAGTTGCAGCGTCAGTTGCGCTTCCCGACCCTCGATGTCGGCCGGGTCGAGGGCGTTCAACTGGTAGAACAAGGCGAGCTCTTGCGAGAATCCATCCTCGCGCTCGTCGAGCAGAATGAACGTATTGCGGTCGAAGATCAGGCGATCCGCGGTTTCCAGACGGGCGTTCAGCGTGGCGACCTTGGTCGTCGAAACGCAGCGCGCCTCGACGTTGAAGCGTATGTTCGCCGAACCCTGGCCAAACGGGCGCACCTGCAACAGGTCACAGTTCTGCATGCGACCGAAACCCCGCTGGTTGCGGCCGGCGTGCAACACCAACCCGGGCATGCACTCGGCCGCCGGCTCGGGTACGCGAACTTCCGGCTCGCCGGCACAACAGCTCTCAGCGATCGCCGGCAGGCCGACTTCGCAACCGCTGGCAGCGTCGCAGACGACGTCGCGCGCGCACGAATCGAGAACCAAAACGCGCAGCGGCAACGTACCCTCGTCACTGCCGCCGCGTCCGTCCAAACAACGGACCGTGATTTCGTAGGCACCCGCCTGGTCTTCGCGCGGCGTCCACGACAACACGCCGCTGGCGCCGTCGAGCACGGCGCCCTCCGGCAGGTCGTCGGCTTCAAAGGTCAGGTTGTCGCCATCGGGATCGTCGGCATCGATCTGGTACGCGATCGGCGATCCCACCAGGCCGCGGTAGACGATTTGAATGCCCAGTTGCGGAGATTCGTTGTCGGGTGTTGCGCTGGCCGTCGCCGTCGGGGTGTTCGTCGGTGTCGCAGTGTCGGTCGCACTCGGCGTACTGGTCGGTGTGCCGGGGTCCGGGCACCCATCGAGCGCGGAGCTCACCGCCGTGATCAGGTCGTTGATCCGCACACTCCCGTCGCCGTCGCTGTCGGCCGCGGGGCAGTCGTCGAGAGAGGTGCGGCCGAGCGCGATGCCGACGGCGCGGATGAGCTCGCCGACGGCGACCGCGCCATTGCCATCGCAGTCACCAGGACACCGAGCGCCAGCGCTGGCCGCACTCAGGACCGCGAAAACGATGATCGAAGCGAACGTCGCGCCTGCAGCACGTGCCAGTCGCGCGAAGGGGTCGGCCGGAGTACCCATGCAGATAGCGGAGGCTATCCGAGATACGAGTTGGGTGAAAGTCGGGAAGGCCAAGGACGACGAGATGAGGTGGGCGCGCCGAAGTGCGCCGGCAATTTCTCCAACCAACCCGAGACGCAGCCGGCTCACGCCAGGCTTGGGCGAAGCCGTTTCGGGGCCCGGCGCGCTAGTCGACCCGACGCATCCGCGCAGCGATCTCGCGCAGCACTTCCGGCAACTGTTCTGGCAATGCGACAAAAGCGCTGAGGAAGATTTCAATGTCCGTGACACCGACAGCCAGCGCCGCATCGATGCCCTCGAGCGTCAGGCGCAGATCGGGTCGGCCGTTCTCGCCGAGACGAATCGGCAATCCGGCGCGCACCCTCACATCTTCGACCGCCCGCCCGCGCTCGGAAAAAGTGTCGCGAATCGCCGAGACATCACCGGCGAGCTCCTCGGGGGCGACCGCCATGGCCACCCAGCCGGCGTTCAGCTCCGCCATCCACTGGCGAACCCGCGGCGTCGGCGCCAACCCCAACCAGAGCGGAATGCCAGCGGACTGGACGGGCGAGGGCAGCGACAGGATCTCCTGGTAGGACACGGTGGCCGAATCGAAGGATACCCGCTCGCCGGACCACAGGGCGCGACAGGCGCGCAGGCCGTCGACCATGCGCTGCGCGCGCTTGGCAAACGGCACCCCGACCGCCTCGTACTCTTCGCGCTGCCAGCCACTGCCGACGCCGAGCTCGAGGCGACCGCCGGAGAGCTGGTCGAGTGTCGCGCAGATCTTGGCCAACAACGCGGCCGGCCGCAGCGGCGAGATCAGCACACTGGTCGTCAGGCGAATGCGCTTTGTCGCCCCGGCGACGGCGGCCAGCACGGTCAGCGGCTCGAACCACGGAAAGTCCTCGGGCAACGGAAACTTCCCGTAGGGGTAGCGGTCCGTTCGCGTCCCCATCGCCACGTGGTCGGGCAGGCTGAGTGCGTCGATGCCGATCTCATCGGCCTGCACCGCGACGTCGATGACATGGCGCAGATCACCGCCGTGAATCGCATGCAATCCGTGGAGACTCAGGGTACAACGCGGTCGCGACATCTCGAGATCTTCCCGTACGACTCAATGGACTCTTTCACGCTCGTCCCTTGCTGGCTACACTCCGCCACTCCATTCGCATGACCAGCCCATTCCCTCATCTCCTGCGCGGACTCGAGACGGTCGTCGTCGGCAGCGGCATCACCGGTCTCGCGGCGGCGCGCGTGCTCAGCGACCGCGGCGCCCGCGTGACCATCCTCGAGCGCGACGACGAACCGGCAGCCACCGATACCAACGCCGCCTTTGCCTCGTGGAAGCGCCGCGGCGCCCCGCAGGTGCGACACTCACACGCCTTTCTCGGCCGCCTGCGTTCGCTGCTGCGAGATCACTACCCCGACATTCTCGAATCGCTGCTCGAAGCCGGCGCAGTCGAGCTCGACATGGTCGAACGACCGCCGCTGACTCTACCGCCTATCGAAAAAGAGCCCGGCGACGACGACTTCATCGCTCTCGGATGCCGCCGCACGACCCTGGAATGGGTGGTGCGGAAGATCGTGCTGGCCGACGAGAAAGTGGACCTCGTCGCCGGCGCGAAGGTTATCGGGCTGCTGGCCGACGAGACCGACAGCGGCGAGCATCGGGTGAGCGGCGTCCGCTGTGAGATCGACGGTCGAAAAACGGAGATCGACGCCGACATCGTAGTCGATGCCAGCGGCCGGGGCTCGCGTGCCCCCGCCTGGTTGCGTGAAATCGGCGCCGGCGCTCCCGACGAGGAGGAAAGCTCTTCCGGTATCATCTACTTCACGCGCTTCTATCGCTTTCACGAAGGCGCCAGCGATCCCGAGCGCGGCGAACACCCGGGCGCGGCCGACTATGTGTGGATCAAGTACGGCGTGTTTCCGGCAGACGGGCGGACCTTCTCGATCACCTTCGCCGTGCCGCTGGTCGTGCCACGGCTGAAAATTCTCAGCGATGCACGCGCCTTCGACACCATGGTGCGCGCCCTTCCGGGTGCCGCGGTGTGGGCCGACCCCGCACTGGCCGAGCCGATCGGCGATCCGCAGCGCCCCGTTCTCGCCATGGGAGGGCTGATCAACCGAAGGCGCCGCTTCGTCGTTGACGGCGCGCCTCTGGCGCTTGGATTTTTTTCGCTCGGCGACGCCGCCTATTGCACCAATCCGCTCTATGGTCGCGGCTGTTCGCAGGCGTTCGTACACGCCCACTTCATGGGTGAGGCGCTCGACGCCAGCAACGGCGATCTCGGCGAGGCACTGATCGAGCTCGACCGCCGTTCGCGCCAGGAGATCGAGCCGTTCTACGAAGCGTCGGTCATCGCCGACAAGGACGCCGTGCGCAAAGCCGAAGGGCGACCCGCAAACCAGCTCGCCAACCGCATCATCGGCAAGTTCATCGAGGACGGCGTCATCGTCGGCACCCGTTGCGATCCCGTCATCTTCCGCGCGTTTCTGCGCATGTTCAACATGTTCGACCCGCCCGAAAAGGCGTTCTTCAACCGCACCATCATCATGCGCTCGCTGTGGATCCTGGCCCGCGGCAAACGCTACCGCGCGCGCTTCGCACTGCCGCCCCCGCCCGACAAAGAGTCGACGATCACCGCCTGCGAACGAGCCGCGGCAGCCTGACGAGCTTGGCCCATGCAGTCCGTTGTCGACCAATTACGCGCGCTCGATTTCCAAGCCCTCTCGGAAAACCCCGTGCTGTGGGAAGCCGGCGGGATCTTCTTCCTCGCCTTTCTCTGCTGGCTGGCCCTACTGGTGGCCCGGCGATGGATCGTCGCCGGCATCGAGCGGCTCGTCCTGCGCAGCGAAACCGATTGGGACGACGCACTGCACGACTCGGGTTTGTTCCGCCGCCTCGCACCGCTGGCACCCGCACTGGTGGCCTGGTACGGCGCGCCGCTGATCCCACAGCCGCACGAGAACGTCGGCATCGTCATCCGCCGCGTCGCCTTGGCGTTGATGGTGTTGGTGGCGGTGCGCTGCCTGGCCGCGTTTCTGTCGGCGGCCAACGAGATCTATTCGCGCGACCCCGACAACCGCGATCGGCCGATCAAGGGCTACCTGCAGGTGGCCAACATCGTCGCCCACCTGGTCGCGGCGATCCTCGTCCTGTCGGTGCTGTTGGAAAAATCACCTTGGCTCTTTCTCAGCGGTATCGGCGCCCTCACCGCGGTGCTGCTCCTCATCTTCCGCGACACGCTCTTGTCACTCGTCGCCAGCATCCTCCTCACCAGCAACGACATGGTGCACGTCGGTGATTGGATCGAGATGCCCGTCTTTGGCGCTGACGGCGACGTCGTCGACATCGCCTTGCACACGGTGAAGGTACAGAACTGGGACAAGACGATTACGACGATCCCGACGTATCAACTGATCAATTCGTCGTTCAAGAACTGGCGCGGCATGGCACACTCCGGCGGCCGGCGTATCAAGCGCTCGATCCTGATCGACATCAACTCGATCCGCTTCCTCACCAATGACGACCTCGAGCGCTTCGCTCGTTTCGAGCTCTTGGCCGACTACATCACGCGCAAGAAGGCGGACATCGCCGACTACAACGCGCGCGATAGTATCGACACCGAGGTGCGCGCCAACCTGCGTACGCTGACCAACGTCGGCACCTTCCGCGCCTACGTCGACTACTACCTGCGCAACCATCCGCAGATCCACCAGCAAATGACGTTGATCGTGCGCCAGCGCGAACCCAGCGACGGCGGCCTGCCGATCGAAATCTACTGCTTTACGCGAACCACCGAGTGGGCACTCTACGAGTCCATCCAGGCTGACATCTTCGACCACCTATTGGCGCTCCTGCCCGAATTCGGCCTGCGCGCCTTCCAACAGCCGGCCGGTCGAGACATCGCGACCCTCCGCGGATAGTTCTCCGGCATTCCTGTCTACTGGTTTCGTCTATCCGCTGATGAAGAACGTTAGCCGGCGTTTTACTCGGCGGCGCGTGATTTCGTCAGGGCTTCGGCTTCCGGTCCATTGCGGACGGCGGCGATGGCGAAGCTGGACTCGAGGAGCTCTTCGCCACCGATGATGAGGGAGAGTGCGGCGAGCCAGCCGATCGACCAGAACCAGGCCGCACCGAGGCCGGCGATCGACAGCCCGATGACCGCAAAGCGAAAGCCCTGCATCAGCTCGTAGGCCTTCCAAGGATCCTTCAACTCCGCCGCTCGTCTCATCTTGGCGCGAACGCCGCGCAACGCAAACAACCCCCCGGCCGCCATCATCGCCGCCGCCGGATAGACCCGCCACGGTGCTGCAAACCATTCGCTCACCAAGAATCCCCCAACTCACCAACGACGGCCCATGGCGATCGCGCACGCCGACCTCGGGACAGTCCTTCTTTCTACCCGACGACGTTGAGGCCATCTGCGATCATCGGCGGGCCGGCGTCAGCGCTGCGCCCAATCCCCGTCCTTCGACTGCACCCACCACTTCGCTTCGGCCTTTTCAATCCACGTCTCGGCGAAGATCTTCTGAATCCGCGGAACTTCCTGTTTGCCGAGGTCGTTGGCGCGCGCGATTTCCTGATACAGTGCAAGCCGGTCGCGGTTTTCCGCATCGACCCAGCGTTGCACTTCGGCGCGATCGCGCAGTCCCACTCCGGCGAGGTCGCGTACGGCGAGCAGTCCGCTGTTGGCGATGCCGACGGCGCCCGTCCGCAAATGCGGCTTTAGTTGCTCCGCCCGTTCGCTCATTGCCGCCTTGAGCTTGCGAATCGCCGCCGTCGACACGTCGATGTCGACACCCGGCTCGGCCGCATGCGCCACCGCCGGCTGCAGCAGCCGCCACCATGAAACCGTCTCCCCAGGGGCGCTCGCGTCATCCGCCGAGCCGTCGCCCCACGTTTCCTCGACGATCTGCTCGGCCGCGTCTCTCACTTCGGGCGCGGGAAAGTAGACGTTTACCGTCAGACAACCGGCCACCGCGATGACGGTGCCGAGCACCAACGACTTCTTCATTGCCATCATCGATCCCTCCTGCGATCTCTATTCAATCTGCCCAGCCTGCCCGCCGAAAGCCAGCCGCAGCGCCGATGCGGCGGACTCAACCACCCCATAGCCGCTCGATGTATTCGACCATCTCGGAAAACGAAATCGTCCGATTGTGCGAGACGACGTTGACACTCGGCGGCATCGCGCTTCCTTTGACGAGGTAGTGGCGGTCGCCGCTCACCTCCATGCCGTCGAGCTCGAACACGTCATTGCGCAACCGGCAGCGAAAGCCGAGCTTCGAGTACCCGTATTCGTCGAACAGACCGAGGACGGACACCGTAAACGGATCGCTCGTCCCGCCGCCGAGAATCGACAACTGGCGAATCGCCTCGACGCTGAGTCGTTGTCGTACGCCGGAGCTCGCATCGCTTTCCAGATGCGCATCGAAAGCCACCGGCCCCCAGGATACGATTTCCAGATCGCGGATCTTGCCGCGTGCAACACCGGAAACGTAGCCGAACGAGAAGGCACGTGTCAGCTCGGCGAGGGAAATGTCTTCGTAGTCGAGATCGAAGCCGAACGACGGTATGGGCGAGCGCAACCCGCTACCGTGCAGATTGCGCGCGCGCAGCCGGCCGCCAAAGACGTGCGCGACCATCTCCCCCTGCGAACGCAGCTTGCCACCGACGATTTCGATTTCGGGAATCCCACCCGACAATCTGCCCTCGAGACGCGGCAAGCCGAGATTGATGGCCAAGCGCGAAAGATCGATGGCATCGACATCGAAGGCAATCGCAATGCGTCGCGACGCTGACGACGAAAGCTCCGTTGCGGAGAGCCGGTGCACCGTCAGCGCGCCGCCGAGCACGGGAATCTGCAGCAAGCCGGCGAGCTCCAGCGAGTCCGCGCCGACGCGGAGTGGAACCTCCAAAGGTCCGAGATCGATCCCCTGCACGGTGCATCCACGCACGCGGATCGAGCCGCGGCGCGCCGCCCCTTTTTCCGCCAGGCTGCCGAGACGAAGCGGAAGGTCGGCATCGAATCCGCCGATCTGAAAGCCCGGCCCCGCCCCGAAGACCGCCGCATCGCGGATGCGAAGGTCACCGCTGATCTCGTGCTCGCCGCCGGGAGAACGCCGGTAGCGCAGATCTCCCGACATCCGACCCGAGACTTGCGTGCTGCCAACCCGCGGGCGCCGCTCGCCGAATGGATTGCCGATCAACAACGCGTACAAATGCGACAGTCCCGGAACATCGATCTCGCCCGCCAGCGACGCCTCGCCGTTAGTTCGCAGACTGCCGCCGCCGCGCGCCTTGCCAACTCCCGCAACGGCCACTTCGGCGTTCGAGAATCGCGCGCCACCGCTGCCGTCGATCTGCCAATCGCCGGAAACCGCCGCCGGATACGTCGCCAGGTCGACGTAGAACCGATCCCACAGCATCTCACCGCCCGGCAACAACAAATCGATCCGACCGCGCCCGCCCGTCGCCGAGAGTTCCTCGACGGAGAGGCTACCCACGATGCGCATACCTTCTGCAGCGCGGCGAAAGCTTTCGTCGTGCACGGCAACGCCGCGCGCTTCGATACGCACCGTGCCGCCGAAAGAGTCGCCGGAAAGATCGACGCTGCCTGTAAGAACGACCTCCTCGGCCGACCAGGCAACGCCCCACTGCTCTCCGGCAAGATCGACCAGGCGCATCCCTTCGGCGGGAAAGCTCAGCACGATGGCGCCGGCGACCCGGGCGGCCAACGCGGAACACGCCACCAGTGCGAGCCAACGACTGGCAAGCGACCCCCCCATCTCGTGAATCATGCCCGGCCGGCGCGCCACTTCCAACTCGGTCAAAGACGATCCAAACAACTTCACGGACGCCCCGACACGGTGTAGCCTCACCAGATGGTGAGCCCCGACAAGGTCCATCTCTTGTTTGCCGCGCTACAAGAAGAAGGAGCGGACTACGTGCTCGTCGGCGGTGTTGCTCTCGACGTCCTGGGAATCGGTCGCTTTACGGAAGACATCGATTTGTTCGTGCGCGCCAGCCCCGACAACATCGACGCCCTCAGACGCGCACTGCGCCGCGTCTGGGACGATCCTTCCATCGATGAGGTTTCGAGCAAAGACTTGAACGGAGACTACCCGGTCGTTCGCTACGTCGCCCCAGATGGTAGTCGCCTCGATCTCATTGCTCGTCTGGGTGAAGCGTTTTCAATCGACGACCTGGACGTCACCAACCGGACCTATGGCGACACGGAAGTGCGAGTCGCTACACCCGAAACTCTCTTCGAAATGAAGAGAAAGACCATCCGCTTGCAGGACCAGGCGGATGCACAGAAACTCAAAGAGCAGTTCAACATCGACGACGACTGACATGCCTGTTTACCGATTTCGCAACATCCAAGAGTGCGAACGCTCGGGTTGGTACCGGCCCGGCGACCCGCGCATCTGGCAAGCCCTCGAGCGGCGATGGGCGATTCACCAAGCACTCGGCAAAGAGAAGAAGCTTGCTTCGGGCGTGCGCAAGTTTCGCTCGATCGAAGAAAAGCAGCGGTGCGAATCCGAGGAGCTCTGATCACCGGCGCAGCGGCGCCCGCCAAGATCGACAAATCACACGGGCAGCGCTACAAGCTGCGCCATGGCGACGATTGCAGTGAGTGGCTCGGCATCGGGAATCGGTGCGGCGATCCGACAGCGACTCGAGCGCGAAGGGCACCGCGTCCTCGGTGTCGATTTGCGCAACGCGGAAATCGAGGCGGATCTCTCCGGCGCCGCGGGGCGCGCCGCGGCCGTCGCCGGCGTGCAGGCCGCCGCCGACGGCGTGCTCGACGGGCTCGTCGCCTGTGCCGGCCTCGGCCCGCAGGTGAACGACCGCAGCTCCATCGTCTCGGTCAACTACTTTGGCGCGCAGGTACTGCTCGACGGTTTGCGCCCGTGCCTGGCCAAGGGCTACCAGCCCGCGGCCGTCGCCATCTCCTCCAACTCGGCGCGCCTGCCCGGCCTCGACTCGCCCATCGCCAGCGCCTGTCTGGCCGGCGACGAAGAGGCAGCGCGGCGCGAAGCCGCCGGACGCGACGGCGTCTTCGCCTACGTCGGCGCCAAACTGGCGCTCGCCCGCTGGGTGCGCCGCAACGCCGTGCTCGCGGAGTGGGCGGGCAAGGGAATCCGCCTCAACGCCATCGCTCCGGGCGCGACCATGACCCCACTACTCGAAGAAGGCCTCCGTGACCCGGAAACCGGCGACTCGATCAAAAACTTCCCGATTCCGCTCGGCGGATTCGGACAGCCGGAGAACATCGCAGCCGGCGTCGCCTTTCTGCTCGGCCCGGACGCATCGTTCTGCTGCGGCACCATCCTCTACACCGACGGCGGTTCCGACGCACTGGTACGCCCCGACGATTTCTGAACGAAAGCAGCGCAGCGGGCTGCTCCGGCGTATACACACCAATCGTGAACAACTGGCGCAGCTGCCGGGGCGAAGGCCACCATCCGGAGCAAGGGTCGGAAATCCTTAACGGCGCGTACGAGCGGCCTGCCTCGAGCAGCTCGAGAAGTACAAAGTAGCGATGAAAGTCGAGATCACGGACCAGCCGCTCAGTAGCGAGCGCTTCAAGCGTCTGCGTCGCAAACCGGCCAGCGACTGACCCGAGACGTCATAGTTCGAACAGTGCCCTGAAGTATCGCGCGGTGCCGGCGATGTCCGTCATCGCCAGGATATTGATCGCCGAAAACACTGTCAGGGTGATGATCGTGCTCGTCGCGTAGGCGATCCGGCTCTCTCTCCACCAGCGCACCAGCGTGGCCGGTAACTTCCTGCCGAGATCGCGCGCGAACGTGGCCGTCCAGGCGAGTGCCGCTGCGTGCAACACTCCCCAGGTGAGGAACGCGGCCGTCATGTCGTGCCAGATACCGCAAGCTGCCATGGTGACTACCTGGCTGACGATGACGGCAGGGCGCTGCCAGGTGCGTCCGCGTTTCATCAGGGCCCTGGCGCAGGGAGTGAACACGTAGATGCGCAGCCAGCCCGTCAGTGTCATGTGCCAGCGCTGCCACAAATCGACTATATTCCGTTGCGAAAGTGGATAGTCGAAGTTCTCCTGGATCTTGTAGCCGTAGAGCGCGGAGAGCCCGATCGCAATGTCGCTGTAACCGGCGAAATCGAAGTAGATGCGAAGCGACATTGCGTACATGGCGAGCAGCAATACGGGGACCGAGCTCGCAGCGGGATCGGCGAGGATGGGCGCCGTCCAGGTGCCGAGGTAGTGGGCGAACAGCAGCGCCCGGACGCATCCGAACAGGATTCTCTCGAGACCGCGCATCATCCGGTCCAGGTCCGGCAGAGGCTCTTGATCGTCGAAGTGCTTGAAGGCCTCGATAGGTCCACTGGCAAAGATCGGGAAGTAGAGCAGCCAGCGCGCGAGCGAGAGAAAGCCGGGCGGCGCCAGGGTCTGCCGGCTCGTTTCGATCAAGATCGAGGCGGCTTTGAGAACGAAGTACGATACGCCGAGCAGGGCGATTCCGCTCTGCGAAGCAAGCGCCATTTGGACTTCGCCGTGGAAGAAGGACTTGTTGGCGACGAAGAGGATGGCGAGACATGCCATCCCGCCAGCGGAAATCGACCAGGCACTGTCCCAGCCGGTGTGGCTGCGCTTGGTGCGTCCGATCGTCTGCGCGGCCGCGTAGAGAAGCGCCGCCAGGCCGAGGACGATCGGCGGTAGCCGGAGATCGTAGATGCCAAGCACGATCAGGCTGATCACCGCCAGTCCGTCCTTCCGGTACTTCGTCGGGACGAGCAGCCAGAAGATCGGCGCTGCCGCAATCGCGGCGAGAAGGCTTAGAATCATTCGAGCTCAGATGGTTGAGGAGACGCGGAGTCCGGTCCCGAGTGCCGGAGTGAAACGATTCGCCATCGTGACAATCTTCCGACGATCCATTTCATCCGACCGTGAGTTTCTCAACTGCTTGGCTTTGAGAGCTCTCAGTACCCCTGGCCCGGACGCACGACGTCGTTGAGAGCTTCACCGCGGCGGTAGAGCTCGACGTTGGCGACGAACTTGTCGAGCAGCAGGTCGACGGCGCCTGGCATGCTCCACGAAACGTGCGGCGTCAGCCGCACCTTGGCGTGGTCGTACATCCAGTGACCGTCCGGTAGCGGCTCGGGTTGCATCGTGTCGAGCGACGCACGCGCAACGACTCCGCTGTCGAGGGCACGGCGCAGGGCATCCTGGTCGACCAGGACGCCGCGCGCCACGTTGATGAAGTGGGCTCCGCGCTTCATCTTGGAGAAGAGTGCGTCGTCGAACATCTGCCGATTCTCCTCGGTGGCTGCCGCCGCGACGACGATGTGATCGGCCCGGGCGACCAGATCGGCCAGCTCGACCATGCGCACATCCGCCAGCGGTGAGGGGATCGGCCGGCGGCGAGTCGCGATCACTTGCACGCCGAAGGGAAGGGCCCGTTCGGCAACCGCGAGGGCGATTCCTCCCATCCCCACCAGCCCCAGGGTCTTGCCGTACAGACCGCCCAGTCGGGCGCCGAACCAACGTTCCGGGCAGCGTTCGAGAAACACTTCGGGAATCTGTTTTTCGAACGCCAACATCGCCGCGAGGACGAATTCGGCAATCGGAATCGAGCTGGCGCCGCGCGAGCACGTGACCGTGCGTTCGCCCACGGCGTCGAAGGGGAAGCGGTCGACCCCAGTGCCGAGGGTGTGGATCCACTGAACTCCGTGCTCCACGACGGCGGCGATGTTTTCGCTGCCCCAGGTTTGCGTCAACAAGATCGCGGCGTCTTCAAATTCGCCGACCGGTCCGCTCGGCGCGACCTCGACGACGACGTCCTCCGGCAACAGCTCTGCGAGCTTCGCCGAAAGCTTGTGCCCTACCTGGGAAATGATTCTCATTTGCACCTCCTCGCATCCGCACTGGCACCAAGACACGCCACTCACGCCGCCGGGTCAACAACTCTCCCGCAACCGAACTACCCGCAGATGGAGGAGCCGGCCCACGGGTTTCTCGATCCGCCGAGGACGCAGATGCAGGACGCACGCTGTTTTCCATCGCGCTGCATGCGCGCTAGATTGGCGCCACACAATTCGAGAGGTGGCCCGATGACGACGGATCTGTTCATGCTGACGATGACCGCGGTCCTCAACCTGCTCATTCCGGTCGTATACGGATACGCCCAGAGCACGGCCCCGGGTGGACTGGAGTACGGGACCGGCAACCGCGACGAGCCTTTTCCCCTACCGGCCTACGGCGAGCGGGCGAAGCGAGCCCACACCAACCTCACGGAGAACCTGGCGCCATTCGCCGTTTTGGTTCTCGTTGCCCACCTGACCGGCCTCGCCAACTCGACGACGGCGCTGGGCGCGACGATTTTCTTTCTCGCTCGTGTAGCGCACGCACTTACCTACATCTTTGGCATCAAAGTCGTTCGCACGATCGTGTTTTTCATCGGCATTGCGGGCGAAATCATGATTCTCTCCCAACTCCTCTGAGCTTGCGCGAAAGGCCGGTGATTGCCGCACCGGCGCCAGCGATGTATTCATTGTCGGTTCTCACATTCGTCAGCTACCAGGATCAGGAGAAACGATGGCGAAAGACAGTCTCACCATCACCGACAACCGCACGGGGAAGCACTACGAGATTCCGATCGAGAATGGCGCGATTCGCACCGCCGCACTGCGCGACATCAAAGTATCGGACGACGATTTCGGACTCTTGGGTTACGACCCGGCACTGCTCAACACGGCATCCTGCAAGAGCAAGATCACGTTCATCGATGGCGACAAGGGCATCCTACGCTACCGCGGCTATGACATCGCCGATCTCGCGGAACACAGCTCGTTTCTCGAAACCGCCTACCTGATCGTCAAGGGCGAGTTGCCCGATGTCGAACGCTTCGAAGTGTGGAAGCACAACATCACCATGCACACCATGGTGCACGAGAACATCAAGAAGTTCATGGACGGCTTCCGCTACGACGCACACCCGATGGGAATGCTACTCGGCACGATCGGCGCGATGTCGACGTTCTACCCGGAGGCCAAGGAGGTCCAGGATCTGCAATCGCGCCGCCTGCAGACGCGGCGCCTCATCGGCAAGCTGCCGACACTGTCGGCTTTCGCCTACCGCCACCTGCGCGGGTTGCCGTTCGTGCAACCACGCAACGATCTCTCCTACACGGGAAACTTTCTCACCATGCTATTCAAGATGGCCGGACAGTACACACTCAACCCGGTCCTCGAGCACGCCCTCGACGTGCTCTTCATTCTGCATGCCGATCACGAGCAAAACTGCTCCACCAACGCCGTGCGAGCCGTCGGATCCTCGATGGTCGACCCCTATTCGGCCGTTGCCGCGGGTATCGGTGCACTTTACGGGCCGCGCCACGGCGGCGCCAACGAGGCAGTCGTGCGCATGCTGCAGAAGATCGGCTCGGTCGCCAAGGTTCCGCGCGCCATCGAATCGTTCAAGTCGGGGGAAGATCGCCTCATGGGCTTCGGCCACCGCATCTACCGCTCCTACGATCCGCGCGGCAAGATCATCAAGAAGCTTGCCTACGAGGTCTTCGAAGTCACAGGCAAGAATCCGCTCATCGACATCGCCCTCGAGCTCGAACGCATCGCCTTACAAGACGACTACTTCGTCAGCCGTGGACTCTATCCAAACGTCGATTTCTACACCGGCATCATCTACCAGGCGATGGGATTTCCGATTACGATTTTTCCCGTTCTCTTCGCCATCCCGCGCACCGCGGGCTGGTTGGCCCAGTGGGCGGAGATGGTCCGCGACCCAGAACAGCGAATCACGCGACCGCGCCAACTCTACATCGGCGAGGAACCGCGTCAGTATCAGCCGATCGACAAACGCCCGGAGCCACTCGAGCGCGAAGATCAGGTTTCGGACGATCTCTGAGGCACCGGGAGCACTCCCACGACTGATCTGACGACGGCGGCTCACACGTATGCGGCGCTGCCCGCGCCGGCGCGGCGGTGGTTCGAGAGAACCTTCGCCCAGCCGATTTCCATCCAGGCAGCGGGTTGGCGCCAGATCGCCGGCGGCCGCGATACCCTGATCGCGGCGCCAACCGGGTCCGGCAAGACTCTCGCCGCCTTTCTCTGGATCCTCGGCGATCTCATCGAGCAGGCGCAGCAAGGTACCCTGAAAGACGGCACTCAGGTCATCTACGTTTCGCCATTGAAAGCGTTGGGCAACGATATCGAGAAGAATCTCGAGCAGCCCCTTGCCGAGATGAGGGAAGCGGCCCAGTGCGAGGGCCAAACACTCGCCGACGTTCGCGTCGCCGTGCGCAGCGGCGACACGCCGCAACGAGATCGCCGCCTGCACCTGCGCAAGCCGCCGCACATTCTCATCACGACCCCGGAGTCGCTCTATATCCTGCTCACCGCCGAGGGGTCGCGCGCCATCCTGCGCACGGCGCGTACGGTCATCGTCGACGAGATCCACGCCCTCGCGCCAAACAAGCGCGGCTGCCATCTGGCGCTGACGCTCGAACGCCTCGACGATCTCTGCGGTCGGCGCCTGCAGCGAATCGGCCTCTCGGCAACCCAACGACCAATTGCCGAGGTGGCGCGTTTTCTCACCGGCGTCACCGGCGAAGGGGCCGAACGCGAGTGCGCCATCGTCGACGCCGGCCACCGCCGCGACATGGATCTGCGAGTCGAAACGACGGCGTCGCCGCTCGGACCGATCGCAACCCACGAGCTACGCGCCGAGATCTTCGATCGCATGGCGGAGCTCATCCGCACCCACCGGACGACCATTGTCTTCAGCGACACCCGCCGTATGGTCGAGCGAATCGCTCACGAGCTGGGCGAGCGCCTAGGCGAGGAACGCGTCGCCGCTCACCACGGAAGTCTGTCGCGGCACACCCGAATGCGGGCCGAGCAACGTCTCAAGCAAGGTGAAATTTCCGTCATCGTCGCCTCGGCATCGCTCGAGCTCGGGATCGACGTCGGCCACGTCGACTTGGTTTGCCAGCTTGGAGCGCCGCGCTCGATCGCCACCCTCCTGCAACGCGTCGGCCGCTCCGGTCACTACCTCGGCGCGACGCCGCGCGGCCGACTCTTCCCCACCACCCGCGACGAGCTCCTGCAATGCGCCGCCGCCGTGCGCGCCTGCCTGCGCGGCGAGCTCGATCGGCTCGAGATCCCCCGGCCACCGCGCGACATTCTGGCCCAACAAATCGTCGCCCACGTCGCCTGTGGCGAGCGCACGCAGGACGACACCTGGGCGCTCATGCGCCGCGCCTATCCGTATCGAAATTTCACGCGCCGCGATTTCGATCACATCGTCGACACCCTCGCCGACGGAGTATCGACGCGGCGCGGCCGGCGTAGCGCCCAGCTTCACCGCGACCGTGTACACGGCAGCCTGCGCGCCCGGCGCGGTGCCCGGCTGACGGCCATCACCAATGCCGGCGCCATTCCCGACGTTGCCGACTACGACGTCATCGACGACGCCACGGAGACGCGCATCGGATCGGTCAACGAAGACTTCGCTATCGAGAGCCTGGCCGGCGACATCTTTCTGCTCGGCAACCGTTCGTGGCGCATTCGCCGAGTCGAATCGGGCCGCATCCGCGTCACCGACGCAAACGGCGCGCCGCCTTCGATTCCGTTCTGGCTCGGTGAAGCACCGGCGCGAACCTACGAGCTCTCGGCCGCCCTCGCGGCCTTGCGCAACGACGTCGCCGAGCGCCTACCCGCCACCGCAGATCTCATCGAGTGGATCTGCGCCGAGTGTCGCGTCGACCGCGACGGCGGCACCGAGGTGGCCGAGCACATCGCCGCCACCGTGGCGAGCCTTGGCACCGTACCGGCGATGAACAGGGTGATCGCCGAGCGCTTCTTCGACGAGGCCGGTGGGATGCAGCTCGTCCTCCACACGCCGTTCGGCGCTCGCATCAACCGCGCCCTCGGCCTGGCGCTGCGCAAGCGCTTTTGCGTTTCCTTCGACTTCGAGCTGCAGGCAGCGGCGACCGACGACGGTGTCGTCCTCTCGCTCGGCGAGCAGCACAGCTTCGCCCTCGACAGCGTTTTTTCGATGCTCCACCCGCAAACGTTCGAAGCCGATCTCGTGCAAGCGGCACTCGTTTCACCGATGTTCACCAACCGCTGGCGCTGGAACGCAACCCGCTCCCTTGCGCTCCTGCGCTTTGCCGGCGGCAAGAAGGTGCCGATGCCTCTGCAACGCATGCGCGCCGAAGACTTGCTGGCGGCGGTCTTTCCCGCCCAACTCGCCTGCGGCGACAACCGCAGCGGCCCGATCGAGGTTCCCCGCCATCCTCTGGTCGACGAGACGATCGAAAATTGCCTTCACGAGGCGATGGACACCGACGGCTTGCGCACTCTGCTCGAAAACATCAACGCCGGCGTCGTCGATACTCACGCCGTCGAAACGGCCGCGCCGTCGCCGGCTTCGCACGAGATTCTCAACGCCAACCCCTACGCCTTTCTCGACGACGCACCGCTGGAAGAACGGCGGGCACGCGCCGTCGCGCTGCGCCGTACCAACCCGGATCTCTGCGACGGTATCGGCGCTCTCTCCGCCACCGCGATCTCCGAGGTGTGCCGGCAAGCCTGGCCGATCGTTCGCGACGCCGACGAAGCGCACGACGCGCTGCTCTCGTTGATCGCCGTCGGTGCCACCGATGCCGAGCCGTGGCGCACCTACCTGGAGGACCTCATGACTTCGGCACGGGTCGTCCGCCTGGCCGGCGAGCAGACGATCTACGTCGCCGTCGAAAACCTCGCCCACGCTCGTGCCTTGTGGCCGCGCGCAACCGCCACGCCGGATGCCGCCCCGCCCGCCGGTGCACCAACGAAGTCGACTGCGGCGGACGCCGCCTACCTGCTGGTTCGCGGTTGGATGGAGCACTGCGGTCCTGCAACCACACGAGATCTGGCCCGGCGTATCGGCATCGAGGCGCCGCAAACCGCCGCCGCCCTGGCCCGGCTGGAGAGCGACGGGGTGGTCTTGCGCGGCGCCTTCACACCCCACTCGGAGACCGACGGCGAGTTCTGCGAACGCGGTCTGCTGGCGCGCATCCATCGCCGGACGCTCGGTGATCTGCGTCGCGAGATCGAACCTGCATCACCGGCAGAGCTGATGCGTTTTCTCTTCCGCTGGCAACACCTCGACAACCGTACGCGCCTGCACGGCCGCGCCGGCGTGGCCGCTGTGATCGACCAACTCGAAGGGCTCGAAATAGCGGCCCACGCCTGGGAGGACACCATCCTGCCCAGTCGAGTCGCCAACTACGACCCGTCTTTTCTCGACGAGCTGTGTCTTTCAGGTGAGGTCGCCTGGGGAAGGATCGGCACGCCGAAAGATGGCAACCGCCGTGCACCCGGACGCAACGCCAAGATCGCGATCTTCCATCGCGGTTCCGCTGATCTTCTCATCGCTCCCAACAGCGAGCGAGAAGACGCGACCGCCGATCCAATACAGCGTGCCGTGCTCGCCCACCTGGCGGCCAACGGAGCCTCGTTTGCAAACGACATCGCCCGCGCGTTGCAGGCGAGCATCGACGACGTCGAAACAGCCCTGTGGAGCCTGGTCGCCAACGGCTCGATCACCGGCGACGGGTTTGCCGGTGTGCGGCGGCTGATCAACCGCCACACTCACCGCGCCGCGCCAGCTCGGGCGCTGGCCGTTTCGCTGGTCGCCGGGCACTCGAGGCGAGCGCGCAAGGCGGCGACGCGCATCACGGCCGCGGGACGGTGGTCCCTGTTGCATCCGGCGGTGGAGACGAGTGACGACGAACGCCGCCAGGCGAGCGCGTGGCGCGTGCTGCGGCGCTACGGAGTCGTCACCCGCGAGCTTTGCAAGCGCGACCGCAACCTGCCACCGTGGCGCGATCTCTTGCGCGAGCTGCGCCGCCTCGAGGCACGCGGTGAGGTGCGCGGTGGTCGCTTCGTCAGCGGTTTTCCCGGCGAGCACTTCGCGCTGCCCGATGCCGTCGCTGCGCTGCGCAGTCAGCGGCGGCAAAAAGATCCCGGTGAAACGACCATCGCCGCCGCCGATCCGCTCAACTTGACCGGCATCATCACAGCCGGTTCGCGCCGGCCCTCTTCATCGACACAGACCATCACCTATCGCTACGGTGTTCCCGTCGACGGCGACGTCGCCACGACGACGCGCAGTGCATGAGGACGCGAGTCGGATGCGGAACTTTCGGCGAGTCTGCGTATTCTGCGGGTCGAGCAGTGGCAGCCGCGAGGTCTACGGCGATACGGCCCGCCTGCTCGGCACGACGCTGGCGCAGCAAGACATCGGGTTGGTGTACGGCGGTGGCAACGTCGGCCTCATGTGCGACGTCGCCGATGCGGCGCTGGCCACCGGCGGCGAGGTCATCGGCGTCATCCCCGACGCTCTCGTAGAACGCGAGCTGGCGCATCCGGACCTCACGCGTCTTCACATCGTGTCGACGATGCACGAGCGCAAAGCAAAGATGGCGGATCTCAGCGATGCATTCATCGCCATGCCTGGCGGCTTGGGAACCCTCGAGGAGATCTTCGAAGTACTCGCCTGGTCTCAGTTGCGTTTTCACGACAAACCTTGCGGTCTGTTGAACGTCGACGGCTACTACGATGCACTTCTTTCCTTTCTCGATCACGCCGTCGCGTCTTCCTTTCTGCGCGCCGATCACCGCGATCTGCTCCAGGCAGCGAGAGAGATTTCGACCCTGCTCGATCGTCTTGCGATGACGCAATCGAGGGACACGCCATGACATCGAGACTTCTTCTAGCCCTGGGTCTCGCCGGCGGTTTGCTGGGATCGCCATCGACGCCGCCACAGGCGCTGCGACTTGCGACGACGACGAGCACCGAGAGCTCCGGCCTTCTCGACCACATTTTGCCGGAGTTCGAAAAGCAGACCGGCATTCGCGTCCACGTCATCGCCGTCGGCAGTGGCAAGGCGATCAAGCTTGGCGAAAACGGAGATGTCGACGTCGTTCTTTCGCACGCACCGAAGCTCGAGGAAAAGTTCGTCAGCGACGGCTGGGGCGTCCACAGGCGCGATGTGATGTTCAACGACTTCGTCATCGTCGGTCCGGCATCGGATCCGGCGCACATTCGTACCCTCAAAACGGCAGGTCGAGCACTTGCCCGCATCGCTGCGACCGGAGCGGAGTTCGTCTCGCGCGGCGACGAATCGGGAACGCATCAGAAGGAAAAACAACTCTGGCAAATTGCCCGCGTCGAGCCGGCGGGTTCGTGGTACCTGTCTGCCGGCTTGGGCATGGGCAAGGTATTGCTGATGGCGGGTGAGAAGGGCGCTTACACTCTGACCGATCGCGGCACCTTTCTCGCGTACCGGGCGCGTACGGATCTGGAAATCGTGCTCGAATCCGACCCGCCCCTTCACAATCCCTACACGGTGATCGCCATCAACCCACAGCGCTATGCCAGTGCGAACCACGAAGCAGCCATGCAGCTCATCGAGTGGCTGACCGCCGCCGACACGCAAGCGATGATCGCCAGCTACCAAGTGAAGGGACAAACGCTCTTCTTTCCCAACGCCGCCAGCCGGGCCAAGTTGGAGTCGCAGCGATGACTTGCACATGTCCGTGAGCGAGGTGCTTGCCGCGGCGCTGCGCCTGATCGGCGATCTCGATCCAAAGGTGCTGTCGGCGGTCTACGTGTCGCTGTCGACGGCCATTGCGGCAACCATTCTTGCAACTCTCATCGGGGCACCGCTCGGTTTTCTCGTCGCCAACAGCCAATTTCGCGGCAAACACATGGTCGAGCTCATCCTCAACACTTCGACGGCGCTGCCGACCGTCGTCGTCGGCTTGCTGACATACGCACTGCTGTCGCGGCGCGGCCTGCTCGGCGACCTGGGGCTGCTCTACACGAGAAGCGCCATCATCTTGGGACAAACCGTTCTCATCATTCCCCTGCTGACCGCACTGAGCTCGGCGGTGCTCAGCGGGGTCGATCCGCGCATTCGTTCGACCGCCCTGACCCTCGGCGCCAGCCGATTCTCAGCCGCCCTGACGGTGTGCATCGAAGCGCGGCGCGGTCTTTTCGCCGCCGTTGCTGCCGCCTTTGGCCGCCTCATCTCCGAGCTCGGCATCGCTCTGATGGTCGGCGGCAACATCGCCGGAGTGACGCGCACCATGACGACCGCCATCGCCCTGGAAACCTCCAAGGGGGAGCTGGCACTGGGACTGGCCCTGGGAATCCTGCTGCTCGCCGTTGCCCTCGCCGTCAACATCGTCGCCAGCCTCGCCGGTGCCGGACTCGCGCCAAGGGAGCGCGCCGTAGCGTGAGCCGGGTTTCCTACCAGCTACACCAGGTTCAGGTCGACTACCGCCGCCGGACCGTTCTCGAAATCGATTCGCTCTCGATCGGCAGCGGTGCAGTCACCGCTATCGTCGGACCAAACGGCAGCGGCAAATCGACCTTGCTGCACCTGCTGGCCTTTCTGCAGAACCCGAACCGCGGCCGCGTCGAGTTGCACGGCGACGGAATCGCCGGCACCAACCGTTCTCCAGACGACTTGCGCAAGCACGTCACCCTGGTCGCTCAGGCCCCCTACCTCTTGCGGCGCTCGGTGCACGCCAACCTCGCCTACGGGCTGAAGCGACACGGCCTGCCACTGACCGCGATCGAACCCGCCCTGCGCCGCGTCGGCCTCGCCGATTTCGCCAAGCGCAACGCCGTCAAGCTCTCCGGCGGCGAGGTGCAGCGCGTCGCCCTGGCTCGCGCCATCGCTTTGGACACGCCCGCGCTCTTGCTCGACGAACCCACCGCCAACATCGACGCCGCCTCGAAAACCATGATCGAGAAGCTCGTCGGTGAGTCGATCAGCGAGGGCAAGACGATCGTCCTGACGACGCACGATCTCGACCAGGCGCACCGCCTCGGCGACGTGACCATTGCTCTCGATCGGGGACGCATCACCCACGCGCCGCGCCGCACGGTCCTCGACGGCGCCATTCGCCGCCGCGGTAGCGGCGTCGTCCTCGACGTCGGTCCGTTCGAAATCGAGCTCGGCGATCGCACATCTTCGCGGATCGAAATCAGCGCCGACGACATTCTCGTATCGCGCAACCGACTGGAGTCGAGTGCCCGCAACACCCTGCGCGGCAACATCGAGCGAGTCGAGCGCGAAACGGGCACGGTGGTGCTCTTCGTCGACTGCGGTGAGATCATCGCCGCACGCATTACCGAGCAGTCCTTCCGAGAGATGGCGCTACGGGTCGGAGAATGCGTATACCTGACCTTCAAAGTGACGTCGCTGCGGCGCTGAAGACGGAGAAATCACGAGTGAGTCACCCTGCGATCTTTCACCATTGGCGATGGCTCCCCCTCACGTTGCTGGCGGCCTGTGCCGGCATGCAGCCGACTGGCGAAGCGCGGCCGCTGCGCGTCGCCCAGGTGGAGGACCTCGGCGACTTCTCCACCAACGCCTGGTCATATGGGCGGGATGCGGGAAACTCCGTCCGCCTGGGATCGGAGATCCTGTGGGTATTCGGCGACACCTTCACCTGGACCGACATGCACTCTGCGACCGCCGCCATCTCACACGTCGATACGCCGAGCCAACTCAACGAGCCGATCGACACGTGGTTTGGCTCACTTCCCTTCTACGCCTTTTCCGCCGAGGAAGAGTCCTACAATCGCGACCGCGAACCGCCCGAGTGCTGCACTGAAAACGACAAGTGCAACCCCGAGCACCCGTATTGCACCTGCCCCGAACCCGTCGACTGCTGGACGCGCATCGCCTTGTGGCCCGGCGATCTGATCGCCATCGACGACGAGCTCGCCGTGCACCTCTATGAGAAGGTTCACGTCGGCAGCGCCGCCTACGATTTCGCCCACCTCGGCACCGGCGTCGCCATCGTGCAGCGCGGCACGACCACCGCAACCCGGGTGCTCACCGCCGACGGCGAACCACAACTGATCTTCGGCCCCGACGAGCCAAACTTCCTCAAAGCTCTTGCCGTTGAAGAGGGTGGCTCGATCAATGCCTACCTCTACGCTTCGACCAACCGCCAATACTGCGACGTCGACATCGTGTTGGCGCGCGTCGCGCTATCGGAGATCTTCGATCGGTCGGCCTACCGTTTCTGGCACGGTAGCGGTTGGTCGAAACACCTCTCCGACGCGGCGCCAATTCTGGCGGCCGTGCGTGGCGGCCTCGGCACGGTCGTCTGGAGCGACTACCTGGGCAGCTACCTCGCCTCCTTTTCGGACATCTGCAGCGGCGGCACTCATCTCGTCCTGCGCACCGCACCGCGTCCGGAAGGCCCGTGGAGCGAGCCGACTCCCGTCGATCTGCGTCCCTTTGGCGCGACCAAAGACGCCTATGCCGGTCAGGTCCACGCAGCGCTCGCCAGCGGCCGCGAGCTCGTCTTCACCTACTACCAACCGGAAAAGCTGGGCATCGGCCGCGTGCGACTCGGCCGTATCACACTCGACTGACGTTGACACGCCGCCGGGCCGACACCACACTCTCGCCGTGACCAATCGCGATCCGGACCGTGCAGCACCGCGCCCCAGCCTGAGCGAACAAGCGCGTTCTCTCATCACCAGCGAGCGCTGCGGAACTTTGTCCACCCATTCGCTGGCGCAGCCCGGTTTTCCCTTCGCCTCACTTGCACCCTACGCCAGCGACACTTCGGGCAGACCGATCTTTCTACTCAGCGGGCTCGCCCAACACACCAAGAACCTGCAGGCTGACGACCGGGCCTGCCTGCTGGTGTCGCGGCGCGGCGCCGACGGTGGCGCGCTGTCGGGTCCGCGGACGACCCTGTTGGGCCGCGTCCAGCCGACCGAGGGTGCGCCCGACACCCGAGACCTCTACCTCGATCGCCATCCCGACTCGGCGCGCTGGATCGACTTCGGCGACTTCGCCCTCTTCCGCATGGAGATCGAGCGCGTCTACCACGTCGCCGGATTCGCATCGATGGGTTGGTTGAGCGGCACTGCCTTCGGCAACGCTTCGGTCGACCCGCTGGTGAGCGTGGCCGACGACATCCAAGCGCACATGAACGAGGATCACGCCGAAGCGCTGGTGCTGCTGGCCGAGCACTACGGCGGATTCGCGGCCGAGCGGGCAGCGATGCACGCGGTCGATCGCCTCGGTTTCGACATCTACGCGCAGCGCGGTAGCGAGGGTCGCACTCTGCGAATCTCGTTTCCGCAGGGCGTTCACACGGCCGACGAGACCCGCGACGCCCTGGTGCAAATGGTGCGGGATGCGCGACGAGCGCGCCACGCCTGACCTCGACCTCGAGCGCCCATCCAACACATGGCCGAGCTCTACATCAAGAACGAGTTCGTCTTCGCGGCGCTGCAACTCATCTTCGCAATGCTCGGCATGGGGGCGAAGCTCGCCCCGCGCGACTTCATCGCGGAGTTTCGCGCGCCAAAGGGATTCATCGTCGGCATGGCGCTGCAGTTGATCGCCGTGCCCGTACTTGCTTTCGCCATCGGACGCCAGCTCGGACTCTCGGCCGGCGTTGCCACGGGGCTCGTCCTTCTCGCCGCGGTGCCCGGAGGTACGGCGTCCAACATCGTCACCTACGTTGCACGTGGCAACATCGCACTGTCGATCGCCCTGACCTCGGTGACGACGACCGCCTGCCTGATGACCACGCCGTGGATCCTGCAGACCTTTGCTGCGCGCTCTCTGCCCGATGGATTCTCGATGCCGACGGCGCAGATCGTCTTCAACATCGCCTTTTGCCTCTTGCTACCGCTGGCGGTGGGAATGCTTCTCGGCACGATCTTCCCCGCCTGGCGGGACGAGCTGTCGACGCGCGCGATTCAGATCAGCATTGGAATCATTTTGCTGATGGTCGTCGGCGCCAGCAGCGCCGGGCGCGTCGATCCCATGCAACAAGGAATGCCCGCCATCATCGGCCTCGTACTTCTCGCCGCGGCATCGCAGGCCGTATCGCTGATCGCCGCCCGCCTCGCTTCCCTACCTCACAAAGATGCAGTTGCCATCGCCATCGAGGTGACGATACGCAACGGCAACCTCGCCGTCATGTTGTCAGCGGCGCTGTTCCCGAGAATCCCAGGCGTTGACGATCCCTTCAGTGACGCCGTGTTCTTCGCCGCCATTCTCTCCGGCGGTGTGGCCTTCGTCGTCGCCGCTCCGATCGTCTACCTGCACCGGCGCCGTACCGCTGCACCCGCAGTGTAAAAAGCCCCCTCACCCACATCGGATGCGGGCGAGGGGGCACAGACTGGATCGGCCAGGGAGGTAGCCGATCCGCTAGAGAGGGAGGGTGCTCACACCGAGCTCGTGCTCGTTTGGCGATTTTGCTCGGTGCACGACTGTTGTACGCCCGAAACCGAAAAGCCCGAATGAAGAAAACGTATGACTTTTCCACTCTCCAGCGACTGGTCGTACGACCCGTGGCGCAAGCACGCCTGCGGCGCAGGAAACCTTCGGATCGGCGTGCGCCAGGTCAACTGATCGACGCGTCGATCTGGCCGGATGGCCAGATGTGCACGATCTCGCGCTGGCCGGCGTCGTTCCTGACGGTGACCGAGACGATACCAGCTACGTTGCCGTGCCGCGGAACCAGCAAGCCGCGCGAATCGAACTCGGCGCTCGGCGACCTCTCGTCACTGTCGACCGACACCGAGTAGCCAGCGGGAAGCTCGACGCGCTTCGGCGCGAACGAGCCGTCGACGTTCCAACTCCCACCGCGATCCATCAGGCGGAAGATGGTGTAGTGCGTCTCCCGCGCTTCGAAGCGGACACGGGCACCGTTCAGCGTCGCCTGCATCCGTGCCACCCGTAAGTCATTCATGAGACTTTCTCGCGCCGCGGCGAGGTCGGTCGAGCCGGCGTCGTTGCGCGCCACCGCCATCACCATCAGTGCAGTGGCGATCGCAATCATCGCAAAGAGCTCACTGAGGGTCGGCAACCCACGGTCGTCAGCCGGTCGGGCCATCGCGTCATGCAATTGAGTCATGCCAGCGATAAGAGCAAGGAACAGGCCAGGCAGCAGATCCAAGCGCACCATGTACGGAAGACGACAAAGCGCACACTACCACCGATGCGTCTCTTCACGACCGGCAGTATTTTGCCTAAGGTACTTGAATTACGGGATTTTTGTCTTAGACGGATCGTCAAAAAGACGTCGATTCGGGTGCTCAAGAACACGGCAGGCCGCTGGGGGGATCGCAACTCATGGCGCCAATGGAGTGCCTTGTCCGGCGCCGATGAAAGGATCGAGCGGTGCTGCTCCTTTGCAGGCGTTCCATTCTCTTGCGCCTGAGACAGTGGCTGGTTAGCGTTGGCAGCCCGGGTTGAGCCCGTGTTCACCTTGCGCGGCACGTCGCGACGGATTCTCTGAGAAACGGGCGAAGCACGTGATCCCTGTCGGATCACCGGCCGGAGGCACCATGATCGAAGGACACATCCACCCAGATTTCTGGCCTGTCGCGAAGACTCTCGAGCAACAACTCCAACGGGCGCCGAGCGCCGGCGGCGCGGCGGTCGCCGTATTTCACCGCGGCAAACGCGTGGTCGACATCCGCGGCGGCAATCGCGACGAAAGCAATCCGTGGACGACGAAGACGCTGGCGGTGTCCTTCTCGACGACCAAGGGTGTCGTCTCGACCCTCCTGCACCGGCTCGTCGATCAAGGACTGCTCGACTACGAAGACGCGGTCGCCAAGTTCTGGCCCGAGTTCGGCCAGAACGGCAAGAATCACATCACCGTTCGCCACCTGCTCTGCCACCAGGCAGGGCTGTATGACGTTCGCAACCTGATCGACTCGGCCGAGCGCATGCTCGACTGGCAGCACATGACCGAGGCCCTCGCCGCCGCCGTACCGGCGCACCGGCCAGGCGAATACAGTGCCTACCATGCCCTCACCTACGGCTGGCTCGTCGGCGAGGTCATCCAACGCGTGACCGAGCGGCAGCTCTCCGATCTCGTGCAGAGTGAAATCGCCGAACCGCTCGGACTCGACGGGCTCTACATCGGAGTGCCGGAGAAGGAAGTGAAGCGAGTTGCCAAGCTGGTCTTCCCACCCGAACGAATCGAGCGCATCCAAAAGCTGCGCAAACCCGTCAAGCGCCTCCAGCAGGTGCTCGATCTGGTGCGCTTTCCCATCGACGCGGGCAAGTTGATCGCAGCGCTCGAGCCGCCCGAGGTGGCCGCCTTCGACTGGTCGTCGCCGGCAACCGTGCGCGCCTGCATTCCCGCTGCCAACGGCGCCTTCACGGCGCGATCGTTGGCCAAGATGTACGCGGTTCTCGCCGCCGGCGGAGAGCTCGACGGAAAGAAGTTGGTTTCGGAAGAAACGCTGCGCCGCGCCACCGAGATTCAGACACGCAAAATCGACAAAGTGGTGCCCTTCCCGATGCACTGGCGGCTCGGCTACCACCGCGCCGCGACGACGCGTGGCGAACCGCGCCGTGGCTTTGGGCACTACGGTTTCGGCGGATCCGGGGCGTGGGCCGATCCGGACAACGAGCTGGCGGTGGCGCTGACGCTCAACAGCGGTTTCGGCACACCGTTCGGCGACATTCGCACGGCGCAAATCGGCGGCGCTGCGTTGCGCTGTGCGCGCCGCCGCTGACCGACGCCGGCGCGCGATTTGCCCAAGACTTTGACAGAGGCGCGCAGAAACGAGTAAGGCCGGCTAGTCAGTCCGTTGAAAAACAGGCGCGCAAGCGAAAATGAGGATTTTGGCGTCAGAGCAAGGCGCGAAACCGGAGGCAAAGCCAGAGCTTTTGTTGAGGATTTCGCAACGCAGCTCTGGCGCCAAAAAACCATTTGCAGCGCGTGTCCTGTTTTTCAGCGGGCTGCTGAGGGGGTTTTCGTTTACGGCTGAAGCACCGCGCCGTTTCGATCGGGTGAGTCCGGCGGCCGAATCGTCGCTGCGGCTGTGGTGATGCGGGAAGAGATGGAGAAATGATTCGCGATCTGATCTTCAACCTGTTCGGCGGTCTCGGTCTCTTTCTCTTCGGCATGCGCTCGATGTCGGAGGCGCTGCAGGTCGTCGCCGGGGACCGCTTGCGCCGAGTCATCGGAGCGGCAACACGCAACCGCTTTTTCGGCGTCGGAACCGGGCTCCTGGCGACCATGATCGTGCAGTCGTCGTCGGTCACGACGGTCATGGTGGTGTCGTTCGTCAACGCCGGTTTGATGGATCTCGCACAGGCGGCCTCGGTCATTCTCGGAGCCAACATCGGCACGACCATCACTGGCTGGATCTTGGTCCTCAAGCTCCACAAATCGGCGCTTCTCATCCTCGGCCTCGGGGTATTCCTTCAATTCTTCTCGCGCAACGAGAACCTGCGCTTCCTAGGCCAGTTCGCCGCCGGCTTCGGTATGGTTTTCTACGGCTTGCACCTGATGAAAGTCGGCTTCGCACCGCTGAAAGACCTCCCGCAGTTCACCGAGTTGATGGCCAGCTTCGATGGAGCCTCGTTGACGAGTTTGGTCCTCAGCGTGTTGACCGGCGCGTTCCTGACCGTCCTGGTGCAGTCGTCGAGTGCCATGCTCGGCATCACCATTGCGCTGGCGACGGTCGGCCTCTTGTCCTTCCAAGGGGCGGCGGCACTGGTGCTGGGCGAGAACATCGGCACGACGATCACGGCCCAGTTGGCAGCCATCAACGGTACGACCAATGCTCGCCGCGCGGCGATGTTCCATACTACGATCAACGTCATTGGCGTCGCTTTCATGCTCTTCATCTTTCCCTATTGGATCGACATCGTCGACAGTGTGACGCCGGGCGACCCCAACATCGTCGACGCAGCGGGGAAGCGACCCTACGTCACCGAACACATCGCGGTTGCGCACACCAGCTTCAACATCACGCTGGCTCTGATCGCACTGCCGTTTCTCCGCTGGTTGCTCAACCTGGCCAGCATCTTGACACCGGGCGCATCCAAAGAGCAGACCAACCTCGAGTTCCTGCACTCGAGCATGGTCGAGTCGCCAACTCTGGCCATCGAGCAGGGAAGGCTCGAGGTCTTGCATATGGCCAACGTCGCAGCCGACGCCCTGCGACTCACCAGAGACATGTACCTGCAACCGCCGAACAAGGACTCGAAACTTCGCGATCGAATCCTGAAAAAGGAGCGCGTCACCGACTCCATTCAACACGAGATAACGATGTTCATGTCGCAGGCGATGGCCGGCGTACTGACCACCTCACAAACCGAGGAAATCCGCAATCTCATTCGCCTCGCCAACGAGATCGAGAGCATCGCCGACTACTGCGAACGCATGGCCAACTACCGGCGCCGTATGCATCGCATGCAGGTCAAGATGCCGGACGAAGCCGTCGCCAGCCTCAACGAGTACATCGCGGAGACGACGGCGTTCTACGAGGAGATCGTCGACCGCGGCGAACGCAGCGAAACGAACTGGATGCAATCGGTGCACGCCAAGGGCCGAGATCTGCTCGAGAGTGCGGATCGTCTGCGCGACGAGAACCTCGCAAGACTGTCGGCACAGCGCTGGGATCCAAGCGCCGGGATCTTCTTCAACGACATGCTCGTAGCCATGCGGCGTATTCGCAACCACGCCGTCAACGTCGCCGAGGCTTTCCAAGGCCGAAAGTGATCGTTCCAAAACCGCCGCACGATTGGCAATTGTCGCCAAAGCAAGCCGTCGCAGTCCAGCGCCGGCTCGCGGCTGCGATCCTCACTACGGCTCCGCGCCGGCCCATCCGAACCGTAGCCGGGCTCGACGCGGCGTTCACTCGCGACGGTGAGCACTGCATCGGCGGCGTCGTACTGTGGGACGCCGACCAGCGAATCGTCCTGGAAGAACACACCGCGCTCGAGCCTCTGCGTTTCCCCTACATTCCCGGCCTGTTGTCCTTCCGCGAAACGCCGGCGCTGCTGGCTGCGCTGGCCAAGCTCGACAGCGAACCCGACGCGATCATGTGCGACGGCCACGGCATCGCTCACCCAAGGCGCTTTGGTATCGCCTGTCACATCGGCATCATCCTCGACCGGCCGAGTCTCGGCTGCGGCAAGAGTCGACTCACCGGCGAGCACCGGCAACCCGGCTCGAAGCGCGGCGCGCGCACCCAGTTGAAGCACGGCTCCGAAGTTCTCGGCCGCGTCTTGCGTACGCGCGACGGTGTCAAACCGGTCTACGTCAGCATCGGCCACAAGATGGACCAGGCAAGCGCCGAGCGACTCGTCCTGCGATGCGCGGTAGGCTACCGCCTGCCCGAGCCAACCAGACGGGCCGACAAGCTGGTGGCGCGGCGGAAAGACTCGTGATGGATGACCGGCAGCGCTTGCCAAGCGGGCGCGATGTCGGTTCTATTCCCGCATGGCCTGGCAGAAGTCTTCTCCTGAGCTGATCGAGATCTTCTACGACGCACTCCCGGCGGATCCAAAGGTCGAGCGCCGCAAGATGTTCGGCTACCCTTGCGCTTTCACCGGCGGCAATATGTTCACCGGCTTGCACCAACAGGACTTCGTCGTCCGACTGCCGCAAACCAAACGCGAGAAGCTGCTCGGCGAACCCGGCGCTGCAGTCTTTGCGCCGATGAAGGGCCGCGTCATGAAGGAGTACGTTGCCGTCCCCGAGGCAATGCTAACGGAACGAACGACGCTGCGCCGCTGGGTGCGCGAAGCTTTCCGCTACGCATCCTCGTTGCCGGTCAAAGCAGCGGCCAAGCACAAGTAGGTTCTCCTGTCAGCGTTTGTCCGCCTCTGTCTTCGTCTTTTCGAGTTGCGCGGCAAAGACCGTCGGATCCGTCGTCGGCAAATCGCAGACCTGGCGTTCGCAGACATAGGCAGTCGCCTTGCCGCCGCGCGCTTTCTTTCCCTTGACCAGGGGGATGATCTCCGCCGTGCGCTGCAGGTGCTCGCCTTCGCGGACGACGGCGCGGACGTGGTTGGGGACAAACGACGCACGCATCTGGGTCAGAAACGGCTCGGCATCCGCTAGGGACCGGGGGGTGACGATGACCACCTCCTTGGCGCTGCCGAGCAGGAAGTCGATTCCACAGAGCAGCTTCGGAACGCTCGTCGGATAGCGGCTCCAGGTGTCGTGCAGCCCTTTCAACAATTGCTCCGCACGGCGGCGGTGGGAATCGTCGGTGGTCAACTCGTGTAAGCGCAACAGGTTGACCAGCGCCAGCGAGTTGCCGGCCGGCTCGGCGCCGTCATAGGAAGGCTTCTCCCGCGCCAGCAACTTCTCCCCGTCGGAAGGCGTCAGAAAGTAGGCGCCGGCCGCGGCATCCCAGAACTTCTCATCGACGACTGCTTGCAGGCGCAGGGCTTCGCGCAGCCACTCCGGATCGAAGGTGGTTTCATAGAGATCGAGCAGTGCGGCGCCGAGAAAGGTGTAATCTTCGAGGAACGCCTCGCCGGAGGCAGCGCCGTCGAGAAACGAGCGGCGCAATCTCTCGCCGGCTCGCATCTCGTCGAGAACAAAACGCGCCGCGCGGATGGCGGCGTCGGCATAGCTCTGCTCCGCCAGGACGAAGGCTGCGCGCGCAAAGGCGCTGATCATCAGGCCATTCCACGCCGGCAAGATCTTGTCGTCGGTCAACGGCGGAATGCGCTTCGCTCTCGCCTGGTAGAGCGCGTCGCGCGATTCGTCGAGCAGCGTCCGCATCTTCTGCGGCGTCAAACCAATCTCGGCGGCGACCACTTCGAGTGCACGTGGAGTATGCAGGATGTTCTTGCCCTCGAAGTTTCCCCGTTCGCTGACACCGTAGTAGGCGATGGTCGCCTTGGCCTGCTGGTCGGTGAGAACGGCTTTGATCTGTGCGGGTGTCCAGACGAAGAAAGTCCCTTCTTCGCCCTCGCTGTCGGCGTCGGTGGCGGAGTAGAACGCGCCACCGGGTGCAGTCATCTCGCGACCGACGTAGCGCAGGATGTCGCGTACGATGCGTGCGTAGTTGGGATCAGCGGTCGCCTGATAGGCCTCCAGGTAGGCAATCGCAAGTTGGCCATTGTCGTAGAGCATCTTCTCGAAATGCGGTACCAACCAGCGCGCGTCGGTCGAGTAGCGGTGGAAACCGCCGCCGATCTGGTCGTACATTCCGCCGGCCGCCATGGCGTCCAGCGTCTTGCGCACCATTTCCAGAGCTTTCGGATCACCGGTGCGGCGGTGCGCGCGCAACAGGAACTCGAGTCGCGACGAGCGCGGAAACTTCGGCGCTCTACCGAAACCGCCCAGAGTCGGGTCGAAGGCGCGCTTTTCCGCAGCCAGCGCCTTGTGCAGCACCGCTGCATCGGGGCGTCCCTCGCCCGGCTCCGCCTGCATGCCGATCGATATCTTTTCAACGATATCCTGCGCCGCTGACGCCACTTGATCGGGGGCCTCGTCGTATTTCTCTTTGAGCTTCTGTAGAAGGGAGAGAAAGCCGATGCGCGACCCGCGATCGCCATCGCGAGCGGGAAAGTAGGTACCGCCATAGAAGGGCTCGCGATCCGCGGTGAGCCAAACCGTCATCGGCCAACCACCCCGCTGCGTCATCAAACGCACAGCCAACATGTAGACACCGTCGACATCCGGGCGGCGCTCGCGATCGACCTTGACGGCGATGTAGTTCTCGTTCAGGTAGCGAGCGATCTCCACGTCTTCGAACGACTCCTCTTCCATGACGTGACACCAGTGACAGGTCGAATAGCCCACACTCAGCAACACCGGCTTCTTCTCGCGCCGCGCCCGCTCGAAAGCTTCGTCGCCCCACGGATACCAGTTGACCGGGTTGTGCGCGTGTTGCTGCAGATACGGTGAGCTCTCGAGAATCAGACGATTGGTGTACTTCGGCCAACCGTCGTCGAGTCGGTGATGCGTGCGCGGGACGTAGCTCTCACCCTTGGCGACGAGGGCTGCGCGCAAACGCTCGCTCAGGTCCGCCGCATAGGGAGCGGCACCGGGTGCTGGTCCGATCGGGCGCTTGCCGGCAGCGTGTAGCGCCGGAGTGATCGAGAGCAGCAGAGCGAGAACCAGCAATCGTCGTGCGCACATGTCGAGAACTCATAGTGCAAGCGCAGCCGATGATGCGAACGCCTTGCACAGCAGCGTTGGATCGTTCAAATGCAGGGAGATGAGCGAAACCCAGACGATGCCCGCCGCAGCTCTCGCCGTCGCCCGATCTTGCAAGGGGTTCCTCGACGAAGAAGAAGGAATGCGCCTCTTCACCTTGGCACGCGACCACGCCAAGCTGGGGCCGATCATCGAGGTCGGCAGTTACTGCGGCAAATCGTCCGTCTACCTCGGCAGCGGTGCGCGCAGCGGCGGCGGCACCTTGGTTTGCGTCGACCATCACCACGGCAACGAAGAGAACCAGCAGGGCGAGCTCTACCACGACCCGGAAGTCTTTGACGCCGAGGCGAAGCGCAACGATACGTTGCCGTTCTTGCGCGACACCATCCGCCGCGCCGACCTCGAAGACGTCGCGATGCTGCTCGTCACCAAGAGCGCTGCGGCAGCGGCGATCTGGACCATTCCGGCGGGCATGGTCTTCATCGACGGCGGCCACACGCAGATCGCCGCCGACACCGACTACGAGTCCTGGTCGCCGAAAGTGATCGCAGGCGGGATCCTCGCCATCCACGACCTCTTTCCCAATCCCGACGAAGGCGGCCAGGCACCGATCAACATCTACAGGCGCGCCCTCGCTTCCGGGGGCTTCGACGAGTTGCCGACGACGAAGACGCTGGGCGTGTTGCGCAAGAGGTAGACGATCGCGATCACTCGGCCAAATCGCGGAAGAAGGAACTCGTCGCACTGTCGCCGTCGAGCACGTCGGCCGCGAGCAACACGGTCGCCGCCGTCCAGGTCGGTCGCTCCGGCGGCCACTTGAGGAGGTCGGGATAGGTGATGCCGGTCCAGTAGCCACCGTCCGCTTCACGCAGGCCGTGGGTCCAATCGAAGAGCGAGCGCGCCTGATCGGTCAGACCACAGGTGTCGAGCGCCATGACCAGCTCACAGGTCTCGGCCACCGTGTACCACGGTCGCTCAACGACACAGCGACAACCCATGCCCTCACCGATGAAGAGCGCGCGGCCTTCCTGAAAGCGCTGGCGCGCCGCCTCGTGACGTACCGCGCCACCCAGCACCGGGTAGTACCAATCCATCGAGAAGCGTTCCGTCTGGTGACGCTTGAAGATCGGGTGTTCGGCGCGCAACACTTCCGCCAATCGCAGCCGCGCGGCGCGCCAGGACGGGCGCTGGTGCCCGAGGAGCGCCGCGATGCGTTCGGCACAGATCAAGCTGCCGTGGATCGACGCGCATCCCGTCAGCAGCGGCGCTTCGCTGACCACCCCAGCGCCGTCGGTCGCCCACCAGATGGCGCCCGTTTCCACGTCTTGCATGGAGACGACGAATTCGATGGCGCGCTCGAGACACGGCCACATCTCGGAGAGAAAGGCTTCATCGGCGCGACAGATCTGCAGGTACCACAGCCCCGTGGCCAGGTAGGCGGCGTGGTTGGTCTCGCGCGTCGAATCGATCACGGCGGCTCGGGTGTAGGCGGCCGGCCAGGTTCCGCCTTCATCCTGCTCGCGCTCGAGATAGCGAAACGCCTCGCGCGCCGCCTCGATTCTTCCACTCAGTGCCAGCGACATCGCCGCTTGCACGTGGTCCCACGGATCGAGCTTGCGCCCCGGCAGCCACGGCAGAGAGCCGTCGGCCCCCTGCCGGCCGGCAATCCACTCAGCCGTCGTCTCTCTTTCCTCAGCCGATAGCGTTCGCAACATCGGATCCCCCCAGCCGCTCCGGCACCGCAACGCTCTCGCGCGCCGCGGTATCCGCCGTTACAGCCGCCTTGTTGGTCGTGTAGAAGATCAAACTCTTGCCGATCAGCGGATCGAGCACGGCATCCAGGGCGCGCGTCAGCACGGGTTTGTGGAACATGTCCCAAACCAGAAGCTCGTGGTAGGCCTTGACCAGGAATTGCTCGTCGTGGTCGACGCCAACCGCACACTTGAGCCACCAATAGGGTGAGTGCAGCCCGTGCGCGTGATGTGTGGAATCGACCTGGAAGCCGTGCTGCTCGAGCTTTCGTCGCAACGCGGAGCGCCGATAGATGCGCACGTGCCCGCCCGCACTGTTGGCGTATTCGTCGGACAACGCCCAGCAAATGGCCTCGGGAAGAAAACGCGGCACGGACGCAGCGAACACTCCGCCCGGCTTCAGAACACGCCGGATCTCGCGCAGAGCTGCATCGTCTTCATGCAGGTGTTCGAGAATCTCCGACGCGATCACACAATCGAAGGTATCGTCGCCAAACGGCAGCGAATAACCGGTACCGCGGATCACCATCCAAGGTCCGGCGTGCTCCGCCGCCTTGCCGGCGAGGGAGTGCCCATCGTCCATGGCGCGCAGGGAAACAGCGGTCTTCTCGACTTCTTCCTCGCCGAGATCGACACCGACTGCGGTTACGTTCTCGAGATAACGCGTCGGCCTGAGGTGCCTGCCGTCGCCACAACCGAGATCGAGCACCCGACTCCCTGGGGCGAGACGGAGACGCTCGACCTCTATGGTTTGCACGGCGTTCCCTCACGCGCCACCCGCCGCGCGGCGATCGACTCTCGGTAGAGATCGGCAGTGCGTTCCGCCGTGCGTCGCCAGGTAAAGAGATTGGTGACGCGACGGCGTCCTTGCAGGCCCATGTCCAAGCGCTTTTCGGGCGCGTCGAGCAGCGTACCGATTTCGCGCGCCAGACTCTCGCTGCTTCCCGGTTGGACCAGCACACCCGCCCCGCCATCCTCGCCAACGACCTCGGGCAGTGCCCCGGCATGAGTGCTGACCACCGGCACCTGACATGCCATTGCCTCGGCAGCCGGCAAGCCGAAGCCCTCGTAGAGGGAGGGCACGACGGCAATCGTCGAAGACGCGTAGCGACGAATGATGTCCTCGGTCTCGATCCGCCCGGTGAAGTGAACCGATCCGTTCAAGTCGAGCTTGCGCATCAGTCTCTGGGTTTGTTCGTGGCCATCCTTGCCGATCACCGTCAGGTTGAGTTGCGGTCGATCCTTGCGCAGCTCGGCGAAGGCTTTGAGAAGAAACGGCAATCCCTTGAGCGGCGCGTTGGCCGAAATGGTCGCGATCAGTTGGTCGGGACGGCGCTCGATTTCCGGCATCGGCTTGAAGAGGTTGAGGTCGACACCGATCTCGACGACGCGGACCCTGCCTTCGGCGAGCTCGAACTCCTCCTCGATGTCGACGGCTGATTTCTGCGACACGGTCATCAGAACGTCGAGCTGTCGAGCAACCCGGATCTGCATCGGAATGAAGCTGTACCAGCGCCACAAGCCGAACTTCTTGCGCAGCGACTTCGTCGCCGCCAGGGCGATCTTTCGATCCTTGGTGATCGGGTGGTGGATCGTCTCGACGATCGGCACGACTTTCTGCAGATCGAGCAGTCCGTCGCCAAGACACTGATTGTCGTGCACGACATCGAAGCGCTCTTCGGGCGCCAGTGCCTGGTACTTGCGCCAGACGCGTTGCGTAAAGGTCAGCGGCTCGGGAAAACCGCCCGTGATGGTGCGCAGCCACTCGCGGCGATTGATCGGATCGCGCAACTCCTGCAGCGAAGGCATGCGGAAGAACGCGTCTTCGTTCCACAAGTCGAGACTGGCGACCTTCTCCAGCGCGACTTCGTCGTCGAGCTCGGGGTACGGCTGACCACTCCAAACTTCGACGGTATGACCCAGGGCAACGAGCTCTCGCGTCAAATACCGAGTGTAAATGCCCTGGCCACCGCAATGCGGATTACCCCGGTACGTCAGAAAACAGATTCGCAAGGGTGCCGTGGACATTTTTGTAGTGGGCGTTCCTCGATTTTGGAGTGGGTGATGGGTGAAGCACGGAAGGCTTCTCCCGGAATGGTTTGCTGTGTCAGGCTTATAGACGAAATTAGAAGGGCAACAATTCATGATGCCACGCACGAAGACGGGATGCAAGCTGTCGGCGTTTGCGTATGTCCGTTCGCGCATTCTAAGGTCGATCATCAACGGGCGCTTTCGAGGAAAGCGTGCGCGGGCCCTGCCAAGCCCAACTCCAGCGAGAGAAGATGAAGAGTCAGTCCGCAGACCGTATCGCCGCGTCGAAACCAACGAGTAAAAGCGCGCGCCACCAGGAGCTTGCGCGTCGTTTCGCGAAGGTGCGAGCGATGACGGCTCGGCTCGTCGCACCGCTTTCGGCGGAAGACTCTCAGCCGCAGTCGATGCCGGACGCAAGTCCGGCGAAATGGCATCTCGCCCACACGACCTGGTTCTTCGAAACCTTCATCCTCGAGACCGACACCGCCTACCGGCCGTTCCATCCCGAATACCGCGTGCTCTTCAACTCCTACTACGAGAGCGTCGGTGCGCAGCACCCGCGGCCGCTGCGCGGTCTGCTGACACGGCCGACCTTGCAAGAGGTCGAGAGCTACCGCGAGCATGTCGAAGACGCGCTGTCGGCACGACTGCAAGCAGGCACCATCGACGACGCTCTGCTCGACGTACTGGAGATCGGCATCAACCACGAGCAACAGCACCAGGAGCTGATCCTCACCGACATCAAGCACTTGTTTGCCCAGACGCGGCTGCTTTCCCGTTACGCGACGACGCCTGCAGCGCAGGCATCCGACGCGATTTCGCGCAGGTGGGTCGCCTACCCCGGCGGGTTGCAACGAATCGGGCACGACGGCGACGGCTTCGCCTTCGACAACGAACTGCCGCGCCACCGTACCGTCGTCGAGCCCTATTCTATTACCAACCGCTTGATCACCAACGGCGAGTTTCTCGAGTTCATCGAGGACGGAGGCTACGAAAATCCGCTGCTCTGGCTCTCCGACGGCTGGGCGGCGGCGCGCCAGCAGGCGTGGCGAGCACCGCTCTACTGGACGCACCGCGACGACCAATGGATGAACTTCACGCTCAACGGCGAGCGCTCCCTGCACCTGGACGAGCCGGCGCTGCACGTCAGTTTCTACGAAGCGGACGCTTTCGCCCGCTGGGCCGGCGCTCGTCTGGCGACCGAGGCAGAGTGGGAGCTCGCCGCCGGCGAGTCTCTGAAAGAGGGAAACTTCCTCGAGTCCAGCCTTTTCCACCCGCGCGCCGCCCGCCCTGCGGGCGGCGAGATCGCCCAGCTCTTCGGCGACACCTGGGAGTGGACGCAGAGTCCCTACACGTCGTATCCGGGCTACCGTGCCGCGCAGGGAGCATTGGGCGAGTACAACGGCAAGTTCATGGCCAACCAGATCGTGTTGCGCGGGGGTTCGTGCGTCACACCGCACTCACACATCCGCGCCACCTATCGCAACTTCTTCCCGCCCGATGCGCGATGGCAGTTCTCCGGTTTTCGTCTCGCCACCTCCTCCTGATCGCATGGGTTTCGTTCACCGCCCGCCATGCCCGAGCTTCCCGACATCGAGCTCTACGTCGATTGTCTGCACCAGCGCGTCGGCGGAGCCGTTCTCGAGCGAGCGCGCATCCCGTCACCATTTCTCGTACGCTCTGTCGAACCGCCCCTGAAATCCATCGAAGGCCGGGCCGTGCGGAAGGTGTCGCGGCTCGGCAAACGCGTCGTGCTTAGCTTCGAGACGGACCTGCACGCGGTCTTTCACCTGATGGTGGCCGGCCGCTTTCGCTGGGCCAAGAAGGGGGCGAAACCACCGGGGCGCATTGGTCTTGCCGCGTTCGATTTTCCCAGCGGTACCCTTCTCCTCACCGAAGCGAGCAAGAAGAAGAGGGCCGCCCTTCACATCGTGGGCGATGATGGGTTGGCCGAACACGATCGCGGCGGTCTCGAGGTGTTCGAAGCAGACCTCGAAGCATTCACTCGGCGCCTGGTCAGCGAGAACCACACCCTGAAGCGCTCGCTCACCGACCCGCGCATGTTCAGCGGTATCGGCAACGCCTACTCCGACGAAATCCTGCACGCAGCTCGACTGTCGCCGATTCTACAAACACAGAAAATGGATCCGGCGCAGATCCAACGACTCTACGACGCGACTCGGTCGACACTGCGCCACTGGAGTGAAACGCTGAGCCGTGAATTTGCCGGGCGATTTCCCGGCGCCGGTGACGTCACCGCCTTTCGCCCCGACTTCGCCGTGCACGGCAAGTACGGGCGTCCCTGTCCCGTCTGCGACAAACCGGTCCAACGCATCCGCTACGCCGAGAACGAAACCAACTACTGCGCCACCTGCCAGACCGGCGGCCGCCTGCTCGCCGACCGCTCGCTGTCGCGCTTGCTCAAGAAAGATTGGCCGCGATCGCTCGACGAGCTCGAAGAGCGCCTCTCGGGACCGCCGGCGGCGTCCACAAAATCCTGACCGTGTGAAGATACTCAACCCCGGTTGAGTTTGCGCTGCGAATCGGTTTCACTCTGAGGAAGAAACATCGATCCTAAGAGTCCACGAAAAGGAGCAAAGCGATGTCATTGAACGAAGCAACCAAGGAACGGATCTCCTCGGTCATCGGGCAAAACCCGGCCGTCCTCTTCATGAAGGGCAATCGCTCGATGCCGCAGTGCGGTTTTTCCGGCCGTGTCGTTCAGATTCTCGACGGCTTGCTGCCCGACTATCACACCGTCGACGTGCTTTCCGATCCCGACATCCGCGAGGGAATCAAGGAATTCTCCTCGTGGCCGACGATTCCGCAACTCTACGTCAAAGGCGAGTTCGTCGGCGGCTGTGATATCATTACCGACCTCTACAACTCTGGGGAGTTGCATTCCATGCTGGGGCTGAAAGCGCCGGAGCGCGTACAGCCGAAGATCGAGGTAACGGAGGAGGCGGCCGCTCGTTTTCGCGAGTTTCTCGAGCGCTCTCCCGACAAGGCGCTGATGCTGACCATCGATGCTGCCAACCAGGCGTCGCTCGGGCTGGCACCGCCGCAGGGAAGCGAGATCATTGCCGAGTCCAATGGCGTTCAGGTGCACATGGATCTCGGCACCGCGGCGCGCGCCGACGGCACGCGAATCGAGGCGGTCGAGCAAAATGGCGGCGTCGGCTTCCGGGTCGATGTTCCGCGGGCCGGCGGCTCCGCCGCCAACGTCAAACAGCTCAGTGCCTCCGACGTCAAGAAGATGTTGGACGAGGGAAAGAGCTTCGAGCTCTTCGACGTGCGCACTCAGGAAGAGCGCGACATCGCAGCCATCAAAGGCGCCCGCCTGCTCGACGAGGAGGCGACCAAACACATCGAATCGCTGCCCAAGGACACGCCGATAGTCTTCCACTGCCACCACGGCGGCCGCAGCCAAGCGGCGGCTGAGCACTTTGCGCGACTCGGCTTCACCAACGTCATGAACATGGCCGGTGGCATCGACGCCTGGGCCAGCGAAGTCGACCCAGACACCCCGCGCTACTGAGCGAGCGACCCATGTCCCTGAACGTCGTCGGATCCAATACAGTCGAGCAAATCAAAGCTGCCATCGAAGCGGCCATCGACGGCGCTGCCGTCGTCGTCAAGCCGGGCAGCCCGGGACACTATGAAATCGACGTCACGGCATCTGTTTTCGACGGCAAGTCGATGGTCAAGCAGCAGCAACTCGTCTACGCCGCGATCAAAGACCTGATGGCGGGAGACAACGCGCCGGTCCACGCCGTCGACCGGCTGCGCACCTCGACACCGTAGTTTCACTCCAACAGACGCCTACGCAAACCTTCGATCTGCGATTCACTGACGCCGATGGAGCGGGCGTAGGCCTGCACCGAGCCGTGTTTGTCGGCCATCAGCGCCAGGAACTCGCTCATCGTTTCGGGCTCGGCGTGCATCGTGTCGGCCGGCAGTTGGCGGAGCATGGTTTTGTAGCTCTGCGCCGACATAAGGCGCTCAATGATGGCGTCGAGGTTTTCCTTCGATGCTGCGTAGTCGGCAACGATGATTTCGTCGGGCACACCGAGCAGGCCCAGTAGGATCGCCGAAACGACACCGGTGCGGTCCTTGCCTGCCGCACAGTGGTAGACCACCCCATCGTCTGCATCGGCGATCACCTGCAAGGCTCTCCGCATCGGCTCAACCGCCAATTCGGCGAGGAAGAAGTAGCGTTGCCCCAAGGTCACCGTCTCGGGATCGTAGTCGGCATGGCGCTGGCTGCCGCCGTCGTAGAGCGGCAGATGATGAAAGCCGATGGCTTCGTTTTCCAGCCGGCCGCGCCCGTCGCCTTCCAACTCGGCCGTCGAGCGCAAATCGATGACGTCGCCGAGCGAAAGCTCGTCGCGCAAGACCGACACATCGCGTTCGGTCAGGAGATGGAGGCCATCACTGCGGAAGAGCGTGCGCCAGGCGACCGCGCGGCCGTCCGCCGTCGGGTAGCCGCCGAGATCGCGAAAGTTGAAACAGCCTTCGAGGTCGATGGAACGATCCATTCGCTGGCTAGTCGGCAGTCACCAGAGCGCAGCGTTCGAGATAGGTCTTGCGCACCAGCTCGACGTCGCGCATGAAGAGGTCGAGCTCGTCGAAGAGCAGCGCCTGCGGGCCGTCGCACAACGCCTCCTCCGGCTTCGGGTGGAAGTCGACGAGAACCATGTTGGCGCCGGCGATGATGCCCTGCGCCGTCGCGTGGTGGATGTCCAGCAAACCGTCCGGCGCCGTGACCTTCTTACCGACCGAGTGTGAGGGATCGATGCAGATCGGCAGCCTGGTCAGACGGCGAACCACTGGAACATGCGCAAAGTCGACGAAATTGCGATGCGGGTCGCCGTAGATGGTCTTCATCCCGCGCAGGCAAATGATGATGCGGGTATTGCCGCCGGAGGCGATGTACTCACAGGCATTGAGGGACTCGTCGAGGGTGATGCCCATGCCGCGTTTGAAGAGAACCGGATACTCGGTTTGCGAGCCGACGACCTTGAGAAGCTCGAAGTTCTGCGCGTTGCGCGTGCCGATCTGCAACATCACACCGGTCGGATGGCCGGCCGACTCCAGCGCGGTGTGGATTTCGTCGACCTGAACGGCGCTGGTGATTTCCATCGCAATGACGGCGATGTCGTACTTGCCGGCCAGCTCAAAGACGAACGGCAGGCACTCCTTGCCGTGGCCCTGAAAGTCGTAGGGGCTGGTGCGCGGCTTGTAGGCGCCGGCCCGCGTCGTGCGAATTCCGCGTTCTTTCAGCAACGCAAACATCGACTCGACGTTCGCCCTGCTGTCGACCGCACACAGTCCCGGAAAAACGTGAAAGCTATCCTGGGAAAGCTCGATTCCCTTGTACTCGAAGCCGACGGCTTCCGAGTGACCGGCGTGCCGGCCGATCGAGCGGTAGCGTTCGCGAATGCGGATCGCCTTTTCGACGGCGGGGAACTCCTGGAACGGCTCGAGCGGAATCGCCGCCGTCGATCCCAGCAGATAGACCTCGGTCAGGGTGCGCGTCATACCTTCGATCTGCCGGACCTCGGCGCGCACGTCCGGATAGCGCTCCGCCATCTTCACGACCTGGCGGACCTCCGGCGAATCCGTCGCCACATCGGCTTTCATGACAATGATCATCGCTTCTCCTTCGCGGCATCACTCCCAGCCACGTCCCGACATGAATCTTCTCGAATCCTGGCTTTCAGACAACCCCGGACGGATACGCCGCCAGACGACCGAGAAAAGCGGAGACGGCGTGCTCGACGCGCAGGGTGCGCGGTCCGAGATGTACCGCTTCGAAACCGCATTGCACCAGACTCTCGATCTCATACGGAATCAATCCCCCCTCCGGTCCGATGACCAGGGTCACCGCCTCACCGACTTCGCTCGGGCAGGGCACCGGCGAGTGCGGATCGCCAACCAGCCGCCGAGTCGACGCGGCAATTTCGGGCAACGCGTCTTCGACGAAGGGACGGAAGCGCTGGCAGCGATGCACTCGGGGCATGCGCGTGTCCCCCGCCTGCTCGAGGCCGAGCATGAGCTCGCCGCGCATCTTCTCGGGTGCGAGCACCGGGCTGCGCCAATAACTCTTCTCGACGCGGTTGGCATTGACCAGGTAGATCGCTTCGACACCAAACGCCGCGCAGGCCTGCAGGATGCGCCGCAGCGACTTCGGTCGCGGCAACGCCAGGACCAGGGTTAGCGGAAAGCGCGGCGGCGGATCGCGATCGAGCTCGACGGCGAGGTCGACGTGGGCGCTCGTCACCTCGATCACCGTCGCCTTGCCGAGGCGATCGCCGAGAACACCCACCTCTACCGTCGATCCCACCTCGACGCGCAAGATCTCGCGCAGGTGCTCGGCGCGGCGACCATCGACGCGGGCGCGGGCAGCCGCCGAGCTGCCCGCGAAATCGCTTTCGGTCAAGACTACGATGTTCATCCACGCACGACCAAGCGAGACTCTAGCACGGTGACTCGAGAAAGGTTGAGGCGCCGGCTACCGCCAATTCTCCACTTGACAGCGGCCTCGCTCACCCATAGCTCAGCGTAGGACGGCAGGGCGCGCTCGCCCGCGGCGCCGCCCAGAGATCGATGCGCTTTCGCACGAATTCACTCACTGTATCGCTACTTACCGCCGGTGCGATTCTGGCGTTGCGGTCGTCTCCGGCCGTCGCCGTCAGCGAGCGCCCGCGCTACGAGATCCAGGCGAGTGTCTCACTCGAGCCGGCGGTCATCGAGGGAACGACGACGATCTCCTTCACCAACCACTCGTCGGCGACCCTGCGCGATGCCGTCGTCTTTCTCTTTCCCAACCGCTTTGCCCAGGCCAACCAGCTCAACGATCTGGCCCTGCCCTTCGTTCACCCGGAAAAGGAATTCGACGCCGGGTCACTCACTCTGATCGACGTTCTCGACGACGGTTATGCGACCACCTACCGGCCGGTCGACGAGGTGCGCAGCGGCAGCGCAGTGCGCATCGACATTGCGCCGTTGAAACCCGGTACATCGCGACGCCTGCGCCTGCGCTTTCGCACGCGCGTCCCCCACCGCTTTGGCGGTTTCGGCGAGTTCGAACGGCAAGTGACGCTGCTCGGCGGCTGGCACCCCTACCTGGCGGCGCTGGCCAAAGACGGCCGTTGGGGCGTGCACCTGCCACCGCCGATTGCCGACTATCACGTCGTCCTATCGCCGAAGTCGGTGATGCAGATCGCCCTCAACGGTCACTTCGCCGCCGGTGGTCAGACCTTCCGCCGTTTCGTCGGCGCAACCTCGCATCTATCATTGATCGCGTCGCCGCGTCTGTTGCGGGCAACCCGCCAGGTCGGCGGCACCAAGGTCACGCTTCTCGTGCGGCCGAAGAGATGGACGCACCGGGTGGTGCCCGGTCCCGATGCGCCGAGGCTGATCATGAACGCCGCCGAGGACGTGCTCGGCGATCTGCCGCCCGGCGCCGCGGCACCACCCAACGAGCTGCTCCTCATCGAGGCGCCGCTGCGCCTGCATCTGATCGAACCGGGCGAGGGAATGGTCGTCGTATCCGACCGCCTGTTCAAGACCTTCGGACCCCTGCGCGATTACCACGAATCGCATCTCGTTGAAGGTATCCTCCAGGAATTGGCGCGGCCGGGTCTGGCAGCGCGCGAATCGGCCGGCGACTACGCCTGGGTCAGCGAGGGGATCGCCTACGAGCTCGCGCAACGCTACATGGAAAACAAGCAGCCCGAGCGGCGCCTGTTGACCGACTGGCTGGACATCTTCGACTTCCTCGCCGCCGTCGATCGCTTCGAGAAGGTCCCAAAGATCCCCTTCGTCTCTACCTTCTTCCCGCGCCTCGCCGACGCCGATCCCGCCGTCGACCGCATCCAGACGTTCAACCGGTCGCGACCGCCGGGCCGTGTGATCCTCTCCAAGGTTCGCGACCTCGTCGGCGATCGCGCTTTCACGGAATCCCTCGATGGCTGCCTGCACGGATCGACACCGCTGCGTGCCTGTCTCGACGCTCGCTTTCCCGAGCGCGGTATCAGCTCTCTGCTCGACGAGTGGAACGCACCCTACCCCTCGCTGAACTACTGGATCGAGAACATCGACTTCAACGACCGCGACCGCGACCGCTTCCGCACGACCGTACGCGTGCGCCGCGACGCATCGCGCGCCGTTCGCGAGCCGGTGACGATTCGCATGCGCACCATCGGCGGCGACGCCGTCGACGTGCAGTGGAACAGCCAAGGCGATGTGGCCCTGATCGCCGAGTCGACTCCCGACCGCGTCGTTCAGGTGTACATCGATCCGGAGGAGAAGCTGATCGAAACCCGGCGCGACGACAACGCCTGGCTACCGCGCCTCGAAGTGCTGCTCGACGGCGCCGACATCGAGGTCTCGTCGACCCAGTTCTCCTTTGGTGCCAACGTCGTCTCGCGCATCTACCAGGACTATCGCAAGGATCTGGCGCTGACCGCGTTCTACACCAACCGCGGCGTCGGCGCCGCCCTCGGACCGCGCTTCCACTTCGGCGAGCCGATCGACGTCACGCGCTTTCGCCACAACTTGCACACCTTCTATTCGTACACGTCGCTCGACTCCGGTTTCGATCACCTGGCCCGCCCCGGTTTCGTCACCAAGGGACACACCGCCGGGCTCGGTTTTCGCTACGACTACACCGACGTCTTCTTCGACCAGAATCCGTCGACCCAGCGGCGCCTGCGCATCCACGGCGATTGGTACGACGACGCCATGGGCAGTGACTTCGACTACACCGCCTGGGGCTACGACGCATCTCTCGTCTTTCCGGTGTTCTCGCCGCGCACCCTCATCGGTGCACAAGTGATCAACGCCTTCTCACACGCCAGCGGCAAGAGTGTGGTTCCCAACCAAGGACTCTACAGCCTCGGCGGTACGCGTTCGATCCGCGGCATCGAGTTCGGCGACAAACTCGGACGCAACCTCTTCGTCGTGCGCGGCGAAGTGCGCCAGTCGATCTATCCGGAGCTCGACCTCAACTTGCTCGATATCTTCACCTTGCGCCGCACCCAGGTGCGCGCTTTCGTCGACGCCGGCAACGTCGCCAATTCAGCCGGACGCGCCTACGACCCCTCCGAGTGGGCGGTCGGCGCCGGCATCGGCTTCGGCCTCGTCTACGACGCGGTGGGATTCTTCCCCGGCGTGGCGTTCATCGAGATCGCAACGCGCGTCGACGATCGCGATCACCTCGACGACGTACAGGTCTTGTTCGGGACGAAGCAGTCCTTCTAACTCTTTGGATGTTTGACCCGTGCGGGTTGCACCTGCGAGATCGCGATGACGGCCTGTCGATTGTCGGCACTCGGTTTGATCAACGCGCTCGGCGCGTCGGCGCAGGAGATTGCACCACGGCTGTTTGCCGGCGACCAGAGTGGGATGATCCGTCGCGACGACATCGTCGATGGAAAGACGCTCTTCCTCGGCGAGATCCACTCCGACCTGCCGGAGATTCCCGACGCCCTGGCGCGTTACCGATGCCGCAACAACCAAGTGTCGCTGGCGGCCGTGCGCTCGATCGAAGCGGAAACGCGCCTGGCGATCGACCAATACGGCGCCCATCGAGTCGCCGTCATCTTCGGCACCAGCACCTCCGGCGTAGCCGACGCCGAAGAGGCGCTGCGCCACCAACGCGAGCGCGGTGGTCTGGCACCCGGATTCGCCTACCAACAGCTCGAGTTCGGCGGCGGTGCCGGCTTCATCGCCGACTACCTGGGGACCAGTGGCCCGACCTACACGATCTCGACCGCTTGCTCGTCTGGTGCGCGAGCACTGGCGACGGCGCGCTCGTTACTCGCCCTCGATCTCTGTGACGCCGTCGTCGCGGGGGCCACCGACACGCTTTGTTCGCTGACGATCTTCGGTTTCTCGGCCCTACAAGCAGTGTCCGACGAGATCACCAACCCGTGCAGCGCCAACCGCAAAGGCCTCTCCTTGGGCGAAGCTTCCGCGCTCTTCCTGGTGACGCGAGAAGAAGGTGGAATCCAGTTGCTCGGCGTCGGCGAATCGAGCGAGGCACACCACATGTCGGCACCTGACCCGAGTGGTGCTGGAGCCGAAACCGCCATGCGCCAGGCACTCGAGGATGCACGGATCGATGCGAAGGACGTTTCGTATGTGAACATGCACGGCACCGGCACACCTCTCAACGATGCGATGGAGTGTGCCGCCGTGGCGCGCGTGTTTGGCCTCGACGTCTCGTGCTCTTCGACGAAACCCCTGGTCGGTCACACGCTGGGAGCAGCCGGTGCTACGGAAGCCGGCTTCTGTTGGCTGGTACTCGCCGCCAGCGACGGCACAGCGATTCCATCCATCCCGCACCGTTGGGACGGAGCACGCGATCCCAAAATTCCCGAGCTCGCCTTTTCGCGACAGCACGAATCCATCGCACGCGACGGTCCGCCGATCGTCGCCACCAATTCATTCGGCTTTGGCGGCAACAACTGCGTCCTCATCCTCGGAGCACCAGCATGAGCGGTGCAACGGCCATCGTCGAGCGCTTCTCGGCCTGGAGCCCCGGTATCGAGTGTGCAGACGATCTCGCCACCTGGTGCAGAGCGCCACGGCCACTCCAGGCGCACGGACACCCGGAGGCGAAGTTCCTTCCCGCCATGCTGCGCAGGCGCTGCAAACCCCTGACCCGAATCATGCTGACCGCCGCCTACGATTGTTGTCAGGGAGACGAAGCGCTGCTGTCGCAAACACGCACGGTATTCGCATCGCGCCACGGCAGCATCAACGAATCGATCGGCCTGCTCGAAGCCATCGCCGCCGCCGGCCGCGTCTCAGCCGCGACGTTCTCCCACACCGTGCACAACGCGCAGGCCGGCCTTTTCTCGATCGCCGCCGCCAACCGCCAGGCGTCGAGCTCGCTGGCCGGTCAGGAGGACTCCTTTGCAGCCGGATTCGTCGAAGCACTGACCCATCTGCAGAGAGCGCCCGAGCAAAAGGTTCTCTTCGTAACCGGCGACGTACCCCTGGCCGATTCCTTCGCTCCCCTGATCGACGAACCACCGATGTCCTACGGCGTCGGCCTACTACTGTCGGCCACCGGCACCGGGACAGCACTCTCCCTCGGGATCGAGACCAACCTTACCGATCCCGAGCCCACGAAGTGGCCCGCCGCATTCGAATTCCTGCGTTGGTTGCACAGCGACGAAGAAAGCACCGTCATTCAAACGCCGATGAGGAAGTGGACGTTCCGCCGCCGATGACCCGGGACGACTAGCTGCGAGGGGAGCGTACGGCCAAGTTGGCAGTGATGCAGGTAGGTGCATTGCTCGCGGCGAAGGTCCGGCTCTCTTGGTGCTTCGGCTTTACGAAGATGGGATACGCCGTCTTCGACGGACGAAAAACCAGGTGACAGGCGACCTGCTTTCTCGTCGGACTTGGCCTCGAGGAACGCTTCGCGGCCCTCCCAGTCAGAGAGGGCCTTTGGGGTGAAACAATGGAGCCGTCAACCAACGCGGCCTCGAGAACAGTGCCTTGCTCGGGGCCCAGGGCCTCACGGTACGACTTCGGGACGCTGACGCTAGACGTTTGTGTCGCCATCCCGATCATTTTGCCAGTCCCCAAGAAAAACCCGGCGTGATCCGCGCGTTTTTCACCGCTTCATGCCTGATCTCCTCGAAATCGAGTAATCCCGTATCGCCACTGGCTTCGCCTGCGATGAGGGCTTAGCGCAACGCTTCCAGTTTGGTCTGACGGGCACGCAGCCCATTCGCCGATGTCTTGTCGCTCGCTCTCATGTGCTATCTCCTGCGTCGCGTTCCAACTCGGCCGCGAGATTTCGAGCGCCGTGAAGGAACCTAGCCACGCGGATACCCTCCTCGGTTGATTCGTACACAATGATGAAGCTCTTCATGAAGACGGAATACCGGAAGCTATGTCCAGGGGGGTCGAGTGCCGGCTTGGTCTGCCCGATCAACGGAGAGTCTGCCAGGACATTCAGTTTCGCTTCGAACCGCCTACGAAGCTGGCGTGCTTGGCGGAAGCCAAATCGTTCAACGGTGTACTCCGTGATTGCCCGGCGGTCCTGCCTGGCGGCTTTCGAGAAAACGACCCGACTCATCCGGCTTTTCGTCGCGCTGTTTCTAACTCATCTAGCTCCTGATCCCATTCGCCGAAGAAGGTCTCGGCATCCACGACTTCACCACGGTCAAGCTGATCGGCGCCTTCTTGAATGAGCGCCCGGGCACGCTCGACCTCGGCTTCGCGCTTTTTGTGGAGATCCTCAAGGAGTCGGATCGCTTCGCGCACAACTTCACTCGTCGATTGGTAGCGGCCTGATGCGACACAATTAGTGAGGAATTCCGCCTGCTGCGGCGTGAAAGAAACACTGACGCTTTCTCGGTTGGCCATGATGAGTACCCCTCCGTAGTGATCAATCCTGTGCGACAATGTAGCACAGGGATTCCTTCACTCGCAATTGGGACCGGACCGCCACCGCCGTAATTCCCCTATTTCAACAAACGTCGCACGCTACGGCGGCGGCAGGCCGATCTCTTCTCGCATCCTGCGGATGTACTCCATCGACCGGCGGCCCATGGCGGTGTTTTGCGCCGGGAAGATGCGCGACCAGATGCGGTCGAACAGGTGGTCGTGGAAGTAGTAGCGGAACCACCATTTGCGAATGACGAAGTCGACGGCGCAGATGGCACCGATGAGCGCAAACATCTGCCAGCCGGTGTAGGCCCGCCACGCTGCAACCCGGCCGCTCCACACCAACCAGGCGATGATGCAGGCGTTGGCAAAGAAGAACGCGCTCCACGCCATCGTGCTCTTGCGGCAGTAGGGACGAATGAAATCGGGCGCGACGGGAACGATGAAGCGGGCGACGTGCTCGATGATCGTGATCGGTTGACTGAGCGTGCTCCAGAAGTACCGGCAAAGTGCGAGGTAGATGAAGGCGGGAACGAGCAGGAGGTAGCGAGCGTCGCCGCTCGCCGCGGTGACGCCGGCCAGCACCAAGAGGAGCAGGTGTGAGAGCGAGCGCCAGTGCACCGGGATTCCCATCAAGCGGCGCCCGAGGGCAAAAGCGAGACCGTAGGTGAGCAGGGCCAGAGCGCCGGCGCGCACACCAAAACGACGAACGACCTCTTCAAAGAAGAACGGATAGGCGAAGAGTAGGATCGCCAGCACAGTCCCCACGGCGACCTGGGCCGACGACGGCCGAAAACCACCGCTACCTCCGGCGTCTGCCACGGCCGTAGATCCCTCGTCGATCGACATTCAATGACCCTTCTCCGTGGCTTTCATCCTTCGCGCCGGGGGTTCCCTCACCGTCACCCATGCGGGAAAGAACGACGCGCGGCACTCAGAGCAGAGGCTGATCCGTCATGAACGACTGCAGGGGACGGTCACCGTGCGCATCGGCGCCGATGATCTCGCTGGCGCGCTCCAGCACGGTGTTGAAAACCTGCTCGGTGGTCTCCAGAGACTGGCGGCGCGTACGCGGCGTGCCGATGTCGTTGATGAAGTCGATGTTCTCCAACCCATACGAGAACTCGCCGACGTTGTGCCGAAAGTAGTCGCCGCGCTCGTGCAACGTCGCCTCGGCGCTGCGGAAGAGCGCTGCGAAATTGCGCAGCGCGCGCAGGACGAACGGTCGCATGCGCAACTGCCGGCGCAGAAATCGCATGTCGAGATGCTGGTCGAGCATGTAGGGAGACACCCAGAGGTTGTAGTAGCAGCCGATATCGAGGTCCCACTTCATACGCATCAGCTCGAAGCTGCCGACCATGCCGTAGAGGCCGCGGTAGAGGAGCATCGCCGCTTCGTGGCGGAAGTGCATGAACTCGTCGTAGAGATCGAGCCGCTCGCCGATCGCGTCGGACTCGCCGGCGAAGTCGCGGCTGATCAGATCGGCGATGAAATCGTTTTCCAGGGCGATGAAATCGGCGCCCGGACTGTAGAACGGGTCAGCCGCCGTGGCAGCTTCGCCACAGAGCGCCCAGCGGTCGCGGTGGAAAAAGCGCTCGCTGCCATAGGCGATCTGCGAGAAGCTGCCGCAGTCGACCATTTCGGCAGCGCCGAGGAGCTCCTCGATGCCGCGATGTTGGCGCAGAAAGTCGCGAAAGCCATCGGCCGTGCGGCGCTCGCGGTCGCCGGCGGGCGCACCGACGAGACCGACGCTGGTCAACCCACCGCGCAGCGGAATCACCCAGAACCAATACCCCGGGTACCAGAAGTGCATCGTCGACAGCCGGCGCGTGCTGTGGCGCACGCGACCGCGCCATTCGTCCGAACCGAGCTCGTCGACGTCGACGACACCGCGAAAACGCGACCACACGGCGCCGATGCGGTGCTCGGCTTCGGGAATGCGCAGATCGCGCTGCTTGGCGAGCACGCCGGCGCGGCCACTAGCATCGACCAGCCATCGCGCCGTACAGCGACGCTCGCCATCGCCGCAAACGGTGAAGTGATGTGCACCGCCGTCGACACCGAGATCGATGGCGGTGACGCGCACACCGCTGTGAACGTCCGCCCCGATCTGGCCAATCATCGCCAGTAGATCGCTTTCCAGCCGCGCCCGATCGACCTGGAAGGCCGGGTGGAAGGGGAGGTTGATCGGCCCGATCTCACTCATCTCGGTCAACGGCGTCGCGCACTCCGGGTCGTCGAAGAAGTAGCGGAGTCCGTTTTTCGGTAGGTGATTCTCGTAGAGATAACCGCCAAGCCGGTGGCGGCGAATCAAATAGTTGGAGGCGATCTCGACCAGCGATTCGCCGACCTTGTAGCTTCGCTCTGTCTCCTTTTCGAACAGCCCCACGGACAAGCCCGGCTGGGCCCGCTTGAGCTGGCGCGCCAGCAACGAGCCGGCCATGCCGCCGCCGATGATGGCGACGTCGTAGGTCGTGTTGTTGCCGGCGCCGCTCACAACATACCGCCGTTGACGGAAATCGTTTCGCCAGTGACGTAGGCAGCGCCTGAGGAGAAGAGGAACGCCACGACGGCGGCAACTTCCTCTGGCTTACCGAGGCGCTTCATCGGGATCATTCCAGCCAAGCTCTCGACCATCGCCCCTTCGATCATCTCCGTCTCGATCAGCCCGGGAGCGACGCAGTTGACGGTAATCTTGCGTTTGGCGAGCTCCTGCGCCAGCGACTTGGCGGCACCGATCAAGCCCGCCTTCGAAGCGGCATAGGATACCTGTCCGCGGTTGCCGGTGAGACCAGCCAGCGAGGTCATGGCAACGATGCGGCCGCCGCGGCGCGCCCGGATCATCGGCATCGTAACCGGCTGCAGGACGTTGTAGAACGCGTCGAGATTGGTGCGTAGCACGCGGTCCCAGTCTTCACCTTTGATCGTCGGGAACGCTGCATCGGCGCGGATCCCGGCGTTGCAAACGACGCCGTAGTAGGCACCGCCGGTCGCCATGTCGGCTTCGATGGCGGTCACGCATTCTTCGCGAGCGGCGACGTCGAAGTGCAACAGCGAGGCCGTGCGACCGATCGACTCGACTTCACGACGAACACTGGCGGCCGCTTCTTCGTTGGACCGGTAGTTGATCGCGACATCAAACCCATCCGACGCCAGGGCCGTACAAACCGCCCGGCCAATCCCTCGGCTGCCACCTGTTACCAACACACGGCGCGGCGCATCCGCATCCACTTTCGCGCGGCTCACGACTCGGAATCTCCCGCAATCTCCTTGCCAACGTAGACGTTCAAACGCCCTACCGCCAGCACGCCCCCAGCCGTCGCATCGCGGATTTCACAGGCAAAGGAAACCATTTCCGCGCCAACGTGCACACTTCGCGCCGACACGTGCAAGACCTGATTCGAGGCGAAGGTGGGAACGTTGATCTCGAGCCGGCGCGTGCCGAGCAACATCCCCGGCTGCGGCGGCTTTCCGCTGGTCCGGGCAACCAAGCCACCGTGCGCAGCGATGCACTGGGCCATGTACTCGATGCCCACCCAAGCCGGGACGTCACCGCCCTCGTTTCTGAACAGAGTGCTGTCGGCGACGCGAACCTCGCACACGGTTTGCTCGGCGTCGTGCGTCACCACCGAGTGCAGGAGGAGCATCTGCCCGGAGTGCGGGACGAGATCGCGAGGGTTGGCAAAGGCCATGGCCGGCTGTGCCTCAAGAAGCGAGCGACTCGACGTCGCGGCGCCGGGCCGAGGCGGGCATTGCCCAGAAGTCGTAAAAATTGAACCACTGCAGCGGCCAGTCACGGCAGTGGTTTTCGAGCGTGCGCACGTACGCAGCCAACAGTTGCCCGGCGCGCTCACCGCGCACCCGGCGCGGGATCTTTTCGCCTTCGGTGAGAACGTCGACCGCGGCGCAGTAGCGCCCGTCACCAGTGCGCACGCACATCGATGTCAACAATGGACAGCCCAAGGTGCAGGCGAGCAGGTAGGGACTGAGCGGAAAGCGCGCCGGCCGGCCGAGAAAGTCGACGATCGCCACTTCTTCCTTGCTACCGGGCGGTATTCGGTCGGCGAGAATTCCGACGAACTCGCCGCGATCGAGGCATCTCTTGATGGCGAACCCTGTCTGCGCCGACGACGGGTCGATGCGCAGTACGCGCAGGCGACTGCTCGGATCGAGTCTGGCAAAAAACGAAGACACTCGCTCGGCCTGCTCGGTATACATGAGAACGTTGAGCACGACTCCATGCTGGCCGGCGAGAATGCGGGGCATGTCGAAGCTCCCGACGTGGGCACCGAGCAGAATACCACCGCGCTTTTCGGCAGCGAGCCGAAAGAGATGCTCGCTGCCGCTGTGATCGAAGTGAAACGAGGCAAAGCCACCGCCCCAGGCAACCATGCGGTCGTAGAGATTGATGGCGAACGAAAGGATGTGGTGAAAAGTATCGTGCGGCCGTGGCGGCTCGAGCGGAACACGGCCACCCGTCCACGCCTGCAGCGTCGTCAGATAGTCGACCGTCGTCTGCCGCGCGACCGGCCGGCGCAAATAGAAGTACGCAGCAATCGGGTAGAGAACGAGAAGCGACAACCGCCGCCCGGCCACCCGATGGATCCACGCCATCGTGCGCATGGCCGCCATCGAGCCGGACTCGGCGATCGTTTCCCATTGCGACAGATTGGCCATCTCCAGCGGAGTCTTGCGAGGTCGGCGCAGCGGGTCAATCGACGGCCGGCGCCGACGATCGCGCCAGCAGGCGCGGGATACGGGGCAACATTCGCACCACCAAGCGAAGGTAGAGGCCGGCCAGGCGCAAGGTGTCCGCCACCGCGTCGAAATGCGACAGCCCACCCGGCAGGTAGCGCACCCGGGTCGGCAGAGAGACGGCGCGTACGCCCGCCCAAACCAACACCACGGCAAGGCCCGGCTCCATTTCCATATGGTTGCCGAGAGACTCGCGATCGAGAACCTGCAACGTCCTCTCCAGTGGCAGTGCCCGAAACCCACACAGCGGGTCGTCGATGGCAAAGGAGAGCGTGCACAGCCAGACGATCCAGCGAGAGAGCTGGCGGGCATAGAGTCGGCGGCGCGGGACACTCGCGTCGAACACCGGCGAGCCAAAAACCGCCACCTCCGGGTCGTCTTCGAGCAGGTCGACGAAACGCCGAACGTCGGGTAGGCAGTGCTGGCCATCGGCGTCGAGGTGGATGACGTGCGTCGCGCCGGCCGCCCGCGCGACGCGAAAGCCGTGCTGCAACGCGAACCCCTTGCCGCGGTTCACGGCCAGCCGCTCCAACACAACCCAGGGGTAGCGCTCGGCGAGCCCGTCGAGCACGGCGCGGGTGGCACCGGCGCTGCCGTCATCGACGATCAAACAAGGAAGGCCAATCTCCACCAGCTCGGCGACGACGTCGCCAATCGTCGATCCGTGGTCGTAGATCGGAATCAACACCCACACGCGGAGGGTTTCTGCGTCGTCCGCCGGCATCGACTCCCCGTCACTCCGCCGACAACGCGATTCGGCCGGACGACAGCTCGATCTCGCCGCGGCGAAGAGAGAACCGGGCAATTCCCCCTTCGTCCACTTCGACCGCCAGATCGAACTCGTCGCCGGGCGCCAGCGGCGTCTTGAGCTTGAGGGCGCGAATTTCTTCGACACGCGGTGCCGACCCGCACAGCGTTGCCAGTGCCGAAACCACCCAGCCCACCTGAACGACACCCGGAACGATGGGGAATGAATCGAAGTGGCCGGCGAAGAACACCAGGTCCTCGGGAACGCGACAGTGGCGTTTGATGGCCCGCTCGGAAATCGTTTCCGCCGCGATCTCGGGTTCGCGCGGCCGCTCCCCGGCCTCGCCCCCAAAGAGCTTCTGCAACTCGACGACCGTCACCTTTCCCTGCGCGTTGCGCGGCAGCTCTGCGACGAAGCGCCACACGCGCGGCAGCAGAACACGATCGTATAGCCCGGACAGATCATCCTGGAGCGTGTGGGTGAGATGCGTTCGACCCCGGCGCTGCACGAGCGAAGCGCCCGCTTCACTGAGTACGACCGCCGCACAGGCGCGCGCGTCGCGACCGCGCCGCATCGTCACTACCGCCGCTTCGGCAACCAACTCATTCGATGAGATGTCACCCTCCATCTCCGGCAGGGACAGTCTCTTGCCGCCGATCTTCACGATACGGTCGACGCGACCGCGCAAAAAGAACCCGCCCCTTTCGTCGAGCTCGACGCGGTCCCCCATGACGAAGCGCTGCAAACCGCCGCCGACATCTTCCCCCGCACTGACGAAGGGCGATGTCACCGCAAGGGCGCCCGACGAGTCGATTTCGATGCCGACCTCGGGATGCGGTTGCCACGCAACATCCTCGTCGACGGCGCGCTGCCGGCAGGCGACGCCCCCGGTTTCCGTCGAACCGAAAACCTCGGTCACTTCGGTACCGGTCATGGCAGCCACAGCCGCCGCCGTTTTGCCGCCGAGAGGTGCGCCCGAGCTGACGATCGCCCGCGGCGACACGCCCTGCAGATCTCGCGATTCCACCATCGCATCCAGTTGCACCGGCGACGTCACGAGCACCGATGGGGAAGCCGACAGACGGGGCGCAACTTCCGTGCCGTGCAGATAGGTCCGGCGAGAAAACGGCCGCCCTGTCGCCAGCGGCCAGAACACGCGGAACAACGCACCGTAGATGTGCTGGCAAGATACCGTTCCGTAGACGCGCGCGCCGTCGCAGTCGCCGCCGAGCTGTCGCTCGAGGACGACGACTTCATCGTCGAGATGGCGCAGCCGTTTGGCCACGCGCTTGCTTTCGCCGCTCGAACCAGAGGTGAGAAACTCGACGAACGGTTGATCGCGCTCCAACCGTGGCAGGTCGACCGGAGCACCGGCCACTTGGAGCAGCGGCGCCACGACGGGACCGCGCCCCGCAGCCTCGTGCAGCGCCTCGTCGAGCACGCACCCACCGACGTCGCCGGCGAAGCGCGCCAGCGTGCCGGCCTGGCCGTTCGGCGGCAGCACGGCAACGCCGCGCGCCGTCGCAATGGCAAACAGTGCAACAGCGAAGGCGTAGGCATCGTCGGAGTAGACCAGCCAGCGAGCCGCATCGGCGCGGCCCAGCACCGCACCGAGGGCGGCCACCTGGGCTGTGAAATCGCCCCATCTCCGATCGCCGGCGCCGTCGAAGGCGACCAGATCACCGGCGTTGCGCCGGCTGTGAAGCAGATCGCACAAAGTGGGGTCGCTTCGATCCATCGGCCGCGCGTGCAGCGGAAAGGGTTGCCGGAGGTGGTTCTACTTGGCGCGGTTCTCGCGCACGAACTCGGCGAGGTTCTTCACCGACGCGAAGATCACCTGGTTGCGATCGGGGTCGTCGTCGATTTTCACCCCATAGCTCTCCTCGAGAACGACGGCGAGCTCCAGGGCGTCGATCGAGTCCAAACCGAGGCCCTCGACGAAGAGGGGAGCATCGGTTTCGATCTCCGCCGGCTCGATGTCCTCGAGGTCGAGCGCATCGACGATCAGCGTTTTCAGGTCCGTTTCTATCGTATCAAGTGTCGACATAGCTCAGCTCTTCGAGAAAATGCTGGCGCCAGGCCTGCGTAACCTTGCGCGCCGCCACTGCGGTGCTCTCACTTCCATCGATCCAATTCCGCGCTTTCATGGCTGTCCCCACCGAGATCGACATCCTCGGTGTATCCTCCGGTATGTCGTACCAGGGCCGTCCCTTCAAGCCGAAGGGGGGGTGGCAGCGAATGACGACCGGAATGACGTCGCACTCGCTGGCCAGGGCAATGCGCGCCGCGCCGCGATAGAAGGGATGCATCCGGCCCGGCGGAGAGCGCGTGCCCTCGGGAAAGATCAGCAGCCGGCGCCCTTCGGCAAGCCGCTGCACTCCGTCCTCGATGACCTGGCGCGGCTGGTCGTTGCGCAAGTGCCCGGACAGGCGAATCGCCTTGCCCATGACCGGGGCGTTCACCCAGCTCGCCTCGGCGATGTTGTCGACCTGGGCCATGATCGAGATGAGCAGCGTCGCGTCGAGATGGGTGGGATGGTTGGCGATGACCAGAAAGGGCCCCGGCGCCCGCAACCGATCGATACCGTGCAGGCTCAGGTCGATGACTCCCAGCGCACCGACCAACCAGCGAACGACGCGCGCCGCATGGTGCAGACACCTCTGCGTCAACAGGTCTCTTCGGCCCGCGTACACACCGAGAGAGCTCAGCACGGGAACGACGACATTGGTCGTGCCGGCGATCAATCCACCGTAAAGGAGATATGTGAGCCCGACCCGCGCGATGCGTGCCAGGCGCAAGAGCCCATTCATGCAAGGTGTGCGTCCTAGCGCGAATTCCCCCCCGATTCCACGGACGATCGGCGTTCGTTGCTCGTCCCCCGCCGGCCAGTTATGTAACCTTGGTTGCGATGACCACCGCCTCTTTGCCCAGAGATCCACCGGCGACGCCGCGCACGCTGGTCGTCGGCGGCGCTCCCCTGGCCATCGAAGATGTCGCCGACGGTGCGCGCGGCTGCTGCACGGTGGTCCTCGACCCCACCGGGAGACTGCGCGAAGGTGTCGAAAGAGCGAGAAGTGCGCTGGCCGAACGCCTGCTCGGCGACGCCCAGGTATACGGCGTCACCACCGGTGTCGGGGCCTCTGTCACCAACCGGATTCCCAGCCACCAGCAGGCCCAGATGCCGCAGAACCTGTTTCGCTTTCACGGTTGCGGTACCGGCGCAATTCTCGACGAAGAAGCCGCGGCAGCCGTCGTTTTGCTTCGACTGCTGGCGCTCAGCAAAGGGCGATCCGGGGTGCGCTGGCAGGTCGTCGAGCGCCTGGCGGATTTCCTCACCTTCCGGCTGCTGCCACAGATCCCGTCGGAGGGCTCGGTCGGCGCTTCCGGCGATTTGACGCCGCTGTCCTATCTCGCCGCCGCGCTGTCGGGCGAACGCGAGGTGACGTTGGCCGGCGAGGTGATGAGCTCGGCCGCAGCGCACGAGCGACTCGGCCTCGATCCGCTCACGTTGGGTCCCAAGGAGAGTCTGGCCTTGATGAACGGCACCAGCGTCATGACGGCGCTGAGTTGCCTCGCCCACAGCCGCGCCCAGCGCCTCTCCCGCCTGGCCAGCGCCGTTACGGCGGTACTCGTCGACGTCATGCACGGCAACCGCGAGCACTTCGACGAGCGACTGCTCGCCGCCAAACCGCATGCCGGGCAAATGCGCTGTGGGGCCTGGATTCGCAACGACCTCGGAAACAGCGACGCGCAACCGCCCGCTCGCCTGCAGGATCGCTACTCACTGCGCTGCGCCCCACATGTGATCGGCGCGCTGCTCGACGCTCTCGACGCCACACGCGGAATCCTCGAAACCGAGGTCAATGGGGTCGACGACAATCCCATCATTGCCGACGACGGCAGCATCCTGCACGGCGGCAACTTCTATGGCGGCCACGTCTGCATGGTCGCCGATCTGTTGAAGACACAGATTGCCAGCGTCGCCGACCTGCTCGACCGGCAGTTGGTGCTCTTGTGCTCGCCCGAGACGAGTGACGGGCTGCCAGCCAATCTGGTCGCCGGCGATGACGTCGTCCACCACGGCTTCAAGGCAATGCAGATCTCCGCTTCGGCGCTCAGTGCCGAGGCACTGAAGTTGACGATGCCGGCGAGCGCCTTCAGTCGCAGCACCGAATCCCACAACCAGGACAAGGTCAGCATGGGCACCATCGCTGCTCGCGACTGCCTGCGCGTGCTCGAGCTCTGCGAAACGGTCGCTGCGATCTGCCTCCTGGCGGCCACCCAGGCGGTCGATCTGCGCGGTCCGAAAACGTGCGGCGTGCGCGCGCGCGAGTTGCACGCGGCTTTGCGCAACCGTATCCCCATGGTCGTCGAGGACCGCCGCCAGGACGAGGACATCGCCAGAGTCCTTCTCTCACTGCGCGCCGGCGATCTGCCGCTCGGGACGCGTGGCGCCGATGCTCCATGAGGGCCGGCAGGTGAATTTCCGCACCCTGCTCATCGCCATCGGACTCTCACTGTCGACCGCCGGCGGCTCAGCGGCCGGCGAGGCGGCGAACCCGGCGCTGGAAACCCTGATGCGCTCGATGGCCAGCACGCCCGGCGTCGAAGCCGACTTCCTCGAGACGAAACGGCTCGCCCTCCTCGACGCGCCCTTGCAAACGCGGGGCACGCTCTACTTCATCCCGCCTGGCCGACTGGCGCGACATACGACCCAGCCGGGACCCTCCAGGATGATCATCGATGACGAACAAATCGTGCTCGACGATCAATCTGGCGGCAATCGTGTTCAACTGGCATCAAACCCCGTCGCACGGGCCTTCGTCGATTCCTTTCTCGTGCTTTTCAACGGCAATCTGGACGAGCTGCGCAAACGCTACGAAACGCGCTTCGCACTCGACGGTGAGAGTTGGTCGCTGCTACTCACCCCCCACCGCGATCCGCTCAAGTCGATGATCGCATCGATCACCATGCGCGGCGACTCGACGACGATGCGCGAGATGACGATGCACGAGGCAAACGGCGACTCGACGCACACCGTCTTCTCGAGAGTCGACCCACTGCGCGTTTTCACCGGCGCCGAGGTCGCGAAGTTCTTCGACACCGGCGGGCAACGATCACCGTGAGCCTTCCGCAGCGTCGCATCGCCTTCGCGCTGGCGGTCGCGTGCATGTCGGCCTATTGCGCCGCGAACCTTCACATCGGCACCGACATCACCAACTTCATGCCCGACGGTGGTCGGGCACGCCTGGCGGCACTGTCGCGCAAGCTGGCAGCCAGTGAGCTGAGTCGATCGATGACGCTCACCGTCAGCGCCAACGGCGACATCGATCGCGCCGTCGCCGCCGCCCGGGATCTCGTGCCCATGTTGGCCGACATCCCGGAGGTTGCCTGGGTGCGAACCCACTTTCGCGAGGACGCGTTCGCCAGCGTTCTCGACCTCTATTCCGCGCGACGTTACTACTTCGCATCGCCGAATCCGGAAACGGAAATCCCAGCGCTCCTCAGCGACGCCTCCTTGCGGGCGCGTGCGCAGGCACTCCTGCGAGAGCTGCGGCAACCCACCTCGACCTTTTTGAAACCACTGGCGGCGAAGGACCCTCTCGGTATTCTGCAGAACCTCATGGCGCGCTCGCAGGCGAGCCAACCATCACTTCCGACACACGACGGTCACCTGGTATCGCGCGACCATCGCTTCGCGCTCATCCTTCTCAGCACCGTGCACTCCCACTTTGCTTCAGGCGTACAGGCGGCGTTTTTGGATGAGCTCCAGCGTTCCATCAGCGCGATCAAATCCCGCTGGGGCGATGACGTCGAAATCGAAATGAGTGGCGCCAACCGCGTCGCCGTGCGTGCCGAAGAGAGCATCCGACGCGACGTCCGCTGGATCGGAGCCTGCACCTTTTTCGGTGTCGCCGCGCTCTTCCTCCTCTTCTTTCGCACGCTGATGGCCTTCGTGCTGGCCTCGTTGCCAGCACTCTTCGGCATGCTGGCAGCTACGACGGCCAGCCTGGTAGCGCTTGGCGAGCTCGACGGCTTGACGATCGCCTTCGGTACGGCACTGATCGGCGTCGCCATCGACTACGCCATCCACACGGTCAACCACCACGCGCTCTCAGGGCCGGGGGTCGGCGCCGAAGAGACGGTCAGGCGACTGGCACCATCACTGATCCTCGGAGCCTTGACGACGATGGCGAGCTTTGCCGGGCTGACGCTGACGACATCGCCGGCCTTTCGCGAGCTCGGCTTTTTTTCGATCGCCGGCATCGGCGCCGCCCTGGCGGCGACTCTGTTCTTCCTTCCCGCCTTCCTCGGCGACAAGCGACGGATTCCCGACCTCTCGCAAAGCGCCGCCCGCGCCTTGCGTCAACTCGTCGTTTCGCTGCGCGACAAGACACGCCTACTGCGCGCGCTGACTCTGTTCACCGTTCTCGCCGCCGCCGCCTGGCTGCCGCACCTGCACTGGGTCGACGATCTTTCGCGCCTCGGCAACATCGACGAGACACTGGTCGAAGAGGAGAAGCGCGTGCGCGCGCGCATGCCGGCATTCGAGAGCGGGCGTTTCATCATTGCCAGCGCCAGCGACGTCGAGTCGGCGCTGGAGAAGAACGATCTCGTCTACCAGCGCTTGCAGCCGCTGCTCGCCGACGGCGCGCTCGGCGGCATCCGCTCGCTACACGACGTCCTGTGGTCGCGCTCGTTGCAGGAGCGCAACCTCGCCGCTCTGCGGCGGCAGTCCGACCTGGACGAACGCGTCAACAGCCTCTTCCACGAGGTCGGTTTTCGCCGCGACGCGTTCGCGACGGCCTTTGAGGATCTGCGACATCCACCAGCGCCACTGACGCTCGACGATCTTCGGCAATCGCCGCTGGCGCCACTCCTGGAAACGATGGCCGTCAACCTCGGCGACGACGTCGCCCTGATCACCCACTTGCGCGACGCCAGGGATCTCGACCGCGTACGCCAATCCTTGCGAGACCTGGAAGACGTCGTCGTCTTCGATCAAAGATCCTTTGTCAACGAAGTCTACGCGGAATTCCGAATGACGACGATCCGTCAAGTCCTGCTCGGCACCTTTCTCGTCGGAGCCGTTCTACTTCTCCGCTACCGCTCCTGGAGGCCCGCTTGTGCGGCGCTCTTGCCGTCCCTACTGGTCGTCGTCTATCTGCTCGGGGCATTTTCCTGGTTCGGCACCGAGACCAACCTGGTGCACGTGATCGCCCTGATGATGGTCATGGGCATGGGCGTCGACTACGGCGTTTTCCTCGTCGATACCGCCAACGATCGCGATGCCCTCGGTCCAACCATGCTCAGCTTGCTCCTGTCGTGCCTGACGACGGTGTTCGTCTTCGGTGCGCTCGCCATCTCCGAGCACCCGGCTCTGCGCGCCATCGGCACGACCACCGGTGCCGGCGTGCTGCTCGCCTTCATCCTCGCCCCGCTTTCCCTGATCATCGTCGCACCCGACGGCGCGAAAGGCCCGCACTCGTGAAGCTCGCCCTCGCCTTGTCGCTCGCACTGACCTGCGCAATCAACGGCTGCGCCCGTCTCGCTCCGCTCCTCTACCACCCAGCGCGGATCGCCGAGTGCAACGAAGCGCTGCCGTCGACCCGCGCGATCGCCGGCGGTGATTTCGTCCGCCGCCTGCGCCTGCACACGACAGCGGGGACCGTTTCGGACGGATTCGAGGTCGTCGTGCAGAAGCGCGGCCTTCGCTTGACCGTCGTCGCACTAACCCGTTTCGGCACCAGGGCCTTCTCCATCGTGCAGAACGATCGAGAGCTGAACGTCGAGATCGACGTCCCGGCGATGCAAGTCATCCCACCGCGAAACGTTTTGCTCGACTTATACCACTGGCCACTGCGCGGGATTCGAGCGAACGGGGAAGATGCTCGCCTATCGGTCGAAGAGAACGGAAACTCCGCGACGATTGAGAATACGGCTTGCGGATACCGCACGGCGATCGTCGAGCTCAGCCATGAACGACAGTGAAACCAACAAACGGCGAGCACTCGGCCTGCGCCTGAAAGCAGCCGCCGCCTTCCTCTACTTCGCGTTCATGTTCTTCGTCGTCGCGCCCGGCGCGATTCTCTTCCTCTCGCGCCCCAACCCCTTCGCCACCGGCGGGATCGTCACCTCGGCCCTGGCGGTTGCGGTAATCGTCGGCGCCAACCTCTGGGCAACACGGCTGGTGGAGAGCTTCGTCAAGCAGGGCGATGGAACGCAGGTGCCAATCGATCCGCCGCGGCGCTTCGTCCACTCCGCATCCTACCGCTGGACACGCAACCCGATGTATACATCATATATCATCACGATCCTGGGCGAGGCATTGCTCTTCCAATCGGCGCATCTCTTGATCTACGCAGCCGCTCTGTGGCTCATCGCCCATCTCTACGTCGTCTATCGAGAAGAACCACTGCTGCTGAAACGCTTCGGCGCCGACTACGAACGCTACAAGGCGAAAGTTCCGCGCTGGCCGAAACCGTTCGCCACCTCGCAAACCAAGTGACTCTGGCAGTTTCACACCGTTCGTATCGCAGGCAAGCAACGATACGTCAGATGCGGCATCGCGGGTTGCCAAAAAGTTGACAGCGCACGTAACAACGCGCCGAAGTAGTCGGGCTCGAGTGCCAGTCCACAGCGACTACCATAGTTGCCGACATGGCAAAGAGGGATTTGGCACGGGGATTGCGTTTTCCATGTGCTATGACCCTGAAACGACGGCGGAGCCATTGCAGCACCGCAAGCACCACTCCGTCTATCAATCGAAGCTTGAAGCGACTATTGCGCATCGGAGCCCTAGTGGCGCTGATGGGCTTCCTCGTACCAAGCCCATCCCGGGCTGCCGGCTGCTGCCAGTGTCTGGACGGGAGCGGCATTTGCGAAAGAACCGGATCACAGAGGTCGTGTAGAAACATTTGTACTCCGAACTCGTTCTTCGACAGAACTCAATGCAGCGCGGTACCTGATTGTGCGACACCCGCACCAACTAGCACCGCAACGTCGACACCGACCAACACGCCCACCAACACCCCGACGAACCCTGACACTCCGACCAACACGCCGACGAACCCTGACACTCCGACCAACACGCCGACTCAGACACGTCCCAACACTCCGACCAACACGCCGACTCAGACACGTCCCAACACTCCGACCAACACGCCGACTCAGACACGTCCCAACACTCCGACCAACACGCCGACTCAGACACCTACCAACACCCCGACCGACACTCCGACTCAGACACCCACCGACACTCCGACTCAGACGCCCACCAGCACCCCGACCAATACACCAACGAACACTTCGACCAACGTTCCGACGAACACGCCGACGGCGACATCCACTTCGACGCCGACTGCGTCGCCATCGGCCACGTTTACGAGCACCCCCTTCAACACGGCAACCGCAACGGCTACACCAGCGGACATTCCGACGGCGACGGTGATCCCGACCGCGACGGACACCGCAACACCGGCGCCGCCGACGCCAACGCCAATCGGCGGACTCCACAACCTGGGGCTGGCCATTCGCGACGTCGCGGCAACGGAGCACTGGTTGATCTTCACCGCCAGCGAGAGAAGCCAGCACGTGGATCTCAACGGTGACGGCGACACTTCGGACGACGTCGCGCACATCTACGACTCGCAGACACACACCCTCACCAATCTCGGCGTTGCCGCCAAGAACTTCCTGGCCTCGGGTTCTTCGGCCGCCATCGCGGTGTTCGAGCGCAAGTCCAACAAGCAGGACTTCAACGGCGACGGTGATCACACCGATACGGTCTTGTTCACCGTCGATCTCGCCAGCGGAGCTCTCACCAACACTCAGCAGGCGACACACCACAAGCGCTACGTCATGGACGAGAACAGGGTCGTCTTCGAGACCAGTGAGCGCGCGCAAAGAACCGATCTCAACGGTGATGGCGATCGCGGCGACGCGATCGTCCAGGCCTGGGATCTCCAGACCCAGACGCTGACCAATACCGGACTCGACACACGCGCCTTCCTCTACGCCGGCGATCACATCGCCATCGCCGTGCGAGAGAACAAGCAGGGCGACGTCGATCTCGACAACGATGGCGACCGCAAAGATTCGGTTCTGCACATCTTCGACTTGAACACCAACAGCGCTACCAACCTGGAGTTGGCCATCTTTCGCCCGCATCTGAGGATGGTGATCTCGCCAACGGCTCTTCTCTTTGCCATCTCGGAAACCAAGAACGACCTCGGAGATCTCAACGGTGACGGACGCGTCAACGACGACGTCGGACGGATCTACAACTTCGCGACGCAATCACTCGTCGAGATCAATCTATCAGTGGCCCAAAAGCACCTCGCCATCGGCGACACACTCGCCGCAGTCACGGTGTCGGAAGTCCACCAGGGCGGAACCGACCTCAACGGCGACGGCGACAAACGCGACCGCGTCATCCACGCCGTCGACCTGGCCAGCGGTGCCGTCGTCAACACTGGTGCGCAGGGCGAGTATCCCAGCGTCATCGACCGAACGATCGTATTCCGCTCGATCGAAAACTCGGCTGGAAAAACCGATCTCAACGGTGACGGCGATCGCAGTGATCGCACCCTTCGCGCCTATGACTACGACGCCGGTGCCCTCGAAACGATCGCCACGGTCAAGCGACATCGCCGCATCTGGTACACCGTGAGCGCGCCGTACGTCGTCTTCGCCTCCAAAGAGCGCCCCAACGGGCGCGTCGACTTGAACGGCGACGGCGACATCCGCGACACCGTCATGCAGGTCTACGACACTTCGCTCAAGAGTCTCGCCAACACCGGTTTTCAGTCGAAGTCCTACGCTGTCGGGCCAACACTGCTCGCCATCGCGACCAAGGAAAGGTCCCAGGGCGCCAGCGATCAAAACGGCGACGGTGACACGCAGCGAGACATGGCACTCAACGTCTACGACATGACGTCGGGCACCAACATCGAGCTACCGGTCGCGGTCGACTGGAAACGGCTCGCCGTCGGCGACGACATCGTCGGATTCGGCTACCGCGAACGCACACACTTCGATCAGGTTCTCAACGGCGACACCGACACCGGCGACAGCGTCCTCGGCTGCGCCGGCCCCCTACCCTGACCCGCACCACCCCTCCCCCGCATGGCCCGGAAGAGCCTCGGTTCTTTCGGGCCCATGTCGTCGCATTTCGACGCGGTTGCGCGCTTCGGCGCAATGGCTAGCCAGCCGGTAGTACCGCCTGGAGGAACTTGAAGAGCGAGCTCTTCTTGCGGATCTCGTCGAGCTCTTCGATCTTCAGCTCTCGGTAGGGTTTGGGCTCCTCGATGCCGAGTCGCTGGCGAACTTCATCGAGAGGCAGTGGCAGCATTGCTTCCCAATCGACCGCGGCCAGCAACGTCGCTTTGCGACCGCGGCGAATCGAGTCGCGCAAGTAGCCCATCCCTTCGCGGCGCCCGGCGGAAGCCAGAACCAGAGTAGTGAGTGATCCGAGAATGAGCCAGGCATAGGCGCCGAGCTGGGCATAGCTGAATCCGAGCAGGTGCAGCTCGCCGTGGATGTCCGACCCCCAGCCGTTGACCACGTGCCAGAGGTCGTGCATGTCGACGATCCGCGCCGCCATCGTCGGGCGAGGTCCGTCGAGCGTCCTCGTCACCTGCCCACTGATCGCATCCGCCAAGCCCTCGGCAGATAGATCGCGCGCCGCCGTCCAATCGAAGTACGCTCGCCCAAGCGAGCCGGGCGGCAGCGCGGAGAGGTAGGCGCGATCGTTCAGCGTCTTCTCGAGATCGCGCCCCTCTTCCAGCAGCCTCCGACCGACGGGGTCTCTCCAGACTTCGTCGAAAAGTGCATCGGCCGAAGGACCGGTAAGCGAAGCGATGAAGTCACCGATCAGATCGGTTCGGTTCGGATCGCGCCCCACGCCACCCAACGCCCGCAACGCTTTGACGACGTCCGCCGGGCCAACCGTGCTCTTCTCGAGATCCGTAGCCATAGGTTGCCCCGGACCTATCCCTCGGGAACTGGCATCGCGCCGCTGCGGCATGCGTTGAACGTAGCGCCGCGGCCAAGCGGACTCAACGCTTCTCGAGGGCGTTCGCCGAGGTGGGCAGAATGTTGCGTTCTTCGAGGCCGTGTGAAATTGCACGCGGATGTCGATCGAGCTTTCTTTTCACGGCGGTGCGTCCACCGTGACCGGGTCGCGCCATCTGCTCGAGGCGGATGGATCCTCCGTCCTCGTCGATTGCGGCATGTTCCAGGGCTTGAAGGACCTGCGCTTGCTCAACTGGGAAGACCCCCCCTTCGACATCGCGTCGCTGGATCACCTGCTCCTCACGCACAGCCATATCGATCACGCCGGCTACCTGCCGCGCCTGGTCAAGCTCGGCTACCGCGGCCTCGTCCACCTGACACCGGCAAGTCTCGAGCTGGCCGAGATCCTTCTTCTCGACTCGGCGAAAATCCAAGAAGAAGACGCGCGCTACGCCAACAAGAAGAAATTCTCGAAACACAAACCCGCTTTACCGCTCTACAACTCCGACGAAGCGCACGCCGCTCTGGCCCGCATGCGGCCTATTCGCTACGGCGCATGGCTCGACCTCGACGAGCGATTGCGGGCGCGCTTCGTCAACGCCGGACACATCCTCGGCTCCGCACACATCGAAATCGAAGCGACATCTTCGGTGGGAAAGCGGACCGTCGTCTTCAGCGGCGACGTCGGCCGCTACAACATGCCCCTCCACCCCGACCCGACGCCACCCCCCGCCTGCGACTACCTGGTCATGGAGTCCACCTACGGCAACCGCGATCACGCCAGCGAGCCCTTCGTCGAACAACTGCGCGGCCCCTTTGCCGAAACGCTCGGTCACGGCGGCACCGTCTTGATTCCGTCTTTCGCCGTCGCGCGCGCCCAGCTCGTGACGCTCTTGCTGCGCCAGGCGATGGAGAGCGGCGAGCTACCCGAAGTACCGATCCACATCGACAGTCCGATGGCCGTCAACACGACGCGGCTCTACTCCAAGCACATGAACGAGGAGAACCTCGACGCGGAGATCGTCGCCGAGGGGCGCGATCGCCTCTTTCCCGATCACGTCGAGTTCCACCGCAGCGGCGACGACTCGCGCCGTCTCAACAGCATGAAGGGACCGCGCATCATCATCTCATCGAGCGGAATGCTCACCGGCGGACGCGTCTTGCACCACCTCAAGCGCCTGCTGCCGGACAAGAAGAACCTCGTCGTTCTGGTCGGCTACCAGGCGCCGGGCACACGCGGCCGGGCGATGCTGGAAGGTGCGCAGCGCGTCAAGGTACACGGCCAGAAGATCCCGATCGGGGCCAGGTTCATGTCCGTGCACGGATTGTCGGCGCACGCCGACCGCGCCGGTTTGCTGAAGTGGCTCCGCTCCTCCGAGCGGCCGCCGCGAGCGGTTTTCGTCGTGCACGGCGAGCCGGAGTCTTCGATGGCGCTGGCCGACACGATCCAAAAGGAAGTGTCGATTCCCACCTTCGCACCGCGCCTCGGCGACACCTACGACCTCCTGCAAATGCCTTAGTGTTCTGCACCGGAATGACAGCAGGCCGCCGGGCGCGGAAATCAAGCCGCGCCCCCGTTTGACACCGGCGTGGCGGGATGGAGTTTTGGGCGGATGGACGCGCAGCCTGGTGACGGCGCCATCGACGACGCGCTACGCAAGTACTGGGGGTTCGAAGGTCTGCGCCCGCTGCAGCGAGACGCCATCCGAGCCGGGCTCGAGCGGCGCGACTCTCTCGTCGTGCTGCCGACCGGCGGGGGAAAGTCGCTGTGCTACCAGATTCCGCCGCTGGTCGCCGGGCGCACCGATGTCGTCATCTCCCCTCTCATCGCCTTGATGAAGGATCAGGTCGACAGCCTGCGCCAGCTCGGTTACCCGGCGGCGGCGCTACACAGCGGTCTCGACCGCGAGGCCCAGCTCGACACCGAGCGCGGCATGGCGGAGGGGCGCTACCGCCTCGTCTTCGTCGCGCCCGAGCGGCTGTTGTCGGGGCGTTTTCTCCAGTGGTTGGACAACGCCGACATCCGCGACTTCGCCATCGACGAGGCGCACTGCGTCAGCCACTGGGGGCACGACTTCCGGCCCGAATACCGCCAACTGGCCGAGCTCAAGGTCAGGTTCCCCAGCGTCAGCCTGCATGCCTTCACGGCCACCGCGACGACACGCGTGCGCGACGACATCATGAGCCAACTGCGCCTGCGCGATGCCGTCGAGTTGATCGGTGACTTCGATCGCCCGAACCTCGTGTATCGGGTTCTCCCCCTCGTCGACCGCCGGCAACAGACTCTACAGATCATCAACCGGCACCGCGGCGCTGCCGCCATCGTCTATTGTCTCAGCCGCCGCGACACCGAGGATCTCGCCGGATGGTTGCGCGCGAACGGCGTCAAGGCCGATCACTACCACGCCGGATTGAGCGCCGAGCAGCGGCGCGACACGCAGGATGCCTTCATGTCGGAAGAGCTCGACGTCGTCGTCGCCACCGTCGCGTTCGGCATGGGCATCGACCGCAGTGACGTGCGCTGCGTCATCCATACCGCGATTCCGAAATCGATCGAGCACTACCAACAAGAAGCGGGGCGCGCCGGGCGCGATGGGCTGGCGGCTGAATGCGTCGTCCTCTACTCGGCTTCCGACGTGATGAGGCTCCAGCGCCTCATCGAACGCAGCTCGGCCGAAGCGGAAGCGCCCGAGGAAGTGCTGCAAACTTCCATCGGGTTGCTGCACCAAATGCGCAACTACGCCGCCAGCGTACGCTGCCGGCACGCCGCGTTGTGCGAGTACTTCGGCCAACCCTACAACGAGGAGAAGTGCGACGCCTGCGACGTATGCCTGGACGAAGTCGAGGGTGTCGAAGACGGGACGACGACGGCGCAGAAAATCCTGTCGTGCATCGCCCGCACCGACCAGCGCTTCGGCGCAACGCATATTGCCGACGTTCTCGCCGGCGCCAGCACCGCGCGCATCCGCCAATGGCGCCACGATCAATTGTCGACACACGGATTGCTGTCGGAGCTGCCCCGCAAAGCGATTCTCAACTTGATCTACCAGCTCGTCGATCAGGGGCTGATCGACCGCAGCGAGGGCGACCGTCCGATTCTCGCGCTCAACTCGAGCTCCTGGGAGGTCATGCGCGACGAGCGCCGGGTCAAGCTGCAGAAACCACGCGGCGGCGAAAAAGTGCGGGCCAGCCGCGCTGAGAACGAGTCCTGGGACGGGGTCGACCGGGGTCTTTTCGAGAGCTTGCGCGATCTGCGACGCGATCTCGCCAGTCAGCGCGGCGTGCCGGCCTACGTGATCTTCGGCGATGCGACGCTACGCGAGCTGGCGCGCCTGCGACCAACGACGCTGGAGGAGTTTGCCGGCGTCTACGGTGTCGGCGAAAAGAAGCTCAAGGATCTCGGCGGCGGCTTCGTCGCGCACATTCGCGCCTACTGCGCCGATACCGGCTGATCTTCGGCTGGGGCGGTCACCGGCGCCTGCCAGCGCACCAGAATGGGCGACGACCAGGCGCGTTCTTCAGTCTCCGCCAGGCATTCATCACCGTCGCCGCTGCATGGATGGGTCTCGACACAGCGGCCGTTCTGGCCGACGTCGCAACGCAGCGGGTCGGCGTTGACCGCCAGGCTCGGCTCCTCGATGGCGCGGACATAGTAGAGAACGTCACGCCGGTACTCGGCGAACTCCGGATCGGCGATCTCGACGACGCAACCGTCGTTCCCAGCGGCACAGGGGATGACTTTCCACGGATCGTCGACCAATCCGACCGCCGGCTCGCGGCGCCGGCCGCGCAGGGCGACGCGGACCAGCTCGACGCGACTGATGCGGCGCCGCCGGTCGCTCGGGTAGTAGCACTCGCCGGCGCAGAGGTGCTCGAGGCGATCCGCCGGTAGGGATTGTTGCGCGTACGACGGACACCCATCCCTTTGCTCGAATGAACCGAGCGCGCGCACGCGAAAAACCGGAGCCGTTCCGCGCCTCGCTTCGCCCCCCATCGGCACATCCCTCTCGCCGGCGACAGCGGTGAGCAGATCAAACCACAGCAGGATGCGCGGGCCGCTGGTGCCGTATACTTCGCGGCGTTGCAAGGCGTCCCAAATGGCTTGCCGGCTGCGCCCCGCCGCGTGCACGGCCGCCAGGCCGCCGGTGAGAAAGAAGGAAGCCGCGCGCTCGGACTCTCGCGCGGCGAAGAACTTGCCACTGAGCAACTCCGGTTCGAAGCGCCGCGAACGCGCCACCGCTTCTTCGGCCGGCAGGGCGCCGAACATCTCGACACCAGCACCCGGTAAACGCGCCTCTGTCATCTGGCGCCTTGCGTACTCCTTGTAGCCCGTGCCCGGCCGTCCGGTGTGGTTGTCACTAGAGGCGATGAAACCGAAGTTGAAACGCCTCTCGGTGCCCGAATCGTCGAAGTCGCGCAATCCCATGATGTACTGCACCGAAGAGCGCGGCCGGTAGTTGAAGGCCGGCTGGAAGCAGTCGCGGCACTGGCCGCTGTCGAGCCACTCGCCGGCCTCGACGCCGGGAACCGTCAAGTGGCCGAGGACGTCGCCGGCGACGTAGCGCTGGCGCGCTTCGGCAGCGCGTTTGCCACACTCCGCCTCCGCTTCCCCCCGCGCCCGACAGCGCTCCTCGATGATCTCACCAGCCCGCCAGCACGAGGGCAGGTAGTCGGCACTCGGGCGAGGGCAGATCGGCTCGCCGGTGCGCGAACGCCCGACCCCGGCCCACGGCCGAAACTCCTCCGAGTTGCCGTGTCCCGAAAAGACCTCGATGAGAATCTGTCGATCCTCGTCGTGCATGTCGGCTGTGAGTTGTTTGTCCCACGAAGATCCGTGCGGCGTATAGAATCCCCAGGTCGTTCCGTGCGGGATTACCATCGACGCGACGTTCCAGTCGTCGAGCTTGGCGAAGAGACCGGCAGGTGTCAGCGTCGATTCCCGGCAATCGGCCGGCAGCTCGCGCACGGCGACGCCATCTGGGCAGTCCTCGATGGCGATCATGTCGCGCATGAAACGTACGAAGTCGAGCGCCGAGCGGCTCGGCCGCAGCAGCGGCAATAGACCCATCGCCATCACGCCGGGTACGGCCTCGGGATCGCGGTCAAAAGCATCGGCCGGTGCTCGTGCCGCGATCGGCCGGGTCGGGATGGCGCCGTCGGCGAGATCGCGAAGTACCACGTTCTTGTGGCCGTAGTGGTTGTCGGGAGTGGTACCAAACTGCGTCCACTCCCAGCCGAGAAAGGCGACGACATCGGGATTGTCCGGATCGCCGGCGACGGCATTGCACTGGCGGATGGCATCGACCGTTTCGCGCCAGGCGCGCGGCGTCAGGCCGATCGCGTGGTCGTTGATCGACCAGAAATCCAGATCCGAGCAGAAGCGTGCGAAATCACACGCGTCGGCAACCGGACGCGCACCCTGGCCGCCGGTCACCGGCAGCGCCATCATGAAAGCATCGAGAGAAAACGTCGTGTGAACGTGCAGATCGCCGAAGAGAACTTGCTTGTCTTCCCCGGCGGCGGCCTGTCTCTGTGCCCGCGCATGCACGACCGCCGCAGGCAGCGCCCGCTCGGTCGGTACGCCGGCACCCCAGTGCGAACCAAAGACACCCGCTCCCAATGCCCAGACCAACAACGGGGCCGCCAGACAGAGCAACACCGCGGCTACGGCGACTCGTCGCATTCGCAGCGCGGTCAGTGGACCTGCACCAACTCGACACCCGGTGCCAGACGGCGCAGCTCGCCGAGCGTGTCGAGCTTGTACTCTTTGTCGTAGCAGATGCGCGTGATGCCGGTGTTGAGCAGCGTCTTGAAGCAATGGATGCACGGTGTGTGGGTGACGTAGATGTCGGCCCCACCGATCGCCGCCCCGTTTTTCGCGGCTTGGGCGATTGCGTTGATTTCCGCATGGATCGTGCGAAAGCAGTTTTCCTCGATCTCTCCCGCCGGCGTCGTCGACTTGTAGACGAGGCATCCCGCGTCGAGGCAGTGCGGCTGGCCTGCCGGCGAACCGTTGTACCCCGTCGCCAGGATGTTGCGGTCGCGCACGATCACGGCCCCCACTTTGGCGCGCAGGCAGGTCGAGCGCTCGGCAACCTGGCGCGTGATGGTCATGAAGTACTCGTCCCAAGAGGGGCGTTCGCTCATCGTTGGCTCTCCTGCGTCGACGGTTGCGGCCCGGCGGATCTCATACCTCGAGCATCTCCCCGGCTGGAATCATGATCGGCTCGGGCTGATAGACGATCGGTTCCGGCATGAAGACCAGGATGAAGATGACGACGGTCAAGACTGCGAAGAAGACACGCAAGCGGTTCAGAGGCATGCTCGGATCACCGGTGCGCGGGTGGCGGAAGCCGATCGCCACGAGGAGCACCACCCAAGCCAACCAGCCCGACCAGCCGCCGAAACCGAGGACCAGTAAACCGACGACCGCACCGCGCGAAATCCACGCGTGCCAGCGCTCGCCGAGCACCGCGTAGCTGACGTGGCCGCCGTCGAGCTGGCCGACCGGCAGCAGATTGAGCGCCGTCACCAGAAAACCCACCCAGGCAGCCAAGGCGATGGGGTGCAACATGACCGTCGCCTGCTGCGGATCGACACCGAGTAGGTAGGCGCTCATCGCCTGCATGATCAGCGGCTCGCGAAACATCAGTCCGGACAACTCGGACTCCGGAGTCGGGACGACTTCGGAAAGACCGAGACCGAAGAAGAGTGCCGGCACGGCGACGAGAAAACCGCCCCAGGGACCCGCGGCACCGATGTCGAAGAGCGCCCGGCGGTTGTCGGGCACGCTTTTCATGCGGATGAACGCACCGAAGGTACCGATGAAAAAAAAAGGCGGAGCCGGGATGAAGTAGGGAAGCGTCGCTTCGACGTTGTGGGCGCGCGCCATGGCGTAGTGGCCGAGCTCGTGAGCGAAGAGAATCGACATCAGGGTGACGGCGTAGGGAAAGCCGAGTTGGATGTCGCTCGGATGGGCGAGCAAGTCGGCGCCGTGAAAACGCGCGTTCGCCGCCGCCGTAGTGATGAAGGTCAGCACGAAGAGGAGCGCATGAACGACGACACCGCCGCGCTCGCGCGGGCGCTCGCCGTCGAGCGGCAGGTACATCTCCTCAGAACGCATGCGATTCCCGTCTTGCAACGCGCACGACAGCATCACGATCCACAGCCAGTGCCAGCGCTGCGTTGCCGCCGTTTTGCGCGATTTCGAGTGTTCCCCAACTGTTGCCAACCACCGCCATCTCCATCTTTGCGACGTCGCCGTAGGTCTTGCTCAGGCCCTCGACGACATGGTCGCCGACGCGAACCGAAACATCTGCTCCGGCCACCATCTCCATCGCGATGTTCGAGATCAAGTTGCCAAAGTGATCGACGTGAATCACCTTACCCACGATCTCATCACCGTCGACGCTGGGATCGATCCCTTGCAAACGCTCCATCGCCGGCGCCTCCGGCCCGACCGATTGCGGGGCCATCCCCGCCGCGAGGCGGCCGGCGATCGGCGCGAAAACGTCTCGCCCATGGAAGGTAGCGCTGATCGGATTCAACAAGAGCTCCTCGTTTTCGATACGGCGCACCTCGCGCAGGCCGAGCGACACCGCGCTCGGATGGAGCAACCCGTTGTCCGGTCCGACCAGGAGCGCCCGATCAGTGACGACGACGATGCCGGCGCGGGCGCCGCCGACACCGGGGTCGACGACCGCCAGGTGAACGGAGCCGTCGGCGAAATAGCTCACCGCAGAGCGCAGCAGCAGGGCACCGACTTCGATCGACTGGGGCGGCACGGCGTGGGTGAGGTCGACCAGTCGGCTGTCCGGGGCAAAGCGAAGGACGACACCGCGCATGACACCGGCATAGGGATCGCTGCCGCCGAAGTCGGAGAGCAGGGTCACGGTGCCCGAAGACTGCCAACCGTGCCCCTTCCAGCGTCTGGCGCGCACTCGGTCCGCGACTCGCGCGCCCCCCCGCGAACCGCTCACGGCGCCGTCTCGGGCGCTTCGACGACAGGCGCCGCCGCGCCACCGGCCGCCGCGGCGTCGAACACCTGGATCACCTCTTCGTGGTCCCAAAACCTGGCAATTTCCGAGGCAGTCTCTTTCTCGACGTTGCGCAGGTCGGTGCGGGCGCCGCGGTTCACCAAGATTGCAACCGTCTCGGCGTAATCGTTGACCGCCGCCAGCATCAGCGCCGACATATCGTTCTTTCCCTGCACGTCGATGTGCGCGCCCCGGTCGAGGAGCAACTCGACGATTTCGCTGAAGCCGCCGGCGGCGGCGACGAGTAAGGGTGTCCACCCATCTTTGCTGGTCGCGTTGACGTCGGCGCCCGCGGCAATGAGCAGGCGCACTACATCCAAGTGCCCCTTGACCGACGCCGCGGTCAGCGCCGTCACCCCCTCGTTGTCGGCGAGGTCGACGGTCGCACCGTGCGCGAGCAGAACCCGTACCGCATCGGCGTAGCCGTTGCCGGCGGCGCGAACCAAAGCGCTGGGACCGAGGCTGTCTTGCGCGTTGATCTTCGCTCCTGCTTCGATCAATGCCTCGATGAGCTCGACGCGGCCGTCGAAAGCTGCCGCCATCAGAGGCGTCCAGCCGCGTTGGCTCCTACCCTCGACCTGCGCCTTGCGCGCCAGCAACACCTTTGCCATTTCAACGTGGCCGGCCTCGACCGCTTTCAACAGCGGCACCTCGCCAGCCGCGTTGGCACCGTCGACAGCGGCGCCGGCGTCGAGAAGCCGCTGCGCAATCGGTAGGTGTCCATGGTGAGCAGCGGCGAGGAGCGGCGTCCAACCTTCTTCCGTTTGTCGGTTCAGATCGATCCCCGATTGGGTCAGCTCGCCAACCCGGGCGCTCTCGCCGGCCGACACGGCAACCATCAGCTCGGCGAAAGCCTCGCCGGCCGTTTCTGCCGCCGCCGCGTCCACCGACTCGGGCGCCGCCGCTACGACCTCCGTGCCGGGCCCCTCGCTGGGGCTGCCACCCGTCTGGCACCCCGCGAGCACCAAAGCAGCCAGCACGGCGCCGCGCGGCAATCCCCCTCGACCAACCCCGATCATCCGAGTGACCGTAGCCAGCGCTCCGAAACGCCGCAAGCACTCCCCGGGCAAGGCGAATCCCGCCGGAGCAAATTTGTACCGTCGCTCGCGTTTTGGCCGCCTTCTCCTCAATTCTCTTGACTTACGCGCCAGCGCCGTAGCATATCTGGGAGGTCCACCGCACCAGCGGAACGGGCACTGAACTGGCAGTACGGATCAGGGGGAAGTACTCATGCGTATATTTTCAGGCTACCTGCTCGCCGCCGTCTTGACGCTGGCCATGGCGGCACCGGCAGCGGCCCAGTTCAATCTCGACCACTACAAGTGTTATAAGGTCAAAGACCTGAAGAATCCGAAGTTTCTGAACACACCGGTGACGTTGACCGACCAGTTCGGAATCAACGACGGAACCTTCGAGGCGAAGCGGCCCTTCGTGTTCTGCAACCCGGTCGACAAGAACGGTGAGGGCATTCTCAACACCGACGACCATCTCACCTGCTACAAGGTCAAGGGCCCGAAGCTGGTTCCGTCGGCGCGGCCGAGCGTCGAAGTCGTCAACCAGTTGGGAACTCTGCAGTTGCAAGCGAAGAAGGCCTTCCTGCTCTGTCTCCCATCGACGAAGACGATTCTTCCGTAGCGTTCAAACCGGTAGTGTGAATTTCACGGGGAGAGGCTCAACGCCTCTCCCCGTTTTCGTGTGACCGGCAGACGACGCTCGACAGGTCGTAGTCGAGCACGATCGAACCTTCGGGTGCGCTCGGGTGATCGACCGCCGAGAGCTCGACGCGGCGCAGAACTTCCTGCAACCGCCCTTGCTGTTCGAGCGCGATCTCGATGTTGTCGCGCGCCACGGGTACTGATGCATCGGCGGCAATCGCGCGGCAATACGACGCGATCGCTTCATCGAGCTCGCCCCTGCCGTGGTGGGCGACGCCGACGTTGACGTGAACCCGCGCCTTGCCAGGCGACTTTTCTGCCGCATCCGACCACAGCGAAAGCGCGCTTTGCCAGACCTGGTTGCGCTCGAAAGTAAGTACCGACAGAACGGCGACCATCGCACAGGCAGCAACTTTCGCGGCGCTGGCGTGGCGGGCATCGAAATACGCCAAACACGCGGCGACCAGAACCGCCACCCCCGGCATCGCCATGTACATCCGATGCTCCATCATCGTGTCGTAGAGAGGGATGAAACTCGACTCGAGGCTGAGCGTGAGGAAGAACCAAAGGAGGCCAAAGGCGAGCAGCGGCGCCCTGCGCAGAGCGAGCACCGCCACCGCCAACAGCGCTGCCAACGAGAGCATCCCGGCGATCACCACCGCGTCGACCCCTTCGACCAGCGGGACGTCGTGATCGACGTTGAGGCCGAAGGGAAGAGCAACCAGGCGCAGATAGCGCGGCAGCACGATCATCTGGGTCAGAAAGTAGTCCAGCGATTCGACCGCCGGACCATCGCGCCAGCCTTGGCTGAACACCGCCTGCAGGAAGGAACCGATCAGACTGCCCTTCGACTTGCCACCGGCGCGAATCCACCAGGCGACCAGCTTCAAGAGCACTGGCAGCGCCACCACCGGCGCCAGCCACATGCCGGCGCGCAGCAGGTTGCGCAGCTGACGGCGGCCGAAGAAGGCGACCTCGATCAGCACGATCGCCAGCGGCAGGGTTACGGCGTTCTCCTTCGAGAGTAGCGCCGCCGCGGCGGCGGCGATTGCCAGCGCGAAGTGCCGGTAGCCGTTCGAACGGTCGCTCGCCTGCGCCAGTCGACCGGCGACGTAGGCATAGGCGCTGGCGACGTAGAACATCGTCGCCATCGCAGCCGAGCGCTGCACGATGTACGTCACCGCTTGCGTCTGCAATGGGTGGCAGGCAAAGAGCGCCGCCGCGCAGGCGGCGAAGAACCGCGGCCGCGCGGCTACCTCCGTACCGGCCAACCTCGGTGTTTGCGACAACGACCAAGCCAGGCAAAACACAAACACCGTCGCCAGCAGGTGCACCGCGAGATTGACGACGTGAAAGCTCCAGGTTTCGTTTCCGGAGATGGCGAAGTTCAACGCCAGCGTCGCCGACGGGAGGATGCGCACGCCCCCCATTTGCGCGATGCCCTTGATCCAGTGGCGTTGCTGCAGGTGCCAGTTACCGGAAATGCGCGCGTAATCGTCGAATTGATATGGAACACTGAACGAAGGCCAGTAGGCGATCGCCGCGACGGTGGCGATCAGTGCCAGCAGGGCCAGTGAGTAGCGATCCGCCAGCGGTCCACTGCGAACCGCATCGCCGCGCTTCGGCATCAAGCCGCAACGCCGTAGGAGCTACCGTCGATCAGGCGCGATACGTTTTGGTTCCACTGCCCCTTCCACTTGTCGATCACCAGATCGGCAGGACAGCGGCCCGCCGCGGCGAGCTCAGTGATGGCATCCAGGTAGATTCTCTCGTCCTCGCCGCGATCGTTGCGAACGTCTTGTCGTTGCAAGCCAACGCGAGCAATCGCCAGCAGCTCGACGGCCAGATCGCGAAAGGAAGCCGTGCCGGCTCTCGTGTGCAACCCGCGCCGGTGCGCCATCTGATAGAGTTCCGCGCGCTCTCCGAGGGTCCACTTCTTGACGAGATCCCACGCCGCCAGCACGCAGTCGTCGTCGTAGAAGATTCCCTTGGCCAGCGCCGGGACGGCGAGCATGAGCTCGGGTGCCTGGCTGTCGACCGAACGCAGCTCGATGTAGCGCTTGAGCCGGGCCTCGGGAAAGAGCGTCGTCAGGTGTGAATCCCAGTCCGCCATGGTGGCGCGATGCTGGCCGACACCGTCGCGCAGGTAGTCGCGAAATGTAGAGCTCGTCATGTCGATCCACTCGTCGTCGCGCACGATGAAATACATCGGCACGTCGAGCGCATACTCAGCGTAGCGATCGAAACCGGCACTGTCCTCGAAGATGAAGTCCAACAGACCGCAGCGCGCCGGATCGGTGTCTGTCCAGATGTGGCCGCGGAAGGATACAAAGCCGTTCAGGTCGCCGTCGCACAGAGGCGAGTTGGCGAACATCGCGTAGAGCAGCGGCGACAACGCCATACCGAGGCGCATTTTGCTCATGGCGTCCGCTTCGCTCGCGTAGTCGAGGTTGACCTGGACCGTCGCCGTCTGCGCCATCATTCGCTGACCCATGGTGCCGACCCGACTCATGTACGGGCGCATGATCGCGTAGCGCCGCTTGGGCACCCATTCAATCTCCTCGACCCGGCTGATCGGCTGCATCCCGAGACCGAGAAAGGCGATCTGCATGGTATCGCCGACGGCGACGATTTCTTCGATGTGACGCCGCAACTCGGCGTGGGCGCAGTGGACGCTGTCGCAGACTTCGCCGCTGAGCTCCAATTGGCCGCCCGGCTCCAAGGTGATCGATGCCTTCTCGCCGCCCAGGGCCACGGTTCGCCCAACCTCCTGCAGCGGCTCCCACTCGTACCGCTCCGCCAAGCCGGTGAGCAACGCTTCGATACCGCGCGGACCGGAAAACGGTACGGCATGACCGTCCTCCAGGCGCACTGCTACTTTTTCGTACTCTGTACCGATTCCCCAGGCGTCACTCGGCTTGGCGGCAGCGACGAAATAGTCGATGAGCTGATCGAGGTTCTCGACCGGCGTCGCCGCCGAGCTGTCTGCTACGTATTGGGACATGAGATCGGCGATCCTAACGCGTGCTCGGCCACAGCGGCAACCGCATTCGCGAGCGCTTGCATTCGATTTGCGATATCGACATGCTGCCGCAAATCAGTGCTGCGGCGATGAGAGGCAAGCGCTCCCATCGTCCGGGAAACCAGCGAAACCAGTCGTTCTCGTCAAAGGGGGTTATCCATGGGTAGAACCGCTCGGTGGGCAATCATCTCGATCGGCAGTGCATTCTTGTTCGTCTTCGCACAGCAAGGCCTCGCCGACGAGACAACCAAGTTGCAAATCCGCAACTTTGATCACCTGGAGTTCGACACCGTCACAGGCTCGTACTTCGGCATCGCCGGATTCTACACCAAGGATGACACGGTTACGTTCGGCAGCACCTCGACCGAGCAGGAATCGGCAACCGGTGAGATTCGCCTGCTGATGGGCGGTACCATGTTCCAGGGTGGCGTCGTCATTCCCTACCACACCAACCGCGGCGACGCCCGTGGCCCCGGCCAGGACGATGTCGGCGATATTCGCACCCACTTGAAATACGTTCCCCTGCGCAAAGAAGCCTTCGACTTCGGCGCCGGCCTGATGATCACTTTCCCCGGCGGCGGCGAGAGTGTCGGCATCAGCACCGGAGAAGTGGCGGTCCTGCCTTTCGTAACCGGAACGGCGCACCTCGGTCCGGCCGACCTCAACCTCCACATCGGCTACAACTTCATCAATCACCACCGCGCCAACGGCGCACCCGAGTCGATCCTCTACGGCGGAGCGGTCAAGGTGCCGGTGCTCGACAAGCTCGGCCTGCGCCTCGAGATCGCCGGCCAGCAGTTCACCGAAGGAAACGACCGCAACGTCGTCGCCGTCCAGCCGGGTCTCGACTATCTGATCGAGCTCGGCAAGCTCGACCTGCAGCTCTCCGCCAGTGGCTCCTACGGAATCTCGGGCGGCACCGCTGGGTCGAAAGGAAGTTACTCTTCGCGCTGGGGCCTCAACACCAAGTCCGGCCTATCGCGCGGCGAATGGGGCGCCGGCGCCGGCATCGGCGTGCTCTGGAACTGATCCCCACCCGCACACGCGCATCTGGTCGGCACGACATCCATACCCATCTACCGGTACCGGGCAGGGGGATTGGCCCCGCCCAGTACCGGTGTGCGAATGCTTGCTACCCGCCGAGTGAACCGAGGCGGGCGGCGGCAACGACCTTGCGCCAGGCGTCGTAGCGTTGCTCGCGCTCGTCCTCGCTGATCGACGGTTCGAAGAGTCCCCCCGAACGCCAAGTCTGGCGCAGCTCGTCGACGCCGCTCCAGACGCCGGTCGCCAAGCCCGCGAGGAAGGCGATTCCCAACGCCGTAGCTTGCACGGTTTCAGGCCGTTCGACCGGCTGTCCGAGCGTATCGGCGAGCGACTGCAGGAGGACGTCGTTCGCCGCCGCGCCGCCATCGACGCGCAAGCGCTCCGGCCGCGGCGTGCCGACGTCGGCGCCCAAGGCGTCGAGCGCTTCGCGTGTGCGGCAGGCGATACCATCGAAGAGCGCCCGCACGACGTGCGCGGCGGTGGTGTGGCGCGATATTCCACCGACGACCGCGCGTCCGTCGAAATCCATGTGCGGTGTCCCCAGGCCCTGCAGCGCGGGGACGACCCAGACGCCGCCGCTGTCGGCAACCGAAGCGGCGAGCGGACCGGTCTGCGCCGGACTGTCGATGATCCCGAGACCGTCGCGCAGCCACTGCACTGCGGCACCCGCGGTGACGACGGTTCCTTCCAGACACCAGGTGCGCTCGCCGGCCAGACACCACGCCACCAAGGGGTAGGCGCCATTCTCTGAGAGAATGAGCGAGTCGCCGGTGTTGATGTCGACCATTCCCGAGGTGCCGTAGGTGATCTTTGCCTCGCCTTTGTCGAGGGCGAGCTCGGCAAACATCGCCGCCTGCTGATCGCCGGCAATGGCGGCGATCGGTACGACGGCACCGAGCACATCCGCCGAAGTTTCGGCGCAGACACCACTGGTCTCGACGACCCGGGGCATCATCGATCCCGGCACACCCAAGCCAGCCAGCACGTCGGCAGACCACTCGCCGGTGAAGGGATCCGTCATCGCCGTGCACGACGCGTTCGAGTGATCGGTCACGTGCGCCGCACCACCGGTGAGCTGCCAGACGATCCAACAGTCGACGCCGCCGAAACAGAGCTCGCCGGCCTCGGCACGCTTGCGCAAATCGGGAACCTCGCGCAGCAGCCACTCGAGCTTGGTCGCCGACGCCTGAGCGGTGACGATGATGCCCTCCGCCAACAACGCGTCGACGCGGTCGGCGGCGCGGGTATCCTGCCACCCGATGGCCGGACACACCGGCTCGCCGCTGGCGCGATCCCACACCACTACGGTCGCCCGCTGCGTCGCAACGCCGACGGCAGAGAGATCAGCGGCGCCGATGCCGCACTCGACGAGCGCCCGGCGCGTCACTGCCAGTGTTTTCTCCCACAGGTGCCGAGCGTCCTGCTCGATCAGCCCAGGTTGCGGGTAGAGAGCGGAAACCTCTTCGTAAGCGCCGCCCAGCATGCGGCCGTGCTCATCGAAAACCAGCGCCCGCACACCGGTCGTCCCCTCGTCGATGGCAAGAACGTACACGCGATCGCTCGCTCAGTCGGGAAGCAAGGCGCCCGGGTTCAGGATCGCGTTTGGATCGAGGGCGTCCTTGAGCGCACGCATGACCTCGATACCGGCGCCGTGCTCGTCGCGCATCCACGCCCGGCGCAAGCGGCCGATCCCATGATGGTGTGAAATCGAGCCGCCGCAACGCACGGTCGCATCCATGGCGCGCCGCCAACACTCGAGATAGATCGACTCTCCGTTGGCGGGATCCTCCGGTTGCGCGATGAAGGTAAAGTATATGTTGGTTCCCTGCGCGTACGAATGCGAGCTGTGTCCCGAAACCAGGAGCAGACTCTCGACCTCGCCGACCGCTTCGATGACGGTGCGGTAGAGCTCGCCGATGTGAGTCCAATCCGCCGTGACTTCGACGGTGTCGACGACGAAGCCCTTGGCGACGAGATCGCTCAGGCTGGGGACGTGATTGCGCTCCTGCAACCAGTGCGCGACCGGCTCCTCGCCGATTTCGGTGCCCTGCATCGACGTGCAGATCTCGCGACAGCCGTCGGCTTCGGCGCTGCACAGGGCGACGTTCCCTTCACTCAGGATGAGCAGGAAACAAGCGTCGTCGTCGGCCCATTGGCCAAAGTGACGGCCGGTTTCGGCGGCGTCGTACAACCGCAACACAGGCGGCCGCCAACCGCTGCGCACGAGGTGGCGAATCGCCTGCAACCCACTGTCGAAGTCGGCGAACGAGAAAGCGCTCATGCGGCGACTTTCCGGCTGCGGAAACACGCGCACGGTCGCTTCCGTCACGATGCCCAGGGTTCCCTCAGCGCCGAGAAAGAGATGGCGCAAGTCGGGCCCGGCCGAGCGCCGGGGCGACGGCGCGATACGAACGCTCTCGCCACTCGCCAGGACGACTTCCAGCCCGAGCAACATGTCTTCGATCGAGCCGTAGCGCGAGGAAAACTGACCCGCCGCCCGCGTCGACACCCAGCCGCCGATCGTCGAGAGATCGATCGACTGGGGAAAGTGTCCCATCGAATAGCCACTCCGGTTGAGCTGGGCCTCGAATTCATTGCCCATCATTCCCGCCTGCACGCGCGCAAAGAGAGAGATCTCCTCGAGCTCGAGAATCCGGTTCATGCGCCGCATGTCGACGACGATCGCCCCCGGCGCCACCAGCACGCCGCCGCAGACGCCAGAGCCGGCGCCGAAGGGAAAAACCGGAAGCCGACGCTGGTTGGCAAAGCGCAGCAGCGCCGCCACCTGCTCCACCGATTGCGGTGAGACGACGCAGACTGGATCGTCGCGCAACTCGCCGCGGTGAGCGCGCAACAGAGAGAGTGGCCAGGTGTCGTGCCGGTGCCCGGCCAGAGTTTCATCGTCCCAGGCGACCGACTCGGGCCCGACGACCGCCGAGACCTCCTTGCGCAGCGCTGCCAGCTCCGCTTCAGCCATGCGCCGCCTGCGCTACCTCTTCGACCGCATCCGCTTCGACCACCGGCGCCCGCAACACATCGACCAGCGTGCGGTACTCGTTGAGATCGCGCTCGCGCCGGATATCGTCCCAGCCGAGCAGCGCCGCCATCGTCTCCGACACGCGCTCGGCGACTGCCGACCCGCAGTCGAGCTCCCACAGCAACGCCCGCGTTCGGCGCTCCATGACGTCCTGCAGCGTCATCGCCATTTCGTGCTTGACGTTGTACTCCACCTCGGCCGGCGTCAGTAGGCTGGTGTGCGAGTACAGTCTGGCCCGCTGCGGGTCGCGCTCCATGCAGTCGACGATGGCAATGGCATTGCTTCCGTAGAGACGGACCAACCGCTCGATGACCGGCCGCTTCACATCGCGTACACGACTGGCCAGATAGTCTTCGAAGCGAGCCAGATCGAGGCCGGTCTCACCGCCACTGAGCGGATGCTCGTCGCTGAGCGCAATCGGCGGCGGCAGGTTCTGCCCGGCTTCGACCAACTTGCCACACACCAGATCCATGACTCGCTCGGCCATGCAGCGAAAGGTGGTCAACTTGCCACCGGCGATCGACACCAAGCCGGCATCGTTGGTCATGATTTCATCCTGCCGCGAGAGCTCGGTCGGCTCCTTCCCCTCTTGCTGCAAGAGAGGGCGCAGGCCGGCCCACGCGTTGACGACGTCATCGCTGGTCAGCGGCTGGGTCAGTTGAAAGGTGCGATTGGCGGCGTCGATGAGATAGTCGACGTCGTCGCTGGTCACCTGCGGATAGTCGTCGATTTCCGGATAGTCGGTGTCGGTCGTGCCGAGGTAGGTTACGGCACCGCGCGGAATGGCAAATACACCGCGCTTGTCGCGGGCGTTCATGACGACGATGCCGGACAACCCGACGCGGTTGGTGGGAATCCCGACGTGCACGCCCTTGGTCAGACGCAGGCGAGCCTCGCCGTCCGGCTCACTCAGCAGGCGAACGCGGTCCACCCACGGTCCGGCGGCGTTGATGACGACGCGACCGGAGACGACGACCTCGCCATCGCCGAGCGCGTCGCGCGCTTCGACACCGGTGATCTTGCCGTCCTCGACGCGGAATCCAACGGCCTCGACGTGATTGGCAACCACCGCCCCGAGGTTGACCGCAGACTTGATCACCTCGATGACCAGGCGGGCGTCATCGGTGACATACTCGTAGTGTAGCGCGGCGCCGTAGAGCTCGTCGTCGGAGAGCCGCGGCTCGATCTCCAGAGCCTCTTCCGGCGTCAGCAGGCGGTGCCGCTCTTCCTCGGCGACGCCGGCCAACTTGTCGAAGGTCCACAGGCCGACGCTCAACTTGGCGTACTCGCGCCGGCTCAGCAGCGGGAAGAGCATTTTTACCGGAATCGCCAGATGTGGCGCCAGGCGCCGGATCACATAGCGCTCGGCACCCGATTCGCGGACCAGGCCGACGTCGCCCTGCTGCAGATATCGCAAGCCACCGTGAATCAGCTTCGAGGAGCGACTGCTGGTACCGGCGGCAAAGTCGCGCCGTTCGACGAGGGCGACTCGCAGGCCGCGCAACGCCGCATCGCGGGCGATACCGGCGCCGGTGACCCCACCACCGACGATGACGACGTCGAAGGTCTCCTCGCCGAGGCGCTGCACGTTGCGCCGCCGGCCCTGCGCCGACATGTCGGTCTGCGATGTCATTCGCTCAACTCCATTGCAAAGACAGCGACGCGCTGCCACACACTGACCGGGCAACGCAATTGGACAAAGTCTAACTCCACCTTGGGAAAGTCAATCCACCATTTGCCCCAAACGATTGTTTGGCGCCGCCGAACCAACTTGGCCTACCCGTGACAGCCGCCCTCGAGCTCATCGTCTCGGCCGACGACTTCGGCATGTCGCCGGGGGTAAACGCGGCCATCATCGACGCCCACCGCAACGGAATTCTCACCAACACCAGCCTGATGGTGAACGGCGCCGCAGTCGATGAAGCGGCCGCGCTGGCCGCCGAGAACCCCAGCCTCGGCGTCGGATTGCACCTCGTGCTCGTCCAGGGACACGCCACACTCAGCCGTGAGGAAATCCCAGATCTCGTCGACGCCAGCGGCCGCTTCGACGATCAGCCGGTCCTCACCGGCATCCGCTACTACTTCCAGCCGCGCATTCGCGAGCAATTGCGGCGGGAGGTCGAGGCGCAGGTCGAAAAACTCATCGCCACCGGTGTTCGCCCGTCTCACATCGACGGCCATCTGAACATCCACATGCACCCCGCCGTTCTGCCGATCGTCCTCGACGTCGCCACCCGCCACGACATCGGCGCCATCCGCCTCACCCGCGAGGCCGTTGGGCCGGCACTGCGCTACGATCGCACCGACGCCGGCCGCAAGTTTGCCGAGGCGGCCGTATTCTCCGCTCTCGCCCGGCTCGCGAGCGTACGGGCCCGGGAAAAGGGGATCGCGCATGCCGATTCCATCTACGGCCTGCACCAGACCGGCCAGGTCAGCGAGGACTACCTGCTCCACATCGTCGAGACCCTGCAATCCGGCACGACGGAGATCTACTGTCACCCAGCCGTCGCCGATGAAGAGGCAACCCGCTGGCGACCGGCCCACTACCGCGGCGACATCGAGCTCGCCGCCCTCACCAGCCCGCGCGTCCGCGCCGCAGTGGCGAGGAGGGGCGTCGATCTCGTCTCCTACCGCGAGCTACGACGCGGCCAGCAGAGCTAACGGGCACGCTATCTCTTGGCCGCAACTATTGGATCCACCCGAGGTTGGTCAGTTCGTCTTCGAGGAATGTCGCCATCGCCGTGTGGCCAGCTTCGTTCGGGTGCACACTATCCGCAAGGTATGCAGGGTCGTTTGGAATCGCGTTGCGCCCGTCGAGCCATGCATGACCGCGAACAGCGCAAGCAATCGCGACCCCGTAGCGAAAGTGATTCAGCGTCAAACCACTGCCATTGGGAATGCTCTCGTCAGTGCGCCAGATCGGCGTCATACAAGCGACGGGCAGACCCGGGGGAATCGTGTCCAGCAGATTCAAATAGTCCTCAACGAAAGTCTGGATATCGGTGTCATTGGACCAATCGTTTGAACCGAGGGCAACGATCAGACCATTCATTCCAAAGAATCCGTAAACCGAAGACACACAGGGCCCATCGTGCGTCATGCCAGCCAGAATTCCCGCATCGCTGATTCTTGCCCCCGGACTGGAGAAATTGTGGATCACCGTATTGGTATTCGCCGCCAACTGATGCGCCGCGAGCTTGGTTTTGTCCGACAAACCCGTGCCCGCTTGAATCGAGTCCCCCATGAGCATGAAACGCTGGGCGTGAACCGGCCCTCCGAGAACCAACAACACCAGCGAAGAAACCATCGCAAACACTTTCATCGTTTACCCCCTGTCTGTGAGAAAGACGCTGTTCAACTAGCCTCCGTCACCCGAGTTTCCTTTCGCCGCTCGCCATTCGTGGGCGAGCTGATGTTTCTTGTCGCTGTTGCACTTCTTGCATGCTGGGACGAGGTTGCCCTTGTTCGACCGGCCGCCGCGCACCAAGGGGATGAGGTGGTCCATGGTGAGGGCTTTGGCGCCGACGTCGTCTCCGCAGTAGTGGCAGATCCCCGCCGAACACTTGCGCTGCCACCAGGTCGACCCCCGCAACTGGCGTGCCTTGGCTCGCTCGCGCTTCAGAGTCGCGTCGTCGACTTCGACGAGGAATCCCTGATTCACGGCGAGCGTTCCTGCCTGTCGTCGGTGCCGGCGTTGGCGCGTACCCAGGCCAACGCCTCGTCCCGGGTGCGGATCTCGCCCTCGAGCTGAAGATCCTCGACGGCTTTCAGGATCGCGCCGAGACGCGGCCCGGCCTGCCAACCCAGTGCCAGCAGATCGTGGCCGTTCAGCAACGGTGTAGGGCGGATTGGTTCGGCGTCGAACATCGCCAACTGCTCGATGCAGTACTCGTACGAAGAGAGATCCCCGCTCGAAGCGAGCGCATCGAGCCGGCAGAGCTCGAGCAGCTCGTCGACGCCGTCTTCGGAGAGAAAGCGGCGCAGGGTCGACCGCCGCATGTCGCGCGCTGAAACCGTTCGCAGGTGGTTGCGCACCAGGTAGCCAACCCTCTCCCAAACCGCCGAGCTGCGCCGCAGCCTCTTGCAGACTTCAATCGCGCGTTTCTCACCGACTTCGGCGTGTCCGTAGAACGTGATGCGATCGCCCTTGCGTGCGGCGCACTCGCGTTTCGACACGTCGTGCAACAAGGCGCCGAGCGCCAGCGACTCACTCGGCCTCTCGAGCTCGTCGAGGCCGGCGAGCAGGCGCATCGTGTGCTCGAACACATCGCCCTCCGGATGGTGATCGGGCGACTGCTCGACGCCGTGCATGGCGGCAACCTCGGGCAGCACGACGGCCAGCAGACCGCTGTCGTCGAGCAGCTCGAAGCCGCGCCGGGCGTTGCCTTCGCGAAGGATGCGCACGACCTCGTCGCCGATGCGTTCCCAGGCAATCGCCGTCAGCGTCGGCGCATTCTCCCGCATCGCCGCCATCGTCGCCGTGTCGATGTCGAAACCGAGGCGCGCGGCAAAGCGCACCGCCCGCAACATGCGCAGGCGATCCTCGGCGAAGCGTTCGCCGGCATCGCCGATCGCCCGCACGACGCCGGCCGCCAGATCGTCCCTGCCGCCGACGTAGTCGATGATTTCACCGGCCTGCGGGTCGTAGAACATGCCATTGATCGTGAAATCACGCCGCTGCGCGTCGTCCTGCGGCGAGGCGGCGCCAACCCCCACCGGCCGGCGGCCATCGCGGTACTCTTCGTCGGTGCGGAACCGCGCCACCTCGATGGTCTGCTCGCCGAGCAGCACCAGCACGACGCCGAAGCTCTCACCCACCGGCACCGTGCGTTCGAACAGGCGGCGCACCTCGCCAGGCTCGGCATCGGTGGCGACGTCGTAGTCGCTGGGCTCCTCCCCCAGCAGCCGATCGCGCACACAGCCGCCGGCGTAGAGGGCCGTAAACCCGGCACCGCGCAAGCGATCCACGACGCTCCGCGCCGCAGTCTCGGCTGAAGTACCTTCGTTCTCACCCATTGCCATCCACCCTCACGCAGTGCCTCGATCACTTCAAGCGCGTTCCAATTTCATCAAAAACCTGCGGCGAACGATCCGAGCCACCGGAGACCAACGCCACTGCCAATCGATGAACCCGGCAAGAGCGCGCGCTTCCCTTCGTCACCTGCGACATTCGCCAGGTCCGGGGGCACGGGGCTCGGTTTGACGGCGCTCGGTCGCTGACACACGGGCGCTTGCAGTGCACCGCGGATTGACCAATCGTTCTGATTGCAATGGGCGGCACGGCGAATCACCTGCGGACGATTCCATCAGTCGACAATATCCTCGCCTCTGATGCGGTGGCTGCGTTGCTGCGCACTCATTCGCGCGACATGATCGTTGCCGAGCTGCGCTCGTTGCTCGAGGAGATCCGGCGTTCTGGGTGCACGCGCGACGATCTCAGTGTCAGCGCTCTGGCCGACCGTCTCGAGCACCGGTTGACCGAGAAAACGCGCCGCGCACCGCAGCGCGTCGTCAATGCCACGGGCGTCGTATTGCACACCAACCTCGGTCGCGCCGTGTTGGCGCCAGAGGCGGTCGCCGCAATCGAGAGCGTCGCCAGTGCACCGTGCGCACTCGAATACGACGTCGATTCGGGTTCGCGCGGTTCGCGCGACGACGCCGTCGCCCGCCATCTGTTGCCGCTGACCGGGGCCGAGGCGGTCGCCGTCGTCAACAACAACGCCGCCGCCGTGCTGCTCGCTCTCAACACGCTGGCACGCGGCAAGGAAGTCGTCGTGTCGCGCGGTGAGCTGGTCGAGATCGGCGGCTCGTTTCGGATCCCCGACATCTGCGCCAGCAGTGGCGCGCACCTGCGCGAGGTGGGAACGACCAACCGCACGCACCTCTCCGACTACGCCGGCGCCATCGGTGCCGACACCGGATTGCTTCTGAAAGTTCACCCGTCGAACTACGCGATCGAGGGTTTCACCGCTGACGTCTCGCTGGCGGAGCTGGTCGAGCTCGGCCGGCGCAGCGCCGTGCCGGTGGTCGAGGATCTCGGCAGCGGCGCCCTCCTCGATCTCTCGCAGCGCGGACTGCCGGCCGAGCCGGTCGTCGCCGAGCGCGTCGCCAGCGGCGCCGACGCGGTTACCTTCAGCGGCGACAAGCTGCTCGGCGGCCCGCAGGCCGGCCTCATCGCCGGCAAGCGCGAGGCCGTCGAGCTGATGCAGAGCAATCCTCTCAAGCGGGCCCTGCGCTGCGACAAGATGACCCTGGCAGCGCTCGACGCGACGCTGCGTCTCTACCGCACGAGCGGCGACCCCGGCGCCGATCTGCCGACCCTGCGCTACCTCACCAGACCGGCGAGCGAGATCGAGAAAACGGCGAGCGCAGCGGCGCGTCTGATCAGCGCTGCGCTCGGCGACGGCTACGACGTCGGCGTGCGCCGCTGCCAGTCACAGATCGGCAGCGGTGCGCAGCCGACCGCGACCCTCGCCAGCGCCGCCGTCGTCATCACCGCCGACCAACGCGGTGCAGGTGAGATCGCCGCCGACTTTCGACGCAGCGAGCCGCCGATCATCGGCCGTGTCAAAGACGATTGCCTGTGGCTCGATTGTCGCTGTGTCGACGACGCCGCGGCGTTGGTTCCCACACGGCGCGGCAAAGAGCCGGCCCCCGGCCCCACCTGATCCAATGATCATCGGCACCGCCGGCCACATCGACCACGGCAAGACCGAGCTCATCCGAGCGCTCACCGGTATCGAAACCGATCGACTGCGCGAAGAGAAAGAGCGCGGCATCTCGATCGACATCGGTTTCGCGTGGCTCGACATGGCGGGCCAAAGAGTCGGTATCGTCGACGTGCCCGGGCACGAGCGCTTCATTCGCAACATGTTGGCCGGCGCCCACGGGATCGATCTGGTACTCCTCGTCGTCGCCGCCGACGACGGCGTCATGCCGCAAACCGAGGAACATCTCGACATCATCCATCTGCTCGGCACGCGGCGTGGTATCGTCGTCATCACCAAAGTCGACCTCGCCGACCCGGCACGGCGGCGCGAGGTACGCGAGGAGATCGAAATCCTCGTCGACGGCACCGCCCTCGAGGCGGCGGCCGTGCGCGAAGTGTCCTCGCTCAGCGGCGAAGGGCTCGACGAGCTGCGCCAGGCAGTGGCAGAGGAAATCGAGCACTTCCGGGAATCGCCGGCGCGCGGATTGTTCCGCATGCCGGTCGACCGTTCGTTCACCATGCACGGTCACGGAAGCGTCGTCACCGGAACGGCCAGTGCCGGCAGCGTGCAGAGCGGACAACAGGTGCGGATTCTCCCCGGCGCCGCACGAGCGCGCGTGCGCGGTGTCCAGGTACACGGCAGCGAGGTGTCGCGAGCCGAGCGCGGCCAACGCGTCGCTCTCAACCTCGCCGGAGTCGAAACCGCTGAGCTACGCCGCGGTCAGGTAGTCTGCGACGACGTCCTCGACCGCACCACCGACCGCTTCGATGCCTTCGTCGAGCTGCGGCCCGCCGTCGGCAAGCCGTTGCGCCGGCACGCCAACCTCCGCCTCCACCTCGGCACCGCCGAAATCATGGCAAAGATCCTCTATCTCGACGGTCGCGACGCCCTGGCGGCCAAGCAGAGCGCTTACGTTCAACTGGCACTGCGCCAAGCCATCGCGGCGTTCGGCGGCGACCGCTTCATCCTGCGCGAGGAAACCGGGCGCGCCACCATCGGCGGCGGCGTCGTGCTCTATCCCTTCGCCCAGCGCCCGCGCAAGCGCAGCGATCCGCGACTCGCAGCGCTCGAAAAGCTGCACCGCAGCGCCGCACCGGAAGATCAGCTCGACACTCTGCTCGAGCTACAGCTCACACCCATCGTCACTACCGATACACTGGCGGCCGCAGCCAATCTGCGCCGCCGCGACGTCCAACGTCTGCTCGCCAAGCGCAGCAGCGTTTTTCGTTTCCCCGACAGCGATCAGGCCGACGCCTATGCCACGGCGGTCGCATGGTCAGCTCTCAAGGAGCAGGTCGCGCAGACTCTCGAGTCGTTTCACGCAGACCAACCGCGGCAACCGGGAATGGAGATGGAATCGCTGCACTCGCGCTGCGCCGCCGGTGTACCCGCCAAGATCTTTCGCGCCGTCGTCGCACGCCTCGCCAGCGACGGCGTGGTGGTGCGCGACGATTCCACGCTTCGGTTGCCCCGGCACGCGGTCGAGGTCGGCACCGCAGAGCGAGAAGACGCCGACCGGTTGTTGCGCCTCCTCGACGAGGCAGCTTTCCAACCGCCAGCCGTCGGCGATCTGGCGGTGACGTTGTCGCTGTCCAGCGACGAGGTCGAGGTCTGCATCGACCACCTCGAGCGCGACGGCCGCGCCCGACGCGTCGACGCCAAGCTCGTCTACAGCGAAACCGTGCTCGAGCGAGTGCGCGACGTCGTCCGCCAGCACGCCAGCCAGCACGGCGAGATCGACGCCCGCACCCTGCGCGACCTGATCGGCGCGAGTCGAAAGTTCAGCATTGCCCTGCTCACCTACTTCGACCGCAGCGGCTTCACCATGCGCGTCGGCGACGTCCGCAAAGTGCGCGGCTGAAACGGAGGGTCCAGTGCTACCGAACGACGTTCTTTGACACACCTCACGTCCTTTGCTTGGAATTGCCGGGTGAACGACAAACCTTCGATACTGGCTAGGATCGCGCTTTGGTTTGGCGCCTTTGCTTTCGTTGCTGCCATCGTCGGGCCGCTCTTTGCCCACTTCGAGATCGTCCGGCCGATGGTTGGCTTCTCTGTCTTGCTGGTCGGACTGTTGGATGCGCTGATCGCATTGGTCTGCGGCGCCATCGCTCTCTGGCGCGGCGGACCGGAAAGTCGCGGCAGCGCCCTCGGTGGCTTGATCCCGGCGGTGCTGGTGCTCGGTGCGATTTTCTTTTCCGCCAGTCGTGGTGCCGGACCGCGCATCAATGACATTACGACCGACACGCAGAACCCGCCGCAGTTCTCGCAGGCGTTGCGTATCGAGGAGAACGAAGGGCGCGACATGTCGTATCCGGGTGAGTCCTTCGCCTCTCAACAGCGCGACGGTTACGGAGAGATCGGGCCGCTGGGCCTGGCCGAAGCGCCGGCCGAAGCGTTCGCCCGCATCTACGAGGTCGCCAAACAGGTCGACACGTGGGAGATCACGCTCGCCGATCCGGGCACGCGCAAGATCGAGGGCATCGACACTTCGTGGCTCTTCCGCTTCGCCGACGATTTCGTCATCGAGGTCCGCCCCGGCGACGGCGGTGCATCCCTCGTCCACATGCGCTCGAAGTCGCGCGACGGCAAGGGCGATATGGGTGCAAACGCCGCTCGCATTCGCGACTTCTTCGCGCGCGTCGGCACGGGCTGATCAACTCCGATCAACTTGGTTTCGGCCGTGCAGAGGGATTGGCCGGGCCGGCGCCGACGCCGATGTCGAGGCCGTGCTCGATCGCAGACGCAACGAAGGTTTTGGCGCGCTCGACGCTGTCGGCAACCGGTCGGCCCGCCGCCAGGTGAAAGGCGATGGCGGCGGCAAAGATGCAGCCGGTGCCGTGTGTGTCGTCTCGCCGCAGACGCGGTGAGCGCAGCTCGTGCGTTTCGCCGCCGGCGCAGAGTACATCGATCGCCTCGGCACCGGGCAAGTGGCCGCCTTTGACGACGGCGGCTCCGGCTCCGGCTTCGACGAGGGCTCGTGCAGCCCGTCGCTGGCCGGCGAGGTCCGTCACTTCACTTGCCAACAGCCGCGCCGCCTCGACGGCGTTGGGGGTCACGACCGCCGCCAACGGGATCATCTTTTCCATCAGCGCCGCCTGCGCCCGCGGTTCCAGCAGGATCGCACCACTCTCGGCTACCAGCACCGGGTCGACGACCAGCGGCCCGAGCTCGAGCTCGGCAACGGCGGCGGCAACCTCGTCGATGATCAAAGCGGTTGCCAACATTCCCGTCTTCGTGGCGTCGACCTCGATGTCGCCGGCGACGGCCGCGATCTGCTGGCGTACGAAGCGAGGCGGCATCACCTCCACCGCTTCGACGCCGAGTGTGTTTTGCGCCGTCACCGCGGTCACCGCACACATGGCGTGCCCGCCCAACGCCGCAATCGTTTTGACGTCGGCCTGGATACCGGCGCCGCCGCTGCTGTCGGACCCGGCAATCGTCAAAACACGCGGAATCATCCTCGCAGACTAGCCTCGCCGGCATCCGATTTCGACGGCTCGGGCTTGGAGTCGCCGGCGGTTCCAAGCTATGGTGCGCGGCCTCATGGCCCGCGATCCGATCTACGACGCCGTCATCGTTGGTGCCGGTGTCTCCGGCTCGTTCATCGCCAACGCGCTGACGCAGGCGGGAATGAAGTGCGTGCTGCTCGAAGCCGGGCGTTCGTTCGCCAGCAACGCCTACCCCGACAACGAGCTCGACGCCAACGGCCTGCTCTACTGGGGCGGCGGCATCGAGCTCACCAAGGACGCCAGCATAGGCCTGCTCCGTCCCAAGGCGGTCGGCGGCGGCTCGATCGTCAACCAGGCCTTGCTGGATCGATTCGACGACGATGCTTTCGACAGTTGGCGCACTCGTTCGGGCGTCGATTTCCTCAGCCGCGCCGAGATGGATCGCTGGTACGATGCAGCGGCCGAGAATCTGTCTATTCAAACTGTTCCCGAAGAGCACGCCAACGGCAACGCCCGCATTTTTCGCCAGGGCTTCGCGAACAACGGCTACCAGTGTGCGCCGCTGGAGCGGGCGCAGCGCGATTGCCGCTACGAAGACGGCAACTGCTGCATCGAGTGTCTGCGCGGCTGTCCGATCGACAGCAAACAGAGCATGCCGGTCACCGTACTGCCGCGCGCCCGGGCGGCGGGCTTGACGATCGTCTCGCACTTCGAAGCCGGCCGTATCGATCACAGCCGCGATGAGGTCAGCGTCTATGGTCGCAACGCCGACGGCAGCGAGCTCCGCTATCGCGGCCGCCGCCTCGTCCTCGGCGCCGGCGCCATCGGCAACTCTCGTCTCCTCCTGCTCTCCGACTTCGCCAGGTCGCTGCCGGCGCTCGGGCACAACTTCTACACGCATCCCCAGTACATGTGCCTGGCCGTCTACGACGAAGCGATCAACGCCCACCGCGGGCCGTTGCAGTCGTACAAGTCGGCCGATCCCGGTTTCCGCAAGGCCGGTTTCAAGTTGGAGAACGTCTTCGCCGGCCCGGTCGGCGTCGCCATGCTGGTGCCCGCTTTCGGTGCGCAGCACATGCGCGACATGCGCGACATCACCCACATGGCCTGCATCGAGGTCGCCGTGCGCGACACCCACGCGGGGACGATCACGGTGGCGGGCAATGGTCGCCCGATCATCGACAAGACATTGGACGGCGAAGACCGCCAGCGGCGCGATCGCGGTCTGGAGGCCATCCGCAACATCTTCACCTCCACCGGCGCCAAGAAGATCATCGTCGGAAACATCGCCATCGGCCTGCACCTCATGGGCGGCTGCTCCATGGGCACCGACGCCGAGCGCGCGGTCACGACACCGGATTTCCACCTGCACGGCTACGACAACATCCACGTCGCCGATTCGAGCGTCTTCCCCGACGCGCCCGGCATCAATCCGTCTTTCACCATCATGGCCCTCTCCTGCAGGGCGGCGACGCAGATCGTGCGGGCGGCGGCATGAGCGTCACCCTGACACGGCTACAGGAGCGCGGCCTGCTGGCGGTCGGCGACGTGCTCATTCCCGGCGACGACCACTTGCCCGCGTTTTCCCAGTCGGGTTGCGCCGCGCACGCCGGCCGCATGCTCGAGCACATGTACGACGACGATCGGCAAAGCGTGCTCTCGGTGTTGGCCGTTTGCGCCCTCCTGCCGCGCTGGCTGATCCGCGCCCTGCTGTCGATGACCGAGAAGCACACCACGGCGCCGGAGCCGATCGCGTCGGCCTTCCGGCTCGCCAACCTCGGCATCAAGGGCGTCGTCATGACACTGTATTACTCCGACGTCGGCGATGGAGGCGTGTTCGACAAGATCGGTTGGGATCCGGTCGTGCGCGCGCCGGCCAGCGACGGCGGGTGAGAGCCGCCGGCATCTCATGGCGCTAGAAGACTACGACAGGTTGCGTGAAATCGTGCGCGGCGAACCCCTGCCGTTGATGCTCGTCGACCTCGACGTGCTCGACGCAAACACGCGCCGGTTATCGGCGGTGGCAGCCCAGCACGGCAAGAACCTACGCGTCGCGTCGAAGTCCGTGCGGGTTCCCGATCTGCTCGAACGCATCGTCTCGGTCGGCGGCGAGCACTTTCGCGGCCTCATGTGTTTTTCGGTCGACGAGGCGGCGCTGTTGTCCGAGCGCGGCTTTGACGACTTGCTGGTCGCCTACCCGACCGTGCAAGAGAGCGACCTCGCCGTCGCCCATCGACTCGTCGCCGCCGGCAAGACGGTGACGCTGATGATCGACTCTCCGGCCCATGTCGAGCTGCTCGCCAGCGACTGGCAGAGTCGCGGCGGCAGCGAACCGCTGCGCGTTTGCATCGATCACGACATGTCCTGGCGACCGGGCAACATGCACGTCGGCGTTCAACGCTCGCCGGTGCGCACGCTCGAAGTCTTCGAAGCTCTTCTCGATGCGCTGGCGCGACGCAGCGAGCTGCGGCTCGCCGGAGTCATGGGCTACGAAGCGCAGATTGCCGGCCTGGGGGATCAGAATCCCTTTGCACCGCTGCTCAATCCGGCCAAGAAGCTGCTCAAGGCCCAGTCGGTGAAAGACGTCGCGGCCAAACGCCGCGCCGTCGCCGAATGCCTGGTGCGGCGCGGTATCGAGCTCGACTTCTACAACGGCGGCGGCACCGGCTCGATCCGGACGACCAGCGAAGAAGAGTGGATCACCGAGGTGACGGCGGGCTCGGGGTTTCTGCAGTCGCATCTCTTCGACTACTACGCCAGCAATCAGAACCAACCGGCGATGTGCTTTGCCCTGCAAGTGACGCGCGTTCCGCAAGACGACCGTATCACCTGCCAGAGTGGCGGCTTCATCGCCAGCGGTCCCACCGAAGCCGACAAGGCACCGGTGCCGTTTCTGCCGCGCGGACTCACCACCGAGAAGACGGAAGGGTTTGGCGAGGTGCAGACACCCCTGCGCCTGCCACCGGAGTTGCGCGGGAAGTTGAAAGCGGGAGATCCGATCTTCTTTCGCCCCGCCAAAGCCGGCGAGATCGCCGAGCGATTCAACGACTACGCGCTGATCGAAAACGGTTCGGTCACCGCCCGCGCCAAGACCTACCGCGGCTTGGGGTACTGCTTCTACTGACATGCTTTCGCTGGTCACCGGAGCGGGCGGCTTCGTCGGACGCGCGCTGGTCGAGAACCTGCTCGCCGCCGGAGATCGCGTCCGCGCCCTCGTCCACCCCAACCACGGCAAAGACACATCCCTGCGCGCACTGGCGCCAGCGGCTCGGCTGGAGATCGTCGCCGCCGACGTCACCGACCGCGATGCCGTCGACCGGGCGAGCAACGACATCGAGCGCGTCTTTCACAGCGCCGCCGTGGTGCACGCCTGGGTGCCCGTCGAAGAGTACCGGCGCGTCAACGTCGGTGGCACCCGCAACGTCGCCGAAGCAGCATTTCTGCGCGGCATCCGGCGGTTCGTCCACATCAGCACCAGTGACGTCTTCGGATTGCCGCAGCGCGACGGCCAGAGATTTGACGAACAATCGCCGCTGCGCGAATGGGGTGAACCCTACGCCGATTCCAAGATCGAAGCCGAGCGTTGGTTGTGGGGCTTTCACGCCCAGCGCGGGTTGCCGCTCACGGTCGTCTACCCCGGTTGGGTATACGGACCGGGTGACGGCGCCTTCTTTCCCTCTCTCGCGGCGGCCATCCGCGACGGCTCGATGACCTTCTGGCGGCGCGACGTCTGGCTACCCTGGGCCTACATCGACAACCTCGCCGCCGCCTGCGTCCACGTCGCGGAGCATCCCGACGCGCTCGGTGAGGGCTACCTCGCCTACGACGGCGACAGCGGTCCGACGTTGCAAGAAGTCTGCGCCGAAATCGCCGCGGCCATCGGCAGCGCGGCGCCGTCGCGTCACGTGCCGTTTCGCCTGGCCCACGCCGCCGCGAGTCTGCTGCAGCGGGTCTGGCCGGGCGAGCCGCCACTGCGCACGGTCGACGTCAAGGCCTTTGGGTACGCTTGGAAGTTTTCGAACGCCAAGCTGCGCGGGTTGGGCTGGGATTCCGGCGTGTCGACAGCGGATGGGATGAACCGTGCCATCGATGCCTTGCGAAGCCGGCTGGCAGATGTCTGAAAGCATTCGTTTGCGAGCGCTGCGCGCACCGTGATCAATAAGGAACGAGGTAATTCTGATGTCGATGAGCGACTACGCTGACTACGATGCTCTCGGGCTTGCCGAGCTGATTTCCCGTGGAGACGTGAGTGCCAGCGAGCTGACCGAAGAGGCGATCGCGCGCATCGAGAAACACAACCCGCAACTCAACGCGGTCATCTGCGAGATGTACGAGCTCGGCCGCGCTCGCGCCGACGAGCTCGATGCAGCCGGCAAAACGGGACCGTTCCACGGTGTCCCCTTTCTGCTCAAGGACATTCTCGGTGACCATGCCGGCGTGCCGACGACCAGTGCGTCGCGCTATTTTCAGAAAGGGCCTGCGGCGGCGCAGGATTCGACCCTGACGGTGCGTTTCAAGGCCTGCGGCTTGAATCCGTTGGGCAAGACCAACGCGCCGGAGTTTGGCCTCTTGCCGACCACCGAGCCGGTTGCGTACGGGGCGACCTCCAATCCGTGGAACCTCGACCACTCCAGCGGCGGCTCGAGTGGCGGCGCGGCCGCAGCAGTGGCGGCCGGGGTCGTACCGATCGCTCATGCCAACGACGGCGGCGGCTCGATCCGCATCCCCGCCGCTTGCTGTGGCCTCTTTGGCATGAAGCCGACACGGGCGCGCAATCCGCTCGGACCAGTCATTGGCGACGCGCTGGGTGGTTTGATCGTCGAGCACGTGCTCACCCGAACGGTGCGCGACAGCGCCGCGATGCTCGACTGCACACACGGTCCCGAGGCCGGCGATCCCTACTGCGCGCCGCCGCCGGCGCGGCCGTTTCTCCAGGAAGTCGGGCGGCCCCCCGGTCAGCTGCGCATCGCTTTTGCAGTGCGAACGGCAGGTGGCCGCGAGCTCGACCCCGAGTGCGTGGAAGTCGTGCGCTCGACCGCGACGCTGTGCGCCGAGCTCGGACACGGCGTCGAGGAAGCGACTCCCGAGATCGACTCCGACATGCTGAGCGGCTCGTTCATGACCATCTGGGCGGCTGGGTTGGCGTTCAACATCGAGGCGTTCTCCATGATCCACGGCATCGCTCCGCGGCAAGAGGATTTCGAGCCGATGACCTGGGGGCTGTATCACACCGGTACCGAGATCTCGGCCGCGAATTTTCAGATTGCCATCGCTTCCCTTCAGATGGTGGCTCGGGAGGTCGGTCGTTTTCACGAAACCTATGACATGTGGCTGACGCCGACCCTGGGAGAGCCGCCAATCAAGAAGGGTGTCATCGACACGTCTCAGAGCGACGCTGCGGCGGTGTTTGCACCGGTGATCGACTACGTTCCCTTCACACCACTGGCCAATGCTACAGGCCAGCCGTCGATGTCGGTGCCGATGGGTATGAGCTCGAGTGGATTGCCGATCGGAGTGATGTTCAACGGCCGCTTCGGCGATGAGGCGACACTGTTTCAGCTCGCCGCGCAGCTCGAGGAGGCGCGTCCGTGGATCGGCCGCAAGCCACCGGTCTGGGGATGATCCGAGCGGCGAGCAAAGGAGGTCAATGACGATGTCGAAGCCAGTTTGTGTGATTACCGGAGTGGGGCCAGGCAACGGCGCTTCACTGGCGCGCTGCTTTTCCGGCGCGGGATACAGGGTTGCGATGCTGGCCCGCTCGGCCGAACGGCTCGAAGAGCTGGCGCGGGAGATTCCGGATTCTCGTGGCTTTGCCACGGATGTCGGTGTACCGCAGCAGATTCACGACACCTTCGCCAAGATCCGGTCGGAGATGGGACCCGTCGACACACTGCTCTACAACGCCGGTAGTGGCGGCTTCAAAGAGCTCGACGACGTGGGTGAGGAAGATTTCGAATCGGCGTGGCGGGTCAATACGCTGGGCCTTTTCGTCTGTGCCAAGGAGGCGACCGAGGACATGGTCGCGGCCGGCCGCGGTGCGATCGTGATCACCGGGGCAACGGCGTCACTGCGCGGAATATCCCTCACCGCGGCATTTGCACCGGCAAAGGCGGCGCAGCGTTCCCTGGCACAGTCGATGGCCAAGAGCCTCGGACCCAAGGGCGTACACGTCGCCATCGTCATCGTCGACGGCGTCATCGACATCCCCAACACCCGCGCATTCTTCAAAGACAAGCCGGACGACTTCTTTCTCAACCCCGATCGCATCGCCGAGACCGTGCTGCACGTCGCCGAGCAAGATCGCAGCGCCTGGACCTTCGAGCTCGACCTGCGGCCTTTCGGCGAACGTTGGTAACGACACGCCGCCTCAGGGCCGCCTGAGCCAAACCACCACGTAACCATCGGCACCGCTGGCGTCGGGCCGGCGCTCGAATCGCTCGACCATCTCACGACCGCGATCGTCCAGCCACTCCGGGATGACGTGGCGGAGAACGCCGCGCCCACCCGGGCTGCGCTTGCCCTTGCCGTAGACGATCCGCACCGCCGGCTCGTTCGCCACACGCGCTTCACGCAGAAACGCCTCAGTGGCAGCTACAGCGTCCTGCACGCCGAGCCCGTGCAGGTCGAGCGTCGGATACAGGCCGAGCGCGCGGCGCAGCACTTCGCGCAACGACATGGGAGCACCATAGCGGGAACAGCCCCAGGGAAAAATGAAAAGTTTCGGATGATAGTTGTTCAAGTAACAATTTTGCCTCCTTTTTAACGCATATGGGGTGAGAGGCGGTATCGGCGGGCCGCCCCGATGCTCATTCCCACCGCTGCTCAAGGAGGTATGCAATGAAGCGCACCAAGCGAACGGCCCCACGGGGCTACCGAAAAGCACTCGTGGCACTCGTCGGCGGCCTGACGGCCACGGCGTTGCTCGGGGCGGGCAACGCCGACGATCGCGTAGTTGCGATCGAGCCGAACACCCTCAAGGCGTTGCTGGAGGAGCACGACCGGGGACGGATTCGCGTCGACACCGGCCGCGCTCGGGAAGAGCAGCGAAATCCCGGTGAAAAAGTCGAACGGTTGAACGAGCGGCGCCGCCAGATCGGTCGGGTGTTACCCCGGGGTCTGCGTTCCAAGCAGGGGCGGCGGCCGGAGTTGCGTGCACCCGAGGGGATACCCGGCGGCCGCGCGCCGGTGCGATCTTTCGACGCGTCGCCCGACAACCCCGATCTGATTACCTTTGAGTTCGCGCCCCAGCCAGCGGCCGAGGTGGCCCCATGAGACGGCGGGTGCGACAGTTGTTGAGTATCGCCGTCATCGTCACCCTGAGCGCCGCAGCGGGCGGCGATACCGGGACGACTCTCGGCGACCGCAGCGGTGAGGGCTCGACGCCATTTACCAGTCTGGCTCACTCTCCCGAGGCGAATCTCTTCTCCGGATCGTTGACGACGAAGATTCCGATCAAAGTACCGCCTGGGCGAAAGGGAATGACTCCCAACCTCGCGCTCCAATATTCGAGCAGCGCAGGCGCAAGCATCTACGGTTACGGTTGGAATCTGCCGATCGGCAGAATCAATCGATCCACCAAGTGGGGTGTGCCGCGTTGCACCGGCGATCACACCGACGATTTCGTCATCCTCTTGCCCGGTGGGGGAAGTATGGAGCTCGTGAGGACCACGGGGGACGTCTTTCGCCCCGTGGTCGAATCCACCTTTCTCGAGGCGACCTTCGACGAAAGCGCCAATGTCTGGACCGTCCGTGATCGCGCCGGCATCCGCTACACCTTCGGTGACGAGAGGAACGCGAAGGTGAGCTCGTATCCAGACGGTCCGGCGCTCCAGCAGAATCCCGACGGAAGCTGTGACCTGACCTCGTCTTGGATGTTGACGCGAAGCCAAGACACCCACGGCAACTCGATCGAGATCGAATGGGACAACATTGGTTATCCCCAGCCGAGGAACATCTACTACGGCGGCAACGACAACGGAATCGATCACATCTACCGTCTCTATTTCTCGTACGGTTCTCGCCTTACCTATCCTACTTCGTACGAGCTCGGCGTCGCTCAGACGATGACCAACGTACTGTCTTCGATACAAGTCTACGCAGACGCTCCTCAGACAGGTCAGGTCGTTCGCACGTACTCATTCTCGCACAACCTCGACACCGACGATGATGCGAAATTGACTTCGGTCAGCGCCACCGGCGAGCCGACGCAGACCTTCGCCTACACACCGCAGGCTGTGGGTCACGAACCGTCGGGACAGGCGGTTTCGATCACGGTTCCTGCGGGCTTCGACTATTTGCGCCAGTGGACCGGCAGTTTGGAGGCGACCCGTTCGATCATTGACATGAACGGCGACGGCAAGCTCGATCTCGTCTACGGCCTTGCCTTTCCCTGGACGGTTCACTTCGGCATCAGCGACGGTAGTGAGACGTTTTCCTTCGATCCGACTCCGGTGAGTTGGACTGGAAGCAATCAGGCTCCGGGCTTCGGGAGGATCCGCAACGTCTGGGTGACGTCGGGACCCTGCGACGAAAACGGCTGGGCTTGTACGGTCGCCGACACCTTCGACATCACAGGCGATGGGCGGGTCGACTACATCTGGGCCGACGACCCGAGCCAACCCTGGCAGGTGTTTCCCGGCGAACTCAAAGCCAACGGCGTCTGGGGCTTCGCCGACCAACCGATTCTCTGGCCAGCACCCGATCAGTTCATACGCAAGGCCAAGGACGGCCACACCTACCGCGACACCATCGACGTCAACGGCGACGGTCTTCCCGACCTGATCGATGTCGACAACGGCAACTGGTCCGTCTGGCTGAGCACGGGTCTCGGCTTCGAGTCCACCCCGCTGCCCAACTTCCCCGCTCCAGTTGGCTCGATCGCCCACAGCACCGGCGGCAGCAACAGCCGGACCGATCACATGTTGAGCGACTTCGACGGCGACGGCTTGGCCGACATGCTCGTTTTCGAGGCCGGCCCGGATGGCCCGCTCGATTGCTACGGATTCGAATGGAGCCCCAGTCTTAGTCAGTACATCAACGTCAACGACTGTCTCCTGATGTACCGCAACACGGGACAGGGATTTTCCGACCAACCGGTGAACTCCCCCCTACCGCGTTGGGTCGACGGCCTGACGCAGGTTGCAGCGAATGAAGTCATCGCCGATCTCGTCGACATCAACGGAGACGGGCTTCCCGACTGGGTCGGCCGCGCCGACAACGGTGTCGACTGGAACTTCTTTCTCAACACCGGAGGTCGGTTGTCGTCAGGCACCTACGAGACGACGCCTCCCTACGACTACGTTGCAACCGAGATCTGGCCGGGTGGAGAGGGCCCCATTCGGGAAAACCAGGGAAACAACACGCTCACCGATCTCGTCGATCTCAATGGCGACGGATTGCTCGACCGCGTCACCACCGGCTCGACGGTGTGGAGTGTCCAACTCAACGCGGCGAAGCAGCGACCGCATCTCCTGTCGATGATGGAAAACGGTCTCGGTGGTACCAACACGATCGTTTACGATCCGACCAGCCGCTTCGACCACACCGGCGGCGACGGCGAACCCGACTTGCCCTTCACGACCTGGGTCGTGGCGGGCACTCGGCTCAACGACGGTCTGTGCGCGCCGGCACCCGGCGCCAACGTCTTCGACCCGTCGGAAAACCCCTGCATCGACCTCGGTCACGAGAAGATCACGTTCTACGACTACCAGGACGGCCGGCTCGAGACGGAGTACGAGTACGATGGTAGCGGCAACCCCATCGACCTCGTCGATCGTGGCTTCTACGGCTTCCGTCGCGTGACCCGCACCGACATCGACGGCAACGAAACCGCCAGCGTCTTCGGCCAGAGCGCGCTGGTTCGGGGAAGGGTGCTCGAGGTTCACTACTTCGGCGGCGACTCTCAAACCGGCCGGCTGGTGCGCTGGGAAGGCAACCTGTGGGCGAGCAGTCCAATGGGGCCCGATCGCGATCAGGTTTGGCTGCGAAGAAACGCCACGCTCGTTCACGACCTCGGAGGCGTTCCGCTGTTGACGATCAACGAGAACCACGCCGTTGATACCCGCGGCAATGTCTTACACACCACCGTGGGCGGCAACTCTCTCGCCGCAATTGAGACGTTCGTGACCTACGCCACTCCGTTCGGCTCCAATGACTGCTTTCCCTACGACAAACCCAGCACCGTCGTGACACTGGAGAACGGCGTCGTCATCGACAGCCGCCGCTTCACCTACGACAACGCCATTCAGGGGACCCTGAGTGCGGGCAACTTGACCAAGATCGAATCATGGCTCGATACCGAGTCGACTTGGGTCGCGGTCGAAAACGAGTATGACGCCTACGGCAACCTGGTCTTGACCCGCAACCCCAACGGCGCCGAAACGACCTACGACTACGACGACGGCCTCGGTACCTTTCTCTACCCCGTCGTCGAGACCAATCCGCTCGCTCACCAGTCGGTCACGCTGATCGACTACCTCCACGGCAAGCCGGCGGTGACATGGGGCGCCAACGGCGCTGCGACGGCGACGACCTACATCTACGATCCGGCCGGCCGTCTCACCTGCGAAGCGCGGCCGGGCGACAGCCCTTCGAGTTGCACCATCGAGACGACATACACCTTTGCCGCGAATCCCGGCGAACACTCGACGGTGCGCATCGAACGCAAGCAAAGTGGCTATGCGACCGGGCGCGTGACGACGACCTTTCTCGACGCACTGGGACGCGAACGCTACTCGGAAACGCGCTCGGTCGTTGGCGCCAGCGTCACCACGGTGCGCCGCAATCAGGTCGACTTCGATGCCGCGGGCCGGGTGCACAAGCGGTACTACCCCTACCCCGCAAGCCAGCCGTCACCCACCAACGGAGCTACTGTCTTCGACTACCACCTCAACGGAAGCAGCTTCGTCGACCCCTTGGGCCGGGTGTTCGAAACGCAGCACGCCGATGGCACGGCGACACGCGTGGAGTACTACGGCGAACGCGTCTCGTCTTACGACGAGATCGGCGAGCGTACCGACCGCGTGCTCGACGCAAAGGGCCGCGTCGTGCTTGAAGAAGTCTATCTTGCCGGCAGCGTCTACTCCAGCAAAGAAACGGAGTACGACGGTTTCGGACGCGTGCTGGCACTCTACGAAAACGACCACACCGTTCCGACCAAAGCTTACACGTACGACACCCTGGGGCGTCGCACTACCGCCGTCGATCGCGACAGCGGCGTGTGGACGATGGGCTATGATCACACCGGCAACCTGCTCTATCGGGACGATCCAAAAGCCAACCAACACGTGCAGCATTGCTACGACGCCGGCGATCGGCCGGTGCGAACGTGCGCCGTCGCGCAGGATTTCCAATCGCTCTTCGCCTGTGTGCAGACCTGCAACTCGGCGGACGTTCGCTACACCTATGACGACCCGTCCGTTCCTCACTCCATCGGCCGCCTGACCGGAGTGACGGATGAGGCGGGGGCGTTTCGCGTCCTCGAATACGACACGCGAGGTCGCCAGCTGATCACCGAACGCGACGTCGATGCAAACGGCGAGGTGACCACGGCGCGCTTCGAATACGAGTACAACGACACCGATGAGGTGGTGCTCGTTCGCTACCCGGACGGTGAGGAGGTCACGACGACCTTCGACGAGGCGGGGCAGCCGGTTTCGCTACAGAATGACACCGGTACGGTCTATGTGAGTGCCGCCCACTACGACGTTCTCGGTCGTGCTACTGGTGTGTGGCACGGCAACGGCACTCGAGACGATCGCTCCTACTACGACGCGGCTGCCAACCGACATCGTTTGTGGGCCCTTTCGACGGTTCTCCCCAACACCCAAAGCACCCTGCTGCTCTACCAGTACACGCCGCGCGGCCAGATCGCCTCGATCGGTGACAACGTCGGCGGCGAAATCTCCAACACCGCGTCGTACGCCTATGATCACCTCGGTCGCCTGATCGATTTCGACAGCACCTACGATCCGATCGACCGCACCTATGCCTACGACACCTGGGGCAACCTCACACAGAAGGGCGCTCTGACCCTGACCTACGGCAACCCGACCGCCGCCAACGTCGCACCGCACCACATCGCCACCGCCGGAGGCCAGTCGCTGCTGTACGACGCCAACGGCAATCGCACCAACGCGTCGAACGGCCAGAGCTACGCCTACAACGCCCGCGATCGCCTGGCGACGATCACCATGCCGACCGCCACCATCGATTTCCTCTACGACCACGATGGCATGCGCCGGGCCCGTATCCTCGACGGCGGCAACGGTATCGAGGTCACTCGCTACTACAACGACCTCCTCCACACCCAGGCCGACGGCAAGGCGATCAAGTCGTACTTTTTTGGTGGCGTGCGCGTAGCAACGCGCAGCAGCAACGACACCTCCTGGGAAATGGCGGCCGCTGGCGGCGGGCTCATCGAGATCGCCAGCGCCTGGCACGGCCGGCCGGTGTTGTTCGTACAGATCGACCCAGCCGTGCAGAACATCGCCCTTCTCGGTACGGCGCTGTTGCTCTTCGCCATTCTCGTCACACCCGGCGGCAGGCGACCAAGGCGCGTCGTCGGCATGCGCGTCGGTCGAGCCCAGGCATCGCTGATCGCCCTGGTGTTCACGGTGTCGATTCTGCCGTGGCCGGTCGTGATCCAGCCCGCCTCGGCGCAGTGCGGAGCCCCGACGCCGACGCCAGGGACCGGCGAGGAGGTCAGCCATCTCCACATCGACCACCTCGGCTCGGTGCAGACGATCACCGACGAGAACGGCGACGTCGTCGAGAAGATCCGCTACATGCCCTACGGCGAGGTGCGCGGACGCTGGGACGGCAGCGGAAATCCGCTCGGCGCACCGTCTTCCGAGGACGTTCGCTTCGGCTTCACCGGACACGAAGAAGAAGTGAGCTCCGGTCTGATCTACGCCGGCGCGCGCTTCTACGACCCAATCCTCGGCTCGTTTCTGTCCATCGATCCGGCCGGTGAGTTCACCAACCCCTATTCCTACGTCGGTTGGGACCCCATCAACGGATCCGACCCGACCGGCGAATGTGAGCTCATTTGTTTCGCTCTGATCTCCTTCGCCATCGGCTTTGCGATCGGTGCCATCGACGCCGCGATCAATGGAGCCGACTTCACGGAGGCGCTCGAGGCCGGGCTGATCAGCGGTGCTACGTCCGCCCTGGGCTCGATTCTCGGGCCCGCTGGTCCGGGGCTGGGCGGTCTAGACGGCTGGGCGCGCGGTGTCGCCGGGGCCGTGTCGCTGGTTTCCGATGCGTACGGCCTCTACACGACGGTCGAGGCTTTTCGCAACGGCGAGTTCCTCGCCGGCAGCCGCGGTGCGCTGCAAGTTCTTTCGGCTGCCATCGGCGGCCTCTCGAATTCCAATGTCGGCGTTGGCGCCAAGCCAGTCGAGCTGGCCGATTTCGCTTCATTCGCCCAGCAAGCCCCACCGAGCGAATCGGGCGGTGCTCGCATCTCCACCCTGCTCGGCACCTTTCCGACGGCGCCATCTTCCGGCACGGTTGCCAACGTCGGCGTCTCCTCGGTGACCATCTTCGGCATCAAGATCGAGGTTGGCACGGCATGGGCGATCGACAGCGCCGGCAACAAACAGATCTTCGACGTTTTCTCCGTCGGCTTCGAGTCGGAAGTCTTCGAGATCAACGCGATCCAGGGGATCAGCCGCACCGATGCGTCTGTCGTCGGTGACCTCGGTGGAACATCGACGACGATCGGCGGTTCGGGAGGTCCGTCGCCCATCGGCTTCGGTGCCGAGTACAACATCGGCAACACCTATTCCGGTGTCACCGTCTACGGAGGTGCGCAATACGGCATCGCTCCGGTCGGCGCCTACGGGTTGCGTGAGACCTGGACGCCGCGCGGTGAGTAGTTCGCCGGGCTGAAACGAAGTGGAAAGGAGTGCGGCGGCGAGCAAGCGCGTGACCCACCACGCAGTCCCCGCTCGACCACCGTCACTCCTTTCCCACCCGCGGGCACCGAGGCCTCCTCGGTGCCCGCAACCTGAGAGAACTCACTCCCCCTTCACTAACGCCAAGGCTTCGGTGCGCCGGCGCCACGGTTCCGAAGGCTGAAGCATGGGCACGGGCTGGAAAATGCGGGCTCAGGGGCGGCCATCCGGCAGAGGAGAGTGCACGGGTTCCGGTACTCACCTTGATTCACCGCCATGCCGTTGGTACGTGCCAACCATGCTCGATCAATCCTCTTGGCCGCAGACCCTCGCCGCTCGAGTTCTCGACGGCACGCCTCTCGACCGGCAATCGGCACTGCGCTTACTCGAGCTCAGCGATGCGGAAACCCCGGCGCTCCTCGCCGCCACCCAACGAGTGCGCGAGCACTACCACGGCCGGCGCGTCAAGCTCTGCGTGCTGCGCAACGCGCGCAGCGGCCTGTGCCCGGAAGACTGTCACTACTGCTCGCAGTCGGCGGTGTCGAAAGCAAAGATCCCGCGCTACCAGATGGATTCGCCCGAGGCGCTACTCGACGGCGCGCGCGCGGCGGTCAACACCGGGGCGCGGCGCTTTTGCATGGTCACCAGCGGTCGCGGACCAAACCAAAACGACATCCAACGCTTTGCCGACGCCGCCCGGCGCATCAAGGCCGAGTTCCCCGAGATCGAGATCTGCGTTTCGGCCGGGCTCATGGAAGAAGAGCAGGCCCACGCGCTCAAAGCGGCCGGAGTCGGCTGGATCAACCACAATCTCAACACCAGCGAGCGCCACCATCCGGAAATCTGCACGACCCACACCTACGCCGACCGCGTCCGCACCATCACCAACGCCAAACGCGCTGGCATGTCGACCTGCTGCGGCGGCATTCTCGGCATGGGCGAAAACAACGAAGACATCGTCGACCTCGCCTTCGCGCTACGCGATCTGCGCGTCGACTCGCTGCCGGTAAACTTCCTGCTCCCTATCGAAGGCACACCGCTCGAAGGTAAGAACGAATTGACTCCCATGCGCTGCCTGCGCGCCCTCTGCCTCTTCCGCCTGACCAACCCGGAAGCGGAAATCCGCGTCGCCGGCGGCCGCGAGTACCACCTCAAAGACCTACAGGCGCAAGCCCTGTCGGCCGCCAACTCGATCTTCGTCGAAGGCTACCTGACGACCCCCGGCCAAGCCTACAAAGAAGCGCAGGCGATGATCGCCGACTCCGGCTACGAAGTCGAAGCGGGAGTCGAAGGCGCGGTCGGCATTTGATTTCTTCCGCCCGCGACGCAGACGCAAAGCGCTCATCCGAATGATTGTCGCACCGAAGACAGTTCTCGCCGGTAGACCCGAAGGTCTTCATCGCTGAAGAGGACGAAGCGCACGAGGCGGATCGCCGCGTCGTCGGCTAGATGGTCGGTGACGGTCGCAATGGCGACCTCGGCCGCTTCCTCGACGGGATAGCCGTAGGCACCGGTGCTGATCGACGGGAAGGCGATGGTTTCGATGCCGTTTTCGCTCGCCACCTCGAGGCTGCGCCGGTAGGCGCTGGCCAGCGCCGCTGCCTCGCCGGCGTCGCCGCCGCGGTAGATCGGCCCAACGGTGTGGATCACCCAGCGCGCCGGCAGGTTTCCAGCGGACGTGATGACGGCGTCGCCGATGGCGCAACCGCCGATCTCGCGGCAGGCGGCGAGAATCGCCGGCCCGCCGGCGCGGTGAATGGCGCCGTCGACCCCGCCGCCGCCGAGCAGGGTTGAATTGGCGGCATTGACGACGGCATCCACCTCCTGCGCGGTGATGTCGCCGCGCTGAGCTTCGATACGCCGAGACTTCTCGCACATAGCCCAGATCTGATGCCCCTGCGCCGCAGATGTCAATTGGCGCAGACTGCTTTCAGCTCCCGAAAAGGCGTCGTCGCCGGCCGGGCAATCCACCGCTTTTCGTTTGACAAACAAAGGGTTGCGAGCGACGTTGTTGGGACCTATCGAGGCCTGCCGCGGGCGCCGAACGGTGCCGGGCGGCTGTCGAAATCAAACCCTAGCAGTCCGTTGAAAAAGTAGGGTAGGAGCGAAAATGAGAGATCTCGCCCCAGATCAAGGCGCCGAACCGGAGGCAAAGTCGGGACTTTTGTTGAGGATTCGGCAACGCAGAGCTGGGGCGAGAGATCCATTTGCAGCCCAGCCTACTTATTCAACGGGCTGCTAGCCCAAACCTTGCCAATGGAGCGTTGCATGAGCCCACGGAAGTACTTTGCCATCATCTTTGCCGTTTCGTTGCTCGGAGCCCACGCGGCACCGGCTGCCATCTCGTTCTTCGAGGCGGAGAACGGTTTCGCCATCTCTCCCCAGCCGGAGTCCCTATCGGTCGCCGATGTGAACGGCGATGGGCTCGAGGATGTCGTCGTCATCAGCCGTCAGAGCGACGAGGTCAACGTCATGTTGGCCCGGCCGGACCAGCCGTCGAGGTTCAGCCGCGTCGGCGTCGATGAGTTCGGCACGACCTTGCGCCTCGGCGTCGCAGCCGACGTCACCCGCGACGACGTCCCCGATCTCGTCGTCGCCGACCAGGGGCAAGACGGTGTGTGGGTCCTCGTCGGCGCCGGTGATGGGCGACTGCTCGAACCGACATTCTTCCCTATCGGCCGCAATCCGTATGCCATCGCCATCGCCGATTTCGACAACCAACGCGGTCCCGACATCGCCGTCACCGACCAACGGCTCGACAACGTGACGATCCTGCTCAACGACGGTGGCTCGCCGCCGCGCTTTACACGCGGGCCGATCTTCCAGGTCGGCGACGAGCCTCTTTCGATTCTCGCCATCGACGTCAACGGCGACGGTGAGGAAGATCTCGTGACCCTCAATGAGGGCGGTCCGCGCGTCAAATCGATCTCGGTTCTCATCTTCGACGACGTCCGCGCCGGTTTGCCGGTTTTTGAATCCAACCGCGAATCCGGCGTCGGCGCCAATCCTTCATCCCTCAACGGAGCGGATCTCAACAACGATGGCCTGGTCGATCTCATCATGCTCAACCGCCCGACCGGCGGCGGGAACAGCGAGACCAACGTTTTGATCAGCGCCGGCGATGGAACGTTCATCGGACCGAGCATTGCCTCCGTTCCCTGCCCCTTCTTCACCGGAGGCGCCATCTGCCGGGCGCGAACGATGACGACGGGAGATTTCGACGGCAACGGAACCATCGACATCGCGGTGTTTCAAAACGATCCGCGCCGCGTCGACACCGGCTCGGGCATCAACAACGACGCCATCAGCATTTTCGCCGGACGCGGCGACGGCGAGTTCCTCGCAGGACCGGTTCTGCGCAGCCCCAAGAGCCCCATCTCAGCCGTAGCGGCCGATCTCGACAACGATGGCAGACCTGACATCGTCGCCGGCTTCCAGCGCGCCACCAACATCACTGCCTTCATCAACGCTTCGACTCCGGGTGGCAGCGCCAACGGCGAGCCCTGCGCCGTCGGAGGAACCTGCCTATCGGGAATCTGCGTCGAGGGCCACTGTTGTGCCAGCTCGTGCAACGACGGCGAAACCTGCGCCGCACCGGAACGCGAGGGAACCTGCGTCAGGATTCCGCCGGTCATCCCCTGCGACTTTGACGTAGAGTGCTTCGACATTCCCAACGAAGGTGACGACGGCATGTGCATCGACAACTTCTGCTGCGAAGACGCTTGTTTCGAGGGCCGCTGCGATATCGCCGGCTTCGAGGGATTGTGTATCCCGACCCGACCCGACGGTGCGGAGTGCAGCGACGAGCGCAACTGCGAGAGCACCTTCTGCGTCGACGGCGTGTGCTGCAAAGAGTCCTGCGACGACGGGTTCTGCGGCAACGAACAAGGTGTCTGCCAGCCGCCAGTCGAGCTCGGCGGACCGTGTCTGGTCGACGGCGAATGTGTCTCCGACATTTGCGACGAATTCGATCTCATCTGCTGCAGCGAACGCTGCGAAACGGATACTCAGTTCTGCAACGAAGAGGGGAACTGCACTGTCTTCGGCGAGACACCGACACCCAGCCAACCCGGCGACAGTTGCGACGACGGCGGCGATTGCACGACCGGCAACTGTGTCAACTCGATCTGCTGCACCGTCGATTCCTGTCCCGCCGGCGAGGCGTGCCAGCCGCCCAACGGTGTCTGCGCCATCGAACCGACGGCGACGCCGACGCCGGTTCCGCAGTCACCGGGCGCCTTCTGTGACGGACCCGGCCAATGTACGACCGGCAACTGTGTCGACTTCGTCTGCTGCGTCGATCCGAGTTGTCCCGACGGCGAGTTCTGCTCGGGCGATGACGGCGGTATCTGCCGCGAAGGCACACCGCCGCCGACTCCGACGCCGACTCCGGTCGAAGTCTGCCGCGGTGTTCCCTGCGGTGGCGACCAACAGTGTATCGAAGAAGGCGGCCGCGGTGTCTGCGTCGACGTCTGCGACGGCGGTTCCCTCTGTGCCGTAGACGAAGCCTGTGTCACCTCGCCGGACGGTGTCCAGTCCTGTGCCGTCACCTGCACCGACGATTGCGGAGCGGAAGAAGAGTGCGTGCGCATCGGCGGTCGCGGTGTCTGCGTCGACGTCTGTGATGGCTCAACCTGCCAACCCGGCGAGCGCTGTGTCGACGAGTCGGGTGGCGGCGAGCGTTGCGAAGAGGCCTGCCTCAACTTCCCCTGCCCGGGCGGCGAGAGCTGCGTCATCGGCAACGACGACGAACCCGTCTGCGCCATTCCCTGCGGACAGGGTTTCTGCGAGCCAGGTGAAATCTGCGAGGAGAGTGTCATCGGCGAGCCTCTCTGCGTGCGCTCATCGCGCAGTGGCGGCTGTACCATCGCACCGAATCCGTCGTCGGCGAGCCTGTGGATCCTCGCTCTGCTGCCGATGGCTCTGTGGGGGCTGCGCTGTGCCGAGCTACGCCGAGGCGCGCTCGGTCGCGCGGCCCGAGAGTAGAACCTGTAGAGCGGTTGCCCACGCGGGCAGCCGCTCTACCCGGTCACTGCGGTCGCTCGCTGCGTCGATCGGAATGACGTAGCCGTCGCTCTCGCCGCGGTCGCGCAACCATGCCGCCAGAATCGTCGTACCATCGACGTCCTGAGCACCGATGCCGGCCGGTCTCTTGCCAGCGTGCTCACCGATCAGGGTGACCAGTCGTTGCAGGTCGCCAGTATCCGCCAGCTTGGCGCGCTCGACCAGTCGCCCGTGCACGACGCAGTAGACGTTGAGCGCCGCGCCACTGAGGTTTGGCTCGACGACGATGAAGTCGTGCCGCTCGACGACCCACGAGAGCTGCTTCTGCCGCGCTTGCAAATGGCGCAACATGTCGAGGTCGCGCTGCGCACCAGCGGCCGCTTCGAAACGCAGCGCCGCGCTCCACTCGTCGCGCCGCTGCTCCAACCTCGCCACCGCCGGCGTCGCCTCGCCGGAAAAGAACCGAACGAAGGTTTCGACCTGCTCCGCGTACGCCATTGCGCCGACAGTCGTGTTGCACGGCAGCGTGCAATGGCCGATCTGACCCTGGAAACACGGCGAAACATCTTCCGCCGGGCGCAAGCGGCCGCTACACGTGCGCAGCCGAAACGTCCGCACCAAAACGTCTAGAGCGCGCTGGGCATGGGCACGCGTGCGAAAAGGACCGAAGTAGCGGGCCCGGCCACTGCTCGGCCGCGTCGCCAGCGACAGGCGGGGAAACGGATCAGCGACGTTGAGCTTGAGATAGGCGATGCGCGGCAAGTGTCTGCGTAACACGTTGTAGGGCGGTTGCTCAGCGCGAATCGCCTCCGCCTCATGCAACGCGGCTTCCAACTCGGATGCGCACTCCTCCACTTCGACTCTGCGAATGCAGCGAATCAGCTCCAAGGTCTTGCGGCTGTGGTTCTTGGAGTTGCTGAGATAACTCGACACGCGCTGGCGCAGATCGACGGCTTTGCCGATGTAGAGGAGCTCTCCCTCGCTGTCGAAAAAGCGATATACACCCGGGCGGTGCGGCAACGCCGCCACCGCCGAGCGCGGCAGGGCGCAGAAGAACCGCCGGCCGTCGCTGGCAGCGCCCTGGAAATCGAGAAGCTCGCCGACTTGCACGATGCCGCGGCGCGGCAGCATCTCGAGAAAGTGAAACAGTACCTCGGTCGTCATGCGAGCATCGCCAAGGGCGCGGTGGCGATCGACGGCGGGGATGCCATAGTGACCGGCAAGAGCGTCGAGCGAGCGCCGGCGCACGCCCGGCAACAGACGACGCGCCAGCCGCAGGGTGCAGAGAAACGGCAGCGGAATCGGAGCGTCGAGCACTGCGCGCCACGCCGCGTCGAGAAAGGCGCGGTCGAAGCTCGCGTTGTGCGCCACCAGGACGCTGTCGGCCGCGAACGACGCAAAGGCGGGAAGAACCTCCTCGATCTTCCCTTCGCCGGCCAACATGGCATCGGTGATGCCGGTCAGCCGTGTGATGAACGACGGCAAGCGGCGGCCGGGGTCGACGAGGGACTGAAAGGTGTCGACGGCGCGTCCGCCGAAAACTTTCACGGCGCCGACCTCGATGATGGCCTGGCCGCGATCGGGTCGACCACCGGTGGTCTCCAGATCGACGACGACGAAGCTCGCATCATCAAGGGCAACCGCCATGCACTGGTGAACCGCCGCACGCCAGCGCTGGCGGTCCTCGTCGAAAACGAAGCGCCGGTCTTCGCCGAGAAGCGAGTGAACGATGCGCGGCCCGAGCTCCGGATCGCTGCCACGACGGGCAAAGATCAGGTCGAGCAGCTCGGCCGACGTGGCCCCCGACGGCCGCGCGCAGAGATAATCGTGGATCGCCTCGCGCATCGCCGCCCAGTCATAGCAGGACGGCTGCGGAGTCGAAAGTTCTGCGAAAACGTTTGGCGACTACGCCGCTCATCGCCTTACGACGTCTGTTGCAGATATTCCTCGATCAGCTCGTCCAGATCGCCGTCGAGCACGGCGTCGGCGTTGCCGATTTCCAAATTGGTGCGGTGATCTTTCACCATGCGATAGGGGTGGAGGACATACGAACGAATCTGACTGCCCCAGGCGATGTCTTTCTTGCTGCTCTGCAATTCGTCGAGCTCGGCCTGCTTCTTCTGCATTTCCGCTTCGTAAAGTCGCGCACGCATGATCTTCATCGCCGTCGCCTTGTTCTTGTGCTGTGACCGTTCGTTCTGACAAGCGACGACGATACCCGTCGGAATGTGCGTCAAACGCACGGCCGAGTCCGTCTTGTTGACGTGCTGGCCGCCGGCGCCGCTGGCGCGGTAGGTGTCGACGCGCAGATCGGATTCATCGATCTCGACGTCGACATCATCTTCGATCTCGGGAAAGACGAAGACCGAGGCGAACGAGGTGTGCCGGCGGGCGGCCGAATCATAGGGCGATATTCTGACCAGACGATGCACGCCGGCTTCGCACTTCAGATAGCCGTAGGCGTATTCGCCGTCGATCGTAAACGTAGCGCTCTTGATTCCGGCTCCCTCTCCCGGCTGGTGCTCGATCATTTCGGTCTTGAAACCGCGCCGCTCGCACCAGCGCAGGTACTGGCGCAGAAGCATGTCTGCCCAATCCTGCGCTTCCGTACCGCCGGCGCCGGGGTGAACGGTGAGAATCGCGTTGCCCGGATCGTGCTCACCGCCGAGCGTACGCTCGAGCTCCAGGCGCGCCAGCGTCTCATCGATCTCCTCTAGCTTGGCCGCCGCTTCAGCCGCCGCCTCGTCCTCTTCCGCCGCCAGCTCGATGTAGACCTCGGCGTCTTCGATTCCGCCACCGAGCCTGCGCCAGGCTTCGAGCGGGCCGTTCAGGAGTGAGCGTTCGCGCAGTGACTGTTGCGCCTTCTCGCCGTCGTTCCAGAAATCCGGCGCCGCCGCGAGCTCGTCGAGCTCCGCTAAGCGCTTCTCGCGTGTAGGGAGGTCAAAGATACCTCCCGAACGCCTTCAGGCGCTCGGCGATCGCGGCGCAGCGTTCTTTGAGCTCGGAAATCTCGACCGTCATGACGCAGCGTTATCGCTGCCCTCGCGATGGAAGGCAAGAGGCCCCGTTCTCGTCGGCTGGGACGGCCAGTTCGTCGAGCTGTCCGTCCCGTTCGCCCCTACTCTCGAAGTGACGATCGCGTGTCACCCGCCGCACGCTTGCAGCTTGCGTATCAGTTGGCGCTGCTTGCGGGCCATGCGGCGCGCCTCTTGCGGCGAGCGTTCGTGGTCGTAACCGAGCAGGTGAAGGAAGCCGTGGACGAGGAGGGTGCGCACTTCGTCGGAAAAGGGAGCTTGCCGTTGATCCGCCTGACGCGCCGCCGTGTCGAGGCAGATCACGACGTCGCCGAGAAGCCTCGCGCCGTCCGCCTTCTCATCCATTGCGAACGCCAGCACGTCGGTTGGTGCATCCACCCCGCGATAGCGCAGGTTGAGAGCGCTCATCTCCGCATCGTCGACCAGGGCAACGCTGAGCTCGGCTCCGGGCGCGAGAGCGGCCAGCAGCGCCGCGGCGTCTCGCTTGACGTCGGACATGCGAACCCCCCAGCGTTTGCAGCGCGATACAACCAGGGCACTCATGGTCAACGATCAGGCGACTCACTCACCGTCAGGCTCTTCTCGTTCTTGCTCCCCGTCGGCTCGATCGTAGGCGTTGATGATGTCGCGCACGAGGCGATGACGCACGACGTCTTCTTCGCCGAAGTGGCAGAAGGAGATGTCGGGGACGTCGGCGAGGATCTTTTGCGCCTCCTTCAAGCCGGAGACACGGCCACTGGGCAGATCGATCTGCGTCACGTCACCGGTGATGACCGCTTTCGATCCGTAGCCGAGTCGCGTGAGAAACATTTTCATCTGCTCGCTGGTGGTGTTTTGTGCCTCGTCGAGAATGACGAAGGAGTCGTTCAGCGTTCGACCGCGCATGAACGCCAGCGGCGCAACTTCGATGACTCCGCGCTCCAGCATCTTCTGCGCCTTGTCGAAGTCGACCATGTCGTGCAGCGCATCATAGAGAGGGCGCAGGTACGGATTCACCTTCTCCGCCAGGTCACCGGGCAGAAACCCCAGCTTTTCCCCGGCCTCGACGGCGGGGCGGGCGAGGATCATGCGAGCGAAGTTGTCACGCACGACCTCGGCGACGGCCATCGCCATCGCCAGGTAGGTCTTGCCGGTGCCGGCCGGGCCGATACCAAAGACGACGTCGTAATTGCGGATGGCGTCAATGTACGCCTTTTGCGCAGCGCTCTTGGGCGTGACCACGCGCTTGTGGGCGGTGATGTAGATCGAGTCGAGAAAGATCTCGGCAAGGTCGGCGTTGCGATCGCGCGAGAGAATGCGGATCGCGTAGTCGACGTCACTGGCATAGACTGGATAGTCGCGCTGTAGAAGATCGTAGAGCTGCGTCGTCACGCGTTCGGCCAGCTCGCGCTGAATCTCATCACCGGAAATCAGCAGCGAGCGATCGCCGAGACCGATGCGCACGTCGAGCGCCTGTTCGACCGTTTTGATGTTCTGATCCTGCTGGCCGAGCAGCTCGTGAAAACGCTGCGCATCGTCGAAGTGCACTTCCAGCGTGTCTGCGCTCACGGAATCAGCTCGATTGCGCGCGCGAGCGCGGCAGAAATCTTGGCCGGATCCTTACCGCCCGCCTGCGCCATGTCAGGTCGACCACCGCCTCTGCCGCCGACGATCGGAGCAATTTCACCGATCAGCTTACCGGCGTGCACTTTTTTCGCGAGGTCCTTGGTAACCGCGGCGAGCAGCCGCACCTGCCCGTCGTCGCGCGCCGCGAGCACCACCACGCCCGAGCCGAGGCGGTCGCGCAACTGGTCGGCCATCTCTCGCAACCGCTTCGGATCATCGATCTCGATCTCCGTCGCGATCACCTTGGTGCCGCGCACGTCGCGCACTTGCGATACCAGATCGCTGCTCTGGTTACCGGCTACCTTGCGGCGCAAGTCGTTCAACTGTTTCTCGAGTGCGCGCTGATCGGCGAGCAGCTTTTCGACGCGTTCGGCAACCTCGTCTTCGCTACCGCGCAGCAGCGATCCGAGCTTGCGCAGATTTCCCTCGGCACCCTGCAACCACTGCATTGCGCCAGCCCCGGTAACGGCTTCGATCCGCCGAGTGCCAGCCGCGACACCACTTTCAGCGCGCAGCTTGAACAGGCCGATGTCGCCGGTTCTGCCAACGTGCGTTCCGCCGCACAACTCCGTAGAGAAAGTGCCCATGCGCACGACGCGAACCGTGTCGCCGTACTTGTCACCAAAGAACGCCAGGGCACCGGCCTTGATCGCATCGTCAAACGACATCTCGTCAGTGGTCACGGCAGCATTCTCGCGAATGTGAGCATTGACCTCGCTCTCGATTCGCGACAACTCGTCCTCGGCGACCGCTGTAGCGTGCGAAAAATCGAATCGCATCCGATCGGGAGCCACCATCGACCCGGCCTGCTTGACGTGGTCGCCGAGCACGCGGCGCAAAACACCGTGCAGAATGTGGGTCGCCGAGTGGTTGAGACGGGTCGCGTCGCGTCGTTCGCGGTCGACGTGTTGGCACACGCTCTCCCCCGTTTCGATCACTCCGGAGCGCACCTCGGCGACGTGTAGCGTCAGATCGGCGCGCGGTTTCAGGGTGTCGACGATCTCGAGCTCGGCACCGGAGCGCGTTTCTATGACACCGCGGTCGCCGACCTGTCCACCGGACTCGCCGTAGAAGGGCGTTTCCTCCGTGACGAGGTGTACGACGTCGCCGCTGTTGGCGCGCTCGACACGTTGGCCATCGATCGACAGCTCGAGGATCTTCGATTCGAGATCGTAGATCCCATCGCCGGCAAAGCGTGAGCTGGCGTCCGAGCTCGAGACGACGCCTGCGCCACCCCCCTTGCGGGCTTCTCGGGCACGCGTGCGCTGCTCATTCATACAGCGATCAAAGCCGGCATTGTCGACGTCGATACCGTCCTCGCGCAGGATGTCCTCGGTCATGTCGAGAGGAAAGCCAAATGTGTCGTAGAGCTTGAAGGCGACGTCGCCGGACAGGGTCTTCTCTCCCGATGCAGACAATCGGGTGCGCTCCAGGTCGAGCAGCGCAAGACCCTTTTCGAGGGTTTCGGCGAAGCGTTCTTCCTCCGAGCGAATCACTTGCTCGATGTGCGAGCGCCGCTCGACGAGCTCCGGGTAGGCCTCTCCCATGGTCGCCACCATCGGCTCGCTCATGCGAAAGAGAAAGGGTTCGGTGAAACCGAGTTGGTGCGCGTGACGGGCGGCGCGACGCAAGATGCGCCGCAAGACGTAGCCACGGCCGTCGTTCGAAGGCACGACTCCATCGGTGATCATGAAATGCAGGGCGCGACTATGATCGGCGATCACCCGCATGGCGAGGTCGTCGTCTTCGACGTTTCCGTATGTCTTGCCCGACTGCTCCTCGACGTAGGAAATCAAATTGCGAAAGAGGTCCGTATCGTAGTTGGAGGCGACGTCCTGCAGAACGGCGGTGACGCGCTCCAATCCCATGCCGGTGTCGACGTGCTTGTCGGCAAGATCGGTCAACTCGCCGCCGGCGCCGCGGTTGTACTGGATGAAGACCAGATTCCACAACTCGATGTAGCGCGCGCAGCCGATGTTGACCGAGCATTCGTGACCCTGCACGTGTTGCATGTCGCAGGCTTGCGGACCGCGGTCGATGTGGATCTCCGAGCACGGCCCACACGGACCCGTCTCGCCCATCTCCCAGAAGTTGTCTTTTTCATCAAAGCGCAGGACCTGTGCCGGATCGACGTCGGTGGTTTCGCGCCACAGCGTTTCCGCCTCGTTGTCGGTGCGGTAGACGGTGACCCACAGCTTGTCCTTCGGTAGCTTCCACACCTCGGTGAGCAGCTCCCAGGCCCATGCGATCGCTTCGCGTTTGTAGTACTCGCCGAACGACCAATTGCCGAGCATTTCAAAGAGCGTGTGATGGTAGGTATCGCGACCGACCTCCTCCAAATCGTTGTGCTTGCCGCTCAGGCGCAAGCACTTCTGCGAGCTCGCGGCGCGCGGGTTGTCGCGTTTTTCGACGCCGAGGAAGACGTTCTTGAACTGCACCATCCCAGCATTGGTGAAGAGCAACGTCGGGTCGTTGTCGGGAACGATCGAAGAGGCGCGCACCACTTCGTGTTCGCGTTCGGCGAAGAAATCCAGGAACGAACGGCGAACTTCAGCCCCAGTGACCATCTTCTCCCCCTACAAGAATCGCCGTGTTCGTTCCAGCCCGTCGCGTCTCGCCGGGAACGGCCCGGGGTTGGGACGTCACCCCCTTGGTCGGCGCTTTCTCAACTGCGGTCTCGTTGCACCAGGTTTAAAGCGACCGAGATGCGTTCGGTGTCGGAGAGGTTGGGCTCGACCGTGTGCTCCAGCCACGACGGAAAGAGGATCAGGCGCCCCTCGATGAGCTGGTGGTGAACCGGAAGCCAGCACATCCACGAAATCGGATCAGGTGGTTGCGTTCACATTGTGGAGGCGCAGCGGGAGGTGGCGAGCGTAGAGATCGAAATCACGATCGGTCGTGAAGATCGGACAATCCGTGCGGTAGCCAACCGCGCAGATCACCAGATCGACGGACCCACCGGTCACCCCGCGAGATCGTAGGTGGTTGTAGAAGCGCGCCGCCTCGTCGTAGTCGTCGATACCGATTGCCAGGCAGTCTATTCCTGCGAGACGCTCCTGCAAAGTTTGGAACAGACTAGTCTCTCTGACACCCGAGAGAATCTCTTGACGGATTGGGCCGATGATCGCTGCGAGCCCTTCGTCAACCAATCGCCGCCACTCGCCCGCGAGCGGGCGCTCTAGCGGGTTCAGCCGTTGCGATGGGCGACGGAGCGCCAGGGACCATATCGTCGTGTCGACGAGGACGGTCAATGATCGTGACGATTGGCTCGAAGAGCCTTATGGTCGTAGCCGGGCCAGAAGTCGACCTGGCCCTCGAGGTCCAGCAAGGCCCGGCGCCGCCGCATCTTAATGTATTCCTGCAGCGCCACTGTGACCGCATCCTTCTTCGTCTTGTGCCTGCCGATACGCTGCGCCCGCTCGATGAGCTCGTCGTCCAGTGCCAGATTCGTTGCCATCCTCCGACAATTCACACATTTTGATGTGTGAATCAAGCGTCGGGAGGATCCTGTCCTTGTTAGGACAGTACCTGTTCGAACGCCGGCGCTGCTCCGCGATTCGTCAGAAGTTGTCTTTGAGCTCGCGGGTCTTGGCGAAGACGGCGACGTCTTCCATCGGTAGGTCGCGGAAGCGCTTGGCCAGGGTGGCGCGCAGCTCCTCGCTCTCCCAGCGGAAGAATGGGTTGGTCTCTTTCTCCGACGCAATCGTCGTCGGGGTCGTGTAGGCGCCGTCGCCGCGCTGTGAGCTGGCCCAGGCGCGTTTGTCGCGCAGCGCCTGGTTGTTGGGCTCGAGGGTGAGCGCAAAGTCGAGGTTGTTTTCGGTGTACTCGTGACCGAAGTAGACCTTGGTCTCGGCGGGCAGCTCGCGCAGCTTGCCGAGGGACTTGATCATCATCGCGGCGTCGCCTTCGAACAACCGCCCGCAGCCGCCTGCGAAGAGGGTGTCGCCGGTGAACACCGCCGCTTCTCTTTCGAAGTAGTAGGCGATGTGCCCGGTCGTGTGCGCCGGAATCGACATGACACGTGCTGCCATCGTGCCGACGCTCACGCGCGAGCCTTCGTCGACGCGATCGGTCAACCCGGGCACACGATCGTCGGTCCCGTACACCGTCAGACCCGGCATCGCCGCGAGCAACTCCTCGTTGCCACCGACGTGGTCGAAATGGTGATGGGTCGGCAGAATCGACTTGAGCTCGACGTTTTCGCGCTGCACCGCTTCGAGGATCGGCTTGGGTTCGGCGCAATCGACGATGCCGGCTTCGCCGCTGGCCGGATCGATGATCAGATAGGCATAGTTGTCGGAGAGTTGCGGGATGGGAACGACTTTCATGGTGCACCAGCTCCGTCGTTATTCGCCGGGCAAGCGGCGGTAGTCGCGCGGGTCGAGCTCGATCGTTCCATCCTGCCGATCGCGGCTCGTCTCGCGCCGTCTAGGTAACGGCTGTGCCGGGGAGCGCAGCAGGTAGTAGAGCGCGAAAACCCCGCTGCCGATCGCCGCGGCGGCTGCCAGAGAGAGAAGGAAGAGGGCGGCGAGGGGGATGACGAGTAGCAACCCCAGCCACACGGTGATCGGTATTCCGGCCTTTTTCGACATCGCTGATCTACTCCGATTCCTTCAATTCCAGCATATAGCCGTCCGGATCGCGAACGTAGATCGACATTCCGTAGCCGGTGGCGCCGAACCGCCGTGCCGGCTTCTCTTCGAGAATTTTCACACCCGCTTTTTCGAGCTCGGGGATGACGTCGCTCGCCAAGTGCCCGCCGACGCGCAGGCAGAAATGAAACATGCCACCGTGCTGCGCACCGAGCTCGGCGTCGTAGCTGTCGTCGGGCCAGAGATCGATGAGTTGACCGCCGGCGCGCACCGACAAGAACGGCCTTTCGCCGGCGGCGTGCTCGGCTCTGCCCTCGACCTCGAGGGAGAGAAGATCAGCGTAGAAGTGCAGCGAGCGCTCGAGGTCGCGAACGCGCAACACGATGTGATCAAAGCCGCAGACGCGAGCCATCACACCCTCTAGTCGCCGCGCTTGCGCTTCTTGGTCGGCTTCTTCTTCGCCGCCGCCTTCTTGCGCGCCGGCTTCTTCGCCGCTGGCTTTTTCGCCTTCGTCGCCTTTGCCGGTGATCGAGCGCCGGTCAACTCGGCGAGTTTTTCCTCGAGTTGGCGGAGGTTCGTTTCGACGCGGCGCAACTCGCCGAGCAGCACCGGGTTGCTGGTCACACGCTCGACCGATTGTCGCACCTGTTGATCGATGCGTTTTTGCAGTTCGTCGAGGCGGCGCTGTGGCAGGTCGAGCACGTCTTCGAGAAGGTTGGTCCCTTCGTCGCTGCCGACCAACTTGCGCACGCTCTTTTCCGCCGCGTCGACCATGCTCTCGATCGCCTCTTTGCTGCGCTGCACGGTCTCGTCGCCGATCTCGATCATCCGTCGCAACAACGGCAGCGAAAGGGCACCGTTCTTTTTCTTTTCCGATTCATAGATGATCTGCGCGAAGGTCACGCCGGTGAGGTCCTCGCCGCTGCGGTTGTCGACCACCATGACGTCTTCCCCAGCCTGGACGAGTTCCCGGATTCCGTCGAGCGTGATGTAGCGACTCTTTTCGACATCGTAGAGTTTACGATTGCCGTAGCGCTTGATGAGGCGGGATTCGGCGGCCATGACTACGTCGGAGGTAGCAGTTGCCCCAGACAGCGGCAAGGAGCCGTCTTGACGGCTCAGCTACAACCCATAGCCTGTCGAAAATCTCCCATGAAAACCAAGGTACAGCGATTTTCTGCCGCCGCACTGCAGTTGCGCGCCAGCGCAGACAAGCGAGAGAACTTCAAACGAGCCGATACTCTCGCCCGCGACGCGGCGCGGCGCGGGGCAACCCTCATCGCCTTGCCCGAGCTCTTTTTCTGGGGCGGATCGCGCGAGGACGAGCACGTCATGGCCGAGCCTATTCCCGGGCCGACGACGGATGCACTCTCGGAGTTGGCGCGTGATCTCGAAGTGGTTCTCGTCGGCGGATCGATCCTCGAAGCGGTCGACGGCGAGGACAAGGTCTACAACACCGCCTGCGTGTTCGACACCGCGGGAGAGCTCATTGCGCGCTATCGCAAGGTTCACCTCTTCGACGTCGACATCAGCGGCCGCGTCGCCGTGCGCGAGTCGGACACGCGCCTGGCGGGAGACGAAGCGGTCGTCGTCGAAACGGACGTGGCGCGAATCGGCCTGGCGGTTTGCTACGATCTGCGATTTCCCGAGCTCTTTCGCAAGCTCGTCGACGACGGGGCCGAGGTCGTCTGCATGCCATCGGCGTTTACCTTTGCCACCGGGGCGGCGCACTGGGATGTCTTGGTTCGGTCGCGCGCCATCGAAAACCAGATCTACGTCGTCGCACCGAACCAGTACGGGCGCGGTGGCAGCGGTATCCACAACTTCGGAAACTCGATGATCGTCGACCCCTGGGGCACGGTCCTGGCACGGGCAGCCGACAACCACGGCCTTGCGTTGGCCGACCTCGATCTCGGATACGTCAAAAAGGTGCGGCAGGAAATCCCATGCCTCGATCATCGAACCCTGCGCGGGTGAGACCGTTCTTCAACGTCGTCTCGACCGACGACGCGCGCGCACACATCGCCGAAACCGCCTCCCTGGCGAGCCAATCGGTAGCAACCAACGACGCTGCCGGTCGGGTTCTGGCGCGCGACATCGCCGCGCCGATCGACCTTCCCCACTTCGATCGCGCCAACATGGACGGCTATGCCGTCGTCGCCGCCGACACCTTCGGCGCTTCCGACGGCACTCCGGCGTATTTGAAGATCCTCGGCACCGTCGAAATGGGTCAAACGGCGCGCCGGAGGTTGCGCAAGGGCACGGCGATGCGGGTTGCCACCGGCGCGATGCTGCCACCGGGGGCCGACGCCGTCGTCATGGTCGAACACACCGACGAAGTCGGTGACACCGTCGAAGTGCACCGCGGTGTATCGCCGTGGCAACACGTCCTGCGCATCGGCGAGGACGTCGGCAAGGGCGATCGCGTCCTCGCCGCCGGCCGCCGCCTCCAAGCGCGCGACCTCGGTGCACTAACCGGCCTCGGCATCACCAAGGTCCGCGTGCACAAGCGGCCGCGTGTGGCACTGCTGTCGACCGGCGATGAAATCGTGCCGCCGGAGAAGAAGCCGCGACCGGGACAAGTGCGCAACGTCAATCACTACTCTCTGAGCGCGATGATCGAGGCGGTCGGTGCGACGGTGAACGACTACGGAGTCATCGCCGACGTCGACCGGCGGCTGGCATCGACCCTGACCGGCGCGCTGAAGACCTGCGACGTCGCACTTCTCTCAGGTGGCAGCTCGGTCGGTGTGAAAGACCTGACGACCGACGTCATCCTTTCACTGACCGGCGCCCGGATGATCTTTCACGGCATTTCGGTCGCTCCCGGCAAGCCGACGGTCTTGGCCCGAGTGCGCGACAAGACAATCGTCGGCCTGCCCGGCCACCCGGTGTCGGCCCTGGTGATCTTCGATCTCTTTGCTGCGCCGCTGCTGCGCATCGCCGGCGGCGAGCACGCCGCAGAAGCCTTTTCGCCAAAAAGTGTCCGGCCGGCGGTGTTGGCGACCAACGTCGCCTCCAAAGCCGGGCGCGAAGACTACGTTCGGGTTCGTCTGAACGACGACGGCGGCACCGTCACCGCGACGCCGATGCCCGGCAAGTCGGGGGCCATTTTCAATCTCATCGCGGCCGACGGGCTGGTGAGGATTCCGGCCAACGCCGAAGGCCTCGACGAAGGCACGCAGGTGGAGGTCATCCTGTTCCGATGAGCGGCAAGCGACGCACGAAATACCTCAACAAGAAGTCACTGGCGGAAACTCTGGCGCTCTTCGTCGACTCCATCGACGGCGCGACGCCGGCCGAGGTCGTTCACGTCGAAGACTCCCTGGGTCGCGTCACCGCGGCCCCGGTCTTTGCCGGCATCTCCGTGCCGCACTACCACGGGTCGGCGATGGACGGCATCGCCGTGCGCGCCAAAGATACGTTTGGCGCCAGCGAGGCAAGGCCGATCTCTTTGCGGCCGGTGGCGAAGCGCCTCGCCAACGGCGCGACACCCAGCGGTTGCTTCGCTTACGTCGACACCGGTCACCCACTACCGCGCTGGGCCAACGCCGTCATCATGATCGAAAACGTGATCGCGGCAGACAACGGCGCCTTGGTGGTACACGCGGCGGCGGCACCGTGGCAACACATTCGCCTGGTCGGCGAGGACATCATCGCCACCGAGCCGCTGTTGCCGCGCGCCCATGTGATCCGGCCCTACGACATCGGCGCCTTGCTGGCCGCCGGTCTGGTCGACGTCGAAGTCGCACGCCGGCCCAGCGTCGCCATCATTCCGACCGGCAGCGAATTGATCGAGCCCGGAGAGCGTCGTAAACCCGGCTCGATTACCGAGTTCAACTCGCGTGTCGCCGCCGCCTTCATTGAAGAGTGGGGCGGCGTGGCAAAGAAGCTCAGACGCGTGCGCGACGAACCACGCGCCATCGAGCGCGCCGTGCGGCGCGCCGCCGAGCGCTACGACGTCGTCGTGGTCATTGCCGGTTCTTCGGCGGGCGAGCGCGATTTCACGGTCACCGTCCTCGAGAAGGCCGGTGAGGTCCTCGTTCACGGCATCGACATCATGCCCGGAAAACCGGCCATCTGTGCCCGCGTCGCCGGCAAACCCGTCCTCGGTCTGCCCGGCTATCCGGTCTCCTCGATCGTCGTCTGCCAGCAAGTGCTCCACCCGTTGTTGGCGCGCCTGCAGGGGCGACAGGCGCAGAAGGCACCTACCGTTCGCGCGCTGGTGCCGCGCAAGTTGCCCTCCCGCCTCGGCCTCGAGGAATTCATTCGCGTGACCCTCGGCCGGGTAGGCGATCGCATCGTCGCCAACCCGCTCGGCCGCGGCGCCGGTGTCATCACGACGATGGTTCGCGCCGACGGCTTCTTGCGCGTGCCGGTGCACTCGGAAGGCGTCAACGCCGGCGAAGTAGTCGGCGTCGAGCTCCTGCGTGCGCTCGGCGACATCGACAACACCATCGTCTTTGGCGGCAGCAGCGACCTCAGCGTCGGCGTCCTCGAGGACCTTCTGAAACAGCGCTGGCCCGAGCTCAAGATCTCCGCCACCAGTGCCGGCAGTCTGGGTGGGTTGGTCGCCCTGAAGCGCGGCGAAGCGCACGTCGTCGGATCGCATCTGCTCGACGCCGGGACCGGAACCTACAACCTGCCCGACATCCGCCGCGTTCTCGGCGCCAGGTCGAGCGTCCACATCCTCAACCTGGCCGTGCGCGAGCAGGGTTTGATCTGCGCCACCGGGAACCCCAAGAAGATCCGCACCCTGAAGGACCTCGTGCGCCCGGGGATTCGCTTCGTCAATCGCCAACCCGGGGCCGGCACGCGCGTGCTCCTCGACTACCAAGTGCGCCGGTTGCGCATCCGGGCCGAGCGCATCGATGGCTACGAGCGCGAAGAATTCACTCACATGGCCGTCGCCGCGGCGGTGGCCAGCGGTCTGGCCGACTGCGGACTGGGAATCCGCTCCGCCGCGCAGGCGCTCGGATTGAGCTTCGTACCGATCGAGCGAGAAGACTACGACCTGATCATGCGCGCCGACTTTGTCGACTCCCACCTCGGCCAGTGCCTGCTCGAGATCCTCCGCTCCGACGAGCTCAAAAAGAGCATCGCAGCACTCGGCGGCTACGATACCGCGCGCACCGGCGAGGAGAAGGAGCTGCGTCCACCGGCGCGCCGGCGGCGCGCGGTGAAGCGAGCGTGAATGCTCTCAGCTCGGGCGCGATCGGTGAGATCATCGCGCGCCTGGTAGCTCGTAGCCCTCGAACTGTTTGCGCAACGCCAGCTTCTGGATCTTTCCGGTCGCGGTGTGGGGAATTTCGTCGACGAAGGCGACGTCGTCGGGCATCCACCACTTGGCAATCTTGCCCTGCATGAAATCGAGGATCTCTTCCTTGGTCGGCTTGGCCCCCTCGGCCGGGATGACGATGAGCAGCGGGCGCTCATCCCACTTGGGGTGGTAGACGCCGATGACCGCGGCCTCGGCCACACCCGGGTGAGCGACGGCCAGATTTTCGATTTCGATCGACGAGATCCACTCGCCGCCCGACTTGATGACGTCCTTGGCGCGATCGGTGATCTGCATGAAGCCGAGCTCGTCGAGCGTCGCGACATCGCCGGTGTCGAACCAACCGTCGTCGTCGAGCACGTCGCCGCCTTCGCCTTTGAGGTAGGCGCCGGCAATGGCCGGCCCGCGCACCATCAAATGGCCAAATGCTTTGCCGTCGCGCGGCAGCTCTTTGCCGTCGTCGTCGGTGATCTTCATCTCGACCGTGTACATCGGCCGGCCTTGCTTGACCTTGATGTCCATCCGTTTTTCGAACGGCATCCCTTCCATGCCCGCTTTGAACGAACCGAGCGTGCCGATCGGCGACAGCTCGGTCATTCCCCAGGCGTGGGCGACCTCGACCTCGTAGTCGCGCTCGAAGGTCTCGAGCATGACCCGCGGCACGGCCGAGCCGCCGATGATGACGCGTTTGAGGTAGGGCAACTTCGAGCCGGTCTTTTCCAGGTGTTGGAGGAGCATCAACCAGACCGTCGGCACGGCGGCAGTGACCGACACCTTTTCCGTGTCGAGCAGCTCGTAGATGCTCTCACCATCGAGCTTGGGCCCGGGCATGACGAGAGAACAGCCGGACATCGGACCGGCAAAGACCAGCGCCCAGGCGTTGGCGTGGAACATCGGCACGACGGGTAGAATGTTGTCGGTGCTGCGGGCGCCGAGCGCGTCGGGAGCATTGCCGGCGAGACCGTGGATGATGTTCGACCGATGCGAGTACAGTACACCCTTCGGATTGCCGGTCGTCCCCGACGTGTAGCAAAGCCCGCAAGCGTCGTTCTCTTCGACGGCAACCCAGGAAAAATCGCCACTCTCCGCCTCGACGAGCTCTTCGTAGCAAAGGCAGTTGGGCAGCTTGGTCTCCGGCATGTGCGCCCGGTCGGTGAGCAAGACGTAGGCTTTGACCTGCGGCAGCTTGTCGTGAATCGCCTCGAGCAGCGGCACGAAGGTCGTATCGAGAAGGACGATTTTGTCCTCGGCGTGGTTGATGATGTAGACGAGTTGCTCGGCGAAGAGGCGCGGGTTGAGGGTGTGACAGACTGCGCCGGCACCCATGATCGCATACCACGTCTCGAAGTGGCGGTGCGTGTTCCACGCCATCGTCGCCACGACGTCGCCCTTGGACACGCCCAGCTTTTGCAGCGCCGCAGCCAGCTTGCGCGCGCGCAGGTGCAGCTCGGCGTAGTTGGTACGATGGATCGGCCCCTCGACCGTGCGCGTGACCATCTCGCGCTCGCCGTGCCACTGTGCCGCGTGGTCGATGACCGACGTCACCACCAGCGGCCAATCCTGCATCAATCCCTTCATGATCAGCGCCTCCTCCGGAGTTTTTCGCGGATCCCCTCCATAGTGCGCCGGCCGACACCTAGGCAAACGATGGAAGAAGTTGCGCGCGCAGATCGACGACCCGAATAAACTCCAAAATGCGCGTTTGCCCTTCCAGCCGCCATGGAATCCGCGCGCGGGAAAGGCCCGCGGTGAAAAGGCTGGTGTTCCAGCGTCGCTTTGTGGCACACTCGGCCATTGGGGGAAGCGGAGTAGTGCTGCATTTTGCAAGATTTCTCACCGCCCTGGCGGTGATCACGGCGGTCGCTGTGCCGGCGGGTGCGCGCATGCTCTTCGTACCCGGGGGTTCGATCGCCGTCTCATCCCATCCGCGCTTCGTCGTCGTCGACGACCTCGACCAGGACGGCCTCGCCGACGCCGTCGTCGTCAGTCGGCGCAAGAAAGTGGCAGTGCTCTTTGGCTCGGAAACGGCAGTGACGGCTTTCGAGCAGCCGACGGTCTTGAGCTTTGGCAGGCGGTTGCGGCGGCCCAACACCGGCGACACCAACGGCGACGGCCTGATCGACATCGTCATTCCCGACGATGGGCAGCGCGGTCTCTGGATCCTCATCGCCCGCGCCGACCGCACGTTTCTGCCGCCACAGTTCGTCGGCACGACTTTTCGACCGCGCGCCGTCGCCGTCGCCGACCTCGACGGCGTCGGTGGCGACGACATCGTCGCCGGCGAACGCCGCAAGGGTGTCGGTCGCGTTTTCCTCAACGGAACCTCAGGGCGGCGTCTCGGCCCGTTCGTATCCTTCCCGCCCGGATTGACGCGCTTGGAATGCGTCGATTTGAACGGCGACGGCCGCAACGAAATCATCGGCCTGTCGGCCAACCGCGACGGTGTTTCGGTCAGTGCCATTACACCGACCAATGACGAGGGCACCGCCTACGAGGATGTCGGAGTCGTGCGCGCCGCCGCTAAGAAGGCGGACATGGCGATCGCCGATATCGACAGCAACGGAACCAAGGACATCGCCCTGCTGGCGCAAACGCGGCGCCGTTCGAGCACCAACATTCGCCTCGCCCTGGTTCGCCGAGACAACAGCTTCGAGCCAACGATCACTGTGGAATCGCCGTGCCTGGCCCAGCGCTACGGCCGCTTCTGTCGCACCCGCGGTCTGGCGATGGCCGATTTCGACGGTGACGGAGTACCCGACCTGGCAACCGGACTGCGCAATCAGTCGACCTTCGGCGCCTTCGGCGCCAGGCGTTCGGGAATCGTCTCGCTGCTGCGCGGCCGCGGCGACACCTTCGTCTCCGACAGCACCGCGCCCTGGCTCGACCGCGTCCCCACCGGCCTCGCCACCGGTGATTTCAACGGCGACGGGCGCATCGACATCATCACCATCAGCCGCACGGGTAGCTCGCTGCAGGTGTTGAAGAACCTCTCCTCGCCCGACGTTCGCGAGGTGCGCCAGCGTCCCGACCTACCGCCGCGGCGCTGACGATCGTCAAAGATCGACGCCTTCGATCTCGAGCAGTCGGCGTTTGACATCGGTGCCGGCGGCGAAACCGGTGAGGCTGCCATCGCTGCCGATGACGCGGTGACAGGGCACGACGATGGGAATGGGGTTGCGACCGTTGGCGGCACCGACCGCGCGCACTGCCTTCGGCCGGCCAATCGCACGCGCGATTTCGGCGTAGGACGCCGTCGTGCCGTAGGGAATCTCGCGCAATGCCGCCCAGGTGGCGCGTTGGAAGTCGGTACCTCCGGGGTCGAGCCGCAGCGAGAAGCGCCGCCGTTCACCCGAGAAATACTCGCGCACCTGCGCTGCGGCAACGGCCAGCTCGCTTCGCGAACGCCGCCACCCCGGCTGCGGGCCGTGAATGTCCTTGCCTTGCTCAAACTCGATACGCTGCAGCGCCCTCGCGTTGCCAGCCAACATCATGCGGCCGATCGGTGTGCTCAGATAGTGGTAGTACGTCTGCATCACTCTCCTCCTCTTCGAGATCCATCGCGGCAACGCGACCCCACGCCGCCATCGAGGCTGCGCCACAAGTGCATGGCGGCGTAGGAGCGCCACGGTCGCCACTCTTCGGCGAGCCCGGCGATCTGCGCGGCGCTGGGAAGCTCGCCCGACTCAGTCGCCAGCGCCTTGCGCAAGCCGAGGTCCGATGCCGGAAAGGCATCGGGTTCTCGCATTGCCCGCATCGCAACGTAACTGGCCGTCCACGGTCCAATGCCGGGGATTTCGCACAGCCGCTGCACAGAATCGTCGAGGCTTCGCGTACCGTCGATGAGCGCCGGCTCGGCATCGACGGCGGCGGCAAAGGCAGCAATCGCCGCCGCCCGCCGCCCGGGCATGCCGACACCGCTGAGGTCGGCGGCGGCCAACACCTTCGGCGCCGGGAAGACTCGGCTCAGCCCATCGTCGTTCGATGCCAGGCGGGTGCCGTGCCGCTCGGCAATGCGACCAATGACGGTCGTCGCCCCGGCAACACTGACCTGCTGGCCGACAATGGCGCGCACGCTCATCTCGAAGGAATCCCAAGCGCCCGGTACGCGCAACCCCGGGCGGCGGCGCACCAGCCGGCGCATTCTCGCCTCGCTGGCCAGCTGCTCGCCGATGCGGATCGGATCGGCAGCCAGATCGAAGATGGCGCGCACGCGGGCGACGATACGCTGCACATGTGCCGCAGCGTTGCCGGGTACGCGCACGACGAGATGGTCGCCCTCGCCGGCGGCGACACGCACGACGCCGCGAAAATCCTCGATGGCGATGGTCCTCGCGTATCCATCCCGCCCTACGACCTCGACGCCGGGAATCGCCCGCGGCGCGAGAAATCCGACGGCCTCGCCCCAGTCGAAGGGCGGCCGAAAGGCGAGGCGCAGCTCGATCGAGCCACTTCGCGCGGCGCCCTTGCGGCGCAACTCGCGCGGCGCCCGGCCATAGCTCTCCTTCATCGCGGCGTTGAAGCGGCGCACGCTGTTGAAGCCGGCGCTGAAGGCGATCTGGGTGATCGAAAGGTCGGTTTCGTCGAGCAGCTTCTTGGCAAAGTGCGCGCGTCGCGTCTGCTCGACGGCGAGCGGCGAGGCGCCGAGATGCTCTTCGAAGAGACGGCGCAGGTGTCGCGCCCCCATGCCCAGTCGCTCGGCCAGCTCTTCGACTCCCGCATCGACGAGAGCACCTTCATGAATCAAGCGCAGCGCCCGCGTCACCGTCGCCGGTGTACCGATCCAGGCTGGGGTTCCCGGCGAAGCTTCGGGGCGGCAGCGCAGACACGGGCGGTAGCCGCCCGCCGCCGCCGCTGCTGCGCTGGCAAAAAAGGTGCAGTTCTGGCGGCGCGGCGTGCGCGCCGGACACACCGGGCGGCAGTACACTCCAGTCGTCCGCACGCCCGTGAAGAAGCGCCCGTCAAAGCGACCATCGCGCACCTTCAGCGCCCGGTAGCACCGCGTCCCGTCGAGCTCCATGCCGGCGGTTGTAGTACCTCTCGCACCAGCGGACTAGCCGTTTTCGGACGGCGCAGAAAAAAGGCCGAAAGAGGCCCTACTTCGGATCGGTGATCAGCAACGTGCCTTGCGCCGCACCGACGAGCGTTCCCTCGTGCGCGACATCCACCCGTACCACGGCGCTGCGCTTGGTCATGCTGAGCACGGTCGCCGTCGCTTTGAGCTCACCGCCGCGAATCGCTTTCAGGTAGTTGAGCTTGATCTCCGTCGTCGCCGCCCACTGGCCCTTTTTCATGAGCGGATAGAGGACGCAGCCCATGACGTGATCGACATAGCCGGCCAGAGCGCCGCCGTGCATCGTGCCGAAGGGCGTGATGACGACGTCGGGAACACGCATCGTCGCTTCGAGGCGCCCCGGCGCCATTTCATCGAATGTAACACCCAGATAGTGCGGCAGTCCGGAGGTTCCGTCGTTGTTCATTTTCACCATCGCGACGCCGACCTTTTCGTCGTAGCGATCTGCAAAGCTCGGCGCTGCGGCAGCCATCTACTTCCCTCCACGTGCGCGCGGTCCCAACCGATGGCGCAGATCCTCTTCGAACGCCTCGATCTCGGGGCCGGCGTGCGTCGCGCTGAGCTCCTGCAACCGTCGATAGCCGTTCCTTCCCTCGGCGTCCCATTCGTCGGCGAACTTTCCCGACACGATATCCTTGGTCAGCTCGCGCATCTTGCTCGCCACGTCGAGGTGATCGAAGGAGCCCCGCCGCGACAGTTGTCCGTACTGACTCGTCGGAGAATGAAACGCCAACTGCTTGGCAAAGCCGATGTCGCGCAGAATGCGGTAGTTGCGTTCGACCTCGCCCGACAAAACGAGCTCGGTGATCACGGCCTCGAGCGGAATCCCCTCTTCGAGCATTGCCGACACGAAACTCTGACTGACATGGGTCAACGCCGGCGACAGCACCTGCTCGACGGCCAGATCGAGCACCGCTTCCTGCTTGGCGCTCATCTCGATCGCACCTTGTCGCAAACCACCGATCGCCCTGGCGATCGCCAGCGTCCGCGGCAGCGCCCGGCCGCTGACGTCGCGCTCGATGGCCAGCGCCGTGATGAAACCAACGCCCTCCTCGTAGCAAAGGCGGACCTCCGGGCCGAGCATACGCGGCGCAATCATCGCCACATCACCTGCGGGTTTGAAGCGGTCGAAGGCCAGGCAATAGCCACTGGCGACGATCGTCACACCGTCGGCGCGACGTTCGATCGGCAGGGACGGAATCGCGTCGTCGGGTACCAACACACAGGCAATGTCCGCGGCGCTCGCGTCACCGATGTCACCGGCGGCAAAGCCGTCCTCCAACGCCTGCTCGCGCGATGCGTCGGCGCGAACACAAACGCGAACGTCCACACTGGAGTCGCGCAGATTCAGCGCCCACGATCGCCCCTGATTGCCATAACCGACGATGGCAACTTCAAGGCCACTGAGCGCCGCGAGGTCGGCATCGGTTTCATAGTAAATCTTCGTCATAACCATCCACTCCGAAACAAAGCAGAGGCTAGAACGAACCCGCTGTCGAGAGCAAAGGTCGCGCGTCCGGCCCGCGTTCAGCCCGCGCCCCCGGCTCAGACTTCGATTGCGCCGGTGCGAACGGCTGCCGTGACGAAGTTGCCGCGCACCCAGGCGCCGCCGTCGGGATCGCGCATGATGCGACCGACGCCGCCGGGGATTTCGACGCGAAATTCGCGTACTCGGCCTGGATGGATCGCCGGTTGGCGCACCGGCTCCATACGCGACAGCGACTGTTCGACGGCGGTGGCGTCGAAGTCGAGGAAGCGCTGGCGAACGTTTGCCTCGCCGGTACTCGGACACAGCGCCTCGTCGACTTGCAGGACGCGCCGCGTCGACTCAAAGAGATCTTCGGCACCGTGCTGGCGCAGCCACTCGGCGATGGTGCGCTCGATCGTCTCGTAGACACGCGTGTAGTTGGCGATGAAGAGCTGAAAGAGCGCCGCCCTGTTTTCGTAGACGAGCATGCGATCGCGCACCGCCAGGTCGGGCGCCTCGGCGGCGAAGTCATCGATCAGGTTGTGGAGTACGGCCCGCAGCAGCGCCGCCACGGGTAGGCGGTGGGTCAAGGCCAGGTGCCGGGTGGCCAGCGGCATGATCTGGCCGCGGGCGAGAATGATGTAGGCGGAGATGAGGAAGTACCCCTCCTCGCCGTCGTCGCGCGGGAAGGTGTGACAGCCGACGACGTACTCGCCCTTGGCCTTGCCGTAACCGGCGACGGGAATGGTTTCGAGCTGGTACTCCTCGCGGCGATCGAAGAACTCGGTACCGGGCAGCAGCGTGTAGCCGAAGATGTTGATGTTGGGAAAGATGGTGAACAGGTGATCGAGGCCCGCTTCGAACTCGCGCAACGTGTCGCCCGGCAGCCCCCAGATCAGCTCGGCGGCGACCGGGATGCCGTCTTCGGCCAGCGATTTTACGATGGGCTCGTAGTCGTTGGCGCGCATGTTGGTGCGGTGGGAGAGCTCGAGCGCTCGCGGGCTCAGCGTCTGTAGCGCCAGGTGGTAGTGGGAGAGCAGCTCGTTGTCGTGCAGCAGTCGGACGATTTTCTGCACGCGCTTGTTGTGGTTCTTCGACCAGGACGTCGCAAAGGTCTTGGGCAGCCCGTAGTGCTCGCGCAGCTCGAGAACGATTTCCGTCTTGGCCAGATCTTCGCGCAGAGCGCCGAAGTTCGAGTCGCTGAGCCACACATCGTGAACACCGCCCTGCACCAAACGCTCGAGGTCGCTGCGAATGCGCTGGAGGGAGAACTGATACATCTTGGTACCGATGGCACCGGTGCCCCACTCACAAAACGAGCAGCGGTAGGGACAGCCGCGGCTCGTTTCGTAGGCGACCTGGCGATAGATCGGCTCGCCGGCGGCGTCGCGCAGCTCGATGTGATCGAGTGCCGTCGGGAAGTCGTCGAGCGACGTCGAACGCGAACGCGGCGGCGTCGCGATGACGCTACCGGCAGCATCGAGAAAGGCCAGGCCGGGAATCCCACTCCACTCGTCTCGCGATGCCGCATCGAGCAGATCGCAGAAGGTCTCCTCCGCTTCGCCGAGGGCGATGACGTCGAACCCGTCTTCGTAGAGGAAGTCCTCGGCCCGCTGCACGTGCGGGCCGCCGGCGACGACGAGCGCGGTGGGGAAAGTCGTCTTGATGCGGCGCGCAATGTCGACGAACTCGGCGACGTTCCAAGTGTAGCAGGAGAAGCCAAAGACCGGCTGCAAGCCGTGATCGATCGCGGCCTCGGCCCGCGCCCGAACAGGCCCCGGCCACTCTCGTTCGAACCACGCACCCAGCTCGTCGCGGCTGAGAAAGTGAACCAACCCGACGTCGGTGGCAGAAGCGGTGCTGCCGTTGGCGGCGAAGTACGCCAAGAGACCGCCAGTCGTCATGGGCGGAGCATCGAATTGCTCCGTGTCCATGGAAAAGAGCCAAACAGGTCGTTTCACAACAGAAAACGGTAACACGCACCCGGTCGCGGCGCGAATGGCACGGCGACTATAGGAGTTGACCGCGACCGATCAACGTCGCGAATTCCCACGCCGGCATCACTTCAATGCCGTCATCCGTCAGCCTGGCCGTGGGCTCGAGGCAAACGACGATACGACGCTCGACCTCGGGGTGATCACGCACGAGCTGACGCAACCCCTTCAGGTGATCCGGCCCTATTCTCCGCGACGATTTTGCCTCGATCGCTACCCTCATCCGATCAACAATGAAGTCCACTTCAACGCCGCTGCTCAGTCGCCAGTACGCGAGGTCGAACGGTTCCGCAGCGTAGGCGCTCGCCGCAGTCAATTCGTGGTGAACCCAATTCTCGAAAGCCTTACCGTAGAGAGGCGTACCCGCAGCCAGCACGCCCCTACGCGCAAGGACGTTCACAACGCCCACATCGGCGAAATAGAACTTTGGCGCCCGAACGACCTTGCGCTTTGCTCGGCTCCGATAGGATGGAAGCCATCGCCCCAACAATGTGTCCTCGAGAATCTCGAAATAGGCCTTGATCGTGTGGCTCGACACACCGCACTCACGAGCGATCGTCGACATGTTTACCGGCTCGGTGTCCGACAGCGCTGCAATACCGAGAAGCTCTGAGAAGGCAGGCAAGCGACGCACCAGCCCTTCTGCCGCGACCTCTTCTTTCAAGTAGTCCGCAACGTAAGAGCGGAGCCTGGGTTGGGGTCGTGACGAGGTGTAGATCGGTGGCAGGTAGCCGTGATTGAGCATTCGGTCGAGATCGAAATCGCCACCGATCTCCGCAACCGTAAGACCATGGAGCTCAAAGCGTAGGGCTCGTCCACCAAGCAAGTTCGCACGACCACGCCTGACCTTGCGCGCGCTCGAACCACACAAAGCAAAGCGAACTCCGCGGTTCTCGTGCAACCAGTGTACTTCGTCGAGCAGGGCCGGCACCTTCTGCACCTCGTCGATGACCACGTGCATGTTCGACGGCGAACGTTCCAGCTCCTGCCTCAGGCGCTCGGGATTCTGCAAATAGCGCCGAAACTGGTCGGCCCGCAGGAGGTCGAGCCAGACCGAGTCTGGGAAAGTGGAGCGCAACAGGGTCGACTTGCCACTTTGGCGCGGCCCCCAAAGGAAGAACGTTTCCTCTCCAACGCTCGGAAGTCGTAGTGGTCGTTTGAACATGTACTTCAAAAATACCGGGAATTTTTGAAGTAGCAATTCAAAAAATGAAACCTGCTCCACGCAGTCGCCACCCTGCACGAAGTTTCTGGCAGGTCGGTCCTCCGGAAAACCCGGATCCCCTTGCTCGATCCGCAACGCACCAAACCTCGGTGCTCAGCAACAATCAAGGTGAATCTGCCGACCGTTGGCGAAACGTGCACCCGTCACGATGGCCGTCTCGTTGTTTGCGGTCGCCGAAACCACACCAAGAACTACTGTTTCATGTCTTCCTTGAGCGTCCCGATGTGGCGCTTTTCGACCGAGGACTCACCGGCTTCGCAGCGCTTGCGCGCTTCCATCCAGCCGGCGATCATCTTGCCGAAGTTGGCCGGGTTGTAGGCGTCCTCCTCGTAGGAGAACAAACCCTTGCCGGCGTATTTGAGGAGCGTCAGGTTTCCCTCCTGGTGCAAACTGCCGTCGCCCGGGTCGGCCATGCGATTCCACACGTAGCAGGAGATCCAGCCTTTCTCCTCGTCGATCATGTACCATTCCATTGGAAAGTACTTCATCTCGCAGTTTGGGAACGGCTTCATGATCGTCGAGATCCAATTGTAGATCGCCTCGCGACCGCACATCGTGCCAAAGCCGTGCTCGACGTAGGTAGCGTCCTCGGTGAAGAGGTTCGCCCACGGCCGCCAGTCGCCGGAGGTACCCGCTTTCAGAGCGACCTCCTGGTAGTTCTCGAAGGCTTCCTCGATCTCCTGTCTCGTCCAACGTCCCATGGCTGTCCCTCCTCATTCAAACCGGGCAACGGTACAAGACCCGCTGCGTCTGGAACAAGCGCCTCGGTTCTGCCTCCTATGGTGGGAAAGAAAAGGATGGATCCCATGGCCGACACGTTTCCCGCCGCTCAACCGCACGACCCGCCAGTCGAGGTCTTCCCCGATCTACTCTATGTCCACGGCAGCTTCCGTATGGGGCCGGGGATGGTCATCAATCGCAACATGATCGTCTTGCGCGACGGCGGCGAGCTGACCCTGATCAATCCGATCCGACTCGACGCCGCCGGCGAGAAAGCGCTCGAAGAGTACGGCACGGTCAAGCACCTGCTGCGCCTCGGGCCGATGCACGGTCTCGACGATCCCTATTGCATCGACCGCTTCGGCGCCAAGCTGTGGAGCCAGAGCGGCGGCAAGGAATACCCCGAGCCACCCGATGTCGTGATCGATGAGACCGTCAAACCACCCGTTCCGGACTCCGAGTTCATCGTATTTCGCGAGGCCAAGATCCCCGAGTGCGTGTTGCTGCTGCGCAAACACGGCGGCGTCCTGATCGCCTGCGACGGCATTCAACACTGGGAATCGACGTCGCGCTGTTCGTTGATCGCAAAAGGAGTCTGTTACGCCGTGGGCTTCATGCACCCGGCCAACATCGGACCGTTCTGGAAGAAGTTGATGACCAAGGAAGGCGGCTCTCTGCGACCCGACTTCGAGCGCATCCTCGAGCACGACTTCGACCACCTCGTCGGCGCCCACGGCCAGTTCATGAAAGGCGGAGCCAAAGCCGCCCTCGCCGCAACGGTTGAGAGGGTCCTGGGCTGATACCACCGACGCCGGCTTGGTTGCCGTTCTGGGAGATCGCAGATCCAATTGACTCGCGTCGTTCAAATGAGGGAATCTGCCCCAGAATGGATCACCTGGACAAGGTACTAGTGTCCACGGCGCTGCTTCTGATTTTCATCCAACCCGTAGCCCTCGGGCTCGAGCCGGTGCTGTCGGTCACCGGACAAGCTACTGTCTCTTCCGCCATCCAACCGCGTCCAACAAGGAGTCCAAGACCTACGCGGACGAGCATACTATCGCATTGTTCGGTCCGGCGGCCGACGAGAACGCCACGTTCCGCGGACTCGCTGGGCACTAGCCCGACACAACGTGCTACGAGAACCCCTTTCACCGATCAACTGACGCGAACCCCCCGGTCAACGACGCCGACACCGATCTCCACCTGCTCGCCGACCCCGACAAGGACTCCAACGCCAACCCCTAGACCGCTGAATGACATTGTCGGTCGCTGCGAGGTCGATATCCGCAACGATTCGTTGGGCCTGACGCTTGATATTCGCAACGATGGCGACATGACCTTGCACAACCTGCAGGCCGGCCTGGGAGGCTCTGCAGATGGTGACGCGTCCGTGTTGGTCAATGCAAACCCGCGTCCCCTGGCTACGCTAGTACCGGCACAAGAACGCACACTGCGTTGGACCGGGGAGCTTTTCGGCAATGGCAGACTCAGGCTTTCTGTCACGATTTCGGCGTTGGATGAGACTGGCGCCGCGTTCGCGATTCCCGCCATCGACTGCCCGGCAATAGAAATCGGAAGTTTGTCGCCGACCCTGCCACCGACGCCCACTCCCACTCCGCAAGCACTAGCCTGCGCCGGCGACTGTGACGAAAACGGAGCGGTCGCAGTTTCAGAAATCGTCCAAGGCGTCCGCATCACGATGGGCCAACAGACTCTCGCTTCCTGCCCGCAAGTCGACGAATCCGGCGATGGGGTCGTCGACATCGGAGATATCACCAGAGCGGTACGCAACGCCCTGGACGGTTGTCCCGGATAACTCCGCCCTTTGATCTTCGAAGCAGAGGTGCGAAGTCGCCTGAAACTCGGCTTGCGACTACACCGACTCCAGCGACAACCACAGGCGCAACAAGTGTCGCCGCACGTCTGCACTCGCATCGTCCTCGTAAGCCGTGCGGGCGTGTAGAGTGAAATGGTTGGAGATCAACTGAATGTCGCCGGCGGCGAAGTTCATGTCGAGGTAGAGCTCTGGGTCGGTGGCGATCTCTTCGTAGAGGTCGAGCAGCTCGCGTTCCTGCGCCGTGAAATCCGGCACCTCTTGGTGGCGCGGCGCCGAGCGAAAGTAGTCGCTGTGGTAGAACGTGCGCAAGACGCCGGCGGCGTAGGCGCAAGGTGTCACGGGAACGAACGGCGTGCCGCTATCGTTGCGCGTGTCGAGGCAGAACGGCTCGAAGAGGCGATCGGCCAGGTCCGGCCGGCGGCGCCTGAGCTCGTTGAAGACGGAAACCGACGAGACGATGCGGCTGGCACCCCCCGATCGCGCCGGCCGTAGGCACAGCAGGCCGACGACGTCGGCGAGGTCGCAGTGATACGCAATGTCGCCGGCCGTGCGGTAGCGGCGCACGTAGGGATCGGAGGCCTCTTCGCCCATGTCGGCGATGTGACCGAGCAGCTCCTCATCCGGATTCTGACCCCCCGGTGCACCGAGGTGTTGTCCGATTCCCCAATAGGCGAGAGACGAATCCGCCTCACCCCAGCGTTCGACCGGTAGGCCGCGCAACAACAAGAAGCCCCGCCCCTGGCCGAGCTCTGCCGACCAACCCGCGATGCGCTCGGACAACAGCGGAAGCGGGAAGTCGCGGCGACCGATCGCGCTGAGCTGGCGGCCGCGAACGCCTGCCAGCGCCGCCTCGATCTCGGAGACGTCTTCGGCGCTGAAGCGATAGCTCCAGTCGTCGCGTTCGCGCACCTCGGCGCCGCGCCAGACTGCCGGACCGGCAACCGGCGAGCGGCACACCGCTTCGTGCGGGCGATCGAAGTAGTGAAGTGCCTGTTCGGCAAAGGACCGAAACGACGCCATCGTCGAAGCTACTTCTCCAGCTCCTCGCGAATCGAATACATCTTCTGCCGCGCCTCGCCGATGTAGACTTCGAGGTTGCGGCGGTGGTTGGCGACGACGCTGGCCGGCCCGCCGTCGAGAATCACCAGCGGCTTGAGCAACGACGCCTTTTCCAGTGCATCGGCAACTTCGTCGAAGAGCCTGCCGACGGTTGGCCTCTGCTCGAGCTCCTTGCTGTACTCGCGGCGCAGCGCCCTGGTCAGATGATACATGACGTGGGCGTTGCCCTGGGCGTGGTAGAAGTAGTCGTCGGTGCGCCACGGCATGATCGACGAGCCATCCTCTTCGGTCGCCTTGAAGAGATCGGCGTGCGCACCGCCGAGAACGTCGGTCCAAGCCTGGAAGAGGCGGATCGCCTCGACGTTGCGCAGATGCATCGGCCGCGACGTCGGCGGAGTCGCGCGCAATCCGTCGAGATAGCTCTCGAGCAGGGTGAGGCCGGTACGGAACTTTCCCTCGGCGGAGGGGAACCAAAACTTCTCGGCGTCGTTGCGAAACGCGGTGTCCGCCTCGAGTAGGTTCTGATCGAAGGCATCGGAGGAGATCTTGGTCAGGTGGTCTTTGAGGACACGCGCGCTCTCGCGCACCGCCTGGATGATGCCGAGCTGGCGGCTGGCGTTGTTGTCGGCCATCACATGTGGACCCCAGAGGAAGAAATCGTTCGGCCGCCAACCGGTCGTGTCGTCGAGCTCATGGCGCACGATCTCGATCAGCGTCGCAACGAAAGCCTCGCCGGGAACGATCTCGCGCTCCAGCGGAAACTCCTCTTCGACGACGAGGGGTAGCGCGTTGTGGGAGTGCTGGCCGAAGTGGAGGACGAGCGGACCGATGGTCAGCCCGAGGGCCAGGATTGCGAGCAGGATCAACCCCACACCGCCGCGTTGGTTGCGAGCCAAATTCGACATGGATCTCCGCCTACCACAACGCGAGCGGGCACGCACGGCCAGCGAAATCCGATTCAGCACTTGAATCCGACCTCGGAGAAACACAAGAATGGCGGATTAGAGGGGAATTCCACGAATGATCAAGAAGGTGATTTCGCTGCTGTCGGTCGTTGCGATTGCAGCCCTGAGCGGTCCGGCCAGCGGTCTATCGTCCGACATCGAAAAAGAGCTGAAGGCCGCCGAGTACGTCTACATCTCGTCGACGCGCAAAGACGGCAGCCTCGGCAAGCCGGCCGAGATTTGGTTCCTCTTCCATGAGGGCGCCGTCTACGTCGGCACGAGGGCGACGTCCTGGCGCGTCAAGCGCATCGGCTGGGGGCGGCCGCAGGCCAAGATCGCCGTCGGCAAGCCAGACGGTCCGGCCTTCAAGGCGATCGGCGAATTGGTCGACGACGAGGATATCCAGGCCCGCGTCCTCGAAACCTTCGCCGAGAAGTACCCCAAGGGATGGGAGCGCTACGCCGCCGACTTTCGCAACGGTTTCAAAGACGGCAGCCGTGTCGTCGTAAAGTACACCCCGGCCATCGAGTGACCGGCTTTCCCCGTCAACGAACACCCAACCAAGGAGGAAACAATGGGACTATTTTCATTCGCCAAGAGCATCGGCAAGAAGCTGTTCGGCATCGGCGACGACCCGGCGGTGAAGATCAAGGAGCACATCGAAGAGGACAACCCCGGCGTCGAAGATCTCCAGGTCATCTATGAAGATGGCTCGGTGAAGATCGCCGGCAACGCATCCAACGAAGCGATGGAAAAGGCGATCCTCATGGCCGGCAACATCGAGGGCGTCGAGGCGGTCGAGACTGAAGTCGTCGAAGAGGTTACGTTCTACGAGATCCAGAAGGGCGACACGCTGTGGAAGATCGCCAAGCAGCATCTCGGCGACGGCAACCGCTATCCCGAGATCTTCGAGGCCAACCGTGAGGTGATCAAAGACCCGGATTTGATCTACCCCGGGCAGATGATTCGCATTCCCTGAAACGATGGCGCCGTCTGGGTACGGAGTGACCGGCTCCGTACCCCATTCGGCGGTCGTGCTTCCGCCACCGATCCTGCCATGTACGATCTGGTCATTCGCAACGGCGACGTCGCCGACGGCACGGGCGGTCCTTTGCGCAAATGCGACGTCGCCATCGACGGCGGTCGCATTGCCAGCGTCGGCTCCGTCTCGCCGGCCGGGCGCGACGAAATCGACGCCAAGGGCAAGATCGTCACGCCCGGCTTCGTCGACGTCCATACCCACTACGACGGTCAAGTGACGTGGGATCCATACTTGCAGCCGTCTACCTTTCACGGAGTCACGACTGCCATCATGGGCAACTGCGGCGTCGGCTTTGCACCGTGCGAGCCGCAACGCCGCGAGTGGTTGATCCGACTGATGGAGGGCGTGGAAGACATTCCCGGCTCCGCCCTGTCGGAGGGGATTCAGTGGCAGTGGGAGACCTTCCCCGAGTTCATGGACGTGCTCGAGAAAAAGCCCCTCGCCATCGACATCGGGGTGCAGATTCCACACGGTCCCCTGCGCGCCTACGTCATGGGCGACCGGGCGACCGATCTCGAACCAGCCAACGGCGACGACATCGCTCGAATGGGGCGGCTGGCGCGCGAGGCGATCGAAGCGGGCGCGCTCGGTTTTTCGACGTCGCGCACCTACAAGCACCTCGACAGCCGTGGCAACCACACGCCGTCGTTCAAGGCGGCGCAAGACGAGTTGCACGGCATCGCCCGCGCCATCGGCCAAAGCGGCAAGGGCGTCCTGCAACTGATTGCCGACTTCTTCGATTTCGACAGCGAGATGGCGTTGATCCGCGGCATGGTCGAAGTATCGGGCCGCCCGCTATCGCTCACCATTGAACAAGACGATCGCTATCCCGAGATCTGGCGCAACGTTCTCGCCGGCATCGAGGAAGCCGTGGCGCGCGGCCTGCCGATGCGCGGGCAAGTGCCGGCGCGGGCGACCTCGGTGTTGATGGGATTGCAGGCGACCCTCAACCCCTTCCTCTTCCACACGACCTACCGCGACATCGCGGGTTTGCCGGCGGCCGAAAAAGCAGCGGCGTTGCGCGATCCGGAGATGCGGCGGCGCCTGTGCGAAGAGAAGGTCGACATCGATCCTGCCACACTGCCGGGTTTCCTGATGACCAGCTTTCACAAGATGTTCGCCATGCAGGATCCGCCCGACTACGAACCCGACCCCAGCGACAGCGTCGCCGCACGGGCCGAGCGAGAAGGTCGCAACCCCTACGATATCATCATTGACATGTTGCTCGCCGACGACGGATGCGGCCTCATTTACTTCCCGCTGATGAACTACCTCGAAGGCGACCTCGAGATCGTCCGCACGATGCTGATGCACCCCAACACGACATTCGGTCTCGGCGACGCCGGGGCTCACTGCGGCGTTCTCTGCGACGCCAGTTTTCCAACGACCTGGCTCACCCACTGGGTGCGCGACCGTTCGCGTGGTCCGCGCCTCGACCTCGGATGGGTCGTGCGCAAGATGACCCGCGACAGCGCAGCCCTCGTCGGTTTGCACGATCGCGGCGTCATCGCCGAGGGAATGAAGGCCGACGTCAACGTGATCGACCTCGATCATCTCCGCTTGCACAAGCCACAGATCGTCAACGATCTGCCAGCCGGTGGACGGCGTTTCATCCAACGCGCCGACGGCTACGAAGCCTCGATCGTCGCCGGCACCGTCGCCTTCCGCCAAGGCGAGCCAACCGGGGCACTCAACGGTACCTTGCTCCGGTCCTAGCCTCCGCAGATTCCCCGTCACGCAGATCGCAGGTTCAGGGCGTCCGGCCTGTCCGGTGAATCATCCGCAGATGAACGCAGACGGCCACAGATAGGAACTCTGGCTCTCCGATCAATCTATCCGCAGATGAACGCTGGCGGGTGGACCAAACTGGCAACCCGATCACCTGCGTTCATCTGCGGATGGACCAACTGACAACCCGACCATCTGCGGATTTCAGAGGATCTCGACGCGGCCGGTTTCAAGGGCGTAGAACGCCGGGACGATCCCCAGACTCCCGCTGGCGTGCGCTTCGGTGATGATGGCCGAGCGTTCGCGCAACGCTTCGGCGTTGTCTCGCGCGTTCTGGCGCACCACCGCATCCACGTCATCGCCACTCGCTCTCTCGAGCGATGGTTGGATGTGGTCGAGCAGATGATTGAGGTTGGCGCCGGCATCGCCACCGTCGATCGCCGCCTGCACGGCGCCGCATCCCTGATGCCCCATGACGACGATCGCTTTCACCCCGAGGTGGGCGACAGCGTACTCGATGCTGGCGATGCTCGACGTGTTGGCGACGTTGCCGGCAACGCGCACGACGAAGAGCTCGCCGAGCCCGGCGTCGAAGATGAGCTCGGGCACGACTCGCGAATCCGCACAACTCAGGATGATGGCGAACGGACTCTGCCCGCCAACCAGGGAGCTGCGGCGCGACGAGTCCTGCAATTTGCCATCGCGCTTGTCCTCGACGAAACGCTCGTTGCGGGTGATCAGCTCATCGATAATTTCTTCCCACTTGGAGAACTCGAAATCGCTCATGCGCCAATTCTGCACGGCAATTCACGCCAAGGAAAGACCCGACTCGATCCGCGCACAGACGCTGGCGAGGTCCAACCCCGCCGCGGCGAGCTGATCGGCGCGCGGGGCATGGTCGAGAAAGACATCCGGCAACGCCAGGGACACGACCTTGCCGGCATCCTCCGCCGCCAGCTCTGCCACCGCCGAGCCGAAACCACCGGCGCGCACGTGATCTTCGAGGGTGAAGACCACGGGCTGATTCCTCACCTGTTCGGCGATGACGGTCGCGTCGAGCGGCTTGATCGAACGAGCGTCGACGACAGCCACTCTCTTTCCGCTTCGCTTCTGCACCACCCGGCGCGCCTCGAGCGCCGTATACGCCATCGGTCCACAGGCGAGAACGCAGCCGTCGTCGCCATCGGCGAGGACCTCGGCGCGGTCGAGGCCGAGGCCGCGATCGGCGCGCACTTGCGCTTCGCGCCGGCGGCTCTTGCCGCGCGGATAGCGGATCAACACCGGACCGTCGGCGGTTCGCAACGCGCGCTCCATCATGCGCGTCAGCTCCGCCGCGTCGCGCGGTGCGAGAATGCGCAGATTGGGCAGACAGCGCGCATAGGCGATATCGAAGACCCCGTTGTGCGTCGCGCCGTCACTACCGACCGGGCCGGCACGGTCGACGCAGAAGACGACCGGCGCGTTCTGCAACGCAACCTCCTGAAAGAGCTGGTCGTAGGCTCGCTGTAGGAACGTCGAGTAGATGCAGCACAGCGGGCGCTGCCCGGCCAGGGCGAGTGCCGCCGCCAGCCCGACGGCGTGCTGCTCAGCCATGCCGACGTCGTAGAAGCGATCGGGAAAGCGCTGGGCAAACTCGTTCAATCCGGTTCCATCGCTCATCGCCGCCGTGATGGCGACGACTCGATCGTCGCCTTGCGCCAACTTGCAAGCCGTTTCGCCAACCACGCTGGTAAACGTCGGGCCATCCTGCAGCGGGTACTCGACCGCGCCGGCTTCTTCTCGACGCTCCCCTTGGACTGCGTGGACCCGACAGCGATCGGCCGCGGCGTTGGCCGCCCCGCGACCCTTTTCGGTGATGGCGTGGACGATGATCGGCACGCGGCGAAAACGCGCCTTGCGCAGGGCGACGCGCAAAGCGCGGATGTCGTGGCCATCGACCGGCCCGATGTAGTCGAAACCGAGGAGCCGCGCCAAGCCAGCCGCCGGATGCTCGACCTCGTCGCCGCGATCGGCTGTGAAGGCGTCATGCAAAGCGCCGACACTCGGACTGATGGCCATGCCGTTGTCGTTGAGAACGACGATCAGCCCGAGGTCGGTAAACGTTCCAGCGTGATTGAGCGCCTCGAGAGCGTTCCCTTCTTGCAGAGCGCCATCGCCGATGACGGAAACGGCGAAACGGGCCTTCTTGCCGCTCCTGGCATTGGCCAGGGCAAAGCCCAGCGCCGTCGATATGCTGGTGCCGCCGTGGCCGGTCTTGACGACGTCGAACGCAGATTCGGCCGGGTCGGGAAAGCCGGACAGGCCGCACCGGCGGCGCAGGGTGTCGAAACCTCCCTCGCGCCCGGTCAGGATCTTGTGCGGGTAGCATTGGTGACCGACGTCCCAGATCAGACGGTCGCGGCCGGAAAAGTCGAAGACGCTGTGCAGCGCCACGGCGATCTCGACGACGCCGAGCGCGGCGCCGAGATGACCCCCGACCTCGCCCACCTTGTCGATGAGGAAGCTGCGTACCCAGCCGGCGCAGTCCTCGAGCTGATCGGCGCCGACCTCGCGGAGACAGGCGGCGATGACTTCCTCCTCGCGCCAGCACGGCTGTGGTGCCGGGGGCCGTAGCGTTTGGTGTACGAGCTCTACGATTCTCTGCGATCTCTGTTCCATGCCCGTACTAGAAACACACGCAGCCGGCGGCGTACGGACAGATCGATGACCGATTGCGGGCAAAGTTGTGACAAAGTCGTGACCACGCGGGTGGCGAATTTCCACCTCGCCGCCTCATTTCCGTCACAATCCCGTGCTGTAAGATGGGCGATGAACGAAAGCACCGATCACGGTCCGCAGGAAGGACGGAGGTAGCTGGATGGCGACGATACTGGTGGCCGACGACGAGCGCCACATCCGCGAGGTGGTCCGCTTCGCGTTGGAGAAGGCCGGGCACAAGGTGCTCGAAGCCGCCGACGGTGCAGCCGCGTTGATGCAGGTTCGCGAGCGCACCATCGACCTCGTCATCCTCGACATCATCATGCCCGAGGAAGACGGCATCGAGGTCTGCCGCAAGCTTCGCCAGTCGAGCCGCGTACCGATTCTCTTTCTCTCGAGTCGCGACGAAGAAGTCGACCGCGTGCTCGGTCTCGAGATCGGCGCCGACGACTACGTGACCAAACCCTTCAGTCCGCGCGAGCTGGTAGCACGCGTCAAAGCCGTGCTGCGCCGGGTCGGCGAGCGCGCCGACGACGAAGGCGACGAGCCGCCGGTACGGCGCGGGCCGTTGACGGTCGACGTGCAGCGCCATCGCTGCACATGGAAAGAGGTCGAAGTCGAGCTCACCGCCACCGAGCTGACCCTCGTGCGCTCCCTGATGACGACACCTGGACGCGTCTACACGCGCAACGAGCTGGTCGACAAAGCCTGGGGGTACGGACACCACATCACCGACCGCACCGTCGACAGTCACGTTCGTCGCATTCGCCGCAAGTTCGAGCGCGTCGGCGGCGACCCGATCGAGACCGTCTACGGAGTCGGCTACCGCATCCGCGAGGTCGCGGCCTGAGCGAGCTCTACCATGCGCCGACTCCGCATCCGCCATCTCCTGCTCATCACCAACACCTTCATTCTCCTCCTCGCATTCCTGGGTTTGGTGTTCTTTCGCCTGTGGGACGGCCATCTCGTGCGCATCACCGAGCAGCGCCTGATCGCCGAGAGCGCCCTCATCGCCGAGACACTGCGGCACGAGATCGAGCAGGGCGACGACACCGTACACGTCGAGTTGACCAGACCGCAGCCCGTCCTGCGCCTGAACTACACCGTTCACTCGCGCCCGACACCGCGCCCTGCCGCGGTGCCGGCGAACGGCGACGCAGTTCTGACCCGTGCGGCGGCAAGCCTGCGCACGCTGCTAGCGAGAATCGACCGCGAGAGCGCGAGCCGCATCCGCATTCTCGATGCCGACGGCTGCGAGCTGTCGGCACCGCGGCATTGCTACGCCCGCTTTCGCGAGGTCCGTACCGCCACCGCCGGCAACTACGCCGCGGTCGCCCGCCACGCACTGCCGGAGTCATCGGCCGGGAAAATCGAGGTCGCCAGCGCGCTGCCCCTGCGCGGTCGCGACGGCACGATCGGCATCGTCCACATGTCGCGGGTGAGCTTCTCGCCTTTCGACGTGTTCTGGAACCTGCGTTGGACAGTCCTGCTCGCCACGCTGGCCTGCCTGGCCTTCACCTTCGCCCTGACCCTGTTTTTCTCGCGCGTCATCTCGCGCCCCGTCGCTGCACTGACCCGCAGCGCCCAGAGTATCTCGCGCGGCGACGACCGGCGGCCCTTCACGCCCGACGGATTCGCACCGGCCGAAGTGCACGAGCTGGCGAGCGCCCTGGATCTGATGACCTCCGAGCTGACTAAGCGGGCTGAATACATCGCCGGTTTCGCCGCCAACGCCAGCCACGAGCTGAAGACGCCGCTGACCGGAATTCGCGGTGCCGTCGAGTTGTTGCGCGAGGAGTGGGCAACGATGGACGACGAGCAGCGCGATCGCTTTCTCGCCATCATCGACAGCGACGCAGATCGCACACAGCGCTTGCTCGACGGCTTGTTGACCCTGGCCCGTATCGAAAGCTCCAGCGAAGAGAAGGAAGAGTGTTCCCTCGGCCAAACCATCACCTCCCTATGTGTCAGCTACGGCGATCGGGTGCGCGCCGACATCACTGCTGCACCGGATTCGATCGCAATGAGCCGCGGTCACCTCGAGACGGCCCTGCGCAACCTCATCGACAACGCGACGCGCCACGGAGGAGCGGAGCCGGTCGACATCGCCGCCTGGGCCGAGAACGGCAAGACCCTGATCCGCGTCTCCGACCGCGGCCGCGGCATCAGCGACCGCAATCTCGGCCGCATCTTCGACCGCTTCTTCACGACCGAGCGGGACAACGGCGGCACCGGGCTCGGGCTCTCGTTGGTCAAGGCGATCGTCGAGGCACACGGTGGCACGGTCGATGTCGAAACTGGCAGCAGCGGTACCGCGTTCACGCTCGCGGTTTGATCCAGCGGGGAACAATTCCTCGATGGAACGACGTTCGCACCGGGAGTTCGGGTTTTCACATCGGGCTTGACGGACTCCGCCTGCAGACTGAGAATGACCGGAGCACCGAGGGGGACGTCATGAATTTCACTCGCTGGAGTCCGAGCAACGTTGGCGCGCACGCGCTGCTCGCAACCACCCTGATGTTTGCATTGCAACCGGTCGGTGCTGCGCGCGCCGGTGACAATGGTGAGTGTACGGGAGGGGAGAGCTACAACAGCACCTTCGACGCCGTGCAGCACTTGATCTTCGACAGGCGGTCTTGCTCAACCGACATCTGTCACGGCGCCAGCCAGTCCGGCGGTCTCGATCTACGCGCAGGCTCTGCTTACGACAGTCTCTACGATGTGCCCTCGCAGGGCAGCACTCTGCGACGAGTGCACCCCGGCGACCGGGCGCGCTCCTACCTCTACGCCAAGCTCGCCGCCGCGACGTTTCCGGACAGCGTCGAAATCTCCGGCGCACCGATGCCCAACGGCCTACCACCGCTCACCGTCGACGAGCTCGAGCTCGTTCGCTTGTGGATCATCAACGGCGCACCGCGCAGCGGTACCATCAACGGGACGGAAGACCTGGTCGACGGCTGCCTGCCCGAACCGGAACCGATCGTCATCGAACCGCTCGAGCCGCCGGACCCGCAGGAGGGCGTGCAGTTCGTCATGCCGGCCTGGCCACTGTCGGCGCAGAACGAAGACGAGGTCTGCTTCGCCACGTACTACGACATGAGCGGCAAGATCCCCGAGGCGTTCCTTTCTCCCGATGGTAGGTCCTTTCGCTTCAACGTCATGGAGCTGCGCCAGGATCCGCAATCGCACCACCTGCTGGTGCACTACCCGGTCAACGGAGAGCTCGACCCGAACGATCCCGCTTTCGGCGAGTGGTCGTGCGGCGGCGGACCCAACGACGGTCAGAGCTGCGATCCGAAGAACCTCACCGCCTGCGGCGAAGATGGCATCTGCCGCACCGCCGTTTCGTCCGGCCCTGCCTGCATTGGTTGGAGCGCACCGTCATCGGCGCGTTGGACGCAGATCGGTGGCGCCCAACAAGCGATCGCGCGGCTGCCTTTCACCGACGGGGTCTATGCCGAGTTCCCCATCCGCGGCGTTCTGCGTTGGAACTCACACGCCTTCAACTTGACCAACACCGACACCTCGATCAACGGACGCCTGAACTACACCTTCGCCCAGACGCAGAACAGCCTGGTGCGCCGCATCTTCAACTCCAACGACATCTTCAAGAGCAACGCCGCGCCATTCACCACCCAGGAGGTGTGCAGCACACATCGCCTGCCGCGCGGTTCCCGCCTCTTCAACCTCACTTCGCACACCCACCGCCGCGGCAAACTTTTCCGCGTCTGGACGGGCGACTACACTTGTGACGGTGGCGCAAACGATGGCGAACCGTGCAGCCCCGATTCGCCGGACGACGTGCCAGCCATCTGCGCTAGCGCCCGCTGTCGTGACTACCGTCTCGTGCATGTCGGCGACTGCGACGGCAACCAGGTGGTGAAGGTCAACGAAGTCATCACCGGCGTGCGCATCGCCCTCGGCGAAAGCACCGTCGACGCTTGCCCCAACCTCGACGTCGACACCAGCACCGCGGTCGAAGTCAATGAGCTGATCCTCGCCGTCGCAACGGCGCTCGAGGGAGAGCCGCGTCAGATCGACCGCGATTCGGCATCGTCGCTCATCTACACTTCCTTCCAGTACGACGACCCCGTCTACGCCGAGTACGATCCGCCGCTGGCGATCGACTCCGACACCAGAGCCGACCGGGCGATGACGTTTTGCTCCGTCTACAATAACGGAGTCGAGGGTGACGGCACGCCAAACGTCGAAACCGTGACGCGACGATCGCAAACCCCACCCAATTCCTTCGGTCCATGCAACGCAATCGCCTGTGTGAACGACGGAATGGTCGGCGAGTCGTGCCGCAGCGATGCCGATTGCGATTCCGCCCCTGGGGCAGGCGACGGTTTCTGCGATGCCTGCAGAATCACCGGCGGCGTCAGCACCGAGAACGAGATGTTCATCCTCATCGGACTGTACTGGATCGAGTAGGGGCACCCGCCCGAGGCGGCACGCACAAAGCCGCGAGCCGCCTCGGGGCAGTCTTTTTACAAACAATACAAACGGTTAGAGCCACAACTTCGCAGTGTAGCGGCGCTCCATGCGACCCGGAATCGGCCGGCGTCGCGGCCACCGCCCCTCGCTGGATTCCCGCCAGCGAAAGTGGCATCATTGCCGACTTTCCAGCGCGGTTGCTGGTCGTTGTCAGAGAAGGAGCTCGCTCAAAGATGGCCAACAAGGGTTCGTGCAAGGCCGATCGTTGCGACAAAGATGTTCGCGCCAAAGGCTATTGCGACCGGCACTATCGCAAATGGCGCAAAGGGGCGCTGCCCAAACCACGGCATCGCGCCTGCAACGAAAGCGGTTGCGGCAAGGCGCCGATCCGCCGCGGACTTTGCGAAGAGCACTTTGCAAAGAGTTTCGGCAAGAAGAAGGCCGCCGCCGAAACAGCTCCCGCTGCCGACAGCGCGGCCGCACCAGCCGAAGACGGGGCGGCAACCGCCGAAGCCGCGACCGAGTAGGTAACGGGTTCATTTTTCGAGCGGCGTTGGCGCCACTCGACCAAACGACTCCGGGGATCACATGAAGCGCACGTATCAACCAAGCAATCGGCGCCGCAAGCGGCGCCACGGTTTTCGAGCCCGCATGAGCACACCCGGCGGGCGTCGTGTTCTCAAACGGCGCCGCGCCAAGGGTCGCAAACGGCTGGCCGCAGCCATACCGCCAAAGCAACCGTTTTGAGCCAGCCATCGACCGACGCGGACCGGTCGCAGCGCTACCCCAAGCACCACCGCATCCGCAAGCGGCACGAGTACCTGGCCCTGCAACACGGCGGCAAGCGCCGTCGTGCGGCCCACTTCACGGTAGTCAGAGGCGAGGTCGGCAGAGAGTGCACGCGCCTCGGCATCACGACCAGCCGCAAGGTCGGCAACGCACCACAGAGAAACCGCATTCGCCGATTGGTGCGGGAGTTCTTTCGCCGCAACTATCTGGCCATCCAGCCGCCGTGCGATCTGTTGGTGATCGCCCGGCCGGGGGCGGCGCACCTCGACCACCGCGCCGTCCAACGCGAACTGGCACAGGCGCTGCGAATCTGATGGAAGGCCAACCCGTGTCGATCGCACAGAGGGCAGTGCTGGCAGCGATCCGAGCGTATCGGCTGCTGATTTCGCCCTGGCTCGGGCCCCACTGCCGCTTTCACCCATCGTGTTCGGTCTACGCAGCGCAGGCAATCGAGCGCCGCGGCACGCTGCGCGGCGCCTGGCTGGCGGTGCGACGTTTGGCGCGATGTCATCCCTACCACCCCGGCGGTTACGACCCGGTCGACGCCGACACTGCGACACCGGCGGCGGGGCAGGTTGTGAAGAGAGCGAGCTAGATGGAACGCAACGCACTGCTGGCTGTCGTCATCTCCCTGCTCATTCTCGTCGTGTGGAACGAGCTCGTCATCAAACAGTACGCACCGCCGATAGCGCCGCCGGATGTTCCAGTGCGGAAATCGCCGATCGCGGCGCCCGGCGACACGACAGCTGCCGCCCCACTGGCGGCGGCACCGGTCGCGGCACCGGCAGCGGTGGCGAATCCCGGCGCCGCACCGTTGCCGCAAGAGACTGGCGCGCAGCTCCGCGCCGACCGCGAAATCGTCGTTGAAACCGATCTGCTGCGCGCCATCTTCACCAGCGCCGGCGGCCGACTGAAGAGTCTGGAGCTGATCGACTATAAGCAGCACGCCGGTGCCGACAGCCCGCTGCAAGAGCTGGTCAATGCCTCGGCGGCTGCGTTACCGCTCGGAGTACTGCTGCGCGGCGGGCAGGACACGCTCGACGACGCCAGCATCGACTACGTCGCCGAGCGCGCCAAGATGCGATTGATCGGCCCGCAGTCGGGCATTCTCACCCTGGTCGGAAAGTCGGGCGCCACCGAGATCACCAAGCGCATCGAGCTGACGGGCGACAGCTATCTCTGGTCGGCGACCGTCGAAGTCGTCCATCCCCCCGACTTCGCGACTGAGATGGCCGTCACCTGGGGCGGGGTACTGCGCGAGGGCGACGCCTACAGCGTCGCCGGGCCCGGAGCCAGCCCGTACACGTCGGTTCTCACCCTGCAGGGCGACACGCTCGAAACTCGCGCCCTCGACGACACCGCGGTCGATACCGTCCGCGTCGCCGGTGCAACACCGCGAACCGGCGCCGCCTTCGACGGTCCGATCAACTGGATCGGTTTGAGCGGCCAGTACTTCTTCTCGGGATTGATCGCCAACGGCGACGCTGGCAAGCAAGAGACCGCCGCCTGGGCCGGCACCGTCGGAAGTCAAACCCAGGCCATGCTGCGCTTCCCAGGCGCGACGACGCACGCCGACATCGCTGTGTACACGGGACCCAAGGACATCTCCCTGCTCGAGCAGGCGGGTCACTCCCTGCGCCGCGCTCTCGACCTCGGCTGGTTCACCTTCGTCGCCCTGCCCCTGCTGCGCTGCATCCGTTTTCTCAACCGCTTTACCGGCAACTACGGCATCGACATCATCCTGCTGACCGTTCTCATCAAGATCCTCTTCTACCCGCTGACGCAGAAGAGCTTTAAGTCGATGAAGGCGATGCAGAAGCTGCAGCCGCAGATGGAGCGGTTGAAGGAAGTGCACAAAGACAGTCCCGACAAGATGAACCAGGCCGTTCTCGAGCTCTACCGCAAGGAAGGCGTCAATCCCCTCGGCGGCTGCCTGCCGATGCTTCTGCAACTCCCCGTCTTCGTCGGTCTCTACAACGCTCTGAGCAGCGCCGTCGAGCTGCGCCACGCACCGTTCGTCGCCTGGATCCAGGACCTCTCGGCACCCGACCGCCTCGGTGACATGCAACTGCCGTTCGTCACCGGCGCCGGCATTCCGATCCTCACTCTGGTGATGGGTGCGAGCATGTTGATTCAGCAGAAGATGACGCCGGCGACGACCGCCGATCCGATGCAGCAGCGCATGATGATGCTGATGCCGATCGTGTTTACGTTCATGTTCATCAACTTCCCCGCAGGATTGACCCTCTACTGGCTCGTCAATAACATCCTGACCATCGGCCAGCAGTACCTGATCAACAGCAAGGAAGACTGACGTCGAGGGGCTACGAAATGAAGCAGGTCGAAGCGGAAGGGAACAGCATCGACGACGCCATCGCCAAGGCACTGCGCGAGCTCGGTGCGGAGCGCGATCAGGCCGACATCGAGATCCTCGCCAACGCCACCAAGGGTCTCTTCGGTTTGGGCGGCAAGAAAGCGCGCGTGCGCGCCACCCTGCGCGCACCGATCGGCGAGCGGAAAGAGGAAGCCCGGGAAACGGCACCGCAGCAGCGCGCCAAGCCCACCGCCCGCCACGCCGATTCCGGCGCGGCGCGGCCGCGCAAGGAGATCGATGAGGAAACGCTCGAGCACGCGCGCACCGTGCTCGAACAGACGGCGCTCCTGATCGGAACCGAGGCCAGCGTCGAAGTCCAACGCGACGACCTCGGCATCAGCTTGCAGATCCGCGGCGACGACAGCGGCATCCTCATCGGCAGGCGCGGCCAGACCCTCGACGCTTTGGAGTACGTGATCAACCGCGTCGCCTCGCGCGACACCGGCCACACGACGCGCCTGCTCGTCGATTCACACGGCTACCGCCAGCGCCGCCGCGAATCGCTCGAGGCGCTGGCACAGCGCATGGGCGAGCGCGCCGAATCGCGCGGCAAGACGGTGACGATGAACCCGATGAGCCCACGCGACCGCCGTATCGTCCACCTCGCACTGCAAGACAACCCCGCCGTCGAAACACGCAGCTCCGGCAACGGCTACTTCCGCAAGCTACTGATCATCCCCGAGCGCTAGACCAAACCCGGCAGGGCGCCGACAACCCGGGAGGCGAGTCGCCGATGAGCCGCCGCTGGCCAACCGAACCACGGGGATTGCGGGGAAAAATCAAAACCACGGAGGTTTCACGGAGATCCACGGAGGAAAAAAACAAACCACGGAGGCTCCCGGAGAAGGGACGGTGGAAACACCAAAACCCGGGAGGGCGAATCGCCGATGAGCCGCCGCCGACAACCCGAACCAGCGGTGGCTTCGCTCATTTGATTTCTTCCCCTCGCACCAAGCCAAGTGCGGGTTCGCTTATGGCGAACCGACTCGACGACACGATGTCGGTCATCGGCGCCGATAAACTCGAAGTAGAAGTGAGCTTCGAGGCGGGATGGCTCCGTCCGATATCGTAGTTTCACCGGATGAGGAGTGGACATACATTGCGAACGGGGTCGGTCCCCCCGATCACTCCTTCCGGCAATCCCTCCCCTGTTCGCTGGCCAGTTGCGCCGCGGCGATGCGGCGGACCTCGTCGTCGAGGCCCTTATAGGCGGCGATCTCTGCCGGCATTTGCTCCAGCGATCGGCGCAGGACGGCGCGCTCGGCCGCGGACAGCGATTCGAACGGATAGTTGTAGACGCGGATGAGGAAGAGGGCTGCGTCCTCGGCGGCGAAGGGGACGGTCACCTGGCGTTCGACGCGCAGCCAGCCCTTGCCGTCTTCTCGCCAGGGTTCGCGACGGCCGCGCTCGGGGTGGTGGTCGAGGTGATCGTCGGCGGTGATCGTCCAGACGAAACGGACGAAGGGTCCGCGTTCGATCATCGTCGCCACCATCGACGCATTGGCGGCGTCGGCCATCGCGAAACCGGGTACCGGTCCGTGGATCTCCTTGAAGCCGGCGCCGAGAATGGTCTCCGGACGCCAACCGCTGGGGAAGCTCACGAAGACGGCAATGGCGCGGTCGTCACCCGATTCATCGCGTTGGACGACGGCGAAGTCCTCCTGCAGGACCGCGGCCACGGCGGCGTAGGTCGGCTGCGCCACTGCGATCTGTGGGTGTTCGCGCGCCAACGTCGCAACCATCCACGATATCACCGCATCGTGTACCCGCCGCTGGCTTTCGGTCTCGCTCAGCTCTTCACCGGCGATCGCCAACTCGGCCTTGCAGCGCAGATAGCGCTGGCGCTCGGAGTCGACCTGAAAGAACAGAGCATCGGCGGCGCCGTTGCCAAAGTCGGTGCCGAGGCGCGACAGACCGACCTCCATGCGATACGGCCGATCCCTGACCGGGAAGTACCGCGCCGGGGCGAGCTCGGCGGGTGACGGACTCGCGGCGACGTCGCACTCGGTCACGGCCGTTCAGGACGTCGCCGAGCGCAGCGAAAACCAAAAGCGGGCGCCGCCGCGGGCTCTGTTTTCGCAGCCGATGGCGCCGCCCCAGCGTTTGATCATCAGGCTGCAGAAGTAGAGGCCCAGGCCGGCCTTGCCGTGCTCGCCTTCGCGGCCCTGCGCCATTTTCTCGAAGAGGTGGGCGGCAACCTCTGCCGGCACTCCCGGCCCTTCGTCGTCCACCGTCACGCGCACGTTCTTTCCATCACCCTGGATACCGACGCTGACGGTCGATCCGCGCGGGCTGTAGCGCAGGGCGTTCTCCAGCAAGTTGAAGAGAACCCGGTCGAGTCGCGACTTTTCGCCGACGACAACCGCCGACTCGAATGCCAGCCAACCCGGATCACAGCGGACGTTCACACCGTGCCGCGAGTACACCGGCGCCATCGACTCCACCGCTTCGCGTACGCAGGCGACGACATTGGGCGCTTTCACGGGGTCGAAGCGAAACTCGCGCATTTCCCGTCGCTCGGCCGAGAACACATCGAGAATCTCGGCGATCATGTCCTGCTGGCGCAGCGATTGGCGCATCGCCGTCGCACCGAGCTTGCGCAACTTGTCGGGCAAGTCGATCTCGGAGACGAGCTGCACGAACCCCTGCACGGCGGTGGCGGGGCCGGAGAGATCGTGGACGATGGTGTGCAACAACACTTCCTTCTCTTCGAGCTCGCGCAACAGCTCGTAGTGCTGCAAGCGCGCCTCGCGGGCCTTTTGCAGCGTTGCCGCCGCCCGCTGATGCTGCGCGCCGAGTCGTTCGATGAGCAGGAGAGACGAGCGCGGCAAGGCGATGGCGGATGCTTCGAGGTGGGATGCGTTTCCCTCGTCGTCGAACTCCTGCCAGGCCCCCGAACGCAGCTCGCCGGTGCGACCTTCGTACCAGTGGGTCTCCGCGTCGAGCAGGAAGTGCTCGAGGAAGGGCGACAGCTCAAAGGGGCGGAGAACGTCCATCTCAGGCGCCAGTGAAAAGATGCGCAGCGCCCACTCGGGGGCGCTGCCGACGATCGAGAAGGCGCCATCGCTGCGACGCGACAGCGCCAAGACGTCCAGTGCCGAAAAAAACTCCCCGATCCCGTCGTCACCGGCTGTACCGGCAGAGCCAGCGCCGTTGTTGTGCTCACGCACCAGTTGCAGCTCGTTGCGCAACTGCTGCACCGACACCTCGCCGCGTGCCTCGCGCGTCGAATCGAGGAGAATCACCCAGTCCTCGGCGCCGTGCGGGATCAGGTGGACGTCGGCGAAAACGCCCTCGGTCTGCATGCGAAACCACTCCGCCGGGCCGTCCGACAGCGGCAGCAAGCCGGTCAGAAAGGGAATCTGCTCGGCGATGTGCCGGCCGGCGGCCAAGCTGCCGATGCCGTAGTCGGCCAGTGAACCTCCCCAACGCAGCACCGCAGCATCGCGGTCGGCGGTCACGAAGGCGGGCCGCCGGGTGCGAATCACGGCCCGCGCCAGCACGGATGCAACCATTTCGGGTACACGATCGTTCAACGGATCATTTCCTCAAGGCGGAAGCGTTGTGCACACACCCAGGCGTTCCCTGCTCCGGTACACGGTCGTTCAAGCGGTCATCGCCTCCGCAAGACGACGAAAAACCTTCTCGACGCCGCTGCCCGTCTTGGCGCTGGTGCGCACGATCCGCCAGCCGTCCTGCTCCAGCGCACCTATATCGGCATCCTCAATCTCCCACCGCGATGCGAGATCCGTCTTGTTGACGACGAGGATGCACGGAGCTTCGGGAGTCATTTCGCCGGCCAACTCACGCATCCGCGCCGCCGTCTCCAGGGTTACTCGTCTGGTTCCGTCGGCGACGATCAGGTGTCCGGACGCGCCGCGCAGATAGGAGGCGCGCACGTTGTGAAAATCGTCCTCTCCCTGCAGATCCCACAGGATCATGTTGACGCTTTGCTCGCCGAGAGTCACCACTTTTTTGTCGACCTTGACGCCGACCGTGGTGTGGTACTTTTCGCTGAAGATACTCTCGACGAACTGACGCACGAGACTCGTCTTGCCGACGGCAAACGCGCCCAACATGCAGACTTTTTTCTGGATCATTGCCGGGTCCGCGCGCGCACCGAAAAGGTGACCGAACGGTTGCGCGGATCCGCCGCACTGGCACCGATTGGATCTTCGCTGCCGCGTCCTTCGACCTGCACCGGCACGCTCACACCCGCCGCGAGCAGTTGCTGGCGTACGGCCTGTGCCCTCTCGAGGCTCAGCTCTTTGTTTTTATCGGGCGGCCCCGTGTCGTCGGTCCGCCCGATCAGGGAAAGCTCGACGTCCACTGCCAGCGCCGCCGCCGCGTCGGACAATCGAGATAGCTTCGCCGCCAGCTCTTCGATGCGCTCCGGCGGCTCGCTCGAGGCGGTTGCGAAGCGCAGGCGGGCGCCGTCGATTTCGCCGAGCGCGCGGCGGAAATCCGCCTCACTCTGATCGCTCACGCCATCGAGATCGACCTCGCGCACGCCCGGCAACGCCACCGCGAGGGCGTTGGTGCGCTGCAGCCAAGCCCGCGAGGCAGTGCCGGTGCCACTCAGCCGCCCGTCGTTCAACGTCAGAGCCACCGTCGATGGCGGCGCCAGAATCTCTTCGGCGCGCCGCAGAGCCAATCGCGGATGAAGCGACTGGAAGGGTTGCCACTCCATGTGAATGCGTTCCTGATCCAGGCCGGCGGCGGAAGCGACGCCGGAAAGCTCGTCCACCAGGGGATCGCGCAGGCCGCGCACGGCGCCGCCTTGCGCCGACGTCCGCACCGCTTCCGTGACGACGATCCCCGGCCGGTCGTTGAGCGCCTCGACGTAGCGCTGCCAGCGCCATCGGGCCTGCACGCCGCGCCAACCGAACACCGCAAGCAATACGCAGCCCACAGCTACAGAAGCCCACAGCCAACGCGGGATTCCCCTCCACTCGCCGTCGCTCTCGTCATACTGGGCGGCGAGGCACTCCTCGAGGCGCGGCCGCGTCGCAGTGAAAGGTGTCGCGTCGCCCTCGAAGCGATCGAGATAGTAGCCGTGCTCGCGATGGATGTCCTCGATCGCCGTCGCCAGGTCCTCGCGCAGGTCGAACGGCGGCTGACCGCGCACCACCGCGGCCAGCACCGCATTGGGACCATGCTCCAGCAAGACGGTCAAATCGCCGAGCCGCAGCGAATCCAGCCCCTGCTCGCCGCGACCGCGAAACGAATCCCGGGCGAAGTCCTGGATGGCCGTCAGCATCCCGGAAACCACGTCGGCGTCGGGAGCCTCCACCGACTCGGCTACCACGTGCTCGAGCAGCAGCCCGGTTTCGCGGTGGATGAGGAACACCTGCTCGACACGGTAGATCAGGCTGTGCAAGAGCACGACTTCGGCGAACGAACGACCGGTGCGACGCGCTTCCAGTCGCCAACGCAGGCCTTTTAGCGTGAAACTGTGCTCGAGCGAGCGATTGACCGACTGCACGAGGCCGCGCAGAGACGCCGCGATCGATTTGCGGATGGCCGGACCGATGACCGGAAAGATCGCGTCGGCGACCGTTCCGGGGTCGTCGCGGATGAACTTGCGAACTGCCTCCTCGACCGGTGGGCCGAGCTCTTTGCCGATATCGAAGCCGTGCTCGGCGCCGTGGCGCAGTGCGGGGCCGATGACCTTGCCCACCTCGCGTGCAAAACGCCTCGGGTTGTCGAGGCGTTCCTTGATCTGGCGGATTTCCTCTTCTTCCGGCCCGACCAGGAGCGAGCGCAACTCGCCGAGATCGTCCGGCTCGTGGCCGTTGCCCGGCGTCGTTGGCTGTTCCCGCTCGTCTGAGGGAGGCCGACTCACCCTTTGGTCCGTTGCTCGCCCTTCAACCGATCTGCGATCTCGGCAAACATCACGGCGAGGTCTTCGCGATCCGCTTTCCTCGACTGCAGGTCGCCGGCGGTATCGGCGAGCGCCGAACGCGAGTCACCCGCCAGCTCGCGAATCTCCTTGCCGAGACTCTTGACCTGCGCCTGCATCTCCTGCTCGAGCGCGGTCAGGGATGCGCTGGCGCGTTCGTCGGTGTCCTCGATCTTCTTGGTCAGCTCGGCGACCGCGCGTTCAAGGCTCAGAGAGGAATCGACGTCGCTCTGCTTGCGCGCCTCGCCCTCGCGATCGATCGCCTCGCGCACCGCCTTGAAATTGGCGCTGTTCTCTTTGCGCGCCGCGTCGAAACGGCGCTCGAGATCGCTCTGCAACTCAGCCAGGTGATCGGCCAACTTGCCTTCCAGACGCGAGAAGCGATCGTCGACGTCGCGCACTTGCTCGCCGAAGAGGATTTCGCGCACTTGTTCGAGGCGGCTGTCGTTGACCTCGCCGTCGTCGTTGGTGGCGGGGACCTTACCGTTTTTTCCACTCTGCTTGGCCGGGTTCATGGTAGCTCCGTGTCTCCGTGCGACCGCCGAGTATCCGCGATCTCGATTTGATCAGGCGGTGCCGCTGCCGACGACGGCCTCGCCGTTCGCATGCCCGCTCTCACCTTCCAGCGTGTAGGGCAGCACGACCCGAAACGATGTCCCACCGCCGGGGCGGTTGGCTGCCGAGATTTCGCCATCGAGCAACTCCACCAAGCGCCTCGCCACGGACAACCCCAATCCAACCCCGCCAACCCGCCGTGTCGAGGAGCCATCTCCTTGTCTGAAGTCTTCGAACACCGTTTCAACTAGCTCTTCTGGGATACCGATGCCAGTGTCGCTGACCTCAATTTCCAGGGCTTTGCGATCGGCGCGCTGGGCCGCACGTAAGCAGATCGACCCACTTTGTGTAAACTTCAGCGAGTTGTCGAAGAGAATCGTTACCAAGCGGCGCAGGATATCGGGGTCGGTCGCCATCTCGCCGATGTCGGCACCGAGGTCGATTTGCATTTCCAGGCCGCGCTCGTGAGCGGTCTCGCCGGCATCCATCGCCACCCCCTGCAGCACCATCGTAACATCGGTCGGCAACAGTCGCGGCGTACGCTCGCCCGAATCGATTTGGGCGAGCGCGATCAAGTTCTCGACGATTTCGGCCAGGCCGCGTGCACCCTCGGCCAGGCGGGCGACGTCGAAGAGTTGGTCGGGGTCCTCGATCGACGCCGACAACAAATCGGCGTAGCCAAGAATGACGTGCAGGGGCGTGCGTAGCTCGTGTGAAATGTTGGCGAGGAATTGTGTTTGGATCTCACAGAGCTCTTCGTATTTCCTGCGCACTTGCTGTTCGGTGATCAATCGCTCTCGCAGTTGCCGCGCTTGCGTGCAGCGCTCGACGACGCGATGTAAATCCGCCCGATCGATGGGTTTGAGCAAGTAGTCCAGGGCGCCATCCTTGAACGTCTTGATGGCGCTGCGCAGGGTCGGATATCCGGTGACGACGATCAGGTCGGTCGCCGGCGCCGCGGCCTTGACCTTGCGCAAGAGCTCGTGGCCGCCCAGCCCGGGAAGGTGCAGGTCGGTGAAGACGATCTCGTGCCGCTCCTTCTCGAAGAGCCGCCACGCCTCGCTGCCATCGCTGACCACGGCGTAGGGATGGCCGAGCGTACGCAACGCATCCCCGGCCATCTCACAGACAGTTACATCGTCATCGACGAAGAGGATTTTCTCCAATCGTCGCGCCGTGGACTGTGAATTTTCGGGCGATGGTTTCACCATGGGCTTTCTATGTTACCTGATATTCCGCTTTGCGCATTCCCAAGTTGAAATGAGCTACTACAACCCCGACGAGCATGTTCGAGCGTGACACCATCGCCGCCCTGGCCACTCCGCCCGGCCCCGGTGCCGTCGGCATCATCCGCCTCAGCGGCAGCGGCGCCACCGCGATCGCAACGGCGATCTTTCGCGGTCGGGCGCCCGCCACCTGGCCGAGCCACACGCTGATGCGCGGCTCCTTCCTCAGCGCCGAGGGCCGCGCCATCGACGACGGTCTCGCCGTCATCATGCGCGCCCCGCATTCCTACACCGGCGAAGACTGCCTCGAGCTGCATTGCCACGGCTCACCGGTGGTGTTGAGGGAGGTTCTCGGCCGCGTCCTCGCCCTCGGCGCCCGACCCGCCGAGCCGGGCGAGTTCACCAAACGGGCCTTTCTCAACGGCAAGCTGGATCTCGCCCAAGCGGAAGCGGTGATGGATTTGGTTCGATGTCGAACACCCACCGCCGCTACTCTCGCCGCCGACCACCTCGCCGGCGCCCTCTCTCGCCATCTCGGCGATCTGCGCCAGCGCTTGATCGCCGTCAAGGGCCATCTGGAGGCGCTGATCGACTTCAGCGACGAGGATATCGAAGTCGACGCGGAGGCGGTCGCCGGCGAAGTTGGCAAGCTGCGCGACAGCGTCCGCGAGCTGCTGGCAACCCATCACCGGGGCCAGCTCTACCGCGACGGCTTGCGCGTCGCCATCAGTGGCCGGCCCAACGTCGGCAAATCGAGCTTGCTGAACGCTCTGGCGCGCAGCGAACGCGCCATCGTCACCGAGATGCCCGGCACGACCCGCGACGTCATCGAAGAGACGGTCGACATCGGCGGCGTACCGGTGGTGCTTGCCGACACGGCTGGTCTGCGTCCGGCAGCCGATGCGGCGGAGCAGATCGGCATCGCCCGGGCGCGCGACAGCGGCGCCGCCGCTGACGTCGTCCTGCTCGTGCTCGATGGCTCGGTCGCCTTCGCAGAGCCGCCGATTCTCCCGCGAGAGTCACAACGAGCCCTGGTCGTCATCAACAAGTGCGACCTCGCGGCGGCGTGGCAACCCACCGCGACACTGCGGCAGATCGGCGAGGTCATCCGCGTCTCCGCCCGTACCGGCGACGGCATCGCCGACCTCGAGAAGGCGATCAGCGGCGCCGCGACGCCACTGTGGAGCGACGCTGTGCCGCCGTTGACGACCCTGCGCCAGCGCGACGCCGTCGCCAAGGTGGCAGCCAGTCTCGATGCAGCGGCGAGCGCCGCCGCGGCCGGAGCACCGGCCGATATCGTCGCCGTCGACGTCCAACTGGCCCTCGATCACCTGGCCGCAGTCACCGGCGAAATCCTCGACGAGGACGTGCTCGACGTCGTCTTCCGCGAATTCTGCATCGGCAAATAGCCCCGCGTACCTCACCGGTTTTCGCGACGAGCGCGGGGTTGCGACTTGCCCGCAACGGCTCGCAAATCATCTGGGTTGCGGGCGGCGACGGCGCACCGCAACGAGTCTGCAAATCGTCGTTGCTGGTCCGGTTTTGTTCAAAAATGGGCACTTTTCACCGATCTTGCTGCACTTGGTCCGGGCCTTGCTGTTTCAAGTGGGCATGATTGAGAACAAGAGGTACGAGAGCGAAGTTCAGAGCGACCCCAACGTGATCGTCGCCGCCGCGGTGTTTTTCCTGACTCTGGCAGCAGCACCGCTGATGCAGGCGACCCATCCCGCACCTGCGAGTGAAGCGCGCACCTACGCCGCCGAATTCGTGCAGCGCGTGGAATACGTCGACAGCGCCACCGGCGGGATCGACAGCGTGCGTCAAGCCGTTCTCGAAACGGCTGCCGACGACGGCGATTCCCTCTGCTGCCCACTCTGAACGACCCGCATCTCCCTTCACCCGACGCGGTGGCACTGGCACACCGCCCGCTGAGTGGCGGCTGAGCTCACCCGGCCGGCGGCACATCGCACCCGGCCTGGCAATCAGCGGCCGCTTGCCCCATGATCACTGGTCTACATGACCAGCTCCGCCAACACTTTCGACGCCGACATCGTCGTGGTCGGCGCCGGCCACGCCGGCATCGAAGCGGCCCTGGCGACCGCCCGTATGGGCTGCGAGACGTTGATGATCACGCTCAACCTCGACCACATCGGCCAGATGTCGTGTAATCCCGCCATCGGCGGCATCGGCAAGGGTCACCTGGTCAAGGAGATCGACGCGCTCGGCGGCGAGATGGCACGCGCCATCGACGCCACCGGGATCCAATTCCGCCAGCTCAACACGCGCAAAGGCCCCGCCGTGCGGGCGTCGCGCGCGCAGGCCGACAAGCAGGCCTACCGGGCGCGAATGAAGAACGTCGTCGAGAACGCCGCCGGCCTGCGGACCTACCAGGCCGCGGTTTGCGATCTGCTGGTCGAGGACGGCAGGGTTGCCGGCGTCGTCACCGAGCTGGGCGAGACCATCGCAGCGCGCGCAGTGATCTTGACGACGGGGACGTTTCTCAACGGGCTCATCCACATCGGCGAGCGCAACCAGGCCAGCGGCCGCGCCGGCGATTTCGCCGCCCGCGGACTCTCCGAAGCTCTCGCCCGGCACGGGCACCACATCGGGCGCTTGAAAACCGGGACGTGCCCGCGTCTGGACGGTCGCAGCATCGACTACAGCCGCCTCGAAGAACAGCCCGGTGATGAGCACCCTCAGCCCTTTTCCTACGCAAACGAACGAATCGACCAGTCCCAGATTCCCTGCCACATCACCTACACCAACGCTGCGACGCACGCCGTCATTCGCTCCGCTCTCGATCGCTCGCCGATGTACAACGGCACCATCCAGAGCACCGGTCCGCGCTACTGCCCGTCGATCGAAGACAAGGTAGTGCGCTTCGCCGGCCGCGACCGGCACCAGATCTTCCTCGAGCCAGAAGGCCGCAACACCGTCGAGGTCTATCCCAACGGCCTCTCGACCAGCCTGCCGCTCGAGGTCCAGGCGGCCATGGTGCGCACCATCCCCGGCCTGGAAGAAGCCCAGATCATGCGGCCGGGCTACGCCATCGAGTACGACTACGCCGATCCGCGCCAAGTGCGAGCGTCGCTTGCTTCGAAACGCGTAGATGGATTGTACCTTGCTGGGCAGATCAACGGTACTACTGGGTACGAAGAGGCAGGTGCTCAAGGATTGCTGGCCGGAATCAACGCAGCCCTTTGTTTGCAAGGCCGAGAGCCCCTCGTGCTGCGCCGCGATCAAGCCTACATCGGTGTCATGGTCGACGACCTGATCACGCGCGGCATCGGTGGCGAGCCCTACCGAATGTTTACCTCACGGGCCGAGCACCGCCTGCTGCTGCGCGAAGACAACGCCGATCTGCGACTGCGCTCCTACGCCTACGCGGCCGGAGCCATCAGCGCCGGCGATCAACGGCGCACCGAAGAGCGCCGGCGCTGCATCGACCAAACCAAAGCCCTCCTCGAGGCGACCAAGCTGCGAGCCGACCGCCCCACCAACGCGGCGTTGGCGGCCGCCGGCACCGCCCCGATCAAAACCAACACGTCGCTCGCCGAGCTGCTGCGCCGGCCCGAGCTCACTCTTGACGCGGTGCGTCAGATCGGCGGCTTGGCGGTGGACGTCCGGGCCGACGTTGCGGCGCAGGTCGAGGTCGACATCAAGTACGCCGGCTACGTCGAGCGCCAGCGAGCTGCGATTCGCCGACTTGCCGGCATGGAAGAGGCTCCGATTCCGCCCGCTCTCGATTTCGCGAGTGTTCCGGGCCTGTCGCGCGAGGTCAGCGAGCGCCTCAGCGCCGTTCAACCGCTTTCTCTGGGCCAGGCCTCGCGCATTTCCGGCGTCACACCAGCGGCTATTTCACTGCTCGCCGTGCACCTCAAACGACCGGCACCGTGAGCGAGCGCGAAGTTGGCCAGATTCTCTCGTGGGCTCGGTTAGAGGGCGCCGAAGACTCGCCACGAAACCGCGCGAAACTTCATAACTTCCTAGAATTATTGAGTATTTGGTCTGCGAGAGTGGCTCTGGTAGGGCGCGCAGAGCTTCCCTTGCTGACCCGCAAACACCTGGCAGACAGCCTCTACGCGGCGGGCCGAGTAGCGCAACGGGGCCGCCTGGCCGATTTCGGCAGCGGCGGCGGTTTGCCGGGAATACCGATCGCCATCGTCCGCCCCGAGCTGCAGGTCGATCTGATCGAGTCGCAGGAGAAGAAGATCTCCTTTCTCAAGCAAGCCAGCGCAACCGTCGCCAACGCCACACCGCGTCAGATGCGAATCGAGGATGTCGAGCCGAGAACCTATGACCTGGCAATCACCCGCGCCCTGGCGCCGCTCGACCGCCTGCTGCCACTGCTGCAACCCGCCATGAAAGACTCGGGCACGCTGTGGGCGATGAAGTCGGCAACCTGGACCGAGGAGCTGGCCGGCGGTGGTCCAGAGAACTACGGCTTCAAGCTGGAAGATGCCCACTCCTACGTGCTGCCGACCGGTGAAGAGCGGACACTACTCAGGCTGACCAGATCGAGATGAGGTCGGATCCGCCTCCAGGCCGTAGCGTTCTTTCATCGCGACGTAGCGCTCGTAGCCTTTGCCATCGAGGGTCGGGGTCAGGTAGGCGTCGAGAAGCGGAACGAGCTCGCCGCGGAGAAACTCCCCACGCGCCATCCACTGGAAGTAGCGCCGGCCACCGTGGTCGTACGGCCCGTACAAACGACCGCCGACGCGCGACTCGAGCCAGCGGAACAGACTCTCGTGGTCCGTGTGCATACGCAGCGTGATGTGCGGCTGCTTGCCGTCACCGCCGAAATGACCCTCGCCGACGAGGACACCCACCAAAAAGCCGATTTCGAAGTCACTAAGCTCCATTTTCCCGAGCCACTTGTTTCACCGTCATGTACCACGTGAAACATTCTGTTGCGAGAAGGTCGCCGCCCGTTGTTTCACCGTCATGTACCACGTGAAACATAGCAGCAAGTAGAGCTGATTCGGCCATTTTGAGCACTTTCTCGGCATTTTGTCGCACAAAACTTGTATCCGCCGTATCGACTGTGATATGCACGCGTGCAAGCGGTTGAGTGGAGGGGTTTTGGGCAGGATCGTTTGCATCGCCAACCAAAAAGGTGGTGTCGGCAAGACAACGACGGCGATCAATTTGGCCGCTAGTCTCGCCATGCTGGGTCACCGATCGCTCCTAGTCGACCTGGATCCGCAGGCAAACGCGACCAGCGGACTGGGTCTTCACGAGCACGAGCTGGAAAAGTCCACTTACGATCTGCTCATGGCGGAAGCTTCGGCCGACGATGTCATCGCCGATACCTGCCAGGACGGACTGCGTATTCTGCCCGCACAGCGCGACCTCGTCGGCGCCGAAGTCGAGTTGGTGCAGGCCCTGGCTCGCGAACAGCGGTTAAAGGACGCCCTCGAGCCGATTCGCGACCGTTTCGACATCATCATCGTCGATTGTCCGCCCTCCTTGGGCTTGCTCACCATCAACGGCCTCAGCGCCGCCGACGGTTTTTTGGTGCCGCTCCAGGCCGAGTACTACGCGCTTGAGGGCTTGAGCGCGCTGATGGACACCGTTTCCCTCATCCGCGCCCGGCTCAACCCAGAATTGAAGCTCGACGGCATCGTGCTGACGATGTTCGACACCCGCAACAGCCTCTGCCACCAGGTGGCGGAAGAGGTCCGGCGCCACTTCAACGATGGCGTTTTCAACACCGTGATCCCGCGCAACGTTCGACTGAGCGAATCGCCGAGCCACGGAATCCCGGTGGCACACTACGATCCATCATCAAGGGGCGCCGAGGCCTATCTCGCTTTGGCTAGAGAAATGATGCCGGCGGCCAACGATGCCGCGGCGACCGAAACGATCGAGAAGGAGGTGGTTGACCATGGAGAAGAAACGCCGAGCCCTCGGCAGGGGCTTGGGGGCGCTGATCACGCCGGAGAAATCGACCACGGCGCCGATATCGAACACACAGACAGAAATGACTGTGCCGATAGGAGCAATATCGCCTAATAAGTATCAGCCAAGAGAGGTATTCGACGACGAGTCCATCGACGAGCTCCGCCAGTCTATTGAGCAAAAGGGGGTGCTGCAACCCCTTCTCGTACGCGGTTCTCCGGGCAACTACGAGCTGATTGCGGGCGAGCGGCGACTGCGGGCGGCAAAGCTCGCGGGGTTGACGGAAGTACCCATTCAGTGGCGGCAAGTCGACGATCGCGAAGCCCTGGAGTTGGCGATCATCGAGAACGTCCAGCGAGAGAACCTCAATCCGGTCGAAGAGGCGCGCGCCTACGAGCGGCTGCTCGACGACTTCGACATGACCCAGGACGACGTCGCCACGCGCGTCGGCAAGACCCGCGTCGCCGTCACCAACACCCTGCGGCTCTTGCAGCTCGAGCCCGAAATTCTCGCCAAAGTCGAAAGCGGCGAGCTCAGCGCCGGCCATGCGCGGGCGTTGCTGGCGCTGCCGGGCGGCGAACGAGAGAAAGTGGTCGGCGAAATCCGCCGGCGCAAGCTCAACGTGCGCGACACTGAGAAACTGGTTCGCCAGCGCGGTGCGCGCGCCGAGTCCGACGCCGACAAAGCGGCTCTCGAAGCGGCGTTGGCGCAGAATCTGGGCACCAAGGTCCGCATTCGCGGCCGTGGCAAGAACCGCGGCTCGATCGAGATCGATTTCTACTCACTCGACCAGCTCGATGGACTGATCGCGCGCCTGTCGCAGCATCCGCGCGCGGCCGCCTCGTTTTGACACGATGGGCGTCGACCGCTATAAGCAAGACGCCCATTTTCCCCCTAGCTAGAATTAGGAGAAGAAAATGGCGCTGTTCACCAAAGACGAGAGAGAAGGCACACCCGAACCAATGAAACCGCCGGCGCAGCCCGCTCCAAGACGTTCTCCGACAAGCGATTCACCGGCCTCCGAGGTCAACGCTCAGCTCGGCAGCGGCACCAAGATCGAGGGCAAGCTCACTTTTAGGGGAAGTGTTCACATTGATGGTGAGATCGACGGTGAGATCCACGCCGAAGACACAGTTGTCGTTGGTCAAGGAGCGCAAATCAACGCTCGCATCGTCGCCGCGACGGTCATCGCCCAGGGCCACGTCGAGGGCGACATCGTCGCATCCAACCGCCTCGAGCTGAAGGCGCCGGCATCGTTGATGGGCAACATCAGCACCCCGAGCTTGATCATCCACGAAGGTGTCACGTTCCAGGGAAAATCCGAGATGGGCACTGCCGCGAAGCCGGGCGCGGCCGAGAGCAGCGACAAGCGGGTCGCCATCTTTCCGACGGAGGACCGCAACAGCGGCAACCGCCGCAAGAGCGAGGCGGCGAAGTAGGGGGCTGCCGGTCGGCCGATCCGGGACCCCATCTCGACTGTCAGCCATTCACCAGCTACGCGAAGTATAGGACGAGCCCGTTCCGAACTCGCTTCGGTACGGGCTCGCACAACTCATGAACCTCACGCCCGACTACACACTCCTCATTCAGATCGTTCTCTTCCTCATCGTCTGGGCGGGTCTGTCTCGGCTCGCCTTCGCGCCGACGACGCGCGTCCTCGAGGAGCGGCGCGATCGCACGGTCGCCGCGCAAGAGGTGGCGGCCCAGATGGTTGCCGGCGCTGGCGCCGACCGCGAAGAGTACGAGCGCACGGCGCAAGAGCGACGGGCGCAGATGGCGGCCGAGACCGCGGCGGCGAGGAGCTCCGCTCAGGAGGAATCGACGCGCGTGCTCAACGAAGCGCGCGAGTCGGCCAACCAGGCGTTGAACGCCCAGCGTGCGGTCGTTGCCGAGCAGATCGACGCGGCGCGACAACAGCTCCAGGCCAGCGCTCGCGACGTCGCCGACAAGATGCTCGAGCGCGTCACCGCCGGAGGTCGATCGTGAAGCGCCGGGCGATTTATTGGCCGGCCACGGCGTGGATCATCACCGCGGCGACGATTGCCTATCCGCTACTCGCCATCGCCAGCGGTGGTGGCGATGGCCACGGTGAGGACCACGGCATGTCGACGCCGGTCAAGCTCACCGTGATGACGATCAATCTGCTGATCTTTCTCGCCATGTTGCGCAAGACCGCATGGCCGTCGATCGTCGAGTGGGTCGCGGCGCGGCGCAGCGAGGTCGTCGACGCCCTCGAAAAGGCGGCGACGGCAAAGCGCGAGGCCGAGGATCTCAAACAGCAATGGAAAGACCGCTTGGCCAGTCTCGACCAGGAGATCGAGGAGATGCGCGGTCAGGCGGAAAAGCAGATTGCCGGCGAACGCGAACAGATTCTCGATTCGGCGCGCAAGCTGGCCGACAACATCCGGCGCGACGCCCAGCGCGCTGCCGACCAGGAAATACGCAATGCGCAGGAGAAGCTGCGCGCCGAGGTGGCCGAGCGTGCCTACCAGCTCGCCAGCGAGTCGGCATCGTCGATCGGTGGTAGCGATCAGCGCCGCTTCGTCGACGAGTTCATCGAGCAGGTGGCGAAATGAGCTCCATCGCACGCCGCTACGCGCGCGCCGTCCTGGCGGTCGCCGATGGCGACGGAGAGCTCGAGAAGGCCGGCCAGGAGCTGCTCGCACTGGCCGGTGTCATGAAGGCGCCGGAGGTCGTGTCGGCTCTGGCCAACCCCTTGGTTTCCGAGAGCAAGCGGCGCGACCTCGCCAGCGCCATCGCGGCCGAGCTCGGCGTGCGTCCAACGACGGCGAACTTCGTACGCCTGCTCGCCGACCGCCAGCGACTCGATCAAATTCCTGCGATCGCCGAGCAGTACCGCCATCTGCTCGACGAGCGGCTGCAGCGCGCGCGCGCCGTCATCACGTCGGCGGTCGGGCTGGAAGCAAGCGAGCTCGACCGCATCGTCGAAGTCTTCGAGAAGAAGACTGGCAAGAAGGTACTTGCCGAGCAGGTCGTCGATCCCGAGCTGCTCGGCGGTGTCGTCGTCGACATCGAGGGAAAGGTGTTCGACGGAAGCCTGCGCAATCGCCTGAGGCGGCTGGCGGCTGGAATCGCTGGAGATCAATCCTATCTGTAAGCCGCCCGGGACATTCGGGCATCGTTCAACGGGCGACCGCCCGTAGCCCCAAAATCTCAAACGCCAATCTGGTCGACGCCACGGCGGTGTCGCACACAGAGGAGAAGACCGAACATGGAGATTCGCGCTGCAGAGATCAGCGACATCATCAAGAAGCAGATCGAAGAGTACGAAAAGGACGTCGAGGTTCGCGAAACCGGTCGCGTCTTGTCGACCGGTGACGGGATCGCGCGCATCTACGGACTCGACAAGGTAGCCGCGGGCGAGCTGGTCGAGTTTCCCCACAAGATCTACGGACTCGCACTCAACCTCGAGGAGGACAACGTCGGCGCGGCCATCTTCGGTGAGGTCCAGGAAGTCGGCGAGGGCGACGAGGTCAAGCGCACCGGTCGCATCGCCGAGGTTCCGGTCGGCGATGCCTTGCTGGGCCGCGTCGTCGATGCGCTCGGCCAGCCGATCGACGGCAAGGGCGCCATCGACGCCAGCGAGACGCGCCGCATCGAGCTCAAGGCTCCCGGCATCGTCGCCAGGCAGCCGGTGACAGAGCCGATGCAAACCGGCATCAAGGCCATCGATGCGATGATTCCCATTGGTCGCGGCCAGCGCGAGCTGATCATCGGCGACCGCCAGACCGGCAAGACGGCGGTCGCCATCGATACCATCATCAACCAGAAGGGCGGCGACGTCCTGTGTATCTACGTCGCCATCGGCCAGAAGCGATCGACGGTCGCCCAGGTCGTCGAGCGGCTCACCCGTGCCGGCGCCATGGACTACACCATCGTCGTCGCGGCGACGGCGTCGGATGCGGCGCCGCTGCAGTTCATCGCGCCCTATTCGGGTTGCGCCATGGGTGAGTTCTTTCGCGACAACGGCCGCCACGCGCTGTGCATCTACGACGACCTTTCCAAGCAGGCAGTCGCCTATCGCCAGCTCTCCCTGCTCTTGCGTCGCCCGCCGGGCCGCGAGGCTTTCCCCGGCGACGTGTTCTACCTGCACTCGCGCCTACTCGAGCGCGCCGCCAAGATGAGCGACGACCAGGGTGGGGGTTCGCTGACGGCGCTGCCGATCATCGAAACCCAGGCCGGCGACGTGTCGGCGTACATTCCGACCAACGTCATCTCGATCACCGACGGTCAGATCTTTCTCGAGAGCGACCTCTTCTTCTCCGGCGTGCGCCCGGCGGTGAACGTCGGTATCTCGGTGTCGCGTGTCGGCGGTAACGCGCAGATCAAAGCGATGAAGCAGGTGGCCGGAACGCTGCGCCTCAATCTCGCTCAATATCGCGAAATGGCGGCCTTCGCGCAGTTCGGCTCCGATCTCGATGCGGCAACACAAAACATGCTGTCGCGCGGCGAACGACTGGTCGAGGTTCTCAAGCAGGACCAATACGTTCCGCAACCGGTCGAGCGCCAGGTGCTGGTCATCTACGCCGCCACCAACGGGTGGGTCGACGACTACGAGCCGAGTGCCCTGCGCCGATACGAAGACGAGCTGCTGCGCTTCGTCGACAGCCGCCATCCGGAAATTCTCACCCTGATCGCCGACAAGAAGCAGATGAGCGACGACGTCAAAGAGAAAGTCGACGCCGTGCTCGAAGCGTTCAAAAAAGAGTTTTCGGCCTGAGGCCGGCGGCAAGATCGCGCATTGATAGAGTCGCATGCCCTCACTCAAGGCCATCCGAAAGCGTATCAGCTCGGTCAAGAGCACGCAGCAGATCACCAAGGCGATGCAGATGGTCGCCGCTGCCAAACTGCGCCGCGCCCAGGACGCTGCCACCCAGGCTCGTCCCTACGCCGACAAGCTGAGCGAGCAGTTGCGCGCCGTCGCTTCGCGGGTCGAGAACACGACCGCCAACCCGCTGCTCGCCGTGCGCGAGGAAGAGAAGACGGTCGACCTGATTCTCGTCACTAGCGACCGCGGTCTGTGCGGCGGTTACAACTCCAACCTCGTGCGCGCCTGTGAGGGTTTTCTCAGCGAAAAGTCGCCAGCGGCGGTTCGCCTGACCATCATCGGCGGCAAGGGCACGTCGTATTTCAAGAAACGCGACGTTCCCATCGAAGACGAGCACACCGCCCTGGTCGGCGGTCCCGATCACCCGCTCGCCGTACAACTGGGAAACCGCGTCGCGCGCGACTACGCCAGCGGTGAGACCGACGCTGTCTACGTTCTCTACAACAAGTTCCAGTCGGCAATCTCGCAGGTGCCGACGGTCGAAAAGCTGCTACCGGTCGCCGAAGAGTCCGCAGACGACTCCGCCGCCTCCCTGGTCGACTACATCTACGAGCCCGACCCGGCTTCCCTGCTCGGTCGTTTGCTCGCGCAATACATCAACACTTTGATCTACCGCGCTTTCCTCGAAGCGATCGCCAGCGAGCACGCCGCGCGCATGACGGCGATGGATAGCGCCACGTCCAACGCATCGGAGATGATGGATCGCCTGACGCTGGAGATGAATCGCGCCAGACAAGCCGCCATCACCACCGAGTTGATGGAAATCGTCTCGGGAGCCGAGTCGCTCAAGGGCTGATCGACACAGCGGGCTGCGCGCGCAGCCCGGGAGAAGGATAGGAAGATGAATACGGGCAAGATTTCGCAGGTCATCGGACCGGTCGTGGATGTCGAGTTCGCCGCCGGGGAGTTGCCGCAGATCTTCAACGCGCTGCAGGTATCCAACCCCGAGATCAACGACCAACCGTGGAACCTCGTCGTCGAGGTCTCCCAACACCTCGGTGAAAGCACCGTGCGTTGCATCGCCATGGACGCGACCGAGGGTTTGGTGCGCGGCATGGAAGTGCGCGACACCGGCTCGCCGATCACCGTGCCGGTCGGACCCGAAACACTGGGGCGCATTCTCAATGTCGTCGGCGAGCCCGTCGACGAGGCGGGCTCGGTCGAGTCGAAGGCAACCTACCCGATCCACCGCTCGGCTCCCGATTTCGTCGATCAGGCGACCGAGGTGGAAGCCTTTGAAACGGGAATCAAGGTCGTCGACCTGCTCGCGCCGTACTCGCGCGGCGGAAAGATCGGCCTCTTCGGCGGTGCCGGCGTCGGCAAGACGGTCATCATCATGGAGCTCATCAACAACGTCGCCAAACAGCACGGCGGCTATTCGGTGTTCGGCGGCGTCGGCGAACGCACCCGCGAAGGCAACGACTTGTGGAACGAGATGCGGGAGTCCGGCGTCATCGACCGCGCGACGCTGGTCTACGGGCAGATGAACGAGCCTCCCGGCGCGCGCGCCCGCGTGGCGCTGACGGCGCTGACCTCAGCCGAGTACTTCCGCGATGAGGAAGGCAAGGACGTACTCCTCTTCATCGACAACATCTTTCGCTTTACCCAGGCCAACTCCGAGGTCTCCGCCCTGCTCGGCCGCATTCCTTCGGCGGTCGGATACCAACCGACGCTGGCGACCGACCTCGGCGAGCTGCAGGAGCGCATCACGACGACGACCAAGGGCTCGATCACGTCGGTGCAGGCCATCTACGTGCCGGCCGACGACCTGACCGACCCGGCACCGGCGACCACGTTCGCTCACCTCGATGCGACCACCGTGCTGTCGCGCCAGATCGCCGAGCTCGGCATCTACCCCGCCGTCGATCCGCTCGATTCGACATCGCGAATTCTCGATCCAAACATCCTCGGCGAGGAACACTACAACGTCGCCCGTCAGGTGCAGGAAGTTCTGCAGCGCTACAAAGATCTACAAGACATCATCGCCATCCTCGGCATGGACGAGCTTTCCGAGGAAGACCGGCAAGTCGTGGCGCGAGCGCGTAAGATCCAGCGCTTTCTGTCGCAGCCCTTCCACGTCGCCGAGCAGTTCACCGGCACGCCGGGCAAATACGTGAAGCTCGCCGACACGATCCGCGGTTTCAAAGAGGTCGTTGAAGGCCAGCACGACGACGTTCCCGAGCAGGCGTTCTACATGCAGGGAACGATCGAGGAAGTGCGCGAAGCGGCCAAGAAAATGGCCGCCGAGGCGGCGTGACCCAAACATGGCCGATCGCTTTCAATTGCGTGTCGTCACCCCTACGCGCGAGGCGGTGAACGAAGAGGTCCTCGAGGTCACGGCGCCGGGGACGATGGGCGAGTTCGGTATTCTTCCCGACCACGCAGCCTTCCTGTCTTCCCTGGAAATCGGCAGCCTGATCTACCGCACTGCGTCCGGCGAGTCCCGCGTCGCCATCCGCGAGGGGTTTGCCGAGGTCAGCAACAACGTCATGACCGTCCTGTCCGAAGCCGCCGCCGCTCCCGACGATGTCGATGCCGACGCGGCCCGCGCCGACCTGCAAGCCGCACAGGCCAAACTCGAGGATCTCTCGGTGTTCGACGCCGAGTTCGCCGATTACGACGCCGCCCGACGCTGGGCCGAAGCGCAACTGATTCTCCTGCGCTGACACCCGCTGGCACGTGCTTCTGCGGTACGACCAAACGGCTCACCGATTGCCCCAAAATCTTCGCTTTTAAATGCATGCACATGCATGTATGATCTCCTGCAATGCGAACGACCGTCGAGCTGACCGACGAAGTGCGCGCGCGGCTTCTCGAAGTCGCCGCGCGCAAGGGAGCCAAGGGCTTCTCGCACTTGGTGCAGGAGGCTCTCGAGGGGTATTTGAGCGATCTCGACTCGGAAAACGAGAGAGTCCGGCGGGCGATTCTGCTCAAGGGGGCATTTCGCGAGCGTGACGCAAACAACATGCGCAATTTCATCCTCAGCCTGCGCGGCATCGAGCCCGGGCCGTGATCCTGGCGGATACGGACATCCTCGTCGGATTCTTGCAAGGCGACGATCCGGCGGCGTCGCGGGTTCAGGTCGAGCTCGAGCACGGCAATCTCATCACCACTTCGATCAACCGCTTCGAGCTTCTCAGCGCCGCCAAGTCGGCGCGTCAGGTTCGCATGATTCGCCAGCTCCTGGACGCGCTGCCTTGTGTCGACATCGACCACGAGACAGCTGACGGCGCCGCCGAGCTGCACCGCAGCTTCGCGCAGAGCGAACATCCGCTGTCGATGAACGTCTGTATGATTGCCACCGTCGCGATCTCTGAGAAAGCACTGCTCATGACCGGCAACCGCGCCGCCTTCGAGCAGATCCCCGACTTGGCGTTTGCATCGGTTGCCGAAGGCGTTTGATTCCCGATCGAGACGAGAACGAGGAGCAGCGATGAAAAACACGCCGATCACGGATGAGCTCTACGACTACCTGATCGCGTCTGGTCACAATGCCGATCCGGTGCTCGACGAGCTGGCGCGCATAACGCAGCAAAAGGTCAAGGATCTGTGGATCATGCAGATCGCGCCCGAGCAGGGAACCCTGATGGAGATGCTGGTCCGCATCTCGGGCGCTCGTTCGGCGATCGAGATCGGAACGTTCACCGGATACAGCGCCATTCGCATCGCCCGCGGTCTACCCGACGACGGTACCTTGCTCTGCTGTGACACCAGCGAAGTGTGGACATCGATCGCGCGCGAATTCTTCGCCAAGGCCGGCGTCGCCGCCAAGATTACGCTCGAGGTCGCGCCGGCGCTCGACACGTTGGGCGCCCTGCCGCCGGACCGGCGCTTCGACTTCGCCTTCATCGATGCCGACAAGGTCAACTACCGAGCCTACTACGAAGAGATCTTGCAGCGCTTGAATCCCAACGGTCTGATCCTTTTCGACAACGTCCTGTGGGGAGGCAGCGTGCTCGACGCGGACAACCAGAGCGACGACACGGTCGCTCTGCGTCAGCTCAATGACTTCATCGCCAGTGACGATCGGGTCCAGGCCGTCATGCTCTCCGTCTCAGATGGCCTGACCATCGCCCGGCGCAAGCACTGAGCTCTGCAAGATGAGCGACCATGACCACTCCAACCGATTGATCGACGAGACGAGCCCCTACCTTCTGCAACACGCGCACAACCCGGTCGATTGGTACCCGTGGGGCGAGGAGGCGTTCGCCGCTGCCAAACGCGAGGGCAAGCCCATCCTGCTCAGCGTCGGCTACTCCGCTTGCCACTGGTGTCACGTCATGGAGCGAGAGTCGTTCGAGGACCCGGCGATCGCGGCGCTGATGAACGAGCACTTCATCAACATCAAGGTCGACCGCGAAGAACGCCCGGACGTCGACCACATCTACATGAACGCGGTGCAGATGCTGACCGGACGCGGCGGCTGGCCGATGACGGTGTTCATGACCCCGGACGGCGAGCCCTTCTACGGTGGCACGTACTTCCCTCCCGAAGAGCGACATGGCATGCCGGCCTTTCCCCGGGTGCTCGACTTTCTCGCCCGCCGCTACAGCGAGTCGCCGGACGATGTCGACAAAGCGCGCAGTGAAATCACGTCGCGACTGCGCCAGCTCGAGGCGCCGCCAGGCGGCGATGAGATACCCGCGGCGACCCTGCTCCTCGACGCTGCCGAAGCCCTCGCCCGCGCCTACGACGAGACCCACGGCGGCATTGGTCAGGCGCCCAAGTTTCCCAACACGGCAGCGCTCGATCTCTTCTTGCGCGCCGCCGATCTCAGCGGCGATACGCGCTACCGCGACATGACGCTCCACACGTTGCGCCAGATGGCCGCTGGCGGCATCTACGATCACCTGGCTGGCGGCTTTCATCGCTACTCCGTCGATCGAGTGTGGTTGGTGCCGCATTTCGAGAAGATGCTCTACGACAACGCCCAGCTCGTACCGCTCTACCTTTCCGCTTACCAGATCAGCGGCGATGAACACTTCGCCGCCGTCGCGCGCGAGACTCTCGACTACGTCGCCAGCGAAATGCGCGACGACAATGGCGGATTCTACTCGACGCAGGATGCCGACAGCGAAGGAGTCGAAGGAAAGTACTTCGTCTGGGACCGCGATGAGGTCGTCTCACTCCTCGGTCAACCCACCGCCGACCTCGTCTGCCGCTATTGGGACATCAGTGACGAGGGCAACTTCGAGGGACGCAACATCCTGCACGTCACGATCGACCAAGAGCAGCTTGCGAACATGTTTCAGCGCGACGTCGGTGAGGTTCGACAAACCCTCGCAGCGGCCCGGCAAACGCTGTTGGCTGCCCGCCGCAAACGCATCGCACCCGCTCGCGACGAGAAAATGCTTACCGCCTGGAACGCACTGATGATCTCCGCCTACGCGCGCGCCGCCGAGACGCTGGACGACGACCGCTACGGCGAGATTGCCGGCGCCGCCATCGACTTCGTCGAACGCGAGCTGCGCCGCGGTGATCGCCTGATGGTCACGTACAAAGACGGCAGTGCCAAGCTCAACGGTTACCTCGACGACTACGCATTCTACGCAGCCGCCCTGATCGACGTCTTCGAACAGGCACAGGCGCGCCGCCACCTCGAAGCGGCACGGCGAGTCTGCGACGCCATGCTCGAACACTTCTGGGATCGCGACAACGGCGGTTTCTTCTTCACCAGCGACGATCACGAGGAACTGCTGGTGCGCTCCAAGCCGACGTTCGACGGCTCCATCCCCGCCGGCAACTCCGTCGCCATGCAGGTCTTGCTGCGGCTCTACCACCACAGTGGAGAGAGCGCCTACCGCGAGCACGCCGAGGCGCTGTTGCGGCTCTTCGGCACCGCTGCCGCCAGCCAACCCTTTGGCCTCGCCAACTTCATCGCCGGCGCCGACTTCTACAACCGCGGCCCGCGCGAGATCTGCATCGTCGTCGACCCGTCTGCCGCCGGCGCCGATCAACTCGTGCGACGGGTGCGCTCGACCTACATCCCGAACCGGACGCTCTCCCTCGTCGACCCCGATCCCAACTCACCGCGACCACCGCTGTTGGCGGGAAAAGGACAGCTCGGCGGCAAGACCACCGCCTACGTATGTCACCGCATGACCTGCTCGCCGCCGGCAACCACCTGGGAAGACCTCTCCGTTCTCCTTCGTTGAGCGCGGTATACCTGACGAGAGTCGGCGCAGATTAGGCTCGCCTCACTCAGCCGCTCGGGCATGGATCGAGGCGGAGGGAAACGGCGGTTTCCCTGGCCTCGCTGGGGTAGAGGCCGATCGCCGCGGCGGCACGGGCGACGGCGTACTTCTCGACTTTGAGCGCGTGGATCGCTCTGACGGTCGGGCGGTCTTCGTGAAGCACCGGCACCACACAGTGGGTTTCTCCGCGCCGGAGCAGCTCGTGGCGCGCGCCGTCCAGGGAGTGCTCGGCCGCTTTCGAACCCTGCATTCCCACCCATGCACCGTCGTCGCGGTCGACGATCCACAGGCGCAGCTCCGCCGGCGCGCCGGCGCGATCGGTGGCGAAAAGCGACACGACCTCTTCGAGCTCGGCCATCGTCGCGTAGAGTCCCATGCCTGCCACCACGGGACTGGCCGCCAGCGCCAGCCATCCGAGCACGCGCGGCGCAGCGGGCCACAGCAGCAGTGCGCCGAGCACCAATCCACCCAGCCCACCGACCAGATCGTTGCCGCTGGGCATCGCGTAGGCGCCCTCGTGCCGGAGGCGAACTGCGAAAACGGCGATGCCGACGGCTAGTAGCAGGCAGCCCACAGCGGTCTGGACCTTCGAAGACGAGCCGGGTTTCGTCACACTGTTCCTCCTGTCATCCGGCAGCTACCTCACCGGAATGTTTTCAAGGGGCCGGCTGCCGCTAGCGGTGAGGAACCCTTTGGAGCATCGAAATAGGGTTCTGTCCACACCCTTGAAAACTCTCGAGTGCTCGCGGGTCGGTTGCGGAGACGGGCAACCCCGGTATCCTGTGTCGTGCTTCTGATCGCGCCCCGCCGGGTCTGCTGCGCGATGATCCGACCATGAGAGTCGGCGGGACTCTCGTTTCCCAGGTTGCGGTGGTGTGGAATCGTCTATGGAATACCCTGACAAACGGCGGCTGGACCCACAGACGAAGCGAGCCCAGAAGCTGCTTGCCGAGTGTGTCGAAGCGGCCGAGCAGTTGCTCGACCACGAAGCGACGGTCGGCGACCTGAAGATCGTGCGCTCGGTGCTGCAGGAGATGGCCGACGGCTTCGCCACCTTCGCGAGTTACGGCGATCGCAGGAAAGTCACCGTCTTCGGATCGGCGCGGACGCGCCCCGACGAAGCGGCCTACCGCTACGCGGTCGAATTCGGCAAGCGCGTCGCCGCGGCGGGATTCATGGTCATCAGCGGCGGCGGTCCCGGCATCATGCAGGCGTGCGTCGAAGGCGCGGGTCGCGAGAGCTCCTTCGGTGTCGGCATCCACTTGCCCTTTGAGCAATCGGTCAACGACGTACTACTCGGCGACGAGAAGGTCGCTCTCTTCAAGTATTTCTTCACGCGCAAGCTGTTCTTCCTCAAAGAAGCAGAAGCGGTGGCCCTCTTCCCGGGCGGGTTCGGTACGCAGGACGAAGGCTTTGAAACGCTGACCCTGGTGCAAACCGGTAAAGCACAACCGATGCCGCTGGTCTTCATCGAGCCACCGGGTAGCACCTACTGGACGACATGGGACACCTACGTGCGCGGCACTCTACTCGAAGAGGGGATGATCAGCGAGCAGGATCTGGCCCTCTTCAAGGTCACCAGCGATCTCGATGAGGCGGTGGAAGAAGTCACCAGCTTCTACGGCGTCTACAACTCCTCGCGCTGGGTGCGCGACCAACTCGTTTTCCGGCTCAATCGAAAGCTCGCGCAGAAGACGCTCGACAGCCTCGATTCCGAGTTCTCCGATATCCTGACCAAGGGAGGTTTCGAGCAACGCGCCGCCTTCTCGGCAGAGCGCGACGATCCTCAGGTCTGGGACCTGCCTCGCCTGGCGTTCCACTTCGACCGCCACCAATTCGGTCGCCTGCGCCAGCTCATCGACAGAATCAACGGTTCGCCCGTCTGAGCGCACGCAAGACTGCCGTTATTCATGCCGCTTGCAACAACTCGGTGCATCGACCAACTTTTCTTGATCTGCTGGCCTACAGCGCCGGCGACTGGCAACGAGGGAGGTGTGGGGCGATGTCGGCGAGCAAAGTGTTGTGCATTGGGGCGATGGTGGTTCTACCGTCGGTGGCATCTGCAGCGACGCGTTTCGTTGCTCCGACTGGCAACGACGTCGCCAACGACTGCCTGATCCAGGCAAACCCCTGCGCCACAATTCAGCACGCCGTCGACCAGTCCGTCGCCGGTGACGAGATCGAGTTGGCCGGTGGAAACTACGCCGAGGGTCCGCAAATCCAAATCGATCGCGACCTGAGCCTGCGCGGCGCCGGGATGGGCGCGACGGTTGTTTCGGCAACCGCCAACACCGGCGGAGCCGGCGATGCGCGCGGCTGGTTCCTCGTCGATTCCGGTGTCGCCTTCGATCTCGCCGATCTTTCGCTGGATGGTTCCGGTTTCATGATCCATCAAGCGATCCGGCACCGGGGCTCCGGAACCGTGGAGAGAGTCTCCTTCAACGAAATCAAGTTCCCGGGCTATGCCGGAACCGCCATCACCGCTTTTGGAGGCGTCGTTGACGTCTTCGATTCCGTGTTCACCGAAATCGGGCGCATCGGTGTCCTCTACTTTGGCTCGGTCGTCAGCACGTCGACGTTCCAAGGAAACTCATACACCGGGAAAGGGCCGGGTGATCACCTCGACTACATGCTCGATATCAGTGCCGGTGCGAACGTGAACGTTCTCGAGAACTTCGTCACCGGCAATCGCGGCATCGCCAGCAGTGACGGCTCCCGCTCGTCCGGCCTCATCGTTACGACGTTCTTTGGCGACGGGACGTTTGCGCTGATCGAGGGAAACGTCTTCGAAGACACCAATTGTGGAGTCGCCTTCGGCTTTGACACCGGCGACACGTCGACGGCGATCATCCGTTGCAATCGGTTCACCGGCAACGACGACGGGATCGACGCCAAGGGCGTCGACGGCTCTCAGATCACCGCCACCATGAACACGATCGCCGGCAACCTCGCGGGGATCAACGCCGACTTCGCCAACGGAATGATGGATGCGATGGGAAATTGGTGGGGTGCGGCCGACGGTCCCAGCGGTGATGGGCCGGGATCGGGTGACAGCGCCAACGGACCGATCGACTTCAGCAATTTCACCACCACTGCATCCCTGTGCGCACCCACGCCGGAGATCGTGCTCGACAAGGAAGCCGATGTGAGCGTCGCCGTCACTGGCGCGACCGTGGTTTATTCGCTGATCTACTCGAGCTCGGGCCCGGGAACCGCCAGCGATGCAATGATCACGGAGACGGTACCGCAGGGGTCCGTCTTCGTCGAAGCGATGAGCACACCCGGTTGGTCCTGCGCCGACGGCAGTCCGGCGGGGACGGAGTGCACGTTTGCCCTCGGCGACCTCGCCGACGGCGACGGTGGTGCGATCGACTTCGCCGTGATGGTGCTCGAAGGCACGCCGCTGAGCGAGCTCGTCAACCGAGCGCTGCTCGACGACGTGCAAGGCGACGTGGTCGAAACGGAGGTGACGATCCCGATCGTCGACTCGCGCACACCCACACCCGCCATGGGTAGGTTCGCCATTCTGGCGGCCATCTTCTGCCTCGTAGCGGTTGCGCGGCGAAAGCGCAGCGCCTTCTGTCGTTAGGCTGAAACTCACTCCCCCTTCGCCATTGCTCCGGAGGACATGTGCGCTCGTAGACTCAGGCGAGGCGCAGGCCGAGGTCGGTGATCGCTGGCGCGAAATCCCATTCAATAACTTTCTCTACATGGATGATCCGGCGCCGCGCCGGTGGGTTTGCTAGCCGGTAGATCGTCTTCGATTACGGCGCTTCGATACGAACGGCGCGCGGATCTATTTCCTCGCCGCAACTGCCGCAGGTCGTTTTCGCGTCCATCGGCTTGCCGCATCCACGGTGGATGAAACGCACGGGAGGTCCCGCCTCGCCCGACATCCAGCGGTCGCCCCACGTCAACAGGGCCGCCAAAACGGGATAGAGCTCGCGGCCCTTTTCCGTGAGACGGTACTCGAAACGGGGCGGACGGTCCTCGTAGAGGCGGCGCTCGAGGATCGAGTGATCGACCAGTTTCTTCAGTCGATCGGCGACGATGTTCTTCGACGCTTCGACGTTGCGCTGGAAATCGTCGAAGCGCCGCGTACCGAGGAACGCTTCGCGGACGACGACCATCGTCCAGCGATCGCCGACGACCGAGAGTGCTCGCGCCGCCGAGCACTCCTGCCGTGCAACATCACTCCATTTCATGAATCGGCTCTTGCCGGCTCAGGCGGCGACGGCGCTGATCTTCACCCGCACCAGCCGGTGGTGCGGGCACCCGGTAAACGGGTCGCGATCGGCCACGTCTGTGATCTCATTGCAATTGGCGCCGACCAGCCGCGGCTCCGCGTCCAGCGAATCGGCGTGTTGCATGCCGAAGCCGTTCGGCATCCACACGTAGCCGGGCATGGCCAGATTCTTGTCGATCGAAACCGGCAGCTCGAGGGCACCGCGGCTGGTCTCGACACGGGCCGTCGTTCCCTCGCTGAGTCCCAGCTTCTCCGCATCCGCCGCACCGACGTGCAGCTCGCACAGCGCCCCCTTTCCCTTGCGCCAGGTCGGGTCGCGCTGGATCGTGTTCGCCGTCCATCGCGTCCGCAGGCCGCTGCCGAGCACATAGGGGTACTCCGCATCGTCGCTGCCGTCATCGGCGATGGCCCGCGCCAGTTCCTCGCGCAACTGTGGCGGAGCCAGGCGAACCTTCTTGTCGTCGTAACCGATGTGGTCATCCAGGTTGTCGTCTTCCGACAGGCGGGCAATCTCCACACCTTCGGGATGGGCGAGAATGCGGCGAAAGATCTCTTCCGCCAACTCTCCGGGTGCGCGGTCCTGCCACTCGTCGCCGAGAACACGCAACACGGCTTCGCGCCGGCTCATCGCGTTGACCTGGCATTGCGCCCAGATGGCGACGAGGCTGGGTGCCGGAAAGTGGTGGCCGATGCCGCGGTACCCCCAGAAGAGCATGTGCGATTCGCCGTCGAGCCCCTGTTCGGCTACTTCGCCCAGGCGACCCATGACGCCAGCGAGAAACGCCATGCGGGCCTCGGCCGTTTCCGGCCGGCCGATTTCTGCGAGATCCTCGGGCAGCGGCGCGATGATTCCCATCGCCTCGCCGAGGCGGGCATAGATCTCCGCTTCGGGCAGGGCCCGTTGCGGGCCGGGAATCACCGGCGGGCGAAGTTGCACGTCGATCTGCGGGTGGCGCTTGGGAAAGAGAGCGATCTCCCATTTTTCGTAGCCGACCGGCGTCGGCAGTACGTAGTCGGCCAACCTCGCCGTTTCGGTGAACGCCGGCTCGACGACGACCAGAATGTCGAGCTCGTCGATCGCCTCGCGCCAGGCGTTGGAGTCGGAGAACGATAGCAGCGGATTGGATCCCTCGACGATGAGGCCGCGAATGCGCTCTGGGTGATCGGCCATGATCTCTTCCGGCACCAGTGAAGGAGAGAACATGGCAAAGTTGCCGAGCGCGCGAATTCCCGGAATGCCCGACACTACCGCCCGCTCCGGTTCCTGGTTGCGGTTGGGGCTGAGCTCCGGCGGAGTGAACGTCTCCATGAACTGAGCGCCGCCGGCGCGACCCAAGTTGCCGGTCAGCGCCAGATTGAGTCGGATCAAGTACGACAACAGCGTCGAGTACGGGGTCTGTTCGACGCCGAGGTCGTACATGATCGCCGCACCGTCCGACGCCGCCATGGCGCGCGCTTCATCGCGCAGCACCTCGCCGCCGAGACCGCAGCGCCGGCCCATTTCGTCGATGTCGACGCGACCGAGAACGTCGCGCACTTCGTCGTAACCAACCGTCTTGTTGGCGACGAAGTCGGCGTCGTACAGCTCGTTTTGAACCATCGCCGCGGCCATTCCGATCAACATGAAGACGTCGCCACCCGGCTTGACGAGCAGATGGCGATCGGCGCCGCGAGTCGTCTCCGTTTGCCGCGGGTCGGCGACGACGACCGTGCAGGACTCTTTCTTTGCCAGTCCCTTGAACGTCTCGGTGGGTTTGTGACCACGGTTGGAAATGCGCGGATTGGTTCCCATCACCAGGAGGTAGTCGGCATTGTCCAGATCAGCGTGGAGAAACACCGACGGAGCCGAGTCGAGCATCCAGGAATCGACGAGGTGATGCTGCGTCTTTTCCTGTGCATAGGCATTGAACAGGCGTCGCGTACCAACCGCGCGCAGGAACGACGTCGCATAGGCTGCGTCCATATGGTTGGCCTGACCACCGATGCCAACCAGACCGATCGAGCGCGGCCCGTGCTCCTGGCGCAACGAGCTCAGCTTGGCTGCGATCTCCGAGATCGCGGTATCCCACGAGACTTCCTCAAAGCTGCCGTCGGCCCGCCGCCGCATCGGGTGCTGCACGCGTTGCGAGTGATGCGCATAGCGGTCACAGGTCACCGCCTTGTTGCACATGTAGCCGCCGGTGATCGGGTTGGACTCGTCGGCGACGATCTTGGTGATCTTTCCATCCGCGACGTCGACGCGGATACCGCAGTTGTGGCTGCACAACACACAAACGGTTGCCAGATTCGCCCCGTTCAGAGCGATCGGCTTCTTCGAAACGGATGGATCGACGACACGCGCATCCTGCATGAAAGCCTCCATAGGTGGGTTTTGAAACGAAACCTACACCTGCTAGCCAAGCCGGGTCAAGCACTTCCTCACCGGCGCGCCGCGCGCCGAGCCCTATTCACAGGAGCCCGGCACATGGGCGAACACGCGCTCGTCGGCGCAGGCCGTGCAGGCGTTCGAATAGGTGGCCCATTCGAACGACGGACATGGCTCGGTCACACAGCGCACGCCGTTGTCGCGTTTGGCGCAAACCGGTTCCACCTCCTGCGTGCAAACCTCGGGTCGCTGGTCGGGGCAAGCCGTCTCGCTCGCGGCAGGGCGCGCCGTCTCCCCGGTCGCCTGCGATCCGGATCTACAGGCGCAGCCGAGCAGCGCTGTCAGACTAAGCACGCAGAGAAAGATTCTGGTGCGCATCGAGCATCTTTTCGCGGATCGGGACACCGATCGGACACTGATTCGTGCACGGTGCCGTACAGGTCACGCACTGGCTGGCGTTGTTGTCCAACTTTGCGTACAGGCGCATCCCCTCTTTTTCCCGGCCGTAGTCTTTGAAGTACATCCGATAGCGCAGGATGTCGTTGATCGCGAGGTCGCGATCGCAGGAATCGAGACACAGTCCGCAGTGCGGTTGGCAGTAGTCGCCTTGGGTCAGCTCGTCGTAGCGATCGAGTAGCGCGACGTCGCTGTCGCTGACCTCTTGTCCGGAGGCGTATAGATACTCGTCGACGTGCTGCAGTTTCGAGAACGAGACGACGAGGCACGACACCGCGGGGTTGGACAGCACCCAGCGAAACGCGGCTTGCGAGTAGGCGCCGGATTCCTGGCGGAAGTCCGCCAGGTTGGCGTGCTTGGCCCCCTTGAGCGTTTTCATCGCGACGATACCGACGTCCGCCTTCCTCGCCTTTTCCAGGATATGAGCAAAGTTGGGATACATCTTGAAGTGATAGGCGAGCATCATCACGTCGAAACGCCCGGAATCGATGGCGGCGTTGGCGACTTCCTCGAGATTCGGCGTGTGGGTGCTGACGCCGAGAAAGCGAACCTTGCCCTGCTCCTTCAGGCGATCGAAGGCCTCGTGCATGTTGGGCGCCATCAATCGGTCGAGGCGGTCACAGGAGTGGATGTGACAGAGGTCGACGTAGTCGGTGTTGAGCCGTTGCAGACTTCCTTCAACGGCGCGGATGATCTCCGGCACCGGGGTTTCGTTGGGCAGATGGCCGTGGGCGACGCAGAACTTGGTAGCGATGAACAGGTCTTCGCGCTTGGCGTCCTTGAGCGCCTCGCCGAGCGCGATCTCCGAGCCGTGCTCGGAGTAGTCCGGCGCCGTATCGAAGTAGTTGACACCGCGCTCGATGGCCAGTCGCGCCACCTCGGTTCCCTGGAATTGGCCGGTGCCAACCGCAATGTCGGAGACCATGGCGCCGGTGCGCCCCAGTCGGCGTTTGGCGCGAACGCGAGAGCCTTCCCACTGCGCCAGCTTTTTCGGCGCCGTCGCCTCCACCTCGGTGTTGACGATGTGCTCGACCGTGCTGAGCCAGCCGCGGTTGCGCGCCACCATGGCGCCCACTCCGCCACCGAGTGCCGCCACCGTCGTCGCGCCGGCGCCGAGAACGCGCAGCGCCTGGCGGCGTTCACCCGGCTCCGACCCCTTGCCGACCGTGCGCATCCAGACCGGTACGTCGGCCCAACAACCGTCGCAAATGGTTCGCCGCTGCGTCCAGAAGAGCGACAGGGCCGAGGCAATCAAGACCAGGGCAGGAACGATCACCTTCCACAGCGGCAAGGCGGCGCGGCGCATCCCTTCTGCCAGGTCGTGAAAGAAGTGACCACCCAGCGTAAACGCCAGGTAGAGACCGAGCGCGAACAACACTGCCGGGATGAAATACTGCAACCCGATCGTTCGTTCGCGTTTTTCTTGCCCGCAACCGGGACACTGCATAGGCCGACCTCCCCCTCGAAGCAGGCGCCAGCCTACAGTGCCTGGACCGTTACTGTCCAGGATGGAACACGCCGATCGCCGCCGCTTCCGGCAGCCGGCTGCTGGAGAAACTACTCGCCGTCAACCGCATCCGTCGCGTCATCGTCCTCATCTTCGTCTTCGTCGGCCAGGCGAGCCACGCCCACCACCTTTTCGCCCTCGACCAAATCGATCAGGCGCACGCCCTGGGTGTTGCGGCCTATCACCGAAATGTCCTTGACGGGGGTGCGGATCACCTTGCCAGCATCGGTGATGAGCATGATGTGATCGTCCTCGGAGACCATGCGAACACCGGCCACCCGGCCGACCCGATCGGTGACGCGTAGGGTGAGAATCCCCTTTCCGCCGCGACTGGTGATGCGGTACTCCTCCATCTCGGTTCGCTTGCCGTATCCCTTCTCGGCAACCGTGAGCAGCGTCGACTCGGGGTCGACGACGCTCACGGCGACGACCTCGTCGTCGCTCTCGAGCTGTATGCCGCGCACGCCAGCCGCCGCCCGGCCCATCAACCGCGCTTCTCCCTCGCGAAAACGAATCGCCTTGCCGTTGCGCGTCGACAGAATGATCTCCTGATGGCCATCGGTGAGGCGAACGCCGATCACCGAATCGCTGTCTTTGATCTTGATGGCGATGATTCCCGAGGCCCGGGGATTCGAGTATTCCTTGAGCGCGGTCTTCTTCACGGTTCCCAACCGAGTCGCAAAGACGACGTTCTTGTCGTCGTCGAACTCGCGCACCGCCAGATACGCCGAGACCTTCTCGTCGGCCCCCAAGGCGAGCAGGTTGACGATCGCCTTGCCGCGCGCCGCCCGTCCAACCTTGGGCAGCTCGTGCACCTTTCTCCAGAAGAGCTTGCCATTGGTCGTAAAGAAGAGCAGGTAGGCGTGCGTCGATGCGACGAAGACGTGTTCGATGAAATCGGAGTCCTTGGTCGTCGCACCGATCTTGCCGCGACCGCCGCGCTTCTGCGCCCTGTATTCACTGACCGGATTGCGCTTGATGTAACCCTCGTGCGAGACGGTGACGACCATGTCTTCCTCGACGATGAGATCTTCGGCGAGGATTTCGTTCTCCCGCTCGATGATCTCCGTACGCCGTTCGTCACCGTAGAGCTTCTTGATCTCGCCGAGCTCCTCGACGATGATCTTTTCGACTTCGCGCGGATCTTTGAGAATCTGTTGGTAGCGCGCAATGAGCATCGTCACCTCTTCGTGCTCGGCGATGATCTTGTCGCGCTCGAGGTTGGTCAAGCGCTGCAGACGCATGTCGAGAATCGCCTGGGCCTGTCGCTCGGACAGCGAAAAGCGCGACACCAGACCCTGCTTTGCGGTCGCCGGATCCGATGCGGCTCGGATCAGGGCGATGACCTCGTCGAGGTGGTCGAGCGCGATCTTCAACCCCTCGAGGATGTGCAGCCTTTCCTCGGCCTTGCGCAGATCGTAGCGGGTGCGCCGCGTCACGACTTCTTTGCGGTGCTCGAGGAAGACGCCCAGGGCCTCCTTGAGATTGAGCAGCCGCGGCCGGCCATCGACGATGGCCAACAAGTTGACACCGAAGGATTCCTGCAACGCCGTCAGCTTGTACAGCCGATTGAGCACCACCTCGGGCACCGCATCGCGGCGCAACTCGACGACCATGCGCATGCCGTGCCGATCGGACTCGTCGCGCAGGTCGGAGATCCCCTCGATCTTCTTGTCGTTGACCAACTCGGCGATTCTCTCTACCAACTTGGCCTTGTTCACCTGATACGGCAGCTCGCTGACGACGATTCGGCTCTTGCCGCTCTTCTCGTCCTCCTCGATGTCGGTGCGCGCCCGCATCTGCAGAACGCCACGACCGGTTTCGTAGGCCTCGCGGATCGCGGCGGTGCCGTGGATGTACCCCGCCGTCGGAAAGTCGGGGCCCGGAATGTAGGCCATCAGCTCTTCCACCGACAGCTCCGGATTTTCGATCAACGCCACCAGCCCGCCGACGACCTCGTTGAGATTGTGCGGCGGAATATTGGTCGCCATGCCGACGGCGATTCCCGACGAGCCGTTGACCAACAGATTGGGTATGCGCGCCGGCAACACCACCGGCTCCTCGATCGTGTCGTCGTAGTTGGGTACGAAATCGACGGTCTCGCGATCGATGTCGGCCAGCAACTCGCTGGCGATGCGCGCCATGCGCACTTCCGTATAACGCATCGCCGCAGGCGAGTCGCCGTCGACCGAACCGAAATTGCCCTGCCCGTCGACCAGCGGGTAGCGCAGCGAAAAGTCCTGCGCCATGCGCACGATGGTGTCGTAGACGGCCGTGTCACCGTGTGGGTGGTACTTTCCGATGACGTCGCCGACGATGCGCGCCGACTTTTTGTAGGGTCGATTCCAGTCGTTGTTGAGATCGTGCATCGCGAACAACGCACGGCGGTGCACGGGCTTGAGTCCGTCGCGCGCATCGGGCAAGGCGCGGCCGATGATGACCGACATCGCGTAGTCCATGTAGGACTGACGCATCTCGTCTTCGATGGAAACGGGAATGCGATTTCCCGAGCTGCTCTCTTCGCTCACCTAGCCCGCCTCACTTTGTGAATTTCGTGCCGATTCCGTCCAGATCCCACGTCTCAACATGGATACGATTGCCCCTCGAGTCTTCAAAGATCGGCTCATCGCCAAGGGCGGCCGCAGCGATCCTCAAATGTCCAGGTTTTTCACAGACAACGCGTTTTCCTGGATGAACCGGCGGCGGGGATCGACTTCATCACCCATCAGCGTCGAGAAGATCGTATCCGCTTCGTAGGCATCCTCGACGCGAACCTGCAGCAGCGTCCGGGTGTCCGGGTTCATCGTCGTTTGCCAAAGCTGCTCGGGGTTCATCTCGCCCAACCCTTTGTAGCGGTTGATGTCGACCCCCTTGCGAGCCCGCGCGAGAATCTCGGCAACGGCTCCCGTGAGTGTCGCGATCTCTACCTCGGTGTCGCCGAACTCGATCCGAAACGGACCCTTGCCGGCGATTCGCAGATCGGCCGCCAGGCGACCGAGCTCGCTCAGCTCGGGCCCCTCGAGCAACTCCTTGTCGACCACCGTTTCCTGTGTGCTTCCATTGGTGCGCGAGCGGATGACCAGCTTGGCGACACCGTGCTCCGGATCGTGCTCGATCTCGATGCTGAGAGGATCCAAATCGGGGGCGATCTCGGTGACGACCTTCTTCGCGTCCTCGGCAATCGCTTCGAGCTGTGCCCGGTCTTCGAGTACCGCAACGCCAAGTCGTTCGTCCGATGCCAGTGCCGAAACGATGGTACCGTTCTTACCGTGTCGCGACAAGACGCCGATGACCCGATCCCAGCGCAGCTGTTTCTCGATCAATCGCCGCAAGGTGGCACCGGCCACCGGCGGCGATCCCTCTGAGCTCAGGCGGACGTCCTTGGTTCCGTTTTCGAGCAAGAACTCCTCGAGAACCTTTTCATCCTTGAGGTAGCGCTCCATCTTGCCCTTCTTGACGCGATAGAGCGGCGGCTGGGCGATGAAGATGTGCCCTTCTTCGATCAGCTCGGGGAAGTGGCGAAAGAAGAACGTCAACAGCAGCGTGCGGATGTGCGAACCGTCGACGTCGGCGTCCGTCATGATGACGATGGTGTGATAGCGCAGCTTGGCGAGATCTTTCTCGTCCTTGCCAATGCCGGTGCCGAGAGCCGTGATCAGGACACGGATCTCTTGCGACGAGATCATTCTGTCGAAGCGCGCCTTCTCGACGTTCAAGATCTTGCCGCGCAACGGCAAGATCGCCTGGTTGCGACGATCGCGTCCCTGCTTGGCCGACCCACCGGCCGAATCACCCTCGACGATGTAGAGCTCCGACAGCGCCGGATCGCGCTCCTGGCAGTCGGCCAGCTTGCCCGGCAACGACGCCGAATCGAGTGCGCCCTTGCGCCGCGCCAGCTCCTTGGCCTTGCGCGTCGCCTCACGGACACGAGCCGCATCGAGCGCCTTGAGGACGATGCGTTTTGCTTCACCGGGATGCTCCTCGAGAAATTCCCCGAGCTTTTCATTCACCAACGCTTCGACGTAGCCTCGCACTTCGCTGTTACCCAGCTTGGTTTTCGTCTGTCCCTCGAACTGCGGCTCTGCCAAGCGCACGCTGATGATCGCCGTCATCCCCTCGCGCGCATCGTCGCCCTGCAAGGTTTCGCCACTCTTCAACATGCCCGCTTTGCCAGCGTACGCGTTGAGGGTCCTCGTCAGGGCACCTTTGAAACCGCTCAAGTGGGTACCGCCCTCGATAGTGTTGATGTTGTTGGCAAACGAGAAAAGGCTCTCCGCATAACTCTCGTTCCACTGAATCGCCACCTCGATCTCGACGTCATCGCGGCTGCCGGAAAGGTAGATGACGTCATCGTGGATCGGCGTCTTCGCCTTGCCAAGGTGCTTTACGAACTCCTCGATGCCACCTTTGTAGAGGAATTCGTGCTTGCGCTCGGTGCGCTGATCTTCGATGACGATGCGCACTCCGCGATTGAGAAATGCCAGCTCGCGCAGGCGCTGCGAGAGAATGTCGAAGGAGAAATCCGTCGTTTCGAAGATCTCCGAATCGGGTTTGAAGGTGACCTTGGTGCCGCGCTGATCGGTCGTCCCCTCTTCGGCCAGTGGCGATTCGGGCGCTCCGCGGTGGTAGCGCTGGGTGTAGACTTTGCCGTTGCGCTTGATCTCGACCGCCAGGTACTCGGACAACGCGTTGACGACCGAAACACCGACACCGTGCAGTCCACCCGACACCTTGTAGGCCGAGCCGTCGAACTTGCCGCCGGCGTGGAGCTTGGTGAGAACGACCTCGGCGGCCGAGATGCCCTCGCTCGGATGCATCTCGACTGGAATGCCGCGACCGTTGTCCTCGACAGTGACCGTACCGTCGATGTGGATCGTCACCGTCGCGCAGTCGCAGTGGCCAGCCAGGGCTTCGTCGATCGAGTTGTCGACGACTTCGAAGACCACGTGGTGGAGTCCACGCTCGGAGGTGTCTCCGATGTACATTCCGGGGCGTTTGCGAACCGCTTCGAGACCCTCGAGAACCTTGATCTTCTCGGCCCCATAGTCCGCCCCCGGCTGCTCGACATTCTGCATAAAACCCCTACTCCGACGAGCTTCGACTCAGCCGTCCCAACAGTCCCCGAGAGTACCACGAGGCGGGGTGGCGGTAAAGCCGATGGATACATCACAAGCTATTGATTTTATTGTAATTATCAACAGCTCCAGGGGTCGCCCCGGGGGTTCGCGAATCGCGCTCTCCAGGGTCGATCAGACGGCCTTTTTCAGAGTCTCATCGGCATCACGATGTAGCAGTAGTCGGCATCGTCCGGCAGGCGGAAGACACCCGGACTGACGTCGTCACTCAGACCTACTTCGATCGTCGAATCGCTCGGCATCACGGATAGCAGCTCGATCAAATAGCGAGCGTTGAAACCGATGTTGACCGGGTCTCCGTCGTATTCGGCCGGGATCTCCTCGCTACCTTCACCAACATCGGGATTGATCGTCGAGAGATCCGCCTTGCCGCGTTCCACTTCGAGCTTGATTCCCCTCGTTCGATCGCTCGAAACGATCGACACGCGGCGCAATGCTGCGAGGAGAGGTGCTACCTCGATCTTCGACACCTTGCCGGGCGTACTCGGAATCACCTGCCGATAATCCGGAAACTCACCACTGATGAGACGCATCGACATCTCGACCGGCCCGCGCGTCAAATAGGCGATACCGTCACCGACGATGAGCTCCAGGTCACCGCCATCGTCCGCCTCGAGAATCTTGCGAATCTCGGCCACCGCCTTGCGCGGCAAGATCACACTCGGTCCTTCGGACACACCGTCGATGGCTCGGCTCATCATTGCCAGCCTGTGACCATCGGTGGCGACCATGCGCAGTTTGCCGTCGCCGTCCCCCTCGATGAGAACGCCATTGAGGCTGGCTCGTGTTTCGTCCGAAGAAATCGCGAACGACGTGTAATCCAGCATCTCCGACAGCGTTTCCGACGATACCTTGACGGTAAAGCGCGAGCCCTCGCTGGTCGGGCGCTGCATCGCCGGAAACTCGCGCGGATCGATACCGACCAACTTGAAACGCCCCTTGCCGGCCTTTACCTCGATCCAAGAATTTTCCTTGCCGCTGATCGCGATCTCACCGTCGGGAAGCTCGCGCACCATCTCGAAGAGCTTCCTCGCCGAGGCGGTGACGCTGCCGGGCGCGTCGACCTTGGCCCGGCACGCTCGCCGCACACCAATCTCCTGATCGGTCGCCGATACCGTCAGAGTGTCACCCGCCGCCTCGAGGAGAACGTTGCTGAGAATAGGGATCGTCGTTCGACGTTCGACGATTCCCTGTGACAGGTTCAAACCGCTCAACAGCTCGCTTCTCGTAATCGAAAATTTCATATCGTCGTGACCTCTCCCGCCTCGCCCTTACTACTACTCCATTTTTCAGGTCAATAACTAGTAGTAGTAGGGTATGTGGAAACAGGGAAAGCTTTGCAGGAGTAGGCGATCCCATGTCGTACGGGGTGGAACTCTGGTGCGCTGATCAAAGATTCGATCGACCGAAGTGTGATCGCCGGAACGTTCTTCATCACTTTCCCCAGAACTTTCACCTGTTTTCCACAGCGCGATCGATCACTCGCTGACCCGCAGGCGTTCGGCCAGTCGCTCGATCGTTTCGCGCAACTTCGGCTCGTGTTGCATGCGGCGCTCGATCACCTGTGTCGCGTGGATGACGGTCGAGTGATCGCGCCCGCCAAAGCGATCACCAATGACGGGAAACGAAGCATCCGTGTGACGGCGACACAGGTACATCGCAATCTGGCGCGGATGGGTGATGTGCCTGGTCCGGCTCTTCGAAAGGAGATCGTCGCGGTGCAAGTGAAAGTAGTCGCTGACCGCATTCTGAATCGATTCGATGCTGATCTCGCGCTTGGGTCGATTGGCGACGAACGAGTGCAGAGCTTCGCGGGCGAGATCCAAGCGAATGAGCGAACCGTCACCGTGGAGGGAAGCGTGAGCGGCAAGGCGAGTCAGGCTACCCTCGAGCTCGCGCACGTTTGAATCGAAGGTCTCGGCGATGAACACCGCCACATCGGGTTCGAGTTGCAACCCCATACCTTCAACCCGTTTTTCCAGAATGGCGATGCGTGTTTCGATGTCGGGCGGCTGGATGTCGGCGATCAGGCCACTTTCGAAGCGGTTGCGCAGTCGCTCCTCGAGCCCCTGGATTTCCTTGGGGAACTTGTCCGAGGTCAGGATGATTTGCTTGCGGGATTCATAGAGAGAATTGAAGGTGTGGAAGAACTCTTCCTGCGTGCGTTCGCGACCGGCGAGAAACTGCACGTCGTCGAGGATGAGATAATCGACGCGGCGAAACTTCCGCTTGAGATCTTCCATCTGATGGCGGCGCAGGGAGGTGATCAGCTCGTTCATGAAAGAGTCGGCCGACAGATAGACGACGCGCTTTTTGGGATTCTCGTCGAGCACGCGATTGCCGATCGCACACACCAGATGAGTCTTGCCGAGACCGACACCGCCGTAGATGAAGAGAGGATTGTAGGTGTCGCCCGGTTGCTGAGACACGGCGAGCGAGGCCGCGTGCGCGAATTGATTGCTGGCGCCGACGATGAAGTTGTCGAAGGTGTAGCGGTCCTGCAGAGCGGCGCGATCTCGTGATTTCTGATTCGGCCGCCCGATCGGCTGCGGCGCCGGAAAGAGCTCTTGCTGCCCGTTGCGGGCGACGGTGATGGAAACGCGCCGCACCGTTCCCTTGGTGTGCTTGGCCAGCGCCTGGTCGAGAAGTCGGGCGCAGCGCTTTTCCGCGAGGTGGGCGACGGCGCGATCCGGCGCCTCGGCGACGAAGACGTCGCCGTCGCGACCGAGCGGCCTCAGGGCGTCCAACAGATGGCGCGAATCGTCATCTTCCAGCACCGCCTGAACGGATTGGAGAGCGCGTTTCCAAGCACCGCCCTGCAACAACTTATCCACAGGGCGCGCCCGAAAGGAAAGCCCTTGGATAACAGGCAGTTAGAGGATCTAGCGCCGGTAATTCCACAACGGAATCCACAGGCACCTCCAGCGGTTTGAGGGTACTCTTCCAAATTTTCGTTGGCGCGCCGTGGCGCGGGGTTCGATGGTTTATCTCGTCCGCTGTTGAGGGGCAAGAGCGAGTGAAGAAAAATTTGCGCAAAGCGAAGTTTTTGGCGATGGTCTGGCCGCGATGACGGCGCCGATGAGTACCTCAGAGAAATTGTTTGCCGAGGCGTGCCAGGTCATTCCCGGCGGCGTCAACAGTCCAGTGCGCGCCTGGCGCGCCGTCGAGGGCACACCGCGCTTCATTCAGCGGGCGGCGGGATCGACCGTCACCGACGCCGATGGCAAGACCTACGTCGACTACGTCGGCTCGTGGGGCCCGATGATTCTCGGCCACGCGCACCGCGCGGTGCTGCAGGCGATCCACGAAGCGATGCGCTCGGGTACGAGCTTCGGCGCACCGACGGCGCGCGAGATCGAGATGGCCCGGAGTCTTTGTAATGCGCTCGATTCGCTCGACAAGGTGAGACTGGTGAGCTCGGGAACCGAAGCGACGATGACGGCGCTGCGCATCGCTCGCGGTTTCACCGGGCGCGAGAAAGTCGTCAAGCTGGCCGGTTGCTATCACGGACACGTCGACTCGCTGCTGGTACGCGCTGGGTCGGGTGCGATGACCCTGGGCGTGCCCGACAGCGCCGGCGTCAGTGCGGCGACGTCGCAGCAGACGGTGCTGGCGCGGTTCAACGATCTCGACGACGTGAACCGCTGTTTTCGAGAGCACGCGGGGGAAATTGCCGCCATCATCCTCGAGCCGGTCGCCGGCAACATGGGAGTGGTGCCGCCGCGGCCCGGCTTTTTGGCGGGTGTACGCGAGCTCACCGAGCGGCATGGAGCGCTGCTCATCTTCGACGAGGTGATGACCGGATTTCGCGTCGCCTACGGCGGCGCGCAGAGCTTGTACGACGCGTCGCCGGATCTCACCTGCCTCGGCAAGATCGTCGGTGGTGGCATGCCGCTGGCCGCCGTCGGCGGCCGGGCGGAGGTCATGGACGTGTTGGCGCCTCTCGGTCCGGTCTACCAAGCGGGCACCTTGTCGGGAAATCCGCTGGCGGTAGCCGCCGGTCTGGCGACGCTCGAGCAGATGAGAGCGGCTGGAGTCTACGAACGGCTGGAGCAAAGCGCGGCGCGACTCGAGGCGGGTTTGCGACAGGCGGTTTCATCCGCCGGCGTGAGCGCGACGATCAATCGCGTCGGCTCGATGTGGACCCTCTTCTTCAGCCGCGGCGAGGTGGTCGACTTCGACACCGCCTCGGCAATCGACACCGAGCGTTATGCGCGCTTTTTTCACGCCATGCTCGAGCGCGGCGTGTACCTGCCGCCATCGGCCTACGAGGCGTGCTTCGTCTCGCTGGCGCACGACGACGGCGATATCGAGCGAACGATCGCCGCGGCAAACGATAGTCTGGCCGGGTTGGCGGACTGAACGGTGGCGCTGAATGCAAAGTCCGTTGCCTCGGGCGCCCGTTTCGTCGGTATGGGCTTCAGCCTCGGTGCCACCGTCATTGCGACGATCTGGCTCGGCGATTGGGTCGACCGCTACCTCGGCACGTCGCCGCTCTTCCTCCTCGCCTTCCTCTTCGCCGGCTTGTACGGCTTCACCCGGCGTCTGTTGTGGATGGTCGAGCGCCGCGGCGAGCGCCGTCGGGCCGAGAAGGGACCGACTGGCGGATGAGCATCGAGCAGATCGAGCGCCTGCACTTTGGCTTGATCGCCATTGCGACGCCCCTGGCTTGGCTGAGCGGTTGGCTCGGAGCCGGCAGCGTGGCCCTCGGCGGCGCCGTCATGGCCGCCAACGTCTGGCTCCTCAAGCAAATCACCCGCCGCCTTCTGACGCCGCAGGCGAGCCAGAATCCGGGGGTGGTATTGCTTCTTGTCCTCGCAAAGTTTTCTATCTTCCTGGGTCTGCTGGCCCTGCTCTTCTGGCAGGTGCCGCTCGATCCGATGGCGTTCGCGGCGGGAGCCACGCTGCTGTTGGTGGCCTGTGTGCTGAGCGCCGCAATTGGCAGTGAAGACGAAGTCGGCGAGATATCTGAATAGGGGAGCTGGACTGTGGAACACGGATTCACGTGGATGTCGGCGATTCCGGGACTCAACCTACTACCGGATCACACCGCGACGGCACTGTTGGTGGTCATCGCCTTGCTGACCTGGGCCGCGGTCGCCAGCCGTCAGATCGCAGCGGCCGGCGACGCGGTGATTCCCGATGCCGGGTTGTCGATTCGCAACTTCTTCGAGATCTACCTCGAAGGATTCCAGACCATGCTGATCGAACCCGTCCTCGGTGAACGGGGGCGCAAGTACCTGCCGTTCTACGCAACGCTCTTTCTCTTCATCCTCGTCAACAATCTGCTCGGCCTGATTCCGGGATTCTCGCCAGCGACGAGCAACGTCAACACGACACTCGGCCTCGGTCTGATCTCCTTCGTCATGTACAACTACTACGGCTTCAAGGAGTCGGGGGTTGGTTACCTGAAGCACTTTCTCGGCCCGGTCATCTGGATGGCGCCGCTCATGGGTACGCTGGAGATCATCGACCACATGATCCGGCCGGTCACCCTGAACCTGCGCCTGATGATGAACATGTTCGCCGACCACCTGGTGCTCGATATCTTCACCAACCTGACCTACATCATCATCCCCGTCATCTTTCTGGTGCTCGGGACGTTCGTCTCGATCGTCCAGTCCTACGTTTTCACGCTGCTCAGTCTGGTCTACGTCGGCATGGCGACGACACACCACGACGATCACGGTGACGAGCACCACTGATTTTCCAAACGAAGCAACGAAACAGGCCGGCGTGGGGCGCGGGTAGTGGAAGATGAGGAGAGGTTGGCCCCGATCAGCGCAGGCGTAAACCAGAAGGAGACAACGATGTTCAACAGAGCGAAGGTCCTGACCTTGGCCGCCCTTGCGACGGTCGTCGCCCAGCCGGCGTTTGCCGCCGACGTCGATCCGTCGCGCGGCTGGATCGCCATGGCCGCCGGCCTGTCGATCGCCATCGCGGCGTTCGGCGCTGCAGCCGGGCAGGGCAGAGCGGTGGCGGCGGCGATGGAGTCGATCGGCCGCAACCCGAGCTCCGCCGATCGCATCCAGACGCCGATGATCATCGGACTGGCGCTGATGGAGGCGCTGGCCATTTACGCCCTGGTCATCGCCTTTTTCCTGCAGGGCAAGATCTGACGGTGAGTGACTATCTACGGAGGAAGGCGGGGGTTTTTCCCCCGCCTTTTTTCGTGGCAACGAATTCCTTGTGATTCGCTCACCGGGCGGACTATCATCCAAGCGGCGAGGGGAGAGTTGGTATGGCGGCGGAGGCACTTGCACGGACGATGGCCGCGGGGAGTGTACGCGGCGGGCGGCGCACGGTCGTCAGCGCGGTTCCTCTCGACAAGATCGAACCCAACCCGGCCCAGCCGCGGCGCCACTTCGACGAAGCTGCGCTGGCCGAGCTGGCGGCATCGATCGTCAAGCACGGCCTTCTGCAACCGATCATCGTCTGCCGTGACACGACCGGCGGTGCTGAGCGCTATCTCATCATGGCCGGCGAGCGGCGCTACCGGGCGTCGAAGCTGGCCGGTCTGGAAATCGTGCCGGTGTTGGTGCGCGACGACGATCCGATCGAAGTCGCGATGATCGAGAATCTACAGCGCGAAGATCTGTCCCCGCTCGAAGAAGCCGAGGGCCTGGGGTCTCTCATCGAGCGCTACAACTACACCCACGAAAGCCTGGCCGAACTGATCGGCAAGAGCCGCCCGTACGTGAGCAACACACTCGCTCTGTGCCGGCTGCCGCAGCACATCAAAGATGACTACCACGCTGCCCCGGTCGTCTCGCGCGAGATTCTCATCTCGGTGGCGCGCGCCGAGTCGCTGGAGCGACAGGAGATGCTGTGGCGCCTGGCCAAGATGCGGCGCTTGTCGGTGCAGAAGTTTCGCTCGGCGCAGGCGGGTGAGGTCGGCTCGCGCGACGAGGTCGAGCAGGTTGCGAAGCTAGTGCGCAAATTGGGCAGACGGATGAAGGTCGTTGTGCAGTCGAGCTTGACCGGGGAGCAGCGCCAACAGACCGTGCGCTTCCTCAAGCGAGCGCGCACGCAAATCGATCGCGCCCTGGCGCAGATCGAGGTTGATCAAGACGCCGACTGAAGCACCGTGCTCAGTCGCTCCTGTGCCGCCTCTACATGAGCGGCGATTTCTTCTTGCGTCGCCTGCGTCGCTTTGAGATCGCGCAGAGCCAGAGCGCCAGCCGACGGTGCGCCGTCGCGCAGCGGCGCGACGTGTGCGGACATCAACGCCAAACGACGCGCCACCGGGACCGACAGCAGATACTCCACCAACGCGAGAGCGCGCGGAGAATCGGCGGCGGTGCGGTGCAAAGCCACTGTGGTTGCGCGCAGCACCGCGCCCATGCCGTCCTGGTCGGGGATGAGAATGCCGATGCCGCGGCCGAGCTCGCGCCCCGAAAAGGCGATCTCTCCATCGACCACGCCGAGCGGCCGGCCCTTGCCGGCGACGGCTTTGAGGACGTCGCGCTCGCTCTCGACGAAGAGCGCGCCGGCGTCGTGCAGGTCGCGGTAGAACGCCGCCGTGGGCTGCGCTCCTTTGGCGGCGAAGAGCGCCGCTGCGTGCCACAGCGCCGAGGGACTGCGATCCGGCCGCGCCAGGATCAGCTTTTTCGCCCAACGCGGCTCGAGCAGCTCTTCGAACCGCGTCGGCACGCTATCCTCGTCGATGCGCGCCGGGTCGTAGACGAAAACCCGCACGTCAACCGAGGCGGCGGCCCACAGACCCTCCTGGTCGGCAAGAGCGCTCGGCCGCCCGGCCAACGCCGCTCTGGGAAGAGGGGCGAGGACGCCTGCATCGGCCAGTCCGAAGGTCACCGCTGGGTCGCCGGTCCACAGAACGTCGAAATCCTCGCCGACCGGGTCGGAGCGCTTGACGTAGCGGACATCGAGATTCGCCCCGGTCTTCGCCGCGAAGGTACGCAACAGCGGACCGGCAACACTGCGCCGCAGCGAGACGGTGACAGAGAGCTCCGGCTCAGGCGTACACGCGGCGAGCGAGAGCAACACCGCCGCCAATCCGCAGATGAGTTTGTGCCTCAGCATGCAACCCGCCCGTATCCTCTTTTTAACGCAGCGACCAGACATGGCCACAGATAGGGTCGCCCGGGAAACAGGTGGTCAGGGGAATTGTCCGCCGATGAGCGCTGATGGCCGCAGATGGGGTCGCCCGGAGGTTCAGTATGTCAGGGATCAGATGCTCGCTTTTTCCGCCTCGGCGTTCATCGGCGGAGAAAAGAAAACCGGCCAAGCGGAGTCCCCATCTCGGCCTCACGGCCGCGCCTCCCAGGTCGCGGCGGGACACTGATCTCCCGACACCCGGGCGGCCGCGCAGTGCCTTCGGTGAGTGCGCGAGGCGCGCCTTTAGGGGTGAATTGTGCTATTATTCCGGTCCGGAGGAGGGAGCGATGAAGATATACAAGTTCGTTGTCGAGCGTGATCCCGAGACCGGCGGATTGGTCGGCTACGTTCCGGGATGGCCCGGTGCCCACACTCAGGGTGGCGACATCGGTGAGCTTCAGCAGAATTTTCGAGAGGTGATCGAGATGCTCTTGGAGGACGGAGAGCCTGCCCTCGAGTCCGAGTTCGTCGATTTCCGAAACATTCAGGTTGTCTGAAGCGGAGCCCCCATCTGCGGCCATCAGCGTTCATCGGCGGATAAATCGACGGTCAACCGGAACCCTTCATCAGCGGCCGTCTGCGGATCCACTCAGATGGGCAGCCATCCCTTGCTGCGCCAGAGGTTGAAGAACTCGCGCCGCGTGCGCGGGCCCTGGTGCACCTCGAGGGGGTGCAGTGCGGAGGGCGCCACGTGTCGCGCCTGCTGCCAGTCGCGGCGCAGCCGGGCAAGCTTGTCTCCGGGAATCGTGCAACGCGCGGCGGCGACGTCGACTCCATAGATCTCGGCTGCGTTGAGGCCGAGGATCTTGGCTTTGATCTCATCAGTGAGTTCGGGGTAGTCGTGCTCCTCGGCGACCGACTCGACCATCTTGAAGGCGCGAAAGGCCTCGATCAGACCCTGTGGTGATCCGCCCCAAATTGCGTCCGTGCCCCACAGAATCCGATCCTCGCCTACGTACTTCAGCAACTTGCCGAAAATGTGCGTACCCTGCACCGGGTTGCCGACGGCGCGCGCACCGGGACCCCCGAGCTCGGCGTAGACGTTTTCGTTGTTGGCCGGGGTGATGCCGTTGACGACCAGGGAGTGAATCAAGCTGTTGATACCGTTCGGATCGTCGTCGGCTCCCCACTCGTCGGGGTTGTAGGGTCCTTCTTCGATGGCTGGAGCTCCGAAACCCAGGTTCCCGTGGTTCAAAGCCGAGTGGTAGACGACGAACCGAGCCGCGGGGAACATCTTGGCGACGACACCGATATCGCGCGCGGTGGTGAACTCCGGGTTGAAGCTGGGCAGGGGGATTCCCTTGTGAGCGTTGATGATCGGCCGACCGAGGTCGATCGCTTTGGCGATCATCGCCTGACCCTCTTCGCTGGTCAGCAGCCATCCCTCACCGGTGATGTCACTGCCCACAACGGGTAGGAAGATATCCTCGAAGCGCATGTTGGCCACCTGTTCTTGCGGCAGCGCCCCGAATGGCGTGTAGCACTTCCAGGCATCGATGCCGAAGTCGTTCACTGCGGTTTCCATCGCGATCAACTGTTCGTCGACCCAGGCCTGCCGTTCCGCCGCGCTCAACCACGACGGAGCGTTCGGAAAGACGGCGGCGTGCGATAGGCAGCGCTGCGATCCGGCGCGATCGTTGACGGTGCGACGGGTGTTGGCCATTGCCGCGGTGGGCAGGAAGTCGCCGCAGATTCCGAGCTCGACCGAATAGCCAATGCGTTCGGACTGCTCGCAGGTGATTGCCGGGAAGGTGGAGAGAACGGCGATGCTGGTGTCGCTGCGCCGGAACATCAGATCGATGTAGTCCTCCATCGCCAGGCACGGCGAGTGGTTCTGTTCGCCCGGGCACAGAGTGAGCGGAGCGATCCCGACGTTGGGATCGATCCACGAAGGAAAGCTCTCAGGGGTGGCCTTTGCACACTCTCCGTCGACCGCTGACCCCTCGAAAGCTGAGCAAAAGAACGTGTAGTAGAGCTTGTTGGTTTCCGTCCAATCGCCGAACACCGGATCGCGCCATTCCATGCTCTGGTCGATGTGATGCGACTGCACGTCCATGATGAATTCATCTCCACCGAGCAGCTCGCGGGCACCTTCCTGATCGCATTGCACCGCTGCGGCGTCATCGTCGCCACCGCATCCGTGCACCATCTGGATCGTCGCCAGCATCGTCGCCATTCCGGCCGCAGAGCCCAGAAAACTCCGCCGATCCATGCCCACGCGCTTGGCGTTCTCCTCCGCCTTTTCCAGCGTGAGCCGTTCGACCAACTCGTCTTTCTTCGACGGTGCTTCGATGAACTCTCCGTTCGAACGAACCCCGAGGTTGAGTGGAGTTTGCGGCTTGCTCACGATGCCTCCTTGGCTTCGGTGCGGAATCCGTATCGATTTCACGACACCGATGCCAGCCAACTCCGCCGATGAACACTGAAGGCCGTAGATGGGCGATCGGGTTGTCCGGTTGTTTGTCCGCCGATGAACACCGATGGCCACAGATGGGGGTTCGGGTTGTCCGGTTGTTTGTCCGCTGATGAACACCGATGGCCGCAGATGGGGGTTCGGGTTGTCCGGTTGTTTGTCCGCTGATGAACACCGATGGCCGCAGATGGGGGTTCAGGTCGACCGACTTCTATTATCCGCTGATGAACGCCGATTGGGGGTCTGGACAGATCGTCGGTCAACCCGAACCTATCTGCGGCCATCAGCGTTCATCGGCGGATAAATCTACGGACGACCCGATCCCCCATCTGCGGCTGACATCGAGGTTGATCATGTGGATTCATGTCGTTAGCGTTCGACGATGGCCGAAGATGCCGAGGATCTCTACGATCAGGCGGTGGACTGCATCGCCGATGGCGACGTGACCGGCGCGGTGGACAAGTACGAGCGGGCGTTGGAGATCGACGCGACGTTTGCGGATGCCTGGGAAGGGTTGTCGATGGCGCTGGCCGACCTGGAGCGTTTTGCCGAAGCGATCGACGCGGCGCACAAGGCGGTCGAGCTGACACCCGACGAGCAACTGGCCTACACCAACCTGTCGCGCATCTACCAGCGAGCGGGAGAAATCGAGAAGGCCGAGGAGTGGGCGGCCAAGGGCCGCATTCTCGACTGGAAGCAACAGTTGAAGGGATCGGACGGAGGATGAGCACGTCGCCACCGGTGCCGGTCGAAGTCCGCCGACGCGCCGACGCGCGACAGATGAGCGTTTCGTGGAGTGACGGCCACGAGTCGGAGTTTCCCTTTGCCTATCTGCGCGGCTGGTGTCCCTGCGCCGCCTGCCAGGGACACGGTGGCGAAAAGCGCTACGTCCACGCGGAGAACACCGACTTGGAGAAGATCGCCGTGGTCGGCAACTACGCTCTACAACTCCACTGGGGCGACGGCCACGAAACGGGAATCTACGCCTACACTTACCTTCACCAGCTCTGTCCGTGCGCCGAGTGCACGGGCAGTGCTGCCCACGGCTGAGCGTGGTCGCAAGGTGGACGAAAGACCGCCCCGACGCCGCGTACGCTGTGTAAGGTGCAATAGAACCTTCTCGGCGCTTTGCGCGCTGGCGATCGAATAGTCGTAGAGGAAGGGGCCGGTTGCCGGAAAGTCATACCTTTCCTTTATGGGTGGGAAGTGGGGATGGGGACAGGATGGTCGCGTACCCATGGAGGAACGCCCGGTGACAGCATCCGAACTCAACGCGAACGAAGACCAGCCGCAGTGGACCGGTTTTGCCGGGGCGGCGGTCGCCGCCCTGCTCTTTGCCGCCGCTTCACCGCCGCACGGCTACGCCGCGGCCGCCTGGTTGGTTCCCGGCCTGCTCCTCGCTTCGGTTCGCCATCTCTCCATGCGCGCTGCCTTTGGCGCCGGCATTTGTTTCGGCGTCGTTTCCGGGGCCATCGTCGGGCTGTGGGCGACCGATGCCTTCGCGGCGGCGCTGCAAGTGCCTACGGCACTGTCCTTTCTAACCGTTGGCGCCGCCTTGCTGGTCTGTGTCGGCCTGCCCAGTGGTTTGGCCACGGCGGCCTACAACTACGCCGGCCGCCGAGTCGCCGTGCTCGACCTACCGGTGGCCGGTGCCTTCTTTTGGATCACGACGGAGTGGTTGCGCGCCCAGATGCTCGGTTGGCAGTTGCTCGGTCACACGCAATACCGCGAGATCTGGTTGATCCAGATCGCCGATCTGGGCGGTGTGTATGCCGTCTCCTTCGTCGTAGCGTTCGCCAGCATCGCAGCGGTCGAGACCCTTCGCGATTCTCTCGGTGGACGCGCCCGCATGCTTTCGGCGGCGCGGGCGCTGGCGGTTCCCGCTCTGACCATCGCCGCCGCGGTCGGTTACAGCAGCGCCGCCCAACAGATCTACGGTAGTCACGACGTCGCCGAAGACGCGATGCAGGCTTCTTCGGTTGCCATGCGGCCGACGGCATCGCAGCACGTGCGGAACTACGGACCGCGCCCGCAGCTGCAGATTCGCCGCGTATCGACGATCGAACAGAGCGGTATGCGCGTCAGCCCTCTGCTCTGCGCCGATGTGCTCGACGCCGGTGTCGTACACGGCGCCGTGCGCGACGGTGCCGACGTGCTGATCAACAACTGCCGCGTCGATTGGTTGCGCTCACCACAGGCGGCCGAGCAGCATTTGGCACTGGCGGTGCTGCGCTCGGTCGAAGCCCGGCGCTTCGTCGTTCGCTCGACCGGCGATGGCGGCGGCGAGCTGATCACGGCGCTCGGTGAAACCTACACCGAACGTCCGGCGGGCCAGTCGATCTCGATCTCCAATGCGACGACGCGCTACATGCGCTGGGGCGACAACTGGATCTTCTTCGGTCTCGGAATGTCCCTGATCGTCGTCGGTCGCAGCCGCAAGAAATAAAGCCGTCACCGGGTCGCCGGCGCGTCAACCCCAACCCATCGCGGCGCGATCTTCCTTGGTCATCTTGTCGCGAATGCGCGAGCCCGCGCCGAGGTGGCGCACGCTCTTCGAACCGCCGTCGGAGAAGTACTCTTCATAGGCCTTGGCGGGAACGTGGGGATCGGGTTTCTGGTCGCCGATCTCGACTCCCAGCAGGTCTTCGACGAAGTCGGTGTTGTACATGCGCACGGCGTCGTAGTCGGTCAGCAGAGCGCAGACCTCGACGCAGATGAAACAGCCGATGCACTCCTGAAAGCGGTCTTGTACGGGCGATAGACCACGGCCGGGCAGGCTCGCCTCGGGCAGATACTCGATGCAGCCGACGGGACAGAACTCCGGGCACTTGCCGCAGGGGTAGCAGAGGTTGACGTCCATGAACGCCAGCTGGCGCGGCCGCTTCTTCTTCTCGGCGATCTCCTCGGGCAACGGCGCTTCGGGAATCCTGTCTTCTTTGAGTCGGCGTATGATCAGCTCTACAGCTTCGGCATCAGAGGCCATGGTGCTCCTTTGGCGGTCGCTGCTTTCGCCATTGCGACCGAGTGTGGTTTGACGATGGGAAGGCTTGGAATCGTGCCTCTCCACGCCCGGGACTGCAAGAGAGGGTGCCCAGGGGCCCGGACGGCGCAAAGAGCGCCTGTTGACAACCTTTGTCAAGTGAGCGCTGATCGCTCGATGCGCGTGGGACTCTACGGAAGCTGGGTTCTATTGATGTCGATGGCTTCATTAGTGAGCGCCGCGGAATACCACTCTCCTTTGGAGCAAATGAAGCCGTCTGCAGACAATCCGTACGCAGCGTTCAACTCGCTCTGTATCGATCCGGAGAATTGCCGGCGCCCGCAGGAATACCACACCGGCACCGACGTCGAGTCGGCAAATTACAAGCCGGGCGACTTTACTACTCCTGTTTATCCGACAGCGGATGGAACAGTGCGGGCTGTGTTCCGCACTTCGGATACGTTGGAGCGTTGCGATGGCTCGCTCTTTGCTGCCGATACTACCAACCGCGGTTTAGGAAACTCCGTAATTGTCGAGCACGAAGATGGACTTTTCAGCCTTTATGGGCACCTCTACTGCTTGGACTCTGGGATTGATCCTGGGTTCGAAGTTGAGGGCGGCACGGACGGTACACGCTTGGGCATCATCGGCAACTCCGGAACAGTCAGAGAGGACGACTTCGGAGCCCATCTCCACTTGGAGATTAAGACGACCGGCAAACTCGGTGACCCCTGGGATACGCAGTTCAACGTCGGGTACGTACCCGACGTTCCTGACGGTTTCGGGTATCGCGACCCTGAAACCTTCTTGAACCCGTTCTCGGAAGAGCCAGTCTTCCCAACGCCTCTCGAAGCAACTGTGGACGGGCTCTCGTTACGGTCGGGGCCGGACACCTCGTATGCCAAGCTTGGCCATCTCAACAAAGGACAACGCTTGATTGGCCGCGCGGTGGCCGGTGATTGGATGAAAGTCGACCTACCAAATGCTGCTGGACCAATCGCTGGATGGGTCGCTGCCGAAGCCGGGCAGGAAGTTCTCCTCGTTGAACCGCAGGATGTCGAAAACGTAGTCATCGGAGACACCAGTGGCCTGGGCCTGTTCGTTCGCACCGCACCGGGCGTCGATTCCTCCCATGTATTTACCAAGGCCGCCTCTGTCGGAGTCCCTCCCGGTCGGCTGACGCGCCTGAAGGTCTGGGATCACCAACGATTCCCTGTACGCTCGGAATCCGTCGCCAGCGACGTAACATGGTACGAGATCGATCTCCCCGCGAGCATTGGTCTGCAAACCTCCGGCTGGATCAGCGGAGAATTCGCAACTCCCGCTCAGCCAGCTGGTCTCGAGCTCTTCCTTCACGACAGCGCGGGTGATCTCGCGACCATCAACGTTGCGACCGGAGCCGTGACGGTCATTGGTGAGATGGACGAAATCCTTACTGATATCGCCTTCAGTCCGGAGGGCGAGCTGTATGGCGTCACTCACTCCGATCTGTATGTCGTCGATAGCTCTGACGCTTCACTGCAACTTATTGGCCCACATGGCGAGGACGATCAGCTGACGGCCCTCGTGTTCTCTGCTGATAGCGTCCTCTACGCAGCGGGTGGTGAAGGCATCCTGTATACGCTGGACGCAAGCACTGGAGAAGCAACCGTCGTGGGCGAAATCGGCTACGCCGCGGCCGGGGACCTAGCCTTCGACAGCACTGGGAATCTCTACGTTAGCACCACGCGCGACTCGCTGGCCGTGATCGATTTGGCCACCGGGACCGGCACGGAAATCGGGCCTTTTGGGTTCTCAGACGTGTTTGGACTGGCGTTCGGCGATGACGGGGTCATGTATGGCCTTGCCGACCGCGACGTCTTTACTGTGAATCTGTCCACTGGAAACGGAATTCTTGTCGCAAACTATTCCGGTCAAGGCCTCCGTCGGGCCAATGGAAGCAGTTTCTTTCGCGAAGCAGATCCGACCTGTCCGCCTCCACCATGTCCTGAGGGACGTCTGGAGTGCCCGGGTTTCTGCCCCGGCGGTTGCGGTGTGGTTTGCGTTGATCCGCCGCCCAACCGAATTCCAGGCACCGCTGTGTACATTGCAAACCAGGATTCCGACACCATCTCGGTAGTCGACGCCGAGACCAACACCATCGCAGCGACAATCAAAGTTGCCTTGGGTCCAGACGAACTCGCCCTCACCCCGGATCGCCGTCGGCTCTACGTCACCAATCTACACGCCAACTTGGTGTCCGTGATCGACACTGGCACGAATACGGTCCTGACGACAATCCCAACCGAGGTAACGCCCGATGGCATCGCCATCAGCCCAGACGGTGCTCGCGCCTACGTCACGCACGCATTCCAACCTTCCGAAACCGATAGCGTGTCGGTGATCGAGACCGCTAGCAATACCGTCATTCGTACAATTCCGGTCGGGGACTGTCCGACCGACGTCGCTGTTTCCCCGGAGGGTGCGCGTGTCTATGTGGGGCACCACTGCGGATTCGCTGCCGTAGAGGTCATCGATACAATGACCAACACTGTGTCCTCGATCATTGAGGTTGGCGAGAGCCCTCACGCGCTAGCGCTCACGCCCGACGGCGAGCATCTGCTCACCACGAACTGCGACGACAACACCGTGTCGGTGGTCGATACGTCGTCGAGCGCCGTGACGAACACCGTTCCTGTGGGAGACTGTCCTTTTGACCTTACGATTTCTCCCGATGGCGAGGCGGCCTACATCGTGCACGCGGGAAACAGCACGAATGACATCGTATTCGTGCTCGATCCTGTAGCAGGCGTCGTGACCAATCGAATCGCGTTGAGCGACGGAGACGACGGAATCGCGGTGTCGCCCGACGAACGCTACATCTATGTGACCAACATCGAACCCGGCACGGTTTCCGTGATTGACGTCGACAGCGGCGGCGTGGTTGCAGAAATCCCGGTTGGAGCCAGCCCTCGAGGTGTCGTCGTCGGGGTTCTTTCGCAACATGGAACACCGACCCCAACTGCGACGGACACCGCTGTGGCGGCCTCGCCGACCGGTACTGCGACACCCACACCGTTGCCGCCGTCCGCGACAGCAACCGCGACTGAAACCCCGACCCCAAGCACAACGCCTACGGCGACGTCGACTCCGACGGCTACGCCGACACCAACGAATAGGACTTTGCACTACGCGGCGCTCGGCGATTCATTCTCGTCCGGCGAGGGCGTACGGCCCTATGAGGATGGAACTGACAATCTTCTATCCAATCGATGCCACCGTTCACTCCGTGCCTTTCCTTACCTCATCGAGTCCAATGCTCCAGAAACCTCTCTAGAATTCGTTGCTTGCAGCGGCGCCAGAATAGGCAACGTGACGCGCGGAGGAACGCCGTCTGAAGGGGAACCAACGACGCAGATTGCGCAGATAGAGGAGATCGGGCAGCAATCTGACTTCGTAACCATGAGTATCGGGGGAAATGACCTCGGATTCGCGGAAACGCTCGTAGCGTGTGCAGTCTATCCTACATCGGACTGCGAGAATTTCCGCGGGCTCTGGGGATTCAAGTCAGACAAGTCACTCGGCGAGAAAGTTCAGATCGAACTACAGAAACTCCCGGAGAAGCTGAGTGACCTATACTCAGAAATCCTCGAGACTGTTGCTCCTCGCGAATCCGCAGCATTTTTTGTTCTCGGCTATCCTCGCATTCTCCCGATCGACGCCATGCTCATCGGGCCGCGCTGTGCGATCGTCGGGGGCTCGAAACGCAGCCTTTTCCAGCGCGCGGAACGCGCTTTCTTCGCCCGCGTCGCCGTAGACATCGACAACGAAATTCGCCGCATCGCCGAGGAAGCTGGTGTTCACTATGTTTCTGTCCTCGACCACTTCGAAGGACATGAGGCGTGTGCCCCCTATCGCGACGACTGGATCAACGCCCCATTAGATTTCGATCTGACTACGCTGACGCTTTTTGAGCCTACCGAATGGTTTCACCCAAATGCGCAGGGACAAGAACAGTACGCGGTCGCACTTCGCGAGTTCATCGCGTCTAAGACTGGGAGCAACCTGTTGCCGAATGGGTTTCCACGAAACCCGACGCCCGTACCCACGGCCCCGAGCGCTACCACTTCCGGTCCCCCCCAAAGCGCACCAGGCCTGCGCTTCCTGGAGGTCGAAGCCTCCGATCCGGCGTGCGCGGATCCTACTGGCTACGCACCCGGGGAATCGGTTCGAGTTCGTGGCGACGGGTTCTCCCCGGGCAGCGAGATACTGGTCGGTATTTTTCACCCTGAGGACGGATCCAGGACGCCGTTGGCAACAAGAATTGCGGGAACTTCTGGCGAGGTCGTGTATGAGTTCGGAATCCCTCCGGGGCCGCATGTATCCGGCTATGTTGTGATCGAGGCCTTGGGAGAACAACCCAGCGGATCACCGATTCTCTCGTTCGCCCCGGTACAGATTTCACAAACCGCCTTGGGCGACCCGGACGACGACGGCATTGCCAGCGCATGTGACAATTGCCCTGAGGATGACAACGAGCTCCAAAGCGATGCCGATGGCGACGGCATCGGGGATCTATGCGACCCGTGCCCAGAAGATCCCGACAACGATGCCGACGGGGACGGTCTGTGCGTCGAAAACGATCCATGCCCGTTTGATATCGACAACGACTCAGACGACGACGGCGTTTGCGGCAACATAGACAATTGCCGGCTGCTACCGAACGCGGATCAAGCCGACGCCGATGGAGACGGTCGCGGTGATGCCTGCGCCCAGGTCCTTTGCCACGCCGTCGAGATCGCCGTAACCCCCGACGACGCCGGAGGCGTCGCCCTCTCGGTACCACCGAGTTGCGGATCGGCCTACGAGACGGGCACGTCGCTGGAAGTAGCCGTGCAACCGGCCCAAGGGTTCGAGTTCGAAGGCTGGACGGGGGATGTCTCGGGGAACGACGTCCCACTCGCCTTCAAGGTATCCGAAGGCATCCAGCTCATCGCAAACTTCGTCAGATTGCCGACCAACACTCCAACAGCATCGAGCACTCCATCAGGGACTCAAACAGCCAGGGCGTCGCCCACACTCTCTCCAACGGCTTCTGCCAGCTCGACACCAACCCGTGATACGCCGACGCCTGGACGGGGGATGTCTCGGGGAACGACGTCCCACTCGCCTTCAAGGTATCCGAAGGCATCCAGCTCATCGCAAACTTCGTGCGGGGCCGAGGTTGCCGCCGACGCACACCGCGCCGCCCTGCCCGTGCGACTGCGACGGCGACCAAACCACGGCCATCAATGAGCTGATTACCGCGGTCAGAATAGCACTAGGAGAGTCGAGCTTGGATCAATGCGAGGCGGCCGACGCGGATGGCGACGATAGGGTCGCAATTTCGGACTTGGTACGGGGTGTATCCGCGATCCTAAATGGTTGCGTGCTATAGCACGAAGGCTCAAGTTGGGCTCGAACAGGTCGTCGCCACTAGTAGGACTGCTCGGCAGCTGCGACCGCTACCACACAATCGGTCCGCACTCATGAATCGCTTGGGTCCCAACACCAAGACAGGTTCGAAGCACTGGGCAGCTTGCGGTTGGATCTGCGGTCGAGGTGGGCTGTAACGACCTGACAAACCTCTGACGCCTTCTGATCGTCCTGCCTCGCTGTAGAGAAACGAATTTGTTCGAAACGTTAACTGCGGCGTGGAGTGGCAAGAGAACACATCGGGACTCCGCAGGACGTGGGCTACACTTCGCTGTGAGTCGGTCCAACTAAAAAGGATGGGGCGTATCGGTCTCGAAATCTGGGTTGAGTAGGAGCTGCCTTCCGGGGAGTTTTTGCGAAGTTGCCCGAACTGGTGTAAAGATATGCATGGACGTGGTGGATGTCGGAGGTGAGTGCTGTGGGAATAGTCGAAATCGGCTTGCAAGCGCCGAGCTAGAACAGAACCTAGCGGCAATTCCTATCTGGAACCAGAGAGTCTTCGAAGTTCCAGATGTCATCCGTTTCTACGACTACCAGTACGCTGGACGTGCAGTCGTTGAGGCGCTTTCCAGTACGCGGCAAGGGTACGGTTGGTCCAGGGCTGTTTCGTTTCCCTACCCGAATCCGCCCGGCAAGATCCGATGGATGGCGGTTCTTGACCCGCTCGACCTTGTCCTTCTCCGAGCGGCGGCGGGTCGAATCGCACGGAGAATTGAATCGATTCTCTCAGATAGGGCATTCGGAAATCGAACGAAGAGTGTCGGCGCTTCCGGTCTGGTTGGTTGATCGTTGTAGATGAGAGTACTTTGCCTAGAGGTTAGCGGATTTAGAGGGGTCGAGTCTTCGCGGCTTGTACTATCGGATCACGTCGCGTTCGTCGGCCCCAACGGATCTGGGAAGAGTACAATCGTCGATGCCCTAAGTCTTGTCTTCGGTCGCCAGAAACTCGTTAGGGAACTGACGGAGCACGATTTCTTTCGAAGTTGCCCGATGCCTGCCGATCGCATTCGGATGGTTGCTACCCTTGGGGGCTTTTCGTCCGACGACCCGGCGGATTTCCCCCAGTGGTACCGGCAGGGCCGGGCCGTCGAAAAGTGGTGGAGTCCCGAAACGAACACCGCCGACGCAGAGAGGACGCACCCGAGGAGCGAGTTGTGCGTTCAAATCGGGTACGCGGCACGGTTTGATGAAGAAGATCTAGCAGTCGTCCAGAAACGCTACTTCCATGACGACGATGAGATGGTAGATCCGTTCATGGATGACGCTGTTAATGATCTTCCATTCAGCGTCCTTACGGAGATTGGTTTTTTCGTTCTTCCGGCGCGTAGAACCTGGGCCGCCACTATCTCCTTTGGCTCCGAGCTGTTTCGAAAGGCCGTGGCGACGGCCGGCGGATTGCCGGCTGGATCGCTGCTCAAGCAGCGTGATCAGCTTCGTTCGCCGAGTGCACCGCTTGAGGATGATCCCGCGATCCGGCCACTCGTGAATCGGATCGATGTGCAGATGGCTCAGCTCGTGCCAGGCGAGCCCAAGCTGCAGTTGCGGGTGACAGCGACCGATTCGGAGTCATTGCTCAACGGACTCGTACCTCACTACGCGCGACAAGGTGCAACGGCGCTTCCGGCCGTGCGTCAGGGGATGGGAATGGTGTCCCTCCAGACACTTGTACTTCTTCTTGAGATCGGTCGCGCACGGAAGGAGAACGGCCAGTCGTTTATCCTTGCTGTCGAAGAGCCCGAGTTGCACGTACCGCCAGGACTCCAACGGCGGCTCATTGGGGAGGCGGCAGGTGTTTCAGACCAGATGATCTGCACCACGCACTCGCCGAAAGTCGCGGCCTTTTTCGAGCCAAAGAAGATTCAGATTCTTGTCAAAGTGGCAGGGGAACCGGGGAATGGCGATCCAGGGACAGAGTATCTGGAAGGAAGGCCACTGGCCTCGTCCTCGCTGGTGGATGAACCCAACTCTGTCAACAAGCTCTACACAGACGATCGGTCGCGATTGGTGGAGGCGCTGATGTTTCCGTGTGTTCTAGTGCCCGAAGGTCGATTTGACTACGGATGGTTTCAGTTTTTCCTGGATATCGTGGAAACGGGTGATCACGGATCGGTCTCAGACTCTGAGCATGGTTCGGATAACAAGCAGAACTCACTCCCGCCGTTTGGGGCGGTGGTGGGCGTTGTTCCGACCCGTGATGCGGCGGTTCGAGTGACGTTCGAAAGGCTCTCTCGATTACACGAAGATGTATTCGCACTCGTTGACGGAGACCCAGAAGGGGACGGGTACGTTAAGCAGTTCCTCTCCTGCGAGCCAGCTCCGTCCGTCATCCTTCAGTGGCCAGAGGATTGGACTATCGAAGATGTTGTAGGATGGGCGATTGGCGGGGACACGGATGTTCTTAGTGACATCGAAGAGCGTTTGGGGCGCAAATTTGAAAGGGTTCCCAATTTAGTCGCCGCGTTGAAGAATCCCGATGGAAGAGACGGCGGGCTCAAGTTCCATAATGTCGCTCATGAAGAGATCGCAGCAGCCATGAAGTCTTGCCCGTTGATTGTCCGCCGCGCAGAGCGCCTGCTCGGAGCCTTGGTTGCTGCCGCGCTCGGGAAGACCGACGGTGCTTCTGATCTTGTCGTCGATCCAAGCCGCTCGACGCAGAAGACATCCGTATGTCGGGTCCTGGGATGAGTATCGTGCTCTTCGAAGGCCCGGCGGGAACGGGAAAGACCTGGAGTTTACGAGCCGAAGCGCGTGCGCACATCACGGCCTGTCCGCTCAACCCAGAGCAGCGCGTGCTGGCGCTTACTAAGTACCACGGGTCTCGTCGTCGAATGGATGCAAAACTTCGGGGCTCTGCCGGAGTTGGCAACAAATTGGATTGCCTTACAATTGACGGCTTTGCGTGGCGTCTACTCCGAAGGTGGCGCAGCCTTGCAAGCCGAATTGGGCTCAGTCCGATCGGGGGCGACTACGTCGGCACTATGCGTGCCGCGGGGAAGCTTTTAGCGAGAGAGAATGTTGCCGCGTGGGTGACGCGGCGCTACCCGATTATCGTGGTTGACGAGACGCAGGACTGTAGAGGCGGGGAGATCGCGGTGCTCGATGCCTTGGAACCGGGTTGCAGGATCTTGTGCGCGGCAGATGCGTTTCAGGACTTGTCAGGCAACGAAGGGCAGGATGCGTTGTCATGGGTTGCGGCGAAGAAGGGCGAGGTTCGCCCACTGTCCGTTGTAAGGCGAACGGAGGATGAAGGCCTGCTTCAGGCAGCCGTGGCCCTTCGGAACCGAAGCTCGCTGCCAACGGGATCGCCCGCATTCAAGGTACAAGGTGTTCCGAAGGCTCCATTGGCGGGGGGAACCGTGTCCTGGTTCATCAAGTCGTGTCGGAAGGGCGGGAGTTCGGTTGCGGTCATCTCGCCGACTGGCCCTGCGAAGTCGGCGTTCGCTCGCAACGTTGTCGATTGGGTATCCACAAAGACGGCGAAAACCTCGCGGGGGCCGGCAACTGCCGGGCCATATTCGATCGACTGGGAGGCGATCGATGAGGACCGAAGACGAGCACTTACAAGCGATCTAGCGCTGCCGGACGATCACGACGCTCAGGTATTGGTGCCGGAACTTGAGGCGAAGGCACGAGAGGCACGGGCATTGGATGTGGCAGACTGGCTTCGTCGTCTACGGTGCGTAGCGGGGCGGCAGAGGGTGGTGGTGTCGGAGGTGACTGACCAAATCGAACGAGTTGTTAGCCGACGCCGAGCCTTTGGGCGGGCAGACTCGAAGCGTCGGATAGCCACGACAGTGCACCAGGCGAAGAACCGTGAGTTCGACTTCGTAGTTGTCCTTTGGCCGCTCGCGATCGTTCCAGATCCTGAAATGCAGCAGCGATTGCTTTACAACGCTGTGACGCGAGCTGTCGGTCGAGTTGTGGTGCTGGTGGAGGATCCAAAGGGTAACCGGTTGAGCCAACGGCCGTTTGCCTGAGGCAGGGGGTCCCCTGTTACGAAGCAAGCTGAGTGGAAGTACTGATGTTGGAGTTCCGTGTTCGGTTCACACGGATTCTTCTGGTTGCGTTACTTGCCGCGAGCCGCAGCATATGAGGGTGGCTGTGTCATAAGTGACTGACCAAATCGGCGCCGAGATCAGCTCTGCGCATGCAGGTCGGGAAGTTTGGCCCGGCTCAAAAGTTTGGACGTGTTCCGGTTCTGGCTCTTCGTAGAGCACGCCGCACGAGTTCGTGAGGGGTGAGGGAGAGTTGGGCGGCTGTGTTGTGGCTGTGTTTGACGCTGTCTGATTGGCGCGCTAGGGGGTGCCTTTGGTTGACTCAGCGAATTGTCTAAAGGGAGAGTATATGCGTGCATCCGTTGCTGGCGCCGTAGCAATAGCTAGCGTCGTTCTAAGTACGGTGAGTTTCGGGGCTTCTCCTACGTTGCGCCCGTCGCAGTCACCGAGCCCGACGCCTACCGAACTCGGCAACCTCGTATGGGTCACTGGCGGTACCACCTCAGGCGGTGGTTTCCGTCCATGCGTTGCCGATTGCGATGGCAACAACGACGTTACGATCGGTGAGTTGATTCGTGCGGTGCGCATAGCACTCGGTTCGCTTGAAGTCATGAACTGTGAGTCGGCTGATCCCAGCGGCGACGCCATGGTTAGTATTGGTGAGTTGATCCAAGGGGTGAACTCAGCGCTACACGGATGCGGTCCCCCGACACCAACTCTAACGAACACGGCGACCCCCACGCCCACTGGGCAACGCTCGATTTCCATACGTCCGATTGGCAACCGGAGAGTTTCTCTGGGATCAACCCTTTCATTTACCGTAGAGGCCGAAGGGGCAGGGCCACGTACCAAGTACATGGTGTTGCCGCTGCCGCTGCCAGGCGGCGCATCGTTCAATGCGATGACCGGTGAGTTTCGTTTTAGTCCAGGAGCAGGGGATGTTGGGTCGCACCGTCTTAGCTTCTCAGCATCCGACGGGTCCGGCCAGGCGCAGGAGACGATCACCATTAGCGTCGATGCACCACCACCCGGTGGAGTGACCGCTCTTCGTGGAAGACTGATCGACACGAATCAGTTCGTCGATACGGGAATCGAGGTGCCTATTTCTGGTGCGACGGTGTCTCTTCTTAGAACCGGATTTTCGACGACTAGTGATAGCAACGGCTACTTTACGCTCAGCGGGATTCCTGACGGCACGGTCGTACTCGACATCGATTCGTCCACGGCTTCTGGCCCGATCGGTTACGCCGGCTTTCGCGAGGCTATCACGGTCATTGGTCAAATCGATAACGTGGTCGAGCGCCCGTTCTACCTGCCGCAGCTGGCAGCTGGCACACGGATCGACAACGACAGCCCTAGCGGCAGGACCGTGGTTGAGAACGTCGAGTTAGGTGTCCGGCTTGAAGTAGAAAATGGCACGGCGATGATGAACGGAGGGCTGTTCGAAGGCGAGATCTCTATCTCTGAAGTGCCGATGAATCTGGCACCGGCGGCTCTTCCGGAATGCGTAGATCCAGATCTGTTAATCACGATCCAACCGGTGGGGGTAATCTTCACCCAACCGGCGCCGATTACTTTTCCGAACCGGCTCGGACTCTCTTCTGGCATGCGGATTGATCTTTGGTCCCTTGACCCGGAGACCGGACAGTTTGTCGTAGTCGGAGTGGGCGAGGTTTCCCAAGATGGCCGCAACATCAATACTATCGAAGGTGGCATTGTTGCGGCTGATTGGCACTACCTGCTCCCGCCGATTTCTGAAGTACTCTCCGAGATTGGCGATGCTTACAGTGGGCTCGTTGATGGAATCTGTGGCGTGTTCTCTGGGTCGCGCACTCAGCTCGGTTGCGGCAATCTGCGGGTGAGTCACACGATGCCCGCATACCGCTCTCTGAACACCGAGCGCGCGCTTACGCTTGTCTACAACAGCACACTTGCCGATCCGCAGCCGGTGGTTGCAGTCGATACCTCTGTAGGCGGGAACGTGTTAATCCCGGCAAGGCTGAGCACCCGGGCGTCAGTCGGAGGTGTCGAACTTGGGCCCCCAGTTGACTCCGATCTAAGGAGTTTGAGGGGTGGTCGTGAACTGATTCGTAGCTCTTACATCTTCGATGCCTCTGAAGTTCCCACAGGCCTTTATCCATACGAGCTTACGTTGGCGAGTACTTTTACCCAGGGTGAGGCAACGAGCAGCTTCAAGACCTTTTCTGAGAGCGATGTTCTCGTTCGTAACGAACGCGGCAGTGTGTTTGGGGCGGGATGGAGCCTTGCCGGCCTCTCGCGAATTCATCTGGCCGCCAATGGAGACGCTATCGTAGCCGAGGGTGACGGTAGCACGACGGTGTTCAATGGGTCGGGCATTTACGAAAACAAGGCGCAACCCGGCCCTGAGTGGAGTCTTGTGGCTGGCGAAACTGAGGAAATCGGTCTTGGCGTAACACCGGTCGGTTCCCGGCCATTTATAGGTCCGTTTCACGCTGATCGATTGCAGCTCAATGTTGGCGAGGTTCCGGAGCACACAGGTGTTCGCGTTTCGCTTGAGCTTTTCCTGATCGGAGGATGGCAGGGAACCGGACCTAGCGATCCAGAGGAATGGGATCTTTGGGGCATGGGGCCAGCTGGCGGCGACATGTTCGTCACCTCGTTTAATACAGTTACCGCGGGGGAGCAGGCGTACCCTGGTAGGCACCCGTTTTCGCGCAATTTCCGAGGCAGTGGCTCTTCCTCCTATGGGAAGCTTGGCTACAGTTGGAGTTCAGTCTACCGAGTAGAGCGAGAGTTCGATCACACGGACCGTTCCCTGATCCTGGAGTTCTTCGGAACCGATGAAACTCGCCCGTTTCAACCAACAGAGTGGGGCATCTCGGAGATTCACGTGTCACTTGTTGGTGCAGCTGACGCGATGGAGAAAGATTATCTCGCACCAGAGGGAGAGTTTACCTCGCTTCGGCGAAACGCTGACGGGACGTTCACGCGTGAGTTTAAGGATGGCACGACAGTCGAGTTCACGGCCGAGGGCTTTCAAACTTCCGTCCGGGATAGGAACGGAAACGCGACTCGCTTTGAATACGACGGTGATGAGCGGTTGCGCCGGATTATCGATCCGGTTGGGCGCGTGACAGTCTTGGATTACGCCGGTGGGTTCCTATCTAAAGTCACCGACCCCGCGGGTCGCGAAACCCTGCTTGAGCAGCGGGGTGGAAATCTAACCAAGATTACCGACAACGACGGCACGAGCCGTCAATTCACCTATGACGACCGGCATCTCCTTCGCACGCAAATAGCGAAGAGACTCCTGACGACAACATACGACTACGGCGTGGCATCGCGGCACGTGCGATCAGAACTTGCCGACGGCACAGAGCGTTCGTTTGCGCCAGCCGAGACCTTTGGACTCACAGAACAGATCGAAGCGGCACTCTCGGGTGTTGGCAGCGGATTGGTACCCTTGGTGAGATCACTAGATGTCACGTCGAGCCTTACCGATGGTAACGAGAATACGCACAGCGTCAGCACGGACGAGTTTGGACACGCTACCCGGATTGTTGACGGCTCGCAGCGCGTTACAGGCACCCTTCGTGACCGAAACGGCCAGCCGGTACAAGTGACGAAACCCGGTTACGAGACTCAGCGCACTTATGATGCGCGCGGAAACCTCACGCGGCTGCTCGAAGGAGTACAGACTCCTTGGCAACGCGAAACTCTGATCGACTACGAGCAGCCGTTTAGCCTAGTGAAACGAATCACAGTAGCCGAAGACCGAGTAACGGAATTCGAATACGAGCAGGAGAGCGGCAACCTGATGTCGGTCACGGATGAGGAGGGCGAAACTCGTAGCTTCACCTATTACGACAACGGTCTTGTGAAGACAGCGACTGATGAGAACGGACACACGACAGCATTTAGCTACGATGATCGCTGGAACCTGCAAACGGTGACCGACGCGGAAGGTCAGGTAACACGCTACGAGCGCAACTCAACTGGAGACGTGGAGGTTCTTGTTGAGGCGGCGGGGACGGACAGGGAGCGTCGTACGAGGTATCGCTACGATTCTCTTGGCCGCATTCGTGAAGTCGAGAATGCCCTTGGGGGGGTAACCCGCTTTGCTCGCGATGATGATGGCAACGTGGAGACTACAACGCTCCCGACCGGAGAGACGGCGACTACAAAGTACGACGCGTATGGACGCATCAGGGAGATTGACGATCCGCGAAGCGGCAAGACCGTCATTGTCCGTGACGGCAATGGCAATGTGGAAACGTTAACGGACGCCCGCGGTCGCACGACTACATACACGTACGATGGGGCAAATCGCCTTACTGGGGTGGACTTACCCCTGGAGGGGATCTCGGAGACCTACGGGTACGATAACCGGGGGAATCTCGATTCGATCCGCCGTGGTGCGCAGTCGGTGGGCTACAACTATGACGCACTTGATCGGGTGCGGAGACGGACTCGTAGCGACGCCGCAACAGTAGAGTACACCTACGATGTGGCGGACAATCTTACCAGTCGTCGAATTACGGGCCCGGGCGATCACACGATCAACTACGAGTACGATAAGCGCTCTCAGCTCAAGAAGATCGTACTGCCGGGTGGCGCCGAACTTACCTACGACTACGACAGGGCTGGGAACCTCGTGCTGGCAAACGACAGCGACAGCGAGGTCACCTTCACTTACGACAGGGCTAATCGTAGGAAGACGGAGGGCATCTCAGCTGGTGGTGTGCAGCCTGAAGTTACACTTACCAGCACCTACGACGGGATAGGGAATCGGAGTGTCCTCAGTGCCTCTGGAGGTGCATCCTGGGCGTACGGATACGATGTTCTGTCGCGGCTTGAGAGCCTCACCACTCCAGCAACAAGCACGATTGAGTTACCCGATTACGATCTTTCAGGCCGACTTCGCTCAATTGAGTACCCCAACGGCACATCGTCGGAGTTCGATTTTGATGACCGAGGCCGACTTGAGGAGGTCGCACACTTTCGTGGCCTACAGGCCCTTGCTGGTACTGAATACGGTTACAACGATGTTGGGTATATCGACTCAGTTTCTGATCGTTCGGGCACCACTGAGCTTCAGTACGATGACCTTGATCGTCTTACTTCGGGGGTACTTGGCGATAGCTACGAGTATGACGAGTTAGGAAACCGACTCGGCACAGGTGAGCAGTACAACCGCGCGAACGAGCTTCAGTCGGACGATGGGCATGAGTATGAGCACGACGACTACGGTCGATTGGTTCTCAAACGTCGCAAAATCGATGGAGCGGAGACGCTCTACCGTTACGACAAGCTTGACCAACTTACTGCGATAGAGCAGCCAAGCGGAGAGACCTTTACCTACCAGTACGATGCTTTGGGTCGCCGTATCGGGAAGGTCGTAGAGGGAGTTTCAACCACTTACGTCTACGATGGCGACGCGATCGTTCTTGAGTACGAAGACGGGGTTGAGGTCGCCCGCTACTCGCATGGCCTTGGCATTGACGAGCCTCTCGCGATGGAGCGGGGAGGTGAGGAGCTATTCTTTCACCGCAACCACCAGGGCTCGACCATGCTCCTTACCGGAAGCGGCGGAGGCATTCAGGCTGAGTATGAGTATGATTCCTATGGTCGCCCGACAGCTCTACCGCAGGCAAACCTCGGGAATCCCTTTACATACACCGGTCGAGAGTACGACCCCGAGAGCGGACTCTACTATTATCGGGCACGGTACTACGACGCGGAACGGGGGCGGTTTCTTACAGAAGACCCGATCGGCTTCGCGGCAGGGGAGTTGAACCTCTACCGGTACGTCGAGAACAACCCGGCGAATCTGACAGACCCAAGTGGGGCCGTTGCCTTTCTGGCGCCGTTACTGGTCGCTGGGGGTGAGTATGTTCTCCTGAATGTCGCCGTTGGATCTGTGGGTGGTCTAGCGGTTTTTGCAGGATGTGAGGGGCTCGATGGTAATCTCTCTCCAGATTTCTCCCAAGCCGGGAACTTTGCATTGAGCGGTGCGTTGTTGGCGACATTCCTAAACCCCTATGGAATTGCAGCTGTCGAAGCTGCGCTCGCGAGTGAGGCGGCTGCCGGGGTTGCGGGGATCTTGTACCTGGGAGGCCGCGGTGGGGTTGCCGTCAGTCGCGCAGTCGCTGCGGCGGCTCGTCAAGTCTACGCTGGTGTCGCTGCGTCGGGTGCAGCGATATCTACGTCTCTAGGGCAGGGGTATCTGTCCGCGGGCATTACTGCCGGCGTTCCAGTGACGGCGCTGTATCGAATCCCATCCGTCGGCGCTGGGTTCTTCTTCCCTCGGGAACCAATTGTATCGACATCCCAGGCGTTCGGTGTTGGGGCGTACCTTGTGAGCGTGCTCGGCGACAACGTCCGGGTACCGGCCGGGCCTCCCGGTCCCCCGAGTGTTGCGGGCAACCCGTTGTCGCTGATCCACCGCCCGTTTATTCCGGCACGGTAAGGCCTGCGCTGTCCGTCTGGGAGGTGTCGATTCTCACGAAGATGCCCCACTACGATTCTCACGGGATGACCGGATGATCCAGGTGCGCGAGGCGCTCAAGGATGTTGCGATCGGTGGAAAGTCCGATCTGGTTGAAGCGCCCATAGAACTACGGGCCCGTTAAACCCCAATGCCAGTAAGTTAGAGTGATTCTGGCGCGTTTTCCTACACTTAGTCGCACTATACGGTTGCCGCGGGGGTATCTTACGGTTATAAGGCAGTAAGTATGACACGGCGCCGCCTTCTCGAACGCCGCCGCCGACTGCTTAGTGCCGCCGCCCGAAAGTTCGGTGACGTATTTTCTGGGCAAGTTCAAGCGGCGCGTCCGACTGTGGAATCGTGCAAGGCGAGTCGATCGAGAAGGTCTGCAAGATCGCGCCGAGTAAACTTCCACTGGAAGGGGCGTGCGGCGCTTTGGTAGTAGTCCTGGAATCGGAGCAGCGCATCGCGCAGTTCGTCGAGCGAGGCGAAGTTGCTCGGCGAAAGAAGCTTTCTTTGAACGATCGAGAAGAAGATCTCGATCTGGTTGAGCCAGCTGGCATGAACGGGGGTATGCACGAGGGTGACGTTGCGCCACTGCCGGCGGACGCGGTCAATGGCGCGTTGGCCGCGATGGGAGCTTCCATTGTCGACGACCCAGAAGACACGCCGGGCCGAGCGATAGGGTTCCTGGCGCATGACCTGGTCGAGTAGGCGACCGAACGGTTCGATGCCCGAGGTTTGTTCGCAGCGGCCGAAGACCTTGGCGCGATGAACGTCCCAGGCAGCGAAATATGCCAAAGAGCCGACACGCTGGTACTCGTGCTCGACGCGCATGGGCCGAGCGGAAGCGGGCGCAAGCGAGGTGTGGCGACGGGGGCGTGCTTGAATACTGGTCTTCTCGTCAGCGCTGAGAACGAAATCGTTGGCTCCCAGACGTTTGCCGGCCCAGTGCCCCTCGTAGAGGTCGAGGATGCGCCCAGCCTTGGCGCCGAAGTCAGGGTCGCGGGGAAAGATCCAGCTGCGATATCTCCATGGACGCAGGGCATCCTCACTTGTCGCCGATTGTAAACGGCTGTTGAGAAGCGCGTAAGAATGGCGAAGAGCGCGGGTGAGAGCCAAACAAGGTCGCCGCTGTAGATGTGAAGGAAGAAGAGTTGAGAAAGATCTTCTTCGTGGATTTTCTTCTCTGTACTTTCTCTACATCGTCGGCTTCTCGGCTTGCGTGTTGGAGTGCGACGCGCGAGTACAGAGAGGGCAAGAGGTGAAGGCCCGGGACTCGACCTCCCGAGCCTTCTGGCACAGCGCAGAGACCGCGTGAATCAGCGCCGATACCGGTGTTGACCATGACTCGATAGTTGAGAGCTGTCCAGCCTGTTGCGGCTGGAGTGGTGTGCAGATCTGTCGAAAGCGACCGCGTGTTTTCTTGTCAGCGTTGCGCCCGTGCGGTGCGGGTGTGCCGGCGGTGCGATCACGGGCAACGATATTGCCGCTGGGGGTGTGGTGGTGCGGCGCGGCGCGACAGCCAGCGGCGTGCGGGGGCCCGCTACCAGCAAACCTTCGGTGGCCGCCTGATGCACGCCGAGCGCCAGCGTCGGTATCGCACCCGCCAGAGCGAGAAAGTGACGCATCAGGGATTCTCACCGAGCCGGTGCCGCCCTAGCCTTGGCGTCACTGAGGTAGAGGAGGTCAACAGTGAGAAATCTCGTGAATTGGCGTTTGACATGCCCGAGCGGGCGAGCACCGCGGGCGCCGCGCCCGGTTGTTGCTGCTGGTGTGGAGCTCGGGGGCGTCGATTTGTCCGCTACGGACACTGGCGGCGGTGAGCTGGGATGATCTCGGCGGACAAAGAGGCCGAGATCTTGCGTGTCTACCACGCCGAGAAATGGAAGGTGGGCACCATTGCGCGCCAGCTCGGTGTGCACCACGGCACGGTACGCCGCGTGCTGGCCCAAGCGGGACAAGCCCCAGGCTTGGAGATGGTGCGGGCGTCGATGATCGAACCGTACCTACCGTTTGTGCAAGAGACTCTCAAGAAATACCCGACCCTGTGTGCCTCGCGTCTGTACGAGATGGTACGCCAGCGCGGCTACCCGGGCGGCGCCGATCACTTTCGCCACATGGTCAGCCGCTACCGGCCCCGGCCACCGGCCGAAGCCTACCTGCGGCTTCGCACCCTTCCCGGCGAGCAGGCCCAGGTCGACTGGGGCCACTTCGGCAAACTTGAAGTCGGGCGAGCCAAGCGCACCCTGTGGGGCTTTGTGATGGTGCTCAGCTACTCGCGCCGCATCTTCTTGCGCTTCTACCTCGGCAACGCCATGGCCCATTTCCTCGACGGCCACGTGCGCGCCTTCAGTGCATTTGGCGGCGTTGCCCGCGTCTTGCTCTACGACAATCTGAAGAGCGCCGTGATCGAACGCGTCGGTCAGGCCATTCGCTTCAATCCCACTCTGCTTGATCTGGCCGCGCACTACCACTTCGAGCCGCGCCCGGTGGCAGTGGCCCGGGGCAATGAGAAGGGACGGGTGGAGCGAGCGATACGCTATATCCGCACAGCATTCTTTGCCGCCCGAGAGTTCAGCGACTTAGGCGATCTCAACCACCAGGCCGAGCTGTGGTGCAGCGGGCCGGCGGCGGCCGAGCGTACGTGCGCCGAGGACCGCCGGCGCACGGTGGCCGAGGTCTTCGCCGATGAGAAAGAGACACTGCTGGGCTTACCGGGTGAGCCGTATCCGGTCGAGCAACGTACCGAGACCAAGGTGGGGAGAACGCCCTACGTGCGCTTTGACCTCAACGACTACTCGGTCCCACATGTTCACGTGCGCCGCTCGGTGGTGGTGCTGGCCAGCCTTGAGCGGGTACGGATCACGCGCGCAGGTGAGGTCATCGCCCATCACCCGCGCTCGTGGGACAAGGGGGAGCAGGTCGAAGTAGCCGAACACGTAAAGGAGCTGGTTGAGTACAAGGCTGCGGCCAAGCGCTCGCGCGGCCTCGACCGACTCCACCATGCCTGTCCCAGTGCCGCCGCATTCTTTGCCGGTGTGGCCAATGACTCCGGCAATCTCGGTGCCACCACCACGGCGCTGACCCGGCTGCTCGACCAATATGGTGCCGATGCGCTCGAGGGCGCCCTGCAAGTGGCGCTTGCCAACGGCAGGGTGCATCTGCCCGCCGTGCGCCACATCCTCGACCAGCAGAACACACAGCCACCACCGGTAACGGTCACCGTGGCCGATCCGCGTGCCCGCGACATTGTCGTTCGTCCTCACCGACTCGACACCTACGACCAGATCACCGCCAGTCACCACCACCACCAGCCCCTTTCGCCCGAACAGCCGCAAGACAAAGAGCCTGAACAACCACAGCAGCAGGCAGAGGAGGAACACCGTGATGACGACCAGTGATACCGCCCAGCTGCAGCAATCGGCCCTGCGCCAGCTCGGCCTGTGGGGGCTACTGGCCAACTACGACCAGGTACACAACCAGCCCTGGCTCGACACCGTGATCGAATTCGAGCGCGAGGAGCGCCAGCGCCGTTCCCTGCAGCGGCGCACCCGGGTAGCGCGCCTGCTCGGCTTCAAGCCGATCTGTGACTTCGACTGGACGTGGCCAAAGAAGATCGACCGCGCTGCGATCGAAGAACTGACCCACCTCGATTTTGTCGGCGAGGCCACCAACGTCGTACTGGTCGGCCCCAACAGCTGCGGCAAGACGATGATTGCCAAGAACCTGGCCCACCTGGCCCTGATCGCAGGCCACAACGTGCGCTTTGTGTCGGCCTCGACGATGCTGGGCGATCTGGCCGCACAGGACTCGGCCTCTGCGCTCAACCGGCGCTTGGCCCTGTACTGCCGACCGGCGCTGTTGGTGGTCGACGAACTGGGCTACCTCTCCTACGACTCGCGCTACGCCGACCTGCTCTTTGAGGTCATCTCGCGCAGGTACCAACGGGCCGCCACAATCGTGACAACCAATAGGCCGTTTACCGACTGGGGCAAGGTCTTCCCCAACGCCACCTCGGTGGTCACCATCGTCGACCGTCTGGTCCACAAGGCCGAGATCATCACCATCGAGGCCGACAGCTACCGGCTCAAAGAAGCCAAGGAACGCGCTGCCACCAAGGCCAAGGCGCGCAAGACACGCAAAGCGGGCAACACCAAATGAACAAAGCCAACCGGCCACCGATCATCGCCGAGCGCTGCCGCACCATTGGCAAACGCTCCTTTACCTTCATTCCTCACCGCTTCTTGCGCGACGGCTTCTTTGCTTCACTCCCAGCTGACCAGCTCCAACTCTACGTCTTCTTACTCCTTGCTGGCGACAGGAACGGTGTCAGCTACTACCATTACGATTCCATCTGCTCACTGCTCGAGTGCTCGCTCGAACACTACGTCACCACCCGTAACGCCCTGATTGAAAAGGACCTGATCGCTTTCGATGGCACTCGCTTTCAGGTCCTATCGCTACCCGATCGACCCAAATTCCAACCCGCCCCACCCCTGACCACCACCAAACAAATGGAGGATCATGACCCCGCTACCATCCGACAGATCGTGCGTGGCGCGCTGCGATAGCTCAATCCCCCTTCACACGACTTCGCCATCTGAACGCGCTTTCTGGCAGCCGTTAACACGCCGATCGCGAGAAAGCGCGTAAAACGGGACGAATCGCCGTGGGTTGGCGGAATCGGGTAGCGGTGTAGTAGTCGGGCGGAAGCCTGGCTGCCCAGAAGGAAGAAGGGGCCCGGAGTAGTAGCTCCGGACCCCAAGTAGGTTCGCGCGAACGCGAGACCTGGCCGTAGAGCTGTCGTCGCACGTCGGCGCTGCGGAGTCCAGAGGTAAGCGGGCGGAGAGCACCCGGCCGTGGAGGAGCTTCGCCAGCGATCATGCCGCCATTGCAGGGGTTTGTTCGTGATCTGCCGGCGCTGCGACCGGGGGCAGGCGTACTGCGGGGAGCAGTGCCGCGAGCACGGCTACCGACAGCGGCGCCGTGAGGCGTGCCGTCGCCACCAGCGCAGCGAGGAGGGTCGTCTGGACCACCGCGATCGCCAGCGCGCCTACCGAGCTCGGCGGGCTCGGCGGTCTGGGTTGGGTGCGGCCGGGCGTGCGTGCGTGACGGATAAAGGTTCCACGGCGGAGGGCCCGGAGTGCACTCTGCGGACCGCGCCAGTTTCAGAATCGGCGCGCAAGGAGAGCGATGAGCAAGAAACGATTGCGGAGTCTGCGCTGCAGCGGTGCGTGTGCTGCGGCAGGGAGGGCGGCTTGGTGCGATGGCACGACGCGCCACGCCCCGGGTGGCTGGCGTGGAGCCGGCGCCAGTGGGGCCCACGGCCACCATGAGGGGTTCATGCGGGATCGGGGGAGGTGGTGGCGATATCGGGGGAGGTGGTGGCGATATCGGGGGAGGTGGTGGCGATGATCTCGGCCGAGCAGAGCGCGGAGATCCGCCGGCTGTTCTACGCCGAGCACTGGAAGGTGGGCACGATCGCCGAGGCGATGGGGCTGCACCGCGACGCGGTCAAGCGCGCCATCGGAGCCGAGAGCTTTCTTACGCGCTCGGCCGCCCGGGCGCGGCCGACCAAGCTCGACCCCTACCTGCCGTTCGTACGCCGAACACTCGAGCAGTACCCGAAGCTGAGGGCGACGAGATTGCACCAGATGCTGGTGGATCGTGGCTATCAGGGCTCGGTGGTGCAGCTGCGCCGGGCGATCCGCCCGCTGCGACCGCGACCCGCCGGCGAGGCGTATCTGGAGCTGCGCACCTTGCCGGGCGAGCAGGCGCAGGCGGACTGGGGCTCGTTCGGCACCTGGGGCAAGCGGCGGCTGTCGTGCTTCGTGATGGTGCTGTCGTGGTCGCGGGCGATCCATGCGGTGTTCACCCTCGATCAGTCGATGGAGAGCTTCGTGCGCGGGCACGTCGAGGCATTCGAGTACTTTCAGGGGTGTCCGAGGACCGTGCTCTACGACAATCTGAAAAGCGCGGTGCTGGAGCGCCGCGGTGAGGCGATCCGCTTCCACCCGCGACTTCTCGAGCTCTGTGGCCACTACCACTTCGCCCCGCGGCCGGTCGCAGTGGCCAGGGGCAACGAGAAGGGACGGGTCGAAAGGCAAATCCAGTACCTTCGAACTTCGTTCTTCGCCGCCCGCCGCTTCCGCGACGTCGAGGACCTGAACGACCAGTTTCGCCGCTGGCGCGAGCAGGTGGCGCACCAGCGGCCGCAGCCCCAGGAGCGCGACCGGAGTGTCGGCGAAGCCTTCGAGCACGAGCACTCTTTCCTGGTGTCGCTGCCCGAGCACCCCTTCGAGGCGCAGACCGTGAAGGTCGCCCGCTCGGGGAAGACGCCGTACATAAGCTTCGACCGAAACCGCTACTCGATCCCGCACACGCTGGTGCGAGTGCCACTGACGGTGGTGGCCGACCGCGACACGGTGCGCATCCTCGACGGCGCCCAGCAGACCGTGGCCACCCACCGCCGCTCGTGGGCGGTGGGTGAGACGGTGGAGGACCCGGCGCACATCGCCGAGCTGGTACGCACCAAGCGCGCTGCCCGCGAGCTCAAGGGCCGAGATCTGCTGCGGGTGGCCGTGCCCGAAAGCGATCGCCTCTTCGAGGAGCTGGCGCTGCGCGGGGACAATCTCGGCGCCAACACCGTGCGCCTGCTCCAGCTCCTCGACGACTACGGGGCCGAGGAGCTGCGTGCGGCGATCGCGGCGGCAATCCGGCGCGAAGCATGGGGCGCAGGCTCGGTTGCCCACATTCTCGAGCAGCGCCGGCGCGCCCGCGGCGAGAAGCCGCGCGTGCGCGTCGAGCTGCCGCGCGACCCGCGGGTCCGAAACCTACGCGTAAAGTCCCATGACCTTGGAGGATACGATGCCCTCATCGACGAAGAAGACGACGAAGACTGAGAAGACCTCGGCTGCCACCCCGACCCCTACCCTCCCGCCCGAGCTCGTCGCGGGACTGCGCGAGATCGGCCTGCGCAGCTTCGACGACTCGCTCGACGACTTCATCGCCCGGGCCACCACCGCGCGCTGGTCGGTGACACAGATCCTCGAGCAGATTGCCGCCGCCGAGCGCACCGAGCGGGCCCGCCGCAGCGTCGAGCGCCACCTCGGCCGTGCCCACCTCGGCCGCTTCAAGCCGATGTGCGACTTCGACTGGAACTGGCCGCGGGCCATCGACCGCGAGGCGGTCGAGCGCGTCCTCACCCTCGGCTTCATCGAGCGCTCGGACAACGTGGTCCTGGTCGCCCCGCACGGGCTCGGTAAGACCATGATCGCCAAGAATGTCGTCCACACCGCCGTGCTTGCCGGCCACAGCGCGCTGTTCGTCACCGCCAGCGACCTGCTGCTCGACCTCTCCAAGCAGGAGACCGCCCGTGCCCTCGAGCGCCGTCTGCGCCACTACGCTTCCTACCACGTGCTCGCCGTCGATGAGATCGGCTATCTCTCCTACGACAATCGCGCCGCCGATCTGCTCTTTCAGATCGTCACCCGCCGCTACGAGAGGCGGCCGGTGATCCTCACCACCAATCTGGCCTTCTCGGCCTGGGACGCCGTGTTCCCCAACGCCGCCTGCGCCACCGCTCTGATCGACCGCCTCACCCACCACGCCGAGATCATCTCCATCGACGGCGACAGCTACCGCAAGCGCGAGGCCGAGCAGCGCAAGAAGAGTCGGCGCAACGCAAACGGTGGCCGCCGTGGAACGTGAGGCCGCCGCTGCCCCACTGCCGGTCACCCGAGCAGCCGATCTGCCCACCGCGCCGCCCACGGCCAAGTGGCTGGTCGATTCCCTGTGGGCTGCCGAGGGGGTCGGCGTGATCGGCGGGACTCCGAAGAGCTGCAAGACCTGGCTTGCCCTCGATCTCGCCGTCGCCGTGGCCTCCGGCTCCCCCGCCCTCGGCCGTTTCCCCGTGCCCACCGCCGGGCCGGTGCTCGCCTACGGCGCCGAGGACGGCCCCGAGCAGCTGCGTGACCGACTGATGGCGATCACGCGGGCCAGAAACTTACACCTTGCCGATCTCGACCTGTTTCTGCTCACCGTCCCCTCGCTGCGCCTCGACTCCGCGCTCGACCGCGCTCGCCTCGACGCCACCCTCTGCCGCTTGCGACCGCGCCTGCTGCTGCTCGACCCCTTCGTGCGGCTACACCGCTCGGACGAAAACTCCGCTGCCGACATGGCCGCGCTGCTCGGCGAGCTGCGCGACCTCCAACGCCGCCACCACCTCGCCATCATCCTCGTCCACCACCTGCGCAAGAACGCCGCCGCCACTCTCGGCGGACAGGCCCTGCGCGGCTCCGGTGACCTGCACGCCTGGGGCGATTCCAATCTCTACCTCAGACGCCGTGACGACCACCTCTCGCTGTCGATCGAGCACCGCGCCGCCCCCGCACCCGATCCCCTGCGGCTCGCTCTGCGCGACCATCCTGCCCCGCATCTCGCCGTCCTCGACTCCGATCATTCCCCCGGCGACTCCAGCTGCATTGCTCTGGCCGATCGCGTCCTCAACCTCATTCGTGCAAGCCAATCGCCGCTGACCCGCGACGCCATCCGCGCACAGCTCAAGGTCCGCAATGCTTCCCTCGGCCAGGCCCTCGCAACCCTACACGCCCGCAAGCAGATCCTTCGCCGTCCCGACGGATTTCGACTCGCCGACCCCCCTCCCAATGCCGTTCCCGTTCCCGCCCCTACACAACCGCGGGAACGGAACGACCGCCCCGGACTCGAGACGGCTGGACCCCAAAATCCCTAAGCCCGTCTCGATTCCGGGCGGCACCCGCCTGCCGTCCAGTTTTCTGCGTTTTCTCGTGAGCGACAACATCACTGAGCCAGCGCCAGATTGTAGTCTTCCCAATGGCGGCCACGATACCGCGGCGCACGACTTCGCGTTGGATGTCCGGGATGTGGAACCGAGAGAGGGGAAGTCCCGTCTCATGAGGTATCTGGCAAGCGAGGGCCTTAACGCTGACGATGACGCTGGGGGGAAAAGCGTCGAGGGCGGCCCCGACGCGACAGATCGTCGAGACCCTCGAGGCGATCCTCGGCAAACCGTTTCCTCCACTTGCTTACGATCTGCCTGGGGACATCTAGACGTTCGCCAATCTCTTTGTTCTCCCATCCCTCCGCGGCGTAGAGAACGACCCTCGCCCGGACTACTTCGCGATACGGTGCCGTATATTTTCGCGCAATCGCTTCCAGGGCCTGGCGCTCCCCGTCTGTCAATGAGATCACATAAGGGCTCTTTCTTGGCATTTCTTCCACCTCCCCACTGGTGGAAGAATCGCACAGGCAACCAATCGATGCTAGGATAATACGTCATAATATTTATGGTCTGGGGTACTTAGTCGGCTTCCCCCGCTAGCGGAAGAGTCGCTGCGAGGGAGCATCGTCGAGAGATCGATCCGCTGTGGACGCAACGGGTGTCACTGCGCCGACGGCGATGGGCATCCTGCTACTTATCTGAGTGTGACAATGGCCGGCGCACGCACCGAGCAGCTCTCTCTGCCGGCCGTGCTGGTCGAAGACGCGCGGCGCGGGGTGCAGAGCTACCACGCGTGGTGGGAGATCCTCGAAGAGATCTCCACCATCAACCGCCAGCTCCTGCGCCTCGAGCGCGAAGGGCTGCGCAACCAAGCACGCCGCGGTAGAGGAAGAGGTGGTGGAGATGGTGGATCTAGCAAGCGAGCTTCATCAGGTCGGCGAAGAGGGTCGCGCCGATAGCTTTGAGCTTTTTGCCCGCAGCCTGGACTCCGATTGGGTTGAACGCATCTTGGAGGCCAACGGTGCAGCCACAGTGCGTCGCAGGAAGCTGCCTGCCGAATTCGTCGTCTGGCTGGTGATCGGGATGGCGTTGCTGCGAGATCGTTCGGTCACCGAGGTCGTTCACCACCTGGAGCTGGTGCTCCCCGACGGTGATTCTGGCTCGGGAGAGCGACGTACTGGGGGGCCAGGCGTTTCGGTTACCAGCAGCGCCATAGCCCAGGCACGTAGCCGGCTTGGGGCACAGCCCCTGCGTGCGCTGTTCGAGTCCACGGCACAGCGTTGGTCGGTGGAGTCCGCCGACGCGCAGCGCTGGCGAGGGCTGGCGGTCTACGGGGTTGACGGAACGACGCTGCGTGTCCAAGACACCGAGGAGAACGAGCGAGAGTTCGGCCGGCCGAAGAGCGGGCGAGCCCCGGGAGCCTATCCACAGTTGCGGCTGATTGCGTTGATGGTTCTGGGTATTCCAAGGACGCCCGGGCGACATGTGGCGGCAGTTCGTAGACGCCGCGACCATGCTTCTCGGCAGGAGCAGTAGTGGCGCGGATCGCCACGTTGCATCGGTGGGAGCGGTCGTCGTGTTTTCTCTACTTGCGCTCGGCAGCGTGGAGGACCCTTCCACGGGAGGGAAGAGACCCAGACGCTCCAGCGTGCGCGACTCAGGCCGTGTTGGTGACCGGGGACAAGAGTCTCGGTGGGAGGCAAAGGACCGAGTCCTTCGACAGCTCAAGCTTGATTTCAGGTGGCGTAAAGAAGGTTTCGGCAGTGTGATGGAAGCAGACTTCACCGTAACCAATCCGACGAGTTACGGAGTGCGCGACATTGAGGTCACGTGTGTCCACTTCGCTCCAAGCGGTACCAGAATCGATAGCAATACCCGAACGATCTACGAGCGTTTCAAGGCTGGGAGCACACGCCGTATTCGGAACTTCAGTATGGGCTTTATTCACAGCCAGGCGAAATCAAGCCGCTGCGAAATAAGCGATCTACAGCTCCTTCAACGCGAAGAATCTTCCGGGGCAGCGCCAGGACTTACTGCGAGCGAGATCCGGGAAGCGCAGGAGCTACTAAACGCGAAAGGCTATGCAGCCGGTCTGCCGGATGGCGTGATGGGGCCTAAGACCGGCGCTGCATTGAAGAAGTACCAGGGGGACGTTGGCCAGTTTCGGGACGGAATTTTGACTCGGAATCTCCTTGCGAGACTGCGGACTGATGCCTCGTCGTAGCCTGAGACGTGTGATCGACACCGGAACTTCTTCAGTCCGCTGGCGAGACGTGGAGGCCCATGAGAGGATGTGGGATGGGAGGTGTTTCCGGTCGTGCTGGTCGGTTGAACTATAGACTAAGAGGCGGGCTCAAGCGGGAATGTCGAAAGTGATCATACGAGTAGCGACCACCGCGCTCTGTGTTTTCGCAATTCTCGGTGGTTGCGGACCTCGCATCCGCACTGTGAAGCCCAGCGAAGGCACCAAGCCGCAAGCAGCTGTGCCACTTTCTGCATACCAAATCCGGTCGCCGGAAACGGAACAGGCGGCCGCAGCGGCTGCTCATGAGAGATTAAGAAACACCCCTGGCTACGAGGGCCCGGATAAGCCGGACGTACCAACCTGGAAGCCGTTGCGGGACGTTATCGTTACGGCCGGGACGATCAGCCAACCGCACCGAATTCTAGGTATGGTTTCGGTGGATACGACCAACGTCGTTCGCGTAGACCTAGGACGCGCTGTGGTTGGCGCAATCACCGGGACACGGACAACCAAGCTCCCCTCGACTCCAGATGCGTCTCTATCAGAGATGTACGAAAGGCTTCGGCGGCGAGCACGGGAAGTGTACGGCTTCAACGCAGATGGAGTAATCAACGCCACCTACCATGTGGAGCCCGACGGGGATACATTCGCCGAAGGTGTGGCCGTTGAGTTCGTGGAAGGACAAGAACGAGAGCCCCTCAATTCAGCCAGATCACCCATCAACGACCGGCTCCGGACCCTAGAGAGGCTACGAGAAGACGGACTGATAAACGAGGATGAGTTCTCGCGGAAGAAGGCGCAGATCCTGGACGAGCTGTAGGCTGTAGTGGAAATCGCTGCGGTTAGGTCGGCGGGCGGTCCCGCAGTGGCTGTCTTTGATTTTGTTCGGGCATCATGCGAGGGAGGTAGTCGGAGGGCTTCCGGCGCTGTTCAATCGCCCTCACCTCAATCCTTTCCCATCAGGGAGAGGAGGGATGATCTCGCGCGTAGCGCGTGGAGATTTTCGAGGCGATCCACCACCGGTAACCAGCTTTGCTATGGCTGGGCCGTGGCTTTTCCTTTCCCTGCCGAGCGGCTATCGATAGCGGCTCGCAGTTTATCCCCGGGGGTACAAAATCATGCGTATAAAGTGCTTGGTAGTTGCAATCAGTTTGTCGATGGTCGCCTGCGGCGGCGACGACGACAACGACGCCGTCGTCGCGCAGGGGCTGATCGAGCAGCTCGAGGCGGTCGGACTAGGCCAGTACCTGGGGCGTGACGTTCCGGCACCCACTCAGGAAGACGCCTGGATGCGCTATGACTTCGCGCTCAGCGATGACGGTCCGAAGTGTCTGTTCGGTACACCCTACAAGGTCTATGTCAGGCCCGGGACCAACGACAAGGTGCTCTTTTACCTCGAGGGCGGCGGTGGTTGTTGGGACGAGGAGAGCTGCTTTGGCGAGACGCAGTTCGGCGCCAAGACGACATCCGATCCCATCGCTCCGCTGGCGGTCTTCCAGGGCGGCATCTTCGCTACGTCGAATCCCGACAATCCGTTCGACGGGTGGAACGTGCTCTACGTGCCCTACTGCGACGGCTCGGTCTTCTCGGGAGACAACGTCGTCGAATACGACCGGGGGACGGTCTACCACCGCGGCCAGGTCAATCTCTCGGCCGCCATCGACGTCATGCGCGACAACTTTCCCGCCCCTAGCGAAATCGTCGTCAGCGGCAGCAGCGCCGGCGGTTTCGGCACCTTTCCCGGCTACGGCGTCATGCGGGTTGCCTACCCCGACACGCCGATGTTGGTGTTGAACGACTCCGGCCCCGGCGTGCAGAACAACGACGACGTCGACTCGGTCAACGAGCGGCGCGACAATTGGCGGTTCCAGGAGTTCATCGTCACCGCTTGCGACGAGTGCTTCCAGCAACCTGCCTTCTTGACGGACTGGGCGCTCGACAACGACTCACAACTGCGCGTCGCACTGTTCAGCTACCTCAACGACTTCGTCATCAGTGGCTTTCTCAACATGGAAGGTGATGCCTACCGCGATCTGCTGCTCGATGTTTCAGGTGAAATCCAAAGCCGCCAGCCCGATCGCTTCAAGCGCTACTTTGTGCAAGGCGCCAGCCACGTGATCTTGCTCGGTGCCGGGGTTGGCCCCGATGGCGTCACCGCCGATTTCGACCGGGTCGAGATCGATGGAATCGGCCTGCGCGCCTGGCTGCGCGACTTTCTCAGCGATGGGCCCGATTGGCGGGATTTGATCGAGCCGGACGCCTGATCGCGCTCAGAAACCGGTGACGTAGGGTAGCTCGGCTGCTGTCGTGCGTACTTGCGCGGCCGCGGCGAGCAAGACCCGCGTTGCATCCCAGGTGCCGTCGAGCAATTGCTGGCGCACTCCGTCGGGGATGGTCAACGAATAGGATTCGCCGCGGTAGGTAGCCGTGCGTTCGGCGACGTCGAAGTCGAGGGCTTGCGCCGGGTCTTCTTCGATCGCTGCAAGTAGCTTTTCGACGACGGCCGAGTCAGCCGTCGCCACCGGCATGCCGTTGGCGATGCAGTTGCCGTAGAAGATGTCGGCGAAGCTCTCGCCGATGATCGCCTTGATGCCCCAGCGCAACAGTGCCTGAGGCGCGTGCTCGCGCGACGAGCCGCAGCCGAAGTTCTTGTTGACGACGGCGATGCGGTCGCCCTTGGCGATGAAGCGCGGGTCGTTCATGACGTGGTCTTTCTGCGCACCGTCGGCGGCGAAGCGCTCGTCGTAGAACGCCAACTCGCCGAGCCCGTCGAAGGTGACGGCTTTCATGAAACGCGCCGGTATGATGCGGTCGGTGTCGATGTCGTTGCCGCGCAGCGGAACCGGCCGGCCGCAGGCGCCTGTGACGGGTACCAGATTGCTCATTTCAAGATCTCCCGCACGTCGCTGACGACTCCCTCGATGGCCGCCGCCGCGACCATGGCGGGGCTCATCAACAAAGTGCGACCGCTCGGGCTGCCCTGGCGGCCTTTGAAGTTGCGGTTGCTCGACGAGGCGCAGACCTGATCGCCGATCAGCTTGTCTGGATTCATCGCCAGACACATCGAGCAACCCGGCAAGCGCCACTCGAATCCGGCGGCGCGAAAGACCTCGTCCAGGCCCTCTGCTTCGGCGCGGCGAGCGACGTCCTGTGAGCCCGGCACTACCAGCGCCTTGACATGGGGCTTGACCTTGCCCTGCTGGGCGACCTTGGCCGCCTCGCGCAGGTCGGAGAGGCGACCGTTGGTGCAGGAGCCGATGAACGCCACCTCGATCTTGGTGCCGGCAATCGCCTGGCCCACCTGCCAACCCATGTAGGTGTGCGCATCTTCGACCGTCTGGCGCTCCTCGTCGGCGAACTCTGCGGCGGCGGGGATTTTCTCGCCGACTCCGATCGCCTGGCCGGGGTTGATTCCCCAGGTGATGACCGGTGCCAGATCAGAGCCATCGAGCACGGCGACGTCGTCGTAGCTGGCGCCATCTTCCGAGGCGATGCTCTTCCACCAGGCCACAGCGCGCTCGAAAGCGTCGCCCTGAGGTGCGCGAGCGCGACCGCGCAGATAGTCGAAAGTCGTCTCGTCGGGGTTGATGTAGCCGCAGCGCGCGCCGCCTTCGATGCTCATGTTGCAGACGGTCATGCGCTCTTCCATCGTCATGCGCTCGAAGACCTCGCCAGCGTACTCGTAGGCGTAGCCGACACCGCCGTTGACGCCGAGGCGGCGGATGATGTGCAGGATCACGTCCTTGGCGTAGACGCCGGCCGGCAGGGTGCCGTCGACCTGCACCCGCCGCAGCTTCGGTTTGACCAGCGCCAGACATTGCGAGGCGAGCACGTCGCGTACCTGGGACGTACCGACGCCAAAGGCGATGGCGCCGAAAGCTCCATGAGTGCTGGTATGGCTGTCGCCGCAGGCGATGGTCATTCCCGGCTGTGTCGTGCCGAGCTCTGGCCCGATGACGTGCACGATCCCCTGGCTGCCCGAGGCGCGGTCGAGCAGCGTGATGCCGAACTCCTTACAATTGCGCTCGATCGCCGACATCATGCCTTCTGCTTGTTCGTCGTCGAACGGCCGAGCTTCGCTATCGGTCGGTATGATGTGGTCGACGGTGGCCAGAGTGCGCTCGGGATAGGGCACGGTGAGCCCGGCTTCGCGCAGCATCTGGAAGGCCTGCGGGCTGGTTACCTCGTGGATGAGGTGCAGGCCGATGAACAGTTGCGTCTGGCCACTTGGCAGCTCGCGCACCGAGTGGGCCGCCCAGACTTTGTCGAAAAGTGATTTCGCCATGGCAACCGACATTTCTAGCCCGCATCGCCGGGGGAGTCCATGTGGCGGGATAGGCGGGATTGGACGGTCGTTGAAACACGCGAATCTGACGATTCTCGACGTTGCAGACGGCGTGTGCTCGATGGTCTATCGTCTTGCACGCTAGCGGCAGAGATCGATCGTGCACATCCCCGTGCCGGCAGAGCGGCGACCAGACGGATCGACGACCGCGGCGCGAGACAGGGTAGGAGGATTTCAGGTGTTCGAAACGAGATCAGGAGGATGCCAATGCGGTGGCGTTCGCTACGAGGTCACCGCAACGCCCCTGGCGCTCGCCGTCTGTCACTGCAGCGAGTGCAAACGGCAGTCGGGCAGTGCCTTCGGCATGAGCTTGGTGGTCGAGAAGAAGGCGTTTCGCGTCACCGCCGGTGAGCTGCGGTCGTTCTCGCGCCAGAGTGACAGCGGGCGCGCCATCGAGTGTCTATTCTGCCCGCAGTGCGGCAACCGCATCTATCACAATCCGACCTACATGGAGGGAGTCGTCAACGTGAAAGCGGGAACGCTCGACGATACGACGTGGTTGCAGCCGGACATGCACGTTTGGGTGAAGAACAAAGATCCGTGGGTGCCGATCGCGGACGGCACGAAGTGTTTTGACGGCCAGCCGTAACGCGGGTTCCTCTCGAGCGAGCGATGAAACGACATTCCGCCCTGGACGTGGTCGAACACAGACCCTGGCCGCTGCCGAGGGGCGAGTGGAAATGGCGCCAGTCGTGGTGCGAGCTGCTCTTCGCTCACTGGCGCGTTCCCGCCGCGCAATTGCGCCCGCACATCCCCGCCTCCCTCGAGGTCGACGAGATGGACGGTTCGGCTTGGCTCGGCGTCGTGCCGTTCGTCATGCGCGGCGTCATGCGGCGTCCGTTGCCGGACCTTCCGTGGATCTCCGCCTTTCCCGAGCTCAACCTGCGCACCTACGTGAAGCGCGACGGCAAACCGGGGGTTTGGTTCTTCTCGCTCGACGCTGGCAATCCGCTGGCCGTGTGGGCGGCTCGGCGTTTCTTCTTTCTACCCTACTTCAACGCCCAGATGGCGGCGGAGACCGAAGGACAGCGTGTATCCTACCACTCGCTGCGGCGCCCCGGCAACGTCGGTTTTGCCGCCGAGTACGAGCCGGCGTCGGATGTGTACCGCTCGACGCCCGGTAGCCTCGAGCACTGGCTTAGCGAGCGTTACTGCCTCTACGCTCGTTCGCCCGGGGGAGATCTCTACCGCGCCGAGGTGCACCACCACCCGTGGCCTCTGCAGAGGGCGACGGTATCGATCCAGCGCAACGACCTCGTGGCTGCTTGGGGCATCGCGCCCGACAGTGCCCCCGAGCTCGTGCACTACAGCCGGCGTCTCGACGTCGTGGTCTGGCCGCTGCAGCCGTTGGAGAAGCTTCTATGAGCGCCGCAGTCGAAAGACGCGGATGTTGCGGTCGGTGCGCTTCTCATAGGTGCTCATCTGCGGGATGGTTTCTTTGATCAGTGGCCAGAACACCGCCTTCTCCTCGTCGCTGAGCACGCTGGCGGTGGCGCGTAGCACCTCACCGCGGACTTGCACCTCGACCTCTGGGTTGGCTTCGATGTTGTAGCGCCAGTCGGGATGGCGAGCTTGTCCCATGGCGCTGGCAACTACCACCATGTCGTCTCCGTCTTCGACGTAGACGAGTTGAGTGTCGCGCGGCTTGCCCGACTTCCGGCCGGTCGAGGTCAGGGTCAGCATCGGCAGAGTCGGAACGCCGGTCGAAGTGAAACGGCCATTGGTCGCCTTGAAGATCAGCGGGTCGAGCTTGGCGGCGAAGTGCTTGACGATCCAGGTACCCGCCGGAGTCGCCGAAAACCAGTTGATGAATCGGTTGTACATGCGCGAGCAACTAGCGCCGCTGCGCTGCCAGGTTGACGGTGAGGAGTTCGTCTGTCGATACGAGTGCGATGCCGCGGCGGCCGGGAACGCGATACCCGCGCGCTTTGACGGTAAGCCGAAATTCTCCGGCCGGCAGTGCCTCGAATCGGTAGTTCCCGCGGTCATCCGTGTGGCTTTGCAGTGCACTGCGGATGGAAGAACCACGCAAGCGCACACGTGCACCGGGGACGGGTGCGCCGCTGAGTGCATCGACGATACGACCGACGATGCGGCCACCGACATCGACATCGAGATCTCGCGCCTTGCGGGTACCATTCAGCTCGAAAACCAAACCGGACATTCCCGCCGGTGCCGTCGTCAACCGCGAGCCTGCCCAGGTGACTGAACGGTCGCCGCGGGCGCGCAACCTCTGATCGCCAAGTGCGGTCGGCCCGATGAGAAACATGCCGTTGCGGTCGCTCATTACCTGAATGCGCGATGGGCCCCTGCCGTAGGTGAATTCACGGCCTGAAATCGGCTCGCCCGCCGAATCCACCAGGCGACCGAAGATCTCGGGTTGCGTGGGGAGATTCGCAAACGTCGCGAGGTCGGTGTCGGCCAGGTCGCGCATCTGCGTAACGACATCCGGGTTGGCGGCGGCCAGGTCGGTGAATTCCAATGGGTCTACATTGATATCGTACAGTTCTTCACTGCCATCCGGCCAGCGAATGTACTTCCACGGCATGTCGACGATCTGATCGCCGTCGTAGTGGTTGATCAGACGCTCTCTGGCGATCGGCGGGCCGCCCTCGATTCGCGCCCGCAGGTCGAGGCCAACGTTTTCCGCAGGACTCTTCGCTCCTTCGACATAGCTGAGGATCGTCGGTGCGATGTCGCTGATCGAAACGAGATCATCGTAGACCGCGGGGATGATCCCCGGAAGCCCGGCAAAGATGATCGGCGTGCGCGTACCCAGATCGTAGGGGGTTCCCTTTCCTTTGCCGTTGCCGGGAAAGTTTTGCAGGTCGACTCCCCAGCCGTTGTCCGACACGTAGATGATCAGGGTGTTTTCACGCAGGCCGCGTCGGTCCAACTCGCCGATCAATTCGCCCAAGAGCTCGTCGAACCAGCGGATGTTGGCAAAGTGCCCCGCGGCTACGGCAGAGAGGCCCAAATCCCAATACGGTTGCTTGTACTCTGTTGGTGCGTCGTAGGGTTGGTGAGGGAGTAGGGGGGCAAACCATACGAAGAAAGGCGCTGTGCCGTTCTCGTCGAGGAAGTCACGCAGTGGGTCGAGCGCCGGACACGGTTGCGCGAGACCCCCGGTCGATCCGCAGGTTGCCGTGCTCCAATCCTCGCGGCCGAAAAGTTGACCACCCAGTTCCGGGTCTCTGTTGAAGAGTGGTTGTGCAACCAGTGCCAGTCCATGCGTGAATCCGCCGTCTTCGAAGCTCCCGGCCCAGTGCTTGCCGCCCTCCCATGACGCGTACCCGTGACGTCCTAGCTCGCGTGGAAGGGTTCTGAAAAAGCGCGATTCGGTTCCCCAGCGATACGGCCGTGAGCCGGTAAGAGCTGTGAGCCGATCGTGCTGTTCGTTCCACTGGTTCGTATGCAGCCCGGACGCGGATAGCAGGGTACGCAGGGCGGGGAGACAAACGGAGGCGGTGGAGTATCCGCGGGTAAACGTAACACCCGCGGCGGCCAGCGCCTGAAGATTCGGTGTCGGTGACAGCTCCTGGGCTGACATGGCGCCGGCGTTTGTCGCAAACGTCTGGGGGCTCTCCATGAAGCTGTAATACGGCCAACCGTGGTCGTCCCCGATGACGAGGACGATGTTGGGTCGCTCGGGCTGTGCCGCCTGTAGCCCGGACGCGATCAGTAGCAACCAGAGAAAGCGGAGGTGAATCGTCATCCGTCAGAATGTCCCGACTATCTGAGTCGATACGCAGGTGCTTGCACCGCTGTCAAGAAAATTTGCAAGTATCCGAGAGACGCAGCAAAAATCTTAGAATCGACGCGGTCCGATGAGGGGAGGGATCGGCCCCTTCTGGCGGCCCTGGTCCGATCGAGATAGCGTTGAGCTCTTGAGTCGGGAGAGGGAAGGCGCGCCCGCTCACAGGTGCCGCGTCTTGCGTCCCTTCCGTCTCGGCCGCAATCGTGTACGTCGACTATTCACAAGATCAGGTGCTCTTGCGCGACGAGCTGCGAGCGTATTTCGGCGAGCTGATGACACCGGCACGCCAGCGCTGTGGCAGTGCTTTCGAGGGCGGGGATGTCTACCGCGAAACCATCCGGCAGATGGGCGCCGACGGATGGCTCGGCGTCGGATTTCCGAAAGAGCTCGGCGGTCGCGGCTTCGGCGCCTGCGAGCAACTGATTTTCTTCGACGAGTTGCGCCGAGCCGGAGCGCCGTATCCCTTTGTGACGCTGAGCACGGTGGCGCCGACGTTGCAGGTCCTCGGCACGGAGGAGCAACGCTCTACTTTCGTTCCGCGCATCCTCGCCGGCGAGTGTCACTTTGCCATCGGCTACACCGAGCCGGAGTCGGGGACGGATCTCGCATCCTTGAAGACGGCAGCGGTGCGCGATGGCGACGAGTGGGTGATCAACGGCCAGAAGGTGTTCACCAGTGGCGCCAACGACGCAGACTACATCTGGTTGGCTTGTCGCACGGATAGCGAAGCGCCGAAGCACGAGGGCATCTCGATCATCATGGTGCCGACGGATCAGCCGGGGTTCGAGTGGGGGCCGATCCACACGGTGGCGGGCAACACCACTTGCGTGACGCACTACAACGACGCGCGGGCTCCCGCGCATTGGGTCGTCGGCGACGTCAACGGCGGCTGGAAGCTGATCACGACCCAGCTCAATCACGAGCGCATTGGCTTGTCCGCGATGGCTGGTGTAACCGGCATGCACATCGACCAAACAGCGCGGTGGGCGGCCGAGACGATCGGTGACGACGGCCGGCCGCTGATCGAGCAGCCGTTTGCCAACATGGCGCTTGCCGAGGCGACTGCGCTCTACGAGGCCATCAAGGTCATGAACTGGCGCGTCGCCTGGGAGATGGAGCAGGGAAGCGTCAACCCGGCCAACGCCTCGACGGTGAAGGTCTTTGGCACCGAGTCGGCAATCGAGATCTATCGCCTGTTGCTCGACGTCGTCGGCTTGCCCGGTATCGTCCGCGCCGATTCGCCTGGCGCAGTTCTGAAGGGCGCCCTCGAGTTTGGCTACCGGCAGTTTCAGATCAACACTTTTGGCGGTGGGGTCAACGAGATCCAGCGCGAGATCATTTCAATGACTGGTTTGGGAATGCCGCGGGTACCGCGTTAGCTGCACTTGCAATGGCCGACTACTTTCAACGCCTGCAGGCATTGATCGGAGTGCCGAGCCCGGTCTGGGTCTCGCACTATCCGATCTCGGAGGCGATGATCCACCACTGGTGCGACGCTATGGGCGATCGCAATCCGCTCTACCTCGACGCCGGGATTGCGCGTGACGAGGGCTTTGGCGACGTCGTCGCACCACCGACGATGCTGCAGGCGTGGACGATGCCCGGTTTGCGACCGACGGACGAGCCGCCCGGTGGCGACATGACGCAGATCTTCTACGCGGCGGGCTTCGCCGGTGTCGTTGCGACCAACTGCGATCAAGAGTACGTGCGCTACCTGCAACCGGGTGATCGCGTCACCTCCACTCACGCGCTGGAGAGTGTGTCGGAGCTGAAGAAAACGGCTCTCGGCGAAGGCCACTTCGTCTCTCAGCTCTGGACCTTCCGCGATGCCAACCGAGAAATCGTCGGCACGATGCGCTTTCGGATGTTGTTCTTCAAACCGGCAAACCGAGAGGCCGAAGCCGACGCATCGAAAACGCCGCGGCCGCGACCGGCCGTGACGCGCGATACGGAGTTTTTTTGGCAAGGGATTGCAGCCGGCAAGTTGCTTCTGCAGAAGTGTGCGGAGTGCGGCGAGTTGCGCCACCCGCCCGGACCGATGTGCCCGTCGTGTCAATCACTGGCGTGGGAGACGCTCGAGGCGTCCGGCGGCGGCACGGTATACAGCTATGTGCGCCACTACCACCCCGAGATTCCGCCCTTTCCCGCCGGGCACCCGGTCGCCCTGGTCGAGCTCGACGAAGGTCCTCGCCTCGTCGTCGATGTCGCGTCGGATCAGGCGGAGGCCGTTGCGATCGGCAAGCGTGTACGGATCGAGATCAACGACGCCGGCGATGACTTGCGATTGCCGCAGGCCCGTCTGGTGGGCTGAACCGTGGAGTTTTCGTTTTCCGAGGAGCAGCGTGCGCTGCGCGAGCTGGCCGCCAAGATCTTCTCGACGCGGGCGAACGACGAGACCCTGCGCGGCTTCGTCGGCGCCGGCGATTGGCTCGATCGCGAGCTGTGGCGCGAGCTCGCCGAGGCGTCGTTGCTCGGCTTGAACCTCGCCACCGAGTGCGGCGGTGCCGGTCTGGGATTGCTCGATCTCTGTATCCTGCTCGAAGAGCAGGGTCGCTGCTTGGCGCCGGTTCCGCTGCTGCACAGCGTGGTCCTGGGCGGCTGGGCTTTGTCGCGTTGCGACCGCTTCGCCGACGTCGTGCGGGCGGTCGTGGCCGGCGACGAGATCGTCACCGTGGCTCTGGAGGAAGAGGGCGGCTTCGACCTCGCCAAACCGCGTACGCGGGCGCGGCGCAGCGGCGACGGCTGGCTGCTCGACGGCTGCAAGGCCAGCGTTGCGCATGCCGGGATCAGCGCATCGATCGTCACGTCGGCTCGCAGCGAAGACGACGAGCTGGTGTTGGTCGCGGTTGATCCGGCGGCGCCGGGTGTGGCGCTCGAACGCCAGACGACGGTGGCCTACGAGCCACACTTTCGCATGACACTCGACGGCGTTCGCCTGCCGGCGGCGCGAACGCTCGCCCGTGCGAGCGCGGCGGAGCAGTTGCTGGCGGAGTTGCAGCGGCGGGGCTTCGTCGCGCTGGCGGCGCTACAGGTGGGAATCTGTGAGGAGGCGTTGCGGCGCACGGCGGCTTACACGACGGAACGCCAGCAGTTCGGTCGCCCGATTGGCTCGTTTCAGGGCGTGTCACTGCGCGCGGCCGACGCCTACATGGCTGTCGAGGCGATGCGCTCTACCATGTGGCAGGCGGCCTGGCGGATCGACAACGGCTTACCTGCCGCGGTGGAGAGCCGGGTCGCCAAGTGGTGGGCGGCCAAGGGCGGACAGGAGGTCGTGCACACGACCCAGCACCTGCACGGTGGCATCGGCTCCGACGTCGACTATCCGATCCACCGCTATTTTCTCTGGGCCAAACAGATCGGCATGAGTCTGGGTGGCGAGGCGCGAGCGCTGCAGAGCCTGGCCGGGGAAGTCACTGAGAAGGCGGTGGCCGAGCGTGGCTGAGCAAGAGTTGCGATCGCGCCGCATCGCCGACATCCAGGTTGGCGATGAGCTGCCGGAGCTGGCGGTCGACATCACCCGGACGCTGATCGTTTCGACGGCGATCGCCTCGCGCGACTATCAAGATGTCCACCACGATCCCGAGCTGGCGCGGCAGAAAGGTTCGCAGGACATCTTCATGAACATTCTTACTTCGAACGGTTTCGTCGGCCGCTTCGTCACCGACTGGGCCGGGCCGGCGGCGCGCTTGAAAGAGGTCGAGATTCGCTTGGGTGTGCCGAACTACCCCGGCGATCGCATGGTGATGAGCGGCAAGGTCGAAGCGGTCGATGCGGCGAGCGGCGTCGTCGAAGTCAGCGTTCGCGGGGCCAATCGTCTCGGTGACCACGTTTCCGGCGTCGTGCGTCTCGAATTTCCGGTACGGGATCGATTGTGAGCACTTCGATTCGCGACAGGGCGGCGATCGCCGGCATCGGTGCGACGGAGTTTTCCAAGGACTCCGGCCGCAGTGAGCTGAGTCTGGCGGTCGAGTGCATCAAGGCGGCGCTCGACGATTGCGGCCTGGCGCCGGCCGACGTCGACGGGATGTGCGCCTATACGATGGAGAACAACCCCGACGTTTCCATCGTGCACAATCTCGGCGGCAAAGATCTGAAGTGGTTCAGCCGCGTACACTACGGCGGCGGCGCTGCCTGCGGTGTCATCCTGCAAGCCTGCGCCGCGATCACGGCGGGGATTGCCGACGTGGTGGTCGCCTACCGGGCGATGAACGAGCGCTCGTTCCAGCGTTTCGGCGCCGGTGTGCAGGATCAGGTACCGATGCCGACCACCGAATCGGCGCACTTCTCGTGGTATGCACCGTTTGGTTTGCTGACGCCGGCGTCGTGGGTGGCGATGTGCGGTCAGCGCTACCTGTACGACTACGGTGCGACGACCGAGGCCTTCGGCCATGTCGCGGTCGCCGACCGCAAACACGCCGCTACCAACCCGGCCGCATGGTTTCACGAGCGACCCATCACCATGGAAGATCACCAGAGCTCGCGCTGGATCGTCGATCCGCTGCGCCTACTCGACTGCTGCCAGGAGAGCGACGGTGGTGTGGCCGTGGTCATCACCAGCACCGAGCGGGCCCGGGACCTCAAACAAAAGCCGGCGGTGCTCCGAGCAGCAGCGCAGGGCATCGCCGAAGGCACCGACATGATGACTCCCTTCTACCGCGAGCCGATTTCGGCGTTGCCGGAAATGGGCCTGTGCGCGCGCCAACTCTACGCGACGGCGGGGATCGGTCCGTCCGATCTCGACGCCGGTATCATCTACGACCACTTCACACCGTATGTGCTGGTGCAGTTGGAGGAGTTCGGCCTGTGCGAGCGCGGCGAGGCGAAGGACTTCGTGAGCGGCGGCAACATCGAGATTGGCGGCGGCTTTCCCATCAACACGCACGGCGGCCAACTGGGCGAGGCCTACATCCACGGCATGAACGGAATCGCCGAGGGCGTGCGACTCATCCGCGGCACCTCATCCAACCAGCTCCCCCGCGCCGACCACGTCCTCGTCACCGCCGGCACCGGAGTCCCCACCAGCGCCCTGATCCTCGGCCAGCCGTGAGGCTCAACCGCTGATGATGAAGAGTTTGCGCACCAGCCAACCGCTGCCGTAGATCAGTGCGCCGAGTGGCCCGAGAATGCGCTCTCGCTTTGGTTCTTTCTTGTGCAGGGAGAAGTCGAGCGCGGCCAGTGAGACTTGTGTCCGCAACAACGCCAGTCGCTTGGTGAGCGAGTCGATTCGCGTCTGCACGCGGGCGAGTTGCTGTTCGATCGACAGCGCTTCCTTTACGTTGGCTGCGCGCTCGAGCAGGGTGCGCAATCGGGCGCGCAGGGCGATCTGGTTGTCGAGCTCTGCTTGTAGATCGCCCAGATTCTCGGTGACGTCGGCGTTGTTGAGGCTTCGCGACACCTCGGTGCCGAGGCGTGCCAACCCGTTCACCGCCGGCTCGAAGCGCTCGGCCGGGATGCGGGCGACGATGCGTGCACGGGTTTCGCTGTCGGTCGTCGAGTTGGCTACGTACCCGCCGTACGACTCGATGATTTCGTAGGCGCGGCGCACGGCAACGGGGACTTCGTCGACTTCGGTGACCAGTGAAGCGTCCGACTTGATTTGTCTCGATGATGGAGCTGCTTCCGGAGCGATCGAATATGAGGCAGTTGCCGGATCGCGACCCGAACATCCGGTGAGCAAGGTGAACGATGCTGCCAGCGCAGCGGCGATAGCCCGCGGTGTTCGCTTCTGCATGTTTGCATCCGACGCGCGACATGTGCGCCCTATTCAGGCGGAGAGACGAAAAAATCCGGGCCAAGTCGATCCGCAAGCGCTGCCTGGGCCTGCAGTCCCACCGCGAGCAGCAAGATATCGAAAGGAAGAGTGCCGATCCCCGATTGTGTCTCTTCGGGTCGGAAACACCCTGCGTCAGGAGCCACCAAGTAGCACCGGTTCTGAAATCTTGGGTGCTTTTCTGCAAGCGCGACCAGCCCTTTTCTCGAATGATCACTCGATGAGGCGATCTCGAAAGCCATCGGGCGATCTGGGTGATTGTAGATGAGGTCCACTTCGTCTTTGCCGTCGCGCCAATGGAAAAGGCGGTCGGACGTTAGCGAGGCAAGAACATTGAACTGGGAAGCGGCGAGGTTCTCGAGCAACACACCCATCTCGCTCTCATTGTCGAGTGGCGCCGCTCCTCGCTGTAGCGCAGCATTCCGAATTGCGCCGTCGACAAAGTACAGTTTGCGCCCCCTCTTTTGCACGGTCATCTCCCGACCCGAATAGTTGGGCAACGTGAAGACGACGAAGGCTCTTTCGAAGTACGAAAGATAACGATCAAACGTCGGCTGACTGAGCTGGTTGAGCTCCTGGCAGATGCTCGTTGGCGAAAGGATCCCGGTTACCTGTCCCGCCAGAACGTACAGCAACCTCTCGAGCAGCATTGGCCGATCGACCTGAAACGCTTGTGGTATATCCTTGTAGATGGCGCGCTCGATTGCGTCAGCGCGCAAGTGCTGCTGCGATTCGATCAATATCGACACTTCATCCGAGCCCAGGTCTTGGCGTGTTAGCAGTTCGGGGAAGCCGCCGACGATGACGAACAATCGACGGTAGCGTCGGAGGGTGGCCAAGTACTCCTGATCAAACTTGCAGCTCATGCAGTTGTCGATCGTCTCCCACAGGGAGTGACCCACGGGGATCCGGTTCGAAACACCCATGAGCGCCAAGAACTCTGTAAACAGGTAGGGCCTTAGGTATTGCTCTTCCCAACGCCCGACGCCGGTTTCGGTGCGTCGCTTCTTAATCGCAGCCGTCGCGCTGGAGGTTGCGACGACGCGAATCGGATAGTGTTCGTCGTAGAACGTTTTCAACCACAGATCCCAGTTTTCAGTGTAGACCAGCTCGTCCAGGAAGACGTATGCCGGGTGCTCGGGTGCATAGTCGCCGACCCGAAACACCGCGTTTACGAGGTCGCCAAGGGTAAACTGCAGCAGTAGGGGATGGTCGAGCCTCAGCCAGAACAAGTCGCCTGCTGGAATGCCTTCCTCAATCAGATGTTTCACCGTCTGGTACATGACGGTTGTTTTCCCAACACGTCGGGGACCGAGAATGACCTGAAAACGCTGCGGCTGCGGTCGCAACAGCCTTCGCCAAAGCAGTTGACCAAGCGGACGCTCGATCGGCCGCGCCCAGGCTTCTGGCACTACGCCGTCCTCTCTCCAGGGGTTTTGCCCCCGTAGTACCCGAGACAGATCCTCCTGTCCGGGGCGCCATACAAGCTTCTTTTTGCGACCCATGTGAATGCTAAACAGGTATATAGCATTCATAATGTGAATGCTATGTCCAACCTTGGAAAAACGCAGGGGGGGACTCTCGACCAACGAATCGCCGCCGGTGGAACTCGGGGGCTCGGTTGTGTTCAAATCCCGCCGATGAGCGAGACTGAAATCCTACTGGAAGGATTGGCCTTTCCCGAAGGTCCGCGCTGGCGCGCCGGAGTGTTGTGGTTCTCGGACATGCACTCGCAGCGGGTCATGACCGTCGATCTTCAGGGCAACGCGAAGACGGTGGTCGAGGTTGCCAACGACCCCTCCGGGTTGGGCTGGTTACCCGACGGCCGGCTACTGGTGGTGTCGATGCGCGACCGCAAGCTGCTTCGACTCGATCCGGGTGGTTTGCAGGAGGTGGCCGACCTGAGTCACATCGCCACCCACCACTGCAACGACATGGTCGTCGACGCGAAGGGTCGTGCCTACGTCGGCAACTTCGGCGCAGACCTGGGGAGCGGCGCCGACATGATTCCGGCAGCGATCGCTCTGGTCGAGCCGGATGGTCGGGTGCGTGTCGCCGCCGATAACCTGATGTTTCCGAACGGCACGGTGATCACGCCCGATGGCAAGACTCTCATCGTCGGTGAGACCTTTGCCTCGCGGATGACGGCGTTCGACGTCGGCGCCGACGGATCGTTGTCCAACCGGCGCGTTTGGGCCGAATTGGATGGCTTCATACCCGACGGCTGTTGCCTCGATGCCGAGGGTGCCATCTGGGTGGCTTCCCCGATTACCAACGAGGTGGTGCGCGTGCGAGAAGGCGGTGAGGTCCTGCAGCGGATCAAGCTGGAGATGCAGGGGATCGCCTGCATGCTCGGCGGCGAGGATCGACGCACGCTGTTCATTCTCAGTGCGGGAACGGTGGATCCGGAAGAGGCAAAGACGAGGCGCGATGCGCGGATAGAAACGCTGCGTGTCGAGGTCCCCGGTGCCGGATTGCCCTGACGAAGCGCCCGAGCAGAAGGAGTCGACGATGAAAACGACGAGGTTAGCGCTGTCTTTGGTTTTCTTGACTGCGGCCGCATGTAGTGACGACGACATCGAGCTCGGTCCAAACGCGCTACGCGCCGCTGCCTGCGCGGTGAAGATCACGCCCGAGGTCGGGGTCAACCACAGCGATCCGATTTACCTGGCCGGCTTTGGCAACAACCGGCGTGCCACCGGGGTGAACGACGACACCTGGGCGCGCGGCGTCGTGCTCGAGGCCGACGGCAAGAAGATCGCCCTCGTCGTGCTGGACGTCGTCGGCTACTTCTACAACGAAGTCGAGACGATTCGCGCACTGGTCGACGACCCGTCGTTCGACGCCATCATCGTTTCGAGCACGCACGTTCACGAGAGTGCCGACACGATGGGTTTGTGGGGACCCGATCAGCTCAATCCGGGAGTGGATCTCGGTTACCTCGACTTCGTCAACCAGCAAACGGCTGACTGCATCACCCAGGCCGACGCAGATTTGCGCCCAGCCGACATTCGCTTCGCCACCGGCGATACGATCGGCACGTCGCTACCGCCGGAGCCGGACCTCGTGGCCGACGGTGAAATTCTGCAGCACCTGTGTGTCGGGGGGACGTTTGATGAATCGGGTGCGTGCGTAGGTGGTATGGAGGTTCAGGGTGACGACGGACCGATCCGCAACCCGGCGACACCGTCGTTTCAGATTCGCGACCGAGCCAGCGGCGAAATCCTTGCGACCCTGATCAACTACGCCAGCCACCCGGAAGCTCTGGGCTCGGACAACACGCTGATCACCTCCGACTTTCCCCACTACATGCGCGCCGCGCTGGAGGAGCGCTTCGGTGGCGTCGCCATCTACATGAGCGGCGACATTGGGGTTCTTCAGGGCCCGCTCGACGTCTTCTTGGCCGACGACAACGGAAACATGATCCCGCGACGCAGCTTCGCCTTCGCCCAGCGCATGGGCGAGATCCTCGCCCAGCGCGCCGGCGATGCGCTGGCGGCGAGCGCTACGTGGATTGCCAACCCGGCGGTCGCAGTGGCGAACAGCGGTCCGATCCTGGTACGGGTCACCAATCCGTATTTCAATCTCCTCGGTCTCCTCAACGTTTTTGGCCGCCGCCCGTTTACGGTCGTCAACGCGGGAGTGGGCGACATCACGACGGAGATGCAGGCGTTTCGCATCGGCCCGGCGACCTTCGTGGTGACGCCGAACGAGCTCGACCCGCAGATCGCCGATCTCTATCGGGCGCGCATGCCGGCCGGCGATCACAAGTTCGTCGTCGGTCTCGGCAACGACGAGATCGGCTACCAGATGCCCGAGAGCAAGTTCAATCCGGGGTGCTTTCTGTGTTTCGAAGAGAACGTCGACCCCGAGGCGAGCGAGTGTCCTTTTGAGCAGTGGAACGACTGCGGGACGGTGTTCCAGAACAATATCGGCCCGGCGGTCGATCCGGTTCTTCAGGGCGTGATGAACGATCTGTTGACGGAGTTGCTGGGTTGAGTTGGCACCCGTTATTTCTTCTCTGCTTGCTTCTCTTGCCGTGGCTGCCGGCGGCAGAAGCCCACGTCGTCGTGCAGCGGCGTTCTCTGCGGCACTGGAGCCAACAGGCGCGAGTGGTTGCCGTCGTCGAGGTGCTCTCACCGCTGCGCGTGTGGAGCGCGGCCGACGGTTCGGACCACCAGGAGTATTTTTCCGTACGCATCGACGAGCTCGTTGCCGGTAGTCAGAAAAAGGTCGTCGTGGGCAATCGATTGGACGTGTTTGCCCACGCCGAGGGCGAGCCGCGCATCCGCAGTGGTGAGCGGATGCTGCTCTTTCTCGAAGCGACGGCAGAGCACGCTGAGCTGTCGGCCCTGGCAACTCGGTTTCCCTTTTTCACCTTGCAGGGCGCGGGCGACGAGTGGAAAGTTGCGGATGACGTAAGTGATCTGGTTGAAATCGCCCGGGCCTGGCGAGAGCTTGCAGCGTCGGAGAAAGGCGATTGCGGGCTCGTGCAGCGCCAGATGCTGAGTGCCGATCCGCGGTTGCGTGCGGATGCGATCACTCACTTGCCCGCCCTGGCGCGACGAAGCGACGTTCCACGAGATTGTCTGGCAGCGCTGCGGGCGATGGTCAGCGGCGATCGCTTGCGGGTAGTGGAACGACTGGCGTTGATCCACGCCCTGGCGGCGAACTCCGCCGATGAGATTCTGGCGCTCAGCGAAGAAGACCTATCCGCAGAGGATCGGCGAGCGCTGATCCGCGCATCCGGTCGCCTGCGCGACCCGCGGGTTGCCCGGTGGTTGGTCGCCCAGGTCGGGGCCGACGACCGCGAGTCGCGCATCGCAGCCCTGCATGCTCTCGGCTTTCCGTGGCACGATGCACACGTCGAGGCCGTTGCAGCCGCTTCGAGAGCGGATGACTTGCGCACGCGTCAGGCGGCGGTGCGGGCGCTCGGCGGCATGGCCACACCGGCCGCCGCGGCGGTGTTGCGGGATCTGGCCGTCTCGGGGACTGGCGGAGTTGGTGGCTTGGCAAAGGCGGCACTGTTGCGCATCGAATCCGGGGCGCGCAGATTGGATGCAGCCGGTGCCGTGCCGATTGGCAATTGAGGGGGCATACGAGCTATCCTTTCAGGCTCACGATTGCAGTTGGCGGCAGCGAGCGACGGGTGTGGTTCCAGTGGCCCCCGACCTCGCCACCGTATGTGAAAGGGAGCACAGAAATGCGTAGCTCGACACTAGCCCTTGCGGCGATCGCCGTCCTCGCACTGGGTGCGCTGTTTCTCACCTGGCGCGGTTCGACGAACGACCGTCCAGATCAGAATCGTCTCGAGAGTACCAGCCGCGCCGCCGGTAGCCGCGGCGGCAAGGCACAGAACCGAATCTCGAACCTGCGCGACGCCCACGATCGCCGCGAGGTTGCCAGCGCCCCCGACCGCGCTGAACGCGATCGCTCCCTCAAGGAGCGCGCCAAGCGGCCGGCCGAGCGCCGGCCGATGCAGCGCGAAGTGCCGAAGCGCAGCGACAAGCCGATGGTCGGCGAGTACGACGAGCTCGACTACGACGAAGACGACGCTGAAGAGGTGGAGGAGCTGCGCCAGGTCATTCTCGAAGATCCCGACGTCGACGAACGGGTCAGCGCCATCCTGATGCTCTCGGGCAATGAGCATCCCGAAGCCGTTGAGACGTTCGTCCGCGCCATGCGAGACGACGATGCGGAGGTTCGCTTGGCCGCCGTCGAGGCCTTGGGCGACTACGCTGATACACTGCGGCCTTCCATGCTCGAGCCGGCGCTGGACGACGAGGATCCGGAAGTGCGATTCGAGGCAGTTGGCGTCATCGGCGACATCGAGACCGATGCTGCCTACGAGCTCGTGCGCAAAGCGCTGGACGACCCCGACGAAGACGTGCGCTCGCTGGCTGAGGGGATTCTCGAAATCTCCGAATGACCGCCGCCATGGGGTCTGCCGGCGCGTTGAAAGAGCAGGCCTGCGCGGAAGTCGACCGCCAGGCATCGGCGCTTCTCGATCTCAGTCACCGGATCCACGCCCACCCGGAGCTGCGCTTCGAGGAGCACGAGGCGGCCCAGTGGCTCGCCGACTTCCTGTCGGCGGTCGGATTCTCGGTCGAGAAACCGGCCTGTGAGCTGGCGACGGCATTCATCGCCAGCCTCGGCGAAGGCCGGCCGCGCGTTGCCCTGCTCTGCGAATACGATGCCCTTCCCGAGATCGGCCACGCCTGCGGCCACAATGTAATTGCCGCGGCGGGCGCCGGTGCGGCGGCAGCGCTGGCGCCGATCATCGATTCGCTGGGTGGTTCGCTGCGCATCCTCGGAACACCAGCCGAAGAGGGCGGCGGCGGCAAGGCGGTGATGGCTCGCCACGGCGCCTTTGCCGGCGTCGACGTGGCGATGATGGTGCATCCCTCGGGAGTGGAAGCGCTGGAGATCGACGCCCTGGCGGTGACGGCGCTCGAGGTCGAGTATCGCGGGCGCGCCGCCCATGCCGCCGCGGCGCCGCACCTCGGCATCAATGCGCTCGATGCCCTGGTGACGGCGTACCAGGCGGTCGCGCAATTGCGCCAACACATCCCCGCCACACAGCGCGTGCACGGCGTCATCACCGACGGTGGCCAGGCGGCCAACATCGTCCCCGCGCGCGCCGCTGCCGTCTTCTTCGTCCGCGCCGCCAACCGCGCCGAGCTCGACGAGCTGGAACGACGGGTGCGCGCGTGCCTGCGCGCCGGCGCCGTGGCCACCGGTGCCGAGTACTCGGTCAGTACCCAGGGCGAGGACTACGACGATCTCGTCACCAATGAGCCACTGGCGGCGCTCTACGCCGCCAACCTGCGCAGGTTGGGCCGCGAGCTCAGCAACGCCGGTCGCATCACCGGCAGCACCGACATGGGCAACGTCAGCCACCTCGTGCCGTCGATCCACCCGATGATCCGTGTAGCATCGCCCGAAGTCGCGCTGCACACAAAGGAGTTCGAGCGCATCGCCGGCTCAGAGGGCGGCGACCGCGGTGTCATCGACGGCGCCAAGGCGTTGGCGATGACCGCCGTCGACTACTTCAGCGACGAGTCCTTGCAGCAGGCAGTGCGCGTCGCCTTCGAAACGCGTGGATCGTAGACGGCTGCGTGCCCCAGCGGCCACCTCTTGCGCAATGTGTTGTCGCGGAACGACTTTAGCCTGTCTCAACCCTTTTGCGAGATGTACGCTCTCTTGGTTGCGACGGCCTTCGACTGCAATTCTAGCCGTGCCGCAACTCGAATACGACTACCCCGACGAAGATCGAGGCAAGCCACGGAACAAAGTCGGGCAGAGGAGGGGCAATCCAAGCCCAAACTGGCGCAATGACAACAAAGGCAACGATTGCATAGAGAAAGGCTCCGATGGAAATCATATAGGCGAGCAGGTTAGGTTGGTCCGGATGGAATTTCAAACCGCAGCTTAACTTAGCTAAGCTAAGCTATGCTCGGGCCGGGAAAAGATGTGGCTGAGGCTCCGGGGCCGTCGGGATCGGAACCCCCGGACAGACTCTACTCCAGCAGCGCGATGACTGTGCTGACAACCGTCGCCGCCCCAACTACAGCCGCAACGGCGAACGAGGCCCACGTGGCTAGCCGCTGTGAGCGCTGCAGCTCCAGCATCTCGGACTCGATTCGGCGCTTGTCCAGGTCGTGGTATTCACGGAACAGACGTTCAGCTTCTTCCCTTGCCGACAAGAGGCGATGCTCGTCTGCACGTTGTGCGTCCGGGTCACCATATCCGCTACCTGGCTGGAACAGTTCAGCAGCCAGTTTTGATGCCTGCTCGCTCGCCCGCACCCAGCGGTTGCGTGCCGCCACCACGCAATCTTCTTCCGAGACGCTCGGCGCACTGCCACTTTCGTTCATGCCTGGCGTTCCCACGGAAATGAGCCTTGGCCCGACCCACTGACCGAGGCTGTTCTCGGCGTCGCGGGCCACGATTCGAGCTGTGAGACGTAGGCTTGTATCGACGGGTCCCAGCTGAACAAGACGCCAGCATTGTGGTCCGCTCCCAGAGCCTTCTGCTCGTCCGGAGAAAGGACGAAATCGAGACGTTGCAGCCGCGTTGGTCGGAGCTGGCCAGCGAGAGTGCCGTACACTTCGAGGATGTACGAGCCCGGCTCGAACTGGAAGTTTGCGACATCGCGGGCGAGCAGGAAGTGGTGGTTTGTTTCCCGCCCCTCGGGTCCCACGAAGAAGCCAGAGCTTGGGACCAGCTTGTCCTGCTCGCCGTATGCCCAGAACGAGAAGGGCTGTTCGTGGCCATCGTGGAGGAGCTTGACGAACATACTCTCGACCGCGTGGCCACGCTTGCCTGTGGTGCAAAGAAGGCCACGCAGGAACACCTTCGGTCCTTGCCCACTTGGCCCATCACTTGCGAGCAGCGCAAACGTCCCAGGACGCGTCATGTAGACGGTGCCCTTGTGGAAGAGCGAAAACCACGCGGTGGTGAGCGAGACCACGATGGCGACTACGGACAGAATGGTCGAGGCATCCACGGTCCTAACTTGTACCACGTCAGCAATCTGGTCTGGAGCCCAGCCGGCCTGTCCCAGTCGTCGGTCGATTCGACTTGCCTCGAACAAACGGTAACATTTTACACTACATGAACAACATGAACAAGGCATCCGCGAAGAAGAAGCGTGACGACTTGCGACCGGAGTATGACCTTTCGAAGCTCGAAGGTGGCACTCGAGGCAAGTACCTAGAAGAGGCACGGGCCGGATCCAACCTCGTCTTGATTGAAGCTGAACTGGTAGCGGTGTTTCCCGACACAGAGTCGGTCAATCGCGTCTTGCGGCTTCTTGTTGATACGGCGGGAGCCGCAACAAATCGGTCGAGCTGACGCATGGACAACGAGCCCGCGCAGACTGACCGGAATGCACGGGGCGACTGACTTCCTCCGAGAGTCGCACTCTGTTGAAACACCGGCCAACGGGATGCCGATCACACGCCCGAGTGGTATCACACTGCCTATGTCCGAGGATGCGCACCAAGCTTTCGTCGACAACTTGCGGCGCTTGATGGAAGTGTCGGTTCGGGTTCGCGGCGATGATGCCGAGCTGGGTGCGCTTGCCACTGAGCTCGCGGCGATGATCGAGCGCCTGGAGCGACACGTTCCCGACCCGCCGCACTCGCGTTATCCGACCGAACACGGCTGCACCCTCGAAGAGATCTTTCGCTACGACTTCGTCATGGGCGAACGCAACCCGGTCGCGGTGCCGCTGCGTTTCGCAAACCAGGGGACGAAATCGATCGCGACGGCTACTTTCGGTGACGTTTATGAAGGTCCGCCCGGCTGCGTTCACGGCGCGGTGATCGCCGGTGTTTTCGATCAAGTCTTGAACGTTGCCAACTTGTTGGCAGGGAGTGCCGGTCCGACGGTGCGGCTGGAAACGAAGTTCCACAAGCCGACTCCGCTATATCGCGAGATCCGCTTCGAGGGGCAGGTGCGCAAGGTCGAGGGCAAGCGAATTTTCACCGACGCCAAGTGCATTGCAGGCGACATTGTGACCGTGGAAGCACACGGTGTCTTCGTATGCATTGACTTCGAAAAGATTCAGAGCCTCGGCGATCTCGCCAAGTAGAACGGCGGAACGCTTTTCAAACGTGCGGCAAGACTTTCTCTCCGAATGCTCGCAGCTCGTCTTGGGATGCGAAGTTCAGCGCCAGGAGCGAGAGGCCGTGCTCGGCTTCGCGGCGTTTCAGCTCGCCGATCAATTCCTCGGGAGTGCCGATCAGGGACACCGGGTGCTTCAGTAGCTCACTCGCCGAGACTCCGAACAACTGCCCCATCTGCTCGGCGTGCTCCTGGGTCTGCTGCGGTGTCTCGGTCATTTCGTAGCGAAAGATCGTCGATGCGAAAGAGACGCTGTCGCGCCGCCGGCCGGCTTTCTCAGCGGCCTTGGCAACGCGCTCGAGCTTGGCGCGCAGTGATGCATCGGAGAATTTCTGGATTTCTTCGAGTGTGGTCGTTCCCGCCGTGCCGATCACCGGCACCATGTGGATGATGTCGGCCCACTCGCCGGCGCGGCGCAGGATGCCATTGCCGCTGCCGCCGAGCATGATCGGCGGTCCGGGTTTCTGGAACGGCTTGGGAAGACAACAGGCATCGGTGACACTGTAGTAGTCGCCTTGGAACGAAAACGACTCCTCGCTCCACAGGCCGCGCATGATGGCGACCGCTTCGTCCATCGTCTTCAGGCGTTCCGATGGACCGGGGAAGGGAATTCCCATCATTTCAAACTCCGCCCGCGTCCAGCCGGCGCCGACGCCGGCGATGACGCGACCTCGACTGGCTTCGTCGATCTGGGCAAAGAGGCGCGCGTGCATGGCTGGGTGGCGGAACAACATACAGGCGACGTGGCTGCCGATTCTGATCGACTTGGTTTGTTGGGCCAGCGTCGCCATGGCGAAGAACATCTCGTACATCGGGATGTCGCGCTGCAGCGTGCCGAGAGCTTCGGCGACGTAGTGGTCGGGTAGAAAGACCGTCGAGAAGCCGAGCTCTTCGGCCAACACGGCATCGTCGACGATTGCCTCGATGCCGGGCTTGTCTCGCCGAACCTGACCGCCTGAGAGTTGAATTGCTAGTTGCATGGTTTCCCCCCCGCCAGATAGGTTGCCCCAGATAGGTTGCCAAGGTTACGACGATCGGCGCGGCGGACCAAGTACCACGCAGCAACGACGGGCGCGTTGGTCCGCTGATCGGATTCGCGTAGAGTTGAGCGAACCCCATGCCCAAACACAACTCCTTCAGGCTACCGGCGGCTCTACTCTTGCTTTCGCTGCTGGCGGCGCCGTCGCATGGCGAGCAAGACGTTCCGGCGTCGGGCCCGGTGCACGGGCTGGCCATGCACGGCGACCTCAAATACGGAGTGGAGTTCCGCCACTTCGACTACGTCCATCCGCAGGCGCCGAAGGGCGGTTCGCTAATGCAGCTCGCCATCGGCACCTTCGACAGCTTCAACCCCTTCATCATCAAGGGCAGCCCGAGTGCCGGCGCCGCGCTGATCTACGATTCGCTGATGACTCTGTCGGCCGACGAGCCGTTCTCCGCCTACGGGCTACTGGCCGAGTCGGTCGAAACGCCGGCCGATCGCTCGTGGGTGCTCTTCGTCTTGCGCGCCGAGGCGCGCTGGCACGACGGCCAGCCGATCACCGCCGACGATGTGATCTGGAGCTTCGAGACCCTGCGCGACAAGGGCCGACCGAACTACCGATCCTACTATGCGGCGGTCGCGCGGGCCGAGCGCATCGACGCGCGGACGGTGAGGTTCGTGTTCGAGCCGGGTGAGAACCGCGAGTTGCCACTGATTCTCGGTGAGCTGACGGTTCTCCCCAAGCACTACTGGCAGTCGCGCGATTTCGAGAAGACGACGCTCGATCCACCCCTCGGCAGCGGGCCGTACAAGATCGGTCGCTTCGAGGCCGGACGCTTCGTCGAGTACGAGAGGGCTGAGAACTATTGGGCGGCGAAGCTGCCGGTCAATGCCGGGCGGTGGAACTTCGACGTTCTGCGCTTCAACTACTTCCGCGACTCCAACGTCGCGACCGAGGCGTTCAAGGCCGGTGACTACGACCTGCGCCGGGAGAACGCATCCAAGACCTGGGCGACGCACTACGACATCCCGCCGGTGCGCGACGGGCGCATCGTCAAACGAACGGCGCCGCACAAGCGGCCATCTGGGATGCAGGGCTTCGTCTTCAACACGCGCCGGCCGATCTTTCAGGACCGCCGCGTGCGCGCGGCGCTGACCTATGCGCTCGACTTCGAATGGTCGAACAAGAATCTCTTCTACGGCCAGTACACGCGAAATCGATCCTATTTCGACAACTCGGAGCTGGCGGCGACCGGCCTACCGGAAGGGGAGGAGCTGGCGCTGCTCGAGCCGCACCGGGACGCCTTGCCGGCCGAGGTGTTCACGCGCGAATACAATCCACCGGTGACGGACGGCAGCGGTCGGATCCGCGCCAACTTGCGCGAAGCCGTGGCCTTGCTCAGGGCGGCGGGGTGGCGGGTCGACAAGCAAAGCAAGAAGCTCAGCCATGCCGAGCACGGCGCAATGAGCTTCGAGGTTCTCCTCTACGATCCGCAGTTCGAGCGCATCGTCTTGCCGTTCACCAAGAACCTCGAACGCCTCGGCGTCGCCGCCAAGGTGCGTATCGTCGACACGGCGCAGTACATCCGCCGCCTCGAGGACTACGACTACGACATGATCGTGTCCGGTGTTCCGGCCAGCTCGTCGCCGGGCAACGAGCAGCGCACCTTCTGGTCGTCGGCCTTTGCCGATGCCAAGGGCGGAGCCAACCGCGCCGGGGCGAAGAGCCCGGTCATCGACGACCTGGTCGAAAAGGTCATTGCCGCGCCCGACCGCCGCTCTCTCGTCCACCGCGCGCGCGCGCTCGACCGCGTGCTGCAATGGGGTCATTGGGTCATTCCGCATTGGTACATCGCCTACGACCGCTTGGTCTATTGGAACAAGTTTGGCATGCCGGAGGTGATTCCCGACAAAGGTGTGCAGATCACCGATACGTGGTGGATCGACACCGAAAAGGACGCGGCCCTGTCGGGAAAGAAAGCAGCGCCGCCCGACGCGGAAAAAGGCGAGTAAGTCGTGGCCGCGTATATCGTCCGCCGCCTGCTGCTGATGATACCGACGTTGCTCGGTATCATGATTCTCAACTTCGCCATCATCCACGCCGCTCCCGGCGGTCCGGTGGAGAGGATCATCGCCGAGTTCCGCGACACCGGGGTGTCGGCGACGGCCCGCTTTGGCGGTGGCAAGAGCGGCGATGCGGGAGCCAAAACGCAGGCGAGCAAGGGCAGCAGCGCCTACCGCGGCGCGCAAGGACTGGAGCCGGAGCTCATTGCCCAGCTCGAACGCCAGTTCGGCTTCGACAAACCGCCGCTGCAGCGGTTCCTTTCAATGATGGGGAACTTCCTCCGCTTCGATTTCGGTGACAGCTTCTTTCGCGATCGCTCGGTGGTGTCGCTGGTGGTGGAAAAGATGCCGGTGTCGATCTCGCTCGGGTTGTGGACGCTGTTGATCACCTACCTGGTGTCGATCCCGCTCGGCATCGCCAAGGCGGTGCGCGACGGTTCGAGCTTCGATGCGTGGACGTCGGGTGCGATCATCGTCGGCAACGCGATCCCGGGTTTTCTCTTTGCCATCTTGTTGATCGTCGTCTTCGCGGGCGGCCGCTACTTCGACTGGTTCCCCCTGCGCGGCCTGGTCTCCGACAACTGGGACGATCTGTCGGCGTGGGCGAAGATCACCGACTACTTCTGGCATCTGGCGCTGCCGGTGACGTCGATGGTGATCGGTTCGTTTGCGGCGCTGACCATGCTGACCAAGAATTCCTTCCTCGACCAGATTTCGCAGAACTACGTGCTGACGGCGCGCGCCAAGGGCCTGAGCGAACGGCGCGTGATGTACGGCCACGTCTTTCGCAACGCCATGCTGATCGTCATCGCCGGCTTCCCCGCCGCGTTCGTCGGCATTCTGTTCACCGGCTCGTTGCTCATCGAAGTGATCTTCTCCCTCGACGGCCTGGGCCTGCTCGGCTTCCAGGCTGCCATCAACCGAGACTATCCGGTCATGTTCGGCACGCTCTATTTCTTCACCCTGCTTGGCCTGGTGATGAAGCTGGTCGAGGATCTGACTTACATGCTGGTCGATCCGCGCATCGATTTCGCCCGGCGGTAGCGCGAACCTTCAATGTCGCCGTTGAGTCAGCGCCGCTTGGCGAAGTTTCGCGCCAACCGCAGGGCGGTGTGGTCGCTCTACGTCTTCACGGCGCTCTTCGTCCTCTCCCTTTTCGCCGACTTCATCGCCAATGACCGGCCACTCTTCGTCTGGTATGACGGAGCTCCGTACGCGCCGGTGCTTCGGTCGTACGCCGAAACCGAGTTTGGCGGTTTTCTCGAAACCGAGGCGGAGTACAGCGATTCGGAAGTACAGGAGCTGATCGAAGAGAAGGGTTGGATCGTCTGGCCGCCGATTCCCTACCGCTACGACACGGTCATCTACGGCCTGGATCGACCGTCGCCGTCGTCGCCGACCTGGCGCAACTGGCTCGGCACCGACGATCAGGCGCGCGATGTCGTCGCTCGCGTCATCTACGGCTTTCGTATTTCGGTCCTCTTCGGCTTGATCCTGACGCTCTTCTCTTCTCTGGTCGGCATCGCGGCTGGCGCCGTCCAGGGCTACTTTGGCGGCTGGGTCGATCTCTTCTTCCAGAGATTCATCGAGATCTGGTCGGGCTTGCCGACCCTCTACCTTCTGATCATTCTCGCCAGCGTCGTCACGCCGAGCTTTTGGTGGCTACTCGGTTTGATGTTGCTCTTTCAGTGGACGTCGCTGGTCGGCGTCGTGCGCGCCGAGTTCCTGCGCGCGCGCAACTTCGACTACGTCCGCGCGGCACGGGCGCTCGGGTTGTCGGATGTGCGCATCATCTTGCGCCACGTCCTGCCCAACGCGATGGTGGCGGCGCTGACCTTTCTGCCCTTCATCACCAGTGGCGCACTGGTGACGCTGACCTCGCTCGACTTCCTCGGCTTTGGCCTACCCCCCGGTTCGCCATCGCTGGGCGAGCTGCTCAAGCAGGGGAAAGACAACCTGCACGCGCCCTGGCTCGGTTTCACCGCCTTCTTCGTGCTCGCCCTGACACTCTCGATGATGGTCTTCATCGGCGAAGGCGTTCGCGACGCATTCGATCCGCGCAAAGCAGTCGGCGACGAGGGTGATGACGAAACCGACACGGCGGCGCTCGAAAAGCCTCTCGCTGCCGCAATCGCCGGCGCATCGTCCAGCGAAAGCGCTCTGCTGCATGTCGAGGATCTGGGCGTGCGCTTCGGCCGCGGCGACAAAGCGGTCGATGCCGTACGCGGTGTGAGCTTCGATGTCGCGCCGGGCGAAACGGTGGCGCTGGTCGGTGAGAGCGGCTCGGGGAAGTCGGTCACGGCACTGTCGATCATGCAACTGTTGCCCTATCCGAATGCTTCGCATCCGAGTGGGAGAATTCGCTTCCGCGCCCGTGACGTCATTGGTGCCGGTGATGACTTCTTGCGCGAGATGCGCGGCGACCAGGTGGGGATGGTGTTTCAAGAACCCATGACCTCGCTCAACCCGCTGCACACGGTGGAAAAGCAGATCGGCGAAACCCTGGAGCTGCACCGCAGTCTGAATGAGAACGAAGCGCGAGAGCGCACGCTCGAGTTGCTCGAGTTGGTCGGTATCCAGCAGCCGGAACGCCGACTCGGCGCCTATCCGCACGAGCTTTCAGGCGGCCAGCGCCAGCGTGTGATGATCGCCATGGCACTCGCCAATGAGCCCGAGCTGCTGATCGCCGACGAGCCGACGACGGCCGTCGACGTCACCATCCAGGCGCAGTTGCTCGAGCTTCTCGAATCGCTGCAGCAGCGACTGGGAATGGCGATGCTCTTCATCACGCACGATCTCGGTATCGTGCGACGCATCGCCGACCGTGTCTGCGTCATGCAGCGCGGCGAGATCGTCGAGCAAGGCGATTGCGCATCGATCTTCGCGTCGCCACAGCACCCGTACACCGTGCACCTGCTTTCCTCCGAGCCGCGCGGTTTGCCGGCCGCACTTGCCGGCGATGCCCAGGTGGTTGCCGAATGCGACGACCTGCGCGTCTGGTACCCCATCAAGAAGGGTGTCATGCGCCGCACCGTCGACCATGTAAAAGCGGCCGACGGCATCAGCCTGCGGGTACGCGCAGGCGAGACGGTCGGTGTGGTTGGCGAGAGTGGCTCGGGCAAGACGACGCTCGGCCTGGCGCTGTTGCGGCTGATCGACAGCCGCGGCGAGATCGAATTCGCGGGACGCTCGATTGCCGGTGTCAGTGGCGCCGATCTACGCCCCTTGCGGCGTCAGATGCAGATCGTTTTTCAGGATCCATTCGGCTCGCTGAGCCCGCGTATGTCGGTGCGACAAATCGTCGAAGAGGGATTGGACGTGCACGGCATCGGTAGTGGCGGCGACGAGCGCGATGAGCTCGTCATCGAGGCGTTGAAAGAAGTCGAGCTCGACCCCGAGCTGCGCTTCCGCTACCCGCACGAGCTATCGGGTGGCCAGCGCCAGCGCGTGGCCATCGCTCGAGTGATGGTCCTTCACCCCGAGCTCGTCGTTCTCGACGAGCCGACGTCGGCCCTCGACGTGTCGGTGCAGGCGCAGATCGTCGAGCTCCTGCGCGGCCTGCAGGAACGGCATCGCATCGCCTATCTGTTCATCTCGCACGACTTGCGCGTCGTGCGCGCCATGAGTCATCACCTCGTCGTCATGCGCCGCGGTGTCGTCGTCGAGCAGGGCGAAGCGAAGTCCGTGTTCGAAAATCCACAGACCGAGTACACCAAAGAGCTGATGCGGGCGGCCTTCGAAGGCCGCGTCTACCAACGGTCGTGATCAGCGCAGATCGACGACGACCTCGGAGGTGCGCTGGTAGATGGCCGGGCTGCCGGTCTGTTCGATGATGATGGAGAACGTCTGCTCACCGAGGGGAAGATCCTGGTAGCTGGCGGTGAAGTTGTTGGTCGTCGGCTGGCTGGCGCTGCCGGCTTGGAACGTCGGACTGATACGATCTGCTTGGCCATCGCTGCGGACGCGCGCCTGGAAGGTGATGTCGGGCTGCAGGCCGGAAACGACGAGGCTGACGCCCAAGCGCACCGTGCTGCAGGGGCGCTCGACGCTGACCGTTGTGCGCAGATCGGGAATTTCCGACTCGCCGGCGACCAGGGAGAGCGGCGACAGGATGTTGCGCGTCGTCGCCGGTTCGAAAGGCGCTTCGCCGATGCGGATCGCGCCACCCGTAATCGTGCCGTCGCCGGAGATGAACACCGAGAGCGGATAGGTTCCCGGCGCGAGCTGATACGTGAAGATGCTGGAGACCGTGGCGATCTCGCCACACGTCGTCGGGATTGGCGCGATCGCGGTTTGATCCTCGCCGGCGCCGGCGACCAAGATCGTCAACTCGCCCGGGCCTTGCGCGGCGCAGGCGGAGAACGAGACGGTGACGCCGTGGCGCTGGCGCTCGTCGCTGACGTCGAGAACGACGGCCAGTTGGGATAGCTCGCGCTCTTCGGTGTTGAGATCGGCCAGCTCCTGGAACACCGCCGCGGCGCGGTTCACACCTGGACATTCGGGGAGTGGGGTGATCGTCGCCGTCGGTGTCGGCGAAGTGGTGGCGCTGGGAATCCGCGTGCTGGTCGGCGACGGCGTTGCCGTGGCCGTCGGCGACGTCGGCGTTGGGCTGTTGAGCGGCAGGCAGCCGAGCAGGGCCGAGCGAACGGCGCGGATCAGCTCCGAGATCGAGATCAGACCGCTGTGATCGATGTCGAGATTCTCGCAACGCTCGAGTGGTTGATCGCCCAGGGCGATGCCGACGCCGAGGATGAGCTCATTGATGGCGATGCGGCCGTCGAAGTTGCAGTCGCCGAAGCAGGGACCGGGAGTCGGTGTCAACGTCGGTGTCGGCGTTTCGGTCGGTGTGGGTGTGTCGCTCGGCGTGAGTGTGATCGTCGGTGTATCGGTCGGCGTTCCGGTGAGCGTGGCGGTCGGTGTGAACGAAGGGGGTGGCGGCGTGGCGGTGGGCGGCGCGATCGTGTTGGTCGGAGTCTCGCTTTGCGTCGGCGTGGCCGGCTCGGTCGGCGTCAGAGTGGGTGTTGCCGGCTGGCCACACATGTCGGGTTGGGAGGAACGCAGCCAGGCGATCAAGCCGTTGGGATCGACGCGATCGGCGAAGGTGGTGTTGATGGTCAGGCGCGCCAGGGTTTGTGAGTTGCGGCGGATGCGCGGCGGCTGAAGCGTCGTCGGGTGAAACGGCGAGACGAGGTTGCGCGCATTACCGTAGGTACTGAGCTGATTGAAGATCGAAATCGACGAAACCTGGCTACCGTGCGGACCAAAGGGGTTGGTGATCGAGTCATTGGCCAGAGTGTCGGTGGTGATGCGGCCGAGAAACTGCCCGTCGTCGGCAACGATGCGCGCATCGATCAAGGTGCAGAAGTCGATCTGCGCCTGCGCCGAGGTGGCGATCGAGATGGACAAGGCCAGCGCGACACGAAGGAAGCTCATCGCAGCCAACGATACACGAGAATAAGACTCGATGGCAGCTCAGAGTTGAGTCGCTTTCAACACGAAGGCACGAAGTTACAAAGAGAGGCGTACTGTACTTTGGTCGAGCGAGGCGCTGTATCTCGGGATCATCTCTACTTGAAGATGTTGTTTTCCTGTTGATCCAGTGGTTTCGTTGGCCGGAAATTCTCGTTGCCGGGGCTGCATTGCGGCAGTCGTGGTTGGCTGACTATGAGTGAGCGATTCTTCGAGCAACCGGTTCTCAACTCTCCCTACGATCGCCCGGACCGTCACTGGGAGCTCGACGAGACGGGTCAGCCGACCAACCGTCTGGTGGAACGACGCCGCACGGCGTCGTTCATTTCCCCGATTCCCAAACCGAAGAAGCGCAAGCAAAGCCAGGATGGCTTGGTCTTTGATCAGAAGGCGAAGGCTCTCGCGGTCGCTCAAGACGACGCTGAAAGCAGAAATCAACGAAGAAGCCCGGGCCACGTTCAACAGCGATACGTCGCGCCCGTTCGAGAAACCGAGCTCAGGTCGCATCGCTGTAAAGGTCATCAACCACCTCGGCGACGAAGTCATGAAAGTCTTCCGAGTATGATCGGGGAGCTGACGCCTGTACGATGACTGGTGCCGTTCACTACCACGTGGGTGCCTTCCCACCGGAACGCCTACGGTGGGAGGAGCTCATTCCGCTTCTCGGTCCGGCTGCCGCGGCGGTTGCCCGCTACGACGGTGTGCTCGGAGCCGTTCCCAATCCGGCCGTCCTGTTGAGCCCACTGACGACTCAGGAAGCCGTGCTTTCCTCGCGGATCGAGGGAACGGAGGCGACGTTCGACGAGGTCTTGAAATTTGAGGCCGACAGCAAGGGTAGCGATCCGACGCCGGAACGAGTGGCGGACATCCAGGAGGTGCTGAACTATCGCCGCGCGTTGCGTGAGGCGGAAGCAATGATGGAACGACTTCCGCTCGGCGTGCGGGTGATCTGCGAAGCACACCGACTCCTTCTCGACGGAGTGCGAGGCCAGGGGAAAAACCCGGGCGAGCTTCGCCGCGTACCAAACTGGATCGGACCACCCGGCTGCACGCTGGAGCAAGCGAGGTTCGTACCAGTAGCGGCTGGCGACCTTCCCGATGCCCTATCCCGGTGGGAGAAGTACGCAAACACCGATACGGACGACCGCCTGGTTCAACTTGCCATTCTGCACGCAGAATTCGAATCGCTGCATCCCTTTCTCGATGGAAATGGTCGCCTCGGGCGAATGCTGATTCCGCTCTTCTTGTGGCAAGCTGGCATGATCCGCGCTCCCATGTTTTACCTCTCTGCCTATTTGGAGGCGCGCCGCGAAGAGTACTACGAGGGTCTGCTCGCCGTCTCTCGTGACGGCGATTGGACGGGTTGGTGTCGCTTCTTTCTCGAAGCGACGCGACTCCAAGCCGAAGTCAACCACAAAAAAGCGACCGACATTCTGAATCTCTATGAAGACATGAAGCCCAGACTTCGGGAACTGACTCGGTCACAGTACGGAACTCAGGCTCTCGACTGGATGTTCTCCCGACCTGTTTTTCAAAGCACCGATTTCGTGGTTTCCGCGGGGATTCCCGTTCCGACAGCAAAAAGAATCCTCTCCTTGATGCAAAAGAGTAATATTATTGCAGTGATCTCGCCGTCTCGCGGCCGAATTCCCGCTGTTCTAGCGCTGCGCGATCTGTTGAACATCGCCGAAGGCCGAGAGGCGTTCTAGCTCACGGATGAGCCACAAGGGTATTTGTGGCTCAAAAATGAGAGAAAGTGAGCCACAAACGGTCTTGTGGCTCACTCGTGAGCTACAAAGCAGACCCTCTCAATTCACGCACTGCACCATTTCGGACTTTCGCCGCCCGAGTTGACAGCTCTGTCATCGCATTGGTGACAAACCAGGGTGAAGTATTGGTGAGCGAATTCTTGGTTTGAATGCCCAGTGCCGCAGATTGAGCACGACTGCTGTCGATCTTCTGAGCTCGCCTCAACGGTTGGCCAATCTTTCTGGCTATGAACCCGGACAGCCGTCGAGCGCCGATCTTACCGCGGCGATGAGCTCGCCGATGGAGACTCTTTGGTTTGAGTCTGCGTCGATGACCGGGCAGGCGTCGAGCTCGGCGGTGCCGAGGGCGATGTTGACTGCGGTGATGAGCTCGCCGATGGAGACTCGTTGGTTGCCGTCGCAGTCGCCGACACAGATCACGCCGAGCGGAGTCGCGGTGGGTGTGTTGGTTTCCAACATGGTTGGGGTTGCGGTCGGGATCGGCACCGCGATGCGGAAGACGCCGCCGCCCTGGGTTGCGGCGAGCAGGAGTGGCGGTTCGCTCGGCGCGTAGGCGAGATCCTCGACGCTCTCGACGAAGAGGCCGGGACTGAAGCGCCGCCAACTCTGGGCGCCGTTCTCGCTGACGTAGACGCCATCGGAGCGTGTCGCTGCATAGAGGACCGCTGGCCGCGCGCCGTCGGCGACGATCGCCGTCACGGCCGACTCCGGCAGCCCGGCGCTGGCGCTCTGCCAGGTCAGGCCGCCGTTGTCGGTGGCGAAGACGTCGGTGCCGCCGACATAGACGACACCGGCAGAAAACGGATCGACAGCGACGGCGATCAGTGACACGCCGTCAAAGACGTCGCCGCGCCGCCGCCAACCTTCCGCGCCGTCGGTGGTCTCGAACACGGAACTGGCAGCAACGGCGTAGAGCTTCTCGGAGTCGGAGGGATCGATTGCGATGTCTTCGACGCGGCCGGCGGGCAGTCCGGTGCTCTTCCGCTCCCACATGAAACCGGCGTCGTCGGAGCGGTAGACGCCGTTTTCGGTGGCGGCATAGACGACGGTGGTGCTCGCCGCCTCGAGGTCGACGACCAGGGCGGCGTCGAAGGTGCTATCGGCGGATGACCATGTCGATCCGTGATTGGTGGTGCGGTAGATCGGCCGATCGGCGCCGCTGGGGAGACCGCCGGCAAATACGATGCGCCCGCTGCCGGCGGTGGCGAGCGCCGTGATCGGCATCGGCGGCAAGCCTTCGCCGCTGGCTTGCCAGGAAAGCGCCGCATCATCGCTGGCGAAGACGCGCGCCTGCGAGCTACCGGCGACAAAGTTCATACCGGCGTAGACGGTGCTCGTCGCGGATGGAGCGACAGTAAGGGCGAGAACGTCCGACGCCGACAAGCCGCTGCTCGAAGTCGCCCAGCCGAGCGCCCCGTTGAGCGAGCGAAAGATCCCCTCGCCGCGCACGCCGGCGAGAATGGTGGCGGATTCGATCGGTGCGACGGCGAGAGAGAGAACACCGTTGCCGCCCAGCCCACTGTCCATGGGTTGCCAGTTGCTTCCTCGGTTGGTCGACTTGTAGACCGTGGCGGCGCTGCCGAAACCGGCACAGACGTAGAGCGTGTTGGCGCTGTTGGGGTCGACCTCGATGGCGTCGACGCGGCCGCCGAGGTCGCTCTCGCCGAGAACCGCCCACGTAGCACCGCCGTTTTGCGAAACCGACAGGCCGTCGAGCGTTCCGGCGTAGAGGCGCGCCTGATCGGCTACGTCGACCGCGAGAGCGAGCACGTCGGTGCTGCCCGGCAGTGGACCGGCGGCGCGCCAGGTCGTGTCGGAGTCGTCGAGCTCGAACACGCCGACTTGCGTGCCGGCGAGGAGGGTCGCGGCGGCACCGCCGGTGAGCGCAAGCGCCGCCACCTCGCGGCTGGTCAATCCTTGATTGATGGCGTTCCACGTGGCGCCGCCGTCGGTCGTGATGAAGACGCCGTCGCCCGACACGGCTGCGTAGAGGGTCCGTTCGTCCGTGGCATCGACGGCCAGGGCCAGCACCGTGGCGACCGGCGGTAGACCGTCGTTGCGCGCCGTCCACGTCGCGCCGCCGTCGTCGCTGGCGTAGACGCCGTCGCCCACCAGGCCGGCGAAAAGCGTGCCCGACGGTGCCAGCGCCAAGCTCTGGACCGTCAAGCTCGGCAGTCCATTGGAGCGCGCCGACCAGGTGACACCGCCGTCCGTGCTGCGGTAGACGCCACCGCGTTCGGTGCCGGCGACGACGATGGAATCAGAAGCGCGGCCGTAGGCGATGGCCGTCACCGATCCACCGTCCGGCCCGTGGTTGGTCCACGCTTCCTGCGCCGATGATGGGATCGCCGCGGTGATCGTCAGCGCCCATGCAACCAGGTGCGAAACGAAGGGGAGTCTCATCGCGCCGACACATACTCCGTATGAGTCGTTGATGGAACCGAATCGCAAGCTACCTGGAGTGCTTGCCCACCGGGGCTGGCGTGGTATCCACGCTACTCCGATGGACCGCGACGCGATGCTGAAGCGCCTCGACGGCGAACCTTGGGATGTCATCGTCGTCGGCGGTGGCGCTACGGGTCTGGGCATCGCCGTCGATGCGCAGACGCGCGGCTACCGCACGTTGTTGCTCGAACAGTGCGACTTCGCCCAGGCGACGTCGAGTCGCAGCACCAAGCTGGTGCACGGCGGTGTGCGCTATCTGCAGCAGGGCAACGTAGCACTGGTGTTGGAAGCGCTGCGCGAGCGCGGGCTCCTGTGCCGCAATGCGCCGCATCTCGTGCGCGATCTTGCATTCGTGGTGCCTCGCTACCGGTGGTGGGAGGGGCCGTTTTACGGCATTGGTCTGCGCGTCTACGACGTGTTGGCCGGCAAGCTCAATATCGCGCGCTCGCGCCGGCTCGGCCGCGAGGAGACGATCGAGCGCATTCCCAACGTCGAGACGAAGAATCTTCTCGGTGGCACGATGTACCACGACGCCCAGTTCGACGACGCCCGGCTGGCGCTGGCGCTGGCGCAGACCGCCATCGATCACGGTGCGGCGGTGCTCAACTACATGCGAGTCGAGAGACTGCTCAAGGGTGGCGACGGAACGATCAGCGGTGTCGCTGCGCGCGACGTCGAAACGGATCAGACACTCGAGATCGCCGGCAAGGTCGTGATCAATGCGACGGGCGTGTTTTCCGATCGCCTGCGCCGTCTCGACGACGCCGGCGCCAGCGAGCTGGTGCGGCCGAGTCAGGGTGTGCACGTCGTTCTCGACCGCTCCTTCCAGCCCAGCGACACGGCGATCATGGTGCCGCAGACCGACGACGGCCGCGTCCTCTTCGTCATTCCCTGGTACGGCCGCGTCCTCGTCGGCACGACCGACGCCGAGATCGATGAAGCGACCATCGAGCCTCGACCGATGGCGGAGGAAATCGGCTTCATCCTGCGCAACGCCGGCCGCTACTTGCGCCACGACCCGTCGGCGGACGACGTTCTCAGCGTCTTCGCCGGCTTGCGACCGCTGGTTCGCTCCGAGGATGCCGCCGCCGAGAGCAAGTCCGTCTCGCGCGAGCACAGTGTGCTCGTCTCCGAGTCGGGGCTGGTGACCATCATCGGCGGCAAGTGGACGACCTACCGCAAGATGGCGGAGGACACGGTGAACGACGCGGTTGCGGTAGGCGGTTTGGACGAACGGCCGTGCGCTACCGAAGAACTGCGTTTACACGGCTGGGTCGATCGCGATGACCCCGGTTTGATCACCGACCTGCACATGCAGATGTACGGAGCTCACGCCGATGCGGTGCAGGTCTTTCTCGACGAGGGTGAGGGACGCGACGAGCCGCTGCACGATCGCCTGCCCTATCGCGTTGGCCAGGTGGTATGGGCGGCGCGGCGAGAAATGGCGCGCACCGTCGAAGATGTCCTGTCGCGTCGCACGCGGGCACTGTTGCTCGACGCACGTGCGGCGATCGAGGCGGCACCGCGCGTCGCCGACGTCCTCGCCGGCGAGCTCGGTCGCGACGATGCCTGGCGCGACGCGCAGGTCGCGGCCTTCGAACGGCTCGGCTCTGGGTATCTTCCCTGAAACTCGCTCCCCCTTCGCCATGGCTCCGGAGGACAAGCGCTCGTAGGCTCAGGCGAGGCTCAGGCGCAGGCTGAGGTCGGTGATCGCTGGCGCGATATCGCTTCGAAAAGTTTCTTCATATGAATGATCCGGCACCGCGCCGGGGGTTCTGCTAGCTCGCTCTCGCTACCCGCGATCCGGCGTCGGAGTCGGCCCCTCCGGTAGGATGGGAAAGTGGTAGCCGATGTCGAGCAGGTCGTCGTCTGGGTCGTCGTCGGAAGCCGTCGTGCGCATCGCCAAGTCGCGCTCGATGGCCGGGTCGGTGGTGCGATCGGCGGCGTTGCGCGCGGGACTGCCCTGGTTGAGGTGAAAGTCGGCGAAGGAAACGAAGTCGGCGTCCTCGTGGATGTCGGTGCGCCTCGGTAGCTCCGACGTCGAAAGGGGCCGGTAGGCGTCGGGAAAGACGAGGTTGTTGCGCAGGGTTGCCGAGTCCGCCGACTCGGTGTCGAGGTCGACGAGCACCTCGCCACTGAAGTAGACGATGTTGTTCTGGATGAACGTCCCGGTGACCGGATCGGCTCCCGAGCGCACGCGAATTCCGCGCACGCCGTTTTCGGCGATGGTATTGTTGATCATCCGCGTGCGATTGGAGCGGCGAATATGGATGCCGTTGCCGTCATGGAACGATATGGCGTTGTTGATGAGGAAGACGTCTTCCGAGTCGTCGACCGTGATGCCGTCGCCCTGCCCGTCGGTGAGCTCGCCGACGCCATCGATGAAACAGTTGCGCACGGTGATGTTCTCCGAACCGCTGCGAATCAGCACGCCCGCTTCGGAGGCGCCGAGGATGGTGAACCCGTCGATGACGATGAAGGAAGCGCCGGTCAGGCGAAACCCGATCCGCGTGGCCAGGACTTCGACGTCGCCGGGCGAGTCGCCGGTCATGGTACCGGTGGGATCGGCGAGCAGGGTCAGTGGCGTGTCCCGCGTCGACTCGAACTCGATACCGAGGTCCCCGGAATAACCGCCCGGTCCGACGATGATCCGGTCGCCGGCGTCGGCGGCGACGAGGGCGCGGCGAATGGTGGCGAAGGCGTCGTCGGGCGAACGTCCACTCGAGCGATCGTCGTCACCGGAGTCGCGGACGTAGAACGTTCGCGAGACGGGAATCGGCTCACCCGTGTTGGAGAGAATGTGGTAGCCGAGATCGAGTGTGTCGCTGTCGGGTGCGAGGTTGATCGAGGTGGTGCGCGATTTGAGCGCCGCCAGCTCGCTGGCCAGATCCTCGGGAAAGGCATCTTCGAAAGCTATGTCGACCGCCGGACTGGTGCGCGATTGTCCCGCTTCTTCGTCGAAGAGCAGGAAGATGCCGTCGATCTCGTCGACGAACAAGGCGTCCTCGTTGATGTCGAAATCTGCAGGCAGACTCTCGGGGCTGTAGCGTCCGGGGGAGACGAGATTGGTGTCCGACTCGTAGAACGCCAACGACGGAACGGTGACGAGGATCTGGATGCCCTGGTCGCTGATGTTGTTCTGGATGATGTTGAAGAGCAATGTCGCTTCCGAACCGACATCGGTGGTGCCGATGACGACTCCCTGACCGCCGTTGTTGGCGATGGTGTTGTTGATCAGCCGCACGTTTTGAGAGCCGTCACCACCGCCGGCGATACGCACGCCGCGCCGGCCGTTTTCCCAGATCAGATTGTTGATCAGGTCGACGTTCTCCGAAGTGAGGATGGCGACTCCGTCGGCTTGTTGCTGGCCGCCGCTGATGTCGCAGTTGCGCACCGTAATGTCGCTCGAGGTGCGAACGTCGATACCGGCGCGGTTACCACCGCTGGCGCCGCGGATGGCGAAGCCGTCGATGGTGATGAACTCGCCGCCGGAGATGGTGATGGTCGAACCGCTAGACGAGCCGACGAGAGACACCTGGCCTGCCCGGTCGCGCGTCGATTGACCGCTCGGATCGGCCAAGAGGATCACCGGTTGCTCGGCGGTGCCCGACGGAATGTCGCGCAGGTCTTCGTTGTAGACGCCGGGTCCGACGATCAGGGTTCGCCCCGACGTCAGGTTGGGCAGCGCCTCTAGGCCGGCAGCAATGGTCTGCATCGCCTCGCTCGGTGATCGGCCGTCGTTGCCGTCGTCGCCGACGTCGGCCCGCACGAAAATAGCGCTGCCCGGGCGGACCGTCGGTGTCGGCGAGGCGTTCGGGTCGGTGGTCGGCGTCGGTGTCGGCGTTGGCGGTGTACCGGTTACCGTCGGCATCTGCGTCTGCGTCAACGTCGGAGTGGCGGGCGTGCCCTGTCCGGGGGTGTTTTGAACGGGAGTATTGGTGGGATTGGGATTGCGACTGTCGCTGCTGCTACTGCCGCCGCAGGCACACACGGCGCAGAGAGTGAGAGCGAGAAAATTGCGGGCGCTGATCATGGTGACTCCGTTTGCGTTCAAGGTAGATGATAGCCGAGGTCGATCGGCGGAGCATCCGCTTCCCCGTCCTCAGTCGTCGCGCGGGTGAACAGTCGCGACAACAGGATGCCGTCGATCGTTCCGTCGCCGGCGTCGATGGCCGGGCTGATGCCAGTCGTGCCGGCGAGCAGTCGGTAGTCCGGGCGGTTGGAGCTCGCATCGACGAAGAGCGCGTCTTCGAGGACGTCGTTGTCGCCGATCAGGGTCGACGGCCGGACCGTGTCCTCGGGATCGGTGTTGCGCGCGGTGCTGTAGATCAGATTGAAGTCGGATTCGAATGTGTCGACGGCGCTGTTATCGACCTCGATGTTGCGGTTCGCGTTGTCCTGCAGGATGTTGTTGCGCACGCTGGTCGACATCGGTGAGCCAATGATGGAGATGCCACGCGCTCCGCTGTCGACGATGGTGTTGTGCAGGATTTGCACTTCACCCGAGCCGTTCAGCCGCACGCCGCGGTTGTTGTCGAAGAAGAGATTGTTGAAAACCAGTGCTGAGGAGTCGCCCTGGATGCGCACGCCGTCGCGGTTCAGGGTGAAGACGCAGTCGCTGATCTCGACGCCGGTCGATGTGCTGCGCACCTGGATGCCGGCGCTCTCGTTGCCGCGGGCGCGCTCGATGCGGAAACCTTCGATGCTGACGTTCGTCGATCGCGAGATGCGGAAGCCGAAGCCATCGCGCGCGTTGACAATGACATCGCCCGGGTCGTCGTTCGTCATCGAACCTTCACGATCGGCGACGATGCGCAGTCCTTCGCCACCGATGTCGTCGACATCGACGCTGTTGACGTCGAAACGCGCGCGCGGAACGGTGTATGTGCCGGGCCCGACATAGATCGTCTGCCCTGCGACGGCGTTGGCGACGGCCTGGGCGATCGTCCTGTAGGCGTCCGTTGCGGCGGCACCGCCGTTGTCGTCGTTACCGGACTGGCGGACGAAGAGCTGCTCCGGCGGAGGTGGCTGGCTGCCGCCCCCGCTACCACCACCGCCGCAGGCCAGTGCCGCCGTCGCGGCGAGCAGCGGCAGAGCGGCGAGGCGTTGTAACCCTGCAAAGAAATGCATGAAATTCCTACTTCGCGTCAGAATAGACGACCGCTATCAAGGCGGCAAAGCTTTTGCCACTGCAAAAAGGCGGCTCGATCAGGTAGCCGGGATCGATGAATCGGACCGGCACGAAAGGCTGCTCACAACAGGGTGAGCTGCTGGCCGGGCGCCGGTGGGCGGCGGAAGGCGCCCAGGTTGGGCGGCGATAGGCGGCGGTCGAGCCGGTTGGCCTTGGCGGCGGCGTCGAAGAGAGTCGCAATCTGCGCAGCGTAGGCACCGCCGCCGCGCATGCGATGGCGGAAGCGGGGGTCGGTCAGTGCACCGGCGCGGCACTCTCGAATGCGGTGCAGAATGCGGTGATGGCGGTTGGGATAGTGTTGCGCCAACCAGTCGGTGAAGAGCACGTCGAGCGGCGGGGCCAGCCGCAGCAGTGTCCAGGCGGCTGACTGTGCGCCGGCAGCGGAGGCGCTTTCGAGGATGGCCGGAATCTCGTGGTCGTTCAGTCCGGGGATGATCGGTGCCGCCATCACGGCGACCGGGACGCCGGCCAGCGCCAGTTGATGAATCGCCTCGAGGCGGCGGCTCGGACTGGTGGCGCGCGGTTCCATCTTGCGGGCGAGCTCAGTGTCGAGGGTAGTGATCGAAATGTGGACCTGGGCGGCGCCGTCTTCGGCCAGGGCGGCGAGTAGGTCGATGTCACGGCAAACCAAGGCGGATTTGGTGACGATGCCGACGGGGTTGCGAAAATCGGCCAGCACCTCGAGGCAGGCGCGGGTGATGCCGAGATCGCGCTCGCACGGCTGGTAGCAATCGGTGTTGCCCGACATGGCGATGACAGCCGGCTGCCAGCGCGGCGACGCGAGCCGCTGGCGCAGCAGCGCGGCGGCGTTCTCTTTGACGAAGATGCGCGTCTCGAAGTCGAGCCCGGCGCTGGCGCTCAAGAACTCGTGGCTCGGTCGCGCGTAGCAGTAGATGCAGCCGTGCTCGCAGCCGCGGTAGGGGTTGAGGCTGAAGCGGAAGTCGAGATCGGGACTGTCGTTTTCGGCCAAGATGGTCTTGCTGTCGTCGCGCAACAACTCGGTTGCCGGTGCCCGAGCGTTAGCGCCGCCGTCGGACTCGAAGTGCAATCGCTCAAAGCGATTGGCTGGATTGAGAGAAGTCCCCCTACCTTTGATGACCGCCATCGGCTGCAAACACCCACTTTCGCCGTTTGTTCACCATTGCACATCTTGCGGCTGCGAGCGAGCGTGGAGCCACGCGGGTGGACGGCGGCAGCGTTCCCCGATAGCGCAAACGCATGGCTCGCACCTGTAACAAGTGCGGTGCCGCCGTTCCGTGGGGGGCGCCGCATTGTGTCGAATGCGGATCGTACACCCATTGGCAGCGCTGGCTGGACAACATCGGCGTCGTCCTCGGGTTGGCGACGGCGGTGGTCGTGCTCGGCTCGATCGCCTGGGTTTGGTTGATGGAGCCGCCGCGTTCGCTGCGTGCCGATGCCGAGATCGAGCGCTTCGTGCAACGCGTCGGCGAATCCCCGGATGGCTCTTACGTGGGGGGAGCCGGTCGCTGCAAAGAGCGCGTCGCGGCGGCGTTGTGCGTACAAGTCACAGACGATTTCATGCGACTCGCAGGGCCAGAGCGGGCGTCGGTGGGCCGGCGGTTGGCGGCGAGCTGGCAATCGATGGCCGAGCTCAATCCGCCGGTGTTGATGCTGGTGCGACCCGACGGGACGATCGAAGCGACGCCGACAGCCGACACATTCTAGCGGAGATGTGATTTCTCGATTGCACTATGCGGACGTAGGTGTGTCGTTCGCACCTCGTTCCTTGCGCAGCCAGAACCAGAGCACGAACGGCAGGGCGGCGTAGCCGACCAGACCGTAGAATCCGTAGACGACGTTGACGGCGGTGTTTAGGTTGGCGCGCGCGCCGTCGCCCAGGTGTGCTTGCGGCAGACCGGTCAGGTAGGGGCCGATCAGCATCAAACCGATGTGAAAGGCGACCAGGATTGCCAGGCCAATCGCGGTGGCGCGGGCGCGGCCCGCCAGCGTCAGTCCGGCGGTGGCCAACATCAAGGAGAGAAACGGAATGATTCCGGAAAAGACTTCGCGTGGTTGCAGCGGCATCTTGCGCCGGTGCACGTTTCCCTCCGGATCGCTGCGCGTCAGCAGGATGTCGAGTCCCTTTTCACTTGCGCGCACGTCCTCCACCTCGCACTCGGTGGTCAGCTCGATCAGGGGTTTGGCGATGAGCAAGACGGCGCGCCCGTAGGCGTCACCGGCACCGGCAAACGACCACAGCGCGAAGAGCACGGCGGCGAGGCCGAAGAACCTAAGCAGAAACGCCGGGGAGAGTCGCACGGCGCACCTGCTCGGTCCAGATCGAGGCGAGAATAGCCAGCAGGGCGATGAACAACCCCTGGAAGAAATACTCGTGAAAGTAGGCGAACCAATCGGGCCGCCGGGCGGCGACGATGGTCAGCAGCGAGAGCCGCGCCAGATTGACGATGTTGAGCGTCAGCCAGCCGACGGCGGCGCCGGACAAGCGGCTCGCCCACGGTGCCGGGTAGGCGAGAATGAACATCGTGTAGACCAACAAGACGAAGATCGCCGTGCACTCGTGGTTGATCTCGAGAGCCCGGTGATCGGTGTAGATGATCGTGCTTTCGACCGAAGCCCCGGCGCCCAGCCAGTTGGCACCGGTGGTCGCGATCGAAGCCATTGCTTCCTGCACGGGCAGCATTCGCTGGTGCATGTTTCCGATGGAGAAGAGCAGGCTGACGAGGAAGAGGTAGAGGAAGAGGCGAACGGCAAAGCCGAAAAAAGACGGCGCGCCGTCGCTGCTCGGAGGCTGGGAAGGATGGTCCACGACGCGGCAAAGGTAGCCGGTGTGTCAGCCCAGGTCCACGCCGGATTGCTGCCCAGATCGGGGCCGTTGCAAAGGAGTGTCCGGCGTCTTAGCGTCTGGCGATGAAGGTTCGCTGTCCGACCTGTGAGAAGAGCTGCGCTTGGACTGGCAATGACTTCCGGCCGTTTTGCAGCGAGCGGTGTCGGATCCTCGACCTCGGAGCGTGGGCGGACGACCGCTATCGGATTGCCGGCGAGGGAGTGCCGGAAGAGGAAGACGACGGCGGCGCACCATACTGACGCCTTGCTGGAGGTTGGCCAATCTTCTAGCGTTCCACTGAGCCCATGAAACGCAACTACAAGTTCGGAATCGGCGCTTGCCTGCTCGTCGCCGCCATCGGGTACCTGATGTACGCCGGCGTCGAGCAATCTTCGGCCTACTACTTCACGATCGACGAGTTCTTGCCGCGTCGCGCCGCCATGGCAGATCAGGGAATCCGCCTCGCCGGTCGAGTAGCACCCGGCTCGCTGGTCAAGAAAACCAGCGCCAAGGGTACAGAGATGAAGTTTCGCGTTGGCGAGTTCAGCGACGAGCAGGTCGCGCATGCCGAGACCGTCGCCGTCGAGTACACCGGCGTCGTTCCGGACATGTTCGCCGAAGGGCGCGACGTCATCATCGAGGGTCGCTATGCCGACGGCATCTTGCACGCCAAGTCGGTCATGACTTCGTGCCCATCGAAGTACGAGCCCGAGCTCGAAGGCCAGCAAGCCGCGGCCTACTGATCGAATCGAATGATCGAGCTCGGACGTCAGGCAATACTCGTCGGGTGGCTCATAGCCGCCTACTCGATCGTCATAGCGCTGACCGGTGCTTGGACGCGGCGGCGGGATTTCGTTGCCAGCGCGGCCAACGGCGTCCTCGGCGTCTGGGTTGCCGTGGTCATCGCGACGATGGTTCTGTTGCACGCGCTGGCGACCCGAGACTTCAGCATCGAGTACGTCGCCGCCTACAGCAGCAGCACGCTGCCGCTCTACTACACGGTCGCCGCGCTGTGGGGAGGGCAGAAAGGTTCGTTGCTTTTCTGGGCGCTCATCCTGACGTCGATCTCGGCGGTCGTCGTAGTGCAGAACCGCCAGCGGCACCGCGAGCTGATGCCGTACGTGATCGCCGTGTTGATGACGATCGCTCTCTTCTTCCTCTCTCTCCTGTTCTTCATCACGCCGCCCTTCGAAGCTCTGGCCATACCGGCGCGTGAGGGCCGGGACCTCAACCCGCTGTTGCAGAACTACTGGATGACCATCCACCCGCCGTCGCTCTACCTCGGTTTCGTCGGCATGTCGGTGCCCTTTGCCTTCGCCATCGCCGCCCTGGCCGCCGGCAAGCTCGACGCGACGTGGATTCGCACGACGCGGCGCTGGACTCTCTTTGCCTGGTTCTTTCTCTCGCTCGGCAACCTCTTTGGCGCCTTGTGGGCGTACGAGGTGTTGGGCTGGGGTGGATACTGGGCCTGGGATCCCGTCGAGAACGCCGCCTTCATGCCGTGGCTGACCGGCACCGCCTTTCTTCACTCGGTGATGATCCAAGAGAAGAAGAACATGCTCAAGGTCTGGAACATGGTCCTCGTCATCATGACCTTCTCGCTGACCATCTTCGGCACCTTTCTCACCCGCAGCGGCGTCATTTCATCCGTGCATTCGTTCACCCAGTCGGGCCTCGGCCCCTTCTTTCTCGGCTTTCTCGCTTTCGTTCTCGTCGTGTCGATCGCCCTGCTTCTCCTCAGGTTGCCGATGCTGCGCTCGGAGAACGAGCTCGATTCGTTGATCTCGCGCGAGTCGACCTTTCTCTTCAACAATTTGATTCTCGTCGGCATCGCCTTTGCGGTGTTCTGGGGCACCATGTTCCCCGTCATTTCAGAAGCCGTGCGCGGTGTGAAGATCACCGTCGGGCCGCCCTTCTTCAACAAGGTAAACGCACCGCTCGGTTTGGTGCTGTTGTTTCTCATGGGCGTCGGTCCGGTGATCGCGTGGCGCCGCGCCTCCTGGAGTCACCTGAAGAAAACGTTCGCCGTGCCGGTATCGACCGGGCTCATCGCCGGCGTCCTCTGCTTTGCCGGCGGCATCCGCCACTATTGGGCGATCGTTTCGTTTTCGTTGGTGTTCTTCGTCCTCGCGACCATCCTCGTCGAGTTCTACCGCGGCATGCGGGCGCGCCAGGCGATGGTCGGCGGCAACGCCGCGCACGCCCTGGTGCACCTCGTGGCGAAGAACCGGCGCCGCTACGGCGGCTACGTGATCCACGTCGGTATCGTGTTCATCTTCATTGCGATCACCGGGACCTCGGCGTTTCGCGTCGAGAAGCAGGTGACGCTCAACGAAGGAGAGACCTTCGAGATCGGTGGCTACGAGCTTCGCTACGGCGGCCTGGAAGAGCGCGACACGCTGCACATCGCCTATTTGATGGCGAAGATGGAAGTGTTCGAAGACGGTGTCGCCGTCGACGTCTTGCGCCCCGAGAAGCGCTTCTACAAAAAGCCCGAGCAACCGACGACGGAAGTGGCGATTCGTTCGACGCTGGGTTCGGATCTGTATCTGGTGTTGGGCAGCTATGACGCTGAGACGAGAATGGCCACGATCCTCGCCTACCTGAATCCGCTGATCGGCTTTCTCTACTGGGGCGGACTGGTGCTGGCGCTGGGAACGATGATCGTCATCTGGCCTGCTGCCGCCACGGCTCCCGCGGCGGCGTATGCGCCGGCGCCAGGTGAGGCAACGGAGAATCTACCCTGATTTCGGCTGCCGCCAGACTCCGCTGCGCCGTCGTACTCTGCATCGCTTCCTTCCTCGCTGCCGCCGCGGCGCCGCCCGTCGTGGGTGCGGCCGAGCTGAGCTTCCAGGACCTCGAGGAGTCGCTGACCTGCCAGTGCGGCTGCGGTCTCACCGTGCACTCGTGCAATCACCTGCAGTGCCCGTCGGCGATACCCCTGCGCCAGGAGATCCGCGCCCAGATGGCGCTGGGCAAGGATCGCGGTGCGGTGCTGGCGCATTTCGCCGAGAAGTACGGCGAGAAGATCCTGTCGTCGCCGCCGGCGAGCGGCTTCAACCTCGCCGCCTGGGTGACGCCGTTCGCCGCCGTCGGCATCGGCGCCCTCTTCGTCGCCTTCACCCTCCTGCGCTGGCGCCGCCGCGCGACCACCGAGGCACCGCGCCAAGAAAGCACGGGGCCGCGCCCAGTAGAGCCCCGCGATGAGTACCGACAAACCCTCGAACGCGAGCTCGAGAGCTTCGACCCCTGACTCATGGCTGCCTCGACGATCTATCTGCTGGGTCTTCTGTTGCCGATCGCGCTCTTTGCGATCTGGCCGCTGGTTGTGGAGTCGGAGCAGATCGAGCCGGCTGTGCCGGAAGATCCGCGTGCGCGGTTGCAGGCGCGCAAGCTGTCGGCTTATGCGGCGATCAAAGAAGCGGAGCTCGACAAGCGTATCGGCAAACTGTCGGATGCGGACTACGAAGACCTGGTGGCGCGCTACAAAGACGAGGCGGTGGAGGCGATTGCGGCGCTCGAGCAGATTGCCGATCCGCCTGCCGGCGAGGGCGGGCGCTTTTGTCCGGCCTGTGGCACCGAACGCGCCAAGGGCGGGAAGTTCTGCGCCGGGTGTGGGCAGGCGTTGGCTGCGTAGCGAGCTCTATTTCTTCTTCCACCAGGGCGGATAGGGCCGCGCGTGGATGTGGTAGTGGTCGGGAATCTGGCGCATGTTGTCGTCGTAGACCCAACCTTGCGGGTACTTTTCGTCGGCAACGCGGGCCAGCTCGCGGCGCACGACTTCGCTTTCCGTCTCGTCGAGAGCGCGCTTGTGCTCGCCGATCACCGCCATGGGCACGTCGCAGGAATCGCAGTCGAGGATGGTGAAGGGAAACGGCTCGCTGTGCTCGGCGTACCAGGTTGTGCTTCGAGTCAGCTCGCAGAGCTCGCAGGTTTCGTCGCGCGTATTCACGATGGTCGTTTCATAGCCGAAAGCGGCCGGCCCGATAAACCGCGGCGTCTTTTGCGTAGGTCTGAGCGGCGCGCTACAAGCGCTCATGCGTTTGGCGGGAAAGGTCGCGATCGTGACCGGTGCGGGGCGTGGAGTCGGACGGGCCATCGCCCTCGAGCTCGGGCGCGAAGGCTGTCGGTTGGCGCTGGCGGCGCGTTCGGTCGATCAGGTGGTGAGTGTCGCCAACGAGGTGCAGACCCGCGGACAGCAAGCGATCGCGGTGGCCACGGACGTGACCGATGAACGTGCGGTGGCGGTGCTCATCGAGCGAACAAAGGCGGTCTTCGGGCGCATCGATGTCCTCGTCAACGCCGTATCACTGCCGCATTCGGGCGCTTACGATGAACTCGAGAAGAGTCAGTGGGACGCTTTGCTCGCCACTAACCTGACTGGCCCGCACCTCTGCATGCGTACGCTGGTGCCGATCATGCGCGAGCAAGGTTCGGGACTGATTCTCAACGTCGCCGAAGGTCCGCCGCCCACCCCCGGCGCGGCGGCTAGTGCCTATGCGGCGGCTTCGGCCGGCGTCGTCGGCCTCACCAGGGCGCTGGCGGCGGAGCTGGCCGAAGCGGGAATTCGCGTCAACGCGATTTGTCCGGCGCGCGGCTCCGTCGATCCGGACGAGGTCGCTGCGACGGCGGTCTTTCTGGCGGCGAGCAACTCGATCAGCGGCGAAGCGATCGCGCTGAGCTGAGATCGAGCCGTCAACGCGCGCGGTCGGTCTGGGCTTGTTCGTTCTCGGCCGCCGCCTTGGCTGGCTGGGCGTCGCCGGCCTGCGACGATGGGTCAGCAGCCTGCGCAGCGCCGTCCGTTGCCTTTTCGGAGATGTCGGCGCCGGCGGGAGCAGTTGCCGCTGCGCTTTCGGCCGGCGTCGGTTTCTTGGCGATCGGGTTGTGGCGGGGAAGCTTGTGTTCTTCAGCCGTGTAGTCGTTGGGCGGCGCGTGACCGAAGTGGACGACGCCCTTTTGGTCGGTCCAGCGATAGATCTTTTGCGCTAGACTGGGAGCCACACATAGGCAAGTGGCGAAGCCCACTGCGATCGCGACAAAACGAGGTTCCATTCAATAAATGCTAACCCCGAGGGTGGGCAATGCAAGCAGCATTTCGCACGAACAGCGCCGGCAGCGCGGCGTATCACTCGACCTGGCAAGTGCTTTGTGTCAGCGCTCGGAGCAGATGCTGCGCATGACTTCCTTGACGTTGGCCGGTGAGGCGCGGTCGAGGTGGTGGACCAGATCGATCGCCTTTTCCATGTTTTCCTTGCGCAGGGAGTATCTGGTTTCGCGGCGAAACTTGTCCTCGACGGTGCGAACCCGATCGTCGAACATGCCGACCCCCGAACCCGGTGGCGCTTCGCGTTCGACCTCGAAGGAGCGGTCGTTTTTCATTTGCACGCGAACCTTGGTCACCAGGTTGGCGCGTACGCCTCGCATGTCGATGCGGCCGAGGTCGAAGCCGTTCTCGGCCATGCGGTCGAGCTGCCGGACCAGCGATCGCTCGGCGTTTTCTCCGGCGCTGTTGCCGACGGCGACGCGGCTGGCGAGATCCCAAACCGCCGCGTCGCGCACGCGGTCGCGCGTCAGTTGCCGCGGCGAGAGCTCTTTGTCGATCAGCGTGACGGCCACGGCGTAAGAAAGTGAATACGGGAGCACGTTCGGGTTGGTTTCCGGACCGGCCAAATATGCCTGTGCCTCGCGGTCGATCTCCAGTGCTTCGGGAGACACCTGGACGTCGATCTTTTCAATCTTGCGGGCGTCGATGTTGTGCTGGCGCTGCAGTGCCAGCACACAGTCGACGGCACCGGCGGTGTGACGCGCACACGGAAATGGCGCGTAGCAAAGGGTTTCAGTCAGCCAGATTTCACCGAGGCTGCGATAGGCGGCCGCCGTCTGTGCGCGCCCGCTGAGAGAGCAATAGCCGTGCTCGCCGCCGATCGCCTCACCGCCGCCGTTGAGCCCGTTGGCCGCCAGCTCGGCGATCTGCACGCCCGCCGGTGCGGCCGTCGCCGCGCCGATGACACGGGCGTCGGAGGTGATGAAACCGGCGCGCACGCCCGACGCCGGGCCCTGCATGGCGAGACCGATGGCATTGCGGGTTTGCTCGGCGTCGAGTTGGTAGAGCTTTGCCGCGGCCATGGTGGCGCCGAGGCGGTGGGCGACCGGCGAGCGCTGGTCGGCGAGGGCGTCCCTCGTCGTCGCCAGGCCGATGCGGCCGGCGACCTCGTTGGCGATGATCTGGGCGACCAGGATGTCCTTGCCGGCGCGTCCCAGCTTTTCACCCAGCGCCAGGGCGACGACGACCGATGCGGCGCCGGCCTGGGCGCCGAGCAGATAGTCGTCGTAGGTCAGCGACATACTGAGAGCGGCGTTGCCGAAAATTGCGTAGTGCAGCGTGGTTTTCTCACCCGACGGGATGAGAGTGGCATCCTTGCCCGCCGCCCAGCCCTTGATCGGCCGGGAGGCCATGCGCCCCACCTCGGAGAAATGACCAGCGTGAATGGCGGCGATGATGTTGAGGATTTGATGCTTCGCCTCGTCGATCACGCGCGGTGGGACATCGGACAGTGACAAGCCGTGTGCCCAGTCGGCGATTGCCGTACTTTCGTTCTTCTCAGCGTTGGTCATGGTATTGCGTGCACTCGCAGCTATCGCCGTTTGCCTTTGTAGAGGACATCGGATGGCGTCTCAACAGGCTTTTTGTACTGGCGCCCCGGCCAATGGCACACGCTGTGCTTCAGCGCTTCACTTTTTTCTTGCGACTGGATTTCGGTGTCGTAGACTTTTCATTTTTTCGCGGCACCTTCACGGGGGCAGTTCCGGGGTGTCGCTCCATTTGGGTGAGGGAGGAAACGTTCGATGGCTGTTGCCAAGTCCGCCAGCAAACCCCGCGGGGGCGTGGGTGAGAAGATCTTTGCGGAGGTCGAGAAAGTCATGGCCTCGTCTGGGGTTGGACCAACCGAGGCATTTCGCAAGGTAGCCAAGAAGACCGGCAAGGCAGAGGGCGCCGTGGCGGCGAACTACTACCGTATCGCCAACAAGCGGGGTCGGCCGCTGCGCTCGCGCGGTGTCAACGGCAGCGCCGATGCGCGCCAGATCGACCGCATCCTCGGCGAGCTCGAGAAGTTGCTCAAGAGTCAGCAGGAAGAGATACGCTTGCTGCGCGACGAGAACGACAAGTTTTCTCGCGTCCGCCGTATGCTCGGCAAATTGTAGCCGCACCGTCACGGCGGGACGTCGTAGTTTCGGTCACGGCTGGCTTGCGGCCGCCGTCGCTTTTGTCCACTTTGTCCCGATGCTGCAGCGCGTCGCCCTGTTTCTGTCTTCCTGGGGTTACACCGGCTATGCGCCCGTGGCCTCGGGTACGGTGGGCACGCTGGCGGCGATCCCCCTTTTCTGGCTCTTTGCGCGCATCGCCGATCCGTTCATCGCCCTGATCGCGTGTGCGCTGGCGATCGCCGGCGCCTGTTGGGTGGCGGACATCACCGAACGTTTTCTCGCCGAGCACGACAGCAGCATCATCGTCATCGACGAGGTCGTCGGTTATCTGGTCGCAACGCTCTTCCTGCCGGCGACGTGGACGGTGACGGTGTATGCGTTCTTCCTCTTCCGCGCCTTCGACGTGTGGAAGCCCTTTCCGGCTTCGTATATCGATGCCGAAGTCGAAGGAGGGATTGGTGTCGTCGTCGACGATGTCTTTGCCGGCATCTACGCCAACCTGGCGACCCGCGTGCTTATGAGCTTGACTGGATCTCCGCTCGGATGACCTTGCGCGCTGCCATTCTCAGCACGGGTGACGAGCTGACCAGCGGCCGGACGCTGGATACCAACGCCAACTACATCTGCGATCAGCTATTGGCGATCGGCTTCGAGGTAACGGCGATGATGACCGTGGGCGACTATCCGGAGCGCATCGAGGCGGCTTGGCGCACCCTCTTCGCGCACGCCGAAGTCGTCCTGGGCACGGGCGGTCTGGGGCCGACCGCCGACGATCTGACGACCGAGACGATCGGCAAGATGACGGGAAAGAAGCTGTTACAAGACGATGCCACGGTGGAGCGGATACGCCAGCTCTTTGCATCGATGGGGCGGCGGATGCCGGAGAACAACTTGAAACAAGCGCTCTTCCCGGAGGGCGCGGTCATTTTGAAGAACGATCTCGGCACCGCGCCCGGGTTTCGCCTGCAGTTCGACAGCGAGCACGGGCCACGACACTGCGTCGTCATGCCGGGCGTGCCGCGCGAGATGAAACACATCATGGCCGAGGAAGTGCTGCCGTGGATGGGCTCGCTGCGCGACGATCGCAACGAGTATCTCAGCCATACGTTTCAGACCTTTGGCATCAGTGAGTCGGGGCTCGATCAGCTCGTCGAAGGCGCCGTCGACGCGGAGACGACACGGCTTTCCTTCCGCGCTGCGTTTCCGCAGATATCGACCCGCATCACCGTGCACGGACCGCCCGAATGGGTGCGCGATCGGCTCGAGGCGGCAGCGGCGGCGATTCGCGACCGCCTCGGCGAATACTGTTACGCCGAGGGCGACATGACGATGGAGGCCGAAGTCGGGCGTATTCTCATCGACCGCGGGCAGAGCGTTGCGGTTGCCGAGTCGTGCACTGGCGGATTGATCGGCAACCGCTTGACCGACGTCGCCGGCAGCTCGGCCTACGTGCTCGGCGGCGTCATCGCCTACGGCAACGATCTCAAGAGCTCGCTTCTCGGCGTCGCCGAGAAGACCCTCGACACCCACGGTGCCGTCAGCGTCGAGGTCGCCGAAGAGATGGCGCGCGGCGTCAGGCAACGCAGCGGTGCAACCTTCGGCGTTGCGACGACCGGCATCGCCGGCCCGGGCGGCGGTAGCGCCGACAAGCCGGTCGGCACGGTGTGTATCGCTCTCGCCCGAGACGGCGCGACGCACAGCCACCGCTACCAACTGTGGGGCAACCGCGAGTGGGTGAAGTTGTTGACCTCGCAGATCGCTCTCGACTGGGTGCGCCGCGCCGCTCTAGGGCGCGATCCAACCGAGTCCGACGTATTGCGCCAGTAGCCTGCGGGCCAACAGGCGGCGGCCCACTCGGGATTGCTGAGGGCAGGGATTCGGTTGCTTGTAAAGCGCTCGAGGTCAACGCCTGCAGTAGCGACTTGCGCCCCGATCGTGCAGTCTGTACGAAGCTCTGGACGGTACGGAATGGGAGGGACGAATGGCGGCTGAAGCAAATCGCGAACGTGCGCTCGACCTGGCAGTGAGCCAGATAGAAAAGCAGTTCGGCAAGGGCTCGATCATGAAGCTCGGCGCCGACGAAACCGTCGAGCGGCTGCCCGTCGTTTCGACCGGCTCGATCGGTCTCGATATCGCCCTCGGCGTCGGCGGCTTGCCGCGCGGCCGCGTCGTCGAAATCTACGGGCCGGAGTCTTCCGGCAAGACGACCCTGGCGCTGCACGCACTGGCCAGCGCCCAGCGCGAAGGAGGTGTCTGCGCCTTCGTCGACGCCGAGCATGCGCTCGACGTGACCTACGCGCAGAAGCTGGGAGTCAAAACCGAAGACCTCTTGATCTCACAACCGGACAACGGCGAGCAGGCGTTGGAGATTGCCGAAACGCTGGTGCGCAGCGGCGCCATCGACGTGCTCGTCATCGACTCGGTAGCGGCCTTGGTGCCGCGTGCCGAGATCGAGGGGGAAATGGGTGAGCCGCAGATGGGATTGCAGGCCCGATTGATGTCGCAGGCGTTGCGCAAGCTCACCGGCACCATCTCTCGCTCGCGCACGATCATGATCTTCATCAACCAGATTCGCATGAAGATCGGGGTGATGTTCGGCAGCCCGGAGACGACGACAGGCGGCAATGCCCTCAAATTCTACTCGTCCGTGCGCCTCGACATCCGCCGGATCGGCGCCATCAAGCAGGGGGATTCGGCAATCGGCAACCGCACCCGCGTCAAAATAGTGAAGAATAAAGTGGCGCCACCGTTCAAAGAAGCAGAGTTCGACATACTATATGGTGTGGGAATCTCCAGGGAGGGCGAGCTCGTCGATATTGGCACGAATCGTGGTTTAGTCGATAAGAGTGGAGCTTGGTATTCATACGATGGCGACCGGATTGGCCAGGGTCGGGAGAATGCGAAGGAGTTTCTGCGCAACAACCCCGAAATCGCCGAGAAGCTCGATCAACAGATCCGTCGCGAGCTCGGTTTGGTCGGCGACCAGGCCGCCAACGGCAAGGCGAGCGACAAAGGCGAAGATTCATAAGGTCGGGGATACGAGCTCCCGATCGTGCCCGAAAGTTGAGGTGGCGCCATGATGGAGTTCGATGAAATCCTCGAGGAGGCGGTTCGCCACGAGGCCTCCGACGTATTGCTCAAGGTGGGTGTTCCGCCCGCTTTCCGCATTCGCTCCGACTTCCTGCCGCTCGAGTCGGCCGACGCCCTCGATCCACTGACGCTCGAGAGCTATTCGCGGCAAGCGACCACCGACGAGCAGTGGCAGCGGTTGACCGCCGAACGGCAACTCGATACGGCCTATGACCACGAGAAGCTGGGGCGCTTTCGCCTCAACATTTTTCGCCAACGCGGTCATCTGAGCATCGTCATCCGCGTCATCGCGGCAGAGGTCCGCTCGGTCGCCGAGCTCACGCTACCGCCGGTGGTTGAGGGTCTGGCTGCCGAGCGCAGAGGCCTCATCCTGGTGACGGGAACCACCGGCAGCGGCAAGAGCACGACGCTCGCCTCGATCATCGATCTCATCAATCGCACGCGGCAAGCCCACATCATCACCATCGAAGATCCGATCGAATACCTGCATCGTGACCGTATGAGCTTCGTCAACCAGCGCGAAATCGGCGATGACGCGGTTGACTTCCCCAAGGCGCTCAAAGCGGCCCTGCGCCAGAATCCCGACGTCATTCTGGTCGGTGAAATGCGGGATCTGGAAACCATCGAAACGGCCATTTCGGCGGCCGAAACCGGTCATCTGGTGATGAGCACGTTGCACACTCTCGACGCGCGCGAAACCATCACGCGTGTCATCAGTGCTTTTCCCGAGCACCAGCGCGATCAGGCGCGGATGATTCTCGCCAACGTCGTGCGCGGTGTCGTCAGTCAAAGGTTGATCCCGCGCGCCGACGGCAACGGCATGGTACCGGCCGTCGAAGTGATGGTTGCCAGTGCTCGAGTCTCCGAGCACATCGCCGACGCGGCCAAGACGCGCGACCTGCACGAGGTCATCTCGCAGGGTTACACCACCTACGGCATGCAGACCTTCGACCAGTCGCTGATGCATCTCTTCCGCAACAACTTGATCAGCTTCGAAGAGGCGATGGCCAACTGCACCAACCCCAACGACTTCGAGCTCAAGATCCGCGGTATCGCGTCGACCAGCGATTCGCACTGGGAGAGCTTCGAGGACGATGCGCCGAACGGTACATCACCGGCTGCTGGCGACGAGCACGGCAAGCTCGACATCGAGCGCTTCTGAGCGCGTCGTCGATTGAGATTCGCAGCGCGTTGGCGCGCCGCCGGTAGCTCTGCGCCGCGCGGGGCGCGTTGACAGGGCAGGGGCAAACGGGCATCGAAGATGCGATGAAGGTCCTGGTCACGGGTGGTGCGGGGTACATCGGTGCGCACGTCGCGCATGGTTTGGCGGCGGCCGGTCACCAACCGGTCATCCTCGACGATTTGCGCGCGTCGAAGCGAGAGCGCGCCGGCACCTTCGCGCTGGAAGAGGTCGCGCTGGAGGACACGTCCGGTGTGGTGGATGTCTTTTCCCGACACCGGCCCGACGCCGTCGTACACCTGGCCGGGTCGATCAGTGTCGGTGAATCCGTGCGCAACCCCGACCTCTACTGGGGCAACAACCTCGGTGGCGGCGCCAGCCTGCTGCTCGCCTGCGCCCTGCATCCCGTCCAGGCGTTTCTTTTTTCGTCGACGGCAGCGGTGTACGGCGACACCAGCGAGTCGCCAATCGCCGAATCCGCCGAGCTGCGACCGACGGCGCCGTACGGCTCCTCGAAGCTGGCCTTTGAGCGGCTCCTGCACGGCAGTGCTGCGAGTCTGGGCATGCGCTCGGCGGCATTGCGCTATTTCAACGCCGCAGGGGCCCATCCGGATTGGCGGGTCGGCGAGGATCACCAGCCGGAAGAGCATCTGATCCCGCGCATCATCGCCGCCGTCCTCGACGAAAAGCCACTCTACGTCTACGGCAACGACTACCCGACGAGTGACGGTACCTGTGAGCGCGACTACATCCACGTGACCGATCTCGCCGATGCCCACGTGCGGGTGATCGAGGCCAGCCATCTCGATAGCGGCAAGAGCTTCAACGTCGGAACCGGTAGCGGCAACTCCGTCATGCAGGTCATCGAAGCGGTCGGTAAACGCCTGCAACGCCAGCCGATCATCGAGATTTCGGAGCGCCGGCCCGGCGATCCGGCGTCGCTGGTGGCCAACCCGACGGCACTCATGACGGAGCTCGGATGGCGGCCGGCCCATTCTTCCATTGATGAAATCGTCGACTCCGCTGTGGGGTGGGCGCTGTCGCGACACTGATCCATGGCTTCGAACCGCGTTCTCTACTTCTTCGCGTTCCGCTCGCCCTTCGCGGCGCTAGCGGATTTTCGCATCGACTATCTGATCGAGAGAGCCGGGGCGCGGCTCGAACCAATCCCCGTCGTTCCGCCCGACTTCGATGACGCGAGGGGAACGGCGCAGACGCTGGCCGAGTGGAAGCTCGACTATCTGTTCGAGGACGCCGAGCGCTGTGCGCGCCAGTTGGCGATTCCCTGGAACCCACCGAGCGAGCGGCCCGTTGATACGCGCGACGCGGTGGCTGGTTACTACTACGCGGACCAACACGGCCACGGCCGCGATTATCGCAATGCCGTTTTTCGTTCGCGCTGGTGTGAGGGGAAGGACATCGCCGACCGCGACGTGCTCGCCGAGTGCGCCGCCGACTGTCGGTTTTCGCGCAACGAATTTCTCCAGGCGCTGCGCACGGGCGCCTACCATGCGCGTCTCGACGAGGGCATTGCGCGCTGTCTGGAGCACCAGGTGTTCGGCGTTCCGACCTTCATCTTCAACGGCAAACGCTTCTGGGGCAACGATCGCATCGATCAGCTCATCGATGAGATCGGCAACGCGCGCTAGCGATGGAAAAACTCGTCTACCTTCTGCGCGACGGCGATGCCCGTGGCAACGACGGCGAACGCATCGCTCTGGTCGAGGCCTGCCAGACGCTGAACGGCGGCGACGTCGTCAACGCCGTGGTCAACGCCTGCGACGAAACCGTCGCAACGGCCGGCAAGGCGGTTACCATCGGCACGCTCGAACCACCGATCTGGGCGATGGTGTCGTTCTGGATGGAAAACTCCGACGATCGCAGCGCCGCCGAGAAGGTGTTGCGCGCGCACTGCGCCGAGATGTTTGGCTACCTCGTCGTCGAGTCGGTTCCGACCATCCCACCGGAGGACGCGGCGAAGCCGAACGAGCGCAGCACGGGGGTCAACATGGTGACCTGCATCAAGGGCCTGGACTCGCTGGCACGCGAAGACTTCTTTCGCATCTGGTACGAGGACCACAAGGTCGTCGCGCAACAAACGCAGTCGACTTTCGGCTACACGCGCAACACCGTCGTCCGCCCCCTCGTCGAGGGTTCGCCGGCCTGGGATGGAATCGTCGAAGAACTTTTTCCAATCGAAGCTCTGAGCGATCCGATGGTGTGGTACGCGGCCGCTTCGGCTGAGGAGCTGGCGGCCAACCAACAGACCATGATGGCGAGCGTGCAGCGCTTCCTCGACTTGAGCCAGCTCGAATCGCACCCGATGTCACGCCATTCGCTGGGCTGAGCGGATCGCCGCCGGCAGCCGAGATGATCGTTTGTGTCTATGCGAAGGTCGTTGCGCCCTTCGTCGAGCCGGTCATTGAAGATCTGGCGGCGGCGGCGCGAGCACGGCACGCTGACCTCGCCGGTGTGCGGCTCGAGGATCTGGCGCGCACGTCGGAGGTTGTCGGCGAGGTTTCGACTCTCTATCTCCTGCCGCAGGAGAGGCCGTTGGATGACGAAAGTGGCGGTCTTCTCGAGTCGCGTTTTCCCCATGCGACGATCGCCAACCCAGCGCCGGCGCACGACCTCTGTCGCGATCGCCTGGCCTTTTGCGAACGAATGCTCGAGCGCGGCATCGCCATTCCCGAGACCGTCGTTACCGAGTCGGTCGAGGAAGCGCAGGATTTCATCGGCCGGCACGAACACGCCGTCATGCGCGAGATGCGCTCTCCCGGCTCGCGGCCGGCGATGGTCGCGTTTCGCGACGTCGATCGCAACATCGTCGGCGAAACGCGCGGCCGCCGTTACGTCGTCGAGCTCGACGATCGTGTCGAGCGCTGCCGACTCGACCACGGTGTGCTCTCGGTGCCACCGCCGTATTTGTTGCAGCGTTTGGTGACGAGCATCGATCGCCACGGCGTGCTGGTGCCGGCGCAAACCCTGCGCGCCTTCGTCGTAGGCAGCGAGATTCCCTACTGGACGGAAGCCTACCGCGATCGGGTTCGCCGGCCGGCCGACTTCGTCTTCTCGGCCGGCAGCGGATCGCGGCGCTTCGTTCAGGTGGTCGGCGACGAGGCCACCAAGCTGGCGCGCCGTGTCGCGCGCGCGGTCGGGATGCGCTACGGCGCCGTCGACCTCGTGCGTGCCGACAGCGGCTACGTCGCCCTCGGAGCGGTGACCGACGGCGCCACCCAGATGATCGACCGCTCGTTCAAAGCACTGCCCGAGTACCGCGATGCCTTCAATCTCGATCGACACATCGCCGGTGCACTGGTCGACCGCCTCACCGCTGACTCAGCGACGTGAGACATGCGAGCCAGCCGAGCCCCCGGCGCGGCGCCGGATCATTCAGAGGAGCGTCGCCATCCCCCCCCTTTGGAATAGGGGGGTTAGGGGGGATTTCGCAGAACGCGGTGAGGTGCATCAGAAAATCCCCCTCAGTCCCCCTTTTTCAAAGGGGGAGGCTGGACCGATGAAGAGCTCGTAGCGATCCCTCTTGAGTGAAAGGGGGAAGTTGGGCATTCGACGAAGGGAGAAGATTCGGCGTCTTTTCTCTGAAGTGTTCGGGCTGGTCTTCGCCAATTTCAGGTAAGCAAGCCCACCGGCGCGGTGCCGGATCATTCATGTAGAGAAACTGTTCGAATGGGATATCGCGCAGCGACACCAACCTTTGCCTTCGTCTAAGCCTTCGCCTGAGCCTACGAGCGCAGCGAGTTTCAGCGAAAATAGACTTCGGCGTCGCTGGAGGCAATGCGCACTTCGCGCACACTTTCTTCGCGGTACACGCGCAAGGTGATCTCGTCGCCGGGAGCTCGTTTCCAAATGCTCTCGTACAGATTGCTGCGGTCGTGCACCGTGGTGCCCTCGATCTCGAGAATCAAATCACCGGCTTTGAGGCCGGCCTGTTCGGCTGGTGCCCCGGGCAGGACGCCGGCGACGAGCACGTGGCGTTCGACCTTGTAGCAGTAGATGCCAACCCAAGCGCGTGGCGCGCGCGTCGTCCGCCGGCCGTTCTTCAGCAGCTCATCCCTGTGCGCAGAGAAATATTCGGTGGGAATCGCCAGGGTAAAGTGACCGACTTCGTTGAGATCGAGCGCAACGATGCCGCACAGAGTGCGGTCCATGCTGAACAATCCGCCGCCGCCGAGGCCGGGATTCATGATCGTCGTCGTGATGGCCCGCTCGAGGCGAAACTCCCAGAAGGCGTCGAAGGGCTGCAGCGCCGTGATACCGCCGTTGTTGACGCGGCGCTGGCTACCGCCGGCCGAGGCCGCGATGAACACTTCCTGACCCGCGACGAGCTCGTCGGACGAGCGCAGTGGCACGCTGGGGAAGCGCTGTCCGGAGAGGCGCAGAACCGACAGGCCGGTGTAGAAGTCCTGGGCGACGAGATCCGCCGCATGGGTGCTGTCGTCGACCAGGGTGACCTCGACGCTCTCGGCGCCGATGGCAACGTAGTTGGCGGTGAGGACGAGATTGTCTTCGACGATGGTACCCGAGCCCATCCGCTCGCTGCCGAGGATCTGCGCCGAGCGGTGCGTTTCCGGGATCACCGTCTTGATGCCGACGGTCGCGGGTAGGACGGATTGCAGCAGATCGACTGTGGCGTTCATCGCGGTGCGCTTTCTTGCGCGCTTACCGGGCGGCCGGTAAAGTCGCACCTCCAAAGCAGGAATCCCATGCCGAAGCAAGAAGTCGCCTTCCTGTCTGACCCTGCGACTCTGCTGACCGGTAGCGAATGCCGGCGACCTGCTCTGCTCGACGGTCGCTCGCCGCAGTCGTGGGGTGACGGTACGGTCATCTTTGCCGACGATCCGATCGACACGCTCGTTCTCAACGCCGGCGACTGTGCTGCCACGCCGCCGCTACGGGCGGTCGAGGACTTCGTTCGCCAGTACAGCGAGGAAAACGCTTGCGGCGTCTTTCTCGCACTGTCGTACGACTTGAAGCACTGGATTGAGAAGCACGACCGGCGCCACGCCTGGCCGAGTTGCCCGATCGTCTACGCCGCCGCCTTTGACTGGGCCTATCGCGCCAATCGACGCCATGGCTGGGCGCAGGTGAGGGCGGGGTCCGAGCAGCGACTCGAGTGGGCACTGCAGCGAATCGAGAAGAGAGGACGGGAAGCACCGGGCTCGTACGCTCTGTCGCCGCCACGTGCTCAGATGCGGCGAGATGCCTACCTCGCAATGATCGAACGCACAAAGGAGTACATCCGCGCTGGCGACATCTACCAGGCCAACATGGCGCAGTGTTTTCGCTTCGACCTCGAGCGGACAGATGGAGTGGCCCTCTTTCGCCGTTGGACGGCGGACTTTCCGACCCCCTATGCCGCCTACGTCGACGGCGGTGCCTGGTCCCTGCTGAGCAATTCGCCGGAGTGCTTTCTCGACATCCGCGGCAGATCGATCGGCACTTTTCCGATCAAGGGGACGCGTGGAGTGGACGGCGGCGATTCGATCGACCGCCTGCGCGCCGAGCTGGCCAGCGATCCGAAAGAACTGGCGGAACACGTGATGATCGTCGATCTCGAGCGCAACGATTTGGGGCGGATCTGTGTGACCGGCTCGGTGCAGGTGCCCGAGCTGCAGAAGGTGTGTGAGTTTCCGATGCTGATGCACATGATCTCGGAAGTGTGTGGTGAGTTGCGCAGCGACGTCGGCCTTGCCGACATCCTCGGCGCGACTTTCCCCGGCGGTTCGATTACCGGCGCACCCAAGATTCGCGCCATGGAGATCATCGAAGAGCTCGAGCCGATTGCGCGCGGCTTCTACACCGGCAGCCTCGGTTGGATCGATCCTGGCGGCCGCGCCCGTTTCAACATCGCCATTCGCACCGGCTATCTCGACGACCGGGGACTGTCCTTTCACGCCGGCGGCGGCATCGTCGCCGACTCGGTGCCGCAGCGTGAATACGACGAAACGCGGGCCAAATCGATGTCTCTCTTCCGCATGCTGGCGCCGCTCGATGCGCCGGAGACGTCATGACCGACGCCGAGGGAGTCGTCTTTCTCAACGGACGTTTCGTCGCCGCCGGGCGGGCACGGGTCAGTGTCTTCGACCGCGGTCTGCTCTACGGCGACGGGCTGTTTGAAACCATGCGCGCCTACCGCGGCAGCATCTTCGCCCTCAACGAGCACTTGCGACGCTTGCGCGAGTCGGCGGCGGTTCTCGGTATCGCCCTGCCCGAGCGCGATTGGCGCGCGACGTTGGAGGAGCTCTTGCGCCGCAACGATCTGATCGAGCGCGACGCCTGGATGCGCCTCAACCTCACGCGCGGTGCCGCGAGCCCCGACATTCTGCCGCCGGCCGACGCGGTGCCGACGGTATTCGCCCTCGTCAAACCGGTCGCCAGCGGATTCTCGCGCGTCCAACGCGAGGGCGCGCGGGTGACGTTGCTCACCTACTCGCGCGACTCGTTCATGCCCGAGCACAAGTCGCTCAACTACCTACCGACCATCCTCGGCAAGACCGCCGCCGCCAATCGCGGTGCCTACGAGGGATTGTTCGTGCGCGACGGAAAGTACCTGATGGAGGGAACGACCAGCTCGATCTTTGTCGTGCGTGGTGGCGTCGTGCAGACGCCGCCGGTCGAAGGAATCCTGCCCGGTGTCACCCGACGCGTCATCAGCCACCTCGCCGAGCAGCAGGGTTGGAAGATTCGCGAGCGGCAAACGACGGTGCGCTCACTGCGCAACGCCGACGAGGCTTTTCTCACGTCGTCCGTCTCCGAGGTTGTCCCCATCACCTACCTCGACGACGATCCGATCGGCACTGCCACACCGGGCCCGCTGACGACGACCCTACAACGCAAGTACCGCACCTTCGCACGCCAGGCGGCAGCGAAGCGCGCCGACGTCTTCGGCGGGTAGGCGAGCGCCGACATCTGTCGGGGATGCCAAGCTCAACCCACTTGCAGCACGGTGCGCACGCCGAGCCCTTCCCGCATGTCGTCGGCCGCTTGGTTGATCTCCGACAGCGGTCGCCGGCCGGTGATCAGGGCATCGAGATCGAGGCGGCCGGCCCTCCACAGTGCGACCAGGCGCGGGATGTCGAGCAGTGAGTTGCAGCTTCCCAACGTGCAGCCGAGGAGTTTCTTTTCGGTTATGGTGAACAGTGCGGCGGGCGTGAGGGTGATCGACTGCTCGATCGGCGCGGCGCCGACGCACACCGTCGTTCCGCCCGAACGCGTCGCCCAGACGCCGGCTTCGATCAGGGCGGAGTTGCCGACTGCGTCAAACGCGTAGTCGGCACCGATACCGCCGGTGATTTCGAGCACGCGCGCGGCGAGATCTTCGTGAGTCGGGTCGATGGAGTCGGTGGCGCCGAGTGCGGTGGCTTTGTCGCGGCGTGCTGCGATCGGGTCGGATACGACGATGCGCGCAGCACCGGCCAGGCGAGCGCCCTGGACGATCGACAGACCAACGCCGCCGAGACCCATCACCAACACGGTCGCGCCCTCTTCCACTCGAGCCGTGTTGAGCACGGCACCGACTCCCGTTTGCACGGCGCAGCCGATGACGCAGGCGACGTCGAGTGGTACGTCGGCATCGATCTTCACCGCTCCGGATGCCGGTGTGAGGACCTTTTCGGCAAAGGCGGCAACGCCGACGCCGCGCAGTACGCGTTCGCCGTTGCGCGACAACCCGGTGCTGCCGTCGAGCAGAGCGTTGGTCTGGATGCCGGCGACGTTGGCGCAAGTTCCGGGCTCGCCGCGCAAGCAGCCGTAGCATCGCCCGCAGGGCGGCAGCGGCGACAGAACGACGTGGTCGCCGATCTGCAGGTCATGGACGCCGGAGCCGACGTCTTCGACGACGCCGGCCGCTTCGTGGCCGAGGATGATTGGCACTTCGGACGGGAACGCTCCGTCCATGATGCTGAGGTCGGAGTGACAGAGGCCGCAGTGTTTGACCGCTACCAAGACCTCGCCGTGACGCGGACTGGCAATGTCGACCTCGCCCATGACGACCGGTTTTCCCTGCTGTTCGAGAAGTGCTGCTTTCATGACCGCGGTCGGTCCTTTCGTTGGCTGCTAGCGGACGCTGCGAAAGAACGCGCGCACGTCGTCGACGAAGAGCTCGGGCTGTTCCATCGCCGCGAAGTGACCGCCGCGCGGCATGTCGGTCCAATGCGTGACGTTGTAGTGGTTCTCCACCCACTTGCGTGGGAAGCGCATGATCTCCTTGGGAAAGCGAGCGACGCCGGTCGGCACCTCGACCTTTTTCTCGAGCAAGCCGAGGCGGCCGTTCTTGAACGTCTCGTAGTAGAGGCGGGTCGAAGCGGTGATGTTCTTCGTCACCCAGTAGACCATGACGTTGGTGAGCAGCTCGTCGCGTGTGTAGACACTCGAGACGTCGCCATCGCAGTCGCTCCAGGTGCGGAACTTCTCGATGATCCACGCCGCCAGGCCGGCTGGAGAATCGGTCAGACCAAAGCCCAGCGTCTGCGGTTTCGTCCCCTGAATCTTCTGATAGCCGGACTCGTCGCGCTCCCACTGCTCCATTTCGGCCAGGGTTTGCTTCTCGGCGTCGGTGAGTTCGACCGAATCGTCGGGAAAGGCGAGCGGCATGTTGGTGTGGATGCCGGCGACGTGTGGCGGATCGAGCAGTGCCATTTCGGTCGTGATGAGGGCGCCCCAATCTCCTCCCTGGGCGCCGTAGCGGGTGTGTCCCAGGCGCGACATCAGCTCGACGAACGCTTCACCCATGCGGCGCACGTCCCACAGGCGGGTCTTGGTCGCCTCGGAAAAACCGTAGCCGGGCAGGGACGGGCAGATGACGTGAAAGGCATCGGCCGTATCGCCGCCGTGCTCTTCGGGTTGTGTCAGCGGGCCGAGAACCTTGAGGAATTCGACGATCGAACCCGGCCACCCGTGTGAGATGATCAGCGGCAGAGCATCGGCGTGGGAAGATCGCGCCTGCAGGAAATGAATCTGCTGGCCATCGATCTCGGTGCGGAAGTTCTCGAAGGTGTTGAGATGCGCTTCGTGTTTGCGCCAGTCGTATTGGTCGCGCCAGTAGTCGACGAAGGCGCGGATCTCGCCGAGCTCCGCACCGTAGTCCCAGGCGGCGTCTTCCACCTGGTCCGGGTAGCGCGTGTCGCCAAGCCGGCGTCTCAGGTCGTCGAGAACGTCGTCGCCGACGTCGATGGTGAAATCGCTGATCTGCTGCCCGGGCATCCGTCCGCCTCCGTTGCGAAGAGCAGACTGTTTAGCCCGAAGCAGCGGCAATGCCCAGAGGTCAACCGCGGCCGCGGCACCGGCCGTCAAGCGGCCAGTGCCTGCGAGGCGTCGGTGAGAGCGATTTTCAGAACGTCGTCGATCGATGCGAGCGGGTGGAAGCGCATCGCCGAGCGAACCTCTTCGGGCACGTCCTCGAGGTCGGCGGCGTTGCGCTCGGGCAGGATGACATCGCTCAGTCCGGCTGCGTGTGCGGCGAGCACCTTCTGCTTTACGCCGCCGATGGGGAGAACTCTCCCCTGCAGTGTCAGCTCGCCGGTCATGCCGAAGTTGGTCTTGGCCGGGCGGCCGCTGAGCAGAGAAACCAGTGCGGTGACGATGGTGATGCCGGCGCTCGGTCCGTCCTTGGGAATCGCGCCGGCGGGAACGTGCACGTGCAGCTCGCGATCGCGTAGCAACGACGGATCGATCCCCAGCTCGGCGGCGTGCGAGCGAACATACGAGAGCGCGATTTGCGCGGATTCCTTCATGACGTCACCGAGCTGGCCGGTGATCACGAGGCCGCTCTTACCGGGCATCGAAGCGACCTCGACGAAGAGTACGTCGCCGCCCATGCCGGTGACTGCCAGGCCGGTGGCGACACCGGGAATCAGGCGTTCGGCAGCGTTCTCGGCGAAGTACTTCTGCCGCCCCAGAGCTTTGCGGACGGCCGCTTCGTCGATGCTCACCGGGCCGCCGTCGCTGGCGATTTGCGTCGCCGTCTTGCGCAACAGGCGACCGATTTCGCGTTCGAGTTGGCGCACGCCCGCTTCGCGCGTGTAGTCCTCGATGATCAGCCCGAGCAGAGCGTCGGGAACGCTGACCTCGTCCTCGCGCAGGGCGTTGCGTCGGACCTGTCTCGGTACCAGGTAGTCGCGGGCGATGGCGGTCTTTTCCTCGCGCGTGTAGCCATCGAAGCGGATGACCTCCATGCGGTCGAGCAGCGGCGCCGGAATCGTATCGACGACGTTGGCCGTAGCGAGGAAGAGAACCTCGGAGAGATCGATCTCGACGTCGAGATAGTGATCGCGGAAGGTGTGGTTCTGCGCCGGATCGAGTACCTCGAGCAGAGCCGCCGACGGATCGCCGCGCCAGTCGTTGCCGAGTTTGTCGACCTCGTCGAGGAGAATGACCGGGTTCATGGTGCCGGCGTCGCGCAATGCCCGCACCAAGCGGCCCGGCATGGCGCCGATATAGGTGCGGCGATGACCGCGGATCTCAGCCTCATCGCGCACACCGCCGAGGGCGATGCGGACGAACTCGCGCCCGGTCGCGCGGGCGATCGATTCACCGATCGAGGTCTTGCCAGTTCCCGGCGGCCCGACGAGAGTCAGGATGACACCGGCGCGTTTGTCGGGCGCGATGCCGCGTTCCTCGCGCAGCTTGCGCACGGCGAGATAGTCGGTGACACGCTGCTTGACGTCGTCGAGACCGGCATGGTCGGCGTCGAGTACTTCGCGTGCGTTGGTCGGGTCGAGCGTTTCCACGCTGCGCTCTCCCCAGGGGATGGAAATCAACCAGTCGAGATAGTTGCGGATGGTCTGCGACTCCGGGCTGGTCTCGCCCATTCTCTCCAAACGACCGAGCTCGCGTTCCGCCTGCTCGCGGATCGCATCGGGCATCTTCGCCTCGGTGATCTTGGTTCGGTACTCGTCGGAGACGGCTCCTTCGTCCTCGCCGAGCTCCTTGCGAATCGCGTCGAGCTGACGGCGGAGAACGTATTCCTTTTGCGCCTTCTGCGAGCCCGAATCGACGTCTTCGCGGATGCGCTTGCGCAGATGCAGCTCGGTCAGACGTTCGCGCTGCAGCTCGACGGCACGCGCCAGCCTCTTCTTGACGTCGAACTCCTCGAGCAGAGAAACCTTCTGCTCGTAGGTGAGATCGGGTGAGTAGCCGGAAGTGTCGGCCAGTGTACCCGCCTCGTCGATCGAGCGGACGAAGGAAGCGATGCGACCGTCGTCGCCGCGCAATTCGAGAATCTCGGCAATCACCGCCCGATACTCGCGTTCGACGTCGGCAATCTCGCTGGCCTCCGGATGGACGTCCGGACGGGCTTCGATCTGCACGCGCAAATTTCCTTCGGCGTCGGGTTCGGCCGTTCCCGCCGTCGCCCTCTGCAGGCCCTTCAGGGATACCGCCTGGACCCCGCCGGGCAGGCGCACGCTCTGTGAAACTTCGGCGATGACGCCGACCGAGGCGAACTCACCGTCGTCACGAGGCACTAGTAAAACGGTGTTTTCATTACCTACCGAGATCGGTAGGGTTATTTCCATGCCTGGAAACACAACAATATTGTCGGTGGGAATCAGTTTGAGAGTCGTCATGGCGCGAAATCTAAGTCGGACCGCCGGATTGTCAACTAATTGAGGTTGTCAAATATTTAGTGCCTCGATATTTGATGGTATGCGATGGAAGCTGAAGCGGAGTGGGCAGACAGATCGTGGCGGCAGTTGTTCGAGTTGGCGATGAGGATCGGCGCCAGGTTGCCATGCGTCGCCGCTGATCTGGGACTCTCGGTTCCTCAGTGTCACGTGCTGCGTTTCATGAAACCGGACCAGCCGGTTTCGATGGGAGCGGTCGCCAGGGCTCTGGGTTGTGACGCATCCAACGTCACCGGCATCGTCGATCGCCTGGAGGCGAGCGGTCTGATCGAGCGGCGCCCGAGCGCCGCTGACCGCCGCGTGCGCGCGATCGCGCTGACCCCGTTGGGCAGAGAAAACCGCGAGTCGCTGCTCGCTCGGATTTACACGCCGCCGGAGTCGCTGGTCGCATTGTCACCTGACGAGCTGCGCCAGCTCAGCACTCTGCTCGACGCAGCCTTTGGCAGCACGTCGGCCGAAGCCGATTAACCTGCAAGACCCCCCCGGTTCGATCCGTCACAGCATCGGTTTGAGAAACCGTCCCGTATGCGACTTCTTTGCCGCTGCGATCTTGCTCGGCGGACCCATTGCCACGATGCCGCCGCCCTTTTCTCCCCCTTCGGGGCCGAGATCGATGATCCAGTCGGCCTCTTTGATGATGTCGAGGTTGTGCTCGATGGTGATGACGGTGTTGCCCTGATCGACGAGACGGTGGACGACGTCGATCAACTTGTCGACGACGGCGAAGTGCAGCCCGGTGGTCGGCTCGTCGAGGACGAACAACGTCGCGTTGCGCGTCTGCTTGCTCAGCTCGTAGGCGAGCTTGATGCGCTGCGCTTCGCCGCCCGACAGGGTGTTGGAACCCTGGCCGAGGGTGAGATAGCCGAGGCCGATGTCGTTCAGCAGGTGCAACGGGTTGGCGACTTTCGGTACGCTGGCGAAGAAGTCGGCGGCGTCTTCAATGGTCATCGCCAGCACTTCGCCGATGTTCTTGCCGTTGAAGAGAACGCGCAAGGTCTCTTTGTTGTAGCGGTCGCCGCCGCAGGTGTCGCAGCCGACGTAGACGTCGGGCAGGAAGCTCATCTCCATCTTGATGCGTCCCTGGCCGGCGCATTCTTCACAGCGGCCGCCCTTGACGTTGAAGGAGAAGCGACTCGCCGTGTAGCCGCGCGACCGCGCCTCCGGCGTCATCGCGAAGAGCTTGCGCACTTCGTCGAAGAAGCCGACGTACGACGCCGGGATCGAGCGCGGCGTGCGCCCGATCGGCGTCTGGTCGACCTCGATGACGCGGCTGATCGATTCGCTGCCTTCGATGGTGTCGTGCTGGCCGACGCGACCGACCGCGAGTCCGAGCTGGCGCCGCAGGCCGTTGTAGACGACGTCGCGCACCAGTGTCGATTTGCCCGAACCGGAAACACCGGTGACGCAGGTCCATTTGCCGACAGGGATCTCGACGTCGACGTTTTTAAGGTTGTGCTGGCGTGCCCCCTGCACGCGAATCGGGGCGACGCCGTTGGCTGCGCGCAGCGGCCCGCGCCGCGGTCGCTGGCGACCGAGATAGCTGCCGGTGACCGAACGAGCATCGTTCTTGAGCGCCCGCGGAGTGCCCATCGCGACCAACTCACCACCGTTCGATCCACCTCCCGGGCCGAGGTCGACGACCAGATCGGCGGCGTCGATGGTCGCTTCGTCGTGCTCGACGACGAGCAGTGTGTTGCCTTGGTCGCGCAGTCCGCTGAGCGTCGCCAACAGCATGGCGTTGTCGCGCGGGTGTAGGCCGATGGTCGGCTCGTCGAGGATGTAGCACACACCGCGTAAGTTGGAGCCAAGCTGGGCAGCGAGGCGGATTCTCTGCGCTTCGCCGCCCGACAGCGTGTCGGCACGGCGGTCGAGAGTCAGATAGGAGAGTCCGACCTCGTGCAGGAATCGCAAACGGGGCAAGATTTCCTTCATCACGCTGGCGGCGATGGCGGCGTCGCGCTTGTTGAAGCGATAACGCGACAGAGTCCGGTGAGCGGCACCGACGGAATCGGCGACCACCTCGCCGATGCTGCGTCCGAGCACGTGCACGGCGCGTGCTCTCTCGTTCAGCCGCGTACCGTCGCACTCGTTGCAGCGCGCTTCGCTCAACAGGTCGCGCAAGCCGTGAGCCACTTCTTCGTCGCTATCCATCAAGTCGCGCAGCGAGTCGATGAGGCCGGCCTTTGCGTTGCCCTCGAGGAAAGCCTCGCGTTTGCGTTTGCTGGTCTTGGCGAGAGGTCGCTGCACTGAGATGCGATGGCTGCGGGCGACCTTGCGGGCGGTTCTCAGCGCCGCCGGAACGCCGCCGAGGCTTTGTTCCAATGCCGCGGCGAGGATCGTCGTCGCGCTGCCGAACATGGTCTCGGCATCGAAGGATACGGTGCTGCCGAGACCGTTGCACGCCGTGCATTGGCCTTGCCGGCTGTTGAAGGAGAAGAGACGCGGATCGAGCTCTTCGTAGCCGATACTGCACTTCGCGCAGTAGAGGCGTTCGCTGTAGATGCGCTCCCCCGCGGCACCGCTGACGATCACCGCGCCGCTGCCCAGGCGCAGTGCCGTCGCAACGTGCTCGGTGAGCGCTTCGCGGTAGCGACCGAAGAGCTCGAACTCGGCAATGACGATATCGATGTCGTGCTCTTTGTACCGCGCCAGCGATGGAACGGGGTGAATCGCGACCATCGCGCTGTCGACGCGAGCCTTGGAGAATCCAAGCTTGCGCATCGATTGAAAGAGGTCCTTGTAGATTCCCTTGCGACCGCGCACCGCCGGCGCCATGACGGTGATGGCGTCACCTTTGTAGTCGCGTTGGACGCGTTGCACGATCTGCTCGCGCGCCAGCGCGACCAGCGGTTGGTCGCATTCCGTGCAGTGCTGCACTCCCACTTTGGCGTAGAGCAACCGCAGGTAGTGATAGACCTCGGTGATCGTCGCCACCGTCGAGCTCTTGCTGCCGCGGCTGAGGCGCTGTTCGATGGCGACGGTCGCCGGCACGCCGCTGAGCATGTCGACGTCCGGGCGCGGCAGGATTTTCACGTACTGGCGGGCGTAGGTCGACAGACTGTCGAGGTAGCGACGCTGGCCTTCGGCGTAGAGAATGTCGAAGGCCAGCGTCGACTTGCCGGAGCCGCTGAGACCGGTGACGACGACGAACTTGTCGCGCGGTAGATCGATGGAGAGATCGCGCAGATTGTGCTCGCGCGCGCCGACGACGCAAATGCGGCCGCGCAGGCCGTTGGCCGACGGTTCGGCGACCAGCGCCGGCGGTGTGTCCGCGGCGCTGGCAGCACCGGCCAATGCCTGTCGCAAGTAGCGACCGGTGTGCGAAGCGGCGCTGGCGGCGACTTCTTCCGGTGTACCGCTGGCGACGATCTGGCCGCCGCCGATTCCGCCCTCGGGACCGAGGTCGATGACGTGATCGGCGGCCTTGACGACCTCCATGTTGTGCTCGATGACGACGACCGAGTGACCGTGCTCGACCAGTGTTTGCAGGGCGTGCACGAGTTTCTCGACGTCGGCGAAGTGCAACCCGATGGTCGGCTCGTCGAAGAGAAAGAGCACCCCCGCCTTGTCGCGCCGGGTCAGGGCGGCGGCGAGCTTGAGTCGCTGCGCCTCACCGCCCGAAAGCGTCGTCAGCGGCTGTCCGAGACGCACGTAGCCGAGACCGATGTCGGCAAGTGGCCGCAAGCGCTCGCCGACTTCGGGCGTGTCGGAGAAAAACGCCGCCGCGGCGTCGATGGTCAGATCGAGCACGTCGCGGATGGACTTTCCCCGGTGGCGGACTTCGAGCACTTCCTCGCGGAAGCGGGCACCGCCGCACTCGGCGCAGGTGACGTAGACGTCGGAGAGGAACTGCATCTCGATCTTTTCGAAACCCTCACCTGAGCACGCGTCGCAGCGGCCGCCGGTGACGTTGAACGAGAAGGTCGCGGCCGTATAGCCGCGCAGCTTCGATAGGCTGGCGGCGGCGAAGAGCTTGCGGATCGGGTCGAAGGCTTTGACGTAGGTGGCGGGGTTGCCGCGCCGGGTGCTGCCGAGCGCGCTCTGATCGACCATCACGACTTCCGACACCTTGCTGGCGCCGGCGATCTCGTCGTGTTCCCCCGGCACGGCGACGAAGTGTCCCAGCTCCTTTTTCAGTGCGCGGTAGAGAGTCCCTTCGATCAACGTCGACTTACCGGACCCGGAAACCCCGGTGACGCAGACGAAGCGAGAAAGCGGGATCGGTACGTTCAGGTTCTGCAGATTATTCTCTCTCGCGCCGCGCACGATCAACCGCAGATTGCGAATCGGCCGCCGCCGCTTGGCCGGCATGGGGATCGATTTGCGCCCGCTCAGATAAGCCGCGGTTGCCGAACGTTTGCTGCGCAGCAGTCGCGAGTAGGGGCCGGCGAAAATGACCTCGCCGCCGGCTTCGCCGGCACCGGGACCGAGGTCGATGACGTGATCGGCCTCGCGGATGATCTCCGCTTCGTGCTCGACGACGACGACGGTGTTCTCCTTGGCGCGCAGTTGCTGCAGGATGCGCACCAGACGCTGACTGTCGCGCGGGTGTAGACCGACCGACGGCTCGTCGAGTACGTAGAGCGTGTTGACCAACGACGAGCCTACGGCGCGTGTGAGATCGACGCGAGCAAGCTCGCCGCCGGAAAGGGTGCGCGATTGGCGATCGAGGGCGAGGTAGTCGAGGCCGACGGCAAGCAGGTAGCCGAGACGGGCGCGAACTTCGCGCAAGATCAGTTCGGCGATCGCGGTCTCTCGTGCGGAGAGCTCGACCGTCTCGAAGAGCGCGGCGACTTCGCCGACGCTCATCTGGAAGATGTCGACGATGGTCTTGGCGGCGATGCGAAAGGTCAGTGCGTCCGGCTTGAGCCTGCCGCCGGCGCAGACCGGGCACGTTCGGTACGAGCGGTAGCGCGAGAGAAAGACGCGCACGTGCATTTTGTAGGTGCGGCCCTCGAGCCAGCGGAACCAGCCGCGGATGCCGTGGTACTTGCCGGCGCCGTCGATGACGAGGTCGCGGTGGTTTTCGCTGAGCTCGCGGAACGGCCGATGCATGGGAATCTTGCGAGCGCGGCAGAACTTCGCCAGCTCGTCGCGCTCCCATTCGGTCGACGGCGTCGACCACGGCTTGATGGCGCCATCGGCCAACGACTTGCGATCGTCGGGGATGATCAGGTCGAGGTCGATGCCGATGATGCGGCCGAAGCCACGGCATTCCTCGCAGGCGCCGAGCGGACTGTTGAACGAAAAGAGATTGGGAACCGGATCTTTCAGCGTCACATGGCAGCGCGCACAGGCGAGTTCGTCGCTGTGGACTTCTTCCTCCACGGCCGCACCGGGAAAGACGAGGCTCATCGTTCCCTTGCCGAAACGAAACGCTTGCTCGACCGAGTCGGTGGCGCGTTTTTCCAGACCCTGGCGGACGACCAGCCGGTCGACGACGACGCGCAGAGGTCGGGGCAGTGTGTCTATGTCGTCGATGTCGCACGTGTCGTTGTCGATCAGGACACGGCGAAAACCCGCCGCCTGCAGTCCGGCGCGCACTTCGTGCCACGGCAAAGTGTCCGGTACGGAAGGCGCGAAGGTGATCAGGACTCGCGTGCCCTCCGCCCGCGTCGCCAGACTTGCGGCGACCAGCTGCGGAGTCTCGCGCTCGATGCGCTCGCCACAGCGCGGGCAGAATGGAACGCCGATCTTGGCAAAGAGCAGCTTGAGGTAGTCGTGCAGCTCGGTCATCGTTCCGACCGTCGAGCGCGAGGTTTTCACCGAAGAACCCTGCGAGATGGCGATTGCCGGTAGGATTCCGTCGATACGGTCGACCTGCGGCTTGTCCATGCGATCGAGGAACTGGCGCGTGTAGGCCGAGAAACTCTCGACGTAGCGGCGCTGGCCCTCGGCGTAGAGGACGTCGAAGGCGAGACTGGACTTTCCCGAGCCGGAGACGCCGGTGACGACGGTCAGCGCGTTGAGCGGAATCTCGACGTCGATGTCGCGCAGGTTGTGCTGTCGCGCGCCGTGAATGTGAATCGATTCTGTGCTCATTGCCGGGGGAAAAATGAATCGCCGACTATAACCTCGCGGCGCCACCCTTTCCATTGCGGCTGTGCGGTGGTTCGCCCCTGTACGCTACTTTGAGGTCGACTCTTCAATGGACTGAGAGCACAGGGGGGGCGTTTCGGGATTGCAACGGGCATCGTATGATCGATGGCCGGCCCAGTGGTTGGGTGCGCATGACGAAGGGGTTTCGCTCTGGAGATCCGGGGGGAATCGACCGGCAGCGTATCCGGCACATCGCAATGGCGGGAGACGATATGGCAAACGTGAACGGCAAGGTGGCGATCCTCGTCGGCGGCGGTCCGGCGCCGGGGATCAACAGCGTGATCGGCGCCGCCACGATCCGATGCCGGATCGAGGGGGTCGAAGTCATCGGCGTGGAAGACGGGTTTGAGTGGTTGATGCAGGGCAACACCGAGCATGTCCGAGAGCTGGGAATCGAAGATGTCGGGCGCATCCACTTTCGCGGCGGTTCGATTCTGGGAACGTCGCGGGCCAACCCAACGACCGATAGGAAGTACCTCGACACGGTTCTCGAAGGCTTGAGTCGCCTTGGTGTATCCAATGTGATCACGATCGGCGGAGACGATACGGCCTTCTCCGCTTTTCGCCTCGCCGAGCACTCTGGCGGTGCGCTGAGAGTGGTCCACGTGCCGAAAACGATCGACAACGACCTGGATTTGCCGCCGACCATTGATACCTTCGGCTACCAGACCGCTCGCCATGTCGGTGCCGAGATCGTGAAGAACCTCATGGTCGACGCCTTCACGACGTCGCGCTGGTACGTGGTCGTCTCCATGGGTCGCAAGGCCGGTCACCTGGCGCTTGGGATCGGCAAGGCTGCAGGGGCAACGATCACCCTGATCCCAGAAGAACTAGCTGGTCCAAGAGTTCCGGTGAAGACTCTCGTCGATCTCTTGGTGGGCTCAGTACTCAAGCGCCTCGAGGACGGGCAGCGCCACGGTGTTGCCGTCGTGGCCGAGGGAGTCATCGAGAAGATCGACCAACACGACCTCGCGCAGGTGAAGGAAACTGAAGTCGACGATCACGGCCATGTGAGGCTGAGTGAGATCGACATCGGCGATATCCTCAAACGAGCTGTCAAGGCGGAGCTCGCCGCACTCGGACACAAAGTGACCGTTGTTTCCAAAGACATCGGCTACGAGCTCCGCTGCGCCGATCCGATTCCCTTCGACATGGAGTACACGCGTGACCTCGGTTACTGCGCGGCCCGCTACCTGCTTGGCGGTGGAAGCGGCGTGATGGTCTCCATCCAGGGCGGTCGCTTTGTGCCAGTTCCCCTCTCCGATATGATCGATAGCCGCACGGGCCGCACCCGTGTGCGTCTGGTCGACATTCGCTCGGCGCGCTACGCGATCGCCCGCCGGTACATGATTCGATTGCGGCGCGACGACTTTTCGAACCCAGATTTTCTCGCCGGCATCGCCCATACCACGGGATTGAGCGTCGACCAGTTTCGCTCCCGCTTTGAACCGCTGACACACAGCGAACAACCACCCTATTCGATTCTCAGCGAAGAGAAGGTGGGAGACGCCTGACGGTTTGCCGAAGCCCGACCATTTCGAGGAGCTGCGATGAACACATTCAAAGGAAAATCGGCGATCGTAACCGGTGCGGCTTCGGGAATCGGCAAGGAGATTTCCCGCGCCCTGGCGTCGCGCGGCACTCACGTGGTGCTGACCGACATCGACACAGCGACGCTGGAGAGCGCCGGCGCGGAGATGCCGGGATCGGTCGATATACGGGCGCTCGACGTGACGGATGCGACCGCGGTCGAGAAGCTGGTGCAAGACGTCGCGGCGGCACGTGGCAGCCTCGACTTCATGTTCAACAACGCCGGCATCGCCATCTTCGGCGCCGTTCGCGACATGACACTGGCCGATTGGAATCGACTGATCGACGTCAACGTGCGCGGTGTCGTTCACGGCGTTGCCGCCGCCTATCCGATCATGATCGAGCAGCGCAGTGGCCACATCGTCAACACTGCCTCGGCGGCCGGGCTGGCGCCCGTGCCGGGCGGGACCATCTACGGTATGACCAAGCACGCCGTCGTCGGTCTCTCGACGTCGTTGCGCGGCGAGGCGAGACACTTCGGCGTGCGCGTCAGCGCCGTGTGCCCTGGATTCATCGACACTCCACTCGTTCAAACCGCCAAGATGGTGAACCTCGATCGGGAAAAGGCTTTGGCCGAGATGCCGGTCCCGCTCGAATCGCCGGCCAAGCTGGCGGAAGCGATCATGACCGGGATCGAGCGCAACAAGAGCCTGATCGTCTTCACCTCCTTCGCTCACATCGGTTGGCGCCTCTACCGTTTGTCACCGGCGCTCTTCGAACGTTTGGCGTCGCTGCGGCGCAATCCCCTGCTCGCCGACTGAACGGCAATGGCGGCAGGCAGGGGTATTCCGCTCGACCTGCTCGAGCGCGGCTTGCAGCGCAACGTCGACGCTGCTTGTCGCCTGCTGTCGTGCAATCGCCTTTCCGGTGGCGCCAACCAGGAGACCTATCGGGTTCGCATCGAGAGCCCGCAGGGTGAACGAAGCCTTGCCGTGCGCCGCTCGCTGGGGGGAATGTCTGCGCCGGCGATGCCGGGATTCCCCGGTTTGCGCGCCGAGGCGCTACTCATGCGCGCGGCGCGCGCCGCGGCCGTCCCCGAGCCGGAAGTCTATTGGATCTTTGCGGCCGACGACGGGCTCGGCGAGGGCTTTGTCATGCAATGGATCGATGGCGAAAGCCTGGGTAAGCGCATCGTCCATGCCGACGAGCTGGCGGAGATTCGGCCGAAGCTCGCTTTTCTCTGCGGCGAGATTCTCGCCCGCATCCACTCCATCGACGTCGAGGCGGCGGGCTTGGCGGAGGTCTTGCAGACGATCGAACCCGCGACCTTCGTCGAGCAGACCTGGGCGCGTTACCGTTCGTTCGACACGGCGCAGCCGATGATCGACTACACGGCGCGCTGGTTGCGCGACCATCTGCCGCCGGCGTCCGAGCTGCGCCTCGTGCACAACGACTTCCGCAATGGCAACTTGATGGTCTCGCCACGAGGAATCGTTGCCGTACTCGACTGGGAACTGGCACACGTTGGCGATCCCATGCGCGACCTCGGCTGGCTGTGCACCAACTCCTGGCGTTTCGGTCGCAGTGATCTGCCGGTCGGAGGTTTTGGCACCTACGACGATCTCTTTCGCGGCTATGAGTCGGTGAGCGGAGAAGCGGTGGATTGCCAGCGCGTGCGCTTCTGGGAAGTGTTTGGCTCGTTTTGGTGGGCGATCGGCTGCCTGGAAATGGCCAACGCCTATCGCATCGGCCTCGACCGCAGTGTCGAGCGCGCCGCCATCGGCCGCCGTTCGACGGAATGCCAGGTTGATTGCGTCAACCTGCTCATCCCCGGTCCCGTCGATGTGGTTGCAGCGCCGCAAGCGCCGGCTTCCGACATGCCGCATACGGCCGAGATCATCGCCAGCGTGCGCGACTATCTGCGCGACGATGTGATGACAAGCGCGAGCGGGCGAACCAAATACTTGGCGCGCGTGGCTGCCAACTCGCTCGATATCGCCGCTCGCGACGTCGAGGTGCGGGCGCTGCTGGAGCAGCGCGAGCAACACCGGCTCGGCACTCTGTTGGCGGCGACGGGCAGCGCCGACGAGCTGCGCCGCCGCCTGGTCGAGGCCCTGCGCGACGGCAGCATGGCACTCGATCACACCGGCCTGGCTGAATATTTGCGCGACTCCGTCGCCAACCGCGTCGCCGTAGATCAGCCCAAATACAGCGGCCTGGAGAGGCTACGGCGCACGTAGAAGTCGTTGCTTGCACCACCGCGGGTGCGCCGATAGGGATGGTGGGATGGAACTCAACGAAGATTTTCTGCGCTTCAAAGGCACCGACGGCTACATCGCTTCGGGGCCATTGGTGGATGCCGTCAATTGTGCGATCGCCCTCGAGCGACCGCTGCTGCTCAAGGGGGAGCCAGGCACCGGTAAGACCGTTCTCGCGCGACACGTCGCCGACGGCCTCGGCATGCCGATGCTGTCGTGGCACATCAAGTCGACGTCCAAGGCGGCCGACGGCTTGTACGTCTACGATACGGTTCAACGGCTGAACGACAGCCGCTTTGGCGGCGGCGACGTCGCCGACATCAATCACTACATCAAGCTCGGGCCGCTCGGCGAGACCTTCGACGCCGAGAAGCGCCACGTCTTGCTCATCGACGAAATCGACAAAGCCGACCTCGAGTTTCCCAACGACCTACTACGCGAGCTCGACGAGATGCGGTTCACCATCAATGAGACCAGTCGCGAAGTCACTGCCGCCGAACGTCCGGTGGTGCTGATCACATCCAACAACGAGAAAGAGCTACCGGACGCCTTCTTGCGCCGTTGCATCTTCTACTACATCGAGTTTCCGAGCGTCGAGTTGATGCGCCAGATCATCGATGTGCACCATCCCAACCTCGATGCCCAGCTCCTCGATCAAGTGCTGATCAAGTTCTATTGGCTGCGCGAGCAGAGCGAATTGCGCAAGAAGCCGTCGACGTCGGAGCTCATCGACTGGATCAGCGCCCTGCTGCGTTCGGGTATTTCGATGGACCAACTCGAGTCACACATCCCGTTCATCGGTGCCCTCCTCAAGACCGAGCAAGACGTCGAAGCGTTGACCGAGTACAACAAGAAGGACGGTCGCTATCCGTCCGACTGGTCCGACCTCGGTCCGAGGTACAACCAGTAGAGCCAATACGGCGACGATGTTTCTCGACTTCTTCTACGGCCTGCGCGACGAAGGCGTGCCGATCGGCATCCAGGAGTGGCTTTCCTTTCTCGAGGCGCTGAAGCGAGGGTTGCACGGCGCCGACCTGCTGCGCTTCTATCACCTGGGGCGCGCCTGCCTGATCAAGAGCGAGACCTACTTCGACGCCTACGACCGCGTTTTCGCCCGCGTCTTCAAGGGCATCGAGGGGCACTTTGGCGAGGACGTCACCGAGCAGGTGATGGAATGGTTGAACAACCCCGAGAACTTCCAACAGCTCACGGACGAGCAGCGCGAGATGCTCGAAGAACTCTCGCGTGACGAGCTCATGCGCCGCTTTCTCGAGACCTTGGCCGAACAGGACGAGCGCCACGACGGCGGCGACAAGTGGGTCGGTACGGGCGGGCGATCACCGTTTGGCAACAACGGCGAGCACCCCAGTGGTATCCGTGTCGGCGGCAAGAGTCGCAACCGCTCGGCGATGAAAGTCGCGGAAGAGCGGCGCTTCGAAAACTACCGCACCGATCAGCAGCTCGACGTGCGGCAACTGAAAGTATCGCTACGCCGCCTGCGCCAGCTCACGCGCAGTGGGCAGGAGACCGAGCTCGATCTCGACGAAACCATCGACGAGACCTGCCGCAACGCCGGTGAGATCGAGCTCGTCTTTCGCGCCCCGCGGCGCAACAACGTGCGCTTGCTGTTGTTGATGGACGTCGGCGGCACCATGGATCCATACTTCGAGCCGGTCAGCCGCCTGCTGACCGCCCTGCACGAATACCACGGCCTGCGCGAGCTCGAGTCGTACTACTTCCACAACTGCATCTACGACCACATCTTTACCAGCGGCCGCATGACCCGTGCCGACGCCGTGCCGACCGCCGACATCCTGCGCCGGCTCGACAGCCGCTGGAAGGTCGCCGTCGTCGGCGACGCGTCGATGCACCCGGCCGAGCTGCTCGAGCCCTACGGCAGCATCGACCCGCGACGCGAGTCGCCAACACCCGGCATCGTCTGGCTGCAGCGCATCGCCGACCACTTCGATCGCAGCGTTTGGGTCAACCCCGACAACCGCGCCTACTGGAACGGCTCGCACACCGCCCGCATCGTGCAGCGCCTGTTTCCGATGTTTCACCTCAGCGTCGACGGCATCACCGAAGCCATGCAAGCCCTGGTCGGCGCCCGCCGCGCCGCGGCGTGAACGTAAACGGCGATTCCCGCACATCCGGAGCGACGGCTCACCTCTCCGGTAGGCATTGCGTGTTACTCTTGGCGTGCGACATCCGCGCGACGGTATATGACATTGAGAGCGCCGGTTCAGACTATTTGGATGGCGTGTAGAGATCGATCAGGCCGACTTCCGACATGCGGCGAAAATCGGAATCGAGCGACCAGAGCTGGCATCCATTGTCGGCGGCGATGGCGCCGATGAGCAGATCGGCAAAGCCAAATCGGTGTCCCCGTTTGGCAGCAACGTCGATCCAGGACTCGATCGTTCGCCATGTTTGCTCGACCGGGTAGAACACCGGCAGCGCACTGAGCAGCCGGCGCAGGCGTTGGCGGTCGTCACTGCCGGCGCCAGCAAGGATTTCGATTTTCACCGGAGCCAACAGAGCGACTCGATCTTCGTCGAGCGCGTTGTCGAGGACTGCCGCCTCATCGCTCGAGGAGTCGCGTAGCGCAGCAACCCAAACCGACGTATCGACGGCAATCACGCTGTGCCGCGTCGTTTGGGCCGGCGCCGTGATTCTTCGAGATCGATGTCGAGATCGACCGAGCCCATCAGCTCGCGCAACTCCTGTACACGATGGCGCCGAATCAGCTCGCGCAGGGAAACGATCACGGTGTCCGTCTTCGACTTGAAGCCAAGAATGCTACGCGCCTCTTCGATCAGCGTCTCCGGAATGTCCAAGGTCGTTTGCATACGATACGCCTGTAATGCGCCTTGAGATGTCAATTGTGCCCAAATTGAGTGTGTTGATTCAACCTATGATCGGTCTCCGTGTGTGCGTGTAAACGGTGGTTGAAACCCGCGCGAAAGTGACGAAAAGCGCGGGCATCCCCAAAAAGCTTCACCGAGGGCTCTTGTCAGGGGAAAGGCACGATCAGGTGGCGTAGGGAGCCGAGGCGACCGGAGCCACCTGATCGCGGCGACGTCGGAGGTGGCGAGGCCGGCCGAGGCGAGGTAGGGGAAAAGCGAGCCTCGCCGAAGAAGTGAAGGCCCGGGGAATCGCCCCCGAGCCTCCGAACCTGAAGTGTTGTGGCCGGAGCAGGAACTCCGACCAAACGCAGAGAGCATGACGTGCTCGGGTTCGGCTGTAAAGAGCGGGGCAGCGCGAACCTGAAGTGTCGAAGTCCTCGGAGTACCGGATCTACAGCTGCCAGCGCTGCGGGGTAATGGTGGAGATCTGCCGGGGTTGTGATCGCGGTCACGTGTACTGCCTCGAGGGGCGGTGCCGCGTCGAGTCGCGCCGTGAGTGCGTGCGCTCCTCGGGCAGACGCTACCAGCGCAGTTTTCGCGGAGCGATGTTTCACTCACGGCGCCAGTGCGCCTACCGCCGTCGTCAGCGCGAGAGGAGCCGTCAGCGCGAAGAAGTGACGCATCATGCATTCCCCTCGGCCGAGCCAGCAGTGAGTGTCTCGGCCAAGGAGGAAACAGAGCATGACCGAACCGACCCAAGCGTGGACGACGCGCCTTCACGTGGGGATGTGGCACGGGGAGCAGGAAAAGAGCCCGCGGATAAGCCTGAGCATCAGGGACAGCGACCGGCGCCAGATCGTACGAGCGCGCTTTACCGGGTACCCCGATCACCCGCGAGCGCTGCTGAGCATGCTCGAGGGGCTGGCGCTGTGGAGCGGAGCGGTGCTCGACGTTGCCATCTCTGCGGACGCCCCGATCTCCACTTCGCTCGGCCTCGGGGCCTTTGGGGGCGAGCGCTGGCCCACCGAGAGCGCCCTGGTGCGCTTCGGGTGGGTGAGCCGGGAGGATCAGCTCCGGGCTGAGAGGGGAATCGACCACTGGCACTCAGAGCAGCGTGGCCAGGACGACACCCCTTGCAGAAGTGGCCACGGTAGGAGGGGCAAGAGGTGATTCCGCGCCAGACCGAGGCCGACATTCTGCGACTCTTTCACGGCGAGCGCTGGAAGGTGGGCACGATTGCCCGCCAGCTCGGGGTGCACCACACCACGGTGCAGCGCGTGCTGGCGCAGGCCGGTATCCCCAGCCAGCGCCTCCTGTCGCGCCCGACGATGGCCGACCCGTTTGTGCCCTTCATCGTCGAGACCCTGGAGAAGTACCCGACCCTGCGCGCCACCCGGCTCTACGACATGGTGCGCGAGCGCGGCTACCCAGGCAAACCCGACCACTTCCGCTCGGTGGTGGCGCGCTACCGCCCGCGGCCTGCGCCGCAGGCGTACCTGCGGCTGCGCACTCTACCGGGCGAGCAGGCACAGGTGGACTGGGGACACTTCGGCAAGGTGGCGGTGGGCCGTGCGCGCCGCCAGCTGATGGGCTTCGTGATGGTGCTCAGCTACTCCCGCCAGATCTTCTTGCGCTTCTTCTACGGTGCGAAGATGGCCTGCTTCCTGCGCGGCCACGTCGGTGCCTTCGAATCGTTTGGTGGGGTGCCCCGAGTCCTGCTCTACGACAATCTGCGCTCGGCGGTGGCCGAGCGCGTCGGCGACGCCATCCGCTTTCACCCCACGCTGCTCGATCTGGCCGCCCACTACCGCTACGAGCCGCGCCCGGTGGCGGTGGCACGGGGCAATGAGAAGGGACGCGTCGAGAGAGCTATACGTTTCATACGAGACCGCTTCTTTGCCGCCCGGGAGTTTGGCGACCTGGCTGACCTCAACGCCCAGGCCGAGCACTGGGCAGCGACCACCGCCGCCCAGAGGCCGTGTCCCGAGCAGAGCGAGCGCACCGTGGCCGAGGTCTTCGCCGAGGAGCGGGCACTGCTGCGCGAGCTGCCCGCCGACCCCTTCCCGGCCGAGGACCACGCCCAAGTGCACGTGGGGCGTACGCCCTACGTGCGCTTCGACTTAAACGACTACTCCGTGCCACACACCCTGGTGCGGCGCACGCTCGCCGTGCATGCCACGCTGGAGACCGTGCGGGTGCTCGATGCCGATCGGGTCATCGCCACCCACCCGCGCTGCTGGGACAAGGGCGAGCAGGTAGAGAACCCCGAACACATCGAGGCTCTGGTCGAGTGCAAACGCGCATCGCGTAAGCACCGGGGCATCGACCGCCTGCACCACGCCACCACCCACGGCCAGGCGCTGATGCGGCTGCTGGCCGAACGCGGCCACAACCTCGGCTCGGCCACCCGCCAGCTCTTGGGTCTACTCGACCGCTTCGGCACCGAGGCACTCGACTCGGCCATCCTCGAAGCGATCGAGGGCAACTCGCCCAATCCGGCTTCGGTCCGTCAGATCCTCGATCAGCGCCACACCGCTCGGGGTCTACCCCCACCGATTGCCGTCACCGTCCCCGACGACCCGCGGCTCACCCAGATCGCCGTCAGACCCCACTCCCTGGCCACCTACGACTCTTTGGCCGACAGCGAAGACAACGAGAGCAATCAGAACACCACCCCGCCGACCGACCGAAACCAAGGGCGATGTCACTGCCTCGCCGACCGAAACCAAGGGCGGTTTCACCGCACCGCCGACCAACAAGGATGAAGACGATGGATGACGCCACACCCCGCGACGACCTCCGTGATAGCCTGCGCCAACTCGGCCTCTGGGGCCTGCTCGCCAACTGGAGCGAGGTCCACGATCAACCGTGGCTGCCTACGGTCATCGACTACGAGCTACGCGAGCGCCAACGCCGCTCCCTCGAGCGCCGCTTCAAAACTGCTCGCCTCGGCTCCTTCAAGCCCTTCGCCGACTTCGACTGGAAGTGGCCCACCTCGATCGATCAAAATCTGCTGCGCGAGCTCTTCACCCTCGACTTCATCGAGGAGTGCACCAACGTCGTCCTCGTTGGCCCCAACGGTGTCGGCAAAACCATGCTCGCCAAGAATCTCGCCCAACACGCTCTGCTCGCCGGCCACAGCGTTCGCTTCACCTCCGCCTCCGAGATGCTCCACGACCTCGCCGCCCAGGACTCCTCGGCCGCTCTCTCCCGCCGACTACGCCGATACTGTGGCCCGGAATTGCTCGTCGTCGACGAGGTAGGGTATCTCTCCTACGACACCCGCTACGCCGACCTCCTCTTCGAGGTCGTCACCCGCAGGTATCAATCCCGGCCTATCGTCATCACAACCAACAAACCATTCCAGCAATGGGCCGACGTCTTCCCCAACGCCGCCTGCACCGTCACTCTCGTCGATCGCCTCGTCCATCGCTCCGAGATCGTCGAGATCAAGGGCGACAGCTACAGACTCAAAGAAGCCAAGGAACGCTCCGCCTCAAAGGCCAAAGCGAGAAAACGAAAAGCCAAGAAATTCCCTGACTGAACCATCGCCACTTTCCCGCGCTTTCTCGTCACCGACAACAGTGCGGCCCAGCCACGGCTGAAGTGTTGCGCTATATGCGACAATATCGCGTATGTCGCATATGTGGATTGACCGATCGATGGAGCACAGTGCTGCGACGCGGCCCGTTTCGGTGCTAACCGGTGCGCGGCAAGCCGGGAAAACGTTCCTTCTACAGCGTCTTTTCCCCGACCATGCATTCGTTTCTCTCGATCTGCCGAGCCAGGCACAGCAGGCCGAAGAGGCTCCTGAAGTGTTTCTCTCGCGCCACCAGCCCCCCGTAGTCATCGATGAGGTTCAGTACTCTTCAATCCACTCGCCGATTGAGTTTCATGTTGCTATGCTTCTCGCATGACGAGAGTTGAAGAAGTCGAAAGGGAGGTTCGATCTCTGAGCGCCGAAGAGCTATCCGTATTCCGGCAGTGGTTTTTCGATTTCGACTCAGCCGTTTGGGATCGCCAGATCGAAGATGACACGCACCAGGGCAAACTTGCTGACCTCGCCGATGCGGCCCTCCGCGACCACCGAGCTGGCAAAACCACCGAGTTTTGAAGCATTTTGCCTCGCCGAGTTTTTGGCGGTGCTACCGAGCACTATCCGCGTCGACCCAGCAGCTCGCAGACGACAAGTTCGCCCTGCTGAAACAGGATTCGAGCCACCCCTCGTTGCATTTCAAGAAGATTGATACCGTGTGGTCTTGCCGCATCGGACTTCACTACCGCGCCCTGGGAGCGCAATCCGACGGTGACGTCGTCTGGTTCTGGATCGGCACACACGCTGAATACGACAAGCTCATAGGGTGAGGGAGCGCGTCTTGATCTACGGGTCAAGGTCGGTTCTCACCAAGAGGCGAATGACTTCCAAGATCACTCCCTAAACCCCGGCGACGGACACGAACTCCTGGCGAGAGGATTCGTTTTTCCTATGCTTCACACATGAGCTGAACTTCGCAACCTAGAGCTTTCACGAAGTGGCTACGCTCATCTTGATTTCGGCCTCGCGCAAAGCTCGCCATGGGCGCCAAGATTGCGGCTGTAAACCGCAACGTAGAGACTCGCTCGCGTTTGCAGGCGTGAAAAGAACGGCGGGGGGGGGCAACTCCACCAGGAGAGCCATAGAGTATGACGCAATCAGAGCACCTAACTTCGCGTGCCTTGGGCTCCGTGAGCGCCACGAAACCCAAGCCACTAAACAAATACTACGGCTCTTGATTTCTTCAATGTACCGACGCTGAAGAAACCATGAACACTTGACTCATGAACACTTGCTTTGGTAGACGCTGCCAGCCTGACAACTTGGACCGACGTACCAGAGGAGACCGAGCATGAAAGATCCCACCGCGCGCCGCCTTGACTTAGTACCAACGCCCCCCCCCCCCCCCCGGAATTCTCGAAGGCCCGCAGGATGAGACAGATCATTGCCAGCGTAGCGGCACTGCTACTCATTGGCCTATCTTCTAAGGCTATAGCGCAAAGTTGCGCCGGTGACTGCAACGGGGACGGAAGCGTACGCATCGGAGAGCTGATTCAAGGCGTCAACATCGCCCTCGGCCGAGCGTCGGCAGATGAATGCACTGCAATCGACTCAAACGCCGACGGACAAGTTGGAATCGGCGAGCTGATTCAAGCGGTACGAAGCGCTTTGGACGGATGCCCTGGCACACCCACACCAACACTCTCGCCTACACCAACAGCAGCACCCCCGCTGGTTGAGATCGAGGTCGGAACCGCTCCCGTCGAGCCAGGGGAACCTCTCGACATTGCAATCCAAGTCAGCAATCCGTCGCACCTATCCATCTTCGGCGCCGAGTTGACGATGCGAATGCCCAACAATGTCCGGAACCTACAACAGCGGTTGATCACCGGCGGTGGTCGCTGCAACGGGGATTGCGAAGCTGGCGAGAACATCGTCTGGGATCTCGGTGAAATCCCGCCTGGCCGAGGGCAAAAAGTATCGATGCGCCTGGCTACGCGAGACACGATTCTTGAGGGCGACCTTGTGTCTCTCGCGGTGATTCTGTCCTCAAGCAATACGCCACAGGTAGCCGAGGAGCGCGAGGTCTCGGTAGTCTCGGAAAAAAACCTGCACCTTGCGATTGATGCAAGCCGATCTTCGATTGAGGCAGGCGCCGACCTCACCTATACGATCACCTACGGGAACTCAGGGGCAGGGCCTTCGCAAGGTACGTTGGTCGAAATGCCGGTTCCTGAGGGAACGACTTTCGTTGAAGCATCGGGTGATGCATCAATAGACGAATCAACCGTGACCTGGCAACTTGGCTCACTCGGACCGGGAGAAGGCGGTGTCGTGTCGCTTGTCGTTACCGTCGATTCGCAGTTGGTGGGCGGTGCACAACTCGTGGCGCGAGCCTCCGTAGTGGACGAAGGAGGCGGGTCGCATGCCACTACCGTGTCGCGCGTTGGTGAGCAATCACCCCTATCCTTGGCGATAGAAGTATCGCCGAACTCGTTAAAGTCCGGGAGCGTTGTCGCGGTGAACCTGTACTTGACCAATACCAGTTCGAACGACCTCTTTAACATCGTTGCGGGTTTGCGCCTGCCTCAATCGATATCGGGGTTATTTACAGATGGCCGGTATTTCAAACCGACGGCCGACCAATTCACCTGCCGAGCTGGTGGCGGCAATTGTGGCCCTGGAGACCTGCCGAAATGGTCCATCGGTAGCATCCCGGCGGGTGAGTCCTTCTTGATCAGTCTAACAACAGGCATTAGATCCGACCGCTTGTCTCCGGAAAGCGGCATGCTCGTTCCGTTTCGAGCAAATGCTGCTGCAGAGGGGGCGACGCAACACCAAGTGAATCAGTCGTATACATCCTTGGTTGACGAAGCAAATGCGCTTGCACTCAGGCTAAACGAGGACAGCGACCCGGTCGCCGCAGGTAATGAGATCCGGTACTCTCTTACTTATTCGAATTCAGGTACGGGGCCTGCGTTGGGGGCGACGCTTCAAATGCCGCTACCCGAAGGCACGAGCTTCGTCCAAGCATCTGACGACGGGGTGCTGGTTGGTTCAGCCACCACTTGGACGCTCGGCACCATCGCCCCGGGCGACGGTGGCGAAGTCTCGCTTGTCGTCGCCGTTGACACGCAGGCTGCTAGCGGCAAACAGATCCTTTCTCAAGCGACCTTTGCTGGTAGTGGTAGTGAGGCGCGGGCCACTGCCGTTACACGCGTTGCGGAACCCCCACCGCTGTCCTTGAGCCTTGATGTGACCCCCAACCCTGTCATGCCGGGGGAGATTCTAGCGGTGACCATGAGAGTGACCAACTCCAGTTCAAACACAATCAACGACGCGCAGGTGGACTTGAGAGTGCCTGCCTTTGTCCGCACTTTCCATGAGACAGAAGCAAGTCCGCGTGCTGACAACTGCCCAAGTAACACCTGTATGTCGCATGATCGCCCTGTCTGGACCGTAGGTTCTCTAGCGCCGGGTGAGTTCTCGGTAATTTCGCTTACTCCTCAGGTGAGACGGCAGAGTTCCCCTGACGACGGCACTCTCCTCACGTTCGCAACAAGCGCTACCACCGAAAGCGGACCGGAAGCAACTGTGGCGAAGACACTGGTCACAATAGGGCAGTAGGCGTCAGAATGAACCGATCTGGATTTGCCTCGATCAGTATCGGATTGAAGTTCTGCATCATCGTGTTGGAGCTAGCGGTGCCAACCTCAGCGTACTCAAGCTTTGAGTTCAGGGCGGCAAAGGTAGATCGGGTGATCGCCAGGGCCGGGCGCACCTTTGCTTCTAATAGCCAGTTCTGCGGAGAGGTGGATGAACGAAACAGAGCTGGCGGCGTCGGGGCGACGACTCCTACAGAAGGTTGTACTGATGCCCGGCACGCTTCGAGCGGATCCACAAATACGATGGCTACAGGCGGTCAGGCAAGCTTCTCGATCACGGTCGATCCGGCGGTTTACCAAGCCCAACGTCCATCGGTCGGGTTCAGCTCCACTGGCTACACAGAGTTTGATATCGTGGGTAACGCAACAGTAGTCGAGTTTTCGCTATCAGGAAACGCTGGTGGCCGTGGCAACTTTAGCTGGTCCTGCAACGGCCGCCTGGGGCCTGCGTCGCAGACGGGCACAATCGAATCGTGGGGCGTCGGCGGATCATGTTGCAGCAGTCCAAGGGAGTCAGACGGGGGCATATTATTGCTTAGCCCGGGCGCGTACCGCTTCACCTTTCAGTGCTCCGCATCGGGCGGTGGTAGATCCGTTTTCCAAGGTGAAGCTCTGGACTCCGCCGACTTCGGCGGTGGCGCCTCTTACTCAATCGCTCCCGCCCAACAACAACCAACACGAACTTCCACCGGTACGCCGCAAGCGACTGCAACGCCTACGACGACGATGACGGCAACTGCTTCACCGACACCGTCGAAAACGAAACATTTGCTGTATCTAGTTTTTGAGGAAGCAGACGTCGAGATACATCAGCAGCGCTTCAAAAAGCCAGAATTCGAGCGCGGTGAGCCTGCCCGCAACAAAATTACGACGAAAGTCCAGTCGATTTTCAAGGACTATGGAGTTCAGGTTACTAGAGATAAACCCGACTCAGGGTCATATTCTACGATATGGGTGGGAGGGTCCCACCGAAGCATTCCAAACTCGGAACCCTTTCTGCCAACGATAGTGAGACATCTTCTCCACTGGAAATTACAGTAGGGCGGTGGAAGGTATGAAGGATGGAAGCAGAGAGAGACAGATTGGATTGGGAGGGTAGGTTTGCGCCACCAGGGGAGACTGAGGAGCGTAGCGACGAAGGCTTCCCTGGTGGCGCGGCGCCTTCGGCGCCGGACTGCGAAGTAGTGGCCAGGCCGACTCGGCGACAGTTCACGGCGCAGTATCGGCTTCGAATCGTACAGGAAGCCGAGCAGTGCTCGGAGCCAGGCGAGGTAGGCCGGTTGCTGCGGCGCGAGGGGCTGTACAGCTCGCATCTGGCGAACTGGCGCAAGACGTATCAGGACGGTGGTGCGGGTGCGCTGGCGCCCAAGAAGCGCGGGCGCAAGGCCGAGGGGCGCAACCCTCTGGAGAAGCGGGTACGCCAGCTCGAATCAGAGCTGGCCCGCACGCAGGAGAAGTTGCGCAAGGCAAACTTGATCCTGGACATGCAGGGAAAAGTTGCCGGGCTGCTGGGATTCAGCCTCGAGGACGGGAAGGACTCCTGATGGCGGCCGAAGAGCTTGCTCGGCACGTCGGCGTTGCGCCGGCGTGCCGGGGGTTGGCCGTGTCGCGGGCGAGCTTCTACCGTCGACGAAGGCCGTCTTCCGGGCATCAGCAGCCGCGGCCTACACCTGCCCGGGCTCTGAGTACGAGCGAACGCGACCTGGTCGCCGCTGAGCTCTACTCCGAGCGCTTCGTCGATCGCGCTCCGGCCGAGATCGTGGCCACGCTGCTCGACGAGAAGAAGTACCTGTGCTCGGAACGCACGATGTACCGTGTCCTGGCTGAGCGCCGCACGGTGCGCGAGCGACGAAACCAACGCCGGCACCCCGAGTACAAGAAGCCCGAGCTCGTCGCCACGGCCCCCAATCAGGTCTGGTCCTGGGACATTACCAAGCTCCTGGGGCCGAAGGCGTGGACCTATTACTACCTCTATGTCCTGCTCGACCTGTACTCGCGCTACGCCGTGGGCTGGATGGTCGCCGACCGAGAGAACTCGGTGTTGGCCGGGCGGCTCATCGAAGAAAGCTACCAGAAGCACGGTGTGCGGCCCGACGTGCTGACACTGCATTCCGATCGAGGCGCGCCCATGACGAGCAAGTGCACCGCGCAGCTCCTGGCCGACCTCGGTATCACTCGGTCCCTGTCGCGGCCGAGGGTCTCTGACGACAATCCGTTCTCGGAGTCGCAGTTCAAGACGGTGAAGTACCATCCTGGCTTCCCTGGTCGCTTCGACGATCAGGCTGCGGCGACGGCCTTCTGTCGAACCTTCTTCCCCTGGTACAACCACGAGCATCGTCATGGCGGTATCGCGATGCTCACTCCGGCCGATGTTCATTTCGGGCGCGCCGCCCAGATGCTCGACAACCGTCGTCGCGTGCTCAACGCGGCCCACGACGCCCATCCAGAACGCTTCGTACGGGGCGCGCCCGTCGTGCCACCTCTTCCCAACGCGGTCTGGATCAACCCGCCGGCCGTATCACCGAACGGGGGCCGTACTGCTCACTAATTCGCGAACCGACGTGTCTCATTGTCGTTGACAGGTTCCGGAACGCCTCGACCTCGGTCCAAAGACTCTCGGCCTCGCGGATCAGCTCGACTACGACAACAACAATCCAAAAGACAACGCAGTAGTGTTTTCCAAGAACGTTATAGAGTTCATAAATAGTAGCTTTTCTTTTCAAGAGAACCATAGCATAGCTTCCGTGATTGCTCACGAGGCTGGTCATCTCTACGGGCTCTACCATATTAAAGAGAAGCGTTTGCTGGGCAGCGTAATGGACGTTCCAGGGCAGACAGAGGCAGTATTCGGACTATCCACCTACGTTTCCAAGAAAAGGAATCCTGTCGCCCTTGTGCGAGGAGGCACTGATAACCGGACATTCGTACACTACAAGATTGACGGAATTTCCGTATACCAGTCCTCCCATGAATGCCTGTTGCGGAATCTGAGACACGAGAAGAAGAGTTGCTACTTCCTCGGGAAAACTCCAGCACACGATGAAGTAATAGCAGCTCTGAAAAAATCGCCCGACGCTGGAGAGACTCACTCGTTGTTTCGTCTGGCTGTTAGTATTCGAGGCGCCGTTCACGATGCGCCAACAGCGGAGATTGAATTCGGCCAGTTCTTGGGCAGCGAAGTGTCCGTTGCGGTTCCTTTTCCCAGAACAATTGGCTCCGGTGCCTTTCTCGTCGCAGCATCGACCCCCGACGGGCCGCTGGATGTATTCTCCCACCGGGACGCGCCCAGTTCCGGACCCCGAGCTTCCAGCTTGACGCCTGGAGATACGGATCGCACTAGCATCGACTTAGTCAACAACCGCGGTCAACGCTATCCGAGTACCCTGATGAACTTGATCAAGGTGAACTCGGTCGGAAGTATCGAGCCCTACGGTGCGGTGACACTATCTTTCTCTGCTCCTGCGATCGAGTTGGATCCAAACAACCTAGCGCCAACCGCGGATGCGGGCCCCGACCGTGTTCTATTCACGAACAAGGACTCCGTTTCAGTAGGGCTTAACGGTCAGGCCTCCGTAGATGTGGAGGATGACCCACTCGCGTTCGAATGGAGCGGCCAGTTCGGAACAGCTTTGGGGCCACAAGCGATCGTCGATCTGCCGGTTGGGGTTCACAACGTCACCCTCTCGGTAACGGACGCCAACGGCGGGGTCGGTGTGGACAACCTAACCGTCGACATTAGACAGGGCGGCAAATGTGCGCTTGATGTTGATCACGACGGTAGGGTATCGGCAGCTACCGACGGTGTCTATATCTTTCGCTACCTCCTCGGGTTGGAATCCGTAGTGCCAACCGAGTTTCGGACACTCGGGGTCTTCATCCCCCCTGATTGGGAAATTGTTGCGTCGATCTCGGAAATTCACGACACCTTGGACATCGATTCGGACGACACGATACGCGCAACGACCGACGGTGTGTACCTGTTTCGAAACTTGCTGGGTCTAGAATCTGATGTGCCCGGGGTGTTTCGAAGACTTGATTCAACCATTCCAAGCAACGATGAAATCAAGGCAAGAATTGAGTCCTTGTGCCCAGCGGCATCTTGGTGACGAGCGTGATCTGCCAACTGCCGCTCACGAAACCGCCGAACCCCAAATGTAGCGTGCCGGTCACAGCGCTCCTACCGGCAGGGCTGAGATCTTTCGTTGATGGACGTCGGCGGTACGATGGACCCCTACTTTGAGCCGGTCTCTCGTCTGTTGACCGCACTGCACGAGTACCACGGCCTGCGCGAGCTGCACTCTTACTATTTCCACAACTGCATCTACGACCAAGTCTACACCAGCGGTCGCATGACTCGCGCCGATGCGGTGCCGACGGCCGACATCCTGCGCCGACTCGACAACCGTTGGAAGGTCGCCATCGTCGGCGACGCGTCGATGCACCCAGCCGAGCTGCTCGAGCCCTTCGGCAGTATCGATCCGCGCCGCGAATCATCGACACCGGGAGTGGTGTGGCTGCAGCGCATCGCCGACCACTTCGAGCGCAGCGTTTGGGTCAACCCGGACAACCGCGCCTACTGGAACGGCTCGCACACCGCCCGCATCGTGCAGCGGCTGTTTCCGATGTTTCATCTGAGCGTCGACGGCATCACCGAAGCCATGCAAGCCCTGGTCGGCGCCCGCCGCGCCGCGGCGTGAACGCTCGAGTTGCCGCCTTCGTGGCGCAGGAGCACTTCAGACCAGCGCGAGCGCGGCTCTCTGTCCATCGTCCACCTGCCCCAAGGTGGATGGCTCCGAGGGCAGATCGGCAATGACCCGCCTTGGCGTGGACGTCACGGCGATTCCCGTACACCCGGTGCACCCGGCGCCCTCTCCCGAAAGGACATTGCCCTTTTCTGCTTACCTAGCTATCTTAGCTAGATGGATATTGAGGTCGGCACGTTTGAAGCTAAGAACAAGCTTTCGGAGCTACTGGCGCAAGTCGAGCGGGGGCAGAGAATCTACATTACGCGACGGGGCAAGCGTGTTGCATTGCTGACTGCCGCCACGGACCTGGCAGCGACTCAGCCCACACCAAAGGAAGTTCTCGAGCGGTTTCGCTCGTTCCGCAAGAGCGCCCAACCCGGTCCGGAATCGTTAAAGGCGTTGATCGAAGAGGGGCGTCGCTGAGGTGAGACTCGTGGTTGACGCGTCGTTTGCCGGCGCCTGGCTCTTGCCGGACGAGGCTTCGAGGGGGGCCCATCGCGTACTGCGCGATTCATTGGCGGGGAAAACGGACCTATGCGTACCGCGGTTGTGGATCTACGAGATGAGCAATCTTCTCTTGACCGCAGCGAAACGGAAACGAGTGACAAGCGAACAAGTTGTGGCAGCACACGAGTTGCTCGATGCACTTCCGCGGCAGACGCTCGATCACGAGTCACTGCTCGCTCGTGAACGGATCACGACATACGCCCTCCGCTACGGTCTTTCAGCCTACGACGCCACGTACCTCGAGCTTGCCGATCGCTTACAATGCGGCTTGGCTACCCTCGACCAACAATTGTCACGAGCTGCTGCCAAGGCTTCTATCGAGGTCACGAAGAGCTGATCGGATAGCGGCCGAAGCGACCCAAGCCGCCATTGCTCTCTCGTCCTGTGGCTTTGTTGTCCGGTTGAAACGTACAGGCATTTTGCGGGTGATGTTCGCGCGACGGTATGACGTTGAGAGCGCCGGTTCAGACTATTTGGATGGCGTGTAGAGATCGATCAGGCCGACTTCCGACATGCGGCGAAAATCGGAATCGAGCGACCAGAGCTGGTATCCGTTGTCGGCGGTGATGGCGCCAATGAGGAGATCGGCAAAGCCAAATCGGTGTCCCTGTTTGGCAGCAATGTCGATCCAGGACTCGATCGTTCGCCATGTTTGCTCGACCGGGTAGAACACCGGCAATGCGCTGAGAAGCCGGTGCAGGCGTTGCCGGTCGTCACTGCCGGCGCCAGCAAGGATTTCGATTTTCACCGGGGCCAATAAAGCGACTCGATCTTCGTCGAGCGCCTTGTCGAGAACTGCCGCTTCATGGTTCGAGGAGTCGCGTAGCGCAGCAACCCAAACCGACGTATCGACGGCAATCACGCTGTGCCGCGTCGTTTGGGCCGGCGCCGTGATTCTTCGAGATCGATGTCGAGATCGACCGAGCCCATCAGCTCGCGCAACTCCTGTACACGATGGCGCCGAATCAGCTCGCGCAGGGAAACGATCACGGTGTCCGTCTTCGACTTGAAGCCCAAAATACTACGCGCCTCTTCGATCAGCGGCCCGGGGATGTCCAACGTCGTTCGCATACGATTATCTTCAATGTATATGCTTCAGGATGTCAATAGTGCCCGATCGATGTGAGTTCAACCTAAGATGGGTCGCAGCGAATCTGATTGGATGCCCGGGGTATTGCAATATCTACGACTATATCGCATATTTTGCATATGTGGATCGACAGATCGGTAGAAGAGCGGCTGGAGCGAAGTGCCGCCACGAGGCCGGTTCTAGTGCTTACCGGCGCGCGCCAAACCGGCAAGACATCCTTGCTCCGCAGGTTGTTTCCCGACCACGAGTTCGTATCCCTCGACCTGCCGAGCGAGGCCCAACAGGCCGAAGAAGCGCCGGAGGTGTTTTTGTCGAGACACCAGCCGCCGGTCGTCGTTGACGAAGTCCAGTATGCACCGGCCCTCTTTCGTCATCTAAAAGTGGCCGTCGACATCGACCGAGAGGCAAACGGCCGCTTCCTGCTCACGGGATCGCAGAAGTTTACATTGATGAAGGGCGTTGCCGATTCGCTTGCCGGACGCGCTGACATCATCGAGCTGGAAACTCTGTCTTTGCATGAAGTTCGCCAGGAGATGCCACAGCAACCGCTGGAAGATGTTATCGTCCGCGGTGGATTTCCCGAGCTGCAGGCCAATCCCGACATCGACTCGGTTGCGTTCTACAACTCCTACATCGCCACCTATCTCGAGCGCGACGTACGCGCCCTTGCCAACGTAGGAAAGCTGCGCGACTTCGAGCGCTTCCTGCGCGCCTGCGCCTTGCGTTCGGCCAACCTGCTCAACAAGGCAGATCTGGCCCGTGACGTTGGCATTGCACCCTCGACGGCCAACCAATGGTTGTCGGTTCTCGAAGCATCGGGGCAGATCGTGCTGGTAGAGCCGTGGTACTCCAACCGCACCAAATCGATCATCAAGAGCCCCAAGCTTTACATCGCCGACACGGGTCTTCTGTGTGCCCTGCTCAACATCCGCACCGTCGACGAGCTGACGTCGTCGCCTGCTGCCGGCGCCGTGTGGGAGACCTTCGTTTGCGCCCAGCTTCGCCACCGCGAGCGTCGCACCGGGCGAGCCGGAAAGGTGTACTTCTGGCGCGATCGCACGCGAGAAGTCGACTTCATTGTCGACGCAGCCGGGAAGATGGAGATCTACGAAGCCAAGTGGACCGAGCTGCCATCGGCGAGCGACCTGGCAAACCTACGCCACGTACAAAGAGCCGTCGGCCAAGACCACATCGCCCGAGCCGCCGTAATCTGCAGAGCCCCCCACACCTATCCCGTCGCGGATGGTATCGAGGCCCTACCCCCCGACGAGCTCTAGCCCCTCGAGGGTTTCGACAATTGTCCCGGAATCCTCTACCAGGCTCTGCCGACTCGGCGCATGTCTTGTCTAACCCTGGCTAACCCCTGGCTAACCCGAATGATTCAAGGAATGAGGAAGGCGACCGCGGAAGTACGTGTCCAGTCGCGTCATTGAGCTTCAGGTCTGGATGGACGCTTCGACAGAGTGTCGTGGGGTTGCAAAGACACGGTCACGTACTCTGTGAGGCAACGGTTCTAGGCGGTATCAGCACAAAGTTCATGAATAAGGGCGGGCTAAGTGCGGCACCGATAGTTTTTGTGCGGGTTTCGAGGATCGCGCGCGAGGTGGTGTTTCGGTCTCGATGAGAACCTCAATCTTCGTTGGCCTGCTCCTCGGCACGGTTGCGTGCACGGTATTGCCGGTTTGGGGGGCTCTGGCTGTGGGGTTGCGATCCAGCACGGCCGGCGTATTACAACGCGACATCAAACGGATCAGGGCCGAGGCGCTGGAGGCGATCAACAAGATTGTGCTGACCCACGCCGTAGCCAGCGGCTGTGGAGAAGGGGCGCAAGGTGCGGTTGGACTGCATGGTGGTGGAGTCCAACATTCACCACCCCACGGATTCGACTCTAGTGTGGGACAGCGTGCGAGTGCTGACGCGGTCGAGTCAGCGCGCCGCAGAGATCTGCGGGGTGAGGATCACCACACATTCGTCGTGCGCAGCGACAATCTCTGGGGATTCTCAACGCCTGCGGGGGAATCCATGTACCAACAGGTACATCGGGATGCGATTCACAGTTCGAGCAGTTGGCGGAGCTTGCGCTGTACCTCGACCAGAACCGCGCGGGGGAGCGGACCGAGAAGCCTGCGAAAGCGCGTGTTGTCGATTGCCCGGCCCTGGTCGATCATGATCTCACAGGCTCTCGTGTTGCCGGCGATACCCTTGGGTAGCTCGGTGCGAAGGATGTTCTCCCCGGTGAGCTTCGTCGTGCACGGGAGAACGAACGTCGACGGATGGCCGGCCTGATCATTGAGCAGGTTGGTCTGCAAGACCAATACGGGACGGATCTTACCCGCTTCGGTGCCACGCCTGGGATTCAGGTCAGCGGTGTAGAGGGACCCGTAACGGATTGCGGCTTTCAATCGAGCCCTTCTCCGGTAAGCTCATCGAGCGACTCCATATCGACCGCGTTCTCGACGCGGACGGTCTCGGAAGCCCGGCGGTATGCCTTTCTCAGCTCGTTGCGATCCGTGGTCTCCCGCAATAGGTGAAGTCCGCGCCGGACGACTTCGACATTGCTCTTCAGGCGAAGTCGTTTCTTCAGCGTCAGAACCAGCTCAATCTCTTCGGCCGGCAGCGTGACGCTCGATTTCGCATTCGATTTCATACTTTTTTGATACCAGTCTCTCGACCCGTCAGCAACGGATCCCGCCGACGTCGGGAAGCAGATTTATGAATAAGGCGGTTAGGTGGTAAGTGCGGTTGTGATGCGCTTCCCATTCTTCGTCGCCCTGTTTGGCGCGATCGCCTCTGCGTCGTCGCCGGCGTTGGCGGTGGAGAGTCCCGGCTGTGGATCCGCCATCCAGCACGGCCGGCGTATCGAGCGGACGGCCGACGTTGGGGGTGTTGCTCGCGAGTATATTCTCGATGTGCCGCGGGGGGTTGGTTCGTCGGAGCCTGTGCCGTTGCTTTTCGACTTCCACGGCTTCGGCCACAGCGGCGCTGGCGTGTGGCAGGTGTCTGGGTTTCGCGCGCTCGCCAAAGAGCATGGTTTCATCACGGTCTACCCCACCGGGTTGCCGATCGTGCTGACGCTGCGCGGACAGACGTACACCAACAACGGGTGGCAGATGGAGCCGGGAACGAAGAACCGCGACCTGCGTTTCGTTCGGGCGATGCTGGCGGAGATCGGCCGTGACTACTGCATCGATCTCGATCGGGTCTATGCCACCGGGTTTTCCAACGGCGCCTTCTTTTCATCCCTGCTGGGCTGCGAAATGAGCGAGACCTTTGCCGCCGTCGCGCCGGTTTCCGGCGGGAGTTTGCGTTCGCCCTGCAAACCCAAACGTCCGGTGCCGGTGATGATCCACCACGGCAGCGAGGACACGCTGATCACCGTCGACCGCGCCCGCGCCAGCCGCGATCAGTGGCTTGATGCCAACGGATGCGGTGCTGCCGCTGGTGCCAGCGCGCCGGAGGCTCCGGCTTGCATGCGATACGAGCCGTGCCGTGCGGCATCGAGCGTCGTATACTGCGAAGAGCGGTTTGCGCACCGCTGGCCGTCGCAAGCGACGCAGAGGATCTGGCGCTTCCTAGCGCGCTTCACTCGCTGAGGCCAGGCACATGGGTTGCAGGCGGCCCTTCTCGACGAACGCTTCGACTTCGAGATCGTGGGCGAGCTGGTTCAACTTGTCGAGGTCGATCTCGTCACGGAACCCGAAGGAGTGCGGAATGGTTCGCGGTGTTTCTCCAGGCGGAGCCACAGCGTCGGCAGCCAGTGCGCTACGCAGGGTTTGGTTCAGGACCTCGCGAAACGAGGCACCAGTCGTTCTTGCGCGCTGTTTGAGAATTGCGGCGAGATCGTCATCCAGAGTCAGAGTAGTCCGCATAGTGATGACACTACCGTTACTAGTTTTGATGTCTAAACATCAACCTGGCACCGATCGACCCTCGAAGGACGTGATTGGTTGCCCTTCCGATTCGATATAAAGCAGAAAGTACGGTGCCATGGCTTCGCATTTCGGACAGCTCTTTCGCATCAGCACTTTCGGCGAATCGCACGGCGGTGCGGTCGGGGTTATCGTTGATGGTTGCCCGCCGCGCTTGCCTATCTCGGTCGAGGAGATCCAGCGCGATCTCGACCGGCGCAAGCCGGGGCAGAGCCGGATCACGACGCCGCGCGCCGAGGCCGACGAGGCGGAGGTTCTTTCCGGATTGTTCGAGGGGCTGACGCTGGGAACACCTATAACCGTGGTCGTGCGCAACAAAGATGCCCGGCCCAGTGCCTACGAGGACTTCAAGGACGTCTATCGCCCTTCGCACGCCGACTTCACCTATGAGGCGAAGTACGGGATTCGCAACTGGCACGGCGGCGGCCGCGCCTCGGCGCGCGAGACGATCGGCCGGGTCGCCGCCGGAGCGATTGCGCGCAAGCTGCTGCGCGAAGTCGCGGGAATCGAGGTGCTGGCCTGGGTCAAGCAGGTCCACACCATTGCCGCTGATGTCGATGCGAGCACGGTGACGATCGATGCGGTCGAGGGCAACATCGCCCGCTGCCCGGATGGGAAAGCGGCGGCGTTGATGATCGAACGCATCGATCGGGCGCGCGCCGACGGCGACTCGCTCGGCGGGGTCGTCGAGTGCGTCTGTCGCAGTGTGCCGCCCGGCCTGGGCGAGCCGGTCTTCGACAAGCTCGAAGCCGATCTCGCTCATGCGGTGATGTCCCTGCCGGCATCAAAGGGCTTCGAGATCGGCAGCGGCTTCGCTGGTGCGACGATGACGGGAAGCGAACACAACGACCCTTTCATCGTAGAGGACGGCAAGGTGCGCACAACGTCCAATCGCTCCGGCGGTATCCAGGGAGGCATCACCAACGGCGAAGACATCGTCTTTCGCGTTGCCTTCAAACCGACGGCGACGATTCGCAAAGCCCAGGAAACGGTCGACGACAAGGGTGAGGCGCGCACCCTCGAAGCGAAAGGTCGCCACGACCCGTGCGTTCTGCCGCGTGCAGTACCGATGGTCGAGGCGATGGCCTGTCTGGTTCTCGCTGACCACTACATGCGTCAGACGGCAAACGCCGCCGCGATGGAATAGCAGATCGGATGGGCCCGGGTGATCGCGGGCGGCCTACGGCCGCTGTGGGCCTATCGAGCGCCGCCGCTGGATGGCAGCATTTGACAGATCTTGCCAGTGCCTTACACTTCGAGCATGAAGCACACCTCGATGAATATCTCGATTCCCACGGACCTTCGAGAGTTCGTGGACGAGAAGCTCCAGCGAGATCGCTACAGCTCCGCCAGCGAGTACGTTCGGGAGCTGATCCGGCAGGATCTCAAGCGAGAAGCCCGCGAAAGAGTCGATGAACTTCTCCTCGAGGGCCTCAGCTCTGGCCCTTCCAAACCTGCGACCAAGAAGGACTGGAAGGCCATTCGCAAAGAGGTCCATGCACGACTGGACGGAGCAATCGACAATGCCGGAAAAGCGCATTCTTCGAACACCGGCAGCGCGAATCGACGCCGTTGAGATCGCCGTCTACCTGGGAACCGAGGCTTCCGTAGAGATCGCTGATCGTTTCCTCGACGCTCTCGAGAGCGCCTGCGAGCAGCTACTAAAGGCGCCCGAGATCGGCCGCTTGTACCGCACGAACAACCCCGCGCTTGCGCACCTACGCAAGTGGCGTGTTCCGACGTTTCCGAACCACCTGATCTTCTACCACCCCGTCGAGGGTGGCGTTGAGGTTGTGCGCGTGCTGCACGGTGCACGCGACCTGGAGCCGCTCCTCGACGAGGAATGAAGACTATCTTCGCGGCTGTGCGTCGTCGTAGACGCGCCCGCTCGCATCAGACGAAGGGAGTCAGATCCGTAGCCGAGAAGTCCTTGCCCTTGAACAGCAGTGGGCGTCCTTCCACCTTTGCCAGCGCGTACGAGAAGCAATCGCCATAGTTCAGTGCGGCGCGATGTCGGCCCTTGCCGAAACGCCTATAGGCTTCTCGTGCGACACGTGCCTGCTCCGCATCGACCGGCATGATCTCGATCGATGCTGCAGAGAGGAACTCATCTAGATCGCGAACTCCCTCCGCCCCCAGCCGCGATTCGACAACGATGGAGCACTCGAGAAAGGTGGCTGCCGAAAGGAGCGTACTTTCGACGGACGCCAGCGCATCGACCAGGGCTGCGCGTTCCGGTTCGTCAAAAAGAATCGCAACGACGGCCGAAGTATCGATCACCATCAGCGTGGAAGGCCAGCGTCGTCATAGCCCAGAATCTCGTCGCCGTCGCGAGCGTCCAACACCGGCAGAGACGCGCAGTGCGATGCGATTCTGTTGAGCTCCTGACGAAGACAACGACCGCCGCGCTCTCGACGCAGTCGGTCGAGCCGATCCGCGAGCGCGCGCCGAACGGCCTCCGTCTTGGTTTCACCGGTAAGTTCCGCCACGCGAGCCGCCAGGCTCTCTGTCTCCCTGTTGCGGATGTTCAATGCCATATGTAGATTACTACACAATGATCCTTACTGTATCAACCGTGGATGTATCCGGTTTCGACGATCTGCTGTGCCTGGTCGCCGGCAGGCTCGGGTTGCTTTGGCGACTGATTGTGCGCATTGCCGCAGATGGTGCTCTATGGTTGCGAGCTGGAGGCGTTTCTCGCCGTGGATTCTGCTTTCTTTGAGGATATTGGGAGACCATGCCGTCGACGATCTCATCCCTGGAAAAGAAACTACGCCTGCGTGGCCTGGGGGCGCTGGGGGGGCAGCTAGACAAAGCGGTCGCCACCAGCCCCGACCCGAAGGCCGCGCGGCAGAGCATTCCGGCACTTCTCGAGGCGTCCGGCGCCGATCTGAAGAAGATCTGGAAGGCGCACGGGAAACGTCTGTGTGAGGTCGTCGCGACACTCTGCGGCGGCGCCCCCTTTTTGGCACCCATGCTTGCGGGCCATCCGGAATGGTTGAGCCGCTTGCTCAACGATGACATCGAGCACCAGCGGCGGGCGGAAGACTACCGCATGCGGCTGCACGAGATCTTTGGTGACGTTCCCCAACGCGACGATGCGGCGGCGGCACTACGGCGTTTCAAATATTACGAGCTGGCGCGCATCACGGTGCGCGACTTGTACGGGGACCTCGTCCCCCTGAGCGCTACCGACGAGATCTTGTACGAGCTCTCCCATCTCGCCGATGCGCTGCTCGAGCAAGCTCTCGAGTGCGCATTGCACTGGGCCCGAGAGCGCAGCGAAGATGGACCGACGCCCCCGGAGCAGAGTTTCGCGGTCATCGGCATGGGCAAGCTCGGATCCGAGGAGCTCAACTACTCCTCGGACGTCGACCTCGTCTACGTGTGCGAAGATCGCGGCGATTTTGCCGACGGCTCGGCCGATCCGATCGAGTACTACACCCGGGTTGCCGAAGACTTCGGCCGCTTGGTGCGGCGCAAGACCGCCGATGGATTCTTGTACCGCGTCGATCTCGAGCTGCGGCCCGAGGGAAACTCGGGCCCGTTGGTGGTGACGGCGTCGACGCTGAGCGACTACTACGAGCGCTGGGCCGAAACCTGGGAGAAGGCCGCTTTCATGAAGGCGCGACCGGTTGCCGGCGACCTCGCCTTTGGCTGGCGCGTCATCCGCGACATGGATCCGCTCATCTACCGCTCGGCGATGGACCTCGGTGGCGTCGAGGCGATCCGCGCCATGAAGAACAAGATCGAGCACGCCAAAGGGCGTGGCGCGGCGGCGTTCAACGTCAAGATCGGTGGCGGCGGCATTCGCGACATCGAGTTCATCGCGCAGGCGTTGCAGTTGGTGCACGGCGGCCGCCAGCCACAGGTACGCCAACGCTCGACGCAAGCGGCGTTGATTGCGCTTGCCGAAACCGGCGCTCTCCAACCGGAGATGAGCGAAGATCTGTTGGCCGCCTATCGCTTTTTGCGGCGCATCGAGAACCGCATCCAGATGGAGGGCGAACAGCAGGTCTACCACTTGCCGGTCGGTGAGGCCGGCATGGCCCGACTCGAGATCACCTTCGCCTCAGGTGGGGGAGAGAAGAGCTTTGCTGCGCGTTTGGACGAACACCGTGGCCGCGTGCAGGAGATTTTTTCCCGGCTCTTTGAACGCGAAGGTGGCGAACAGATCATCGATCTCTTCCAGCGCAACGTACCCGGGCTGGTCCTCAACCCGGCGACGCGCCCGATGATCGAAAATCTGGCGGAGAACATCGCCGCCCACATCGCCTCGTCTTCCTCGCCGGAGAGGGCGACCGGCAACCTCGACGAATTCATCCGTGGTGTCGGCAGGCGCAAGTTCTTCTACGAGCTGCTGCTCGACCGACCCGAGCTGGTGCCGCGCCTGGTGCGGCTCTTTGCCGGCTCGGAGTACCTTTCTTCGTACGTCGCCCGCCACCCGCGCTTGATCGAACCGCTGTTCGACGATCCGAGCGTCCTGTTGCGATCGCGCGCCGAGCTGGAGTCGAGCTTTCACGAGATTCGCGAGCTGCTCGAAGAGGAGGGGCTGCGAGTCGAGCCGGAGCTGACGCTCGATGCACTGCGACTCTTTCACAACCGGGAGCTGGTCAACGTCGGCTTGCTCGACATGGACGATCGGATCGAACGCGCCGCCGCTGAACGTTCACTGACCGAGATTGCCGAAGTCTGCCTCGAGCGTGGCCTCGAGCTGGCCGAAGCGGAGGTCAGGCGCCGCGGCACGAAGAAGCCGAAATGGCTGAGCCGCGGGGAGTTTCTGGTGGTCGCCATGGGCAAGCTGGCGAGCCGCGAGCTCACCTACGGTAGCGATCTCGACGTCATCTTCCTCTACGACTCGGCGAGCGAGAGCGACGAGGACGACCTCGCCGCGCAAAGTGGTTTCGTGGGCTTGGCGCAAAAGCTCATTTGGGGATTGCAAACGCGAACGCACGAGGGCGTGTGCTACGAAATCGATGCGCGCCTACGGCCTTCCGGCAACCAGGGAATTCTCGTTTCCCACATCGACACGCTGACGACCTATCACGAGAAGACGGCGGCCGCCTGGGAGCGACAGGCGCTCTTGCGTTCGCGGGCGATCGCCGGATCGGAACGGCTGGCCGGGCGATTTGAAGGTGTGCGGCGCGAGATTCTGCTGCGCCCCAACCCGCCCGATCTCAGGCAGGAGCTTCACCACGTGCGCGGCCGCATGGAAGACGAGTTGGCGCGCGAGACCAACGCGCGCCGTGATTTCAAGACCGGTCGCGGCGGGCTGCTGGACGTCGAAACGGTCGTGCAGTACCTGCAACTCGAGCACGCCGGCAAGCATCCCGAGTTGGTCGAAGTACGCACGCTCGCAGAGCAGATTCACGAGCTCGAGAGTCGCGAGATCTTGTCGGCTACCGATGCCGGCGTCCTATCGCGCGGCTGGGACTTGTTGCAACGACTGTCGAGTCGCTTACGGATCGTCGGCAATCGATCCATTTCGGACCTCAACGTCGAACGCGGCGACCTCGATGAGGTCGCTGCCCGTCTCGGTTATGGCCGGGGTGGGCGTTCGAGCAGCGCGCGCCGCGCACTGCTCGACGACTACCAACACGCGACGGCGGCGATTCGCGACGTCTACGCCCGCACACTCGGCGTCGCGCCCGATGTCGGCACCGAAGCCGGGGAGGCGGATCGACCGCCGCCATCCAAACGCCGAAAAACACCCCGGCGTACGGCGCGCGGCGCCGCGCGCCGGCGCGTGCGTTGAACGCAATGCCGATGAAAAGGATCGCGGTATGGATCGGTGTCGCGCTCGCGGCTTTCGCGGTGGTGACCCTGGTTGCGCTCGAAGCCCGAGAGGTAGTCGTCGTGCGCACCTTTGGCAGCACGGGGCCGAGGGAGACGCGGACGTGGATTGCGGAGGCGGATGGAAGTGTATGGATCGAGGCCGGCAACGCGGAGCGGCCATTCTACCGAGACATCGTTGCTGGCAGCGACGTCGAGATCGATCGCGGTGGAACGACCACTCGCTACGCCGCGAGCGTCGAGCCCAATCCAGCCGGACATGTACGCGTTCGCCAGTTGCTGCGGGCGAAACACGGTTGGGCAGATCTCTGGATCGGCCTGCTCGTCGACACGTCGCACTCGCATGCAATCAGACTCACCGAGCCCCGCGCGCCTCGCATGCAGTAGGTCGGTGTACCATCTCTACGTTCGGTCGTAGGCGCCCGACCGGCGCAGTTGGCGGACCTTCCACACTTCCGCCATCACCTGGGTGTAGGCGTTTGCCGGTACCTTGCTGTCGGGTGAATTGACCCAACGGATCGGTGCCTCTTTGACGTGATAGCCGCGGTGGCGCGCCGCGGCGATGAGCTCGACGTCGAAACCCCATCGGTCGATGTGCAAGATCGGCAGGAGGTCTTCGATACATGCGGCGGTAAACATCTTGAACCCGGCCTGGGTGTCCTTGATGCCGGGAGCGGCGAGCATCTGGATCACCAGGTTGCCGATCTTGCCGCCGAGCTCCTTGTACCAAGCCTGGTGGACGACGACGTCGGCGCCGGCTACGTCACGCGAACCGATGACGACGTCGCAACCGTCGTCGAAGTGCGGCCAAAAGGACTCGATCTGCTCGATCGTCGTCGAATTGTCGGCATCCATGAAGAGCCGGTAGAGACCACCGGACTCGGCGAAGCCCCGGCGCACTGTGGCGCCCTTGCCGTGGTTGCGCCCATCGGCATGTGCGATCAACCGCGGCCGCAGCGGACCGCGGTCCCAGCCGCGAACGAGATCGGCGGTGGAATCGGTCGAGCCGTCGTCGACGACGAGAATCTCGGCATCGTAGTCGCGCTTGCACAGATAGTCGGTGATGCTCTCGAGAGTCGCCGGCAGGCGTTTCTCCTCGTTGAAGGCGGGGATGACCACCGACAATCGGATGGGCTCTTGTGCCGATGCGTTCACTTGGTGGAGCTCGCCGGTTCTTTCGCGGATTGCGACAATTTCGGGCGTTCGTTCCTCAAGAACATCATCTGCGTGGCAAAAGCGATGAGCTTGCCCTCGAGGTCCCAGATCTCGACGTTGGCAGTCGCGTAGCCCGACCCGGCCCACAAGGCGTGGACGTCGGTGAGCAGCCAATCTGCCCACGTGTCCTCGAAAAAGTGGACGGTCAGATCCAGGCTCGGCGCAAAAAACGGAGAATGATCCGGGCCGAGTTTTTGGATCAGCGACGGCGGCATGGTGTCGGCGATCGGCGGAATGGCGAAGGGATCGAAACGGCCATCGGCGAGCTTTTGCGGAACGAGGTAGCGGAACCAGCGCGCCAGGCGGGCGCGCCCGGGCTCCCAACCGTCCGTCCACCACGGCTCGCCGACAGCGAGGCGAGATTCCAGGTTGTCGAAAAATGCTGGCCGTTCGAGCCCGGCAATGTCCTTCAGGTCGGTCATCACCGGTAGATCGTCTGGTTTGGCAAGGCTGGGAAAGCTCACATCGAGCATTTCGATCGTCGCCGGCCGGCGGCGCGCGAAGGTGGCCGAAACTTCCAGGCCGGGGCCGGGAACCACGGTCGACGACAACTGTGCGCGCACCTGCGCTGCCGCACGGCCGTGGCGGAGGACTTCAACGCGGATCTCCAACGTTCCGGCCGGGACGGGCGAGCAGAAGTGGGTGTTGGCCGACAGGGGGCGCAGGTCGTCGTCGCCGAGCTCTTCGAACATCGCCCGCATGGCGACGGCCATCAGGACCCCGCCAGACGGCGTTTGAAAGTTCCACTCGCTGCCGAGATCCGCCGTGTACCAACCGGGCGCGGCGCGCAGGCGAGTCACCGCTGTGTCCTGCGCCAGGTCCCTCCCTTTGCCTTTCTCCGCCACTGCTGCTCTTCCGCCGTTTCGCGCGTCGCTACGATAAGGGGCAAATCTCCAACAATCCAGCCCGGGTGAGAGCCGAGCCGGTCGCTCTGACGGTGGCGCATCGATCGCTTCGGCTGGGAAATCGCGGCGATCGCGTTGACCTCAAAGAGAAAATAATCCGCGAGGGAGAACGCGTCAGAGAGTGCCAGATGTGGCCGAGCGCAGCTTTCGGCAAGCGGAGTGTAGTCCATCCTACATGAGCATTGCCGAGGGCGAGCACGGCCGCAGATGGCGCTCTATGGCGCGAGCTCGTGGCGTTTCTCGCCGTGGATTATTTTCTCTTTGAGGTTAAGATGCGTCGCATGTCCAGAGACCGGCCGATCCGTGAATTCGGGCAACTCCTGAGTGCCGTGAAACAACAGCCGCGCAAGCGCGTCGCCATCGCCTGCGGCGATATGGAATCCGTCGTTGCGGCGGCGGCGCGGGCGGAGGCGGAAGACGTTGCCGACGCGATTCTCTTTGGCGACCGGGCGGCAACCGAGCAGGCCGCCGATCGCGCTGGCGTCGATTTGAGCACGGCCGAATTGGTCGACGTTGCCGATCGCGACGAAGCGGCGAGCGAAGCGGTTCGGTGGGTATCGCTCGGCGATGCCGACATCGCCATGAAGGGGCGCATTCACAGCGACGATTTTCTGCGCGCCGTGCTGCAGCGCCAAGACGGGCTGCGGACGAAGAAGCACCTGAGCCACTGCTTCTTGCTCGAGGTGCCGCATCTGAACAAGCTGCTGATCGTCACCGATGGAGCGATGAACATCGCTCCCAACTTCGAGCACAAGGCACAGATCGCACGCAACGCGATTTCCCTGAGTCGCCTGTTGGGGACGGAGGTGCCGAAGGTAGCGGTCGTCGCGGCGGTCGAGCTGGTGAATCCCAAGATGCAGGCGACGCAAGACGCGGCCATCCTCGCCTTGATGAGCAGTCGCGGTCAGTTCGAGCACGGCATCGTCGAGGGACCGTTTGCTCTCGACAACGCAATCTCGCCCGAAGCGGCGGCGGTCAAGGGTATTGAGAATCCAGTGGCCGGACAGGCGGACGTTCTGCTCGTGCCGGACGTCGAGGCGGGCAACATTCTGACCAAGAGTTTCGTCTACCTCGCGCATGGCCGGGTGGCCGGTGTCGTCGTTGGTGCAGCGGCCCCGGTGGTTCTGACCTCGCGCGCCGATACCGCCGAGTCGAAGTTTCTCTCCATCGCCACGGCGGTCTACTCGGCGCAGATCGAAAGCTCAGGCGTCAAGATCGGCGCGCGGCGATAGCTGCGGTGAACACACTGGTCGTCAACGCCGGTTCGACCTCGCTCAAGGTCGATGTGTTCGCGATGCCGGAGGAAGCGTGCCGCTTCTCGGCGAGGGTTCAGCGCATCGGCAAAGCCGATGCCGAAGTCGAAATCGAAGTCGCCGGGCGGCGCCGTGCCGAGGAAACGACGCCGATCGCCGATCACGGAGTCGCTCTCTCGCGAGTGCTCGACGTTGCCGTGGAAGCCCTGGAGATCGACGCGGCTGGACATCGCGTCGTGCACGGCGGGGAGGATCTGTGTGAACCGACCTGCATCGACGCGTCGGTCGAGGCGACGATCGAGCGCTGTGCCCGCTTCGCCCCCCTTCACAACCTGCACAATCTGGCGGCGATCCGCGCTTGCCGCCGGCGCTTGCCGGAGATCCGCCACGTCGCGGTCATGGACACCGGCTTCCACAGAACACTTCGCCCCGAAGCCTTCGTCTACGGTCTGCCGTACGAGCTCTACGAGCGGCAGGGGGTGCGTCGTTACGGCTTTCACGGCACCAGCCACGAATACGTGGCGAACGAGGCGGCGCGCTTGATCGATCGGGAGCTCGGCGACTTGTGTCTGATCACCTGTCATCTCGGCGGTGGCGCCAGCGTATGCGCGGTCGCCGGCGGTGCGTCGGTCGACACGTCGATGGGGATGACGCCGCTCGAGGGATTGTTGATGGGTACGCGCAGCGGCGACCTCGACCCCGGCGTCCTTCTCTTCTTGCAGGACCAACTCGGCCTCAGCGCGAGCGCGGTCGACGATTTGCTCAACCGCCAATCTGGTCTGAAAGGTGTGTCCGGCGTCAGTCGCGACATGCGCGAGCTCACAACCGCGGCGGCCGCCGGCCACCGCCGCGCGCGCCTGGCGATCGACGTCTTCTGCCGGCGTGTGCGTGGATACATCGGCGCCTACGCCGCTCAGCTCGGTGCGGTCGATGCCGTCGTGTTTACCGGCGGCATCGGTGAGAACGCGGCGGACATTCGCAAGCGCATCTGCAGCGGACTCGAGGTGTTGGGGCTGTCGATCGACGATGCCGCCAATCGCCGGCAGTCGACTGCCGCGCGATCGATCTCGCCGGCGGGCAGCGCGCCCGCTGCGCTGGTCGTTCCGACCGACGAAGAGCTACAGATTGCACGTGAAGTGCATGGCTGCATAGGCGATGACGCGTGAGGTGAAACGAGGTCAAACGCCCCAGAATTCGGGTTTGGCGCTACGCGACAACAGATCGACGACGGCCTTTTGCGCCGGTTTGTCTTCGTGAAGAAAGAGGCGCACTTGCTCGCAAATGGGTAGCTCGACGCCCAGCTCTTTGGCGAGCGCGATGACCGTCTGACTGTTGCGCACGCCTTCGGCGACCATGCGCGTGTCGGCGAGGATGGCGGCGAGCTTTTCGCCGCGTCCCAAACGCAGGCCGAGAGTGCGGTTGCGGCTGAGGTCGCCGGTGCAAGTCAGGATCAAGTCACCGGCGCCGGCCAGACCGGAGGACGTTTGTGGGTCGCCGCCAGCCGCCGCCACCAGCCGCGCCGTTTCGGCGATACCGCGGGTAATCACGGCGGCGCGCGTGCTGTGACCGAAGCCCATGCCGTCGCTGACACCGGCGGCGATGGCGATGACGTTTTTCGCGGCGCCGCTGAGCTCGACGCCGACGACGTCGGTACTGCTGTAGACGCGAAACATCGGAACCGAGAACGCCTTCTGCATGCACTCGGCGGCGGCGCGATCAGGTGCGGCTACGGTCACCGCGGTGGGCATCTCCGCGGCGACTTCGCGGGCGAAGCTCGGGCCGGAGAGCACGCCGATTCTCCTTCTGTGCTCGTCCCCGAGAACTTCTGTCAGCACTTGCGTCATCGAGCGGAGGCTGCCGGCTTCGATCCCTTTCGAAGCGCTGACGATCAGCGGCTCGCCGCTGACCAGAACGGCGATCGGGGCAAAGACGTTGCGCATGACGTGGGAGGGACAGGCGGCGACGATCACTCGCGCCGCCGACACGGCGGCCGCGAGGTCGGTCGTCGTTTGCAGGTTGGGCGGCAGCGGGAAGCCCGGCAGGTAGACCTCGTTGTCGCGCTTTGCCGCGGCGGTCGCCTCGACCTCCGGGTCGTGGAACCAGAGCGCGACATCGTGCCCGCCGCGGGCGAGCAAGCGCGCCAGGGCTGTTCCCCAGCTACCACCACCGATGACTGCCGCCTTCATCGCCAACCTCCGCGATCCAGGCTACTCCGCTGTCCGGTGAAACGTAAGTGACAGGAGGTGGCGGTGAGGGGCGGACGGCTCAAAACGAGGTGTTGGCTGCATCTCGGTCGCGGTGATAGAGCGATATCTTGGACCAAAAACTACGAGGAGGGAAAAATGGTCATTGTACGCAGGCTCGCTCTACTCTCGTTCCTACTGTTCGCGATCGCCGCTGTCGGCTGTGGTGGCGACGACGACAACAACGCAGCTCGAGCACCACTGACGATCGATCTGACCGGCGATCAAGAAGTGCCGCCCGTGCAGACGGACGGCAGTGGCAGCGCGACGATTGCCATCGACGAAGCCGTCATGGAGATCACGGTCGACGTCGCCATCGACGGAATCGCCGCTGACCAGATCGTCGCGGCCCATTTTCACGCTGCTCCGGCTGGCGAAAACGGCGCCGTAGTCGCCGATTTGCTGGGTGGCGCCCTGACGACGCCGGCGTTTTCCGCCGTCGTGACACCCGCGGACGTGGTACCCGACGAGGTGTCGGGCATTGCGACCTTCGACGATCTCGTACGCGAGATCCGCGCTGGCAACATCTATGTGAACGTTCACACGCCGAGCAATCCGCCCGGCGAGCTGCGCGGCCAGACTGGTTGAAGGCCCGAAGACCCGGCAGGCCGCTGATGGCCAGCCGGGTCGACCGGCGCCGGCGCGGGCTTTCAGAGGTGCCGAGCCGGTCTCGTTGCGATCCCGAGTGAACCGTCCAAGTAGCTGAGAACAATTGAGTTCCACGGCTGAGGCCGGGTGGTCGGCGGATTGGACGAAGTCGCCGCGACCTCGGCATGGAGGGTGGGTTGGCGCTGGTTCACCGGTCATCTGCGGTGCCGAAATATCCTTGACCCAATAGAGGCGAGTTGCGAGGATGTTCCGGGAACTACAAACAGTTTTTGGGGGTCGCCGATAGCCGATTTGCGTGCCCCCACTGCTCCATTCACTTCTCTTAGGGGGTCTTCATGGCAAAGTTCATGCGTTTCGCGTGCGCCATAGCGCTAACCGTCGCGTGCTCCATTTCGATGGCGCATGCCATTCCACTGAGCACCGACGAGGCCACGTGTCAGAAGACAGTCGCCAAGCGCGGGCGCGTTTTTCTCAAAAAGCGCTTCAAGGCTCTACAGAAATGCAACGACGACATCAACAAAGGAAGGCTCGCCGCCGGGACGGATTGCACAATGGAGGCCAAGGCGGCCGGCAAGATTGCCAAGGCCGAAACGAAGCTGAACGACAAGGTCACCGACAAGTGCACGGATGCGCTGGTAGCGGCGCTCGATTTCGGCGGACAGTGTCTCGGTGTTTCGACCGCGGCCTCTTTGGCGTCGTGTTTGCAACAGGAACACGCGAGTGCCGCGGATGACTTGATTTCAATGGTCTATCCGGCCACGCCCACCAAGTTGTGCAGCGGTGGTGGCAACGACGGCTCGGTCTGCACGGCGGACGGGAACTGTCCGGGTGGAACGTGTGCGCTGGCTGGCAGTGCCTGTGTGGATGGTACGAACGAAGGCGGCGCTTGTGACGACGATGCAGACTGTCCGGGCGGGTCGTGTCTGATGACGAAGGACCACGCCAAGTGCGCCAAGATCCTCGGCAAGACGGTGATCAAGCACGCCAACAAGCGTCTGGCGTTGATCCAGAAATGCAAGAAGTCGGTTGCCAAGGGCGACCTGGCGGCGGACGAAGACTGCGTCGCCTTCTCCGATCTGAAGTTGACGAACTTGCGCTCCAAGTCGATCGCCAAGGTCAACAAGAAGTGTCCGGACGCGATCGCCGCGGCACAGCTTTTTGGCGATGGTTGTAACGGTGCCGACGACGCCAACAGCGTCGCCGCGTGCTCGTTGTGTGAGACGGATGGGCAGGCGGATGCGATGATTGCGGTCCAGCATGGAACCGGCTCCGTGGGCGGCAGCGCTTCTGCGGTGCAGATCGCCGCCGCGGTCGACTGTGTCGACGGACCCAACAGCCGCTGCCGGGTTGGCGACTACCTGCTGTCGAACGACAAGATCCGTGTCGTCGTTCAAGACATCCAGCGCAACTATCTCGGCGGCATTGGCCAATTTGGCGGCCAGATCATCGACGCCGATCTGGTGCGAACCGTCGGCGCGGACCGAGACAATTTCGAGGAGTGGGCGGTTTCACTCAACGTCGAGTCGACTGCACACTACACGTCCATCACCGTTCTCAACGACGGCAGCAACGGCGGGCCGGCCGTGATTCGCGCCACCGGTGTCGACGACCTTCTCGATCTTCTCAACCCGAGCTCTGTGATTGCCGACTTCGGAATTCTGTTGCCGCCTACGGTCGATGACTTCGACATTCCGGTTACCGTGCACACGGACTACATCCTCGAGCCGGGGGCGTCGTTCGTGCGTGTCGATACGACGGTGCAAAATACGGATGTCAGCTCTCTCGACATCTTCTTTGGCGAGTTTCTCAACGGTAGCGGGCAAGTCGAGCTCTTTCAGAGCGGATACGGTTTCGGCGAGCCGTTGATCGCCTCTCCATGTGGTAGTCCGGCATGTAATCGCCTCGCCAACATGGTGGCGTACAGTGGCGAGCTCGATGCGGACGGCGTCTCTTATGCGTACGTTTCCGACGTGGCGAACTCATCGACCTTCACCACGTCTGGGGTCACGGTCCCGCTGCTCGGCACGGATGTCTTGGGAGCGCTGGTCGGCTTGGCCAGTGCCAACTTCACCTTGGCGCCGAACGGCTCGCCCGGCGACGCGTTGACGTTCTCGCGTTTCTTCATCGTCGGCGACGGTACCGTGGCCTCGTTGGTCGAGAGCCGCAATACGGCTCAGTGCGCGCCGTTCGGAACCGTCAGTGGAACCGTCGACGTGGGCGGGACTCCGGTCGCCGGGGCCGATGTCGTCGCGCTCGGCGACCCAGCGGTTGGACCGGGCTCCGGCGTTGGCTTCCTGCACGCTGCCTTGTCGAACAACGTCATCAATCACACGCGAACGGATGCGTCGGGCAACTACACGATGACGCTACCGCCCGGGGACTACGACATTGCGGTCAACCTCGACGGTTCGCCGTATGAGGGCGGCGGCAGCTCACCGATGCTCAACCCCGTCACCGTGGCCGCGTTTGCGATGGTAACTGAGGATATGACCATTCCCGCGACGGGTACCTTGCGTGTGACCGTCACCGATGAGAGTGCGAGTGCAATCGCCGCACGTATTTCGGTCGTTGGTTTCGATCCGTCTGCCGATCCGCTCAACAGCCAAACGGTAGGAGCCGGCTTGGTTACCAATACGACTGCGATTTTCGGGGACAGGAGGGAAGACGGATTTCCGTTCGGCGTCGCGTTTGCCACATATGCGGACGACTCGGGTGACACCGGCGACATCCCTCTCGAGCCAGGCATGTACCGAGTGTATACCTCCCACGGCACCGAGTATTCGATCGACTTTAGCGATGTGACGATCACCGCGGGTATGACGACGAACGTGGCCGCCGTGGTCGAGCGCGTCATCGATTCGACGGGCTTCATCTCAGGTGACTTCCATGTCCACTCGATCGACAGTCCCGATGCGGCGATCAGCCGCGTTGACCGAGTCGTGGCCATGCTCGGCGAGGGCGTCGATTTTTTTGCTACGACGGATCACGGGGTTCGCGCCGACTTCTCGTCGACGGTTACGAGCCTCGGTGTCGGCGGTCTGATCACGACGTCGATCGGCCAGGAGATCACCACCTTCGACTACGGTCATTTCAACGCGTGGCCGTTGGATTTCGACCCACTGCTCCCCAATGGTGGGTTTGTCGACCACGGTGGCGCGGCGCCCGACGGTATGGACTACCCGTCGGCCGGTTTCTACAGCGAAACGCCGGCCACCATCATTTCGGATGCGCACGGGGACTACACCGCGGGGACCAACACGGTGCAGGTCAACCACATCCACAGCCACTTCGGTGTCGATGGTGGCTCTGGTTTGGCGATCGACACTGGTGTGGAACCGCCGGTGTCGGGTGTTCCAGCCGCCGCTCGCCGTCTCGACCCGCTGGTGCCCAACTTTTTCTCGGGTACCTTTGACGCCTTGGAGGTGTGGATCGGTGAAAGCCGCGACCAGGTCTTCGGCAAGTTCCTCGGTCAGAACGCCGGCGATTGGTTCAACCTGATCAACCAGGGCATCATTTCCACCGGGATTGCCGATTCTGACACCCACCGAAGATTCATCACGCAGTCGGGTTTTCCGCGTTCCATGGTCGCATCGCTCGAAGACGATCCGGGCCTACTCGACCAGGATGATGTTTCAGCCAGTGTCAATGACGGTCGCGTGGCGGGTACGAACGGACCGATGGTACGTGTTACGGCACACGCGACCTCGACGGCGGAAAGCGGCGGACTCGACCTCGGTCGATGCACCGGTGTCGTTGCGTGTACGGACACCAGCACCTGTCCACCTTGCACCGACACGGCGCAATGCGGCGTCGGCGAAACGTGCACGGCTCTGCCGACGCTCCTCTCGACGACGGATGGTGGCGTCGACATCACCGTCGATGTGCAGAGCCCGCTGTGGGCGCCATTCGACTCGATCGAGTTCTATGTGAACACGACGACGACGAAGAGCACGACGACGGGTGTGGAAACCGGTGCTGGCACGATCGATGTCCACCGCTACTCCCTGACGCCGGATGCCGTCCACACGGCCGGAGTCGACTTTACGGTGAGCACTGTTCCGGTCGCGGGCACGAGCTCGTCCCGCCTCGAAACGAGCACGACGCTGAGTCTCGCCGGCTTGGCGGTCGATACTTGGGTGAGCGTCATGGTGGTTGGTTCGGACGGCGTGTCGTCGCCGCTGTTTCCGGTCGTACCGAACAGTTTGGACGAAGGTTCGAACACGACTCTGGCCGACCTCATCGACGGCAATCTGGGTGAGCTGGGCATGACAGCCCGCGCCTTCACCAACCCGGTCTTCATCAATGCCGACGGCGTTCCCGGCTGGCAGGCCCCGGGTGTGCAGATTGCACCGTAGAGCCATGGTCCCGCGGTGCGCCGCCCTGGTGCGCCGCGGGGCCCTTTTAGCTCTGAGCCTCGGTGCGCTGTGTGTGGCGCCGAGGGCTAGCGTTGCACTCGACGCGCCGCACCTGCGGGCATCGTTGCGCAGTGCAACTCTGGTTGGGGTTGGCCGTGTGGAGTCGGTTTCTGAAGCGGACTACGGCAGGGTACGTATCGTCGAGATCAGTCTGGATCGGCAACTCAAGCCGGTGGCCCCGAAAGATGCACCGGCGAGAACCGTACGGGTGGTTTCGATCACCGATGAACCGGGCGCTGCGCGGGCCGAGCAGGGCCAGCGCGGCGTTCTGTTTGCGATTCCATTGCAGCGAAACTCCTACATCGATCAGCACGTCGAAACCGGCGATGCCTTTGCCTTTTCAGGTGGCCGCGATGGCTGGCTGACGGTTGCCGATGCGGCATTGCCGCAATTGACCGGACCGATCGTGCACCTGGTCGAAACGGCGCGCTCCGGCGCGCGCGGCGAGTCGCCGGCGAAGCGCAAGCAGAAGGCGCGTTCGTTTGTCTTCTCCCTGCTCGATGCACCGCACTCCTTGCTGGTCGCCGATGGGATCGACAGCCTGTCTTCGGTTGCCGGTTTGCGCGGAACTCTGACGCCGGCCGAGGTTGCCGTCATCGCCTCGGTCCTGGACGACCGCAAGCATCCCCGAGCGGCGCGCGAGCGTTTGATTGACTCGATCGTGACCAACGACCTCAGGGGAGCGATGGGCGTTCTTCGCGAGGTCGGAGATCCGGAGCTGCGCCGGCATGCTTGGCAGGCATTGCGCAAGATGGGCGAGCCGGTCGAGGTCGAGGTGCTGACTGAGCAGCTTGGCCACGATGACCCGCATGTGCGGATCGCGGCGGCTCGCGAATTGCTCGCCTCGGATGCAGATGATGCGATCTCGGTGGTGAGCGCAACGGCGTTGCGCGACCGCAGTCGAGAAGTTCGCTTGGATACCATCGAGGCGCTCGGAGAGACGGGAAAGGCCGAAGCGGTCTCGCCGCTGGAGAAGGTGTTCACGGGAGACGATCTCGAGCTGCGACAGGCGTCGGCGCGAGCGTTGACGGCCATTGGTGGTGAACCGGCGGCTGATTCGTTTCATCGTCTTGCCTTTGCCGGGCCGATCGAGTCTCAGCGCTTTGCCGTCCTGGCCTTGCTCTCTCTCGGTGTCGCTCGCGATGACACACGGGTGCGGGCGATTGCCGAACGTCATACGGACGAGAAGATCGTTGATATGATCGAACACGGCCTGAAACTCGGACATAGCCATTGACGTACCGCAGAGTCTTTCTCCTGACACTAGCGGTGGTGGCTCTCACCTCGTTCCTCACCGGTGGCGCTGCCGGCCATTCCAAGCCGCGAGCGGCCCGCGAACTCCTGCGGCTGAGCGGTGTGGTGCACATGACCGAATCGTCTTGTGCCGATCAGTGGTTGACGTTGCAGGTTCTCAACCAGCCGATTGGTTTTTGTGCGCGTGAGTGGCAGCGCATCGCCGTGTCGACGGCGAACGTAGACGACAGCCAGGAGACGTTGCCGCGCCGTCTCGATGTGCAGGGCGAGCGAAAGGAATTGGCTCGACTCGAGAAGGCTTCAGCGAAGAGCGCGGTCGTCCTGCTGGCGGAGTGGCGCCCCGGGCGCAGGGATTTGTTTCTCATTTCCCTCGATGTCTGCGATTGCCAGATCGGCGAGTAGGAGAAAGCACCGTTTGGGCAGCGCGGTCGATCGCGCTAGCATGGTACGTATGGCGGCAGGCGATCACATCCGCGTACAGCGACGGGTCATTTGGCACCACGGCATCGACATGGGCGATGGCACCGTCATTCACGCCAGCGGCGAACCCGGCCGGCTCAAGCTCGATGCCGAGATTCGGCGCGACAGCATGGAGGAGTTCCTGCGCGGCGGCAGGGCCGAGCGAATTCATGCTGCTGAAGCGCTGCCGGCGCGCCAGGTTACAGAGCGTGCAGAGTCCGCCCTGGGGGGGCGCGACTACAGTTTGTTCTTCAACAATTGTGAGCACTTTGCCCGCTGGTGCCAGAGCGGCCGGGCGCTGAGCGAGCAGGTCGACTACTTCGCTCTCGCCGGTACTGCCGTCGGCATCGGTGCGCGCGTGGCGCTTCTCGCCGCGGCGCGGCGCGGCAGTGCTTCCCTGGCGCTGCGCGCCCTGCCGATTGCCGGTCCACTGGCGACAGCCCTGGCCGTGACTGGGACGGTGCTCGCCGTGAGCTCGCGCGTCCTGGATCTGCAGCGTGACTTCACTGAAAGCTCACCGCAAACGGATGAGTGAACAGATGGGCGCCCGGGCGTTCATGGCGCTTTCGGCGATGCTGTGGCTGCCCTACGGGCTGTACTGTTTCGCCTTCGCCCGATGCCTTGCGTGAGATCGCCGGCGTCGGTTTCTCGACGGCGACCGGGGGGGACGGAGATCCGAGCGATGTACGGAGGCCTCCAAATGGGCCTGGGGGTCGTGTGCTTGCTCGGTGTGTTGCGCAGCGAGTGGGAGACGACGGCGCTGCGTACCTTGTTCGTCCTCGCCGCGGGGTTGCTTGAGCGCACGAGTGCTGGGCTGGTTGTGGACGGCTCGGCGTCGGCCTACCGCGTCGGCCTTGGCCTTCGAGGCGGTGACGACAGATCGTAGCGGCGGCGTTGCTGCGCCACCGCGGGCTCAGCCGTTGCGAGCTGAAACCAGCCAGGACGATGCGCCGAGCTGAATGCCGTGTGGGCCATCGTGCGCAGCCAGGGCATCGCGAACAGAAGTCGCGACGTTGGTCTTCGTTGCCTCACTGGCTCCCTGGAGTAGCCGGCCCGTTGGTCCCATCTGCATGACAAGGCGAACGACCTCGTCCAACGATCGACCGGCGCCCACCGTCATCGTCCGTGTCGTGACGGGCGATTTCGGGCGCCGAGAACCCGGCCCCTTCGAGGATGCGACGCAACCTCTCCCCGTCGGCGAAGGCGAACGGTCCCGGAGCTTCAGCGTCTCGGCAGGTCGGGTGGGGGAAGGTGCTGGAGTGCCGCTTGAACGGGTACGAACATCCACGGGATTGTCCGTGATCGCCCGCCAGCAGACGAAGGACATTTTCGCTCGATTCTTCATCAACGTCCGAATGTTGGCGAAGGCGGCCTGTGGATCGGAGAAGAACATGACTCCGAACCGCGAGTAGACGGCGTCGAAGTTGCGATCGGTTGCATAGGTTTGTGCGTCTACTCGAGCGAACGTCACATGCTCGTAGCCGAGATCGTCTGCCGACTGTCGCGCCCGAGCCAGCATCGGTGCCGATAGGTCGATCCCCAAGACGGATCCCGATAGGCCGACTCGCCGGCCGAGCTCGAGGGAGGTGTTGCCGCACCCGCAACCGACGTCGAGCACTGCGGCGCCTTCGATGGCACCCAAGCCATCCATCGCATCGAGGCCGAGTTGCCGCAGTTGATCATCGAGAAACGACTGGAGATCGACCCACTTGTGACCCGCGTCGTTCCAGTACTCCGCTTGCTGTGCGTTCGCAGTGAGATCCGTCACTGGTTCTCCATTACTGCGCCGCCTTGCGCAATTCCGGGATACTCGCCGCCCGCTTGCTCGAAGACGCTCAGTCTTCTTCTTCACTGTGCTTCAGTGAGAGCGAGTTCATGCAGTAGCGCTGTCCGGTCGGTGCCGGACCGTCTGGAAAGACGTGGCCGAGGTGAGCGTCGCAGGTTGCACAGAGTACCTCGACGCGGCGCATGCCGTGGCTGGCGTCCTCTTCGGTGCGGACGGCGTCCTCGGTCAGCGGCGAGAAGAAACTCGGCCAACCGGTTCCCGAGTCGAACTTCGCATCGGACGAGAAAAGCTCGGCTCCGCAGCAGGCACAGTGATAGGTTCCGGCAATCTTGTAGTCGTTGTACTTGCCGCTGAAGGCGCGCTCGGTGCCTTTTTCGCGACAGACGTGAAAGGCCTCGGGAGACAACTCGGCACGCCACTCGGCGTCGCTTTTCTCGATTTTTCGGCCGGCCATGCGTGGTGCGGCTCTACTCGCAGCTCATCGAAAGCTCGCCGTCAAAGCTCGCGGCATCGAGATCGACGCTACCGCCGGCGGCGATACCAATACACCCAGCTTCGAAATCACCGCCGGCGGCGATGTCGCCTGAATCGGTGCTCGCTTCGATCGAGCCGCCCCGACGTACGCGGAAGTCGCCGTGTAGTGCGAGATCGCCTGTCGCCCGAATGTGAATCTCGCCACCGCCATCGGCGCGGACGACGGCACCCTGTGCCACGGTCGCGCGGCCGGCGGTGACGTGGATACCGCCGCCGGTCGAGCCGTGGGCGAGAATGTCGGCCCGCTTGCCCACCGCCAGGTTGCCGGCGCGGATGCCGATCAAACCACCCGTGCTGCCGCCGCCCGTGGAAAGCGTCGAGCTCAAGTTGGTATTGCCGCCCGAAGTCAGAGCGATGTATCCGCCCTCACCCTTTTGTCCCGACGCCATCAGGCGGGCGCGGGCGCGGATGCTGCCGTCGCTTTGCAGCGCGATCCAGCCACCGTTCTCGCCATCCGACAGAACCGTGTCGGCGACGGTGACTGTATCCTGAGCGAGTAGTGCGACCGTGCCGCCGGTCGAGTTGCGCGACAGTCCGCGCGCGCGAACGACATCCGCCGTGTGAACCGTCTTGCCGACCATGCCGACGATGCCGCCGGCGTGCTTGCCATTGGCGTCGATTCGCTTGGCGGTAAAGATGTTTCCGCCGTTGCTCTGCAAGAGAACGACACCGCCGGTACCGTCGCGCCCTTTCGCGTCGATCTTGTGACCGGTGATGACGTCGCCGGTGTCGCTGGCCAGCTCGACCAGACCACCATTGCCGCCGCGCACGTCGAGGCGGCCATTGACCGACACGCCGCGCGCACCATCGAGAGAGATTCGACCGCCCGTGGTGTGCAGGCCTCCGATCGCTCTGATGCGAGCCCTGCTTTCGGTGAAGATTCGTCCTCCGGCACGGATGTCGATCGCTCCGCCGTTCGATAGGGTCGAAGTACCCGAGGCGATGGCGCGTAGTCGGGCGAGAATGCGTACGTCGCCGCCCGCATCGAGCAGAATCGATCCGGCGCCGAGCTTACCCGAGGCATCGAGCCGCCAGCGCACATCGATGTCCTCGGTGGCATGCAGCTCGATGCGGCCGCCGACCGAGACCGCGGCTTGCCTTTTGCGGGCGATGATCGGTCCGCGCACTTCGATCGAGCGCGCACTCAGTGAGATCTTGCCGCCGCCCTGGGTGGTCAGCGTACCGGTGATGATGACCTTGCGGTTGCCGAAATCGACCTCGCAGGGTGTGTGTAAGAACGTGCGACGGATCGTGCACGGATCACCGGTGCACAACACATCGGCACTTCTGCAGACGACGGCGCTTGCGGTACCGGCTTGCAGGCCGCCGAGGACGCTCACGAGTAGTGCCAGCCAGAGTTGATGAGCTCCCCTTGGATAGCGCAACCTACACGACATCGTTTCCCCCGTAACGTGTATCGATTCCCCTTGATTGGAAGTCGATCCTGGCCCGGATGCGGATCACCTGTCAAGTCGCAACTTCGCTACATTCCTCGTAAATCTGCCGACTTTGGTGTTTGTTCGACCGCTTCGTCGAGCGGGAATCGCGGTGTCTCGCGCAGCCGCTGCAGCAAATCTCCGAACTTTTCGGGCAGCGCGGCAGCGTAGGTGATGAACCCGGGCAGGGTGGCGAAAGTAGTCGCCGCGGCGGCGTAGTGCTCGTCTTCGCGGAGCTTTCCCTGCTCGCGCACGGGTGCTGCGGCGAACGGATCGCGGCGAAAGGCGCGTACAAAGCTCAAAAGCCGGACGTGGTAGTCCGGGTCCTCGACGATGGCACCAATCGTAGCCTGGCGCGGGTGGTGACCGGCGACCATGGCTTCGACCTGTGCCTCGAGCTCGTCGATCCCGTCTGGGAACATCTGCAGAATCTGCAGGTCGTAAACCGGATTGAGGTGAACGACCTGCATGACGTGGCCGATGATCGTATCGCGATCGGAGTAGAAGCCGGTCGGGTCGATCATCGAGACCGGGTCGTCGAGAACCCGTAGGAGTTGATGAAAGCCGAAGTGGATTCCCTTGCTGGCGTAGTACTCGCGCGCCGCCGGTTCGATGACGAAGCGCAACATATCGAGCCCGCCGAAGACGAGTTGCAGTCGGCTGGGGTGCTCGTCGATGACACCCGCCGCGCGCAGAGTTTCGATTCGTCGGTCGATCTCGCGGCCGTCGATGTAGATCGCCAAGGTGCGCCAGATGCGCCGCAATTTGCCGGCGATCTCGTTTGGTCCACCGATGGCAGAGGCGAGCAAGCGCCACGGCGAAGCTGTGAGACGCATTGGTTCGTCGGCGGCCATCGTGACGGCATTCTAGCCCCACAAACATCGAGGTGCGACAGCTCCGCGGCGACAGCTCCGTGGTGCCTGGGTCGTCATGATCGCCTCGGACTCAACGCAGAGCAACGATGCCTCTCGGCGAGGAAGGTGCGGGCTTGCGAGCTACGGAGTAGGATGGCGCCGTGATGGACCCGCTGCCACACGATGCCGTACCCCCCGGGAGTGTCGTCGTATTCTACGATGGTGTGTGTGGATTCTGCGATCGAGCCTTGCGTTTCGTCGCGCGGCGCGATCGCGGCGACAGCTTCCGATTTGCGCCGTTGCAAAGTGCGTTTGCACGAGAAGTGTTGTTGGCGCACGATGTCGACCCTTCGGCGCTGGATACGATGTACACCTTGGTCGACTACGGACTCAGCGGCGAGCGAGTTTACGCGCGCGCGAGTGCTGTGTTGCGGGCGCTGTCGGAGCTCGGCGGTCTCTGGCGCGCTCTGTCGGTTCTCGGCCTGTTGCCGCCGCCGATTCTGGATTGGGCGTACGATCGTTTCGCGAGCCGCCGTTATTCCATCTTTGGCAAGTTCGACGAGTGTCCGATCCCGGCGGCAAGCCTGCGAAAGAAGTTTGTCGATCTACCTGACACGGCAAAGCGTAACAACGACGCTCGTTCGTCGTAGGAGTGAGTGATGGGAATCTCTATTCGGGCGCAGCGGGGTGGGGACCTTGGTGAGCGCGACGTCACCGACGAAGGCGCCTACTACGACCGGCGCGAGCTGTTGAAGGGCGCCGGTGCGGGGTTGGCCTTGTACGGCGCGTCCTTGCTCGGCTGTGACGCGGTCGGCGGCGCGGAGAAGGAAGGTGACCGGGGCGCGCCAGACGGCGTTTCGGATACGCCATTTGCGACCAGCGAGAAGCAGACGAGCTACGAAGACGCGACGAGCTACAACAACTTCTACGAGTTCGGCACCGACAAATCCGATCCCAAGCGCTACGGCGGTACGTTGGTCACCGATCCGTGGGCCGTCGAGGTGAGTGGCGAGGTCGCTAAACCGGGCAAGGTCGGAATGGAAGACCTGCTGCGTGGACACGCTGTGCAGGAACGGATCTACCGGATGCGCTGCGTCGAAGCCTGGTCGATGGTCATTCCGTGGCTCGGCATTCCTCTCGGCGAGATCCTGAAGCGCTTCGAGCCGACGGCAGCGGCGAAGTACGTCGCCTTCCGCACGTTGCACGATCCGCAGCAGATGCCTGGCCAGCGGCGAGCGACGCTCGAGTGGCCGTATCGCGAGGGGCTGCGCCTCGATGAGGCGATGCACCCACTGACGATACTCGCCACGGGAATGTACGGCCGTTCTCTTCCCAATCAGAACGGCGCACCGCTACGGCTGGTCGTTCCGTGGAAGTACGGATTCAAGGGAATCAAGTCGATCGTCGGGATCCACCTGCAGAGCACGCAGCCGCCGACATCCTGGAACATGCAAGCGCCGCGCGAGTATGGGTTCTATGCAAATGTAAATCCGAGCGTCGACCACCCACGCTGGAGCCAGAAAAAGGAGCGGCGCATTGGCGAGCTCTTTCGCCGCGCGACGCTGCCTTTCAATGGCTACGGCGAGCAAGTGGCGTCGCTCTACAGCGGCATGGACCTGCGCAAGCTCTACTGAGTCCCCCGCCCGCGACGGGCACGCCGCGCCGCCGGATGTCCGGCGGAGACGGATTCTCATGGCTGCTCGCATTGCAAGACACGCTCTCGTCGTCGCCGTTGCCCTGGTTCCGGCAGTCCGACTGGGATACGGCCTCGCCCACGACGCACTCGGTGCCAACCCGATTGAAACGATCACGCATACGACCGGCGATTGGGCCTTGCGCCTGTTGTTGGTTTCGCTGGCGATCACGCCGCTGCGCAGGATCAGTGGGTGGAACCACCTGATCGCCTACCGGCGCACGGTGGGTCTGTTGGCGTTCACGTACGCGGTGCTGCACTTCTCCACGTGGTTGGTCTTCGATCACTACTTTGATTTGCCGGCGATGGTCGAAGACATCGCCGAGCGGCCGTACATCACCGCCGGAGCCACCGCCTTCGCCTGTCTGCTGCCGCTGGCGGTCACCTCGACGCGCGCTTGGGTCCGGCGACTCGGCGGCCGCACCTGGGCGCGAGTGCACAAGCTCGCCTACGTCGCCGCCGTCGCGGCGGTCGTTCACTACTGGTGGCTGGTCAAATCCGATGTGTCGGCACCGCTCTACTACGCTGCCGTTCTCACGCTCTTGTTGGCGATGCGTCTTCCCATCCGTCGAGCCTGAACGACTTGAAAACCAGGGCTTGGTGTCCTGTGAAAGAGACATGGCGGGGGTGTCGGGTTTATGATTGGTTTGGCGTTTACGGAAGTCGACCTTTGTTTAGATGTCAGTGCCAGCCCCCGCCGATTCAGAACACAAAACACCGGTGAGATATTCGATCGGGCCCGCGTTGGTGTTCAGTGGCCTGTACTTCGTCTTTTCGCCGATCGCTCTCTACAACGGCAACGAGAGCGAGTTTCATACATCCCTCCTTTCGATCTTGAAGGTCTCCGTCGTTCCAGCGGCGGCGGTGACGGCCGTCCTGATTTTGGTGGCGGCGCTGCTGCGCGGAGGAGCTCGGACCGTCTATACAGCAGTACTTGGAGGACTGGCGATTGCCGCGTGGATCCAGTGGAGCCAGTCCGTTTCCGACTACGGCATCCTCGACGGCACGGAAATCGACTGGGAGTTGTTCGGCCTCGAGTCCTATCTCGACGTCATTCCCTGGGTCGTCCTTGTCGCCGTGGCTCTCGGTCGGAGCCGGCGATTTGCCGGAATCGCGTCCGTGCTGTGCGGCGCCTTGTTCGCTGCCCAGGTCATCGGAAACGCTCCCTACGTTCTCGGCGATCCGGGTGTTGATTCCATCCGTGAAATTCCCGACCTGTCGCTGGAGTACTCCTCGGAGACCAACACCCTTCATGTGCTCCTCGACGCTGTTCAGTCTGACATCTTCGCCGAAGTGCTTGCCGAGTGGCCGGCCCTCGGCGAGCGCCTGGATGGTTTTCACTGGTTCAGAAACACGGTCGGTTCCGCGACCTCCACGATGACCGCGCTGCCGGTGATATTCGCCGATCGAAACTACTTGCTGGAGTCCCCGACCATCGATTTTATGCACGACGTGGTCGGACAACATGGCTTTTTCAACGCGCTGGTCGACCGCGGCTACCAAGTACACCTGAAGCCGTTGAGCCAGCGCTGCGTCGGCAAGTACACGACGTGCTACTACATTCCGAAGCTGTATGGTGCACCGGAATTGGTTGCGGTTTCCGAGGCAGCATTGCTCGCCGATCTTTCTATGTTTCGCGGTGTCCCGCACATCGTCAAACCCTTTGTGTACAACTCGCAGGCGTGGTTGCTTTCCCAATACGTCGGTGCCGCCGGCGATGATCTGAACAGCCAACGGGGTGAATTCTTCAGTCACCTTCGTTTCCTGCGTGACTACGGGTCAAGGGTTCGTGTTACGGATGTCGGGCCGACCTATCACTTCATCCACCTCCTGGGTGCGCATCCACCTGTCGCTGCCGACTCAGAGTGCAACTCCATCGGTCTTCGGTGGTCAGCGACGCGGCAGAAGTTCCGCGGTCTGACGACATGTGTGTTCAAGCGCGTCCTCGAGTTCTTCGACCGCCTGCGGGAGATTGGTGTCTATGACAACACGACGATCGTTCTTCACTCCGATCACGGTGTGAGTCAGGTGGCGCCCCTCGAGGGCCTTCCCGACGACATCGGTGCTCATCCGGTAGGGACGCGCAATCTGCAGAGGATTGCCGGGAGATCGATGGTTCTCTTGATGGTCAAGAAGGCGCATGCGAGGGGACCCCTTGCGGTGTCCGATGTGCCGGCGAGACTCGGCGACATTCCGGCGACGGTGTTGAAGAGTGTGGGAGTGGCGACGGAGAAGCCATCCGTCTTTGATCTCACACCTCAATCAAAACGAACACGTGCGTTCTACCATCGAGAACAGGTCAACTCCGCCTCGTTACAGCAATACATCGTCGAGGGGCACGTCTCTCGCTACGACTCCTGGAAGTTGGGGAGAGTCGTGTTCAACAAGGAAAAAACATCGAGTCGGATTGACCGTGATTCGGAAGTCGCACGGTACTCTCTGGTGCGAGGGTGGTCGTGGAAGTTCAGGAAACGCGGGACGTGGGCTCTCGGACCGACGGCGGCGCTCGTCTTGAGGATACCGAAGGGCAAGGCGCGGGTGGTCGCGCGCATGAAGCCGTGGAGCGCCAGGCCAGGCGCGCAAATCGAGCTGAAGGTCGACGGTCGTACAGCCGTGGTGTGGGACAGCCCCCCCGGCGGCGACTGGCACGACTACAGCGTCGACCTTCCAGCCGATCCGCTTCGCCCGGAAGTCAGCGTCCTCGAGCTCGGGTTCTCGGACTACCGGCAACCAGAGCTTCGACGACTCGACCAGCGCTTTCGCGCCGCGTCCTTCGAGTGGATTGAAGCAATACCGATCGACGAGCAGGCGAACGAAAACGAAGCGCGACGACTCGATCCGATCGGCCGGGGTTGATCGGTTCCGGCGATGAACGGCTAAATGACAAACGGAGGAACTAGGAATGTCTGATTCGACGATCGCAGTGATTGGTGCTGGCGTCATGGGCTCGGGAATCGCCCAGAGTGTCGCCACGGCTGGGTTCGAAACCTGGTCCTACGACATTTCGGCGGAGGCGTTGTCGAAGGCGCGTGAAGAGGTGACGACCGGGCGTTTCGGTCTCGAAAGTGGCGTGCGGCGAGGAAAATTGTCGCGTGCAGATGCCGACGCGGCCCTGGCGCGTCTGCATTTCAGCGAGTCGCTCGACGAGGCGGCGCAGGCCGACGTCATCATCGAGTGCGTACCCGAGAAAATCGGTCTCAAGATGAAGGTCTTTCGCGAGATCGATGCCAAGGCGCCCGCCACGTCGATTTTGGCGACGAATACGTCTGGGTTTTCGATCGAAGCGATCGCGGCAGCGACCAACCGGCCCGAGCGCGTCATCGGCTGGCACTGGGCGTCGCCGCCGGTGGTGATGAAGCTGGCCGAGATCGTCGTCACCGAGCGCACGGATGCGGGTGTCGTCGAGACGATCAAGGCCACCGCGGCGAAATGCGGCAAGAACCCTGTCGTCGTCAAGGATAGTCCGACCCACTGGGGCTTCGTCGCCAACCGGATCTACTTTGCCATGATCCAGGAGGCGAATCGCGTCGTCGCCGAAGGCGTGGCGTCACCGGCCGACGTGAACCAACTCATGGTCGACTGTTTTCGCTGGCCGGTTGGCCCCTTGGCGATGGTGCAAGGTGCGACCGAGGGGTGGGATAAGTGAGCGCCGGCCCGTAAAGCGGCAGCCTGGTGTTTCGCCGTCGTGGGTGGCAGGGGGAGAAACTCCGGCGCCTCAGCGACGTTTGCGCTGGGCGCGCGCACGAGTTCCGGTTGCCCGCGAGTGTTTCGGTGCCGCTTTCTTGCGGACCGTCTTCTTTCGCGCGGCCTTTTTTCCGGTTGCCGTGCGCACGGGAAGCGTGCGCACCTCGGCACTGCTCTTCTCCTTCTTGGCTATCGAGGGCGCGGCCGAGTGCAAGTTCGCCGCTTTCCTGAGCGCAGCGAAGGCGGCGCGCACCTCCTGTACGAAAACCGGCAGATCGGTCACCAGGTCGGGGTCGCAGTTGAAACCCCAGTAGACCTTGCCGTTGTAGGACACCAAGGCGATGCCGAGGCCGGTGTTCTCGAGCAGGGGAACCTGCGGGTACATTTCGAGAAGCTCGGCACCCATCGTGTAGAGCGGTGTTTGCGGGCCGGGCACGTTGGTGACGATCATGTTGATCGGACCCGAGGTCGCTTGCGAGCCGAGTGAAATGAGCTGCGCCGGGGCCCATTCGGCGGCCGCCATCAGCATCTCGACACCGAGTGCCTGTTTCGATCGCTTGAGATCCTCGGTTCGTTTATGCAGCTCCTCGAGCTGCTCGAGAGGCTTGGCCTTGTCCAGCGGCAACGGCACGATCCAGCTCGACACTTTGTTGCCGAGCTTGCCTCGATCTTCGTCGCGCCGCACGCTGACCGGCGCCGAGACGCGGAAGTCGAGCCCGGCCGGGTCGACCCGGCGGCGGATCATGTAGTTGCGCACCGCACCGGTGACGGTCGACAGCACCACGTCGTTGACGGTGCAGTCGAGGCGCCGGCGCACGGCCTTGATTTCGTCGAGATCGAGGATCATCCAATCCAGATAGCGGTGCGGGCCGAGTTTGCCGTTCAGGGGTGTTTGGGATGCCGAACGAATCGCATAGGAAGCGAGCTCGCGCAGAGCCTGCAGGCGGACGAGAATGTCGTCGCGAATCGAGCCGGCTTCGTCGGCGAGCGAACGCAGGCCGTTGAGAGCCTGCAGCGGCAGTGCCACGCGGCGCGCCAATTGGTCGGCGAGGAGCTCGGCGCTGCTCGGGGCGGGCCGCGGGATGTAGGGAAGGGGGTCCGGCAGATCGCGTTCCGGTGTGGCCGACATCAGGATCTGCGCCAGATCCACTCCCGAGCTGCCGTCGATCATGCAGTGATGGATCTTCGTCACGACGGCGAAGCGGTCGCCCTCGAGGCCTTCGATGACCCAGTACTCCCAAAGTGGTTTTCGCTTGTCGAGTTGCTGCGCCATGATGCGCGCTGCCAGCTTTTTGAGCTGTTCGTTGGTGCCTGGGCGCGGCAGGCTAGTGTGGCGGACGTGGTAGTCGATGCTGAAGTTGGAATCGTCTACCCACACCGGGTGGTTGGCCAGCGGTATCCACTGCAACACCTGCCGGTAGCGCGGAATCAAATGGAGGACCGCCTCGATCGAGCGGCGCATGGCGGTGAAGTCGATGCCACCTTCGTCTGTTCGCAGAGGGCCGATCTCAAAAATCTGTGTCGCCGCGACGTGCATGTGCACGTTGGGTTGCTCCATGAGCAAAAACGAATTGTCCTGTGCCGAAAGGCGCTCGTAGGTGTAACGAGCCATGCCGGGCCTCCCATCTCGGTTTGTCGTGCGTGAGCACCCGCGAGCGAAGCACGGAGCCCCCGGCAGACGCAACCCCGCCCCGCGCTTCGTCCCCGATACGCGGGTCTTTACGCCGTCTTCGATGGACTGCTACCTTGCCTCGCTCATCCTGGGGACGAGGAGCGTCGATGTACACGCAGGTATGCGAAAAACTCGGAATCGAAGTGCCCATTTTTGCCTTTACCCACTGCCGCGATGTCGTCTCCGCTGTCAGCCGGGCTGGCGGGCTCGGGGTGCTCGGCGCCGTCGGTTTTTCGCCGGAGCAGCTCGAGGTCGAGTGCGCTTGGATCGATGAGCAGGTTGGTGACAAGCCCTACGGTGTCGATATCGTCATTCCCGGCAAGTACGAGGGAATGGACGAGCTCGATCCGAGCAAGCTCGAAGAGCAGCTCAAGGCGTTGATTCCCGAGCAGCATCGCACCTTTGCGGCGAAGCTTCTCGCCGAGCACGGCGTGCCAGAGCTGCCACCGGAAGAAAAGCACCACGAGCTACTCGGCTGGACCGCGGCGACGGCAAACCCGCAGGTCGACGTCGCCCTGGGGCACGAAAAAGTGCGCTTGGTGGCCAATGCGCTGGGGACGCCGCCCGACGACGTCGTGAAGAGGATCCACGACGCTGGGAGGTTGGTGTCGGCGCTGTGCGGCCGGCCCGATCAGGCGATGAAACACAAGGACGCCGGCATCGACATCATCATCGCGCAGGGCTACGAGGGCGGTGGTCACACCGGTGAGATCGGTAGTGTCGTGCTCTGGCCGCAGGTGATCGAGGCGGTCCATCCGACGCCCGTGTTGGCTGCCGGCGGCATCGGCAACGGGCATCAAATCGCCGCGGCGTTGGCCATGGGGGCGCAGGGCGTGTGGACCGGCTCGCTCTGGTTGACGGTGCGCGAGGCTGAATCACCGCCGGCGCAAATGGACTCGTACATGGGCGCCAGCAGCCGCGACACCGTGCGTTCGCGCTCGTATACTGGCAAGCCCTGTCGCATGCTGCGCAACGAGTGGACCGAGGCGTGGGAAGGCCCCGACTCACCCGGCTATCTCGGAATGCCGCTGCAGGGGATGGTCACCATGGATGCCGTGCAGCGCACCCACCGCTACGCCGACAAAGCGCAGGCGGTTGCGTTCAACCCGGTCGGACAGGTGGTCGGCATGATGAACGACGTGCGCACCGTCCGCGACGTCATGTACCAGCTATCCGAGGAATACCTCGAGGCGACCGAGCGGCTGCAAAGCCTCGTACCCTCGAGCTGACGCCGGTTGGGCGCGGGGGAGATTGCTCTCCCCCGCCGCCGAACCTCGCAGGGATTAGGGGGAAGGGGGACACCGCTGCGAGGAATTAGAGGTAGTGAGTTGAACCACAATTCACAACAGGTGTCTTAATACCATCAGGGCGTGAGTCGTTCAATGCGTTCTAAACATTCTTTTTTGGTGCCGGACAATTTGCAGGCTGGGGTGATTTTCGCTATGTTTTCGCTCCATGGTTCTGACGAAGCGGCAGAAAGAGCTTCTCGACTACCTGCGCTCATACCTTCGGGAACACGGATACGCTCCGACCTTGGAGGAAATTGGCGAGCACTTTTCGCTGTCGTCGCCGGCAACCGTGCACAAGCACCTGGCCAACCTCACTGCCAAGGGGGTGATCCGGCGCACCTGGAACCACAGTCGCGCCATCGAGCTGGTTGATGAGCCGGCGCGTTCGAGTGCTGTCGATCTGCCGTTGCTTGGAACGGTCGCTGCCGGCGCACCGATCGAGGAAATCGAAGACGCGGCGACCATCTCCGTTCCGGAAGACCTCATCCGTCGCAACAACACCTTTGTTCTTCGCGTCAGCGGCGATTCCATGATCGAGGACGGAATATGGAACGGCGACTACATCGTCGTCGAGGAGCGGCAGGACGCTGACAACGGTGAAACCGTCGTCGCCGTCGTCGGCGGTGATACGACGGTCAAACGCTTCTATCGCGACGGCAGCGAAATCCGGCTGCAACCAGCCAACGAGAGACTCGAGCCGATCCTCGTTTCGGATGCCGACTTGCAAATCCGCGGCGTCGTCGTCGCGGTCATGCGCAAGTACTGAAGCCCACGCGGCGCTATTCTGTCGCGGGTCGGCGCCCGGCTTCAGTGCTCTCGGCAGCGTCGTTCGCAATGGCACCGATCACGCGTTCCATGGCGATTGGAATCGCCACTGCTGCGATGAGCAGAAAGAGGGCGAAAGCCGTGAGGACGGAGGCGCGCCGCTGTGCCCGGCTGCCGCGCAATACCGGTGTATCGCGAACGACTTTCATCTGGGCTGGGGGGAATTGATCTGAAGCGCGAACCTTCGACGCGACGCGGCGCGCATAGGCGGCGAAAGCGATCAGCGGTATGGAGATCGCCGCGGCGACCAGGCGAGTGAGGAGCTTGGCTTGCTCGATGGCGGCGTCGAGATCTTTCCCGGCCAGCTCGCCGATGGCGTTCGCTCTACCCTCAGCCCAGTTGAGCATGAAGGCGCCGAGTGCGGTTGCTCCGAGAACCAAAAGAATCGCCCGGCGCCGCGTCGCCGGATCTGCGGCCTGGATCTCCGCCATCTCGCTAGTCACCCGGCGCAAAGGTGACGTTCACGTCGCCGGCAGATGGTGGTGGTGTGAGCGGACGCGAACGCCCGGCGGCCCAATCGGCTAGTAGGTCGGCGTAGTGAGGCGCGCCCGGCCAACCGCTCTGGCCGCCCGCCATTGTGTAGCGCGCCGCCCATGGTTCGCTCATGTCGATGGTGAACCTGACGATGGGGCCGATTTCGACCTTCATGTCTTTTCGATGGCCGCGCGAGAATTGGTTTTTGAAGAGAGTTTCGTTGCCGCCGCCGATCGCCAGCGGGTCGGCGTTCAAGAGCCTGCCGAGCACGCCGCCGCCGGTGGCGAATAGGTGCTCGAGCACGAAGGGGCGGACCTTTCCCCACTGCCAGTCGGATGTGTCGTTACCGTAGCGGTCGCGGGCGACCTCGACCGCCCGGCGCAGAGCTCGATCGATGATCAGCTCCCGTCGTTCGTGCTCCTCTGTTCGCACGTCGTCCCAAACCGCGTCGCTGGCTTTGCGTGTCCACAACCAGCGGGCGTTGACCTCAAATTGCGGAAAGGACTGTACGTAGCTCCACAGCTCACCACCGGCACCGCCCGGCAACTCATCTGCCAGTGCGGCGTCGGCCAGCGCGTGCGTGACCAAGGTGTACAGCGTCGGCGCCACCGATTGCGCATCCATCGTACCGTCCCACTCACAGAGGATGCGGCGAGCCTGGATCGCCATTGGAGGCCCGTCGGAGCGCGCGCAAACGCTGCGCATGGCGGTTGCCCGTATCGTCACCCAGGTGAGGTCGCGCAGATCCATCTGAAAAGAAGCCGATGTATCTGCGTCGAGCCGATCGGCGTGTTTTTCGAGGAGCTGCGAGATTCTCGTGTAGCGCGCTGGTGCCGAAACGTCGTTGTTGTAGGTCGTCGGAAACTTGTTTGCTGGAACGATTTGATTGTTTGCCGTTGCCAGCCAAGCGCGAGCGGGATCGAACGAAGCTGGCAACTCGTCCTTGGCGACGAAAGACTTCCAATCGTAACGTGAGGACCAGCCGGGAATGGGGAAGGTGCCGCGCCAGCCGTCGCGCACGGGAAGCAGGCACGGTGAACGGTAGGCGATCGAACCGGAGGTGTCGGCCGCAACCCAGCTCGAACAGCCGAGGTCCAGGTTGTCGATGGCCGTGGCAAAGTCGCGTACCGTCCGCGCGCGTGCCAGCGAAGCCGCGCCGTCGAGGTCTCTGCCGCGTCCGATTGGTGTCGTGCGCAGTGCGACCAAGGGCAGTAGGTCGGTCAGCTCGGTGTTCAAGTCGTTGAGCAGGGGGCCGTCGCGGGTAAATCGCGCGGTTGCTTCGATGGGTTCACCACCGCGCACGTGAAACGTTTCGCTGCGGCGCTGGAAGGGCTCGAAGCGACCGTCGATCTCGTAGCCCTCGACGCCGTTCTCGAGCAGGGGTTTGTGAACGACCAGGTCTTGGCGATCGACGTGATTCGTCGTTGCTCCCCAGGCCAACGAACCGTTGTGACCGAAGACGACGCGGTGAAGCCCGGGCAGGGTAAAGCCGGCGACTCGGTACTCCGGCGTGGCCAGCTCGAACCCCCAGATCATCGGTGGGTTCATGTGCGGCAGATGCGGGTCGCTCGACAGCAGGGGCTTGCCCGAACGCGTTCGACTTCCCGACACGACCCAATTGTTGCTGGCGCTCCAGCCGTGCCTGAGATTTTGTAGCACGGCGCCATCCGCTACCGGCCGGGCGCCGCGTGCGGCCGGCGACTTCCGCCGGCACAAGGTGGGCAAAGCTCGAGACATCTCCGCGACGATGCCTGGGGCGACCGGGAATATCTCGTCGCGCAGGTGCTCGCGTGGCAGAGCGTATACCGAGTGTTCGAGATCAGTTGGCCAGATGCGCTCCAACGCTTCGATTCCAGCCGCGCAGGCGATTGCCAAGCGGCGTATTTCGCGGTCGGCGTTGCCGCCGAGCCCGTGCATGACCATCAGATAGATCGCCAGAGAATCTTCGGCCTTCCATGGGCGGATCGTGTCGATGCCAAGCAGCCGGTGCTCCAGTGGCAGCGGGCCGGCGGCGATCCACGCGTTGATACCATCGCTAAAGGCGCGCATGGATCGGCGCTCTTCGGCCGATACCAGACGCAGGAGATCGCCCGCCTGAGCGCGGAAACCGAGGAAGCGGTTGAGGCGGTCGACATCGAGCGAGCTCTTGCCGGCAAACGGTCGGTCGCCGACGAGCTCGGCGATCTCGCCGCGTGCCAGGTGACGGAAGAGATCGAGCTGTCCCATTCGATCACGCGCTTGCAGGTAGCCGAGAACGCGCAGGCCGTCGATCTCGTTCGTAGCTGCAATTCGCCACAGTCCGTCACTGCGCTTGCTCGCCAGTGTCTCTTCACGCAATCCGTTCATGACGACGGTCAGGCCATCGTCAAAGACCGGATAGGTCGGCCAGAGCAGGTAAGAGAACAACTGGCCGATACCGCAGCCGCTGATCAACGAGCTCAGAGCGAGTGCGATCACCGCGAGTCGGACCGAGATCGGCATGGCCGCCCAACGTAGTGAATTGTCGTCGAACAGCCAAGCTGAGCGCTGGGTCGCCACGGCTCGGTTTTCGTGGTTTAAGCTCGTTGCAAGAAGGGGGATGTGAGATGAATGAGGTGCTAAGCAGCGCGGCGTTTCAGACCTATGCAACCTGCGTCGCAATCCTCTCGCTCAAGATGCTTGGGTCCGCCGTGTTTACCGGCGTCCAGCGACAGCGCTCAGCGGGTTACGTCAACACGGAGGACGCTCGCGTCTTTGGCCAGGGAGCGACCGCGGTCGGGGCGGAGAATCCAAGTGTCGCGCATGCACTTCGTATCCAACGCAACGATTGCGAAAACATTCCAATTTTCTTTGCCCTCGGGCTCGTTTACGTGCTGAGCGGTGCGTCGGCCAGTGCCGCAGCGATCTACTGCTGGACCTACACCGTCACCCGCGTCGCCCATACCTTCGCCTATGCCTTGCACCTGCAACCTTGGCGGGCGTTGCTCTTCGGAGTGGGGTTCCTCGCCCAGGTCGGTATGGCGGTGCAGGTCATATTCTAGCCGCTGCACCTTTCGGCACGGCGCGAAGGGTCGCGCTGGCACCGAACGAGCTGCTACGATCCCGTACCTCGGCGATGACGGACATGGACTACACGCAGGCTGGCGTAAAGGTCGGGAGTGATCTGCGCCAAGCGCATGAGTATCTCTGGCGACACATCTCAGCGCCGGGCAACTGGTGGAGCGGCAAAGAGCGCGTAGCGATCGCGCGCGAGACCCGCCACGCACCGAATTGCCCCCTGTGTATCGAACGCAAGAGCTCGCTTTCTCCCGAGCATGCAGCGGGAGAGCACGATGCGCTCGAAGAGTTGTCGAAACCTCTGATCGAAGTCATTCACCGAATCCGCACCGATCCAGCGCGCTTGTCGAAGACGTGGTTCGAGAAACAGATCGCCGCGGGGCTGACGGTCGAAGAATACGTCGAAGCGGTCGGAGTGATCACTCTGTCGACCGGCGTGGAAATGTTTTGCCGCGCCATCGGCATTCCGCCCTTTCCGTTTCCGGAGCCACAACCCGGTGCGCCGTCTCACGATCGTCCCGCTGATGTGACGAGTGGAATCGCCTGGGTGCCGATGCTGTTGCCGGAGAACGCGTGCGGGGCGGAGAGCGATCTCTACGCCGGCATCGAGATGGTGCCGAACATCATGCGCGCACTTTCCCTGGTACCGAACGAAGCGCGCGCTCTGCAGAGGTCGTCCGATGCTCACTACGTGCCGGTCGCCAAGATCAGCGATCCGACCGTTCGCCGTACTCTCGATCGCATGCAGATGGAGCTGGTCGCATCGCGCGTGTCGGCAATCAACGAGTGCTTCTACTGAACGTCGGCGCACGCGACGCTGCTCCGTGTGAGTGGTCAGGTGAATGCGACGGACGTCGAAATGCGCGCCGTCAACGGCGACCCGGTCGACGACGGCGGCGTGCGGCACGGCAGTTTGCTGGTTGCTTATACCGACGCAGTCATGGCGAACGACACCGCGGCGATAAAAGAGCGTCGCAGTGAGATGCGAAACGCGCTCAGCGACGAGGAGTTCGTCGACGTGGCGGCCATCATAGCGGCGTTCAACGTGGTCACCCGTATCGCCGACGCCACGGGCATTCCGCTCGACCCGATGCTGAAGGATATGAGCGCCGGCGTACGAGAGGAGCTCGATCTCGGCCGATTCGCCTCCGCTGCCAATACCCGGTGAGGAGATTGTCGGGCAGCGCGGCTCCTGGTGAGGGAATGCGGCCGTTGCCGCAGCGCGGTGAGGCCTGGCGTCGCTGGCCAGGCCTCACCAGGGCGGTCACGAGCCGTTGGTCTCAGGCGAGCTCTCGTCGCCGATGGCGCCGGTCAGACCGTTGAGGTCACCACCGTCGATTCCGACCTCTTTCAGGAGCGAGTCGAGCAGCGGCGCTTGGGCTCTGTAGCGCAAGGCCGCGTTCACCGCTTGATCGGCAAGGCTGCCATTGCCGTTCTCCGTGTGCACTCCCGATCCGCCGCCGGAGCCTTGATTGCCGCTGAGGCCATCGACCTGGATGATCTTGATGCCTTCGATCGATTCCATAGGTTTGACGCTCTCGCGGATGACCTCGTCGAGTTTCTCGATCAGCGCCAGCTTGATGCGCATCGCGATGACGTCCGTCGCCAGGAGGTTCTCGGCTTCGTTGAGGTCACGCTTACCTTTTGCGTCGACTTCGTAGCGTACTCGCGCCGCTTCCGCCCTCAGCTTCTCTGCGTCCGAATCACCCTCGGCCTCGATCCGCCGTTCACCGGCCTTACCATCAGCAAGAGTGCGCAGAGCTTCCGCCTGGTCCATTGCCGCCTTCTTTTCGGCGTCGGCAGCGACCGTCAGCTTGATCGCCTCTTGCTCTGCCAACTTGCGTGCCTCCACCAACTCGATCAGCTTCTGGCGTTCCGCCTTGGCGCTCTCTCGAACGGTTACGACTGCTTCCTGCGCCTCCACCGCACTCGCTCTCGCCTGGTCGGCCTCGGCCTCGGCGACGGATTGCTCGCGCGACTTGTTGGCAACTGCAATGAAGCGACCCTGATCGGCAAGCTCGATGCTCTTCTTCTTTTCTACCTCCGCCGTTTCGATCAACCGCAAACGTTCGATGTCGGCCTCTTTCACGGACCGCTCTTTGTCGATACGCGCCTGCTCTACCTGCCGATTCGCTACGATCCGCGCTTCTTCAGACGCTCGCTGCTGGTCGGCCTGTTCGCGGGCGATCTCCGCAAGCTGGGTAGCCCGTCGAACCTCTACTTCCTGCTCTTGTGTGAGTCGCGCGTACTCTTCGTCGCGTTTGATCTCCAGGCTTTGCCGTTCCGTGTCCAGGTTCTTGCTCTGGATCGCGACCTCGGTGTCGCGCTCGATGTCGTTGCGCTGCTTCCGCCGCGCCTCGATTTCTTCCGTCAGCTTGGTGAGTCCTTGCGCGTCAAACGCGTTGTTGGGGTTGAAGAACTCGCGATCGGTTTGGTCGAGTGAAGTCAGCGATACCGACTCGAGCTCCAAACCGTTCTTCAGCAGGTCTTCTGAAACTGCCGCCTGCACCTTCTGAACGAACTGCACTCGCTGCTCGTGGAGCTCCTCCATCGCCATTTCTGCTGCTACAGCGCGCAGCGAGTCGACAAACTTCCCCTCCACCAGTTCCTTGAGCGCACGCGTGTCCAGAGTGCGACGCCCAAGTGTTTGCGCAGCGTCCGCAATTGCCTCTGCCGTGGGTTTCACGCGCACGTAGAATTCCGCGGCTACGTCGACACGCATGCGATCCTGGGTGATGAGGGCACCAGTTTCGGCACGGCGTACTTCCAGTCGCAGTGTGTTCATGTTGACCGGAATGATTTCGTGGAGCACGGGGAAAACGAGCGCGCCGCCATCCATGATGACCTTCTGGCCACCGAAGCCGGTACGCACGAAGGCAAGTTCCTTGCTTGCTCGCTTGTAGAGTCGGGCCAGAATCGACCCGATCACCAAGAGAGCACCGATGATGATTGCACCGATAAAGATAACGTCCATGAACATTCTCAACCCTCCAGGCTTTCGTGATCAGTTGGTTTCGTTCCCTAGCAAGACATCGCTGGATGGCCGAATGATACGAAAGCGCGATCCATCGGCGCGTACCAGCAACACGGGATCTCCGGCGTTGAACTCCTCTCCCTCCTCGTCCGGTTCTACCATCACGTAGTGGGTGCGGCCGTGCTCATCGCGCACGCGCGCCTGTGCCGGCGCTCCGCGGCGAGCCGTGCCGAGAACGATGTGGGCAACGCGGCCGACGAAGGTTCCCCGCGATACGGCCGCGGTTTCGTCTTTCGGCAGTACTTTCTCCAACAACCCTCCGAAAAATCTGACGGATGGTAGAGCGCCCAACAGTGCTGGCACCGACATGACAGCGGCGGGAAGCATCCGACCGGTGACGCTGAGAAGGGTGCTTTGCAGGGTCAGGCCGATCAGTCCGAAGGAGGTGAGGAAGACGACGAGCAGGACGAGCATGGGAACGCGCCCAACGCGCAGCCAAGAGATGGTCTGCGTGAGCACTCCGGGACCGGCCACCCCTTCGACTTCGAAACCGGCGTCCGCGTCCACGTCGATGTCGAAGTCCATCTCCGGCACCAGGCCGTCGAGGAAGGAGGACGCGCCGAAACCGAGGAGGCTCGATACACCCTCGAGCGCCGCCATTCCCAGCATGATTGCCAGGGCGATGGCGAACGGAAAACATTCCGGAGTACTCAATAGAGTGAACATCGACATACCGTTCGTGATCGCCTCCTATTCTTTCTCCAATCTCGCCTTGGTCGCAGCGATTCTTTCCTGAATACGATGCTGTCGGGCGAGGTTCTCCAGCTCTTGCAACTTGGCTGCAGTATCCAGGTGTCCACCCGCGGCCGCGGGGACGCCGCTGTTGGCTTCGAGGACGCGATCGAAGGCGGAAGTCGCTTTCTCGGCGCGAGCTGCCGCTGCGGACGTTGCCCCCTGCCCTGTCGTTCCCCCCGTGGCGGCGACGGCGACATCTCTCGCGGCCTTCTTGCGGCTAGCCGCAAAGGCTACGTGTTCCTCGCGCATCTGTCGTCGTTTGGCCTGGAGTGCACCGATGAAACCCTCGAGCTCTTTCTCGCGATCCCCACACTCGGCAAGAGTTCGCTCCAACACGGGAATCTGCGCCTCGATGTCGAGCTGCTGGGCGATGGCCGCTTCCGCCAAGTCCTCGCGACCCTCCTGTATCGCCATTTCGATTTTTTCCGACAGGTCCTCGTGGCGGCGGTTCTCCTCCATCATGCGCGCACTCGCGAGATGCTTGATCGCGAGCTCCCGGCCGAGCTCGGCGCGCACGTCGTCGACGGCTCCTTCGATCTCGTGGATCGCCTGTTCGAGGACAACCTCTGGACTTGCGTTCTCTACCGCCGACATCAGCGCGTTGACGCTACCGCTGACGATACGACCTACCCTTGAAGAAAGAGATTCCGACATTGCTACGCCTCCTTTCTGGTTGTACGGGTCGAGCGCACGACATCGACGATCTCGAGTAGAGGTTCGATTCGACCGTTTACGACATCTGGGTCGTAGCCGCGAACCTTCTCGGTAACGCCAAGGCGCAGGATCGCCTCGGCAAGGCCGAGAACCTGATCGACGAGTCGCTGTTCGAAATCCGATAGAAGTGCCACCTCTTCGTCCCCTCCCTCGGCATTCCCATCCACGACACCTGTAACGAAGGTCGCCATCAATCTGGGCAACCAGTCGGCAACCTGGTGAATGACCTCTGAGTGGACCCCGCGCCGGTTTTCGGCTTCGCGCAAGCGCGTCAGTGCCGGGGCCATCGCCTCCTGGGTCATGGTCAAGACGCGTCCGTAGTCGCGGTAACCTTCACGACGACGGCGGTCCTCCTTGAGGATCGAACGGAGTTTCTCGCTAGGGGTCGTCGCTCCCTCGACCTGGAGGCGGGCGAGAAACTCTGCATCTCCACTCGAGATCCGAACGCTCAAGGGAACTGTTTTCGTTGGCATTGTACGTCCTCCGAAAATTGGGGTTCCGAGATGTATACATTTGAATACGAATCATGTCAATAGTAATCGTACGTAGTTATGTTAAGACGCGGGTTGCCAGTTTCTGCAAGAGGCGGCTGCGGATGGGGACGTCGGCGCATCTGGTCGACGACGCGCGCGTATTCTGACGGCCTGGATAGCGAACGGCGGACGGTGTGCGCAGTTCTGGATGCTGGCCTTTCACCGCGGACGGGTGCTTCTGGCGGCCGGACCCGCGATTGCTCAAAAATCGACTTATTGGATCCAAATTGACGGAGGTCAGGCAAAGAGCCTAGAACTCGAACTGATGCCCGATTTGTATGGAGGTGGACATGCGCTCGATAGCGACAGCGGTTGGCGGTTGCGTCTTGTTTGGACTGTTCACGGTCCAGGTTGTGGGTGCTGCGGCCGATCCGGACGAACCGATTGCCTGCAAGAAGTTGGTCGTCAAGTTCGATTCCAAATTCAAGTTGCGTTGCGACATCGACGAGCTGCCGAGTCCGCAAAACGCGCCGTCTCACGACAACGGTCTGGTCGTAGCCAGGTTGACGATCGACAACGTCGGAGTAGGTATCACCGGCCAGGGGTTTTCCGACCCCTGGAAGGCTCTGGGGCCGAACGGCGTGCGCGGATACAGGTCGGGGAGCGCGGTGTGCCGGGCCAGGCTGTCGAATAGAAGGCTGGTACTTCGCTGCAAGGATGCGTCGTCGACGACGAGCACTCAATTGCCGGTACCGGACCGACTGAACATCAGCTTCACGACTTACGGCGCAACCTTGACCGATTCGAAGACGTACTGCCTCAGCAGTGCAGGCGGAACGGTGCTCCAGAACTCGGGCAGCAGGCTAGTGATCAAGAACATGCCGGCGCCGGTAGATTGCTCGTTCCTTCCCTGAGCTCCGCTTTGTACAACTAGACGAGTCTAGCCGCACTCCTCGGCGAGGAAGCGCATCACGTCCGCGTCGCCTCCACCGTACAGTAGGATATCGACCGGCGAGTCGTCCCAGACTTTCAGGCGCTCGCGAATGCGGTCCGGTGAGCCGCAGAGGGAGATTTCGTCTGCCATCTCGTCTGGGATTGCGGCGATCGCCTCGTCGTGCTTGCCGGCAAAGTAGAGATCCTGGATCTTGCCGGTGACGTGCTCGAAGCCCATGCGGTTGAGCAAGTTGACGTGGAAGTTCTGATCCTTGGCCCCCATGCCGCCGAGATAGAATCCCAGCATCAACTTGACTGGATAGAGTGCTCGGTCGAGGTCTTCGTCGACGTTGACGATGACGGTCGCGGCGATTTCGAATCCCGGTTTCCGCTTCGCCAGGGGTTCTTTGTAGATGTCGAGTCGGAAAGGGGAAATGAAGAGGGGCAACCAACCGTCGGCGATCTCGAAGCACATGTTGACGTTCTTCGGCCCCTCGGCGCCGACAAAGATCGGAATACGCTTGCGCAACGGATGCGTGATCAGCTTGAGAGGTTTGCCGAGCCCGGTGCCGCCTTTGTACGGTAGCGGATAGTGTGGTCCGTCGTTGGTCAGCGGCGCTTCGCGTTGCCACGCACGTTGCAAAATGCCGATGTACTCGCGCGAGCGCGCCATCGGCTTGGGGAACGGTTGTCCATACCAACCCTCGACGACTTGCGGTCCCGACACTCCGAGTCCGAGGATGAGCCGTCCGTTCGACAGGTGATCGAGTGTCATTGTCGTCATCGCCGTACTGGCCGGCGAGCGCGCTGAGATCTGGGTGACGGCGGTGCCCAAACGCACGTTCTTCGTGTGAGATCCGTACCACGCAAGAGGTGTGAAACAGTCCGATCCATACGCCTCGGCGGTCCAGATGGAATCAAAGCCGAGTTTCTCTGCCTCGAGGACCAACTCCAGATGGTTGGGTGGCGGGGTCGGCGACATCCAATAGCCGAGCTGTAGTCCGAGCTTCATGCGAATCCTTTCTTCAACTCGCGGCGCGGCGCGCGGCGTGTCGTCCTGCGCGCCTTCCGAAAAACGTTCCATCCCCAATCGATATGCCACTCGCGTATCCCGGTGCGGCGATGCCGCTGGTCGTCCGACCGGCGGCATACAGTCCAGCGATGGGCTCACCTTGCGGCGTCAGCACTTCGCCGTTCGGCGAGGTGTGCAGTCCGCCGAGAGTGAAGACTGCGTACAGCGACCCCGCCGTCGTACAGTCCAAGGCGGCGTAGGGTGGGGTCGCAAGCGGCACGACGTACTCCCCGGCCTTGTGGAAAACGGGGTCAACGCCCTTGGCTGCGTGCCGGTTATAGAGATCAACCGTGCTTTGCAGGCTGTGCTCGGGCAGTGAGAGTGATTTCTCCAACTCGGCGACGCTCTCCTCGACCGCGGCAATCTCGCGTTCTACCTCCGGGCGCTCGAAGGTGTCGGAATCGAGGATCAAATACGCCGTTCCATCTTGCCGGTAGACCGCGTGCTCTCCCAATCTACCGTAGTAGGCGTCTTCATTGATGAAGCGCATTCCGTAGCGATTGACCAAGATGCCCTTCTGCAGCTTTTTGGGCGGGATGATCGGCAGGGAAATCGACCCGTGGTTCATGTGAATCGCCTCCCCGCCGGCGGCCATGCCGAGGCGAATGCCACTGCCATCGTCGAAGGTCGTGCCGACGCGGTACTTGCAGTCGACGAGCTCGGGCGCGTGCCGTTCCAGCATTTCGGGGTTGTTGACGAAGCCTCCCGTGCACAGCACGACGCCTCCTCGAGCGCGCAGATAGGACAGCTCGCCGTCGATGTGCGCCGCTGCACCCTGGACGCAGCGATCCGCATCGACGATCAGGCTCAGGCAGCGGGCGTCGCTTGCAACCTCGACGGCTGTACCCTCTAGCGAAGTGAGGAGCCTTTGCATGAGCAAACCGCCGGCCTGGCCGGGGATCTGCGGTACGTGTCCGCGTGGCGCAGGCACGGCGATCTCGCAGAATGGGTAGGCGTTTTCACTGCCGGAAAACACGAGTCCGTCGTCGGTCGGCGGTTCGCCACTGTAGTGGGGGTAGTAAACCGCCTTGAAGGGAACGTCGTGGCCGACAAACCACTCAAAATGTTCGAGACTGCCGTCGGCGTAAGCGCGAATCTTGGCTTGGTCGGGCGACGGTCCGCTGGCGGCCATCAGATATTTGTACATTTCCTCGGCGCTGTCCGTGAAGCCGCACGCCTTCTGTAGCGCCGTGCCGCCGCCCAGGTAGATGACACCGCCCGAGTTTGCCGACGTCCCACCGCCGCCGCTGGCGCGTTCCAATGCGAGTACGCTCGCTCCGGCAGTCGTCGCCTCGAGGGCGGCCGCGGCGCCGGCGCAACCGAGGCCAACGACCAGCACATCGACTTCGCGCACCCATCTCTCTACATCGCCGAGGTCGATGACAGGCTGCATCGCTAGAGCACTCACGCTTCTTCGGCGATTGTCTTTGCCCAACGATAGTCCGACTTTCCCGAAGGAGAGCGCACGATCGCGTCGACGACGACGATTCTCTTCGGCGCCTTGTAGGCTGCCAATTTGGTTTTCACCCAGTCGATCAACGCCTGCTCATCCGTGTTCGAGGCCGACTCCAGCGCAACGACGGCGGTGATCGCCTCACCCCATTTGGCGTCCGGAATGCCGACGACCGTAGTGTCGCGAACATCGTCGTGCAACTTCAACGCCTCTTCGACTTCTTCGGGGAAGACCTTCTCACCGCCGGTGTTGATGCAGACGGACCCTCGCCCGAGCAGAGTGATGCTGCCGTCTTTCTCTACCTTGGCGTAGTCGCCGGGGATGGCGTAGCGGATCCCATCGATCTCGCGAAACGTCTCGGCGCTCTTCGCCTCGTCTTTGTAGTATCCGGAGGGAATACCGGAGCTCAAAGCGACGAGGCCGATTTCCCCTGAGCCAGGCGTTACGAAGCGGCCATCGTCGCTGATGACACGCGTATCGGCACTGAGCTCGAACTTGGCGGTGCTGAGGTCGCTTTCGGCAGTGTCGACCCGCATGGCCATTCCCGGCGCCTCGCTCGAGCCCAACCCGTCAATGAGCATGGCGACGCCGCGGTCGAGCAGCGGCTTTTTGAAGCGTGGTGTCCACATCACACCGCCTGAAATGACGGCGAAAAGCGACGCGATGTCATATGGCTTGCCGCGTCTTTCCGCCTCCTCCAATGCCTCGATCATGGGACGGGCGAACGCATCGCCGACGATGGTACAGGTCGTTGCTCGTTCGCGTTCGACCAGAGTCCACAACTCGTGCGCATCGAAAGAACGGTTGGCGAGAGAGAGAACCGTCCCTGCGGTGATCAAGTTTCCCATCGAAGAAAACCAGGCCATACCGTGCATCAGTGGCGCTGCGGCTATGCCGCGTGGAGCGGCATCCATGTCGCGCAATTGCCGGGTCGCTTCTTCGATCTCGGCGATCGACTGGGGAACGAAATCGCCGAGCGCTGCAAAACCTCGCGAAAGCGTCTTGTAGAGATCGCTGTGTTTCCACATCACGCCTTTCGGCATGCCCGTCGTACCGCCGGTATAGAGGAAGAGAAAGTCGTCGCTGTCGCGTTCGACCGGCGCCTCGGCCTGACTTCTCGCGAGCACCGATTCATAGGCGTGCGCCCCGTCGAGTAGATCGACCTCGTCCTCCGCCGTCGTCGTCACCTGCGCGAAGAAGCCGAGATTCGGCAAAGTGCGGCGGACTTCGTCGATCCGCTGCGCCAGAGCACCGTGGTAGACGACTGATTTGGCATCGGCGTTTTCGAGCAGGTAGTGAAGCTCGTTGGCGAGATAACGGTAGTTTACGTTCACCGGAATGGCGCCGATCTTGAGTGCCGCGAACACCGTCTCGAGGTACTCGGGTGCGTTGAACAAAAAGAGAGCCACTTTGTCTCCCTGCCCTACCCCGTGCTGGCGCAGCGCGTGCGCCAGTCGAGCGGCCCGATTCTCGAGCTCTCGATAGGACGACCGGCGTTCGCCCTGGACCTGCGCCGTTTCGTCGGGGATGGTGCGCGCAACCGCCTCCCAGATGTTGGCAAAGTTCATGCTCATTGTGGGTCTCCAACCGAAAAGGGCGTGTGTATCACCTGGCTGGCTGCCGCATCCAGCGCAAGGTGCTGAAATCAATACGAGTCCCTGTACCAGCCGACCGGTGAAGTGGTGTGCGATCTAACCCGTCGTCTTCGAAAGTCGTACGGCGTTTTGCCGCACTTCTCGAAAGTCATACTTTTCCTGGATTCATGATCAGCGTGGCTCTGGGCATGATCTCTGCCAAACCTGGGGAGGAAGCAGAAAATCATGGCCAATCGAGCAAATCACGAAACGGTGTTGATCGTCGACGATCGCGACGCAATCGCCGATTTTACCCGCGCCGCACTCGAGTCGCAGGGGTTGTGGGTGATGACGGCGCGGACCTTGGACCAAGCGGTCGCCATTTGCGAAGAGGATGAGGTTCAAGTTGTCCTCCTCGACTACCGACTCTGTCACTCTGGTGGGGAGGAGGCGACGGCCGCCCTGCATTACGCCAACCCCCTCACCCAGGTCATCTTGCACGGTGGCTACGGCGATCCGGTTGGCGGTGCATCGGCCAATGCGGTGGAGGGGCCGGATAGCCTGCTCCAGTGGATCGAAGTCGGACTCACGACGTACAGGAAGGCGGTTGCCGCCAACGCCGCACAACAGTCGACTGCCGCTGACGAGTCGGCGACGATCCTCTTCGTCGGCGAGCGCGAGGCCTACCCGTGGCTGACCTCCTGGCTCGAGCAGGCGGGGTGCAGGGTCCTCATTTCTCCCGATCCGGCCGAATCGCTCGATTGCTACATTCGCGAACGCGCGCAGATCGTCATCTTGGCGCAGGCACTCTCCGACAAAGAGACTAGCGACCTGGTCCGACGTATTCGGGTTCTCGACGCTGCGGTACCGGTCATCGCTCTGAGCGCCGGCGACGCCGAAGTTCGGCGCGAGGTTGCCGACGCCATGCAGCCGCACGCGATCTGCGACGGCAACGACACGGATCGCGTAGCCGAGGCGATCGAGTCCGCGCTCAATACCTCGTGGCGCATGGACCGCGCCCGCGCCGACCAAGACCTGCGCGGGTTGCTCTTGACCAAGTTTTCCGACGACGTACGCAACGCCATCCTCGCCATTCAGGGCTACGCCGAGATTCTGCGTGACTCTTCGACGCCGCCAGTGCAACGAGCCGTCGATGGTTTGAGCGATGCGGCAAAGAGTGCCCTTGGGCTGGTGGAGAAATACCTCGACCTGGCCCGACTCGATGCACCCGGATTGGTGGTGCGGCGCGAGCAGGTGTCGATCGATCAGATCATTACCGATCTGCGCTCATCGAAGGGCTCGGCCAAACGCCCCCTCGATCTCGCCGCCAACGTCACCCTTTCCAAGCGATCGATGTACACGGACGGAGAAAAGCTCGGTGAGGTTCTCTCTCAGTTAGTCGAAAACTTCGTTCACACCAACGCCTCGAAGCAAGTTGCGCTCGACATCAACGAAGGACCGCACGCAGCCGAGTTCATCCTCCGGCAGCCGGGCTGTGAGACTGCCGTCTTCAGCGAGCCCGCAACAGCACCAGACGATGGTGCGACGACTCCGGACAAGGGCCTCGGTCTCGCCATCGCGCAGCGGTTGACCGACCTTCTCGGTGGCTCATTGTCCATTCAGCGCGGTACGGACGGAGGATCGGTCTTTCGACTGAGCATTCCGTTTGCCACCGAACCGGAAGCCACGAGCGAAATGTTGCACTGATTGCGATACGCGGGGGGCTACGCGGCGAGCGCGGACGAGGCTTTAGGCGCCTCGCTCGCAGCTACAGGGGAAGCAAGGGGAGCCCGTACGGGCTCCCCTTTTGTTTGGTGCCTATTGGCAGATGAACTCTTCCTCGGCCAGAATGTCGGCGATGCTCGAGTCGAAGAAGCCCAAGTAACCAACCAGCGTCAGTCCGGTGAGGTTCCCCGCTGCAAAGTTGGTGCAGCTCATCCCGGTTCCCGTGATGTTCATCGGACCAATGTCGTTGTTGTTCCCGGTCTTGTTGTTGACGTGCTCCAAGACGCCGTCGGCCCTAGCGGTCGTCAGGGGGCCACACAGCGGTGCCAGCGAAATCGACGGCGCCGTGTTGCCGCAAATCTGATCGTTGTCTCGTTCGACCGTGATCTCGAGGCCGAGGTTGCACGAGAACGCACCGGCGCCGGCATTGCTGCCCTGCTCCAGGGCCTGGCATGTACAGTTGCATACACCGGAGTGGTTGCCTCCCTGGATGGGTTCCTGCCCCGGGCACTGTCCGTCCGGGCAGTCCGCGTCTTCCACACAGGCCATCTCGTGATTTGGACCGCCGGCGCAGAAACCTTCGCAAGTCGACGCTTGTTGTGTGTGCGAGGCGCTGAGCCCCGAGCAGAACGTGTCGCAGGTTGCAGAGCAATTGGCGTTGCTCGTGCACGTTCCGACGTTGTGATCGGAGTAGCTGTCGACGTCGAGCGCGGATCCCCCGTCGCAGTCGAACTTTGCCGCTGGGCAAGGCCCGGCCGGGTAGACGCAGACATCCCCGATCCCCAGCAGCGGGATCGCATCGAGATTATTGACGTCGCACGTGCACAATGACACGCCATCGCCCGGATTGGTCGCCGCGCAATCGATGTCGATGGACCCCGAAGGCGTCACGCCCAGCGGTGAGGTCTCCAGGTTCAAGCGCAGCTTGCTGGCGGGGTCGAGCGTGCACGTATGGCTGCCGAGACCGGGCTCGGGGGTGTTGGTCGCGGTTGGCGTCGCTGTCTCGGTCGGTGTCGCGGTAGCGGCACCCGGAGTTGGCGTTTCGGTCGGCGTCGCTGTCGGCCCGGCGGGCGTCGGTGTGTCGGTCGGCGGGCTGGTCGGTGTATCGGTTGGCGCAAACGTGATCGGGGCGTCACCCTTGTCCTTGAACTTGGTAGCGTCGTTGGTCCTCGGCGGCGCCGAAAAACGCGCCTCCCAACATTCCCCGGCGTTGATGTTGTTCTTGATCTGCGCGATGACCTGCTGGTCCTGGTTGAGGGGGAGGCTAGGGAGATTCAAATTGGGTCCCTTGCCCTTGACGATAATTTTCGCCTTGCCAGCGGCACCTGACTTGAGGTTGACGACTTTGATTCCCGAGTTCGTGAGATCGCGATCGCGGTACTTAAAGCCTCTCCTGGTGGTTTTCCAGCAGGGCTTCCCTGCACATGTTCCGCCCGGTGGCACCATCGCTTCGAGCACCAATGACGGGGAGCCTGCCGTCTCGTCGTAGATGCACATCGTGTAGGTGGTGCTCGAAAGGGGGTCTCCGAACAGCGCGGCGTCGGTGCTTTCGCCCTTGACCCACTTGAATACGAGCTTGTCGCGGGCGCCTCCCTTATCTTTCAGAAGCAGCAGGGACTTGTTTGCGAGAATCGATTGCCGGCATCCGATGATCGGTCCGGAACCGCAGTCGGGGTCGGGGGTGAAGGTCGCGGTCGGAGTAGGTGTATCGGTCGGCGTATTGGTCGGTGTTGCGGTGGGGGTATCGGTCGGCGTTGGCGTTGGCGTGCTGGTCGGCAAGATGAAGACATCGAGAATGAGCTTTGGCTCTTGGTTGGCTGTCCCCTCGCGCGAGGTGTATTCGAGCAATCCGTTTTGTCCTTCGTCACGCTTCTTGAGGAGCCAGCCGAAATTGCTGGTACCGGTGAGAAAGGCGTTGACGTCGGCCGTGACGTCGAGTTGGACCGCGCCGATGAAGCTGCTGGTTTGCAGGTACGAGTCGGTCGCCGATGCGGCGAAGGCGCCGCCGCCCCACTGCACTGCGCAATCGGGATTGTTGTTCCCCGTGTCGGTGTCGATCGGACAATTCCAGGTCACTCCCGACTCGGTCCAGTCGGTCGTAATGCGATGGGCGTCGATTTCGCGCCCGCTGCCCCAGGTACCGGTGGAGAACTCGACGAAGAGCTCGAGCGTAGCAGAGGTGACGATCCCGCCGGTCGCCGCGGCTGCGATCGCCGCTTGGTCGAAGCGCACGACTGTGCGGTTGGGCCCGGTCTTGCGAATGCGCAGGAACGTCTCGGTGCCGACGTTGGTGTTCTCCGCACTTCCGCGCAGATACGAGTCAGCGTTCGTGCTGAGCGTCGTGATCACCGCTGACGCGGGTAACGCAGTGGCGACCGCGGCGACGAGCACGAGAGCTACCGATCGAAAACCCCTCATAAGCAAATCTCCCCTTGGCAGAGCGCCGAGACGATCGGCACCGTAGGTTACCCATCTAACTAGTCACCTGCCCGCAGATCTTGCAATACCGTTTGTTCGAAATCCGCAACTTGCGAGCATGAACAAACGTTCGTAGGTGGAAATCCCTCGGTAGCACTGAGCGGAATTCACTGTATTTCCACAACTTCTGCGAATAATCTCAACAACGCCGAGTCGATTATTTCAACTGATCTGGAGGGCCCAATGGCCGTCCGGGGCTGTTGCGGTGCGGATGTAGCTGGGGAATGTGCCTCGGGCGGCTGTCCTTGGGGCACATGGCTGTTGATCCCGGAAAGCCCCGAGCGCGAGTCATTGCGTTTTCGCAACGCAGACGCGCGGTGCGACGAGACCTGCGCGACTCCCCGGTGTGCGTGTACATGTCGGGACTATCGCCGCCTGGCCGTCCGTCTATCCAATCTGCACTCCGACAGTTCGCCGCGATCACGACCGACGGGGTGTGCTCGGACCCCGACTCTCTTGACTGGTCAAAGATTGGGTACGCCGAGACGGTGCGCGCCCGAAACCACTGGGCGCAAGAATGTGCTCCCGCTACGGCGATGCATCGGGTCTGCGCGGTACGTGGCGTGCTCAAGGCGGCATTCCGTCTCGGTCAGATCTCGGCCGAGCAGTACATGCGAGCCAGCGATCTGCCGCCGATCAAGGGCGAGTCGCTTCCGGCTGGCCGCTCGCTCGGCGACGGTGAAATCGCGGCGCTATTTTCCGCATGCGACGACGGCACCCTGCTCGGTGCTAGGGACGGCGCCGTGTTAGCCCTACTGCGCTCAGGAATGCGCAAGGCGGAGCTGTGTAGCCTGACGATGCGCGACTACGTTCCGGCAATCGACGAAACGCCCGCGACCATTCGGATCATCAAAGGCAAGGGGAACCGGTCTCGCTACGCGTACCTCGATGCGACGGCGGACGGATGGGTTCGGCGCTGGCTGCAGTTGCGCGGGGACTCACCTGGCGCCCTGGTTACCGCGGCAGATCGAAAGATCGTCATTCGGCGACTGACTGGAAAAACGATCGAGTCGGTTTGCAGTCGCCGTCGCAGGCTTGCGGGCGTCGGACACTTCACGCCGCACGACATGCGAAGGACGGCCGCGACCCAGCTCAAGACCGCTGGCCTAGACACCTACGACATCAAGGAAGTCTTGGGACACAAGGATATTGCGACCACCGAGCGGTACTTCCGCCATGACAAAGAGGCCGTCAAGCGCAAGGCGGCGGGGCTGCTCAAGACACCGAAGGGAGACGGGAATGAACAGACGTAGACTGGCGAAAATCCTCAAGCAGTACAGAGTCGAGAATGACCTGACGCGCGAAGAAGCTGCTGCCAAGGCGAAGATCGGTGTCGGCGAATTCGTCTTCGTCGAGGGTGGAAAGGGAGCAGGCTCAGACACGCTGCGCAAAGTAGCTCGCGCCTTCCGGTTGGATTTCCTCGAGCTGATGATCCTGGCCGGCCACATCACCAAGCGCGACCTCGACAAGTACCTCGGACGCCAGGCGGCCTGATTTTCGTCGACGAAAATGACGTCGGTCGTAGGCCAAGATCTCATCCGAGCGCTCGGTGGCTTCTTGAGCGTCCCTAGGTTCCTGTTCCGCCTCCCGCTTTCCCAGGGTGCGCGCCTATTGGCGGCGCACGTCCTCACCGAGGGGTGGAGGGTTCAACCCCGGGAGCTCGATCAAGCGGATCTCGCACGCGAGCTCGACATGACCCCTCGCCGGTTGCGAGCCTGCTTGGCACAGCTCGCTGATCAAGGGGTGGTGCAGGTGGTTCGCAGAGGCCAAGGCCGCTCGAATCTGTACATTTTTGCGGTGCCCGAAAGCGCACTTCTAGACCGGTCAGATATGACCGATCAAGAAAGCCCAGACCGGTCGGATATGACCGCTCTAGAACGGTCACCTAGCGCCGATCCCTCCATAGAGGAGACAAAAAAGAAAACAAAAGAGTCTTCTCTTTCTTCTGAAGAAACCAAAAGCGCACTTCAGGACCTCTTCGAAGCATTCTGGAAGATCTGGCCGAGGAAGGTAGCGAAGAAGAACGCGGAGCGCGCCTACCGGCGGGCGGTGATGCCGGGTAAGCGCAAGCAACCCGACACGGAGTTGGCCAAGCGCATCCTCTCGGCTGTCACAGCGCAGTCGCGCGGATGGTCGGATCCGCAGTACATCCCGCACCCCGCCACGTGGCTGAACGGCGAGCGGTGGGAAGACCAGAGGCCGGAAGATCGCGGCTCCCAGCCGCAGCCTGCGGTGAACGGATCGCCGAGAGGCAGAGTCGAATCCACGCTCAGTGAAGATGACCCCTACGCCGGCATGGACGAAGAGGAAAAGTTCTACGCCCAATTCGGGGACCGGATCGAATGAGCTGGGAGGCGAACACCGGGCCGCGCACCACGCGCAAGGATGCCTACGCTCTGGTCGGGCGGATGATGGCCAACTGGCCAAACGCCAAGCTCAAGCGCGAGACCGTGGCGCTCTACGTCGAGAAGATGACGGCGCTCCCGCGTCGCTACGTCGAGGTGGCGGTGGAGAGCCTGATCTCCGAGGGCGGCGCGTGGATACCGAGCCCCGGGGCGATCGAGGACGAAACGATGGCGGTGTGGCCGCCGACGGACTGCACGACCTACGGACGGGTGAGGGAGCGTGATGGGGCAAGTTCAGCGGATTCGGGGCGATGAGGACGGCGGACAACAACCGGAGCAGCTCGAGGAGCAACCCCACTCGGTGGCGGCGGAGGAGGCGGTGTTGGGCGCGGTGCTTCTAGACAACGCGGCAGCGGACAAGGCCTTCGAGCTGATCGAGCCGGCCGACTTCTTTCGCCCGCACCACCGCAAAATCGCCGAGGCGATGGCGGCGATGCGCGAGGTAGGGCAGCCGATCGACCTTGTGACGCTCTCGGACACCTTGCGCGACCGCGGAGACCTGGCCGAGGTGGGCGGGGCTGCCATGCTCGGTGAGATCGAGGAGCGCGTGCCGACGGCGGCCAACGTGGCCACATACGCGCACACCGTGCGCCTGCTGTCGTACCGGCGCAAGCTCATCGCGCAGGCGAGCTCGCTGGTGACGGAGCTGCGCTCGAAGGGCGATCCGGTGTGCGACTACGCGCCCGAGCGCCTCTCGGACCTGATCGATCTGGCGGTTGACGCCGACGGGCGTCGCGAGACCATGCAGCAGGCGCTGGTGCGCGCCGTAGTCGAGATTGAAGAGACGGTCGAGGGTAAACGCGAGCCGGCGATACCGACGGGGTTGAGCGACCTCGACCGGGTCATCGACGGAATCAAACCCGGGCATCTCTACGTGATCGGTGCACTGTCCTCGCATGGCAAGACGAGTCTGGCCACGCAATTGGTTGAGCACCCGCTGGAGAACGGGGTCGGGGTCGGGATCATCTCACCCGACACGAACCGCCAGGAGCTGATCGACCGCATCGTCGGGCAGCGCACCGGACTGTCCACTCGCGACATCAAGGCCGGGATGATCTCCGGCGGGGACATGAGCCAAGTGCATGAAGCAGCAGACGTGCTGACGCGTCAGCCCCTGGAGATCGTCGACGAGCTGTACGACTGGCCGCGGGTGAAGGCGGTCATCCGGCGCATGGTCACCGGCGGCGCAAAGATCATCGTGGTCGATCACTTGACGCTGCTGCGAAACCCGACAGCCCGCGGCGGTGACGACTGGGGGCTTGCGATCACGCGCGACCTGCAACAAATCGCCAGGGGCGGAGTCGCGGTTCTGCTGCTCGTGCAGATCTCCGTGAAATCCGAGGGCCGCAGCAAGAAGAACTGGCGCCCGGCGGCGTGGATGCTCAAGGGAACGGGCGCCAGCTTCGAGAATGCCAACGAGGTGCTGCTCGGCTACTGGCACGGCAAGGACAATCCAGAGAAGAACATCGCCGACGGGTGCGAGCCGTACGAGATTCGCGTCGCAAAGCAGAAAATCGGCGACACACCGCTGGTCAAGCTGCGGTGGGATCCGCGCTCGATGCGGTTCTTCGATTGGTTTGACGCCGAGACTGAGTTCGTCGACGACGAACCGGAACTCTCCGGGGGCGAGAAGTGATCGCCCTAGTGACAACTCTCCCTCCCCCGATCCGTGCGGGGTGGTGCGCACTCACGTTTCGACCCGATTCGTCCGAGTGCGTACCAACATCGTCAGACCAGCGCCGGCCTGGGTCACGGAAGCCGGCAAATCCACCCAACAGCCGCCGCGCCCACTCCCACCCAGTGGGCATGGGTACCGGGTGAACCCTCAACACACCCGGTGCCCATGCGGCGGCCAAAACGAAGAGGAGTGAGCAATGCCCCGCAGCCAGAGTGAAATCCCCGGCACCGAGCGTCCGAACATCGCAGAGATCGAGACAAAGGCGATCGCGTACGAAGCGGCCAAGAAGAAGCGAGCCAGCGCGCTGACCAAGGAAATCGCGCTCAAGTCAGAGCTGCGCGATCTGATGTTGGCGCACAGGGACGAGCTCGCCCTGGTCGAGAAGGACGACGAGCGGCTGCGCATTTACACCGTCGACGAGCTCGGTAAGGACGTGATCCTGCGCGAGAAGGACCCCGACATCGTGGTGCGCAAGCACTCGGAAGAGAGCGAGTAGCCGCGTGCCGTCAGCCGACATAACGCCAGTTTCGCCGGCGAAACTCCCGGAGCACCTGCAGCGGATCGAGGAGGAGGTCTACGAGCTTCCGCCGCAGCAGGTGGCCGACAAGTCTGTACGGGAGTACCGCGCCTTCGAACGCTCCGGCTGGTCGGCTGCGTGGTGCCTACTGCGGGTGAAGGAGGAGCGGCTGTACAGCGAGTCCAAGTTCGGGGCCTGGGTCGATGCCCAGGGGATGAGCAAGGTGAACGTCTCGCGTCTGATCGGCGCGGCGATCGCGGTCCGGGCGATGCCCGAGGAGTACCGGGCGCCGGCGATGCGCACCCCTCCGGGAGTGGTCTACGACGCCGGCGTGAAAAAGCTGGTCGAATCCGACCCGGAGGAAGCTGGTCGCCTGGCTTCCGCTGGACTGACTCGTAGTGAGCTGAAGAGGGCAGTGGCCGTTCGGCTGCCGAAGGACCAGCACATGGAGACGCAGCGTGTCCGCAACTTCCTGCTGCCCTGCAGCGAGCCGGACTACTACAAGCTCCAGTTGGCGTACCACGGGACGCGGATTCTTATGCCGGAGCCACATCCGGGTGGGCCGGTCGTTGCGGACCGGATGCTCGCCAACGTGCTCGACTACACGGAACTCTTGGCTCAGCTCGAGCCGATTCGTGAACGATTCCCGCTCGAAGACATCGCCGCCGGCAAGTGCGTGTGCATCGAGTGTGGTGCGAGCAACGGCAACGGGCTGGAGAGCCATCATGCGGTGCCTCGCTCAGTGAAGGGCAAGGACGAGCACGGCACGTACAGCGGCAAAGACGGGCCGCAGGTGTGGCTGTGCCGCGAGCACCACCAGGTCGTCACCGAGAACATCGACGGCACCTGGCGGGACTGGGTCGAGCGGTGGCTCGCGCGCAAGGACCTGCGCTGGTTCCGTGAGGAGATGGAGGCGTGGCTTGGGCCGCGCACACTAGCGGAGGTGGGGCGATGAGCTGGTGGGTAGTCAAAGCGGCGGCGATTCGGACTTGGGCGGGGACTGTCACCGTCTCGGCGCAAATTTCCCCATGCGGTCTTTGGGCAGTTCACCCGAGGTTTGTCGCGCGGCCGGTCGAAGCCGGCCCTAGCCAGGGTGACGAATGGACATTGACGCACCTGCCCACGGGGTTCGCGCTTTTCTCGCATCTACCCTCGATTAGCTCCGCCAAGGAGCTGGCGGCCCGAGTCACGGGGCTCGCCGATTGGTCCTTCGATCAGCCGGATAACCCGCCGCTGTCCGACGAGCAGAAGTGGGCGGTGCGGAACGCGGTCATGGAGGCAGTTGGGCAGTGACCCACCGCGTCCTCGCCGAGTGGTCGTGCGACGGCTGCGAGAGTCAGGTGTTGCGGGAACAAGCGCAGGGGCTTCCGCCGGGCTGGGTGGTGCTCCAGGTGGTCGCTGGCGTACCGAACCAGGCGACGCTTGTCCTGTGCCGCAAGTGCACGTCGGCCGAGCGACGTGGTCGAGTGCTGGAGGCGCTTCTCGATCCGGTGTTTTCGGCGGCGGCGAAGTCGGGGGTGAGCCCGTGATCGTCGACAATTTCGCCGGCGGTGGTGGGGCATCTGCGGGAATCGAGGCGGCGCTTGGTCGCCCGGTCGACCTAGCGATCAACCACGACCCCATCGCCATCGAGATGCACCGCCGCAACCACCCGGACACAGAGCACTTGGTACAGGACATCTGGTCGGTCGATCCCACCGAGGCGACCCGGGGAGAGCCGGTGGAGATGGCGTGGTTTTCTCCGGACTGCAGGCATTTCTCGCGCGCAAAGGGCGGGAAGCCGAAGCGGGACAAGGCCGTGCGGGACCTGGCGTGGGTGGTGATCAGGTGGGCGGCGAAGGTGCGCCCGCGCGTCATCTTCCTCGAGAACGTGGTGGAGTTTCAGACCTGGGGGCCGCTCGATGCCAAGGGCGTACCGATCAAGAGCCGCAAGGGCGAGACGTTCGAGCAGTGGCTCGCGAATCTCCGGGGCCTTGGGTACGAAGTCGACTGCCGAGAGCTGGTTGCCTGCGACTACGGCGCGCCGACATCGAGGAAGAGGTTCTTTCTCGTCGCCCGTTGCGACGGCGAGCCGATCTGCTGGCCGGAGCCAACGCACGGCGACGGACTCTTCCTGGAGCCGTACCGCACGGCCGCGGAGTGCATCGATTGGTCGTTGCCGTGCCCCTCGATCTTCACTCGAAAACGCCCCCTCGCGGAAAACACCCTACGAAGAATCGCCGCCGGTATCGACCGCTACGTGCTGCGCGCCAAGCAGCCTTTCATCGTGACATGCAATCACGGGGGCTCCGGATTTCGTGGACAGGGAGTTAGCGAACCCTTCAAGACGATTACTGCCTCTCGCGACGCGCACGGCCTGGTCGCACCTTACTTCGTCCCGAGGTACGGCGAACGGCCGACACAGCCCCCGCGAACACGCGCGGTCGACCGGCCGTTGCCGACAATCGTAGGTATTGGAAATCAGGCGAGCTTGGTCGCCGCCTACCTGCAGAAGAACTACGGCGGTCCGAACGGGCATTTCGCGGTGGGGCAAGACCTGCGAGAACCCGCGCCAGGTATCACCGCGCGTGACTCCAACTCGCTGACCTGTGGCCTACTAGAAGTGATGCGGCGCAATGCCCACGGGCGGGATGCGCGGCGGCCGGCGCCGACGATCGTAGCGGGCGGAAAACACCTGGCGGCGGTGCAGGCCTTTCTGCTCAAGTACTACGGCACCGGAACGGGCCAGGCTTGCGACGCCCCGCTTGGCACCATCACCGCGCGAGATCGGTTCGCGGTTGTCGAGATCGCCGGGGCCCACTACGTGATCTCCGACATCGGAATGCGGATGCTGCAGCCCCGCGAGTTGTTCTTGGCGCAGGGATTTCCGGCGACCTACTGGATCGACGGACTCACGAAGACAGAACAGGTCCGATTGTGCGGAAACTCCGTCCCGCCGCACATGGCAAAGGCGCTCGTCTGCGCGAACCTGCCGCTTGCTAGGCGCGCGAGGGGGGCAGCATGATTGTCTACGGCGCGAGCCTACGACGCCTCATTGTGGGTGTCGCATTGGCGAAAGTTGGTGGATGGCTCCTCGCTACAGGGCTCGGGCAGCCAATAGACACACCACTTCGTCATTCGCTCCTTTCGGTACCCGTCGCGGTAGACAACTTCGCCCTTGAGATAAAGCGCAGCCTTGGGGCGGCCTCGGTCCATCCATTTCTCGGAACTAAGTGGACCGGGCAGATCGGCGGCTCCGGTGATCGCTTGCCCTGGTCCGATTACAGCTCTCTCGAGGTGGGGCTCTCTGTCAAACCCCATCACCCCCTCCGATTTCTTGGAGCTGGTTCTTGTGGGGTCCCGCTCGGCGCCCTCGATTCGGACGTTTCTTTGCTCGATGTACGACGCCGGGCTTCGTCCGAAGTTTCGGATCGCGTAGGTCAAGCGCGCGGGTGTGCCGGTCTCGCGGTCGCCGCAGTTCAAGGTAACGCCATCGAGAAGGATCCATGCACGTTGGCTCGCTTCGGCGATGTCGCGGTTACGCTTGAGCGCGAGTTTGGCCAACCGATTCGATTTCTGCGCCGCTGCGAGGGCGTGGTTGGTTACACGCGATTGGTACGCGATCGCGCCTCCGTTGAGGAGGGTCACGATGACAATCCACCAGGTAGCTCGCGCCGTACTCTTCCCCCACCGATCCAGCGCGCTCTGGCTCCCCTGTTGGGATTGTTCCTTATCGTCGTGGCCGAGCGCATCGGACGCCACTTCTTCTTTTCCCTCGTCGTCGCCCCCGAAACCCCCCGGCGTGGTCTGTTCTGCGCGTCGTTCGTGGCCTGGGGTGCTCTTCTCTACTTCGGGCTCGGGCTTCTCTTGGGTCATCTGGATCTGGTCCGAACGACGTTCGGCATCCGCCCCGTCTGGACGTTCTGAGGACGGCAATGGCAATAGCAGCGGATCGGTGCCCTCTGCAAAGACGGCGAAAGGAACAGGGGGGGACCACCTGATGCTCAAGGCGACAGTCACGCAAGGCAAACTCCTGGAAGCCCTGAGCGCCGCCCAGGGCGTGGTCGACAAGCGCGAAACCATCCCGGTGCTCGCCGCCGCGTTGATCGAAGCCAAAGGCGACCACCTGACCATCTGCGCCACGGACCAGGAAGTGGGTCTACGCTCTAAGTGCAACGCCGCCGCCATTACCGCCGGCAAGGTCGCGGTATCGGCGCGCACCCTGTTCGAGATCGTCCGCGAGCTGCCCAGCGGTGACATCGAGCTCGAGGAAAGAAGCGGCGGCCTCGATATCGTCGCGGGCAAGGGCAAGTTCCGGCTGCCCGCGTGTGATCCGAAGGAGTTCCCCGAGATGCCGAGCGCCGTCGACGGTGCGGAGTCGAAGAGCGTCGACGCGGCGGGCCTACTCGAGGCGCTGGACCTGACCGCCTTCGCGATGTCGAAGGACGAAACCCGGATTTCGCTGTGCGGGCTGCGATTCGACAAGGAATCCGTCGTGGCGACCGACGGGCACCGGCTAGCCAAGGTGGGCATACCCTACGGCTTCGAGCGGCCCTGGACGATGCCCAGCAAGGCGGTGGCGACGCTGCGTAAGCTGCTCGACGGCACGGAGGGAGACGTGGAGCTCATCGCCGACGGTGGCCCGGTCGCCTTCTGCGGGTCGAGGTCGGGATCGTGGGAGCTGTCGATGCGCCTGATAGAGGCGGAGTACGTCGACTACCACCAGGTGATTCCGAAGGGTCGGAAGACCTCAGCGGCGATCGAGGTCGGCGTGTTTCTCGCGGCGCTGCGCCGGTCGATGATCATTGGTGCCAATCCCACCAAGCTCACCCTACGCCCGGGCGGAATTCGCATCGAGTCGGCCGCCCAGGACACGGGCGACGGATGCGAGGACATCGGGGCTGACTACGACGGCCCCAAGGTGGTGGTCGGCGCGAACGGCCGCTACCTCGCCGACGCCCTGGCGACTCTACCGACCGAGAGCAACGTGAGCCTATCGGTGGAGGATGATGTGAGTCCGATACTCATGCGGCGATACATCCCGGACAACTACGAGTACGTGGTGATGCCGGTGAGGCTGTGATGGAAGTTTCGTCGACGAAAATCCCGCCGACGAAGCAGTGCGCCGTATGCGGCGTCGACCTACGCGCGGCGCAGTCCCGTCGCCCCGCCCGCCTGGCCCATGAGCGCGGGCTCATCCACCGCGCCGCCGTGGCCGGACACGGCTTGATTCGCCTCTACCGCCGCGACTACGGCCACCGGTGGGTGTGTCGCTGCGGAGCGCAGGGCAAGCTCTGGGTGCGCACGCGCCGCCAGGCCTGGGACGGCTGGGTCGAGCACCTGCCCAGCGACGTGCGGGTGATTGTGTCGATTTCGAGGGCTCTGCCGGTGGGGGCGGTTGAGGCCGCGGCCGTGCGAGACCCCGCGCCGTAGGGCGCCCGCTCCATATGGCAGCTCCCCGCAACCGCGGTGCCCAAAATGACGTCTACGACCACGAGTCAAAGCGCAACGACCCGCGCGAGAACATCCTCCAAGAGATAGACGTCATCGCCCACGCGGGCGCAATCGCCGAGCTCAGTGCCCGCCCCCTGAAGCCGGAGGAGCGGCTACTCTTGGCCGTCCTCGCCGCCGGTATCCAGGACGCGCGGCGCCAGGGGCGACTACGCACCACCCTCAACGTGGACGTCTGGTACGACGACGCTAGGTGGTGGATGCTCTCGCGCGCCCATCGGTGCATCACCGACTTCGAGTCTATCTGCGACCACTTCGGCCTAGACGCGGACGCCGTGCGCGAGCGGTTGGGATTTCGCGCAAAGTAGACGCGCACCGAAAAAACCGCTCGACAAGGCACGATTCCTTCCATACCCCTTCGAAATGGAAGGGTACTGTCGAGTTTCGTCGACGAAAATGAGACACCACGCGACTGGGATTCACGTCCGTCGCGACGCGCTCCCCAACGCCCCTCCTGGTCCCACTCCCGTCCGGATCTCGGTGGCCACCTGATGGCGAGAGTTGCGGTCCAGGAAAAGCCGGCCGGGCTCAACCTGAGCGCCGAGGAGTTCGATGTCCTCCGGGCGTACGTCGAGATGGTCGCGGGGAAGCTGCACCTGCGCGACTGGGCGTTCGGGATCGCACGAGAAGGCGCCGGACCAGAACACGCCGCATACGTAAGCCGCAGGTTCGGGCAGCGCGAGGCGACAGTCTGGTTCTCCAGTGACTTTCGGTCCCGAGACCCAGGGGAACAGCGGGACACCGTGGTCCACGAAGTGATGCACGTCCACCTCGACCCAATGATGCAGGTGATCCGCAACGATTTGCGCGAAAGCCGATGCCTGACCCCACGCGAGTACGACCTCCTCCACGCGACGATGATGCGCGAGGTGGAGGAGGCCAACGATAGGATTTGCCGCGCGTTCGCTGAGTTTCTTCCCCTGATCGAGTGGCCGGAGACGGCAAACGGCGGTGGGACACCATAGCGATGGGACAGCGGGCCAGAGATTTCTCCGTTCAAAAACGCCGGGTCTCGGTGGCGAGACTCTACACCCAGGGCTGGAACATCCGCGACATCGCCAGGCGACTGAGCAAGGGAAAGAGTACGATCGCGCGCGACCTGAAGGCCATTGAGGCGGAATGGAAGGCCGCCCAGCACGAGTCAATCGACGACTACCGCCGAATCGAGCTCGCCAAGATCATGAGCGAGGAACGCGAGGTCTGGACGGCCTGGAACCGCAGCAAGAAGGCGAGCCGGCTCAAGATCGGCGACCCCCGCTTTCTCCAGGCGCTCGACCGACTGCGCGACAAGCGCTGCAAACTCCTCGGCCTGTACGAGCAGCTCGAAGGAGGCGAGCGCGTCGAGAGGTGGGTGATGATGCTTCCGGGGGTAGGGGCTGAGACGACCGAGGATTGGGAGCAGAACTTCCTTTCGAACCCAGACGGCGCCGCCACGGAAGGGGTTGTCCATTGAGCGCCGCCCCTGACCTTGAGCCAAACGTCCGCATTGCCTGGCAGCCGATTCCTGGCAAGCAGACGGCGTTCGTCACCTGCCCGGTTGAGGATGTCCTCTTCGGCGGTGCACGTGGCGGGTCAAAAACCCAAGGAACGCTCGGGGCCTGGGGATACCACGCAGCGCGGTACGGAAAATGGGCGAAGGGCATCATGGTGCGGCCCGAAGTCCCGCAGATGGACGACCTCATCGACGAGGCTCGCGACATCTACGAGAGGGTCGGCGCGGTTTGGCAGGCCGGAAAACGCCAATTGTTCCACCCAGCGGCCGGTTGGCGAATCAAGTTTCGCCCGCTGGCCGACGAGAAGGGTGCACGTAAGCTGCAGGGGCAGAGCTTTACGTTTGCGGCGGTGGAGGAAACAACCAACTACCCCACCCCCGCCCCCCTGGATCAGCTCCGCGCGTGTTTGCGACCTGGTCGCGGTGCTCCCCCCGGGATCAAGTGCATCTTCCGGTGCAATGCCAACCCCGGTGGCGTGGGCCACAACTGGGTGAAGGAGCGCTACATCAAGCCAGCCCCCCGCGGCATGCATCCGTTTCATGCGTGCTCAATTTGCGGTGCAGTGCTCGTCGACGGGAAGTTCGCGTGCAAATGCCCAGAGAAGGATCGAGCCTCGGTTGAGAGGATCTACATCCCGGCAACGCTCGACGACAATCCGTATCTGGTCAACGATCCGCAGTATTGGCGCAATGTCGTGGCGGCAGCCGGAGGCGACCTCGAGTTGCTGCGTGCCTGGCGCCACGGCGACTGGGACATCACCGCAGGCGGGATGTTCGACGACCTCTGGCGCAAATGTAAGCCGGAGATTGCGCCGTTTCCGATCCCAGCGAGCTGGTACGTCGACCGCTGTTACGACGACGGAGACACCGCACCCAATGCAACCCTCTGGGTGGCCGAAAGCAACGGCGAGGCCGCCACGATGGCCGACGGCACCAAGCGGTCGTTCCCGCCCGGCACGCTGTTCGTCATCAAGGAAGACTACGGCTGGACGGGGAAGCGAAACCAGGGCAGCGGGCGCACTCGCGCGCAAACGGCGGCCGATATCCTCGCCATCGAGGAGTGGATGCTCCGACGCGGCCTGGTCAAGTCCAAGCCGCACCCCGGCCCGGCAGACACGGCGATCTGGGATGTTCGCAACGGCGAGAATGTGGTTCAGCGGTTCGAGCGCGCCGGGGTCTACTGGACGAAGGCCGCCAAGGGGCCCGGTTCTCGCGTTGCCGGCGCATCGAAGATGCGCGAGCTCATCCTCGGGAACCTCACAACGGACCAGCCCGGGCTCTACTTCTTTCTCGGACCGGAGCACTGCCCGGAGGCGATCGAAACGATCAAGAGCCTGCCGCGCGACAAACGCAACCGCGACGATGTGGACACTGAGTCCGAAGACCACCTCTACGATGCCCTGCGCTACCGCGCGATGGCGAGGAAGAGTGAGGTTGTGCAGATGCAGACCTACGGAGCGTGAGACCAAATGGCGGTAGATACCCCCCATGACGACTATTCGTTGATCGCCCCCGAGTGGGAGAAGGTCGAGACGTGCATCGAAGGCGCCCCGGCCATCAAGCGCGCGGGCCCCAAGTACCTGCGAAGCCCGGACTTCAAGGAGAACGCAGCAAAGAAGTACGCGGACTACCTGGCGGGTGCTCTGTACTGGAACGCGGTCAAGATTGCGAAGCTGGGATTTCGCGGGCTCGTGCTCCGAAAGCCCACCAAGCTCGAGGTCGACGACAGCATCCTCACGGAGACCGAACGCGAGGAGTTCGAGTGCGATGTGACGGGAACGCGGGTCAATTTCTCCGTGCACGCAGCCTCGGTTCTGGACAAGGTCATTGCCCCCGGCCGAATTGGTATCCTCATCGACGCGCCCGAGGGCTCCGAGAAGGCCACACAGAAGCTCTACCCCGCCCGTTCGATCATCGACTGGCACGAGGAGTACATCGACGGCCAGAAGGTGCCCCTCGAAGTGCGGCTGCTCGAGGAGCGCACCGAGCGCAATCCCGAGACGTTCGCCCGGAAAACGTTCGCTCGGATCCGAGTGATTCAGCTCCTCAACGTCTTCGACGATGCGGGAGACCCGCTCCCTCCGGAGGGCCGAGTTTTGATCCACCGCATCTTTGAGGAACAGCAACCCACGGATCAGAAAAAGGCTGGGTCGAAAACGAAGTTTGTCGAGTTGGAGGACGAGCGGCGCATGCCACTGAGGCGCAGGCGGCCGATTCCGTTTCTGCCGTTTACCGCCGTCAATCAAAGCCACGTCGGCTACGATGTGGAGCCGCCGCAGCTAGCCGATCTCTGCGACGTGCTGCTCTCGCAGCTCAAGAACTCGGCGGACCTGGAGCGGTCGCTAAGCCTGATGGTGCCCACCGTGGTTATACGTGGCGTGAACGTCCAGAAGGACGTCGTCGAGCTCGGCGGCACGATCGGGCTCACTAACCCGGAGTCCGACGCGAAGATCCTCCAGGGCGCTGCGCAGGAACTGCTCGGGTACGAGCGGGCGATTGCGCGCAAAGACGACATGGCCCGTCAGTTAGCCGCGCGCGTCCTCGAACGTCGCAATGTCGCCGCGGAGAAACCCGAAGCGATCAAGCTCCAGCAGGAATCCGAGTCCTCGATCCTTGCCGGGATGGTGACCAACACCAACGACGGACTGAGCGAGGCCACCGCGCAGCAGATCTGGTGGCGAAACGGTGCAGCCGATTTCAAGGAACTCGATCGGTACCGTAAGTCGATTCGCGCGTCGCTCAACGATGATCTCCAAACGCTGACAATGAGCGCGCAGGAGGCCTCGACCTGGACCGAGGTGGAGCTGTCCGGCGGCATGTCCCAGATGGTGCGGCTGAAGCTCTTTGAGCGGGCGGGGCTCTATCCGGAGGGGCACACGGCCGAGGACGAGCAGCGGGCCATCGCTGATGACCTGCGGTCACGCGGTAGCGACGAAGCCGACCCGGTAGAGGCAGAGTAGCCCTTGCCATCCTTCGCTCAACAGCTCTCGGACAAGCTCACCCTGCGCGGCGTAACCCTGGAGCGGGTGCAGGCCGGCACGCGTGCGAGTGTCCGTGGGCACATGAACCGTCTACACGGCGACCTCGTGCGCCTAGCTGGCAAGCGCGACATCCCGGAGTCTGGACCACGCCGCACGAAGGCTCTGCGCAAACTCGAATCGGAGCTCAACGCGATCACCCTCGCGGCGTACCGCGACATCGAGCGGACCATACGTTCGGACATGATCGCAGTGAGGCGACTGGAGGCCCGCGCGGTGGCCAGACTGGGCAAGGACGTCACCGGCCTGGACATCTTCTCCCACAAGTTCCTCGAGTTCGAGAACCCCAAGGACCTGCTCATCGACTCGGGCGGGAGCGAGGGTCAGCCTCTGGCCGTGTGGCTCCGTGGCCAGAGAACCACGCTGCGCCGCCGCTTCATGGGGGCGATGCGTCTTGGCACCCGACGAGGCGAAGGGCCCGGGGCGCTCGCCGACCGCGTGAGGGGGGTTCCTATTCGGAGCGCCGGTGGGGCGGTCGTTCGTCGAGGTGGTCGGATCGTGCGCGGCCCCGCCCTTCTGGGTCGCGCGAGGCAGTGGGCGGACTCCTTAGCCCATTCGGCGACCAATGCGGCGATCAACTCTGGCCGCGAAGCCCTGTTCCGCAAGAACTCGAACATTGTCCTCGGGTTTGCCGCCAACACCATCCGAGACCTTCGCACCTCACTCATCTGCATCGCACGTACCGGTGCCAGGTGGTTCATCGACGGACGGCCGATGCCGGGATCGACTCGCCAAGAGCCCTTCCCGGGTCGCCCCCCCTGGCATTTCTGGTGCCGTACCTTTCTCGATCCGATCTTTATGCCGTACGCAGAGCTGGTGCGCCGTGCCCGCGGGCAGCTCAGGCGAGATCTGCGTGCGCTGACTCCGGAGCAACGGGCCTGCTTCGATGGGTCAGTGCCGAAGCACGAGCCGTTCGATATCCTCCTGGAATCACTACCAGAGGCCGAGCAGCGCAGCGCTATCGGCGCGGGTCGCTGGCGTATGTGGAAGAGCGGAGAACTCGCGTTGGCCGATCTCATCGACGAGACCGGTCGACCGTTGACGATACCCGAGCTCGAAGCGGCAGAGGCCGCATAGACCAATCAGGAGGAAAGAAATGGACCTACAGTTCGAACTGGAGAATCTAGACGACGTCGACGAGTCCCTGCACGAGGCGTACACCGAGACCGACGGCAAATTCACCCTCAACGTGAAGGGTGCTGTGCCCAAGGGGAAACTCGACCTCACCAATCGCAAGCTGCGCGATGCGGAGAAGAGCAACCGCAAGCTCAAGGAGACGGTGACGGTGATCGAATCCATCGGGACGCTCGAGGAGGTGCAGGGACTCCCAGGCCGGATCTCCGAGCTGGAGGCCCAATTGGCAGCCGCTGGCGGAAACGGCGGACCCGAAATTGAGAAGCTCAAGCAGCAGTATGAAGAGAAGTACGGCGACCGCCTGAAGACGCTGGAGACTCAGCTCGGCCAGGCGACGAAGGACCGCGACGAAGCGCAGTCGAAACTCGGGAGCCGCATGCTGGATTCCGGCGTGAAGAAGGTAGCGCGCAAGCTGCACATCGAGCCGGAGTGGGATGATTGGGTCGAGAGCCTGATCGAGGCGCGCCGCTTCGGGGTCGAGGAGGGGGGCGACCCTGAGAACCCCGAGGACATCGTGGTGATGCGTGCGGGCAAGGTTCTCGATTCGAAAAAGCGGATCGGCGAGGCCATGTCCGCCGAAGAATTCCTCGAAGCGCAGATTGACCAGAAGCCCGCGCTTGTCGGGGAATCGGGCGGGGCTGACGCCAAGGGCGGTCCTCGCCGTGTGGCTGGGCGCCGCGTGGTCCCGAACGACCCTGTAGCACTCGGAAAGGCAGCCGCAGACGTGGCTGCGGGCAAGGCGACGGTCGAACGGGGAACATAAGCCGCAGAACTCAAGCCTAACCGCCCGAAAACGGGTTGCAATTTCCATATTATTGTGTAATAATATGGGTATGGAGAGACGGGGCGAGGAAAAGAGAAAGGACGGCGCAGCAGCCGTCCTTTCCTCACCCTCGGAGGGGTGCGCGAGTGGTTTATGCGGCCCGACTGATAATCGGGTGACGTTCCGGCGTCCAGGGGTTCGAATCCCCTCCCCTCCGCACTCTTCGCGATGGGGTCGACATCAGTCACAGCGAGTCGCCCATTTAGGATGCGCCCGGGGGCGGGGGATGTCAAGCCGATGAAGGCTCCGCGGGTCGGGCGACAGCTTGTCTCGCCGAAGGGGCGGGACTCCTACTACAGCGCAATTCTGCGGGTAACATCGCGCTACCTCAAGGCCGCCGGCCTGGATGTCGGCGATACGGTGGTGATTGACGCCAAGCCCGGCGAGATCACTATTCGCCCCGCTCCGCCGTCGGACGACTGATCGAGAACTTGCCTCGCTGCCGCCGGCCTTGCTACCCATTTGGGGCCATGCCAAAACCGCAGTCTCCACTCGGGGAGGTCTTCGACGCCTCCCACCAGGAGGCACTAGCCGAGGCGATCGCCACCACCTGGCACGACATCGAGGCAATGTTTCTCGACGCGGACGGAAAGTGCGATCACTGCGGTGCCGACGAAGGCACGCACTCTGAGCAGTGCCCCATCTTTCCCGCTTTCGATGGGTTGCGTCGGACATTCGAGATGGTGCGTACGTCGGAAGGGATGGAGTGGCCGTGGCAAACCCCGCCGCACCATCCGGTATCTAAAGCCCCGAAGCGGGACACCACCGGACGGCGACAGTTGACACTCAAGCCTGGTCGCTAGCCCGCCTCTGAAAAAACCGCTTGCACACCCCCGATTCCGCAGATAGCAAAAAAACATCTGGAATCGGTTGACCGACGAGATCTCGGTACCTGGGTAAGCGCGCGAGGCTTGCGACCGATGAAGGCGATCAACGACTAACCGGTCGGTGACCGAGGCGGTTGTTGCCCGAAGGGAGAGACAGCCCGGAGGGTGCCGGAGGATGTCTCCGGGGTGTCGGTTCGGGTGCCTGATCCCGAAGGAAACGGATTTTCCTTTGGAGGTACCCGATGGCAAACAACCAATTCACCCAGCAGGACGTCATCGACCGCATCCTCGCCGGCGTTCTTCCGCCACTGCGCGAGACGGCGGTGATGCCGATGGTCGTCCAAACCAGCTACTCCCTACTTGCGGGACGCAAGGGGTCGAGCGTCGATGTGCCGCTGCCCCCCACCGTCGCGACCCAAGACGTCGTGCCGGCAAATGTCGCTCCAGACTCGTCCGGTTTGGTGGGCGAAACCGCTTCCATCCAAATGGACAAGTGGATTGAAGCCCCGTTCGAGATCACCGACAAGGAGCAGGCGGAGGTGATGGACGGCTACATCCCCTCGGCCGCGGAATCGGCGATCGTAGCCCTGGCCGAGGGCGTCAACCGCTACATTTTCGGCGGGTACGTCGATTTCTACGGAATCGCCGGCACGCCGGGGACCACGCCGTTCACGGGCGCGCCCGGGACGACCGCCGCGGCGACCGAGGCGCGAAAGCTCCTGAACGTTCAGAAAGCGCCGCTCGACCCCCGCTTTATGGTCATCGACCCGGAGGCGGAGGCCGCCGCGCTCGAACTGCGCGCGTTCCAGGACGCGAGCTTTCGTGGCGACACGGACGGTATCCGGAACGGCCAGATCGCCCGCAAACTCGGGTTCAACTGGCTCATGGATCAGGCAGTACCAACGCACACCGCGGGGGCTGCTGCCGGATACCAGGTCAACGGAGCCGTCGCGGCCGGGGAAAAGGAAGTGCCGATCGATACAGGCACGGGCGATTTCGTCGTCGGCGATATTGTCTCGTTTGCCGGCGTCGAAGGGACCTTTGTCGTCACGTCGGCATTGGCCGCCGCGGGCAACCTGGAAATCTACCCCGCCATTCCCGCGGGTGGAATCGCGGACAACGCGGCCGTGACGCTCACCGCCGACCACGTCGTGAACCTGGCGCTCCACCGCGACGCGATCGGTTTCGCGTCGCGTACCTTGACCGACGCTGCGCCCGACAGTCGGACGATTGTCGACCCGGTTACGCAGTTGGTGATTCGCCTCGAGGTGCAGCGCCAGCACAAGCGTAACCGCTGGTCGTTCGACATCCTGTGCGGTCGGAAAGTGCTCCGCCCGGAGCTCGGTGTCCGGCTGGCCGGATAACCGCTGTAGCGCTGGCCCCCAAGGACTGCGCCCCCGGCCCCCACTTTCCGGGCCCGGGGCGCAGTCCGCACGACAGGAAAGGACAAAGATCGGAATGACCCCGAAATGCGTGGCGGTGAAAAATGGCGAGGCGAAATCCGGTTACACGATCATCGGCGAGGACGACTACGACCCGAACGAGCACGAGATTTTCGCCGGCGAAACGAGCCTCGACGACCGGCCGGAACTGAAGTCCTCGCTCATGTCACAAGGGCAGGGCAGCGAGGACGACGGGGGGTCGGGCAAGGGCGATCCTTCCGACGCACCAAAGTCCGGCCGCCGGGCGCGGGGGGCGAGGGCCCCGAAAGCGCCCCTACCGAGTACTGGCGCCCCATCCGGCCAGGAGACTGGGGAATAGGGCCCGAGCATCCCAATGCCGATCGATCTCAAATCCGGCGTCGGCACCGCGGACGCCAACTCCTACGTCTCCCTCGACGAGGCCAACGCGTACTTCGAGGCGCGTCTGCACACCGAACCGTGGGACGACGTGGGGGACGACGAAAAGCGCAAGGCAGCGCTGATCATGGGCACCCTCTTCACCGATCAGGAGGACTGGGACCCGGACCGGGTGGGAGCGAAGGTCGACTCGGATCAGGCGCTGCGCTTCCCCGCCGAGGACGTCAAAAGGCGTGACGATCCCGACGGAGAAGAGGAGTACCCGACGGACGAAATCCCCGATTTCGTCGTGCACGCCGCGCTCGAAACGGCGCTCGCAATGCTCGCAACCGACCGGCTCTCCGAAACGTCGGTCACGCAAAGCGGCGGCATCAAGCTCGAGAAGGTGGGCCCCCTTACCCGCGAGTACTTCCAGGACCGCACTGTCGGTCACACCAACCGCGAGGCCCTGCCGGCGGCTGCGAGGAAGTTCCTGGAGTGGTGGACGAGGGACGACCCGGTCGAGTCCGGCATCTCGTTCGCGGAGACGGTGCGGGTGAACTGATGGGCCTGCGCGACGACTTTCGCAGCATGGCATCGGACGTCGCCGCGAACTTCGGCGATGTGCGCGAGCTCGGGACGTACCGTGTGCCGGGATCGGTAGTGAGCGGAGGTCCGGGCAAGGACACAGTGACCTGGACCGAATCGCCGCTCGAGTTCTTCGTCTTCGAGTTTGCCAGCGACGACGCTTTCCCCGGGCCTGTAGAGCCCGAGGATTGGAAGTGCGGCATCCCTGGCGAATCGCTCACCGGGGCGCCGGCGCTCAACGCCCAGATCGTTCGTGCGGACGGTTCGGTCTGGAAAGTGGCCGGCACACGCAACGAGGACGGCATCGGCGCCTGGTGGGAACTCCACATGACGAGGGCTTCCTGATGGCTCGCTACAAGGGCAAGGACGCCGTCAAGCGGTGGGCGAAGAACGTCGAGAAGCGGCGAAAGGCTCTCAAGCGTTTCTCGGCCTTCGCTATCTTTGAGGGCATACGGGATCGTACGCCCGTTGACACCGGTGTTGCAGCGGCCGACTGGCGGCTCAAGGCCCACGCCCCTGACGACAGCCCAGCGATGGAGCCGCGGCCGTACCTGCGAGGAAAGGGCACGCCGATTGATCCGCCTCCGACGCCGCGCCTTCCGAAGCGGATCGCCAACGACTCGCCGATCTTCATCACCAACCCTCAGCGCTACATCGAGTTCCTTGAGAACGGAACGTCGGACCAAGCTCCGGCCGGTATGGTGGCGATCACGTTGGAGGAGTGGCGGAGGAACTGGCCGGGGCTTGTTCGGACGATCCGGGTCGAGTTCGAGGGGTCGGAGGACGCCGAAATCGGCGATGAGGTGCAGGCCGCATGAGCATCCGCACCGCCCGACAGGACTTCATCGACCGGCTGCTGGCGAACTGGACCGACGGCGGCGGGCTCCTGCGCACGCCCGTGAACCTCGAGAACAAGGAGAGGCTCATCACGTCGACCGACGGCACGCAGACGATCGAGCGCGCGCAGGTGGGTCAGCCGTGGTTGAGGTTCGGGCTTCGCGGCCTGGAGGATTCTCAACCCTACATCTGCCCAAACAACGAGATCCGCGTCGACGGCGTTGCCTACTGGCAAATGTTCGTACCGGAAGGCGACGGAACCGAGGATCTAGACGGGTACGTCGATCAAATCCGCGCCCTGTTCCAAGGGGCGCGGTTTGGAACAATGCGCTGCTCGCGACGCCGTAGGCCTACAGCCCCCGCCCGGGTCGCGGCGGCGATCGCCGGTACTGGGACCATCCCGGGGCAGACCTGGTGGCGCGAAACGGTCTGGATCCCGTTCGAGTTCTGCGAGATCCGCGCCGCCGCATGAGGAGGAAACAACCAATGCCCAACCAAGAGCATGTGATTCTCGAAGACAGCGTTCGCAAGCGGAAGTGCTGGCAGAAGGCCGACGTCGCAAAGCGCCTTGTCGAAGAGGGCGAAGGACGCTTCCGCATCGTCGACGGCGAGGAGGAGAAGCAGCTCCGGGCCGAGGCGAAGGAGTCGGGGCGCAAGGCGCAGGACGAGGCGCGCAGGGAAGCGGCCGACCAGAAGCGGAAGGCTGCGGCGGCCAAGAAACGGGAGGACTGAGTAATGGCAACAGGACAAGATACCGCGGCAAGCGGAGGCGAGACCCTCATTCGGTACGTCGAGGAGACCGAGGGCTACAATTGCGACCCCAACGGTGGGACTCCGCAGCCCTGGCCGGTACCGCCGGCGAGCAACCCGAACACGAAGCTCACTGATCTTCGCGTCACCGGCGTCTCGCTCGAGCAGGAAAAGCAGACCGGGGACTCCGGCGAGCTCGTCTCGGGGGCGGTGACCAACGAAATCCTCAACGAGGGGCGCAGTACGCGAGGCGGCGTGGATTTCCTCTTCCGTCCCGACGAGTACGATCCGTTCCTGGCGGCCGCCATTCGCGCGGTGGACCTCGACACGGCGTCACCGGCCGTCGACAACCAGGGCATCACCGCCACGATGGTCGCGGCTACCCGGACGCTCACCGGCACCGGCATCGCAACGGGACTACCCGCTGGCACGGCCGCCGCTGGTTGGTTCGTGCGCATTCGCGGCTTCACCGAGGCGGGCAACAACGCGTCCTTTCTCGTGGCGTCTGCGCCTGACGCCAATACCATCGTGCTGGCGGTTGGAGCGGTCGGGCTCGTCGACGAAACCAGCGGCGCCAGTGCGGTCTCGGTCTACTCCGAGATGATCGAGAACGGTAGCGAGTTTCGCTCGTTCCTGTTCGAGCGCGAGTTCTCGGACAAGCCGGCGAGCGCGCGGCCCTTCACCTACTTCCCGGGCTACATGCCCGATTGGAGCATCGAGGCAGGTGAGCAGCGGGTCGAGGGATCGATCACCGGTATCGGCGCGCGGCCCATCACCAGCGTGAACACGGACGGTTCCACCGTCGGCGACGGAAGCCCGAACGCCTCGACCACGAAGGAGGCCTTCCGCTCCGAGGACAACATCGCACTCTGCCTGATCGACAACACCGACATCGGCACGGTGGAGAAGCTCTCAACCTTCTCAATGTCGACGAACAACAACTACCGCGAGGACCGGCGCATCAAGACCGGGGTCGAGGCGGGACGTGGGCGCCTGGCCATCGAGGGGCAGCTCACCTCGGACTTCCTCACCAACGAGTTCCAAAAGCGAAACTACGAGCACATGCGCGGCAGCCTGGCCTTCGGGTTCTCATCCGAGGCGGACATGGTGAACGGCGACTCCTACATCTTCTACATTCCGCGCATCGTGATCGTGTCGGGTGATCCGAACCCCAGCGGCCCGGACGACGCGGTGGAGGGAACCTACGACTGGGGTGCGGAGAAAGACCCCGTGACGGGCTCGATCATCCGCATCTTCAAGTTCCCGGCCAATCCGTAGGCAGTCGGGCGGGGCCGGGGCGGTCTAGGCCTCGGCCCTTGGTGAATGGGTCGTTTCGCCGCAAAACGCTGAGCGGAAAGGCGTTAGGCAGCGATGGCGACGTTATGGAAAATTGTCGAATAGGCATACGCGGCGTGGGGTGGTCTCAGGTTCTCGACTGCACGATTCATGGGGTGGTAGTTCATGACCCATCTATGGATCGACAAATTGTAATCAAGAATAGACGGGGGAGTAGTCCGGGCCACAAGGGGGTGAGTAGGGATCATCCCAGTGAATGCCCACGCTGTCACATAACTCAGGTTCCCGTGCAGATAGGGGAAACAGCCCGATGCTCCGGCAGCTCGCCGGAAGAGGACATAGAAGAGGCGTATCATTGCACAAGCGCCGATTGCGGGAGGCTGTTTCTCGCCCAATATCGATACGAATCGAAGGATGGAGCCGGCACGCATCGCTATAAGCTGGTGCGACTCCTGCCAGTTGAATTCGCAAAGCCGATCCTACCCCAGCCCATCGAAGAACTGTCGCGGGTCTTCGTGGAAACATACAGTCAGGCCCTGCAAGCCGAGTCGCTTGGCCTAGCGCAATTGACAGGTATTGGGCTGCGGAAGGCGTTAGAGTTCTTGGTCAAAGATTTCGCCATCAAGGAGAATCCCGAGGACGAAGAAGCGGTCAAGGTAAAGCTGCTTGGGCAGTGCATCAAGGACCACGTCGAAGACCCCAGCGTACAGGCCGTGATTCAACGAGCGGCCTGGCTCGGAAACGACGAGACACACTATGTGCGTCGGTGGTTGGACAAGGATATCTCCGACCTTAAGATTCTTGTCCGCCTTGTCGTAAACCGGATCGAGAGCAAGCTGTTGGAAGAACAATACTTGGCCGAGATGCCCGACGACGGGCCACCCAAGCCCGAACCAGAAGCCAGCCAGTGATGGCGTCCCCCCTCCGCCCCTGCTGCGCTGCGACCTGCGCCAGTCGGTACCGCGTGCGAGATGTCGAAACCGGCACAACCCAACTTTCCATCTCGATTCGACGAGCGTGCATGTGTTCGCGCCGCAACGCGAGGTGAGGATCTCACTTTGACGGGCAGTGCGGAGTGCACTAGACTCCGGGCCTACTTGCGTCCCGGGAGTCTATGAGACGCCCATTCGGAAGGCGCCACTGTTGCCGCAGCGGCGCTTTTCTTTTGAGATCTACATCCCGCGACCGACGTCTGGGAAGCTCAACAGCGTCGCTGCCCAGTCTCCCTACACGCCGGCCCCTCATGTAGCCGCCGGCGGATCCGCTTCGCCGTAGCAGCCAACTCCGCCTTCGTCGGCTCCCCCTCTCGCGCCACCAGGTGTCCGACCCAAAGCTCACCTCGATCCTCTTGACGATTTGCTGACGCATCTCATCAATTCCACCTTCACCGTCGTACTTGTCGCCGAAGAGTGACTCGAACGCGAGTAGTTGGTTCACGACATAGGTGTCCAGGTGTTTGCCCTGTTTGATAGGCAGGCAGTATGGAAAGAGAAAACCGTTGGTGGCGGCCAACTCAGGCACCTCGCTAGCCGCTGCTCCGGCTTCGAATACTTCTTTCGCCGAGTCTGTGAGGAAGATCGCCGCGGCTTCTGCCTGGGGTTCCATGATGGCGGCTTCATCGATCGCCGGCCCGACTAAGAATCGATCTCCCTTGAGAGTCAAATCACCAAAAGCAATTGCGCCACGAAACAGCAAGGAAGGCCCTGGCCTGAAGGAGTGCCTGAGAGCCCTCGCCGCGATACCCGCTGCCCAAGCAACCACAGCCGTCAGGCTGTAGAAATCACAGGGAAGTTCTTCGTGAAGTGCAAGCTTGGGTCTCGTCGCCATTGTCACTATCACTGTATCGGAAAACGCACTGACCCAAGGTTTGGAGTCAAAGAGGTCGGATTCCGTTGTTCCAGATCCATCGACGACGGCAGTTCTCTGAATCCCCGTGAAATCAGACGACACCTCGGACACCTTTTCCCAGAGGTCTTCCAGTACCTCCAGTACTTCCTCTGGCTTCCCACGTTCCCAGATGCCCTTGAACCCGAGCACGTCTAGTACCGCAACCGCGGATCTCTGCATGTATATCCCCCGTACGCTTTGCGGGTATCTATCTCACGCGTGACAGAGAATCGAGAAGGTGGGGGACCTTCGAATGCGCTGGCTCGACACAACAGGAGACGAAGAGGCAATTGACGCGACCGACGCGCGCTTCGATGAAGGGGTAGATATCGTCGACGCCGGCACTTTCTGGTCCGAGCAGATCAAGGCATTCAGAAAGCACCCCGACGACCGCCTTGCGTTGGCCCTCGACAACCTCCCCATGCCCGCCGCATTCAGCGAGGCGGCCAAAGCGCTGCGGTCGATGATTCGCGCCAAGCGCAAAGCCGGCGAGGATCACAAGAAGGAGTTGGGCCTTCTCTACTGGTTGGCCTCGATTCGTTCCTTGATGATCCCCTACGCGGAGCGGGCGAAGCTCCCCGGCGCCGTGGTTATGGAAATGATTCCCGGCAGCGTAGTTCGATCCCTGCCGTTCAAGTACGGCGAGCTCGGGCACGAGGAACTGGAGTTGCTCAACAAGACCGATCGCAAGTGGATCGAAGAGAAATGGGGAAAAGCCGAGGCCCACACCACCCTCAACGAAATGCACCGCGCGGTATGGGACGAGTACGAATCGAAGCTGATCGCCGCGCAGAAGAGGAAGATGGACGAGTTTGACGAAGTGGTGATGGAGGAGCTTCGGGAGTTGTACCGAGAGGGAAAGCTCTAACGTGCGATCTCCGAGCTGGAGTCTTCGCGCGACTGGCACGCGACGAAACAGCGGGAGATCGGAAACGTCACCCGCGCGATCGCCAAGACGCGAAAGGCGCTCAAGAAGGCGGCGGAAGCGTAGTGCCCACCCTTGCCCCAGACGGTCCCCTTAGTCGGTGAGCTGGCTCTTGTGGAGTTCCACCGACTCGATCGGGTCGCGGCCCTGCGGGGGGACAGGTAAGCGCGGGCCCCCTGGCTTGGTGCGGTAGAACAGCTCGAGGGGGCTTCGCATCGCTGCGGATCGCGATAGCTTCAGCAGTCGTTCAGTGGAGGTAGCAAGGAAAGTCACGCGATCGACCAGGCCCGCTTCTTCCAGCTTCTCAATTAGGCCATCCAGGCATGATGCCGACAGCGCCTCCGCCGTATCGATACCAAGATCGACGACACTGTCCGGATCCTGGATACGCGGCAGGAGCTGCTCAAACGCTTGATGCCCCTTCGGACGCGTTCTGCATGGCTGGGCCAATTCTTCGAGTGCAATGATAAGGCTCATCGTCTGCACCGCCCTCCGCTACCGCGCTGGAATGATGACCTGAATCTGAACCCCGGTCAACTCATTTTGCATCCGGCCGTGCCGAACACCATTGCGGTGATACCGAGCAAAGCCGTCACCGCTGACTACAGTCAGCGTCCCGCCGGTTGCGTCGATTGCGTCCTGTACTTCCGTGAAGCCCATGCCTCCTCCCCCCTTTATGCGACGCGAAACCCCCATTTCCATCGCCTTATTGATGGCGACGTTGTGCCCCTGCTGTGCGAAATTCATGTAGAGGGGGTTGGCCGATAGGCTCGTGCGAATTCCCACGCCGCAGTCACCAATGGCCAAGTGTAGGTTTCGTACGTTCGGGAAATACTGCATCAGCATGGCGCCCACCCGAGCCGTGGGGCCACTCGAACTGCCGGCCGAATCCACCAGGGCATGGTCCACGAAGTTGTGAACGAGTTCGGCGACGACGGTGCCAATACTGTCGTAGTCGAAATTCGCCCTATTCTCCCAGAGTACGGACTTGACCATCTCCGAAACGTCATCCTCGAGACCTTCCCTTGATGGGAGGTCTATGCAGTCGTTCAAGGATGTCGAATGATGTCGATGATCCAGGGTGCTACCCCAAGCCGAAACGTCGAAGTGGAATCGCTTCCAAAAATTCTGTTTCGACAGGTAATTCCGGACATCGACATTCCTTGGAGGAACCAGATTGATCTGCCGGCCGAGCGCCGCATGGTGCCGGATAAACATGCCAAGGTAGACGATGGCAAACGGCGAAATGAAATCATAACCAGAAAGATCAATGACGGGCGTTTCCGACGTAAGATCGGTGTTGTGACAGAGGGTGTCGACGTTGTGGAAATTCAAGGACGGCACGACTGGCCGTGCTTACTAGGCAGAGCGAGGCTCTTCAACAAGCAGAGAGACGCCCGGTCGTGGGTAAGTGTCTCGGCTTGACCCGGCCTTCGCCCTCACCCGAAAAAACAGGTTGCCAGGCCCCAAACCCTCAACTAGTAGCTGGAGATGGGAAGGCCAGTAGATCGTCTCGCCCCCCGACCGGCCGCCTCGCCGTCGTCGAAAAAACAGGTTGCCAGCCCCGGCCGTCGGCGTTCAATGAGGCGGCGATCGCCTTGCGCGCGATCGCGACCCAAGGGGACCTTCGGTGCTACTCCAGCGTATGATCTTCCGTCGGATTCGTAGGAGTCGGAACAGGATGAACAGAATCGATAATGCAAGCAGCATGAAGAGCGCAATTGACAGAACCCTCATTGCACCCCCTTTGGAGACGCCTCGCACTCACAGCCAGTGCATTCTTGAATCACGTGCCGGGTATGTTCAAAAGCCCCCAGCTGCCCCCCGAGTTTCGCACCGCCCCAGTCAAGCCCAAGCCCGATAGCTGTTTTGATCTTGACTGTTACGCTCAAGCACGTTCGAACTGCCTTGCAGCGCGGGCAGCGGTCTTTCTCAGGAATATCTGAGATCACGTCAGCCACGTCCCATGCCAGTAGTATCCCCGTCCAGCCCGTAAGCTCGGATTTTTCGTGCAAGAACTCAATGCTCTCCTTCGCGCGATCAACCCTGAACCAGATCCTAAGGGTCGATAGTCCGCAAGCGTACCTAATGCACACTTCCCGGAGTTCGTCTGCTCGCCTAGTGTCCATTGTTTGGTAAGGAGCCGCGGTACGGTTGTGCCCAGCCGAGCAACCTCACCGCCGCCCCTATCTGAGCGGCTCGCAACAGTTCACAATCAAGAATTCGACCCCGGGGATCGGGGTTCCCGGAAACGGCAGAGCGAAAGACATGACGACGATTGCACTGATTTGTTTCACGGTACCCCCCCTTTCGGTCCTGGCTAGTTCGTAGACGTATTCCAGTCAGTACCACCCTAAGTCAACCTGGGGATTCTACGTATCCGTTGTCCCGACAGGCTATCGCAGCCAGCCCGGCCAGCAGCAAGCCCGCGGCGAGCGTGACCACAGTGCCGGCGCTCGTCCTGCGCGAAGCCGCAACCCCGTTCTCGCGATCGGAAAAAAAACAGGTTTCCAATTCCTGTGGGCCTGCTACGGGTCGAAAAATGGGACGGGAAACAGAGTTTTCGTCGACGAAAATAGGGAGGGGGGAGAACTGGGAGATTAGGGGATTTGAGCTCGGCAAGGCACGGCTCGGCTAGGCGAGGCTTGGCCCGGCTTGGCAAGGCATGGAGTACGACGACAAACACGAATTAAGAACGGAGGGAAAGGACAAATGGATAAAGACCGCAACGACGACAGCGGCGCATTCCTGATTCAGCCCCCAAAGGTAGAGTGGATACGAGTTCCGTTTTTTGGGGTCACGCCTCTTCTGCAACACCGGTTCGGCGAGTCAGCTATCGCCCAGCTCGAAACGGCGCAGAACAAGAATGCCCAGAAGATCCAAACGAAGGCCAAACGGGATCCCGAAGCCGAATTCCGCGAGGCCATGTACACATTCCCAGACGGTCGGATTGGCCATCCCGCGTCGGGCTTCAAGCAAAGCATCGAGCGCGCGGCGAAGAACATCGACGGATTGACGATGACCGACACACGAACCTCGATCATGGTCGTCGGCGAAGGCGACTTGGTTCCGTTGAACGTATCGGAGCCCATCCGGCATTCAGTGCCTGTGACCATCGGCCGTGGGTCCCGAACCATGCGCTATCGACCGCTATACGGCAAGTGGTCCGGCGAGTTGAGGATTCGATTCAACCCCGACTTGCTCTCCGGCAAGTCGATTGTCTCGCTGGTCGAGCACGCCGGGAACATCGGCGTTGGCGATTGGCGCCCGGAACACAGGGGAACTTTCGGCCTCTTCACCGTCGACGGCAGTGGGTACGAGGATTGGGCACCGCACTTGTCCGCAACGGCGGCAGAGGGGCAGGCATGATCGCCTCGGTTCAGCGGTACGAATGGCGACAGGGGGCTCCGAGCTTCGGCGGAGTCGATCCCAACGATGTTGGTGCGGAGCTAGAGAAATTGCGAATTGCAAATGAAGGCGTGCGGCCCCAAGAGGTGGTCGATGCCGCCCGAAACGGACAATCCCCCCTGCACCCAGCGTTCGAGTGGGATGACACTGTCGCGGCGGAAGCGCACAGGCGGGCCACCGCGCGGCTGCTCTGTAGGAGCATCAAGGTCGTTGTCGTTCGCAACGAAGTCGAGATGCGCGAACCGATGCTGGTGAACGTCGCGGTGCCTTCCAAGCCCGGAGAGGAAACGAGCGAGCGCTACTACCAGGCGCCGCGCGTATTGAACGAGGACATGTGGGAGGCCGTTCTGGCGGCGGAAGATAGACGGCTGGAGCAATGCCAGCGCACGGTCCTGGAATTGGAAGCAATGCGCGACTGGCACGCCGATCGGAAGCGAGAGATCGGAAACGTCTCTCGCGCGATTAAACAAACCAGGGAGGCGATCCAGGAGGCAGTTAAAGCCTGACGATACATGGCGGGGCGAGGCCTGGCATGGCGCGGCGCGGCGAGGCATGGCGAGGCGTGGCAAGGCAAGGCAAGGCATGGAGTAACATCGAACATTTGAAACACTGAAAGCTGGACCCGCGGCGGGGCATGGCTCGGCGGGGCCCGGCAAGGCGCGGCAAGGCCCGGCCGGGCATGGCAAGGCATGGAGCAACACCGAAAGAATGCGGGAATTGAAGGGTTACACCGAGGCAAGGCCTGGCAAGGCAGGGCGAGGCTTGGCAAGGCGAGGCTCGGCAAGGCAAGGCGAGGAGCAACACCGAACAATGAGAAATTGGGGAGCCGACAAGGCTCACCGAAGGAGGAGTAGGGCGAGGCGAGGCCTGGCATGGCAAGGCAAGGCGCGGCGCGGCTTGGCGAGGCATGGCTCGGCAAGGCATGGAGCAACACCAAACATTTGAAACACTGAAGGTTGGACCCGGGATGTTACCCGCCAGTTCTTAGGGAATGGAGAGCAAAAACAATGGACATCGAAAGCATGGCCGTCGCTGTGAACGACGAAAACTGGCTCATCTTCAAGCACGGCGCCGCCGAGGATGGGAGCCGGGATTCGGGCGTGTTGGTGGCGTCGGCATTCGGGAAAATCGGTAGGGACGCCCATCGCGAAGCTACCAAGAAGTACCATCGCCACCTCAGCCAGGGTGGTCCCATCGGCGAGGCAGTCACCGCCGAGCACAATGCTTTCGTCGCCGCAAAGCTGGTGCAACGAGCAAAGAACATGCGCGCCGGCGGGGAGCCCCTGAAGACCGACTTTGCGTCGCTGTTCACGCTGTTCCGGCAGGAGAAGTACATGTTCCTGCGCGACCCCATCATCACCTTTTCCTCCAACCCGGCGAACTTCCCCGATTCCAGCTCCGCCGTCGGCGTTTACCAACCAGCCGAGGACGAGGAAGCAATAAAAAACTCCGAGACGCCCTCCGCCACGACTTCGGCCGAGGGCAAGGGCGAAAACGCGTGACCAACGTTCCCTACGGCCGCGGGTTCTCGTTCGGCTCGCCGTTGCCCGTGAAGGACGAAGAGGCGTCGCCGGAAGCCGACGACGAGCCTCACGCTCCCTGGGTCTTTCCCGAGCTATGGCCTTACAGGCAGTGTTGGCTGGCGGTTGCGTCCCAGCGAGAAGAATCGACCGATGCGGTCCGCCTCGACGCGTTAGTTGCGTACTTCAGCATCGCCGGCATCACCGACCCCGACGAAAAAATGGCCTACCTCGGAATCATCATGATTCTCGACGCAGAAGCTCGGAAGATTCGAAGGGCCAACTTCGAAGCCGAACAGAGACGGGCCGAGCGCAACTCGCGCAGAAGGTAGACGGGCAGCACCACAAGCCCGCCCTGCGCGGGCCTCAGTACAACTGGAAGCCCATCAGTTGGCTAAACGACGCCAGGCGCTTCCCGGCCTCGCTGTATACCCGGTACGAGTTTCCCTTCTCAGGGCATGCATCGAGAAGCGCCATTGCAAGGAACTTCTCGGTCTTACTCATCGCGTACCAATTGGGGCCCACGACCACGCGTTCACCGACGATCGTCGTGAAGGTGTTGTTAGGCAATACACGCACCTTTTGGGCGAACTCACACGTGTCAGTCCAGCCGGCAAGAATCCGCCGCGCGACTTTCGCATGCTCCCACGGCGGCACGTCGTCGAGGTCGAAGGTCGCCGGGGCGGCGCCAGGATCATCGGAATCATCCGGGAAACTCATTCCCAGCCCACCAGATTCGTCAGGGCGATACGCTCCCGCCATTGCCCCCCGCACATCCGCAACCGCCTCGTTCCAGGCCGAGACTAGATACGCGGAGCCGGCGAAGAAGAACACAGTGATGCCAACAAAAGCCCCCGCGGCGAAAATGCCTAGAATTTTCAGAAAGCGCTTCATTTTCAACGCCAATAGCCGTGACAGTGAAACCCTACCACAGGCGCTAGACGCGGCGAAAACGGAGGTATGCCCATGGACGTCCTAGCTCAAGCTGAAATTGAGATTACCGACAGGGGGGCGTCCGAGAAGGCGGCCAAGGGCCTCGCCAAGCTCCACGAGCAGTTTGCGGCAACCCACGCATCCTTGGGTCGGACCAAAGCGATGCTGGCCCAATGGCGGGCAGAAGCAGAAGCTGCCGATCGAAGGGCAGCTAGGTTGTTTGGTACCGTCAGGACGCTCAGGAACGCGTTTCTCGGTGTTTCTGCGGCGGCGGCAGCGTTTACGGCAACGGGCCTGTTTGTCGCGTTCAAGGCGGTCGGCGAGGCGTCAAGGGCCGGCGAGGCGCTGGACGACCTTTCCGACGCGCTCGAAAGAGGCGGGCCACCCGCATCGAGGCTGTTTGACGATCTGCGCGATGCTGCGGGTTCAATTGAACGACTCACGGGTGTCTCGAGAAGTTCGGTCGTCGAAATCCAGACGCACTTCGCTCGGCTGGGGGTTCCGTCGCGGAGAATTCAGGATTTGACCGATGCAGTGCTCGACTTTGCGGAGGCTACAGCGCAGAAACCTTCACAAGCTCTAAGGACTTTTGAGCAGGCGATTCGCGGCAGCCGTTCGGGGTTGGCCTCGCTTGGCGTTCAGTTCGATGCCACGGCCAGCCGCGCACAACGGGTCAGCTCAATCGTAGGCACGGTTGGTAGTGCGTTTGGGGGGGCAGCTCTGGCTGGGGCCGCATCGTTCGAGGGTCGACTGGATCGCATCGACAGTAGCGGGGGCGCACTGCTGCGCACCTTCGGCCAGATGATTCGCGACAGTGCTGCGGTCAACGGCGCCTTGCAACTGGTCGGCGACGTGTCTTTCGAAGTCGTACAGTACTTCGAGGACATCGCCGGGAATCGCGACGAGGTGGAGGAGTTTTTTCGTACGGCCACACTCGGTGCTGTCGGCGCAGGACAAGCTCTGGGCAGACTGGCAATCAACCTTGTCGCAATCGGGGAGACATTCGCGGCGATCGCGAGTCTCCCGATCAAGCTCGGATCCGCTACCCTTTTTGGTATCAACGAGCGGACCGGGGAAACGATTGATGCCTTTGCGCGTGGCCTTGAGGCTATGCGAGAGGGCTTGGTCGCTAGCGAGGCAGCTCTCGGGAGTTTGGGTGATCGTGCGGCATCAGTGTTTGACGCACAAGATTTCGCCGCGCGAACCGCCCCGAGCGAACTCGCGGCCACGTTCCGGGTCGTGGCCGAGGAGTACAAGCAGGCCACTGACCTTCTCAGCCAGCAGTCCTTCCCTTCCGGTATCACTGGGCAACTCGAGCAGACACAGCGGCGCACGACGTTGCAGCTCCGGGCGCTGGCCGACGAACTCAAGGACACGGGTCAAACCATCCCCCGGGACGTCGCCGCCATTGCCGCCAGTCTTGGCCTATTGCAGCGCGCTGGCGGCGGCCGCGGTTCTCCACTCGATATCGGTGCAAGGCCGGCTCGTAACGCGCTCCAAAAATACCGTGAGGAGCTTGCAAAGATCGCCCCCCTTCTCGACGTGGGTAGTGCGGGTGTCGATGCACACGCAGCTAGGGTTCGTCGGGCGACGATCAACTACCTCGGTCTCGGAACGGCTTCGACAGTGCTCCACTCGAAGCACAAGGAACTCGCCCAGCAGCAGGAGCAGCTTGCAAAAGAAACCGAAAGGGCGGGGCAGGCAGCTCGACGCCACACTCTGACTCTCTTGAAGCAGGCAACCGCCATGCGAGGCTCGGTGCGCCCCGCTGACAAGCTGGCACAGAAGATATTCGAGATTGATCAGCTCGCGCGTCGGTTTCCGGGAGTCATTACCTTCCAGGTTCGAGAGGATCTCGTCGACAAGGCGGCGCTGGACATTGTGCGGCTCGGAAACAAGGGGGAGAGAAGCGCCGAATTGCTCGCGGATTCATTTGAGGCCGCTGGCAGTCGCATCAAGAGCACGTTTGCCGCGCTCGAGGGCGAGAGCATCAAGGGCCGAGACGTCCTGCGCGGTTTTGCGTTGGACGTACTACGGCTCGGCGTAGACGAGAGCTTCTTCAAGCCCACGGCACGCCGGTTGAGGAAGGTCCTTCGAGACAGCAGGGACGAGGGGGAAGCGTCGACCCTGCGAGTAACGACCGAAGATCTCATCCAGTCCGGCAGGATCAGCGAACCCTTCCTCGTTTCGGCTCGCAACGTGGAGACCGCACAGCTTGCATCCGTCGGTCGTGTGGAGTCCGCGTGGATCAACGCAGCGGTCCGGGTGGGTGCACGGGGCGGCGACATCCCTCTTCCCGGCCGGCGTCCATCGGGGCGAGATGTCGTCGACCAATTCGACCGAGCAAGTTTCCTGAGTTCGTTTTCCACTGAAGAGCGGGAAAAACTCTTCCGTGGCGCTCTCAGTCCACAGGCAGCTCAGGGGGCAAGCCAGGCAGTGATCGCACTTGGGCGAGACTCGCGACGTTCTGGCGGTACGCAACTCGAAACATCAAAGGCGGTTGCGGGTGGATGGCAGCGAACGATGGAAACGGTGCAAAGAGGCGCCCGGGAGCTTACCGAGGGGTTGCGGCGCTCCGTGGGGGTACTTTCGGGCATCTTTCTTGGTGGGTCCTCCGATTCCTTCGGCGAGGCGTTGGCCAAGGGCGCTCTCGGTGGGCTGATCAGCGGTGTAGCTAGCGCCGGCATTGGTAGTCTCGGTGGCTTGTTTGGCGGTGGCGTGCGGGCAAGCGGTACGGCGATCATCGATCGGTCTGGCGACCTATTCAGGATTCCGAACGAACCCGTCAATCTCGCAGAGATCGGCTCTGGCTCAATCTCACTCCCATCGAGCTTGACAGTTCAGTTCTCCGATCAATCCATCGCCGCCTTGTCCTCCAGGGTCTCAAAGGAAGCCGTCCTCCCCGCGCCCACCAGCGCCGAGGACATCCTACGTCGTGTTCGGAGCTTGCCGAGTCTGAATGCACCGCAACTCTACCAGAGTCCTCCCGACCTCGTGCGCCGCTTCGCCGACCCATTTGCCTCACGCCCGATTACCATCGCGGAGGCGTCGCAGACAGCTTTGTCGACGAAGTTTGCGCGCCAACTCGCCGAGACGCGGCGCTTCGTCAACACAACCCCGCCGCCGCAGAGGGCGCCACGCGGCGAAGCTCCACGCGGCGACGGCACGCCGGTTATCATCCAGAACAACATCACCGTGCAGTCGATCGACCCGAGAACAGCGGCCGACGTCATCCTCGCCAACTCCGATGCTATTGAGGCCTCGATGGCCGGCGCCCTCAACCGCCACGGTCCACTGGCCACGGCGATCGAGAATCAGCAGAGGCGTTCATGAGCAGCGGCCTGTCAGTTAGCGCAGTCGATTTCGTGCCGGTTCCGCGCCCTTCGAAGATCGAGCCCGTGCACGTCAATGCAGCCCACCGCTCCGATGGACTCGTCTCCGCAGCTTCCCACCGAATGCGCTCCGGCGCCGAGCACTGGCGGGTGGACATGATCTGGGACGCGATCGGCTCGGATGCGGCGCGCGGCATACTGGCCAAGCTCGAGCGCTGGGGGACGGTGGAGACGTTTCGCATTTTCATCCCCGGCGAAGAGAACGCCCACGGTGACGCGACCGAGACCGAGCTCGACGGGCTACTCGTCGACGGCAGCGACCAGAGCGGGCGTACTCTCAACGTCCGCACGGACCCGGTGGTGGCAAGCATGCTCATGGTATCGGCCGGGGACTTCATCGGCTGGGTTGCCGACGGAAAGCACCAGATGGTGCGTCTGAACACCGACATTGTGACTGCCGCTGACGGCACCGCCAGCGTCGAGATCAGCCAGTTCATCCGCACCAGCCCCGACGATGGCACGCCGATCTTCACGAGTTACATCCCTCTTCGCGTGTCGATGCTCGAGGACCCCGGCTACCAGATTGTCCCCGAGATCACTTACGGGTTCCGCCTCAAGCTCAAAGAGGAACCCCTGGCCACATGAGCATCGAACGCGCCATCACCCCCGACGTCGTCGCCTCACTGCTTCGCGGTGACGGTCTCGACACGGCCCGCCTGGCGGTCGAGTGCGAATTCGGCTCGACGATCGCCGAGCACCCGACCCAGGCCGGGCAGCCGGACACGCTGCTGGAGTGGGACGGCACCGACGTCGCGGTGCAGATCTCGCTCGACGGCGGCCGCACGTTCCGAAACGTCATCCAGCGCGTGAGCGTTGCCGGCGCCAGGGAGACGCGAATCCCCGGGCTCGACGTGGGCGCCGCTCTCACCAACAAGACGGTGCGCGCCCGGGTCTTCTTTTTGAATCCGGATGCACGCCTGCGCAGCATCCGCGCCAAGGCCGTGCTTGAATCCGGCGAGGTGTTCGACCGCACGTTGACGCCGGCAGACTTCGACTCGGACACTGCGGTCGGGGTCGTCACCGCCGCGGCCGATTCGGTCCTCAAGCCCCTGCGCCAGCGCACGCTGGGCTTTTTCGGTCACGAGCACGCCCGTTTCGCGCACATCAGCCCGACCGAGAGTGGCCCGAAGCATCAGACGCAAGTGTCCCGCGGCAGATGGGACCGTCACACCACCGGCAGATTCGTCGAAATCTCCGATCCGGAGAGCGACGAAGCCTTTGCGCTGTCGGCTATGGGGTTCGACGGCTGGGTGTACTCGCCGATCGCGATAGCGCGAGAGCGCACCATATGCGCCTGGAGGACGTCGTGGGACTTTCGCCACATCGACGATGATCCGCCAGAGACGCAGACGAACTTCGGCTCGCGTTTCTACATCACCGACGACGGCCGCCTCGCCTTCGAGTTCGGGAACTACGTCACATTCCTCGGCACCCACATCTTCGATCAGATTGACCGCGAGGTCGTATTCTCACATCCGGACGTGCCGTGGCTCGGCCGCTGGGTGCATGTCGCCTTCGGTTTCGACGGGGTGGCGATGCACCTGTTCATCGATGGCCACCTCGCAAGCTCCCGGGCGATCCCGGAAGGGCGCGCGGTGATCCCCACCGACGGTGACTTCTACATCGGCAACGATCCCGGCCTGTCGTACCCACTCGAGGGCATGTTGCTGCATGCGCGCCTCTGGCACATCGACATTTCGCGCCGGATCCACAAGGTGTTCCCGCGCCGCATGACCACCGAGCAGGCCGCAGCGTTGCACGCCGACGGTGACCTGGCCGCGTTCTGGCCGCTGGAGACCGGCGGCGACGATCTCGGCCCGCAGGGTTTGACGCTCGATCTACGTGAGGGCGTGAAGAGCAACTCCCTGCGCCTCTACGTCGGTGGCCGGATACCACCGCCTCGCTACCAGCGCGACCGTGCGGTGCGTCCCGTCCCCTACTGGGACGTCGAGCTCCTCGACATCTCCACCGACTCCAACGTCGAGCGCTTCGTCACCGGCCACAGCGACGTCACTTTCTCCGACGGGCGGGTGTTCGTCGCCACCGGCGACCTCCTGCAGGTGTCCGACCAGATCCGAGAGACGGGCCAAGTCGACCCCAACGTCGGAATGACGTTCACCTTGACCGGCCTCGATCCGCAGTGGCGCTCGATTGCGATGAACGCGATCTACCAGGACCGGCCGATCCGGCTCTACCCCATCTATGAGGACCGCGACGGCGTGCTCATCGACGACAACCCCGCCCCGATGTGGGAGGGGCGCATGGATCAGCTCGTGCCGCTGATCCGCAAGCAGGGGGATTCAGCCATCCTAACCATCGCGCTCAAGGCCGAGACTCACCTGCGCGATTTCGACCGCCCGAGCTCGTACCGCTGGAACAAGGCCTCGCACCGGGCGCTGTTTCCCGACGACGCCGGCTTCGATGAGGTCGCCGAGGTGGCTGAGCGTCAGCTCCTGTGGCCAACCGTGAAACAGATCGAGGACGCCGGACCGTAGCCATGAGACCGGTGGGGTGGGAGCGGAGGCTCGAGGCGTACATCGAGCAGTCACGGGATGCGCCATTCGTGCGCGGCGAGAACTGCTGCGCGCTATGGGTGGTCGGCGCCGTCGACGCGGTGCTGGAGACGAGTTACGCTGGCGAAATTTGCGGGAAGTTCTCGACCCTCGGTGAAGGGGCGGCATTCATGGCCGAGCGCGGCTGGTCCGATCTCGGCGATGCGGTCGAGGGCCTCATGGGTCTGCAACGCGCCAAGGGGCCGCTCTATGCCCGCCGCGGTGACGTAATCCTCGTCCCGGCCTCAGAGCAGATCGACTCTCCTGGCGGCACGCTGTTTGTCTGCATGGGCAGGCTCTGGGTCGGCCGCCAAGACGGCGAGAAGGGGCTGCTGCGCGGCCCCATGCGCCAGCTCCTGCCTCTCGGCGTGCGGGGTTATCATGTCGGCTGAGACGCGTGCAGCGGAGGCGTGGGACACCTACTTCGACCCGCGCTCGCCCGAGTGTCCGTCGATCTTTGCCGGGGAGCCGCACGACGACCTCATGCGCCGAATCCCACGGGTGCCGTGGCGCAATCGATACTCGACCTCGTACGTCGTTCGGCTGGGGCTCGCATCGTGCGTGGCGGCGTGGGCACTGCTTGTACTCTTCCCCACGCCGGCGCATGCAGGGATCGGCGCAGCCATTGCCGGACTGGTCGGCTTTCTCACAACTTCCTCCGGCGCGCTCACGGGGCTGGGTACAATCGTCGCCGCAGTTATCGATACCGTATTGGTGTCGGCCCTCAGCTTCGGCATCAACAACCTCACCGCTCCCGGATCTGCGCCCGTCCCCGGCACCATCGACGCCCTGCGCTCGATCTACCGCGAGACGGCGGCGCCGGCTGTCGTCGTCTTCGGCGAAACGGTGATCTCCGGCCTGCTCTTCGAGGGCCGCGTCGTTGACCACCAAGGCAACGAGCGCGAGAAGGCGAACGTCATGCACATCGGCCTGGCTCTGTGCCAAGGGCCGATTGAGTCGATCGAGTCGATCACGCTCAACGACAAGCGCTCGACAGCCAAGGAGTACCAGCAGCACACCGCCTTCATTCCACTGCTCGGCTACCCCGAGCAGCAGCCCATCCGCGGGCCGATCACCATTGGCACGGATAGCTTCGAGTTGCCGAAAACGTGGCTCGAGCAGCACCGGCCCCTGAACGGCATTGCCTACCTATGGGGCGTTCTGCGCTTCAACCGCGAGGTCTTCCCCGGCGGCGCACCGTCGATCCGATGCCACGTGAAGGGCCGGCTGGTGTGGGATCCGCGCGACGACGTCTCGGTTGGCGGCTCGCAACGCTTCGAGGACGAGACGACGTGGAAGTACAGCAACAACGTCGCTCTGTGCGTGCTCCATTACCTCACCGACCTGATCTACGGCCGCGCCGTGCCGCTGCACCTGATCGATATCGACTCGTTCATCGAGGCCGCAAACGTCTGCGACGAGACGATCACCATCTCGGTGGCCGAGCAGAAGCTGAGCGCCCAGGCCGATGAGGATATCCAGGAGATCGAGATCCCGAAATACCGGGCCGACGGCGCGTTTCTCACCGACGCTCGCCCGCTCGACATCCTGCGCTCGCTGGCCACGGCCATGCACGGCGGAATCATCCCCGTCGGCGGCAAGTGGTGCGCGCGGGCTGGCACCGTCCAGGACACCGCCCGCTGGCCCGATCACCTGGTGATCCCCGAGCACCTGCGCGGGGAGAAAATCGTTCTCACCGACGAGCACCTGCGTGCCGGCGAGGACTTCGACATCATCACGGCGCCGGGTCGCAAGGACAAGATCAACACGGTTCTGCCGCTGTTCCTCAACCCAGACAACGACTTTCAAAAAGACTCAGCCCCGCTGGTCTCCGAGCAGTCCTACATCGACGAGGACGGCGGGCACGAGTTCAAGCGCGAGGTGGATCTCCCGTTCACGGCCAACGTCCACCGTGCCCGCTATCTGGCAAACATCATGCTGCGCGAGAACAGACTCGGGCAACGAATCAACTGGCCGGCGATGCCGGAGCTGCTCGCCGTGCCGTCGCAATCGGTGATCGAGATCGACAACGACCTGTTCGGCCTCGACAACAAGCCCTACCTCGTCGAAGAGGCGACCTTCGATCCGACCACGCGCCAGCCCCTTCTCAAGATGCGCGAGTATTCGGACGAGATCTACGCCGCGCCCGGGGAGTCGGTCACCCTGCCGACGCGCACGACGCTGCCCGACCCCTTCCGGGTGGATCGCCCCACCCACGCCGCCACACACGAAGAGATCCACACCAACCCCGACGGCACGCGGACGGCAAAGATCGTGGTGGAGATCACACCGCCGACCACGAGCCTCTACGAGGGCTTCGAGGTTCAGTGGCGCCGCGTCGGCCAGGACTTCTCCACCGCGCAGGTGGCCGGCCAGAACGTGTACGAGATCATCGGTCTCGACGAGGGGCGGTACCACATCCGAGTACGCAGCTATCTGAACTCACTGAAGTCCGACTGGCTGAATCTCGGGGCAAGCGTCACCTACCGCACCGCACCGCCGCCGGCGCCCGTCGGCCTCAATATCACGATCAACCCCGACACCGGCGTGCGCGAGTACACCGCGACCTCGTTCCCGTACCACGACGTGCCGGATCTGACCGCGTACGAGTTCCGCCTCCTCGAGGAGCACGAGGGCGAGCCGCTCGGGGTAGATCTCGCAGAAGAGTGGGATCGAGCCGCAGTGCTGGGGCGCGCCGCCGTCGAGCCGGTGAGTCTCAACAAGGTGGGCACGCTGCGCACCCTCACCCCAGTGCGCGACGGGTTCTACATGATCTACGCACGCGCGGTTGATGCGACCGGTCTCTTCTCCGACGGAGTGGCATTCGCCAAGCTCGATGCAGGACCACCGGCCTCCGACATCCTCTACCGCGCCGATTACGGGACCGAAGGCTGGAGCGGCGGGCAGATCGTCGATGGCCGCGTGACCGATGACGGGTGCCTGGTTGCTGAGGCGCTAGCTCCGCTGAGCTCGGTGGAGGGCTTGCCCGCTGCGACGACCACGTGGGGCGACGGCCGCTCGTGCGTGACGTTTGTCACCGACGTGATCGAGCTGCCCGGCGACGCAACGCACCGATTCGTGATCGACCCGCAGGTGAAGGTCGCCGGCGACACGCTCTATCGACTCGAGTTCCGCTCCAAGCGCAATCTGGACGACGAGTGGCGCCCGTTTCGCCGCCACCGCGGCCAGCTCGGTCGCTGGGTGCAGGCGCGGCTAGCCGCCTGGTCCCCCACCAAGCAGGCGAAGGTCACCGCCTTCGGACTCTCGGTGCGCGCCCGTCCCGACATCGAGGTGGTGCTCGACGACTACGATATGGCGACCACTCGCGGCGAGCGGTTCGATTTCATCGCCGTCGAGGACCAGCCCGAGGATTTCGCCACGGGAACGCACCTTGGCACCCGGATAGGTGAGAGCGGCCTGGAGCTCGACCCCGACACCGCGGCTCGCTTCGATGGATTCACAACGGTTGCCACCGCCCCGCACGCCGACGAGCTGAACCTCGGCGACTCGTGGACGATCGAGTGTGAGGTGAGCTTCGACGGCGCCAGCGCGTTCGACCAGGAGGACGTGACCCTGATCGGCAAGGGCACGGCGTGGGGTGTGGTCTGGAATGCGAACGCGGTGCAGTTCTTTCGCTTCGCTTCGACCGGATACACCGGCGACGACCCGAACCTGTCTTTTATGGGCCCGTCACCGACCGAGGACCCCGAGCCCAAGCGCGTATATCATGTGGCGTACACGTACGAGGGCGGACGGCTGAGGGGCTACGTCGACGGCCGGCTGCGCATCTATCCCCCCAGGGATTTCACCCTGCCGACCAACACCGATCCGATCTCGCTTGGGATCAATCACCTCGGGACGCTGCGCAACGTTCGCCTCTGGAACCACGCACGCACCCAGGAGCAGATCTCTGCGTTCATGGGCGCGGTGGTACCGCCGAACAGCCCCGGTCTTCTACGCCAGTGGCGCGGCTCTGACGGCGAGGGGACGCAGATCACAGACTTCAGCCCGGCCAAGTCTCACGCGGCTGTCACGAGCGGCGCCTGGGCGCGCAGGGGCTACCGGCTGATCACCCCGGTGAAGCTGTCGCTGCTGCGCGTGCTCTACGGCGTGCACGTCTCCTACGAGGCGGACGAGCCGGCGGGGACATCGATCAGCGTCGAGAGCCGGATTGTCGGCGTCACCGGTGGCGACGCGTCGTGGGAGCAGTGGGCGACGGTCGATCCGAGCGCCGGCGGAACGTATTCGTTTGCGCCCGCTTCGCTGACCTCGCACATGAGCGCGCAGCTCGAGGTGAGAGTGCGGCTCGCCTCGGACGACCCGGCTGCGCCCATTCTGAAAAAGCTCTCAATCCTGGCCGGGCATGAGGCGGTGGACGGCACGCAGGTCGTGTTCGCTGAGAACCGCTTCGCGCGCCTTGATTCAGTGACGGTCGCCATCCAGGACAGCGACCCGGACAACGAAGAGGACACGAGCCCCGCGCTGCGCGCCGCCGCCCCGCGCATCATGGCCAAGACCGAGTACGGCGCCCGCATCGCGCTGACCGACCAGGATGGCAACCCCATCAACCCCGTGATCGACGTCGCCTTCCAGGGCGCTCGACTGAGGAGGACGTAGAGAGATGGCAACCGAGCTCCCGCAGGCGGGCACACTCGATCGCACGCAGATCGACCCCGCCGCAAGCGTGCAGGGCACCACCGACGAGCTGCGCAAGTGGATGGACGAATTCGAGTGCCACAAGGACATGCTCGGCAAGGCCTCCGGTGTGGCTCTACTCGACGCCGAGGGCTACCTGGCCTTCCCGTACTTGTCCGGCGAGTACGTCCGTGACTCGCTGCTGGCCTTCGACGGCGAAGACTCCGGCATCGATGCGGATCTCCTCGACGGCAAGCAGGGCGACGAGTACCAGACGCTCGACGGCACGCGCGCCTTCAACGTCACGGCGCCTGACATCCTGACCGTCAACAAGATCACTCCCGAGACCGACGTCACGCACAACGTCCTTTCGATACGTGCGGACGCGCCATCTGGTCGTGCCCAGGGCTACGGCGGCGCGCTGCTCTACCGGCTCTCGGACGCCGCCGGAGCGCTCACGGACGCGGCTCGCGTGGCTGCGGTGTGGGACGATCCCGCGGCCGGCGCCGCCGATGCACGGCTCGATTTCGAGACGGTTGCGGGTGGTACGCTGTTTCGCGCGGCCTCGCTTGCCGCCGGAGTGTGGGAGATGCCGGAGGTGGCACCAAGCGGCGCGCCGCCGGCGGGCTACCGGTGGCTGTGGTTCGACGATGCGGCGGGCGATCTTAAGGTGCGGCCGAACAGCGGCCCGGACATCACTCTCGGGGTGAGCTCGGGCGTGCCGCCGCACAACCACGACAGCCTCTACCTGCGCCTCGACGGCTCGTCGGGTATGGCAGCCGACCTCGACCTGGCCAACAACTCGCTGCTCCTCACGAGCGACACGGCGCCGGGCTCGCCGGCCACCGCGGGCGACCTCGCAGTCTACGCCGAAAGCGATCAGCTCAAATACAAGCGCTCGGACGGCACGGTGATCACTGTCGCCAACACCCCGACCCTACACGCCGACTTCCCCGACCTGGGCTCCGACCACCACCCGCAATACCAACTGAGCGACCCCGTCACCGACTCGGTGCTCAACTCCCCCGGCGATGACGTCGACTGGCGCTGGAACGACGCGGCGGGCTCAGAGCTCCTGGTGCTAGACGCCGGTGATGCGGCGGTGGGCCTGGGCGTCACGCTCGCCGAGGTGCAGAACAACTTCCGCGTGTTCACGAAAGCCGACGCCAACCGCGGTGGCCTCAATGTGGAGGTGGTCGGCGGCACCGGAATCAACGTCATTGCCGGCGATGGCCTGGGGCTCTCGGTGTCCTCCCTGGGCGATGGACTGCTTGGCCAGTTTCAGCGCAATTCGCTCAACCCCACGACCTCGGCCGTTGTCGAGATCGTGGAGAACAGCAACGCCAACGCCTCGCACGCGCTCCAAGTCCAAAACTTCAATCCGACGGTGCCGGTCGCAAAGTTCATCAGCGGCAACACCGACGAAATCCTGACCGTCGGCGGTCCCGAGCTCGTGGTCAACGAGGCGGGCGGCAACTGCGTGCTGCGCGTTGAGGGCGCCACGTCCGAGTACCTGCTCTGTACCAATCCCACATCCGACACGGTGGCAGTCAACTCGCAATCTCTGGCAACGGGCCGCCTGAACGTCGAAGGCGGCGCCCTGGACGGTCTATTTTCCCGCACGACAACCAACGGCAAGGCGGGCGTGCACGCCGAGGGCTCCGGTCAGGCGCATGGTGTCGTCGCTCTGGCGGCCGGCGGCAACGCCCTCGACGCCGAGGCGAGCTCGGGAATGGCCGCCTACCTGCACCGCAACGAGGCAAGTGCGGCGAACCCACTGGTCGTGATCGACGCGGAGAACGCAACCGACGCAGGCGCGCTGCTGCAGATCAAGCAGGGCGGGACGGGACGGCTTCTCGAGTGCGAGGACCTGGGCACCTACACCCTCGGCGCCGTTGGGTCGGCGGCTGCATCGGAGCGCGGCGGAATCCTCGAGTTCAAAGAGTTCTCGTCGGGCGCGACGGTCCCGAACCCCGCATCCGGTTACTACCGCCTGTTCATCCGCGACGGAACGGCCGTGTTCGTCGATTCCAGCGGCGGCGAGGCGAGTGTCGGCGCCGGCGGGGGGGTCGTGACGTCGCCCGGCGGCGTCGAAATGAAGCCCGACCACGCCGAGGTCCTGCTCTCCACCAACAACACCGTCTCGTTTCTCCAGACACTCGCTCTCGTGCCCACTGGCGCAATCATGGCCCGGGTGATCGTCCGCAACGTGGTCGATCCGTCGCAGAGCTACAACGTCGGCATCCCCGGGGCTGATACGATGTTCGGCACCAATGTGGGAGGCGGCACTGACGATGACAATCTCGACGTTCCGTCGGCGGTGATGCACCAGGTGACCACGCCCACCCCGATCATCATCAGCACCACGGACGGCCTGAACTGGCCGAACAACAGCGGGCGCATCCGCGTCACCGTGTTGTTCTTTCGCTTCACGATCACGTGAGGAGGATACACATGAACGCTCGCGCAATCGCAATCGGTATTGCCGTAGCCCTTGTGGTACAAGGGGTTCACGCCCAATGCCTGCTTCAATCCGGCAACGGCAACGTTGCCCCCGGGAATTGCCCGCTGCCCACCGAGGAGGAGATGGACATCCTCTGCAGCCCCTACACCGACCCCGCTGGCAATCCAGGGAGCAGGTGCACCATGTTTCGCGGTCCCATCCGCAAGATCGAAGACCCCAACGGCTTGCCCTACGCCACCGATCCACGCTTCACGACGTATCGGCCCGGTTTCGACTTCGACGGCAGCGAGCCTGACGACAACGTCTTTGGGCTCTCGATCGCCGCCAATTTCCTGGGCGCGCTGACGCCGTCGGCGATTTTCGCGCAGCAGGGGTTCACCTTCGATCATCCGCCGATTCGCCACTCGTTCGTGGTCGACGGATTCGTGCTCGCCGACGGCACCAAGCGCTGGATCCGCGGCGACGGCTCGATGTCGACCTCGCGCAACGACGGCGAGTTCGTGGCGATGGTTCCGTGCCCGGAGATCCGCGCCGTAACCATCACTGTGCTGAATGACTCGGGAGTGCGCACCGCCCTTCCCGCAAACGCCACTTGGAACCTGATCTTTGACGTCAACGACCCCGGCGGCGGCGGGAACGGATCGGTTGCATGCAGTGTCGCCGCCGGCGCCGACAGCGGCACGTGCACGTCGCCGCCTGCGGGCCTGGGCTGGGTCGTCGCAAAGGAGATCGGCCGCGCAATGCGGTGCGACGGAACCGGGTGCTCCGGCACCTACGACGCGGAGGTTGCCTGGTTCTGCTACTGAGCGGCGCCGCCAACGAAAAGGACAGTCCGCGCTGCGGGGGATGTGAGTTGGTCGCTCGCCCCCGTCGCAGGCTCGCCACACACGATGAGGCAGAGGTATGGATGACGGGAGAGGTAGGTCACTTCTTTGGATAGGGCTCGCGCTGATCACACTGGCGCGCAGTGCGGCGGCGGCGCCGTGTGACGGGACATTTTCGGAACCCGGGGAGTTGCCGTGCAACACGGTCGTGACGACGTCTGACGTCTCGGTATCAAGCGAGGACCCGGTCCTGATCACCACGGTCAAGCTCGAAGGCCTGGCCGCGCAGTCTCAGGACATCCACGCCGAGGCGGTGCTGATGATCAATCCCACCGGGACCGCGACATGGCACGCGGGGTGCACGCTGCAAGCCTACGAGTGCGAGGGCGGCGCGGATGACGGAGAGGTGTGCGCCGAGGACTCCGATTGTGCCGGCGTGGGGACGTGCAGCGGCGGCGCGCCGACGAGCTGCTTGTCTTCAGCCACGTCCCCTGAGCCGCAGAACCAGGGCTGCTCCAACGGATTCTACGACACCGGCGACGCCGACGACGATCTGGCCATGGGCGGATCGGCCACATTCACCAGCGTCGATCGAGACATCAAGGTCGGGCTGTGGTGCGAGCTCAACGACGACGGGAAGTCGATCGAGGTTGAGACCGACAGTACCATCACCATCTTCTCCAACGTCTCGCACGACGGCGTGGCCGAGCTCGACTCGAGCTACGCAAGCGCCTTCCATACCGCCCATGCGACCAGCACGACCGATGCGAGCTGGACGAATGTGGCCAGCACCACGGTGCAGGTGACCGCGGGTCCGACGGGTCCGTTGTTTTTCCGCTACTTCCGCGCGACGGCATCGCTGAGCTTGTATTCGGTGACATTGGCCGGCGCGCGCGTGGCAAAGGTGCGGCTCATTTGGTGCCACGGAACGAGCATCGGGTGTGCGTCCCCAGGAGTATCGGCTACCGCCACCGTTACGTTGGAGGCCTCGCGCGATATCCACTCGGTACTACTGCCCGGATTCGGCACTACAATCCTGAACGCCGGGACGTGGACGGTGGGGCTCCAGTTTCAATCCGACTCTTCCGGGCGCGACGTCTCGGTCTTCGGCTCCTCGCAACTGCACATTCTCAGCACGAATGACGACGACGGTGGGGCGACCTATCCGCATGCGGAATTCACTAGCGGCTCGCCGCCGCAGAAAAGCCTCACGCCGATCGACGGCACATCTCGCGAACAAATCGGTGCGACGCTAAACCTCGCGACCTCCCCGACGGTTGCCGATCCCGGCCCGGTCATCGTGAGCGGCTACGCCACGCTATCCCCTTGCGACAACGCCAACAGCGGCTGCGACAAGGGCGCGGGTGCGCGTGGGGCTCGGGTCTCCGCCGACCTGCGCGGGACGACGATCATCACCGTTGACGAGTGGCTCGATAACGCGGCCGACACGGACTACATCCACACCGCCCTGGTGATGACCGAGCACCTTTCGGCGGCGCCGACCCACTCCGTCGAGCTGTACGCCCAGAACAACACCGGCAGCAAGGAGCAGGACGCGAACGAGGCGATGCTCTTTGCGATGTCGTTGATCCCGAACCAGGGTACGCTTCCGACCCCGACGCCGTCGCCCACCGTGACCGTGACCGCGACGGTGACCGATACGCCGACCAAGACGAACACACCGACCAATACGCCGACATTCACCATCACGCTGACGCCAACCGACACCCCCACGCCGACGCCGCGACCGCCGAGGATCCAGGACATCAACGGCCCCACCCCCGGCGTGCCGGACGGACTGCTGGGCTACGCCGAGGATGGCGACCATAGCACCGGCGGCGCGGTCTACTTCACCGAGATCCTGGCCCGCGACGAGCAATTCGACGGAATCTGCGAGCACAACGTCACGGGCAGCTTCAGCCACGAGGTGGCAGACCGAGCGGCCCTCACCGACGGGACCTGTGATGTCGGCTCCGCTACGGCCTGGCGCGGGAATGGATCGGTCGTCGCCGACCTCAAGGCCATCTCGCTCGGTCTCGAAGAGTGGAAGCTCACCGCCTACCACCCAAGGCAGGGGCTCTGTCACGGCGGCGCTGGCGACGGCGATCCGTGCACCGTGCACACCAAGCGGGGGCCGTTTGAGTCCGCGGGCGAGAACCGGCGCTGCATCGACGGCGCCGACTTCGGTGATGACTGCTCGAGCTCGCCGTGCACCGGAGATCCGAACCCCGGCGCTTGGGATAGCTGGTGCCAGGACAACGTCTTCGGCGAGGACGACCCCGGTGTGACAGCCCTCGGATGCCCCTCGCCGGGGCTCTGTCAGCAACGCATCAACCACGCGGCTGTCAGGTACAACTTCCTCGACGCCATCAAGGAGACCTTGCGGCTCGAGTGTGAGGGCGGGGACCGCGACGGCGAGGTGTGCGAGCACCTAAATAGTGGCGAGCTCTGCCCGGGGGACGATTGCCCCTGTCCGGGTGGCGGCATGTGCAGACCCCACGGCCCGCGCCCGCTGATTCGTATTCGGTACAGCCCCACCTGGCGCGAGCTCACTGATGAGTGCGCCAACGACGCAGCCGACATCGAGAAGACCGAGGCGGAGGTCGCCTACTGCGACTGGCTGCAGATGCGCCGCTGGATGAGGACCGTGGCCGACAATCACGAATTCGGCCCGTTCCCGTGGATCGATGAGCAGCGGCTCTTCGAGTACTTCTACACCCGGCCGTGGCGAGCGCTCAAAGACGGCGAGCTCGCCCAGGGGGGCGGCGAGGGGAGCTGCACGTGCACGGTCGATGCCGATTGCGGGGCGGGCGGCACGTGCGGGGCGGACTACTACTGCACGGCCGGACCGCTGGCGACGTGCTCGGACGACTTCGAGTGCCTGGGTTCGTCGTCGCTGACCTTCTCCATCCCCTGGTGCATCCAGGACAACCCGCACAAGCTGCGGGCGCGGGCGACCGAGGCCTGCGTGTACGAGCTCCAGAACAAACCGGGTGAGGAATTCTGGTTCACCGAGCGCATCATGAACTGCGGGCCGTCGCGGATGCCGCGAAATCCCTTGTTTACGCCGTACCCAACCCCGAGCCACACCCCGACTTTCACCTTCACCCCATCGACCACGCCCGAGAACACCTACACACCGACCGACACTCCGACGCCGGGCCCGAGCCAGACGCCGACGGCCACGCCGTTTAGCACATGGACGGCGGCGCCGACGATCGCTGTGGGGGACTGCCCGGCGCGCTCTACGCTGAGTGACGGGTGGAACCGGATCTACCGCTACCACGGGAACATGTGCGTCGAGGACTGCCCACATTCGACGCACTGCCCCGGTCAGAGCTACGTCGACGGCGCCTGTGACGCTTCGTATGAGCCCAACGCCTTCGGCGGTGACGTGCCCGACGACGACATTCCCGGGGAGGGGCGCATCCTGACGTTGCGGGTGCCGAACCACGTCCCGACCGACAACCGGCACCAGAACACCCAAGACCACACCGAGCAGGACAAGGTGCGGCGCAACTGCTCCGATCCGCACCAGAAGTACGAGTGGATCTGGAACCACGTGTGCCGCGCCGTGGGCTTCGTTCTCGGCGAGTGGTGCAAGCCGTGCGACACCCACCGCTGGAAGGACGTCCCCAGCACCTATGCAGACCCCGACGCGTGGGGTGTTTGGAGCTGCTACGAGCGCGACTTCGTCACTCCGCAAATGAACCGGATCATAACCAAGCTGAAGAACTTCGAGTCACCCAATCCGGGCCCGAGCGGCGACGGTGTACACGCGAGCCCCGACTGTGCGGCGGCCTTCGTCAACCGTTTCCCGTACCACTTCGCCTCGGACTTCCTTGGTGGCGGTTTCTCGCCGTGCTCGGGCTGCGACGAGACCATCATCGCCGACGACCCGGACCCGACCAAGCGAATCGACGTATGTGAGGCTCTGTTTTTCACGGCGCGCATGTCCGGCAACTGCGAGGGGCACCCGGGAGCGAACCCCAAGGTGGTTCCCAACCCGGACAACTCCGAGATTCCGTTCTCGTTCGTGCGCGAGGTTTGCCAGGAGGAGATGGTCAAGCACTGGGGGGTCGCCAACGGATGGCGAGTCTCACACGGCGAGCCGACCTACAAGCCGTTCACCCCGACACCGACGCCGACACCGTAGAAACCGCTCGACGCCTCACGAATCCTCAACTAGTACTTGGAAATGGAGACCATCGAACTTCCCCGATCCGAAGTACTGCGGTTTCTGCGAGAGACCGCCGCCCCGCGATTGTCGGGCCTCAAGGGCGGCCACCGCTTCCTCTACGCGCTCGCCCGCACGCGCGACTCGTTCGAGCGGGTGGCCAAGGCTGTCGCTGAGGCAGACAAGCCACCGGCGCCGGAGTTTCAGGAGTACCTGGAGCGGCGAAAGGACATCGTGATTCAATTCGCCGATCTCGACGAAGCGGGGCAGCCCCGGGTCGAGAACCGCGAGTACTGCATTCCCGCCGACCGGCGTGATGAGTGCACCGAGAAGCTCGAGGAGCTGCGCGAGGAGTGCGCCAAGGCGGTCGAAGCTGAGGACCTGCGCCGCGAACAGTTCCAGAGTTTCGTCGAAGAAAACGAAGAGGTCCAAGTCCACAAGGTGGACTTCTGCGAGGTGGAGAAGTGCGAGGGCATCGACGGCGCCCTCATGGAGGTCGTGCTGCCGATCATTCGGGAGCCGGCCAAGGAGGAGTAGGTCGATATGGATGCTTCATTGCTCGTCGCCCTGATCACGGGACTGACGCCGGCGGTCATTCAGCTCGTGCGGTACGCAGTCCCGAGGATTCCGAAGGTGGCGTTGCCGGTTCTGGCTCCGATCATCGGCGGGCTGGTGCAGGCCGGCCTGACGTTGCTCCCCGGTCTCGAAGACCAAGGGGTGGTAGTCGGCGCTCTGGCCGGAATGGCGGGTACGGGGTTGCGCGAAATTCTCGACCAAGTTCGCAAGGCGGCGGCCGAGAGTCCCGCCTGAATACGTGGATGCCGGCCCAAGGACGGCCCATGCGGGGAGATGTGAGTTGGTCGCTCGCTCCCCGCACGGGCCCGCCACACCCGAGCATGAGGCAGGGGCATGGATGAGGGACGAGTAGCCGACACCGCCGAGGTCGCGCAAGTCGAGCGGCTGGGGCGACGGGTCGACGCACTAGAGAAGAAACTCGACCTAGAAGCGCGCAGTCGCCGCGAAGCGCACCGTGCGCTCTACGCGTACATCGACCAACAGATTCTGTCGTTTCGCTACTCGACTCTCGACTCGCGGCTCGCCCCAGGACCTAAGCCGCAGGCTCAGACAGCGAAAAAGGGTGCGATTGCGACAGCGCTGATCGGCGCTGTGTCGGTAGTCGCGTCGCAATTCTTCGAGCAGCTTCCGGAAATCCTGGAGGCGCTCGCCAAGCTCATGGGGAGGTAGCACCATGCTTGCCGAGGTTTTGTTTGTCATTGGTATTGCTTTCGGCGGTGCCAGCATCGCGCTCACACTGGTCCACATCCTGAGCAAGTACGACGCTCGCGGCCCTCTTACCGAGGCGCAGGAGATACGCCAGTCGGAAGCCGTTGTTCGAGTGGAGCAACCGCCCGAGCCCAGACGAGTGGCCGAGGAAGATCCACGGAGGGAAACGTGATCGATCTCGATCTGCATCGCGGCATCGAGATCGGCTGCGGCGTCACTGCTTGGGTCAGCGGGTTGGCGCTGGTCGTACGCGCGCTGCGGAACACCGCGCACCGCTGGGCCTTGGCGCTGGGCGCATCGCTCTTTCTCGCCGGCGTGCTCGACATTTTGCACGGGGTTCTCTCTGCGATGCCGGAGCCTACGCCGTACGTGACTGAGCGGATCGTTCCGTGGTCGTGGATGCTGGGGCGGTTCTGGATCGCACTGGGATTCTACCGCTCGTGGCTTGCACTCAGGGGGGTGGGGTATCGATTTTCACCGATTCTGCTGATCGGTGCCGAGCTTCTGGTCGGGTGCGCGGCGCTCGCCGGCGTGTTTCTGCTCCCGCTACCGCCGGCGTACGTATACGGCTGGCGTCCACCGGAGCTGATCCTGCACGTCGTCGCTTACTTGCCGCTCTTGGCGATCTTCCGCGGCAATCGGATCCTCGCCACGTGCATCGCGCTGCACCTGCTGACGGGTGTTGTGATGGGGTTCTCGGCCCAATCACTCGATGCGCTGTTCACCGCTGCACACGCCACAAAAGCACTCGCTTACTTGTGGCTTCTGATTTGGATCCAGCTCGACTCGCCGCTCGCGCAGCCGCCGGCGCTGAGAAGGGTGTGGTGATGGAGATTCAGCGACCATCACCCAATCACTCTTCGCGCCGAGGCGTGTCGATCGACTGTATCGTGATCCACGACACAGTGAGCCGCACCGCCGAGAGCGCGCTTGATTGGATCGGCCGCGAAGAGTCGGGCGTATCCTACCACGTCATCGTCGACCGCGATGGCCGGATCTACCGTTGCGTCGACGATGATCAAAAGGCCTGGCACGCGGGGCGCTCGGAGCTTTGGGGACGGCCGAACGTCAATCAGTATTCGCTCGGTGTCGGTCTCGTCGATCACGACGGCGAGGCTCACGTCGACTACTCAGACGAGCAGCTCGCCGCACTGATCGATTGGTGTGGCGGCGCTGCCGCGAAGTATCGCATCCCGCTCAACCGCATCGTCGGGCATGAGCACATCGCGCCCGGGCGCAAGATCGACCCCGGGCCGGATTTCCCCTGGTTGGATTTTCTGCCGCGCGTCGCTGCGTGGCTCAGGTGAGCGCCGGGATGGGCTCGGCGCGACAATGAAGGAGAGGCAAATGAACGAAGCAAGAGTACAAGGCGAGGTGCTGGGCTCGATCGCCTACAGCATCACGCTGCCGGGCTTCACGCGGTCGCCGCACGAGCGGCCGTTCATCAATCGTAGCCGACTGCACGTGTACTACGGCGACTGGCATCGTCGCGCTCTCGACGACGACGGCAACGCGCTGGTGCGCACACATGAGTTCAAGATCGAGGGGTTCATCCAACTGGACTTGTCGGACATCCCGCTAAACGCGGAGATCGCATCGGCGACGCTGGATCTCACCCAGTACCACGCGTACTTAGTCCGGGGTCGCACGAACGACATGACCTTTGAGCTCGTCGACATCGGCGATCAGTTCGACGAGACCGACCGCTCCGAGACGCGCGTTGGTGTGCCGATCGGGTCGACGGCGTACCTGGACGCTCCTCGCACGGGTGCGGTGCGCACGGTTACACTCGACGGTAGCAAGCTCGTCCCGGGGCAAGTCAACGTGATCCGTGTGGTCGGCAACCCGCAGCAAGACGCGGTGTGGAGCGCTCTGTTCGGCACCGGCGAGGTCGATCGCTACTACGGCCGACTGACGGGGCCGCAACTGTCGGTCGAGTGGGAAGAGGCAGCCCCGGCGCCAGATCCGGACCCGGTTGCGCCGCCGCAAATCAACGTCGAGGGGCTCATCATGCTGTTCGTCTCGCTGCTCGGCATCCCAGAGGACCAGGCGCGCCGCTTGCTCACCGAATACGGGGTGGTCGAGGCATGATCGCCCAGGCTGTTGGGAGAGTAGGCCTCGTGCTCGCGCTGCTGATCGGCGGCGGGAGCGCGGTCACGGTCACCGGATGCACGCCGCGCCAGGTGCAGGACGTCGACCCGCGCAAGATCGAGGCGGCGGCCAATCTGATTGGTGCGATCCTCTACGACGCCGCCGGTATTGCGTACGGCCGCGGTGCCATCGACATCGAGCGGGCCAAACAGATCGACGAAGCAATCGCCCGCTTCGAGGGATTGGCCCACACCGGCAACGTCCAGATTGCGCAGATCATGTTGCAGCAGGTGCTCTCGCTGATCCCTGCGCGCGACGTGCGCCAGGCCGAGGCCGGCCGCGGTGAGAAGATCGATGACGCAGCGAAGGAAGGAGGGATCCGATGAGCTCAGGACTCGTCACGATGCTGATTGCCGAGGTCGCCACGTTGGCAATCAGGAGTGGATTCAAGATCGCACCGAGCCTCAGCGGCAAGGCGCGCGAGGTGCTCGACGTCGTACTCGAGGCACTCGACACGGTGCGCACCGGCTCGACTCTGATCGGCTTGTTCGTCGACGACGAACCCACCGAGGAAGAACTTGCCGCGACGCAAACCGACTTCGACGATGCGCAGGCTCGGTACCGTGCGCGAATCGCGGCCGCAGAAGCGGAAGGAGCAACGACATGAGCGACACAGTCAGATACAAGGTCAGCGTCACCGTCGTCCCCACCCAGGGGACCGTGTCGGTAGAGCTCGAGGACGTACTGAGCGCAGGGCAGGAGCTGCTGCGCGAGTCAGATCAGCTCTCTCGCGAGCCTATCACGGCGTCACACTTCGAGGTTCAGTCGGGCGAGCTCACCGACTATCAGCGCGGAGTCATCGACGGTGCGCAGCACGCGTGTTGTCGTATGCGCGCGGTGTTCGAGTCGCTACGCAAGCTCCGCATCATCCGCGACTACCGGATCGAGCCGCACACGACCTAAGTTCCCCCCGCGGGCTCCCCCAGCCCGCTCCTCCACGCAACCGGCGCCGGCGGTTATCGCTCGGCGCCGGCTGTGCATGTTACCGCCGCACTTTGCGTACCGTCGGAAGGTCCGGGGCGTCGACACCGCCGACAAGGATCGGAGATAGCCAGCGTATTTCGGTATTCACGCGCCCCTTACCGGTGCGGTAATGATGCCAGTGCGCGCGGCGCACGTGCGGCGACACGCTGCCCCGGCCCCCGGAATCTCCCCCATCAGCACGCGCTGTAGCATCACGTAGCGCTTGCCCCATTCGGTAGCCCACTTGCCACGCGACGCCCTCGGCGGGGACCTCGCGGCCACGCACACGCCGTAAGCGATCATTTCCCGGCGCCCTGTCGCGCTCCTTTGGGTCGGCAATCTCTGCGTTCTCGGCACAGAGATAGAGCAGCACCGACACGAGTGGCTCACAACCTTGGGCTACTCGCTCGATCGCACCGAGCCCCGCTCTTGTTTCGGGCGTGTACGCGTTTCGAACACGTGACTGAAACTCAGCTTCCTCCATCGCGCCCCGAATCGCGGCCGGAAATCCACCGTCTCGCCAAATGTGTAGCGGGATCGGCAACAATATCGGGTCGGGGCTTACGCAGTCGAGTAGGAGCCTCAGCTCCATCCGGCCCTCGTTCATGTCGTGCTCCAGGTGCGCGAAGTAGCCGACGATCTCAAGGTGGCCGATGGTGCGCACCAGCGTTGGTATGTAGATGCACCACTCGGGGAGCTTGGTGATGACGTCAACCGGCAGCTCTCCGTCAACGGACGTGCTCCAGAGCGCATCGAGTAGCGTGGCGTCGTAAAGGTAGATGCCCTGAGTCGCGCGCCAGGCGGCGAGGGCCGCGACTTTCGATACATGCAGCCCCTCGGCCCAGGAGAGTTGCCGATCGCTACCGCGGCTGACAACTGCGTAGGCCCCGGCAATCGGGCAGTAGCACCACTGCGGCCAGTCTCCGAGCTCGCGGCGCTGCTCGCGAAAAGCTGCGATCTGGTTCCAGGCGCCTGGATACTGTTGAGCGGTATCGCCGATGTAGCCGCGTAGGCGCTGAGCGATTTCGTGCGCTGTCACCGCAAACGCTCCAGGATCTCCCGGGCCTGGGCGACTTTCTTCGACTTGAAGTTTGCGCGCGACTCATCGAGCAGGCCAATCGCCTCGCCTATCAGCACTGACGCGCGGCCCGTGTCGTCGCTCGGCAGCGGCAGCGAGTAGAGTGTCTCGATTAGCTGTAGAGCAAGTCGCGCAGTAGCCGCCGGCGTCGCCCCGTCGATCGTCTCCGCGAAGATTGAACGAAGAACCTCGCCTGCCCACTGCCAGCGCGGGTCCTTGTCTTCGATGACGTAGGGGCTCCCGCACCCCGTCGCAAGGGTACACAATTGATCTGCCGCACCCCCGAGCCGCGCCCGGTCCCAGTCGGGGCGGCGAGCCGTAAAGTAGTACACGGCGCGACAGAATACCCGTTCCGCGTCGATTACCGGATCATCGCGTTGATCGAGCCAGCGTTTGAATTCCGTAGGATTGTCAGCGGGACCGAGATACCAGCCGTTGCCGATCATCCACCCGCGCAGGTGCTCGGGGTCGAGCCAGGTCCCACCATCGACGATCTCGGCGTGGGCCGGATCGTCTGACAGCAGGGCCGTGACTGCGTCGTAGTCGAGGACGCGCATTATCACTGAACGTGCTCCCCTAGATCGTAGTGATCAGCAATCGCGTCAAGAAGAACAGCTTTTGCTCCGGCGGCAGCTAGCGCATCGAACAACTGATCCGGCGTGCTTGCTGAGACTGCGAGAAACGACTCGTCTTCGTAGCCCTGAAAAATTGAGTAGTCTTTTGCGTGCGCAATCCAGCGCCCGGTGCGACTGCGATAAACTTCGACTTCGTCTAGATATGCAGCGCGCTCTCCATTGCCCCACCAGCAAAAATCGAGTACCCCCTCAAACTTCAAGGGCTTTTTCCCCGACCGCTTCAAGCTGACCTTGCGCATCCTGTTCTTGATATTCGTCATGTTCGCCTCCGTGCCCGTTGCTTGCTTCCCCCGGCCGACGGGCTGTCGCGCGCCGGGTGTATTTTGGGACCCTCAAGGGCAGCAGTCGTAACACCTGCACTCATCATTGTCAGTGCAGTAGCTATCATAGCCCGGCACTGCTGCTGCGACTCCGTGCCCCGGACCCATTTTGCTGCGTCGATTGCGACGCTCACCGGCGATCTTAGCGAGCATCGTCCCGTCATCGCCCGTCCACAGTACATGCCCGACTGTCGCTGTCGTTCGCTCCCCCGAGCGCTTTGTTACGACTACCTCGGACCCCGATTTCAGATCCTTTCCCCTCAGCCCCCAGCTGCCGTCTTTGAGTTTTGCAAATCTCGTCATGTCTTTTCCCTCCTCAGTGCATACATAATACGACAAATCGGCACCCCTGTCAAGAGGAATCTCGACAAAACGCCATCCCCCTGCTATTCTTTCCCCCGTGGCAGCGAAAAAGCACAAAATCCAGCGCTACGATGTCAAATGCCGCTCGTGCGGTGGGCAATGGCGCGCGAGATCGCCGCACCCGGTCTCATGTCGACACTGTCGCGGGCGGTCACCCACGCAGCCGACGCGTATCGAGCGCACTGACGAGTGGCTGGCGCAGCGACTACGTGCCGCCGCCGCGCCCGGCGATGTGTACTCAGATGCGGAGCAGGCGGGGATCAGCCGTCGCGCTATCCGCTCAGCCTGCGCGCGACTCGGCGTGCTCGTCGAGACGGTGCGGCCGGGGCGCGAGTATCTGTGGCGCCTGCCGGACTAGCCCAGCGCTGTCGTCAGTCAATCCGCGCTCTCATGCTGCCCAAATCGGGCGCGTGGGCTAGGACATTCACAGTCCTTCCGGACACATCCACGTTGGACGAATACGCGCCCAACTGACCCGTTCACGCCGCCTCCCCATACTCCCGCAGCGCCAAATCGAGGATCCACAGCGCGTCGGCTTCGTTGTCGTCACCGATAACACGATCGGGCCACCTCTCCTTCGCGGCGGCAATCATCGCCGGTTTTCCGGCGTTGCCTTTCCCTGTCGCGTGCTTCTTCACCTCGCTCGGGCTGACGCCGCGGTACTCGATGCCGTGTTCCTCGCACCAGGCGATCAGCACGCCCTGAATCATCGCCTGCGTCACGAGCGCCCCTTGCATCTTCGGCGCCGCGTGTCGCGCGGCCTCGTACACGACCAGGTCGACGCCAACGTCGCGCGCGATCTCGGCGAGCTTGCCGCGCAGTCGAATCAGGCGCATGCCCGCGCTCTCGTCGCGGCGGATGGATAGATCCCACGTGCCGGAAACTCCGCAGGAGTGCGCCCAGCCCATCTTGGTTGCGGGGTCGAGAGCGAGGATGTTCACGGCTTCAATCCAAACGGAAGCTGGAAGTCCTCCGGAAGGACGTACAGATGATAGATGTTGTGATCGTCGATCACGTCGTCGGCCTTGGGGTAGACCTCGATAGCAACGCGGTCCGGTCCCGCGATCTCATCCTTGATCCGCTGCAGTGTTGGCCAGTCATGACCTGGGCGCTCGTCGTGACGCTCAATCCATAGGTGGAGTACCTCGCCCCACTCTGTGTCGAGGCGGGTAACAGAAACGCGGTGGTGGTTGTTTGTGTATCCAAGCTCGCATGTCGCGTACTCCCCCGATCCCGACCAGCCGCGCTCTCGTAACCACTGCCGGACGTACCCCGGGGCGAACACTCGCTTTTCCCATTCCCCGGCGGCGCCCTTCGCTAGTCGTCGCGCAATCGCACGCTGTTTAGATCGGGTGCTCATCTCAGAAAAATGGAGCCGGATCGCGTCCGCAGAACGGACACGGTAGAGGCTTCCCGTTCACCAGACGTATCGCGTTGCGTATGCGGCGGATCATTGCGTCACCTCGCGCAAGATCAGGAGAGACCCGGCCACGGCCTGCTTGACCATCGTGCAGTCACTAATCCTGCCCTGGCTGGTCGGCCACCCTGCAGGCTCGACGTAGTCGCCGACGACGCGCACGACTATCCAAGTCTCACCGGTGGGGCGGTGCTTCACGATGTCGCCGTCGAAGATGATCGGGCGCTCTTTCATTGCTGCCCCTTCCCCTCCTCGGCTGCGTCGAGTGCTTTCCCGAGTGCCTTTACTCGCGCGGCATCCTCGCTGGTCGCCAGGATTCCGTTGGTTTCGGTTAATGCGCTCCAAATAATCGGCCATGCTCGCTTGCCAACCTCCACCATGCCAAGCCGCAGGGAAAACAACGCCATCGCCCTATCCGCAACGGGTCCAGCGACACCAAATGCTTACAGATCGGGCATTTCTCGTCGGGGGCGGTGCTCATCAGCAACAACAGGGTCGACTATCGCAGCGCTGGCATGGCGACGAAAAAAGACCACGACGGACGACGACTCGCTCCTCGGGCTCAGCAAGCTGAGCTGCCCATTTCTCTGCAGCGCGGATACCCCGGTCAGTCTGGTAGATGACAGTCCCGTACTTCCGGGTCCGCACTTCATACGTGCGCAATTGCTTCACCGTCTCTCCTCTGGCTCGATCCAGTCGATGCCGATCGCGTCGAACAACTCGTGCTCGGTGTCGATCGGGACCGCAGCGCCGCCGGTGTCCGTGCGCATGGAGAGCACCCCTTCGCGGACGCGGTACCGATCTGGCAGATAGCCGCCGTGCGATCGCTGCGTCACCAGCCGCCGCGAGAACTCCGCCGGCCCGGTGCGTATGGCCAGGATCACACTCCATTGCGCCGGCGGGATCACCGAGAAAAGATCGAGCGGGACGCCGTCGACGAGTAGGCGCTTGTACCTTCGTCCGCACGCGCGCCGACCGTTCCTGTCGAGCCGCGGCTGCCAATCAACCGGGCCGGCGAGCTGTGCGGACACGTAGTCGTCGAGCAGATTGAGCGTGTGGGTCGATGCGAACAGGTCCCCATCATCCGCTCGAGTGACATCACCGGTGCGCGGCTCGCACACGATCTCGATGTCAGAGACGTACTCGCACCGGCGCCGCAGAGACCCCGCGATCTCGATACGCTCGCAGTACGGCCGCAGCTCCTCAACGATGCGCTCGGCGATCGGGCGCACCTCGGCGGCGGGACGCTTGGGGGCGGTGCTCATTGGTCCTCCACGACTCGAAATGGGCAGTCCGTCCCGTGGGGGATGTCGCGGAGTTGTGCACGTTGGCCCGCTGGCCGCTTCCCTCGGATACCGTGATCACACCACGGGCACCTCACGACCATCAGCAGCCCCACTCCGTCCTCCAGCTCCGTGTACTGATCGACGCGCTCCCTCAACTCCCGCATCTCATCAATCAACGCGAGCACCGTCGGCGGATCGGCGGCGGCGATGAACTTCGCGTCCCTGCGCGTCAGGTCGACTGTCTCGGCGACCTGACCGCCCGGACCCAGTTTGCATCTGAGGACCAGTTGCCACCCGTTGCGCCCTCCGCCAGCTTCCGCAGCTCGTCTAGCTGCTCGTCGGTGAGTCGGTCAGTCATCGTTCAGCCCTCATCGAAGAGATCATCGCTGGCCTTGAGCGCGTATTTCGTGCCCTCCACCAGCTCCAGTCGACGCAGGTACGCGATGTATTTGTCGAACGTCCCGCTGATAACCCCGCCGGCCGCGGCTGCGAGCTCTTCCGATGTCAGCGGCTCGGGGTAGTGAGCGAAGAGTTGTTCCAAGAGGGCGCGCTTTCTTCCACCGCCTACCTTGTCGAGCCAGTAGCGGCGCAGCTCCGCTCCGGTTGGCAGAGGGGCATAGTCACCCAGCGCGGCCAATCCCTCTGCGGTGATTCGGAGCTCGTGCTTGGAGCCGGTCACCCAACCGCTTTTGCGCATGCGCGCCATGTACTTGTCGAAGGTACCACTGACGGCTCCGCCGGATCGGGTCGCGAGTTGGCGGGCGGTGAGCGGACCGCCTCGCTGTGCCAAGGCGACCATCATCGCTCGGAACTTGCCGCCCGGGACTTGGCCGCTTCCTGCGCCGTTCATCGCTACAGCGGGTTCTCGGGGCTGCATCGCGGGCATCGCCTGCGCAGGCTTGGCGGCCTTTGTAGTCCGCGCCTCAACCGCACTCCGGAGCAGCCCGATATCTCGGGAGCAGAGCTCCACGCATTCCTTGGCAGCGGACGTCATCGCGGCGGCGCTCTCAATACCGTCCCGCAAATCCTCGATCGTTTTGCGCTCATCATCTTGCAGGACCGGTACCTCGACGCGGACGGGCTCCGACTTCACGCCACCCAGCCGGCGCAGCTCTTTCTCGAGCGATGCAATCTTCTTCCGAAGCTCCCTCGGATCGTCCGCCCTTGCGCGTTCGACCGACTCGGCGAATCGTTTCTCCAGTCCCGCCAGGTCGATGTCGGTGAGGCGCGCCGCGCGCTTGCCCCTGCGCGAATCCTCTGGCGTTGCACCGCTGTCGTACGTCCGGCGCAGTCGCACCTGCACGCGCTCCATCACGCCGAGCCAGTGAGGCGACCAGATCCAGGCCTCGCCGTCTCGCAACTGCGGCAGCGATTCGAGCACATCCCGGCTCCCGCCCTGGAAGTCGATCCACTCTTTGATCGCCTTGCGGTCCTGCGGCGCCGTCGTCCGCAGCACGATCAGCGTCTCGCACTGAGTCAGCACGTTTTTGTTGATCACGGCCGACCGCTGCGTGATCAGCGAAGCGCCCAGCCCCTTCGTGCGGGCGCGTTGAAAGACATCCTCCCAGGCTCCGAGGCACCGGGCAGCATTGCCGCCGCGTTTGTCCCTCACCTGCTGGGGGATGTAGTCGTCCGCTTCCTCGAGGAAGACGTGCAGCGGATCGCGGTTCTTTCGGTACAGCCGCTCGGCAAAGTCGGCCAGAAAGCCAAGCCGCTTCGCTTTTGAGAACAACGACACGTCGATCACCGCCGAGAGTCGCTGCTCGGCGATTACCTCGGCGAGCTCGGCGCCGCCTCCTGGCTCCAGCGGCACGTCGCGGTGGTCACCGCCGAAGATCGGGACCTCGAGGCCACCACCTTTGCCGTCGCGCGCGGCCCTGAGTCCCCACCAGTCGCCCTTTGGGTCGATCACGATGAACGGAATACCCGCCGCGTACATCTCCTCTGCGAGCACTGCAGCCGTGTTCGACTTGCCGGCGCCGCGCTTGGCCAGGATGCCGATGGTCTGCGTTGCGACGCTGGGCGGGAAGGCGACTTGGCTATCGACGTCAACGGTGATCTTCATCGGCCCACCTTCTCGTAGATCTGTTCGAGCTTCTGGTACTGGTTCTCGGTGAGGGCCCGGCCCTGAACCCGGACGCGAACGGCAATCGAATCCAGGAACTCGAGCTCCCAGTCGCTAAGCTCGTCCGCTGCATCGGTGGCGGCGTCGAGCATCCACTTCGTGCGCTCGTTTGTCTCGCATCCGTGGCACAGCACTTCGCGATCTGTACCGGGTATCCTCGACTGCGTGAGACTACCGAGCGAGGCGTTGCAGTTCTGGCAGCGGTCAACCGGCGCCATCATCACCACCCTCGCTCAGGGTTCGACAGGTACACCTGCACCTGGTTGCGAATCTCGTTCTTGGCGGGACGACGACTCCCTCTCGTGGCGCGGATGAAGAACCGCCAGCCGCTCCCTTTCGATTCGTTGGCCCGGTGAAACCCCTGCCAGTCGAACCAGACCAAGTGCCCGTGCTGGATGAAGTGCTCGGCCTGCTCGCCTCGCCTGATCTGCGACTGAATTTCCCGGTGCCAGAACTCGTAGACCAGCGCGTCGGGCGGCGGTTCCGGTAGCTCTACCTGCCCCGAGAGGAAGGACGTGGGGCAAATCTCGCCATCGGTCGATACCAACAGGGCGATCTGCTCTGCTTTGTACTCTGGGTCTACGTAGTTTGGTTGATTGCGAGGACCCGACCGAGGCACGTCGTCCAAGTGCCATCCGGGAATGGCGGGGCACCAGCCCGGCATCAGCATGTGTACCCGGGAGTCGATCACGACCCGGTTGTCGTAGCGCCAGGACTCCGGAAGCCTGGTGACAAAATCTCGAGTTAACTGCCCCCCCGCCGCTACAGCGTAATCAAGACTCGCGGACCAGAGCATGGGCTCCGACTTCAGGAGGTGCAGCGGAGCTACCGGCGGCACTTTGGCAACCGTCTCAAACCTGGAATTGAACTGGATCATCGATTCTCCCCGGTCGAACCGACGCCGCCTGCGTGCCACCTCTGCCAAATCTCGGCGGTCGTGCGCACGTCGCCCATGACGTAGTCGCACAGCTCCGCCAGAGCCTCCGGTGTGCCTTCGCGCACGAGGTCCCCGACGCCAGAGCCGTCGCCGCCCGCCTTCGGGTTCTCCAGTCCGAATCCGATCGCGTACGACTCGAGCGAGTACCTCGGACCGTGAATTCCGAACCGCAGTTCGTTCATCATGTCGATGTGCGGCTCGCTCTCCCAGGGTTTCTGCGCCGCGCACCGCGTGAGGATGCGCGGCACCTTCTCGCCGTGGCCCTTCAGGCCGTGGATGAGCACGGGAATGTCGAAGCCGCCGCCGTTGAAAGTGATCAGGCGACGGTACTTGTCGAGAGTCGCGCCGACGGATCTCAGCATGTGGGGCTCATCCGGGGAGGGTCTCAGGTGCCCATGCTTGACCAGACCTGCGTCCGGAAACAGGTCCTCGCGGTAGAACACCGCCCACCGGTCCTCATCCACGTCGAGAACCCCCACGGCCACCACCTGCGTCAACGTCGGATGAAGCGCGCAGAAGGTCTCCGCATCCTGATCGCGCTTCTCGGCCATCCGTTCGATCGCATCGCGGTGATCCTCCGGGACGATACCGACTGTTTCGATGTCGAAGGCGAGGGTTGTCACCCGATCTGTTTTCATGCGGCCCCCGCTCTGGAGTCCTTGGCCTCCCGGGAAACAGCCCAACACCCATATTCCTCGCAGCCAGCGACGGGGCACATCGCGCCGTGGTACTTCGGCACCAAGCCCGGACGCGTGATCCACATCTCTGCAAGGCAACACGCGGCACCGAAGGTGTTGCCGCTGTGGCCATCCGATAGCTCGGGAACGATGCGCTTCTGCTCCGCGAACGTTTTTCCCCGGAAGGCCTTGAACGTCTCTGGGTTCGTACCGCGGGGACCCGATTTCTTCAGCGCGGTGGCGATTGCAACGGCCTGTTCGCACGTGAACAGCTCGTAGGCCTCGAAGTCGGGACCGAAGTTCGGGTTGCGGTGGCGGAAACCGAGGATGCGTTCACGAAACTGCGGGGGGAGTGCTTCGATGCGACGATCAAACTCAGGCTTGCTGGCCTGGTACTCGCTTTCCTTCTTCGCATCCGCCTTCGCCTGCTCCGCCTTTCGATACTCGGCATCCTCTTCGGCGGTTCGGTAATACGCGCACTTATCCCCAATGACGACGCCGCGGATTGGATACCCGAAGCCCTGCCCGAACAGTCGCACCATCTCTCCCGGTTGAGGAATCACATCGCCTGGGAGCTTGGGGCAGAACACAACCGATCGGCTCATCAGTTCCAACTGCCACCCGTCGTCCCCGGTCCGGTGAACTTCTTCGATCTCTTCGACTTGGTAGTCCGGATCCGACTGCCAGCGAGCGGTCATTTCGGGATCTCACATTCGTCTGCGAGCACGGTTGGTCCGTAGAAGTTGAGGACCTCGATAGACTCGATCGCGATCTCGTCGTCCGCGTCTTTTGCGGAGTTGGGATCGCTTCGCCACAATTCGCGACTCGCACGGAGCGCAGCGTCGAACCCCGGCGCGATGACCACGTGCTCTTCGCTGTCCATACGGACCAGGTAGCCCTTGCACTTCTCCAGCAATTTCATGCTGCCTCCCTCACTTGCCCGTCAGCGCCAAACTCGACGAGCGACCAGCCAGCCGGTACCGACTTGGGCATCGACCAGCGCGTAACCAGGACCGACGTCAGCCGGTCGGCGATTGCCTCGGTACCGGCGAGCAGTTGCGGTAGGGTCTGCTCGTCGCAGCCGTCAGCCTCGACGAGTAACACTCGCGCATCAGCCCCCTGCGCAACGATGAGCGCTGCGGCCAGAGCGGTCGAGAAAAGGCTGAACTCCCCGCCCGAGAGCGCGCCGACGCGCACGATCGAGTCATCAGCGCGCCGCCAGCCCAGCGTCCCCGCCTGGATCACCGGCGTTTCCTCACGTCCGGCGGCGGCGAGAAACTCTCGCATCACCTCCGCCACGATCCCGCCCGAGCGGTTGATCTCGTCGTCGCGCACCCGCTGGCATGCCCACTCGCCGGCTGAGTAGACCGTGAAGGCGTCCTCGGCGCGCAGGAGATCGCGCCGCAAGCGGTCGAGCTCGTCGCGCTTGGCGCGGATGTCGTTCAGGTGGCGCAGGCGGCTCGCGACCTCGCGAGATTCCTGGCCGAGCTGCTCGTTCTCTGCCTCCAGTGCCTCGCTGTCGTCGTTGCCGTCGCCGCGGATCTCTTTCACTCGCCTACGGGCCGCCTCGAGGTCGTCGTTTGCTCGCTCGACGGCGGCCGCGGTTCGGACATCGGCGGCATTGCGATCAGAGACCGCCGTACGCAGTGCGTTACGTTCTTCTATCAGCCGATGAATCTCACCGGTGCGCTGCGACAGTTGCTGCGCGTGCTCATCTCGCCGGCGGTGGATTTCCCGTGACAGCGCCTCGCCCTTGGCTCGCAGGTCGTCTAGCTTCCCCTGAGCTTTCGATTGCTCCGCCTCAGCGTGAGCGATTGCCGAGCACTCTTCTTCTTTGCGAGTCTCGATCGATGCCAAAGCTTCATCGAGGACAGCACGCGACTCCGCTCCCCCCTCACGCGCCAGGCCATAGACGTCTTCGGCCAAGGCGCTGACCGACTTCTTGGTCTTCGCGGATGCCTTCGAACCAACGACCAGGCTCTCGATCTCGCTGACCAACTCGAGCACTTGCGCCCAGGCGGGATGGCCGCCGGTTTCCAGACGCCCTCGCGCTTCGCGTAGCTCCAGCTCGAGCGCCACGCTGGGCTCCGGAACGTCTGGGACTTTCGTCGACGAAATCTCTTCGTCGAGGGCGGCAAGGTCAGTCTCCAGCTCGGCGACATCGGGTGTTGCCGGTTCGGCGCCCTCTTTGATCTTTGCAATCTCAGAGTCACAAAGGTCGATGCGGTCAAGCTGAGTCTCTCGGTCGTCGTCCTCTTCGAAGAATCCCCGCTCCCGCTCGGCCTCGGCCAACGCATCCTCCTTGCGCGCGACGAGCGCTTCGGCCTCGCGAATACGCTTCGCGGCGCGCCGCACGTCGAGTAGTCGCTCCTCGACGCCGCCGATACGCCGCTGGAGCTCCTGCGAGCGCTTGGTCAGCTTGGCGATCTCGTCGTCTGAGACCTCGCCCAGCTCTTTCATGCGCGCCTCGAATTCGCGGCGCGCCGCCTTCAGCTCGCGCATGTCGCCCGCCGCCTTGCGCTTCTCGACGTTGCAGAGGTTGATCGCGTCGGCAATGCCCTGGCGTAGCGCCTGCTTTACGCGCGCCGCCACCTCGCGCAGGAGGGCGTACTGCCCCTCGTGATCGCCGTCCTCGCTGTAACCGGGGATTGATGAGCGCAGCGCTTTGTAGTTGGCGGGGATGTCGTCCTCGCGCCCGGCCAGGCGCGCCAGTGCGTAGCGCCCGAAGGCGCGCACCGTGCGCTCTGGGTCGACCGCGGACTCGATCAGCTCTTGTATGCGGGCGTCGCGCTGGTTCGGCGTGGCGTGCGTGAGCGACTCGATGTGCATCAGCTCGGCGATCTCGGACTCCTCGCGCCCGAAAAGCGCCATCGCCGCCGCTGCGTGCTCGGGCGACGTGGCCTTTTCCTCGAGCCAGCTTGCGCGCCGCTCGGTCCGGTAGCCCTTGCCGTGGGACTTGAGCCGAAACTCTGCGGTGCGGCCGTCGTCGAACGGCTCGACCAACACCGACATCTTCGATCCGTGCATCAGGTCGGCGGTGTCAGCCGGCCGCTTGCCGAACGCTGGGGAGTAGCCGAGTGCGACCAGGCGCACCGCCTCAGCCAGCTTGGTCTTGCCGCTACCGTTAGCACCGACCACCAGCGCCAGCTTGCCGAGCCTGACGTCGTGGTCGTACTCCCCTAGCCCCTCGGTCCTGATCCGCATCAGACCGCCTCACCGTCGTCGTCGGGGTCAGGGGCTTTGTCAGCCTTGGGCTTATCCTCGGCCTTGGGCTTGTCCGCATCCCCCTTGATCTTGCGCGCCACCTGGTCGGTGCGGTTGTCGTCCTGATCCTCGGTGATGTCGATCACCAACCCATCGGGATCCGCACCGCCCTCCATGGAATCCTCTCTCGCGCCCGCCTGCTGGAGCTCGGGACACTGCGGAATCCACCGCGCCAAGACGCGCACCGCGGTCTTGATCGCCATCGCGTCGTAGTGATCCTTCCATGCCGGCGAGTTGGCCGACGCTGATTTCTTCCGGTGCGCCTCGACCTCGTGCATCGAGAGCACTACGAAGGCGTGCCCTCCGTCTTTCATGTGCGCGATTGCGTAGGTGCAGACTCGATTGCCTCGCTTCTTCGACTCGTAATCCGGTACGTGTTTCAACTTCTCGTCGATGCCGAAGGCGACCTCGAATTCGTCGGTCTCGTAGACCACGTTGCCCTTGAGCGAGAGCACCTGCCCGCTGCGGTACGCGAGCGCGATCATCCCCTTGTAGCCGACGATCAGAGTGCACTTGCGCTTGTACGGCACGAGGTATGCATGCCCGAGTACGCCGTCGGGCTCGAGTCCGAGTTGCGCTGCTTCCATCACCGCGCCGAGCACCGTCTTGGGATCGCACTCGAGCAGTGCCGGTGTGTTCTGGATGCTGGTCATCGCCACGCGCGCCATCTTGTCGGCGTCCATGTGGCGGGGGAGTGCTTGTTGGATCTGCGCCTTACTCTTCTCGAGCATCTCGCGCAGGGTTGAGACCTTTGCCACTGCGTTTGCCATCACAATCTCCTTTCTGGATTTTCGTCGATGAAAATCGGCCCTTGCCGTCTATTGCTCCCGGAGGGCCAGCCGATGAGCAGCGCAGCGGACGGCACGCGGTGCGCTTGCGCCGATACAACAAGGAAACTGCGCACGAGCCCCCTTCGAGACTCCCCGTGCCCCTAGGGGAAGCACGGAGCCGCTCGGCGCTGACGGGTGGTTCGTCACGCCGCCGCCCTCTTCGCTGCCTTGAGCCTGAGTCGCCGGTGCGTACCTTGGCGGAAGAACTCGCGGTACACGTCCGGATGCAACGCGCGCAGCCGCTTGCTGTCGCACGACGGCGCCGACTTCTGCTCGAGGAAAGTGATCAGGTCACCGGAGGGCAGACGTCCACCCTCGGCGTCCCCGAGTAGATCAATCACGCGCGCCTGCGCCGCGTCGACATCCTCTTTCGCGGCCTTAGCGGTTGCGCGCCTCTCTTCGAGCTCGCGCCAGGCTTCAAGGGCCGCCTCGTCGAGATCTACGATCGACTCCGGTTCACGGTTGCGCGCCTTGAGGTACGCCAGCGGCGGGGTCGGGTCGCCCGACGGCGGCAACTCTGCCAACACATGCTCGTCCCAGAACTTCCGCTCGCCCTCGATGACCTGGGATATCAACTCCTCGGATCGGTCGACCACGTACAAGCCGAAGCCGCGCGGCTTGAGCACCGGAACCCACACTCGGTCGAGCGCCGCCACCGCCATCTGGTGGTGCACCTGCACGATGACGCGCTCGGGTACCTGGTCCGTCCCTTCGTCGCCCCACTGGTCGACCGTGAAGGTGTCGTACTTAGCCTCGACGCCCTCGTGAGTCTTGCCGTCGACGCGCCCGTCGAGATTGGCGCCCATGTACGGCAGATCTGCCGGCGGCGCAATTTCGATATCTCGCTCGATCTCAACGCCGAGCTCCTGCGCTGCGTAGTCGAGGATGGCGCCCTCGAGCAGGTTGCCCGCGCGCATTGATGCGGTTGGCCCATCGTCGGGCATGTCCGCGACCTTGTCCCAGTAGACTGAGGTCTTGTCTCGGAAGGGGTCGAGATCGAATACCGCCGCCGCATCGGACGACCCGAGAAAGCCCTTGCGTCGCTGTCGTTGCTCTTCTGTGATCATGTCGTTGTACCTCCCGTGATCTGTAGCGACGCGGTCACCCAGTGCCCGTCGCAGACTCGATCGATTCCGAACCTGGCCCCGCGGCGCGCGAAGACGTCGCGGCAGTAGTCGAGCGCCTCGTCGAAGGCCGGAAACGACCCGGCAGGGACCGTCTCGCTCTCAACGTGCGCGTCGACGCGGTAGGACACGCTCGACCCGGTGCCGGCGGCCGCTTCGTGGATTGAGTAGAAGGCCGCGCACCGTTCGCGGCTGGCTTGGTTGTGCTGGATCAGTCGCCCGGCGGCGGCGAGCACCGTTTCGTCGGAGTCGCCGCACTCAACCTGACGTGCAATGGATCGCAGCTCGCGGGCGATCTGCTTGCGGCGCGCATCAGCGCCGGCGGCAAAGTCCGCATCTCGTCGCGATCGAGCTTCGGCAACGGAAACCCTGGCGGCCATCACGCCGCCTCCCGGCCAATGTCCGTGTCCACACTGACGGCGTCGGGCCAGCGCCGATCGGCTTCGTCTTCGTACACGACAAAGAACTGGCCGCGTTCGGCGATTCGGTGTTCTCCGTCTGGGTGCCCGGGGTGATAGTCCGCCAGCCAGTACGCCCAGATGTGAAGCCGATCCGGGCCGGTTAGGGTCTGCACCCGCCGCAAGATCTCGAGCCGAAAGACCTTTCCCAGTTCGATTCCGGCAATAATCCCGAATGCGGCCCCAACCATCACGACAGCCCCCGCTGTAGCCGCTCAATCGTCGTCGCGGCCGTGTCCGTGATGTCGAGCAGCTCGCTGCTGCGCTGCTCCATCCGATCCGCGATCGCCGCGAGCTCCGGGCTCGACAGTGCGGTGCGGTCGATGCCCTCCACCGCCTGCGCGATCGCCTCGGCCTCCCGGCGCACCGCGTCGACGTAGAGCCGCATATCCTGCGCGTAGCCGTCGACTCGCAGGTGCTCGCAGTACGCCGAGGGGTGACACCAGATGGCGCGGCACTTCGGGCAATAGCGGCCGGTCATGCCGTTACCTCGGCTTGCGGGCCGTCGACGGCTACTGCGACCAGGTCATCTGGTAACTGTCGCCGGTACTTCCTCACGAGCTTGCGACCAGCCCTGGCCTGCTTAGGGCTCAGCGACTGGGCACCTGCAAGGGATTTCCCAAAGTCGGTATCGAGTTTGTTGAATCCGGCCCCATCGACCTCGCGAGCTCCGTCGCAGAATGCGGCCAACATCCGCAACCCATTGTGGATCGCTTCCACCTGCGCGGCCGGTAGCTCCGGGTCGTGTGCGACCGGCTTCGGTTGTGCGGGTTCGGCGGGCAGGTGCTGCGTATCGAGTGCATCGTCAATCACCCGCTGCTTGGCGATGATCGTGCGCGCGATACGGGCGTCGATTGATCCGTTGAAGACCAGGTGTTGCACCAGCACGCTATCGCGCTGTCCGATGCGGTGGCAGCGATCCTCTGCCTGGCTGACATTGCCCGGCACCCAGTCGAGCTCGACAAAGACAACGTGCGCCGCCGCGGTGAGCGTTAGCCCGACTCCGGCGGCGCCGATGCTGCCAACGAAGAGGCGGCAATCCGGATCGGACTGGAAGCGGTCGACGGCGCCCTGCCGGTCGTCCACATTCGTTTCGCCGTAGATCACTACCGCCGAGTCACCAAACTCGGAGGCCAGCGCCTCGATGACGTCATGGTGGTGCGCGAAGCACACGATCTTGCGGCCGTCCTCGAGCGCGTTGTGCAGGTGCTCGATTGCGTGCGGCACTTTCGCGAGCGCCGTCTCGTGCCGCACCCGGCTGATTTCGTCGAAGAAAAACCGCCTGGCCTGCTTGAGTCGGCCGACCGCGGCCTCGTACCCGGGCGCGGACTCGTCGAGGGCGTCGACCTCTTCCTCCGCAGCTTGCAGGTCGTCGTAGGCGTCGCTGGCGTCCGATTCGTGCGCCCAGTCCATGCCATCCGACGGCAACTCGACAACCTGGCGGACCTTGGGCGGAAGGTCAGTAAGAACGTCGACCTTCAACCGGCGAACCATGATCGTGCTACGGAGAATCTCCTGCAGCTCGTCGAGATTCGTGGCGCCCGAGAAGTCCCAGTACCCGTAGGCGTTCTGATGCGCGCCGCAGTAGCGCCAGCCGAACCTCATCTTGTTCTTCCAGCGCTTCGGGTCGAGGTACTTGATCAGCGGCCAGAGCTCGACGGGCCGGTTGACGATCGGGGTTCCGGTGAGAAGAATCCTGCGCGCCGCCTTGACCGCAAAGAGCGCTTTCGTGCGCTTGGCTTTGGGATTCTTCGCGTAGTGGCACTCGTCGGCGATGAGCAGGTCCCACTCCACGGAATCGAGCGGCAGCTTGGTGAGGATTGCGTAGTTGACGATCACGACATCGGCGTCGGGCAGGCGCCTACCTGCCGCGATGCCCACCGACATGTCGCGGACCAGCCACTTGCGCGCCTCGATGGCCCAGTTGGCCTTGAGTGACGCGGGACAGACAACCAGGACGCGGCGGATCGATTCGTCGAGGTTGATCACGCCGAGGGCCTGAATCGTCTTGCCAAGCCCCATCTCGTCGCCGATCAGGCAGGCTTCGCGCGCGGCGGCGAAGGCAATGCCTCCGCGTTGGTACGGGAGGTACGCCAGGCCGTCCGGCGCGGGGACGTCGATGTCGGAATCTACAGCGCGCGACGCCGCCAGTGCGGCCTGCTGCTCATCGAGGATCGGCCGCAGTTCATCGGCGCAACCCTCGTCGGCGTACTCCGCTAGTCGCGCCGCCTTCTCGATGTCGTCCGTCCACCAGCACTTGTCCTTCGGGTCCCAACGCCAGCCGGCGCGTTTCGGAATGGCCCGCTCCTCGTAGGTGCTCTCGGCCACCCAGCGCTCTGCGTCCCGGGAGATCCTCATCCCTAAACCCTCCTCCGCTCTGCCGCCGGCATCGGGTCGCCAGCGAGGTACCAAGCCGGCGGCGCGCCGGCAGCCGCCACGATCTCGGCCGGTACCGGCAGGTGCGCCTCGCGCATCTCATGCACCATGATCGCGATGTCGAGTCGATCGCGCGCGGTTGCGGTGCCGTCCAGCAGGCGCCTATAGATCGCCCGCGACTGCGTCAGCCACCGATCCTCGATCATGCCGCCACCTCGCTGGCCGCACACTCGCACCAGCTCGGGAACTCGGCGCAATCCGGACATTCGATCATCGCGGCAAGCGCGCGCCTGAGGTCACCCTCGTTGGCGATCGCCGTCAGTCGCTCAATCTCGCCCGCCGGCAGACCGAGCCAGTCGGCCAGGTGGCCGGTGTCGATCGCCTCGCCGGGGATCTCCCGATTGGTCGAGTGCTCCACTCCGGTGGTCGGATATACCGGCCAGTCGACGCCCGCCCCCTCGTAGCCAGCGATCACTGCCACCAGGCCGCCGGCGACAACGCGGCCGTCGTAGCAACCGCAGTCGATGCGCCCGCAATATGGGCAATCCGCTGAAAATCTGCTGGTTTCGGCGGGGGTTCTTGCCTCTGTTCCTACTCTCACCATGCCTTATAGTCGCATCCCCGCGCCCAAATGTCAACCGAAATGAGGAGTATGTTTCAACCGAAAAGAGAACATCGATTTGACATAGCCTGAAGGAGTGTGGTAGTGCAACCCCCGATATGGGACTAGGTCAGAGGTTTGAGCCCGGGGAGATCCGTACACTGCGCGAGGGGATGGACATGAGCCCCGAGCGCTTCGCGGATACTATTTGTCGCTCACTGGAGGCTCAGGGCCTGGAGGCGCCGAAGTTGCGAGGGATGACCGTCCGGCGCTGGGAGTCGGGCGAGAGGGTGCCTAATGCCCGCAGTTTGGAGGCGATCTCACGCGCATTCGGCATACCGGTCGGCCGTTTCTTTGTGGACTGTGATTGACTGGAGCGGGGAGCCTGTGGCACGATACTGGACATGGTGAGAGTAGGTCTGACAGAATCCGTTTCACGCTCCGCACCTACTCTCACCAGAGTAGCGGAGACTCACAGGCCTCGGCAGGATTCGTCCGGTCGGGGCCTGTCGATCTTTGGGCACACTGAGTCTTCCTCGCGTCGGACTTCTTGCAATACCGTTTGTCTCAAATTCATTCGCAGCAAACGATCGTTTGACAAGAGATCGCTCGCCCTGGGAGGCTCTCTGTTTTTGGGCTTGTATGTTGTTATGCATATTTTCCGCGGGGTTGGATAGGCGGCCGGCCCAGTGGGAGGTTTTTCTGTGTGGACTTGCTTTGGGATGCGTCATACGCTGCGCACTACGATCGATGCATCGCTCGCAACGCGGATCACGGATCAGTCGCCGTCGTTCGCAAGAGAGCTGACGGAGGCTTGAGATGAGAAAGTGGATGAGAGCTGTGCTGATGGCGGTAGTGGCGTTGTTTGCGATTGCCGCGACCAACCCGCACCCGGCGGATGCTTTGGACACGGACGAAATCCTGCTTTGGAGCGCCGTTGGCACCGGCGCGGCGATCCTCGTCGTGCTCGTGGCGACCTACTTTACTCGTGACGAGAGCCAACTCTTTCTCCACGAGCCGGTCGATGATGCCGGAGCCGACCTCCGGGACGAGCGCCGCCTCCACGTCGGTCTGGAATGCCGCAAGCCGGACGGTACGGCCGCGATTCTCTGCTGGTAGTTTCGTTCGCGGCGCTGTGAGCGGGTGTCGAAAGTCCGCTTCAGGATACTAGCACAGCTGCTGGTTTGCCTGCTCTGTACGCCGGCCGCGCGCGGCGTTGAGCCGGGTGTCGTCCTCGGCACCGAGAGTTGGCAGCAGGCTCGGGGCTTGCTGCCGGCGGAGTTTCTGGAGGCCTATCGGCGTGGCGATTTGCGCCACGAGGTTCGCGACTTCGACGTCGAAGAGATCGGTGACGATCCGATCTTTCAGGCAGCGCTCGAACGCAACCGCGGCCGCTACGCTTTGCCTCCGGACGGCACGGTCATCGAACGCAGCAGCGGCAACGTACCGAACTACGTCTACGGATGGCCTTTTCCGGACATCGATCCTAACGACCCCCAAGCCGCCGTGAAGATCGTGTGGAACTACAGCGTCTCAACCGGATCGGGCGCTGATGATGCCCATCTTTCCTCCAGAACCTGCAGCGGGTGGCGCGGAGAAAAGCCGGCCAGGCGTTCGACCTGGGTGCGGCACGAGTGGCCGGTAACGAGGATTCTCGATGGGCTCAGATCTTTGATCGGCTGAGCCCAGGAGAGATTGAAGATGCGGCGTGACGCCTCTTGGTGTCGCGCTTGGTGTCCGTAGGCGCCGGCCATGCCACAACAACCAACTCGCCTCGTCTCGAGCCGCAACCCGGCTGCAGCGAAAACGCGCTTCCAATCGTCTCCGGCGCTCGCCAGGGTCGTCGATTCGGTGCAGTGCGCGAGGAGAACGTAGCTACCGCTGCCGCCGGCAGGTGGTAGGCGATCTGGACTCGCCGCCAAAATCTCTTGTGGCAGAAAGACGCGCGCCGCCGCGGTCTTTCCGAGTAGGGCGGGATACTCCTGGCGAAACAACAAGGCGATCGCCGGATCGACGCAAAAAACTTCCACACCGCTGGCGGCGAGCGGCGCCAGGGCCCGCGAGTTGTCCTCCGCCAATCGGCGTGCCTCGGCGAGGTAGCCCTTGACGTGAAAGGATTTGCCGCTCGGGCGGTACGGTAACACCGCGACTGTTCTGCCGGTTTGGCGCATCGTTTCGTAGGCGCTGAGCGCGACCTGCGGCGCCAGGAAGTTGGAAAAGGCGTCGAGCAACAGAGCCACCTCTGCCTCGCCTTCGCCGAAGTCGTTGCCGTCGAGGATCAACGCGCCGCGTTCGCGCAGGATCGCATCCGCTGGGCGAGACGCGAGACGTGGCAAGGAGGTCAGTCCGAAAACCTTGCCGGACAACCATTCGGCGAACCGCGATTGCAAGAGGAAGTTGAGTGCGCCGGCGTGCGGCGCAAGGTGCGGTAGCGCCGATTCCAGTCGCGCGATGAGAACGTCTTCGGCGGAACGCGGGTAGCGCTGGTGGTACTCGTAGAGGAACTCGGCTTTGTACGATGGTATGTCGACGTGGATGGGGCACTGACCGACACAGGCCTTGCAAGCGAGGCATCCGTCGAGGGCGTCGTACACCTGGTGGGAGAAATCCGGTGCGCCGGCGAAGAAGCGCGACCAGCGCTGCGGATCGATGGCGTTGCGAAGGCGAGCGGCGGCGTAGGGCTCGGTGCCGTCCCAGCCGAGCCGCGACAAACCGCGTGCCCACTCTCGCAGGAGGGCGGCGCGGCCCTTGGGTGAGTGAACGCGGTCGCCGCGCTCCTTCATCGATGGGCACATCGTCTGCCCCGTCGAAAGAGAGAAACATGCGCCGTTGCCGTTGCAGGCAACGGTGGCTGCGATCCGTCGCTCTACTGATGCGGCGATGTCGCGATCGCGTGTGCCGCGCAAGTCCCCACCGATTGGTGCCAGGCTGGCATTCGGTGACGCGGTGGCCACCTTGCCCGGATTCATTTGGTCGTGCGGATCGAATGCCCGTTTGATCCGGCACAAGTCCTCGTAGAGGACGGGGCCGAAGACCTGCGGGTTGTAGTGCGATCGCAACCCCTTTCCGTGCTCGCCCCAGAACACACCGCCGTGCGCCCGTACGAGCTCGAAGACTCTGTCGGAGATGTCGCGCAGGCGCCGCTCGTCGGCCGGGTCGCGCAGGTCGAGGGCCGGCCGGACGTGTAGACAGCCGACGTCGACATGTCCGTACATTCCGTAGTCGAGGTTCTCGCTTGCCAAGATCTCGCGCATCTCGCGAACGAAAGCCGGCAGCTCCGACGGTGGTAGCGCGCAGTCCTCGACGAAGGCGACGGGTTGGCGTCGGCCCGCCATCGCACCGAGCAACCCGACGCCCTTCTTGCGCAGCTCCCACAGGGCCTCGGCGTCGTCGCGACGGGCGGCGCGATGGGATCCGAGTGCGACTCCCCGCGCCGCCATCGCGTCGACTTCCGTCATCCGCCGGCTGACCTCGCCGGCGTCGTTGCCGCTGACTTCGACCAGGTTCATCGCCCTCGCTTGTCCGGCGCCGGCGGACTCGACGCAGGATGCCACTCGCCGCCAAACCGGATCCTGGCGCGCCAACGAGAGAATCGTCTCGTCGATCGTCTCGATCGCCGTCGGGTCGAGATCCACCAACGCCTGGGCATCGGCCAGCGCGTCGTCGAAGGAGGCGTAGAAGAGAGCCGTCAACTCGGTGCATGCCGGCCGCGCCGTCAACTGCAGCTCGACGTCGACGACGAAGCCGAGAGTCCCTTCCGAACCGCAGAGAATGGCGGTCAGATTGATCTCGTCGTCTCGCGCTGCGTGGGCGAGGTCGTAGCCGGTGAGGAAGCGGTCGTGGGTCGGGAAACGGGTTTGGATTTCGCCGGCATGTGTGCGTGTGATTTTGGCGACGAGAGCCGCTGCTGCGGCGATTCGCTCGGGCAACTCAGTCGTTGCGTCATCGCTCCGCAGGGGCTGCGAGCGCCAGTACGATCCGTCGGCGAGAACCACTCCGATCGACTCGACGTGATTGCTGGTGCGGCCATAGACGCGCGAACCGATACCGCTGGCGTCGGTACTGACCATGCCGCCCAAGGTGGCGCGATCCGACGGGGCGACGTGAGGCGCGAAGAACAACCCGTGCGCTGCCAGGAAGTGGTTGACTTGATCGAGTGTCACACCCGGCTCGACGCGCAACCGTTTGGCCTCGACGTCGAGGTCGAGAATGCGGTTCATGTAGCGCGATAGATCGACACACACTCCCGTGCCGAGCGAGCCGCCGTTGGTTCCTGTGCCTCCACCGCGAGGAGCGAAACGGATGCGGTGAAATCGGTGTTGATTGGCGAGACGTCCGACCGCCTGCACGTCGCTGCGCGTGCGCGGGAAGAGGATGGCCTGAGGTACGATCTGGTGGACGCTATTGTCGGTCGCGAGGACGATGCGCGAGGCGAAGTCGGTGCGGATGTCGCCGCTGAAGGGCCCTGCGCCGAGCTCGTCGAGAAACTCGCGGTACAGTGGTTCGATCGCGTCCTCTGGCGGTAGCCTGGGAATCACCGGGAGCAGCCCTCACGCTGCTAGCCAAGCACGTATCTGCGCTGCGGGCGAACTGCGTTGGTGACGGTGAGATGCCGTGTCTAGCGCCTGTTGCTAGCGCGAGAGATCTTGCACCGGCTGCCGGTGCCTGCCACCAAGGTGAGGTGACCAACATCGAGCTTCGAATCTTGAAGTGGATCGCCGAGCGGCGGCTGTGGAGTCGGTGGGGTCGTGTGCACGCCGCTGTGTACAAGCTGACCCGCGGACTCGTCGGTCATTCGTCGGGCAGGATTACCAACCTCTTGTTGACGACGACCGGCCGCCGTTCGGGCGAGCCGCGGACCGTTCCACTCTCGTACGTTCGTCACCGAGACGACATCGTCGTCGTTGCGTCGAACGGCGGTGCTGACCGGGATCCGATATGGTGGCTGAATCTGCAAGCGAATCCGAAGGCTTCGGTGCAAATCGAGGGAGCGACCCTGCGCGTGTCGGCTCGCGCTGCCGATGCTCGGGAAGAGCAAGAGATCTGGCCGATCTTGCACGCCGAGAACTTCTTCTACGCTCGCCACCGAGCCAACACCGACCGTCACATCCCCGTCGTCATCCTCGCGACCGAACCGGCTGTGTCGACCAAGACGGACGGCGAGCTCTCAACCGAGTAGCGCCCGCATGCGGGCGTGGATGGTGCGGTTCTGCTCTCCGATTTCATCGAGTGCGGTGGCGATCTCGTCGGTTGCGCCCTCACTCGCAGCCGATCTGCAGCGCTCGATGGCCGCCAACTGCGCGTTCAGCTTCTCTTCGATCTCCGCCGAGGGCGCGGCAATGTCACTGGTCATGCGTTGCGAGCTGCTCGAGCCGGCCTCTACCAGCCAGGCGAAGACGAAGGCCGAGGTGAAGAGAAGAGGAACGCGCAACAGGACGCTCGAGCGCAGGAAAGACTCGCTGCTGGTCAGCCATACCGAGAGCAGGTACAGAGCCATCATGACCAGAGTGCTGACGGCGATCGTCCCGATGCGGAGTCCGGCGATCGACAGTACGAGGACGCCGAGGCACAGCAGAACGATTTGAATCGAAAGCTGGTCGGCGACGAACAGGCAAGCTGTAACCAGCGCGATGTCGATGCCGGCGAGAAAGAAGACGAAGCCGCTCTTCGACAAGACGCTCGGGCCGAGGCGGCCGAGAACCAGGTTGAGGGCGAAGAGGGCGACGATCAACAGGGCGCCGGCCAGGGACCACTCGGCCTGCTCGTTGAAGAGGACGAGATACGCACAGGACAAAGCGAATGCCCATTGAATGTGCAAGAGCGTCGTATAGCGGTCGCTGTCCTTGCTTGGCACCGCGGCATCGTTGGTTTTTTCGACGTCGCTCATCGAGTTACCTCCCGTTCATGCAGGTAGTAGCAAGAACGTCGCCACGACTGAATTTTTCATTGACCATTACGAGTTGCGAGGCGACCCGGCCGAATTGCGTTCTGTCAAGTCATGTCGTGCCAAAAAATGGCACGACATGGCAAACGAATGGGCGGCGTTTCAGTGCCCTGCTGCTTGTAGTAGACGAGGGATGGGCGCATGCCGAACCACCTACCAAACCCCGCCATCAACTTGCTGGACGGCCATTTCTACGCCGCCGATCCACACCCGTCGTTTCGCTGGATGCGCGCCAATGCCCCGGTCTTTTGGGACGAAGGATGCCGGGTCTGGGGCGTCTCGACGCACGCCGACATCATGCACGTCTCGAAGACCCCTGCGGTTTTTTGCAACAGCCAGGGAATGCGCCCCGACCAGCCGGCAATTCCCTCGATGATCAACATGGACGATCCCGAGCACGTGCAGCGGCGCCGGTTGGTCAGCAGCGGTTTTACGCCGCGCCGGGTCACAGATCACGGACCGAAAATCCGCGGCATCTGCCGCACTCTGGTGAGCGAAGCGAAAGCAAAGGGCAGTTTTGATTTCGTCCGCGATGTCGCGGCACCGCTGCCGATGATCGTGATTGGCGATCTTCTCGGAGTGGCACCGGAGGACCGCGACCGTTTGCTGCGCTGGTCGGACGACTTGATCATCGGGACGTCGGCCACGGCAACACCCGAAGCGGCCGCGGCGGCGATGCAGGCGTTCGAGGAATACAGCGCCTACAATCGCGAGGTCGTCGCCGACCGACGAGCCAATGGACCGGCCGACGATCTCATGAGCATCCTGGTGCACGCCGAGATCGACGGTGAGAAGCTCGACGACGAGGCGCTCTTGCAGGAGTCTTTGCTCATCCTGATTGGCGGTGACGAGACGACTCGACACGTGCTCTCCGGTGGGATGTACCAGCTCTTGATGCACCGCGGGCAGTATGCGGCGCTGGTTGACGATCGGCAGAAGATTCCGCTGGCGATCGAGGAGATGCTGCGTTGGGTCACTCCTATTCAGAACATGTCGCGCACCGCGACACGCGACGTCGAGCTGCACGGTGAGCAGATCAGAGAAGGCGACAAGCTGATGTTGCTCTACCCCTCGGGCAATCGCGACGAGAGCGTGTTCGACGATCCGTTTACCTTCGATATCGAACGCCACCCGAATCCGCACGTTGCCTTTGGCGGGTATGGCGCCCACTTCTGTCTTGGCGCCAGCCTGGCTCGCCTCGAGCTGACGGCGATGTTTGACGAGATCTGCCGAGAGCTAAACAACCTCGAGCTGGCCACCAGCGAGGCGTTGCCGATGCGGCCGTCGAACTTCATCGTCGGCATTGAAGAGATGCCGGTTCGCTGTGCCTGAGCGGCGTCAGCGCGCCACTTTGACGGGGCCGCGCGTCTTCATGTGTTGGATCGCGTCGTCGACGTGGCTGCGCTCGCTGGCGAGGAACTCATCAACGGCGCGGGCAAACGCAGGGTGGGCGACGTAGTGCATGCTGTGTGTCGCCGTTGGCTCGAAGCCGCGTAGATACTTGAAGTCACCGCCGGCGCCGGGTTCGAAGGAGCGCCAGCCGCGGCGGATGCAGTGTTCGATGCCCTGGTAGTAGCAGACTTCGAAATGCAGGTTGCGAATGTTCTCGAAACAGCCCCAGTAACGGCCGTATAGAATGCCAGCCTTTTGCACGTTGATGGCGCCGGCGACGAGCTTGCCGTCTCGGCGAGCGACGACGAAACAGAGGTTTTTGCGCCACGGACCACGCAGCAACTCGAAGAGCTCGCGGTTCAGGTACTGCTGCCCCCAGTAGAGCTTCTCGATCGTCGAGAGGTAGATGCGAAACATCGGCTCGAAGATGTCGTCGGGGATTGCCTCGCCTTCGAGAACCTCGAGTGCGACTCCACTCTTCTGCAGCTCGCGCCGTTCGCGCCGGATCTGATTGCGCCGCTTGCTCTTCAAGGCGTCGAGGTAATCGTCAAAGACGGCGTAGTTTCGGTTTTGCCAGTGGTACTGCACGCCCTGCCGGTGGAGGAAACCGACGGCGGACAAGGCCGCGACCTCGTCGTCTTGGCAGAAGTTGACGTGCGCCGATGAGATGTCGTTGCCCTCGCAGATCTGCCGCAACGCTTTGCCGACCATGCCCACCAGAGCGCCCCGGTCGTGTTCGGCATGGGTGAGGATTCGCCGTCCACTCGCCGGCGTGAACGGGATGCCAAGCAGCAGCTTGGGATAGTATCGTATGCCGGCGCGATCGGCAGCGTCGGCCCAACCGTGGTCGAAGACGAATTCCCCCTGGCTGTGTGCCTTGAGATAGGCGGGCGCCGCGGCGACCAGCGCTCCGTCTTGTCGGACCGTCAGGTGATGCGCTCGCCAGCCGGTGGCGGCGGCGACGCACCCCGACTCTTCCAGCGCCTGCAGCCAGTCCCATTCGAGGAACGGTGACTGCTCGGAGCCGACCAAACCATCCCATGCGGCGCGATCGATGTCGGCAATGCGCTGCTCGAGAGATACCTCCAGGCTCACTCGGTCAATGTACCGGGCCGGTAGGCGCCGACCAACCGGCGCCGATCAAGCGGCGGCGCTCAGGCGCACGGGGACGCCGTTGAGGATCGATTGCCCGACGACGAGCTCGACGTCCTGGTCGTCCGTCCAGTCGTTGGCGGATACTCCCGGGCGGGCACCCGCGACTTCTTGCCAGCGAGCGGCGTCGGCATGGCCCCAGCCGTGCGGTAGGCTGACGACACCGGGGCGGACGTCTTTGGTAACGTGCACCCGGACATCGCCGCTGTGGACTCGACTCTCGATGCGGGCGATGCCACCGTCGCTGAGGTTGGCGCTCGCTGCATCGTCCGGATGGACGTAGAGAACGCATCGTTCACGGCCATTGACCATCGATGGCGCGTTGTGGATCCACGAGTTGCACGTGCGCACCTCGCGCCGGCCGATCAAGAGAACCTGATCCGGTGCAGGCTTGGTGCGCAGGTCGTCGAGCAACGCATCGAAGGCGCGCAGGATCGGTTCGGCGGCGAGATGGACCCGGCCATCGCCGTGCTGGACGCGCTGCAAACCCGGTTGCAGGGCACCGAGATCGATACCGTGTGGCGCCGCCTGCAGCTTTTTCATGTTCAAGCCATCTCGCCACGGCAGGAAGCGGTCGCCGTGTGGGCCGACGCGGAGCAGCAGGTTCGCCATCTTGGTTGGATGCCAGCGGTAACCGAGCTTCTCGCATGCCGAAAGGAGGGTGTCGGGGATGCGGTCGCCGGTCGGCCCGCCACCCAAGCGGCGGATGATGGCGAGCAGGATTTCCCAATCGGCTCGCTCGTTCTCAGACGCCCGCACCACCGGTGGCGACCAGCGCGCGAAGTTGCGCACGGCGAATCCCGACACCAACATGTCGACGTGATCTTCTGCCAGCGCCCAGGCCGAAGGCAGAATCAGGTCGGCGTGCCGCGTCGTCTCGTTGACGTAGAGATCGATCGACACCATGAAGTCGAGTTCGCCGAGAGCGCTGGCGAGGCGGCGGCCGTTGGGTGTGGAGAGGACCGGATTGCCGGCAAAGGTCATCAGCGCGCGGATCTGGCCGTCGCCCGGCGCCTCGATCTCCTCGGCCAGACAGGCTGCCGGTAGGTCGCCCAGCGTTTCCGGTAGGCCGCGCACGCGGCTGTGCCAGCGCGCATGGCCGTCGCCGCCTGGTAGGCGCGTCACCAACGTACTGTCGAAGGCAGGTGTCGAAAACATCCATCCGCCCTCGCGACCGAGCCGACCGGCGGCGATGTTCAGCAGATCCGTCGCCCACGTGGCGAGCGTGCCGTAGCGGTTGTTGCAGGTGCCGACGCGCGAGTAGGCGACGCCAGCCGTTGCATCCACGAGCTCGTGAGCGACGCGCTCGATCGTCACGAGGTCGATGGCGCAGCATTCCGCTGCCTGGCGGAGGTCGAGCTTGGCCAGCTTCTCGGCGACATCGTGCCAACCGACCGTGTGGTCTGCGACGAAGGAATTGTCGACGTGGCCACCGTCGATGAGAACTCGCACCAGCGCCAGCAGAAATGCGGCGTCGCCACCCGGTCGGATGGCAATGTGCTCGTCCGCCACCTGAGCGGTTTCCGTGCGGCGCGGGTCGGCGACGACGATCTTGCCGCCGCGTTCGCGGATCGCGCGCAGGCGCGCGCGCATGTTGGGCGCCGTCATGGCGCTGCCGTTGGAAACGACGGGGTTGGCTCCGATGCAGAGGAAGTAGTCGCAGCGATCGACGTCGGGAACCGGCGTGACCAGCGAGCTGCCGAAGAGGTAGTAGGAGGTTGCGAAGCGCGGTGCGGTGTCCTGCGAGCCGGCACTGAAGACATTGCGGGTGCCGACGGCGGCGAGCAGCGCCTTGCGCAGCATCAGGGCGCCGTGGTTGTGGATGATCGGGTTGCCGTAGTAGATGCCGACCGCGTTGGCACCGTGGCGGTCGCGTGTCGCTGCCAACTTCTCGGCAGCGAGATCGAGCGCGCTCGACCACGAGATTTCCTCGAAGTCGCCGCCGGCGGTGCGCCGCAGCGGCGAGCGGATCCGGTCGGGGTCGTTGTGGATCTCGGCGACAGCGACGCCCTTGGGGCAGATGAAACCCCTTGAGAACACGTCCTCGGCGTCGGGTCGTACCTGTACGACTCGGTCGTTCTCGACCTCGATGGCCAGGCCGCAACAGGCTTCGCACAGCGGGCAGGTTCGGTAGACCGTCTTGGTGCTCGCGCTCTCCATCTTCGTCTCCTCGATCACCCGAGCAAGTCGTAGCCCAGAGGCCAACAGGAGAGAAGAGCCGCTTCGGATCGCCGGATAGGATCCGCTCGTCGCCTCACGTGTCGATTGCACCGGGCTCGTCCTCCGGTGTGCCGATTTCGATTTCAGGCGATTCCTCCAAGCGCTCCTCGGGAACGAAGCATATGCGCATTCCCCAGCCGGCGTAGGTGCACAGGAGGCGGCCAAACTCCGCTAGAGAAAGCTCGACATCGTCGACGTGGATGATCGCCTCTCCCTGCGGCCCGCCGTCGTCGACCAGGCAGCGCAGCACCGAACCGCGAGGCGTCCACTGTTCTCCCGCTTCGAAAAAGCGGATCTGAGGTTGCCCGGGCGGGATCTCGACGGCGACGTTTTCGTACGCCTCGACGGCTGCGAGCTGCGTCCGTAACGTCTCGTTGAAGCAGTGAAGAATCTCACCGTCTGACATCGCGTCGGCGTCTGCTCCGAGCTGGAGGTGGGTCGTCGCGAATCCGGGCTCGCGAAAGTCGATCACGGCCTCGTGGCCGGCGCGGCGGATCACGACTTCGTCGAGCGAAGCGGGGTGAGGTTTGCGGGGACGCATGGGAACACCTTCATTGGGACGAAACACGTGGAATCGCTTCGACGCATCCGAGGGGATGAGTGAACTCGAAACTTTCTTGCCGACCTTCGATGACGTTACGAGTGGCCGGCGCGATTGGATTCACGGCGCTGCGCCGCGGCAGGTTCTCGTTGGCGACCACAGAGCCGGGGAGCCACAAAATCCGGGTGAAATCCAGGTCTTGACATGCCGGCGCACCTTTGTAACTACCGCGCCGTGGCGCCGCGCAAGAAGAAGGCGAAGATCGACGACCGTGCATCCGAGCCGGTGTTGAGGTTTACACGCGACCATTTCTGGGTCCGCGTCGAGGACGACATTGCGCAGCTCGGAATCTCGGAGATCGGCCAACTGAAGACCGGTGAAATCCTTGCCATCGAGCTTCCCGAGGTCGGCGAGCGAATCGAGCGCGGTGAAGTCTGCGGCGAGCTCGAGACTTCGCGGACGGTGCAGGAAATCCGCTCTCCCGTTACCGGCAGCGTCGCCGCCAGCAATCCCGAGCTGGAGGAACAGCCCAGCCTGGCCAACGAGGATCCTTATTACGAAGGCTGGTTGCTCGAGGTCAACCTGGACGATGCCGGTGAGCTCGACGAAATGCTCTCGACCGATGAATACGAAGATCTCGTCGCCGAGGAGGAGGGCTAGGCTGGGACGAGGCTGAAAGAATCCAGCCGGATCGATCAGCGGCTTGGCCGTACCTTGGTGCGGTAGACGAACTCACCATCCTTGATCCAGCCGAGGCGTTCGCGCGCCAGGCGCTCCAGGTAGAGGTCGTCATGTTCGAGACGTTCCAGATGATCGCGCAACTCCTGATTGTTTCGCGACAGCGAGTAGGCGATCGCTTCCACTTCGCTCTGCTGGCGTTGCAGGCGCCATAGGTGGGACAAGCCGTGGCTGCCGAATACGGCGAAGAACCCGCACGCAGCGAGCATGAGCAGCGCAGCGGCGGCGGCGCCTTTGAATTTGTTCGGCAGCGGCGGTAGATAGCCCATCTTCGTCACTCGGCCTGTCGTGGCCGGAACCACAGATTATCAACTAGCGCGTCGCGCGGAGTTCGTCCAATGCGCTCCGCGCCGGCAAGCACGGAAGGGGACGGCGGTGAAGATCAGGAGCATCAAGGCCAGGGAGATTCTCGACTCGCGTGGCAATCCGACCGTCGAGGTCGACGTGGCGCTGCACGGCGGTGCGCTCGGCCGTGCCGCCGTTCCCTCCGGCGCATCGACCGGCGAGCACGAGGCTCTCGAGCTGCGCGACAAACAGAAGCGCTACCTCGGCAAGGGCGTGCGCAAAGCGGTCGACCACGTCAACCGCAGAATTGCACCGCGCCTGCGCGGTCGCGACGCCGGAGAGCAAGAGAGCATCGACTACGCGATGATCGAGCTCGATGGCACCGACAACAAGCGCCGCCTCGGCGCCAACGCCACGCTCGGGGTTTCGCTCGCCGTGGCAAAGGCCGCCGCCGCCGCCAAGGGTCAGCCCCTCTTCCGACATTTGGGCGGAGGCCGAGCGGTGACCCTGCCCGTGCCGATGCTCAACATCCTCAATGGCGGTGCCCACGCCGACTCCTCGGTCGATTTGCAGGAGTTCATGATCGTTCCGGTCGGTGCCCGCCGCTTCAGCGACGGGCTGCGCATGGCCACGGAGGTGTTTCATACGCTAAGAGGCGTCCTCGCCAAACGGGGCTTCGACACCGGGGTCGGGGACGAGGGGGGGTTTGCGCCGCGTCTGCCGTCCAACCGCAAAGCGATGGACGTCATCGTCCAGGCGATCGAAAAGGCCGGTTACAAGCCGGGTCGCCAGATCGCGCTCGCTCTCGATCCGGCGTCGAGCGAGTTCTTCGAGAACGGAAGCTACGTCTTCAAGAAGTCGGACGGATCGAAGCGCAGTAGCAAGGACATGGTGCGCTTCTATCGAAAGTGGGTCGACAAATACCCGGTCGTGTCGATTGAAGACGGTCTTGCCGAAGATGACTGGGACGGCTGGGAGCGACTCACCAAACGACTCGGCGATCGCGTTCAATTGGTCGGCGACGACCTCTTCGTCACCAACACGCGGCGTCTACAGCAGGGCATCGATCGCGGTGTTGGCAACTCCATCCTCATCAAGGTGAACCAAATCGGCACGCTGACCGAAACGCGCGAAACCATCGACCTCGCGAAGAACGCCGGCTACACGACCGTCATTTCTCATCGCTCCGGAGAAACCGAAGACACGACGATTGCCGATCTCGCCGTCGCCGTGAACGCGGGCCAGATCAAAACCGGTAGCCCGTGTCGCGGCGAGCGCACGGCGAAGTACAACCAACTGCTGCGCATCGAAGAGTTGCTCGGCAAGCGTGCGCGCTATCCCGGTCACGCTGCGTTCCGTGCGCGAGTCTGAGCGCCGACGCGGCAACCCCTTGCGGCACACGACGTAGCGGCGTTGTGCTTGGGCGGTGCGTGGCACCGCAGCGACCAACGGTCAAGATTTTTGTGGTATGTATTGGCGGTGGAATAAGTCCGATGCGTTTCACTGGGGTCTTCGAGTGATCCGTGAATGGAGAAGCTGCGCGCATGCACTGCAACGACTGTGTGCACAGACTTCCGCTAAAGAATGGAAGAAATTGGTTTTAAAAAATCATTTCCAAAATGGCATTCTGGCTTGACCAACCCCAAAGTGGACCCTATAATCCGGCAAGTTCTGGTGAGGTGTGGCTGTTGAGGAGAGTGTCTGTGATGAGAGAGGTCACGAAATCACAGAACGCTTCATCAAGGAGGCTGTTATGCCAGTAGCAAGGAAAAAGAGAAAGACGACGCGTAAGAAGACCACGAAGAAGCGCACGGCGAGAAAGAAGACCACTCGCAAGAAGGCGACGCGCAAGAAGACCACGAAGAAGCGCACGTCGCGTGCCAAGAAGAAAGCTCCGGCACGGAAGAAGACCCGTTCGGCAGCCAAGAAGAAGAAGTAGGCAGCACACGTAGGGCCATACACTCGGCCAGATTTCTCTCTCTCTCAAGCAGACACCAGGCTCACGGAAAGGCTCTCCAAGCGGAGAGCCTTTTCGCATTGTGGGTACATCGAAGGCGTGGTTCCGTCGTATCGACTTGCCTTGCGCTCGCCTGCGCTTTCTCTAGAAATGGGTGGATGGCGCAAACTCTCGGCCCACTGCATGCGGAATACAGCGAGGCGGAGAGTGCGAAGTTCACCGCGCCGCTGGTCTTCGCTCACGGTCTGTGGGACGCGCGCCACTCGTGGCGACGCATGACGAGCTTCCTTTCTCACCGCGGCTGGCGCTGTATTTCGCTCGGTTGGGACAGGCAGCAAGGCAGGTCGCTGCGCTCGAGGCACGATTCGTTGCGTGAAGCGATTGCCGATCTCGATGCGGTGCCGGTGCTGATCGGGCAAGATCTCGGCGCATCGCTCGCCTTGAACCTGCGGGACAGCGTGCGCGCCGTCGTCGCTCTTGCGCCCTTGGTCAGTGCCGCGGCGCTGCGCGATTCGGGCACATGGTTGCAGAGGTTGCGCCGCGCCGACCGGCAACCGGGCAAGGGTCTCGCGGGTTCGTACCCGGACGGTGATGTCCGCGAGCCGGACGGGCTGATCGACGAGCTGGTAGCCTCCCCCCGGCTCATCGACTCGGTGCCCACCGGTGGGACCGCCAAGTTTCTTGGCACCCTGGTGGTTGCCGGCGAGGAGGACGAAGTCGCTCCGGCCGGCGAGGTTCAGGCTCTCGCCGCGGCGTTGCACGGCGATTTTGAAGCTGTGGCCGGTGCCCATGCGCTGCACGTCGACGACGGTTGGGAAGCGCGCGCCGGGCTCGTTCACCGCTGGTTGATCAAGAACCTCGGCGAAGATCTTCTCGCGTTCTACGAAGAGGCCTGGGCGGATCGCGATCCGTAGGGGAGCCGGTTCACCGACGGGTTTGCGACCGACGATCACCAGGTGGCGACACTCTCGCAGCCGAGGTTGGCGCAGGTGCGGATGACGCGAATGGCAACTTCGCCCCGAGTGGCTATCAGCAGCGTGTCGAAGCTCATTGGATTTCCTTGCTGATCTTCTATCGCGGATACTGGTAGTGCCCGTCGATCGGAAATTTGAAGAGGATGTCCTCGACGACTGGTCCGGCGCCGATGTTGTGGATGATGAGTGGACGTTGGCCACCGGGTGAACGCCGAGCGGCGACGATGCCGATGTGCGGCAGGTTGCCGGGCAACACCTAGGTCACCAGCTCGCCCGGAAAGTAGCGGTTGGGGTTGCGGCCTTTTGGTAGCACACGGCCATGCCGGCGAAAGAAGGCCTGCAGGTTGGGAACACGGCGATGGTCGATGTTGGCGTCGGGTCTCTTCAGGCCCCAGCGCGGCGGATATTCGCCGAAGGCGGCCGTCATGTCTTCGTGGACGAGTTGCTGCAGATCGATACCGACCTTGCGATAGGCGCGAATGATGAGGTCGGTGCATACGCCGACGTCGTCGTCGACGTCTCCCATTGGGTAGGCGAGCCGCCGGTAGCTGCCGTCGTAGCGCACGGCCCTGGTCGTTCGTTCCATCGCCGCGCCGATCAGCGCCTCACCCACGACCGGTGGCGTGTCGGCGCGAGCGCTGCAAAGCGCTGCGGTGGCGAGGATGGGCAGCGCCATGGCCATCGGGTGGGTCATCGACCCTCATGATCCCGAAATGGTCGAATGAGCGCCAGCCGCGCCTTGCACGCCACGGCTGGCCGCCCCAGACCGTACGGGTCGCCGTCTGCTTGGATGGCTCGGCTCAGGGCCCGGTAGCTTTGAAGATCAGGCCGTCGGCCTTCTTGACTTGCGGCAGATTCATGCCGACGCAAGAGGCATCGCTCGACAAGACCTGAACCGTTGCGCTGGTTTCGCCTTGCATTGCCGACGCTACCCCGGTCGGCAAATTTCCGGTCTTGTTCTTGCCGACGACGATCACCTTGCCCTTGCCGGCGTCGCCGCCGAACAGATTGATCTTCAAGATTCCGTCCGTCGAGGTGCCCTTGTCGCGGTACTTGTAGCCCTTGGTGATCGACGACCAACAGGACACGCCGTTGCACAAGGCTCCGGCTTGGTCGACGGTGTACTCTCCCACCGGCTGGTCGGTGGAATCGTAGATACAGATCTTGTACGCCGTCGCTCCGGTAACCGGGTCGCCGAAGTCATTCGGGACGAGTGCAGGCTGCAGCTTCTTGAGCGCGACTTTGATCTTCTCCTTGCCGGCGGCTTTTTCTTTGACGACCAGCACCCCTTTTGCAGGGGCGATGCAACCGGCTACAGGCCCACTCCCACAACTCAATGCCGTGGTCGGCGCGGGAGTCGATGTCGGGCTGGGTGTCGCCGTCGGTGTTCCCGACACGGCGCAATCCAGATCGGCTCCGTCGATGTCGCCGTCGCCGTCGTTGTCGAGGCCGAGAGAGTCCATATCGAAAGGCATGTCTTCGTCCGAGCTCGAGCACGGATCGGTCAGACCGCTGAAAATAGGATCGTAGTAGGGCGGCACCTCATCCTCACCAAATAGCGGCGGGAAGGGATTGGGGTGTCCGAGGGACCCTGGCGCGTGGCAGCCTCCGGTTCCGCACGAGCTGATGCCGTTGTTGACGTGGTGTTGGCGCAAGCCGTAGGCGGTCGCCTTTGGCTGGCCGCTGTTGGGTGACGTCTCGCCGTAATCCTGACCGTGACACCCGGCGCAGCCGAGGGCGCCACCCGTACCGCTGGTGTATGTCGACACCGGAGTCGTGCCGCCGCCGTTGGGGTGACACAGGTTGCAGGTCTGAACCCCCAACTGATCCCGGTGATTGGTGTGCAAAGCACCGGTGCCTCCGTTGAAGCCGTTGTGACACTGCACGCAGCCGTTACCCATACCGTCGTTGTAGGTCGGGTAGGCGTGCGAAGTCTGTATCATGACGGTCGCTGCGAGGGTGACGGCAGCGCCGATCCGCGTTGCAATGGTTGTCATGGCTTCCTGCCTCAGTCGAAATCGAATCATCTTGCTCCCACGTTCATACGGCTGTTCGCTGTTCAGAGGGTTTGCTCGACCGATATGTCGTTCAACGCTCCTGTCTGTCGACAACGCCTACGACGCCAACGTGTACAATCCCAAGAAGACTTATCGATTGTCAAGGAATATGATCGGGCCGGAGCGCGACATGGTCTGGGTTGCCGTGCGGCAGGTGATAGTTCCGGCTCACCTTGCCGATTCCAAAGCTTTCGACTGGCGGAAGTGATCTGCGGCCTCCTCGGATCTGCCGAGTCGGCCCAACAGAATTCCCAATGCGTTGTGTACGGAGGCGCTCGGCTTGAGCTCTAGCGAACGTCGGTAGTAGCGCTCCGCATCTTCGAGCTTGCCTTGCTTTGCCAACGAAGCCGCGAGGTTGTTGTAGGCTGGGGTGAAGTTTGGGTCGACTTCGACCGCCTTGCCGTACTCGGCGAGCGCCTCGTCCACGCGGCCCTGTCGCGCCAGCGCGAAACCCAGGCCGTTGTGGGTAGCGGCGGCGGGCTTTTCTTCCAGAGCCTGGCGGTAGTGGGACTCGGCTTTGGAGAGCGCGCCTGCTTGGATGAACGCGACGGCGAGGTTCACGTGTGCCGATGCACACTTTGGATCCAGCTCCAGCGCTTTGCGATAGTCGGCGAGGGCCTCGTCTGACTTGCCCAGACGGGCCTTGATGAAACCGAGATCGCTGTAGATTTCGGCCTTCGGTTCGATTTGGAGGGACTTTTCGAAGTGTGCGGCCGCATCCTCCAACCTACCGAGCTCGACCAGGGCAAGAGCCATGTTGTTGTGCGACTTGACGTGTTGCGGATCCACCGCCAGGGCTCGCCGGTATTCTGCCAACGCCTCGTCGGTCCTGCCGCTCTGAAACAACGTCCAACCCAATGCGTTGCGCAGTTCGGCGTCTTGTGGGGAGAGCCCCAGCCCCCGCCGGAAGGCGCGTTCGGCGCCCTTGTGGTCGCCGGTGCGTTCGTTGGCCATACCGGCCCGTAAGAACGAGTAGGCGTCGAGGAAATTCTCGCGGATGGCGGCGATGGCGTCGCCCGGCAAATTGACGAACTCAGGAATGTTCGCCGCGCGGTCGGGAGAGGTGAAGCGCTCGAGGAGGACGGGCGGGCTATCGTTTCCGTCGGCGTCGATGTGAGTGAGAAAGAGCTGCGTGTAGGCCGTGTTGACCTTGGAAGAGAAGACCAGCCACCGGCTGTTGGAAGACCAACTGTGCCAGGAATTCATGCGCGCGGTGTTGTAGCGCAGGCGGCGCGCCCTGCCACCTTTGGCGGGGATGATGTAGAGCTCGGCGTCGGGCTGAAGCAACATGTAGTTCTCTGCTTTGCAGAAGATGATCCACTTGCCGTCGGGTGAGTATTTCGGAAAGAAGTTGCTCATCCCGTTGCTCGAGGCGCCTTCGAGCGGTACTGCCGTCCCGCCTTGGCCGTCGTTGAACGGAATTCGGTACAGGTCGTAGCGAAAGGGCTTCTTGTCGACGATGAACTCTGGGACGTCTTTCTCGTCGACGATGGCGCTGTTTTGCTGATCGAGACTTTGCGCGTGGTAGGCCTTTGCCCGGGCGAAGACGATCTCTTTGCCATCCGGACTCCAGACCGCGTTGCTCTGCACGTAGCGCGGGTCGTCAGCACCGGGCAACGCCTTGTAGGTCTCGTTCTCCCGATCGTAGACGACGAGAATGCCTTTGATCGGAAAGAAGAGCTGCGAGATCATGATGTCCGGGATGGCGACGAACACCGAGCGGTCTTTGACGGTGCTGATCACGTACCGGCCGCTGGGCGAAACACGCGACAGTAAGCCAAAGGTGATCTCTCCGTCCTGACGCTTGTAGTCCGCCCAGGTGATGATCTTCTCGTCGTCCATCACCATGTGAGAAGAAACGGTCATGATCGCGTAGGCGCCCTTGTCGTTGCCGTAGTCGACGTCGAGACCGAGTACGCTGCCGTTGTCGGCAAAGGAGTGGCAGTTGCCACACACCGGCAAGTTCTGCAGTACGATCGGCGGGCCCGACTGCGAGTCGATGGTTCCGTAGCGCCAGCGAATGAGTGACGGGTCCTGTACAGCCGTCAAAAAAGGCAGCGGCACCTCGCGATAGAACAGAGAGTCGCCAACCGGGTCTTTCGAAGTGCGAATGTGGACACTTGCCGACGACAGGACCGCCGCGCCGTCGTCGCGGTCTACTCCTTCGACGGTCACTGCAGCGTCGCGCTCCGAGCTCTGCAGCTTGATCTGGTTCCACGTTTCCTCGGAGGGGCGCCACTGCGGTGCATCAACCGTGGCTTTGAGCAACTCGCCACCACTGTCGTCGCGAACGACGACATTCCAGACTTCGACGTTGGCGGTGCCCTCTTCCCACAGGAAAGTGGGGGCGACGATTTCAGGGGGGAACAGCGTTCCCTCCTGAGGGTAGGTGATTTTCAGGAGCCCTTCGGAGGGTTTGACAGGGTCGGTGCCCTTCGTCTCGCGCGCGAAGGCGAGGTCTCCGGGGCCGGCAGCGAGGAAACCGATCGCGAGAACGACCCAAAAGGCGGCGCGGGCGGTCATGGAACGACAAACACGTGGCACCCTACGCCATTCGGGCAGCTGGGTTGGACAAAGGGGGACGCACCTTCACCAACCCGCGCCGATCAGGCCGTGGAAACGATTCCGGTGTCAGAATCGCGGGCAGGAGTTGGCGTGTATGGGTGTTCCAAGCCCCCCGAACGTACCGGTGTTTTTCGCGAAGCAGTTTTCGTGGCCGGGTTCTAGCAAGAGGTAGATGATGTCGTTGGCGAAGATTTCCAAGCCACCAAACGGAATGGGGCTGAGTCCGTTGTCGATGAGGTTGTTCTTGATGACCCTGTTCTCGTCTGGAAACTGATCGGCGACGATCGGCGGGCTGACATCGCAGTCGAAGCCCAAACACCAGTCCACCACCGCGAGTCCGAAGAAGTTGTTGTTTTCGATCAGGTTGTTCTTGACCGTAACCCGGTCGACGCCGATCAACAGGATTCCACCCCCAGGCGGTAGCTCTGCCGACAACGACCCCGGTGGCGCGGTATTCATCTCGTTGTTGTCGTGGATGTGGTTGTTGATGATGTACCAGTCACCGTCGTTGCCGAGCGGCGGCAGTCCCGCCCCGTTGGGATGGTAGAGGCCGACGCCAACGGTGTTGTGGTGGATGTCGTTCTTCTTGGCGATGATGTTCCGCGACACCGTGATTTCGAGGCCGGTCGGACTGTGATGGAGATCGTTCTTGATGACGCGTACGTTCTCTGCGGCCTCGATCCACAAGGCGGCGTCCAGCGAACCGTACGAAACGTTGTTCTTCACCAGGCCGTTGGCGGAAAGCGTTGGCCAGATTCCGTTCTCGAGATTGTCGATCGACTCGTTGTTCTTGATCTTGAACTTGTTGACGTGGCGCAGCCAGATGCCGTTGTTGGGGAAACCCTCGACGGTGAAACCCTTGATGAGGACCTTTTCGACGTCCGGGTCGCCCGGGTTTTCGGGCTCGACGACGATGCCGTCGGTCTGCCCCGCGCCGGGCAGGATGCGAACCTTCACATCCGGCAACTTGCTCTTGGCGATCAATTTGAGCCGCTTGGTGATTCTCACTGCGGCGGGACCCGGGCCGGGCTCGATGTAGTCACCGGGCATCACCTTGACCGTATCGCCGGGGGCCGCGGCGTCGATCGCCGCCTGAATCGATTCGCCGGGGTGAACCGTGTGGCGAGCCGCCGTTGCCAACGTCGGAGCGAAGGCGATCGGCAGAAGCAGAAACAGCGGGGCAAAGGTCAGTGCGCGAACAGACTTCATGGATTCTCCATTCTACCTTCTGGAATGTCCTCAATCGCAAGGTTCAGTCTTAGTCGTTCCGTGCGATCCGAGTCAAGGAAGAGCCGCGGCAGCAGCGACAATGGATCTTTCCGTGGCGGTGAGTAGAGCTTCGCGATTCGATTGGGGTCAGGAGGGCTCGTTCTCCAGCGGGACGTAGGCTCGGCATGGCTGGCCGCGCAAGGCGCCGCAGATCGGCCTTTCGGCGGGGATATCGATCGCGCCGGCCGGCAGCACGGGCAGGACGATCGACGACGCGGCGGAGCCGCCGCGGCCGATGTTGTAGCCGATGTCCTCGCCGCCGGGGTCGCGGTTTTCGAAGAACCACAACGGCAGGTCGCCGCCCGGGGTGTTGATCTGAAGGCGCAGTTGCGAGCCGGCGCGCAGCGGGTGGGCAACCGGGAAGATCGGTACGCGCACGAGGACGAGCTCGCCGACCGGTAGCGGTTGGTAGGAGTCCGGGTGGTATAGAATTTGAATCGTGAAATCGTCCGAGCGTTCTTCGTCGACCGGAAATCCGGCGCGCAGGACTCCGTTCTGGATACGAACTTCGTCGCCGTCGGGTGTGACTTCTGAGAGAACCAGCTCGATCGCGGCTTCGCTGCTTTCACTGCGCAACCACAAATCGGCGTGGCCGGAGCCGGCGATGACGACGTCTTCGTCGATTGGCTCGGTCAGGTAGGAAAGGCCCTTTCCGTCCGGCGTCGGTTGCCAGTCGAAGTCGAGATCGAAACTCGGCATGATGAAGTCGAAACCGCCTTCGTTGGCGTAGCCGACCAAGCCGATGTCGGCATCGAAGGTGAAGCGGTCGGCGCCCTCTTCCGCCGGTGCGGCATCTACGAGGCGTCCGCCGGCGTCCAGGTAGAGGCGCCACGCTTCCGCGTCGGCCGGTGGGAAGTGATCGAATTGCGCCGTAAAGCGCGGCACCGGCGCGCCGAGGGCGTTGTCGACGTCGCCCATGCCGACCTCGAAGTCGATCGTGATGGTGGGATCCGATTCCCAGCGGGCGAGTGCCTCGTCGTATTGCGAGTCGTCGAGGTCGGCAAAGCGGTCGGGGTCGAGAGCGAGCGGCGCGCCGAAGTTGTTCTCGAGCTCGTCCGGCAATACCGCGCGCACCAGATCGAGCAAACGCGGCACGCGTCGAGCGACGTAGAGGTCGAGGAACTCGTACCAGCGGCTCAGGTTGTGGGCGCTGTAGCCATCGGGGTGGTGGCCGTTGAAGAGGACGAAGCTCTTGTTGCCGGCACCGGTGAAGTTATCGAGCATGGTGGCAAAACGCGGACCGGTCTGCTCGTCCTGCCAGGCGCCGGTGAGAAAGACCGGCCGGTTGATCGACGGAGCCAGCCTGGCGAGGTCGCGTTCGTCTGCATCGTCGGGGCGCGTTTGCAGTGAGCGCACGAAGGCCTCGAAGCCGACGCTCTGATCGCGCAACGCCTGGTTGGCTTCGCAGACCGTATCGCCAGCTTCGATGCGGCGTCGCGTCCAACCCTGCTGGCCGGACGACTGGCGCTCGCGCTCGGCGACCCACTGTTTGGTGAAACCGGCGTTGTAGATTCCGCCGGGCCATGCCATCTGCCACGAGTCCTCGATGACCGACAGCGGTGCAATGGCGGCCAAGCTGGGCGGCTGTGTCGATGCGGTGAAGAGCTGGGTGATGCCGGAGTAGCTCAAACCGACCATGCCGACGTGGTTGTGGAGCACCCACGGCTGGCGGGCGATGATCTCGACCAGGTCGTAGCCGTCGGCTTGTTCGGCCGGCGAGAAGACGTCGAACACTCCGCCCGAGCAGCCAGTGCCGCGCAGGTTGACGCCGACCGTCGCGTAGCCCAAGGCGCCTGCGATCAGCGAGCCGGGCTCGGGACTGCTCGGGTTGGACGGATCGTAGCCGGACAGCTCGATGACGGTTGGATAAGGTGGATCGCCGTAGAAGCGCGGATCGGGAAGGCGGACCATGGCGGAGAGCAGCGTGCCGTCGCGCATCTCGAGATAGTTGACGCCCTCTTCGACGTCGTGCTCTTCGAGGGCGGCGCCGCCGGTGATCTCCCAGGGCACACCGTTCACCACCTGTTCGTCGTAGAGAGATTCGTCGGGAAGGTCGTCGCGCGCCAGGACGCGGAACGGTTCGGAGGTCTGGATCGGGTCGGTCGACTCGTCGCGAATGACGTAGCCATCACCGGCGCGCAGGGTGAACCCGCGCCCGCTCGGTGGCGCTTCGCCGGTGCCGGTTTCATAGACCGTGTGCTCCTCGGTAATCGGCGAGAAGGCGGCGTTGCCGTTGTCGTCGGCGATGAGCGTGATCAAGCGCCGCCCCGAGGCGTCGCGCAGAGTCAGCGGCTGCTTGGCCTCGGCGCCGCTGACGGTCACCAGCCGCACCCCCGGGCTCACCGTGAAGGCCGCCGGTTCAGTGATTTCGCCGGCGGAGTCGTCGTCCCCGCAAGCCGCCGCGATGCCCAGAAGGGCGAGCGCAGTAATGAGACGCCGCCACGCTCTCGATTTTGTCGACATTGCATTCCCCCTTTCGATCGGTGACAAAACGTACCGAACGGATCGAAAGCCGGTAGACCTAGCACCACAGCCCCGGGTCGACAATGAGGCCCGCCGCTCAAATGAATAGAACGGCGTTCACGGGATCTAGGTCGACCCGCCCATGGCCGTCGCGCCAGAGGCTCGCAGGTGGGAACGGCGCTACGACGCGATGCGCAGTCGGCGGGCTGGGAATTCTCGGGTCAGAGAGTCGACGGCGGTCGACGAGTCGCGTTTCATACGCCGCAGGTTTCTTTCGACGTTGACCTTGGTCATCGTCAGGCCGTGGCGGCTGAGGATGTCACGCATGCGATCGTAGTTGCGGCGGATCGAATCGGTCACAGATTGGTAGCCGAGTTGTGCGGCGCGCATGCGTTCCCAATAGGCCAGGGCGTTGAGCTCGAAGAAGTGCGCGTCGGACTCCTTGGGTTCGACGACGATGATGTCGCCCTTGAACTTTGGATCGTTGCGCAGTTGGCGCAAGCCGTACTGCAGGCGCGAGTGGAGCATGGTGCGGAAGACCTGGTTGAGAATCGTCAACAGACCGGCGTCGGCCATGCGTTGGCCGTTGAGCTCGAAGCCTCTTGCCGTCTTCTTCGGCCGATTGGAAAACGGCCGGAAAGGGTTGTAGCAGATGATCAAGTCAGCGCCGTGCTCGACGGCGACGTCGAGATTGGCGGTACGCCGCACGCCGCCGTCGACGTAGTCGTCGCCGTTCAAGCGCGCCGGCCGGTAGAACCCGGGCAAGGCGGTCGATGCCTGGACGGCTTCCGAGACGGTGAGTGTGGACTCTCTGTCGTGGCCGAAGATCGCGCGCTCGGCTGTGTCGAGATTCATCGCCGCGATGTAGAGCTCGCGCTTGCGCGTCTGGTAGAGGTCCTTGAAGTCGTTCGGCAGACCGGCCTTCTCCAGGTTGCGGCGGATGTATCGCTCGATGCTGGCGTTGTCGAACAACCCCGAGGGAAAGTGAGCCATCACCGAGGGGAAGTTGGGCCGGTTCCAGTACCACTCCGCCAGCGGGCCGGCGACGCGGGAGAAGTTGCTGCGCGTCGGCTTCTTCAAGTATCGGCGACCCGCCTTTTCGATGTCGCCGGCCAGCTTCGGCGAGGAGCGCAGCAGGTCGACGACGGCGCTGGGAAAGTAGAGTGCCGCGGTGAACATATACTCGAGCGGCCGGCTGAGGAGCTCGCGAAAGTTGGGGCTGTAGAAGTCGAGTGCTTGAAAGCGGTCGACGAGCGATGATTTGCCCTCGAGGCTCTTCAGCATCTCCGCCGGCGAGATTCCCGCCGACAGCGGCACGGCCAAGACCGCACCGGCCGATAAGCCGACGTAGGTGTCGAAATCGGTGGTCTTGCGATTGACGAGGAAGTCGTCCAGGGCCTTGATCCCACCCAGCTTGAATGCCCCCCCGGACACCGCGCCACCGGCTAGAACCAGTGCGATTTTCGCCTTTTTCTTGCGCCGCTTCGACTCGCTTTTCTCAACGATCGTGATTCCCATTTGGCTGACCTTCCCCCTCGAATCGTCTCGGAGAACCCCCGATATCCGTCCCAGCCGGAAAAGCCGCCCCCACGGTCAACCCCAAACTCGGACAGACTCTTTACACCTGAGAAGTGTCTCGCGCATGACGCACCTTGTCAAGACGCGTTTTTTGGCATTCGGCTCGCTGCCAAAGCCTTGCCGGAGGCGACCGCGGCGCGTCCGGCTGCCAGCAGCGGGTGGGTGTCGAGAACGCTCCAAAAGCCGGCAAACGGGTAGCCGTAGAGGGCTTCGCCGGCTGCCAACATGGCTGGGTAGGTTTCGCTGTTGATGCCGAAGCGGCCTTCACCCATGAAGTCGAAGACGCGGGGCTCGAAGATGTGGACACCGGTAAACATCATCGGCGCCAGCTCGGCGCTGACCTCGGCCGGTTTTCCGAGGAAGCGGCGGATACGGTGGTCGGCGTCGACCTCGATGACACCGTAGCCAGCGGTCGGGTCTGCGGTGCGCAGGACCATGGTCGCCACCGACTCGTTGTCGCGGTGGAAGTCGACGGCCGCCCGCAGGTCGAGATCCATGATGGTGTCGCCGTTGAGGACGACGAAGGTGTCGTCTTGCAAGAACCACTCCGCCTTCTTGATGCCGCCGCCGGTGTCGAGGATTGGGTTTTCGTCTGAGTAGGTGAGAGACACGCCGTAGCGCGAGCCGTCGCCGAGGGCGTCGCGCAGTCGTTCGCCGTGGTGGTGGAGATTGATGATGACCTTTTCGATCCCTGCCTCGCGCAGGATCGCCAGCGGATAGGCGATCATCGGGTGGCCGCCGACGTCGATCAGCGGTTTGGGAATCTCATCGGTGATCGGGCGCAGCCGGCTGCCGAAGCCGGCCGCCAGGATCATCGCCTTCACGCCCGCAGCTCCGCAAAATACGGCTGCAGGATTTCGTGTACGACGCGCATCTCGGGGTCGTCTCGCTCGGTCAACAATGTCTGGATGCGTTCGAGGGTTGGCGGAATGAAGCGCAGGTGAGACGACTTCTGCTTGACGCGGTCGAGGTAGTGAAACCTTCCCACGACCTTGAAGGCCTTCTGAAGGGCGCAATCGCGGTACACGCGCCAGAGCTCTTCATCGTCAAAACGCCACGGCGCCGCCGGATGCTGTGCCCAGGCGTTTCCGTAGTCGGCTACCAGAGCTCGCTCGAGCTCGGCATCGATGGCGCTCGGTGTGATGCGATCGCCGAGCAGTGTTGCCAGATCGTACGGCGCCGCCGCGAGGAGTAGATCCTGGAAGTCGATGACGCGGATACGGCCGTCGTGCAGGTAGAGATTCCAGGCGTGATAGTCGCGGTGGTTGAGGACGCGCGGTTGGTTGCCCAGATCGGCGGCGAGCTTGGCAAAGCAGCGCCGCAACTCGCGTAGCTCGGCGGCGGCAGGAGGACCGTCGATACCGCTGAAACCCCACTCGAGAAAGTGCTCGAGCTCCCACATGTAGAGATCCTCGTCGAATTGGCGCGAGAAGCCGATGCACGCTTCGTCGCGCGACGCGGTGCCGTCGATCTGGATGCGCAAGAGCTGCTCGATGGCGAGACCGAAGAGACGGCGGGTCTCGTTTGCCGGTGCGTTTTCCACCGCGTCCCACAGCGCGACGTCGCCGACGTCTTCGAGGATCAACACGCCATCCTCAGCGGCGTCGACGTAGATCTCCGGTACCGACACCTCGTTGGCGACGAGAAAATGGTAGACGTTGACGAAGGGAATCTCGTCGCTTTCGACCTCTTCGCCCCCCTCCTCCGAAGTTTTCGCCGCCTCGAGTCCCTGCATCACCATGGCGACCGCCGTTGCCGGTGCGTCCTGGCCGTCGAGCCACAGGCGGACGTACGAGCGCAGAGAGGAGGCGTCGCCGGCGATTGGCTCGCGCCGGGAGATGGTGACGCAGCCACCAAAACGGACGCGCATCATCTCGTCCAGATCGGGGTGGATTGTCAGGAGATTCTCGGCCACGCGCTCAGCTAGCCCGGCCGGGTGACTCAGTGCAACGGTGGAGTGCGGCGGTGGAGTGCGTCGGGTGGCGCGGGAACCCTCGTTACCTTGACTTCGAAACGGCCTTCACATAGCCGGGAAAGTCCCTCAGCGTCCTTCGCGACAACTACAAACCTTCGAAAATCATCCACAAATCGACGATGGCAAACGAATACCTTCCGGTGGTGATCATGTTGCTGATCGCCGGAGCGGTGGTAACGCTGATGGTCAACGCCGGTCGTCTGCTGGGCCCGCGCAACCAGACTGAATCGAAGCTCGATGCCTTCGAGTGTGGCAACGAGTCGAGCGGCTCTGCCTGGGGTCGTTTCTCGGTCAAGTTCTACCTCACCGCGATCCTCTTCATCGTCTTCGACGTCGAAGTGGTCTTCATGTACCCCTGGGCACTCGTCTTCCGCCGCTTGGGCTGGTTCGGCATGGGCTCGATGGGCATCTTCATCGCCGTGCTCAGTCTCGGATTGCTCTACGAATGGCGCAAAGGCGCACTGGAGTGGGAATGAGCCCGGCCGATCTGATCGAAGCGGTGCGGCCACTGGCCGGCGCGCTGCTCGTCGAAGCGAGCGAGGCTTTCGCCGAGGCAGCGGTCGTCATCGAGCGCGAGGGGGCGTTGGGGTTCTTTCGCAAGTTGAGCGCCGACCCGGATCTCGACTTCTCTTGTCTGACCGATGTGACGGCAGTCGACTACCTCGGCCGCGAGCCGCGCTTCGAGGTGGTCTACCATCTGCGATCACTGGCGCGGAATCACTTCCTGCGCGTCAAGATCCGGGTTCCTGAGAATGACGCGCGCGTCCACTCCTTGTGTGAAATCTGGAAGTCGGCGAATTGGCTGGAGCGCGAAGCGTGGGACATGCTGGGCATCCACTTCGACGGCCACCCCGACCTGCGGCGCATCCTCATGTACGAGGAGTTCGAGGGTCACCCGCTGCGCAAAGACTATCCGGTCGACAAGCGGCAACCGCTGACCGAAGAACGCGACCCGATCGTGCAGGATTGGAAGTTCTGATGGCCGAGCCGGCACACCGCGACCCGACCGAAGAGATCATGCGCATCCAGATGGGTCCTTCCCATCCGGCGACGCACGGTACGATCAAGTTCAACCTCGAGCTCGACGGCGAAGAGGTGGTCGGTTGCGACACCGAGGTCGGCTACCTGCACCGGGGATTCGAGAAGATGATCGAGCAGGGAACGTGGACGCAGGCGATTCCCTACACCGATCGCCTCAACTACGTTTCGCCGCTGATCAACAACGTTGGTTTCGCGATTGCGGTCGAACGTTTGTGTGGTGTCGAGGTGCCGCCGCGTTGTCGCTTCATTCGCGTCATCATGAGTGAGGTGTCGCGCGTTACCGACCACCTCACTTGCCTCGGTATGGCGGCCGGAGAGATGGGCGCGATGACGGTCGGTTTTCTGCTCAACGAAGCTCGCGAGTTGTTGTGGGACATCGTCGAAGCGGTGACCGGCGCGCGCGTTACGGTTTCCTATACGCGTATTGGCGGTGTCACCAACGATTTGCCGCCCGACTTCGAGCAGCGCATCGGTGATGCCTTCAAGCACCTGCACGCGATCCTCGACGACTGCGACAAGTTGCTCACGCGCAATCGCATCTTCTACGACCGCATGTCGGGGATCGGTGTTCTCTCGCAAGACGATGCGATCTCCTACGGTCTCACCGGACCGCTGCTGCGGGCCAGCGGCGTCGACTACGACGTGCGCAAGGCGTCTCCCTACTGCGGCTATGAGAACTTCGACTTCGACGTCCCGCTCGGCGAACAGGGCGACAACTACGACCGCTTTCTCGTGCGTTTCAACGAGATCGGCGAGAGCCTGAAGATCATCGACCAGGCGATGCAGAACCTTCCCGACGGCCCGGTGCGCATCGACGATGCGCGCTACGTGCTACCGGAGAAGCACGAAGTCTACAACACGATCGAAGGTCTGATGAACCACTTCAAACTGATCATGGAGGGCGCCAAGGTGCCGGCCGGTGAGGTCTACCAGGCGGTCGAGGGTGCGAATGGCGAGGTCGGGTTCTACGTCGTCAGTGACGGTAGTGGCCGGCCCTATCGCTGTCGGGTGCGGCCACCGTGCTTTCTCGGCATGTCGGCCTTTGCCGCAATGATCCGCGGTCACATGGTTGCCGACATCATTCCAACCTTTGGCATGATCAACATGATCGGTGGCGAGTGCGACCGCTGAGCGGGTTGAAGATGGCGGTCGAGCTTTCACCAGAGGGAAAGAAACACTTCGCCGAGATCCTCTCGCGCTACCCGGAGAAGCGCGCGGCGCTGATGCCGACGCTGTGGTTGGCGCAGAAAGAGCTCGGCTATCTGAGCACGGACGCCCTCGCACACGTTGCCGAGCTCCTCGATCTACCGCCGACCTTCGTCGCTTCCGTCGCGTCATTCTACACGATGTACTACAAGAAGCCGATGGGCAGGTTCCACGTGCAGGTGTGCACGAATCTGTCTTGCTCTCTCGTCGGATCGGCGACGATCGCCGACTGTCTCAAGAAGAAGCTCGGCATCGGCTTTGGTGAAACCACCGAAGACGGAATGTTTTCCCTCGACGAGGTGGAGTGTCTGGCGTCGTGCGGCACGGGACCGATGATGCAGATCAACGATGACTACTGGGAGAATCTGACCACCGCCGAAACGCTGGCCATCATCGACCGATTGGCCAACGTGTAGGGCGATCTGGCCGTCATGATTCTCGAGATCGGCATCATTGCAGCAAAGGTTCTCGCGGTCCTCGGTATCGTCTTGCCGCTGGCGGGAACACTGGGCTGGATCGAGCGCAAGGGCAGCGCTCTGATCCACGATCGCATCGGCGCCAACCGCGCCAGCATTTTCGGATTCACCGGCGCTGGTCTGGTCAACACCCTCGCTGCCGATCCGTTGAAATTCATTACCAAAGAAGACGTCATTCCGCGCGGCGCGGACCGCCTTCTGCACACGCTGGCTCCGTGCATCAATCTGCTGCCGGTACTCGCGGCGTTCGCGGTGCTACCTTTTGGCAACGTGCTCATCGTCGGCGAGCGCGAGATCAACCTGCAAGTAGCGCCGCTCGACATCGGAGTGATGTACTTGTTGGCGATGATGTCGTTGGGAGTCTACGGCGTCGTGCTCGGGGGCTGGGCTTCGAACAACCGCTGGTCTCTACTCGGTGGCATTCGCGGCTCGGCCCAGATGATCTCCTACGAGCTGCCGATGGGCCTGGCCATCGTCGCCATGATCCTCACCTACGGCACGCTCAGTCTACAGGAGATGGTGCGCGCCCAGGGCGATCTCCTCTGGGGTTGGCTACCGGCCTGGGGGATCTTCTACCAGCCGGTGGCGTTCTTGATCTTCCTCTGCGCCGGCATCGCCGAGAGCAAGCGCATTCCCTTCGATCTACCGGAGAGCGAATCGGAGCTGATCAGCGGGTACTTCACCGAGTACTCCGGGGTCAAACACCTGATGTTTTTCATGACTGACTTCGTCGAAGTCATCGTCGTCTCCGGCATGGTCGCCACACTCTTCTTTGGTGGTTGGCAGGTCCCTTATCTCGGCGCCGATGGGTTCGCATTTCCCGGCGGCGGCTCGATCGCTCTGCCCCACCTCGCCGTGGTGCTCCTGCAAGTCGCTGCGTTTTTGCTCAAGGTCGTTTTCTTCTGCTGGCTACAAATCATGATTCGCTGGACGATACCGCGTTTTCGCTACGATCAACTCATGAAGCTCGGGTGGCTGGGGTTGTTGCCCATCGGCTTCGTCAACATCGTCGCTACGGCGTTTGCGGTGTTGCTGACCGAAGCGGCGTGAGCGCATGACTCCGTGGACGTTTTTCCCGCTCGCCGCGCTGATCGTCGTCTTCGCGCTCGGTGTCATTCTCAACCGGCACCCGATTCGCAGCGCTCTCTGTCTGGCGGTGACGCTTTTCCTGTTGGCCATCGTTTTCGTTTTTCTCGAGGCGCATCTGGTTGCTGCGTTGCAGATCATCGTCTACGCCGGCGCGATTCTCGTCCTCTTTCTCTTCGTCATCATGTTGCTCAACCTCGAAGCGGATCTACCGCTCAAACGAAGGCAGAGCTTTACCGTTGCGGCAGTGGTCGGCGGCGCACTCTTTTCTGTGATCGCCTCACTGTCGCTGTTTCGAGGCTCTGGTGCGCTGCCCGGGCCCGGTATGGGCGTTGCGGCGCCGGGCGGGTTTGGCACGTCGGAGGCGATCGGCGAGCGCTTGTTCACCCACTTTGTCCTGCCCTTTGAGATCACGTCGGTACTGCTGCTCGTTGCCGTTCTCGGCGCCGTCGTCCTCGCCAAAAAGAAGTTGGTGTGAGCCATGGTTCCGGCGACCTACTACATCTTGTTGAGCATCGTTCTCTTCGTCATCGGCGCCGTCGGATTTTTGATTCGGCGCAACCTGATCGTGATGTTCATGTCGATCGAGTTGATGCTCAACGCAGCCAACCTCGCCTTCGTCACGTTCTCGCGCCAGCACGCGAGTCTCGACGGGCAGGTCATCGTGTTCTTCGTCATGACCGTCGCGGCCGCCGAAGTCGCCGTTGGCTTGGCGATCATCATCGCCTTGTTTCGCCACCGCGAGACTCTGAACGCCGACGAAGTGAGGATGTTGCGCTGGTAGCTGCGCAACGAGCCGTGCGATGATTCCCGAAATTTCCTGGACAGTGTTGATTCCGACCCTGATCGTCACCGGTACCGGCTTCGCCGTGCTGTTGGCCGACCTGGCCGTTACCGATCAAGAGAAAGACGGCCTCGGGTGGATCGGCATCATCGGTCTCGTCGTTGCTTCGATTGCGTCGGTGGCGTTGTGGAACACCCACGAGATCGGATTTTCCGGGACCGTCATTCTCGACCGCTATGTCATCTTCTTCAACGTCGTCTTCTGTCTGGCCGCGGCACTGACTCTGCTCGTGTCGATGGACTATTTGGGCACGATCCAGTTGCACAGTGGCGAGTACTACGCGCTGACTCTTCTGGCGACGGCAGGGATGTTCGTCATGGCCGCGGCCAACGACCTCATCGTCTTTTTTCTCGGGCTGGAAACGATGTCGATCGCGGCGTATGCGCTGGCCGGAATCTGGCGGCCGGATCTGCGCTCGAGTGAAGCGGCGATGAAGTATTTTCTGCTCGGCGCCTTCGCGACCGGCTTCCTGCTCTTCGGCATCGCCCTGCTCTACGGCGCCTTCGGCACGACAGCGCTGGTACCGGTGGCGCGCGAGGTAGCGCAAATTGCGGATGCGCAGCGCGCGCTCGCTTTTGCCGGCATGGCCCTGGTGCTGGTGGGTTTCGCGTTCAAGATCGCTGCCGTGCCGTTTCACGCCTGGGCGCCGGATGTCTACGAAGGCGCGCCGACGTCGGTGACGGCGTTCATGGCCGCCGCGGTCAAGGCCGCGGCCTTTGCCGCTTTCGTGCGCATCTTCATGCACACCTTCGCCGTGCTGGCGGTCGACTGGAGCCCCGTCCTGGCGGCGCTTTCCGTCGTCACCATGACGATCGGAAATCTCGCGGCGTTGCGGCAGACGAACATCAAGCGAATGCTCGCCTATTCGAGCATCGCTCACGCTGGCTACTTGATGGTGGGGATGGTGGCCGCCAGCGAAGCGGGTGGCGCCGCGGTGCTCTACTACCTGTTGGCCTACGTTCTGATGAACACCGGCGCCTTTGCCGTCGTCGTTGCCCTGGGGCGGCGCGGCGAACCCAACGAACGACTGGAAGACTACGACGGTGTCGGCCTGCGCCACCCGATGCTCGGCGTCTGCATGACCATCTTCCTGCTCTCGTTGGCCGGCATACCGGCGCTCGCCGGATTTGCCGGGAAGTTCTATCTCTTCAGCGCCGCAGTGCAGAGCGGCTACTTCTGGCTTGCGATCCTCGGCGCCGTCAACAGTGTCGTTTCGATGTACTACTACGGCGGTGTGCTGATGCGTATGTTCATGGCCGACGAAGCGAAGGACGTTCAGGGTACGGCCAACCGACCCTACCTCGCGGCAACCCTGGCGATCGCCGCCCTGTGCACGGTTGCGCTGGGCATCTTCCCCAACTGGGCCTACGAGCTGGCCCTCAGCGCCTACCAATCGCTCGGCTAGCCGAGCCCCCGGCGCGGCGCCGGAAAATTCATATAGAGAAACTCTCGATTTGCCTCGCGCAGCGACACCAACCTTTGCCTTTGCCTAAGCCTGAGCCTACGAGCGCAGCGAGTTTCAACCTAGCTCGAGATCCTCCGACGTGAGAGTCAGCTCTTGCGCGGCAGGCGAGTGCCTTTGCGCATCTCGTTGACGATGTCGCGCGCGGCCTGCACGGGATCGGTGGCGTTGCGGATGGGGCTGCCGACGACGAGGTACTTGGCGCCGGCGCGGATGGCCTCCTCTGGCGTCATCACTCGCTTCTGATCTTCGACGTCGGCGCTGGTTGGTCGGACCCCCGGTGTGACGATGAGAAAGCGCGGTCCGCATTCGTGGCGGATGCGGGCAACTTCGTGCGGCGATCCGACGACGCCGTCCATTCCGCAGAAGCGCGCCAGCTTGGCCAGCCGCGCGACCTGGTTCTCGACGCTCGAGCGCACGCCCACCTGGGCGAGATCCTCCCTGCCCAAGCTGGTCAGGACGGTGATGGCCAGCAGCTTGGGGCGGCGCAGCCGCGCCTGCCGCGCCGCTTGGGCGACCTCGTGGACGGTTTGGCGCATCATCTCGACGCTGCCGGTGGCGTGCACGTCGAGCATCGCAACGTCGAGCAGAGTCGCCTCGGCGGCGGCGCGGGCGACGGTGCGCGGGATGTCGTGAAACTTGAGGTCGAGGAAGACGTCGCAAGATCGTTTGCGAAGCTGGCGAACGATCTCCGGCCCGGCGTTGACGAAGAGCTGCTTGCCGACTTTGAACAACCCGACTTCGTCCTTGAGCAGGTCGACCAGGGACAGCGCTTCGCGCTTCGTTGGAACGTCGAGAGCGAAGATCAACCGCTTGCGCATGGCAGCTTGTGAGCGGCTCGCGCCGCGAAGGGCGACGGTGCGGTTCACTCGTTCAGCTCGGCGTCGATCATCGCCGACAGTTCCGGTGCCGCATTGGCGAGGGCGATCTCCCGCGCGTCGCTCTCGTTGCGCCGCTTGAGCTCGACGACGCCGTTGGCCATTCCCCTTGGGCCGAGTGTCAGGCGATGGGGGATGCCGATGAGATCGGCGTCCTTGAACTTCACGCCGGCTCGTTCATCGCGGTCGTCGTAGAGAACTTCCAACCCGGCGGCGAGCAAATCGTCGTAGAGCTTGTCGGCAGCGGCGCAAAGGTCGGCATCCTTGGCCTTGACGTTGACGAGATGGATGTGTGCCGGCGCCAGTGCCAGGGGCCAGACGATCCCGCCGTCGTCGTGGTTTTGCTCGATCGCCGCCGCAACCGTGCGGGTCACGCCAATGCCGTAGCAGCCCATCTCGATGACCTGCTTCTCGCCGCTCTCGGCCAGGTAGGAGGCGTCCATCGACTCGCTGTACTTGGTGCCGAGGTAGAACACCTGCCCGACTTCGATGCCGCGGTGGCCTTCATATACACCGTCGTCGCAGCGGGCGCAGGGGTCGCCCGGCGCCGCTGTGCGCAGATCGGCAAAGGCGACATCGGGGAAGTCGCGCCGCTGATCGACACCCTTGCGGTGGTGGTCGGTTTGGTTGGCTCCGGTGACGGCGCCGCTCAGGCCGTCGATGGCATGGTCGGCGAGGGTGCGGATCTGCAAACCGATTGGCCCGGCAAAGCCGACAGCTGCGCCGGTGTGCTTCTCGACTTCGGCGACCTCGGCCAACTCCACGCGCTCGCAGCCCAGCGCGGAAACCAGCTTGTCTTCGCTGAGATCGTGATCGCCGCGTACCAGTGCGGCGATCACCTCGGCGCTCTCGGTCTTGAAGAGCAGCGTTTTGATGAAGCGTTGGGGCGCGATGTCGAGGAGCTGAGATACCTCCTCGACGGTCTTCTTGCCGGGTGTCTCGACGATCTCCGATGCGCCACTGGATTCGCCGCCGCCGGCAGCGCGTGCGCGGATCTCCGCCTTCTCGACATTGGCGGCGTAGGTACAGTTCGGGCAGGAGACCAGGGCGTCTTCACCCGACTCGGCGAGCACGTGAAACTCGTGTGACAGCGAACCGCCGATGGCGCCGGTGGCCGCTTCGACCGGGCGGAAGGTGAGACCACAGCGCTCGAAGATGCGCGTGTAGGTGTCGAACATGTGTTGGTACTCGCGCTTGCAGTCCTCGTAGTCGGTGTGGAACGAGTACGCGTCTTTCATGACGAACTCGCGGCCGCGCATCAGGCCGAAACGGGGGCGGATCTCGTCGCGAAACTTCGACTGGATCTGGTAGAGGTTGGCCGGCAGGTCGCGGTAGGAACGGATCTCGCGGCGCACGATGTCGGTCACCACTTCCTCGTGGGTCGGGCCGATGCAGAAGTCGCGGTCGTGCCGGTCTTTCAGGCGCAGCAACTCGCGGCCGTAGAGGTCCCAGCGCCCGGACTCCTGCCACAGCTCGGCGGGGCACACCGCGGGCATGAGGATCTCCTGGGCGCCAGCGCGGTCCATCTCTTCGCGCACGATGCGCTCGACCTTGCGCACGACGCGCAGGCCGAGTGGGAGAAAGTCGTAGATGCCGCGCGCTACCTGGCGGATCATCCCAGCTCGCACCATCAGCTTGTGACTGACGACTTCGGCGTCGGAAGGATCCTCTTTGAGGGTCGGAATGAGTGATCGAGAGTAGCGCACGGCTGCGTAGAGTAGCCGGATCGCTCTAGCGGAGCCAGAGGACTGCCGCCGGCGCGATTATACGTTCATTGAGTCAGAAATCCGTCGCAGGGAAGCTCGGTGAGGAGATCGATGACCGCGACGACGCCGACCAGCAAGGTGCCGATGTCGTCGTTGTCGAAGTTGTCCTCTCCCTCGCTCACCGCCGCCGCGAGGTCGCTCTGCAACTGCAGAATGGTCGCCCGGCTGTCGCCGGGAAAACGATCCAGATCGGTGGCGATGGCCCGGTCGATGACGTCGCGCACCTCGACCGCGTCCTGGAACACCGCCAGCGGCGTCATGGCGACGAACTCCGGCCGCGCGTCGCTGCCGATGACGGTTTGCGCCAGCTCGAAACCGATGCCGCTCTGTGCCTCCAGCTTGTCGAAGTCGACGATCTCCACGTCGTCCCCGGCGGTGTGATAGCAGGGGCCTGTCGAATCGCTGAAGAAAACGGTCGGCACCTGGGCGTTGATGAAGTGGATGTAGTCGCTGCGTGCCTGGCCGAAGATCGAAGACAACAGGCGGACGTCGAGCCCGGTGCTCGCCACGGCGTCGCTCACCTGTCCCTGGAACGACGTTCCGCCGGTCTCGGCGCCGACGGCGAAGGAGATGTTGCGCAAGCTGGGCAGAAGGTTGGCGCCCTGGATGTCGAAGTTGAGATAGGCCACCGTATCGGCCAGCGGCACGAGCGGATTGCTGGTGTAGTGCGCCGAGCCGAGCAAGCCATCTTCCTCGCGATCCCAAAAGGCGAAGACCACCGAGCGGCGCGGCGGCCCGGCCTGGGCGGCGAGACCGCGGGCGATGGCGAGCACGATCGCGCTACCGGCGGCGTTGTCGGTGGCGCCGTTGCACACGCCAGCGCAGCCGGCGAAGTGGTCGTAGTGTCCGCCGATGAAAACGTATTCATCGGCCAGCTCGCCGCCCGGCATGAGAGCGAGGATGTTGGTGCCGCCGTCGAACGTTTGTCGATACGCCTCGTCGCCGCTGCGCGAGGTGTCGAGGCCGACGGTGAATTCGCGAATCTGGTCGAGGATGTACTCCTGCGCCAACCGCGACCCCGGTGTGCCGTTGTCGCGGCCGTCGAGCTCGTCATCGGCGAGTCGCTCGACGTCGCGCCGGTCGAAGCCGTCAAACGCCGAAGTGCCGCAACCTCTGAGCCCGCTGCGCACGGCGGCGATCAGGTCGTCAATCCGGATCGAACCGTCGCCGTTGGCATCACCGGCGGAACAGTCGTCAACTGCGCCGTTGCCGAGCGCGACGCGCACCATGGCGATCAGCTCATTGACGCGAACGGCCCCGTCGCCATTGCAATCCCCGGCACAAGGTGGATCGCCGGCCTGAGACGTTGCGGTGAGTAGGCCGTTGGAAACCGCTAACGCAACCAGCACCACCAACGTCGCGCCGAGAGTCTTCGAGATCGCCATTCACCCATGCTGATCGAAGTTGGGCGGCCGCGTCAAACTGCGGGTGTCCGCAGATGGATTGTTCGGGGAGTCAGGTAGTCGGTTGAAACGATCCGCCGATGGCCGCAGATGGGTGGTCGGGGTTTTTGGTTGAGAATGCCGATGGCTTGTTCCCCGATCAGCCCCTATCAGCGGATCAGGTCGGGGTATGGGTCGGCGTCGACGGCGCCTTGGTGATGGTGGCGCAAATTGGACAGCGGCCGGGGGTGCGCACGGGGTGTTGTGAGGTCGGACATACCAATGGCGTGCGACACTCTGTCGGCAGCGGACCACCAAAGGGTGTGAAGGTCTGTGTCGGTGTGGCCGGGATCGGCGTTGGCGTTGCGCAGATCGGGCAGGATTTGGGCGGAAAGACCATGACCTGGGGCGACGGGCACAGAGTTGGTGTGACTTGGCAGACGAACGGAGTTGGAGTGGTGGTGAATGTGGAGGTCGGCGAGGGCGTCGGTGTGGGTGTCGCACAGATCGGACATCCACCGCCGCAGGGTCGACCGTGCAGAACTTCGTCGTCCCTACACACCGGCAGCGTGCAGGTGACCGTCGGCGTGGCGCAGATCGTGCCGCAGCCTTGGGGGCACGGATCCGGGCAGTTGCCGCAGTAGAAGACCTCACCGTCTGCACAAGGCGGCGGCGTGCAGGCTGGCGGCACCGGGGTGGCGCAGATCGGACACGATTCGGGTGGGTAGAACATTACCAACGGCGACGGGCACGGCGTCGGCGTTACCTGGCAGACGAAAGGCGTCGGTGTTGGCGTCGCGCAGATCGGGCACGCGTTGTCCGGAAAGTGCATGACCTGCGGTGATGGACATTGCGTCGGGGTGATGGGGCAGACGAAAGGCGTCGGTGTGGGTGTCGTTGGCCGCGGCCCCTGACAGCCATCGAGGGCGTTGCGCACGCAGCCGATGAGGATGTCGATGGTCACCGGTTCGCCAGCGTTCAAACCGTTGGCGCACCCCGAAAGGTCCGCCCTTCCTAGGGCGATGGCGACGGCCCGCACCAACTCGGCGACGCTGACCCGGCCGTCGGCGTCGCAGTCACAGGCGCACTGGGCGGCGGCAGTACCGGGCTGCGCAAGCAGGAGAATTCCGAAGAGAATTCCGGCGATTGCATTGGCCATTCGATGTCCCTCCCAATCGATGAGATGCACGTCGCCGCCCACTTGCTGCAACAAAAGTTGTTTGGCGCCGATTTTGTCGTTTCAATACAACGCTGCGGGTGATAGCGTCAACGACCGTTGGCTAGGGGTGGACAGGATCGGTTGCAGGGCTCGGTCGTTGCCGTCATTCCGGCGCGTTACTCGTCCTCCCGCCTCCCCGGCAAGCCGCTCGCCGACATCGGCGGCAGGCCGATGATCGCGCATGTCTACGACCGGACGGCACGGGCACGCGGCGTCGATGCGGTTCTGGTAGCGACGGACGACGAGCGCATTCGCGACGCCGTCCTGTCCTTTGGCGGCAAGGTGGCGATGACCAGCCCGCACCACCAGACCGGGACGGATCGCATTGCCGAGGTGGTGCGCGATCTCGATGTCGAGATCGTCGTCAACGTCCAGGGCGATCTGCCGTTGCTCGATCCGGAAACCGTCGCGGCGGCGGTCCGACCGATGCTCGCCGACGACGAGCTGCCGATGTCGACACTGAAGACGGCAATTGTCGGCGCCGCCGAGCTGGCGAACCCCAACGTCGTCAAGGTCGTTACCGGCGCTAGCGGTGACGCGCTCTATTTTTCGCGCGCCGCCATTCCGGTCTGGCGCGACGGTAGCCCAAACGGGGACGGCCGTGCCTATCGCCACATCGGTCTCTACGCGTTTCGCCGCGACTTCTTGTTGACCTACGCGAAGTTGGCACCGACTCCTCTGGAGCGCGCCGAGAAGCTCGAGCAGTTGCGCGCTCTCGAGAACGGCTATCGAATTCGCGTCGTCGAAGTGCCGGATGCGGGCGTGGAGGTGGACACGCCAGCGGATCTAGATATTGTGCGGAAGCTGGTCGAATCGGGTCGTTCGTAGTGGGAGGGGATGTCATGAGTGAAGGTAGTCGGGCCAAGACCAAGTTCATCTTCGTGACCGGCGGTGTCGTTTCTTCTCTCGGCAAGGGCCTCGCCTCCGCATCGATCGGGGCGCTGCTCGAGAGTCGCGGCTTGAAGGTCACGATTCTCAAGATGGATCCCTACATCAACGTCGACCCGGGGACGATGAGCCCGTTCCAGCACGGTGAAGTGTTCGTCACCGACGACGGCGCCGAAACCGATCTCGATCTCGGTCACTACGAGCGCTTCCTCTCGGTGCGCATGAGCCAGAAGAACAACTTCACCACCGGCCGCGTCTACGACGCCGTCATCAACCGCGAGCGGCGCGGCGACTACCTCGGTGCCACGGTGCAGGTGATTCCCCACATCACCGACGAGATCAAACGGCGCGTTCTCGCCGCCGCAGAGGATTATGACGTCCTCATCGGTGAGGTGGGGGGCACCGTCGGTGACATCGAAAGCCTTCCCTACCTCGAGGCGATTCGCCAAATGGGGTGGGAACGCGGTCGCGAAAACGTTCTATACGTCCATCTCACGTTGGTGCCGTTCATTGCCGCGGCGGGCGAAATCAAGACCAAGCCGACGCAGCACAGCGTCAAGGAGCTGACCGGTCTGGGAATTCAACCCGACATTCTGCTCTGCCGCACCGAGCACGCCCTGGACGGCAGCGTGAAGTCGAAGATCGCCCACTTTTGCAACGTCGACGAGAGCTCGGTGATCACGGCGCGCGACGTCGCTTGCATCTACGAAGTGCCGCTCGCCTTTCACGACGAAGGACTCGACCAGCGCCTGGTCGACAAGCTCAATATGTGGACGGCGTCGCCCAACCTGGAAAAGTGGCGGCATACGCTTCGCGTCGTTCGCGATGCTGAAAAGGTCGTCACCATCGGCGTCGTCGGCAAATACGTCGACCTCACCGATTCGTATAAGAGTCTGAACGAATCTCTCGCCCACGGTGGGATCGCCAATCAGTGCAAGGTCGATCTGCGCTTCATCGATTCGGAGAAGGCCGAACAGGATGGGCTGCCGCCAGACCTCGAGGAAGTCGACGCCATTTTGGTGCCGATGGGCTTTGGACCGCGCGGCGCCGAGGGCAAGATCGAAGCGGTTCGCTTTGCCCGCGAAAACAAGATCCCGTTCTTCGGAATCTGTTTCGGTATGCAGATGGCGGTCGCCGAGTACGCACGCAACGTGTGTGGCCTCGATGGCGCCAGCTCGATCGAAGTGGACGAGCGCACGCAGCATCCCGTCATCCACCTGATGAAGGATCAGCAGCGGGTCACCGACAAGGGTGGCACCATGCGACTCGGTTCGTACCCCTGTGTCCTCAGCGAGGGTAGCAAGGCGGCGGCGATCTACGACTGCACGGAGATCGACGAGCGCCACCGCCACCGCTTCGAGGTCAACAACGACTACCGCGACCAACTGGAGAAGGCCGGGTTGGTGTTGTCGGGTGTTTCCCCGGATGGCACGCTCGTCGAAATCGTCGAGATTCCCGAGCACCCGTGGTTCGTCGCTTGCCAGTTTCACCCCGAGTTCAAATCGCGTCCGACCAATTGCCACCCGCTCTTCCGCGGCTTCGTGCGCGCCGGTCTCGAGCGTGCGGTGCAGCGCGAAAAGGCGCCGCGCTTGAGCGCCGTCAAGTGAGCGCATGAACCGTGAGGTCGCCGTCGGCACGGTGCGCATCGGCGCCGGCCGACCTTTCGTCTTCATCGGTGGCACCTGTACGATCGAAAGCCGCGACAGCGCGCTGCGCCACGCCGAGGCGATGCGCGAGATCACCGCATCGCTGTCGATTCCGTTCGTCTACAAGTCGTCCTTCGACAAAGCCAATCGCACGTCCCTCGACTCACCGCGCGGTCCGGGTCTCGAGGACGGGCTGGCCATTCTCGCCGACGTCAAGAAAGAAGTCGGCGTACCGGTGGTCACCGACGTGCACGAGGCTGCGCAGATTCCGGCGGTTGCAGCAGTCGCCGACCTGCTGCAGATCCCCGCCTTTCTCTGTCGCCAGACCGATCTGTTGCTCGCCGCCGCCGCCACCGGCAAGGCGGTCAACATCAAGAAGGGGCAATTCCTGGCTCCCTGGGATGTCGCGCCGATCATCGAGAAGGTGACCAGTGGTGGCAACCATCAGATCATGATCACCGAGCGCGGCACGACCTTCGGCTACAACAATCTGGTTGCCGACATGCGTGGCCTCGCCTTCATGGCGGGCCTCGGCTACCCTGTCGTCTTCGACGCCGGGCACAGCGCCCAGTTGCCGGGCGGCCAGGGCGGTGCATCGGGTGGGCAGCGCGACCTCATCGCGCCGTTGGCTCGAGCGGCATTGGCGGTTGGCGTAGACGCCCTGTTCGTCGAGACCCATGAAGACCCCGAGAGAGCGCTCAGTGACGGACCCAACTCTCTACGCCTGGCAGCGCTTCCGGAGTTGTTGAAAGAGCTCAAGCAGATCGATGACGTCCGCAAAGAAAACAGCCGCGCGTCCGCCTGAGACCACGTCAGCTCTGGCCAGCGCCCGGCGGGTTCTCGCCATCGAGCGCGCTGCCATCGATGCGATCAGCGCGGCACTCGACGATCGAATGGAACGCGCGGTCGAGATACTCGCCGACTGTAAGGGCAAGGTGGTCGTCGTCGGCATGGGCAAGTCGGGTCTGATCTGCCGGAAAATCGCAGCCACGCTGGCCAGCACAGGCACGCCGGCGTCGTTTCTCCACGCCGCCGAAGCCGTGCATGGCGACTTCGGCGTCGTTGGTTCCAGTGATGCGATCCTGGCGCTCTCGCACAGCGGCGAGACCGAGGAGATGATCCGCCTGCTGCCGCTGGTCAAACGCTACGCCCTGCCGCTGATAGCGATTACCGGCGATGGCGAGTCGACGCTGGCGCGCGCCGCCGACGTCGCCCTCGATGCCGCCGTACCCGAGGAGGCATGTCCACTCGGCCTGGCGCCGACCGCCAGCACGACGGCGGCACTCGCGCTCGGCGATGCGCTGGCCGTCGCTCTTCTCGAGCGCCGCGGTTTTTCCGAAAGCGATTTCGCAATCCTCCATCCGGCGGGCAGCTTGGGACGCAAGCTTCTCCGGGTCGAAGAGATCATGCACGGCGACGGCGAGTTGCCGGTGGTTCAAACGTCGACCTCCCTGAGTGATGCCATCGTCGAGATGACGGGCAAGCGTCTGGGAGTAACGGCCGTCGTCGATGAGCGCGGCAAGCTGGTTGGCGTCATCACCGACGGCGATCTGCGCCGCAGTATGGAGCGCCGCGTCGACGTGCGCGGGACGACGGCTGCCGAGGTGATGACGCGCGGTCCCAAGACGGTCGACGCCGGCGCGCTGGCGGCCGAGGCCATCGCCATCATGCAGCAGCGCAGCATCACATCCCTGTTCATCGTCGAGACGAGATCGCAACGGCCGGTCGGTGTGGTCCATCTACACGATCTGCTGAAAGCCGGTGTCACGTAGTACTGGGCGACGGCCGTCGTTGATTTGTCAGCGCGGTTTCCAGCGTTTCATGTAGCGTTTGCCCGTTCCATGGTGAAAAAGCTCTACAAGAGGTCGCCGAGGATGCGCGCGGTGGCCAACGGTGCCAAGGACGCCGCCCTCTACCAGCTCGTGCGCGCCGTCTTGGGAGTGGCCTCGCACGTTTCGTTCGAACAGGCGAAAGGCGCCGCCGACCGCCTCGGCGATCTGGCCTTCAACGCCCTTGGCGAGACGCGACGCTTGTCGATGCAACATCTGTCGATGGTATTTGGCGACGAGTTGAGCGAAGGCGAGCGCCGGGACATCGTGCGCGAGTCGCTTCGTGGCTTCGCCCTTTCTTTCTTCGAAGTGGCGAAGATCGAAGAGCTCCGGCCGCGTCTCGAGGAGTACGTGACGGTGTCGGGCTGGGAGGAGGTCCGACCCCACGCCGACCGCGGTGCGATCGCCTGCTCCGGGCATCTCGGCAATTGGGAGCTGCTGGCCGCCTATTTTTCCCAGGTGGTGAAGCTGCCCGTCGCCGCGGTGGCGCGCGAGCTGAACGAAACACGGCTCAACCGGATCCTCGTCGACTTCCGCGCTTCCAATGGCGTCGATACGATCCTGCGCGGCAGCCCGCGGGCTGGACGACAGTTGCTGCGCACACTGAAGGATGGCGGTGTCTTGGCGATGTTGGTCGACCAGGACACGCGCGTGCCCTCGATTACCGTTCCGTTCCTCGGGCTCGATGCGCGGACGCCGGTGGCACCGGCGACGCTGGCGGTGCGCCGCAACCTGCCCATCGTCGTCGGCTACTCGCTGCACAAACCGGCCGGTGGAATCGAGCTGGTGCTGGAAAAGCCCCTGTTTCCGGCACAGGGACCGGACGAGGCGGCCATCATTCGGGATCTGACGGTTCGCATGAACGTTTTGCTTGGCGACGCCATCCGCAGAAACCCCAGTCAATGGGCGTGGTGGCACCGGCGTTGGCGTCGCCGACCGCAGCCAGACCTTGATCCGGATGCCGGCGTTTTGTAGTCGAGTAGGAGACACGAGTGGCTGATGGGAGGTGGGGGTGTGATGAGCACGGATCCGCGTTTGGTGGAGATCTTCTCGTACTATCGCGATGCCGAGTTGCACGGTGCAGGCTTGCTCTTGCGTTTGACCAAGTGGTTGCGCGATGACCGGGAAGCGCAAGTCAAGTTGACGTTGCACGTTGCCGAAGAAACTCACCACGCTTGGTTGTGGACCGAGCGCATTTCCAAGCTGGGAGCGAAGCCGCTGCCGGTGAGTGACGGCTACCAGAAGCAGATCGGCCGGCGGACCATCCCGAGGAGCCTGATCGATCTGCTGGCGTTGACGGTGGTCGTCGAAGAGAGATCGTACGCGCGCTATCAGGAGCACTCGCGGCGGCCGGATGTCGACCCCGAGACGATGCGCATCCTCGATCAGGTGACGAAAGACGAGAAGTGGCACATCTCGTGGATCCAGCGAAAGCTGGACGATCTCGCCGCCGAGCAAGAGGCCACCCAGCGGGCGACGGACATGCTGGAGAAGTACCGCGAGATCGACCGTGAGGTCTACAGCGGATTTCAAACACGCGAGGCAGAAGCCTTCGCCGCGAGGTTGTAGCACGCCGGCGCCGTCGATCACCGCGCGCGACCGGCTCGAATACGGTGCCGTTCGAGCCGCCCTGGCGCTCCTGGGCTCGATGCCGCGTCGCCGCGCCTTGGCCATCGGAGCCAAGATCGGCGAAGCGTTTTACTATGTCGACCAAAGCAAACGGCGGGTCGCCCTCGCCAACCTGGCGCGCGCGTTTCCCGAGCGTTCGCTGGGTGAGAACGAAACCGTACTGCGCCGCTCATGTCGCAACCTCGGTCGGATGTTGGCGGAGGTGTGCCATTTCCGCTCGCTCACGGCCGGCGACATCGATCGCTACATCACCATCGATGATCGCGAGCGCTGGACGTCGGTCGTCGAAGACGTAGATCGTCAGGGCAGAATCATGCTGACCGCCCACTTCGGCAACTTCGAGCTACTGGCGCATGCGCACGGCCTGCTCGGCTATCCGGTTACCCTCGCCCACCGAACCATGCGCAACCCTCTCGTCGATCGTCTCATCCTCGATCTCCGGGCCGGCGCCGGTTCGGTTTCCGTGCCCAAGAAGAGCGCCGCGCGCGCGCTGTTGCGGGCCCTGCGCGACAAGAAGATGATTGCCCTGCTCGCCGATCAGAACCAAACCGCCAACGCCGGTGTCTTTGCCGATTTCTTTGGTATTCCCGCCTGCACGACGACCGGGCCGGCATGGATGGCCCACCACACCGGAGCACCGATCGTTCCGATCTTCATCGTCCGCGAAGGCGAGAGCGAGCGCCACCGCGTCGTCTTCTTGCCCGACATCGAGGTCGCCGACACTGGCGATCGTGCAGCCGACATCCAGCGCACGACCGAGCGGTGCAACGGCGCCATCGAGGAGATTCTGCGAAAGCACCCCGACCACTGGATTTGGTTTCACAAGCGGTGGCGAACCAGACCTCCGGGCGAGAAGAGTCTCTACTGAAGAGCGTGCTGATCAGAGCGCCTCTTCGCCGCCATAGTCGAAGAGAACCTTCACCGCCTTGCTCGTGCCCTGGTCGTAGCAAGTCATGAACGCCTGCTTGTAGTCTTCCAGTGCGTAGCGGTGCGTGATGATGGCTGTCGCGTCGAACGCATGGCTGCGGATGAGCTCGAAGTACCACTCCATCGCGTGCATGCGTCGCCCCTGGTGCTCTTCGATGGCGAAGGCGTTGGAGCCGATCAGCGAGAGCTCTTTGAAATAGAGTGGTGTCCATTCGAATCGCTTGGGTGGCTCGACGCCCGTGACGACGATCGAGCCGCGCGGCCGCGCAACGCGTACGCCCACTTCGAGTGTCTGCGGCGCCGAAACAGTGTCGTAGACGACGTCGACGCCGCCGTTGAGCATCGGCAGCCCGCGCCACGGCCTCTGTACGTCGACTGCGAGGTCGTCCGCCACTGCCTCAATGATCGACGCTGCCGGGTGGTGGTCGAGCACCAGGGCTGCGCCCAGGCGGCGTGCCAAGGCGGACTGGTGGGGATAGCGCGCGACGGCGAGGATCCGGCACTGGGGGTGGAGCAGGCGCAGGATCGCAATCGTCAGCAGTCCGAGGGTTCCACAGCCGTAGACGAGCGCGCTTGCCGCTGCCGGCGGTGGCCAGTGCAGGACGGAGTGCAGCGCGACCGAGAAGGGATCGGCGAGAACCGCCTCCTCGTCGCTGATGCCCTCGGGAATGGCGATGCATTGTGACTCGTGCGCCGGTAAGTACGGTGCGAATCCGCCGGTTGCGTGCCTGCTGTTGCCAGTGTGGATACCGGGGTCGATGGTGCCGCGGCAGAAGTTGCGACACTGCGCCAGCTCACCGCGCCGGCACCACTCGCAGAGCTCGACGCCGCGCGTTGCACAAGACAGCCACGGGTTGAGAACGACGCGGTCGCCGGGGCGGCGGGATGTCACCGCCGGTCCCACCTCTTCCACGGTGGCGACCACTTCGTGTCCGAGCACCTGCGGAAACGAGATGACGGCGGTCATCGGATTGTCGTAGTTGCCATTCATGAACACTTGCTTGTAGTCACTGCCGCACAACCCGCAGAGGCGGGTGCGCAGAATCACCCAATCGTCCGCTGGCAGCTCCGGTTGCGCCACCTCGCGCAACTGCACCGGTGCCAGCGGTCCGACGAAGGCGTGCGCGCTCAGACGCGAAAGCAACATCGTAGCCACCTGACGCGCTAGGCTGTTCTCGTACAACAGAGCTTTCATGGTGATTCGCCGTCCTGCTCGGTGCTGCGACACCCGACTACGGGGCGGCCTCGTCGCCGGCTGCCGACAGCGATTCGCTGATCAGCTCGAACGCCTTCTCGGTTTCCTCGGCGGTCATGACGAGCGGCGGCGCCAGGCGAACGACGGTGTCGCGGTGCAGGGTCCAGTTGAGGATCAAGCCATTGGCGAAGGCCGTTCGGCAGAACGCGCTCGTCAGCTCCGGCGTCGCAAACTCGAGGGCGATCAACATGCCGCGACCGCGGACGTCGAGCAGGCGGTCGTCGATGAGTGCCGACAGCCTCAGTAGCCACTGCTTTCCTTGCTCAGCGGCGCGCTGCGGCAGATTTTCGCCTTCGGCATACGCCAGGCCCGCCAAACCGGCGGCGCACGACAGTGGGTGCCCGCCAAAGGTCGTCACGTGGCACAGCGGTGGATCGTGCGAGAGCTCGGCCATGAGCTCGGGGGATCCGAGGAACGCCCCGAGCGGTAGACCGCCACCCAGCGCTTTGGCCAGCACCATGATGTCCGGACAGACATCCCAGTGCTGGCAGGCAAACCATCGGCCGGTGCGACCGAGCCCGGTCATCACTTCGTCGTAGATCAACAAGCAGCCGCCTTCGTCGCAGGCATGTCGCAGGGCGGGGTGAAACTCGTCGGTGGGAATACGGACGCCGCCCTCGCCCTGGATCGGCTCGACGATGACGGCGGCGATCGATTCATCGATACGGCCGAGGGTGGCAACGTCGCCGAAGGGAAGAAAGTCGACGTCCAGACCGAGTGGCTCGAACGGCGAGCGGTACACGCGATTGTCGCACAGCGACAGCGATCCAGTCGTATCGCCGTGGTAGCCGCCTTCGAAGGCGATGAAGCGCGTTCGACCCGTGCGCTTGCGGGCGAGCTTGAGTGCACCTTCGACCGCTTCGGTGCCGCTGTTGGTGAAGTAGGAGGTCGAGAGGTCGCCGGGCGCCAACTCCGCCAACTTGCGCGCCAGCTCGACCTGCGGCCGCTCGACCGCTTCGCCGTAGACCATCGCGTGTAGATAGCGCGGCGCTTGCTCTGCGATCGCAGCAACGACTTCGGTGTTGCAGTGGCCGATGCCGGTGACTCCGATGCCGGACAAGAGGTCGAGGTACTCGCGTCCGTCGACATCCCAGATCTTGGCGCCACTGGCGCGTTCGACGACGATCGATAGCGGCTCGGCAGACGTCTGGCAGACGTGGCTGCGAAAGAGTTTCACCAGATCGTTGCGTGCGCTCATTGCTTCCTCGATTCCGTGGCTGTTCAAGGTCGTCGCTCTTTTTCTTTCCGTCGTCAGAGATAGACTCCGGCGAGCCGATCGCGTCCGCTCTGCCGCCACTCGAGTGTCGGTCGTTGGAGCTCTCCGGCGCCGACCACCTGCGGGACACCGGCCTCGTGCAAGATCGCACACCACGACTCCCATTGCTCTGGCGGTGCGGCGACGGCCGCCCCTTCGAGAAGCCCGCGCTGCGTTGCGACGACATCGCGCACCTCGTCTGGCGATGCAAACGGTAGTAGGCGCAGGCAGCGGTGGAGCGGCGTCGCTGCGAAGTTGCCGGCCTCGTCGATGACGACGTTGCCGGCGGCCAGATCGTCAGAGGCGGCAAACAGACACGGCTCACCTGTCGCGAAGCCGCGCCAGGCCGCGGCGTCGCGGAAGCGGCGTATCGCCAGCAACTCACCGACCTCCAGCCTGGCTGGTGGCCAGCGCCGTGCGCGCTCGGCCAGCTCGCCGGCGAGGTGTTCCGCCAGCTCGACACTGCGCTGGCGAGGGCCCTGGACGAAGCACGACTGTGGCGACAAGCATCCCAGTTGGTCCCAGATCGCGATGTCGTCGGCCAAGCAGCTCGCCGCCGCGCGCACGTCGGCGCCGGCGCTGACGACGGCAAAGCTGAGGCGGTGCCCGTAGCCGGCGAATCGACCTCGACAGCGATCCCCGATGTCGGCGATGGCGCGATCGCTGCCCGCCGCGATCACCACATCCGCACCGCCGAACACTGAATCTTCAATCTGCCGATCGCCGCCGCGCCAGTACAGGTTTTCGATGCAGGCTCCGAGCGTGGCGTTGGTGGCGCGCAGCGACTCGACCCACAGGCGGCCAAAGTCCTGATCGCGACGGCCGGACTTGAGCAGGCAGGCGCCGCCGACGACGAGCGACAGGGCGCCTGGAATCGCGGCGTGCCCGGCCAGGTTGCTCGGCAGGATGTGCACTACCAGACTGGCTGCGGCTGGCTCGGGCCAGTCGCCCAGCTCCCGTCGCACCAGGCGTTCGATGGCATCGCCGCGCAGCGGTTCGATCATCCTCGGCAGAGCGTGCTCGAGCATGGGCCGAGAGAACGGCCCGGCGGCGGTGAGTGCGTCTACCGCGCGCGCCAACCACGGTGATGCCGGCTGCAACCACGCCTCAGCCAACTCGCCGACGATTGCCGCCCGCTGGCGTGGCGACAACGCTGCCGCCTGCGCATTCGCCGCGCGCAGCGCCGACATGATGGCGCTGACGGCTGTTTGATCAGGCGCTCGCTGCTGGCGCCGCACTCTTCCACTCGCCGGCCGCCAGTGAGCAACCGCGAGCCTCCGCCTGCGGGGCACGTCCCAGGTGTTGCAAGCCGCCGCCGGTGATTCTCCCCATATCCTCGGAGAGGATTGCCATCACCGAGCCGGCATTGGCGAGATCGTAGTGACACAGCAGTCCCGCTTCGCCGTCGGCGACCGGCTCGAGGTCGACTGGATCGAGCACGCAGGTGCGCAGCCACTCGGGTGCCAACAGGCGGCGCGCCGCGAAGATGCCGCGGTACCGATCGCAGATCACCGAGTCGTAGTATTGGCTCGACATCTCGGCCATGCCGTATTCGTTGACGGCGAAGTAGCCCGGAATGGCGAAGGCATTCCACACTGCGTGAAGAATGCCTTTGCGCGACATCGGTCGCGGTGCTCCCTTGCCGCCGCCGGTGTCCATCAAGCGGCTGTCGTGCGGCAAGCGGAAGGTGAGCCCCTCCTGGCGCGCGTAGTCGAGGAATTGAATGAGCGCTGCGGTCGTCGCGAAGATCGCCAGCGGTTCGGCGCTGCGCTCGCTGTCGCGCAGACAATCGACGACCATTTCGACACGCGGCGCCTCTCCGTCGGTTGCGTAGGTGATGCCGTCGCTGGAAAAGTCTTCGCCCGCCCATGCCACCATCTGGGCGAGAGATGAATCGGGCCACGCCGTGACGGGTGGAATCAGGGAAACCATCTTCATCCGCTCGACGTCGGGGAACAGGAAACGACGCAGGCCGGCGACTGCCGAGCGGCGATAGAGGCGCAAATCGGGCATGCAGTGCCGCGATCGCTTGTCTGCGCCCGCCGTCGTTCCGGTCGAGAGGAACACGCGTTCGGCTTCGCCGCAGCAGAGGTCGACCTCTTTGAAGGCCTGGATCGGCACGGCTGGGATCTGGCGCCAACTCGACAGCGAGCTCGGCGCGGCGCCGCGGCTCTCACAGAACGCTCGGTAGGGGCGATTGGCGGCGTATTGGTGAGCGAAGACGGCCAGTGCCAGGTCGTCGAAATCGCTCGCATCCGGCTGGTCGATGTACGCGAGCACCTGATCGTAGATTCCCGGCATCCGGGAAGAATAATCTGCGATCTGCGATCGTCCAAACGGCCGTGCCCTCGCGGGGCCCGGAGGAGCGTCCAAACCCTTGATATCGTGTTGACCATGACGGTGGAGCAGATCCGCGCTTGACTTGGCTCGTCGCTGGGGACAGCATATTTTGGTTGGAGGCATCATCAATCCATGGATAAGCCACACGTTCTTCTGATCGGAATACTCGCCATTGCGATTGGGTTTTTCGCCCTGCGATTCTCGGCTGACGACACCGGTGAGTTCGATTCTGTCTCCGGCTACGATTTGGATGGGACCGAGATGGCGATGCGCGACCGCGCCAGCGGTGGTTCCTTCGACGGCGAAGAGTGGTCGGGCGGGCGGCAAAGCAGTCGCGCCGGCAATCGTTCGATGCGCCGCTCGGCGCGCGCCGAAGGTGGTCGCGGCTCTCGTTTCGGCACCGCGCGCGGTGCCGGCAAGCAGGGTGGACGGGCCGATACGGTGACGGCGGGAAGCCGTGGCTCACGGCGCGGCCGCGTCATCGGCGGCGGTAGCCGCAGCGGCAGGGGGCGCACCTCCGGTGGCTCGGTTTCGACGGCGCCCGGGATCAGCAGCAAGAAGCGTACGGGCAGCGCCGGCGCGCCAAGCCGCTCGAACAGCGACCGCGTCGAGCTACTGAGCAACAAGGAAGCGACCATCGACCCATTTTATGATGGCACCGAGCTCGACGACGATCCGACCGACGATGTGTTGCTCGAAGTCACGACTCAGGACGATGCCGATCGCAAGGCCAACGTCATCGACGGTGTGGAAAACAGCGATGACGGCGAGTGGTTGGAGGTTGGCGAAGAGGCCGAGCTCACCTTTCCCAACCTCGGCAACGCCAACATCGAGTCGGGTTCGGTCGCACTCGACATCATTCCCAATTGGAACGGATCGGATCCGACCAACAACTCGCTGTTGCAAATGCGTGAGCCACACGAGTGGAGCAACGCCATGCAACTGGTCAAGAACGGCGAGTTCCTTCGTTTCATCGTCCGCGACGACGGTGGCCACGAAGCGGATATCAGCTTCAAGATCGGTGATTGGCAGCAGGGAGAGCCTCACAAGGTCCTGGCAACGTGGGACGAAGGGGTGACGACCTTGTGGGTTGACGGTAAGCGCGTCGGCAGCAACACCTTCCCGGGAAAGTTCAACCCCAAGTCGACGACCCCCTTGCACGTGTTTTCGGACTACCAGGGTGGCTCCTACGCTGGCGCCGATAGCCGGGGCAAGGTCAAAGTCTTCGACGGTGCCAAGCACCCGGACGAAACCTGAGACCGGCGCCGGCGCTTCGGCCCTCAATCGCGATCGGTGACGACGACGAGCTCCGCCCCCTCGTCTGTGCTCGGGGGTTGGAAAAAGGCGATGTACACGTCCAGTGCTTTGGCTGTGATTTCGAAGTGCTTATCGCCGGGCTGGCGGTTGCGAGCCTCGACTCGCGCGCGCAGCTCGTCGTCGTCGACATTGATGTAGTGGATCGATGTCGGGACTCCGATCGCACTCGCACGTTCGATGTGGTGCATCCGATCGTCGCGCAAGAAGAACCCGTCGTCGAGGATGACGTCGAAACCGCGGTGGAGAAACTCCGCTGCGACTTCCCAAATGAGATCGCGGCAGGCGTGGACGCGGCGCAGGTGCTCGTCGTGTCCGTCGATGCCGACGGGATACTTTCCGTAGGCGGTGATCAACCAGTGGTCGAGCACGAGCAAGACGGCGCCTCGCTGTGACCGTAGTTGCCGCGCGTAGGTCGACTTCCCCGCTGCCGGCAAGCCGGAGATCAGGTGCAAGGTCGACGGCATGTTCGCGGTGCCCTGCGTTCAGGTCAAGGTTGAGAGAAAGTCGGTCGTTCGCCCGATCGACGCGGCGTCATCGGGGGCCGGGAACATCGCGCCGTAGAAATCGGTGGCACCGGCGTCGGCGAGGCGATCGAGACCGGCGCGGACGGTCGTCTCGTCGCCAATCAGGGCGATGTCGGCAGGACCCGCCACCCCCTCTTCATCCAGGCATGCGCGGTACACCGGTAGCACGCCGTAGATCTCGAACGCCTTGGCCGCGAAGGCTCTCGCCTCCTCGACTTTGGAGGTAACGCAGATCGGCAGGGAGCAGATGACGCGCGGCGTTTCCCGGCCGACCTTCCTGGCCGCCGCTTCGAGGGTTGGGACGATGTTGTTGGCGACGTGCTTGGGGCCCGACATCCAGGTCAGTGTGCCCTCGCAGAGCTCGCCGCAGAGCTCGAGCATCTTTGGCATGAGAGCGCCGACCAACACCGGAAACGGAGACGACCCCTTGACGTTCAAGGTTGCGTTGACCTTGTACGCCTTGCCGTCGACCGAGCAGGTGCCGTCGCGAGTCAGGTCGCGGACGATGGTGAGGTATTCGCGCATGTGGGAGATCGGCTTGTCGTAGGGGATGCCGAACATGTGCTCGATCACGGCTTGGTGTGAACGCCCCAAGCCGAGGGCGAGGCGGCCGCCGCAGGCGACGTTGACGGTCGCGGCCTGCTGGGCCAGGGCGTGCGGGTGGCGCGGGTAGGTGGGTACGACGGCGGTGCCGAGCTCGACGCGCTCGGTGCGACCGCCGGCCAGCGCCAGCACGGTCAGCGCGTCGAGGCTGAAGATGTTGGCCAGCCAGACCGAGGGGAAACCGGCCTTCTCTGCCTGGACGATTCGCTCGACCAATCCCTCCAGAGTTTCGTTGTCGCCGCCACCCATTGCCAATCCAATCTTCATTTCACTCCCTTTCGCACCCGCCGGCGCCCCAGCGGGCGTCGCTTGACGAAGCCGCGTTACAGTTGTTTGGTCGAAGCTGCCGAGGGTGACGATGACAGCAAAAGCGGATATCCTGCAAGACGATCCCTGGAAGGGTTGCAACCCGCTCGATCAGAGCTTTCGCGACAATCCCTATCCGGCTTTGCGCCGGCTGCGCGAGCTCGATCCAGTCAATCTCACGCCCATCGGTGTGTGGCGGCTGACGCGCTACGACGACGTCGTGCGTCTGCTGCGCGAGGCGCCGGCGGGCGTGCGGACGACTGATGGCGCCCTGCCCTTCGTGGCGGATCAGGACGGTCGGCCCGGGCGATTCATGCTGCAGCAGGACCCCCCCAACCATACGCGATTGCGCAAGCTGGTGAGCCGCGGCTTCACACCGCGCGCGGTCGAGCGGCTGCGGCCCAAGATTGCCGAAGTGGTCGACACTTGTCTCGCCAGCGTTGCCGGCAAAGGCGGCATGGACGTCGTTGCCGACCTGGCGCTGCCGGTGCCGTCGACCTTGATCTGCGAGATGATGGGTGTGCCGCTGAGTGATCGCGAGCGCTTTACCCAGTGGACGGCGGAGGCGACGCACGGCCTGGCGGCGGGCATCGCTCCGCCCGAGGTGATCGAACGAGCCTTCCTTGCCGGTGAGTCGCTAGCGGCCTATTTCGTCGACCTGATCGAAAAGCGGCGGGCCAATCTGGGCGATGACATTCTTTCCAACTTGATCCGCGCCGAAGATGCCGAAGACAGTCTGTCGCCCGAGGAGCTCATCTCGCAGTCCATCGGGTTGTTGATCGCCGGCTTCGAAACGACGATTGGTTTGATCGCCAACGGAACCCGAGCTCTGGTCCGGCATCCCGAGCAGATCGAGTTGTTGCGCGAGCAGCCGAGTCTCATCGGCGGCGCCGTCGATGAGTGCCTGCGCTATGACTCGCCGATTCCGCTGACGCCACGGGTTCTCCACGACGACTTCGTATTTGGTGAGACGAAGATTGCAAAGAACAGCGTCGTATGGGGGATGCTGTCGGCGGCCAATCGCGACCCGGCTCGCTTTGCGAACCCTGACGTCTTTGACATTCGCCGTCCCGACAACGAGCATGTCGCCTTCGGCGGCGGTGCTCACTTCTGTCTCGGTGCTCACCTGGCTCATCTCGAAGGCGAGTTGGCGATCGGTGGTTTGATGACGCGTTTTCGCAACTTCGAGCTCGAAAACGACACCGTCGACTGGGGACCGTCGCTGTTTCGCGTGCCCGGATCATTGGCGATTCGCTTCGACGACGCCTGATGATCGAAGCGCCCGCCCTCGCCGACATCGATCCGTTCGACGCTGCGACGATCGAAAATCCGTTTCCCTTTTTCGCGACGCTGCGCCGCGAGGCTCCGCTCTACGAGTTGCCCAACCGCGCCTACTGGCTGGTGAGCCGTTTTGAGGATTGCCGGCGCGTCGTCCTCGACACGGACAGCTTCTCCTCGCGCATGATCGGCGTGATGATCGGCGATCAGGGCGAGGCTCCGAGCTTGTTGCCGCTTCCCGACGGTGCCGGTACCAACGTATTGGCGATCGCCGATCCTCCCGATCACACGCGCCAGCGCAAACTGGTCAATCAGGCCTTTGCCCCGCGCCGTGTTGCGGCGCTGCAAGGAGACGTCGAGTCGCTGGTCGACGATCTGCTCGACCGCCTGTTCGACGACGAAGGTGGCAGCGTCGACGCCATGGCACGCTATGCGGTTCCGCTGCCGATGACGATCATCTGCCGACTGCTCGGCCTGCCGCTCGACCACCGCGAAACGCTGCAATCCCTATCCGACGACGCCATCAGCCTGGTCGACGGCATCAACACCAGTGAGCAGGTCATGCAGTACGCGCGCTCGGCCGGTTTGCTCGGCCAGTACTTGCGCACGCGTCTGCGCGAAGTTTACGAGGAGCCGCGGGAGAACGTCCTCGGCACCCTGGCTCGCTCTGTCTCGAGCGACGGTGGCGCTTTGTCCGAAGACGAAGCCGTTGCCATTCTCGTCCAGCTCATCACGGCCGGGCAGGAAACGACCGGCGGACTGATCGGCAGTGCGATTCTCTTGCTGGCCCGACATCGCGACGTGCAAGAGAAGCTGCGCAGCGACCCCAGCCTGGTGGCCGCGTTCATCGAGGAGACGGTGCGCCTCGAGTCGCCGTTCTACGGACATTTCCGCCAGGCCGTGCGCGATGCCGAGATCGATGGTCAACTGGTCGCGGCTGGCACGCGCCTGATGGTGCTTTGGGCGTCGGCCAACCGCGACGAAAGCGAGTTTGCTCGTCCGGATGAGATCGATCTACAGCGGCCGAATCCGCGCGGCCACTTCGGTTTCGGCCACGGCGTCCATCTGTGCATCGGCGCTGAGCTGGCGCGCATGGAAGCGCGTGTCGCGTTGACGCGACTGCTCGAGCGCAGCAGCGCGATCGAGCTGGCCGAACCCGACCCGCGCCACCTACCCAGTCTGTTCGTGCGCCGGCTGACGGAGCTGCCGGTGAGCATTCGCCCGGCCTAGCCGCCGCTCTCGAGTGGCGATTGAGAGGAGAAATCGATGAAGCTCTACAACAGTCTCGGACCCAACCCCCGCATGGTCCGTATGTTCGCTGCCGAAAAAGGAGTCGATCTCGAGCTCGTCGAGGTCGATCTGATGGGTGCGGAGAACCGCAAGGATGAATACAAGAAGAGAAACCCCGCCGGTCAGCTCCCCTGTCTACAGCTCGACGACGGGACGTTTCTCTCGGAAGTGACCGCCATCTGCGAGTACATCGAAGATACCGTTCCCGAGCCGCCGCTGATTGGCAGCAACACCGTCGAAAAGGCGGAGACGCGTATGTGGGCACGTCGCGTCGATCTCAACATCATCGAGCCGATGGCCAATGGGTTTCGCTATGGCGAGGGGTTGGCAATCTTCCAAGACCGGATTCCCACCGTGCCCGAGGCGTCCGATGGCTTGAAGCGAGTCGCTCGCGAGAACATGAAGTGGCTCGACGGTCTGATGGCGGGCAACGACTATCTGTGCGGCGACCGCTTCACCATGGCCGACGTGTTGCTCTACGCCTTTGCCGACTTCGGCAGCGCCATCGGCCAGGCGATCCCCGAAGACCTCGTCAACCTGCAGGCTTGGTTTGCCCGCGTAGGCGCTCGCCCTTCGGCGGATGGCAGCCTCCACCCGGCGGCGGCCGCCGTCGGCATGAAAGGGTAGGCGCTCGGTGCTGGTTCGCGACACCCTGCACGGGGACATCGAGCTTTCGCCTGCCGAGGTGCGCGTGCTCGACTCCCCAGCCGTGCAACGGCTGCGCGGCATCAAGCAGTTGGGCACTGCCTACCTGGTGTACCCCGGCGCCCTGCACACCCGCTTTGAGCACTCGCTCGGCACCTGTGCGATAGCACACCGCATTGTCGATTCGGTGCGGCGCTCGGGAATCGCCGTCGATGCCGAGAGCGAAGCTGCGATCGGGGTTGCAGCGCTGATTCACGACGTGCCTCACGTGCCTTTTGGCCACACCTTGGAAGACGAACGCCGCCTCTTCCCGCGCCACGACAAGGGTGGCCGCTACGAGCGGTTGATGGACGGCGCGCTCGGCGACACCCTGGATGAGCTCGGCCTGCGTCGTTCGGTGTCGGCGCTGCTGTCGCCGCGCGACGGCGCCGCGCCGTCGTGGGCGGGTGAGATCGTGTCGAGCACGATCGATGCCGATCTTCTCGACTACCTGCGCCGCGACTCCTTGTACACCGGACTCGCCCAGACGTTCGACGATCGCGTCTTTCGCTACTTCACCGTCGTCGATGGCCGTCTCGTGCTCGACATGAACAAGCACGGCATGACTCGTCTCGATGCGTGGTCCGAGGTCGTTCAGTTGTTGCGGCTGCGCTATTTTCTCACCGAACGCGTCTACTACCACCACACCAAGGTCGTCGCCGGGGCGATGATCTCGAAGGCGGTCGAGCTCGCCTGCGACGCCGGCGAGCTGGAGGAGGCTTCGCTGCTCGAGCACAGCGACTGGTCGTTGCTCGCGCACCTGCGCGCATCGGCTCAGCCTCCCATCTGCGTCCTCGCCCGTCAGATTGAAACGCGCGATCTGTTGAAACGCGCGTACGTTCTGTCCGGCGAATCGATCACCGCCGACGAGCGGCTCGAATTGGTGAATACCTACCACTCGTCGAGTCGCGACAGGGCCGCTGCGGAACGCGAGCTGGCTGCCGCCGCCGGCATAGACGATCACCAGGTCATCATCTATTGCCCAGCGTCGACGGCGATGAAGGAAGCGGCGGCATGGGCCTATACGCCCTGGGGTGTGGTGCCGATGAACGAGGTCGATGTCGCCGGGTCATACGAAATTGAGGCATTGACCGAGCGCTATGCAGCCCTGTGGCGTCTGTATGTCTTCGCCCCCGCCGATCGCCTCGAGTCCGTAGAGCGCGCCGCCGCCGAAAAATTCGAGTGCCCCAGCGAGCACAGCCGTTTCGATTGATTGCTTCGCTCGCGAATGAAACGCAGAGCACGGGTGTGCTATAAACGAGCATGCCCAAGGCAGGTGATGACGTCGTTCTTCAAGTGTTCGACACCCACGAAGAAGCGGACGCCGCAAGCGCGGCGTTCTACAGCCAGCTCACTCCCGACCAGCGGCTCGAGATTGCGCTGGATCTCATGAGGCCCTTCTATGAAGCTTCTCCCGGATTTGAGAGAGTTTATCGAACTGCTCAACTCGGAGAGTGTCCGGTTTCTCGTGATTGGGGCGTGGGCGGTCAACCGCTACGCTGAACCCCGGTTTACAGGTGACATCGACTTCTTCGTCGACACCGATGCCGACTCGGAAACGAAGATTCGGCGCGTCCTCACCCGATTCGGCTTTGGCGAAGCACTGCCGCCGGTGGAACAGCCACTCTTCGACAAGCAGGTCATCATGCTCGGTCGCCCGCCTAGTAGAATCGACTTGATCACGCACATCGATGGAGTCGAGTTTTCTGCCGCGTGGTCGCGCCGCGTGAGCGGCGATCTCGATGAGCTACCCGTGCATTTCATTTCTCTCGATGATCTGATTCGCAACAAACGGGTCGCGGGCCGGGACAAAGATCTGGCAGATCTCCGAATCCTCGAGAAGCTGTCGGGCTCTTCCTGAGGCTGGCCCTTTCGCGGCTGCGGAAGATCGCTGTGGATTCACCTGCGCGAATCGGTTAGTTGGCCTGCGATGGGCAGAGATCGGAACGAGCGCAACGTCGTTCTCCTCACCGGCGCCGGGCATTTCAGCACGCACTTTTTCGAGCTGATGTTTCCCACGCTTGCGGTGAGTCTGGCGCGTGAGACAGGTGCCCCCTTGCAGGACGTACTCTCGGCTTCGTTTCTCGGCTATCTGCTCTTCGGGCTCGGTGCCCTGCCCTTTGGTTTTCTCGGCGATCGAATGGGAGCGCGCAACCTCATCGTCTGCGGCATCGCCGGCATGGGTGTTTTCGCCATCGCCGCCAGCGAGTCTTCCAACCGCAGTGCGCTGACTCTCTGCCTGGCCGGGATCGGACTGTTCGCCAGTATCTATCACCCGGTCGGCATGAGCTTGATCTCGCGCACCATCGCGCGGCGTGGCCGGGCGCTCGCCGTCAACGGCATCTTTGGCTCTGTGGCGATTGCGGCGACGCCGATCATCACGGCCTCACTGTGTGCTCGACTCGGTTGGCGCAGCGCCTTTTTGATGGCTGGCTACGCTGCCTGTGCGGTGGCCGTCGCTTGCGCCTTTCTCACCGTCGACGAGAGCAAGACGATCGAGGAGCCTTCGTCGCCGCGGACGGCGACTGCATCGTCGCCGGTGCTCTTTTTCGTCTTGTTGCTGGTGGCTGCCGCCCTGGCGGGTATTTCCTATCGCGGCAATACGATCGTGCAGCCGGCGTACTTCGACCAGCGAGTGAGCTTCCTCGCTTTCGGGGCGGCGACCTCACTCGTCTATTTGTTTGGCATCGCTGGCCAGTACCTGGGTGGAGCGCTGGCCGACCGCGGCGACCTCCGCTGGCTCTACTTCTCGTTTCACGCTCTGTCTCTACCGGCCTTGATCGCCATGGCCGTGCTGACCGAAGTACCGCTGCTCGGTGCTTCGATGATCTTCGTTTTCTTCTCGCTCGGCATGCAGCCGATCGAGAACAGCCTGTTGGCGCACGTTACACCGGCGCGCTGGCGCTCGACTGCCTACGGGGCGAAGTTCGTTTTGACCTTCGGCGTTGGCTCCCTGGCCGTGTGGTTGGTCGAGTGGGCTCACCGCACTCGTGATCTCGCCTTTGCCGTGCTCGCCCTGGCGCTCGTCGTGGTTCTCTTGCTGGCCGTGATCAGCGTTTTTCTCTACCTCAGCAGCGGTCAGAGATTTCGCAACCGAGCGATCCTCGACGAAACCGTCATGCCCGCAACGACGTGAGACCATTGAGCGACGACCTCCGCTTGACGCTCGTACGCCACGGCGAAACCACGGGCGAATCGAGCATCCGCTACCACGGCGCTACGGACGTGCCTTTGAGTGAGCTCGGTGAGCAACAGATGCGGCTGGTTGCCCGCGCTCTCGGCGACCGGTGCTTCGATCGTGTTCTCACCAGCGAGCTGGTGCGCACTCGTCGAGCCGCCGAGATCATCGCTCCGGAATCTCCCGCCGAGGCGTGGCGGGGATTCAACGAGATCGACTTTGGCCGCTGGGAAGGATTGACGCGGGGTGAAATCGAGGTGCGCGATGCGGATCTCTACCGCCGCTGGCGAGCCGACCCGTCGGCTTTCCACTTTCCCGGCGGTGAGAGCCGAGCGGCGCTGGTCGAGCGCGTCACCGCGACGGCAGATCGCTTGTTTGCCGATGTCGTCGCTGGCGATTGGCTGGTGCTGGCCCATCGCGGCGTCATCAGCGTCCTGCTCGACCACCTCTTGACCGGCCAGCCGTGTGCGCCAGCGGAGATTGCCCTCGCATCGGTTCACACGCTGATTCGCCGCAGCGGTGCATGGTATGCCGAACGCCTGGACTTCGTTGCGAGTGACTGACGGCGAAATCCAGCCGAGATTCCCGTCTCCGTCGACGCCCCGGTTTTTCAACCGCTGGCGAGACGGGTATTCTCACCATTGGACATCCAGCTCAGCCGACAAGAAGGAGCAACCATGCCAGTCGCCACGTCATTCAGAACCTACGTACCCATCGTCGCTGCGCTCTGCGCGCTGGTTGCTATGTCGGCACAGATCGCCGTCGCCGGCGGAGATTGGAACGATTCCGCGATCGAATGGCTGGGTTACGAAGAAGGACTGGCTGAAGCGAAGAAAACGGGTAAACCGGTCTGTCTGATCTTCTACACCGACTGGTGCCCGCACTGTACCCGCTACAGTGGCGTGTTTCACGACGACAAGGTCATCGCCAAGGCGAAGGACTTCGTCATGATCCGGCTCAACAAGGACCAGAACGCCGAGCTCAGCGGCAAGCACGCGCCCGACGGCCAGTACATTCCGCGCACCTTCTTTCTAACGTCGGACGGCAAGGTTCGCGATTCGATCAAAGCGCCGCGCGAAAAGTACCAGTTCTTCTACAACCCACAGGGCTCCGGTGAGTTGCTGGCGGCCATGGACAAGGCATTGCAGTAGAGCAACGCCGCATGCGTGGCGGAAAGCGACAGCGCGCCGCGGCGCATCTGATTCACGCCTTTGATTCGCCGGCGCGCATCGCCGGGGACGGCCCGCGCACCTTGGTGCGCGGCAAGGGCGCCTATGTTTGGGATTCGGATGGGCGCAAGTACCTCGACGGACTTTCCTCGCTGTGGAACGTTTCGATCGGCCACGGTCGCGGCGAAGTGGCAAAGGCCGTGGCGGCGCAGATCCGCCAGCTCTCCTACGCTCCGACGCTGCTCGGGTTTTCGTCACAACCGGCCCAGGAGTTGGCCAGCCGCATTGCCGGCTGGACGCCGCGCGGTCTCGATCACGTTCTTTTCACCTCGGGCGGCTCGGAGTCCAACGAAAGCGTCATCCGTCTGGCTCGCCTCTTCTGGAAGCTGCGCGGCTACCGCAACAAGACCCGCTTCGTCGTTCTCGACGGGGCGTACCACGGCTCGACGACCGGTGCGGCGACGCTGACCAGCCTGGAGAAATTCCACCGCTTCTACGAACCTCTGATGCCCGGCGTAACGCGGATTTCGCGACCGCATTGCCAGGGTTGCGATCTCGGCTTGCGTTATCCCGATTGTCAGCTCGCCTGCGCCGATTTGTTGCAGCGCACCGTCGACGAGATCGGTGCCGGCCGTATCGCGGCGTTCATCGCCGAGCCGATCCAGGGGGTCGGCGGCGTCATCGTGCCGCCGCCGGGATACCACGAACGCATCCGCGAAATCTGCGATCGCAACGACATCTTGATGGTCAGCGACGAGGTGATCACCGGCTTCGGCCGCACCGGCAAGAAGTTTGGCATCCAACACTGGCGGGCAACACCGGACATGCTCGTCTTCGCCAAGGGCGTCAGCAGTGGTTACGTGCCGCTCGGCGGAGTCGTCATGAGCCGGGAAATCTATGATACCCTCGTCGAAGCCGGTGAGGAATTCTCGCTTTCCCACGGCTTCACCTACTCTGGTCACCCGGTTGCCTGTGCGGCGGGGTTGGCGACGCTCGACGTGCTGGCGCGCGAAAAGCTGGTCCAGCGGGCGGCCGTGTTGGGCCGCCGCCTGCGCCGCGGCTTGGCAGCCCTACGTAGCCGTGCCGGGGTTCGCGACGTCCGCTGTATCGGTCTGATGGCAGCCGTCGAGCTCGCAGTGGACGGACCGGTTGGGGCCGAAAGAGTGCGCGATCACGCTCTCGAGCAGGGTGTCATCATCCGCGCCAGCGGCGACAATGTCGTGGTCTGTCCGCCGTTGATCGCAACCGATCGCGAAATCGACCGCATCGTCGACACCATCGCCGGCGCCCTGCGGTAGTTCGAGCCGTTCGCCCCCGCTATGGCCGCGCAGCGGAACACATCGTCAATGCGTTCGCGAGACACCGGCCGGGCGCTCGCGGTTGGGAGTCGCCGCCTCGCTGCGAGCCGTTTTCAACTGGTTGACGTCGCGCACGGCGCCGCGGGCGGCGCTGGTGGTCATTGCCGCATAAGCTTGCAGCGCTTGCGATACGACGCGGTTGCGGGCTTCCGGCAGCCAGGCACGGGTACCGCGCGAGCTCATTTCGCTGCGGCGTTCCGCCAACTGGTCGGCGGCGACCTGCACGGTGATGTTGCGGTTGGGAATGTCGATGTGGATCGGATCACCCTCGTGCACCAGGCCGATGGCGCCGCCCTCGGCGGCTTCGGGCGAGATGTGGCCGACCGACAGTCCCGAGGTGCCGCCTGAAAAGCGACCGTCGGTGATCAGCGCGCAGGCTTTGCCGAGGCCTTTCGACTTCAGGTAGCTGGTTGGGTAGAGCATCTCCTGCATGCCGGGACCGCCACGCGGCCCCTCGTAGCGGATGACGACGACGTCGCCTTCGTGGATCTTGTCGAGGAGGATGGCCTGCACCGCGTCGTCCTGGCTTTCGAAGACACGCGCCGGGCCGGTAAAGGTCAGGCTCTGGCGATCGACGCCGGCGGTTTTGACGATACAGCCGTGCTCGGCGAGGTTGCCGAAGAGCACTGCCAGCCCACCGTCCTGCGAGTAGGCGTGCTCGATGTCGCGGATACAGCCGTTTTCGCGGTCGACATCGAGCTCGGCGTAGGAGCGGTCCTGGGAGAACGCCTCCGTCGTCGGCACGCCGCCCGGGGCGGCGCGGTAGAAGTCGCGGACGCCGTCGTCACTGGTGTTGCGCACGCCCCAGCGCTCGATGGCATCACCCAGGGTGGGAGAGTGAACACTGTAGACGTCGCGATGGAGGAGGCCGCCGCGGTCGAGCTCGGCGAGAATGGAGATGACGCCGCCGGCGCGATGCACGTCCTCCATATGGTAGAGTTGCGTGCTCGGCGCGACCTTGCAGAGGTTGGGAACCAAGCGCGAAAGGCGATCGATATCAGCCATGGAAAAATCGACTTCGCCCTCCTGAGCTGCGGCGAGCAGGTGCAGTACGGTGTTGGTCGAGCCGCCCATGGCGATGTCGAGGCTCATCGCGTTTTCGAAGGCCTGGAAGGTTGCGATCGAACGCGGCAAGACGCTGACATCGTCCTTCTCGTAGTGCCGCCGCGTGATGTCGACGATTAGTCGCGCTGCGCGCAGAAAGAGAGCGCGACGATAGGCATGCGTCGCCAGCAGGCTGCCGTTGCCGGGCAGGGACAGTCCGAGCGCCTCGGTCAGGCAGTTCATCGAGTTGGCAGTGAACATTCCCGAGCACGAACCACAGGTCGGACAAGCCGAGCGTTCCATGCTCGCCGTTTCGGCGTCAGAGACCGCGTCGTCGGCGGCGACGATCATCGCGTCGATGAGATCGACGCGCCGTTCCTCGCCCTTCCAGATCACCTTGCCGGCTTCCATCGGGCCGCCCGAGACGAAGACGGCGGGAATGTTGAGCCGCATCGCCGCCATCAACATTCCCGGCGTGATCTTGTCGCAGTTGGAGATGCAGACCAGCGCGTCGGCACAGTGGGCGTTGACCATGTACTCTACCGCGTCGGCGATCAGCTCGCGCGACGGCAGGCTGTAGAGCATACCGCTGTGGCCCATGGCGATGCCGTCGTCGACGGCGATGGTGTTGAACTCCTTGGCGACGGCGCCGGCTTCTTCGATCTCGCGGGCGACCATCTGACCGAGGTCTTTCAGGTGAACATGACCGGGGACGAACTGGGTGAACGAATTGGCGACGGCGATGATCGGCTTTTGGAAGTCGTCATCGGTCATTCCGGTCGCGCGCCAGAGTGCGCGCGCACCGGCCATGTTGCGACCCTGCGTCGTCGTACGTGAACGGTATTGGGGCATCTCTACTCCTCGCGACCCGTGGCGGGCGGGGTGCCTGACAATCCTGCATCCGGCCACCCGCGATGGCAAGTGCAAACCACGTTCGTGGTGCGCCGGCGCGTCGCTATTTCAAGTCGTCGAATGAGGAGATGATCTCGCCGACGAGGCCGTATTCTTTGGCCTCTTCCGCCGACATCCAGAAGTTGCGTTCGGTGTCTTTTTCGACGCGCTTCATCGTCTGCCCCGTCTTTTCGACGATGATTTTGTTGAGACGCTCGCGCATGCGCAGGATCTCTTCGGCTTCGATTTCGAGATCCGTGGCGCGACCGCCGGCTCCGCCCCAGGGCTGGTGTAGTAGAAAACGCGTGTTGGGCAGGCAGAAGCGATCTTCCCGCGGCACGGAGAGGTAGATGTGTGCGCCGGCACTGGCAACCCATCCAGTTCCGACGATGCGCACGCGTGGCTTGACGAAGTTGATCATGTCGAAGATCGTATCGGCAGATTCTACGTGGCCGCCGGGCGAGTGGATGTAGAGCGTAATGTCGTCGTCCGATTCGCTGGCCAGCAGCAACAAGTGCGTCATCACTTTGTTGGCGACCGGAAAGTCGATCTCGCCGCAGATCACCACCGTGCGCGTTTCGAGCAGCTTGTTGCCGATCTTGCCGAGCCAGGAAAGATCCGGTGTCGTTTCGCTATCAGCCATGGCGAAGACGTTGCCGGAAGCGGGCGGCGTGTTCAAGCCGCCCGCAAGTGCTATCGGTGGCGAGTCGTGATAGCGTCTTCAGTCATGGTGAAAGTTCTTGCCGCTGTTGCGGGTAAACGGTTTGTGATCGCCCTCACCCTCGGAGCCTTCGCTTTTTCTACCGGTGCCGCAGTCGAACCGTCTGCCGGTGATGCGGCAGATGCAGGCGATGCACCTGCCGTCGCGGCTGCTCCGGAAGGCGGGGCACTCGCTCACGTCGCCGGCTTGTGTGACGACCTGCACGGCGTCCTCGAACAGTCGAATGACATTGGCTATGAGCAACGCTATGCGCTGTTGGCACCGATTCTCGCCGCTTCGTTCGACCTCGAGTACATGGCGCGCCAGGCTGTCGGGCGTGGCTTTCTCGACCTCGACGAAGGGAAGCGGCAGCTTTGGTACGATCTCTTCGCGCAGTACATGGTGTCCAACTATGCCGCTCGTTTCGATCACTATTCCGAGCAGCGCTTTGAGGTGCTTGGCGACGAGCCCGGTGCGCGCGACACGGTGTTGGTGAGTACGCGCATCGTCGATCCGGCACAGGAAAACGTCGACATGGGCTATCGCCTGCGCCAGACTGTCGGCGGCTGGCGCGTCATCGACGTCTACCTGAAGGGAACGGTGAGCGAGTTGGCTCTGCGCCGCTCCGAGTATTCCGCCGTTCTCAAGCGCGAGGGATTTGATTCCCTGGTGGCGAAGGTCAGGGAGAAAATCGAGGCCGCCGGCAAAGGCGGAGAGGTCGCGGCGAGCCAGCCGAGTTGATTGCTGGCGCCGGCGAAGCGGGCGGCGCGACGCTGCCTCAGTACTGTGATGAAGCGTGGACCTCGCCAGCCGGCGCAGTGTCCCACCACGCGGCGGCGATCGCGGTCAGCGGTTGGTGCTCGTCGAGGCGTTGCTCGATGATGCTGTTGCGGTTCTGAAAATACGCGTTGCGCAGCGCCGCATAGAAATCGATCGACGACTCCTCGAGCATACGCAGCTCGTCCGCCACTTCATCGCGGGTCGACAAGCCGACGCTGCCGCCGTGTAGAGTTGCGTAGACGACGCGCCCGGCCGGTCCCAGGACATAGGTCATCGGCCGGAAGACGAGATCGACGAGGTCACCGGTGCCGTCGCGCAAGGTCGTCGGGCCGAGCACTGGCAGCACCACGTAGGGTCCGCTGGGCACGCCCTCCAGCGCCAGGGTCTGGCCGAAATCGGAAGTGTGGCCGGTCCAGCCGGCGCCCGTAGCGGGGTCGAAAAGACCGCCGACACCGGCCGTCGTGTTGATGGCAAAGCGCGCCACCGTGGTTCCGGCATCGTGCCACTGGCGCTGCAAGAGATCGTTGATCAAGACCACTGGTGTATCGAGGTTGCTGAGGAAGTGGCGCACGCTCTTGCGCATGGGTGCCGGGACTGCGTAGCGATAGGCGTTGGTAACCGGGTCGAGGACCCAGCGATCGACGCCGCGGTTGAAGCGCAGGGTGTAGCGGTTCAGCGATTCCAGCGGATCGGGAAAGGCGACGCGCCCCTCGACGAACTCGTCGAACAGCTCTTCCTCGAACTCGACGGCCAGGCTGGCATCGTCGCCGCCCGCGTCGGTCGACGCGGCGACGGGAGCGGCCAAGAGCGCGGTTGCGAGCAGCGCTGCTGGCACGACAGCTGCCAACCGTCTCAATGTCGTTGTTTCGTTTTTCGTCATTCCAGTCTCCAGCCCCCACCCGGCCGCGTGACGCCAGACCCGACCCTTCGCCGGGGTTCACTCGATCGTCGGCCGGTCGCATTCTTCTTGACCAGCCGGACAGGTCGATTGAGGAAGTGTGCCAGATGGAGGCCGGCTTCGCAACGACTAAATCCACTCCGGAGGCCCGTGTGGGTGTGCATTTTTCCTGGAATTTCGGTCACTTTTCTTGGCAATCACCGGGGACCGGCGTTGTCTTCCGCGGCATGGCGGGCGATGAACGGGCCTATGGCGGGTGGCCTCGAAGACCGCGTCGCCGGCGCGGTGCGGGCGTATGTCGCGCTGGTGCAGGACTGGGCTCGGCTGAGTGTGGCGATCATTGCGGCACTGACGGTGCTGCTCGGCGTTTTTGCGCTGCGCACGCTCGGGGTGAACATGGACAACAAGAAGCTGTTGTCCCCGGATCTGCCCTTCCAGCGAGCAGCGCGCGAGTACCAGCGCTACTTTCCCTCGCTGGACGACAGCCTCCTGATCGTCGTCGACGCCGCCGACGCCGACCGGGCGCGCGCCGCGGCCAATGCCCTGGCCGAGGAGATCGGCGAGCGCGGTGAGGTCTTCCGCGATGTCTACGTTCCCGGTGGCGACCCCTTCTTCCAGCGTCACGGCCTGCTCTACCGCTCGCTCGACGAGCTCGACGAGCTGGTCGACCACGTCGCCGTGATGCAACCGGTGCTCGCCGATCTGGCGCGCGATCCGAGTCTCGCGACGATGACGCGGCTGATTCGCCTCGGTCTCGATCGCACCCGCGACGTCGACGCAGCGAGCGCAGAGACGACTTGGCGCGTCGTTCTCGACAAGATCGGTGCCGCGACGGTGCGCGTCTTCGACGAGCATCCGGTTTCGGTTTCGTGGCAGGATCTGATGGTCGAGGGCACGGCTCTCGACCCCGGCAAGCGCGCCGTCATCGTCGCCGAGCCGGTGCTCGACTTCGACAAGTTGCTGGCTGCCGAGAGTGCGTTGGCGGTCATCCGAGCCGGCGCTGCGCGGCTGGAGCTCACGGCCGAGCGCGGTGTCGAGGTGCGTATCACCGGCAACCCGGCGCTCAACTACGAGGAAATGCTCGGCCTGGCATGGGACATCGGAGTCTCGACCACGTTCTCGATGATCGTCGTCGTCGGTTTGCTCTATCTGGCGCTGCGCTCGATGCGCCTCGTTTTGATCGCCGCATTGACCTTGATCACCGGTTTGATCTGGACCGCGGCGTTTGCGGCGGCGGCGGTCGGCAAGCTCAACCTGCTCTCCATCGCCTTCGCGGTTTTGTTCGTCGGTCTGGGTGCCGACTTCGCCATCCACCTCGGCATGCGCTACGTCGAAGCGCTACGCCAGGCCGGCGGCGAGGGGGCCATGGGCGGCGCCCTGCGCCACGTAGCCGTTGCCCTGGTCCTCTGCGCGCTGACCACGGCGATCGGCTTTCTCGCCTTCTATCCGACCGGCTATCGAGGTGTCGCCGAGCTCGGACTGATCTCCGGCGCCGGCATGTTCATCATTCTGGTTCTCACCTTCACCCTCTTCCCGGCGCTGGTTGCGCTTCTGCTCGACGACCGGCCGGAACGCCTCCGCCCCGCACTGCGCGCCGGTCTCACGCCACCCCGCCTGTTCAGGCGCTACGCCGGCGTGACGGTCGCCGTCGCAGTGCTGCTCGGCGCCGTCGCGGCCACCCAGCTCCCGCGCCTGCGCTTCGACATCAACGTCGTCGAGATGCGCAACCCCCACACCGAATCGGTACAGGCGTTTCGCGATCTCCTGCAGCGCAGTGAGACGTCGCCGTGGTACATCGACATCCTCGCTACCGATCTGGCGCAGGCGCAGCGCCTGGCCGAGAAAGTCGCCGCCCTGGACGTCGTCAAATCTGCGGTGACCTTCCGCGACTACCTGCCCAGCGACCAGGAGGAGAAGCAGGAGATTCTGGAAACTGCGGCGATGCTGCTCGAAGTGCCGATGCGTGGCGCGGTCGAGCCATCGAGCAGCGAAGACCAGATCGCGGCGTTGCGCGAGCTGCGCGGCAAGCTCGATCAGCCATGGCTGAGCGACGATACGCCGCTCGGTCGCAGCGCCGCCGAGTTGCGCGGCCACCTCGATCGTTTTCTCGCCCGCCTTGGCGCTGGCGAAAATGCGGCAGCGGCGTTGGGCGATCTGCAGAAGATCCTGCTCGGCGACTTTCGCGCTCACTTCGACCGCTTGCGCGAGGCGGTCAGCCCACCGCTGGTCGTCGAAGAAGGACTGCCGGCGTCGCTGCGAGAGCGGATGATTGCGCCCGGCGGCCGGGCCCGCGTCCAGGTATTTCCGCGCTACGAGCTCGATACCAGCGACGACGTGGCGCGCTTCGTCGATGCCGTACGCGGAGTTGCGCCCGATGCGACCGGTGTTCCGGTCAACCTGCTCGAGCTCGGTCGCGCCACATCTCTGGCCCTGCGCCAGGCGATCACCCTCGCCTTCGCCTGCATTGCCGTCTTGCTGCTCCTCTTGTGGCGCCGCATCGGCGATACGGTTCTGGTCCTGCTACCGCTGGCACTCGGCGCCGTGCTCACCGCCGGGTTGATGGGCGGTCTCGGCGTCGACCTCAACTTCACCAACGTCGTCGTCCTACCGCTCCTGATTGGCATCGGCGTCGATTCCGGTATCCATCTCGTGCACAACGCCCACCTCGGCATGGGTGGCGACGATCTCCTCGAAGGAGTTGCGCTGCGGGCCGTACTCTTCTCGGCCCTGACGACGATCGTCAGTTTTGGTTCTCTCTCGCTTTCCTGGCACCGCGGCATCTCCACCCTCGGCATCCTCCTGGTCGGCGGAGTTGCCATCATCCTGGTATGCAACCTGCTCGTCCTGCCGGCGCTGCTGGAGCTGCGCGCCCGGCACACACGGAGCGCCGCCGAGCGGCGGTGAAGTGACCAGTGGGCGGACCGCTTCTTCGCCGAGGTAGCGAGATGGGCATCCCTCATTCGGTTTCTGCTGCGATCTCCTCCGACATCGGACCGAGTCCGCCATAGGTTTCCAGCATTTCGGTCGAGATGTGCCTTTCGCGAGCGATCTGGGCCAGAATCTCGGCGCCTTCGGTCGGTGTTCGTTCGTAGCTATCGAAGTCGACGCGATAGAGGCCGAAGCGCGGCTCGTATCCCTCGGCCCATTCGAAGTTGTCGTAGAGACTCCAGTGGTAGTAGCCGCGGACGTCGACGCCCTCGCTCATTGCCTTGTGGATCTGTTCGAGCGAGCGGACGACGTGTTCGGCGCGTCGTTTGCCGTTCTCCGCCGCCAAACCCGATTCCGTGACCGTCATCGGCAGGTCCGGCCAGCGCTGGGAGAAGTCGGTCAGCACATTGTAGATGCCGGGCTCGTAGTATTCGTAGCGCATCGCCGGCACCCAGTGCGTGGCATCGGGCGGCTCGACGCAGGAGCCGAGATCGAACTCGCCGAAACACGGCATCAGATCGAGAACCGGAATGATCGCCGGGTCGGCGGTGACGCCGTTGCGACTGTAGTACTGGACGCCGAGCCAATCGAGCTTGCCGGCCCACTCCGGCCGGTTTTCTTCGCGCACCTGATCGAGGTCGGCATCCCAGCCTCCGAACACGAGAGCATCGACGAAGAGGTGGTGGTAGGCGTAGCGCAGGCGCTCGACGGCGGCGAGATCGTCGGGGTGATCGCTGACCGCGTTGTTGCGGCTGGGCAGGAACTCGAGCGTGTTGAGCGTGAAGCCGACGTGGGCGGCGACGCCGTCGCCATCGGCGTCCATGGTGTCGGCCTCCTTGATTGCTTCGTACATGGCGACGTGAGCGCGCACGTAGTTGCGTACGACGGCGAGGAAGCCTGGGAAGTCGGTCAGCAACATCAATTTTCCGGGCGGAAAGGTGGCGACGCCGTAGGCGGCGAGCAGGTAGTTGACCGGTTCGTTGAGCGTCGCCCACTCGTCGACGCGATCGCCGTAGCGCTGTGCGAGCAGGCGGGCGTGTTCGGCCAGCTCGGCGATGATCATGTCGGCGCCCTGCGGGTGATCCCAGCCGCAGAGGTTGGTGTCGACCGGGCCGTCGGGGCACTCCGGCTGGCGCGGATCGTCAACCCAGACCGGGCTGGAGAAGTGGTGCCCGGTGATCATCGGCGTGATCCCGGCGGCGATGAGCGCGTCGATGAAGCGGTCGTAGTGCGCAAGGCCGTCTTCACGGATGTCGTCGCGGTTCGGTTCGATACGCGACCACTCGACGCTGAAGCGATAGAGATCGAGGTTGAGATCGCGCATCAGCGCGACGTCTTCCAGAGCCTTGGTGAAACCGCGCGATGCCTCGCCGACGAAGACACCCATGCCGAGCCCCATGGGCGGCGGTGCCGTCCACAGGTACCAATCCGTATCGGGGTTGGAGTCTTCGATCTGTGTCGCCGCGGTTGCGACGCCAAAGGTAAAGCTGCCGCGCCCGTCCTCGCCGGCAATGGCGCCGGCTCGTCCGAACTCCAAACCGCCGCGGCCGCCAGCGTCATCGTCATCGCCGCAGGCGAGAAGCGCTACGGTGAGGACTGTCAGAATCGTCATTGCTCGTATCATCGAAGTCTCCGGATCTTCACGAATTTTTCCACGACGTCGTTTCTAGCTCGAAGAAGTCGAGAACTGAAGCAATCGTCGTTGGTCGAAGGCGAGCAGCCGGGAGCACGGACTGCCGCCAAGCGAGTAGCGTGGACCGGCAGAGCCGTACGCGCGTCCGGAGAATTGACACGAAGTTCGTGGAACACTAATTTCGTGCGATGAAGAACGTTACGATTACTAGTTCTACATCACCGTGACGCAGAAGTTGGTCCCGGGTATGCCGAAGTCTGTCGCCCGATCCGACGTGCAGAACCTCTTTGCTTGGCGTCCGGTGTCGGTCGATTCTGACCTCATCGAACTTGCGTGGCGCATTCGGGATCGGTATCGCCAGTCTTGGTGGGACTCTCTCATTGTGGCTGCTGCGCAGGCGACGGCCTGTCGGTTTCTTCTAACCGAGAATCTTCAACACGGAATGAGGTTCGGCGATGTCGAAGTGATCAGTCCGTTCGAAACGCGTGCCGCTGACTTGCTTTAACCCGGAAAGTTGTTCTTTGAGGTTGGGTTCAGGTTGGCGCGACAGAGCGGAGGAAGGTTCATGAAAATCGGAATCGTACCGGTCAACGTCGGCACCGGTGAATGACCGAAGTCACAGAGAGCCAAGCAACGATCGACTCCCTGTTTGAGGCGTGGCGCACACCTCTTGGCTCGGACTTCGTGCCCTATCGAAACCACGTCTACCGTGTGTTCAACCTCAGCGTGTGGTGGTCGGCTGCCGTTGGTGTCGACGTGGAAAAGGTCGCGATTGCCGCGGCGTTTCACGACATCGGTATCTGGTTGGACGAGACTTTCGACTACATCGAACCGTCGGTGGTTCGGGCGGCGAAGTACTTACAGGACAATGGCAGCGAGGGATGGGACGACGAAGTCGCTACGATGATTCGCGACCATCACAAGATTCTGGCAACCGGTGCGGATCGCACCCTGATCGAGGCATTCCGCCGTGCCGATTGGTTGGATGTGAGCCTCTTTGCCTTGCCGACGTCGCATTCTCGCGCTGACTTGAGATCCCTACTCGAAGTATTTCCGCGTGCCGGTTTCCACCGACGCCTGGTCGAAATCGGCCTCGCCTGGGGCAGGCGCCATCCGTTCCGGCCCCTGCCGATGCTGAAGCTTTGAAAGCACGGACCTGCCGGCGTGTCCTCGTTCTACGGACGGATCTCCGAAGCCGAGAACTCCCACTTGACCAAGGTAGCTTCAGGAAGCTACCTTTAGGTCGATGTTGGCTGTGGGTCTGAAAGTGTTGAAGAACAAGCTCAGTGAGTACGTGCGCATCGCCGCGCGCGGCGAGACCATTCTCGTAACGGACCGCGATCGCGTTGTCGCGGAACTGTCAGCACCGCGGCAAGAGCGTTCAGAGATGGTGGCCGACGCGCGACTGGCGGAGCTCGTGCGCCAGGGGTGGTTGTCGCCGCCCGTTCTTCCGAAGGGTGGCGTTCCAGCGCGTAGTCCGGTGAAGGCGCTCGCTGATGTCATGACGGAATTAGGTGCTGACCGCAGCGATCGATGATTTACCTGGACACATCGGTTGTCCTTGCCCACCTGTTTGCGGAAGACGAGGCGCCTCCTGCAGACCTTTGGGAAGAGTCTCTGGTGACGAGTCGTCTACTGGAGTATGAAACATGGACTCGCGTTCATTCTTCCGGTCTCAAGAAGAGTCACGGTGAGTTGGTGCGCGGGCTTCTTGCACGTCTAGCGATTCTTGAAGTGGCCCCACCGGTCTTGGTGCGCGCATTGGAACCCTATCCTCTGCCGGTCAGAACTCTGGATGCCATACATTTGGCATCTGCCGATTTCCTGCGTGGGCAGGGGCAGGAGATCGTCGTCGCGACCTACGACAGGCGGATGCTCGCTGCCGCCGAGAAAATGAGGTTCGAGACGTACCCCCTGGGAAGTAGCTGAGTGCCCTAGAACCGCTGTGTTCGATCACGCCGGCGGAATGTCCTGGTCGCTGGTTGGGTCGATCATTTCTTCCTGGAAGCGCTCGATCTTCGTTACCGCCGTATTGGGGCGGTCGAACATTGCCAGGTGGAAGAGGGCGTCGCCTTCGTTGACGAGTGGCAGCTCGGCCTTGCCGATGACGATTCCCTTTTTCGGAGCTGTCACGATCGTATCACGGGCGCCGAGCGGGCCGGCGATCGCGGCGAGTCGGTCACCTTCACTGACGAGGTTGCCGAGCTTCACGTTCGGGCGCACGATCCCGGATACGGGGGCGCGCACCCACGTGGTCGACAGTGCGGTCAGTGGTCGTGTCGTATTCGAGCTTTCTTTGCTGGGCAGCATGCCCAAGTGTTTCATTACCGACTTCACGCCGCGCACGCCGGCGCGGATCGAGGTCTCGTCGAAGCGCAACGCCTCGCCGGCTTCGTACACCAGAATGGGAATGCCGAGATCGGCAACTGCGGCGCGCAGGGATCCGTCGCGCAGGTCGGCGTTGACCACCAGGGGTGTGCCGAAGGCCTGCGCGAGGTTCATCGTTTCCTCGTCGTCGAGGCAGGCGCGGATATGGGGGAGGTTTTTCCGGTGCACCGCAGCGGTGTGCAGGTCGATACCGTGCGTCGATCTCTCGACGACCTCCTTCAGAAAGGTATAGGCGAGGCGCGATGCGAGCGAGCCGCTGGCGGAGCCGGGGAACGATCGGTTGAGGTCGCGCCGGTCGGGGAGATAGCGACTTTGGCCAATGAAGCCGAAGACGTTGACGATGGGCACGGCGACGACGCTTCCGCGCAGGCGGCGCACGGATAGTGTCTTGAGGACGCGGCGAATGATCTCGACTCCGTTGATCTCGTCACCGTGAATAGCGGCGCTGACAAAGAGTCGCGGTCCGGGTTCGCGCCCGCAGAGGACCTCGACGGGAAGATCCATATCGCTGCCCGTGACGTCACTGGCAACGCGAATCTTGAGACGATTTCTGGTTCCAGGTGCGACTTCGTGATTCGCGATGAAGAGGGACTCTCTTGTGCTCGATGATTTCATCGACGCTGTTTCGTCTTTTTTACCTTGTTTGTTTTTGTCGAAGGCTTGGTACGCGCTGTTGGTCTTCCCAGCAGCATGCGTTTGTCGACGTCGATCAAGAATGGTCCAGTGAGTGCCGTACGACCGAGCAGCATGCGATGAATCATCGAGCCGCGGTCACTCAACGAGAGCTCGATCTGTTTGTCGACCGTGCCCATTCGGATCGAGGTCTTGACGAAGATGCGTTGGGTCGTGTGCCCGGTGCTCGATCGAACCCTACCGATCCGGCTGATGCGTGCTTTGACCCGGCGTGGCGCTCGCTTGGACGCGCGGTTGCGAATGACGTCAAAGGCCACTTCGTCGCGGCCGAGTAGCTGAATGTTTTCTACGTGTAGGGCGCTCGATCTGGCGCCGGTGTCGACCTTGGCGCGTACTCTCTTGACGTTCCACTCCGGGAAGTCGACGTACTCCGTCCAACCGATGACGATCGGTGCTTGGCGCTTCATTGCGCCGGCCTCGTGACGGTTGACTTCTTCTTGGTTGGGAGCCTCTTCCTGCGCGGCGGGGGAAGACTCTTCAAGGTCAGATTCTTACCGAAACAGAGGAGCGTGTCGCCGGCGAGGATTTCGCGATCGTTGCGCGGGTTGGGAATCGTCACCGAGCCGCGCTGAATCGTCAGGACGACGATGTCCCGCTTGCGCAGCTCGCTGCTCTGGATCGTTTTGCCGCAGATCTCCGATCGCTCGGTGATGGGAACCTCGATGACGCCGTAGCCGCTTTGCAGGGTGAGCCGCTGTCGTAGGTCGACCTCGGGAAAGAGGACTTCGTCTTCAATGAGTCGGACGATCTCACCGGCGACGTCGATACCGGTGGCCCCTTCGATCCCTTCGAGTCCCGGGGAGGAGTTGACTTCCATCAAGACGGGACCGTCCTTCCCCTCGAGCATGTCGACTCCGGCCACCCGCAGACCGATGATCTGCGCCGCGTGAACGGCGGTCCGGCTGTACTCCTCGTCGAGCTCGACCGCTTCGGCCCCACCGCCGCGGTGGACGTTGCTGCGGAACTCATCTCCCTTCGCGGTGCGGCGCATCGCGGCGACGACTTTGTTGCCAACGACGAAGGCGCGGACGTCGCGACCGCGACTCTCTTTGACGAACTGCTGCAACAGCACGTTCATCTTTGCCGGGCCCGACAGCGTTTCGATGATCGCCTCGGCGATCTTCGTCGAATCGGCGAGAATCACGCCGATGCCCTGCGTGCCTTCGAGAAGCTTGACGACGACCGGCGCACCGCCGAGGCGTTCGATGCCGGGTAGGATCTCTGCCGTGTTGCGGACGAAGAGCGTTTTCGGGATGCCGATTTCGTGACGGCTCAGGATCTGCAGGGCGCGCAGTTTGTCACGCGATACGCTGATCGCGTGCGAAGCGTTGACGCAAAACACGCCCATCTGTTCGAACTGCCGCACGGTGGCCGTGCCGAAAAAGGTGACCGAGGCTCCAATGCGGGGAATGACGGCGTCGTAGGTGCTGAGCTTCTTGCTCTTGTAGTAGAGGTGCGGCTTTCCGCGCTCGACTTCGATGGAGAAGGACAGCGTGTCGAGCACCTTGGCCTGGTGGCCGCGCGCCAAGCAGGCCTCCTTGAGACGGCGCGTGCTGTAGAGCTTCGGACCGCGCGACAGGATGGCGATCTTCATCGTATTGGTTGCCCCCTGGGGGGCATCACTTTGGCTCACTACGTGGACTCCTCGTCTTTCGTATCGGTCGTGTCGTTCGGCTTCTCTGCGACGACCCTTACCTCGATTGGTGATGCGCTATCGAGGTGAACGTCTCGTTGCGGAAAGGCGATGACCAGACCGTGTTCGCGGAACAGTTCGTCGATGCGAAAGCGGACTTCGCTTTGCACCTTGCGCATCTGCATCGGCGAGCGCGCCCGTACCCAGAAATAGACGTCGAAGTTGAGTGAGTTGTCGCCGAAAGCTTCGAATACGATGCTGGATCGCGGCGAAGCCAGGATGCGCTTGTTTTCTTCGATGACCTGGTTGATCAACTTTTCGACCAAGCGAGTTGGCGAGCCGTAGATGACCCCGACCGACACTTTGGCTCGCACCATGTCGTCGGACAGCGTCCAGTTGACGACGTTGCTCTCGAGAAAAAAGCTGTTGGGTACGATGATGTGTCGGCCATCGGTCGAACGAATCTGGGTACTGCGCGCGCCGATGTTCTCGATGGTGCCGTGATTGCCGTCGACTTCGATCACGTCGCGGGCGCGCACCGGTCGCTCCAGCATCAGGATCAGCCCGCTGATGAAGTTGTTCATGACGTTCTGGCTGCCGAAGCCGATGCCAATGGCCAGCGCACCGCCCATGACGGTGAAGACGGTGAGCGGAAAGTGAACCGCGCGTAGAGCGAGCAAGGTGAAGGTGAGGAGAAGTGCGTAGAAGGAAAGAGCCTGGAGCGCGTTCGCTGCTCCAGGCTCGACACCTAAGCGGTTCTCGGCGAGGTGGCCGACGAGCCCCGATCCGCGGCGCGCGGCGAAGAGCCCGCACAGAGCCAGGAGCAGTGCCGAAACGGCGGATCCGACGGTGATCGCGGAATCGTCGACGACGCTCAGCTCGTAGGACCACACGTCGGCGGCCGTGGAGGCAAGGCCGCGGGCGGCGCCGATGAGATCGACGCTGCCGGTTTGCTCGCGCAACTCCGTGGCGAAGCGCTGGAGGACGCGCTGCTGGCTGGCCATCATCAGTCCGTCGAGTCGCTCGGCCTCCTGTACCTCCACGAGTGCGTCGCGGCGTTCTTCGAGAGGGGTGCGTTCCGGCGAGCCCTTGTCGAGGGCGACGAGCCGAGCTTCGATGGCGCCGATGCGCTGCTGCAAGTCGCTGAGGCGGGCGCGGTGTCTTTCCACCTCCTCCTCGTACTCCGCGATCCGGGCCTTGGCTTCGTCGAGCCAGGAGCTCAGTTGCTGTCGCGCTGCGCCACCCTGCAGCGCGGCATGCCAGCTTTGCCAGGTCGCGTTCAGTGCAGCGCTTCGTTCGAGTTCGTCGTCGAGAATTTCGATCCGCCGGCGGATTGCTTCGCCGCGCACCGTCAGAGTCTTGATCTCTTCGATCGCCGCGGCGGTTGGCTCGGTTTGGGCCGAGAAGCGCTGTTGCGCCGCCGCGAGTTGGAGATCGATCGTCACCCGATCGCGATCGAGCGTTCGCCGTTGGCTGCGCAGCTCCTGTTGGCGAGCGGCAAGTGCGGCAAGGCCGGAGTCGAAGTCGCCTTCACCGCGCTTCAGGGCTGCCTTTACTTCGGCGATGCGTTCATCGAGGCCGGCCGCGTCCTCGCCGCCGGGTAGTCGTTCTCGCTCGGTAGCTTGAAGTTGCAGGGCCCGCAGGTGGACCCGCTCCTGGGCCTCGCGGCTGGCGAGTTGAAGGAGGCGAAGCTCTCGTTGGGCGGCTGCTCTGGCGACCGCGTCTTCCGCCTCTTCGAGCAAGCGGCGTCCCTTGCGCCGTGCCTTCTCGGCTTTCTCGAAGTCCTGTCGGGCCTCGGCGAGGACGCCGCGCCGTGTATGGAGCGACTCTTTGCGGCTTGCGAGCTGTGCCGAGAGCTCGAAGCGCGTTTCGTAGAGGTCGTTCAGCGCGAAGACGGACCGCGGCTTTGACGCTTGGCGTTTTGCCGGCGGCGCTTGGCCGATCGCCAGCGTCGCCGCGATCTCTGCTTGTTGGCGCAGCAGTTCATCGATCGAACGAAGGTAGGTCTGTTCGCGCCGCGCCTGGGTGGCATGCGACTGGTCCGTCGAAGCAAGCGTTTCTTCGAGCGCTGCCAATTCGCTGGCCGCGGCTTCCAGCCGGGAGGAAATCTCACTCTGGCTCAGCGGTTTGGTGTCTGGACTAGGCACTTCCGCGTGCCCGAGCGCGGCGGTGCCCTGCGTCGTTGGAGGAGTGCCGCCGAGAGGCGACGGCGGTGCCCCCAGGAGTGCAAACGCGAGCGCCGCTCGTGCGAGACCAAGCAGCTCACGCTTTCGAAACGAAGTCATTCTGGACACGAAAGACAGGTGTACATCACTTGTCTTCGAAGAGATCGCTCGGTGAGCCCAGATCGGGTGGTGCGGGTGCGCCGATCCAGCCACGGCGAACGAAGTAGGCGGTCATGCCGATGCCCATGAGTGCCATCGCGCCGAGGGCGAAAAAGTATCCGTTGCGGAGTTGGAGTTCCGGCATGTGTTCGAAGTTCATGCCGTAAATGCCGGCGATGAAGGTAAGCGGAATGAAAACGCTGGCCATCAACGTCAGCACTTTCATGATCTCGTTGGTGCGGTGGCTGACGTTGGACAGAAAGGCCTCGGCGAGGTCCGACGCCATTTCACGGCTGGCGTCGATCAACTCGACGATCTGAGCGATGTGGCCGTAGGTGTCGCGCAGGTAGAGAAGAACCCCTTCGCCGACGAAGTCGGTGTGTTCGCGCAACATCGCGTGGATCGCTTCGCGTTGCGGCCAGGCGATCCGGCGCAGGCGAACGAGTTGCCGGCGCAAGAGGTGGATGCGTGCCATCACGCTGGGGTGGGGGTTGTCGAATGCCAGATCCTCGAGCTCTTCGAGGGATTCGGCGAGTTGCTGCACGACCGGGTAGTAGCGGTCCACCATCGAGTCGATCAGTGCGTAGGCGAGGTAGTCCGAACCCGAACGGCGCAGTGGGCCCAGCCCGTCGCGGATGCGTTCGCGCACGTTCTCGAAGAATCCGTAGTAGCGCTTTTGGAAGGTCAGCACGTAGTCCTTGCCGACAACGAAGCACACTTGCGGATGCCTCAGCGCACCATCCTCGTCGTGCCAGGGCGCCCGTGCGATCACCAGTTGGTGGTGTTGGTAGAGATCGGTCTTGGGGCGTTGCGGAACGTTCACCGCGTCTTCGAGGGCGAGGGGGTGGAGATCAAACGCAGAAGCAAGGTCGCGCAGAACCGTCTCGTCACCGAGCCCTTGGACGTCGATCCACGCCTTCTTCTCCAGGCTACGCAGCTTGCCGAGGTCGCTGGTGTCGGCGAGCTCGTACTCCTCGACGGCGCCGGCATCGTAGTGGACGACCTTGATCGTCGGTGCCGGCGAATCCGGCGGAATGGCCAGTGTGCCCGGTCTGGCGCCGATCTCTGGGTGTTGTTGTCTGGCAAACATTACAACCGCTCGTTGACCGTTCGTTGTGTTGCTCGTGATGACCCTCGGCGTGCCGCGTCGTCCATCGCCGCTCTGGCCGTTTGCCCGCGGTTATAGCACGTCGAACGGTGGCGGCGATGGAGGGCCGGTATTGCCAGCACATGTGGTTGCTGTGACAATGAGGTGATGAGGTGTTTTGCCGGGGGTCCCGCTGCCGAACACCCGGTGGTCCCGCACCTCGAGATCGCGTCGCCGCGACGGCGGCAGATCGCGACGATCGTCTGCCTGGCGATGCTCTTTGCCTGTACCGCAACCAGCGAGGGCGCGGCACAGCCACCGACGAGCAGCCCCGAGGTGGGCGTCGAAGCGATCTCGATTCCGTTCTCCGAAATTCCGACGCAGGCAGTTCACGCCCTAGGCGTCCTGCGTACATTAGCCAGTGATCTGCAGCCCAAGGCCGCAATCGCGACCATCGAGGCTGAGCTGCCGGCGTTTGCAGAGCAGACTCGAGACGATGCCGTCAGCGCCGTGAAAGCGATTGCGGCGGCGCCGAGTGACGGTGACTTGAACGAAGTGAACACGCGTTGGCGTGCGAGGAGGAGGGAGATCGAGAGTTGGTCCGATGCGTTGCTGCGACGCAGCGCCGGCTTGGAGGCGGAGGCGGCGGAGATTGCCCGGATGGGCATGGTCTGGACGAAGACGCGCGAGCAGGCAGTTGGCCAGGGCGTGCCCGGCGTCGTACGGTCGCGAATCGACGAGGTGCTGTTGTCGCTGGAAACCGTCGGCCGCAAGGTCGAGGTGCGCCGCGCGGAGATTTTGACCGCCCAGGAAGAGCTCGGCTCGCTGCGGATTATCGTCGATGGAATCCTCGAGCAGTCCAGGATTGCGCGCTCACTGTACGTCGATCGCCTGTGGGTACCCCAGCAAGGGCCGCTGTGGGAGTTGGGCGACGAGGCGACGGCGAGCGAGAACACCCTGGCGCGGATTGGCCGTTCGCTGTCTCTCGAAGCGGCGAGGGTGCGCGAGTATCTGGTGAATCGCCCGGTCGGGGTCATCGTCCACCTGATCGGTACGTTGTTGGTCGCAGTCCTTCTGCGCCGCGGGCGGCGTTCTGCCAAAGCTTGGGTCGAGGAAGAGCCCGCCCTTGGTTCGGTGGCGCAGACCTTTGCCGTGCCCTACTCGACGGCGCTCCTGCTGTCCTTCGTGGTCGTCCCATGGCTGTACCCGCTGGCGCCGCGTGCGCTGATGCACTTGATCGGTGTGCTGGCTCTGCTGCCGGCGATCCGTCTTCTCCAGCGACTGTGTCCACCCGGGATGTTTGCCGGGTTGTACTGTCTGGCAGCGTTTTACGTCGTCAATCGGCTGCGCTCGCTGATCGCCGGTCCGGCCACCTTTGAATCGATTCTCTTCCTCGTCGAAATGATCGCGGCGCTGGTGGTGACGCGGTGGTTCTTCTCGGACGAAAGGATCCGAGAGCTCGGCTGGGAAACCGAGTCGCGTCAAGGACGCATGATGCACGCCGGGCGGGCGGTGCTGTCGGTGCTCTTTGCCGTTGCCGCGGCGGCCACCGTTCTCGGCTACCTGGAGCTCGGCAGGCTGATCGGCGACGGAGCCATGGGCAGTGCTCTGGCAGCGGTCCTCCTCTACGCCAGTGTCGAGGCGGCGCGCGGACTGTGGACCTACATTCTGCGCTCGCGCGCGGCCCGTTCGCTGCGCGCCGTTCGCCATCACCGCTGGCTGCTACAGGTGCGCGGCAACAGGGCGATCACCTACATGGCGGCACTCGCCTGGGTTGTGGCGACACTCAACTTCTTTGCTCTGCTGACGCCGCTATGGGAACGCGGAGTATCGATCTTGTCGGCCCGTTTGACGCGGGGAAACCTGAGCGTGTCGCTTGGCGACGTCGCTGTGTTCGTCGCTTCGGTGTGGGGCGCAATCCTGCTGTCTCGATTCATCCGCTTCGTTCTCAACGAGGACGTCTTCCCGCGTGTGAAGGTAGCGCACGGTGTTCCGTATGCGCTCTCGACGCTGCTGCACTACGTGCTGGTGATCGGCGGCTTTCTCTTCGGCATTGCCGCGATTGGATTTGATGCCAGCCGATTCGCGATCGTTGCCGGTGCGTTGGGCGTGGGCATTGGCTTTGGATTGCAGAACGTCGTCAACAACTTCGTCTCCGGTCTCATCCTGTTGTTCGAGCGGCCGGTCCAGGTCGGCGACGCCGTCGAGCTCGGTACGCTGACCGGTGAGGTGCGGCGTATTGGAATACGCTCGAGCACCATTCGCACCTGGGACGGAGCCGATGTGATCGTCCCCAACGGCTCGTTGATCTCGGACACGGTGACCAACTGGACCCTGACGGATCGCTCGCGGCGTATCGAAGTGCCGATCGGTGTGGCCTACGGTACCGATGCGAAGTTGGTGATCGACATCTTGATCGAGACGGTCAAGGCGCATCCGGAGATCTCGAGCGTACCAGCGCCGATGGTGTTGTTCACCGGTTTCGGTGACAGCTCCCTCGACTTCTTGGTGCGCGCCTGGACTGCGAACTACGACCGCTGGGTAGTGATCCGCAGCGACCTCATGGTGGCGATCCAAACCGCCCTGGCCGAAGCCGAGATCGAGATCCCGTTCCCGCAGCGCGACCTACACCTGCGCACTGTCGACGCAGAAGCGTTGGCGAGCGGTCAGGCAATAGAGCTCGCCGGCGAGCTCCAGCACCCCGGCGACGACCGCAGTGATGGATGAATTCCCCCAACGGAGAAGGATGGGGCCCGGTGGTCCTCCCGGTCTTCAAAACCGCGCGGGCCGGCGCAAGTCGGTCGGAGGGTTCGACTCCCTCCCTTCTCCGCCATCTCCTCTGCCTCTGCCCATGCCCTTGCCTGTGCCTAAATGTAGCTTCCGCGATACTGGGAGCTTCCGGCGCTGCCAACCCGGCAGAGGAAGGCATAGGCACGGTCAGAGGCATAGGCAGAGGGTGGTCGTCGCGCGCTGCGCGACGGCATTCATTTACTTTTCGACGCGTTCTTCTCCGCCATCTCCTCTGCCTCTGCCCATGCCCTTGCCTGTGCCTAAATGTAGCTTCCGCGATACTGGGGCTTCCGGAGCTGCCAACCCGGCGGAGGTGGCCGCGGTCTCTAGGTCACGACCTATCGAGACAATGTCTGCGTGCGAGAAAATCCAATCCAACTGGGTTGGCCCCACCCTCCCGATGACCTCGGAGCTGGCCAACACGAGTGCGGTTGTTGCGATCGTGCGTGTGAGTAGCTTCATCGGTTCCGCAGTCGCGTACTATAGCCTGCTACTCCGTTTCTGGCCGATAGAGCTGGTCCCACGAGCACCAGTCGTTGAGGAGTTCGTCGAGATCGCTGTCGTCGATGGATTGGAGCACAGCGCCGAGCTTACGATCGCCTGATGCAACGGCGACAACCGCCATGGCGGAACGGATCAAGAGCCGGTTGTTTGCTTTGCTGAGATCCAGGAGGGCCAACTCCTTGGCCTTTGCCAGTGCCTCTCTGTAGTCGTCTGTGAGCCAACTCGGGAGCGATGGGTTCTTGTACCTGTGGCGCTCCGTCTCGATCGTCGAAACGAGACCGTAGAAGTTCCAGTCCCTGTCGAACACTGAGCAGGCTGTGACTAGCAGAGGGACGGCGGCGTACGATGCCTCACCGACATCGCCCTGATGATGCAGTTCGTTCCAGAGCTCCTCCCAGGCAGCCTGGTTGAGGCAGCTCTCGCGAACTTTGTCGATCGCAGGTCGGGGGTCGTACGGTTTTCCGTATCCGCCTTTCAGATTCGCCCAGTCCGGCTGACTCATGCTTGGTTCCTCTTTCGACGAGGGACGAGGCGCTATTGTCAATGGATTTGTAAATGGAGAGCCTGGTACTGGCCGGGCCGCGAGGTGACAGAACGGTAAACGCCTCTCCGGAAAGTCGTACGGGATGGGGTAGAACGGGGATGCCTGGTACTCGCTGGTGAAGCGCAGCCGGAACTTCAAAGCCGCGTGGGCCGGTGCAATTCGGTCGGACCGGTCCTCCGAAGCCTCGTGCGTAGGAGGAGGGTTCGACTCCCTCCCTTCTCCGCCAATCCAAAAGAATGGAGGGGCAGCGTCGGGAGCTACGCTGCCTCCACGGTGACGTTCAGGCGCAGTCCGGCTTCCTCGACTTGGGCTTGGAGGGCTAGCGCGACGAAACTCTCCTGTCGGTAACCGAGCAACTGCGCAAACCGGGCTGCCCGCGCCGGCCCGACGCTCTTGCGACCTTTCTCGATGTCGCAAAGGTGCGAGCGGGAGATGCCGAGCTCTTTGGCGAACGCCGTCTGGGACTTCTCCTCACCTTCGCGAATTGAGACAAGTAGAGTGCCGAAAGTGAGTGGACCACCTGTCAGACCTTCGAGAAACGCTCGGGTGCGTCGCTTCCTAGATTTGGACTTAGTACTCATGCTTGGTCACCTCCTCGACGCTGACGAACTCCAAAGACTCGTCGGCTTTGATCTCGTAGATACCGCGATAGGCACGACTCAACCGAATCGACCTCTGCCCGCGGCGCTTTCCGCGCAAGGGCTCATCGTGGAAGCCAGGGTACTTTCTGGTTTCCTCCAGTCCATGCGTCTCGACCTCGTTCACCCAGAACAAGAGTTTGGCGGCGACGTGGCTGGGTACTGACCTGAGATTTTTCCTGGCTCTCCGGCTCAATACAACCACGTTTACCATTGGTGATGAGTGTACACCTATTAGGTGTACATAGGCAAGCCTCTGTGAGCTATGGTGAGCGTGGAGCGGCGACTGAGATCGTCGCCCTTGAGCGAATGTGCCGGGAGCCTGGCTATTGGCGTTGTCCGTCCGATCTCGACCGTGGCACCGGCAGGGTGCATAGGCGGAGGTTGATCGTCGCGCAACGCCGTGGCTCTTTCTGTTCTAGCGATCGAGAACAAATTCAATGCTCTCGGCGAAGCCGTAGCGAACCGCGACGGCGCGCACCGAGGCGTCGTTCGCGATCGAAAAGGGTCCGGTGTAGAGGCGCCATCTGGGCTCGGGTGAGTCGCCGATGGCGTAGGCGATCGACGCGCCCTGGCCTTCTCCGCCATCTCCTCTGCCTCTGCCCAAGCCCTTGCCTGTGCATTAGTGTAGCTTCCGCGAGGTTGGGGGCTTCCGGAAGTGATCCGATCTGGCATAGGAAGGGGGCACAGGCATAGGCTCGTATGACCGTTGATTCCCAGGGGAAATCCCGCGCCGGCAGGTCTCTCGTTCGGTTCGTGCTGGTATTCCTGTTCGTTGCAATCGGAAGCGCCCGGGCGAACAGCGTATGCAGCTCGTCCCCGAGCTCATTGACTCAGCTAGGCGACAATCTCCTTTTCTTCGCGCGGCTCGAGTCGGGGGACTACCAGCTCTGGCGGACGGACGGATCCGTTGACGGAACGACCGCCCTCGTCGCTCTGCCTCGCGGCACTCTCCCGGCCATCATGTCAGCGGACGGTCGCCCGTTCGGGACACCCGACAGCGTTCGACATATCACGACTGCCGGCACCGCAGCGTTCTTTGTGATGAGAGGGCGCGGCCCGGGCGAACTATGGGTCACCGACGGCAGTTCCGATGGAACTCGACTGGTCTTCGACACGGACGAGATCTCCGCCTTGCTCAGCGACTCGGCCACTCTCTCCGGCTCGCTGTATTTCGCTGGGTTCGATCGGACACAAGAAGGGGATCTGTGGCGAACGGATGGCGAACGGGGCTACGCGGAGCCGGTATTCGAATCGGAAAGCAACGCTACTGGGCGTACACCATCGAGTTTCGTCAGCGACGGACAGACCCTCTTCTTCTCGGCGTCCGCGACCCCTGAGTTTGCGGGGCCAGTCAGGCTCTGGGCGACGAATGGCGACCGCGGTGGTGCTGCTCTGTACGCCCGAGAGCCGGATCGCGCCCAACCATTCTTCTCCATCGGGAACATCGTCCCTCACTCACCGGAGGTCTTGTTCTCGGCATCGACAGTCGACTCGAAGCTCGAGATGTGGCTCTCCACAGGGCCAGGTAGCGTAGCGGTTCCCGTGTCAGAGATCCTCAACTCACCACGCGTCCATACCGCGGTGTCGACCGACAACAGGCTGCTTGTGTTCACCACGGTGGACTTCTGCAATGAACGATTCGAAGTATGGGGGAGCGAGGGGACGATTGCCAACTCCGAAAAGTTGGTCGAGCTGTACGCCGACGGTCCCTGCTTTCATCCGAATCCCGTAAGCGCCCGATCTGGAAACATCAGCTACTTTTCGTTATTCGACGGAAACAACTGGAATCTCTGGCGGACCGACATGTCCGCGACTGGAACAATACTCGTCGCCAGTCTGGGCAGCGAGAGACCCAACGCGATGACGACCGTTGGTCGAGCTCTCTTCGTACGAAGTGGTCGGCGACCGGCGCAGCTCTGGCGCAGCGATGGAACGGAGGACGGCACGACCAGGCTGGGGTTTGTCGATGTCGGATCCATGGCGGCGCTCGGAAGCAACCTTCTCGTATCGGCGAGCGACGGGACGGTCGGGATGGAGCTGTACCGAGTCGATCCCAACGGTGAACCCGTGTTGGTTCGAGACATCGTTAGATTCATCGGCGATTGCAACGCCGATGGTGTGGTTTCGATCGACGAGCTGATTGTCGGTGCGCGAATCGCTCTACAATCATTGCCCATAGCGAGTTGTTTCCAGTTCGATGACGACGACGACGGAATCGTCACGGTGGTGGAACTGACCGCTGGCGTTCAGAGTGCCCTGGAAGGGTGCTTCTAGAAACGGCGTGCAGTCACAGGTCAGCGGACGTTTTTTGGTGTCCTTTTCAGTGCTACGCCGACCGTCAGCGTTACATGCCACCCCGAGATATGCGGGCTAGCGTTCGAGGATGACTTCAGCGCTCTCGGCAAAGCCGTAACGAATCGCGACGGCGCGCACCGAGGTGTCGTTCGCGATCGAAAAGGGTCCGGTGTAGAGGCGCCATCTGGGCTCGGGTGAGTCGCCGATGGCGTAGGCGATCGACGCGCCCTGGATCGGGCAGGAGATGGAAATTTCGTGTGACCCGGCCTGTCCTTCGGCGGTGACTTCGATCACCGGAGGCTCGGTGACGGGCTGGACCCCGCCGGGCCAGTACCTCTCGGCCAGCTCGGTTTCGGGAACCTCGCCGAGGTCTCCGGTGCGTTCGACCCAATCGAGATGGGCAAGGCGCATCTCCATCAGAGTCGGCTGCAAATCGCCCTGACCGGCGATGTTGGTGATCTCGTAGGGGTCGTTGAGGGTGTCGTAGAGCTCTTCGGCCGGTTTCGTCGGGCGGAAGTACCAGTCGGCCGGCGGTGACAGCGTGCCCGCCTGCTGCAGGCGGAAGATCTCCTGCATCGTCGACGAGATGTTGCGAAAGGCGATGTCCTGTCCGTACGGCGTGTCCGGCTGATAGTTGCGGATGTACTTGTAGCGCGCGTCCCGCACGGCGCGGATTCGATCAGTGGCTTCGTCGTGACGATCGGCCGCTGCAAAGATGTATTGCCGTTCCGGACCTGCCTGTGGACCGAGGAAGGCGCGGCCTTGCATGTGTTCCGGAATCCGCACACCGGCCAGCGAGAGCACGGTTGCCGGGAGATCGATGAAGCTGATCAGCCGGTCGACCGTTGCGCCGGCATCGCGGCCGTCGGGCCAGCGAATGATCAGCGGTTCGTGGATGCCGCCATCGTAGACCCAGCGTTTGTCACGCGGCAATCCGCGACCGTTGTCGGGGAAGAAGAATACGATCGTATCGTCGGCGACGCCGTCGGCCTCCAGGGCATCGAGAATCTCACCCACGGTGGTATCCATCGACGCGACGTTGTCGTAGAGCCTCGCCAGGTCGCGTCGCACCAGCGGAGTATCGGGATAGTAGGGAGGAACTTCGATCTGACTGAGCTCTGTGCTCGGCTCGCGGTCGCCGAAGAGACCGCTCTCGTGGGTGACGAAGATCGTGAAGTAGGCAAAGAACGGCTGTCCCGGATCGCGACCGCGCCAATCGCCGTTCACGTCGTCCCAATTGGTTCGTGGTGCGCCGCCGATGACACCGCTGAACTGGTAGTCGGTCTTTCCCAGGTTGCTGGTGTAGTAGCCGGCGGCGCGCAGGTACTCGGTGAAGGTTTTCACCTGCGGGGGCGGTACTGGCTGATAACCACCGCCCGAGCTGCGCATGTGGTGAGCTCCGATCGACGTCGCGTACATGCCTGTAATGAGCGCCGCGCGCGACGGTGCGCACACCCCCGAGGTCGCGAAGACGTTCGAATAGCGTACTCCCTCGGCGGCGAGCCGATCCAAGCGCGGAGTCACCGCCACGGGGTCGCCAAAGGCCCCGATCTCGAAGTTCATGTCTTCAGCGACGATCCACACGATGTTGGGTCGGTCCGTCTCGATCGAGACACCGTCGTCGTCGTTCCCGCAGCCGCACATCACCACGAGCGCGAGCGAAGCACAGGTTGCGACGACTCTCGCAACTAGCTGAGCCCAATAGTCGCCGTTGCGGCTCATGCGGTCCACCTAGCGGTGGCGGACGAGATCAGAGTGATCGGGTGTTCACATCGACGGATGCGAGGGAAGCGCAACACGCACAGTTTCCTACTCTGCGGGTGGCAGATGCTCAAGTGATCTGATCGGGATGTTCTCCTTGGCGAGATGTTGCCTGACGAATTTCCGATCGGAGATTTCGGGGGGATGAGGGCGGATCCCGTGTGCTTCGTGCCTGCGTCCAAAACGACGATCTCGATTCCGGGGCATTGGGTGTTCAGTTTGAATTACTTCTTTGATTCTGTCTTTGATCTGGATGACGATTCTGGAGGATGCGGTGAGCTATTCCGTTGGACAATTTCTCAAGATTCCGTGCGAAGTTTCAGATGGTCCGTTCGCTGGAGAGTTCTTGATCAAGATCAACACCGAGGTTGGCTCTCTCTCAGGATTCGTTCGTCGGGATAGCGTCGATGTTCTCGCTCCGGGAAAAGGACTGGTGAGCGGCGAGGTAGTGGGGGTACGAGACGACACGATTGTGGTGCGGTTCAACGGCAGCTTTTTCACAACTGCTGCTGGTGTGGCTCACCTATCCCAGTCGTGGGTCTCGAGTCATGTTGCAGCTAGCTGACGGATGGTTCTGTCGCGGCCTGACATCGAAAAGGCGATTTCTGAAGGGCTGATTGAGTTCGACCCTCCGATAGAGACGAGTCAGATAGGGCAAGCCTCCATCGATCTCCGCCTCGGGAATCAGTTCACCAGGTGGAAGACGGGAAAAACGGGTGTCCGGCTATCCGTTGCTGACGGATTCTCATCGATACCTGAAATGTGGGATACGTTGGTGGTGGCAGAAAAGAATGAGCTCGGCCAACCGTGCTCGTTCACGCTCGAGCCCGGCGGGTTTGTCCTTGCCATGACGCATGAGTCTGTAAGTATCCCGAACAACCTGATTGGGCACGTCGAGGGCCGCAGCACATATGCGCGCGTGGGACTGTCCATGCATCAGACGGCTCCTTGGATTCAGCCGGGCTGGCGAGGACCGATTGCGTTGGAGATCCGAAACAGCGGTACCTTCTCCATCGATCTTACTCCGATTATCGATCGACCTTGTCAGATCGTCTTCTTTGAGTTGTCGACAGCACTCGGGTCGGCCCACTCTTACGGCTCCCGACCAAACGAGAGCTACATGGACCAAACACACCCGCTCAAGCACGAGTGAACCCAGATTTCTGCTTTGCCCGCTCCGGAGCGGCCAGAAGAGAGAGGGGTTGTATGAAGCGACGCGGCGTTTCCTCGGTCCAGGCTAGCTTTGCTATAGGCGGGGATCGACCGCTTCGCTTTCCAGAGCCAGAACACCGAACACGCACTCGTGTACTCTCCGTAGCGGTTCCCTTCTGTGGAAGCGTTCGAGCGCTTCGATGCCGAGAGCAAGCTCGCGCAGCGCCAGGGAGCGCTTCACGCCAAGCCCGCGTCTACGCAAACGGTCTAAGTTTTCAGGGAAAGTGTAGTCCGGGCCGTAGATGATGCGCAGGTACTCACGGCCGCGACACTTCAGTGCGGGCTGAAGGAGGCCGCGCCTGCCCCTGGCCAGGAAATCGAGCGGTTTCACGACCATTCCTTCCCCACCCCGATCGGTGAGCGATTCCCACCAGTCGATGGCCGCCTGCTCGCTCTCGCTATCGGTGAGATCGACGCGTCGGCAGGGAGTTTCCAACAGCAGCGCCGTCGAGGATTGGCAGAGCTTGGCGATTCGTTCCATGTGCCAGACGTGGTCCCGGGCGGCGTGAGCTCCGCTTTCAGACGCGAGAACGTGGAAGGGGGCGAGCTTTAGATCAGACAGCGAGGCGACGTTCCAACAGTAACGCCTGTAGGCCTCTGTGAACTTCTGCGCGGTATCGGATCGAGCCTTGGCGCGTTCCAGAAGTGCAGCCGCGTCTCTCCCCTCTGCGACTGCCCGCGACAGAGCCGTCACTGCTTCGCTGGTGGAAAGACGCGCGCTCGCGCCGACCGCGGCATACTGTCGTTCGATGAGAACCCGTGCCTTCGCCGACCACGGCATGAGCTCTGCATCGAGGCAAAGCCAATCGCTCTCCAGTTCCTCCCAGAGTTGGGATGCGGTGACGGCCTCTCGAAGCACGTCGAGAAGGCTACGTTCCATCTCGCGATCCGAGAAAAAGGGGCGACCGGTGCGAGTGTAGCAGGTGCCGATGTCGCCACTGGTTACGCCGAAACGTTCTCGAGCGACATTTTCGTCGCGACATAGAACGACCACTGCTCTCGAGCCCATGTGCTTTTCTTCGCAGATCACGGTCGGAACGCCGGCAGAGCGGTAGTAGGCAAAGGCCTCGCTCGGGTATTCCAGGAAGTCGGCGCGCTGGCTGGTCTCACTCGGCGACATGGTTGGCGGCAGGTAGATCAGCCACTTCGGATCGACCGCGAAACGTGTCATCGCTTCCAAAGCCACTGCTGCGTTTCCTTCACGGATCGTGACGGGGCCGTTGAGTCGTGTCGTGATGGAGCGCTTCCCGATCACGTCCGCCAGATCGAGCACATCGTCGTACTGTTGCTGCGCACTCAGCGCGGGCGCGAGCTGATCGTCTGGCAGAAGCGGCTTAACCGACTCGTAATAAGTCTGCAGTGCCTTTACGGATACGATCTCCCGCTCGGGGTAACGCAATGCCGACAAGCTGCCGCCGAACACACAACCGGTGTCGATGTTGACCGTGGAGTTGAGCCATTCGGGTTCCGGCACGGGCGTGTGGCCGTACACCACCAGTGCTTTGCCGCGATATTCCTCGGCCCATGGATAGCGCACGGGCAGGCCGAATTCGTCGGTCTCCCCGGTCGATTCTCCGAACAGGGCGAAGTCGCGCACTTTGGCGGATGCGCGCGCCTGCATTGCCTCCTTCATGCCGGCGTGCGCGGCTACCAGGCGCCCGCCGTCCAAGAGTGCGTGACTCACGAGGCCTTCAATGAAACTAGCGGCTCGCTCGGTGAAGTGTGGAGCTTCGCTTTCGAGCTGCTCCAGCGACTCAGCCAGGCCGTGGGTGATTCGAACGTCCTTGCCGCGGAGCTTTCTGGCGAGTTTGACGTCGTGGTTACCGGGAAAGCAGAGGGCGGTTCCCGATGCGACAGCGTCCATCACCAGCCTCAGCACGGCGGGTGTATGCGGCCCGCGATCGACGAGATCGCCGAGGAAGATCAACCGCCTTCCGTCCGGGTGAGTGACGGAGTAGCGCTCCTCGTCAGCGCCGTCGTCGATCGCGATCGAGTACCCGAGCTGTTCGATCAGCGAGCAGAGCTCGTCGAAGCAGCCGTGGACGTCGCCGATCAGGTCGAACGGACCCTTCTCGTCTCTCTTGTCGGTCCACAGCTTTCGCCGAACGATCGAGAGCTCTTCGAGATCGTCTTCGGAGCGGAAGACCTCGATCTGACGAAACCCTTCCTTCTTGAGCCGGCGCAGAGATCGTTTGAGGTCGCTTGCTTGGCGGTGAATGACGTGCCCGCCGAAATTGCGATCGGACCGCGACGCATTGCGTTCTCGACAAATGCGCTCAGGCAGATTGAGGACGAAGGCCACTGGAAGGGCGTGGAACTCTCTCGCCAGCCTGACGTAGCTTTTGCGGTCGTCGGGTCTGACGTTGGTGGCGTCGATGACGACGAGGCGTCGATTCTTGAGTCGCTTCGAAGCGATCGTGTCGACGAGATCGAATGCGTCTGTGGTCACGGTCTGATCATTCTCGTCATCGGAAATCACGAGCCGGCAATAGTCAGACGAGACGATCTCGCTGGCTGCGACGTGCTTCCGGGCGAAGGTGCTCTTTCCCGAACCCGATGCGCCGATCATAACGACGACCGCCAGCTCGGGGATCTCGATCGTTCTGCTCATGGCGACGGCGCCTCGGTCCGCTCGAAGATCGCCATCTGTGTTGGAGGACCTTTGTTCGGGTCGACCGTACCGACGGGGAGAAAACGGCACTCGTAGCCGAAGCGTCTTCCGGTCGACGCAGTCCAGTTTTCGAACTCGCGACGAGTCCACTCGAAACGATGGTCGCCGTGACGCAACTTCCCCGCCGGGAGATTGGGGAAGAGCTCGTTGTATTCACGGTTTGGGGTCGTAACGATCACGACACGCGGGCGTGCGTGTTCGAACACGACGCGTTCGAAAGCCGCGAAACGCGGCGGGTCCAGATGCTCGATGACTTCGATGAGCGTCGCTGCTTCGAATTGAGCCAGCCTCTCGTCGCGATAGAGGAGTGATCCGTGCATGAGGGTGAAGCGGTCGCGCGCGGCCGGAGCCATCTGATCGAGACGCAGGCGTTTCTCGGCGCGCTCCAAGGCGCGCGACGAAACATCCAGGCCGGCAATCCGTCCGAGCTCGCGAACCTTAGTCAACGCAACGAGTAGGCGCCCTTCACCGCATCCCAGATCGACGACGCTGGTTGCTTTGGACGCGCGGAGTGCAGAGATCACCGAGCCGATGCGTTGCTCATTGAGGCTGATCGCCCGCTCGACCTCGGCCTCGGCTGCGTCGCGTTGCGATGATACCGTGTCCGGATCGCTGGCTTCATCTCCCGCCAGTAACCTCACCGCTTCGCGCGTAAGTGCTCGCTGGTGGCGCAGATAGCGGCGAACGATTCGCTCTCTAATCGGATGGGTCTCCAGCCAGCCGGCGCCCCGTCTGAGCAACTTCTCGACCTCGTCGTCGCCGACCCAGTAGTGCTTGGCATCGTCCAGAACCGGGATCAGGACATAGATGTGCTCGAGCAAATCCCGAAGGCGTTGGGTGCCCTTCAGCTCGACCGAAAGATAGGGGCTCGGTCCCCACTCCTCGAACTCCGGATCGAGCGTGTCTTCTCTCGTCGACACCTGGTAGCCGAGGGGTTCGAACACCTCTCTGACGAACGGACTCCCGGGCCGGCATCGGACAGCGGAGATGCGGCATTCCAGAGGGATTGGTCGATCGGCTAGTTCCTGCCGATCCTTGCTGCGTCCTGACATCGCCGTCCCGAACACGCGCGACAGCGCTACGCTCATCATCGAGGATGATACATAAGGGCGATCGTTGACGTAGTGGTCGAGTGTTGAGCCCGGGCCGCGCACGGCCCCAACGGAATCAACCTCCAGCAGGATCGCTGCAGTACAGCGATCCGCGCTGACTTCCGGGTAGAAGACGTGTGCCGACCCGAAGCTGAGGTCGGTCGTTTGCACGCGTTCCGGATGCTTGTGCAGCAAGTGACCGAGATCGGTAGCCGGCGATCCGGTGTATGTGATCGTCAGAAGCATGATGTGATCGGATTGGTTCGCTCATCCGTTGCGCAGAGCAGCCGGGCGCGGCGCGACGGCCGCGCCCGGGTTCAGTCTCGGTAGTAGTGTGCTCGCGAGCTGCCGTCAAAACCGGCCACTACGCAAGCAACAGCGCTTGAAACGTTTCGCGGATCCGCACGGGCAGAGATCGTTGCGGCCGAGCTTTTCCTCCAGTTCTTTCCAGCCGCGGACGATCCGTCGCCCGCGTTTGACCCGCGTTTCGGATGGGAAGCCCGCTCTTCGTTTACTGGTAATCTCGAAAGGAAGGTAGATCTTGGGAGCTCTTGGATGACACGGTGCACCTCCTGCCGTGATGGCGTTGAGAACGAAGGTCTGTAGCCTTCAAGAGATCCCAGGTGCAACTGTTTGCTCCCGGTTCGTTTGCACGTTCGTGATGTGAACTTGGGCAGATGGTGATCGGAGCTAGGGGCTGGCGACCGTCTGTGACAAGTCGACAGACCATGGACGCGCCTTTGCTGTGATCCAGATCCCGCCGTGAACGGATTTTCTTCGCGTCCCCGGTGTGTGCGATTGTGTCTGTCCGTCGTTTGACGTCTACTGGCCGGCTGTGCGCAGGGTTGATTGTCTATGAGCTGCTGGGCACGTATTGCTCTGAGCATGTCGGTCGCTTCCGTCTTGGCCGGTAGCCTACCGGCGGATGCGACCTGCTCGCGCTCCTGTGCGGTCACGTTTCTGCTCAACTCGTGCACCGAGACGGGAATCGAACAGGGGTGGCCGGCCGGTGTCCCACTGCGGCTCGGCGTCGAGTGCCTCGACAGTTGCTGTGCGCCTGTGTCCCCACCGCACGACCCGAATCAGTCCCATTCTTGTGGCGCGTTTCCGGCGTGGCCGTGGTTGCCGGGAGTCTACGTCATGCGGCACCGCCAGCGGCTTTCCGGAGCCTTCGTTGAAGTTGCCCCGGAGTGTGGCTTTGGAGGCGATATCGTCGGCAGCGTCCTGGAGTTCGATGCAGAGCTCGAGCCGGGTGATTACACACTTCGCTTGGAGTACGACTCGATCCCTTTTTCCGTGACCGAAGCCGCCCCGGTCCTGCCGACTCCGGGACCATCCTACCGGGTTTCGGTGTTTGCGACGGACTCGCCCGACTGCGTTGGTGAATCGAGAGGGTTGGCCGTGGAGCTGTGGGGAGAGAGTGGCGAGACCGGTAGTGTTCGCAGGTTCGGTTGGAGTCCGTATTCGTTCGAGTACATTCCACCCGGCGAGTACCGAGTCGGTCCCTTCGTTTCGACGTTTGGTCATGAGTGCTGGCGTGGAACGCAGATAACCGTGGAGTCAGCCGACGTCGAGACGACGATCTGCGGGTGCGATCCGACCCCGACTCCAACGGTAGGTCCCGAGTGCGCGGGAGACTGCAACTTGGACGGGCGGGTGCGAGTCGAGGAGATTGTGGAGGCAGTGCGGATTGCCCTCTGTCCGAACTGCGTCACCCTGGGCGATCCTTGCATGAGCGCAGATGCCGACCATGACGGGCGAATCTCGATCGCCGAGCTGATTCGTTCGGTGCGCAACTCGCTCCGGGGATGCACTTGAATCGCTTCGAAGACTCTCCCCCTCTAAGGTGGCCGCAGCCTGTGGGGGTGAGAGTGCCGCCCCCGGCGCGCTCAACCAACGACGAGCTTGGCTTTCTCGGCGGCTCGGGAAAGCCTGGCGTCGAAGCAGCCGAAGCGAATCTCGATACGGTTGCTCCGCAACTCCTGCGCGGCTGCCAAGTGGATGGCGTCGAACCCACGTAGAGCGTGTCGGTCGGCGAGTTGTCCGGCGTTGTGAGCGAGCCGCTGGGTCACCTCGACGATCGCCATGCGATCCCAGTCATCGTCCAGATTTGCCACCGTCTTCCTCCACTGCGCCGCGGTCAGGCCGCCTTCTCTGCGATGCCGGGCGAAGGCGGCGGCAGCTTCGGCGTAGGCGACGCGGCAGGTTGCGACGACTGGAGCTTCGCTGACCCAGTCGGCGATCTCGACGCTCCCGGGCTCCTCGACGTAGAGTTTCACCAGGGCGCTGGTGTCGAGGTATAGAATCAACGGCGGTCCTGGGTCACGATATCGGCGACGGTGCGGCGGGTTCGGCGGGGTTTCACCGGGGGGTGAGAGCCGGGCTTCCCCGTTCCCACTTTGATTACGCCTGTCCCAGCCATCTCGATGAGTTTCTCGAGATCCGGATCAACCTCCACGGGGACGAGGCGCGCGATCGGGCGCTTCCCTCGGCTACTGATCGTGATCGTTTCACCCGCCGCGACGTCGCGCAGGTATTCACTCAGATGCGCGCGGAGATCGCGGATGTTGACGATTCTGCTTGATTCCATGTGGTCACGATAAGTTCATAGTTGTGACCATGTCAAGGAGCGATCTACGCCGATCGCCGCGGCATGTGCCTTGTGTGGCAACGGTTCTGGGCGGTATCGGTACAACACTCATGAATAGAGCAGACTAGAGGCGCTCGGTACCGTCGATCTTTGCCAGGCTGCGGTCAAAGGTTCCGAATGGTGTGTGACCGGCTTTGCGCGCGACTTCGAGCCAGCAGCTTTGTGTCGGCGGTGTCTGTGTGGTTCCCAGGCCCGTACCGGATATCGGATGCCGGCTCTTCTCATGTCTTGGGAGACTGCGATGGTAATGACGAGGTTTCGATCCGGGATCTCCTCGTCTGCGTCAACAACGCTCTCGGCAGGTTCGATGCAGTCGAATCCTGCGGGGAGTGCAGTCTGCAAGGCGGCCGGGTGACGATCGCGGATTTCATCGGTGCCGTGAGAAACGCGCACCACGGGTGTTTCTCACCTGGATGTCGCTACGTTTCACATCTTCCGCGGTAGAAGCCGGAGAATCGGAATCCGTTCGAATCTCACCTGAAGGGGTTCGAGATGCTGCCCATGCCGGCCCACCGCCGGTGTAAGGTGCTGCCGATCGGCACGCCGCCGGCGAAATAGACGCCGGAATCGGATGCCGGCAGGATGTCGTAGGTGTGCGTTGAACCGTACGGCACGAGTTCGGCGCCGATGATCGCGACTCCGCCGAGGATATCGCCGGGTTTCAAGTCGCCGATGAATCGACCGTCTGCCGTCGGATGGCCGGGGCTGATCTTCAACGTACTTCCGTTGGCGAGCTCGATCCGCATGACCGTGTGGTTCTCCACTGCTACGCGGTTCGTCTGGAGGATGGGAACCGCCGCGATTTGCTGGCCGTCGATGCTCCAGACGAGACCGCCGACCGCGAGAAAATGCAGTGGCGTTTCACCCCACGGTGTCGCGATCGGGGTGTCGGGAGATGCACAGAAGCAGATCGAGCATCCGTTCAGAGTGACCTCTGTGGTTTCCGCCCGGGTGACGGTGACGGGAACGTGGAAATCAATGTTGCTGGGGCCGCTGCAGCAGACCTGCGCGTCGACGAAGTAGTCGCCCGCGGGGAGTGCGAAGATTGCCTGGCCGTGTTCATCCGTAGTAGCGTTGTGCGTGGTACCGGCGATCGACACGTGAATCCCCGGCCATGGCTGCCTGGTCGACACATCGTCGACACGCACTGAGACGATGCCGGTCGAGCAGCCGATCAAGGCTGCATAGGTACCGAAAATGAGCTCACCGAGTTCGACCGTGGCATCGCCGTTCTGATCGGCTGCGGGGCAGGCGGCGATGTCGGCATCTGCCAGGGCGATGCGAAGTGCTACGATGAGCTCGCCGATGTCGACACGACCGTCGTCATTGCAGTCGGAGGGGCAAGCGCCAGCCGCGCTCGCCGTCAGAATGAGGACGCCGAGGAGCAGCCTACGGGCGAGACGGTCCATTTGCTTTCAGCGTCGCTCATTCGAGGTGGGTGTGCAAATGGTTTTCCTCAACACGATTGGAGAACTGCGACCCTGGTGGTGTATCGCATGGCGGATGTACGTTGCGCCGTATGTGTTTAAGAAAGGGCGGAAAGATGCCGAATGTCAGTGCCGGACACTACATTCTCGGGAGCGAAGGGCTTGCTCTGTTGCGCGGGTGGCTCGCCGATGCGCCGGAGCTTCTCGACCGCCGGGTCGACGAGCTGGCGCGCTTTGCGTCGGCGCCGGAGGCCGCGGGCCGGACTGGAAATCGGAAGAGTGCGTAGAGCCGGTGAGCGGGGAGAAAGACCTCGCAGCGCTCAGCGGAGGCCTGTTCGGCCCAACGCGCTGACTTGGCGACTGATCTCAAAGAAGAAGTAGTCCACGTCCGACACTCCCTGACGCGTTCTCGCTCGTGGATGTTCTTTGAGGCTGAGCGCTCCACGACGGCGGGGCGCGGGGTGGTTTGCCGAGCTCAGTCGCGGCCGCTAAAGGGGGGTCGGTATGGAAATCGCCATTTTTCTGTACGAGAACTTTACGGCGCTCGATTGCATCGGACCGTACGAAGTTCTGAGTCGTATTCCGGAAGCATCCTTGCGCTTCGTGTCGGCCGACGGTGGCACGGTTACGTCGGACACCGGTGCGCTTCGCATCGAGACGGCGACGACGATCGATGAAGTGGAAGCGCCGGACATCGTGCTGGTGCCGGGCGGACCGGGCGACGAGACGTGCGCGGCCGATGCACGGGTGACCGGTTGGCTCGAGCGTGTTCATTCCTCCACCAAGTGGACGACCTCCGTTTGCACGGGTTCGCTGATCCTCGCTGCGGCGGGAATTCTGAAAGGAATCGATGCGACGACGCACTGGGCGCGACTCGATCGCCTGGCCGAGCTGGGGGCCGTGCCGGTCGAGCGACGCGTCGTCCGGTCGGGGAAAATCGTCACCGCCGCCGGAGTCTCGGCCGGCATCGACATGGCGCTGACTCTGCTCGGCGAAGAGCTCGGCGACGACTTTGCCCAGGCCATCCAGCTCGCCATCGAGTACGACCCGCAGCCGCCGTTCGACGCCGGCGCGCCCGGCAAAGCACCGGCGCATGTCGTGGAGCTGGTCAAAGCACACTTCGCCGCCCAGGGCGAAGAGTAGGTAGCTTGGGCCGATCTCGGGGCGTAAGCTGCATCCTTGCCCGCGCCGCGGACACGGCTCCCGGCATCCTCTCGAAGGGGGTAGGTGAGCGCCCGCCTGTTCTGGTGTCGTACTCGAATACCGAGCGGGTGGCCCCGGTCTCTATCAGGCGGCTCTGCGCCGTCTCGTCGTCGGCTTGATCAGCGAATCTGCTGGAATCCCCAGTTTCCGATGCAACCGGCGAATCATCTCGAGTGTCAACGGCCGTTTGCGATTCAAGATCTCCGACACCCGGCTGCGGCTACCGAGCACCTTTTCCAGATCGCGCCGGGTCAGACCGCGCTGTTCCATCCGAAACTTGATCGCATCGATCGGATCGGGCGGCTCCAAACGCCAGTGTTTTTCCTCGTAGGCCTCCAGGAGTGTGACGAGGACATCGAGCCTATCTCCCCTGGGGGTCCCGGATTCGGCATCCATCAGCTTCTCGACTTCCGCCAAGGCTGCATCGTAGTCGGATTCACTTCGAATCGGTTTCACTTTCATTCAGATGGTCTCCGCATTCACGCTATCGTAGTCCTCGTGGGAACCAATGAACCGAATGTAAACCACCTGATACGGAAAATTGATCTTGGTGATCAGGCGGTATTTGTTGCCGCAGATATTGAAAACCACTCGATTTCCTTTCAAGACGCTCGCGTTCCCAAACATCGCCTTCACGTCTGCTGGTGTTTTCCAGTCGGCTGCACGAACTTGAGAGTGCCAATCCTCGAGAGCTCGCCTCGCGTCCGCGCGCCGTCGATTTCCTTCCCAGAACAGTCGCAGCGTTCGCTTGGCGATGATTCTCACCCTGGGAAGATAGCCTGTTCCCAATGTGGGAACAAGTAGAAAGATCCCGAACGTGAGTCTCGTGGCGAGCTGGTTCACTGCTCGGAAATCGCGGTAGGCGAGGCGTTGCTTAGTCACATCCTCCGGTTTGGCAGGCAAGCGGCAGACTTCCCTTCGCTGGTGAGACTAGTTTGAGTCGCTTGGTGGCGGCTTGTATCTTCCAATCATGGAGAATCAACGTGTTGTGATGTTGAGCATTGCCGTTGCACTTGCCGGTTGCTCGGGTGACGACGATTCGCGCTCCGGCGCCGAGATGTTCTTTGCCGATCACGCAAGCGCGATCTACGAGCTCGACGAGCACTGGATGTGCAAGAGGGGGTTGGTCGATGACGTCTGCGACAACGACATTGATGCGATGGTGGTCGAAGCGGACGGCACCCTGACGGTCGAGCCGCACGTCGTTGCCAGCAATCCGCGCTTCGACTGTCTGTATATCTACCCGACGGTGCGTCTCGGTGACGAAGGCAATGCGGCGTTTGACGGGATGTACGATGAAGAGATCTTCACGACGCGCAACCAGGCGGCGCGCTTCGGCCGGGTCTGTGAGATGTACGCTCCGCTCTATCGGCAGCGCACGCTGACGGCGGCGTCTGATCCTGCCTTCACGGCTATCGCCTACGGCGACGTTGTGGACGCGTTCAAGTACTACATGGGAAACCTGAACCAGGGCCGGCCCTTCGTCTTGATGGGGCACTCACAAGGGGCCGGCCATCTGCGGCGCCTGGTGGCCGAAGAGATCGATCCGATCGCGGGCTTGGTGGATCGGATGATCTCGGTTCTGATTCTCGGCTCTGCCGTCGCCGTGCCGATTGGTGAGGACGTCGGCGGCTCGTTTCAGAACGTGCCGGCCTGCCGTTCCCGCGATCAGTTCAACTGCGTCATTTCGTATGCATCGTTTCGCGATACCGTTCCGCCGCCTGAAAACTCGTTCTTTGGAAGAGTCAGCGGGGAAGGCCTCCAGGCGCTCTGCACCAACCCAGCCGATCTTACTGGTGGCGCGGGTGTTCTGGACCCCTACTTCAACATCCGCGACAGCTCGCAGTTTGCGATCGCCAACCCCGACCTGGCCTGGGCTGGAGACGTCGTCGATCCACCGCGTATCGACACGCCGTTCGTAGCGCTGCCGGGTCTGGTGACCAGCGAGTGCATCTCCGACGGCGAGTTTTCCTATCTGCAGTTGACGGTCAACCCCGATCCCGGTCCTCGAGTCGACGACATCGGCGGCGACCTGACACCGGAGTGGGGTATGCACCTGATCGACGCCAATGTCGCAATGGGAAACCTCGTCGACATCGTCGAGTCGCAAGCGCAGGCCTGGGACGCCGCGCACTGAAAGGGCGGCCGGCTTCTCGCACCGACTTGCTGGAACATGGCGGCGTGAGCTCGCGGCGCCCGCGAGCTCACGCCGGAGCCGATTCAAAGAGCGCTCTTGTCGAAAATCAGCTCAACGTCGGCGATCTCTCCGCCGCGCAGGGCCAGGGCCTCGGCCATGGCGATCGGGCCCTTGCCCATGTCGAAGTCGTAGAAGCTCAGCACCAGATCGTCTTTGACGATCTGGCGGCGCATCTGCAGGCTTCGCACTTGCGTCGACAGTCCGGCGAGCGTTTCGCGAAACTTTGCCGCGCCGTCGATCGACATCATCGGGCCGACGAAGGTCAGATCGCTCTTCATCGGCACCCGACTCCAATCGCCGCCTTCGGTGAATGCCTGGTAGTACCTCTTTGCGATTTCGTGGCTTGTCATGGTTTCTCCTTCTTCCATGTTGGGTTGCTATGTCGGTAGTGCGATTGAAATATGTTCGCAAACATATCTAACTTCGCCGACAGGGGGGTGTCATGGGCTATTCTGCTGAGCACACGGCGCGGACGCGGGCGCGGATTCTCGAGGCGGCGGGGCGGCTTTTTCGCCGGCACGGTTTTCAGGACGCGTGCATCGAAGACATCATGGCGGACGCCGGTCTGACGCGGGGCGGTTTCTACGCTCACTTTCGCTCGAAAGAAGACTTGTTCGTCAACGTCCTGGCCGAGGAGCTCGAGTTTACGATGCGGCTGCGTCAAGCGCGCGACCGTGCCAACGGCTCGCCGCGGCAGGAGGCGCTGGCGCGCGTGCGCTACTATCTCGCGCCGGACAATTTGCGGCGGGTGGGGGCAGCTTGCACGATGGCGGCAAACATCTCCGACATCGGCCGTACGTCGGTTGCCGCGCGCAGGGCCTTTGCCGCCTCGTTTGCGGCGCTCGAAAAAGAGTTCTGCGAGATCGTCGCGCGACGACGATGCGAAGACCGAAGCGAGCGGGCGTTGGCTGCGATCGCTGCTTGTGTCGGCGCGATTGCGCTCGCCAGGGCAGTGGCCGACTCCGCCAAGTCGGCGCAGATCCTGCGCGCCAGCGAGAAGGCGGTCATGCGCGAGCTCGGGTTCCGCGTCGCTGATGCCGATCTCGAGGGCAGGTGAGTGATCGGGCGATGAGGTTGTGGTCGATCCACCCAAAGTACCTCGATTCGAAAGGGCTCGTCGCTCTGTGGCGCGAGTCTCTGCTCGCCCAGAAAGTGCTTCGCGGTGAGACGCGGGGCTACCGCCACCACCCGCAACTGGAGCGGTTCAAGGAGACTGCCAGGCCAGTCGCGGCGATTGCGACGTACTTGCGCGGCGTGCAGCGAGAGGCGTCGCGGCGCGAGTTCGCGTTTGACCGCGACAAGATCGGTCCGGCGGTATACCGCGGCCGGCTGAACGTCAGCGACGGCCAGGTGAGCTACGAGGTCGATCATTTGAAGAGAAAGCTCTGGGTTCGCGACCGCAGTCGATACTTCCGGCTCGAGGAATTGCGTGAAATCGAAGTTCACCCGATCTTTCACCGCGTAGCCGGTCCGGTTGCGGAGTGGGAGATCGTCTCGTAGCACGGCCTCCATGAGTGCGTCGCGTCTGCCGACCCAGGCCGGAAGGCCACCGGAACGATTGAACTCAGTGCATGCTCAGTCTGCCGAGGCGGAAGTAGAGCTGCTGCGCAGCAATGGTTGCAGGGAACCAGGCACCCGCAGGAGGTTCTTTGATTTCCTGAGAATCAACAAATGCAGAGAGGCGCCGTTTGGACTGCATATAGGCTGCGTGTATGACAACCCAGGCCCTCGCCAGCTCGGGTACAACATCATTTCAATGGTCGGTGAATAGAGATTGTCTAAACGAATCCGCAGCTTCGTCGAGCTCGCCGCTGCGAGTGGGTTCTATTCCGTTGCGACCTTTACCGTATACTGGCCGGCCTTTCTCGAGCCGGCCGGTCGACTCTTCAACGACAGTGGCAGGGGGCAGAGTGGCGACGGGAACCTGATCGTCTGGATTCTCGCCTGGAGCGCGCGGGCGTTGAGCACGTCGCCGTCGACGCTCTTTGATGCCAACATCATGCACCCGGCGCGCGAAATCCTGGTGCGCGCCGAGCACCTGCTCGGTCTGCAGGTGTTCTTTGCGCCGATCTACCTGGCGACGGAGAACCCGATCTTGGCGACGCAGGGAACGGTCTTTCTCACCAGCGTCGCCTGCGGAGTGTCGATGTATGCCCTGTTGCGCCACTGGGGTGCCTTCCCCCTGGCAGCGCTGCTGAGCGGTTTCATCTACGCCTTTTTTCCCAAACGCCACTTCAACCCGCACATCTTCAATGTCAGCGCGGTTCCGTACTTGCCGCTGGTGTTGCTATTCCTCGATCGCTCACTGAGGCGGCCGCGCCTTCGCTGGGCATTCGCACTGGCGTTGGTGTTGCTGGCGCAGATGCTGTGCTCCTTCTACCTCGCGTTCATGAGTGCGGCGTTCGTCGGCGTGTACGCACTCGCCGCGATAGCTCTGCGGTCACGAGTGCAGACGCGAGGGATCGCGTTGTCGATCGGTGCCATGTGTGCGGCGGTGGTCGCGCTGGTTGCCATCTCCGAACCATACTTGCGTCTTGCCCGAGAGGCCGGCGGGCTCCCCACGCGCGAGCTATGGACGCTGCAGATTCCCGTCGCGCACTACTGGAAGACGTTTCTGGTTTCTCCCCTCGTCCCGGGAATCTTTGGTGCATTCTATGTCGGCCTGGTTCCCTTCGCGCTGGCGATCGTCGCCCTGGTGGCGGCCTGGTACAGCAAGGCGAGGCGGGGGGTCGCCGTACCGCTGCTCCTCGCGTTGCTCGGGACCTATGTCCTTTCCTTCGGACCGGATCCGGAAGCGTTCTTCGGTCTCGGGATGCCCTACGACTGGGCCTACGGGTGGGTTCCCGGGTTCGCGACGATCCGAAATCCGCAGCGATTCGCCATCGGTGTGCTCGCCGGCGTCGCCGCCCTGGCCGGCCTCGGCTGCCACCATTTGATGGTGAGCGTGTTGCGGTCCCGAGCCGCCGCGGTGATCGGGGTGACCACTCTCATGCTACTGGTGGCTTTCGAATTCGGTTTGTTCCACGTGCGCCGGGGAACCCGTGAGGCGCCGGTTGGAGAGTCGGTTCCGCCCGTATATCGAGCGCTGGCGGCTGCCCCGCCCGGGGCTGTGCTCGAGATACCGGCTGGAGCGAAGATGTCGATCAATCAACTCATTCACGAGAGTCGATATACGATGAGGAGTGTCTATCACTGGAAGCCGCTCATCAACGGCTACACGGGCTACTCACCGCCGAGCCACGCACTCCTCATGCGATTGGCTCGGGCGCTGCCGAGTGCTCATGCAGCTCAGTTGTTTTCCCGTTACGCCGATCTTCGTTACATCGTCGTCCACCGCGCCCTGCTACCTCGCTATCAGCGCTTTTTTTGGAAAGCCCACCCGGAGCTGAGGCGCATCGGCGTGTTCGGGCATGATCACCTGTTCGAGGTGCCGCCGCGGTCGAAGATCGATCTCGACACAGCGATTGCCAACGCGAAGGTGCGGCGTGAGACGATTACCGGTGTGCCGCTGACTCCGCTGCCGATCGAGCAGTGCCGGGCGCGCGTTTCGCTGCCATGGGTATTGAAGAAACGTTTTGAAACTCGCGGTGTCGTCATTCACGGGATCGTCCGATTGAGCCTGGGACTGATCGTCGAGAATCTTTCGCCGCATGCCTGGCCGGCATTCACGACCGAGCCGTCGGCGGCGGTTGCGGTCGGCTACTGGTGGGAGGATGGACACGGGAAGACCATCAAGGTGGGCGATGCTCAGCCCTTGCCGCACGATCTGACGCCCGGGCAGAAAATGCGGGCGATTCTGAGCGTCAGCGGGCCGCGGCAGTACGGCGAGTACGATCTCGTCGTCGGACTTCGCCAGGGCGAGCACTGGTTTCCCGACACGATGCGCATCCCGGGTGTGAAGGTTCAGCCGATCCAATGGCCGAAGAAGAAGGAGCCGGCGGAGGAGCTGTGACGATTCTCGAAGGCAAGACGGTTTGCGGAGGCGAGCTTGGACGGCGCGAAGGTCTCCGAGGGTTGCGGTGTTTGTACGCGGTAGTGATTGGGCCGCGAATGCCCGTCTGCAGAATATCGAATCCGGATCGGGCGGGATTGCCGCGTCAAGGCGCGCGTGAGATAGGGGGATGATGAATGAGTCCGAAAACGATGCGCACGGGGGTCCCGGTTCCCGGTGCTACGGCAGTGACACGTTGCCTCACTCGTGCGAGCTCATTGCCATTTGGTGTGACGGCGGGTTGAACCGGGGAGCGGTGCGACTCTGGCATGCTAGATGGTGCTGCGAATGAAGACTCCCGCAATCACCAGAGTCGTCCTGCAGGTCGCAGGACTCATTTCGGTCGCCTTCGGCGTCGCCTACCTCGTGGCGCCTGTCGCCATGGCGCGAATCACTGGCGTCGAAATACCGACGGCGCTGGGTATGATCGACGTGCGCGGGTTCTACGGCGGGCAACTGGCCGGTCTCGGGGTGCTGCTCCTCTATCTGTCGGCAAACGCCGTGCGGGCCCACTACGGCCTTCTCGTTCTCGCCGCGACTCTGGGCGGCACCGCGCTTGGCCGGTTGATCGGGTTTCTCACCAGCTTCGAGTTTCCACTGGTGATGGTGGTCGCGTTCGTCGCCGAGGCGTTGACGGCGGCGGCGGCTCTCTGGTTGGTGCGGGCGGAATCCGAGTAGGAGATCGTTTCCGAGCTCGCACGAACAGTCAGTATCAGTGCACCGTCAAAGCGCTGAGGCGGAAGTAGAGCTCGCGCTTGGCGCGACATTGGTTACATGAAACCGACGCGACGCGCAGTCGAACGCCGCCGATCTCGACTGCCCTGTGATCTCTGAGCTTCAATGAGCCCTGGCAGAGTGGGCAGGGGAGTGCTTGCGCGCGCAGGTCGACGATCGCCGGAGTTTCGACGACGATTGGCTTTTCTGGTGACCCGCCGGGTGCGAGGAGGGCCAGCCTCTCCGCCTCGCGCTGAGCCTTCGCCAGGGATCGCTCCTGCGCGCGTCGAGTCTTTCGCCTGCGAAACATGACCGCGACTTTGCGGCAGAGAGTGGCCGCGAGCAAGTCGTTCGAACCAGCCCTGGCACCCCAGATTGGATTGATTCGGTGGTTGAGTGTACAACCCCCCCAATGAGCTCGAAGCGCCTGGGTCGTGCACTTGCGGTCTGTTTGGTACTTGCGCTGACCGGAGGTTGTGTTCGTCGCGCCTATACTGGGGCGGTGTTGCCGCGGTCGCGAGTGGCGCGTGTGCATGTTGGCAGCACCTCGGTGCGTGCGATCGACGGCCGCAACGCATTTTCTTCAGCCATTGGCGTTGACACGGTGGAAATGCTCCCCGGAGCGCACCGAATCTCTCTGCGCTTTGAGAAACCGGCGGCCACGATCGGACTCCGCGACTTGGCGCCACAAAGGGGCGAAGGTGTTTGCGATCTGGAGTTCTTTGCCAAAGCCGGCGCCGACTACTGGCTCGGTTCGCGTCCTGTGGGCACCGACTGGACGATGCGAAACTGGGACGGCAAGTGGGAAGGGTGGGTGGCGACCGACGCCGCCGGCAAGAACATCCTGGTGAAGTGCACGTCGGGCGCGCCGGGAGAAGAACCCGCCGGCGTCGCGGTGGCCGCGGGTGCGCTTCCATCGGCACCGGTCGTTGCTGAGCCGGCAGTTGCCCAGAATGTCGGTTCGATTCGACTCGGGACCTGGAATACCAACGGGCTCGGTGTTGGCGGTGATCGCAACTTCGAAGCGGTTGCGGCGGTGATCGAGAACAATTTTGATATCGTTGCGCTGACGAACGTTGCTGGGCTGCAGGGCTACGAGAAGTTGATGGCATCTCTCGGCAGCGGTTGGAACGGAATGGTCTCGTCTTCGATTCGCAAAGGAGAGCGAGGCGAACACGACGCGATCGTGCATCGCCGCGCGGCGGTTCGGCCGTGCTCGGGTTGGAATCGCTTGGTCCGCGCTTCCGAGAGTGGCGGCGGCGCTGAGCTTGCCGATCGCTTCGAACAAGAGCCGGTCTTTTCCTGTTTCGAGGCGGTGCCAGCCGGGAAGCGCCGGAGCGTTGACTTCATACTTGCAGCCTACCGAGCGACGTGGGGCGATGGAGACAGCGCCGCGGTAGCGGCTGAGGTGCGATTGCTCGATCGGGTGTTCGCTGCGATGGCCCGGAGCAGACCGGGTGAAAGGGATCTGATTGTCGCGGGCCGGATCAACCTCGCCGCCGCGGAGGTTCCGTTGGCGACATCGGCGACCGATCGGACTCGCGGAAGTGGGTCGGCCCTCAACCTTCTGGGCGAGATCGTACCCGGCTTGCGCGACCGCGTTCTCGTGCACGACCCTAAGTCCACTGGAGAGTTGATCGGGACTGCCACCGTGCTCGACGTGCGCGGGGTCGCCGCCGACCCGGGATACTATCGTCGCGTCGTGTCCAACCATCTGCCTTTGATGGTGCGATTGCGTACGGACATCGCGGACGACGATTGAGTCGTGTGACCTCGGCGCGGATGACTCGCGGGCGTCCGAGGGGATGAGATGGAGTACAATGAAGAGGACCTGCCATGATTCTTGAAGGTCGGACGGTCGTCGTTTGCGGTGTCGGTCCGGGGCTGGGACGGGAAGTTGCGGAGCTGGCGGTGCGCGACGGTGCCAATGTCGTCATTGCGGCGCGCAACGAAGAACGTCTCCAGCGGCAGGCAGCGGCGATCGATGCCGGCGGCAAGCGGGTGCTTGCGGTGGCGGCGGACATCACCGATGCCGCGCACTGTGACAGCTTGTTTGCTGCTGGTCGCGAACACTTTGGGCGTATCGACGCGGTGGTCCAGGTGGCGGCGCTGGACACCCTCTTCGGCAACCTCGAAACGACCCCGGCGGAGGATTTCGGCAAGGCAGTCGCCGTCAACGTCACCGGCACCCTTCAGGTGGCGCGCGCCGCACTGCCGCACATGCGCGATGCCGGCGGCGGTTCGATCGTTCTCATCGGCTCGCAATCGATGTGGTATCCGCCGGCTCATCCGCAGCTCGCCTACGCGTCGTCGAAGGGCGGCCTACTGTCGGCGATGTACCACTTGGTGCACGAGCTCGGACCGGCGAAGATCCGCGTCAACATGGTCATCCCGACGTGGATGTGGGGACCTCCGGTCGAAGGTTTCATCGAGTACGAAGCGAAGCGCCGCGGCATCTCGGAGGACGAGGTGCTGGGGGAGATCGTCGCCAACATGCCGCTCGGTGAGATGCCGAAAGACGAAGACGTCGCCGAGGCGGTGATCTTTTTCTGCTCCGATCGCGCGCGCATGATTACCGGCGAGACGTTGTTGGTGAATGCCGGCGAGATCCTGCGTTGATCGTTGGCCGGTTCGATGTCGTCTCCGACGTTGAATGAAGGCGACATATCGACGGTGGTAGCCCCCTTCGGTGTCGTCAAGGAGTCCGGCCTCGGTCGAGAGGGTGGCACCCAGGGGTTGGATGAGTATCTGGAGACGAAGTATACGTTGATCGGAGGGATCTGAGCGATGAAGACGGGTTCGTGGCGGGCAGTTGCCGCACTACCGTTCAACGTCCTGATTGTGATTCCGGCGCTGATTCTCTGGTCGACGGCCGGCAGTGCGGATTGGCGGTGGCGCCTGTCGTCCTTTGGGGACGTTACGCTGTGGCTGGCGTTGCCGCTGTTTGCCGTCGGCGTGGCGCTCATGTCGGCAACGATTCCGCGCTTTGACGAAGAGGGAGGTGGAACCCTCGCGCCGTGGGATCCGACGCAGCGGCTCGTCGTCAGCGGCCCGTACCGCTACGTCCGCAACCCGATGATCAGTGGCGTCTTGTTCAATTTGGCCGGCGAAGCGTTGCTCTTTCGCTCGCCCGCTCTCGCTCTCTGGTTTGCCGCTTTCTTTCTCGCCAACGCCGTCTACATCCCGCTATTCGAAGAACCCGGTTTGGCCAAGCGCTTCGGTGAAGACTACCGGCGCTATTGTCGCGAAGTGCCGCGCTGGATTCCGCGCTATCCGCCGCTGTAGCGGATGGTCGCGTATTGCGACGGGAATGCCATAAGGCTGTCACATTCGCGCCTCGTCTCGCGCAAATCGGTCGCGTCGAATCTTCCTAGACGACTAGGAGGCGAGATGAGAGTGAAGACGAGCGCGGGCGCGCCGGTGAGTGCGTCCGTTCCACGAGCGATGCGGGTTGCCCCAGCGCTGCCGCAAGATGTGCCGAACGGGCCGGTGCGCCAGCGTCACGCCCTGCTCATCAATCCGTTCTACCGCAAGGATCCGCATGCGAGCTTTGGCAAGCACGTGTTGACGCCGACCTTGGCGCTGACGTCGATTGCGGCGGCGACTCCCCCGACCTGGGAGGTCGCGTACTGGGATGAGAACCTGCTGCAGGGGCCGCCGCCGTACGAGCCGCTGCCGCAGGTCGTCGGTATCACCGTCCACCTGACCTTTGCCAAGCGGGCCTACGAGCTCGCGGCGTGGTACCGGCGCCGCGGTGCGCTGGTCGTTCTCGGCGGCCTGCACGCCATGTCCTGCCCGCGGGAAGTGGCGCTGCACGCAGATGCGATCGCGCTTGGCGACGGGGTGCAGATGTGGCCGCAGATCTTGCGCGACGTCGAACGCGGTGCGCTTGCCAGAGAGTACCGCTCGACCTTCCGCCGGCCGTTTCGCGAAGACCCGCCGCCGCGCAGAGACATCCTGCCACGCGGATCGTTTCTCACCAGCACCAGCTTGATGGCAACGCGCGGTTGTCACAATCGATGTGGCTTCTGTTACCTGTCGACCGAGGGATTTCAGGTTCCGTATCGCATGCGCGATCCGGAGCAGGTGGCGGCCGAGCTCGAGGAGGGCGGACCGTACGGCGTTTTTCTCGACAACAGTCTGGCGTCGCGGCCGGAGTACCTTCGCCGATTGTGTCGTGTTCTGGAACCGCTGGAGAAGATCTGGAGTGCCGCGGTGACCATCGATGTGACGGACGATCGCACCTTGGTGCGGGACATGGCGCTGTCGGGGTGTACGGGGGTGTTCATCGGCTTTGAGTCGTTGCACAGTGGAAATCTCGCGGCGTCGCGGAAGAAGACGCCGCGAGCGGAGGACTATGCCCGTCGTCTTCGCATCTTCCACGACTACGGTATTGCGGTGAACGGCAGCTTCGTTTTCGGCTTTGACGAGGATCGCCCCGATGTCTTCGAGCGCACCGTCGACTGGATCGAGCGCGAGAAAATGGAATGTGCGACGTTCCACGTCCTGACGCCGTATCCGGGGACGCCGCTCTTCGACCGCCTGGTGGCCGAAGGGCGTCTCCTGCACCGCAACTGGGACCTCTACGATACGGCGCACGTGGTGTTTCGGCCGAAACACATGTCGGTCGACGAGCTCGCCGCCGGCTACTCGTGGTCGTATCGGCGCCTCTTTGGGCATCGGTCGATCTGGCGCCGGCGCCCCGACGATCCGAGTGCTCTACCGTCGTATCTGGCTGGCGCCTACCTCTACAAGAAATCGAATCGTTTCTGGCACTGGCTGATCAAGCACAACTTGACGGGAGCGGTGTGGCGGCCGTTCGTCGAGCTCAATCGCTGGCGCCATCTGCGATTCCGGCGCCGACTGGGTCGCGGCACGGCACCGGCGGCTGGCACCGTGTCTGCCCAGGTCGTCAGCGCCGGTGTGTAGGGCTCAACACTCGCCGTGCAGTTGGCGGCAGGTGGGAGAGGTCGGAACGGTGCTCTGCTCGGGCGTCGTGCCGAGGAGCCAGTCGGCGCCGAGGCGGGAAACACCCATCCAGTAGTGTTCGTTCTTGAAATGGTGCAGGCGGTGGCTCTTCCACAGTCGCCGGTAGGCGGCGCTCTTGGGTACGACGCGCGTGTGCACGAGAAAGTGGACCCATTCGTAGTTCAGCGCGAAGAGGAAGTAGAAGGTCAGACCGCTCAGGGCGATCTCGGTGGTCGGTGAGAGTACGAAGAAAATGAGCAGCGACAGCGGCAGGGTGTAGATGTAGGAGTGCAGCGGGATGAAGAGGATGTCGAGATTGCCGGGATCTTGGTGATGTTCGCGGTGCTTGCGCGGCACGGCAAAATCAACCGTGCGGCCGCCGAGGTCGAAAGGCTTGAAGTGGAGAATGAAGACGTGGATCAGCCATTCCTGGATCGGCCAGAGGACGAAGAGAATCGCGATTGGAATGAGATCGGCGAGCGACCAATTGCCCGCCGCGATTCGCGCACCCGCCGCGGCGGCAGTAGCGGCGATCAAGATCTGCGGGCTGCGGCGACCGGCGAAGTAGCGAATTGCCTCACCGAGATTGGTCGGCGAATCCGCGGGCGAGTGGCGCGAATCGTCGAGAGAAACGTCGGCGGACGATGGTCGGGCGTCACCGGCGACCAGGCTGATGGTGTTGATGGTATCCATTACTTTCCTCCGTCGAGATCTTGTGCGGCCTCGAGATCGTCGAGAGCACGCTTGATGCCTGTTTCGCCGCGGCGCACCAAGGTGCGAGCGCGTCGTTCGCAGGTGTCGGCGTCGCCGTTGCGCAACGCCTTGGCGATGGCTCCGTAGGCACGCCAATCGCGCAGCTCGTCGGCCAGCGCTCTGGCGAGGAGCTCGCGGCATTGGTCGTAGGTTTCGCGCAGGGAGTTGTAGGCGAGGCGGTAGGCGATGTTTTGCGAGGCATCGACGATGGTCGACCAAAAGAGCACTGCGAGGTCCTGCAGCGCGGCCAGATCGCCAGCGCTGCGCATGCGCCCGACGATTTCGTCGAGTTGGCGACCTACGTCTGGTCCGGCGCGCTGCGCTGCGAGGCGGGCGGCATCGGCGGCGATTGCCGATCGCATCTCGAGAATTCCGCGCACCACCTGGACGTCGACGCCGTCTTCGCTGGCGATCAGGGCCGGTAAGAGGTCGAGGCCGGCTGATTCCTGGTAGGCGAGCACGCGGGAGCTGCCGCCGTGGCGCACGGAAATCAGCCGAGCCTGCTCGAGCCGGCGCAGGGCTTCGCGCACCGAGGAGCGGTTGACGCCGAGCGCTTCGCAGAGCGCCCGTTCCGACGGCACCGCCATGCCGGCGACCAGCGCCCCGCTGACGATGCGCTGGCGGAGTTGCTCGAATACGGCATCGGAGAGAGCCTGGCGGCGGACTGGCGTCAACTCGAGGGTGGCGGGCATGGTTGGGAGCAGTATCCTCAATTCGTCTGATTGTCAACTGGTCCGACAATATTTCTGGATCTGGCCAAGCCGGGCGGTCGGAATTCCTCCCATTCTGGAATATGAAACCCGAGAAAATCGCTGTCGGAACGGATAAGGAGCCAGATCTTGACCTATTTTCGGGGGCAATCTCGGCGGGAATTCTTGCGCAGCGCGGTTGTGGTTGGAGCGGCGACGCTCTCGGCCTGCGTCGATCGCGATCGCTACACGGAGGAGGACGAGGCGCGGCTGGCGGCGCAGCGGCGGCGCGAGCGCGAGATGTCGGGACGCGGTCCGTTCGGTGCTCAGCGCTACAAAGGGTACCGCGGTCTCGCCGATCTGCCTTGGTTCGAGCTCGACGACGCGGGTCGCTTGCGATGCACCGTCGAGGATCTGCCGCCGGCGTTTGACGCGCACACGCACCTGGGGATTTCGCTGCTCCTGGCACCGGAGATCGACTTGCAGGCGCGCACTCCGCGGGTGCGGCATCTGCTCGATTGCGACGGTCGCCAGCCGGGCTGCGATCTCGATCTCGATGTCTACATGAACGCCAACTTCACCGATGCCGATTTGCGCGCGCTGCGCATCGGCGCTCTGGCGCAGCTCACCTGGGGCAACAGCGCGGCGGCGACGCACACCATTCCGAATCTTCTCGCCGAAATGGACGCGACGCGGGTGCGGCGGGCGCTGGTTCTACCGATCGCCTTTGGCCTGCCCTTTGGCGACGATCTCACCGAGCGCTTCATGAGCGCGATTGAATCGGCAGGCGCCGGCGAGCGACTGATCCGTGGCGCTTCGGTGCACTGCGCCGACGAGCAGGCGGTGGAAAAACTCGAACGCTATGCGCGGGCCGGCGCGCGCGCCGTGAAGTTGCACCCGGCCGGACAGCGCTTCTTTCCCGATTCGGACGCCGCCATGAAGGTATACGAGGCCTGCGGTCGTCTCGGCCTCGTGGTCTTCTTTCACGCCGGCCGCGCCGGTATCGAGCCCGAGTACACCCATCAGTTCACCGTCATGCGAAACTACGAGCCGATGCTGAAGCGCTTTCCCGAGGTACAATTCGTTCTCGGTCACGCCGGCGCGCGCGACATTGCCGATGCGGTGCCGCTGGCCCAGCGCTATCCAAACGCCTGGCTGGAGATCCATGGTCAGGGGGTCAGCAGGCTGAACGAACTCATCGAGCGGGTTGGCAGCGATCGTCTGCTCTTCGGTACCGATTGGCCATTCTACCACCTGGCGGCGACGCTGGCGAAGGTGCTGATCGTCAGCGAGGGCAAGCCCGAGCTGCGCCGCGCGATCTTGCACGGCAACGCCGACCGGCTGTTCGGCTTTGCGTGATGCGCGGCGTGCGACGGCTTGCCTTCGCGCGGCTTCCCGGTTAGGCCAGCCAGATGGCTTCGACGACACTCTACCAGTTCTCGCTCTGCCCGTTCTGCCACAAAGTCCGCGCCGGTCTCGAGCTCAAGGGGATCGCCTTCGACAGCGTCGAAGTGAGTCCGCGTTCGAAAGCCGAGCTGCCGCCCTTGCCCGACGGCGCGCCGAAAAAAGTTCCGGTGCTGCAGATGAACGGCGACACGGTTGCCGATTCGACGACGATCCTCAACTACCTCGAGGAAAACGCGACCGGCAAAGTGAGATTCCATCCCGGTGATGCAGCGGCGCGCAAGCGCAGCGACGAGATCGAGGACTGGGTCGACAGCGATTTCATCGAAGCTCTCCCCACCGTCATCTACGGTACCTGGGGCGAGGCGATCCAAGCGGCGCGCTTGGTGGCGAAGAGCTCCAAGCTCGGCGGCGGCCAGAAGTTCCTCGTCCAACTCGCCGGTTCGGTGGTGATGAAACAGATCTCCAAGCGCATTCTCAAGCGCAACGACCGTTCGGACCCACACGCCTGGGTGCGTGAGAACACACAGCACTTTTCCGAGTGGCTGGACGACAAACCCTTCGTGCTCGGCGATGCCCCGTGTCTCGCCGATGTCGCCATGCACGGGGCGATGACTTGCGTGCGCGAGTTTCCGATCTTCGACGAGCTGGTGAAGACGAAAAACATCGGTGCGTGGTACGATCGGCTGCAGGAGTTGCGCGACCAAAACAAGGCCGCGTAGCCAAGCGGTTCGCCAACGCTGCGCAATGCTGGCAGCATGGGAAGTGTCGCCGGCGACGATCCTTGCCGGCGATCTCCCAGCCAATCATGAGCCATTCCAACCAACACGGTGCCAAGCCTCGCCTGCCGGCGTCTGATTCCGGCGCGGTAGGTGTAGTGATCGTGCATTGGGATCAGCCGGATCGGTTGCGCAAGACGATCGAGAGCTTTGCCGGCCAGTCGTTCCCGGTCGACGTCGTCGTCGTCGACAACGGGTCGCAAGCGCCGGCTCTGAAAGAGCTCGAGGCGATCGTCGCATCGTCGGAGCTGGAGGTTTCGATTCTTCGCCTCGGTGAGAACTGCGGTTTCGGTCCGGCGGCGAACGCCGGCCTGCGCCACTGGTTGCGGAGCGCACGACACGATCTGATGGTGGTCGCGCCGCACGACGCGCTACCGGCGGCGGACTGTCTCGAGCGTATGGTGGCCTGCTTTGGCGAGCGCCCGACCGCCGGTCTCGCCTGCGCCGATGTCGGCGACGGTGTGACGCCCTACGTCAATCCCTACCTCGGCGGCGTTGCCGTAGCGGCACGGGTGGCCGAAGGTTGGGAGCCGGCGGACTATGTGCACGGGACCTTGATGATGGCGCGGCGCGCCTGCTTGCAAGAGATTGGCCTGTTTGACGAGCGTTTCTTCGCCTACGGCGAAGAGGTCGAGCTCGGCGTACGGGCGCGCCAGGCGCGCTGGGAAGTTGGTTTGGTGCGCGGCGCCCGCGTCGTCAACCCGACGATGCGGATCGGCTCGGCGGCCGTCGACTACCTGATGCAGCGCAACACCTTGCTCATCGTGCGCGAGATGTCGGGCAGGACTCACGCCTTGACACGGCTGGCGATTGCGCTGGTCGGTTTGGGACGCGGGTTCTTGCCGTCTACGTCCCCCTTCCTCTTCGCTCCACGGGCGCGGCTGCGCGGCTTCCTCGATTACTTGCGCGGCCGTCACGGACCACCACCGCGGCACTTTTTTGAAGAGCTCGACGCGCGCGGCGAGCCGGTGAGCGGTGAGTCGGCGCAACGGTGCCCCGAAACCGTTCTCGGTTGAAGCGCGGCGCGGTCTCTTGCGCTTTCTCGTTCTCAATACGAGAGTCGGCGTTGCAGATCAGAAACGAGTGGAGGAAGCATGCTGTCGAAGTTCGATGACTATCCGATTCACCAGACGGTCGAGCCGGTGGCGCGTGTCGCCACGACCGACCGCAATTCCTACGATCGCTACTGGTTCAACGGCTACGCCGAAGACGGTGAGTTCTATTTCGGCATCGGTCTGGCGATCTATCCGAACTTGCGCATCATGGACTGCGGCTTCAGCATCGTGCGCAACGGCGAGCAGCACGCGTTTCACGGCTCGCGCCGCGCTCCGTCCGAACCGACCGATACATCGGTCGGACCGTTTCGCATCGAGGTGGTCGAGCCGATGCGCGTGCTGCGGGTGACGCTGGCGGCGAACGAAACCGGAATCGAGTGCGATCTGACCTTCAACGCCCGCACCGCCTGTATCGAAGAGGGGCGGCAGACCTGGGAACAAAACGGCAAGGTGGCGATGGACTCCACCCGCTTTGCCCAGTTTGGCCGTTGGACGGGCTCGATCCGCTACGCCGGCGAAACGGTCCAGGTCGATCCGCGGCGCGTGTACGGGACCAAGGATCGTTCGTGGGGAATTCGCCCGGTCGGCGATCCCGATCCCGGCGGCGCCCCGTCCACCCAGTTGCCGCAGTTCTTCTTCCTCTGGTCGCCCGTCCACTGGGACGACCACTGCACCCACTTCGGCATCTTCGAGAACGAAGATGGACGCCCCTGGCATTGGGACGGCAACATCGTCCCGACCTATGAGTCGCCGGCCCAGATCCCCGCCGTCGAGGCGCAGGAGGGACGCAAGGTGGCGGGTGTCGAGCACGAGATCCACTACATTCCCGGGACGCGGCGCGCCGGCGCGGCGAAGATCGCCCTGGTCGAAGACTCCGGCGAACGCCACGAGATCGACCTCGAGCCCATCCTCTGTTTTCAAATGAAGGGGATTGGCTACACCCATCCCGAATGGGGCCACGGCTATTGGAAAGGCGATCTCGCCATCGCCGGCGAATCGTGGAAGTGCGCAGATCTCGACCCGATGGAAGTCGAAAATCAACACGTGCAACAAGTCGTCCGAGCAACCTGCGGTGACAAAAAGGGAGTCGGCGTGCTCGAACAGCTCGCCATCGGCCCGCACGCACGCTACGGATTCAAGGAGTTCTTGGATCCCGCTTGAGAACCGTGCTCCCTTTCTCGACGAGACCTCGCGAGGTCGTAGGTCGTATCGCGTTCGCCTGAGATTCCCTCTAGGTTCGCCGGATGGAAGACGCGAATCTCGCCCCGACGACGGCGGCAGGACTCGATGCCCACCTCGGTGTGCGCACGGTGAAGGCGAGCGGTGATGAGGTCGTCCTCGAGTACGATATCGACGATCGGCACCGGCAACCCTACGGGATCGTGCACGGAGGCATGCATTGCACCGTGGTTGAAACCGCGTGTTCGATTGGGGCGGGGTTGTCTGCGATGGAGAACGGCAAGGGTGTCGTCGGTGTGGAGAACCACACTTCGTTCATCCGCGCAGCGCGCTCTGGTCGCGTAACGGTGACGGCCAGGCCGATTACCCGTGGCCGCCGTTCACAAGTGTGGGAAGCGACGTCGCGCGACGAGGAGGGACGCATCCTGTCGACCGGACGCGTGCGCCTCTTCTGTCTCGAGCGTGACTCGACGCTGGCCGGCGAGAAGCTCTCTTACGAGGGGTAGAGGTCCCTCTACGGATCGGCCAGGTGGGCGCTGGCGATCAGGCCCATTCGCATCCAGTCGCCGAAGATCTGAGTGATGTCCGTGGCGGCGTGCTCGGCTTCTGCGAGCGCCGCACTTGCCTCTGCGAGCGTCGTGCCCGCCTGCAGGATCTCGAAGGCTCGCCTCTGCGCCGCAGCGATCATCTTGCAGTCGACGTCGTAGCCGCGGCGGTAGACGAGCACGGCTTGCGGCCGGTCGCGCAGATCGATGTCGATCGCCGTGCGGTCGTCGTCGCGGCTTTGCCAGAGGGTGTAGATGGGCCATGGCGATGAGACGACGGCGGCCGACGGCTGAAAGGAAAAGACCGCGCGTTCCCAGTCGTTCATGTTCCAGGCGGCGAAAGCAGTCGCGGAGATGGGTTGTGTGTCGTGCGCATGGAAGGCACAGCGGACGGCCCACTCGAGCCTTGCCAGGTCGGCGAGAAACGCGAGATTCTCGCTGAGCGAATCGTGCGCGAGGTAGCTCGGCAATCGTTGGCCGGCGTTGTTGAGGTCGCAGGAAGCCAGCGAGATGGTCGCCAGATAGCGGCGCGTGAGGTTGGCGAACGAGCCGTCGCCGAGGATGTTGGCGACGGCGGGGTACGATTCTTCGAGTGCCTCGAGAACGCGCGCCGGATAGCCGTCGCGGTAGATTGCCAGGCGCTCCTCTGCCTCGATGGCCGGCGGTAGACGCAGCCCGAGCTGCGCCGCTGTGTTCGCCGCCGTCGCCCCGCGCGCGTTGGCGAGGATGTCAGCCGCGAGGACTCGCTGCAGCTCTTTCAGGCTCGGTGTCGTCATGGTGCTGACCTTCATGGCGGGCGCGGTCGACTTCGGCGACCAGACGCTCGAAGGGGGGAATGTCGGCATCCCACTCGACCAGTGTGGAAACCCCGGGGAAGCGCTCGCGGGCGTGGCGGTAGAGCGCCCATACATCTTCGTGAACCGGAGCGCTGTGGGTGTCGAAGAGATAGGTGCCCATGTCGGTGAAGCCGGCCAGATGCATCTGGCCAACGCGATGCGGTGGGATCGCATCGAGATAGGCGATGGGATCGAAGTCCAGGTTGCGCCCCGAGACGTAGATGTTGTTGACGTCGAGCAAGATGCCGCAGTCGGCGGCTTCGGCGAGTGCGGCGAGAAACTCCGCCTCCAGCTTGGTGGATCGGTCAAAGGCGATATACGTAGACGGATTCTCGAGCAGGATCTGACGGCCGAGAGCTTCCTGCACGCGGTGTACGCGCTCGGCGACGTGGTGGAGTGCTTCCTCGGTGTACGGCAGAGGGAGCAAGTCGTAGAAGACCTGGCCATCGACACCGCACCAACAGAGGTGGTCGGTCACCAGCGCCGGCTCGATGCGATCGGCCAAGGTGCGCAGCCGCCGCAGGTAGTCCTCGTCGAGCGGGTCGGTCGAACCGATGGAAAGACAGACACCGTGCAAGGCGATTGGGTAGTCGCGGCGCACCGACTCGAGGACGTGCAGCGGCCGCCCGCCGCTGTCCATGTAGTTCTCGCTGATTGCTTCGAACCAATCGATGCCGGGTGCACCGGCAAGGACATCGCCGTAGTGCTCGGCGCGCAGGCCAGCCCCGTGGCCGAGATGCGGCCAGGTCGGGCCCGACCCGCGCGCCGGATGGTTCACGACTCAGCTCTTCGAGTCGGCTTCGGCTGCTTGCGGCGTCAGCCGGCCGCCATCGATCTTGAGGCAGGTCTCCTTGTCGATACTGAGCCAACCCAAACCCTTGCACTTGTTGTTGCCGGCGCAGGAGTAACCGGTGCCGTCGGCGTGTTTGCCGCCGCAAGCCCCGGTGCCCTTGCACTTGTTGACACCGTAACAGTGGACCTTCTCGCCCTCGCCTGAGCCTTCGTGTTCGCCGGCGGTCAGCGAAGCGGGAGCGACTGACATCAGGCCAGCCACGGCCGAGGCCATGAGAAGCTTCTTCGAGCTCGATTGCATTTGAATACCCTCCGTTTGAATGAACGAAACCACACCCGTGTGTCGGATGCGAGCCGATTGCTCAGCCGCAAACGCCCTCTCGACGAAGGCATTTGCGGCTGAGTCATCGCCGGTGCGAGTTTCCGATCCCGAGATCGCGCAGGACCGCGCCGCGGAAGGCCTATTCGACGACCATTCCTTCGACGTTGATTTCGATTTCCACTTCCTCGCCGATCAACAAGCCGCCCGAATCGAGGGTCTCGTTCCAGGCGATGCCGAAGTCCTTGCGGTTGACCGTGGTCGTCGCTTCGAAACCGCCGCGCATGTTGCCCCACGGATCCTTGGCCGTGCCGAGATAGGAGACGTCGAGAACGATCGGCTTTTCGACGCCGTGCATCGTCAGGTTGCCGTGCACCTTGGCGGTCTTGGCGTCCGTGTCGACGTCGGTGACCTTGGTGCTCTTGAAGGAAATCTGAGGGTACTTCTCGACGTCGAAGAAATCCTCTTTCTTCAAGTGTGCGTCCCGTTTCTCGTTGTTCGTGTTGATGCTCGCTGCGCGGATCGTGCCCTCAACGGTGGCAGCGCTGAAATTGGCCGGATCAAAGGAGATCGTCCCCTCGAAATCGTCGAAGCGGCCGGTCAGCTTGGTAAAGAGATGGCGGACCTTGAAGGCGACGCTGGTGTGACTCTTGTCGACTTTGTAGGTGCTCGCCGATACGGCGATCGGCGCCATGACGAGTGCTACGAGCAGGAACCGTCGAAACCCTTGCAGCATTGTACCCTCCCGGTCATGCGTTGGCCTGGCGTTGTCAACCGTCGAACGGTGTTGATAACCATCCCGCCGGGGCGGAAGTTCCAGGCGGCGCGTATGACCGAGCTTGACTGGGCCCGCGACAGTGTGCAAGTGCGGCGCTGGGGCGCCAACGGGTGGACGCAGGGCAGGGGAGGGTTTCCGGCCCCGCGTCCGGTGGCGGGTGGCCGCCGCGTTGGCAATCGGCGCTATCGGCCGTTGGAGATTGCTGAGTCCTGAAAGGAGTCCATGCGCTCGACGTGCGTGACCTTCTCGGCCAGGCGTTCGAGGCCGCGCAACGCCAGGGGACTAGGCCGGAAACGCCCGTTCTCCCAGCGGTTGACGGTACCGACCGTCACGCCGAGCTCGCGTGCGAGCTGTTCCTGGGTCATTCCGAGTCGCTTGCGCAGATCGAGGACGCTCAACTCCGAGCCGCCGGAGCCGTTCCAAGTGCCGTTCGACATCCGTTCGTTGGATTTCATCATGGTGTGGTTCCCTTTCCCATGGCTGTAAATTTGGGTTTTCAGTTTTTTCGTTGGGTGCTTGCGGTATGGAAATAAAGCATTTTGCGTGCCGACTCAGATATCCACACAGCAATACACATGATGGCGCGCCGCGGTTGGCGATTTAGCGTCTTGATAACCCTGGTTGCCGTAATCTGCCCTCATTTTTTCAACGCATTTGGCATAGAATTGTCGCAAGTATATATAAAACAACGTTCTGGAATTTTCGCGGGTTGTTTTGGAACGACGCAGCGCCGTCGTTGTCTGGGCCGGGCAATCGGATTGCGCCATCTGGCTGGATGGGGGAGTGGCAAAGTGTTATCGACTGCTCGGCCATGGGAGTCCGCGGTTCGGCAAGAGTGGTTCGGCGCAGCGAGATCGTCGAGCTGGTGCAGAGAGCGATGCAGCTCGAACAGCGGACGATGGATCTCTACTGCCGCTTTGAGGTCTTATTCGCCCAGCCCGATGCGGTTCGCTCGTTCTGGCTCGACATGGCCGAGCACGAGTCGCGCCATGTCGGCGCCCTGGCGTTGGTCCTCGGCTTGCTCGAGAACGACACGCCGCGGCGCATGCCGGTGGTGCCGAGCCGGGCGACCGAGCACGTCGCACGCCTCGAGCGATTGTTGGACAAGGCGAACATCGAGGTGGCCAGCGGTGTGTCCCTGCAGAGGGCGTTTGAAATCGCCCTCGCAATCGAAAGCTCAGAGGTCGAGGATCTGGTTCTGGATTTGCTGCAATTGATGAAGGGGAGGCGCGAACGCGAACGCGCGGCGCGCTCGCTGATTCACGACCTCAGTGACCTGAGCTTGATGATCGAACGCTACACCGACGACCCGTTGCTCCTCGATCGGGCCGACCGCGTCATCGAGCGCGAGCTACGCCGCCACCGCGGCGGCTAGCAGCGGGGCTAGGAGCTGAACGCCTTCATGATCAGGCCGAGCTCGTCGCCGATGTTGCCCGGAATCGTGTAGCCGTCGGTCTTGCGGATTTGCTCGATGTTGGCGGCGACGTCGTCGGCACTGACGACGGCGCCCTTGCCGGCGAACCAACCCGGCGTCACGCCGATGAAGGCGCGCGCGAAGCGACCGCCGCCGATCGAGAAGATCTCGTGAGTGATGTCGCAGGCCTCGGAGACCAGGTATATGACCATTGGCGTGACGGTTTCCGGTGCGACGAACTCGGCCATTGGTCCCAGCAGATCCTCGGTCAGTCGCGTCTTCGCGGTCGGTGCGATGGCGTTGCACTTGATGTTGTACTTGGCACCCTCGACGGCGAGCACGTTCATCATCCCAACCAGGCCCATCTTGGCTGCACCGTAGTTGGTCTGTCCGAAGTTGCCGAAGACGCCGGCACCCGATGACGTGAAGATGAGACGGCCGTAGCCCCTTTCTTTCATTACCTGAAAGGCCGGCTGGGTCACGTAGAAGGCGCCGCGCAGGTGCACGTCGAGCACCAGATCGATTTCCTCGACGGTCATCTTGGCGAATGTCCTGTCGCGCAGAATGCCGGCGTTGTTGATGACGATGTCGACGGTGCCGAAGCTGTCGAGCGCGGTCTGCACGATGGCATTGCCGCCGTCCGGTGTGGCGACGGAGTCGTAGTTGGCGACCGCCGTACCGCCGGCGCCAGTGATCTCTTCGACGACCGTGTCGGCCATCGAAGAGCTCTTGCCGGTTCCGTCGGCCTTGCCACCGAGGTCGTTGACGACCACCTTTGCCCCCCTTTTGGCGAGCTCCAAGGCATAGGTGCGGCCGAGGCCGCCACCGGCTCCGGTGATGATGGCGACGCGATCGTCAAAGCGGATCTCACTCATCAGTTCTGACTCCTTCTCCTGATTCGTCGTTTGTGGGAAACGTCCTTCAAAGCAGTCCGCGGCGGCGGCGGCAAGACCCGTCGGAGATGAGGCTTGACAGTTGGCCGCCGCCGGTCGATGAAGCGAGGAGAGCCAATGGATATGGATCTCGACCTGACCGTTCTGGCGATCCCCGCCTTTGTCGCGTTGATCGTCGTGGAAGCTCTGCTTTCAGCCAGCCGTGCGGTGCGCGGCTACGAAGCGAGAGACACTGCGACCAGCTTGGCCATGGGGGTTGGCAACGTCTTGATCGATCTCGGCATGAAAGCGGTGCATTTCGCCTTGCTCAACGGACTCGCCAGCTTCGCTCTCTTCGAGATCGGCGGACGCTGGTGGGAGTGGGTGCTGCTGATCATCGCGACGGATTTTTGTTACTACTGGTTTCACCGCATGCATCACGAGGTTCGATTCCTCTGGGCGGCGCACGTCAACCACCACTCGAGCAAGCATTACAATCTGTCCACCGCCCTGCGCCAGTCGTGGACGACGCCCCTGACCAGCCTGCTCTTCTACTGGCCGCTGGCGCTGCTCGGTTTCGACCCGCTGCGTATCCTGGCTGCCATCGCCATCAATACTGTCTATCAGTTTTGGATCCACACCGAGCTCATCGATCGCATCGGCCCGCTCGAGTGGGTTCTCAACACGCCGTCACATCATCGGGTCCACCATGGACGCAACATCGAATACCTCGATCGCAATCACGCCGGTATGCTGATCATCTGGGATCGCATCTTTGGTACCTTCGAACCCGAACGGGCGGCCGTCGACTACGGCCTGACCAAGAACATCTACACCTTCAACCCGATCCGCGTGGCCTTCCACGATTGGCTGGAGATGTTCGGGCAGGTTGCCAACGCCGCGAGCTGGCGCGACGCCGTAGGCCACGTCTTGCGTCCGCCCGGATGGAGCCCCGACGGATCCACCCTGACCGCCGAGCAGATGCGAGCTGGCTTGGCCGGAGAACGAGGATAACGACCCATGATCGATTCACTCCGACTGTCGAGACGCGCCGCGTTGCGGAGCGGCTTTTTCAGCCTCGGCGTCTGCGTCTGCGGCCCGTGGATCGTCGCCTGCGGTGGCAGGGGGCCGCGGCGGCGCGTCAGCAACGTTGCCAACCTCGGACCGCTTGGAGCCGCCAACAGCGACGGATTGCGCCTACCCGCGGGATTCTCCGGCCGCGTCGTTGCCCGCACAGGCGAGCAGGTGGGTTCTTCGGGGTACACCTGGCACGCATGGCCGGACGGCGGCGCAACGTTTGCCACCGATGACGGCGGTTGGATCTACGTTTCCAACTCCGAGCTCTTCAACGAAGACGGCGGAGTCGGTGCGTTGCGCTTCGACCGCAACGGCAACGTCGTCGACGCCTACTCGATCCTGAGCGGCACCTCGCGCAATTGCGCCGGCGGGGCGACACCGTGGGGCACCTGGCTCTCGTGTGAGGAAGTACCCACCGGGCGGGTTTGGGAATGCGACCCGAGCGGCGGCGAGGCGGCCGTCGTGAGGCCGCTTTTGGGCACGTTCCAACACGAGGCGGTGACGGTCGATACCATCAATGGCCACCTCTATCTGACCGAAGACCAGCCCGACGGTCGACTGTATCGCTTCATCCCCGACGGTCGCAGCGGCGACCGCCTCGATCTCGACAACGGTCGCCTCGAGGTCGCTCGTGTCGTCGCCGAAACGGGGATTGGACCGATCGAATGGTTGACGGTTCCCGATCCGACGCTCTCTGGTGAGACGCCGACGCGCGGCCAAGTAGCAGAGAGTACGGCGTTTCGCGGTGGCGAGGGTATCTGGTACGGCAACGGCGTCGTCTACTTCACGACCAAGCTGGACAATCGGGTTTGGGCCTACGACATCGGTGCCAACGACCTCTCCATCCTCTATGATCTGCAGACGTCGGACACGCCGATTCTCAGCGGCGTCGACAACGTTACGCTGTCGGCACAGGGCGATGTGCTGGTCGCCGAGGATGGCGGCGACATGCAGATCATCGCCATCGCGCCTTCCGGAGAAATCGTTCCGATCGTGCAAATCGATGGCCACGAGGGGTCGGAGGTCGCCGGTCCGGCCTTCGACCCAACCGGCAGACTGCTGTACTTCTCGTCCCAGCGCGGCGCCGGAATCCCGCCGTCGGGTGGCGTCACCTACGAGATCAGCGGCCCGTTCTTTACTTGATCGGCGAGTGGCCGGGATTGCCGAGTAGTCGGTAGACACTCTGGGCGTGGGCGAAGCCCTTGAGGTCGACGTCGCCGACCTGCTCGACCTGGTAGCCGTTGCGCAGTTCGCTGCGCACCCGCGGCGTGATGAGGATCTCGCCCGCCGCCGCGGTGTCGCTCAGGCGCGCCGCCATGTTGGTGACGTTGCCGATGACGCCGTAGTCGCGCCGTCCTTCGTAGCCGATGAATCCACAGGTCGCATAGCCGGTGTGGATGCCCATGCCGACGTGCATGTCGTAGCCCTTACGGCTCCAATGCTGGCGCAGGCCTCGGACGTCGGTGAGCATGGCAAGCGCCATGTCGACGGCGCGCTGGGTATGGTCTTCTTGCTCGACTGGATCGTTGAAGAACACCATGAAGCCGTCGCCGGCGAAACGCTCGAGGGTTCCATCGTACTCGCCGATGCGAGTACCCATGGCGTTGTGATACTCGGCGAGGGTCGACATGACCTCCTCCGGCTCGACGCTGTCGGAGAACGAGGTGAAGCCGCGCAGGTCGGCGAAGAATACGGTGACCAGCTTGCGTTGCGAGCGCAGTTTGGTGCCACCCTTGGCCATGACCTGATCGATCACCTGGGGTGAGAAGAAGCGCTTGAGGTCGGAGAACTCCTGCTCGCGCAGGCGCAGCTTGTTGGTCGCCTCGACGCGGATGATCGCCTGCACGGCCTGCTGCGCGGCAGCGCCGAGCACCTCGAGCTCGGGTTGCTCGTAGAGGTCGCCGGTGCTGCGCGGACCGATGGCCAATCCGCCGATCGCCTCGCCGCGCATGACGACGGGCAGCAACACGTCCGCGCCGAGGCGGTCGAGACCCTGGTAGCATTCCTTCTTGATCTCCGAGAAGTGGGGCTGGATGGCGATGCCGCTGCGGCGGATGGTTTTGCGCGTCGTCGTCAAAATCTTGACCACCGTTTCGTCGTTCAGCGGTTTTCCCTCGGGAATGATCGAGCCATCGCTGGCCCGGTAGTGCTCGTGTGGATGATGGCCGCCCGGGATGATGAAGGCGACGCTGCGCGTCGCGTCGCACAGGCGGGTCGGGGCGCTGGCCAGCTTGTCGAGGATGGTGTCGATCGATGTCGATTCCGCCATGTCATCGCCGAGACGACCGAGGATTTCGGGGAAGTGTGCGCGCTTGGGATAGAGAACTTCGTTCAGTCGGTCGTCGAAACGCGGCCACACATAGAGAAGCGGCAAGAGCAGCCCGGCGACGGCGTAGGGCGTGACCAGAGTGAGGATCCAAGCCGCCGCGGTCAATATGATGACCGCGGCGGCGTACAACACCGCGCGGCGGACGGCGATGCGGGCGTTGAGCATCTCTTCGCGCAGGGTCGTGTGGCCGAGGGCGAAGAGAAAAGCACCGAGTGTCCAGTAGGTCAGCCGGCTGTCGATTGCGAAGGTATTGAACGCCTGCTGGAGTACTTGCGCGAGGGCGCTGGGCAGCAAACCGAGGATGGAGCCACCGAGCAGGATCCAGGCGCGCTGGCGCACCAGCCGGTCGCGGCTCTCGCGGATCATCTGCACGCAGCGGCCGAGGAACACGCCGATGCTGATGAGAAGGGCAAGTGCGCCGAGGACGCGAACCCAAGCGTAGACGCCTTCGAAATTGTGCGTCCAAGCCAGGTGGAAGACGAAAGCCTGGGCAAAACCGAAGGCGTAGATCGCAGCCAGGATGAGCGGTCCCCTGGTCAGAAGGGGATGGGCGACTGGAAACGCGAGCGCGGCGTGCAGTGGCGTGACGTTGGCCATACCGACCAACACCATGAAATAGATGATTGCCAGAGTGTGATCGTTGATGCTGGGAATGAGGAGCGTCGACAGCAAGCCGCCGGTCGTGATGACCACCGACAACAGGGCCCAACTCTGCGCCGTGTACGGACGCAACACGAAGGTCGTTACGCCGACGACGAAGAAGAGTAAACCGATGACGAGGGTCGCGCCTTCGCTGAAGATCGCGTCGCGCCACTGCCACAAACGCACTTCGATCTCTGCCGTGGCTACTTCTCCGGTGGGCCGGCGAAAGGAGATCACATTGACCTGGCCGGGTCGGCGCAGAAGTGCCGGTGGATCCGCGGCAGGGCCCATCTTGGGTGCCGGGTAGGGTTCGCCGTTGACCGCGATGGGATGACCGCCGCCGAGAAGGCCTGCTTTGGATGCCTCCAGTCTCGTCGGTGAGAGGTTGCCGTCGTCGACGACCCAGCCGACATCGGGTTTGCCAGCGCGGTCGAGCTTGTCCCACAGATTGATGCCGAGACCGAGGAAGTAGGTCGCGACAAAGACGACAAAGAGTATTCGTTGCGCTGTGTTACCGTCGCGAAAGCGCATCGCGTGACGCCTCCCGTGTGCGGATGGAGGCTATCGCGCTGGCAACGTCCAGTAAATCCGCCGGCGAACTTTTCGGCCAGCAGCGTACTATTTTGCGCGCTCGATGTAGCGGCCTTCGCTCGGGTCGACGCGGACGACTTCTCCGGTCTCGATGAACTGGGGAACCTTGATCACCACTCCGTTGGCCAGGGTCGCGTGCTTGGGCGAGGCCGACGCGGTGGCCCCTTTCAGTGGTGGCTCGGTTTCCTTGATCTCCACCTCGAGAGATTTTGGCAACTCGATACCCATCGCCTCCTCGGCGATGTACTGCACCGTCACCTTCAGATTGGCTTCCAGCCACGGCGCCTCGTTCTCGATCAGGTCGCGGCCGAGCGTGATCTGCTCGTAGTTCTCGGTGTCCATGAACACCATCCCGTCGCCGTCGTCGTAGAGGTACTCCATCGTGCGGCCTTCGACGTTCAGCCGCTCCATGTTCTCGGTCGACATCAAACGCGTTTCGGTTTGCGTGCCGGTCCGCAGGTTGCGCAGCTTCGCCTGGACGACGGCGTTGCCCTTGCCCGGTGTGCGGTGTTGGAACGACATCACCCGGTGCGGTGCGTCCTGGTAGCTGACCACCATGCCGGGCCGCAGATTCGTCGCTTGAACTTTTTCCATGGGTCACGCGCCTCCTGCCAGACTCGACGGCATACCGGCTCGTCTGCAAGGTGGCAAGCCGCACTCCGCAGCTCACAGAGCGGCGAGAAAATCGACGACGGCCTTGCTGAAGATGTCGTTTTTGTCGCCGGCGACCATGTGGCCGGCGCCCGACACGTCGACGAACTCGGCATGTGGCACGAGTTCGAGAAACTCCTGCGCGGTTTCCGGCGTGACGAGATCGCTCATGCGGCCGCGCACGAGCAGGGCGGGAATGCGCAGTCTTCGTGCGGCGCCGAGCAGGGGGTTGTCGGTGCGGGCGGACATGTTCTTGCGCGACTTCACAAAGGCGGGATCCCAGTGCCAGCGATAGCGCCCGTCGTCGTGTAGGCGCAGGTTCTTGCGCAGTCCGTCGTGGTTGGTCGGCCGCTTGCGGTGTGGCAGGTAGTCGGCGATCGAATCAGCCGCTTCCTCGAGAGAAGCGAATCCTTCGTGCATGTTGGCACCCATGAATCGGACGATGTTCTCGGCGCCGGAACGGTTCAACGTCGGTGTCACGTCGACGAGGACGAGTGCCGTGAACAATGCGCCTTCGCTGAAATCGGTAGCGCGCAACGCGGCCATGCCGCCGAGGGAGGCGCCCACCACCGCCGGGGCGCGGCCGAGCTGGGTCACCACCGCCGCGGTGTCGCGGGCGTAGGCGTCGAGGCTGTAGTCTTCACCGGGATCCCAGGCGCTGTCGCCGTGGCCTCGCTGGTCGAGGGAAATTGCATACCATCCGGCGCTGGCGAGCTCGCTCGCCGTGTTGCCCCAGGCGTAGCGGGTCTGGCCGCCGCCGTGTTGCAACAAGACCGGCCGGGCGCCGGCATCGCCCCATGTATCGGCGACCAGCGTCAAGCCGTCGTGCGACTCGAACTCTCGGCGCTGTGGTGTGTTGTCCATCGAACAACCCGACAGGCTCACACGAATCGGGCCGCAGATCGATAGGGTGCCGGTGTTCGCTCAGGACGACGGCGATTCGGCGAGGATCTGGCGCAGCAGCCAGACGGCGGCCGACGGCACGAGGAGGGCGATTGCCGCAAAGACGAGGTAGTGCCAGGCCTGAAACCCCGGCGGGATTCCCACGTTGACGTAGAATCCGATCAGGTTGATTGCGACGAAGACGACGTAGGCCACGCCCATCGGCAGTGCCCAGGACTTGCCCGACCAATAGCCCCAGGCCAGTGTAAGCATGTAGAGTCCGGTCAACGGCCCGAGCCAGTATTGCTCGGAACCGGTGAGGAATTGGCCGAAGAAGACCAGGCCGGTGCCGGCGCCGAGCGGTTTGAGAACATTGGTCATGGCGCGCAGAGCGAGCAGCACGGCGATGACTTTCAAGAGGGTTCGCTTGTTCACGAGGTGCTCCTTTCCGGCGTCGCTCGATTAGTGAGGTGGTGCCGTCATCTGTCAAGCGCTGCACTTTGCCCGAGCTGGTCCTGGTCTCGTATTGTAGATGGATGCAGACACTGCGTACCGAAACCATCGACGGTGTGTTTGTCGTCACGCTCACCCGTGCCGACGAATACAACACGATCAACCCGACGCTGCGCGACGAGCTGGCGGCGGCGATCGACGCAGGTGACGCCGCGCGCGCCGCACACGTCATTCTGTTGCGCGCCGAGGGACCGGCGTTTTGTGCCGGCTACGGACTCGATTGGGCGACCGTCGCCCAATCGGAAGAGGAATCGCCGCGGCGTGGCGAACGGGTCTGGGACTCGGTTGCCGACATGCGCATGATGAGCACCTTCGTCGATACCTATATGAAGCTCTGGTACGCGCAGAAGCCGACCATCGCCGCCGTGCAGGGCTGGTGCATCGGCGGTGGCACCGACATGGTCTTGTGCGCCGATCTGATCGTCGCCGGCGAGGGGGCCTCGTTCGGCTATCCACCGTCGCGGGTCTGGGGCACGCCGACGACGGCGATGTGGGTCTACCGCATGGGTCTCGAGAAGGCCAAACGCTACCTGCTCACCGGCGACGAAATCCCGGCCCCGGAGGCGGCGCGCATCGGCCTGATTCACGAATGCGTCGCCGATGCGGCGTTGCAGGATCACGCCATGGACCTGGCCCGGCGTATGGCGCGGGTGCCGACCAACCAACTGGTCATGCTCAAGCTGCTGTGCAACCAGACGGCGGAGAACATGGGACTTGCCTCGAGCCGCCAGCTCGGCACCCTCTTCGACGGCATTGCCCGCCACACCCAGGAAGGGTTGGACTTCGTCGAGCGCGCCGGCGAGGTGGGATTCCGCCAGGCCGTGCGCGAGCGCGACGATCCCTTTGGTGACTACGGCAGCCGGCGGCGCACCAAGCGCCCGCCGCGCACCAGCGCCGCCGTGAAGGCGAAGGGGCTGACCGGCCGCAAACACGGCCGGCGCCGGCGGCCGTGAGGTTTCGCGGGCGGCGCTTTTTCCGTTGACATGCTCAGGGGGCAAGTTGTAGTCGAGCCCTCAGCGCAGGCGGGGCATTACCTCACTTGCGAAGAGTCGCAGGCTCTTCCACCCCAGCTCGGGTGGCATGCCGCCCATCAGGGGGTGCAGGGTGAGTGAGCCGTTGGTGCGCGCGAGCTCGATGCACTGTGCGGGCGTCACCACCCGGTAGGCTCCGCTTTCGCGCAGCTCTTCGGCGGTCTTGGCGTCGACGCGTACGGTCGAGCGCTGGCCCGGGCGCTGCCAGGAGTCGTAGGATGTCGCCTCGTGCAGGGCGTAGGGAACGATGCGTTGCCAATCGCCCTCGGGGTCGTCGCTGACGTGGACGAAGCCGGGGCCGGAGGGCAACACCACCGGCCCGGGTTGGATGCCGCGCGAGGTGCATTCGCTGCGGTAGAGTTTCTCGAGATCGGGGTCGTTGATGGCGGGAAAGAAGCCGACGCCCAGACGAGCCGCGCGCCGCGCCGCTTTCTCGGTCGAGCCGCCGATGAAGATGCGCGGCGGAGTGTCGGGGCGCGGTGTAACGGTGACGGTTCGCCCCCGCCACTCGAAGGGCTCGCCGCTCCACGCCCGCATCATGGTTTGCACGTTCTCTTCGAGGATGCGGCCGCGGTTGCGTCCGGTGAGGCCGGCCATCTCGATTTCCTCGACCCGGTAACCGAGGCCGGCGACCAGCATCAGGCGGCCGTTGCTGATCAGTTGAACTGTCGCGCACTGCTCGGCGAGTCGGATCGGATCGTGTAAGGGAACGAGCGCGGCGACGATGTTGATACCGATCTTTTGCGTGCGGGCGGCGACCGCGGCGGCGACGGTGAGCGGTGCCGACATGAAACCGTCGTCGATGCCGTGGTGCTCGCAGAGTGTGACCGAGTCGATCCCCAGATCGTCGGCCCAGGCGCTCTGATCGAGACAGGCGGCGTAGCGCTCGCCGTGCCCGCCAGGGGCGAAGTCAGCACAGCGCAGGTCGTATCGCAGAGAGATGCGTACCATCGTCGGCGCGACCATAGGCGTTGTCTGTGTTGGACGCCAGCGCGAATCGTACTCTCCGCCGACTTCCTCGAGCGTGTCTTGAAAGTCGTTGGTTGCTTTGTCATGAGACGATGATGGCCAATGTGCACGACTTTTCCGCTACGACCATCGACGGCGAGGAAAAGAGCCTCGGTGATTTCTCAGGCAAGACGCTTCTCGTCGTCAACGTCGCCTCCGAGTGCGGCCTGACGCCGCAGTACAAGGGCTTGGAAGAGCTCTACCGCAAGTACAAGGGGCGCGGCTTTTCAGTGCTCGGATTTCCCTGCAATCAGTTCGCCGGCCAGGAGCCGGGCAGCGAGGAAGAGATCAAGCACTTTTGCGAAACGCGCTTCGACGTGACCTTCCCGCTCTTTTCCAAGCTCGAGGTCAACGGCGACGGTCGCCATCCGCTCTACGGTTATCTGTGCGAGCTCGACACCAAGCCGGACGGGGCGGGGGACATCAAGTGGAACTTTGCCAAGTTCATCGTCGACAAGCAGGGTGAAGTCGTCGCCCGCTTCGACCCGGCTGCCGAGCCGACCGGCAAAGAGATCACGACGGCGATCGAAGAGGCGCTCTAAGCAGAGCAAAGGAGGCCCGATGGCGGCAGTGGTTCCGGAGATTCGCGTCAGGCGCGAGTGGATCGGTGCGCCGCCGGGGTGGCTGAATCCAACGATCGCCTTGTTGGCGGTTGCCCTGGCGGTCCTCGCCGGCGGCACCGTCGCCTACGTCAATGGTTGGGTCGCCTGGCCGGTGACTCTCTTACTTCACGCCGCCGCCATCTACGTGATCTTCACGCCGCTGCACGAGGCCGTACACGGTGTTGCCCACCCATCGAAAGGCGCCAACGCGGCCATCGGTCGCGTCGCCGGATGGGCTCTCGGCATCAGCTATCCGTTCTTTCGCGCTGTGCACCTCGAGCACCACTCGCACACCAACGACGCCGAGCGCGATCCCGACTTCGTCGTCGCTCGACGACCGCGGCCGCTGCTTTTGTTGTGGTGTGCGGGCGTCGAATCCTCGTATCGACGCCACTTCTTCGGTCGCCGGCTGTGGCGACATCGCAACGACCTCGTCGAAGCGCTGGCCTACGACGTGGCGATGATCGGCCTCTTCGTCGCCTCACTCGCCCTTGGTTGGTGGACGCTCATCGTCTGTTGGTTTGCTCCGGCGTTCCTCGCCTTGATCGTCCTGGCGTTCTTTTTCGACTTTCTGCCGCACTATCCCTTCGACACGCGCGAACGATATTTCGATACGCGCATCTATCCCGGCCGAGTGCTCAACGCCCTGTTGATCGGGCAGAACTACCACCTCATCCACCACCTGTGGACGACCATTCCGTGGTGGCGCTACCAGCGAGTCTTCGACGAGATCGAGGACGATCTGCGCGCCCGCGGTGCGCGCATCGGCTGGCAGGTGACGCCGCTGCCCGAAGCGGCGCGCGCGCCGATGGAAGGAAGCAGCTTAGCGTCCTGAAAAACTGATCACGCCCGCGTGAAAGACTATTCTCGCGCCAAGACGCCAAGATCTGCTGCGGCAACCGGGCTTCTTCGAGACCGTTCACCGCTCTGGTGATTCCGTCTTTCATCAGGGCGTCGCCGAAGTTGAGCAGAAAACCGAGCTTGCATTCGCTCAGCCGGAGGTAGGTTTGGATTTGTTTCCGGTGAGTCGCCTGCACCTGTTCGATGGACTTGAGCTCTAGGATGACGCGTTTTTCGATCAAGATGTCAGCGCGAAACCCTTCTTCGAAGCGCAATCCGGCATACTCAATACCGATTGGCACCTGGCGCTCGATCTCCAGACCACGCCGCTCGAGCTCGTGAGCCAGAGCGACTTCGTAGACCGACTCCAACAGTCCCGGTCCAAGTGCCCGATGAACCGCAATTGCGGAATCGACCACGATCTGGCCGATTTGGTCTTCGCGACAGAGCGTCATAGATAAATTGACAGGTATATACTTATAACTTAGCACTCTTCCCGGCTATCCGTCAAACCCGATCTCAATCCTTGGCGTCTTTGCGTCTTGGCGCGAGAAAGAACCCAGTCCCAATGTACAGCGCAGCCGCCTGAGGTCGATGGCGACGGATCTCTGATCAAACGCGGGCTCGCTCGCACTTCGGGGAACCCGCATCAGTAGGGGCATACCCTTGTAGCATCCCCGCGCCGGCTGTTAGTTGGCGGCCGGTAGGGAATGCGATGGGCGTGAAGAGACGTTTGGGTTTTGCGCGGTGAGCGCCTTGCCGGGCGGTGCGATGGTCATGCCTTTCGCCGCCGCGGCGCTACTGTCGCTGGCCCTCTCGGCGGCACTGGCGCGGTGGCTGCGTCGAGCCTCGGTGGTCGACGTCGATTCGGGTGTGTCGCTATTGGGCGGGGTCGCCGTGGCAACCGCGATGGCGATGGCGGCGTTGCTGTCGTGGTGGCAGCCGCTGCCGCCGGGCGCGGCTGTGCCGGACGGTCGCTTCGGGTGGCTGGCCGTGGCGGCGTCGATGGTCTTTGCCCTCGGCTTTGCCGACGATCTCTTCGACCTCTCGCCGGCGCTCAAAGTGGCGGTCGAAGCGCTGGCTGCCGGCTTGGTCGTCGGTGCTGGCTACGGTTTCGTCGCCGTCACCAATCCGTTGACCGGTGGCCATTTCGAGCTCGGTGTGGTGGCGCCGCTGGCATCTCTGGCGTGGATCGTTCTCGTCACCAATGCCTTCAACCTGATCGATGGCCTCGACGGCCTGGCCGCCGGCGTCGGCTTGATCGCCGCGCTGACCCTGATCGGCGTCGCATGGCTCGAGGGGCGCGCCGACACCATGGTCGCCTGGTCGATCGTCGCCGGGGCGCTGGCCGGCTTTCTCGTCTTCAATTTTCCGCCGGCGTCGATCATGCTCGGCGACTCGGGCAGCTTGCTGCTCGGCTTTGCCGTGTCGGTGCTGGCGATGCAGTCGCTGCAAAAGGGGGCGACGGCGGTGGTTCTGTCGGTGCCGATCCTCACCCTCGGGCTGCCGCTCGGCGATACCGGCTATGCGGTGGTGCGGCGTTGGCTGAGTCGCGGTGCGGCGGCCGTCGTGCACGGCGACCGCGATCACCTTCATCACCGTTTGCTGCGTGCCGGCTTGTCCAAACGCGGCGCGGTCTTGGTGCTCTACAGCGCCTGCTTCGCCTTTTCTCTGCTCGCTTTCGTCGCGGTGATCGCGCGCGGTCCGCTCGAGGCCGTGCTGGTCGGCGTGGCGGCGTTGCTGGTCTTCGTTTCGACGCGCTTTCTCGAACGGCGCCAACGCTCGGCCGGTGCGTCCGCGACCGGTGAGCAGCGACCGGCGCCGCCATGAGCCGGGTGGAACGAGTGCTCCTGGCGGCGGTCGTCTTGATCGCCTTGTGGTTGCGCGTGCAACCGCTCGCCCTGGCCGGAGTCGAGCAGCGCGCGGCGGCGGCAGCGCGGCGCGAGCTGGCGGCGGAGCTCGCGGCTGCGGCAGCGCCTGCCGATGTCGGTGAGTGGATCGCCGCCAACCGCAGCGCCTTTGCCGGCCGCGTCGCCGAACAGACGCGGCGCTGGAAGGATCACTACTCGTTTGCGGCAGGTGAATGGCGAGTACCGTATCTGGGTGGTCTCGACTCCTATCTCTGGCTGCGCCATGCCAGCAATCTGCTCAACACCGGCACGCCCTGCGATTCGGTCGTCGACGAAGAGTGCCGCGACGACTACACGCTGGCGCCGTTTGGCGTGCGCAGCCGCTACGCCGAGTCGTTTCACGTCAGCGCCATCGCGGCGCTGCATGTCGTCTTGCGCTGGATCGCCGGCGAGGACTTTCCGCTGTCGCTGTCGGCCTTCTTGCTCTCTCTCGCGGTGGCGCTGCTGGCGGTCGTGCCGGCTTTCCACCTGGGCCGGTGTTTCGGCGGCGCCACCGGGGGCTTCGTCTGCGCCGCCTTGTTGAGCTCGAACACCGTCGTGCTCTACCGCACCGTTGGTGCCGACAACGACGTCTGGAACGTTTTCCTGCCGCTGGTCCAGATGTGGGGTGCGGTCGAAGCGGTGTACGCCGGGTGGAACGCGCGCGGAGCGCAGGGCGTGGCCCTGGCGGCGGCGGCGACGGGACTGCACGCGGCCACCTGGAGCGGCTGGATCTACTCGTCGTCGATCGTCTTCGTCGGCCTGTGCGCCAACGCTCTGTTGGTCGCGCTGCGCCGCCTCCGACACACCTCGCTCGAGTTGCCGGCGTGGCCGGTGTTGCTGCCCTTTGTGTACCTCGCTGCGGCGATGCTGCTGGCGTGGTTGGCCGGTGCGGATCCAGCGCCGGCGCTGGGTTCGTTTGCCAGCGGCGTGTTTGCCTTGTTGGCGAAGCACGAGGCGGTTGCCGGTGGACTGTCGTGGCCGAGCTCGTTTGCGACGGTAGGGGAGCTCGCCAAGCCAGGGCTCGCCGGCATCGCCGCGTCGACGGCGGGAACGATCTACTTTTTCGCCGCTTGGTTGGGGTTGATCCTCCTCATCTTGCCACGTCGCGATTGGCGGCCGGTGCATTTCATCATTCTCATCGGTGGCAACCTGCTCTACCGCTTTCTCATCGGCCAGAGCGGCATCGACGCGGTGACGCTGGCGCTGTTCCTGCTGTTGCCGGTCGCCGTCGGCCTGATTTCCTTCCTGCGCCAGCAGGGCGAAGCGGCGAGCGACCAGGGGGCGGGGTTGATGATCTCAATCTGGTTTCTCGCCGGCCTGGTGCTCGCCCACAGCGGCCAGCGTTTTCTCATTCTGCTGGCGCCGCCGCTGGCGGTGCTCTGCGCGGTCTCGGTGGGTCGACTCCACGAATGGTTGGCGCGACGGACGCAGAGCCTGCCGGTGTGGACGCGGGCCGTCGTCTTCGCCGCGATCCTCGCCGTCGCCTGGCCGCCGCTGGCGCGCGGATTTGCAACGGCGCGACGCTACACACCGGTGATGAACGACGACTGGCAGCGTTCTCTGCGGCGCCTGCGCGATGAGAGCGCTGCCGATTCGATCGCCGTCACCTGGTGGGACTACGGCTACTTTGCGAAGTACGTCGCCGAGCGCCGTGTGCTGGCCGACGGCGGCACGCTTTCGACGCACGTCAATCACTGGCTGGCCCGCGCCCTCATGGAAGCCGACCCGGTGCGATCGGTCGGTTTTCTGCGCATGCTCGCCTGCGGCTCGGATGCGCTGCCCGAACCGGAGGGGCAGTGGGGGGCTTTCGGCCTCCTGCTCGCCACCGGCATGAGCGAGGCCGATGCCTACCGAAGCGTCGATGCGCTGGTCGGCATGGAGCGCGAGGCGGCGACGGCGCACTTGCTCGATCTCGGGCTGGACGAGGGCGAGGCGGGCGACGTCGTGCGGCGAACACACTGCCAACCGCCACCCGGCTATCTGCTGCTGCCGCGTTCGCTGCTGACGTCGATCGGCTGGCGAACGCTCGCCGACACGGCGTTCGTCGAAGGTGGCGCGGCCGCTGTGCCGCCGCGACTCTACGCTCCCGATTGGATCGATTGCCGGCGAGATGCCGGCGTTCTGCGCTGCCCGGTTGGTGCCCGCATCGCCGGGCGCGGCCTCCTGCAATCGGTTGGGGTATCGCTCGACTCTCCCGCGGCAGCGCGGCTGCGCTTTGCCGGCGGGGCGGAGAAGCCGGCGGTGGTGCGGTTGGCCGGCGCTGCGGCGGGCGAGGTGCGCGGCACGAGTGCAGCGGCAGTGGGCGGCGGCGAAGCGACCGTTCTCGTCGACGCTGCCAAGCGCCGCGTGTTGATCGGATCGTCCGCGGTGGTGCGCTCGATGTTCGTCCGGCTGTTCTTCCTCGACGGCGCAGAGGCGCCGCAATTCACTCTCATCGATGCGCAGGGCGGTCCGTTCGACACCCTGAAGACGTGGAGAATTCGCTGGTGAGCGCGGTGTGCGGCAGCGCCGCGGCGCGGCGGCGCATCGCCGTCGTCGTCCTCGGCGACCTGGCGCGCAGTCCGCGCATGTGCCTGCACGCCACCTCGGCGGCGGCGGCTGGATTCGCGGTCGACGTCTTTGCCTGTGTCGACGGCGAGGTGCCGCAAGCGATTGCGCGCAGCGCCGAGATCTCCGTCCACCCGCTGCCGCCAGCGCCGTCGTTGCGCGCCGCGTCGCCGGTCTCGATCGTGCCGCGGCTCGTCGCGCACGCCGCGCGTGTCGCCGGCATCCTCTTTGGCGCGCCGGCGCCGGCGGCGATCATCGTGCAGAACCCACCCGCGTTGTTCGTTCTGCCGGCTCTCATTCTCCTCGCCCAGAGCGGTGCGCGTCTGATCGTCGACTGGCACAACTACGGTTGGACGGTCTTGCGGCTGCGTCTCGGCGAGCGTCCTGCCGTCCTGCGCGTGGCGGGTGCGCTCGAACGCTTTCTCGCCCGCCTCGTCGATCGCCATCTCTGCGTTTCCGAAACGATGCGCCGCGATTTGCGCCAGCACCACGCCATCGATGCATTGGTTTTCGCCGATCGACCGGCAGCGTCCTTTCTGCGGGTGCGCGGCGTGTCGCGAGAAGATGCGCGGCGGCGCGTGCTGCCGCTACTCGGTCTCGGCGACGAGCTCGAGATGAGTAGTCTGTGCGACGGGCGCGCAGCCCTCTTGGTTTCGCCGACGAGTTGGACGGCCGACGAGGATTTCTCGCTCCTCATCGATGCGCTACGGCGCTTGCGCGCCGCACGAGAAGAAGGACGCGTGCCGCCCCTCGTCGTCGCGCTCTCCGGCCGCGGTGAGGCGCGGGCGCAGTTTGAGAGCATGGTGGCGCGGAGTGGGCTGACACACTGTCACGTCGTCACGACGTGGGTGGCGGCTGCCGACTATCCGCTGCTTCTCGCCGCCGCCGATCTGGGAATTTGCCTGCACCGTTCGACCTCGGGCGTCGACCTGCCGATGAAGCTCGCCGACATGATCGGCGTCGGCCTGCCGGCCTGCGTGTTGAACTACGGCGACGTGTTGGCGGAGGTGCTGCCGCGCTCGTATTTCACGTTCGACGACGCGGCCGGCCTGGCCGGCGCCCTGCTCGAGGCGCTGCGGGGTTTTCCCGGCGCGCCGGCGCTGCGCGAGTCGCGCCGCCGGCTTGGCGAACACATACCGCAGAGTTGGGAAGATGCCTGGGCGGTGTCGGTGGCGCCGCTGATCGAGGCGGCAGGATGACCGACACGGCGGCGCGCTTGCGGGTTCTCCTCGTCCATCCGATTCTGGATGACCGCGGCGGCAGCAACCAGGTGGCGGCGTGGGCGATCCAGGCGCTGGCCGAGGAATGTGATCTGAGCGTCGTCACGCTGCGGCCGATCGATCTCGCCGCGGTCGATCGCTTTGCCGAGACGAGGCTCGCGACGACGCCGTTTCGCACCGTCGTCGCCGGCCGTCGCGTCGACGCGCTGATCGAGCGGCTGCCTCTGCGCCTGTCGCTGCTGGGCGTGGCGCTCGCGGTGCGCGCGGCGAGAGGGCTCGAGCGCGCCGAGCACTTCGACTGCTGGTTGTCGACGTTCAACGAAGTCGACCTCGGTCGCCCCGGCCTGCAATACGTTCACTACCCGTGGACCCACATGCCGCGCCCGCTGTCGGAGGTCACCTGGTATTCGCGCTCGCCCCGCCTGCTGCGCGCCTACCAGCGCCTGTGTTGCGCTGCCGGCGGCATGTCGCGCGATCGTCTGGGCGAGAACCTCACGCTGGCCAATTCGGCCTTCGTCGCCGCCAGGGTCGCCGAGTCGATCGGCGGGCGGATCGAGGTGCTGCCGCCGCCGGTAGCCGGTGAATTCGCGCCGAGGCCCTGGGCCGAGCGGCGCGACGAGGTCGTCTGTGTCGGGCGGATCTCGCCGGAGAAGAACATCTTCACCGTCGTCGCCGCGGTCGAGGCAGCTCGTTCGCGCGGTTTCGATCTCACCCTGCGCATCGTCGGCCTGGCGAATGATCGGGAAACCCTGCACCGCCTCGAAGAAGCGGCGTCCCGCCGTCCCTGGCTGGTGCTCGAGTTGGAAGCAGCGCGGCCGCGACTGTTGGAGATCTTGCACCGAGCGCGCTGGGGGATGCACGCCATGCACGGCGAACACTTCGGCATCGGCGTTGCCGAAATGATCCGCGCCGGCTGCATCGTCTTCGCCCACGCCAGCGGCGGCCCAGTCGAGATTCTCGGCGGCGACAGGCGATTGCTTTTCACCGGCAGCGACGAAGCGGCCGACAAGCTCTGCGCCGCCCTGAGCTCGGACGAGCTGCGGCTGGATCTCTCCCGCCGCCTGACCGAGCGCGCAGCAAACTACGGCACCAATACTTTCTGCCGGCGAATCGTCGAAGCCGTGCGTAGCGTTGCCGCTCGCGACCGGAACGCCCGACAACCTCGAACCACGGAGGCACGGAGATCCACCCAGAAGGGAGTCTTGAGCTGCGGAAAAGACTTCGAACCACGGAGGCACGGAGATCCACCCAGAAGGGAGTCTTGAGCTGCGGAAAAGACTTCGAACCACGGAGGCACGGAGATCCACGGAGAAGAGAGTCTTGAGGTGGGGAAGAGATTTCGAACCACGGATCCACGGAGATCCACGGAGAAGAGAGTCTTGAAGTGGGGAAGAGATTTCGAACCACGGAGGCACGGAGATCCACGGAGAAGAGAATCTTGAAGTGCGGAACGGATCTCGAACCGAGGGCACCGAGTCCTACCTGTTGTTTTTCCTCCGTGGAACTCCGGTGCGCCAGGCGAAGTCTGGCCGATCTAGTCCGAAGTTCCCAGCAGTGAAAGAGCGTAAGTGATGGAAGCAATTGAGTTTCGACTGGGATCGGAGTGAACGCCACTGGGAACAGTGAGATATGGTGGGGTCAGGGAGCGAGCTTTACCTTGAGGAGATCGAGGGCGCGCTGCTGTAGGGGCGTAGGCCTGGTGGTCTTGTCAAACGAGGGCGCGTTAGGCGCTGTGGGGGTGCAGGTGTTGCGGACGATCGAACCAAGGTCTGCCAGCAGGGTGCGGAAGCTGTGAACGGGCTGCCCGTCGTCAGTGCGCTTGGTCTTGGCCTTGGTCAGCGCTGCGGCTGAGCGCAGCGCGGGCGCGACGATCGACTGGCGCTGGGCCTTTGCGGCGACGCGGTCGTGGTCGTCAAAGAGTATCGGGGCAAGGTCGCGGCGCATGTGCCACTCGACGTAGTAGGCGAGCATGCACAGAAAGATGTGGCAGCGTACACGGTCCTCAAGGCGGTGATGAATCGGGCGCACCTTGAGATCCACGGTCTTGATCGTGCGAAAGGCGCGCTCGACGGTCGACAGTGACTTGTAAGCCTCCACGCTCTGCTCGGCCGAGAGCACCTCTTGGGGGACACTGGTGCGGATGATGTAGATGCCGTCGAGTCTGGCCTCCTCGGCAATCTGCTTCTCCTTTCGGCGGTAAGAGAACGAGGTGTCGGTAATCTCAAAGTCAAAGTGCTTGGCCATCTTGTAGGTGCTAGCGCAGCGCTCAGCACGTCGGGCGATCTCGACCTGTCCGCGCAGTGGACGACGCTTGCGCGTGGTGGCCTCTACCACTTTGTCCAGCGCCCTCTCGGTGGCTGCGAGCAGCTCGCTGCGCTTTCGTTGTCGCTCCTCGGCCAACAGCGGATTGCGGCACGCAATCAGCCGCTGGCCGGGGAATGCCGGGTCCTCGATCTCGGCCAGGTCGCGCTCATCGAAAAGCGACATCTGTAGGCTGCCGGAGTCGACCAGCTTGCCGATCTGCTTGCTGCGCAGTGCGCTGATCCACTCCAGTCCGTCTGCCGCTTGGAGCTCCTCGCGGATGCGCGCTGAGGTGATCATACCGCGGTCGCCGACCAGAACGACCCGGTTGAGCTTGAACCGCTTGCCCAGCTTGTCCACCTGCGTGGCCACCGTGGAGGGGTCGGCGGTGTTTCCCTCGAAGACCTCGACGGCCACCGGACGCCCCTCGCGGTCGCACAGCAGGCCGAAGTTGATCTGCAGCGTGCCCTTCTTGCCGTCGCGCGAGTAACCGCGGGCGGCCAGCGGGCAAGTGTGCCCCTCGTACCAGGTGGAGGTGAGATCGTAGAGGACCAGGGTGGCGTCTTCGAGGTGGCGCTTTGCCAGTGCCTTCTCGATCTTGGGCTGTCGCTGGATCAACCAATCCATGGCCGCGTAGACCTGATCTTCGTCGCTGTCCTCAATGTCGAGCAACTCTCCCAGAGATGAGCTCAGGGTGTCTTCGCGCAGCCCGCGCACGGTGGCCAGCTTGGAGCGCGGGTCAACGATGCGGGCGACGATCAGCGCCTCGATAAGGTCGCGCTTGTCGCTGCGCGAGCGGGCGAGCAAGGAGTGCAGCCCGAGGCGGCGCAGGTAGCCGAGCACGGCGGCGACGTGACCATGGGGGCGGGAGCGGGTGAGCTCGAAGGCGTCTTCGGGGGCGGCACCGACGGGGGTGCCTTTGAGAGCGGCGCGCAGGGCTTCGACCTTCTCGGGGGGCCAGTCGGTGAGATTGGCCAGGGTGCGCTTGCGCACGCGGCCCCCCTCGCGCCAGCCTTCGCGCAGCAGGATGGCGGGTCTGGAGTTGCGATTCGGGACGGTCTCGATGTACATGGGAACTACGTATCACGACAGGTACGCCAATGCAAGATCTATGCGTACCTTTACATGGGAACACAATTGCCGGCCTGGCTCGCGCAAAGCTACCGTATTCTCAACACTTACATGCGCTCAGGGGTGCTACAGCGTGGGGAACTTCGGTCTAGTAATCTGAAAGGAGGTTACCCTGTCAGTTGCTCGTACAACAGGAAGCGAACCGGACGTGGGTCGGAGTAATCCGGCTGGCGAAGCTCCGGGGAGCGAACGCGTGAGCCGTAGCGAAAGCGAACCCGAAGCGGCCTCGTTACACGAAGTGGAAGTGGCCAAGCTGCCGGAGTGTGTGAAGCCTGCCATCGGTGGTGAAGAAACGAGTGGGAGCAATCACCGGACTTCCCGGGGTGAAGGGGGACAGCGCGCGCGTAAAGATCGGTCAAGGAACCTGGGAGGCCCGAACGGACGGAGTGCTTGTGGCACTCAGCCTCGGTGGGGAAAATATAACCCATCGAAGGTGACCGTGTCGGGAGTCGGACCGGCTCGTAGTAGCGAGGAAGCGGAGTAATGTCCGTGGAGCGAAGGGGCCGGACCAGTAGTGCGTCGACTGCAAGAAGAGGAGAGGCCCGCTTGGACGAGAGTCCCACTACGGCAAAGGAGCCTGAGAGGAAGCAGCCCAACCCAACAGGGGGACGCTACCGAATCGCAGGTTACGAGAAGCTCTCTCAACTGAGGCAGCGACTAGGCCAGAAGGCCGAGCAGGAGCCGAGGTTTCGATTCTACACACTGTGGGATCGAGTCTATCGGAAGGACACGCTTGCGGCAGCCTACGCGCAGGTGAGCAGAAACGGCGGAGCACCCGGAGTAGATGGAGTCACGATCGAGATGATCGAGGCGACCGATGCCGGGTACGAAGCATTCCTCGAAGAGATCGGGGAGGATCTGCGCACCAAGAAGTACAAGCCGCAGGCAGTACGTCGCGTCAACATACCAAAACCCAACGGGGAGACACGCCCCCTGGGGATACCAACAGTGAGAGATCGTGTGGTGCAAACAGCCATGCTGCTCGTCCTGGAGCCGATATTCGAGGCGGACTTCGAGCCGTGCTCCTACGGGTTTCGACCCGGAAGATCGGCCCACCAGGCACTGAAGGAGATCCGGGGACACCTGCGGGCGGGGTATCAGGCAGTGTATGATGCGGACCTCAAAGGGTACTTCGATTCGATTCCGCATGACCAGCTCATGAAGTGCATCCAGATGCGAATCAGCGACCGAACGGTTCTGAGGGTGATACGGATGTGGTTGAAGGCGGTGGTGGTGGAGCCCGACCCCAAGGGGCGGGGGAAAGTGCGCAAACGCCGCTCAAAGAAGGGAACACCGCAGGGTGGGGTGATTTCGCCGCTGCTGGCGAATATCTACCTGCACTGGTTCGACAAGGTGTTCCACCGAGCCGATGGGCCGGCGCAGTGGGCAGATGCGAAGTTGGTGCGTTACGCCGATGACTTCGTGGTGATGGCCCGAGAGATCGAGCCACAGCTCACAGCATTCATCGAGGAGAAGATCGAACGATGGTTGGGGTTGGAGATCAACCGGGAGAAGACCCGAGTGGTCTGCCTGAGAGAACAAGGAGCGAGCCTGGACTTTCTGGGGTATACGTACAGCTACCACCGAGACATTCGAGGGGGTAGGCACCGGCAGCTACCACCGAGACATTCGAGGGGGTAGGCACCGGCAGCTACCACCGAGACATTCGAGGGGGTAGGCACCGGCAGCTACCACCGAGACATTCGAGGGGGTAGGCACCGGTACCTGCACATGGGGCCGTCGAACAAAGCGATGGCGCGGGAGAGGGAGCGGCTGCGGGAGCTGACCAGCAGCCGGCTGTGCTTCCAGCCCCTGCCAACGATGATCGACCGGCTCAACGTGCACCTGCGAGGATGGGCAAACTACTTCTGCCTTGGACAGCCACGACGGTATCACCGAGCGATCAACGCGTATGTTCGAAACCGTCTCCATTTGCATCTGAGACGGCGCAGCCAGCGGCCCTTTCGACCGCCAGAAGGGACGTCTACATACCGACATCTCCAGAAGCAAGGACTTGTCTATCTATGAGACACCGCGCAACTGTCTGTGCATACCTTCACGCGACAGCTACTGGGCAGAGCCGGATGCGGGAAATCCGCACGTCCGGTTCGTCGAGGGGGGAGTGAGCCGTGTGGCCTCGGCCAGTTGGCTGCCCACATCACTCACTCCTCTACTCTACAGAAGTCTCCGTGGTTTTGTGTTCTGGCGGGGAAGCTCGGGGTCGTGAGAACGGTGGTACCTGCGCTGCGTCGCCATGTGGTGCTTGCTCTGACGCCGGTCGATGTGGGCACTCTGGTCGAGCGGGAGGAACGTAGAAATGACCAACGATGCAAAAGCCGCGAGCGCTGCCCCGATCACCCTGGTGCTGGCGTTCTTCGCCGCCGGCAACATCCTCAACGGCCTGTGGATGCTGGCCGATCCGCCGCACTGGTACGTCAATCTTCCAGCAGGTGTGCCCGACTTCGGTCCGCTCAACGAGCACTTCATTCGCGACATCGGTGCGCTCTTCCTGCTGATGGGGGTGGCACTGGTGATCGCCATCGTTCGGCCGCAGTGGCGGGTTCCCATCGTCGGCGGTGTTGCAGGGTTCTATGTGCTGCACGCACTCGTGCACGTCGTCGACACCGTCCGCGGCCTGGTCGGTGCTGAACACTGGCTGATCGACTTTCCCGGAGTCTATCTGCCGGCTTTGATTCTCGCCTGGCTGACGATGGTGGTGCGCAGGGCGTCGTGACGATCCTGCGTTGGGCCGGGGCGACGGCGCTCGGCCTCTACCTCTTTGCGCTTCCCTTTCTGCGCTACTCCGGAGCGGGCCACGGCGGCGAAGCACACATGAACCACGAGTCCCGCCACGGCGGACAGCTCGGCATGGTGGGCGACCATCACATCGAGGTCCGAGCCGCTGATGGAGTCTTCGAAGCCTTCGTCAGCAACGCCAGGCGCGTGCCGCTGGTACCGCGTTCGGGCCGGGTCGTCTTCGATTCGCAGCCTCCCATCCCCATGTACTGGGAGAGCTACCGCTTGGTCGCTCGCGGTGTACAGCCGAGCCGCGACGCCGAAGTGCACATCGTCCTCGACGACGGCACCGAGCTGGTCACGACCTTCGACGTCTCCGAGCCCGTGCCTGACGATTGAGACACGCGGAAAGGCGGCCGGCGGTATCGACTGTCAAGCTAGTTTGAGGATGCGCAGCTTTGGGAAGTAGCGGCGCATATAGCCGCGGTCGATGGCGGCGATGGCGTTGGTTTGCTCGAGTGCGTGGGCCGCAATGAGGAAGTCGGGAACGAGGTGTTGGCGCGGTCCGCCTTGCTTGCGGTACTTGCGGAAGATCCGACCGGCGAGCTGTGCGCTGTGCTTTTCGATCGGGGAGTAGCCAATCCCGAGACCGCGTGTCGTGGTGTCGAAGGCGCGATGATCCAATAGCAACGCAAACAACTCCGCGGCGACGACGTCGCAGATCACCAGGTCTCCTTCGGTCGCAGCGGCGTCGGCGAGCACGTCGATCCAAGCCGGGGCATCGGGCTCGCCCTTGACGATGGCAATGAGAACCGAGGTGTCGACGGCGGTCGTCAACGACGTCGTCGATCTTTGGGTGGTAGCGCAACTGGGCCGCGCAGCTCGTCCAGCAGCTCGTCCCGGTCGCCAGTTTCGAGCGCGTCGCGCCCGATCCCGATGACCTTGCGCATGTCGCCGCGCTCGGGCGCCTTGGAGGCTTTGAGGTAGGCAGCATTCTCGTCGAAGATCAGGACGGTGCCGCGTTCGATCTGGAGCTTCTCGCGTATTGCGGCAGGAATCGTGATCTGCCCCTTGCTGGTCACCGTTGCCTTCATGCGGTCAAAGTAAGGAACCTAGTAAGGAAAATCAAGTTCGCAACGGATTGTTGCACCGGCACCTCCGTTGGAAAAGGTCGGCCGTTCGCCGTTGCGACGACGGCGAAAACGTACTTGACGACGGCGGGGCTCGCTTCGACGGCGGTCGGCTGTGTCATTCATGCTTCGGTAGACCCCGACCGAGGCGGGACGCCTACCGCCCGCGCGCGAGTCCATCACTTGAGCAGCCGGTTGCGCTGCAACCAATCGGCGATGGCCGACCCGATCGCATCGGGCTGGTCCTCCTGGATGAAATGCAGGCCCGGGCCGATGGCCAGTGCCTCGGCGTTCGGGAAGACGCCGACGATCTCGCCCTTCTTCGATTCAGGAAGGAGGACACCGGGCGTCGCGTAGAGCCACAGCTTGGGCACTTCGCTGGCTCGCAGATACGTCGCATACTCTTCGAGGATCGCGTGGCTGTCGGCCGGCTCGCCGGCGATGGGGATCTCATTCGGCCAGCGCCAGATCGGCTCGCGGCTCGCCGGGTCGAGGAAGGGCTCTCGGTAAGCGGCGAGTTCTTCGTCGTTCAGGCCTCGGAGGACCGTACCGGGAAGGAGCTGCTCGATGAAGACGTTCTGGTTGATCAGAAGGTCTCGACTGATGGCGGGATCGCGAAACTGGGCCAGCATGGGCGCGAAAAGGGGCGAGACGTCCTCTAGTGACGCGAAGGGACGGATCATCGCCTCCATGAAGGCGATCCCTCGCACGTTCTCGGGATGGCGCGACGCATAGGCGAAGCCCAATCCGGAGCCCCAGTCGTGGACGACCAGAATGAGATCGGTCAGGCCGAGCACCGAGATGAACTCCTCGAGATAGCGAAGCTGGGTCGGGAATCGGTAGTCGATGTCGGGCTTGCCCGATCGGCCGTGTCCGACCAGATCGGGCGCAATCGTGCGGCCCAGCGGGCTTACGTGCGGCGTGACGTTTCGCCACAGGAAGCTCGAGGTTGGGTTCCCGTGCAGGAACACGATCGGGGTACCGGTCCCGCTCTGTACGAAGTGCATCTCGGTGTCGAGGACGTCGACGAAGTTCGAGCCGTCCGCGAACCGGGGTGCGGACGAAGCTTGGTGCGCGGAATCACCGCATGCGCTGAGGAGAGCGCCCGCGATCAAAGCGGCTGCGAGGGTCTTGCCGGCAAGAAGATGTCGCATCGAGTATCCTCTGGCGAGCGCTCAGCGCGCGCGCGTCTCGGCATCGCCCAACTCTAGGGCGAGTCGTCCCTGGTAGTCCGTGAATGAGGTGAGCGAGGTGTTGCGATACTCTCGTGCCACCTCGAGGAAGGCCGGATTGGAGTGCACCGCCTCAAAGCTCGCGAGATCTGTCCACTCGGTGAAGAACAGGATGTCGAAACCGTAGTGCCCCACCAGGTCCGTGACCTTCCCGAACGGCGCGAAGAGCATCGTGCCAGCTCCGAGCACCGTGGGCGCAGCGCCGCCGAAGAACCGGTTCAATCTCTCGAGGGTCTCCGGGTCCGTCCCGGTCGCGATGGCGTTGATCAACAGGAACGCGGGTGGCTCGGGGCGAAACGGGACACTGCCGAGCACGGGGAAGAGAGGAAAGCCGGGAAGGATGGGCTCCGCCTGCGCGACGAATCGAATCTCGGACGCCAGGCGTGTGCCCCATTGCGCCTGCGCTTCGTTCACCTCGGCCTGCGCGCAATAGACGTCGAGAGCCCGACGATCCGGGAAGACCGCGATCGTGATCCAGTCCCCCGGAAAGGCAACCGCCGTCGCTGGCAGGGCCGGGTTGCGAATCTCGCCGACAGCCTCGATCGGGTCCATGACGTACTCGGCGCCGTTCGAACCGAGGAGCTCTCGGATGTCTCCGACATGGTCTCCCAGGTCCGCTTGCGACACACCTTCGGCCAGCGTGAAGAGGCTGACGAGGTAGACTTCTCCCCCGCCTGGCGGAAAGAGTGCGCCGTTGCCGGCGTGCGCGCCGTTCTGTAGCCGACAGGAGGACCTGACCCGCAGTGGTGCACCGCTCTCGCGGTCGCCGCAGCCGACGAGGATGGAGGTCGCGAACGCGGTCGCCGCCACGGCGACTGTCGCAAGTTCACGTCTTGGCGCTCGGGCCTCTGGCATGCCGTTTACCGCCGAGGGGCTCGTGCGCGCTGTGCGCGCGGCTGACGCCCCCTGAGTTTCCAGCTGTCGACCTCGTTCAGTACGACCCGGATTGCACCTCGGAGTCGTCGCTTGCTCTCGCCGAGGCGCACTCCGGCCAGAACGCCCTTCAGTACGACGACGAGGTGAGCGGAGAGATCGGGCACGGTCAGCCCCAAGCGGAGCGTGCCCCGGCGGCGCGCCTGGATCAGAGCTCGCGTGAACGCCCGGTGGACACGCTCGAAGTGGGCCTCGATCCGGCGCGCGGTTTCGGGGTCCTCCAGGCTCGGCTCGGCCACGCAGTTGACCATCAGGCAGCCCATCCGCGTGGTCGCCTGCGACACGCCTCGAGAGAGCCCATCGAAGAAGAGTCGAATCGAATCCAGCCCGCCATCCCCCCTCTCCAGGGGCGCGAGCAGCTCCGACACGATCCGGTCGCGGTAGAGATCGAGGGCGGCGAGGAATAGCGCACGCTTGTCGCCGAAGGTCGCATAGATACTGAAGCGATTGATCTCCATGGTCTCTTCGAGGTCCGAGAGGGACGTGGCCTCGAAGCCTCGGGACCAGAAGAGTTGCATGGCCCGCTCGAGGGCCTCGTCCGGATCGAATTGCTTGGGGCGCGGCATGGGAAAACGTGGAGACCATTTCAAACTGATCAGTTGGATACGGCAACGCGGACCCAATGTCAAGCCGCCGTTTCCCTTGACAGCGACCGAGTGATCGTAATATCTAATCGATCAGTTGGAAACCCCCGAGTTGGCATCGGAGGCAGGAGGGATGAAGGACTTCGAGAAGCGATATGGACCTTGGGCGCTGGTTACGGGCGCTTCCGTGGGAATCGGGCGAGAGTTGGCGCGTCAGATCGCGGCCGAGGGTCTGAATCTCGTTCTCGTCGCGCGTCGCAGGCGACTCCTCGAGGAGCTCGGCGAGGAGCTGCGTGCGGCGCACGGAGTGGAGACGCTGTCCGTGCCGGTGGACCTGCGGGACTCGAGCTTCCTGGAAGAGATTCGCGTCGCGACGGCCGACTGCGAGGTCGGACTTCTCGTCAACAACGCCGGCATCGGCACGATCGGCGCCTTCCTCGATGGCGATGCCGAAGAGCTCCGAGCGATGATCGAGGTGAACACGACGGTCCCGACGGTGTTGAGTCTCGAGTACGGACGCGAGATGGCCGCGAGACGACGCGGCGGAGTCCTGTTCGTCTCTTCGATGGTCGCCTTTATGGGCGCTCCGCGGATGCGGAACTACCCGGCGACCAAGGCGTACGATCTATTGCTCGGCGAGGCGCTCCACTACGAGCTGCGCGCCCACGGCGTCGACGTGTCTACGCTGCTTCCGGGCTTCACCGCCCCCGGGTTCACCGACAACCTCGACCTCTCCCGTGTTCCCATGCCCATCGCAAAGACGCCGAAGGTGGTGCGCTCGGCGCTCCGCGGCCTGGGGCGTCGCTCTCTGATCATCCCCGGCCTCATGAACAAGATGATGTATCGAATGGCGGGCATCATGCCTCGGGGGCTGAATTCCGCGATGATGGGAGCGGTGAACAGTCGAATCGCCTTGAGGACGGACGCATCCGAAACCGGGACCGCGGCGGGTAGCGGGTAACAGCGATCGAGAGTCGTCACGGTGACATAGGCCGTATTAGCTGGAGATTTGACGTAAGCCCCCAGTATCGGACGTCGAGGAATCGGGACCCGCGATGCAGCGAATCGTAGCCGCGGGTGGCGTTGAGGACGTCAGGCGGCGGTAGGATAAGAAGCGCAACGACACATCCAAACTCGGAGGCTTTTCGCATCGCGAACTCCAACGTCGTATGACGAACGTGCATAGCCCTGAGTGACATGAGTGGCTCCGTCTAATTCTAATCAAGGCAATAACGCAGTCCAGAACCGAGGCTGGCGGAGACTAGGCAATCGCGAATACGTAGGGGCGACCAACCCCTTTCTGTTGCAGGGGAAGGCTGATTCTCGAGGATACGTTGTTGGGTTTCTCGTTGCCGGCGTTTCGGAAAACGTGAATCCGCAAGGCAGTGGCGCGTGCGAAGCACTACCTCTGCGATGTCGGCATCACGAATCACCTCTGCGGGCGCGGCAGGATTGAGCTCGGTAGCGAGCTCTTCGGCGCCGCCTTCGAGCACTTTCTGGTTCTTCGAAGTGCGCGCGTGGAGCTCGTACAGCAGGCAGTTTACGGACCTGTCGTATTGGCGGTCGACCTCGTTCGGCCGCAGTGGCGGGTTCCCATCGTCGGCGGTGTTGCAGGGTTCTATGTGCTGCACGCACTCGTGCACGTCGTCGACACGCTGCGCGGCCTGGTCGGATCCGAGCACTGGCTGATCGACTTTCCCGGGGTCTATCTGCCGGCTCTGATTCTGATGTGGTTGACGGCGGCGGTGCGCAGGGCGCCGTGACGTTCCTGCGCTGGGCCGGGGCGACGGCGCTCGGCCTCTACCTCTTTGCCGTTCCCTTTCTGCGCTATTCCGGAGCGGGGCACGGCGGTGAAGCGCACATGAACCACGAGTCCCGGCACGGCGGACAGCTCGGTATGGTGGGAGACCATCACATCGAGATCCGCACCGGTGAGGGAGTGTTCGAAGCCTTCATCAGCGACGCCAGGCGCCTGCCGCTGGTCCCGGCGGCGGGCGAAGTCGCCTTCGATTCGCAGCCACCCGTCCGCATGCACTGGGAGAGCTATCGCCTGGTCGCCCGCGGCGTGTCGCCCAGCCGCGACGCCGAAGTGCACATCGTCCTCGACGACGGCACCGAGCTGGTCACGACCTTCGACGTCTCCGAGCCGGTGCGTGACGATTGAGGTACGAGGTGGGAGCGGGAGTGCACCTGCGTTTCGGTAGCGTGTGTTTGTGCGCTTGCGAACTTCGCAGGTGAACTTCGCAGGTTGGAATCAGACCGGGCCTGAGTTACTCTCACCTAGCCATGGCTTCACAGCCGCAGAGAATGTACACCCTCGAAGACTATTTCTCCCTCGAGGAAGGTTCCACCGTGCACCACGAGTTCTTCAAGGGGGAAATCTTTGCGATGGCCGGCGGCACCCTTGCGCACAATGTCATTGCCGCGAATCTGCTGCGCGAGCTCGGCAATGCTCTGCGCGACGGACCGTGCCGGTCATTGGGTAGTGACATGAGACTCCTCACCCCCGATGGGCTGATCACCTATCCTGATGTCATGGTCATTTGCGGTGAAGCGCAGCTCGGCCAGGGCAGGGCGGACGTCGTGACCAATCCGATCCTGCTCGTCGAGGTTCTCTCGCCGGCGACACGAGCGTACGACCTCGGCGAGAAGCTCGAACTCTACAGAGCGATCCCTTCGCTCCGTCACTTTCTGGCGATCGAACAAGACCGCCGGTGCGTTCAATCGCACTCGAGAGCGCAGAACCGTTGGCAGCACACCGAGTACCGCGAACCCGATGCCGTCCTGCCCCTGCCGAGCCTGGGGATCTCGCTCGACGTAGCAGCCCTGTACGAAAAAGCCTTCGACCTTTGAGTCCCCATCTCGGTTGATCCCATGACAGGACACCATTGGGTGTTCCTCCGAAACGACGTCGTCGACCCTTGGGTGGTAGCGCAACCGGGCCGCGCAGCTCGTCCAGCAGCTCGTCCCGGTCGCTGGCTTCGAGCGCGTCGCGCCCGATCCCGATGACCTTGCGCATGTCGTCGCGCTCGGGCGCCTTGGAGGCTTTGAGGTAGGCAGCGCTCTCGTCGAAGATCAGGACGGTGCCGCGTTCGATTTGGAGCTTCTCGCGGATGGCGGCAGGGATCGTGATCTGCCCCTTGCTGGTTACCGTCGCCTTCACCCGACCAAGGTAAGGAGAGTGGTAAGGGGTGTCAAGAACGATAGAGGTGGGACGACGGTACGCTGGGGTTTCAGGTTTGGAATCAAACCCGCCTGAATTACTCTCACCTCAACTCTGTACGAAAACGCCTTCGACCTTTGAGTCCTTCTCGGTTTGGTCAGCCCGATAACCCCCCGTAGTGCCTTCATTCGAGGTCGGTGCCGCCGCGGAAATCGCGCCTACCAGGGGCAAGGGGTCGAAGCCCGCCTACGAAGCTTCTGCCAACTTCTGCATGAGCTTGGGCAGCGCGATGACGGTGACTCCGCGGCCAGCGGGAAACTCGTCCTCGCCGCCGTAGACGATGAACTTCTTCGCGGCGCCGACGTCGTCACAGGTCTGGCTGAAGTGCTTGCCGATCTTTGGTGCGGTGCCGTATTTGATTTCCACTGCCCAGATCTCGGTCGAGGAGAGCTCGATGACCAGATCGATCTCCGCTCCTGCTGCAGTGCGGTAGAAATAGGTTTGGGCGCGGCGGGGGAGAACGGAGTGGATGTTCTCGACGACAAAGCCCTCCCAGCTCTTTCCCAGAATCGGGTTGGACAACAGAGCGTCGTGACTGCCGATGCCGAGGAGTCGGTGGTGCACTCCGCTGTCGCGCACGTAGTAGCGCGGCGACTTCACCAGGCGCTTCTTGATGTTGCCGTGCCACGGGCTCACCCGTCGCAGCAGGAGCAGGTCGCATAGGACGTCGATGTAGTGGCTGATGGTCGCGCGCTGCACTTCGAGATTGGCGGCGAGCTTGGAGACGTTGACGGTCTCGCCTTGCAGGTGCGCCAACATCGTCCACAGGCGGCGCAACCTGGTTGCGGGAATGCGGAAGCCCATCTGCGGAATGTCTCGTTCGAGATAAGTGCGAATCAAATCCTCGAGCCAATCCATGGCGGAATCATCGTCGCCGGCCTGGAAGGAGACGGGAAAGCCGCCGCGCAGCCACAGTGTTCGGAGAGCTTGGGCGTCGGTACCTACTTCCAGAACGTTGAAACCAGCCATTTCGGTGTAGCTGATGCGCCCTGCCAGACTCTCCGAGGACTGCCGCAGGAGATCCGGCGAGGCCGAACCCAGCAACAAGTATTGACCAACCTCGCGGCCGGCTCGCCGGTTGTCGTCGATGATGCCGCGCAGCACCGGAAAGAGATCGGGTGCGCGTTGAATCTCGTCGAGAACGACCAATTGGTCCCCGCGGGCGCCGAGAAAGCCGGCGGCATCGGTGAGCTTCAACGAGTCCTCGGGTGCCTCGAGGTCCAAATACGTAGACCGTTGGCCGGCGGCGATCGCCTTGGCCAGTGTCGTCTTGCCGACCTGCCGTGCCCCCAAGAGAACCACGGCCGGAGCTCGAGCGAGACTCTTCCTCAACCGGGAGTTGAGCCAACGAGGAATCATATCTTGTAAATTGCACAAAAACTGCTCAATATACAAGGTATGGTCCCTCTGGCAGGTTGAAATCGAGATCTGGCGGGCCTTGGCGGTCTTGGCGATCATTGGGATCAGAGTTGAGACCGCTCCTTCCCCGCCGAGGTTTCGAAGAACACCGATCCGTGGTAGTCACTTTGGTATTCTAATTGGGAGTACCCAATGGCATCCAGAAAGACGGCGATTGCGGTTCCCGAGGAGCTTCTCGAGTCGGTGGACCGCGCGGCGAGGGAGCGGGGCGAGTCGAGAAGTCGATTCGTCTGCCGCGTTCTGGAGCTGGCGGTGCGGGCGCGCCGCGATGCCGAGGTGACGAACCGGCTGGACGATCTCTTCGCCGACGATTCTCTGCGCGATGAACAGCGCAGTGATGTCGAGAAGCTGGAGGAAGTGGCAGTCGACTGGACGAACGAGCGCTGGTGATGCGGCAGGGAGAGGTCTACTGGTTGCGGTTCGGGGGAAAGGGATCGGAGCCGCGCGGCCGGCGCCCTGCGGTGATCGTTCAGCACGACCGCTTCAACCGCAGTGCGATCGCTACGACGGTGGTTGCGGCGATCACGACGAATCTACGGCTGGCCGCGGCGCCTGGAAACGTCCGATTGCGCAAGGGCGAGGCGAGCCTGCCGCGATCTTGCGTAGTCAACGTGAGTCAGATTCTGACAGTCGACCGAGCGCGCCTCGGCAAGGCAGTCGGATCGATCAGCTACACAAGACTGCGGGAAGTCCTCCGAGGACTCGCCCTCGTCCTCGGGACGGAACACCTGGACGAGTAGTGGGCGCATACCATCGGAGCGTGCGCTACTCGGGATCGGGTTGGTAGAAGCGGCGTGTCCATGTTTGCGTTAAGGTAGCAGTCGGTCCGTTGATTTCAGTTGACGAGTCTCGGAGATACGGAACGACCGTCAATCCCTTCTCCCGGTTTTGGGAGAAGGCCAGGATGAGGGGAGCGCCGATGCGTGCGAAAAAGAGCGTACGTCAATACCGGTTGGCCTACGGCCTCGTGTGCAACGCCCTCCAACTGCATGAGCAGATGCAAAGATGCCTTCGCGGCGACAACGGTGTGGCTAGCGTCCGCTTTCCCTCCCGCCAAGACGCCAAGGCACCACGAAAGACATGAGCAAAGAAGAGACCGACGAAGCCAAAAAACTGGTTCGTCGGCGAGGTTCGAACACGTCACGGGAAGATCAGAAGCCCAGCCAACTTCTTGGCGCCTTGGCGTCTTGGCGGGAAAATTTGTCCCTTCGGATCAATGCGCCGTACACGTAGGTGTCAGCACTTCTCGTTTCTCGCAGTCGTGGTGTCGATAGGCATGGCGCTCGCACTCCGTGCGGAGGCACGGGAATGCCTCGTGGCGGTAGACTCTGAATCGGATCAGCTCATTGTGGTGGATGCGACGGACCTCACGATCAGAAACACTGTAAGACTAAGGGGTCGAATTGCGGTCAACTGTGGGCGCGAGGCTGGTTACCCCGGTCTGGGGGCAAGTAGAATCGACGCAATTCGGGAGACGGGGGTTGTTGCCGTCAGTACGGGCACTTGTGTCATTGAGCTGTTTGATACTCGAACGGGATACATAGGCACGTTCAACATCGGCCATCCGCTGGACCGGACGGCTGTTCGTTTCTCGCGTGATGGGTCTTACTTGGCTGTAGCAAACACCGCTCCAGGCAGTGAGCGCGGTGGAGTTTCGCTGGTTGACATGCAAACACACCAGGTCCGTGAGGTATCGATTCCCGGGCTAGCGCCAGATGGGTTTCTCGTCGAGCACCCCGATGGGTCCTTCTATGCACATGGCCGTGCCAGCGTTGGAATACACCGCGTCGACCCCACCACAGGTGAAAGCTCGCCACTTCCATTTGCAGACGGGTTCAAGTTCTGGACGGTTGCAGTATCGCCCGATGGCCGGTGGCTGTTTGCGAACGCGAGTGCGGCAGACAGTGCTCTTTTTCACTATTCTGTTTTCGATCTGAGATCGGGGGAAATAGTTGAGTCGCATGATCATGCGGCCGTCTATTCTGGACCAGATCGAGACAGAGTTTACCTCGCCAGTGGCGACGAGATTGAAATAGTTGACGCGCGCACTCGGCTACTGATCGACGAACTGAGCACGATGGGCCTTCGAGTATTGGATCTCGTGTTCTCGGAAGACGAGTCGCGAATGTTCGGAATCATACCAATTACGGATCGCGCCACTCCGCACGTTAGAATTGCAGCTTTCGACTTAGAGAGCGGCAGTGTTCGGACTGTGTCGACAGCTGGCGATCACTGCGGGCGGTTTCACGCAAGCCCCAAAATATCGAGCAATCCAAGCACTCGATGCATCCCTACCCAGATGACGGTAGTTCGTTGTTCTTGTCCTACGGATTGCAACGACGATAATCGCGTGACCATTGACGAGTTGGTTATAGGTGTGAACTTGGCTTTGTCCGGTGGCAGCAATGAAACGTGTTCGGCAGCGGATCTCGATAGAGATGGTGAGATCAGCGTACCCGAACTCATTTCCGGAGTGCGGGCGGCGCTCAACGGGTGTGGGTAGTTGAGTGATTCCGCCATTCGAGTTGAGGGGACACCAATGGGAACAGTAGCAGATGCAAAGATGCCTTCGCGGCGACAACGGTGTGGCTAGCGTCCGCTTTCCCTCCCGCCAAGACGCCAAGGCACCACGAAAGACATGAGCAAAGAAGAGACCGACGAAGCCAAAAAACTGGTTCGTCGGCGAGGTTCGAACACGTCGCGGGAAGATCAGAAGCTCAGCCAACTTCTTGGCGCCTTGGCGTCTTGGCGGGAAAAATTGTCCCTTCAGATCAATGCGCCGTACACGTAGGTGTCAGCACTTCTCGTTTCTCGCAGTCGTGGTGTCGATAGGCATGGCGCTCGCGCCGCCTGCGGAGGCACGGGAATGCCTCGTCGCGGTAGACTCTGAATCGGATCAGCTCATTGTGGTGGATGCGACGGATTTCGTAGTCAGGTTCGATGTGAGGCTGCCGAGCCGGGTCGCCGTGGGTTGCGCGCGCGAGGCAGGTTGGACTGGCCTGCGCGCGACCAGGATCGATGGACTTCGAGAAACGGGCGTCGTGGCCACGAGTACGGGCACCTGTGTCGTTGATCTGTTCGATTGGCACCAGAGCCGTTTTGTCGGCACCTTCAATATCGGCCATCCGTTGGACAGTACAGCGGTTCGCTTCTCACGGGATGGCTCTTACTTGGCTGTTGCGAACACGGCTCCGGGTAGCGAGCGCTGCGGTATGTCGCTCGTTGACATGCAGACACTCCAAGTCCGTGAGATACCGATGGCGGCACACGCCGATCTGGTAGAGCACCCGGATGGCTCGTTCTATGCCTTCGGTGGCGGTAGCCACGGACTACATCGCGTGGATCCGACGTCGGGTGAAAGCTCGCGGCTTTTGTTTTCAGCCGGATTCGTCTTCAGAAAAATCGCTTTCTCACCGAATGGTCGATGGTTGTTTGCAAGCGCAAGAGAGGATGGCGGCGCCCCCTTGCGGTATCTCGTTTTCGACCTGGACTCAGGTGAGGTGGTTGAATCGCGTGAGTCCAGGACCATCTATTCGGGGCCCAGTGGGGCGAGGGTCTACCTCGTGAGTGGTGACAAGGTCGAGGTGATTGACGCGAATACTCGGTTGCGGATCGATGAGCTCGACACGATGGAACTTCGCGTAGGTGGGTTGGTCTTTTCAGCTGACGAGTCGCGGATGTTTGGAATCGTCCCAATCACGGATCGCGCGATACCCTATGTGAGAATCGCTGCCTTCGATTTGGAAAACGGCAGCGTCGATGTTCTATCAAGGGATGGCGACCACTGCGGACGGATCCACGGCCCCCCGTTTTCCAGCAATCCGAATGCCCGGTGCGTTCCAACCGAGATGACTGTCGTTCGCTGCGCTTGCCCGGTGGATTGCGACGACAACGATCGTGTCACGATTGACGAGCTGATCGTGGGGGTAGGGTTAGCTCTGTCGAAAGGTGATAGTCACACATGTTCCGCAGCAGATCTCGATCGAGATCGCGAGGTCAGTGTGTCCGAGATCGTCTCAGGCGTTCGAGCAGCACTCGATGGATGCGAGTAGTTGAGTGATTCCGCCATTCGAGTTGAGGGGACACCAATGGGAACAGTAGCAGATGCAAGGATGCCTTCGCGGCGACAACGGTGTGGCTAGCGTCTGCTTTTCCTCCCGCCAAGACGCCAAGACGCCAAGAATGACGTGAGCGGAGAAGCGACCGACGAAGCCAAAAAGCTAGTTCTAGTTCGTCGGCGAGGTTCGAACACGTCACGGGAAGATCAGAAGCCCAGCCAACTTCTTGGCGCCTTGGCGTCTTGGCGGGAAAATTTGTCCCTTCGGATCAATGCGCCGTACACGTAGGTGTCAGCACTTCTCGTTTCTCGCAGTCGTGGTGTCGATAGGCATGGCGCTCGCGCCGCTTACGGAGGCACGGGAATGCCTCGTCGCGGTGGACTCTGAATCGGATCAGCTCATTGTGGTAGATGCGACGGACCTCACGATCAGAAACACTGTAAGACTGTCACCTCGATCGTGATGATCTCAGGAACCGGTTCGTGGATTACCTCTGTGAGCTGGTGCCTTTGATATGCCACACGATACGTGGCGCTGAACCTGGGGAGTACCGGCAATAAACACCTGTTTCGATTGAGCGCTGAAGCTCGTCGCCCAGAAATTCTGAGTGACTGTTGATCTTGCGAATTGCAAAGCGGATTTCCTTCGTCGCACTTACGCGCGCGCGCTCGAGATTTGATCCACGCTTGCGATTTCGTTCTCCGAGGCCGAAATCCTTGTGTAGCTGACTGATCAGCGTCTCGCGTTCCGCGTGTGCCTGACTCGCTTTCTCCGGGTCGTTTTGTGCCGTCGCCTCGCGTTCAAGCTCCTCCAGGTCCCTGATTCGGTTCTGGTAAGCCGCCTTGGCCTGGTCGTCGAGCGCCGGCCCGAAGCCGTCCAGGAGGTTTGGGTCCCCTATCCTTTGGGCACGCACGGCCGCGCGGGGATTGAGGCGCTGAATCAAATCGAGGGCCAGAAAATCCCTGTCTGGATTCGCTAGTAGCTCCAATAGGTAACGGTGTCCGAGAAGTGTTTTTAGCGAAATTCGCCGATCGGGTAGATCGATAACCAAGTGCGCTCCTTCGCGGAACATCGCCGCTTGGATTGGCGTGTCCGGGACAACGACTGACGTGCTGACTCTGCTGTGTTCGATAATTTGGAATCTTCGACTTCAAATTCTCGAGGCCGATGCGCTCGGATATCTCGCAGCACTCGTCACAATGCTCTTTTGCTTTTTTCCAGTCAGGGCAGTCGGCTCTGGTTGCGTAGAGCCGTGCCAGGAAGCAGTGCGAAGTGGCGACGAAGGGCTGGGCGCAAATCCTTCGATTGGCGACCAGCGCCGCGAGTAAGTGATCCTCGGCGTCTGGCCATCGATCGAGAGCGAGGGCGAGTCTTCCGAGCGCGAGATCGACCGCGCCGAGCGCTAGTCCCCCAATCCCAGTGCCAACGATCTGTAGTCCCGCGTAGGGGCGGAGGAGGTCGTAGATGTACTCCGCGTAGCGCTGTACCTTGGCTTCTGCGCACGCTTCGGCGAGGATCGACATCGCGACGAGCCAGGATTGGTCTCGTGGAATGTTGTCGAAGCCTGACGAAGCGACAATGTCGAGTTGATGGCGTGCGTCGTCGATGCGGCCGAGCTCGGTGAGCAGCAGGGCGTAGGCGCTGTCATAGATCGGATGGTGGTCTCGATGCGCTTCGGAGCGAATGGATACCTCTAGGTCGTGAAGTCCACCGCGAAACCACTGAAGCGTAAACATCTGTGCATAGAAAATCTCGTGGTCGTAGTCGTTCCACGCCCCACCGTGATCGTTGAACGCGGAGGCGCTGAGCTCTGCCCCTCGTTCTAGGTCGCCCTGCACAATCGCTAGTGTGGCTCGAAACGATGTCTCCCACCAGAGGTAGGCGGGATCGCCAAGGTACTCCGCATCGTTGCGGACGACCCGCAACTCACGCTTTACGGTCGCCAGGTCTCCCATCGCGAGGGCATGGACGGTGATCCGCTGCCGCGCCGACATTTGAAGGTCGCAGTCCCCGATCGCAGTGGCGATCTCCTTGGCCTCTCGGACGAGCTTGAGAAGATCCTTCGTCCGTTCCGGTCCCCAAGTCGCGTCGTGTCTGTGAATCAGGGTGGCGGCGAGCGTTCGATCTTGCCCACAACTCCGAGCATGTGTAAGCGCAACTTTGCTGAGTGTTTCCTTTTCCTTGTCGTGATCGGGACGGCGAAGAAGAAGTGCAAGACAGGCCGTCAATTCTGCACGCAATGGGGGCGGAGGACCGTAGGAAATCGCTTCGCGGAGAAGTCGCACACTATGTTCGCTTCCGGGGCTGAAGTTGACCTTGCGCGCCACGCGGCCGAGTGCAGCCTCGCCGAAGAGCTGTGGGTCTTCGATCTCCCTTGCTAGGCGAAGCGCCTCGTCGAAAACGGCCTCTCGCTCAGACAGAGGCGTACCGCTCCTGATGTCGGCGTAGCCGCGCTCGATGAGGCTCCGGCACACGTCGGTACTGGTCATTTGTTGTCTCGGCGGTTCGCCGGTGTCGTATTTCAGCCGCGTGTTTTTGTCAACTTCAGGCAATAGGTTCAGGCGTGACGTTACATTGTAACCAGAAAGGTTACGCGACCGTTTTCGGCGAATGTGGCGCTCTGTTTTCGGGCGCGACTAGTGATTGTACGAACACGAAGGAGGAGGGGGATCATGACGCTCGACCCGGATGAACTTGCGAGTTACCGGGCGGTTCGAGGAGGACTATGAACCCGTTGCCAACCGCTCGAACCAAGAGGCTTGGACGGCTACCCAAGCCAGGACCTGAGCGACCTCGTGGTTCTCGGAAGTGGATGCTTTCCGTCCTGCTCTGGCTTGCATTGGTAGCCGCCGCCTCATCCTCGGTATCCGCCCAGGTCTTCAGTCCCCCTGGCGAACTGTCGATTGCCGATCAGCCGGGCTGGAGCCCGCGGGTGAGCACAGATGGAGCCGGCAACTGGGTCGCGGTCTGGCAGTCCGAAGATGATCTTGGCGGCACTATCGGATCGGACAGCGACATCCTCGTTGCACGCTCCGCAGATAACGGCACGAGCTGGGCCGCCCCAGCTGCTCTCAACACCAATGCTGCCTCGGACACTGGCGACGATACTAGGCCGCAGCTGAGTACTGACGGTGCCGGCATCTGGCTCGCGGTCTGGCAGTCGTCTGACGACCTGAGCGGCACCATCGGCACTGATCGGGATGTTCTTATCGCGCGCTCAACGGACAATGGTGCGAGTTGGAGTGCTCCCACGGCGCTCAACGGCAACGCGGCTTCAGCTCTGGATTTCTTTGATGATTCGTTTCCGCACCTCGGCACGGACGGAGCCGGCAACTGGGTCGCGGTCTGGCAATCCAATTTTCCTTTCGACGACGGTAGTATCGGCTCGGATGATGACATCTTGGTGGCGCGCTCGACAGACAACGGCGCCAGTTGGAGTGCCCCCACGACGCTCAACACTAATGCCGTTTCCGACTCTGGCGACGATAATTTTCCGCAGCTGAGTACCGACGGCGCTGGTAACTGGGTCGCCGTCTGGGAATCCCGTGACGACCTCGGCAGTACCATCGGTCAGGACGATGACATCTTGGTGGCGCGCTCGACAGACAACGGCGCCAGTTGGAGTGCCCCCACGGCGCTGAATGCCAATGCCTCCTCGGATTCCTCCGCAAGCGACGATCAATGGCCCCACTTGAGCACGGACGGAGCCGGCAATTGGCTCACCGTTTGGTACTACCGTCCCAATTTCTCGACGAATCCTGACATTGTCGTTGCGCGATCGAGCGACAATGGAATGAGCTGGAGCAACCCTGCACTGGTCCACCCGGCCAATGCGGTTTTAGATGAGATTCCGTCGGTGAGTACCGACGGCGCTGGTAACTGGACGGTCATTTGGCATCGAGTGGACGAATCTGAAGGCACGGCCGATATCTTGGTCGCGCGATCGCGGGACAATGGAATAACGTGGGGTACCCCAAGCGCGCTCAACACGGGAGCGTTGGATACGACCGACAACTACGCCCCCGACATCAGGGCAGACAACGCCAGTAGTTGGGTTGCTGTCTGGGTTTCGGATCCTGGTAGTTCCGCTCTTGAGAGCATCCAGTACTCTCGTGCACTCACTTGTGATCCTACGCCTGCGTCATGTCGCTCCGCGCTGAAATCGATCCTGGTCGTCAAAGACAAGGTCGATGACAGCAGGGACAAGGTGGTTTGGAAATGGCTCAGGGGCGACGAGACTATGCCGTCGGACTTCGCTGACCCAACGAACACGACCCGCTACAGCCTGTGTCTTTACGCTGGCGCAACATCGTCGCTTTTGGCAGAAACCGCGGTCTGGCCGGACGCGGTGAAGTGGGCCCCCCTCGGAGACAAGGGCTACAAGTACAAAGACAAGAGTGGGGCAGCCTCTGGTGTGCAGAAGATCGTGCTAAAAGGAGGGGTGTCTGGCAAGTCCAAGGCAATAGCAAAGGGCAGAGGTAGCGCTCTACCCGAGATCACTCCCCCCTTGGCTTTGCCCGTCACTGTGCAGCTTACGAATCGAGAGACGGGCGTCTGCTTCGAGGGAACATACGACACACTCGACATCAAGAAAAACGAGGTGGGGCAGTTTAAGGCCAAGGCGCAATAACCAGAAAGGTTACGCGACCTTTTTCGACGAATGTGGCGCTCTGTTTTCGGGCGCGACTAGTGATTGTACGAACACGAAGGAGGAGAAGGGTGAAGAATCAGACCTGGATGATAACGGTTGCACTTACCACTAGCTTTGCCGGTTCAGCCCTGGCAATCACGCCGGAGGATAAGTGCGAGGCGGATAAGAACAAGATTGCTGGCAAGTACGCCTTCTGCCGCCAGAAGGCCGAAGCTAAGGCCATCAAGAAGGGGGAAGCTCCAGACTACAGCAAGTGTGACACCAAGCTCCTTGATAAGTGGGCCAAGGCCGAACAGAAAGCGATCGACAAGGGGACTACCTGTGTCGATTCTGTATCGGACACGGCGATCCAGAACTTAGTTACGGCGCATGCGGACGGCGTGGCCAATGCGCTCGCCGGAGGATCGCTCCCCGCGGCCGGTAGTTTGTTGGCTACGGGCCAAACGCAATGTGACCAAGGGGCTGGTACACTGGGCCCATGCCCCGGTTCGCCCGCAGGTCAAGACGGCTCGGTTGGTGCGGGAACCGCGCGCAGCTACACGGACAATGGCGACGGTACCATAACGGACAATGTCACGGGGCTCATGTGGGAAAAGCTCAGCGACGATGGCGACGTGGTGCATGACAAGGACCTTACATACACCTGGTACACTGCATTCACGAACAAGATAGCGAGCCTGAACGCAGGGGGCGGTTTCGCCGGATACACGGACTGGCGCCTACCAAACGTGATGGAGTTGGAGAGCCTCCGGGATTTTGGTCGGGTTGGCCCGAGTGTCGATCCGGCCTTTGATTCGGGATGCACAGCTGGCTGTTCGGTGTTCACGTGCAGTTGCACGCGTTCGAATTTCTACTGGTCGTCTACTACCTACGAGAACAGTCCTGACTTCGCGTGGGGCGTGTATTTCGGCGACGGCTTCGTGGATGAGGGCGGTAAGAGCCTTACCCACTACGTTCGTGCCGTCCGCGGCGGCTCATGATCGATTCTTTGGTCATTTGAGACTTTGATTCTTTGATCCCGGGGGTGCGGGGGGCAGTGCCCCCCGCGAGCGCGTGTATTCGAGAAGGTGGCGATGGCGCAGACGGAGCATTTGCCGATCTACAAGGCGACGTACGATCTCTGCCTGTACTTTGAGCAAATCGTTCGGAATTTTTCTCGTTATCACAAATACACTCTCGGGACGGATCTTCGGGAGACGTCCCGTCGCGTGCTGAGGCGGATCGTGCGCGTGAACGCCCGGTCCCGCGATGCTCCTCACTCGATGAAGATCGGGCTGGACCAGGCGAGGCCACCGTCGGTTTGGATGATGCGGATGTAGATGTACTCGCCGGGTTTTGGATCGGTGAAGGGGAGTAGGGCTTCGATTTCTGCTTCGCCGACTTCCGTGCGGGCGACGGTGCCGCTGCGGATGACGTCGAGCCAGCGGATCTCGCTCGTGCCGATGGCGTGTACGTAGAGCTTTGCTTCTTCTTCGAGATCGCCGCGGGCGACCGAGGATCCCATCGGTGCGGTGCCGAGTGCGCAGCGCAGGTAGATGCGCGGTCCCGAGGTGGCGTAGACGCGGCGGCGGCGGATGGCTTCGAGCAGGGCGGGGCGGGTCAGCTCCTCGGCGATGATGGCGGCCAGTCCTCCGGTGCCGCCGTTGGCCAGTTGCGCCAGGCCGGGATGGCCGTCGTGGCTGTCGCCGCTGCCGACGAAGCCGAGGCGGTAGCCGCGGTCCAGAACGTCGCGCACGAAGTTGCCGGGCAGACGATTGTAGATGACGGAAGGGGAATCCTCGGCTTCGCTGACGCCGTGGATCGAGACGACTTCGGTGATCGGCTCGAGCTCCGGGTCCGGGGCGATCGTCCAATCGGTTGCGATCGGGCCGCCGGCCGAGTGGTGGGCGACGGTGATCGCAGGTCGGCCGCGCAAGGCGTCCCACACTTCCTGCGGCGTGTCGTGTTCGTCGTCGATGGAGGAGTAGAGAGGGCCGGAGTCTTCGAAGTAGAGAATGTGGCGGTGGCCGGAGATCCAACTCGTCCACTCGTAGCCGAGCAGGGTGACGAACGTGCCCGGTTGGTTGAAGGCGCGGGTGTGCTCCTCGATGGCCGTCCAGAGTCGTGGGTTCTCATCCAGATGGAGGACCCCCCAGTGGTCGTGGTCGGTGAGGGCGACGATGTCGAGGTTGGCGACGTCGCGGGCGTAGCGAAAGTAGTCCTGTGGCGTGCCGGTGCCGTCGGACAATCCGGAGTGGCCGTGCAAATCGGCCCAGTAGATCTGCGCCGGCGCGGCGCCGACGACGATCGGATTGCTCACCGCTTTGAGAGAGGCGGTCTTGGCGTGCAAGCGGTAGACGCCCGGTTGTCGGGCGGTGGCGCGAACGCCGGCGCTGCCGTTCTCGCCGAGGCGAAGCTCGGCTGGCATTTGCAAGCCGGGCGGATCGCTGGTCAGCGCTACCGCGTCGGCGAAGCGCGCGCCGGCGTTGCCGCGCCGGTCGAGCGCCGACACCCGGATTTCGAAAGGCTGCCCCGGTCGCGCCGTCGCCGGGCCGAGGGCGATCAGCCGATTCGGCGTCGCCGCTTCCACTTCGATCGCCGGCGAATCGGCGAGAAAGCGATGCCGGCCGTCGCCGTCGCCGTCGACGCCAATCCACAGGCGCGACGCCGACTCGGCAAACTTGTCGGCGCGGCCGGCGTAGTCAATGCGGATGGTCTCACCGGCTTCGAGGCGGCGACCGCCGATGGCGATACCCATCATCGACCGCCCGGTCGGGTTCGCCGTCAGCGCGACGCCGGCGGCGTCGCTGCTCACCGTCGTGAACCCGGACAGGGACGCGTGCGTCGTCTGTGGTGGCGACCAGCCCCAGAACGGCGAGACCATGAAGATGACGGCGCCGCCTTCGGCGATTCCCAGCTCTCCAGCTTCGAAGGTGATCTGCCAGCGCGCTGCTTGCGAAACGGTGACGCTTCGCGGACCGCTGGTCAGCCAGGCGCGGCCGGCGCCGTCCGACGGGTGCCGGGCGGCCAGCTTTGCCGCCTTCATTTCGGCAGCCAGATCGCTTTGATCGTCGCGCTGCACGGTGGCGGGCAGCTGGCCGGCAACCGGCAGCACTTCCTCGGCTGCTGGCTTGCAGGCGCTGAGCATCGCCAGTACTCCGAGTGCAATGCAGCGGTCGCGAAGGCAGAGGTCGAACATGGCGCGCGAAGATTAGCAGCCCGTTCACAACCAGGATACGCGCTGCGAAAAGGCGTTTATCACGCCAAGCCAAGATGGGCTGCGGCAATAGGGCTTCTTCCTGACCCTGCACTGCTCTGGTGGTTCTGTTCATGGATTGGGGGCGTCACCGAAGTCGAGCGTAAAAACCGAATTCAGACCCGCTGAGTCGTCGAGCGTGATCGAAATCCTTGGCGTCTTTGCGTCTTGGCGCGAGAAAGAAATACTTTCCCTACGTACCGCGCAGCCGCCTCTGCCGGCCTTCGCATACGCTGACGAGCTCGTCGATGCCCTCGGTTCTAGTACGAGTGAGGAAATGACCCTTCGCGCCGCGAAAGAGAATATTCTCGCGCCAAGACGCCAAGGCGCCAAGATGCGCTGCGGCTACGAGGCTTCTTCTAGACCGTTCACCGCGCGGGTGATTCCGTCTTTCATCAGGGCGTCGCCGAAGTTGAGCAGAAAACCGAGCTTACACCCGCTCAGTCGTAGATAGGTTTGGATTTGTTTCCGGTGAGCTGCCCGCACCTGTTCGATGGACTTGAGCTCCAAGATGACGCGTTCTTCGATCAAGATGCCTGCGCGAAATCCCTCGTCGAAGCGCAATCCGGCATACTCAATCCCGATTGGGACTTGGCGCTCGATCTCCAAACCACGCCGCTCGAGCTCGTGTGCCAGAGCGACTTCGTAAACCGACTCCAATAGCCCCGGTCCAAGCACCCGATGAACCGCAATCGCGGAGTCGACCACGATCTGGCCAATTTGATCCTCGCGACAGTATGCTATAACCTATTCTATAGATAGAATATTTGGGCAAATATTATTGTGACAAACTTGTTAGTCTTCCGTCAAGCCCAATCGAATCCTTGGCGTCTTTGCGTCTTGGCGCGAGGGTGGGTTCTTCTTTTCTAGCGGGGGGATCGAGTAGGTGAGCGTCGCGTGCGCGACGGCACCGTCGACGCCGTCGCTGAGAATGGTCACCTCGCCGACGGCGAGGCGCTTGCCCAACTTCAGCAGCCTGGCTTCGGCGCACAGGTCGCCGGGCGCGGGCTTGCGCAGGAAGTTGATGTTGAAGCTCGTCGTGACGGCGAGGGCGACGGGTCCGATCATGGCGAGCAGGACCAGGTACATCGCGTTGTCGGCGAGAGCCATCATGCAGGGGCCGGAAATCGTCCCACCCGGTCGCAGGTCGCGGTCGCTGGTGCGCCGGCGCAGGCGGACGAAGTCGTCTCGCACCTCCTCGATCACCGTCATGTGCGGATCCGATTGAGGGAACTCGCGCGCCAGAAACGCCATCAGCTCGTCCGCGTCCATCTTGGGCATGGCCGTCAGTCTAGCCGCTGCGGGGAGCACATCGAAGGGGCGGCGTTTGGCGCACTCCGGCGATTTCGGTAGAGAACCAACGGTTCGGTTTGATTCGGGCTGAGGAAGGCCGGCGGAAGTGTGTGTCGAATGAGCGAAGAGATCAGCTATCTCGATCTTGCCACACGGCCGCACACCGTGATGCGGTCGATCAAGGTCGCTCTGGTCGTTGGCACGCTGCTCGGCGCCATCAACCACTACGACATGTTTGCCTCGGGCGAATTCGAAGTCCGTCGCGTCGTTCAGCTCCTCGCTACGTATTTGGTTCCCTATGGTGTGGCGACCTACGGCGCGGTGATGGAAGCGGCGCGTCAGGGTTGATGTAGTCTCGTCAATCCGCTTGCATGGTCAGCGCTTTGGCCGATCCGAGCCCCACGTCGTCGAGTGTCGATCACCAGGTCGGCTTCCGGCACCGCGTCGCCTACGGCATCGGCGCGGTTGCCGATGGCGCCAAAAATAGCGCCTTCAACGCCTTTCTCGTTCTCTATTACACGACGGTGCTCGAGTTGCCGGGGACGCTGTCCGGCCTGGCGATCTTCGTCGCGCTCTGCGTCGACGGAATCACCGACCCCTTGGTTGGTTCGCTCTCCGACAACTTTCGCTCGCGCTTGGGCCGGCGCCACCCGTTCATGTACTTCGCCGCCGTGCCGATGGGGTTGTGCTTCTACGCGCTCTTTGCTCCACCGGCCGGCCTCGGCAACACCGGCCTCTTTCTGTGGCTGACCACGTTCGCAGTCGGCGTCCGTCTCTTTCTCACTTTCTACATGGTGCCGAGCAACGCCATGGGGCCGGAGATGACGACGCACTACGACGAGCGAACGACACTGACATCGTTTCGCTGGTTGCTCGGCTGGACCGGCGCCATCGTCGTCGGCACGACCGGCTGGACGTATTTCCTCGCCGACCGCGGTGGTCCGATCGGCGACGGGCGGCTCGATGCGTCGCGCTACCCCGAGCTCGGACTCTTCGTCGGGGTGGTCGTTGCGCTTGCCATTCTTCTGTCGTCGCTCGGCACGCACGACCTCATACCGCGCTTGCGCGAGGCGCAGCACCCAGGACCGCTTTTCTCGTGGAGTCGCTTCGTGCGCGAGCTGCGTACGGCGTTTCGCAGCCACTCGCTGCGAGTCTTGCTGGCGGCGTCGATCTTCTCGGCGACGGCGATGGGAGTCGGCGAGGTGTTGGGAACGTACATGGCGACATGGTTCTGGGAGCTGCGCTCGGACCAGCTCGGTCTCCTGGCGCTCTTGCAATTGATCCCGATCACCATCGGCGTCGTCCTGGCGCGGCCGATTTCGCAGGCGATGGACAAGCGCAGCGCCGCCATTCGCCTGTCGCTCTTTGCGATTGCCTGGGGACCGTTGTTGGTGATTTCACGCCTGTTGGGAGTGGCGCCGGAGAACGGCAGCCCGTGGGTGATGTGGATGATCTTTCTGCACGGCATTCCTTTCGTCGCGGCGGTGATCCAGATCGGCATTCTCAACTCGTCGATGATCATGGATGCGGTGGACGAGCACGAGTTGGCGACGGGCGAACGGCAAGAGGGTGTGTTCGTCTCGGCGCTGGCCTTTACCGGCAAGGCGATTTCCGGTTTCGGCAACTTCCTCGGCGGCGTCATCATCGACCTGATCGGCTTCCCGCGCGGTGCCGTCGACGCGGCGGTCGGTGCCGTGGCACCGGAGACCATCGTTCTGCTCGGCTTGATCGCCGGGCCGGGTGTCACCGTCTTCTACCTCGCCGCCGTGTGGTTCGTGTCGCGCTTGCGTTTGACCCGCGAGCGCTACGCCGAGGTTTGGGCGGCACTCGATGCGCGGACGAACGAAACGGATTGAGGGAGCGGGTTGCACCATGGCTGAAGCGAAGCCGCAGATTGCGTTCTATTTCGATTACATCTCGTCGAACGCCTACCTGGCCTGGCATCGGCTTCCGGCACTGGCGGCGCAACACGGCTACGAAGTCGTGCCGATCGCGACGCTCTTCGCCGGCTACCTGGAGGCCAGCGGCCAGCTCGGTCCGGCGGAGATTCCGGCCAAGTCGTTGTGGATGTGGAAGAACAACCTGCGCAAGGCGGCGCTCCTCGACGTGCCACTCGTCGAGCCGGCCTTTCACCCTTTCAACCCGCTGCTCGCGCTGCGCGTTTCCTCACTGCCGATGGCCGCCGAGGAGCGCTGCATCGTCGTCGACCGGTTGTTCGATGCGGTGTGGGCCGATGGTCTGCACATCGCCGAGGCGAGCGTCGTGCAGGCGGTACTCGACGACGCCGGTTTCGCCGGCGCCCGTCTCGTCGAGCAGGCGCAGCAGCCGGCGGCCAAGCAGCGCCTGCGCGCCCAGGGCGAGGTGGCAATCGCTGCCGGTGCCTTCGGTGTGCCGTCGATGCTCGTCGAAGGCGAGCTCTTCTGGGGCTACGACGACTTGCCCTATCTGGAGCTGTTGCTCGCCGGCCGCGATCCCCTCGATCCGGCGCGCGTGCCGGCCGGCGCGCCGCGCGCCTCGGCGCGGCGCAAGCGTATGCCCGATCGGAACGAGTAGGAAACGCTCTTACGGCACGTTCCCTTCGCTGCTCACTTCGTATTTTTTCACGTCCATGCCGGTGACGCCGAGGCCGCCGAGGGCGGCGCCAAACTCGGCCATGTGCGGCGAGGCGAAATGAGCGTCGAGCGCAGCTTGGTCCTGCCATTTTTCAAACATGAACACGACGCCGGCATCGCCGCGGCCGGCGTAGGCCTGGTACGCAATGCAGCCCGGCTCTTTGAGCGTCTCTGCTTGCATCTTTTCGAATACCGCGTCTGCTTCGGCACGCTTGCTTGGATCGAGCCTGATCTCGCCCGCGACTACCAACATGATCACTCCTCCGTTGCTCGCTTGGTTGCTGCGGTTCAAGCGTAGCCTCGTGGCTGCTTGACCGGCAGATCGATGTGAAAGACGGTGCCGTCCGGGTGGCGCGACTCATAGCCGAGATGGCCGCCGTGTCCCTGTACGATCTGGCGCGCGATCGCCAATCCGATTCCGGTGCCGTCGGGCTTGGTGGTTTCGAAGAGGCGAAAGACGTCGAGATCCTCCGGAATGCCGCAGCCGTTGTCGCTGATGGAGATGCGCACCGTGCCGTCGTTGCGCGTCTCGGTCGCAATCGAAATCTCGCCGCTTTCGTCGATGGCATCGATCGCGTTTCTGACCAGGTTGTCGAAAACGCGGCGGATCATCTCGGCGTCGACCTCGATGGCCGGCGTGTCATCGTCGACGTGGAGGTGGAGCGTGATTGCCGACGACGCTGCGTAGGCCTCCCACATCTCGACGACGTCGCGCAGCAGCGTGATCACCGACACGGTCGAAAGCTCGAGCTTGCGCTCGCGCGAGAACTCGTTGAACTCGCGAACCAGAAGCTCGAGACGGTGCAGGGTTTCGAGCATTTGTCCGACCGGCTTCTCGACGATCTCGGCGGCCTCGCGCCCCAACCGTTTGGCGCGGCGGAGAATGAGCTGTGCCTGCATGGTCAGCGCCGCCAGAGGATTGCCGAGGTCGTGCACGATCTTGGCGGTGATCGTGCCCAGCGCGGCGAGGCGATCTTTCTGGCGCGACGTGTGTTCGAGCTCGTGTAAGCGCCGCTGAGTCTCGACGCGATCGGTGATGTCGTGGCCGATCGAGATGACGCCGAAGGTCTTGCCGTCGGCGCCGGCCAGGCGCTTGGCGAACCACTGAATCTGTCGCGATTCACCTTTCTTGGTGCGGATCGCGTTGATCGTGCCACGTACGTCGCTGCCTTCGAGGGCCGAGTTGAAGACGGCGCGGATTCGGCCGCGATCGCGCTCGTCGAGAAAATTGGCGAACCAGTCGAGATCCTTGGCCTCGCTCAGGTCGTAGCCCGAGACTTCCTCGAAGTGACGGTTGAATCGAACGACCTTCCCGGCGGTATCGAGCACCAGGACGATGACGTGTGCCGTGTCGATGAGGATGTCGGCGAAGTCGCGCTCATCGCGGAGCTCCGTCTCCATGCGCCGCCGCCGGCTGACGTCGCGAATGATCGCCGTGTAGGTCGGCTCGCCCTCGTAGATCACCTCGGAAACGGCGAGCTCGATGGGAAACACCGTGCCGTCGCGGCGCAACGCCTCGACGCCGCGGACTCGCCCGATCGCTCTGGCGACACCGGTTTCTCGGTAGCGCTGAACGTAGGTCGCGTGCTCATCGGCGTACGGCTGTGGCATGAGAATGCGGACGTTTTTGCCGGAAATTTCGTTTGCCGCGTAGCCAAACATCTCCTCGGCGCTCGGATTGAACAGCGTGATCGCCCCCTCGGCGTCGATGCAGACGATGGCGTCTCGAGCCGAGCTCAGCACGGCGCGCCAGCGCGCCTCGTCGAGGGACGGTTCGACTGCGCCAGCACTGGCCCGGGCGGCGCCGAAGGAAGGCTTGGTCATCCGTCTCTAGGTAGCCGAGTATCGAATGGAAGGAAATCCGCGGCGTTGGGATTTTCGACAATCGGAAGGCGTTCTCCCGCGAAACGTTCCTTCCGCGCGGCCAACCTGCCGGCGACGGGCTGGCTGGCTTCTGCGGCGCCAATCCCATACGTCAACAATCGGATGGAGAGTCGCGCTTGAGCTTGGTTGCGGGAGGAGTTTTGTTCACGGCGGGCCTCGCCAGCTCGTGGCATTGCATCGGCATGTGCGGTGGTTTCCCGGTGATGCTGGCCGGGCGACAGAAGTCGCTGGCGCGGCAGGTCGTGTACAATCTGGTGCGCGTCAACACCCTGGTCTTCATCGGCGCACTGAGCGGCGCCGTAGGTGCGTCGATCGTGCATCTCGGCCCGCTGCCCCTCGTCGAACGCGGTCTGCCGATCGTCGCCGGTGTACTGATGATGATCGTCGGCGCCGAGATGCTGGGTCTCGGCGCCGGCCGGGGCGTTTTGCGGCGGGTCGGTCTGCCCGGTGGCGTTGCCGCCGCCATGAGCTCGGCGCTGCGCTCGCGTTCGATCGCCGCGCCGGTAGCACTCGGCGTGTTCAACGCCTTCCTGCCCTGCCATCTCGTCTACGCGTTTGCGGCGAGAGCGGCGAGCACCGGCTCGGTTCTCGGTGGCATGGCGACGATGCTTTGGTTTGGACTGGGGACCGTACCGGCGATGCTTCTGATGGGTCGCATCGGCGGCGGATTGCCGGCATCTTTGACGCCGCTGTTGACCCGCCTGTCGGCCATAGCCGTCGTTCTCTTTGGCGTGTGGACGTTCAGCCGGGCGTTCGTCCTGACGGGCGCCCATTCGCACCATGCGATGTGAAGGATGTCGACGTGAGCTCGAAAAGGAACGACAACCGATTCTTCGGCACGCTGCCGACACGTGGAATTTGGACGGCGCTGGATCTCCCGCGGATGCACTTCGCGGCCATCGTCGTCCTAACGGTTGCGGCCTTCGTCTTCATCGATGGTCCGATTTGGCGGCATCCGCACGACCAACACCTGCGGCGCATCGTGATCAGCTATGTTCTGATTCCCGTTCTGATCGGTATCAGCCAGTGGTCCTTGAAGCGCCGCTTGGCGATCGCTCCGCTTTTCGCCGGAACCCTGGTGATCGGAGCGATCAAGCTCGTCGTCACGGCGCTCCTGACGCTCGTCGTGCCGTAAATCGAAATCGTTTTCTCAGTGTTGAGAAGTAAGAGGTGATTTCGGTAGTTTGAACCAAGGGCGGAGCGCCATGGCATGCTGATTGCGCTCGGGAAGAGAAGATGAGCAGGGACAGTCGTGACATAGAAGCCGAGATTGCTCGACACAGAGCGGCGATTTCCGAGCTCGAAGAGCAGCTTGGGGGATCGCAAGCGCGGGTGGAAGCCGTCGAGAGTCCATGGCCGCCGCCTGGGTTCTATTTCACGTTCTACGTAGTAGTCGGCGCCATCCTCGGCGTTCTCGGCAGCCTGGCGAGCTTTCTCTTCAACGTGTTCGGGTCGCTGATGATCGACCAGGATCCCTACCGAATCCTGCGCGTCTTCGGGACTGTGTTTCTCGGTGAGGAAGCGTTGACGACGGCCAACCTCAACTTTTTCATGCTCGTCGCCGTCGTGCACTTTTCCGTCGGTGCTCTGGCGGGGGCGGTGTTTCACGTCGTCGTCAACCGTTACTTTCCCGGCAAGAGCTGGGGGTGGTACATCGCGGCGGGGGCGGCGTATGGGGTGTTGATGTGGATCGTAAATTTCTATCTCGTCTTGACTTGGCTGGAGCCGGCACTGGTGGGGCAGGCGTTCGTTCTCGAGCACATGCCCGCCTGGGTAGCGGCGGCGACCCACATCGTCTTCGGCGTCACCTTGGGTTTGTTGCAGCCGTTGGGGCACTTCACTCCGTATCGCGCCGGCGAGGCGAGCGCCTGATGCCAATTCGCCCTGGAAGCGCGGTCGTCGTTTTGGCGTTGGCAGCCTTGTTCGCTGCCGGCCACGCAGTCGCCGACGAACGGGTGTCCGGCCGCGGTGCTGAAGTCTACGAAACCTATTGCGCCGGCTGTCACGGTGCGGCCGGCGATGGACAGGGGCCGGCGGCGGACATGTTGATCGTCAAGCCGCGGGACTTCACCAAGGGAGTGTTCAAGTTCCGCTCGACGCCGACTGGCGAGCTACCGACGGATGGGGACATCTATCGAACCCTCACCAACGGTGCCTACGGAACTTCGATGCCGGCGTGGTCGCTGCTCACCGAGGGCGAGCGCTACGCGGTGATCGACTACATCAAACGTTTCTATCCCGAGTGGAAGAAGGACGGGCCGGGGGCGGCGATCTACATTCCCCGCGCGCCCCAGTTCGTCGGCTCCGCACAGTCGGTTGCACGCGGGCGCGAGGTCTACGAGTTGCTCGACTGTGCGCAGTGTCACGGCGCCGGTGGCCGCGGTGACGGACCGTCGGCGAGCGATCTCGATCCCGACATCTGGGGCAATCCGCAAAAGCCTTTCGACTTCACGCGCGGGCGCCTGCGAGGCGGACCTGAGGTCGAGGACATCTACCGGACGTTCATGACTGGAGTCGGCGGCACAGCGATGCCTTCCTACGCCAGCATTTTCGAGGAAGTGGATGGCGAGTACATCCGTGAAGGCGATGCTTGGAATCTGGTTTCATACGTATTGTCGTTGCGCCGAGCGAGCGGCGGGAAGGGGCAGTGATGGCGGCCGCGGTTGGACAACCACTCGTCAACATGAGGTTGGTGCGCTGGCACCTTACGGCCAGCGCCGTGTTCATGGCGATTTCGATGCTGGGCGGCCTGGCCTATTCGTTCCAGTTCAACCAGCTCTATCCGTTTCCCGGCATTGAGTGGTTGTCGCCGGGCCGGGTGCGCATGGTGCACACCAACATGGCGGCGTACGGCTTCATTGCCAACGCCTTCATCGCCGGTTTGCTCTTTGCCATTCCGCGACTGACGCGCAAACCGATCTTCTCCGATTTTCTCGGGATGGTCATTTTTGCCGCCTGGCAGTTGATCATGGTGTTGACGATCCTCGGCATCCTGGCCGGCTACGGTCAGGCCATCGAGTGGGGCGAGACTCCGGTATTCGTCGATCCTCTGGTCGTCGTCGGTCTGGTGTTGCTGGTCATCAACATGACGGTGCCGATCTTCCGCAGCGAAGAGCCCGGCTTGTACGTCAGCCTCTGGTACTTCTTGGCGGCGTTTGCCTGGACCGGGTTGGTCTACTTCATGGGCAACTACCTGCCGCAGTTCTGGGTTCCGGGCACGGCCGGCGCTGCCATCACCGGACTCTTCATCCACGACCTGGTCGGTCTTTTCGTGACGCCGATCGGCTGGGGTCTGATGTACTTCTTCGTGCCGCTGTTGCTGCGCAAGCCGATCTGGAGTCACGCGCTGTCGTTGATCGGGTTTTGGGGCATTGCCTTTTTCTATCCCATGCAGGGCGTGCACCACTTCCTGCTCTCGCCGATTCCGATGTACGCGCAATACGGTGCCGTGGTGGCGACGATCGCGGTGGAAATCGTCGTGCTGACGGTGATCGTCAACTTCTTCGGCACCCTGCACGGGCGCTCCGAGGCGGTGCGTGGCAACCTTGCGATTCGCTGGTTCTACACCGGCATGATCATGTACGCGATCACGTGTTTCCAGTGTGCGTTTCAGGTGACGTTGACGTTTCAGAAAATCATTCACTTCACCGACTGGGTCGTCGCGCACGCCCACATGGTCATGTTTGGCGTCTTTGGCTTCTGGATCTTCGGCCTCTTCGTCGAGCTCTGGCCGCGCGCCTATCAGCGTCCGTGGGCGTACCCGCGGCTGTTGACGGCGCACTATTGGCTTACTCTGATCGGCTTGACTCTCATGGTCATCGATCTGACCGGTGCGGGGCTGGTCCAGGGGTACGTCTGGCGCAACCTCACTCACTGGGGTGAGTCGGTGATTTCCTCGATGCCCTTTTGGTGGGTGCGAACGTTCTCGGGCTTGATGATCATCGGCGCTCAGGGGTTGTTTCTCTTTGCTCTCTGGGCGACGGCGCGGGGGCCGGAGCGTGCCAGCGAGCCCCTGCCGGTCGGCTCGGCCGTCGTTGGCTCTGCGAGCTGAGTGAAGCGGGACTATGGAAAAGTTTGGAGCTAGCTTCCTCATCGCCGGTGTCGTGACCTTTCTGCTGGGCTTCTTCCTGCAGGGAGTGATGCCGATTTTGACACTGCGCTCGATTCCGACGCGCACCATTGCCGAGGTGGCGCAGGACGTATCGCCGCACTTCGAGCAGTTGGCGGTCGACTATCCAGCGGAATTTTCGCGCTACTTCGGCAAACCCGACGCCCAGAGCTTTGCCAAGGCCCTGGAAATGGGCCGCGACGTCTACATCTCTGAGGCCTGTTGGCATTGCCATTCGCAATACGTTCGGCCGGTATCCAACGAGGATTTGCGCTTTGGTCCGGTGTCGCAGTCAGAGGAGTACCAAAACGAAATGCATCTGCCGCATCTCTTTGGTACGCGTCGCGTCGGTCCCGATCTGATTCGCCAGGCCGGCCGCTACTCCAACGACTGGCACGCTGCTCACCTCTACAAGCCTACCAACGTCGCTCCCTATTCGGTGATGCCGGAGTATCCGTGGTTCTTCGACGAAAACAAGCGACCGAACGAGCGTGGGTTGGCGTTGATCACCTACATCCAGTGGCTTGGCTCGTGGGTTGATGGAGATCTGTCGGGCGGCGAGGAGGCGGCCGGATGAGCATCGCGAAGACTGTAGTAGAGTGGGTTCGCAAGCACCGTCGCACTCTCGTGCTGGTTGGTTTTGCCGCGGGTGTGTTGGTCTTTGCCGGCGTCGCTTTCGTCTACAAGATGACTGAGTTCAGCACGACGATCATGCGCGATGACGTCGAGGGATTTGGCGCGTCGGCGATCGGCATCTATCTGTCAGGAGCGGTGCCGTTGATGTTTCTGACGCTCTGGGCGGTCTTGACCGGTCGCTTCCGCGACATTGAGCGTCCCAAATATCGCATGCTCGAACTTCACGAGGAAATCGAGTCGGAAACGAGGCGTGGACTGCATGGCTGAACAAAGTGGGTTGTCGCGACACAACAAACCGATCTCAGTTCCCGGTGGCGACCCGTCGGCGGGGGCGTCGCATCCCGGCGTGGAGTTGGACGACCGATACCACACCTACGAAAGCAACCCGGTCCCATGGTGGCTGACGGTGGTCTGGGTATCGTTTCTTCTCTTCGGCTTGATTTACATGATCGTCTCTTTGCTCGAGTAGCGGACGCTCGATGCGGGAGTGCTGCGAGCACTGCACGCTGCCGCTGGCCGGGCGGGTTGTCGTAGCGCGGTTGCGCGACCGCGACGGCCGTTTTTGCTGTTACGGGTGCGTCCTCGCTCACCAGATCACCGGTGCCAGCGGCCAGGAGGGTGAGGCCTCGACGATCTTGATTCGCCTCGGGTTGGCGATCTTCTTCGCCATGAACGTCATGGCGGTGAGCCTCCCGACCTACGCGCCATATGTCTACGGTGGCGAAGCCGAGCTTTCAGAAGGTTCGCTCTTCATCGTCTTTCGCTACCTTGCGATGATTTTCGCGGCGCCGGTCTTGCTCTTGCTGGGGTGGCCGGTCGTTCGCTCCTATGCGGCCGGTGACTGGCGCAACGGGCCGACGACGGATGCCCTGATTCTGATCGGAGCCGGAGCCGCCTTTTCCTTGTCTGTGGTGCACACGTGGAAAGGAGCCGGTCCGGTCTACTACGACACGGCGGTGATGGTCCTGCTCTTGGTGACCCTCGGGCGCTACCTCGAGGCGCGTGTACGGGCCGACGCGGGCAGAAGGGTCCGCGCCGACCTGCGTGGTGCGCCGACGCAGGCGGCTCGTCTCGAAGGGGGCGATGCCGTGCTAGTGGATGTCGCCGACCTGCGACCGGGAGATCTCGTACGAGTCGTTGCCGGCGAGATGTTTCCTACCGACGGAGTCGTCGAAGCGGGCAGTGGCAGTGTCGACCACTCGATGATGAGCGGCGTGGCGCGCCCGGTTCGGCACGAGCCCGGCTCGGAGGTCGCCGGCGGCACGTGCAGTCTCGATGCCAGCTTTGACGTGCGCGTCTCGCGCCCGGCGAGCGAGAGTGCCCTGGCGCAGATCGAAAGATTGCTCGATCAGGCGCGCGCGACAGCCAGCCCGATCGAGCGCAGCGCTGAGGGCGTCGTGCGGATCTTTCTGCCGCTTACCGTCGCGTTGGCGGTCTTTGCAGGGCTGTGGCACGGCAGCGGTGGCGGCGCCGATCGCGGAATCCTCGTCGCCCTATCGGTGTTGGTGGTGGCCTGCCCTTGCGCCTTCGGCATCGCTACGCCGGTGGCGTTGTGGTTTGGCGTCGCCGCGGCGGCGCGGCGCGGTATCGTCGTGCGCGATGCCAGCGTTCTCGAACGAGTCAGCGAAGTGACGGCGGCTTTCCTCGACAAGACGGGTACGTTGAGTGAGCGCACTCCGCGGCTGGTCGGTTGCGAGGTCGCCACCGGGGTCGACTCGAGCGAGCGGCAACTCCTCAGCATCGCCGCGGCTCTGGAGGCCGGACAGCGGCATCCGTTGGCGCGCGCGGTGGTTGGCGCCGCGAGCCGGCACGGCGTCGAACCGGCGGGGCGAGCGCACGACGTCGTTGCGATTCCCGGCATGGGTGTTCGCGGTGTCGTCGGCGGGCAGACGATCTCGATTGGCACCCCCGCTTTCGCCGCCGGCGACGGAATTCGACTGGAGTGCGAAGAGGGAGACGTCCTGATCTGGTCGCAGACCGAGGTGCTCGGACGACTTTCTTTCGCCGAAGCCCTGCGGCCACAAGCCGAGCCGGCGACCGCCGAGCTAGCGGGAGAGGTTGGTGTTCGAACGGCGATCCTCAGCGGCGACAGTGCCGTCGGTCCGCTGACGGAGCTCAGCGCCGCCCCTGCGATCGAGGTCGGCTTGTCGCCGCGGCAGAAGATGGAGCGCGTCCTATCGTCTCGCCGCGCTGGCGAGACGGTGCTCTTTGTCGGCGACGGCATCAACGATGCGCCGGCTTTGACCGCGGCGGACGTCGGGCTCGCTTTTGGTGACCCCGCCGATCTGCCGCGCCTTGCCGCCGATGCGCTGTGCCTGAGTGACGACCTGACGGCGGTACCGTGGCTGGTGCGCCATGCCCGGCGGGTGGTGGCCATCGTTCGTCAGAACTTGGTCTTTGCCTTCGGATACAACGCGGTGGCGATCGGCTGCGCCATCGCCGGCCGCCTCGATCCTCTGATTGCGGCCGTCTCGATGCTGGCGAGCAGCATTCTGGTCGTCGTCAACGCCAGACGCTGCGCGCCGTTGCAGCCGACTCTGGCGGCAGGCGAAACGGATCCGCCGGCACTCGACGATCAATCGGCGTTGATGCCGAGCTCTTCGATCTTGCGGTAGAGCGAGGAGAGGGCGATGCCGAGTTGAGAGGCCGCCTGCTTTTTGTCCTGCTCGCATTGGAGCAGAACGTTCTCGATGTGCGCTTTTTCGAACGAGCGCTGGGCGCTGCGAAGATCGCTGCCGGCGTTGGCGATCTCCGGGTGTGCGTTGGTGAGCGCAACCGGCAGGTCCTGCGGATGGATCCACTCACCGTCGCCGAGGATCATGGCGTGTTCGATGGCGTTGTCGAGTTGCCGCACGTTTCCTTTCCACGGCTGTGACATGAGGACTTCCAGAGTCGACGACGCAACGCCCTTGTAGCGCCGCTTCATCTCGACGTTGTGGAGATGCACGAAGTGGTCGACCAGCGCGGGAATGTCCTCGCGGCGCTCGGCCAGCGGTGGCACGTGGATCTCGAAGACGTTGAGCCGGTAGAAGAGGTCTTCGCGAAAGTTTCCCGCCTCGACGTCGGCCGAGAGGTCGCGACTGGTGGCGGCGATGATACGCACGTCGACGTGGGTAGGCTCGGCGGCACCGATCGGGTGGATCTCTTTCGATTCGATGGCGCGCAGCAGCTTGACCTGGAGCCCGAGCGGCATCTCGCCGATCTCGTCGAGAAAAATGGTGCCGCTGCGCGCATGGTGGAACAACCCCTCTTGGTTGCTCACGGCACCGGTGAACGATCCGCGGAGGTGACCGAAGAGCTGGCTTTCGAGCAACGTATCGGGAATGGCGCCGCAGTTGACCGGTACCATCACCGCGTCGCGCCGATCGCTGCAGTGGTGCACGGCACGGGCGACGACCTCCTTGCCGACTCCACTCTCGCCGGTGATCAAGACGGTGGCTGGTGTCGGACCGACCTTGCGGATCTTTTCGATGATCCCGCGCATGATGTCGGAGCGACTCACCAGGTTGTCGAAGTTCCACTGTCGATTCGCCTCACCGCGCAGGAACTGGTTCTCCCACGCCAACTGCCGGTGGCGGATCAGCGATTCGACCTTGTGCAGAGCATCGTCGAAAATCACCGGTTTGGTGAAGTAGTCGTGCGCACCGCGGCGCAGGGCGGCGACCGCGGAATCGACCGTGGCGTGTGCGGTCATGATCAAGACCAGCACTTGAGGCCTGATTTCGCGTGCCCGTTCGAGCACTTCGAGCCCGTTGGCACCGGGCATTTTCAAGTCGGTGATGATGAGGTCGAAGTCGCGCTTTTCGACGAAATCGATGGCAGCGCTGCCGGTCGCCGCCTCGTAGACCTCGTATCCTTCGTCGCGAAAGACCTCGGCCAGACTCTGGCGAATGCCATCCTCATCGTCGGCGATGAGGATCCGCGCCTTGTGTTGCAGGGGTGCGAGGTCGTCGGTCGAAACCGCCTCCGCCCCTTGCGTGGCTGCGTCGTCGAGTGCTGTCGTCGCCTTGCTCATCTGCCGCGATGGGGAGAACTCAACAACCGTGCCAGACGCCGCGATGTGCCCGACGGAGCCGGTTTGTTGCCTGAGCCCCGGAATTGAGATTCAGCCGTGTCTTGTCTTCTCAAACGTGAGATAGCCGTCGTGCACCTTGCGCTCGAACGCTATCTCGACTTCGTTCGCGCTGTGCGCCGGGGCTTTTGTGCTACGACGACCTTGGACACCAGGTGGCTTCCTTCGCCGGTGACCTCGAAGCCGCTGGCCGAGAGGAGCTCTGCCAGGTCGTCGTTCAGGTAGCCGCGGTAGAAGGGCTCGTGGTAGCTCTTCGGGAAGCTGGTCAGGATGTCCTCGATCTCTTCGCTGTCGCTGAGCTGGGCAGAGTCGCAGATGACGAAGCGACCACCTGGTGCCAGCACTCTGTGTGCTTCCTTGCATACGGTGCGGCGGACTTTCTTGGGGAGCTCGTGGAACATGAACACCGACGTGACGGCGTCGAAATAGCGGTTGGCAAACGGCAGGGATTCGGCGTTCTCCACGACGAACGAAGCGTTGGCGTCGTCGGCAAACGCTTGGCGCGCTGCCGCGAGGTAGTGTTTGCTGAGATCGAGGCCGTAGAGGTGGGCGCTGGGCAGGGCGCGGCTGAGCTGGCGCAGGAACCGGCCGGTGCCACAGCCGATGTCGAGTACGCGCAGCGGGCGCCTGCGGCGGCGCGCCATGGCGGTGATGGGCGGGATCGCCATTCGCCGCATGACGTCTGCGGTACCGCCGAAGAGGAACTCGACGCTGGCGTCGTAGAGCCGAGCGGACCGCGAGCTCAGCCATCCGTCGGTCTGCCAGTGAAAGGTGCGCAGGTAGTACTCCGGGTAGTCGGCGCCGACTTCGTCGCGTGGTACGTCGCCGGCATCGCCGAAGTACGAGCGCCAGAGAAAACGCGGTACGTCGGCGATCGCTTCGGGTAGGCGCGAGAGATACTCGGTCAGCGGAAACTGGTAGAGCAGCTCGCGCGGGTAGGCGCCGTTCTCCACGTTGGCGAGGTCGCATTCGATGAGGTCGTCGAAGCGCCGCTTGAGCTCGAGCACCGAAGCGCTACTCGGTGGCGATTGGCTCGGCGAGAGCACTTGGCTCCACAAACGACCGCCGATGCCGAGCGACAGGGCAAGGCTGCGTTGCTGGGCCGTGTAGGCGACACGATCGACGCTGCCGAGGCTCGGCAGCCAGGCTGGCGATGCGATCTCTGACATGGATCGTCCCTACGGTTGGTTCTGGTCTTTCTCCTGCAGTGCGCGTTGCCGCGCCCGTTTGGCGCGCTGGCAGGGGCAACCGCCTTCCTCTCCCTGGTTCTTGGCGTGCTTCTTCTTGAACTGACACGCCCCGCAGCATTTTCCGTCGCCGCCGCAAGTATCCGAGTCGGCCGACACGTCGGCGCTCGGTGCGATGCTTTGCCCGTCGTTGGTGTCGGCCGCCGCGACGACGTCGGTCCGGTGTTCGTCGTGATGGTCTGCACTGGCGGCACCGGCGGTCAGCGCCAGCGCCAGCGCCAGCGATAGAAGAAACGCGATCCTTCGCATGTGTTCACCTCCTTGCCCAGCCAGCGTATGGCGATGGCCAGCAACATGCAATGGAATCCGCGAAGCCGGATTACGCCGGCAGAGTCAAGACGACCGCGCCGGTAGCGTGGTCACCGAAGTCGTTGGTCGCTCTCATCGCGACCTCGACGAAACCTTCGTCGCCTTGGTGCCGGGTTGCCGTGACCTCACCGCGGAAGCGCAGGGTGTGGCCGGGAATGGTCGGCACGCCGAGGCGGATGTCGATCTTGCGCACCATTGCCTCGGATCCGGCCCAGTCGGTGATGAAGCGAGCGACGTAGCCGTTGGTGGTGAGGATGTTCATGAAAATGTCGGGCGCGCCCTGGTTCGTCGCGTAGGCGTGGTCGTGGTGCACGGGCATGAAGTCGCGCGAGGCGATGGCGCCGGCGACGATGACCGTCGAGGTGACCTTCAAGTCGAAAGGAGTGACTTCATCGCCGACGGAGATTTCTGCGAATTTGAGTTGGTTCGACATCGCTCACGACCCCGGTTGGAACTTGAGAATGCGAAAGAGCTGGCGTCCGACCTCCTCGCCTTTCTGATTGCGGTAGGTCGTCACCCAGGTGACGAAATAGCCGAGACCGAGAGCCGTCTTCTTTTGGTCGGAGATCGACTCCACCGCGGAGGAGGTGAAGAGCCGGTCGCCGACATGCAGGTAGTGATCGAAGTCGAGCTCGGAGTTGGTCGCCAGCGTCCCCGTGAATCCGGCCTCGTCGAGTGCGGTGATCGGATTGTCGAAAGAAAAATCGTCCGGCGCGCCGCCGCGCTCGGCGATCCCTTCGATCTTCGGTCGCGGCATGATCCAAGCCTGCAACATCGCCGGTGGAGCGACGATTCCGCCGAAACGTGACTGCTTCGCGGCCTCATCGTCGAGGTAGACGGGATTGCGGTCGTCGAGAGCATCGACCCAGTGCCGGATCATCGGCAGGTTGACCTCGTCCGGCGCCGCAACCGACGCCTCCGCGCTCATCGGCTTGCCGACGTAGCGCTCGAGTGATTGGCGAAGGGGGTCGTTGGTTTCAGACATGACGGCCCATTGAATCAACAATTTTCAATAGAGCAAGGCCATCGGGCGCCCGCGGTCGTAGATCTCCCTGCCTCTTTGTGTGATTTTGACGATCGACTCGAACGTGTCGCCGCGGTCGATCGCCTTGCGCACGGCGGGGTCGCCGGTCAGGAGGTCGATGGCGGGGACGTCGTCGCGGAACTCGTACATCTCGGTGCGCCAGGCGAAGTCGTCCGGCCACATCCGTTTGACCGCGGCGAGGACGGCAAGGCCGGTGGCGTAGGAGTTGAACTCCCGCCTGTCGGTGACGTGGATTTGCACGGCGCCGCAGCGCTGTTTGGCGAACTTGTGAAAGGTCGGCTCGATCGTGCAGGGTCGGAACGCAACGCCGGACAGACGGCAACTATCGAGCTCGGCCGCGAGGCTGATGCCGTCGATGAAGGGAGCGCCGAAGAGCTCGAACGGACGCGTCGTGCCGCGGCCCTCGGAGAGATTGGTACCTTCGAGCAGGCACATGCCCGGGTAGACGATGGCGGTGTCGAGCGTCGGCATGTTGGGTGAGGGCATGATCCAGGGCAGATCGGTTTCGTCGTAGTAGTGATCGCGTTGCCACCCTTCACAGGTCACGACGTCGAGATCGCAGGCGATTCCGAAAGCGTCGTTGTAGAGGCGGGCGAGCTCGCCCACAGTCATGGCGTGCCGTTGCGGGATCGGGTAGAGGCCGCAGAAGTTCTCCAGTCCAGCCTGCAGTCCGCCGCCTTCGATTTGCACGCCGCCGATCGGGTTGGGGCGATCGAGAACCAGGACCTTGGTAGTGGTCGCTGCTGCTGCGCGCATGCACAGGGCCATGGTCGCTGCGTAGGTGTAGTAGCGCGCGCCGACGTCATGGACGTCGAAAACGAGAACATCGATCGAGGTCAGGTGTTCAGCGGTCGGCGCAAGAGATTCGAAGGTCGAGCTGTAGAGTGAGATCTCGGGAAGGCCCGTCGAAGCATCCCTTTGATCGCCGACTTCGATCATGTCCTGCGCCGAGCCGCGCACACCGTGCTCGGGACCGAAGAGGAGTTTTAGATCGATGTCGGGATGGGAATGGAAGAGATCGGCGGCGTGCGCGAGCTGACGATCCACCGTGGTCGGGTTGGCAACCAGACCGATCCGCGCATTGCCGAGCCAGCGTCGAGGTTCATCGAGTAGCCGTTCCAGGCCCGTACGCATGCGAGCATGAGATCACGAATTCCGTCGGCGGAACAGGTTCCCGGGGTCTCCCTGTGAACGCCGCGCCCGAGGGGGGAATACCTGAGGGCTGTGCTCTTCTACGGCCTCACAGGCGGCGCGGCTCGACGCTCCACTTCGGGAAACTGCGGAAATTGGGGACAGGTACCAATTTCGCTCGTCAACTCCCTAGAATCAAAGACGAATTGCGACGCAATCGGAACCTGTCCCCCTTTTCACGAAACTTCCACGGCACTCTTGGCGGCTTGGCGAGCTTGGCGCGAGAAAAACAAGCCGAGCACCCTCCTACGTCCCCTAACCCCGCCACTCGGCCCTTGCGGTGTAGGTGCATTCGGTCATCTTCGACCCTCTTTGTCACCCAACGGCGCGGGCGGGTCGCGGGTTCGGCTCGGGGATGCGTTCGCCCTTTTCGCGCAACACGGCAAGGCTGCCCTCAATCGCCACTCTTAGCTCGGCCAGTGCTTCGCTCTCGTTCTCGGCCAATCCGGAAAGCCCAGGCAATTCATCGCACACCGCAACATATTCGCCGTCTTCATCGGACCAGAAGACGCGGTAAGAGTAGTGGGGGATTTCCATCGCTCAGGCTCTCCTCTTCTTTTTCAGCGCTCAAATGATCCCAAGTCGCTTTGCTCGTTCCAGCACCTCACGCACTTGGTATGGCTTGGCCGATCCGCTCTTTGCGGGCTGCAAGTTGACCAAAGGGAACATGTCTTTCAGTTCTCCAGCCCGCGGATGCGAGTAGATTCGATGGCTTCCTCGCGTTCGTTCGTGGACGAAACCCAGTGACTCAACGAGCCTGCAGAACTCGCGAAAGCGCATCGTGTGCGGGGCGCGACGTGCCTTGTCCAGCAGCTTCTCATCGATTGCCATCAACTCGCAAGGCGTGCCTGATCATCCTCGTCTTTTCGTTGCCCTGGAGCGTGTAAGGGTACCACGTTGTCTGGGCTGCTGTCTTGCCCTTCCCGTAGACATCGCCTCCTACGTCCCCTGAGCAGCTAGCCCGAACGGGCTCAGTGTTTTGACCGCTGAATTTCGGGTTGGTATCTGGCGGTATGGCTGAGGGATTCGAGGAGCGCTATGGGCCCTTGGCCGTCGTTACGGGTGCTTCCTCTGGGATCGGCGAAGCGTTTGCCCACGCTCTGGCGCGGCGTCGGGTTCGACCCATTCTGGTTGCTCGACGCGAAGCCGAGCTGGCTCGTGTGAGCGACGAGATTGCCGCCGAGCATTCTGTCCGCGCCGAGGCGTTGATCCTCGATGTCTCGCGGCGCGATGCCGCCGGTTTCATTGCCGATGCGGTCGCCGGACGAGATGTCGGACTGGTCGTCTGCAACGCCGGCATCAATCCGGAGGGTGAGTTCGAGGAGCTCGAGCTCGAACAGCACCAGCGGATCGTCGACGTCAACGTTGCGGCAGAACGGGTTCGAGCCGCATGAGTTGCCCGGTGTGCTACCCGCCGGCGACGTGGCGGAGTTTGCTCTCGATCATCTGCGACGCGGTCCGGTCGCCGTCCCCGGTTGGAGCAACCGGCTGATGGCGCGGGCACTGGCCCACGTGCCGCGCAGGTTTCTCCTGCCGATTCTCGGTCGGGCGATGCGCACGGCGCATCAAAAGGCCAAGCGCAAGCTCGACGAGTCGACGCCGTGAGCGACGAAATTCGCATCGTTGATCTCGCCCATCCCGTGCTGACCGACGTGCAGCGGACGGCCGTCGAGGCGACCGAGGATCTCGTCGTCGATCTGAGCGAAGACGCGGTTCTCGACAAGGCGCGGGCGCAGACCGGGCTCGACGATTTTGGTGCCGACGACTTTCGTGAACGCCTGCGCGTATGGCTGCAAAGCGCCGACGAGGATGCCGAGCTCGCACCGATCGGCCGACTCGGCGTGCTCAACGATTGCGTGCGCTACGCTGCCAACCGTCTACTTCTCGAGGATCTGTGCAAACGACACCCGGAGGTCGAGGACGTCGTCATCGACCGGCCGATCATCATCGCCGGTTTGCCGCGTTCGGGTACGACGCATCTCGTCAACCTCATCTCCTCGGACCGCCGCTTGCACTCGCTGCCCTACTGGGAAAGTCGCGAGCCCATTCCCGATCCGCGCGAGGAGCCCGGTTCGGATGGGGCGGACCCCCGCTACCTGCGTTGCGTCAAGAGCTACGAGCAACAGGACGCGATGATGCCGCTGTTGCGCGCCATGCACCACATGACTCCCGAGCACGTACACGAAGAAATCGAGCTGCAGGCGCTCGACTTCTCGTCGTATCTGCTCGAGTGGGTGGCGACCCCGCCGCGCTGGCGCGACTACTATCTGTCGCACGATCAGACACCGCACTACTCGTATCTGAAGAAAGTCCTGCGGGCGGTGCAGTGGCGGCGCGGTGCGCCGGTCAAACGCTGGATTCTCAAGTCGCCGCAGCACATGGAGCAGTTGATCCCCCTTCATCGGACCTTTGCCGATGCGACGATCGTCGTTACGCATCGGGACCCGGTGTCGGTCATTCGCTCGGCGATCACCATGTTGGCCTACGGGGACCGCGTGCGCCGAGTACGGGTTGATCCTCGGGCGGTGGCGGAGTACTGGATCGATCGGGTTGAGAAGCTGCTGCGCGCCTGTGTGCGGGATCGCGATGAGATCCCCGCGGCGCAGAGCTTTGACGTTCTCTTCCACGAGTTCATGGCCGATGACCTCGCCATGGTGGAACGAATCTATGACGTCGCCGGTCTAGGGGTGACGAGTGAGTCGCGTGCCGATCTGGCTGCCTACATGGCCGATCATCAGCGCGGCAAGCATGGACGGGTGGTGTACGACCTCGAAGGAGACTTCGGGCTCGATCCAGCTGAGGTTCGCCAGCGTTTCGATTTCTACTTCGATCGATTTCCCGTCGTCGCCGAGTAGGTCGAGTGCAAGCCGTCTACGGAGCCACCTCGCAGGGGAAGGGCTCGACGCCGGGTATCGCGTCGACCAGCATGCCCTCTTCGACGCGGTTGACGACGCCGTCGGGGTCGGTGACGGCACCCCACAGCCAATCGACCATCTGCACGCCGTCGACGAGGTTGCCGCGGTAGAGATCCGGAAACGGGGAGATGACGTGGCGACTTTCGGCGATCGCCGGCATATAGGCTTTGACGCCGTCGGCGTCGGCGAAGCGGCAGTACTGGCGGCGCAGCTCGTTGACCCAACCGGCGGTCGAATCGAAGAAAGTCGTTGCGACCTGGACGTCGTCGACCTGGTTGGTGAGAACGAGGAGCTGTTGCTCGGGAACGGCTTTCAAGCGGGGCAGCATCGCCTCGAGGCCGACCGGGCCGACGCCGCAGTCGAAGTCGATGCAGTAGGGAGGCATGTACGGCAGTGAGGACCAGCCGGCGTCACTCTCGGGGATCAACAGGGCGCCGAGTGTGGCAACGCTGATTCCGGCGCCGCTGTCGAGTGCCAGAGCCGCGTCGGGGAAGGCGGTGGTGTGTTCCCACTGCAGGTCGTCGAGAACGTAGTGGTAGTTGTAGAGCGTGCCGAAGCCGCCGGCGGAGAAGCCGCCGAAGAACACCCGCATGCGGTCGGGGCGGTAGCCTTCGGCGGTGTTTTCGTCGAGCTCACGCCAGATGACGTCGCGAATGTAGCGCAGCGCCGCGCGCACGTTGATGGCGCCGAAGCGGTGCACGGTGAATCCGCCGGTGAAGACGTTGGTCGCGCCGCCGCCGATGAAGACGTCCTGGTTGCAGTACGGCAAGTAGGCCTTGCTCCAGTTGGCAAACGGACTCTCGTCGGGATCGTTCGACATGATCCCGGTGGTCGGCGCTTCGTCGTTCAGTGCTTCGAAGAGATCGGCCGGTCGGTTGACGCAATCGTCGAAGATACAAACTCCGCCGCCCTCCATGGCGACCATCAGATTCTCTACCGGTGAACCGTCGGGTGCGAGGCGAAGCTGGAAGGCGAAGGGCGAGCCGTCGCCGCAGCGAGTGCCCCAGACGTCGCTGTCGAGAACGATCTGCACGTACTCGCCGCGCGGCGCCTGGGCGATGGAGTCACGCGGTCCGCAGGACAGATCGAGATCCGGGGTGCCGGGATGCAAGGTTGCGGCGATACACTCGGCCTGTTCGAGCGCTCTCTGCGCGTAGGTCGTCGAATCGATGGCGATGAGAGAGCTGAGATCCTCGCAGTCTTCGTCGATGAGATCGATCGTCACGTCGCGAGAGAGGTCGATGTCATCGCGCGCCGTATTGCAGTCTCCATCGAGAGCACACCGGCTCCAGGTGCTCATCGCATTCTCCATCAAGAGTGATCCCAGGATGTGAGCGCCCGACAAACAGCTCCGGCTGTCGGGGGTACTTTCTCGCCAGACGACTCCATGCGGACCGCCGAAAGTGCGCGAAGCCAGGGAGGCGCTGTTCGTCCGGCAGGACTCCTCTACGCGCCGGATCAAAGCGTCGCGCGTCATGTCGGGGCCAAAGGCGCTCCGGCGTGTGGCCGTGTCATCGCACTCGTTGGAGATCGCGGCCGCGATCGCAGCCACGGTGTCGGCACTGGCGTTTTCGCATTCGCTGTTGCCCAATTCGTAGCAGACCCCAAGATCGAAACTGGCGTCTTCCAGGCAGGTCACTAGGGCTTCGCTCGCCGCCTGCTCGCACAGTTGTGGGGAGAAGGCAGCGTCGTTGTCGTCGTCTCCGCCGCAGGCGTTCAGGAACGTGAGAGAGAAGAAAGCGGCGAGGATTCGCGTCGAGATAGTCATGCCGCCGCATACCACGGCGGATTACACGATGCGAGTTGCGACTTGACGAGGTCGGACCCGAAACGGGAGGATGCCGCCATGACGAACGCACGAAGAGCCGCTGCGCCGGTGTCGCCGAACGACGTTCCGGATGATGCGCCATCCTGGACTGATGGCGTCGACAATCCCTACCTGCGCGGGTACCACGCACCGCTGGCGGCGGACGATCTGGCGGCGGACGATTTGACCGTCGAAGGCGAGATCCCCACTGATCTGTGTGGTGCGTACGTTCGCAACGGTCCGAACGCCGTCTTCCAGCCGACCAACCTGTATCACTGGTTCGACGGCGACGGCATGGTGCACGCCGTCTACTTCCGCGACGGAAAGGCCAGCTATCGCAGCCGCCTCGTCGACACCTCGTTTCTCGCCGACGAGCGCACCCGCGGAGAAGCGATCTGGCCAGGCATCATGGGGCCGTTCGACTTCGACAAGCCGCGTCACTATCTGAAGGACACAGCCAACACCGACGTCATCTACCACAACGGCGCGATCCTGGCGCTGTGGTACATGTGTGGCGAGCCCTACCGCCTAGATCCGCTCTCCTTGGAAACGATAGGTGTCGACGACTTCGGTGGCAAACGCCGCACGTCGGTATCGGCGCATCCCAAGGTCGACCCCCGCAGCGGTGAGTTGATCTACTTCACACTTGCCGACGAGCCGCCGTTCATGCGCTACGGAGTCGTTTCGGCCGATGGCGAGTTGGTTCACGAGATCCCCGTCGATCTGCCGGGGCCGCGATCTCCGCACGATCTGACCATCACCGAACGCTACACGATCCTGCACGACTTCCCCTTCTTTCACGACGTCGACGTGCTGCGCCGGCATGGCTATCGGGTTGCCAAGTTCCACCCCGACATTCCCAGCCGCTTCGGCGTGCTGCCGCGGCGGGGGGCGACAGAGGATGTTCGTTGGTTCGACTTCGAGCCCGGCTACGTACTGCACATGGTCAACGCCTGGGAGGAAGGGGATTGGGTAGTCATGGACGGGTGTTTCCAGCCCGATCCAACCATCCGCCGCAACAAGGAAGAGGGCGAGCTGGCGTCGATGCTCGGCTATTTGCGCATCCGCGCCCATCTGCGGCGCTGGCGTATGAATGTGAAAACGGGCGAGGTGGCAGAAGAGCAGCTCGACGACATGAACGTCGAGTTCTGTCTACCCGATACCCAGCGTTACGGCGAGAAGACGCGCTACTCGTATCACCAGCGCCTGCCGGTCGATCCGTACACGGTCGAGTTCCACTCGCTGGTCAAATACGACCACGGCGATGCGAGCAGCCAACGACACGACTATGGTGACGGCGTCTTCGGCAGCGAGGCACCGTTTGCACCGCGCCTCGGTGAACAGGAAGGGGAAGACGACGGCTACGTGGTCACCATCGTCACCCACGCCGCCGAGCTTCGCTCGGAGTGTTGGATCTACGCTGCAACCGACATCGCACAGGGGCCGATTGCCAAGGTGCACCTGCCGTCGCGGGTGCCGAGCGGCTTCCACGCCAAGTGGATCCCCGGGCGGGATCTCTGGCCGGCATGACGGCTGGGAGCCACCTCATCGTCGAGCGCGATGGCGGGGTCATGAAGCTGACCATGAACCGCCCCGAAGCGCGCAACGCTTTGAGCCCGCAGATGCTCGTGCGGCTGGCTGAGGCTTGGTACGAGTTTCGCGACTCGAAAGAGCTGCGCGCCGCCATCCTCACTGGCGCTGGCGATGAAAGCTTCTGCGCCGGCGGCGATCTGAAGCTGACCATGCCTCTGATCACCGGCGCCCGGCAGCCCGAAGACGAGTGGGACGAAAAGCTGATGGGCAACCTGCAGCTCTTCACCGACGCGATCCTGCGCGGCTTCGACGTCTACAAGCCGATCATCGCCGCGGTGAACGGCCAGGCACTGGGCGGTGGTACGGAGATCACCAATGCCTGCGACCTGCGCGTTGCCGCCGAGCACGCGGTGTTCGGCACACCGGAGGCGAAGGTGGGCTTGTTGCCGGGCGGTGGTTCGCTGACCCGCCTGCCGCGCCAGATCCCCTACGCCAGGGCGTTGGAGATGCTGATGATCGGCGACTCGTTCTCGGCCGACGAGGCGCTGTCGATGGGCCTGCTCAACTACGTCGTTCCGAAGAGCGAGTTGATGAACAAGGCGCGCGAGCTGGCCGACAAGCTGGCTGCCAACGGACCGCTGGCAGTGAGCAAGATCAAGGAAGGAGTCTTGCGTTCCAGTGGCAAGTCCCTACCCGAGGCACTGGCCATCGAGGACGAAGTGTCGGCGGTGGTGATGACCTCGAAGGACGCGCGCGAGGGACCGCGCGCGTTCAAGGAGAAGCGAAAACCTCGCTTCTCCGGTGAATGAGCGCTTTCTGGCCTTCGACGAGAACGACGCCCGTAGTGCTTCCGACGCCGCTCGACCTCACACTCCGATCACAACCACTCATTTGTCTTCTGCTCCGCCGACGTCGTCGATTCCAATCCTGTCCCGTAGCCGCGCCATCAAGTCCATCCGTTCATGAAACACGGCAACGATCAAAGGGCAGTCGTTGCTCCGCTGGAGGGAAAAAACATAGTGGTGTTCGCAACGCGAAACTCGCACCTCCGGCCAGTTGGGTAGCATCGCCTTCGTTCGTGTGGCCCCCGAACCAATCCCGGCAAAGTGCTGCTCGAGGGTGGCTGCATAGCGATCCGCCTGCCGAGACCCCCATCTGCCGATTGTGTAGAGCGCAATCTCTGAAAGGTCGATTTCGGCTGCGGGTGTGAGCTCGAAATCAGGCATCCGGAGATGTGCCGGCTGCCTTGTGGCGTGCCTCCTGAAAAATACTCTTGACGGTGCGCTTGTTCCGTGGGCCTGCCTGCGCTTCTTCGACGCGTTTTCGCAGAACACGTTCGAGCTCGATCAAGTCTCCGTCGACTTCACTACCACCGATCGTCCGATCGAGAACGAAATCTTTGATGGACTTGCCCTGAAGCGCGGCCATCGCTTTCAGCTTCCTGTGTTCCTGGTCTGTGACGTCGATTGAAATGCGCCGGCTCACTTCGATCACCTCGAGCTTCAGTGCAGCGCAGAGTCCACAATATGTCAAGAGTGTTAAAATGTGGGTCCTGCCGGGCTATCCGCAGGAGGCGCCCCCGAAAGTGCGCGGATCCGCTCGTATCAGCCGGGTTTCTGTCGGATCCTCACCACCGGTAGTCCCACGCGTACAGCCAGAGGTTCGATCCGAATTTGCCGACGATGATCCGTGATGCATCGAACGCGCTCTGCCAGCAGGTGCCGTCGCTGTTGTTCAGCTCGACCACGAGCGAATCGTCGAGCTCGCGAAGGTCGACCTCGGGCAGGTTTGATACGCTGGCTTCGCCCGCTCCCGCCAGATTGAACCCGGCCGAGGTGAGCGTGGTTCCCTGATGATTCTCGATTCCGACGGCGATTGTGTCAGGTGGCTCGGTGGTGATCGCAATGCGCAGCCCCAGTGTTCCGATGGTGCTCGCCGAGAAAGCGGAGATCAGCGGATTGGTACTGTCGATTGCAGTAAGCCGGGCGCGACGAGCGACAAACCGACGCTGATGCATCCACGGATCAGTGAGCGCATGGACTCTCCCTGGTTGCTGAGTGAAGTGAGAGGTCCCGTTCCCTCGGCCCTCCCGGGATCGATTGACGCTACAACAACTCGGAGACGAACGACAAGCAAAGATCGGGTGCTAGAGAGCTTGGTTCTGTGAGAAAAATGCTGCGTAACTTGATCGCAGTCGGTGCAGGTGCGAGGTTCTCGCCGAAGACACGCCAGCGATAGGAGAGAGCTCTTTGCCAGGTGAGAACGACAACACGAAGCTGCCGCCGCACACGCCGCTGAACGAGTACTACAAAGCCGACGACGAGCGGGAGGGGTACGTGATGGACCTCTTCGACCGGACGGCGAAGTACTACGATACTGTCGAGGGGTTGTTTCTGAACGGCGGTCTGCTCTACCGGCGGCTGTCGATGAAGTTTGCCGGCATGAAGCCGGGCATGAAGGTGCTCGATGTCGCTACCGGCACCGGGGCTGTCTATCGCGGTGCCGCTCGCCTGGTCGGTCCGCAGGGGCGCGTGTTCGGCGTCGATCCGAGCGCCGGCATGCTGGCCGAGTCGCGCAAGAGCCACGACGGTCCCCTGACCCGGGGGTTCGCCCAAGCGTTGCCGTTCAAGAGCGACCTCTTCGATTTCGTCACCATGGGAATCGCTTTACGCCACGTTCCCGATTTGCACGCTGCGTTTAGCGAGTACATCCGCGTGCTGGCACCCGGCGGCCAGTTGTGGATTCTCGAGAGCCACGTCCCCAAGTCCAAGGTCGGACACGCGCTGACCGAGTTCGTCTGGGCCACTGCGATCCCCAAGATGACGCTGTGGTCGACCGGCAGCCGCGACGCGAAGCTGTTGATGGACTACTACTGGGACACCATCGACCAATGTGTCGAGCCGCGCGAGATCGTCGGCGCGCTGAAGGATGTCGGTTTCGAGAACGCCCGCTCCAATCTCATCGTGCCGGGCGCGTTTCTGGAGTACCGCGGCGGCAAGCCGAGAGCGTAGATTCCACTCCACCCCGGTAAAACCGGCGGTAGGTGCGGTGTTGACTCCTAAGGCGACTGTTTCCTAAGCGGCACAATCTGTAGGGAGACCAGCATGAGACCATCGGTCCGGGTTTTCCTGCCTCTATTTGTACCTCTGCTCTGGGCGACTGCGTTGTCGGCACAGGACACGTGTGATGTGACGGGCCGAGAGTAAACGATCTCGACTCCTTCAAGATCCGCGACGGCGATTTCTGAGCGGGCTGCAATGGCGTGACCCGCAGGTCACGCCATTGCCGTCGCTTCGATTGCGATCGTCAGCTCGGGCAAGGCGAGTTTCGGCGCGCCGGAGTGGGCTTGGGCGCGAGCGAGGCAGCGCAGAAAGTGAGCCGAACGGCGGGGTCGGCATCACACTTTCACGAGCACTTGCGATCGGTGCCGCCGCCGCGCCCGACGACCAGGTCATTGACGGATCGCGACAGCGACCCTGCGTTCGCCGCTCGAGGTCGACTCGTAGGCGAAAACGATGCGGTCGCCGGTGAGGGCGACGTCCGGGTTGAACGCCTCGCCGCCGGATCCGGTGTGCAGCGGTGTGTCCGGCGCGAAGGTTCTGCCGCCGTCGCTGCTGTGCGTCCAGCGCAGCTCGTTGAGGCCGGTGCGAAAGTCCTGCCAGACGGCGACGATCCGATCGTCGAGCGCGGCTACGGCCGGGCGCCACTGTGGTCGTTGGTCCGTATCGGTCGCGGCCAATCGGATGCTCGGCGCCGCAGCGGCGATGTCTTCGGGATCGAAGCGCCGTGCTCGAACGTCGTAGTCCTCGCGTCGCACACGCAAATCCGTCCAGACGGCGACCACTGCGCCGTCGCCATTGAACACGGCGCGCGGTTCCGAGTGAATCGTTTCCCACGGCACCTCAGTCGCGTCGTCTACCCGGAAAACGTCGCCGAAGGTGGCCCCGCCGTCACGGCTGAAAGCGCCGCGGATCTGCCACGAGAAGGAACGAAAATCGGTCCACAGGACAGCCACGGTGCCGGCCCTGGCGGCGACGGCGGGGGACCACTGATTTTGCCGCGGATCGTAGTCGCCCTCCGGTAGTGCCTCGAGCGGAGCTGCCTCCGCGAAGCCGGCCGGCCCGGCGGCGCGACGGCTGTACCAGATTCGCGCCGGTCCACTGTGACGCTCCACCCAGACGACGTGCGCCGTGCCGGCCGAGTCGACGGCGATGCTCGGCACGTAGGCGTCACCGTCGCCCGACAGCAGCAGTGGCTCGGAGAACGAACGGCCACCGTCGTCGGACGACGCATAGCGAACGCGCCAGGCGTCGCCGTTTGCTTCTTGCCAAACCGCGTGTATCCGATCGCCGCCTGCGGCCAGTCGCGGTGCGCGTATCGCTCCTTCGATGTCGGCGCGCACCCGCGCGGCGCCGTTTTCTTGCCGATCCACTGCCATCCGCGCACCGTAGAAACGCGCCGGTCCGCGCCGCGAATCCTCCCAGGCGGTGAACGCCTCGCCACCCGGTACGGTGACGATCGCCGGCCGGCGTTGCTCCCCGCTATCGCTCGGCGCCAACAATGCGGCCGGCTCGGATGCGATGGGGAAGCCCGCCGACAGATCGAGGTCGAGCCAAACCGTGCCGGCGCGGTAGCCGTTCTCGAGTGGATCGCCACTGCCCGGCACCAAGCGAGCAGAGAAATCGGTGAGGCGCCGGCGCCGTTCGCCGACATCGCCGGGCTCGTCCTCGATCGCCCACGGCGCCACCCTTGCGAATCCGGTGTCCGGATCTTGACCGACGAACGAATCCGCCTCAGCCGAAAGGTGGGGATCGCTGAGGATGGCGCTCTGACAGTCGAACGCCAGATCGATCAAATTGGCGCTCATGCAGGCGAGAACGTTGGCGCGAAACTCGGGGTAGCGCATGACGTGTCCCCAGCCGCCTTCCTTGACGACGTCGGGACCCCACTCGTCGTTTGGCAGGTCGGGAGTCACCCATCCGGTGAACGCCTCAGGCTGGAGCATGAGCCGCACACCGTCGAGTGCTAGACGGTCGAGCACGTCGGGCATCCACGCGTCCTTGGAGATGACGCTGGCGACCGGGCCAAAGGGAAGGGTTCGGGCACGCAAGCCGCCGTTTCGACCGTAGCTGAGGTCGAGTGCAATCTCTTCGAGCGGAACCAAGTACTCTTTGGCCCAGCGCGCCGTCAGCTCGCCCTCCGGGTCGAAGAGCAGCGTTTGGTTGTACACTTCGTCCGAAACGGCAACCCACGCGTATTGCCGATCGGGCGTGGTAGGATCGACGAAGGTCGCAATATCGGCTGGGTCCGTGCTGCGCTCGGCTAGCGCGGTGTCGTAGGTCACCGCGATCCATACGCCCAACTCGCCGGCGATGCGGGCGAAGGTCTGCCGCAGAGTGCGCCATTGCGTGTCGGTCCAGGCGAGCGTGATCAGGCGAGGTTGCGACAGCTCGAGCGGTGAGCGTCCGGCGTAGCGCGCAACGGCATCGGACCAGCTTTCACCGACGGCCAGCAGTGCCTGCAACGAGCCCGGCTGAGCACGCGCGACGGCGTTGCGATCACCGACGAAGGCTGCCACCAGTCCGGTGTTTTCTGGAAAGACCAACAGATTGGCTCGATCGATGGCCAGATGAGGTGCGACCTCGCGTTCGACCAGCTCGTCGATTGCGCGATCGAAGGTCTCTAGGGAAGCCGCTTCCTCGAGCAGCGGTTTCCATCCTACGGCGAACACCCGCACCCTGTCGCCTGCCGGCTCGGCTTCACCGCCGGCGTCTTCGAAGGTCTCGGCGCAAACACCGTCGAGACACTTCGAGTCCGCCGAGCAATGGGCATCGGCGCGACACTCCCCGTTGAACGGGCGATCGTCATCGGCGCAGCCCGCGCTGAACCATGCCACGGCGAGAATGAAAAGGGCATGACGCACCGCCGAGGTTCGGCCAAGCTGGCGACAAAGACAACTCGAGACGGAGGCCGGGCAGGCGAGTTGCTCCGGCGGTGAGAACGGCTGCGGCGATAACGGCACGACACTATCCATGCGGTTTGACTACCTCACCGGCGCTCCTTTGTCGCACACGCCCGCGCTTGCCTCACGACGTGCGAAAGAGCCTCGACACGACCTGAATTTGTGGGCCGACTGCGCAAAGTCGCCTTGGCCGCGAAACGCCTTCTGGTACATTGGAGTTCGATACTCTCACACGTCACAAACAAGGGACGGTCCAATGTTCTATGACAAGAACCCCCTCGACGAAACTCGATCTGCGTTCATCAAAACGTTGGGCGAACGCACGGTTTCTCCCAGGGTGATGCAAATCCAGAGTCGTGTCCTCGAGGCTATCGCAAAGGAATACCACTTCAACGAGATTCTCAACGAAGTGTGTTTCCTCATCGAGGCTTCCTGCGACAATGGTCTTTGTTCCGTGCTTCTTCTCGATCCCGGCACGCAGGCGCTTCGCCCCGGTGTCGGACCGTCGCTGCCCGACGGTGCACTCGATGCCCTGACGGGTCTGCCGGTGGCTATGAATTCCGGCTCGTGCGGTACCGCGGCGTTTACTAGAACGATGGCCATCGTCGAGGACACATCGATCGACCCGCGATGGGCTGCGCCGACGTTTCAGAGCTTCGCGTGCAACTTTGGCGTGAAGTCCTGTTGGTCGCATCCTTTTTTCGATAGCGAGGAGCGTGTACTCGGAACCTTCGCGATCTCGCGCACGGTCGTCGGGGCTCCGTCGGACGAGGAGCTCGCGCTGCTGGTCAGCGCCGCCCACCTGACCTCGATCGCCGTCGTGCAGGAGCGCACTCGAGAAGAGCTCCGCAAGGCCCACGCCAAACTCCGGGAGGTTCTCGGCACAAACGGCTCCACATCTCAGGGCGCTGATGCGGGCGGCTCCGAGGACGCACTTCTGCGGGCACGACGGATCCTCTTCCGACTAACCGATCACCTGCCCAATCCGCACCACTCGTGAATTCTGGGTCGACGCCGCTCGAGAGAGGTATGACCCGGGCGAGAATCGCAGCAGCGAAGCAATCGACGATGGAGTCTCGCGCTCAACCGAAGACTGGTGTTCAGCACTGCTGTGATCCGCTGCGGGAAGAAAACGAACGGCTCGTCCGGAGGGTTCGCGAGCTTGAACGTGCCTTGACTGAGTTGGCCGACGAGCACGATCGGCTGTCGGCCAAGAACCTCGAAGTCGACAAGCTGCTGGAGGCCATCGAGGAGCGGGTCAAGGAGCGTACGGCCGAGCTCCAGTCGAAGAACATCGCCCTGCTCGAGCGCGAGGCGGATCTGCGGCAGGCGCACGAGGGGGCGGTCAGCGCGCAGCGCGAAGCGGAGCACGCCAACCAAGCCAAGACGCAGTTTCTCGCCAACATGAGCCACGAGTTTCGCACTCCACTCAACGCCATCTTCGGATACTCGGAGATGCTTGCCAATGACGTCGAGGAAATGAGCAGCGAGAGTATCTCGGAGCTCATCGGGCACATCCGTCGCTCGGGCAGTCACTTGCTGTCACTCATCAACGATGTGCTCGATCTCTCCAAGATCGAAGCGGGCAAGATTCCCGTCGAGCTGACTCACTTCGATGTGGCTTGGTGTGTCCGCGATACGGTCGCCACGACACGGCACCTCGCCGAGGCCAACGGCAACGACTTGCGTATCGAGGTCGATCGAGGGGTTCAGGGGCTCTACAGCGATCCCACCAAGGTTCGACAGATTCTTCTCAACTTGCTCTCGAACGCGTGTAAGTTCACGCGCGACGGCAGCATCACCGTCACGGTCGACCAGGCCGTCCGGGGTTCCTGCAAGGGGGTTCGGATTCAGGTCAGCGACACGGGGATCGGCTTGGATCCGGCCAGCCTCGAGACGATCTTCGACGCCTTTACCCAGGCCCATCCCTCGACCAGTCGAGAGTACGGCGGCACCGGCCTCGGTCTCGCCATCACGCAGCGCTTCTGCCTTCTCCTCAACGGCGACATCAACGTCGAGAGCAAACACGGCGAAGGGGCGTGCTTCACCGTTTGGCTGCCGATCCACCCGGGCTCGGCGTAAGCCATCGGCCGGCGACCGCTGCAGACCCTCGCGGCCGATGGCTTACGCCATCGCCGTCGCCTCGATTTCGATCATCAGCTCGGGGAAGGCGAGTCTCTGGACGCCAAGGAGGGTCTGGGCACAGACGCACTTGCCGTCGGCGAGTCGTTTGGCCAGCGGCTGATAGGCGGCGAGCAGAGCGTCGACGTCGGTGGTGTAGATGGTGAGACGGACGATGTCGGAGAGGGTCATGTCGGCATCGGCCAGGACTTTTTCCAGGTTGGCCAGAGCGTAGTCCGCCTGGGCGGCGATGTCGCCGGCGTGAACCGCCGCTCCGTTGGCGTCGACGGCGGTTTGTCCGGACACCGTCAGCGTGCGTGTCGCGTTCTTGGTCTCGATGGCCTGGGCGAAGCCGAAGGCGTCCTGCCAGGTCCACGGGTTGATGACTCTTCTCTCCATGATTCCCTCCCTGAATGGTTCTGGGGACCCTAACCCGAGCCGCGGTCGGGCCGCCAGCCGTGCGCGACTCCCTTCTGGTGCGATCGCGTGGTAGGGGGGTGAGCGATGGTTGATGAAACGAAAGTGCTGCGCGAGCTCGACGATGGTGTCTTGCTGATCACGCTCAACCGGCCGGCCAAGAAGAACGCATTCGACAACGAGCAGTGGGATGGTCTGCGCGACACTCTCAGGGAGGCGCGCGAGGATGCGGCGGTTGCCGTCGTCGTGCTCACCGGCGCCGGCAGTGATTTCTCGGCTGGGCAGGATTTGACGGCATTCGGTGAATCGTCGGAACCACGCGACGACGGCAAGCCCAGCGGTTACTACGGCTGCGTCGAGGCGCTATTCGACTTCGACAAGCCACTGCTCGGAGCTGGCAGGGGTGTCGCCGTTGGCGGCGGCTGCACGATGTTGATCGCCTGCGACGTCGTCTACCTGGGGGAGAGCGCGCGGCTGCGACTCCCCTTTGCCGCCTTGGCGTTGGTGCCGGAGATCGCCAGCTCCTACACCCTGCAGTCAGCCATCGGTAGGCAGCGCGCTGCCGAGCTCTTCTTCACGGCCGAGTGGATCGATGCGGCGCGGGCGCTGGAGGTGGGCATGGCAGCTCGCGTGTTCTTGGATGATCGGGTGTTGGCGGAAACGCTGGCCAAGGCGCGCGAAATGGCGCAGTGGCCGGTGCGTTCGTTGCAGGCGATCAAACGCACACTGATGTTACCGCACCGCGAAGCGATTCGAGCCGCGCTGGAGCTCGAAGACGCCAGTATGATGGAGATGGCCGGGTCGCCCGAGAACATCGAAGCGATCACCGCGTTCATCGAAAAACGCGAGCCGGATTTCAAGCAGTTCCGACGGTGACGCGATCAAGTGGTGCGGACGTCTCTTTCGATCTCAGAGAGTGTGGACAGACGCGGATCGTCGCCGCCCGCCAACTCGCCGAGCTTCTTTCGTACGAAGTCGAGATCGACGGAATCGCGGCGATGGCGCAGCAGGGATTCTACATCCGCCAGGTCCTTTCGGCGATAGAACATCATCTTTAGGATCACCAGATCTTCTGCGCTGAGGATCCACGTAGGTGTGCCCAGCATCGGTACCTGCTGTCGCCGTGCTTCGAGAGAGGCGTAGTAGTCGATCGCAGGTACGAAAATGTCTAGCCTCATGTTGGAAATGCGCCCGCGGAACTGCCCATCGGTTTGCGCTTGGAGTCTCGCTGTATCCGGATCGCTCTCTGGCGTGAACCCGACCGACGCCAGGGTTGCGAACAGCTCGTCGAGACCGAGTAGCGGATCGACGAAGATGTTGATGTCGAGGTCGACGGTCGCTCTCGGCGGAGAATAGTAGGCCAGTGCCAGAGCTCCACCGATCGCGTACGGGATGCCATCTTTTTCGAGCGCGTCTGCGACGAGCCTGGCGATTTCGACGGCGGTCGCAGGAGGAGTCATCGACTGCGCGCCAGAGCACGCAGCAATCGAGTTGTTGAAGCTGGTACCGGATCGGCACGGTGTAGATGCTCCTCAGGATCGGGTGCATCAGCGAGCAATTGCGCAGCCGCCCGGCAGGCTGATTGAAGCGCTCTGTCGTGGTCGTTCGGTGATCGGTCTGCCCACTCCTCCGAGCGCTGGAGATCTGGGACTCTTCGCGCCGGTGACTTCTTGCGGGTCGTCTTTGAGCCGCCCAAGCACGGTGGCGAATCTGTCGTCTGGCCCCGGCGCTCGGCCCACTCGGTGGGGCTGCGGGCTTCGATGCTCAATGCGTGCAAGCCGTTGGAGATTTCACTGGCCAGCGCCTGGTTGACGGTGCGGTGGCGGGCCACTGGGCTCTGTCCCGAAAAAGCGTCGCTGACGATGACGACTTTGAAGTGGCTCTCCGAACCGGGCGGCACCGAGTGCATCGAGCTCTCGTTGATGACCTCGAGTACTTCGGGAGCGAAAGCGCTCTCCAGCTTGGCGGTAATCGATCTCGCGATCGGGCCCGGATTGTCGATAGTCGTCTGCATGGGGTAAGGGCAATGAGAGGATCATGATAGCGTCGCCTCGGGGCGCCGCCAAGCGGAAGGCCGATCGGCTTCGACATGACGGACGACGGAATCATCGACGTGTGGATGCAGCACCCGACGACGCGCTTTCTCGAACAGCCGTTTTTCGAATCACTGTGGCGCTGGATGGGCGTAGATTCGGTTCCCGAGATCCCGCTGGAGGCGACGATCGACGCCATGGACCAGGGCGGTGTAGCGCTCGGGTTGGTCGCCGCGTGGTGGGGACCGAACGGCCCGCTGATCGACAATGACGAGGTGGCGTCCTTTGTCAGCCAGCACCCGGATCGGTTGATTGGCCTCGCCTCGGTCGATCTCTTCAGGCCGATGGACGCAGTGCGTGAGTTGCGCCGCTGTGTGCGCGAGCTGGGGTTTCGCGGCTTGCGTATCGTTCCCTGGCTGTGGGGTCTGCCCCCCGACGATCGGCGCTACTACCCGCTCTACGCCGAATGCGTCGAGCTCGACGTGCCGTTCTGTCTGCAGATCGGCCACACTGGGCCGTTGATGACGTCGGAGACCGGGCGGCCGATTCCGTATTTGGAGAACGTCGCCCTCGACTTCCCGGAGCTGCGCATCGTCGCCGGTCACCTCGGTGCTCCGTGGACGCAGGAGACTATCTCTCTGGTGACCAAATGCCCGAATGTTTACATCGACACCTCGGCGTACAAAGCCAAGCGTTTCCCGGCCGACTTTGCCGACTTCTTGCGCCGCCGCGGCGCCAAGCGGGTGATGTTTGGCACGAACTACCCGATGCTCACACCGGCGCAGTGCCTGGAAGGGCTGGATGAGCTCGATCTCAGCGAGGAGGCACGCGACCTCTATTTGCGCGGCAATGCACGCCGCGTTTTCAAGTTGGAGTGAGCGATCCCGGCTGGTGGCGAAGTGTCGATCCGTGGAAACGCGGGTCGGGTTCGTCTAACCTGGTTCAATGGCGGCAAAGCTACCACCTTGGGTCGTCTCGCCACCTCAGCTGTCGGACGTTGAGCGATACGCGGCGATGAGCGCCGACGAGCGCTTGGCGATCTTTATCGAGGTCTGTGAGCTGGCTCACGCAATCGTGAAAGAACGAGCCGATGTCGATGCTGTGCTGCGCTATTCGGAGCCGATGCCGCCCTGGGCCGAGGAAGCGTGGCTGGGTCTCGTAGCGGGAGCGCGGGATGCGCGATCAGCTCGGTAAGCTCATTGATGTCGTCGTTGCGTTGATCGATGCGTTCGAGCAATCGGGATTTGACTATGCCCTTGGCGGAGCGGTTGCCTACAGCACATGGGCCATTCCCCGAGCCACGCAAGATATCGATCTGAACGTATGGGTGGATCCGGAGAACATCGATCCGATCCTGAGACTGTTCGGAGCTATCTCCGTCGAGCTGGACGAGGCAGTGGCACGGCGCGAAGCGGTAGAGCGTGGCATGTTCATAGGTTGGAAAGACGGATATCGGATCGATGTTTTCGTGCCGAGCGTTCCGTTCTACGAGGAGGCCCGCGAGCGTCGTCGTAGGGTGCGAATTGCCGGAAGGGGAACGTGGGTTTTGTCCCCTGAAACCCTCGCTGTCTTCAAGTTGCTTTTTTTCAGGCCAAAAGACCTGCTCGACGTGCGCCGTATGGTTGAGGTTCAAGGAGAGGCCTTTGACGGCTCGTTCGTACGTTCGTCTCTGGTAGATATGCTTGGTGAGGAGGACGGTCGCATCCGCGAGTGGGATGCAATCGTAGAAGACGGCGTTGGGTAGCCGGGTAGACATGGCTGAGAGGCGGGCGGTGGTGTCGGCGCGGTGGTCGAGCATTCCGTGATCTAGAAGGAGGAGCAGGGCGATGGCTGCGAAGGACGAGAATCCGGCGATGATTGCGGCGCGCAACTCGTGGCGGTGCGCCATGGGAAAGCTGAAGGAAGAGTGGTTTTCCCTGATGGCGGACGACGTCTGCATCGAGGATCCGATCGGCGTGGCGCCGACCAATCCGGACGGCAAGGGAATCCACGGGCGCGCGGGGTTGGAGAAGTTCTGGTCCAACAACATCGAGCCGTCGGAGATGAAAATCGAAACCGAGGTGTCGTACGCCGCCGGACTGGAGTCGGCTCACGTCATGAAGCTGACCGTCAAATTCCCCAACGGCACGACGACGATCGTGAAAGGCATTTTTACGTACAGGGTCAATGAAGCGGGCAAGCTCACCAACCTGCGCGGCTATTGGGGGCTCGACGAGATGGAAGTCAGCCAGGCGTAGAGCTGCGATGAAGCAACGGCGACCGGGGGCGTAGAATGCATGGAGTGCCGGAAGATCTCGACTTGTCCGACTTTGTCGGTAGCGTGCTGAGCCAGATCTGTTTCGATCAGTACCAGATCCAGCTTCACTTCTATCCGGATGGCAGCATTTCGGTGGAGGGGAAATGGGAGCTCCGCGCCAGCGACGGTGAGTTGATCGATCAATCGATGCCGCACCAGGAGCGCGATGCTTTGCGGATTCATCGTTGCCTCGGATTGTCGGTCGTCGGCTACGGCGTCGACGCGCCGGAGTCGCTCGCTTTTTCGTTCGACAACGGCGACGTACTGCGCCTTTTCGACAGCTCCAGGGAATCGGAGTCGTTTACGATCGAACCGGGCGAGATCGTCGTCTGATCGCTGCAGGAGGTGGGTGTGTTCTTCACGCTGGATGTTTTGCCAAGAATCAAAGAGGCGCCCGCTTGTTTACTGCTCGTCGCGCTCGTCCTCGGCGGAATCGGCTGTTCCAGCGATGACGATTCCGGTGCGCCGGCACCGCGGGGCGCCGTCGAAGTCCGGGTCGATGCGGCCGGTGGCATCACCTTCGTCGTCGATGGTCGCGAAACCCTTTCAACCGCCGGCGCGGCGCCACGGCTGGCGGTGGTCGACGAGACAGAGACCTTCAGCCTCGGAATGTGGGATTTCGAACGCCACGGGGAAAGTGCAACGGCACTCTCGACCGTCGTCGAAACACGTGAGTCGGACGCCGGAGTGGAGGTCGACCTTAGCTCTGTCGATGGTCTGGCCTCGGCGACGTTGTCGGTGACCCATCCGCGGCCCGGCTCGGTATCGCTTCTGCGCCTGGTTGTGAACGCGGGAGAGTTCGACTCGATCGCTCTGCCCATTCGCTGTGACGAGGCCAGCGGTTTTCACGGTTTTGGCGCGCAGTACCACGAGACGGACCAGCGCGGCGAAGCGTTTCGGCTCTTCGTCTCGGAGCAGGGCTTGGGGCGCGACCCCGAGTTGCCGATCCTCTTTCTCAACGGCGGCCGGCACACGACCTACTTTCCGATGCCGTACTTTCTCGATCCGCGCGGTTTCGGTGCGCTCGTGCGCACGGCTCAGCGCGTGGAGGTGGACTTGTGCAAATCCGACCCCGACGTTGCGTGGTTTGAGGTGGTCGCCGGCGAGCCGCTCGAGATGTTGGTCTTCCACGGCCCGTCGATGGTCGACGTGATCGAGCAGCTCGGCGACGAAGTCGGCCGGCCTCGCCAGCCACCCGAGTGGGCGTTCGATTTGTGGATCGGCGCACAAGCCGGCACGACCGAGACGACACTGGGTGCTGGCTCGGCGGGAATCCGCGCCGAAGCGGCAGCCCTGCGCGAAGCCGACATTCCCGCCGGAGTCCTGTGGGTGCAGGATTGGAGCGGTATTCGGATGAACTTCGACGGCGGTTCGGGGGTCCAGTATCGATGGGAAGCCGATACCGTGCTCTATCCGGATCTGGCGGAGATGGTCGCGGAGTTGCGCGACGATGGATTTCGCTTCCTCGCCTATGTGAACCCATTCATCGATCGCGACCGCGATTTCTTCTACAGCGAGATGAGCGATGCCGGTTTGCTGATTCGAACCGAAGCCGGTGACGACTACGACTTTCTGGCGCCCAACGGCTTTTCTTCGGCGCCCGATTTCACCAATCCGGCGACCCGCGACTTCGTTCGGCAAACGTTGGTGGCGATCGTCGAGGACTACGGTGTCGACGGCTGGATGGCCGACTTCGGTGAATGGGTGCCGACCGACGCTCGCTATTTTGATGGTTCCGATCCGATTGCGCGCCACAACCTCTATCCGGTCGACTGGCACGCGATCGTGCGGGAGGCGCTCGATGAAGCGCGTCCCGGCGGTGACTGGGTCTCCTTCGGTCGGTCCGGCTATTCCGGCGTGCACGCTCATTCGATGATTCACTGGGTCGGTGACCAGGAAACCGACTGGAGCGAAACGGATGGACTGCCGACGGTCGTGCCGGCCATGCTCAACCTCGGATTGTCGGGCATTCCCTACGTGACACACGACATCGCCGGCTTCAGCGGCACGATCGCGCCACCGAGCACCAAGGAGCTGTATATGCGCTGGACCGAGCTCGGAGCGTTCACGCCGATCATGCGCACCCACGAAGGAGCGCGCAAGCAGCTCAACTGGTCGTGGGAGAAGGACGAAGAGACGACGGCGCACTTCCGCCGCTTTGCGCGCATCCACGCCGCGCTCAAGCCCGAGCTGCTCGAGTGGTCCGCCTTGGCGGCGCAGACGTCGATGCCGATCCTGCGGCATTTGATGTTGGAGTTTCCCGACGATCTGCCGAGTCGCGCCGTCGCCGATCAGTTCATGCTCGGCGACGAGATCCTGGTGGCGCCGGTGGTCAGCGAAGGGGCGGTGCGGAAAACCGTCTACTTGCCGCCGGGCACCTGGTACCACGTGTGGAGCGGCGTGCAGCACTCTGGCGGGCAAAGCGTGACCGTCGACGCGCCGCTCGGCCAGCCGCCGGTGTTCTCCCTCGGTCGCGACCGCCCCGACCTGCGCGCCATCGAGTAGCGACAATTGGTTTGTGAATATGCCGGGTTCTCACTCTGTCGTTGTCTGTACGTACAATGCAGAACGCGAGCTCGATCTGTCGCTCACTGCGCTTCTCCGACAATCGGTGTTGCCGGGAGAGGTTCTCATCGGCGACGACGGTTCTGGCGCGGAAACTGCGCGACTCATCGAGTCGTTCAAATCTCGAGCCCCGTTCCCAATCCGCCACATCCGTCATGCGGACGATGGTGTGCGCAAGGCGAGGATCGTGAATCAATGCGTGGCGTTGGCGCAAGGAGAACGCCTGCTGTTTCTTGATGGCGACTGCTTTCCTCATCGACGATGGTTGGAAGATCATCTGCGATTCGCAGCGGGAGGACGTGTTCTCTGTGGCCGTCGCGTCAACCTCGGCCCTGTGTATTCTTCGACGTTGAACAAACAACAAGTACGTGAAGGAAAATGGGACGGGCCGATTCCGCCAAACGATCTGCTGGAAAGCCAACGAGCTGGTGATTCCAGGCGTGCCTATCTGGGAATACGCCTCCCGTACTGGATGGCTCGCATCGCCCATCCTGTTTCGCGACGCCTCATGGGGTGTAACTTTAGCTTGCCCAAGGCGGCATTCATCGAGGTCAATGGTTACGACGAGGCCTGGGAGGGGAGCGCACTTCTTTCCGACGACTTCGACCTGGGATTGCGCTTGCAACAGGCGCGCTACAAACTCGTTCCCATCATCAATGCCGGAATCGTCTACCACGTCTACCACCCGCCGCGTCCGCACTCCGCACACACTCTTGGATTGCGCAAGGAGCGGGAGACCAACGCGCCTCGGCGTGCACTCCGAGGCGTTGCGGAACTTTGAGCGCTGATCGGAGAACGTCTCCTCCTCGTTGCGAGGAGGGAATCTGATGGGGTTGACCAGAGCCGTGGAGTTGTATATACAACCAACATGGATCGAGGTGCGGCAAAAGCGGCGGAGACGATCGCCGCCGAGTGTCTGGCGGTACGGGTGCGCATGCTCAACCGAATCGTCTCCGGAATCTACGACGATGCGCTGCGCCCGCTTGGTATCAAGGTCAGTCAGCTCAACATTCTCGTTGCCGTTACCAAGCTCGGACCGGTCTCCCCGACGCGGATTTCTCTGGCGCTCGAGATCGAGAAGTCGACGTTGAGCAGAAATGTTCGGCGCATGCGCGACCGCGGCTGGATTGGCGGCTCGTCGAGCGAGTTGAGGGTGACCAAACGCGGTAGGCGTTTGCTGGAGGAAGCGCTGCCGCTTTGGCGAAAGGCGCAGAAAAGCGTGCGCCGACGGCTGGGGTCGGAGATTGGCGAGGCTTTGCACGGGAAGCTGACCGTCGGTTGAAACACGGGCGCGGCGGAGCTGGGAATTTTTTGCCCCGAAAGTTGTATATACAACTCACGTAGAGGGAGGTTCGGATGTACGACGATGCTTTGAGGGAGACCGACCCGTTGCAGGTTGCACAGGGGCCGGTGCAGAGGTCGGTAGTGCCGGCGGGAGATTGGCTGCGCGAGCTGGCTCGCGAGGCCGGTGCGGACGACATCGGCCTGGTGGCCCTTGCGAGGCCCGAGTTGGACACCGACCGGAAGTCCATCGAGGAGGTAGCACCGTGGACCGAGACCCTGGTGGCATTCGTTTGCCGCATGAACCGCGAGCCGATCCGATCACCGGCGCGCTCGCTGGCGAATCTGGAATTCCACCACACGGGGGACACGGTCAATCGGGTCGCGCGGCGGATCGTCGCCCGGCTCGAGGAACTCGGCCACCGAGCGGTCAACCCGTCGATGGGCTTCCCCATGGAGATGGATCGCTTCCCCGGCAAGATCTGGGCGATCTCGCACAAGATCGCCGCCGAAGCCGCGGGTCTGGGCAAGATGGGTATCCACCGCAACGTCATTCACCCGCGTTTCGGATCGTTCGTGCTGCTCGGCACGGTGCTGACCGACGCGGTGGTGGAAGAGGACGACCCGCCGATCGACTACGATCCCTGCGTCTCGTGCAAGCTCTGTGTTGCCGCTTGTCCGGTAGGGGCAATCGGAGCTGACGGACACTTCAACTTTTCCGCCTGCTACACGCACAACTATCGGGAGTTCATGGGCGGGTTCTCCGATTGGGTGGAGAACGTCGCCGAGAGCAAGAGCCGTTTCGAATACCGTGCGCGGGTGAGCGATTCTGAATCCGCCTCGATGTGGCAGAGCTTGTCGTTCGGCGCCAACTACAAGGCTGCCTACTGCGTCGCCGTGTGCCCGGCCGGCGATGACGTGATGCCGCCGTTTCGCGAAGACCGCGCCCGTTTCGTCAGGGAAACCGTGCGTCCGTTACAGCAAAAGGAAGAGGTGGTGTACGTGCTCCCCGGCTCCGACGCCGAGGAGCACGTCGCCAGTCGGTTTCCGAGCAAGACGGTTAAGCACGTCGGCAATTCGCTACACCCGCGCACGATCGACGATTTCCTCGATCAGCTTCCGCTGCTCTTCAACCCCGGCCGTGCCGCCGGCCTCGATGCGACCTATCACTTCGTCTTCAGCGGAAGAGAGGAGATACTGGCGACGATCATCATCTCCGGCGGCGCCGTGCACGTGCAGCGCGGCCATTGCGGAAACGCAGATCTCCGCGTGCGTGCCGACAGCGAAACGTGGTTGGGATTTCTCGCCGGTGAACGCTCCCTGCCGCGGGCGCTGATCACCTTCAAGATCCGGCTGTGGGGAAACCCCAAGCTGTTGGTGGCTTTTGGCCGTTGCTTTGCTGTTTGAGGGTCGCTATCGACCCCGAGCCCCGATCAGGCTGCCAGGGCCGGGGCACCGTCTGAGCGCACCTGCTGGTAGGCGGGCGGATCGCCGATCTTCAGCTCTTTGCGCAGCTCGTGCACGGGGCGCTCGAGGAGGGCTTCCCATTCCTGTTCGGGGAGCCAGTCGGCGCGCTTGCCGCAACGGTAGGCGGCGCGCATCAGCGGCCGAGCCCAGGAGAACTCTCTACCGGCTCTCCAATAGGCCGCGAGCACGATGAGGCCAATGCCGGGGTTGGGCACTTGTGCGTAGGTAAGAGCGAGGAGGCACGCCTCGCCGACGAGGTCGCGGTCGTACCCGGTGACGACGTGCCAGAGATCGTGCATGTCGCGCAGGCGCTCGCCGAACCACTGGTGATCGTCGGGACGCTGTCGATCGCCGCCGAAATGGTCGGCTTCCACCAGGCCATCGGCCGAAATCTGCTCCCGGTTCATGAACTCTCCATAGGTGCGGCCGAGACTACCGGGGGGTAGGGTCAGCAGCCGCTGGCGGTCGGAGAGGGCTTCCAGCAAGACCGGGCGATGGCGGAGAAGACGAGCGCCGCTGGCCGTTTTGCGGAAACGTTCGAAGTGTCGCGCATCGCTCCGGCTTGACAGTGCGTCGATTACGGCAAACACCTGAGCGGTGTCGTCGGGATTGCGAATGAGCTCGCGCAGCGCGCGCAACGCCACCAGTGGGCGAATTCGATTCGGAGGTGTCGCCTCGACTGCCTTTGCCGCCATTGAAATCTCCTTTCGGGACCGGACAATTACCGACAGGATTGTTAGTAGTAACTATCAACAGGATTGTCAATAGGAATCTTCGATGGCGGCGAGTGGAGATCGAAAGGTGGCGCGGCGCCGTCGTACTTCTGCTGAAGCAAGGCGTGAAATACTCGATGCCGCCGAGCTTCGCCTCGCCCAGGGCGGGCCGGACGCCATCCGCCTCCAGGATATCGCCAGCGACATGGGCATCTCACATCCGACGATCTTGCACCATTTCGAGAGTCGCGACGGTTTGGTGAGCGCGTTGCAAGATCGTGCCGTTCAGCGTCTCGAGGAAGAGCTGGTCGAGGTCCTCGAGGGTGAAACGGAGCTCGGCGAGTCGGCGGTCGGCGTGATCGAACGGATTTTCGCCGCCCTCGGCGACAGTGGCCTGGCGCGACTCTTGGCGTGGAGTGCGTTGACCGGTGAAGGACCCGACGACAGCGACCGGCAGGATCCGCTGCTGCGTCACCTCACCGATCTGGTGCACAAACGCAGGGTGGCGCTCGGCACGGTTTCCGAAGATGACCCAGCGGCGCGGGAGGATTCGGAATTCATCATCCGCTTGACTGCAGTGGCGACCCTCGGCGACGGCATCATGGCGCCGATTCTCGATTGCAGGACGGGTCACGAAGACGATCCCGGCGTGCGCCAGCGCTTTCGCAAGTGGTACGCGCGCCTCCTTCTCGAACATCTTGAGCGTTGGTAGCACCGCGATGGCGGTCGCCAGCTTCACTCCTCTGCCGGTGCTGAGGAAGCTCTTGCGCGAGCACGAAGTGGCGCCGCGCTACCGCAGGCGCGCGCGCCGGCGACTGGCGACGGCGGCGCTGGTCGAACCACTGCGCTGGTTCGAAAACCTGCGTTTCGGCAAGCGGCTGGCCGATACGGAGGTCCGACCGCCGGTATTTCTCCTTGGCTACGGGCGCAGCGGCACGACCCACCTGCACAACCTCCTCTGGCAGGATCCGCAATTCGGCGTCATCTCGACCTACCAATCGACGTTTCCCGCTTTCTCGCTGACCGGCCACGGTTGGCTGGAGCGCCGCTTCGCCGGCAGCGTGCCGGCGAAGCGACCGATGGACAACGTCGCCATCTCCATCGATTCGCCTCAGGAAGAGGAGGTGGCGATGGTCAACTACAGCCAGCACGCACCGCTTCATTTCATGAGCTTTCCGAATGACGTGCAGGCGCTCTACGACCCCTATGTGTGCGACCTGGGCGCCGACGCCGACAAGCGCGCCGGATTTCGCAACGACTACCTCGACCTCTTGCGCAAGGCGACGATTCTCTGCGACGGCCGTCGACTGGCCTTGAAGACACCGACGAACACGGCGCGGATTCCGTTTCTCCTCGAGCTCTTCCCGCAGGCGAAGTTCGTCCACATCGTGCGCAATCCCTATCTCGTCTACCAATCGATGCGAAACATGTATCGCAAGGTGTTGCCGGGTGAGACCTTGCAGGAGATCGACTGGGACGAGATCGATCGCTGGACCCTCGCCGCCTACGTGCGCGTCATGCGCCGCTACCTCGAAGACCGGCGGACGCTCGCCGCGGCTAGCCTGTTCGAGCTCCGCTACGAAGATCTCGACGAAGAGCCGTTGAAAGTCTTGCGCCGTCTCTACGACACCTTGGGCATCGACGGCTTTGACGTCGCGTTACCGTGTTTCGAGAGCTACTTGGGAAAGCTCGGAACGTTCGAGAAAAACCGCTTCGAGCTGCCACCCGATGTCGTCGCGGCCGTCGACGAGCACTGGGGATTCGCCTTCGAGGCCTTTGGCTACCGGCGCGCCGGGTGTTCCGGCGCCGCTTGAAGTCAGTAGCAGAGTCGCCTCTTCGAAAGTCGTGAAGGCGAAGCCGGTCCTTGGAGACGGTTCACTCCGATAGGGCAGAGCGCCACCCACCGCGTTCGAAATCTGCCCTCGAGCAATGCGCCGCCTTGGGTACGTAGGGGCGGACCTCATCGCCGGCATCGCCGTGATTGATGGCCTCTTCGAGTGCCTGCAACAGCGGGTTGCGGCGCAGCAAGAGGCGGAAGGTGATCTGGCCGTCGAGGTACGGGCCCCAATCGATCCAGGTGACGCCGTTCTCAGCGGTGGCGTTGGCGGGACGGTTCTCGGCGGCCGAGACGACGAGAGTCATAAAGCCCTGTTCATCGCGGGCGATTTGGTGATCGATCAACGAGGAGACGGCGATACCGGCCCAGAAGTTGTAGTTGGTGACGGTGAAGCCGCGGATCTGTTTTCCCGCTGTGTGGACTGGTTCGCTGGGGGTGTGCGGTGTCTCAAATGCTTTCGCCCGCAGCACCAACACCTCGCCCCAGCGGCGCGAGTAGGTCGTCGTGACGTACAAGATGTCGCTGCTGGCGAGAAGGTCGTAGGGCAGTCCCCAGTTGGGCTTGGTGTTGAACACGCCGGGTTGGTAGAGCGCCCGATGGTCGGGGATGGGTAGCGAGGCGAAGTGTGTCGTTTCGACCGGCGGTTCGGTAGCGGCGGGGTACGGTTCGCATTCGTCGAAGTGCAGTGTTTGCTGGCCGCCGGCATCGTAGATGGTCACCGACGGCAGAAGCACGCCGCAGGAGTTGGGAGGCAGCGCGCCGAGATCGGAACCGGTGGCGCGCAAGATGTTGAACACCGCCTGATTCGGCTCGCCGTCGCGTTTGTTGCCGACGTAGGTGGTGTTGGGTTCCGGCTCTCGGGGCGGCGGCGCAAAGACCAGTTGCGCGCTAAAGCGGCGACCGCTGCCGGCCGGCACGTTTTGGCGAAACGGGTTGACGCTGCCGGGATCGGGTTCGAGGTCGACGTCGATCAGTGTCGGCAGCGCGTTGGTGTCGAAATCGCAAGGGTGAAAGGCGAAGTAGCGGGCGTGCAGATACTCGCCGCGAAAGACCACCTTGCCGCCGCGCGGCACCGGCAGGAAGCCGGGCGGCGCGTCATCGCCGTGCCAGAATCGATTGGAGAAGTAGTTCGAGGCCGAAGTATCGAGCAAGTACGGAAAGCGGTTGTTGGTCAGCGGACTGCCGATTCCCGGCCATCCACCGCAGCGAGATTCGCCGACCAGCGTGCCGGCTTCGTAGCGACCGTCGTCGAGTCGAATACCACATTGCGCTGCGATGTAGTCGGAGATGCGCCCTTCGACGTTGGCCAGCTCGGGGTTGGTGAGGCGGGGGAAGATGCCGAGCACTGCCGTGCCGGTCGTCGTTGCCGTATCGTGGATCAGCCCGTGCAGAGTTTCCAGATCCGAACGGATGCTGGCAGGCGCCGCCTCCAGCAATCTGCGCACGACGTCGGCGTGGCCGATCAGCTCGTTGAAGTCATTGTCGATGGTCAGATCGCCGTCGATGAGCTCGCGCAACACGGACGAGAAGCTCGGCCGGCTCATCCGCGCGCCGCCCTTAGATCGCCGACGATGTCGGCCCATTGCGCCGGATCGGGCGCGCGGTTGTGGGTCAGGCTGACGCCGTCGGCGATGCCGTCGAGGCGCTGGCGCAGCTTCGCAGCGATGGAGTTGCGCGGGCCGACGATGGCAATGGTCTCGAGGATCTCGTTGTCGATCAGGCCGGTCATGTCGTCCCACTTTCCCTCTTTTGAAAGTCGATTGAGCTCCAGGTGTAGATCGCCCCAGCCGTGGGAGTCGAGGGTCGAACGATAGGCCGGGGTCGATCCGTAGAAGGCGAGCTGCTTGCGCGCCGCGAGCTTGGACTTCTCGAAACTCTCTTCATCGTCCGCCGTGACGACCAGGGTTGCGCAGATGACGTCGAGATCTTTGCGTGCGCGTCCTGACTTTTTCAGGCCCTTTTCGAGGGCCGGGATGGCGTTCTCCAGCAGGGAACGGCGGCTATTGAAAGGATGGGCGATGAAGCCGTCGGCAACCTCGCCGGCCACCGCGATCATGCGCGGCATGAAACCACCCATGACGATCGGCGGCGGTCCGAACGGATTCGGTCCGGGGTTGAAGGCGGGGATCATGATCGTGTGGGTGTAGAACTCACCGCGGAAGTCGAGGTCGGCCTTTCCCTCCCAGCAAGCGAAGATGGCCTTGATGGCGAGGACCATCTCGCGCATGCGCGCGGCCGGTTGGCTCCAGGTCATGGAGAAACGCTTCTCGATGTGGGGGCGCACTTGCGAACCGAGACCCAGCACGAAACGCCCCTCGCTGATCGTCTGTAACCCGTGAGCGAGATTGGCGAGGTTCATCGGGTTGCGTGCGAATGCAATCGCGATCGCCGTTCCCAACTGCAGCGTCTTCGTGTGCTCCGCAGCCAACACCAGCGGCAGAAAAGGATCGAGCTTGGCTTCGAATGAGAAAGCCCCGTCGTATCCGATCTCCTCGAGATGGGGGAAGGTGATCCGCGCGTCGCGCGGATCTTCCATGGGAGCGGTGGTGTAGATGCGCACGCCGAGAGGTTGACACGTTGCCCTCTGCAAAGTCGAGGAAGCGGCTCGGTTGTGCGCTCACCCCACTGTACCGTATGGTCCGAAGCTCGCTCCCGGCAGGTGGGTCGGTTCGAGATTGATGGCGGCACTGAGTGGAAAAGTAGCGCTGATAACGGGGGCGAGCCGCGGTATCGGCCGGGCGATTGCGCGCCGCTTCGCCGCCGAAGGTGCTTCGGTGGTGCTGTCCGCTTCGCGCCTGGGCACTCACGGCAAACTCGTGGGGACGCTCGAAGAAGCGGTGGCGGAAATCCGCGACGGTGGTGGCAGTGCCGCCGCGGTCGCAGCCGACCTTTCCGATGTGAGCGCGCGGTCCGATCTGGTTGCGCGCGCGAGCGAACCCTTCGGGCCGGTGGATGTCCTGGTCAACAACGCTGCGATGGCGTCGATGAAGTTGCCGAGTCAGGCGACGACGCAGGAGCGTACGCTGATGCACGAGGTGAATCTAAACGCACCCGTCGACCTGGCGCAGCAGGCGATTCCATCGATGAAGGAGCGCGGTGGTGGTTGGATTCTCAACATCACGAGTGCGACCTCGCAGCAACCGGCAGTGCCGTATCGCGACACCAAGATGGCGGCGCTGGTCATCGGTCCGTACGGTGCCACGAAGGCGGCGCTGGACCGCTATTCAGTGGCGTTGGCGCACGAGTTGACCGAGCACGGCATCTTCGTCAACGCGATGGCGCCGGTGGCGATCGTCCTCACTCAGAGTGCGTCGTGGGTGCGCGATATCGCGCGCAAGAATCCCGACATGGTCGAACCGGTGGAAGTGATGGCCGAGGCTGCGCTGGAGCTGTGCACGCACCGTCACGTCGGACGCGTCGTGTTCTCGCGTAACATCTTGCACGAAGTCGGTCGCGACGTTCACTCCCTGGATGGGAAAACGGTGCTTGGAGATGCCTTCCTGGCTGGTGATTGGTGACTGGTGATTCGTGATTGGTGACTGGTGAATTGTGATTGGTGATTGGTGACTGGTGAATTGTGATTGGTGATTGGTGATTCGTGACTGGTGAACTGTGAACCGTGACTGGTGATTGGTGCCCGCCCATTCACTAATCACCAATCACTATTGACGAATCACTAGTCACGAACAACCGTGAGGCGTGAGAGACTTGAAATCAGCGGGCGGACAGTGAGATGTCGTCGGTGGTGATAGGCCGTGTGGTACCTCTTTGACTTTGCCAACTACTTCAAGATGGTTGGCCTCGCTTGGAACGAAGAGTCCGCGAAGGCGCGCGTCTACTACTTGGTGGCTCTGTTGCTCTTCGTTCCCCCGGTGGCGTGTTTTCACGCCCTGTGTTTCTTCCTCGACTGGATTCTCTTTCCCGGACTGCGTCGTGTCGAAGTGCGTGCTCCGGTGTTCATGGTTGGGCACGCGCGCAGCGGTACGACGCTGACCCATCGACTGATGAGCCAGGACGAAGGTCGGTTCTCGTCGTTCATGTTGTACGAGTGTTACTTCCCATCGCTGCTGCAGAAGAAGGTGATACGGTTTCTGGCCGCCGTCGATCGCGATCGCCTGGGCGGGATGTTCACGCGTCGGGTCGAGGCGTGGGAGGAGCGCCGTTACGGGGCGCAGCGGCACATCCATGCGATGGGGCTGGCCATGGCCGAGGAGGATGACATCGTTTTCTACTACTCGATGGCGTCTGGCTTCTGGATCACCAAGATGCCGTACATGGGAGATCTCGACTTCTACCACATGAACGACTGGCCGGAGCGCAAACGCTGCCGTTACAACGACTTCTACCGCGAGTGCGTACGCAGGCAGCTCTACCTGAACGGTCCCGGAAAAACGCATCTCGCCAAGAATCCGCTGTGGGCGGGCAGGGTCGAATCGCTCGTCCGCGACTTTCCCGACGCCAGATTCGTGGTCAACGTTCGCGATCCGCGCGAGACGATTCCGAGCCTTCTCAAGCTCGTTCGATACGGCTGGAAACAGCTCGGCTGGGAAGAGGCGCGCCAGCAGCGCTGTTTGCAGATTCTCGCCAACCAGAGCTGGCACTCGTATCGCCATCCGCTCCAGACCCTAGAGGCAAACCCCGACGTAGCCGGTTCGGTGGTCGACTACCGCGAGCTCACGTCGGATCCGGCAGGTGCGATCGAGAGCGTTTACGAAGACCTGGGGATTCCGATGAGCGACGCGTTCCGCGATCGTTTGTCGGGCGAGGGGAAGCGCGAACGCAAGCACCAGACCGGACACAGCTATTCCCTGGAGGAGTTCGGCCTCGAGGCGGACGTGATCCGCCGCGAGCTGGGAGATCTCTTCGAACGCTTCGGTTGGGATGCTGGCGAATCGAAGAAGGAGAGCATCGATGTCCGATCCGCGTGACGAGCTGCGCCGCGCATGGGACGACATGATTGCAAGCTTGCAGCGCGCTCGGGACGCCATTGACGACCCAGAGCTCATGCCGCCGCCGGCCGACCCGCGTAATCTGGCAGAGGGTTACCGCTATCTGATGGGCTTTGCCCACAGTGCGATCGAGCGCGCTTTCCACTCCGATCCGGCACGACCGGCGTTTCGCAACGCGCTCTCGATCATCAATCGGGCGACGATCGACAACGCCGATGCGATCTACTTCTTCGCCGAGATCGATGGCCGTGAGAGCTACGTGATTCGCGGGCGAGTCGGCGATTGCAGTGGTTGGCGAGGGGGTGAGGCGCGCCCGGGGGCGGTGAAGGCACCGCACTACGTGATCTTCGAGACCAGTGCCGGGGTGCTGGCCGGAGATTCCGGTGATCTGCGCGAGCTGGCACCGGGGATGAAAACGCAAACCGGACGTTTGGATTCGACCGCCATCGATGTCGATGAAGATGGTTGCTTCGAGATCCTCCTCGCACCGGCGCGCCCGGCCGGCTACGGCGGCAACTTCATCCCGACTCTCAAGGTTGTCGATCGGCCGCATCCAAACGATCCCAACGCGCCGCCGCAGCGCTATGCCACCTACGTCAGCGGCCGCCAACTCTTCTACGATTGGGCGAACGAGGAGGCGATCCATCTCGAGATTCATCAGCCGGGCAGCGAGGGTACGCCCCCTCCGCCGTATGCGCCGGAGCGCGCCGCGGCCGAGTTGCGCCGCTGCGGTGACTTGGTGCGCGGGCAGATGCACTTTTGGAATGCCTTTTGGACGATTCTCATGGGTACCTACGGTCACCGCGAAGGCGGCATCCCCGGCATCGAGTTCTCTCGCAACGCCTTCAATCGAATCAACGCGGCCTCCGCTGCCACCGGCGGTGGCCAGAGTACGAACCTCTACGCCGGCGGTGTGTTCGAGATCGAAGAAGACGAGGCTCTGATCGTCGAGAACCAAGTCGTTGCGCAACCTCAGTATATCGGCTTTCAGCTCGGCAATCTGTGGGGAGAATCCATCGACTACGCAAACAGCATGGGCAGCTTGAACGGCTACCAGAGCGAGGTCGATGAGGACGGCGCGATCCGCTATGTCGTCGCCCACCGCGACCCCGGAGTGCCGAACTGGTTGGATACCACCGGACACCGTGAGGGCTTCCTGACACCGCGCTGGACCTACAGCGAAACACCAGCCAAGGAGCAGTGGCCCCGACTGTCGGCGAAGAAGGTCGCCTTTGACGAGATCCGCGGCCACTTGCCGGCGACCACCCGCGTGATCACCACGGAAGAACGCCGCGCCCAGATTCGCGTGCGACAACGACACGTGCGGCGCCGCTACCGCTCTTTCTGAACAACGGCAACGACTCAACCGCTCGACACCGCCTTTCACCACGGAGGAAAACTTCAACCACGGAGGTTCACAGGTTTACGGAAAAAGAACTCACCACGGAGGTTTCACGGAGATCCACGGAGAGGAAAACAAAACCGAGGTTTCACAAGTTTACGGAATAAATTCACCACGGAGGTTTCACGGAGATCCACGGAGAGGAAAACGAAACCACGGAGGTTTCACGGAAAAAGAATTCACCACGGAGATCCACGGAGGAGAGACTCTCGAACTACGGAAGAAAGAGGTTCAACCCGAGGGGCACCGCGTTCTACGTGTTGTTTTTCCTCCGTGGAACTCCGTGTACTCCGGTGCGCCAGGCGAAGTCTGGCCGATCTAGTAATCTGAAAGGAGGTTACCCTGTCAGTTGCTCGTACAACAGGAAGCGAACCGGACGTGGGTCGGAGTAATCCGGCTGGCGAAGCTCCGGGGAGCGAACGCGTGAGCCGTAGCGAAAGCGAACCCGAAGCGGCCTCGTTACACGAAGTGGAAGTGGCCAAGCTGCCGGAGTGTGTGAAGCCTGCCATCGGTGGTGAAGAAACGAGTGGGAGCAATCACCGGACTTCCCGGGGTGAAGGGGGACAGCGCGCGCGTAAAGATCGGTCAAGGAACCTGGGAGGCCCGAACGGACGGAGTGCTTGTGGCACTCAGCCTCGGTGGGGAAAATATAACCCATCGAAGGTGACCGTGTCGGGAGTCGGACCGGCTCGTAGTAGCGAGGAAGCGGAGTAATGTCCGTGGAGCGAAGGGGCCGGACCAGTAGTGCGTCGACTGCAAGAAGAGGAGAGGCCCGCTTGGACGAGAGTCCCACTACGGCAAAGGAGCCTGAGAGGAAGCAGCCCAACCCAACAGGGGGACGCTACCGAATCGCAGGTTACGAGAAGCTCTCTCAACTGAGGCAGCGACTAGGCCAGAAGGCCGAGCAGGAGCCGAGGTTTCGATTCTACACACTGTGGGATCGAGTCTATCGGAAGGACACGCTTGCGGCAGCCTACGCGCAGGTGAGCAGAAACGGCGGAGCACCCGGAGTAGATGGAGTCACGATCGAGATGATCGAGGCGACCGATGCCGGGTACGAAGCATTCCTCGAAGAGATCGGGGAGGATCTGCGCACCAAGAAGTACAAGCCGCAGGCAGTACGTCGCGTCAACATACCAAAACCCAACGGGGAGACACGCCCCCTGGGGATACCAACAGTGAGAGATCGTGTGGTGCAAACAGCCATGCTGCTCGTCCTGGAGCCGATATTCGAGGCGGACTTCGAGCCGTGCTCCTACGGGTTTCGACCCGGAAGATCGGCCCACCAGGCACTGAAGGAGATCCGGGGACACCTGCGGGCGGGGTATCAGGCAGTGTATGATGCGGACCTCAAAGGGTACTTCGATTCGATTCCGCATGACCAGCTCATGAAGTGCATCCAGATGCGAATCAGCGACCGAACGGTTCTGAGGGTGATACGGATGTGGTTGAAGGCGGTGGTGGTGGAGCCCGACCCCAAGGGGCGGGGGAAAGTGCGCAAACGCCGCTCAAAGAAGGGAACACCGCAGGGTGGGGTGATTTCGCCGCTGCTGGCGAATATCTACCTGCACTGGTTCGACAAGGTGTTCCACCGAGCCGATGGGCCGGCGCAGTGGGCAGATGCGAAGTTGGTGCGTTACGCCGATGACTTCGTGGTGATGGCCCGAGAGATCGAGCCACAGCTCACAGCATTCATCGAGGAGAAGATCGAACGATGGTTGGGGTTGGAGATCAACCGGGAGAAGACCCGAGTGGTCTGCCTGAGAGAACAAGGAGCGAGCCTGGACTTTCTGGGGTATACGTACAGCTACCACCGAGACATTCGAGGGGGTAGGCACCGGCAGCTACCACCGAGACATTCGAGGGGGTAGGCACCGGCAGCTACCACCGAGACATTCGAGGGGGTAGGCACCGGCAGCTACCACCGAGACATTCGAGGGGGTAGGCACCGGCAGCTACCACCGAGACATTCGAGGGGGTAGGCACCGGCAGCTACCACCGAGACATTCGAGGGGGTAGGCACCGGTACCTGCACATGGGGCCGTCGAACAAAGCGATGGCGCGGGAGAGGGAGCGGCTGCGGGAGCTGACCAGCAGCCGGCTGTGCTTCCAGCCCCTGCCAACGATGATCGACCGGCTCAACGTGCACCTGCGAGGATGGGCAAACTACTTCTGCCTTGGACAGCCACGACGGTATCACCGAGCGATCAACGCGTATGTTCGAAACCGTCTCCATTTGCATCTGAGACGGCGCAGCCAGCGGCCCTTTCGACCGCCAGAAGGGACGTCTACATACCGACATCTCCAGAAGCAAGGACTTGTCTATCTATGAGACACCGCGCAACTGTCTGTGCATACCTTCACGCGACAGCTACTGGGCAGAGCCGGATGCGGGAAATCCGCACGTCCGGTTCGTCGAGGGGGGAGTGAGCCGTGTGGCCTCGGCCAGTTGGCTGCCCACATCACTCACTCCTCTACTCTACTGTACTCCGTGGTTCAAAGTCTTTTCTCCATGGAACTCCGTGTGTACTCCGTGGCTCAAAGTCTCTTCTCCGTGGACCTTCGCGGTCAAGAGTCGCTTCTCTGTGGTTGTCGGCGCGAGGATTGTCGGAGTAGATTGCGTGCGGTTCGATGAACGACCCATTGTACAGATCGCGTCCCGGTGGTTTTGATTTGCAGCCGGCTTCCATGCCGGAAGCGCTGCGGATCAACGATTTCATCCACGCGTCGTACGGACTGTCGAACTCCTTCCTGGTTTCGACTCCGGAGGGTCGTGTCGTCATCAATACCGGCATGGGCTTTGAGGCTCCTGTGCACAAGCGCAACTTCGACGCCGTCGATCCGCGACCCACCCGCTACATCGTTTTGACGCAGGGGCATGTCGACCACGTCGGCGGGGTCGATTTGTTTTGCGAAGAGGGTACGGAGATCGTCGCTCAGCGCGGTAACCCCGCCTTCCAGTCCGAGGATGGAATGCTGCGCCGGGCGCGTCAGGGGCGGTCGTTCTTTGCCTTTGCCAAGGCGATCACCAAGGCGATCCGACACGAGTCGGGCGCGGCCGCGACGTTCAAACAGTCGGTGGCGGAGCCGACGCTGCTCGTCGACGATCGATTCGACTTCGAGCTCGGCGGTTTGCGCTTCGAGCTGCTCGCCGTGCCCGGTGCCGAAACCAATGAATCGCTGGTCGTCTGGCTCCCCCAACACGAGATTCTCTTCACCGGAAATCTCTTCGGTGCCCTGTGGGGCCACATTCCCAATCTCGTTACCATTCGCGGCGATCGCTACCGCGACGCACGGGTGGTCATCGACGCGATCCAAACCGTCATCGATCTGGCGCCGCGCCTTGTCGTCTACGGTCACCACGGAACCATCGAGGGAAAAGATCTCATACGTTCGGAGCTCGAGCGATTGTCGGGTGCCGTTCGCTACGTGCACGATCGAACGGTCGAGTACATGAATGCCGGAAAAGACGTGTGGACGGCGATGCGCGAGGTCGAGCTGCCACCCGAGTTGGAGGTGGGCGAAGGTTACGGCATGGTGTCGTGGAACGTTCGCGCCATCTGGGAGACCTACCTCGGCTGGTTCCACCAGCAGTCGACGACCGAGCTCTACGGCGTACCGCCGTCGAGCGTTCACGGCGACGTCGTCGAGCTCGCCGGCGGGGCCGACGCGGTCGCCGAGCGCGCCGGCGAGAAAGTGAAGGCGGGTAAACTGCTCGAAGCCCTCCACCTGGCCGAGGTGGCGCTGGCGGTGAAGCCGCACCACACCGCTGCCTTGGCGGTGTCGATCGCCGTGCACGAGGCATTGGATCGCAGGTCGAAGAACTTCTGGCTGTCGTCGTGGCTGCGTTACCAGATTGAACGCATGTCGTCGCGCAAATCGTCGATCGACAGCGCGACCTGACGACGTATCGTGCCTTGCCCGCTTGCCGGGAAGGTGATTGCTTGACCTTCTCATGGGCGAAACGCGCTTCCCTGCCGGGCATCCACTGCACACTCGTCTCACCGAGCTGCTCGGTGGCGCGCTGCCGATCGTGCAAACGGGAATGGGGTGGGTGGCGACGCCGGAGCTGACTGCGGCGGCGTGCAACGCCGGGGCTTTCGGCTTTCTTGCCGCTGCCGGGCTGCCTCTCGACGCAGTCGAGAAAGCCATCGCGCGGACCGCGGAGCTGACCGACAGACCGTTTGGCGTCAACTTTCTCATGGACGCGCCCGGCGCTGCCGAGATCGTCGAGATGATCTTGCAGAACGGTGTGCGCGCCGCTGGCTACAATCGCGCTCCCAGTGCCGATCTCATCCAGAGTCTCAAGAAAGGCGGCACGATCTGTATACCGACGTGCGGCGCTCCTCGCCACGTCCAGAAGGCCGAGAAGCTCGGTGCCGACGCCGTCATCGTGCAGGGCGGCGAAGGCGGTGGCCACACTGGCCCGATTCCCACTTCGCTGCAGATTTCGGCCTGTGCCGATGCGGTTGGCATTCCGGTGATTGCCGCCGGCGGATTCAAAGATGGTCGAGGTCTGGTCGCGGCGCTGGCTCGCGGCGCCGCTGGTGTCGCCATGGGTACGCGCTTTCTGATGACGGCCGAGAGCCCAGTGCCGCAGGCGACGTCGCAGCGCTACATCGATGCGGGTCTCAACGACGTGATCGTGACGACCGAGATCGACGGCATGCCGCAGCGGGTGATCATCAACGAGCTGGTACGCGGCCTCGAGGGCAAAGGCCCACTGGCCAAGCTCGTCTTTGCTTTTCGCAATGCGATGGAGCTGCGCAGCGTCAGTGGTGTTTCGCTGAGCGAGTTGTTGCGGTCCGGTCTGGCGATGCGCGCCAACGAGAAGCTGACGCGTTCGCAGCTCTTGATGGCTGCCAATGCACCGATGCTCGCTCGCAAGGCGATGAACGACGGCGATCCCGTCGGTGGATATCTTCCCAGTGGCACTGTGGCCGGGGTCATCGACGACTGGCCGACATGCGCCGAGCTGATCGCGCGTATTGTCGCAGAAGCCGAGGATGCACTAGCGGGATTACAGATCCGCTCATGACGATGTTGTTCGGCAAAGTCGGAATCGTAACGGGCGCGGCGCAAGGTTTGGGCCGCTGTGTTGCCGAACTAGCGGCGCGCGAAGGTTCGAAGGTTGTCGTCGCCGACATTCTCGATGAAACCGGCGAGAAAGTTGCAGCCGGAATTGGAAAGGATGCGTTCTACCGGCATGCCGATGTCGTCGTTGGCGAGCAGGTCGAGTCCTTGGTGGCGGGGACCGTTGAGCGCTTCGGAAGGCTCGACTGGATTTGCAACAATGCCATCGGCGGTGGTGGTGATTTCGGCCCGCTCGACCAGATCGACGAGGGGAGTTGGAACAAGACCGTGGATGTGTGCCTGAAGGGAGTGTTTCACGGTATGAAGTTCGCCGTGCCGGCGATGCTGGCCAACGGCGGTGGCTCGATCGTCAACATCACCACGGCCGGGGTCTTCAAAGGGGAGGCGATGCTCGGCGCCTACATTGCCGCCAAGGGTGGAGTACACGCACTGACCATGAGCGCCGCAGCGGAATACGCGGCACGCGGGATTCGCGTAAACTCGGTCGCGCCCGGTGGCATGGAGACGGCGGCGATCGAGCGCTATTTCGATCGCTTCCCTGAATACAAGGAGAAGACGGTCAACGCGCACGCGATGCGCCGACTGGGCCGTCCGGCCGAGGTCGCTGAACCAGTAGTGTGGCTGGCCTCGGACCGGGCTTCGTTTGTGACGGGATCGTGTTTGCTTTGCGACGGCGGCTCCCTGGTGAGCTCGCATCTACTATGAGGGCGAACAGAGAATGACGTACCGAGTCGTTCAGTGGAGCACCGGAAACGTCGGCCGCTACGCCTTGCGGGCGATCATCAACCACCCCGAGCTCGAGCTGGTCGGGTTGATCGTCAGCAATCCCGACAAGGCTGGCAAAGACGCGTCCGAGTTTTGCGAGGTTGGTGACACCACCGGCATCTTTGCGACGACCGACATCGATCGAGCGTTGGCGGCCAAGCCGGACTGTGTTTGCTACACGGCCGCTGCGGAGCATCGCATTTTCGAGGCAGCCAAGGACCAGGCGCGCATCCTCGCCGCTGGGATCAACGTCGTGTCGAGCTCGTTGATCATGCTGCTCTATCCAGAAACGGACATCCCCGGCTTCGTCGATGGAATCGAAGAGGCTTGCCAGGCCGGCAAGGCCACCTGCTTCAACAACGGTATCGATCCGGGCTTCGCCAACGACGTGATGCCACTCGTCTTCACCGGCCTCAGTGAAAGCTGGTCGAGCGTTCGCATGCAGGAGATCATCAACTACGCCAACTACGTGCAGGAAGATACGATCCGCGAGGTGATGGGTTTCGGCTACCCGCTCGACCACGAATGCATGCTGCTCGCTCCGGGCGCACTGTCGATGGCCTGGGGAGGAACCATTCGTTGCGTTGCCGCTGGTTTGGGAGTGAAGCTCGACACGATCTACGACGTACATGAGCGCCGGCCGCTGATGAGAGACACGGAGAATGCGATGGGCTTGTTCAAGAAGGGTACGATGGGCGGCCTGCGCTTCGAAGTGCGCGGCGTCGTCGATGGAAATGACGCCATCGTGCTCGAGCACGTGACCCGCCTGGTCGACGACATTGCGCCGGAGTGGCCGCGCGGCAAGGGATACCGCGTCACCATCGAAGGCGAGCCGCGCATGGTCATCAACATGGATATGGAGGACAAACACGGGGACCACGCGGTCGGCGGTGTCATCCAAACCGCGACGCGCATCGTCAACGCCATCCCGGCCGTGGTCGATCACCAGCCCGGACTCATTTCGGCCTTGGATCTACCGATGATCACCGGCCGCGGCCTCTACAGACCGGCGTGAGCACGTTGCTTCAATCGAGGCTCCGCGCGGTGGCCGAGTCCATTGCCAGTACACTGTCTTCCGCCGTCCTGGCCGAGGGGGTATTGCGGCGATCGGTGAATCGATCGCGCTGCGGCGTACTTTCTCTTGCTGCGCTCTTGGTGATCTCACCGCTCGCGGCCGAAGAGGTCGGGGCACCGCAGTGCTCGAGCTACGACGCCAACCGCCGTCCGTTCTTCGGCGACACGCACGTGCACACGACCTACTCGCAAGATGCGAGCACGCAGGACACCCGAATCACTCCCCGTGATGCCTACCGCTTTGCTCGCGGTGCGGCGCTTGCGATCCAGCCCTACGACGAAGAGGGCAGGGGGCAGCGCACCGTGCAGCTCGAGCGGCCGCTCGACTTTGCTGTCGTCACCGATCACGCCGAGCAACTCGGCGAGGTGCATATCTGCAAGACGCCCGGTCTGCCAGGTCACGACTCTTGGGTGTGCATCATCTATCGCTATCTGCCGCGGGTGGCTTTCTATTTGATGAACGCAAAATACTCGCTGATCGGAACACGCTGGGGTTTTTGCGGCGAGGACGGCGTCCACTGCCGGGAAGCGGCGAGCATCATCTGGCAGGACATCCAAAAAGCTGCCGAAGAGGCGGACGACCGCTCCGCCGATTGTCGGTTTACGACCTTCGTGGGATACGAATGGACGGCGTCACCCGGCGGAGCGCATCTCCACCGCAACGTCATCTTTCGCAACGCCGTCGTCCCCGAGCTGCCGGTGACCTCGATGGAGACCGGTCCCGATGCCGTCGAGCTCTGGCGCGGTCTCGATCGCGAGTGTCGTCAAGGGCGGCCCGGCTGTGAGGCGCTGACGATTCCGCACAATTCGAACATAAGCGAGGGCAACGCCTTTTCGTCAGCCGGTGTGGACGAGGGGACGATCAGTGAGGACGACGCGCCGCTGCGCCGGCGCTACGATCGCCTGGTCGAGATCATGCAGCACAAGGGAAGCTCGGAGTGTGCCCTGATGCCGGGCGTCAGCGATGAGCTTTGCGCCTTCGAAGAAGTGACGATTGGCACGCGGCTGCCGTTCTCCAGCGTGCCCGAGCCGCGAGCCGTCAACTACGTACGCGATGTGCTGAAGCGAGGATTGGCGTGGCAGCGAGAGGTGGCGACCAACCCGTTCAAGTACGGCATCATCGCCAGCACCGACACGCACCTCGGGACACCCGGCTTGACCCGCGAGCGCGGCCATCCCGGCCACGGTGGGGCGGGGATGTCATCGCGACTCGGCGTTCCGCCCGGTCACCCCGACAATCTGGAGTTCAATCCGGGAGGTCTGGCGGTGTTGTGGGCGGAGGAAAACACGCGCGAGTCGCTCTTCGCCGCGATGAAGAGGCGGGAGGCATACGGCACCAGCGGCACGCGCCCGGTCGTTCGCTTTTTCGGAGGTTGGGATCTGGCCGCCGATCTGTGCGACCGCGCCGACGGGATTGCCGAGGTCTACGGCAGCGGCGTGCCGATGGGCGGCGATCTGCCGCCGCCTGCCGGTGGCGGCGTTCCGAGCTTCCTGGTTTCGGCGTTGCGCGATCCGCATCCATCGGCGGGCGATATCGAACGCCTACAAATCGTCAAAGGGTGGGTCGACGACGAGGGCGAGCGTCACGAGCGCGTCTTCGACGTTACGGAGAGTCTTGGCGACACGGTTGGAGTCGATCTGTCGACGTGTGCGCGCAGCGGTCGCGGTCACGCGCGACTTTGCAGAGTGTGGCGGGATGCCGAGCACGACTCCAGCTCGCCCGCGTTCTACTACGCGAGAGTCCTGGAAACGCCGAGTTGTCGTTGGTCGCAGTGGGTGTGTGCGGAGGACGCCGTCGACTGCACGAACCTGCGCTCGGTTCCCGAACACCTGGAAGCCTGCTGTGATGCTGGGCACCGTCCCGCAATTCAGGAGCGCGCTTGGACCTCGCCGATCTGGTACTCGCCGTAGCAACCTATTCTCACCGGTTTGCGATCGACGATTCCCACTCGCCCTAGCCTCAAAGAGAAAATAGTCCACGGCGAGAAACGCCACGAGCTCGCGTCAGAGAGTGCCATCTGCGGCCGTGCTCGCCCTCGGCAATGCTCATGTAGTGGACTACACTCCGCTTGCCGAAAGCTGTGCTCGGCCGCAGATGGCACTCTCTGACGCGTTCTCCCTCGCGGACTACTTTTTCTTTGAGGCTGGATTGTCCATGTCCGGCCGGGTGCTTGCCTCGTTGGCGTTCGATCGACATGGTGTGCGCAGATGCCCGAGCCTTCTACAGCAGCGCCGTCTTGGCTGACCGAGGCCTTTGCTGCGCCGTTCGAAGAAGATCGCCTTGAGGTCGACGGCTGCGAGATCCATCGGATGATGTGGGGCAAGAGCGACCAGCCGGGCTTGGTGCTGGTGCACGGCGGCGCCGGACATGCCCATTGGTGGAGCTTCATTGCACCGCTCTTTCCGCAGTACCGAGTCGTAGCCCTCGATCTATCCGGACACGGCGAAAGCGGCCGCCGCCCGCAATACAGTGTCGATCACTGGACGGATGAGATCCTGGCGGTCATCGAAGGGGCTGGAATGGAGGGGCCGCCGGTCGTCATCGGCCATTCGATGGGCGGCTTCGTGGCGACGGCGACGGCCGTCAAGGCCGGCGCCGACATCGCCGGCATGATCGTGATCGACAGTCCGATCGTAAGAGCGGATCCGGAAGTAGAGGCGGCGCGGATGGGCAAGGCGTTCGGTGCGCCGAAAATCTATCCGGACATCGAAACCGCGATCAAGCGCTTCAAAACCATTCCGCCACAGGAGCACTACCAGCCGCACATCTTTCGCCACGTCGCCGAGCGCTCACTGCGTGCGGTCGAGGGCGGCGTGTCCTGGAAGTTCGACCCCAAGCTCTTCGGCGCCGTCTCTCGCTCGCATGCTGCCGAGCTCCTCCCCAGGGTGAGTGGTCGTGTTGCGTTGATTCGTTCGCAGTACGGACTGGTCACGCCCGAGGTCGGCGCCATCATGTACGATGCCCTCGGTCGTGTTGCACCGGTGGTGGAGATTCCCTTGGCCGGTCACCATGTGATGCTCGATCAGCCATTGCTCTTGGTAACTGCTTTGCGTGCCCTGCTCGCCGACTGGGAGCACTCGGTGCCGTTTCCGCGACAGCACATTGCGCGCAGGTCGTAGGTAGTCGTCCATGGCAGAGGTGCAGCATCCCAGTTTTGAGAACCACCAATTGGCTGGAAGCGCTGGCAAAATCGCCTTGCGCATCTGGCCGTGTCAAGCAGCGCGCTTCGTGGTTCTGCTCTCGCATGGCTACGGCGAACACGTCGGCCGCTATCACCACGTGGCCGATCATTTTCTCAGTCGATCCGCCGCCGTCTATGCGCCCGACCATCGCGGTCACGGAGAGTCCGATGGGCAACGAGTGCTCATCGAACGCTTTGACGACTTGGTGGACGACCTACACCTGAGCGCCCGGCGGGCTCGCTTGGACCACTTGGGCCTACCTCTCGTATTGATCGGACACTCGATGGGGGGCCTGGTGGCGACGCGCTACGCCCAGGTCCATGGCTCCGAGTTGGCGGCGCTGGTTCTGTCCGCCCCTGCATTGGGTTTGGATCCGGGCCTGCTCTCGCTGCTCGAGATGGAACCGATTCCACACACACCGATCGACTCCGCGCTCTTGTCGCGCGATGCCAAGGTGGGGCGCGACTATGACGCTGACCCGCTGGTGTGGCACGGGGCGTTTCTGCGCCCCACCGTCGAGTCGTTGCTGGCGACTATCGAGGAAGTCGCAGCGGGTCCCGGCCTCGGGACGCTGCCGACTTTGTGGATTCACGGTGAAGCTGATCAGATCACGCCGCTCGAGCGGACGCGACCGACGTTGGAGAGAATTCGCGGCCGGCGATTCGAGTCGTTGAGCTACGCTGGCGGTCGTCACGAGCTGTTCAACGAAACCAATCGCGAAGAAGTGTTGAGCGCCGTGACTGCGTTTGTCGACCGCTCGCTCGACTGACATTCACCGTCGTGGAGGTTCGAACTTCCACGGCACTCCGATGTTGAACTCAGACAGCGGCCGCCGGCCTCGAGCGGGACAAACGCAGCCCGTGGTGCCAAGAGAAGTGAGAAAGGAGAAGACTTCGTCGACCGATCGCTTCACTCTTCGGCGTCGCCCACCCAGCCCTGCAGGGCGGCGATGACGGCGCGCGCCTGGTCCTTGCTGGAAATGTTGAACTTCGATTTCGGCACATATTGTCCGTCGCGTTTCTGGTAGCGACGGATGGAGTACTTCTCCGGGTTGTACTCCTCCTTGCGGCGGTTCCAGTCCTGGTAGCGGAAGATGATCGTCGTCCAGGCACCCTTGGTCAGGATCACCTTTTCGAGCTCTTTGACGGTTTCGATTCCCTCGTCTTCGTAGGCGATGGTGAGCTCTTCGGGAGTTTCGGCCATGTCTAGCTCTTCCTTTTGTTGGTGTGGTTGGTTCGCGGCCTCAGTGGAGCGGCGACCAGCTCGATGTGCGCAGCAGGCGGCTCTTCCATTGGTCGCGAACTTCCAGGGCGTCGTGCATCCAGCGCCCGGGCGTCTTGTACTCCTGGGGAACTTCGCGCGTCAACAAGCCAACCATCGCCTTTGGCTGCACGACCTTCTGCCAGAGGATGACTTCGCGGCGCCGGCCGCTGCCGAATGCGGTGCGATAGGCGGCCTGGATCTCGAGGAGCTGGGGGCGCCCCGAGGCCTGGCGGTCGAACTCGACCGCGTAGTGGGCACCGGCCCGGCGCACGTACTCCTCCAGCTTCCCCTCGTGAGGCCAGACGGTGTCTTCCATGAAGAGCGTCAGATCGTGCTCGCCGGGCTCCGCCGGCACGTCGGCGGGAGCGAGCTCACCCGCCGGCGACCACGGTAGGGGCACGTAGGCGCTGGCTTCGACGTCGTGGCGCATACCGTCGAGCTTTTCGGCCAGGGATTTCAGATCGCCTGAGTCGACCCTTTCGACCAAGCTGCCCCAGGACGCATGACCATTGAGGAGCGTGTAGGTCACGACCCGATAGGACTCGCCGCTGCCGTGCGCCAGGTTGAGGTAGTAGAGCAGGCGAGCGTCTTCGCTCTTGGCCAGCGCCGGCAGCCACTCGTCGCGCATCGACGCCTCGAAGTCGTCCTCTCTGGCGCCGGCGACGCGGTGCGATTCGCGCAGAAGGATCATCGAACGCCGGTCCTGCGGTCTTCGACCACCATGGCGACGGCCAGGAGAAGGTTGAGAAAGGAATAGATGCGCGGCGGAAAGAAGAGCAACAATTCGACGCTGTAGAGTAGAAACGAGTAGGCCATTGCTCGCGGCAGCGAAAAGCCGAGGCACTGCAGCCAGAAGAAGACGATCATCCAGGTCGCCTTGGTGAAGTAGACCCGCTGTGCGATCAGCAGACGCTGGGCTGGGTCCGACGCCGCGGCGTACTTACCGAAGATGCCCCAGCCGTCGGTGAACCAAAACGTGTACTCGAAGTTGAAGTGCACCAGGGAGTAGCAGAGGACGAAGAACCAAAAGACCCGCCGATCCGCAGCCGGTCGCGTAGCTTCCGATGTTGCCGTTTCCATTCCCCGCACATACTCGACGTCCGCCTCAACTGCCAGTCGGAGCCTGCCTGGCGAAAGGGTGATTCTTGAAAGCGCTCTGCACACGTGGCTTGTTGGCTCTGCGAACGAGTGTGTAGAAAATGTCGCAGATTCCATCGGATGCACCAGAGTCCCACTACGACCGAGTCACCCAGGCGTGGCGGTACTTGATGGGGGAAAGCTTCCACTACGGTTATTTCGATCCGCCAGGGCAGCAGCTCGATGATGCGACCTTCGGTCTAACGCGGCGCCTGGTGTCGCTCGGACGGATCCGGGGCGAGCATCGGGTGTTGGATGTTGGCTGCGGCATTGGCGGACCGGCGCGCTATCTGGCACGCGAGGTCGGCTGCCGGGTGACGGGAATTTCCACCAGTGCTTCGGGAGTCGCCGAGGCGCGACGACTGTCGGCGGCGGATGGCGACCGCGTCGCCTTCGAAGTGCGCGACGGCATGCGCAACGGCTTTGCCGATGCGTCCTTCGATCGCGTGTGGGTGATGGAGTCATCTCACCTGATGCCGGACAAACGGGCCATGCTCGGCGAAGCTGCCCGTGTTCTCGTCCGAGACGGACGTCTCGTTCTCTGCGACATCATCGTCCAGCGCGACCTTCCCATCGACGAGGTGGTGCGGCGCGCCCGCGAATTCGACCTGCTGCGCCGCGTCTTTGGCCGAGCCAAGATGGAAACTCTGAGTACCTACGGAGACTGGCTCGAGGAGGCCGGTTTTTCCGGCATCGAAACGGAGGACGTCAGCGTGCGAGCGCGTCCGACGTTCCGCTGCTGGCGAGAGAACGCCGATCGCAACCGCAGCGAGGTGATTTCTCTGATTGGCGAGTCCGCGTGGCAGGAGTTTCGCGATGCCTGCGACGTCCTCGAGACGATGTGGAACGATGAGATTCTCGGCTATGGTTGGGTGTCTGCTGAGAAAGTGGCGTGACGTTTGCCAAATCTCTCGGAATACGCGAGGAGACGCCCTGTATGAGCGAGTCGACGAAGAGCAGTGACGCAGCGCTGGAAGCGCTCTACACGGTCATCGACGAGCTCAACCGCGATCTCGACGACGGCAAGCAGCTCACCAAGGCGCCGGAAGCTCACCTCTTCGGTGGTGAAGAGGGGCTCGAGTCCATCGACCTGGTGCGCTTGATCGTTCTCTACGAAATGGAGATCGCGACGGCGACCGGCTGCAACGTGAGCATCAGCGACGATCGAGCGATGTCGGAAGCGCACAGCCATTTCTCTACGGTCGGATCTCTGGCGGCGTATGCTGCCGGCTTGATCGGGGAAGTGGGCAGTGGCTGACGGCCGCGCCATGATGGTGACGGGAGCGCGCAAGGGGATTGGGCGTTTCCTGGTCGAGTACTACTGCGAGAGGGGCTTCTCGGTTGCCGGGTGTAGCCGGAGCGCAAGCGACTTCGAACACGAGCGCTATCGCCACTACGAGGCCGACGTCTGCGACGAGAAGGCGATGATCGAGCTCTTTGGCGCGCTGCGCGGTGATCTGGGCGGCCTCGACGTTCTCATCAACAACGCCGGCATCGCCTCGATGAATCACTTCGTCCTGACACCGACCAGCACGGTGCGGCGGATCATGGAAACCAACGTGCTCGGTACGTTCACTTGCTGCCGCGAAGCGGTCAAGCTGATTGCCGCCGGCAAGAAGCCGGGCCGCATCGTCAACATGTCGACAGTGGCGACACCCCTCGATCTGGAGGGCGAGGCGGCTTATGCGGCATCCAAGGCGGCTGTCGTCAGCTTGACGCGAATCCTCGCCCGCGAGGTCGCCGATCTGGGGATTACCGTCAACGCAGTCGGCCCGACGCCGGTGCAAACCGATCTGATCCGCTCGGTCGCTGCGCAAAAGATGGAAGCGCTGCTGGCAAGGCATCCGATCGGGCGCTACGGCACGTTTGCGGACATTGCCAACGTGATCGACTTTTTCATCCGTCCCGAGAGCGATTTCGTTACGTCGCAGGTCATCTATCTCGGCGGTGTGTAGGCGGTCGGGATGTCGGGCCACATCGACTTCCTGCGTGAGGTGTTCGGCGAGAAACGAGGGGAGGAAGCCTTCGTCTATCGCGATGATTCGTATTCGTACGCTTGGTTGCTCGAGCGTATCGACGCGGATCGCGAGCGATTCGCGAAGCGGTTGCCGCCCGCTTCGGTGGTCATGGTGCATGCCGATTTTTCGCCCCATGCGATTGCGGCGGTCCTGTGTCTCATCGAACGCGGTGACGTCGTCGTTCCCATTGCTCCGACCTCGGAGCGCAGTGCCGGCGATTTTGCGGCCCTGGCACAGGTCGGTGCACATCTGCGTTTTGGCGAGGACGGTCGTCCCGCGGTCGAGACGCTGGCGGTGCAAGCCGCGCACCCGCTGCTGCGCGAGTTACAACTCGCCCAGCACCCCGGGCTGATCCTCTTTTCTTCCGGAGCCGCCGGTGAGCCGAAAGGCGTCGTGCACGATCTGACGCGCTTGTTGCGCAAGTACCGCCGCCGCCGCCTCTGTCATCGCACCTTGGCGTTGCTGCTCTTCGACCACATTGGCGGCATCGACACGGCTCTCTACTCTCTCGCCAACGGCAGTTGTCTGGTCGTCGCGGCGGATCGAACGCCTGAAGGTGTGTGCCGGGCAATCGAACGGCACCGGGTCGAAGTGCTCCCCGGCGCACCGGCGTTTCTGAATCTCCTGGCGCTCAGCGGAACCTGGCGGCGCCACGATCTCTCGTCGCTGAAGATCGTCACCTACGGTGCCGAGATGATGCCGGCGGAGACCCTGCGGCGCTGCCGAGAGATGTTCCCCGGGGTGACTTTGATGCAGAAGTACGGGACCTCCGAAGTGGGGACGCTGCGCTCGAAGTCGCGAGACTCGGATTCGCTTTGGGTGCGACTCGGCGGCGAGGGCTACCAGACCCGGGTGGTCGGTGGGATGCTGCAGATCAAGGCCGAGTCGAGCATGCTCGGCTACCTCAACGCAGACAGTCCGTTCACCGAAGACGGCTGGTTCAAAACCGGCGATCTGGTGGAAGTCGACGGTGACTTCTTTCGCTTCCTCGGTCGCGATTCCGACGTCATCAACGTCGGCGGCCAGAAAGTCCATCCAGCCGAAGTCGAGGGAGTGATTGCCGGGCTCGCCAACATTCGAGAAGTCGTCGTCTTTGGCGAATCGAATCGATTGCTGGGACAGATCGTTCGCGCCCGCGTGCGCACTGTCGAAGAAGAGGATGAAAAGGAAGTCCAGCGGCGCGTGCGTGAAGCGTGTTTGGAGCGCTTGGAGAAATACAAGGTGCCGATGAGAGTCGACGTCACCGGCCAGCCGCTGAGCAGCGAACGCTACAAGCAGTTGCGCGAGTGAGGTGGATCACAGGCCGATCAAGGCGGCGCAAAAGCCCTTTGCCGTCTCGATGTCGGCGAGGGCGAGGACGTTGATGGCCGCGAGGAGAGCGAGAATCATCGAAGAGTGGCTTCAGCCGTTGAGTGCAAGTCGAGACGCGAGCGCGGCGTCGATGTCGAGATCGAGGAGTGGCGAACCCGGTCGGCACCACATCGGCAGCTTTGCCAGAGGCGCGCTGGCGACGATTTCGACCGGCCCCTCGACGATCGAACGGCGATTCCAGAAGTCGACCCACTCGCCGGGGGGAATCCACACCGTGCGGTCTCGCGCGCCGCTCCTCCACAGCGGCGCGACCAATAAGTCGTCTCCGAGCATCCACTGGTCCCAGCGATCGCGAGCGCCTTGCTCAGCCGGCCAGCGAAAGACCAGCGGGCGAACCATCGGTAGCCCGCTTTCGACGGCCTGTCGCGCCGCCGCGACGAGGTAGTCGTTCATGGCGTGGCGTAGTTGGATGTAGCCGCGGTAGATGTCCATCAGCTCCTGATCGAAAGTGTCGTCCGGCGGCGCGTTCCACGGCGAGTCGTCGCGCCCGTGGAAGCGCATCAGCGGGCTGGCGAAGCCGACCTGAATCCAGCGCGCGTAGACTTCGCGATCCAGCCAGCCGTTGTAGCCGCCGATGTCGCTACCCCAGAACGGCGTACCCATGAACGCCGCACGCTGGACGCTGATCAATACCGAGCGCAGGCCGAGATCGGTCGACGGCGACTCTTCCGGCGTAAACTCGACCTCGGGGATGGCAAAGCCGTCGCGGCCGTGCGTGTCGCCACCCCAGCGCATGACGTAGGCTTGCGAGCCGGTGTAACCGGCGCGCGCCAGCAGGTAGCCGTCGCGCGGTCGCGCCTCGTCGATGATCTCGCGGTAGATGCGGGCGTAGGCGACGGGATACCAGTTGTGGATCTGGCGGCCGTTGCGGCCGTCGAACCATATGTCGTCGAGGTTGCTGCGTACGTCGCGCTCGTCGGCGCGGTCCATGACGAAGCCGTCGATGTAGCGACCTTCCGGCCCAGCGAGAAAGTCGAGAACGTTTCCCTTGTACCAGGCGACGGCATCGGCATTGGTGAAGTCGACGGAGACGCCGAACACCACCGAGGCCGAGCCGCGGTCGCTGTTGGGAGCGAGGTAACCCATCTCTTCGGCTTCGTCGCCCAGTCTTCCCAACGCCCACGGGGCGGTGAACACATGCATGTGCCAACCGCGTTGCTCGAGAATGGCCAACATCTCTTCGGCGTTGGGAAAGCGCTGTGGATCGAAGGTCCACTGCTCGAAGCCGAGGTCGCCGACCGTCCACGGTCGATCGAAGCGGTAGTTTCCCGGCGGAACTCCGTGCTCTTCGTAGATGGCGAGATCCATCGCCGCAGTGGAGTTGATGGCGATACCGTGGACGTCGATGGGAGTGTCGATCGGGTGGACGTCGATGCCGCGCCAGTGGCGAAAGACGTGCCGCGGCGGCAACGGCGGCCGTCCGGTGAGGGCGTAGTAGGCATCGACGATCTCGGTGTGACCGGGGCCGGCGAAGAGATTGTATCCGGCGTGAGCGGAGTCGGGGTCCCACTCGAACTCAAAACGCACGACGCCGGGATCGCTGGCACCGACATCGTAACGGCCCGGCATGAAACCGTCGACGAGGACACCGTAGCCGCGCGATGATTGATGGAAAGGAACGTAGCCCGACATGGTCGGCGTCACCCACATGGATACCGCTTCGCCCTTTCGGTTCAGCGACCCCACTTCGGCCGGGAAGATCTCGGAATCGAATACGTCGTCGGTGATGCGTTCGGTCAAACCGTAGATCAACTCGTCCGCTGGTGAGGCGAAGCGCTCGCCCCAGGCAGAGACGCCGGTGAGATCGTGCGGTCGTAGCCTGAGCTTGATCGAATCGGCCCGCCCGTTCGATTCGAGGTCGACGGCCCCCGTCGAGCCGTCGGCGAAGGTGACGTCGAAGGCAACCGATTCGTTCTCCGTCGCCGACAGGGTTGCCGTCGCAACGTCCAGTGAAACTCCGTCGCGCACGATGTAGAGGCCGGACTCTTGCGCCAAGAAGCTCTGGCGATGTTCAGCCGAGCCGTCGTAGCGGAAGGGGTCGAGTGTAATCGTGAGGAGTACCGCACCGTTGTCGATGACGACCTGATTTGAACTCTCGCTGACGCTCCAGCTCACTCGTTGCGGCGGCGAATCGTCGGACGAACACCCGAGCATCAAGGACACCAGGATGGGGACGACGAGGTAGCGCAACCTGCGTCGCCAGGAGCCCGACACCGTCTCTTCGACTCGCATCGGCACAATCTTGCAGATTCCGAGCGTAGCTGAAACTGCCGCGACGCGGATGACAGAGGCGATTCGGCCGTGCTACGCCGGGGCGTGGCGCGACTTTCGACTGCAGGATCTTCGACCCTGGTGGAGCGGACCGGCGACCTCGGTGCGGTGCAGGAGTCGGTGTTGGCTGAACGCTACTGGCCCGGCGGCGAACAGCCGCTGACCGGCGCACCGCTCTTTTCTCCATCTGGCGGCGTGTACGATGCACCGATCGACGTCGCTATCTCGAGCCCGAGCGAGGGGGCGTCGATCTCGTACACCCTTGATGAATCCGAAGAACCGGAGTGGCAGCTTTACGTCGAATCCGTAGTGGTTGAGGGTGACGCCACGCTGCGCGCAAGGGCTGTGCGATACGGCTACGCGGAGAGCGGTGAAACCCGATCGCGTTTCGTGTTTGTTTCGCAATGACTCGGTGAGTGAACGGCGCGAGAACCGATGGGTACGTTCCGAGATCTCTGGTGTGTCGCCGATGCGACTCCTGACTAGTGCGGACGAGAGGAAAAGAAAATGCGGGATGAATCCTTTGACGTGATCATCGTTGGCGGCGGCATGGGTGGGCTGAATCTGGCCGCCCTACTGACCAGCGAAGGGAAGCGTGTTTTGGTTCTGGAAAAATCGGGACGGGAACGCCTGGGCGGGCGAGCGGCGAGCGGCAAGGTCCACGACTCGGCTGTCGACAACGGTATCAAGGGCCTGATTCTCGCCGGCAGCCAAGACGAAATCTTCCGTCGCATTGGCAAAGTGATGCCGGAGAACGTCTGTCGCTGGACCAATCACGGACAGGTGCACATGAACGGCGAGTGGAGGACGATCGAGGACATCGTCGCCGGCTCGTTCGACGAGTTCTCTCGGGTGTATATGAACGCCGCCAAGCAGATGAGCTACGAGGAGATCGAGCAGCTCGACGACGTCTCGGTCGAGCAATTCGCTCAGGAACGTACCGGCGACCAGGGCGTCATCGACTTCCTCCGCTACCTGGGTTGGTTGTTCGGCGGCACCATGACCGAGCCACACGACTATTCCGCCGGCATGCTGTTCTACAGCGTCAAGAAGCAGCTCGACACGCTCAAACGATTTCCCCATCAGTCGTATTGGGTGAAGGGTGGCAGCGGTGCCATCGCCGGTCCGTTGGTCGAGGCGATCGAGGAAGGCGGTGGTGAAATCCGCACCGGTGCGGCGGTGTCGCACATCGTCATCGAGGACGGTCGTGTCAAAGGTGTCGAGGTCGAGTGCGGCCAGCGCCGTGTGCCGACCGAGGTTCTCGACACGGAGTACATTGCCGCACCCGTCGTCGTCAGCGCCGTCGCCATTTGGGACATCTTCAACATTCTTTCCGAAGACGATCTGTCGCCGTGGTACGCAGATCGATTGCGCCATCTGCATCGCAAGACGCTCAATCTGGCGACGGTTACGTTCGGTCACGACGACCACGACCTTTGGGATCACAGTGGACCGCGTTGGGTACAGGAAGGCCCGCTGACCGGCCGGCCGTGGTGTGCGAGCTCGCTCGAGTACTCAGACGACGCCAATCAATACGAGGCGACCTTCTGGATCCAGATGGGTTGGTGGGACAAGCCCAACATGGCCGGCATTCGCGAGGCCGGCAACAAGGTCGCGATGAAGCGGCTCTTCGCAGACTGGGAGACGGAGATCGAGCAGATGTTCCCGGGGATCGTGAGCAAAGCGCATTGGCGTCTGCGTTCCTTTGGTCCGGCGACCATCATAGAGACGCCGGGAAACGTCGGCCGCAACCTCGTCGACGTGCGAGCCGAGGGCGTCGATGGTCTGTATCTGATCGGCGAACGCACCAGCGCCGCCAAGGTGATGGGAGTGTACGGATCGGCACAGGTAGCCCTCGCCGCCTGCGACATGATCGCGGGCCGGGCCGCGGCGCCCTGATAGGGTGCTGGGTTGTCGTCCGTGAACCGTGCGGACGGCGGTCTTCATGAAGACGGACCGTAAACGGTCAGCGCATCGATCGGTTCGCCGGAGCGGTGTTGGGCTGCCATCTGCTCGGGGTCGAATACGACTCCGAGTGGATTCTCCTTGAAGGTGTCCGATTCCATGAATGCCGATGCATCTGCCGGCGTGACGAGATCAATCTGGAGCTCCACCTGGTTGCCGTCGGGGTCGGCGTAGTAGAGCGAGAGAGTCATGCCGTGGTTGATCGGCAGGATCGGCGTGATGCCCTCGTCTCGCAGGCGCTCGTAGGTCGCGACCAGATCGCCGAGCGAGGCGTAGGTGAAGGCGACGTGTTCGACCCCGGCGTGCGCGCGACCGTCGGCTCCGAGCTCCGGGTTGGCGATGATGGCCAGGCGGTGGTGCTCGTCGTCGTAGGTCAGAAAGGTGACGAAGTCGTTTTGGTGGACCACCCGGGCACAGAGAACGGTTGACCACCACTGAACGGATTTCTCTTTGTTGCTCGAGCGCAGCACGAAGTGAGCGAGTTTCACGGGTGTCGGCGCGCCTCCTGCGTCTGTCATGGCTCTCCTCCGCGGATGAGTTGTGTTATCGATCGATAACAGTATAATCAGGTGATAATGAATCAGTCAAGGTCGGATCGACAGGGCTCGACGGGTGGCAGTGTTCGCGCCGCTGCGTCGGCGCGAGTGCGCGAGCGCCTCATCGAGTCTGCCCTCAAGGAGTTTGCCGATCACGGCTTCGAAGGAGCATCGACGCGCGCCATCGCCAGCGGTGCCGGAGCCCATCAACCGCAGATCAACTACCATTTCGCTTCCAAGGAAGATCTGTGGAAAGCCGTGCTTCTCCAGCTTCTCGCTGAGCTGGACGCCGAGATTGCCGTCGATCCCGCGGCCACACCACGGCAAGCGATGGAAGCGATCATCGCCGGGGTCGTAGCCATGGCGGCGAAGCGACCGGAGCTGAACCGCATCATGATCCATGAGGGAACACATCCGAGTGAGCGCCTCGAATGGCTGGTCGAGGCGCAGCTCCGCCCGCGTACGGAGCCGTTCTTGGCAGTGTGGCAAGGTCTCGTCGACGCCGGTGAGGCGGCGCCGATCCCTTCGCAGGTGATCTACCATATCCTCGTTGGTGCGGCGTCACTTCTCCACGCCAACGCGCCGGAGGCGCGGCTGTTGAACGGCATCGAGCCGTCTGATCCAGCCATCGTGAAAATGCACACCGAGGCTCTCATCTCCATGCTGCTGCGCGGGAAGCCGAAAGTGCGCCGCCGCGCGCGTCCCACCAAGCGCGGGACGTCGCGCCGCGAAAAGAAGAGAAAGGGGTAGCTATGACATTTCAACTCGCCAACGTTGGAGGACGCGCCGCGCTGGTGGCGGGGGGCGACTACTACGATCTTGCCACCGTCACGGACAATGCCATCGGACCCGATCCGATGACGGCGGTTGCGCGTTTTGGCGATCTTCACGCAGTAGATCTTGCCGGGCTCGATCCGAGCGGGAGTCTCGAGGGTGCGGATCTCGGCCCGCCGGTGCCGGCGCCGAAGAATTGTTTCGGCATCGGCCTGAACTACCACTCGCATGTCGAGGAAGCTGCGCTGGAGATTCCCACGACGCCGGTCGTTTTCACCAAGTTCCCGAGCTGTATTTCCGCTCCCAACGCGGATGTCGAGATCGTCGGCGACGCGATCGACTACGAAGCCGAGCTGGTCGTCGTCATCGGCAAGGGAGGGCGCGGCATCGCGGCGAAGGACGCCTGGAGTTGCGTTGCCGGCTTGACTGCCGGACAGGATGTTTCCGACAGGGCGCTGCAGTTTGCCGCCAAGCCACCGCACTTCGACCTCGGCAAGTCGCGCGACGGCTACGGTCCAATCGGTCCCGTTCTGGTGTCGACGGACAGCTTTGAGAATCCCGGCGACCTGGCGATCGAGTGCCGCGTCAATGGTGAAGCGAGGCAGAGCGCGACGACGGCGCAGTTGATCTTCGACGTACCCTTTCTGGTCGAGTACTTGTCGGCAATTCTGACTCTCAGCCCCGGCGACCTGATTTTCACCGGCACTCCGGAAGGGGTCGGCATCGCGACCGGCGGATTGCTGAAAGTGGGCGACGTCGTCGAAACCACGATTGCCGGTATCGGTTCGCTGAGAAACCGCTGTGTCGCATCGGCCCGCTGATGTGGTGAGAGTGCCCGCGAAACGGGCGTAGTCGGCCTTCGAGAGGTCAGGGTCGTGCTTGACGATGTGCCGGGTTTGACATCGTGTCGAAGCAAACCGCAATGTATCGGATCCGTAGAGCTTCGGTCTTCGGAGGATGTGTGACTCGGACAAGGGGATCGATGGAATGACCGGCAAGAGAGTTTGGGAAAGTAAGGGAACCAAGGCCTTGGTGTTGGTACCAGTGATTCCGATTGCCCTGGCGGGTGTTCTTCCGATGACGGCGGGGCAGTGACGGACGAGGGTCCTGGACTGTTCGTCGATGGGAACAAAAGGGTCGCGTTCTTTGCCACGGACGTTTTCCTTCGCATCAACGGCTACAAGCTCAGGGTGGACGATGCGCAAGCCCAACGCATTCCTGATCGGCCTGCTCGAGAACGAGCAGGCCGATTTCGAGCACTTGCTACCTTGGGTGCAGGAGAGTCTCGCCGCCCTCGCTTGAATCGTTCTACGGCTGGAGGACCAGCTCCGAAATCTTGTCTGCTTCGATGTCCTCCGGGCAGTAGGGAACGTCGACCCATTCTTCGCGCGAGTAGACGCGGGTCATGTCGGCGTAGTGAGGCGAGGCCGGGTCGGTGGACTGCGAGTAGGTCAGCACGGCGTAGGCGTCCGGACACGGGCTTTCGTTCCATGTGACGGTCTGGATGTAGCTGTTGCCGCTGCGAATGTTGCCGCGGCCCTGGTCGCCGACGTAGCGACTGGAGATGGCGCTGAACATCGACGAGGCGTTGCCGCCGTGGATGGGAATGCGCTCGCCCTCGTGCGATCGGTACTGCACTTCGCCCCACGCGCGGTTCATCGGCATGCCGCGACGCACGAGCTCGTCGACCGCCTCGCCGAGCGACGCTTTGACGGATTCGACGACGTCACCGTCGCCGGTGTCGAGCTGGCGCGGTGTGTGGACGGGATCTTCCGGGTCGAAGGCAACCTGCCACGTGCTCGCACCGCGCGGCAGCGCTGACCACAGCTCCTGCCAGATGTGAGAGCCGACGCTGTCGACGTCGAATCGACCGTCCCAGTTGGCGAGGACGGTGCAGGCCTCCGCCGCCTGGTCCGCGTTGTCGGTGTAGGGCGTCCAGTCGGTGACGTCGCTGCAGATCGACACGACGTCTTCGCCGATCAGCTCGCCACCGATGTTTCTGTTGCCGTAGAGCATTTCCTGCATGAGCTCGACGGTAAAGCCGGGCGCGCCCAGTCCGTCGCTGCCGTCGAGTCGCTCCTCGATCTGCACGAATCCCTGCCGCGTGCGGAACGACTGCTGCACGTCTTCGCGGCCGATGATCGGCGAGAATCCCTCCAGCAAGTGGTCGGGGTTGGACAGCCAGTAGCTGTCGTTGCAGTTGGCGACGTAGGTGGAGGTGTCGAGCGAGGGCTGATCGCCGGCGCCGAGGATTCCGTCGCGCGTGTTTGGCTCGCTGCCGAGCAAGCACTCGCTGCGCGATCCGTCCAGCGAAGGGAAGCCCTGCGATGTCAGCAGGCTCGTCAAGGTGGTGGTGGAGCAGAGCTCGAGCTTCTCCGAAGTGACGTGCGGAACTGCACCGATGTCGGCATAGTAGGCGTGGCCGCGCCGGTCGGCGGCAATGGTGTTGACCCAGGGGACGCCGAGCAGGCCGAGCGCCTCGGCGAGCTCATCGGTGTTTTGCGCCTGACCCATTTCGACCCACTGACTCAGCGCAGCGGTGTTGTGGAGGTTGGCGTCCGCGGCGGCGAGAACGGTGCCGAAGATCGTCGGCCAACCGCCGACGGCAGCGTTGATGCCGCCGATGTCGACGACCGGACCGAGGTGGCTCATGTAGATGGTCTCGTTGCGCGTTTCGACCGAGCCGTCTTCGAGTGTGATCTCGGCACTGACGGGAATCGTTTCGATGGTGCGGACCTCTCCGTCGAACATATAACTCAGGGGATCGTCTTCGAGGATTTGCAGCTCGAAGAACGTAAAACGTCGTGCCGTGGACACGGTGTGCGACCAGGCGAGGTTTTCGTTGAAACCGATGTTGATGACGGGGACGCCGTGCAGCGATGCGCCCATCATGTCGTAGACGCCGGGGATGGTCAGGTGAGCCATGTAGAAGCGTTCTGCCCCGGCCCACGGAAAGTGTGGGTTGCCGAAGAGAATGCCGTAGCCCGTTTGCGAGGCATCGGCGCCCACCGCGATGGCGTTGCTGCCCATCTCGCTCGGCGGAGTCAAGCCGAGATCGGCGGCGGCGACTTCGAAGCTCTGCGGCGCCGCCGATCGAGCGATGGACTGGTCGGCCGGCTCGGCGGCGATGATGGCCGGGGCGAGCGGACCGGTGGAGGCGCGCAGGATCAGCTTGCGGAAGACCTTGCCGAGGTCGGTGGTGGTGATCTCGCGAACCCAAGCGGCGTTGCGGCAACCTTCCGGTCCTTCGGCGAGGCCGTCCGCGCCGGTTTCCCGGAAGTAGCGATTCACGCCTTCGACGTAACCGGCGATGGCATCCTGCAGATCCTGTGCCGCCGACCCGAGGAAGTCGTTGTCGATGTAGTCGTCCGTGTTGTAGAAGCGGTAGACGAAGTCCTCGGCGAGGTCGCCGTCATCGCCGAGCAAGAGAGCCGAGCGCCCGTTGGCGCGGACGACCTCTTTCATCAGTACGCAGTAGTTGTCCTGCGAGTACGCGTAACCATAACCGAGGCCGAGGCCGAAGAAGTCGTTGGCGGAAACGTGCGGAATCCCGTAGCTGGTGCGAATGATCTTCACCCCGCCCGAGCCGGCGCCGCCATCGTCGTCGCCGGAACATGCGACGATCGCAAGCGCGGCGAAAACGACGGTCATCAGTCTCGTGACTCTAGCCATGACGATCTCCTCCGTGACAGCCCCTTTGTTTGTCATACACTCGACACTACGTCGACTGCTGGCCGGTGAATGCCGCGAAGCCGAGGGAAGTGAAGGCGGCTTCGCTCGTTTGGGCCTTTCCTCGCGCAAAGCTCGCCAGGGCGCCAGGAGTGCAGAGGGAGTTTCGTAGCGACCCTGCTCGTTGCGGACTACGCGAGCCAGTCTTCGAGAGTCAAACCCTCGACGCGCTCGAACTCGCGAAGGTTGTGTGTCACCAGAGTCGCGCGGTGCGATAGTGCGGTGCCGGCGATCAGGTTGTCGAGCGGTCCGATCGGGAAGCCCTCGCGTTCCAGCTCAACTCGGATCTTGGCCGCGGTACTCGCTTCTTTGCTGCCAAACGGCAGTAGCCGAACGCACGATACGAACTCTTGCAACTGACTTCGTCGCTTGGACGAGTTGGCTGACTTGAGTACCCCGACCTCGATCTCGTAGAGAGCAACCGTTGGCAGACCGATATCACCTCGCGGTTTCGACAGCAGTCTTTCGACCAGCGGCTCTCTGCCTTTGAAGAAGTGAATCAGCGCGTTGGTGTCGAGCACGTACACGATTCAGTCGAGGGGCTCGCGCAGGTGGTCGACTCCGTCGCCCGCGCGCAGCTCTTCCACTTCCGGAAATTCCGGCCAGGCACCAGCCAGCGCACCGATGTGCGCGGGCCATTCGTCGTCGGTCTTCGACCGAATCAGCTCAGCGACCCAGCGGCTCTTCGACATGCCCGCCGCTCGAGCTGCCCGCTTCACTTGCTTTTCGGTCTCACCGTCGAGGTATAGGGTCAACTGGGGCATATACTTGAAAGTATATGTGCTAGATGCCAGGTGAGCAACCTCGCAGGTCGACGTAGGTGGAGGTCCATTTAGGCGTCCCGGGGCGAGACCCCGGAAACGCGAGAATGGTGGGCCGCGAGCTACCAGCTCAAAGCGCCGTCGCTCTGGCCGAAGGACTCGGTCTCTACGGCCATCCGCTGTAAGAGGGTGACGAAGAGGTTGGACAGCGGGGCGTCGGAGACGCCCTCGCCGTTGGCGATGTGCTCGCCATGCGTGAAGCCGCCGCCGGCGACGAGGATCGGCAGGTGCCGCGCCTCGTGTGAGTTGGCGTTGCCGAGATTGCTGCCGAGGAGCACCGAGGTTTGCTCGAGCAGGGAACCTCCGGCGTCGCTGCGTTCGTGCAGGTCGTCCAGTAGGTCGGCGAAGGCGGTGACGATCTCGCGCTCGATGATGCGGAGCTGGTTGATCTTTCTCTCGTCCAAGCCGTGGTGGGACAGGCCGTGTTGGTCGCTGTTGGTGCCGGGAACGGCCAGGACCACCGAGTGGTCTTGGACCATCAGGTTGACGACACGCGTGGAATCGGTTTCGAGGATCAGGGGGATCATGTCGAACCACAAACGGATGCGGCCGATGAGCTGGCTGGGGTTGTCGAGATCCTCCGGTTGTTCGGCGTCGACCATGGGTTTGGGTCGGTCGGACCACGCCTGGATCTCGGCGAGCTGCACCTCGGCTTCGCGCACTGCCTGGAAAAAGGCGTCGATCCGGTGACCGTCTTCGCCGCTGATGTCGCTGCGAAAGTGATTCTTCTTTTCGGTGAGGTGATCGAGGATGCTGGCGCCGTCGCGGAGCCGTGCCTTCTCGCGCGCGATCTCTTCCGGGGTGCCCTGCAGGAACATTCTCTCAAAGGTGCGCGCCGGGCTCGTTTCGGCGGGAACCATGACGCCTGTCTGGGTATAGGACTGGCTCTGTGGCGACGTCGTTCCCAACGTCACCGACGGAAACCGGGTGACGTAGCCGAGGTGGTTGGCCACGACCTGATCGATCGAGATGGTGTTGCGAAAGCCGTCCGTGCCCGGGTTGCGCTGCGAGGTGAGCCAGGTGATTTCCGAGTTGTGCGGCTGCCTGCCGACCTGGTCTTCGTGCGAGAGGCCGGACAGGACGGTGTAACGCGAACGGTGGTGGTCGAGAATCGACAGGTATTCGGTCGCCTCGTAGTCGGGCCCGGTCGTCTCGGGCAACCACGACGGGGTGTAGAGACCGAGGGTGCAGCAGATGTTGAGCATGCGCCTGGTCTCTGTGGCGGCCGCAACGCCGCCGGGCAGCAGCGATTCGAGCAGGGGGAGGGCGACGGCAACGCCGCCCGCTTTGAGGATGGTTCGTCTGCTGAGTCCGGGTTGCCTCATTGCGATTGCCTCATGGCGATCGCCTCCGAAACGCGTTGCTGGCGGTGACACCGCGAATCAACGAGCGCACCGGAAAGCCATCGCCACGCTCTCGGTCGAGGATTTCCTCAACCTCGTTCAATGCGTCGATTCCGAGCTCGGCACCGGTTGCGAACACCAGCAACTTGGTGACCAGGGCGCGCGCCACCTGGTCCAGCTCTTCGTCGAGCAGGATCTGCTTGTACTCCTCGATGCCATCGAACGAGCTGCCGCTGAGGGTGACACCGCTCGCATCGACCGGCACTCGGGCGCGGTATCTGGTGCGGAAGCGACCGACCGGGTCGAACGACTCGAGCGCGAACCCCGGCGGGTCGATGACGCTGTGGCAGTTGTTGCACACGCGTTCGGTCCGGTGGGCGTCGAGCTGCTCGCGAATGGTGGTGGTGCCGCGCGTGTCGGGTTCGAGCCCCGTGACTCCCGCCGGCGGCGGCGGCACGGGTGTTCCGAGCAGCGCGTCGAGTACGAAGTTGCCGCGTGGCACGGGCGACGTCGTCGTGCCGTTGGCCGTAATTTTCAGAATGGCTCCCTGGGTCAGCAGGCCACCGCGCACGCTATCTGGCGGCAGTGAGATGCGACGCACGGCCTGTCCTTCGACTCCCTCGATCCCGTAGATCCTCGCCAGGGGTCGATTGACGAACGTGTAGTCTGAATCGATCAGATTGGCGACGCTGAGATCGTCTCTGACGAGAGAGGCGAGAAACAGCTCGGTCTCCAGCTTCATCGCCTGGCCGACGCGTTCGTTGTATCCGAGCCCCAGGGACGGGGTCGTCGCGTTGAGCTCGTCGAGCCGGTAGGCCTGTGCGGCGAAGTCGGTGATGAAGCGGAAGCTCCGCGCCGCGGCCAGCATTCGCTCGGCCTGCCGGTCGACCTCTTCCGGATCTGAAAGCGCGCCGCGCCGCGCCGCGCCGAGCAGCCGCGAGTCGGGCGGGCTGCGCCAGAGGAAGTAGGCGAGCCGAGTGGCCAGCTCGTAGTCGTTGAGCTCTTCGTCGTCGGCCGGTTGGTAGAGAAACTCTGGCGAGGAGAGGATCGCCAGCAGCGGGACCTTGACTGCTTCGATGAACGGCCGCCCCTCGCTCAGCACGCGCTCGCCCAGCGCCGCGATCGTCGAAACTTCCCATTCGGCGACGGGGCGGCGGAAGGCCTTGGCCGCGAATCTCGCGACGATGTCGTGCAGGTGCTGCTCGGGTGGCTTGGTGAGCTCGATCTGCCCGTCTTGGTCGAAGCTGACTCCGGTCAGCAGCGACCGTGTGCTCGGCGGCGGCCACTGCTCGATGGCCGGTGTGATGGTGAGGGTTCGGAATGCGACGCCTTCGCCCTCGTAGCCGTCATTGGCAAACTTGTCCTCGGCCAAGTAGTTGAAGATATTGTCGCCGGGCGGGAACGTGACTTCCGACACGCACGGCGCCAGCAGGTCACCGGGTTGGAGATAGGTCGTCAGCGAAACGACCCGGGGGTTGTCGTCGGTCAGATCCCACGCCCCGATCAACTCATCGAGTGATGCGACGACTCCTTGCGTCTTGCCGCGAAACAGGGTTGCCACGACGGTTGAAACACCCCGGTGGCGGTAGATGTCCATCGATACGCGATAGGTGCCGGCGCGTGGCACGGTGTAGCCGTTGCGTTCGGAGTCTAGAGCGTAGGTACAGACCCCGTCAGCGAACTGTACGGCCGCATCTTCCGTGTTGACGATGACGCCGCCGCCGAAAAAGTTGCCGTTGCCGAGAAGCAGGGGGTAGCCGACACTGTAGTCGATCACGTGCGGCTCGAGAGAAGGCGACTCGCCCAGCTCGATGGCGGCGTCGAGCGCGCGGTCTGCCGCCTCGATGTAAGAGCGGACGTGCAGGCCGGATATTCCCTGACTCTCGGCTAGCGTGTCGAAACCGCCGGAGTCGGCCTCGGGTGGCAGGGTTTGAGCCAGATCCTTGGCCGCAGCGCCGGGGATCTCGAGAAGATCCTCCAGGGTTCGGGCGTACTCGAGTTGCGTAAGTCGCCGGTACGGCGTCGCCAGCGAGCTTCTCTCGCTACACCCGAGGAGCGAGACATAGACCGCTCGTACCAGCTCGTCGATCGAAACCCGTCCGTCGCCGGAGCCATCGGCCGCCTGGCAGACGGATAGATCAGCGAGCTCCAGTGAAATACTGACACCGCGAATGAGCTCGTGGATCTCCACCGACCCGCCGCCGTCGCAGTCTCCGGTGCAGCTCTGAGCCCGGGCAGTAGTGCAGAGTGCGAGCACGCCAAGTACGGCCGCACAGGCTCCTAGTAGGACGGTTCTCACGGGCGGAGCCGTATCAGATCGATTGAGAAGTTCTCAAGAGAATTCTCGATTCCGAGATACTTCTGTTCGGAATCGTCTGTACCGCACGACTTTCGATCAGATTGACAAGTTCACCTCGATGTATCCGAAATCGGCGTCCTTGTCTCTTGCCAGGCGGCCGACGACGGTGTTGCCGAATTGGTGGCCGTAGTAGAGGACGAAGGACAGGTGCTGGTTGATCTTGTAGGCGAGTTGGGTTTCGAGCGCAGTCATCAGGTTGCGAGCGCCGGCAGACGGTCGCGCGCCGTAACCGAATCCGATCTGGCGATCGTCGAGCGTCGCGCCGCCGCCGAAGTACCACAGGTCGTTCTTCTCGGTCAGTGAAATCCAGTGCAGATCGGTGCGCCACACCATTCCCTGGAGCGGCTTGAGAACGAGCTGGGCGAAGACGTCTTGATTGTTCATCAGGTTGTAGGCAGTGGAAAGCGAGTACAGGCGCGTCGTCGGTAGCATCTGGAAGAAAGTTTCGTGCCGCGAGTCGCCGGCGTCGTCGTCACCCGAGGAGCGGTTGATGCCGGCGCGGATCCAGGCGTTCCAGGGGAGCGCTCGGGGACGAATGCCGCCTTCGACGGCGTAGGCCCAGGCGGAGTGGTTCTGCGCTGCCCAGCGGCCGGTCTGCAGCGCACCCCACACCATGCCGTCGAGTGGACCGATTGTGGTCGGAACGATCTGTGTCCAATTGCCGCCGAAAGTGGAGAGCGAGATGCCGCGCGCACCGGCAGCGCGCACCTCTTGTGGCCGGTTGTCGGCGGGGACCAAGGCTCTCTGGTCGCCGTAGTAGATGTAGAAGAGCCGGCCGTTCCCGTTGTCCGCGAGCCAGGGCCGAATGACGTTGGCCGAAGCGTAGACGACGTCGACTCCGTCGATCTGTTTGTTGCCGGCGAGATCGAACCCTGCCTGCCGCGGCTTGAGGTACGTTGCCTGCACTTTCACTTCTCCCGCGTCGTACCCGAGCAGGCCGCCATCAAAGGATCGCCCGACGTGTGACCAGTCGAAGGGACCGATCAAGCGTTCGGAGATACGAAACTTGGAAACCCAATCGAGTCCGGGGTCGCCGGTGCGGAACTCCGCCCCCTCCGAGAATGCGAAGCGGCCGCCACGGGCGCGAAGGCCATCGATGCCGACGTCGCGGATCTCAACCCAGGCCTGGTTCAAGAACACCGAGCCGTCGTTCGCCCTGCGGTTGTGGGCGCGATACACCGCCCCGAGCCCGAGCGGACCGAGTGGCGCGCCGGCGGCGCCGGCGGGAAGATCGATGAGCCCGTTCGCCTGGCCTTCGATCTTGACGTGAATCTTCTTCTCGTAGTCGTAGTCGAGACCGAATCGCCCGCGCAGGCCGAGGAAGGTGTAGTCGTTGTCCCCCGGACCGTCGGGCTCGAAAAAGTTCCACAGCTCCCAGCGGGTGCGGAACGTGCCGTACAAGTCCAACTTGCCCGGGAGATCCTCGGCGACAGTGGCGGCACCGACCGGCAGGGCGAAGAGCAAGCCGACCACGCTCGCGATCACCGCCCGGCGGATCGCCGTCGACCAAGAGCTGAGCGCTCGACCTGCTTGCCCGCTTGGTTTCCGTGATCGTGCATCGTGCATGCGAATTTCCTTTTCCACAGCTCTGCGTTGGGCGTTTGCAGTCCGCTGCTGAGCGGACACGCAGGAAGTAGAAAGGGCAAAGACACTGCCATGAAGGGTTCACAGATGGCGTAATCGTTTTCGCCGCCATCTTTCCCAAGTGCGCGAAACGCAGCGGCGCCGAATTCCGAAAACGGAGCTTTCGGCGGTGGTCTTCAAGCGAAGTGCGGCATCACCGTTTCGGCGAATAGTTGTGCTGGTTCGCTCGGGTCGCGGCCGAAGAACTCGATGATGAGCATCGTGCAGCCGAGGTCGGCGAGTGCTTGTATCTGCTCGCCACATTGCTCGGGCGTACCGGAGATGCCCTTGCCGAGATGGCCGCCGAAGATCTTGGTTGCTTTGTCGACCTTGGCCTTGGCGTCGTCGGCGTCGCTGCCGATGACCACCATCGTCTGCTGTGAAATCTCGATCGCCGCGGGGTCGCGGCCGACGGTGTCGCAGTGGTGTTTCAAGACATCGATCTTCTTGCCGATGTGCTCTTGATTGACTGCCAGATTGTTCCAGATGTCGGCGTGCCTGGCGCAGATCTTCAAGAAGACCTTCTCGCCACCACCGCCGAGCAGGATAGGCGGCTGATACGCCGGCTTCGGGGCGCAGAAGACTTCCTTGGTCCGGAAATGCTTGCCTTCGAAAGTGACTCGTTCTTCCCTCCACAGGCGTCGCATCAGGACGATCGCTTCTTCGAGTTGCTCGAGGCGATCTTTGACGGGCGGGAAGTCGATTCCGTAGCCGGTGAACTCATCTCCGTACCAACCGCCACCGAGGCCGACGATGGTGCGCCCGCCGCTGATCTCTTCGACCGTGCCGACGCTCTTTGCAAGCAACGCCGGATTGCGAAAACCGACCGGCGACACCAGCGTGCCGAGCTGTACTCGCGAGGTCACTGCGGCGACCGCCGGCAGGGCCGTCCATGCCTCGAGGATCGGCAACTGCGGCATTGGGATGCCGTAGATGTGGTCGTTGAACCAGACGGAATCGTAGCCGAGCGACTCCACGGTCTGCGCGACCGAGCGTGTCTCTTGCCAAGAACGCTTGATCTGCGGCAGGTTCACGCCGAAATGCATTTTTGCCATTGCCAATCCTCACGAGCTGATTTGCGGGGACGACATCACCTGGAATCCGCCGGAAGGGCAAGAGGAAACGGAGCGTGCGTACCAGTGGACATGGATTCCCGCGATCCTATACGGCTCGATCGAATTCCGAGAGTCTGGAATGGCGTAGAGAATTCGTCCGTACGTTTTTGGAGCGCGATCTCCCCCAGCTCGGAATTTCGATTCCCGCTGCAACGCTCGAACGCTTCTGGGCGATGTTGGCGCACTACCACGGGCAGGTCTGGAATGCTTCGGAGCTCGGTCGCTCCTTCGGCGTCTACCACCACGTGATGCGCCGGTATCTCGATGCCCTTCAATCGACATTCATGATTCGGACCCTCCGCCCTTGGGCTGCGAACAGCGGCGTTCTCCACACCTTTTTGGAATGTACGATCAACTTCTTCGGATTCACAGATGGCTACTTCTGGCCTATTTTCCTGAACCGGGACCCGCTCATGTTCGACGCCAACTACGCACCAAAACCGGCTTTCTTCGGCGTTCGCGACGCGCTTGTGGGGTACTAGTGTCCTGAACCAGAAATTCGTCACAATATTCGCCGGCCCTCGACGCCCGTGCCGGCGTTGCTCCTCCTCGAAAGAGATTCCAGATGTTGGTAGTTAAGCTACCTCGGTAGGCACTACTGCACTGGCCGCGATGGTTTACGGGCTCCCGGGAGTGCGAGGGTGATCGATTCTTAGTATCGTACGCGTAGGAAGTCAGTTCGCGACATGAGGGAGTTGACTGGTGAATAACGAATCGACGTTTTCGCTCGCCGCAATACAAGCGTCGCCCATCTACTACGACAGGGAGGCATCGACCGAGAAAGCGTGCTCGTTGATAGCCGAAGCAGGCAAGAAGGGTGCGACGTTGGCTGCTTTCGGAGAATCCTGGCTTCCAGGATTCCCGTTGTTCGCGCACACTACCGACAGTTTCGATCCCGACTACTGGAACGCTGCCGCCAACTATATCGACAGCGCAGTGGAGGTGCCGAGCCCGACGACGGACCGGCTGTGCGAGGCAGCGAAGAAAACAGGCATCGACGTTGTGATCGGGATCGCCGAACGCAATCGTGACACGCGCGGTACAGTTTACTGCAGCCTGCTGTTCATCGGCAGAAACGGGGAACTCCTCGGTGTCCACCGCAAGCTGAAACCCACGTTTCGGGAGAGGATCGCCTGGGGAGAGGGGGACGCATCCGGGTTGCACGTCTACGAGCGTTCTTACGGCCGGATAAGCGGCCTCAACTGTTGGGAACACAACATGGTGCTCCCAGGTTATGTGCTCATGAGTGAGGGAACTCAGGTGCACGTTGCCGCTTGGCCGGGAAGTCAGGCAGTCCCGCCCGCTCCGATCGGTTACTACACGCGCCAGCTTTTTCTGTCTCAGGCGTTTGCTTCCCAGGGTGCTTGCTACGTCATTCTCGCAGGCGGCGTGTCCACCGACGAGAAGTTACCGATGGAGGGAGGCAGCTGCATCATCGATCCTCGCGGAGAGGTGATCGCAGGCCCCATAGAAGGCGAAGACATTCTCATTGCCGACGGCTCGCGCGACGCGATCATGGCCGCAAAGGTTGCGTTCGATGTCACGGGGCACTACTCCCGCCCCGATGTGTTCCAGCTCATCGTGAACGCCGGGTCTACCAAGCGTGTGATGTTCCGTAACAACGACATCGACGGCGAGGCTACGCCGTCCGGAGAGTCGGCAGTATCGGATGACGGTAGCCGGCGCGAAGGCTCCAGCGACGACTAGCCTCAAAGAGAAAATATTCCGCGAGGGAGAACGCGTCAGAGAGTGCCAGATGTGGCCGAGCGCAGCTTTCGGCAAGCGGAGTGTAGTCCATCCTACATGAGCATTGCCAAGGGCGAGCACGGCCGCAGATGGCGCTCTATGGCGCGAGCTCGTGGCGTTTCTCGCCGTGGAATATTTTCTCTTTGAGGCTAGTGTCCTGAACCAGGTGGTTTGAGGTTGGAGGTTCGAGAGCCCTTCGGGATCAGGATCTTCAACCCTGACGCGCGAAGCGGGTGAGGGCCCGCCGTCCGATGCTTGTAAAGGGTAAGTGCTCTCCTTCGCTGAAGCTTCGGAGGGCGTCCTTCGCTCACTCTTGATCGCGCAAAGGACGGAAGGGGAGGGATTCGAACCCCCGGACGGTTGCCCGTCACCGGTTTTCGAATGCGGTGCCGTTGGTGTTGGGCGATCCCAGGCTCTCCTGTTTTGACCCCTCCGGTTTGGGATTCGGGAGTTGCTCACCCCGGATGGTCCCGTCGATCCCAGGTGATTTGCAAGTCAGATTCCGACGAAGGTGGCGATCTCTTCGAGCGGTGCTCGATCGGTGCGCAGGGTGTTGATGGGGTGCGATTCGTCCATGTAGCCGATACCCATGCCGCAGAAGAGCATCAGCTCGTCGGGTGTTGCGAAGAACTCGGCGACCGTCTTGTGCCAGACCGACCACGCTTCTTGCGGGCAAGTGTGTAGTCCGTGCTCGCGCGCCAGCAGGGCGATCGATTGGATGAACATCCCCACGTCGGACCACTGTGGCGGTCCCATGACGCGATCGAGAAAGAAGAAGAAGGCGGCGGGCGCGCCGAAGAAGTCGAAGTTGCGTGCGAAGTGCGCCATCCGCCCTGCCTTGTCCTCTCGTGCGACGTCGATGGTTGCGTACAAGTCCTCGCCGCATTTGAAACGACGCGAGCGATACGGCTCCTTCAGTTTCTGCGGGTAGATCTGGTACGAGCCTTCTTCGCCGAGCTGGCCTGCATCCATCCGCTGCTTGATCAGGGATTTGAAGCGAACCATCTCATCACCGCCGAGCACCCAGACCTGCCACGGCTGAAGGTTGCCGCCAGATGGCGACCGCCGCGCCGTGTCGAGGATCGACCGCAACGCATCGCCGGTGACGGGCGTGTCGAGAAAAGCGCGCACCGTCATGCGCGACTCAATGGCCTGTGACACCTTCATAAAAACTCCTCTTCTCGGCCCCGTTGGTTGGCAGTGTGTCGAAGATTGCCGAAAGAACTAATCGGTCAGGTCGAATCCCACCACGGCAAAGTGGTGGTCGAAGGTGAACGCCGTTCGGATCCTGAGGCGTTCCATGATTGCAAAGCTCGTGGCGTCGGTAGCGGACAATTTGTGGAGGTCCTTTCGTAGGAAATACGCCCAGGCTTCCTCGAGGTCCGATCGCTTGCATTCGAGAAGCTTGAAGTTTCGGACTTCGGATACGTGCTCTCGCCACGCTAGAAATAGAAACGCCTTGTCAGGCTGCCCGTCGTCAGTGCGCTTGGTCTTGGCCTTGGTCAGCGCTGCGGCTGAGCGCAGCGCGGGCGCGACGATCCTCGAGGTCCGATCGCTTGCATTCGAGAAGCTTGAAGTTTCGGACTTCGGATACGTGCTCTCGCCACGCTAGAGCGACGTCGCGCTCCGTATTGCGCTCGAGAAACGTGAACGTCTCGAGCACCACAGGAATGGATGAGCACGGTGCGACGCGAAGCTGGCTCATGCGCTCCCAGATGGATCGTGCCCGTGCATGAAAAGGATCGCGAGAGAGGGCCAATGCGATCCACGCCCCGGAATCGACGAACACTCGCTCGCCCGATTTCATACCTCGTCGTAGATTGAGTCGTGTTCAGAAGAGGTGCGTCGGGCGGGATTGTCCCACAGCGCAACCGGCCCGGCCGACTCCGGACGTATCCATACGCGGCGAATCGCCTCCCTGATCAAATCGGCGACGCTGCGTTCGTTGCGGGCCGCCGCTTCATGGAGCGCCTCGAGGTCATCTTCCGGTAGATAGACTTGTGTCTTTTTCATAGGTGTCATCATATGGAGGCTACTGACACCCGTCAATGCCGGCTGGCGCTACGTCGAGGGCCGGCGAAATCTGCGACGAAGTTCTGGGTCAGGACACTATGGACAGCTCAGGTTCACCGATTCGCCGTCGCATAGCTTTTCTGTGTTCCTTTACGCCAGTGCTTCGAGGAGTGGATTGACTCGAGGCAGCTGAATCCGCTTGGTTTGGCTGACTGCGCCACTGACGCATCTACGCCCTTGGCGTAGTATCGTCGCTATGCCGCTTCGAGGAGACGCCGATCTTCGCCCGGCAGGTGACGGCACTGTTGTCGGATGACGGATACGAGGCTCTCCAGCAGGCGTTGCTGCTGACGGCCATGCTCGGGCGCTGCTGAAGATTGCGGCGAAGATCGGAAGACTGGGCTGGGCGATGAGCAGCAGGCGGTCACGGCACCGAGCACTCGCAGAGAGAGGCCTCGATGCACGTCAGGGTGAAGAATCCGTTGCACCCTAACGAACAGACGCTGTTTTCCAAGGGGCAGTCGGCGTCCGACGTGCACTGCGTACCGGAGTCACAGTTAACGGGGACGGTAATGTCATCGAAAGAGCCGGCGCACTGGGCGAACTCAAACAGATTTACGACGATGCATGCGTCGCCGCCCGTACAAGTGCTCGGGTGGTAGCACGCGTAGTCGGCTTCGCCCAGGTTGAACTCGCACTGTCCTGGTCCCGTCTGGAAGCAGCTGCGAAGATCGCTACCCGAGACTGCCGTACAATCATTGTCGCACGCTCCGCAGTTGGTGTCGGAGTCGACGGGCTCACACTTGTAGTTGCAGCACAGGTTGCTGACGACCCCCTCGTCCACGGTGGTCGGCGCGCGGTCGCCGCACCAGAATCGATCGCCGTTTGGATCTTCGCTGCGGCAACACGGTTCGTCTTCATCGACACAACGCCAGCCGCGACCTTCGGTGTCGCAGTTGATACAAGTCAGTCCCGCGTTGCAACGGCTCGTGACTCCCTGCGGGTCGCACTCGCCGCCCGCGTCGAGCATGGTCGGTAGGTCCGATGGGGCGGTGCACGTTCCCTCGAAGCAGGTCAGGCTAACGATACAGTCCGCGTCGCTCGTACACGCGTTGCCGGCCCCTTGTAGCCGGTCACACACGCCCGCTGACGTGCAGCCGACCGGGAACGGAGGTCCTGGTAGGCCTCCTGCCGGGTCGCCGATGAATCGACGGCAGCATTGTGTGATGTCGGTGCACGCTTCCCCCTGAGTCAGGCAGCACTCTGCTCTTTCTGGTGGCGGCTTCACTAATGGGCCACCGCCCGAACCAAAGACGAAGCCACACTGTCCCGACAGGCAGGATTCGTCGGTCCCGCACAACGTGTTGAGTGGTGCGCGACAGACGCCGTTCGGGGGAGTTTCGATGTCGCACGTCAGCCCCTCGGCGCAGTCCTCTGATGCTGTGCAGGGACCCAGTCCGGGCGATTTGCACACTCCGGGCGAGCTGCACACAGATGGCGGGGGTACGCAGTCCGGTCCCAGGCAGATCCCGACGATGACGTCGCACTCGCAGAAAGCCGGCGGGGAGCTGCGGCAAACACCTGGCCGGGTACACGTCTGTCCGATCTCGATATCCGGTGTACAAATCCCGTCGGCACAATGATCGAGCTCCTGGCACTGGTCGTCCGTCGAACACGGCTGACCGGTGGGCGAACGGCAGGTACCTGCTTCGCATAGGCCGGACTCGCACTCGACCTGCGCGTCGCAGGGCGCTCCGGGCGGAGCCGGAGTGATGCAGTTGCCTTCATGGCAAACACTTGAAACGCACTCCGCATTGTCCGTGCAGGGCGTTCCCTCTGGGGCGCGGCAGGTGGTGTCGCACGAGGTAGCGGGAGCCGCGCAGTCGGGAGCCGAATCGCAAGGCTGGCCGGGCGGGACGGGGAGCTGACAGTTTCCCTGGTTACACGAACCCGAGCTGCACGACGCGTCCTCCCCGCATGGGTTCCCGTCGGGCGTACGGCACGTTCCGCCCTCGCAGACTGCAGGATCTTCGCAATCGGGGTTGGAGTCACAGGTGTTCCCAGGCGGAGCCGGATCCTGGCACTGGGCTTGGTTGCACGAGCCTGAGAGGCAGTTGGTGTCGCCGGTGCACGGGGTGCCGTTGCATGACAGTGGACAGTCTAGCGTGCCGTCGCAACCGTCTCCGACCTGCCCGCACTCGTCCGGCTCGCAAGCGAGGCGCGGCTCGCAGCAGCTATCGTTGATGCAGCGATCGCTCAAACAGTCGTCCGGCTCGTCGCAGGGTACGCCGGGTCCTCCTTGGGAGGCCTGGCAACGGCCGTTGACGCAGACGCCGGAGCAGCAATCCATGTTGGAAACGCAACCGGTTTCATCGTCGCACCCACAGCATCGAATGGTCTCACCGCAAGTGTCGTCCAGGGCGAAGCCACAACCGCAGGTGGCCAGGGTGCAGACGGCGCCATTGAGGCAGACGCTGACCCCCTGCTCGACCGCGGTTCGATCGGGCAGCGGTTCGGTCGAACACGAGCCGCCGGGTTCGTTGCACACACCCTCGTTGCACGCATCTCCGAGAGAGCCACAATCCGCCTCGTCGCAACAGTAGTCTTGGATCGCTGCGATGTCTTTGACGTCGATGCGAAGAACGAGCTCGCTGTCCGAGAGCATCGCAAAAGCCGCAAAGATCTCGCTGTTCGGATCAACCGTGGTTCCATCCCCTTGCGGGTCGACCGCGAGTGGTTCGTCAAACTGGCCCGAGGCGATCGCTACGAGGAGAACGCTTGCCAGCAGGACCATTGACGTCGCCGCCCATGCGCGGTTGCGCAACTGCATGCGTCCGACGAGCGCGAGCAGCACCACGGCGAGCAGCACGCCCAAGGTCGACAGCAGTGGTGCCATCACCGGGCTCCCGGTCAGAAAGATGATCCGCGCGTCCGGCGCTTTGGGTACGCCTCGCGCCGTCAGGGCGTCCTCGCCGCACTGTGCACCTCCGGCGTGGAACGCCAGTCGCAATGCTGGAACCCCATCGATCAGGCCGCGCGGAAGAGAGCCGATGATCGAGTCTGACGCAGCTACGCCTGTGTCCGCATCGATGGCGAAACCAGTGAGCTCCATGAGATCGGAAAACGCACTGCCGTTGCATTGTTGGAGCCGCGCATTCGTCACGACGGCTGGAATCTGGTTCGCGTCCACCTCAATGCTCAAGAGCAGATCGAACCCGGGCAGAGGCGCACCGACGCTGCCAAGGTCAAAGTCACAGCCGCTGTCCGTGCCGGGAGCGCGGTCGATGCCGACGCGATACGTGTGCGTGGGTGATGCCGGAGCGGCTCCGACACGGCTTGCAAAAGCCACGATGAAACAGAGCAACAAGGCGGCGGGAGTGCGGATTCTCAGTGTTGTCACGGCGACCTACTCCTGAGCGTTCGCGAAAACTGGCGAGTAACCGTGACAAGTGGTCCCAGCTACGTCAAGACCCAGCGGCAATCGTGAATCCCAGATGATGAAGCCGTCGAGCGGAATGCGCGAGGGTTGCTGCTGCGGAGACGGAAGGGAAGGGATCCGAACCCCCGGGACGGTTGCCTGTCACGGTTTTCAAGTGCGGTGGTGTTGCTGTTGCGCTGTGTCGTGGAGTCCCGCTTCTGCTCGTGTGCACTATGTTTCTGGCGCCCAATGGGCTAGCCCTCGCTGCGAAACTAGATCAACGGGGTCGATTGAGTAATCCGCCGCCTTGGTTACGACGCTCCTTCCCCTTGTGTCTTGACTGATCCATGTTTTTCTTGACAGACCCTCGCGCTTCGAGGGAGAGTCGGTGGGCGGCGATGCAGCATCCAATTGCAAAGCACCTGATGATCCTCATCGTCGCCGCGCCGCTCGTAGTGGCAACGGCGGAAGCGGCGCTCTTCCCCCTCGCACGCTGCGAGCGTACCAAGCTGAAGGCAAGCGGAAGTGGTGCGAGGGCAATGCTCACGTGCCACGCAAGAGCCGCGGGAAAAGGTGTCGCGGTGGATGTGGATTGCCTGGAGCGCGCACGGTCGCGTGTCCATTCCGCGTTTGCGAAAGCCGAAGCGAAAGGGCCCTGTCCCATTTCGGGTGAAGCCGTGGGAGTCGTCGCCGCATTGGACGCGGCAGCGGCACAGGCTGCTGCGCTCTTGGTACCCGTTTCAGGCGCCTCTCTCTGCGCACGACTGAAACTCAAGGCCGCCGGTCGGCGCCTTCGCCGCACTCTGGCCCGTCAGGCCAAACACGCGTTGCGACCCGAAAGAGAGGGATTGCTGACTGGCCTTGCCAAGGCGGACTCGAAGTACCAGACGGACTGGGCGAAGGCAGAGGCTGGCGGTGGTTGTTCAACGACGGGTGATGCGGCAGCCATCGCGGCCGACGTCGACGAGGCTGCAGCGAACCTGGTCGACGAGGTGCGCGGAACGCTCAAAGCGCTTGCCGCTGGCCGCCCGGTTGGCACCGCTATTCGGTTCGATGCACTGGGGGACCCGCAGTACCGAGATACGGCTGCGCGTCACTTCAACCACGCGTCAACCTGGGGCGAGACAGTTTGGGTCAACGTCGAACCGCAGCAGGGAGTCTTCAACCTCGGACCGCTCGATCAGGTTGTCGGATTCGCCGAGACCCACGAACTTTCGCTCAAGGGGATCACTCTAGTGTGGCATGAGCTGCTGCCCGCGTGGATGCAAGCCCTGACCGACCCGGGTGAGTTCAGGGACGCAATGGAGCACCATATCACGACTCTGGTCGGTGGCTACGCGGGTCGCATCCACATCTGGGACGTGGTCAACGAGGCCGTGCAAGGCGGCGGCTACAGGGTGACGCCTTTCCTGCAACGCCTGGGTCCGGACTACATCGCCGATGCCTTCCACATGGCCCACCAGGCGGATCCGACTGCACTTCTTTTCTACAACGATTTCGGGATTGAAAAACCCGGCGCCAATGCGGATTTCGTCTACCAGATGATCGTGGATCTCCTGGCAGCTGGGGTGCCGATCCACGGCGTGGGCTTTCAGGTGCACGATGGGGTTACTTCGAACTGGAACCTGGCCAGCGAGTCTCTGGTGCGGCAGAACCTCCAGCGTTTCGTGGATCTGGGCTTGATCGTGCAACTGGCCGAGGCGGAATCGAGCCTCGGCTTCGCCGTCGGAAACCGCAGGCAAGAATTGTTGGCACAACGCGAAACCTACCACAGCATGGCCCGCGTATGCTTGGCGATCCCGGAATGTACGATCAACTTCTTCGGATTCACAGATGGCTACTTCTGGCCTATTTTCCTGAACCGGGACCCGCTCATGTTCGACGCCAACTATGCACCAAAACCGGCATTCTTCGGCGTTCGCGATGCGCTGGTCGGGTACTAGCCTCCCCAACAACAAATACTGGCATGAAGGCGAGGCTGTGTTCCTCGTGCTGTTCGCCTACTGCAAGAACGTCCAAGACGATTTGACCCAGGCTCAATTGAAAGTCCTGCGACGAATCGTCCGTGAGGAATTCGAATGAAGAAAGACGATTTCGAAGAGCTGGTATCGAGCGTGCAGCAAGCTGGAAAGATCCGGCGTAAGAAGATGAAGCCGTCGAGGGTCTTTCGCTACCGAGCGGCTGATATCAAGAAGATTCGCGAGAGGCTGGGAAAGTCTCAGCCCGAGTTCGCGCTCATGAACGGGGTCAGTGTCGCGACGCTGCAAAACTGGGAGCAAGGGCGGCGAAAGCCTGATGGGCCGGCGCGAGCGCTATTGAAGATCGCGGCGAAGAACCCGGATGCGGTCGTCGAGGCGTTGAGCGCATGAACAACTAATGGCCTGTTGCCAAAGCTTCGTGGTCGTGTCCCCTTTCGGCTGAGGCTAAGGAGAGCGGCCTGCCGTCCGAAGCTCTCGTCGGTCGGCGCGTTGTTGCCCTCCTTCGCCAAGGCTACGGAGGGCGTCCTTCGCTCTCCTTCATCGAGCGAAGGACGGAGGGGGTGGGATTTGAACCCACGGACCCTTGCGGGTCACCGGTTTTCAAGTGCGGTGTTGTTGGTGTCGGGCGATCTTGCACGCTCCCGTTCTGTCTCAGGGGGTATGGGGTTCGGGAATTGCCGCTCCCGTTTGGTCCCTATCGATCCGCGAGAATCTCGACCTGTAGATTGACATATGGATTGACAGAAAACCCGTCCTGGGAATGGCCGCATGGAAGTGTGGCCGTCCACTAACGTTGTGGTCACTCGAAAAGCCCTATATTGATAATTGGATGGTGCCCGTCCAAATTTCATGGTAAGGGAATTTGTGTGATCAAGAGAAGCGGGCAGTCACAGAGGCTCGAGCGCCTCATTTCAAGAAACCCGGTTGTTGCGATTCTCGGGGCGCGACAGGTCGGTAAGACGACGTTGGCGAGATCTTTCGCGGCAAGCCAGTCTCGTTCGGTGACGGTCTTCGACCTCGAGCGACGGCAGGATGTTGCGCGCTTGGCCGATCCGGAGCTTGCGTTGGCGGGTCTGCGAGGAATCGTCATCCTCGATGAGATCCAGCGCCGTCCGGAGTTGTTCCCTACGCTTCGCGTTCTGGCGGACCGGCCACGTAAGCCGGCTCGCTTTGTCGTTCTGGGTAGTGCCTCACCGGATCTCCTCCGGCAGAGTTCCGAGTCGCTTGCTGGGCGAATCGCATATCAGGAACTCTCGGGGTTCTCGCTCGACGAAGTCGGGCACGACAGGCTCGATCGACTCTGGCTTCGGGGCGGATTCCCACGGTCCTTCACGGCACGCTCGAATGACGAAAGCCTTGAATGGCGTCGAGAGTTCGTCCGAACCTTCTTGGAACGTGACCTACCCCAGCTAGGAATTTCGATTCCCGCCGCCACACTCGAACGCTTCTGGGCGATGCTGGCGCACTACCACGGACAGGTTTGGAATGCCTCGGAGCTCGGTCGCTCTTTCGGCGTCTCGCACCACGTGATGCGCCGCTATCTCGATGCCCTGCAATCGACGTTCATGATCCGCACCCTGCGCCCTTGGGCCGCGAACATCCGCAAACGGCAAGTCAAGTCTCCGAAGATCTATCTACGAGACAGCGGTGTTCTCCACACCTTCTTGGACATCGCCTCGATGAGCGATCTGCAGCGGCATCCCAAGCTCGGTGCTTCGTGGGAGGGGGTGATGGTTGAGGCTGTCATTCAGCAGCTGGGGGTTCGCGCGGAGCGGTGCTACTTCTGGGCAACCCACACCGGTGCCGAACTCGACTTACTGGTCGTCGACGGCAACTCGCACTATGGTTTCGAGATCAAGCGAACGACAGCCCCGCGCGTGACGCCATCAATGCGCTCGGCCCTCGCGGATCTTCAGCTAAAGAGGTTAGACGTAGTGTACGCCGGTACCGAGACCTTTCCGCTGGCCTCAAAGGTGCGTGCGCTTGCCGCAAGCCGGATCTTGTCAGATCTCAAGCCGCTTGCTCGTGGATGAGAAATCCTGGTGCGGTCGTCGAAGCGCAGAGTACGCGAACGATTAGAGGGTCGTTGTCGAAAGCCTCGGTGGTCGTTTTTCGCCGAGGCTGAGGAGAACGGCCTGCCGTCCGAAGCTCTCGTCGGTCGGCACGTTGGTGCCCTCCTTCGCCAGGCTACGGAGGGCGTCCTTCGCTCTCCTTCATCGAGCGAAGGACGGAGGGGGAGGGATTCGAACCCCCGGACGGTTTCCCGTCACCGGTTTTCAAGACCGGCGCCTTCGACCGGACTCGGCCACCCCTCCTGATTTCGTAAGATGGTGGTGGGTGATTCGGTGCTAGCCCGAATCTCGGCTCTCTTCAATCTCAGCCGTCGTCCCGCCGCTTGCTGTGTCTCTGGAACGATTGCCGGATCTTGCGTTTCAAGACCGCTATCTGCTCGGCTTCGGCATCGAGGTTTGTGAGCCGGTCGAGCAGAGTTCCCTCGTCGACCAGTCCGCTACGGACGACTGAGTTGAGAAAGTCGTTGTCTTTCGGCCGACCTGCCAAGCCCTTGGCGACCGCGAGATCGTGTGCCTCCAGGCAGTAGCCGACGACGCCGTGTGCTCGTTGGAGATTCGCACGAGGTAGTGGGAACCGCTACAAGACCATCCACCAAAAGAGCAGAGTCAGAACGGCTAGAGCACCCAGGCCTGCCGCCGTGGCGAAGCGGCGCGAGCGGCTGTTGGTGGGGAAGTGCAGCCGACCGCAGTGCTTGCACGAGGTGGGCATCCAGTCCTCGGTGATCGGATTGTCGCGACCGCAGAAGTCGCAACGGGAAAAGGCTGTGACCGGCGGCGGTTTGGCTTCGGGTCCCATCGGAGTCTCACGGGGCTGACGTTGAAGTATCGTTGCTGCACGACCAAGTCGCAAGTCGAATGCGCTAGTTGTGGTTGTCTCTTGACGTTGCTGGACCGGCGCCGGAGTATGTCGGTCGATCTGGATGGAGGTGGGGATGCTGAGTGGGATGGTGCGATTCGTCGTTTTCTTGGTCGGTCTGGCGCTGATGTCGGAAGGTGCCCTGGCTGAGCCGTACCTGGCGCTGCGCAGCGGTGTGAAGTGTAGCGGCTGCCACGTCAACGTCACCGGCGGCGGTATGCGTGCGGGCCTCGTCTCCGCGCACGCGCGCGACTTCTTGAAGTATCCGGATTGGTTCGATGAGCTCACCAAGCCGGCCGAGTCGTTCGACGGTACGATCAACGACTATGTCGCCATCGGCGCCGATCTGCGCGCCAGTGCTTCGCTTCTCTTCCAGGACGAGCCGCGCGATGGCCGCGTCGACAACAACGAAGCGTTTCGCGGCCGCCTCGACGAGTTCAACGTCGACGTCGACGAAGCGATCACCTATCTGCACGCCGCCGTCGTGCCCGATCTGCTCGAGCTCTATGTCGACTTGCGGCTGGCGCCCACCACCGACGCGCGCGAAGCGTGGGGCATGCTCTATCTGCCCAGGGATTTCTACGTCAAAGCCGGGCGCATGTTCCTTCCCTACGGGTTGCAGATCCAGGACGACGAGTCGTTCATCCGCGGCGGGCGCAATGGCTCGGCCTCGACTGGGTTTTCATTCGACCTGCGCCAGGCCGGTTTCGAAGTCGGTTGGGCATCGGGTCCGTGGCACGTCGTCGGCGCCATCAGCGAGGGGTCGGGCAAACGCGATGCGCAGGTCACGGCCAGCGCCTCGGCGCTCTTCGACGACGTGCCGCTGCTCGACAGCGTCCTCATCGGCGCTTCCGGTGCGCGCGGCGGCGGCGCACGGGAGACGTTCCAATTCGCCGGCTTCGGAGGGTTTTCGCTCGGACCGGTGTCCTACCTCGGTGAGGTCGACTTCATCGACCGCCGCGTTGCCGACAGCGGCGGTAGTGTGAAGGAGCACCGCGGCGGCTTCATCCACTACAGCGAGGTCAACGTTCTGCTGCTCGATTGGCTGAACCTCAAGGTCGCCTTCGACTACGCCGACTACGACGGCGACCTCAGCGTGCGCGGTGACGATTCGGAAAACCGCGTCAGCTTTGGCCTCGAGCCGTTTCTCGCCAAGTTTCTACAAACGCGGTTGTTCTACCGGGTGTCGAATGGCGTCGAGTCCAGCCCGGGACACAACCAGAGCGTGCTCAGCGCGGAAGTGCACCTGTTTTTCTGACGCGGTCGTCAACGCCGGGCGTTGGCGGGCAGAAGCGTCGGCGTCGGCACCGGCGTTTCTCCGGGCCCCGGTGCGCCGTCTTCGATCCAGCCGCGAATGAGATCGATCTGATCGGCTGACAGTGGATCGGCTCCGAGCGGCATGCGACTGCCCTGGCCGGCGCTCGGGCCTTCTACTTTGGTGAGGAGAAACGAAGCGAGAACATCGAACGGCTCGACTCGCCTGAGTTGATCGCTGCGGGCACTCGGATTCGTCGGTTCGACGCCGACCAGGGCGGCGAAAGAAAACCCTTCGGTCAGAACCAAGCCCGCTGCAGCGACCTGCGGGTTGTGACAGGGGCCGCTGGTGCAATTCTGATCAAAGATCTCGCTTTGCAACGTCGCGAAGTCGCTCGAGGGTCCGACGGGTGGAGCGCCACCGGCGACGCCGTCCCCGGCACACGCGGAAATGACGGCGAGGACGCACAGCGCCGCTGCAAGTCGTGAGGTGGTCATCGAGGCGAGCGCTTGTCTCAGGGGGCTTTGGCGCTCTGCACCATGATACCGGTGACGCCGCCCTTTGAGTATTTTTTGCCGCTGATCGCCGCTTTCTTGCCGGCCAGCTTGACGGCGGCGGCGTAGGGATCGGGGGCGTCGTGATCTTCGATCAAGAGATATACTTCTTCTTCGTCGGTGAGGATGCCGATCGGCAAACCCTTTTCTGCGCACATCTCGGCGCAGGCGCGATGCCGTCGCCCCTTGCTGCCCTTGTGCAAGTAGCAGGTGAGGTCGAGGATCTCGCCCTCGACGGCTATCTCTTCCTGGCCGACCGCGCTGAGGGGAGTGACGAGCAGAAGTGCGACCGCGAGCAACCCAGCCAAACGATGGATGATCATCTCGTCACTATCCCGGTCGTGTTGGGCTGTGTCAATTTTCTCGGACGCGCGCAGGGATTGCCAGGTAGGATGACTCTTACCCGACGGCGGAGTCTGCTTGAGACTGGTGCGCTTCGTTTCTATTGTCCCTCGGATGCGAGGGCGCGGAGAATTGTTTTGGCGGCGGATCGCGATTGCTCTCTTTGCGGTCGCCGCCGCGGCGTTGGCGTGGATCGCCTATCCACACGTGCGCGCCTGGATCATTCCGCCGGAGGTGACGGCGGCTGCGCGCGGGCGCGAGCTGGCCGGCGAGCTCGGATGTTTCACCTGTCACGGGCCGTTGGGGCATTCGGGGATCGTCAACTTTGGCAGCTCGTACGAAAGAGTCCCTCCTTTCAACGAAGGTACCATCATGATGTTCGCCAAGTCCGACCAGGAGTTGCGCGAGTACATCCTCGACGGTGCACCGGCGGCCAAACGGGCGAGCGATTCCTACCGCGAAGAGATGCGCAAGCAGGCGATACGCATGCCGGCCTATCGCGACTTCGTCAGCGACGGCGACGTCGATGATCTGGTGGCCTATCTGCGCGCCACCTCCGAAATGCTCTTTCCCCCCGATGGGCCGGCCAGCATCGGTGAGGAGCTGGCGCACGAGGTCGGCTGCTTCTCCTGTCATGGCGCGCTCGGTTCCGGCGGCATTGCCAACCCGGGATCGCTCAAGGGGTATATCCCCGGATTCTACGGGCCCGACTACGCCGAGTTGGTGCGCGACGACGACGAGCTCCGTTCGTGGATCGAGCGCGGCGGTATCGAGCGTTTCACCGAGGACGAGCTGGCGTCGTACTTCGTCGAACGCCAGCGCGTGATGATGCCGGCTTACGGCAAGCGGCTGAGCGCCGAGCAAATCGAGGGGCTGATGGCCTACGTACGTTGGGTTGCCGGTGAAAGTTGGCGATCGATGCCGCTGCAGGAATGAGCGACGAGCTCAGAAGCCGATGCGGCGCATGACCGCGCGCGGCAGATGGCGAATGACGAGCATCACCCAGCGCCAGATGCCCGGCGTGTAGACGACCGCCTGGCCGCGGTCGATGGCGCGCAGAACGTCGCGGGCGACGCCCTCGGGCTCGCCGGCGAAGGGCGGCGGGTCGAGGCCGGCGGTCATGCCGGTCTTGACGAAGCCCGGCTTGACGGTGGTGACGCGCAGACCGTCGGCGTGGAACTTGTGATCGATCGCTTCCAGGTAGTACGACAGCCCTGCCTTGGCGGCGCCGTAGTGAATCACCGGCTTGCGCCCGCGCTCGCCGGCGACCGAAGAGAAGACGCACAGGTTGCCACCGCCGCGGGCGAGCAGCATTTTGCGCGCTGCTTCGCAGAAGTGAACCGTGTTGATGAAGTTGACGGTGAGTAGCTGGTCGAGCGCGTCGGAGTCCTTTTCGAAATCCTCTTGCTGGCCGAAGACGCCGGCCGTGACGACGACGGTTTCGACGTCTCCCATGCTGTCGCGCGCCGCTTCGAGTGCCGGCGCGAAGGTCGCGCGATCGCCGAGATCGCAGCGTGTGGCGCCGACCTCTCCGGTTGCACCGAGGTTGGCCAGGTCGGCGGCCGAGCGCCGCAGGTCGTCGAGGTCGCGACCGAGGAGAAACAGCCGGTCGCCGCGTTCGGCCATGCGTCTCGCCAGGGCACGTCCCATTCCCTTCGACGCGCCGAGGAAAGCGACGTTCACGCTTCGTCTCCCAAGACGCGAACCGACAACGCACTCTTGAGTTTGCCCTCCGGGTCCCATTGCCGGCGCACTTCGTTCCAGGCATCGAGACGGGGTTCCATGGCGCGGAAGTGCTCGGGACGGGTGAAGGCGTCCTTGGCGAGGTAGATACGGCCGCCCTCGGCGACGACGAAGTCGTTGAGGCGATCGATCACGCGCTGCGTGTCCTGGTCGACCGGAATGTCGAGGGCGTAGGAGACACCGCGTTTGGGAAACGAGATCATGCCCCGTCCCTCGTCGCCGCAGTCTTTGACGACGGAGAGAAAAACCTTGGCGCGGTTGTCGTGCAACAGGCGCAGGTAGTCCTCGTGCCGGCGGTGCGTATGCGGTGCCGGCAGGACGGCCTGGTGCTGGGTGAAGCCGCGCCGCCCGTAGGCGAGGTTCCACTCGCGGATGACGTCGAGCGGATAGTAGAACGACTCCGGATGTGTGATGCCGCGGTGCGGCTCGGCCCCGTGCTTGGTGTAGTTGAGGTAGTTGCCGATACGCACCATCCAGGTTTGCAGGGCCCAACTCGGTAGGCGGAACGGAAAAGCGAGCGAGGAGCGCCATTGGGGAAGCCCGGCGGGTGCCTCGTCCGGCTCGGCCCAACGGCCCTTCATCAGAATCGCGCGGCCCGCTCGTTCTCCGGTGACGAGAAAATCGGACCAGCAGACGGTGAACGGCCACTGCTTGCCGGCGTCTTCGAGCCTTTCCAGGACGTCTTCAAAGCAATCGATTCTCTCCGTCTCCTGCCAGATCCACGGACTCGGGATGCGTTCCATCTGGAGCTCGACTTCGAGGATGTGACCGGTCAGTCCCATGCCGCCGAGAGTGGCGCGGAAGAGATCGTGCTGACCGTCGCCGAGCTCGATGATGGCGCCGTCGGCGACGCGCATCTTGAGCGAGCGGACATGCTCGCCGAAGCAGCCAGCGACGTGGTGGTTCTTGCCGTGCACGTCCGCCGCAACCATGCCGCCGACGGTGACGTAGTGGGTGCCCGGCGTCACCGGCGTGAACCAACCCTGCGGCAGTGAAAGGCGATTGAGACGCATCAGCGGAAATCCCGCTTCGACGCGGATCACGCCACTCTCGCGATCGAAGAAGAGCAGGCGGTCGGCCAGCGGTGAGGCTGCCACCACGTGCTCTCCCGCCGGCGGCAGCGACGCGTCGCCGTAGGCTCGCCCGAGGCCGCGTGTGAGGACGGCATCACGGGTGATTGCCGGCAGGTTCTCCGAGCGCTGTTCGTGACCGCGGACGACAGGGTAGGCGCCCCAACCGCTCATCTCGATCGCTCGACCGGGCGGTTTTGCAGCGGCCGTGCCCTTGATGAGGCGCGGCTGGAAACGCGTGTTCTTCTTCGTCGTCATGGTGCGCGTGGGTCCTGACTCACCTCTCAGAGTAGCGGAAAAACTTCAATCCGACAGCGAAAGAAAGAAGGCCGTAGGCGGTCAGGAAAGCCAACTTGGGGAGGATTTCGACGAAGGTCTTGTCACGCAACATGACGTCGTGGATGGTGAACATCGACCACGTCGTCACGACTCCATGGGCGACGGTTTGCATCCACTTGGGCTGTTCGAAGAACGGCCACCAACACCCTCCCAGGGCGGCGAGAATGAAGAGCGCTGAAATTCCTACCGGTACGACCTGCTCGCGGGTGCTGGCGACGGCGGCGATGACCAAGGAGAAACAGGTCATGGAAAAGACGATCACCGCGGCGGCGATGATCAGCGTCGTCGCCGAGTTTCCCAGGGTCAGGTCGTAGGCGAGATGGCCGAAGACCAGCAGCAGGAGCAGTTGCGCCGTGCCGACGATCAGGCGCGCCAGCAGCTTGCCGGCGATGACTGTGGCGTGACCGATCGGGGCGACCGCGAGTCGCGCACTCGTCCCCCAACTCTCCTCGTCGCGCATGCCGAAGCCGACACCGAAGATGAGCGAGAGGAGCACGAAGGTCATGGCGAAGCCGGGAACGTTCTGCTCGAGCGAGGTAAACTTCAACCACGAGCCAGTGAGACTCCGCTCCTCGAGCTCGAGCAGCTCCTCGGCGAACGGGTCGCCGAGCGAGGCGGCCTCGCGGTCGGCCAGCATCAACGCCATCTTGATCGCCTGCAGCTCCGTCCATGCCGCCGGATCGGTGAGCAGCTCGATTTGCGACACTCGTTCGGTGAGGTAGCGCTTGGACAGTCCGCCCGGCAACACCAACATCGCCGGCGAGCGGTTTTCCTTGGCTACCCAGCGCTCGGCGACATCGCGCTCGACGACGCGCACGTCGAGGTGCTCTTCGAGGGTGCGGATGAGGACGTTGGCCACCGGTCCCTGATCTTCGTTGACGATGGGGAAGAGAATCGAAGAGCTTCCCTCTCCGGACTGTGTCTCGGCGATGACGAGAATGATGACGATCGGCACGATCAACAGCGAAAGTGCGGCCCAGCGATCGCGCAAGATCAGACGCAGGTCTTTCAGGGTGATGCGTAGCAGCCTCACTGCGCCTCTCCGTTCCTTTCGTCGGCGCCATCCGCTCTGACGGCGCCGTACTTGCGCCGCATTCGCGCCAAGACGTTTTCCACCGACGACTTGCTGAGCAGGTGATGCAACTGGCGGCGGAAATTCGTCGTCAAGCTGAGATCCTCAATCTGGATGTCCCAAGCGAGCCAGGCGCCGGCGTCCTGCCTGAGCTTGTAGGTAACGGCAAACTCGTCGCGCGGCGTGACGATCAGGGTGTCGACGCGCACGTGATCATCGACCTTCTCCTCACCGACGTATTCGAAGTCGGGGCGATCGAAGAGCAGCAGTTTTTGCACGTAGGTGCGTTGGAAGAGAGTGCGAAAGAGCTCGAGAAACTCCGACTGCTGTTGAGCGCTGAAGGTATCCCAATGTTTGTCGAGAGCGCTGCGCCCCATCGTGTTGGTGTCGAGGAAGGTCTTCAACAGCTCGTACAATGCCGAAAGTTTTTCGTTGTGCGTGCGCGGGCTGTCGATGATGACGCGGGTCTTGTCGAGGGTCGCGCGCGTATGATCGATCGCCTTGAGCGCAGCGGCATCGCCGCTCGCTGCCGTCGAGGCGGTGACGAGCAGGACGGCGGTCAGGCAACCGATGGATTGGCGCCAGCGCATCAGTCGCGCAGTTCCTTGCCAGTGAGGTGAAGAAAGAGATCGCCGAGGCTCATCGGAGCGATCTGCAGGGAAATGCCGGGATGTTTGTCGGCGATTTGCTGGAGAGTTGGTAGCAGGACCGTTGAGCTCTTGACGAAGAGCCGACTGACGTCGCCGTCACTCTCGATGTCGGCGACGGCCGGGTGGGAGCCGAAACGGGCCGTGATTTCCATGTTCGAAACGCCGCGGATCGTAATCGTTTCGTTGCACCCCAGCGTTTGCAGTAGCTCTGCCAGCGTCCCCATGGCGGCGATGCGGCCCTCGTCCATGACACCTAGCCGGTCGCAAAGGATCTCCGCCTCTTCCATGTAGTGGGTGGTGTAGAGGATCGCCGTGCCCTGGCTTTTCAGGTCGCGGACGATGTCGAAGATGCGTTCGCGAGAGTGCGGATCGACGCCAACCGTCGGTTCGTCGAGCAGCAGGACTTTCGGCTGGTGTACCAGCGATACGGCGAGATTGAGGCGCCGTTTCATTCCGCCTGAAAACGTTTCGGCGCGATCGTCGCGGCGCGCCTGCAGCCCGACCAGCTCGAGCAGCTCGCTCACCCGCTGGTCGACGGTGGGTGGGCGCACGCCGTACATCCTGCCGAAGAAGCGCACGTTCTCGGCAGCGCTGAGGGTTGGGTAGATGGCGATCTCTTGTGGCACGAGGCCGATCGTTTGGCGTACCCGGTCGATATCGCCGCGGATACTGTGGCCGAAGACGAAGGCATCGCCGGCGCTCGGTTGCAGGAGCGTCGAGAGAACCGAAATGGTCGTCGTCTTGCCGGCGCCGTTGGGGCCGAGGAGCCCGAATACCTCGCCGGCTCGGACGGCGAAAGAGACGCCCTTGACCGCTTCGACGCTGGCGTAGGAGCGCGTCAAACCCTCCACTCTCAGGGCGTCGGTCCAAGCCACCGCGGCGGAGTCGACCGCATCTTCAGCAGCGTGGTGGGGATCGGAAATGACGCTGAGTTTGGCCATTCGATTGGTCATTCGGCTCGTCGTTCGACGACTCTTTCGACTGGTTTGGGCCGCCGGCAGACGAGTGACGATCGGCTGGAACGACGCTGTTTTTCGCGCTACGGCTCACGTCCTTTCCAGGTGCATCATTGTAGTGGATCACGCAACCGCATGCGAGCAGGAGCTTGCACGCATGCGGTACGAGTGGGTCGGAACGGAGGGATCGTCATGTGGAGATTGGAGTGTGCGGCATGGGCGCTCGTCGGCGTCGTCGCCGCCGGGACTGCCGGCGCGGCGGAGTCGGCCCGGGTGTTGAGCCTGCAGGATTGCGTTCGCCTGGCCCTTGCCGAGGGGCCGCAGCGCCATCGCATCGCTGCCGATCTGCGTCTCGCCCAGGCCAAGCTCGAAGAGGCGCGCGCCGGTCGCTGGGGCCAGGCCGAGTACACGCAGATCGTCGGGCTGGTCAACGAGGCGCGCGGCGATCCGGTCTTTTCGCCGGATGAGCAGACGGACTTCCTCGACGGCCTCGGTCCCTTCACGCGTCTCGAGCTCGAAATTCGCCTGCCGCTCTATACCTTTGGCAAGCTGTCGGCGGCGCTCAAGGCGGCCGAGAACGGGTTGCGCGCCGAGCGCGCGCGCGGCGAGATGGCGCGCGCCGAGACGGTGCTCGAGATCAAGCGCCTCTACTACGGATTGTTGCTCTCGCAACAGCTGTCGTTGGTCCTGCTCGACATGATGGACAACATGGACGAGGCGATCGAGAAGACGCAGAAACGCCTCGACGCCGATGCGGAAAACGTCACGGAGCGCGATGTACTGCGACTGCGCATCGGCCGTTCCAAGTTCGCCGCCGGGGTCGAGCGCGTGAGGGCGTCGCAACGCCTCACACGACAGGCACTGGCGCGTGCCGTCGGGCTGCCGCTCGACGCTGATTTCGCGATCGCCGACCGGCGGCTGAAGCCGGTCGAGGTGGCCGTCGAGGATGTCGAGTCCTTTCTGGAGAACAGCGCGCGGTTGCGACCGGAGTGGTCGCAGATCGAGAGTGGCATCGAGGCGCAGACCGCCCTCGTCGAGCTCGAGGAAGCGTCTTCGTATCCGACCTTCTTTCTCGCCACGGGTGTGCGCTATGCGGTCGCTGGAAACCGCGACGACCAAAAGAACGTCTTTGCCAACGACGACTTCAATTTCGTCGAGCCGGTCGGCGTCCTCGGTCTCCATTGGGACCTCAACTTCTTCTCCAACAATGCCAAGGCGGCGCAGGCTCGCGCCGCCAAGGAGAAGCTGCTGGCCGAGCGCCGCCACGCCGAGAGTGGCCTGCGTCTCGATGCCGAGCGCTCCTTCATTGCCTACCAGCGCGCCAAAGCGACGATCGATGCGGCCAGGGCGGGTCGCAAGTCGGCGCGCGGCTTGTTGGTGCTCACCGTCAGCAACTACGACCTCGGCATCGGCGACGCCGAGGAGCTCTTCGAGGCTTACGGCGCCTACACCGAGACCAGCACGGACTATTTCCGTGCCGTGCACGACTACAACGTCGCCGTCGCCGAGCTGTCGCGCGCCGTCGGTAGAGAGCTCCTCGACTCGAGCGATGAATGATCTAGTCAGGCGGGAAAAAGCGAGATCAATCGCACTTGTACGCGTTCCACGCGCGTTCAAACGAGGCCACTACTTCAGAGTCCTCCTTGAGGTCGGCAAAGATCGTGAGCCATGTTCGGATCCGAGATTCGTCTAGATGGGCTGACTGACGGGCCACGATCGTTTCGATGTCCGAAATGTCTCGCGGGCGCCCGGCGATAGCCTTGTGGATGATCAGATCCTCGGCGCTGCAGGTCGGTAATGCGATGCCATCGGCAAACTCGAAATCTGACGCGCGGTCGACGGTCTCGATCTCAAAAGGAATGGCACCGAGTGAAACGTCAATGTCGACATCGTTCGTGGAGCGGATCAACAAGACGCGGTACTTTCGCGCAAAGTCCGCGGCGTCGTCTCGCCTCGCCTCGAACTTGCGCAGGCAAACGTCGATGATATCGCCTTCTCGTCCGTAGTCAGCGATGACGGTAAGGTCGACATCTTGGGTCAAACGAGGCTCGCCCCAGCGCTGTACGGCCAGTCCGCCTATCAGGCAAGCGCGAAGGTCGTTTCCCGCCAGCCACTCCAGAGCTTCCTTGGCAGCGAATACAAGGGGACTCATCGCTGCTGTTCTGAGTGGTGATGATAGAGGCGAAATACGCGTTGGGCTTGGACGATTCCGTCACCGTTTGTCTCGCGGCGAGAAGGCTGCCACATCTGTGCGAGCGCGGAAAACCGTTCCCGCGCTTCCGAATCCGTCAATGCCCGGAGCCGCGTCGTTCGTTCCTCATGGAGGTGAAGTCCCGCTTGTTGCCAACGTTCGAGGTATCGACGCAGCACTCGAAGGCCTTCTTCGTCCATCTGTAGATCATACCTTTGCTGTGTTGCATGGGAAACCCGTTTTCGCTTGGCCCCCGCGAGTTCGCGGCGAGCCGGAGCGCGGCGGCTGGCGGGCGCACAGGTGTGTGTATTGCGAACGGAAATTCGGCTATGGGTCTCCCTGCCTGGCCTTGGGAGGAATGAATGTCTGAGATGACGAGCGCGCGCGCACTGACCGTGGACACGGACGACGAGTCGATTTTTCGCTCGAGCGTGCGCGCCTTTGCCGAGGAAACCGTGGCGCCGCACGTGCGCGAGATGGACGAGTCGCAAGCGATGAAGCGCGAGCTCATCGAGGCGGCCTTCGAGCTGGGCATCATGGGAATCGAGATTCCCATCGAGCACGGTGGCGCCGGCGCCGACATCGCCACGGCGGTGATCGCCATCGAAGAGTTGGCCGCCGTCGATCCGTCGCTGAGTGTGTGTGTCGATGTGCAGAACACGCTGGTCAACAACGCCATCCTGCGCTGGGCCGACGATGAGCAGAAGAAACGCTACCTGCCGCGGCTGGCGCAGAGCATGTTGGCATCGTACTGCCTTTCCGAAGCGGGCAGTGGGTCGGATGCCTTTGCGCTCAAGACCCGCGCCGTCGAGGACGGCGACGCGTTTCGCCTGAACGGCACCAAGATGTGGATCACCAACGGCGGCGAGGCGGAGTTCTTCCTCGTCTTCGCGACGATCGACCCCGACGCTGGCTACCGGGGCATCACTGCCTTTCTGGTCGAACGCGACTTCGCCGGCTTCACCGTCGGCAAGAAGGAAGACAAGCTCGGCATTCGCGCTTCGTCGACGGTGACGCTTCACTTCGAGGAGTGCATCGTTCCGAAGGAGAACGTTCTCGGCGAGATCGGCAAGGGCTACAAGATCGCCATCGAGACCCTCAACGAAGGACGCATCGGCATCGGCGCGCAGATGATCGGCCTGGCGCGCGGTGCCCTGGATCACGCCCGCCGCCATATTCTCGAACGCCAGCAGTTCGGCCGGGCATTGGCGGAGTTCCAGGGAATGCAGTTCCAATTTGCCGAGCTCGCGACCGAGCTCGAGGCGGCGCGACTGCTCGTCTACAACGCGGCGCGCCTGAAAGCCGCCGGACGGCCCTTCCTCACCGAAGCGGCCATGGCCAAGCTCTACTCCTCGCGCGCAGCCGAGCACATCGCCAGCAAGTGCGTCGAGATGCACGGCGGCGTCGGCTTCACCAAGGAGTACGCGGCGGAGAAGTACTACCGCGACGCCAAGATCGGCGCGATCTACGAGGGCACGTCGAACATGCAGATGCAGACCATCGCCAAGCAGCTTTTGGTCGACTAGTCCGGGTCGACTATTCGGGCCGACGAGAATCGCCCGATCGCTCAGCGCAGCGACAAACCGGTCGACTGCTCGAGCTCGGCCAGGGCTCGATCGGGATCGCCCACTTTGATCGTCGTCATGCCCATGGCGCGTGCCGGTTTGAGGTTGATGCCGAGATCGTCGAGGTAGACGCAGTGCTCGGCTTCGACCGAGAGGGCATCGAGAGCTTTTTGGTAGAAGCGCGGATCCGGCTTGCGCACGCCCGCCTTGCTCGACTCGATGACGAAGTCGAAGAGCTGCATGACCTGGCGGATGGCATCGGCGCCGCCGCTGCTGGAGGACATTCCCGGTCCGTTGCCGGTGGCGATGTTGTTGGTCAGACAAGCCGTCTTCAACGTGCGCGAGCAGATCTCCAGCGCCCGTACCATGACCGGCCGCAGGTCACCGGAGAGCAGGGCGAGAACGTCGCTTCCGCGCAGCGCATGTCCCAGAGACCGCGCTTCCTCGTCGAAGGCGCGGTCGAAATCCTCCAGGGAGATTTCGCTGCGTTCCAGGCGGGCCCAGGCGTTGTCGTCGGGGTTGTACGAGTTGACCCGGCGGATGAAGTCCTCCGGGTAGCCGTTTTCGCGTTCAAAGCGACGGAACGCCTCGAACGGGCTGGTCGTCAACACGCCGCCGAAGTCCCAGAGCACGGCCTCGATCGAAGACACTAGGGTACCACCAGAGTTGCGCGGAGGAGTGTGTTGACCGAGGGGTTGCCAGCGCGGCTCTCGAGCTCACCCGGGGTGACGACCCAGTTGCCCGAAAAAGGTGCTGCGGTGATGGTTCGAGAGCACACGTTGCCCGACTCGAGTGCCGTCATGGAGGCGGACTTCAATCGCGGGGAGGCCGATTGTCAAGCCTCCCCGCGATGGTCGGGGTTGCGCCCGTCAGGGCGCGGCGGTGGTGCAAGCGCAATCTTCGATCGGACCGCCAAGGCCGCTACAGCCTTCGACGAAGCATCCGAATTCCGTCTCCGGATCGGGTGCGGGTTGGCCGGAGCAGGTATCGAAGATGATGGTGAACACCGGCAGTCCCGGGTCGATCGGGTTGTCCGTGCGCACGGTGATCACCCGCACGGCGTAGTCGAAATCCGTGGAAGTTCGGATGAACGGCAGCGGTGTGGTCCACGAGATGTTGGCATTGGCCGACGATCCGCTGGCGGCGGGGAGGCCGGCGAGGTCGCTCTTGTAGCCAATCAGCATCGTCGCCGAGGTGGCGTTGGTGGCCGGTGGCGGAACCAAGCTCACCGCAACTTCGATGCTCCCCGCTGCGGTGCATGACTGCACCTGCGCGTCGATGGTGCACTCCAGTCCGCCGGGATCGCCGACGATGCCGTTGGCTGGGTCGTCGTAGAACTCTCCCGGCTCGAGAAAGCCGTTACCGCAGGCGCTGGCGCCGGGTGTATCGGTAGAGCTGGGTGTGGGTGTCGGACCGGTGGGCGTCGGCGTTGCCGTCCCGGCCGCGGTCGACGTCTGGCTGGGGGTCGAGGTGGCTGGGGCGACCGTGTCGGTGGGAGTCGGCGTGACCGTCGGAGCGAAGGTGATGGGAGCCTCGCCGCGGTCCTTGAAGATGCCGCTGTCGTTCTTTTTCGCCGGAGCGGAGAACCGCGCCTCCCAACACTCGCCGGCGTTGATGTCGTTCTTGAGCTGGACGATCACCTGTTGGTCCTGCTGCAGCGGCAGCGCCGGCAGGTTGAGGTTCAGACCCTGCCCCTTGAAGATGATCTTGGCTTTTCCGGCCGGACCGGACTTGAGGTTGATCAGCTTGACGCCGTCGTTGGTGGTGAGCTTGTCCTTGAACTTGAAGCCTTTGCGCGTCGTCTTCCAGCAGGGCTTGCCGTCGCAGATACCCCCGGGTGGAACCAGAGCCTGCATTGCCAGTGCCGGTGTGCCGGAGCTCTCGTCGCAGATGCAGAGCGTGTAGTTGGTGCTCGAGAGCGGGTCGCCGAAATCGGCGATTTGCGTCGTCTCGCCTTTGATCCACTTGAAAATCGCCTTGTCCTTGGCGCCGCCCTTGTCCTTGAGAACCAGCAGCGACTTGTTGCCCTCGATCGACTGGCGGCAGCCGACGATGGGAGCCGTCCCGCACATCGGATCCGGTGTCGCCGTCGATGAGGGCGTGAAGGTCTGCGTCGGCGTTGGTGTAAAGGTCGGTGTCGGCGTCGCGGTCGGTGTTTCGGTCGGCGTCGCCGTGGGTGGAATGAAGACGTCGAGGACGAGCTCCGGTCGCTGGGCGCTGGTTCCCTCGCGCGAGGTGTAGTCGATCAGGCCGTTCTGCCCCTCGTTGCGCTTCTTGACGATCCAGCCGAAGTTGTCTCCCCCACCCAGGAAAGCGGCGACGTCGGCGGTCACGTCGAGTTGGATGGTCCCGGTGAGGCTTCCGGTCTGCAGGTAGGAGTCCGTAGCCGTCGCGTTGAAGTTGCCTCCGCCCCACTGTACCGGGCAGTCGGCGGTGGAGTTCGACGTGTCGGTGTCGTCCGGGCAGAAGAAGGTGACGCCGCTCTCGGTCCAGTCCTCGAGCAACGCGTGGACGTCGACCTCGCGGCCACTTCCCCACAGGCCGTTGTTGTCCTCGATGAAGAGCTCGAGCGTCGCCGAGTTGAGCACCCCGCCCATGACCGAGGAGAGGATGTCGGCATCGGCGAAGCGAACCAGTGCTCGATGGTTGTTGTTGTTGCGCACGCGCAGAAACGTCTCGGTGCCGTGGTTCTGGTGGTTGGTGGCGATGTAGGAATCGGCGCTTGGGCTCAGGGTCACGATGACGGCTGCTGCGGGATGTGCCAGCGTCAGCACGCCGGCCACCAAGGCTTGGCGGAATTTGGGGAACATGGGAAAAATGGGGGACTTGGGGATCATTGGGGGCACCCTCCTCGATGCGAGCGCCACCGTACCGACCGCCGTTGAAGAGGGTGTGTCGGTATCGTGAAGGTTCCGTTGCGGCGGAGCGATTTCGCTAGATGGTCAACGATTCGCAACCTTCCTGAAACAATGCCCGGATAGTGTACGGAGGCACTAGAGGCGATTCGGAGACCCCCATAACCTTCAGGTCGCCAAAAGTGTGATGGGGGAGCCCCGCAAGGAGCTCCCCCATTTTTCTTGCGCAGAACGGGAGGCGACTATTTGCTGGCGGCGGCGGGTTCGTCGACGGGTTTCGGCACCGGCGCGATGCTCACCGAGCACGTGCAGGCGTCGGCGATCACGCCGCCCTTGCCGGCGCATCCTTCGACGATGCACACCAGGTCTTGATCGGTAGGGGGTGGCGCCCCTTCACAGCCGTCGAGCTCGACAGTGGCCATCGGAGCTGGCAGCGCGCTGCTCTCAGCGCGAACGAGGCGGATCGAGTAGCCGAGATCATTGGCGGCGGTAATGCCAGAGGCAGATTCTCCGAAATCCACGCGAGCCATGGTTGCTTTGTCCTGCTTCGCGCCGGGAATGGAAAGCCGGTTGGTACGGTACGACACCTGTAGGGTGACGGCGGTCGCGGGGCTGGCCTCCGGCGAGACTACGCTGATGGCAGCGCGATAACTGTTTTTGGGAGTGCACTCCTTCGGCGTGCAATCGGCTGCGCAGGTCTTGCAGCTCTCCCCCGGTTCGAGCAGACCATTGCCGCAGGAGGCTTTCTGCGATTCATTGGCGGCCAACAGGCTCGTTGGGAGCGATAGCAGGAGAACACGCAAGGCGATTTGTCGGGTCACTTTGATCATCGTCTGATTCCTCGAGGTACCTAAGGAGCTGCGACGATTTCGCAGGTGCAGCCGTCGATGGGTCCACCGAGACCGCTACAGCCCTCGACGAAACAGCCGAAATCGCTTGCCGGATTTGGACTCGATTGCCCGGCACATGTTTCGAATGTGATGGTTGCCACAGGGTCGACCGTAAGGGGCGCTGCGGTGCTGACGCTGACGATCCGCAGGGCGTAGTCATAGTCCAATGCCGAGCGAACAAACGGCAGTGGCGTGCTCCACGTGATGCTGCCAAGTGCAGAAGCTCCGTTCGCTGCGGGTAAGCGAACCAGATCACTCCGGTAGCCGACGAGCACGGTAGTGGACGTTGCGGTTTGTCCAAGACCGGGCGTCAGATTCATTGCAAAATCGCTGGTCCCAGAGGCGGTGCATTCGGACACTTGCGCGTCCTGAGCGCACTCCGTGCCGCCGGGGTCACCGATGATCTGCCCGTTCACGGGGTCATCGTAGAACTCCCCCGGTTCGAGGAAGCCATTACCGCATACCGGGCCGCTCGGGCCCTCCGTGGGAGTGAATGTCGCCGGTATCTCCGTCGGTGTCGTCGTAGCCGTGGGTTCTTCCGTCGGCGTATCGGTGTGCGTGTTGGTCGGAGTGTTCGTCGGTGTCTCTGTAGGCGTCTCTGTCGGTGTTTCCGTGTGGGTGGGCGAGCTGGTCGGTGTGTGTGTCGGCGTGTCCGTGGCAGTGAATGTCGTAGTGTTCGTCGGCGTATGAGTCGGAGTGTCCGTCGCTGTCGGGGTCGGTGTGTGAGTGGCCGTGTCCGTTGGCGTGTGCGTTGAAGTGCTGGTCGGTGAGCTCGTCGTCGGTGTCTGAGTCGGAGTGTTGGTCGGGGAGTGCGTCGGCGTATCGGTGGGTGTATCGACGGCGGTTTCGGTCGGGACCTGGGTAGGGGTGTCGGTCGCGGCGGACACCGGTGTTTCGGTAGCGCTCGCGACAGTAGCGGTTTCCGTCGGTGCCGTTTGTGTGGGTGTAGCGGTAGGTGGTTTCGGTGTCGCCGTGCGAGTGGCCGTTGCCGTTGCGGTCGACGGGACGTCGGGACTGGTGGCCGTCGGAGTTGGCTCCGCTGTCGGTGTCTCGCTGGGCTGAGCGGGCGGCGTATCCGTAGGCGAAGGTGGTTGTGCCGTCGCCGTCGCCGAAGGAGCCTCGGTCGAAGTTTCTGTCGCCGTTGCGGTTGGCTGCGGGGTCGACGTCGCGGTCTCGGTCGGCGAGTTGGTCGGCTCGGTCGTTGCCGTCACCGTAGACGTTGCCGTCGATGCCGGTGGTTCCGTTGCGGTCGGGCTCGGTTCGGCCGACGCGGTAGCAGTCGGCTCGGCCGTTGCCGTCGAGCTTGGCTCGTCCGTCGCCGTCGCGGTCGGTTCGGTTGTCGCAGTGGAGCTCGGAGCTGTCGTCGCGGTCGCCGATGGCGCCTCCGTTGCGGTCGCGCTGGGGCGCTCGATGGCTGTTGCGGTCGGAGGCGGAGTGGCCGTGTTGGAGAGTGTCGCCGTTGCGACCTGGGTGGGCGTGTCGACTGAAGTCGCGGTGCTGGTCGCCACGGCGGTCGGTGGATCGGTAGGGGTGTGGGTCGGCGTCTCGGTAGGGGTATGAGACGGCGTCGAAGTAGGGGTGGCCGTTGCGGGTCTGGTCGGCGAAGCCGTCGGGGGTTGAGGTGTCGGCGCAGTCGTCGGGGTATCCGTTGCTTCAGCCACCGTTGCCGTCGGTGGCGCGGGTTCCGTTTCGGTCGGCACGGCTGTAGGTGTCGTTGATATCTGAGTGGCTGTCGGCGGCGTTCGGAAAATCGTAACGGTGGTGTCGCTTTCGCAGCCGTTCAGCACGGGAGCCAGCATCAGGCAGAGCGCGTACAGGTACGGTGACGGACGGAGTTTCTGGCGAAGCGTCATTGGTTCACTTTCTTCTTACTGTGGGGTGGTCAGTCGCAATTCGCAGGCGCAACCGTCGAGCGGGCCGCCGAGCCCCGAGCAGCCTTCGATGCTGCACGCGACGGAGCTCAGGTCGGGTAATTGTGCGGCGCTGCAAAGGGAGAAGTTGAGGCGGACGAGCGCGGTTCCCTCATCGTCGTCGAGCGGGTTGGTGCCAGCCCAAGCCAGTCGGACCGCGTAGTCGAAATCGCGGAAAGAGAACACGGTAGAACTGGGGCCGATGTCTTGCACTGCTTCACGATCCCGATCGCCGATGTTGATCTGATCACTGCGATAACCGACCAGCATGGAGGCACTCGTGGGTACGGCTCCGGTCGGCGGTAGAAGAACCACCTCGAAGGAGCTCCGCTCTTCATTCGGGTCACAGGCGAGGATCTCGGCGTCTTGCGGGCAACTCGTTCCGTCCGGCGTACCGACGAGCCCGTTGTCGGGATCGTCAAAGAACTCCCCCGGCTCGATGATGGGAAGGTTGCAAGGCGGTGTGGGGGTTGCGGTGGGCATTGGCGTGTTGGTGATGGTTGGAGTCGGTGGTTGGGTTGCTGGTGTGTTGGTGATGGTCGGTGTTGCCGTGGGCAGTGGAGTTGGTGTGAACAGGCCGCCACAGCCCGACGCGTCGAGGGTGCAGGATCTCGAGCAAGTGAGGCCACCGCTGGGGCCGCCTTGCGGATCGTCGCCGCGGCCGAAACTCGCGCAGGTGGTGTCGCGCAGATCGAAACCGTCACACTGTTCGAAGCCGCCCTGGGCGAGGCCATCCCCGCATACGGGGCGCGTGCAGATGCTCGAGCACGCGTCGGTGTCCTTGGGTACGCAGGCGCCCGCTTGGCAGGCGGCGGCGACGCCGACGAGGCAGTCTGTCCCGTCGTTGGAACAGAACCCTCCAGGGTCGCACTCCTCGCCGCCCTCCAAGCTGGCGTTGCCGCAGGTGGAGAGGACGCGCAGACCGTTGTCATCACCTGAGCAGGCTGCGAGCGCCGCGGTTAGAAGAGTGAGCAGGGTGGCTCGGGTGAAAAATGTCAGAGTCATGTGGCGCCTTCTCAGGTTGTCGTGTCGGTGAAGCTTGCTTCTGTCGTCCCGGTACCCCTCGAGAGGGGTACCGGGCGGGGGGCTACTGCAGCTCGACTTCGCAGGTGATCTGATCGGTGACGTCGAGCAGACTCAGGTCACTGGCTGAGTTGACCGCACAGGTGAAGTCGCCGGCGGTGGGAGCGGGAGTTCCCTCGCAGAGATCGAACTCGATGGTAACGGCTGTTCCCGGGTCGACACCGAAGAGCGTCGAATCGAAGAGTACGAGGACCAATCCGTAGTTGCGGTCGTTCGGAGTGATCGAGGAAAACACGTTCCCGGGTGATGCAATTCGCCCAGTAACCTCGGGCGCGTTGGCCGATCCGGGAATGCTGACGGTGTCTTCGGCGTAGCGAACGAAGAGCTCGAGACCCGAGACGATCGTTCCATCTGGGTTGGATGCGAAGTTGACGTTGGCCGTAACCCTCTCTCCCGACGGTATACAGGTCGCGACCTGACAGTTTGCAGGGCAGGCGTCGTCAGCGCCTTCATCGGTGTTGCCGTCGTCGCAGGTCTCTCCCAAGCAGTCGCTGTCGCCCGTGCAGGCGGATCCGGCGGCGGGATTTGGCCCCACACAGACGTTGTCGCCACATGAGCCAGCCTGGCCATCGACGACGCCGTCGCCACAAACGGGCAGCCGGCAGTCGGCCTGACATCCGTCGCCACTGCGCAGCTCGCAGGCGCCGGCAACGCCGGCGCAGTCGTCGTCGCTGCTGCAGGGATCGCCTACGGCGTCGCCGCGTGCGCAGTGTCTGCCGTCGTCACATTGTTCTTCTCCGTTGACGACGCCGTCGCCACACTCCGGTGCCGTCATCGGCGTCGATGTGGCCGTCGGCGTACCGTCGCTAGGTGTCGGCGTGTCGTCACCGGGTGTCGGTGTGTCGGTTGGCATCGGGGTATCCGTCATCGGCGATGGCGTGGTGCTCGGCGTCGACGTTGCGGTCGGCGCCGGTGGGCAACCGTTGAGAGCGTTGTTGACGGCGGTGATCAGCTCACCGATGCGCACGGCTCCGTCACCGTCGCTGTCGAACGCCGGGCAGATGTCCAGTTGCGCTTCGTCGAGGGCGATGTTGACTCCCTGGATCAGCTCGTTGATACGCACAGTACCATCGCCGTTGCAGTCGCCGACGCACTGCGCCAGCGCGCCATTCGCGGTGACGGCGGATAGGGCCGCTACGGCGAATGCCGTTACCAGAGCTCTCATTCGAATCATTTCTCCTACCTCCTCATTCGCCGGCGGGCGTCGTGCGCGCCGGATCTCTAAAACTCAAAGGTCAGACTGGCGCCGAAAGAGACGCCGGTGAAGTAGCGGTTGGTGACGACGAGCTCGCCGTCGATGACCCCCTGGGTTTCGAAGAAGTCGTCGTTGGTGATGTTCTCGACCGAGATCTTCGATTTGAGACGCCGTCCCATCAGGCTCCACTCGCGCAGCCAGACGAAGTCGAGCTGGTCGCGGCGCTCGGCGATGACGTCGTCGCTGGTCTGGCCGCCACCCGAATTGGCGGCGGCGACGATGGTGTCGCCGACGGTGTTGTAGAGCAGGCGGAAGGTCCCCCAGTGGAAGTGGTCGTACTGGAGGCTGGCGTTGATGACGAACGGAGCCTGGTCGGTCAAGGCGCGGCGGCTGGCGACGTTGAGGGCGCCGTCGTCGCGCAGTGGCTTGAATCCCTTGGCCTCGGATTCGACCAGGGTGACGTTGCCGACGAACTCGATGTCGGACAGCGGTGCGCTTATCCTCCGCAGCGACTCGAATCGTCGTAGGTAACGGCGGGCAAACTCGAAGTTCTTGCGCGCTTCGAGCTCGATGCCGAACAGCGTCGCCGAGCCGGCGTTGGATCTCGTCTCGACGATGACGGTGCTACGCGGCGCAACGTTGATCTCGATTGGCTCTTCGAGATTTTTTGCAAAGAAGCCGGCCGATACCAGCTCGAGCTGGGAGGGAAACCACTCCCAGCGCAGGTCGAGGTTCTGGATCGTCGAGGACTCCAGGTTTTCGTTGCCGCGAAACGCACGCTGACCAGGTGCGGTGGGAAACTGGGCCGGGTTGAGCTCGCGGAACTGCGGCCGCGACACCGTCTGGCTGAGGGCGAGGCGGATGTTGCTGCGCTCCGTCGGTGAGTAGACGATCGACAGGGCGGGAAGAAAATCGACGTCGTTGATGACGTTGGTGAAGTCGAGGAGCTCGGTCTGGTTGACGCCCTCCACGCGGATGTAGGAGTACTCCGTACGTATACCGCCGATGAGACGCAGCCGGTCTGGAACGATGGGCAAATCGACCATCAGGTAGATGCCGGCGATGTCCTGGGCCGCTTTGAAACGCAGCTCGGGCCGGTTCGTATTGTCCTGCAGGTCGAAGACGAAGCCGTAGTTCTCGGGGCGCAGGATGTCGTCCGGTTGGCGCCGGAAATCGAGGATCGTCGAGGTTCCGCGGATCAACGTATCGAAGAGGCGCAACTTGAAGTCACGCTCGCGCGTCGTATAGGCGAGCCCAGCGCTGAGCTGGGCGTTTCCGCCCCATTCGCGTCCAAAGGAAGAAAAGCGCGCGTCGAACGGTACGCTGAGATCGACGCCGTAATCCTGAAGGAGCTCGTCGAGCTCCGAGAAGTAGCGGGTTGTCGAACCTCCGGCGCTGCCTCCTCCCGTCGCCAGTATGAAGACGGGGTTGTCGGCATCGAGATCACGCCGGTAGATCGTGAACTTGGCGTCCGGTTGCCAGCGCTGCGATTGCGAGAGAGCGCCGCGCCAATCGACGTCGACGAAGCCCAGGCTGTGTTGCCCCTCGATCTGCAGGCCGAGGAGCTGATCGGCGGTGTAGATCGTCGATGTCGGCTGCAGATCCTCGCGGTTGCCGAGGAGGGCGTCCGTGCCCAATCCGATCAGCGTCTCGTCTTCGCTCTTGCGGTTGCCGATGACTCGAGTGCTGAGGCGATGTCCGTTGGCGAGCTTGTAGGTCGCGGTGAGGAGACCGCCCAAGCCGGTGGAGAGCGTGGAGCGGTCGTAGACGAAATCTGCAACGATGCCCTCGTCCTGTCGGGTGCGGACGATTTCATCGTTTCTTCTACTCGGCTTGGCGCCGTAGGTGAGCGCGGCGCTCATACCGAAGGGGCCCCAGGTGTTTCCGAGCTCGACGCTTGCACCGAACCCCGGTGGAGCGTCGGTGCGCCGTGTGTTCCAGTTTTGGTTCAGGGAGCCGACTGCCTTCCTCTCTTGCAGCGCGGTCAAAGTGACAACATCCCTTTTGGTCTCGGGGAATCCGGATGGCAGCTCTCGGTGCTCGACGCCGAATCCGAACCAATCGGCAAAGCCGGCGCCGTCATAGCTGTCGAAGTCGGCGAAGGTGGTGACCGTGTTGCCTCCCAGGGAAAGCTGCAGAGACGCTCGTGGCTCCGAGGGCGGATCGGTGAGCGAGATGTTGACCAGGCCGCCGGCGAAATCCCCTGGTAAGTCAGGGGTGTAGCTCTTTACGAGGGTCAGCGATTCGATGAACCCGGCGGGGAAGAGATCCAGGGGTACGATGCGTCGCGTCGGATCGGTGCTGGGCAGTAGGGAGCGGTTGACCAGGGCGGAGTTGTAACGGTCACCCAGGCCCCGGACGACGATGAAGGCATCATCTTTAATAGTGACGGCGGGCACGCGGGTTACCACCTCGGCTGCATCGGAGTCGGGCGTGCGGGAAATCGACTCGGCGCCGAGATTGTCGCTGACGGTCGGAGCCATCTTGCGCTTGAGGAGCTGTGTCGCCGCCGAGGATTCGGTGACGTCGGCGACCACCTCGACGACCTCGATGTCGGAATCCCCCTGAGGCTCGAGAGAGGCGCGGACACTGGCGTCCTCACCGGCGACGACGTGGACGTTCCGTATCCGCGTGGATCCGTAGAGTGGCGCGCTGATGCGCACTTCGTAGGTACCGGCAGGGACGTCGGTGATGGTGAAACGCCCGTCCACGTCGCTCTGTGCGCCGGCGCGTGCACCGGCGACGCTGATGCCCGCCCCACTCACCGGCCGGCCGTTGGAGCTGTCGAAGACTCGACCGACGATCGACCCGGTGCCCTGTGCCCGAGCGTGTCCGCCAACGGCCAGGACGCAGGCCACCGCGATGATCCAGCGACATCGTATTGCACGCACGAAAATTGTCCCGATTTTTCTTCTGTCGAAACTTGCACCCGAAATACCCCGACGCCGCGCGCGGCGATCGCGAACGTTCCGAGAGACCCCCGTGAAACGCCGTACAAGTAATCAGCGGGATGTTTTGCTGGTGTAACCGGCGCGTGAAGTTTCGGTTACAAGGTGCCGGATGAGGATCGGCGCGGCCCCGGCGGACACGGACAAATCACGGGCGCGTAACCCAGTCGTAACATCGGCAGGATATCTGGAAGTCGTTCGATGCGATGTGGGTGGTGGCAATCGCGATCGCCGTTTTGTCACGGGACTTTATTTCAACGTACATCACCCGTTCACGTGGAGAGGATAGAACACTCGAATCGGAGGGGGAGCCCGGCCGACTGAGTCGGCCGAATACGAGAACGAAAGGGGGGTGAACGCGCGAAGGGCGAAGACGAATACAGGCAAGGGGAAGGGAAAACGCACCCACCCAGCGCCGTGCTCCAACTGACGAGGAGAAGCACGACGCGAGGTGGGGCACCCACCGCAACGCGCACCGGCTGAACGAGCACTAGGGCGCGCACGGAAGGAGCATCAATGTACCACAACTGGATTTCGATGAGAAAATGGCTGCTGGTACCAGCGTTGGCGCTGGTATTGGCGCCGCTCAACACGATGGCTGCCAACACACCCGAGGGTTGTTTGCGTACGGTTCTCAAGGAGGCGCAGAAGTTCGCCCAGAAGAAGGCGAACTCGATGCGCAAGTGCGAGGACGGCGTTCTCAAGGGCAAGATCACTCCGCCCTGCCCGGATGCCAAGAACCTCGAGAAGATCAACAAGGCGCGCACCAAGGCGGAGGAGAAAATCGTCAAGAAGTGTGACGACGCGGCCCAGTCGGGTCTTGCCAACTGCCCGCGCGCGGCGTGCTCGGCGATCCTCAGCACCAACGCGGAGCTCGGTGCCTGCGTCACCTGCAACATGGATGAGATCGTCGACGATCTGGTCGAGCAGACCTACGATACGCTCGAAGCGCCGAGCAGCGACAAGGACGTGCTCAACTGCCAGCGCACCTACGCCAAAGAGGTAATCCAGGCCTTCCGCAAGCTGTCGAAGACCTACACCAAATGCGAGGACGGGATTATCAAGGGCAAGATCACCAGCTGCCCGGATGCAAAGGCGACGGAGAAGGTCACCAAGATCATCACCAAGCTCAACGAGAAGATCGCCAAGAAGTGCCCGGACATGGCGACGACGGATGCCGCGATTGACCCGTTTCTGTCGTTTGCCGCGTTGGGCGGCACGGCGGGAGCGAGTGGCCGCGTCGATTTGATGTCGCAGGTGCCGCCGGCGTTCGCGATCCAGGGGCCGGCCTGTGGCAACGGCGCAATCGATGCCGGTGAGACCTGCGACGACGGCAACCTGGCGGAAGAGAACGGATTTGACGATCTGGACACCTGCCCAGCCGATTGCTCCATCGCGACGTGCACGCCTTCGGGCGGTGGCACCGCTACTGTCTCCATAGCGTCGCCGATGGGCGAGCTCATCGCCGGCGCAGTGGTTGTGGTCTACTACGACGACGCTGTCGTCGAGCTGCCGGGTAGTGGTGGCGGTGTGTCGGGCGTAACCGGCTTGAGTGGTTTCTCCGTGACACCGAATGACGCCAACTATGCACTGCGCAACGTCATCTTCGATATCAGCCTCACGGGCCTCGCCAGTGGGGACGTCTTCTCGTTCGACTACGACGAATGTGGTGCACCCGCTACGGCCGGCGATTTTTCGTGCTTTGTCGCGGACGCCAGTGATACCGGATTTCTGCCTGTTGATGGTGTGACCTGCACGGTCGCTCCGTGAACGGTGACAGCTGACAAAGAGAAACTGCAAACGAACGATAGGAGAAGAGCGAAATGAGAAAACTCTGGAAGTCGGCCTTGGTGCCCCTGGTGGCATCCTTGGCCTTGGTTTCGAACATTCAGGCACAAAGCTGCGGCGATCTGAACAACGACACGAACTTCTCGATTGTCGATGTGATCCTGTTGTCGCAGTGCCTGGTTGGCGGCGGCACGTGTCCCGCGGTCTCCCCGGGGCCGCTGTGCGCAACCGGCAGCCTGATCGACTGTGGTGACATTTTTGGCGACGGAGACATTACGGTTTCCGGTTTGACAGCTGACCTCGGCGCCGCGGCGCTGCAGCTCGCCAACATCGACACTCTCTTCGCTCCCTGCGAGGGCCCCGGGCCGGACGTTGCCGGTTGCCCGGGAGCGGTGACGCTGCCGACCACGACGCATACTGCCAACCTTACTTTCCCCGCCGGCTGCGATCTGACCCTGGGTGGGTCCCAGTTCGTCGAGGATGGCGTAACGCTCACGATCGAGCCGGGAGCCATCGTCAAGGGGGACCCGGCCGCAGTTGATCCGCCGGGGATTTTCGTTCTTCCCGGTGGGAAGATCGACGCTCAGGGGACTCCCGTCTCGCCGATCATCTTGACTTCGGGTGCGCCGGCGGGTTCGCGCAGCTCGGGTGACTGGGGTGGTCTCAACATCAACGGCCGCTCGACGGTGAACGCCCCCGGCTGCACGTTCGAAGCCGAGGGTTTGCCGACGCCGTTCGGTGGATGCATCGAAGACGACTTCAGCGGCATCGTGACGTTCACCCGCGTCGAGTTCGCCGGTATCGACTTCACGCCGGGCAACGAGCTCAACGCCATCACCATGAACGGCATCGGCAGCCAAACGCAGATCAACTTCACGCAGGCGCACAACACCAACGACGACTGCCACGAGTGGTTTGGCGGCACCAGCAACCACAAGAACATGGTCTCGTCGGCCTGCGGCGACGACAGCTTCGACTGCCAGCTCGGCTGGACCGGTAAGCTGCAGAACGGTGTCGTCTTTCAGGACGGTACGGTGACCGATCCTGGTCGTGACAGCCGCGGTATCGAGTGCGACAACTCCGAGTTCGGCAACGACAACCAGCCTCGCGGCGATGCTACGATGTGCAACCTGACGATCATCGGTTCCGATGGTCAGACGGGCGCCAACGACGGTACCGATGCCGGCATTCTGCTTCGCCGCGGCGTGCACGGGCAGATCGCCAACACCATCGTCCAGAACTTCGGTGACGCCGGCGCCGAGCTGCGCGACATCGCCACGGTACGCGACGCCTGTGATGATGCCGACGACGACGGAACACCGGAGGGTCTGACCGGCAACACGATGCTGCGCTCGGTCGTCTTCGACTCCAATGGTTCGGGTGGTACCGAGCACGCCAAATCGGGCGACCGCCTGCAGGACGACTGCACGATCGACTCCGAGTGCGTCGGCCTCGAAGATCCAGCCGAGTGCTGCACGGGACCGGGAACCGGCACTTGTGGCGCGACGACTCCGGATCCGGACTGCAACTGCGACGTGCCGGAGTGGTACGGCCTGCTCAACGCGGCCGGCCTGGTCGAGCCGGCCAACGGTTCGTCGGCGACGACCACCGGCATCAGCAACGCCTGGCCGGCGATCGACAACACCATTTGCACGGGGGCCGGAACGCCGGATCCCTGCTGCACCGGTGCCGGTGCGGGCACCTGCCGCGGCGTGCCGGACATCACGCCGTCGTTCAGCGGTACGGTTCCGGCAGTCACCGACTGCACTGACACTGGTATCGATGCAGGGTTCGGAGATTTCTTCGACTCCCTGGCCTACATCGGCGCCGTCGATCCGAGCGCTGTCTGCACGGCAACCGAGTGCGACTGGATGACGACTCCGTGGGTCGGATTTGCTCGCGACTGAGCGTTCTCTGAATCGTGGAATGGGTGGGGGAGCGGGATTTTCCCGCTCCCCCAAGTGCATTTTCGGCAGGAGCTCCGAAATGGTTCGCAAAGCTTGTTTGATCATCGCAACGGCCGGCCTTCTGTTGGCTGGCGTTTCTTCGTACGGCGGCGCAGAGGTGGACGCAGTGGCAAAGGCGCCGATCTCGTTTTCAGGCGGTGCCGGCTCGAAGAAAGATCTGGTCGCCCGCTACCTCGACGCCATCAAGCGGAAGGACGCCAAGGCTCTTCACGAGCTGCGTGTGACGGAGGGTGAGTACAAGGAAATCATCGTGCCCGGCACCGTGGATCCGGGAAAACCCCCGCGCCGGGTTTCCGACTCGGTGAGCAACTACTTCTGGCGCGACATGGACTACAAGAGCGAGCTCCTCCAAGAAGAGCTCTTCAAACGCTACGGCGACCGCGATCTCCCCAGCTACGAGATCGTCTTCACCAAGGAGCCGCGGGAGTATGACTGGTACCGCGCCTGGGGCGAGCTCCGGGTCGACTACGAGAACGACCTGCGCACGGCGGTTCCGAGTGGATGGATCGCAGAGGTCGGCGGCAGGTACAAGTTCTTGAGCTTCGAGTGGGACTACTGACCAAGTACTGTCCCCACGGTGCCGCCGGGGACAATTGTTACGAGATTGTTACCTGTGTGAAATCACCGTGAAGCGCATCGACTTGGCGGCTGTGATCCATAAGTTGGATTCAACTTCCTGACGCGCTGCGGCCAAGGACGAGTTGAGCGGACTCGGCGGCGGCGTCTCGGATCCCGCAGATGGTGCGGGTTGTGAGGGTGAGACCGTGAATGTCGTCACAACGCTGAAGAAAACTGTTGCCGCCGGTTGGTTGGTGTTGGTTCCGCTGGCCGCCGCGGCCGTCGATTTGGGTACGACCCTCAACCTCGGCGACGACGGCAACCGTGCCGCCGCCGAAGCGCAGAAGGCGGTCGAAAAAGCCAGCGACGAAGCCGACAAGCTCTTTGCCGACTATCGGCGGACGCTGCAGGAGATCGAGTCGCTGCGTTCGTACAACCAGCAACTCGAAGACGTCGTCAGCTCGCAGAAGGGTGAGCTGTCAGGGCTTCAGGAGCAGATCGCCGACATCGACAACGTCGAGCGCCGACTCGGCCCGCTGATGGCGCGCATGATCGGCGTGCTCTCGCGCTTCGTCGAGCTCGACGTTCCCTTTCTTCCCAAAGAGCGGAGCAAGCGCATGCAGGAGTTGGGCGAGCTGATGAAGCGCTCGGATGTGTCGCTGTCGGAAAAGTACCGGCGCCTGATGGAGGCGTATCAGGTCGAGAATGAGTATGGGCGCACGATTGAGTCGTACAAAGGAACACTGGATACGCGCGGTGCCAGTCGCACGGTGGAGTTTCTCCGTGTCGGCCGTATCGCGTTGCTCTACCAGACGATCGATACGAGCGAGTCGGGGCGCTGGGATCCCGACAGCAACTCTTGGGTGATCCTCGGCGACGAGTACAGGCGGCCGATCCGCGACGGTATCAAGATGGCCAACAAGCGCACGGCACCGGATCTGATGAAGATCCCCGTGCCCGCTGCGGAGGTGGCGAAGTGAGAGTTGCCGGCGCAGGTTGGGTTGCGGCGGTTGCCGCCGCGTTGTTGGCCGTTGGTCCGGTGCTGGCGCAGCAGGCGGGGAAAGCGGGGACGTTGGACGAATTGCTCGAGCAGGTGCGCACTGCAAACCAGCGCGAGAGTGCCGAGAACCAGCGCCGGCTCGAGGCCTTTCGCCGCCAGAGCACCGAGCAGCGCGCGCTGCTGCGCAAGGCGCAGGCAGAGCTGGCGGCTGAGGAAAAGCGCGCCGAGGCGTTGAAGAACGCTTTCGACGATGGCGAGAAGACCATTCCCGAGCTGGCGGAAAAATTGAAGGAGCGCGAAGGGACACTCGGTGAGGTGTTCGGCGTCGCTCGTCAGGTGGCCGGCGACACCATGGCCCAGCTCCGGGGCTCGCTGATTTCGGTGCAGATTCCCGGTCGCGGAGTGTTCCTTGAAGAGATCAGCCAGAGCCGCACCAATCCAAAGATGGAGCAGCTCGAGAAGCTGTGGTTCCTGTTGCAGCAGGAGATGACCGAGCAGGCCAAGGTGGTTCGCTTTCCCGCTACAGTCCTCTCGGTCGGCGGCCGCGAAAGTCAGCAGCAAGTGACGCGCGTCGGATCGTTCAACGCCGTCAGCGGTGGCCGGTATCTACAGTTCGTACCGGAAACCGGCAAGCTCGGCGTGCTGGCTCGGCAACCGGAAACTCGCCATCTGGAGACGGTCGCCGGTCTCGAGTCGGCGTCCGGCGTCGCGGCCTTCGCCGTCGATCCGTCGCGCGGCTCGATTCTGAGCAAGCTCATCGAGGCGCCGAGCCTGCGCGAGCGCATCGAGCAGGGCGGAGTCGTCGGCTATGTGATCATCACCCTCGGCCTGCTCGGTGTCGCACTGGCGATCTACCGCCTGATCTACCTGTCGGTCGTCGGCGCCAAGATCAAGCGCCAGACCAAGCGCAGTGACACGGACGAGGGCAATCCGCTCGGTCGTATTCTGTCCGTCTACGACGACAACAAGCGCGCAGACACGGAAACCCTCGAGCTCAAGCTGGAAGAGGCGATCATGCGCGAGTCGGCGCCGCTCGAGAGCGGCGAGGCGATGATCAAGGTGCTGTCGGTGGTGGCGCCGTTGCTGGGGCTGCTGGGCACGGTGACCGGAATGATCCAGACCTTTCAGGCGATCACGCTCTTTGGCACTGGTGACCCGAAGATGATGGCCAGCGGTATCTCGACGGCGCTGGTGACGACGGTGTTGGGATTGTGCGCGGCCATTCCGCTGACACTTCTGCACAGTGTGGTGAGCTCGACGAGTACCTCGCTGCTGCAGATTCTCGAAGAACAGAGTGCCGGTCTGATGGCCGAGCACGCCGAAGACACCACTCCTGGACCGGAGCTGAGACGTGTGGCGGTGGGCTGAGATTTACGGCGCCAACCGCGACTTCATCGAGTCGGGCGGGCCGGTGCTGGCGGTGATCATCGCCGTCGTCTTCGTCATGTGGACGCTGATTCTCGAGCGCTACTGGTTCATGGCACGCGGCTACCCGGCCGTCGTGCGCGATCTGAGCGCGCGCTGGGAGCAACGCCGCGACAAGACTTCATGGTGGGCGGCGCAGGTGCGCCGCGCCGAGGTGTCGCGCGCGGTCATGAAAGTGCGTCGCAACGTTCCGATGATCCAGACCCTGGTTGCCCTGTGCCCCTTGCTCGGGCTGCTCGGCACGGTCACCGGGATGATCGAGGTGTTCGAAGTGATGGCGATCTCGGGAAGTGGCAACACGCGGGCCATGGCGTCGGGAGTATCGCGCGCCACCGTGCCGACGATGGCCGGTATGGTCGCGGCAATCTCGGGTTTCATCTTTGGAGTGAGGCTCGAGCGGCGCGCCGAGGTGGAAGAGGACCGCATCGCCGGCTTGCTGAGCGGCGGGGTCGGATGAGGTTGCGATGAAGCTGCGTTCGAAACGGAAGAAAGAAGACAATGAGATCAACATGACGCCGATGCTCGACGTCGTCTTCATCATGCTGATCTTCTTCATCGTCACGGCATCGTTCGTCAAAGAGTCGGGCATCGACGTCAACCGGCCCGGTGCGGCAACGGCCGAACGCAAGGAGCGCGGCAACATTTTGGTGGCCATTTCGAAGAACGGCCAGATCTGGATCGATCGCCGCCAGGTCGACATCCGCGCGGTGCGCGCCAACATCGAGCGCATGCACGCCGAGAATCCGCAGGGAACGGTGATCATCCAGGCCGACGAGGAGTCGAAGAACGGTCTCCTGGTCAAGGTGATGGACGCGGCGCGCCAGGCCGGCGTGTCGGAGGTGTCCCTGGCAGCGACGGTTGAGGAGGGATGACGGTACGCATTTTTTTCTCCGCCTTGGCGGCAGCGTGCATTGCCTTTGCCCTGACCTATCTGATGCAAGCGTTGATCAAGAGCGAGCTGCGACTCGATGAAGTCAGCGGCGGCAAGATCGTCGACTTCGTGCGCCTCAAGCGCGAGCGGCCGGTCGAAAAGGTGCAGCGCAAGCGGCCACAGCGGGTTCGGCCGGAACGCCAACCGCCGCCACCGGAGATGGACTTGTCGCCGAACGAAGGGCCGGCCAAGCTCGAGTTGGCAGCCGCGGCTCCCGACCTGACCGCAGACCTCGACATCAATCTCGGCCCTGGCGGCGCGGGCCAGGGCGGCGATGCCGACCCGGTGCCGCTGGTGCGCGTCAACCCGCAATATCCGGCGCGTGCGATGCAGCGCGGTATCGAAGGGTGGGTGCAGTTGCGCTTCACCGTGTCGGCGGCGGGAACCGTCAAGGACGTGCAGGTGGAGAAGGCGGAGCCGCGCAACTACTTCGAGCAGGCGGCGATCAACGCGGTCTCTCGCTACAAGTACAAGCCAAGTGTCGTCGGCGGCAAAGCGATCGACACTCCGGGAGTGCGCGTCATTCTCAATTTCAATCTCAACCGAGGGTAGGACCGTGAATAGAAACTTCATGATTGCGCTGATCGTCACCCTGGCTTGGAGCACGGCACTGGCCACGCCGCCGCAGAGCGGCGAGCGCGAGATCGAGAGCGTTGGACCGTGGGCCTTCAAGCGCATCGAGCGCATGCACGGCGATCTGCGCGACGAGAAATTCGACTACGTCATCGAGACGCTCGATGAGATGAAGAGGAACTACAAGCTCAACTCCCACGAGCGGGCGTTGATGTGGCAGGGCTACGGCTACGCCTACATCGGCATGGAGGACTACGAAAAGGCCGCCCATGCGTTGAGCGAATGCATCGCAACGGGTGGTCTACCCGAGGCGACCGAGCTGCACACGCGCTACAACCTGGCGCAGATCCTGGTCATGCTCGAGCGCCCCGAGCCCGCCATCGCCGAGTTCGAAAAGTGGTTCCCACACGCCCGCAACCCTTCACCGGCGGCCTACTACATGGCGGCCATGGCCTACATGCAGGACGGCCAGCGGCGCAAGACGATCGAGTACGTCGACATGGCGATCGAAAAGGCCACGGCGCCGAAGGAGTCCTGGCTGCAGTTGAAGAACGCCATGCTGGTCGAAGAAAAGGACTTCGAAGCGGCGGAAGCGGTTCTCGGCGAGCTCATCGAGCGTTTTCCCAAGAAAGCCTACTGGATGCAGCTCGCTGCCATCTACTCCGAGACCAAGCGTCACGAGCGCGCGCTGACGACGCTGGAAATGGTGTACCTGCAGGGTTTGCTCGACGCCGAGAGCGAGTACATGACCCTGGCGCAGATGTACCTATTCAACCAGATCCCCTACCAGGCCGCCGAAGTACTGCGCGCAGGATTCGAGCGCGGCATCGTCAAAGACAACGCCAAGTCATGGCAGTTGTTGGCCGACAGTTGGCTGCACGCTCGCGAGCGCGAGCGTGCCCTGCCGCCGATGCGCAAGGCGGCTGAGCTGGCCAAGGACGGCAACGTCTACGTTCGCCTCGCCCAACTACTGGTCGAGCGCGAAGAGTGGGGCGAAGCGCGCGACGCGCTCGAACGCGGTCTGGCGAAAGGTGAGTTGCGTCACCCCGGCCATGCCCAGCTCTTGTTGGGAATCGCTCACGCCAACGAAGAACAGTGGGGTGAAGCGGAGGTTGCCTTCGCCGCTGCCAAGCAGGACGAAAAGACCGAGAAGGCGGCGGCCTATTGGCTGAAGCAGATCGCTTCCAAGCAAACGCCGGAGGACCAGCGTCGGGCCGCAACGAACACGCGGCGCGCGACCAGCCGCGGTTGAGGAAGCCGCTGGTCCGCTTCTTTGTTGTTTCGGAGCGATAGCGCTGGTGAGATAGGCACCGCGCCGTTGCGTTCCCGCCTCTCGGGGTGGCGAAGCGCTCCCGGCGTCTCAGGCGATCAGCTCGAGGCGCCCAGAATCCAGGTCCGTCAGGCTCCTCGTGCCAGTGCACGGGGTCGTTACGGCACAGCTCGGCAAGAGTGGCGTAGGGGACGCCGTTCTCCCAGATGCTCTGATCGATGAAATCGAACTGTGTCATCGCGCCTTGTTTTGGCGATGTTCATCCCATGCGATCGAAGCAAATATGAGCTGCTTCGACGAAGAGCTGAGCTTCCTCGATGCGTTTACGTGCGAGATCCGCCGTCGCAGGGGTCTTCTCCCGCACTTCGTCATGGGCGCGAAAGAAGTAGTCGGCGAACTTACCCTTGGCGTAACGGTCAAAAATCAGTTCGGTGTCGTAGAGCCGCGTGCGAAACTCGCTTACGATTTCATCGACGCCTTCGCCGACCGCGGGGTTCTGTGTGCGGGTCAGGGCCGTTGCAGCGAGGAGCATGGCGCGGTAGGCGATGTCGGCTGCGCCCGTCACGTCGGCGGCGTCGAGAAGAGTCTGGGCCTCGAACACTTCGCGCTCACTTGCCTGGAGATCAAACTCGGTTGACTCGACAACCTCTCCGGCGCATTCGCCCTTGCCGATGTCGTCGACCGTGTAGCGCCGGAAGTCGCCCCAATCAAAGTAGTAAGTGGCGTCTTGATCGAAGTCGGGTACTTCTGTGAGGTCCTTGATCGATTCGCGAACTGCGGGTTTGCCGATTCGCGCGACGTAGTCGTGAAAGCTCTCGCCCGGCAAGCGCCCGGCGACGTAGTTTTCGAGCACCCGGTCGAGCACGAGGGGGACGTTCTTGGAGGGAATCGCAACAATGGCGAGGCCATAAGCGCCGCCGTTGTTCTCCCACTGTCCGCCGAGCACGAGCTGAAAATGAGGCACCAGTTGGCCGCGGATTTTCCTGCTCACGCCCCAAAAGCCGATGTCGGCGACATGGTGTTGGCCACAACTGTTGAAGCAGCCGCTCGCCTTGACGCGGATGTTGCGCACGGCCGGGTCGAGAGTTTCGAGCTTGGCGGCCAGCCGCTTGTTGAGCTCGCCGATCAGCCCACGTGATGCGGAAATGCCTAGCTTGCATGTGTCGGTGCCCGGGCATGCTGTGGCGTCGGCGATCGTTCCGGTTGCCGCTCGGGCGAGACCGAGCGCCGCCAGGTCTTCGTAGACGGCAAAGAGATCGCCGAGGTTTACCCAGCGCAGCAAGATGTCCTGTTCAATGGTGCAGCGGCAAGTATCGCCTGTGTACTTGCGCACGATCTCGATGAGACCGCGCATTTGCACCGATGTCAGGTCGCCGAGCGGCAGGCCAACGGTCACCATGACGTAGCCGTCTTGTCGCTGCGGAATGACGCTCGATTGTCGCCACGTTTCGAAGGCTGCAGGGTATTGACGCGCTTCGAGTGGGGTTGCCTGCCGCAGCGGTTTGTCATCCCAGCTGTGTAGGTCAGCGAGATACCCAGTCCAGCGCGGGTCTGCATCGAGGCCTGCGCGTTCTTCGAGTACGAGTCGCTTGAACTCGTCGAAGCCGAGTTTCTTGACCAGGAATTTGAGCCGGGCGCGGGTGCGGTTCTTCTTCTCGCCGAGGCGTGCGAAAATTCGACCGATCGCCTGGATTGTCGGCAGGATTTCTTCTTCCGGCATGAACTCATCAAAAAGCTGCGCCTGGTACGGCACGGCACCTAGGCCGCCGGCAATGTAGAACTCGAATCCGCGCCGTATCTCGCCGTCGATCTCCCTCGTCCGTGCGATGCAGCCGACATCGTGAATCCGAATCAGGCCGCAGCTCTGCGTGTCGCAACCTGAGAACGCGATCTTGAACTTACGACCGAAGTTTTGACCGTCCGGGTGACCGAGAACGAACTCGTGTACCGCTTGCGTATAGGGGGTTACGTCGAAGGTCTCGGTCCCGCAGACGCCGGATCGCGGGCACGCGGTGACATTGCGAACTACATTGCCGCAGGCCTCGCGTGTGGTGATGCCGACCGCGGCGAGGCGTCGCATGAGATCCGGTGTGTCCTCGATATGGACGAAGTGCAACTGGACGTCCTGCCGCGTCGTGATGTGCAGAATGCCGTCGGAATACTCCTCTGCAACCTCGGCAAGCGCTTCCATTTGCGCCGTCGACATTCCGCCCCATGGGATCTTGATCCGCATCATTCCAGGGGCATCCCAAACCGTATCCGGTCCCTTCTCGAGCTCGCCACAGGGATAGTTCAGCGGTCGTGTGGCCTCCCCGTCATAGCGCTGGCCGTTGTCGTAGCGCTGGCCGTAGACGCCGCGCCGCAGTCGCATCTCGGCGAAGACGGGACTTTCGATCCTACCTTCTCGTTTGCCTGCGAAGGCCTCCTCGTAGGAGTCGATTTCGTGCCCTAGTGCGGGAGGGATGGAATTTCCCAGTGTTTCTTTCCAAGTGGTCATCGGTGATCCCCAAAACGTCGGTTGTCTGGTTGAATAGGCACCCACCCAATCGTTGTCACTGATTTGTTTTCGACGATCGTCGCTGATTGGTGACGTGCAAGAGTTTGCCGTAGTACGTACCTTAGAGGCTGGCGAGTCGCCAGACAATCGACCGTCATGCAGCGGTCATGATGCTCCGCCCGTGGTCTCTGTAGCTGTTGGCGTGGGGTGTGCCGGGGACTTTCGAAGAGACCTTTGCTGGCATAGCCTGACCTTCCATCGAGAACTCGAACGACAAAGCGAACGAAGTGAGGAACCGGCGATGAACGACCATCAACTCCGAGTCTACGACTCCATGCTGGGACTACTCGCCAGCGTTGACAATCCGACGCCACTGGTGCGGCTCAATCGGGTTACGCCGTATGATCACACGGCTGTCTACGCCAAGCTCGAGTGGCACAATCCGTTTGGTTCGGTGAAGGATCGCGTTGCAGCGAACCTGATCGCCGAGGCGATCGAAAGTGGTGTGTTGAAGGGATCTGAAAAGCTCGTTGAGCCGACGTCTGGGAATACTGGGATGGGCTTGGCGATGATCGCGAACGCCAGGGGCTACAAGCTGGCAACACCGCTCTCCGATGCAATCCCGGCCGAGAAGCGCGCCGTGCTGCGCTTCTTCGGTTGCGAAGTCATCGAACTGAACGACGATCTATGCCCGGCCCCGGGCGCTCCTGAAGGGGCCATTCAGATGGCGCTCGACATGGGCAAGCAGCCCGATCATCACAACCTGAATCAATACGGCAACGAAGCGAACCCGGGGGCGCACTACCGTACGACCGGGCCGGAAATTTGGAGACAGACCGAGGGCGCTGTGACTCATTTCGTAGCTGGGCTCGGCACCTGTGGCACGATTACTGGCACCGGGCGCTTCCTCAAAGAGCAGCGGCAGGAGGTCAAGGTGCTGGGGGTCCACCCAGCCGAAGGGCACGACATTCCCGGTGTTCGAAGTGTTCGACAACTGACGCAAACCGACTTCTACCATCCCGATGAGTACGACGGCACTGTGGAGATCGACAATAAAACGGCTTACGATCTCACACTGCGACTCAATCAGGAAGAGTCGATCATTGCCGGACCGAGCTCGGGGATGGCCTTGGCGGGCGCCTTCGAGTTGATTGACGATGCGCCCGGCAACGTCGTCGTGGTGGTCTTTCCCGACTCCGTCTTCAAGTACACTACGAGCGTCCGCAAGCACCTGCCGCATCTATTCCCGGCGCCGGTCGATGAGGAATCGACGGGCTCGGCCGCCAGCGACCGCCTGCTCGAACGACTGCGGGACAACGCGCGCAACTCGCGAGATCTCGTCGACATGGGGGAGGTCGATGAACTACTCGAGGCGGCGCCGGTGTTGATCGACGTACGAAGCCCGGCCGAGTTTGCAGAAGAACATGTCGAGGGCGCGATCAACGTCCCGCTCGAGGTGCTGGAGAGCTCAGACGGCAACCTGGCGGAGCTTCCGGACGACAAGGACCAGTTGATTCTCACCGTTTGCAATGTCGGCAAGATCTCGTTGACCGGCATGCTGCTCCTCAAGTCGCTCGGCTACGGCAACGTAAAGAACCTCGACGGCGGTATGACCGCCTGGATGAGTGAGGGGTATCCGACGGAACCGTAGGAGGGAGGGCGGCCGGCTTGCCCGTCGTGCGCAGCCCTGGTGAGGTTTGGGGGGTGCGCCGGGTTACATACTGACTGGCGCCTTGGGGAAGGTCGCGGCAATCTGCTCGGCTGCGGTCCGCTGAACCGCAACCGTGTTGATGCCGTCGGCGAAAGTCCAATAGCCCATGTCGTGCAGGCGATGGCGCGTCGCTCTTCGCGCGTCGTCGGGGTGTGTGGAGGTGCTCGTATTGCACGATCGTCGGCGGTATGACCGCCTGGGCGAGTGAGAGGTGACCGACCGAGTGTAGGAGGTGGTTTGCGTCAGGAGACGTGCTGTCGAAAAAGTTCAAACGTCCTGAATTCTGCGCCACGGGCGCTCGCCTTCGATCTCGTAGGCGAGCTCGAGCAGAGTACGCTCGTTGCCGAGATTGGCGGATATCTGAACCGCAATTGGCAACCCCTGATCGGTCTTCGACATGGGCAGGGAAATCGCCGGGTCGCCGGTGATGTTGGCGAGGGGAGTGAACGAGGCATAGCTCGTGAGTCGGTCCACTAGCTCGTCGTACTCGATCGCCGGGCTGAGGTGGCCCAACGGAGGTGTCGTGTGCGCCAATACCGGGGTGAGCACAGCGTCGTAGGACTGGTAGAACGCTTCCGACTGGTCGCGGGCGCCGCGCAGTCGTTTGATCGCACCCGGTAGGCGGAAGAAGTTGCGTCTGAAGTGTTCGCTGAGACCGTTGGTAAGGCCCTCGAGGCGCTTCTTGTCGAAGCTTCGGTCGATGATGATTCTGCCACCGTTGCGCAGTGCAAAGGCGAGAAAACCCCAGTAGAGGAGAAAGTCGTCTGCAAATTCCGCCGTGGTCGGGATGTCGGCGGTTGAAACGTCGTGCCCGAGGTGTGTGAGCAGATCTGCGGTTTCCTCGACCGCTGCGCGCGTCGGACCATCGCTTGGTGAGCCGGTGATGGAGTCGATGACAACGCCGATACGCAGGCGTGTCTTGCTCGGGCCCTCGACGAGGCCCAGCTCGGGCAACTTGGGATTGCGGTAGTACCTCTCGGATGCTGCATGGAAAGCCGCGGTGTCGCGAACGGTGCGCGTCACCACTCCTTCACTGATGATATCGATGGGTAACGCCTGTGCCGACTCGGGGATGATATGCCTGCTGCGGCTGGGCTTGAGGCCGATCAGACCGCAGCAGGCTGCAGGTATTCGAATTGAGCCGCCGCCGTCGTTGGCGTGCGCGATCGGCACTACCCCGGATGCCACCAATGCGGCCGAGCCGCCGGACGAGGCGCCGCATGAAAATTCCGTGTGCCACGGGTTGCGCGTCGGCTCGGCGCCGTCGAACTCGGTGCTGGCGTTCAGGCCAAACTCGGGTAACGAGCTCTTGCCGAGGCAGACGAAGCCCTGCGCCATGTACTGTTTGGTATAGACGCCCGACTTCTTTGCCGGCTGGGAGCGGACTGCCGCCGAGCCGTGATTGGTGGTCATGCCGGCGAGGGGAGTGTTGTCCTTGACGAAGGTCGGTACGCCGGCAAAGCAGCCGCTGGCCGGTTTCTCCGCATCGCGCCTCGCTTGCTCGAAGGCCTCGGCGGCGATGGGGTTGAGGTGCGGTACGATCGTTTCGGCGCGGGTGATGGCCGCGTCGACGATCTCTCTCGCGCTCACCTCCTTGCGTTCGATCAGGCCGGCGACGGCGACCGCATCGCGGTCGCCGAGGAAGTCGTCGCGAAATGTGTGGCGGACCTTCGTATCACTCATGGGATCGCATCCTCCGGCGCTGGTGGCGCTGACAAGGTGGTAACGAAATTCGGCGCGCGCCGCGACCCATGCCCGCATTTCCCACCGGGTTTCGTCGCGAGAGCGTGGACCTGGCTCCGAATCTGCGCAGAGTGATTTGAATTGGGAACACCGACACTTCGTGCTAGCCACATGGTGATGACGCGGCGGCCTCGAAATCGGGTTGGAGCAGGCTCCAGTGAGCACCTTGCCTATGTGTGGGACTACGATATCGGTGAGCGAGAATTCCGCGAGCTGTTGGCGGGGCAACGAAAAGTGGGACGGCTCGATCGTCGCTGGGCAGCCGTCCGGCTGCTTGAATACGCACCGTATGCCGAGATCATTCGCATGCTCGGCTTCCGCGAGTTGGTTGCCGGTTGGCCAGAGTGGCGTAACGCCGTTCGTTCGACCACACGCAAGCGCGGGTTGGACTTCCTGACGGATTGGTTGCCGCGAGAGCACCCCGAGCTGTTGCGTTCTGAATAGATGGATCATGCGTACTACTTGGACCGGCTGTACCCACTGCAGGACCGCGTTCTGCACGCGTTCGACGGTGCGTCTACTGGCTTCTACCTCGGAGGTGGAACGGCCGCATCACGTGCATATCTCAAACATCGATACTCGGACGATCTCGATCTGTTCGTGAACGACCAACGCGAGTTCGGGTTGTGGGCGCAACGGCTCGTTGAGTCCGCTGCTTCCTTGCCCGATACGGTGGTGGAACTTCGCTTGCGTGAGGAGCGATTTGTTCGTTTCGATGTGACGCAAGCGGAAGTAGTTCTGAAGATCGAGTTGATCAACGACGTTCCCGCACACGTTGGCGAAGTGGTGCAGGATCGGATTCTGGGCAGAGTGGATAGTGCCGAGAACATCTTCGCCAACAAGATTACGGCGGTGTTGGATCGCAACGAGCCAAAGGATCTTGCCGATATTTGGGGGTTCACTCAAAAACTGAACCTCTCCGTCGCCGATGCGATCGGTGGAGCTCGTAGTAAGGCGGCTGGGGTTTTTGAGGCTGATTTGGCCAGGGTTCTATTGAGCGCGTGCGACGATGATTGGTCTTTGATTCGCTGGAGCGATGGCCCGTCCTGCGATCGCTTTGTCACTCATCTTCATGCTCTTGGTGAGAGTTTGCTCCTTTCGGATACGTAACCATGTGGTGCCTCCAGATTGGAGGGTTCCGGGCGGGAGTTGACGAGAGGGTGTGTCCAATCGGTATTGTGTAAACGAAGCAACCAGGCTCGGTATTCAGGGGGTGAATCGTGACGAAGAAGCTTACAATCGTGGACGCCGAGACCTCGCCGTACCGCTGTTCGGAGGTGGCGGCGCGGGTCGATGGCGATCGCGTGTTTCTCGGAGCTGACGCGGTGGCGGAAGCGCTGGGCTGGACGTTGCGCGACGAGGGACTTTGCCGCGGGGATGTTTGTGTGCCGGTGCGCGAGCGCGCAGCGTTGGTGAGCGGCAAGAACGAGATCGACCTCGCGGCTTTGGCGGCGGTTCTAGATCGGCCGCTCGCATGCGACGCGGCAGCGGGGGCGGCGGTTCTCGGAGTGAGCGCCGCATCTCGTTTTCAGCAGATGCAGAATCTCGAGGCACCGGACTTCGAGCTTGCCGATCTCGCCGGTCGCATGCACAAACTGTCCGAGCATCGCGGCAAGAAGGTGTTGCTGATTGCGCACGCTTCCTGGTGAGGATGCCGCGAAGATCTGCCGGTCTGGCAGGCACTCTATGAAGAGCTGGGCGACGAGAATTTCGTTCCCATCGCGGTGGCATTGGAGCGCAGTACCGAGGATGCGCGACCCTTCATCGAACGAGCGCAGCCGACGCATCCTAGCGTCATCGATACGGAGCACGTCGTTGCCGAGCTCTACAACATCTCGAACGTGCCGACGATCATCTGGATCGACGAAGAGGGGATCATCTGTCGCCCGCACGACGTTCAGTTCGGCACCGACACCTTCACCGCGTTTCACGGCAAGAGCTCTGCCCTCTACCTCGACATGATTCGCGCCTGGGTCAAGGACGGCAGCGGCGCCCTCGGTCGCGCCGAGACGGTGCGGCACCAACCGGCGCCGTCGGCGAATACGCAACTCGCACGCGCCGAGCGAACCCTCGCCTGGTGGTTGCACCGCAACGGACAGGAAGCAGCGGCGGCGCGCCACTTTGATCGCGCCGGTGAGCTCGCCCCGCTCGATTGGACCATCCGACGGGGATCGATGCCGATCCGCGGCATCGATCCGTTTGGCGACGAGTTCTTCGCCCTTGCCGGTGAAGGTGTTCCCGAATACGCCATGGAGGCGGTGACGCCGACCAAGGTCGCGACGGAGTAGGGAGCCGGGGGCGTGTGCGACGGGTCGGGTGCCCTTACCTTTCCCGCGGTGCTGTGGCAGAGTCCCCGGATCGGCGTGTGAACTTTCAATCTAGGTGTTTTCGGCGAATGGAAACAGGGCCGGGAGCGGCCTTCGCAATAGGGATTGTATGGAAGACTATTCTCGCATCCGAATGGAACTGGAAAAACGCCTCGAGTCGATTCGAAGGCGGACTGACAAGGTCGAGGCCAGCCTGCACCGCGAGCGCGATCACGATTCTCAAGAGCGGGCGGTCGAAGCTGAAAACGACGAGGTCCTCGAGCATCTCGATGCCAGTGGGCTGGAAGAGATTGAGGCGATTGAGCAGGCATTGCAGCGTATCGAGAACGGCACGTTCGGCATTTGTGTCGTTTGCCGCGAAAAGGTCGCGCCGGCACGTCTCGAAGCCCTGCCTTTTGCGCGTACATGCATCGAATGCGCGACGTAGCGATCCGTTTCCTCTGGCGGGTTGCGGGGATGCCCGTCGCCAGACGATCGAACCGACTCACCCTCGGGTGTGGATCTGTTGCATGCAGGAAGAAGTAGGAGAAGCGCAGAATGAAACGCAATGAACCCGTCACGACGATCATGTCGAAAAAAGTCCACACCGTGCACCCGGGACAACAGGTGAGTGACGTTCGCAAGCTGATGGTGGATCACGGCATTCACCACGTGCCGGTTGTCTCTGGAGAGAAGGTGATCGGAATGATCACGGCCTCCGACATTCTCGGGATCAGCGTCGAGGGCGTTGGATCCGATCAGCGCTCGATGGATGCGTACATCGATCACCAGTTTTCCATCGAAGGGTTGATGAGATCGGACCTGCACAAGATCGAAATCTCTTCGACCGTGCGACGGGCGGCGGAGATGCTCTCTCAGGGAGATTACCACGCCATCCCCGTGGTTGATGGCGACGATACGCTGAAGGGTATCGTAACGAGCACGGACTTGATTCGCTATTTGCGCGACCTTTGAGCCGCTCTTCTCACAAGTTCTCCTCCGGAACAGCAGCCTCTCGGGCCATTGAAAAACCAACGGCTCGCCGCGAGGGGATGTTGGGCGAAATCCTGATCGACGCGTGCTTGTGGTTGGATTTGTCATTTCGACCGGACTCGCGGTAGCGTTCGGCGGGAGGGTCGTTCATGGGCGAGCGCGTGCTGCGCACCTGTCACTTGTGTTCCGCTGGTTGCGGTCTTTCGATCGAGGTGGAGAACGATCGGGTGGTGTCGGTTCACCCGGATCGCGATGATCCCATCACCGGCGGCTACGTTTGCCCGAAGGGGCTCGCCATCGCCGAGATTCAAAACGATCCCGATCGGTTGCGGCGGCCGATGCGTCGCGCCGCCGATGGGACCTTTCACGAGATTTCGTGGGATGAGGCGTTCGACCTGGTGGGTGCGCGTTTGAACGCAATCCGCGACGAGCATTCGCCTGACGCCATCGGCGTCTACTTCGGCAATCCGCTGGGGCACCATTACAGCGCGATCTTGATGCTGGGGCCGCTGGTGAAGGCGATCGGGACGCGCAATCGGATGAGCTCGAGCTCGCAGGACGCGGCGCCGCGTTTCGGGGCCTCCTGCTACCTCTACGGCAACACCTTGATCGTGCCGGTGCCGGATCTGCAGCGCACCGATTGGTTCTTGTGTATCGGCGCCAACCCGGCGGTGTCCCAAGGCAGCCTCATGCTGGTGTCGGACGTGAAGTCGCAAATCCGCGGCATCCGCGAGCGCGGCGGGAAAGTGATCACCGTCGATCCGCGCTCGACCGAGACAGCCAAGCTCGCCGATGAGCACGTCTTCATTCGTCCGGGTGGGGATGCGGCGTTTCTGCTTGCGATGTTGCAGGTGTTGATCGCCGACGATCTCGTCGACAGCGAGGCCGTCGAAGCGATTGCCGATGGCTGGCCGGCGGTGGAGCGCCTGGTCGCTCCGTTCACGCCGGAGCGTGTCGAGTCGCTTTGCGGGATCCGTCCCGACACCGTGCGAAGGCTCGCGCGCGAGCTCGCCGCGGCGCAGCGAGGGGTCGTCTATACACGCTTGGGCACGTGCAACAATCGCTGGGGAACACTTGCGACGTGGGCGAACGACCTTCTCAACCTGGCGACCGGTAACCTCGGTAAGGCCGGTGGTGCGATGTTTCCCGAGCCGGCACTCGACCTCGCGCGGGTCGCTCACCGCAACGGGCTGTCCGGTCACGGTCGTTGGCATAGCCGGGTGCGCGGACTACCGGAGATCCAGAGCGACATTCCCGCCGCGGCGCTGGCCGAGGAAATCGAGACAGAGGGGGAAGGCCAGATACGCGCGTTGGTGACGATCGCCGGAAATCCGGTTCTCTCGACGCCCAATGGTCGCCGTCTCGACCGAGCGCTCGGGCAACTCGATTTCATGGTCTCCATCGATCTCTACATCAATGAAACGACGCGTCACGCGGATGTGATTCTGCCGCCGTGTTGGGTCCTGGCCGATGACTCGACCGAGGCCCTGGCTTCCGGCTTCGCCCTCGACAACCACGTCCGCTGGTGTCCGCCCGTCATCGAGCGCCGCGAAGACGAGCGTTCCGATTGGCAGATCATGCTCGAGATCACCAAGCGCATGGGCGGCGGGCCACTGGGAATCGGAGCCCTAGATCGCTTGCTCGAGCGCGTCGAGTCCCTTGGGTGGAGTTTCGAACCAGAGTGGCTGCTCAATCTGATCCTGCGCGTCGGTCCGCACGGTGACCGCTTTCGACCGTGGCGGGACGGTATCAACCTGGAGAAGATCAAGGCGGAGGACTACGGTATCCACCTGGGTCCCGCTCGTGAAGGGGTGCTGCACAGGGTCTTTCACGAGGACGGTCGGGTACACCTGGAGGCGCCGCCGATCACCGACTCACTCGAGGCGCTCGCCAAGGAGCTCGATCGCGAGCACTCGCCCGATCAACTTCTGATGATCGGGCGGCGTCATCTGCGCTCCTGCAATTCGTGGATGCACAACCTGCCGTCGCTGGTTGCCGGCCGCGACCGCTGTGTTCTCTTCGTTAACCCGATCGATGCCCAGCGCGCTGGTCTGCGCGACAGCCAGCCGGCGCTTCTATCGAGTCGCGTCTTCTCGGGCGAAGTCGCGGTACGCGTCACCGACGAGTTGATGCCGGGAGTGGTCAGCCTGCCGCACGGATGGGGCCACGCCGCGATCGCCCCCTGGCAGTCGGTGGCGGGCCAGCACGCGGGAGTGTCGGCCAACGACTGGAGCGACGAAGAGCAAGTTGAAGACGTTGTCGGCCAGTCGATCTTGAACGGTGTGCCGGTAACGCTGGCACCGGCTCCCGTAGAGGGTTCCGGGCGGGAGTTGACGAGGGGGCGTGTCTAATCGGTATTGTGCGAACAACGCAACCAGGGTTGGTTACTTTACCTTCCCCACGGTACTGTGGCACAGTTCTCGAGTCGAAGTGAATGTGAATTCTCAGCCCGGGTTGTTTCCGGCGTATTGAGACACTGCTGGAAGCGGCATTCACGCTGGGGGTATTATGGAAGATTATTCTCGTATCCGAACGGAACTGGAAAAGCGCCTCGAGTCGATTCGAAAGCGGACGGACAAGGTCGAGGCCAGCCTGCACCGTGCGCGCGACCACGATTCTCAAGAGCGGGCGATCGAAGCTGAGAACGACGAGGTCCTCGAACATCTCGATGCCAGTGGACTGGAAGAGATCGAAGCGATTGAGCAGGCGTTGCAACGTATCGAGAGCGGCACGTTCGGCGTTTGCGTCGTTTGCCGTGAGACGGTAGCACCTGCGCGCCTGGAAGCTTTGCCTTTTGCGCGCACATGTATCAAATGCGCGAAACAGTGATCTGGTTCCTTGTTTCGGGTTGCGGGATACCTGTCGCCAGGCGATCAAACCGACCCATCCTTGGATGTGTGTCGGTCGCATGGTCTAAGAAAAGAGTAGGAAAAGCTCACGATGAAGCGCAGTGAGCCTATCACTACGATCATGTCAAACAAAGTTTACACCATGCACCCGGGGCAACAGGTGGATCACGATGATCCCATTACCCAGGGCTACGTTTGTCCCAAGGGTCTTGCGATGCGTGATCAGACTCTTGGCCCGATTGGTTTCTTTGCCATGCCTGCCTTGGTGCAACGTGTCAACCGTGCCGCGGGCACACGGAATCCACTTCGGTCAGGGTGTGCTGCTACTGGTCTCCATCTTGGTCTACGGGTCGACCTCGGCTGAGGATGATTGCCCGTGCGAAGAAGGTAAGACCGCCGATGCCGGCTAGGACCGCTATTGGTATGCTCAGGATTCTCGGCGCGATGAAGCCTACGGTTGCTATGAAGAGCAAGACGATCCCAAACTGCGCGTAGGATTTCGCTTCTGTTGGCTCTAGTTCCCGGTGGCTCTCACCTGATTGTGACTCACACCGAAGAGAGTCTGACGGCCTAGTGGTTGGAGACTGCGGTCCTGGGAGCGCCGCTTGTCGTGAGTGTTCTTGTGGCCGGCGACCCGAGCCTAACAGGATCTCGGTGGAGCTTGCAAGATCAAGCATGAACGCGTCCCGCAGGGAGTTTGCGAGAAGATCGCTCTCGATGCAGACGTCGAGCTCCCAGTTCCCCAGCCAGCTTGCAATGTTGAGATTGCTTGATCCGATTCGCGCCCAGCGGCCGTCAACCACGGCGGTCTTGGCGTGCATCATTGGGCCATTCCATTCGAAGATCCTGACTCCGGCCTCGAGAAGAGGGCGGTACTGAGTCCGAGAGTATGCTGCGATTGCCCGGATGTCACTCGCGCTAGGGACTAGCAATCGGACATCCACGCCATCGCGAGCGGCGGAGCACAACCCATCGATGTAGGGTGGTGTCCCAGCGAAATAGGCGTCTGTGAGGTAGAGCTCGTGCTCCGCGATCGAGGCCCATAGCAGATCAATCCGAAAGAGCTGGGCTGTTCGTGGGGAACCGTCGACGACGCATACAGAGCATTCACCCGCGACTTCCGGGTCGTCGTAGCCCGATTCGATCTCGTTATCCGGCAACGCAGGACCCGCGAGTTGCCACATCTGCGAGAACGCGCGGGAGATCTCACGAACGGCGGGGCCGAGGATCTGGACGCCGGTATCTCTCCAGGGGGCAGTACGATCGGCGTTGTTGCCAACCCAGTCTTCGCCAACGCACAATCCGGAAACGAATGCTTGGAGACCATCAACGACTAGGAGCTTACGATGATCTCGGTTCAGCCATGCGAAAGGTCTCGACCAACTTGGTCGATTGAAGATGCGCACGTCGACGCCGCTGTCGCACAGCCGTTTCCAGAACGAAGCCGGGGTCTTACCGAAGCAGCCGAGCCAGTCGCATAGGACGTGGACGCGGATGCCTTGTCGGGCCTGCTCCGCCAATAGGTCGGCGAACGCACGTCCGATCCTGTCGTCTCGCATGATGTAGACCTCGAAGTAGATGTGACTCACTGCGGAGCGAATTGCCCGCGCCCACGCTGGGTAGTTTTCCCGTGCATCGAGGAGCAGCTGACACTGGTTCCCTTTGGTTGACCGTGCTCCCGCTGCTCGTATGAACGACTGCTCGCCCAGCAAGTCAGCCCTCCGAGATGTCATGGATTTCGTGATACCGCTGCCGATATGCAAAGGCGCGAGGCCAGGGAACGCGAACACGGTCCCGAGCCGTCCTCTTGTTGTGTTGTTGTGCTTGCTGTGCCTCAGGGGTGTAGATAGAAGGAGGGGCTTGTCTGATCAAGTGTTGTACCCGCGGATCTCAGATCAGGTGCCTCGCTGTGACGGGATGGTCTCGAGCTGAAACGACCCATCGACGGGTAAGCGGCACGGTGGAACGAATGGCAGAGTGTGACGTCTTGATCCTCGGTGCCGGATGGGGTGGGCTCGCGGCCGCGTCGCTCCTCGCGAAGGAGGGGCAGAGCGTCGTCGTGCTCGAAGCCCGCGATCGTGCGGGTGGTTGCGGACAGTCCTTTCGCCTCGGCGACTATTCCTTCTGTGCCGAGATGCAATATCTCATGGGTTGCGATTCAGGAGGTGTCGTACACAACTGGTTGCGATCCCTCGAGCTCGACCAGGAAGTGCGCTTCAACGCGCTCGACCCCGACGGGTACGATCGCATTGATCTGCCGGGCTTCAGTTTCCGCATCCCCAATGGTGTCGATCGTCTGGAAGAGGCGCTTTGCGCTGCGTTTCCGCAGGAACGCGAAGGGATAGGGCGTCTGTTTGCTATCCTCCATGAAATCGAGTCCGAGGGTGCGGGGGAGGTGTTCGAGCTGAAGCGCTTCCTGCGCCATCCGTTTAACTTTAAGGATACGGTTCTATACGGCCCGTGGCCAGTCGAGCGGGTCTTCGATCACTTCGAGTTGTCCCCGCGACTCCGAGCCGTGCTCGCCGGGCAGTGTGGCGATGTCGGCTTGATGCCCCGTGAGGAGCCGTTGCTGTGCCTACAGTCGGTGTTGTTCGGGTACTGCAAATCGGCACATTTTCCGAAGCGCGGAATGGAGCATTTCGTCGAGTGTGTGACCGACTACATCGGTCGACATGGCGGCGAGATCTCTTATGAGACGCCCGCGATTGGCATCGAGACGGCCGGCGGTCGGGTGACTTGGGTCGAGACGCCGCGGGGCAAGTTCTCTGCGCGCACCGTTGTTTCCAACATGGATCCGGCTAGAACCATGGCTATGGTCGCGGGTGCGTCACCCCCGGAATACGATCAGTCCGCGTCGTGCTTGACGATTTTCCTCGGTCTCGACATCGACCTCGCTCAACAGGGCTTTGGTCGTTGCAATATCTGGAGCTACCCGGATGAGGATATCGAGGCAGCGCTCAAGCGTACCATGCAAGGGCACGACTACGATGACCCATTTTTCTTTTTGTCGACACCGTCGCTCAATGCGGATCCGGGTGTCCTCGCGCCGGTGGGCTGTACCACGGTGCAGATCAACGTCGGAAGCGACTTCGACTATTTCGACACAATGGTGCAGCAAGGGACCCATGGCATCGAGAAAAAGCGGGTCACACGTGCGGTTCTCGAGGCGATCGAGCGGCGCCTGATCCCCAACCTGACGGAGCATTGCGTCGTGCAGGAGGCTTGGAGTCCTGTCGACCTAGCCGAACGTGTAGGCCTCGTTCGTGGCGGGATGTACGGCGCCCGTTTGGATTTGCAGAACCGAGTTTTACGCCGCGTCTCACAGCGCACGGAACTGAGCAATCTCTTTCTCACGGGAGCGACTGCTGGGGTGCCGGGCTTGCAGGGTGTCGTTGCGGCAAGCACACGGCTCGTCGAACGCTTGCTCGAAGATGGCGAGTAGTTGCGGTGCCGACGTAGCGTCGATGGGCGAATCCATCTCGGCTCGGTGAGGGGTGCGGAACATCAGGCTATCCTGGACAATCGGCTGGCGTTGCCGGCGGCTGTTCTTTCCGACTGACGACGGCCAGTGAGTGCCTCTGGTACAGAGCTGCGGCGAAGTATTGGCCTGTCGATGCTCACGCTCTACGGTGTGGGCACGCTCGTTGGCGGGGGGTTCTACGCGCTGATCGGCAAGGTGGCGGGGCTGGCGGGGCCGCAGGCCCCAGTGGCGGTCTTGGTTGCGGGTGTCGTCGCGCTTTTTAGCGCCCTTACGTTTTGCGAGTTGGCGGCGCGTTTTCCGTTCAGCGGCGGTCCTGCTCGCTACGTCCAGGAGATCTTCGGCTGGCGTTCTGGAGCGTCCGTTGTGGGCTGGGTTGTGGTCGCTACCGGCTTGATTTCTGCGGCAACGCTTTCGGATGCGGTGGTGGGCTTTGTTCAGCCGATGTACGCCTTACCGACTGGGCTGGGGCTGTTGGTCGTGGTTGGTACCCTCACCGCCATCGCAGCCTGGGGAATCGGAGCTTCGGTCGGGCTAGCCGTGGTCATCACGCTGCTGGAGACAGGTGGACTGCTGTACGTAGTGTGGGTGGGGCGAACAGGGCTCGGTGAGCTGGTCGTGAACATTGGGCGGCTCGCGCCAGGGGAAGGTCCTTCGTCATGGATCGGCATCATGCTCGGGGCGTTTCTGGCGTTCTATTCCTTCGTTGGCTTCGAGGACCTCGTGACGATGTCCGAGGAGGTCAAGGATCCAACCCGCAATGTACCGCGGGCGGTGATTCTCTCTCTGGCGGTCACCTTGGTCATCTACGTTGCCGTGGTCTTGACCGCGTTAGCCAGCTTACCACCGGATCGGCTGGCGACAGCAGACAATCCGCTGGTCGCAGTGCTTGCTTCACAAGGCGTTACGAGGCTCGCGCCGATGGCCCTGATCAGTGTGCTGGCGGGTGTCAACGGCGCGCTCGTTCAGATCGTCATGGCTTCGCGGGTGATCTACGGTTTGGCTGGGCAGGGGGAAGCACCCGCGTTGTTTGCGTGGGTGCACCCGAAGCGTCAGACGCCGCTTCTCGCGACATGCGCCGTGGGGCTTCTGGTCGTCTTGCTGGCGTGGTTCTTTCCGATCGTGCAGCTCGCTCGCTTCACCAGCTTCTTGCTTCTCTTGGTGTTTATGCTCATGCACGTTGCGCTAGCCCACCTGAAGCTTCGGGGTGACGCGGAGTCAGCACCTTCGCAGTACCCCTTGGCGGTGCAGTTGATCGGTACGTGTCTGTGTGTCGGCGCTCTGTGTTTCGAAATCTGGCGCGGGTTGTCAGGATAAGTCAACGGGCGCATCAGCGCCGCTACAGCGTTTTCTCACAGGGGTCCGGGGATGGTTGCTGGCTGCCTCGGAATCAGACTGGACGCTAGTTGGCGGGTGGGGTGCGTGGTGCGAAACTCGGGAGGGACTTCAAATAACGCACGATCGCCGTGGCTTCCTTGCGTGTCAATTGACCGCGAAAGTGAGGCATCGATATCTTGTGGGATCGCAGCATGTGCCAAACGGATTCGCGCAGATGCATCTTTCCCACCTGTGAAAAGTAGGCAGAGTCGAAGACCACTGTAGGAACACCTGCCGAATCCTCATAGTTGCCATACCCGATCCCGTCATCTCCGTGGCATTGGCTGCAGTAGAGGGAGTAAGTCTTGAATCCAGGTCCCAGTACCCGCACAAACGCGGCGACCGACTGAGCCTGTTCGGGCCGCAAGCGCGGGATCAGCGCGGGCATCCCCTTGGATCCATGGCGAACCGCGTTAATCAACTGTTCCGCAGAGACGCTATCTTGGAATTCTCGGGAGCCCAGGTCCCGTGGTGTGCGCACGCCTTTCGGCAAAGGCGCGCTGGGCTTGCCGAAAGGCCCGTGGCACACTTCGCAGCGTTCGGCGTAGAGCCCCCAACCGGGTAAGACGGTATTCCAGTCGAGGGTAGAGAGTCGCTTTAGGTGCTTCTCCAACTCTCCGGTTTCACGTGCGTGCTTCTGGAGGTCGGGAATGTTGAGCGCCAAATCCAGCCGCTTCCCCTCCATCACTCTTTCGACCAGTGCCTCGACCGTGTACTTGTCCATGAACCCACCACGCAGGTCACGCGGTTTGCTCAGAAACAGCGAAGCGTTGGGCCCGTCGCCTCGGCCAGAGCTACCATGGCACTGCGAGCAGGCTCGCAGGAAGAGTCGATGTCCTTCCCAATAGCCGGACTCCTGCGCCATCGTGCTGCCAGGCAGCGAGCTCGTCAGGAGAGTAGCGACTGCGACATACGACAAATGCTTCATGATTCTCCTTGGCAGCTTTCCCATGAGTACTATGCAACCGTGGAAGGCAAGGCTGCAAGGCTATCGGTGAAACGGGATGGCGTGCTGGAGATTCTTGGTGGGGTAGGATGAATAGGGTGATCGAACCCGAAGGGCGGGATCGCGAGGTGCGTCGCGTTTTGATCGTCGAAGGCGCGGCAAACACGGTCGTATTCTTGCTGAAGCCTATTCACTCTTCCGTCGTTCGATACCGATTCTCGTGGACGAGATACCGGATGAGGCGTTGAGCTTTGGCCGTATCGCGGCCTCGATCCCAGGGGTCATGGCCGTCAACTCCGTGCGCTCGCGAACCTACGGTTCGAAGCTTGCCGCCGAGCTCACTATACTCGTCGATCCGAACCTAACCACGGCCGAATCCCACGATATCGCTTGCCAAGTGGAATCTGCAATCGCTTCGAAGCACGCCGTCGCGTATCTGACCGTGCACGTAGAGCCCGTTCTGGAGGATAGAGCCCGGTAACAATTCGGGATGCCGATCGATTCGCGGACGCCAGATCACTTTCCGGACGGTTCGCGGCCTTCCGGATAGTCGGGATACTTCTTGCGCGGCCGTTTGCGGGCAGCGCGCTGTCGATCAAGGGCACGCAGGACGTCGCGGCGGCTGACGATGCCGATCAAGCTGTCGTTCTCGAGAACCGGTAGTCTTCGCACCCTGTGTTTCACGAGCTTGCCCGCGATTCCGTAGAGATCGAGCTCCGGGCTGATCGTATGGGTCGCCTCCGCCATCATGTCGGCGACGGTGATGTTGGCGTATTGTCCGTAGTCGTGGAATTCTCCTCCAGCAATAACGCGCAGGCAGTCGTGCTCCGAAACCAGTCCCAAGAGCGATCCGGTGTCGTCGACCACGGGCGCTCCCGAGATGTCGTGGTCGAGCAGTGTTCGAACTGCCTCAAAGAGCGGCGTGCCCGGACGCAGAGTTGCCAGCGAGCGGGTCATGACGTCGCGTGCGGACGGTAGGGGCAAGACAGCCATTCGATCCCTCCTAGTCCGCCATATTCATGTATTTTTGTGCCGATACCGCCAGAACCGTTGTCGTACAAGGCACATGGCCGAATCTTCGATTCTCATCGAGACGACGCAGTGTCGAAGCATCTGTCGAGGTTCGATGCGCAATGGCACGATTGGACACGCACTTCTGCGGGCGCCTTCCTCGTTCTTGAATAATTCGGGTTGCTAGCACCGCGTTCGATGGCGCCGGGTACAATCACGAGCCTTCCTGGGAATGCATTGGCAAGCCATCTGGCTGCCGCACGAACCTTGCAAGTGCCGCCCATCGATGACCAGCCCGACCCCGAGTGTCAACACGGCCACGAGGAAGGCGGCGAACGTGATCAAGAAGACAATCATCTGTATTCTCGAGGGCTTGTATCTTCCAATCGAGCTTCGCGCAACAAGAGCGGCGCGAAACCCGAAGTCCAAAGCGCCTCGAATCCTTCACTCCGGCGAACCAAGAAGAGTGCCGCGATCCTCTCTTTCTCTGCCCATTCCATCCCCTTTTCCGGCCCAAGAATGCTGAGCGCCGTTGCCAGAGCGTCGGCGACGGCGGCGCGGCCGTGAACGACGCTTACCGCCGCGATGCCATTCGAGATCGGCCTCCCAGACCGGGGATCGATGAGATGCGAGAGCCGCCTGCCGCCGCTCTCGTAGTAACTCCGGTAATCGCCCGATGTGGCCAGTGCTGCATCGCGCAACGACAGGACTCGGTGGATTTCGGTCCGTGCCGCGATTGGTTGTTCGATCGCCGCCCGCCAGGCGTCTCCTCCGGGTCGATGTCCCGCAGCTCGTAAATCGCCGCCGACCTCGACGAGAATATTGCGATAGCCGGCTTCGACCAGCGAAACGACGGCGCGGTCGACTGCGTAGCCCTTGGCGATAGCGGATAGATCGACGCGCATGTCGGCTCGCTGCTTGCTGACGACTGCGGCGTTCGAACCGACGCGCAGCATGCGGAAACCGACTCGCTGTCGTGCCGCCGCAAGCTCGTCGTAGGTTGGTGGGGCGGGGATTCGATCGGTCGAGCCGAAGCCCCAGGCCGCGACGAGCGGTGCGGCCGTGACGTCAAACGCTCCACCGGTCTTCTCACTGATCTCCTGAGCCAGGCGAAGTACTTCTAGTGTTGAACGCGACAGGGGAAATGCCTCCGTCGACGAGAATCGATTGAACCGGGAGATCTCCGACCGCGGATCGTATGTCGACATCAGATGCTCTACCGAAGCGAGCTCCGCTTCGACCAACGTTCGCACTCGGTTGCGGTCGCCCACCGAGAGTCGATCGCCGAGTCTGACCGTGTAGGTCGTTCCCATCGTCGTGCCGCGCAGCACGTCCCTGCTTCGCTGGCGCTCGGTGCCGAGGCAGGCCAAGACAACGACGACCAGCATCGTAGCGAACATCGCGGGCGTGCGAGAGCGTCGAGACTCAACCGCCAAAGTCATCATAGAGAATGTTGTCTTCGGTGACTCCCAACTTCCCGAGCATCTTCAGGCACGCGTCGAGCATCGCCGGTGGCCCGCAGATGTAGTATTCAATGTCCTCGGGGTGGGAGTGTCCTTCGAGGTATTCATCAAGTAGCACCTGGTGGATGAAGCCAACCGACCCCGCCCAGCCGTCCTCCGTCCTCGGCTCCGATAGCGCGAGGTGCCAGGTGAAGTTGGGGTGCTGTGTTGCCAGGCGCTCGAAATCATCCACGTAGAACGCCTCCTTCAGGCTGCGCGCACCATACCAGAAGGTGATGCGTCGCTGTGTGTGTTTCCGTAGGAGCTGGTCGAAGATGTGGGCGCGCAATGGAGCCATTCCGGCGCCGCCGCCGATGAAGCACATCTCGTTGTCGCTATCGCGCGCATAGAAGCGCCCGTACGGCCCGCTGATCGTCACCTCGTCACCGGGACGCAAGCCGAACAGGAAAGAGGAAACGACACCTGGGGGGGCGTCGGGGACGTCGAGCGGTGGAAGCGCGACGCGAACGTTCAAGATGACCTCCGGTTCTCCGGGAAGGTTGGCCATTGAATAGGCGCGCTCCGTTACCGCGTCATTCCGCACTATCAAGCTCCGCAGGCGATCCCACTCGGCCCGATACGCTGCATCGATGTCCAGATCGGCATAGCTCAGCTCGTACGGTGGGCACTCGACCTGAACGAAGGCCCCGGCGCGCATTTCCATGCGCTCTCCGGCAGGCGGCCTGAGGACGAGCTCTTTGATAAAGGTGGCGACGTTGCGGTTGGATCGAACGCTGCAGCGCCAGCGGCGCACGCTCAGAACTTCCTCCGGCAAGACGATTTCGATGTCGCGCCGGATCTTCAGCTGACAGGCGAGCCGCATGCCGCGCCGCGCGTTGCCGCGGCCAATCAGACCCGCTTCCGCGCCGAGGGGAGGCCCGCCTCCGGCGACGACCTGCACCAAGCAGGCTCCACAGGTTCCCTGGCCGCCACACGCTGACGGAATCAGCACATCTTCGGCTGACAGGGTCTCCAGGAGCGTGCGGCCAGCTTCGACGCGTAGGGTGCGATTTGGGTCCCCGTTGATGGCGATCGTGACTGGACCGCGGTCGACGAAGACGCGCCGTGCCGCCAGCAGGGAGCAAGCCATCACCATGATGATCCCGGTGAAGAGAACGAAGCCGAGTGCGACTGTTGCCATGGCGAGATGTTCCCTCGCTCTTTCTTTCACAGACCGGACATGGCGAGAAACCCAAAGGACATGAGGCCGACGACGATAAACGAGATCCCGAGGCCGCGCAGGGCCGGCGGTACGTCGCTATAGCGAAGCTGCTCGCGGATCGCGGCCAGTGCGACAATGGCGACTGCGAAACCCAAGCCCGAGCCGACTCCGAACACGATGCTCTCGGAAAACGTATACTTCCGCTCGATCACGAACAGCGAGCCTCCCAGAATCGCGCAATTGACCGCGATCAACGGCAGGAAGACGCCGAGCGAAGCGTATAGCCGGGGCGACACCTTCTCGATCGTCATCTCGACGATCTGCACGATCGCAGCAATCGTAGCGATCAAGAACAGCAGTGTAAGAAACGAGAGATCGACACCGGCTGCACCGGGAACCCAGGCCAGCGCCCCCGGCGCGAGCACCTTGTGGTAGAGGAGATAGTTCAGTGGACAGGTCACACCGAGGACGAAGGTGACTGCCAGACCCATTCCAAGGGCGGTTTCGACACGGCGCGAGATGGCGAGGAAAGAGCACATTCCAAGATAGAAGGAGAGGGCGAGATTCTCGGTGAAGACAGCCTTGACCAGTAGATCGCCGTACTCATCGAACATCGGAACCCTCCCTCTGCTCGGGCTTCCACCAGCGCAACAGCCAGACACAGCAGCCGATCAGGAGAAACCCGGCTGGTGAGAGCTCCAGTAGGCCATTCTGAACATACCAGCCGCCGTCCGCAGCTCTCGGCAGAACAACGATACCAAACACGCTGCCGCGTCCGAAAAGCTCCCGCACCGTGGCGACTCCGAGTAGGATCAATGCATAGCCGAGTGAGTTGCCTATCGCATCGAGAACGCTGGGAAACGGTGCGTGGCGCATGGCGAACGATTCCGCGCGCCCCATGACCATACAGTTCGTGATGATCAGACCGACGAACACCGAGAGGCGTAGGCTGATGTTGAAAAAATAGGCCTTGAGGATCTGGTCGATGACAATCACCAGGGTGGTAATGACCGTCAACTCGACGATGATACGGATGTCCGGGGGAATCCGGCGCCGCAGAGTGCTGATGATCAAGCTCGAGAACACCATCACGAACAGTACGGCGATGCACATGGCGAGTGCCGTAATGACCTGCTTGGTAACCGCCAATGCCGAGCAGATGCCCAAAACCTGAAGCGCGATCGGGTTGTTGTCGAAGAGCGGATCGAGCAGCGTGTCGCGGTTTCGTGTCTTCATGTCTTCCCTCGCAAGGACAACTTGTGCAGAAACGGCCCGAAGCCGTGGTCGCCGAGCCAGAAGCGCACTAGGTGCGTCACCTTGTCGCAGGTCAACGTCGACCCCGAGATCCCATCAACGTGGTACGGATCCGTTGCAGGGGGCCCCGCCTTTCCCCTTATTACGGCGATCTTCGGTACGCCTTCATCGTCGTAGGCCAGACGGTTTTCCCAACTGGCCTTCCACGCCGGGTCTTCGACCAGAGCGCCGTACCCCGGCGTCTCCGAGTGCTCGTGGAACGTGATTGCGCGGATCGTTCGCCCGTCGCCGGCCAGAGCCAGATACCCGCGCATTCGCCCCCACAGGCCCCGTCCCTCGATCGGCAGGATGATCGACTCGACGGTTCCGGCACGCTGCCGCAGAAACACCTGTGCGTGGTGCGGAACGCGCAGCACGCCGGCCGGGTTTTCCGGCACGGCGCGGCTGGTCGCTGGATCCGCCGTTGCCTTCTCCTGATCGAAGGCGACGGCGTCCATCCGTTCCGCGTAGGCGCCGTTTTCTAAGTCGACGAGACGTGCCTCGAGGCCGCTGAACAGACGCTCGGCGATGTCCTCGCGTGAAAGCCGTTCATTCTCACCGATCAGACCGGCCACCGAGAGAATCTGACGTCCCTGCCCCAGCATGCGCCGATTTGCCTCCTGGCGTTCGCGCAGCGACACTGCGACGGTCGACACCAAGAGTGCACACGCAGCGCACAGGACGACGGCGAAGGACAATGTGTAGCGAGCGCTAAACTTCTGCACCTGGCCCCCTGCGTCGCACGGGCAACTCGACGCTGACGTAGTTGATCAGCGGCGCGAACACATTCATGAACAGAATCGCCAGCATCATACCTTCGGCATAGGCCGGATTGGCCACCCGGATGATGATCGTCAAGGCTCCAATTCCGGCGCCGTAGAGCAAGCGTCCCACATTGCTGAATGGCGCCGAGCTCGGATCGGTGGCGAAGAATACCGTCCCGAAGGCCCAACTGCCGGTCACGACGTGCCAGTGAAACGGCAGGGCGAACATCGCGTTGTCACCGGTCCCTACGCGATTGAAGAAGAGCACGGTGGCGAACGTCCCGACGACGACGCCAGCGATGATTCGCCAGGAGACAATACGACTAGATAGCAAGACCACCGCGCCCGCGATGCAGCCGATGACGGAGGTTTCACCCATCGATCCCGGAATCGTTCCGACGAAGGCGTCCATCCAGGTAATGTCGAAGAACGACTCGGGCCGCAGCAACACACGCGAAAGCGGCGTTGCACCGGAGATCGCGTCGACTCCGGCGAGCGATGCGGCAATCCAAGGGGCATCGCCGCTCATGCCCCCCGGATACGCGAAGAAGATAAAAGCACGACCCAGCAGCACAGGGTTGAGGAAGGACATCCCGGGTCCGCCAAAGATCTCCTGGCCGAAGAGAGTCCCGAAACCGGTTGCCAGCAAAGCTTGCCCCAGGGGTGTCGTCGGCGGCAGCGTCAGGGCCAGGAGGACACCAAAAAGGGGCCACGTGCAGCTGGCTGGGCGCTCGCGCAGGTGCGCGTTGAGCGTTTCGACAAACCAGGCACCGGCGGCACAAACGAACGCCAACGGCACGAAGTAGAGTGCCCCGAACAGCGCGCAATCGATCGAGCTGCCGGGATCGAACCCTGCACCGACCCAAGTCAGTACCGCGGCCCGGCCGTCCTCGAGTGGAGCGCCGCCGGCCGCGATTACCCGATTCGCCTGCAAGCCTGTGTTGTAAACGGCCATTGCGATGCACGGAAGCAACGCCACTCCGAAGATTGCGCCGACGTGCTCGAGTGCAAAGTAACCACGGACGAACGGCCCGCTCGAAACGGAATTGGGTACCAAGGTATCGGCCGCGCCACTCATCAGTACGATTGATCCTCGTCATGCGCGCGGCACAGCGCATCGCGCAAGTGCAGACCGAAGTCGTTGCGGCCGGGACAAACGAAACTGCATAGAGCTACGTCTTCCTCGTCGAGCTCGAGACACCCGAGTCTCTCCGCCTGCTCGAGATCTCCGGCGACGAGTGCTCTCAGGAGAGGAGTCGGCAAGATATCGAAGGGCCAAACGCGCTCGTATCGTCCGAACGGGATGATCGGTCCGGCCGCCGCCGAACCTTCCGTTGGCTGGCGACGGCAGCCGAGCCGCGCGAGGATTCGCGACAGTAGCGATTCGCCGACCGGAGCGGCGTCGGTGGTCTCGCGCAGGGCGCTGATCTGCAAGTGGTACCGACCCAAGAAGGACGCCGAGCCCTCTCCCACCAGTCTTCCGTGAAGGACGGAGCCCGATATCAGCCGCGCTCTAGATCGCACCTCGGTCGCCGTTATCTCGGGAATGCTGGTGCCAAGTCTGGTTCGCAACAGCCGCGGTCGTTGGGCAGAGGGGCCGCCGATCGAGATAACACGCCCGACCGGCAGTTGGCCCGTGCGGGCCAACTCGCCGACAGCGACCACGTCTTGGTACCCGATCGTCCACACCTTTCGACCGCGTCCGACCGGATGTAACCTGTGCACGTGGAGGCCGGCGGTGCCCGCTGGATGTGGGCCTGAGAACCGCTCCACCGAAACGGCGGAGTCGATTCCATCGATCGGGGCGTCGCCTTGCGCCACGCAGAGGTACGTCGAGCCGACACTGAGCTTCGCCAGCAGCGCGATACCGAGACAGAAATCCTCCTGCGCGCCTCCGATCACCTCGGAGGGTGCCGCGGCGAGCGGCTGTGTATCCATCGCGTTCACAAACACCGCGTCGGGCTCCGCATCCGGCGTGGGGACGCGGCCAAAGGGCCGCGTCCGAAAAGCGGTCCAAAGTCCCGATTCGAGCAGCAAGTCGCGAATGGCAGCAACGCCAAGAGCCTGCGGGCGGCGGTTTTGGAAGGACGAGAATGCGACGAGCTCGTCCGACGAGGGGCGACCCGCTCGCTCGGCGGCGCTCAGCTCGATTGCGATCGACTCGAGGCGGCGATTCGGCCCGCGGCGGATCGAGACGACCTTTCCCGCCCCCGGAGCCGTGTAGCGCACGCCGCTGGCTCGGTCTTCGAAGAGCAGCTCGCCACGCGCAACCCGTGCCCCCTCGGTGACGGCGATGCGGGCACGCAAGCCGGCGTAGTCATCGGCGACGATGCCGACATGGCGGGCGGATGGCACGTCGTGAATCTCTTGGACGGGCGCACCCGCGATTCGTAGGTCCACTCCCCTCTTGATCCGGTGCAGCCCCATTCGAGTCAGTGGGAATTCACAAGGACGACTCCACGCCAAGGCTGCATTCTACGTGAGAAGATGCGTGGTCAGCTGGCGTCGATTGCTTCTCCGAAGTCGGGGCGATTCCCGATTCTGAGACGATACGGATTTCCAATGTCTCTTTCCCGCCGATTGGCGTTGTGGCACAAGGTTTGGGGACAAAGCAAGTGGGGAGGTTTCTTATGCGCGCTGCTGTTCTGAGTTTATTCTTAGGGTTGTTCGTTTCACCCGCGCTGGGCGAGCAAGTCGACGGCAAAGCCATCTACGAGGCGAAATGCCAACCTTGCCACAGTGTGGCGGGGCAGGGCGGGAAGCTGGCGCACATCGGCGGGCCTCTCGATGGCGTCGGGGCGAAGCTCGCCAGCGAGTCACTGCACGAGTATCTATCCGACCACCCCAAGGCGAAAGGAGCGGGGCCAAAGCTTCCGAAAGTCCAGCTGACACCGGCCGAGCTGGCAGCGGTTGCCGCTTTCGTCCTCACGCTGAAATGACAAAGATCAGCTCAAAGGCGACAGTGGGAATGGACGTCAGAGCCAACTACTAGGGAGGAATTGCGGTATGGCTACTCTTCGCCTGCGACGTCGCGCCTTTGTTTTTCTACTGGCGTTTGTAGTCACGGTCAGCGCCTGCAGTAGCGACGACGGTGGGGGAGATCTCGGTGGTCCATTCGCCGGCGGCTTTCTCGGCCTGGCGAACGTCGAGCAGAACGTCACCGAGTGCGGAGTATGTCATGAGACGCAGCAGGCGAAGTGGGAAGACACGGCGCACGCCCACGCCTTCGTGTCGCTACGAGATATCGGACGTGAAGGAATCGAAAATTCCTGTGCCCCTTGCCACAATGTCTCCGACCGCGGCAGCACGCTGGAGAACGATGCGGTCGGTTTCGTCGGCGAGAACGGCAACTCTCACCTGCGCAACGTACAGTGCGAGAACTGCCACGGGCCGGGAGCGGATCATCTCGCCGACCGGAGCATCACGCCTGAAGCCCCGATCGCTGTCGACTTCGACCTCGGATGCGGTGAATGCCATCAGCAAGCGCATCATCCCTTCGTGGAAGAGTGGCTCGACTCGGCCCACGCGGAATCGCACGTCTCAGGCTCGAGTTTCGGTCTCAATGTCGCCTCCGATCCGAACTGCGCCTACTGCCACGTCGGACAGTCGTTCATCCACTTCGTTCGGACCGAGGGGGTCGAACGCGTCATCACCGCGAATCCCGAGCCGATTACTTGTGTCGCCTGTCACGAACCACATGGAAACGGCAGTGCCGGTGACGTGCGCGTCGTTGCAGGCGCTCGGCTCGTTTGTGGACAGTGTCACCAGCAAGGAGACGTGATGATTGGGGACACGCCCCACCATCCGCACTCGGAGATGTTGCGAGGTACGGCGGGATTCTTGTTCGACGGCGTTACGTCACCGGGGCCGGCGACACACGCCGATATCGACAAGAACCCAGACCTCTGCGTCGGTTGCCACGTCGTGACCAGTCCGTTCGTGCGTGGCGATCCGCCGATTGCCGCGCAGGTGGGCCATACATTCGAGGCGATCCCGTTGACCGATGAGCGGACCGGCGCTCGTGACTACGAAAACTGTCTCGACTGTCACGCGAATCCGGCGTCAATATTGGCGGCGTTTCAAGCGGAGATCACGCCGCTCATCGCCGAGCTCACCACGGCGCTCGAAACGGTGCCAGAGAACCTTCGCGAGACGGAGGCGTATCAGGGGGCCCTCTTCAACCTGGAGACGATCGAAGCGGACGGGAGTGGCGGCGTACACAATCCGCAGTTGACAATCATCCTCTTGGAAGCGTCTCTCACCGCCCTCGAGGGATTGTGAAGCGGCGTTGACAGGGTGCAATGACCTGCCAGCGCAGCGGGTGTTGGGCATGAGTGACTCAGTATGCGGAATCGCTGGACGATCGCGGTAGCTCTTCTCCTCTGTGTGGTAACGATCGCCGCGTGTGCGCGTTTGCTGAGTCGAACACCGTCCCTGCCAACGGTCGCCGACGCGGATGCGGTTGGTGCGGAGACCTGTCTCGCATGCCACCTGGACATCACCGATTTGTTCGCCAACCGCGCCCATCGGACGATGGCAGACCACCGCGACAACGCTTGTGAAGCCTGTCACGGACCCGGCAGCAGGCACGTCGAAACGCTCTCCGCCGACGAGATCGTGAATCGGGCGACTCTCTCGGGCCTCAGCCCCGCCCAGCGCTCGCAGATGTGCCTGACCTGCCACGATCGCGGTGTTGGATCGTTCTGGCACAGCGAGCACGCCGACGCCGGTGTGTCATGCTGGAGCTGCCATCCGGACGCCCTGCACGGTGTCCGGGAGTCAACGGCACGGAACGCCGCGGGGAACTTGGAAACCTGGTGGTACTATGAACCAGCCCAGCTCGATCGCGGTCGTGTGACGTCGTTCGCGGCACCGCAGCCGGGAAGCCGCAGAGCCGAGTTTTGCTACCAGTGCCACGCGGATGTGAAGAGCGACTTCGAGCTTCAGTTTCACCACCCCGTCCCGGAGGGCCGGATCAGATGCACGGACTGTCATTCGCCGCATGGAGAAGCGACGATAGGTTTCGCTGATGAGGGGGCGGAGCGGTGCCTCTCGTGTCATCGCGAGATCGGCGGACCTTGGTTGTTCGAGCATCTCGCCTTAGAAGATGGCTGCTTGCCATGTCACCGGGCGCACGGATCGACCGTGGAGAAACTGCTCTGGCAGGCGGACAATGGGATGTGCGAACAGTGCCACTTCGACGCGCGCTACCCGCTCATTGGCGGTGTCGAGCACACCGGATTCCTCTCGGGTGGCGCGCTTTGTGTCGACTGCCACTTCCAGGTGCACGGGTCGAACACGGACGAGAGTCTGAACCCACTGCGAGGCCAGGAAATCCGATGAGATTCGGGGCTCGGCTCTGGTCCTATTGGCTGATCTCGCTCGTTGCCGCGACGACAGCCGCAGCCGAAGAGACATCGAATCCGACGGGTTTGACCGAGACGAACGAAGCCGAGGTCTACGGGCGTGGGGCGGTGATTGGCGGCGACATGCGCAAGTTTCGTGAGGACTACGACGATCTACAGAGTGGCGGAGGTTCCCGTGCCCGGATGGCGTTCAGAGACAATGACGGCACGTATGGCGCTCTCGCTGGGTCGTTTCTCTTCGCCGAGCGCGGCGACACCTTGGACGGCGCCGAGGTGGCGTTGGCGGCTGGAGCATGGGACCGCTTATTCCTGAAGGGCCGGTTTTCATTGCTGCAGTCCTACTTCGATGACTCGCGGGAAACTCCGATCCGGAGTTTGCCTTTCTCCAACGATCTCGGTCGAACTCTGCATACCAACCGCGCTGACATCGATCTCGACGGAGAGCTTCTCGTCGGTGACCGCGGCCGCCTACGCCTACGGTACCTGCACCGCGAGAACGACGGGGATCGCAGCACGTTGAAAGGCTCGGTGACAGAGACGTTCTCCGGCGTCGCCTTTCGGGCGCCGTCGTTTCGCGAGGTGGATGTACGCGTCGACGAAATCGAGCTCGAAGCCGTGCTGCCATTGAGCGCCGCCCAGATGGCCCTTACCGGCAGCTATCGCAACGAAGCAAATACGATGACTACCAACGACATCAACTTCGTAGATGGCCCGCTACGCGACCGAGCCCGCTATCGCGACGAAGCGGGTTCGGACGTGGTACACGCCGGCGTCAGGCTCGCCACCACGTCGGATATGTTGATTCAGGGTCACGCAGGCTATCGTTTCGCCTATATCAGCGCCGACGGTGCGTCTTCGCAGCGCGTTGGTCCGATAGCCAAGGTTCCGGCCCGTGCCACCGACGATGTAGAAGTCGATGCGACGACTCATTCGGGATACGCGGGGGTCGCCTTTCGCCCGCTCGACAACCTCTCTGTGCGACTGGTAAACGTCATTCGCCACGACGACCGTAGAGGCAGAGGCTCAGAGAGCCGTCTGGAGTCCAACGGCGCTGCCTCGGGCCTGCTGCGCAACAGAACCGACAAAGACACTTTCAGGAGCTCACCGCGGGCGTCGCTCAGTTACTCCGGATTACCCCGCACGCGGCTGAGGGCCCACTACCGCTTCGACTACCTAGATCGAGACCTGGAATTGCGATCCCTGACCGACGGCGGCGGCTCGGCGGTCGACGGTATCCAACGCACCAACCTGGAGGTCTATCGTAACGACCTGCGGATCAGCGCGGAAACCCGTCTGGCGCGTCGTGTACGGGCCGAGCTCGGATACCAGTTGCTGCGTGAGCTCCTCGACGAGACGGTCGAAGAGCTGGTGAATCAGTCGACTTTGGGAGATCGCAGGCGCGAAAGCGATCGGATCTATGCCAAGGTTCGATTTCGGACTGCCGGACGGACCTCGGTCCAGTTGGCCGGGGAATACGCTCGCCGGCGTCACGATCGCACTGACATTCGAGGGAATTCATCGACCGAGATGGAAGGCTGCCGGATCGACGCGCAGGTTCTGACGCAGCAATTCGCCGGTCTTTCCACGCAGGCGATCTTCTCCTACGTGGATCGCGACTACGAGGTCGGAGAGGAGGCGGAGCGCAACCTGAGGGTCTTTCGCGACATTGAGTTCCACGATCGCTCCACCGTGGGCTCTCTGTTGGCGTCGTGGAACCCGACCCCCGCTCTATCGTTGCGCGGACGGTATTCGGCCGCCGCGGCATCGGCGTCGTTGGACGACATCAGCCAGCGCGCCCACTTCGACGCCGGATACCGCGCGGGCGAGACATTTCGACTCGGTGCAGGGTATTCGTTCCTTGGATTCGACGAAGACCGATTCTCAGGCGATGATTTCGATGCGCACTTCGCCTGGCTTCGCGGCGAGTATTCGTTTTAGGGCTCGACGCATGCTCGAGAGCAGGCACCGATGAAGTCATCGTGCGTGAAGTTTACCGAGTGGTTCAGAATCCGAAGTGGATGATCTCGGTGTGTGCCTCGGCGTAGCTTCGGCTGTCGTTGAGCATCTCCGCGCTGTGGGCGTGAATCTCGAAGATCGGCTCATTTTGTTCGACGATGTCCCCTACGTTTTTCAGTAGCCTAACTCCTGCCGCTACGTGAGCTGGCGCTCCGGCGCGTTTTGCGACACGAGCTATTTCCCAACAATCTATTCCGCGAATCCGGCCATCCTCGCGTGCTGCTACCGTGGATAGGAAGCGCGCCTTGGGGGGAAGCTCGCGGCGGCCTTGGGCGTCGCGGATTCGCTCAAAGGTCGCTGCGGCAGCGCCGCTGTCGAGTGCTTCGAGAGCCCTCCTGTAGCCGCATCCGGGACTTTCCGCCCCAATCATCTCCAGCGCGCGGGCCGCGAGGTAGAGCGATTTTTCCCGCAGGTCGGGTGGCGCGTTCGGCGCTCGCTCCAAAACGTCGATGACGTCGAGCGCTTCCAGACGTGGCCCGATTCCCCGACCGACCGGTCCATGCGCTTCGGTCAGGACGATGTCCACCGAAATCTCGATGTGCTTTGCAACTTCCCGAAAGAGGCTTGCCAGTCGCTCTGCTTCGGTAGTCGTTCGGATCTTCGTCGTGGAGCCGATTGGAATATCGATTAGAGCGTGCGTTGCTCCGGCCGTTTTCTTCTTCGACAGGATGGAGGCGACCATTTGCGCCTCCGTATCGATCTCCATTGGTCGCTCTACGGTGATCAGAATGTCATCGGCAGGTGCAAGATGAACTGCGCCACCCCACACGATACAGCCACCGACTTCGCTGACGACCTGGTGCACTTTCTCCGGTGCCAGCGATACTTCGGCCAAGGTGGCCATCGTGTCGGCCGTTCCAGCGGGACTGGTGATCGCACGCGAGGACGTTTTCGGGATCGTCAGCCCGAGGGCAGCCAGAATCGGAACCACGACCATCGTCGTCCGATTTCCCGGTACTCCGCCAATGCAGTGTTTGTCCGTGACGGGGCCGTTACCGAAGTCGAGATGCTCTCCAGTATCTATCATGGCCTTGGTGAGGGTGACGATTTCTTGAGGATCCAGTGATCTCAGGGCGCATGAGAGGACGAACATGGACAGCTCGACCTTCGAATACCGATGTCCCGCAATGTCCTGCAGGATCGTTCGGTACTCTTCGTGAGTGAGCTTTCGACCGTTGAGCTTGGCGCGGACGAGATTGACGCTGCGGGGTGCGGGGGTGATGGCTGCGGCGACACGAGCCCCCGCTGGAACGCCGAGGTCTTCAAACGCCACGTCGGAGAGGCCGATTTCATCGTTCGCTATGAGAGCGTCACGGCAGAAGTTCAACACTCCGATGATCCCTTGCTCTTGTCCGTGTTTGTGCTCGACAGCCGTCACGCGGACGCGATCCAACGGGTTGAAGCCGAGGTTTCCGGATCGAACCGTGCTTTCATGGATGAACACGACGTGCTCTCCCAGAGTATCAATGTCCATTTTCTTGAGACGAAACATCGGGACTACTCGTGAGATCACTCACCCTTCCGAAGCTCGAGCGCAACCAGCTCGGCCACCGAGATTGCGTTTGATTCGTGCGGGACAGTATCGCACGAGACTAGTTGACCTATTCCGCCATCACGAATGCGCGCTTCTGCTCCCGGTGCGAAGATCGCGTGGACGACTGCCGCGTATACTTTTCTGATGCCATGTTCTCGAAGGGCTCGAGCCGTCGCTGCCAGCGTTGCACCGGTACTGGCGATGTCATCGACGATCACTGCCTGAGGGATTTCGGGCAGGGGCGGTAACGTTACCGATACACACCTGTCACCACCTCTGTGTTTCGTTGCGACGACGTATGGCACGTGGGCTACCTTGGCGATCGACGATGCCCAGGTGAAAGACTCGGCATCGGGCCCGACGACGACGGTTTCTTGGGCGTGGCGCTGGACCCACCGGGCGATTGCCGGTGCCGCGGAGATGGAGAGGGAGTTCTCGCCATACACTTCCGAGAGCGCCCCGATTCGATGCAGGTGCGCCTCTACGGTGAGAACTGTGTCAAAAGCACTCGAGAGGATTGCGCCGACGACGATCTGAGAGTTGGGCTCGCCTGCGTTGAACACCGTATCCTGTCGCATGTAAGGGAGGTACGGGGCTACGAGTGTCAAGTGCATTGCCCCGGCACGCCGCAAGGCGTCCGCCGCGAGCAGCACTTCGACGAGCTTGGCATTGGGGTTGTGAAGGGACCTGACGAGGATCGCGTGTGTCCCAGTGCGGGCGGACCGTACCAATGTCTCGCCATCGGGAAAGACGTGCTGCTCGACCGGAAGTGCCTCTAGGTGTGTCTCTCGGGCGAGTTCGAGTGCAAACGCCGCGCTGTCTTCGAAATAGTGGAGTACGGGTGCGCTCATCTCGACCTTACGGCTGTTTCAGGCATCGTCGGGGCCGTTCGGAGAGGTTGGGATGATTCCCTTGGTTCGTGTTGCCCAGATTGTTTCTCTTATTTGTGCCGGCGCGCCGGGGATGCCATAAGAACGCAGGAGATGGAGTGGCCGGCAGCTTCTAGAGCTTCGGTGACCGAGTCGATGTCGGCGCTTCGGAGTCGCGTGTGGACCTCCCGTGGCTGTACGTTCCGGCGTACTTGCATCCAGCGGATTTCGGCGCCATGCGTCTCGGCGATCGCTCGCACGGTCTCGATGCGGCTCCCCTTCCTGGGCAGGATGGTCAATCGGTAAGAGGGTTCGGAGACGCCTGATAACGCTACAAAGGCGTCTAGTAGGTCCGACGTAGTGATGATTCCCACGACTTTGTCTTCGCTCACGACTGGAACGGCATTGATTTTCCAGGTTCGAAGCAGGTAGGCGGCACTGTCCACGAAATCGTCGGGTGCTACTGTATGCGGCTGAAAGGTCATGACCCGGTCGACGGAAACGGCGCCGTCCGACGATCCACGGAGATCGCGATCCGTGACGATTCCGATGAGCCTGTTGCGTCGCAGAACGGGCAGTTGCCGCACTCGATGTTTCCTTACTAGCCTGCGCGCTGTGGCGGTCGTATCGTTGGGCCGAACCGTGTAGAGCTCTGTCGACATCCAATCCTGTACGATCATACGTTGACAATCTCTGATTGCGACCGGTTGCGCAAGAACACGGATCGTGCGCCCTGGCTGAGGGGAACTCCGCTTTGCTAAGGCAGCGCTGCCGCAAAGCGGCGCGAATGCTCGGGCGAGAACGCCAGCGCCGTCCGGTATCCTACGGCTGGGCGTGTAGGCATTCCGCGGCTCGACAACTTGCGGTTTCAGCGGGTCGTTGGCGATCCGAGCCACTGGCCCCACCAACGCAAGATTGTCGGTGTTGCGATCTCTGTCAGCTCGTTGTGTGTTGCGTCTGGCCACCAGGAGAGGCGGAAGTGGTCGGGCCGCCCCACCCCTGCGTACGCGTCTCCGATGGCGGGTGCTGAGTTTTCGATACACTGAACTGGGATGACGTGATCCTTACCGCCGTTGACGAGGAGAAGAGCCGTTTGAGTAAGCCTTCCGGCTTGGCGCAATGGTTCGTGCTCACTCAGCCAGGTTTCGTATTCGGGCTCGAGGTTGAGCGTATCGCCGCCCAGGGCAAGTGGTGAGTTGGCCAGAAATGAGTGATAGTCGGGGCATGCGCCGACGACGACTGCCGCGCGCAATGGTACGCCGGCGAGGATTGCGGAGAGAGCCTTGAATCCGTTTGTTGAAATTCCAGCGATGCCGATTCGTTCAGGATCGACGAAGGGTAGGGTACGCAGGTGCTCGACTACCTGTTTAGCCGACGTGCCCTCGGTCCAAATCAGGCCAAAGTACCCTTTACCGATGACGGCCGCGCTCGGAGATGCTAGGAGCCAGGTTCCCACGCTCTTCTTTCGTGTGGACGTTTCTGCTACCCGGGGCTTCTTTGGCTGCTGCGGTTTTGGGAGAGCAGCCCAGTTGAGACGGTAGCGGGCGACTACGATTGACCGCTCGAGCAACTCATTCTGGTCGACGATGGGGTTGATGATAACTGGTTGCTTGTCGTGACCCGGCTTTGGCGGTGGGATCGTGAGGGTGAGTTGAACGAATCCTTTTGCGAGGGAGAGTTGCCGACTCTCGATCTCTGGCCTGCGCTGATCCGCAGAGAGATGTGGCGAGTGGAAGTCGCCGGGCTTCTCGCTCGTGCTGGCGCAGCCATTTGCGTAAAGTACCACGAGCAGAGCCAGTCGGAGCGGGAGGTGCCTGCCACAATCTTTTCGATCGCTTTGCTTGCGGCCTTGGTCAGCGGCTGCGGTGCGGCGACTCGGCCGGTCGGGTTTCCGGCGCGATGCCCGGCGATCATTGAGAGAGCGATCGAGGCGCGCGGCGGCCGCTTGTCGAGCTTTCGCCGCACCTCGCGATCGCAGGTGCGCTTCGGTTTTCCGGGCGAATGGAGATTCGAGTACGTCTTCCATGTGCCTGAGTACTATTGCTGGTCGGTTTTCACTACCGGCCAGCCCAATCGCTATTGCTGGGATGGCGATGTGATGCGAGCTTCAGTTGGTGGAGTGGTCGTGGGTTCCGACAACTCGGTAGACCCGCCGCTTCGATCTCACGCACTCTGGAATGCGGTCGTGCATCTCGATTCTCTTTGTGATGGTGCCATGGCAGCAAAGTTTGTACGACCGCAGCCGCGGGGTGCGGGTTCAGAGACCGTCGTCGTGCGTTTCGAGGATGGACGGGAGTTTTGGCTAACGTTTGACGCCCGTGCTCTTCTGGTCCGGTTGACTGGCCCGATTGCAATGCCGCCGCTGGGTATCGGCGAATTGGTCGCCGAGTACGACGAATTTCGGCGGATGGATGGATTCATCGTGCCTCAGCGCGCGCGATACAATTTCGCCGGTTGGGAGCTTTCCGAGGAGATCACGACGTCGTTTTCCGCCAATCATCCAGACGTTGATTTGCAAACTTTCGAAGGAAACTGGTGACGATCAACCCGCCGCCCAAGTCCAATTGCCCGCGGCCGAGCCCGGAAGCTTGGCCGGAGTGGGCTGCCGCGGGATTTCACGTACGAGGCGACGGGGCGGAAGGCGCAGCGGCGCGAACGACCAGAACCGAGCACGGGGCGTCTTCGAGCACGGCCTCGGCGACGCTTCCGAGGATCGCATGGGAGAAACCGGTTCGCCCGTGCGTGGCGATCACCAACAGATCTGCGCCAAGTGATTCCGTGGCCTTGGCGATGGCCGCCGAGCATTCTCCCTTGACGGTTTCATGGCGGTGATCGATTTGCGTTAGGTCGGTCTCACTAATCAGGGCTGACCACTCTGGCTCCAGATCCTCCGGCTCGACGGTGTAGACTTCACTTTCGCCGGCGATTGTGGCGGTCAGACCGTGCAGATGCAGCAGCGGCTCGAGAACGTGCAGTAGCACCAGATCGGCATCCCAGAAGCGGGCCAGGGAGGCGGCTTGCTCGAGCGCGGATTTGCTGGCGTCGGAAAAGTCTGTGGCGGCGACGATCCGTGATGGTTTTCCGAATACCGGGTTCTTGGCGACCAGCACCGGTATTCGCGACCTTCGAACCACGCGCCGTGCGGTACGCCCCATCCGAAGGAGTCCGTCTCGTCGCGAGGGTCCCAACAGTGTAAGGGTGCAGCCCAACTCCTCTGTCTTCGATGTGATTTCGACATCAGGGTTGCCAAGCGTGACATGACAATTGTAACCCGTTCCAGCGATTGGTTTGGTGGCCGCCAGTTCTTCCAAATGGGTTCGCGCTTGCTCCGCCGCACGCTCGATGTCGGGTCTTTGCTGGGCGCTCGGCAGCACTCGTTCGTAGAACGCGGGCGGACGCAGGACGTGAATCAGATCAAGGACTGCTGCACTGTCGCCAGACAGACTCGCGGCCGAGTTGATGAGGTCTCTCGCGTGTTCGTCGAAAACCACTCCTACACCGATACGATCGACAGTTGACATAGAACCCCCTCGTTTTGGTTCTTTTACAGAGCTTCCGCCGGTGGCGCAGTTGGTGTTCCCGTACTTTGTTGCTTTGGATTTCCGAGTCTCGCTAGCTTAGCTAGAGGGGGCGCTTCAATCAGGCTCCAAGTGTTCCTGCAGCTTCTCGATTGGCAGCCTGACGAGATTGCGCCCGATTTCCCGTTCGACCATCTTCGTCGTTTCCGCGCTGAGACGCGATCGCAGTAATCCCAAGAATCCCGGCGGGGCGACCAGGAAGAAGCTCCGGCCTTCGCCTCGCTTGCGCGCATCATCAAGCCGCTCAGCCAGCTTCGGTGCGAACACTTCAGCAGCGCGATCCTTGCGGACCCACTCGGCCCCAACGCGATGGTGGCTGCCGTCGGCGCCAGCGTTGGACCCCGGCAAGTCGGACGTCAGGCTCGTCTCATGCATTTGTCCTTCCGGGTTCACGAACGACTCCAGTTCCGTTGGGGCTTCGTTGCGACGCTGCCAGGCAAAGAGCCGAGCCCGGCCGCGCTCAGCAACCAGGACTAGGGTTGGCCTCATTCAGATCTTCCTCCCTGGCTGAAGCCGTTCGTCCGAGTGTCTCAGTGTCAGTCCTCCCAACGCCGCTTCCCCGCCGGGTTCTGACCCGCGTCCATGTAGTGAGATGCCCCCGAAGATATGGAACCGACGTGATCGGCCCGGGTCCGATTTTCTTTCCGCAGAACTCATGATTCGGCTTCACAGAAAAGGAGATCCCCTCTAAACACGCTAACAAAAGGATGCGGATACCCGCAAACAGCATCCAACCCGCATCCCGTGGGGACCGCACCCGTGGAAACCGATGCCGCTGCACTTCACAATTGTCTCAGTTCGAGCGTTGCGGATCCAATCCGGCTCGTCGAGGAGCTCGTGTTACAGTCGCAACGCTTCGCCGACGACACGATCGTCCGTAGCAACAACCCATTCAGGACACTGTGGTTGCCAGGTGCCCCGCGCGACGCTTGATGATGCGGAGGAGTTGGTTGACGACGACGACGTGCCCTCCGCTGCCGATGACCAACGCGCGATAGAGTGTTCCCTTCAGTCCGGGAAAGGCGGCGTGGGTCGTTGCAGACAATCGGCAGCGGCGATCGTTGATTGCGGAGATCTCGGCATCCAGCGTGTAGCGGGCGAAGAAGTGGCTGCCGGCGAGGCCGAGATCCGTTGGTTCTGAGAGCCTGACGACCGAAAATCCCGGCAGCGTCGCACCTACCGACAGGGATGCCTTTGGTCTCGATACTTTGGCGACCGAATCGACCAGAGCCGACCAGGCTGTCGCTGCCGGCGCATCGATTTCGATGGAAATCCGGTCAATGAAAGGGAGGTCGGGCATCGATTCCTGGAATCAATGCTCGGTCAGCAGGACGTCCGGGATTCCCTTGTTGTCTTCGGGTTTGGAGCGGAAGTCGGGGTCGATCAAGCGGCGCGGGTGAACGCCGTCGACGTAGCCCATGAAGCTGGGCTCGGCGATGCTGTAGCCGAGCAACTCCTGGATGCGGGGGGAGTAGCGACCGGCGATCTTTGGCGGCACGGCCAGGACCATGTTCTCGAGCTGGCGCAGCCACGGTTGGCAGTACTGCGGGGTGAAGCCGAGCCGAGTGACGTCAGAGCGATTGGCGCCGCCGCGGTGGTGCAGGTTGCCGGCGAAGACCACTACGGAGCCGGCCGGCATGATGATGGGAACGGCGCGCGAATCGCCGGCCTGAGGATAGTCGTCCTCCTCCCACAGATGGCTGCCGGGAATGACCTCGGTGGCACCGTTGGTGGCGGTGAAATCGTCGAAGGCCCAGACGGCGCTGACACCTTGCATCGGATGCGGCCGCGGGATCCGCGAGGCGCCGTCGTCGGGGTGAAAGGCCTGGGCGGTCTCGCCCGGGTGCACCTGGATGACGATGGCGGCCGAAAGCAGGTAGGTCGGCTCGAGCAATTCATCGACGATCGCCAGAACGCGCGGATGTTCGATCAGCGGGGCGAGGCTCGGAGCTTTGGCGAGCACGGCGTAGACGCGTTCTGAACGAAACCCCTCGAACTCGTTCCGTCCCATCAGACGCTTCTGCAAGTAAGGATCGAGCTCGGCGCGGATCGTCGCAATCTCGTCGCGATCGAGCAGGCCTTCGAGGATGACGTACCCCTGCTGCCGCAGAGTTTCCACCTCTCGCGTGGACGGTGACATCGGTTTCCGAATATCAGTCTACCGGCAAACGATCCAACACCGTTGCGTCGAGGTCAACCTCAGGATCATTGGCAAGGAGACCCTTTGGCTCGCGGAGTGAGACCACACCGGAGGACGAGTGAGTTCTACTCAGGGCAGTGCGCCAGCATCTGATCGAGTGTGTGTTCGGCGATGACGCGAGCCAATTCGCGTGTGTCAGGGGCGATGCGATGGTGGGTGTCGTCGAAAGAGAGGCCGGTGACCAACCAGCAGTCGGGCTGCCAGGCGAAGTGTCCGTATTCGCGGTCGTGGCGGTTGAGCAGGGGATCGTCGGCCCAACGGAAGACTGCGTCGAAGCCACCGATCGTCAGGGGCTCGCCCGCGTGAACAGCGAAGCGCCCTTTTGCCACCGCGGTCGTCGAAAACCGTTCCACGTCGAGCCTGGTTTCGTGGCCGCGACCCGGGCGGCAGTAGATCGTCAGCCGGTTCTCGTTGCCGCTGACCGACCCATTCCGGCAATGGCCCTCCAGCGCGCCAAGTACTGCCGGGAATACTGTGGTGATCAGCCGTGGGCGCGTCGCGGTCAGCGATGCACTTGGCGTTGCCGTGTGCGTGGCGCAGATCTGGCGGCAGCAGCCCCCGCGGCGGATGCTCGAGCTCCCAGGCGGGCACGTGCGCGCGCGACACTCGCACATGACGGGCGTCTCCGTCCGCGTCACGGTGGCTGTCGGTGTAGGGCGGCAGAGTTGCTCTACCGAGGCGCGAACGCAGGCGATCAGTTGGCCGATGCCGGTGCCGCTACCGTCCGGACATGCACCGTCGCGGTCGAGCCCGAGAGAAATACGTGTCTTGGCCACCAGGTCGGAAACCCGAACCTCGCCGTCCCCGTCGCAATCGCAGAGGCAGCGACGATTTTCAGTTGCGCTCGGTGTCCGTGTCGGCCGATTCGCCCTGGTTTCGATCGGTACCGAGGCCATGATGAACATGGAAGTGAGACAAACGCAGAGTCTCGTTTGGTCGAGGATGCGATGATGCAGTCGTATGCCTTGTGCGACAACGGTTCCGGACGGGATCGGCACGAAGTTCATGGACTGAGCGGGTTAGACCAGGTCGTCGACCTTGCTGCAAGCACGAAGTTTCCGGCGAGTTGGAGGCGATGTCGCTAGAGACTTGCGTTGTGGGTGTATTCGAAGGAGCTTTGCCTGTCACCAACGGGGGAGTCTCGAATGTCTGATTCTACGCCATATACACCACCGAAAGTCTGGCAGTGGAACGCCGAGAGCGGCGGCCGCTTCGCCAAGATCAATCGACCCGTCGCCGGGCCGACGCACGACAAAGAGCTTCCAGTGGGCAAACATCCCCTGCAGCTCTACTCGCTGGCAACGCCCAACGGGGTCAAGGTGACGGTCATGCTCGAAGAGCTCCTCGCCCTGGGCAAGAGCGATGCGGAGTACGACGCGCACCTCGTCAACATCCTCGAAGGGGATCAGTTCGGCAGTGGATTCGTCTCCGCGAACCCCAATTCGAAGATCCCCGCCCTGGTCGACCACGGCACCGCGCCACCGATACGCGTCTTCGAGTCGGGTGCGATCCTCGTCTACCTGGCGGAGAAGTTCGGCGCCTTTTTGCCGGACGAGTCTGCGGCGCGCGCCGAGTGTCTTTCCTGGTTGTTCTGGCAGATGGGTAGCACGCCCTTTCTCGGTGGCGGCTTCGGCCACTTCTACGCCTACGCTCCGGAGAAACTCGAGTATCCCATCGACCGCTTCGCCATGGAGGTGAAGCGCCAGCTCGACGTCCTCGATCGCAACCTCGCCGAGCGCGAGTACCTGATCGGCGACGAATACACGATCGCCGACATGGCGACCTATCCCTGGTACGGCGGTTTGGTTCTCGCCAACCTCTACGAAGCGGCGGAGTTTCTCGACGTGAAGTCGTATGAGAACGTCGTCCGCTGGGCGACCCAAATCAGTGAGCGCCCCGCCGCGCAGCGGGGCCGCCGCGTCAACAAGGTGTGGGGTCCGGAAGAAGAGCAGGTGGCCGAACGCCACAGCGCCGAGGACATACGCTGATCGAATCGCGCACGACGCGAGTTTTCACAGGGTGATCCACAGTGTCTTGGCGTAGGCGCACAGCCTGCCGTCTTCTGCGTACAACGCGCTGGCCGAGTGCAGCTTGCGGCCGTCGCGAGCGATGGGCCAGGCGATGATGGAGGTGCGCTCGCCGGCGTGCACCGCCGCGGGATCAGCGTCGAGGGGGTTGGATCCGATCAGCGCTCGATGAATGCGTACATCGTGTTCGGGAGCTGAGAGTGTGACGACCGAAAATCCCGGTAGGGTCACGCCCACGGCCAAGGGAGCTTCGGATCTCGACGCTTCGCGACCGAATCGACCAGCGCCGCGCACTTGTTTTCTGGGATCATGGCGAAGGGGGAGCGAGTTTCACTCGGGGCACCGCGCCAGCATCTGGCGAGGGCGCCTTCGGGGGTGTTTGCCGATTTCAGTGATACACTATACATCATACATCATGCACCGTACGCAGATTCTGTTGGATGACTGGCAGTACGAGGTTCTCAAGAGCCGCTCGGAGAGGGAGGGGCGGAGTCTCTCGTCGCTGGTGCGTGAGATCCTCGAGGATGGACTGGGCAAGAAGTCGCGCTCGCGGGACCCACTCGAGCGCATCGAAGGGGTGGCCGACGAAGCCGCGGATTATGGTCGTCGGCACGACGAACCCCTGTATCGCAAGAAGCGGTAGAGCACCGGATGGAGCGGGTCTTCGTCGACACCAGTGCATGGGTGGCCTACGCGAACCGCGGCGACCCAGACCACGCTGCGGTTCGCGACGTGTTGCGAGAGTTCCGTGGCCGCCGAGTCACATCGAACTACGTATTCGACGAGACGGTTACACTGTGCCGATATCGCCTGGGATACGACGTGGCCCGGGCGGTCGGCGAGGCATTGCGCGACCAGAATGCCTGCGAGGTCATTCGGGTAACCGCGGGCGACGAATCGGATGCATGGGACTTGTTCTGCGACCGGAGCGATCAGAAGTACAGCTTCACGGATTGCACGACCTTCGTCATGATGCGCCGGCTCGGAATACGGCTGGGAGCCGCACTCGATCGCGATTTCCTCCGCGAAGGATTCGCGGCACTCCCGCAGTGAAGCGGTGGGTGCGCCGGCTTTGCGAGACCTGTGCTCGGGCGTGACAGTCGAAGCGACTCTCATCCGCCGTTCGAGAGAATCGCATCCACTCGGGCCTCGGCGGAGTTTGTGATCACCAACGAGGATCGCGCGCCACGGTCACGCCGGTGGAACTCCCTTGGCGAACACGTAGATGGCGCGATGGAAGGTGCGCGCCTTGTCCGGATCGTATTCGCCCAGCGCGGGTGTGAGCCGAACCGCCGGGCCGATCGAGTATATCCAACCACCTTGGATCCACACGGGCGGCAGGTCAACAGGGGTCTGCTCTTGCGGGGTAGGACCCTCGTGGAGGACACTCGTTGAAATTGCTGCGATAGGAGTCAGTCATGACCACGACGTTGCCTGCTGATCGCTCGTCGACCGGAACGAAGAAGTCGATCGACCGCGAAGCGCTGCGCGAGAAGTATCGAATCGAGCGTGCGAAGCGACTGCGGCCCGACGGTGCGGATCAGTATATCGAGCCTTCGGGTAGGTTTGCCGACCTGGTCGAGGACCCGTGGGTCGAGCGGGTCGAGCGCAAAGCGGTGCACGACGAGGTCACGGTCGCGTTGATCGGCGGTGGCTTTGCCGGCCTGTGTACGGGGGCTCACTTGCACGACGCCGGGATCACCGACGTTCGCATCGTCGACAGCGCCGGCGATGTCGGCGGTGTTTGGTATTGGAACCGCTACCCCGGTGCGATGTGCGACACCGCGGCGATGGTCTACCTGCCGCTCCTCGAGGAGACGGGCCACATGCCGTCGATGAAGTACGTCTACGGGACGGAGATCTTTGAGCATGCCCAGCGCATTGCCAGGACCTACGATCTCTACGACAACGCGCTCTTCTCGACCCAGGTGACCAAGCTCGAGTGGGACGAGGCCATCTCGCGCTGGCAGATCGAGACCGACCGCGGCGATCGCTTTCGGGCTCGCTTCGTCGCCATGGGTACCGGGCCGATGACTCGCCCGAAACTGCCCGGCATTCCGGGCATCGAAACCTTCGCCGGCCACATCTTCCACACTGCCCGCTGGGACTATGACTACACCGGCGGTGACCGGGCCGGCGCGCCGATGAAGAACCTGGCCGACAAGCGAGTCGGCATCATCGGCACCGGAGCGACGGCGGTTCAGTGTATTCCGCCCCTGGCCCGCGACTCCGGCGAGCTGTTCGTTTTTCAGAGGACACCGTCGTCGATCGACGTGCGCAACAACCACCCGATCGACGCGAGCGAGTTCGCCAAGCTCGAGCCCGGGTGGCAGCGAAAGTGGCTGATGAACTTCGCCACACTCCAGATGGCAGGCTTTGCCGAGGAGGATCTGGTCAAGGACGGCTGGACCGACATAGCCCAGCGGATCCGCAAACGCGTGGTCGCCGAGATGGGTGAGAACGACGCCACCCTCGACTTCGAATTGATCGCCAAGGCCTACGAGGACTGCGACGACGAGAAGATGGAAGAGATCCGGGCTCGCGTCGACGAGATCGTAGAGGATCCCGCCACCGCCGAGGCGCTCAAACCCTGGTACCGGCAGTTGTGCAAGCGGCCGTGCTTCCACGACGAGTACCTGCAGTCCTACAACGTGCCCACCTGCCACCTGATCGACACCGACGGCAAAGGTGTCGAACGCATCGACGAGACCGGCGTATGGGCCAACGGTACCCACTACGAGTTGGATTGCCTGATCCTCGGCTCCGGCTTCGAGGTGCATCTCGCGCACTCGGCTACCTACGAGACCGTCGGGCGCAACGGTCTGAAGCTCTCCGAGCACTGGTCGAGCGGCATGCGGAGCCTCCACGGAGTTTACGTCCACGGCTTTCCCAACCTCTTCATCGAGGGTCTGAGCCATGGCGCGCGGTTGATCTCCAACATCACACACAACCTCAACGAGGCAGGCCTGGAAATCGCTGCGGTCGTCGCCGGCGCCCTCGAGAGCGGAGCCGCCGAGGTGGAGGCGACCGAGGAGGCCGAGCGAGCGTGGGTCGATCTACTCAACAGCGGCGACGGTTCGCTACTCAGCAACCCCGATTGCACCCCGGGCTACTACAACAACGAAGGCCAGGAACCGACTCCCGCCGATCTTCAGAGCGCCGCCGGCTACCCGGCTGGCCCGGCTGCCTATTTCGAGTTCATCGACCAGTGGCGAAACGCCGAAACCTTCGATGGCCTCGAATTTCGCGGCGGCGGTGCTGGATAGGGAAGGGATTCCGCGTCCATCAAGATTCATCGCGGAGAGCGTGGAAGGGCCGCGCGAAATGCCGCCCTCGTTCCGATGGCCAAGTGATTGGCGGAAACGCACGGCGGTTCGAGGTTCTCGAGATGCTGCCGGGGGGAATGCCGGACCATACTTGCCGGGTGGTACGAAAACCACCACACCGGCATGCTCGGATTCCGCTCATCAACTACCAGGTGGCGCTGCGGCGAGAGGCATAGCACTTGCAACGAAGCCGGTGATGGGCTCAACCGTTCTCGTGATCGAGGACAACGATGATGTGCGCGAGCAGCTCGCAACCATCTTGTCCCTCGAGGGCTTCTGCGTCCGCAAAGCGGCGAACGGGCGGCGCGGTTTGGAGATGGTGCACCAGCAGATGCCCGATCTGGTGCTCTGCGACCTGACCATGCCCGATTTGGATGGCTGGCAGACGTTGGCCTCCTTGCGCGCCGACCCGGCGACCGTCTCCCTCCCCTTCCTGTGCCTGTCCGCCCGTACCGATCGCCGTGATTTGCGCCGTGCCATGGAGGCCGGGGCGGACGACTTCATCACAAAGCCGTATACGTCCCTGGAGATCCTGACGGCGATTCGCGCCGCGCTGGACCGCGTCGCGCGAAGTGCGCGCCTGTCCGTCACGAGAGTCGAGCAGCTCCACCTCGATCTGAGCGCGGCGTTGCCGCGCGAGCTGCGCGTTCCTCTGGACGCGCTGCTCGAGCATTCGGGGTCCCTCGCGACATCGGCATGCGACCTCAGCATCGATCAGATCGGACAGGCGTCCCGAGACGTCGCGGCGACCGGGCAGCATCTCTGCCGACTCACTGAGAACTTTCTCCTCTACGCCCAGACCACGTTCCTCAGTGCAGAGGGGGACGACGGAGTCATCCCCCCCGGACCGGAGGCAGATCCCGTCGATGTCGTGATTCGCCAGATCGCCGAGAAGATGGCGAAAGAGCACGGACGCGAAACCGATCTCCATCTGGATCTGCACACCGGCCCCCTGCCGATCGGCGAAGCCTATCTGACGCGACTGATCGAGGAGCTGCTCGCCAACGCATTTGTCTTCTCCGAGCAGGGCACGCCGGTGCGCGTCGAATGCCGAACCAGCGGTACCGATACGCGAGTGTGCGTCGTCGATCACGGCCGCGGCATGAACGCAACCGATTCGGGCGTTCTCACCGGATCGCCGGTTGGGTCCGAAACGGCAGGCAGCGGTCTCGGCTTGAGCATCGTCACGCATATCACGGAACTGGCGAACGGTCGTCTGACGATCGACAGCCGTTCGGGAGAGGGCACCACCGCAATCGTCCTTCTGCCGCGTTGTGAAAAAATGGTGTCGGAGACCGAGACTCCATCGGCTGGCGACACTTGCAAGGACACTCGCGACGGCGCATCCGGCGTCACTTCCGGCGGTGCCGCTGGCAGTCGCTCGGGGAGCATCTTGGTGATTGAGGACAACCCCGACATCTGCGAGGAAACCGCGGCCATCCTGGAGTTTGAAGGCTTTTCCGTCCGCCGGGCAGCCAACGGTCGCGAAGGACTCGATCTGATTGAAGAGGAATGTCCGGATCTCATTATCAGCGATCTGATGATGCCGGTGTTGGACGGCTACGAGACTCTCGAGGCCGTGCGCGCGGAGTTGAGGGATTCCGTCGTGCCCTTCGTCTGTCTGACCGCACGTGCTGATCGCCGCGACTTGCGGCGCGCCATGGATCTAGGTGCCGACGACTTTCTGACCAAACCCTTCGGCGTCGATGAGTTGCTTGCCGCGGTTCGGGCTGCTCTCGAAAAACGGGATCGCGCTGAAGCACGGGGTGAAGCAAGGGTGCAAAACCTGCGCGAGCGACTCGAGGCAGTGTTGCCACATGAACTGAGAACGCCGCTCCACTGTATCGTCGGGTTCGCGGACATGCTTCTCGATCCGCAGGGAGTTCCCGATGTCGCAGAGGTCGCCGACATAGCGGCGAGAATCCACTCGGCAGCACTCCGGCTGCAGGCGCTGATGGAGAACTTCATCCTCACCGAGCAACTCCATGGAGAACGACCGATCGCCGTCTGTGACGGCGCTACTGCATCGGTTGCCGAGGTGGTGCGCGCTGCGGCGAACGGGATCGCTTCCGGACGGGACCGCATCTCCGACATCACCCTCGACCTCGAGGAGAGCTTCACTCCTCTCTCTCAGGCATACCTGGCAAAGGTCGTCGAAGAGCTGGTCGACAATGCTCTCAAGTTTTCCGCGCCGGGATCTGCGGTGACCGTGACGAACAGAAAATCGCGTAACGAGACGGTCGTGCGAGTCGAAGACCGCGGCTGCGGAATCAGCAAGCATCTGCTCAACACGTTCGATCACTTCGTCCACTTCGACAAATCCATGTTCGAAAAACAGGGACTCGGACTGGGGTTGATGATCGCGCGACGCATCGTCGAGCTGGCCGGCGGCAAGATGACCATCGAGAGTGCGTCACAGAGCGGAACGACCGTGACTGTCCGTCTTCCGCGCAGTGATGCCGCGTCCTACCGGCCGTCGCCAGGGCAAACGGACGCAGCGAACTACGAACCTACTGCCGAGGCCTGATCCGCCTGCTCGTCCTGCGCCGGTAGGTCTATGACGAACGTCGCACCGCGTCCGGCGTCGCTTTCGACCAGGATGCTGCCTCCCTGCGCTTCCACCGCGTCTTGAAGGATGGCGAGGCCGAGCCCGGATCCGGGGATCGTTCCAACGTTGTGCCCGCGATGGAAGGGTTCGAAGATGAGAGCCTGATCGTCGGCTGAAATGCCGATCCCCTCGTCGCTGACTCGAAACGTCACCACATCGTCGCGATAGGACGCTGCCAACTGGATACGACCACCATTGGGCGAGTACTTGACGGCGTTGTCGAGCAGATTGCTCAGCGTACGGCGAACCAGAGCCGGATCGAGCAGCGGTGGTGAATCGCCCGCTTCGACCTGCATCGTCAGCTCACAACCCGGCCCGGCTTTCACCCTCGCATCGTGCAAAGCCTCGCGGCACAGTGACTCGAGATCGACCGGCTCTCGCACACATGAAAGCGCGCTTGCATGGGACTTGCCGAAGATCAGAACGTCGTCGATGAGCCCTGTCATCTGCTGCACCCCTTGCGAGATTCGATCAAATCGCTCTTCACGCTGTCCGCTGTCCATTCGATCGCGGTAGCGACGGAGCGATTCAGCGGCGGCCTGGATCACCGCCAACGGCGTGCGAAACTCGTGTGAGGCCATCATGACGAACCGACTCTTCATATCCGCGACGCGTTCTCGCTCGCGCGCCACTTCCGTCTCTGCAGCGGCGAGATCGGCGCGATTGCGCTCGCTGGCGACACTGCGGATGAACGTTCGAATCGATCGCGCGAGCTTGCGTACCTCGGCGGGGCCGTGTTCTGCCACCTCGAACGTATCGGTGTTGGCGTCGGCAGCGTGCTGTGCAGCCTCGGTCAGTTCTTGAACCGGGCGAGCGAGAGCGGAGGCGGCCCATTTGCCAACCGCGATCACCGCCAGAAGATAGATCAACACGCCGGCGCCGACGCCGGCAGTGAGCAACCAACGCCAGCGGTCGACCGCTTCCACTGCCGCCGCCGACTGAACGGTCATCGAGTTGATGACGCGATCGAGGATGGCGACGAGGCGGGTCGAATCCGCATCGACGACTTCGACGACCGCGTCAAAGCCGGCGCCCCGGGGTCCGCTGATTTGCCTCGTGGCGTCGTGCACGCTGCCGGCGATCTTCTCGACGAGTCCCGTCGCCTCGCGCAGATCGGCGGCGTGATCGATCGCCAAAGGAGAACCCGCAACTTCCCGGATCATGGTCGCGAGGGCCTCTGCTTGCCGGCCGGCCAGGTTGGCCAGGTAGGTCTGCCGCTCTGTAAGCACGAGGTCGCATGCCACCAGCCACTGGCCGGCCAGCAGTTTGACTCGGGACAGGTCCTTCATCGTCGCCGACTGCGGACCGAGCTCACGCGCATCGATATCGAGCTTGCGGTACCCGGCGGTGCTCCCGAGACTCAACGCCAAACCGCCGAGAGAACAGACGGCGATGATGATCAGTAGAAGTCGGCGGATGCCCATGATCGATTCATTCGGTCGTGTCGTCGCCGGTGCTGGCGGGGACGACGGGGGCCTCGGGAAACACGCGCCGGCGAAACCGCGTCGCGCAACTCTCGCGGTGTCGATGTTTCTTCATTCGCGTTTCTCCGCTTCATCCGACACGGCCTCGGCGTCGGAATCGGGTTCGACTGCCGATACCGGTTCGACCTCACCGGTCGGGTCGACCAGATCTTCACTCCAAACCGTCTGCGTCACGGCGATGGTCTTGGCACCACAGCGAATCAGGGCAGCGACCAGGCCTTCGGCACCCCGCGGAGTCTGAAAGGAACTCAGGCTCTTGGTCGAGCGATCGCCCGGCAGCAAGGCCACCATCCCGTCCAGATCGAGGCCGACGAGTTGCGAGCGAAACGACGCGTCCTCCACCAGCCCGCGCTGCGGATACCGGCAGCGCTGAAAACGGAAGTCGCGTACGCGAAGCTCAGGCGTGAGACCCCAGGCGATCTCGACCAGGCCCCACTCCGTTTGCTCCGACCGCACCTGTACGTAACCGAGGACTTTGTCGTCCTGGTAGGTGACGTAGAGGGTATGGCGGCCGAACTCATCGTAGTGCAACGCCAGCGGAATCCGAGCGGCGAGATCTTCCCGATGTGCTTCGTCGATCTGGCGAACGATCGACCGATAGTGTGTCGTCTCGGGAAAGATCTCGTAGATCTCTCGCACCGGATCGCGAAGCGAGCAAAAGGCCTCGCCCAGCGCCGCCGGCCCGTGTGCCACGGTGACGAGGGCCAACGAGCCGCCGATCCAAAACTTTTTCCAGAGTCGTTTCATGATCAGAACCGATACCGCGCCTGCACGGTCGAAAATCCATCGAGCGGCGCGGTGTCAAAGGTCGCAACGTCCTGCCGATGCTGGAAGGCGACGTCGAAGTGACGATTGAAGTGAACCTCGATGCCCAGGTTCAAGTGAACCATCGCATCCCAGCGCGATACACTCTCGTGCACCTGGTAGACGGTCTGAAAGTACGGGCGCCAGCGCTCGTTGGGACTCCGCCAATTGAGCTCTGCCAGTCCCGTGATCTCGTCGTTGCTGCCGGTACGGCCGGCGTTGAACTCACCGAGAACCGAGAACAGCCGGTAGAAGTACTGGGCGTCGAGACCGATTCGAGTCCGTGTCTGATCGGGCTGATCGTACAACCGCCCGCAGAAGCCCGAGAGACCGACGATCAAATTGCGATCGCGGCTCGTGCCAACCCGTCCGGCGACGATGAAGGGATCGCCGCCGTCGTCGTACTCGTTGCCGCTACCGCGGCTGAGCGCCAGCTCGTATTCGAAGCTCGGCAGCACGCCGTTCACCGATAGGCCCCAGTCGGATTTCAGTCCGAGATTGGTGCCACTCAAGTAGTCGCGCAGCGTACCGTTGGTGTCGATGGGGTATTCGAGACCGAAGGGAACCTCGAAGTGTCCGACTCGCAGGTTGAGCATGCCGTTGAAGAACCGTGTGATGTTCAGGTCGACGAAGCGGTACTGGAGATCGGTGTCGGAGCGGCCCAAACCGTCTATGCGCGATCCATACAATTGAACACGCAGGGTTGCCCAGTCGTAGTGCCGAGAGCTCACGACCTTGTGAAGGTCGAGACCAACGAACTCCTGCGTCACGACTTCAGGTTCGCGCGACGGTGTGGATACGCGCGCGCTCACGTCGATGGTCCAACGAGTGCCGTCGGCGAGCGCACGCCCGATCTCGGAGACCGCTGTTGCCCGAACGCTCACCGGCGTAGCGGCGATCCCTACCATCGCGCTCAGCGCGGCGAGGAGTGCGCCACCGGCGACCGATGCGAGAGAAAAGCGCAGTGGGGTCAAGGCGATTCCCTACCGCCAGGTTCAGATCTGAGGTGATCCCGAATCACCGACAACAGGGTGTCGATGGTAAAGGGCTTGGTGACGTAGTCCGACGCGCCGGCATCCATGGCGCGTGCGATATCGACACGCTCGGTGCGTGCGCTGAGGCAAACGAAGGGAACGCTCGAGTGGGCGGGGTCGCTGCGAACTCGTCGCAACACTTCATACCCGTCCACTCTCGGCATCATCAGATCGCAGAGAATCAAATCGGGAACGCGCTCGACCAGGAGACTCAGCGCCACGCCACCGTCCTCCGCCTCCATGACGTCGTAGCCTTCGAAACGCAGGATCGTTGCCAGCTCGTCGCGCACGGTACCAGAATCCTCCACGGTCATGATCGTCGTCATCGATCCCGAATCCTCCAACCCATCCTCACTTCTGAATTTCCGTCGCGAGCGTCGGTACCGCCGCGGATGATGGTGCCGGCGCCGCACCGGATGCCTCGCTCTGTGATGCAGCCGAAACGCTACTCGGCAACGGGACTCCGGACCCGGGCAGGATGACCGCGACCAACGTCCCACGCCCCTCGACGCTGTCGATTTGGATGCTTCCACCGTGTGCCTCGACGGCGCGTTGGACGATCACCAAACCGAGCCCGGTTCCCTCGATGTCGTCGACATTGGAGCCCCTTTCGAATGGTTCGAAGAGTCGGGCCTGGTCTGCGGCGGGAACTCCCATCCCCTCATCGCTGACGCGAAGCTCGGCATGATCCCGATTGCCGTGCAGCTCGACGCGGACCTTCGACCCTGGAGGAGAGTACTTCAGGGCGTTGGTGACCAGGTTGCTGAGAATCTGGCGCAGAAGGTTTGGATCCAACTCGGCGTGTCCGGTCGCCTCGACCACCAACTCGTGATCGCGCGATAGGGCGGTCTCGGTCGACGCGACGATCTGCCGGCAGATGTCCGCGAGATCGACTTTCTCGCGAACGCATCGCGCCTGCACCGCGTCTCTCGTCTCGATCTCGACGTGGGCGTCCAGGAGCTGAGTCATGTGTGCAATCTCCGAGCGCACCTTGTCGAGACGCTCTGCGCGTTCCGCAGCGGTCAGGCGTTCGCCATAGCGGTCGAGGACCTCGACCAGCGATTGGATCACGGTGAGTGGCGTGCGGAATTCATGTGACACCGTCGAGACGAAACGCGCGCGCGTTTCCTTCTCGCTGGAAAGCTCGGCCACACGTGCACGCTCCGAAGACATGGCGCGCCGCAGGCGGCCCGAGTCGATCACCAGCACGACGGAGGCAACGATCGCGAAGGCGGGACCGAACGACACGTTGTACGCCCGTATCGCCTCGAGATCCTGCCACGGCATCAGGGCGACGAATCCGGCGGCCGCGTAGGCCGATACCGCCAGTTGTTCGGCGATCCCCCACGGCAAAAGCATCGGCAGAGTCAGGTTCAAGATCGCGATGACGGATGCGAGTACGTCCATGTCCGCGCGCGACAGCGACAGCAACCAGAAGAGCGCGGAATCGACACCGATGACGAAGGCCACGGCGACGAGACGAGCCCGGCCGGCGGCCCACGTCGTATCGATCGCCAACCGAGCCGCAAGGCAAACGAGGATCATCGCTAGGTGCGCCGCCAGACGCTCAGCGATGCGATCCTGGAAAACGGCGAAGTTGAAGAGGGCCGAGGCCGCGATGGGTAGCGGGCCGATCGACGACCAGAGGCGAAGGCGCCTCGCCAGTAGGCGTTCGTCCTCACTCAGGCCAGCCCGGGAGGCGACGCGGTCGGACAACTCTGCATGCGCTCCTCTGTGCAGTGTGACAGGGCGTGCGCTCGTCCGGGATCTTGAAAAACTCTCAGACACACTCGCAGAATAGCCGGCACCGGAATCGTGTCGACTGCGATTTCGAACGCCACGCCAAGGCCCGCCGGCGCCCGTTCTCGGCGGTGACGCCGATGGATGCCGCGTCACTTTCTTTGCGACACCTCTCAGTCGTTTGCGCGGTGCCTCCTGATGACTCGTTACGAATCCGACCCCACACCTGACTCCGCAAGCAGCAACCGCAGAGGGCCTGCTCAGCGAAGCCGTTGATTCTCGTGATTAGAGCCGGCTCTCGTTGCCGGCCGCGGATTCCCGCTCCCCGGGCACTACTTTGGCACTGGCTTCCGCCATGTCGACGATGCGGTTGCGATCGACGAGGGCCTCGTTGACGAGGTCGGGCCGCGCTTGGGCCAGCGAACGCAGGAAGTGCGGCGGGAAGGCGCGGAAGCGCAATCGCGCCGAGACATCGATCGGACCCGTTACGCCTTTTGGTAGTGGTACATCGTACCGAGTCCAGACGGTTTCGAGCGGTGGCAGCGAGTGCGAGTTGTCCATGTGGTTGGCGAGAAACGGAGACAGCACTTCCTCGTTGCCGAAGCGACCAATGCGGCGAAATTGGTTGCCGAAGTTCGTCAAGCCGAGGTTGACCGCCGGCCGCTGGTCCCAATCCGGACCGTGCTCGAGCACCGCTTCCATCGTCGCGGGATCGATCTCGGCGTGGAAGTTCTCGAGATCTTCGTCATCCAGGTTGCCGTCCGGGGTGATTTCCCCGGTCTCCGGATGGGCGCGATCGATCAGGAACCCGGACTCGTAGATCTTCGTCCCGCCGGCCTCGGTGACCGTCAGCTCGATCCAGACCTGGCGCTCTTGTGAAAATCCCGACGGAACGTTGTGTCCCGCTCCGACGTTCGTGACGCCAATCGAAAGTGGCAGAGTGCGCCCGTCGCCGCTCACCTCGCCCGCATCGATCTCGATCGTGCATGCCGCTCGCAACAGGTCGCGGCGCCGGTCGACCTGTCCGACCGGCAAACCGTGCGAATCCAAGCCCTGCGGCGCCTGGCCCGGAAAATCGACCAGCGCGATGTCGACGCCGGTGAAGTAGTGCGTCGACGCCCGTCGCAACGGCGTATCCCCATACACCGCGACATGGTCGCTGAAGTAGGTGCCCGGAGGTTCGTACGGAAACGCCGACATGTGACAGTCCTGGCAGGTGACGACGCGACCGAGTGGGTTCGCCGCCGTCGCGTATGGGCCCTCACTCCATTCAGTGAACAAATTCTCCAGCCGCAGGAACGGCTCGCCGGTCACCGCGTCGTTGGCGTTGATGCGCACGTCGTGGCAACTTCCGCAGAATTCGGGACTGCTGAGGTAGTCGCTGCGTTGCCCGTCGTGAAAGGGGCTCACCATCGGATCGGCAATCGGTCCGAACTTCGAGTCGCCCGTCTCCATGACGAAGGATGCGTTGGCGATGCCGTCACCGAGCAGGCTGCCTTCGAGGTCGGCGTGGGAAACCTGGTGGCAGAAATCGCAGGACAATCCGTGGCGCCCGATGTCGCCGAGGAAGTCGCGGGACGGACGGCCCTCGGTTTCCGAAAAGGGTGGGAACTCCTCCATCGCCACGCTGATCGGTGTGTGGCACTGCTGGCAAAACAGCGCTTGCTCCCCGTCGGCGGCGAAGGCGCCCTCGGTCAGCGAGTTGCCGACTGCTTCGAGGGCACTGAACACCGGGCTGATCGCACCATAGCGCATCATCGAGCCCTGCCACTCTGCGTACTGGCGAGGATGGCATTGGGCACAGCGCTCGGGATGATCGAAAGAGAGCTCGCGCACGACCTCTTCGTCCCCACCGCTTCCACTACCACCGCCGCATCCGACGACCAGGGCGAGGATCCCGGCAGTCAGAGCCTTCGGCACGCTTTGCACCCACATCCGTCTGTCTCTAGCCATGCCAAGTCGGGATTTCAATTACCGCACTGCCGACCCGCTCGGCAGTGCAGCGGCAGTCGTGCGCATTCTTTGCCACTTCTTCCTTTGCCTGCACGAGATACGTAGAAATCCCAACTGTTGGTGCGGGATGGATTTCGCTACTTCCTGGCAACATCGACGAGGATGTTGCTCATGCGTGCAATCGACAAAGAGTTGGACGAAGTGCGCAAGCAGCTCGAGAGCTTGCGAGAGGAAATAGCCAGAATCCGCATCCCCAGGCCCTGCGATGATGACGCCTCTGGTTCGTTACTGCCAGACGATGCCGAGTCGATCGGTAGCTTCGAACATCAAGATCGCGAGATTGATGGTTGAAAACTAGGAGTCTATATCCTGATGTTCAACCATATTGATTCAGCGGACCGAACAGGTTGCGACGGTCAGGCGCCTTCTTCGCGATTTCCCGGTGGTGGCGATCGTCGGGGCCCGCCAAGTGGGGAAGACCACGTTAGCGCGTCAACTGGCGGGGGAGGCGGGAGCCGATCGCGGTAGTGTGTTCGATCTCGAGTCGCCTCGTGATCTGGCCCGACTCGACGATCCGATGCGGGCTCTGCAGGAGCGGCGAGGTCTGGTCGTTCTCGACGAGATCCAGCGGCTACCGGAAGTATTTCCCGTCTTGCGAGTGCTTGCGGATCGCCCCCGTCGTCCTGCGCGATTTCTCGTACTTGGCAGCGCCTCGCCGGATCTCCCGCGACCGAGCTCGGAATCGCTCGCGGGACGAATCGCGTATCACGAAACCTCTCGACTAGAGACTGTCTCGTTAGAAACGATTGAATTCGGAGTGCTTTGTGGCCGACGAGCAGAATTCCATGTTTACGAGCGCGCTGCCTTGAGGCTACACTGCGGCGGCGGCTTCGCCGAAAAACGAGGATAAAAGGGGAATACGTATGGGTGGCAGCTTCGCACGCACCGCGAAGGGGATTTCGGTGGTCTGGATCATGACTGCCGCCGTGGCGGTGCCCTCAGTACGAGCGATCGAGACGACATTCGTGCCGATCGGAAGTACCTGGCGCTACCTCGACGATGGCTCCGATCAGGGGACGGTGTGGCAAGCTTCGAGCTTCGACGATTCGGGTTGGAGCAGCGGCGCAGCTCAACTCGGCTACGGAGACGGCGACGAGACGACCGTCGTCAGCTTCGGCGGTGATTCGAACAACAAGCACATTACGACTTACTTCCGACACACCTTTTCGGTCACCGGCGTCGGCAGCTACCCGCGCCTCGACTTGCAAATCCTGCGCGACGACGGCGCCGTCGTTTATCTCAACGGCACCGAGATCTACCGCACCAACATGCCGGCCGGAACGATCACTGCGTCAACCGTCGCCAGCTCCAGCGTCGGCGGCAGCGGCGAGTCTACGCTCTTCGCGTCGGCTTTCCCGAGCACCCTTCTCCTCGAGGGAACCAACGTGCTCGCCGTGGAGATTCACCAGCGATCACCGACCAGTTCGGACATCAGCTTCGATCTCGAGCTGGTTGGCTCCGACAACCCCAGCATGGTCAGTCGCGGACCGTACCTTCAGCAAGGTACGCCGAACAGTGTTGTGGTGCGCTGGCGCACAGACTTGCCGACCGACTCACGCGTTCAATACGGTATCGACCCCAACGCCTTGGTCTCGTCTGTAAGTGACGTGACGATCGAGTCGGATCACGAGATCGCGCTGACGGGTCTATCGAGCGACACCCGCTACTATTACTCGGTTGGAACGACGATCGCGCCGCTGGCAGGGGACGCCAGCTACACGTTTCTCACTCCTCCTCCGACCGGAACCGCCAAACCCACGCGACTGTGGGTGCTGGGCGACTCTGGCACGGCCGACGCCAATGCCGAAGCGGTGCGTGACGCCTATGCGGCGGCTGTTCCTTTCGGCGAGACCGACCTGTGGCTCATGCTCGGCGACAACGCGTACAACGACGGCACTGACGAGGAATACCAGGCCGCAGTATTCGACATGTACCCGACCATGTTGCGCAGCTCCGTCCTGTGGTCGACGCTGGGCAATCACGACGGGCACTCGGCCGACTCGGGCACCCAGACCGGGCCGTACTTCGACATCTTCACTCTCCCGGCGGCGGCACAAGCCGGCGGCGTGCCCTCGGGTAGCGAAGCGTACTATTCCTTCGACTACGGCAACATTCACTTCATCTGTCTCGACTCCTACGACAGCGACCGTTCACCCGCGGGCGCCATGATGTCATGGCTCGAGCTCGACTTGCAGTCGACGACGGCGGATTGGGTAATTGCCTTCTGGCACCACCCTCCATACAGCAAGGGCTCCCACAACTCCGATACCGAGTCGCGCCTCATCGACATGCGCGAGAACGCTCTTCCCATCCTCGAAGACTATGGTGTCGACCTGGTGCTAGGTGGACACAGTCATTCCTACGAGCGCAGTGTCTTGCTCGACGGACACTACGGCCTTTCGACAACTCTGACCGAGGCAATGATCGTCGACGGCGGCGATGGACAGGCCGACGGCAGCGGGGTTTACCGCAAAGGCACGGTGGGGCCGGCGCCGCACGAAGGGGCCGTCTACGCCGTAGCCGGTAGCTCGGGAAAGATCAGTGGGGGCTCGCTCGATCACCCTGTAATGATCGCGAATCTGAATCAGCTCGGCTCTATGGTTCTCGAAATCGACGGAGGCGTGCTCAACGCCAACTTCCTGAACAGTAGCGGATTGGTCACCGATCACTTCACGATCGTCAAAGGCGGTCTCTGTCCGAGTGCCCCGACACCCGGCTGTCTCTCCCCCGGCCGTTCGGTGCTGCGTATCAAGCAGCCCAACGCCGAGCGGCGGTTGGTGAGATGGAGTTGGCTGCGAGGGACGACAGCGCTTGCAGACTTCGGCCATCCTGTCACGTCGGCTGACTACGCCTTGTGTCTATACGATCAGGGCGGCCAGTTGCTCAACGCAGATGTACCCGCGCATTCGGAGAAATGGCGGGCGCGGACCGGGAAATATCGTTACCGCGACAGCGCCGCCACGGCTGATGGTGTCAAGAAGATTCTTCTCAAGGAAAGCGACAGCGACCGTGGCAAGGTGAAGGTTGTGGCGAAGGGCGCATCAATCCCCGCCTTGGCTCTGCCGCTGACGCTGCCGGTGACGGCGCAGCTCGTCAATAGCGAGACGGCCGCGTGCTGGGAGGCGACCTACACGGCGGCGACGAACAATGACACCACCGGATTCAAAGCAAAGTTGCCGTGACACTTCATTGAAAAGCAGATGCACAAGCGAAAATGGGGATTCGAGCGAGCGTAAGGGCGAGTCGCGAATCCTGCTCGTCAACCGAAGCCGTGGCGGAGGTCGAAGGCAAAGCGCGCACTCTACTGTTCAACCGGCTGCCAACCTCGATCGTCTGGCTCCGGTGCTGGCTCTCTTTCTTGCGGTGACGGCGACGGCCATCGCAACGGCAACGATCGCGACGACGGCGTCGGCGCATCCCACGATTGACGCGAGTCTCGATGATCTGGCCCACAAAGAGGCCGAACATCCGGGCGACTCGTCCGTTCATCTCGAACGAGCGCGCCTGCAGCGGCAAAGGCGGGAATGGGATGCGGCACTGGCGAGCTACGACCTGGCGGCGCTGCACCATGCCGACTCCCGTACCGTCTGGATGGGCCGCGCCGGGGTCTATCTCGAGTCCGGCAAGCCCGCCATGGCGAGGATAATTCTCGACCGCATACTTGCCGGGGGTGAGGCCCCCGACGCGCTGCGCCAGCGCGCCCGCGCATGGGAAGAACTCGGAGAACCCGCCGAGGCGGCGGCGGATCTCGACCGCGCCATGATCCTCGCGGGAAGTGCTACGCCGGGCGACTACTTGCGCAGGGCCCGCTTGCAGTCAGCAGCGGGTTACCAGGACGCCGCACTGAGCGGTCTCGACCAAGGATTGGCGCGACTGGGAGCACTTCCGGTGCTCGAGCTCGCCGCACTCGACATAGAAGCGCAGCGCGGCAACTACGAGAAAGCGCTGCGGCGTTTGGATCTGCTACTGCGGCGCACGCCGCGACAGCCGCACTGGTTGGTCCGCCGCGCCGAACTCTTGCAGCACGCCGGCTTGATCACCGAGGCCCGACTCGCGTTCAGCACCGCGCTCGACGCAATCGAGTCGCTTCCACACGCCAGGCGTCGAAGCGCTGCAGTCCTCCGCCTGGAACGGCGCTGCCAAGCCGCACTCGAACCCAAACCGGCGGGTACGGAACCCAAGTAGGTTCTACCGGAAGCAAAGGGACGCCGCGCCGGTCTCTTCGATTCTGCCGGGCTCGTAGGCTTCCGAACGTTCTTATGTTGGCTCGCTTTCCCTGAGATTTAGCCACCTGTTGAAGTTCGATGGGGGCCTGCTCCTCGGTTGTATACCAGTTGAAAAATAGGAGTCTATATCCTAATTTTCAATCGTCATGATTTGGCGGACAGAGCAGGTTTCCACGGTCAAAGGTCTTCTGCGCGATTTTCCGGTGGTGGGGATCGTCGGGCCTCGCCAGGTGGGGAAGACGACTCTGGCGCGTCAGCTGGCGAGCGAGGCGGAAGTCGATCGCGGCAACGTGTTCGATCTCGAGTCGCCTCGCGATCTGGCCCGACTCGACGATCCGATGCGGGCTCTGCAGGAGCGGCGCGGTTTGGTCGTTCTCGACGAGATCCAGCGGCTACCGGAAGTATTTCCCGTCTTGCGAGTGCTTGCGGATCGCCCCCGTCGTCCTGCGCGATTTCTCGTACTCGGCAGCGCCTCGCCGGATCTCCTGCGACAGAGCTCGGAATCGCTCGCGGGACGAATCGCGTATCACGAGTTGGATGGGTTTCGAGTGAGTGAAATCGGGGAGAGAAACCTCAACCGCCTATGGCTGAGGGGAGGATTTCCCCGTGCATACTTGGCGCCCTCGAGCGCTCGTTCGATGAAGTGGCGCCACGAGTTCGTCCGGAGCTTGTTGGAACGAGATCTCCCACAGTTCGGTTTTCGAGTTCCTGCGGCGACGTTGCGTCGCTTTTGGACGATGATGGCGCATTTCCATGGCCAGGTGTGGAACGCTTCCGAGTTGGCGCGATCTCTCGACGCTGACTACAAGACCGCACAGCGCTATCTGGATGTGCTGGCGTCCACTTTCATGATCCGCGTCTTGCGGCCGTTTCACGCCAACATCAAGAAGCGTCAGGTCAAGTCCCCCAAGGTGTTCGTACGGGACTCGGGTCTGTTGCACGCACTGCTCGACCTGCCGACTCGACGCGATCTCGATTCTCATCCGAAGGTGGGAGCGTCTTGGGAAGGTTTCATGCTCGGACAAGTCTGCTCCGTGCTCAACGTCAGTGCTGATCGAGCGTATTTCTGGTCGACACATGCGGGCCCGGAGGTCGATCTGATCGTCGAGCAGGGGCGCAAGCTCCACGGATTTGAGTTCAAGCGAACAGTGAGCCCGTCGGTTACGAAGTCCATGCACGCAGCGTTCGACGAGCTCGATCTCGCATCCATGACTGTTGTTCACGCCGGGAGCGAGACCTTCACGTTGCGCCGCGGGTTCCGAGCTGTGGCGGCGACGCGTATCGCAATCGACCTCAGTCGGAAAGCGTCGAGAGGTTGAAAAAATGAAGGTGCCGCAACGATCGAGGGTGATGGAATGAAGCAACGGAAGAACGTTGCTTCGACCGGCGTTGCGGGCGAGAGTCGATGGCATGGCCGCCGTAGATGACCGACGAGCTCAACCCGCGTCCGCGAGAAAGTTACGCGACTAGCGTGAATCGGGATTGAACCGATGCATTGGAGTGTTGAGAATCGCAGAGGAGAAATGGGACGAAAGGAATCGACGTGCCGGTGAATCGTCCGACTGAGAAAGGCCCGGCGCGCAAGATGGACCGGCGCGAGTTCGTCAAGTTGCTCGGCGCAGGAACCGCTGCGACCGCTGCGTCGATCTGGACCGCCGGGTGCGGCGGCGGCAACCGATCAGTGGCCGCTGACCGCGTCATCGTCGTTGGCGCGGGGGTTGCGGGTCTCACCATCGGCAACGCCCTGACGTCGGCGGGCATGGAAACTCTCGTCATCGAGGCACGTGGTCGCCTTGGTGGCCGTGTTTGGTCCAAAGACGTCGACGGCGTCACCGTCGACCTTGGGGCGATGCCCGGCGGCGGGTCGGCGAAATCACCGTTCTCCTTTGGCGCGAGTTCCTCGACGCCCTGTGGGCCGGTGAACTCAAGTGAGTAGAAAACGCTGTGGTCGTAGCTCAGAGAATCGCCGACCGCGTTCCGGATCTTCCAATCAACCTCTACCGAGCCTTGAAGCTATCGGGTTCTTGGCGAACGATATCGGTGAACTGGTAGGACAGACACTGAGGTGAATCGTCGCCCCGCAACTGAATCGTGGCGTTTGCGGTGCTGCTCAAGCTGGAAGCGATCCCCCCCGGGACGGAGGAACCTCTGGCGACGATGGATGCTTTAGACCGTCCCGCAGGCCCACCCTTGAAAATAATCCTTTCCACGCCTGATGCACTGCGGTTCCGATCTTTGTATCGGTAACCTTTTCCGTCGGGCGGATCCTTACCGATAGCACTCCAACACGCACGACCAGCGCAAGTCGCACCGGCTCGATCGACTTCGAACTCACCAACCAGAATGCTTTGGTCGTTGTAAATGCATAGACTCACGATCGTCCCCGCTGTAACGAGCGGGTTCCCGAGGTCGGACTGACCGAGCTCCGGCCCTTTGAGGAGCTTGGCTTTCACTTGGCGGCGATCCGGATCACCGCCTCGGATTTTCAGCAGTCCCTTGCCGAAACCCGAAAGACAGCTGTTGTCGAGCATGGTTGGGCAACCGATCGAATATCCGACACATACGCCGCTGAGACAGACGTCATCGAAGGTCGACCCTTGTCCGTCCTCACAAGTGGTGCCGTCCGGCAGGAAGCCATCGCCCGGGCAGGCGGGAAGTATACCGTCGCATCGTTCCTCTTGGTCGCACTGATCCGCCGTCGCTCGACAAATGCTTTGAGCGTTACCCGCAGGGTGCGTACAAATTCCCTGGCTGTCGCACACATCGACGGTACAGATTTCGCCGTCCGGCGCGCAGATCGTGCCGAACGCCTCGAACGCGCAAGTGGCTGAGCAGCAGTCACCGTCAGCGACCCCACCGTCATCGCACTCTTCACCGCTTGAGAGAAAGGAGTCCCCGCACAAGGCATTGCGGTACACACCGATGACGTCATTGCCACCGCGGGACGCGTAGACATGAGCTCCATCCGGCGAGAAAGCGATTCCCGCGGGCAGTGGCGTCCCACCCTCTGGAGTACCTCCGTCGGAAACAGCCTGCTCAAACGAGAGCAAGCCGGATACCTGATCTCGGGCGAACAGTGCCACGGCTCCATCATGCCGTGAAATGACCACAACTTGGCGGCCGTCCGGGCTTACATCGACTCCACCCGCACCTTCCAAGCCATTGACGCCCGCAACACCGTCCTCATGAGTCTCGAGAAACGCCAGCATTCCGGTGACTGGATTGCGCGAAAAAACCGTAACGGCGTCAGCGATCTCGCCCGTGGCATAGAGGCTCGAACCGTCAGGGCTGACAACGAGATCGGAAAGATAATAGAGCAACGGACCGCCGGCGGAGAGGCCTTCCGTCTCGATTCCGATGAAGGACAACACTCCTGTGGTCGGATTACGACCAAAGATTGCAATCTCGTCCTCAAACCTTCCGGCGACGTAGACGTGTTGTCCGTCAGGACTGATGGCGACTGCGTGGGCTCCGCCAAGGCCGTCCACACCACCTTGATTGTCGGCCGTCGTTTGGATGCGCGTGACGCTGCCGTCCACAGCATCACGCAGCCATGAGTTGACTGCGTGGTCCCCGCTGGCGACGGTATAGACGTGGCCGCCGTCAGGGCTCACGGCGACGTCCCGTGCCGTATTGAGTCCAGGTTCGCCCCCAAAGGCACCGTGGTGCTCTTCGGTAAACTGCAGCGTTCCGAGAGCCGGGTCGCGTGAGAACACCACCAGAGAACTGGTCTGCACGGCGGTTGCGTAGACATTGCGGCCGTCGGAGCTGACCGCCACTGAGTTCGCGCCGTCGAGACCGAAGAGTCCAGATTCACCGTGCTCGTACGACGCGAGGAAAGACAGAGTGCCCGAAACAGGATCACGCTCAAATGCAGCCACGCCGTCGTCGATCGAGCTGCTCACATAGACGTTCAGTCCGTCGGCAGAGGCGGCAACCTTACCGGGGCCGTCCAGCCCATCGGTACCGCTGGCGCCGTCTCTCACTTCCTGGACGAAGGTCAGCATACCGCTCCCGACATTTCGCTCGAAAGCGGTCAATGCATCATCCACGGCTGCGGCTGCGTAAACGTGCTCCCCGTCCGGACTCACGGCAACGCCGACCACATGCTCGAGCCCCATCGTTGCACCAACGTTGTCGTAGTGAACTTCGACGAAGGTCAGCAGGCCGGTTGAGGGATCACGTTCGAATACAACCACGGCACCGAAGCCGGATCCGGCGACGTAGAGATTCGAGCCGTCACTCGAAAGGGAAACGCCGATGTTGGAAGCCAGGCCCTCGACTCCATCTACCCCTGTCCGATAAACCTGCAAAAAGGTCAGCCCACCGGTCGCGAGGTCTCGCTCAAAAGCCGCAACTTTGTTATCGATCAGCGACGTGACATAGATGTGTGCATCGTCACCACTGATCGCCAACTCCTGTGCACCATCGAGGCCGTCGATCCCGGATATGTCATCGACGAGGATCGTCTCCAGTGTCAGGAGGCCCGTCGCGCCATCGCGAGAGAAGTGAACCAAGGAGTCGTCGCCACCGCCGACTGCGTAGACATCTGCGCCATCTGAAGTCAGCGCAATGCCGGTAGCGTTTCGCAATCCGTCAACTCCCGCCACCCCGTCCTTGTAGATTGCCAGAAAAGTCAGTTCTCCGGTGGCGACATCACGCACAAAAGCCGTTACTGCATCGTCGCCACCAGCTACTGTGTAGAGATGCGTACCATTAGGGCTGATCGCGATGTCCCAGACACCTGAGAGCCCGTCAACCCCGTTGCTGCTGTCGACGTACGTCGTGACGAGTGTGAGCTGGCCCGTGCCGGCATCGCGCGAAAAAACGGTGAGGGCATCGTCATTGGCAGCGCCCGCATAGACGAAGGAGCCGTCCGGACTGATCTCGGCACAGATTGCCGTCCTCAGCTCGTTCGTACCCCCGACCTCATCACGGATTGTCTGTACGACGTTCAATTCACCGCTCGTCGCCTCGCGCGAGAGCACGACGATCGCGTTCTCGCCCGTCGCTGCAGCGTATAGATGCTCCCCGTTTGGGCTAAACTCAATGCTCCTGACACCGGAAAGGGAAGGAGCACCCAGATCGTCGGGAAGCACCTGGATCTGGTCCAGCGCAATCGCAGGCATGGAAGCAACCCCGAGCAGCAACAGTGACAACACACTCGTTTCAGAGCAACGAATGTTCCGAGAAAGGCGAAACCGAGACATTCTTCGACGAGACGAGGACATTGTCTCATGCTACAAGATCAGCGGCGAATGACTACCCCAAAAATTAGGAATGGTGCAGCGAAGTCGCAGGCAAGCGTACTCACGGCACCACCCGCCAGCGGCCGCTCAGTGTCTTCACGGCCGTGGAGAAAGACGCCCTGGGTCCGCTGGAAGCCAAGCGCTTTGACCCTCCGACGTGGCAGCAATGCAAGGTGCACCCCGACCACCACTTCCAATTCGACAAGGCAATCTACTCCCTGCCCACCGAGTATGTGGGGCGCCGGCTATGGATCCGAGCTGACAGCAAGATCGTGCGTGCCTACTGCGATGGCGTGTTGATCAGAAGCTATGAGCGCCAGGAGCCCGGTGATCGCTGCATTGACTTCGAGGACTACCCGAAGCATCTGACACCCTATGCGATGCGCGATCCGCAGCGGATGGTTCGCGCGGCCCACGAGATCGGACACCATGTCGGCCGTTTCATGGCAGAGCTGCTCGCGGCCGACTACCCGTGGGCGCACCTACGCTAGGCACGGAAGCTACTGCGGCTGGTGAACAAGTACGGTGAGGCTCGTGTCGATGGCGCCTGCCAACGAGCGCTTAGCTTTGCATGGGCCAGGACGTGGTCGGAGTCCCACCGGTCTTCGATCAGTCCTCCGCAAATGTGACACCGACCTCCTGTCTTGGTGAGAATGGCCTGTCGGTCTTTGCGGCTTAGAACTCGGCGGAGCAGCAGGATAGGCAGTCCTCTCAGTTCCCGTTTCTGATGTACACTGGCCACGCGGATGATCACCCGACAATAAGAGATCTTCGGCCGCGTGCGCCGTCAGGGATCGGGCGGCCATCATCAGGCGACGTGAATTTTGAAACGATCATTGCCAAGCTCTTCCTTGCATGGACGACATACGTAGTACGTAGAAGTCCCAATTGTCGAGGCGTGATCCGTTCCGCTACCTCCTTGTCTACATCGACGAGGAGGTAGCTCATGGGAGCGAGTGACAAAGAACTGTCGGCATTGCGCAAGCAGATTGAGAGCCTGCGAGAAGACATAGCCAGAATCCGAATTCCCAATCACATCGTGGATCCGGCCCCTTGGGGCCCGCGGCCAACCCCATGGCCGTGGCCATGGGGTGTGCGGGTGCCGGTTCCGGTTGGTCCAGATGTTGATCCGCCGCCTTTCGATGCGGCGCGCTTTCGCGTCGCGTTGGGGCTGAATCTTCGCGACGTCGCAGGACGTATCCTGGGTGTCGAGTCGGCGAAGCTCAAACTTGCAGATTTCAATTCTCTGAGTGTTGGCGACGTCATTGGGATCGAGCCGGGTCCGATTGTCGACCCGGCGCCGGACGATGTCGGTCGCTGGGTTAGAATCGACCCGAGGTTTCTGGCGCAGCGATTTCCCTGGCCGAAGTGGGGCGATCCACCGCCGCTGGATCTCAGCCGGTTGCGGAATGTGGAGAACGTCAAACTCGTCGATGCTGTGGCGAAGCTGCGCTCGTCTTCGGCCGCAAGGGTCAAAATTGCCGATTTCGAGCGGGTGACCGTGCGTGACCTGTTGGGCGATTTGATCGGAGGCCCGGAGGTCGATCCACCTCCGATTGACTACGCTCGTTTCGCTGCCCTGTCACGCTCGCGCGTCGCAGCCCCTGAGCTGAACCCGCGTGAGATTTCCGCGATGGACCGCCGCGAGCTCGACGCAACGGACAATCGACTCAGTGCCGAAATCAATCGTCTCGAGTCTTTGCGAGATTTGGTCAAGCGGCGCCGCCGGGCGAAGGGCTGAGATGGCGTCCGTCGAGCGATCGTCTGGAGTGCAGGTTCTGCTGGTCGGCTACGAGGATCGCGACAATCTCGGCATCCGGTACCTCTTGGCATCTTTGACGGAGGCTGGGTTCGGCGCCGACATCGTTCGCTACGACTCTGACGCGCGTTGTCTCATCGAGCGTGCTCGTTCCGATCGGCCGTTGGTGATCGGATTCTCGCTGATCTTCCAGTATATGGCGCCTGATTTTGGAAGTGTAATTGCCGCGCTTCGCAACGCCGGCGTCGATTCCCACATTACCATGGGTGGGCACTATGCCAGCTTTGATTCCGAGCAGGTGCTGACACGAATACCGGGACTCGATTCGGTGGTGCGCTTCGAGGGCGAACAAACCCTGGTCGAGCTCGTAGGGCGGTTGTCCGAGGGGGACGATTGGGAAGATCTGTTGGGAATCGCATTCCGTAGAGATGGCGTCGTCGTAACCAATCCGTTGCGCCCCCCGATCACGAACTTGGACGACCTCCCACAGCCTGACCGCGGGAGCTTCAACTACGAAGCTGAAGCTCTGCCCCTGGCCGCCATTCTTGGATCACGCGGATGTCCGTGGGATTGCTCCTTCTGCAGCATTCGGCCGTTCTACGAAGCCCAGGGCGGGTCGTTGCGGCGATTTCGGCAACCCGCCGCCATCGTCGATGAAATGGCCGCGCTCTATCGCGAGCGTGGCGTGCAGCTCTTTCTGTTTCAGGACGACGATTTTCTCGCCGGAGGACGTCGCGCGCGCCGGTGGGCCTGTGAGATCGCAGATCGAGTCATCGGTGAAGGTCTGCAGGGTAAGGTTGCGTTCAAGATCAGCTGCCGTTCGGACGAGGTCGATCGCGAATGTCTGGCGCACCTGAAGGCGGGCGGTCTGACGCACGTGTACATGGGGGTGGAAGCGGGTGACGAAGAAGATCTTCTCGTCATGAACAAGCGCATGAAGCCGGATGCCCATCTTCGCGCCGGAGAGGTGCTTCGCGAGCTCGATCTTTCGTTCGACTTCGGCTTCATGCTCTTGCAGCCGTACAGCACGTTTCAGACCGTGCGTAACAACGTACACTTCCTCGAGGACTTTGTCGGCGACGGTCAGACCGTTGCGAGTTTCTGCAGGATGCTTCCGTATTCCGGGACGCCGATCAAAGCACGGTTGGAAAGAGAGGGGCGACTGCTCGGAAACGCGTTTGAACCGGACTACGAGTTTTTGGATCCGAGGCTCGACGTGTTTTATGATTGGATGCTCAGGGCGTTTCACCAGCGCAACTTTACGTCGAGCGGGCTGTGCCAGCTTCTTCGGGCTATGCTGTTTGAAGCCTATGCGAACCTCGACGGAAAGCGCGTGTCGCAAGCGCAGCGCGATCATCTGCACTTCTTGATCTCGTTGTGCAACCGAACCGCGTTTCGCACCTTGCGGGCGGGGATTGATCACATCGAGGAGACCCCGTTGTCGAGATTGGAAGGCGGAACAGCGTACTTGCGGGGATTGGTCGAGCACGAACGAACCGAGGAGTCTCGACTGTCCGTAGAAGCAACCCAGCTCTACGCATCCTTCGGAGTCGCCAGGAGCAATCCGAGCGAGTTGCCAGGCGGATTCGACAAACCTGGACACAAGCCGAGGTCAACGCAGTGATATGAGGAAAAGTCGGGGACAGGCCCCGACGCTGGTTCAGTTCTCCTCGAGATTCAGCCACTTGCTGACGATCGACGGGGCCTGTCCCCGGTTCTCCTTCACTTGGTTTGACGATTTCCGAACTCCGGCTACACTGAAACCATGTCCCACACCACCGATGCCAAACAGGAAACTCTCGGACCTATCGAATTTCGCTACACGGTTCTTTTTGAACCCGCAGAAGAAGGCGGCTACGTCGTCCACATTCCTGCTCTCGGAATCGCGACCCAAGGCGAGGATCTTGAAGACGCCCGAGCCATGGCCAAGGATGCCATTCTCTGCACCCTCGAAGGGATGGAGAAGGCTGGCGAGGAACTCCCTCGCGAAGAACCAAACGCTGTCGCTGAGCAGGTAGCCGTGGCCCTCTCCCATTCGTGACACGCCTACCTTAAGCGCGGCACTCTTCATTCCATCTTGAAGCAAGCGGGTCTCTCCCGAGAACAGTTTCTCGCTCTGCTCTGATTTGACAGCTGTACCAACCCGGCAGTACGATTCTTCTCAGGAGAAAAAATCGGGGACAGGCCCCGCCGCTGGTTCAGTTCTCCTCGAGATTCAGCCACTTGCTGACGATCGATGGGGCCTGTCCCGGTTCTCCCGGTTCTTCCCCACAATCGGGGCAGTACCGACGACGATGCAGGCGAGTCCGGGGCCAGGTTGAACGAGCGACAACGATCGACGAAAACAATCCGACCATCGGAGCCGGCGGAGATGAGGCGCGTCGCCTTGGATCCGGCAGAGGGGGGCTGGCGGTTTCACAATCCGGTTTCCTCCGTTGGGACGCTGCCGAGCGGCGACGTCCAGCTTCCGTGTTCCTTCATTACGTCGGCCAGGAACTTCTCGAAGAGCGAACGAAGTGCCTCGTCAGTTGTTCTCCGCATGGAGGACTTCATTGCAAAGACACCACCGAAAACTGTTCGGGCGAAGTATCCTGATCCGCTCGCTTCGTACGTTTCGTGGAACACTACACTGGTATCCCGCTCTACTGAGAACTGAGCTCTAATGTGCGCCTCGAAGTCGTGGACGCTGAAGTCCAACACCTTGATGCGGATCGTTGCGTCGTCGCCTGTTGCAAATGTTGGCTTCAGATAGGCTTCTGCATATTGAACTAGCGCCTCGCCCACGTGGATCGTGAAAGTGTTGGCCGCACCGGCGGCCACACTCTGAACCTTGTAGGTGTAGGTCGCGCTCTCCGGCGGAATCTCGACGTGAGCTGCTATCGCGACCGGGGTTGCCTCAATTGGCTCGATCGGACTGAGCCGGACATTGTAGCACCCGGAGAGAGTGACAGCGGCGGCGGTCATAAAAGGAAGCAGGGCGCGCTTTAACATGACGTTCCTCTCTCGAGCGATGCTGTATCGCTCGATCTTACTGGTTTTGAAAGAACCATTGGCGAGCCCCCGAATACGGCGGGTCTCCCCCAGGTCAGAATGAATCAACAACTGCCAACTCGGGTCACACTCTCGGACTGACAACCTCCGACGATCTTATAAGGTGACTCCGCCAGGCAACAGCGCATAGGCGACATTGAGGGAGTTTCAGGTCAGCAAAACCACCGGCACGGCGCCGGATCATTCATGGATAGAAACTTCAGATTGCCTCGCGAAGCGAGACCGCCCCCAGCCTACTGCCCCAGCCCAAGCCCCAGCCTTCATTGATACAAACCAGACTGGGTTGGGAAAAAAAGGCTGTAGGCTCGGGCTGGGGCAGTAGGCTGGGGGAGCGCCAGACCTACGAGCGAAGCAAGTTTCAGCCTAGAGCCACACCGATTAGTAGGCGTGATCGACTTCGACATGCCGTCCTGGGTGCATGACTCGCTCTCCGAACTGGATTAGGCGTTCCGTATACTCCGCCTACCGCTTTCTGCGCTTTAGTCTCCCCGCTTCGTGCGACAGAAACCGGCCGGCCAAGGCCATTCCGTCGGGGGATTCTCGTTCAATTTGTCTGCGCACGAAGATCCCGAGTTTCATGATGAGCTGGAACTCTTCGGCGTCGTAGTCCCAGCGGTAGTTGTTACAGAGGCCGTGGGCGGGCAGGTAGTTGTCTACGGTATGCCCGCCGCCGCCTGCATGGGCCAGGACGTGGTCGGCGTTCCACCGGTCTTTGATCAGTCCTCCGCAGATGTGGCATCGACCTCCCGTCTTGGCGAGAATGGCGTCTCGATCCTTACGGCTCAGGGCTCTGCGAGCGGGACGAGAACTCCTGCCAGCCCTCTTCCGGTCTCGACGTGACTCCCGGATTCGCCTTAGCAGTCGGGCAAGCGCCGTGGCGTCCTTGGCAACCAGCTTTTCCTGATGGTTCATCTGCTTCGTCGGAAGCCCTTCTGGTGCTTACCTATTGCTTACCCACTGCCGAAATGGCGCTCGGGAAGCGAGTTGCAGTGAAGCATAAGTGGCTGAAAACAAAAGAGTGGCCTCGGGGAGACTTGAACTCCCACGCGGTTGCCCGCAGCAGATTTTGAGTCTGCCGTGTCTGCCAATTCCACCACGAGGCCCGGGGGTTGACGGTTCTGGATACGTTGCTCGGTTGTTTCGGTCAACGGCTTCGTCGGGTTGGCACGTCGGCGCGGCTGGTCGGCGACTTGCCTTCCCGTCGCGGTGGCGGGGGCGCTATTGTTGCGGCTTGAGGAAGGTGTTGAGCGGTTGGCTGGCTTCGTTGGCTCTCAGGGTTTGGGCGTAGCGTACTTTGCTCGCGGCCTGGCGGGCGAGGCGCTGTAGGGTCTGGTTGTCGTCCTTGGTTGAGATCTCGTCCAGTAACGGAAGGGAGTCGGACCAACCGAGGTCGCCGAGGGCGAAGATGGCGGTGCCGCGGGTGGCTGGGTCGAGACCCTGGTCGAGTAGCTCCATGATCGGTTTGGCGGCGCCGCTGTCGCCGATCTTGCCGAGGGCGGCGAGGATGCGCTGCTTGACCGGCGGTGCGGTGTCGCTCATGAACAACTGCTGGATGAGGACCGGTGTCGCCGCGGTGGCGCGCAGGTCGGCGCAGGAGTCGATGGCTTTGGCGCGTACGCGCATGTCGGTATCGCCGAGCGCTTGGAGCAAGAGGTCGATGGCGTGGTCGTCTTCGAGGCTGGTCAGCGATCGCAATCCGTCGAGTCGCTCCATCGGATCGGCGCTGTCCATGCTGCGGGCGACGCTCTCGACGCTCGCCGACTTGCTGGCCTTTTCGTAGCGCTGGCGCGCGGCCTCGGTGACGCTGCCCTGGGCGATCGCGGTGGCGGCCTGCAGCGAGATCAGCAACGCTGCACTGAGTTGCGCTGTCTTTCGCATCAGAAAAAGTTACCGGCGCTGGTGCTCATCTTCAAGCGCGGCTCAGGCGGGTGGGCGCAGGCGCACCATCACCCAGTCGCCCATGCGGTGGATGGTGTAGCCGGGTGGGTCGGCGCCGGCCAGATCGAGGACGATGCGCAACTGGCCGATGTTGCGGGTGACGCGGACCATCGAGACGAGGCTGTCGCCGCCCGGGAAGGTCTCCTCGGCGCTCTCGATACCGGTCGGGCCGCTGATGTCGATGACGATGCGTGCCGGGTTGGAGTGTTGCGCGTGGGCGATCGCCTCGGGAAAGCGCGAGAGGTGCAGGAAGACTCCACGGTGGCCGCTGGCCGAGGTGGCGACCTCGAACTTGCGCAGATCGAGAGGTGAAAGAGATGCTGAATAGCTGTCGGCGGCGACGCCCGCTTCTTCGAGCGGCAGGCGCTGCGAGCATCCCGGGTTGGCAAGAAGTGCCAGGGCCATGGCGTACAAAGTGAATTTCGCGTGCATCGTCTCGTCGATACCCCATTGCAATGGGTGCGGCAACCTGAACAGGTGCTATCTTGATCCGCATTTCGACATGGCTTAACCTCAAAAAAAATAATCCACGGTAAGAAACGCCACGAGCTCGCGCCATAGAGCACCATCTGCGGCCGTGCTCGCCTTCGGCAATGCTCATGTAGGATGGACTACACTCCGCTTGCCGAAAGCTGCGCTCGGCCGCATCTGGCACTCCCTGACGCGTTCTTCCTCGCGGATTATCTTTTCTTTGAGGTTAACTCAGGGTCTGGACGGGATCGACGCCGGTCGCGATGGAAGACGAGGGCGCCCGGCGGCTTGGTACAGAGGGGATGATGATGCACAAGCGAAGTTGGTTGGCGATGGCAGTTGGCGTGGCGGCGTGCTCTGCCGTCAGCGATCCGGTGCCGACAGCGGTGCCGGACCCGGTGGTGATCAAAACCGTGGCGCCGCCGACGCCGGCGGCGCCGACCGCCGTGCCCAGCGCGGCGCCCAAGGTGCCGACCGCAGCAGCCGTGCCGACGGCGTCGCCGCAGGTCGAGCGACGCGCCAAGCCGGCGCCGCAGCCGACTCCACACGTGCCGGTGGTGACCGCGGCCGACCAGAAAAAGCGTGTGGAAGCGCGCAAGCTCCAGGTGCGGCCGATCAGGAACGAAGGGACCGATGCGGCGATCAAGGCGGGCAAGCAGGTGGGTCCGGTGATCACCTTCGCCGGCGCCGCGCGCGCCGACGGCAAGATGACCGAGCCGATCGGCAATACGCCCGACGGCGTGCCGATCTATCTCAACTACGTCGGTTCGGGTTTCATGATGGTCATCGAGGGCAAGCCGGGCTTCTCGAATCTCGAGGCGGGGCGATCGATCTTTCGTCACGATCCGGAGGATCCCAACAAGCGGCCCGACCTGCAGGTGCAAGTCGATCGCCCGCTCGGCGACGGTAGCGAGGTGGTCTGCGATGCGCGGCCGCCCAAGTTCGGTGGCATTCCGGCAATCTCGCCGGCCGACTTTTCGAAGACGCAGCGGATCTCCAACGCTCTCAACGATATGGCATGCCGCTTCGAGACGTTCATCGAATCCGACTCGTCGTGCACGGTGAACCGACGCGGCGAGTTCTCGTTCCACGCCGAAGATTCGACGGTGCAATTCTGCATGGTGGTCGCTCGCCTGTGGCGTTTCCCAGAGGGCGATACGACGGTCAGCATTCGCCTGCGCGATCGCGAGGGCAATCCCGGCCCGGTGTCGAAGTTCGTCTTGCGCCGCCAGCCGCGTCCGACGCGGCCGCCGGCTTCGCCGGTGAAGCCGACCCCGACTCCAGTGCGCCGGCGCCCGTAGGCGGCGGCAGCGCCGGCGGAGCGCATTCGGCGCCGCGCCAGTGCAAATCGAGCTGAACCCAGACTCCCACCGCTCAATGCCGCAGCCTGATCAACCGGATCAAGCTGCGGCATTGCAGCATCTTCGTCGTTTGTGAGCATCTCCTCCTGGTGATGGGCGTCTGTCGATTCTTCCCGGCCGCGCTGGCGGTGCTGGCAGCGGTCACGTTGGCGGCGGGCTCGCTGGCGGCGCAGTCGCCGATCGATCTCGATTGTGACGGCAGCGTGGCCGCCGATGAGCGGCCGCACCTGGTGCCGATCGTCTTCGCGCCTTCTTCAACCTGCGACAGTGCCGACGCCAACCGTGATGGTGTCGTCTCCGCCGCCGACCTGGTCGCCGCCGTGCACGGTCCGGTCCTCACCTTTCTCGGCGTCAGCAGTCCCGATGGCCGTGTCGCGCCGGCTCTCGGCCAAGAGCCGGACGGCGCCACGGTGTACTTTCTCAACAGCGGTCTCGGCTTCAACATCGTCGTCGAGGCGCGGCGCGGCCCGGGCGGCGCACCGGTCGGCCTCTCGGTTTTCGACCACGACCCCTTCGACCCGCGCCGCCGCCCCGATTTGCAGGTGCAGGCGACGCGCCAGCTCGGCGATGGCGCCGATTTCGTCTGCGACCCGACGCGCGGTGTGCCGCCGATCGACCCGGAGAGCTTTTCTTTCGAACAGGCGATCTCCAACTCGATCAACGATCTCTCGTGTCGTTTTGCCGTGGCGACGATTCCCGGCGCGACCTGCACGCAGAACGAATTCGGCCAATCGGGTTTCGTGCGGGCGAACAGCCGCGCCCAGTTCTGTCTATCCGTCGACGGCTTTCTCGAGTTCCCCGATGGCGACACGCCGCTGGTCGTGCAGGTGCGCGACGAAGACGGCCTCTTCTCGCCGGTCGGCCGGCTGGTGTTGCGCGTCGGCGACGGACCGCCGCCGCCGACCTTTACGCCGACGTTCACGCCGACCCTTACGCCCCGGTCGACGCCGACCGCCACCAGCCCGCCGACGGCGACACCGACGCGCACGCCAACACGCACGCCGACATCGCGGCCGGGTTCGCCGACGCCGACGCGCACACCGACGCGGACGCCGACGCGTACGCACACCGGCACGGCGACGCCGACGCTGGGACCGGGCACGCCCATGCCGACGGCGACCAACACGCCGACGCGCACTCCCACGCGGACGCCGACCCGTACACCGACGCCGACGCAGTCGCCAACCTTCTCTCACACACCGACGCGGACGCACACGCCGACGCCGGCCGGGCCGACGGCGACACCGACGCTGGTGCCGACCCGCACGCCGACGCCGACGGCCACCCGCGACGTGCCGATCGGGCCGGTGATCACGTTCTTCGGCCTGGCAACCGCCAGCGACCGCGTCATTACCGCCAGCGGCGAAACGGCCGGCGGTTTGCCGCTCTACTCGCGTCCCTTCGGCTCGGGCTTCTCCGTCGTCGTCGAGGCGGGCATCGGCGTCAGTGGCTTGCCGGTGCTGCTGTCGACCTTCTCAGCCGGCGGCGCGCCGGACTTTCAGATTCAGGTGACGCGCGATCTCGGTAATGGCAGCGCCCTGGTATGCGACGACACGCCGCCGGTCCTCGGCGGTGTACCCGGTATCGACCCGCCGGTGTTTACCGAGGAAGACGGCGTGCTCGACGTTCTCAACGATCTCGGCTGTCGCTTCGTCGATGGCGTCAACGCCCGGCGCGGCCGCCGTTGTTCGGGCGAGCCGTGTATCCTCATGCAGAACGGTGAATTCGGTTGTGTCGACTCAACCTCGTCGACGCAGTTCTGCAGCCTGGTTTCGCAGAACCTGACCTTTCCCGTCGGCGATACTCTGGTCAGCGCTCGCGCCCGCGATTCGCGCGGCAATTTCGGCCCGGTGGCGCAGATCGTCGTCCGCATCCCGCCGACTCCGCCGCCGCCAACGCCAACGCCGGGGGGAGGCGGCTAGCAGCCTGGCGCGCATATCTCACCAGGTTTCTACTGCGAGCGCGGATAGACACGCATCTGTTGGTGAACCGGCCCCCGTACTGCTCCGCACTCCGATGGGCGTCGGCAGGCAAGCGGAGCTTGCCTGCCTCAAGGCCGTACTCCCTCACCGTCCTCGACAGCCTGTTCAAGGATGCCTCCGGGCGCTTCACTCCGTGCGCCCTTGATCTGCATGCCTCTCCACGCTCTCGCTACGAAATCTGGTGAGAAATGTGGGCTAGCAAACCCACCGGCGCGGCGCCGGATCATTCATATAGAGAAACTGTTCGAATGGGATATCGGGCCAGCGATCACCAACCTCAGCCTGCACCTGCGCCTGAGCCTACGAGCGCAGCGAGTTTCAGCCTAGCCGGGCCCCCGGCGCGGCGCCGGATCATTCATATAGAGAAACTCTCGATTTGCCTCGCGCAGCGACACCAACCTTTGCCTTCGCCTAAGCCTGCGCCTGAGCCTACGAGCGCAGCGAGTTTCAGCCTAGCAAAACCCCCGGCGTGACCGCCGGATCATACAGTGAAGAAACTTCTCTTGGAGGCTCTGGCCGTTGGCGCTACGATGGGGGCGAGAGTGTGACAGCTATGACCCAACAATCATTGGTGCTTTGTGCCCCAAGCCTAGCATGGTCCCGAGCGTCGCATCGTACATTGGCGAGCCCCCGAATACGGCGGGTCTCCCCCAGGTCAGAATGAATCAACAACTGCCAACTCGGGTCACACTCTCGGACTGACAACCCCTCCGACGATCTTATGAGGTGACTCCGCCAGGCAACAGCGCATAGGCGACATCGAGGGAGTTTCAGGTCAGGTCAGAGCGCGTAGCCATCCCCCCCTTTGGAAAAGGGGGGTTAGGGGGGATTTCGCAGAGCGCGGTGAGGTGCATCAGAGAATCCCCCTCAGTCCCCCTTTTTCAAAGGGGGAGGCTGGGCCGATGAAGAGCGCGTAGCGATCCCTCTTAAGTGAAAGGGGGAAGTTGGGCATTCGACGAAGGGAGAAGATTCGGCGTCTTTTCTCTGAAGTGTTCGGGCTGGTCTTCGCCAATTTCAGGTAAGCAAACCCACCGGCGCGGCGCCGGATCATTCATGTAGAGAAAGTGTTCGAATGGGATATCGGGCCAGCGATCACCAACCTTTGCCTTCGCCTAAGCCTGCGCCTGAGCCTACGAGCGCAGCGAGTTTCAGGTCAATGAACCAGCGGCAGCTCGGTGCGGCCGCGCGTCGCTACTTCTGCGTCGACGCGCGCCGCCAGGGCGGCAAACGCTTTGGCGTGCTCGCCGTCGGGTTCGGCGACGACGATCGGCTGGCCGACGTCACTGGTCTCGCGAATCCGCCGCGCCAGAGGGATCTCGCCGAGAAAGGGAATGTCGGCCTCCTTCGCCATGCTGTCGCCACCGCCGTGGCCGAAAATCTCGGCCCGGTGGCCGCAGCTCGGACACAGGTGGTAGGACATGTTCTCGACCACTCCCAAGACCGGCGCGCCGACCTGGTTGAGCATCTCGATGCCGCGTTGCACGTCGAGCAGGGCGACGTCTTGCGGCGTCGTGACGATGACGCCGCCGGCGAGCGGCGCTTGCTGGGCGATGGTGAGCTGGGCGTCGCCGGTGCCGGGCGGCAGGTCGAGCACCAGGTAGTCGAGCTCGCCCCACTCGACGTCGCGGAAGAACTGCGTCAGCAGCTTGTTGATCATCGGCCCGCGCCAGATCACCGGCTGGCCGCGGTTGATGAACATCCCCAGCGAGACGGCCGGCATGCCGTGCGCCTGGGCTGGCCGGATGTTGTCGCCGTCGCTGCCGGCGCTGTCGTCCGCGCCGATGCCGAGCAGCAGTGGCACGCTCGGTCCGTAGACGTCGGCGTCGAGCAGACCGACCGATTTTCCTTGCCGGCGCAGGGCGAGGGCGAGATTGACGGCGACGGTCGACTTGCCGACGCCGCCCTTGCCGCTGGCGACGGCGATGATGTTGTCGACTCCGGGAATGTCGGCGCGGCGCGCCGGCTCGCGATGGCGCGGCGGCGCCGGCGCCTCGAGAACGATCTCGACGCTGGCCGTGCCGGTGAAGTCGCGGACGCGTTCCTCGACCGCCTTGCGGATCTCGGCGATGGAGTCCTCTTTGGCACCACCCGGGGCGAGGGTCACGGTGACCGTATCGGAGCCGACCTCGATGTTGCGCACGATGCCGAACGAAACGATGTCGCGCGAGTATCCGGGGAAGTGGATCTCCTTGAGCTGCTCGAGAATCTCTTGCGGTGTCGCCATGAAAAATCCCTAGCCGCTATACGCCGGCGAAGCGACACCACCCTTTGCCTCTGCGCCCCCCCAGCCTACAGCTGCCTGCTCCCCAGCCTACAGCCCCAGCCCTAGCCCCAGCCTTCATTGAAGCTAGTCAGACTGTGAGCTGGGGAAAAGAAGGCAATAGGCTCGGGCAGTAGGCTACGGGCTGGGGGCGGTGGCGCGCGCGGCGCGCCGGCATCTTAGCGGCTCTCGATGGATTTCCCGAGATTGACCAGCATCGCAACGATCGATCGTACTTGATCCTTCGCTTGCCCAAGATCTTTCGACTCGCAGAGTCGCAGTTTGTGTACGATGTCCAGGATCGCTGCACACTCCGTGGCGGATCGACGGGCGATCCTGTAGAAGCGCGCCTTCTCTTTCTGCGCGAACTCGCCGGCACCTTCTGCGATGTTCAGCGCAATTGATAACGACGCGCGATCCAGTTGATCCGCCAGCGCCCTGCGTCCGGCCGGGAAGCTACGGCGAATCGACGCGGCGCTCTGCAGGAACTCCAGCGCGATCTGGTAGACCTTCATTCGTTCGTGATCAAATTCGCGCATTTCTAGACAATACAACATATACGTCTATTTATCCACTACTCCTCGCATGCTCCTCCAGCCTACAGCCCCAGCCCGAGCCCCAGCCTTTATTGAAGCTAGTCAGACTGTGCGCTGGGAAAAAGAAGGCAATAGGCTGGGGCAGTAGGCTGCGGGCAGGGGGCAGGTTCGCATGCTCCTCCAGCCTACAGCCCCAGCCCGAGCCCCAGCCTTTATTGAAGGCAGTCAGACTGTGCGCTGGGAAAAAGAAGGCAATAGGCTGGGGCAGTAGGCTGCGGGCAGGGGGCAGGTTCGCATGCTCCTCCAGCCTACAGCCCCAGCCCGAGCCCCAGCCTTTATTGAAGGCAGTCAGACTGTGCGCTGGGAAAAAGAAGGCAATAGGCTGGGGCAGTAGGCTGCGGGCTGGGGACAGGCTTCGCCTGCTCTATGGAATCCACTGGTAGAGAAGGCGCGGCATGGTGGGCAGGGCTTTGCCGGCGAACCCGAGCAGGTCGGCCTGTGCCGGCGCGCCGGCGCGCGAGTGGATGCCGCGCACGTACTCATCGGCCTGCCGGTAGACGACGACGGTCGCTTCGCCGAGACCTGCGGCTCGCTTGATGCGTTCGATCGTCTCGTCGAGGTACTCGATGCGATCGATCAGACCACCATCGAGCGCCTGTTGAGCGCTGAAAATGCGGCCGTCGCGCAGTGTCCGTTGCATGTCCTCGGTCAGACGCGGGCGGTTCTCGAGCACCAAGCCGAGAAAGCGATCGTACATGTCGTCGATGACGCTCTGTAGAACGCGGCGCTCGGCCGCCGTCATCTCTTCGAAGGGCGAGCCGATGTCTTTCATTTCGCCGGTCTTGACGGTTTGCGAACGCACGCCGAGCTTGTCCATGAGGCCAGTGAAATTCATGCTCTGCATGACGACGCCGATGCTGCCGACGATCGAGGTGGGGTGAGCGACGATCTCGTCCGCCGCCAGGGCGGCGTAGTAGGCACCGGAGGCGCCGACGTCTTGCACGGCGGCGATGACCGGAACCGTGGATTGCTCGCGAAAGGTTTTGATCTGGCGGTAGAGAACGTCGCTGGCGGTGACGCCGCCGCCCGGGCTGTCGATGCGAAGGATGACGGCGCGGATGTCCTCGTCCTCACCGGCGATACGCAAGGCAGCTTCGGTGCGGGCGATGGTGCTCTCTTGCACCTGCAGACCGAAAGCCGACCCGGTCGTTTCGCCGGTGATCTCGCCGGCGATGTCGAGGAGGACGATCTTGGCATCGCCGCTGCCGGAAACCTCTTGCTCTTCGAGCGGCTTGGTCGAGCGAGCAAAGGGGTTGATCGTGCCACTGACGATGACACAGCCGGAGGACGATGCGACCGTGGCGAAGCACGAGAGGCAGACCGCTGCCCTGGCGATTCGCTGCATGAGGCGGCGCGATTCCATCAAACGACCAGCGAATCGTCCTCGTCTCGCCCGGCTGCTGGCTGTGTTTCGAGTGCTTGTACGGCGGCCGGCAACAGATCCCAGGCGTTGCGGTAGGCCGCCAGCTTGCCGGCATAGGGGCGGCGGGAGTCGGGCAGGTAGAACGTCTTACCGGTGATCGAATCCCAGGGGATGAGGAAGGAGCGTCGCAGATCGAGGTCACCGTCGGCGCTCAACGGGATACAGGCGAAGAAGTCGGCGTAGCATTCGCCGACCTTGCCGCGGTGGTGGAAGTTGAAGTTCCACGCCCGGTAGACGTAGTTGTACTGCTTGTCGCCAACGTTCATCCGCCGCTTCGAGGTGCTCGGAAAGGCGACCCGCAGGGCCAGGCGGATGCGCCCTTCGATGAGGAAGTCGAACTTGGCGCTGGCCTGTGCGGGCTCTGCAAGCAGACCGAGGTCGGCGAGCTTTTCGGCTACCGCTTGCTTGGGAGCATCGTGAATCTCGACCCGATTCATGGCGAATGCAGCGCCTCCGATGGCTTACATATAGCTGCCGCCGGTGACCAGGACGGTGTTGCCGGTCACGTAGTCGGCGAGCGGGGAGGAGAGAAAGAGGACCGGTCCGGCCGCTTCGGCCGGCGTGCCCGCGCGTTGCAGCGGAATCGAGCGGATGGCGAAGTTGCGCGCTTGTTCGGGAATACCGATTTCGACGGTCTGGCCGTCGATTTCGGCTTTTCGCGACTTGTCCTTGGCGTCGGTGAGGCGAGTTTCGACGAAGCCGTAGGCGACGGCGTTGACGGTGATGTTGAAGCGCCCCCACTCCTTGGCCAGGCTCTTGGTCACGCCGACGATACCCATCTTACCGGCCGCGTAGTTGACCTGGCCGGCGTTGCCGGCGACGCCGGAGGTCGACGAGGTGTTGACGACGCGGCGCATGACTCGCTTATCGTCGGCCATTTCTTGTTTCGCCCAGTCGCGCCAGTAGTGCGACGCCGCGCGCAGGATGCGAAACGGCGCCGTGAGGTGACACTCGAGCATCGCGTACCACTGCTCGTCGCTCATCTTGTGAATGACGCCATCGTGCGTGTAGCCGGCGTTGTTGACGATGATGTGAAGGCCTTTGTATTGATCGACGGCGGTCTTGACCAACCGATCGGGAAACTCCTTGTCGGTCACGGAGCCGACACACGTCGTCGCCTCGCCACCGGCCTTACGCACCGCCTCCGCCACTTCCTCGGCGACGTCGGCGTCGAGATCGTTGACCACGACCTTGGCGCCGTGCTCGGCAAAGAGCTCGGCGATGGCGCGACCGATGCCGCGTCCCGAACCGGTTACGATCGCGACCTGTCCTTCAATCAGTTTCATTTCGTTCCTTCCCGGCTGAGCCGCCCCTTTGCCAGGACTTCGGGTGCACGTCAAACCCAAGCGTCTCACGCATCACCGCGGGAACTGCCATCGCGGCTGGGAAGGTCGGAGGGGATCTGGTAGATGGGGTGGCATGTGCGTCGCCGTGCGAGGGAAGTGGATTTGGAGCTGAAGGACGCAGGGGGAACGGTTGGTTCCGCGGCGCGCGGCGCGACCTTGGGCGACTACGTCCAGCTCGTGCGCCCGGCGCAGTGGTCGAAGAACCTGCTCCTCTTCGCGGCGCTGCTTTTCTCCGGCCGGCTGTTCGACGGTGGCGACTTCCTCACGGTGGCCGCCGCTTTCGTTTGTTTCTCGTTGGGTGCCAGCGGCGCCTACGTGATGAACGATCTGCGCGATTGTGATCGCGACATGCAGCACCCGGAAAAGTGCCGGCGACCGCTACCGGCGGGCCGGGTCAGCCGCGGCGCGGCGATGGCGCTGGCCGTGGCATTGATGGCAGCGGCGGTGGCCGGCGCTTTCACTTTGGCTGCACCCTTTGGCGTGCTGACGTTTTGCTATCTCTTGCTCCAGGTGGCGTACACCTTCTCGCTCAAGGAAATCGTCATCGTCGATGTGATGTCGATCGCCACCGGTTTCGTCCTGCGCGCGGTTGGCGGCGGCGTCGTCATCGGCGTGCCGATCTCACCGTGGTTGATCATCTGCACGTTCTTGCTGGCGCTCTTTCTCGGCTTCTCCAAGCGGCGTCACGAGATCGTCTTGCTGGACGACGGTGCGACCGAGCACCGCACGTCGCTGCGCGAATACTCGACGTACTTCCTCGACCAGATGATCTCGGTGGTGACCGCCTCGACGGTGATCGCCTACGCGTCGTACACTGCATCACCGGAGGTTCACACCAAGCTCGGCACCGACAAGCTCTACCTGACCCTGCCGTTCGTTCTCTTCGGCATCTTTCGCTATCTCTACCTGATCCACCAAAAGGAAGAGGGTGGCAATCCGACCCAATTGTTGTTGAACGACCGCCCGCTACAGCTCGGGGTTTGTCTGTGGGTTCTCACCGCCGCCGTCTTGTTGTATTGGCGTTAGCACTCCGAGCCGAGCCATGAGCGACAAAGCAAGCGATCGAACCGCCAACTCCGCACCGGGAATCTTCAGCGGCCGCCGCGTCGACAAGCCGTGGGGGCACGAGCTGATCTGGGGCCACACCGAGCGCTATGTCGGCAAGATCCTCCACGTCGAAGAGGGTTGTGCGCTCAGCTTGCAGTACCACGAGGTCAAGGACGAGACGATGTACGTCCTGCAGGGCGACCTGCAGATCGAGCTCGGCGACCACGAAGACGAGCTCGAAACCCATCGATTGCGGCCCGGCCAAAGTGTGCGGCTGAGGCCAGGCAGGCGTCACCGCCTGACGGCGCTGACGACATGCGACGTCATCGAGGTATCGACACCCGAGCTCGACGACGTCGTTCGTCTCGACGATCGCTACGGTCGCACCGGCACCAAGGATCCGTGACACGGCGTCGATGTCCGAACGCTTCCTGATAACCGGTGTCAACGGTTTCGTCGGGCGCCATCTGAGCAGGGTGCTGCTCGAGCGCGGCGCGGCGGTGTTCGGCACCGCGTTTGCACCGGAGCTCGATCCGCAGGCCGGCTCGGGTCTCGAAGAGGTGCAGGTGTTCGACGTCGACGTACGCTCGCAAGAACAGGTGGACGAGGTCATCTCCGCCGTCGAGCCGGACGGCGTTTTTCATCTTGCCGGCTTGGCGTTCGTGCCCGATGCGCGGTCGAATCCGACCCTCGCCTTCGACGTCAACGCCATCGGCACGATTCGCGTCCTGGCGGCCGTCCACCGTTTGCGGCCGGCGGCGCGCGTCATCGCCATCGGCTCGAGCGAGATCTACGGCTTGGTCGATGAAAGCGATCTGCCGATTGGTGAGGACGCCGCACTGCGGCCGATCAGCCCCTACGCGACGAGCAAGGCGGCGGCCGATCTCGCCGGCTTTCAATGGGCCCGGGGTTTCGGTCTCGACGTCGTCCGCGTGCGCCCCTTCAACCACACCGGCGCGGGGCAGCGCGACGTCTTCGTCTGTCCCGACTTTGCCTCGCAGATTGCCGATATCGAGGCCGGTGGACGCGAGCCGCGCATGGAGGTCGGTGATCTCGACGTCACGCGCGACTTCAGCGACGTGCGCGACGTCGTCGCAGCCTACGTCGCGCTCTACGACGAGGGGCAGCGCGGTGAGGCGTACAACGTTTGCTCCGGTGTCGGTCGAACGATCCGCCAGATTCTCGACCAGCTCATCGACATGAGCGGCGCCGGCATCGAGGTTTGGGTCGACCCCGAGAAAGTGCGCCCGCGCACCATCCCGACCTTCGTCGGCAGCGCCGCGAAGTTGAAAGAGCACACGGGTTGGCAGCCGCGCTACGAGTGGGACGAAACCCTGTCGGCGGTTCTCGACGACTGCCGGCGGCGCCGGGCCGCTCGCCAGTAGCGCGCTGGCGCCGGGTTCGTCGTGCGCGCTGCTCAGTTGAGCTGGTAGGTCACCCGCGCCGAGATCTGGCCGCGGTCGCGGAAGATGCCCAGGCTCTGGTAGTCGCCGCCGATCCACTGCAGGTCGGCGCCGAAGAGCAGGTTGTCGTTCCAGCGCCAGGTTGCCGAGGGGTGGACTGCCCAGGTGCCGCGCGTGAATCCGATGACGGTCACACGCGGTTGCAGCTTGCCGTGAAACCAGTCCGATTGCACCGTGATCTGCGCCTGCGCCTCGGCGCGCTTGGTCTGGATGTAGTCGTCGATGTCGCTGCCTCGTTGCACGGGCGTGCCGCCGATGCTGAAGCAGTCGGCGGCTCGGCGCGTCCCAGCGCCGATCTCCACGCCGGTTTCCGGGTCGACGGCGGTTCCCTGGCACTTGATGCCGGTCTTGGAGAGGCCGTTGAAGCGAAAGTCCTGCTGGTCGGTGTGATCGAAGTTCCACGAACCGACGATCGAGGTGCTGAGGATGAACGAGTTGCTGGGGTTGAGCGGTCGGAAGAAGAAGAAGCGGTCGAAGCCGAGCTCGTAGCGCAGGATGTTGGCGCGCGGCAGCTCACCCTGGCCCTGTACCGATTCGCCGGGGTCGCCGATGCGCAGGTTCTTGTCGGGGATGAAGCCGGGCTCGTTCTCGAAGAACTGCGCGTTGATGCGGACGATGCCGTCGAGCGGCTCGGCGAAGAACGTCCCCGAAAGTCCGTAGACCGAGGTCAGGCGATGCTGCAGCGAGACGATGAAGAGGTTGGTCCTGCCGCCACTGCTGTCTTCGACGACGATGCCGCGGTTGGCCGGGCCGGGTGCAAAGCCCATTTTCAGGGGTACGGGTGCCTGCGGGAAGGTGCGGTAGAACCACGCCTGCAGCGTCAGGAACCTGTTGAACACGGTCTGCAGGCGGAATCCGTAGCGGCTGTTCTCGAACTTCCTCTCGGGCACTTGATCGACGAGGATGAACTGGAAGGTCGGCGGAAAGATCGGATTGCCGCGTCCGGGGTCGGGACCGGCCGGCGCATACGGCGAGGCGGTGGAGATGGGCAGGAAGCCGGTGTTGGTGTCGACATCGCCGGGGACCCAGTAGGCTTCGACGAAGGCACTCGAAAAGGGGCCGAGGTTGTTGAAGAGGTCGTAGCTGGTGCGAATCGTCCACAGCGGTATGCGCGCTTCGTCGATGTCCTGGAAGAATCCCGGCGCCCCCATCAAGACGCTGAACGGATTGGTCTGGTCGAGCAGTGCCACCGTATCGGACTCGCCCCAGGAGATGGTCTGCTTGCCGACGCGCAGAAAGAGCGGGCCTTTCGAGTAGGAGAGGTAGAACTCGTTCAACCGCCGCTGGTAGCCGTAGGTGCGGCGCGGGTTCTTGATCTCGTATCCCTTGAAGATCTGCGCGAAGGGCGAGACGCCGTCCTTGGTGCGGAAGACCTCACCGGGTTCGCCGAGATTGATGTCGCGCGCTTCGATGTACCAGCCACCTTCGCGAAAGGCGTCGGAGCGACCGCGCTGGAAGGCGACGAAGGGGTCGAAGTTCTGGTTGATGAGGCGCTGCGTGCGATCGAACTGGCTCGCGCCGTAGTCGTAGACGCCGTCGTAGAAGCCCCAACCCGCGACGCGCAAGCGCAGCTCATCGGGTGCCAGCCACTTCAACCAACCGCGTTTCATCCATTTGAAGTAGGGAGTGAGCTTCGCATCGAGCTCCGGATTGGCGAAGAAGCGGTTCTGGATCAATTGTCCGGCGCGTACCCCCGGCACGGTCTGGGTCTCCGAATCGGCGACCTGGACCGATTCACCGTTCTCATTGATGATCGTCGCCGAAAAGGGACCGACGACCTTGTCTGTGCGGGAGTTCTGCAGTCGGATGGCCGCCTGTGAATACGCCCGCAGGCGCAGGGACCAGTTGCGTTCCTCGTCGAGGTAGACCGCGTGCGCGTTCGGCGGGGTGGTCGCGAGTAGAGCGACGACGGCAACCATCCCGAGCGCGATAACCTTCGTCCGACTCATTTCCCCCTCCTTTGCGGCGACCGCCGACCAGTCCTGTCGCCGACGTTTGTTAGGCCGGCGCTTCCCAGCCTGTCAAGCTCCATGACTTTCCGGAGGTGACGGCGGTGCTGCGACAGGACGCTGCGCTGTGGATCGACTCGTGGCGGCGGCGATGGCCGCGGGTGATTTGGAAGGTGCCGCTCGGCGCGATGCGAACCTCGATGGCGCCGTCACTGTCGGTGCGCACTACGCCGATGCCCCGCTTCGCATAGCGGGCGACGACCGAGGCGTGGGGCATCTCGTAGCGATTGCGGTAGCCGCTCGAGACGATTGCCCAGCACGGTCGCACGGCCTCGAGGAAGGCGGACGTGCTCGAGGTGCGGCTGCCGTGATGCGGAACCTTGAGAAGAGTTGCGCGCACTTCGTCTCGCCGGTGCAGGAGGGATCGTTCGGCCGTTCTTTCGATGTCACCGGTCAGCAGCAAACCGACACCGCCGTAGGAGAGCCGCAGCACGATCGAGCTGTCGTTGGTCTCTGCGGCGTCGACGTCGTCCGGATGCAACACCGCCAGTCGGACGCCGTTGATCGTGGCCGTGAAGCCACGGCTCACCACTCTCTGGGGTACACCGGTCGCGTCGAGGCGGCGCTGGAAGTCTCGAAAACGGTCGCCGCGGCCGCGGCCGCCGTTGCTCCAGATCTCGCCGACGTCGAAGTGCTCGGCGACGTAGGCGAGGCCGCCGTAGTGATCGTAGTCGGGGTGGGTCACGATGGCGGTGTCGATACGCCGGATCTTGCGCCGGCGCAGCAGCGGCGCGACGATACGCTCGCCGGTGTCGAAGGTCGATGACAGGCCACCGCCGTCGACGAGAATCGTGTGGCCGCCCGGCAGCTCGAGCAAGGTGCTTTCGCCCTGACCGACGGAGATGAAGGTGATGCGCAGCTCGTCGCTGTAGAAGCGCTCGACGATCCACCCAGCGGCGATGATCGCAATCGCCAGCGCGGCCAGCGCAGACGCGAATCGGCGGATCCGGCGTTGGCGGATCAGCGGTGATGCGAGCAGGGCGTAGTAGGCGAGAATCTCGCCGGCCGCCGGCGCCGGCAGCGGCAGATCGGCGAGGGGAAGTCGGGCAAAGGCAGTGGTCAACCAGTCGCCGATGGTGAGAATGCCGCAACACAGGGCCAGAAAGACGGCGCCGATGCCGGGCAGAGCGGGGGTCAGGAGAACCCCCAGCAAGCCGATGCTGACGCCGGCCATGCCGGTGATCGGAACGATGAAGAGGTTGCTCAGGACACCGCTCAGCGACAGGTGGTGAAAGTGGTGCAGCGTCAGTGGCGCCGTCGCCACCAGGGCGAGCAGGGTGACGGTCTGCGACAGGGCCAGCCAGCGCGCGAGCGTCGAAGCGCGGGGAAATCGCAGGGGTAGCATGCGCCGCTCGGCCCAGGCGTCGTAGCTCCGTTGCAGGCGCGGTGCACCGGCGATGATGGCGATGACGGCGGCGAAGGAGAGTTGGAATGATGCGTCGAACATCGCCCCCGGTGTGGCGGTGCAGATCACCGCCGCGGCGGCGGCGAGAGTCGCCGGCCAGTAGCGGGCGCGGTCGAGCAGCAAGGCGGTGAGAAAGAGCACCGCCATCACCGCGGCGCGTACGGTCGCCGCACTGGCGCCGGCGATCGCGGCGTAGACGAGCAGCGGCGGCAGCGAGGCGATCGTCGCCGCCTTGGGTAGGTTGTGGCGGAGGCTCAGACGCTCGCTGCGCGCCAGCAACCAGCGGACGGTGGCGAAAGCGGCAGCGGCGATGAGACCGATGTGCAGGCCGGAGATGGCGAGTACGTGACTGACGCCGGCGCGCGCATAGCGCCGCCGGGTGGCGGGCGGGATCGAGGCTCCGTCGCCCAGTAGCAGGGCGGCGGCGATCGGCCGCACTTCGGTCGATGCGACCTGGGTCAGGGCGGCGCGGGCGCGCTGGCGAACCGATTCACTCCACGTCGGCGCCACCCGGCGCGGCAAGCGCTGCCACTTCGAATCGGAAAAGGCAAAGGCGGTGCGGTAGATTCGCCGCCGCGCCAGAAAGCGTTCGTAGTCGAGCTCGCCGGGGTTGCCAAAGTTGCGCGGCTCGCGCAGTCGGATGCGCGCCGTGAAGCGATCGCCCGATTTCCAGTAGCGCTGCGCGTCGCGCGCGGTGAGGAGGACCCGGCCGCTGGCTGGCTGCCACCGGCCGCGCCGGCGCAGTGCCTCGACTGCGATGGTGAAGCGCCGGCCCGATGATCGCCGCGCCGGATGGCCGATGACACGTGCGCGCACCTCGGCGTCGCGAGCTCGGTGGCGGGCGATGTGATGGGCGGCAAAGTCGGGGCGCAGGGTGCCGTCGAGCATGATGAAGCCGAGTGCCGCGGCAGCGGCGGCGATGACGACGCAGATCGCCGCCTCGGAGCGCTGCCGGCGCCCGGCGATGGCGATGGCGGCGGTCGCCGCCGCCGCTGGGAACGCCGGATTGCCGGTCGCTGTGGCGACGATCTGGCCGCAGAGCAAGCCAGCGGCGAGCCAGAGAATTGGGGTGCGTGGTTGCGCGGAGGCAGGAGCGGGAGGCATGGCTCTCCGGAACTATCAGATATGATAGTTTGAAACTATGTATATGGCATGATAGAAGAGTATCTGACGCGGCCCCGCCGGCCCGGACCAACCGAGACGACAAGGAGGTACGAAGATGAAGAGAGTACGAATGGCGATGATGGGGTTCCTCGCGCTGCTGGCCGTGGCGATTGCCGCGCCAGTGTTTGGTGAGGGTTCCCCGGTAAACGTGAACACGGCGACGGCCGTCGAGCTGGAGTCGATCAATGGGATCGGTCCGGCGAAGGCGAAGGCAATTGTCGAACACCGGAGTGAAAACGGATCGTTTGCCAGCGTCGAAGACCTTCAGGCTGTGCCTGGCATCGGCGAAAGGCTCGTCGAGAGACTGCGCCCACAGGTTTCCGTGGGTCAGGATACGACCAAGAGCGAATAGGACGTTTCCGGGCCTGGCGGGGTCGCGGAAAATCGATCGTTTGAATCGCGCAGGGAATATTTGCGATGTTCCGGGTTCGATGGGAGGTCGCACGATGGCAAGAGCCCTGGGTAAGCGCGCGGCGCGCAAGCCGGCGGCGAAGAGAAGGCGAGTCGCCCGAGCCGATGCGAAGCGCCGGCGTACCAAGATCGATCCCGTCGAAGCGGAAATCATCCGCGGTGCCATGGAGACGGTCTGTTTCGAAATGGCGACGCACGTCAGCCTGACGGCAACGACCCCCATCCTCAATCAATCGAACGAGCGCAACGCGACGATTCTCGACGCCAGCGGTGCGCTGGCGGCGCTGAGCGTCGGGATCCCGCAGTTCATGCTCAGCTCGACGTTGCCGGTTCGCTTCGCCCTCGAGCTCTTTGGCGCCGACGGTCTCTACGACGGCGACGTGCTGGTCGCCAACGACCCGTACCACGGCGGCGGCCACCTGCCCGACTACAACATCTTCGCCCCGGTCTTTGCCGATGGGGAGATGGTGTTGATCGCCTCGATTCAGTGTCACCACGCCGACACCGGTGGTGGTATGCCGGGTGGCTACAACGTCGATGCGCAGGACATTTGGGCCGAGGGCGTGCGCTTCCCCGCCGTCAAGATCTACGAGCGCGGTGTCGAGCGGCGGGACGTCTCCTATTTCATGTGCGTCAACAACCGCACGCCGACCTTCGCCGGCGATCTGCGCGCCCAGATCGGCGCCGCCCAACTCGGTGTGCGCCGCCTGAAGGAAATCATCGCCCGGCACGGCGCGCCGGCCGTGCGCGGGGCTTGCCGGACGATGATCGACTACGCCGCACGGCGCTTTCGCGAAGAGGTGGCAGCTTGGCGTGACGGCACCTACGAGTCGGACGTCTACGTCGACCACGATCCCAAGGGAAACGAAGACATTCACATTCACTGTGCGGTGACCGTCGACGGCGATCGACTGAAGGTCGACTTCAGCGGCTCGGACGAGCGCGAAAATCTGCAGGCGTATTCGACCTTCGGCAACACGCGCGGCTACGTCGTCGCCCAGATCGCCAGCATGATGGATCCGGCGATCCCCAAGAACGAGGGCTTTTTCAACTCGATCGATCTCGTCGTTCCCGAGGGTTGTTGCCTCAACCCGCCGCCGGAAAAATCGGTTGCTGCGGGAACGCATCACCCAGGTACCGAAGTAGGCGAGGCGATCGCCATCGCCCTGGCGCAGGTGATTCCCGAGCGCTGTTGCCCGCAGATCTACAAGATGGGCATGCCGACGGTGATCTTCGGCAAGCACCCCGACAGCGGCGCTCTCTTCATCGATCACTCCGTCGACACCTTTGCCGCCTATTGTGGCGCCGTCTGCGGGCAGGATGGGTGGGGTGCGATGAACGTCAGCTTCGGCAACCTCATTCGCGCGACCGGTGAGATCAACGAGAGCATCTTTCCGGTGCGGCACATGAGTCGCGACTATGCCATCGACACCGGCGGACCGGGCCGCTGGCGCGGCTGTCCGGGTACGCTCTACGAAAAGCAGATTCTCGCGCCTTCACAGATCTACACCTTCGTCGTCGGCCGCAAGTACCCGATGCCCGGCATCGCCGGCGGCATGGATGGCGCGCCGAACCAACTGTTGCTGCGCACGGGCGGCGAGCACGAGCAAGAAGTGCAGACGACGGCGTTCTATGTCGATCACGAACCGGGCGAGGGCTACGCCTACCGCTACGGTGGGGGCGGCGGTTGGGGCGATCCGCTGGACCGGGATCCGCAGATGGTCCTCGAAGATGTGCTCGACGAGTACGTATCGGCGGAGGCGGCGCTGCGCGACTACGGTGTCGTTCTTACGGGCTCAGTGGCGGCACTCGATCTCGCCGTCGACGCTGCAGCGACCTCGGCCAGGCGTACGGGGATCCGCGCCGCCCGAGATCGGTAGGGCCGGCGATGGTTCACATCGGTATCGACGTCGGCGGCACCTTCACCGATCTCGTCCTCGCGCGCTCCGATGGCGGCATCGTCGTCGAAAAGAGTCCGACGACTCCCGAGGATCAATCGATTGGCGTGCTGCGCGGCATCGAGCTTCTCGCCGCGCGCCAGGGTACCGACGCCCGAGCTCTGCTACGGGCGACGCGCAGCATCGTCCACGGCACGACGACCGCCGACAACACGATGATCGAGATGAGTGGCGCCCCGACCGGGTTGATCACGACGGCGGGGCACCGCGACGAGATCGAGTTGCGCCGAGGATTCAAGGAGAACATCTGGGATCCCGCCCTGCCGCCGCCGCCGTCGATTGCCAAACGCCGGGTGCGCATCGGCGTGCGCGAGCGCCTCGATTTTCGCGGCGAGGTGATCGAGCCCCTCGACGAAGACGATCTTCGCAAGGCCTTGCAGCGGCTTGCCGCGCAGCATGTCGAATCCTTGGCGGTGGTGTTCATGTTTTCGTTCATCAACCCTCGCCACGAGTTGCGAGCGCGCGAGATTGCCGGCGAAGAATGCCCCCATATGTCGGTCTCCCTGTCGCACGAGGTGATGCCGTCGGCACCCGAGTTCGAACGCACCAGCACCACGCTGGTCAACGCCTTCGTCGGCCCGCGCATCGACCGCTATCTTTCGCGTCTGGTCGATCGCCTGGCCCAGCACGGCTACCGGCGCGACCTGCTGGTGATGCAGTCGAACGGTGGCATCATGACGCCCGAGTATATTCGCAAGCGGCCGGTGGCGGTGCTGTCTTCGGGGCCGACGGGCGGCGTCATGGCGGCTTGCGCGGTCGCCGACAAGGCAAAGCGGCGCGATTTCGTCTGCGCCGACATGGGCGGCACCAGTTACGACATCTGTCTGATCCGCGACGGCCGGCCCGAGATCAACACTGGGTGGAACTGGCATCATCGCTATGTGATCGGATTGCCGATGGTCGATGTGCATTCCATCGGCGCCGGAGGCGGCTCGATCGCCTCGGTGACGGCCGGCGCCCTGCAGGTCGGACCGCGCAGCGCCGGGGCGGAGCCCGGTCCGATTTGCTATGGCCGCGGCGGCAGCGAGGTCACGGTGACCGATGCAAATGCCTACCTCGGCTACCTCAACGCCGACGACTTCTCTTCGGGCACGATGAAGCTCGACGTCGGCGCCGCCGGCAAGGCGATCCGCGAGCAGGTGGCGGCACCGTTGCGACTGGGTGTGGCCGAGGCTGCGTACGGAATCTTTCGCCTGGTCAACGCCAACATGGCCAACGCGATCCGCCGCGTCGCCGCTCAGCGCGGCGTCGACCCGCGTGGCATCACGCTGGTCGCCTATGGCGGCAACGGACCGCTGCACGCCACCGCACAGGCGAAAGAGCTGGGCATCGCGGAAGTGCTCGTGCCGAAAACCGCACCGGCTTTCTCGGCCTTGGGCCTGCTGCTCGCCGATCACCTGGTCGACGAAGTTCGCGCCTGCATCGCCGCCAGCGACGAGATCGACCTCGCTCTCGTGCGCTCTCTGTTTGCGGAGATGGAGAAAGCCACGTCGGCAGTGCTGAAGAAACGCCGCGGCACCCATACGGGTGTGCGCACCGAGAGATTCATGAACCTCTGCTACCCGGGGCAGACCTTCGACATGCCGGTGCCGGTTGCCGGCAGCGGTCGATTGAGCGCACGGGATCTGGCCGCGACGATCGAGCGCTTCCACCAGCAGCACGAGGATCTCCACACCTACGCTTCGCGCGACGAAACTCCCATCCTGCGCAGTCTGCGCCTGACGGCGATCGGTGTGACCAAGAAGCCCGATCTGCCGCGCCTCGGCCGTTCGAGCAAACGCCCGCCGCGCAAAGGCAAGCGGCGCGCCTACTTCGACGGCAAGTGGCTGGAGGTGCAGGTCTACGACGGATCGCTGATGCGCGTCGGCCACAGCATACGCGGTCCGGCGATCGTAGAGGAGCCCTTCACGACCATTCTGTTGGAACGCAAACAAAGCGCCAAGCTCGACCGCTACGGCAACTATCGCATTGCGGTTGCGTGACCAGTTCTTGCGTTGGTTCATGAGAAATCGATGGTACGCGGCCGCAGTCGCGATCGCGCTCGTCTTGATCGCCGGCATGTGGCCGGCGCAGCGGGCCGCGGAGCTTCCGAGTCCGGCGCGCAGTCACTTTCGCTTGCTGCGCTCCGAGATCTACGACGTCGCCGAGTGGGCCAAGCGACTGCCGTACGAGCTGGCGGTGCCGATCCTTGCGCGGTCGCGCATTCGCTCGTATCTCGACGATCTCGAGCTGCCAGCGGTCGTCCGACGACGCCTCTACGACCGCATCGATTCTCGCTCCTTCGTCGATGAGGTGATCCCCTTCGTCCTCGCTCTGCGCGAGGTCTACGGCGAGACGGAGGGTGGAGCGGTGGAGTCGTTCGACGCCTGGCTGCGCCGCAACATCTCGGCAACCGAGACGATCCCGGGCATGCAGCATTCGATGTTTCGCTGGCAACCGCAAAGCGAAGAGAGTGACGAGGGCGCGGGGGTGTTCGACAGCGACCTGACGGCGCAGCTGGTCGCCCTCTACGACGCGCTCTACCTGCAAGGTGGCGATCCCGCCGGTGCGCTCGAGGATCAACTCGCCTGCGCGCGGCGGTCGAGCGACCGCGAGCGCGCCACGGTGGCCAGCCGTATCGAGTCGATCGTCCGCGACATCCTCGCCCACGTGCGCGGTGCGATGCAGGCGGAGGGGGAGATGGCGGCGGCGATCGACGCGATCGTCGCCGAGCCAAAGCGGCTCGAAGCGGTCAGCATTTCGCTGGTTCACTTCGTCGACATGCTGGTCTGCCGCCACTATCGAATTTTTGCGACGCGGGTGCTGCGCGAGAATCAGCTCGGGGATTGGTTGCGCGCCGAGCTGGCAAGGCCCGGCGGCGGGCGGCTGTGGGACTACCTGGCATCCGAGCAAGAAGACCGGCGCTACGCGGTGCTCACCGTCGTCGACGGGCTGCAGGGGCATCTGGTCGAATCACTGGCCGCCGGCCGCGCTGGCGATCGCTTTCTCTCCGCCGTCTTGCGCGAGCACGTAGCCGGCCCGCACCTGGTGCCGGCGACGCAGCCTTCGCGACCGGCGCCGCCGATGCAGATCGACTTTCTCGAAGCGGCGGTGGAGGGCGGATTTTCGCACCCGTACTACCTGCGGTTCTTCCGTTCGATCTACGCCCAGCCGTTCGGCATCGCGCGCTCCGGCATCTCGACGACGCCGACGATCAGCGTGCGCAACCTGCCGATTGCCAAAACCGGAGCCGCCGTCGCCGGCGAGGGCGCGACGACCATCCCCAACTTCCACTTCGTCGATCGCCGAGTCGAGCGCGATGGAGAGACGACCGGACGCGCCTACTACTTCTACGGCAACGATGCGCTGCAGCTCGAATCGCTGGCGCGCAGCACCGGCATGCGGACGCTTTTCGATCGCATGGCGGACGTTTCGTCATTCTCCTGCGCGGCGCAATACGACGACAACGCGCACTACCGCGTCGATGCGCTACTCAACCTCGTGCTCGGCGAAAAGGTGCGGGACTTTGGCGAGCTGCGCTGCCTGGCCGAGTTGCGCCGGCGCGCCGACAATGAAAGAGAACTGCGCCAGCTGCGTGCCGAGTTGCTCGCCAAGGGTGAAGTGATTCGCGCTCGTTTTCAGTGGTTCCAATTCGCGCGCAAGCGCGGGCAGCGAGACGAACGCGCCCTCGCCGAAAAGTTGATCGACCGTATCGCCGCGCTCGAGCAAGCGGCGATGCCGGAATTGTTGGTCTACTACAATCCCTGGCCCGACCACTTCGCTCACTTCACCGGCCCGTTCGCCGACGAAATCCTCGCCCCGAGTGGCGAGCTCAATCGGCTCGATTATTGGCTCGGTGAGCTGGCCGGCGTCTACCGGCGCGCCGGTGTGGCACCGCAAACTCTTTTCACCATGGCGGGAGATCACGGCTTGAGCCCGATCTTCCACTTGTTGAATCCCGAGGTGGAGGTCTTCGATCGCCTGCGGGCGCGTGGCATCGACGTGAAGGTCGTGAAGATCTCGTCCGACGAAGGGGAGGGGCCGAAGCTCACGCATCCGCTGGATCCGCCTTCGATGCGCGGTGTCGACGCCGTCGTCGCCTCGACGGCGGGTGGCAACTACATGATCGACCTCTTTGCCGATCACAGTGAAGGTTGGAGTCGCCAGCCGCTCTTGCATGAGTTGAAAGACCTCGAGCTGATCGGCGGCGGCCGCATCGACATCGTGTCGGAGATCTACGACCATCTCTCGGAGTCGCTCGACTACCTCGTGGTGCGCAAGGGGGAGTGCACGGTGGCGGCTGGAGCGGTTACGGTGATTGGAGCACGCGGCGGGGTTCGCACCGCGGTCGACATCGAGCGGCGGCGCGATCGAATCCGCATCGACATGTCGCAGGGTGACCTCTTGGGATTGGCCGAGGTGAACCCCTACGACACCTTCTCGGCGCAAGAGCTGGCGCAGCACCGACGGCTGCACGAACGCTGTGTCGATGCGGTGGATGCGAAGCGACCGGACACCTGGTGCAGCGAAGGCGAGTGGCGCCGGCTGACGTCGTACACCGGGCGGCCGGACAGTGTCGTGCAGCTCGCGCATCTCTACGACACCGACCGTGCCGGCACGATCAATCTCTTTCCCCGTTTCGGGATTGGCTACAATACCGTCGTGCCCGGCCGTCACGCCGGCGAGTCCTTTCACGAGAAGGACGCGTTCGCCGGCGTCTGGGGAGCACCGGTCGAGCGCTCGCAGCGTCCGTCCACCCTGCTCATCGGATCGCTGGCGCCGGCGATCTACGAATACCTCAGCGGCGAAGCCGCGGTCGCCGGTACGGACGGTTGGGGATTCTCAGCCGTGCCGTTGACTGATCGCGATGCCCGCTAAGACGACGCCGAGTGCGATCATCGCCGTCGCCTCCGGTCGCTCGCCCAAGACCGTCGCGCCGGCAACGATGGCGATGGGTGGGATCAGGTAGTTGATGAGGGATAGAAACGTCGGCCCGGCCGAGGCGATGATGCGAAAGTAGAGGACGGTCGCCGCCGCGGTCGAGATCAGGCCGAGCCAGGCAATCGAGAAGAGCGACGAAAAGTCGACGTCGCCAAGCCAGGCGGTTTGATCGGCGAGTGCGATTGGCAATGTCGTGCAGAAGGCGAGCGCGACCGTGGCGGCGGTGTGGACGACGGGGTCGCCGTCTTCCGGCAGGTAGCGCGCCAGGATGGCATTGCAGGAATAGCAGAGAGCGGCGGCGACGACGGCGGCTTGGCTGAGCAGATCGCGCCGATCGCCGCCGGCGCTGGCCAGCGCGTCCGGTCCCACGAGGATGGCGATCCCGAGCAAACCGACGACGAAGCCGATCGTCTTTGCCGCCGTCATTCGTTCGCCGGCGACGAGGAAGTGAGCCAACACCAGTGTCGACAGCGGCATGCCGGCGAGCAGCATCGCCGCCAATCCGCTGTCGATCGACTGCTGGCCCCAGGCGATGAGAGAGAAGGGTAGGGTGTTTCCGAGAAGAGAGAGCAACGCCAGGTGAAGCCAGATAGCGGCACCGCGCGGCGGCGCCAAGCCACGGATCGCCGCGACGCCGATCAGGCAGGCGGCGGCGAGGCCGAGCCGGGCGGCGACGACGCCGGTCGGCGGGATGGTGTCGAGCGCGATGCGCGTGAACAAGAAGGACGTGCCCCACATCGCCGATAGAACGAAGAGAGCGATCCAGTCGCTTGGCTTTTGTGCCGGCATGTCGTTTTCTGGTTGGCCGATGGAGAGGATCCGCCCGCGGCATCGGCCGCGCCGATCGATGATGCGATGAGGTTGGAAACCGAACGCCTGGTGTTGCGTATGTTCGAAGAGCGCGATCTCGACGACTACGCGAAAATGTGCAGCGACTCCCAGGTCATGCACTACCTGGGGGGTCGTGCACTGTCGCGCCAGGAGACGTGGCGCCACATCGCCATGTTTGTCGGTCACTGGCAACTGCGCGGCTACGGTTTGTTGGCCGCCGAATTGCGCGAGTCGGGGCGGTTCATCGGTCGCCTCGGTCTCTGGCGGCCGGAGGGCTGGCCCGGTCTCGAGATCGGGTGGGCGGTCGACCGGCCGCACTGGGGCAACGGCTACGCTACGGAAGGGGCGCGCGCCGTGTTGCGCCATGCCTTTGACGAGAGAGGGATCGCGAGCTTGATCTCGATCATCCATCCGGAGAACAAGGCTTCCATCCGGGTGGCGGAGAAAATCGGCGAGACCTACGACCGGCCGGGGGTCTTCAACGGGGCGGAAGCCTTGATCTACAAGATCGACAGGGGTGCCTGAAGTCAGGGCAGTCGCTGCAGGGCGCTGTGCAGGTCGTCGATGAGATCTTCCACTGCTTCGATGCCGATGGACAGGCGAACCAGATCGTCCGGCACGCGAGTGCCCGCACCCTCGGTCGTGGCGCGGTGCTCGACCGGGCTCTCGAGATGGTGTTTCCACCCAGACGATGCGCGTCTCGTTCGCTCGCAAAGTGTTGCTGAGGGCCTGGCGGTCGTCGTTGTCGACGAAGTCGAGCGAGATCCGTCCCAGATCGTGCATACGCCGCAGCCACGCCTGCAGCGTGAAATACATGTCGCGCGGCGCGATGACGTGGGACCGGGCTCGAGGCATTCGAAGATCGTCGTCGCGGCGGCCATGCCGGAGGAAAAGGTCAGTGCCTGAGCGCCGCCCTCGAGCGCCGCCAGTAGCGCTTCGACCTGATCGAAGGTGGGATTCTGGTCGCGCGAGTACGAATGTCCGCCGGGGAAGCCGCCGTCGGGCCCGCGCTCTTAGGAAGCCGATGGGTAGATCGGCGGCACGACTCCCCGCATTGCTTCGTCGCTCCAGGCGAGCGCCTGGGCGGTGATGGTTTCGCGGCGCAAGTTTTCCTTGCTCACGCCGGTGCTCCGGGTTCGACGCCCAGTCGCGTCAACAGGTAGGCGTACTCGAAGGCGATTTCTTTGAACATGTTGTAGCGTCCCGAGGTGCCGAAGTGGCCGCTGCCCATTTCGGTCTTGAGCAACAACTCGTTGTCGTTGGTCTTGGTGTCGCGCAGGCGTGCCACCCACTTTGCCGGCTCCCAGAAGCCGACGCGCGGATCGTTGAGGCCGGCGGTGACGAGCATCGGCGGGTAGGCCTGTGCCGTCACGTTCTCGTAAGGTGCATACGACTTCATGTAGCGATAGTACTTCGCTTGGTTGGGATTGCCCCATTCGTCGTACTCGGTGACGGTCAGCGGCAGTGTCGGGTCGAGCATCGTGTTGAGAACGTCGACGAAGGGCACGGCGGCGAGAGCGGCGGCGAAGAGCTCGGGGCGCAGATTGAGAACGGCGCCCATCAGCAGTCCGCCGGCGCTGCCGCCACTGATCGCCAGCCGCGATGAAGACGTGTAGCGATTGGTGATCAGGGTTTCGGCGCAGGCGAGAAAGTCGGTGAACGTGTTCTTCTTCTCGAGGAACTTTCCCTCGGTGTACCATTTGCGGCCCATCTCACTGCCGCCGCGAATGTGTGCGATCGCAAAGATGACGCCGCGATCGATCAGGGAGAGGCGAATCGAAGAGAAGGTCGGATCCCGGTTGAGCCCGTAGGAGCCGTAGCCGTTGAGCAGCAGCGGGTTGCGACCATTGCGCCGCATTCCCCTGCGATAGACGAGGGAGATGGGAACCTCGGTGCCGTCGCTTGCCGTCGCCCAGATTCGTTCGCTCGCGTAGCGGGCTGGTTGGTAGCCGCCGAGAACGGGCGTCTGTTTGAGCAGGGTGCGGCGGCGCTTGCGAACGTCGTACTCGTAGATCGAAGGCGGGGTAACCAGGGAGGTGTAGGAGAAGCGCAACTTGTCGGTGTCGAAGGTAGGATTGGAGTCTCCCTCGGCGTCGTAGGCGGCTTCGCGGAAGGGAATCCGGTGCGGGTGTTTGCCGGCGCGATCGTAGATGGTGATGTGTGGTAACCCGCGTTCGCGCTCGTAGACGGCGAGGTGGTTGGCGAAGACGTCGACGCCGTCGACCAGCACCGATCGCCGGTGGGCGACGACGGTTCGCCAAGAGCGGCGATGCGGGCTCTTCGCGGTGACGCGTGCGACTTTGAAATTGATCGCCCGCTCGTTGTGCGTGATGTAGAAGTGGTCGCCGCCGTGGTCGACGCTGTACTCGACGCCCGGTTTGCGGCGTTCGACGATCTTGGGTCGTTGGTGCGGGCGATCTGCCGGAAGATAGCGCACCTCGCTCGTCGTTTTTGCGTGCAAGTCGATGAAGACGAAGGCGCGGCTGCGCGAGAGCGATACCGAGGTGTAGAACGCCTCGTCTTTTTCGTGGTGGACGAGAACGTCTTTGGCTTGCGACTGGCCGAGGGTATGTCGCCACACCTGAAACGGCCGGTGAGCGTCGTCGAGGATGGTGTAGAGCAGGGTGCGGTTGTCGGTGCACCAGGCGACCGTGTCGACGTTGCGCAGCACATCGCGCTTGTTCGAACCTCGCCGCAGGTCCTTGATGCGAAGGGTGTAGCGTTCGTCACCGCGCGTATCGACTGAGTAGGCGAGAAGCGTGTGATCCGGACTGATGCGAAAGATGCCCAGGGAAAAGAAGTCCTTCCCCTGCGCCAGAGCGTTCTCGTCGAGCAAGACCGATTCACGACCCTTCCCGGCGGCCGGCCGCCGGCAATGGATGGCATACTGCTTCCCGCGCCTGGTGCGCGTGTAGTACGCGAAGTCGTCGATGACGACCGGAACCTCGGCGTCGGTCTCTTTGATGCGGCTGCGGATTTCTTTGTAGAGCGTCTTTTGCAGCGAGCGCGTACCCTTCATGCGGTGGGCCGTGTAGGCGTTCTCCGCTTCGAGATGAGAAATGACCTCGGGATCGTTGCGGTCCCGCAACCAACCGTAGGGGTCGGCCCTCGTATCACCGTGCACGGTGGTGGTCCGTGTTCGCTGTGGCGCTCTCGGTGGCTTCACTTCGCTCTCTCCCATCGGGCGAGGTCGATAGACTAGCAGGCTCGACGGAACACGGCACCGGGCGGGGACGGAATCGTCTTTTCTTCGTGATAGCGGTGGTTGGATGTCGATCGTTGGCGCGCCGCTGCAAGCCGACCGAACCCGGCGTGAATGGGGGCGGGCGTGACCGACCGCCGCGCATTTGCCGTGCTCTTCCTGGCGCTCACGTGTGTCGGTCTGGGGCAGGCGATCCTCTTTGCCATCTTGCCGCCGGCGGCACGTGAGATTGGCCTCTCACCCTTTCAGGTGGCGGTGATCTTCGTCGTCTCGGCAACCATCTGGATGTTCATGAGCCCGTTCTGGGGGCGCAAGAGCGACGTCATCGGGCGGCGACCGGTCATTCTCATTGGCCTGAGCGGATATGCCGCCTCGATGATCTTTCTCGGTTTGGTGCTCGAGCTGGGGCTGCGCGGCACGACCTCGGTCGCGCTGGTGTACGTTCTGATGATCGGCTCGCGCTGCATTTTCGCGCTATTCGGATCCGGTGCGCCACCGGCTTCGCAGGCTTACGTCGCCGATCGAACGACGATCGAGGAGCGAACACGTGGTGTCTCGATGCTCAATGCGGCATTCGGCTTGGGGCAGACACTCGGGCCCGCGGCGGGAGCCTTGTTTGCCGTCTACGGGGTCGTCGTGCCGCTGTATGTGTCGGTGTTCCTCGCCCTGGTTTCGACGGCGGCGATCTGGGCCTTCCTCGGCGAAGACGCACCGCCGCGCGTGCACCAGCAGCGGCTCGCCAGCATCCGTTTCTACGATGTCCGGGTCTGGCCGTTCTTCCTTCTCGCCGCTTGCCTGCAAGCCGTGCGCGCGACGACGACCATCACGCTCGCCTTCTTTCTCCAGGATTCGCTGGGTCTCACGGCCGAACGCACGGTGCAGATGGCAGGCATCGGCTTCGTGGCCCTGGCGACGGCAGGCGTGGCGACCCAGTTGATCGTCGTCCAGCGAGCGCATCTTTCGTCGCGGACGATGTTGCGGTGTGGGCTGGTCGCGGCACTGGCTGGGTTGCTCGTATTCATCGCGGCCGAGGGGATGCCGGGATATACGGTTGGTTTGGCGTTGCTGGGATCGGGTTTTGGATTGGTTCGGCCCGGCGCGGCGGCCGGCGCGTCGGTTTCGGTCACGGCGGAAGAGCAGGGTGAGGTGGCCGGCATGACCAGCTCGGTTGGCGTCGCCGGCAACATAGTCGGCCCCCTGGTCGGCACGCTGCTCTACGAAGTGACGCCGCTGGCACCCTATTGGATGAGTGCTGCCGTCATGGCGCTGGCATTGTTGTTTGCCCTGACCAACACCGCGGTCCGAACGGCGCGCGGTTGAAGCCGATCTGCCTCCTCTGCCAAGCTGTCTCGACTCCCGGTCCGGTCGGGTTCGCACACAGGTGGACAAATGCAACGACATCCATTGAATCGCGGCTTCGAGTGGCAAGCGCACGGCGGGCCCTTGCGCGCGTTGTCGGAAGAAGAGGTCCGGCAATACGACGAAAAAGGCTATCTGCGTGTCAGCGGTGCGTTCGACCAGGCGACGGTGGCGCGGATGGTCGAGGAGATCGATCCGATCGAGGCGCGCACCACCGAGTTTTTGAGAACCCAACCAGATGGCACTCTCTTCATTGCGTCCGCGGAAGCAATTACCTTTACGGTCCACCTGGTTCTGCAGTCGCCGGTGCTCAAGGAGATCTGTGCCGGGCCGGTCTTTGCCGACCTGTGCCACGACCTGATCGGACCCGATGTGCGCTTGTACTGGGACCAGTCGGTCTACAAGAAACCGGCGCCCGAGCGCGAGTTCCCCTGGCACCAAGACAACGGTTACACCTACATCGAACCACAGGCGTATCTGACGTGCTGGGTCGCCCTCACCGATGCCGACGAGGAGAACGGATGCCCGTGGGTGGTTCCCGGCCGGCATCTCGACGGAACCCTCGCCCACGAGCTGACACCTCTGGGTTGGCGCTGCCTCGACGATCCAGCGGGCGCCGTTCCACTGCCGGTCAAAGCCGGGGACATTGCCGTCTTCTCGTCACTGACGCCGCACCGCACCGGACCCAACAGAACCGACGGCGTGCGCAAGTCGTATATCGTGCAGTTCGCCCCGGATGGAGCGCGGCGAGTGGAAAAGGGCGGCGACGGCGAACCCAAAGCGGGCGATCTTCAGGACGATCCCGATCGTCAGTTCGTCGTGTTGCGCGGTGGTGAGCGTCCGGGATGACGGCCAGTGTCAGGCCGGCTCCTTGTTTGTCGTAAGACGCTCCCGAGATGTTTCGCGGAGCGAGATCGCCCTCTGCCAATGCCCGTACTTCTGCCTACACGCGCACCGAAGCCTTGGCTAGGTGTGAAGGGAGAGCGAGTTTCAGGCGATCCCGGAGAGCCAATCGGCGATTTCTCTACCGATCTCGTCTGGCGAATCCTCTTGGATGAAGTGGATCCCCTCGACCGTGATTTCTTTCTGGTTGGGCCAGGTGCGGCAGAAGTCTCGCGGGGCACCGCGCAGGATGGCGCCGGGATCGGCGTTGATGAAGAGCTTCGGTACGTCGGAGGATTGTAGCCACTTGCCGTAGCTCTCGACGATCTCGACGACGTCGGCTGGCTCTCCTTCGATGGGGATCTGGCGCGGCCAGGTCAGGGTTGGCCGCCGATCTTCTCCGGCGTCGGCAAACGGCCTGCGGTATTCGTTCATCTCCTGGTCGCTGAGCTTGCGCGTGATCGAGGTTGGCAGCACACCCTCGATGAAGAGGTTTTGTTCGAGCACCATCTTCTCGCCCTCGGCCGAGCGAAAGCCCTGGAAGATCGGCTTGGCCGCCTTGGGCCAGTCGGCCCAGGTGACCGGCTGAACGATCGCCTCCATGTAGGCGATGCCCTTGATCGCTTCGCGGTGTTGATTGGCCCAGTCGAAGCCGAGGCCGGAGCCCCAGTCGTGGATGACCAGGGTGACGTTTGCCTTCACGCCGAGATGGTCGAGGAGCGCGTGCAGATACTCGCGGTGCTCGACGAAGCGGTACGAGTCGGTGCCGCTGTCGTCGAGCTTGTCGGAATCGCCCATGCCGATCAGATCGGGGGCGATGCAGCGGCCGGCGCTCTCGAGATGGGGAATGACGTTGCGCCACAGGTAGGACGACGTCGGGTTGCCGTGCAGGAAAACGATCGGATCGCCGGTGCCGGTTTCGACGTAGGCCATGGTCTTGCCATTGATCGTCGCTCGCTTCTTTTCGTAGCGCATCGTCTCTGTGTTCGCCGCGCCTGTGCTCATCGCTTTCCCCCTGGTCTCGTCATCAGCAGAGCGGCCGCGCCCTCTCGATGATGGTTTTGTAGTCGACGTGTCGCGGCAGGGTTCCGAATGCGTGGCCGCGATCGCCGGCCAGTCGTGTCGCCAGGTACGCCTCGGCCGTTGCCGGTGTACCGTGGCGCAGCAGCAGAGAGGCCTGCAGGGCGATGGCGAGGCGTTCGACGAAGCGGCGGGCCCGCCCCTCGATTCCCTCGACGTCGTTCAAACCGTGGCGAAGCCCTTCGACGAAGAGATCGAAGCGCTCGTCCATCCCACCGGCCAGGGCGACCTCGTCGAAGAATGCTTCGGTTCCCTCCGGTCCCCTGCCGATGGCGCGCAGGACGTCGAGGCACATGACGTTGCCCGAGCCTTCCCAGATTCCATTGACCGGCGCCTCGCGGTAGATGCGTGGCATTCCCGATTCCTCGGCGTAGCCGTTGCCCCCCAGGCATTCCATTGCTTCGGCGACGTGCATCGGTGCGCGTTTGCAGATCCAGTATTTGACGATGGCGGTGGTGAGGCGGGCGAACGGCCGCCACTGCTCATCGGCGCAAGCATCGTCGTAGGCGCGGGCGAGGCGCATCATCGTGATCGTCGCCGCTTCCGACTCTACGCAGAGATCGGCGAGAACGTTCTGCATCAGCGGCTGCTCGATGAGGGTCTTCCCGAAAGCCGACCGCTCGGCGCAGTGATGCGTGGCCTGAGCGGTGGCGTGTCTGATCATGGCCGTCGAGCCTATGACGCAGTCGAGCCGGGTGTGGTTGACCATCTCGATGATCGTCGGCACGCCGCGTCCGTCGCCGCCGACCATGCGCCCCCAGGCGTCGTTGAATTCGATCTCGGAAGAGGCATTGGAGCGGTTGCCGAGTTTGTCCTTCAGCCTCTGGATCCGGATGTCGTTGCGTGTGCCGTCCGGTTTCCAGCGCGGCAGGAGAAAACAGGAGACACCCTTTTGTGTGCGTGCGAGGACGAGAAACGCGTCGCACATCGGCGCCGAGCAAAACCACTTGTGCCCGGTCAGGAGATACGCCGCGCCCGGACCGCCGCCGTCGACTGCTTTTGCGGTGCTGGCGCACTGGCGCACATCGGAACCTCCCTGCTTTTCGGTCATTGCCATTCCGCAGATCGCCCCTCGTTTCCCATCGACGGGGGCGTAGGCCTGGTCGTATTCCAGCGATGTAAGGTGAGGCTCCCACTCCTGAGCCACCTCGGGTTGCTGGCGCAGCGCCGGGATCGACGAGTAGGTCATCGAGATCGGGCACCCGTGACCTGCCTCCGCCTGCGAGAGCGTTGCAAACATCGCCGCGCGAGCGACGTGCGCGCCTTCCTTTGGTTCGCGCCAGGGCAGGGCGTGGAGCCCGTACTTGACGGCAATGCTCATCAGCGCATGCCACGCCGGATGAAAATCGACACGGTCGACCCGGCGGCCGAATCGATCGTGGGAGTGCAGAACCGGCGGGTTCTCATTGGCGAGTCGACCCAGCTCGATCGCCTCGCCGCCGGCGATCGCGCCGATGGCGATGGATCGTTCGGAAGCCCAGGCCGCGCCCTCGCGATGCAGTGCATCGACGAGAATGCGGTCCTCGGCGAAGACGTTGTAGTCGACCAACGCTGAAGCCTGGTTGGAGATTTCGTGCGTTGGGGAGGGGAGGCTTGGGTCGGTTGTCGCCATGGTCGTCCCTATTCACTCCATTGAAGTTGGCTCGCCAACGTCGCTAGTGTAGCCGGCGATGGCAACAGCCCTGCGCCGAGCATATGAAAGTTACCGAGCGGGTGAAACCTTTGTCCGCGACGCCAACCGCTTTCGCCAGATCCTCTCGGTGCTCGTCAAGCACGGCTTTGGCGCGATGTTGAACGAGCTCAATCTGGACGAAGGCTGGGCGGGCAAGATCGTCCGCGAGCTGTCGCCGGCGAAGCCCGACGATACTCCGATCGAACGCCGTATCGTGCTGGCGATTCACGAGCTCGGGCCGACCTTCGTAAAACTGGGGCAGATTCTCTCGACCCGAGCCGACTTGTTGCCGCCCGAGCTCATCGCCGAATTGGAAACGCTGCAAGATGACGTTCCGGCGATGGAGAGCAAAACGGTGCTCGAGATCATCGAGAGCGAGCTCGGCTTCGCGGTCAACGAGTGCTTCGACGATTTCTCCGAGCAGCCGCTTGCCTGTGCGTCGATCGCGCAAGTACATGCGGCGCGCCTGCGCGATGGTGGTGAGCGGGTCGTCGTCAAGGTGCAGCGGCGGGGCCTGGCCAAAACGATCGAGACCGATCTCGAAATCATGCGTTACCTGGCGCGGGCGTTGGAAAAGAACTTTCCCGAAGCCGAGCTCTATACCCCGAGCGGGATCGTGGCGACCTTCGAGCGCGCCATCCGCAAGGAGATCGACTTCTACAATGAGGCGGAGAACATCACCCGTTTTCGACAGAACTTCGACGGCGTCGAGGGTATTCACTTTCCCCGGACCTACAAGGATCTCAGCACGGCGCGCGTGCTGACCATGGAGCGCATCGACGGCATCAAGATCTCCGCACTGTCGGCTGAGCGTGGCGACGTCGACGAGATCGTGCAGCGCGGAATCGATGCCGTTCTCAAGATGATCTTCGAAGACGGCTTTTTCCACGGTGATTTGCATCCGGGCAACGTTCTGGTGCGCGACGACGGCACCATTTGTCTTCTCGATTTCGGTCTCTGCGGACGGCTGACGCCGCGCCAGCGCGACGACCTGGTCGACATGATGGTGGCCCTGGTCGGGCGTGACTACGCCGGGGTTGCGCGGATCTACTGGCGGCTCGGTGGAAAGATGCCGTCGAGCGATGGCTACGCCGCTTTTGAAGCCGACGTCATCGAATGCCTCGAGCGCCGCTTCGCCGACAAGACGATGAGCGAGATCGACGTGGGCGCGTTCTTTCGCGACCTCATCGACCTCGCACTGCGCCATCGCGTTCGCATGCCGCCGCACTACACGATGACGTTCAAAGCGATCATGACGATGGAAGGAGTCGCCAAGCAACTGGTGCCCGACCTCGACATGCTGGCTGCGGCGCGGCCGCGCGTCGCCGCACTGGCGGCACAGCGCTTCGACCCGGCTCGACTGGTACGCAGCGGCTACGAGGCCGTGCGCGACCTATCCGACACCGCCGGCGACCTGCAACAGATATCGCGGGCGACGCTGGCGTACTTGCAAGCGGCGGAGAACGAGGCGCGGTTGGCGGCGAGCCGCCACAGCGAGCGTCAAGATGGCTACGCTCGGGCGCAACGACGCAATCGCCAGGCAATCCTGGCCGCGGCGGCAGCTCTCTGTGGCGCCATCTGCATCGAACGGGGAGAGGCACTGGTCCTCGGTTTACCGGCGGCGTCACTGCTGTTCTTCGCCGTCGCTGCCGGTCTGGCGCTGCTCTCGCAGGGCAGATATCGGCCCTGATGCCGGCTGCGCTGGGAACTCCCGGCGGCTGGAAGGGAAGTGCTACCAGTCGTGCAACTCGGGTAGAACTTCTCCGGCGAACAACTCGACGCTGTTCTTCACTTCGTCGAAGGGCATGCCGCCGTAGTTGACGATCATGTTGAGCTCGAAGTCGCCGAGCAGTGCGTGTCGCGCGCGCAGCTTTTCGACGATCTCACCAGGAGTGCCGTAGGTTTGCACATCGCAGTAGGTTTCGACGGCGGTTTCCAGACCGACCTCGCGAAAGAGATCGCTGGCCGAAGCGTAGTAGTCGTATCCCTTCGACGATTTGAAATGCTCACTCATGATTTCGTAGTGATCGACGATGGTGAGGAAGTAGTTCGCCATGTATTCGCGACCCTTCTCTTTGGCGACGGTCGGGTCGGGGTGGCAGTACATGAGATCCCCGGTCAGCGGTGGTGGCGGCGGGCCCTCGTGGTTTTCGCCCCAGGTCCTTCTGTAGGATGCCCAGGACCCTTCGGCGAAGAGCTCCCAGGGCTGTTGGGAAAAGATCATCAGTTTCGCGCCCAGCGTCGCCGCCTGGACAACCGATTCCGGCGACATGCCGACGCAGTACAGACGATCGCGAAAACCCGCCTGCGGGCGCGGTCGAATTTCGGTGCGCTTCTGCGGGTAGAACGGACCCGCACCTTCGATGAAACCCGTATCGAGTGCATCGATGATCATACGAGCCGCTTCGTCGAAGCGTTCGCGGGACTCTCCCATGTCGAGGCCGAATGCTTCGTACTCGCGCCGTGCCAGGCCGCGTCCGAGACCGAGCACGGCGCGACCGTTGGAGAGGTAGTCGAGAAACGCCATCTTCTCGGCGACGCGCAGCGGATCGTTCCACGGCACGATGACGGCGCCGGTGCCGAGCCGTATGCGCGAGGTGCGCCCGGCGACGTACGACAAGTACTGGATGTTGTCGGGACACGCCGAGTAGTCGGTGAAGTGGTGCTCGGCCGGCCAGAACTTGTCGAAGCCGAGCTCTTCAGCCATATCGGCCAGCGCCAACTCGGCGCTCACCATGTCGGCATCGGTGCTGCGGCCGAGGTAGTTCTGAAAAATCACCAGTAGTCCGACATCCATCTCATCACCCTCGGATCGTTGAGAACGCCAGATAGCACGCCGAAAAGTGAGCCGCCAAAGATTATGCTTGACGCTGTAAATTTACATCGTAAGATAATGGCCATGCCGCGCGAGCTTTCCGCAGCTGAGGTCGATCGATTTCGCGCTTCGCTGTCTTCGGTGGCGGTCGACCTCTTCGTCGAGCGCGGCTATGCCGGCGTCACCATGCGCGAGCTGGCGCGTCAACTCGGCTGCAGCCCGATGACGCCGTACCGCTACTTTGCCAACAAGGCGGAAATCTTCGACGCCGTGCGCAGCGCTTGCTTTTCCCGTTTCGGCGAATGGCTGGCGCGGGCGACCGCCGGTGATGACGACCTCGGAGCGTCCGAACGACTGCGCGTGCTCGGTCGCTGCTATGTCGACTTTGCCATCGCCGAGCCGCGCGCCTACCGGATGATGTTTGAAGTGGAGCGCTTCGAAGAAGAGGAAACGATTCCGGCGCACGATCGAGAAACGTGGTATCCGCTTCTCGACGCCGTGCGCGACGCCGTTGGCGAGGGATTGATGCGCGGCGATCCGGAGATTCTCGCGCACTTGTTCTGGTCGACGCTGCACGGCATCGTTTCGCTGCACCACGCTGGCCGCTTGGGTTTGGGCAAGTCGTTGGACGACCTCGTCGAGCCGGCCTTCGACATGTTCTTCGGGGAGCACCGATGAGGCACGCTTGGTCTTCCCTTGCCGCCCTCCTCTGGTTGGCCGGGAGTGCATTGGCGGGCGAGGTCTTGCCGGTGGAAAGCCAGGTGCTCGTGCGCAGTGACGGTGTCGACCTCGTCGATCGCCTGGTCGGTCGAGTCGCCAGCACGCGGCGTTCGCACCTCGGTTTCGAGCGCGGCGGGCGCATCGCCTCGGTTGCCGTGCGGGCTGGTGATCGCGTCGAAAAGGGGCAGCGCTTGGCGTCGCTCGATCTGCGTCAACTCGAGGCGCAGCGGCGCGAGGTCGAGGCGCGGCTGGGCGCGGCGCAGGCCGACCTGAGGCGCATTCGGGCGCAATTGAAGCTGGCGGCCGCCGTGCGCAAACGGCAGGACGATCTCTTTCAGCGCGGCGTTGCGGCGGCGCAGGAGCACGACGAAGCGGTCTTTGGCGAGCAGGCGCTGCGCGCCCAAGTGGCCGCAGGCGAGGCCGCCATCGCGGCCGCGGTGGCGGCGCGCGACACGCTCGACGTCGCCGTGGAGTTGTCGCATCTCGTCGCTCCCTTTGCCGGCACGGTGACGCAGCGCCACCTCGACGAAGGGAGTGTCGTCGCGCCCGGAGCACCGGTTCTCTCGCTCATCGATCGCCAGCGCGAGATTCGCATCGGCGTACCGCTGGCAAAGGCCGCCGATCTCGCGGTTGGCGATGAGTATCAGGTCGTCGTCGAGGACCGCGAGCTGTCGTCCAGGCTGGTGCGCGTCGTCGATTCTCTCGATCCGGCGACGCGCACGATCGAGGCGATCTTCGCCGTCGGCGAGGCGGCTTCGATCGTCGACGGAGCGGTTGCGCATGTCCGATGGCGATCGCGTCTGCCGGGCGCCGGCTATTGGGTGCCGACGGCAGCGCTGTCCGAGGGGCGGCGCGGCTTGTGGTCGCTGCTGGTGCTGGTTGGCGAAGGTGATTTCTACCGAGTCGAGCGGCGCGACGTCAGCGTTCTGCACGCGCGACCGGACCGCGCATTCGTGCGCGGAGCTGTCGCGGACGGGGAGCGCATCGTCGTCGGCGGTGCGCACCGCGTCGTGCCCGGCCAAATGGTTCGCGCCGTCGATCGCTGAGCTGGCAAGAGCGTCCGCAAAGATGGCAAACCTCTTCTACCGCAACCCGCGACTGACCATTCTCGTCATCGGTCTGATCTTCGTCGGTGGTCTGGCGGCACTGCGCGGACTGCCGCGACAGGAGGACCCGACCCTCTCGCGGCGTTTCGCCACGGTGACGACGTTCTTTCCCGGCGCTACGGCCGAACGCGTCGAGTCGCTGGTCAGCGAGCCGATGGAAACGAAAATCCTCGAGCTACACGAGGTGCGCGAAGTGTTCTCGTTCTCGCGCAGCGGTGTCTCGGTGATCAGAATTCAACTCGAAGATCGCTACACGGAAGAAGTCGTCGACGAAGTCTGGTCCAAGGTGCGCGACAAGATTGCCGACGCCGAGTCTCTGCTGCCGCGCGGCACGACGTCGCCGAAGTTCGTCGACTTGACGACGACGGCGGCGACGCTGGTGGCGGCGCTGGTGTGGGAAGGCGAGGGCGAGGTGCAGGACGACCTTCTATCGCGCCTTGCAGCAGAGCTGGAGAACCGCTTACGCACGTTGGCCGGCACCAAGGAGGTCGAGGTCTACGGCGAGGTCGAGGAAGAGGTGCGCGTGACGGTCGACCCGACGGTTCTCGCCTCCCTGGGTTTGACGGCGGCCGACGTAGCCGGTGCGATCTCGTCTGCCGATTCGAGAATCCCCGCCGGACAGGCTCGCCTCGGTGGTCGCCAAGTGCTGATCGAGGTGAGTGGCGAGCTGGACTCGCTGGCGCGGGTGCGTGAGATTCCGCTGCGCGCCGCCGGTAGCGGCCGATTGATGCGGGTCGGCGACGTCGCCGACGTCGCCAAAACGTTGCGCGAGCCGCGCGACGCGGTGGCGCTGGTCGGTGGCAAGGCCGGCGTCGTCGTCGCGGCGACGATGGAGCCGCAGCGGCGGGTCGACCTGTGGGCCGCAGAGGCGCGCCGGTTGGTTGCCGATTTTGGTCTCGAAGTGCCGCGCGGCGTGCGCTTGCTGACGATCTTCGATCAGAGTGTGTACACCAGCCGTCGCCTCGGCACGCTGGTCGGCAACCTCGTCTTTGCCGGGTTCCTCGTCATCGTCGTGCTCGTCTTCATGATGGGGATGCGGGCGGCGGTGATCGTCTCGATGGCATTGCCGCTGACGATGGCCGGCGTCTTGACCGAGATGCTGGTTCTCGGTGTGCCGCTGCACCAGACCTCGGTGACCGGACTGATCATTGCGATCGGGCTCTTGATCGACAATGCCATCGTCGTCGTCGAGGAGTACTCGATGAAAGTTCGCGACGGTACCGCGCCCGAGGATGCCGTCGCCCAGGTCGTGCGCCACCTCTTCGTTCCGCTGTTGGCCTCGACGGTGACGACGGTGCTTGCATTTCTGCCTATCGTTCTCATGCCCGGCGGGGGAGGAGAGTTCGTCGGTCCGATTTCGGCTGGCGTCATCCTGTCGGTGACTACCTCGTTTCTCCTGACCATGACCGTGATCGCCGCCCTGGCCGGCTATTTCGTGCGCATTCCGGACGCCGGTCCGGTGCACTGGTGGTGGCAGGGGTACTCGAGCCCGTGGTTGACCGAGCACTTCTCGCGGTTGCTGCGGTTGGTTTTGAATCGGCCGTGGATCGGCGTGGCGGTGTCGATGATTCTGCCGATCCTCGGTTTCGTCGTGAGCCAGACCCTGGTCGAGCAGTTCTTCCCTGCCAACGATCGCAATCAGTTCCAGATCCAGCTTCGCCTGCCGCCGCAGGCATCGCTGTCGGCGACCGAGGCCCTGGTTCGCGAAGTGCGCCAGCGCGTGCACGCGCACGATTCAGTCGTCGAAAGCCACTGGTTCGTCGGCGAGGACAGCCCACGCGTCTACTACAACATGTTGTCTGCCGACGACGGCATTGCGAGCTACGCCGGTGGGTTCGTCACGACGCGATCGGCCAAAGCGACCGAAGAGCTGCTGCCGGGTTTGCAGCGCGAGCTGATTGCCGCGTTTCCGCGCGCCGAAGTCCTGGCTCTACCCTTCGAGCAGGGGCCACCCGTCAACGCGCCGATCGAGGCGCGCCTCTACGGACCGGATACGCAAGTGCTGCGCCGACTCGGCGACGAGCTGCGGGCGGTGTTGTCGGCGAGCAACGACGTGACGTTCACGCGCGCCGACCTCTCCAGTGGCGTGCCCAAGTTGGTGTTGGAAGCAGACGAAGACGAAGCCCGCATGGCCGGCTCATCGCTCACCGGGATCGCGATGCGACTGCAGGGCGACCTCGAGGGAGTGGTCGGCGGCACGATCCTCGAAGGTGGAGAAGAAGTGACGGTGCGCGTGCGCGTTTCCGATGAAGAGCGCGGCGATCTCGACCGCATGGACTCGATGCGGGTGGGGGCGGCACCGCTGGCGGCATTGGCGAGCTTTGAGATGGTACCCGGGCGCCCATCGTTGGCTCGCCACGATGGAAAGCCGGTGAACAGGGTGCAGGGGTATCTGATGCCCTACACGCTGATCGCCGAGTCGCTCAACGATTTTCGCCGCCGCATTGCAGAATCGGAGATCGAGTTTCCGCCCGGCTATTGGATGGAGATCGGCGGCGAGGCAGAGGAGCGCTCCGAGGCGATGAGCAAGCTGGCGCTCTTTGCGATGCCGCTCTTCGTCGTGATGGCCGGTACGATCATCTTGTCGTTCAACTCCTTCCGTATGGCGTTCATCATCTTCGTCGTTGCCTTTTTGAGCATCGGCCTGGCGTTGTTCGGGGTTTGGCTGTTCGGCTATCCACTCGGCTTCGTTGCCATTGTCGGAGTCATGGGATTGGTCGGGTTGGCGATCAACGATTCCATCGTCGTACTGACCGCGCTGCGCGCCAGCGCCGGCGCGCGGGCGGGCGATCTCGACGAGACGCGCAGCGTGGTGATCGGGGCGACGCGTCACATTTTGGCGACGACGTTCACGACGATCGGTGGATTCCTGCCGCTGATCTTTTTCGGTGGCCGATTTTGGCCACCGATGGCTACCGCGATTGCCGGCGGTGTCGGCGGTGCGTCGATTCTGGCCTTGTTGCTCGTACCGTCGATGTTCGTCTGGATGACGCGGCGTCGGGTCTCTGACTAGCTCAGGCGGCAAGGGCCGAAGCGGCGGCGTCGCCCATTTCCTTGTTCACCGATGCGACCGACGGTCGCTTCTGAATGCGGTCTACCCAGGCGTGCACATTGGACAGCGTGCCGGGAGGCGGCGCACCGAGCGTCGCGGCGGCGTTGACGAACACCGCCGTGGCGATGTCGGCAACGGTGAAGCGGTCGCAGTAGAAGTCGCGCCCCTCGAGCTCGCGGTCGAGCTGTTCGTAGAGCTCGGCGAGTGCTTGCTGGGCAGCGGCGCTGCGGTCGCTGGCGTCGCCGTCGCCGTCGTTGGGGTAGAAGCCGGTCTCGATCAGATCCCAGATATGGGGAAACCAGATCTCATCGGCGGCCGCTTCCTGCTGGCGGCAGCGCGCACGCTCTTTGATCGAATCGGGAAAGAGGGGCGGGTCCGGGTAGCGATCTTCCAGGTACTCGGCGATCAGAGTCGAGTCGCAAACGACGACGTCACCGTCGACGAGGATCGGCACCTTGCACTGGGGGTTGAGCCGGACGACGTCCGGATGGTGCGGGAGGTAGCGGTTCTCACGGCTCCAGCCGACCTGGATGAGCCGGTGCTCGAGACCTTTTTCGGCCAGCGCGATACGCGACTTGGCGGAGAACAACGAGAGCGGACCGGAGTAGAGCTTCATGACCAATACCTCTTCTTTCTGTTGCCGGCGAAGATGCCAGTGGCGGTGGCCGAAGCCAAGATCCGCTTCGACCGAGACAAACGGTACCGCCTGAGCCGCGGCTCAGTGCTCGTGAAGCTTGGCGTGTTCCGACGCGCTGGTCGGTCGCGTATCGTCGCCGGCCCCCTTGGTGATGAAGAGGCGGGCGAGAAACTTGACGTTGGCACATTGATCGACATCGGCGGCGGCGCACCCCGCGGCGTCGGGTATGAAGAAGCGCAGCGGGCCGCCGTGTTTGCGCGGCAGCACGTCGCCGGCGAGGCGATAGGCGACGATGGCGTCGCTTGCGGCCCTGAGGGCGACGCTCGCTTTGAAACCGCCGTCACTCGATTCGCAGGTCAGGTGGGTCGCGTTGGCTTTGATGCCGGCGCGGGCGAGGATGGAGGAAAGGCGAACCCCACCACCGCTGCGACCGGCGACGACGGTGGAGATGTCCTCGATCTGGCCCGGCAGCGCGGCGAGGTCGTCGAAGTCGAGCGCGAGCGGTGCCAACACCTCACCGTCGACGACGAGCTTCATCCCAACGCGTTGAAGGCCGCGATCACGTCGGCCGGCGCTTGTACGAGCTCGATGAGCACGCCTTCGCCACCGATCGGCGCTTCTTCGTTGCCCTTGGGGTGAATGAAGCAAACATCAAAGCCAGCCGCCCCCTTGCGGATGCCGCCCGGGGTGAATCGCGTCCCCTTTTCTTCCAGCCACCGCACGGCTGCCTGCAGATCGTCGATCCAGAGGCCAATATGGTTGAGGGCGGGCTCGTGCACTTTCGGTCGCTTCTCCGGGTCGATCGGCTGCATCAGATCGACCTCGACCTTGAACGCACCCGCTCCGGTCGTGACGATGTCCTCGTCGACGTTTTCCTTTTCGCTGCGAAAGTTTCCCGTCGGCTGCAGGCCCAGTGTGTCGACCCACAGCTTGCGCAGCGCCCCCTTATCCAAGCCACCGATGGCAATCTGCTGAATACTGAGGACGTTAAACGGTCGTTCGCTCACGGTTCTCTCCTCGTCATGGACGGACCAAGAAAGCCGATTTTACCGTGCCATAGCAAGCGGGGGATCGCCGGGAGAGAAACAGGCTATCTCATTGCGCCTGCTTGCATGAATCTACCATTATAGGTAGATTCATGAATATGCCGATCAGCATCAAGAACCCGCAGGTCGAGAACCTGGCCCGTGCTCTGGCGGCTGAGACGGGCGAAGGTCTGACGACGACGATCCGGCGGGCACTGGAGCAGCGGATGGAACGGGTGCGCGGTTTGCGCCGGGCGCCGACCAGCCTCGAGACAGTCCTCGAGATATCCCGCCGGTGCAGTCAGCTTCCGGATCTGGACACGCGGCCGGCAGACGAAATTCTGGGCTACGATTCGCGCGGTACATTCGACTGACATGGTGGTGGACACATCGGCGATCATTGCGGTGTTGCTTCGCGAACCGGAGGCCGATGCAATCGCCAAGGCAATGGTAACGGAGTCGCGCCTCTTGGTCAGCGCGTTCTCCGTACTCGAGGCGTCGGTCGTCTTGCTGGCGAGGAAAGGGCCAGGCGGTCTACCCATGTTGGATGCTCTGCTTGCCTCAATACGCGCCCAGACAGTTTCAGTGGATGGCGACCAGACGGAGATCGCAAGAAGCGCGTACGCGCGATTCGGCAAGGGCCACCACCCGGCCTCTCTCAACCTGGGCGATTGTTGTTCCTATGCACTTGCTCGTGTCAGCGGCGAACCGCTGCTCTTCAAAGGAAACGACTTCAGTCGAACCGATCTCGAATCCGTTTCATACTGACCGAGGCACACGTCGGTGTCCGACCCTTTTCTTTCCTCGTTCTTTTCCGCGACCCTTCTACGGCACGAAGATCCTTTCTCCTCTCGTTTGCCTGCGCGTGTACTGCTAATCTCCGCTCGAAAGTGGAGGTTGAAGGACTATGAAGACGATCATCGCGCTCTGCGTTGGCGCCCTGGCGCTCTCGTCGCCGGTTGCCGCGCAACAGGGAAACGGTGCCCAGAACAACGCCGAGAGGATCAAGACGCGGCGCGCCGAGCGCGACGCCAACCGCTTACATCGCTTGCCAAGTCGTCCGTTCTCGCTGCGTGAGCCGCTGCCGTTGCCCGTACGAGAGGTCGCGCCGGCAGGCGGACAGGCTGTCGGCAAGTCCTGCCAAAGTCCGGATACGTCCTGCCGTATCGAGTTCAATGTCCCAGCAGACAAGGTACTCGTCATCACCGCGATATGGGCGGCCAAGGAGGTGCGCTGCGACGCGCAACAAATGGGCGGCACGCCCGCCAACGGTTCGCCGATCGCACCCTGGTGGCAGTGCGGCAAGAGCATTGCGGTCAAGGGCGCCGGCGCTGGTTTCGCAGGCTACTTGACCGAACCCGCAACCTCCGAGTAGCGGCACATCCGCGCATAGGTCACCTTCAGCGAACGCCAGGCGATCTCCCGACATGCCCCTCTATCACGCATCCGTCGCCCTCGCCTTTGGTATGGCGGCGCAGGCGCTGGCCTTCCGCTTTCGCCTGCCCGGTATCGTTCTACTCTTGATTACCGGCGTGGTGATCGGGCCGGACGTCCTGGCGTTGCTCAACCCCGCCTCGCTCGGCGGGGCGCGCGCCGAGCTCGTCTCGCTGGCTGTGGCCATCATTCTCTTCGAGGGCGGCCTCGGTTTGCAGCTCGAGTACTTGCGCAAGCAGCAGCGGTCGTTGTCGTTGCTCTTGTCGCTCGGTGCGGCAATTTCGATGGCGGTCGGTGCGCTGGCGGCGCACTACCTGCTCGGCATGGAGTGGCCGAACGCCATTCTCTACGGGTCGTTGATGATCGTCACCGGACCGACCGTGGTGACGCCGTTGCTGGCGCGCATTTCGGTCGATCGATCGGTGCGCGACATTCTCGTCAGCGAAGGAGTGCTAGTCGATCCGATTGGCGCCATCGTCGCCATCGTCGTCCTCGAGTACGTCCTCGAAGGGCACGGTGTGTTGGCAACCGGCGGCGAAGCGCTGTGGCAATTGGGTATCGGTGGCGCCGTCGGTGTGTTGGCCGGCATGGCGATGTCCTACGTGTTGCACCACCACTGGGTCGAGGAGGAGCTGTGGAATCCTATCGTGCTCGCTTCGGTCGTGCTCTTCTTCTCGCTGGCCAATCGCCTTGCAGGCGGTGAGGCCGGGTTGATGACGGCCGTCGTCCAGGGTGTCTGGATGGCCAACACCGGATTGCGCCAGCTCGGCAAGCTGCGCCAGTTCAACGAAGAGATGACGGTGCTTCTGCTGTCGTTCATCTTCGTTCTCCTCGCCGCCAACCTCCCCCTCGCCGCGGTGGGCGAGCTCGGCTGGGCGGCGGTCGCCGTCGTCGCCTGTGTCATTTGGATTGCGCGGCCACTGGCCGCCCTGCTCTGCACGATTGGCAGCGATCTGAGCATCGGCCAGCGCTTGTTCATCGCCTGGGTGTGTCCGCGCGGCATCGTCGCGGCGTCGGTTGCGGGGCTTTTCAGCATTTTGTTGAACGACGCCGGTCGCAAAGGCGGCACCGAGCTCGAGGCGTTGGTGTTCATCACGGTGGCTCTCACCGTCACCCTGCAGGGATTGACGGTAGCGCCGGTGGCGCGATTGCTTGGTGTCGATCTGCCGGCGTTGTCGGGTACGATCGTCGTTGGTGCCGACTCCTTCGGTCGTTTGCTCGGCCGACTGCTCAGCGGCTTCAAGCGCCAGGTGGCGCTGCTCGATCGCAACCTCGTTCTCTGCCGGCGCGCGCGCAAGGAGGGCCTGATCAGCCTGACCGGCGATGCGCTCTCTCTCGAGTTTCTCGAGGAAGCCGGGGCGCGCTACGCCGATACGGTTCTGGCGGCGACGACCAACTCGTCGCTGAACACCCTGGTCGGCGAGCGCATCCGCCAGAACTATCGAGCCCAGCGCATTCTCGTCGTGACGGCGAGCCCCGAGGACGCACCGGCCGGGTCGGCGCGCCCGTTTCCCGGCAATTTCCCCGGCCCCTATGACACCAACCAGCTCTTGCAGCGCGGCACGGCGGCGCTCTTCGACTACGTCACCGGCGATGATTGCGATGTGATCGGCACGCCGTTGACCGACCTGAGCTACGGCGAAGGCGAGTTCGCCGCCGTCCTGGTGCGCCGCGACCTCGCCTTCATCGCTTCGAACGAGCAAAAGGTGGAGGCCGGCGACCGCCTGATCTGCATCGGCCTGGCAGCCGGCAACCGGCCGCTGGGCGAACAGCTGAAGCTGCAGCGCCAGTTGGCGATCGCCGAGGTCGGCGAGCTGGCGCTAGCCGCAGAGGACGCCGAATAGGCCGGGTTACGACGTTTCCTCTTCGACCGGCCACCACTCAGCCATCGACAGCTCGACGGCGTCGAAAGGCTCGGCGCGAAAGGAGCTCACGCTGCCGTACACACCGATCTCCAGCCACTGGCCGTCGACCAGCTTTGAGGCGGTCAACGTATGAGCGGCGAGGTCGATCACCCAGATGAACGCAACTCCGGCCCGCGCGTAGAACGGCCGTTTGATCAATTGGTCGTGGCGCCGTGTGCTCGGCGAGAGTATTTCGCACACCCAATCGGGGACGACGTCAATGGGCGAGTCGTTGGGCAGCCGAGGAAGGCGCTGCGTTTTCCATCCAGCGAGATCGGGGACGATTTCGGGCGCCCCTGGCAACTCGATCCCAGGCTCGACGAGAATCCACCAGCCGCCAGGTCCGTTGTGCCCCCTCTGGTACGACGACACGAGATCGGTGGTGAGGATACTCTCGATTTTCGTATGCCAAGCGCGTGGCCGCGGAGAAGTGTAGAGAACGCCGTCGATGATTTCTCCAACGACGTTGTCCGGCAACGCTTCGAGGTCGGATCGACTGGCGGGGGTACTAGCGGGCAATGCGGGCATGGCTTGGGCAGATTGTCGCACCGACATGGTACGGCTTCAAGGCGAGCGCGGTCTTCAGACCTCGAGAACCAACCTGGAGAACCCGCGCACGTTGCTCGAGTGCATGCGTTCGATTCCGTCCGCCGGAATCTCGTAGTCGGGGAAGCGCCGCAGCAGCTCCTCGATGGCGATGCGCGACTCCATGCGCGCCAGCGACGCGCCGAGGCAGAGGTGGCGGCCGTAGCCGAAGCCGAGGTGCAGGTCGATTGCGCGGCCGACGTCGAAGCGGTCCGGGTCGGTGAACTTGCGCTCGTCGCGACCGCTGGCACCGTTGATCAACAACACCCTGGCACCGGCCGGCATGGTGACGCCGTGCATCTCGACGTCGCGCGTCGTCACCCGGCCCTGGTATTGCGAAGGTGGATCGTAGCGCAGTGCTTCTTCGACGGCCGACACCGCAAGACCCGGATTGTCGACGAGGCGTCGCCGCTCGCCGGGATGCCGCCACAGTTCGTGGTAGATCATCGCCAGCAGCTTGGTCACCGTTTCGTTGCCGGCGGTTGCCAGGAGCAGGATGAAGGCGCTGATGTCGGCGTCGGAAAGGCGCGTCGTCGCACCGTCTTCCTCGACCTCGACCTGCGTCAGGCGAGTCATCATGTCGTCGCGCGGCCGCACGCGGCGCTCGTCGATTTGTTCCTGAATGTACTTCATGACCGCGTGCGATGCGTCGACGGCAGCTGGCGTCGGCATCGGATTGCCCGGCTCGCGGTGCAGGATCATGTTCGAGCTCTCCTGCACGAACAACCGATCCGATTCGGGGATGCCGAGCATCGCCGAGATGACGTCCATCGGCAGGCGGGCGGTAAACTCTTTGATGACGTCGAAGCTCTCGCGATCGACCAGAGAATCCAGGTAGCGGCAGGCGATGCGGCGAATCTCGATTTCCAGCTCACCGATCTGGCGCGGCGTGAACGTCTTGGAAACCAGGGCGCGGTAGCGATTGTGGCGCGGCGGGTCCATGTAGATGATCAGGCCGGTGTCGTCTTTCGGCCCGTCCATGAACTCGAGACTCGTGCCGTGGCCGGAGGAAAAGGTCTGGCAATCGATGAAGGCGGCGAGGTTGTCTTCGAAGCGGGTCAGGGCAAAGAAGTCGAGCTCCGGGTTGTGGTAGACCGGCGCTTCGTCGCGCATCCACCGGTAGAGTGGATACGGATCCTCGTCGATCTCGTAGGAGAAGGGGTCGTAGGCGTTGGGAGTCACACTCGCCGCTTGGCTCATGGTCGGGAACGCTAGTCGAGCGGGTGGAAATCTGCAAAGAGATCAAGTCGGGCAAGTTCGGTCGAATCGAGCGACGTCGGTCTGATCAATGCGACTGTCGGTTCGGGTGCGGAACACTGACGAGTTGGAGGTCGGCGATGCCGGAAAAGTCGTTTGGGTTGACCGTGTACAGTGGGAGATCGTTGGCAATCGCAACGGCAGCGATGAGGGCGTCGTACGCACGCGCGCTTCGTTTTCGACCGGCTCTTCGCAGATCAGCGGCGACCCTAGCAAAGGCGCGAGCCGCGGCGGCATCGAAAGGGAGCGGATCGAAGTCCGATTCCGCTTGTTGGAGGTGTGTCTGTCGGGCAGCCCGCTCGGTGGCGCTTTCTGCGACGAGTGGACCGACTGAGAGCTCAGCCAGGGTGATCGCGCAAATGCCCGGTCGGCCGGGCAAGGTCCTGGCGTCCGAGATGCGCGGTAGGAGAATGACCGTGCTGGTATCGAGAAGGCCGTCAATCGTCACAGCGACGGGTCCAGGACTCGGTCCAGGTCACTGCGCAGGCGCTTTTCGTCGAGCGGCGGAAGGCGCCGCCATCGCTCCAGCAGGGATGTCGCGCTGAGGCCTGGTTTGGCGACAGGACGCAGCTCAGCGACCGGTTTCCCCGACCGAGTCACCGTGAGTGATTCTCCTGCGATGACACGCTCGAGCACTTCCGCACCTCGGTTGCGAAGCTCTCGTATCGTTACCAGACCCATCAGCATGCATGTATCACATGTGATACATGCGATCTACACCCATCCGTTGCGGAAGCCCTCGCGTAGGGCGGCTTCGCGAAGTCGCTGGTCCAGGCAGATGAAGTCGTGCACGCTCGGTCGGTCGCCGGTGGCGACGAGTGCGGCGGCCATCTGCAGGGCGTCGGCGGCTCGCAGCGGCTGCGTAGCGAGGAGGCGAATCGCTCGCTCCCGAACCGCCTCGACGGCAGTGATTTCGGTCCACGAGTTGGAGAGGTCCGACAGTGAGCGCAGCGCCAGGGCCCGTCCATCCACCGAGAGAGCACCTTCGCGAGCCCGGCGCTCGACGGCCGACGCAATTTCGACCTGGCTCATGCACCAAGTGACCAGCGGCCCCTTGCGCGCCAGTGCGCGCGCCCTCGCAGTCGTGGTTTCTTGAACGCAGAGCGGAACCAACGCCGATGAGTCCCAATAGCGCATTGGTTGCAGACAGCCGAGAGGGTCCCGTCGAATGCGACGTCTAGAATCTGTCTCGGCGCTCGGCTTGGAGAGCCGCAACCACGGATTTCTTCGCTTTGGGTAGCTTGCGCCGCAGGAAGTCGCTGGGCAGGGGCGTCAACGGCGGACGAGCATTGCCTGCAGCGGTCAGTTCCTCCAACACGCCATCCCCCCGTTCGAGTGGCTTCAATAAGGCCACCGGACGACCGCGGTCGAGGATGGTCACTGTCTCGCCCTTGGCTACAGCGCGCAGATAGTGGCTGAGCCGATTCTTGACATCGCTGATGGCCGCGGTTTTCATCAGGCTAGAATAGCCACCTCTATGCGACCATTCAAGCGTGTCGGAATCAAGCCGTCGATGGCAGGCAGTTCGCTGAGATGTTCCAAAGTGGAAACGTCGCGGAACCTAGCGAGGTTGCTACCGATATTTTCGTAGTCTTCGACTACCTCGACGGAGCCTGGTGCTAATGACGAGAGAATCGCGTTGACTCCATTGGTCACGCTCTTCCGCGGGCGCTTCCTCAATTCTTCTTGAATCGTTCGAGTTTGTCTGTCATCCCGGATAGTGCGTAGCCCGCGAACACTGTTACTTCCGCGATTCGTACTCATGCAGCCGGCGGAGCGTCTCGCGGTAGAGCTCGATGCCGATGCGGAAGCCGTGGTCGCGTACGAGTCGATTGATGAAAGTCTCGGTCTCCGCGGCGGAGAGATGTCGATTCCGTGCGGCCTTCTACAGAACGCCAAGTGTCCCCATCGGTCGCACCCCTTCCGCCGTCGCCATCAGTCGGGTCATCCGCTCGTTGCAGAGCAGGACGTCCGCCTTCGACCGGATGGCCAGCATGAGCGCGGCGTTGTCCGATTGGCTCATTCCGGATGCAAACGATCGGGGCCTGCGGACGGTCTCAATCGCACACGCATCGATGAATCGCTCGAGCTCACGAGCTTCGGCAGGATCGATCCCTGGCGCGAGAATCTCATCGACGACTCTCTTTGGGATACGCACATCCCGACCCAGTACGCGAAAGACGATGCCGAGCTGCCTCAGCTTGGCCAGGAAAATCAGTGGACTCGCGTCCGCAACTACGACCATTCACCAAGATCGTTGGATAAATCGTCGACTCCGTAGCTCAGCTCGAGGTCCGCTCGCTGCATTCTCGCGATCATGTCGCGCAAGGAGACCCCCGCGATTTCCGCCGCGCGCGACAGTGTCACCTCCTCTCGACGGTAGGCATCACAGGCCCGTTCGAAGAGGAGATCTGCGGCACCGCGCCGTAGCGCTTGTTTGAGGAAGGTCGGCCGTTCGATGCCAATCTCCCGCGCTTGTTTCTCGAGTTGATTCGCCTCTAGTGCTGGCAGCCTCATGGAAATCGTCACGCTGTCGTTGTTTACTTTTGCCTTCATTGTAAACTCCACCCTGTTTGGCGCCGTACGCTCGAGTCAAGCGGCGGAAGGGGCCGAGGATTCGTTGACGGACAATTCTCGGCCGCGTACCTTCGTGTGCTGGACAATCTCAGCAAGGAGTCATCGCAATGGCAGCGGATCTCGGAAAAATCTACGTCGCCCCGAGCGGCGCTCAGCTCATCGTAACCAAGGGCGGTCCCGGCTCGCTCAGTGACGGCGATACGGTACTGCTGCGCCAGGATGCCGGTGAGTCGTATCCGGATGGAACGGCGGCGGGCAGTGAATCTCTGCAGCTCGGCAAGCGCTACAAGTCGCACGACGAAGCGGTCGAAGTGCTGATCAACAAGCCGGGCAACTGCGACCTGCGCTACGACGGCCAGACGATGGAGCTCAAAGAGGCGAAGCCGCTGCCGTCGAGTGATTAGCGAATCGCCCGCGGGCGGGTCACAGTTGTCAGTTTTCAGAGTCTGGCGCGCACTGGTGCGAGCACCGGGGGGGTAGCTCATGTGTGCGAATCTAACACCGGATGTTAGATTTGCACGATCCAAGGTCTGCCGTGGCTCACGACCAGTCGAAGTGCTGGGCCATGCGCGCGACGATGGTCTGGCCGATGGCGAGTGAGGCTGTGGCGGCGGGGGATGGGGCGTTGAGGACGTGCACGGCTCGGCCGTCGATCTGGATGGCGAAGTCGTCGAGGAGTTCGCCGTCGGGTGAAACGGCCTGAGCGCGTACTCCGGCGCCGCCGGCGCGCAGGTCGCCCGCGTCGAGCGAGGGGATCAGCTCTTGCAGCGTAGCGACGAAGGCGGCTTTGGAAAACGAACGGTAGAGCTCCCCCGCCCCGGTGCGCCAGTGCTTTGCCGCCAGTCGCCAGAAGCCAGGATAGGTGAGAGTCGCGGCGGTGTCGCGCAGATTGAAATCGGTCTTGGAATAGCCCTCGCGGCGCAGGGCGAGAACGGCGTTGGGGCCGGCCTCGACGCTGCCGTCGATACGGCGCGTGAAGTGGACGCCGAGAAAGGGGAAGGCCGGGTCGGGTACCGGGTAGATGAGGGAGCGGACGAGATCGCGGCGCTCGGCTGCGAGCTCGTAGTATTCGCCGCGAAAGGGAATGATGCGCGCCGTCGGCGCGCAGCCGGCCAGGCGGGCCATGACGTCGGAGTGGAGGCCGGCGCAGTTGACGAGATGGGTGGCGGAGATCGCGTTGCCGTCGGTCTCGACGATCAGCTCGGACGCCGTCTGTTCGACCGACCGTACCGGCGCCGAGGTACGGATGTCTGCCCCTCGGTCGCGCACCAGCTCCGCGATTTTCTCGTTGACGGCGACGTAGTCGATGATGCCGGTGGCGGGAACGCGCAGGCCACGCACGGCGGCGACGTAGGGCTCGATTTCGCGCACCTGATCGGGTTCGAGCATTTCAACCCCGGCTACCCCATTGGCCTCGGCGCGGTGCTTCAGCTCCGCGAGCCTCGGCAGTTCGCTTTCGTCGGAGGCGACGATCACCTTGCCGCAGATCTCGTGCGGTATGTCGTAGTGCTCGGCGAAGTCGACGAGCAGGCGCGCACCTTCTACGCAGAGGCGGGCTTTGAGTGATCCGGGGCGATAGTAGATGCCGGAGTGGATGACGCCGCTGTTGTTGCCGGTCTGGTGCATAGCCAGGGTGGCTTCTTTTTCCAGAAGCGTCAGCCGCGCGTCGGGCCGCCGATCGAGCAGAGCGAGGGTTGTGGCAAGCCCGATGATCCCGCCGCCGATGACGACTACGTGCGGTGACGATTGCATGGGGTGAGCTGAACGAAACGGGGAGGGCTATTCAAGGGCTGTGCAGATTGAACGATGGCGTTGCCTTCGCGATGCAAAGACGGTTCAAGGGGCGCATGAAGTTCGTCATCTCCCTCGCCTTTTCTCCGACCACCGAGCTCTGCGCGATCGCCCGCGCCGCCGACCAGTGCGGCTTCCACGCCGTGGCGATCTCCGATCACGTCGTTCATCCGAAAGAGATCGCAACCTCCTATCCCTACACGTCCGATGGGGCACCGCGCTGGCAGCCTTTCACGGAATGGCCAGACGCGTGGGTTTCCATCGGCGCCATGGCTGCCGTCACCGAGAGGCTGCGCTTCTTTACCAGCGTCTACGTCCTGCCGATGCGCAATCCCTTCCTGGTCGCCAAACAGGTTGCAACGGCGGCGGTGCTCTCGGGTGATCGTGTCGCGCTGGGAATCGGCGCCGGTTGGATGGAGGAAGAGTTCGATCTGATGCAGCAACCGTTCCGCCGCCGCGGCAAGCGCATGGACGAGATGCTCGACGTCATGCGTAAGTTATGGACGAGCGGCTGGAGCGAGCACCGCGGAGAATACTATGACTTTGCGGCGCTGGAGATGTCCCCGACTCCCGCCGTGTCGATTCCCATCTACGTCGGTGGAATCTCCGAGGTTGCGTTGCGGCGCGCGGCGCGTAGGGGCGACGGATGGATTTCGGATCTCCACTCGAGCGACGGGGTGCGCGAGATGATCGCGACGTTGAGGCGATATCGCGACGAGTATGGGCGCGCAGCAGAGCCCTTTGACATCATCGCCTCGGTCGACGACGCCTATGACGTCGACGGCTACCGCCGCCTCGCCGACGCCGGCGTTACGCATTTGCAGACGGTACCGTGGGCCTTCTACGGTGGCGAAAGCGTCGGGGAAAAATGCGAAGGCATCCGTCGCTTCGCCGAAGACGTCATTGCCAAGATGGAATGACGTCATGGCGCGCGGCTACTTTCCCTGCCAGCGCGGCGGGCGTTTTTCGGCGAAGGCTTTCGGCCCTTCTTTAGCGTCCTCGCTGGCGAAGACGACGCCGGCTAGGCGACGCTCGTTTTGGTAGGCATCGGCGAGATTCATGCCGAGGCCTCGCAGCACTGACTCCTTGGTTGCTTGCACGGCGAGCGGAGCGTTGGCGGTGATGCGCTTGGCAAAGTCGAGTGCGGTCGGCATCAACTGGTCCGGCTCGACGACGCGGTTGAGCAAACCCATGGCCAATGCCTGCTCGGCGCTGATCAGGTCGGCTGTCAGCAGAAACTCCATCGCCGCGGGAAACGACAGTTGTCGCGGCAATCGCACGGTGGTGCCGCCGCCGGCGAAGAGACCGCGTTTGGGTTCGAGAACACCGAAGCGCGCGTTCGGCGATGCAACGCGAATGTCGATGCCGCCGAGCATCTCCATCCCACCGGCGACGCAGTCGCCGTTGACGGCGGCGATGATCGGCTTGAAGACCTCGAAGTCCTTGAGGACGGCGTGGACACCGTTCTCCGGCTTCCAGTTGTCCGGTTTGGGGAGTTGACCGGTGACCTGGGGGATGAAGGTCTTGAGGTCGGCGCCGACGCAGAACGCCGAACCGACGCCGGTGATGATCGCCACCCAGGCGTCGTCGTCGTCGCGGAAGCGCCGCCACGAATCGGCCAGCCCGGTGAAGTGTTCCATATCCATCGCGTTCTTGCGCTCCGGACGGTCGATGGTGATGGTGACGATGTGGTCTTCGATCTCGTAGTGAATGGCCATCGGCGACGAGTAGCGGAAGTGATGAAAAAGATCCACGGACGGCCCACTCGCATTGCGTCGACTCCGTGTTTCGGGGATATCCCTGCGGTATGAGCAAACGATCCATAGAGTCTTTCGGCAATGGGATGCTCGGCGGTGTGCTGATTGCATTGGCCTCGTTCAGCCACCTCGCCTGTGGCGGCGACGACGACGGCGCGGCGGTGATTCCGGCTGCGCAAGCTGAGTTTGCCGAACGCGGCCCCTTTGCGGTGGCGTCGATGGATCTCGAATTCGTCGATACCAGCCGCACGACTGCGGCCAACCGCGACTTCGGCGGGGCGGCGGAGCGGCGACTCGCGGTGCGCGTCTGGTATCCGGTCGATGCCGGCCTCGCGGGTACGGAGAGCCCTGCGCCGGCCAGTGGTGGTCCGTTCCCCCTGCTCGGCTACGCACACGGCTTCACCTCGGGGCGGGGTGGCGCAGCGCCGGTTGGCGAGCACCTGGTATCGCATGGCTACGTAGTCATCGCACCCGATTTTCCACTCTCCTGGGGAGGCGCGCCGGGGGGACCGGTGGCCAGCGACATTGCCAACCAACCCGGAGATCTCGGCTTCGTGATGCAGAGTTTGATCGGCTTGGAACATCCGGTTGCCGCGGCGATCGACGCGGAACGCCAGGGCATCTTCGGCCTGTCGCTCGGCGGCGCCACGGTGGTCGTGTCGGCCTTTCACCCGCGCCTCGGCCTCGACTTCATCGACGCTGCCGTGGCGCTCGCTCCCGCGACTTGTTTCGCCGGGCCGGACTTCTACGGCGATCCGCCGCCGATCATGATCGTCGGTGCTACCGCCGACGAGCTCGTTCCTTTTGACGAGAGTCCGGAACGCACCTTCGGAACTGCACCGGGACCGCAGACCTTGGTTGCGTTGGACGGTGGGACGCACGTGGGAATGCTGGGGATCGGCGTTGCCGATGCGACCAACACGGATCTGGTCGTCGGTTGCCCGCAGGTCGAGTCCTTGGTCGACGAGGCGGTCTTCAGCGGTACGTTCGAACCCTCGGCGTCGCTCTTCGTCGAAGGTCTCAGCGGCGACGTCTACCGGCCCGAAGGTTGCGACACCGATCGCTTCTGCGACAACGGTTACGTCCAGACGATGAGCGCCGAGCGGCAAGTCGAGCTGGTGCGCATCGCGACCCTGGCGCACTTCGAGGCGACGCTGCGCGGACGCGCCGACGCACAGGCCTTCATCGAGCGGCGTTTGGCAGTGGACAACTCCGACGTCGAGGTGCGGAGAAAGTAGCCACCGCGGTCAGCCGCTGAACTCCGCCTCGCTGTGTTTGGCCATTTCTTCCAGGAACCACTGGGGGAACTGGCCGACGAATTTTTTCATGTCCCAGAAGTCGCTCCACTTGATGATCTTGGCGTCCTTCATCTCGTGCAGCGTCGCGAAGCGGTTGGTTGCCTTTTCGCCGCTGGTGAAGGTCCACACTTCCGTGTGATCGAGGAAGACGACGTCGTCTTCGCAGATCAGATGGTGGATGGTGTGCTTGTGGTTGCTCAGATGATCGAAAGCGATTGACAGGCGCTTGACGACGTTCTGCGGTCCGCGCGCACCCAGGTCTTCGGTTGGTACGTCTTCGTAGAACACGTCGGGGTGCAGGCATGCCTCGAGCGCCGGCCAGTCCTTGGCACTGAGGGCGCGCCACATCGCGTCTACCGTCTTCTTGTTGTCCAACACCGACATAGGTTCTCCTTCGTAGTTGCGGCGTTTCTCAGAGATCGTCCGGACGGGTGTACCACCATGCCCAGGCGGCAAAGACGAACTGAAACGGCAAGCGGACCCAGTTGACGAAGGGGGAGCCGCTTCCCGGTCCGTCCGGCCCGATGTTGTGCAGCAGCATGTTGATGTTGGCCGGGTAGACGGCGATCAACAGCGCCAGCACACCCCAGGCGGCAAAGACTCGCGTGCGTGGCTCGAGCAAGAAGACTCCCAAGACGATCTCGATCAAGCCGGAGATGACGTTGAGCCATTCCGGATTGGGCAATCCGGCCGGGATGATGCGGACGAAGAAGTCGGGCACCAGCAGGTGCATGAAACCCACGACACAGAGATTGAGAGAAAGCAGATAGAGAAGTGGTTTTCGAAATCTTTGCATGGCGGTGATAGTGATACTCCCGCCTGCGAAATCAAGAGCGGCCGCGAAAGCGGCTCGCCCGTCGCCGCGCCGGATCTCGTTTGACGCCTGCGCGAGCCTCGCGCAGGCGATCGCATCTGTGCTTTGATCACCGCTGGCCGGAGGAGATTGCATGATCTTGGATCGTTTTCGTCTTGATGGAAAGACCGCCATCGTTACCGGCGCCGGGCGCGGAATCGGCCGAGGCTCGGCGCTGGCGTTTGCCGACGTCGGGGCCAACGTCGTCGCCGCCGCCCGCACGCGGAAGCAGGTGAACGAAACGGCGGAAGAGGCGCGCCGGCGCGGCGTTCAGGCGAGTGCCGTTGTTTGCGACGTCACCGAGCGCGAGCAGATCGAGGCGTTGGTCAAGACGGCGATGGATGACTACGGTCGCATCGACATTCTCGTCAACAACGTCGGCGGAACCATGCCCAAGCCGGCCCTGCGTACGAGCGAGCGGTTTTTCAACGAAGCTTTCGCTTTTAATGTAACGACTGCATTCGTCGCCAGTCGGTTGGCCATCCCGCATATGATGGCGGGCGATGGCGGTGCGATCGTCAACATCTCCTCGGCCGCCGGCCGTATCCCGATTCCCGGCTTTGTCGCCTATGCCACGGCCAAGGCGGCGATGGCGCACATGACCAAGGTGCTGGCCCACGAGATCGCGCCGAGCGTTCGCGTCAACGCGATCGCCGTAGGGGCGACGCTGACTTCGGCGCTGGCTCCCTTCCTCGATGACGCAGCCAGGGAAAAGATGGAATCTCTGACACCGCTCGGCAGCCTCGGCGAGGTCGACGACATTGCGACGGCTGTCCTCTATCTCGCCTCACCGGCGTCGCGTTGGGTGACGGGGAAGATCTTCGAGGTCGACGGCGGGCAGGAGGCATCGAACTGGCCATTCGAAGTGTCTTGAGCCGCGCGTGCGGTTCGTCGACGCCTGTGCACGACTCCGAGATTCGAATCGCCGTCATTGGCGACGTCCACCTCTGCTGGGATGAGCACGACGTTACCCACTTCAATGGATCCGACTACGACCTCGTCCTCTTCGTCGGCGACATCGCCGAGTACCGGCATCGCTCTGCGTTGAAGATCGCTCGCTCGATCGCGTCACTGACCGTGCCGACCATAGTCATTCCCGGCAATCACGACACCGCCAACGTCGCTCAGCTCTTTGCCGAAGTCTTCCAGCGAAGCTCCATTTCCGACTACCTCGGGCTCGGCCAGGTGCGCCGTTCGCACCAGCTCGACCGCGCCCTGGGTCACGTGACCTTGGCCGGGTACTCGCGCCATCGAGTGGAGATCCGAGGACGAGAGCTTTCGATTATCGCCGGCCGCCCTCACTCGATGGGTGGTCCTCGCCTGACCTATCGCAGGTACCTGCGCGACGCTTTTCGAGTCGCGTCCCTCGACGATTCACGGCGCCGCCTCGAGACGTTGATCGACGAGTGTGGCGACGAAGCGATCGTCTTTCTCGCTCACAACGGCCCGAGTGGTCTGGGTGACCGGCGTGAAGACATCTGGGGATGCGATTTTCGACCCGCCCAAGGAGACTACGGCGATCCCGATCTCGAAGCGGCGATCGACTACGCGCGCGCCGGCGGCCGGCGGGTCCTCGCGGTCATCGCCGGCCACATGCACCACGCGCTGATCGGCGGCGGCGAACGCCGCTGGTCGGAGACGCACGACGGTACTCTCTATCTCAACGCTGCGCGCGTGCCGCGGATCGAGAGCGAGGGTGAGTGGATCCACCATCACCACATTCACGTGCGAATCGCGGGTCTGCGAGCCTCTTTCACAGCGGAGAAAGTTTCCCGAAAGTCGGCTCTTGCTTGAAATGTCGAGCCGCGCGTCGCTAGTCTCGAATAGGGAGGGGCGTAGGGTGTCGGGATCGACCGGCCAGCGGTCTCCTCTCGGTGACAAGGAGACTCCATGAGACGTACGTTCAGATCGATTGCCCGGTTCACCGTGGTGGCCGCCGTCGCCGTGTCTACTTCGGTTGGTGCCGATACGTCGAAGACGGGTGAGCCGTGGATCCTCGATGCGAACAACTGGCAACAAGCGGAAAAGCTGTTGCCGGAAGTCGTCCTCGAAAGAGTCAAGAAAGGGGACTACTGGTTCAAAGTGCAGCCGGTCGACCCGGACAAATTCAAGACCAACTACTCGCCCCAATTCTGGTCGGCGAGTGAGTCCAACGCCGGAAAGTATGACGTTCGCAGCGACGTCTGCGGCCTCGTCGACAAGGGCGACGGCAAGATCCCCAGCTTCTACTTCGGATTGCCGTTTCCGTCCGTCGATCCAAACGATGCCCGGGCCGGGTGCAAGATCGCGTGGAACTTCAACGCCGCCGGTGGTCAAGGCGGCGGTGGCGGCGCGACGTTCACGCTCAACGGCGTCGACACGGGTGGTGAGTACAAACGCATCAAGCTGTGGACACATCTCAAGGCGTTCCTCGGTCGCCATGGCGGGCCGCTGGACAATCCGGAGAATCTGCGCTCTGCCGGAATCACCAACGTGACCGAGCCGACGGATATTGACGGTGTTGGTGGGTTGGCCAAACGCGTCAACGATTGGGACGGGCAGGACAAGAGTTGGTTCTATGTGCCGGCGACGCGCCGGGTTCGCCGCACCAGCGCCGCGTCGCGTTCGGATCCGGTCGCCGGAATGGACATCTTCGCCGACGACCTCAACTGCTACGGCGGCAAGATCGAGTACTACAAGTGGAAGCTGATCGGCGAGGGAAACATCCTGGCGCCGCTGCTCAGCCCCGACCCGATGGTGATGTCCAAGGAGACCGACACGCGCTGGTCGACGTCGATTCCGTACTTCCGCGCCGGCTACGAAACGCCTGGCGCGAAAGGCGTGCCGTGGCTGATCGTCGAGAACCTGGTGCTGGTGCCGCGGCCGGTTTGGATCCTCGAGGGCAAGTCGGAGGATCCGTACTACAACTTCGGCAAGGTCATCATGTACATGGACCGCGACATGTACCGCATCTACTGGAAGCTGGTGCACAACCGGGCCGGCGAGTACTTCTACAACGCCATGTGCGCCTATCACTTCCTACGCGATCAGCAGACGACGTGGACGGCAGTCAGCCCCAACCTGGTGGTAGGCGTCAACGACAAGCTCAATCGCGCTGCCCTCGGCGGTCGCTACAGCGAGCAGTTCATCGAGCACCTTTTCCCCGATGACTACTTCACGCTGCAGACGCTGACGCACATGTCGGACTAGTGTGGTGATTCGTGGTTGGTGATTCGTGACTGGTGACTGGTGATTTGTGGTTCGAGGTCGGTGATTCGCGACAGCCATTCACCAGTCACGAGTCACCAGTCACCAGTCACGAATCACCACTAGATCACGTACTCGAGTTGGAAGAGTACGTTGTCGCGGTCGCGCAGCAGGCTGAGGCCGAAGCCGCCTTTGAGGTCGGTGGCGGTGAGGTAGTTGTAGGTGACGGTGAAGCGGAAGGGGTCGACGCTGTAGGTGACCGAAGGTTGGATCGCCCAGGCGTTGGCCCAGTCGTAGAAAATTCCCACCGATGGGATGATGCGACCGCCGTAGTACGGCGAGGTGATCAAGATGGTTTGCAGAAACTGATCCTTCGGCGAGTGGACGAAGTTGGGCACGGCGGCATCCGTCGTCGCACCCAGGGAGCCTACGTAGACATCGCTGGAAACGATCTGACTTTGCACGGGCAGTACCTCGCCGTGCGAGATCGGTTTCTGGCCGGGCAGGTAGTTGGGCAGGCTGCTGCCGTTGGCCGTTTGGTTGCCGTCGGCCAGTCGGACGGGCTCGCGTTTCTCGGCACCGCGCAAATGCTTGTAGAACAACTGAGTCGTGATGAAGAAGCTCGAGTTGGGATTGAGGAAGCGAATCCACTGCTGCAAATCGAGCCCGATCACGGCGTTCCACGAATCCCCGGTGCGTGAGCCACCCGTACAAAACGGCCCTTCGTCGTTCGGCCGACCGCCTGCATCGACCATGAAGGCGAGTCCGTTGTCAACCGAACAGCCGTCGAGGACAGGGGAATGGATGAAAGGATCCAGTGTGCGCTGCGTCCCGCGCGGTTCACCCTTGAAGTAGGCGGTTTCGAAACGAATGATCGGCTCACCCGAAATGCCGATTGGGCGCACCCATTCGGGCGGCAGGGCGAAGTTGCCGAAGATTCCCGACACGCGTACGCGGGGTGCGATCTGTTGCGCCCAGATGGAGAAGTTCTTCGCCGCCACGTCCTCGGTGATGGGCAGAGGGAATCTTTGGCTGAGAACGCGCACGCCCGGGACGTCAAAATATGTGTAGTAGTGCGCCAAGCCGAGGGAAACGTCGCCGACGCCCGGCATCGGTGTACTGAAGCGAAACTGCATCCCAGCGCGCGCGTCTTCGACCGTGCGCTGCGGGCGGAAGACCTGAGTGAAGATCGAGCGCGTCGGCACGTTGACGTTGGGCGGCCCCCAGGCTGAGCCCTTGGGGATGCCCGGCGCGAAGCCGACCTGATCGTCGATGGCGACGAAGCCTTCGAGGTAGGCTTCGTACCACGGCAGGTTGGACAGCAGGGAGAGGCCGGGAATGCCGGTCTTGGAAAAGTCGCCGAGGTACCAGGTCGTGCGTAGCATATCGAGGGGCAGTCGGCGTTCGTCGAGATTGACCAGGAAGCCGCCGAAGCTCGCGTCGAGTGGGTTGATGTTGTCGAGTAGGCGGAAGATGTCGGTCTCGCCCCAGGCGAGAATTTGCCGCCCGACGCGCATCGTCACCTTGCCCACCTGCGCTTGTAGATAGGCTTGGAAGAGCCGGTTGCGCACCGTGCCGATGTTGCGCAGGCGGCGCCGATCCGAGGCCGCGATCTCGGCGCGGCTCGGGGATTGGTCGGGAAACGGCGTGTCAGGGACGATCAGCGGATCGAGAAACTGCTCGGCGGTGCGGAACTCGGACGGACCGTAGTCGTAGATGCCTTCGAACTCGCCGCGGTAGGAGAGGAAGTAGCGCAGCTTGCGCAGCTTGAACGGCAGTTTGTTGATCAGAGCGAAGGGGCCGAAATCCTCCCGCACTAGACGGGTCAGATCGTGGCGAAAGTCGAGTTCGGCGAAGACGCGGTGTTGGCGCAGCTTGCCGGCGCCGGAGATGGGAAAGGTCAGTGAGCGTGCGACCTGGCGAACACCGTCGGAGACGATTTGAGCGTCGGTGTCCTCGGTGCCGATGCGCGCAGCCGTGTAGGTGCGCAGGCCCAGTTTCACCTCTCCTTTTTTGTCGAGTGAAACCGCCGATGCCGTCGAGGCCGCGAAGACCAGGGCCAGGGAGGTGGAGAAGATCCAAAAAGGTGCGCGTCGGCTCGTTGGTCGCGTCATCGATTCCCCCTCCGATCCAGATCGTGCGTTTGAAAAGTCGGGCGACATTGAGGCATTAGTGGTCGCGTCGATTCACGCCTATTCCTCATCGTGCCCGACCCAGCGTTTATCGACCGCCGACAACGAAGTCCAGAGAAAGTGATCTGTCTGCCTGATACCGAGTAGGTCGAGGGGGAATGATGAACAAGTTCGTGAACGCCGGTTGTCTGATTCTCGCGGTCGCCGTCAGCTCGAGCGTGGGCGCGCAAGCGCAATCGGCGGCGGTTGCCGGGATTGCTGCCGGCACCGTGACGGCGACGCCGGCGGGCACGGTCACGGCAACGGTGACACCCACCGATACGGCCTCGCCTACAGCCACGGTGCCGCCGACAGCCGAGCCGACGTCTACGTTTGCCTTCTTGATCGATCGCAGCAGCGGTTGTGCGATCCACGACTCGCGACATCGCACGGCTCTCTGGTGGCTCGCCTTGCCAGCGGTTTTTCTGTGGCGCCGGCGGCAAACCAGCACGCCCGGGCCGGGGCGTCGTCGCCGGTCTCGCCGCCCCCCGTTTTGGCGGTCGCCGTAGCTGCTTGGAGTGGTGAAAAACAAGGAGCCTGTTGGGGCGTTCCGGCCCTACTCGGTCTTCCGTTGGCAGCGCAGCGGCGAGTCGACAGCCGATGACTTCGTCACCGTTGAAGAACCGCTGGAGATTCGTGTCAACGGCCAGGCGCTGGCAGTCACCATGCGCACACCGGGTGACGACGAGGAGCTCGCCGCGGGTTTTTGTCTGACCGAGGGGGTCGTCGGTGACGGCGACGAGCTCGCGCAGGTTGCCCTCTGCGACGACGCCGGTGCCGACAACGTCGTCGATGTCGACCTCGATTGCGCCGACCCGGCGCTCACCCAAGTGCGATTACAAGACGTGAGCCGAGCTTCGTTCCTGTCGAGCTCTTGCGGCATCTGCGGCAAGCAGTCCCTCGACCGCGTCGAACAGCATGCGCTGCCGTTCGCTCCCTCGTTTCCGCGCGTGGCGTCCGCCACGGTCGCCGGCCTGGCGGCGAAGGTTCGCCGCCGCCAGGGTGTCTTTGCCCGCACGGGCGGATTGCACTCTGCCGCGATCGCCGATGCCGCCGGCACCATCGTCGTCGTGCGCGAGGACGTCGGCCGCCACAATGCCGTGGACAAGGTCGTCGGCCACTGCCTGCTGCAACGACGCGACGAGATTCGCGAGAGCTCGATTCTCGTGGTCAGCGGCCGTACCAGCTTCGAGATCGTGCAGAAGGCCGCCGTCGCTCGCATCCCCATCGTCGTTGCCGTCAGTGCCCCGACCTCGCTGGCCGTCGATCTGGCCCGGCGGCTGAACGTCACTCTGATTGGCTTCCTGCGCCGCGGGCGCTTCAACGTCTACCACGACGCCGGCCGGCTCGGGTGAAGCGGATTAGCAGATCTACGCACCGGATTCATCAGTGTAAGAAGTACTTATGCTGCACCGCGTTATTTTTCATGACATCATTGTTGACGCAGTGCGGCATTTCGGTTTTGCTGTGAACCATCGAAGGCCGGTTGCGTCGGGGAATGTGTGGCAGGCGGCAGAGCGGCGGCGCACCGGCCTTCGCCTTATTGCCAGCGCCGGCACGGTTGCTACTGCCGACGCGTAGGCCCTAACTTGTCTGCGTGTGGCTTGAAACCGTGATGATGGTGCGCCGCCGGACGAGGCGCGGGAGCGGGGCGGTCTTGCTCTGCATCGCCCTGGCCACGGGCGCGCCGGCCCGGGCGCAGCAGCCGGCTTGTGCCGGTGACTGTGACGGTGATGGGCGCGTCGTCATTGCCGAGCTCATTCGCGCGGTCAACGTTGCGTTGGCCAGTCTCGGCATCGATGAGTGTCGCGCCGCTGACGCCGATGCCGATGGCGCGGTCGGGATTGGCGATTTGATTCGATCGGTGGCAAGCGCACTCGACGGCTGCCGGGTGGAATCGACGCCGACGTCCACCGCCACGACTTTGGCGACGGTGACGGCAACCCCGACCGCGACGTTGCCTCCGTCGTGGATCTTTTCCGAGGTTGGCGAAGCGGCGGGAGTTCGTTTTGTCCACGAAGTGGCGGGCGATGTGTTGGATGTCGCGGCGCAGACCGCCAGCGGTGTCGCTGCCGGCGACTATGACGGCGATGGTTGGATCGATCTCTACGTTGCAGGTGGGGCCTCGCGCGGCAATCCGCTCTTTCGCAATCGCGGAGATGGCACATTCGAAGAGGTCACAGTGGCGGCTGAGTTGCCGGTCGAAGCCGGGCACGGGGCGGCCTTTACCCTGGCCGATATCGATGGTGATCGGACGCTCGATCTGTTCAGTGGCGGTGTCGGGGCAACTGCTGTGCGCATCTTTGGCGGCCAGACCAACGGCGTTTTCAGCGAGGAAACGAGCGAACGCAACTTCGCAGCGATCGCTCGCGACACCTTCTCATCGGCATGGGCGGACTACGACAACGATGGCGACATCGACCTGTGCCTGACCCATTGGGGCGCGCCGCGGCAGGATGGAGTGTCGCTGGACTATCTCTACCGCAACGACGGTGACTGGGCCTTCCAGCCGGTCGGAGTCGATCTCGGCGTCGTTGGCTTTGCACGTGGCGGCGTGGCGGTGGAGCGAGATCCGACCTTGTCTTGCGCCTTTGCCGATCTCAACGACGACGGCTGGCAGGATCTGGTCTTCGCTGCTGATTCGGGCAACTCGGAAGTCTTCCTCAACGATGGCGGCGGCGCCTTCGAACGGACGACGAGCTCGGTGGTCAGCGACGAAAACGGCAAGGGCGTCGCTCTTGGCGACTACGACAACGATGGTGATGTCGATTGGTTCGTCTCTGGCACGTGGGATCCGAATGGAATTGCCGAAGGCGATTGGGGAATCTCGGGCAACCGCCTGTACCGCAATCGCGGCGACGGGACGTTTGACGATGCCACCGATGCCGCCGGTGTGCGTCAGGGGTTTTGGGGCTGGGCATCGTGTTTCGCCGACTTCGACAACGACGGCGATCTCGATCTCTTTCAGGTCAACGGTTTTCGCGGCGACGATACGGTCGAGTTTGTCGACGATCCGTCGCGCTTGTTCCTCAACCGCGGCGATGGCTCCTTTGCCGAACGATCTGTCGATCTCGGCTTCGCCGACCGCGGCCAGGGGCGGGCGCTCGCCTGTTTCGACTACGACCGCGATGGTGACGTCGACGTCTTCATCGCTGACAACGGCGGTGCCTCACAGCTCTGGCGCAACGACGGCGGCGACGGACTGGGACACTACCTGGGGATTCGCCTGGCCGGCCGGCCGCCCAACACCGGCGCGATTGGCGCGCGCATCACCGTCAGCGCGGCGGGCCGGTCGCAGATTCGCGAGATCCGCGCCGGTAGCAGCTTCGCCTCGCAAGACCCGGCCGAGGCTCATTTCGGCTTTGGCGCTGAGATCGGTGTCGTCGACCGGGTGCACGTGCGCTGGCCGCGCCGCGGCGAGACCGAGATCGAAGACGTGAACGTCGATCAGCTCTTGGTCATCGAACAGCCGTAGCTCTCGTTCCGCAGAACTACCGCCGCTTGCTGGTGAATCAGAATCGGTGCGTGAGATCGAAACCGAAAGATCTCGGCGCTTCGAAGTATTGGAGGACGACACCGAGAGTGTTGGCGGTGGGGAAGTTCTGCTCGAAATATCTCTCATCGGTCAGGTTTCTGCCCCAGACCGCAAGCCCCGAACGGTCGTCGTTGAAGCGGTAGCGCAGGCGGGCGTGCAGCAGGTTGAAACCGCGTTGGATGGTTTGGCGCAGCTCGGGACCTTGGTAGTGCACCTCACTGCGATAGGAGTGCTGGATCATCGGCGTCAGGGTGCCGCGTGTGCGTTGGTGGCCGGCGGCGGGAACGTCGAAGGTATAGGCGATGGCGAGGCGCGACTCGAAGTCGGGTACGTTGTTGAAGCTCTCGCCGCTGCGATCGAGCGTCGCGTCCATGGCGGCGCTCGGAGCATTCTCAAAGCGATCGTAGTGGCTGTCGAGGAATCCTGCCGAACCGACGATGCTCAGGCCAGGGAAGGGTTTGGCGTCGATCTCGAGCTCGGCGCCTTGTACGGTTGCCGCGGCTGCGTTGCGGACGAAGATCTCGGCGAGAACGCTGGCGCCGGAGTCGATCACCGCGACCTGGATGTCTTTGTAGTCCGAGTGGAACAAAGCGCCGCTGAGGCTCAGCCGGCGGTCCAGGGCGATGGCTTTGGCGCCGACTTCGAACGACTGCAAGCTCTCCTGGTCGAATGGTTCCAGGGCGCCAGCGACGGTGTTGAGAGAGTTACCGTTGAACCCACCGCCTTTGAAGCCTTCGCTGTAGGTGAAGTAAGTCATCAAGTGGTCGAGTCCGGCGTTGTCGAGCAGCTCGTCGGGTGCGAAGAGGGTGACGTTGCCCATCCACGTCCACGCCTTGAAGACGCGCGACTCGTCGGCATCGATGAGCGGTGCCACGGTGGCGCCGTCGAGGATTGCCGGCGGGATCGTACGCAGGCGGCGAAAGCCCTTCTTCTCTTCCGTGTAGCGCGTGCCGCCGCTGAGGCTCAGCCAGTCTAGAGGCTGCCAGCCGAGCTGGCCAAAGATCGCCCATGACGAGTTGCGGATCTTCGTCCGGCCGTCGGTGGTGGAGCCGACCAGTGGCGGCAGTGTCGTCAGCGAATAGATGCTTTGGAACGACGTCGCCTCTTCCCAGTAGCCGAACGCGCCGGTGACCAGGGTGAGGGTGTCGTCGAATCCGGCGGCGTTGACTTGTAGCTCCTGTGAGATCTGACGCTGGTAGCCCGGGCCGCCGTCGAAAGGGTTGTCGCCGCCGACCTCGGAAAGCTGAAGCTCTTGCAGTGCGGTGCCGTCACCGTCTTCGCGAATGCGCGGTCGCTGCTCGCGCCACGAGGAAACCCACTTGAGCGTGAGATCGTCGGCGAGGCCGCGTTTGCCGAGCTGCCAGACGGCGTCACCCCACGTGCCATAGCTCTCGATGTCGGACAGACCGGCGGTGTTGGCGGCGAAGCGGAATCGGTCCGAGCGCTGGCATTCGGCCGGCAGGCGTGGGTCGACGAGGCCGACCAGCGGTGGTGGATCCGTGGCGACGACACAGCGGCCACCCTTGCCGTTGTTGTGGTCGCGAAACCAGTTGCCGGCGACGTTGACCTCGATGTCGTCAGTGGCCAACCAGCGGAGCTTGCCGAGGAAGCCGAGCGAATTGGTGTCGTTGCGGTAGCGGTTGAGGAGGGTGTTCTTGGTGTAGCCGCGCGAGCTCTCGTGGGCGAAGGTCAGGCGTGTGAAGAGCCGATCCTCCAGCGTTCCCAGCTCCACCGGTGCGTTGAGCGTGAGGCGCGCGCGCACGGTGTCGAAGCTTCCGGCACCGATGCTCAGGGTGCCGCCAAAGTCCTCTCCCGGTCGCGCGGTCTTGACGAGGATCGCGCCGCCGACGGTATTCTTGCCGAAGAGTGTACCTTGCGGTCCGCGCAACACCTCCACCTGCTCGACGTCGGCGACGCTGAGCACGCCACCGGCCTGCCGCGACATGAACACTCCGTCGACGTACACGCCGACACCCGGATCGAAGGTGATCACCGGGTCGACCTGTCCGACGCCGCGGATGAACACCGCCGAGGTCAGCCCACTTCTTCCCGAATAGAAGCTGAGATTGGGAACCAGCTCCTGGATCTGGTCGAGTCGGGTCACCGCGTTGTCGCGCAACGTGGCGTCGTTCAACACGGTCACCGACACGGGAGTATCTTCGAGCAACTCGGCCCGCTTGCGAGCGCGCACGACGATCTCCTCGACGCGGCCGCGGTCCCCACCGTTCGAGGCGATCGGGCTCATCCATACGAGACCGATCGCGATCACTCGAAGACAACAACGACCCAGTGCCTTGCCCATTGCGCGCACCCCCCGTGTGGAGCTCCGTTCCTCAATCACCGATCGCCACCCACCAATCACGATTGGCGGACGGGGATCAAGGTGTTGACGCTCGGTGACCTGCGGGCTTTTGTTGCCGTGCCATGAGGGATCCTCGGCTGCCCATCTTGCTCCCGCAACCGCGCCGAATCGTCGAGAGTGGCGGTTGCGCGGGATTCTCGACGGCGGCCGTCGATCGACAGGATCTCTCGTTGCCGGAGCAGGGTTTCCGATTGCAGATCGGCGCAGACCGCACCCGTCTGGATTGGCGAGACGCCGCCGGCAAGCGCTACGGCCAGCGGGCGCTGGCGCAGATTCGCGAACAGGCAACGAGTGAGTCGCCGGCGCTACTCGTCGAAGACTGGCCCGACTTTCCGGTGCGCGGTTACATGCTCGACATCAGCCGTGATCGCGTGCCGACGCGGGCAACTCTCGAACGCATCGTCGGAATCCTCGACCTGCTGCGCATCAACCACTTCGAGCTCTACACCGAACACACCTTCGCCTACGCCGGACACCAGGTAGTGTGGCGCGACGCCTCGCCGATGACGGCCGAAGATCTGCGCTGGCTCGACGATCTCTGCTCGGCCGCCGGTATCGAGCTGGTCGCCAACCAAAACGGCTTCGGCCACATGCAGCGCTGGTTGAAGCACGAACCCTATCGATCGATGGCCGAAGCGCCACAGGGGTGGACGACGAGTTGGGGCGAGCACTGGCGACCCGCCGTTCTCTATCCGGATGAACGCAGCCTCGCCTTCGTTTTGTCCCTCTACGACGAGCTCCTGCCCAGCTTTGCCAGCCGCTGTGTCAACATCGGCTGCGACGAAACCTTCGAGCTCGGCAAGGGGCGCAGCAAGCAGCGCGTCGCCGAGGTCGGTCGCGGTCGCGTCTACCTCGATTTCGTCGGCAAGATCGTCGAACACCTGCACGCCAGGGATCGGCGGGTGCTTTTCTGGGGCGACGTCATTCGCCAACATGGCGAGCTGATCGACGAGCTGCCGCGTGGCGACACGACGGCGCTGCTCTGGCACTACGAGGCGCCGATCGAGAATCCGTCGTTGCCGGACGGCCTCGAGAAGATTCTTGGCGAAGTTGGCATCAACGAAGACGTGCTGCGCGGCTTTGCCGGTCAGGTCCCCGCCTTCGCGGAGGCCGCTTTGCCGTTCTGGGTTTGCCCCGGAACCTCGACATGGAACTCATTGCTCGGCCGCTGGACCAACGCGCGCGACAACCTGCTCGACGCCGCGGTGGTCGGCGCAGCCGCCGGAGCTGGCGGCTATCTCATCACCGACTGGGGCGACAACGGCCACATGCAGCCGCTTTCGGTTTCGTTCCCACCGCTCGCCTTCGGTGCCTGCCTCGCCTGGTGTGAGCGAACCAACCGCGACATCGATCTCGATCGCGCGCTCGATCGCTTCGTCTTCGCCGATGACAGCCATCGTCTGAGCGCCGCAATGTGTCGCGCCGCCGAGATCTACCGCCAAAGCGGTGCCGAAGCCTTCAACGGCAGTCCGCTCTTCTACGCACTGATCGGAAACCAGGCCTCGCTGACCGGTCGCGGCGCGCCGACGGCGTCCGGCATGCAAACGGTCGTCGAGGAGCTGGCAGCCGTCGAAGCCGAGTGCCAGCGTGCCAACCCGGCCTGCGAAGACGGCGACCTGATCAAGCGCGAGGTGCAGCAGGCGGTGCGTCTGAGTCGCCTGGGCGCGGTGGCGCTGGCCGGCCAGCACGACCTGGCGGTAACGTCCGACGCCGGCGACCCTGGCGAAGCGCTGCAGGAACAACGCGCCTGCTGGCTCGCGCGCAGTCGCCCCGGCGGTCTGGAGGACAGTATCGCGAGGATACGCCCTTGATGTTTGGATGCCTTCGCCGGCTGCTACCCGCAAGACTGGCGGCGTACCTCGAGCGCTTTCGGCATCCACTGTTCGAACTGGCGGATGCGCGTCTCGTGGCTCGGATGCGTCGACATGAACTCCGCCGGGGCGCCGCGTGAAGCCTTGCCCATTCGCTCCCAGAGCTTCGGCGCTTCGGTCGGATCGAAGCAGGCGCGCGCCGCGTAGATCAGCCCCATCTCGTCCGCTTCCGACTCGTGGTCGCGGGAAAACGGCAGCAATACACCGTATTGGGCGCCGACGCCGAGAGCGCCCATCACCATCTGCTGGGTGCGCATGTCCATATCGCTAAACGCCAACCCGGCCGCCATCGTGCCGAGCTGCACCAGCTTCTGGTGCGCCATGCGCTCGGCGCCGTGCCGGGCGATGGCGTGAGCGATCTCGTGACTCATGACGATGGCGAGCCCGTCGACTGATTCGGCAACCGGCACGATGCCGGTGTAGACGGCGACCTTGCCGCCGGGCAGCGCGAAAGCGTTTGCCTGTGGTGAATCGACGACGTTGAACTCCCACTCAAAGCCGGGGTCGTGCTCGCGCGCCGCCTCGGCGATACGGCGACCGATCTGCTGAACCGCGTCGACGACCTCGCCGCCTCGCACGAGCCGCTCGCGGCTCAGAATCTGACGGTAGGATTGCAGACCCAGCGCCATCTCCTGGTCGCGCGAAATATCGACGAGCTGCTTGCGCCCGGTGATCGGGACTTCCTGCTGGTTGCTGAAGTAGTAGTAGAGCCCGTACATCGCGAAGAGCAGGATCGGCAACCAGCGGATCCCGCCGCCGCGGCGACGCGGCCCTCCTCTTCCTACCTGCGAGGGGCCGCCGAGGCCGCGATTGGCGGCCCCGTACCCTCGCCGGCGTCTGCCGAACCTCAAAAGAACCTCTGCGCCATGTTGAGGATGTCGTCGAGCGCGTTGCCGTCACGATCGGCATCGAGTACTTGATTGAGGATGCCGAGAGCGCCGCCGCCGGATGACGGGGCGCTACCGAGTTGGCGACCACCCTGCGTCTGCTTGCTCAGCATTCCCATCGCCACGGCGGCGACCAGCGGCAACATCTTCTTGATGATGTCGGGATTGATGCCGGTGTCCTTGGCGGCGCGGCCGGCTACGTTGCGGCTCACGTCCTTGCTGCCGAAAATGTGACCGAGGATCTTGTTGCCGTCGGTGACCGTCTCCGGCTGGCCGAGGATCTCCGGTCTCTCGACGTAGCGGTCGTGCTTGCCCTTGCCGAGGGCACCAATCAGTGAATCCAGGCCACCTGGCTTGGATGCGTTTCTGCTCATGCCGCGCGACAGAGCCGGCAACACCGCCCGCATCGCCGATTGTGCCATTCCCTCGTCGATTCCCAATTGGCGGGCGATCTGCCCGGCGGCCATCTGGCCGGCTCCCTGTCCCAAAAGATCCATCAAATTCACTGATTCATCCTCCTATGAGCTGTTCACCGGCGGAGTGCCGGCACTGGTTGGTCGAAGTTTGCCGCGTACGCAGCTATGATCGGTCACATGAACGCAAAATGGTTGATCGGTCTCATTACTCGATACGGTTCTCGATTGCGATTTCCCCAGCTTTTTGCGATCACGGCCGCGCTCTTTGCTATTGACCTCGTTGTTCCCGATATCGTCCCTTTCGCCGACGAGGTCCTGCTCGCCCTCGGCACCCTTCTGCTCGGCAGTTGGCAGAAAACGCGCGAAGACAAACCGACCGATCCGAGCGGCGGTGAATCGCCAAACCCGCGCGGGACCGGTACTCCCTCGACGAATTGAATTTTCTCAGGCTGCAAGAAAAAGCTTAGCGGAAGCTGCAGCAGAAAGTCGAGAGCCAATCGCAGCCGAGCGAAGGGTTGGACAGGCAGGGCGGAATGTGCTGGCCGCGCCGCTGCTGTGAGAGTCGCAAAAGGGGGCCCCGCGGAGCTTTCAGCCGAGCGGCATCCGGCTCCACGGGGGTGGGGGGAACGAGAGATGATCGATGCGCCAAAGTGGCGCGTATCTGCGTTTGGGTGACAGCGCCTTGCTACAGCGCTCTGGCGGTTGCGTTCTGTGAAGTCGCGGCAAGGGCTCGCGCCGCACGTTCCTCGGTTGCGCTGCGGACGCCGGACAGCAAGTCGGTCTCGACGACGATACCGATGAAAGCGGCCAACAAGACGCCACCGATCGCGCCGAAAATTGGAGAGAGCTGGGAGCTCGCTTCGACAAACATCATTTCACTTCCGTACATGAGCGTTCTCCTTTCCTCCCCTAGATTGAAGCAGATACCGTGCCAACTTCGCTTCGAGTATCGGTCGCGTCCGAGTAGTTGAATATCTGCCAACTCCACTTGGCGCCTGCGGGCGGCTGGTTTGCAGGGTCTTGCCCAGCAGGTGATCGAAGGTCGTCGTCGCCTCCTGCGCCGGTGCCTCGCCCAGCGCTGCCTCAATCCGAGGCCGGTCTTCTTCGAAGAACGGATCTTCTCGCGCTCGCCAGGCGTGCGGCTTCAGCTTTGACGGCCGGAGAAGTTGAGCGCGGCCTTTTTCCGCGATCGCTCGATCGTTCTCGTATTCGCGAATTCCGTTCTACGACCTGCCCGCGGCAACCGCCGCCTTGGAGCAGGTGCACGGTGAATTGGTCCAGCCGATGCCCTACCGCCTGCGCGACTACGTCGAGACGACCCGGCGTTGCAAGCTATACGATTTCGACCGGCGGCAGTGGACCGGGTACGACGGATTGGCCGTCTCGAAGTGACCTGCAAGCATCCCGGCCCCGCGAGTGGGGCCGGGATGGATGTTGGACTGCCGCCGAGGCCTACTTACACTTCAACGTCCGGTTGCCGGTGCCGCGCAGCTCGCACTTGGGTGCGGGACCGGTGCTCGGGTTGAAGTCGCGCGTCGCGCACTGATTGGCGGCCGTCTGGGCGGCGCCGCCGAGGGTCAGGACGAGCTCGAGGTCTTCTTGCATGATCTGGAAGTTGCCGTTCTTGCCTTTGACGACGACCTTGAAGAGGCCCGGCGTCTTCGACGAGCGATCCTTGACGACGACGCGTTTGATGCCGAGACCGAGGACGTTGTCGCGGTCTTTGAAGACCCACTTGGTGCCGGCGTTGTTCACTTTCCAGCCCGGTATCGAGCCGCCTGGCGTGGCGCCCGGGGGAACGAATCGCGTCACCAGCGTGGTGCTGGTCGTCGAGTCGATGAGTTCGAAGGTGAAGCCGTTGTTCACCGGATCGATCGCCGGCACCAGATTGGTCAGAACGAACTCGCCCTTGGCGGTCAGTCTTTCGTCGCCGGTGGGGTTGTCGTTGCGTGCGATGCGCACCTTCGACTTGTTGATGGCGATACCCGAGGTGCAAGAGGAACCGCTGCCGCTGGTCGGTGTCGCGGTGGGAGTGTCGGTGGCCGGAGGTGTTGCAGTCGGGGTCGCCGTCGGGCCTGCCGGTGTATCGGTCGGAGTCGCCGTTGGTGTAGCAGGGGCAGCCGGCGTATCCGTCGCCGTAGGTGTGCTCGTCGGTACTCCGGGAATGCTGTTCGGGTCGGCCGGATCGGAGCCGGCATCGAGCTCGTCGCGGTCGAAGAAGCCGTCTTCGTCGCGATCGAGCGCCATGCGCGTACCGCTTCCGGGCGGCACGCAGGTGTAGGTGAGCTCCTGCCCGGCCGTCGCTGCCAGTGCGCGCAACTGCGCGTCGGTCAGCGGTGTTTCGGCGGCGCGATCGGGTTGGAAGAGACTCGTGTTCGCGTCGAAAAGGGCGCCGCGCGCTTCTCCGGCGATGTTGCCTTTGACGATCAGCTCGCACTCGTTGACACCGGGCATGCCGACCAGCGGGAACGAGGTTCCGGCGCGGGCGATCATCAGGTCGATCCGCGGGCCGACCGTTGCGCCGTTGGTGGAGGTGAGCGTCGTCTGTTGGCCGACGATGGGCGCGAAGGTCGTGTCGAAGGCGAGGATGAAGGCCTCGAGATCGCGCTGCTCCTGGTTGTTGATTGAAAAGACGTTGGAGCTGAGGAACGTGTTGACGGTGTCGACGCTGCCGTCGTGGAGGAAGCCGAAACCGCGGATCTGTGGTCCGGCGACGGTGAACATGCCGATTTTCTGGTAGGCGTTGCGCAGATGGGCGATCTTGAACTCCTGCGGCTCGCCTTCGATCGACGAGAATCCATCGCCACCGAAGAAACCCTGCGAGGGGTCGAGAACATGGCAACCGTTGCAGTTCTGCACGACGTCGGTGATGCGTCCGTTGTAGAGGCTTTCTCCGGCTGCCTCCGCGGTGGTCAGCGAATTGTCGAGGGCGCGGATCGGGTTTGGCGGATAGGTGACGTCGAGGATGAAGTTGCCGAACGCCAGCATGTCGGCGGCCGGAATCTGGCCGTTCAGTCCGATCAGGCCGTCGAAGGCTGGATTGAACTTGAGGAAGCCTCCCAGCTCATCGAGCGGATCGCCGCCGGGGTCGTTGCCCTCGGTGCGATCGCCGCGCCAGTGCATCGGTCCGTGATTGGCCATGCCGCGCAGACTCTGGGTCGTCATCGGTCCCTTGTTGGGGTGGAACGGTCCGCTGGCACTGCCGACGCGGAACGGGTTGGGATTGTTCAGCGTCGTGCCGTCGGGATCGCCGAGATCCCAGGCCAGATCGTCCATGTCGCCGAAGACGTGGCATGCCGAGCACGACGCCTCACCATTAGAGGACGTAGCCACCGCGTCGTACAAGATCGACCGGCCGTCCGTGATGTTGTCGGGCTCCGGATTGTAGACCGGCAGGTGGGCGATCTCGGTGTTGGTGCCGGTGTCGATGACGGAGAGAGAGTTGTCGAAGCGAGTCAGCACGTAGAGGCGACTGTTGGCCTCGTCGAGGACGACACCGGTCGGCCCGCCGCCGCTGACACTGATGTGGTTGGCCGAAGACGGCACGAAGGTGTCGTTCTCCAACTGTGCCGTATCGAAGATACCGACCTTGCTCGAGCCGAACGCCGCTACGTAGAGGGTCGTTCCCGCGGCGTTGATCGCCATGTCGAGCGGTGTCGCCAGCGAGTCGTCCTTGGTCCCTGCCGGGCTCGGCACGACAGCGTAGTTGATGTGCTTGTTGAGATGGCGCGGGTCGATGTTGGCGCCGTCGAGGACGGTGATCCGTGCCTCGTGCAAGTGGCCGCGCACGGTTGGCGGATCGCCACTGGTCTTGGTCGTCGCAGCGTAGGTGCCGTGACCTTCGAAGCGCACCTCGTTGACCGCCTCTGTGTTGGAGACGTAGACCTTGCCGGAAACCGGGTTGGTGGTCATGTTGAAGTTGATCGTGCCGACACCGGGGAAGGTGTTGAGCAAGGCGCCGTCGACCGTCGAGATCTCGAAGACGTCGAGATCGGGGAGCGTGAACGGAACCGGCCACGAGCGGTTGAGCTCGTCTTCCCAGTTGCCGCTCGTTTGGTTGAATTTCACGATCAGACCGGTTTCGGGGCCGTTGATGTTCTGAAAGTTGTCGTTGGGAAGCGGCAAGCCGCCGGGCATGGTTTGCCCGTTGAACACGCAAGTGCCGGCGCTGGCGCCGCCGTCACAAACCGCGCCTTCAAAAATTGCAGTCGTCTGGTTTCCCGAATGAAAGATGGATGCGAAGACACTGTTGCCGTCGGAGCTGACGGTGAGTGCCCGCGGAGTGTCGCCGAAAAGGGGAATGACGGAGAGCGGGCTGCCCTCCAAATTGGTGCCGAGATTGGCCGGGTCGAAGATCCACACCAGGGCGCGTCCGATTCCCTGCTGGGTCAGCGACGGTGCAATTGGAGTGGTCGAATGATTGGCGCTGTTCTGACCGCGGCGCGCCGTGGTGATCATCACACGCGAACCGACGGTTCCGTTGGCGACGACGATGTCGCGCGGTTCGTCGCCGACCAGGAGTGTGCGCGTCACCCGCGCCGGTGACGAACCGACGTCGACGATGCTCACGCTGTCCGAGAGATGATTGACGACCCACACCTCGCTGTTCGAGCGCGCGGCGACGGCGATCGGCTCCATGCCGACCGGTACGGACTCGGAGTGGGTGAGCGTGCCCGAGGCGACATCGAAGATCTCGAGCCGGTTGTCGGGAGTGTTGATGGCGAACAGGCGGCTGCCGTCGGGCGACAGCGCCAGTGGCCGCGTCTGCCCACTTTCAAAGGCGACGAACGATGCCCCCGCCACTGTGGCGGTGGCCGAGATCATCGCGGCCACAGCCGTTCGAATCGCAAACTGACGCATTTCCTACCCCCTCCGTGGTTCTGCTGATCGGCCACCCATAACACTGCCGGGACGGGCCTGTACAAGGATTATTTTTCTCAAAAGAATTAGTCAAACTAATTCGAATTGCCCGAGCTGCTTTCGCCGCTCGCAGCGAGCGGCTAAAAGGGTCGCCGATGGCGACGAGATCGAGAGATTCGCCCCAGCGCCCTTCGCCGCGATCGATCGTCGAAGAAGCGCGCACCAAGCCGGCACCGGTTTATGTTTTCTTTGGCGAGGCGTTCCAAACCGAAGCGCTGGCTCGGCGTCTGACGCAGGTGCTGGTTCCGCAGGAGCGGCGGGCGACCAACCTCGAGGTGTACGACGGGGCGTCGGTCGGCCTGGATGTCGTCCTCGACAGTTGCCGGACGCTGGGCCTGTTTGGCGGCGGCAAGGTGATCTGGATGCGCGAGCCAAAGTTTCTCGCCGCCGGGGAGAAACGCAGCGACATCAGTGCGGCGATGTTCGCCGCGTGGTCGGCCGAACGCCGCAAACCCGCCGGCGAAAAGCTGGTCGCCCTGGCGGCGCAAGCGGGGTGGACGCAAGCGGATTTCGAAAGTCGGGATTTCGCGGCGTTGAACAAGACCAAGGCCAAGACTCTGCTCGGCCGCGATCTCGCCGCCGGCGAGGGGCAGATTCTGGCGTCGATCCGGGCGCACGCCGTCGAACGCGGCATGCGCCTTTCTTCCCAACGCGACGAAGGTGGTCTGCTCGAAGAGTTCCTCGCCTCCGACGCGGCTGGCGATTCGATCCTCATCTTCACCGCAAGCAACGTCGACAAGCGGCGCAAGATCTTCAAGCAGGTTCAAAAAATCGGTGTCGTCGCAGAGTTGTCGCTCGAGCGCGAGCGCAGCGGCGCGCTTTCCGAAGCGGCGGTGAATCACTTGGTCAACGATACGCTGGCCGACGCCGGCAAGCGGGCGAGCCCGCGGGCGCGCGCGGCGATTGCCAGGCGAGCGGGCGGTGACCCAGGGCTGCTCCACTCCGAGTTGGAGAAGATCTGCCTCTACGCCGGCGATGCCGAAACGATCGAGGAGGAACACGTCGCCGCCGCGATGCGCGATCTCGGCGAGTCGTGGATTTTCGACTTCACGCGGGCGCTGTCGCAGCGCCGGTCTGCCGAAGCTGTCGCACTCTTGCGCGGTCTCTTTGCCCAGGGGGAACCACCGCTGCGCCTGCTGGCGATGATCGCTCGCGAGGTTCGTATTCTCCTCGCGGCGCGCGAGATCCTGTCGACCACCCTGGCTCGTTCGTGGTCCGATCGCACCCACTTCAACGCCTTCCGCGACCAGATGCTGCCGGCGATTCCCGACGAACAGAAGCAGGCGATCGGCGGCGCCCATCCGTACGTTCTCTACCTGGCGCTGCAAAACGCTTCGCGGACGACCAGTGCGAGGTTGGAGCGGGCGCTGATCGATCTCCACGAGCTGGACATCGCTTTGAAGAGCTCCAACACCGATCCACGCGTGCGCCTGGAGGCGTTCGTGCTGGCCATGTAGCCCCCGTTCACGCGAAACGGCGCCGCGAAGCGGGGCGTGCTTTCGACAAAAACCTACTTTCACGAGCCGGTCGGGAAGGCTAGCCTAGGCACGTGAGCAGCGAGACGACAGGTGCCGTCATTGAAGGGCGGGCGGCGGATGTGGCCTCCGCCGCCCGCGCGCCGCGGCGCCGGGGATTTTTCCGTCGCTGGACGCTCGACGCGGTTGCCGTTTGGTTCGTCGAGCGCACGTGGATACCGGGGCCGCTCGCCGTGTTGCCGCTGGCCGGCCTGCGCTACCTCAAGCAGTATTGCGTGCAGTGGGCGGGCTCACTCGCCTACTACACGCTGCTCGGCTTGGTACCGGTGCTGGCGGTCGTCTTCTCGGCAATGAGCTGGGCGGGCTTGCACCGCGAGCTGGCGCCTTTCGTCATGAATACGATCAGCGCCGGCTCACCGGAGATGGCGCAGCAGATCATCGAGTTCATCGATGCGACGAACGTTCGCGCCGTGGCCGTCTTCTCGTTGCTCGGTGCGTTCCTTGCGCTCCTGGCCATCATGGCCAACGCCGAGCTCTGCTTCAATTGGATCTGGGGCGGCATTCCCGGTCGCTCGCTGCGCCACAAAATGCGCTCTTTCTTGAAGGTAGCGATCATCGCTCCGTTGATGCTTCTCCTGGCGCTGGCGTTGACGGCGCTCTTGCGGCCGGGCAACGAGCTCTACGATCTTCTCGACGCGCTGTATCTCGGCAACGTCATCACGGCGCTGCTCCCCTTCTTGCCACTGGCGTTGCTCTGGGGCTCGTTTACTCTCCTCTACACCGGCTTGCCGAATACCAAGGTGCGCCGGCGCTCGGCGATCGTCGGCGCCGTCGTTGCCGGTACGCTCTGGCAGCTGGCGCAGTGGACGTACGTCACCTACTTGATCGGCATGGTGCGCGACAGTGCGGTCTACGGTGCGCTCTGGCAGATTCCCATCGTCCTGGCCTGGATCTACATCGCCTGGAGCGTGATCCTCTTCGGCGCCCAGGTGTCGCGGGCCCACCAGGAGCTGATCCACCTGCGGCGCGGTACGACGTTCGAAGACTGAACCTCCCAGCGCGGTGTCACGAGACCGCTCCGCTCTCGCGCAGCCGGCGTATTTCCTCAGCGCCGAGGCCGAGGACGCCGGCGAGAATCTCGTCGCTGTGTTCGCCGGGAAGCGGACCCGGCGAGCTGATTGCCGCAGCCGTACGCGACAGTCGGATCGGCGATGCATCGACCTCGACCGTCGCTCCCTCGGGCGTCGGTACGCACTGCCAAGCGCCGCGGTCGCGCAGGTGCTCGTCGCGCTCGATCAAATCGACGGCGTTGGCGGCGATACCGCAGGGCACACCGGCGGCTTGCAAGGTTTCGACGACCGATTCCGCCGGCTGGCTGCCGGCCCAGTCGGCGACGAGTCGGTCGAGCTCCCGGCGGTGTGCATGGCGCGAAGCGGCTCCGATGAAACGTTGGTCGGCGATCCAGTCGCGGTCGACGCAATCGGCGAACGCTGACCACTGGGCATCGGTTTCGACCGCGATGGCGCACCAGCGCTCACCCCCGTCGTCGTTGCAGCGGTAGACGCCGTGCGGGGCAACCTCTGCGTCCTGGCTGTCGTTGCCGGTACCCGGCGCCTTTTCACCGCTTGCTCGATCGATCTCGCGGGCGAGCGTGGAGGCGAGGATTTCGAGCTGTGACAGATCGGTGCTGGATGCCCGACCGACGGCGAGCGCGGCGACGACGGCGAGGGCTGTGGTGTAGCCGCTGGCCATGTCGGAATAGGAGTAACTCCACCCGGCCGGCCGGCCGGCCGGGTGTCTCATCCGAGCGGTGAAGCCGAGTTGTGCCTGCAGGGTCGGGCCGTAGCTCACCCAAGAACCCAGCGGGCCGCTGCGACCGAATCCAGATAGGTGGACGACCGTCAGTGCCGGGTTGATGGCGTGTAGCGTCTCGTCATCGAGCCCCCAGTTGGGCAGCACACGCGGGCTGAAGTTGTCGATCAGGACGTCGGTGTGTTCGATCAGTCGGCGCAGCACGGCCAGGCCGGAATCGGTCGAGAGGTCGAGTCGAATGCTCCGCTTGCCGCGGTTGAGATTGCCGAAATGGCCGCCGCGTCGTTCTCGATCGCCGTTCGTGTCGGGGTGCTCGACTTTGATGACGTCGGCGCCGTGATCGGCGAGCACCCGGGTGGCGAGCGGACCGGCGACCACCCAGGTGAGGTCGACGACGCGAATCCCACTGAGCGGGTTGGTGGAGGGGGCACCTCTCTTCCGCAGCGGCGTCCTGGTGGCGCGGCGGCTTGCCGCGAGTACTTCGCCGGTGCGAGCGGCGCGGCCGCTTGCGTAGAAGCCTCGCTCTTGCAATTGCGGGTGGCGGCGCACCTCGGCGAGATCGGCGATGGAAGCGAAGGGCAAACGTCGCGCCTGCGCCGCGCCAACCAGCGCCTCACGGGAGTAGCTCGCCGACCACACGGCGAGGCGCTCGAAGAGCTCGTCGCTGTGGTGGCGCCTGAATTCGAGATCGCGCCAGCGCGGCGCGGCGAAGTTGGCGACGGCGCTTTCGGAGTCGACCCATGTGGCCAAGGCGTCCCAATCTCCGAGATGGGTTGCAGCGACGAGGCCGTCTTTGGTTGGAATCGCGTCGAAGGTGTGAGTCCAGTGGCGTGTCCCCCCCCGTTTCGCGACCACACCTTCACCGCGGTACACTCCGGTGACATGCTCGAGCGCAGCCACGGTGCTCTCCTGTAGGGAGGTGTCGACGATCTGACCGCCGCCGCTTTGACGGCGCGCGCGCAGAGCGAGCAGAACGCCGATCGTGGTGTGTACCGCCGCCATGAAGTAGATCTGCAGTCCGAGCGGCTGAAGGGGTGCCTCATCCGGCCATCCGTTGACGAAGACCATGCCTCCAGTCGCCGCGGCGACGAGGTGGCTGGAATGGCGTTCGGCGTGCGGTCCGCTGAGACCGAAGGGCGAGATGTTGGCGGCGATGAGATCGGTCTCGGCGGTGAGTTGTTCGAGGTCGAGGCCGGCGCCGCGCAACTCGGAGGGGCGGCGGCTGGTGAGGAGAACGTCATACCCAGTCGGCGAGGAGAGGAAATCCTCCACCGCCAGCTTCTCAACCGCTGCCCCGAGGTCGAAGAGGAGCTGCGCGCAGGTCTCCCCGCAACGGTCCGCACAGTCGGCGACGCGGATCGATGCTAGAGGGCTCTCACTGCGAGTTGCTCGTTGTTCCGGCATACCTGCATGTTCTCGTTGGCACGCTCTTACGCGCGAATCTTGCGGTGAGGGCGGTTGGACAGTGCCGCGGCTGTTTCGACCAGCGCACCGAGGAGGGGATAGGAGAGTCGCGAAGCAACGTTCAGAACTTTGCCCACCACGGAGTGTCTTCCTTGGCAACTCTGCGCATTTGGATGTTGCGGTGTTCCAGTAGCGTTCCATCGGAGCGGCGCAGCTCGGCGAGGTCGGTGTTGTACTGAGTCAACGACTGGATCTCTGCCTGGCGGGCGCGGGTCAGTCGCTCCTGGAAGTCGATCAGATCCTTGGTCGTCGCCAGGCCGACTTCGTAGCGAGCCTTCTGGTTGCGCACGTTCTCTTCGGCCAACCGGCTGGCGACGCGCGTCGCATCGATGCTCTTGAGGTCGGAGCGGATGTTGTCGATGGCGTTCTTGATCTCGAGGGTGACCGACTCCTCGAGTTGGCGCAGCGACAGTTGCGATCGCGCGCTCTCGATCTTCGACCGCGTGTACTCGGCCTTGGCTGCCGCGTTGTTGATCGGTACCTCGAGCTGCACGCCGACGTTGTACTGGTAGAAGCGGCCGTCGGTGAGCAGGTTCAGCGCCGAATCGTAGCCGTCGTTGACTCTCGGTTGAATTTCCAACGGCTGACCGAAGGCCATGTCGAGGGCCTGTCGCCCTCCCATGCCGCTGAGTCCGATCGAACCGCCGAAATCCAACCTCGGCAGAAGTTGATTCTGCGCCGCCCGCTCGAGCAACTGCTTGCTGTCGACGTCGAGCCGGGCGGCGATCAGCTCGGGGCGCGTGGCGATGGCCGATTCGAAGCTGCGCCGCGTATCGATTTCGTATTCGGGGAGCCTTGGGCGCTCGGTTGGCTTGAGCAAGAGCGTGTCGGTGGAGTCGTCATCTCCAGCGTTGACGAGGTTGCTCAGCGCGTCGCGGGCGATGCGCCGCAGGTTTTCGGCTCGTACCAGGTTGGCTTCGCGCCGCGCCACCTCGGCTTCCGATTCGAGCACCGCCGTGCGCGGCAATGCGCCGACGTCGAAGCGTCCCTGGTTTTGGCGCAGGAGCTCGCGTGCCAACTCCAGACCCTGCTTCTCGACGGTGACGTTCTCGTCCGCGAGGACGAGAGTCCAGTAGCGGCTTTCGACCGCCGACACGAGGTTGGCGACTTGCGCTGCGTACTCGTAGTAGGCTGCTTCTTCGACATTTTCGGCGACGTCGACCTGGAGCAGGGCGTAGCGCCATCCAAAACCGCGCAGCAGGGGTTGATTGAGCGACAGATTGAGCTCGGTGCTATATTCGGGGACGAGGACGGCGAGAACGCTCGGCGGAGCGGTGGTGCGGCGATTGGTCCACTCGGTCGAGAGCTGACCGCCCGAGATGAGCGTCTTGCGTACTCCGGCGTTCCACGTAACGTCGTTCCTGAACGTCCGTATCAAGCCGTCCGGTAGTAGTGCGTTGTCGTTGGTCAGTGGATCCGTGCTGCGCGATTTGCCGATGCCGGCAAAGATGGCGGGATCGAAAACCGAACGCGCCCGGCGCACCTCATTGGTTGCCAGTATCGGATTGAGTCGCCCGACGCGGAGGCCGGTGTTGTTCTGTAGCGCCAGTGCAACGCACTGTTCCAAACTCACCGCCTGCTCTGGGCTGTCGTCGGAGAGCAGGCCGAAGTAGCGGCCGTAGAGATCTTCGGCGCGCTGATCGCTCCACTGCTCGCGCAACACCTCGACGTAGTTGGGCACATCGTCCAGGAGCTCGTCGCGTACCGTTTGCTCGGCCGTGACCGTCTCCTGGGCCGATAGGATCTGCGGACCGAGTAGAGCCGCGGCGAGAATCCACGTGCGTATCACCATCACCGTCCCTTTCGCTTACCGCCAAGCAGCACGGTCTTCACTTCCGTAGCAGCCGCACAGCGAATTTCCACCCGACTCGCCCCACCCGGCCGGGCTGGATCTCGTCGCCTTTCAGGATGTCCCGGCTGGGGAACGCAGGGTGAGGAGCGCGATCTCCGGTCGGATACCGAGGCGGATCGGGTAGCCGTAGAACCCGACACAGCGGGTGACGAACATCTTCATGTCGTCGCGCAAGTAGATGCCCTGGTCGGGAAATCCGGCGATGCCGACGACGGTCAGAGCTGTGTCTTTGTCGAGCTGGATACCGATGTGCCCGCCGTGGGTGTGGCCGGAGAGCACGAGGTCGGCACAGTGCGCCGGCAGGATGGAGAACGCCGTCGGGTCGTGGCAGAGGAGAACGCGCGGCAGGGTGGAGCGTTTGGGCCAGTGTCGCATCGCGGCGGCGTAGAGTCTCTCTCGATCGGGACCGAATGAGGTGAAATCGACGCCGCCGATTTCGATCGGTTGGCCGAGCACCTCGAGTTGGATCAAGCGGTTGCGCAACACCTGTACACCGGCCTCGTTCAGGCGCCGCACCAGTCGCTGGGGATCGTCGAAATCGTGGTTGCCAAAGCAGGCCAGTTGGCCGTGTTGCGCCTCGATTTTCGCCAGCGCCGGATAGAGCGGTTCGTCGAAGCCGGGAATGCGATGGGTGAGGAAATCTCCGGTGTGCAAGACGATGTCGGGGCGTGCGGCGTTGGTCAGATCGACGACGCGCCGCAGCTTGTGCTCGTCCATCGAGCCGCCGACGTGGATGTCCGAGAGATGGGCAATGCGCAAACCGTCCAACTCGCGCGGCCAAGATGCCAGCTCGATCTCGTGCTCGTTGACTTCGAAGTCGTAGGACGTCTCGACGCCCGACAGCGATACGGCGAAGGGAACGCCGACGCCGGCCCGGCCGAGGTTGCGCAAGAGGTCGCGCCTCTCCTGCGAGACGGAGTCCGGCAGCGGCGGAAAGAGCCACCGTTGCAACCGGCGCAGCGGGCGCAGCGTCGCGAGGGCGGCGAAGATCATGGCGTGAGCACTGAACCAAACCGGCCCTACCCAGCCGATCACTTCATCGGTCAGCATCGAAAGCGAGAAATCGGCGCGCGCCGTGATCAACTGGCCGACCATGATGGCATCGAGACAGGCGAAGACGATCGCGCACAGCGCCGTCAGCCGCCACGGTTTGCGGTCGAGTCGTTGGAGCGTGCGCATCAACCACAATCGCGCAAGTGCGAAAGGCCACATGATGAAGATGATGAGGGCGACGATGGCGACGGTGGGCCGCGAGAACCAGCGCCCGGCGTAGATGCCAAAGGCGAGGAAGGCGAGCGTCAGCGCCAGCAACCACAGGCGGGTTGCGCGCACGGCCGCGGAGTCTCCGGTGCGGTTGCGCAGCATCTCAACCGCCCGCTGCCGCCGAGCTCAGCAGCTCGCGGATGGCTGAAAGCTCGGGGATGGCAGCTCGCCCACCGAGCCGCGTGCAGACCAAGGCTGCCGCCGCCGATGCGAAGCGCATGGCGCGGTCGGTCGGCTCCCCGTCGAGAACGGCGAAGATGAAACCGGCGTGATAGAGATCACCGGCACTGGTCGTGTCGACTGCGTCGACGGCAAAGGCTTCCGCGTGCAACGCACCTTCGTCGCACGCGGCGACGGCGCCGCCGGCGCCCGCGGTGGCGATGGCGACCGATGGTCCGAGCTCGCGCATCCGCAGCAATCCGGTCCGCACGTCGCCGGCGCCGGTCATCTGCATCGGCAGATCGCCGGAAACGATGGCGATGTCGGTGAGGCCGAGTAGGGTGTCCATGCCCTTTGCCGGTTCATCGACGTCGATGACGACCAGAGTACCGGCGGCGCGGGCGCGCTGCGCGACATCGAGCGCCGCCTCGATTCCGTCGCCGTCGAGAAGGACTGCGCGGACGCCGTCGAAGCGCAGATGTGCGACGTCGCCGACACCCATGCGCAGAGAATCGTCGCGGTGCCAGAGGATCGTGCGTTCACCACTGGCCGCGTCGATGCCGATGAACGCCGTCTGAGTGCGGGCATCGGCCACCGGCCAGCAATCGCTGACGTCGACACCGAAAGAGCGCAGCGAACGCCGCTGCTCTTCGCCGCCGGCGTCGCCGGCGATCGGCCCGGCGTACGATGTCTTCATACCCCATTTCTGCAGGGCTGCCATCGCCGTTGGAACCTGACCCCCCGCCTGCTGAAAGTACTCACGGACGCGCGCCTTGCCGCCGCTGGCGGCCGCCTGGTCGACGACGAATACGTGATCGATCGAGTTGAATCCGACCCCGGTGACCTCGGGCGTTGGCATCGGCTACCGCTTCACCAGCGCGACGGCGGTAGGAACTCGACGACCCTGCCGGCTACCTCGACGCGGAGAAGTGGGAACCTGGCGTTGCCGGTTCTCACTTCGACGGTCTGGGTGAACGGTCCGAGCGGCGCGTCGTCGCGGATGCGCACACCAACGCTCGACGCCGATGACATCGTCGTGAGTAGAACCACGCCCTCCGTCGTCGCCGAGATGGCACCCCGCCGATTCTTCCGTCGCACGGAGAAAACACCCTGATGTTGTGAGCCGCGAACGACCTTGCCGAGGTAGGCCGCATTCGGTTCGGCAACCGCTTCGAGAGCAACCTCCGCCTGCAGGTGCAGCACCGTTGCGCGTTGATCGATGGCACTGCTGACGACGGTGATGCTGCGCACGAGGTGGCCGTGGGTGTGCGAGGTGTCGCAGACGACGTCGATTTGCCCGCGCCCGCCGGCGGGGATGTCGCTCGGACCGGCGATCGATGCCCGGCAATCGCAGGCGACGATGGGTTGGTCGAGTGTGATCAGGGCGGCGCCGCGGTTCTCGATGCCAAAGCTCGCCCGCAACTCTTCTCCTTGCGCAACGCTGCCGAGGTCGATTCGCTGGGAGTCGAAGACCAGCGGAGCCGTTGCGGCGACGGCGGTCGAGGAAGACAGCAGGGAGGCGATGATTGCGACCATCTTCATGTCTTGCGATCCCGCTGGCGCCGGCGTTCGGCGCGGTTGGCGCCCGACTTCGTCTTTTTTCGCGGCGCGCTTTTTTCCTCCGTCGCGTCGTTGCCGAGAGCGACCAACTCGCGGAAGTGGATTCCGGCCCAGATGACGAAGGGGAAGAGCTGGGTGTCGAACCCCTGTACGAATGCGTCGAGCAGGCCGTAGAGTTGTTGCGAGAAGGCGCTCCACTGGCCGGCGAAGGCACTCGAGTAGAAGCTCTTGATGGCGATGACGACGTCGGCGACCTGCACTACCAGGGCGATTCCCATGGCGAGGGCGAGGCGACCGAAGCGCGCCAGCCAGGTTGGTGCCGGTGTCGCCAGCATGAGTGGAATGAGCAGAACCAGATTCGCCATGATCCATTCGGCTGGGATGCCCTGCGGGTCGAGTGGAGTCGGCTCGAACGAATCGAAGTTGCGGTGCTTGTAGAAAATCCCCGTCGGATGCCGTTCGTGGCGCAGCAGTGTCGTACCGTGGCTCCAAACTGGATCGAACGAGAACTCCGACAGCCAGACGCCGGCCCGCGAAGCGTGGAAGAGCACGTTGGTGTAGTAGGGGGCGAGGGGCTTCCAGACCATGTAGGTCAGGAGGAAGAGCGCTATCAGCCGGAGGAGAAACCCCCAGGGGTTAATCTTCAGGCGCATCGGCGAATTGGGTAGCCCAGTAGAGCCACAGGGCGACGGCGACGCAGATCACCAGCGCCTGAGCGACGTATACGTGCGTCTCGTGGAAGACCTGTTTGTAGTAGAGCCCGATCAGAAAGAGGGCGGCGACGCGAAAGATGTTGACGACCATAATGACGCCGAGGCCCATTCCCGCGCCCAACCATTTCGATGCCCAGGTTGCCGGATAGGCGAGCACTGCCGACAGGTAGATGCTCATCGGCACCGCGCCGGAGCAGGCGGGAGCGACGTCGACCTCGAAGGCACCGGATCCCATGATGGTGCCGTTCTTGTGTAGCGGGAAGCCGGCGACCGCCGACACCAGTTGGAGAATGCCGTAGCTCATCCACGCTGAAAAGCGAGCCAGGCCGGCGCCTACGTCGACGCGATCGACGATCGGGCCCCAGGTCAGCAGGAAGAAGAAGGCCAGGATGAGAAAGAAGAAGGAGCCTACGACCCAGATCGCTTGACTGTATGAGCGCATGGTCAATACTTGTCGCCGGGCGACAGTGGCTACGAGGATAGAGGAAACGCCCTTTTAGTACCACTGTAGGCTAGCGCGCCTGGCGCAACCCTGGTGGCCGCGGCCCCGGGTACTGGTAGTACGTGCACTCGATGCGGCCGTTGTAGAGCTTGCGGCGGCGGGGGGCGCGGCGGCCGAAAACGGTTTCGAATCGCTTGTGGGCGGAAAGGACGTATGCCGACCACGTGTCGAGGGGCTCGAGCGCCTGGGCCAGGGTGCGATAGATGCCCTCTGCCGTAGCGCGGTCGCCGAGCCGCTCGCCGTACGGCGGGTTGGTGATCAGACAACCGTAGCTGCGCTTGCTCTGCAGGTCTGCGACGTCGGCGTGTTGGAAGTGGACGTCGCCGGCGACACCCGCCCGTTCGGCGTGGTGGCGCGCTCGCGCCAGGGCGCGTTCGTCGATATCACTGCCGCGCAGCTTGTACCGCGGGGCAGCGCTGCGGCGGTCGCTGGCCTCCTGGCGGGCGCGTTTCCATTCGGCTTTGCCGATTTGTTGCCAGCTCTCGGCGGCGAAAGAGCGGCCCAGTCCTGGGGCGATGTTTCGTCCGAGCATGGCGGCTTCGATGGTGATCGTCCCGGATCCGCAGAACGGGTCGACGAAGGGACGCTGCTCGTTCCAATACGACAACAGCACCAGAGCGGCGGCGAGAGTTTCGCGCAACGGCGCCGTCCCACCCTCCGTGCGGTAGCCGCGTCTGTGCAGGCCGCCGCCGGTGGTGTCGAGTGCGATCGTGACTTGGTTCTTGAGAATACCGACCTCGACTGCATAGGTCGGTCCGTCCTCGGCCAACCAGTCGCCGCCGCGGCGCTGCTTGAGCTTTTCGACGATCGCCTTTTTGGCGATCGCCTGGATGTCGCGCACGCTCATCAGGGTCGACCGCACCGCCTTGCCGCGGACCGGGAACGCCGCGCCGACGTCGAGCCACTGCGACCAGTCGAGGTCGTGTGTGCGATCGAAAAGCGCGCCAAAGTCGTCTGCTTCGAAACGTCCGACCTCGATCAACACGCGGTCAGCGGCGCGCAGCCAGAGATTGGCGCGGCAAATGCCGGCGAGGTCGGTGGCAAAGCAGACGCGGCCGTCCTCGACGCGTTGCTCGCCGTAGCCGAGACCCTCGAGCTCGCGCGCGACGACCGCTTCCAGGCCGAAGGCGGTGGTCGCGATTGCCGTGAAGGGTTTGCTAGTCTTCAAGAAAGAGCTCGCGGCGGATTTCGTCGACGTCGTCGGCGCGCGCCGGCAGCGGGTGAGACAAGATTTCTCCGCAGCGCTCGACCGCGGCGACGATTCCCTCGGTGGGTTGACCGCGCTCGATGCCGCCGAGGACCAGCTCGACGACTTCCTTCCAGCTTTCGCCCGGCTCGAGCGCATCGTTGATTCCCCTGTCGGCGAGGACGATGACGCGATGCTCGAGCATGGCGACGAGGATGAGGATTCCGGTTTTGCGCTTGGTGTGTCGCAGTCCGAGCTCGGCGAAGGCAGCGGCGGCGCGGCGTCGGGCGTTGTGTTCCATCGCGGTTTCCGAGATGAAGACGCGGCGTACGGTGTCGAGACGCGCCAGGAGAAGACCGAGCAGGACTGCCGCCGCTTGCGCCGCGAGATAGAGGGTCATCGGCAACGCTGGCGCAAAGAGCGCCAGCGCGAGGAACGCCAGTGCCGCGAGCACGGCGCCACAACGCCAACCGGCGGCGTCGTACTCGCCGCAGGCGTGAACGACGGCGACGACGATTTCACCGCTGGTGCTCTTTTCGGCGTCGTGGACAGCGCTGACGATGCGCTCGCGACTCTGCGGTCCGAAGAGCTCCGATGGTCTCATCTACCAGCTCCCCGAAGCGCCGCCGCCACCGAAACCGCCGCCACCGCCGCCAAAGCCACCGCCGCCAAAACCGCCACCGCCGAAGCCGCCACCACCCCAGCCGCGGCTCGGATAGGAATAGATGACCCGGCGGCCGCGCCGGCTCGGCCCCGTTCCCATGCCGCCGCCCATCGAGCCGAGGAATCCTCCCAGCAGAGAGGATGCGCCGGCGAAGGGAACGAGCTGAAGCATCAGGAAGGCCAGAGCGAAGGCGGCGAGAGCACCGATACCGGCTCCGACCATCCGCGAATGCCGTGCCAACCCGGCGCCGAGCATGCCGCCGAGGATGCCGCAAAAGAGGATCGTGCCGAGGAAATCGCGGTGAGCGGGGACACCGCGCCCGGTCGGTCGCCGGTCGCTCGCAATCTCCTCGCCGCGTGCCGCGCGCATGACACTGCCGACACCATTGATGATGCCTTCCCCCATGCGGCCGGCGCGGAAGCTGGTGAACATCTGCTCGCGCAGGATGCGCGCGGCGATGGCGTCGGGCACGACGCCCTCGAGGCCGTAGCCGACTTCGATGCGGGCGCGCCTGTCTTTGTCGGCGACAATGATGATGGCACCGTTGTCCAGGCCCTCGTGGCCGATCTTCCAACTCTCGGCGACGCGCATCGAGAAGGTGTCGATGTCTTCGCCTTCGAGGGTGGGGACGGTGAGGACGACGATCTGGTGGGCCGTCTCGTTTTCAAACGTCGCCAATTGGCTTTCGAGCTTGCTGCGCTCGCCAGCGCTGAGCAGGCCGGCCAGATCGTTGACGCGCCCGCGCAGTGCCGGCACGTCGATTGCCGCCGCGGCGGCGGCGAGGGCGAGCAGCCCGCTGCAGAGGAGCAGGCGCGTCGTTCTGCGGCGGATCACGCTGATCTCTTGACAGCTTGGGGTAGCCTCAGAACTTCACCTCGGGCGGAACCTCGCCGACTCCCTGGCGTGCCTGGAACACGGGCTTGGTCTCGGCGCCGATGATTTTGGCGATGATCAGCGTCGGAAAAGAGCGGACCAGTGTGTTGTACTCGCGAACCGTATCGATGTATCGGCCGCGCGCCACGGTGATTCGATTTTCCGTTCCCTCGATCTGTGCCTGCAAGTCGCGGAAGGCATCGCTGGCTTTTAGCGTCGGGTAGTTCTCGGCAACGGCAAAGAGCCGCGAGAGAGCACTCGACACCTGTCCCTGCGCTTCGACGAAGCGGTCGAAGGCCTCCTGATCCTCGAGCAGCTCGGGAGTCAGCTTGACGCTCGTCGCCTTCGAGCGAGCGTCGATCACCGCCTGCAGCGTCTCCTTTTCGAAGTCGGCTGCGCCCTTGACGGTGTTGACCAGATTGGGGATCAGGTCGGCCCGTCGCTGGTACTGGTTGGTCACCTCGGCCCAGGCCGCCTTCACGGTTTCGTCGCCGGCCTGGATCTTGTTGTAACCACAGCCCGGCGCCAGCAGCGCGAGCATCGAAACCGCCAAAAGTGTCTTTCGCATTCCGTCCCCTCCTGATGAAGACTGGCCCTATGGTTCGAACCCGGACTTTCGTCGATCCCCTGAGCATAGTGGCTTCAACAGAGCGGCGAAAGACCTGCCGGCCGTGAGTGGTTTCGAGACGTCCTCACTGTCGAAGTGGTGATGAGTCTTCCTTCGGTTTGTGCTTGTTCCAGACTCTTACCTCGTCTATTTTCCTAAACCACGCCGTTGGCGGGGGGCGTTCATGCATCGGTTGTCCTGGAATCTCGCACTGCTCAACGTCGTCGGCGGAATTGCCGTGTTGGTGAGCTATGTCCACGGGTTGCAAAGTCCTCACGCCAGCGCCGGCCAGTTGTGGGGCGGCGTGCCACCTGCGTGGCGCGCTTGGTACGGCGCTTCGATGGTTGCCGCCGCGCTCGGCTACTTTCCGTTTACCTACTTCTTCCTGCGCCACGTCGACCCTGAGCGGGCGAGCTTTGCCGGCGGATCCAGTTATGCGGTGATTGCTGCGTTCTACCTCCTGGTGCTCCTGCCGTCGGCGTTGTGGCTGCCGCTGACCGTGTGCTACCTGGCTGAACCGAGCCTTGCGCTTTGGGGAGTGATCCGCATCGATCTTTTTCTCGTGGCGCTCGGCTCGCTTGGTCTGGTGGTCGCTGCAGCGACGGTCGAACCTTGTTCGTCGCCGGCTTGGCGGGTCGCCGCGCTGCTGGGTCTCGGATTCTTTTGTTTGCAAACGGTGGTGCTGGACGCGATCGTCTGGCCGGCGTTGTTCGGTCAGCCTTGAACGTTAGAGAGGTGGGGGGAACCCCGATGCGCAAGAACGGATGGGTGGCGGTCGTCGCAGTGCTGTCGCTGGTTGGAACGTCGTGCACCGACATGAAGGCGGTACAGGACATTGCCCAGATCCTGGCGGTCGGCATGGCCGGTTCGACCGAAGGCAACGTTGCGGCGGGGTTGCGCGAAGCGCTGCGTGTCGGCACCGAACGCACGATCGCCTCGACTTCGCGTCCGGGTGGCTTCGGCAGCAACCCGCTGTTGCGTATCGCTCTACCCGACGAAGTGCAGACCATGGCCAAGGCGCTGCGACTGGTGGGCATGGGAGCCCAGGTCGATGCGCTCGACGATGCCATGAACCGAGCTGCCGAAAGGGCGAGCGCCGAGGCCAAACCGGTCTTCTGGAACGCCATTACCGGGATGAGCCTGACCGATGCGATGTCGATTCTGCAGGGCGGAGACACGGCGGCGACGGAGTACTTCCGCGATCGCACGAGTGAGTCCCTGCAACGTCGCTTCCGGCCGATCATCGAATCCAACATGCAAGAGGTAGGTCTCTACAAGTCCTACGAGCAGGTCGTCGACGCATATGCGCGACTGCCGTTGGTCAACGCACCTTCGCTCGATCTGACCGAGCACGTGACCAATGCTACGCTCGACGGACTCTTCAAAGTTCTCGGTGATGAGGAGACGAAAATCCGGCGCGACCCGGCAGCGCGGACGACGGAGCTCTTGCGGCAGGTCTTCGGCAACCAGTGAGCAACTTCCTTTCCATTTGTCCCGGTCGGTGCCATGGTGGTGTCTTTCCGTCGAAACGCGGCCAGAAAAGGAGCGAACCATGCCAGTAGCGCGCGTAACCGAGATCATCTCGTCGTCGTCGAAGAGTTTTGACGATGCCGTCAAGCAGGGCGTTGCCCGGGCGAACAAGACCTTGAAGAACGTCAAGGGCGCCTGGGTGCAGGATCAAAAGGTCGAGGTCAAGAACGGCAAGATCTCCGAGTATCGGGTGAACTTGAAGGTCACTTTCGTTCTCAACAAATAGGAGTGACTGTCGGTGGAAGGGCGGCGCTGCTGCCCGTCTCACCGGTGTCTTCAACGTCGATGAAACAGTTCGAACAGATGGAGGCGAGCCGTCTCTTCTGTCCGCGTTGTCAGGTTGCCACGGAGGTGCGCAAACGGCTGCTCCTCGTGCTCTCCGAGGGGGAGAAGTTCGATTACGTCTGCGCTCGCTGCGACACCGTGTGCGGCGACAAGATCGAGCGCGCTGCGCCGGCCGGCACGATGATGCCGCCGCCGCGATTGCGCTAGCGGGGGCGGCTGCGCTCGTTGTCCGCCACTGTCTTCGCGGAACAACCAGGCGAGGGATAGGCGCGGCCTGAAGGCGGTTGCGTCGCGAGGTCTTCTTGCAGAGTTTTGCCGACTCAGCGGGGATACGAGGTTGGGCGCCGGTTGCGGCGATTCCGCTCGCATTGTTCGGCGCCGGGCGATGCGTCGCCGGCGATGTCGCTGTCGGCATGGTGGCGCTGGTGCTTGCCGCACTGCTGATGCACTCGGTTCCGCATCTCTGGCGTGAGGTCGAAGGGGAGGTGTCGGATTCGCGGTGGCGCTTCGCACTGTCGTCGGTCGCAGTCCTTTTCATCTTCTTTCGTTGCTATCGACTCGTCCCACCTGGGTTGTGGGGGGACGATGCGATCAACGGCCTGCTCGCCTTCGACGTTCTCGACGGCAAGATTGCCTCGCCGTTTCAACTCGTTGCGCATTCGCATAGCCGATTCCACGCGCTGACCAACTACGCGATCGCCGCCGCCTTTGCCGTCTTTGGACCGACGCTGGCGGCGCTGCGGATTCCGGGGATCGTTGCCAGTTGCCTGCTGGGAGCTCTCGTCTTTGGCGTCACTAGGCGGTTGTTCGGCAGGTCGACGGCGCTCTTTGCCGGGGTGTTGATGGCGTCGTCGCCGATGCAGATCGCTCACGCCAAGAGTCTGCTGCAGGTGGTGTTGGGTGCCGCGTTCCAGTGCGCCGGACTGTATGGGCTGGTGCGAGCACGCGACGAGCACCGCTGGCGATGGGTGGCGATCTCGGCACTTGGGTTTGCCGCGACGTTCTACACCTACCACGCCGCCAAGATCGCGCCGCTCGTTGCACTGCCGTTGCTGATCGAAGCGACACAGTCGAGGCGGCGCAGCAACGTCGTCTGGTTCTCAGTGATCCTGATCTGCCTGTTGCCGGGAGTCGCGTCGTATGTCGCTGACGTCGGGGCGCTGACCGGCAGGGTACAAGCAGTCTCGGTGTTGGACGAGGCGCGCGCTGCTGGCTCGATCGTGCCGCTGTTGGTGTCGTTTGCGACGACGCTGGGAATTTTCCACGTCGCCCAGGGGCCCCTGCGTTACCATTGGTTCGGGCCGGGTGATGATCCGGCGTTGACGCTGATCGCCGCCGCGTTGGTGCTTCCCGGATTGATCTCCAGCCTACGGCGCTGGCGCGACGTGCGCCATCAGGTCCTGCTGTGGTGGTTTGCCGTCGGCTGCGCGCCGGCGTTTTTCTCGGTCGACGCGCCGCGCGTCTACCGCGCCTTCCTGGCGACGCCCCCGCTGTTCATCTGGGCGGCGATGCCGCTCGCCGGGTTGTGGCGCGGCGGCCGGGGCGCACGCTGGCTCGCCATCTTGCTGGTGGCGGGTGCTCTCGTCTTCGACTTCAACTACTACTTCCACCGCGTCTACACGCACCCCGGGTTTCGCTGGATGACTGGCGAGCAGATCGTCGAGCTCGCCCGCGTCGTGCGCGACCGAGGCAGTGGCTGGACTGGCTACGTCTTGTCGCCGGATTTTTCGGCGCGACACGAGAGCCTGCGGCTACTGTCTCGCATGTGGCAGATCGAAGTGCGCGACGGGTCGTTCGACGAGTCGCTCATCACCGATGACCTACCTGGCGGTGGCGCGGTCTTCGTCACGACGGACGGACATGACGCCGTCGCGGATGTCCTGGCGAGCGAGCTGTCGCAAGTGGTGCGCGACACTCGCTTCGACCCGCAGCCGCGGATGTGGTGGGGCGGTGCTGCCTGGCCCTATGCCGCACCGCGGGGGCGCGAGCAGCCACTGGTTTCCAGCCTTGCGGTCGACCGGGAGCTTCTGCAGGCGTGGCGTCGCTCCGGCGTCGAGTTTCCGATTCGAGTGAGCTGCCGGTCGAAGTTCGAAAGCAGAAAACGCCGGGTCTTGATTCCGTTTCACGATTTTCGCGGTGAGGAATTCCGCGCCCCAGCCCTTTGCACCTGGCGGGCATCGCTGGTCCTGCCTCAGCCGATGCATTTGCGCATCGAGTCCAACCACGGCATCGAGTTGCGGATCGATGACGCCGTGCACGACCCGGAAGACCTCGTGCCGGCGGGCCGCCATTCGATCGCGATGCACGGCACCGTCGCTCGGTCCATGGTTCGCTTGAAGGTGCGATGGCAGCGCCAGGGCGGCCCGCTCGAGTTGATTCCGGCAGCAGCGTGGCGTTGTTCTCCGCCGCCCGGAGGCCGGCCTCCTGACTCCCCAGGCGGTACTTGATCATGGGCGGATCTCGTCTATTCTTTGGTACCAATTGGGAGCTGGCGGCGCGGCGGGCGTGCACTGATGTGGACTTTAGAAGGAGACGGACCGCTCTACCAGAGGGTCTATCGTGCTGCCCGGCGCGCGATTCTCAGCGCTGAGCTGGCGCCCGGTACGCGGGTGCCGTCGACGCGATCGCTGGCGACGGATCTGGGTGTTTCGCGCAACACGGTGATTCTCGCCTACGAACAGTTGTTGGCCGAAGGTTATCTGACGGCGCGGGCCGGATCGGGCACCTTCGTCGCGACCGATCTGCCCGAGGCGTTGAACGAGGTCGTGGGTACTGGCGGCGGTGCCGCGCACAGGCCGGAAGGTCTGTTCACGCCGCACCTGTCGCGCTACGGCCGGTGGCTGGACGCGTTGGCGGAAGCGCGGCCCGTTTCCTGGGAGCCGCACGCGAGGTCGCTGCGTTTCGATTTTCGTTACGGGCGTCCCAATTTCCTCGACTTTCCCCACGACACGTGGTGCCGGGTGCTGGCGCGGCGGGCGCGGCGGGCGTCGGTGCGCCAGCTCGACTACGGCCCGCCGGAGGGTCGCGAAGAGTTGCGCACCGCCATCGCCGAGCATCTTTGGCGCAGCCGCGGCGTCGTCTGTACCCCCAGGCAGGTGGTCGTCGTCAACGGTTCGCAGCAGGCGCTCGATCTGGCGGCGCGGGTGCTGATCGATCCGGGCGATCGAGCCGTCGTCGAGGAGCCGTGCTACCCCGGAGCTCGCATTGCTCTCGCCGCCGCCGGTGCCGAGGTGGTGAGCGTCGCAGTCGATGGCGACGGCTTGTGCGTCGGCGGTTTGGCTACACAGCCCGCAGTGCGTCTGGCGTATCTCACCCCGGCTCATCAGTTTCCCAGCGGCGTGACGATGCCGCTTCAGCGACGAATCGACGTGCTCGGCTGGGCTGAGCGCAGTGGCGCGCTGATTTTTGAAGACGACTACGACAGCGAGTTTCGCTACGCCGGGCGCCCACTCGAAGCTTTGCAGGGTCTCGATCGCGCCGGCCGGGTGATCTACGCCGGTACGTTCTCGAAACTGATGTTCCCGGCCCTGCGCTTGGGCTACCTGGTGCTGCCGGCTTCCTTGGTAGCAGCAGTATCGGCCGCCAAGGCGAGCGTCGACACCGGCTGCCCCGCGCTCGAGCAGTTGGCGCTCGCAGACTTCATGCAGGCCGGTCATTTCGACAGGCACATGCGCCGGTCGCGCACGCGCAACGCGCGCCGGCGGGCGGCATTGTTGGCGGCTCTGAAGGAGCACCTCGGCGACCGCGTCGAGGTGAGTGGTGCCAATGCCGGATTGCACGTGCTCTTGTGGATCCGCGGGTTTGCCGCCCGCCGGGTGCCGGCGCTGCGGCGTCGCTGTGCAGAGCGTGGCGTCGGAATCTACCCGGTGACGCCCTACTACGACGAGGTGCCGAAACGGGCGGGGTTGTTGCTCGGGTTTTCTTCGCTGCAGGAGAAGGAAATCGAGGAGGGGGTACGGCGTCTGGCGGCGGTGCTCAATTCGAAACCGTCTGATTGAGCTCGATCATGTTGCCGGCCGGGTCGCGAAAGAAGGCCTGGCGCCCGGCGCCCGGGATGTCGAGTACATCGCTGATGTCGACGCCCTTGCTGTGCAGAGTCGCGCGACTTGCTTCGATGTCGTCGACGCGAAGTGCGAAGTGCGGCCCTTCTTGCGGTTGGAAACCCTTCACCTCGATCAGATGGATCTCCTGGGCGCCGCACTTCAACCAGAGCCCGGGAAAGCCGAAGTCGGGGCGCGGCAGGATCTCCATCGCCAGAGTGTCAACGTAAAAAGCCCGCGCTTTCGAAACGTCGTCGACGTTGATCGATACGTGGTGCACGCCGTTGTGTTCCATCGCGTCGAGTAACCTCAGAGAGAGAGTAATCCACGGCGAGAAGCGCGTCTAGCTCGCGCCATCAGGCCGTTGGTGGAAGTCGCGAAGCTCGGCGGGCCAGAAGTCGAGCCGGCGACGTGGTGTAGCCGCCGGCTCGTTTCTGAGGGGGAGGAGGAGCGGAGAGGAGCCCTGGGTTCGGGCTCCTCTCCCGTAGCTTGCGGAGGGGGGGTCCGCTCTGTGCTACATGCGAGCTTGGACGCCGGCCCGTTGGATTCATTCAATGAGAATCATCACGATCGTGAAAAAGTGTGAATCCGTTGCAAGAATCGCGGCTGCGGCTACGGTGATTCTATTTTTCCTGGGGATGGCCATGGTTTTTGATCCGCTCGGCAAGCTGATCTTCTTTCCCGACGACTACCTCGTGTCGACGCCCAAGGAGCTCGGTCTCGACTACGAAGACGTCGACCTGCGCACGTCCGATGGTGGCCGCACGCATGCGTGGCTGATTCCCGGCCCCCGCGAGGAAATCGTCCTCTGGTTCCACGGTAACGCGGGCAACATCAGCCACCGTCTGGACAACATACGTCTGTTGCACGACCGGGTCGGCGTGTCGATTCTCATCGTCGACTACGGCGGCTACGGCGATAGCGATGGCGACCCCTCCGAGCGGCGCATGTACGCCGACGCCCGAGCGGCCCGTTCCTTTGTCGTTGACCGCGGCTTCCCGACCGAGGCGGTCATCTATTTCGGTCGCTCGTTGGGCAGCGCCGTCGCCCTCGATTTGGCGCTCGAGCATCCACCGGCGAAGTTGATTCTGGAAACACCCTTTGAGTCGATTCGCGCGATGGCGGCGACTCTGGTGCCGCCGGCGTTGGCTCGTCTGGTGCCGCAACGCTTCGACAATTTGTCCAAAATCGCCGAGCTGCGCGTTCCCGTTCTGTTCATCCACGGCGACTACGATGCGATCGTGCCGATCGATCACGGGCGGGCGCTGTTCGCCGAGGCCGCCGAGCCGAAGCACTTCTACGAAATTCACAGCGCCACGCACAACGACACGTACATCGTTGGCGGTGAGGACTACTTTGCGGCGTGGCGCGAATTCCTGTGGCCGGGCGAGGTGGAGCGCGCGGCGGCTGAAGAGCACGAGCGATCCTGATAGAAGGTCCCATGGCAGACGACATCGCACCGGCCCATCCCTCGGCGACCATCGTTCTCTTGCGCGAGGGTGAGAACGGGCTGGAGGTCCTCTTGGTTCGGCGCTCCAAGAAGCTCGCTTTTCATGGCGGTGCGTGGGTCTTTCCGGGCGGACGCATCGATCCCGGCGACTATCCCGCCGGCTCCGCCGACGTGCACGCGGCGGCCCGTCACGCTGCCGTACGCGAGCTGCGCGAAGAGGCGGCCCTGGAAATCGACGCTGGTGTGCTGGCGCCGGTCTCGCGTTGGATCACGCCGGAGTTCTTGCCCAAGCGCTTCGACACGTGGTTTTTCGTCGCGCCGGCGCCGAGCGCTGACGTCACGGTCGATGGCGGCGAGATTCGCGAGTTTTCATGGACGACGCCGGCCGTCGCCCTCGCCAAGCAGCGGGCTGGAGACATCGAGCTGCCGCCTCCGACGTTCGTGACGATTACGCAAGTCGCTGCACACGACGACATCCGTGCCGCCATCGAGGGGCTTTCGTCGCCCCAGCCGCCTCGCTTCACTCCGCGCATCTGCAAGATCGAAGGTGGCGCTTGTTCGCTCTATGAGGGCGACGCCGGGTGGCAGGCGAGCGACGCCGAAGCCGCCGGCCCTCGCCACCGGCTGTGGCTGCTCGACAGCGGGTGGCGCTACGAACGCTCTGCCGATTGAATCCGGCGGACCACGAGCCCGCCCGCACTCAAGCGCTGGCTGGACTGACCGATTCGGATACCGCGGTGCGATGCTGCGCGGCGGCGCGGTCGAGCGCGAACTTCGGTCGCATCAGCGACACGAGGGCGGGAATGAAGACCAACGCTCCGATGGCGTGAAAGAGCATCAACATCATGAGAAGGCCGGCCATCTGGGCTTCGAACTTGAGCGGATGGAAGAGCCAGAAGATCATCGAGGCGCAGATCGTGGCGCCGGTGAACATGATTGCGTGCCCGGTCGTGCCGATGGCGCGCCGGTTGGCTTCGTCGAAGTCGCCGGTAATCTCGTACTCCTCGACGATCCGGCTGAGCACGTAGTAGCCGTAGTCGATACCGATACCGATCCCGATGGCAGCGACCGGCAGGGAGTTGATGTTGAAGTCGATGCCCATGAAGTACATCACAGCTTCCGACAACGGCTGGGCGACGATCGACGGGATGAGGACGATGAGTGCCCCGGCGGCAGACCAATAGGTGAGGAAGCTGAGGATGAAGACGACGGCAAAGATGAGGGGAACGTTGATCCGGTAGGACCAATCCACTTCTTCGATCTGCGCCGCGAGAATGCCGAAGAGACCGCCGGCTAGACGGTAGCGCACGTCGTCGTCGGGAGTGGTGTTGGTCGCGATGTATTCTTTGGCCCGTGCGATCGCCTGCTGGATGGTGTCGTTGTCGTACTGCTTGTAGTAGACCGTGATGGTCGCGTTGGTGTAGTCCGGCGTGAAGAAGCGATCCATCTCACCGCGCCGCGTGCCGGCGGTCAGCATGAAGAAGAGCTGCGACACGTGCATGTCTTCGGTCGGCAACATCTCCCACTTCGGGTCGCCTTCGTGGAAAGCGCGGAAAACGGTCTTGAGCATCGTCGTGGCGGTGGTCGAACCGCCGGCGTTCTCGCCCTGCTCCATGTAACGCTGGAAGCGGTCCAGGTCGTTCAGGGTTTTGGCGTCCTTGACGGCGCCGACTTTTTTTCCTTCGACGATGATGACGAGCTGCGTGTTGCCGGCGAAGTACTCATTGGCCTTGGCGGTGGCGACGTTGTACGGGTGGTCGGGGTAGAGCAAGGCCATGCCGGGGGAGGTGTCGCCGGTCTTCAGCTTGTGGGCGAAGTAAGCAGCGAAGACCATGGTGAAGAGAAAGAGAGCGACCATCACCCAGCGCCAGCCGCCGATCGCCAGGCGCGTCAGAAAGCCGCTGCTTGCGTTGGCCATGCGATCGAAGACGTTCTCGCGCCGTTCTTCGTCCGGTGGGTTGACGAACGAGAGGATGATCGGGTGCAGGGTGACGACGGAAAAGAAGATCGAGATGATCCAGAAGCTGGCGACGAAGGCGAGCTTTTGCATGATCGGGATGGTCGCTACGGCGATCGTCAGGATGGCCAGGCCGTCCGACATGATCGCTACCATCGCCGGTGAGTAGAGGCTGATATACGACTTCACGATCGCGGCGTCTTTGTCGCCGAGGTCGTGAAACTCTTCGTGGTAACGCTCCATCGACTGCACGGAGTGTGACAGTGCGCGCGCGGTGATCAGGACGAAGACGACGATGACCAGGGGGTCCATGGTCAGGCCGCAGAGGCCGGCGAAGCCGAGCCCCCAGACGGCACTCATCAGACCCGAGAAGACGGGAATCCACACACCTTGGAAGGTGCGGAAATAGAACCAAAGAAGCAGTACGATCGCCGCTCCGGTGGCGGCGAGGTACCACCACATCTTGCCGAGCTCCTCTTGAAAGTAGGCAAAGAGGATGGGGGGGCCGGAGACGTAGATCTTGACCTTGCCGTCGGCTTCCTCGCGGGCGACGATTTCCTGGATCTGTTTCCACATCCCGGCCAGGTCGATGTACTCCTCCCAGAATCCGGCGACGATCTGTGTGGCTTTGTCGTCGTTGGAGACGAAGAAGCCCCGCACTCCTTCGGTGGTATCGATCTTGCGGCGGAAGAACTCGAGCTCTTCCTGGTCGCGCGGCAGGCGCGGGTAGGTGAGCGGCACGGTCTTCAAGCCGGCGCCAGTCGCAATCGTCGTCTTCAGCTTTGGATGGGTAATCGATATGACTTGCTCGCCGTTGACGCCGGGGACCTTGTGCAAGAGATCGACAGTAATGCGGTCGACCTTTCGAATGATCTCGGTGTCGCTGAAAACGTCGCCGTCGGTTGCCTCCACGGTCATCAGTAGGACGTTCGAGGTGCCGAAGGTGTGGCGGTACTTCGTGTAGACCTGGATGTACGGGTGATCGGGCGGATAGAGATCGAGGAAGTTGGTGTAGATCTTGAGGTGAAAGACGGTGAACCAGACGAAGAACGCCGTCGCTAGGAGGATGAGGATGCCGACCGGAATCCGATAGCGCAGCAAGAAGTTGAGGTACTGTTCGATGTATTTCTTGGGGAGCACGCCTATTTACCTTCCGCGGCGATTTCGATCTTTCCGTCGTCGATCATGACCCGACGAGCTCCGGCACCGACGATCGCACCGCGGGCACCGGAGACGACGTCGAGGTCGCGGAACCAAGGCAGCGCCCAGTTCTTGCTGGCTTCCAGCCGTTTCCACATCTGGCCACCATCGCGGCTGACGAATACGGAGCCCAATTCGCCGGCTGCGACGCCGAAATCGCCAGACAAGTCGATCGCGTATATGCTCGGGTTCTCGAAGGCCTGGCCGAAACCGACTTGCTCCAGCGCCCGCATTTCCGTCGATCCGTTGAGAACTTCCCAGGATTCACCGGCGTCGTCGGTGCGCAGGATCAGCGCATCGATTCCCACCGCCCAGCAACGGCTCACGTCGATACAGGTTACGCCAAAGAGGGTCTTGTCGATGCCGCTGCTCGCCTTGGTCCAGGTTGTGCCGCCGTCCTGCGTGCGAAAGATCGACCCGATCTCGCCGACGGCGATTGCCTGTTGTCGATCCATGATCGAAACCGAGTTGAGAATGACGTCTTCCTCGAGGCTGTGCTCGGTCCAGCTTGCACCGCCGTCCTTGGTGACGAGGATGACGCCCCAGTCGCCGACGGCGATGCCGAAATTGGTGTCGAAAAAGTCGACGCGAAAGAGGTGCTTGGCACTCGGCGCCGCCGCCGGCTTCCAGGTTTGGCCGCCGTCCGATGTGAAAACGATGGTGCCTGAGCGGCCGACTGCCCAGCCGTGGTGCTGGTCGGCGAAATCGATGGAAAACAGCGCTTCGAGTGTGCCGGAGGTTTGTACCTGCCAGCTCTTACCGGCGTCTGCCGTGTGAACGATGGTGCCGAAGGCACCGCATGCCCATCCTTCATCCGCCGACACGAAGGAAGTCCCGTAGAGGTTGTCGCGGATGACCTCGGCGGCTTCACTGCGCGACGCCGTCGGGATGACGAACGAGCTCAGCAAACAGAGTACTCGAAGCGCTCCCGATCGCGCAGTGAAGATTCCTGACACCCTTATTCCCCCCGAGAAGCAAAGCGCAGAACCATAGGTCAGCGCTTTTGATGCTGTCAACTGTGCTGGGTGCCTTCACAGGGACTGCGGATCCGCGCTATTCCGGCCGGGCATGACGCTCGTGCCTACCATGGCTGGCCGGCGCTGGCCGGCGGACCGCGGGTTTTGCGAGTCTTTCGCTGCGACCTGCGCTGAGTGGCCGGAACGCGTCGGCATCGTCGATGGCGAGCGGTCTCTGACCTTTGCCGAGTGGGATCGGCGCAGCGCCGATCTGGCTACTGCCTTGCGATCGATGGGTGTTGGTGCCGGCGACGTGGTGGCCTTTCAGTTGCCCAATTGGTGGGAGACAGCGGTTGTCTTCACCGCCTGCGCTCGGCTCGGCGCCGTCGCCAATCCGCTGCTGACGATTTTTCGCGAACGCGAAGTGGCGTTCATGTTGCGGCAGTCGGGTGCCCGGCATCTATTCGTTCCGGGCGTCTTCCGCGGCTTCGACTACCCGGCCATGGTCGAACGCGTGCGCTCCGCCGGCACGGCAATCGACAATCTCGTCGTCGTCCGTGGCGGCGACTCTACTGTGTCGTGGGACGAAGGCGACGCGCGAGAGCCTTGCCACTCCGCATCGCCGCACGACGTGTTGCTACTGATGTACACCTCGGGCACGACGGCGCTGCCCAAGGGTGTGCTGCATACGCACGCCTCTCTGATGGCTGAAGTGTCGAGTCTGGCCCGGGTCCACGGGCTGGCGGCCGGCGATGCGACGCTGATGCCCTCGCCGCTGACCCATATTTCCGGCACCCTGCACGGCATTCTGACACCGGCAGTGTTGGCGACGCGCGCCGTTTTGATGGATCGGTGGGATGCCCAACAGGCTGTCGACATGGTTCGCCGTCACGGCATCACCTACATGGTGGGGGCGCCGGTGTTCTTGCGCGAGCTGGTCGATGCGCACGGCAGCGGGCCGCCTTTGCGCCTTCGCCTCTTCTCATGCGGTGGTGCGGATGTTGCGCCCGAGCTGATCCGCCGGGCGCGGCAGACGCTCGGGTGTACGGCCAAGCGCGTGTATGGATCGACGGAGTTTCCAACCATCAGCACGACGACTCCCGAGGATGTCGATACGCTCGGTATTTTGACGGAAGGGAGACCCATCGAACCCAATCGAGTGCGCATCGTTTCGGCTGATGGTCGAGCGCTGCCACCAGGTGAGGAAGGCGAGATCCAGGCGCTCGGCCCCGAGTGTTTCGTCGGCTACGTAGACGCCGCGATGAACGAGGATGCCTTTACCGACGACGGTTGGTTTCGCACCGGTGATCTCGGCACGCTCGACGAAGGCGGCTATCTGACGGTCACCGGTCGAATCAAGGAGATCCTCATCCGCAAGGGCGAGAAGATCAGCATTCGCGAAGTGGAAGAAGCCGTTCGATCGCATCCTCGGGTGCTCGACGCCTGTGTCGTCGGTATAGCCGATGCAGCGGTCGGCGAAAGAGCGGGAGTGGCCGTCGTGCTTGCCAGTGGCACGCCGATCTCCCTGGCCGAGATCTCAGCTCACCTGGCTAGGGTGGGATTGGCCAGGCAGAAACACCCGGAACGGCTCGTCATCGCCGAGGCACTGGCGCGCACCGAAAGCGGCAAAGTGCGCCGGCAGGACGTGCTGGCGATGTTCGCGAGGCAGGCCGGCAGCGACGAATCCTGAGTCAGCTCAAGGATTCGTCTGCTGCCGGGCGAGATCGGACTACTCGGCGACGCGGAGCTCGACGCGGCGGTTTTGCGCCCGCCCTTCTGCCGTCGCATTCGTCGCCACGGGACGCGCTTCGCCAAAGCCGTTGGTCTGCAGGCGCGACCCAGAGATACCGCTGTTCTCGAGGTAGTTGCGCACGGCTGCTGCGCGTCGCCGCGACAAGCCTAGGTTGTAGGTTTCGCTGCCGACCGAGTCGGTGTGCCCGTCGATGGAGACCGCGACGTCACCGGCCTCGTTGAGAGAGCTGACCGCTTCGTCGAGGATGGGGCGCGCGGTCGAGGAAAGTCGATCGCTGTCGAAGGCAAAGTTCACACCGCGCAAGACGATCTTCTTGTGGATGACGTCCGGTAGCTCGATCTCCGGTGTTGCCTCGGGAACGGCCGCCTTGGGTGTCGGCGGAGGCGGCGGCGGTGGCGGTGGGGGGGGAGGCGGCGGGGGCGGTGCCGCTTCGGCCTTGGCGAAAAAGTGTGTCAGGGCGAGGCCGGTGACCAGGTACTCGAGACGGTGGTCGCGGTCCTCCGGTTTGAGATTGCCCGGGATGAAAGCCTCGTCGCGACGGATGAACAAACCCAGAGAGGTGTCCTTCCAAACGCCGAGGTTGAGCCCGCCCTCGATGCTGAAGCCCGGTCCGGCACCGCGCACCGGCCCGCCGTCGAGGTCGGTGAAGTAGCCGCCATGGCCGCCGGCGTAGATCTCGCGACTGCCGTCGATGAGTGAGACACGAAAGCCGCCGGTGCCGGCGAACATCGTCTGCATGTCGCTGCGGACGATCTTGCGGCGCAGGAACTGGTTGTTTCCGAGAGCCGGTTCTTGCCCTTCGGGAAAGGAGATGTCCTGGTCCTTTGCCGGCCAGAAGCCGAACTGGGTCCGGATCATCGGCGTGAGCGCGAAACCGCCGCTGCGCAACCTGTAGCCGATGAATGGAGCGACCGCGCCGCCGTTTCTGGCGACGTCCTGAAACTCGGAAACCGGAATCGCGGCACCGAGGTCGAGACCGATCACTGGCCCCGAAGGTTTGTCATCGGCCAAAGTCTGGGCTGAGAATGTCAGGAAAATGGAAACAGCCGAAGCTGTCCAGAGGTACACCAGCTTGCGCATCACCTCTCCCCCCGCTGGAAGTTTCGAATCTCTAACCACTTAATTCTTCCCCTGTAAAGGGCTTGGGTGGAGTCCACACCTGACTGAGCGCGGCGGCGATGTCCCTCTCGCCAATCGAGGTGAGGCATTCGTAGTGGGAGAAACGACAGCGCCGCTGTAGGCAGGGGCTGCACTCGATGGGCTTGTACACGACTCGGGCGGCCGCTCCGAGTGGCCCGGTTCGCTGCGGATTGGTCGACCCGAAAATCCCCACCGCCGGCCGCCCGAGCGCGGCGGCGACGTGCATGGCGCCGGAATCGTTGCCGGCGAATCCGTCGCAAAGCGAAAGCAGCGCGATGAGCTCGCCGACGCTCGTTTGCCCGGCGGCGACGATCGCCGGCGTCTTGGCCAGGGCGGCAACCTCTCGGCATCGATCGGCTTCGTGCGGCGCCCCGATCAACACGCACTCGGCGTCGTGTTCGCGATCGAGCAAGTCGATGAGGCGGGCGAACGACTCTTTCGGCCACTCCTTGGCTGGGCCATAGGCGGCGGCGACGGCGAGGGCGACCAGGGGCCCGTGCCGCTGCCGCCGGCTCGCCAACCATGCGCGTATGGACTCGCGGTGCGAGGCGGCGACCGGCAACTCCGGGATGGTGTCGCCGCCGGCGGCTCCGAGGCAGTGGCGTACCAGGTCGAGGTGGTCGTTCATCTGGTGCTTCTCGAGCTGTTCGCGCTGGCGCCCACACGACTCGGTGAGCAAGAAAGCGCGACCTTGAGCGCGGTAGCCAACGCGCGTCGGGATCGCTGCCATGGCTACCCAAAGGGCAGCGCGAAAGCTGCGCGGAAACAGCACGGCGAGCGAGAAGTGCCGGCGGCGCAGGCGTGCGGCGAGGCGTGCCTGGTCGGCGAGTCCGGACAATCCGGGTCTGATGCGGTAGGTGATGACGTCGTCGATCCAATCGAAACCGTCGTAGAACCCGGCCAGCTCCTGGCGCACCAGGATCGCGATTTCGGCGTCGGGAAATCGATCGCGCACCGCGCGGGTGGCGGGCAGCGTCATCACCAGGTCGCCGAGCCAGTTGACTTGTTTGATCAGGATGCGCACGGGACGAATCCGGACACCGACACACTGGCGACGGTATCGTCGCCGCTGCTGGCGATTGCGTGTACTTCGTCCTCGCCGCCCTGTGCGACGGCTTCGATGTGGAGCACTTCTCCAGGGGGCGTGAATTGACGCACTTTGACGCGGCGGACTTGCGTGAACGCGACCGTGTCGGTGGCATCCGCCCGTTGAAGCTTTGCCGCCGCGCCGAGGCGACACATTGCGTCGATCAGCAGTGAAGCTGGAACGACGGGCTGGCGTGGAAAGTGCTCGGCAAAAAGCTCAGCGTCTCGATCAATGCGGAAGGTTGCCGAAGCTCGGTTCCCACCCTGGAGCTCGGCCGCCGAGACCAGTGCCCTCGGCCGTTCGTGGGTTTCGGACCACAGCTCCAACGGGCCGCTTTCGCGCAGCGCCTGCACGCGACCGCGCGCTTCGTCGGGGTCTTCGAGCGAGGCCAGTGGCAAGAGTGGGCCGATGCAGCGCTGCATCTGGGCAATGGTGCGACCGGCACTCTGCACCTCGCCGCGGTAGAGAATTGCGCGGCGATCGGTGCGCTCGATGGTTGCGGACAGCTCGAGAACCCCACTCGATTCCACGCCGTCCCGACGGAGCTCGAGCGAGCCCAGCGTGGCGCCGACCGGGCGCAGTGTGAAGTCGGAGTTCGCGACCGCCAGCCAACCGGCGAGCTGGCCGATCGCTTCGACCAGCATCCAGCCGGGGGCGCCGTTGAACCGTCGCGGTACCGAAAAGCGGCCGCGGATTTCGCGCTCCTCGATCGAGTCAATCTGATCGACAAAAGAAAACACCGGCGGTAGCTTCGTCGTTTGCGACGCAGACCGCAAGGCATCCGTGACGGGCTAGTTCGAGAAACCGCCGATATTGCTATCCCAGAGGACTGTCGTCTGACCTCCGGAAGATGTCGCTTGCCCCGTCCAGGTAGGTACGCCGGCGGTGTTCGCTGCCGTGAGCTGGATGCTGACCGTGTTTGAGCGGCGAAAGTTCGGGAGGTTGTTTTCGCAGGCTGCATCGGAGCAGCTCAGGTAGGTGCCGGCGTCGAGTAAGTAGGCCTCTTGGGCAACGGCTGCGTTGCGCAGATCGGAGCGCGCCTGCGCGTCGAACGAGCTCTCCCGGTATTTCGCAAACTGCGGAATCGCGATGGCCGCCAGAATACCGATCACGGCAACCACCACCATCAGCTCGAGCAGCGTGAAGCCGGAGATCGTTCTCACATCTCGCATGCGCGCTGTCGGATCCGTACGCTTTGCTGTGTCGGGTTGGGCTGGATTCATTGCCTGGGAATAGTGCAATCCCCGTACCCACTGGAGTTGCTAAGTTGCTACAATAGAGGGCGTGGTTTTTTGGCTTGAAAACGTCGCTGTGGCCACCTCCGCAACGGCGAAAGCAATTCCCGTCTGCGCCTATGGCCACTCACCTGATGGCGCGCGAATCTGCCCTAGGGCAAGTCTCGCAAGGGTTGCGAGCTGGCGGTGAATGGCGCATGGAGCGCACCGTAGGGTGTATCAAAGCATTCGCTGTGTACGCGGCCACGGCTGGTTGCCGGCGCTTCGCCTGGTTGCCAGCACGCCGGCAACACCGGTGGCGGCGAGGCCGGCGGCCGCGACTTGAAGACCAACCTGCTGCTCGAGTCTGAGTTGCTCGAGTGCCATTTTGGTCGCTCCGTCGATCGCCAGAAAGGAGAAGAAGATGCGTCCGGGCACTCGTCGCTGTCGCCACTGTCGTAGGAGCGCGACGGCCAGGATCATCGAAGTCACCGCGAAGTAGAGCTGCAACGGGTGCACGGCCAGACTGGCCGGAGCCGCGACGTCGATCCACTCGCGTTCGACGTGGGCTTGCCAGGCTGGACTCTGGACCGGAAAGCGCAGTGCCCATGGCGCCGCGATGGGGATGCCGTGACAGCAGCCGATGAGAAAGCAGCCGATGCGAACGACTGCCATCGAGATGCAGGCGCTCGGGCTCAGGGCGTCTGCCAGGAGCGAAAGTGAGATGCCAGTGGGCATGAGGCGGTGCAGGATCGGAATGGCCGCGATCGCGGCGAGTACACCGCCGGGATGGCGGTAGCCGTGGGTCAGCTCCCACTGCGGATGCCACCAGACGAAGCCGCCGCGCTCCCAGCCGGAAAAGACCTTGGCGCCGAGGACGGCGGCCGCAGCGGCGGCGGCGAGCAGGGGCAGAAGGTTGCGCAACCGCGCGCCCTCACCTTTGAGCAGAAGGCTGGCACAGGCCGCACCTGTGATGACCGCCAGGAGGATGAAGATCGGGTAGATCCAGGATGCGTGGATTGAGCTTGCCAACACCTGCCCGATCCTCGTACGCGAAGCCTTGCGCGCTACATGCAGACGTTTACCGTGTCGGCGCTGCACGATTGCGATGCGAAATCTTCGCTGCCGTCCCCATCGTAGTCCATCGAGAGGCCGGCGGGGGAAAACGTAGCAGCGGCCGTCGACCCGCCGTCGATCGAGATGTCCAGACTTCCCTCGGCGGGGCAGGCGCCGGAGAGTGCGAGTGGGGTGTTCGAGCGCAGACGCACCTGACCGAGGCAATCGATGTCCAACGTGCCGTCGATCGAGACCTCGTCGAAGCCGTCCAACCCTCGCGCTCGCGTCGCCTGGAGGCTCTCGAAGGCGGTGACGAAGCGCGACCCGCGTCCGACGTCGCGAATGTCGACTCTGCCGCCTGCGATGATGGCTTCGCGGCAGGGGTTGCCCGCCGATGAGACGTCGACCTCGAGTGCGTCGATGCGCATCTCGAAGTCGCCGGCACCGGCGGAGATGTTGACATCCCCTGCGATCGAGATCTGTCCGTCGTTGCGCGAGCAACCGCCGGTCTTCGGGCGAGTCGTCTGTTCCAGGTGCGAGGTGCTCAGCCGCTGGATCACACGGTCGCCGTCTCGCTTTTCTTCGCTGAAGTTTCGCAACACGACGGTCGTTTCGAGCTCGGCCGGCAGCTCGCGTATTCTGCAGAGCTCGATTCCGCGCAGTGTTACGTCGAGCTCGCCGTTGCTGGTGACGATCAACCCCGTGCTGGGATCGAGGATCGAGCAGTTGTCGAACCTCGACGTCAGCCGCGTCGTTCGACCCTCCTCGCGGCATTGGGCGGACGCGCTGCCACCGCGGTCGCAGCCGATGCTCTGCGCTCGAGCCAGCGATGCGGGCTGCTCCCCGCTGGCGGTTCGCGCGCTGGCAATACCGCCGGAGCCACCGTCGTCGAGTAGCAGGTCGATTACCGATGCCATGCCGAGAGCGCTGTGAGCGGCCGCCTGGAGGGCCGCCTCTCCTTCGAGAACCTGCACCGGCCCGCGCCCGTCGCCGCCGCTCGAGCCGCCGCAAGCGAGTGAAGTGCACGCCGCGACGGCGATCAGCGTGGAGATTCGCAGTGGTACCTTCATTGGATGCCCCCTTTGCGCTCGATGCTTCGAGCACCGTCGATTCGTGACTCCCACTGCCCTATCAAGCGTTAAAGCGCGATTAACATCGTTCGTTCGGAGGAAAATTCTTCTGCTGAGGACGCGGTGATTCGGGTGGGGAGTGCGGGGCTATCGTCTTCGTTTGACGGCTTTCTTTGCCGATTTTTTGGCCGCTGCTGCCCGCTTCTTGACGGTTTTCGTCGCTCTCTTCTTTTTCGCAGGTCTGCGCTTTTTTGCCGCCGCTTTTCGCTGTCTTGGCTGCGGCCGCTGGCTGGTGGTGGCAGTCGCCTTATTCGGCCCGTAGACCTTTTCGAGATCGATGTCCTTCCAGGTGCAATAGCGCCCGATTCCGTCGGCGCCGAGCTCGAACGCGAGCTCGAGGACGAGTGCGTCGTCGAGCCTGCCGATCTCCGGTATCCAGTCGGGGATGACACCGTTGGGATCGATGAAATAGTAGACAGCCTCGGCGAGCAGGCTCACCGTGTAGAAGGATATCTGCGGGCAGCGTCCGGCGGCGTGGTCGGCGAGCAGGTCGAGGGCCAGGGCCATCTGCGGTCCCATGCGCGGGTGGGGTGCCGTGAGTGCTTTGGCGCGGGTGCCTGCGGCTTGCGAGAGCAGTACCTCGACATCGCGCGGCGCCATCTCCTTGGCACTCGATTCGAGATAGGCGCGAAAATCGGACTTGCGCAGCAAGGGCTGAGAGCGGGATACGACGCGTGACATGCACCGGCACCTTCAGGAAATCGGCGTCGGAGTCAAGCGTTGGGGTCTTTCGCGAAGCGAACGCCTACGGGTCGTCTGCTTGTCGGACTTGCTCGGCCAAAGCTGCGCGCGCCAGCTTGGTCACGTAGACGGTGACCGCCACCGTGGCGAGGAGGCCGCCGAGGTACAGCGCCCATTCGGCCGAGGTGCGTGTGCGTCCGCCCGCACCGAGGGTGGCGAGGTCGGCGGCCAGCGAACCGATGTAGACGAATAACACGGTGCCCGGCATCATGCCGATCCACGAGGCGAAGAAGAAGTCGCGCAGGGAAACGCCGGTCAGCGAGAAGGCGTAGTTGAGCAGGTTGAAGGGAAAGACCGGCGACAGCCGGGTCAGGCCGACGATCTTCCAACCTTCGCTGGCGACGGCGCGGTCGATGGCCGCGAACTTCTCGTTGCCCTCGACCTTGGTTGCCACCCATTCGCGCGCCAGGTAGCGGCCGGTGAGAAAGGCGCAAGTGGCGCCGAGTGTCGAGGCGATCGACACGATGATGCTGCCGTGCACGACGCCGAAGACGAATCCGGCGCCGAGCGTGAGGATCGAGCCGGGGAGAAAGAGCACGGTCACGATGGCGTAGAGAAGGATGAAGAGGACGGGTCCCCACTTGCCGAGTCCGGCAATCCAGTCGAGCGCTTGCCGCAGCAGGGTCTGGGCGTCGAACGCGTAGGCGAGGGCGAGCGCTGCGAGCACGGCGAGTGCGGCGAGAACGGTAGTGCGGCGCGGTCGAGCTTCGGACTCTGCCATTGGTCTCTACCGAGTCCAAGCGAGGAACCGTTCGAACACTCCCTTTACGGTCGATGTCAGGCGGGTTCGGTTGTAGGCGTCGCCGAGCATGCGAATGGCCTCGGCTTGCGTCGGGTAGGGGTGGATGACGGCGGCAATCTTTCCCAAGCCGATCTCGTGAACCATCGCCAGGGTGAGCTCCGAGATCATGTCGCCGGCGTGCCGTGCGACGATGGTGGCGCCGATGATTTCATCACTTCCCTTGCGACAGATGATCTTGACGAACCCCTCTTCCTGCCCGTCGGCGATGGCGCGGTCGACTTCGGCCATCGGTTGCATGTACGTGTCGACCCCGATTCCCCGCTCGTTGGCCTCCCCTTCATAGAGGCCGACATGGGCGATCTCGGGCTCGGTGTAGGTGCACCAGGGAATGCAAAGGGTGCTCCGTGTCTTGCGACCGAAGAAGAGCGCGTTCTGAATGACGATCCGCGCCGCCGCATCGGCGGTGTGCGTGAACTTGTGCTCCATGCAGACGTCGCCGGCAGCGTAGATGTGCTTGTTGGTCGTCCGCAGGCGATCGTCGACGACGACACCGCCGCGGTTGTGTTCGACGCCGACGTTTTCGAGGCCCAGACCGTCGATGTTTGGCTGGCGTCCGACGCCGAGCAGAATGTCGTCTGCCTCGATCTCACGCGTCGTGCCGGCGCTTTCGACGACGACGATGCGCGTGTCGCCATCGCGCCGCGTCGATTGGATGCCGGCGGAGAGAATGAGCTCTACGCCGTCGCGCTGTAGGGATTCCTGGACGATCGCCGCGGCGTCTGCATCTTCGCGCGGCAGGATGTGGTCGGCCATGTCGATCAGGGAGACCTGTGAGCCCAATCGCTGAAAGGTCTGCGCCATTTCGCAGCCGATCGGCCCGGCTCCGATGACGGTGAGGCGGCACGGTCGTTCGGTCAGCTCGAAGATCGTTTCGTTGGTCAGATACCCCGTTTCCGCCAACCCCGTGATGGGAAGGGCGGCGGCACGCGCACCGGTGGTGATGACGGCCCGCTTGTAGTGCAAGGTCGTGTCGCCGACCCGGACCTCTCCGTCGCGGATGAATTCGCCGTCGCCGAGGAAGACGTCGACTCCCTTTTGGTCGCGAAACGTCGGCGCCGCATCGACGACACTGATGCGCGCGCGCAGGCGGCGCATGCGTTCCATGACGGCGGCGAAGTCGACCTCGAATCCTCGTTCGACGCGGATTCCGAACGACCCGGCGTCGCGGATTTCAGCGGCCACGCGGGAGGAGCGGATGATGCACTTGGAGGGAACGCAGCCGACGTTGAGGCAGTCTCCTCCCATCAAGTGGCGCTCGATCAGAGCGACTCTGGCACCGAGTCCGGCAGCGCCGGCGGCGGTGACCAGGCCGGCCGTGCCGGCGCCGATGACGACGAGGTTGTAGCGTTCATGAGGCTGCGGATTCACCCAATCCGGGGGGTGTACGTTGGCGACCAGGGTCGTATTGTGCTCGTCCACCGGGTGGATTCTCGCTGCCGTCTCGCCACTCATCGGTCATCCCCTACTCGCTATACGCGTCGCCGCGGCGAATGTTTCGCGGCGTGTTTTCACCTGCGTTGCGAAGCGTTTACCGAGCACCCCGTCAACGCCGGCGTGCCGACGATCGTTCCCGAGTTCGGCTCTATTCGCTCAAAAAGCGGAACCCACCGTACTCCGCGATCGCGTGCGCGCAAGTATTGTCGGCGTCGGTGAGCACTGCCAGGGCAGCCAGCGGTGGCGGTTCAGCGCCCCAGTGCCGGCGGTAGTCGGCGCCAACGTCCACCTTTTCCGCCCGCCACTCCGATTGGCTGCCCATACCGCGCGACAGCAAGATCGTCGGCGTGCGAAAGGGATTCTTCCACACCTCTCCCGCCGGTTGCTTGCTCGACCAGACGTAGGCCAGCGCGCGACCCGGCAGGGTTTCTCCCTGGACCGTCTCCGCCACCTTGTGAAGCGTGCGTTCGACGAAGCTCGCCTGGTCGGCGTCGTAGCGGAACATGACGATGACCCGGGCGGCGAAGTCGTCGCCTGCTTTGGTGCGTTCGTCGGCGATCTCGAGCCCCTTCTCGATTCGCCACTCCCACTGCAGATAGGGAGTGCTGCTGAGGTCGACTCGCTCGAGCGATATGGCAACGCCGGAGGCGGCGCATTCGCTGGCGGCGCGGAACGCCTTGCCATCGCCGCGGCTGACCGTCGTGTACGTAGTCTTCTTGTCCACCTTCGGGATTTCGATCTCGCGCCACTCGTCGCTGCCGGGAGCTGCCAGGGGTGTGATCGTTTCGGCGAGCGACGTCGCGCTCAGGATGGCCAGCGACAAGATTCCCAGGATCGTCTTCATGCGTCGATGGTTGCCAGCCCGAACGTGTAGTTGCAATGTTTGTGCTCTCATGAGTCGAGACGCCTGGAACCCCGAGCAGTACGAGCGCTTCAAAGCCGAGCGCAGTGCCCCGTTTCACGACCTGCTGCGCCTGGTCGAAGCGCGCGCCGGCATGCGCGTCGCCGATCTCGGTTGTGGTACCGGAGAGCTTTCCGCTGTCGTTCACGAGACTCTGGAGGCGAGCGAGACGATCGCCATCGACCGCTCGGCGGCGATGTTGGAAAAGGCTGCCGGCCATGCCGGATCCGGCCTGCGGTTTCGAAACGCGGACATTGCGGAGCTCGACGAAGCAGAGGGTTTCGATCTCGTCTTCTCCAATGCCGCCCTGCATTGGCTGGCCGACCACCGCGGGTTGCTGAAGCGCTTGACCCGGATGCTGCGCGCGGACGGACAGTTGGCGGTTCAGATTCCGGCAAACCACGATCAACCCAGCCACCGTTGCTCGGTGCAGATCGCGCGCTCGGAGCCCTTTGCCAGCGAGCTCGATGGATTCGTGACGCCGGTACACGTGCTCCAGGTGGAGGAGTATGCGCGGATCCTGTACGAGCTCGGCTACCGCGAGCAGCGGGTCGAGATGCGAGTCTACGGCCATCGGCTGAACGAGCCGCGCGAGGTCGTGGAATGGGTCAAAGGGGCCTTGCTGACGCCGTACCAGGGGCGTTTGTCAGCCAGCGCCTACGCCAGATTCGTCGCGAGCTACGAGGAAGCCCTACTCGACGAGCTGGCCGACGAGCGGCCGTTCTTCTTTCCGTACAAGCGAATCTTTTTCTGGGCGCGCCGCTGACCCTGGGGGGGCACAGTACTCTAGGATCAGCGCGCGCCCAAATTCGTTGTGGTTAGTCGTCGATTCGCAGAGCCGTCGCGACGTCGCCGCCGGTTGCATCGAAGTCGACGAGGCCTTGTGCAAAGCGACCCGGGCCGTCGGTGGTCGTCCACGCATCGCAGTCGAACGGTTCTCCGCTGATGCCCGGGGTCATGAGATCGGGGCCGAGCAGCGGCGTATCGCCCTTCATGCCGAGCACCGTCCCGGTCGTGTAGGAGACCTCGGCCTCGGGACGGTAGCAGTTGAAGCGCTCACCCGGGCCGCATTCGGGCAGGTCCACGCAACTCTGGTAGACCTGCGTCGGTCCGAAGTTGTTGATGCGCCCCTGTTGCTGGCGCACGCGCAGCTCCAGCGAGCCGGCCGGTGCAGAGTCTCCCAGGGAGAACTCGAGGACATCGTCTTCGAATGGGGTGACGCCGGCGGCCGCGGTCGTCCGCGTGTCGATTCCCTCGTCTCTGCCCTGACAGTAGAGCTTGCCGTCGACCGATTCGAGCTCGATCTTCAGACAGATGTAGTCGAGGATGGGTTTGATTCCGATGACGAAGTGTCCGTCGATGAGCTGGTTCTCTTCGGTTACACCGATGGTGACGCTGGCGACTCCGTTAGCATCGGGCGCCCCGGCGAGCAGGCAGAAGCCGGGCGGCCTACCGGTGGTGTTGCCACCGGGGTCGAGCCCGAAACCGCTTTGCAGCGACGGCAGGAAGGCGAAAACGCCCTCGCCAGCCGGCAGGGTCGAGAAGAGTTGCGTGCCGGCATCGTTGCCACCGCCGGGCTGTTCCCAAGTGAAGGCGCGTGCTCCCAGCCCGGGCGGAACATCGAGGCCCTGGCAGATTGGCAGTGGTGTTGGGGTTGGCGGTCCCTGGGTCGGCGTAGGTTTACGCACCCCTTCGTCATCGGTGGCGCCACATCCAATGATGCCAACGATGCTGCTCATCAACACACTCAGTAGGAAGCGCTGGACCATTCGTATATCCCCCCTCCCGGCGAAGTTGCCGACCGGAGCGCCAGGTGCGCGAAACACCCACCCCCGGCGGCTTCGTAACGACTTCCCCGCCAAGATGTCAACCAGACGGCGGTCCACTTGCGACGGTGATCCGTCGCTTGACATTCTGCGGCCAGGGCAGAACGAAGGCAGAGTGACAAAGGGGTTGGATGATCTCGTTGCGCGCTGGCGCGGCGCCGGCAGCGCCGTCGTTCTGACCGGTGCCGGTCTCTCGACGGCGTCGGGGATTCCCGACTTTCGCTCGCCGGGAGGCCGCTGGCAGCGATACCAGCCGGTGCCGATCCAGGACTTTCTCAGCTCAGAGGAGGCGCGGCAGCGGTACTGGCGATACAAGGGCGAGACCTGGCAGGTCGTCTGCGCCGCCCAGCCCAATGCGGCGCACGTCGCGCTGGCGGACCTGGCGCCGCGGATTGCCCTCTTGGTGACGCAAAACGTGGATGGTCTGCACGAGCGCAGTGGCTTTCCGGCCGACCGCTTGATCAACATCCACGGTACCGATTCTGCAGTCGTATGTATGGAGTGCGGATGTCGCGAGCCGCGACGAGTGGCGCAGCAACTCTGGCAAGACGGTGAGGCGGTTCCCCAATGCTCTTGCGGCGGCGCCTGGAAGCCAGCGACGATTTCCTTTGGTCAGAGTCTGGTGCACGGGGATCTGGAGCGGGCGTTCGCCGCCGCGGCGGCGTGCGATCTCTTCGTCGCCGCCGGAACTTCGCTGGTCGTCGGGCCGATCAATGAGATGTTCTCCATTGCCCACCGCGGAGGTGCCGCGACCGCCATCGTCACCGGTTCGGAAACTCCGTTCGATGCGATGGCCGATATCAAGATCGGCGAACCGCTGGAACGGGTGATGCCGTCGATCGCGGAGCGGGTGTTGTCGTGAGGGCGCTGCACTGGGACGGCAGCCGGTTGGCGGTGCGCGAGCGCGCGGCGCCAAGTGCACGCAGCGGCTACGCTCTGGTCGGCGTCCACCTGGCTGGCGTCTGCAACACCGACCTGGAGATCGTTCGCGGCTATATGGGTTTCCGCGGTACGCCCGGCCACGAGATGGTCGGTACCGTCCTCGACGGACCTGCGGAGTGGCTCGGTCGCCGCGTGGTTGGCGAAATCAACTTCGCCTGCGGCGAGTGCGAGTCCTGTGCCGCTGGGCTCGGGCGCCACTGCCCGGCCCGCCGGGTGATGGGGATTCTCGATGCCGATGGTGCTTTTGCCGAGTTGGTTGCCGTACCGGTGGCCAATCTGCACGCCGTGCCGGAGGGCGTTGCCGACCGGGCTGCCGTGTTTGCCGAACCGCTCGCCGCGGCATTCGAGATTCTCGAACAAGTCCACATCGATGGCGGCGCCCGCTGCGTCGTCTTCGGCGATGGCAAATTGGGTCTGCTCGTCGCCCAGGTTCTCGCCACGACCGGTGCCGAGGTAGTCGCCGTCGGCAAGCACGCGGAGAAACTGGCGATCTTGGCGCGGCGCGGTATTCGCACTGCGCTGCTCGACGAGTGGGAAGTGCAACCGGCCGATGTCGTCGTCGAGGCCACCGGCAGCCCCGGCGGGTTCGCCCACGCCGTAGAGGCGACGAGGCCGCGCGGCACTCTGGTGCTCAAGTCGACGGTGGCCGAGCGCCTCGACGTCGATCTTGCCCCCGTCGTGATCAACGAAATTTCGATCGTCGGTTCGCGGTGCGGACCCTTTGCGCCGGCCTTGCGCGCACTTGCGTCTGGAGACGTTGAGGTCGCTGAGCTCGTTTCCGAGGTTCGCCCGCTGGCTGAGGCCGCTGAAGCGTTTACGCGAGCGGCGACGACCTCCACGATCAAAGTTCTGGTCGACGCGCGAGCTCGCTGACCGAACCTCATGTGCGGCCGGAAACACGCTCGGCGGTGCGGCAGACGATGACGTGCATGGCCGGTATGACGAGCAGCGTGAAGACGGTCGAGAAGACCAGTCCTCCTACCACGGCGGCTCCTATTGGCCGGCGGGTCTCGGCGCCGGCACCGGTGGCCAACATCAGAGGCAGTGCGCCGAGGATCGACGTGACGCTGGTCATCAAGATCGGCCGGAAGCGGGTGCGCCCGGCTTCCAGAGCCGAGGTCAGCAGATCGACGCCACCGGCGTGGGCGCGATTGGCGTAGTCGACGAGCAGGATCGAGTTCTTGGCGACCAGGCCGACCAGCAGGATCATGCCGACCTGAGTGAAGATGTTGATGGTGTGGCCAGACGCGTAGAGCGTTGCCAGGGCGCCGACCAGGGCGAGCGGCACACCCAGCAGAATCGTCACCGGGTCGACGAAGCTCTCGAATTGAGCTGCCAGCACGAGATAGATGAAGAGCAGCGAGATGGCGAAGGTCAGGTAGAGCTCGGTCGAGGTTTCGCGAAAGTCGCGCGAGCTGCCAACCAGATCGAGCGAGAATCCCTCGGGGATTTCGTCGCTCGTGATTCCTTCGATCTCGTCCAGCACCGGACCCAGGGCATGACCGGGGGCGATGCTGCCGGTGATTTTCACCCCTCGTTCCAGGTCGTAATGGTTCAGCGATTCGGGCGCCGTTCCGGTTACCGAGCGCACCAGGCTGGCCAGCGGCACCATCGTGCCCGATCTCGAGCGAACGCGGATGTTGCCGATCTGCTCGGGAGCGGCGCGATAGCGCGGCGCCAGGGACACGATCAGGTCGTATTGGCGGTTGCGCAAGACGATTTCGCTGACTTCGCCTTCGGCGAGGCTGATCTGCAACGCTTCGGCGATCGAAGAAAGCGGTACGTCGAGATCGGCTGCGCGGTCGCGGTCATAGATGATCTCCACTTGCGGGGTTTCGAGGCGCAGGTCGCGGTCGGCGTTGACCACACCGGTGACGGCGGCGACTGCGTCGAGGACGTTTTGCGACACTTGGTCGAACTCATCCAGCGTCGCCGATGAGCTCTTGAGGACGATCTCGACGTCGTAGAACGAACGCTGGCCCAGCGATGGAAGGTTGATCGGGTAGGTCAGGGCGCCGGGGAAATTGGCGAACTTGCCTCGCAGCTCGGATACGACTTGCTGCTGTGTGCGGCTGCGTTCCTCCCACGGAACCAAGCGCGCATAGGTGAAGCCGCGCGAGGTGATGCGCGAGCCACCCGAGGAGAGGCCGACCGCCGCGTAGACGTGGCCAATTTCCTCTTGCTCGAGGAGGGCGCGTTCGACTTCAACCAGGGTCTCTCTGGTGTAGGCCAGGGTAGATCCCTGCGGTGCCTGCACGATGCTGAGGATCTTGCCGCGATCTTCGGTCGGCACCAGCGAGTCGGGTAGCATGTCGAGCAGGGCGAGTGAGCCGAGGGCGTTGGCGGCGAGGAAAAAAACGATGAAGACGGGATGTCGCACGGTGAAACCGAGGGCGCGACCGTAGGCGCGATTCAGGGTCGAAAGAGCGTTCTCGATCCAAACCCAAACACGCCCGTGCTGCCGCGCGACGTTGAGATAGCGCCCACACAAAACGGGTACCAGCGTCAGGGCGACGAAGGTGGATAGAACGACGGCTCCGGCCATGGTGATGGCGAACTCGCGGAACAGACGTCCAGTACCGCCGCTCATCAGCGAGAGCGGTACGAGCACCGCTACCAGCGCAACGGTCGTCGCGATGACGGCGAAGAAAACCTCACGCGATCCGCGCCGTGCTGCGGTGGGTCGATCTTCTCCGAGCTCTTGCCGGCGATAGGAGCTCTCGAGGACGACGATGGCGTCGTCGACGAGCAGGCCGATGGCGAGAACGAAGGCGAGTAGGGTGAGCACGTTGATCGAGAATCCGAGCAGATTCATCACCGCCAGCGTGCCGACGAGGGAAACGGGAATGGCGACCGAGGGGATCAAGGTCGCCACCGGTGAGCGCAGGAAGAAGAGGTTGACGAGGATGACCAGTGCGAACGCGATGGCCAGCGTTCGCACGACTTCTTTGAGTGAAGCTTCGACGAAGACGGTGTTGTCGAGTGCGGTGTCGAGAAGGACGCCGGGTGGTAGCGTCTGCTGGATCTTTGGAATCGCTTCGCGCAGGCGGCGGGTCAGCGCGAGCTCGTTGGCGTTTGACTGGCGGATGATTCCGACGGCGATGATCGGCCTGCCGTCGAAGCGGGTGATGGTGTCGTAGTTGGCCGACCCGAGATCCACCTGGGCGACGTCGGCGAGCCGCACCGGCGCGTCGCCGTCCCAACGCAGAACGATCTTGGCCAGTTCCTCCGGCTCGTCGATCAGCGCGCTGGCGAGCACCGCGAACTTCCTCGTCTCGCCTTCGATCTGTCCAGCCGGCAGTTGTAGGTTGTTCTGCCGGATCGCGTCGCGTACCAGTGCCGGGTCGACGCGATGGGCGGCCATCCGCTCGGGGTCGAGCCAGACGCGCATGGCGTAGGTGCGTTGTCCACCGACGAGTATTCCGGCGATACCGGGCAGGATCTGCAGTGGCGTCTTGACGTAGCGGTCGGCGACGTCGGTAAGGTCGATCGCCGCCAGCTCGTCGCTGCGCACCTGCAGCCAGATGATGGGCCGCGCGTCGGCGCTGGATTTACGGACGATTGGGCGAGTCGCCGCATCGGGCAGTCGATGAACGGCGCGTTGGACCGCGTTGGCGACATCGGTCGCGGCGAGATCGAGATCGCGACCGGCTTCGAGCTCGATGGTGATCGTCGAGCCGCCGTAGCGGCTCTGCGACTCGATCGTGCGAACTCCGTCGATACCGTTCAGGGCCTGCTCGAGTGGCTCGGTGACGCTGCTCTCGACGGTTTGTGCGCTGGCCCCCGCGTAGGTGGTCGAAATGGAAACCAGGGGTGAGTCGACGTCCGGGTACTCGCGCACCGGTAGTCGCGGGAAAGCGGTGAGCCCAGCCAACACGATGAGTAGGCTGAGGACCGTTGCCATGACCGGTCGCGACAGAGAAAAGTCCGATAGCATCATGACCGCTGGCGCTGTTGTTCAGAGGTCGCAGGCTGACGACGGCTGTCCGAGGGCGAGCTTGGGGTTGGTCACCGGGACGTGGGGGCGGACGTCGACCAGCGTGCCGGGCCGGATGCGTTGCTGGCCGGCGACGACGACGGTCTCTCCCGCGCTGATGCCACTGCGCACTTCCACGCGCTCAGCGAAATGCTGTCCGATCTCCACCCCGCGTTCCTCGACTTCACTGGTTGGAGAAACGACGTAGAGCATTTTACGCGTACCGCGGCGGACGACAGCCTCCTGTGGAACCGTCAGAGCATCGTCGTCGTGACCGATCTCGACGACGACACGCGCCGACATTCCAGGGCGAAGAGTACGCTGGGGATTTTGCACCTGGGCCTGGGCGCGGATGGCGCGCGTTTGCGGATCGATGCTGGGGTCGACAATCTCGACCGCGCTGGCGAAACGGTGGGTGCAGTCGCCGGCAACGCCGCGCACGGCTTGGCCTGGACGGAGGTGCGCGGCCTCTTTCTCGGGCAGCGTGAAGACCAGACGCAGCGGGTCGGTTTGCGTCAATCGGACGATGGCGTCACCGGCGTCGACGAAAGCTCCCATGCTGACCTGACGCAGTCCGAGCTGGCCGGAGAACGGCGCCCGAACTTCGGTCTGACGCAATGCGGTTTTCGATTCTTCAAACTCTCCCGCAGCCTGATCGCGGACCGATGCTGCGTCGTCGAGCTCCTGGCGCGAGATGAGCCCGTCGCGGTGCAGAGCTTTGACGCGAGCGTAGGTTTCACGCGCGTTGTCGTAGCGGGCGCGTGCCACGGCCATTTGCGCTTGCGCCTGACGGTCGTCGACGCGGGCGAGGATGCGGCCTCGTTCGACTTCGCTACCCTCGGGGACGTCGAGGAAGGTGACGACGCCGCTGACCTCGGAGGCAATGGCCGTCGTCTGCGGGCTTTCCAAGGTGCCAACGGCGGCGAGTAGTCTGGGCATCCGCTCTGCTTTGAGCACGACACTCTCGACGACGATTGGTCTCTTCGGTGCTGCCGCCGGGGCGCCGTCGGCCGGAGTGCCTTGGCAGCCCGCGGCCAGTCCGCATGCTGCAACGGTGAGTGCCGCCGGCCATCTCGGCCATTCCATGGCTTGCTGAATACGGGGCGAGCTGGGCAAAGCGAATCCAATTCAGTGACGATGGTCCATTCACCCATGCCAGCGGTGAACCTCCGCGTCACGGTGCTCATCCTAGCCAGAGTGCCGCTCGCGTGGAAGGGCCCTCGCCTGCTGGCGAGCTTCGTTCGCAAAGTGGGCGCGCTTTGCTATGTCGTGGACGACGTGGCCGAGAGCGATCAAAAGCCGTTCCGCATCCTGCCTGCCATGACGCCGGAGAACGAGCACTTCTGGAAAGGGGGCGCCGAGGAGGAGTTGCGATTTCAGCGTTGTCGGGATTGCCAGACCTACATACACCCGCCGGCACCGGTGTGCCCGGGTTGCCTGAGTGCCGCGATCGGTGTTGAGGCGGTTTCCGGTCGCGCGACGCTCATGACCTACACCGTCAATCACCACCCGTGGATTCCCGGATTCGATCCGCCCTACATCATCGCCATCGTCGAGATCGTCGAACAGCCGGGGCTGCGCCTGACGACCAATTTGGTGCAGTGTGAAGAATCCGACCTGGAGATCGGCATGACCTTGCGGGTCGTGTTCGAAGACGCGGGTGAGGGCGTGTTCCTGCCGCTTTTCGCGCCGGAGTCCGACTGAGCATGGCCGAGATTCTCGAGCGCAAGGCTGCGATCAGCGGTGTCGGACAGTCGGCCGTCGGTCGCCGTCTCAATCGCGATCCGCTGGCGTTGACCGCCGAGGCCTGTATTGCCGCGATCGCCGATGCGGGACTGCAGCGCAGCGACATCGACGGGCTGTCGACGTACCCCGGGATGATGCAAGGCGGCGGCGCTCCCGGATTTTCGGGGGCCGGAGTCGTGCAGGTGCAGGAGATGTTGCGCCTCGATCTCAACTGGTTTGCCGGCGGCCCGGAGTTGCCCGGCCAGCTCGGCTCGGTCATCAACGCCTGCATGGCCGTCGCCTGCGGTCTGGCCCGCCACGTCCTCTGTTTTCGCACCGTTTGGGAGTCGACCGCGCAAGGAGGTGGCCGCCGCGCCGGTATCGGTGGCTCGTCGGCGTCGTTTCGCGCCAGCGATTTCATGCAATGGACCTTGCCCTTTGGCGCCGCTTCGGCGGCGTGCTGGATCGCCATGTTTGCCCGCCGTCATTTTCACGAATACGGCACGACTCGCGAGCAACTGGGGCAAATCTCGATCAACGCGCGCAAGAACGCGGCGCTCAATCCGAAGGCCATCTACCGCGACCCGATGACGCTCGACGACTATTTGAGCGCGCGGCTCATCTCGACGCCGTTTGGGCTCTACGATTGCGACGTTCCGGTCGATGGTTCGACCGCCGTCATCGTTTCTCATGTCGATGCCGCGCGCGACTTGCGCAAGCCGCCGATTCGCGTCGAAGCGGTAGGTTCGGCCCTGCACGGCAGACCGTCGTGGGACCAGTTCGACGACCTGACGACCATGGCGATGCGCGATGCCGGGCGAATGTTGTGGCGGCGCACCGATCTGCAGCCCAAAGATGTAGACGTGGTCGAGCTCTACGACGGCTTTTCCTTCTTGGCGCTGAGTTGGTTGGAGTCGCTCGCCTTCTGCGCCGCCGGCGAGGGCGGAGCCTTCATTGAAGGCGGCAACCGCATCGCCCTCGACGGCGAGCTACCGCTCAACACCAACGGTGGCCAACTCTCCGGCGGTCGCCTGCACGGCTACGGTTTCTTGCACGAAGCCTGCACCCAACTATGGGGTGAAGGTGGCGAACGTCAGGTGGCGGGCAAACCGCACGTTGCAGTCGCTGCGGCCGGCGGCGGTCCACTCGGTGGGTGTATGTTGCTAGTCGGATAACTTTCTTTTTGGCGCGAAGGCTCGAAGAACCATGGGGCGACCAAGGTGCAACCTGTACAGCCAGACCGTTCCTGAACTTCCTATCGGTCCACTAGCGAATCCAACTCTGCATGAGCGCGCGCGAGTACTGTTTCCGAGATCCACAGTGACGTCTCTGCAAGGTGGTCGAGCAGCCTGTGTGCTTCGCTCGATGCAAGCTCGCCGATCATCGCGGCTCGAAGGACGACACCCAGAGATCCGTGTACCTCGATTCCGGCAAGGTGTGCGATGAGTCGGGCTTCGGCATCGTCTGTGAGGAGCCAATCTGCCTCGATTTCGCGCGCTAGGAGAATTGCTTCGCTTTCACCCAGGCCGAGGCCCAGGGGACCAGCCTCGCCAGCGGTTGTTGATCCACCTTTGACGACGTTTCGCTGAACGAGCCACGAGGGTCTACTGACTTTCCAGTTCTCGACGAGGCGCCCAAGCTCAATCTCCACTGCCGCCGGGACGAATACCTGCCCGAGGTTTTCAAGCAGCCCGAGCGCTCCTGCCTCAAGTAAGTGGAGTATTGGACCGGTGTCGGAAACGACGATCTTCAATTCGTCTACTTCGCCTGTGTGACGGCCCAGTCGATATCTTCTTGCTGGAATCGTTCGACGAAATCGCGTCGGTTGCGCCGAACGAAGTCGAGTATCGCGGCGCGTAGGGCCTCACCCTCCGATGCGAACCAGCCGGCCTGCACCATTTCGGCGATCTCGGCTGCGGTACGATCGGGTAGGTCTACTTCGATCTTCTTCATGGGTCGACCTTTAGCATGCGGTTGTCCCGTTTGCACCAAGTTGGAAAGCCACACTGTTGCGTTGGCGAAACGGTCGCTCCTGGCTGTTGCTTACCTTGTAGCCTGCTAATCCGGGATACAGCCGCGCTGCTGTTGAGCGGGCGACAGTTCCGAGGGCATGCAGCCTCTGGTTGTCATCGACCTCGCAAGGTGGCGCTGGCGCGGCGTTCGTTTTCCATCGCGGATTGCATGTCGGCGCCGGCGCCGTAGCGCAGGGCGCGTTTGGCGGCGGCCAGCACTTCGGGGCGGCACTCCGCCATCTTTCTGGCTCGCTCGCGGGCGGCGGCGATGAGATCGGCATCGCCGGCGACTTGCTGAACGAGGCCGATTCTCTCCGCCTCTTCGGCGCTGATCTTGCGGCCGGTGAGAACGAGGTCGAGGGCGTTGCCGATGCCGATGAGACGGGGCAGCAGGTGCGTGGAGCCGAGCCCGGGGAGGATGCCGAGCTTGGCGAAGTTGGCGGCGAGGACGGCACTGGCGCTGGCGATACGCACGTCGCAGGGGAGGATCATGGTGACGCCGACACCGACGGCGGCGCCGTTGACGGCGGCGATCACGGGTTTCGCGTAGTCAAGCATATCGAGCGGCCAGGTGTGGACGAATGTTTCCTGACCCAACACCGGATCGTCCTTTGGTGCTTTGCCGGCCGCTGCTGCTTTCATGTAGTCGAGATCGACGCCGGCGCAGAAGCCGCGACCGGCACCGGTGAGGATGACGGCCCGCACCGCTTCGTCGCCGCCGGCTTGGCCGAAAGCGTCGACGATCTCGACGCCCATGCGCGGCACGTAGGCGTTTAGCTTGTCGGGTCGATGGAGGGTGATCGTCGCGATCGAGTCGCTGACATCGTAGAGGATGTGATCGTACATGGTGTCGATACGAACGGCTGGGCGGAGTGCAGTCAAGCGCGGCGCTGGCCCAGGCGTTCCTGGCGCAGGGCGAAGCGGCGCGCCTTGCCGGCGTCGTCGCGCAAGGGGCAGTCGACGAATTCGAAGGTGTGGGGAACGGCGTAGCGGGCGACGCGCTCGCCCAGGTGGGCGCGCAGGATGTCGTCGGAGACGCCGACGGCTGTCTGGACGATGGCGTGGACGGCCTGTCCGCGGTCGTCGTCGGGCAGGCCGATGACGGCGCTCGACAGAACGCCCGGGTGTTCGTCGAGCGCCGCTTCGATCTGCGCCGGGTAGATGTTGCGGCCGCGGCAGAGGATCATGTCGGTGCGGCGGTCGGTGAGGTAGAGATAACCGGCGCTGTCGACGTAGCCCATGTCGCCGACCGACTCCCAGCCGTCGGGTGTGGTGCGACGCTCGGCGCCGACGTAGCGGAACGTCGAACCCGAGCCTCCGGCCGGCATCATGAACACCTCGCCGACTTCACCGGTGGCGACGTCGTCGAGGGTTTGTGGGTCGAGTATGCGAAGACCCGTACCGCCGGACGGCCTGCCGACGGAACCGGGACGCTCGAGCCATTCCCCTCCGGTGATGAACGTACCGCCGATGCGTTCGCTCGGTCCGTAGGCCTCGTGCATGACATCGGCGCCGAGCCACTCGATCCACGCTCGCATCAGCCACTGCGGGCAAGGAGCGCCGCCGGTGAGGACGAAGCGCAGTGAAGAGAGATCGAACGACAGCCGATCGCGATCGGGTAGTCGCCAGATCCGGTGCAGCATGGTGGGAACGAAGAGGACGTGCTCGATGCGGTGTCGCTCGATCAGCTCGAGACAGAGGCGGGCGTCGAAGCGCTTCATCAACACTGCGCCGAAGCCGCTGAGGATGGCCTGGGTGAAGGAGTTGAACGGCGCGGCGTGACATAGCGGGCCGGGTACGAGGACGCGGCCGGTTGGCGCCACCGGGGATCTGGTTCGCGAGCGGTCGTAGAGTGCCGGCGCCCGCATGACGATCAGCTTGGGTGTTCCGGTGCTGCCGCCGGAGGCCAGGGCTCGCCACTGCGGCGATGTCGCGTCGGCCAGTGGCTCGAGGGCGACGTCGTCGCCGGGCTCGAAAGAAGCGTCGATGTGAGGAATCGCAGCCAGCGGCTCGCCGCCGACGATCAACGCCGGCGCGGCGTGGCCGAGAACTCGATCGCGCTCGCGTCGCGGTATGGCGACGGAAATGGGATTGGGGACGGCGCCGCATTTCCAGGCAGCAAAGCAATGGATGGCAAGGTCGGTTCCGTTTTCGAGAATCAACGAGACGAAATCACCGGCGCCTACCCGAAGCTCGGCGTAGACGCGTGCCATTTGATTGGCGCGCTGCTCGAGTTGGCGCCAGGAGAGCTCGACGTGTTCGCAAACCAGGGCGACCTGGTCGCCGCGTTCCTCAGCGAGCTGGGTGAGCACGCGCCCATATGAGATCTCTGCCATCGCTGTCCGTCCGGCCTGCGCCGTGTCGGCTCCAAGATAGGTCCGCTGCGGCGTTGTTGTCGACCAGTCGGGCAACGTGGTTAGAATGCCGGAGCGGCGAACAACGATGACGGGAATCTCAGCATACGGCGCCTACATTCCATACACGCGTCTGCCGTTGGCGATGATCGGCGGCGGCCGTGCGCGTGACGGCGGTCCCGAGAAGGCCGTGGCGTTCTACGACGAGGATTCCGTCACCATGGCGGTCGCCGCCGCCGTGGAGTGCCTGGCAGGTGTCGATCGCGCGACGATCGACGCCATCTATTTCGCCTCGACGACGTATCCGTTTCAGGAGAAACAGGGCGCGGCGCTGATTGCCAAGGCGCTCGACCTGCGGCGCGATGTCCAGAGCGCCGACGTTTCGGGTTCCCTGCGCGCCGGCACGACGGCTCTCTTCAATGCCGCCAACGCCATCGCGGCGGGAGCGGCTCGGCGCGTGTTGGTCGTCGCCAGCGACTGTCGCATGGCGGCTCCGGGAGGAGCGTTGGAGCGCAACCTCGGCGACGGTGCCGCAGCGTTTCTGGTCGACGACGGCGAGCCTGTCGCGGTCATCGACGGAAGATTTTCGATCGCAGACGAAATCCAGGACGTCTGGCGCAGTGACGGCGACGCGTTCACGCATGCGTGGGAAGATCGTTTCGCCGTCTCGCAGGGGTATGCGCGCTGCGTTGCCGAGGCCGTGCGCGGACTGCTCGAGCGACTCGCCAAACGCCCCGGCGACTTCGGCAAGCTGGCGCTCTATGCACCCGATGCGCGCAGCCATGCAGCGATGGCGCGCCGGCTCGGCTTCGCCGGCGAGCAGGTTCAGGATCCCCTCTTCGGTCGCGCCGGCAACAGCGGCGCGGCCTTCGCGCCGCTTCTCCTGGTGGCGGCTCTGCAAACCGCCGGTTCGGGTGAGCGTATCCTCGCAGCCAGCTACGGCGACGGCGCCGATGCGCTGGCGCTGTCGACGACGCCGCTGTGCGATGAAGCGCACGGTGGCCGCGGCGTCGATTGGCACCTGCAACGTCGCATCGCGCTCAAGAGTTACGACAGCTATCTGCGCTCGCGCGGGTTGCAAACCAAGGAGTGGCAAGCCGGCAACGGCGGCGGCTTGTCGGCGACGATCCGCTTTCGCGAGCGCGACGCCGACATCACTTTTGCGGGCGGCCGCTGCGCCGCGTGCGAGCTCGTGCACTTCCCGCAACCGCGCGTTTGCTATCGCTGCCACGCCAAAGATCGGTGGACGCCCTATCGTCTTTCCGACAAGCGCGGCCGAGTGATGGCGTTTACCTTCGACCATTTCTTTCCGTCACCCGAGCCACCGACCATCATGACGATGGTCGAGATCGACGGTTGCCGGGTGCAGATCCAGATGTGTGATGCCCGGCCGGACGAAACGCGACTCGACATGCCGGTCGAGTTCGTTTTTCGCAAAATCCACGACGCCGGCGACAAACCCAACTACTTCTGGAAAGCGCGGCCGCTGGGGGAAGAATGAGCAAGAACATTCGCGACAAGGTGGCGATCGTCGGTGTTGGTGCGTGCCAGTTCGGTGAGAACTGGGACAAGTCGCGCGAAGACATGATGGTCGACGCTACCTACGAAGCTTACGCCGATGCCGGTATCGACAACCCCCAGGAACAAATCGAGGCGATCTTTTGTGGTTCAGTTTATCCCAATGGCGGCACTGGCGAGGTTGCCGAGGCGCTGAAGATTTTCGGCAAGCCGATCTCCAAGGTCGCCAACTACTGTGAGACGGGAACCGACGCCTTTCGCTATGCCTGTATGGCGGTTGCGTCGGGAATGCACGACACGGTGCTGGCCCTCGGTTTCGACAAGCCCAAGGATCGCGGTGTGTCGGGGCCGAACGTCATGTTCGACCGAGTGCGCGGTATCCCGGCGACGCCGGCTGGATGGTTCTCCCTCTGTGCGGCGCGCTACTTCGAAACCTACGGCGCTTCGCGCGAGGATCTGGCGAAAATCGCGGTCAAGAATCACCACAATGGCACGTTGGCGCCGAAGTCGATGTTGAAACGCGAGATCACCGTCGACGACGTTCTCAACGCGCGCATGATCTCGTGGCCGTTTGGTCTCTACGACTGCGCCGCTCAATCCGATGGCGCCGCCGCTGCGATACTTACGCGTTCTGATCTGTCACGCGATTTCCGTAGCGATCCGGTTTTCGTCAAGGCAGTGGCGATCGCCGTCGGTGCGAATCCGCAGAGTGATCCCGACTTCGACTTCCTGTCGTGGAAACCTACTTCGGACGCGGCTCGCCAAGCCTACGACCAGGCGGGCATCGACAATCCGCGCGAGCAAATCGACGTCGCCCAGGTGCACGACTGTTTTACGCTCACCGAGCTGCTCACCTACGAGGACTTGGGACTCTGCGAAAAGGGCGAGGCGAAGGACGCAATCGCCAGCCGTGTGTTCGAGCTCGACGGCGAGCTGCCGGTCAATACCGACGGTGGGCTGAAGACCTTCGGCCATCCGACCGGCGCGACCGGCGTGCGCATGATCTATGAGAACACGCTGCAGCTGCAGGGCCGGGCCGACGCTCGCCAAGTGGGAGGCGCTTCGCTGGCGCTGAGTCACAACATCGGCGGTGCGCCACAGGCTTGCGGCATCGTCGTTCTCGGAAACGAAAAGGGGAGCGCCGGTTGAAGAACCCTTCGCGGCGACCGCTGCCGTTCTAGCCGTCGTAGGGAGTGGGTTGCATATCTAGCCAAATTCGCGTATTTGGCTAGATATGAAGAGCATCGGTCTTTCGGCGGCGCGGGACGGCTTGTCGGCGCTCGTCAACGAGGTCGCCCACGGCAAGACTCCGGTCATTTTGGAATCACACGGACGCGCCAAGGCTGCGCTCATCTGCTTGGAAGACCTGAATCGACTCGAGAAGTTGGGTGGAGAGGGATCGATGGAAGGAGAGATGCTGAGCTGGCTGGCCGACACGGAGAAATTGTTGGAGGCTGAGGCCAGCGGCGGTGCAACACTTTCTGCCCTCGACGAAGTGAGAGGGGAACGAGTTGCCGAAAACGCAGGTCTGTATCGACGCCAGCGTCGCCCTAAAGCTGGTCGTCGAAGAGGAAGGTAGCTCGGGCGCACGGGATCTGTGGCGCGCCTGGGCTGCCGCGGGTTGCCGCCCCATTGCGCCGCCCCTCTTCGTTTTCGAGTGCGTGTCCGTGTTGCGGCGTATGGTCGTGCGCGGCGATCTGACCGAGGTGGCGGCGGCTGCCAGCCGCGACCACTTGCTGGCGATGCCGATTGATCTGCCGTCGCCCCGGGGGCTCGTGCAGCGCGCTTGGGACCTGGCCCGCGACCATGCACAGCCACAGGCATACGATTGTTTCTATCTCGCCCTGGCCGAGACCTTTGACGTCGACATGTGGACGGCTGACAGGCGCTTCTTCAACTCCGTGGGCGGGCGGGAAAGCAGGGTGCGACTACTCGGCGCGGATTGAGCTTCATACCTCGACCCCGCCGCTGGCGATCAGCTCGGCAATCTCATCGTCGGTGCACCCCAGGTGGTCGCGCAAGATGGCTTCGCCATCGGCGCCGAGTGCCGGCGCCGGTCCGCAGTAGCCGCTGGGTGCGGCGCTGATGCGGAAGCCGTTGCGTTCGTAGGGAAACGGACCGAAGGCGCAGTGCGTGTGGGTGTCGAAGTGCTGGCGCGCCGCCAGTTGTGGATCGTCGTAGGTTTGCGGGAAGCTCTGCACCGGAACCGCCTCGATGTGTTGCGACTGCAGGGCCTCTGCGACTTGCAGCGGACTCTTGCCGGCGGTCCAGCCGCTGACCCGCCGCTCGACGTCGTCTCGTCTGTCCACTCGTTCGGCAAACGACCACCCGCTTGCTTGCGGCCAGTCGAGGAAAGTGGCCAGGCGCGTCCACTCGGCGTCGCTCCACACTGCGACGGCCACCCATTCGTCGTCGCCGGCGCAGCGGAAGACGCCGTGCGGAACGGCGCGCCGGGAGCGGTTGCCCATGCAGTTGCCGATGACGCCGTTGGTGCCGTAGTCGAGGATCCACGGCGCCAGGGTGTAGAGTGCTGCTTCGACCTGCGAAACGTCGACGTAGAGGCCGTTTCCGGTTCGACGTTTGCGCAGCAGGGCCGCCGCCATGCAGGTGGCGACGAAGCGCGGTGCGAGTGAATCGGTGATGGTGCCGAACGGACCGACCGGCGGCCGGTCGGCGTAGCCGGTGAGGTGGGTGAAACCGGCCAGGGCTGCACCCTGCGAACCGAAACCCGGGTAGCTCGCATGCGGTCCCGTTTGGCCGTTCATGCTCGATGAGACCATCAGCAGATCCGGCTTTTCGGCCGCGAGGGCGTCGTAGTCCAGCCCCAGTCGGCGCATCGCGCCCGGGGCGAAGTTCTCGACTGCGATGTCGGCCGAGAAGATCAGTCGCTTGGCGACTGCCAGACCCTCGGGTTTCTTGAGGTTGAGAGCGATGCTCTTCTTGCCGGCGTTGAGGGCATTGAAGAGGGGACTGCCTTCGACGCCGTGCGGGCTTTTCGACGCGACCGCCATCATGCGCAGGAACTCGGGACGGCTCATCGACTCGATGCGAATCACGTTTGCACCGTGCTCGGCGAAAAATCGGGTAGCGATCGGACCGGCTGCGCCAGCCCCGAGCTCGATCACGGTAACGCCGTCCCAGGCCGATCCAACGCTCTGTTGCTGGGGCATTTTGCGGGGCTGCCAGTTGAAGTTGCCAGCACTGCTGAGGGCGGGGGCGGGCTGCGTTGCGCCGCTTGCGACGGCGTTGCCGGCGCGGCGCATGTGGGCGAAACGACGGGCGACTCCGTCGAGATCGCCGACTGGGCCGAAGACGCCGCGCGCCGCCAGTTGGGTGCTTGCCAGCAGCTCGCGCGGCGTGTTGCACGGCGCCAGCATGACGTTGTTGGCCGCTGCCATGGCGTAGAGCTCGTCCATCGTATGGCGAACGAAGTAACGCTCGAGCGGTTCCTCGATGGCGCGCCGTTCGTCATCGTCAAGCTCGTAGACATTGAGCTGCGACCAGTCGCGTTCGCTCCACGCCGGGGTTGCCAAGCCCTCCGCTTCGAGCACCTTGGTCATGAACTGGTACGTTGGCGCGCGGGCCACGCCGCCGCGAATGCCGAAAGAGACCCAGCCGTCTTTGCAGCGCCAGATCTCGGTCATGCCGATGAGTTTGGCACCGATGCGCCGGGTCTTTTTGTCGCGCTGCCTGGCCTGATCGCCGACGCCACCCATGTTGGCGACGAGAACGGTCTCCTGCATCGACAAATCGATGATCTGCGGGCGGCCGCTGGCGAGACCGCTCAACGCAGCGAAGGCGATCTCGGGGCCGACGTGGGCGTAGGACGATGGTTCGGCGCAACACAACGGAGCGCGATCCGGAAACCCTGTCGCGTGCATGTTGCCGCTGGCGGCGACGACGCCGAGATCGGAGCCGCGCCAGTGGCTGCGCGGACCGGCCAGACCGAAGGGTGTGACGCGAACCCAGACCGCTTGCCGGGCCTGCTCCGGTCGGACCGTCAAGGCGCCCGGCCAACCCGGGGTGTCGATGACGATGTCGGCACCGGTGAGAAGCTCTCCGGGCACGTCGCCGTTCTGACTTTCGATGCTCTGCTTGCCGAGATTCCACGCCGCGAAGCGAAGGGAAGCGCCGGCGTCGCGTCGCTCGCCGGCGAAGGGTGGAGCGCGGCGCAACGGATCGCCACCCGGCGGCTCGACTTTGACGACTTCGGCCCCTAGGTCGGCGAGAATTCGACCGCCGATTTGGCCCGGCTCGCCGGCCAGATCGAGAACGCGAACTCCTGCCAGCACTGCGTCGCTCACATCACCGCCCCTTGAACTTTGGCGCGCGCTTTTCGCGAACCGCTGCCATTGCCTCTTTGGAATCGTCGTAGCGATCGAGTCGAGCCGTGTAGTCCTGTTCGACGCGGTAGGCGTCCATGAGGGGCAGGTCCTCGACCCGCCGGATGGCCTCCTTGGCCAGTCGTATCGCCGGCGGGCTCTTGCGCGCGATGTCCGCCGCAATGGAGCGAGCTTCGCCGGCGAGGTCGTCCGCTGCAACGACGCGCGCGACGCCACCCATTTCGTACATCTCCGAAGCCGAGACGCGCCGCGCCGTGTAGTACAGCTCTCGCATTCGATAGGGTCCGACCATCCGCCGCAGGTGCGAGCTGGCGCCGAGCAGGCCGACCTCGATTTCCGGACAAGCGAAGCTCGCCTTTTCGGATGCGATGATGATGTCGCAGCAGGCCACCAGGGCGAGGCCGCCGCCGAGCGCGGCTCCGTTGACGGCGGCGATGACGGGAACGGGGCAGTCGATGATCGCTTGCATGGTGTCGCGCGCCAGCTTGCCGCGATCGGTGGGAGGGGGTTCGCCCTGGTTGCCGAGTCCGCCGAGATCGGCACCGGCGCAGAAGACGCGCTGGCTGGCGGACGCGAAGATCACCGCGCGGACGTTCCAATCTTCAGCGACTGTGCGAAAAGTGTCGCGCAGGCTGGCGAACACCGCGTAGGTGAGGGCGTTGACTGGAGGTCGGTCGAGCAGAACGGTTGCGATGTGGTCGCCAGTCTCGACCTTGACGTGCTCAGCGGCTGTCATGAGAGTCTCCTGTCGCATCGCCGGTGCCGGCGTCGGGCAGCTTCGCCGTGGCGTAGACGATCGATTTTCGACCGGTTGGTCGCGGCATGCGAGCCATCGTATGCGGTCCGCGCCTTTCTGTCATGCCGAGCTTTGTCTCGAGCTCGTCTCGATCCTTGGCGAGCGATGCGCGACGGGAAAACCCGATTGTTGACATCCCATCCGGCGTCCCCTACGTCGCTTGCGTCGTGTAGACGTCTTCGCGCTTCATGGATCTCCGCTACTCTGAACAAGACGAACGATTTCGTTCCAACCTGCGTGCCTGGTTGGAAGCGGCGGTGGTAGCCCAGGGGCGGCGCCCGATCACGGATGACTGGGATGTCCTGCGCAACTTCGACGCCGCTTGGCAGCGCCGCCTTTTCGAGGCCGGCTACGCCGGTGTGAGTTGGCCGAAAGAATACGGCGGCATGGGGGCGTCGCCGACCGAGGAGCTCATCTACTACGAAGAGTTGGCGCGTGCCGGTGCGCCGCCGGCGCCGGTGAGTTTCGTCGCTACGCGGCACGGTGGCCCGACTCTGATCGCCGAAGGCGACGAGGAACAGAAGCGCAAGCACTTGCCGCGCATCTTGCGCGGCGACGAGGTCTGGTGTCAGGGATTTTCGGAGCCCAACGCCGGATCGGATCTGGCGGCGCTGCGAACCGTGGCGGTGCGCGATGGTGATGACTATATCGTGACGGGGCAGAAGATCTGGACCTCGATGGCGCAGTGCGCCGACTACTGTGAGCTTCTCGTCCGCACGGATCCCGACGCGCCGAAGCACAAGGGGATCTCGTGGTTGATCATGCCCATGGATCTGGCTGGCGTCGAGGTGCGCCCGCTGCGGACTCTGATGGGCGACAACGAATTCTCCGAGCTCTTTCTCGACAACGTACGCATCCCGGTTGCCAACCGGGTCGGCGCCGAGAACGACGGTTGGCGCATCACCAACGTGACGTTGCGCTTCGAACGCGGCTCGGCCTGGATGACCGATATCTTCTTTCTCGCCTGCATCATCGAGGACCTGCGTGCAAAGGCGGAGTTGCTCGCTGCCGATGAGCGTGGCTCGGTAGGGAGAGCGTTGGCTCAGTTGGCGGCGACGGTCGAGGCGCTGAAGATGTGGGTCAAGCGTTCCGTATCGGAGATCGCCGAGAGCGGCGTTCCGGGCCTGGCCGGCTCGGGGATCAAACTGGCCTTCTCTGAATTGCAGCAGGAGTGCTTCGAGATCGCTGTGGAGTTGATGGGTCGCGACGCCCTCAGTCGACAGCCGGACGGGCAGGGGAACCGCCAGCTCATCGATCGATACTTGCAGAGCACATCGCTCACGATTGCGGCGGGTTCGTCGCAGATTCAACGAAACATCATTGCCGAACGGATTCTCGGTCTGCCCCGGGAGCCGCGATGAACCTGCATCCGACAGACCAACAGAATGCACTGCGCGAAGCGGTCCGATCCTTTTGCGCCGGACACTTTTCTCTCGACACACTCGGCGAACGCGAGGCAACGCAGGTGGGGCGCGACGAATGGCGGCAGCTCTCTGAGCTTGGCGTGTTTTCGCTGCGCTTGCCCGAGTCGGAGGGCGGCGTTGGGTTGGGTGATGTCGAAGCGGCGTTGGTGTTCGAAGCGCTTGGTCGCAACGTCGTTCCGGGTCCGCTGATCTGGACGCATCTCGCCGCCGGACTCGTCGATGGAGCGGCGTCGGGGGACGTGATCGTCAGCGGTGTGGACGATGTCGGAGTGTCCGGCGGACCCTACGTTGTCGAGCACCTCGAGTTGGCGGACGCGCTCCTCGTTCTGCGCGCCGATGGTCTCTACCGCGTCGATGCCGGCCAGGTGGGCGGTGAGCTGATGCGACCACCACTCGACGCTCTGACCCCGGTGTCGCGAGTCGTCGATCTTCCCCGCGGCGAGCGGCTGGCGGCCGACGTCGGGCAGGTAAGAAGAGTCGGGTTGCTCTCGAGTGTGGCGATGCTGACGGGCATCGCCGGTACGACCCTCGACCTCGCCGTCACCTACGCCAAGACACGCGAGCAATTCGGTCGCGCCATTGGATCGTTTCAGGCGCTCAAACACATCATGGCCGATATGTGGGTTCGCTGTGAGCTCGCCCGCAGTGCTCTCTATGGCGCTGCGGCGACGCTTGCCGATCCCGGCGTCGGAGACGTCGACCGGGCGTTGGCGGCGGCGGCCGACGTGTGTGCCAGGGCAGCACTTTCCGGTTCTCGCGCCTGTATCCAGATTCACGGCGGGATGGGCTATACCTGGGAAATGGCGCCGCACTACTTCTTGAAGCGCACCTGGGTGCTGAAGAATGGGTTTGTCGCCTCTCCGAGCTCGCCGCGGCGATCGGCGGTGGCTTGATCCGATGGTTGGCGACGCGCGTCTCGTCGGTGATCGCACCGCGATCGTCGGAATCGGTCAGACAGACTTTGGCAAGGGACTCGCGTCCAGCGAGCTGTCGCTCGCCTGTCAGGCGATTTCCGCAGCGATCGATGACGCGGGATTGGCAGCGTCCGACGTCGACGGATTGGCTTCATTTTCGATGGAGAACATGCGCGAGGTCGAGGTGGCGCGCAACGTTGGCCTCGGAGAAATCACGTTCTTCGCCCAGGTGGGTTTCGGTGGCGGCGCCGCTTGCGGCGCCGTTGGCCACGCCGCACTCGCCGTCGCGGCGGACCAGTGCGATGTGGCCGTGGCATGGCGGGCGCGCAAGCGGGCGGCGCGTTCGAGCCGCGTCTGGGCGCAGTCGAGCCAGCGCCTCGATGACACCTACCAGTGGTCGCGGCCTTTCGGCGTCTTGCGGCCGGTCGATGAAGTGGGTTTGCTGACACGCCGCTACATGCACGAATACGGAGCCACTCGCGACCATCTCGCCAACGTGGCGCTGGCATTCCGCAAACACGCCAACCGCAACCCGCGGGCGCAAATGTATGAGAAAGAGCTGACGCGCGAGCAGTACATGGCAGCGCGTTGGATCTCGGAGCCGTTGTGTCTTTTCGACAACTGCCTTGAAACCGACGGCGCCTTGGCGGTGGTGATCACGTCGGCCGAGCGCGCCCGCGATCTGCGCCGCGATCCGGTCTTCATCCACACCTACGCGCAGGGATTGCCGGCCGAGCATCAGACGATGATCAACTTCTTTTGCGACGACCCTCTGCGCGGCCCCTCGTGGACCTGCGCGCAGCGCTTGTGGGCCAACGCCGATTTGCGACCCGACGATATGGAGTGTGCCCAGATCTACGACGCCTTCTCTCCGCTGATTCCTCTTTCGCTCGAGGGCTATGGCTTCTGCCGGCGCGGGGAGGGCGGAGCGTTTACCGACGATGGCGCTCTCGAATGGCCGGACGGTCGCCTGCCGACGAACACCTCGGGGGGCGGCATGTCCGAAGCATACGTGCACGGATTCAACCTGGTTCTCGAAGGGGTTCGCCAGATGCGCGGCACGTCGACGAGTCAGGTGGAGGGCGCCAAGAGCTGTCTGGTGACCAGCGGGGAAGGGGTCCCGACGAGTGCGCTGGTGCTGCGCCGTGACTGAGATCGTTCGACCGTGGAGGGGTGACGGCGATGGCTGAGTCCTCGTTCTTGCTACCGGACCTAGAGAGCGAAGACGCGGCGCCGTTTTGGCGAGGGACGGCGCGCGGCGAGCTCTTGATGCAGCAGTGCAGTGATTGCGGTCGCTGGCGTATGCCGCCGCGGCCGATGTGCCCCGGCTGCCGCTCTCTGCGCCACGATTGGCAGGCGATGTCGGGTCGCGCTACGGTTTGGTCGTACGTCGTCGCGCACCCGCCGCTGCTGCCCGCCTATGCTGAGCTGGCGCCCTACAACGCCATCGTCGTCGCTCTCGAAGAGGACCCCGGTCTGCGCCTTTGCGGAAACCTCGTCGCCACCGCGGAAGGTCCGATCAACGAAGTCGATCCAAGCACGATCCGCATCGACGAGCCCGTGACCGTGGTTTTTCAGAAAGTCGAGGACGTATTCCTCCCACGCTGGATGCGACGGATACCGTCTTGAAAGATTGCGCGGCACTTGCGCTCTACGGCGAGCGCCATCGGGCTGCGGAGAAGGAGGTCGCCAGTTGCCGCGAGCGCGAGCGCCAGATCGCCAACCTGCGCCTGTGGGTGTTCGTCGCCGGCATCGCCGTTGCCTGGTTCGTCTTCGAGCGTGGACTGCCGTTTCCGTTGCTCGTCGCCGTCGCCGTCGCGTTTGCCCTGCTGGTCTACTACCACGCCGGTGTCATACGCCGGCGCCAGCGTGGCGAACGGGTGGTTGCTTGCTACGCGCATGGCCTCGCGCGTCTGGATGGAACCTGGCCGGAACACGGTGTTCTCGGCGAGGAGTATTCCTCGGCCGACCATCCCTATGCCGCCGATCTCGACATCTTTGGCCACGGCTCTCTCTTTCAGCTCCTCTGCATCGCCCGCACCGCGCTCGGTCAGAGTACTCTCGCCGATTGGTTGCGTGGGGCGGCGGCGCCGAGCCAGATCGCGCGCCGACGGGTGGCCGTCGAGGAGCTTCGCGACGATGTCGATCGCCGAGAGGCGCTGGCGCTGATTGGTGACGAGATCGCCGGCGCCATCGACGCCGATCACTTGCGCGGCTGGGCGGCGGCGCCGCTGCCGCCGTCGATTGGTGTCGCGCGTGGGATTGCCGCTGGGCTGGTTGCCCTTACCCTGGTTACGCTCGTCTTGCAGCGCGCAGCGATCGTTCCGGCAGGCTTCTTTCTGCTCGCGCTCGGCCTGCAAGCGGCCTTCGGGTTGCGCTGTCGCCAACGCGTCAAGCAGACGGCGCGGTCGCTCGAGGTGCCGGCGGCAGAGCTCGACAGTCTTGCGGGTATTCTCGAGCAGATTGAGACGTCGGACTTCGCTGCGCCACCGTTGCGCGCGTTGAAAGAGCGCTTGGCCACCGGCGATACCTCTGCTTCCGCCGCGATCGTTCGATTGCACAAACTCATCCAGCTCTTGGATGCGCGGCGCAATCAGATCTTTGCTGCGCTGGCGCCGCTGTTGCTTTGGGGCACTCAATCGACACTGGCGATCGAATCGTGGCGTCGCGAGTACGGGCCACGGATCGGGATGTGGTTGGCGGTTGCCGGCGAATACGAGGCCCTGAGCTGTCTCTCCGGCTTCGCGTACGAAAATCTCGAGCGCACGACGTGGCCGCAGGTCGAGCCTGCCGAGTTGCGCGCCGGTGCTAGATCGGCGCCGCGCTTCGCCGCGCGCGAATTGCGCCATCCGCTGATGCCGTCGGGTGCGTGCGTTGGCAACGACGTCGCGCTGGGTGGAGAGCCTGCGTTGTTGGTCGTCAGCGGGTCGAATATGTCCGGCAAGAGCACCCTGTTGCGCAGCATCGGAGTCAATGCGGTGCTCGCACAGGCGGGTGCGCCTGTATGCGCTGCCGAGTTGCGCATGACTCCTTTACAGGTCGGAACGTCGATGCGAGTTCAGGACTCGCTGCTCGATGGAACGTCGAAATTCTACGCGGAGATCAAGCGATTGAAACGCGTCGTCGATCTCACTAGCCGCGAGTTGTCGCTGCTCTTTCTTCTCGACGAAGTATTGCACGGAACCAACTCGCACGATCGCCGAATCGGTGCGGCGGCGATCGTCGAAACGCTGCTCAACAGCGGGGCGATCGGCTTGATCACGACGCACGACCTCAAGCTCACCGAGGTCGTCGAAGAGCTCGGGCGGCGGGCGCGCAACGTTCACTTCGCCGACCAGCTCGTCGCAGGCGAAATGGTTTTCGACTACAAGATGCACGACGGTCCGGTGCGCAAGAGCAACGCCCTCGGCTTGATGCGGGCCATCGGTCTCGAGGTCTGACGCGCCGGTCCTGTGTCGTGCGTGTCGCGATCGGACGATCGTAAAGCGGGGTTGGAGCACCGGTGGGCGAGTGATAGCTCAGTGCGGATGAGCAAAGAAGTAGAAGAAGGCACGGAGCTGAGACTCGATTTCGACAAGCTGGCAAAAGTGGCAGAACATGCACCGGGGGTGTTGCCGGTCGCCGTGCAGAACGTCGACACGGATGAAGTCATTCTCGTCGCCTATGCCAACGAGCTGGCGTTGCAGACTGCGCTCGATACACGCACCGCGGTTTTCTGGAGCACGTCGCGCAAAGAACTGTGGGAGAAGGGCAAGTCGTCCGGGGAGATGTTCGATCTGCTCGAGGTTCGCGTCAACTGCGAGCAGAACTCCCTCGTCTACCGTGTTCGCCCGCGACGCGGCGACATTTGCCACACGAAGAACTCCAAGGGGGAGCCGCGCAACTGTTACTATCGGCGGCTCGACTTCGAAAGCGGAGCGCTCGAAAATCTCGATCCGTGAGCGCTAGCGGCTGGCCAGGATTTCGGCGAGGGTTTCCGGATCGTCGACGATGAGGCCATCCATGCCGAGGTCGAGGAGCTCGCGCATGGTTTCGGGAGCGTTGATGTCGCCCCAGACGTGGAATTTGAGACCGAGGCGCCGAGCTTTGGCGATGAACTCCGGCACCAGGACCTCCACCCCTTGGAAGTCGGGCGGCACCTGCAGGAATCGCGCCGGTGGCGTGTAGCTCTCTTCGTCCTCTTCGCTGAGAAGAAAGAGCTCGGTTGCTTCGTCGAGCGAGTAGCTGGTGAGTACGTCCGGAGCTTTGGCGCGAAACTCGGCGATGGTGTCGTCGTTGAACGAGGCGACGACGACGCGTTCACGCATGTTCATCCGCGTCAACATCGCGTCGAAGGCGTCGACGATCGACGGCACGGATTGCTTGATCTCGATGACCATGTACTGGTCGGCGAACTCCGTGAAGACCTCCTCGAGGGAGGGGATGTGCACTCCCTGTCCGCGAAACGGGTAGGTTTCGCCGCCGTCGCGAGTGTGATCGTAGCCGGCGTCGAGCTCTTGCACCTCGGCCCAGCTGAGCTCGCGGATTCGCCCTTCGCCGTCGGTCGTGCGGTTGACGGTGCCGTCGTGTAGCAGAACCAGGACGCCGTCCGCCGTTGCGTGCAAGTCCATCTCCAAGACGTCGGCGCCAACCGCAAGGGCGGAGCGCCAGGCCTCGAGCGTCTCCTCGGGCGCTAGACGATTCCCACCGCGGTGAGCAATGTTGAGCTGCTGATCGCTGAGCAAGAGGTTGGGCGCCGCGGCTCGGTCGTCGTCACCGCCGCAGGCGGCGAAGAGCGAGGCGGCGATGAAGATGAGGGCGCGGCGAATGGCTCGAGTGCGTGTCATGACTCCTCCGGTGCTTTGCGTGCTGGCCGACGCGGGTCTCTTATCGCTCGGTAGCCACGGTGATGTATCCGCTGAGCACGCCCGATGTCTACCGGTTCACCGTCAGATCGTCGAAGCCCGTTTCCGGTGATTTGCGAGCCCCGGAGTCGCGGCAGTTTCGGCCTTTGCGCGCCCGGCGCGAACGCCGAAACGGAGCGTCAAGGTGCGGGAAGCCTGAGCAAGGCGGCAGAATCGTCGCCCGCGCGTATTTGGTAGCCACCGTTTTGGATCAACTCGATCACCTTGGGCCGCGCGTCAGGTCTGGTAAAAATGTCGGGGACCCAAACGATCCACTCCGGTTTGCCGGGCGCGATTTCGGTTTCCAAGCGCTCTGCTACGAAGACCCTATCCAGGGTCGCACCAGTTTCGAGCTGCCACATGAAGTAGGGAAGAAACGCGAGCGGTGTGAGAATCGTGTCGTTCGGGCGCCGTTCGACTGCCCAGGTCTCGGATACCTTGGTTACGAACGCCATCGCGTTGTCGAAGGGCGTTGCGATGTGCCTGCTGTACTTGATTTGCCGGCTGACCGCATCGTCGACTGCAAACCACAGTACGGCGGCAATGATGGCCAGCCTCACTCTAGGTGAGTTGACGATTCGCCGCGCGCTTTCCCAGATTCCGAAGAGCAAGAACGCGGTGTACCAGATCTGAACCGGCCAAAAGAAGCGGTAGAAAGGTACGAAGGGTGCAATCGTGGAAAGACCGACGTATCCACCGAGAAACAACATTGGCACCAGAAAGAACGGATGAGTCAGTCGTCGACGGTCCTCGCTCAACCACAAGACAATGCCGATTATTCCAAACGGTGCTGTCGATATGAACGTCCTTTTCGCGAGCTGGGTCCAGAACACGAAGCGGACGACTTCGTTCGGCCCAATGGCGGTTCCTTCACTGAGTCCCTCGAAGCTGGCGAAAAAGTGAGTGGACCCGAGCGCGTCACCTAGGAGGCTCTGGTTGGATAGGAGCAACAATGGTACGGCGGCAAGGGGCAGGAGTGCTGCGACCAGTCGGCGTGGCCAACGGACGTCGTCGAGGGCCAGGAAGTGAAGGGCGCAAGGAAGAGCCACGGGCTTGATCAACCCGGCGGCGAGTAGAAAAAGCGAGGAAGCGAGTAGGTGCCGACGTATGGATAGCCAGATTGTCGCCATCAGGAAGAATGCGAGATACAAGTCAGCGCTCGATCGAAGTGCGAATCCCGCCATGTCGGCGTCGAGTAAGAGGCCGAAGGAGAGTGCGATTCCTATGGTACGGTCGAAGGAGTCACGGCCGATCAAGTAGGTGATGGCGCCAATGAAAGCCGCGACGATGGCGGTGATCGTAGAGACCGTGGATACATCGGCCAGTGGGCCGAGGAAAAATACCAATAGCGGCTTTGGTACGGTGAAATACGACGCACCGTGCAGCGCGTCGGAGCCTGCGATCCAATTCCTGAAGTAGACGAAGTATGCCATCAGGTCGGGATCGTGGATGGCGTGCGGGTAGAGGTCCGCGAACCAAAGGGCTCGGAACAGGTGGAGCACGAACAAGCCGAGCAGCCATGGGTCTAGCTTCGCACCGTTCTTCATCGAGGCTTCACCTGTCGCGTCGAGGCGCTGGCAGGCGCAGGCGACTGCGAACCTTCCAAGCGTGGAACAGGGTAGGGTACTCTCGCGTTTGGTCAAGTGTGAAGTGCAGATGTCTTGGTCTTGCTAGGCCCTTGGTCTGCGATTGCTTGCGCGCGGTTCCGGCCGTGGTAGCTTCGAATGTTCGCCATGCCCAATGTCTACATCGAGACCTACGGCTGCCAGATGAACTTGGCCGACACGGAGCTGATCCGCGGTCATCTGGCTCGCTCGGGATTTTGCGCCGTCGACGCTCCGGAGACGGCGGATGTCATTCTTCTCAACACCTGCGCGATTCGCGAGCATGCCGAAGATCGCATCTTCGGGCGCCTCGGTGCCTTGGCCAAGCACAAACGGGAACGCCCTCACGTGCAGATCGGCCTGGCTGGGTGCATGGCGCAGCACTTCCGCGACCACCTCTTCGACAAGACTCCGCATCTCGACTTCGTCGCCGGCCCGGATGCCTACCGGCGGTTGCCGGAGCTGGTTGGTGGAGATCCCTTCGTCGACGTGCGTCTCGACAAACAGGAGAACTACGCCGACATCGCGCCCGATCGCGGCGATGGTGTGCGCGCCTGGATCACCATCATGCGCGGTTGTGACAAGTTCTGCACGTTTTGCATTGTGCCCTTCGTGCGCGGCCGCGAGCGCAGCCTGCCGGCAGCGCAGGTCCTCAGCCAGGTACGAGGGGCGGCCGAGGCGGGTTTTCGCGAAGTCGTGTTCCTCGGCCAGACGGTCAATGCCTATCGCGATGGCGATGACGGGTTCGGCGATCTGTTGCGCGCGGCGAACGACGTCGATGGGATCGATCGTATCCGCTTTACGTCGCCGCATCCGAGCGACATGGGCGACGATGTCGTCGACGCCATGGCGACGTGTGAGAAGGTTTGCCCACAACTACACTTGCCGGTGCAATCGGGTTCCGATGCCGTGCTGGCGCGCATGGAGCGCGGCTACGATGTCGACGCGTATGAGAGACTGGTCGCCCGCCTGCGCGCCGCCGTGCCGGGAATCGCCTTGAGCACGGACATGATCGTTGGCTTTCCCGGTGAGAGCGACGACGACTTCGAACGGACCCTCGAGCTGATGCGCCGCGTCCGTTACGACAGCGCGTTCATGTTCAAGTACTCGCGGCGTAGCCACACCAAGGCGGGTGGCTGGGAGGAAACCGTCAGTGAGGAAGAGAAGGGCGAGCGATTGCAGCGCATGATCGCTCTGCAAGAAGAGATTTCGGCCGAGATCAACCGATCCCTCATCGGTCGCGAAGTGCGAGTGCTCGCCGAGGGACCGGCCCGCCGCCGTGACGGCTGGCTGGTCGGCAAGACCGCGCATTTCAAGACGGCTGTGTTTCCCGCCGAGCGCGGCCGCGCCCGCGAGATCTCGTCGCTGGTCGTGGCCGATGCAACGGCCCACACCCTGATCTGCCAGAGCCCTGGGATCAGACAATCGTAGAACGACCCAATCCCTTTGGTCCCTTCCGTCGCTTGGGTCCCTCCCCGAAGCGACTGGCTAACCCAGTCGCGCCAGGAAGTGCAGTACCCGTTCGCTGAACCCGGCGGCGTCCTCCAGGAACAGACCGTGGCCGCGTTCGGGGATGATCTCCAACTCGGATCCGGCGATCTTGCGGCTCATGATCACCGACCCCCCGGCTCCGAGGAAGTCCTTTTCTCCGACCAGAATCAGCGTCGGACATCTGATTTCACTCAGGCGCTCGGTCATTGGGTCGGCGTGGAGTCCCGCCATGGCGCGTGTGACGTGGGCGAAACCCTGCGGATCGGCGGCAACCAGATTGGCCGCCTCTTTGACCATGCCGAGGCGTTTGACCACCGCATCCATACCGCGCTCTTTGGCGACGCCGGCGAGCTGCATGTAGAAGTCGCGTGAGCGTTCGTTTGCCTCGCTGGCTGTGCCGACGAGAATGAGCGCCTTGGTGCGCTCCGGGTGGTCGAGGGCAAAACGCAGCGAGATCGCTCCACCGGCCGAGTGGCCGAGCGGCACGATCTGTTCGGCGCCGATTTCATCGGCGACTTGCAGCATGTCGCGCGCCAGATCTCCCATATCGTAGGGGCCTGGCGGGCTGTCGGATGCACCGTGGCCGCGCAGGTCCCAGGTGACGGTGCGGCAGACCTTTTCGAAGGCCGGGACCTGGAAGCGCCACGTGCCGGCGCTGGCCGAGATCCCGTGCGTCAGGACGACGGTTGGCTCGCCGTCGCCGTGGCTGGTGTGGTGAAGTTTCAATCCGGAATCCTCGCTGCGCCGTCGTGCACGAAGTCGATTTCAACGAAGTCGCGGGCACACTCGCTCCACTGGAAGGCCTTGGCCGACTTGACGACACCGTCATAGACGGAAACCACGAGCTGCGCAGCATCGGGATAGCTGGGTTCGTCCCAAGCCGTCGCCTGCTTCTTGTCTTCCTCGGAGAAGTAGGCGTCGTGTTGAGGGTGGGAGTGGTAGAACACGCGCAGGCGCAGGTCGCCTCGTTCGTGGGCGACCAGCAACGGCGCCGCCTCGGCGCCCATGGTGTAGGCGGTGCGGGCGGTGCGGGGGAAGAGATCGGGGTTCTCCGCGTGTTTCTCGTCTTGCACGTTGGTGATGCGTTCGACCTGCATGGTGCCGCCGCGCTCGACGACGATCCCGCAGCACTCGTCCGGGAAGGTGTCGACCGCGTGGGCGCAGATTTCACCGTAGAGATCGGCCGGCAACTCGAGCTTCATGAAACGAGACAATCGGTCGGTCGAGCGAAAGTCAATCGCGATGGCGTAGGCGCACCAGGTCGGAAAGAGTCTGATTGACTGGCGTTGCGATCCCGCGCAGCGCGCCGCGCCGTACCACCTCGCCGTTGATGGCGTCGATTTCCGTTCGGCGTCCCGCTTCCAGATCTTGCAACATGGATGGCCGATGATCGTAAGTGGCGGGTACCAGGCGATCGTAGAACTCTTCCCGATACGCGGCTGCCGTTGGCCACTGGAGATTGGCGCCGTCGGCGATGGCGACGGCGAACGACTCATCGATGACGGCATCCATGATCGACCTGCTCTCCCGGCGTTCGGGCAGAGCGCCGTAGTGAAGGCCGAGCAGGGCGCCGAGTGGATTGAGTGCGGCGTTGTAGAGAACCTTTGCCCACAGCCGGCTGGCCAGATCGTCGGTGTAGCGCGACGGAATCCCGGCCGCGTCGAACGTCTTGGCCCACTGCCGTGCACGTTCTTCGCGCCGAGGGTGTGCCGACGCCGCCAGCGAGCCGACGGCGTTGGGATCGGCGATGACGCTGACGTGTACCCTGCCGGGCGAAGTGACTTCCGCACCGAAGATCACCCGCGCTCCGATCGTGCGCTCGGTACCGGCAATCGACTCGACCGTCTCGACGTTGCCGAGGCCGTTTTGCAGGGAGATCATCACTGCGTCATCGCCGAGGAAGGCCAGTGTCTCGCTCGCCATGCTCGCCGTGTCGAAGGATTTGACGGTGAGAAGGATGGCGTCGAAGGGGCCGCGCAGGTGGGAGGGATCGGTCGCCGTCGGCAGGTCGTCGATCGCGTGCTCGCCCCAGATGCCGTCGATCGTCAAGCCCTTGGCTGCGATGGCTTCCATGTGGGTGCGCCGGCCGAGTAGGGTGACGTCGTGGCCGGCCTTGGCCGAGAAGCCGCCAAAGACCGACCCCAGCGCGCCGGCACCGGCGATGAGAATGCGTTTGCTTGCAGTCGTGGTGGACATTGGCTGCGGCACGGTAGGGAATATAGCCGATTACGTGGCGAAAAAGCCCGAGCAGTGCGCAGAGCTTGCGTTTACCTGGCGCTGAATTGACACTGAGAGATTGGATTGCGAATAGTTCGTGGCCGAAATTCGGGAGGTTCCGTGGAAGGTTTGAGTGTATTGGACATGATTCATCAAGGTGCGCTGGCGACGTACCCGTTGATCGCGTTTTCGATCGCCACCGTGACCATCGTTTTCGAGCGCTTGTGGTCGCTGCGCAACCTGGTCAAAAACAGCCTCGGCCTTGCCAGCGGGATCTGCCCGAGTCTGGAAAAGGGCGAGGTCGGCGAGGCGCTGGGCCAGGCCAAGGGACAGGTCGATACGCCGGCGGGGCGCATCTTTACCGATGTGCTCGAGCGGCATTCGAGTGACTCGCTCGACTACCTCGCCGACCTGACCGAGGAAAAGCGCTACGAAGAAGTCGAAGCGCTGAAGGGGCCGCTGTGGATCCTCGGTACGGTCGGCGCGAGCGCCCCGTTCATCGGCCTGTTCGGCACCGTCGTCGGCATCATCAAGGCGTTTCACAACATGGCGGTCATGGGCAGCGGCGGCTTCGCCGTCGTCGCGGCGGGTATTTCAGAAGCGCTCGTTGCGACCGGCCTCGGTCTCGGTGTCGCCATCATCGCGGTGATTTTCTTCAACTACTTTCAAACCCGGATCGAGCGTATCGAAGCGGCGCTGACCATCGCTTCGAACCGAGTTCTCGATTCCCTGCACGTCGGAAAGCAGGCCCATGGCGCTTAGTGGACCGAAAAAGGGCGCCGCTTCGTCCATCATGGCGGACATCAACATCACACCGCTGACCGACATCTTTCTCGTCCTCCTCATCATCTTCATGGTGAGCAGCGCCGCCATGGTCGAGTCGGGTGCGAAGATCTCTCTGCCGGAAGTGGACTCGACGGCCTCGGCGCCGCGCGAGATCACGGTGTCCGTCACTCCCAGCCAGGAGATTTTCGTGAACAACGTGCAGACGCCGTACGAGGACGTCGAGGGGGCACTGGCCGAGCTCTTGACCGCCAACCCCGAGGCGCCGGTCGTCCTCGAGGGTGATCGGGAAGTGCTCTTCGGCGAAGCAGTGCAGGTTCTGTCGCTGGCACAGAAGGCCGGGGCGACACAGATCGCGATCGCCGCCGAGCGGGCGCGAAGGTAGCGAAGGGCCTGCCCGTCATGGTTTCGGACGGCGAGCAGCAGGCGGAATCTGCCGCCGTTGCGCCTCCCGAGCAGCGCCGTGTCGACCCCTGGGCGGGTGGCGGCAACAGCCGTGCCGGGTTCTTTGCGGCGTCGACGTTGTTGCACGCCTTCTTGCTCGTCGGACTGACGACGTTCTCTCTCACAGTCATTCGCCAGGTCGACAAGGTGGATGTGAAGATCGTCGAAGCGGGTGACATCGGTCTCGACGACCTCGACGGCGCTCCATCACTCGAAGACTATGCCGGTCTGCTCAACGTCGCGCACGCACCGCGTCGCGATGCCGGGCGCACGCGCGGCCCGCGGGTGCGCAACGTCCGCGCCCCCAAGGTTCCGAAGTTGGGAGCCATCGGTCCAAAGTTGGGACGCGCCAAGGGCGGTCCGGTGGTGGCGGCGCCGAATCTGTCGTACGGCTCTGGCGGCATCGGTGGCCTGGGCGGAAGCTTTGGCGACTACGTCGGCGGTTTGCGCAAAGTCGGGCTCGATCTGGTGCTGGTGATCGACACGACGGAGAGTATGCAGTTCGTCATCGACCAGGTGCGCGAACGCGCGGCGTCACTGGTGCAGTCGATCCAGAAAATGGTGCCGACGAGCCGCATCGGCATCGTCGCCTACCGCGACGAGGGTGACGAGTATGTCACGCGGTGGACCGATCTCAGCTTTCGCACGGACAAGCTTCTCGGTTTCGTGTCGCAGATCACGGCGTCCGGCGGTGGCGACTGGGAAGAGGCGGTGCTCGAGGCGATCGACACCGCCGTGCAGGATCTCTCCTGGCGCAAGAAGTCGAAGAAGATCGTCATCTTGGTCGGCGGATCGCCACCCCATCCGGAGGACGTAGCCACGCTGCGCTCGCTGGTGCGATCGTTCAAGGGTGACGGGGGGAATCTCAGCACCATCGACGTGACCGACGGTCTTCATCTGCATTTCAGCAAGTGGATGTGGAAGTCGCTGCACGGTACGAAGCCGTTCGAGCCTTCCCCCAAGCCCGACTACTACCACGACGTTGAGAAAGTCTACCGCGAGCTCGCTGCGGCTGGCGGCGGTGAGCTGGTCCACCTCGCCGACGACAAGCAGCTCATTCGCGATGTCCTGGTGTTGACGTTCGGCAAGCGCTGGAAGACCGAGATGGCCCGCCATCTCGAGGAGCTGTCGTGACGATACGCGCGATCGTCGGCGCCGTATCGATTGCCGTGATCGCTACGACCAATGGCGCCGCGGCGCTCTCCCTTTCGTCGATCTCGGCGCGCGCCCGTGAACTGGCGGGTCAGGCGCGCTCGCTGTCAGGAGATCCGCACTCGGAAAAGGCGATGGTCGAAAAGCTGGGTGAGCTGGTGCTCAGCTACATCGATGAGAGCGACCGTTTGCAGCGCACGGGGGACGACGAGCAGCGGGGAAGTGAGTTGCGCGCCGCCTTCGATGCGGTCAACGCGCCCCTGAGCGGGATCTACCGCGCTCACAACGACCGCCTCGAGCGATTGTCACGCGAGGTGATGGACCGGGATGGTGATCTCGAAGCCCTGTACGAAACGGCGTCGTTCAAGAGCTCGCAGATGGTGGCGGCAAACGCGCTCTACTATCTGAACTGGTTGAGCTACTACGGCGCACGGGTTCACCAGGGAAGCCGGCGCAAAGAGCTGTTGAAGGCGTGCGAGAAGGGCTTTTCGGAGTTTGCGGTTGGCGAACATTCCCGCGAGTTGGTCGGCGAGAGTCTGCTCGGTCGGGGCCTCTGCTATCTCGAGCTCGGCATCCAGGAGTGGGCTCGACGCGATTTCAAGACCGTGCTCGAAGGTGCGGCGTCGGGCGAGCGCAAGGCGAAGGCGCGGATGGCGTTGCTCGACAGCTATTTTCGCGGCGGCAACCGCACCAAGGTGGTCGCCTACGCCAACGATCTACTCAATGGTGGTCTGGCGGCGAGCGAGGATGCGCCGGTGATTCGCTTCTACCAACTGCAGGCGTTGTTCGCTCTGGCCGACGGCGCCAGCGGATCCCGGGCCGAGGACTACCGGCGGCAGGCCGGCGCCGTGATGACCGAGTTGCGCCGAGCCGGCAAGGGCTGGGGAGAGAAAGTGGATGCCTTGCTCTTCTCCCAGGTCAAGGATCCGAGCCAGTGGGTGAGCAAGGCTGATTCACCGACGGCGCAGTGGCAACTGGCGCAAATGCTTCTGCAAAAGGAAGACTGCAAAGGGGCGAAACCGCTGCTCGACAAGATCATCGCCGGCAAGAGCGGTGAGGCGAAGCGGCGGCGCCACGAGGCGCACTACTGGACCGGCGTGTGTGAGTTTAAGGCGCAGCGATTCGATCAGGCGAACGCTGCCCTGAGTGCGGCGCTGGCGGGAGCGGGCTCACCATCCCACGCCGGCGAGGCGCGCTATCTGCGTTTCAAGGCGCTCGAGTCGCTGATGGCGGTCGAGGATCCACCGCAGGAGTTGGCTCTTCGCTACGTCGCGGCGCTGCGCGAGCTGCTCGAACACCACCCCGACCACGCCCACGGCGATGAGGCGCACTATCGTTTGGGCGAGTATCTGCAGGCGACCGGTGAATTCGCCGAGGCGATCGCGAGCTATGGTCGCGTGACGAAGGATGCGAGCTATCTGGTGCGGTCCCGTTTCGGCACTCTGCAGAGCCGCTTCGAGCTGCTGCGGGTGGCGACTGACAGTCAGCAGCGCGACGAGATCGTCCGCCAAATCGGCAGCGACCTGACGGACTACGACCAGCGCGCAGCGGGCTATCGCGGCAGCGACGTGCCGCTGCAGGAGCTCAACGCCAAGGTGACCTTGTTGCGCGCGGTGCACGCGTCGCTTTCCGAGGATGTCGACCACGCCGCCACGGCGGCGTTGCTGGAGGGCTACGCCAAGCGCTTTGCCGGCCAGAGCGGTCTCATTCCGCAAGCCGCGCGCATGCGGTTGGGTGCGCTGTTGAAGCTCGGTCGCTTTGCCGAGGCGGTGGACGAAGTGCAGGTCAGTGGCCAGGCGCTCGTCGAAGAGGGGCGGGCTGCCGAGTTGCGCACGCTCGCCAACGCCTACGCAAAGTCGGGGCGCCTGAGTGAAAGTCCGACCGACGCCGCGCCGGCGGCGCGAGTCGCAGTCGCCCTCTTCGACCTCGCCGGCCAGGCGGGCGGCGAAGAGGCGAGCTTGCGCCAGCGCGTGTCGATCGCCCAGTTGCAAGAGAAAGCGGGGCAGCTCGACGCCGCTGCCGCTACCTATGCATCTGTCGTGGCGCAGAATCCAAACACCCTGGCGGCGCTGCGCGGTCTGGCGCGCATCGCCGAAGCGAAAGACGATCCCGGCAAGGCACTCGAGTACTGGGTGACCTATACCGACAAAGTGCGGCCGGGTGATACCGGCTGGTTTCGCGGCCAGTACGAGCAGTCGCGACTGGCGCTGGCCAAGGGCGACAAGGCTGCTACCTGCGAACGCCTCGGCGCACTGCGAGCCGCCATGCCGGGTTTGAAAGACGAAGAAATCAGAGAGGCGCTGAAGAAGTTGTTCAGCGACGCTGGATGCTGAACGCGGTTGGCTCGAGCGTCACTCGTCGTACCGGCTCAGTCTGTCGGCGAGGTTGTAACGGCTCGTGAGGTCGACGACTTCATTGATCTCATCGAATGATGCCAAGCTCTGGGCCGATTGTCTCGACGTGCCGTGCTGGCGCAGGAGGCGGTAGACGTCTTGGATTGCCTTGGTGCTGGCCAGCAGTGCGGTGAGTGGGTGAACGATCAGGTCGAAGCCGAGGTCGTGTAGCTCGTCGGCGTCGAGTAGCGGGGTCTGGCCGCCTTCGACCATGTTGGCTACCTTGGCGCCTGGGATCTCTTTGGCGATGCGCTCCATCTCCGCGATCGATTCGGGTGCCTCGATGAAAATGGCATCGGCACCGAGGTCGCGTGCTGCCTTGCCGCGCTCGATCGCTTCGTCGAGGCCGAGCACGGCGCGGGCGTCGGTGCGGGCGACGAGGAAGAGATCGTTGGCGGGCCGGCGGGAAAGTACCGCCCGCAGCTTGGCGGTCCATTCATCGCGCGCGACGACTTCTTTGCCGCGCATGTGGCCGCAGCGCTTGGGCCATACCTGGTCCTCCAGGAACAAACCCGCGGCGCCGGCAGCGTGCCAGAGCTCGGCCGTGCGCGCGGCGCTGAGCGCGTTGCCGTAGCCGGTGTCGGCGTCGATGAGAACCGGGCGCTCGGTGAGCCGGCAAATGCGCCGTGCGGTGTCGGCCATGTCGGACTGCGTCAGGTAGCCGAAGTCGGGTTCGCCGAGGAGTGTCGCGGCAACGCTGAACCCACCGGCGAAGAGAACCTCAAAACCGGCGCGATCGGCCAAGCGCGTCGTCAGTCCGTCGTAGACGCCGCCCATGACGAGCGGGCGCCCGGCGCCGGCGAGCTGGCGAATGCGATCGGCTTTGCTCTCTTCTTTCACCGGGCGGCCTCAGGTGGTGGCGAAGCGCGCGTCCAACCACTCGACGATGGCAGCGACGGCGAGGCGAGCGCCACTGCGTTCCTGGCTGCCGGTGCCGTAGCCGTAGTGATCGCCATCGACTTCGACGAAGGACTTGTCGGTCGACGCAAGGTAGTCGAAGGCTTGGCGGCAGTCCGATGAAAAGATGACGTTGTCGCCGGTGTACGAAACGACCAGGGCCGGTGCCGTAACCTGTGGCGCGGTCAGCTCGAGCGCGGCATGGGAGGAGATCCCCGACCAGGTGCTGAGCCACGCCTTGGGACTGGTGACGCGGGCGAAACCGAGCTCCATGTAGTTGGTGATGTCGGGCCGATAGGAATAGAGCGTACCGGCGTTGCGTTGCGACGGATCGAGCTTCAGGTCGAGGGCGCGCAGATCTGCCTCGGTGCGGTGGACGACGAACGGGGGCAGTGCCGCGGCGCGGCGCGTCCATGCCCGTTGCTCAGCGGCACTCAGGTCGGCGAAGTCTGCATTGCCCATGCGTTGGCGCGCATCGCGGCGCGTAGCCAGGGCGGCGCGCGCGCGAGCGTCGATGCGGGCGATGCGCTCTCGCTGCGCCTGCCGGTAGCGTTGCACGAAATCGGCGGTGTAGTTGCTCGACTCGGGCGGCAGGCGATAGCCGTTGTCGGGATTGAACGCGTCCAGGCTGTCGTCGCAGGACAGGGGGTCGTTTTCGTCGGTCACCGACGGGTCGATCATTTGCGTGAGAACCTTGCCCTCACCGAGATGAGCGGCGAGCAGAATCAGCCCGTCGGCAGCCGGCATGTCTTCGCGCGACAAGTCGGTGCGGTCGCCAGCCGGTGTTCGCTCGATGCGTTCGGCGGCGGCCGTCACGGCCTGCGACTGATAGAAGGAAAAGAGCGAGCCGCCACCGCTGTTGCCAATGAGAACGACGCGCTCGAAGCCGCGCTGGCGGAGGAAGCGCTGCCCTGCGGCGACGTCCCGCAACAGGGTTTCATGAATGCAGTGGGTGTCGTTGTGAAGATAGCGGCTGTTCTGTGCGAAGGCCGCGTAGCCGGCCGCGAGCAGCCCCGGGACGGCGTAGTGGCGGCTCATGTCGGCCTGCGGGTGCATGAAGCAGACGACCGTCTTGGCCGGTCCGTTGGTGTAGAGGATGCCGGTGCTGATGGCGCCGTCACTGACCTCGAGTGCGATCGGTTCGGCGCGCACCTCGGGGCTGATCGCGGAGAACGAAACGCAGACGTTGGGATTGTCGTAGCGGCCGATACGCATGGTTCACTTCTTCTTGCGAGATCGTTTGGCCGGTGTCGCTTGCAGGTTTTCGAGGATGGCGGCGCAGAGGAGCGGGAACATGATCTCGTGATGTCCCGTCAGCCGGTAGCCCTTGCCGCCGGTTTGCGTAGGTCTTTGCACGACGTTCACGCCGGGTCGATAGTGACGCATGAAGTCCATGTCGACCGTCACCAGTTGATCGACGCGGTTGCCGACGTTGCGGGCGAGGTTGAGTGCTTTGAGAAAGACCTCCGGAATGATGACTGCAGAACCCAGATTGACGAAGACGCCGCGGTGCAAGCTCTGCGCAACGCCGGCGAGCAGGCGGAAATCGATCAGGCTCGCTTCGCCGATGGCGGCGCCGTCGGCTTCGGGGTGCATGTGTATGATGTCGGTGCCGACGGCGACGTGCACGCAGACTGGGATGTCGAGGCGGACCCCGGCGGCGAGAATGGAGAGCTCTTCGTGGGCTGGTTTGGCGGCGCGAATCGCCGCGCCGACGGCGCGACCGAGGCCCTGATCCGCACCCCGGGTGATTGCCTGGTTGAGAAAGCGGCCCGTCTCGCGCGCCATGCCAAAGCGGCCCGCATCGAGAGAGGCACCGACGTCCTCCGATGTGGCGCCGTGGTAGGCGAGCTCGAAGTCGTGCACGATGCAGGCGCCGTTCATGGCGATCGCCGAAAGGATGCCGCGTTCCATCAGGTCGATGATCAGCGGCGAAAGCCCAACCTTGATCGGGTGGGCTCCCATGCCGAGGATGATGGTACGACCCTTGCGGTGGCGGTCGGCCAGCGCCTTGGCGATGGCTCGCAAGTCGGCGGCGGCGAGAATGTCGGGAAGCCCGTCGAGAAATTCCCCCACCGTCGAGCCGGCCTCGGGTACGCTGCCCAGTGCCGTGGTGGCGACCTTGCTCGACCGGCGGCGCAGCGGATAGGTGCGCACGCTTTTGAGATCGAGAGGCCGCACCTTCTTCATCTTTTCGACCTGCTCTTCGTCGCTTGGTTGCGACTCTCGAGGTCATTCTCGACGAGCTCGCACAGGGTGTGGCCGATCAAGATGTGGGTTTCCTGGATGCGCGCCGTCTCCTTGGTTCCGTCAACGCACAGCAGGTAATCGACCTTGTCGGCGAGCTTGCCGCCACTGCCACCGGTCATGCCGACGGTGGTCACGCCGATGCGCTTGCACGCGGCGACGGCGCGCAGAACGTTGGAAGCGTTGCCGCTGGTCGAGATGGCGAAGGCGACGTCACCCTTGCGGCCCAGCGCCTCGATCTGCTTGGCGAACACCTCACGGTAGCCGAAATCGTTGGCGATGCTGGTCAGTGCCGAAGAATCGGTGGTCAGTGCGAGCGCCGGCAACGGAGCCCGGGGCAGCTTGTAGCGGTTGACGAACTCCGCCGCCAGATGTTGTGCATCGGCGGCGCTGCCGCCGTTGCCGAAGAAGAAGAGGCAGTTGCCTGCGGCGAGCGCCTCGGCGCTGAGCTCGACGACGCCACTCAGCGTTTTCTTGTGGCGCCGGGCGAAGCGCTCGCGAACCCTACCGGACTCGTCGAAGATCTTTTGGATTTCGCGTTCGTGCATTTCCGGTTGTTATATAGATGCGGCGGCCTGGGGGTTCCAGTCTTGGTGGTCGCGAAGTGGCGACTTGCCTTCGGCGATACCCGTGGATAGTGTCAGGCGCGGATTCGGAGAGGGGCTGGGTACATGCGAACACTTTTTCTGAACCCGCCATCGTACGACGACTTCGACGGCGGGGCTGGTTCGCGCTATCAGGCGACACGCGAGGTCTGGTCGTTCTGGTACCCGACGTGGCTTTGCTACCCAGCCGGCATGATCCGCGACAGCAAAGTCGTCGACGCGCCGCCGGAACAGGTGTCGCAAGAGACGGTTGCCAAGATGGCGGCCGAATACGACCTGATCGTTTTGCACACCAGCACCCCCTCGTTTCGCCTCGACTGCCGCACGGCGCAGATGATGAAAGACGTCAACTCCAAGTGCATCATCGGCTTCGCTGGCGGCCACATCACGGCCGAGCCGGAAGCGTCGCTGCGGGCCGGTGAGGCGATCGACTTCGTCACCCGCAAGGAAATGGACCTCGCCGTCAAAGAAGTGTCCGAGGGACGCGATTGGGCTGAGATCGCCGGCATCTCCTACCGCGAGAACGGGACGATTCACCACAATCCGGAACGGCCGATGTTGGACGGTCCGGCGCTCGACGAACTTCCCTTCGTGACGGAGATCTACCACCGCGACCTCGACTATCTGAAGTACAACAGCCCCTACTGCCAGTATCCCTACGTGTCGCTCTACACCGGGCGCGGCTGCCCGGCGCGCTGCACCTTCTGTCTGTGGCCTCAGGTGACGACCGGGCATAGCTATCGGGTGCGCAGCCCGGAGAACGTGCTCGAAGAAGTGCGCGCCATGCCGCGGCTGTTTCCCGAGATGAAAGAGATTTTCTTTGACGACGACACCTTTACGGCGGATCCGGCGCGCGCCCGCAAGATTGCCGAGCTGCTGCGTCCGCTAGGCGTGTGCTGGTCGACCAACTCACGCGCCAACGTCGATCGGGAGACGTTGAAGACGATGAAGGATGGTGGCTTGCGTTTGTTCGTCATCGGCTACGAGTCGGGCAGCGATGCGGTACTCAAGAACATCAAAAAAGGCGTCAGCACCGAACGGGCGCGACGCTTCACGCGGGACTGTCACGACATCGGTATCCTGATCCACGGTACGTTCATCGTCGGACTGCCGGGGGAGACGATGGAAACGATCGAGGAGTCGATCCGCTTTGCTCGCGAGATGAAGCCGGAGACCCTGCAGGTTTCGCTGGCGTCGCCGTATCCCGGGACGGAGTTCTACCGCTACGTGCAAGACGGCGGTTTCCTCGTCAACTCGGTGTACAACGACGAGGCGGGTTATCAGCGCTGCACGGTGAGCTACCCGGAGCTCAGTGCCGACGACATCTTCGACGCCGTCGAGCGCTTCTATCGCTCCTACTATTTTCGCCCGGGGTACATCTTCAAGTCGGTCAAAAAGATGGTGAAGAGTCGCGACGAGCGAAAGCGCCTGTTGCGCGAGGCCGGAGAGTTTTTCACGACGATGAAGAAACGCCGGGCCAGTACGCCGCCCGCGACAGAGGCCCTACCGGTCGAAACGCGGCAGGCCTGAGCGAGCGACTTCCGGTGCCGCTGAACGCTACGATTCCGGGCGGGGACTTCGTTCGCGGTTGAAGAGGGTCGGGATCTTCATCGCCAGGCCCAGGTCACCCATCATTTTGAGCTTGCCGTTCATGAACGCGAGCTGACCGTTGAGCCTGCCTTCGATGAGAGCGACCCAGTCGACGGCCGAGATCGACATCGTCAGTTGCGGCTGACCGCTCGAGCGTTCGCTGATCGTTGCCGCACCGTCTCTGATCTCGAGGAAATAGGTGCCGCCGGCGTTGCCGGTCAGGTTGATGCGCATCAGCGCATCGACGCCGACGGCGGCATCGGGATTGAGCCGCTTGGGCATCTCATCGAAGATGGCGCGGATCGCGGCGGCGGTATCTTCGTTGGCCATGGCGGTTTCCTGTCGTCGCCCGTAGCGACTCTTTCCTTGCTACGGGAGGGGGTTCGCCAAGTCAATTCGATGTCAATTCGATGGGCTTTGCTCAGCGGACGAGAAGTGAGGGGAGATTGAGAGTGCCGGCGATGTTGGAGTACGGGTAGGCGCGCGAGTTGATGTGCGCGTGCAGGGGGATTCCCGGGTCGGCGTGGATTTCGTAGTCGAGCGGTGTGTCGCCGAGGATCTCGAGGCCCTGGTGGAGGAGATCGGCAAAGATGTCCAGACGCGCTGGTGGAATTTCATCGATCCGGCACATGGTGCCCAGATCGACGACGTCGTAGCTGCGCGGGAACATCCCAAAGGGTGAGAAATAGAGGATGCACCCCTCGCGTTGCTCGATGACGAACTCCTCCTTCCGCGCCAGCTCGATCATCTCTTGCCAGAGGTCCGGATGCTGGCGCAGCACTTCGCCCTCGCACCGGATGGGAGAAAACGGCCGCGGACTGCCGATGATCTGGGTGTGCGGATGGGGTTGTGAGGCACCGGAGTGCGCGCCTTGATTCTTGCGGATGACGACGGCCTCGACACTTGGATTGGCCAGCGAGCGCCGGGCGATTGCCATCGCCATGCGGAGTATCTGGCGCAGGTGCTGGCGCGGCAGTGACGCGGTATAGACCAGGTGGTCGTCGTTCTGTGCGTCCTCGCGCAGGTGGTTGGGAGTTTCGACCAAGACATAGGATTCGTTGACACCGCCCGTGCATGCGCTTGGCACACGCGGAAAGAGGTTGGCGAAGGCGCGGATTTGCCACGGCGATGCCGGGTCGTCCGGGTAGCGCATGACCTCCGCCGGCGTCTCCTTCTCGTTACCGGGGCAGAACGGGCAGGATGCCAGGGTCTTCTGGTCGATCGGGCCACCTCTGGCTGGCGGCTGGCGAAAGCCGATGCTCTTGCGGTGGATGTCGGTCAGATACGTGATCACTCCGGAAAACGGATCGACCACCCAGAGCAGATCCCCATCCGGGGTACGTCCGATGTCGAGGGGCATGCGAAGTGGCCATCATGGCGGATTGTTGGCTTTTGGGGAATGAGGCTTTTTGGGCTGGTGGCGACAAAGTTCTTGACAAAGATTTGTTTTTGGGCAAATCTGCCCAAAAACATGGGTGCCACAACCAAAGGAGGAAGCATGAAGAATTTGATTGGAATCGCATTGGCTGTTGCCTTGGGTGCCATTTCAGCGCCACCGGCGGCAGTCGCGCAACCGGAGCTCTTCTCTTGCCAGCGGGAGTGTCGCGATCTCTCCCGAGAGTGTCGGCAAGACTTGCGCGAAAGGGTCAAGGCCTGCCGGCAGGGTTGTGCAGACGAGCGCGAAGCGGTTCGCGAACACTGCGCCGACGACCGCAACTCAACGCAGTGCATCGCCGCTCGGGTTCGTCTGAAACTCTGTCAGAAACCTTGTCAGCTCATGCACCGGATTGGTGTACGGCGTTGCCGAAACGAAGTGCGGTCGTGCGTCCACGCCTGCTTGCGCCCGGTCAAGGCGTGCGTGATTGGCTGCACGCGAGACCTCGGCGAGTGTCGTCTGATGGCGCGCGAAGAGGCGCATGAGTGCCGAGCCGAGTGTTCTGATGAAGTGGCAGCGGCGCGTGAGGCCTGTGAGGATCGCGACGATCCGTCCGAAGAGTGCCAGGCGGCGCTCGAGGCGGTTCGCGAGTGCGTCCAACCCTGCCGCGATACGCTGCGGGCGGCCGTCGAAGAGTGCCGCCACACGGCGCGCGCCTGCGTCGAGGCGTGCCCAGGGGACGCCGAATAGTTCGACAATCGACGCCTGCTCGGGCGAAACGGGGGATCGGCTGACCATCGGCCGGTCCCCCACCTCGCATGTGCCGCTACCTGCAGCGGCGTTTGTCACCTACAATGCGGCCCTGTCGATTGTGCAGAGATGTTGTCCGCCGAGCTCAAGAAGCATTTCAATGCGGCCCTACAACGGGTCCTTCGCCCCGTCGTACGGCAGGCGATTCGCTACGGGGTCTCGTATTCCGCCATGACGCGTATGCTCAAGCAGCTCTACGTCGCCGTTGCGGAAGACGACTTCGAGCTTCGATTCAAGCGCCAGACCGATAGTCGGCTGGCGTTGTTGACCGGTATATCCCGCAAAGAGGTTTCGGCGCTTCGCAACCGGCGCCGCACCGAGGTCGCGGTTCCCGATGTCGAGGACTCGGTTGCGACGCACGCCGTGGGGCGCTGGATGGCAGGCCCGCCGTTCGCTTCGCCGGATGGGGCGCCGCGCCGTCTGAAGTACGAGGCAGCCGACGCCGATGCCGCGGCGACGTTCTCCGATCTGGTGCGCTCGCTGGCGGTCGACATTCCCGTCCGGGCGGTCCTCGACGAACTAATCGGCCTCGGCCTGGTCGAGCTCGGTGCCGATGGGCATGTCGAGTTGGTCCGCGAGGCGCACATTCCCGCTGACGGCATGGAGGGGAAGTTGGCGCTCCTCGGATCCGACCCGGCCGAGCTCTTCATGACCATCGCACACAACCTGGATGATGACGTCGAGCCGTGGCTGCAGCGCAAGGTCGTCTACGACAACGTCGGCTCGGCTGCCTTGAGCGATCTGCGTACCGAGGCTCGGCGCTCGGGTGAGGAGTTCATTCGCAAAGCCAACGCCCTCATCTCTTCCTACGATCGCGACCGCCAGAAGGATGCACCAGGCGGGCTGCGCTCGCGTGTCGTGCTCGGCGTCTACTACTTCGACGAAGTGACGGAGAGCGAAGAGCCGAAGAAGAGATCGAAAAAGACGGACGGTCCGCCGGGGCGTATTCCCAAGAACCCTCAACGCCGCCGAGCTGGAGCGAAACGGAAATAGCATGAGAAAAGCACTTTGGGTTTTGGTCATTGGCCTCGCGCTGGTCGGTTGCTCGAGCGAGGGAGGCGTGACGGGGACGGGTATCTCGGCCATCGTCGCGGGCAACGTTTCGTCCGTCGATGGCGAGACGCCGCGATCTGGAATCGAGGTCAGTATCGAGAGCGCCGAGCGGATCAGCGCGGTGACCGATGAGAGCGGCAACTTCGAATTGACAGGATCGTTCGCCGGCGAGGTATCGGTGCGTTTTCGCCGGGATTCGAACGCAATGGATCTCGGCGACCTGCGCCTCGTGGTGCCGGCGGGGTCGACGACTCTCCTTGAAGACGTGGTCATCGATCGCAACCAGCCGCAGGGGGTTCGCGTGACCGTGGTGCGGCAGGGTGCAGTCGTCGGGGTGATTTCGAGTGCTGTGTGCAACGCCCTCGCGGGGGTTCTCGAGCTGGCGCTGGACGCCGAAGATCAGCGTGTCGGAGTGCGGCTCTCTGATACGACTATCATCCGCCGTGCCAATGGAGGTGTGTTGGAGTGCGAGGACCTGCGCATCGGAGATCGCGTCGAGGCGACGGGTGTGTTGTTGTCCAATGGAAGGCGTCTGGCATCTCGTGTGGTCATCACCGAACGCGCGGCGAGACCGCGCCAGGAGTTCGACGTCGAGTTCGGCGGCAGCGTCAATGGATTCGATTGCGCGAGAAACCGAATCCGCGTTCTCGTACGGACCGCTCCCGAGTCGTTCGTCGCCACTGTTCGCATTGATCGGCGTAGCGAGTTGGTCTGCAGCGACGGCGAGTCCCCGTCTCCTTGCTCCTGCGAAGATATAAACGTCGGCGATGTGATCCAGGTGCGCGGTGTTGCCAGCGTCGCCAATCCCGAGGCGGTGGTGGCGGCGTCGATCCTCGTCCTTGCAGAACCGGCGATCGTCGAGCTCCCCGTGGAAGTGCTGCGTGTCGGCTGCAACCAGGGGAAGATTGAGACCGAGGCGCGCTTCGAAACGGAGAATCAGGTCATCGTCGCGCGCTTCAATCGCCAGACCGATTTCGTGTGCTCCAATGAACCGTGCCGTTGTGCAGATATCCGGGCCGGCGACCTTTTGGTGCTCGTCGGACGGCCGGTCGTCATGGGTAACCGACCTTTCATCGACGCGGCGGTGATCGTTCGCCCGGCGGGAAACGGCTAGTGATGACGGGCTTCGCGAGTTGCGTCGACGAGACGCGGCAGGATCTCTCCGGCTGGACCGCGCAGAGAGATTTCACACATGGGAGTGAGCTCGCTTTCGTAGGGGTTGATCTCGATCAAGATGCCTCCGCGCTCGCGAACCTGCACCGGAAACGCCGCGGCCGGGTACACCGTGGCCGAGGTGCCGGCGACGATCATGCAGTCACACTCGCGGGCAACGCGCGTGCACCGGTCCAGCACGTCGGCAGGGATCGGCTCCCCGAAGGAGACGGTATCGCTCTTGATCAGACCGCCGCAGGTGTCGCAGGCCGGCGGGAGATCCTCGAGGTCGACCTCGTCGCGCGGTCGGCGAGCGCCGCACTCCAGGCAGCGCACGAGGGTGTAGTTGCCGTGGATCTCTGCCAACTTGGTCGATCCGGCGGCGCGGTGCAGATCGTCGACATTCTGCGTGATCAGGCACTGTAGCATCCCCATTCTCTCGAGCTCGACGAAGGCGTGGTGACCCGGGTTGGGCGCTGCTTCGAGTAGGGTTCGCCACAACTGGCGCATCGGCCCTTGCGGGTTGAGCTGAGCGTCCCAGGCGGCTTTCGGATCGCGCAAGAACTCCTCAAAGCCGTTGAGCGGCGGCTCGCCGTACTTCGTCCACAGTCCACCGGGGCCGCGAAACGGCGGAATGCCGCTTTCGACCGAGAGACCGGCGCCGGTCATCGCCGCCAGATGGCGGGCGGCGGCGATCGAGGTTGCTGCGCGTTTCAAGTCGTTGGCGAGGTTTGCTTCTTCCATTGGAGCTAGAGTAGCTGAACGGGGCTGCGGCGGGCGAGGGAGTGCGAGGCTCACGTCCCATGGAGCGACGTCACGCGGCGCGGTCCGGCTTCGAGGACGTACACTCCGCCGCGGTAGGGAAAGATCCCGCTCGGGTAGTTCAACTCTTTGGCAACCTTGACGAGAGTATCTCCACCGTCTGGTGGCGTGCGCCAGACGACGAACTCGCGCGTGCTGCTGACGTAGGCGACGTTATCTTGATCGACGGCGACGAACGGAGGGTCTTGCGGATCGTGGCGCTCGATCGGCATGTGCCAGCGGCGAACCTCGCCGCCATCGGCATCGAGCTCGACCAGGTGTTTTGTTTCCATGTCGCTGACGAATACGTGTCCGTTTGGAGCCACCGCGACGCCGACCGGCTTTCGCAGCGGTTGCTCATTTCCCTCACCCGCTGACTTGCCGAAATATCCGTCGAGCGTTCCGTCGGGGCGCAGGATGTGCAGACCCGTGCTGTTGCGCGGCTGGGCGTCGGTTACGAGTAGATTCCCGTCGGCCATGACGGCGACACTGGCACTGTCGAGGATCACCTGCTTGCCGTCGGATGACATGCGCCGGCGCCAGGCGAAGGTGCCGTCGGCGTTGAAACGGATTACCGACGGCGGCAGCCTGTCGACGACGTAGACATTGCCCTCGCTGTCGACGGCGATTCCCTCTCCGGCTTTGATCGCGCTCGGCCCGACGTTGTAGGAGAGCCGGATGCGCCGCTGAAAGGCTCCGTCGGGTCGGAAGATCAGCACCTCGTGGGTTGCCGAGCTCAAGATGTAGATGGAGCCATCGGCACCGGCTGCGGCTCCGCCGACCAGTGAGAACCCAAGGGGCAGCGGCACCCCCTTGAAAATGTTGGACTGCTCGAGAAGCTGAGTAGCGCGGTCTTGATTGGAAATCTTGGCCACCGTCCACTCAGACGCTCCGTCGCTGCGTACGAGCTCCGCCAACTCGAGATCGCTGCCGTTCCAGGAGATCAAGTACGGCTTGCGGTTGGGTCGGGCTTTGATGAGGACGTCTTCCTCCCCCTCGACGTAACGCGCGAAGACGATGGGGCCGTCGAACGTAGGGTCGTTCGTCGCGATCGCCGCAACGAGGTGTTGCCAGCGTATCGAATCTGCGACGAACACCAGACCGCGCCGAATCTTCGCCTCCTCCAGGAGATCAAACACGCGCCGATTGAATCCGTTGTAGTCGTCGCTGTAGGTGGAAATGAACCGCGTTCGGTAGGAAGTGAGAGTTCCCTGCGCGAGTGGCAGTGCCAACGCCGCCACCGGCAAGATGGCCAGCCCGAGAGGAATCCAGCGCCACTGTGCTGAGCGTCCGGGCGGCCAAATGCGATCTGAGAGCTGCATCAAGAGTCCCGGCAGGAACGTGAAGACGCGCGCGATCAGTGCTGCGAAACCGCCGAGGGAGCCGTACCAGTAGCGCGGACCGAACATGTTGCCGTGCCAATCGTAGATCGAGTACGCGGCGGGATAGAGGAGTGCCCAGCCGACGATGAACCAGTCCGCGCGCTTCTTCGGCATGAGGAGCATGCCGAGCAGCAGCACGCCAATGGTCAGCTTGCGCCCCTTCGGTATCTCAGGCGCGAAGGGCCACCCCAACAGTTCCTCGTTCAACGAGAGCAGGCGCGCATTCGTCGCCATCAGGTTTTCCGGCATCCAGGCAACCGTGCGAGCAGCGACGCCCTGGAGGTCGCCGCCGGCACTGAGGACTTCGGTTTGCCACAGGATCAGTGCGGCGAGGGGAACGACGGCCAAACCCATGAATGCCAGATGCTTTGCGATGACCCGCGGGCCGAAGCGAGGCAGATGGACGAGCATGGCGATCCCAATGAAGAGCCCGAGCACCAGGCCGTCGAAAAGGCGTACGTTGAGGAGGGCGCCAAGTGCCAGGCCGATCGACAGGGAGAAGGTCGCTCGTTGGTCGCGGACCCAGTAGACGAACATCAAGAGAGCCGCCACCGTAAAAAGAAGCTGTGTCGGGTGGGCCATCAACGACGCCGACTGGAAGCGGGCGAACGGTGAAATGGCGGCGATCGCTACCGCGAGCACGGCGTTCCAGGCGCCAAAGAGGCGGCGGCAGAGGAGGTACAGCAGCACCAAGGTCACGGCTGAGGTGACCGGATTGGCGATCCACTCGGCCCCGGCCAGGTAGCCCAGCGCCAGCATGATCGGGTGACCGGCAAAGTACCAGCCCGGCATCAGGGGCATCAGGTATCCGTCCCGGTAGTCGAAAAACGTGGGAAGGAAGAAGAAGCCGCGCAATTCGGGTTCCATCGGGACCTTCAGGTTGCCGAGGGTGAGGGCCTTGGCGGCCAATAGATACGATGCGGAATCCTGAACGTGAGGGATTCCTCCCAGGTAGTGGCGCGACGCGTAGGCGCTGTAGCCGCCGGCGAGGCAGGCGATCGATACGGCGAGAACCGTTGCCGTCGTCGAGCGCAGTCGATCGCCGCACGCAGGGTCGTCGATACACGCGCTGGCGTAGTCGCGGAGGACGCCGAGCAGCACGGTGATCCCGGTCAGGCCGGCGATGATCGCGGCAACCGCCGACATCGAAGTCGGTTCGGAGCGAAAGGGCGGGTAGGAATAGACCCCATACGCGCAGGTTGCACAGGACAGAACCCACGCGAGAGGCCACTTCCAGCCCTGCGTGAATGGCGTTGCAAGCGCGAAGTCGCGCGTTACGACAGAGCGCCACAGCCAGCCGAGCGCGCCCAGGGCGGCGACGATTGCGAAGCTGGGCCACATTGCCAGGGCGAGGCGTTTGAGAAAATCGAGGCCGACCAAGTACCCCGGCCAGAGAAACGCCATGATGTCGGCCGCGTAACGCTGTTGTCGCCGCGCGTTAGATTGTTCGTAGAGGGGGAGGCGTTCCACCCCCTCGGAGCGCGCCTTCTCTCCATTTTGCCAGAGGTCCCAGGCCAGGGTTTCGGCGCGCCAACTCGCAGCCAACCCTTGCTGCCTGCTCCCACCGTGGACGAAGATCTCCGCTGCCAGCGCATTGACCAACTCGATGTCGATCGTACAATCGCCGCAGGTGACGCCTGGTAACACGACTTCCGCCGGTCCCGACTTCGGATGGATGAGCTGCCCGTGCCAGCGATCGACGTGCCAACCCTCTCCCCAATCCCGGTTGAGGCTCGCCGAGTCGAAGTCCTCGGTGAACGCTTGCCCATCACCCCAGGTGACCTTCACGCGGCCGATGCCGACTGGCTCGCTGGGGATGATCGGGCGGGAGATGGAGAGTGTGACCTTGCCCTTGCCCGTAGGGGCATTTCGCCACTCCGATGTCGCTGTTTCGTCGAGCGTGGCGCGCACGTGAGCGCCGTTCACTTCGAGCGAAAGGTCGTTGACGACGCGCCGGTAGGCGTCGACGACGGCGAGAAAAAGCAGATTCAGCGCCAGCGTCGCCAGTGCCCAGAGCAGGAGGCGACCTGGTCCAAACCGCCCGCGGAGGCGACGACTGGCCGCGCTGGTGTCCGAGGACGGGCTCGCGTCGACCATGGCGGCGACTATGTCGGAAAGCACTTCTCCTCTCAAGTGAGCTGCTCAGGTAGCCGGGGCGATATTTGAGCGTGTCGAACGCTTCCCGTATAAGTGTAGAGTTGGAGTTGGTGGTCCAGTCAACGAAACCGGGAGATCGTATGCGTTTCATGGTTCTTTTTTCGACCTTGTTCTTCGCCGCCGTCACTGCGGGTGCCACTGAGCAGAAGATCGTCGATGCCGATGGCAAGGTCATCGGCATCGTGCTCGACTGCAACAGTTGCAAGAACGGCAAAGGCGATGACTGTGTCGGTGGTGTCACCGACGGTTATCACGACGGAAAACGGTGCGGACAGTGCCTGATCGAGTCCAATTTCGGCGTCAAGCTTCTCTACGCAACGGATCTCGAGCTTACCGGGAGCATGTTGAGCACGAGCGACCAACCGCTGGTCGAGCAGTTCGTGCGGCTGTACCTCCCCAACGCGTGGACGGTGCGGACGCGGACGCACGAAAAGGGAGAATACCGCCTCATGCTCGGGGCCACCCTCGACCGCAACGGCCAACCGCTCAAGATCGCTCTTGGTACCCGACGTCTCCCCAAGCTGACCGAGAAGGACTACGCGCTTTACATGCTACCCGAGGGGTACAAGCCCTGCGAAGAGCAGTAGCGACGCGGCGGCGACCGTGCCGGTAGAACCCGAGGCTGCCACCCTGATTGGTGTTGCGGGCGTTTGTCGCCAGGCTGTAGGGTGAAACATGGCTGGGCGAGGGTGGCGCTCTCATTTCGACGTACCATCTGATCAACTGGTTCGCTCGGCGGCGCCGCTGCTGATCGCTCGGATCGTCGAGGGGTTGGCGGCGTGGCTGTTCTTCAACGAGTTCTTTCTCTCGGTGACGCCGATCCCCTGGGTCGTGCAGGCGTCGTTCGTCGCCTACATCCTGTTGAACGTTCGTCTCAGCCAGCACTACCGGCGCGGTCATTCGTCACTGTCGCTGCTGATCTCCGACGTTCTCGTCAACGTCTGCTTCCTCGCCCTTCCGGTCGCCGCTTCGGGTGGTTTGGCCAGCCCGCTCTTGTTGGTCTTTCCCTTCAAGAGCGTTCACTACGGCATGGTGTTTGGCCAGACCATGGCGGCGCTCTTCATCGCGGTGACGGGCGCCATGGTGACGTTCATCTGGGCGGTCCAGTTGCTCGACCTGTTGCCCGTGATTCCGCTCGCAGCGCTCGGGCCGAAGTTGGCTCACAGCGCGATCAAGTTTGCCGTCCTTGGCATTCTCCTCGTCGTGCCCCTGGTGACGGCCTGGCTGCGCCACGTGCTCGGAGACCACAGTCGCCTGGATGCGCGCACCCGAGCAGCGGAAAAGGCGGCCGATACACACTCGGCCGTGGCCGGCGCCCTGCTTCGTGTCAGCGAGGCGGTCAGCCGCTTGACGGACATCGACGAGATTCTCGAGACGGTCGCCGAGATTGCGCCGCACAGTGTCGACGTCGACTATTGCGGAATCCTCCTTTGGGACGAGGAGAACGGACGCTACCGCGGGGCGGTGGCTTCAGGGGCGGGGCCGAGGTTGGGGCAGAACTTTTCCGGTATGGAGCTGGACTCGGAGGACATGCCTGATTTCGAGTGGGTGCGACGCCTCGGTCACTGTGTCGTCGTTTCCGCCGCCGACTCGCAAAGCGAGCATGTCTCGTCGCTCGACGTTCCCTCGATGCTCATCGCGCCGCTGCAGAGTGGTGATCGTTTCTATGGTGTGATGGAGTTTGCCCGGCGGCGCGATCCGACCGGCTTTACCCAGCGCGATCTCAACATTGCCAACGGAATTGCCCGCCAAACGGCGGTGGCCCTGGAGCGCGCGCGGCTCATCGCAGAAAGCCACCGGCTCGTTCGCGCCGTCGAGAGCGCCGGTGATGGCATCTTGATCACCGACGAGCGTGCGCGCGTGGTATTCGCCAACAAGTCGTTCGTGCGCACTCTAGGGTACCAATTCGAAGATCTGATCGGCCAGCGTGCCAGCGTTTTGGCTGGCGAGCACGAGGAGTGGGTGAGCCAAGTGCAGGCGTCGATGTCGACGCGCGGTTGGCGGGGCGAAACGACGGCACACCGCAAAGACGGGTCCGAGTTTCCGGCGTTGATCGATGCGTCGCTGATCCGCGATCACGATAGTGGTGTGATTGGTGCAGTCGTCATCCTGCGCGACGTTTCGGAGGAGCGAAAACTGCAGGAACAATTGCATCGTGTCGATCGCCTTGCGGCGGTCGGTGAAATGGGCGCCGGAATTGCACACGAGATCAACAACGCCCTGGCAGTGATCTCGGCTCATACCAGCCGCGTCGACGATTCGGCGCCCGAAGATCTTCGCGCGTCGCTGGGGAAGGTGAGTGACCAGGCCCAGCGGATTGGTGACATTCTCCAGGGCGTGCTGGGGTTCGCCCGCCCGCACACTCCGCACCGGGAGCGCGTTGGCCTGGTCGATGTGACGAACAAGATGTTGGATCTCATCAAGCACGACGTCGCTCGCCGCGGCGGGCACATTGCGACCGACTTTGATTCCGATCTCCCCATGGTGCTCGCCGATGAGCAACAGATCGAGCAGGTGTTGCTGAATCTGTTCAAGAACGCCATCGAGGCGAGTGGCGAGGGTGTCGAACCGCTGTTGCGCGTCTCCGTGCGCGGGGTCGGCAACCAGCTTGCCGTCAAGGTGACGGACAACGGTCCGGGTATTGCCGATGAAGCGCGCGAACGAATCTTCGACCCGTTCTACTCGACCAAGGCCGAGGGCACCGGTCTCGGCCTGAGCGTGAGCTATGCGATCGCCAAGGCCCATGGTGGCGACCTTCGCTTCGAGAACGACCCGGCCGGCGGCAGCACCTTCACCTTCTCGTTGCCGATCGACCAGGCCGGATCGCTCGCCGAGGATGGCGGCACCGGCGAGCACGTTCTGCTGGTCGACGACGATCCCGACGTTGCCGAAGCTCTGGAGATGATGCTTGCGGCGGAGGGGATCGAGTCGCGTCACGTGCTCAGTGGCGACGAGGCGATACCGGTCTTCGACGAACGCGACTGGGATGCCGTGTTTCTCGACGTTCGCCTGCCCGGCAAGTCTGGTCCTGAGATCTACGCCGATCTCGAGAAAACCCACCCCAAGCTCGCCCAGCGCGTGGTGTTCGTGACGGGAGGCCTGTGGCGCAGCGGCAGTCCACTGCGCAGCGAGCTACCCGACCAGCCCATCCTCGCCAAGCCGTGCACGCAAGACAAGCTGCGCGACGTTCTGCGCCAGGTCCGAACCCACAAGAAAGACGCGGCCTGACGACCGAAAACCGCGGTGTCAGAGTCGGAACAGCCGCTGTGCGTTCTCCGCCGTCGTCGATACCAACGCTTGGAAAGGTTCACTGCGCTCCTCGGCGAGGAGCGCCGAAGTGTGGCAAACGAGAGCGGGTTCGTTGCGCTTGCCGCGGTGCGGCACCGGGGCGAGGAACGGCGCATCCGTTTCGACGAGGAGGCGATCGCGCGGCACGATCTTGGCGGCGGCGCGGATCTCGTCGGCCGATTTGAAGGTGAGAATGCCGCTGAATGAAATGTGAAGGCCGAGATCGAGGAAGCGTTTCGCTGCAGCCGTGTCGCTGGAAAAACAGTGAATGACGCCACCGGCGTCGCCGAGACCTTCTTCGCGAAGGATGGCAGCGGCGTCGTCGTCGGCGTTGCGCAAGTGGATGGAAAGAGGGAGGTCGGTGCGTTTGGCGAGATCGATGAAGCGGCGGAAGGCTTCCCGCTGTTGGTCGCGGGGAGAGTGGTCGTAGTGGTAGTCGAGGCCGGATTCACCGATACCGACGACACGTTCGTGTCGTGCCAGCTCCACCAGCCGTTCGATGAGCGGATCGCTGAGCATCGATGCCTCGTGCGGGTGGATGCCGACGGTTGCGAAAACGCCGGCATGGCGTTCGGCGATGCCGACGGCGACCTCGTTGGCGGCGAAAGGCCCGCTGGCGCCGATCGTGATCATCGTGTCGACGCTGGCCTTTCCCGCCCGCTCGATGACCTCGTCGCGATCGCCGTCGAACGGCTCGGTCTCGAGGTGACAGTGCGAGTCGACGAGGAAGGTTCCGGGCGCCGGGCGGGGGAGGTCCTCGGCCGTGAACGTCGCGGGGCGGTGCATGGAGAAAGGGGCGATCGCCGGTGCTACTCTTCGGCTTTCTTTTCGACGAGATCGTCGAGCAGTGCCTCGACTTCGGTGCCGTCTTCCGCTCGCAGGACGACGGATTGCTTGAGCCGGTTCTGGCGAACGACGACACCGTTTCCTTTGACCGATTCGACCGTCTTGCCGATCTTCGGTAGCGTCCGCCCGAGCTCGCGATAGGTTTCGTATTCGTAGCGCAGGCAGCACTTGAGACGGCCGCACATACCCGCGAGCTTCGACGGTTTGAGGGAGAGCCCCTGTTCCTTGGCCATGCGCACCGAAACCGAGGAGAACTCACGCAGCCAGCTCGAGCAGCACAGCTCGCGACCACATGGCCCGACGCCGCCAATGATCTTGGTCTCGTCGCGGTTGCCGATGTGTTTCATCTCGATTCGCGTGTGCAGGGTGCGACCGAGATCGCGCACTAGATCGCGGAAGTCGACGCGCTTCTCGGCAAAGAAATAGAAAGTGATCTTCGAGCCATCGTATGTCGATTCGGCTGTAATGAGGCGCATCGGCAGGCCCCGCTCGCGGATACGGTGCGCGCAAATGTGCTCTGCCTTCCTCGCCTGCTGCTGGCTGTGTTCCAACTTGCGCAGTGCCGCCGCGTCCGCTCGCTTGACGACTCGCGGTGTGTTCTTGTTTTCCCGCGCCGGCGATGGGCGCGGATCGGCAACGACGGTTGCGAGACTGGAGCCGCGGCGCATTTGAACGATCACCTGGTCGCCGCGCTTGAGCGTCAAAGGGCCGGAAACGTAGTCGTAGATCTTGCCAGCCGGACGAAACTGGACCTTGACCAGATGCGATTCTTGGCTTGGTTCAGGCATTCCACTCTTCGATTCCGGCGAGCCGCAGGGCGGTAGCCTCGGCCAGCAGGCTGCGGTTGGGGTTGCGACGGCGCAGTAGTTCGCCCGCTTTGGCGAGCACCGACAAACGCTGGAGAGCGCCATGGAGCCCATTCTTGTCCGTCTTTCCGGACCTGATCTGATCGATCATTCTTCGCTGCAACAGCTCTTCGAGGATGGGCAGGCGGGATGCCATTTCTTGCTCGGACTGGCCGAGTTGCTTGGCGAACTCGACGGCGGCAACGTAACCGCCAGATGCGAGTGCCGCAAGTGACGACTCGAGCTCGTCGAGCGTTCCCGATTCGATGAGCTCGCGCGCTTGCAGAGCCCGGCCCGGACTGCCGCCGGCGATCACCGCCAGTGATTCGACGTCGTCGCCGGTGAGACCCTGAGCACCAAGGGCTTGGCGCAGTTGATCGTCGTTCAATGGGGCAAACGATATTCGCTGGCAGCGCGAGCGGACCGTGGTCAGAAGCGCACCCGCGGTGTCGGTCACGAGAATGATGACGGCTCGACCCGGTGGCTCTTCTAGGGTCTTGAGCATTGCGTTTTGCGCCGCGATGGTCAGCCGATCGGCTTGATCGATGACGACGACCTTGCACGGGCCGTCGATGGCGCTCATTTGGATGAAGCTCTTGAGGTCGCGGGCGGTGTCGACACCGATGTCCTTCTTACCAGCTGGCACCGCAACGAATCTGACGTCGGCGTGGCTCTGGGCCTCGACGCGCCGGCAACGGTCGCATTCGCCGCATGGTGCATCGGTGGCGGTGCAGACGATGCGGGCCGCCAACTCTCGCGCGAGCAACGCCTTGCCGATGCCGCTGGGGCCGGTGAACACCAAAGCATGGGCGAGCCGATCTTCCCGGATCGCCCGATCGAGTCGCTCCCAGATCTCTGCATGGCCGACAAATCGCATTCCACGCAGACTTCCGTTGCACGGAATGCCTGTCAACCAGAGAGACCGCGATTTCACCCATCGTCCTTCCAACCGGCGATGCGCGCCCGCGTGTCGAGTAGTCCTGGACGCAAACGGCGCGCCCTGTCCAGAGCATCCAGATCGTAGGCGATCGACAGATCGCCGCGGGCGGCGATCGTCTGCCCAGGCGCAGCCTGGATGACCGCTCCCTTGATCTTCGTCGTCGACGACTCGGCGAGGAGAATGTCTCCGAGAACGAAGAGAATTCCCTCGAAAGCGAGAGACGAGTCGACGCTGAGGTCGCCGTCGATCAGCCACACGCCCGAAGCGGTGCCGTCGGCGACTTGCACGGAGGAGCCGGAGAACCATACGCCACTGGGCAGCGGTCCCTGTACCAATTCCGGGAGGGTCAGCTGGTTTGGGTCGTTGCGAACGGTGTCGAGGGCGTTTTCCAGGTTCGTCCAGCCGGCGCCCGCGGCGACTGGCGAACCTTCCAGAACGGCGCCGCCGGTAGCGAATGCCTGCTGTGCGGCCTGTGCGGCTTGGTGGGTTTTCGCCGCCGTCGCCGGAATGGCCACCGGTCGGCTGTCGCCGCGGATGGCGATGGTGCCGTAGGCGGCAATGGAAGGAGTCGTTCCATGAAAATACAGTGTCGCGGGCACGTAGGGGTGGTTGGTGCGGGTGAGCGTCGTCGTCAAGGAGCGGGCGGCGCGATTCCTGCCACGTGCCTCGGCTACGATGTCGACGCGGTTTGCAGAATTCGTCGCAATCAGAGTGGAAACGCCGAAGGAGAGTGGCAGCGGTGCGGTCGGTTGCATGCCCGAGTAGGGAAAAGCGGAGCCATCGGCGAGCTCGAAGCGCTCGAAGCGCGGCTCGTAGCGTACGTCGGCGATTGCCGCCGCCAGGCCGGAATCGGCTGCGATCAGCGCTTCGCTGCCTTCGCGCATCCGGTGATGGATGAGGTAGGAGATCTGCGCTTGTTGCGATGCGATCGACGCAATGAGGACGAGAAGAGTCGAGGTCAGGATCGCCGCGACGAGAGCGGCGCCGCGCTGGTTGCGCAGACTGTCTCCATGACCGGTGGTGTTAGAGTTCGGCATTGCGCAGGGCCACCGAGATCGTGTGATCGACGCTGATTGGATCGCGTTCGCCGAGGGGGTGGGCGGCGGTGAGACGCAGGGCGATCTCGACCTGGCGAACGACAGCGCGTTGTGCCTCGTCGAGGGGGGCGTCGTCGCCGATGAGGTTGCCGTCGCCGTCGCGATAGCGAAACACGGTGCCGCTGGGATCGACGTTGTCGGCCATCGGTTGTGCGCCGCCGCGTCCGAGGCGTCGGCGCAACCGCTTGCTCGCCCGGTCGATCAGATAGGCGACGCTTTCGTTGGCGGAGGCGGTCCTACCGTCGAGATCGAGGTCGCGCACGATGGCGACGGAGGTGGGGGTCGCCAGGCGCAATCCTCGATCCGCTCGGTCGGTGAGCCCGTAGCCGGTGTCGCGCAGGTCCCGGGCGATGATCGCGACGGCGATACGGCCGTGCTCATCCAGGTCGTCGGCGACCTGGCGGGTACGGATCGCCAGCATCGAAGAAGTCGCGAAGCTCTGGAGGATGGATGCGACAATCGAGAAGAGGAGCATCGCCACCAGCATGTCGATGAGGGTCAGCCCTTTTGTTTTCGAAATCACAAGTTGCGCCACAGGAGTCCTTCCACTTCGTAGATGTGAGCGTCGTTGGCCCAGCGTACAGTGACTTTGAAACGTTCGACGCCGGGGTGATCGGGTAGCGGCTGAGATTCGGCCTCACCCTCGAATCCTTCCGGCAGCTCCGCGATTTCGAAGTCGCCGCCGCGCATCTGCTCGGAGATGCCGACCGCGATCTCGGTTGCGCGGACCCAGTCCGCGCTTTCCCGGCGTGACGCCATCGAGGTCGCGATCGCCTGCGCCAGCGAAGATGCGGCGATTGCCAGCAAAGCAATTGCGACGAGCGCCTCGACGGTTCCAAAACCTCGATGGGAGAGATTGTTCACCTTCGCACGCGCACCCTACCGGCGAAGCTGACGACGATGTCGCGCGTTTCCCCCCTCGCGTCGGCCAGCCGTACCGTGCCGAAGGCTCCAGCGTTGCCGCGCGGCCGGAAGCCGATGGCATCGTTGCGCCCCGTACAAGAGGTGATTTCGATGCCTGCTGGCAACTCGACCGCTTCAATCTCGGCATAGGTCTGCCGGTCGGATTCGATCTCCTTGTGATAGGCGCCACCGGGGACTTCGAAGCGAAGGCGGCGCGCGCGCGAAGATGCGATCGCAGCAACCCGGGCTGTACGCAGGTCGAGAACGATCTGACGCACAGCCGCTTGTAGGTGCCACTCGTCGCGCAGGGCCCGCGTCGTCGCAATGCCAATTCCCATGAGAATCGACAAGAGACTCATAGCCGCCAATAGCTCGAAGAGGGTGACACCCCGGTTTCGCATCCTGTCGGGTATACAGGAGCGTATGACAGTTGTCAACTATACAATTATCGTACTAAATACGGGTTATACTCAGGTACCACTCGAGTAGCGGTCCGCCGGCAAAGAGTGCCGCGACGGCGCCGAGGGCGAGGAAGGGGCCGAAGGGAATTGCCAGTTGCCGGCCTTCGCCGCGGCGCAGCATGAGAATCACGCCGATCAGGGTGCCGCTGAGCGAGGCGATCATCAGGGTGACGGGAATCGCCTTCCAGCCGAGGAAGGCGCCGATCATGGCGAGCAGCTTGACGTCGCCACCGCCCATTCCCTCGCGACCGGTCAGCCAGAGGTAGCCCTCGGCGATGGCCCAGAGAATGCCGCCGCCGACGAGCAGGCCGATGGCCGAGTCGATCCAGGTAGGCGAGCCGGGGAGGAGAGACGCGAGAAAGCCGACAGCGATCCCGGGAAGGCTGATGACGTCGGGAATGATCTGGTGATCGAAATCGATGAAGGTGATGACGATCAGCGCGGCCAGGAAAGCAAACCAGAGCAGCGCCTGCGGAACGGGACCGAAAAAGAGAAACACCGCGAGTCCGGCGAGTCCGGTCAATGCTTCGACGAGCGGGTAGCGCGCCGAGATCGGCACCGCGCAGACGCGGCAGCGGCCGCGCAGCATCAGGTAGGAGAGGATGGGGACATTGTCCCAAGGTTTGATGGGTGACTCGCACGCGGGGCAATGCGACGCGGGAAAGGCCACCGAGTCGCCGCTGGGGATGCGGTGGATGCACACGTTGAGGAACGAGCCCACCATGGACGCGAAGACGAAGATGAAGAGCTCGATCATTGGCAGCCTATTTGAACTCGCGTCGCTCGAAGATGAGGACCGTCAAGAGGAGAAGCGTCGCCGTGTAAAAGAGTGCATAGCCAACCAGGTAGGGGAAGGTACTCGGTTCGAGGGGGATCTCGTGTACCAAGCGATCGGCGAGCAGAAAATGGTCCAGTCTGGGCAGCAGAGCGCTGAGCCAGCGCGCACCGCTTTGCAGCAACGGGCTCATGTCCTCACTGAAAAAGTAGTCGAGGTATTGAGTCGAGCGTCCGGCAATGAAGCAACCTATGCTGAAGAGTCCTGCCAGGGTGGGTGTTACGAGAAACGAAGAAAAGAACACCGCAAATGCGATGATGATCATGACTTCGAGTAGCGAAGCGGCGGTGGCGAGGAGAATGCCCCAGTCGAAGTAGCCTTCAATCAGGGACATGAAGAGTGCCAGGCCGAGGGCCATGCCGGAGAGAATGAGCGTCAGGGTCGCCAGCAGGCCGAGAAACTTGCCTACAATGAAGTGCCAGCGAGCAACTGGTTTGGAAAGCGTATTGAGGATCGTTTTTTTGCTCAGCTCCTGATGCAGCAGGTTGACGCCGAGCATGACGGCGATGATGACCCCGAAGAGGGAGATCGCCATCAGAGCGAAGTCCTTGACGTAGCGATTCGAATCGCCGATCGAGGCCGAGCCGAAGATCGCTGAAATGCCGACGAGGAGAATCGCAAAGGCGAGCACCGAGTAAAGGACGCGATTGCGAATCGCTTCGCGCATCGTGTTGAGGGCCAGTGCGAATACCTTGTTCACGACGGCCATCCTATCGTATTGGCGATCTGCATGCGTGATTCGGCCATGCCGACTCGCGAGCTGGGCTTGATCCATTTGAGTTGATCGAAGCGATCGATGAGCATGCCTGCCTCGAAATCATCGCCTCGCAGGGAGAGTACTTCGGCGAGCGCGAGGATGAAACTCGGATCATTTGGCCAGCGGTCCAGACCCGTACGCAGAATCGCTTCGGCAGCGTCGAGCTCACCGAGCTTGAGGCGGACCCGCGCCAGGCCGAGGTGGGAGGTGCGAGCGTCCCAAGTGATTTGAATCATCTTGCTGTACCAATCCAATGCGCCAGCGGCTAGATTCTTTTGTTCGTAGATGCTTCCGATCACCTGGCCGGCACTCGAGTACGAAGGTAGGATCTGGAGGGCGCGGAGCAGGTACACCCTGGCTTCTTTCAACTTTCCCTTGCGCTGCAGAACGAGTCCATAGTTGTACAAAGCCTTGGCGCTGTTTGGCGAGCTGGTGGCGGTCGCGCGAAATAGTTTGGTGTTGTCAGCCCAGTCGTAGTTCCGAATCCAAGTTCGCGCGGAGAAGAACACCAGCATCAGGGCAAGGCAGGGCGCAACGATCGCGTACCGGTGCCGCAGTGCTGCTCCGATGAAGAGTCCGATACCGATGCACCAGCCCACCGACGGGAGATAGAGGAGGCGTTCGGCTTTGATCGTGCCGATCGTAAACGGAATGTTCGAGGTCAGGCTCAGTGTGCACAGGAAAAAGAGAAGGCAGTAGGGAGCGGCCGTATGCCGGTACTTCCAGCATGCCGCTACAGCCAAGGCCGCCGCTGTAGTCGCCAAGAGCAGGCGTCCGTCCAAGGCTGATGTGACGATTGGAACCTGATCGAAAGAGTAGTCGGCGGATAGGCGAATTGGCAGGGCAAGCAGGCCCACGTAGTCCCCGACGATGGCGATAGCGGTTGCCAGGCGTTCTCGGAGGGGAAGATAACCAAGCGGATTGTCGAGGGCATGGATGGTGTTGGGGAACGTCAGTCCACCCAGCACGCTCGTGCGGAGGACCAGGTAGGGGGCCGCCGCTGCCAAGAAAGCCAGGGTGACCGTCACGAGGTCGCGAGGTTTCGTTCCCCTACGCATCTGCCAACCGAGGATGGGAACGAGCGGCAGAACAGTTAGCGCGTTTTCCTTGGCAAAAGGTCCGAGCGCGAACAACAGAAGGGAGGCTGTCAGCCACCGGCGTTGGTTCGACTCGATGTAGCGAGCGAAGGTGACGAGGGCTGCCAACGCCAACAACGCCGCCAGCAACTCCGCCCTGCCGACCAGACTGGCAACAGCCTCCGTGTGCACGGGGTGAAGCGCGAAGAGAAGACCGGATGTCAGTTGCGCGCTCGGAGACACGAGCAGGCGGGTGGCTAGTGAGTATGTGAGAAGTGAGACGATTGCATGCAACCCGACGTTGACGACGTGCCCGCCGAGCGGGTTGAGACCAGATCTTTCGTCGACGGCGAAAGTCACCAGGGTCAGTGGCCGGTAGATCGAGCCTGGCATGCTGATGTACTGGGAGAAAATATCGATGGGTGAACCCTGTTGAACCAGTTGGTTTTCGGCGATGACGGCGTAATCGTCGAAGGTATACCCGTTGTTGAAGGTATTGAGATACACGAGCACCGCCGAGGCAGCGATGATTGCTCGCGCGGTGCGGGCCTCAGTGATTGTCTCGAGAAGCTTCGACATGGCGCAAAAAAAGCTCTTCCAGGGAGGTCTGTTTCGGCTCTACTTTGACGAGGGATGCGCCGTGGCTCCGGATGAGGTCGACGACGCGGTCGAGATCGCTGCGTTTGAAGAGGTTGATTTCTACGGTCTTGGTATCGGCCTGGTTCGTCGTGCACTCGATCTCGATCAGCGCTCTCGAGAGCTCGTCAGTTGATCCTTCGATGGCGAGTACGTAGTGGTCGGCTTCTTTGTGGTCGGCCAGGTCGACCACGTCGCGTAGTTTGCCGCTGGTCAGAATGGCGACGCGATCACATAGAGCTTCGGCGTCCGACAGAATGTGCGAAGAAAAGATGACGCTGCTGCCACCGTCGCGGATTTCACCGATGAGATCGCGCATTTGTTTGCGCCCGATCGGATCGAGGCCGGACATCGGCTCGTCGAGGACCAACAGTCGTGGCTGGCCGAGAATCGCCTGGGCAATTCCGACGCGCTGGAGCAGCCCCTTGGACAGGGCGTTGAGTGCAGCTCCGCGTTTGTCTGTGAGACCGACGCGGGCGACGATCTCATCGATTCGGTGGGATCGCGTCTGACGGTCGATTCCGTAGAGGCTTGCAAACAACCTCAGGGTTTCGTCGACGGTCAGATACTCGTAGAAATAAGGGCGCTCGGGGAGGAAGCCGATGTCTGTTCGCGCCTCGGGGGTGATGGGATGGCCGTCGAAGAGAATCTCGCCCGTGGTGGGGCGTAGGAAGCCCAGGATCAGCTTGAACGTGGTCGTTTTTCCGGCCCCGTTGGGACCCAGCAGGCCGACACATTCGCCCCGTTGCACCTGGAGGTCGAGGTCGCTCAGCACCCGCGTTGGGCGAAAGGTCCAATCGCTCCGGTAGTCTTTCGACAGGTTTCTGGTTTCCAGAATGTTCGTCATGGTCTGGGAGCCCCGTGGAAGTCTTTCATGTGAAACCCTTCACTCATTTTCGGGGCGGTTGCCAACCTGCTCGTGCGCCGGGCCAGCGTGCGTTCGGCTGGGTTCCATTCCAGTGGATGATCGAACTTTCCCGTCGGTGCCGAGGATGAACCTTCCGCCGAAGGGATCGCGTGGAATCCGATCGATGACACCCGCCTCGACCAACCTTTCGAGAGTGAGGAGCGGCTCTGGGGCGGACCGGTAGTACGAGTCCACCGCCTCGTTCAGCTCCACGATTGCGGATTCGGCTGCGGTCTCGACGAGGTTCTTCTCTATGACGCTTCGCAGATTCGTCGCACCCGAGCCCTTCTCGAGCGAGCTCAGAAAGGCCAGTGTCGCCTCTGGACCCGACGACTCTCTCGTCAGGATGGCTGCGAGGTTGGCTACGGTGGCGTGGGCGTCCGGAAGCTGTGCGGCCGTGGCCAGGTGTTTGGCCGCCGTGGCCTTGTCGCCGCGAAAGTAGAAATGCGAGAAGCCGAGGTAGTACTCCAACAGCCACGAGTCCTGGATCGCCGCTGTGCCTTTTGCCAGGAGCTTCAAACCGCCGTCGACGTCGCCCGCTTCCCACGGGAGAATGACACCGCCGAACTCATAAACGTCTTCGAAGAGTGGATCGAGGTCGGTTACCAGATCGCACATGTAGCTCAGCCACCGGTAGTTGCGATCCCCTCGGTAGTGTTTGCCGAAGTAGTTGATGGTCCGGAACCATAGGACATCGGCGAAAGCGTTGTGGTAGCCGAGCGTCAACGGGCGAAGAAGGTCGGCGTGGGGGAGGTAGATCGGTTCGTCCTCGCCGTGGTGTGCGGCTCGATCGTCCAAGGTCGTACGGATTGTACCGGTGGCGAGGGTCGTGAAGAGTAGAAGTACGGCGAGTACGCTGAACCGTTTCATGGTGAAGCTCGAAGGTGTTCGATCCCAACCTAAGACCAAGTTCTCCCATGTCAAAAAAAATGGGGGAGGGCCAAGGCCCTCCCCCACGGTCGCGCTCGAAAGAGCGCTGTTAGCTGGTGTGGTTGAAAGTGGCGCCGGTGCCGTCCGGGTGCGAGGATGTCCCCGAGAACGAGGCATTCGGCGGAGCGACGGCGGTCATTGTGATGGCGACGCCGGTTGACAGTCTGAAGCCAGGAAGGGCACCTACGCAAGCGGCATCGGTGCAGCTGACATACGTCAGATTCGTGGCGTAGTACGCTTCCTCGGCGGTCGCGGCATTGCGGAGATCGGACTGCGCCTGGGCGTCGAAACCGCGTGCGCGGTACGCAGCGAACTGCGGGATCGCGATGGCGGCGAGGATGCCGATGATCGCTACGACGACCAGCAGCTCGATGAGGGTGAAACCCTTGTTGTTCTTCGTGATTGCCTTCATTTTGTTGCCTCCTTCTAAAAGATGAGTGGGTTTGTGGCCGGGGGGCCGGGTTAACGTGAGAGTTCAATTCCTGGCGACTCCGTGTCGCGCTTGCCTTTTTATTCCTGCAGGGGGCGTGCCAACCGGAGTGGGTGATGGCCAGAAAACACTGAATCCGGTGTGAAATGGGGCAAAGTTTGGCGCGATCGGTACGGAGTGACAAATTGCGGCACGGCTTGTCACACCATCGTCGGCCAGAGGGCGGGGGGATTATTGTACCGTCGTCGACCCGGGTCCGATGTCGCCGAGACCGTATTTTTGCAAACGGTGTCTCAGAGAGCGGTAGTTGATGCCGAGAAGCTCTGCCGCCCTCTTTTTTACACCTCCTGCTTCGTTGAGGGCCCGGAGCAGGATGTTTTTCTCGTATTCGGCCAGATCTCGCTCGAGATCGATGTCTTCCCAGCTTTCCTCGGCTCCCTCCGGACTGGGAATCTCAACCGGTCGGATCGGTGCGCCGGCTGCCGGTGCGCTTTCGCCGGTCAGGTAGCCCGGCAGATGCTCGACTCCGGCGACATCGCCGTCGCAGAGGGCGACGGCGTGCTCGACGACGTTTTCCAACTCGCGGACGTTGCCTGGGTAGTCGTGATCGAGGAGGGCGCGAGCTGCCTCCGGCGTGAAGTGGGAGACCTGGCGGCCGTGTACTTCTGAGAACTGATCGAGGAAGTGGCGCACCAGTAGCGGGATGTCGTCGCTGCGCTGGCGCAGGGGCGGGACCTCCAGGTGGATTACGTTGAGACGGTAGAAGAGATCCTCGCGAAACTTCTCCTCTTCGACGAGCTTGGGTAAGTCGCGATTGGTGGCGGCGATGATGCGCACGTTGACGGCGACGCTGGTTTCACTGCCGACCGGGCGAAAGACGCGCTCCTGGAGCACTCGCAGCAGCTTCACCTGGAGGTGCAGGGCGAGCTCGCCGATCTCATCGAGGAAGATCGTTCCGCTGTCAGCCAGGCGAAACGCCCCAGCGCGATCGGCGATGGCGCCGGTGAACGCGCCCTTGGCGTGGCCGAAGAGCTCGCTTTCGATGAGATTCTCGGGAATTGCCCCGCAGTTGATGGCAACGAAGGGTTTGTCGCGCCGATCGCCCAGGGAGTGGATGGCGCGGGCCGAGACCTCCTTGCCGGTGCCGCTCTCGCCCGAAATCAACACCGTTGCATCGGAGGCTGCCACTCGCTCGATGAGCTTGCGCAGCTCCTGCATGGCGGAGCTCGTTCCGTAGAGCCCGTCGTTGCGCTCCGTGACTTTCTCCTCGCTGTCGTCGGAGGTGATCAACTCAGCCGCTGCTGGCTCGATCTCACTGGCGTCATCGTCGACGGTTCGCAGGGAGGTCACATCCTGAAGGACGTAGAGCGCTCCGATGGGATGGCCGAAGGTGTCGCGCAGGGGCGCCGTCGAGCAGCGCAGGTCGATCGGCGGTTCTCCTCCTTCTGGTGAGTGCGAAAGCTCAACCGGTTCGAGCGCGCTCGGTGATTGAAGGAAACGCAGGCGCGCGCTCGGGGTCAGCTTGAGTGGCGGAAAGACGTCGCCGATGTCCCGGCCGCGCAGGGATTCGGCCGGCTGGTTGCGAAAAATGCTCTCACCGTCGGAGCTGTCGACGGCGAGGATGAGACCGTCGGGGTCGGTCGTCACCAGGGTGCTGCCGATCGCCAACGCCAGGGTGTCCTTCAGCATGGCGATGCGCTCGGTCTCAGCGCGCTTCTCGTCGAGGAGCTGTTCGGTCTCTGAAATCCTTCTGGTCAGGAAGCCCGACAGGAATGCGATCAAGAAGAACGTCAAATTGGTCGTCAGAATTCGCGAGATGAGGACGGCGTCGACCGTTCCGCGTCCGAGTCCGTGCGGATTCACCCAGGCGATCAACCCCGTCGCGATGCCGAGCAGCAGTGCGTCGTAGAGGACGGTTGCGCCGATCGCCGCGAAGACGGCACCGCTGGTGAAGAGCAGCACGGCTCCGTTGACGATGGCGAGGCTGTAGAGGAAGGCGAACGGGCTGTCGATTCCCGCGGTGAGATAGATCGCGCCAGTGATGAGGATCAAGTCGATGGCGATTTGGACGTAGGTGAAGGCGCGCAGATCCTCGAGCCGGTCGACGAGCAAGGCCGACACCAGCGTTACTGCGTAGATCGCGCCGACGATCAGCAGCAGGCGATCGACGGCGACGCTGTAGGTCTGGACGCCGGGGCTCAGGTATCCGGAGGCGAGAACGAGGAAGAAACCGGAAATGATGGCGACGCGTCCGAGCAGGAACCACTTGAGCCGATTGCGCAGCTCGTCCCTGGCGTCGCTATCAGCCCAAGGGTTCCACATGGCTCAGCTGATCACCGAACCGAGTTTGAAGATCGGCAGGTACATCGAGATCACCAGCCCACCAATGATGACGCCGAGAATCAAGATCACCATCGGCTCCATCAAGGTCGTCAGGTTGGCGACCATGTTGTCGACCTCGTCCTCATAGAACTCGGCGATTTTCTGCAGCATGGAATCGAGCGCACCGGTCGATTCGCCAACCGAGATCATGTGACAGACCATCGGCGGGAAGACGCCGCTCTCGATCAACGGGCCGGAGATCGTGTTTCCCTCACTGATGCTCGTGCGCGTCGCGAGGATGGCGCGTTCGATGATCTTGTTCCCCGACGTTCGCGCCGTGATGAGCAGCGCATCCAGGATTGGCACACCTGAAGAAACCAGGGTGCTCAGGGTGCGCGTGAATCGTGCGATCGCCGACTTGCGCAGCAGCTCGCCAAAAACGGGAAACTGCAGGGCCATTTGATCCATACGCAATCGCCCGCTTTCGGTTCGGTAGACTTGCCTGAGACCAACGAAAATCGAGACGACGACGGCGATGATGTACGGAAAGTAGGCGATGGTGAAGTTCGATAGGTTGATGACGAACTGTGTTGGCCCGGGCAACTCCTGGCCGAAGCTCGAAAATAGCTCGGAGAACACCGGGATCACCCAGATCAACAGAACGGTCGTAACGCCAACCGCTACGGTGATGATCGTTGCTGGGTAGATCATCGCGCCGCGGATCTTCGCCTTCAACTTCATCGACTTCTCCAGATACTCGGAAAGGCGCTGGAGAATCGTATCGAGAATACCGCCGACCTCGCCGGCCGCGATCATGTTGATGAAAAGGTCGTCGAAGATTTTCGGGTGCTTCTTCAAGGACTCGGCGAAGGTAGAGCCCGATTCGACGTCATCCTTGAGCTCGCGGATGACCTTGCGAAATGGCTTGCTCTCTGACTGTTCGGCCAGAATGTCGAGCGACTGCACGATCGGCAAACCGGCGTCGATCATGGTGCCGAGCTGGCGGGTGAAGATGACGACATCCTTTTGCTTGACCTTGTCGCCGAAGCCGGGAATCGTGATATCCCGATCGAGACCCTTACCCCGTTCTTTGATCTTGTCGGGCAAGGGCTGAATGCGCTGCGAGCGCAGCTTGGCCAGCACGGCGTCGCGCGTCGGTGCCTCCATCTCCCCGCCGATCGTTTCACCGCGCGGGCTGACCCCTTGCCACCGAAATACCGCCATCCCTCACTCTCCTGTCTCGTCGAGAATAACCACGTCCACCCGGCTCCACCTACCCCTGAGTTGAGCAAGCATATGGTATGCCAGCTGGATCCGCTCACTCTTTCTCAACAACCTGCCCTGCGAGATGCTCGGATCGCTTGGGCAAATCGGCAACTCGGCGAGGCTGCGTGCAAGAATGTGGCGCTGCACGATGGCGTGATACTGCACAAGTATTGTACCACATATGCGCTGCGTTGCGAGCCCTGCGGCCGTTGGCTGGCGCGTCGGCTATCGGGCCGGGTGCTCGCTCAGTCGTCGGCGATGGTGACGCGCATCACTTCTTCCATCGTCGTCATGCCTTGCGCCATTTTTTGCAGACCGGCTTGCCGCAACGTCAACATGCCGAGCTCGGCTGCCTTGCTCTTGATCTCGGTCGCCGAACCGCCGTTGAGGATGAGCTCGCGGATTTCTTCGCTGATCGGCATCACTTCGTAGAGGGCGACGCGCCCGCGATACCCCGTTCCGCCGCAAGACGAACAGCCGGCGCCGCGAAAGGTCTTCGATTGCGATGCGACCTCGCGTGTCATGCCGAGCTCGATGAGTGCCTGGATCGGCACCTCGGCCGGCTCGCGACAGACGTCGCAGATGAGGCGCGCCAGACGTTGGGCGAGCACGAGGTTGACCGATGAAGCGACGAGAAAGGGCTCTACGCCCATGTTCAACAGACGATTGATCGTCGACGGCGCGTCGTTGGTGTGCAAGGTGCTCAACACCAAGTGCCCGGTCAGCGCCGCCTTGATGGCGATCTCCGCGGTTTCGAAGTCGCGCACCTCACCGACCATGATGATGTCTGGATCCTGGCGCAGGAAGGACCGCAGGGCGTTGGCGAAGTTCAACCCGATGTCTTCGTGAATCTGAATCTGGTTGATACCGACCAGATTGTACTCGACGGGATCTTCAGCGGTCGAGATGTTGAGCGTCGCCTTGTTGAGCTCGGCGAGCGCCGAATACAGCGTCGTCGTCTTACCGCTGCCGGTCGGGCCGGTGACCAGGACCATGCCGAACGGCTTGTAGATCGACTCCTGGAAATCCTTGAGCGCCTGCTCGTCGAAGCCGAGCTTGGTCATGTCGAGTTGCAAGTTCGATTTGTCGAGCAGTCGCAAGACGATCTTTTCGCCGAAAATCGTCGGCAACACGGAGACGCGGAAATCCATGTCCTGCCCGGCGCCGAACTTGAGCTTGATGCGACCGTCTTGCGGCAGCCGCCGTTCGGCGATGTCCAGCGAAGACATCACTTTGATTCGCGAGGTGATGGCGTTCTTGAGCTTCAGCGGTGGCTTCATGATTTCTTCGAGTACGCCGTCGACGCGAAAACGGACGCGGAACATCTTTTCGAACGGCTCGATGTGGATGTCGCTCGCCTTGCGCTTGATGGCACTGGTTAGAATGGCGTTGACGAGGCGGACGACGGGTGCGTCTTCGGTCGAGCGTTCGAGCTCGCTGAGGTCGATGTCGTCGTCCTCTTGAACGACCTCGACATCGTCCCCCTGAATGTCGGCCAGCACTTCGCTGTAGTCGGAGCTCTCGTCGTAGAACTCCTGAATTGCCTGCGTAACCGAGCTCGTCGTCGCGATGGCGACTTTGATGTCGTAGCCGGTGAGAAACTTGATTTCGTTGATGGCGCCGAGATTGGACGGATCCGACATTGCCAAGGTCAGCGTCGATCCGGATAGACTGATGGGCACCAGGTGGTGCCGTTTGGCGATCAACGGAGGCACCAGGCGCGCAATTTCGGTTGGCACGTCCATGACCGCCGGATCGACCAGCGGCAAGCGGTATTCGCGCTGCAGAAATGCGGTCAGATCGGCGTCGCTGAGGAGATTGTCCTCGACCAGGATCTGACAGAGAGCGCTCGATCCTTCGCGTTCCTTGCTGGTTGCGTTTTCGAGCAGATCGGAGGTGATCAGCCCTCGTTTTACCAGTAACTCTCCAAGGCGCGTGCTCATGAGTGTGAGACCTGAACGGCGGACGAGAAGCGAGGCTAGCCGCGGTCTTACACTCTGTCAATTCAATAATTATTGATGAACGCTTTGCGCATTGCTGCGATGGGTGCTCTGCGTCCGGTCCACAACGTAAAGGAGCGGGCAGCCTGCAAGATCAACATCTCGCTGCCGTCACAATGCTGCCTTCGCGCTTTTGCAGCGTGCCGGAGGAAATCGGTCGAACGCCCGTAGGCCATGTCGTAGAAGAGGCACTGCGCTTTGCTTGCGCGTATCGCAAGGCTCGGGAAGCGCTCTCCACGCCAACCAAGCGACGTCGTGTTGACGACGAGAGCGACGCCAGCGAGCGTTGCGTCGCGCCGGAGATCGTCGAGAGAAATGACACGGCAGCTTGGACGATGAGCCTCGAGGTCGCGCAACAGGCGCTGCGCGCGGGCTCGGGTTCGATTCGCCAACAGGACTTCGCCGGTAGCGAGCTGTTGGAGGCCGCAGAGGACGGCGCGCGCCGTACCGCCCGCACCTATGACGAGGGCGCGTTGCCCGCGCAGGCGCACGCGCTTCGCACGCAGTGATTGCACGAAGCCGAAAACGTCGGTGTTGTCGCCGTGCAGCTCACCGTCGCGGTTGATCACGGTGTTGACCGCGCCCACCGTCTCGGCGAGATCGCTGGTCGTGTCGAGATAGCGGCGGATTTTCTCTTTGTGCGGTACGGTTACGTTGACGCCGCGCAAGCCGAGCGCGCGAATGGAGTGTGTGGCGGCTCTGAGTTGCTCGGCGTCGACGCGGAATGCGAGATAGCGGTAGTCGAGCCCGAGCGCCGCAAAGGCGGCGTTGTGCATGGCCGGCGATCGACTGTGATCGACCGGGTCGCCAAAGATGCCGATGGTGCGCGTGCGGGCGCTCAGCGGCGGTTGTGCCTTCATCGCCTCTTTGCGGACGCGAGAGCTGCCTGCGCGGCGGCGAGGCGAGCGAGCGGAACGCGGTAAGGCGAGCAGGAGACGTAGTCGAGGCCGATGCGATGGCAAAACTCGACCGAAGCGGGATCGCCGCCGTGCTCACCGCAGAGTCCCAACTTGAGTCCCTTTTGGCTTTGGCGACCTCGCTGACTGGCCAACGACACCAGCTCGCCGACACCGTTGACGTCGAGCGATACGAAAGGGTCCTCGGTGAAGACGCCGCGTTCGATGTACTCCGGCAGAAAGCGCCCGCTGTCGTCTCGACTGAGACCAAACGCGGTCTGCGTCAGATCGTTGGTGCCAAAGGAAAAGAAGTCGGCCTCTTTGGCAATCTCACTCGCCGTCAGCGCGGCGCGGGGTAGCTCGATCATCGTTCCGATCGGCAGCGACAGTTTCATCCGATAGCGCTTGGCGGTCTGCCGTAGGACTTCGAGCGTTTCGGCGCGCAGCAGGGCCAGCTCGCGAACGTGACCGACGAGGGGAATCATGATCTCGGGAAGAACCCGGAGCCCTTCGCGCCGCAGCTCGCAGGCGGCTTCTCCGATCGCGCGCACCTGCATCTGATAGATCTCCGGATAGGTGATCGCCAGCCGGCAGCCGCGGTGCCCCAGCATCGGGTTGGCTTCAGTGAGGGCTTCCAGCGAGGCGCTGAGCTGCGTCGGGTCGGCGCCGAGCTTGGCCGCCAGGGTCTCGATCTCGGTCTCGGAGTGGGGGAGGAACTCGTGCAGTGGCGGATCGAGAAGGCGGATCGTCACCGGTAGGTTGGCCATGGCGCGCAGGATGCCGAGGAAATCGATCTTCTGGATCGGCAACAGCTTGGCCAGTGCGCGCTCTCGCCCGCTGGCATCGCTGGCGAGGATCATCTCGCGAACGATGTCGATGCGATCGTCGTCGAAGAACATGTGCTCGGTGCGGCAGAGGCCAATGCCCTCGGCGCCAAAGGTTCGTGCGATCTCGGCATCGCGCGGCGTGTCGGCGTTGGCGCGAACTTTCATTTCCCGATAGCTGTCGGCCCACTTCATGAACGTGGCGAAGTCTCCTCCCATCTCGGGTGCCGACGTCGCTACGGTGCCGGCGTAGACTTCGCCGTTGGAGCCATCGAGCGTGATCCAATCCCCTTCTTCGATTCGCAACTCGCCTATCTCGATCGTCTGCGCAGTGTAGTCGATCTTCAAAGCCCCGCAGCCGGCGACGCAACACTTGCCCATGCCACGGGCGACGACGGCGGCATGCGATGTCATGCCGCCGCGCGCCGTGAGGATTCCCTGCGCAGCGTTCATCCCGTTGATGTCTTCCGGCGACGTCTCGATGCGTACGAGGATCACCTTGCGCCCCGCCGCCGCGGCTTGTTCTGCCTGTTGCGCCGAAAAGACGACCTCGCCGGCGACCGCACCAGGCGATGCCGGCAGTCCCTTGGCAATCGGTTCGGGTCGGCTGAGCGGGTCGATCTGCGGGTGGAGGAGTTGGTCGAGCTGTGCCGGCGCAACGCGCAACAATGCGTCACTGCGAGACACCAGTTCTTCACCTACCATGTCGACGGCGATCTTGACGGCGGCGGCGGCGGTGCGTTTGCCGCTGCGGGTTTGCAGCATCCACAGGCGATCGCGCTCGATGGTGAACTCGAGGTCTTGCATGTCGCGGTAGTGGAGCTCCAGTTGCTTGGCGACGCCGAGCAGGTCGCGAAAGCAGCCGGGCATGGACTCCTCGAGAGACGGCAGTCGATTGGCGGCGGACGTTTCACTGGCGCGAGCTTGTGCCAGCGACGTCGCGCGGGTGATCTGCTGCGGTGTGCGAGTCCCCGCGACGACGTCTTCTCCCTGCGCGTTGGCGAGAAACTCGCCATAGAGTCCCTTGCTGCCGTCACTGGGGTTGCGCGTGAAGGCGACGCCGGTTGCGCAGTCTTCGCCGAGATTGCCGAAGACCATGGCCTGGACGTTGACCGCGGTGCCCCAATCGTCGTCGATGCGGTTGAGCTTGCGGTAGGTGATGGCGCGGGCGTTGTCCCACGAGCCGAACACCGCATCGATTGCGGCCCACAGTTGTTCGTGCGGATCGTCGGGGAAATCGATCTTCAAACGGCGGTGGATGAGATCCTTGAACTCCTCGGCGAGTTGGCGCAGATCTTCGGCGCTGAGGTCGGTGTCGAGCTCGACATCGCGTTCTCTCTTTTTGGCGTCGATGATTTCCTCGAAGGGATCGTTCTCTTCGTCGCTCTCGGGTTTCAACCCGAGTACGACGTCGCCAAACATCTGAACGAAACGCCGGTAGCAGTCGTAGCCAAAGCGGGCGTTCCCCGATTGTTTGATCAAACCTTCGACGGTGGACGCGCTGAGGCCCAGGTTCAGCACCGTGTCCATCATGCCGGGCATCGATACCCGTGCTCCGGAGCGCACCGACACCAGGAGTGGGTTGGCTGGATCGCCAAAGCCTTTGCCGAGGATCTTCTCCATCTTCCTCAGGCTCGTCTCGACATCTTTGCGCAGAGCCTTGGGATAGCGACTGCCGTGGCTCCGGTAGTAGGTGCACACTTCGGTCGTGATGGTGAAACCCGGCGGTACCGGTAGGCCGAGGCCAGCCATCTCGGCGAGGTTGGCTCCCTTGCCGCCGAGCAGATCGCGCATCGAGGCGCGGCCTTCGGCGCGACCGTCGCCAAAGAAATACACCAGCTTTCCGCGGCGAGCCGGCCTGGCGGTGTTGCCGCGGGCGGCCGGGGTTACGTTGCTCTTGGTGCGTCCACCCATGCTCGCGTTATCGCTGCCACGGCCGGTTGATTCGCGTCTGGATCTCCGCGACCAGGGCATCGATCTTGATGCGCTCCTGCTCCATCGTGTCGCGGTCGCGCAAGGTCACGGTATCGTCCTCGGCCGTCTGGTGATCGACCGTGACGCCAAAGGGGGTGCCGATTTCGTCTTGCCTGCGGTAACGCCTGCCAATCGAGCCGGCCTGGTCGTACTGAACGGTGAAGTGCTGTCGCAGTGACGCCGCCAGCTCTTGCGCGCGCTCGGGCTGCCCCTCTTTGCGCATCAGTGGCAGAACGGCCACCTTGACCGGCGCCAGCTTGGGGTGGAAGCGCAGCACGACACGCGCTTCGCCGTCGGCTTCGTCCTCGTCGAAGGCATCGGCGAGAATCGCCAACGTCGCACGGTCGGCGCCCGCTGCCGGCTCGATGACGTAGGGGAAGTAGCGTTCGCGTGCCGCTTCGTCGAAGAAGCGCAGGTCTTTACCGCTGTGCTCCGCGTGTTGGCGCAGATCGAAGTCGGTGCGGTTGGCGATTCCCTCGAGCTCCGACCAGCCGATGGGGAAGTTGTACTCGACGTCGACACAGGCCTTTGCGTAGTGCGCCAGCTCGTCCTTCTCGTGTACGCGCAGGCGCAAGTTTTCATCGCGCACACCGAGGCGGCGGTACCAGTCGAGGCGCTCGTTCGACCAGTACTCGTACCAGTGTTCGTCCTCACCCGGTTTGACGAAGAACTCCATTTCCATTTGTTCGAACTCGCGGGTGCGGAAGAGAAAGTTCCCCGGCGTAATCTCGTTGCGAAAGGACTTGCCGATCTGGGCGATGCCGAAGGGGATGCGCTGGCGCGCCGTCGTCAGGATGTTCTGAAAGTTGACGAAAATTCCCTGCGCCGTTTCAGGCCGCATGAAGACGGTGCTGGCGGTGTCTTCCATCGGGCCCATGAAGGTCTTGAACATGAGATTGAAGCTGCGCGCATCGGTGAGGTCGCACTCCGAGTGCTCGCCCGCCTTCTTGCTCGGCTTTTTTGCGCACTGGGCCTGATCCATGTGATCGGCGCGAAAGCGAGCTTTGCAGGTGCGGCAATCAACCAGTGGGTCGGTGAATCCCGCCAGGTGCCCCGAGGCTTCCCAGACCCGCGGGTGCATCAGGATCGAGCAGTCGATCCCCTCGATGTCGTCGCGCGACTCGACCATCGACTGCCACCAGGCGTCCTTGACGTTGCGCTTGAGCGCGATTCCCAGCGGCCCGTAGTCCCAGCAGCTCGAGAGGCCGCCGTAGATTTCGCTCGATTGAAAGGTGAACCCGCGTCGTTTGGCGAGGTTCACGATCTTGTCCATGGTGACGTCGGCCATTGTCTGCGATGGATCTCCGCCGTGGCGCCAGCGATCGGCCACGCGTTCAGGGCGAAAGCGAAGTTGTGCTGAGTAGCATGCACCCGCCTGAGCGGCAATCACTTGGAGGTGAGTTGAGCGATCGCCCGCGGTGATTGCAGCGGGCGGACGAGATGGAGGGCGATGAGCTCGCCCATCACTTTCGCCGCGTCCGCGCGGTCGGTACCGAGCGATTCGTCGCGACAGCGTTGGAGGGGAAGCGCTCGCAGGGACTGCAGGCGCTCGACCAACGAGGGCGCGACGGGCAGCGTGGGGCGCCCGCTGCTGTCGCAGGTGGGACAGCAGAACGTCCCTTGCGTCGGGACGAAGCAGATCTCGTCGAGGGTGATCAGCTCGGTGTCGCAGCGCGGACAGGCATCGAGAGGCGGATTGAAGCCGGCTCGCTGGAGTAGCTTGAGCTCGTAGGCGCGCAGGAATGCCGCGGTCGCCGGGCCGTCCGCGAGCGATTGGAGCGCCTCCTCCAAGAGATCGAAAGTGCCGTGGACCGGACTCCATTCGACGGTGAGATGCTCGACGAGCTCGGTCAGATACGACCCGTAGGCCAGTCTCTCGGCGTCTATCCCATCCGCCGGTTGCGCGCGAAGCTCAGCTCCTTCGAGAAAGGCGAGACTGGCTTGCGGCCGCTGGCGGAAGCGCACGACGACGCGGGCCAGCGACTCGAGCGAATTCGGAAAACGCCTGCGCGAGTTCTTCGCTCCCTTGCCGATGCCCGTGACTTTGCCGAAGTCGCGGGTCAGAAAGGTGACGATTTTGTCGCTTTCGCCGTACGATCGCCAGCGGAGGACGACCGCATCGCTGGTGTGCGATTCTGCCATGACCGATTCGCGGCGCTCGGTTGACAAGCACCGCATCATCCTTAGCTTGGCGCCTGCTCATTCTCTGAGCGGCGTCCCGTCAACCTCGCCAACATATAGAAATTCCGGGTGATAATGAAGTCCGAGGATGAAAAATCAGCACCGTTCGAAGCCCCCATCGAAGGCGGCGATGCGGGTGGTCTCGGGGCCGCGGCGGCCGCCGAAAATGCGCCGGCTGCGGCGGACGACGAGCTGAGCGCCGCACGCCGGGCTGCCGAGGAGGCGCAAGACCTCTATCTGCGCGAGCGGGCGGAGCTGGAGAATTTCAAGAAGCGGGCCCATCGCGAACGCAGAGAGCGCGAGCGTTTTGCCGTCGAGCCGCTGGCGCGCGATCTGCTCACGGTGGTCGACGACCTCGAGCGCGCCCTCGAGCACGCGAAGGCGAGCGAGGAGAGCACCTCGCTGGTGGCTGGCGTGGAGATGGTCTTGAAGGGTGCTCGAGAAGCCTTGCAGCGGCACGGCGTGGAGCGCTTCGATGCCACCGGCGAGGTCTTCGATCCGGCACGGCACCAGGCGGTGGCCCAGCTGCCCGATCCATCGGTTGCGGCAAATCACGTCGCGGAGCAGTTCCTCTGCGGCTACCGCTTGCACGACCGACTGTTGCGTGCGGCGCAAGTGAGCGTGTCGACCGGTCCGCAGGTGGACGAAGAGTGATGCGGAGAGAGCTCAACTACAACTACCACGTGCCCGGTATGGCGGTGTCGTCGCCGCGGCGCGATGAGAAGGAGGCCCAACATGGGTAAGGTCATTGGAATTGATTTGGGAACGACGAACTCTTGTGTCGCCGTCATGGAAGGCGGTGAGCCAAAGGTGATCGCCAGCTCCGAAGGGAGCCGGACGACCCCCTCGGTGGTTGCCTTCGCCGACAGCGGCGAACGCTTGGTTGGCCAGATTGCGCGCCGCCAGGCGGTCACCAATCCCGAGAACACGATTTATGCCGTGAAGCGTTTGATCGGCCGGCGCTTCAGTGATCCGGAGACGGAAAAGGCAAAGACGCTGTCGCCGTACAAGATCGTCGAAGCCGACAACGGCGCCGCTTGGGTCGAAGCGCGAGGCAAGAGCTATAGCCCGCAGGAGATTTCGGCCCTGGTGCTGCAGAAGATGAAGCAGACGGCGGAGGACTATCTGGGAGAGCCGGTAACCGAGGCTGTCATCACAGTTCCCGCCTATTTCAATGACAGCCAGCGCCAGGCGACGAAGGATGCCGGGCGCATCGCCGGCCTCGACGTGCTGCGTATCATCAACGAGCCGACCGCGGCATCTCTGGCCTACGGCTTGGACAAGAAGAAGGACGAGAAGATCGCCGTTTTCGATCTCGGTGGCGGCACCTTCGATGTCTCGGTCCTCGAGCTCGGCGACGGTGTCTTCGAGGTGAAGGCGACCAACGGCGATACCTATCTCGGCGGTGAAGACTTCGATCAAAAGGTCATCGACTACCTCGCCGATGAATTCAAGAAGGATCAAGGAATCGACCTGCGCGAGGATCGCATGGCTCTGCAGCGCCTCAAGGAGGCGGCGGAGAAGGCGAAGTGCGAGCTATCGACGGTCACCGAAACGGACATCAATCTGCCGTTCGTCACTGCCGATCAGAGTGGGCCGAAGCACCTGACCATGAAGCTCTCGCGCGCCAAGCTGGAATCGCTGTGCGCGGACTTGCTCGATCGGCTCGATGAGCCTTGCAAGGTGGCTGCGAGTGATGCCGGTCTGTCGGCCAGTGACATCAACGAAGTCGTGCTGGTCGGTGGAATGACTCGCATGCCGGCGGTGCAAGAGAGAGTGAAGAAGCTCTTCGGCAAAGAGCCGAGCAAGGGGGTCAATCCAGACGAAGTGGTGGCCATTGGCGCGGCAATCCAGGGCGGTGTCCTCAAGGGCGACGTCAAGGACGTGTTGCTGCTCGACGTGACGCCGCTGTCGTTGGGAATCGAGACGCAGGGTGGCGTGTTCACCAGGCTGATCGACAAGAATACGACGATTCCCACCAAGAAGAGCCAGGTCTTCTCGACCGCCTCGGACAACCAGACGGCCGTGACCATCAGCGTCTACCAGGGCGAGCGCGAGATGGCCTCGGGCAACAAGATGCTCGGGCAGTTCAACCTCGAGGGCATTCCGCCCGCACCGCGCGGTCTGCCGCAGATCGAAGTTACGTTCGACATCGACGCCAACGGCATCGTCCACGTCCACGCCAAGGACAAGGGGACGGGCAAGGAGCAGTCGATTCGCATCACCGCGTCGAGCGGACTCAGCGAGGACGAAATCCAACGCATGGTCAAGGATGCGGAGGATCACGCCGACGAAGATCGCAGCCGTCGCGAAGCGGCCGAAGCGCGCAATCAGCTCGATGTGTTGGTCCACCAGACCGAGAAGAACCTGAGCGAGCACGGCGGCGAGCTGGCGGCGGAGGACAAAGCGGCGATCGAAAGTGCCGTGGCCGAGGCCAAGACGGCTCTGGAAAGCGACGATGCGCAGGCCCTCAAGGCTGCCAACGACAAGCTGATGCAGGCCCAGCACAAGCTTGCCGAGAAGATGTACGCGCAGGCGGCAGCCCAGGGCGGCGGACCCACCGATGGGAATGCAGGTGGCGATGGCGCAGGCGGTGGCGGCGCAAGCGACAAGTCGGAAGACGACGTCGTCGACGCCGATTTCGAGGAAGTGAACGATTAGTCGCCGGAATGCTCGGCCCTGCCATCTGATCGAAAGCCCTCACCGCATTGCGGGAGGGCTTTCGCGCGCCTAGCGGAGAAGCTGTGTCGACGAAACGAGACTACTACGAAATCCTTGGGGTCGATCGCGGCGCCGATGGCGACACCATCAAGAAAGCGTATCGCAAGGTCGCCTTGCGCCATCACCCGGATCGCAATCCGGGCGACAAGGCGGCTGAGGAGCGGTTCAAAGAAGCCTCCGAAGCGTATCAGGTTCTGAGCGACCCCGAACGCCGCAGCCAGTACGACCGCTTCGGCCACGCGGCGTTCGAACAGGGCGGGGGATTCGACTTCAGCGGCGCCGGCTTCGAGGACATCTTTGGTGACATTTTCGGAGACTTCTTCGGTGGTGGCCGCGGTCGCGGTGGCAATCGGGCCAGTCGCGGTGAAGATCTGCGCTACGACCTCGAGATCGCTTTCGAGGAGGCGATCTTTGGTGTCGAGAAGAAGATCGAGGTACCGCGCCTGGCGACCTGCGAACCGTGTGGCGGCAGGGGCACGCGTGAGGGCAGCGAGCGTGAAACCTGCCTGGCTTGCGCGGGCGCGGGCCAGGTTCGCTACCAACAGGGGCTGTTCAGTATCGCGCGGACCTGCGCCGAGTGTCAGGGGGCGGGCACAGTCATCCGCGACCCGTGCCCCGAGTGCCGCGGCGCCGGCGCGGTGCGCCGCCAACAATCGCTCAGCGTGAAGATTCCCGCCGGCGTCGATCACGGATCGCGTCTGAAACTGCGCGGTGAAGGGGAGAGCGGCCAGCGCGGGGGACCGGCGGGCGACTTGTATGTCGTGCTGCACGTGCGCGAGCACCCGATCTTCCGCCGCGACGGCAACGACGTGATCTGTGAGGCCCCGATTGCGATGACGCAAGCGGCACTCGGCAGCGAAATCGAGGTGCCGACACCGCACGGTGTGGTCAAGATGAAGATCCCGTCGGGGACGCAGTCGGGCAAGGTCTTTCGCCTCAAGGGGAAGGGTGCGCCCGACCTGCGCGGCTACGGCAAGGGCGACACCTTGGTGCGCGTGAACGTCGAAACTCCGACCAAACTCTCCAAGAAACAGAAAGAGCTGCTCAAGCAATTCGCCGAGTTGGCCGGCGAGGACGTGCACCCACAGTCGAAGGGATTCTTCGACATGGTCAAAGAGATGTTCGAGTGACTCCGTCGCGCGCCAGCGCGCCGATGTGCGCTTTTGCACCCAGGTCTTTGGTGCGGTATCTCCGGTCTTTCGTGAACGAGTGACCGGAGAGCCCCGGAGAGCCCATGAGCCGTTGCATGACCCATTGCATGAGAACCAAGGCAGCAGGATCGTCCCTCGTATTTTTCCTGGCGCTGTTGGCGGTGGGCTGTGGCTCCTCGCGCCTGCCGCTCGACACTGCACCGCTGCCCTTTCGCCAGGCCGAAGACTCCTTCAAGCTCGGCCACTACGACCGGGCGGTGCACGGATACCGCATCTTCATCGATTCGAATCAAGCCGGTGAGCTCGTTCCGCGAGCCTACTTCAAGCTCGCTCAGGCCGAGCTGAAGCTCGAGCGCTACGATCGCTGCATCGCCACCCTCGACGAGTTGCAACGCCGTTACCCCGATGATGAGTGGCGCGAGGTGTACGAGCTGCGCGGCGACGCCGAATACTCGCATGGCAACTCGGTCAGCGCCGTTCACTATTGGGAGCGCGCTTTCGAGAAAGCAGAACGCCCGCGTCGCGTCTTGTTGCGCCGCCGCATCGCTGATGTCGTCCGTGCGATGCAACCCGACACCCTCATGCGCGCCCGGGCCGCCGTCAGCTCGCCCGAGATCCGCGCCCTCGTCGACGAAGCGATGCGCGGTGATGCACCCGTGCAACGGCCGACGCCGCGTGCCGTCGATACGACCGCGGTCTCTGCGCCGACTCCAACCCGATCGGTCGATACCACCGGCGCGCTCGCAAACAAGGTGGGAGTTCTGTTGCCGCTCTCGGGTAAGTACGCCGCCTACGGCAAGAAGTCGCTGGCGGGAGTCGAGCTCGCCCTCGCCGACACCGGCATCGATCTGGTGGTGCGCGATACTCGCGGTGAGGTGCAGACGGCGCGTGCCGCCCTCGATGAACTCGGCCAGGACAGCTCGGTCGTCGGTGTCATCGGACCGCTGCGTTCGAAGGTCGCGCAGGTCGTGAGCCCTCGTGCCGAGCGATCCGGGATTCCTCTCCTTGCGCTCGCTCGGGGAGCCACCGTCGCCGGTCGCTATGTCTGGCAGGCTGCCATGACGAGGCAGATGCAGGCGGCGCAGCTCGCGGAGTACGCTACGCGGGTGGCGGGGATTCACCGTTTCGGTGTGCTGTTTCCGCGCGACGCTTACGGAACCGCGCTCTCTGATGCGTTTCAGGATGAGGTGAAACGGCGCGCGGGGCGCGTCGTCGGCGCGCTGGCCTACGAGCCCGGTGCGGAGGAATTCTCCGTCGAAGTACTGAGCCTGCAGCGCTGGATCGACGGCGATGGGCTGCAGGCGGTGTTCATTCCCGACTACGCGTCGACGGCCGGTGTCCTCGCTCGAGCTCTTCGTGAAGCGCGCCCGGGTATCATCTTACTCGGTAGCAATGGCTGGCACGAACCGGGCCAGTTGGGCGCGGTGGCCGATGCTCTCGACGGTGCCGTTTTCGTCGACGGCTTTTTCATCGGTAGCCAACGCCCGGCGACGCAGGCGTTCATTTCGGCCTATCGCGCCAAGCACGGACACACGCCGGGGATTCTCGAAGCGCAGGCCTACGACGCGGCGATGATTGTCCGGCAGGCACTCTCCTCCGGTACGGTCTCTTCGCGCGACCGCCTCGTCGATGCAGTCCAGGCGATTGGAAGGTTCGATGGCGCCGCCGGCGTGGCGACTCTCGACGCCGGCGGTGTGCGGCGCGAGCTCTTCATTCTCAAGCTCGACGGTCGGCGCATTCGCGAAGTACGCGGAGAGCGCGGCGGTAGCTCCTCGGTATCGTTCGTTCCGAGTCGCTAGCCGCGGTCCGAGCGGGGGAGCGATGCGCAGGTGCGTACTCTTCTCGGTCGTCCTCGTCGCGTGGTCGGCGGGTGCTGCCGAGTTGCCGCCGCGCAACCCCTACCTGGCCGACTCGATCTATCCCTTGGGACACGGAGACTCGGCGCAGCAGGACTCCGTCCCGGTTGCCGGTCCGCCGAATCCGCGCCGGCCGCTGAGCGCGGATGAGATCGACTACGTTCACGTCGGCCCGGCCCATTTCGGTTCCTACACCTCGGGCGCATACGGCGATGGACGGCGCGTCATCTGGAGCAACGGTCTCGATCGCATCGTCAAGCTCGACTTCGATAGCTACGAAGTGCTGGCGACGCACTGGGTCGACGGTGCTCGTCGCTGGCAGCGGGAAACCGCGGAGGCGTCGATCGCGGCCTTCGATCGATCGAACCACGGCTTCTTTGCGATTGTGCGTGCCTTTCGCGAAGCTTCCAAATTGCGCGATTTGTCGAGTCTCTACACCGTTCTCGATCGCGACGGCTTCTACTACATCGCCGACAAACAGGGAACGGTGACAGCATACGGCGACGCCGAAGTGGGCAATCCGGCCTCGGCGATTGCCGAGATGCGGACCTTCCACCTGCCAGCGGAGGTGACGGGGCTGACGGTGGGGATGAACATGACCTTCGACGGCTGGCTGGTCGTGCCGACTGAGCACGGCTATGTCGTTGCCCTCTCCCGCGACATGAAGGAGCACCGGGTCGTGCGCCTGCGGTACGCCGAGGGTGCTGAAGAGAAGGCGACGCGTTCGACCGGCTACGCTTGGGTACGCAACGGTGTCGCCGTCGACGCCGCGGGGGGCATCTACATCGCCTCGCAGGAACACATGCACAAGGTCGTGTGGACGGGTGACCGGCTGTCGGTCGACGAGGCCGATGGGGCGTGGAGCGCTCGCTATCTCAACGGCTGGGGGCACGGCACGGGCGCGACGCCGAGCTTGATGGGATTCGGCGGGGAGGATCGCTTCGTCGTCATCACCGACGGCGAACCGGTGATGAACGTCGTCCTCTTCTGGCGCGATGAGATTCCCGCCGGGTGGCAGGCGCCGCAGGGAGCACCCGATCGGCGTATCGCCGGAATGCTACCGGCCGACATGGGTGGTCTCGAAAACATTCAGTCCGAGCAATCCGTCGTCGTCGCGGGGTACGGAGCGCTGGTGGTCAACAACGTGCCGCGCAATGTACCCTGGTACCTGCCGGCGCGGGCGGCGAGCTTGCTCATCTCGTACTTGGGCAGCCAGCCGCGCTACCAACCCTACGGCGTGCAGAAGTTCGAGTGGGATCCCGACCGCCGCCGGCTTCGCCAAGCCTGGCTCAACCGCGAGGTGAGCTCACCGAGTTGCGTGCCGATCGTCTCCTACGCCAGCGAGCGCGCCTACCTCATCGGCGCGCGAGACAATCGCTGGACACTCGAAGTGCTCGACTGGAAGAGCGGTGAGCCTGCATTCCACACCGTCATCGGCGGCCAGCGCTACAATCCGTTGTTCTCCGGAACCCTGATCGACGAGCGCGGTCGCATTCACTACGGAACCCCGTGGGGTCGAGTGCGACTGCGGCCGGCGCGCTGACACGCCTATCGCCTCGTGGGATCGGCGCCGCGAAAATCGCGGCTCTCAGGGGTTTATTTCGAGGCCGACCGTTTCGATGTTGAGCTGTCCTTTCAATCCGGCGGTTCTGTGTACGGATGCGGCCTGCCACTCTTCGGACATCGACATCTTCAAGAGTGAGCCGCGATCGGGGTAGGATACGATGGCGATTTCATCCCACAGCTCTTCGCACTGTCCGATCGCCAGGAAGGTCACGTCGCCGGCGAAAACGAGCTCACCGCCGTACTGTGGCAGGATCTCGGCGACGGCTCGAGCGTAGAGCATGTAGGCCTCGCGGCCGCTGAGAGCTGAGTCTCGGCCATCTGGGTACTCGGCCTCGTCTTTGAACTTGAGCATGTTGACCATGAAGATCGGACCGTCGGGGCCTTTCTCCATCATCGCCCGCATGCGGTCCTCGTCGCTGGGGAGCAACTCGTTGGTGACCTTCATGGCGTTCCTTTCTCCGGCGCCCGACTCGCGCTGCGGTGGAGGCTAGCCCGGAAGCGGGCGGCGATTCAAGGAAGGTCGCGAGCCAGGATGGCCGCGAACCTGTCCCGCACTGCGAAGCTGGGTTAGTAGAAGGGGGAGGTGCGTGATGCGTGAAAAGCGGGGCGAAGAGAGGCTGAGCGATCTAGGCGAGGATCGCTTGCTCGCACGGATGATTGGCCAGCTCCCCGAGGCTGCCGGCGTCGTCGTCGGACCGGGTGACGACTGCGCGGTGTTGCGGCTCGGCGGCGCGAAGTGGCTGTGGACGACGGATTCGCTGATTGCCGGCACGCACTTTCTCCCTGCGTGGATGAAGCCGCGCCAGATCGGACGCAAGGCGTATCTCGTCAATGCCAGCGACATCGCCGCGATGGGTGGGCAACCCACCCACTGTTTGGTGAGCATCGCCGCACCGCCGACGCTCGCGGCGCGCGAGCTGATCGACATCGAGAAGGGAATTGCCACGGCGGCGCGCCGCGACGGAGCTGCCGTCGTCGGCGGCAACGTCAGTCGCGGGGCGGATCTGAGCGTGACGATTTCCCTGCTCGGGCGCTCTCCGCGCATCCCGCTCTTGCGCTCCGGTGCGTGCGCCGGCGACGCTTTGTACGTCAGCGGATCGCTCGGCGGCGCCGCTCTCGGCCTCGAGCAGTTGCGTCGCGACGCTTCGGCACGTGGTGCTGCGGTGAAGCGCTTTCGCGAGCCGCGACCGCGATTGTCTCTGGGGTCGGTGCTGGCGGAACGCCGGATTGCCTCGGCGGCGGTGGATGTGAGCGATGGACTGCTCACCGACCTGCGCCGTCTCTGCCGTGCCAGCGGCGTCGGTGCAGAGATCGATGTCGATCGAATCCCATGCTCGGCGGCGGTGCGACGGGCGGGAAGTGGCCTTGCTCTTACGGGGGGTGAGGACTACGAGTTGCTTTGTGCCATCCCGAGAACGAAACGAGCCCTCCTTGCCCGAGTGCGCAGCGCGCTCGAATGTCCGATGACCCGCATCGGCGTTTGCACGGCGACGAGCGATGAGATCGTTCTCGTTGACGCCAAGGGGGAAACCGTCGTGCCCGGCCAGGAATTTGCACACTTCGCGCGCCCGAAGAGGAAATCGCGGTGACCCCCGAACGTCTGCGCGTCTTGCTCGAAGAGGTGGCTGCCGGGGAAGTGTCGACTGCGACTGCGGAGCAGAGGCTGAAAGACCTCCCCTTCGAGGATCTCGGCTTCGCCAAGGTCGATCACCATCGAGCCTTGCGCAGCGGCTTGCCGGAAGTGATCTTCGCTCAAGGGAAGACCGCGCCCCAAATCATCGAGATCGCCGAACGACTGCGCGAGTCCGGGCAAAACGTCCTCATTACACGACTCGATGCGAGCGTCGCCGCCGAGGTCGTCGACGCCGTTCCCGGCCTCGAGCACCATGCGGGCGCCCGCCTGGCGACGCTCGTTTCGACCGAGGTCGAGGGCGGCGGGCGCGGTGTCATTGCCGTCGTCGCGGCGGGCACCTCCGACATGCCGGTTGCCGAGGAAGCCGCGCTGACCGCCGCGTACATGGGGCACGCCGTCGAGCGGCTGTATGACGTCGGCGTGGCGGGGATCCACCGCCTCTTCGCACATCGCGAGGCGCTGCGTCGGGCCAACGTCGTCATCGTCGTCGCGGGCATGGAAGGAGCCCTGCCGAGTGTCGTCGGTGGGCTGGTCGACCGCCCGGTCGTCGCCGTTCCGACCAGCGTTGGCTACGGCGCCAGCTTTGGCGGCTTGGCGGCGTTGCTGAGCATGCTCAACTCGTGCGCCGCCGGCGTCACCGTCGTCAACATCGACAACGGATTCGGCGCTGGCGTCGCCGCTGCTCTGATCAACCGGACCGACTGATCAGCATGGCAAAGTCGACCAGGAAGAAACCGGCGGCCAAGAAGAAGCCGGCACCGAAGCTGACGCGCGGTCGCACCAAGCGGGTTTTGAAAGCCGGTGGTGTGGCGACGTCGGTCGGGTCGAGCTACCTCTTCGAAGCGCTGCGCAAGCCGTTCCGCTCAGCCGCGGATCACGAGAAGGCGCTGCTCGACACGCACATTCGCAACGCCATGCGCATCGTCGAAGGCTCCAAGGAGCTCAAGGGTGCATTCATGAAGCTGGTGCAGATGTTGTCGTTGCGCGACGACATATTGCCGGCCGAGGCGCTCGATGTACTTTCGGTGGTGCAGTCGCAGGTGCCGCCGATGGACTATGCGGAGATTCGCCAGCAGCTGGTGGACGAGCTCGGCGGTGACCCCGAGGAGCTCTTCGCGTCGTTCGAAACCGAGGCCTTCGCCGCCGCTTCACTTGGCCAGGTGCACCGCGCGACCCTGCCCGCGGGCGATGCGGTGGTCGTCAAGGTCCAGTATCCGGGGGTGGAAGAAACCGTCGATCAGGATCTGCGCAACATAAAGGCGCTGCTCAACACGTTTACCCTGATCGGGCGCGACGTCATGCAGCAGGAGATCGACCACAGCGAGGTCTATGACGAGCTCGAAGAGCGTTTGTCGGAGGAGCTCGACTACGAAAACGAGGCCAAGAACAACCGCCGGTTCGAGAAGATGTTTCGCGACGATCCCGAGGTGGAGATCCCGCACGTCTATTCCAAGTATTCGTCGCGGCGCGTTCTCACCATGGAGTTGATGGAAGGGTATCCGTTTTCCGACATCCTCAAGCCCGGCGTCGACCAGGAGCTCAAGGACTGGGTGGCGGAGAAGTACTTCCGCATTCTCTGGCGCCAGGTTTTCGAGCTCGGGGTTTTGCACACCGATCCGCATCCGGGCAACTATCTCGTCACCTATCACCCACATCTCGGGGTGCTCGATTTCGGCAGCATCCGCGTCTTCCCAGCGGCGATTCGCAAATCGTACCACGGACTGGGGGTAGCGATGCTCGCCGGCGACGAGGACGCGGCTGGCGAGTGTTTGTTGCGCCTCGGCTTCATTGGCAAGGAGGACGACGCGGCGCCGATGATCCGGATGATGGAGTTGTTCTGCGAACCGATCCTGCAGGATCGTGAGTATGATCCGCGCGAATATGACTCGATGGAAAAGACGATGGAGATCGCCCAGATCGGCATTGAGAACCGATTGTTTCGCGCCCCCGGTCATCGCGTATTCCTTGGTCGAGCCATGATTGGGCTCGATTCCTACCTCAAGCTACTCGGCAGCGTGCGCAACTATCACCGACTGTTCGTCGAATGTGTGGAGCAGGCTAGTTGATCCAGCAAGCGCAGTGCAGGTAGGGTTTCGCTCGAGTAGAGAATGTGGACCAAGTACGTAAGCCTCGGCGACGTGGCAGTGGGCTATGCGCACGGCGGTGTATCGACCTTGCCAGATACTCCCCCCGCCCTCGACGTTGGCGAGCTGATCGTCTTCGTGCACGATGCCGGTGGCAACGCCGCACTCTGGCAGTCCACGATCGAAGCCATCGGCGACAAACACTCCGTTCTCGCCCTCGACTTTCCCGCACACGGTCGCTCCGGCGGTACGGAGGGACCGGCGTCGCTGCTCGCTTATACGCAGTGCCTTTCATCCTTCGTGAAGGCGTTGGAGCTGCGGCCGTTCGTCTTGGTCGGTAAGGGGATGGGCGCCGCGATCGCGCTTTCCTATGGAGCGTCGCATGCGAAGAACGTGCGCGGCATCGTGGCGGTCGGCAGTACTGCCAAGGTGACGCTCGACGACGAAGTGCTGGAGCGATGGCACGATGTCGCACGCGGCAGAGCGACACAGCCGTTCACGAAGGACGAATTCTCGCCGCTGACGCTCTTCGATGTGGTGCGCGCCGGCTGGGGCGAGCAGGTCAAGGTGGATCCCCGCGTGCGTTACACCGACCTTCTGATCTGGCGGAACATCGACCTCGAGGGACAGTTGCGCGACGTTCGCCAGCCAGTTCTCGTCGTCGCCGGTGCCGACGATCGAATGGTCGCACCGGAGGAATCGCAGGAGTTGTGTCCTCGCTTGCCGAACGCCCGTCTGGAGGTGATCGCCAAGGCTGGCCACGCGCTCGAGCTGGAGCAGCCCGAAGCACTGAGTGAAAGAATCTGTGCTTTCGTCGACTCCCTGGATCGGAAGGGTTGACGATGAGCGGCGGGGGGTTCTCTTGTCCGGTTTGAGCGATGCGGCGATCGTCGGTGCCTTTGAGCACCCGACGCGCTGGGCACCCGAGAAAACCGAGTACCAGATCCACGCCGAGAGTGCGCGTGGCGCCTTGGAAGATGCCGGGCTGTCGATTCGCGACGTCGACGGATTGCTGTCGTCTGGTTTGTCGCCTATTGGCATCATGTCGTTGGCCGAGCACCTGAACCTGCAACCGCGGTTTCACGATTCGACGAATATCGGCGGCTCGTCGTTCGTCGCCCAGGTGTTGCACGCCGCCGCTGCGATTTCCGCCGGACTGTGTAGCGTCGCGTTGATTACCTACGGCAGCAAGGCGTCTTCCGACAGGTTCGCCGTCGGTACCGGCGGCCTGCGCGGCGGTGACCCGGCCGATCACTTCGAGGCCCCCTACGGCCCGACGGTGATGAGCTCCTACGCGATGGTGGCGCAGCGGCACATGCGCGAATACGGCACCACGTCGGAGCACTTGGCCGAGGTTGCGGTTGCGATTCGCGGCCATGCAGCGCTCAACCCGGCGGCGAAGTTTCGCGATCCGATCACCGTCGGCGACGTCATGGCCTCGCGGGTCGTATCGTCTCCGTTTCACCTGCTCGATTGCTGTATCATCACCGATGGCGGGGGGGCCCTGGTGCTCGCCAGCGCCGATCGAGTCGGAGCTCTGCGCAAAGCACCGGTGCGCATTCTCGGCGGCGCCGAGGCGTTGCGCCACGGTGGCGGGGGCATGCGCGACTTGACTGAGATCGCCGCGGCGCAGTCGGGCCCGTTGGCGATGGAGATGGCCGGTGTTGCCCATGCCGACTTCGACATGTGCATGATCTACGATTCGTTTACGTTTACCGTCGTCAGCACGCTGGAGAATCTGGGTTTCTGCAAGCCGGGCGAGGGCGGTGCGTTCGTCTCGGATGGGCGTATTTCACTGGCTGGCGAGCTTCCCATCAACACCGATGGCGGCGGCCTGTCGTCGAATCACCCCGGCATGCGCGGCATCTTCTTGGTGATCGAAGCGGTCAAGCAATTGCGTGGCGAATGCGGACCGCGCCAGGTCAACGATTGCGAAACCGTGCTTTGTCACGGTACGGGCGGCATGTTGGGCTTGCGTCACAGCGGTGTAACGCTGATTCTCGGGCGGTGGTGAAGGACATGACCGAGGTCAGCAAGTTGAACGTCCCACTGCCGCGCGTCGACGAGGAGTCGAAGGGGTTCTGGGAAGCCTGCGGCCGTGAGGAGCTCTACATCCAGAAATGCGGCGACTGCGGTCGCCTGCGCCACTATCCGCGCGCTCTTTGTCCAGATTGCCTGTCCTCGGAAGTCCGCTGGCTGGTTTGTAGCGGCAACGCGACGGTCGCTGCTTTCACGGTCGTGTACCAGAACCAATCGCCGGGCTTTCGCGAACGTGTTCCCTACGTTCTGGCGCATGTCGAGCTTGCCGAGGGAGTTCTCTTCCTGACCAACATCGTGGACGCCGACGTGGAAGCCGTACGTATCGGGATGCCGGTCAAAGTCGTGTTCAAAGAGACCGAGCAGGGAATGAAGATCCCGTTCTTCGCGCCGCGCAAGAAGAAGACGCGTCGTTCGAAAGAGCGGCAGCGCGAATCGGGTCCATCGACGAAAACGCCGGGAACGGTGTCCCTGCCTTCCTTGTAGAGCGGAGTTCTCATGGCTTTCGCATTATCCGTTCTCCTTCTGCTGTTTTCGGGCTGCTCGGCCACTCAGAAAACGCCGACCTTCAGTGAACAGCTCGAGCGCGAGGCCAGCGCAGGAGACGAATCCACACTCGAAAGCCCAGACGGGACTTTTTCGACGCGGATTGCTGGTGAGTTGGCCAGACCCATGGAAGTGGCCAGCGATGGTTCCGGTGTGACTGGGTTGATCGACTTTGGCGCTTCGACACCAGCCGAATGCCTGTTTCTGGCCGAGGATCTGGATCTCGCCGCGGCGTTGCTCGACTTGTCGAATGCGTCTTTCGAGGAAGTGTCGCAGCAACTGGGACCGATCGTGGCGAAGCAGGTGCGCGATGTGCGCGCTTTCGCGGTGGGTTCCGCACCTGCTTTGTCCGTCGAGTGGTTGTACACGGTCGGTCATGCGACCGGACATCTCAAACATCGCATTGCCTCGGTTCGCGATCGCGCCGTCTACTGCCGTCACTTGCAGACGGGCTATCGGGAGAGCTTTGCCAGCCTCTTCGAAGGAATCGTAAAGAGCGTTCGCTACCGGAGTCGCGCGAAGCCGACACCTTACTACACGACGGTTTCGCAGATGAAGCTCTCGGGCGCGCCGGTTGGTGTCGAAAAGATGATCATGACGCGCGAAGGAGTTGATGCGGTTCGCATCGAGCGGCGGTCGTCACTTCTCGTCGCTGTCGATGGCGGTACGTTGATGTCGAACGATGTGATGGACGTGTTCTTTGCTCAACCCAACGGCGAGTTGATCAACGGCGTTCACGTGCAGTCGGAAAACGGCGAATTGGTCTCCCATTTGTCTCTCGATCCCGATGAACGGGGTTGGAAGGTGAGCGGCACGCTGCAGGAAAAACCATATGCGGCGACCATCGACCACGGTGCGGCCGTCGCAACGCCGCTGGGTGAGGCGCTGGCCGTGCGCGATGCCATCCGCGACGAGGGCACGGGCGCGACCTTGGACCTTCGCGAGTGGCTACCGGAGGCGAACCCGTCGGCGGCGACGGTCGTCCATGTGCGAGTCGGTGAGCGGCACGGCGACGGCAACTACGATGTCGACTATTCGATGGGAGGCTTGAGGATGCGTGCCGTCGTCACACCGGCGGGGGATACCTCTTCTGGCGTCGCCCATCTCGGCAACGTCGAGATCGAGATGCAGCAAGTCTACCAGGAAGGCAACCTGGGTGGTTTCTAGCCGCCGCGTCTTCTCGTTGGCCTTGCTCTTGCTGAGTGCGAGTACGTGCTCGCGGATCGAGCAACAGCCGCCGATGGCGGCCGATCGCGGGATGTACCTGCACGTCTTGCCGCTCGCGGCAGCGCCGGACGTGTCGCTCGCTGCGGCACGAGAGATCGACCTTGCGTTGTATTCGAACGATCCGAAGGGGCTGTCGGAAAGGATCATCGGTTGGCCAGTCGGCAGCGTCGAAAGCGATCACGTGCGAGTGCGGATCGGCCACTACCCGCGGCGCGTCGAGCAGCCGCGCGCGCAACATCTGGCGCCCTCGTTCATCGTCGACTACGACGAAGCGGCAGTTGTCGAAGTGCGCGAGCGGGCGATTCGCCGGTTTGGTGCCGATCCCTCGGCAGAAGAGCTGCGCCGCTTCGTTGCTGAGTGGATCAATGAGAAAACACTGGGCCGCGGGCGCGACATTGCCTCGCAGGTCGCGCGCCGTCGCGCCGGTGACTGCACCGAGCACGCGGTTCTGTTGGCCGCTTTGCTGCGTTCGTTCGGTAGCGCCGCCCGGCTCCTGCAGGGGACCGTGATTGCCGATCTGGGAGCGGGCCCGGGCGCGTTTGGCCACGCATGGACGGAAGTGTTTGCAAAGGGAGCGTGGCGCTTGGTTGACGCGGCGCTGAGCGAGAGCGCGGGCGTGTTCTACATCCCCGACTTCGAAGTCGACGACGAGGGGCCTGGATCTGCGATGGCGCAAATCCAGGCCCTCGCCAGCGGCAGTGTGACTCGAGTCGAGATCCTGGGCAGCGTGCGTTGAGGCGCGTTCAGCCCGCCTTCATGTCGAAGAAGCAGATCTTGTTGCCATCGAGATCGCGGACGTAGCCGCCGTAGAACACCGGCATGCGTTCGCCCGGCTCGCCCTCGTCCGTGGCACCGAGCTCGCGCGCCTTGGCGTAGAGTTTGTCGACACCCTCGCGCGAACCACCGGGAATGGCGATCATGTTGCCATTGCCGGCGGTCTGCTTCTTTTCGTCGAAGGGGGTGCAGAGCGCCAGCATGGGACCTTCACCGGTGCCGTAGAACTTGATGCGTCCGAGGTCCATCAGTTGCTTGGCACCCACTTCGGCGAGCAGAGCGTTGTAGAACGCGACGGCGCGATCCATGTCGTTGGTTCCAATCGTGACGTATCCGATCACTTGAGTAACCTCCGTTTCACTTGCTCGCAGCAGAGCGAGCGGTTTGCGAGTCGCCGACCATGGCGCCGATCGTCGTCTTGTGCAACAGCCGTGCATGTCCCTGGTAGCCGCCGGTCGCCTTGTGCAGGACGCTGCGGTTGTCCCACATCACCAGCATGTTGGGCTGCCACTGGTGGCGGTAGTGAAACTTCTCCTGCGACTGCCACAGATAGAGCTCGCCGAGGAGCTCGTTGCCCTCCTCTTCGCTCATGCCGTCGATGCCGACGATGTAACCGAACGCGCCGAAGATTGCGTATTTCCCGGTTTCCGGATGTTTGCGCAGGATCGGGTGACAGTGTGTGGCGTTGGCATCCACCGAAGAGAGGATCCGCATGCTGCGACCGCTGTTCTCGTCGGCCTCACCGTAGATGCCATCGAGGCCGTAGCCGCGCCGGGCCGAGTGAATCGCCGCCTTGCCCTCGAGTCGCCGGCGCAGCTCATCCGGCATCTCCTCGAACGCCATGTGCTGGTTGGCGAAAAGAGTGTCGCCGCCTCGGGGAGGGATGGTGATTCCCAGCAAGCAGGTGCCAGCCGGCGGATGTTCCTGGAAGCTCCAGTCGGTGTGCCATACATCGGCGAAAATCGACGCAGTTTCGTCCGCCCTTCGTTCGACGGCAATGATGTGCTGGCGGCCGGGAATCGGGGCGATGAAGGGATCGTCGCCGAATCGACCGAAGTAGAGCGTGAAGCGCTCGAGGTCGTCGTCGCTCATCGCCTGGTCGGGAAAGACCAGAACGTGGTGCTCGAGCCAGGCACTGCGGATTTCGGAGACACTTTCGCGAGGCAGTGGTTGGCTGAGATCGACGCCGGTGACGGTGGCTCCGCAGGCCTGACCGGTCGCAGTGATGTTCATATTCGAGCGATCCGCTTAGTTGGATGTTTTTTTCGTTACCTTGCGCACTTTGATCCAGTGATCGAGGACCTCGGCGAGCTTGCCGGAGTCCTTCCAGCGGGCGATGACGCCGTTGACCTTGGCGAGCAGGTCGTAGTCGTCCTTGCGCACCGCCCATGCCAGCGACTCCTTGGTCAGGGGTACGAAGCGACCGACGAGCTCTTGGTTGGGTTGCTGTGGCGAGCCCGTCACGTTCCAGATGAACGGTGCATCGTGAATCAGGGCGTCGATCTTGTTGGCCCTGAGTGCTGCCAGCGCGTCCTCTTTGTTGGCATATTCGACCGGTTTGCAGCGTGTGAGTCGCTGCTTGACGAAGTCCGCCCCGGTCGTGGCGCGCTCGAAGCCGATGCGAACGCCGGCATCGTGTAGCCAGCCGATGCCAGCGAGCTTGGCGTCGTCGTCCTTGCGCAGCAACAGCATCTGGCCCACCCGCAGGTAGGGCTCGGCGAAGCTGACCAGTGCCGCCCGTTCGGATGTCCGCGACATTCCCGCCATGATGATGTCGATGCGGCCGGCGTTGAGCTCGCCGATGAGATCCGGGAACGGCACCTGGACGATGCGCGCCGGCCGGCCGAGTTCTTGGCCGAGGGCCTGGGCGTAGTCGATCTCGATTCCCTGCAGCGAACCACCCTGTTTGACGGAGAACGGTGGATAGGAACCCGACGTTCCCACCCGCAGCGCGTTCGAGCCCGCCATCCGCGATTGCAAGGCCGAGCAGCCGGCGACGACGAGAGAGAGCGTGCAAGCCAATAGGACGGCGACTCCGACACTTGCAAGGTGTGCATTCCGCGTCGTTGGAGTGAGGATCCTACGAGTCCTTTTCATGCGCGGGACTGTAGTCGCTTTGTCCGGCGGTTGCCAGGATGGCGACGGTCACTCGAATCCATGATCCAGATAGTATGTTCGCTGATGTCTGATTCCTGTGTTTGCGAATCCAGACTCCAGGGGCGGGAAACAACGGCCACCTGACGCTCCATCGAGCGTGTTGGATCTTTCTGTAGCGGCTATGGCACGCACTTTGCGCTGCCCTCCTCGGTGCGATGATCGTTGTGGGGAAAGTGAGCAATCGTGCATGGGCGATGAGCTTGCGCTCGTGCGTTGTCTTGGTGGTGATCGCCTGCGGCGCTGTTGCAGGTGTGGCGCGCGGCGATACTCTGCCGGCCTCGGACGAGCTGCTGGAGCTGGGTCGCCGCGCATATATGAAGCAGTGCGTGGCGTGCCACGGCAAAGAGGGACGTGGCAACGGCAGCGCGGCGTACTTGCTCGATCCCAAGCCGCGCGACTTCGTTGCCGCCCGCTACCGGCTGGTGTCGACCTGGGAGCGCGTGCCGACGGATGAGGATCTCTTTCGTACGATTTCCCGCGGCATGCCGGGCTCATCGATGCCCTCATGGGCTCATCTGCCGGCTGAGACGCGGTGGGGATTGGTTCACTATGTCAAATCTCTCGCTGCCGAACCTTGGGCCGTCGAGGCGACGACACCGTCGCCAGGTGAGGGAGAGGCGGGGACCGGCGTCATCGAAGTCCCACCCGAGCCCGCCTACACGGAAGAAGCGCGCGAGCAGGCCGCGTACATGTTCAAGGAGGCCTGCGCGTCCTGTCACGGCGAAAAGGGTCTCGGCGACGGGATGGAAGAGCAGGTCAACCAGGAGGGCTACCCGACGCGACCGCGGGATTTGACGCGCGGCCTCTACAAGGGGAGCTCAGACCCCGAATCACTCTTCCGCACCATCGTCGTCGGGTTTCCCGGCACGCCGATGCCGATGAATGACTGGGCCTACGGGGACGATGCCTGGCACCTCGTGCGCTACGTGCGGTCGCTCGTCGGAGAGAAAGAGGTGGCGCCGGCGGCGGCAGCCGAGCTGAGTGCGAAGCGAATCGATCGCGTGCCCGAGGCACCGACCGATCAGGGTTGGAAAAGCATCGATGGAGCGCGTGTTCAACTGATGCCGCTGTGGTGGCGCAACGAGCGCATCGAAGAGGTCGCCATCCAGGCGGCGCACGATGGCAAGCGATTGGCGGTTCGGCTCGGTTGGCGGGATTCGACGCGCAACGACGACGTCCTGCGCCAGCATGGGTTCACCGATGGCGCGGCGATCCAATTCTCCGATGCGGACGACCCACCGCTCTTTGCCATGGGGACCGACGAGATCACCGTCAACATCTGGCACTGGAAAGCCGTTTGGGAGCGCGACCGCGAATCGGGCCGGCGGCGTCTGGCCGACGCGTTTCCCGGCATGGTCCAGCCGGTTGGTACTGTAGCTCCTGCGGGGGACGTGTACACCACGGCGAGAAGCGTAGGGAATCCAGTGGCGTCGGAGAAGCGCGCGTCCTCCGTTGAGGACGTCAACGTGAAGGGCTTTGGCTCGCTGACGACTCAGCCGTTGAAGCAGCAGAACGTCGAGGGCGACGGCCGCTGGGTTGACGGCCGCTGGGACGTCGTCTTCGTGCGTGATCTCGCCAGCAACGAGGTTGGCGATGTCGAGCTCGTGCCCGGCAAGCGTGTGTCGATCGCGATCGCGGTGTGGGATGGCGCCGCCGAAGATCGCAACGGCCAGAAGTCGATCAGTATCTGGCAGCCGCTGACCTTGGAGAAGTGACGGTGGGGGAGCGGTAGAGCGCAATCAGTTACGGAAGCAGCTCGGGAATCGCGAACCGTTCGAGCTGAGTGAGGAGACGTCGATGACAGAATGTGCTGATCCGCCGGGCGGGGGTGTGAACCGGCGCCACTTCCTCAAGTTGCTGGGTGCCGGAGGTGCGGCCGTTCTGACGCCGACGGACCTTCTCGCCAATCTCGCCCCGGTCGTCGACGTGGGGAACCCGCTCGAGCACTACCCAAACCGCGATTGGGAAAAGGTCTACATCGACCAATACAACTACGACGATTCGTTTACCTGGGTTTGTGCTCCCAACGACACGCACATGTGTCGCATGCGAGCGTTCGTACGCAACGGCGTGATGATTCGCGCCGAGCAGAACTACGACAACCAGCGGGTTGGCGACTTGTATGGGAACAAGGCGACGCAAGCGTGGAATCCCCGTGCTTGCCCCAAGGGTTATACGTTCCAGCGCCGTGTGTATGGGGCGCACCGCCTCAAGGGGCCGGTCGTGCGCTCCGGCTGGAAGGAATGGGCCGATGCCGGCTTCCCGTCGCTGTCTGATGAGCCCGAGTTGCGCAGCCGCTATCGCTTTGACGACCGCGGCAACGACACCTTCACACGTGTGAGCTGGGAAGAGGCTTGGGACTACGCTGCGCGCGGTATGATGGCGGTTGCGCGCACGTATAGCGGTGACCAGGGCCGGGCTCGCCTCGAGAAGGACGGCTACGAGCCGGAGATGTTCGAACACTGGAAGGGGGCGGGCACGCGCACGATGAAGATCGGCTCCAACCTGCCGATCCACGGTTTGGTCGGAAAGTTCGGCCTCTTTCGCTTTGCCAACATGACGGGACTGATCGATCACCATGCGCGCAACGTCGAGCGGGACGAGTCGATCGGCTGCCGCGAGTGGACGGAATACACCTGGCGCGGTGACCAGGCACCGGGACAGCCCTTCGTGCACGGGTTGCAGACGTCCGACATGGACATGAACGACCTTCGATTCTCGAAGTTCACGATCCAGATCGGCAAGAACTTGATCGAGAACAAGATGGCGGACAGCCATTGGTTGAACGAGTTGATCGAACGCGGTGGCAAGATTGCCGTCATCACGCCGGACTACAGCGCTCCCTCCGCCAAGGCGGACTACTGGATCGGTGTCCGACCCGGGCTGTCGGATACGGCGGTTCTGCTGGCAGTCACCAAGATCCTGATGGACAACGACTGGATCGACCACGCGTTCGTGCGCGAGTTCACCGACTTCCCGCTTCTCGTTCGCACCGACAACCTGCGCAGGTTGCGACCGGAAGATGTCATTCCCGACTACGTGCCTGCCGATCTGAGCGAAGGGCCATCGTTCAAAATCCAGGGACTGACGGCCGCGCAGCGCGAGCAGATCGGCGACTTTGCGATCTGGGACGAAAAGCTCGGCCGCGTCGTCGCGGTCAGCCGCGACGGTGTCGGCAAGAACGCACCGGCCAACGCCGCACTGACGGGAGCGTACAAAGTCACCACGGTGACGGGCGAAGAGATCGAGGTGATGCCAGTCTATGAGATGTACCGCCGTCATCTCGCCGACTACGACCTGCAAACCGTGCACGAGATCAGCGGTGCCCGTATCGATCTCGTCGAACGCCTGGCGCGCGACATCTGGGAGACGACGAAGGCCGGTCACCCGGTGTCGATCCACCATGGCGAGGGAACCAACCACTACTTTCACGGCACGTTGCACAACCGCGCCTGCTACCTGCCGATGATGTTGACGGGGAACATCGGCAAGCACGGCGCTGGCGTCTTCACTTGGGCGGGCAATTACAAAGGCGCGCTTCTCCAGGGCTCGCCGTGGTCGGGGCCCGGCGCAGCCACCTATTCGCATGAGGATCCCTTTGCTCCGGTGACCGACGAGACGACCCGCTTGAACCACCACGATCACCTGCGCAACTACACCTACGGCGAAGACGTCGCCTTCTGGGGGCACGGCGAAAAGCCTCTGATCGTCGATACCAAGGATGGCCGGAAGGTTTTCACCGGCAAGAGCCATATGCCGACGCCGACCAAGTTGATGTGGTACAGCAACGCCAACCTCATCAACCAGGCGAAGTGGGTCTACAATCTCATCGTCAACGTGTTTCCCAAGGTCGACATGATCGTCGACCAACAAGTCGAGTGGACGGGCTCGGCCGAGTACGCGGATCTCGTCCTGCCGGCCAACTCGTGGGTGGAGTTCCAAGACGTCGAAATGGGTGCGTCTTGTTCCAACCCCTTTCTGCAGGTTTGGGGCGGCGATGGCGTCCAGCCCGTGCACGATTCGAAAGACGACGCGGAGATCTTTGCCGGCACGGGTCGAGCGCTGGCCAAGATCACCGGTGACCAGCGCTTTGCCGACTACTGGAAGTTCATCACCGAAAAGAAGGCCGGCGTATACATCCAGCGTGTCCTCGACAACTGCACGACGACGCGTGGCAGCGAGGGTGCGTATAGCCTGAGCAAGATTCGGGACGGCAGCTATGGCGGCGAACCCGGTTCGGCGCTCATGTTGTTTCGCACCTATCCGCGCGTCGCCTTCTACGAGCAGATCCACGACGACACGCCCTTTTATACCGACAATGGTCGCTTGTGCGCCTACTGCGACCTGCCCGAGGCGATCGAGTACGGAGAAAACCTGATCGTCCACCGCGAGGGTACCGAAGCGACTCCGTATCTTCCCAATGTGATCGTCTCGTCCAGCCCCTACATTCGACCGCAGGACTACGGTATCGATCGCGAGGAGATGGATCCGGATCTGCGCACGGTACGCAATATCAAGATGCCGTGGGCGGAGGTGAAGCAGACGCAGAATCCGCTCTGGCGCGAGGGATTTCGCTTTTTCTGCTCGACGCCGAAGAGCCGGCACACGACGCATTCCTCGTGGTCGACCGTCGACTGGCATTGGATCTGGAGCAGTAACTTCGGCGACCCCCGGCGCAATGATCGGCGTGCACCCGGAGTCGGCGACCGGCAGATCCAGATGAATCCACAGGCGGGTAAGGACCTCGATTTGAATGATGGCGACTACGTCTACGTCGATGCGAATCCCGCCGACCGGCCGTTTGAAAACGCGAGTCCCGACGATCCGCGCACCCGCGCCTTTCGCTGTATGGTGCGCGTCAAGTTCAATCCAGCGTTGCCCTATGAGATGACGATCATGAAGCACACTGGTTGGATCGCAACCGAGCGAACCGTCAAGGCGCATGAGACGCGGCCGGACGGCCAGGCTCTGGCGGAGGACACGGGGTATCAGTCGAACTACCGCTATGGCTCACACCAGAGCATCACGCGGAGTTGGCTGATGCCCATGCACCAGACCGATACCTTGTTCCACAAGCGGACGGGCGACATGGGCTTCGTCTTCGGCTTTGCCGTCGACAACCACGGAGTCAACACGGTTCCCAAGGAGACGCTGGTTCGAGTCGTCAAGGCAGAGCCCGGCGGCCTGGACGGGAAGGGAGTTTGGGCGCCGGCGACGACCGGGTTCTCGCCCGGTAACGAGTCGGAGGTGATGCGTAAATACCTCGCAGGAAACCTGATCTCGAGGGGGTAGGTGATGGCTGAATCGAAACCACCGATGGCGCCGGAGTTGGGCAAGATGCCTGAGTCGGACGATCCCATGGAAATGCGGGCGGCCGCCGTCGATGGCAATCCGTACGCCATGCTGGACGGAATCGTCGAGGAGTACGCCCGCATGGGTTGGGGCCGCAAGCGCATTCTCGAGCTCTTCGACTCTTCCTTCTTCCAGGCGACGCACGGGCTGGTGGAGTTGTTGGGCAGAGAGCGAGTGGAGCAGCGCATCGATGCCGTGCTCGCACGTTGTGGAGTGCATCGGTTCCGGACCGATGGCGACGCCGAGTAGGGCTGAGCCCCGGCACGGCTGAGGAGAAGCAATGGCTGAAGTCTACAATTGGCAGATCGGGCGCTCGATGCACTTTCCCTACGAGGAATCGCATCCCGAGTGGCAGTTCGCTTTCGTCTTCAACATCAACCGCTGCATCGCCTGCCAGACCTGCACGATGGCCTGCAAGTCGACCTGGACGTTCTCCGAGGGGCAGGAGCACATGTGGTGGAACAACGTCGAAACGAAGCCCTACGGTGGGTATCCGCACAACTGGGATGTCAAGCTCCTGTCGATGCTCGATGAGGAGAACGCCGAAGGCAAAGGGTGGGATCGCGAGACGCGCAGCGCCGAGAAGCCGTACGGGACGTTCCGGGACTCGACGATCTTCGAGGCGGCGACGAAACACGTCTCCCCCGACGGACCCAAGCGCGTCCTCGGATACTTGCCGACTGACGAGGAGTGGCAGAGTCCGAACATCCAAGAGGAAACGGCTGCCGGCGAGACGATGAAACAGGGCGAGTGGGGGCACTCGGTCGAGCTTCCCGAGCACAAGGTCTGGTACTTCTACCTCCAGCGCATCTGCAACCACTGTACCTATCCGGGTTGTCTGGCTGCATGCCCTCGCTCGGCGATCTACAAGCGCCCGGAGGACGGAATCGTTTTGATCGATCAGGAGCGCTGTCGCGGTTACAGAAAGTGCGTCGAAGCGTGCCCCTACAAAAAGGCGATGTACCGGCCGGTCACGCGTACGAGTGAGAAGTGCATTGCCTGTTACCCGCGCATCGAAGGCAAGGACTCGGTGTTGACCCCGGACGGCGCGCCTCTGGAAACGCGCTGCATGACCGCCTGTGTCGGCAAGATTCGCATGCAGGGTTTGGTGAAGAAGGGCAAGGACGGATCGTGGGCGGACGCTCCGAGCAATCCACTCCACTTTCTGATTCGCGATCGCCAGGTGGCCCTGCCCCTGTACCCGAACTTTGGCACCGAACCCAACGGCTACTACATCCCACCCCGGTGGGTGTCGCGGCCCTATCTCGAGCAGATGTTCGGCCCCGGCGTCGAAAACGCACTCGAGCAGTACTGCTGTCCCGATCGGGAGCTGATGGCCGTGTTGCAACTCTTCCGCTCTGCGCAGCAGATCATCTTCGAGTACAAGATCGAAAAGGGTCCGAAGGTGGCGGAGGTCGAAGTGACCTTGCCGTCGGGAAAGAAGAAGGTGCAGGAGATCTTCAACGACACGGTTACGGGATTCAACAAGCTCGGCAAGGAGATCGTCAGAGTCACGGTCGAGGAGCCGACCTTCGAGCGGCCGAAGGAGCACGTGAACTCCATCTGAAGCGAGGTGGCGCGAAAGAGGTGTGAAATGGCGACGAGCCGAGCCGATATTGAAGTCGATGCTGCGCGGGAGGTGTGTTACCACTTCTTCGCGCTCGCCACCGCCGACCCGCGCTCACGTGGTTGGTCGCGCTTGGCCGACGCCGGCTTTCAGGAGATTGCCGGTGCCGCGGCGGCCTTTTTGAGTGAGGAAGCGGCCGCCTTGGAGGGCGCGCTGGCGCCGGGTGAGCGCCCGCCCGCATCAATCGGAATCGGATCCGTCGTCGAGCTCGTTCGCCAGGCCGGCGATGGCATCGCCGCCGAGCACCAGCGAATCTTTGGCTTTCTGCTGAGCAAGGATTGCCCTCCCTACGAGAGCGAGTACTGCCCGCAGACCTTTTCCATCTACCGGTCCCATCAGCTTGGCGACGTCGCAGGGTACTACAAGGCTTTCGGCCTTGCGCCGTCGCGGGAAATGCCCGAACGCCACGACCACGTGTCTCTGGAAATGGAGCTGATGGCCTGGTTGATCGGCAAGGAGCGTTACGCCCTGCGCGTCGGTGGCGACGAGGCGGATGAGCGGGCTGCCGTGTGCCGGGATGTGCAAGTGAGTTTCCTGCGCGATCACGTGTGTTGGTGGGTACCGGCGTTCGCCAAGGCGCTGGAAAAAAAGGCCGAGGGCACCGCCGATGTGCAGGGGCGTGCGCGCACGTTCTACGGCAGGTTGGCGCATGCCCTTGCATCCTTCGTTGCGTTCGACCGCCTGTACCTGGGCATCGAAGCGCCGACCCGACTGGTTTCTGCCAACCCGGTGGAAGACACGCCGGAAATGACTTGCGGTGGTTGCGAGGCGGCGACCGCTTCGTAGACGCGATCGGCCGGGCCACAGTATCTACCGGACCGCTCGCCGGCTTGCGGCGGGTGTCGTTCGCAGTGGGATCGCAGGGCGGTGGGGTTTGCGCTACGCTGCGTCGTTGAGCTTCCCGGTCTCGACGATGATTCTCGATCTGCACGCCCATACCAACGCCTCCGACGACAGCCGCGCTCCCATCGAGGGCTATTTGAAGTGGTTGCAGAAGAAGCGCGACCTCGTGCCGGTCGATGGGATCGTGCTCACCGAGCACCGGCAGTGGAATCCGGACGTCGACTACCGCGACCTCGAAGATCGCTACGAGATGACGATCCTCCGCGGCGCCGAGGTGGAGACCGACTACGGGCACGTATTGCTGTACGGCGTGACCGAGGAGATGACGAAGCGCTTCGACTTTTCCGACGTTCGTCTCGACGCGCAAGAGGTGATTTCGGAAGTCGAGCGCATGGGTGGGATCGCCGCGCCTTGTCACCCGGGGCGGCCGACCATCGGTCTGTGTGAGCACTACCAAACCAAGCCGCCGCTCGAAGGTGTGCGTGCGGTCGAGGCTCTGAACGGCGGCAGCCGGCGCGGTGAAAACGAACGCGTCGAGCGGCTCATGAGTGAGCAGGGGTATCGCGGCTTCGGCGGCAGCGACGCCCATCTCGTGTCGTTGATCGGGATTTGCGCAACGGAGTTCCGCGCCGAGATCCGCGATATCGACGATCTCGTGCGCGAGCTGCGCGATGGCGAATATCGGGCCGTCGATTTTCGCGAGCAGGTGAGGGCGGCCCGTGGCTGAGCCCCTTCCAGAGATCGACGAGCGGCTCATCGGTCAGGAGTTCGAACGCTCTTCCTCCAAACCGATCACCGCCGAGCAGATCATTCGCTACGCCCGCGCTTGCGGCGAAACCGATCCGCGCTATGTGGAAGACGGACCCGGCTTGCTCGCGGCACCCACCTTCCCGGTGACCCTGCGCAGGGAAAAGTTCGTCCCCGAGGGAATACCGCTGGAGATCATGTATCGCGGCATGGACGCCGGCAAAGACATCGAGCTCGGTGTGCCAGTGCGCGTTGGCGACGTGCTCACCGGTATCGGCGAGGTCCACGATGTCTACGACAAGACCGGGCGATCTGGGAATCTCCGCTTCTTGGTGTTGCGCATGGTCATTCGCAACCAGCGCGACGAGATGGTGGCGGTGATCGATCAGAAGATGATGTTTCGCTAAGGACGCGATGCTCGATTTTGGCGATGATCTCGAACCCTTGCGCCTCACCCTGGCGTCGGAGCAGATTGGCGACTACGTTCGCTCGGCCAATCAAGTGGCACCGCGTTTCCTCAGCGACGAGGGCGGGCGCAAGGACGGACTGCCCGGGCAGATTGCCCCGGGCAATATGAGCCTGGCGCTGTTTTCACGTCTGCTCGAAAGCGTGAGCGAAGGTGCCAAGGTGCTGCGTGTCTCGGCGACGTTTCGCTCCTTCGTTCAGCCACGCGTGCCCTTGCTCATCCGCGGTGTCGTCACCGACGTCGAGGAATCCGATCGCGGGCGCCGCCTCGAATGCGATCTGCTGATCGAGACGGAGGCCGGCGATCGCCTGGTCACCGGCACCGGGACGGTGCTCGTTCCAGCCGCCTGAAGCCGCCGGATTCTCTGCGTTCAAGCGGCCATGGTCGTGCGCTTCTCGGCGATCAGAGCGATCAGCGCTTTGTGCGGCTCGGCGAATTTGGCGACGCCCTCGCGCATGAGGACTTCTTCGAGCTTGGTCTGGTCGACCTTGGCGTCGATCTCGGCTTGCACGTTGGCGTCGGGTAGTTGGTCGACCGTGCGTTGGTAGATCTTGCCCAGCGCTTCGATGTCGTCGTTGGTCTTGGGTGGGTTGGTCTGGATGTCCGAGCCCGCCAGGGCGCCGATGTACTTGTCGGCTGGATCCGCGGCCTTCTTGGTGCCGGTGCTGGCGAAGATGATCTCCTGCTCGAGTGGCAGGTTCTTCTCGGCCCAGTAGCGCTGGTTGTCGGCCCAGATTCGCTTGACGCCGAGCAAGCCGACCTCGCCCTGTGCTGCATCGCTCAAGTCGGCGACGTGTTTTTCGGTGTACACGTCGACGCGCGAGATGAAGATGCTGTAGACGCTCTTGAAGTCGTCGAGCGACTTCCGGCGCTGGGCACCTCTCCACACCGCCTCTCGCGCGATACGGTACTGGCGTTCGGTGAAAATCAACGTGACGTTGAGGGTGACTCCGGCGGCGCTCAGCTCTTCGAGTGCGTCCAGTCCCGCCGGGGTCGCCGGCACTTTGATCATGCGGTTGGTGTGGCCGGCGCTCCATTTCTTGCCGAGCTCGATGTAGCGCGCGACGCGTTTTTCGTGCGCCGGGCCGAGCTCGGGGTCTTCGAGGAGCGGGTCGAGCTCGAAGCTGACGTAGCCGTCGTTGCCACCGGTCTCTTGCCAGACCGGTGCGAAGGCGTCCTGTGCTTTCTTGACGAGGTCGTCGGTCATCGCCCAGGCGATTGCCTCGTCGTCGAGGCCGGCGGCGACGTAGCGCGCCAAAGCGTCGTCGAAGCGGCCGCTCTTGATGAGATCGGCGACGATGATTGGATTCGACGTCGCTCCGGTTGCGCCGAGCGCGCGGCTCTTGGCGACCAGATCGGGATCGATCGAGTCGAGCCAAACCTTGGTGCCGCTGCCGATCAATGATTGCAGTGGTGAAGTCATCGCCATCCCCCGTCTCCGCCGCTTCCGGTCATAGCGAAAATCGCGCGTGACTCCAACGCCTAGTCTCAAAGAGAAGATAATCCGCGAGGGAGAACGCGTCAAAGAGTGCCAGATGTGGCCGAGCGCAGCTTTCGGCAAGCGGAGTGTAGTCCATCCTACATGAGCATTGCCGAGGGCGAGCACGGCCGCAGATGGCGCTCTATGGCGCGAGCTCGTGGCGTTTCTCGCCGTGGATTATTTTCTCTTTGAGGCTAGCTGTCGCCTCGACGTCGATCCGGGGTTGATCGCGCTCAGGTCGAAGCGGCCAACAGGCGCTGGCGCAGCTCCTGCTCGCCGAGCGAGTTGGCGGATTGATGGAGCATCGACCTGACGCGCGCCACCAGTGCTTCACTCTCGCCTCGGTCCCCGTTGCGACGGTGTGCCTCGGCGGCCAGAGCGAGCGCTGCGACCGTACCGCCGCGGTGTTCGATGCGTTCGGCCAGCGCCGCGGCTGCCGCCAGTGTTTGCAGCGCCTCGTCGCGGCGGTCGAGCGCCAGCAGGAGCTCGCCGCGCAGGGTCGTCGCGCGCGCTTCGATCTTCGGTGCCAGGTGTTGGCTGGCGCCGCTGATTTGTCGGTCGGCGAGAGCGAGGGCTTGGTCGAGCTCTTTGTTGGCGATGGCGATGCGGGCGCGCGCGTTGAGCGCATGCAGGGAGAAGCGCCAGCGCATCCAGGGGTCGGTCGAGCGCTCGAGGCTCTCGACGATCGGTTCGACCAGGCTTTGTGCCCGACCGAGGTCCTTGCCGTGGAGGTGGTTGAGCGCCAGGTTGATCTCGGAGTTGGCGATGATCTCGGGGTCGCCGAAGTCGCGGGCGATCGCGGCAGCTCGCTGGTTCAAGTCGAGGGCGATGTCGTGAGCGCCGATCTCGGCGTACACCCAACCGAGGGTATTGAGCATGCGGCTGTTCCAGGCGCGGTCGCCGATGCGCTCACAGATCTCCGATGCAGCGCGCAACATTTCGATCGCTTTGCCGTAGTCGCCGAGACAGCAACGCGCTTTGCCGCCGAACCACATCGGCCAGATGATCAGATGAGACAGTTTCAGTTTCTTGCCGAGCTCGATGCCGCGGTCGGCGGCGGCGATGGTTTCTCGATAGCGACCAGTCCATTCATAGAGCTCGGCGAGCGAGAAGCAGCCGACCGCAGCGGCGACGTCCGAACCACTGGCGCGCTCGAGCTCGATGGCGCGATTGCAGTGGCGTTCGTACCCCTCCATGTCGGCTTCGATGATTCCGGCGTAGTTGCCGCGAAAGTACGTCACCACGGCCTGGCCGGCTTGATCGCCGGTGCTCTCGGCAAGAGCTCCGGCCGATTCGAGAAGTCTGGCGGCGTCCTCGTACTCGTGCGCCCAGAGGAAGCTCAGTCCGGCGGACGAGAGTAGGTGAACTCGCGTCGCCGAGTCCGCGGCGCGGGCGGCGCTGCGTTCGTATGCCTTTCCGGATTCGCTGAACTCACTCAGATAGAAGAGCGCCAGGGCGAGGCGCTCTTCGAGCTCGCAGACGACGTCGTCGCCGATCGACTCGCCCATTGTGGCGGCGATTTTCAAGCCCTCGCGGGAATGGTGGACGACCGAATGGTTGGCGTGCGCATCGGCGGCCTTGGCGGCGGCCTTGGCGTGGAAGCTCAGTGCCTTTCGCCAGTCGCGGCCCTCGGAGAAGTGGTGCGCCAGAGTTTCGTAGTGCTCGGAGATGCGATCGGCATAGAGCTCTTCGATGGTGAGGCCGATGAGGCGGTGCAGTTGGATGCGCCGCTCTTGTTGGACGCTGTTGTAGGCGACGTCGTGGGTGAGTGCGTGTTTGAACATGTACGCAAGCTCGGGATGCATCGCCTTTTCGTAGATCAGCTCGAGTGAACGCAGCTCTTCGACCTCGCCACGCAGGTGCTCGCCGGCTTCGCTGGCGCGTTCGAGAAGACGCAGCGCAAACTCGCGTCCGATCACCGACGCCACTTGGATGGCGCGCCGCGAATCGGGTGCGAGGCGGTCGATGCGGGCCAGGAGAACGTCTTGGATGGTCTCTGGAATCTCGAGATCTCCGCTGTCGCAGGTGAGGACGATGGCATCGCCCTCGCGCTTCAGCGATCCTTCCTCGAGCAGGGAGGCGGTGATTTCTTCGACGAAGAACGGATTCCCTTCCGCTTTGCGGGTGATCAATGTGCGTGCCGCATCCGGCAGGGATGCGACGCCCAGGTTGGACTGCGCCATCGAGGCGGCGTCTTCGTCGGACAGGGGGCTGAGGGTGATGCGCTGGTGATAGCTGCGATCGCCCAGACGGTGCTCATAGCCCGGCCGGTAGGTGCAGATCAGTAGCGCCCGCATCGTCGGAATGGTGTCGGCGAGAAAGTTGATCAGCTCTTCCGAGGCGGTGTCGATCCAGTGCAGATCTTCGACGACGAGAACGACCGGCCGCAGGTCGGTGTGGTGCATGATGCGTACTTTCAGCGCTTCGAAGGTCTCGCTGCGCCGGCGTCCGGAGTCGAGCTCGGCAACGCTATCGTCCGTCGACAGCGAGAGGAGGTTGCGCAGGAAGGGGGTGGTCCAGGCGACATCCTCGTCCAGGTTGTCCGTGCCGGCGTCGATCTTGGCGTTGGCGGCGGCCTCATCGTCGCGGTCGTCGATGTCGAAGTATCGGCGCATGGCGTCGATGATCGGCAGGAAAGCCGTCGTGCTGCCGTAGGCCGTGCAGCGCCCTTCGATCCAGCGATGATCTTCGCCGACCAGGGAGGCACGGAATTGGTTCAGCAAGCGCGACTTTCCGATACCGGCATCGCCGACGATGAAGGCGACCTGGCCATTCGATTCTTTGGCGCTCTGGAAGGCGGCGTTGAGAAACGCGAGCTCTCTCCGTCTGCCGACGAAGCGCGACTCGCCGCTGTCGACGGCGGCGCTTCTCTTCTGCCCGCGAACGGAATAGGCGCGCAGCTCCCGGCCGCTCGGGCCCGCCTGTCCGAGAGCCCTCTCCTGGAGCTCGCAGGAGGATGCGACGCGGCGCGCGATCGGCGGCGAGACGAGCAACTCGCCGTCGTCGGTGTGCGCCAGCAACCTCTCCGGCAAAGCCAGTGTGTCGCCGACCGGCAACAGTGCTCCGGTCAGCGCGTCGGCGCTCGAGTCGACGTGAACCGTGCCCAGATGTCCGGCGATTCGGATCTCCGGTGTGCCTCCACCGCTGCGCAGAGTTTCGTCGTGCAAGCGGCGGATGGCCAATGCAGCTTGCACCGCTCGCTGCGGCGTTTGCTCGAGTGCTCGCGGCACACCGAAAACGGCGATGACGCGGGTCGGTGTGCTCTGCAGCACGCGGCCGCCGAAGCCACCGACGAAATCGGCGATGCGCTGGTTCCAGCGCTTGGCGATGGTCCACGGTTCCCCTTGCCAGCGCTCTTCGCCGGCCGATGCGAGGATGAGCTCGATGGCGAGAACCGCGGCAGTTTTCTCCTCCCAGCTTGCAGGTCCGGCGCCGGTCTTGCGCTCCGGTGCTGCGCCGGCTCGCTGCGGCTTGGGCGCCGGCGGTTGCGGTGCGGCTACGGGCGGTGCCGGAGTGATGTCGGGTCGCTCGATTCCGTGCCGGCGCATGCGGTAGCGGAGGGCGTTGCGGCCTATACCGAGCAGGCGCGCCGCTGCAGCGACGTTGCCGCCAGCTTTGTGTAGCGCCTCGCGAATGTGAGAGACCTCGTCGCTGCTGTCGCTCTCGCCCGGTGGTTGCTCGGAAACCTCGGGTGGCGGTGCTTGCCGAACCTGGCCGGTCGGCGGCACGGCGAGTCGTTCGAGTGTCGCCGAGTCGAGATCGCCCGCCGTCGCCAACAGTGTCACGCGTTCCATCAGATGGCTGAGCTCGCGTACGTTGCCCGGCCACGAGTGTTCGGTCAGCCATGTCGCGGCGCTCTCGGTCACTCGCTTGGTATCGAGCCCGTGCGCGTCGGCGTACTGCCGCAGATAGTGACGGGCGAGGAGGACAATGTCTTGGCGGCGCTCCTCCAGCCGGGGAAGGTTCAGGACGACGACGGCGAGGCGGTGGTAGAGGTCGGCGCGGAAACGCCCGTCGGCGACCAGGCCGGCGAGGTCGCGTTGGGTTGCCGCGACGAGCTTGGTGTCGACCGACAGTGCCTCGATGGCCCCCAGCCGCCGCACGCTCTTGTCTTCGATCGCCTTGAGCAACTTGCTCTGCAGCGCCAGCGAGCAGGAGTCGATCTCGTCGAGAAAGAGAGTGCCACCCTCGGCCGCCTCGAAGAGGCCGGGCTTGGCGCGCCGTGCATCCGTAAACGCCCCCTCTTCGAAACCAAAGATCTCCGCCTCGAGCATCGTCTCCGGGATGGCGGCGCAGTTGATGTCGATGAACGGCCCCTCGCGTCGAGGGCCGCTGTCGTGCAGGGTGCGGGCAACCAAGCCCTTACCGGTCCCCGTTTCGCCACAGATGAGGACGGTCGGCACGTGCGGGCTGCGCACCGAGTCGAATCCGGCGAGGCGGGAAATCTGCCGGCGCAGCTCGTCGATGGCTGGGGCAGAGCCGATGATGGCGTCGGTGGGGTGGGTGCCAGGGGACGGGTGGTTCATATCGGCCAACATAGAACCACTTGTGGCCCAAGAACCACAAGGGGAGGTGGTTCAACCGAAGAAAACATTGAATTTCAAGGGAATTTTTCGGGTCCGTCGACTTGGCACCGGGCTTGCGAAGTCTACTTGTCGTCCACACGAAACCCAAATCCGAGAGGAGAAAACAATGACGACTCAGACGACGATCTTGGCGGAAGACAAGCAAACGGGCATGTTCAGCCGGGTGGCGATTTTCGCCTACGGCGTTGGCGCCTATCTGTTGTTTCAGGTGACCGCCCTGGTATCGATTGCCTTCCTCGGCAACTTCGGTCTGGCCAACACGATGGACGGCGTACCGCGGGTGCCCGTCGGCACGGCGGTTGCGATCAACCTGGCCCTGCTGACGATCTTCGCGCTGCAGCACAGCGTGATGGCGCGCCCGGCGTTCAAGCGCTGGTGGACGAAGTTCATCCCCGAGGCGGCAGAGCGCAGCACCTACGTCTTGTTGTCGAACATCGCGATGCTGCTGCTCTGCTGGTTCTGGCAGCCGATCGGCGGTACCGCCTGGGATGTCGCCGACCCGACCGCCCGGGCGGTGATCTACGGGATCTACGGTGCCGGTTGGATGATGGTGGTGGCGGCGACCTTTCTGGTCGATCACTTCCAGCTCTTCGGTTTGCAGCAGGTCTACCACAATCTCATCGGTCGCCGTTTCGAGGAGAGAGACTTCCAGGCGACCAGCGCCTACCGATTCGTTCGCCATCCCATCTACGTCGGCTGGCTGACCGTCTTCTGGGCGGCTCCGACCATGACCTCTGCTCACCTGCTCTTCGCGCTGGCGACGACCGCCTACATCCTCGTCGCCATCCAGTTGGAAGAGCGGGACCTGGCTGCTCGCTTCGGCACGCGCTACACCGAGTATCGCAAGTCGGTTCCCATGTTGATTCCGGGCCTCGGCCGGCGTTCCATTTAGAGTCGCGCCAATTACAAATGCGAAGCCCCCCTTCCCGACGGTCGGGAAGGGGGCTTTCTTTTTGGCGTAGAGCGCGGCAGCCGGTGAGGGCAGCGTGCTTGGCGCTCAGAGAACCTCACCGAGCTTGGCGCGCTGGTACACGGCGTCGCCGTAGAGCATCTGGTTGTGCTTCTGGCGTTTGAAGTAGATGTGGAGATCGCACTCCCAGGTGAAGCCGATCCCTCCGTGCAACTGCACCGAGCGGCCTGAGACGAAAGCCGCCGCCTCGGCGGCCGCTGCCTTGGCCATGCGGGCGCTGATTTCCGCGCTGGCCTCGCCGCAGTCGATGTCGCAGGCTGCCGCGTAGGTCAGCGACCGGGCGCGGTCGATGTCGATCATGGCGTTGACGATGGGGTGCTTGACGGCCTGGAAAAAACCGAGTGGGTGGTCGAACTGGGTGCGCACGCGGGCGTAGTCGGCGGTCGTTTGCAACTGCCACTCGGCGGCGCCGCAGAGGTCGGCGGCGACGATGACCAGCATGGCGGCGGTGGCGCTGCGCAGTGCCTGGTCGCCCTGTCCGGGGGCCGCCGCGACCGCGTCGGCACCGACGCGCACACCGTCGAGAACGACGCGCGCCTGGTCGCGCGTCAGATCGACGATGCGGTCGGGGTCGATGGTGACGCCGGGAGCACCGGCGTCGACGATGAACAGGCCGATGCCGTCTCCGGCCTTGGCGCTGACCACGAAGAAGCTCGCCTTGCGAGCTTCTTGTACGAAACAAGCGGTTCCCGAGAGCGTGTAGGCGTCGCCGTCGGCGGTGGCGCTGACGTCGGTGTCGCCGGCTTCCCACGAACCCCTGGCGTCGGTTGCCGCCAGGCTGGCCGCCTCGCCTGCCGCGATGCGGCCGAGCGCCGCGCTGGCGCCCGCGCCCTTGGCTTCGCGCAAGACGCAGGTGGAGACCAGGGTGGCGATGAGTGGCGAGGGGAGGGCCGCGCGACCTGCTTCTTCGGCGAGCGCGGCGACCGCGACCATCTTCATACCGGCGCCACCGGCATCTTCCGGCACGGCGAGCGTCGTCCAACCGAGATCGACGATCTGTTTCCAGATCTTCTCGTCGTAGTAGAGCGGCGGCTCGCTGCTCTCGTAGGCCTCGACGTGGTCGGCGGCGACGAGCTTGCGCAGCTTGTCGACGGGCAGTGTATCCTCGAGGAACTTGCGCGCGGAGTCGCGCAGTAGCTTCTCGTCTTCACCAAAACCGAAATCCTTGGGCTGCATCACTGAATCCCCACTCGTCTTCGTTTGTACCGTTACTTGCTCTTCGCCATGCCGAGGATGCGTTCGCCGAGGATGTTGCGCTGGATCTCGCTAGTGCCGGCGGCGATGGTCATACCGTAGGAGTTGAGGTAGGCGTGCGGCCACTCCCCGTGATCCGGCGCGTGCTCGTCGCCGGCGTAGAGCGAACCGGCCGCACCGGTGATTTCGAGGCCGAGTGCGGCTGCGTCTTGCATCAGCTCGGACATCAACAACTTGCCCTGCAGTGGCAGGCGCATCGGATGGTCGGTGAGCGCCTCGACCCGACCGCGGCGCGCCATGTGGCGCAGGCCGGCTGCGCGGATGGCGATTTTCACGATGCGGTCGCGCAGCACGGCGTCGTCCCAGGCGGTGCCGTCGCCGCGTGGCGTCTTCTTTGCCAGGGCGATCAAGTCTTCGATGCGGTTCTCGACGCCACCACCACCGCCGCTGCCGGCGCCTTCGGCGGCGCCGCGTTCGTGCAATAGCGTCGTCATCGCCACCGTCCATCCCTTGCCGACCTCGTCGAGGCGCATGGCGTCGGGAACGACGACGTCTTCGAAGAGCACTTCGTTGAAGCCGGTGCCGCCGGTGATCTTGATGAGCGGGCGAACCTCGACTCCCTCGGTGTCGGCGATCGGTGCGATGAAGTAGGTCAAGCCGTTGTACTTGTGGTCGCTCGAATGGCGCGCCAGGAGGATCATCCACTTCGCGAAGGTCGCCAGGCTGGTCCACACCTTGTGTCCGTTGATGATCCAGTTGTCGCCATCGCGCACGGCCGAGGTCTGGGCGCTGGCCAGATCGCTGCCGGCGCCGGGTTCGGAGAATCCCTGACACCAGATCTCGTCGGCTGAGAGAAGGGGCGGCAGGTAGCGCCGTTTTTGTTCCTCGTTGCCGTGGTGGAGGATCGAAGGCGCCGCCATGCCGAGGCCGATGACGTTGATCAGGAAAGGCGTATCGGCGCGGCTGAGCTCCTGGTTGGCTATGCGCTGGAAGCCCTCGTGGCCGCCGCCGCCGTACTCCTTGGGGTAGTCGCAGCCGACCAGGCCCGCTTCGTAGCATTTCTTCTGCCAGGCGCAGAGGTACTGGCGGTGTTCCTCGGTGGATACCTCGATGGCCAGCTCGGGCAACCGACTGGGCGGCGGCCCGGGTCGGTTCTCTTTGAGCCACTTGCGGCAGTAATCGCGAAACTCCGCCTGTTCCGGCGTGTCTTTTCTCGCCATGGTCGTACTCCAATGTTGTCGGTGGGGGTCTCTGCCGGAGAGCAGATCAGAGCAGGTAATCGCCGATTGATGCCGGCGTCAACCGGCCGTCCTCCCGCCGGCCGTGGGACGGCTCGTGGCAGACGGGGTGGTGTGTCGGAGCGCCCCACTGGAACCTTGCGGAGAATCCTGGATGGTGGGGGGATCATGCTCTCATCGGAAGTGCGCCAGCGGCTGCGCTACGTTCGGGCGACCGGTGACGAAGACCTCAGCCGCTTTCCCGATTTTCTCATCGTCGGCCCTCAGCGCACGGGAACCACCTGGCTGCATGCCCACCTGCGTTTTCATCCGCAGATTTTTCTCACCGAACCAAAAGAGATCTTCTTCTTTTCACGCCTCAAGGAACCGCAGCACCCGCGCTTCGAGTCGAACCAGCTCGAGTGGTACCTGCGCTTCTTCCGCGAGCCGCTGTGGCGCTCGCTGGCGAAGTCGGTGCTGACCCTGCGGCGCAGCGGCGAGCTCTACCGGCCGGTGATTCGCGGTGAAGCGACGGCCAGCTACGCCGCCATGGATGCCGACTTGATCGATGAAATCACCACTCTCAACCCGGCGATCAAGGTCATGACCATGGTGCGCGACCCGGTCGACCGCGCCTGGTCGCACGCCAAGAAGGACTTGGTTCGCAAAACCGGCAGGCGCGTCGAGGACGTCCCGATCGACGAGTTCAAGGCCTTCTTCGAAGACGAATACCAGGTGCGCTGCGCGTCCTACGCGGTCCATCACGAGCGCTGGCGAACGCGACTCGAGCCGGGGAATCTCTTTGTCGGCTACTTTGACGACGTCGCCGAACGACCGACGAAGGTTCTGCGCGATGCGATGAACTTTCTCGACGTCGACAGCGGTGATCGCTACATCGCCAGGGATGCGGCTGAGCAAGTGAACCCAACCGTCGACGCGGCGATCCCCGACGAGTGTCGGGCGCACTTGGAGACCGTTCTCGCCGACCAGATCGCCGACATGGCACGCCTGCGCCCGAGAGCTGAGCGCGTTTGAAGCAATGTGGGAGGGCGAGTCGCCGACGAGCCGCACAATGGGTCGACGCCTGGCGAATCGGTCAACCGAGGGGCGCCGGCCGATACTTGGGGGTGCTCTTCGCTTTTCCGTCGCGTTGCCAGGCCGGCTCACCTTCGATCCGCACCAGTTTCTGAAAATCTTCGCGCAACCGGTTGGTGATCGGTCCGACCTTGCCGCGCCCGATCGGGCGGCTGTCGAAGTTGGCGATCGGCATCAGCTCGGCGCCGGTACCCGTCAGGAACGCCTCGTCTGCGGTGTGGAGGTCGAAGCGCGTCAGGCGCGTCTCGCGTGTCGGGAACCCAGCCTCCTTTGCCAATTGGAGGATGACGCCGCGCGTGATGCCTTCGAGTGCGCCGTCTTGCGGTGACGGTGTGAGGATGGCGCCATCGCGGACGATGAAGAGATTGTCGGCCGTGCACTCGGCGATGAATCCCTCGCGATTGAGCAAGATCGCTTCGTGCGCATTGGCGACGCGCGCATCGATCTTGGCGAGGATGTTCTTGAGGTAGTTGAGCGACTTGATGCGCGGATCGACTGCCTCGTGCGACACCTGGCGCGTCGGCGAGGTGACGACGCTGACGCCGCCTTCGTAGAGCTCGCGCGGATAGACGGCGACTTGATCGACGATGACGATGATCGACGGTCGCGGGCAGGACGCCGGGTCGATGCCGAGCGCACCGGCGCCGCGGGTGATGACGAGGCGGATATAGCCGTCCTCGCACTGATTGCGCGCGACCGCCTCGGTGACGAGCCTTTCCATCTCGTCGAGAGGCATCGGGATCTCGAGTGCGATGCCGTGCGCCGATCGATAGAGCCGCTCGAGGTGCGCACGCAGGCGAAAGATGCGCCGCGAATAGACCCGGATCCCCTCGAAGACCCCGTCGCCATAGAGCAGCCCATGGTCGAAAACCGAGACCTTCGCATCGTCACGCGCCAACCACTGGCCATCGACATAGATTTGCATGGGACCCGGAACGTTTCTCTTTTTCGGTGCGAGTTGCAAGCGCGGTAAACCGCAATCCACCGTCGTCGAAAATCCAGTCGAAAAGGGAGGAACCGTGACGCTGTCCTTGCGCAGACCAAAGAACGGGAGGGCGAGACGCCGTCGAGCCGCGTACGATGCTCACGAGTCTTTCGCTTGCGGCGGATGCGGGACGAAGACTACACGCTTGTTCCCTCGGTACAAAAGCAAAGCGGCAACGATGTAGGTGCAGAGTGCTGGTGCCAGCCAGGTTGGGCCGCGGAAGTAGAGCAGCAAGGTGCTCGCCAGCGATACGAGCAAGACGACCAGGAGAGCGGCTTGCCTGCGTTTGGTATCCGCATCGCAAGTAAACTTCCCACTGCAACGGGGACAAACTCGATAGTCGTCAAAGAGTCCCGGATGGGGGAGCTCGCGGACGCAGATTTCAACCTTGCAGTGCGGGCACGTTGGCATCGGGCAGAGCGCTCAATGTTCGTACTGTTGAATCACGCGACGTGTTGCATCTCGTTCGCGAAATCACGCCCCGATGTTGCGGGTGGTAGTGGTGTGTTGTTGCTCTTGTGAAGTGCGATCGTCTCTTCGACGATGGTGCAGAGCTCGTCGAAAACCTGACGCTCATTGTCGCCATGGCAACCTCCGTAGATCAGGCCCGGTGAGCTTCCAACGAAACATCGATCCTCTTCGGACCATTCAACGATCTTGACGTAGCGCGCGCTCTCTTTCATTGCCTGGACTCCAACTCGGCTTCATCTTCTTGTGTTAGCGCTTCGATCTTCTGTTCCATGGCGATGCCTCTCGAAAAAGGACTTCGGCAAGAGGTCCGATACTCTGGCCTCATTCCGTGCGGTCCCGGGATGCTCCTTTGACTTCCATCTCTACTCCCCCAAGTCTTGCGGCGACGAAGTTGTACGCCACGGCAAAGAGTGCGCCGTTCAAGAACCCAAGCGTGGCGTAGAGTGGAATGAGTAGCACAGCGGAGATTGGGTTCGACCAGGGAAAAGGAAAGTCCCCCGGGCCCAGGAGGGAAATGAAGGCTGTGATTGGTATCATCGGCAGACACATCAGCGCGAAGAGCGCTGCCAGTATTTTGCCGGCTTGCACGGGGGGGAACCGTCGGATGTGTACTCTCATCTAATCTCCTCGATCGTTCGGTTCGGGGCAGGAGTCGTCCCAATCAGTGGTCGGATCAACTCCCGATGCCCGGGGGCAACAGCTTCTCCAGCATCGAGATGCAGTCGTGCGCCATCTTTGCCGTGTTGTAGGAAGTGAAGTCGTAAATGTGGAAAACGATACCGAGAAAGTGCCCGTGCCCGTTGAATACCATCATGCCGAGACCGGAGGTTAGGATGCCTGGTTGGATTCCGGTCTCCAACCCAACGATCATGACGTGACGGTCGCTCTCGTTTGGTTGGGCGAAAAACACAGGTAACTCGAGTGTGCTTGTGATGGCCTCCGGTGGGATGTCCTGGTGGAGCAGGAACTGATTTAGCAGATAGAGCGCGGTTACGATCAGGTAGCGCATCCCTTTGCGGCCCTGATCGGGGCGCTTGCGAAACGCATATCCCCACATTTTCTCGTACAAGAGAAATGGTTGGGTCTTGAATCTGTACGAGACGGATTTGGCGATCTGTCGGTGAACTTCCTCGAGGTCGACCAGAATCGAGTAGTCGATGGGGGCAGGGTCGAACTCTGCCGACTCTGAGTTGTAAAACCCAAGGAGAGAAACGGTCAGAATCCTGTCCCTCTCAACCTGGGGCGCTTGTTGGGTGCCAACGCTGCAGCTGCTGAAGAGAACGACAGTCAGGGCGAGAGTACAGAAACCTTTGACTCGATGTGTCGTCAACGTGGTGGATCCCAACGAAGTTGTTTGGCGTTGTCGGCGCTACCAAGTCAACTCACCGGCTCGAACTTTGGCGGGCGTTTTTCCAGGAAGGCTCGTACGCCCTCGCCGAAGTCGGGGCGTTTGAAGCTGTCGACCATGAGTTGGAACGACTCTTTCTCGGCGTCGGATAGCGAGTCCATGAGGTTGCGGTAGACCTGGCTCTTGATGATGGCGATCGACGTCGGCGAGCAATTGGCTGCGAGCTGGGCGACGTAGTTCTTTGTCTCATTCAGCAGGTCGTCGTGGGCGATGACTCGGTTGACCAGGCCCATGTGAACTGCCTCTTCGGCTCCGACCTTGCGGCCGGAGAAGAGCAGATCGAGCGCGTTTGCGTGGCCTACCAGTCGCGGCAACAGCCATGCACTGCCCCACTCGGCGATCAGGCCGCGCTGCGGGAAGGCGGTCAGGATGGTCGCCCGGTCGGAGGCGAAGCGTAGGTCACAACATGCGATGATCGGCACGGCCATGCCGGCGACGGCGCCGTTGATCGCGGCGATGATCGGTTTCCGTACCGACATCAAGTAGGTGTAGGTGCCGCGGAAGGACTCGCCCATGGTGGCGTCGCCGGGGTCGGCGTCGAGGTCGGAAGGTACGGAGGTCTCGCCCTGTCCCCTTGAGAGTCCTTGCAGGACTTTCATGTCGGCGCCGGCGCAGAAGCCGCGCCCCTCGCCGGTGATGATGATGGCGACGACGGAGGAATCCTTCTCCGCCTGGGCGATGGCGTGTTTGACCTCGGCGGCCATGCGCCCGGTCCAGGCGTTGAGCTGCTTCGGGCGGTTGAGTGTGATCACCGCTGCCGGTTCGGCGACTTCATAGAGAACTTCTTCGTACATGGTCGCTCCTTGAATGGGCCATCCACATGACCTATTTGTTAATAATGCTCCAGGTCAACATTCGCGAGCTGAAAAAGCGCCTGTTCGAGCTCTTGAAACGGGTCTGGGCGAACGACTCGGGGCTCCGTCCGATTGGTTTGGCCAAGGGCGAGTTTGTCGTGCCGCCAGAGTTTTTCGAACCGCTGCCGGACGAAGTGCTGGATTCGTTTTTCCGCTCCTGACTGTGTTTTGGCGCGTGGGTGGGGCGCACTGCATCGAATCGCTGCCGTTGTGAAGAAGATGCGGTTGGATGAAACGTGGTTCCTCCGATGATGCCCAAAGTTACGCTTCCGATCCCCACACTCCGGTGAATCGAGCTCGAGTGCAGATTGCCGGGGTTTCGTCCCTCGATGAGGCTCTGGCTTGTGAGCGCGCGGGGGCCGATGCGTTGGGCTTCACTCTGCGCCTGCCCGACGGCGTGCACGACGGTCTGACCGAGCGCAAAGCGCGCGACATCGTCGCGGCGCTGCCGCCCTTCGTCTCGACGGTGGCGATCACCTATGTCGACAATGCCCGCGAGGCGGTCGAGCTCTGCCGTTACCTTGGCGTTTCGACGCTGCAGTTGCACGGTCCGTTCCCGACGTCGGACATCCCCCTCCTGCGTGCCGGCTTGCCCCATCTGCGCATCATTCGCGCTGTCCATGTGATCGACGAGAAGTCCGTCGATCGGGCGCGCGAGATTGCGAGACGCGTCGATGCGATCATCCTCGACACCTACGATGCGGAGACGGAGCGACACGGCGCGACCGGCAAGACGCACGATTGGGAGATCAGCCGCGAGATCGTCGCGCAATCGCGCGTGCCGGTGATTCTCGCCGGTGGCTTGACACCCGGCAATGTTGGCGCTGCGATTCAAACGGTCGGTCCCTGGGGCGTCGACGTCCATACCGGGGTGGAAGAAGAAGACGGACGGCGCAGCTTCGAAAAGATCCGCGCGTTCATCGCCAACGCCAAGAGCGCGGTCGCCAGCCCGATGAGCGCCGCGATTCGACCGCGCCGCGGTCCAAAAAAATGGGGCGCCACTAGGAGTGAGTCTTGAGCGGCAGGTGGTTCGATTCCCCCGTCTATCGCTGCCCTTGCAATCTCGGGCGCGAAGTTTGAGATTGCCCGGCATGGCGAGACTTCCCTATGTCGATCCGAGCACGGCGCCGGAAGCGGTGCGCAACACCCTGGCCGGGTTGCCGGCGGATCTGAAGATCTTTCGCATGCTCGCGCATGCGGAAACCAACGTCGCTCCGCTGCTGGCGTTGGGGACGTCGATTCTGACGCAACAAAAACTGGACCATCGCTTGCGCGAGCTGGCGATTCTCCGCGTTGCCAAGTTGTCGTCGGCGCCCTACGAGTGGGTTCAGCACGTACCCATCGCCGAGCTCGTCGGCGCATCGAAAGAGGAGATCGCGGCGCTCGATCGGGGGGAGATCGAAGCCGCGTGCTTCGACGCAAAGGCGCAGTGCGTACTGCGTTTCGCCACTGAGGTCACCGAAGACGTCAAAGCGTCGCAGGCGGCGTTCGACGACGTTGCCAAATTCCTCGATGCAACCGAGATCGTCGAGCTGATCGTCGCCGTGGGGTTCTATATGATGATGGCACGAGTCATGGAATCGACTGAAATCGATCTCGACGATCCGATGGGCAAGCAGGTGATCGAAGGGGCGCAACGCGCCGCCGATCGGCGGGAGGGTTGAGGGCGATGACGTTTGATCCGTACACGCCAGCCCATGATCTCGCCGATCGCGTCAACCGGCGCGAGTTGTCGCCGGTCGAGGTGATGGAGACCTATCTCGCCCGTATCGAGCGCTACAATCCGGAGCTCAATGCGTTTGTCGCTTTGCAGGCCGAACCCGCACTCGACGCCGCGAGCGCGGCGGAGCAGAGACTGGCCAGCGGCGAGAACCTCGGCCCGCTCGCCGGCCTGCCCTTTGGCGTCAAGGATCTCGAGGACGTCGCCGGCATGGTCACGACGCACGGATCGCCGCTCTACAGGGACAACCTGGTCGATCGCGATTCGATCAACGTCGAGCGCATGCGCGCTGCCGGTGCGATTCCCATCGGCAAGACGAACACACCTGAGTTCGGCGCCTACATGCAGACGTCGAACGCCGTATTCGGCCCGACGCGCAATCCCTGGAACCGCGAGCGCACACCGGGTGGCTCGAGCGGTGGCTCGGCCTCGGCGATTGCCGCCGCACTGGTGCCGTTGGCGACCGCGTCGGACGGTGGCGGGTCGATCCGCATTCCGGCTTGTTTTTCCGGCTGTTTCGGCTTGAAGCCGACGTTTCGGCGCATCCCGCAGCGACCCGATCCGATTCTCGTCTTTGACGACACGGCGGTGTGGGGCCCATTGACCTCGAACGTGCGCGACGCAGCGCGCCTGGCTGACGTTACCTTTGGCCCGCACGAAGCCGACCCGACGGCTGTACCTGCTCACTTCGAGTCCTACGAGAGCACTCTCGATCAACCGACCGGCGATCTGCGCATTGGCTACTGCGCCAACTTCGGAGGCCCGGTGCAGTCCGACGTGGCGCGCCGGATCGACGCGGCGGTTGGCGTGCTCGCCGAGCTCGGCCACGGCGTCGAAGCGTACAAGGACTCGATTCCTTTCGCCGGCAAAGCGTGGGGGATCATTTCGGTCGCATCGGTGTACCTGCGCCATCACCACCAGCTCGACGAGAGTCCGGAAGAGATCGATCCGATGATGCGCCAGGGAATGGAGCGGATGCGCGAACGCGGTGCCGACGATCTGGCATACGCCTACCGGCGGCGCACCCAACTGATCGATTGGACCGAGGAGGCCTTCGACAAATTCGACCTCCTCGCCCTGCCGACCCTGCCGCTCGAGGCATTTCCCGTCGAACAGATCCACCCCTTCGAGATCGAAGGGGAGAAGATTCGCACACACGATGCCTTTCCCTTTACCTATCCGTTCAATCTCACCGGTCACCCGGGCGTCTCCATCCCCGCTGGACTCACCGATGCTGGGCTGCCCGCTGGCCTGCAACTCGTCGCTCCTCGCTTTCGCGAAGACCTGCTCCTGCGGGTCGCCCGGCGCTTCGAAGAGGCGAGTCCGTGGCCGACTGCCGCAGAGTACGGCGAGGGGTGATCGAGTCCGCTCACCCGACGACCCGTCGCAAGCCGCCTGCGATTTGCGCTTAACTTCTCGCCCGCCGCGAGCGTCTGAGTCGTAGTGGTAGAGATGGTCCTCCATACCGATCCGTTTGCGACAGTGCGCCCTTTGCCTCGGCGTGCGTCGTCGCCCGGCGCCATTGATCGCGCCGAGACGAGTGTTAGGGGTGAAGGTTCTGTGGACGACCTGCGCTTGATCCGGGGAACACTGCGTGGCAGCCGCGAGGATTTCGGCGTTCTCGTCGAACGCTACCAGAAGCCTCTCTACTCTTTCGTCGTTCGCATGGTTGCCGATCGCAACGTCGCCGACGACGTCGTGCAGGTGGCGTTCCTGCGCGCCTACAAAGCCCTGCGTACCTTTCGCGGCGATGCGAGCTTCAAGACCTGGCTGCATCAGATCGCGCTCAACGAATGCCGCTCGCGTGCGCGCCGCCAGCAACGCCACCAAGAGGTTGCTCTCGACGACGTCAGCGAAGCGGCCTTGCCGAGCGTGTCGAACGCCGGCGAGGATGCTGTTCAGCGCCGCGGCCTGCGCCGTTTCGTCGATCGCCTTCCCGCCAAACAAAAGGCTGTGCTGGAGCTGCGGGTCTATGGTGATTTGCCCTTCCGAGAGATCGCGCGGATGGAGGGCATGTCGGAAGGCGCCGCCAAAGTGAATTTTCACCACGCGGTGAAGAAGCTGCGGGAGTGGATGACATGAGTAGGCAAGAGCGGAGTTGCGACGAGATGGTGCTCTTGCTCGTCGACCATGCGGAGGGAGCGTTGTCGGCGGCCGCGGCGAAGCAGGTCGATCAGCATTGCGACGGTTGTCGCACTTGTGCCGACTCGCTTGCCGCGTTGCGCGAAGTTCCGCCTCTCTTGCGCGGCGAGGATGGCGGCGCGGCCGAGCTCTCGGCGGCCGCCTGGCAGCAACAGCGAACGGCCATCTTGTCGGCGATCGACGAGGTGATGGTCGAAGAAGAGGCGCGACGAGCCGGATTCGATGCGCGCATCTTTCTACCGGTTGCGGCCGCGTTGGTCATCGCAGTGGCCGGAGCGTTGTCGCTGTGGCCGGTGGGCGGTGGCGGGTCCGGGGCGTTGGTGGCGCGGGCGGCGTTGTCGCTGGAGCTCGCCGATCCCTTGGTGCTCGCCGAAGTGGCGGAGGTGGTGGGCGAGCCCCTGATCTTGCCGGCGGACGTGTGGGACGCGGGGGAGGCGCCGGACGTACGGGTTTGGCTGGACGACGAATGGAGCACCGAGGTTTCGCTCGACGACCTCGACGATGAGGAAGTGCTCGAGCTCGAAGAGATGCTTGGATAGCAAGGAGTCGAAAATGCGGACGATGATGATTGCGGCAATGGTTGGCGGACTGGTGGTGTCACCGCTGCTGGCGCAGCCGGACGAACGCGGCCGGCGCCGCGACCGGGCGCGCCGGTTTCTCGTCTTGCGGATCGCCGAAGAGCTCGATCTCTCCGACGAAAAAGCTCTGCAGGTCAGCAAGATTCTGAAGGCGGGTGCGCTGCAGCGCCAGGCGATCCGCGCCGAGCGACGGGCGCTGGCGCCGGAGCTGCAGGCGGCGATCGACGCGGCCGACGAGGCCCGGATCAATGCTCTGGTCGACAAGGCGCGGGCGATGGATCGCAAGAAGCGGGAGATCGTCGCCGAGAGCTTCGACGAGATCGGTGCGCTGCTGTCGCCTGTCGAACGCGGCAAGTTGGCGCTGCTGATGCCGCAGATCCAGGATCAAGTACGCGGTCGCGGCCGCGGCCGCGGCCGGCGCGGCGGTGGCGAGCGGCGATCAAAGTGACGCCGGCCGCCGCCGCAAGGCGATGTCGGCAAAGAACGCGAGCATGGCCAGCGGTACGAGAATGTGGGTGAGGGGATAGGCAACCCGACGTTCTCCAGCCGGTCGTTCGAGAATGTCTCGCGCCGTCGCGTTGGCCGCGCCGCCGGTGCGGCGGGCGAGCTCGCGCAAGAGATCTTCGTTCGTACCGGCACCGCTGTACTCGCGCGCGCTCTCGGCGTGCTCGGTGGGAACTGCCGTGTATGTGGAAATCTCGCGAGCCCCTCCGCTGGGGCTGCGTTCGACAAGAGTCAGGCGATAGCGACCTGGGGCGATCGGCGGTAGGTGCGCGCGGTGATTGCCGGTCTCGTCCATGGTGAAGCTCAGCGCCAGTGGCGGGTCGTCGGCCCATAGCCGCCCGCTCGGGTAGCTCGCCGGGGTGGCGTGGCGAAAGCCGCGCACGACGATCTCCGTCGATTCTTCATGGCGCAGCGCGCGGGTCGAGACGTCGTGGTCGCTGGCGATGCGCGCCGCCCAAAACGCGAGCTGCGACCAGAAACGCGCGTATCCCTGCCAGCTCGGCCATGTCTCCGCATCGTCGGCCGGGCTGGCGGTGAACGCTGCAACGCGGCCGAGACCGTAGCGCCAGACGCTGAGAATGGGGTCCCGGCGTTCGGCGCGTGCGACGTGAAGGAGCGTTTCGCTCGTCGCCTTCGCCTTGGCGAACGCATAGTCGACGACGTAGGGGATCTCGTCTTCGCGCACCTCGGACAGCAGTCGATGCTCGGCCGCGAGGGCGGGGAAGAATCGCTCGTCTTTCGGGGTCAGTGGCTTTAGAGCGCGCGTCGTGTCGCGCAGCATCAAATCGGGCAGCATCTTGACGTCGGCGACATGGTGGAAAGAGCCCTTGGTGCCGTTGGAGATGTCCTGCAGGAGTTTGAGATTGACCGTGTTGTCGCCGATGCGAATGGTGGTGACGCTGATGCCGTCGGCGCCGAGCTTCTCGATCAGATCGCGGTACTCGCCACGACTGGCGCGGTTGGTGTCGCCGTCGGTGAGCAGGACGACGTGCTTGCGATTGACGCGCGAACGTTGCAGTTGCTCGGCCGCATCGTGCAGTGCGTCAAAGAAATCGGTGCCGCCGCTCTCGACGAGGCGGGGCAGCGCCCGGAGGAGCCTCTTGCGGTTCTCACGCAGCGGCCGCAGCGGGGCGATCTCGTGAGGGCGGGCGTCGAATGCGATGACTCCCACCTGGTCGTGGTCCTTCAATTGCCGGATGACGGCGACGCTCGCCTTGATCGCATAGCGCAGCTTCTCGCCGTCGCGGACCGTGCTGATGCGCGAGTTGAAACCCATGCTGTTCGAGCGGTCGACGATGAGAAAGAGGGCGAGCGGTTCTCGCTTGCCCGGTTTCGGCCGGCGCGGTTCGAGCGTGACCGGCAGCAGGTCTTCCATGGAGGTGTCGCTCCACTTTTCATCGCCGAAGGAAAGCCCGCCACCGGCGAAGAGCAGTCCGCCGCCGCGGGTCCCAACGAAGTTAGCCAGGGCATGGATGGCGCGTTCGTCGACGAAGCTCGCCCGTACGTCTTCGAGCACGACGAGATGCGTCGTCGCGTAGCCCGCGTCTTCCGTCGGCAGATCGCCAGGTGAAATGCGGCTGAGTGAGAAGCCGCGTTCGATCAGTGTGTCCTGCAGAGCGGAGTGGCGTCGTTTGGTCGCCAGCAGAACGCGTGTTCGCGGTCGCACGTTGAGAGTAAGCTCGCGTTGATTGTTCTCCGGAGCACGATCGTCCTCGACGGCGATCTGGGCGCGAATGACGTGTCCTCCGGCATCGGGCGGTCGCAACAACAGGTCGAAGGTGTTGAGGCCCGGCGCCAGCTCGACGGCGCGGCTGTCGCTGAGCAGGCTGTCGAGGTAGAGATTGAGGACGCCGTGGCGCGTGCCGCGCGGATTGCGAACGACGATGCGAAGTGGAACCGGGCGTTCGGGGCCGGTGAGCGCCGGTGCGATGATCTTGGTGATGCGAACGTCGAGTCCGTCGTCTGGTGGCGGCGCTGCGGTGTAGACGCGCGCGCCGAGAGCGCGCAGTGTCGCGATGCGACCGCGCGCCTGGCCGATCGTTTCGTTGCCGTCGCTGAGCACCAGCAACGCCTTCTGTTTGTCGGCCGGGAAGAGGGTCAACGCATGGTCGATGGCGGCGGCGATGTTCGTCGCCGCGGGTCTGGGCGGGCGTTCGAGGGTGTCGACGGCTACCTCGTGCGCCGGTGGTGAAACGAGCTCGGCCTTGCCGGCGAACCCCACCACCGCCATGCGATCTCCCGGTGGCAGACTCGCGGCGACGTCCCGTACGGTTTGGCGAGCCCACTCGATGGCCTGTGCGGACATGCTGCCCGAAACGTCGACCGCGGCGACGACCGTCAACTCGTCGGCCGGCAGAGACGACGTTAGTTGCAGGCCGGCGATGCCGAGAACCAGCGAGACGTAGGCGAGGATACGCAGCTTGGCGACACGCCGATCCCGCGTCAGCGGTAGGCGCCAGAAGACGACGACCGCGGCGAGCAGCAGGAGAGCGAGCGGAGTGGCGAGGTCGAGTCCCAACAGCGTGGGCTTCGACAGCAAGTAGGACAGGCGGGCCTCCTCCATTGTCAGGCTCCGCGCACCGCTGCGACCCACTCGGCGACGAGAAGAAGAGCCGCCGCCATGAGCAACCAAACCCGCAATCCCTCGCCAGCTGCCGCGGCACCGCTGCCGCCAGCGCCGGTGGCGCGATAGGGCTGCGGCGGAGGACGGCCGATGTCGGATTCGTTGGCATCGATGAAGCCGGCGTAGACCAACGAACGACCTCCATTGTGCTCCAGCTCATAGGTGCCAACCTTGTTGATCGGAAATACCGCCGCGCTTTCCGGTTGCAGCACGGTCGTCGCGCCGCTTGGTTCGGTGATCGTCGTCGCTCGGTTCGGCTCGGAAGTGAGATTGTTCTCGGCCGACCACGACTCACCGGTTTGCAAGACCGGGCTTGCATCGTCGGGATGGGCCAGCCAGTCGAGGAGATTGACGATCAACAGAAGAAGGCTCTCGCGGTCGGTGGCGAGCAGGTCTTCGCTGCCGAGGTCGACCGCCAGAAGAGCGCGGCGCCGGCCGGCGTTTTCACCGACGATCAGCACGTCGCTCTCGCTGTCGATGGTTCGGCTTCGCAGCACCGCCTCGCCCCAGGCGGGTCGCGCGACGTTGGCGACCGCGGGCAGAGACCGCAGACGGCGTGGATCGATGCCGCGCAGCACCGGATGGCGCTCGTTCCAGTCGAGCACGTCGATTCTTCGCGCCGCGCCATCCGTCGTCGCGGTGGCGCTGGCGATACGGAGAGTGGGGCGGTCCGGTTCGGACTCGGGCGTGTCGGTGTGGAGGATCACGACGTCGGTTGTACTGAGATCGACCGACTCGAGTGTGTCGTTGGCGGAGACGGAAACGGCGTCGGTGGCGGCACTGAGACGCAGCAGTGCGAGGCGCAGCGGCGACGGCGGTGCGACGACGGCGACGCGAATTGCGGCGCTCGGGCGCACCCAGCCGTAGCCGACGTCGTCGACGCGCAGTGCGTCGTCGTCTGCCAAGCGCGCTTCGACGACGCCGGAGGTTGGCAGCTCCGTGAAGTGGAAGTGCAACTCGGCGCGCGGGCCGAGCGTGAAGAGCTCGCTGCCGATTGGCTGCCCGGCAATCGAAACGGCGAGAGAGCGGTGCCGTTCGCGGTTGCTGAAGTTGCGCACGGAGACGCGGACGCGGGCGTTGTGGTGATCCTGCAGGGCTCCCTGATCGATGGCGACCCCGCTGATCGCCAGGTTGTCGTCGCTCGACCCGACGGGCCACCAGTGGAATCCGCGGCGCCAGCGCCCGGCGACGGTGTCTCGGCGAACGTCGGTCATGACGTGAGTGTCGACGTGTAGATCCGAGCCGGCGGCGCTGCGTTGAGCGATCGCCAGGGCACTTTCCAGGTTGGCCGCCGTGTCATCTGCGACCAGCGCCTCGATCTGCGACGCGACCCATTGGTGATCGCGCGTGAAGCCGCTGGTGGAGGCGTCGCGCGCGGCTTTGATCAACATGAGCTCGGCGCCCTGCGGCAGGGATTGCAACGTTTTCCTTGCGCGCGCCTTTGCCATGTCGAGGCGGGATGCCGATCCCTCCCGCGCCTGCATGCTGGCGGAAAGATCGATGACGATGATCGTGCGTGCCAGTGGCTCACCCGGTGACAGGCTCTTGAAGTAGGGGTTGGCGAGTGCCAGGACGAGCGCGCTGAGGGCGGCGAGTTGGAACCAAAACAGCCGGTCGGGTTGGAAGCGTCGCCGCCGCGGCACGGCTTCGGGGATGGATTGCCAGAGCAACAGCGACGGGACGTCGACTCGGCGCTGGTTGCGCTCCCACAAGTAGAGCGCGATCAGGGCGGCGATGAAAATCGAAAAAGCAAAGGCTGCGGGATTGAGAAAACCCATCGTCGTGTCGTCAGCGCAAGATGCCGCTGCGTGGTAGGTCGGCGGAGATCACTTGGTCGGGGGGACGGTCGGTGGCGATCGCGCCATAGGGGATCGCCGTCGATTCGCACCAAGAGCGCAAGGCAGCTTCGTGTTGGGCGAACGCCTTTGCGTAGAGCGCTCGATTCTCGGCCGTGAAATCGATGATCTTCTCGCTCTTGGTCTCGACGTCGTAGAGGCGGGCGCGACGCACCTGTGCCGCAGGGTCGCGCTCGGTCGCACCGATGACGCGCAGCGCGGCGACGGCGTATCCGCTGGCACGCAGGATGTGAAGGGTGCGTTGATAGTCGGCCGCCTCGACGAGAAAGTCCGAGATGACGATGGCGATTCCCGGCAGACGCGTCGTGCGCAGATACGCCGCCGTTCCCACTGCCAGATCCGTGGCGCCGGCGGGCGCGATCGTCGCCAGCGCATCCGACAGCACGTGTAGTCGTTGCGGGTGTCGCAACAGGGGGGCGACCGCGCGAGCGCCCTGGCTGGTGATCACCGCGGTGTGCACGGGGTCGCGATTGCGCAGAGCGACGTAGGCGAGAAACGTCGCCAGCGCCGCGGCGACCGCGAGCTTGCCGTCGGCCACCGGCACGCCCATCGATGCGCTGCCGTCGATCAGCAAGTGCAGAGGCGCTTCGCGCTCGGCGCGGAAGGTCCTGACCAGCTTGGTATCGTGGCGCGCCAGGGCGTTCCAATCGATGTGGCGCAACTCATCGCCCGGTGTGTAGGGGCGGTGCTTGGCGAATTCCAGACCGCTGTTCTGGGTCGCCGTGGCAACCGGGTTGCTGCCCGGGTGTTGGGTGGTGCCGCCGCTGATGTTGATGCGCAAGCGGTCGAGTCGGTGGAGGAACGAAGGCGAGCACGCCTCGCTCCAGGAGTGCGCGCCGTCAGCGGTGGAGGCGTTGTGCTCCACGTAGGATCCCCGCAATCAGATCTTTCGGGTCGACCGCGTCCGCTTGTGCTGCGAAGTTCAAGACCAAACGGTGGTTGAGTGCCGCGACGGCGACGTCGTCGATGTCGCCATGGGTGACGTTGGCGCGGCCGGCGAGCAGGGCGCGCACCTTGGCGCCGAGGAGCAACGCCTGACCGCCGCGCGGGCTCGAGCCAAACGAGACGTAGCGTGTGATCGCCTCTTCGGTAGGCAGCGCGGTGGGACCACTTGGTGCAAATCGCGATTGGTCGGGCACCGTCGCGCGAATCAGCGCCGCTGTGTACTCCTCCAGGTGGGGTGCGACCAGGACCTCGCGTACCAGGTACTTCATTCCTTCGATCTGTTCTGCCGCTTCGACTTGCTCCAGTGCTGGCTCCACCTGCGGTAGCTCGGCCTGTGTCGTCGTCGACAGGATCCGCTGCATCTCGTCGGCGCTCGGGTAGGGCAGGTAGATCTTGAAGAGAAAACGATCGAGCTGAGCTTCCGGCAGCGGGTAGGTGCCCTCCATTTCGATCGGGTTGAGCGTTGCCAGCACGAAATAGGGCGGTTCGAGAGCGTAGGTGTTGCGGCCGACCGTGACCTGTCCCTCGGCCATCGCCTCGAGCAGGGCCGACTGCGTCTTTGGCGTGGCGCGATTGATCTCGTCGGCGAGCAGCACGTTGGCGAACACCGGCCCGGGGCTGAAGGCGAGGTCGCGTTTGCCGTTCTCCTCGAAGAGCATCTGGGTACCGGTGACGTCGGCGGGCAGAACGTCGACCGTGAACTGGATGCGGGAGAAGCTCAGATTGAGCACTTGCGCGAGGGTTCGGACCAGGAGCGTCTTTCCCGTACCCGGAACCCCCTCGAGCAAGACGTGGCCACCGGCGAAGAGAGCGATGAGGATTTGTTCGACGACTTCGTCGTGACCGACGATGACCTTGGCGACCTCGGTGCGAATGCGATCGAAGATCGACTGGAAGTCGGCGATCGGATCGTCCGATCGTTTCGTCTGTGAAGCCGTCATGCCAAGTCTCGTTCTCTCGCCGGCGACGATACCATTGCGAGGGCGCCGGGTATATGTCGGCTGCTCACGGTTTTTTGGGCGTGAAGAGATCGCGAATCAGATCCCGATGGGCCGGCGAGATGGCCTGTCGGCGAACCAACTCGGTGTCTTCGAGTTGCTCGCCGCCAACATCGATCGGCTGCTCATCGCGCTCGTCCGATTGCCCGAGGCGAGACGAATCGGGGTATTCGCCCTGAGGCTCCAGTTTCATCGACGGCTTCGACGCGAACGCCTCGAGCTTGATCAGCATCGGCTTGGTCTGGCGAGCATCGGCCTGGCGGGCGTCTGGCATGGGAGCCGCTTTGGCACCCAGCGGCTTACCGCTCGGACTGTTCTTCCCCTCGACCTTGGCAGCCGCTTTCGAGCCAGCCCGCTGCTCTTGCACCTTTGCCATCTGCTTCGGTGGCGGATCGCTCGACGGCTGGCTCTTGGTGTCGTCGGGCTTTGTCGAAGGCGTGCGACTTTTTTCCTGGCCCTCTCGATCGCCGCCGCCGCCTTTCGCGCTGGATCCGCCTTCTCGTTCTTTCCCGCCCTGCCGCTCTTCCTCTTTTCCCCGCGAGTCTCCCCAGAGTGAATCATTCGATGGATCCTTGGGAAGAGCCTGTTCGCCGTCGTCTGCTCCGTCGCCGCCAGCGATCTCGTCTTGGTCATCGCCGCCGCCTTGCTCTTCGTCCGAGCTCGAGCTCGATTCCCCCGGCCGGTCATCTCCCGGCTGCCCGGCCGCCTGCGATCCAGCAGACCCGGTACGAGAGTTGCGCGCCGCCATGCCGGTTGCGCCCGTTGCGGACGCCAGCAGAGAGTCTGCGGGTTGGCCGTCTTCGTCTCCGGCCGCCGCGGCTGGCCGCGTCTGCACGGACAGGACTTCCGGCGCATCCGGCCAGTCGTCGGGCAGCAGCAACAAGGTCAGTGTAAAAACGAGCAGCGCGGCGCCGAGGGCGTAGGCGGAGCGGCCGAGGCGACGCGGAGCGACGCGTTCGATCGACCACTGCGGTCCCAGCTCATACACCTGTCCGAGAAGAATCGGCCGTAGCGAAGAAGCAGTCGCCGACTTCGCGTGTGCCAGAATCGTCGCCAGACGGGCATCCAGAGCGGCGCGGCGATCGACGAAAATTGCCGTGCGCGGCAGATCGAGCCACCGTGAGCGCAGCCACCAGGCCGCCAGACCCAGAGTGAAGATCAGCAGCAGCGAAGTCGCGCGCAGAGTCCAGGTGAAGACCGCGGCCGACGAAGCAAAAGCAGAAGCCAGCAACAGCGAAGCAGCAAGCAGGAGCGCGGCACCGACCGCGCAAGCGCAATCGAAGAGAGACAGAGAATTGAGCCGCCGCCGAATCCCCTCCAGCCGCCCCTCCAACTCCGCAAATCCAACCGTAATCGCCGGCATCCGTCACTCTGCCCCTGACTCGGGAACGATAGGCGAGGTGTCCGGTAGGGTCAATTCGATCTCGCCGGCGATGCCGAGCGAGTGGCTTCTTGATCGGCCTTGTCGAGCCAGCGATACTCAACACGCAATGTGCGCGAACGATTTCTCGCGGGAGCTCGACGATGCCTGACACGGCGGTTCCCGACGTATTGGCCGATCGTTATGCCTCGAAGGCTGTGCGGGCGATCTGGTCGCCGGTGGCGAAGGTGGTGTTGGAGCGGGAGCTGTGGATTGCCGTCATGCGGGCGCAGCGGTCGCGCGGTGTCGACGTTCCCGAGGCGGCGATCGATGCCTACGTCGCCGTTGCCCAGCAGGTCGACCTCGAGAGCATTCGGGCGCGCGAGAAGGTCACGCGTCACGACGTCAAAGCGCGCATCGACGAGTTTTGCGCTCTGGCCGGTCACCAGCACATCCACAAAGGTCTGACCAGTCGCGATCTGACAGAGAACGTCGAACAGCTCCAGGTGTTGCGTACCCTGCAGCTCTTCCGCACCAAGTACGTCGCTGCGCTCAAGGGCCTGGCCGATCGCGCCGCCGAGTTTCGCGCCCTGGCGTTGACCGGGCGTACGCACAACGTCGCCGCCCAGGTGACGACGGTGGGCAAGCGCCTGGCGATGTTTGGCGAAGAGATGTTGATCGCCTTTGCGCGGCTCCAGCACCTGCTCGATTCGTATCCACTGCGCGGCCTGAAGGGGCCGGTTGGAACGCAGCTCGACATGCTGACTTTGCTCGCCGGCGATGCCGAGGTGGCCGATTCGCTCGAGCGGGAGATCGCCAGCTCGCTGGGTTTCAAGAACGTGCTGGCTGGTGTCGGGCAGGTCTACCCGCGCAGCCTCGATTTCGGCGTCGTCTCGGCCTTGTGCCAGTTGGCAGCGGGGCCGAGCTCCTTTGCCACGACGCTGCGTTTGATGGCCGGGCACGAGCTGGCGATGGAGGGTTTCCAGAAGGGGCAGGTCGGGTCGTCGGCGATGCCGCACAAGATCAACTCGCGCTCGTGCGAGAGGATCAACGGGTTCAACGCCGTTCTCAACGGATATCTGAACATGGTTGCGGCGCTGTCGGGCAATCAGTGGAACGAAGGAGACGTATCGTGCTCGGTGGTGCGCCGGGTCGCCCTGCCGGGTGCGGTGTTTGCGTTGGACGGGTTGCTCGAGACCTTCCTCACCGTGGTGGCTGAGATGGACGTGGTGGCACCGCGCATCGACGTCGAGAGGCGCAACAACCTGCCGTTTCTGGCGACTACCACTGTCTTGATGGAGGCGGTCAAGGCGGGGGCGGGCCGCGAGGCGGCGCACGAGGCGATCAAGGAGCACGCCGTCGCGGCGGCGAGGGCGCTGCGCAATGCGGAAGTCAGCGAGAACGATTTGCTCGAACGACTCACCGGTGACTCGCGCGTCGGGCTCGAGCGTGCGGCGCTCGACGGAATCTTGGCCAATGACCAGGTATTCGTCGGCAACGCATTGGCGCAGACCGATGCATTCGTCGCGCGAGTCGGCGAGTTGTTCGCGCAGACGCCGGCGGCAGCGCAAGTTCAACCCGGCGAGCTCCTTTGAGACTGGGTTGCGGCGCCGTTTGCCCAGAGCCCGGGACCGTTCTGGTTTCGCCACTCCGTGAAACTGTGCTACGCCGCTTGCGCATCGCGATGCTGTTCTCACGACCGATACCCGAGCCGGCTTTCAAGGTGCGGCAGGCGTGAGCTCGGCCGCCCGACCGATTGCGGCCTCGGTTGCCGCGATTTCGTTCGTCACCCTTCTCTCCGAGATCGCGCTGACGAAGGTCATTTCCTACGTACTGTTCTACCCTTTCACCTATCTGTTGATCGGCTTCGCCCTGTTGGGGTTGGGGTTCGGCGCGGCTTGGGTTGCGCTCGAGAGCGAGTGGCAGTGGACGCGTGACCGGGCGGCGACCTGTCTTTGCGTCTTCGCCCTCGGTATCGGTCTGGCGCCACTGGCGCTGGCGCACTTGCCGTTGGATTTGGAGAATATCTTCGGCGGTGTCGGTGACGTAGTCGCTTGGCTGGCGCTGGTGATCGCGTTGGTGGCTCCATTCGTTTCGAGTGGTGTCTTGTTGTCGACGGCGTTTCGCGCCGGCGCCGTGCGGCCTGGTTTGCTGTACGCGGCGGATCTTGGGTTCGCAGCCCTGGCCAGCCTCTTGGCCATTCCCGTCCTCGTCGTTTTGGGGCCCGTTCGGGCGATGGCACTCGCCGCCGCGGTGGCCCTCGCGGTCGCCTGGTGGTTGGCGCAATCGCGATCTCGAGTCGTTGCCGCGGCAGTCGTGGCTGGGCTGGTGCACGGATACTTGTCGGTCAATCACCTTTCCGCATTCACTCCCGCCCCGGGTAAGCGCATGGAGGACATGTGGGATGCCCACAAGGTCGTCTACTCGTCCTGGCACCCGCTCTTCCGGGTCGACGTGTCTTCCGAGTGGCTGGTGCCGACCGGGATCTCTCGCTGCGACCTCTTGCACGACGGGAACATAGGCTCCGGTTTCATCAAGGTCCCGAACGCCGCCGCAGCGAGCCGCACATGGGATGGCACGATCAAGCAAGTGCCGCACCTCATCGCCGAAGCGCCACGGGTTCTGGTGATCGGTGCCGCCGGTGGCGGCGATTTGATGATTGCCCGGCACTACGGCGCCAGTCATGTCACCGGAGTCGAGCTCCATCCCCTGACGACCGACTTGATCTACGGAGCCTACGCGGATTTCAGCGGCCAGTTGGTGCAGCAGCCCAACGTCGACTACATCAACGCCGAGGGACGTCGCTTCGTCGAGCTCACCGACGAGCAATTCGACCTGATCCAACTGGTCTCTCCAGACTCCTACTCGGCACAACCGGGTGCGTCGCAAGTGCTGGTCGAGAACTATCTCTACACGCGCGAGGCCTTCCGGGCGTATTGGGACGCCCTGTCGCCCAAGGGCATCCTGGCGT
>CBDCGC010000003.1:0-1780000 GCA_965216585.1 uncultured Binatia bacterium (SeqCode) | reverse complement strand
CAATCTGAACCTGAAGGTGCTGGGGTGGCGCGACGATGGCTACCACCTCCTCGAGTCTCAAGTGGTACCGATCGGTGTGCACGATGTTCTCGAGGTGGCGGTCGAGCCCGGCGGCAGTGGCGTGGCGCTGTCGACCACCGGTCGCCCGGTGCCACAGGGCTCCGACAATCTGATCGTTCGAGCCGCCGAGCTCTACCTCGCGCGCACTGGCGTCGCCGCCGCAGTAACGGCGCGTTTGACGAAGAACATCCCCGACGGCGCTGGGCTGGGTGGCGGTAGCAGCGACGCGGCCGCCTTGTTGCGGGTGCTCGACTCTTTGTTGGGTTGCCGGGTTGCCGCCGATGAGCTGGTGAGATGGGGACTCGATCTCGGTGCCGATGTGCCGTTCTTTCTCCGCGGCTGCCCAGCCCGCATGAGTGGTATCGGCGAGAATCTGGAGCTGCTCGAAGCGTGGCCCGACGAGCCGCTGGTCGTCGCCTTTCGCGGCCGAGGTTTGTCGACGCGGGAGGTCTTCCAGCGCTACGACGCTTCGTTGACTTCGCGAATACCGGCCAGTAATATTCCCGATTTTCCGCAGGTGGACGCCAGCCAGCGCAATGATCTCGAGTGGGTGGCGAGCCAGATCGATCCGGGAATCTCAGAGTTGAAACAGGATCTCGTCGGGCATGGTGCGCGACGGGTTGGCATGTCCGGCAGTGGCTCAGCCGTTTTCGGTTTCTTTGACGACTGGGGCGGTGCCAGCAGGTGTGCGGAAGGTTTGTCGAAGGCGGGGGATTGGGCAGCAGCGACGCGGATCACCGAGGGGCCACCGCCGATTGAGGAAGTCGAAACGATTGATGGGCGGTAGCCAAGCGGTAAGGCACCGGGTTTTGGTCCCGGCATGCGAAGGTTCGATCCCTTCCCGCCCAGCTATCCTGCAAGACTCGCGAAGATAGGTAATCTGGGAATAGCACGTCGTGAAGAATCAACTGCAGGTCTTTGCCGGGAACTCGAACCCCGAGCTGGTTCGCCAGGTTTGCTCGTTCCTGGACGTTCCCGTCGGCAAAGCCGATGTGCGCCGTTTCAGCGACGGTGAGGTCATGGTGGAAATCGACGAAAACGTTCGCGGCGGCGACGTCTTCGTCATTCAATCCACGTCCACGCCGGTCAACGATCATCTGATGGAGCTCTTGCTCATGCTCGACGCGCTTCGCCGGGCTTCGGCGAAACGCGTGACGGCGGTGATTCCCTACTACGGCTATGCCCGACAGGACCGGAAGGTGTCGCCGCGCGTTCCGATCTCCGCCAAGTTGGTTGCCGACCTGATCCAAGCCGCCGGTGCCTCCCGCGTCCTGACGCTCGATCTTCATGCGGGGCAGATCCAGGGTTTCTTCGACGTTCCCGTCGACAACCTCTACGCAACGCCGGTGATCTTCAACTACGTGCGCGAGTTGCTGGGTGGGGAGTCGGTAACGGTGGTGTCGCCGGATCCGGGAGGCGTCGAGCGCGCCCGGGCTTTTGCCAAGCGCCTGCAGGCCGGGCTGGCAATCATCGACAAACGCCGCCTGCGCGCCAACGAGGTCGCGGAGATGCGCGTCGTCGGCGAGGTTGCCGGCGAGCATGCGATCATCGTCGACGACATCGTCGATACCGCCGGCACGCTGGCGACTGCTGCCGGTGCGCTCAAAGACGCCGGTGCGGCTTCGGTGCTCGCCTGTTGCACACACCCCGTGCTGTCTGGACCGGCGATCGAGCGGATCGACGGTTCGGCGCTGAGCAAGTTGTTGGTCACGGACACGATTCCCTTGCAGGAGAGTGGCCGCGCGTGTTCGAAAATCGAGGTGCTGTCGATCGCCCACTTGCTCGGTGAGGCGATTCTCCGCACCCACCGTGAGGAGTCGATTTCTTCTCTCTTTTTGTCGTAGGAGCTAGCCGGGTGTTGTGTCACTGCGAGCTCGAGTAGGAGTACTGATCGGATGGAAGCGCAAGAGATCAACGTAAAGGCGCGCACGCGCCGGGGAAAGATGGCGGCGAGGGCGCTGCGTCGGGAAGGCTACGTCCCCGCCATCGTCTATGGCCCGAAGATGAAGTCGGCGCCAATCTCACTCGAAGAGCGAGAGGTCGAGAAATCGGTGAGCGCCGGATCGCGTACGCAGTTGATGAAGCTGCTCTCCACCGATGCCGATGTGAACGACAAGTTGGTCCTCGTCAAGGAGCTACAACGTCACCCGCTGACGCGACGATTGGTGCACGCGGATCTGTACGAGGTCGACGTCAATGAGAGGCTCAGCGTCGAAGTCGCTCTCAGCTTCGTCGGTAAGGCGGCGGGCGTCGAGCTCGGCGGTATTTTGCAGCCGGTTCGGCGCAGCATCGAGGTCCTCTGTCTGCCGATGCAGATTCCGCAGGAGATTGAGATCGACGTCAGCGCACTCGGCATTCACGACGCGATTCACATCAGTGACGTGAAGGCACCGGATGGGGTCGAGATTCCCTTCGACGCGGACGTGACTCTGGTCACCGTGCTGCCGCCGGTGGTCGAAGAGACCAAGGCGGAGGAGACCGAAGGGGAAGAGGAAGAGGGCGAGAAGGTCGAAGGCGAAGGCGAAGAGGACGGCGAGAAAACCGAGAAGAAGGAGGAGCCCGCCGAGGGCTGAGCCGTGCGATGCGGGTCGTCGCGGGGCTGGGCAATCCAGGTCCGAGGTATGTTCGGACTCGCCACAATGCGGGGTTCATGGTTGTGAGGAAAATTGCCGAACGATGGGGAACCGAATTGCTGGCGCGCGGCGATGCGCTGCTCGGCGAACGCCTGCACGAGGGTCAGAGGCAACGCTTGGTGTTGCCACAGGGATTCATGAACCGAAGCGGAAACGTATTGCGCGATCTGGTCGATGATGCGAGTGGCGAAGATTTCGTCGCCGTCTACGACGATGTCGATCTGCCGGTGGGCGCGTTGCGCGTGCGCGGTCGCGGTGGCAGCGGCGGTCATCGAGGGGTTGCCTCGATCATCGAAGAATGCGGTGCCGATTTCATTCGCGTGCGCGTCGGTGTCGGCAGGCCCCCGGAAAATTCCGACACGGCGGATTATGTTCTCGCCGATCTATCCGAAGGCGAGCTCGAAGAGCTCGTGCCGGCGGTCGAACGAGCGGCCGATGCGGTCGAATGCGTCCTCGAGGCTGGCCTCGTCAAGGCGATGAACCACTTCAATGGTGATCCCACCCGCGGTGAGATCGAAGGAGATGACCATGCGTAGGTACGAAACGCTGTTGGTGCTCAATCCCGAGCTGCCAGAAGCTCAAACCAGAGAGACGATCGACAGGGCCCGGCGGCTGCTGACCGAAAACGGTGCCGAGGATGTCCAGATGCAGGAGTGGGGGATGCGTGACCTCGCTTACGAAATCCGTAAGCACAAGCGCGGATACTACATCCTCCTCGAGTATCGGGCGACGCCGGAGATGGTCAACGAGCTCGAACGCCAACTCAGAATCACCGATGAGGCGTTGCGCTTCATCTCCGTCGCGGCGCCGAAGAACGCGCGCCGGCGCGTCGTCGAGTTAGAGACTTCCGAGACTTCCGGCACCAGTGAAGAAGTCTCGGCTCCAGCTACGCCGGTTGCGAGTGATGAGGCCGCAGCGGCGACCGAGCCGGCAACGACTCCGGCCGAGTAGAGGAAGGACATGCCTGAACGCAGAGGAAAAAGAAGCAAGGGAGGCGGCCACGGGGGTCGCGATGACCGCGGTGGTCCGCGCCGCCGCTCCGGCCGGCGCAAGGTCTGTCGATTCTGCGCCGACAAGGATTCGCGCATCGATTACAAGGACGCTCGCGGGTTGGGCAACTATCTGACCGAGCGCGGCAAGATCATACCGAGCCGCATCACCGGTACCTGTGCCCGGCACCAGCGAAAGTTGACGACTGCCATCAAGCGGGCGCGCACGGTGGCCTTGGTCCCGTACTCGGCGACCAACGTCTGAGGCGTTGCAAGAAAGCGGAGTGACGATGGAAGTAATCCTCCAGGAAGACGTGACGCACCTAGGGCACATCGGCGAAGTCGTCAAAGTGCGCGATGGCTATGCCCGGAACTATCTGTTCCCGCGCGGCCTTGCGGTGCTCGCCAACAAGCGCAATGTGCGCGAGCTCGAGCATCAGCAGCGTGTCGTCGAAGAAAAACGCAAACGCGTTGCCGCCACTGCGCAGGAGATTGCCGACAAGATGAGTCAGGTCGAGCTCGCGTTCTCCGCCCGCGCCGGTGTCAACGGCAAGCTCTTTGGCTCGATCACCAACCAGGACATCGAGAAGGCCTTGCGCGAGAAGGGTTTTGAAGTCGACCGGCGTCGCATCCGGCTCGAAGAGCCGATCAAGTCGGTGGGCGATCACAAGGTCACGGTCACCTTGGCGGCTGGCGTTCCCTGCGAGGTTTCCCTCAAAGTCGACGGTGTCGTCGACGAAGAGGCGAGAGCGGCGGCTGAGGCAGAAGCGAAGAAGGAGGCCGAGGCGAAAGCGGCGGCCAAAGCAGAAGCGAAAGAGGCGGCGGAGGTAGGAGCCGCGGGTGAGTCGGACGCCGAGGGCGGCGCCGATGACGCTCCATCGGCGGCCGAGACCGGTGAGTCGGATGCGGCTGCGCCAGCAGCCGGCGAAGAATAGGTGGGCAGCGATGGGGCGGCCGGTCGTGTTGGGATTACTCAGGGCCGCCGCACTGGCCGCTCTGTCACTCGTTGCCGGTTGCGCCGACGATGACGTTCGCACCATCATCCGACCGAGCGCGACGTACCGAGATTCGGGGCCGTACGCGGTTGGCGTAACTACGTTCTCGCTCCCTGGTTCGGACGAACGCCTCGTCGAGGTTTGGTATCCGGCGCCGCCTGCTGCGACCGGTGGTGCGCGGCGCGAAGAGTATTTCATTCGCGACTTTCTTCCCGACGCGATCGACGCAATCCTGCCGCAAGACGCGAATCCGCCGTTTCTCACCGGTGCCTACCGCGACGTCGACGGCAGTGGCGACGGTCCGTTTCCGCTGGTGATCTTCGCCCACGGCGCCGCCAGCTACCGCCTGCAGTCTACGTTCCTGACGACGCATCTGGCGTCGTGGGGGTTTGTCGTTGCCTCGGTCGACTACCTCGAGCGCGGCCTGTCCGCCGCCTTGGGCTCGCGCCCCGAGCAGCCGATCGACGATACCGATCTGACGCGCATGGTGGTCGACCTGATCGACGCCGAAAGCGCCGGCGGAGCTTTGGATCGCCTGGTCGACGCCAGCTCGGTCGCCATCGTCGGCCACTCGGCGGGCGGAGGCACGGCACGGCGCTTTGCCCGCCAACCAGACGTCGTTGCCTACATTCCATTGTCGGCCGGCGCCCCCAGCGATGGATCGGTAGAGCTGCCGAACATTCCCTCGATGTGGATCTCGGGCGATATCGATGGCGTCGTCGGTATCGAAGGTGTACGGGCCGCCCATGCCGCCGCTGCCGTTCCCGCTCGCCTCGTCGTCCTGGAGAACGCCGGCCACCTGCAACCGAGTGATATTTGCGAGATCGGGGCGTCGGGCGGCGGCGTCGTTCAAATCGCACTGGATGCCGGGTTGCCGGTGCCTGAGAACCTGCAACGCCTGGGCACCGACGGTTGTCAGCCGGAGGCGGTGGCGTCGCCGCTGGCCTGGAAGGTGATCAACCACTACGTCACCGCTCAAGTGCGCAGCGCATTCGGAATCGACAGCGACACGGCGAGGTTGTCCGGCGAGCTCGGCGACCAATTCGAAGGCGTGACCTTTCGTTACGAAGAGCGCCTGTAGGGCGGTCCTTCGCAAGGGACCCGCCCGCCCGCGATCACTGCGATTACTCGGGGCGGGGGTTTCGCGGCGGACGAGGTTTCCCTCAAAGTCGACGGTGTCGTCGACGAAGAGACGAGAGCGGCGGCTGAGGCAGAAGAGAAGATTGAGGCGGAAGCGAGAGCGGCGGCCGAAGCAGAAGCGAAAGAGGCGGCGGAGGTAGGAACCGCGGGTGAGCCGGACGCCGAGTCCGATGCGGCGGAGTCGGCATCCGGCGACTCATCCGCAGAGAATGCGGATAGTGATCTGCCTCCGGCGAAGCTTGAAGCGCTTGCCGCACCCGAAGCATATCTGGCGATCGCGGCCGTCCCCTGCGTCTCGGTTGTAGGGGCTCCGCCCGGTGGACGCCCTCCAACCTGATCGGGTGGGCTCGGCGATGCCAGTATCGATGCGACTGGGGTGTCTGTGGGGAAAACATCGGCTTGGCGCTTGACACGTATCCGCGACCGCAGTTAGTTAGTTTCGCATCCGAACAAACGGAATGATTCGTTCGTCAGGCTAGGTTTGGTCTGGCGAGCCGTGGAAGGGGTCTCAGATGCGAACCACAGAGAAGCTTCGCTGGTGTGCTGCGGTCGGTGCCGCGGTTGGCCTATTGGTTGGCGCGAGCGCTCAGGCACAGTGCGCTGGCGATTGCGACGGTGACGGAGCGGTTTCGATAGGCGAGCTGATCACTGCGGTCAACGTCGCGCTCAGCAGGGTCGAGGTTTCAGCTTGTGCGGCCGCTGATGTCGACGGCAGCGGGGGGGTGGCGATCAACGAGCTGATTTCAGCCGTGAACAGCGCCCTGCGTGGCTGCCCTGCTGGCTGCGACAACTGCGACGACGGCAACCCGTGCACGGATGATGTTTGTGAAGGCAGCGAGTGTGTGAACGACCCGATCGTCTGTCAGGACGACGGCAACGAGTGCACTGCCGAGGCTTGTGCCATGGCCAGCGGGTGCGTGAGCAGCAACGTCGCTGATGGAAGCGAGTGCGGCGGTGGTCTGGGTACTTGTCAGGCGGGGGTTTGTGAGATGCCGCAGGCAAACCTCGAATACGAGCAGGACTTCGAGTCACTCGGGCTCGAAGATCCCGAGGCGTTGCAGAGTGAAGGGTGGATGGTTTTTGGCAACGTTTTCAACGGGGAGAACGGTTCCTACATGTACGGATACGGCGCCTTTCCAGCGCCGAACAGTTCCGCTCCCGGTGTACCCGCGGCCTTCTCGGCGATCGCCGGTGGCGAAGGCGGCGCGGAGCAGGGTAGCCAGCAACTGTCGATATTCAACGACTACAACAACGATGATCACGCGGGTGGGCATCGCATCGAATCCAACGTGTTCCGCGAGAGGCGCATCACCGAGGACGACGTCAGCAATACGTTGACGTTCAGCTTCGACGCCAAACGCGGCAACATCAACGACCCCACTGATCCCCTTTGCCCGTGTGAGAGCACTGCGTTCGCTTTCATCAAGACACTCGACCCAGGCGCGGGCTTCTCGACGACCAACCTCGTACAGCAGGAGACCACTGCGATCTCAGACACCTGGGCGCGTTATTCGATCAGTCTGGCGATCGAAAGCGATCTGGTCGGCCAGGTTCTCCAAGTAGGCTTCGTTACCAATGCCACCCTCTTCCAACCTTCGGGCGTTTTCTACGACAACGTTGAAGCGGGAAGCCTGCCGACCGGTGGGCCATAGGTGAGCCGATATTCAGTATAGCTCACCGGTTTTTCGGGAGAGCTTGTGTGAAATTGCTTGACAAAGATTTCCAGAGACAGTTAGTTTGTCGTCCGAACAAATGAAGAATTCATGGCTCGGTAATCGAGCCGAAAATCCAATCAAAAATGGGAGGGAATAGCATGGAGTTGAGAGCATCGGGGATCGCGGCACGCTTAGTCCCGGGTTTCGTGGGTTTGGCGGTGGTTGCCGGAATCGCGTTTCAGCCTGGGGGCGCTCTAGCGCTCGATCCTGGACCTAAGTGTGAGGCCTCAAAGTTGAAGACCGCGGCCAAGCAGCCCAAGTGCCGCGCCAACGTGTTCGCCAAGTCGATCAAGAAGGTTGAGGCGCCGGACACGGTAAAGCTCGCCAAGTGCGATACGAAGTTCAACGACAAGTTCGCCAAGGCCGAAGAAAAAGGTGGACTCAACTGTCCGACGACGGGCGACGCCGCAGCGATCGAGGCACTGCTCGACGCGTGCATCGACGATGTGATCTCCGATCTTGGGGGGGCGCCGGGCGCCGGTGGCGACGAGGCCAAGTGCCAGTCGAAAAAAGCCAAGCAGGCTGGCAAGTACGCCCAGTGTCGGCTCAAGGCAGATTCGAAGGGTATCAAGAAGGCTCTGCCACCCGACTACTCGAAGTGCGTCACCAAGCTCACCGACAAGTGGGGCAAGATCGAAGCCAAGCCACCCTGTGCTACTACGGGCGACCTCGCCGCCGTGCAGGCTGACATCGACGCCTGCCAGGCGGCTGTTGCCGATGCGTTGTCAGGTGCAAGTCTCTGCGGAAACGGCGTGCTGGACGGCGCCGAGGAGTGCGACGACGGCAACACCGTTGATGGTGACGGCTGCTCGTCCACTTGTGAGCACGAGGCGTTGATCGAGTACCAGCAGGACTTCGAGAGCCTCGTGCAGGCGGACGGCGCGGCGCTGACCAACGATGGTTGGCTGGTTTTCGCCAACGTATTCGACGACGACAATGGCAATGCCTTCCTGTACGGGTATGGCCCCTTCGGAGCACCGAACGGTGGCGCGGGTTTTTCTGCGATCGATACCGGGCAGGGAGGCACGGAGCAGGGCGCCCAGCAACTGTCGGTTTACAGCGACTACAACAACCAGGATCACGGAGCCGGTGGCCCGACCAACCCGCCGCCGCCGCCGCACCTGATCGAGGCCAACGTGTTCCAGGAGCGCACCATCGGCAGCGCCGACTTCGGTAGGACGCTCACCTTCCAGTTCGACCACAAGGCCGGAAACATCAACGATCCGGGTAGTCCGCTGTGTCCGTGCACGAGCACGGCGCTTGCATTCATCAAGACGCTCGATCCGAACAGTGGGTTCGCCACGATCGACTTCGTCACCGTCGACATGACATCGATTCCATCGACCTGGGGAACTTCGTCGATCACGCTAGACATCGACGCGTCGAAAGACGGCTTCATTCTCCAGTACGGCTTCTCCAACCAGGCCACGCTCTTCCAGCCGTCGGGAATCTTCTACGACAATGTCGTAGCCTCGACGCTGCCGACGGCCCCGTAGTGGTGCTGCGATCGCGGTCTTGAGTGACGGATCGACCCACGGTGGATTTCCACCGTGGGTCGATGTCGTTTGGGAAAACGAAAACCCGCTGGCGACAGCGCGAAGAACATGGAGGGGGCAGCCGTGAGCAACGGAACTACGATTCGACGAGCTCTTGCATCCGTGACGGTCCCACTTTCGTTGCTAGCGCTGGCCCCGATCGCCCAGGGGCAGTGCGACCAGATTCCGGCTTGTCAGTTGGTTTGGTCTGACGAGTTCAACGGCAGCGCTGTCGATCTCAGCAAATGGGAATTTCAACTGGGCGACGGTACGAGCTTCGGCATCCCCGGCTGGGGCAATGATGAGAAGCAGTGGTACCAAACCAGCAATGCCTCGGTTGCCAACGGGATGTTGACGATTCAAGCGCGCGAGGAATCCGTCGGTGGGTATCAGTACACCTCGTCGCGCCTGCGCTCGCTCGGTAAAGGGGATTTCCTTTACGGCCGCTTTGAGATGCGCGCGCGCTTGCCGATGGGGCAGGGGATGTGGCCGGCCTTTTGGATGTTACCCAGCGACCCGACGATCTACGGTGTTTGGGCAGCCAGTGGCGAGATCGACGTCATGGAGCAGATCGGCGGCAGTCAGATCTTCGGCACTATCCACTACGGAGACTCGGCTCCGGGCAACATCTTCTCCGGCGGAACGACTTTTCTACCGGCGGGAACGGAGAACGATTTCCACGTCTACGCGGTCGAGTGGGAACCGACCGAAATTCGCTGGTACTTCGACGGTCAACTCTACAGCACCGAGATGAGTTGGCATTCGACCGGAGGTCCGTACCCGGCACCCTTCGACGCCGATTTTCATCTGCTTCTGAATCTTGCGGTGGGCGGTAACTTTCCCGGCGATCCCGACCCGAGCACGGTGTTTCCACAGGAGTACGTGGTTGACTACGTTCGCGTCTACCAGCAACCACCGCCGGATCCGGAGAAAGCCGCCAGGTGCGAGTCGGCAAAGGCGAAGGCAGCAGGCAAGAAGGCCAAGTGCGTGGGTAACGTGTTTGCCAGGGCAATCAAGAAGACGGTTGCAGCGGAGACGTTCAAGCTTCTCAAGTGTTCGACCAAGTTCAACTCCGCCTTCGCCAGGGCCGAGGAAAAAGCCGAGGGCTCGTGTCCGAGCAGCGGCGACGCCGCTAGCGTCGAGGCGCAGGTGGAAGTTTGTATCGACGGCGTGGTCAGCGATTTGGGAGGCGTGCCCGGTCCGGGTGGCGACCAGGCGCGGTGTCAGTCAAAGAAAACCAAACAGGCTGGCAAGTACGCGTTCTGTCGTTTCAAGACGTTGTCCAAGGCGATCAAGAAGGGGCTGGTGCTGGACTTCGCGAAGTGCGAGGACAGACTTTCTACGAGGTGGGCAAAGATCGAGACTTTGTCGTGCTCGACCGTTGGTGATTTGGTCGCCGTCAAGGCCGATCTAGATGCCTGTCATGCGACGATTTCCGGTGGCCTGTCGGGTCCCGGTTGTGGCAACGGTATCGTCGACCTCGGGGAGGAATGTGACGACGGCAACACCGCGGGGGGAGATGGATGCTCCGATCAGTGCGAGTTCGAGTCGGAATATGAGCAGAATTTCGAGACGCTTGCACAGTCGGATCCGAACGCCCTGGCCAATGACGGCTGGCAGGTGTTCGGTAATGTGTTCGACGGTACGAACGGAAACTACCTCTATGGCTATGGTCCGTTTCCTGCTCCCAATGGGGGACCCGCGTTCTGCGCGGTAGATGTGGGACAAGGGGGACCGCTGCAGGGTGGGCAGCACTTGTCCGTCTACAGTGACTACAACAACGGCGATCACGCCAACGGCCACACGATCGAATCCAACGTCTTCCAGGAGCGGTCGATCGTTGCGGGCGACGTTGGGAACACTCTCACCTTGGTCTTTGACGCCAAGTTGGGGAATCTGACCGGTTCGAGCACGGCGCTGGCCTTCATCAAGACGTTGGACCCCAACAACAACTTCGCGCTGACCAACTTCGTCAGCGCTGACACGACCTCACTTCCCAGCGCGTGGACGACGCACTCGATTTCGCTGGCCATTGATGCTGGGCTGGTGGGGCAGATTCTACAGTACGGGTTCGCCAACAATGGGACCAGCTACGAAGGATCGGGGGTATTCTACGATAACGTAGCCGTTGTCGTGACGTCGACGCTTTAACCCGCCCTATTCAGTTGGCTGAGCCGAATCCCAGTGTCGCGCCTGGCGCCGGCGGCCGGGCGCCCCTTTCGGTAGGGGAGAAGATCGGCTACGGGCTGGGCGACACGGCTTCGAATCTCTACTGGAAGCTATTCGAGTTTTTCCAGCTCATTTTCTACACCGATGTGTTCGGTATCTCCGCCGCATCGGCGGCGACGATGTTCTTCGTCACCAAGATCTGGGACGCCGTCAACGACCCGGTGGTGGGGCTTCTGGCGGATCGTACCAACACGGCCTGGGGACGCTTTCGGCCCTGGTTGGTATGGTCGGCGATTCCCTTTGCAGTCACCGGTGTTCTCACTTTCCACACACCCGATCTCTCACCCACCGGCAAGCTGGTGTACGCTTATGTGACGTATACCCTGGTGTTCATGGCCTATACGGCCATCAATATCCCGTACGGCGCGCTGATGGGTGTGATCTCCAGCAGCTCGGCTGAGCGAACGAGTGTTTCCACGTACCGTTTCGTGTTGGCGTTCGCCGGAGGCTTGATCGTACAGAAACTCACGGAGCCGCTGGTCGTGTTCTTCGGCAGCCGTTTCGGTGACACGAAGGTCGTATCCATCGCCGGCGTTGAGACGCTCATCGTCGACAAGCAAACTGGGTTTGTTCTCACGGTTGCATGCTACTCGGCCGTAGCCGTCGTGCTCTTCCTCATCACGTTTCTCACGACCAGGGAGCGAGTTCGCCCCGTAGAGGCGCGGACGAACCCTCTCTCCAAGGATCTTTCTGACCTGCTCGCCAATCGGCCCTGGTTGACACTCCTCACCGTCGGTCTCTTTCAGATCCAGGCCGATTGGACCCGGGGAAGCGCCACCGCTTACTACTTTACCTACTACGTCGGATCGACGTTTGGTGACTTTCTGGTTGCCGGCACGATTGCCGGCATCGCTGGAATGTTGATGACCAGGCCGTTGACGGCGATCTTCGACAAGAAGACGTTGCTGGTGGCAATGAACGTCGCCAAGGCGGTCTTGATCGCGTGCTTCTATTTCTTGGAGAGTGGCCAGGTGGCTTGGATGTATGTTCTAAACACGGCCGCCATGTTCGTCTCGGGGCCGATTCCCGTCCTGCTCTGGGCGATGTACGCCGACGTCGCCGATTACTCCGAATGGAGGAACGGCCGTCGCGCGACGGGATTGGTGTTTTCCGCGGCTACGTTTTCACAGAAACTAGGCGGTGCGCTGGGTGCGGCGGTGCCTGGGTGGGCCCTGGCTGCCTATCGATTCCAGCCTCCGGTTGACGGCGTCCAACAGGTGCAAGAAGTGGAGACGCTCGAAGGCATCATTCTCATGATGAGCCTCATACCTGCAGGGTTTCTTTTGGCGGCAGTCGGCGCGATGGCGTTCTATGGCATCAGTGGATCCCGCATGGGGGTGATTGAGGCGGAGTTGGAGCGTAGACGTGCTGAAGAACGGCGACGGTGCGGGCGGACTTTCCCTTGACAGCGCGGCGGACCAGCCATTAGTTTGGCTTCCGAACAAACTATCCTGAGTGGTTGGCAGCAGGGAGTGAGTGGGATTATGTCGGTTGAAACGATGGGTTCGAGTCGAGGTGTGGATGAGGGTCCAACGGCGGAGGTGTTCCCTGAGGACTTCATCTGGGGTGTCGCCACGTCGGCGATCCAAATCGAGGGAGCTCGCGATGTCGACGGTCGTGGTGCGTCGATCTGGGACACATTTGCGGCTCAGCCCGGATCAATCGAGGACGGCAGTACGTCCGAAGTAGCGTGCGATCACTACCACCGCTTTGATGAAGACGTTGAGATCATTCGATCTCTGGGTCTCGGCGCATATCGATTCAGTGTTTCCTGGCCGCGGGTCTTTCCCGAGGGGGCGGGGACGGTGAACGAGCGCGGTCTGGACTTCTACGAGCGTCTCGTGGATTCCCTCCTGGGAGCGGGTATCGAGCCTTGGCTCACCCTCTACCACTGGGATCTTCCTCAGGCGCTTGAAGACCGCGGTGGATGGACCTGTCGATCTGTGGCTGAAGCCTTCACGCGCTTCGCCGATGCTGTGAGTCGGCGTCTGGGAGATCGTGTCCAGAACTGGATCACCCACAATGAGCCGTGGTGCGCGAGTGTGCTTGGCTACGCGCAAGGGGAGCACGCCCCTGGTCGGAAGAGCTGGGCCGATGCGTTGGCCGCGGCGCATCACCTCCTGCTCAGTCACGGATGGGCAGTGCCGGTGATTCGGCGCAACTCCCCGGGGGCGAGAGTTGGCATTACGCTCAACACCTCGCAGTGCGAGCCCGCATCGCCGAGCCAGGCTGACTGCGATGCGGCGCGTCGCTTCGACGGGGAGCTCAACCGTTGGTTTCTCGATCCGCTCTACTTTGGAAGGTATCCGGATGATGTGATCGAGGCGCACACGCGCTCCGGGCACCTCGCGGCGGGAATGCACTTTGTGCGGCCCGGAGACCTGGAAGCAATGAGTGTTCCGACCGATTTTCTCGGAATCAACTACTACAGCCGATCGGTTGTTCGAAGCGACGAGATCCCAGAGGGTCGTAACGAAGAGAGAACGATTCCGATGCCCGACCCGAAGAATGTGACGGACATGGGGTGGGAAGTGTATCCCGTTGGGCTGAAGGAAAGCCTGGTTCGTATCCATGCCGACTACGCCCCGAGCTCATTAGTCATCACGGAAAACGGGGCGGCCTACGGTACCGGCCCCGGTGCGGATGGTCGGGTCCGTGACTTCGAGCGTTGCGACTACATGCGGCGCCACCTGCGCGCCTGTTTGGACGCGATTGATGCTGGTGTTCCGCTTAATGGGTATTTCCTCTGGTCACTGCTCGACAACTTCGAGTGGGCCTTTGGCTACTCCAAGCGTTTTGGAATCGTCTGGGTCGACTTTGAAACACAGCGGCGGGTAGTCAAAGAGTCGGCGCGGTTATATAGCCGCATCGCGCGCAAGGGCGGTTTCCAAGAAGAGAAGGCTGCATGAGAATCGTTCTTGCGGCGCTCCTCCTTGTGCTGCCAAACCATGCCGTAGCTCAGACCGCAGCGTCGTCTGAGCTGGATCCGCGCCGGGAGAGGGCCGTGGCGCTGGCACCTGAGGGCGTCACGCCAGGCCGAAAAGGCCCCAACGTAGTTCGAGTTCGCAAAGATGCGCGGGGATACGCACTCATGGTCGATGGTCGTCCGACCATGGTGTTCGGGATGAACTGGGGCTACATGCCCATCGGCGAGAATTACAACTACGACTTCTGGGGCAAGCCGGACGATTTCATCATTGCCGCGCTGGATGCGGAGATGACGCTGTTGAAAAACATGCACGTCAACGTCATCCGGCAATACATCGGCATCCCGCCGCGCTGGGTCGAATACATCTACGAGAACTACGGCATCTTCACGATGCTCAACCACCCTGTGGCCCGCTACGGCATGACCATCGACGCCACCTGGGTGAATCCGGTCGACTACTCCAGCCCGCGCCTGCGTGAGTTGATCAAGGAAGAAATCCGCGAGTTGGTCAGCCAGTACAAGGACACTCCCGGCTTCATGATGTGGCTGCTCGGCAACGAGAACAACTACGGCCTGGTCTGGAAGTCGGCGGAGATCGAAGATCTGCCGAAGGATCAGCGCAACGACGCGCGCGCCGTCTATCTTTACTCCCTCTATGGGGAGCTCACCGAAATCATCCACGGGCTCGACCCGAATCATCCCGTCGCCGTTGCCAACGGGGATCTGGGCTTTCTCGAGGTCATGAAGGAGGAGTGTCCCAACATCGATGTGTTCGGCAGTAACGTATACCGCGGGCCCTCGTCGCGCGACATTTTCGAGCGAGTCGAACAGGAGATGGGGATTCCCTTCCTGTACACCGAGTTTGGCGCCGACGCGTACAACGCCAAGCTCAACCGCGAAGACCACGTCTCGCAAGCACGTTACCTGCAAGCACAGTGGCAGGAGATTTATGAGCAAAGTTACGGCAAGGGGCGAGTGCAGAACGCCATCGGCGGTCTGATTTTTCAATGGAGCGACGGTTGGTGGAAGTACAAGCAGGAGGAGAATCTCGACGTACACGACACCACCGCTTCGTGGTCGAACGACGCCTACCAGCACGACTGGGAGCCGGGCGAGAACAACATGAACGAAGAGTGGTTCGGTATCTGTGCCAAGGGCCGACCGGACGAGCGCGGTCTCTATGAAGTGTACCCCCGCACCGCGTACTACATGCTTGAAGATGCCTTTTCCTTGGATCCCTACGCACCGGACACCGACCTCGCCAAGATCCGCACGCACTTCGGCCGATTGGGGCCGCGGGAATATGCGGGCAAGTACGAAGGCGATCTTGCCCGCGCCAAGGTCTTGGAGCTCGAAAGGCTCCGGGTGAGCCAACTGCGAGCCGAACTGGAGACCTTTACGACCGGTGCTCGCGACAACGCCGAACCCGAACGTGACCAGACTCGCTTCGATCACATGCAGTCGTTTTACATCGGCGCAGAAGCTCGCCCGACGGATGACGTGCGCGCCGAGGTCATCGTGAACTTTCTCGGCAATGTTGCCGAGAACCCAATCGACGAGATTTTCTTCGAGAATCGCGGTCAGCGCCAGAGTGTTCGCGACGAGGAGGGTGAGATCGTCGATCTCGAGGGTGTGGAGCGTGTGAAGGTCTACCAGGCGGAGGTCGACTGGGATTCGAAGTACTTCCACATGAACGCCTTCTACCGCGTCGGTCACTACCACTGGGGATACGAGGGTGACTTTTTCGGGCTGTATCCCGAAGCGAACTACCAGCCTGATGTCGACCTCTACAACGCCGACACTCCGAATGGAGTGGTCTTCGAGGGAAAGAAGGGGCTGAGCGGGCTGAAGGTTGCTATGGGGCCGCAGCTCTACTGGGGTGCGAACCCGGCCATCATTGCGAAGTACTACCGCAGTTTCGATGACTTTGATTTTGCGCTGGTCCACCAGGAGGACATCGCCCGCCAGGACAACGGAATCGCGAGCTCGGTGATTCCCCAGCCGGAGAGTCGCAGAACGGGTCTCTACCTCGGGTTTACGCGGGGAAAGCTCACCTACGAGCTCGGCGGGATCATGGCAGGGACCAAGCGTATCGGGCGGAGCTACACGATCGCCGAGAAGACCCGCGGGCCGGGGTACCTGGGTACTGGATTCAACGTTCTCGACGACGAGGTCGACTTTGCCGATACGCTCGGCGCACGGGCCCGGGTCACTCTCCAGGCGGCACCGTTTTATTGGTACGCCCAGGGAGGATACCGCGGCCTGGTTGCCGATGGCGGTCCGGATCAGACCCTGACGATCACCGGCTGGTCGCTCAAGGAAAGCGGCCAGGGGAACCACTGGGCAGTGTCGACGGGAGCAGCCTACTACCTGGGCCAGTTCATGATCGCTCCCAACGTTCTGGTCCAGCAGCCTCTCGAAGATCCGTTGTCACGAGACTCCGGGGAGCCCATCACCGGCGATTTCTTCGACGTCGATACGGGGCGGTTTTTTCCCGGCGTTGCTTTGCGGAACCAACTCAATGATCCGTTCTGGGTGCGGTCGAATCGCGAAACCTATGGCTTCGAGCTGTTGCTGTCCTACGATCCAACGCCGGCGACTTTTTTGTTCGCTTGGGACAATCTCGATCGCGAAGACGCCCCGTTTTCCGCCGTGCTCGACTTTGTGTACAGGGTTCAGCCGACCAGCCAGGACGGCGGTCTCGCCGTGGCGCTCGAGGGCTTCACCTTTGCGTTCAACGGAGCTGCACCCGCAAAAGACCTTTGGGACGTCAGTCTGCGGACCATTGCCAATGTGACACCGGAGCTACGCTTTCTACCCGGCCGGCGTTTCTCGTTTCCGCTGCGTTCAGTCAATTGGACCTTCGTCGGCGAGGGGCAAGCGCGAGGCGATGATCCGCGATCTGTCACTCGCTGGGGCACCTACGGAAAGTTGAGCTCCGGGAGCCTTGCTCTGGACTACCATTTGAAGATCGACGACTGGGGGCCTTACGACTACCACAAGGATTTCAACCTGACGTTTCCGATCCAGTCTCTGCTCGATCTGTCGTACTCCTTTTCGGCGCCGAAGTGGTTTTCTTCCCCCTACGCGCGTTTTGGCGTGCGCGGGCAATATCGCATCCTCGACGAGTTCTCGAATCGTTTTCTGGCCGACCCGCAAAGGCCCGGTCGTGAAGGCTACGAGTGGGAGACCATGACGTATGTTCACTTCTGGCTGTAGACGGTTGGTTGTTTTCTGCGTGCTGCTCGCCAGTGCGTGCGGAGACGATCCCGAGTTTCGCTTCGGTGAGAACATCAGCGGTCTCGAGTTCGAGTTCTTCCGCGAGGACGAAGGCGTCCATCCCTCGAAAGTCGTATTGTCCAACCCCCGCAACCCGTTTCGCGAAACGGGGATCGGAGCGGAGACGAAGTTCGCGATTCTGAACGGTGGGGGTAACGCCGGGGCGTTCTATGCTTGGGCGACTCTCCTCGCCCGAGAGCCGACCGGCGAGCATCAGTACTTTGCTGCCCTAAAGCTGCGAGACATTCATGACTCTGGCGAGATCGAGGGTGCAGATAGGGAGAGGGTTCGACAAATGGCCATCGACGGCTTTCAGGCGGTGCTCGATCACTTTCCGGACTCAGTGATCGTGGATGTCACCGGGACCCAGTCCTTTCGGCTCGCGACGCCATCGCTGATCGGGATCCTCGATCTGAACGGCGACGTGCTCGGCGACTGGGTCTTGCTGCAGGACGAAAACGGCGATCCCGTTGCCATTCGCGGTGCGGGCGTCGATCGCCCGCGTCCGGAGGTAGAAGAATGAAGACATGGCGCCGGATTCCGTGGGTGGTGGCCGCGGTCGCGGTGTGCTGCATCGCCGCATGTGGCGACGGCGCGGGAATTCCCGATTTCTCGGATCACGCGGATCTCGTGCCGGTCGATCAGAAGTTCGAGGAGCCTGACCCCTACCAGCCTGGGAAAGACCGACTATCCGTCGATGCATTCTACGAGGGGGGTCGGTCGGAGACAATCAAAATCAACAGCATCCGAACCCACTACTTCATTTTCGGTCGTCCCGAATTGGGAGTGGAAACCTATGTGCACGGCATCTCGGGCGATCGTCTCGAGGGCGAGGACTCGGACCGGTTCACGCTAGTTGGAACACCCTGGTGGGGTGGCGGCATCGTATGGGATCAGCCGATCGATCTTTCCGAGTGGAAAAAGCTGTTCGTGAGCTTCAAATCCAGTGATCGCTCCTTCGCTCGGTTTGAGCTGACGCTTCTCTACGATGCCGAGGGCTCCGAGCGTTCGGTGATTCTCGACCCTACGGACTATGGGTACAGCAATGATGGGCAATGGCATTCTCTCGAAATTCCGTTGAGCGATGCCATCTCCCGCGGCTTCGATGCTTCGAGGGTTCTGTCGCCGTTCATCCTCGGCGCGTCGGGCGGCGAAGCTGGCGACGTGTTGTTGATCGACAATCTCTACTTGACCAAGTTCTAAAGGTGAACCAGTGAACACACGACGCCCCTGGTGGTACCTGTTGCCGCTTGCCGCGCTTCTCGCCGGCTGTCCCGACAACGGAAGATTCCTGAACCTGTGCAACAATCCTGATTTGAGCTGCGATGACGGCGATGCTTGCACGATCGACCGTTGTGAACCGGCGGTGGGCTGCGTCAACGAAAGCATCGACTGTGGCGACGGCAGTGCCTGTACGGTTGACACTTGCGAACCGGATTCCGGCTGTGTGAACACCGCCCTCTCGTGTGATGACGGCGACCTGTGTACCGAGGACATGTGCGACGAGGCGGCCGGCTGTGTCCACGCGGACGTTTCGGCCAGTTGCGACGACGACACTGTCTGTACAACCGATACCTGCGATCCCTCCGTTGGCTGCGTCAACGCGGTGATCGATTGTGATGACGACAACGAATGCACCGCTGAGAGCTGCGACGCAGTTTCAGGATGCGATAGCACTCCTGTCGCAGACGGGACTTCGTGCAATCGGGGACTCGGTCTTTGTGCGAGCGGTGTTTGCGAGGCCGTCGACTGCTCTGACGACCTGGGTTGCGACGATAGGGATGCGTGCACGATGGACACCTGCAACGTGTCGACCAACCAATGCGTCCATGTGGATGTGTCTGCGGGCTGTGATGACGGGAACGCTTGTACGGAGGATCGCTGCGATCCTGTGAGCGGATGCCTGAATACGGACGTTTCTGCGGGTTGTGACGATGGAGACGGGTGCACGGTCGACAGCTGTGATGAGTCCGCGGGTTGCACCAGCGAACCTGCAGCCGACGGCACTCCTTGCGACGGCGGCGCCGGACAATGCACGGGGGGTGCGTGTGTGTCGACCGCTGTAGTGGAGTACGAGCAGGATTTCGAGTCTTTCGATCTCATGAACGTCAATGCGCTTGCCGACGACGGGTGGATTGTGTTTGGCAACGTCTTCGATGGCTCGACGATGGACTTTCTCTATGGGTATGGTCCGTTCGTGGCGCCCAACGACGGCGCCGCTTTTTCGGCGCTCGTCTCGGGCCAGGGCGGTGCTGAGCAGGGCGCTCAGCAGGTGTCGATCTACAGTGACTACAACAACACGGACCACTCCAATGGCCATACGATCGAGAGCAATGTGTTTCGCGAGCGCAGCATCACGGCGGCTGACGTAGGTCGAACGCTGTTCTTCGGTTTCGACGCCAAACGCGGTAACATCAACGATCCTTCAGATGCGTTGTGTCCGTGCAGCAGCAAGGCTTTCGCCTTCATCAAGACACTCGACCCGGATGCGGGATTTGCAACCACCAATTTCGTTCAACAGGACGCAACGGCGCTGCCCGAGATCTGGGAGCGATACGAAATCTCACTGGCAGTTGATTCGGGTTTGGACGGACAACTGCTGCAGGTTGGGTTTACCTGTACCGCCACTCTCTTTCAGCCATCGGCCAACTTCTACGACAATGTTGAAGTGCGAAGCGTAGCGACGACGCCGTAGATTGGGCGTGCGTTCATGACGAACCTGCCCGTGGTGTGGTGCGTCTGCGGTCCAACTCCGCGCGCGCTTCGTGTGCTCGTTCTTCGGTGATGCCGTAGGAGGCGATGGCCCAGATCGCCAGCGCCGAAGCAACGATTGGAATCGCAACGTCGAAAACCCGCATCAGAAAAAGAGTGCGCGCGCTCTGTGCCCCCTCGAGCGCGACATCGAAGCCAGTTGCGTTGAGCAGGAAGCCACCGGAGGCGATGGCGATGCTCTGTCCGAGTTTGACCACCCACCAGAAGATCGCCCCGAACATCCCCTCGCGTCGTTCGCCGGAACGGAGCTCATCGAAATCGACGACGTCGGGCATCATCGCGGGTACCAAGGTGAACAGGCCGCCGAGCGCAAAGGCGAGGAGGGGCATGGGCAGCAGAATCAACCAGGGCGCCTGCGGGTCGTAGCAGATCCATTTCAGCGCGTATCCGACGATGGAAATCCCGGTCGATACGAAGAAAGCCCGGCGTTTGCCGATCTTGGTCGCGAGCCAGGTCACGAAGGCGATCACGAAAAAGGTCGAGATTGCCGATACGGAACCGGAGTAGCCTACGTACTCGGCGCCTTTGACCTGATCGCCTCCGCACACGTAGTAGATGATGACGTAGGCTTGGAACGCTGAGATCAGGATGAACCCGTTGAAGACCAGAAACGTCGCAGCACACAGCTTGAGAAAAGGGCGGAAGCGTAGCGTCGCTACGAAGCCCCTGAAAAACTCGGCGATGCTGCGCAGAAAAGCTTGCTTGGAAACAACCTGCCCGGGCTCCCGTGCGGTGTCTTCGCTCGCTTTGACGCTGAAGCGCTCGCGAAGAAAGATCGCAGGCAGAATGCCCACTCCGGCGGTGACTGCACCGATGATGATTGCCAGTCCGGCTGCGCCGGAAACCATGTCGCCAAACCACGGTTCGTACTGCATGATCGCCAAGAACCAAGGTGAGATCACGTAGGCGAGTTGACTGATGAAGTTCTGCGTTCCCATCAGCCGCGAGCGCTCGTGGTAGTCGGGAGTCAGCTCGTAGCCGAGCGCCACCCACGGCGTCGCAAACGTCGTGTAGGCGAGGTAGAAAACGATCGAGCCGGTGAGAAAGAACCAGAAGTAGAAGCTTTCACTGCGGCCCGCGGGCAATTGCCAGAGCATGGCGAAGATCAGGCCTGATGCGATGGCACCGGCGAAGATGTAGGGGCGGCGGCGGCCCCAACGCGACCTCGTTTGATCCGAAATGTAGCCCATCATCGGGTCGGTGAGAGCGTCGCTGAGACGTGGTAGCGCGCCCAGCAAACCAACCAGCGCCGGGTTCATGCCCAACCCGAGGTTGAGTACGATGACCATCCCTCCGATCGACGCTGCGAGCAGATTGTTGACCAGCCCGCCAAGGCCGTAGATCAACTTGTGGATGAGTGGGATACGATCTTCGGGCGCAGTTTCGTAATGTGCTCGCGCAGCTGCGCTCATCTACCTTGCTCGAACCTTAACGTTGCTCGCGCTCGAAGACGCGAACGTAGTCGACCAGCATGATCGCTGGGAACTCCGTATTCCGCCCGACCGGCCCGACGAAGCCCCCGCCGACGGCGAGGTTGAGCAGGATGAAGAACGGATGGTCGAAGACCCAGTGTCCGCGGCTTCTTACGCTGGCGCTCGAAATTGTCTGGTACACGTGGGAATCGACGGAGAAGCGGATCTGTCCCGGGTCCCAATCGACTGCGAAGACGTGAAAGTCGTCGACGAAGTTCTCCCCGGCGGCAAGTCGGTGTCTCGTTCCGATCGCGTCGGCGCCCGAGTAACCAGGACCGTGGATGCTGCCGATCACCACGTCGGGCTCCTGTCCCCGAAACTCCATGATGTCGATCTCGCCGCACTGCGGCCAGCCGACGTCGTCAAAGTCGGCTCCAAGCATCCAGAATGCCGGCCAAATCCCCTGGCCGGCCGGTAGCTTGATGCGAGCTTCAAAACGCCCGTATTGCTGTTCGAATAGGCTTTGAGTTTTGATCCGCGCCGAAGTGTAGTCGTTGCCACCGAAGCTCTCTTCGCGCGCGATGATGCGCAGGTTGCCGCGGCCGTCGAGCGATACGTTTTCGATATGGTCGGTGTCGAACTCGAGCTGTCCGTTTCCCCAGCCGTGTCCACCGACGTCGTGCTGCCAAACAGCGGGATTCGGTGGTGTGCCCTCAGCGCCATCGAACTCATCTGCCATCGTGAGGATCAGGCCATCCGGTGGCCTTACGATGGAGTCGCTCGATCCGCATCCCGCAAGGAGAAGACCGACAGCCGTCGCTGCAAGCTTGGAGACCTTGCGCCACAGTAATCTCATGCGACTCCCTGCGACGCTGCGGTGAATTGTTCGGGTGCGAGCAGCGCAGACTCGAGAACGAGCGTAGCGGCACCGACGGCAATCGCCCATTCATCCAATGCGCTGACGCGGATCTCCGCGTGCGACGTTGATTCAGCCAGGGACATCTTCCCCACCGATTCACGCACGGCGCCGACGAGAAGGTCGCTGGCGCGGGTGATGCCGCCGCCGAGCACGACTGTGTCCGGATTGAGCAGGTTGAGCATGTTGGCGACACCGATGCCGAGGCGTTGGCCGGTGTAGCGGATCAACTCGACGGCGTTTGGTTCGCCGTCGAGTGCTGCGTCGACCAGTTCGTCGAGGGTCTTGGGTGCCGGTCTGGCCGATCCGCTGGTTCGCGCGTGGTCGGCAGCGCGTTCGAGCAAGAACTGTGTTCCGATGAAGGTCGTCAAACAGCCGTTGAGGCCGCATTCACACCGCGCGCCGTTTGCATCGATGGCAGTGTGCCCGATCTCACCTGCGACACCAGCGCTGCCGCGGAAAATGCGGCCGTTGATGATCAATCCAGCTCCGATACCAGTGGCGACCTTGATGTACGCCAGGTTCTTCACCGCTGGTCCCGCTCCCCACCACAGCTCGGCGAGCGCTCCCAGGTTTGCGTCGTTGTCGATGAGGACCGGACACGGAAAGCTGCACTCCAGATGTGCGGTGATGTTGTAGCCTTGCCACTTGGGAACGACCAACGGCAGCAGCTCTTGCGGTCGTTGACTGTCCACCGGGCTTGGAACGGCAACGCCGATGCCGAGCAACCGCGATGCATGCACGCCGTCCGCTTCGAGTACGGCGCGCACGGCCGCGACCATTTTTTCTAGAGCGAGTTCCGGCTCATCGCGAACCGGCACGGCCGCCGACCAACGAGCTTTCACAGCGCAGCGCAAATCGGTTAGCACGCACGCGATGTGCGTGGCCCCGAGCTCGATCCCCACGATCAAGCTCGCTGTGTCTTGAAACTCGAGTATGATGGGGCGCCTACCGCCGGTTGACACTCCGGTGTGTGCTTCCTTGATCAACCCGGTGGTGAGTAGGTCATTGACGATGGCGGAGATGGTCGAGCGGCTCAACCCGGTGCGGCGCGACAAGTCTGCCCTGGAAATCTCGCGCTCCGTCCAGAGAAGATTGAGGATCAACCGGCTGTGTTGCGCCCGCATCGCAGCGGCGCCCAGTACTTCCGGTAGAGGCTGCGGAGGCGTCACGGTCATAGGTGGGTCGGAGCACTTCGTTCAGTTGCTGAACTAACTGCGTCGAGGGCAAAGGTCAAGGCGAATCACCGATACCTCAACTGGTTGCGCCGCTAGTGGTTGGGATCGGATGCTGCCCCGGGCAAGGTGCCGCGGTTGCGCAAGAGCTTGAGCGGGACGTCGGAGCGGCGGGGGTCGTAGAGGACGAGATCGGTGCGCCCGTCACCGTCGATGTCGCCACTGGTCAGGGCACCGCTGTCGCCGATCTCTTGTCGGGCGACGCGCTTGGCGAATCGATGTTGCTCGCCGCCGAGATAGACCTCGAGGCGGTCGCCGCTGCCGGAGGTGACGAGATCGCGCTGGCCGTCGCCATTGAGGTCGGTATCGAGGCTGGGTAGGAAGCCGCGCGGCGCGAAGGTCTCGAAGGAGATCGGCAGGCCCAGCTTGGTGGTTGCCCAGGGTCGCTTTTCGAAGGGCGCAACCTCGCCGGGGCGGTAGATGGCGATGTCGGCGTCGATCGCCCGGGTCGTCAGGGCTTCGATGATCTCGAGCACGCTGAACGGTGTCGTCATCTGGATCAGCTCGGGCCGCTCGTCGCCCACGAGATCGAGCAGGGTGAGGGAACCGCGGTCCGACGTTGCCAGGGTTTGGTCAGGTGCTTCGAGATTCCAATTACCGCCACGGTTGAGGTGGATTGCAACGACCGTACTGGCGTCGCTGATGCCTCCCGAGACGTGGGAAACCAGCAGATCGGCGCGCAGGTCGCCGTCGATGTCGCGTACCAGAGCGGTGGCGCCGCCCGAGCCGCGGATGTGATCGGCGGGTGAAACCAGCGCCAGGGTGTGCTCGCGATCGGCTTTGCTGGCGAAGGTTCCGTCACTTCGTTGGAGAAAGACGCGCACGCCGTGCCGGGTCGCCGCGACGATGTCGGGCCGCTGGTCGCCGTCGACGCGGCCGATCGAAATTCTCGCCGGTGTGTAGTGGAGCTCGAGGGGACTCTCGGCAAATCCGAGCCCGGGACTTGCGAAGATGTAGTAGGTGGCGACACCGTCGATGTCGAGTTGGCCGAGGACGCGACCGCCGGCCGCCACTACGTGCAGCGACCCGAGCTGTTGCGCTACCAACCACGGCTCGCCGTTGGGGTTGCGGTGCACGAGCTGCATGCGGGCGATGCCGCGTTCGGCGTCGTGCGGTGCGATCGTGCCGACACCGCTGATCGCCACGGAGTCCTCTTCCGCCTCGGCACCGCGCAGCGACAGGATGAGCAGGTCGCTCTGACGCAAGAGAATGAGCTCGCTGCCGGGCGTGTGGCGAATGTCGGCGACGTCGTAGCCGGCGGCGCCGCGCGGCAGCTCGTAGTCGGTGGTGGTGGCGTCGTCGCCGGCGACCCTCCGGTGCAATCGAATCGTGCGCCGTTCGTCGGGGGGTGTCCCCGAGAAAACGATCTGCAACAGATCGCTGGCGCCGTCGCCGTCGAAATCGGCGACGGATGCGGCGGCGGTACGGCCGCGCGTCGCGATCTCGCTGAGCGCAAAAGGCTCGTCGGCTTGAGATAGTTGCGCAGTAGATATCAATAGTGCTATTGGTAGTAGTCGCGTCATTGGCAGGCAAGCGGGAGGACCCAAGGGACCAAAGGGACCTAAGGTCGTTGGAACCCTTTGGTCCCTTTCGTCCCTTAGGTCCCCTGTCTCTTTGGTCCCTTTCGTCCCTTAGGTCCCCTGTCTCTTTGGTCCCTTTCGTCCCTTACGTCCCTAGATGAGCCGCTTCATTCCACCACACGGCGGATACCGCAAGCTCTTGTCGTACCAGCGTTCGCAGATCGTCTACGACGCAACCTTGCGCTTCTGCGAGCGCTACGTCTCTCGTCGCGATCGCACCTTTGATCAGATGGTGCAGGCAGCGCGTTCGGGCAAGCAGAACATCATCGAGGGAAGCCAGGCGTCGGGTACCTCCAAGGAAATGGAGATCAAGCTCACCAACGTCGCTCGCGCCAGCCTGGAAGAACTGCTCGAGGACTACCGCGATTTTCTGCGAGTGCGCGGCCTCGACGAATGGTCACCCAACCACCGCTACGCACAGCGACTCGGCGCGCTGTTGCGCGCCCCCGGCGCGGATTATCGGACCCTCAAACCCGCCCTCGAGCACAGCGACCCCGCCGTCCGAGCCAACGCCATCATCGGCGTCATCAAGGTCACTACGTTTCTACTAGACCGCCAGATCCGCCACCTGGAAAAGCGATTCATCGAAGAGGGCGGCCTGCGCGAACGCATGTCCCGAGCCCGCCGGGAATCGCGGCGCCGGCCTTAGGTCGCTTTCGTCCCTTTCGGTCCCTCAGTACCGCCCCCCCAGCTTCGTGTGGTCCCAGCTCGCAAACTTTCTCGGTACAAACTTCATGACCACCCGTTTAGCGGCCATCCGGCGCATCCCATCGTCGATGCCGTCGATCGTCGCGCCGGTCATCTTGCCGGTGACGCGCTTGAGCGTGTCGAGAACCACCTCGATATCGTCGACGATTTCGGCGTCGCCGCGCATCAACACTCCCCGGAGAGCTTCGTAGGACTCACCGGACTCGACGTGCAGCGCGGCTTTGCCGTCGCGTTTGAGGTTCGCGATCTTTTGTGACTTCCGGTACGTCGTCATCCAGACGGTTTCGTCCTCGTCCGAGTAGAACCACATCGCCACGGCGTGCGGATAGCCATCCTTGCCATTGGTCACCAGCGTGGCGGTTTTTGCCTCGGCCACGTAGGTCCTTCTCTCCTCAGGCGTCATTGCGATCAAGTCACGACGGCTCGGCATGGAACGGTCTCCTCTGTCGAAGAAGCGCAGCGTATCCCGATCGACTCCCTCCGGCCAACGTCACGGCTGCCATCGCAAGGGCAATTGATCGATGCGATCGGACCGGTTAGCGTCGCCGGTTCTTGCAGAGGAGTCGTTTCATGGCAGCCCAGGTGCGCATCGAAAAAGACAGCATGGGGGAGATGGAAGTCCCGGCCGACGCCTACTACGCTGCGCAAACGGCGCGGGCGGTGGAGAACTTTCCGATTTCGGGATTGCACTTTTCGCGCCGCTTCATCCGCGCTCTCGGCCACTGTAAGACCGCTGCAGCCCGCGCCAACATGCAACTGAAGCTGCTCGACGAAACGATCGGCAAGGCGATCGAGGCGGCGGCGCTGGAAGTTGCAGAGGGCAAGCTCGATGGCCAGTTCGTCGTCGACATTTTTCAGACTGGCTCGGGTACGTCGACCAACATGAACTCGAACGAGGTCATTGCCAACCGCGCTTGCGAGCTTCTCGGCAAAGAGCGTGGCGACAAGTCGGCCGTGCATCCCAACGACCATGTCAACATGGGACAGAGCACCAACGACATGTTCCCGACGGCGATCCACGTCGCCGCTCTGGGTGGCGTCGAGGAACACCTACTGCCGGCCATGCGCGAGCTCGCCGAGGCGTTCGAGGCCAAGGCGGCGGAGCTCGACGACGTCGTCAAGGCGGGGCGGACCCACCTGCAGGATGCCGTTCCGGTCACCCTCGGTCAGGAATTCTCCGGCTACGCCAGCGTCATCCGTCACGGCGTCACGCGCGTCGAGAACGCGCGCGCCCACATCGCCGAGCTGGCGGTCGGCGGTACCGCTCTGGGGACTGGTCTGAACGCCCATCCGGAGTACGCGCAGCGTGTCGTCAACGAGCTGCGCGTCCTCACCGGCCAGCTCTTCCGCACCGCCGAGAACCGTTTCGAGGCGATGCAGAATCGCGATGCCGCAGTGGAGCTCTCGGCGGCGCTCAAGGTCGTCGCTGTCGGCTTGATGAAGATCGCCAACGACTTGCGTCTGATGACCTCCGGGCCGGCGACGGGTCTGCAGGAGATCGTCGTGCCGGCGACACAGCCGGGTTCGAGTATCATGCCGGGCAAGGTGAACCCGGTCATTGCGGAGGCAGTCAACATGGTCGCGGCGCAAGTCATCGGCAACGACACGACAGTCTCCATTGCCGGTATGAACGGCAATCTCGACCTCAACGTCATGATGCCGGTGATCGCCCACAACTTGCTCGAGAGTGTCGAGCTGATGGGCAGCACCTGTCGCGTCTTTGCCGACAAGTGCGTGCGTGGCATCGTCGCCAACCGCCAGCGCTGCGAGGACTATGCGGAGCGAACCTCGTCACTGGTCACGGCGTTGGCACCAGTGGTCGGCTACGACGCGGCGGCCAAGGTGTTCAAGAAATCCGTTGCCGACAACGTGCCGATCCGCCAGGCGATTCTCGACTCCGGATTGCTCGAACCCGAGCGCGTCGCCGAGATCCTCGATCTCAAGAAATTGACCGAAGGCGGCCGCGCCGAATAGCGAGCGATCGGGGTCAGCGCGCGTCAGCGGATCTCGAAGAGCTGACCGGCTTGCGTGCCGACTAGGACGACGGCGTTGCCGCCGTCGTCGCTGCGGATCGATGGCGCCGCGGTGCCGAGCGGGCTCGGCAGGTCGACCGACCAGAGCTCGGCGCCCTGGCGCACGGCGAACACCGTCGCGCCCTCGCAGGTGCCGGTCTGGCAAGCGAAATCGGCGGCGACGACGATGGTGTCGCCGTCGTCCGACACGGCGAGCGCCGGCGAAGCGTTGACGGTCGCGTCCGCCGGCAGAGCCCACGTCCAGGAAGCTGCGCCGCTGGCCGGCAGCGCCACGGCGTGCAGCGCCGGTGCCTGCTGGGCGGAAGCTTCGCTGAGGACGTAGACGTGGTCGCCGCCCAGCGCCGGCGCGGTGGCGATGCGTCCGCCGGCGTCGTAGGAGAAGGGTTCGCCGTCGACGGTGATTGGACCGCCATCGGCGAGCGAGCCGAAGAGCACCAGACCGCCAGTATCGGCGACGGCGAAGAGTCCGCGTTCTTCGTCGGCGACGACGGCGGTGTCCTGCAACCGCGACGCCGTGAAGAAGGCCCAGCGGAGGCGGCCGCGGTCGTCGTCGAGCGCCTGCACGCGGCCGCTGTTCGACGCGACGATGACCAGGGTTCGTTCCTCGTCCCGAGGATCGGTGACGATGGCCGGCAGCGTCGTGATGCCGCCGAGCTCGCTGAAGAACCTCGGTGCTCGATTCGTGCAGATGGCGCTGAACGTGCCGGTCACGTCGCCGGCGTAGGTTACGCCGTCTGGACCCATGGCAGGAGCAACCGCGATGTCGTTCTGGTCCGCCGCGAGAAAGAGCTGCACGCCGTCGACTCCCGAGAAGCGCGAGATGGCGCCGTTCTCGGTCGTCAAGAAGATCGAGCCGTCGGCGCCGGCCAGCGGGGTGTTGGCGGCTTGGTTGAGCTCGATTTCACGGTCGAGAACGATCGGCGTTCCATCGGCATCCAACAAGTGAACACTGCCATCGCGTGCCGCGACGAGAATGCGCACCTCGCTGTCCGCAATCGGTGCGACGTTCGCAGAGCCTGGCTCGATGCCGATGATTGGCACGCCGATCACTGCGCTCTCCTCGTTCGAGCACTCGGCGCCGGCGCTCGGGCGCGGAAAGATGCACCGCGCTTCGACCTCCTCGGGAAAGGTGTCGACGATCACCCGGCCGCTGTTGGCGGTGTCGCGCCGCGCCGATGGCCAGTCTGTCGGCGCCACTGTCGTGGCGTCGTCGAGGTTGCAAGAGAAGCCGCCGCCGCCGCCGCTGCAGGCGACGAGCGTTATCGCGAAAGCTGCCAGGCAGAGGCTCGGAGTGCGTGAGGGGAAAGTCATTTGATCTCGAAGAGGCCTTTCTCCGCTGCCAGGAGGATGTGATCGTCGATGCCTGTGCTGTCGTCGAGAAGAACCGCCACTGCACCTCCCGTCGTTTCGCCCAGCTCGATACAGCCGTGCTGCCACGGGCTCGTGCACTCGCCGTTCGTCTCGGCGGTACAGGTGTCGGGTGTGCAAGGACGCAGGGGATCGCCGGCGCAGAATCCAAGCGTGCAAGTGGCGGCGTCGGTACAGCAGGTGTCACCGCTGGCACAAGAGTCGGGCGTGCAGGAGGTCATCGCCTCGTCGCCACAACTACCCATCGGCACCGTGCCGTCGAGGCGGCGGGCGCATACTCTTCCATCGGCCGTCGCGGCGACGACGAACGAATCGGTGGCCAGCACCGGGGCGGCTGTTACATCCAACTCCACGTCGCTGTCGAGCGGGTGCAGCGCCGGGCGCGTGCAGCGCGACGAATCGTCGTCGTTGGTGAAGCAGGTGTCGCGGATGCAGGCGGTGCTCGTTGCGTTGGCGCAGAAGAAGTTGCCGCAAATCCCCTCGTTCGCCATCTCGCACTCTTCGTCGCTGGAGCAGCGCCTCATGCTCTCTGAGCAACGCGTGCCGCCCGTGCAGCTTCCCTGGCTTCCCTGGGGACAGTCGTCGTCGCTGCTGCATACGATCGTCTCTTGCGCGTCGGAGCAGAATTGAACCTCGGTGCACTCCGCTTCGCCGGGGCATGTGCTCGGCCGACAGGCTTCGTTCCTGGAGTCGCAGAAGCGAACGAGCTCCCCGGTTTCGCTGCCGACGCCGTGTAGCGTGCCTGATTCGTCGACTGCGAAGATGACGTTTTCACGCAAGTTTCCCGCGCCCGACGTCGTCAGCGGAGAAGCGATCAGGTCGGCGATGATGGGGCTGTCGTCGCTGCTGGCATACGTCCAGACGCGGTTGCCGTTGGGCGAAACGGCGACGATTTCACCGGCGGCGCTGAGCGCATAGATGTCGTTGAGAATGACGGCAGCCGGTGCCGCGGAGACCGGGCTGGCATCCGAGTAGGGCTCGCCGATGCGCTCGCTCCAGCGCAGCCGGCCCGACGGATCGACGTTGTAGAGGACGCCATCCGGGCCGACGAAGACGAACCCGCCGTTGAATGCCGCCGGCGTCCCGGTGACCGGTGAATCGAATGCCACGTCGGGAAAGCTCCAGCGGCGCAAGCCGTCGACGTTGATGGCGGTCAACCTGCCACTGTCGGTGCCGGTGGCGAACCACAGCAACCTGAAATCAAACCCCTCGACGACCGGCAACGCCGACGAGCGCGAGCCGACGGGGAAGGCGAAGAGACAGGCCGGCAAGTCGTTTCCTTCCTCCGCCTCGCGCAAGAGAAAGACGTGAGTGTCGCTCCCCAGGATGAGGTCACGGCCGTCGGCGCTTATCGCCGGGCTCGTCGCAACCGATCCGAGGCTGATGATTTCGTTTTCCAGAACGCATTCATCGAGCCGCCAGCGACAGTCGCCGCTCGGCTCGATGGAGATGAGCGCATCGGTCGCCGCGAGGTAGACGATCCCGTCTCGCCCAATGGTAGGTGGCGCAGGGCTGCCGTTGAAACCGCAATCCCCCGCCGCACCCTGTTCGAGAAGCGCGGTCGAAGTCGCCTGGTTGCCGGCCAGGGTAGCCACTCCGATCGCCTGGTTGGTGTCGCCACGGCGGGCGCGCGGCCAGGAGAGCGACGGAATGCTCGCGCCACCACCGCCACTGCCGCCGCCACTCGAGCAGGCGATCAGCTCAGTTGCCAGCACCAGCGCGGTGAACAGACGCAAGGCGCGAGTAGCTCTTCTCGTTTTCAACGGCATCGTCGCGCAATTGTCACAGCGACGCGCAAAACTCAATGACGGGTGGTCGATCACGCCCTCGTCTTTCTTGCCACGAGCCGCGCCAGATACGCCTCTTCGCGCCCGGTGGAAAACAGCCCTTCTCGGTACTCGACGGGCGTGAAATCGGCGAACACTTCGCCGAGCTCGCCGCGCTGCAGGAGGAAAGCGGGGTTGCGCGGATGACCGATCTCGCGTTGATCGACGAGAAAGGTTTCGACGATGGCGATGCCGCCGACTTTCAGGCTCGTCTTGAGGGAAGCGAAGAGGTTGCGCTGCAGGTAGAACGCCTTGATCGCCAGGTCGAAGGTGTCTGCCGGTAGCGGATAGGTTTCCAGGTCCGCCTGGATCGCCTCGATGGACAGCTTCTCCGCAGCAGCGCTGCGGCGCAGGGCGAGCAGTCCGGCGCGGGCGAAATCGATGGCGGTAACGGTATGGCCACGGCGGGCGAGCGCCAGCGAGTGCCGGCCGTCGCCGCAGGCGATGTCCAGTGCCCGGCCGGGCGGCCCGAGCTGGTCGATCTGCGCCTGGATGAAGGGCGATGGTTGGCTGCGCCGTCGCCCCTTGGCGGAGTAGCGCTGTTCCCAATGCCCGTGTTTTTCCGGCGTCGTCATCGGGCGCGGGCCAGAACGCCGACATCGACAGCGCTGGCGCCGGCTTTGCGCAGGACGCGCGCGCATTCGTTCACCGTCGCTCCCGTCGTGTAGACATCGTCGATGAGGAGAACGCGCAACTCGTTTGGGCTCCACGTGTTGCTGAGGCGAAACGCGCCGGCGATGTTGCGCCGGCGTTCGGCTTCGCCCAAACCTACCTGCGATTGGGTGGCGCGAACGCGCCGCAGTGCGTCGACGATCAGTGGGGTGTTGCGCTTCTCGGCCAGCGGCCGGGCGAGAACGACCGCCTGGTTGAAACCGCGCCAGCGCAAGCGGTCGATGTGTAACGGCACTGGGACGATGGCGTCGTGACGATCGGCGAGGGGCAAGCGCTGCGCCAACAAGTGGGCGAGCGGCCGCGCGAAGGAAATGTCGCGGTTGTACTTGAGGCGGTGGAGGGACCGCGCCAGGGGATCGTCCGGGTACGCCCGGTCGTAGGTGGAGCAGGAGCGAGCCAGATCGAATTGTGGTGGCGTGGCGAGGCAGCGTTGGCACGAGTGATCGGGAGGAGTGTGGAACGGTTGGCCGCAGCGCAAGCACATCGCTGGCGGCATGGCGGTCACCATGCACCAGCAGACGTTGCAGAACCCGGGCTCCTCGCAGCGCTCGTTGCAGCCGATACAGACCGGCGGAAATAAGAAGTCGAGCAGTGAATCGAAGGCGCTCCGCCGCCGGTTCGTCGTCGGGGCCATCGGCGGGCCGGGATGCGCTCGGATAGGCAACGTATCGCTTTCGCCGCGGTGCGCCGCGGTGCCCTTCCTGTCTAGCCGTCCGCCCCCCTGGTTGCCACTCGCGCCGTCGTCGTGCAGTAGGAGCACGCGTCGAGTCCGGGTAGGCTTGGGGAATGCATTGTCGTCTATGTCGGGAGCCAGCGGGTTGGCGGTTCCGTTGCGCCGATTGCCGGCTCCTGTGGAGCCTCTGGCAGGATCACAAGGGGGTGGGTATGCGCCGGCTGTTGCAGGCTTTTTCGAAGAGCGGTGTGTCGGCGCAAGCCATCGAGCGCTTTCTCGATGCCGAGCCGAGCAGCGGCTCCGGTAGCGTGCGCGACCACGTTGCGGCCGAGATGGCGAATCAGCTGCTCGACGCGCTCGGCCAGCCGGCTTCGCAAGATCCGCAAAAAACTGCCGATCTGCGCCGGCGCGGAGCTTGGCGGCGCTACGACGAACGGCCCGAAGAGTAGGTGAAAAGGGCTTTGACGGGGATTCCTCCCACCACTACACTGTGTCGCGTAGGTGGTCGCGGAGGCCTTTGGCGTGTTCAAGAGATTCATGATCGGTTTCGTTCTGGGCATCGGATTGATGTACTGGTACATCCACAACGGCGAGGAATTCATGGCCGGCATGGACTCTTGGGCGGGCGGAGCGGCATCGGACTACCGTGGCGACAGCCGCCATCGGGCCATCGACCGACAGTTGCGCTGAACGGTTCGTTCTGCGTACCCGTCCGACTCAGGCGGGAATCACTGCGCCGCCAAGGAAAGGGTGTGGGATGGATCTGCCCATCGTCAAGAAGCTGAAGAAGGAGCTCGAAGAGCTCCGCCACGAGCTCAATACCAAGCTTCCCAAAGAGCTAGAAAAAGCGCGCGAGCACGGCGACCTCAAGGAAAACGCCGAGTACGAGGCCGCCAAACAGCGGCAGGGCATCATCAACGCGCGCATCGGCGTGACCGAGCAGCGAATCCGCGAGCTCTCCATGGTCGACGTCTCCAAGTTCCCGCGCGAAGCCATCGGCTACGGTAGCATCGTAACGCTGGAAGACGAGGACAGCGGCGACGAGGTTCGCTACGAGCTCGTCTACCCTGAAGAAGTTCAGGCGGCGGAGGGAAAGATCTCGCTCTCCTCGCCGCTCGGCCGCGCTCTGCTCAACAAGCAACCGGGCGACGATGTCAGCGTGCAAACTCCCAAAGGTCTCAAGAGTTTCAGCGTCGTCGAGATGAAGACCATTCACGAACGGCCGGAGATCAGCGGCGAAGCCTGAGGCTTTCTAAAACTGCATTTTACTGATTTTCGGAGTTTCGCCTCCGAGTGCGCCCACTTGCGGCCGAGTAGGCGCACATGGTAACAAAACAGTTGCATTTTGGCCGCGTTAGTGGTGGGCCGCCGGCCCGCCATTTTTATTTTTGAGACTGATGGATAGAGCAACCGTGCGACGGATTTGGCAGCTCGTGGAACCGCTAGTGGACGCTGAAGGTATGGAAATCGTGGACATCGATTGTCGCCGCGAAGGCCGTGGCGTGATGTTGCGCTTCTTCCTCGACCGAGTTGGCGGCGGTATCACGATCGACGACTTGACGCCGATGAGCCGGGTGCTCGGCGACGTCATCGAAGCGCACGACGTTCTTCCGGGCCACTACACGCTGGAGTTGTCTTCACCGGGGATCAATCGTCGTTTGCGACAGCCCAAGCACTTTCGCGAGTACGTTGGAAAGCGAGTTCGCGTTCGAACGATCGAACAGCACGAGGGGAGGAAGGCGTTTCTCGGCTCACTGAGCGCAGTGGGCGAGGACGGTATCGAGTTGGAGGTGGATGAGGGTTTGCGGTTCTTTCGCTTCGACGAGATCGCGCAGGCGAACTACGAGCACGATTTCGCGGAGAAGGCAGCTTCCTGACGCACGAGTCGTGCCGAAACGTTGGAAATGGCCGAGGTGAACGATGCAGCCCGAGTTGAGCCGAGTGATCGAGCAGGTCAGCAAGGAGAAGGGGATTGACCGTGCCGTCGTCGTACATGCCATCGAAACTGCGATGCTATCTGCCGCCAAGAAGGTCATTGGCGGAGACATGCGCATCGAGGCGCAATACAATCCCGACATCGGTGAAGTCGAGCTCTTCAAGATTCTGACCGTCGTCGAAGAGGTTGCCAACGACGAGCTCGAAGTTTCGCTTGCCCACGCGCGTACGAACCTCGACCCGGAGGCGCAGCTCGGCGACGAGCTCCTGGAAAAGTTGGCGCAGCGCTACGGCAGGATCGCGGCGCAGGCAGCAAAGCAAAACCTCATTCAGCGCCTGCGCGATGCCGAGCGCGATCTGATCTACAACGAGTTCAAGGATCGCAAGGGCGAGCTCACCCATTCGGGGATCGTTCAGCGTTTCGAGAAGAAGAACATCATCGTCAACCTCGGGCGCACCGACGCCATCTTGCCCGAGAAGGAACAGATTCCGCGCGAGCGCTATCGCCACGGCGACCGCATCCGCGCTTTCATTCTCGACGTCGATCTGGGTGGAAAAGGGCCCCAGATCGTCTTGTCGCGCACCCACCCGGGGTTCTTGACCAAGCTCTTCGAGCAAGAGGTTCCCGAGATCTACGAGGGTATCGTCGAGGTCAAGGGCGCCGCGCGCGAGCCCGGGGGCCGGGCCAAGATCGCCGTCGTCTCCAAGGATTCGGATGTCGACCCGGTTGGCGCTTGCGTCGGTATGAAGGGGACGCGTGTGCAGAGTGTCGTGCAGGAGTTGCGCGGCGAGAAGATCGATATCGTGCACTGGACCGAAGATCCGGCCGAATACGTTGCCCGAGCGATGGCGCCGGCGCGCGTGTCGCGCATCGTCATGGACGAAGACGCCAACTCGATGGAAGTCGTCGTTCCCGATGACCAACTGTCGCTGGCGATTGGCAAGAAGGGGCAGAACGTCCGCCTCGCCTCGCGCTTGACCGGTTGGAATCTGGAAGTGCGCAGCGAAGCGGAAGCGGAGGAAGAGTCGCGCATGGCGCGGGTTTCGCTGAGCTCGATTCCGGGAATCGGCGAAATGACCGCGGAGCTTCTCTTTCAACACGGTTTCAAGTCGGCGCAGGAAGTTGCCGATGCGGGCGAAGTCGCTTTGGCCGAGGTCGACGGCATCGACATCGACAGGATTCCGGCGATTCTCGAGTCGGCACGTAGCCAGGCAGAAGAGCTGGCGCGGCTGGCGGCCGAAGCGGAGGCGCAGGCCGCGGCCGAAGCAGCGGCCGAGGCGGCGGCCCTCGAGGCGACGCCGGTTCCGGCGCTGGCCGAAGAGAATACGATGGCGGACTTGCCGCTGGCCGCACCACTCGTTGCCGACGGCGGTGAGGCCGTACCCGAGGTTGCGGCGCCGGCCGGTGGCGCAGACGCCGGCCACAGCGAGCCGGAAGGGGGAGCTTCGTGAGCCGGCGTGGTCACCAACCTGTGCGCACCTGCCTCGGTTGTCGGGGACGCGACGAGCGCAGCCGCCTCGTTCGCCTCGTTTGCGCATCGAGCGGTGCACTGCGTCTCGACGCACGCGGATGCGCCCCCGGTCGCGGCGGCTATCTGCACCGCAATGAGAGCTGTTGGATACACTTCGCGCGAGGCAAGGGAGCGGTTCGATCCCTGCGCGTCACCGTGCCATCGCAAGCCCGGCAATCGCTGCTCGACGAGCTGCGCGCCGGTGTGGAAATCTGAAGGGATGGGCCATGGCGCGTATGCGAGTCCACGAGTTGGCGAAAACGTGGGAGATGGAGTCGAAAGAGCTTCTCGCCCACATCGAACGCCTCGGTATTGAAGGCAAGCGCTCGCAGAGCTCTTTGACGGAGGACCAGATCGAGCGACTGCAGACCGAGCTCGGGCTCGGCCAGCCGCAGGTTACGGTTGGCCAGGAGCGTGTAAAGACGGGCGACACCGGGCAGCAGGTCGTCGAGCGCCGTGTCGGTACGAAGGTGATTCGCCGCCGCGCCCGACCGCAGTCGGAGCCGATCAGCAGCGCTGTCGAGCCGCTGCAGCCGCTCGGTGTGCAGAGTGACGTCCTCGAGGCATTCGCCGCACCGGAGGCGCTGCCACCGGTGCACGGCGATGAACCGTTCACCATGCCGGTGCCGGTCGATGTCGGCAGCGGTACCGCTGACGATGCCGCGGCGCCGCTGCCGCCGGTCGAGCCGCCGGTCGAGGAAGCACCGCCGGTCGAAGCGAAAGATGCCGCGCCGCCGGTCGAGACCGCGCCGCCTCTGGTCGAGCCAGAAGCGCCGGCAGCACCGGTCGCGGCACCTGGGGACGGTGTTGCGGCCGAAGGCGAGCAGACTGCCGGTGGCAGCGGGGAGAAACCAGTCGCCGGTCCGAAGGTTCTCGGCAGAATCGATTTGCGCAAGGTCGAGGCCGAGCGAATCGCTGCGACCCGCGGTCGCACGACCGACACCAGTCGCGGTCGGCGCGGCCCGCAAGAGCCTCAACCGATGCCCGACATGCCGCCGATGCAGCAGGCGCGTCCGGGAAAACGCAAGAAGCGGCGAGTCATCCAGAAACCGGAGTTTGCCGAGCTCGGCGATCGCGATCGCCGCATGAGCCGGATCCCGCGGAAGAAGCGGGCGCAACCCGGCAAGGAGCAGAAGAAGACCGAGATTACGACGCCGAAGGCGAGCAAGCGGATCGTCCGCATCGCCGAGGTGGTGACGGTCGGCGATCTCGCCAAATCGATCGGCGTCAAGGCCGCCGAGGTCGTCAAGAAGCTCATGGAACAGGGCATGATGGCCAACGTCAATCAGGTGCTCGACACAGACACGGCCACTTTGATTGCGGCGGAGTTCGGCTACAACGTCGAAAACGTCTCCTTCGACGCGGAGTCCGCGGTCGAGGAGGCACACGAGAGCACCAGCGACGAGCAGACCGTGTCCAGGCCGGCGGTGGTGACGATCATGGGGCACGTCGACCACGGCAAGACGTCGCTTCTCGACGCCGTTCGCGAAACCAACGTAACGGCGGGCGAGGCCGGTGGCATTACCCAACACATCGGTGCCTACACGGTGCAAGTCGACGGCAAGCAGGTGACCTTTCTCGACACGCCGGGGCACGAGGCCTTTACTTCGATGCGCGCGCGCGGCGCCAAGGTGACCGATATCGTCGTTCTCGTCGTCGCCGCCGATGACGGCGTCATGCCGCAGACGGTGGAGGCGATCAACCACTCGCGCGCCGCCGAGGTGCCGATTCTCGTTGCCATCAACAAGATCGACAAACCGGGGGCCAACCTCGACAAGATCAAGCAGGGATTGGCCGATCACGGACTGGTACCGGAGGACTGGGGGGGCGACACGACCTGCGTGCCGGTATCGGCGATTTCGCGCGAGGGTCTGCCGAACCTGCTCGAGATGCTGCTGCTGCAGGCCGAGTTGCTCGAGCTGACGGCCAATCCGGACAAGATGGCGCGCGGTACGATCGTCGAGGCCAAGCTCGATCGCGGTCGCGGTGCGGTTGCCACCGTGCTGGTGCAGGAGGGGACGCTGAAGGTCGGCGATCCCTTCGTTTGCGGCCCCAACTCCGGGCGGGTACGAGCCATGATCGACGACCGGGGCAACAAGGTGCGCCAGGCGGGTCCGTCGACGCCGGTCGAGATTCTCGGCATCCAGGCCGTTCCCGAAGCGGGCAGCTCGTTCAGTGTCGTCAGCGACGAGGCGACCGCCAAACAGGTGGCGTCGCATCGTTTGGAGAAGCACCGCGAGGCGACGTTGCGCAAGACGTCGAAGGTTTCGCTCGAAGATCTCTACCGTCGCGTGCAGGCCGGCGATACGAAAGAGTTGCAGGTCGTCATCAAGGCGGATGTCCAGGGCTCGGCCGAGGCACTCTCCGACGCGCTGGCCGGGCTTTCGACGGATGAGGTTCGCCTCAACCCGCTGCACGCATCCGTCGGTGGCATTACCGAGAGTGACGTGATGTTGGCTGCCGCCTCGAATGCCGTCGTCATCGGCTTCAACGTGCGGCCCGAGGCCAAGGCGACCGCCGTTGCCGAGCAGGAGGGCGTCGATATGCGCCTCTACTCGGTGATCTACGATGCGCTGAACGAGATTCGCGATGCGATGGAAGGGATGCTCGATCCGACCCTGCGCGAAAAGGTCGTTGGCCGAGCCGAGGTGCGAGACATTTTCAATATTCCGGGTGTCGGATCGATCGCCGGGTGTTTCGTCAACGACGGCAAGGTTCGGCGCAACGCGGCTGCCCGATTGGTGCGCGATCACGTCGTCGTCCACGATGGCAAGGTCGCCAGCCTTCGTCGCTTCAAGGAAGATGCGCGCGAGGTCTCCTCTGGCTACGAGTGCGGCATCGGGCTCGAAAACTACAGCGACGTCAAAGTGGGCGACGTCATCGAGGTGTACGAGATGGAGGAAGTCGCGCGGCGCCTTTCTCCGGCCAGCGCTCGCGGAACGGGTGCCGAGCACCGCGCGTGAGCGGGGCGCGGTACTTGGCGTCGTCGTGTCGCCGGCGACACCTTCTTGCCGCCGAGCCCGCATCCGCGGCGTTCGCGGACAGGCTCCGGTGAGTGACCGCTCTCGATGGTCGTAGGTGTGCTCAAGCTGACGCTCTACCTGCCCGAGAACCACTCCCTCAAGGGCAAGCGGGGTGTGATCAAGAAGATCAAGGCGCGCGTCACCAAGTCGTTCAACGTGTCGGTGTCGGAGTGCGACGCGCAGGACTTGTGGCAGAGCGCGGTGCTGGGATTCGCCCAGGTTGGAACCGATACGGGGCACGTCGACGGCGCGCTGCGCCAGGTCGTTCGCTGTGTCGAGGGGCTGCACCTCGCCGAGGTCGGTGAGGACGAGATCGAGATCTTTCACTGCTGACGATGAGCCGTCGTGTGGCCAGGGTGGCGGACGCTTTGCAGGCTTCGATCGCCGAGCTCGTGCAGAGAGAGATCAAAGATCCGCGGGTCGGTATGGTGACGATTACGCGGGTCGACGTGTCGCCCGACCTGCGCAACGCGCGTGTGTATTTCTCGCGTTTCGGCACCGACGAGGATCGCCAGCGCTCACTGCAAGGACTGCGCTCGGCGGCGGGGTTCATCCGCTCCCAGGTTGCGCGCCGGCTGCATCTGCGGGTGGCGCCCGAAATTCGCTTCGAAGTGGATGAGAACATCGAGTACGCGGCTCGCATGTCGCGTGTGCTCGACGCCATGGAAACGCCGGGCGACAAGGACGAGGGCTAGTGGGGCGGCGCAACCGGCGCTCCCGCGGCGAGGGGGAGGGCGCCGTTCACGGAGTCCTCCTGGTCGACAAGCCCGAGGGGATCACCTCGGCGGAGGTGGTGCGTCGAATCAAGAGCCGAGCCGGTGGCAAGGTGGGGCATCTCGGTACGCTCGATCCCTTTGCCACCGGCTTGTTGCCTCTGTGCCTCGGCGAGGCGACCAAGATCGCGCAGTTCCTCAACGCCGCAGACAAGGAATACGAGGGTGTGATCGCTCTCGGCCGATCGACGGAGACCGGTGACCGCACCGGCGCTGCGCTCGCCGAACGACCGGTACCGCCTTTGTCTGACTCCGATTTGCGAAAGACGGCCGACCAGCTCACCGGCGATCTCCAGCAGACGCCACCGATGTACTCGGCGATCAAGCGCGACGGCGTGCCGCTCTACAAGTTGGCGCGACAGGGAATCGAGGTCGCGCGCGAGGCGCGGCCGATTACCGTCCACGAGCTCGATCTGCAGATCGAAGACGAGGCGCGCCTGCGTTTTCGGGTCGCCTGTTCGAAAGGGACCTACGTTCGCGTGCTGGCGCAGGACATCGGCCTCGCCCTGGACACGGTCGCACACCTCGAAGCCTTGCGCCGCACGGCGTTTGGCAGTTTTCGCCTCGATCGGGGCGCGGTGTCGCCGGAGGATTGGCAGCCGCCGGACGGCGCCGGGCTGCTGTCGGTGCGCGAGGCGCTCGCCGATTTGCCGGTGTTCCCTCTGCCCGAGCCGGCGGTTGCCGCCGTGCAGCGCGGCCAGGTGCGGGTGCTTCGCGATCTCACCTCGAGCGGCGCCGAGCGCCACGCTCTATTGGTGTCGCCTGCGGGCGCGGTGTTGGCGGTGGTCGAACGCGACGGCGATGGTTGGCGCTATGCCCGGGTGCTCGGCACGGCGTAGGCGAAGTGTGTCCGGGCGGGCGGTTTTTCGATCTCCGGCCCTGGCACGAGAACGCCCGTGAGATGGGTTAGCTTTACAACGCGGTTCCACCGTGGTAGCCGAACCCCAATAGCGAAAAAAATCGGAGGAATGATGGAGGCAGCGCAGAAAAAACAGGAGCTGGTAGAGGCTTACCGGCTTCATCCGAGCGACACAGGGTCGCCGGAGGTGCAGATTGCGCTGCTCAGTGATCGAATCGACCACCTGACGGAGCACTTCAAGATCCATAAGAAGGATCACCATTCGCGCCGGGGGCTGCTCAAGCTCGTCGGTCAGCGACGCCGCTTGTTGGATTATCTCAAGCGGTCGGACAACGAGCGCTACAAGAGCATCATCGACCGACTCGGTCTGCGTCGCTGAGCAACACCGACAGCGCCGGGTTCGTTGAGGCTCCTTTCGGGGGTCGACCTTCCTCCCCACAATTGGGCACGTACGCCCGGGAGGTACCCATGGTACACAAGGTCGAAATTGATTATCACGGCAGCCGCTTGTCTTTGGAGACAGGGCGGATGGCCAAACAAGCCGGCGGCTCGGTTCTGTGCCAGCACGGCGAAACGGTGGTCTTGGCGACGGCGACGTCGGCGCCAAACCCGCGCGAGGGGATCGACTTCTTCCCGCTCACTGTCGACTACCAGGAGAAGACGTTCGCCGCGGGCAAGATCCCCGGTGGCTTCTTCAAACGCGAAGGGCGACCGACGGAGAAGGAGACGTTGACGTCCCGACTCATCGATCGCCCGATCCGGCCGCTCTTCGCCGACGGGTTCGCCTGTGAAACCCAGGTCGTCGCCACGGTGTTGTCGGTCGACAAGGAGAACGACGCCGACATGGTGGCGATGATCGCCGCATCGGCGGCGCTGCATGTCTCGGACATTCCCTTTCTCGGGCCGATTGCCGGAGTCCGCATCGGCCGGCGCGACGGCAAGCTGATCGTCAATCCGCTGCAAAGCGACGGCGAGGGAGATTTGAATCTCATCGTCGCCGGCTCGCGCGATGGACTGGTCATGGTCGAGGGCGGTGCCAAGGTCCTCGCCGAAGACATCATGCTCGAAGCTCTGTTCACGGCGCACGATGCAATGCAGCCGGTGCTCGAGATGCAGGAGGAGCTGCGCTCCAAGTCGGGCAAAGACAAGCGCGAGGTCGTCGCACCGGAGAAGGACGCGGCGCTCGCCGAGGCGGTCGAGCAGGCTGGCAAAAAGCCCCTCGCCAAGGCTCTCAAAGTGAAGGAGAAGCTCGAGCGCTATGCGGCGTTGCGCGAGGCGGAGAAGGAAACGCTCGAGGCGCTGGGTGAGGACTATGCAGAGCGCTCGGGTGACGTGCACGGCGCCTTCGACGATCTGAAGAAGAAAGTCGTGCGCGGCATGATTTCCAAGGACAAGAAACGATTGGACGGTCGCGGACCAACCGATGTTCGGCCGATCACCTGTGAAGTCGGCCTATTGCCGCGCACGCACGGCTCGGCTCTCTTCACGCGCGGCGAGACGCAAGCGCTCGCCGTCGCGACACTCGGTACCGGCACAGACGAGCAGCGCATCGATGCCCTGGTCGGCGAGCACTACCGCAAGTTCATGTTGCACTACAATTTCCCGCCCTACAGTGTCGGCGAGGTCAAGTTCTTGCGCGGCCCCGGCCGGCGCGAGATCGGTCACGGCGCGCTCGCCGAGCGATCGCTCAAAGCAGTGCTCCCCGAGCTCGAGGACTTTCCCTACACCATCCGTATCGTGTCGGAGATTCTCGAATCGAACGGCTCGTCGTCGATGGCCTCGGTTTGCGGCGGTTCCCTGTCGATGCTCGACGCCGGCGTGCCGCTCAAGGCGCCGGTTGCCGGCATCGCCATGGGGCTGATCGAAGAGGGCGACGAGATCACCGTGTTGTCCGACATTCTCGGTGACGAGGACCACCTGGGCGACATGGATTTCAAGGTCGCCGGCACCGCCGACGGCATTACCGCCCTGCAGATGGACATCAAGATCGAGGGCATCTCGCGCGAGATCATGACCAAGGCGTTGGAGCAGGCGCGCGATGGCCGGTTGCACATCTTGGGTGAGATGGCCAAGACGCTGAGCGCGCAACGCGATTCGATATCGATGCACGCGCCGCGCATCGAAACGATCAAGATCAATCCGGACAAGATTCGCGATTTGATTGGACCGGGCGGCAAGGTGATCCGCGGCATCGTCGAAGAGACGGGCGCCAAGATCGACGTTCAGGACGACGGCACGGTGATGATCGCGTCGGCGGATGGCGAGTCGATGAGGCGGGCCGTGGAAACCGTCGAAGCGATCACGATGGAGGCCAAAGTCGGCAAGATCTATACCGGCACGGTCCGCCGTATCGTCGATTTCGGTGCCTTCGTCGAGATCTTGCCGGGTACCGACGGCCTTCTGCACATCTCGCAAATCGGACCGGGCCGGGTGCAAAAAGTTTCAGACGAGCTCAAAGAGGGCGATGAGGTGCCGGTCAAGGTTCTGGAAGTGGATCGATCCGGAAAGATTCGGCTCAGCCGCAAAGAGGCGCTAGCCGAGATGGAAGAGAAGGGCTAGAATACACCAGCGCTGCGAAACCCTACCTGAACTGCCGGTTTCGCAGCGCCTTGGCGTATGGTCGAGCGTTCTCAGCTATCCAATGGCATTCGTGTAGTCAGCGAGCGGCTCGATGGGGCGCCGTCGGTCACGATCGGCATCTGGGTCGAGAACGGCTCGCGCTACGAACGGCGCGACCAGGCAGGCATCTCGCACTTTCTCGAGCACCTTTTCTTCAAGGGCACGAAGAAGCGATCGGCGGCAGAGATCGCCGAATGCGTGGACTCGGTCGGCGGTACCCTCAACGCCTTCACCGGCAAGGAATGCACTTGCTACTACGCCCGGGTGTTGGCAGAGCACTTCGGCCTGGCCGCCGATCTACTGAGCGACATCTTTCTGCACTCGACGCTGCAAACGGAAGAGATCGACCGCGAGCGCGGCGTCATCCTGCAGGAGATCGCCCAGGGCGAGGACACACCCGACGAGCTGATCCACGACATCTTCAATCTGAGCTACTGGCGTGATCACCCGCTCTCCTATCCCATTTGTGGCAACGCCGACACGGTGAGCGGCTTTGGTCGCAGTGATTTCGTCGATTTCATCGACGCTCGCTATCGACCCGACCGCATCGTCATCGCCTGTGCTGGCAACATCCGGCACGCCGATGTGCAGGCTTGGGTCGAGCGCGAGTTTGCCCACCTCGAAGGAAGTGCCAGCGCCGTCGACTGTGCGCCGCCGGTGGTGCAGCCAGGGCTTTCGGCGGTCGACAAATCGCTCGAGCAGGTGCACCTCTGTCTCGGTGGCCCGGGTGTGAATCACGGCTCGGAACAGCGCTTCGCCGCCTATGTGCTGAGCACGGCGCTCGGTGGTGGCATGAGTTCTCGCTTGTTTCAGGAGGTGCGCGAAAAACGCGGCCGGGCCTACTCCATTTTTTCCTTTCTCTCGTCCTACCGCGATGCCGGATATCTCGGCATCTACGCGGGCACGACGAATGAGTGGGTGGAGGAGGTGATCGACGTCATTCGCGATGAGCTGCGACAGGTCGTTGCCGACGGTCTGTCCGACCGCGAGCTCGAGCGCTCGAAGAGTCAGTTGAAGGGGGGCATGCTGCTCGGGCTCGAGACCAGCGACAGTCGCATGACGCGTCTTGCCAAGAGCGAGATCTACTTCGGCAAACACTTCACCATCGATGAGATCGCCGCCTCGATCGACGCCGTCAGCAACGACGAAGTGACTGCTTTTACCGCTGGGCTGGCCAATGCGGATGCGATGGGCCTGGCCCTTCTCGGCAGCCTGGAGGGTCGCGACGTCGGCGCCAGGTTCTGGGACGCCGCCTGAGGTTGCTGGCGGGACTGGCATGAAAGGGGGGCCCGGAGTCGAGGTTTTGGTTCGCCGCGCCCGCCCCAGCGCCAGCCCGCTGCCGCTGCCAGCCTACGAAAGCGAGGCGGCCGCCGGTCTCGATCTGGCCGCCGATGTCGACGAGCCGGTGCTCCTCGAGCCGGGCCAGCGGGCTTTGATACCGACCGGGCTCGTTGTAGAGCTACCGCATGGCTTTGAAGCTCAGATCCGGCCGCGCAGCGGGCTGGCGCTGCGGCACGGTGTTACTCTTTTGAACGCTCCCGGAACCATCGATGCCGACTATCGCGGCGAGATCGGCGTCATCATGGTCAATCTCGGGCCGGGACCCTTTCGCGTCGAGCGCGGCGACCGGATCGCCCAGATGGTGGTGGCACCGGTGTCGCGAGTCACCTGGCGCGAGAGCGATGCTCTCAGTGAAACCAACCGAGGCGCTGGTGGCTTTGGGCACACGGGGATCAACCGCGACGGGGCGGCGGATTCCTGAACACGTGGGGAGGGAAGTCGTGCAGGCAAAGGTCTACGTCACACCCAAAGCGGGAGTGCTCGATCCCGCTGGAAAGGCAACCGAGAGAGCACTCCACGCGCTCGGCTTCGCAGAGGCGCGCAACGTGCGGCTGGGGCGCTACATCACCATGGAAGTCGACGGTGCCGGTGGCGACGTCACGGCTCGCTTGGACGACATGTGTCGCCAGCTCCTGGCCAACGGTGTGATCGAAGATTATCGCTTCGAGATCGGCCATCAGGAAGCCGATCCGTCGTGACGTGGCGTTTACCGCCGCGGCTCGAGTTGTCAGACGCATGAAGTGTGGGGTCGTTTCGTTCCCCGGCTCGCTGGACGATGCCGACACTCTACACGCGTTGGCCGAGGTGCTCGGCATCGAGAGCGCGCGTTTGTGGCACAAGGACCGTGACCTTTGCGGTGTCGATTGTGTCGTCCTGCCCGGTGGCTTCTCCTACGGCGACTACCTGCGCGCCGGAGCGCTGGCGCGCTTTTCGCCGGTGATGGACAGTGTCATGAGTTTCGCCCATGCGGGCGGTCTGGTCATGGGACTGTGCAACGGCTTCCAGATCTTGTGCGAGTCGGGACTGTTGCCGGGCGCTCTGGTTCGCAACCAGAGTCTGAGCTTCGTTTGCGGCGTTGCCTACCTTCGCGTCGAGCGCACTGACACGCCGTTCACCAATCTTTGCGAGACGGGGCAGTCCCTGCGTTTGCCGATCAAGCACGGCGAGGGCTGTTTCGTCGCCGATGAAGATGCGCTGCGGAAGATCGAGAGCAACGGCCAGGTGGTCGTTCGCTACGTCGACGACTCGGGCGAGGCCAGCCTAGCGGCCAACCCCAACGGCTCACTCGGCAACATCGCCGGAATCGTCAACGAAGGGGGCAACGTGTTTGGCATGATGCCGCACGCCGAGCATGCGTGCGAAGGGCTGATGGGACTGGAGGACGGCGCCAGATTCTTCCGCTCGATGGAGCGCTGGTTGCGCAACCGCGGAGCGTCTTCGTGAAGGGGCAGGCGGTCGACGAGAAGACAGCGCTCGATCACGGACTGAGCGCCGACGAGTTCGCCAAGCTGTGCCGTGAGATCGGTCGCGTGCCCAATCTCGCCGAGCTGGGTGTCGCCTCGGTGATGTGGTCGGAGCACTGCAGCTACAAGAGCTCGCGGGCGCTGTTGCGTGAGCTGCCGCAGACCGGCGAACGTGTCCTGCAGGGACCCGGGGAGAACGCCGGCGCGGTGTCGATTGGCGACGGACTGGCGGCGGTTTTCAAAATCGAAAGCCACAATCATCCATCGTACATCGAGCCCTACCAAGGAGCTGCGACCGGCGTGGGTGGCATCCTGCGCGACGTGTTCACGATGGGTGCGCGGCCGATTGCCAACCTCAACTCGTTGCGATTCGGGTCGTTCGATCATCAGCGCACGCGCTTTCTGGTCTCGGGAGTGGTTGCTGGCATCGGTGGCTACGGCAATTGCGTCGGTGTTCCGACCGTCGGCGGCGAGATCTACTTCGATCGCGGCTACAACGAAAACATCCTGGTCAACGCCTTCACCTTGGGAATCGTCCGCGAAGATCGAATCTTTCGCGCCGAAGCGTCGGGTGCCGGCAATCCCGTTCTCTACGTCGGCTCGAAGACCGGGCGAGACGGGATTCACGGCGCCAGCCTCCTCGCCTCGGCGGAGTTTGACGACGAGACGGAGGAAAAGCGCCCGACGGTGCAGGTGGGTGATCCGTTTACCGAGAAGCTGCTCATCGAGGCATGCCTCGAGCTCATGGAGCTCGACGCCATCGTCGCCATCCAGGACATGGGCGCGGCGGGGCTCACCTCGTCATCGGTCGAGATGGCCGATCGCGGTGGAGTCGGAATTCGCATCGATCTCGACCGCGTTCCCAAGCGCGAAGTCGGCATGACTCCCTACGAAATACTTCTCTCCGAATCCCAGGAGCGTATGCTGATCGTCGCTCGTGCCGGGGCGGAAGACGAGGTGCGTGCGGTGTTCGAAAAGTGGGATCTCGACGCCGCCGTCATCGGAGAGGTGACCGATGATCGACACCTACGCGTGGTTTCCGACGGCGAGGAGGTCGTTGCGCTGCCGGTCGGACCCTTGGCCAACGGCGCGCCGGTCTACGAGCGCCCCTTCTCTCCGCCGACCAAGCAGGGCGAGGTCCAGTACCTGGTGCTCGGTGACGTTCCCGTGCCGGGCGACTACAACCGCAGCCTGAGTCGCCTGCTGGCCTCACCCAACATCTGCTCGCGCGAGTGGGTGTATTCTCAGTACGACTACTTCGTTCGCGGCAATACCGTCGTGCGACCCGGCTCGGATGCGGCTGTCGTGCGCGTCAAGGGCACCGACAAAGCGATCGCGCTGAGTGTCGACTGCAACAGCCGCTATTGCTCGCTGGACCCGTACGTCGGCGCCATGATCGCCGTCGTCGAGGCGGCCCGTAACGTCGTCTGCGCCGGTGGCGAGCCGATCGGCGTCACCGATTGTCTGAACTTTGGCAATCCGGAAAAGCCCGAGATCATGTGGCAGTTCCGCGAGGCCGTGCGCGGGATCGGCGATGCCTGCAAAGCGCTGTCGCTTCCCGTGGTCAGCGGCAACGTCAGCTTTTACAATGAAACCGACGGGCGCGGCATCCCGCCGACACCGACGATCGCCGTCGTCGGCTTGGTCGAGAACGTCGAACGACACTGCAAGCCGTGGTTCGAAAACGACGGCGATGTAGTTGTCTTGCTCGGCCGCACGCGCGAGGAGCTCGGCGGTTCCGAGTACCTCGCTTCGCTGCACGGGGTCGTGCGCGGGACGCCGCCGTGGATCGATCTCGTCGCCGAGCGCTCGTTGCAAGCGGTTTGCCTCGAGGCGATTCGCGACGGCCTCGTGAGCTCGGCGCACGACGTAGCGGAAGGTGGATTGGCGGTGGCTCTCGCCGAGTGTTGCATGTCGGGTCCGGGCAAGCGCCGCGGTGCCGAGATCGAGCTCGAGACGTCGATCCGCCCCGACGCCTGGCTCTTTGGCGAAAGCCAATCGCGAGTCTTGCTCTCCCTTCGCTCGAAGAACCTCTCGCGCTTGCGCGATCTCGCGGCCAAGCACGATACGCCGCTGACCGACCTGGGAACCGTACGCGGCAGCCGTTTGCGCATCGGCCGGTTGATCGACGTCGACGTCGACGAGATTCACCAGACCTGGTCGGGAGCTATCGCCGCTTTGATGGCAGAAGGAGAGGACACGGCGTGAGTCGGCTCGCGCCGGCGGTCGTTCCGTAGTATGCAACGAGGGTACGTCCGGCTGTCCACTGCGATGACGACCTCTCTCCCGTCTGACGGCAAGCAGGATCGCTTCCACGACGAATGCGGCGTGGTCGGTGTCTTCGGTCACCCGGAGGCTGCCAATCTCGCCTATCTGGGCCTGTACGCGCTGCAGCACCGTGGCCAGGAGGGGGCGGGCATCGTTTCTTCCGACGGACAGTTGTTGATGTCGCACCGCGGCCTCGGTTTGGTGGCGGACGTTTTCGATCGCGATGTCATGCAACGTCTGTCCGGTAGCTCGGCGATTGGCCACAATCGCTATTCGACTGCGGGCCGCACCCTGCTCAAAAACACGCAACCCTTCGTCGTCGAGTTTGGTCGCGGCGGCCTTGCCGTTGCCCACAACGGAAACATCGTCAACGCCCACGAGTTGCGCGAGCGCCTCGAATCGGGAGGCTCGATTTTTCAGTCGTCGGTCGACACCGAAGTGATCATCCACTTGATGGCTGGTGCCAAGGGGCCGACGCTGGTCGAGCGTACGAGCGAGGCGCTCTCGGCGGTCCACGGTGCGTACTCTCTACTGATTCTCGATCGGGACCAGATGATTGCGGCGCGCGATCCGAATGGCTTCCGACCGCTCGTGCTCGGTCGCGTGGGCGATGCCGTCGTCGTGGCGTCGGAGACCTGCGCCTTGGATTTGATCGGTGCGGACTACGAACGCGAGGTCGAGCCTGGTGAGATGATCGTCGCATCGAGCAGCGGGATGGAGAGCTACTTTCCCTTTCCCGCCGTCGCGCCGACGAGATGCGTTTTCGAGTACGTCTATTTCTCGCGGCCGGACAGCACGATCTTCGGCCGCAGTGTCTACCAGGCGCGCAAAGCTCTGGGCCGCTGTCTGGCACGCGAGTGCGCCGTCGAGGCCGACATCGTCATTCCCGTTCCCGACTCGGGCGTCCCGGCGGCGCTCGGCTATGCCGAGGAGTCGGCGCTGGAGTTCGATTTCGGGTTGATCCGCAACCACTATGTCGGTCGCACCTTCATCGAGCCGCAAAACGAAATTCGCCATTTCGGTGTCAAGGTCAAGCTCAACGCACAACGCCAGGTGCTCGAAGGGAAGCGTGTCGTCGTCGTCGACGATTCCCTGGTGCGCGGTACGACGAGCCAGAAGATCGTGGCGATGCTGCGACAACAGGGCGGTGCCAGCGAAGTTCATTTGCGCATCTCATCGCCGCCGACGATCGGTCCGTGCTTCTACGGTGTCGATACGCCAACCCGAGAGGAGCTCGTTGCCTCGAGCCATACGGTGGAGCAGATTCGCGAGTTCGTCGATGCCGACTCGCTCGCCTTCCTGAGCGAGAAGGGACTCTACGACTTCTTGCCGGAACCGTCGTCGAACGGCTTCTGCGACGCCTGTTTCACCGGTCGCTACCCGGTGCAAGTCGCCGAGGACACGCAATCGCGCCAGCTCGTGCTCTTCGAGGTCAAAGGCGGCTGAGGATGGGATTGCAGATACCAAACGCAGCCTGGCTCGAGTTTGTTGAGAAGGGCTCGGCAGGTAGGCTCGGACCTGGAATCTGTCGTTTGGGAACTGGTGTTTGAGTCATGCGTTGTCCATTCTGCCGTGACACGGACAACCGCGTCATCGATTCTCGGTTGACGAAAGACAATGAAGTCATCCGCCGCCGGCGCGAATGCGGGCATTGCGAGCGCCGCTTCACGACCTATGAGCGCGTTGAAGAAGTGTTGCCGATGTTGGTCAAGAAGGACGACCGGCGCGAGGTCTTCGATCGCCTCAAGATCGTCAGCGGCCTGAAGAAGGCATGCGAGAAGCGGCCGGTCAGCGCTGCCGCCATCGAGACGGCGGCCGATCGGGTCGAACGGATCGTCCAGGAGCGCGGCGAGAAAGAGGTTCCCACTTCGGTCGTCGGCGAGGCGGTCATGGCCGAGCTGGCGCGGCTCGATCAGGTTGCCTACGTTCGCTTTGCCTCGGTGTATCGCTCCTTTCAGGATGTCGGTGAGTTCATGCGTGAGCTCCAGGATCTCATCCACGATGGCAAGCGTTCGCGTTCGCGCTCGCGCCGCGGCCGCCGCCCAACGACGAAATAGCGACGCTCGTGGAAAACCAGCGGAGACCCTCTCTGCCCGGCGGTATTCTGCTGCCGCCACTGCTTGCTACGGTAGCGGGAGATGCAGGATAGGCAGCACATGCGTGCGGCGCTGCGCCTGGCCAGGCGCGGGCTGGGTCGTACGAGTCCCAATCCCCCCGTCGGCGCGGTGGTGGTGCGCGACGGCGAGATCGTCGGCAAGGGGTATCACCGCCGACCCGGTGCGGCGCACGGTGAAGTGGCCGCGTTGCGCGACGCCGGCAAGCGCGCGCGCGGCGCGACGCTCTACGTGACGCTCGAGCCGTGCAATCACCAGGGGCGAACGCCCCCTTGTACCGAAGCCATCGCCAACACCGGTATTGCGCGCGTCGTCATCGGAGTGGCCGATCCCAACCCGCACGTTGGCGGTGGTGGCACCCAGCGCCTGCGCCGACTGGGCATCGAAGTTGCGATTGGCGTCGAGGAGGAACGCTGCCGCGAATTGATTGCACCTTTCGAAAAAGCCGTGACCACGGGTCTGCCGTTGGTCACGTTGAAGCTGGCGGCCAGCCTTGACGGGCGTATTGCGACGAAGGGCGGCGAATCGCGCTGGATCACCGGCGAGCGGTCGCGTCGCCTGGTGCATCGTTGGCGTGACGAGATGGATGCGATCATGGTCGGCGCCGGCACGGTGCTGGCCGACGACCCGTCGTTGACCTGCCGCCGCCACCGCGGCCGCGATCCGCTGCGCGTCATCGTCGACGGTCGGCTGCGCATCCCGGTCGACGCCAAGGTGCTGACAAACGACCTGGCGAGCGGTACGCTGGTAGCGACCACCCGCAGCGCGGGGGGCAAGGTGAAGAAGATGTTGAGCAACGGTGTCCAGGTCGAAACCTTCACCAACAGCGATGCCAGGATCTCGCACAAGGCGCTGCTGCGCCGGTTGGTACGCCGTGGCGTGTCCTCGCTGCTCCTCGAGGGAGGTGCCGAGCTGGCGGCCGGTGCCTTGCGGGCCGGCGTCGTCGATCGAGTCGCCTGTTTCGTTGCGCCGACGATCATCGGCGGCGATGGTGTCGCGATGATCGATGCACTTTCTCTCGGCCGGCTGAAAGACGCACCGCGTCTGCGAGACGTGCGCGTTTCGCGTCTGGGGGCCGACGTTTTGATCGAAGGCAAGATCGGCGGTGGAAGGTGAACGACCCAGTCGAGAGAGCGATCGAGGAGCTGCGCGCCGGGCGCTTCATCATCCTCAGCGAAGGCGATGATGGGGAAGCCGATCTGTGCATGGCCGCCGAGCTCGTCGATGCCGATGCCGTCAACTACATGGCAATGCACGGCCGTGGTTTGGTTTGCCTGGCGATGATGGAAGAACACATGCGCCGCCTGGGGATTCCGCTGATGGTTCCCGAGTCGCCGAGTGCCATCGGCCGCTCCTACGGCGCCTCGATCGAGGCCAGCGAGGGGGTGACGACGGGGATCTCGGCGCACGACCGCGCCGCGACGATCGCCGCAGCGGTGGCGCCGGGTGCCGGGCCGGAGAGCATCGTCATGCCGGGGCACATCATTCCGGTGATCGGCCGCAAGGGCGGAGTGTTGGTGCGCGCCGGACTGATGGAAGCGGCGACCGATCTGACGCACATGGCCGGCTTGCAGCCGGCTGCCGCCGTCTGCGCGATTCTCGAAGAAGACGGCAACCTGGCGACGGGAAGTGCGTTGCGGCGATTGGCCGGCGAGCTTGGCCTGCCGGTGCTGGACATTCCAGACCTCGTGTCCTACCGGCTGCGCACCGAGTCGTTGGTCCATCGAGTCGCCGACCGTGAGGTCACGGTCGACGCCGGTGGCAAGTTCCGCGCCGTCGTCTATCGCAACGACGTCGATCCCTTCGAGCACATGGCTCTGGTCAAGGGCGAGATCTCGCCCGGCGACGAGGTGTTGGTGCGCATCCACTCGCAGTGCCTGACCGGTGACGTCTTCGGCTCCAAGCGTTGCGACTGCGGCGAGCAGTTGTCGCGGGCGCTGGAGCTGATCGAAGAGCAGGGCAAGGGTGTGTTGGTCTACTTGCACCAGGAGGGGCGCGGTATCGGCCTGGCCAACAAGTTGCGCGCCTATGCTCTGCAAGACCGCGGTCGCGACACCGTCGAAGCCAATCTCGAGCTCGGTTTCAAAGAAGACGATCGCGACTACGGAATTGGTGCCCAGATCCTGCGCGACATCGGTGCCTTGCGTATCCGATTGGTGACGAACAACCCGACCAAGATCGAGAGTCTGCAGGCGTATGGAATCGAGGTCTGCGAACGGATCGCGATCGAAGTGCCGGCGCACCCGGAAAACGTTCGCTACCTGCGCACCAAGCAGGAGAAGCTCGGGCACATACTGTCGGGCCTCGAGGACGATTGAGCCGACCGCATCCTGGTCCCACATGCCGACCTCGTATGAGAATAGCCGTTCTGGTGAATCGCTGCGCATTGCCGTCGTTTGCTCGCGCTTCAACGAATCGGTGACGGAGCGACTGCTGCAAGGGGCGCTCGACGGATTGGCTGGCTGTGGCGTCAGCGACCGGGCGATCGAAGTCGCCAGAGTTCCCGGGGCGTTCGAGATTCCCCTGCTTGCCGAGGAGTTGGCGGAATCGCGACGGTTCGACGCCATCGTCTGCCTCGGTGCCGTCATTCGCGGTGAGACGCCTCATTTCGATTTCATCTCCGACTTCGTCGTCAACGAAATCGGCCGCATCATGGTCCGCCACCGGATCCCGCTGGCGCTGGGAATCCTGACGCCGAACAACATCGAGCAGGCGCTGGCACGGGCGGGAGGCAGCTACGGCAACAAGGGCGGAGAAGCCGCCGAAACCGCGGTCGAGATGGCGAACCTGCTGCGAACGGTTCGCCCGAGTTGACGCGCCGCACGCACCGCGCTTCCCGTTGGTGGGCGAGCGAGCGCGGTCAGCGTTGTCCGAAGGATTGCGCGACGTCTACGGTCCGGTCCAGGTGACGTGGTGGGCCTGGAAGTTGAGGTGGAAGTACCACCCGGAAACACCCCCGGGGCCGACGTCCCGGTCGTCGTTCGGCGCACAGCTACCGGTGCCGCCGGGTAACACGGAGGACAGCGGATTGCCGCCGATCAGCGGAATGGTCGAAGGTAGGAGGATGGCGTCGGCATCGCTTTCCGAGAGAAAGCCGACGATCAGCCCATCGCTGAGGTCGGTGGCCGGATTGCCGACGAACGTCGCCCCCTGGACGACGTCTTGCAGGTCGATGTCGACGAGACCCAGCGAGAAGGTCGTGTCGATCGGCAGACTCGCGTAGCACGGGGCCGGCGGCTGGGAGATCGCCGGGGTGTACGAGCCGACGTTGTCCGGCCCGGTCGTGCCGGCCAACGGCGTTACACAAACGCCGGAGGATTGGTTGGCGTAGGTGGTCAGCCCGGGCGGGTTGGCCCCTGGCGCGCAGGTCTCGCCGAGCAGTGGTGGAGTGCAATCGCCAGTGTGGATTTCGACGCTGCCGCCACTGGCGGGCGGTTGCTGCAAGGGGCGAAATACGGACAACAGGCTCAGGTCCAGGAAACCATCACCGTCATCGTCGAGGTTGACCGCGTCGGCGATGGCGCCGTTGATCGAAGTACCGAAGGCCCCGGGCGGATCGGTGGCGTCGACGCAGGTGCCGAAGATGTCGACGAAGACGTGCGGATCTCGCAACTCGACCAGATTGGCGCGGTAGGCGTCGGGAACGGCTGTCGGCGTGGCGGTGCCGGTGACAGTCGCCGTGGCGGTCGGAGTCGGACTCGGACCGAAGGGAGTGTCGGTCGCTGTAGCCGTTGCAGCCGCGGTGTCTGTCGGGCTCGGCGTGACTGTTCTCGTCGGTGTCGAAGATTCGGTCGTCGTCGACGTGGCGGTCGGCGTCGGCAGGGGAGCGCAGGCGATCGAAGGACCCTTGAAGAGCACGATCTTCGATTCGTTCTTCTTCTCGAAGGAGGCGGGAGGCTCGAAGCGACCGCAGTATTCGGTGCCGTTGATCGTCAGGCGGGCTTCGACGAAGGTGACCGGACCTTCGAAGCCGACCGAGCCGTGGTTGGGACCTTTCGTCTTGAGCAGCACCAGACCGCCGTTCGGCTTGGCCTTGATCTTCGCCGTGCGCAATCCGCCGGTCGTCGTCAGCGGGTCGGAGTACTTGAAACCTGTGCTGCCTGTCGCTTTCCATAAGGCGCAGCCGAGTGCGATGGTGCCGCTGTCGTGCAGGTCGGTGCGCAGCCGGAAAGAGGAGGAGCCGCCGGGGCAGGTCGGATCGGGGATCGGCGCGACGACGGATGGGTCTTTGACGAACTTCACGATCGCCTTGTCTTTGAAGATGCTGTCTTTGTTGACCAGCTTGGCGACCCTGCCACCGCTCAGCGAAACGGCGCCGGCGGGCATCGCCATTGCACAGGCACTCGCGATGATCCACCATCTACCCACATGTCGCATATCGTCTCCGATCCGTTGCGAGCAGATTAGATGTGCAGGCTGTCGGAGTGTCAAGCGCTGCCTGCCCTGCCTGCCCTGCCGCCAAACCTAGCGTCGGGTGACAGCGCGAGAGCCCTCTGCTAGCCACTATGAGTCTCACGCAAGGCCGGCCGCGACTGCGGAATGGGCCGCCCGAGTCGCACTGATGAGCACACGCAGAAAAGCGCGAGAGATGGCCTTGCAGGTGCTCTACCAGCTCGAGTCGACTGGTGAGGGCGTCGATCGCGCGTTGAGTGATTTCGCGAGCTCTTTCGAGTTATCGGAGCGCGCCAAGGACTTCGCCTGGCAGCTCGCCCGGGGCGTGCTCGAGCGGCGGGCGGAGATCGATGCCCACATCGAGGCGGTGACACTCAACTGGAGCATCGTGCGAGTGTCGCGCATCGACCTGTGCGTCATCCGCATCGCCGTTTTCGAGTTGCTGCACAACGAGGAAGTCGCGGTCGAGATCATCCTCGACGAAGCCATCGAAATCGCGCGCAAGTTCGGCACGGCGGATTCGGCGAAGTTCGTCAACGGCATCCTCGATCCGATCGCCAAACGTACGCGTGCCGGTCAGCGCGACGCCGTGCTCCAGCCGGGCGACGTCGATCGACACGAGTCGGAAACGTGATCGCCGTCGAAGCAAGCCGATCTCTGGAGAGTTGAGAATGCGACGCGACCGCTGGTTTCGCCGAATCTCCGTCGTCGTGGCGGCGATCGTGTTGCTGGCCCTGGGATTTTTTTCCGGGCGATACGCGGAAAAGCGCTCCCGTTGGCAGCGGTTCAAGCGGGCGCGCAAGAGTCGACCTACCAGGGCTCCTGCTCAGGTGGAGTTGGCGCGGGCGAGGGGGGAAGCTCTGCGACCACCTACACCACCTCCTGGCGGTGGGCGCTTTCGCGCGGCTCGTACGACCGACCGACCAGCCGCGGTGAAGCTCACCCAGGCGCAGGCCGAGGCGATGCGCGCGATTGGCTATGAGAGCGGAACGACCGTCGCGCCTACCGAGGCTGGTGTGACGGTCTACGATCGACAACGAGCCCAACCCGGACTCAACTTGGTGACGGATGGGCACGATGCGGTGGCTTTGTTGATGGACATGGAAGGTCGCACGCTGCACCGCTGGCATCTCGACTACGAGGCGGCGTTTCCCGACGAGAACCTCCCCGACCTTCTGGATCAACCAAAGAGTTTTTGGCGGCGCGCCATGCCCTTGGCGAATGGCGATTTGCTGGCGATCTACGAGGGGATCAAACTGGTCAAAATCGATCGCGACTCGCGACTGCTCTGGAGTCTTGCCAATGCTCACCACGACGTGGACGTCGCCGCGGATGGTCGCATCTATGCTCTGACTCGAGAGTGGCAGCCGCACCCGCACAAACCGAATACGAAACGGATGACCGACTTCGTCACGATTGTCGATCCCGACGGCACCGTCGTGAAAGCGGTTTCGATCCTGGAAGCCATCAAGGGATCCCCGTACGTTACGCTGTTGGATGGAGTCAACCGCGGGCTGGAGACCTTTCATACCAACACGGTGGAGGTGTTGGACGGATCACTGGCGGACAAGATTCCCGCATTCGCGGCGGGCAACGTTCTCGTCTCTCTGCTCATCCAAGATGCCATCGCGGTCATCGACATGGATGCGGAGGAGGTCGTATGGGCCTATCGCGGGTTGTGGCGCAAGCAACATCAGCCAACCGTGACGGACCGTGACACGATCATGGTTTTTGACAACATCGGCAACCAAGGCCGGAGCCGCGTCGTCGAGTTTGACCCGACGACGCTAGAGGTCGTCTGGTTGTACGACGGTGGCGCGAAGGGCCTGCTCAGCCTGACGTGCGGATCGAACCAGCGCCTGGCCAACGGGAACACGCTGATCACCGAGAGCGATGCTGGCCGCGGACTCGAGGTCACTCCGGATCAGCAGATCGTATGGGAGTACTATACTCCGCACCGCACGGGCGGGAACAACGAGCTCATCGCATCGCTCTTCGACGTCATTCGTCTACCGCCGGACTGGGGAAGCGACTGGCTGGGTGCGGTCGATCCCTAGCCTCTCGCTGGCAACGAGTCGGCGTCGTCGCATCTGCGCCGATAGCCGTCGAGTTCCTCGTCCCAGGTGTAGCACCTTTCCAGATCAGGATGTGCCCAGAGGGCGATGACGGCGGGTAGGTAGAACGGTAGCTCCGCCCCTTTTTTCGGAATGAGGAGCACCTCGGGCCGGCGCGCCAAAATGTAACTGGCGTTGGAGCGCTGATGCCCGGCGCCCATGGCGAGCACGCCGGGTGGATTCTCGGGCACCGGGTCGGTGCTGGTGGCGACGGTGGTGTCGACGAGTCCCAGGTAGTCGAGGATGGGCAGCTCGGAGTAGTAACCCAAGGAGCCAATGGCACCGGCAGCGACGAGGGTCGACGGCGATTCTCGCTCGCGGAGATCGAGGGCTTTTCGATGCCAGCGTCCCCAGAAGGCGCGGTCTTGAGTGCGCAGGCGCCGAATCCGGCCGTTGCGGTGTGAGGTCGATAGGGGGCGCGTTGCCAGGTCGCGCCAATTCACTTTCTCGGCCACCGCCCAGGTCGTGGCGAGCAATGCAAGAACGGCGACGCCGCTGGCGATGGTTGCGCGCGGCCGTGATCCGAGTGTCGCCAAGACGGCCAGTGCGCACGCGCAAACGAAGGCGAGCGGGTTGCCGAAAACGAGCGCAACGAAGCCGGCGGCCAGGCAAATGGACAAGGGGAGCCGCGCCGCGTCGTCACGGTCGATGGCGTGGCCGACGGCGCCGACCGCGAGGGCAAAGAAGACCGGCATCATCGGCAGAATGAAGCGGGCGCCGGTCGAAGCAGTGGCGGCCAGGAAGACGAGATTGAGGATGACGAACAGCGATCCGGCCCAGGTGTCGCGGCTGTAGAACGGCGCCGACAGGGAGGGCAGCCAGAAGAAGAACCCCTGGGCGAGGAAGCTCAGCGCCCACCGCAGCCCGAGCGTGATCGGCAACCCGCCGACCTTGGCGTAGAAGGTGTTCGGTACTGGACTGCCGTAGTAGGCGAGGCGAAACAAGGTCAGCGCCAGGACGAGGGCGCCGTAGGGGACGATCGGTGCGAGCCGTTTCACCAGCGATGTGCCGGGGCTTGCGAAGTAGAAGTGTGCGGCGAAGACCGTGGCGGCGACCAGCGCGCCGTCGGGCCGCGTCAGCGTTGCCAGGCCGGCGAACAGCGTCGCCACGGCGATGTGCTGCCAGGCCTGGGCCGCCAAAGCCGCGGTGACCGCCGCCATGAACAGAGGCGTTTCCATGCCGTTGGTACTGCAGTAGGAGAACGGCGCCAGGGCCAACAGGATGCACGGAGTGAGTGCGGCCATCCAAGCTTGCGATTTGGGAAGGATCGCCTTGCTGTACCAATACGCCGCCAGCAGGGTCGCAATTGCGCAAAGGACGCCGAGCACGTGGGCGACGCCGGGCGCGGCGAAGCCGAGGCGAATGCCGGCGGCGATGAGGAGCGTCCACAGGAGGTTGGTGAACCCCTCGACGTACTCGCCGAGGTTGTAGACGAGACCGTTGCCCCGCGCCAGGTTACGGGCGTAGCGGTAGGTGATGTAGGAATCGTCGTAGTGAGCGCGAAGCGTTGCCGATTCCTCGAGGAAGAGCACCACGCAGGCGGCGATGACGACGACCGGAAGAGCTCTTTCGAGTGGGCTTTGTCGGTCGCTGGCAGCGTCCATTCGAGATCCAAGTAGGCCTGCGGCCAGTGTTCGACAGTCCTGGCGCCGAGCGCGGCGGCTGCTTCGCAGCGAGTCTATTGTTGGAACGCCGACTCGGTCAAACGGTGGTTGGGGCGATGACAGGCCGCGGGGCCTCTGATAGCTACAGCCTCAAATGCGCTACGACCCAGCGAAGATCGAGCCGGTGTGGCAGCAGCGTTGGGACGAGGAAGGGGCGTTTCGTACCCCCGACGACGCCGCCACTCTGGCGAAAAAACCGAAGTACTACATTCTCGACATGTTTCCCTATCCGTCGGGAGCCGGTCTGCACGTCGGCCACCCGGAGGGATATACGGCGACCGACGTTCTCGCCCGCCTGAAGCGGATGCGCGGGTACAACGTCTTACATCCGATGGGGTGGGACGCCTTTGGCCTGCCGGCGGAGCGAGCGGCGGTGCGCGAGAACATCCACCCGGCCGCCATCACCAAGCGCAACACCGACAACTTTCGCCGCCAGATCAAACGACTCGGATTCAGCTACGACTGGGAGCGCGAGATCAACACCTCGACTCCGGACTATTACCGGTGGACGCAGTGGATCTTCCTTCGCCTCTACGAAAAGGGACTTGCCTACGTTTCCGAACAGCCAGTCAATTGGTGCCCGGCCCTCGGGACGGTCCTCGCCAACGAGGAGGTGAAGGACGGCGCCTACGTCGAAACCGGGGATCCGGTCGAGCGCCGGATGATGGAGCAGTGGATGCTGCGCATCACGGCGTACGCCGAGCGGCTGCTCGAGGATCTCGACGAACTCGATTGGCCGGACGGCGTCAAGGAGATGCAGCGCAACTGGATCGGCAAGTCCACCGGTGCGCAGGTCACCTTTGCCGTTGCCGGCAGCGAGCGCACGTTCGATGTCTTTACGACGCGCCCGGATACTCTCTTCGGTGCGACGTATTGCGTGCTGGCCCCCGAGCATCCACTGGTTTCCGAGATCACCGCGGCGGAGCAGAGAGCATCGGTCGACGCCTATCGGGCGCGCGCCGCGGCGCTTTCCGAAGTCGATCGTACGAACGCCGAGAAAGAGAAAAGCGGTGTCTACACCGGCGCCGACGCGATCAATCCGGCCAACGGAGAGCACATCCCCATCTGGGTCGCCGACTATGTCCTGATGGGATACGGCACCGGTGCCATCATGGCCGTCCCCGGCCACGACGAGCGCGACCACGACTTTGCGCGTGCCTTCGATCTGCCGATCGTCGAGGTCGTCCGGGGTGGCGACAGGCCGATCGAGGAAGAGGCGTTTACCGGCGACGGTGTCGCCGTCAACTCGCACTTTCTCGATGGACTGGCCGTCGCCGATGCCAAGGCGCGCATGATCGAGTGGCTCGAAGGAGAGGGCAAGGGCGAGGGGCAGGTCCAGTACAAGCTGCGCGATTGGCTGTTTTCGCGGCAGCGCTACTGGGGTGAGCCGTTTCCCGTCGTCCGCCTGGCCGACGGGAGCGTCACGGCGATCCCCGATGACCAGTTGCCAGTCGAGTTGCCGGTCGTCGACGAGTACAAGCCGACCGACGATGGCCGCCCGCCGCTGGCGCGGGCGGGGGACGCGTGGCTGGCGGTCACGCTGCCCGACGGGCGCGTCGGCGTGCGCGAAACCAACACGATGCCACAGTGGGCGGGGTCGTGTTGGTACTATTTGCGGTACATCGATCCGCACAACGACGAAGCTCCGTGGTCGAGCGAGCTGGAAAAGTACTGGATGCCCGTCGACCTCTATGTCGGCGGTGTCGAGCACGCGGTGCTTCACCTCCTCTATGCGCGTTTCTGGCACAAGGTCCTCTACGACTGCGGTTTGGTGTCGACCAAGGAGCCGTTTCAGCGCTTGTTCAACCAGGGGATGATCCTCGCCTACAGCTACCAGGACGCGAAGGGGAAGTACTACGATCCCACTGAAGTCGAGGAACGAGATGGCGCGTTCTTCACCAAGGAATCCAATCAGAGCGTGTCGACGCAAATCGAGAAGATGTCGAAGTCGCGCTTCAACGTGGTTTCGCCCGACGATGTGATCGAGCAATACGGCGCGGATGCGATGCGTTTGTACGAGCTCTTCATGGGGCCTCTCGAACAGGTCAAGCCGTGGCAGATGTCGGGTGTCGAAGGCGTCTATCGGTTTTTGCAACGGGTCTGGCGCCTCGTCGTCGACGAAAAGAGCGGCGAGTTGCAGTCGCGGTTGACCGATGCGCCGCTTTCGAGCGAGGCCGATCTGCAGCGCACGGCGCATGTGACGATCAAGAAGGTGCTCGAAGATTCGGAGAACCTGCGTTTCAACACGGCGATTGCGCAGATGATGACCTTCGTCAACGAGGCTACGGCAAGCGCGACGCTACCGCGGGCTGCCGTGCGCGACTTTCTGCGCGTGCTGTCGCCCTATGCGCCGCACATCTGCGAGGAGCTGTGGTCGCGCCTCGGTGAAAGCGAGCTCATCGCCGGAGCCGATTGGCCGGCGCACGATGAGGCACTGTGCGTCGAAGACACGGTCACCTGGATCGTTCAGGTCAACGGCAAGAAGCGCGACTCGGTCGACGCGCCGCGCGACATCGGCAAAGAAGAGATCGAAGAGCTGGCTCTGGCGAGCGAGGGTGCGCAGCGAACCCTGCAGGGCCGGGCGGCGAAGAAGGTCATCGTCGTGCCCGGCCGCCTGGTCAACATCGTCGGTTGATATGGCTCGCGAACTTTCCATCCTCCTCTCGCTGCTGGCGATGTCCGCCGGCTGCGGATACCAGCTCGCCGGCCAGCGCGGAGTCATGCCCGGCGGCGCGGCGTCGGTCCGCGTCGGCGTTTTCGAGAACCACTCCCGCGAGGTCGGTCTGGACGAACAGCTCGTTTTCGCCCTCGAGCGCGAGATCTACCGGCGCGGGATCGTGCGCGTCGTCGAGGGTGACGAGATCGGTGAAACCGAGCTGCGCGGTGCGATTCGTCGATTCCGGACGCGGCCGGTGGCCTTCGATTCGGCCGACGAAGCGCTACAGTACGAGATCGAGCTGACCGTAGACGCGGTGTTGGAGAGGCGCGAAGATGGAGAAGTCCTCTGGCGTGGCAGCGGAATCCACGCCGCCGACGCCTACAGCGTCAGCACGGACACGGTCGTGCCGACGTCTTCGCGATTCCAGCGCGGTCGCATCAATTTTGAAGCGCTCGACGACCTGACACCAATTCAGCTCGCCGAAACCGAGCGCAGACAGGCCTTGCAGCGCTTGGTCGAGTCCGTCGTGCGCGATCTGCACGATCGCATGCTCGACGATTTTTAGTGCCGGGGAGGCTCTACTTCATAGCCGCAACGGCGCGGCTGAGGCGGCCGACGCGGCGGCTGGCGGCGTTCTTGTGCAGGACACCCTTGGTGGCGGCTTTGTGCAGCTCTTTGACGGCGGCGCGTAGCTCGACGCCGGCCTTTTCGCTGTCACCGCCGCTGATGGCTTCGCGCACCTTGCGAATCTGGGTCCGCGTGCGGGTCACGATCAGCCGATTCCTGTCGTGCCGTTTCTTGTTTTGCCGGTTGCGTTTGATCGCGGATGCGTGTCGGTCAGCCAATGGGTGGTCCCTCCTGCCAATCGACTAGCGCTAGCAGGAGGGCATGGTTGGGTCAATCGGTGGGAAGACATGGACTCCCAGCGGCTGGAGAGTGCCTCAGCCGGTTGGATCGGGTGGGGCTGATCGTCGATCTTTGTTAGGGTTGGCATCGAATCGATCGCAGGGGCGATGCGGCGCGGTAGAGCAGGGTGAGCGAGGGGGGTGTGGCCAGCGAGAGGCGGAAAATCGCCAGGGCGGCCAGCGTCGTCTCGGTGCTCACCCTGGGCAGCCGCATTACCGGGCTGCTGCGCGACGCGGTGATCAGCTACCTCTTCGGGGCCGGTGCGTCTGCCGAGGCGTTTTTCGTCGCTTTTCGATTCCCGAATCTCTTCCGCCGCCTGGTCGCTGAAGGGGCGATGTCGGTCGCCTTCGTGCCGGTGTTTTCCGAGCTGCTGGTGCACCGCCCGCGCGCCGAGGTGGCCGTCGCTCTGCGCGCCGTGCTGGGTGTCTCCCTGGTCGTCGTCGTCGCCCTGTCGGTGGCGGGCGTGCTCTTCGCTCCGACGTTGATCGGCATCTTCGCCCCGGGCTTTGGCGATACGCCCGAGGTCGAGGCGCTGGCGATCTCGCTGACGCGTGTTCTCTTTCCCTATCTGGCGCTGATCGGCCTGGTCGCCGTGCTGGCCGGATTTCTCAATGCCGAGCGACACTTCGTCGCGCCGGCGTTGTCGCCTGCCTTGCTCAACCTCACCATCATCGGCTGCGCGTTGGCGTTCTATCGGTTCTTTGAGCGGCCGATCTTCGCCCTCGCGGCGGGCGTCATCGCCGGCGGTGCGGCGCAGCTCGCTCTGCAGATCGCGGTGTTGCGCCGTCGTCGCGTGCGGCTGTTGCCGACGTGGAAGCCGCGGCACGAGGCAGTGCGCCGCATCTTGCGGCTGTTCGGGCCGGTGTTGATCGGCACCGCGGTCTTGCAGGTCAACGTCATTCTCGCCACGGCACTGGCGTCGTTCTTGCCCATCGGCAGCGTCTCCTACCTCTGGTACGCCGATCGGATCTTCGAGTTTCCGCTCGGCCTTTTCGTCGCCGCCCTGGGTACCGCTGCCCTGCCCAGCCTGGCGACTCAGGCGGCGCGCGGTGAGTACACGGAGATGCGTGACAGCCTGGGATTTGCCCTCTCCCTGACGAATTTCGTCGCCGTACCGGCGACGGCGGGTTTGATCCTACTGGCCGAGCCGATCGTTGCCGTGCTCTTCGAACGCGGCGCTTTCTCCGCCGCAGACAGTGCCTTGGCGGCGTCCGCCCTGCGCGCATACTCCTTGGGCTTGTGGAGTGCCGCTGCGGCGCGCCTGCTGGCGCCGGCCTTCTACGCCCTGGGCGACGCGCGTACACCGATGTTGGCCGCGGCCGCGGCCGTGGTGACGAACATCGTCGCCAGCCTGGCTCTGATGGGCCCCGTCCCACCAACGACGCAGCCGGCGTGGCTGGCGTCGTCGATCAACGCCCTGTCGCTGGCCGACTATGGCCACACCGGATTGGCGCTGGCGACGTCGATCGGCGGTGTGGTGAACCTCCTGCTGCTGGGGTTTCCCTTGCGCAGAAAGCTCGGCGCCTTCGCGGCGGGTGCCGTCCGCGGTTCGCTGGTGCGCAGTCTGCTGGCGACCTCGGCGATGGCGGTGGCGGTGTTTGCCGGCAAGCAGGCCCTGGCGACGTGGCTCGCCGGCGATACGCTGAGCCGTGCTTTGGCGGTGGCGATCCTGGTCGGCGGCGGCATCGCAACCTTCTGCGCATCGGCCTACCTCATCGGCGGTGCTGAGGTCGAGCGGGCGCGTCGATGGGTCGTCGAGCAGGTTTCCGGCACGTAGCCGCCGCGTCAGTCGGTCGCCAAGTGTTGCTTCGCTCGTTTCCAGAGATCGTCTTTTTCTCGGTCTGACAACTCGGACATCGCCTGCGCGCGCTCGCGCAACTCCGATTCCATTGCGCGAAAGCGCTGGGTGAAGCGATCAGTGGCGGCGCCGAGCGCATCCTCGGAGCGGATTTTCAGATGCCTGGCCAGTGAGGTCGTGGCGAAGATGAGGTCGCCGATCTCGGCGGCGATGCGTTCGCTGGTTTCCGAGGCCATGGCTCGTTCGAGCTCGTCGAGCTCTTCGTGGATTTTGGCGACGACACCGCGTACGTCGGGCCAATCGAAACCGGCGTGGCCGGCCTTTTCGCCGATGCGATGAGCGCGCAGCAGGGCTGGCATGGCGCGCGGCACACCGGCGAGCGCTGAATCGTCTTGTTTGGATTCGCGGCGTTCGGCTTCCTTGATCTTCGACCAGTTCTGCAGCACCTCTTCGGCGCCGCTGACCTCGGTGTCGGCAAAGACGTGCGGGTGGCGGCGCACCATCTTGTCGCAGATCGCCTGGATGACGTCGCCGATCTCGAAGCGGCTGGTCTCGGATGCCATCTCGGCGTGGAAGACGACCTGCAGCAACAGGTCGCCGAGCTCGCCGCAGAGCTCCTTGTCGTCGCCGCCGTCGATCGCCTCGAGCACCTCGTACGCCTCCTCGATGAGGTAGGGTTTGATCGTTTCGTGGGTCTGCTCGCCGTCCCACGGGCAGCCCCCGGGAGCGCGCAAGCGGTGCATGATCCCAACGAGCTTCTCGAAGCGTTCTCCGACCGTCATGCTGCGCGCCTATCCCAGGCGAGGAGAGAAATCAAAAGCACTCCGTCGATGGCTTTAGCGGCGGTCGTTGAGGGACCAGTCGTAGGCGTTGAAGTGCACCTCGTAGGATCTCGCTCGTTCGAGCTCGGCGCGCCGCGCCGCTGCAGAGTAGAGGGCGATGTAGTCGACGAGCACCGGCTCGTCCGGCAAGCGGTGTTCGGGCCAGACGAGGAAGTCGTCCGCATACCAATCGAGAATGGCCGACAGGTGGACGGTGCGAGCGGCGTGGTCGATGCGCACGTTGCGCTCCTCGGCGAAGAAGCGCCGCGTTTCTTCGTCGAGTCGGGCGTCGAGGTCGGACGCCCGGAAAGCGTGCTGCGGCAGGCGTGGGCATCCCACGGATGCGCAGTTGATGGCGAAGTGGATGCGCGGGTCGCGGAAGCGATCGCGGATGACTTTGTGTTCGAGGTCGTAGAGGTTCATCGTTGCCCCACCGAAGGTGAACTGCTGCTGAACGAAGAAGCCGATCTTCATCAACGACCAACCGACGTCGCCGACGCCGCGGATCGGGTAGTTGCGCGTCACGGCGGCCAGGACGGCGCCGTTGTAGGCGTTGATCCAATAGGCGAGAGCTTGGTTGGAAGTGGCGAAGAGGTGCGGGTGGGAGTCCGGCGAATAGGCTGCAACGAGGGCAAAGTAGCGCTCGAGTTGGGTGCGATCGCGGGCCAGAGCGCCGTAGTCGACGCGGCCGCGAGCGTCGACGAAGTTGCGCATTACGCTGTCGAGGTTGCTGTGGAAGTCGGCGGTGAGGGCGGGCGTCGCCGAGTCGAGGGGACGCACCGCCGTGCAGGCACTGAGCGCGAGTGCCGCCGCCAGAATAGCCAAGCGCGGGATCATCATTGCGATCTGGCCTGAAACTCGCTCCCCCTTCGCCGTGGCTGACCTTCGCGCGAGATCAGTGGTGGTGGGCGAGTCGGAGTGAGGACACGAAGTGCTCGGCTGGCATCGCACTGGCCATGGCACAGACGATGTCACCCATACGAGTAAGAGCGATGCTGACTCCGTTTCTCGTGAAGACCTCGCTACCGCCGACTTGACGGCCGCCAGCGGGAAGATCGATCGCATTGGCGCGGAAACGGCGGCAAACCACCCGCTCGCCGTCTTTCTCGTAGACGGTCAGCGTCGTTGCCGCATCGCCGACCTCCGACGCCGAGCCGCCGAGCAGATGCATTCCCGCCGGTTCGAGGTCCTCGACAGTATTTGCGAAGGTGAAGCCGTGCCGCTGGTAGTAGCCGCGCAACTCCGCCGGGTCGTCCGTCTCGAGGTCCAATGCGGGGACCCTGGCGGCCGCCGCGACGTCGGCGGCCAGGGTCTCGATCAGGCCGCTGTGGCCTGGGCGCAGAACCGGCACCAGGGCGAGGAGCAGGCCGGCGGCGACGGCGCCGACCATCATCCAGCGGCGGTTGGCGACCGGCGGCTCGGCCGCTGCCGCGACTTGCTGGCCGACGGCGGCGCGCAGCGAGGCAGGCGCCACCGCCGTGCGCGTCCCCCGGCGCACGGCGGCACGCGCGATCTCCTGCTGGTGACGGAGATGGGCGCACGACGCACATTTCGCTGCGTGATCATCTGCGGCGACAGCCTCGGCGGCGCTGAGAACGCCATCCGCGTGTGCCGCAGCGAGGTCCGCGTACTCGCTGCAATCTAGAATCATCTGCTACTCGTTGTCCCCGAGGAAATTTTTCGAACCATCGCCCCATCTTGGTCAACACCGAAACATTCGCATTGGTTCCCGCAACCTCGTTCCGGAAAGACGAATTCACAGGTGGCGGCAACCACCGCGAGCTTGCTTGCGGGCCAATGGCTGTGCGGCTAGGCTGAACAATTCGAGCAACGGTGATGGCCGAAGTCACGATCTACACGACCGAAGTATGCCCCTTTTGCGTTCGCGCAAAGCGTCTTCTCGACCACAAGGGCGTTGCCTACGACGAAGTCGACGTCACGACCGATGCGGCTTTGCGCGACGATGTCGTCGCGCGGTCGGGTCGTCGGACGGTGCCCCAGATCTTCATCGACGGCGCGTCGATCGGTGGCTACCAGGAGCTGCAGGCCCTCGACGACGGGGGCGAACTCGATCCCCTTCTCGGACTGGCGTGAGCGGCGTCGTCGCGGGCGAGATCTGGTGCTAGAAGAGGTTCGGCACTAGCAGTCGGATGGGATGAGTGAGGGCGTAAAGAGGGCAGGCACGGACGGCGAACACTCCTTCGAGGAAGTTGCCGTGCCCTTGATGGATCAGGTTTTCACGAATGCGCTCTACCTCACGCGCGATCGCAGTGAAGCTGAAGATCTCGTCCAGGAGACATATCTCCGCGCCTTTCGTTTCTGGCAGCGCTTTGAACCGGGTACGAACTGCCGTGCGTGGTTGCTGACGATCGCGCACAATCTCTTCCGCAACCGCTACCGCGAGCGGCAGAAGGGCGGCCAGCAGGTCGAGCTGGAAGAGGAGTTGCTCGACGCCGCCGCCCTGTCGGCGGATGGCGGTGAGAAAAACCCGGAGCGGCTGGTCCTCGATCGGGTTCTCGATCAGGAGGTCGAAGATGCCTTGAAAGCCCTACCGGCGGACTATCTGGAATCCGTCCTTCTCGTCGATCTCCAGGAGCTGAGCTACGAAGAGGCTGCCGAGGCGATGGAGTGCCCGATTGGCACGGTGCGTTCCCGCCTATCGCGCGGCCGGCGCATGTTGCACACGGCGCTCTTGGAATATGCGCGGCGTCGCGGTTTGGTAAAGGAGAGCGAGTAGCGCTGGCCGTCGACAGGGCTTCGTTTTCGTCGCTGCGGCGCGTATGCTAGCCGGGACGATCCAGCCAGGGGAAGATCCATGTCAGGCCACTCCAAGTGGAGCACGATCAAGCACAAAAAGGCGGCCAAGGACGCAAAGCGCGGAAAGCTCTTTAGCAAGTTGATCAAGGAGATCACCGTCGCTGCGAAAATGGGCGGCAGTGACGTCAATGCCAACCCGCGCCTGCGCACGGCGGTCAACACGGCGCGCTCGAGCAGCGTGCCGTTGGACAACATCGAGCGGGCCATCAAAAAAGGCAGCGGCGAGCTCGAAGGGGTCGACTACGAGGAGATCCAGTACGAGGGCTACGGGCCGGGCGGCACGGCGGTGTTGGTGCAGGTGATGACCGACAACCGCAACCGGACGGTGTCGGAGATCCGTCACCTCTTTTCGAAGTTTGGCGGCAACATGGGAGAGTCCGGCTGTGTCGCTTGGATGTTCGAAAAGCGCGGCGTCCTGACCGTCGACAAAGAAGGAGCCGACGAAGACAAGTTGATGGAAGTCGCACTCGAGGCCGGTGCCGAGGACATTGCCGAGGAAGAGGATCTGTTCGAGGTGTCGACGGCGCCGGATGGATTCGACGCCGTCAAGGAAGCACTCGACGCCGCCGGCATAGAAACGTCGAGCGCGGCGGTGACGATGGTGCCTTCCAATACGGTTGATCTACAGGGAACCGAAGCGCAGCGGGCGCTCAAGCTCCTCGATGAGCTCGAGGACCACGATGATGTCCAGGATGTGGCGACCAATCTGGACATCCCGCCGGACGAGCTCGAGAAGTTGGCAGCCGGCTAGTCGTACCGGCGTGCGGCCCGTAAGGACGGGCGTGGTGGGGAGGTGGAGTCGATGGCCGGTAGGAAACGCGCGCTGGGCATCGATCCGGGTACGACCGTCACCGGTTGGGGTGTGGTCGAGTTGCGCGGCCAATCGCTGGTGCGCATCGACAGCGGCGTTTTGCGCCTGCGCGGTGAGCGCGCCGTGAAGCTGGAGAAGATCTTCACGCTGGTCTGCGATCTTTGCGAACGCTCCGACGTCGAAGCGCTCAGCCTCGAGCAGAGCTTTGTCGGCGACAATGTCCAGACGGCATTCCGCCTGGGCGAGGCGCGTGGCACCGTCATGGTCGCCGCGGCGCGAGCTGGAGTTGCGGTTCACGAATACTCACCGGCGTCGATCAAGATTGCCGTCTGCGGCAGTGGCCGCGCCGACAAGCAACAGATGCAGGCGATGGTCGGCCGCTTGCTCAACCACGTCGATGCGCTCGCCAACGACGAAGCAGATGCGCTGGGCGCAGCGATCTGTCATCTCAATACGGCCGGCTTCGCGGCCCGACTCGAGGCGGCGCCGGCCGTCGGCGGCCGCCTGCGCAGCCGGCGCGGCGGCCGCGCGGAGAGGTGGCGATGATCGGCCGCCTGCGCGGTGTGCTGGCCGAGAAGTCGCCGGCCGGCTTGCTCATCGACGTGCACGGTGTCGGCTTCCGTGTCGCCGTATCGCTCAACGCGTTCTCCGAGCTCGCCGACACCGGCACGGAGGTCGAGCTGCTCATCCACACGCACATGCGAGACACCTCGCTCGAGCTCTTCGGTTTCGTCGACGAGGATGAAAAGTCGCTCTTTCTCCAACTGGTCGCCGTCTCGGGCATCGGCCCGCGCATGGCGCTGACGATTCTGTCGGGCATGCCGACGGCCGATCTGATCACGGCGCTGGCCGAGGGCAATACCAAGCGTCTGGTGAGCATCCCGGGGATCGGCAAGCGCACCGCCGAGCGCATGGTCGTCGAGCTGCAGGACAAGGTAGCGGCATCGGCGGGCAACCGCCCGAGTGGCCCGGGCAGCGCCGGCGGCACCGAGAGTGAAGCGGTATCCGCCCTGGTCAATCTGGGCTATCGTGAGGCCGAGGCGGACGCAGCCGTGCGCCGCGCCGTCTCCGCTGGCGGGAAGGATCTGGCGGCCGTGATTCGAGAGGCTCTCAAGACACTGGGCGGATGAGCGAAGGTCTCCCCGACGATCGCATCGTCGAACCGCAGGCGGCCGAAGAGGACGCCGGATTCGACTCTGCCCTGCGACCGGTTCAACTGGACGACTACACCGGCCAGGAGAGCGTCAAGGCCAACTTGCAGGTCGCCATCGAGGCGGCGCTGGCGCGGCGCGAGAATCTCGACCACACGCTGCTCTACGGACCTCCCGGTCTCGGCAAGACGTCGCTGGCGCATGTCATCGCCCGCGAGCTCGGTGTCAATCTGCGCTCGACGTCGGGGCCGGTGATCGAGCGGCCGGGTGACATCGCCGCCTTGTTGACCAACCTCGGCGAGCACGACGTTCTCTTCATCGATGAAATTCACCGTTTGCACCGCGCTGTCGAGGAAATTCTCTACCCGGCGATGGAGGACTACCAGATCGACGTGATGATCGGCCAGGGGCCGTCGGCGCGTTCGATGAAGCTCGATTTGAAGCGCTTCACCCTGGTCGGCGCGACGACGCGGACCGGATTGCTGAGCTCGCCGTTGCGTTCGCGTTTCGGCGTGACGCTGCGTCTGGAGTTCTACGACCCGAGCGAGCTGGCGCAGATCATCCACCGCTCGGCGGCGATTCTCGACGTCCCCATCGACGCCGGCGGGGCCGGCGAGATCGCACGGCGCTCGCGCGGCACGCCGCGCATCGCCAACCGACTGTTGCGGCGGGTGCGCGACTTCGCCCAGGTGCGCGCCGATGGCGTCATCACAGACGAGGTGGCGCGCCGCGGTCTGGAGTTGCTCGAGGTCGATCGCTGCGGATTCGATCGCATGGACCGCGAGCTGTTGCGCACGGTCATCGACAAATTTGGCGGTGGCCCGGTCGGCGTCGAAACGCTGGCGGCGGCGATCGGCGAAGAACGCGACACCATCGAGGATGTCTACGAGCCGTTCCTCATCCAGCAGGGGTACCTGAATCGCACCCCCAAGGGCCGAGTCGCGACGCCGGCGGCGTTCGAGTACTTCGGGCGAACCCCCACACTCGAGTCGACGGCGCAGGGGAAGCTCTTCGAGCGATGAGCGAGCCGCCGACCGTCGAGCCGTCACCATCGCCGGCATCGGAAATGCGCCGTCGCCGCCGCGAGGGTGTGATCATCTTCCTGCTGGCGGTCGCCTTCTTGGGTCTGGCCATCGTGCAGACGCGCCTGCCCGATCTCACCAACTCCTCGTCGTTGACCGGCAACATCATTTTCTTCCTGCTCATCAACCTCAACGTCATTCTGCTCGTACTCTTCGTCTTCCTGGTCGCTCGCAATCTCGTCAAGCTGGTGGTCGAGCGCCGGCAGAGGATCTTCGGTGCCCGTCTGCGCGCCCGCCTGGTCATTGCGTTCGTCACTCTGACTCTGTTCCCGGCGCTTCTGCTCTTCGTCGTCGCCGAGGGATTTCTTTCCGAGGCGATCGACAACTGGTTCAGCACACGGGTCGACAACGCCGTCGGTGGCGCCCTGGTGGTGGCGCATCGCTACTATCAGCGCGCCGGCGACGATGCTCTGCATCACGCGCTGCAACTCGAGGGCGAGATCCGCCGCCGCGGGTTGTTGGCGCCGGAGCGGCGCGAGCGTTTGCAACACTTTCTCGAGAATCGCCGCAGCGAGCTCAATCTTCAGTCCATTCAGGTCGTGGGGCGCGAGGGTCCCCTCGCGCTGGCGCACGACGAGGGATTGAACGAACGCGAGTTGCGCGTCGTCCGGGCCGATATTGCGTCGACCTTTTCGGATGCAATGCACTTCACGCGTACCCAGAAAGCAGCCGCCGGCGACCTGGTTCGCGGCGGTGTGCCGGCGCGGGCGCTCGATGGCACGGTCGTCGGGGCCGTGGTCGCCGACTACCTGGTTCCCAAGGAGGTCAGCCGTGCGGCGCAGACGACGGCGCGGACGCACGACGAATACCGCCAACTCGGTGTCCTCAGACAGCCGATCGTCAACAGCTACACGCTGACGCTCCTTTTGATCACCCTGGTCGTCTTGCTGGCGGCGATTTGGTTCGGCTTCACCTTCGCCAAGGGCTTTACCGTGCCGATCCAGCATCTCGGCGAAGGGATGAGTGAAGTGGCGCGGGGCAACCTCGACTACCGTGCCGAAGCGCGCGGCGATGAAGAGTTTGCCGGCTTGTTTTCGTCGTTCAACCAAATGGCGGGTGCGCTGCAGACGACGCAGTCGAAGTTGGACGAGCGCCGCCGCTACATCGAGAACGTGTTGCGCAACATCACGGCCGGGGTCTTGTCGGTCGATCGCGACGGTGTCATTGCGGCGTTGAACCCGGCGGCGAGCTCGATGCTCAGCCTCGAGGCGGACCGCGTGCGCGGACGTGATCTCGACGAGGTTCTCGACGCCGAACACTTGTTGCCGCTGCGCGAGCTGCTCGACGAAGTCGCTACCGGAGACGAGGAGCGCATCGAGCGCCAGGTGCGGCTGACCGTCGGCCCTCGCCCGGTGACCGCCTGGGTGGCGGCGATCCGCTTGACGGATGAAAGTGGCGAGGCGGCTGGCGCGACTCTCTTTCTCGAGGACGTGACCTATCTGCTGCGCGTCGAGCGGATGGAGGCGTGGCGCGAGGTGGCGCGGCGGATCGCGCACGAGATCAAGAATCCGTTGACGCCGATCCAACTGTCGGCGCAGCGGTTGCGCAAACGCTATGGCGCGATGTTGGGGCCGGAGAACGGCGCGCTGCTGGAGGAGTGTACCAACACCATCGTCGGGCAGGTCGAGCAGTTGAAGAGGCTGGTCAATGAGTTCTCGACCTTTGCTCGCCTGCCGGCCGTCGAGGTTTCGACCAACGATCTCTCCGAAGTCGTCGAAGATGCACTGGTGTTGTATCGCGAGGGGCATCGCGACGTCCACTTCCAGGTCGATGCCCAGTCCGACGTGCCGGCCGTCGAAATCGATCCGGAAGCGATCAAGCGCGTGGTCATCAATCTGCTCGACAATGCGCTGGCCGCCTGCCAGGGGGTCGACGAGCCGCGTATCGAAGTGGGCATCTCGCACGATCCGCGCGTCGCGGTCGTCCGCCTGGAGGTGGCCGACAACGGTAGCGGTCTCAGCGCCGAGGCGCGCGGTCGATTGTTCGAACCCTACTTCTCGACCAAGAGCGACGGCACCGGTCTCGGACTTGCGATCGTCGCTTCGATCGTCGCCGAGCACCGAGCCTATGTGCGGGTGCGCGACAACCAGCCGCGCGGGACGAAATTCGTCGTCGACTTTCCGGTGCGCGCGGCGCCGCACCTTGCGGCTGCCATGCGCGCCTGATGCGTGCTAGGGAGAGAGCCATGGCGACGGTGTTGATTGTCGACGACGAAGCGGAAATCCGCACCTCGTTGCGCGGTGTCCTGAACGACGAAGGTCTGCGCGTGCTCGAGGCCAGCGGCGGTCGCGAGGCACTGGACATCGTGCGCGCCGAGCGGCCGCATCTGGTGTTGTTGGATGTGTGGATGCCCGACATCGATGGCATCGAGCTCCTGCGGCAATTGCAGGGCGAGCCGAGTCGGCCGCGAGTGGTCATGATTTCTGGCCATGGCAACGTCGAAACCGCCGTGCGTGCCACCAAGCTCGGTGCGTTCGACTTCATCGAGAAACCGTTCTCCATCGACGCTCTGCTGCAGGTCGTCGGTCGCGCCTTGGCGAACGACGCCGGCGCGGCAGGTGATGCCATGGGCGCCTCGGCGCAAACGCAGGCTGCCGGTGCCGTTGCTCCTGCTGGTGGTCGCCAACAGCGAACCCTCGGCCAGCCGGTGATTGCCAGCGGCCACGGGCTGCATACCGGGGTGAAGTCCGGCCTCGTGCTCAACCCGATGCCGGCCGGTCACGGCATCACCTTTACCAACATCACGAGTGGAGAGTCGGTGCCCGCCCACCTCGACTACGTCGAGTCGACCGGATTTGCGACGACGCTGCACCAGGGCGACGTGACGGTCGGGACGGTCGAGCATTTGCTCGCGGCGTTTCACGCCTACGGAATCACCAACGCCTCGGTCAAAGTGCAGGCAGAAGTGCCGGCGATGGACGGATCGGCGCGCGAGTTCTGCCGTCTCATCGAAGAGGCGGGGGTGCGCGACCAGGGTGAAGCCGTCGATGAGCTGATCATCGCCGAGGCAGTTTCGGTCGGCTCCGACGAGCCCAACGAAGAGGGAATTCGAATCGAGCCGGCCGACGACTTCCGCGTTTCCTACACGCTTCTCTATCCGCCGCCGATCGGCCGGCAGAAATACACCTTCGTATTGAACGGCGGCGAATCCTTCCGCGAAGAGATCGCGCCGGCGCGCACCTTCGGCTTCATGAAAGACATGAAGGCCATGGCCTCGGTCGGCCTGGCCAGCGGTGGCCGACTCGACAACTGCATCCTCATCGGCGACGACGGCATCGTCAACACCGAGCTGCGCTACCCCGAAGAACTGGCGCGCCACAAGATCCTCGACGTCCTCGGCGACCTCTACCTCCTCGGCCGCCCCCTCCGCGGCCACGTCGACGCCCGCAAGACCGGCCACAGCGACAACATCGCCCTGTTGAGAGAAGTCGCGCAGAGCGCCCGCTGCTGACCGGGGCGCGCTATGTCGCGGCGACGCTCGGTCATCTCGAGGTGAAGGAATGCTCGGCTCGTGCACCGTCTGCTGGCTTCACGCCAATTTGGACGAGGTGCGGGTGTTGACAAATGACGACAATGTCGTCATTTGTTCTGCCAAATGACGATTGAATCGTCAAAAAGGTTCGTTCCGCGATCGCTCGACCTTCGGGCGTTGGTGGCAAAGAAGTCGCATTTCTTGTTCGGGCCTCGTCAAACGGGAAAGACCTCGCTGATCAGACATTCCTTGGGGGGGGTGCGCACCTTCGACTTGCTCGACAGTGGGGTCTTCCTCCGGTTGAGTCGTGATCTCGGGCGCCTCGGTCAAGAAATTGAGACGGGGGAACGGTATGTCGTGATCGACGAGGTGCAGCGCCTGCCGAACCTACTCAATGAAGTGCACCGGCTCATCGAAGAGCGGGGTCTGCATTTCCTCCTCACCGGCTCGAGCGCGCGAAAACTACGTGCCGGCGGTGTCAATTTGCTAGGCGGGCGCGCGCGTACAAAGGCCCTCCACCCTTTGACGTATGCCGAGCTCGGTGCCGACTATGATCTCGCCCGTGCAACGCGCCGGGGTCTCCTACCATCGATCTATTTTTCTGACGATCCGGCGGCTGATCTCGATGGGTATGCGAGTCTCTACCTCCAGCAGGAGGTCGTTGCTGAGGGTCTCACGCGCAACGCCCCCGCCTTCAGCCGTTTCCTGCGTGTGGCCGCACTGTGTAACGGTAGCATCGTCAACTTCACGAAAGTTGGTAACGATGCCCAGGTGGCGCGTACTACGGTGTACGAGTACTTCTCGATCCTCGAGGACACGCTGCTGCTTCATGAGCTCCCTGCCTGGAAGAAGTCGAAACGGCGAAAACCACTGAGCTCGTCGAAGTACTACTTTTTCGACATCGGCGTGGTTGCTGCGCTGAGGGAAGCCGAATTTAGTCAGGGCACGCACGAGTACGGCGAGGCCTTTGAGACAGTGCTTTTTCACGAGCTGATTGCCCACCGTGACTACACGTCCGGCGATCCCCTTTACTACTGGCGATCGAAGTCGGGATTCGAGGTCGACTTTGTGATGGGTGACCACACGGCGATCGAAGCCAAGGCGAAGTCGAACGTCTCGGGTTCTGATCTCAAGTCACTGCATGCAATTGCCGAAGAGCAAAGCTGGAAGCACCTGATCTGCGTTTGCTTCGAACCGCGTCGCCGCCGGGTGGGTAAGGTCGTGATTCTTCCTTGGCGGGAGTTTCTGGAGCAACTTTGGGCCGGGGCGTTTGTGTCTTCGCGTTGACGGTGACCTCGGCTCTGCTCTTCTCGCTGATCCGATCCGTGCGACTCTGAGCTCTCAGCAAACCGAAAGCTGCCACGTGGCTCACTTCTCCCGCTCGCGCCGTTCAACTTCCGGCAGCGGACCGTCCCACACCCACGTGCCATGGTGACCGCCTGCGGTTCGGATCGTGCCGACGGCGCCGTCTGTGGCGAGGACGCCCTCGAACTTCGCGACGTTGCTGCCGTTCTTCATCAAATAGCCGCTGATCGCTGAGCCGGCGACACGCCAGCGCACGTCGCCGAGGTCGCCGCCGCTCATCTCGGGCAGCCCCTTGGTGGTGACGAAGCCGCTGACCGAAGCGACGTTGTCGGTATCCCAGACGTCAAAGGTGTACTCGCGTTCGTCTGGTGCGATTTTGGTTCGAGCGGCGCTGGCGACGACGGCCGCCCGCCCGCGCTTGGCCAGCTTGGCCGCAGGTTGCGCAGCAGGCTCCTCCTTTGCAGCTGCGACCACGTCGGTGCCCGCAGCTGCGATTCCCCAAACCCCGGCGCCGGCGAGAACGATCATCCAAAGTGCGATTCGCATCGTCATTCCTCCACGATTTTCGTTGAATTCAAAGATGCGTGCTCGATCGCGCTGCTCGAGCGTCTGCGATGTGCGATGAATAGAGTGGCGGCGGCAGCGATGCCGACGAAGCCGGACACCATTTGCACTGCCGGTGCGTTCTGGTAGCGCAGGAACTCGAGCGCCCACTTTCCCGGCTCGTGCACGGCGAGATAGAGCAGGGCGAGCTGCCCTGCATAGCTCTGGCGGGAGCGGAACCAGAGCAGAAAGAAGCCGACAGCCAGACACCACAGGCCGAAATAGACCTGCAGTGGGTGGACGGGCAGTGACTCGAGAGCGTTCGGCTCGATCACACCTTGCAGGCGCTGCACCTGCCAGGCCGTCGTGCCCTCGCCGAACGTCGTGGCCCAAGGGAGCTCGCACAGGTGACCGAAGCAACAGCCCTGAACGAGACAGGCGATGCGTATCGTCGCGAAGCCAAAGGGCATCGCTACCGCCAGTACGTCGGCAAACAGCGGCACGGAAATCCCGAAACGCGGCAGGCGCAGTATAGCCAGAGCCGCAGCGATCCCGATCAGCCCTCCGGGGTAGCGCAGACCGCTGCCACCGACACCGCCGCGCTCGACGAAGGCCCAAACCTTGCCTCCGACCAAGGCTGCAGTTGCTATCAGCACGAGGGCTGCGAGGAAGCGGCGCGAATCGGCGTTTCGTCTCGTGGCCTCCGCGGCGAAGACGATGCAACCGACCGTCAAACCGATGACGATGAGGATCCTGTAGTGCATTGTCGGTAGTGTCCCTATTGTCACCGATCACGGTTTTCCCGCGTAACCATTCGAAGGCCGAGGACTAGAACGTGGTCGATAGCTGCTCAGGGTAAAGCGCTCTTGCGAGAGCGTTCCAGCGCGGCGAACCAGTCTTTCTCCTTAGCCAATCCCGCGGGTCGCCAGTCAATGATCGTGGCGAGGAGATCGTAAGTAGAGATCACAAATTCGATGCTTGACATTGTGGCAATGGCAGCATCAACAGCCTCCTGTGCCGAGCTCACGTCATCTCGAATTAGAACCCAAACTGGCCAAGTTGGTGTCAACTGGGTCAGTCGTTCAAACTCGTCGATGCTCATCTCAAGGGGGGCCAAGGAGAACACACGGAGATCCTGTCCCTCGTCCCAATCCAACAGCTCGAATCGATACGCAGCCTTGCATTTGCTACACTCTGCAACGCCATCGGTAGGGCCATCGTAGTACCCAAAAACGACAAGACGCCCAAAGGGCGAAGCGACGTTTCGCTTCGTCCCCACAATGTGTCGACAGCAGTTGCTTCCCATCTCCCTACCTTCGGAATAGCTTGTTGAATAGGGCAGCTACGTCAGACGTAACTGGAGAGGGGAGTTCTACCGTTCGATGCAACGGATCCGCTCGTGTCGGAGTGTCATGCACAGGAAACACCCGCTCAACTCTTGCCCGCGGCGCACTGGACGTGGGTCCTCGTGGCCTCCCCGCAGTCACAGACACACCGTGAACTCCAATACGAGGATTTGCTTGCGCTTCTGCTGCCTTTCGAGCAAGTCTCTGCGCTGATTCGCGTGATGTCCCCAAGCGACTAAGAGTTTCAGCTGAGTCCTGGATAGATCGAACCGCACCGAAATTTGGCAGTGCATCAAGGGTCGCAATATTCGCTACCAAGCTAACGCCCGCCAGCGCTCGTTCAAACGTTGAAGCGTCGGAGTCGAAGATCGTGAATAGGTCTGAAGCGATGCCTGCGCCGGGGATGAAGTTGATGGCGACAGCGGTGCCGATGCCGATACCGATGCTGGCTGCGACGAGGGCTGCGTCTGGGGTTACTGGCTCGGGTAGGGGCGCCGGTGGTGGTGGTGCGGGTCTGCGCCGGCGTCGTGATCGGCGGTCAGGGGCGTTCGGCGGTTGCTTCGGCCGCTTGGGTTCTGGTTTGGGAAAGACGATAACCTCAATCGCGTCGCAATCGTCGGGGCTGACTCTGATGTCGAAGTCGCCTGTTACGCCTCCTCTGCAAACCCTCGTTCCAGTGGGATCGACGAAGTTCTGTGGATTCCATCCCGTGTAGGTGTACGGGCTGGGGAACTCCGCCACCGGATCGTGGGTGAGGAACATGCCGATCTCGGGGTCGTAGAAGCGAGCGCCAGCGTACATGAGGCCGGAGTCGATCTCGTTCTCGTAGCCGGTGTATTCGTAGCGGTAGGCGGAGTCACCCGAGCCGATCGGGTTGCCGGCGGCGTTCCAGCGGCCGCGTACCTCGCCGTAGTTGCGGTAGCGGATTTGTTCGGCCAGATCGCCGTCGCCGTTGGTCATCGCCACGGTCGAGCCGAGGTGGTCGGCGTGCAAGTGGCGCACCCAGCCATTGGCGGGTGGCTCGCACTGTGCCCGGGCCGGCAGCGGACACAGCGAGGCGAGCATGGCCAGGACGATGAGGATCGAATGGCCCTCGCGCGGGCGCAGGCCAACGACCTGCTTGCGGCGGCTTGGCGCTGTCAGCAGACCGAGAACGAGGGCGATCAGGAGGTATCCCGTGACGCTCTTGCTCGCAGTGACGACCAGCGGCATGCCCGCCGGGCCGGCGTCGGCATAGGTCTCCCCCTGATCGGCCTGGGTGCGGTTGAGGGCGATGCGCCGACCGCCCAGGAAATACGACGTCGTGACGATGTCGTCGCGCACCTGCATGCGGTCGCCGTAGTAGCGTGTGACCTCGGTACCGTTGACGACTTTGGCGACTTTCTTGCCCGAGTAGTCGTAGAGAAACTCGACCGTATCGCCGTTCGGCAGATCGACCTGCTCGAGCCGATCGTCCGGGGTGTAGGTGTACTGGGTCGTCCTTTTGGTGACGATGTTGCCGTTCTCGTCGGCGACCAAGGTCTGTCCACCATCGAAACGGATCGGGGCGTGCACGTTGACACCGTGATAGGTGATGCCGGTGCCGTTCATGTCGAGGACCCGGCCCAGGTCGTCGTAGGTATAGGTCCCGGCGTCGTGACTGAAGGCCACTCCGGTCAACCTGCCGAGAAAATCGTAGCCAAACGCCCCCGAGGCGAGTAGGTCGTCGCCCGCGGCGTTTCGCGAGTCGAAAATCACTCCGACCAAACCCGTTGGTTTGTACGAGCTGTAGCTCAGGTCTGTATAGCAGGTGGCTACATCCGTGCAGTTGGTGTCGTCTTTGTGCGTACGAACACGGCTCAGGCGCTCGCGCGGTGCCTGGTACTCCCAGACGTCGGTGGTGCCGTTGCCTCGGGCGAGCTGTTTGGGGCGGCCGAGGTGATCGTAGGCGACATCGTCGACGTAGGGGTGGTGGCCGCCGAGACGGATGAGCTGGCCGGTGGCGTCGTATTCGAAGGTGTGCAGCTCGCCGTCGGGGTAGGTGATCAGCTCCGGTCGGTCGGCGTCGTCGTAGTCGGTGAGAAAGAGAGCGGACTTGGCGATACCGTCGACCTCGATCGTCTTGTCTTCGCGCACGATCCGCCCGCGCACGTCGTACTTCAGCGCCGTGCTGCCACTCAGGTCGGAGACGTGGGTGAGCCTTCCCACACCGTAGTTGCCGGCCGCTGTGTCGTCGTAGGTGTAGGTGATTGCTCCGCTGCCCTGTAGGCACGGCGTGGCGCTATAGTTGTCGGTGCTCTCGTAAAACTTCTCGCGCGGCCGATTGACCACGTCGTAGCAGATCTCGATGCTCTGTCCCGTCTTGGGGTCGTCTTCGTGGATGACGTTGCCGTTGAAATCGTAGCCGAACCGCCACAGCCCCACCGACGCCGGATCGTCGCGCGTCAGTAGCCGGCCTAGCGTGTCGTAGGTGTAGGTCCGGGTCGTCAGGTTGTTGAGCGTCGTCTGGGTCCCACTCTGCGTCTCGGTCAATAGACGCCCGACAATGTCGTGGGTGTATACGGTTCGCAGCTCGAAGTTATCCTGCTTGTAGACCTTCTTTTCCAGCACGCGCCCGAAACCGTCGGTGACCGAAACGACCTTGGAGCCGGTGCAGCTCGCGTCTTCATAGCACTCGTCTCGTACCGCCACCTGTGAGGGGTCGCTGTAGTCGGTGACCCGGCGGCTGCCGTCCGGCCACTCGGTTTCGGTTTGCCGGTTCAGCACGTCGTAGCGAAACTCGGTCTCCGGTGCCGTCACACCGTTGTAAAAGCCCGGATCGGTGTTGAACCCCGCAACAGCGGTCGGTCCGACCACCCGGGATCGCCGGCCGCGGGCGTCGTGAAAGAAGGTCGTGATGACCCTCGACTCGACGCCGTCGACGATGCGTTCGACCTGGCGCTGGGTGGTCTGACCCGAAGCGTTCTGGAAGACGAACTCGTTGACGAAGTCGCCCGGAGCGTTTGGCTCGCGGATCTCGGTATGCGTGCGGGTCGGCACGAAGTCGCTACCGAGCTCGTAGTGGTACTTGCGCGAGCGCCGCCCCTCGCTGTCGCCGGGGGGCCAGACAGCAGACAGGCGGCAGAACGAGTCGTACTCGTAGACCGTCTTTTGGCTCGGAATCGTCGCGCCTTTGTAGGCATCGGTTTGCCACGCCAGGGTTCCGCACTTCCGGTCGTAGCCGTAGCTGACTTTGTTGAACACGAACGGCGGCGAGGTCACGGTCTCGGGGTAGATGTTCCAGTCGTCGTAGGCGATCGAGGTGACTGCTCCTTTGGCATCGGTCTGCGAGGTGGCGTTGCCCCAGTCGTCGTAGCCGGTCTGAGTGACGATACACGTTTTGCCTGCATCCATCGTGCAGGCACCGGGTAATACCGTCCCCTGATCAAGCCAGCGCTCGATGCGGGTCAGCGTTCCGAGTGAGATGTTGTCGTTGAGCTGTGCGTCGTCGAAAAAGAACCATGTGTGAGAAACGTCGGCTGCGTTGGCTGGGTCGTGAACGCGGATGCTCTTGGGGCGATTGACCAGGTTGTTGTCACCGGCTGGGCAGGCGTATTCGGTGTACGTTTCTCTGGTGCTTCCGCCCCGCTCCTTCACATATGTGGGAAGCCCCGTTTGCTTCCCGCCACAGCTCGCCCATGACAAGTAGTCGACTATCAACGAGATGCTCGTTCCACCACCGCCCAGAGAAAAAACCTTGGTCTCGTCGACCGAGTTGCGGGCCCAGACTCGGTTGTCGCTACAACTCGCCGAGTTGCCATTGAGAGGATTGCGACACTGCCAATTGTATCTCTTGCGACGGTACACGGTTTCGTTGTGCGAAAGGCTGTCGTACTCGTACTCCCGAATCTGATCAATCTTTCCCGCCAGTGCCACCTTATTGCTTGCGTTCTCGAACTTAGTTTCCGTCTTGAGCTCTTTTGATCCCCCGTTCTGTGAGATGGTGACGACCTCGCCGAAACCTAGGAACTTCCGGTGTGTGCTGGAGAAGTTCGGATCGGTGTAAGTGAACGCGTCTTCCCACGAGGCGTCTTCGGCCCGCCGCGGGTCAACCACGCGTTCGGTCAGCACCCAGAGCGTGAACGGCAGGTCGTTGCCGTTGCGCGAGATCTCGCTGGTCGGGCGGTACGACAGGCGCGTTTGGCCCTCAGTTTCATTGGTCATCTTGACCAGCATGTTGGGCGCTACTGCTTCTGGGTTTTCGGCGACCGTCGTCGTATCGGCCGCGAACTCGGCGCAGGTATTGCCGCCGTTGCTCGCGCACCACGCGCCCGCAGCTGCATGGTGTATTCGGTACTCGCCACCTCCAATGCTCGTGTCGATGTAGTCGGGGTATTTATCCCCGTCGAGGTCGATGAGTTCCCGGCCGGTGGTTGCGGTGTTACTCCCGACCGGGGTGTTTGGTGCTGCGGGCAGGAAGATGGGAAATCTCTGATTGAATCCCTCACCGAAGTTCAGGTGAACTCGGTGGCTTGGTCCGTGGTCAACTAAGTCTGGAAGGCCATCCGCGTTCATGTCTTGCAGGACCATCCGCGCCTCGTCTCCAACCATGACGGTTGGAAGTGCGAGGATTTCCGCTGGCGCGAACTCTGCCCCGACGGCGGTCCAGTGGAAAAAGAACGGACTCATTGATCCAGAAGCGTGAGGATAGACTTTCCACTCTCCCGGATATGTTTCGTCCTGAGACTTGTCCCAGGCCAAGATTTGATCTGGCAAACCGTCGCCGGTCACGTCCTGAGTGCTGAGAATTGTCCCGCCGGTGCTGGGTGTTATGGCTCCGACTGGTAGTGAGTAAGACAAGGCCCCGAAATGGCCGTCGAAATAACGAATGGCAGCGAAACGGTTGCCGAGATTGAGCCAAACGCGCCAGTTTCCGGGCTGGCGCGTGTCGACCAGGTCGAGCAGCCCGTCTCCATTGATGTCGATCAGATCGCGGGTCACCAGGCTGCCGCTGGTGAAGCCGAATAGATCGACATCCGACTCGACATGGCGAATTCCGTCGTTTGGGGAGCCGGCCCAGTCGGTCGGATTCGGGCTGAATCCGCTTGCGGTTCCTAGGTATACTTGCCACTTCGACGTAGTGAGATCCTCGTGTTCGCCGGCGTCGATGAAGTCTGGATAGCCGTCGCCATTGAGGTCGATTGTCATTGTGTGGGTCTTGAGCAGGGATGGGTTCACCATGCTCACTCGGCTGTACTGCATTAGGCACATCAAGTTTTCGTCCGGTACTGTCCAAGACGCCGCCATCGTTTCGAAGCCGCTCGGCGTCCCGCGGTAGTACTTCCACTGTGCTTCCTCTCCGAATCCTTGGTTCTCACAAGGCGATTCCACGTACGTGCCGTTGTTGAGCGGATACGTATCGACCAGGTCGAGAATGCCATCGGCGTCCATGTCCATGAGGGTGCGCACGAGATGTCCGCCGGGATTTTCGATTGTTGGCGATGGCGGTTGAGTCACTAGACGAAGCGCAGTTTTCTGACTGATGTCGGGAAGTGGCGATTTTACCGAAGCCTCCTGTGGTCCGTAGACACCGAGATCGACGGGGCCGTCGCTCAGAGCTTCCGCGTAAAGGAAGTTTCGCGACGCTGCCTCGTTGTTCCACCGCTTGAGATTCTGGTTGTTTTCGTCTCTCAGTGTGACGCTTCTCAAGAACTGAAGCAGTCCGTGGCGAGAGTTGTCGTACTCGAACCGGTAGGCTCGAATGAGCTCATTGGACGCGAGCCGAACATTGATTTGCTCGAGGCGGTGCGTGAATTCTCGTGGAATGCCGAGCCGTGAGCTCAAGGGAAGCTTCGCTGTCGCAATTGGATTCCAGTCGAAGTCGACTATGTAGCGTGGGGAATTGTAGAGAGTGGCATTGCCTCCGTACTCGATTAGCGTGGGCCTCGCGATGTTCCCCGAGGTTGTATACTGGATGTCGATCCAGTTGCCGTGGGTATCCTCGATTCGGGTGAGCTCCCAGGTTGCCGTGTATTTCATCCCAGCGCTGAGAAGATTGGTCTGGCAGGAGTGGATGTGAAAGCCGTCAGTCGTGTTTCTTCCGGTGCGCGGTATCGTTGTGGAGGTTTCCGACCATCGGATGTAGCGGCCGAAGACATACCGAGTGCCGCTCCGGTCCCAGACCTCCCAGTAGTTCCCAGAGTTGGCACCGAGGTGACGCTTGATTTTGTAAAACTCCTCCTCCACATGAGCGAATCCTTCGGTGGCCGTGATGCTGTTGGTGAAGAACTCAATCGAACGGCCGTTTACCGATAGAATGTACTCGTTGTGCCCGGCTGTATTCGAGCAGGTCAGCATTCCTCCACTAGTCGAGCGGCGGATTTGACCGATGGGCAGATCCCAGCCGTGCCCGTAGTGGCTGGAGCCGCCGGCGCTGTTGTAGACCAGCGCCAATGACGGCTGCATGCCGTTCGGTCCGGGCGGAACCGTGATCGGAATCGACGTTGATGCGCTGCCGACCGAGAGGTTCGCCTCGACGACGTCGGCGGAGTCGGCAAAAAGCGCGCACGGCGCCGGGTCGCCGGTGACGATGGCGGCCGCGTTGCCGGCCTGCAACATTAGGAAAAGGAGTGTGCCGTAGGTTCTACGCAAATTACTTCGTCCGCGCGCGGGGGGGGGGGGTGAAAGGTCCAACCAGCAACGATGTCATTGCGTCGTCACGCTCCTGTTCTTCGAATGGTATGAAAAAGAGGATGCACGGGTTGCGCCCGTTAATGCAAGGCCAATTGGCTCGTGTACGTGGAAGCCTGTAGTCGGTGCAAGGTGGCCGGGAGGGGTCGCGGAAGTCATCGTGAAAGAGTTGGGCTGTGGTAGGGCGGGCTCGATTTGCGGCATGGCTATCGGCTGGGTGATAGCGCGGACTCTCTCGATGGACGCACTCGGGGCGATGGGTAGCCGGCCGGCGCCGTGGGGTTGGCGAGCATCTCCAGGGTGGCCGGGACCCGGCGGGTTTTCACCGCTCCTGGACGGATAGCAACTCGTCGTTCCACAAGCGTCGTGCAAACTCCTCTGCCGGGAGGATGTCGATCCCGTCTTCGGTTCGCCGTGGTTGAGGGTCGAGACTGACGACGATGTGGGCAGTCGTGTGAGGATGGTCTTCTTTCATTGCGCGAAGGCCCTTCAAGTGGCCGGCGTGGACTCTGGCACTTGCCTTCGCTTCGATCGCTATACGCGCGTCATCGACGACGAAGTCGACCTCCGCGCCGGAGGCGAGACGCCAGTAGGAGAGGTCGATGGTGAATTCTCGATACGCCCGGTAGGCGCAGAGCTCGTGGAACACCCAGTTCTCAAATGCGTGCCCGAAGAGCTCGCTACCGGGTTCGAGGCGGCCGCGGCGAGCGAGGTAGTTCACGATACCGACGTCGGAGAAGTAGAACTTGGAAGTCTGGACGACTCGTCGCTTGGGTTGCCGGCAGTAGGGGGGGAGGAAACGGCCGAGTAGGGTATCGTCGAGGATTTGAAAGTAGTTCTTGACCGTAAACGCGGAAACGCCGCAGTCTCGCGCGATCGTCGTGAAGTTGACCATCTGTCCGTCCGCCAGAGCCGCCGCACTCAGGAAATCCGCAAACGCAGGCAGATTCCGGGTAAGCCCCTCGGCCGCGATTTCTTCTTTGAGATAATCATCAACGTAGGCTTGGAGTTGCCTGCGCGGGTTGGTGGCCAGATAGTGGCGTGGCAGGTAGCCGTGGTTGATACATCTGACGAGATCGAAGTCCTCGCCGAGCTCCTCGGAGACCAGACCGTGCAGCTCGTAGCGCAGCGCTCGGCCGCCGAGAAGGTTCGCCTGCCCGCGACGCAGCTTGCGGGCGCTCGAGCCGCACAGGGCGAAGACGGTTCCGCGGTTTTCGATCAGCCAATGGACTTCGTCCAACAAGGCGGGCACCTTCTGGATCTCGTCGATGACCACCATGTCGGCACCGCCCTGGGCGTCGACCAGCTCGCGCAGGTGCCCCGGATCGCGCGAATAGCGCGAAAACTCCCGCGAGCTCAGCAGATCGATGAGCGGCGCCTTGGGGTAAGCCGCTCGCAGCAGGGTGCTCTTTCCCGTCTGTCGAGGACCCCAGAGGAAGAAGGAAGCGGACGGTTGAGCTGGCAGTGGGAGTGATCGATCGAGCATGTACCTCGGATTATTCTGATAATTCGAGGTACATGCAAGGGTTGTATCCAGGAAGCTACTAGAAGTGAGTGAGTCGGAGGATGAGCTCACTAATGAAATTAGAGTGTTATGGGTCGCAGGTTTCGTTTGGCCGATCAGAATCTCTTAGAGTGTCTCAGGCTTTCGGAGAGGCGCGTGGCAGCTGATGAATGTGCCGTCATCGTCGACGTGCTTGTCCCGATCATCCTTGCGCGGGCGATTGTTGGACGACCCTGAAATCAGGGTATTGGTAAGGGGTGGGCGAACCCTACATGCGACCCGGGAGCGGAATCGTGCTATGTAGAGCGCAATGGTACCCAGCGACAACATCGACATCAGTGGCCTCCCGGAAGGGATGAAAAAGGCCCTGCGCCAGCAGGTGCACCACCTTCGCGCGCGCTTCGGGAATGGGCAGGTCGCGAAGAAAGTCGGCGACCTGCCGACGCGACGCGGAACGGTGATCGGAGATGTGCTGACGCGGGAGATGATATACGCGGACAACGATGAGCAGTGAGTTGACGCTGATCGACACGAACGTTCTCGTCTACGCCCTGTTTCAAGACTCACGGTTCCACTGCGCAGCCACGGACTCCCTCAGCGAAGCGGACTCCACCGACGGAAACTTCTGCGTTGTCCAACAGGTGCTTGCGGAACTGCATGCCACCATCACCAGTGGCAAGCGCGTAACGGATCCGTACTCGGCGAAAGACGCCATTGAAGTTGCTGAGACCTATATCGGGTTGCCCGGCGTCGAGCTCCTCCCACAGCCCGCAGACCTGACGGCTCGTACCTTGGGCCTTCTCAAGCAGAATCCCGTCAGCGGCCCCGCGATTTTCGACCTGCAAATTGCCGCAGCTGCTTTGGGAAATGGTGTCTCTCGTATACTCACGTTCGACCGGACGAACTTTTCCAGGGTCGAGGAAGTGGAGGTAGTGACGCCTTGATCCCTCGAGCTTGCCGGACTCGATGCGGTTCAGCCGCGGACGGCGATGATCTGGGTTTCCAGGTGTAGCTCGCGGCTGAGCTGGCGGGCGATTCGCCTGGCGATGACGCGGTCGGCGAGGTCGCGCACGAGGACCCGGTAGTAGGTCTGACCCTGGCTTCTTCTCGGCTCGACGGTGACGTTGTAGCCGCGCTGTGCGACCTTGCGCAGGAGATCCTGGGCGATCGTTTGCGAGCGCAGTCGTGCGACTTGCACGTGGTAGCGGAAACGCGGCTGGGTCTCGATGCGGCTGCGATCGCCCTGTGCGACCGCGCGCGCGGGCTGCCGTACCCGCGGTTGGGTTTGCGGCTGTGGAGTGGCTACCAGCGCCTGGCGCCAGCCGGTTTCTTCCGACCAGTCCGGTGCAGGTGCCGGCGGCGACAAGCCGTAGTCGATCAGCAGCTCGAGGTCGTCCCAGAGGTCGTTTGAGCCGAGAACGATGACGATGACCTCGCGGCTGCCGAGAGAGGCGGCGCCGGCAAAGCAGCGCTTTGCCTTGCGGGTGTAGCCGGTCTTGCCGAACACCTGGTAACGGCGCTTGCCGAGCAACTTGTTGGTCGTCTTGAGACGGATGACCCGGCGGCTGACGCCGCGCGGGCGGATGGTCTTGTTGCGGGTCGTGAGGATGCGCCGCATGCCGGGAATCTGCAGGGCGTGGCGGACGATGAGAGCGAGATCGTTGGCAGTGCTGTAGTGCCCGCGCGCCGGTAGACCGCTCGGGTTGACGAAGTGCGAATGGGTGGCGCCGATCGACTTGGCCTTTTCGTTCATGCGACGCGAGAAGTTGGTCAGCGAGCCCGCCAACCCCTCGGCGACGACGACCGCGGCGTCGTTGGCCGACTTGACCAACATGGCGTAGACGAGATCGCGCATGTTCATCGTCCAGCCGGCTTTCAGCCACGCCTTCGATGGCTGCATCGAGCTGGCGCGCTTGCTCACTTTGACGTTGCGGTCGAGCCGGCCGCTCTGCATGGCGACGACGGCGGTCAGGAGCTTGGTCGTGCTCGCCGGTGGCAGCGGCATGTTGGGGTTGCGGGCGAAGAGCACCTCCCCCGTTTTATTGTCGACGATCAGAGCCGCGCGCGCCGTGACGCGGCTGAGGTCGCCGATGGTCGACGCCAAGGCCGGCGTCGCCGTCAGCACGATCGCCAGCACCGCGAATGCGCTGCGTTGCCCCCTGTTCGAGTGTCGCTTCATCCACAACCCCACCCCCGCATTCCAGCACACTGTGAAAGATTTTCAACTTCGATCGGAATTGACGGGGCGTGTTCGACGTTGGGCGAGCGGGTCGTCGGCGCTCTGGAGCGGACAATCTCCGAAAAAATTGGATTTCGCGGCGTGCTTGCCGTATGGTGCGCGGCCCGATGGCAGAGCAGCCGCAAGGAAAGATCCCTCCGCACAGCATCGAGGCCGAGGAGGGCGTTCTCGGCGGTATTCTGGTCGACAACTATGCCGTCGACAACGCCGTCGAGATCCTGATCCCCGACGACTTCTACCGCGAGGGGCATCGCAAGATCATGAATGCGGTGATCGCCCTCAACGAGCGCGGTGAAGCCATCGATTTGATCACCCTGAGCGACTACCTGAAGGGTCGCAACGAGCTCGACGAGATCGGCGGTGCGACGTATCTGGCCGAGCTGTCGGAGCGCGTGCCGACCTCGGCCAACGTCGCTCAGTACGCGCGGATCGTCAAAGACAAAGCGGTGCTGCGTTCGTTGATCACGACGATGAACGACATTTCCGTTCGTTCGTTCCAATCGCCGGGCGACGTCGAGGCCTTCCTCGACGAGGCCGAGCAGCGCGTCTACGAGATTGCCGAGCGCAAGACGCGGCCATCGTTCTTCCGCATGCGCGACATCGTCGTCGAGTCGATGAAAGCGGTCGAGCAGCTCTACGAAAAACGCGAGCTGGTCACCGGCGTGCCGACCGGCTTCGCCGATCTCGATCGCAAGACGGCAGGCCTGCAGGCCGGCGACTTGATCATCGTCGCCGGGCGCCCGAGCATGGGCAAGACGGCGTTGGCGTTGAACATGGCCCAGTACGCGGCGCAGGAGCATCAGTGCGGCGTCGGCATGTTCTCACTCGAGATGGGCAAGGAACAACTCGTCTTCCGGATGCTGTGCTCCGAGGCGCACGTCGACCAGTCGAAGGTGCGTGCCGGTTTCGCGGCCGAACGCGACTACCCCAAGCTCGCGATCGCCGCCGATCGCCTCTCCGATGCTCCGGTCTTCATCGACGACACACCGGGATTGGGCATCCTCGAGCTGCGCGCCAAGGCGCGCCGACTGTCGCGCGATCGCGACGTCAACCTCGGCATGATCATCGTCGACTATCTGCAGTTGATGAAGGGGCCCCCCACCGACAGTCGAGAGCAGGAGATCTCGGCCATCTCGCGCTCACTCAAAGCTCTGGCCAAGGAGCTCCAGGTGCCGGTGGTCGCCCTCTCTCAGCTCAACCGACAGGTCGAGCAGCGCGCCGACAAGCGACCGGTCATGGCCGACCTGCGCGAGTCCGGTGCCATCGAGCAGGACGCCGACGTCATCATGTTTCTCTATCGCGAGTGGGTCTATGACCAGAAGAACGCCGACGAGCGCAGCGCCGAGCTCATCATCGGCAAGCAGCGCAACGGCCCGACGGGGACTGTCCCGCTGACCTTCTTCGCCGAGTACACCCGTTTCGACAATCGCGCCGACGACGAAATCGAATTCGTCGGCGAAGGCGAGGCGATGAGCGACGGCGCCGAGATGGGCGGCGACGAAATCGACCAACTCTGACGGCGGCATCACCACGGAGAGGAAATCTTGAACCACGGAGGACACGGAGATCCACGGAGAAGGGATTCTGAACCACGGAGATCCGCGGAGAGGAGATCTTGAACCACGGAGGGCACGGAGATCCACGGAGAGAAAACTTGAACCACGGAGGGCACGGAGATCCACGGAGAGAAGACTTCAACCACGGAGATCCGCGGAGAGGAAATCTTGAACCACGGAGGACACGGAGATCCACGGAGAAGGGATTCTGAACCACGGAGATCCGCGGAGAGGAGATCTTGAACCACGGAGGACACGGAGATCCACGGAGAGAAGACTTCAACCACGGAGATCCGCGGAGAGGAAATCTTGAACCACGGAGGACACGGAGATCCACGGAGAGAAGACTTCAACCACGGAGATCGGCGGAGTGGAGATCTTGAACCACGGAGAGAAGGCTTCAACTACCGAGTATTCACGGAGATCCACGTGAGGACCACTCTCGGTTGTGTCGGTACTGATGTACTCCCTCAGCCGCCGGCCACTCGGCTGAGCTCTGCCAACGCCGTGCCTGGGTCGGGGCTGGCGGAGACGGCGCTGATGACGGCTGCGCAATCGGCGCCTGCTTCGAAGACGGATGCGATGTTGGACGCGTCGATGCCGCCGATGGCGACCAGGGGTTTGGCGCAGGCTGCGCGCGCCTGGCGCAGAGCGTCGAGGCCTTGCACTGGATCGGGGTTCACTTTCGTCTGAGTTGCGAAGACCGGCCCGTAGGCGATGTAGTCGGCGATGCGTTCGCGTTGGGCTTGTTGGACCTGTGCGAGATTGTGGGTGGAGGTGCCGATGATGGCGTTGGTTCCGAGGATCTTGCGCGCTTCGCCGACTGGTAGGTCGTCCTGTCCGAGGTGGACACCGGCTGCGTCGACGAGCTTGGCGATGTCGGTGCGGTCGTTGACGATGAGCATTGCACCGTGGGCGTCGCAGCGCCGCTTCAACCGTCGCGCGGTCTCGACGATGGAGCCCGTGGGTGCACGCTTGAGCCGCAATTGAACGATCTTGGCACCGCCGGCAAGAACGGCCTCACAAAGGTCGGTAGGCGTGTGGGCGTCGGAGCTATCGCCGACGATTGGGTAAACCCGCCCGGGAAAGACGAACGTCATCACTACCCCTGGCCTTGACCTGCAGAGAGCCTACTTTCGAAAACCACCAAGGGGCGCCCACCGTCGACCACACCCTGTCCCCCTCCTTGGCAAGGAGGGGGGACGTCAGGACTCCGTTTACATGCGAGAGTTTCGCCGTGGAGCCTCGTAGAGCCTCCGTGGTTGAAGTCTTTTCTCCGTGGATCTCCGTGAACACTCCGCGGTTGAAGTTTTCTCTCCGTGGATCTCCGTGAAGCCTCCGCGGTTGAAGTTTTCTCTCCGTGGATCTCCGTGAAGCCTCCGTGGTGAACAATTTTTACTCCGTGGTGCGGAGCCATCCGCGTTCACTTTGCGATTGCACCGCGCGGGTCGATACCGAGTGCGGTGATTTTCTTGCGCAAGGTGTTGCGGTTGATGCCGAGCAGGCTCGCCGCTTGGACCTGGTTGCCGCCGGTCTTTTCGAGAGCGAGCTCGATGAGTGGACGCTCGATGCGTTCGACGATTCGATCGTAGAGATCGGCGGTAGTGCCGGTGCTGCGGTTGAGAAGGCTCTCGGCTTCGCTTCGTACGATGTCTTCGAAGGTGCCGGCTGCAGCCAGCGGCGGCTGCTCGGTGGTCAACACCAGGTCGTGCGGCATCAGAGTCGGTCCGGCGGCCAGGACGGCCGAGCGGATCAGGGTATTCTCCAGCTCGCGCACGTTGCCCGGCCACGGGTGTGCCCTCAGTTGGTCGCGCGCGGCCTTGGAGATCGCCGTGATCTGTGTGCCCATTTCAGTGTTGATCTTGGCGAGGAAGAAGTCGACGAGCTCGGCGACGTCAGCGCTGCGTTCGCGCAGCGGCGGCACGTGAATCGGTACGACCTTGAGGCGGAAGAGCAGGTCCTCGCGAAAACGCTCTTCGCGCACCGCCTGGTCGAGGCTTTGGTTGGTGGCGGCGAGCACTCGACAGGTCACCGGAATGATCTCGTTGCCGCCGAGTCGGGTGACTTCTCGCTCCTGCAGAACGCGCAGCAACTTTGCCTGTAGCTCGAGAGGCATGTCGCCAATCTCGTCGAGAAAGAGGGTGCCGCCTTGGGCTTGTTCGAACTTGCCCGGGCGTTGCTCGGTGGCGCCGGTGAAAGCGCCGCGTTCGTGTCCGAAGAGCTCGCTCTCCAGCAGGTCGCGTGGGATGGCGGAGCAGTTGACGGCGACGAACGGCCCCGACCAGCGGACGGAGTGGTAGTGTAAAACCTTGGCAATGAGCTCCTTGCCGGTGCCGCTCTCGCCTTCGATCAAGACGGTTGCATCGTTGTTGGCAACGCGGCCGATGGTTTTGTAGATCTCCTGCATCTGCGGACTGCTGCCGACCAGTCCGACGCCGGGCTCGTAGCGCTGGCGCACTTCGCGCTGCAGGCGGTGAAGATCGGTCGACATGCGCGCCATCTCGAGCGCTTTGGCGGCGATGGCGCGCACCTCGTCGATGTTGAACGGTTTGGTGACGTAGTCGAACGCTCCTTGCTTCATCGCCTCGATGGCGTTGTCCATCGTGTTCTGCGCGGTGACGATGACGATCGGCGCGTCGATGTCGGCCTCGCGTGCTTTGCGCAGAACCGAGAGTCCGTCGTCGCCCGGCATGCGCAAATCGACGAAGGCGACGTCGATCAATCGCTCGTTCAGCCGTTCGAGAGCCTCGGTTCCCGATTCAGCCTGCACGACGAGGTAGCCGGATTCCTCGAGGGCTTTGGCGAGCACCCAGCGGATCGAGGCTTCGTCGTCGGCGACGAGGATGGTGGCGGCGTTAGTCTCCATCGCCCCGCGCTCCCTCATCGCCGCTGCCGCGCCAGATCGGCAGCGAAATGCGCACGCTGGTGCCGCCTCCGTCGGCGGGAAAGACCCGCAGAGTGCCTCCGTGGTCGGCGACGATGCGCTGTGCGATGGCGAGGCCGAGGCCCGTTCCCTTGTCCTTGGTGGTGAAGAAGGGCTCGAACACGCGCCCGCTGGTATCGGCATCCATTCCCGGCCCGGTGTCGTTGACCTCGATGCGCAGATAGCTTTGTGCGCCTGTTGGACCGCGCATGATGCGGTAGTCGGTTTCCATCTTGGTGACGACGGTGATCTCGCGCGGATCGCCGGTACCGGTGAGTGCATCGATCGCGTTCTTGAGTAGATTGAGCAGTACCTGTTGCAATTGACCGAGGTCGGCCATGGTTTCCGGTAGGCTGGGATCGAGATCGCATACCACCGATAGTCCGTTTTCGCGCAGCTCCGGATCGAGTGTCGAAAGCGCTCTGCGCAGCGCGCGGTGGACGTTGACCGCTGCGAGTTGCGGCTTGGGCGGCGCTCCGAGCTGCAGCATGTCTTCGACCAGGTCGCTGAGGCGGTCGGCCTCGCCGGAGATCACCTCCGTGTATTCGGCGAGCTCGGTGTCGTCGGGAGCTCGTTGGGCAAGCAACTGAGCGGCGCCTTTGATACCGGCGAGGGGATTGCGTACTTCGTGCGCCAGGCCCGCCACCAGCGTGCCCAGTCGGACCAGGCTCTCGTTTCGGCGGGCCGCTTCCTCGAGTGCCATCTGGTAGCTCAGGTCCTGGATGACCAGTACGGTGCCGTCGATCTCTACGTCTTCGTCCCACAGCGGAACACAGGTGATGCGCACCGGCAGCCAACGCCCGCGCGCCCGCAACCGCTCTCCGCTGCGTGTTTCACTCTGTCGCAGTCGGCACGCCCGCTCGACCATCTCGGCGACGACCGGCGACTCGGGGAAGACGTCCTGGCAGCGCTTGCCGAGCACACGGGCTCGTGGCAGCCGGGTCAGCTCCTCGGCCGCCTGGTTGAAGAGAACGATGGAAGAATCGCGACCGAGCACTACGACGGCGTCTTTGAAATGACGCAGGACCTTCTCCCACAGCGTGGTGCGGACCTGATCGGCTTGCACCGGATCGCTCGCTTGTGGCAACGCGCCCATGAATGGCGGAGGCTAGCACAGGTCGCTTCGACCTCAACATTGAGCAAGGACATTGGCAGGGACATTGGCAGGGACATGGGGAACCTTGGGAACCTTGCATTGACAGCCGTCCGGGCTTCGCCACAGAGTGATGGCGATGATCGAGGTGGGAGAGGCGCTGCGCCTGGTGCTGGGAGATCTACCCCGTGTCGAGGGAGAAATGGCGGCGCTGCCGGCGGCGCGCGGCCGCGTCTTGAGCGAGGAGATTTGCTCTCCGCGCGACGTGCCGCCCTTTCGCAACTCGGCGATGGATGGATTTGCGGTGCGCGCGGAGGACATCGCGCGGGCGAAGATGGAGGAACCTGTTTGGTTGAGCATCATCGAAACCATTGGGGCGGGCTCGGTCGGGCAGCGCGCCGTCGCTGCGGGACAGGCCTCCCAGATCATGACCGGAGCGCCGGTGCCCGAGGGTGCCGACACGGTGGTGCGCGTCGAAGACACCGGCCTTGATGGCGACCGCGTTTCGGTGCGCGCCGCCATCGACCACGGGGCCAACATTCGCCATCCCGGCGAGGATGTGCGCGCCGGCGAGGTCGTCTTTTCGCCCGGTCGCGTGATCGGCCCGGCCGACATCGGAGTGCTCGCGTCGGTCGGTTTTGCGACGGTGCGGGTGGCGCGCCGGCCGCGTGTGGCGATCATCGCAACCGGCGACGAGCTCGTCGAGCTCGGGCAACCGCTCGGTCCGGGACAGATCGTCAACAGCAATGCCTATACGCTGGCTGCGGCGGTGGAAGAAGTCGGTGGCGAGGCGGTGGTCATCGGCATCGTTCGCGACGAGCCGGAGCAACTGCGCGACGCATTTACGCGCGGCGTGCAGGCCGACATGCTGCTGTCGACGGGAGGCGTGTCGGTCGGCAACTTCGACTACGTGCGTTCGATTCTCGCCGATCTCGGCTACGACGAAGCCTTCTGGAAGGTCGCGCAGAAACCGGGCAAGCCGCTCTCCTTCGGCAAGTGCGGTACGACGCCGGTCTTTGGCCTACCTGGAAACCCGGTGTCGTCGCTCGTCTGTTTCTACGTCTATGTCGTGCCGGCGCTGCGAGCGATGCTCGGCCTCGGCGAGGTTCACCTGCCGGTCATCGAAGCGGAGCTGAGTGAAGACGTTCGCAGCGCCGAGGCGATGACGGAGTTCGTCCGTTGCACGCTGGAGGGACCGAGTGGATCGCCGCGCGTGCGCAGCACCGGCTCGCAGAGCTCGGGTGTGCTGCGTTCGCTTTCGCTCGGCGATGCACTGATGATCGTCGGCAAGGGGCAGGCGCGTGTACGGGCGGGCGAGCGCGTTGCAGTGCTGCGGCTGCGCGCCGCGAATGCCGCGGCGGAGTCGCCGTTTTGAGCCGGGCCGATCGACCCGTGGCTCGTGTCGGGCAGGGTTGGGACCTGCACCGGCTGGTCGAGGGCGGTCCGCTGCGCCTCGGCGGCATCGACGTCGCGCACGACCGCCGCGCGCAGGGCCACTCCGACGGCGACGTCGTCCTGCACGCGCTGACCGATGCGATCCTCGGCGCCCTCGGGGCGGGCGACATCGGCGCGCACTTCTCCGACACCGACCCCCGCTGGAAAGGAGCCGATAGCGCGGTCTTTGTCGGCGAGGCGCTGCGCCTGGCCGGCGAGCGTGGCTACGAGATCGGCAACGCCGATGTGACGGTGGTGCTCGAACGACCGAAGCTCGCGCCGCACCGCGAGACGATGCGCAAACGCGTCGCCGAGATCCTCGAGACCGCGCCCGAGTCGGTGAGCGTCAAAGCCAAGACCAACGAGGGGCTGGGCGACATCGGCCGCGGCGAAGCGGTATCGGCAATGGCGGTCGTCGGTTTGGTGCCAGTCGGGTAGCGCACCCCCGGGTTCGAACGCGCCGCTCAGGCGGCGCGGGTGGTGTAGCCGGTGTCGTTGTGGACGAGGCGGGTGGGGGTCCCGTCGACGACGGTGTCGAGCAGCACTTCGTGTGCCCACAGGCGGTGGACGAAGGCGAGGGTCTTTTCGGCGTAGGCGGGATGCAGGTCACGCCCGTCGTGTACGTGCTCGAGTAGCAGCGTGCGCTTGCCGCCGCAGTCGCCGTCGGCGACGCGAATGACGGGCAAGGTGTTCGATCCGACGCTCGAGACCAGGGTGTCGCGCACCTTCTTCCAGCCGTCCTCGTCGGACACCTCGCTGACGACGAGGTCATCGCCTTGCGGGCCGTACTGAAAGAGATCGAGCTCGGCCATGAGCTCTTCACTCAGATGGCGGCGCAGGAACGACGCGTCGCGGTCGGATTCGCGGACCTCGAAGAGGTAGTCGAGGCCGTCGTCGTTCTTCTCGCATCGTTCGGCGAGGTGCTGCCAGATCTTGATACCGACGTGGTAGGGATTCAGGCTGCCTTCGTGCGGGCAGACTACCTGATTGTGTCGGACCAGGAACTCGACGTGCAGCTCGGGCGGCAGCTCGAGAGTCTGGAGGATCTTCTGGTGCCAGAACGACGCCCATCCCTCGTTCATGATCTTGGTTTCGATCTGCGGTAGGAAGTACTGCGCCTCCTCGTGGACGATGGTGAGCAGATCCTGCTCCCACTCGCTCAGGTAGGGGTTGTTGTCGCGGACGAAGAGCAGGATGTCCTCATCCGGCTCGGGCGGATTGCGGAGCATGTTGGGCTCGACGTATTCCGGCTTGGCGTGAACGCTGCCGAACGGGTCGATCGCCGGCTGCGCCGCATCAAATACCGCCTGGCGCTCTTCAGCACGGCTTTGTTTGCGGATGGCGAGATTGCGGCGGCACTGCATCGACAAGGCGTGGGCCGCGTCGAAAACCGGCTCGACACGCTCGAGGCCGATCGTCGGGTCTTCGACGTAGCGTCGCACGCGCGTCGCCCGCGCCTTGAAGCCGCTGATCGTATACTCTGGATTGGTCGTCGCGAACGTGCGGTTGTTGCGAAAGAAGTCGTTGTGGCCGTAGACGTGCGCGATGGTGAGAATCTGCAGCAGCAGCGAGTTGTCGCGCATCAGATAGGCCAGCGACGGGTTGGAGTTGATCACCATCTCGTAGGGCAGGCCCGAGACTCCGTGGTTGTAGAGCGTCTTCAGCTTTTCGAAAGACTTGCCGTAGGACCAGTGCGGGTAGTGCGACGGCATGCCCGAGTAGGCCATGTAGCCGAGCATCTGGTTGTGGTCGCAGATCTCGAACTCCTGCGGATGGCAGCGCAGGCCGAAGCCGTCGACCAATTCGCGGATGCGCAGGTCCCACTCTTCCAGCTCGGAAACCTCCCAGGTCCGCATCAGCCCGGCCTCTTCATGGATGTTTTCCGCCGCCGACCAGAACCGGCGCGAAATCGACATGCCGCCGAATGCGGAAACGAAGAAGTTGGTTCCTTCATCTCGGCTACGCCTCCGCCTCGGCGCGCTCCTTGGCGAGTAGCGCCTTGAAACTCGGCCACACGTCTTCTTTGCGTTCGATCAGAACGGTTTGAAAGTTGTCGACTTCGAGGCGCCGGAAAACGTTGAGCATCGAACTCTCGTAGTAGCGCGGGCCGAGTGGCTTGATTTCGCCGTAGCCGAAGAGGTTGCAGGCCTGGCACAACTCCTCGGCCAGTTTCAGAGCAGCGGGATTGTCGCTGTCGAAGTTGTCACCATCCGAGCAATGGAAAGCGTACACGTTCCACATCGCCGGATGGTAGCGTTCGGCAATGATTTCGAGCGCCCGTTTGTACCCGGACGAGATCATCGTTCCGCCCGATTCGCCCTTGGAGAAGAACTCTTCTTCGGACACTTCCTTGGCGAGGGCGTGGTGGGCGACGAAGACCAGGTCCACGTTTTGGTACTTGGTGCGGATGAACTGGTAGAGGAGAAAGAAGAACGAACGCGCCAGGTACTTCTTTGCGGTGTCCATCGAGCCGGACGTGTCCATGATGCAGACGACGGCGGCGTTTGATTCGAGCCGGATGTCGGTCGTGACATGCCGGTAGGTCAGGTCGCCTTCGTGAAAAGGGAAGCGTCCGCTTCGTTCGTCGTCCGGCGTGTCTTCGGTGACCGCCAGGCGCCGTCGCATGCGGGCGCGCGCCGTGCGACGCTTGTCGAGGCGGGTGCGGATTCCCACCTGCCGGTAACCGCGTCGTTTGAAGGTGCGGTCGGATTCGATCTGTCGCAAACGCTTGCGTTCGAGGTCGGGTAGCTCGAGATCCTCAAACATCAAATCGATGAGCTCTTCGATGCTGACGTCGGTCTCGTAGTAGTCGACGCCGGCTTGGTCGCCTGCCTTCCCTTCACCGTTTTCGTCGCCGTCCTTGTTTTTTCCGACGACCTGCCCGCGCTCGGTTTCCCCGTCGCCCTGCGCGACGTTGGGCGACTGGTTGCCGTAGATGAAACGGTATTCCTTGATGCCGCGGATCGGAACGCGGACGACGCGGTCGCGATCCTGACCGATGATCGACTCATCGGCGATGATGTCGGCGATGTTCTCGCGGATCGCCTCGCGAACTTTTTCGCTGTGTCGGGCGCGGTCGCCGGCGGCGCGGTCGCTGCGCTCGGCATCGCTCGGCCGAAAGGGGCGGAACACGGATCGCAAAGAAGCCATGGCCGTCGGTCGGAATCAGTCCTTCCAGAGGTTGTTGGCAGCGTACTTCAAGACGACGTCGACGCAGCTCTTGCAGTAGCCGTTCTCGATCAGACTCTCGACCATCGTGCTGTACTTTTCGTTCTGCTCTTCGTCGCGCGTGCGCGCCTTGGTGATGATGCGACTGATGTCGCGTACCGACGTCATCAGTCGTTTTTCGATCGCCTCGCGCAGCGGTTCGTAGCTCTTGTAGGAAATGTTGGTGCCGCGCCGACTGGCCGACCACAGGTAGGCGATGACTTCCTGGCGAAACCCCTCGGCGGCGGAGCCGATGATGGCGATCTGCTCCTCGATCGATTTGAGGAAGGCCTCGTCGGGCTGCAGTTCCTCGTTGGTGTTGCGGTCACGCACCTTACTCTTGTTGACGAAGGCCTCGGCGTGGTCGAGGTAGTTCTGGAAGAGCGACTCGGCTTGTTCCTGGTAGGAGTAGACGAAGGCCTTGGTGATCTCGCGCTCGAGGAGCTCCAGGTACTCCTTGTGCAGCGTGTCCTGCAGGAGCTCGAGGTAGCGCTTGCGCGTGTCGTCGGCCATGTCGGCCTCTTTGACCATGTTGATCAATGCTTCACGCACGTTGATCGGATTGATGCAGTTGCCCTCGATGTTGTCGGAGAGGGCGTTGTCGAGCGCCTTCATGACGAAACGCGTCGAGATGCCGCTCATCCCCTCGCGCTTGGTGTCTTCTTTGAGCTCGCGCCAGTCGATCTTCTTGGTGCGGCCCTTTTCGATCACCTCTTCACCGTTGTAGAGGCGCAGCTTGGTCATCAGATCGCACTTCGAGCTCGGCTCGAGTCGCGAAAGAATGGCAAACATCGATGCCACTTCGAGTGTGTGTGGCGCGACATGGGCGCGGAAGTCCGAATTGTGAATGATCTTTTCGTAGATTTTGACTTCCTCGGTGAGCCGCAAATTGTAGGGAACCTTGACGACGACGATGCGATCGAGGATCGCTTCGTTGGTGTGGTCGGCTTTGAACTTCTGCCACTCGGCCTCGTTGGAATGGGCGACGATGACGGCGTCGACATAGACCATGCCGTGGCGGCCCGGGGCGGGGATGACCTTCTCCTGCGTCGCCGTGATCATGGCATGCAGATACTCGGTTTCGTTCTTGAACACCTCGATGAACTCGGCGATTCCGCGGTTGGCGACATTGAGAGCACCGTTGAGATCGAGGACGCGCGGGTCGCCCTCCGAGTATCGGTCGAGCTTGGAGATGTCCTCGCTACCGATGAGCACAGAGGTGTCCTGGTTGTTGGGATCGACCGGAGGCACGACGCCGATGCCGACGCGGTTGCGCTTCGAGAACGAGCGGCGCACGACCGGAACGTCTTCGTAGCGTGTGTCGAACTCCTCCTTCAGCCGGTAGCGACACATCGGGCAGAGATCGCCTTCGATGTGCACGCCGAGCATTTTCTCGAATTCTTTGCGCAGGTGGCGTGGCAGGAGGTGGAGCGGTTCCTCTTGCATCGGACATCCTTCGATGGCGTAGATCGGCTCGGCCTGCTCGAGGCCGCGCTGCAGCTTTTCGACCAGGGAGCTCTTGCCCGAGCCGACGGGTCCCATCAGGTAGAGCACCTGGCGACTCTCCTCTCCTTTGAGAGCCGCCGAATGCAGATAGCGCACGATCTGCGACACGGTTTTTTCGATGCCGAAGAACTCGTCGGCGAAGAACTCGTAGACCCGGTACGGATCGTCGCCGTACAGCCGCTTCACCTTGGGGTCGTCGCTGGCGAGGATGTCGCGCGAACCAGCGCCGCTGACGATGTCGAACAATCGCGAGTGCGCCAGTTGTGTGATGCCCGGGTCCTCGCGCACCAGATCGAGGTAGTCGAGGAAGGTACCGTTCCAGTCGTGGTTTTCGCGAGTTGCGCGATCCTCCCGAATCACTTTCTCAAAAGTTGCTTTGTCTGCATGCATGATGGCTCCTTTGAGATTTCCGGCGAGGCGCTCGCTCTGGCGCGTCTGTCGTTTCCGCGCTCGACCTACGTCTTCCGACGCTCCTCGATCCCGCTGATCGGGTGGGCGCTTGGATCGCCTCGCTTGGACGGCCCGCGCAATGGCTGCGGTCCAGCAGTGACGAGACCCCCTGTACCAATCTGATACCGGCGGCGGTGGTGCGACTCATCGAAGCCGCGGATCCCTGCGGATCCGAAGCGTGAGGAGTTGCTTGCCGAATCTTCCGTCACTGGACGCCTTTTCTTGCGTGGGACTGAAGGTAAACCGTACGTACCACTAGGGATTGTATTGAGTCAACCAAAAATATACCGCATGTTGCGATCTCAACTTTTGCAACCGACCGCATCGTCGGCATGGACGACCGTCATCCACCAAATATTCTGCTCGCCTTGGTGCGTGCGTTCAAGCGAGAATGTTGCCCGGTGCTCTTATCGGAGGTGAGCGACGGTTCACCTTTTTCGCTTGACTGTTTGCACTGCGTTGGGAACTGATCAGGTGATTGGGTCTTTAATATCCATACAGAGTGTTATATTTTCCCGTGCCATCGAAGCTCTGATTGCGAATGATCGGGGAGCGGCGGGAGAAGTTCAGCCATGCCAAGGTTTCGGGCAACGTTGAGAATCGAAGGACTGCAAGGGGAGAACGCGCGCGAGGTTCGCGATGCGTTGGTCACCAAGCTGGGCAAGATCGAGCTGAGCGAGGCTCGCGTCATGAGTATCGACGAGATGCGCGAGCGCCAGCAAAAGGTCGAACGCAGGGCGTTTGTTGCACCGGCGCCGGGGGCCTGGCGCAAGCAGTCGAACGCTGCCGGACTGGTTCTGCTCGGCGCCATCGGGCTGGCGATGTGGGTGTTCTGGTCGCTCTGGGCTTCGTACTCGGCGGGCATCTGAGGCCGTTCCGGCGCTCGCCAAGAGTGCTGGCACTCGCTGCCACCGGCCGTGGTTTGCGACAAGTCCGCATCGACGCTAGCGTCTGATCATGCCGGCGGTAAGAGCGCTCGTCTTCGCAGTGTTGGTTGTCGTTGTTCCACGCGTCGTGGCGGCGCAAATCTATGAATGGCGCGACGACAGTGGCGCGCGCCACTTCACCAACGAGATCGAGGACGTGCCGGAGTCGCAACGCGAGGGCGCCCGGGTGATCGTTCGCGCCGGCCGCGTCGCCGCCGATGCGGAGCCGGCGCGTGTCGATGAAGCGCCAGCCGCGGTCGCGGCGGCGGCGCCAAGGGAGTCGCGAGCGGCGCCTGACCGCCGCATGGCGCAAGTGGTTTACGATCGGTCGCACCAATGGCGTCGGCCACAGCCGACCGCCGCGCCGCCGCAGCCGGTGGTGCAGGACGTTCACGTCAACATCGCCGGCCCGCTGTCGGTTTCCGAGGTCGTCGTCGCCCCCGAGTTTAGCGCCGCTGCACCGGCCTACTACCCGTGGTATGCGCCGTACGTCGGCCCGCGTGTCGCCACCTCGTTCGATCGCGGCAGATCGCGGCACCGCACGGTTCGCATGCGGCTGCAGGAGCAGTTTCAATACGACCGCAACGGCCCGTCGTTGTACGTCACTGGCCCGGTGCCACTCGGCCCGCGCTTCAGCGCCCAGTTGCCGCGCGGATTGCGGCCGTCGAATTGCGGTCGAACGGCAGCGCGGCGGCGGGTCACGCGTAGCAGCGCGCCGCGCCGGCTTGCCGCCCGTCGATGAGTGCATCCCGTTTGCTGGTGCGGGCGGAGAGCGCCCTCGTCGTCATTGACGTGCAGGAGGCGTATCGCGGCAAGACCTTCGACCACGAGCGGATGGTCGAACGCGTCTGCCGGCTGATCCGCGCGGCGCGAGTTTTCGACCTGCCGGTACTGCTCACCGAGCAGTACCCCAAGGGCATCGGTCACACCCAGTCCGAGGTCGTCGATGCCCTGGGTGGCGATGCCGCTCCGATCGAGAAGATGACCATGAGTTGCTGCGCCCAGCCGCGATTCGTCACCGCTCTCGAAACGACACGGCGCCGTCAACTCGTCGTTTGTGGCATCGAGGCGCATGCCTGTGTCAACCAGACGGTGCACGAGCTTCTCGAACGCGGCTACGACGTGCACTTGCCGTGGGATGCGATCTCATCGCGCTTTGAACGCGACTGTGAAACGGCATGGCAGAAGATGACCGCTTCGGGTGCCGTCGCGTCTTCGACGGAGATGATTCTCCTCGAGTGGGTGCGCGATGCCAGCGACCCACTCTTCAAGCAGATCCACAGGCTGATCAAGTAGAGCGGAGTTGGCGATGGCGGAAGTAGACGGGACGGCGCGCCTGCGCGAGCTCGGCAAGGAGCTCTTTCGCATCGGCGCGATTCGCTTTGGCGATTTCGTTCTCAAAGATGGAAGCACTTCGCCGTTCTATCTCGACCTGCGCATCCTGGTCGCGCACCCGACGACGCTGGCGCGCGTCGGCCGTGCCTTGGCGCGGGCGGCCGAGAACCTGCGCTTTGATCGGATCGGTGGAATTCCCTACGCCGGCCTACCAATCGCGGTCGCCATGTCGCTGGTCGCTCAACGCCCGCTGATCTATCCGCGCAAAGAGGCCAAACAATACGGCACCAGGAAACTGGTCGAGGGGGAGTACGCCGAGGGCGAGACGGTGCTGGTCGTCGACGACGTCATCACCAGCGGTGGTGCCAAGCTGGAGGCGGTCGCTCTCCTGCGCGAGGTCGGTCTGCGTGTCGAAGACGTGCTCGTCGTCGTCGATCGCCGCCGGCAGGGCGCCAGCGAGCTGGAGGACGCGGGTTTGCGCGTCCACGGTGTCGTCGGCGTGCTTCCCCTGCTCGATGTGCTATTCGAAGAAGATCTGATCGATCAACGCGATCGCGACCGCGGGCGAGACTTTCTCGGCGTGTGAAGATGCAGAGCTCAGTGCAAAGAGGAAGTGAAGAGAGTTCCGGCCGCATCCGACCGATGGCGAGCACGGCTGCCCCGGTCGAACGCTTTCGTCACCGTGGCCTCGAGGTCGTCTACCAGCGCCACCCGGGGCGACTGACGGCGATCTCGCTGACCGTCGCTGCCGGCGCGCGCTACGACGGTGCCCATTCCGGTCTTGCGCACTTGACCGAGCACATGCTCTTCCAAGGCACGTCGACGCTCGATCAGTTGGCGATCAACCAGCACGCCGCCGAGCTTGGTGGTGAGCACAACGCAGATACGGGCTACGAGGACGTCTCGCTCCTGTTCGAGGTCTTCAACGAAGACGTCGGTGCGGCTCTGCGACTGCTCGCCGAGCAGTATTACGACACCCGCATCGATCCGCGGCTGCTGGCCAAGGAAAAGCGTGTCGTCATGGAGGAGATTCGCGGCCGTCTCGAGGATCCGGCCGAGAAGCTCTACCGGCAGGCGTGGGCGCGTCTGTTCGACGGCGCCCTTGCGCAGCCCGTTTCCGGCACCTTGTCGAGCGTTCGCAAGATCGATGTCGGTGAAGTCGAGGAATTCCGCGATACACACTTCTCCCATGCCGGATCCGTGCTGGCCATCGTCGGCGGCGTGTCCTGCGAAGAAGTGCGCGATGCAGTCGAAACCATCTTCGCCCGCGGCAACGGCGGCGATGCGGTCGAGCGGCCGCCGGTCATCCACCGCCCCGGGGGGGTGTGTCGTGTCAAGACCTCGGAGCGCGGGCAGTCCCACGTGTCGCTCCTGTTTTCCATCCATCCCGAGCCGCGAAACATTCTCGCTACCGGCGTGGCTCTCGATATCATCGGTGTCGATCCCGACAGTCGGCTGTTCCAGGAGCTGCGCGAAAAGCAGGGGCTCAGCTACGACGTCTCCGCCCACCTCGAATGGGGTCCCGACTGGTCGGTCGCATCGGTCGGCTCGAGCAGCTCGCGCGGGCGGGTCGATCGCTTGCAGCGCGAGTTGCAGCGAGTTTGCCACGAAGCGGCCGAGTCGGGTTTCACGGCGGACGAGATCGGGCGAGCGCGCAAGAAGATTCGCTATCGCAACGCGACGATGGCCGAGAGCCGTCTCGATCAGGCCGGGGCGCTTGCCGAGAGCGTTCTCTGGGGGGCGCCGACGCCGGAAGAGGCCGAACACATCGTCGCCTCACTGTCGAAAGAGGAGATCGAAGACTCCTGGCGCCGCACGCTGGCGAGCTCCACCGTCACCGCCGTTCTGCGCTGACGTCGGATGCACCCCCTGAAGTGAGTGCACTGGCTGGTCGCGCGCTTCTGCCTCGATGTGTAAGAATGACTGCGCATGTCGTGATTTGGCAACAAACGAGGAGGCTTGTGAAATGACTGCAAAGCAGGTTCGAATCTCTCTTGCCGTCTGGCTCTGCGCCGCGGTTGCCGCTGCGCAAGTCCCGGGAATGCCGCCGGGCGCAAACCCGATGGGTGCTGGGGTGCAGATCCCGCAGGTCGAGTTGAGCGACCAGTCCGCGCGCAAGGCCATCGACGCTTTGCTGGCGATGCGCGACAAATACGGCGACAAGGCTCCGGGTGTGAAAGCGCGCGGCTCGAGTGCGGCGGCGTTTTCCGCTCTCGAGGGCGTCACGTCGATCATCCGGCAGCACGGTTTTTCCAGTACTGAGGAATGGCACAAAGCCGTCGTCAGCGTCGCCATGGCCTACGGGTTTGCTCGCGAGAAGACCGATGTCGACGAGTCGATCGCCAAGATCCAGAACAACCCGCAGATTCCGGCGGCGCTCAAGCAGCAGATGCTGGCGATGATGAAGGGCGTTCAGCCGTCGGACAACAACCTCGAGATCGTCCGCGGTTTGATGAGCGACGCCACCTATGCAGAGAAACTGAAACGCTTCTCGCAATAGGTGCTGAGCCGAAAGCTCTGGCGCCTGCTCAACGCGTGTCGTTCGTCCCGCGTCCGATGCGCATTCGAGCCCTTCCTTCGACCCATTCGGTGGTGACGTGGAGGTCGTCGGGGTGGCCGGCCACTTCTTTGAGCTCAGCGGAACGCTCCGACAGCGCATGTGTGCTCGGAACCTTCCAGCGCTCCGAGTCGATGGCTTCGGCCATCGCCATGTCGGGTACCAGGGTGTCGACGAGGGCACCGACGGTGTCGGTGAGGTTCTGGCGTGGGTTGGTCGACCCGGCAACGGAAGTGGCAACCGTCCGCACCCCCAGCGTGTTTTCGATTCGTCGCTGAAAGTCGGCTGCGTTGGCGGTCATCTGGCGCACCAATCGCTCCTCGGCGACGCGCTGCGCCATGGGAATGATCACGGATGCGCTCAGCACGACGAAGCCCGCTGCGACCACCATTGTTTCGTGTTCGTCGAATTTCATGGCTTCCTCCCCACCCAGGCAATCAGCAAGAGCAGGGCCAAAGCGGACGCGGTTCGAATTCCCACCTCGCATAGAGGCTTCCGGCTCCGTCGCCAAGATCCTGACGCTTGACACCTCGGAAGCGTCGAAAAACCTGATTGCAGCACACATGCGCGCTGCAAAGAGGTGTGCCATGCCGCGCGCAGAGGCTGACACACGTGGCCGTGCGTGTCGCGTTCGACCCTACACGTCAGCAGCTTGTGCACCTGCCCGGTCGTCCATTCCGGACCAGCTACAGCTAGCGGAGTCGGCTGCGCAGGGCTGCCTTCGCTACCTTGCCACTCGCAGTGCGCGGCAGCTCGTCGACGAAAACCACGCGTTTGGGTTTCTTGTAACTGGCCAATCGCTGGCGAACGAAATCGATGAGCTGCTCGGTGTCGACGCTGGCGTCGCGCCGCTTGACGACGAAGGCGCAGACGTTCTCACCCCAACGCCGGTCGGCTTCGCCAACCACCGCCGCGTCGAGCACCGCCGGGTGTGCGTGCAGAACGTCCTCGACTTCGCGTGAGGCGATGTTTTCGCCGCCGCTGACGATGATGTCCTTCTTGCGATCGACGACGTAGAGAAACCCTTCGGCGTCGAATCTGCCCATGTCGCCGGTGCGAAACCAGGCGCCAAGGCGACTTGCCGCCGTGGCCTCGGGATCACGCCAATAGCCGCTGCTGACCTGGGCGCCGCGCACGACGATCTCACCCACTTCGCCGCTGCCGACGTCGCCCCCACCGTCGTCGGCGATGCGCAGGCCGACCAAGGGGCCGGGTCGCCCGGCGGCTAGCAACAGATGTTCCTCGCCGGCGAGGCCGCGGCGGTGAGCCTCGGCGTCGAGAAAGACGGCGTTGCCGGCGAGCTCGGTCATGCCATAGCCCTGCGCGAAGTCGCAGCCGAGGACTTCGAGGCCGCGGCGCAGGACGGCGGTGGGGATGGAGGATGCGCCGTAGCCGATGCTGCGCAGGGTCGAGAGGTCGGCGCTGGCGACGCAGGCGTCTTCTAGCAGCGCTGCGATCATCGTCGGCGCCAGGCTCATTGCGCTGACGCGGTGGGTGGCGATCTCGTCGCACAGCGCAGGCGGGGAGAATCGCCGCATGAGCACGACCGGCCGCCGCATCAGGTGATGAGCGTAGACGTTGAAACCCGACACGTGGCAGAGCGGGAAGGGATAGAGATAGACGGCTTCGGCGGCGATCGGCCGGCCGAGCAGCGTCGCCTGGATACCGGCGAGGAGATTGGCGTGGCTCAGGATCACGCCCTTGGGCCGGCCGGTGGTGCCGCTGGTGTAGATCAGCCAAGCGAGATCTGCCGCCGCGCCTCCACCGACGGGCGCCAGGCGCGCCTCGCCTTCGAGTAGCGTCGCGTAGTCGCTCTCGCCGCCTCGAGCCCCGTCGAGAACGACGCGTCGCTCGAGGTCGGGGAATTGCGATGCCAGCGGGGCCAGGGCATCGAGGAGTCGGCGTTCGGCGATGAGAACACGGGCGCCGCTGTCGGCGAGCATGGCGGCCAGCTCGCGCGGCGCCAGGCGGTAGTTGAGCAGCACCAGTGACATGCCGGCGCGCGGCACGGCGTAGTAGGCCTCGACGACGGCCGGGTGATTCTCCGCCAGGACGGCGATGCGGTCGCCCGCCGCTGCCAGTCCTTGAAGGGCAGCCGCCATGTGCGTGACCCGGTGGTCGAGCTCGGCAAACGTCCACTGTGAGGTGCCGTAGATCAGCGCCGTGTCGTGCGGCCGATCGCGCGCCGCGTTGTCGAGGATCTCGTCGATGAACACGCAATGTCTCTAGCACGGCGACGCCGCTGGTGTAGCGCGCCGGCGCGATCGGCGGACGCCGGGGCGCGGGGTGAGGTCGAACACGCTGGCTCTTGCGCGCTTCGGCTGGGGCCACTACGAGCTAGGAGCCCGTGAACACAGCCAACGACATTCTCGAAAGAATGCGCGGCGAGCTAGCTCCGTCGATCGTCGTCTTTCTCATCAGCCTGCCGCTGTCGATGGGTATTGCCATCGCTTCGGGGATGCCGCCGGCCAGCGGCCTGGTGACGGCGATCATCGGCGGCCTGGTCATTGGCGCCCTGGCCGGCAGTCCGCTGCAGATCAGCGGTCCTTCGGCCGGACTGGCGGTGATGGTTCTCGACGCCGTCAACAGCTATGGCGCACAGGCGCTGGCGGTCATCGTCATCGTCATGGGCATCCTGCAAGCCGCGGCGGGTATCTTCAAGCTGGGACAGATCTTTCGCGCCGTCTCGCCGGCGGTGATCAACGGTATGCTGGCCGGCATCGGCATCCTCATCCTCTCTGCTCAGGTGCACGTCATGGTCGACGACAGCCCCAAGGCGAGTGGGCTGGAGAATCTCATCACCATTCCGGAAGCGATCGTCAAAGGGCTGTCGCCGGCCGGCGGCTCGGCGCACTTCCAGGCCGCCCAGCTCGGTCTCCTGACCCTGGGCGTGATGATCGTCTTTGGCTTGATCAAACGCGGGCCGCTCTCCTATGTCCCACCGCCGCTGGCAGCGGTGGGCACGGCGACTCTGGCTGCTTGGCTGGGCGACATGCCGGTGCGCTACGTGACGATGCCCGAGTCGTTGTTGGCGGCTCTGGTGCCGCCGAGCGGCGCTGACTTTGCCAACCTCGCCAGTCCTGCGATTCTCGGAACCGCCATCGCCCTGACTTTTGTCGCCAGTGCGGAAACCCTCCTCTGTGCCAACGCTGTCGACGGCATGCACGAAGGGCCGCGTACCGACTACGACAAGGAGCTCTTTGCCCAGGGGGTGGGCAACACCGTTTGCGGATTGGTGGGGGCGCTGCCGACGACGGGCGTCATCACGCGCAGCACGGCCAACGTGCAGGCCGGTGCCAAGTCGCGCACTTCTGTGTTGATGCTCGGCACGTGGATCCTGCTCGCCATGCTAATCGCGCCGCGCGCCCTCGAGGTCGTGCCGACCGCGAGTCTTGCGGCACTGCTCGTACACATCGGCTTCAAGCTGGTGCGGACGCGGCCTCTGGCGGAGTTGCGTCAATACGGCCGCAGCGAGATCTTCATCTTCGTTGCTACCGTCGTCACGATCGTCGTCATCAATCTTCTCACTGGGATCCTCTTCGGCATCGCCCTGGCGGCGGCCAAGCTCATCTACTCGGGTGGCCAGAGCTTTCACCGCCTCGACATCGACGTCGAAGACGATGCCGACAGCCAACGCATTCACCTGCACTTGCGCGGCGCCGCGTCCTTCTTTCGGTTGCCGCGTCTCGCAGCGGCGCTCGAGTCGATGCCGACCGATCGCGAAGTGCACTTGCACGTGGAGGACCTCGAGTACATCGACCACGCCGTGCTCGACTTGCTCGAGCGATGGGAACGCGACCGACTCAAAGAGCGCGCGCCCGTGCGCGTGCAGTGGAATACGCTGCACCGGCGCTATCACGCCAAGAACATCGACTCGGCGCCGGAGCAGAGCGAGAGCGAGGCGGAGGTCGAAGAGCACCTGCTCGACTTCCTGACGCCGGAATGCATCTTGGTCGAGCCGGCGTTCAGCGATAAATGGGACGCGATCGAAAAGTTGTCCCGGCACCTGGTGGCGGCCAACGGTCTCGGCATTCGGCCCAACACCATCGTTGCTTCCGCAGTAGCGCGCGAGCGCGAAAGCTCCACCTGTATTGGTCAGGGGTTGATGATTCCGCACGGCACGCTCGACGAAGGTCTGCCGCTCAGTGGTGTCATGGCGATCTCGAAGAATGGTTGGGACTTTGGTGCGCCGGACGGCGAACCCGTACGCTGTATCGTCTTACTCGGGACCCCCGATTCGGAGGCTTCGCACCATCTCGCCGTGCTCGGCGCCTTTGCTCGCCTCTTCATGGCAGCCCCCGACCTGCGCGAGTCCATCCTCGGCGCCAAGACCCGCGCCGAAGTGTACGCCCTGCTGCACAGCGAAGAAGCCGAGGCAATCAACTATCTCTTCGAGAAGCGATCTGCCTGAGACTCCCTCCGCTCGACGGCCTACGAGCGGAGGGCGATCTCGATTTGATCGATGACGATCTTGTCGCCATCGCCGCCGTCGATTCGCTGAGCGGCTGGCACGACGAGGCGGCCCAACAGAGTGCCGTTTCCTTCGTCCCAGAACCTGGTCTCACTCTTCTCGGATGGGTAGTGCGGCGCCGGCATGCTGCCGAGTGTGATGCTTGCAATACGGTCGACGCGGCCGCTGGCGGCGACGGCGGCGGCGTCGTGCATCACCAAGCCCATGTTGCGCGGGCCGTGTACGAGTGGGGCGGGGTTGGTTCCCTTGGTGACGAAGTGGGTCGAATTCCAATCTCCAGAGGGCAGGGCCCAGTCGACGGTCACGTTGGTGGGCGTTTCGTGCTCGACGACGTGCTCGGGTGTGCGTTCGGGTACGGCGATACGCGGCGGCGACAGCTTGCCGGCGTTCTCCGGCGCACAGCCGAGGAGAAAGAGCAGCATCCAGCCGTCCATCAGTCGATCGCCCTTGTCGGCATCGTCGATCTCGAAGACAAAGCGCACCAGGGCGTGCCCCTTGGAAGTGCCGCCGACCTCGGTAAAGCGGCTCATCACGCGCGCCCTGCCGCGGCGCGGAATCGGTCCTTTGATGGAAGCGTGGCCGGAACCCCAGCGGCCGACGTCCTGCCAGATGCTGTAGCCGCCGATCAACGCGTCCATCGCTTCGTCGCGGTTGCGGGCGACCAGGGCGCCGTTGAAGAGGATCATCGGATGCCCGGGCCGATCTGATTCACGCATCAACCAGGGCGCGTCGGCGGCGTCGGTGATCTCGCCTCCGGTGGCGCGGCTGATCTGCTGCGTCACCGGCCAATCCCAGTCGATCTCATAGTCACTCAGCGCTTTGTCGACGACGCCGGGATCCACTTTGTTGTCCGCCATTGATTCCCTCCTGCCGGCTGCCTGCTGCGAGTCGGCGGCCGCAAGGCTCGACATACACGGTTTCCCCGCCTTGCTCGATGGGGGTTGGCGCGTCTTTCTCGAACCGTCGTTTTTCCTGCCATTTGCTCGAGTCGGGCGGCGCGCTACATTGCCCCGTATGAGCTATCGAACGGTGGTCTGGGGAACGGGAAACGTCGGTCAGCCGGCCCTGCGCGCCGTGCTCGGCAATCCGCAGCTCGAGTTGGCCGGAGTCATCGTGTCGAGCGCAGAGAAGGAGGGGCGCGATGCCGGCGAGCTCTGCGGTCTCTCGCCCTGCGGTGTCGCGGCGACGCGCGACATCGACGGTGCCCTGGCCGGTGGCGTCGATGCCGTAGCCTATTGCGCATCCGGCGACTTTCGCCCGGATGAGGCGCTGGCCGACGTCGAGCGCTGCCTGCGCGCCGGCATCAACGTCGTGTCGACGTCGGTCTATCCGCTCTACGATCCCGGCTCGGCACCCGAGGATCTGCGCCTGCGTATGCAGGCGGCTTGTGAGTCGGGTGGCAGCTCCTGCTTCGTCAGCGGCATCGATCCGGGTTTCATCAACGATGTCGTGCCGCTGCTGCTGACCGGGTTGTGCACCGACATCGAAGAGATCCGTGCCTTCGAATGGTTCAACTACGCCTACTACGACTCCGAAGAAGCGGTGCGCAATCTGGTCGGCTTTGGCCAGCCGATGGAAAACATGCCGATGATGATCTCGCCGGGCGTACCGACGATGGTGTGGGGCGGTGTGCTACGACTGTTGGCACGCGGGCTCGGTGTCGAGCTCGACGACATTCGAGAGGAAGTCGATCGGCGACCGCTGGCGCAGACGGTGACCAACCAGCTCGGTGTCTTCGAGAAGGGCACTCTCGGCGCCTTTCGCTTCGAGTTGCAGGGCATCGTCGACGGAATGCCGAAGTTGGTCATCGAGCACGTGACGCGCATCGACGATGCGGTGGCGCCCGAGTGGCCGAATGCCGAAGGGTCGGGAGCTCACGGGATACGCATCACCGGACATCCCAACATCGAAATGAGAATCGAGGCCGAGGTGGTCGAAGGAGACCGCGCCAGCGGCGGCAACGCCACGGCGGCAGCCCGGGTGGTCAACGCGATCCCGCACGTGTGCGCGGCGCAGCCGGGCCTGCTCGACGCACTGTCGGTTCCTCTGGAGCCGGTGCGCGGCTTGCTTCGTTGAACGGCGAAGGTGGATGATCGAATCTCAGAGGTGATCGAAACCAGCAATGGCTGAACAAGATGTCGTTCCCAACGTTCGTTCGAGTCGCGACATGACCGTCGTTCGCGAGCGACTGCGCGCCTGGCTCGCCGGCCAGCTCGGCGCCGGAGCCGAGCCGCAGGTGTCCGACCTCTCGTCGCCCTCGGCCAACGGCATGTCGAGTGAGACTCTGCTCTTCGAAGCTACCTGGAACGAAGACGGCGCCGCGCGCGCGGCGTCGTTCGTCGCCCGTGTCGAGCCCGACACGGGCGACGTTCCGGTCTTTCCCGTCTACGATCTCGAGTCGCAGTTTCGCGTCCTCAACCTGGTGGCGGAGCACAGCGACGTCCCGGTGCCGCGCGTGCGCTGGCTGGAGACCGACCCGGCGCCGCTCGGCGCGCCCTTCTTCGTCATGGATCGAGTCGACGGCCGTGTGCCGCCCGACGTCATGCCCTACACGATCGAGAGCTGGCTGCTCGATGCCACGCCGGCCCAGCAGCGAGCGCTGCAGGACGCCAGTGTCGGCCTTCTCGTATCGCTACACGGCATTGACGTCGGCACGGTGGACGCGTCGTTTCTCGAGCTCGATGTTCCGGGCGATACACCGCTGCGCCGTCACTTCGAGAACCAGCGCCGCTATTTCGACTTCGTTCAGGAGGGGAAAAGCTTCGCGGTGATCGAGCGCGCCTTTGCGTGGCTCGAGGAAAACTGGCCGCAGCGCGAGGGCGAAGCTGTCATTTCCTGGGGCGATTCGCGCATCGGCAACGTCATGTACGACGGTTTCGCACCCGCGGCCGTGCTCGACTGGGAGATGGCTGCAATCGGGCCGCGCGAGATCGACCTCGGCTGGATGATCTTCCTGCACATCTTCTTTCAGGAGATCACCGAGAAGATGGGAATGAAGGGTATGCCGGAGTTCATGCGCCGCGCCGACGTCGTTGCCGAGTATGAACGGCGCAGCGGCTACGCACCGCGCGACATGGATTTCTACGAAGTCTACGCCGCCCTACGCCACGCCATCGTCATGGCGCGTGTCCACGCCCGCTCGGTTCATTTCAACGGCGCTGCATGGCCGAGCGATGCCGACGACGTGATCTACCACAAAGAGGTGCTCGACCGGATGCTGCGCGGGGACTTCCGGTCATAGCGAGGTGGCATCCGAACCGGGGATCAGCCCGCTGGTGGCGTGCTGGTGTACAGGGCGGTCGTTTGCGTACGACCGCGCAAGTCGCGCTCGGCGCAATGGCGAAAACAGTCGAGGAGATCCGGCGGTGCCTTCTCGGCGCGCGCGGCATCGATCGTTTCCCGGCTGACGAGATCGGCGACACCGAGATCGCGGGTCAGCTCTTCGATGCGGCTGGCGACGTTGACGGTATCGCCGAGCACGGCGAACTCGAGGCGCTGGTCGCCGCCGATGTCGCCGATGACGACCGGCCCGTAGTGAACGCCGATCGACACCCTGAGGGGTTCCCCCGAAGTGGCAACCCACTCCTTTAGAGCCCGCTCGATGTCGAGCGTACAGCGCAGGGCGTTGGTGGCGTCGTTGGGGCTGACATCGGGAGTGCCGAATGTCGCCATGACCCCGTCGCCGAGATATTTGTCGAGGGTGCCGGAGTTTTCGAAGACGCAGTGCTGCACGACACCGTGAAAGCCGCGCAACAGCGCCACGAGATCGGCCGGTGCCAGCTTCTCGCTCAGGGTCGTGAAGCCAACGATGTCGGCGAAGAGAACCGCAACTTCTTGTTGCCGCGTAGCGCCGAGGGGGTGGTCGAGCTGGGCGAGCTCCTCGACCATGTTGGCGGAGAAATAGCGCGAGAGATTGGAGCGTGCGCGCTCGGCCCGGGCGTGGTTGCCGACCAGCTCGCGCGTTCGTTGAACGAAGGCGGCGCTGGTGGCGGCGCTGAGCAGAAAGAGGAGAGCCTGCCGGGCGAGGAAGCCGATATCGACGCGCTTGGGATGCATCAGTGCTAGTTCGAGCTCAGCCGGTGTCATTTGCTCGCGGGCGGCGTCGGAGATGAAGCCCAGGGAGTCGGGCAACCAGAAAACGATGCCGGTTGCGATGGCCCAAACCACCGACGCGAAAAAACCGGTCCAAAGAACGATGCGCGGTTCGTAGGTGAAGGCGTTGATGGCGATGATCAGGAAGACGTACATCTCGTTGCGGAAGCGCGTCAGAACCTGCGGCGAGAAGGGGTGCTCGGCCAGTGGGTTGGGAACGAAGTTGACGACGGCGAGGAGAAGGATATCGATGGCGGGAAACAAATAACGGTGCCAGGGCCGGTACTGACCGCGCTGATCGAGCCAGTAGGGCAGGCAGCCGGCGAGGAGAAAGAGAGCGATGGAAGCCTCGAAGAAGAGCATTTCAGGGTAGCTGTTCTCGAGGACGACGTATACGGCGATGATCGGCATGGCGATCCATCGCAGGATCAGACCTCGCTTCAGACCGAGCCGTTCCTCCTCGAGGAAAGAGTCTCGAAGGCGTTGGTCGCCGGTGTCGGGGCCGTTGGACGGTGTCGCGGGCACGGGCTGCCCTTATCGCATTGCGATGCACCCGGCCATTGGGCGGGCGGATTCGCGCCGTTGCCGTGCGACTGCTATGAGGGCTTCGCATGGAGCTGAGCCGCGTCTTCGAGTCCGCGCCCAAAATCGTCGAGGTCGGCGTCGGTGAGACGATCTTCGCCCGCGGTGACGGCAGCGCCGAGATGTACGGCGTGATCGAGGGAGTCGTCGAGATTCGCATCGACGACAAGACGCTGGAAACGGTCACCGCCGGTGCGTTCTTCGGCGAGATGGCCTTGATCGACGCTTCGGCGAGAAGTGCCAGCGCGGTCGCGCAGACGCGCTGCCGCCTGGCCGTTCTCGACGAAGAGCGCTTCTTGTTCATGGTGCAGCAAACCCCGTTTTTTGCCGTTCAGGTGATGCGGGTTCTGGTGGCGCGCCTGCGCGCCATGGATCGCCGGCTTCGCTGACGTTTCGCAGCCGCCGGAAAAACGTGCTAGTAGACGTCGCGTTCGTTGCTCGTGTCACGGGAGGTGTTTGATGAAGAGGATGGTGTTGTCGTGTTGTCTGCTGCTCGCATCGACGGCGTCGGCGGTGGAGGTGACGGTACCGGTGTTGTTTCCCAACAACGTTGAGGGGGAGCGCGGCGGGCGCGGTCTGTTGACCACCGAGGGGCCGAGCGGAATGTTTCTCAATCCGACCTCGGGCACGCTGGCGCAGGGGCAAGTGACCGCACAATACTGCCTCGCGGGTCTCGAGATCGGTGGCGATCGCGTCGTCGCGCACGGTGCGCTGGCGTCGATCGGCGTCACCGACTGGTTGGAGATCGGTGCCATCGGTCAGATGATCTCGCCCGACGGTCACGACTTCGCCGCCGGCGGGCCACAGGTGCGCATGCGCGCTCTGGCCGATCGGGGCGTGTGGCCGGAGTTGAGCATCGGTGCCTACGTGCGCGAAGGGCACGAAGTGGCGACGACGCGCTCGGGGTTCGTCGCCCTGTCCAAGCGCGTCGACTTTGATGGTGACGGTCACGTGCCGGCCTTGCGCCTGCACGGTGGATTTCGACAAACCTGGATGGAGGTGTCAGGTGGCCCCGATCCGCGTGGATCGATCGGCTACGGCGGCCTCGAAGTCGAGCTGCCCAAACACCTCTTCGTCATCTCGGAGGTTTCCAACCGCAGCTCTCTCTACAAGCGCACTCCGTACTCCGTCGGCATGCAGATGCGGCACCCCGATGGCTACGGCTTCAGCGTCTCGGCGGTGCAGCTCGGTTTTCTCGATCGGGTGGGTGTCTTCGTTGGCATCGGGGTGAACTTCCTCTGAGCCGATGCTCGACTTCCAGCGGCGTGACACGACTCTCACGCTGGCGCAGGGGCTGGCGGAGTACTACGCGAGCTGCGACGGTTTGGTGAGTGGGCGCGGCCTGTCTCCGCGGGCCCGTGAGTTCTTCCGTTGTCACGACGCCGCGCACGTCGTCTTTGGCTGCTCGACCGACCTGCTCGACGAGGCGGCGGTGAAGATCTGGAGCTTCTTCGGCACGACGGGCGGGCTCGGCCTGTTGCGCGACTACCGTTTGCCGGAGGCGCAGGAGATCTACGAGACGCTGGAGGTGGGCGAGATCGCGCGCGTCGCGTTGCGTTCCATCGTGCTCGTGCCGCGCGTGCTCGCCGCCTGCTGGCGCATGAGCGAACGCTGGCCGTGGGCGGAGTTCGAACCCTACCTCGACGAGCCGCTCGTCGAGATCCGCCGCGACTTCGCCATCCTACCGGTTCAAGACGAAAGCAGTGCGGCGGCCATTTCGCGCACGTGATCGAGCGACGAGACCGGCGTTTGCATTTTGGGAATGCGCCCCAGTACGGGGGCAATTTGCGCTGCTTTGTGGATCGAGGCGTCGTCTTCGCCGGCGCGCCGCGCATAGCGCGCGTAGTTGTCTTCCAACTTGCGGCGCAACGCCGCATTGCATCGGAGCTTTGCGGTGGGCTGGGCGCCGACGGTGCAGACCTGGTTGGCGATGAGGCCGACCACCGGCAGGTCGTCGCCGGCGAGCTCGCGGCATAGGTCGCCCGCCTTGTCGAGCGAACGGCGCTCCGGTGTGGTGATCACGACGATGGCGGTGTCGGGCCCGCGCAGGGTCGTTTGCAGCGCTCCGGCGCGTTCGCGAAATCCGTCGAGCAGGGGCTCGAAGGCGGCGGCGAAGTTGGCCAGCTCGGCGACGAGGTCGATTCCCACCCAGCGCTGCAGGGCCGCCAGAATGGTGGCGAGGGCGGCTTTGGTCAACCGATTGCCGCGCAGGATGTTGGCCGGTGTTAGGAGCGTCGCCGCGACGCCGGAGTCGACGAGCCGGGCGATGCGCGAGGGTGCAGCGAGGAGGTCGCGCGCGTGCGACCCGGGCGGCGTGTCGACGACGATCGTTTCGTAGTCGGCGGCGAGTAGCTCGTGCACTTTTTCCATCGCCATGTATTCGGTCGACCCGCCGAGCTCGTCGGAAAGAGTCTCGTAGAGTTGGTTTCGCAAGATCGTCTCGGCGACTTCGACGCTCGGGGCGGAGCGGCGGACGAGGTCGTCGAAGACGCGCTTGGTGTCGAGAACCATCGCGTCGAACGAGCCGGTGCCGTCGCTGCCGGCGCCGACGGCGGTCGGAGCGGCGCTCAGGTCATCCAATCCGAGCGCAGTGCTCAAACGGCGGGCCGGATCGACGGTGATGAGCGCACAGCGCCGGCCGCTGTTGGCAGCACAGAGGGCGAGCGCGGCGGCGGTCGACGTCTTGCCGACGCCGCCACCGCCCATGCACAGGATCAGTCGACTGGCGAGTAGGGATTCCATGCCCCGTTGGCATCGCCTGCTCATCTTTGTAGGCCGCGCAGCATCTGGCGGCCGAGCGCGCTGTCGCCGCTCTCGCCTTCCATCTCGGAAATCCGCAGCGCGTTGCGTCCGAAAATCTTGCGCATCTCGGTGGAGAAGTGGGCGAGGCGCTCGCTGGCGCGGATCTGGTGCATCGCCGTGAGCAGCAGGGGGTGGTCGGGGGCTCGCTCCGTCATCGCCGTGATCTCGCGCCGCTCTGCTTGCGAGAAACGCCGCTCGACGCAGCGGTTGAGCAGAGGCGCTTCGACGGCAATGCCGAGCTCGCCGAGGGCGGCGTGCGCTTCGCCGCTTTCGGCAATCGACATCTCCTCGCAGAGCGAGACCAGTGCCACCGACCAGCGGTGCGCATCGCCCAGCAGAGCGATCAGGCGCTCGAGTGGGCGACTGAGCGGCCCACTGGGGGCGATGTCGTGAAGTTGTGTCGGAGCGCGGAGCATCTGCAGCGCGTGTCCGGTAGCCGGACCATCGACGATGATCTGGTCGTAGCTCGTCGAGCGGCTCCAGGACTCGATGGCTTCGAGGGCCAGGAAATCCGCGACGCCGGGTGCGGCCGCGGTGAGAGCGTTGAAAGTCGCACTCGACAACAGTCGCGAGGTGAGCGCTGGGATCCGCAACAGACGGCCAAAATAGGATTCGAGCAGCGCCCGGGGATCGAGGCTGACGACCTCGAGGTTGGCGCCGGCGGCAGCCGGCCGGGGGCTCGGTTCCGGCATCCCCAAGCGCGCGCTCGAGTCGGTGCAGCCGTACGATTCGACGAGGAGCACGCGCAGGCCGTCGGCGGCGAGGGCTCGGCCGAGAGCGCAGCACACGGTCGTCTTGCCGCTGCCGCCCTTGCCGGTGACGTAGAGGATCGGTGCCGCCGACATGCGCACAGGCTATCGATCCTGGCGAACGATTCAATCCTCTTCGCGTTCGCCAACCATCCGGGCTATGGTTGCGCGCCTCCTAGGAGAAAAGATGGGCAAGAGAATTCTCGCGATTGATCAAGGCACGACCGGAAGTACCGCGTTGGTGTTCGACGAAACCGGCAAGGTTCGCGGCCGCGGTTACGCCGAATTCACCCAGCACTATCCGAAACCCGGTTGGGTGGAGCACGACCCGGAGGAGATCTGGAAGGTCACCAAACGCGTCATCGCCAAGGCGTTGCGCGCGGCCAAGACGAAGCCGGCTGGGATTGCCGCCATCGGCATCACCAACCAGCGCGAAACGACGGTCCTGTGGGATCGCAAGAGCGGCAAGCCGGTGCACAATGCCATCGTCTGGCAGGACAGGCGCACGGCAGCCATCTGCGAACGGCTGAAGGCACAGGGCCACGAAGCGTCGATACGCCGCAAGACCGGCTTGGTCGTCGATCCCTATTTCTCCGGTACGAAGCTCAAATGGATGTTCGACAACATCCGCGGATTGCGCCGCCGCGCCGACGAGCTCGCCTTCGGTACGATCGACACCTGGTTGATCTGGAAACTCAGCGGCGGCGCCGCCCACGTCACCGACTACACCAATGCGTCGCGCACGCTGCTCTTCGACATCCAGCGGCGAAGATGGGATCCGGCATTGCTGAAAGCGCTCTCCGTCCCGGCCGAAATCCTGCCCGAGGTCGTACCGTCGAGTGGCACGGTGGCGACGACGCGCAAGTCTACCTTTGGCGCACAGGTGCCGATCGCCGGCATCGCCGGCGATCAGCAGGCGGCTCTCTACGGACAGAATTGTTTTCGGCCGGGATTGGTGAAGAACACCTACGGCACCGGGTGTTTCGTTCTGATGTACACCGGCGACAAGTTGGTGCGTTCGCGCAAAGGCCTGGTGACGACCATTGCCTGTGCCGCCGACGGCAGCCCCGCCTATGCCCTGGAGGGGTCGGTGTTCATCGCCGGCGCCGCCGTACAGTGGTTGCGCGACGGACTGGCGATCGTCAAGTCGGCCAGCAAGAGCGAGAAGATGGCGCGCAAGGTCGACTCGACGCTCGGCGTCTACCTGGTTCCTGCCTTCGTCGGCCTGGGCGCTCCCTACTGGGATCCGCAGGCGCGCGGTGCCCTGGTCGGTCTCACCCGCGGCGTCGGTCGAGAGCATATCGTCCGTGCGACGCTGGAATCGCTCGCCTACCAAACGCGCGACGTCGTCGACACCATGGCGGCGGAGTCGAAGAAGCGCTTGGCCGGCCTGCGCGTCGACGGCGGCGCCTCGGCCAACGACTTTCTCATGCAGTTTCAGTCCGACGTGCTCGGGGTTGCCGTCGATCGGCCGAAGCTGGTGGAGACGACGGCGCTCGGTGCGGCGCTGCTGGCCGGACGCGGTGTCGGAGTCTGGCAATCGACGGCCGAGTTGGCGAAGATTCGCAAACCCGACCGCGTCTTTCGTCCCAAGATGCCGCGCGCCAAACGCAATGAGCTCTACGCCGGCTGGCAACGCGCCGTCGAGGCGGCACGGGCTTTTTGATTTCCGGCCAACCGGCTCTGCGATGTGAAGCTGCTCTCCGCTCCCTACGAAGTCTTGGTCGCGCCGGCGACGCCACTGTTGCTCGGTGCGCTGGCGGTTTTCCTGATTGCCTGCTGGGCGCTCGCGGTGTCGGGGAAACGAAGCGTGAGTGCCGGCTGGATTACGGCGGCTCTGCTGTTGCTCGCGGCGCGCGGGTGTCTTGCCGTCGATTCGGTGGCGGCGGCAGTCGTCGCCTGCGTCGCCGTCGTCATCCTGCTGCAGGCACTGGCGGCGACCACCCCATGCGGCCGGCGACCTGTCACACCGGCGCCGGCGTGGTGGGGGTGGTGCGTCATCGCCGCGGCGACGCTGGTCAAGTGCGTCGAGCTGAGCACCTGGCCGGCGCATCTCAACGCCTATTCGGCCGAGACTGCGTGGGCCGGTATCGAGGCGACGATGGGGATCTGGCCACAGGGCCTTTGGCGCACCCAGGAAGTCGATCTGGTCAACGGTGGTATCTCGCCGCTGCACTTGCCGCTGATGTGGCTGAGCGCCCGCCTGTTCGGTGGCAACGTCTTTTCCGCCCGCTTTGCCGAGGTGATCGGTTCGACGGTGCTGTTGATCGCAACATGGCTCTGGCTGCGCCGGAGCGTGCGCGGCATCTGGTCGCTCGTCGCTCTGGCCGTCTTTGCCTTCTCTCCCTGGCATCTGGCGCAGTCGCGCATGGGCACGTTTCAGTCGATCAGCAACGCGCTGGCGATCGCCATGCTGTGGGTCGCCGAGATCATCGTCGCCGGCACGGCGCGCCGGCGCTGGTGGGCGGCGTTCGGATTGCTCGCCGGGTTGATTGGCTACGGCTACGCGCCGGTCAAGGTGTTGTACATCTTCTTTGCCGGCATCGTCGCCCTGGCAGCGTTTGAGGCTCGGCGGCGGCGGCGACCGGGTTGGTGGTTGGGACCCGTGCTCAGTGTGTTGGCTTTCGCCGTCGTGCTGGCCGTCCAACTCGGCATTCCCCCCGATCTTTCCGTGCTCTTGGGGCAGGAGTACGGTCCGCTGGCGACCGACACCAGCGTTCTCCACAAGACACCGGCCGGTGGGGTCACTCAGGAGAGGCAAGGGTTTGCGGTGGTGCTGGAAAACATCTCCGCGAATCTGATCGCCGGTTGGCGGTTTCACTGGGTCGAGCCCGATATTCTCGTCTGGTACGCGGTGGCGCTCAGCGCCGCGCTGCCGGCCGCGCTGCTCTTGCTCTTGCGCCCCGAGTGGCGCGTTGCCTCGTTCTTCATGTTGCTCGGTGCTCTGCCGCCCCTGCTGGTGTATCCGCTGGAGCGGCGCTCGCTGGTGCTGTGGCCTCTGGTCTATGTCGCCGGCGTCCTGATGGTGCGCGAGCTGGTGCGACAGTGCGGCGCTTTGCTCGATCGCGGATGGTGGCGCCGCGCCTGCCATGCTCTGGCGGCGTCCTGCTTGATCGCCGCTGGATTGCACGGCGTGCACGTCTATGCTTCGACCAACTCGGTCGTTCGCACGGGAACGTACTTCGGTCCCGATCACCGATTGGAAATGATGCAGGACGCGGAGCGGCGGTTGGCGGAGTGTCGTGTGTGGTTCATCAATCTGACCTTTGAAGACAAGATGGTGGCGCGCGTGCGCCTGTTCGAGGAAATCCGCCGCTCGGGAGATGCCGAGCGCATGCGCTTCGTCGAGGTTGCGGAGGAGGGTGTGATTCCCGGCGTCGGGCGCGACGAAAGCCACTGTTTCTTTCTGATGCGCGAGCCGAATAGCGATCCGGGCGTACTCGATCGCCTCGCTCTCGCCTATCCGGGCGGCGCGATGCTGCACCGCGTGCGCGCCGATGGCAGCGGCGAAGCGATGTACGACGTCTACTCGCTGCCGGCAGTGGACGGCCCATGAAGGCGTCGATGAAGCGTCGCCTGGCCAGTGGCTTGGCTCTGCTGCTCTCTTGCGCCTGTGCCGGCGCGCCGGTGGCGCGACCACAGGCGGCACCGCCGCCGGAAATAGCTGCGCTGGATGACCGAGCCGCGGCAGCCAGGTTGGCAACCGCGGTGCGGCTGCCCACTCTGTCCGAACAAGGGGTGGCGATGACTGCCGCCACCGCCTTTGCCGAATTGCGCGACAGTTTGAAGCGGCACTATCCGCATCTGCACTCCGAAGTGTCGCTCGAGGTCGTTGCCGGGCACAGCTTGCTGTATCGCTGGAACGGCGGCGATGGCGACGCCGTGCTCCTCGCCGCGCATCACGACGTCGTGCCGGCGGATGCCGCCGGCTGGCGGCATCCGCCGTTTGCCGGCGTCATTGACGAGTCCTTCGTGTGGGGCCGCGGCACCTTGGACGACAAGGGGAGCATGCTGGCCATCCTCGAGGCCGTCGAACGGCTCGCCGCCGCCGGTTTCCAGCCGCGGCGGACGCTCTACCTCGCCTTCGGTCACGATGAGGAAAACGACGGTAGGGGTGCCAAGGCCATTGCGGCCTTGCTGGCGCAGCGCGGTGTGCGGCTGGCCATGGTGCTCGACGAAGGCTCTTTCGTGATCGACTCCGTCATTGCCGGTATCGACCAGCCCCTGGCCATGGTGGGTCTGGCCGAGAAGGGGTACCTCACCGTTGAGCTCTCTGCGACGGATGCGGGCGGACACTCCTCCATCCCGCCACCGACGACGGCGGCAGGCCGAATCGCCCGCGCCGTGTCGCGTCTGGAGGATCGTCCGATGGACGCTCGTTTGGGTGAGCTGGCGCGCCTGCAGTTGGCTGAGCTCTCTCCGCACATGCCGTGGAGCCGCCGCTTGCCGCTCAGCATGCCGTCGCTCTTTCGACCGCTCGTCGTCCGTTCCCTGACCAGTGCGCCGGCGACCGCCGCAATGGTGCGTACGACGACGGCGGTGACCATGCTGCGCAGTGGTCACAAGAGCAACGTGCTACCGCGCTCGGCAAGCGCCATGGTCAACTTTCGCATTCTTCCGGGAGACAGCGTGGCGGCGGTTCTCGAGCACCTCGCCTCGGTCATCGATGACGATGCGGTTGAGGTTCGTATCGCCGGGGAACCGACGGAGCCTTCGCCGATCTCCAGCCACGACAGCGACGCCTACCGAGCGCTGCGCGACACGATCGCTGCGTTCTTCCCCGAGGCCGTGATCGTCCCGTCGCTCGTTCTCGGCATGACGGATGCGCGCAGCTACCAGCCGATCGCCGCCGACGTCTACCGCTTTCTGCCGCTCCACCTGACGAGCGAGGACCTCGATCGCCTGCACGGCAAGAACGAGCGCGTCGGGATTGCTGCCTATGGTAGAATGATTGATTTCTACCGCCGCCTGGTCGAGCGCTTGGCCGGCTGAAACTCGCTGCGCTCGTAGGCTGAGGCGCAGGCTTAGGCAAAGGCAAAGGTTGGTGTCGCTGCGCGAGGCAAATTCGACGGGACCCGCTTGCGGGCCTGGTGCGACAGTGGTAGCTAGCTGGATTCCGGGAAGAGACCGATGCGCGAAGGAATTCATCCAGAGTACAAGAGTGCCAAGGCCGTCTGCGCCTGTGGCAATACGTTCGAGACGCGTTCGACCCTGGCCGAGCTGCACGTCGACATTTGTTCGGCCTGCCATCCGTTCTACACCGGCAAGCAAAAGCTGGTCGATACGGCGGGTCGGGTAGAGCGCTTCCGTCGCAAGTACGGCATCCGCAAGTAGCGAACGCCCTCTTCGCGTCGCGATGGCGCGGCTGCCGTTGGCTGCGGCGACTCGGCGCGCTCTTTGCCTCGCAGAGACGGGAATCCGATGCTGCAGAAGCTGGAAGATGTCGAACGTCGATACACCGAGCTCGAAACTCAGTTGATCGACCCGGACGTCCTCGCCGACCGCAAGAACTACAGCCGCCTGGCCAAGGAGCGGTCGGGGCTGGAGCCGATCGTCCGCTGCTACCGCGAGTGGAAGAGAATCGGCGAAGAGATCGATGGCCACAAGGATCTCCTCGAGTCGGATGACGGCGAGATCCGCGATCTCGCCAAGGAGGAGCTGCCGGGGCTCAAGAGTCGCTACGACGAGCTCGAGGGAGAGCTCAAGGTTCTGTTGCTGCCGAAGGATCCCAACGACGAGCGCAACACCGTGCTCGAGATCCGTGCCGGCACCGGCGGCGACGAGGCCTCGCTCTTCGCCGCCGACCTCTTTCGCATGTACAGCCGCTATGCCGAAGAGCGCGGCTGGAAGGTCGAAGTGCTCAGCAGCAGCGAAACCGGTGTCGGTGGCTTCAAGGAAGTGATCGTCCTGATCGACGGCGAGGGCGTGTACAGCCACCTCAAGCACGAAGGCGGCGTGCACCGCGTCCAACGTGTTCCGACCACCGAGACGTCGGGGCGTATCCACACCTCGGCGGTGACGGTCGCCGTGCTGCCGGAAGCCGAGGAGGTCGACGTCGCCATCGACGAGGCCAACGACCTGCGCATCGATGTCTACCGGTCTTCCGGCCCGGGCGGGCAGAGCGTCAACACGACGGATTCGGCGGTGCGGATGACGCATCTGCCGACCGGTCTGACCGTGTCCTGTCAGGATGAGAAGTCGCAGCACAAGAACAAGGCCAAGGCTCTCAAGATCTTGCGATCGCGCTTGCTCGAACGCGCCCAGGCCGAGGCGCACGCCGAGGAGGCGGAGAGTCGGCGCACGATGGTCGGCAGTGGCGACCGCTCGGAGAGGGTGCGCACCTACAACTTTCCGCAAGGGCGGCTCACCGACCACCGCATCAACCTGACTCTCTACAATCTCGAGAAGATCGTCGACGGCGACCTCGGTGGCGTCATTGAGGCTCTCAACACGCATTTCCAGGCGGAGCAGTTGAAGGCCAGTAGCGAGTGACCAAGAAGCGAGTGAAGAGTGGCGTGCACCTACGCAGCGCTGGTGGCCGAATCGGCTGAGCGCTTGGCCCGCGCCGGCGTCGATTCGCCGCGCCTCGATGCCGAAGTGTTGTTGGCGCGAGTGTTGCGCTGCGATCGCTCCGCTCTCTTCGCTCGCCTGCGTGACCAAGTCGAGAGTACGGCGCGGCGATCGATGGCCCGCTTGGTCGAGCGGCGTTTGCGACGCGAGCCAGTCGCCTACATCGTCGGCGAAAAGGAGTTCTACTCTTTGCGCTTCCGGGTCGACCCGTCGGTTCTCATTCCCCGACCGGAGACCGAGTTGGTCGTCGAGCGCGCGCTCGGGCGTCTGGCCGAGCCCCTGGCGGCGGCAGCACGCGTCGTCGACGTCGGTACCGGCAGTGGATGCATCGCCGTCACTCTCGCCGTGCGGGCGCCGCGTGCGCGCATCCTGGCGCTCGACTCGTCGCCGGCGGCGCTGGCGCTGGCGGCGGAGAACGCCACCGCCCACGCGGTCGGCGATCGTATCGAGTGGCTGGTATCCGATCTCTTCTCGGCGATTGCTGCTGGCGAAACCTTCGACGTCATCGTTGCCAATCCCCCCTACGTCGCCGACGGCGAGCCTCTACCTCCGGACCTTGCGTTCGAGCCGGCGCCGGCACTGCGCGCCGGGCCGAGCGGCATGGATGTCATCGATCGACTGCTGGCGCAGTCGTGGCCGCGCCTTCGCCGCGCTGGCTGTGTCATCTTCGAGATCGGCGAAACGCAGAGCGTGCTGGCGCGCGAGTCGGCGCGCCGGGCTGGTTTCGAACGCTTCGAGATCGCCGCCGATCTCGCCGGCAAGGCGCGCGTCTGCATTGCTGAAAAAACCTGATGGGCGAAAATTCCTTCTCGATTGGCGGAGGGCACCTTGACAGTCGCGCCCGCTCACCGTGTGGTGGGGTGAGTATCGGGGATGGATAGGATCGTCGTCAGGGGCGGCCGCCGGTTGGTCGGTGAGGTCGAGGTGGCCGGAGCGAAAAACGCCGCTCTCCCCATCCTCTTTGCGACCTTGTTGAGCGACCAGCCCTCGACCGTGCGCAACCTGCCCGACGTCGTGGATGTGCGCACGGCACTGCGCTTGCTGCGCGATCTCGGGTGCGAGGTCGAGCAGGACGGAGCCTCGGTGACCGTCAATGCCGCCGGTGATCTCGAGTCGTGGGAAGTGCCGTACGAGTTGGTCAAGACGATGCGCGCGTCGTTTCTGATTCTCGGTCCGTTGCTGGCGCGCATCGGCCGGGCGCGCGTTTCGCAGCCGGGGGGATGCGCGATTGGCAGCCGGCCGGTCAATTTGCACGTCCAGGCGCTGCAGCAACTCGGGGCCGAAGTGGATCTCGTTCACGGCTACACCGAAGCGCGGGCGGACGAGCTGCGCGGCGCGCGGGTGCACCTCGATTTTCCGTCGGTCGGTGCTACCGAGCACCTGATGATGGTCGCCAGTCTGGCGCGCGGTGAGACGGTGATCGAGAACGCCGCCCGCGAGCCGGAGATCGCCGACCTTGCCGAGGCGTTGGCTGGCATGGGCGCGCGTATCGAAGGTGCCGGTGAGGCGGATGTTCACATCACTGGAGTCGAGAGCCTGCGCGGCATGGACCACGCCGTCCTGCCCGACCGGATCGAGGCAGGTACCTTTCTCATCGCCGCTGCGATGACGGCCGGCGACGTTTTCGTGCGCGGTGCCGTCGAGAACGCCCTGCACTCGCTGCTCGCCAAGCTTCGCGAAGCCGGTGCGGAGGTGGATGCGCGCGAGGACGGCATTGGCGTGCGCGCCAGTGGTCGGCTGCGCAGTGTCGACGCGATCACCCAGCCGTTCCCCGGATTTCCCACCGATCTGCAGGCCCAGATGATGGCGATGGCCGCGGTCTCGGACGGCACCAGCGTGTTGACCGAAACCATTTTCGAGAACCGTTTCATGCACGCCAACGAGCTCATTCGTTTGGGCTCGGACATTTCTCTGGACGGCCACAACGCGGTCGTGCGCGGCGTCGAACGCCTCAGCGGTGCGCCGGTCATGGCGACGGATCTGCGCGCCAGTGTGTCGCTGATTCTCGCCGGCCTGGTCGCCGACGGTGTCACGGAAATCGGCCGCGTCTATCATCTCGATCGCGGCTACGAACGCATCGAAGCGAAGCTCGCGGCGTTGGGTGGAGACCTGGAACGGGTCAGCGGTGCGAGCGCCTGATGGCGAGGGGAAGCAGCGGAGTGGCAATGTCGGTGAAAATTCTGGACACGTCGAAAAGGGGCTTTCCGTCGCAGCTCGCGCAACTGCGCTCGGTGCAAGAAGCGGGTAGTGCCCGGGCCGAGAAGGTCGCGGCGGAAATCGTCGGCGCGGTGCGGCGCCGCGGCGACGCTGCGCTGATCTCGTATGCCCGCAAGCTCGATGGCGTGACCCTGACACCGCGCACCATGCGAGTGCGCGATTCCGAGCTCGATGCCGCGGTTGAAGCCCTGCCGCGCAAGGTCGTGTCGGCTTTGCGCCTGGCGTCGCGTCGGATTCGCGCCTTTCATGCCAAGCAGCGCCAGCCCTCGTGGAGTTTTCGCGATGCCAGCGGACTGTCGCTCGGGCAGAACGTCACGCCGCTGCGCCGCGTCGGAGTCTACGTGCCCGGCGGACAGGGGGCCTACCCGTCGTCGGTGTTGATGAACGTCGTGCCGGCCCGCGTCGCCGGTGTCGACGAGGTCGTCATGGTGTCGCCGGCCGGGCCCGAAGGACATCCCGTCGCGGTGTTGGCGGCGGCGCGCATCGCCGGCGTCGACGCGGTCTACCGCTTTGGCGGCGCCCAGGCGGTAGCGGCGTTGGCCTACGGCACGCGAACCGTCCCACGCGTCGACAAGATCGTCGGTCCGGGCAACGCCTACGTGCAGGCGGCCAAACGACAGGTCTACGGCCAGGTGGACATCGACGCGACGGCGGGCCCCAGTGAGGTCCTCGTCATCGCCGATGCTACGGCCGACCCCGCCTACGTCGCCGCCGACTTGCTGGCGCAGGCCGAGCACGGTAGCGGTGACGAAAGCGCTCTGCTGTTGACGACGTCGAAGCGCTTGGCCTCGGCGGTCGGGTGCGAAATCGAGACGCAAGTGCAATCGCTGCCGCGGCGGCGGGCGATCGTTCGCGTGTTGCGCCAGCGTAGCGCGCTCATCGTCGTCCGCGATCTCGACGAAGCAGTCGCGATTGCCGAATCGATCGCCCCCGAGCATCTCGAGATCCAGACGCGCCGGCCGATGGAGCTGGCGAAAAAGATACGTAACGCCGGCGCGATCTTTTGTGGGGATCACGCACCCGCACCGCTGGGAGACTACCTCGCCGGGCCCAATCACGTGTTGCCGACGGGAGGGTCGGCGCGATTCTTCTCACCACTCGGTGTTTACGACTTCGTCAAGCGGACGAGCGTCGTCTCCGCTTCTGCTCGAGCGCTCGACGCACTGGCGCCGGCGATCGAGACCTTGGCCGAGCTCGAAGGTTATGATGCACATGCCGCATCCGTGCGGATCCGGCGGAAAGGGCGATGATGAAAGCGTTTGGTTGGGTTGCGTCGTTGGCGGTCGTAGGTGCTCTGGGATGTGCAGGAAATGGGGGCGGCAGCGAAAGCGGTATCCCCGCCACGGGGGCGTGGAACTTTGGCGTCCATCTCGCGGCCGAAGAGCAGTCGACGGGCGATCCCGAGCGCGGCCGACAGGCACTGCTGGAAGAGGGGTGGATGACCTGCGGCGTGCCGTTTCGCTTGTGGGGCTTCGAAGCGTTGCGCGAGTCTATCGCCGGCGGCTACGGCAACTCGCCCGACCTGCCGCCGATCGACGGGCGCAGTGGCAACAACGCCGACCTGCCGTACTTCTTCACCGCGTTTACGGCCAGCGACGGCGCCGAAGTGTTCAACGCCAACTGCTTGATGTGCCACGGTGGCATGTTCGACGGTGAGTTGGTGATCGGCCTGGGCAACGCCAACGCCGACTTCACACAGGGTGTCGGCAACCCGGGCTTCGCCGGGACGCTGCCGCCGGAGGTATTCGATTCGATCGGCCTCGACGACGCCGAGCTGGCGCAGCTTCTCAAGCTGGTGGACCGCGGTGCTATCGTTGCGCCGGCGACGACCATGCGCACCGTCGGCATGAACCCGGCTGAGATTCTGGCGGTCGAGCTGATGGTGCATCACGATCGGCAGACACTGGCCTGGAGCGACGAGCCGTTGACCGACGTCGTTTTGCGCGACCGCGACGGGGCGATGCTCGAGGACGCCATCGTAACCTCGGATCCGCCGCCGTGGTGGCGTGTTCACAAGAAGAACGCCCTCTTCTACAACGGCATGGCACGCGGCGATCACCGGGGTACGATGATGCTGGCGACCTCGGTGTGCGTCGACAATCTCGAGGATGCCGAGCGCGTCGACGAGTGGTTTCGCGACATCCAGGCGTTCATACGCTCGTTGCGCGCACCGAAGTACCAGCGCGGTATCGATCGCGACCGCGCCGCGATCGGCGGCGATCTATTTTTGCAGAACTGTGCGGGTTGTCACGGCACCTACTCCGACGACGAAGACGCGGAGACCTATCCCAATCTGCTCATCCCGCTCGACGTGATCGGCACGGATCCCGTGGTTGCCGAGCTCGGCGTCGTGCACGCACCGGAGTTGGTCGACTGGTACAACGCTTCGTTCTATGGCGCCATCACTCGCATGGTGCCCGACGATCCGTTCCCCGGCTACATGCCGCCGCCGCTGGATGGGATCTGGGCAACCGCACCCTTCCTCCACAACGGATCGGTGCCGACGATCGAGCTCGTGCTCAATTCCACCGCACGCCCGCGCTATTGGAAGCGTGTCGATTTGGACACGACCAACTACGACGAGGAAGCGCTCGGATGGCCGTTCGTCGAGCTGTCCTACGGCCAGGACGAGGCGGATGACGAAGAGCGCCGCTTCATCTACGACACGACCTATTGGAGCCAGTCGAATCGTGGCCACACCTTTGGCGATCACCTGAACGACGAGGGGCGCCGCGCGGTTTTGGAGTACCTGAAGACGCTTTGAGACAGTTGCCGCGTCGACGTTCGTAGAGATCGCGGCGTATCGCTTCGCTTGACTTTGGAGTAGAGAGAACTGAGGTTCTTCGACCATGGCCCGTGGCAAAAAACGCGACGCGAAAGTCACTCGCAAGACCAAGGAGACGGATGTTTCGGTCCAGGTTGCGCTCGACGGAAAGGGTGCGTCGAAGATCGACACCGGTGTTCCCTTTCTCGATCACATGCTGGACAGCCTGTCGCGGCACGGTTTTTTCGACATTTCCATCGCTGCCAAAGGCGACCTCGAAGTCGACCAGCACCACACGGTCGAGGACGTCGGTCTCGTGCTCGGAGAGGCCTTCGCGAAGGCTCTCGGCGACAAGGCCGGCATCCGCCGCTTTGGTGAGGCGAGTTGCCCGCTCGATGAGGCGTTGGTCCGCGTCACCGTCGACGTGAGCGGACGGCCGTACCTCGTCTACGACGTCGAGGCGGCGCAGGATCGGGTCGGCACATTCGACACCGAGCTGATTCACGATTTCCTGCTCGCGTTTTCCAACCAGCTCGGCATCAATTTGCACGTCGACATGGTTCGCGGGCGCAATGCGCACCACGTCATCGAAGCGTCGTTCAAGGCGTTGGCGCGGGCGCTCGATCAGGCGACGCAGCTCGATCCGAGGGTTGCCGGCGTGTTGTCGACCAAGGGTTCGCTCTGAGCGGAACGCGGCGACCGCGATGGCGAGCAGAGGAGACACGGCGGGGCAGATCGCCATCGTCGACTACGGCATGGGCAACCTGCGCTCGGTGCAGAAAGGATTCGAGCGGGTCGGCGTAGCGGCATCGATCACACGCGACGCGGGCGCGATCGATGCTGCTGCTGGCGTCGTGCTGCCCGGCGTTGGAGCGTTTGGCGCCTGCATGGACAACCTGCGGCGCTACAACCTCCTCGCGTGCGTGCGCGAAGCCATCGACAGCGGCCGGCCTTTTCTCGGGATTTGCGTCGGTATGCAGCTTCTCTTCGAGGAGAGCGAGGAATACGGTCCGGTGAAAGGCCTGGGTGTCTTGCCCGGCCGCTGCCGGCGCTTTCGCTGCGCCGACGATCCGGAGTACCGGGTGCCGCACATGGGGTGGAACAGGCTTTCCATCGCTAGACCGTCGCCTTTGCTGAAGCCTGTCGAGAACGGCGCCTACGTCTACTTCGTCCACTCCTACTACGCCGAGAGCGACGATGCCGGCGTGGTTGCTGCATCGACGTCGTACGGCGTCGACTTCGTCGCCTCGGTAGCCCGCGACAATCTCTTCGGCTGCCAGTTCCACCCGGAGAAGAGCCAGGCGGTGGGTCTGAAGATTCTCGAGAGTTTCGGCGGCCTGGTTTCCGGCGGTGCGGCGAACGGTGGCGGGCGGCGATCGATCGGATGTTGATCCTCCCGGCGATCGATCTGAAGGGCGGCAAGTGTGTGCGCCTGATGCGCGGCGACCTCGACGACGAGACGGTCTACGGTGACGATCCGGTCGCCATGGGCAGGCGCTGGGTGGAGGAGGGGGCGACGTTTCTGCACGTCGTCGATCTCGATGGCGCCGTTCGGGGAGAGCCGGTCAACGGCGCAGCGATCGCGGGAATCTGCGCCAGCTTGTCGGTTCCCGTACAAGTCGGCGGCGGCAACCGGACGGTCGAACGCGCCGGCTCGCTGCTGGGAATGGGCGTCGACCGCGTCATCTTCGGCACTGCTGCGCTGACCGAGCCCGGCGTCGTCGCCGACGCCTGCCGGCGCTTTGCCGGCCGGGTCGCCGTCGGCATCGACGCGCGCGACGGCCGGGTCGCCGTCGAGGGTTGGACACAAACCAGTGAGGTCCTGGCGATCGACCTGGCTCGCCGCATGCAGGACGCCGGCGCCGCGCGTATCATCTATACCGACATCAACCGCGACGGCACACAGCAGGGTGTCAACGTGGAAGCCACGGCGAAGCTCGCCGAAGCACTGGAAATCCCGGTCATTGCCTCTGGCGGCGTCGGTTCGATCGAGCACGTCGAATCTCTCTTGCCCCATCAGTCGAGCGGCATCGAGGCCGTGATCATTGGCCGCGCACTGTACACGGGCGCCGTCGATCTGGCGCAGGCGATTTCGATCGCCGGGCGCGGGGTTTGACTGTCGATCGCGACACGGACGAGCTTCGACGTCGCCATGCTGACCAAGCGCATCATTCCCTGTCTCGACGTCAAGGACGGTCGCGTCGTCAAGGGCGTCAACTTCGTCGGCCTGCGCGACGCCGGCGACCCTGTCGAGGCGGCACAGCGCTATGATGCGGAAGGGGCGGACGAGCTCACCTTTCTCGACATCACGGCTTCGCACGAGCACCGCAACATCATTCTCGACGTCGTCGCGCGAACCGCGGATACCGTGTTCATGCCGCTCACCGTCGGCGGCGGCGTGCGCGAATTGCAGGACATCCGCAACCTGCTCAACGCCGGTGCCGACAAGGTGTCGATCAATACGGCAGCGGTGAACGATCCCGACTTCGTCGCGCGGGCCAGCGAACGTTTCGGCAACCAGTGTATCGTCGTTGCCATCGACGCCAAGCGCGCCGTTGGTTCCGAACAGGAGTTGCGCTGGGAAGTGTTCGTCCACGGCGGGCGCACGCCGACCGGACTGGATGTTCTCGAGTGGGCGAAGCGAATGGAAGACTACGGCGCCGGTGAGATTCTGCTCACCAGCATGGACTGCGATGGCACGAAAGACGGCTACGACATCGCCTTGACCCGTGCCGTTGCCGACGCCGTTGAAGTGCCGGTGATCGCCTCAGGCGGGGTCGGAACTCTCGAGCACATCTATGACGGTTTGACCGAGGGACGCGCTTCGGCGGCGCTTGCGGCGTCGATCTTCCACTTTCGCGAGTACACGGTCCCGCAGTGCAAGGACTACCTGACCAGTCGCGGTGTCTTGGTCCGTCCGTTTCAGGGCTGAGGCCAGGTTGCGCACCTGACTGGCGAGTTGCTTTGTCGTTTCCGCTACTGCCAGGCAGGACGCACGCCAAGTCGTTGCGAGAGTGCCGGAGTCGATGGTTTGACGCCGCAGACGTGCGACACTTCGATCCCGGGATCCAGCCATAATCTCCGCACTCGGTGCTGGCACATCGAATGCTGCAGTACCTGGTATGGTGCGGGTTCTCGCCATCGATGACGACCGGGATTGCTTGGCAATGCTGGAGCAAATGCTACGGCAGCGCGGCTTTTCCGTCAGTGTCGCGCGCGATGGCGCCGAGGCGTTGGGCATCGTTGGTACCGTCCGGCCCGACATCATCCTGCTCGACATCATGATGCCGGAGATGAACGGTTTCACCGTCTTGGAGAAGTTGAAGAGCGACGAATCGACGCGAACCATTCCGGTGGTCATCGTATCGGCGCGTGGCCACGACGACGATATGGTCGACGGATATCTCGCCGGTGCCGAGTACTACATCACGAAACCGTTTACCTCGAGTCAACTGATGTACGGCATCGGAACCGTGCTCAACTCGACGTCGCCGGCGATGCTCGACGACGCTGCGACGCGTGACGCCGGCGCGTCGACCCGTCGCCACTGATCCGTCTGGTCAGTTGTACAACATCCCCAACTTGCGCCAGTCGGACTCCGTGCGCTCGGTGATGAGTCCCAGTCTTTTCAGATTGGGGACGACCGTGTGCATGAAAATCTTACTGTTGACCTTGTCCCATTCGGGCAGGGCGAGGAACATGCTGACGACCGCTTCGGGATCGAGGTCATACTTGGGACCGAGCATGCGCAACATGTCGAGCTGTTGATTGGCGTTGAGCGTTTCGAGGATGTTGAAGGCGAAGTCCTCCATCTCCTCGAGCTCTTCCGGCTCGGACTCTTGGACGACTTGCCGCATGCACAACATGCCGAAGGCCGCGTGGCGCGACTCGTCGATTTGTACGCGCCGCATGATGTCTTTGAGCAACGGGTTGGTCGTCGCACGCGTGATGTCATCGAGAATGCCGACCGCCATTCCCTCGAAGAGGGTCTGCATGCCGAGCGTCTTGAGCTTCCACGTCGGCGCTTCGAGGAGCTTGTCGAGGAGGACCTTGAGCGTCGGGTCGATGGGATGCAGCGTGCCCATCTTTTTCTGCAGGAACTTGGACATCACCTCGACGTGGCGGACTTCGTCGATGACCTGGGATCCGGCGTAGAACTTCGCATCGATGTCGGGGCAGGCGTTGGTCAGTTGCCCGCAGAGCTGCAGCGCTGCCTGCTCGCCGTGCAGCAGTTGGGAGAGCGTGTGGGCGAACTCGTCGTGCGAAGCCTGGCGGCAAGTGTCGTCGCTGGCGCCCATTTGACGCAGCACGGAAGGCAGGAGCTGAGCGTTTTCCTTGGGAAGAAACCACTCGTCTTCAGAAAACGGAAGATCCCAATCGATATCGGTTTCGGCGTTCCATTGCCCCTGCTTGCCGCGCTCGTACAAGTGGCGCAGCTCCTCCACCTCGCTGCCGTATTCCCATGTCCAGTGCAGGTCGAGGGGCACGTCGACACTCACCTTCTCGCGCAGGGACTCGACTTTACCTTCGTCGACGAAGTCGACCGCTTCGAAGTCGCCAAAGTTCCGTCTGTACTCGGCCAGAATTTTTTCAGACATGGGTTTCTCCTTTGCCGGTTTCGGCGTCACGCACGTTGCTGTTCAGCACGCTGCTCGGCTACCAGGCCGTGGTGCAGGAAGGCCTTGATCTCTTTCTTTCGCCGGTCGACTTCGCGCCGGTCGAATACCGGCCGGCCGAGGAGATCGTCGCCGAACTCACCCGAAGCGAAATGATAGACGATGGCTCCGATGAGAGTCTGGATGGTGTGGGGGATGCTCGCCGCGCGCAGCTCGCCGTGTGCCATGCCGTCGCGCAGGACGTTGTTGGCCTGAAGCAGCGTGCGGCGCAATGCCTCGTCGGCGGCAATCTGCTCGGGCAACTCACCCGAGCGGTCGTCGTCCTCGAAGAGCGAGCGCAAGAGCAGGCGAGCGTGGGATGGCGTTCTCGCCAGTAGCTCGATCAGAGACTCGACCCAGCGGTCGAGGCGTTCGACCGCCGTGCCACCCAAGGCCAGTTGACGCGTCAGCTCCACTTCCACTTCTTGCAGGACGCGCTCGACCGTCGCCGCGTAGAGCTGCTCCTTGGTGCGGAAGTAGTGGAAGAGCGTCGATTTGCCCAGGCCCACGGTTTCGGCGATCTCGCTCATGCCGACACCGGCGTAGCCGCGCTTGGCAAACAGCTCCTCTGCTGCCTCGAGGATTCTCTCTCTTGCGGAAATCTCCGCGGCGTTGGATCGCACCATCAAGTCACCCGACCGATCGGTCGAGTTTTGTCGATCGGTCGGTTTGTGTCAAGCGGTTTTTCGCCGTTCACGGAGTATTCTGGACTTGCGATGTGGCCGGTGAAACGGCTACGAAGCATGGTTCATTCGCAACGGTGAGGAGTGTCTCGATGTTGAAATCGATCATTTTGACGGCAGTGGCGATCATCTTGGCGGCGGTGCCGGGCGCGGCGCAGCCGGCCTGTATCGGCGACTGCAATGGCGATGGCGAAGTGCGCATCAACGAGCTCATCATCGGAGTGAACATCGCCTTGGGCCGCGCCGACATCAGTGCTTGTGGTGGCATCGATTCGAACGGCGACGGCGAAGTGCGCATCAACGAGCTGATCCAGGCAGTGCGGTCGGCGCTCGACGGCTGCACGGCGGTGACGGCGACCCCGAGCGATTCGACGCCGACGGCAACCGCAACCGGCACGGTGGCAACCGAGATTCCGACGGCGACACCGACCGGCACGGTAGCGGCGAGCACGCCGACAGCGACGTCGACGGATTCGGGCCCGCCGACGGACACGCCGACGTCGCCAGCCGACACGGCGACACCAGTGCCGCCGAGCGATACACCGACGGCGCCGGCCGATACGGCGACACCGGTGCCGCCGAGCGACACGCCGACGCAAGTACCGACGGCGACTGTTTCTGGCAACACGGCCGAGAACATCGCCGGCGCCTCCGCCGCGGTCGTCAACGGTGTTTCGGTGATCCCCAATTTGATCTCGGCGGTCGTGGCGGGTTTCACCGCTGGCTCCGGAGGCGGCGCGGCGGTCAGTGGGATTCCCGGTGGCGGCGCAGGTGGCGTCGATGCGTGTGAGCTCGGCGGCACGGTCGAGTCGGACGTCGGCATCAGCGGCGCCACCGTGACGTTGAACGATTGCAAGGTGTCACGGGGCGACGGCAGCGCCCTCTTCAGCGGCGACCTCGACATTACCTTTCCGACCTTTGCCGACGCCCTCAACTTGCGCGGTCCGGGTACGTTCACCGCGACCATCGATTTTCTCGACGGTCAGGACGCTGTGATTGCGTCCTCGACGATTGATCTGATGGGAGACGTCGACATCGACCCGGTCCCCGGCGCCGGGAACCCCTGTGCCATCGACACCGATCTCGGGGCGCAGTTGATCGATACGGTGCTGCTGCCGGCCCTGAACGGCACTGTCGTCTCCAACGTGCCCGGCGAAGGCAGTGCGCAGGTCGATTTCAACGCTACGGCCATCACGCTGGCGATCCAGGAATACAGCAGCGAGTGCATTCCCGTCGGTTTCGACCTGACGCTCGACGGCCCGGCGTCGATCACGCAGATGGCGCAGCAGACCCTGGCCTTCGACTTGACCTTTGACGATTTCACCATGATGGCGCGCAGCGCCGGGGCGAGTGGCAGCACGGTTTCGGTAAGCGGCGATTTGATCGCCGACTGTTTCGGCGGCACGGTTTCGCTCTCGACGCCGCAGGAGCTGAGTTTTCTGCTCGGCCAGTTCTGCCCGGGTGCCGGGACGATTCAGATTCAGGACATCGGCGACGTCATCTACAGTGCGTCCGGAGTCGACGTCGGTGGCATGCTGTTTCCGTCATGCCTCGATCCGGCCCTGCAGAGCTGCGTGCAATAGCGAAGATTGGATGGAGGAGCGGGCGCGAGCTCGTCCGCTCCTCCGGCCAGCTCAGGCCAGCAAACCCACCGGCGCGGCGCCGGATCCTTCATACATAGAAACGTTTCGAATGGGATATCGCGCCAGCGATCACCGACCTCAGCCTGCGCCTTTGCCTCGCCTCAGCCTACGAGCGCAGCGAGTCTCAACCTAGCGCGATTCCAACCAGCGCTCGGCATCGATGGCGGCCATGCAACCGCTGCCGGCGGCCGTGACCGCCTGGCGGTAGACGCTGTCCTGGACGTCGCCGCAGGCGAAGACGCCGTCGACGCTGGTGCGCGTGCTCTTGGCGGCGGTGACGATGTAGCCGCTGTCGTCGAGGTCGAGGTTGCCAGTGAACAGCTCCGTGTTGGGCCGGTGGCCGATTGCCAGAAAGACGCCGTCGATCGGCATCTCGCGAACCTCATCGGTAACGACGTTGCGCAGTCGCACGCCGGTTACACCGCTGGCGTCCGCTTCGCCGATGATCTCTTCGAGCACGGTGTTCCAAACGAAGTCGATCTTCTCGTTCTTGCGGGCGCGCTCCTCCATGATCTTCGAAGCCCTGAGCGCATCGCGGCGGTGGACGATCGATACCTTGGCCGCATGCTTGGTAAGGAAGAGCGCTTCCTCCATTGCCGAGTCGCCGCCGCCGACGACGAGAACACTCTTCTCCTTGAAGAAGAACCCATCGCAGGTGGCGCAGGCGGAGACGCCGTATCCCATCAGCTTGGATTCCGACTCGAGCCCCAGCAACTTGGCGGTCGCCCCGGTCGAGATGATCAACGCCTGCGCTTCGTAGCTCTCCTTGCCGGCTCGCACGTGAAACGGCGGTCCGTTCAAATCCACTTCGGTCGCCCGGCCGTAGACGCACTTCGCTCCGAAGCGTTCGGCCTGTTGGCGGAAGATCTCCATCATCTCCGGACCCATGACGCCGTCGGCGAAGCCGGGATAGTTTTCGACCTCAGTGGTTATGGTAAGCTGCCCGCCCGGTTGATCCCCCTCGATCACGATTGGCTCGAGGTTGGCCCGTGCCGCGTAGAGCGCTGCCGTCAGTCCTGCCGGACCCGAACCGAGAATCACCACACTGTGCGTCGACATAGGGAAAGGAAAGTAATGGCCTCTCGTTCTCCCCGCAAGCAGACCAAACTCTCTCATGTCGATGAGAGCGGCCGCGCACGCATGGTCGATGTCGGTGCCAAAGAAAGAACCGAACGCGTTGCCGTCGCCGCGGCGACGTTGGAAATGAAACCGGCGACGCTGCGCTTGATCGAAAGTGGTGACATCGCCAAAGGCGAGGTCCTTGCCGTCGCGCGGGTCGCCGGCATCATGGCGGCCAAGCGCACGCATGAGTTGATTCCGCTCTGCCACCCGTTGGCGATTCATGTCGCGTCGATCGATTTCGCCAAACGCCGTGGTGGCCGCCTCGAAGTCGAAGCCACGGTCAAGGTGAACGGCCAGACGGGTGTCGAAATGGAGGCGCTCACCGCCGTGACGGCTGCCGCTCTCACCGTCTACGACATGTGCAAGGCCGTCGATCGCGGGATGACCATCACCGATGTTCACCTGAAAGAGAAAATGGGCGGCCGCAGCGGCCACTGGCGCAAGCCGGCGCGTCGGCCCGTCCGTCGTGCATCAGCGAGTTGAAGATCAGTTGTATAGTTGATAACTATCACCGGTGGGCGAAGGTCTACAAATCCGGGATTGGCCGGCTGGCGAGCGGCCGCGCGAGAAGTTGCTGGCGGCGGGTGCCGAGGCGCTGTCGACAGCCGAGCTGCTGGCGCTGGTCATCGGCAGCGGTGCAGCGGGTGCCTGCGCGCTGACCCAGGCGCGTAGCGTGTTGGCGCAGGCGGACGGCAGCTTGCGCCGCTTGGCGTCGCTCGGCGTCGCCGATCTCCGCCGGCTGCGCGGTATCGGCCCGGCCAAGGCGGCCGAAATCCAGGCGGTGCTCGAGATTGCCAAGCGCTTTGGCCAGGAAGAGCTCAAGCCGGGGCAGGCATACCGGAGCAGCTACGACGTTTTCGCTCACTATCGCGAATGCCTGGCCGAGGCGCGTTGCGAGTACTTCTATGCACTTCTGCTCGACAACAAACACCGCAAGATCCGCGATGTGTGCATCTCACGTGGCTCGCTGACGTCGGCAATCGTGCATCCGCGCGAGGTCTTTCTGCCGGTGATCCGCGAATCGGCGGCGGCAGTCATCTTCGTGCACAACCACCCGAGCGGTGACCCGACGCCGAGCCGTGACGATCTCGAGCTGACCCGACGCCTGCGCGAGGTCGGCAAGCTGGTCGGTGTCCAAGTCCTCGACCATCTGATCGTCGGCCGTGGTCGCTACGTCTCATTCGTCGATGACGGCTACTGGTGAGCTCAGGCCAGTGATAGACCCGCGGCGACGGCCAGCAAGCTGCCGCCGAGATTGAGCGCGATGTGAGCCAGGCCGGCGAGGCGGCGACCCTGGCTCAGCAGATCCAGCGCCGCGACGGCGAAGGTCGAATACGTCGTCAGCGCTCCACATAGACCGTTGATGAGCAGAGGATGGTGTGTTTCCGGCAGCGCGGCGTAGATCCAGCCGAGCAAGAAGGATCCGAGCGCATTGACTACATAGATGACGTGCGGAAAATCCGCCTCGAGCCAGCGCTGCAAGGTCGCGCGCAGGCAGGCGCCGGTGGCTCCACCGATCGCAACGGCGAGGAGGGTCATCGATTCCTCCCCCCGGCCAGGGCTGCGCCCAGCCACGCCGCCGAGATTCCCAGCGCCAGGGTCGCGGCTGCGTAGGCCAGGGCCAGCGCCGGCGTGCGCTGCGAAATTTCGAAAGCCACCGCTGAAAACGTCGTCAAAGAGCTCAGTAGTCCAGTTGCCAGAAAGAGATGCGGCCGCCTCCCGAGTCGGCTGTGTGCGATCGTTCCAAGCAGAAACGACCCCCCTATGTTGACCGCTAAGGTCGCCCATGGAAGTTCCGCCGCGTGCGCTGGCCAAGCACTGCAGAACAGATGGCGGGACACCGCTCCGGCGGCGCCGCCGGTGGCTACGGCAGTGAGATCTCTCATCTCTGCAAAGAACATTTTATTCTTGCGACCCATTCGCACCTCTGATACGAAAATTGGTTAATTACAGGTAATCTGATCGCGGTGGTATGGCGTTTGCTGAGTTACCCGATCAGGTAATTGTCTCTCTCTCTGGCATGGGGTGACCTTCCGGTCGAATCGATATAGCTGGTTGGGGTGTTGGAGAGTTGAACGAGGGCGGTGAGCGATATTGAGGTCGTTCATCAGGGTGATTTCGCAAGACGGTTCCAAACGAACTGGAGGAGGAGCTACATGGTCAGAATCAAGTTGGTGACGGCGGCGGCCTTGGTGTCGTTGTCTGTCGTAATGGTTGCAGGTTGTACAAAGGAGGCGACGACGGTTGCGACGGCAACGACGGACGCCGAGCGCATGTTGCGCGACAAGGAGCGGCGTCTTGCGGCTCTGGAGTCGCAGTTGGCTGCCAGCAAATCGCAGGTGGTGGAGCTGCAGAAGCGCGTCGAGACCGGCACTACGGTCGTTGCCGCGGCGCCGACCGGACTCGGTGGTGATTTGTTCCCGCCCAACGCCAAGCCGGGCGAGTGCTACACCCGCGTTCTGGTTCCTGCAAACTACGAGACGAAGACGGAGCAGGTGCTCAAGCGCGCTGCCTCGGCTCGTGTCGAGGTCATTCCGGCAAAGTACGAGTGGGCCGAGGAGCAGGTCCTGGTACGCGAGGCCAGCGAGCGCATTGAAGTCGTCCCGGCCGAGTACGGCTATGCCGAAGAGCAGGTTCTCGTGAAGCCCGCGTCTACCCGCCTGGTCGAGGTGCCGGCCGAATATGGCTGGGAGGAAGAGCGCATCCTCGTCAAGCCTGCGCACCAGATCTGGAAGAAGGGACGCGGCCCGATCGAGCGCGTCGACCACGGCACCGGCGAGATTCTCTGCCTGGTCGAGGTGCCGGCCGAGTATCGCACGGTTCGCAAGAAAGTGGTGAAGAGCCCGGCGACGACCCGCACTGTCGAGATTCCGGCTGAATATAAGACGGTCCGCAAGAAAGTCGTCAAGAAGCCGGCAACGACTCGCACCATCACCATCCCCGCCGAGTACAATACGGTCAAGGTGCGCAAGATGGTGTCGCCGCCGCAGGAAAAGCGCATTCCGATTCCCGAGGAATACGACACGGTTACGCGGCGTGTGAAGATCACCGAAGAGCACATGGCGTGGAGAGAGATTCTCTGTGAGACCAACGCCAACCCGGGCGTCATCCGCGACATCCAGCGCGCTCTGACTGCCGCTGGCTACAATGCCGGTACGCCGGATGGCCGCCTCGGCCAGCAAACGCTCGCCGCGGTTGCAGCATACCAGCGCGCCAAGGGGCTGCCGACAGGTGGCTTGACCTTGCGCACGATCGAATCGCTGGGCATCAAAGTTCGATAGTCGTTTTTTCGCCGACAGTGCAGGGCTCATTCGGTGGGCCCTGTGCTGTTTGCGCGGGGCAAGGGGGGAACCCGGCTCCGGTGTCGTTTCAAACACTCACCCAGCGCATACCCCGCTGGCCAAGGGGTGGCGATTCGCCTTGCCACCCGTTCAACGGGATTGGTGCGCGCCGCAAGACGGAAATCACAGATTGAGAAGGGAGGCGTCATGGCGAACAAGAAGATCGAGGAAGTTGAAGGAATCGGACCTACATTCGGAGAAAAACTGCGCGCCGCGGGATGCACGAACACCGACGACCTGCTCGAGGCGGGTTGTAGCAAGAAAGGGCGCGCGGAGATCGCGGAAAAGACGGGGATTTCGGAGAAACAGATCCTCAAATGGGTCAACATGGTGGATCTTTTCCGAATCAAGGGTGTTGCCGGAGAGTATGCCGAACTGCTCGAGTGCTCGGGCGTCGATACGGTCAAAGAGCTGGCGACGCGCAATGCCGACAATCTGACGGCGAAAATGCAAGAGGTGAACGACGAAAAGAAGTTGACCAGACGCGTCCCGACTCTCGATAATGTGAAGGACTGGATCGAACAGGCAAAGGGGTTGCCGCCGAAGGTAACTCACTGACCTGATCGCCAAGCGGCTCTCGAGTTGAGCCAAAGGAGGGTACGATGGGGCGAATTGTTTGGATGAGTGTCGTATCGCTGTTGCTCGTCGTTGGATGTAGCAACGAATCGGGCCATCGCGATCGCGCCAAGAGTAAGGCCAAGGCGGCGATGGAAAACGCGGCCGGCGCGGCACACGAGGCGGCGGCGGGCGTCGCCGAGGCCGGTAAGAACGCCGCCGGCGCAGTGAAGGACACCGCTGCCAGCGCCGGTAAGGCGGTTGCGGGTGCGGGAAAAGCGGTTGCCGGAGGCGCGGTTGACGCCGCCAAGGCGGCGGGTGATGCCGCAGCCAATGCCGGCCACGCTGTCGTCGAGGGCGCGGCGGATGCGGCACACGCGGCCAAGGATGTCGCCGCCGATGCGGCAGCAGGCGCGGCGGACGCCGCGGCGGCGGCGGGCAACGCAGCGGCCGACGCCGGTCACGCGGTCGTCGAAGGTGCAGCGGATGCAGCGCACGCCGCCAAGGACGTAGCGGTCGATGCGGCGCAGGGCGCCGCTGGTGCGGCTGCGGCGGCCGGGGGTGCAGCAGCCGATGCTGGTCACGCGGTCGTCGAGGGTGCGGCGGACGCAGCCCACGCAGCGAAAGAGGGCGTCGCCGATGCGGCGGCAGGTGCGGCGGACGCAGCGAGCGACGTTGCGCAGGGCGCCAAGCAGGTTGCCGCTGAGGCAGCAGCCGGAGCTGCTGGCGCGGCGGCGGACGTCGCCCAGGGCGCCGCCGACGCGGCGCACCGAGCTGAGGCGAAGGCCGATGCCGCGGCGGCGAATGCCGCAGCCGATGCGCACGGCGGTCACTGAGTCACACCGCGAACCACGAAGAAACGACGGCGCCGGGATTTTTTCTGGCGCCGTCTTTTTTTCGCGCCCAGAGCCCCGAATTGTAGCTGGAGAATGGCTCGTCGAGTGCGTAAGCTCAAAGATGCGCGCTGCCGAGGGTGGCGGGAGATGAGAGATCGTCGATGCGAAAACTGCTGATCCTAGTTGTTGTCCTTCTGCTCCTCGTCGGGGCTGGCGGGTTTGCGGCCTACAACTTCAATTCCTATTTGCAGAACAATCGCCGGTGGCTCGGTGAGCAGGCTTCGCTGGCCCTGGGCCGTTCGGTTTCGTTTGACGAGATTGGCCTGTCGTTCCGCAACGGCCTGGGGGCGCGCATCGGCAACCTCAGGATCGGTGATGATCCGGCGTTCTCGCCGGAGGAGTTCCTCGATGTCGGTCGCGCCGACATCCTCGTCGAGATGATGCCGATCCTCAGCGGCCGCTACGAGATCCGGCAGATCGTTCTGGATGCGCCGCAGGTCAACATCATCGAGAAACAAAGTGGATTCAATTTCGACTCGTTGGGGCAGAGTGGTGACGCACCCGCGGCGGCTGCAAAGGGCGACGCCAGCGCCGGTGGCGAGGGTGGCGCCTTGCCCTTCCTCGTATCCGTGCTGCGCATTCGCGATGGCCGGGTGCGCTACATCGACCAGTCGGCGGCGAAGGCCTCCGAGATGCTCATCGAACACCTCGACTTCTCGGCCGACGACGTGGGTTTCGACTCTCCCATCGCAATCGATCTGGCGGCGGCGATGTTGGGGTTCTCCGAACAGAACGTCCAAGTCGAAGGGACGGTCGGGCCGTTGGGGTCGGCCGAGGCGGCGATGCGTGCTCCCGTCGATCTCGACGTGAACATCGGCCCGGTCGTCATCGACCGGCTCAAGAAGATGCCGGTGCTCGGCGAGTCGATTCCGCCGGAGCTTTCTTCCGCCGATCCGGTTCAGGTCGGCATTGATGTAACAGGCACGCTGGCTGCGCCGGCGGTGAGAGTGGCTTTCGACGCGACGCAGGCAGCTTTGCGCTACGGCTCGGTCTTCAACAAGTCCAAGGGGGCTCGCCTGTCACTCGAGGCTGACATCGCGCAAGGCAAGGACGAGATCGACATCGGAAATTTCGTGCTGCGCCTGGCAGAGGCCACGCTGAACGGCGGTGGTAGTGTCGGTACCGGCTCGACGGCACCGATCGATTTCAAGATTCAGGGCAAAGGATTGCAGCTCGACGGGTGGGGACGCTTCTTTTCCGCGGCCGAGGGGCTCGACGTCAGTGGGGGTGTCGATCTCGACCTGCGGGCAAGGGGGACCTCCAGCGCGCCGACATTGAACGGAGCTCTGGCCCTGCGCGACGTGAGGGCGGTGCAGCCCGGTGGTGGAATCGAGATCTCGGGCGTGACGACGAACGTCACCCTCGACGGCGACCGTGTGATCGTTCCCAAGACCAACTTCCGTATCGCCGGCGAGCCGGTCACCGCTTCGGCGACCGTCACCAGCCTGAAAAAACTGGCCGCCGATTTTTCGCTGGCGGCGCCGTCTTTGCGCCCGGCTGCCGTCGGCGCGGGCGGAGAAGGCTTGTCGAAGGAGGAGGTTCTACGCGGTGTCGACGTCCAGGGTACGTATCGCGACGTGTCCGGCGCTCCGCAGGTGAGCGCAAGAGTGCGCGCTGCGGGTGGCGTCTTGCGCGACGTGGTGTTCGAGGATCTGAGTGCCGACGTCGCCTTGGCCGGCCGCCGTGCGAGCTTGAAGAGCTTGTCGCTCAGGACCTTCGACGGCAGTGTTGCCGGCAACGGCAGCTATGACGGCGGCGCGGGCGATGGCGCCTTTTCGTTTGACGGCAAAGTCGCTGGAATCGACGTCGCCAAGCTCGCCGACTTTCTCGGCGTCGCCGGCGTCGTCAAGATGACCGGGAAGATGCACGGCGACCTGAGGTTGGATGGGCGCGGTAGCGAGATGGAGCAAATTACCAAGGCGATGGTCGGCAATGGATCGCTGCGTGTCGATGATGGCGTTCTGAAGGGCGTCAACATCGCCGAGAGTATCCTTTCGTCGATCACGGGTGTTCCCGGATTGAGCGCCTTGATCGGTCCCAAGCTGCGCGGAAAGTACCCGGAGCTGTTCGAGATGTCAGACACCGTCTTCGAAAAGCTCGGGACCAACGTGAAGATCAGCGACGGGCGCGCCAATCTGCAGGACCTGGCCTTGGCGGCGCGCGACTATTCGCTGAGCGGCGATGGCTCGGTCAGCTTCGAGAACCTGCTCGACCTTGCAGCCAGCTTCGTCGCCTCGGAAAAGCTGTCTCGAGACCTGGTCGGCAGCGTCAAGGAAGCGAAGTACCTACTCGATTCGAACGGGCGGTTTCGCATTCCCCTGCGCATGGTCGGTTCGATGCCGACCATCCGGCCGCAGCCAGATACCAAGTTCGTCGCCAAGCAACTCTCCGGTGCACTGGTCGCAAGAGGCGTCGAAAAAGGCCTCGAGAGCATCTTTGGCAAGAAGAAGAAAGATGAGGCGCCGGTGGAGCCCGATGCTGGCGCCGCACAACCTGCCGAACGCGAGCCGGTCAAAGCCGAGGACGCGGCGAAGGAAATACTGCGCCGCGGCCTGGGCGAGCTCTTCGGCGGCAAGAAATAGGACTGGGAGGAAGAAATGAAGCGATGGAAGAGCGTACTCATCGGCACGTGTGCGTTGTCGATCTCGGCCTGCACGGCCAACCGGCCGGTGATCTATCCAAACGAGCGGGTGTCGCAGGCGGGCTCGGCAACGGTTGCCGCCGACATTGATGACTGCATCGCCCGGGCGAAGGAGTTCCACAGCGGCAATCGCACCGGCGAGGTGGCCAAGGACACCGCTGGACGGGCCGTCGTGTCGGCCGGCGTCGGCGCTGCGGCGGGTGCCGCGGGTGGCGCCGTGCACGGCGATGCCGGACGCTACGCGGCTTCCGGCGCAGCCGGTGGTGCGGCAGCCGGCGTGATGAGTGGGATTCTCGACGGCTTGCGCAAACGCGAGCCGCATCCTGTCTACCGCAACTTCGTCGTCCGCTGTCTGGGGGAAAAAGGATACGAAGTCATCGGCTGGGAGTAGTCTGCCGGTGTCGTTCTCTGTGTGTTGAAGGGGGGAGCATGTTCGAAGAGTTCAAGAAGTTTGCGATGCGCGGCAACGTCGTCGACATGGCCGTGGGCATCGTTCTCGGCGCCGGCTTCGGCAAGATCGTCAGCTCTTTCGTGAGCGACGTGCTCATGCCACCGATTGGCCTGCTGCTCGGCGGTGTCGATTTTTCCAAGCTCATGCTGACCTTGCGCGACGCCAGCGGCGACGCCGAGGCGGTGGCGATCAAATACGGTTCCTTTCTCAATACGGTGCTCGACTTCCTCATCGTCGCCTTCGCGATCTTCATGGTCGTCAAAGCCATGAACCGACTGCAGGGCGAGGAAGAGGAGAAGGAGAAGGAACCTGCCGAGGATATCGTTCTCCTCACCGAGATCCGCGACGCTCTGAAAAAAGGCTGAAAAAAGAGGGCCCCGCGGTGGATCAGATCACCGCGGGGCCCTTGTCCTCGAATCGAGCGACGATCAGCGCAGGGCGTCACCGGGAACCGGTCGAGGGAACGGTGCCGGGAACGGTCCGATGATCGGCGAGGGTACGCCCGTGCACTCGCCCTGGATACAGGCGCCGACGGTTTGCTGGCAGGCCGGTGTCGAGTACGGGCATCCGTCTTCCTGGTAGCCGGTGCAGTAACGTTCGTCGACGTGGTTGATGAAGTTCTGCACGCGCTTGGCATAGCGCCGATTGACGTAGGCACCGCAGGTGCCCTGACAGCCGGTGTTCGTGTCGACCTTGACGCACTGGTTGTTGGTCGTGCACGAGTTGGTCTTTTCGACCACCCGGTTGATGCGCCGCTGCGAAGTCCGCAGCCGTTTGCGGCACATCGGATCGTCTTCGCACTTCGGCACACAGACCTGCTTGGCGCAATCGTCGCATTCCGGGCAGCTCGAGAGGCAGATGCACTTGTCGCCGTCGAGAGCACAGGTGCCGTCGTCGTTACACGCATAAGGTGTGGGCGTGTCGGGTGGCACGCAGGCGTTGGGGCCGCAGTCCTCGCAATTGGGACAGCTCGCCGTGCACGAGCAAACGCGGCCGTCGCCGCAGCCGCGGTTGCCGGTTGGGTCGTCGTCGTTGCACAGCCAGGCGTGCTCGACGCAGCGCGGACCACAGCGGTCCATGCGACCGTTCTTGTGCTGGCACTGCTGGCCGACCGGGCAAACGTCGCCTTCGCAGCAGAAGACCGGTGCGATGCCGGCGATGCATTGGCCTTCGAAGCAGCCGAGACCGGGCTCGCAGTCGCAGGCGGTACGGCACTCGCGGTCGGGTTGGCAGCGACCCATCTCGCCGGTGCGACCCGACTGGCACTGTTCGCCAACCGGACAGACGTCCCCCTCGCAGCAGTAAACGGGTGCAACGCCGGCTATACACTGCCCCTCGAAGCAGCCGAGGCCCGGCTCGCAGTCGCACGCGGTGCGGCATTCGCGCTGGCAGATGTCGATGTTGCCGTGGCGGTCCTGGCACTTTTCGCCGGCCGGGCAATCGGCGCTGTCGCAGCAGTGGATCGGCTCGGCGTCTTCGCTGCAATAGCCGGCTCGGCATCCCATGCCGGGCGGACACTCGCAGGCGCTGTGGCAAGCGATTTGGACCGGTACGCAAACCTGCGCTGCGCAGTCGTCACAAACCGGGCAACTCGGCACACAGACGCAGGAATGCCCGTCTGGACACTCCTGTGCATCGGCCGACGCGAGGGGGTGGCCGCAGGTCGAGATCGGCAGGCACTCCAGCCGATCGGGGTGGCCCGCCTCGGCTACGGATGTGCCGAGGATGCCCCCGACCACCAAGGCGAAGACGATCGCCAATAGATGTCTCGCACTCATTCTTTCGTTCCTCCTCTGCTAGGGTAGAAATCCCGGCCCCCGGAAAAGAAGCACGTTCGATGCCAGCCGCCGCCGGCTTGCCACGCGAACGGTCTGGCAAGGTGTGGACGACGGTGGCGACTCGTTGTTCGCACTCTCCTGCGACGAGTCGTTCGGACCGAGCTAGCACGGTTCTCTCTCGGTGCGTTTTGTGTCGGAAAATGCGGCGTGGTATCGTGGTTGTTTGTTGGGCATTTTCACGGCGGGAGGATGGATGGGCGTCAAGGCGGCAGGCAAGTCGATTGCGAAACGAAGTGGTTCAACCGGAAAAGTGAAAGCGAAGAAATCAACGAAGAGGGCGAATCGGCGCGGCGGGGCCAGTGCTGCGAAACGCAGTGCCAAGTTCAGCGAGGCCGGGGCGCCGTGGTGGAAGGCCTTTCTACCGCGATGAGACGATCGCCGGCTTCGTTGGGGATGGCATTGTTGCAGCGCCTGGGCGCTCTGGGGGTACTGTCGGTGTTGGTTGCGGTACCCGCGGCGGCCACCTCGGTGATCGCCAAGAGCTTCGTCGCGATGTGCAGCGAAGCGGACGAGATTTTCGCCGCGACGGTGAGTGACGTTCGTTCCTACCGCCGCGACGACGGTCGCATTTGGACGGCGGTACGCTTCGAGGACCTGCGCTGGGTTGCCGGCGGTGACAGCGTCGATAAAGAGCTTCATTTCGCCGGCGGCAAGCTCGGCGATCGTGCCGAGGTGGTGGGCGGGATGCCGCGCTTCGAGATCGGCCAGCGGGTCGTCCTCTTCGTGCGGGCGACGGCGGCGATGAGCCCGATCGTCGGCTTTCACCAGGGGTGCTTTGGCATCCGCCAGGCCAACGGCGAGGATGTGATCGTTACGGTCGGTGGTAATCCCGTTCTCGCCGCGGACACCGCTGGCGTGCGTACGGGGCGCCCGGGCGACATACGGGAAGCGATGTCTCTGGACGATTTCGTCGAGGTCGTGAAGAGCATCCGCGCCGCCGGGGCAGCCCCTTGAGAGGGCTCGCCCGCAGACTGGCGCTGTTGGTGGTGAGCGTGCTCGGCGCCTTGCCGGCGGGCGCCTTCGAGCTCATTCGCAACAACGAGGATCCGTGTAGCAGTGCGCCGCATCTGCGGTGGGCTCCCGCTCGCGTCGGCGTCGACATGCGCAGTCTCAGCGCCGCCGAGCGCGAGATCGCCCAGCAGGGCGTCGACACCTGGCGCAGCGTTCTCGGGTCGCGTTTTCGCTTCACCAACGCTTCCGGCGGAGTGTGCAGTCTCAACGACGGCGTCACGGCCATCGCGTTCACGGAAAGCGATTGTCAAAACCAGCCCTTCGGTCCCGACACCTTGGCGATCACCGTGACCACCTGGGAGGGGTCACGCATCATCGATGCCGACGTCACATTCAACGCCAGCGCCAATTTCGGCGGCGCTGATCGTTTCCGGCAGGTCGTCATGCACGAGCTCGGTCACGTCCTCGGCCTGGATCACTCGGACGCTTGCGATGTCAACGCCGGCCGCGGCACGTTGATGCTCTCGCGCCTGCAAGGCCCGGTTCTCTTCGGGCCCCAGCAAGACGACATCGACGGCGCGTTCTTCGTCTACGGCCCTGGCGGTGGTGACATCGGCGTGCCGGAGGGGTCGAACGGCTGCGCGGTGGGGGATCCGCGCCGAAGTTCGGCTTGGCCGCTGGCCTTGGCGGTGCTGGCGATGCTGATCGGCAGGGCGGCAGTCTCTCCTTTGCGTTCTCGCCGCGAGCGATAGGAAGACTGCGGGGCCCGGATGGCGCCCCGCGACTTTCGATTGACGGCGAGTGAGATCTTTTCTATTGAGGAAGCAGCCGTCGATGTGGCGCTCGCTTCACCGCAGTGCTCGCCGGCGTTTCGAATGAGCGGAATGGATCGCTCGTGCGAATGTTGCTTGGCTGAGTCGTTCGGGTCGCGCTTGGCGTATGCCACAGCGTATGCCTAGCGGCGCAGCCGGGTTTCCTATCGCGACATTGCCAAGGATCGAGAAGGGATAACGACGTGGCTGAACGCTCAGCACGTGAATCCGATGACTCCGGTCGTTCCCCGGCGTCACAGAAAAAGGGGTCGCGCTCCGATCGGCCGGCCAATCGCCGCCGTCGTCGCCGCCGCCGTCCGGCGGGTCGATCCGCCGAGCGGCGCGCCGCCGACGGCCCGCAGACGGAAACCGGCAAGGCGGCCCGCCGCCTCGGTATCCATCGTCTGTATGGGGAACAGGAGCAAATCATCGAGCACGTGACGGGCGGCAAGGACGTCCTCGTCGTGCTCCCCACCGGTTTCGGCAAGTCCGCCTGCTATCAGGTGCCGTCGATGGTCTTGCCCAAGCCGGTGGTGCTGATCTCGCCGCTGCTGGCGCTGTTGCGCGACCAGCACGAAAAACTGATCAAGCGCAACATTCCCTGCGTGCGTCTCGACGGCACGGTGCGCGGCAAGGCGCGTCGCGAAGGGTTGGAAACGATTCGCGCCGGTGGCCCGTTGTTGGTCATGACGACGCCCGAGACGCTGGGCTCCGCCGAGGCATGCGAGGTGCTCGGGGAATCGGGGGTGAGTCTCGCCGCAGTCGACGAGGCCCACTGCATTTCCGAGTGGGGGCACGACTTCCGCCCGGCCTATCTCCAACTCGGCGAGCGACTCCGCGCTCTCGGTTCGCCGCCGATCATGGCGCTGACCGCGACGGCGACCGAGCACGTGCGCGAAGACATCGTGCGTTTCCTCGGCTTGCGCGAGCCGGAGATCGTTTCCGGTTCGCCGCATCGCGCCAACCTCGCTTTCGAGGTTCTGCACAGCCGCGGTGATGCGCGCTTGCGGGCGTTGGTGCGTTTTGCCCGCCGCCTGCGGCGACCGGGGATCATCTATTGTTCGACGACCCGCGAAGTCGACAACGTCTACACGGCGCTACACATGTTGCGCATTCCAGCGCATCGCTACCACGGACGCATGGCGGCGGGTGAGCGCAACCAGCAGCAGGAGATGTACATGAAGAGCGGTCGTCGCACCGTCATGGTGGCGACGAGCGCCTTTGGTCTGGGAATCGACAAACCCGATATCCGCTATATCGTCCACTACCAGTCGCCGGCATCGCTCGAGCAGTACGTGCAAGAGGCCGGTCGAGCCGGGCGCGACGGGCAGCGGGCGAACTGCATCCTGCTCTACGACGAGGACGACCGCGCCATCCACGAAGCCCTCCTCCAGAAGAGCCGGGTGCGACCGGATCAACTGTACAAGCTGGGCCGTGCGCTGGCGGCTTGGGCCGGTGAAGGGCGATCGCCCGACGTCGAGGCGTTGGCTCTGTCGGCCGGCCAGGGTCCTCGCGTTACGCAGGCGCTTCTCGCCGTCCTCGAAGAGGCGGGTATCGTCGCCGTTACCGAGGACAAGGCGATCGAGGTCGTCGTCGCGGCGGATGAAGTCGAGGAGCGAGCCCGCCACCTCGCCGGCCAGTTCGAGACGCTGCGAACGCAGGATGGGCGGCGCATGGATTCGCTCTCCGAGTATGCGACGTCCGGCGAATGCCGCGCCGTTTTGTTGCGTCGCTATTTTTCTGACGACGATGGCGATGCGTGCGGACTGTGCGACGTCTGCCGCGGGCGGCCGGAACGGCCGTCGAGCTTTTGGGAGCCGATTGCCCAACCCGAGCGGAAGAAAAAGAAAAAGCGGCGCTCGTCGCGGCGCAAGCGCAAGTCGAAGAAGGGCGCAGCACCGAAGGTCGATCTCAGCGCGCCGCTGGATGAGATCGGCGGCGACGAGGCGTTGTTGCCGGTGGATCTGGTCGCCGACGATCCGGCCGATTCGTGATTGGTGAGGCGTGATTCGATCGCCGGCGGATGCAGAGGACGACACAGAAAAAGCGCTCACGGAGCACCGCTGCCGCCGAGGGCGGACGCGGATTGCAGTTGCTCGAGGAGGTCGGGACGCTCATCGGGCAATCGGACGACATCGGGTCGATCTTGCAGCAAGTCGTCGATCTCGTTGCCAAGCGACTCGACATGGAGGTCTGCTCGGTCTACCGCTATGACCCCGGTCGCGAGGAGGTCGTGCTGGTTGCGACCCTCGGCCTCGACGCCGAGTCGGTCGACGCGGTTTCGATGGGCGTCGACGAAGGGTTGACCGGTTACGTCATCGAGCAGCGCCAGGCGGTGATGGCGGTCGATGCTCTGGCGCACCCGCGCTACAAGTACTTTCCGGAAACCGGCGAAGAGCGCTACCACTCGTTCCTCGGCGTACCGATTCTCGACAAGCGCCAGGTGCGCGGCGTGCTCGTCGCCCAGACGTCGCGGCGGCGCCGCTTTACGGAGGATGAAATCCGGCTGCTGAAAGCAGTCGCCGTTCCGGTCGGTGGTATCCTCGCCCAGCTCGAGCTGCTCGAAAGCCTGGAGTCCAAGGAAGAGGAGAGGCGCAAGTACAAGAAGCGGATGAAGGCGGCGGTCAAGCGCCTGCAGGGATACGAGCGCAAGCACGAGAGTAGCAAGCGACGGGTGCGCGAGACGGCGATTCGCCTCAGCGGGTTGCCGGCGGCACCCGGATTCGGCATCGGCCGCGCTCACATTCTCACACCCGCCGTGACGCTCGGTAGCATGCCGGCGCGCCGCGTCACATCGACCCAGCGCGAACGAGCTCGCTTCGAAGAGGCGATCGAACGTTCGGCGGAGGAAATCGTCCGCCTCAAGGCGCGCGTGAAACGCTCGTATCCCGAGATCGACTCCGGTCTCTTCGATACCCAGCGCTTGATGCTGCGCGACGTCAACTTGACGAAACCGGTTGTCGACCGGGTCGAGAAGGGAGTCAATGCCGAACGCGCGCTCGAAGAGGTGGTCGTCGAGCTCGCCGATCAGTTCACCAAGCTCGACGACGAATACATGCGCGAGCGGGCATTCGACATCAAGGACATCGGCCAGCGTGTTTTGCGCAACTTGCTCGGCGTCGCCGAGCGCAACCGGTCGTTTGCCGAGGCGGTCATCCTCGTCGCCGACGAGCTGTCGCTCTCCGACCTCATCTTGATCGAGTCCGAGAAGCTCAAGGGCATCGTCATGGGAAGTGGCGGCACGACCTCGCACGCGTCGATCCTCGCCAAGTCGCTCGAGCTGCCGACGGTGGTCGGCGTCGAGCGCATGCACGAGATCGACGAAGGCGACCATCTGATCGTCGATGGCAATTCGGGCTCACTCTACGTCAATCCGAGCAACGAGGTGCTGCGCGAGTACGGGCGCCTGCACGACGAGTACCGCGCGTTCAATCGGGAGCTCGACGTCCTGCGCGAGCTTCCGGCAGAGACGACGGACGGTTGCCGAGTTTCCCTGGGCGCCAACATTGGCCTGCTGGGCGACATACCGATCGCCCACCGCCACGGCGCCGACCACATTGGGCTCTACCGGACCGAGATCGCATTTCTCAGCCACCGCGACTACCTGACCGAAGCCGAGCAGGTCGAGCTCTACGAGCGAGTCGTGCGCAGCACCGAGGGGTCGGAGATCACGGTGCGGACACTCGATCTCGGTGCGGACAAGTTCCCCTCGTATCTGAACATGCCGGACGAGACGAATCCCTTCCTCGGCTGGCGCTCGATTCGCATCTCGCTCGAGCAACCGAAGCTCTTCAAGGCGCATCTGCGCGCCATCATGCGCGCGAGTGCGCACGGCCGCGCGCGCATGATGCTCCCCATGGTGTCGAGCCTCGAGGAGCTGCGCCGGGCCAAGGCGCTGATCGGGGAATCGCGCGAGGAGTTGCGCCGGGAAGGGCACGACTTCGACGATCAGATGCCGATCGGCGTCATGATCGAAGTCCCGGCTGCCGTTCAATTGGCCGACCGACTGATCGAGGAGGTCGACTTTTTCAGTATCGGCACCAATGACCTCATCCAGTATCTGCTCGCCGTCGATCGCAACAATCGCAAGGTCGCCTCGTTGTACCAGCCGTTGCACCCGGCTGTTTTGCGCGCGCTATCCTCGACCATCGACGTCGCCCGCCGGGCAGGAAAACCGGTCGCATTGTGCGGTGAAATGGCGGGGGATCCAGTTTGTACGCTGGTGCTTCTCGGCCTCGGTCTGCGCGATTTCAGCATGAGCTCGTTCCTCGTGCCGCCGATCAAGCGCATGGTGCGCAGCGTCGACATGGCAACGGCGGAAGAGGTCGCCCGCACGGCGCTGACGCTCGGCACGGTGAAAGAGGTCAAGCGCCACGTCTTTGAAAAGATGCGCGAGCTCAACCTCGTCGATCTCATGGAAGCCTACCACTGAGCGGCGCCGCCGGCGGCAGGGTGGCGAGCTCCCAGAGAGCGATTCTCCTTGCCTCAACCCGGTCTCTTCGATAGCCGTGGGGGATGTCCCGACCGCTTTTTCCGGCGGCGGGCGGGGAGTCGTGATGAAAGATCAGAGTTGTTCTCCAGTGGCCGGATGGACGGCCTCATGGCTGGCCGCGCTGCTCGCCGGTGGGCAGATGGTAATTGCCGCGGTGGCGGTGCAAGCGACGACGGTGCAAGACCTGTGCGGGAATGCCGACCCCTGTGTCGTCGACAGCGAGGTCGACGTCGAGGACGGTTCGGTCTTGGATCTCGGCGGGCGAGCGCTGAACGTTGCGGCGGACGGCGTGCTCAGCTTTGGCTCCGGCGAGCTGACGATCAACGCTGGTGCCGTCACCATCGAGCTGGGGGGATTGATCTCCGGTCGCGGCACGCCTTCGACCAGCGGCGGCATCCTCACCGTGAACGCCGAGTCGATCAATGTCGCCGGAACGATCGACACCTCTGGTGCCGAGGGGCAGATTCGTTTGACGGCGACCGGAAACATCGATGTTTCGGGAGAGCTGAAATGCCGCAGTCTGAGCCGCGACCAGAACGGCGGTGCGGTGACGCTGGACGGCGCGGCGGTCGCGATCAGCGGCGAGATCGACGGTATTGGCGGCACGGAAGACGCTTTTGGTGCGGATGTCGAAGTCATGGCGACCGGCGACATCACGGTTTCGGGATCGATCCTGATGTCCGCTTCAAACGGTGGAACGCTGGCGCTGGATGCGGGGATCGGCCAGGGGGCGGGCAACGTGATCGTGACGTCGGCGGCGATTCTCGATGTCGAGGGCAACGCCCAGGGAGGACTGGGCGGCGCCATCGACATCACGGCGGCCGGCGATGGAATTTCCACCGGCTCGATCCAGCTCAACGGGACGGTGATTGCCACGGGCGACTCGGCAAGTGAGGAGTTCGGCGGCGGCGACGGGGGGTGTCTGGCCCTCGACGCGATTGGCGATATCACGGTAGGTGATGCGAATACACCGCTGACGATGACCGGCGGCTCGCCGGACGGTTCGGGCGGGACGGTCGAGCTGACCTCCGACAACGGCGCCATTCGCGTCGAGGCTCCCATCGATATTTCCGCGGCCGGGATTGAGAGCGCCGGCGGTGCCATCGACGTCGATTCCTTCGGTCCGGTCATCCTCGCCGCAGCGATCTCTGGCCAGGGCGGCGACGGTGGCGAGGTGTCGGCGGTCAGCGCAGTCGCCGGCGTGACCGTCCAGGAATCGGTCGTCATCGATGTCAGCGCGCGCGACGCCGGCGCTGGTGGATCGATTTGCCTCGACAGCGCGCTGGTGCCGACCGACGAGTCCGCGTCGACTCTGGTGTTTGGCGACCTCATCCTCGACGGCGGTGGCGCTGGCGGAGCCGGCGGCAGCCTCGACATGACCGGGCGGGACGCCACCCGAGTCACGGGTACGATCTCGGCCAACGGCGGCGCCAATGGCGGTCTTGGCGGCGGCATCAACGTCGCCTCGATCAGCGGTACGGTTTTCATCGAGGGAACCATCGAGGCAGTCGGCCGCGGTGCACCGGGGGGCGCCGTCGGCGTCGATGCCGAAGCCATCGAAGTATCGGGTACGATCGATGCCAGTGGCAATGGAGCCAACGCCGAGGCGACGACGATCGGCTTGCGGGCGCCCGGCACGATTCTCATCTCGGGCGATATGAGCGCCGTTGGCAGCCCCGGACCGGGAGGGCTGATCGAGGTCAACGCCGATGGCGACGTCACCATCGCCGGCACACTGAGCGCCGATGGGGCGGCGGATCCGGGCGGTCGCATCGACGTGCGGGGTGCGAACGTTTTGCTTTGCGGCTTCAGCGCCATGCCGGCGTTGTGCCAGGGGGCGACCGGCGTCGTGCGCACGACCGGTCCGTCCGGAACCAACCGCTTTACGGCGCGCGGCGAGGCATTGGTGTTTGGCACCATGACCGCCGAGCTGACGGGTCGCAACGAAATCGTCGTACGACCGCCGGGAGATGACAACGCGGTCATCGTCGGTACGGCGACACCCGATGCGATCGTCGTCGAAGATCCCGATCTGCCACCGCTCGTCGGTTGTGGCAATGGAATTATCGAGGAACCAGAGACCTGCGACGACCGCAACACGCGCGATGGTGACGGGTGCTCGGCGACCTGTCAGATTGAAAACACGGTTCTAGGCGACGTCAATGGCGATGCGAGTGTCGATCGCGACGATGTCGGCTTCCTCGCCGAAGAGATCTACGATGGCGATGGAACCCTGCTCGGCGACGTGTCGCGCGGTGGTTTTGTCGGTACGCCAGGCGCCGATGCCAATCAGGATGGCATCATTTCGGCGGCCGACATTCCGGCAATCGTCGATCTCCTGGCCGAGCCCTGATTGCGGCGGCTCTTGCCTCGGGTATGTGCGCCGTGATGAAAGTAGGAAATTGGCGGTCATTTGCGACCGCAAGCTGAGAAAATGGGGGTCGAGAGGTCCATGTTTGCTACTGATTCCAAGTATTTGGCTAGCTGGCTGAGGCACTTTGGGTGGTGTCGCTTTCTCATGACGGCCGTCGTGCTGGCGGCGGCGGGCTCCATCGGTTGCGGTGGAGAAGCCGAAGTGCGCATCGCGCGAACCCCATCGGCTGGATCTCCGACCGCCGGATCTCCGGCGGTGGCGACCTCGACTCCGACCGAGCGCCAGCCGCAGGCCACTGCGACCAATACGGATGTGCCCGACACTCCGGTCCCGACCGCGACTGCACAAGACACGCCGACGACGGCGCCGCCTCTGCCGACCGCCACCAACACGGAGGTCGGTACGAGCACGCCGCGTCCGTCGCGGACCCCGACCAACACGCCGGTCGTCGACACGCCGACGCCGACGCGACCGACGGCGACGCTGACCAATAGCCCGACCAACAGCCCGACCGAGACACGCACCAGCACCCGCACCAACACCCGCACGCCGACGACGACGGCGACACTGCCGCCGCCGACGAATACCACGGCGCCAACCGCCACCTTCACTGAAATGCCGACCGGGACGCCGGTGGGAACGGCGACGGCGACTGCCGTGCCGACCGGCAGCGCGGCGACGATGGTTCCGACGACGGCCGTACCGACCGACGTGCCCACCGACATTCCGACGACCGTACCGACATCGACATTTACACCGATACCCGAACCGACCGAGACTCCGACGGAGATGCCGGCCAATGAGCTGGGGACGAACCGCTGCACGCTCTCGGAAGACAGTATCCTGCGGCTCAATTTGGCTGCATCGCCCTTGGGCGTCGGTCCGGGAGGCGCGTTTGACATCGTCTGCGGCGCCGTCGACGAGCAGACTCAGCGCGCCGAGTGCGGATGCGAGTTCGTCGACTTCGACCCCATTCCGCTACTCGGAATCGGCGACGTTTGTATTTCTTCCGGGGGAGAGTGTCCTGCCGGGCAGATCAGCTGCAACGCCGGTCGCGCCGCGGGGCTGGACTTCCGTTCGGATCACAACATTGGCACATGCACGAGCAATACGAATTGTAATGCTACTTGCGATTCGCACTGCTCGTCCCTCGGCAGCGGTTTCGAACGCGGAGACGCGGGCTGCGAGGGCTTCTGCATTTCCGGCCCGAGCTTCGATGCGGCGTGCGTTGAGGATGCGGATTGCCCCGACAGCTCGTGCCCAGGCAAAGAACCTTTTGGCGGCGGTGTCCACCAGGGTGTCTGCAACTGCACCTGTATCGGCCGTGGCTCAGGTGCACCGGGGCCGGCTGGAACGTTGGACTGCAACCTCGGTCTGCAGATCACGGTTGAGCGCGACAACGATCAGGTTTGTTTCAACACGACGCCGTCGATTACCCTGCCGCCGATTTGCGGAGCGCTGACGACAGCTGGAGCGACTGGCGAGCTGTTGCACGCCAACAATGGGACGCGCAGGCGCGACGTCATCGGTCCGCTCGATTTGGCCGGAGTGCCCGCAACCTGCGAGCAGTTCTCGGCGGGGTCGGTCGGAGACACGACCTTTGTCGGCAACCTCGCCTTCTACGACTCGACCTTGGGTGACATTCTGACCGAGATTTTCTTCGTTTGTGAGTGAGCGGATAGGCGTGTCGTTGCATCCCAAATTGCGGCTCGTGTTGGCTGTCGCGGCGGTGGCCATTGCCGCGACGGCGGCGCCGAGCCTCGCCGACACGGCCAGCACCGGCGTCGATTCGCTGCAGGCGATCGGCGGTTTCGCTCTCGGTTCCAGCGTCGAGGATGCGAAGAAGGTCGCGCCGGACATGCAGTCGATTCCAGTCCGCAAGCAGTACCGCGCGGCGGTGTTCGAGAGTCCGCACCTCCAACGCTTCTTGGTGCCGGTGCGCAAGCTCGAAGGTCATCCGAAACCTTCCGACCTCGAGTTGCGCTTCTGGCGCGGCAAGCTGTGGGGCATCATCGTCTACTACGCCGAGGAAGACACGAACGTCGTGATGCAATACCTGAAGGGGAAATACGGGCCGCAGAGCAGCGGACCGGACGACCGGCCAGTGTGGAAGGGCACTCGCGTCGTATTGCAGGCGTTCGGACCGGCGGTCTGGTACGGGGCGACGCTCAACTCGCTCTCCGACGATGCGCGCGCCTGGTTTTTCAAAGCGCTGACCGGCGAGGAGCAGGGCGAAACGGCGGCCTCGGGCGATGCCAAAGGGGCGACCTCTCCTGGAGCAGCGACACCGCCTGGAGCAGCGACACCGCCTGGAGCGACGACACCGCCTGGGGCAGCGACATCCGTGGCGCCGCCGCCGGCCGCGGCGCGGACGCCGGAGGGGGCGACGACGGCTCCTTGAACGGTTCGTCGGGGGCGGCGTGATGGCGAGACGCTTGCGGATTCTTCACGTCGCTCCGAGTTTCTACCCAGCCTGGGCGTACGGCGGTGTGCCGCGATGCGCCTACGAGCTCTGCCGCGAGTTGGTTGCCGCCGGCCACGAGGTCACGGCCTGGACGACAGACGTCTTCGACCGCGACTCGCGTCTTGGTAGCGCCTCGAGCGTCGTCGATGGAATCCGCGTCGAGCGTTTTCGCAACCTGAGTAATCGACTCGCCCACGACTTCCAACTCTATCTTCCGCGCGGCGCCTGGGCCGCTGCGGCGCAGCGGGTCGCGGATTTTGATCTGGTGCACATCCACTCGCACCGGCATGCTCTCGAAGCGGCGGTTGCGCGGGCGGCCAGTGCCGCTGGCGTGCCCTATGTGCTGACCGGGAATGGGACGGTTCCGGCAATCGAACGCTACGTCGGGATCAAGCAGATCCTGGATTCGATGGGATTGGCGTCGATCGTTCGCCAGACGGCTGCCTGCATCGCCGTGTCGCAGGCGGAGGTCCCCCACTACGAGCGGGTGGGTGTGCCGCGCGAGCGGATTACCATCATTCCCAACGGCATACGCCTGGCCGAATTCGAGCGGCTCCCGGAGGCAGGTCGTTTTCGCCGAGCCCACGGCATCGGCGAGGCACCGCTGGTTGCGTTCGTCGGCAAGATCACTCCCCGCAAGGGCGTCGACGTGCTGATCCGCGCCATGGCGCGGATCGCCGAGCCCGTCCAACTGGTCGTCGCCGGAAACTTCATGATGCCGCAAGCGCCGATCCGCGAACTGATCGACGATCTGGGATTGGCCCATCGGGTTCACTTGCCGGGTTTGCTGCTCGGCGACGATCGCAATGCCCTCTACGTCGACTCCGATGTCGTCGCCTATCCCTCGATCGACGAGATCTTTGGATTGGTGGCTGCCGAGGCCATGATGTGCAAATCGCCAGTCGTCGTCTGCGGTGACTCCGGTTGCGGTGAGTTGGTCGAGGCGGCCGATGGCGGCGCCGTCGTTCCCTATGGCGACGCCGAAGCGCTCGCCGCCAGCATCGAGTCGCTGCTGGCCGACCCTCACCAGCGGGCCGTCATCGTCGAGCGCGGCGAGCGCTATGTGCGAGAGAACCTGGGCTGGGAGTCGATTGCCCGGCGCACCATCGCGCTCTACGAAGACGTGATCGGTTGAACACCGGCACACCGTCCTCATGAATCCATTGGTCACCATCATCGTGCCTACGTGGAACCGCCGCGACGACGTGTTGCACTGTGTCGATTCGCTGTTGGCTCTCGACTATGAAAACTTCGTCGTCGCCGTCGTCGACAACGGCTCGGAAGATGGCACTGCCGAGGCGCTGGCCGCGCGATTCGGCGATTCCATCGCGCTTCTGCGCAACTCCGTCAATCGCGGTTATGCCGGCGGCAACAACACGGGGATCCGCTGGGCGGAGAAGCGGCGGGCCGACTACGTGTGTCTGGTCAACAACGACGCCGAGGTCGAAAAGGGCTATCTGCGCGCTCTCGTCGAGGTCGCCGAGTCCGACCCGCGCATCGGCGCGGTAGGCTGTCGCAATCTCGAGCTGGATGAGACCTCGAGTCTGTGGGGCGCCTACGGCAAGTTGACCTATGGTCCCTTCGTCGTGCGCATGGCCGGGCAGGGGGCGGCCGACGCTGAGGCATGGCGGGTCACGCGTGACGTGGATTGGGTGATCGGCAACGGCAGCCTGTGGCGGTGCGCGGCGATTGCCGAGGTTGGCATGTTGGACGAGGACCTCTTCGCCTACCACGATGACGTCGACTGGAGCGTGCGCTTCCGCGCTGCCGGCTACCGCATCGTCTATGCCGGCCACGTATCGATACTGCATCGCGGCGGCGGCACGTCCGATCCACGACGCGAGCACGCCTTTCCCCTGCCGTACTTCCTCGGCCGCAACGGCGTCATCTTCGCGCGCAAACACGCGAGCGCGGTTGAAAAGATCCGCTACGCGTTTTGGTCGGGCTCGGCGATGTTGGCGCGCTGGCTGCGAGCGCTGTTGTTTCGTGTATTGCCGGGAGTGTCGGACATCGACCGCAACGGGCACCGCTACTGGGATTGGGAAGTCGCCTACGCCCGCGGCGTGCTCGACGGACTGCGCGGACGATCGGGCAGTGCCGGCCTGGAAGACGATCCCGCGTAGAGTCGCAGTGGAGAAGGCCTACGAGTGCGGCGAGCTCGGGTCGTATTCGACTTCGAGGGAAACCCGGCCGTCGCCGAGGAGCTCGGCTTTGGGGAGCTCCCACGCCGAACGCGACGGGCCGCTCGATTTTCCGTTCGTCTCGGTGATCGTTCCCGGAAGCTCGATGGCGATGCGAATCGCCGTACCCTTTTGCGGCGGCTCCTTCTCCTCTTCCTCAGTTTTCTTGCGGCGGGGAATGAAGATGCGCAGCGCCCTCGTTGGGGAATCGGTGTCGTGTTCGACTCGTATGGTGCGCAGCAGCGGCGCCGTGCGCAACTTCTCGATGTCCTTGACCTCGAGCTGGTAGGTGCCGACTCCGGCTTTCAGGGTAGCGCTGACGAGCTCGACGGAGGGCGCCTGGATCTGCTTGCGGATGAGCTCGTCGCCGCTTGCATCGAGACCGGTAAAGGCCAACTTCACACTGGCACTGCCGTTGGGCCGCAACTGCGTATCGACGTCAAGACAACCCACGGCGGTGAGCAGAAGGCCGAGGGCGATCGCAGTGGAAAGTTTCCAGGGTCGTTGCCGTTTCGCATGCGTGCTCATCGCTGCCAGTCGACGACAGGAAGACCGCAAAGTCAAATGTCGGTGATTCGCGCCAGTCGGGGGGTGCCGCCGATGTCGCCTTTCGCGCCAGGGAATGGCTGGCGACCCGGTGGTAGGTTCCCGACAGCGGTCGGCGCTCCGCGATTGCATGCGTGTTCGCCGTGCTGATAGAGATGTCGGTTGGAAGATTCGATGAACCGAGCTAGGCATCAGTCGGTGCATCCACCGCGATTGCCCGGGGAGCGTGAGCGGTGAGTGCCTTGGGGGGCGGCGCAAACGTGACCGCTACGCCCGTGGAGCGGCCGTGGATCGACCCGTCGGAGCGCTCGCGGGCGCGCAGCAACTACGGGTCCCTGATCCTTCAGTTCGCGCTGAAGGACTTCAAGATCCGCTATACGCATTCGGTTTTGGGATACACGTGGTCGGTCATCAACCCCGTCATCTTCTTCGGTCTGTACTATATCGTTGCAACCAACTTCCTGAGTGTCGAGATCCCGCGCTATCCGGCGTTTCTGCTGCTCAGCGTCGTCATGTGGAACTTCTTTTCGGAGGGATCATCGCGCGGTGTCGGGTCACTGCTGGCACGAGCGGACGTTTTATCGAAGATGGTGATGCCGCGTGAGGTCGTCGTCTACTCGGCACTGTTGAGCGCTGGGTTGACCTTCGTCATCAACTTGCTCGTGCTCGTCGTGCTGTTGTGGGCTACCGGCACCGAGATGACGGTGGCGGCGATCTCCTTTCCCCTGATGCTCGCCAATCTGATTGCCTTGACACTTGGAGTGTCGTTGCTCTTGTCGCCGATCTACGTGCGCTTTCACGACATCGGCTATCTGTGGAACATCGTCCTGCAGGTTGGATTCTGGATGACGCCGATCCTCTACTCCGAGCTCAACGTTCCCGAGGACTGGCGCTGGATCGTCTGGTGGAATCCGGTTGCCCGGATTCTCGTCGATAGCCGGCGCAGCCTCGTCTACGGGCTCTTTCCCGGTGCACGTGGTCTCTTGATTACGACGCTCTATTCCGCGGCAGTCCTGGCGTTGGGGATTTTCGTCTTTCGCCGCTTGCAGGCGAAGGTGGCGGACTACTTTTAGTCCGAGATTCATGAACAGAAGCGTTTGAATGCCAGCTATCATCGAAACACGCGACGTCTACAAGACGTTTCAGATTCCGCACGAGGTGCACACGACGCTCGCCGAGCGGTTGCTCAGCATGTTGCGGCCGCTCTCCTACGAGCGGCTCGAGGCGTTGCGCGGTGTGTCCATTTCCGTCGAGCAAGGGGAGTTTCTCGGTTTGATCGGTCGCAATGGCTCGGGCAAGTCGACACTGCTCAAGCTCATTGCCGGGCTGCTGGTTCCCGACAGCGGAACGTGTCGGATTCGGGGTAGCATGTGTGAGCTTCTCGAGCTCGGCCTGGGGTTCAACCCGGAGCTGACGGTGCGCGAGAACGTCGCCCTCTACGCCAGCATCCTCGGCTACCCGAGAAGCGAGCTCGACAAGCGGATCGAGGCCGCGATCGAGTTCGCCAGCCTGGATCGCTTCAAGGACGTCAAGCTCAAGAGCCTATCGACCGGGATGCACATCCGCCTGGGCTTCGCCACGGCCTTGCAGGCGGACTCCGACATCATGCTACTCGATGAGGTTCTCGCCGTCGGCGATGGAGAGTTCCAGAAGAAATGCCTCGATACCTTCGTCGAGCTGAAGAAACGCGGCAAGACGATCGTCTTGGTCAGTCACGATCTCGATCAGGTCGAGGCGTTCTGCGACCGTGTCATCCTCTTCGACCAGGGGCAGGTGCTCGATTCGGGAGATCCGAAGGTGATCATCTCGCGCTATGAAAACCGCCTCTCGGACATGCGACGGCAGAGCAAGGCGCGCGATGTCGGGTGAGCGCACGCCATCGGTTCGAGCGACGCGGCGTTGAACTCAGCGAGGTTCGGCGGCGGGCCGTTCTCCGAAGCGCCCGGCCGCGTAGTCGCGGATGCCGCTGAGGACGGCGCCGAGTCGTGCAGGCACCAGGCGGGGATCGCCGCGCAAGGCGAAGGCGAGGTTCCAAAGCAGAACCCGTGTGCGCCGCACGGTGGCGCGCAGTGTGCCGCCGGGCGCGTGCACGGCGAGCAAGAGGAAGTGGTTGCGGGCGGTGTAGTAAAGGCTCGACACACTCTGGCGGTCGGCGTTGGCCGGTGAACGGTCGTGGAAAACCCGCGCGGTGGGGACGCAGGCGATGCCGTGTCCCAGGGCGCGCAGGCGCAGGCACAAGTCGGTGTCTTCGAGGTAGAGGAAGTAACGCTCGTCAAACCCCCCAGCGCTTTGGAAGGCAGCGGCGCGGACGAGCATTGCACAACCGGTGACGGCGGTTACGTCGGCGAGGTGATCGTGTTGGCCGCGGTCGATCTCATCGTGGCCGACGAGGCGAAAACGACCGCTCGGCAAGTCGAGATCGAGGGCGAGAGAGTCGATGCGCGTGGGGTCGATGCGCTGCAGGATCTTCGGGCCCAAGATGGCGGTCGTCGGCTTGGCCTCGGCCAGGGCGAGCATGGTGGCGAGCGAGTCCGGATGCGGTTCGGCGTCGTTGTTGACGAACCACAGGTAGCGCGCACCGGCATCGAGTGCCCGCTTGGCGCCGAGGTTGCAACCTCCGGCAAAACCGAGGTTGGCGGGTGAATGAACGTAGGACAGTTGCGGCAGGTGTGAGAAGTCGGCGTCGCGGAAGTCCGTACAACCGTTGTCGACCAATACGATGTGGAGGTTTTGGCCGTCGAGCTCCGCCAGGGCTTGCAGGCAGCGGCGGGTTTTTTCCGCAGCGTTCCAGTTGAGAACGACGGCGGCGACCCGTGGCGCAGTGGTCGGCTTGGCGTCGTTCTTCATGGTGGGGAGTCTACGGCAGACGTGTGTGGCGTGAAACACTTCATTGACTTGCCCGGCGCGGCACAGTTTATGTCTGCGGTGCCGATGCAAAGCAGCGTCAAAATACTGCGCCGCGTATTGCCCTGGATGGTGGCGGCGGTGCTCATGGCAGTGCTCGTTCAGCGGACTGGCGGACAGGCGATTGCCGATGCGTTTGCGCGGGCGAACATGCCCTACCTGCTCGCCGCAACCCTCCTCTGCACGATCGTGAACTTCACCATCGATGCCTATTCCCTGTCCCGCTGCATCTCCTGGTTCAACGCACCCATCTCGTTCTCGCGCTTGGCCCCCGTCAAGGCGGCCGCCTACCTGGTGGGCATTCTCAACTACAATGTCGCTTCTGGCGGAATCGCGCTGTGGGTGGCGCGGCGCTGCCGCGTCGCCTTTCTCGAAGCGGCGTCGACGATGTTTTTCGTCAACGCCGTCGATGCCCTGCTCCTGATCTGCCTGATGGCGGCTGGGATTCCCGTCCTGCGTCCGGAGATTGCCGCGGCGGTCGAGACGATTTCCCTGGTTACCGTGGTGGGTTTCATCGGCCAGCTTCTCTTCTGGCGCTACGGCAGCGATCTGCCCGTCTTGGGCCGGTTGTGGAGCTGGCCGGTCTTTGCCAGCTTTCGCAAGGCCGATTTGAGCCACTACGCAAGGCTGGCGATCATGCGCCTCGCTTTTCTCGCCGTCTTCATCGGCAACTACTGGCTGGCAGTGCAGGCTTTTCAACTCGACATCCCGCTGCTGCATGTCGTTGCCGCAGTGCCAGTGATCTCGTTCGTCGGTATCGTGCCGATTACGGTAGCCGGGTTGGGAACCGTACAGGCGGCGACGATCTATCTGTTCCGCGACTTCGCGCCCGAAGCGGCGCTCTTCGCACTCTCTCTGGCGGTGACCGCCGTGATGACGGCGCTGCGCGCGCTCCTCGGGCTGCCGTTCTTTGCGTCGGTGTCGGGTGAGCTACTGGAGGGGTCGTCCGATCCCCCACCGGATCTCCCCTGACGCTGTGCTTCATTCGTCGTCGAGGATGTATTTGACGCCGTACTCGGCAGCATTGCGGACGAGCTCTGCCTCGTCGTCGAAGAGCAGGCGCAGAGGACCGACGGCGCGTTCGTCCTTCAGCGCCGTGAGCAATGTGGTTGCCGCCAGGCGAACTTCATCGGTTTCGTTGGCCAGAGCCTGGATGAGTCGGACGACGAGGTCGGGTGCATCGATCTGGACGATTGCCAGGGCAACCTTGGCGCTGTCGCGGACGAGAGGATTCGGGTCATTGTAGTAGGCGTTTTCGATCGTTTCGATCGCCTCGGTCGCGCCCAGCAGGCTCAGCGCGCTGAGGCAGGCGCTGCGGACTCGGTGGTCGGGGTCGGCGGCGCCGGCCAGCAGTCGTGGGATGGCGCCGCGCTCGCCGGCGACGCCAAGTGCAAAGGCGGCTGCCGAGCGCATTTCCGCCTCGGGGCTCGCCATCCGCTCGAGCAGTAGATCGCGATGTTGGGGTTCGTAGAGGTATCCGACGACGATGGGCACATAGGTCTGGATGAGGGGGTCGTCGTCGAGTGCGGCGCCGAGGATGGGTCGCAGGGAGGACGGGTGGCGCAACTCGCGCAGGCTGCGGATGACCTCACCGCGGACGATGGTGTCGGGGTGGGAGAGCTGCTCGATCAACGGCTGCAAGGCGGCGTCATCTCGGATGCGCCCGAGCGCCCACGCCGCAGCGACCCGAGTGGCCTGTTCGCCATTGCGCAGGAGGTCGATCAGCGCCGGTAGCGATGTTGCATCCTGCAGGCGCCCCAGTGATTTGGCGGCTTCGACGACGACGCCGGTGACCGGGTCGCCGAGGGCCGCTCGCAGGAGCTCCGCGTCGGCGAGGCTGCCGACGCGACCGAGGGCGTACGCCGCGGCGGCGCGCACCGAGGGGCGATCGTCGGCCAGGCGCTGGCGCAGCGAGTCCAGAGGCTGTCCTTGCAGCTCGACGTCCAACTTGGCGAGTGTGCGGCAGGCTTGCGCGCGAACGTTTTCATCGGCATCGCCCAGAGCTGCCGCGACTGAGGTAGCGGCGTTGGCCGTTTCGGTGATGGCGAGTGAAGAAGCGGCGGAGATGCGGATCAGCGGGTCGCTGTGGCGGAGCAGGGCGACGAGCGACGCCACGACTTCCTCGTCTCCCCACTTGGCGAGGACTTCTCCCGCCTTGGCGGCGACGAGTGGGTCGTCAGAATGGATCAGTCGGCGGATGGACTGGCGCGTTTCAGAGTCGGTCGTCGCCTCGCCGTCGTCGGCTGCGGCCAGCAGGGCGAGAATCTCGAGCTGTCCGTCGCGCGTGTCCGTTTCGGCGAGAGCCTGTGCCAGTTCGGCCGGATCGGTCTTGTACTCGCGGTCCTGGCGCTCGCGCTCCTCGCAACCCAACGAAAACTGGCAGAGCAGGGCCGCGCAGGCGGCGGTCGCTACTAGAGCCCAGCGCGGCCGCCGGCGATCCTTGCAATTGAACGACCGGTCATGCCTACAATCGATGTTCACTCGAGTTTCCTAACCGGTCAGCCCGCGAGGGCGGCCCCGCCCTTCTGGCGGGGCGATTCCGTACGATGGACCACGCTATCCCCTACGCCGCCAAAGATCCATTTTGCGCCGCCATTTTCGCGCTCGGGTCCCCTTCCTTTGGCGTTGCCGGCAGCGGGGGGCGGCTTGGCTGATTCAGTCAACGCGGCGCTTGCACGCGCTCCGGCGGAGCCTGGTGATGCACCGGCTGAGCCCCTGCACATCGCGATTCTCGACTATCGCGACATCCATCATCCCGAAGCGGGAGGTGCCGAGGTCTACATGCACGAGATTTTTCGTCGCATCGCCGACCACGGGCATCGGGTGACCTGGATCTCTGCGCGCGACGCCGGCCTGCCGGCCGAGGAGCGGCAGGGGAATCTGCGCATCCTGCGGACGGGCAACAAAGCGACGGCCAATTTCACCAGCGCCCGTGCCGCGCTCCGCCTGGCACGCGAGGAACCTGTCGATCTCTTCATCGAGAACCTTTGCAAGATTCCGTTCTTTCTCCCTCTCTATTCCAATGCACCGGTGTTGCCGGTCGTTCTCCACTTGTTCGGCGAAACCGTGTTTCGCGAGGCCAACCCGATTCTGGCGTCGTACGTTTGGATGTACGAGCGCTTCATCCCACGCGTGTATCGGGACAAGGCCTTCGTCGCTCTCAGCGACAGCACCGCTGAGGACCTGCGGCGGCGCGGCGTGCGCATGCGCTGGGTCGAGGTCGTTCCCCCCGGTTTGAACCTCGAAGACTTCGCAGGCCCGGCCCCGGGTGCTCGTGAGCCGATCGTTTTGTACGTCGGGCGCTTGAAGCGGTACAAGCAGGTCGACAACGTGTTGCGGGCGTTTGCCGAGGTCCGCGCCCAGGTGCCCGATGTGCGTATGGTCGTGCTCGGCAAAGGGGATGACCGGCCGCGCCTGGAGTCGGTGGCGCGCGAGTTGGGGATTGCCGCCGCGGTCGACTTTCGCGGTTTCGTGACGGAAGAGGAGAAGATCGAATGGATGCGCCGCTCGCGCGTGGTCGTCTACCCGAGCCCCAAGGAGGGGTGGGGGATTTCGACGACGGAGGCAGCTGCCTGCGGTACGCCGGTCGTTGCGAGTGACTCGCCTGGGCTGCGCGATGCCGTGCGCGACGGCATGACCGGTCACCTGGTCCCTCACGGTGACGTAGGAGCCTGGGCGGAACGCATCAAGGCGGTGCTCGATGATGATACGATCTTCGAAGAGCTGCGCCGTGGGGCCTTGGCTTGGGCGAAGAACTTCGACTGGGAATCGAGAGCTGAGCAGATGCGGTTGATCATCGAACGAGCGGTCGCCGAGGCGAGAACGGGCGCCGGGAGAGAGTAGCGAGCCATGGCCAAAGAAAAGACGAAAAACGATTCGATCGTCGTCGTGCCGACGTACAACGAACGGCACAACCTGACCAGGCTCGTCGAGCTGATCTTGGAACAGCCGATTGGTTTCGATGTTCTGGTCGTCGACGACAATTCTCCAGACGGTACTGGCCAGGTTGCCGACGAGCTGGCGCGCGAGCATCCTCAGGTGCACGTCTTGCACCGGCCCGAGAAGCAGGGCCTGGGGCGTGCCTATGTCGCCGGTTTCAAGTGGGCTCTCGAGGCGGGCTACGACTTCGTGCTCGAGATGGACGCGGACCACTCTCACAATCCGAATCAACTACCAGAGCTGCGAGCCGCGGCCGATGAAAACGACGTCGTTCTGGGCTCGCGCTACGTCGGCGGTATTCGCGTGCTCGACTGGGATCTGACCAGGTTGCTGATCTCGAGCTTCGGTAACTGGTATGCCCGTGCGGTTACGGGCATGACCTTCACCGACCTGACGGGCGGCTTCAAATGTTACCGCCGCCAGGCATTGGAGGCCATTGATCTCGATGAAGTCCTCAGCGTGGGCTACGCATTTCAGATCGAAATGACCTGGTGGTGTCAGAAGAGAAAGCTGCGCATTGGCGAAGTGCCGATCATCTTCTACGGCCGCGATCACGGTGAGACCAAGTTCTCCCGCGCCATCATCTGGGAGGCGATGTGGAACGTCTGGAAGCTGCGTTTGGGGATGGTGCGCAACCAGACACCGCGATCCGTGTCGACAGTCGCCCGTTGATGAGATCCGGGCGCTCTCGCAATCGCGCGCTTCGGTAGTTTGTCGTGACAGGGATGAAGTCGAAAGACGCGGCGATCGCGGTCGCCGTCTTTTTCTCCGGCGTCGCGACCTTCCTGGTGTTTCGCTCGTTGGGGTGGTTCGCCCAGGACGAGGGCGTCCTCTACTACCACTACTTGCGCACCCACCGTGGCCAAGTGCCCTATCGCGACTTCTTTACCGGCTACGGGCCGGTGACCCTCTATCTCCACTCCCTCTTGTTCTCGCTCGTCGGCGTATCGCTCGATGCGACGCGCGTCTATATGGCGGTGCTCAACTCGCTCAGCGGAGTGCTGCTCTTTCTGGCGACACGCCGTGTCGCCGCTTGGCCGTTCGCCGTCATCCCACCGCTGCTCTTCTTCACCTTGCAGCCGGGCGACATCGCCGACATGGCGTTTCACAACACGCCGTATCCCCTCTGGTACCTGGTCCTCTTCTTTTCGTTTGCAGCCTGGGCCTTGTTGCGATCGAGCGAAACGGCCAGCCCGCGCCACCGCGCTGCCTGGATGTTCGCCGTCGGAGCGACCGGCGGCGTCGCCCTGCTGACCAAACAAAACGGCGGCGTCTTTCTCCTGTGGGCGGCAACTGGTTTCCTCGCCTCGTACCCGTTGTGCGAAGGCCGGGAAGATGAGGGGCGAGGGTGGCGTCTGGCGCGCGCCGCTTATCTGTCGCTGATGCCGCTCTCCATGCTGGCGCTGTCGTGGACGTTTACGTCGGTGCTGACCCTGGCGGCGTATGTCCTGCCGATCGGCGGCCTGGCGTGGATTGGTGCGTCGCGACGTTTTTCACGCGCCGCGATCGCTGTCGCACTTTCGTCCGCCGCCTGGATGACGCTCGGCTTTCTCGTCGCGACCCTTCCCTGGTTCATTTATTTCGCCGCCAAGATCGGCCTCGGAGAATTCGTCAACGCACTTTTCTTCTGGGGCAAGTACGTGGATCGGATGATCTTTCTCGCCCATCCGATGCCGGGCAAGTTGGCTGCCTTTCTGCTCGCCCTGATTCTGGTGTCGTGGTCTTGCGCCGCCCTGATCGAGAGCCGCGGCTGGCGCACGGCGCCGGCGTGGGGGCGGATCTGGGTGATCGGATCGTGCGCGCTTCTCTTCGGCGGCACCGTGGCGTTTGTCGCCTACCACTGGATCGAGGTGAAGCGGCTGTTCTTGCTGCACTACAATCCGTGGCGTATCTACCGCGAATCCAGCCTGGCCCTCGACATGGCCTTGGCCTATCTCGCTTTTCCGGTTCTGGCAGGCGCCGTAGTGCTGGCCCGGCGACAGGCGCGCGGCGAGCGACGGGTCGGTGATCCGCCCGCTGGTGCATTTCTGGCGCTTACCTGGACGGCCGCCTGCAGCTACCTGTTGTACTACCCGCGCATGGACGCCGCCCACTTCGTGTCAGCGGCGGTCCTGCTCTACGCGGTGGCGGCGGGGCTGCTGCAGGTAGCGAGCTCGCGTCTGGCCGCGCTCGGTGCCCATGGCCCGACCCTGCGCCGCCTCGCCGTGTCGGCGGCTGTCGTCTTTCTGCTTTTTTCGGCAGCTCTCAAGGTGGCGCCCAAGGTCTATAGCATCTTCATGTTTCGCAAAGACGGCGAGGGGTTCCCTCTCGTCGCGACGCCGCGCGAGGAGTATCGCTTCGACCGACTGAACGTCTACTTCCCGATCTACGAGAAGACGCACCGGCAGACGCGCCGCTCGTTGATCGAGGCCATCGACTACTTGCAGAGCGAGACCGATGCCGGCGAGCCGATCTTCACCTTTCCCGCCTTCCCGATGATCTACTTCGCCTCGGAACGCGACAATCCGACGCGTCACGACTACTTTCTCAGCAACAACGTTCCCTACGACGAGCAGTTGCGACTGGTGAGGGAGATCGAGGAAAGCGGCGTTCGCGTCCTCATCGTTCCGAGCGACGAAAACGACTACTTCGTCGATGTCGGACGCCCCTATCACACCTTTCTCTGGGCCTACTTCCGCCAGGAGTTCTACCTCGACAAGCGCTTCGGCGCCTACGACGTCTGGAAACGCTACGATCCGCCGGAGGTCGCCACCGCTCACTCATAGCCGAGCGCGCGCATGGCCTCCTCGATCTCACGCATCTGGTGATCGCTGAGGCCGATTCCTTTCTTGTCCGGCCGTCGCGAGCTCGCGCGGCCGGCGGTAGCGACGAGACGGCGGTTCATGTACTCGGCTTGGTAGGGAAACTCGGCGCTGACGTCGGTCGTGCCGAGGCGATCGCCGGAAATGAGAAAGAGTCGTCTCCCGAGCGGGCCGAGCGATAGTTTCCACGGGCCTTCGCGAAGAAACCATTCGACGGGCTCACCGTTGAGATTGCGGGCACCAAAGGCGAAGGGCGGGCGGTGTCTGGTGCGCGGGCGGAAGATGCTGTGGCCGACGTGGTCGCGCGGAGCGCGCATGCCGACCAGATCGGCGATCGTCGGTGCGAGGTCGACGAGACTGACGACGGTCGGATCGCGCCGGTGCCAGACCGCCCAGGGCATCAGAATGATGAGCGGAATCTGAATGATTTCCTCGTTGAGTGATCCTCCGTGCGGGTAACGCGCTCCCTGACCGAGTGACTCACCGTGGTCGGAAGTAAGGATGATGACCGTGTTGCCGAGAAAACCGGCTTCCTCCAGTTGGTTCAGAAAGTCGTTCAGCATGGCGTCGGCATAGGCGACACACTCGTCGTATCGATCGGGTTCGAGCTCGGCATAGACGTCGAGGATGCGCTGCCCCTCCTCGGGACTCAAATCGCTGACGTCCGGTAGCGGGCGATCGGTCGGGCCTTTGAAGTAGCTGTCGCGAAACGGCGGCGGGGCGTCGTAGGGGTTGTGCACGTCCATCGTCTGGACGTAGGCGAAAAACGGAAAGCGCTGGTCTTTCTGAATCCACTCGAAGGCAGCTTCGTGGAGTTTCGTGGCCGGCGTTTTGACGCGCTCCTCGCCGTCGTAGGTGGTGAGGACTTCGTAGTGGTGGAAGCCGCGGGAGAATCCGAGCGAACGCATCATCGTCACGTTGGCCTGGAAGCCGCCGGTGCGGTAGCCGTGGCGTTGCAAGAGCTCGCCGATGGTTGCGCTGGGGCGCCCGTGCACCATTTTCATGTGGCCGCGCAACTGATCCGGTGTGCCAGAGGCGAGAAGGGCGGGGATACCACCGCGTGTGTCGGCACCGTTGGAATAGGCGTTGTCGAAAACCAACCCACGTCGCGCCCACTCTTCGATATGCGGCGTCGTGCGGCGTCCGTAGCCGTAGAGCGACATGCGGCTCGAGCGCAGCGTGTCGACGACGTAGAGAAGGATGTTGGGTTTGTGCGGCCGCTTCGCCAGCAGCGACGCGAGTGGCGCGGGCACCTGCTCGCTGTGGCCGCGTAGCTCCGCCCTGCGCCAGCGTATCGGCCGACCCGAGTCGGAGAAGACCCGTAGGATGATCTGACGGTGGTCGAAGTCGCGGAGATCGATCGATGCTCCGGACCACCACGACGGTCGAATCTCGACAGGCGACTTGCTTCCGTTCTCGAGAGTCGCCTCGGCGCTCAGATCGCTGTAACTCGTGCCGTCGATGGCAAAGGAGAGAGTCGATGGAGAGCCTGTGCGAAAGGCGCAATCGAGTTGCGCGGGGCGCTCGGTCTCGCCGCAGATCCCGGAGTTGACCAACTCCATTTGCATGACCGGAAGCGCTTTGCGTCTGGGAGTCGTGAAGAACACGCCGACCAGGACGAGGACGATGGCCAACAAGATCGCGCGTGAGAGAGCGTGTCTGCCGGGGAAGGGGCGTCCCGGCGCCACCCTCGGGCCGTCGCTTCCAGCCGCGTCGAGCATTCGGCAGGGAGTATAGTGAAAGCCGTGAGAGCCCGCCAGCGTGGCTCCGTTGGCTTTCACGATCGGAGTTGCGATTGGTCTGCCCGGGAGCGGTTGGTATAACCGCAACCACCTTGGTCGCACTCCTGCACAGACGAGGCTCACCTCGACGAACCTTGCGAACCACCTTGCGAGCGCCGCTTTTCGCGGCGATGGCGTGCTTGCTTGCGGCGCCGATGAGTGCCGTGGAGCGCCTGGAGGAATGCCGGATCCTCCAAGCCGATGGCGAACGTGCGAGCGCCGGGAAGATCCGCTTGGCCGGTGCGACGCGCGAGGCTGTTCGCTTCGACGTCGGACAGGCCGTCGAGATGTCCTGCCCGGGACCGGCTGGCGTGTTGGTCTTCAGCATCGGCGCCAAAGGTCTGGCGCCAGGCGACGCGGTCGACTTTCATCTCGAAGCCGCGGCCGAAGGGGGCCGGTGGGAGAGCCTGAGGCGGGCGCCAGCCGCCTTCCACGCAGGTGCGGGTGGCTGGGCGGATCAGAGGATCGAGCTCGCGGCCCGGCCTGTCGACCGCCGCTTGCGATTGCAAGTGGTCGTGAAAAAGGCGCAGCCGGGGGCCGAGCTGTTTGTCGGTGGCGTGCGCTATTTTTCTTCACGAGCGGCGGCGGAGCAGCCGAACATCATTCTCATCTCTCTCGATACGCTCGGTGCTCAGTATCTCGGCTCTTTTGGCGGCCGAGCGGATGCCAGCCGCAATCTCGATCGCTTCCTGGCGCGTTCGTATTCCTTCCGCCGCGCCTACGCTACCTACCCCAACACGCTGGTCTCGCATGCCTCCGTTCTCTCCGGCCTCTACCCGAGCTCGCACGGGGTGTACGGCAGTGCCCGCGACACGATGGTGAGCTTCGATTTGCTGTCGGCGGTGACGAGAAAGCGGGGATATTGGAACGTCGCCTTCACCGAGAATGCCTTCGTCAGCTCGGACTTTGGCTTCGACCGTGACTTCGATTGGTATGACGACGGTCCGGAGCGCGCCGAGAGCTCCTTCCTCGGCGATGCGAAACAAACCTTCAGCCGGGCGTCGCATTGGCTCGAGCACTTTGGCGCCGACGCGCCCTTCCTGCTCTTCGTGCACACCTATGAGGTTCACTCGCCATACATCGTGCGCGACGAGGAGAGTCGTACGATCGCCGACGCGATCCACGCCGATGAATCGATTCCGCAGAGCGGAGATCTCGAACACTTGCACAACGCCGGCTTTGCTCCGCTTTCGGAGGCCCAAATGGCGCGCATGCGGGCGATTCACATCGGCGAGATCGGCTACCTCGATCGGGCATTTGCCGAGTTCCTGTCGCGTCTCGAGTCCTTGCCCCTCGCCAGGCGCACGCTCGTCGTGCTCTTCTCCGACCACGGCGACGAGTTCGACGCGGCGGGCATGCTCGGCCATGGTGAGACGCTGAACGATATCGTCCTGCATGTACCGCTGGCCTTCTATTGGCCGGCAAGAATCACTCCCGGTTCCTTCGACAAGCCGGTGTCTCTCGTCGATGTGGCGCCGACCATCCTCGACCTGCTGGGTACCCCCGGCGCTTTGAGCTACGACGGGCGAAGTCTTGCCGCCCTCTTTGACGGCCGCGTCGACGACCTGGAAGATCGACCGGTGTTTGCCGAGCTTCAGAGAGCCGCTGCGACGTGTGTCGGTCGCCGTTTGCCCGAAACCTGCATCGTTGGGCGCTTCGTCGTTCACACGCAACACGCTCGTTTCGAAACGTCGATGATCCCCCACTACAAAGTGCTGACCGGTGCTGCGGATGAGGCGAACCTTTCGCGTTTCGGCGGCTTTGACGGGCTGCTGTCGCGCTATGTGACGGGATCGCCGTGGAAGCCGTTCGATCGCTGGCGGCCGCAAACGGTGACGGCGGAGAGTCGCGGTGCGGGGGCGCTCGACGAAGTGACGCGAGATCGGCTCGAGAAGTTGGGATACGGACGGCGATAAGAGTGGTGAACGCGGGAGGTGTAGACGACTCGGCCGAGCGCGTTTCGCTCGCCGAGTATTTGGCTGCAGCGATCGGTTTCGCGGGCGCCGTCGTCGTTCTCTGCGTTCCCGTGTTCCTTCGCCCCCTCGACGAGGTCTTCCTGCCGGTCTCGTCGCTGGTGCGACCGGTGGCGAGGTGGGTGATGTGGGTTCTCGCCTGGGGCACCCATGCTCTCGTCGACGCGTCGGCTACGGTGTTCGACGCCAATGTGTTTCATCCAGTCGCCAACGCGGCGGCTTTTGGCGACTCCCTGGTCGGGGTCCTGCCGCTCTTTGCGCCGGTCTACCTCGCCACAGGCAATCCGGTGTTCGCCTACCAATTTGCGTTGTTGGCGACGCTCGCGCTTTGCGGTGCCGGAATGTATGCGCTGGCCCGCCACTGGGGATGCGGAGCGCTCGCGGCGGTCATTGCTGGCGGCATCTACGCGATCTGCCCGGCTCGGCTCGCCGTGTTGGCTGAGCTTCCCTATGTGTCGGGTCAGTACCTGCCGCTTGCGCTGATCTTCGCCGATCGAGTGATGGTGCGTCCGCGGCCACTGAACGTGCTCGCCCTCTTCGTCTGCGCGACCTGGCAAATCCTCTGCGGCGACCAGCTTGCCTACGCGGCGCTCGTCGTTCTCGCCGCCTACGTCGTCCTGCGGGCGTTGTTGCGCGCAGAGCCTCTGTCGGTTCGCGGCCTGGCCCTCGCGGTCTGTGCCTGCCTGGTTGCCGTGGGAGTATTCTGGGCGCTGCACGCGCCCTACCGAGCGCTGCAACAAGACGGACTCTACGCAGCCCCGACGATGTATGATTTTCCCCGGATTGATGCACGCACCTTGCTGCGCACCTATCTGGTGCCGCCCTTTTTGCCGCCCTGGCAGGAGTTGAACCGGCCTTACGTCGGTGTTTCCGTGCTCGTGCTGGTGCTCGCCGGCATCGTTACGGGGCTGCGGCGACCGCTGGTGTGGCGACTGCTCGCGGTTGCCGCGCTTTGTTACTGGATGAGTCTGGGCGCGTACTTTGCGGGCGGCGTTTTGGCCCCGTATCGATGGGCGCTCGATTGGATCCCAGGCTTTGCCGCCTTGGGGCCGACGCCGACTCGCTTCGCCGAGGTGGCGATGGTCGCGCTGAGCCCGCTCGCTGGGTTGGGCGTACAGTCGGCGGTTGCTGTGTTGGGCAAGAGAACGAATCCGGTCTTTGCGCTGATCTTCGCCAGCGTTTGTGCGGCTTGTATATTGCTCGACTTCCGGCTTCCGCGACGTCGTCTCGAAGTGCAGCGCATTGCCATCGCGCGCCAGCAGATGCCGCTCTACGATGCCTTGGCGACGATGCCTCCCGGTCCGGTCGTCGAGTTGCCGGTGAACCCGTGCGTCGTCAACGAAGGGCGAATCACCATCGACCGGCAACTCGGGAGCACCTTGCACTGGCAACCTCTGATCGACGGTTTTAGCACCCACGGCCGGACCCCGACGGTGTTCGAGACGGTCCGGGCGATGGCCAACGCCTTGCCCGATCCGCGGGCGCTCGATTGGTTGCGCCGGGTCAGCGGAGTCCGCTATGTGCTCGTTCATTTGACCGACAGAGCGGGCGATTGGCGGCGGAGGTGGGGTTCGGTCGAAGGAATGACGCGGCTCGGCTTCTACGGCCACGATCTACTCTTCGAAATCTCCGGCGACGATCGTGGCGAGCTGCTCGACGAGCTACTCGCGTTGCCGCGAAGCGCGACGACGCTGGCGGGAGCGGCGGTCGAGATGCTGGAAGAGTCGCAGCGCCAAGCGGAGTTTTCCTTTGCTCGACTTCCCGGTCGCATCGCCGAGGCCGGACAGTTCATAGCCGCCGAGGTGCGCGTGACGAATCGATCTCCGGTGACGTGGCCGGTGCTGACCACCGACGTGATGCGCAAGGTCTATCTGTCCTACATGTGGACGGACGAGAACGGCGAGCTGGTCGCCGGCGATGGCCGCGCCCAGGCGCTGCCCTTCGACCTCGCCGCCGGTGAATCGGTGGTCGTCCCGGTGTGCATCGAGACGCCGCTGCGCGCCGGCGAGGCCCACCTGACGTTCGGCTTGTCGCAGGCGGAAAAGTGGTTCCCGACACTTTCGCACTCCGTTCGCATCGACATTCTCGGATAGCCCGGAGAAGTGTGGCGCGGCCCAGCTCGCTTCTCGAGCTCAGGCGCCGATCACGTCCTTGGACCAACTGGGCACGAGCCGTTTGGCGGCTTCGATGATCGCGAGTGAACCGGCGAGCCCCGCCGCCCATGCCGTCATCGTGCAGGCGAGGGGATGGGTGTTGCGCGTCTCGCCGAAGAGGTTGAAGACCGTATAGATGAAGAAGAGGTGCCAGAGGTAGATCGCGTAGGTGCGATCGCTCAGGGCGCGAACCACTGTGTGATCGATCCGTGTCTTGGTCGCCAGGACGAAGATTCCCAGGATGTTCGCGGCAATCAGAAACAAGCTCGATGTGCGGGCCAGACGTCGTGGTAACGGCGCTGCGTAGTCGAAAACGAGCCAGAGGAGCACGGCGAGCGCCCAGGCCGCCAGCAGGCTGGTTGCGTTGTTGCGAACGAAGGTGCTGAACCTCTCCGCATTGGCCGCCGCCGCCCAACCCATCATGAACCAACAGGAGGAAAGCATTGGATTCCTCAGCGTCCATACCGTCAGCTCGCGTCCCTCTCGGAACCACAGGATCGGAACCAAGGCCGCGATCAGGGAGAGGAGAGTGATGGGCAGGACCCACGATTGCGGCAGGCGCGACAGCAGCCAGGTTGCGAGGACGAACTCGACCAGCACGAACACGTAGTAATACGGGCCGAAGGTGCTGGCGAGCGCCAGACACCAGACAAACGAAGTGCCGGGCCCGTATTGAGGATAGGCCAGGACGTAGGCGTAGGCGGCCACTGAGGCGAGTGCGTAGGGTAGGAGTATGCGGCGCAGTCTGCGGCCGAGGACGTCGATGCCGATGGCCTCGTCCGCGTAGTAGAGAAATCCCGATACGGCGAGAAAACACGGTACCGCGTAGCGCAACATCTCGGAGGTGATCCGCTCGATGTACGTGTAGCCCGGATCCCAGAGAGCGCGCAGGGAGTGGATGAGGACGACCGTGACGACCGCGGCCGCCTTCAAGGCGTCGATCTCGGCGATGCGCTGCTTGTCTCCCAAGTCCGACATGACCAAGCGCCGACCGGGGAGTCCGGCTGGCCCGCATGTCTCACCAGGTTTCGTAGCGAGAGCGTGGATGGGCGTGTGGATCATGGCTGCGCGGACCGAGCCGCCCGGAGGCATCCTCGAGCAGGCTGTCGAGGACGGCGAGGGAGCACGGCCTTGAGACGCATGCCCATCCGCGCTCGCAGTAGAAAGCTGGTGAGACATGTGGGCTAGCGCGAGCAGAGCGCTACGAGATCGAGCGCCGTGTCGAGCGCTTCGTCGCTGACGAAGAAATCGGCGGCGGTGATCGACGAGCCTCCCGATTCGTTCTTGGCGCGTGAGCGAACGAGCGTAGCGAGGCGCGCGAAGGCGAAGTTGACCAGACTCTGCGGCAGCATGTTGCGGATGCCGAGCGGGTCGAGGCGGAGGATGCGTTCGACCGAACGTTTACGCGCCTCGTCGAAGCTGGTGACCTTGTCATTGCCGCGCATGCCGCGCACCTTCACCGAGCCGAACACCCGCTCGAGCAGGGAACGCAGCTCGTCGGCCGTGTATTCGCGAACATGGTAGGGGTTCTCCGAGAACGACATCAGACGATTGGGTGTCGTCAGGAGTAGAACTCCACCGGGGGCGAGGCGCGCGCGCAGTGCCTGGAGAAAGGACTGGTCGTCTTCGATGTGCTCCAGGACCTGGAAGTTCGTGACGAGATCGAAGGTATCGTCGAATCCCTGCGGCTGCGTCAGGTCGACTTGCTCGAAGCGCAGATTGTCGGCCGTCCACCTTTGGCGGCAAAAGTCGATGGCAGTGGCCGAGTAGTCGACGCCAGTGACCTGGTCGGCGACGGCAGCCAGCGACTGCGTGTTGTAGCCCTCGCCGCAACCGGCGTCGAGAACGCGTTTGCCGGCGCACAGCGTTGCGGCGTACTCGTAGGCGGCGAGATGTCGCGCTTCGTCGTAGTCGAAGTTCTCGCCGGTGCCAGGACGTTCTCCGGTGAACTCGGGTTGGCTCGTTGCTCCGGTCATTCTTCCCTCGCCTCGGGCGGAGGATAAGAGAGCTGGTAAGCGCGTTCAAGCTGGGCACCCTTCCGCGTCTACTGCAGTGCGAACGGACTTCAGGGCTTGTATGGGACCAAGGGCTTGATTTGGATCGGCGCACGCGCCGGCTCGCCGGCGAACCACTCCGAACCCTGGGTGATACCGGCCACCAGGTAGACCTCACCGGTGGTTCGCGGTGGCCGGACGCAGAACTCGAACGACACCGTGTCCTGCGGCGCGACGTCGAAGGGAAGCCGGACACTGTGCTCTTCGCCGCCGGCGATCGGATTCCCGCTGGAGTCTTCCCAGCGGTAGGTGATTCTGACTTGATGGCCGGTGGAACCGCCGAGCACCGGCCAGGTGTGTGCGCCGGCGTTGTGTACGGTAGCGCGCACGACTGTCGGCAGATTGGGCGCCGCGTGGGGAGTGCGATGGCTGAGGTCGAGCGCCGCGGCGCGGCTGCCGCGGGGAAGTGGGCCGACCGGGTTTCCCTGGATCGTCTGTTGCCGTTCGTCGATGTTGGCAAAGGCATTCCGCAGGGCGGGGTCGCCGGCTTCGATCACCTCGAGGAGAACCCGGCCATCGGCGAAGCCCAGGTCGCGCAGAGAGGAATTGCTCGTCCAGGCGCTTCTTTCGTCGACCGCCAGCGCGGTGGCGTTGAGGACGATGTGGCGCAAGTCGACGATTCCGGCGAGAAGGCGCACCGCCTCGGGATGGGGAAGGGCGTTGACCAGGGAATCGATCAGCTCTTGGTTGCTGGCACTCAGCTCGGCATAGCCGTTGAGAAGCGGCTGCCAGGAGTGCGTGCTGGCAAACATGGACGCGGCTTGGTGTATGCGTGCATCGAAGCGGCAGCGCTGGAACGGTACTTCGACGTAGGCTCCCTCGGGCCGCGACGACAGGCGCGTTTGCAAGAGCGACGGGCGCGCCCTGCGTTTGACGGTCTTGATCTCGCGCGGACCGTCAAGCAAAGCGGTCTCCCAGCAAAAGACCGCAGCGAGGGCGAGGAGCAGGGCGGCTGCTGCTGCAGCAGGTAGGCGCGAGGAGAGAGCGCCGAGGCCGAGACCGGCTGCCAGCGCCAGGACGAAGAGAAAGAGCAGCAGAAAGTGGCTCGGTACGAGGACGAAGTTGCCCCAGGGGAGCAGGTCGGCCGCAATCGCACCCACTTCCGTCGCAGACAGTGTGAATGCGATGACCAGCAGTGCGCCGAGCGCTGGGCGCGGCGACGTATCGCCGCTATTCCGTTGGCCAAAGATGAAACCCGCGAGGGCGAGGAGCAGAGTTGCATTGCCGGCAAACGGGGGCAGGGTGAGTCCGCGCGTGCCGGTGACCGAGTACGCGACGGAGCGATCGGTGAAGTCCCACAACGACGGGACGGCACCAAAAGCGATTCCACCGATCTCTAGCCGCCCGGGCGGGATGAGCTGGCCGCTGGCCAAACCGATGAGGGCGGGTGTGAGCAGGGCGGCGACGCCGCACAGCGTCGTCAACACGACGAAGAGCAGGGCGCGACGCGCGGCCGGAGAGGTTTCCTTGCGGGCTTGGAGGGTCGCGTAGATCGGTGCGGCGATCGTGACGATCATCGCGTAGGGCAGCGCGCAGCTCGCCTGCCACAAGAACATTCCCGCCGCCGCGAGTGCGCTGCGCAGGTTGGCTTTGGCGGCGCAACGTTCGAGTAGAATGAGAGCCAATGGGAGGTATTGACCGGCCGCCAGTGCCGGCGACGCGATGGTCGATACTCGGGTCGGTGCGAGCGCATAGACGAGGCCGGCAAAAAAGGCCCCGGCGCGGTCGACCCGCCAGTGTCGCATGAGCCAGTAGGCAGCGCCGCCACTGAGCGACAAGTTGGCCAACAAGTTGAGCTGGTTGGCGAGAACGGCGTTGCCGGAGAAGGCCAGCAGCGGTCCGAAGATCGGAACGTGGCCGATCTTCGGAAAGACGGCCGCCAGGCTGTGAGGATTTGGCGGCAGAATGTTGGCGCCGAGAATGGCGGTCGGGTCGCTGGTCAGGGAATGCCACGTCCACGACAGTGCCCACATGAAGAAATCAGTGTTCGGTGCGTGCAGCCATGATGCGACCGAGCCAGGGCCGATGATCGTCGACGACGGATCGTCGAAGAGCGGTCGCAACAGGACGACGGTGAGGATGCCGTACACCGACGAGGCGAGTGCGGCCTCGCCCATGCCGCGCCATTGGTTCGATGGATTGGGATTGCTCACGACGCGCCACGCTCACAGCGGCGCGCTGAGATTGAGGCCGTTGTGAATGCGGGATATCTAACAGCCGATGTGGGCTCCCTCAAGGGTCGGCGGTTGGGCTTGGCTTCGGCGCTACGCCGCGGTGCTGTTCGGTCTGTTTGTACTCCTCTCGGCTTGTTCGGACGACTCTTCGGAGGAATACGGCAGGACGGTCAAGGTAACCGGAGCACCGATGGTGCAACCGCTGCGCGGCCGACTGTTCGTCATCGGTGTCGATGGGGTTCCTCCCGACCTCGTCAGAACCGCCATCGACCGAGGTCGCGCACCCGCTTTCGCCGCGATCGCCGAGCGCGGACTGTCGGGAGTGGTCGACGTGACACCGGCCGGCCTGCCACCGCTGTCTCCGCGGATCTGGACGACGTACGTTACCGGCCAGTTGCCGCGCGTACACGGGCTCAAGGGGTTCGTCTACAGCGACGCTGCTGGCGAAGATCTCCTCTACGGCTCGATCGATCGCAAGGTGCCGGCTTTGTGGAACATCGCGACGCAACTCGGTCGCTCGGTCGGTGTCGTCAATTGGTGGGCGACCTCGCCGGCCGAACCGGTTGACGGGTTCGTCATCAGTGATCTCTACGCCGATGTGGTGGCCGCGCGACGCGCCAAACCCTTTCGCGGCAGCTTCCACTGGGATATCACCCGGGTCGTCTATCCGGCCGAGCTGCTCGACGAACTCGGCGCACTGTCGCCGATTCATCGGAAGGTTGGGTTTTCCGTCGCGCAGGCGGAAATCGTCGATATGAATGTGTTCGAGACGGCCAGCGTCGCGCTCGACGAACATCCCGTCGAGGTCGTGTTGGTATACGTGCGCGCCTTCGACGAGTTGGCCCACATGGGCTGGCACACGCACGAGCCGCACCCGTTTGAAGCCAAACCGAAGCGCGATGTCATCACCGATTACCTGCAGCGGCTGGACTGGTTGCTCGGTCGCTTTCTCGCCGAGAGAGTGCGCGACGACGACCATTTGATGATCCTCTCCGATCACGGATTCGAGCGCGACAAGGATCCGCAGAAGAAGGGCGGCACCCACGAATCGCGCAGGACCACCCAGGCGCTGTTGATGATGGCGGGACCGCGGCTGCGCCGTGGAACGCTGGCGAAGCCGGTTGGTGTCCTCGATGTGCTGCCTACGATGCTGGAGCTGGCCGGTCTCCCGGCCGCGGAGGATATGCCGGGACGCGTCGTGCGGCAGGCTTTCGAGGACCGGCAGAGCCTGTTGCCCCGGGTTGCCTCGTACGCCTTCGACGAATCGGCGGACAGGTCCGAGCGAGAAACATCGGGCGACGCGGCGATGAAGGAGAGGTTGCGAGCGCTCGGCTATATCGACGACGACAAGCCCGCCGGCAAGCCTCGGAACTAGCCTCAACGCGGATGCGGGGTGAACGAGCGGCGCGGGAAATGTGTATCCGGTAGTTCCAGCAGGCCGCGTACCAGCGCGCTGGCGAGAATGTGGTGCCCTTCGTTGTTTGGATGAGGGTCGAAGTTGGACACCCATAGCGACAGCTCATCCCTTCCCGCATGGTCGTCGAAGGAGCTGATGGTCGGAATCCCCATCGTGGCCGCAGCGTTTCGGATCTTGTCGTAGACCGGGAAGAAGGGATGGAAGAGGTTGAGGTAGGTCAAGGGGGTGTGTTGGAAGAGCACGAGCTTGATACCGGCGCGGCGGGAGAAATCGTTCAAGCGGCGTAGCTCGGTGACGAAGTCGTTCCACGCAGCGTCGTTCTCGAGGAAGTTGTAGAGCACTTCTGCCATGTAGGAATCGCTTCCGGGAAAGAAGCGGTCGCGAAACGACTGAAGGCCTGGCCAGACCAGACGCAGGAAGTAGGATGGTGAGCTGGCGTAGCGGTGGTAGCGATCGCGTGTGGCCTCGAGATTTCGTTTCGCCGAGCGGACGTAGTTCGGTCCTTGGATGTCATTGAGCGTAACGCCATAGACCAGCAGGTGTGGTTGAAATCGCCCCGCGTGACGGATCGCGCGGTTGGCGATATGGGGGATGTCCAGTCCGGATAGGGCCAGGTTGAGATACTCGAAACGAGGTGAGGCGTAGATTTCGTTCAGCCATGCCGTGGCGACCGAGATGTAGACTTCATCGTTGGCGACCCCGGAGCCCATTGCGACGGAGTCGCCGATGACGGCGATTCGAAAGACGCCGGGCCGGAGGATGCGGATGATGTCGGGTCCGCGAAAGCCAAAGGCGTTGGTGCGAAAATAGGCGCCGTTGTAGATGCCCCTCGTCTGTGGCTTGGTGATGGCCCGCAGGCTTTTTTCGATCTTCGGCAAGTCGCTGTGTTGCTCGGCGACGACACGTTTTGGCGGGCGAGATTGCGTCCACGTGAGACGTGCGAAAACCTCGCCGACCAGCAGAGCGGCGGCGATGCCGAAGATCGGAAGAGTCAGGACTGGCGCAAGTGCTTTGTTCGCATGCACGTCTAGGGATCTCGTGCGGGTCGATCGGTTGGCTCCAGCGATTGCGGATCGTAACCGATGGCGCGCAGCCGTTCGATCGCGCTGGCATCCAGCTCTCGCATGCCGGTTGTGCCGCGGCCGGCGTCGTAGGCGTCGAGAAGTGTTTCGAGCTCGGCGACGACGTCTCCGCGCGACTTGGCTACGTTCTCGTGCTCGCCCGGATCGCGGAGCGAGTGGAAGAGCGTGTTGCTGGTCGACTTCTTCAGGAAGTCGGCCGGCAATGGGTCGCTCCGGTCTTCGTCCATCGCCAGCATTGGTTCACTGCGAACGAGCTTGAGCTCAGACGTTCGGATTCCGCGCAGGATTCGCCCGACTCTTCTCTTCGCTTCGCCGACGTCGACTGGTCGGGTGCTCAGGCCGAGAGGGTGATGGGTTTCGAGGTAGATGTGTTCGTCGTCCCGGTGCCTCGCCGCAAGAAGGGAGCGGCTGGTTCTGCCACCGTGTTGGATGCCGGCGAGATCGAGGATGGTGGCAAAAATGTCGAGGTTCCTCACCAACGCGGATACTCTCGTTCCGCCGCGTTTGCCCCCCGGCAGACGGATGACGAGCGGAACCTGAACGGTCGTGTCGTAGAGGTCGAGGCCGTGGCCGAATATTCCGTGTTCCTTGAGACTCTGCCCATGGTCACTGTGGTAGATGACGGCGGTGTTCGCGAAGCGCGGATCTTGCCGTAGAGTCTCGAGGACGCGCCCGACTTCCAGGTCCGTTCGCTCGACATCCCTCGGATATTCGGCGATCTGCCGGCGCACCAGGGCCTTGCGGGCCTCGGCGTCGAGGCCGAGCAACTGCTCCTTTTCGTGCGGCCCGAAGAAGTGAATCCACAGGAAGAAGCGCTGTGAAGATGACTCCGACAGCCAGGCGATGGCGGCGTCGGCGACCTCGCTGTCGTGGCGGTACGCCGAGCTGTGCTCGCGTTTGCTGCGCCACTCGCGCTTGGCGCGGATCGATGCGTCGTTCGGCGCGGCGGCGACGTCCTCGATTCTGGCGCCGTCTGCCTGCTTGTAGAAGGCCGTGGTCATCTCGTCATCGTAGTGGTGGAACCCTTGCGCAAGTCCGAAGTAGCGGTCCAACGGGTAGGATCCGACGATTGCCGCCGTGTCGTAGCCGTGCTTGTCGAGAATCTCGGAAAGAGTTTCGTGTTCACTCGCCAGCGGATCGTTCCAGGTGCGAACGCGGTGCTCGCTGGGGTAGACACCGGTCATGACCGAAGCGAGCGAGGGGAGAGTCCAGGGCGTGTCGGTGAACGCGTTTTCAAAGAGGATTCCCTCTGCTGCGAGGCGAGAGATCGCGGGAGTCCGGAGCTTGGTATTGCCGTAGGGTTGCAGGTGATCGGCGCGCAGCGTGTCGATCGTGATCAAGACGACGTTCGGCTTGGCGCTACGGGGTCGGGATTCACAGGCGGTGCAGAGCAGGAGCGCAAGCATTGCGATCGATGCGCGGGAGATGCGGAGCGGCATTGCGGCGGAGTGGTGCGAGGGGAGCATCATCGTCATTGCGATTATCGGTACGCCGGCGAGTGCGCAAACGCATCGCCGAGGGGTAGTCTTGACGAAGTGATGGATCTTTCGGCAGGTGACACGAGATGATGCGCCTCGCAGGCAACCGGGCCGCCGTTGAGCGATCGATTTCCCTGTCGATCGAGGCGGCTGCCGTTCTGGCGATCTTCTCCGCGTTGACCTTGGCCGTGTTTTGGCCCACCGCCCTGTATTCCCTCGAAAGGGTCTTCAAGACCCCGGGAGGGCTTCAGGCCGACGGTTTTCTCATCGCCTGGGCGATGGCGTGGGACTGTCATGCGCTGGCTACGTCTCCCCTCGACCTCTTCGACGCCAACATTTTTCATCCGGCGGAAAATACTCTGGCTGGCTCGGAGCACATGCTGGGGCTTCTCCCGTTCTTCGCCCCGGCGTACTGGCTGACCGGTAGCCCGGGATTCGCCATCCAGTTTACCCGCCTGACTTCCATCGCCGCCTGTGGCGTCACCATGTACTTCCTGCTTCGCCATTGGCGATGCCAGCGCGTTGCCGCGCTGGTTGGCAGTTTCGTCTACGCTCTTTGCCCGGCGCGTTACCTCGGTATCCATGCACTGCAGGCGGTTGCCTTGCCCTACCTGCCGCTGGCGGTCCTCTTTCTCGATCGGACGATGAAGCGCGGCCGCGTTGGCGATGCGATCGCCGCGAGTGTGTTCTTCACGTTGCAGATGCTCTGCTCGTACTACCTCGCCTACACTTCGGTCATTGCGATCTCCGTATTTTCGGCGGTGGCGGCATGTTTCGGACGGGTGCGCCATTGGCGGCCGACTTTGCTGTCCTGCGGCGTGGCGATGATCCTGGTCGCTGCGAGCGGATTGCCCTACCTCGATTGGGCGGCGCAAGGGGCGATCAAGCATCACCCCGACGAGATGCTCAGTGCGGTGTCCGCGTATCCGTGGTCGACGTATCTGACGCGGCCGCGGCCATCGGGATTTCAGAGACCGGGAGCCTACGTTGGCCTGCTGCCGCTGCTGCTCTGTTGCCTCGCTCTCGCCTCTTTGCGGAGCCGGCGGGCGATGGTCTACCCGACCGTCGCGATGCTCGCCGTAGCGACTGTCCTGTATGTTCTCGCCCTGGGTCCTCTGGGAACGATCGGATCCTGGACTTTTTCCCTGCCGTATCGCTGGTTGAGGTCGACGGTTCCGGGCTTTGTCGCGATGCGTGTTCCACTGCGATTTTGTCAGGGGGTCATGTTCGGTTTCGCGGCACTGGTCGGAATCGGGGCGGACTCGGTGGTGACCTGGCGCCGGTGGCGGCGCTGGAGGATGGCCGCGGTAACCACTATGGCCGTGGGCGCGATCGCTCTCGACTACGGGCATTTCGAATACGAGCCGCGGCTGCAGCGTGCCCCCGTGCCGGCGGCGGTTCACCGCGCACTGGCGGAGCTCGAAGCGGGCCCGGTTCTGGAAATTCCTGCACTACTCGACGGCGGCGACAGCATTCGCCGCGTCGATCTGCAGGCGCGCTACATGTTTCAGAGTACAGCCCACTGGAAGCCCTTGCTCAACGGATACACCGGCCACGCGCCGCCCAGCGCCGCGCTGGTGATGCGTCTGGCCAGTGCGTTGCCGGATGAGCGCGCACTCGAGTTGCTCCAGCGCAGCACCGGTCTTCGCTATCTGATCGTTCACCTGGGTTTGATGGCGGAGCATGAAACGGAGCGGTGGCAGCAGTGGCCGGGACTGCGCTTACTCGAACGATTCGGAGACGACCTCCTGTTCGAGGTGGGGACGACCATCGAGGCCGACTTGCAGCCCGCTCTGCTCGCCGGTCTGGCGACGACCCATACGATGCTCGGAGCAGAGCTGCTCCGACTCAACGCCGCGGCGCAGGCGGGCGGCGTCGAGGTCTCGTTTCCGAAGCTGCGCGACCAAGAGGTGTCGAACGGCTTTCCCGTTTCATTGACGGTACGGGTGGACAATCGCTCACGCGATGTGTGGCCGGTGCTGGCCGAGAATCCCGATCTCGTAGTGCGCGCTGTGTACCAATGGTGGCGCGGCGATTCGCTGGTGAAGTCTGGCGAGGTCGACTTGCCCTATGATCTGGAACCCGGCCGGCACGCGCGCTTTCTGGCATTGCTGGCGACGCCGAAAGATCCCGGATCGTTCGAGCTCCGACTCTGGCTTGCTCAAGGGGAGCGTAAGTTCAACGCCGATGAGTACCGTGTTTCGGTTGGTGTCGGTCACCCCGACGGCCGGTCGTGAAAGACGTCGTTGCGCGGGGGTTCGCCGAGCGACCTGATATAGAAAAGATTGCCTGCGAGCAGAAACCGCTTCGAGGCTAGTTTGTACGGGTGGCTACATCGATGAACACCCGTAGCAGCTTGAGGCCGCCTTTGTGGTTGGTGTGCGTCATGTCGATGAAGTCGCCGTCTTCGTACGTCGGTTGCTCTTCGAGCGGAACGAAACGCAAGCCGTATTGATCGACCATAGAGCCGACAACGCGGTGGAATTCGCGGCGCAGCCGGGGATCGTAGAGTCTACGCCCGAGCGCGTAGATGGGGAGCTCGACGATGGCGACAGGCACATCGGACTCGGCCACGTGTTGGATGGCAGCGCGCACCAGGGCCGTCTTGATCACGGCGTTGTCACCATCGGAGAGGTTGCGGACGAGGCGGAAGTATGGGCGATTGGTCAGGCGGTAGCGTCCGGGAAAGCGCTCGGTCAGGTCCTGGACGATTTCGTGCAAGTCGGCGGCTGCTACCTCGTAGTGGGGGCCACGGAGCTCACCCCGATCCGAAGCGCGCAGTTGCCGGAGATAGGCCCGAGGCCTGAGACGCTGGTCGCGTTTGAATCGGAGTCCGCGAGAAAAGAGCAGGCGTTCTGTGATGAGCCGGTGGCGGTAGGTATGGACACCCGCAGCAAGGCCGAGGCGCAGCAGTGCGTTGCGCTGCTCGGCAAGGAAGTGAAGGGGGGAGGAGAAGAGCACGCTGGCGAAGGCGTGAGAAGGCTCGCCGGCGACACATGGTTCGAGTCGCAAGGCGCTATGGGTGTCGAGCTCGGAGAGTCCGAAGATGACCAACCCGGGCTCGGCATCGACGATTCTCGGCGCCAGAGCCTGCATGGAGTAGGCGCCGAGACCGGGGTGAGCGAGAACGGTGAAGCGCGTCTTGCTCTTTTTGATGATCTGCGAGTTCTTCGGATAGAAAGCCGGCTGCACGCGACTCGCTCCGATGACGATCGTGTTGCCTGGTCGCGAACGGCGCAGCGCCACCTCGTCGCGGATGACACCGGCGGGGATGAGCTCGGCGCGCGGCACCCGAGCTGACAGCCATTCCCAAGGAGTGAAGACGCCGACCAGGCGATCGAGGAGAAGAAAACCGAGTGCGATGCCGATGAGAATCCTCGCCGCCGGCGTGAGCCAAGTGAGACTCTCAGAATTGGAAGTAGATGAAGGGCGCACTCTGGTCTTCTCCGAAAACCGTGATGAGGAAGAGAAGGGCGATGCCGGCGGCGATCTGAGAGAGGGTCCCGAGGCGTGTCATCGGCTCCAGCGAACGGCTCCGCGACTGGTAGATCTCGTACGCCAGGAGGGGGGACAGAAAGAGGGCAAAGGGCAGGATCCAAGCGGCGACGAAGCCACCGTCGGCGTTGCTGAACAAGCGGGTGAACAGCGCGGCGAAATGGGAGATCGAGTTGGCCCGGAAGATCATCCAGCCGATACAGGCGAGGTGGAACATGACGAGCCTGCGCAACCAGAGGCGGCCGCGCGAATCGCCCTTTTCGGCCGGGTAGGCCGAGCGGTAGGCGCGGTGAATGGCGAGTAGGGCTCCGTGGTAGGCTCCCCAGGCGACGTATGTCCAGGCGGCGCCGTGCCACAGTCCGCCGAGCAGCATGGTCAAGAAGAGGTTGCGATAGGTGTTTGCCGTTCCGTGGCGGTTACCGCCGAGTGGAATGTACAGATAGTCGCGCAGCCACGTCGATAGGCTGATGTGCCAGCGCCGCCAGAAATCCGAGGGGTTCTCTGCCGTATAGGGCAGGCGGAAGTTGATCATCAGATCGTAGCCGAGCAGGCGCGCGACGCCGCGGGCGATGTCGGTGTAACCGGAGAAGTCGCAGTAGATCTGGAAGGCGAAGGCATAGGTCGCGAGGAGGACCTCCGGGCCGGTTGGGCTCGCCGCGCTCGAGTAGACCATGTCGACCAAGGTTGCGAGGTTGTCGGCGACGACGACTTTCTTGAGGATACCCCACAGAATCAACCAGAAGCCGGAGTTGATGTCCTCGTCGGAGGGGCGGGGCGAGCGCTGGATCTGGGGCAGAAAGTGCTGGGCCCGCTCGATCGGCCCGGCGACCAGTTGAGGAAAGAATGCGACGTAGAGCGCGAAGTCGAGCAGCGAGTTGGTCGGTTCGAGCTCGCCGCGGTAGACGTCGATCGTGTAGCTCAGGGTTTGGAACGTGTAGAAGGAGATACCGACCGGCAGGATGATGTCTAGGGCGTATCCGGAAGGTGCGTAGCCGAAGGACTCCAGGAGAGCGGTGAACGAGTCGACGAAGAACCCCGCGTATTTGAAGTAGCCGAGCAGCGAGAGGTTGATGATCAAGCTCGTCAAGAGGAGAGAGCGTCGCCGGCCTGGGTCCGTCGCCACGGCCATCTTTTTTCCCACCGTGAAGTCGACGATCGTCGAGAGGGCGATGAGGCCCAGGAAGCGCCAATCCCAGGCGCCGTAGAACACGTAGCTGGCGAGTAGGAGAAAAGCCTTGCGCAGGGTCGCCGGCAAAGCGGCTTGAAGTGGTAGAACAATCGCCAGAAACGCGAAGAACTCGAGGCTGTTGAAAAGCATTCTTGGGTTCCGTCCACTGTTCTGGCTGGCGCTATCCGCCGGCGACCGGGAAAACCCACCGTTCATACACTCGTAGTTGCACGGCTGACAACTCCCTTGCGCTAGGGATGAGCAGTCTTGCAGGTGTTGGAGTTGGAGGTGGCGATCGCGTATTGGATGGCGGTCGCGATACCCGTTCTGTCGGGGGCGCGGGAAGACTACGAGAGTGGATGTGAAAACCGAAGGTGATCGCGCGGCCGCGCTCCGAGCCTGGGGCTGGCGGGACAGTCGTCTCTGGGCCGTCTTCTTGATGGGCGCCTTGCTGCGCGTCGGCGCGTGGTATGTCACCTCGCCGACCGAAATCATCAATGATGAGTTCTCGTACTACGGCAACGCATGGTCGTGGCTGTTGGGGGCGCCCTTCAATACGACGCGGCCGCCGGCGACCCAGTTGATCAACGCGTTCGCGATTTCGATCTTCGGCAACAGCCTGTTCGTCGTTCGCGGCGCCAGCATGTTCTTCGGCTGTTTCGTTCCCGTCCTCGTCTACGCGGTGGTGACGCAGATCGGTACGCGCAGGGCTGCCGCAATCGCCGCCGCCATTGCGGCGATCTACCCCAACTTCATCTGGTTCAGCCACTATGCGTTCTCCGAAACCTACTTCCTTGTCTTCTTTCTCATTGTGATCTTCGCCGCACTGCGGCTGCTGCAGCGCCCCGGGGTGTTGGTCGCCGTGGCGACCGGGGTTGCCTGTGGTGTCGCGGCGCTGACGCGCGAGGTTGGCGTCATGCTGATTGCGGTGACGTCGCTGGCGGTTCCGTGGTTCCATCGCCGAGACCTCGGCAAGGCCGTTCGATGCGCTGCCATCGTCTGCGTCGCAGCAGCGATGCTGATTCTGCCGTGGTCCAACCACATCTATCGATCCTCGGGGATCGTCGGATTGGTGAGTCAGACGATGGCGATGAACTTGTACATCGGCAACCCACCGCGCGGCTCGCGGGCCAGGATCATGAGCTATGGGAAGTATCAACGACTCGGCGAAACCAAACGGGAGCGGGCAATCGCCGGGCGACGGCAGGCCTTGCAGGCGATCTGGGGACGCATGCCGTGGTGGCCCTTCGAGAAGCTTCGCAATGTCCTGAGCCTGTTCTCGCCGACCAGCTTTCCGGTCAAACGCCTCATGAACGTGCCCGGTGAGAAGTGGGGGGGGAAGGCGGTTGGCGTATGGGGATACGACTTCATCTGGGAGCCGTTGGAGGCGATGCCCATTCGGATGGCACTCGCGTTTCTTACCACGATTTCCTTCTTCGCGGTTTCGTTCGTTGGCAGCGTAGGTTTGGCGACGGCGCCGGGGCGATTCGTCTCGCTTCTCCCGCTCATCGCGGCGGCGGTCATCGTACCGACGTTGATCAGCTTTTCGGCGACGCGCTTTCGCCTGCCGGTCGAGCTGCTTCTGGTTGCCGGCAGCGGGCTCTTCCTCGATGCCCCGGGGGCGATTTGGAAGGGAGCGAGCTGGCGGCGCCGATTGGCGGCGCTGGCGAGCGTCGGGGTGTTGATCTGGGCTTTCGCGTCCGGGTGGAAGGCGTTCCTCTCCTTTCGTTACTTCTGAACCTCCGGTCGGACTCAGCCGGTCAATGGGACTCGGATCGATCGGGCAGGACGAAAGACGATGGGCCGGCCTGCGCGTCGCGACGTTTCCTGGCGATGGCGATCAGCGCCATCCCGAAGGATGGATCGAATCGTTGCTCCAGGCGCAGGAGTGGCACGAGCAGGTTGACCAATCGGGCTTGGACTCCGGGTACAGAAGATCGACCGAGGAGCACGGCGTTGACGTACCAGCCCAAGATTCCGGGAACGTTGAAATAGCGCAGGTGCTCAACTTCGAACCCTGCGTCTTCCAACAGCGCGCGCAAGGCGTCTCGATCGTAGCGGCGGAAGTGTCCAATGGCTCGGTCGATCTCGCCGTAGATGCTCTGCATTGCCGGGACCTGGAGAACCAGGCGACCCTCGTCGTGGAGGATGGACGAGAAGGACGACAGAGCACCGGCATCGTTTTCAATGTGCTCGAGTACGTTCAGGCAGACGATCGTATCGAAGTCGTGCGCCCGCAGCTCGTCGAAATCGGCGTTTTCCCAGTCGATGTTTTGCACGTTTACGTTGTCGAGGCTCGCCATCGAAGAGCCGACCATCTTGAGGTACTCGTCGTTGTTGTCGGTAGCGAGGACGTAGTCTCGTTGGCGCAGATAGTGGGTGAAGTTGCCGACACCACAGCCGACCTCGAGCACGCGCTTGCCGACCCAGGGTTCGAGCAGCGACCAAACCCAATCATTGTAGCGCTTGGCGCGCCGCAAGCGGCGCAGTGTGACATAGCCTGGATCGTCGACGCCGTCGTCGTCGAAGAAGGAGTACTTGAGGATCGTCGCGATCGCCGCGAAACCATCGCGCCAGCCGATCTTCTTTCCCTCCCAATATTCGCGACCGTGGTAGGAAATGGGGATTTCGTAGATTCGGCAGCCCATCTTGGCGATTTTCGCGGTGATTTCGGGTTCCATTCCAAAGCGGTCGGAGCAAATGTTGAGGCGTTTGATCACGTCGCTTCGAAACACCTTGTAGCAGGTTTCCATGTCGGTCAGGTTGAGATCGGTACACAGGTTGGAAAGAAAGGTGAGCAGCTTGTTGCCCATGGTGTGGCGGAAGAACAGCACCCGCCGAGTGCCGCCGAGGAAGCGCGAGCCGTAGACGACCTCGGCATCGCCGCTGAGGATCGGAGCGAGTAGCGCCGGATATTCGGCCGGATTGTACTCGAGATCAGCGTCCTGGATGAGTGTGATGTCGCCGCGGATCTCGTCGATGGCGCGTCGAACCGCCGCGCCTTTGCCGCGGTTCACGTCCTGGAAGAAGGCGCGTAGCTCGTTCGATTCGTCTTGCGGCCAGGTCTCGACGATCCGTTTGATGATCTCCTGAGTTCCGTCCGTCGACGCATCGTCGACCAGCACGATCTCCTTGCGGATGGGCACGGCCCGTACGCGATCGAGGAGCTTCTCCAGCGTGTGCCGCTCGTTGTAGACGGGTATGATCACGGAGATCAGCGGATCGGCAATCATGGGGCGATGATGGCCGAATCATGCGAGAAGGCAACCCGTCTTTGCCGATCGAACCGGCTGGTGGGTTGTGAGCCGCCGACCAGGTCGGCTATGAGTGCGAGCTTTGCCTGGGCGTCCGCCGTAGGTGGGAGAATGTACAGAGGGTTGCGCGTCATTGCGATTGCACCGGTCTTGAACGAGGAGGCGAAGATTCCGCTCGTCGTCGAGCGGATGCCGCGCGACGTCGTCGACGAGGTGATGGTGGTCGACGACGGCTCGAGTGACCGCTCGGCCAGCCTGGCCGAGAGCGCGGGGGCCAATGTGATGCGGATCGGTGAGACGGTCGGCGTCGGTGCCGCTCTGCGCCTGGCGTACTTCGACGCCCGTGAGCGCGGCTTTGACCTGCTGGTGACCGTTGCCGGCAACAACAAAGACGCACCGGAGGAAATTCCGTCGCTGTTGGATCCGATCTGCGACGGTCGGGCGGACTTCGTCCAGGGTTCGAGGTTCCTCAAACCCGATCAGACCTACGGTGCCATGCCCCTCTACCGGCGCTTGGCAACCCGCGTGCACCCCTTGTTATTTTCCCTGGTGGCGCGCAAGCGGGTGAGCGAGTCGACCAACGGCTTTCGCGCCTTCCGCCGCGAGTTGATCGAAGATTCGCGGCTGAATCTGGACCAGCGCTGGCTGGATGAGTATGAGTTAGAACCCTATCTGTACATCCAGGCGATTCGCCTGGGCTATCGAACGGCTGAGGTTCCTGTGACCAAGACCTATCCCCCCAAGAGTGTGGGACAAACGAAGATGACGCCCTTCGTCGGCTGGTGGTCGATCTTGCGTCCGTTGGTCTATCTCGGTCTGGGGATACGAAAGTAGAGGTCATGGGATGGTGAGGATCGGCGTCATCGGAGCCGGGCACTGGGGCCCCAATTTGATCCGCAATTTTCAGGACGGCCGCGACAGCGAGGTGGTATGTGTCGTCGATCGTTCGGAGGAACGACTTGCGCTGGTTTCGCAGCGTTTCCCGAACGTCCGTGTTGCGACTTCCGCGGATGCCGTGGTGGCGGCCGAGGATGTCGATGCCGTGGTGGTGACGACGCCGACGAGTACGCACTTCGGTCTCGCCAAGACGGCGATCGAAAACGGCAAGCATGTCCTCGTCGAGAAGCCGATCACCCACCGGGCGGATGAGGCCCTGCGCTTGTGCGAGCTCGCCGACGCTCAGGGTGTGGCGCTCATGGTTGGGCACGTCTTCCTCTTCAATGAGGGCGTACGTCGCGTAAAAGCCTACATCGACGACGGTCGCCTGGGCGATCTCTACTACGTGTCGATGGTGCGCACCAATCTCGGGCCGATCCGGGTCGACGTGAGCTCTTCGTGGGACCTTGCGGCGCACGACATATCGATTGCCAACTACTGGATGGACGCCGACCCAATGGACGTTTCGGCGGTTGGCGGCTCATGGCTCAACGACGGAATCGAAGATGCCGTCTTTGCGACGATGCGCTACCAGAGCGGGGCGCTGGTCAACTTGCATGTGTCGTGGCTCAACCCGCGCAAGGCGCGAGACATCACCGTCGTCGGTGCGAAGTCGATGCTGACGTTTGATGACATGAATCTCAGCGAACCGATCCGTATGTACGACAAGCACGTGGACGACACGCGGACCAAGGCGCCCTATGTCGATTCGTTCGCCTCCTTTCGCTCGATCGTCCGCGACGGGGACATCGTCATTCCCAAGGTATCGATGGGCGAGCCGCTGCGCGCCGAGTGCGAGCACTTCGTGGAATGTGTTCGCGCTGGCAAGCAGCCGCTGACCGACGGTAGGAACGGGTTGGCGGTCGTCCGGGTGCTCGAAGCGATCCAGCGTTCGCTGGCTGCCGGCGGGCAGCGGGAGACCGTCTAGCTTGCCTCGCCGGCTTGCTGGGCGAGGAAACGAAGGGTTGGCTCGATGGCGAACATTCCCCTGGTGGATCTCGGTCTGCAGCATCGCGAGATCGAAGGCGAAGTAAAGAGCGCGTTGGATTCGGTCATGCGCCGCGGCGCCTTCATTCTCGGTGCCGAAGTCGCGGATTTTGAGAACGCCTTTGCCTCGTTCTGCGGCGCCGCTCATTGCGTCGGTGTTGGCAGCGGTACCGATGCGCTCGAGTGTGCATTGCGCGCCCTCGGCGTCGGCGCCGGCGACGAAGTGATCCTGCCGGCCAACACGTTCATTGCCAGCGCATTGGCGGTCATGCGAGCCGGTGCGACTCCGGTGTTGGTCGATTGCGATGAGGAGTATTCTCTGATCGATGCCGGTCAGATCGAGGATCGCATCGGCGACAAGACGAAGGCGATCATGCCGGTTCACCTCTACGGGCAGATTGCGCCGATGGCGGCGATCGGCGAAATCGCATCGCGACACGGGCTGGCGGTCGTCGAGGACGCAGCGCAGGCGCACGGCGCCCGCCAGGCGGGAATCGGCATCGGTGGATTCGGTGCGGCCGCCGGTGTGAGCTTCTACCCGGGAAAGAACCTCGGTGCCTACGGCGATGGCGGTGCGGTGTTGACCGGCTCGGATGAGATTGCCGAGCGCCTGCGCAAGTTGCGCAACTGGGGCAGCACGGTGAAGTACTCGCATCCCGAAATCGGTTTCAACTCGCGTCTCGATACCGTGCAGGCGGTCGTCTTGAGCGCCAAGCTTGCGCGCTTGCAGCGTTGGAACGAAGAGCGCCGCGCTGCTGCTGCGTACTACGCGGAGCTCTTGCAAGGCGTCGGTGACGTTGGTGTTCCGGGGGTGGCTGAAGGGAACGAGCACGTATGGCATCTCTACGTCATTCGCGTGCCGGGTCGGGATGGTGTGTTGGAGCGCTTGCAAGCAGCCGGCGTTGGCGCAGGAATCCACTATCCGGCGCCTTTGCACGAGCAGGGAGCCCTCTCCGGTTTGGGCTACCGCAAAGGTGACTTCCCGGTCAGCGAACAACTCGCGGGGGAGATTCTCTCGCTACCGATCTTTCCCGGTATCGATCGCGCGCAGCAAGAGCAGGTCGTCGAAGCGCTGATTGCAGCGTTGGGGTAGGGTGTGGGTATCGACGCTACGGTCTTTGTCCACCCGCAGGCACTGGTCGAATCGGATGAGATCGGCGCCAATACGAGGGTGTGGGCGTTCGCGCACATTCTCGCTGGAGCGGTAGTCGGCAAAGATTGCAACATCTGCGATTGCGTTTTCATCGAGTCCGGTGCGCGGGTTGGTGACGGAGTTACGATCAAGAACGGGGTGTCTGTCTGGGACCGTGTTCACCTGGGCGATTTCGTCTTCGTCGGTCCGAACGCCGTCTTCACCAACGACTTGATGCCGCGAATCGAGCATAGGACGCCGGCGGAGGAGTTCTTGCCGACCGAGGTCGAACGTGGCGCGACGATTGGCGCCAACGCGACGATCGTTTGTGGGAACCGCATCGGAAGCTACGCCTTCGTCGGCGCCGGAGCGGTCGTGACCGGCCCCGTTGCCGCGCACTCGCTCGTCGTTGGCAACCCCGCCAGCGCCATCGGTTGGGTGTGTGAGTGCGCTCGGCGTCTGCCGGAATCGCACGTCTGTCAGTGTGGAAGGCGCTACCGCCTGCATGGTTCGGAACTCGAAATCGCTCGCTGAACGGGCGCAGCGCATGCCCCACTGGGCGCGCGTCGGGCTGGAGATTTGTCTGGCGGGGGCCGGCTATGCGGCGATCACCGTTTGCTTGCTGGCGCCGTTGTTCATTGCCCCCGGCAGCACGGTTCTTCACCTGGGGGGTCTCGGCACGGCGGATACCAACCTCATTCTGTGGGTCCTGTCGTGGGGTTTCGAGAGCTTGACTTCCGATCCGACCAACTTTTTCAACGCCAACATCTTCCACCCCGTCCCCGGTATGTTGGCCGGCGCCGAGCACATGCTCGGCTACCAGCCGTTCTTTGCGTCTCTCTACGCTCTGACGAAGAACCCGTTGCTCGGGTTCAACGCGATGGTGCTCGGTAGCTTCACCACCACCGGGTTGGGCGTGTACGTGCTGCTGCGACACTGGGGCGTCCGACCCGCGGCCGCGTTTTTCGGCGGCTTTATCCTCGCCTACTTTCCCAGGCGTATGACCAGCTTGTCGGAGATGCAGATGCATGCGAACGGCTTTCTGCCGGTGGCGCTCGCTTGTCTCGACCGGTCGTTGCTACGGGGCAGCGCAGCCTATGCTGCCGGATTCGCCTTCTTTCTCGCTTGGCAGATGGTCTGCTCGGTGTACGTCGGGTTCTTCACGATCACTGCGCTGGCGTGCTACGGCACGGCACTTCTCTTGTGGAGCTGGCGTCGGATTCAGTGGCGCGGAGTCGTGTCTTGTGGGCTTGCGCTTCTCGTCGTGGCGGTCGCGGTGGGTCTCTTTCACCGGCCCCTGCTCCGTCGAACCCAAGTCGGGGTGATACCGGACTACAGCCAGTCGAAGAAGCTGCGCGCGTTCTCGAACGAGCCTCTGCGCAGTCTCTACCTCTCTCCCAAGAGCCTGCGTGCGGGAGACGCACATCTCTGGCGCGGTTCGACGTGCTATCTGGGAGTGGTTCCGTTCCTGGCGGCGCTGGGATGCGTTTTCGGGCGCCGTCGCTACGGGCCACCGTGGGCGGTGGCCGGCGCAGCGACGATCTGGCTGGTCTGCCATTCTCTCAGCCTCGGCCCTTTGACCAACCTTGGCGGCGTGGTGATCAAGGGTCCGTACGCGTATCTCGTCGATTGGGTTCCGGGGTTTTCATCGATGCGCGTGCCGTCGCGCTTCGCCTACCCGGCGATGTTTGGTTTTGCTGCGCTGGCGGGACTGGGAATGGGAAGGTGGCTCGACAAGGTTCGCGACGAGGAGTTGGCGCGGCGGGTCGGAATGATCGTGTTGCCGCTCGCTCTGATCGCAACTTCGTTCGACTACGATCACGCTGGTAACCGCGCCCCGGTCGGGTGGCGCCCCGGGCAGCTCTGGGGACTGCCGAGAATCCACCGGGCGTTGGCGAAACTGCCGAAGGGGCCGGTGTTGCACATATCGCACGAGATTCGCGGCCAGCGTCGCTTCGAGGACCTCAAGAACATGTACTACAGCACGTTCTATTGGTTCCCGTTGGTGAACGGAAGTACGAGCTACGTCCCGCCGGCGGGTCGAGTCATCGAGGATCTCACGCATCGACTCCCGGACCGCCAGGCCTTCGACCTCCTTCAGCGCACGACGGGGCTGCGCTATATGACGATTCCAACCCAGATCTTGAATTCCGATGCTGGCCCAGCCTGGGAGAAGCTGCCGGTCGAGAAGATTCACCGCTACGGACGCTCTTGTCTGTTCGAGCTGCGAACCGGGGAGGCCGATTTGAAGGATTTGCTGCTCGCCGACCCGGATTCTCTCGATCGAACCCTGCTGGGCAATCGCCTGAGGGTGCTGAGTAGCGAGGAAAGAGTCGCTGGCTTGGAGATCTCACGTCCGATGCAGCCCGTTCCGGGAAGGAGTGGAGTGAAGCTTTCTCTGCGCATCACCAACTTGTCTGACGTCGCCTGGCCGGTTCTCGCCGCCGATCCCACTCGCGTCGTCTCGCTTGGAGTGTTTTGGCGGGGCGTGAACGGAAAGACGACGACTCCCGTGACGAGGATTCTATTGGCCAGCGATGTGCCGCCTGGCGAAACCCTCGAAGAGCACCTCGTGCTGCGCAGGCCGCGTCTCGGCAATTGGCGCCTGCGAGTGGGGATTCGTCAGGGCGACGAGTGGTTCGATGAGCCGCTCGAGGTTCCAGAGGTCGGCAAAGGCGGATGATGCGAGGGGCGTCCGCTGCCAAGCCATCTCCCCCTGCGAGGGGCGTTTCCAGTATCGAGAGGGGGCTGTGAAGGCGCCGTTGGCCGGCTTGGTGGCCCGTGTCGCGCTTGCTGTGGCGGGTGTTGCTGCTGGAATTCTGGCCGGCGAGATCCTTGCGCGCGCCTGGTATGTCGAACCGACGCAGGCGCGGGAAAGCGCTTCGCCGCCGAGCGGGCTGAAGGAGTTGACGACACTCTTCGAGCTCGCGGCGCCGAACATCGAAGGTGTTCATAAGGGTGTCTATCACCGCACCAATCGCCACGGCTTCCGCGGCCCCGAGGTCGCCACCGAGCCGGCCAACGATGTTTTCAGAATCGTTGCCGTCGGAGATTCCTTCGTCATGGGAGAAGGGGTTGCCGAGGAAGAGGCGTACGCAGCCGTCCTGGCCGATCTGCTGAACGAAGACAGTCGGAAGACTCGCTACGAGGTGCTGAATCTCGGTCTTTCCGGGCTCAACATCCATCACGTCGTCGAGCGGTTGGAAACGTTGGGACTGTCGCTCGGGCCCGATTTGATTCTCTACGGACTGACGGCCAACGACCTCGAGGTCGTTGGCTACAGGAGGACGATCGACAGCGAGACGATTGCCCGCCAACAAGCGCGTTTCAATCGCTTTCAGAGTTCGCCTTCGCATCTCTTGCGCCTGCTGTGGCCGCGTTGGGTGTCGTTTAGGACGGCGCTGCGGCCACCGCGCGGAACGTACATGTTTGAGGTTCTCGACAACTACCTGGACAATCCCAAAGCCTGGGCTTCCTTCGTTTCCGCGTTTGACCGATTGGCGGCCATCCAGAAGCGTGCGCAGACGCCGGTCGTCGTCTTTGTCCACCCGATTCTCGCCTACTTGCGCGCGTTCCACCCCTTTGTCGAGGTGTATGACCGGATCGAGGAGGCGGCGTCGAGGCGTGGGCTGCAGGTGGTTCAAGGGTATTCCTCCGTTGCCGGCGAGTCGGCGGAAACGCTGTGGATCGCCCGCACGAATCCGCATCCGAATGCCAGAGCGCATCGTCGGTTCGCCGAGTATCTCCACCAGCGGTTGAGCGAGCCCGAAGGGGCCCTGGCGGGACTGGAGTGACGTGATGTCCCAGCGCTGGCGGCCGGCGATCGCTGCGTTCGGTGTGTTCGCAGGTTACGCCGCGACGACGTTCGTGCTGACGTTCCCGCTGTTTCGCGAACCGAGCTCCACGTTGATCGATCCGGAGATGAAGGGCGTGCTCTCGCTCTTCTCGCTGGCTGACATCTACGCGATTCTCTGGGTCATGGCGTGGGACGTGCACGCCTTGACGACGGCACCTTTGTCGCTCTTCGACGCAAACATCTTTCACCCGGCCAGCCGTGCGCTCACCAGCACGGAGCACATGCTCGGCCACGTCCCCTTGTTTGGTCCCGTCTATGCTCTGACCGGCAATCCGATTCTCGCCAACCAGGCGAATCTCTTCGTCGCGTTGAGCGCATGTGGGGCGTCGATGTATGCGTTGTTGCGTTCATGGCAGTGTGCTCGGCTGGCGGCGTTTGGCGGCGGCCTGGTATTCGCCTACTTTCCGCTGCGACTCCACTTGCTGGCGCACGCCCACTTGGTCGCTGGATTCTACTTCGTCCTTGCTCTTCTGGCCCTGGACCGGGCGCTGATCGCCGATCGGCGGCGCTGGCTCGTCGCCTTCTCCATCTGCCTTGGCCTGCAGTGTCTGTGCTCGTTCTACTTGGCCTACATGTCCCTGATCGCCCTGGCGGCCTATCTGCTCGCCGTCGTCGCCAGCCGCGAGCGGCCGCCGGCTGATCGCATGTGGGCGGTCGGGCTCGCCGCGCTGCTGGCAATCGCGCCCTTTTTGATTTTGGCGACGCCGTATCTCGCGAGCCGGGCCGAAGGAACTCTGCCCACCGAGCAGGCTGCGGAGCTGCTGCGCTATCTCTCCGTGCGCCTGCACCGACTCCTGTTGGTGCGAGCTGAAGGCTACTACGTCGGTCTGGTCGTCGTCGCTTTGTCCGCTTTGGGATTGCTCGCGGCTCGCCGGCAAAGACAGCCCGCCTGGGCTCGCAGCGGCGCCGCGGCGATCGCGCTTTCGTGCGCCGCGCTTTCTCTCGGCCCGGCGGTCGAGCCACTTCCTCCGCTCGCACCCTACGATCTGGCGGTGTCCGTCATACCGGGATTTTCGGCGATGCGCGCGCCGAGCCGATTTGTCCTCTTCATCATGATCGGCCTGGCGTCTCTGGCGGGAATGGGGCTCGATGCCCTGTCCCGCGCCGCGTGGATCGCCGGACGCTGGCGCCCGGTCGCAGTGGTCGCGGCGATCGCGTTGATCGTTTTGGACTATTCGCTGCTGACGCGAACCTACGCAGTGCGCGCCGCCGAGGTGGGCGATCGGCTGCCGCCGGTCTACCGCGCCCTGGCGACGCTGCCGGCCGGTGCAGTCATCGAACTTCCCGGCGGCGGCAGAGACGATGCGGCTGAGCAATTGCGGGAGAGCCTGTACACCTATCGAAGCACCTTCCACTGGCAGCCTCTACTCAACGGTCGCGCCGGCTACGAACCGCCGAGCTACCCCCTCCTGATGGCGTTGGCGCGGGCTCTGCCGGACGCTCGGGCCCTGGAGTTGCTGCAGCGGATGGCGGGAGTGCGCTACGTCGTGGTGCATGGGAACGGTTTGCCCCGAGCGAGCAGCTTTCCCGGCACGCGCAGTGTCGGGCGCTTCGGCGCTGCGCGGCTCTTTGAAGTGGAGCGTGTCGTTGCCGCGGATCTGCGCCGTGCCTTGCTCGAGCCGCAGCTCGGAGAGACCGTGACCGGCGCACCGTTGCGCCTGATTCCCCGAGCGCAGCGACGTGTGCGAATCCGTGCCGTGGCGGAGACGCGACACCCACGCTCTGGCACAGTCGCGTACGTAGCTCTGGAAGTCGAGAACTCGGGCGCAACCCTACCAGTGCTGACGTACGACGATGCCCTGCGCGTCGATGTCGGCTGTCGTTGGCGTGGTCTAGATGGTGAGGTTCGCGCCGAGATCGAACGCGCCGACCGCCTGCCTTTCGACTTGCGGCAAGGGGAGAAGGTGCGAACGGAGGTCGCCTGTCGTGCCGGTGTGCCGGCCGGCGCCTACGATCTCGAGATCGGCCTGACGCAAGCGGGCGAATGGTTTGACGGCGGCGCAAGGGTGCGAGTCGAGGTTCGTTGACGGGCTCTTCGGCGATTCCGCTGTGATCGCGATTTCTTTGAGGTCAACTCGGCCGTGCGAAATACGTCTCGACGCCGACCAGACCTGTCCAGAGGATGCGATCTTCGAGCGACAGCGCCCGAGCGGTGGATTGGGCGAGGCGCTCCGGTAGCTCGCCGAAGCGGCGCAGGCGGGAGATGAGGTAGCCCAGTCGAACGGCGCGCATCTGGTTGTGCTTGTGAACGAGTCGAAAGCCCGTCTGCTCGAGCAGACGGTGCAGCGTATCGTTGTTGAAGTGAACGGTGTGCATTTCCATGAAGAGTGGAAAATGCCTGCCGAGCACTTTGGCGACCTTGTGGTCGAGGTTGTGCGTGGCGAAGACGAGCAGGCCGTCTTGCTCGATGTGCTGGCGCAGCACGGTCATGACCTCGACCGGGTTGGGTAGGTGTTCGAGAACGTCCCACAGGGTCAAGACGTCGAAGCGGCGATCATCGGCGTAGCTCTCGATCGGTCCGTTGAAAACCTCGAAGCCGAGTTTCTCTCGCGCGTAGCCGGCGGCCCAGCGACTGGGCTCGACCCCTTGGGCGTTCCACCCGCGCTCGCGCGCACACTCGAGAAAAAAGCCGGTATAGCATCCGACGTCGAGAAGAGAGCCGATGGTCTGGACCTTTTCGATTGCATCGAGCTCGCGAAAAAACGTGAGCCGACGGGATTCGCGTTGTGCCAGGTACTCTGGATCTTCGACTTGTTCGTACTCGCCGGTGACGTCGGCCGCTTCCGGAGCGGCTTCATTGAAAACCATCGAGCACGAACGGCAGCGAAAGATGTCGGGATGGATGCCCAAGCCGTGGCTCGTGCAGTGGTACTGGGACGCCGGGTGGCGACGTTTGCGCAAAGTGCTCGGGTAGAGCAGGGTCAGATCGCGCTCACCGCACAACGGGCACTGCTCGACTGGCACGTCCGATCTCGATCGCAGTGCGCCGCACCGGCCGCCTCAGGCGGCGAGCTCGCCCGTATTTTCGTTTTCTCGCGCGAGCTCGTTCCTGCCCGATACACTCCGCCACAGGGATTTCCAGGCCATTTTGAGCGTGACCTTGATACCCTCGAGCCCGAGGTAGGGGAAGGTGATCGGAATCAGGGCGACGTAGAGGAAGAGCGCTGAGCGCTTGAAGTGGTTGTTGATCATCCAGCGCAGGAGAGGTTTCAACGGCGGGGGAGTTCTGACGTAGATCGGTGTCGTCTTGGCGAGGGTTTCCGCGAGCTCTTTGTGCGGGTGCTTGAGGATCGACTCGTGGTGGTAGCCCGAGATGCCCTTGCGCACCATCTCTTGCCCGGCCTCGTCGAGGTAACCGAGCTGGACGGATTTCTCGAAGAGCTTGGTCTTGGGGAAGGGGTAGAAGATGTATGCGGAGGACTGAGTCGGCTCGATCTTCTCGACCATTTCCAGCGTTTGCCACATCTGCTCGGGAGACTCGCCCGGGATTCCGTAGATACAAGAAACCTGCAGGCCGATGCCGGCGTCCTTGATGTGCTTCGCTGCGCCGTAGATCAGCTCGTCCGACATCGGACGCTCCATGAGGTCGCGGCGAATCTCCGGCGATCCGGAGTCGACACCCATGAACACCGTCATGCAGTTGGCCGCTTTCATCGCTTTGACCAGCCGCGGCTTGATGGTGGTCGGATAGCCGAAGCAGTACCAGGGGAGATTGATCTCCTTGCGGTAGGCCTCACAGAACTCCTCGACCCACTTGGCATTGGTGGTGAAGTTGTCGTCGTGGACCGACACCGTCTTCGCGTCGTACTTGGCCAAATTGGTTTTCAGCTCTTCGATGACGTTGGGAATCGACCTCTTGCGCAGGAAATCACCGGAGCCTTTGAAGATCTCGCGCTGGTAGTGGATGTTGCAGAACGTACACTTGAACGGGCAGCCGCGGCCGGTGAAGACTTCGAGGTTGTCGTGGAAGCAACCGTACTCGTACCAGAGCTCCTTTTCGGGGAACGGAAACTTGTCGAGATCGTTTTCGAGTTGGCCCATCGGGTTGCGGTGGATCAAGCCGTCCCGTTTGGACCAGATGCCGGGAACGGAGGTCGTGTCCTGGCCCTCCTGCATGCGGTTGACCAACTCGAGCAGCGCGAGCTCCCCTTCACCGATGCAGACGTGATCGACGTCCGGATGGGAGAGGACGTAGTCCGGCAGCGCTTGCGCGTGGTGGCCGCCGACGATGATGGGAACGCCGAGCTCCTGCTTGAGCCGAGTCGCCATGCGCTGGGCAAATGGCCAGAGGTTGGTCAAAGATCCGATCGCGACCAGGTCGGGCTGGAAGGACTTCGCCCGCTCGACCATCGTTTCGTGACGATTGAGCCACTGCAGTTTCGGCGCCTTGAGGAACAGGTTGTCGTCGAAGCCCGGGTCGAAGATGAGGTCGATTTCGTGACCATTCGCTTTGAGCATCGACATCAGGTAGCCGACACCGAGGTTTTCGATGCCGCGGTAGTAGAACAAGACGCGCATCCTGCCACGCTTGCACGGCACTTTGAGGAGTGTCAAGGTCCCTTTTCGGGCCCGTGTCCGTGCGGGGGAGCTCATCTTGTCGGTGCACGTGCAAGAATCTGAATCGTGGCGTGCCTCGCTCGCGTTGTTCCTGGCCACGGGCTCGTTTCAGCTTCTCTTTCTCGAGCGAGGGGTTTCCCTCTATGACGAGGGGTCGATCCTGGCGATCGGACAGAGCCTGGCCAATGGCGAGGTTCTCTATCGCGATCGCCTGACCTTCGTCGCGCCGCTCTGTTACGAGTTGCTCGGTTTGCTCTACCGGATCTTCGATCCGACGATGATGGTCGGCAGGGTGAGTATCGCATTGCTCTTTGCCGTGGTCGTCGTCATCGTCCACCGGATCTTCTTGTTGGTCTTGCCGAGACGCGTCGCCCTGGCGGCGGCCCTGGCTCTGTGGCCGATCAAGGCGCTCGGCTTTCCGCTGTGGACGATGGTGAACTACACGCAGGTGGCACTACCGTTCAAAGTGGGTGCGCTGTGGGCATTGTTGGAGTGGTTTCGGGGGCGCAAGCGCATCTGCTTGGTGTCGGCTGGGTTGCTGGTCGGCCTGGCGATCTCCGCCAAGCAGGACTATGGAGCATACGCCGCGCTGGCGATGACCGTCGCTGTGGTGTTTGACTGGATGACCGCGGAGAGCCGGCGGTTGAGTGATCTGCTCGGGACGCTGGTGACGCTCGGGTTGGTTGCGCTGGTGCCGATCGTCGTATTGCTTGCCTACTACTCGTGGCACGGTGCCGGGTTGGCCTTCTTGAACCGCACCGTCCTCGATCTCGCTGCCGTACCGGCCGACTACCAGGTTCCTCTGCCCGGCCTCCAACCGTGGTCGAAACGCGGCGGAGATCTCTTCCTGTTGGTATTCTCCTATTTTCCAGCCGCGTTCGTCGAGTTGAGCTGGGCCAGTACGATCAACGTCTACGACCGCAGCGTGATGTTGCTGTTCGAGGCCATCGTCAAAGCGGTCTACTATCTGCCCTGGTTGTCGGTGGCCTTGCTGGTTGCTACGGCGTTGCGCGGCGGCGAGCATCTGGCTTTGGCCGAGCGCTCGTCGATGGTGCTCATCGCAGCGGTTGCGGCGATTGGCTATGCCTTGATCTTTCGCGCCGACTGGTCGCACCTGATGAATCTCTACACCCTCTTGCTCATGCCGGTAGCGCTTCTTTTCGGTCGCTGGTACGCCGCCGGCGGGCTGCTTGGCAAGATTCCCGGGCTCTTCATCTGGACGGCTTGGATGGCCTACGGTCTGGCCGGGACTGTCGCGGTCTGCAGCGTTTACGATGTGCCGATCGAGACGCCGCGCGGGCGCATTCTCGACGTGGCGAGAACGGCTGCCAACGTCCGCGGCACGCTCGACTATCTCGCTCGCCAACCGCCTGAGACCCGTATTCTGTTCATGCCCTACAACGCTCTCTACTATTTTCTGACCGATCGACCGATTCTCGCCGCCAACGATCTCGTGATGCCGGGGTTGGTTGCCGGCGATGCCGATGACGTCAACCTCGCTCGGGCGACGGCGAACGCCGACAAAGTCGTCTACAACCCCAAGATCGTGCCGACGGCGCCGGCTCCGCTCTATGCCTACGCGCCGCGCACGGCGATGCAGATGGGCTCGGAGTTTTCGTTCGAGCGTGCGCTATCCGATACTGCCGTGGTGTTGCGCCGCGGCCGCGACGTGCCGCTCGAGCGCGTCGTCGATCTCTGGGAAGGTGGGGCGATCGGCTCCATCGAGCCGGTGCGGGTTGCCTACACTCTGGGGCGGACAGAGCGTGAGAACCCGCCTCTTCAGCGCGACCATTGGGTGGTCTACCGAACGGTGTCACTCGATGTCAGCGTAGCCGGAAAAGAGAGATGCTTCCTCAGACACCACTGCGTGGCGCCGGGGGAGGCCGTCGCCGCCTGGGTGAGTGGGCATCCGGAAGGGTGGGGCTTGCCGGCGGGGAAACGAATTCACTTCGAGCTGCGGCTCGGCGGGCCGCAGCCGGCTTCGCGCTTTTCCAGGACGATCGAAACGCAGGTTGGACCGGTCGAAGTGATCGTTCCCCTCGCCGCGGCGACTGGGCACTGTGTCGATCTGCACTTTTGCGCCAATGCCGAAGAGGCGGGCGTTGCCCGCGGCGTCGCCGGTTGGGCTGAGCCGCAAATCATTTCTCTTGACGGTCACTGACGATGCGGGGGATTTCCCAGCCGGCGAGTTCCTCGTCCGGTTTGGTGCCCCAGCGAGTAAAGACGCCGAGAACGAGCTCGATGCGTTGCCCCTGCCACTCGCTCAGATCGGCGGAGACTTCGAACCACTTGCGATCTTCCAGGTTGGGCCCGCTCTTGACCTCGCGTTGGTAGACCGTCTTCTCGCCGTCGCGGCCGGCGATGGCGAGGCGGAACCGCACGGGTGGCGTAAAGATGTCGGACCAATAATTGGGATTGGTGGCGTGGCTGGTGAGGATGCGGTCCCCGGCTTTGGCTGTCATCGGAATGCGCACCGCCACTTCGGCTGCCGGCTGCGTTTTGACCGCAACGACTCTGCGAAAGGGCCATTGGACCAGGTGGATGAACCCGGCGCCTCCGCCGACAAGTGGCTGCGCCTCGCCCAGCCGAGGCTGCTTGGTCAATGAGGCGGACTCGATCGCAGCCTCGCTCAACGGTCTGTCGCGGGAGTCGGTGTGGCGCACCAGACGGAAGAAGACCGGGCCTTGCGCGGGAGCGCCATAGATCTCGGCGATGGAGTAGTGGTCGACCAGGTAGGTGAAGATCTCCGGTGCGAATTCGCGCGGAGCACCCAGGTGCAGCATTCGGTCGGGGCTGTACAAGACCGTCGTGTCGGGGCGGCTTTCCAGGGTTTGGATGATTTCCTTGTCGCGGTTCTGGTTCCACTCGACCGGCCACAAGTACAGGTAGCGGTTCGGATGATCGCGGTGGGCGAGAAAGTTCAGATAGGCGTGGTGCGGGTATGCCAGAAGCGGTGTCGTTGGTGACGTGGCGGCAAGCGCTCGGATCACTGGTCGGAGGGAGTCGGCGTAGCGCGGTTCCTCGTAGAACCTACCGTGCGCGGTCTCGACGCTAGTGGAGTGGCTTTGCCGGAACTCGATCGCGAGGTGGATGGAAAGAGCCGCGGTCGCGCTGACTGCTAGTGCGACGGTCCACCTGATGATGGATCGCCGGCGAATCATCGGCACCAGCGACGCCAGCAGGATCAGAGTGGCTGGGTATAGGACGAGCAGGTGTACCCAATCGTGTGGCCGGTTGAAGGCGAGTAGAAAGGCGCCCGCCAACAGCAGCAGCAGGATGCGGTGCTGATCGACCTGCGCTCGTCGGGTGAGAAAGATGTAAGCGGTCGGCAGCGCCGTCACCAGAGCGATGATCCACGGCGCGTGGTAGATCGCCCGCATGACGGTGTCGACGATGCCACTTTCGCGAAAGATGCGGGTGCTCATGAGGACCTTGCCGTAGGGGTCCATCAGGATCGGCGGAAAGTAGGAGAAGATGTTTTCGCGCAAATGCGGATCCTGGGAGAGCAGGGGCAAGAGCGCTGGGCGGCGTAGGTAGTCGAAGTTCGACACTCCATAGAGCGGGCCGTAGAATGTGTCGCGCAGCATTTCAGTCAAGAATCCGGCACTCCAGACGGCGGCCAGGCAGGATAGAACGACGCCGGTGGTGATTGAGCCAAAGATCGCGGCACGCCGGAATCGGTCGTTCCACGTCGTCGATGCCCCCAGGGTCAGCAGGGCGATGCCGAGCGCGAGTGCGGTAGCGCCGCCGGAATCCTGTTTCGACAGGATGGCGAGGCCGCAGGCGATGCCGGCAAAGGCCGACCAACGGTGGCTCGTGCGGTAGATCTGTTCGCCGACCAACCAGGTGGCGACGAGGGACAGAGCCACCGCCAGGGGCGAGTAGTTGAGCATGTGCCAGTGCGGAAACGACCACACCCGGTAGCAGAGAATGAGCACCAGGAAGAACAGGGCTTCGGCGCGACTACACCACCACCGGGCGATGAGTATCATGGCGCCGGTGGCGACGGCGAAGATGCATGCCGCCAACATCCGCGCCGCTTCGATCGACGTGCCGAAGAGCTTGAAGACACCGGCGGCGAGATAGAAGACGAACGGGAAGACGTTGTGCGCGGCGTCGCGGTAGGGGACTTTTCCGTCGAGAATGTTGTCCGCGATCTGGAGGAGCACACCTTCATCCACCAACACGGCGTGGCGTTGCGCAAAGGGCGCTTGGAGCACCAGGGCCAGCAGGGCCGCGCCGAGTGCCAGCAACAGGTCCGGCGGCCGGCTCTCGCACGGAGCTCGTTTGGGCGAGCTCATTCGACAACCGGGCTGAGCCGCCGCGCTGGGGCGTGGCCTCGACATCCTCTGGCGCGGATGGAATCCGCGTTCGACACTGTGGTAGGTGTCGGTGCGGTGACACGAGAACGCCTCGGGCCGTGTCTGGCCGCCGCGCGCTCACAGCTGTTCGGAAACGCCGAGCTTCGGTCGGAAATGGTCTTCGCTAGCACTGAGTTCATCTTCGTCGCCGCGGCGGGTCTGCTTTCCTACTACCTCGCTATCTCGTCGTCGATGGGTTGGCTGTGTCGGGTCGGCGCGAAGGCGCTGTTGCCCGAAGTGCCGGCGGCGGCGAACACGACCGCGTGCGACACCGGTTGCGGGCTGATGAACGGCAAGGGGTGTCGATCATGAGCGTTCGCGATGGCGACCGGACGATGTGTCCGCGGTGGTTCTTGATCGCCGGCGTCGCGATCTCTCTGCTGGTCGTGGCGCTTCAGATCTGGGTCGCTTCGCACGAGTGGTTCTTTGGCGACGATTTCATCTTTCTCGCCCGTGCGCAGCGCGACCCCCGCGGTTGGTGGGAGATCTTCTTTCCCTTCGAATCGCGCTGGTGGTGGAGCTACCGGCCTCTCTCGATCGAGGTCTTCTTCTGGCTGGGCACTCGACTCTTCGGGGTCTCGCCGTTTCCGTTGTTGGTGGTGAACGTTGCCGCCCACGCTCTGGCCGCACTGTTGGTCGCCCGCATCGCGTGTCAGCTCGGATTCGACCGCTGCTCTTCGCTGTTCTGCGGGCTGGTGTTACTCATCATGTATCCGAGCAGCGTCGAGATGTTCTGGGCGTCGGTGTTCCAGCACCTCGGCGTGCGGGTGTTCTTTTTGATCAGCGTAACCGCGTTTCTGGAGACGCTCGGCGGTGGCCGGCGGCGTTGGATCGCCGTTTGGTGCTTGGCGACCGTCCTCGCGCTCATGTGCAACGAGCTGGGGGTGCTCATCCCGGGGGTGCTGGTCTTGCTCGCGTTGGCGCGCGGCAGTGGCGTTGGGTTGGATCGCGCATGGCGGGCGATCACCATGGCGGCGCCGTCGCTGGCGATCGTGTCTGTCTTCGCCGTGTTTCGCTGGTGGGTCATCCCGCCGCCCGCAATGAAGATGCCGTTCCAGTACGTGATGGCCTACGGCCCGCATGTGTATTTGAACGCCATAGGCTACGCGTGGCTGTTGGCGCACGAAAGTCTGTGGCTCGCGACGGCTGCCGTTGCCCTCATCGCTGCCGTTTGGGTGTCCGCGTGGAAGCGTAGTGCGGTGCTTGGTGAGCTCGCTCGGAATACCGCTCTTTGCGTCGCTTGGTTGGTGATCGTGATGGTGCCGTTTCTCGGTTTCTTGTACGCGCACACACGCGTGGCCATGAGCTTGGAAGCACCGGCGGCCTTGCTTCTCGGGGCACACTTCCATGCCGCGCGAAGGTTGGTCTCGGCGCGCCGCCTCAGCGCCGTCGATGCGGTGGCGCTGGGTCTCGTGTGTGCGGCGCTACCGTTGGCGATTCTCGTCGACCGCGGCCGCGCGCCGCAAGGCGCCGTCAATCGGGATATCGCTCAGGTGCTGTCGACACGTACACTCGAGCGTGGTGGGTGCGTGCATCTTCGCCCCGAGGAGAGCCAGCGCTGGAGCGGCGACGATCGTTTTACGCTGAACTTTCTCACCGGTGGCCTCCTGAACGCCCTGCATCCACGGCAGCGACATGAGATCTTCATCGAAGGAGGGCCGAAAGCATTGGCCGGCGACCGTGCTTGTGTCGAGATTTACATCGGGCTCGAGCCCGGGCCGCGCCGCCTCTTTTCCGCCCGCGTGCCCGACTCGCTCTGAGACATGTGCCGTCGCCGCGCGGCGCGGACTTTTTCGGCGAGATCGAATCGCAAATAGAGCTCGTATCCCTCGATCCCCGCCACCCATGTCGTCGACAGGGCAGGATCGGCCCAATCGTACAGCGACTGTGTGAAGAATCGACTGGCCTCATCGGCTACTTTTTCGTAGCCGAGACTGCCGTTGATCAGGTTCTCGTAGAAGCGGGTTTCGTGGTTCTCTTCGCGTTTGCGCAGCACGTAGGCCCGCCAGCGGTTGGGGAGAACGACGGCGTCGATGCGCCGTCGTTCGAGCCAGTCCACGTGCGTGACTCGTGCGGAGTACGGATCGGGGTCGGGATCGATGGCACGCAACCATTGGGCGAAGAACGCGATCCGAATGTTGCGACGCTGGAAGTGGGGAAGGATGGCGTCGTACTTGTGGGCTGTCCACTCGGGGTACGCAACCATGAGCCGTTGCGACTTGGCTGTCCTACCACCCTTTTCGGCTGCTGCGTTTTGCAACGCCTGGCCGATTGCAATCTGGGGGGCGCCGTCGAGACGGGACAGTTGGCTCCCCACCAAGAGCGCCGAGTAGGCTACGACGATGGCGATGCAGGCGTTGCCGAAGAAGACGGAGTACTTGCGCAGCGAGGTCATCGCTGCCGCCGCGGCGATCGTCAGGTGCGGTGCCAGCGGCAGGTAGTAGCGTGCGGTCGCCGTTTCTGCACCTCCTTGAAGGATGAAGTAGGGAACGGTCGAAGCGGCGACGTGCGAAAAGACCTTGCGGTCGCCGGCGGCGAGACTGACGAGACCGGCGATGGCCATGAGATAGACCGGCCAACCGAGCATGAATGGCAGGCCGACGAAAATGACGTAGAGGTATGGTACGTAGACCCAGCTCGTGCCTTCCAGGTTCTGCGTCGGTGCGCCGCTGTACATGCCGAGGTGGAAGAGCTCGACCACGTTCTTGATGAAGCGGTCCCAATTGAGGAGAACGGGGCTGAGCAGGAGTGCGAGCGCGATGGCTGAAACCACGCCGCCGGAGACGAGGAGACGGGCGCGTGACTTCCAGTCACCGGGCCAGGTCAGCGCGATCCACAGGGGAAGCGTTCCCGCATAGAGCCCGGTATATTTCGCGCACCCCGCCGCAGCGGCCAGAGCAAACGAGAAGAAAAGGGCGCTGGTCCGTCGCTCCTGTACGGCGATGGCGGCCTGGTGAGCCGACAGCACGGCGAGCAGGAGCATCGGCGTATCGACGTTGATCCGGTGGTTCTCGAGAACGTGCAGTGGGCCGAGCGCGAAGAGAAGCGCCGCCAACAGGGCTGCGCGCGTACCGAGTAGACGCCTCGCCAGCAGGTAGAGCGCGCCGACCAGGAGGGCAGCGAGCGTGGCGGTGAGCCAGCGTCCCAGTAGAACGATCATGGCGTGATCTGCGACAGAGCCGGGGCCTGACATCCGGATTTCGTTTCCCGTCAGGGTCGACCACATCACTGCCACCAGCGACACGGCGTACGGATACAGTGGCGGGTGCACGAACCAATGAAGAGCCCAGTCGCCGGCTGTCGTGATGTGCAGTGTGGCGCGCAGGAAGTGCAGTCGAGTGTCGTTGAAGATGAATTCGGGGAGTCCCCAGGCGAGCCGGTAGGTGCGCGCTGCAATCGCGATGGCGAGAATCGCCGTCAGGCATAGCCGTCGCGCGAGCGCTGGCATCTCTGCCGGCGGGGAAGAGGGAGCGACGGGCTTGCTGGAGTTTCGATCTGACATCAACTGAGGCCGGGCGAATCGTTAGCTCGAGTTGCCGAGCAGATCGCTGCGCGCGAACAAGCGATAGCCGCCGATGCCAGCCGTCCAGATCGTGCCAAGGGAGGGGTCGGCCCAAAGGTACCACGACTGGGTGAAGAAGCTCGGTTGTACCGAGACCAACTCGCGCATGTGCAAGCGTCCTTCGACGATGTTCTCGTAGAGTTGCTCCTCCCGGCCGCGGAAAGAGCCGCGGACGCGCGCGTTTTCCCAGCGGCTGCTGACGAGGATGGCATCGATTCCGTATTTGTCGACCCAGGCCAGGTCCTGCCGCAGTGCCGCGTCGGACGCGATCGCGGCACCGGGGTGGCGGATCTCTTCCGGAAAAAAGACGACGCGCCGGAGTTTGTAGTTCGCCCTGTTTCGCACGTGCGGCTTGACCGAATCGTAGGAGAAGACGTTCGGAGACTGGTAGCCGATGACCAGGCGCCGGTCCTTGCCGGCGGGCAGGCGAGAGCTGCGAACGCGTTTGACGGTTTCCAGGTCGTCGAGCGCCCTGCCCACGATCCGCTGTGGCGAACCGCCGATCTGATTGGTCAGCGAGATCGCCAGTGTGGCGGTGTAGGTGAGCAGCAGGATGCCGAGGATTCGTCCAGCCGCTCTCGAGTGTGTCGTCGAGAAGTCGACGAACGCCGCCGCGGCGATCGCCAGCCACGGGGCGAGGGGCAGATAGTAGCGCGGTAGAGCCGTCGCCGCCGCCCCTTGGACGAGAAAGTACGGTAGGGTTCCGGCAAGAACCGGTGCCAGTGCTGCCTTTCTCCTGGTCAGCGCGGCCAGGCCGCCGAGCGACGTCAGGAAGATCGGCCAACCGAGCAGGAACGGTAGGCCGATCAGCGCCAGGTAGACGTAGGGTGAGAACGCCCACGCCCCGCTGCTCAGATCTTGGCCCGGTGCCCCGGTCAGCGCTGCAAAGTAGAGAGTGGAATAGGATTCGAACGCGAAGCGATCCCAGTTGAGGAAGGCTGGGGCAATGCAGGCCGTGAAGGCGACGAGTGAGACGATACCGCCGAGCGCTGTGAGGGTGAGTCGCTGGCGCCAATCCGAACCGGGCCAGGTGAGCGCTGCCCACAGCGGCAGGGTTCCAGCGGAAAGGCCGCTGTACTTGGTCGCCCCGGCGGCGGCGGCGAGTGCAAAGGAGGCGAGCAGGTGCTCGCGCTTGTGCTCTTGCACTGCAACGACTGCCTGGTGCGCGGCGAGGATCGAGAGCAGCAGCATGGGAGTGTCGACGTTGATGCGGTGACTCTCGATGACGTGGACAGGTGAGAGGGCGAAGAATGCAGCGCTCCAAAGACCGGCTCTCGCGTTGAGGAGGCGCTTGCCGAGCAAGTAGACCGCTGCGACGAGTAGACCTGCAATGGCGACCGTCATCCACCGCCCGATGAGCACGATCGTGGCGTTGTCGGCCCGTGCCAACTTGCCGTAGAGGTGGATTTCGTTGCCAGTCAGGGCAGACCAAGCGAGTGTGGCGATGGATACAAGGTATGGGTAGAGGGGAGGGTGAACGAAGCGATCGAGTACCCAATCGCCGAGCGCCGCGGCGCGTGCCGCTACTGTGACGAAGTGGACCTTCGTATCCAGAAAGATGAAATCAGGCAGTCCCCAGCCGATGCGATGGGCCCGTATTGCCAGAGCGAAGGCGACGACCAGTGCCAGCATGCCGCGCCGGTTGCCGGCTGACAGCTCTCCCCCCTCCTCGTTAAGCTGGTCCGCAGCGTACGACAATGCGGACTCGGTTAGCAGACGTGCGACACGCCTGCAATGTGCGCCGGCGCTGCGATTCGTCGTGTACCTCGCATCGTGGTGCCCGTCCGTTGTAGGACTATGGGCGGACGCTGGCCAGTCGTGCCGGTGGCGAACCCATGAAATCCGAGAACCGCGCCCTAGTCGTCATTCCGACCTACAACGAGTCGGCCAACATCGTGCCACTGGTCGAGGAGCTTCTCGATCGCGATTCGCACGTCGACGTGATGGTCGTCGACGACAACAGTCCAGACGGAACCGGGCTCATCGTCGATGAGCTCTGCGAGCGATTCCCGGGACGGGTGCTCTGCATCCATCGGTCGGGCAAGCTCGGATTGGGCACGGCGCATCTTGCCGGTTTCGAATATGGCGTCGAAAACGGATACGGCCGTATCGCGACGATGGATGGCGATCGCAGCCACAGCCCGCGCTATCTGCCGCAGATTCTTTCCGCGATGCAAGATCACGACATGGTCATCGGCTCGCGCTATATGGACGGTGGTGGTGTCGTCAACTGGTCATTGCACCGGCGTTGGTTGTCGCTGGGGGCGAACCTCTTCACGCGCATGCTTCTGCGGCTACCGGTGGCCGACTGTACGTCGGGGTACCGCTGCTACAGTCGCGAGGTGTTGGAAACGGTCGAACCGGAAAACGTGCGCGGTTCGGGATACTCCTTTCTCGAGCAGATGGTGTGGAAGGTGCACGCGGCTGGCTTTCGCGTTGGCGAGGTGCCGATCGTTTTCGAGGATCGCTATGCCGGCGCCTCTAAGATCGACAAGTCCGAGGTGTTCCGCGCTGCCTGGCATGTTCTCGTCACCGCCGTCCAGCCCCCGCGCGTGCCGAAGCGTCGCCTGTCTGCCAAGGTCGATCTCGGCCGCGAGTGACTCTTGACCGTAGCAGTGCCGGTCGTGAAGCGGCTGATCGGGCGCCGGCGGTCCGCGAAGGAGAAAGCGCCGTGGTTCCAGTGATTGCCCGGTTCAGACTGCAGTGATAGGCGCCTGTGCGGAGTGACCATCTCGTGAACAACTCGATGAATTCGGGGCGCCCCCTCGATACCTGGGGCGGTCTCGTCGTTTGCTGGATTCTCGCGCTGTGGGCGAGAGCGCGCGCGCTCGTCGGCGGACCGGCACTGCCGCCCTTGCGGGCGACGACACCGCCGCGAGGGGGTGTCTTGCCGCTGCCGAAACGAGTTCTCGCGATCAAGTTCTATGGGCTGGGCAATATCGCCATGTTGCTCCCGGTGTTGCGCGATCTGCGCGATGGCTTGCCCGACGGCGCCGAGATCGACTTCCTGACCCTGGAGGGCAACCGGTCGCTGCTGGAAGCGAGCGGTCTGACGGCAAACGTTCTCACCGCTAGCCTCGACACGCCCTGGGGATTCCTCAAGGGAGTCGTCGCCGCGCTCGGGCAAGCCCGAGCACGCGGCTACGACCTCGTCATCGATTTCGAACAGTTCATCAAGATCTCGGCAATTTTCTCGTATTGTACGGGTACGCCGGAGCGCATCGGCTTCAATACCGACGGCCAGCACCGCGCCTGGTTGTACACGACACGTGTCGTCTACACCGATAGCGAGCACATGTCCGGCATCTTCCGCCGCCTGTTGCGGCCGCTGGGGATTCGGTCCAGCGACACACCGGTGCGCCTGCAACTTCCCGATGAAGAGAGGGGCTCGGTCGACGACATGTTACACGCCGGTGGTCTCGAGCCCGGTGTCTTCCCGGTCATCGCGGTTCACGTCGGTAGCGGGCCGAACTTCTACAAGGTCCCGCTCAAGCGTTGGCCTGTCGAGAGCTTCGCCGAGCTCTGTGACGCCCTCGCCGACCGCTACGGCGCGCGTATCGTTCTAACCGGGCAAGGGGAAGAGGAGCGAGTCCTGATCGATGAGATGCGGCACCGCATGAAGGGCGAGAGTGTGGATCTTTGCGATCGACTCTCGGTGCGTGCACTTCTCTCGTTGATGCAACGCTGCCATCTCGTCGTCGCCAACGACACTTCGGTGATGCACCTGGCGGCGCTGGTGAGGACGCCGGTGGTCGCCTTTTTCGGTCCGACGGCGCCGATCCACTACGGCCCCAACAACGAAGAAGATCTCGTCTACTACCGCGATCTGTACTGCTCTCCGTGTTTGACCAACTACAATCTGAAGATCTCGCGCTGTGTCGACCCCGTGTGCATCCGCGGGATTGCCGTCGATCAGGTGTTGGCCGGGATCGACGAGCGCTACCTCGGAGAGAACGCCCCCTACCGCGCGGCGTTGATGGCGGCCGGCGCTGCTTGAGCTACCGTGGGCGTCATTGGCGCCGACCCGGCGGACGGGCTAAGCTGCGTAGATGGCGCGGATTGCACCATACGCGGCGCTTGCGTCGCGCGCCTTCGAAGCGAACCTTCGCCGTCCTTCGTTTCCGTTCAAGCTGACGTTCTGCATCACGTATTGGTGCAACTACAAGTGCCAGACCTGCAACATCTGGAAGATGAAGCCGCGCGACGAGCTCTCGCTCGAGGAGATCCAACGATTCTTCCACCGCTCTAACCGTTTCCTGTGGGTCGACGTTACCGGCGGCGAAGTTTCGCTGCGCAAGGACTTCCCCGACATCTGTGAGGCGATCGTCGAGAACTGCAAGAACTTGATGCTCTTGCACTACCCGACCAACGGCTACCTGACCGACAAGATCGTCGAATACACGCGCGAGATTGCGCGCATGGGATCCGAAAAGCTCATCATCACGGTGAGCACCGATGGCGACGAGGCGATGAACGACACCATCCGCGGGATCGAAGGTGGATGGCAGCGCCAGATCGAAACCTTCCGGCGCCTGCGCGAGATACCCGGTGTCGATGTCGTGCTGGGCATGACGCTGTCCTCGGCCAACGTCGATCATTTCCCGCAGGCTTTTGCCGCTGCCAAACGTGAGATTCCCGACCTCGACTACGGTGACTACCACGTCAACATCGTCCACGAATCCGATCACTACTTCGGCAACACGCCGCTCGGGGTGAGGCAGGGGGTCGGTGCCGAGGCCCTGGCGCGGGCGACCGAAGAGTACGCCGCGCTGCGCGGCAGCAGTCTGCATCCAGTCAACATCCTCGAGCGCGAGTACCTCAAGCGTGTCCGTCGCTATCTGGAGACGGGAAAGACCCCGATGCGCTGTCATGCGCTCAAGTCGTCGTGCTTCATCGACTCCTGGGGCCATGTCTACCCGTGCACGATCTACGACAAGCGAGTCGGTAGCCTGCGCGAGGTCGACTTCGATCTCGCCGAGATCTGGCGCTCGACCGAGGTGACGGAGACGCAGAAGGAAATCTGGGACTACAACTGCCCGCAGTGCTGGACGCCGTGCGAGGCGTACCAGACGATCATGGGCAACTTCTTCCGGCCCGATACCAAGCGGCCGATTGCCGGTCGAAGCGATGAAGCACCGGCCCGGGTCTGAACGTCAGGCCGCCGGTGCGGAATCGCGCCTGGCGTGAATCATCATCTCGCCGATGAAGTAGAGTCTGGGTCTGGCCAGCACCGACTCCGGTGCGAGCTTTGCCAGCGCCGTGGCCATGCGGCCGAGCCATGGGTTGAAGATGTTGAGCTGCTCGACGATGTAGTTTCCGGTCAGCAGCTTGTAGGCCTTGGAGACCTTCACGACACGGAAACCGCATTGTTCGAGGATGGTCCGGGCGGTGTCTGGGTTGAAGTAGTGCAGGTGGTCGTTGGGGAGGTAGTAGAACCAATGCTTGCGCATGATCCACTGCGGATAGCTGCTGCTGACGTCGGGTAGAGTCAGCGCCAGCGTGCCGTCGGGCACCAGCCAGGAGTGCACGCGGCGAAGGAAGGCTTTGGGCTCGATCGTGTGTTCGAGAACGTCGAAGGCGGTGATCGTGTCGTATGGGTGTTGCGGCTGAAATTCCTCGACAGAGCCGAGGTGAGCGGGGATACCCTGCTCGCGCGCTCGCTCGATCGCCGCCGGGGCGATGTCGAGCCCCTCGGCGTCGGCGCCGCGTTCGCGGGCGAGGGCGACGAACTGTCCGGCCGCGCAGCCGACGTCGAGCCAGCGACCGCGGCGGGCGAACCCGTCGACTTCATCCATGCGATGTTCGGCGATGAGACGGCGGATGTCTGTCGCTTTTTGAAACGTTGCGTACCACTCGCGATAGGTTTCGTCGTAATAGTGCTGGTTCTCCTCCACCGTCGGCATCGGATCGACCCGCACCAGACCGCAGCCGTCGCAGCGCAGGAAATCTCGCCCACCCTTGTCGAAGAGCTTCGTCGTCGCGGCTTGGTCGCAGAGGATGCAGGCGGTGGACACGGTGCGCGAGGTTAGCTCGGTCGTTGCGCACTGGCAACGACGTGCTCCCAGTAGCGCTGCGGAATGAAGCGCGAGAGGAAGAGCTCGAGCGCGGTGACGGCGGCGCGCGCCGGGCCGATGTGGGCCAGCCTGGGCAGGCCGAAGCGGTAGTGGAAGAGCAGGCGGCGCAGCGGCAGCGGGTGTGCCGTGGCGATCTCGACCGCTTCGAATCCTTCCAGCATCTGGCCTACGTACTCCGTGTTGAAGTGACGCGATTGTCGCTCCGCTTCGACGAGCCGGGCTTGCAACTTGACCAGTGGGTTGCGTCCGTTCGGCTCGATCAGCAGTAGCAGGCCGCCCGGCCGCAACACACGCAGAACTTCGCGCAGCACCGCTCTGGGTTCGGCAACGTGGTGCAGAACGTCGCGGATGAAGACGGACTCGAAACACGAGTCGCGAAACGGTAGAGCCATGGCGTCGGCGGCCGCGAGCTCGGCACCGTCGACGACGGTCTTTGCGTAGGCGATCTTTGGCCAGAAGAGGTCGGTGCCGACGCAGCGCCCGCAGCGCGCCAGGCGGGCCAGGTTGCCGCCTTCGCCGCAGCCGACTTCCAGGAAGGGCGGGCGGATTCTGTCGGCAAAGGGCGCCAACAGGGCGTCCTCGGTCTCCGAGAATCCTGGACTTGCGGTGAGAAACTCGAAGCGCTCGGCGTCGGCGAGATCGAAGTAGTCGCGCTGGACGTCTTGGAAGCGCCCGTCCCCGGTCATGGCTTCACGTACTTCGTCCGAAAGAGAGGAGGGAGAGAAGTTTCAGCACAGGGTGAGGTTCGCTGCGGACTTTGTCGAGGTTTGCGACATACCAGTCGTAGGCTTCATTCATGAGTTCGACGTTGCTGTAGCGTGGCTCCCAACCGAGGTGCTTGCGCGCCAGGTCGATGTCGAGGACGAAGTTCGAATCGGCGAGCAGATAGTGCTCGGGAACGATTGGCGACAGTTTGACCGTGTGCAGCAGCCGAGCGGCGTTGCGCAGCAGTGCGGCGGGAATGGGCAACAGACGGGAACGCGAGCCGGCGTGTTCGATCAGTGCGCGCACCTGATCGGCAACGGTGGGAACCGTCTCCGGGTTTGAGCCGATGTTGAAAAAGCGCTCTTGCGAGGAAGTCTGCGCTGCGCAAATGCAAGCTTCGGAGACATCCCAAGCGCTGACCATCTGGACCCGGTTGTTACCGCGTCCGAGTGTGAAGACGAATTGATTGGTGCGAACCCATTCGTAGAGTATGGCAAACACGCCGGTCATGCGCGGTCCGAAGAGGCTCATCGGACGCAGTACGGTGATGTCGACCCCGCGCTCGATTGCCTGGCGGCAGAGGTGCTCTGCCTCGATCTTGGAGTCGCCGTAGGCGCCGAGCGGCAAGGTCGGATGCTGCTCGGTGCAGGGAACGGTTTGCGGTACGCCGTAGATGCCGGAGCTCGAGATGAAGACGATCTTTTTCGTTCCCAGATCTTCGGCGACGCCGATGACGTTGGCGACGCCACCGAGGTTCATGTCGTAGATCTCTTGCTCGTCGAGATCGGAGAACTGCGGCTTCATGCGCTGGCCGGCTGCGAGGTGGTAGATGACGTCGGCGCCGCGCGCGGCATCGCGCAATGCATCGACCTGGCGCATGTCGCCCCTCACCCATTCGATGCCGTCGTTGTCGCCTGCGACCATGTCGAAACCGGTCACCGAGTCCCCGCGTTTGACGAGCAGGTCGGTGAGGCAGTGCCCGAGTAAACCCGAGCTTCCTGTGACGAGGGCTTGCATGGTGTGTACGAAGAACTTGGTCGCGAGTGCGTGGCAAGGTAGCGGTCGGTGCGATCGGCAGAGCGACCCGCGGTCCAAGCCGCTAAGCTAACCGGCAGCCGGTTGGCCGGCAACAGGTAGCGGGTAGACGTCTGGGCCGGACGTGTCGTTCGGATCCTCACGCAGCCGCGTGGCGCGCTCCTCGAGGATCTCTCGAATCTGTGCGTAGGAAGGATCGTTGGCGACCGACTCGATCTCGAATCGGTCGCGTTCCAGGTCGTAGAGCTCGACGAACCCGTGACTGCGAATAAACTTGTACCGCGCCGTGCGCACGGCTTCCCATGGAGGGATGAGAAAGCCGCCCTTGAAATGCCGCAATCCGATCTCCTGGCGCCACGCCGCGTCCTCTTGGTGGATCAGGGGAGCGAGGCTCTTCCCTTCGACCGACTTCGCTCGTCCCACTCCGGCCAGCTCGGCGATCGTCGGCGCGATGTCGAGGTTGAGGACGAGCTCGTCGTGCACGGCGGGCTCCCTGCCCGGAAACCTCATGACGAGCGGTATGCGGATGCACTCTTCATAGGCGAGCTGCTTACCCGTCCAGCGATGCTCGCCCCAGCTCAGGCCATGGTCGGCGGTATAGATGACGATCGTGTCGTCGCGACGTCCGTTGCGTTCCAGTGCCTGGAGAATGGAGGCGATCATCTCGTCGACCGAGCGGAGCGAGCGGATCTGCTTCTTGCGCTTGATCATCCGCTTGGCGATCCCCTCCTCGCCGACGCTCTTGGTGAGGATGCGGAACCAACCCGGCTTGTCGGAGAGGTCCGCTTCGCTCCAACTGGGTGGGCGCCAGGCCGGCATGTCTTCGGCGATCCGCAGATGCCTTGGCGCGGGTGTGCTGGGGTCGTGCGGCGAAAAGGGCGCGACGATCAGGAGGAAGGGCTGCTCGCCGCCTTCATCGATGAAATCGACGGCATGCCGGGTGAGGACGTCGGTGGAGTAGTCGGTTGCCTCGCTGCCGTAGCCGACGTGCTTGCCGTCTTCGTTCAGGGTGTAGTCGTAGAACACCTTCACGTCTTCGACGAAAACCCTCCAGCGATCCCAGCCTGGCGGTACCTTTGGCGACAGGTAGGTGTATCCGTTCATATACTTGCCCATGAAGCCGGTCCGGTATCCCGCATCGTGCAGTCTGGTGCCGATGGTGTCGGAATCGTCGAAGGCGAAAGCGCCGTTGCTCGGATTGCGCTCTGAATCGAAGAGCAGGTTCGCGATGACTCCGTGGGTGACGGGATAGTGCCCGGTCAGCAGGGTCGCCCGCGCCGGCGCGCAGATCGGGGTCGTCGCAAAGGCGTTGCGAAAGACCGTGCCGTGCTCGGCGAGCCGCAGCAGCTCCGGCATGGTTTCGACCGACGCGGGGTGTTGGTCGTCGGCGACGATGAGGACGATGTTGGGCGGCCGCGAGGTTGGAACGAGCTGGCGTCCGAGGATCAGAGCGATGAGAACGATGGCTGCCGCTGCCCAGGCAAAGCGTCGCATCTCCTCACTCCCAACGCCGGTCAGCCCGCGAGCCTTCGATCGAGCAGTGTGGAGAGACTCTCGAGGATATTGGTGTGTCCTGGGTCGGTCGCCTTGTTGTCCAGCTCGTAGGGGTCTGCCATGAGGTCGTAGAGTTCATCTGAGTCGTCGTGGTGGCGAACGTATTTGTGTGTCGTCGTGCGGATTGCGTCCCAGGGTGGAACGGTAAAACCGCCCTCGAAATGGCGGATGGCGAAATCGCTGCGCCATTCGATCGCTTCCCCGGCCAGATCGGCAAAGGAGCGCCCGTCGGCTTCGATGTCGGCGACGACCCCGCTCAGCGCGGTCAGGGTCGGCGCAACGTCGATGTTGAGCACGAGATCGGGCAACTCGGCTGCGTCCGGCAGGCCGAGGGGGTAGCTGATGACCATGGGGATGCGAATCGACTCCTCGTAGGCAACCTGTTTCGTCGTCCACCGGTGCTCACCCCATTGAATGCCGTGGTCCGCGGTGAATAGCACGATCGTGTTGTCGCGCACTCCCAGCTCGTCGAGGCGTGTCATCAGTGCATCGATCGCCTCATCGACGGAGAGCAGAGACTCCAACTGCATCGCGATCTCGGCATCGAACGCGGCGAGCTGGTCGGGGCGGGTTGAGAAGAAGCGCAACCACGCGGGTTTGTCCAAGAAGTCCGTTTCACCCCAACTAGGTGGTCGCCACGGGGGTCGGCCGGAAAGGGCCCCGAGGTGTCGGGGGGCCGGCGTGCTGGGGGAGTGCGGAGCGAATGGTGCCAGCATGAGGAAGAACGGGCTCGCGGCGTTCGCCGTAACGAAGTCAAGGGCGTGGCGCGCAAGGACGTCCGTGGAGTAGTCGCCGGGCTCGGAACCGTAGTCGACGACCGTGCCGTTCTCGTTCAGCGAGTAGTCGAAGAAATTGTTTGTATCGTTGACGAAGACCCGCCACTCGTCCCAGCCTTTTGGCACGTGCGGCGGCGCGAGCTCGTAGCCGTTGAGGTACTTGCCCACGAGGGCCGTCTGGTAGCCGGCATCGCCGAACCACGTCGCCAAGGTCGACGAGTCGTCGAGCAGTTTCACGTTGCCGTTGCCGTCCAGCTCGACGTTCTGCGTCGTGCCGTGTGTTTCCGGCAACTGCCCGGTGAGAATGCTGGCGCGACTCGGGGCGCAAATCGGCGTCGTCGCGAAGGCATTGGTGAAACGAACGCCCTGGCGTGCCAGTTGGGAGACGCTGGGCAGGACGTCGTTGGCGGCCGGATGTTGATCGTCCGTCACGATGAGCACGACGTTGGGTTGCAGCGCCGGCTGGCCGAGCACGGAGTTGACGATTCCTTCGAGTGCGACTCGCAGGCAGCGGGTGACCTCGCTACCACCTATTGGTTGGCCCGCTTCGCTGGTGAGGTGTGCGCATGAACCACCCCAACTCGGCAGCAGGCCGGGCGGTGCTCCGACGGTTTGCACGTCGCAGTGATCGCGCAGGCGCATGGCATGGAGAGAGCGGCGTTGCCGGCGAAGGTTGAGGCGGCGTTCGCGTGTTCGCCAGCGCACGTATCGATGCGCGGCTCGGAACGTTGCCGCCTGGCAGCGGGCTTGCGGGCTGCCGGGACGGACACCGCCGGAGTTGGTCTGCAGCAGCCCAGCGATCTCAGCGATTTCTTCGCGTCCACACGGTGGCGGAGGCTGGTTTTTGCAGAACCGGTGTTCGCCGGATCGCAGTCGGCGCGAGGCGCAGGCGAGTGTGCGCCGCAACGCCTTTTCGAATTGGGTTAGATCCGCGGCGTCGGTGCAGGCGCCTCGACCGGCCGCCGGAACGACGACGAGCACGAGAGTCGCGGCGAGCGCCAGAGCGCACCGGGTCCGCGGGTCACTCGGTCGCGGTTGAGCGGAACGCGTGCGGGTCTCGGCATCGTTCATCGAGTCGTTTTTTGTTGAGTCAGCTTTTTGGCGCTTTTCAGCTCGGCGATGCGCTTGCGCAGGGCCACCGCCCGGTCGGAGCTCTCGGCCTCCGGTTCGATCTGGTAGAGCTGGTAGAGTGCGACGTTGGCGTCTCCGAACCTACCTTGTTCGACGAGTGTTTCGGCCAGGGCGAAGCGCCAATCCGGGTAGTCTCGGTTGTGCTTGAGGGCTTCCCTGAAGGCGAGCTCTGCCTCCTTCCACTCGCCGCGAAGCTTGTGGATGTGGGCGATCACTGAGTACGCGCGCGGGCGCAGGGCTACGTAGTGGCCGCCAATCTCGAGAGCCCGTCTCATCTGTGTCTCGGAGTCGTCGTATTCCTTGCGAATGAACTGAATCGCGCCGAGGTTGTAGTGGATGAAGGCGCCGATGCGCGGGAAGGCATGGATCGACTTCCCCTCATCGTAGACGCGCTTTGCTTCGAACAGAACTTCGTGCGCTTTGTCGTGTCGACCGGCGTTCATGTGAATTACGCCGAGGTTGAGCCGCACGCGGGGATTTCCTGGCGATTTGGCGACGCCGTCCTCGTAGAGCACCAGGTGGTCACCCCATATAGCTGCGCGCTGGTACGTCAACCCGGAAAAGACGGCGACGATGGCGAGCATGGGTGCAATGAAAGCCGCCAGGTTATCGCTGAAACGACGGGCGAGGATCGCGCCAGCGCCGGCTGCGAAGAGGGCGAAGCCGGTGATCGGGATGTACATCCGCCTTTCGACGACCAGATCGGCCAACGGCATGATCGACGACGTCGGTGCCAGTACCAGCAACATGAAGAGAACGAAGAAGGCGAAGAGCGGGTACGAGCGGATCGAGCGCAGTGCGAGCCCCACCCACACGGCGAGCAAGAGAAGAGGGAGGACCGCGCTGGCCGAGAACGGTGACCTCACCAGTTTCCAGTCGTAGTCGAAGTTCAAACCCGTGGGAACGACGAGTAGGCGCAAGTAACGCACGATCGCACCGAACTGCGTGCTGAGGTATTCGATCGGCGTGTAGCGGTCGAAGCCGAAACCGGCCGATTGTTGATACGGTGTGCTCAGGGAGTCCGCACGAGCGAGAAGATAGCCGCCACCCAGGAGAAGTGGGATCAGCGAAAGCGCCATCGTCGACCACCGGCCCTGGATTTGCTTCCACTCGCCGCCGGCGAGGAAGATGAAATCGTAGAGAAGCAGGGCAAGTGGGATGGTGACGGCGATTTCCTTCGATGCCAGGCCGAGCGCCGTTGTAGCGATGAGCGCCCCCTTGGCGGCTCGTCGCGTACCCGCGTCCGGGTCGGTGACGGCCAGCGAGTAGGCGACGATGGCGAGCAGGTAGAACAAGCCAGCGAGAATTTCACTGCGACTGGAAACATAGCTGACTCCCTCGGTGGCGAGCGGGTGACCGGCGAAGAGCAGGGCGGCGACCCATGCGGCCGGTTGCGCCCAAGTGCCGATTTTCTCGGCGAGGATGGGGAGGTGAAACGTTCGCAACGCCAGCCAGTACAACGTCAGGGAAGTAGCGATGTGAATCAGGATGTTGGTGCAGTGGTACCACCACGTGTCGTAGGCTCCCTGCGCGTAGTTGAGTGCATAGGTGAAGTCGACGAGGAATCGGTTGGACTTGATGAACCGGGAGAGCGGGAAGATCTTGCGCACCAGCAAGCTCTGCTGGATCGCGTTGTGGTCATCGAAGACGAACTGCCCCGTTAGTGACGGGTAGTAGATCAGAGCGCAGAGTACCGGCAGCGAGGCGAGGGCCAGCCAGTGGACCCAGCTCGCGGTGGTGTCGTCGGCGGTCCGGACGGGAAGCGTTGTCGGCTGCCCTTTCGCCCTCTCCGTGCGCGCCGGCTGGTCGCGGATCCTTTTCTGGCGGCTCGCCTTTCCCATGCAGCGCGAGAACCTACTCGATCGCCCCGCCGGAGTTCAACGGCCCCCTTGGTCTTTGTCGTTTGCCTTGTCGCCTGGCCGTCGCCTCTGATCCTCCAGCTCGCGCTCCAGCATGGCGACGCTCTGCGCCAGGCGCCTGATCGAGTCGCGGTGCGACGAGAGGACGAGCGAGTAGTGCAGGACGATGAAGAAGAGAAAGACGAAGGCGACGAGGAAGAGAAGGGAGGGCGGATAGCTGATGCCGACCGTCGTGGCGATGTAGTCGAGCAGGGGCCGATAGACGGACAGGGCGAGCAGTGCGGCGCTGGCGCCGATCCACATGATCGCATAGCGCACGTTGAGGCTGCTGTTGCGCATCGTCGTGATGACGAAAGCCATCAGTAGCAGCCCCATGGTCACGCCGACCGCTTCGAGCACGTAGTTGTCGTAGTAGTGAAACATGGTGCCGATTAGCTCCGTCCACCGCGCCGCGGCCGCGTGTGCACGATGATCAGGGCGAGGATCACTTTGATCATATAGAACCCGGAATAGAGCGCGCTGATGGAGGAGCGACCGGTTTGACGTGCTCGCATGATCACCGGAATCTCCTCGATTCTGCAACCGCCTGCGGCGGCCATGACCAGCGCTTCCGTCTCGGGGTAGTCGTCCGGATGAGAAGGTGCGAGCACTTTGAAAGCTCGGCGGTTGAGCGCCCAGTAGCCGGAGGTGGGATCGGTCGTACGCGTACCGATGAGGGTGCTGACGACCGACAGAATGAGGATCCCCAGACGCCGTACCCACGTCGATTGAAACCCCTCGCGGGCGAGAAATCGGGAACCGACGATGATGTCGCACTCACCGCCCCGCAACTTTTCCAGCATCGCCGGAATGTATGCGGGGTCGTGCTGCCCGTCGCCGTCCTGCCGGACGACGAAGTCGTAGCCGTGTTGCAACGCGTAGAGGTAGCCGCTCTGCACCGCCGCACCGATGCCGAGGTTGCATGGGTGACGGAGGAGTCCGGCGCCGGTTTCGCGTACGCGCTCGGCCGTTTCGTCGTGTGAGCCGTCGTCGATGACGACGATGTCGGCGTCGACGACGGCTCGCACGGCGTCGATCACCAGGCCGATCGCCGCCGCTTCGTTGAAGGCGGGAATGATGACGAGGGTGCGCATGTCCGGTCATTCCTTGAGGGCGACTTCGGCAACGCTCATGCGGTGGAGGCGCAACCACTCCAGCGCGTCGAGCGTCGAGATGCGGCGCTGTGACTGAATCTGCCGGCGCTTGCGCCAGGCCCGAGGCAGTCCGCGCAGAGCGGCGGACCAGGCCCGCAGCAGGACGCCGACGAGCTGTGTGCGCGAGTGGGTGGTGGCAAACTTGCCGGCGGCACCGCGCTTGGTGAGTGCCCCCCAGGCCTGCGCCGCCAGGCGCAGGGTCGTGAACAACGGGGTCATGGCGAGAATGGGCGCCGGCAGGCACTTCGTCGAAACCCAGACTCGATTGCGTTCGACGAGAAAGGCTTTTTCCGGCGAGTACGGCGCCGTTGCGGCGGAATACTTGTGGTAGACGACGGCGGCGGGGACGAATCGGCAACGCCAGCCCTTGAGCTGAGCGCGCAGGGCCAGGTCCGTGTCCTCGCAGTAGGCAAAGAGATCGGCATCGAAAAGGCCGATGTCGGCGAGCATCGAGCGGCGCATCAGCATCGCGCAGCCGCTGGCGATGAGAATCTCCTCCTCGCGATCGTATTGTCCGTGATCGCGCTCCAGGCGGCCGCGGCCGCGGCTGAGACCGTCCGGGTAGAGCAGGTGGCCGGCATTGTCGAGGACCTGTGGGTCTTGGAACGACAGGATCTTGGGCGCGAATGTGCCGACGTTGGGAAAGCGATCGGCCGAGTCGACGAGGGTAGCGAGGCAGGCCGGCGCCAGCTCGGTGTCGGTGTTGAGGGCGAACAAGAAACGGCCACGCGCTCTTTCGATGCCGGCGTTGAGCCCGGCGCCGTAGCCGACGTTGTCGTCCAGCTCGATGATTTGCACTCGATCGCCGAAGAGGGTGCGCACGTGCTCGACCGAGCCGTCGGTCGAGGCGTTGTCGACGAGGATCACCTCCAGCGATGCACGCTGGCGCAGCAGGGAGCCGAGACACACCTCGAGGTGCTCGCGCCCGTTCCAGTTGACGACGACGGCGGAAACATCCAAGGCCGGATCGTGCTGTGTCAAAGATCGCGTCATCGATCGACCCGGAATACCAGCGTCGACCAGCCGTCGACCTCGTACTCGGCGACGCGGGTGAGCCCCGCCTCTTGCCACGCCGCTGCAACGGCGCTGCTCTCATCAGGCTCGAAGCCGCCGGCGATGGCGACGCCGCCGGCCGCCAGTCGGCGAGCGATGTCGTGGGCCATGCCGATCAACACGCCGCTGAGGATGTTGGCGACGATCAGGTCGAAGCCGATTCGATCCGCCTCGAGTGTGCGCGCGACTTCGATCGATGAAGAGACGCCGTTCACCTCGGCATTGGCGGCGGCGACCGCGCAGGCTTCGGCGTCGATGTCGACGGCCAGGACCGAGCGCGCTCCGAGCCCGATGGCGGCGATCGATAGCACTCCCGAACCGGTCCCCAGGTCGAGTACGCGCGGTGCCCGCCGGCGGTCGATGAGCTCGTCGAGAGCCTCGAGGCAGCCGCGCGTGCTGCCGTGCTGGCCGGTGCCGAACGCCATGCCGGGGTCGAGCTCGATCGCGATCCGACCCGGCGGCACGTCGTCGACCCAGGGGGGATGGATGTACAAGTGCGCGCCGACGGCGATCGGCGGGAAGTGCTTGCGCCAGTTGTCGGCCCAATCGCTCGCCTGGATGGAGGAGAGCGCCACCGAGGGCGTCGCCGATCCGGGGAAGGAATCGGCGAGAAGGCGAAAGAAGTCGTCGAGGGCCGAACGGTCGTAGCTGGCGCCGGCGAAGTGCGCCGTCGTCGTCGTCTCGCTGTCTCGCTCCTCGGTTTGCAGGCCGGGAGCCCCCTGCTCGAGTAGGAAGGAGCCGATCGCGTCGGCAAGCTCGCAGTCGGACACGACCTCGACCACCTGCCAGACCGCGGCGCTCGTCTGCGAACCGCTGCCCATCCGACCCAGCCTATCACCATGCGTGTGTGCCGACCAATCACCAAGCCCCGCACCAAGCCCCGCACCAGCCTCCGCTCCAACCCGGGCGCGGTTGTCAGCGCAGCGAAGCGGGGCTACGCTTTCTTTTTCCGTCGCCCGGCCCGACCTGAACGATGCTGCGATCGGCGCTGGACGTTTCCTTCGTGACCAACACATGTGGCTGAAGATCGCTCACCGCGGCGCCGCCGGGACGCGGCCGGAGCTCACCGCGCCGGCGTTCGAGCGCGCCATCGAGCTCGGAGCCGACATGATCGAGATCGACGTGCAAATGACGCGGGACCGCCACCTCGTCGTCCTGCACGACCTCGAGCTGGGCCGGACGGTCCCGGGGAATGGAGCGGTGAGGGATCTGGAGCTGGCGGCGATCCAAACGCTCGATGCCGGTTCTTGGTTCGACCCCGCCTACGCCGGGGCGAAGGTCCCTTCGCTCACCCAGGTGATCGATCTGCTCGATGGCCGCGCCTCGCTGAACGTCGAGATCAAGAGTCCATCGGAGGACTGGCAGGCGACGGCCGAAGCGTTGCTCCGTGTCTTGCACGAGGCGAGGTGCGCCGGGAGCACGCTGATTTCGTCTTTCTCACTGGGTGCCCTGCGCGCCCTGCGCGAGCGCGATCTGTCGGTCCGCGTGGCAGTGCTCTGGTATGAGGCCAACGTCCACGACTCGCTGCGCCACGCCGAGGAACTGGCAGCGGAGGCGATCCATCCGCACCACTCGCTGGTTTCTGAAAACCTGATACGGCGCGCCGCCGAGCGCGGTTTGCGGGTGAACGCCTGGACCGTCAACGAGGTCGTGCGCATGCGCCAGCTCGCCGAACTCGGTATCGGCGGCCTGATCAGCGACTTCCCCGAGCGCTTCGCCGAAGTTGCAGTCTGATCGGGCGGTGCGCGGCAAGCCGTCCCGTGATCGCTTGACTGGCGCTGTGGATCGTATATTGCTCGGCGGATGACGTCGGCCACGCGCCCGGTAGCGCGATGCGGCTCGTCGTAGTAGGAGTTGATGGGAATCTATGGCCGGAGTTCGAGTCAAGGAAAACGAGCCGATTGAAGCGGCGATTCGCCGCTTCAAGAAACAGTGCGAAAAAGCGGGGATTCTCTCCGAGCTTCGCAAGCGCGAGCATTTCGAAAAGCCAAGCGTGCGCCGCAAGAAGAAGGCGCTAGCGGCGAAAAAACGCTATCTCCGGCGATTGGCCCGCGCCGGCGGGTGACCTGAGGTGCCGATGCGGCGGGCGGGAATCGAGGAGCTGAGCGGATGAATCTCGTGGACCTCGCCCTCGTCATCCTGTTGATCCTCTGCGCCGTGCGCGGCTACTTTCGCGGCCTGGTCCGCGAGTCCTTTGGCTTCGCCGCCTTCATCCTCGGCTTGTTGGCCGCACTGCGGCTCGCCGACGGATGGACCGATTTCTTCGCCGGCTGGGATCTGCTCGGCAGTCTACCCGACGCGGCGCTTGCCGGTGGCGCCTTCGTCGCCGTTTTTCTCGTCGTCAGCGCTGCCGTGAATCTGCTCGGCTTCGTCTTCGATCGCTTGGTCGGCAAGGGCGCGATGCGCCAGGTCGCTCAGGTTGGCGGCGGACTCTTCGGTATCGTCAAGGGCGCCGCGGTGTTGGCGTTCGTCCTCCTGTTCTTCACGCTCTTCCCCTTCGTCAAAGGGCTCGACGGTCAACTGGCGTCGTCGCGTCTGGCGCGACCGATGGTCGCGGCTGCGGGCGATCTCCTGCGCGGCAACTGGTCGGGGATCGGCGCGGCGGAGGAGCCGATCTGAGGATCTCATGGCGGGCCTGATTCCCGAAGAAACACTCCTCGCAATTCGGGACAGGACTTCACTCGTCGACGTGGTGTCGAGCTACGTCAGTCTCAAGCCGGCGGGGCGCAACCACGTCGGGCTGTGTCCTTTTCACGACGAGAAGACACCGTCGTTTTCGGTGTCGGATGAGCGCGGCTTCTTCAAGTGTTTCGGCTGTGGCGAGGGCGGCAACGTCTTTACCTTCTTGATGCGCGTCGAGCGCATCGAGTTTCCCGAGGCGGTCGAGCGACTGGCCAAGCGCGCCGGCGTGACCCTGCCCGAACGCCGCGGCGACAGTGGCCCGGTTCGACAGACCAAGGAAGCGCTGATCGACGTCAACGAGAAGTCCGCCGAGTTTTTTCGTCAGGTCTGGCGCAGCGAACGCGGAGCGCCCGCGCGCGACTATCTCGCCAAGCGCGGGCTCGACGAAGATACCATCGAACGCTTTGCCATTGGCTTCGCTCCGGCCGGCGGAACCGATCTCGTCCAGTGGCTCGGTCGCCAAAAGGTGTCGCGCCGCATGGCCGTGCAGGCCGGTGTGCTCGGCGAGCGCGATGGGCGTGTGTACGATCGCTTTCGCGGCCGAATCATGTTCCCCATCCGCGACCGCGGCGGCCATGTCATCGCCTTTGGTGGTCGCGCCATGGGCGACGACCAGCCGAAATATCTGAACTCACCCGAATCGCCGATCTTCACCAAGGGAGAAGGAGTCTACGGCGTCTCGGAAGCGAGAGAAGCGATTCGCGATGCCGATCGGATCGTTCTCGTCGAGGGATACATGGATGCCCTGATGCTGGTGCAAGCGGCGATTCCCTACACCGTTGCGACACTGGGTACGGCCCTGACGCCGCAGCAACTGCGGCTGTTGCGGCGTGTTGGTGGCGAGCAGGCGACTCTCTTCTTTCTCTTCGACGGCGACGCCGCCGGTCGCAAGGCGGCGCAGCGCGCCTTTGGCGTCTGTGCCGAGGCCGGCGTCTGGGGTCGCCCGGCCTTTTTGCCGGACGGCATGGATCCGGATGACTTCGTTCGCGCCCGCGGTCGCGCGGCGACGCTCGAGTTGCTCGAACGCGCGCCGGAGCTGCTCGATTACTACTTCGACGAGATTCTGCCGGTCGGTGCCGACCTGAGCGAGCGGGCGCGGGCGACCAAGGAAGTGAAACGCCTGCTGGCGCGTGTCCACGATCCGGTCAACTTCGAGGTTCTCGCCCGCAGTGCCGCCCAACGCCTCGGCGTGAGTGCAATGGTTTTTGGCAGCGCCAGCGGCGGCGAAGAGCGTGCTTCGCAGAGCGGGAGCGCCGGCGATCCAGCGGCGGAGGCAGGACCGGACACCTGGCCGGTGGCCGAGAAGATGTTGGTGGAAGTCGTCGCCCTCGACGAGGATGTCGCGCGTTGGGTTCTCGAGCAGGAGGTCGTTTCGATTTTCGAGCACTCGGGTCTGGCGACGGCGACCCACCGTTTGATCGACGCCTGGGAGGCCAGCGCCGGCGTTGGTGGCGTCGTCGAGGAGCTTGGCGGTGAAATCGCCGACTACTTGAGCGGTGTGTTGATGAGTGAAGACGAGCTCGGCGACGCTGAGAATCGCCTGCGCATCGCGCGCGATTGCGAAGCGAGAATTCGCCAGCGCTATGAGCGCCGCTGCCGGCTTGCGCTGCTGGAGAAGTTGCGTACGGCTGAGCGCAGTGGTGACGTCGATTCGCGAGAGGAAGCACTTCAGAGTCTCGACGAGATGAGGCGAAGGCAGGGGGAACGGGCGTGAGCGAGAAGAGAAGTGAGAAGGAAAAGTCGGCGACCGGTAAGATCACGGCGCCCGATGCGGTCGAGGATGCGCTGGAGATTCTCGGTGATGCAGGTTGGTCGGGCTACGCGGAGAGCCGCGATACGGCGACGGCCGCCGCGGTCGCCGAAGCGGCAGAGCGCGTCGAAGACAACCGCAGCGGTGATCCGATACGGATCTATCTACGCGAGATGGGCGCCGTATCGTTGCTCGATCGGGCTGGCGAGCAGCGCCTGGCGCGTTCCATCGAAGAAGCCCAGCACCGGCTGTTGGTCGAAGCGCTCGGTACGCCGATCGCGCTCGGCCATCTGTTGAGCTTGCCCGACCGTCTCGAGGAGGGAGATCTGCGCCTCAGCGACGTCGTTCGCGATTTCGAAGAGGCCGACGGCGACGATGAAGAGGTCGTTCCCGCCGACGGCGGTAAGAAGCTCGAAGAGCTGCTCGCCGGCATTGCCGTTCTGAAGAAGGCCGTCGCCGGTCTGGAAAAGGCTACCGCCGCCGGCGCCGACAAGAAGGCGTCGGAAGCCGTGCGCAAGCGCCGGGCCGCGGCGTTGGAGAAGAAGCAGGACGATCTGTTGGCCGCCGTGCAGTCGCTTTCGCTCAATCCGAAACAGATTGAGAACGCGGTCGAGGAAATGCGCAAGGTCCATCGCCACTATCGCTCTCTGGCCGAACCCATGACCGAAGCTGCGAAGCGTTTTGATCGGCCGGCGGCGGAGGTCGAAAAACTCTGCCGCGCCATCAAGCAGGGCGACGCCGCGGCGCGGCGGTCGCTCAAAGTGAAGCCGGAGGAGGCGGAGGTCATCGCCAAGAAGATCGCGTCGGCGAAACGCAAAGTGCGCGAAGCCGAGCGGCAAGCGGGCATCGGCGCCGACGACCTCGCCCAGCGTTTGCGCGAAATCGCGCGCGCCGAGTCCGAGGTGCGCGAGGGCAAGCAGGCCCTGATCCAGGCCAACCTGCGGCTCGTCGTCAGCATCGCCAAGAAGCACACCAACCGCGGCCTGCCGTTGTTGGACCTCGTTCAGGAAGGCAACATCGGTTTGATGCGGGCGGTGGACAAGTTCGAGTACCAGCGCGGGTTCAAGTTCTCCACCTACGCCACCTGGTGGATCCGCCAGGCGATGACACGCGCCATCGCCGACCAGGCGCGCACTATTCGCATTCCCGTGCACATGGTCGAGACGATCAACAAGTTGGTGCGCATTTCCCGCGAGATCGCTCAGGAGACCGGGCGTGAACCGAGCCCGGAAGAGCTCGCCGCGCACGTCGACCTACCGGTCGACAAGGTGAAAAAAGTGCTCAAGGTGGTCAAGCAGCCGGTGTCGCTGGAAACGCCGATCGGCGAAGAAGACGCATCGACGCTCGGTGATTTCATCGAAGACCCGCATCTGCCGACGCCGCCGGAGGCGGTGATGAGCGCCCGGTTGAAGGACCAGACACGCCGCGCCTTGGCGTCGTTGACGCCGCGCGAGGAAAAGGTGTTGCGCCTCCGATTTGGTGTTGGCGAGGGCCGCGACCTGACCTTGGAGGAAGTCGGGCAGCATTTCGACGTGACCCGCGAGCGTATCCGGCAAATCGAGGCGAAAGCACTTCGCAAGTTGCGCCGCCCCAATCGCGTGCCACCAGGTGGCGCTGCGGCGCGAGGAGGGTGACGATTTTTCTCGTCGGGGGGATCGAAACCCGTTGCTGTTGGGATATGATAGGAGTTTCATTCTGCAGAGGTGTAGGGAGTTTGGGCGTATAGCTCAGTCTGGTCAGAGCCGCCGGCTCATAACCGGTAGGTCCCAGGTTCGAATCCTGGTGCGCCCACTGGCATCGACGCGCTGCGCGAGCTCAAAGGAGTCGAATGGGAACCACCGAGCAGGACTTCGAAGCAGAGATTGATCGATTGGCGGCGTTGCAGGATCTCGACCGCAAGCTCAAGGAACGAGTTGGCAGGGTCGACGAGCTCAACGCCGGAGCGGACGAGTTCGAATCGAAGGTGCAGCGGCGCCGTCAGGCGGTCGCCGACCTGACGACCCAGCAGGCGACCCTCGAGAAGCAGCGCTCCGACATGGAAGAGAAGTTGGAGATCGACGGCGGGCGGATGCGCGACAACCGCATGCGCATGAGTCGCGTCAAGACCGACCGCGAGCTACTCGCCCTGCAGCGCGAGATCGACCTCGGCAAGGAAGCCAAGCAGCAACTCGAGGAAGAGCTGCTGCTGGTGATGGAATCGCTGGAAAAGGTCAACACCGATTTGGCGCAGGAGAACGAGGCGCTGGAGGCGTTGGAGGTCGACGTCGCCGCCAAGATCGAAGGTCCGCGTTCGCAGGCGACCGAGCTTTCGGAAGGCCTCGACGAGGAAAAGGCCAAGCGCGACTCACTGGCGCAGGGCATCGAAGGCTCGCTGCGGCAAAAGTACGAACAGATTTTCAAGCACCGCGGCGGTACCGCGGTGGTGGAGGCGCAGAACGGCGTCTGCACCGGCTGTCGCATGAGCCTGCCGCCGCAACTCTTCAACGAGCTCCAACGCTACAAAGAGGTGCGTCAGTGTCCGAGCTGTCATCGCATCATCTATTACCGCGCGCCGCTCGAAGAGTCGGCGTAGGCGGAACGAAGATCCGGAGAGAGCCGGGGGATCGCTCGTCTCCTCGAGAGGCGGGAGGAAAGTCCGGACTCCATAGGGCAGGGTGGCCGTTAACGACGGCCTCGGGTGACCGGGGGAAAGTGCCACAGAAAGCAAACGGCCCGCGGCGCGAGTTGCGGGAGTCGGTGAAACGGTGTCGTTGCGACACCCGCGGCGGCGGCGACGTCGCTGCGCGGCAAACCCCACCTGGAGCAAGACGAACAGAGGGAGCGCGGCCCGCGCGTCCGACCTCAGGTAGATCGCTAGAGGCGGCGGGCAACCGCCGCCCCAGATGAATGATTCCCAACCGGCATTGCCGGTGACAGAATCCGGCTTACAGGCTCTCTCCGGATCGACCGATTCGTTCGATGGACAGTCGGCCCCTAGCCTCTCATGCAATGGGCGGATCTCTCCAATCAGCTCATGGAAATCGCGGATCTCGCGAGCGAGATGCAAGATGCGCTCTCGGCGACGGTGGAGTCAGCGGAACTCGTCCCTGATCTGAGCCAGGATGCTGAGGAGATCTATTCGCGTCGCGAGATCTGGCCAGTACACTGCTTTGCCGCCATCAATGACCTGCCAGCCACGGAGCTCCTGCTCCGTGGCCCCCAGCAGCCGCGGGAATCGTCGCGTCGTGATGGAGACCGCGTTTCCATCGGTCAATTCAAGGACAACGAGGCTTGCTGACACGTGGACGCTGCAAATCGAGGGGTTCGGATCGTTCGGCTCCGGCATGGGGGCCCGACGTTACCGGGTTGGCTCCTCGAGTTTCTATTGGGGATTCTACTGATCACCCGATGAGAATTCAGTGCCGGTCCATAGGTTTTGGAAGTGAACTACTCACACTCAGCGTTGTCGCTGTTCGTCGTCCTTGATCAACTCGACCGTTGCCGCGGTCAACACGAGCACCGCAAATATCGGCAGACTTTCGACAAAGTTCTGGTGAGTGCGCTACCGATTGGCCTACGATCACCGACTGTGTCGGGCCGTGCTGGGCGTATTCGCTCGCGCACTCGGCAGCTTCTACCGCCGCCGCGCTCGCGCCGAGGGGGTGGAGGGCCGCGGCGGCGCCGTGACGGCGATCCAGCGCTGCGGCTCGGCGCTCAACACGAACATCCACTTCCACACGCTGGCGGCCGAGGGTGTGTTCGCATGCGGGATCGCTTCGCCGCTGCGCTTCGTGCCTGCGTGGGCGCCGCCGAGCGACGTCGAGGTGGCACTCCTGCTCACTTCCGTTCGGCGCCGCATCGTTCGCCTGGTGAGGCGCCACGGCATCGAACTCGAGGGAGAGGGTGGCGCCAGCGAGGCGATGGACCCTTTGTTCGCGCAGCACCCGGCGTTGGCGCAGATCCAGGGCGCGACGGTGATCGGCCGCATCGCCACCGGTCCGCGGGCCGGTCGCTGGGTGGTGCGCGTCGGCCGCGACCCGCGCTCCGACGTAGTGATCAGCCGTGGCCGGCGCCAAGCGCACCAGCAGGGCTTCGATCTCCACGCCGACACCGCGGTCGGGCAGGGCGACCGGGTCCGTCTCGAGCGGCTGTGTCGCTATGTGCTGCGACCGCCGCTGGCTGGCGACGCTTTTCTCCCGCTTATACGGACTATCCGCGCCATGTCTACAGAGATCGGCTGAGACGCATTGGTCTGGTCGGGGGGCCGCTCATCGGGTTGCTTTGTTACGCAGCGCTGCCTGGAGAATACGCTGGCTCGGAGGGCATGGTGCCACTCGAACACCCCGCTCGGGCGACGGTGGGCGTCACCACGTGGATGGCCATCTGGTGGATGACCGAGGCGATTCCGGTTTCTGCTACGGCTCTCCTCCCCTTGGTGTTGTTTCCCTGGCTCGGAATCGCCAGCGGTCGAAACGCTGCCGCACCTTATGGTCACGAGCTGATCTTCCTTTTCCTCGGAGGCTTCCTGATCGCGCTTGCGATGGAGCGCTGGGGTTTGCACCGACGTGTTGCATTTCGCGCCCTCCAGATGGCTGGCGACCGGCCGATTGCATTGGTTGGCGGATTCATGCTGGTCAGTGCCCTTCTCAGCATGTGGGTATCGAACACGGCCACCGCAATCATGATGCTGCCAGTGGCACTTTCGCTGGGTGGATCAGCGGATGAAGAGAAAGAGGCAAGATTCACGGTGTGCCTGCTGCTCGGAATCGCCTATGGCTGTTCCATCGGCGGGATTGCAACACCCATCGGCACCGCACCGAACGTCTTTCTCCTTTCTTTCACCCAGAGGGAGCTGGGCATCGAAATCGCTTTCGCACAATGGATGGCACTTGGGGTTCCACTCGCGGCGGTCTTTCTGCCCACAACCTGGTGGCTACTGACACGCTGGATCTTTCCACTCGACAATGTTCCGATCTCAGGGGCGGCTCGCCTGCGCGCTCAATACGTCGCGATGGGGCCACCGGGAGCAGGCGAGCGAAGCGCTGGATTCGCCTTTGCCACAGCTGCCTTCCTTTGGGTATTTCGCTCACCGCTCGCGTCAATCGAGCTTGCCGGGCTCCGGCCCTTCTCCGGCCTGACAGACGCTTCGATCGCAATCGGAGTAGCACTTCTCCTCTTTCTGCTGCCGGGCAACCGGCCGACGCGAGGAACACCGACGAACGAGGAGCAAAGCCATCGACGCACACCACGAGCGCTCGATTGGGAAACCGCGTTGCGCCTCCCCTGGGGAATCCTGATCCTGTTTGGTGGTGGTCTCAGTCTAGCCACCGCGATTAGTACCAACGGCGTCGATGCCTTCCTGGGTCAGCAGGTCACAGCTCTGCGGACCTTGCCCACCCCAATCGTGGTCGTCGGAGTTGTGACTTTGATCGTCTTCTTGACGGAGCTGACGAGCAACACGGCCACCACCGCGACCTTCATCCCGCTTCTTGCCGGCATCGCCCCCGGCTTGGACATCCCACCGATGCTGCTCGTTGTGCCCGCCGCTGTCGCTTCGAGCTTCGCTTTCATGCTGCCGGTGGCAACGCCCCCCAATGCGGTCGTGTTCGGCTCCGGTCGGATCGCCATCGCTGAGATGAGTCGCGCAGGACTTGCGCTAAACCTACTGGCGATTGCGCTGATTCCATTGCTGACCTTCGTCGTCGCCGTTCCGCTGTTCGGAATCTCAGAATAGAACCCGACCGCGCCTCACGAAGCACGGCGCACCTCGACAGGTACCCTGATCGGTCGGCCAGTGGACTTCCTTGAGCTGAGACGAACTTGACAAAAAGTGCCAAATTGTATCAGTGTGCAACGGAGCCTTTCGATCAGTCGCCTCCGAACGAAATGCACTCTCAGGCCAACACACGAACTCGCGAGCGGATACTCGACGGCGCAGTGGACGCAATCGCACGACACGGCCTCGGCAAGCTGGGAATCGGCGACATCAGCGAGAGCTCGTCAATCTCGCGGGCAACGATTTACCGGTATTTCAACAACCGTGACGAGATCCTCGCCGTCCTAGCGCAACGTGAGGGGCAACGCATTCAAGAGGAGTTGCTCCGGGCTCTGGAAGAAGCTCAGGAGTGGGCCGAGCAACTCCACCTGGCGATTCAGTTCGCGGCGCGCCACGCCCGTGAGCATCCGGTACTGAACCGCCTCGTCGAGACCGACCCCGCTCTCGTTCTTCGGTCGCTGCGCCGCGAGCTCCCCGCGATCAAAGAGATGTTAGGAACCGCCCTTCATCCACTCCTGGCGAATACCGAGCTTGTTCGATCGGGTGTGGCAACCGCAGACCAGCTTCTCGACTGGTTGACGCGCCTGATGATCTCGGCGTTTTTGTTTCCCGATGCCAACTCGGAACAGATGGCGCAAGATTTGACCTCAGTATACCGGGTCATCACCGTGCGCCCTGCACCATCGGCGGACCGCAGCAAGAGGAATCGATCCAATGCTGCCGCAAAACGCGGCGGAAGGAGCGCCGGAAAGCGCCGCCCGTCTAGGCCTGACGCCGCGGCGCGAAACAAGGAGAACGTCAGATGAGAACCTACAACGTCATCGACGCCGATCAGCACATCATCGAGCCGCCGGATCTCTGGAAAGAGTGGCTACCGAGCAAGTTCCAAGATCAGGCGCCGCAGCTCGTCAAAGACGAGGACGGCGGCGACGCCTGGCAGCTCGGAGACAACATCGAACCCCTCGGCCTGGTGACTTGTGTCGCCACCCAACCGAAGGACCTGCGCTGGACCGGAGCGCGGTACGACGAAGTCGACCCAGGCTGCTGGCAACCCAAGAGGCGGCTCGAGCTCTTGGACGAAGACGGAATTGACGCAGCGATCATCTACCCTCCACAGCGCACCATGCTGTACTTCATGAGCAATACCGATGCCGACTTCCACACCGCGGGCGTCGAGGCGTACAACAACTGGGTCCTCGACGCGTTCTGCGGGGACAATCGAGACCGACTGGGCGCAATCGGGCAGCTTCCTTCGTTGGGAATCGACGCCGCAGTTGCCGAGCTGCGGCGCCTGAAGGAACGCGGCGCACGCGGCGTTTCGATCAGCACATGGCCGAGTGGCGGCGCCACGCTCAGTGACGAAGACGATTCTTTCTGGGCCGTTGCAGAAGAGCTCGCCATGCCGGTTCACCTGCACATCTCGCTTGCTGTTCCCGGCGCCAAACGCAAACGCACGGGCGTCAAGAAGGGCGGCCCCACACAGCTTGCCGGCCTGGCCACGACTCTCAGCGCAATGCCCAAGATCATCGCCGAGACGGTGTTTCGCGGCGTGTTTGACCGGTTTCCGGGTCTACGTATGGTCGGAGCAGAGGCCGGTACCGGCTGGGTTCCGTACCTGCTCGGCGAAATGGACGATCGCTACCGCCGCAATCGTTTCTGGACCAACGTGCATCTCGAGCGCTTGCCGAGCGACACGTTCCGGAGCAATTGGTTGCTCGGGTTTATTCGCGACCCGTATGGAGTTCAGAACCGCCATGCGGTCGGGATCGAGAATATGTTGTGGGCAAGTGACTTTCCGCATCACATTAACGACTGGCCGAACTCGCGCTGGGTCATCGACCAAATGAGCGCTGGCGTCCCCACCGACGAGAAGCGCAAGATCTTCTGCGAGAACGCTGGAAGGCTATATGGTTTTCTCTGATGTCGGACGATCACAAAGCCGAAACGAGTGATCCGAATAATACGTCATGAACATCGACCTGGAGGCACTCGCGGCGCCAAGGCCGCGGCTCACCGACAAGGGGTCGGTCGATCCCGTCACTGCCGAAGTGATCCGCGGTGGCATGGAAACCATCTGCTTCGAGATGGCGGTGTACGTGTCGAGAACGGCAACGACGCCGATTCTAAATCAGAGCAACGAACGCAACGCATCCCTCCTCGATCGAAATGGCAGGCTCGCCGCCGTATCGGTCGGAGTCCCACAGTTGATGCTGTCATCGTCGCTGCCTGTGCGGTTCGCTGTCGATTATTTCGGCGACGAGATCCAACCGGGCGACGTCTTTCTAGCCAACGACCCCTATCACGGCGGCGGACATCTTCCCGACTACAACGTCTTTGGCGCCGTGTTTGCCGAGGGACGTCACGTGATGATGGCGTCCATCCAGTGCCATCACGGCGACACGGGTGGATCCGTTCCTGGCGGCTACAACGTCACCGTCGACAACGTCTGGGGCGAAGGGGTGAGATTCCCCGCACTCAAGGTCGTGGACGGCGGTGCGCAACGTCGCGACGTGCTGTACGCACTCGCTGCGAACAATCGCGCGCCAGGCTACCTAGGCGATCTCCGTGCTCAGATCGGAGCCGCGCAGCTTGGCGTCAAGCGGTTGCAGGAGATGATGGATCACTTCGGCGTCGACACGGTCGAAGCTGCCATCGACTACTTCATCGATTCAACGTCGCGTCAGTTCCGCGACGAGGTCGCATCATGGCCAAACGGCGAGTACCAGGCAGACGTCTACGTAGATCACGATCCGTGGGGGAACCAGGACATCCACATTCACGTTGCCGTGACAGTTGACGACGATCGCTTGAAGGTGGATTTCGCCGGTACCGACAACCGACCCGAGCTACAAGCGTGGTCGAGCTACGGCAACACGCGCGGTTACACCGTGTCGCAGGTGGCCGCCTGCGTGGATCCTTTGATTCCGAAGAACGAAGGCTTCTTCGAGGGAATCGACCTGAGCGTGCCGCGGGGGTGTGTGCTCAATCCGCCCTTCGGCAAGCCGGTAAGCGCCGGCACCCACCATCCGGGCACCGAGGTCGGCGAAGCAATCGCCCTCGCGCTACAACAGATCCATCCGGAGCGAGCCGTCCCGCAAGTCTACAAGACCGGGATTCCGACTATCATCAGGGGCACGGATCCAAGCACCGGCGAAGCGTTTACCGACCACTCTGCCGAAGTCTACGCCGGTTGGTGTAACGCCGCCAAAGGAATCGACGCCTGGGGCGCCCAAAACGCATCGTTCGGAAACCTCTGGAAAGCAACCGCGGAGATCAACGAGTGTTTGTTCCCACACGTGCAATGGAGCCGCGACTACCGGACTGACTCCGGCGGAGCCGGACAATGGCGCGGGCTCTGCGGCAGCCACTACCAAAAAGAAGTGCTCACTGATGCGAACGTTTACACGTACGTGGTCGGCAAGAGGTACCCCATGCCCGGAATCGCCGGGGGCAGTCCCGGCGCTCCGAATCAACTCGTGATCCGCGATGGCAGCGACGATCCGTTCGAGGTAAACGACATCGCGGACTGGGAGCCGATCCTTGCCGGTCAGCGGATTCGCTTCGACTACGGCGGAGGCGGCGGCTGGGGGTCCCCGTTGGACCGCGATCCCCTCGCGGTCCTCGACGACGTCTTGGACGAGTACGTGAGCATCGATGCGGCCCGTCGCGAGTACGGCGTCGTACTAACGGGATCGCTGGACGATCTGTCACTCGAGATCGACACGGCGGCAACGGAGAAGCTCCGCGCTCAGATGCGCACGAGGACGGAGGACTGAAAACGAGCTACCGAGTTGGCATAGACGTCGGCGGCACGTTCACCGACCTCATCTGCGTTGCGGACGGCCAGACATACCTGGACAAGGCGGCGACGACGCCGAACGACCAGTCCGAAGGGGTCATGACAGGACTTCGTCAGCTCGCCGATCGCTTCGGCCTTTCGCTGAACGATTTCTGCAGCGATCTCGAGATCGTCGTGCACGGCACTACGACGGCCGACAACACCATGATTCAGATGAATGGCACACCCACCGGTTTGCTCGTCACCGAGGGGCATCGCGACGAAATCGAAATGCGTCGCGACCACAAGGAGTCGATCTGGGATCCGACCTACCCAGCTCCGCCGCCAATCGCCCGGCGCAGAGCTCGCATCCCCGTACCCGAACGCCTCGACCATCGAGGTGAAGTACTCCTGCCCTTGGATGAGGAAGCGGTTCGACGCGGTGTTCAGCGTCTTCGTAAGCTCGGCGCGCGATCCATTGCCGTCGTCTTCCTGTTTAGCTTCGTCAATCCCCGGCACGAGCTTCGCGCGGCCGAGATCATTCGCGAGGAGTACCCGGACATCGAGCAAGTGACACTCTCTCACCAAGTGATGCCGCGCGGACCGGAGTTCGAACGGACTTCGACGACGCTGGTCAACGCCTATGTCGGACCGACCATTTCCCGCTACATCGGCCGTCTGCAGGAAAAGCTGCGCGAGGCCGGCTATTCTGGAGAGATCCTGCTAATGCAGTCGACCGGAGGCGTGATGCCACCCGACTACGTTTCGCGCCGCGCCGTGTCGGTTCTCGCTTCCGGCCCGACCGGAGGTGTCATGGCGGCAGCCCATACCGCCGGCAAGGTAGGGATTTCGGACTTTGTCGCTACCGATATGGGCGGCACCAGCTACGACATCTGCCTGGTTCGCGGCGGTTCGCCCGAGATCAAGACCGACTGGAACTGGCACTATCGTTACTACATCGGCCTGCCGATGGTCGACGTGCAGAGCGTCGGCGCCGGAGGTGGATCGATCGCCCATGTTCGACATGGCGCCCTGTTAGTCGGTCCGCGGAGTGCCGGCGCACAGCCGGGACCGGTTTGCTACGGAAGAGGTGGCACCGAGCCGACGGTTACCGACGCCGATGCGGTCCTCGGCTACTTGCCTCTAGAGGGCTTCGCCGGAGGCCGGATGGCCCTCGACATAGACTCGGCGCGGCAAGCGATCGAACGCCACATCGGGCAGCCACTCGAATGCGACACCGTAGAGGCAGCCTGGGGCATCGCCCGAATCGTCAACGCGAACATGGCAAACGCAACCAGGCGAATCCTTTCGGGACACGGCGCCGATCCCCGCGAGCTCTCATTGATTGCCTACGGTGGAAACGGAGGCGTGCACGGATGGGCAATCGCCGCAGAGCTCGGCGTGGAGAGAATTCTCGTGCCGGAGACAGCACCCGCCTTCTCCGCCCTCGGGATCCTGGTCGCCGACTATCGGATTGACTCGGTGAAGGCTTACGTCGCTCCGTTGTCGCAAGCCGACACCGGCACGATACGCGGTCTCATGAACGAGGCACTCGCCGAAGCGGATCGCGACCTGATCGACCTCGCCGGCTTGCCCCGCGACCGCGTCAAGCTCGATCTGTTCGTCCAGATGGCCTACCCGGGACAGAACTTCGATGTGAGTGTGCCCTGCCCCGTGGGCGAGAAGATCTCAGACGCGGACCTCCCACCGCTGGCGGAGCGATTTCACGACCTGCACGAAGCAACGAGGGGATTCGGCTTTCGCGACCAAGGACCCATCGTGCGCGGCGTCAGGCTGATCGGCGAAGGATTCACTCCCAAACCGCACTCGGAGACCCAGACGGTTACCGACGGCACCGCTGCACAGAGGGGAACTCGAGCCGCCTATTTCGGCGACGGCTTCGTCGAAACCCCCGTGTACGACGGATCGCGACTCGCACCCGGCGCAGAAATCAGCGGGCCGGCACTGATCGAAAAACCCTTTACTGTGGTTGTGCTGGGCCCAGGTAGTAGCGCCTGCATCGACGAATACGGCAATTGCGACGCTACGGTCGCCGCCACCCCAACCGCCCGCGCACAGCTGGACCCAGCGGAGGAACGAACATGAAGATGAACGACATGATCATGGTGAGCGTCGACGACCACGTCTGCGAGCCGGCCGACATGTGGCGGGGACACCTGAGCGACAGTTGGAAGTTACGCGCTCCGAGAATGGTCCATAAACAGGATGGGACCGACGTTTGGGTTTTCGAGGGCCGGCAACTGCCTAACGTCGGTCTGAACGCCGTCGCCGGCCGCCCGCCGGAAGAATACGGAATGGAACCAACCGCGGTCGATCAGTTGCGCGCCGGCTGCTACGACGTCGACGCGCGAATCGGGGACATGAACGCCAACGGCACCCTGGGTTCCCTCTGCTTTCCGTCCGTGCCCGGCTTCTGCGGCGAGCTCTTCGCACAAAACGAGGACAAAGAACTCGCACGCGTGATGGTCCAAGCTTACAACGATTGGCACATCGACGAGTGGTGCGGGCGTCATCCGGGACGTTTCATTCCTCTCGCCATTCCCATGATGTGGGACCCCGAATTGTTGGCCGAGGAGGTTCACCGCGTGGCAAAAAAAGGCTGTCACGCAATCAGTTTCTCGGACAACCCAGCTGCCAGAGGCTACCCAAGCTTACAGAGCGAGCACTGGGAGCCCTTCTGGAAGGCATGTTGCGACGAGGGAACGATCGTCTGCCTACACATCGGATCGGGGTCCGGAATGGATCTGTCAGCACCCGAAGCACCCGTCGAGATCATGATCGCGTCGACTCCGATCAGCCTCTACCGTTGCGCTGCCGAGCTCGTTTACTCGCAGTTTCTCCGCAAGTATCGGGATCTGAAGTTCGCCTTATCCGAAGGCGGGATCGGTTGGATCCCCTACTTTCTCGAGCGAGTCGACTACACCTATCAACATCATCACGCGTGGACTCACCAGGATTTCGGCGACAAGCTCCCGAGCGACATCTTCCGTGAACACATCGTGACTTGCTTCATCGACGATGCAGCTGGCATTCGCAATCGCGACCTCATCGGTGTCGACACGATCACCTGGGAATGCGACTACCCGCACTCCGACGCAACTTGGCCGCAAGCGCCCGAGGTCTTATGGAGATCGCTGTCGGGCGTTTCCGACGAAGACATCGACAAGATCACCCATGCCAACGCCATGCGGCATTTTCAGTACGATCCGTTTGCCCATCGGTCACGCGAATCGTGCACCGTCGGCGCTCTGCGCGCCGAAGCGTTAGACGTCGACCTCAGCCTGAAACAAGGCAAAGGAGGCAAACCTCCGTCCGACTTCGAAACAGGTTTCGTCACGATCGGCGATATCCAGAAACAGTTGGCGACCGCTTTCGCGACACCGTTTGACGATAGTGGCCAGACAGTCTCTGCCGATGAAGCACGGCTTCAGGCCGAGCGTTTCGGCACGCGCCGACACGACTAGAACAGTGGAATGAGGGGATGTGCGCGATGACACGCGAGAACCCAGATCCAGATACAGGCGAAGTCAATCTCATCGATCCGGCGTTCGCGTCCTGTCCGCAGCCCGTTTACAAACGCCTCCGCGAACACTTTCCAGTCGCCAAGACGGCGATGATGGGTCACCCGGTGATCTCCCGATACACGGACGTCGTATGGGCCTTACGCCATCCCGAGATCTTTTCTTCGGAGATGGACGTCCATGTGGCACTGGGAACAGATCGCCCAATGATCCCGCAACAAATCGATCCGCCGGCACAAACCCGCTACCGTAAGATCCTCGACTCCCGTTTTTCCCGCAAGAGAATGACGGTTATCGAACCCGATATTCGGCAACACGCAAACGAGCTGATCGACGAGTTCATCGAAGCTGGCGAATGCGAGTTCAACACTGCCTTCGCCATTCCCCTGCCCTGTACGGCGTTCCTGCGCCTGATGGGTCTACCTGTCGACCAGATGGCGCTCTTCCTCGAGCTGAAGGACGGAATCATCCGACCCAACGCACCTCCAGGTGACATCGAGAAAGCAACGGAAATGCGCGTCGAGTCGGGCAAGAGGATCTACGCATATTTCGAGAACCTTATCGCCGAACGCACCGACGAGCCGCGCGACGACATGATCACGTACCTGACGACAACAGAGCTAGACGGCCGCAAGCTCACGACCAACGAGACCCTCGACATCTGTTTCCTGTTCCTGCTCGGGGGTCTCGACACGGTCACGGCAAGCTTGGGCTGTAGCATCGCTTATCTGGCCTCCAATCCGGTGCAACGGCGCCGATTGGTCGACGATCCCAGCGTAACGGCTGATGCCGTCGAGGAGATGCTGCGCTGGGAGACGCCCGTCGCAATCGTGCCCAGGTTGGTGAAGAAGAACGTGACGATTGGAGAAGTCGAGCTCGAGGCGGGGTCACTCGTAAATCTGCTTCTTGGTGCGGCCGACACGGACGATGATGAGTTCGAAGACGCCCAATGCGTGAACTTCGATCGTGAGAAGAACCGACATGTAGCGTTCGGAGCCGGCCCCCACCGTTGCCTCGGGTCACATCTTGCACGGATGGAGCTACGAGTGGCACTGCAAGAATGGCACCGACGCATCCCCGAGTATTCGATCGCCGCGGGCGAAGTGCCACGCTACAGCCCCGGCATTCGCGAAGTTCAATACCTGCCACTCGTCTGGCAAGAAGCAGATCGGAAGTGAACACTCGTCCGATGAAGGTAAGGGTCGATTCAGCTGCGTGCGTCGGTCACGGACGCTGCTACGAGCTGGCTCCGGAAGTCTTCGGTGAGGACGAGCGCGGTCATTGTCGAGTCCTAATGGACACCGTGCTACCCAACCTGGTGACAATCGCCCGTCGCGCAGCTGCAAACTGCCCAGAAGACGCGATTTCTTGTGACGACGAGGGTTCGGACTCGTAGTCAGCTCTCTGCTCACTCAAAGGAGAACTCACATGTCGAAGAATACCGAACTGATCGAGAAGTTCTGTTCGGCCTGGTCCCGTCGGAGAAACCGGGAAACCGGGACGTAGAGGGCGATTCGGGCGATTTTGCAGGCTGCGAGGTGCCGATAACCACTTCGAGCCGATCGCCGACTCAGGCAGATAGTTGACACATAGACTTCAATGCTGGCATCTTGATCACCGATGCCACGCGGCCCACGCCTCGATTACCCCGGCGCGCTCCAGCACGTCATCGCTCGCGGAATCGAGCGCAGGAAGATTTTCCGATCAGCTCGCGATCGCAGGGATTTCCTCGATCGCCTAGGGGATCTCGTCTGCGAGTCCGGGGCAGCCCTCTACGCCTGGGTCCTCATGCCCAACCATATTCACGCGCTTGTGCGAACCGGCAGCCTCTCGTTGTCCCGATTCATGCAACGCTTGCTTGGCCCGTACGCGAACAGCTTCAATCGTCGTCACAAACGCTCCGGGCACCTTTTTCAGAATCGCTTCAAGAACACCCTGGTCGAGGATGAGCCGTATCTGCTCGAGTTGGTTCGATACCTCCACCTCAACCCCGTTCGCTCCAAACTCCCGGTAACCGTCGAGTCTCTGGACAACTACCGGTGGAGCGGTCACGCGGTTCTTCTCGGCGAGCACGAGTTTGCCGCCCAAGATACGGACTTCGTTCTGGCCCAGTTCGGCGACCGCGTCGGAGCCGCCAGGCAGGCCTATCGACGTTTCGTTCGCGAGGGAGTCGAACGCAAGAGCGAGATTGATCTTGAGGGCGGCGGACTTCGCCGCAGCGCCGGTGGATGGCAGGTCGTGACCAATTTGGCGCGGGGCCGAGAGCGCTGGGCCTCCGACGAGCGAATCCTTGGGAGTGGCAGCTTCGTTGAGGACGTACTTCAACGCTTGGAACAGAGCGAACTACGAAGCGGTTCCTCAATTGACGACGGGGCTCCCGGAGACCAAGATCCGACCGTCATAGAGCCAATGGCACCCCGCTCGACGCCCACCTCCGACTCAAAGCACAGCCCCTCGATTCACGTGTCCTACTAAGTCGTCAGCATCACGGTCACTTTCAAAACCCGACTCCGTCCCACAAGATTCCGATTTTTTCACAACCTCGTAGGTAACGACCCGTCCGACTTAACCGCTTCGTGCTCGGGGCCAACTCGGTCGAGCTTTCGTTTTCCGACTCGGTCGAGTCGTTACCTGCGTCGCCTTCATCTCCGTAGTTGAGGGGGTTCTCTCTGCGGCGATCTGCGCTCCGAAGCTGGGCCCCGGGGAGATCGTGGTCTGACCAGCCCACGTCACCGACATCCATCGATTTCCGGGCTGGGGTGGGCCACTTTCTGGTCTTGGACGGGGCATTTTGGGTAGGAAATGCTCGTGCCCCGAGCCGTAGGCGTCAGCGAGGGAGAAACTGCTTGACTCGCGATGGCCGCCGATAGCTATCATCGGAAATGGCGATCGGGCTGGGAGGCGCGGCGACCGGAAGGCGCGTTCTAAGTGCCGTGCTGGTCGCCTGGGTCGTGGGCGGGGCGGTAGCAGCGGAGGGGTTGGATCTCGCTTACGTAGCGCACGGCGATTGGTCGGGTGTCGGTGTTTCGGTTGTCGACTTGCGTTCCGCTGCCGTGGTCGGTGTGATCCCGATCATCGGCACTTCGGCCCGCCAGGCACAGTCCAATCTCGGCGACGCCGTGGCCTCGTCGGACGGCACGCGCGTTTTCATCTCCCTGTCGCGGTTCCGTGGGGTGGGCTCGGTCCTCGAGATCGATACAGCGCGCGATGAGATCGTTGGTGTCGTCGAGCTCGACGATTGGGTGGTTGCGCTCGCGGTCTCGGAGGATCCCGACACCGTCTTTGCACTCACCAGCAACTCGATCGGGTCGTATACGGTTACCGTGCATGCGATCGATCTGCCCAGCCAATCCGTTTCGACGCTTGCCTCGTTCTCGGGTCGCGGAATCGACATCGCGGCCACTCCCAGCGGCTCGCGTCTGTTCATCACGACCGATGCTTGGCTGACGGTTCTCGAAACCGCAACTGGTGCCACCGACGTCGTCGATCTGTCGGATCCACCCTACGCGTTCGAAGGGGGCGTGGTCGTGCTGGGGCCCGGCGCAAACACGGCGTATGTCGGCACCAGCCGCGGACTTCGTGTCGTAGACGTCGTGCGCGGCGACGTCGGGCCGGTCCTCGATCTCGGGCGTGCGGCCACGGATCTGGCGGTCTCGGACGACGGGCGGCTTGTCTACCGGGGAGATCGTGGTCTGACCAGCCCACGTCACCGACATCCATCGATTTCCGGGCTGGGGTGGGCCACTTTCTGGTCTTGGACGGGGCATTTTGGGTAGGAAATGCTCGTGCCCCGAGCCGTAGGCGTCAGCGAGGGAGAAACTGCTTGACTCGCGATGGCCGCCGATAGCTATCATCGGAAATGGCGATCGGGCTGGGAGGCGCGGCGACCGGAAGGCGCGTTCTAAGTGCCGTGCTGGTCGCCTGGGTCGTGGGCGGGGCGGTAGCAGCGGAGGGGTTGGATCTCGCTTACGTAGCGCACGGCGATTGGTCAGGTGTCGGTGTTTCGGTTGTCGACTTGCGTTCCGCTGCCGTGGTCGGCGTGATCCCGATCATCGGCACTTCGGCCCGCCAGGCACAGTCCAATCTCGGCGACGCCGTGGCCTCGTCGGACGGCACGCGCGTTTTCATCTCCCTGTCGCGGTTCCGTGGGGTGGGCTCGGTCCTCGAGATCGATACAGCGCGCGATGAGATCGTTGGTGTCGTCGAGCTCGACGATTGGGTGGTTGCGCTCGCGGTCTCGGAGGATCCCGACACCGTCTTTGCACTCACCAGCAACTCGATCGGGTCGTATACGGTTGCCGTGCATGCGATCGATCTGCCCAGCCAATCCGTTTCGACGCTTGCCTCGTTCTCGGGTCGCGGAATCGACATCGCGGCCACTCCCAGCGGCTCGCGTCTGTTCATCACGACCGATGCTTGGCTGACGGTTCTCGAAACCGCAACTGGTGCCACCGACGTCGTCGATCTGTCGGATCCACCCTACGCGTTCGAAGGGGGCGTGGTCGTGCTGGGGCCCGGCGCAAACACGGCGTATGTCGGCACCAGCCGCGGACTTCGTGTCGTAGACGTCGTGCGCGGCGACGTCGGGCCGGTCCTCGATCTCGGGCGTGCGGCCACGGATCTGGCGGTCTCGGACGACGGGCGGCTTGTCTACGCCGTGAGCCTCTATCGGAACGGGGTCGTGGTCATCGACACAGCGACTGCATCCATCGTCGAGAGGATCGATACGGGGTTCGCCGGCGAGGCGCTCGCCGTCGCCCCCAGTGGTGACCGCCTTCTACTCGGACGCCGGCCGACCGGCACCGCGGCACTGATCGACCGAACCACGGGGAAAACCAGGTCGATTCCGATTGGAGGCAGTGTCGCGAGAATCGCCGTCACCGAGGTCGCGGATCGAGCCGCATGCGGCAACCGCGTCATCGACGCCGGCGAGGTTTGCGACGACGGCAACCGCATCGGCGGTGACGGGTGCTCACCCGGGTGCATGCCCGAACGAAGACTGTCCTTTCAGCTCGGCGCGGGGCGTTCGTCGCTGCGAATCGTTGACGCGCTGAGCTCGGTATCGGTCGAGATCGCCGGCCATGCGAGTCTGTACGTCGGCCGGCCGGACGGCTCCGCAACCCTGCCGGTGACCCTCCTCGATTCGGATCTCTCTCTGCTGCCAGTTCCCATCCCCGGTATCGGATGCCTTTGTATGCGTGCGACCGAGGTCCCCGGGATGGGCCCCGGGGTCGCTGGCAACGGCGTCATCGGGTGCGCGCCGGAAGGGCTCGACGGCGCGGATGTTGCGATCGAGGTGGACCACCACATCGACGACGTCGACCCCCACTGTCGCACCGGCGTCTGGCCGCCTTTGAGCCAGGGGCGACGGGGATATTCGAATGCTTGCGTCGGGGTTCCAGAGATCGCATCGGCCGGCCGCGGTTCGCCCGGCTCCATCAGTCTCCGCGTCGGGCTGGCCTTCTCTTACCTCGCCGACGGCGGGACCTGCTCGGTGGACGCTACCGACCCCTACAAGGGGCCCGATGGAGTTCCGTGCACGCCGGACGATCCGGGTTTCGACCGAACCACCGGACGCGAGATCTTTCTCACTTCCGGAAAGGCGACTGGTCGCGTCATCGACGCGGACGACGTTGCCGGCCTTCACGTGGAAGCGGGGGCATCCGGTAGGCCGTTCGCATGCAGCAGCATCGACGACCCGCAACCGTCCGAGGACGGGGCGGTCCTGGTCGCCGCTAGCCCGTTCGTGCGCTTCCGCAGGGTGTTTTTCCCGATTGAGCAAGAGCTCGAGCCGAACGGAGACGACGATGTTTATGTCCTTTCGCTCGCTCTCGAGCCCACGACGTCCGCCTGCACGGGCGACTGCAACGACGACGGAAGCGTCGCGATCGCGGAGCTCGTGCGCGGTGTACGTATCGCCCTCGGGACGACTTCCTTCGACTCTTGTGCGGTGTTCGACGCCAACGGGACCGAACGCGTAGAAATCAGCGAGCTGATCTCCGCGGTCGACGCCGCTCTGCGCGGTTGTCCCATCGCTTCGGGTTGATACCAACGATTCGCACCGATCCCGTTGGGACCACTCCATTTCGACAGAGATTCGGGCGGAAACGCTGCCCCTGGCCGCCGGATGCGGTTCGCCGCGCCTGGATCCCTTGCGGATCCGGGTCCGTGAACGAGGGACGTAGGGGCGATTCGGGCGACCTCCTCAAACCTCGCCTGGTACGATCGGTGGCCGCCAACTCGCCTGAGTCGCCCGCTACGTCCCGAAAGCGCTTTCCTCTGCGCATGTCGGTCGCCTCTCGGCACACGAACACCCGCACCGACGGCGGCAGGCTCAGCATTCGCGTAGCGTCTGGAGCAGGCTGCGCAGCGATCCCGCGTCAAGACCTTCGGGGACTCGTACCGTCCTCCCGTCACCCAGCAGTACCTCAAAGCCGACCGGCCCCACTGGCCGCCGACCGTTTCCGCCCGTGCCGATCTCCGTGAACAACGCTCCTCCACGGCTCGGTCGTTCGCTGCGGTCGACCGACCGGGACCGCCGCCGCTGGTCGCCACATGAGGTCGACACGTTGGGAAGGGAAGCAAAGGTGGAGGGACCCCAAGCCAGGCTCAAGAATGTGACATCCTTGCCAGGAACTTTCAGTCGGGGCAGCTTCTTGCGCCGGCGATTGCAACTACGATGGGATAGTTTCTATCCACGAACTCGTCTTCGGTGTGCGGCTCTCCTTCGAGGAGAGCCCCAGTCTTATGAAGCAGTGCCTCCCCTTTGACACCAACCTCGATTACCAAGTCCACATCGATGAACTAACAGGCGGTGTGCTTAATGCCATCATCGGATGCGAACAGAATGGGAATGGGCGTGGAGCGAGCTAAGCTTCTCTGGCGAACTACTTTGATCGGCGGGGTTGGTCTTCTTCAGTCTGTGTTCGGTCAATCGTGTCCGAGCGCAGATAATTGCGGCTAACGCCCACTGCAGCGGGCCTCGCACAGCGCACTCCGACATGCCGACCCGCCGCCTACGTCCGATACTGAAACGTGACGTCAATTCTCCCGCTTATTCGGACTATCCGCTCGGCCTTTCCGAGGTATGGTATGATGAGCCAACCGGCGGTGTGTTCTGGCGCGCCGTTCCGCGCGATCGCTTCGATCCGTCCAGGCACCGCTTTCGCGTCGCCAGCGTTGCCGAGAACATCGACAATCTGCGAGTCATCCGTGAGCTGCTGGCGAAGCATTGCCCGGACGCCAAGGGATTCTCACGTTGTCTCCGATTCCTCTGGTCGCAACCTTCAGGCCCACATCGGTGATCACTGCCAACGCCGCGTCGAAAGCGGTGCTGCGCGCCGCGATCGACGAAGTGTGTCGGGAGAACTACGACAATGGTCGCCTGTACTATTGGCCGTCCTACGAGATCGTGATGGACGTTTTCCCAAACCGGTGGTCGCGAGACCGGCGACATGTAAAGGCGGCAATCCTCGACTACGTAATGTGCCTCTTCGAGTATTGCTGGTGTACCGGCGGCCAACCCAAGTTGCCGCCCCTTCGGGAGTGGGTCGACGCTTGTATAGCGGGCGGCCTTCTGCCGGCCGATCTCGCCGGTGTGCTCGACCGCGGCGATCTCGAGGCCTTGATGCGGCGCATGTCCACCTTGCCGCCGCCGCAACGCGAACCGCTACGTCAACTGGTCGCGCACTTGGGCGATCCAGCTACTGCGGCCAAATGACCGACGACGACGATCGCGTCCCGCTCCCACTCCATACTTCGAATCCTGCATAGCGCGAAGCTCGGACAGAGGACGATCCAGCTCGACTTCAACCGGACGTGTATCCGACCGGACGAGTTGCCCGACGTAGTTCCGATGTTCCGACTCCACTCGCGCCTAGAACAAACGGAGTACCGGAACTACCCTCAAAGGAAAAACAATCCGCGAGCTGAAACGTGTCAGAGCGCGTCAGGTGGGCCGCGCACAGCTTTCGGCAAGCGGTGTGTAGGTCATCCTACATGAGCATTGGCGGGACCGAGCACGGCCGCACGGAAGAGCCGCCGCATCTTTGCCCTACTCCGGCATCAGCGATTGCGCTGCCTCCGACACCGGCGAGGTCCTGGAGGTCGGAGAGACAGGAGAGACGGCTCGCGGTAGCGGGAGCACCGGTCCACGAGGAAAGCCACGCGGTCGGTTCTGGAATCCGGAATTTGCTTTCGGAGTCGTCTTTTCGCGGATCGACGTGTGAGAAGCGACGAGTGCTGTGCTAGGGTCGCGGGCGATGGAACGGCTTTCTCCGGCGGGCGCACGTCAGCTTGCGAAAAAAGCCGCTGACGTTCTTGCGAGAGATTCCAGGGTGCGTCTCGTTTTCCTGTTCGGCTCAGCGGTCGACGAGCAGGTGAAGCGGGTTGGAGACATCGACCTCGGGATCTTGACCGAACCGCGGCTTGATCTGAGTGAGATCGTACGGCTCAGGGCCGAGGTCTTGGACAGTGTGAACGCGGACCTCGACCTCGTGTTGCTGAACGACGCGCCGATCGTGCTCGCGAAAGAGGTTGCGGATCGAGGGATTTGCCTCTACGCAAGGCACCCGGATGCCGAGACCGAGTTCGTCGTACGGGCGCGCGCCAGCTTCTGGGACTTCAAGCCGTTTCTGGACGTGCAATGGGAGAATGCCGGCTTACGACTCGAGGGACGCTCGCATGGTTCTGCGTCCTGATGCCCTGCGCCGCCGGCTTTTGAAGTTGGAGGAAGTGATCTCCGGACTCGAGGAGATCGGCGCCGAAGGCACTGGCGGCGCGTCGCAGCCTCGAGATCGCTGGGCTCTCGAACGCGGTCTGCAACTCGGCGCAGAGATCGTCCTGGATATCGGCAACCACATTCTCAGCGCTCACTACGGGGTGAGCGCTGAGAATCACGAGGACGTGATCACCCAGCTCCATACCCGAGGTGTGATCGACGATGCTCTCAGGGAGCGTCTGCGCGGACTTGGCGGTTTTCGCAACGTCCTCGTCCACGATTATGTCCGACTCGACGTCGATCGGGTCGAATCCTTTGCTTCGCGCGCACCGGGAGATTTCGCGGCATTCGCGCATGCGGCGCGAGAGTGGATCGCGGCGACACTGGGCGCATGACCGCAGCATCGCTCAGTGCTTGGGTCGTCGGCTCCGGCTGATCCGGGCGAGCGCCATGAGTAGCGTGAACATCCAGGCGGCGTTCACCTCGATCCCAACCGCCCCCGAACGCTGAATCTGGCAACCACTGCTCGAAGCGGACCGCGCCGGCGCATCTATCGGTCGACGTCCGGTCTGCGGAGTCGCGGTCGCCGTCATCGGCAGACCACCGGGCACTCTCAGCGCACCCGGCTGAACGTCAATGGGCAGAGGTGCGCCCTCCGGATCCGAACCTTCCGGCGCTTGCAGAACAATGTCATGACTTCCTGGCAGCAGATTCCCCGACGTGGTGGCGATACACCGAATCAGAACGATATCGTCGGGAATCGGGTTCAGATCGCTCAACGAAATGACCAAAACCTTCACCGCTCCGCCACTGCTTCGTGCGAACAGCGTATTGTCTTTCCCCGCGGCAGATTCGACACGGCAAGCAACCCGTTCGCTACCGGGTGGGTCGCCACCCGCGGAGGCGATATGCAGCACTTCAGAGGGAATGACAAACTCCAATCCCGCGTACGACGCGCCCGCCGATCGAAAACGAATCGACAACGGCACGACCTCGTCGGGATCAGCCTCGATGGCGCTGACACACAAGATCCCGCGGCCGGCCTGTAACGGCTCGCACGGCCGCTCCATCAAACCGGAAGTAGCAGTCGGCGAGGACGTCGCAATCTCGGTCGGTGACGGGGTCGCAGTCGATTCCGGTAGACGGACATGGACAACCCCCGGCTCCGTATCCAGGACCTCGCTGTCCAACATCGCGCTGCGCACAACCAGAGGCAGCTGCGTCACGGCAGCGTCCGGCGCGATGACATAACGGCACTCGAAGATCGGCAGATCAAACCACTGCAACCAATCCAACGCTTGCTCAGAATAGTATCGGTCCCCTCCCGTCTTCAGAGACATCGAGACTTCGAGAATCGAACAAGGACCCGACTCGCACTCGCCAGGCACCGCTGCAAACTCATACGGATAGGAATTCGTGAAGTTGATTCCGCATCGCGGGTAGCCGGTGCTTTCAACAACAAGCCGGAGGCCTTCCGGGATCTCGATCCGCCCGACGAACTCACCGCTCGGAAGAGCGTTCGTTGAGTTCAGTCGAAAGCCGACACCGACTTCTTCACCAGGAACTCCGCCGGGAGTAGAGCCACGTAGCGTCGTCACCCTCTGCCGGCGCCTCCGCGGCGCCGGCGCGTCCGTTCGCGGCTGAAACTTCGGTCGTCCAGCGGCGCCACTGACCGTCACCTCCCCAGACCGCACAAACGGATCGAGATCCGGATCCCACGACTCCACGACCAGATTCTCCGACTCGATCGGGTAGGTACCGAGTGCCGCGTGTGGCGACACGCGAGCGCGGCAACGATAGAGCACCTGGCCGGAGTCGCGTTCCCATTCGGAGGCGGCAATTACCGAGAGCCGCTGGCAGCCACCTCCCAGCGCTGGACACCTGTCGTCTGCGACTTCGAACCGCGCTACGACCGGGTCGTTGTCGCGATCCCAGGGAGTAAACCAGCCCTCGCAATCCAGCGTCCCATCCAGCGTATAGTCGAGCTTGAGCACCGGCGGCAGGATCAGATCATGGCGTATGGCAATGGCGCGCCGCAGCTCCACCGTGCTGCGGTGGCGCAGCGCTAGCTCGACCACATCGCCCGGGCGAGCCGCGATCGGGTCAATCTCAAACCACTCGTAGTCCCGCCGAATCGTCGGGCGCGGCGTCTGCACTGGAGTGGGCGTCAGAGTACCTCGCTCCCGCCACGGCGTTCGCACCGGTGTCGGTCGCCCAGCGGGACAAGATCCAGCACAGCCGACGACCAAATGGTTCGACTGTTCGCTGGTCGGAATCCGCGCGGTCCGCACCCCGCCTGCAACATCAAAGGCCTCGATGAAGCTCCGCGACGCGACATAGATCCGCTCACCATCGGCACTGAATGCAACTCCTTCGACAGTCCACCCTGACTGATCGACCGCAATCTCCGTTGTCTTCCCATCGTGCCGAACTACGAATACGTTCTTGAAACGGTTGTAGTCGCGGCCAAAGACAAGGACCGACTGACCGTCCGGCGCCGCAGTGACCGAAACGATCGCTGCAGTATCCCTGCCAATCTGCACAACACGCTCCGGCTCACCAACCTCACCGATCGGCATGCGCCAGAGCCAGCGGCGGTCATCGGGCAGCGTGAAGTAGACCTGATCGTCCGTGAGGGCCGGCGGCTGCTCGAGCGATAAGGCGAACGAGATCACGCGCGAGTCGCGCGTATCCAAGATCGCCAGCGGGTCGTGGCTGACGACGAGGTACGTCCCGTCGGGGGACAGCACCAGTCGCCGAAACGGAGCCTTCCCCTCGGCAGCCAGGCTATGAAGAATCTCACCGCTGGCGAGGTCGAAGACACTGACGATGAGTCGGTCGCTACGATCACCAGCGACCGAGTACGCGACCTCGCCCGACGGATCGGCGATCACCCAGCCGAGCGATTGGTCGAGCGGGCGTTCTGCGACAGTGCCCGCCTCGACATCGATCGTGGTCAATGTTCCGTCCACGTAATCTTCATCGGGGAAGGCTAGCTTCCAATCAGCAACGTACGCGAAACGCCCCCCGCGCGCCGCCGACAGAGAGAAGTATCGATCCGGCTCTTGGCGCAGAGATACATGGGATAGATGGGAACCCCCGGCAACGGCGATCGAGCGGCTCGTCACAGCACTACCGTCGCGGAGTAGCCAATTATCGAAGAGCACCACATCTGGCGCCGCCGGTGTCGCTGCCAGCAGAGGATCGGCGTCGAGTTGGCCCGCACCAAATCCGCCGAGAAAAAGGTTCAGGGGGCCGAATCGAGGCGCGCCGGGTACAGAGCCAAGCACCGTGCGAGATGCCGTGTCGATAACCACCAAATGTGGCTCGTCCTCGAGCGCAACAACCAGCTGCCCACCATCGCTGCTCAGCGCCATATCGTAGATCTGTGACGGGAACGAGATCTCTTCAAGAGTGCTCCCGGTCGCTAGATCAACAACCGCAAGGCTTTGATGCCGACCGCGCGACGCTGCCAACTCCACATAGAGCTCGCTGCCGGCTGGGTGCACAACAAGTGACTCGGGCCGGAGATGTCTACGCCCGAGCCACACGTCGCGTGGCGCTCGACCAGGCTCGACGTATTGGACGAGCGGCAGGTCGGCGTCGCCGTCACCAACCTCCGCGAGGTAAAGCAGGAAGGCTCCGCTGCCGGCCGGGTCGCCGGCAGCGTCGACGAAACGCCCCCTGTAGTCACCGGAATGAACAACCCGCCCCGCCGCTAGGTCGACGATCGCGTATTGCCGGTAGTAGCGGGCCACGAGCAGCGACCGCGTACGCGACAAGGGGATCAAACTGGGCTCGTCACGATGCGCCAGGTCCTCCAACACGTCGGCACCCAAGACCATCGATCCGAGCAACGTATGATCCGCGAAATCAATGGCTTCCAAGCGGTACGAGTTGGGCTCCTCCAAGACACCGTAGTGGATCGCGCCTCCGTTTGGCGCCACAGCAACCTTCAGCGACCAATGGTCAGCGCCCGACGCCAAGAGTTGAAACTGCGGCCCAACAGGTCCGTCGATCAGCGAGACCCGCTGCGCTTCACCCAAGCCGCCTACTAGAACGTAACCGTACGGCTGACGCGACGAGAACAGCGTGCCGCGGATCGTGCGGTCGGGGACGACGCTGGTTCGTTCGCCGCTGTCAGCATCGACACGAATCACACCCTGGCGCGCCCTATAGTACGAGCGGTCGCTCTCCCGCCAAGCCCAGCTATACGACCGCACTCTCCCCGCCAGCTCTGGGGCAATCGGAAGCCCCTCAACCCACCGAAAGTCAATCGGACTTAGATCGGACGTTCGGAGATAATCCTGATCGTCGAGCTCGACGACGCTGCCGTCCTCCGAGAACCAGGCATTGTCGTAATCCATCCAGGACTCGATGCTAGGCGGGAACGGTAGAACTTCGATAATGGAAAGATCTTCGAGCCGCACCCGTGCAATCCCGGAGAGAGTCACCACCATCGCCGTGTCACCGTCGGGGAGAATCCCGACGCCCTGCAGCCCATCCCGAAAATAGACACGGTCCAGCTCGAATCCGGTCGACGCCTGGAATCTCGCCAGGTATCGCCTGCATGCAACCAAGAGCTCCGCGGCTTGCAGGCTCCGCAGCCGCGCGTAGTTATCGTCGGGCGCTCCATCGCAGAACGTCGCGTCACGGACTAGGAGATGCTCGAGATCAATCAGGTTGCCCCGAGATCCAGCGGCCCACTTGCCATCAGCGGTAAAGACCCACGGTTCGCCCGAGCGCCGCACAGAGAGCTCGGAAATGATCGAGTGGCTCTGCGTGTCGACTATGTAGAGAGGCGCGCGAGACGAGTAGCTCGCCCCCTGGACCAGCGCCAACGGCCGCGTCGGATGGAAGGACACCTCCTCAGGATGGGCAATCGCAACGCTACGTAGGATCCTTTCTCCATCGAAGACCAAGAGGCCCGGATCCCGATGGGCTAGAACATAGGCAAAGGAGCCATCGGGCGACCACGCCATCTGCTCACCATCAAGCGAGCCCCCCTCAAAGAGAGTCGTCGATGCACCATCGGCGGTGATCGAGAGCAATAGCTCGTTCGGCGCCCCGCCGACGACCTGAGTCTTCGTCCCCTCGGTCGCACCAACCGGTAGAGCGAGCAAAGCCGCTAGCAGAGCCAAAAGTCCCGCGCTTGACAGTCCTGTCCTCACGTCGCTTGTGCAAGCAAAGGACCGACCACCCTGCCGTCGTCTACAGCATATGCGATTCCCCCGCCGAAACCCGGCCTCGTGGTGGTACAGATGCAATGGGACTCCTGCCACAATGCAACCGCCGCGCGCAGGAACTCCGGCCCTGCGGTGACACGCGACGCCGCGCTGACAGCTCGTCGAAGAGCGGTCCGCCTGCTCGTCTTCCGGCTGGTAGAACCAAACCGTCTCGCCGTCGGAAACGATCGTCTGTTTCTCATCGCCCTCCAGCTCCCAGCGCATCCGGCCGGGGCGCTTGAAGACGACGGTTCCGCGAGCAGTCATCGAACGACCGAGCGACACCACCGAGGTCTCTTGCACGACGTCGGCACGCAAGTCTTCCGTCGAGTCGAATCGCGCCTGCACGCGGGAAACGACTTGCTCGGTCGACAACGCCGGATCCTGCGCCGCTATCGGTACCGACGACACCGCCAGCAACCAGATGCTCGCCGCCAAACGGCAGCCGGGGGCATTCCCGATCCGGCGCGCTACCGAGACGACCTTTTTGCATGACCCTTTCGAAGCGGGTCGGCGTGCCGGCTCGTTCGCTGAGACCGTAAACTGTTGTCGTCCGACCCCGGCGTGCGCTACGAGGTGTCGATGAGGGGAGAAACCGGGAAACCGGGACGTAGAGGGCGATTCGGGCGATTTTGCAGGCTGCGAGGTGCCGACAACCACTTCGAGCCGATCGCCGACTCAGGCAGATAGTTGACACATAGACTTCAATGCTGGCATCTTGATCACCGATGCCACGCGGCCCACGCCTCGATTACCCCGGCGCGCTCCAGCACGTCATCGCTCGCGGAATCGAGCGCAGGAAGATTTTCCGATCAACTCGCGATCGCAGGGATTTCCTCGATCGCCTAGGGGATCTCGTCTGCGAGTCCCGGGCAGCCCTCTACGCCTGGGTCCTCATGCCCAACCATATTCACGCGCTTGTGCGAACTGGCAGCCTCCCGTTGTCCCGATTCATGCAACGCTTGCTTGGCCCGTACGCGAACAGCTTCAATCGTCGTCACAAACGCTCCGGGCACCTTTTTCAGAATCGCTTCAAGAACACCCTGGTCGAGGATGAGCCGTATCTGCTCGAGTTGGTTCGATACCTCCACCTCAACCCCGTTCGCTCCAAACTCCCGGTAACCGTCGAGTCTCTGGACAACTACCGGTGGAGCGGTCACGCGGTTCTTCTCGGCGAGCACGAGTTTGCCGCCCAAGATACGGACTTCGTTCTGGCCCAGTTCGGCGACCGCGTCGGAGCCGCCAGGCAGGCCTATCGACGTTTCGTTCGCGAGGGAGTCGAACGCAAGAGCGAGATTGATCTTGAGGGCGGCGGACTTCGCCGCAGCGCCGGTGGATGGCAGGTCGTGACCAATTTGGCGCGGGGCCGAGAGCGCTGGGCCTCCGACGAGCGAATCCTTGGGAGTGGCAGCTTCGTTGAGGACGTACTTCAACGCTTGGAACAGAGCGAACTACGAAGCGGTTCGTCAATTGACGACGGGGCTCCATTCGAGTCCCTTCTCGGCCGGGTCGCCCGGTATTGCGGTGTAAGCGGCACCGAGGTTGCCAGCCGCACTCTGCGACCCGACATCCTCACAGCGCGAGCCTTGGTTTGTTACTTGGCGGTTCGCCGCTGCGGGCTCCCCATCGCTGAAGTATCCCGGGGTCTGCGAATATCGCCAAGAAGTGTTGGGCGGGCGATCAAGCGTTTCGACATCGCCAGTTACCCGGTCAACCAAATCGATAAGCTGCTCGCCGACTAGCGATCCTTCCCACTCCGGCTTCCACCCAGTACCTTCGCCCGAGTCGCCCTCTACGTCCCCGTTTCTCGTTTCTCCGGTACCGGCGTTGAAGCGCCTCCAGGAGCGGCCGGTCTTCGACCCCGGCGGACTCGAAGACCACCGTCTGGCTCGCTTCGCCGAGCTGGTCCTGGTACGACTGCCGGTATCCCAGAGCAGTGCACCCGGCTCGGGAAACGAAGACCGCAGCAGCGACTGCGTCGGCTCGTCGAGCGATTTCCAGTGGCGGCGGGGCTCCTCCAGACACCACACGCGGTAGCGGAGACGGGCAGCCGCTGGTAGCGGCATCCCCGCACGTCCATCGCGAAGTGACTCGCGCCCTGCGCCCAGGCGCGGGCGTTCTCGCGGAGCTGCACCAGGTGGGTCTCGCACGCCTCCCGGAGGAGGGCGGTCAGCGGGGCATCGACGCCGTCAATTCTCCAGCTTATACGGACTATCCGCATCCGCTCGTGCTCACCGTTCAGCCGGCTCGCCGCGTCGCGCGCGATCCGCATCCCGCCCCGCCACGACCAAACGATGCCGCGTGTGCTCCAACAGAAGAGGCGCAATCGCCATACCGGCCGCGCCGTATCTGCCGAGCAGCAGAATGGTCTTTTCGCCAACAGAATCGACTCGGCCATGACACACTTCTCCGACGCTACGTCCCATTGAGGACGTCTGGCTCCGGCGATGCCGCCTCCCATTCTATCTCCCGAAGGCTGGCTCATCTTAGTCTTCAGAAACGCCCTGTTCCAGCGGTCGCATGGCTCCGCGACCTAGACGAGCGGTCAGGCTCGATCCCCGCGGTGAGGTGCGCCTTCCGGATCTGAAACAAGGGCGGGACTGCCTTGCCCAAACAGCGGAACGACGTCCACAAAGAGCGGAACTTGTTCGACCGGAGGAAAACAGATGCGCCGAAGGCGCGAGTTCGCTATAACTGCGCTTTCCGGCGACCGGCGAGGCCTATGAGGACTCGCCCGCGGTGACGAACCACCGCACAACAGAACAACGGAGGGTGGGTGGATGAAGTTGATATGGCAAAGCACCATCGCGATCATCTTGACCGCAAGCGGGTTCACCGCACCCGCGTCCGCGGATGTAGTGATCGATGACTTCTCGAGTGCGGTGAACACGATAGAGATCGAGGACTTCTTCGGAGTTCCGCCGTTTGTCGAGTTCGCCAAAGACACGGACCTCCCAGGGGTTGTGGGAGGGACTCGCCTTCTCACGGTAGAATCCTTCGAAACCTCGGTGAAGGCCGGAGTCGCTGCCGGCGGCCTGTTGATGTACTCCTCAGTCGGTCGCGGATCCGCAAGACTCGACTATCCCGGACCGGATGCCGGCGGACTGGGCGGGTCCCAGGGACTCCAGGGCGCACTGTCGTGCGCCGAGTCCATCGAAGTGGACTACCTCAATGCCAATGACGCCGCGCGTGGCGTTGGCACCGGCAACATCCAGATCGTCCTCGGGCTACTCGGTCCGCCACTCTATCAACTCGGTCCGCTGCCGATCGAGTCAGGCGCAGGAACGTTGTCGTTCCCGCTCAGCGATATTCCCAACGCAGACGACTTCGTGAAGGATGTGTTCACGGCGATCGTCATAATCGACGGCTCCAACTCCGACTCGGCCAGTCTGGCGATCTCTGAGGTCCGCGCTGTGTGTCCGATCCCCGCAGTGCCATCGCCGGCCCTGGCGCCGGGTCTACTCTACGGGACAGTGGCACTGCTAGCTGCACTAGGGGCACTCGCGATCAAGCGCCGAGCCTGAGGGAACCTACTCCCTCTGCACCGCGTAAGCGCCTACCTGCGAACAGGTTTTCACGCCGAGCCGTCCCCGCTCGCCGATCTCGTAGCTCTCGCCACCGAGCCGGCTACTCGCCGCATCGTTCGCCTGGTGAGGCGCCACGGCATCGAGCTCGAAGAGGTGGGTGGCGCCAGCGAGGCGATGGATCCTTTGTTCGCGCAGCACCCGGCGTTGGCGCAGATCCAGGGCGCGACGGTGATCGGCCGCATCGCCACCGGTCCGCGGGCCGGTCGCTGGGTGGTGCGCGTCGGCCGCGACCCGCGCTCCGACGTAGTGATCAGCCGTGGCCGGCGCCAAGCGCACCAGCAGGGCTTCGATCTCCACGCCGACACCGCGGTCGGGCAGGGCGACCGGGTCCGTCTCGAGCGGCTGTGTCGCTATGTGCTGCGACCGCCGCTGGCTGGCGACGCTTTGGAGTCGACCGAGGACGGTAGGCTGTTGTTGCGGTTGCGCCGTCCGTGGCGCGACGGCACCAGAGCGATCCGTTTCGAGCCGAGCGAGCTCCTCGAGCGGCTGGCGGCGATGGTTCCACGCCCGCGGGCGAATCAGCTGATCTACCATGGGGCATACGCGCGGGGTGAAGCACGAGCGAGCCTGGGCGTCGATACCAGCTGAGTGCGCAAAGGGCGAGCCCGCCGCGCCTCAGCGGCGGGGTTGGCCGGACCCGTCGCAACCAGCAGGGGCCGGCCAATGCCCTGACACGCGGCGACCGGAGCACGCGGAAGGGGTGGCCGGCTCGAACCAGCCGCTGCCGGGTACTGGGTCTTCGCGTCCGCCGCCGCGGCCCGATGGCTCCTACGTGCGGCCGCGCCACTATCCGTGGTCGGATCTGTTGCGCCGAACCTTTGCGGTCGACGTGCTCGACTGCCCCGAGTGCGGGGCAGGTTGCGGCTGCTGGCGACGATCACGCAGCGCGCCGTCATCGAGCGGATCCTCGGCCATCTCGGCCTTCCCACTGAACCCGTCATTCCCGATCCGGCGCGCTACCGAGACGACCTTTTTGCATGACCCTTTCGAAGCGGGTCGGCGCGCCGGCTCGTTCGCTGAGACCGTAAACTGTTGTCGTCCGACCCCGGAGTGCGCTACGAGGTGTCGATGAGGCCCCTCGATACGCCCGCCCACTGCAGCGGGCCTCGCACAGCGCACTCCGACATGCCGACCCGCCGCCTACGTCCGATACTGAAACGTGACGTCAATTCTCCCGCTTATACGGACTATCCGCGGCGTACGCGCGAGACGCGCTTCTGGGTGCTCGACCACGAGGGATCGGTGTGGATCGCGTCGGGCATGCAGAACGCTGGCTTCCGCGGCCTGGTCGCGAGCCCGCGGGTCGGGCTGGTACGGCACGGCGTCGCGCGCTGCGCCGACGCCGTGCGTCTCGAGTACGGCGACACGAGCGCGCAGGTCTTCCGGGGGCTGCGCGAGAAGTACCTGATGGGCCGGCTCTTCCACGCGGTGGGCTACGAGATGTTCGACCACGACGGCGACGAGCCGCCCGAGACCGAGACGGTCGCCGTGCGCCTCGATCCCTGCGACGGAGCGCGGCCGTGAAGCGCGCCGCGCAGGCTCTGCTGATCGCGGTGGGCGCGGTCGTCGTGTACGCGGTGGCACACCTGGCGCTGATCGAGATCGGCCGCGAGATCGTGGTGCTGCACCGCTGGGAGGCCGACGGCTCGACCTGGCCCGCGCGCCTGTGGATCGTCGACGAGGGCGAGGTCGCGTGGCTCCATCATGGCTACGCCGAATCCGAGTGGATCCGCAGGCTCGAGAGCGATCCCGTCGTGCGCCTCGAGCGCGACGGCTCTGAGCAACGACTTCGCGCGCGTCCCGATCCCGGGGCGCACGATCGCGTGCACGTGCTGCTGCGCGAGAAGTACGGCGTCGCGGATCGCTGGGTCCGCTTCATCAGCGGCGGCATCGAGGCGTGCCCCGCCATGCCGGTGCGCCTCGAGCGCGCGGACTGAAGCTTCGCAACTAAGCTAGGCTTAGGCTCGGCGGCGAGGGTACCAGCGCACCTGCGCCGACGTGGTCGAGGAGCTCGGCGGCACCATCGCGCAGTACCTCGGCGACGGGCTGCTGATCTACTTCGGCTATCCGCACGCGCACGAGGACGATCCGATTCGCGCGCTGCACGCGGCGCTGCAGCTCCTCGACGAGATGCCGCGCACGAGCGAGCGCATCGCGGCCGGCATTCCGCTGCTGCACGAGCGCCCGCTGCAGATCCGCATCGGCGTGCACGCCGGGCCCGTCGTGATGGCGGCGCCCGATGCGGCGGCGCACCAGGAGCCGCTCGCGGTCGGAGAGACGCCGAACCTGGCGGCCCGCCTGCAGGGCGAGGCGGCGGCGGGGAGCGTGCTGATCAGCGGCAGCACCGAGCGGCTCGTGCGCGGCGCCTTCGAGCTCGAGGCGCTCGGCGAGCGCGCCCTGCGCGGCATCACCGAGCCGGTGCCGATCTTCCGCGTGCTCGCCGCGAGCGGACTGGCCGGCCTCGCGCGGCGCCGCGGCGTGGGTCTCTCGCACTTCGTCGGGCGCGCGGCCGAGCTCGCCTACCTCGAGAGCTTCGTCGAGCAGGCGGCGCGAGGACAGGGACGTGCCGTGCTCGTCGAGGACGAGGCGGGCATCGGCAAGTCGCGTCTTGTGGCAGCGCTGCGCGAGGGGCTGGCAGGGCGCGCGCACGAGTGGCTCGAGCTGCGCGGGTCGGCGCTGGACGAGCACAGCTCCTTCCATCCCGTCGTCGAGAGAGCGCGCGCCGCGCTGGGGCTCGACGCGCTCGAGTCCGACGACGAGCGCCTGGCCGAGATCGAGTCGGCGCTGCGCGACGCCGGCGTGCGGAAGGCCGAGCCGACGGCGGCCGCACAGCGCACTCCGACATGCCGACCCGCCGCCGCCTACGTCCGATACTGAAACGTGACGTCAATTCTCCCGCTTATACGGACTATCCGCTTATGGTCCCGTCTCGCTCTCGCCGCGGTGAACGAGGGACGTAGGGGCGATTCGGGCGACCTCCTCAAACCTCGCCTGGTACGATCGGTGGCCGCCAACTCGCCTGAGTCGCCCGCTACGTCCCGAAAGCGCTTTCCTCCCGAAAGGATCTTTGTTTCCGCGAGCGACGAGAAGCAATCGCTGCGCAACTGGGTGTTCTCCCTCACCAGAGTTGCGACAGAATGATTGCTTGCCCGGCGACTCCTATGTACCACATGAAGGTGCGGAGCCAGCTGCCTGCGATGTAAGCGACTGTGTGACCGACGCGGGGAAGAAAGAAGACGACGGCACCGGTCGCCGTCAGGTCGTTTGCGCGACCAGCGACGTGTGCGGTCAACACGAGCACCGCAAATATCGGCAGACTTTCGACAAAGTTCTGGTGAGTGCGCACCGCTCGTTCGCTCCAAGCGGGCACGTTTGGGTGGCTGTCCCGGTTGCCAAGCGCCCAGGCGAGTCCTCCTGCTCGGACTCTCGAGTAGTTGTGAATGAAGGGAAGAAAGAAGCAGAGAAGTGCGCTTGCAACGAGCATCGAAAGGTCGGTCGTCATGCGGAGTTCTCCCTGGCTCGAGTCGCTTGTGACTTCAATCCTTCTCGAGCTCCGAGGGGGCTCGTGTGGACTCTATCTGGTAGACGGAGTTCGCACGTTCGGACAGCTCCGCGGGCATCTCGCAGATTTCCGGGACCTTTTTCCAGTCCATGTACCACTTTGCAATGTGGTCTACGAAGCCGTGCGAGATCGCATGGCTAAACGCGACATAGGCCCGCATCGTCGCGGGAAACCAGTACTCGGAATCGCCGTCCTCGATTGCGCGAATCACGCCTGCTGCCGCTTTCTCCACCGGTATCAGGCCGAGGGCTCGACGTTCACGCATACAGAACGAAAAATTCGCTTGCTCGGCGTTCAGGAGATGCGCCATGAATGCTGTGTCGATGGGCCCCGGGACGACGATCAGCGACTCGATGCCAGTGTCCTTCACTTCCTGGTTGAGAGCGCGAATGTACATGTTGGAGGCCAACTTCGACGCACCGAATGCGGACAGGTTGTCCATCGGGCGTTCGCCGATCGCTACGGACACGTTCACCAGGATGCCCGATGATCGCTCGCGGAAGCGTGGCAACAGGGAGCGAGCGCAGTTTGTGAGCCCTTCATAGTTCACAGCGGTACACGCTTTCAGGCGAGCGAACTCCATCTCTTGCACGGGCTCGAGTGTTGCAATCCCCGCCGCGAAGATCAGTCCATCAACTTGACCGTGGCGAGAATGGACGGAAGCCACCGCCTCCTGAACTGCCTGCGCATCGGTGACGTCGAAGGGCTGCAACTCGGCGCTCCATCCTCGATCGCGAATGCTTTGTCGTGTGTGGTGAAGGCGTTCTTCACTGCGGCCGCACAAGACGGTCTTGGCGCCCGCTTTCGCCAGAGAAAAACTGATGGCTGCACCCAACCCGCCCGACGCTCCGACGACCATCAGGACGCGATCTTGCAAGTTGCGGGTTACCCGAGCGTACCCCGCCGACTGGGTCGGTGTGTCGACCATGTTCCAAGTCGTCACTGCCTGGCGTCGGCGAGCACGCGCTCCGGGATGCCACTCGGCGAACATTGGCGTAAGGGATCTGATCGCATCAAATCGTCTGCGCAACTCGAGCGAGATTGCTGGACACGCGGCAAAACGAGCGCGCGAGTGCAGGAGTCGGATCAAGCCGCGAGCCGCCCGATCGGGCGAAACCGAGTGGAGCGAAGAGTAGCCCGCTGGGACGTGTGTCCCTGTGGCAGGGCCTTGCGCCGCCTGGTCCGAGAAATCGGTTTCCATCGTACCAGGCCAATACCGGCTGACCCCGACTCGAGTGTCGGACAGCTCGCGCTCCAGCGTCTCGGCGTAGACATCCAGTGCCGCTCTTGCCGCGCAGTAGCTGCCGAGGTTGCCGAGTGGCGTGCGAGCAATCTGCCCCGTGACGAAGACGAAGTGGCCGTCGCGATTCAAGAACTCCGGCAAGAATGCCTTGGTGAAGTGAAAGGCGCCGAAGAAGTTGACCTCCATCAACCGCCGAGCGACGGCGATCGGTACTTCCTCAGATGCCCCGACGACAGCAAGGTTGGCGTTGTAGATGAGCGCATGGCTGCCGCCGAATTCGTCTCGCGCCGCTGAGACGGCGCGCTGAGCGGTCTCGGGATCTGCGGTGTCACCATCGACTGTGACGATCCTCCGACTGACTCTCCCGCTGTCTCTCTGGATGTCGTCGCACAGCCGTCGCAGCGCGGGCTTCGAATGAGAGACGAGCACGAGTCGGGCGCCGTGACCAGCTAGCTGGCGGGCGGTCTCGGGCCCCAGCCCGTTCGAGATCCCGACCAGAGTTACGACCAAGTCGCGAATGGACCTCTGTCTCATGGCGGCCTACTACTCCCGTCCCGGGTCGGTGGTTTGTGCGAGCTGAACACTCAATGACGATCGCAGGAAGGCGACTTGGTCTTGGTACGTCGGGAACACGCCGTTGAATCGGGCGACCACGGCCCACAGGTAGAGCGCAAAGGCGTTCGATGCGACGGCGCTAGGATCGACGCCGGGATCGAGATCGCCGCGTTCCTGTGCGGTTGTGCAGATGGCGTTCAACTCCTCGAGGCAGCCCAGGACGAGATTGGCACCCGACACCTTGGTATCGGGATGCGGAAGGAGTATTTCCCGCAGAAACACGCGTGCGAGCTCGCCATGCTCTTCATAGAATGCGAGTGGTCCCTCGAACACGTAGACGAGCTGCTCGACGAGGTGCGCGTCGTGCACGGACTTGGTGCGTTCTTTCAGGATGCGCTCCAGCTCGCCGTGAAACGCGACGACGAGGAGCTCTTCTTTAGATTGCGCGAAGGAGAACAACGTCCCCGCCGCGACTCGCGCCTGCTTTGCCACCGCGTCTGTGCGGGTGCGCTCGAAGCCGAGTTCGAGAAACATCGCAAGGGCGGCGCTTCGAATGCGCTCGAGCTTCTTCGCTCGATTTTCTTCCCGCAGACTCATGGGCGCATCGAAATGAGTACACTCAAAACTGAGTGAAGTCAATCCGGGGCAGTGTCGGAGAAAGTGTCGAGGGGGATGTCGGTGGGGATTCGCTCGATCAAGTGTTCCCGAGGTTTGCTTGCGGTCGGATCAGTGCAGCGTCGAGATCCTACGGTGGCGATGTGGAGAAGGAAGGCGAATACGCTGACACGGAAGTGCTGAACTCCCGGGCGGTGGACTCCTGGCCGACAACGCCGTTTGAGAACTTGCGTGCTGGCAGGTCAACGCGCATATGTTTGTCAGCGGCATTCTGTTGTGGACGGCAATTTTTTTGCAGGTATCTTGGGTAGCGAGTGGACCGGGTGGCTCTTGTCCTTGGGAGCCAGCATGGACGAAGCAGGCGAGAAGAACACAGCGAAATTGTTGCCGCCACTACAGGTGGAGGCAGATGATCTGAGTGCCGAAGAGGCGGCGCAGACGCGTGCAGCACGGCAGCGTCTGGTCGACGAGATCCGCCAGGGTACCGACGACCGGCGATTCGAAGGGATGGCCGCGCTGGCGCAGCGGCTCGGCGACACCGAGCTGTCGCTCGGCATGCGCGAAGAGGCACTGAACAGCTATCGCCGCGCGGCGCGCCTGCTGACCGCCGAGGATCCGGCGGCGTTGCGCGCCGTCACCCACTACGCCATCGCCGAGATCGAGCGTTCGAAAGAACGCCGGGGCGAAGCCGAGGCGAGCTACTGCGAGGCTGCGGCGCACTACGGCGAGACCGAGGACGCCGCGGCGCAGGCGACGTGTTGGCTGTGTGCCGGCGAGATGCGCACGCTGGCCAGACAGGATGCCAGTGCCCTGCAGGCCTTGGACCGAGGCGCGGAACTCTTCGAGGAAGTCGGCGATGCGCTCGGTCGCGCCCACGTGCTGTTGCGCCGCGGCGAGTTGAGACAATTTTCCGACCCGGCCGCGGCCAGCGCCGATCTCGGCGAGGCGCGCGATCTCTACGCCCGAGTTGCCGGCATCGACGGCGAGGAAGTCGCCGGCGACGATGCCGACGGTGATGCCGAGTGCGCCTCACCGGCCGATTTGCGCAACGCTGATCCCCGTGCGCTGGCGCGCTACTGCGCGCAAATCGCCTGTGCGCCCGACGTCGGAGTGGAGGTGGAGAAGAAGAGCGGGGGCCGGGCGCCGATCTTCGGCGCGCTTGCCAATCCCGAAGACCAGCGGCGTTTGACGAATCTCGGTATTCTCGCCGCGTCGATGCTGATCTTCGCCGTCGGCTACCAGTTGTCGGCCGTGTCGGGTGACATTCCGTCGCCGGTGATCGAATCGAACAAAGCGGCGCGCAACATGCCGACGGTGACGCTGGCGGCGGAGCGCGCCGCCGCCTTGCAAGGCCGGGCCGCCGAAGCGGCGCTGCGCGGCGAGGTCGGCGCGGCGCGCGAAACCTATCAGGAGGCGCTGGCGATCTACCGGCGGCTCGAGAACCGAAGTGCACAGGCCGATGTCGTGCTGGCCCTGGCACGCCTCGACTCCGCCACCGACAAGCGGGCGCTGTACGAAGAGTCGCGCCTTCTCTACGAGCAGGCGGGAAACCTGCGCGGCGAGGCGGCGGCTTTGGCCGCCGTGATCGCCATCGATGAAGCGTCGGGTGATCTGGAGCGCTTGAGCCAGAGCTATGGGCGCCGCGCCGAGTTGCTCGAGGCGAGTGATGATCGGGATGCGCTTGCCGATTCGCTGCACAAGCTGATCGCCGTACAGCGCCAGCGCGCTGATACACGCGGCATGCGAGCATCGTTGCTCAAGCTGCTGGCGATTTACGAAAGCACCGGTGCGACGGATGCGGTCGCCCATACCCTCGAAAGTGTGGGTGCCCTCGACTTGCACGCCAACGATCTGCGCAAGGCGCGCATCCGACTCGAGCGCGCCTATTCGCTGCACCGAGAGAACAGAAGCGCCAGCGGTCAAGCCCGCGCTCTCGTCGCCCTCGGTGACGTCGAGCTCGCCGCCGACAATCCGCGCCAGGCGCGCGCCAGCTACCGCCAGGCCCTCGACCTGGTCAACGAGCCTGCGACGGCGGGCGTCCGCGCCAAAGCCCTCTACCGAATGGGCGATGCCGAGACCGTACTCGGTCAGCAGCGGCGCGCCGTCGAGCTCTTTCAACAAGCGCGCGTCGCCTGCCTCGAGGCGGGCGACCAGACCTGTATCGCTCAGGTCGACCGCCGGCTCGATTCCAGCGCCAGCTGAAGGACGCAAGCGACCAAAGGGACCAAAGGGAGTCAATCTGTTCCCGTTGGTCCCTGACTGACCGTCCCTTGGACTCGGTTCCAGCGCCAGCTGAGGGACGCAAGCGACCAAAGGGACCAAAGGGAATTCATCTGTTCCCGTTGGTCCTGGACTGACCGTCCCTTTGGTCCCTTGGGTCTCTTGCGTCCCTTTCGGATAACCCGAATCCCTGCCGGCGCGTTCTAAAACGCCGTCAACCCGCGCAGCGGCTACCGGCAGACCAAAAAAACCCTTGACACAGTGCATCGTGCCCGATTACAACGTTCGGGTGGGAAAAGGTGGGGCAGAATGCCCTATTGTGGGTGGCAGTGGTTGAGGGGTGGAGGAAGAGACGAGATATCGAGAGCTAGGGGCACATGTTTCGAGGAAATTTCACGGCGAAGTTGGACGCCAAGGGGCGCGTGTCCTTCCCCGCCAGGTTCCGCGAGGTGCTCGACGAGCTCGGCTCCGACGAGCTGTGTATCACCAACAATCACAAGGGTGGTTATCGCTGGATTGACGTTTTTCCGCAGGCCAAGTGGCTGGAGCTGGAGGACCGGTTGAGGGGGCTGGAGGACCAGTCGGAGTCTGTGATCGACTTTCTGCAAAACTACTACCTCCCTGGCGTCCAGGAGTGCCAGGTCGATGGCCAGGGGCGCATCCTCTTGTGCTCGCGCCTGCGCGAGTATGCGGGGTTGGGTAGAGAGGTCGTTTTCACGGGCGTCCTCGACAAGTTGCGCATCTACAGCACCGAGAATTGGAACGCGGTGTTCGCCAAGGGCGAAACCTCCGGTCCAGCACCCGGTGTCGCTGCCGTGTTGGGAGTATGAGTATGGTTCCCGGTGCGGCGGTAGGCAAGAGAGAAAATCGAGCGGCGGATTTTTCACCGCGTTGGCGACCGCCGAATCTGCGCGGCGGTGCGGTCGCGGAAACGCGGGCAACGATCCTGTGGAGCTGCGCTCTGGGCGCGCTCACGGTGGCGTCGTTACTCGGCTATGTGTGGGTGAGGATTCAGGTGGTGGAAGCCGGGTATCGCCTGTCGGTTGCGCAGCAACTCGTGGAGAGGTTGGAGAGGGAGGGGCGGGAACTAGAAGTTCGGGTTGCTGCGGCCGACGCGCCGGGGAGGTTGCAGGCGCTGGCGCGCACCAGATTGGCGATGCGCCGGCCGGGTATCGACGAGGAGGCACCACTGCCGTGAGCGGGCGGGTCGTACGATTGCGTATTGGCCTGACGATGGCGGCGTTCGCCGTCGCCTTCCTGGTGCTCGGCGCTCGCGCTGCACAACTGACTCTGCTCGAGGGCGAGCGACTGCGCGACCGCGCTCTGCGCCAGCATACGCGCACGATGGCTCGCCAGCCGCGCCGCGGCAGTATCGTCGATCGCGCCGGCGACGCGCTGGGACTGACACGCGAGTCGGTCGACGTGTTCGTACGACCGCGCGATCTGCAGGCGGATGCGGGGCAGTTGGCGGCGCTTGCCCGCCTGCTCGACATGCCGCCGGCAGTCTTGCACGAGCGAGTGCGCTCCGCAGCGCCTTTCGTTTGGCTGAAGCGGCGCGTTTCTCCGGCCCGCTGGGCCAAGGTGCGCGCCCTCGATATCGGCGGTTTGGATCGCGAGAAGACGCGCGAACGCGTCTACCCGCGCGGCTCGCTGGCGGGACACGTGGTTGGCTTTACCGGAATCGACGGTCAGGGCCTCGAAGGGATTGAGCGCCATTTTGACCGCGACTTGCGTGGAGAGGGAGATGCTCTCTACGTCGAGCGCGATGCGCGAGGGCGGCAGTTGGTGTTGGGTGATGAGTGGGGGCCGCTCTCGCGCGTCGGCGCACGGGTCGAGCTGACGATCGACGCCGGGATTCAACACGTGGCGGAAAAGGAATTGGAAAACTCGGTCGCGGAGTTCGGCGCTCGCGCCGGTTCCGCCATCGTCATGGATCCGCGCAGCGGCGAGATCCTGGCGATGGCCAACGTCCCCAGCTTCGATCCGAACTTTTTCCGCCGGGCGACGCCGGAGCGCTGGCGCAACCGCGCCATCACCGACGTCTACGAGCCGGGCTCGACGTTCAAGGCGTTCCTCGCCGCCGCGGCATTGCGCGAGGGGGCGGTGTCGCCCAACGAGTTCATCGACTGCGGCAACGGCAAATTCCGCATCGGCCGGCGGACCATCCACGACCACCATCGCTACGAGCAGCTCACCTTCGCCGACGTCATCGCCAACTCGAGCAACATCGGATGCGCCAAGATCGGCGCCCGCCTCGGCAGTGAACGACTGTCGGCGGCGTTTGCCGACTTTGGTTTCGCCCGCAAGACGGGCGTCTCGCTGCCCGGCGAAGTCGCCGGGTTGATTCGCCCGCCGGCGTCCTGGAAAGCGATCGATCTGGCGACGGCGAGCTTCGGTCAAGGGGTTGCGGTCTCTCCCATTCAGGTCGTCAACGCTTTTGCCGCGATCGCCAACCGCGGCGTCATGATGCGTCCCTACGTCGTCCGTCGCGTCGTCAGCGATCGCGGGCGGGTGCTGCGCCACAACCGCCCGACTATCGTCAACTCGTTGCTCGACGCCGAGGTTGCGCAAGCGGTGACCGAGATCCTCGTCCGCGCAGTCGAAGTGGGAACCGGCAAACAAGCGCAGGTGGTGGGGTTTTCGGTGGCCGGCAAGACCGGCACTTCGCAAAAGGTCGATGCCGAACGAGGCCGCTATCACGAGACCGATCGTATCTCCTCGTTCGTCGGTTTCGTGCCGGCCGATGATCCGGCGCTGGCAATCCTCGTCCTCGTCGATACGCCGACGCGCGGATCGACCTACGGTGGTGTGGTCGCCGCACCGGTGTTCCGCCGCATCGCCGAATACGCTCTCGGCAAGGTGGGTGTGTACCGGCGTGGTGACGAGGTCGTCGAGCCGCCGCCGGCCACCGAGCCGGAACTGTTGCCGGCTGCCTACCGGCCGCCGGCCGCTGAGGCCGCCGTGCTCGGTGGTACGCCGAGCTTTCTCGGTCTGGGCATGCGGGCGGCGCTGGTTCTGGCCCACCAGAACGGATGGGATGTGGAGGTCGAGGGTTCGGGGTATGTTCGCTCGCAGCATCCATTGCCGGGTGCGCCTGAGCCGGAAGGAGTGTTGTCGCTCGTCTTTGCGGTGGAACACTGAGTCATGACCGCAGCGTTTGCGACCGAGATTGCCGTTGAACCGATGCGCTGGAGTGCACGAGAGGTAGTCGAGGCGACCGCGGCACGCACCGTGCTCGGGCTGCCCGAGGCGGCTGTGTTGTCGTTCTCGGAGGCCTGCATCGATTCGCGCCGCGTCGCGCAGCAATCGCTCTTCTTCGCTCTGCGCGGTCCGACCTTCGACGGCCACGACTTCGTCGCCGCGGCGCTGGCCGCCGGTGCCGCCGCCGCCGTCGTCAAGCGTGTGCCGGAGTCTGTCGAGCCCGACCGGTGCTTAATCGTTGCCGACTGCCTGCGTGCCCTCGGTGACCTCGCTGGCTACTATCGCCGGCGCGTCGCCGGTCTTCAGGTCGTCGCCATCACGGGTAGCAACGGCAAGACGACGACCAAGGAGATGTTTGCTGCGATCTGTGCCGAGGCGACGCGGGACGTCGCTGGCGCCATCGTCAAGACGGCGGGCAACCAGAACAATCTGGTCGGCCTGCCGCTGACGTTGTTGCGCATGAACGGCGACGAGTCGATCGCGATTCTCGAGATGGGTATGAATCAACCGGGCGAGATCGCCCGCTTGACCGAGATTGCCCGGCCGGATTTCGGCGTCATCACCAACGTCGCGGCAGCGCATCTGGAAGGGCTGGGCACGCTCGACGGGGTTGCCGCCGCCAAGGGCGAGCTCTTCGGCGGGATGGATGAGCGCGGCATGATCGCGGTCAACGTTGGCGACGAGCGCGTCGTCCGCACGGCGCAGCGATTTCGAGGGAAGCGCGTCGAATTTGGTGCCGGCGCGGACGTCCATGCGTCGAGGGTGCGCGATCGCGGTCCCGATGGTTTCGACATGACACTACACCTGGGAGGCGAGTCGCAACGGATTCACCTCTCGTTCGCCGGCGTGCACAACGTCGAGAACGCCCTGGCGGCGGCCGCCGTCGGCCACGCAATGGGCTTTTCGATCGCCACGGTCGCCGCCGGCCTCGAGGCGGCGGAGCCAGCGCCGATGCGCATGCAGGTGGTGCGTCTGGCCAACGGCGCAACCGTGATCAACGATTCCTACAACGCCAACCCGGCCAGTGTCGTCGCCGGCATGCGCTCGGTTGCCGCCAGCGGTAACCGCTGCTGGGCGGTGCTCGGCGAGATGCGCGAGCTCGGCGGCCACAGTGCTCGCATGCACCGCGAGGTCGGTGCCGAGGCGGCGCGTCTGGGAATCGACTTCCTCGTCGCCGTCGGGCCACAGGCGGACGAGACCGCGGCCGGAGCGCGCGCCGCTGCCGCTGAGATGGAAATCGTCGAATGCGCCGACGCGCACGAGGCGGCGCGTTGGATCGGCGGCGAGGTGCGCTCGGGCGACGTCTTGCTGGTCAAGGGGTCGCGCGGCGCCGACAACGAAGAAGCCGTGCGCCGCCATGGCTCTCGCATGGCGGAAGTGGTGGCTCTGCTGGAGGATGGGGCAGGTGCTTGATGTTGTACTCCTTTCTCTTCTCCCTGCGCGATACGCACGGTGTCTTCAACGTCTTCCGTTACATCACCTTTCGCGCGGTGCTGGCGGCGCTGATGGCGCTGCTGGTTTCCTTCCTCGTTGGCCCGTGGCTGATCCGCCGGCTGACGGCGCGCCAGATCGGTCAGCAGATTCGCTCGGACGGACCACAGGCGCATCTCGCCAAGGCGGGTACGCCGACGATGGGCGGCACGCTGATTCTCTTCTCCCTCGTCCTCGCCACGATCCTCCTGGCCGATCTCTACAACCCCTACATCTGGGTCGTGCTCTGGGTCACGGTCGGCTTCGCGGCGGTCGGCTTCGCCGACGACTACCAGAAACTGGTGATGGGAAACTCCAAGGGGGTGCCGGCGCGCACGCGCCTGTTCTGGGAGATGGTCGTTGCCACCGCCGCGGCGGCCTTCCTCTTCTCTCTCGCCAACTTCGATTCGCGCCTCTATTTTCCGTTCTTCAAGAACGCTTCGGTCGATCTCGGACTCTTCTTCGTTCCCTTTGCCGCTCTCGTCGTCGTCGGCGCCGCCAATGCGGTCAACTTGACCGACGGTCTCGATGGCTTGGCGATTGGTCCGGTGATGACGACAGCGGGCACCTATGGAGTGTTCGCCTACGCCGCGGGCAACCTGCGCTACGCCGAGTACCTTCAGATTCCCTACGTCGCCGGTGCCGGCGAGCTCGCCATCTTCACCGCCGCGCTCCTCTGCGCCGGGCTGGGTTTCCTTTGGTTCAACGCCTACCCGGCGATGATGTTCATGGGCGACGTCGGGGCGTTGCCGCTCGGCGCGGCGCTGGGGATCATCGCCGTGCTGACCAAGCACGAGATCGTCCTCCTCGTCGCCGGTGGCGTCTTCGTCGGCGAAACGCTGTCGGTGATTCTCCAGGTCGCGTCGTTCAAGCTGCGCCGCAAGCGCATCTTTCGCATGGCCCCCATCCACCACCACTTCGAGCTACAGGGCTGGCCGGAGCCGCAGATCATCGTCCGTTTTTGGATCGTGTCGATCATCTGCGCGCTGCTGGCGTTGAGTACGTTGAAGTTGCGATGAGCGGGCGTCAGATCCAACCCGGAAGTGAGCCGCCGCGAACCGATCTGGCCGGGGCATCCTGTGTCGTCGTCGGCGCCGGAGTTTCCGGCCGCGCCGCCGTCGATCTGCTCTTGCGCCAGCAGGCGCGGGTCTGCGTCGTCGAGCGGCCGGGTGTCGACGTCGCTCTGGATCGCCGCGTGCGCCGCGCCGGCGACGACGATTTGCGCGTCCTCGACGGCGCCGATGTGGTCGTTCCCAGCCCCGGCGTGGCGCGCCAGCATCCGCTCCTCGCCGCCGCGGTCGAGCGCGGTGTTCGCGTCTGGAGCGAGATCGAGCTGGCGGCGCGTTTCCTCGATTGCCCGATCGTCGCCATCACCGGCACCAACGGCAAGAGCACGACCACCGTGTTGATCGGCAACATGATCGCCAATGCCGACCGGCGGGTGTTCGTCGGCGGCAACCTCGGCACACCGCTGTGTCAGGCGGTCGGCGCCGGCGAAGCCTACGACTTTGCCGTCGTCGAGGTGTCGAGCTTTCAGCTCGAATGGCTGGACGCTTTTCGGCCGCGAGTTGCCGTTTGGTTGAACCTGACGGCGGATCATCTCGACCGCTATGCCGGCATCGAGGATTACGAGGATGCCAAAGCCGGATTGTTGCGCGCTCTCGCCGGCGATGGCACGGCGGTCCTCAACCGCGATGACGAGCGGGTGTGGCGCCACCGCGTCGATGTGGCCGGCGAGGTGTTTTCCTTCGGTCTGTCGGCGGTCGAGCACGGCGTCTTTTTCGCTGGCGGCGATGCCGTGGTGCGGCGCCGCGGCTGCGCCGATGAGCGCGTTGCCCTGTCGGGGCGACCGCTGCGCGGCGCCCACAATTCTGAGAACATGCTCGCGGCGGTGGCGGTGGCGACGGTGTTGGACCTACCGGCAAGTGCCGTCGATCGCGCTCTCGATGCGACGGTCGGCTTACCGCACCGGCTCGAGCTGGTCGGCGAGCACAACGGCGCCCGCTACTTCGACGATTCCAAGGCGACCAACGTCGGCGCCGTCGAGAAGTCGATCGCCAGTTTCGACGATCGCATCATCCTGTTGCTCGGTGGCTACGACAAGGGCGGTGACTTCCGCTCGCTGCGCCCGAGTCTCGCCGCCCGTGTCGACAAGGTGGTCTGCTTCGGCGCCGCCGGGCCGGCAATCGCTGCGCAGTTGGGCGGCGTCGTCGACTGCGACGTCGTCGGCGCGGTTGCCGATGCGGTGCGCCTGGCGTCGACTGCGGTGCGGCCGGGGCAGGCAGTCGTGCTGGCTCCGGGCTGTGCCAGCTTTGACGAGTTTCGCGACTACGCGGAACGCGGACGCCACTACCGTTCGCTGGTGGAGGCGTTGTGAACCGCCTGCGACCACTGACGCCGCTGCAGCGTCGTGTCTTGATGCCGCGCTTGACCCGGCCCGACTTGTGGCTGCTCGGTGCCGTTTCCTGCCTGCTCGGTCTCGGCGTCGTGATGGTCTTCAACGTCAGCTACTTTCACGCCCAGGCGCGCTTCGGCGATCCGCTCCTCTTCTTCCGCAAGCACCTCATCGCCCTCGCCCTCGGCTCGCTCGGGCTGTTTGCCATGTCGCGTATTCGCATCGACTTTCTCGAGCGGTGGGCCAACGTGATCTTTGCCCTCTGTCTGCTGGCCCTGGTGCTGGTGTTGATTCCCGGAATCGGCGTCGAGCGCGGCGGCGCCCAGCGCTGGTTGCGGCTGGGTGGCTTCAGCCTGCAGCCGTCGGAAATCGTCAAGGTGGGGGTCGTCCTCTTCGCCGCGCGCTGGATCAGTCGATGCGGCGATGAGATCCGCAACTTTCGCACCGGCGTCATGCCGCTGCTCGGCGTCGTCGGCGTCTGTGCCCTGCTGGTCATGCAGCAGCCCGACTTCGGGACGACGGTGATCATTGGCGTCCTGGCCTTGCTCATGCTCTTTGCCGGTGGCGCGCGGCCGATCCAGATGAGCGGCCTGGTGGTCGGCGGCGCCGCGTTGATCGCCGCAGGGGCGATGGCCAAACCCTATCGCGTGCGGCGGCTGCTCGCCTTCCTCGACCCCTGGGGCCAGAGCCAGGAGGGAGCCTTTCAGCTCGTGCAATCGCTGATCGCCTTCGGCTCGGGAGGCCTCGCCGGTGTCGGCTTGGGCAACAGTCGGCAGAAGATGCACTTCCTGCCCGAAGCGCACACCGACTTCGTCTTCGCGCTGATCGGTGAAGAGCTCGGCCTGATCGGCGCCGCGGTGGTCTTGTTTCTCTTCGCCTTCTTTGCCGTTCGCGGCTTCCGCATCGCCGCCAGACATCCAGATTCCTTCGGTTCTCTGCTGGCTTTTGGGCTTACGTCGGTGATAACGTTGAGCGCGGTCGTAAACGTGGGTGTGGTGTTGGGGGCGCTGCCCACCAAGGGGTTGGCGCTACCGTTTCTGAGCTACGGAGGCTCGGCTTTGCTCAGCGCAATGCTGATGGTCGGTGTCCTCGCGGCGCTGTCGCGGATGACGGGTTGAGGATGAGGATGATCGTTGCGGGCGGAGGAACAGGCGGCCATCTCTTTCCCGGGCTGGCCGTCGCCGAGGCACTCGGCGAAAGCGATGCGGCGCTGTTCATCGGTAGCTCGACCGGCATCGAAGCTCGCGTCATTCCCAACACGCGCTTTCCCTTCCGCGCTCTGCAGGTCAGCGGCGTGCGCGGTCGCGGAGTTCGCGGACTCGTCGACTTCGTCGTTCAGATTCCACGCGCGTTGCGCCGCGCCGCAGCCGAGGTCGCTGCCTTTGGCGCCGACGTCGTCGTCGGGGTCGGTGGCTACGCATCCTTCCCGCCCGTGGTGAGCGCCTGGCTACGCGGTATACCGACGGTCCTGCTCGAGCAGAACGCCCGTCCGGGCATGGCCAATCGTGTGCTCGGCCGGATCGCCAAGCGCGTTTGCACGTCCTTCGAGGCGGCGGCTGGCTACTTTCCGGCCGGCCGCGTCGTCGTGACGGGCAATCCGGTGCGCGCTTTCGCGGCGCTGCCGGCGCGCCCGAAGCATGGCGGATTTGGTTTGTTGATCTTTGGCGGCAGCCAGGGGGCGCAGAGTTTGAACCGGGCGATGGTCGAGGCGGCGGCGCGGCTGGCGGCCGAGGTGCCCGACTTGTGCATCGTCCACCAAACGGGTCGCGGCCATGCCGATGAAGTGCGCCGCGGCTACGCGCGCTGCGACGTCGAAGCCGACGTGCGCGAGTTCATCGAAGACATGGGCGCCGCCTATGCCGACGCCGATCTGGTGGTATGCCGCTCGGGCGCGACGACGCTGGCCGAGCTGGCGGCGTTGGGCAAGGCGGCGATCCTCGTGCCATATCCGCAGGCCGCCGACGATCACCAGCGTGCCAACGCCGAGGTCGTCGTTGCCGCTGGTGCGGCGCGGATGATTCTCGATGCCGATCTCTGCGGCGAGTTGCTGGCGGCGGAGATCGGCTCCTTGGCCCGAGCGCCGGAGGATAGGTCTGCCATGATGCGGGCCTCGGCGGCTTTGGCTCTTCCCGACGCGGCGCAACGAGTGGTCGCTCTGTGTCGGCAATTGGTGGGGGAGGCGGCGGCGGATGAGTAGATTGTTCAGGGAGCCTTGCCGGATTCACTTCGTCGGTATCGGTGGCATCGGTATGAGCGGCATCGCCGAGGTCCTGCTCACGTTGGGGCATCGGGTCAGTGGCTCGGACATCCATGAGACCGAGGTGACGCGCCGGCTCGAGGCGTTGGGTGCGTTGGTTTCGTATGGCCACAACGCCGATGCGGTCGGTGCCAAGACCGACGTCGTCGTCATCTCATCGGCCGTCAAGTACTCCAATCCGGAGATCGGTCGCGCTCGCGAGCTCAACATCCCGGTCATCCCGCGCGCCGAGATGCTCGGCGAGCTGATGCGCTTGAAAGAGGGGATTGCGGTCGCCGGGACGCACGGCAAGACGACGACGACTTCGTTGATTGCGGCGATCCTGTCGCGCGCCGGTCGCGATCCGACCGCCGTGATCGGCGGCAAGGTGCGTGCATTTGGTGGCGCCGGCAGGCTCGGCCAGGGGCATCTCCTGGTCGCCGAGGCCGACGAGAGCGACGGCTCGTTTCTCCTTCTCACGCCGTCGATCGCGGTGGTGACGAACATCGATCCCGAGCATCTCGACTACTACGGAGACATGGAGCGGATGCGCGGTGCCTTTGCCGACTTCGTCAACCGCGTGCCGTTCTACGGCTTGGGCGTGATGTGCCTCGACAACGTCAACGTGCGGGCGGTATTGCCAAACGTGCGCAAGCGCGTCGTCACCTATGGCACGACGCAGGAGGCGGACTACGAAGCGCGCGACCTGTGCGTGGTTGGCATGGACACGGTATTCGAAGCGGTGTGTCGCGGCACCGTGCTCGGCACCGTTCGCCTGCGTCTGCCGGGCCGCCACCAGGCGCTCAACGCCCTGGCGGCGATCGCCGTCGCCAGCGAGCTGGATGTCCCCTTTGAAGACATCCGCGCCGCGTTGGCCGAGTTTGGCGGCATCCACCGTCGCTTCGAGCTCTGCGGTGAATCCGGCGGCGTGACGGTGTTCAGCGACTACGGTCACCACCCCGAAGAGATCCGCGCCACCCTCGCTGCGGCGCGCGAGGGTTTTGGGCGGCGTATCGTGGCGGTGTTTCAACCGCACCGCTACACGCGCACGCGCGACCTCTTCAACGAGTTCCTCGAGTGCTTTGACGATGCCGATCACGTTTTCATGACCGACATCTTCGCCGCCGGCGAGGAGTCACTCGACGGGCTCAGCGGCGACGTCCTCTGTTGGGCGCTGAAGAGGCGCGGTCATATGGACGTTTCCTACGTGCCGCGGGTCGATGACGTCGTCCAGGAGATCAAACCGCACCTGCGACCGGGCGATCTCGTCATGGTGCTGGGGGCGGGCAACATCCATCAAGTGGCCGAGGATCTGGTCTGCCAGATCGCCGGCGTGCAGGGGTCGTGGACGGTGCAGTGAACGACGCGTTGCGAGATACGATGCGAGAACGGTTCGCCGAGCGGGTGCGCTTCGACGAACCGCTGTCGCGTCACACTTCCTTCCGCATCGGCGGACCGGCCGACGTGTGGATCGAAGTGAACGATGCCGAGGAGCTGCTCGACGTGCAGCGCACCATGCGCGCCGCCGGAGTGCCGCTCTTTGTCCTCGGCATCGGCACCAATGTACTGGTCAGCGATCGCGGTGTGCGCGGTGCAGTGGTCAAATTGGGCCGCGGCCTCGGCGCGATCGAGTGGTCCGGCGGTGGCGACACGATGCGAGCGCGAGCTGGCGCCGCGGCGCCGTTCAAGAAATTGGTCCTCGACGCCGCCGCGCGGACGCTCACCGGTTTGGAGTTTGCCGAGGGGATTCCCGGCTCGATCGGCGGCGGCTTGTTGATGAATGCCGGTGCTTTCGGCGGCGAGATGTCGGACGTCGTCGATGCGATCGAGGCGGTTTCGGCGGACGCCGGTGCGGTCGAAATGGCACGCGGCGATCTCGACTTCGGGTATCGCAACTTCCATCTGCCGCCCGGCATGATCATCACCCGCGTCGACTTCCTGCTCAGCCGCGGCGACGGCACTCGGATTCGCGAGCGCATGGCTGACGTCAAACGACGGCGCGAGTCCAAGCAGCCGTTGGGGCTGCCCAACGCCGGCTCGATTTTCAAGAATCCGCCGGGCGAGCACGCCGGGCGTTTGATCGATGCCGTCGGCCTGAAAGGCCGCCGCGTCGGTGGCGCCATGGTTTCGCCCGATCACGCCAACTTCATCGTCAACATCGACCGGGCCTGCGCCGCCGACGTCAGAACCTTGATGGACCAGATCGCCGCTGCGGTGTGGCAGGAGAAGCAGGTGCGCCTGGTGCCGGAAATCAAGCTGGTCGGTGAGTGGGAGGCGGCGACGGCATGAAGCGCCGACTGCGATCGATGGGGAGGCTGCTGCGGCTGTATGCGACGCGGCAGTCGGTCGGTACGGCGATGGTCATGCTGATCGGCGGCGCGCTGGCCCTGGGTGTCGCCTACAACCGCCGCAGCGTCGTCGGTGCTTTGCAGGAACATCCCTACTTCAAGGTCGACCGCATCGAGGTGCGCGGTGCCGGTGCCCTGGTTTCCGAAGAAGAGGTGCGCGCCTGGTTGGGTCTGCCGGCGGGGCAGAGCTTGTGGCGCGTCGAGCCGCGCCGGGTGGCTCGGCGACTCGAAGCCCATCCGATGGTGAGGGTTGCCACCGCCCGCCGGGTGTTTCCGCACACCCTGGAGATTCGCCTGCGCGAGCGGCGACCGGCGGCGATCAGCGTGCTCGACGATCTGTACTACGTCGACAAGCGCGGCTCGATTTTCGGCCCGCTCGCCGATCGGCACGACCGCGATTTTCCCGTCTTCACGGGTCTCTCCGACGGTGGTGACGGACAGAGACGCTGGGCGCTGCGGCGCGCTCTGCATCTCATCCGTCACGCCTCGGCGTGGAGCGGTCTGACGATTTCGGAGCTTCATCTCGATGCCGAGCGCGGACTGATTCTCTATCCGAGCGAACCGCCGGTGCCGATCGTGCTCGGCTGGCGGGAGTGGAAACAACGTCTGGGTAGGGCGGCGCGGGCGTTCGACACCTGGGACGGCAGCCGCGGGCACATCGTCTCGGTCGACGTTCGCTATCGCGATCAGGTCGTACTCGGGCTGCGCGGGGATATCCCGATCGAGGTCGGAGCGGGGTCGACGGAGCAGGTCAGGACGTAAACGTGGCAATGGCGAAGCGACAAGATCTGGTGGTGGGGTTGGATATCGGCACGGCCAAAGTGGCCGCCGTCGTCGTTGAGCCGGGTATCGAGGTTCTGACCGTCGTCGGCATCGGCGCCGCACTCTCCGAAGGATTGCGCAAGGGCGTCGTCGTCGACATGGAGGCGACGGTGCAGGCGATCAGCGGCGCCGTGCGCGAGGCCGAGCTCAGTGCCGGTTGCGAGATCCACAGCGTGCACGTTTCGCTCGGTGGCTCGCACGTCAAGGGGTTCAACAGTCACGGTGTCGTCGCACTGAAGAACCGCGAGGTCGACGCGTCCGACGTCGAGCGCGTCTCGGAGGCAGCCCGCGCCGTGCCACTGCCGCAGGATCAGGACATTCTGCACGTCCTCACGCAGGAGTTCGTCGTCGACGGGCAGGACGGAATCAAAGACCCGGTCGGCATGTCGGGTGTCCGGCTCGAGTCGCGCGTGCACATCGTCAGTACGTCGATCGCACCGGCGCAAAACGCCATGAAGTGTTGCAAACGCAGTGGAGTGTACGTCGCCGACCTCACGCTCGACATACTCGCCTCGGCGGAGTCGGTGGTGACGGCAGAAGAACGCGAGCTCGGCGTCGCCGTCCTCGACATCGGCGCCGGTACGGCGGGGCTGGTGGTTTTCGAGAACGGTGCGGTTCGCCACACTGCCGTGCTGGCGGTCGGTGGCAACCACGTCACGAGCGATGTCTCGGCCGGCTTGCGTACGCCCTTTCGCGAAGCTGAGCGGCTCAAGATCCGCCACGGCGCGGCCCTGGCGTCGGCGATCGCCGACGATGAAATGCTAGAGGTTTCGACGGTCGGCAACGGGCAGGAGTCGCGCACCTTTCCGCGCCACATGCTCGCCGAGATCATGGGGCCGCGCTTCCGCGAGATCTTCTCGCTGGTGCAGCAGCAGCTCGAGCGCTGCGGTGGAGGAAGTACCTTGGCCTGTGGGGTGGTGTTGACCGGAGGATCGGTGTTGGCGCCAGGCGTCACCGATCTCGCCGAGCATGTGTTCGAGCTGCCGGTGCGGATCGGTGTGCCGGTTGGATTCGAAGGAGTGGAGGAAGTTCTTGGCGGACCGAGTTACGCGGCCGTGCTGGGTCTGACCCGGCGCGGCATCAACGCCGGCGATACACTGCCGGGGATGATCGAGGGCGGCCACGTCTTTGCGAGGATGGGGCGCCGGGTAGCGGGTTGGTTCCGCGATTTTGTTTGAGGAGACGAACCCCGACAACGCGCGGGGAATGTTAGGAGACCGCCGACAATGCGGCGGGAGGAGGTTGGGATGATTGAGTTGGCTGGTTCGGAAATGTCGGGTGCTCGCATCAAGGTTGCCGGAGTCGGCGGCGGTGGTGGTAACGCGGTGAACACCATGATCGCGGCTGGGTTGGGTGGCGTCGAGTTCCTCGTTGCCAACACCGACCGGCAGGCGTTGGACAACAACCGCGCCGACATATGTGTGCAGTTGGGTGACAACGGTCTCGGTGCTGGCGCGAATCCGGAGGTCGGTCGCGATTCCGCGGAGTCCTGCGATGACGTTCTGCGCGCCCACCTCGACGGCGCCGACATGGTGTTCGTCACTGCGGGGATGGGCGGTGGGACGGGAACCGGCGGCGCGCCGGTGGTCGGCCGCATCGCTCGCGAAGCGGGGGCTCTGACGGTTGGTGTCGTCACCAAGCCGTTCAACTTCGAGGGCAAGAAGCGGCGCCGCCAGGCCGATGAGGGGATCGAGAGGTTGCAGGAATCGGTCGATACGGTGATCGTCATTCCCAACCAGAGATTGCTGGAGACGGCGGCGCGCAACACCTCGATGGTCGATGCCTTCCGCATGGCCGACGACATCCTCTTCCAGGCGGTGCGCGGCATTTCCGATCTGGTGACCGTCCACGGCTTGATCAACCTCGACTTTGCCGATGTGCGCACGATCATGGCGGAGATGGGCATGGCGATCATGGGCTCGGGGACGGCTTCGGGTGAGAACCGCGCCGTCGAAGCGGCGCAGAAGGCGATTCGCTCGCCGCTGCTCGAGGATGTCTCCATCTCCGGCGCCAAGGGGGTGTTGATCAACATCACCGGCAACGAGAACCTCTCGCTCTTCGAGGTCAACGAGGCGTCGACGCTGATCCAGGAAGAGGCGGACGAAGATGCCAACATCATCTTCGGTGCCGTCATCGACCCCGACATGGTCGACGAGCTGCGCATCACGGTGATCGCGACCGGTTTTGGTGTCGAGGCAGCGGGAGTAAGGCCGCGGCCGGTCAGCACCGAGGCGCCGCAGGTTGCTCAACCGGTCGCCGCTGCTGCCGCGGGCGGCCGTCGCCTCAATGTCAGTGGCGACCCCGACCGCCCGGTGGTTCGCATGGGCAGCGTGTCGGAGGAGGGTGGAGTCCCGGTCTTCCGCCCGCACGGCGAGGGCGGCGACGGTCGCGACGGCACCTACACCCTCTCGGAGTCGGCAAGCGAAGACGATCTAGACGTACCGGCCTTCCTGCGCACCGGGTCGAAGTAGGCAAACGACGACACCCGGGCGGGGCGACCGGTGTCGCTCCGCCCGGCATGGATCCGGGTCCGCTCGCCGCGGCACGAACTGCCTTCGGCCGCTTCGCGATGCGCCGCAACGGCTGGCGCTCCTCGCTCTATCCATCCGCGCGTCGTGCCTGTACCATCCTGGCGTGCCATCGATCCATTCGAGCTCGGACGCCCAGAGGCTGGCGCGCGAGCGTCTTCTCTTCGACAAGACGCGTGATGCGCCGCTGCGGATCTGCCTCGCCTATGCCAACCGCTACGCACTGGCGATGGGCAACCTCGGCTTCCAGGCGATTTACGAGATTGCCGATTCGTTCTCCGGAGCCGTTTGCGAGCGCGTCTTCTTGCCGGAGGAAGGCAACGGCGGTGGTGGAGTGCTCGGGACCTTGGAGAGCGGCCGGCGCGTCGCCGACTTCGACCTCATCGCGCTGTCGATTTCGTTCGAAACCGACTACCTCAACTTGCCGTCGCTCTTTGCGCGCATCGGCCTTCCCTTGCGTGCCGACCAGCGCAATGGTGATTCGCCGCTGGTGATCGCCGGCGGCCCGGCGATCTTTCTCAATCCCGAACCGATTGCCGACTTCGTCGACCTCTGCCTCATCGGCGAAGGCGAGGAGATGCTCCCCGAGTTTCTCGACGTCTTTGCCGCTCAGCGAGCAGCGCCGCGCGATGAGATGATGGACGCCGCCGCCGCCGTGCGCGGCGTGTACGTTCCCTCGCACTACCGCCCCCGCTTTGCCGGCGCGCGCCTGCTCGATCACGGCTACGGCGGTCCGGCTTCACCGTCGGTGGAGCGCCGGCTGGTCTGGGATCTCAACCGCTTTCCGACGGTGACCCGAGTGCTCTCCGACGAAGCGGTGTTTGGCGACATGGTGATGGTCGAGGCCAGCCGCGGCTGCCAGTGGGGGTGTCGCTTCTGCGCCGCTGGCTTCATGTACCGGCCGATCCGTACGCGCTCGCCGCAACAACTCGCCGCCGCACTCGACAACGGCCTGCGCGAGCGCGACACGATCGGTCTGGTCGGCGCCGAGATGGCTAGCGTTCCCGGCGTTGCCGCCCTTGCCGAGCACTCCGATGCGGCGGGCGGCCGCCTGTCGCCGTCCTCGCTCAAGGCCGACTGTGTGACGCCGCGCCTGGCGCAGGCGCTATCGTCCGGCGGTACGCGCAGTGCCACCATCGCCCCGGAGGCCGGTTCGGAGCGCATGCGCCGGGTCATCAACAAGAACCTGAGCGAAGCCGATATTCTGCGCGCCGCCGACCTCATGGTGGGTTCGGGCGTGGATCATTTGAAGCTCTATTTCATGGTCGGCCTGCCGGCCGAGGACGAAGCCGACAGGCTGGCGATTGCCGAGCTGGTTGGCGCGATTCGCCAGCGGCTCGGCGCCGGGGCGCGCGGCGCCAGTCGTGTCGGTCGCGTTACCGTTTCGCTCAACCCCTTCGTCCCCAAACCGTGGACGCCGTTTCAGTGGGATCCGATGCGTCCGATCGCCGAGTTGCGACGGGCCCTGCGCGACCTGCGCCGGCACTGCGGTCGGATTCCCAACCTCACCTTCGATAGTGAATCGCCGCGCGAGGGCTATCTGCAAACGCTGCTGTCGCGCGGCGATCGCCGGTTGTCGCGGGTGATCGAACGCGTCTACGAACGCGACGGCGATTGGTGGGCGACGATTCGCGAGTGGCAGCGCGACGGACTGGATGGGCTACCTCATCCGGACGACTACGTCCATCGCACCTACGATCGCGACGAGGTCTTTCCATGGGATTTCGTCGATCACCGCATCTCTCGCGACTACCTGTGGGTCGAGCGGCGCAAGGCTTTCGCCGGCGCCCAAACGGCTCCGTGTGATACCGCGACCTGCCGTAGTTGTGCAGCTTGTTGAGAACCGTCGATGATCATTGCCGTCGGAGTCGATCATGCGGAAGTGGCGCGGATTGGTCGCGCCGTCGATCATCCCAAGTGGGGCGAGCGCTTTCGCCGTCGTGTCTTCACAGCCGATGAAATCGCGTACTGCGCCGGTCGCAAGCGCCACGCCGAGAGCTTTGCCGCGCGTTTCGCCGCCAAGGAAGCGGTCATGAAAGCTCTGGGGACGGGGATGCTCGGCGTCGACTGGCGTGAGATCGAGGTCGTGCGCGCCGCGAAGGGGGCGCCGTTCCTGCGACTGGCCGGACGGGTGGCGATGCGGGCGGCAAGCTTGGGGATCACCCGCTGGCATCTATCGCTGACACACGCGCAGGAGCTATCGACCGCCTTCGTCGTCGGCGAAGGCGTTGGCGACGAATAGCACCGCGGCGACCGCCCAGACGCCGGCGATGAAGCCGGCGATGGTCCAGGCGTTTCGGTTCATCGCGTGCTTGCCGGCGATGATGCGGCAAACGATGGCGTTGCAGATGTTGACGATCAGCATCGTACGCAACAACGTCGCAAGATCGAGATCGGTCGTCACGAGACGCAGACCGCTGAGGGTTCCAAAGAGTGTTTCCCACGACATGGTTGCGCGCCTGAGCGGCGCACTATAAGCGAATTCCATGGCGACCAAAAGCTCCAACCCCGACGAGGTCCGTTCAGCGCTTGCCGAGTTGCTCGGCCGCGGCGAAGAAGTCGTCAACGTCTTCGTCGAGGAGCTGACGGGGCGAACGAGTCTGCGCGACGAACTCGAAAAGACGATGCGACGCGCAACGCGCGCCAAAGAGACCGTCGACAAGAACATGGAAATCGTTCTCGGCGCGCTCAATCTGCCGACCCGCCGCGACTACAAACGCCTCGTCGAAGAGGTGCATTCGCTGCAGGGGGCGCTGGTCAACCTCAACATGAAAGTCGACCGCCTGCTGGCGGCGCAGGCCGCGGTGGCCAAGCCGGCGGCCGCCAACGGCGCCGGCAAGACGCGGCGCCGCGCCAAACGATCGGCGGCAAAGAAACGACCGACTCGCAAACGGGCCTGAGGCCGCTCCCTCGTAGCCGTCTCGCCGGCCGCACACCGGCACGCCGGAGTGCGGCGATTGTCCTCAGCCGTCGATCTGCGCCAGCAGCTCTTCGGCGCGGACGACGTCGCGCTGCGCGCCGATGCCGACGAAGTGCTGGCGCGCCGCCCGCGCCTCGGCGCGGGCGCGTTCGACATCGCCGACCTGGCGCTCGGCCTCGGCGACGTGCAGGAGGGTGCGCGCCATTTCCTGCACGCGTTGCAGTTGCCGGTAGGTTTCGAGCGCGCGATCGAGGTAGGGGCGCGCATCGAGCGGTGCACCGGCGAGCAGCAGTACCCGCCCCTTGCCGCGCGCCGCTCCGGCGACGGCGAGCGGATGGGCTTCCTCGCGCTCGGCGTCGAGCACGGTGTCGAACGCGGCCTCGGCGCGGCGGATGTCGCCGGCGGCGAGGTGCGCCTCGCCGAGGACGACGGTGGCGAGGCTGTGTAGAACCTGGTTGGCGGCGCGGTCCAAGCCGACGAGAGCGGCTTCGGCGCGCTCGATGGCGGCGCCGGCATCGTCACGCTCGACGGCGAGCAAGGCCAGATTGGTTTGCGCCAGAGCGCGGCCTTGAACGTTGCCGATGCGCGCGCAGATGTCGCGCGATCGCTCGTGCTCGAGCTCGGCCGCGTCGAGGTCGCCGATACTCATCGCCAGGTTGCCGAGATTGTTGCAGGCTCCGGCGATGCATTCGGTGTCGCCGATTCTCGTCCACAACTCGCGTGCGGTGAGGAACTGACCGCGCGCGAGATCGTAGTCGCCGAGGTCGCGCGCGGCGTTGCCCTTGGCGTTGGCGGCGCGGGCGCGGTCGGAAAGCGAGCCGATGCGCACGGCGGCTTGGTAGGCGTATTCGTAGTGGTCGCAAGCTTCCTGGAAGTGCCCCGAAGTGTGCGCCACCTGTCCGCTCAACATCTCGATGCGCGCCGCCGCGGAATCGTCTCTGGTGCCGCCGAGTCTCTGGCACTCGTCGATGTGTTGGCGCGCATCGTCGAGTCGACCGGCTCGGTGGTCGAGCTCGGCGAGGTCGCAGAGGATCTGAAAAACGACGCCGTCGCTGCGATCCTTGGCGAGGGCCAACGCGTCTTCGAGGAGCTGGTTGGCCTCGTCGTCGCGACCGGTACGGGTGAAGGTGGCAGCCGACAGGCGCCGCGCTTCGGCGCGCCGCACCTCGTCGGTGGTGAGGTCGAGGGTTTTTTGCGCGTGCTCATCGCTCTGGTCGTAACGGCCGATGCGCAGGCATACCTTCGCGGCGCCGTTGTGGCAGGCGGCGGCGATGTCGTCGGACTCGCCGCCGCTTGCCTTTCGCGTCAAGGTCGAGGCGTGCTCATAGCGCGCCAGTGCCTCGCGGTTGAGAAAGACCGCCGCCGCTCGGTCGCCGGCGCGCAGGTTCGCTCGCGCCGCCTCGATCCAGTCCTCTGCTCTCTCCAGGTGATGGGCCAGGGCTTCCGGGGCGACGGCCGCGTCGCCGCCGGCGACTTCGGCGAGGGCGCTGGCGATCGCTCGGTGCAGGTTGCGGCGGTCGCGCAGCGTCAGCGTTTCGTAACAGGCCTCGTGCATCATCGGCTGGCGAAAAGCGCGCAGAGTGGTTTGCTCGACGACGGCTTTGATGATGGCGCGGCGTTCCAGGGCGCCGAGCAGGGGTTCGGTGGGTGGCCCCTCCCAGCGCGGCGAGCGGCGGACGACCTCGGCGACGGCGATGTCGAACTCGAGGCCCTGCACGGCGCATTCGCGCAGGATGTCCTTCTCGCTGCGCGGCAGGCGATCGATTCGCGCCAGCATGGCGGCGCGAATCGAGGACGGCAGTGGCGTGCTCGTCGCCGAGGTGTCGTCGATCAGACCCTCGGCCGACAGGTTGCGGACGATCTCCTCCATGTAGAGCGGCACGCCACCAGCGCGCTCGAGGATTTGCTCGGCGATCGATGATGGCAGTGATTTGCCGAAAGGCAGCGAATCGAGGCCGCGCTGCGCCTCGTCGCGAGCGAGTGGTCCGAGCGGCAAGGCGTCGTCCGACGCTACCTTCGCTGCGTCGTCTTCGCGAAGACAGGCGATCACCGGCGGCAGCGCCGTATCGGCGGCGCCGGCCAGTGAAGCGAGCAGGGCGGCCGAGCTGGCGTCGGCGTGCTGGAACGATTCGAGGACGAGGACGAGATCGGCGCAGTGTGCCGTCAGTGCCGACATCATCAAAGCAAAGCCGCGCTCGACGGTGCGTCGCAGGGTTTGCGGGTCGGGGTCGGGAGCGCTGACGGCGAGCCGGCTCGGCGCGGCGACGTGCCACAGGGCGGCGGTGAAGGGCACCAACTCGTCCCCCAGCGGTGCCAGGGCGCGGCGGAACGCTGCCAGTGAATCAGGTCGCCGGTCGCTGCGGGTGAGCTCGCTGCAGACGGCGTAGAGGACTTGCCGCAACAGGCCGAAGGGGCGCCTTTCGGTTGCCGGCGTGGCGTTGATGCGCAACGGACGATGCCGGCGCGAGCGCGCGAAGAGCTCCTCTACGAGGCGCGTCTTGCCGATGCCCGTTTCGCCGCGCACCGTCGTCCACCGCACTCCGCTGTCCAGTCGATCGCCGAGGCTTGCCAATTCGCGTTGCCGGCCGACGAAGGACATCTGATTGGATTCGACCGGCCCGGCATCGGCCGAACGTTGACCGAGCAGGGTAAACGCCGCGAGCGGCTGGCTCTTGCCTTTGACGACATGCTCTTCGCGCGCTCCGAGCTCGAAGGTGCCGCCGAGGCGGTCGGCGACCGTCGAAGAGATGAGGATGCCGCCGGCCGGCGCCGCCGACTCGAGGCGGGCGGCGATGTTGACCGAATCACCCATCACCGAATAGTCCATCTTGGCTTCGGCGCCGATCGCTCCGGCGAGGACCAGGCCGCAGTGAATGCCGATGCGCATGCGCAGCACGGTGCCGCTGCGCGCCTGATGCTGAGACGCCCATTCGCCGAGAAAGGACTGCATGGCGATGGCGGCGCGACAGGCGCGAGCGGGATCGTCTTCGTGCGCCACCGGGGCACCGAAGAGAGCCATCACGGCATCGCCGATGAACTTGTCGATGTGGCCGTCCTCGTTGCGAACGGCCGAACCCAAACCGGCGAAGACCTCGTTCATGATGGTGTGCACGTCCTCGGGGTCGAGACCCTCGCACATCGCAGTAAAACCGCTGACGTCGGCGAAGAGTATGACCACCTCGCGCCGCTCTTCGAGCGGTGCCGTCGTCGAGGCGCCCCCCGGGGTCGCCGGCGGCTTGGCCAGATCGTGGCCGCACTTGCCGCAAAACTTGAACCCGTCCGGAAGCTCGCAATGGCAGCTCGGGCAGAACACGGGCTCAGGTTAGCAATACAGGCGTGCCAACAGAATGCCCGCCGAAGTGGGGCTTTTCTACCGCCGGTGTATACGGCGGTTTTCGCATCGTGGGGGCACCGTCGCTTCTGTTTAGCACCCCGGTCGGTCGGCGTACGGCGACGGATGCCGGGGCGGGTTGGCATGTGGCTTGCGCCGGACCGGGCTCGACGTCGCCGGTGACTGACCGGGGCGCGAACCGACAGGAGGCATAGATGTCAAAACCAATCGAGAATCTTGCTTTTCGGATCTGGATGTGGAGCGCCGCCGTCGCCGCACTGGCGCTGCTGGGCAGCGCCGGCAGCGCCGCGGCGATCATCTTTCCCACGCCCGGTACGCTGGGTGACGTGTGCTTCAGCGACGACGACTGCGGGCCGGGTTATTACTGCAAGCAGCCGGCGCAGATCATTGCCGGAACCTGCAAGCCGAGACTGATCATCAGTACGCCGTCGCCGGTTTTTCCGACACCAACGCCGAAGCCGACCTTCACGGATACGCGGCCGACTCCCTCTGGTCCGGTCGACCGGATCTGTACGGGTGACGAGGACTGTGCCAGGCACGAATACTGTGAAATCAAGTCGATCGCCATCGGCGGTCCGCCCATCGTGGTGCCCGATCTCGGCATTTGCCAACCGCGCACGCCATGCTTCGACGATACCGAGTGCGATGAGGATCAGTACTGCAGCACCCTGCCGGTGCTGGAGCTGGAGCGCCGCGCCGGGGCAGCCCTCAACGTCCTGATCGGCGCCGGTATGTGCTTCGATCTCCCACCCGAACCTTCGCCGACGGCGCAACCGACGCCGCCCCAGCCGACGGCGACACCCCCACCGTCGCCGCCGACCCAAGCCCCGACCCAAGCCCCGACCGAGGTCCCGACCCAAGCCCCGACCGAGGTGCCGACCGAAGCCCCGACCGAGGTGCCGACCGAAGCCCCGACGGCACCGACCGAAGCGCCGACTGCGCCGACGGAAGCGCCTGCCGAGGCGACGGAGGTGCCGACAAAAGAACCGACGGCGACGCCGACGATTCAGTTTACGCTGACGCCGACCTGGACGCCGATCCCGGATGATGTCTGCCACGGCGATTGCAACGGCGACGGCGTCGTCTCGATTGGCGAGCTGATTCGCCTGGTCGCCATCGCCCTCGACGAGCAGCCCATGGGCGCCTGCGAGATGATGGCCGATCTCGGTTCGGTCAGCATCGGCGATCTCATCCACGCCGTTGCCAACAGCCTCGAGGGGTGTGCTGGCGCCTAGGCGACCTTCCCCAAGGGTCGAGGCGAAAGCCCCGCGGGTGTAATGCCCGCGGGGCTTTTTTCGTGTGCAGCCCGAAATCTGGGCCCGATTTTGAGGTGTTGTGAATCCTTATCGATCGGCTCGAGTGCCTCCCTGCCTTAGCAGTGCAGACCGGCAAATAGAGGTGCCGGCATGATCCGGGCGGGCTTGGCACGCCGCTTGTTGAATAGGTCTGGCATGCAGCGAATCAGCTCATTCCCGCCCGCGACCGAGAGGCCCGGGCGTAATCGAAGCAAGGAGGAAATCATGACGTATTCCAATCGAAAGCAGACCACGCGCCGGACCACCGCATTGATTGCAGGTCTGGCGGCCTTTCTGACCGCGACTTGTGCACTGGCCGTCCCCGGTGGGATCCCCGGTGATTTCTTTCCGCCTGGAGGTTTCACGCTTCCCCCCGGAGTTCCGACGCCTCCGCCGCCCTCGCCGGGCATTCCGACCGTGCCGCCATCAGTCCTTCCAACGGGCCTGCCGACGGCCCTTCCAACGGCGCCTCCGCAGCAACTCTGTGTGTCCGATGCCGCTTGCGACGAAGACGAGTATTGCGATTTCGGCGACGGCGGAGCCGCAACGTCGATCATAGGCAACCCCTTTCCCGATCCGTTTCCCTTTCCCGATCCGTTTCCGCAGGTTCCTTTCGGAATTTGCCGCAAGAAGCCGGATCCCGAACCCGAGCCGCCGGTCCAACTCTGCGTCAGCGATGCCAGTTGCGACGAGGACGAGTACTGCGATTTCGGTAACGATGGCGCCCAGGCGGCGACGTCGATCGTCGGCAATCCGTTTCCCAACCCGTTTCCCTTGCCGGAACTTCCGAAATTCGGCGTCTGCCGCAAGAAAGTTCTGGATATCTGCACCAGCAGCGCAGACTGCGACGACGGCGAATACTGCAAGAGGTTCATCATTGGCCAGCAGGCCGTGACGTCGGGCATCGGCCCATTTCCCTTCCCCACGGCCCCGCCGCTCCCCTTCGGCGTCTGCGTGCCGCTGCCGGATCCCACCCCGACACCCGAACCGACGACGCCGACAGAAGAGCCGACCGAAGAGCCGACCGAAGCTCCGACTGAAGCGCCGACGGTGCCGACCGAAGCTCCGACCGAAGAACCGACTGAAGCGCCGACGTCGCCGACCGAGGCTCCGACCGAAGCGCCTGCCGAGCCGACGGAAGAGCCGACCGAAGAACCGACCGAGGAGGTCGACGAGCCGACCGAGACGCCGACGATGATCTTCACGCCGACGCCGACCTGGACGCCGAAACCGGAAGACGCCTGCCACGGCGATTGTGACGGCGACGGTGTCGTCTCGATCGGCGAGCTGATCCGCATGGTCGCCATCGCTCTCGACGAGCAACCCATGGGCGCTTGCGAGATGATGGCCGACCTCGGTTCGGTCAGCATCGGCGATCTGATCCACGCCGTTGCCAACAGCTTGGACGGTTGTAGCGAAGAGTAGGTGGACACCCCGGGTGCTCCTCCCGCACCCGGCCCCGAGCGGCCGAGCCGACCCCCCTCGGCTCGGCCGACAAGGCCCCGCAGGCACAGCCTGCGGGGCCTTTCATTTGTCCGACCCCACTTCGACAGTGGCGCCGACTTCGGCTACGGTACCGGCGAAAGGGGAAGGAAATCGTGTTCGACGTTTCGATGTGGGCGAAAGCGGTCAACGTCATCCCGCGCGTCAGCCACGAGGAGTGGGACGGTCTCGATGTGATCTCGCGCTGGCTGATCGCGACGCGTTCGGCGGTGCTGGTGATGACTTTCAACTCGGCCGCCATCGCCGGCTTGCTGGCGGCGCGCGACGGGGCGTTCGATTGGCTGTTGTGGGGTCTGGTGACCATCGGCCTGCTCTTTGCCCACGCCACCAACAATCTGATCAACGACATCACCGATCACGTTCGCGGTGTCGACAAGGACAACTACTTTCGCTCGCAGTACGGCCCACAGCCGCTCGAGCACGGCTTGATGACGAAGCCGCAGATCTACACCTACACCGTGGTGACCGGTCTGATCGCGCTGGCCGCCGGCCTGGCGCTGGTGGTGATGCGCGGCGAGGCGACGCTGTCGCTGCTCGGCGCCGGGGCGTTCTTCGTCCTCTTCTACACCTGGCCGCTCAAGTACATCGGCCTCGGCGAGGTGGCCGTGATTCTGGTCTGGGGGCCGTTGATGGTCGGTGGCGGGTACTACGTCATCACCGGCACCATATCGCCATCGGTGATCATCGCCAGCCTGCCGGTGGCGTTGGCGGCGACGACCGTCCTCTTCGGCAAGCACACCGACAAGCTCGAGGCCGACGCCGCCAAGGGGATTCGCACCATGCCGGTTCTGCTCGGCGAGACCAACGCCCGCTACGCGACGATCGGCATGCTGACGGCGCAGTACCTTCTCGTCTTCTGGCTGGTCGCGCGCGGCGAGCTGTCGTGGCTGCTGCTCACCGTGTTGATCGCGGCGCCGTACTACGTTCGCGCCCTCCGCGCCTTCGCCCAGCCGCGGCCGAGCGCGCCGCCGGCGGAGTATCCACCCAACATCTGGCCACTCTGGTACGCCGCCTTCGCCTTCTCGCACACGCGTCGCTTTGGCGGTCTCTTTCTTCTCGGCCTGGCGCTCGACGTCGCGGCGCATCGCTTTGGCTTGATCTGAGCCGCGCCCCACACTCGAGATCCGGACCCGATCGATGGCCGACGAAAATGGTGGCGATTCGATAGCCGAGGAGATCAGTGCGGGCGAATCGCGCACGACGCTGGAGCCGTGGGAGTTTGCCGGCTGGGGCAAGGCCGACCGCATCATCGATCTCGATCTCGACGCCATCGACGCCTCGGGTCTCGATCAGCACGAGAAGCGCTCGCTTGGGACCTGGAGCTCGACGGCGATTTGCGGCAACGACATCACCTCGAGTTGCCTCTACGTCTCGGCGCTGTGCGCCGCCCAGGCCGGGGCCTATGCGCCGGTCGCTCTGGCCATCGTCGCCGCGGTTCTCTACCTCTTCCGCCGCGTCTACGCCGAGGTCGGCAGCGCTCTACCACTCAACGGCGGCACCTATACGGTGCTGCTCAACACGACGAACAAAAAGCTCGCCGCGGTCGCTGCCTGCCTGACGCTGCTCTCCTACGTCGCCACTGCCGTGATCAGCGCCGGCGAGGCGATGCACTACGCCCACAACCTGTGGCACGCGCTCGACGTTTTCTGGGCGACGGTCTTCCTGCTCGGTCTCTTCGCCTTCCTCAACGTGCTCGGCATCTCCGAATCGGCGGTCGTCGCGCTCGCCATCTTCGTCTTCCACATCGCGACCTTGATCGTCCTCTCGGTGGCCAGCGGCATTACCGTGTTCCAGGATCCGTCGCTGCTGATGCAGAACTGGGCAGCGCCCAATCCGCAGGGGTTGATGTACGCCATCTTCTTTGGCTTCGCCGCGGCGATGCTCGGCATCAGCGGTTTCGAGAGCTCGGCCAACTTCATCGAGGAGCAGGAGGTCGGTGTCTTTCCCAAGACGCTGCGCAACATGTGGATCGCCGTCGCCGTCTTCAATCCGTTGATCAGCCTGCTGTCGCTCGGCTTGTTGCCACTGTCGGAAATCCAGGAAGTGCCGCCGGATCTACTGGCCGAGATGGGGCACATCTCCTTCGGACCGATTCTGCGCACCTGGGTCAGCATCGACGCGGTGTTGGTGCTCTCCGGCGCCGTGCTGACTTCCTACGTCGGCGTCATCGGTCTGATGCGCAGGATGAGCCTCGACCGCTGCCTGCCGCAGTTTCTCCTCAACGAAAACGGCTGGCGCGGCACCAACCACTGGATCATCGTCCTCTTCTTCGCCGTCTGCTTTTCGATCTTGGTCGCGACCGGCGGCGAGGTGACGCTGCTCGCCGGCGTCTACACGCTGTCGTTCTTGTCGGTGATGGCGCTCTTCGCGATCGGCAACATGCTCTTGAAGCTGCGCCGCAGTCGCCTGCCGCGCGCCGAGCGCGCTTCCTGGCCAGCCGTGGCGATTGCCCTGGCCGCCGTCGTTCTCGGATTGATCGGCAACGTTTTGATCAATCCCGCCTACGTGCGGGTGTTTGCCACCTACCTGCTCGGCGCTGCGGCGATCGTCGGCTTGATGTTTCTGCGCGTACACCTGATGCGCGGCGTCCTCTTCGTGTCGCGCGCGATTCTCGAACGCGTCCGCTCGGTCAACGACTGGATACGCGGCACCGTGCTGCGCAAGCTCGAAGAGATCAACAGCCTCGGCGTCGTCTACTTCACCAAGGGCGACTCGCTGGAGCAGCTCAACCGGGCAGCGCTGTACGTGCAGGAGAACGAGCAGACGAACCGCCTGTGTTTCGTCCACGCCTACGAAGATCCGAGCGAGATCCCCGCCGGCCTGGCCGACAGCCTATCGACCATCGATCGCATGTACCCGGGCCTGCGCATCGACTTTCTCGCCGTCAAAGGAGCCTTCGGCCCAGCCCTCATCGAAGGCCTGTCGCGCCGCCTCGACACACCGCGCAACTACATGTTCATCGGCACCCCCGGCGACCGCTTCCCCCACCGCATCGACGACCTCGGCGGCGTCCGCGTCATCCTCTGAGCCCGAGCCACCTGACCACCAGAAGAACGGATCCACCAGGGAGGGCGCCGGCGAGCCGCCGGGCCAGCGGAAGAGCGGAACTCACGCCTCACGTCCTCACCCTACCCAGTGCAAGAAGGCGGGCATCTGCCTACCCGAGCGCATCTTGGCGTCTTGGCGCGAGAATAATCTTTTTCGTCGCACTCCAACGACGGTCAATAGATCGCCAGCCGTCGGACCTGTTCAGGGAATCCGGCCTTTTTCTCGCGCCAAGGCGCCAAGGATGGAGTTCGGGAAATGGGGAATCGGGGAAGTGCGAAGGACGAGTGAAGACGCTGTGCGGAGCGTGCCGCTATGCCGCGGCTTGGTCTTCTTCGCGCAGGCGGATGCGGCTCTTCAGGTCGCGGTAGCGGCCTTGGTAGGGGTCGTAGAAGGTGCGGATGCGGTCCATGTCGTTGCTCAGGTTGCCGCTTGGCTCCATCACCAGGCCGATGCCGGTCACTGCTCGCGGGTAGTCGAGGTAGGAGCAGACGATCGGAACCTTTGCCTCACAGGCGATGTGGTAGAAGCCGGACTTCCAGTAGTCGGTGCGCGCACGGGTGCCGGACACTGGCACGACGAGGTACATCTGCTCCGAGTCGTTGATCAGGTTGGCCACGGTCTTCACCGTGTTGTGCGGGCCGGAGCGGTCGATGGGAATGCCGCCCAGTGCTTTCATGAAACCGGCGAAGGGCCAGCGGAAGATCTGCTTCTTGCCCATCCACGCCACTTTCAAACCGAGCGCCCAGGCGACGCCGATCATGTGCGGCATGTCCCAGTTGCTGGTGTGCGGGGCGGCGATGAAGACGCACTTGGCGAGCGGCGGCGGTGCGCCCTCGACCTTCCAGCCGAAGACGGCGCACCAGAGTCGTCCGATCCAGTGCAAGACGGTGGCGCAGGCGGGGTGTGGTCGGTCGGCCATGTGGCAATCAACGAACCAGCCCGCAAATTGTCAAGGCGAATCCTGTCACAAGGTTGTCACGGCCGGCCGGCTGGCATCGTACGCCGGGGGCTGGCAGTAGATGGGCATGGAGCTCTTGACCGACCCGCAGGCGTGGATCGCCTTTGCGACGCTGACCGTGCTCGAGCTGGTGCTCGGCGTCGACAACGTGATCTTCATCTCGATTCTCTCCGGCAAGCTGCCGCCCGAGCAGCAGGGGACGGCGCGCACGGTGGGTTTGCTCGGGGCGATGTTCACCCGCATCGCCTTGCTCTTCTCCCTGGCCTGGGTGATCGGCCTGACGGCGCCGCTCTTCTCGCTCGCCGGGCACGAGGTTTCGGGGCGCGATTTGATTCTCATCACCGGCGGTCTCTTCCTGCTCGCCAGCAGCACGCGCGAGCTGCACCAGAAGCTCGAAGGTGATGAGCACGAGATGTCGGTCGGCAAGGGCGCGACGCTGGCCGGTATCATCGTTCAAATCGCGCTGCTCGACATCGTCTTTTCACTCGACTCGGTCATCACCGCCGTCGGCATGGTCGACGAGCTGCCGGTGATGGTGGCGGCGGTCGTCGTCGCCGTCTTCTTCATGATGTTCTTTGCCAAATCGGTCGGCGACTTCGTCGAGGACCACCCGACCGTGAAAGTGCTGGCGCTGTCGTTCCTCCTGCTCATCGGCATGGCTCTGGTGGCCGACGGCCTGCACCACCACCTGCCCAAGGGCTACATCTACTTCGCCATGGGATTCTCCGTATTCGTCGAGATGCTCAACATGAGGGTGCGGCGTGGCGAGCCCGTGCATCTGCACGAATCCTTCGTCGATCGCGTGCCGGAATGAAGGCGTTTCTCCGCCTCGCCGCCGTGCTGGCGGTCGTCGCCGTTCTCTTTCTCGGCGGTTGGATGTGGAGCCGGCGTCCGGGAACGGTGCTCTACACCGGCGGGCCGATCCTGACGATGGACGCCGACGACCGTGTTGCCGAGGCGCTGCTGACCAAGGGCTCGCGCATTGCCGCGGTCGGCAGTGAAGAGGAAGTGCGCGCGGCGCTCGGCGGCAGCTCGGCGCGCGAGGTCGATCTCGGCGGTCGGACGCTGTTGCCGGGCTTCATCGATGCTCACGGACACTTTCCCGGCGCCGGTCTGACCGCGGTCATGGCCGATCTCAACGCACCGCCGATCGGCGACGTGCGCTCGATCGCCGACATCGTCGGCAAGCTGCGCAAGCTGGCCGACGAGAAGAGCGCCGGCGAGTGGTTGGTCGGCATCGGCTACGACGACACGCTGATCAGCGAGCACAGGCACCCGACGCGCTACGATCTCGATGACGTGTCGAGCGAGCATCCGGTTGCCATCAACCACGTCTCCGGACACGTGGCCGTGTTCAGCTCGCTGGCTCTGGCCGAGCTGGGGATCGACGCCGATACGCCCGACCCGGTTGGCGGGCGTATCGTCCGCGATGGCGACGGAGTGGCGACCGGTTTGCTGGAAGAAGAGGCGGCAACCCAGGCGCTCGGTCCGCACCTGCAGCCGAGCGCGCTCGACGCCTTGAAGATGGTACGCCGCGCCAACGAAATCTATCTCGCCGCCGGCGTGACGACGGCGCAGAGCGGGTATACGGCGCCGGAGTTTTATGACCCGTTGATCGCCATCGCTCGCTTCGGATTGATCAACCTCCGTCTCGTCGTGTGGCCGGACGAAGCAGCGGCGATCCAGATCCTCGATGGATCGCTCGAGCGGGCGTCCGGCGAACGCGTGCGCAGCGGCGCCGTCAAGCTCGTCGCCGACGGCTCGATCCAGGCCTACACGGGCTACCTGAGCGAACCCTACCACGTTCCCCCCGGCGACGATCCCAGCTATCGCGGCTACCCGCGCATCGAGCGCGACGATCTGATCGAGAAGGTCGTGCGCCTGCACTCGGCCGGCTTCCAGCTCGCCGTGCACGGCAACGGCGACGCGTCGATCGACGACATTCTCGACGCCTTCGAAGCGGCGCAGAGGTCGCGCCCGCGCAAGGACACGCGTCACATCATCATCCACGCGCAGATGACCCGCGAAGACCAACTCGAGCGCATGCGCCGTCTGTCGGTCATCCCCAGCTTCTTCGTCCTCCACACCTACTACTGGGGCGATCGCCATCGCGACATCTTCATGGGACCAGAGCGGGCTGCGCGCATGAGCCCGGCGCGCTCGGCGCTGCGCCACGGTGTGCGCTTCACGTTGCACACCGACACGCCGGTGGTGCCGATCGAGCCGCTGCGCCTGGTCTGGGCCGCCGTCAATCGCCGCTCGACCAGCGGCGCGACGATCGGCGAGGGCGAGCGCATCACGCCGCTGCAAGCGCTGCGCGCGGTGACCATCGATGCGGCGTGGCAGCACTTCGAGGAAGCGGAGAAGGGGTCGCTGGAAGTCGGCAAGCTGGCGGACCTGGTCGTGCTCAGCCGTTCGCCGCTCGACGCACCGCGGAGCATCGATTCGATCGAAGTCGTGGAGACCGTGATCGGTGGCCGTTCGGTTTACCGCCGCCCGTACTGAGGTGATTTCGACGATGGAACGGAATTTCGCCGCCGAGGTGCTGTTCAGGCCCGCGTCGAACGACGGGCGCGGCGTTGCACTGCCGGTGGCGCCGCCGGTGGACGGCGCGGTGTGGGCTGCCGAGTGCGGAGTCGGCGCTGGCTGAACAACGCAACGGAGTCGGGCGGGCCAGGGCGTCGGCACCAGCGGCGTTGTGCGGCTTGCTCTCGTTCGCACTGGCGCTGGCGATCTACGCCCAGCACTTGCTGACGCCTTGGGGCGGCAACCGCGAATTCGCGAGACTGCCGCGCGACCACGTCGCCATCGCGTTCTCGCTGTTGTTCGCCGCCGGATGCATGGCCGCCTTCGCGGTGTGGCGAAGTGAGGGGGTGGCGGTGCGTCGAACGGCACCGGCGGGGGTTCTCGATCTGGCCGAGGTGTACCCCTACGTGCTCGCCGCCGTGCTGATGGTACTCAGCGCCGCTCTCTTGGTACTCGCGGACTACGACAGCCCCTGGGCGGTCTACCTCTGGGGCGGTGGTCTGTTCGCAATGTTGATCGGGGCAGGGCGCGCCGAAGCGCACCGCGGCGCCGCGGTGACGCAAGATCCGCTGGCCGGCGCCGAGTGGCTGGTGCTCGCCCTGATCCTCACCGCCGGCGTCGCCTTGCGCGCCTGGGATCTGACCTCGATTCCCTCGCAAGTGCACGGCGATGAGGCCGCCTGCGGCCTCGAGGCGCGCCACGTTCTGCGCGGCGAAATCGCCAACCTCTTGTCGATCGGCTGGTACGACATTCCCTACATCAGCTTCGCCATCTCGGCAGCCTTCATGAAAGCGCTCGGCGACGATCTCTTCGGTCTGCGCAGTGCCTCGGTGACTCTCGGCAGCGCCTCCCTGGTGGTGAGCTATTTTCTCGCCAGGCGACTGTACGGCAGGCGCGTCGCCGCGATCGCAGCCTCGCTGCTGGCGGTCTCGCATTGGCACATCCACTTCAGCCGCATCGGCACCAACTACATGCAGGCGCTCTTCGCGACCGTGGTGGCCTTCTTCTTCTTCGTGCGCGCTCGCCAGCGCGGTCGCAGCGCCGACTGGATGGCGTGTGGTCTCGCCATCGGATTGGCGTCTACCGTCTACTTCGCCGGGCGTATCACCATCGTCGTCGTCGCCATCTATCTGCTCGCCGAGCGCCTTTCGACGCCGCGTCGCGAGCGCAGGATCGATCGCGGCGTCGCTCTCATGGCGGTCGCTGCCCTGGTCTTCGTCGTACCGACCGTCGCGGCGATCGCCTGGTGGCCGAGTGCCGTGACCGAGCGCACGCAGGGCGTCTTCGTGCTGTCGCAGGGCAACCTCGAGCACACCTACCGGTCGCACGGCATCGCCGATGCAGCCGGGCTGGTGCGCCATCAGGTGGGGCGAACCCTGACGGCGTTCAACTGGAGCGGCGACAGCAGCGCTCAGCACAGTCACGCGGCGCCGTTGCTCGATTTCTGGTCGGCGCCGATCTTCGCCGTGGCGGCAATCGCCTTCACTGCGCTGTCGCTGTCGCCTCGCTACCGACTGCTCGGCCTGTGGCTTTGGTCGACACTCGTCCTCGGCTCGCTGCTGACCGTCGATCCGCTCTTTTCGCCGCGCGTCGTCGTCGCCCTGCCGGCCATCTTCATCTTCTGCGCTCTGCTTCTGGCGCGCCTGTGGGCCCTCGCCGAGGCCGCCTTTGGCGCCGCCGGCCGGCGCGGCGGCGGGCTTGCCGTGGTTGCCGTGCTCGGCGCCGCGGCGGTCGCCAACTACCAGGACTATTTCGACCTGCACGTGCATCGCTTGCAGGCGACCGGTCTGCACACCATCCAGGCGCGCTACATCCGCGGCGTCAACGCCGACTACCGCGCCTATGTGGTGGGCGATCAGCGTCTCGACTACGAGACGTCGCGCTTCCTGTTGCCCGATTTCGACGGTGCCGATGCCGGCGCAGCGCTGCCGCCGCTGCCGCTGAGTACCCTCGGTTCCAAGGGCGCCGCCTTCGTCATCGATGCCTCCTGGCCGGATGGCGTCGACGCCGAGCGGACCATCCTCGCTCACTATCCGGCGGCGCGGCGCACCGTGCTCTACCGCGATGACGGCAAGGCGGCGTTCACCGTCTTGCTCGTCGAAGCCGCCGATCTGCACGGCGCGCTCAACCGGCCAATCGCTCGAGGTTCTCGCGGTGACTATCGCGGGTGATGCGGTACATGCCGAGACAGAGAATCGAGATGGTGAAGAGGACGACGAGAATCGGCAGGTAGATCTGCGCCAGGTTGGTGAGGACCTCATCGGCCACTTCGCCGGGCACGGCGTTGTCGGGAAAGCCGACGATCGAGAGGATCGTCGTCGAGGCGATCATGCCGGCGCCGGAGACGACCTTGGCGATGAAGGAGCGGGCGGCGAAGAAGATCCCCTCGGAGCGGCGACCGGTGGTGATCTCGCTGTCCTCGACGGCGTCGGCGACCATCGATGAGAAGAGAATCGAGGCGGCGATGATCAGGGTGACGCCGGTCGTGGCGAAGACCATCAGGCAGGGCAGCAGTGCCGCTGTGTGATTGTCGGGAAAGAGGCCGAGCAGGCGCAGTGTGACCGGCAGTGGAAAGAGTACGAGAGCTGCGGTGGCGATGGCGATTGAGGCCCGCTTCTTTCCCCAGCGGCCCGACGAGCGACCGGCGATGATCGGTGCAACCGACGCCGAGACGAAGTAGCAGGCGACGATGCGCACGATCTGTGACGAGGAGAGCTCCCAGAAGTAGGTGTTGAAGTAGAGATCGAGCGCCGAGACCAGGCCGTTGGCCATTGCGAAGAAGATTCCCGAGCAGAAGAGGGCGAGGAATGCACGGTTGGACAGAGTCTCGCGCAACTCACCCGGCGAGCGCCGGAGATCGAAGGGACGCGCCGGTGGCGGCGACTTGAGGGTCGGGATGTGCGCGTGCGTCCCGATCGCCGAGGTGAGAATGCCGACCAGCATGAGCAGCGATGCGGCGATGCCATAGGAGCGGTAGCCGTCGAGGTTGAGGACGCCGACGTCGTAGTTCTGATCCGGCTGCAGGAAGTAGCCGTAGGCCGCGGCGGCGATGGTGAGACCACCGATCCAGCCGAAGAAGTAGCGGTAGCCGAGCATCGAGGTTCGCTGGTCGTAGTCGCTGGTGAGCTCGGCGACCAGCGAGGAGCTGGGAATCTCGTAGAGGGTGATGAAGGTGCGCACCAGCACGGCGAGAACCAGGAGATACCAGAAGAGCTGGTCGGTGCTGAGCCCGGCCGGCGGCGACCAGAGCAGGAAATAGGAGGCCGCTACGGGCAGCGCTGCCGCGTACATGAAGGGATGGCGCCGCCCCCAGCGCGACCGCCAGTTGTCGGACAGATGGCCGACGATGGGATCCGACACGGCGTCGAATACGAGGGCGACGGCAATGGCGAGGCCGGCGGACTCGGCCGGCAGCCCGAGTACCTGATTGTAGAACAAGAGCAAGAAGTAGGCGAAGCCGTTGTCTTTCACGCCGTAGGCGACCGAGCCAAAGCCGTAGAAGAACTTCGTTGCTGAGCTCGGGGTCGCCACGCAAGCTCGGCAATACAGGACTTGTCGAGCTGCCACAACGAAACCTGCGACCGCGCGGCGCCATGCAGCAATCTATGAGGAATGCGCAAGCAATACTGCTGTGTTGCGAAATGGCAGATTCCTTGCAAGGGGGCATGCAGCGAATCGCTTCCCGCGGTCGAGAAGATTGTGGTAAGACGCGTGCCGAGGTGATTAGCTAGAAGTCATTCGGTGGGCGCCGTTGAGCGGGGCAGTAGTGGGTGGAGCCGCGCATCGAGTTGAGATCGGGATGATGACTGGCGTAGATGGAAAACGTTCCGGGATCGACCAGTGCGGGTCGAGCTTGCCTGAGATGATGGCAACGGTCGCCGTCGTCGCTATCTTGATGGCGGTCGCCGCTCTCGGTTTGAGTCGGCGTTTCGTCGACCTGGACTCGGCGCAGCAAGAGTTGATCAATGACATTCGCGAAACGCGCCTGCGGGCTTCGGTGCAGGGAGCGCACTACCGCATCACGGCGTCGGGGACGCAGTACGAGATCCAGCGCCTGCAGGACAGCGACAGTGACGGCGTATGGGACGTCGATTCCGCGAAGCCGGCAGAGGTCGTCCCGTTGCCGCCGGGCATGTCGATGACGGCGACGGCGGTTTCCGGTGGATCGGAGGTTGCCGAGATCAATTCGCGTGGTGTTCTGGTCGACACCGGCGCCGACGCCGGCGTCATTCAATACGTGCTCGCCGATGCAGACGGGCAGACGCGCCTGGTCGAGCTCTGGCCGTCGGGGCAGGTGCAGGACACGACGTTCGTGGGGTTGTTGCCGTGAACCGGCGCGGCTTTACCTTGATCGAAGTGCTGGTAGGTCTGCTGGTTCTCGGATTGGCGGCCGGGGCGACGGCGATGACCATGCAGTCGACGGCCAACTATCTGGGCGAAAACCGAAAAGCGGTGGCGGCGATCTCCCTGGCTCAAGGCGCCATGGAGGAGCTGCGGGCGCGCCCGTACGACGAGATCAGCAGCGGTACGCAGCCGATGAGCGCCGAGGGCGTGTCGGTGTTTTGGCTGGTTTCTCCGGACACCCCGGAGCGGGGCATGAAGAAGGTCACCGTCAAGGCGACCTGGTACTGGAAAGGGACTCCGCGTCTCTATGAGCTACAAACGGTATACTCGAAGATCACCCGCCGCTAGGCCGCGCCGCGCCAGCGGCTTTTCGCTGGTTGAAGTGCTGCTTGGGCGTGCGTTCGGTTGCGGCCCGAAACGCCGTCGTGGCGCCGGCGGTTTCTCGCTGGTTGAAGTGCTTGTCGCGATCGGGCTGACCGGCATTGCGATGGCGGTTTTCGTGCGCGATTTCGGTTTCACCGTGCAGACCCGTCGCGAGATGGATCTGGTCGCCGAAACGCAACAGGCGCTGCACGCGACGCATACGTTCATCACCCAAGAGCTACGCCAAGCCGGAGCATGTTTGCCGGGGAACGGTGAGTTCGTGTCGCTCGTCGCCACCGATGGCGGCACCAGCGATCGGCTTACTCTGCGTATCGGTTTGGCCGACGAGACCGACCTCACCTGTGTGGCGACCGTGACGACGACGGACAAGGGGGTGGGCGACAACATTCTCGATGTTCAGAACGCGACCGGGTTTGAGATCGATCAACTGATCTACGTCACCCGGCTCGGTGGCCAGGGCTCTACCTTTCGCGTCGCCTCGGTAGGGTCGAATTGGATACAGGTCGACGGTTCTCTCGATTCCGTCTACGTCGCCGGTGGTGGTGTCTACGCCATCGAAGAGCGGTCCTACGACATCCAGGTGGTCAACGGCGTGCCGATCTTGACGGTCGCCGTCGACGGCGGTGAGCGGCAGCCGCTGGTGGCCGGCGTCGAGGAGCTCGATATCGAGTACCGCATCGAACCCTGTCCGCCGTGCACGCCGGTCGACGAGCCGGCGGATTCGGTGGAGTGGCGCAAGGTGCGCGACATCGTCTTGCGCGTCGTTGCGCGCTCGACGACGCCGCGTCCGCAGAACGGTGAATACGTGCGGATCGAAGGCAAGACGACGGTTCGCCCGCGCAATCTCTTGTAGGCTTTCGTGTGGGCGGGGTTGGCAACCAGCGCGGCGCAGCTCTGCTGACGGCGCTCATCCTGATGGGAGCGCTGAGTGCGATCGCCGCGGTGCACGCGTTGAACGTTCGCGCTTCTCTGCGCATTCGCGGTGCGACGGCCGAACGCCGGGTCGGCTACTACGTGGCCGAGGGTGGGCTCAACGTCGGCATGACGCGTTTCGCCAACATCTTTCGCGATGGCCGTGTGCCGCAGTCGTCCGATTTCACGCAGACCGTCAACCTGAGTGGCGGCACCATCGACCTCTCACTGTCTGCGTCGCCGAGCTGTTCGCCGTGCCCGCCGTCGCAGATCCCGATTGGCGAGGTCTTCGCCGGTCTCAATACCTTGCCCTACCGCTATACGATTCACGCCGAGTCGCAGCGCATTGCCGGTGATACGGTGGCGCACGTCGCCGCCGAGTTCGACATCCACAACATTCCGATCTTCCAGTTTCTCGCCTTTTTCGATTCGCATCTCTTCGCCATGCCGCTGCACGACATGACGCTGCACGGGCGACTTCACACCAACGCCAACCTCTACCTGCAGCCCGATCTGACGCTGGCGATCGAGGATCTGCCCGGCGTCATCGACAACGTGCAGGTGACGTCGGTGGGTGACATCTACCGCGGTGGCCGAAAATACACTTCCGCCTGGTCGTGCTTCGGCGATACCTTCGTCGACAAGCTGGAAGACGTCGTCGCCCCGCCGGGTGACCTCGATCCCAAAGAGCTCCAGTGCGCGGCGACATCGCCGTTGCCCGATGCGACGTTGAACGACTGGCTCGGGAGCATCCGCTCGGGTGTGCACAACATCATCACACCCTCGGTCGACATCTTTGATCGCGGCAGCGGTGTCTATTGGGAGAATGCCGATTTGCGCATCGTCCTACGCCTCGATCAGCGCCTCGATCCGGGGATCGATTTCTCGGTTGCCGATCTCTGCCCGAACGGCGGCGGAGTGCTGCAGGCACCGGCGCGCCTGCACGCGATCGAGGTGCAGGGAATCGGTGGCGCGCAGGACATCGCCAAGACGCGGCAGCTCCTGCGTTTCATGTGCGAGCGCCGCGGTGCGCTGTTCTACACCGACGTTCCGGAGTTTCCCGTCGTGCCGCCGACGGCCGCCGCCGCTAGCTTGCCGACCGGCTACGATCCGGACTTCGTCGGACCCAATCCCGACAAACGCCTCTACCGGCGTGCCGGTGAAGACACTTCGGGCGACGGCGTCATCGACGGGTGGGATCGCAACGACCAGATCTGTCCGTCGACGACGGCGGTCGGGCCGCCACCGCCGCCCGCGTGGATGCCGTCCTACTGCCTCGCGTCGTGGCCGAATGCCGTTCCGGTCGAGGAGTCGTGGTACTTCGACATGGACTACCGGCGCGCCGGTTTCTGGAACCACCGCGAGCAGCAGTGGATGTATCTTCTCAATTTGAATCTGCGGGCGCTGATCGAGTGGAATCAGCTCAACGGCGATCCGCTGTTCCCCCACGATGATGCCAGCGACGGCGGTCTGGTGATTTTTCTCAGCGTCGCCGGGACGGATTCGCTGACGGCGAACAACTACGGAGTTCGCATCTTCGATTCGGCCGATCTCGACACCAGCGACCAGACCTTTCCACCCGGGGTCGTCGACCCGACCGGCGTTTCCGTCGTCAGCGATCAACTCGCCATCATCGAGGGCAACTTCAACGTCAAAGACAAGTACCCGGCAGCCGTCATGGCCGATGGGATTCACGTTCTCTCGCAAGGGTGGGAGGTCACGGTGTCCGGCAACGAGAACGACCTCAAGAGCGTCTTCGATCTCTCCACCGGCAACCGCGACGTGCCGGCGCAGGATTCGCCCGGCGGCACTAGTGGCCAGGGGTCCTTCAGCGGGCCGACGGCGCTGGGGATCAACGCGGCGCTGTTGGGCGGCATTGGTCCGAGCACGCTCAACCCGGATTGGTACAACGGCGGCCTCGAGAACTTCATGCGCATGCTCGAGAGCTGGGACGCTCGCACGCTCAACTACAATGGCTCGCTGGTCAGCCTCGACGAGTCGCAGTACAAGGACAACCACTGGCACTGCGGTTCGGGCGACACCTGCAACATCTACGACCCGCCGGTGCGCGTCTTCGACTACGACACCGACTTCGACCAGGTCGAAAACCTGCCGCCGCTGACGCCGCGCATCGTCTACCTGCAGCAGCGGATGTACACCCGCTTCTACGACTGAGCGAGCCTCCGGCGCGGGCGATCAAGGGCCCGCCCCCGCATCACTCGTAGGTGTAGGTGGTCGTGCTGCGATTGGAGTCGCGCACCTGTAGCGCGCCGCTGGGCCGGGCGAGGTCGAGCGTCATGACGCGCAGGGTCTCGACGCGGTGCGGTACCAGAGTGCCCGGCTCGGTATCGACGATGAGCTGTGAAGTCGCCGAGACGCTTTGCAGATCCGGGGGGCCGCTGGTGCCCCAATCGTCGACGCCGAGCAGTTGGCCGAGCTTCGGCACCAGTGCTCGTCGCAGGGCGTCGCCGTCGGGCTCCTGGGTGAGGCGCAGGCGCACGCAGCCGTTGGCGCCGCTGCGCGGACAGGTTTCGATGCGCGCCGCCGAGATGCGCGTCTCGGTTGTAATCGGCGCGTCCGACACTCCGGTCGCGACGCTCTCCGAGGTCTGCGTGTCGGTTTCTCCCATGCGCATCGTCTTGCCGTGCCACAGGCCGATGATGTTGCCCCACTCGGTACCGGCGCGCGACTTGATGTAGCCCTCGCTGGTGACCGTCTGCGCCAGCGACTGCAGCCCTTGTCGTTCGGCCTCCTGCGCCGTCGTCAGGCGCTGCTGCAAGGGGCCGAGAAGAGTGCGCAGCACTTCGAGGCCGAGCACCTCGATCAGCTTGCCATCGGCGTCGAGAAGAAAGCCAGGGCGAAAGGCGAGGATCTTTTCGAGCTCCCGGTCGGCCGCCGAGATGTCCGTCCGGTCGACCTGGAAGTCGGTAAAGCGCACCGCCTTGCCGCGCTCCTCGGTGGTGGTGCGCATGGTGTAGGTGGCGCTCAGATCCTGCGTGCGCGATTGCGGCCCGAGTGACTGAGACTTGACCGAGACCGTCTTCACTCGCGCACGCAATTCGTCCGGCCACTGATAACGCAAGGTCACCGCCTCTCCGCCGTTGCTGGCGACGGCGGCGGTATCGCGTTGTGCCGAGCAACTCGCGACGAGGAGAGAGAGGAGTAAGAGGAGCACCGGCCTGAGTGTTTTCATTTCGAACATCACCACCGAGCCTAACCCACTTCGCGGCAAAGAAAAACGCCACGTCTCCGCCCCGACCGCGGAGAGAAGAGCGCTCACCACGGAGGCTCGGAGATCCACGGAGAGGGGACGAAGGAACGACCGAAACCGGTAGGGCGAATCGCCGATGAGCCGGCGCAGACAACCCGAACCACGGAGGTTGCCGGGGAAACAAAACCACGGAGGTTTCACGGAGATCTACGGAGAAGGACAATCCGCAGATGACGCCGATGGCCGCAGATGGGTCATCCGGCCAACCGGAGACCCGACAGACCTACCCCCCCTCCTTGATAAGGAGGGGGACAGGGAGTGGTCGTCACGGGATCCACGAGGAAATAACAAAACCACGGAGGTTTCACGGAGATCCACGGAGAAGGACGATCCGCAGATGACGCCGATGGCCGCAGATGGGTCATCCGGCCAACCGGAGACCCGACAGACCTACCCCCCCTCCTTGATAAGGAGGGGGACAGGGAGTGGTCGTCACGGGATCCACGAGGAAATAACAAAACCACAGAGGCACGGAGATCCACGGAGAATGAAGACAAACCACGGAGGCTTCACGGAGATCTACAGAGGAAAAAACGAACCACGAGGTTCAAATCAGCTCCGCAGTAAAAAAGTCTTTTCTCCGTGGATCTCCCCTCCGTGTCTCCGTGGTTCAAGAATCCGTTGTTCTGTAGTTTGAGAGTCTTTTCTCCGTGGTCCGGGAGGTCTCTTTGTGGTTGCCGAATCACTGGCCGCGGGCCTCGTAGCCGCGGTGGGTGCGGCGGAAGCCGGCGGTGGTGAGGTGTGGTGCGAGCCAGCTCGTTGCCGCGGCGTTACCGTCGACATGGGTGAGCTCGAAAGGGGGGATGCGACCGTCCGCAGTGGCGGCGGCGAGGGCGGCCGTCGCTTCGTTCATTCGCTGACCGTCGGTGGTGTAGGTCAACATGGTGCGGCCGCCGCGTTCGAGGTAGAGCAGGAGAGTGCCGTTGGCGATGACAACGTTGGCGCCGACTTTTCGCCCGGCTCGATGTTGGGCAGCGACGTGGACGCGCTCGGGCCAGGCGATTGCGGCGCCGAAGGGGTTGGCCGGATCGGTCGCCGCAAGGACGACGGTGTCGCTGGCGCTCTGGCCGAGTGAACGCATGCGGTCGACGGCGCCGGAGAGGGCGAACTGGCTGCCGCCCAGGCCTTCGACGAAGTAGCCGCGGCGGCAGTGGCCGCGCTCTTCCATGGCGCGCAGCACCGGATAAACGGCGCCGTAGCCGCCGTCGATTCGTTCGCTGGCCAGCGCACCGCGGGTGACGACGCCGTGGCGGCGCAGCAGGATCTCGGCTTGCAAGTGAGCGCGCCGCGTCGGCTCGGCGCCGCGCTCGGGCAGCAGGCTCCAGCGGCCGGCGCCGTCGCCGGGGCCGCTGGCGCGCAGGGTCGCCGGCCGGCGGCGGGCCGGCTTGCCCGCGGCGGCGCTGCGCCGCCGCCGGGCGCGCAAGCGCTGGCGCAGGGGGGCCAGGGTGTCGTTCGTCGTCCAGCCGCTCCACACGGTATGCCACAGCGCCGCCAGGAGCTCCCCGTCGTCTGCATCGCCGACCGCTTCGGCGAGTTGGCGGAAGAAGAGGGCACCGTGCTGGCGCAGTGCGGCGACGACGCGGGCGCTCATCGCCGGCAGTGCGTCCTCCTCTTCGAGCGGCGGTGGCAGCAGGGTTGCTGCATGCTCGGCCGAGGCGAGAGCGATCCAGCCGTCGCGCTCGGCAATGGCGCCGGCGCCACCCCAGACCACCTCACCGCTGGCGCAGAGGTCGTCGAGCAGGCGCGGCGCGTAGCCGGGCACGCGGCTGGCGAGGATCTGACGTTCGAGCAGCGAGGCGGCGAGCGGCGCGCCCTGCAGTGCGTCGACGGCGGCGGCGATGCCGTCGCGGGCGGAAAGGTTGGCGCTGGCCGCGCCGATGCCGTTCCAGGCGATGGCGAGGCGAACGAAATCCTCGACGGCCACCGGCTCGACTTCACTGCGCAGCGCCGCCAGCGAGCGACGCCGTAGCCGCCGCAACACTTGCGGGTCGATCCATTCCCGCCCGTGGCCGTTGGGGCGAAACTCTCCCCGGACGGCGGCGTTGTCGCGCTCGAGCTCGCCCAGCGTCTGTGCGACGACGGCGCGGCCGAGGCCGAAACGATCGGCGATTTGCCGGTCGGTGAGCGGGCCATTGCTGCGCAGCCGGCGAGCGACGAGCTGGTGCAGTGGCCGTTCGCTCTCGTCGAGCAGCTCGCCGGGCACATCGGCGGCGATGTCGGCGGCGAGCGCATCGCGGTAGAGACAGGCGTCCTGAGCGGCGATCCAGCGTTCTTCGCCGCAAAGGTGGATGGGCGTGGCGCGTCCGCTCTGGCGCAGCTCACCGAGCCAGATCTCGACGTCGCTGCCGGCGCGGCAGCGCGCTGCCAGCTCGCCGACGCTGAGATCGCCGAGTTGGCAGAGCAGGTCGTAGGCATCGTCGGCGCATCGCCCCCGCCGCTGCGGCAGGAGATGCTGCAGCTCGCATTCGAGCTCTTCGAGAACCTCCCCATCGAGCAGGTCGCGCAACTCTTCGCGGCCGAGCAATTCGGCCAGCGCCGTGCGGTCGAGCGCCAGCGCCTGGGCGCGGCGCTCGGCGAGCGGCGCATCGCCGTCGTAGAGAAAGGTGGCGGTGTAGGCGAGCTGGAGAGACGTGGCAAAGGGCGACGGCGCCGACGTTTCGACCTCGACGACGCGGATCTCGCGACGCTCGATCGCGTCCAGGATCTGCACCAGAGCCGGCAGGTCGAAGACGTCGTTCAGACATTCGCGATAGGTCTCCAGAACGATGGGAAACGATTCGTGGCGGCGCGCCACCTGCAGCAGGGAGGTCGACTTCTGCCGCTGCAGCCAGAGCGGGGTTCGCCCGCCGGGCCGGCGGCGTGGCAGCAGTAGCGCCCGCGCCGCCGCCTCGCGAAAGCGAGCGGCGAAGAGGGCGGAATTGCCGAGCTCGCGGACGATGATGTTCTCGACTTCGTCGGCGTCCGGGAAGAACGTCTCACGTGCCGGAAAGTCGTCGCCGTCCGGAATGCGGACGACGATGCCGTCGTCGCCGTAGATGACCTGAACGTCGACACCGAGGCGATCGCGCAGAGCGGCTACGATCGCTTGCGTCCACGGTGCGTGGACCCGCGCTCCGAAGAACGAATGGATGCACAAGCGCCAATCGCCGACGGCGTCGCGGAACTTCTCGAGCACGATCGTATGGTCGTCGGGCACGCTTTCGGTCGCCGCCATTTGCGCGTCGAGGTAGTCCGAGAGGTTGCGCGCGGCGCGGTCGTCACAACCGCCATCGCGCAACGCGGCGATTCGCTCCGCAGGTGCGGCGGCGCACTTTTCGCGTACGAAGGCGCCGAGGGCGGCGCCGAGCTCGAGTGGCCGGCCGGGTGCGTCGCCGTGCCAGAACGGCATGCGACCGGGCATGCCGGGAGCTGGCGAGACGAGAACCCGGTCGGCGGTGATCTCGTCGACGCGCCAGCTCGACGAGCCGAGAATGAAGATCTCGCCAACGCGGGTTTCGTGCACCATCTCTTCGTCGAGCTCGCCGACCCGGGTGCGCTTTTCGCCGCTGAGAAACACACCGTAGAGGCCGCGGTCGGGAATCGTGCCGCCCGAGGTGACGGCGATGCTGTGTGCACCGGCGCGGGCCGAGAGCACGTCGCGTTTGCGGTCCCAATTGATGCGGGCGCGCAGGCCGGAGAACGCATCGGCGGGGTAGCGGCCGCTGAGCATGTCGAGGACGCCGCGCAATGCAGCACTCGGGAGGTTGCGAAATCCGTCGGCGCGTTTGATCGCGCTGGCCAGGTCGCCGACCTGCCAATCGTCCATGGCCACCATGGCGACGATTTGTTGGGCGAGAACGTCGAGAGGGTTTTCGGGAATTTCGATTTCTTCGATGGCGCCGGCCTTCATGCGTTCGACGACGACCGCCGCCTCGAGCAGATCGCCGCGAAACTTGGGAAAGACGATGCCCTTGCTGGCTGCGCCGACACGGTGGCCGGCCCGGCCGATGCGTTGCAGGCCCGAGGCGACCGAGGTCGGCGCTTCGATCTGCACGACCAGATCGACGGTGCCCATGTCGATGCCGAGCTCGAGCGAGCTGGTGGCGACGACGGCCGGCAGGCTGCCGCTCTTCAGCGCGCTCTCGATCTCGAGTCGCTGGTCGTGGCTGACCGAGCCGTGGTGTGCCCGGGCGATCGGCTCGCCGGCGAGGTCGTTGAGGTTGTTGCAAAAGCGCTCCGCCAGGCGGCGCGAGTTGGCGAAGATGATGGTGCTGTCGTGTTGGCGGACGAGATCGAGAACGGCTGCCTCGACGTGCGGCCACATGCTCGGGCCGCGATCGTCGACCGGTACGGGTGGCATCGGCAACTGGGCCATGTCGTCGACCGGGACGACGACCGACAGGTCGAGCTGCTTGCCGGCAGCCGCGTCGATCACGTCGATCGGCTGCCCGCCGGCGAGAAAGCGTGCGACTCGTTCGATTGGCCGCACGGTCGCTGACAAACCGATGCGGCGAGCCGGTTTGGCCAGCAACAAGTCGAGCCGCTCGAGGCTCAGTGCCAGGTGGGCACCGCGTTTGCTGCCGGCGATGGCGTGCACTTCGTCGACGATGACGGTGTCGATCCCGCGCAGCGTTTCACGGGCGCGTGAGGTGAGCATCAAGTACAGAGACTCGGGTGTCGTGATGAGGATATCGGGCGGCTGTTTGACCAGGCGGCGGCGCTGGGTCGCCGGCGTGTCGCCGCTGCGGATGCCGACCGAGATGTCGGGCAGGGCGGTGTCGGCGGCGGCGCGAATTCCCTGCAGCGGTAGCCGCAGATTCTTCTCGACGTCGGTCGCCAGTGCCTTCAGCGGAGAGACGTAGAGTGTCGAGACCCCTTCCCTCGGCGGCGCAGTGTGGAGGAGGCGATCGATCGACCACAAAAAGGCGGCCAGCGTCTTTCCCGAGCCGGTCGGTGCGCTGAGCAAGAAGCTCCTGCCGGTGGCGGCCGTTTGCCACGCCCGCGACTGTGCCGGCGTTGGTGCGGCGAAGGTCTGGGCAAACCACGTCCGCGTCGCCGCGTGCGTTTCCTGCAGCGCCTCGCCCTTCATCGTGGCGGACTCGGCGGGTGAGACGGATCAGACCGATGCGATCGAGGTGGCGAGAAAGTTTCCCATGGCCGCGGCGCGCTCGTGTAGAGGGTAATCATCGAGGCTGACCCAGTTGAGCATGAGTACATAGAACGTTCCAACCACCAGCTCGGTGTGCGTTTCGACGTCGTAGTCCGGGTGTAGCTCGCCGCTGCAGTCTTTCAGGAAAGAGTGAAAAGCATCGTGGACGATGCGCGCCTGTGTCGACTCGGCCCGCTGCAGATGGGCGACGCGGATGACGTCGAGCACCAGCTCTCGGTGCATTGGACCCGCCTCTTCGCAGCGCTCGGCGATGAGCGCAAAGAAGCGCCGCAGGCGGTCGCCGGCCGAGTCGGCGTCGCCGCGCACTTCTTCCAGCGTGCGCATCAGGTTGTCGAGGAAGGTCGTCGCGATCTCGCTGACCAGATGTTGCTTGGTGGCGAAGTGATTGAAGAAGGTCTTTTGCGCGATATCGGCGAGCTCGCAGATCTCGTCGACCCTGGTGGCCTGCGGTCCGTCTTTCTCGAAGAGCGTCACCGCCGCATCGACGATGCGGTCGCGGACCTCACGCTTGCGCCGCTCGCGCCGGGTCAGATCGGTGCCGTCGATCGATTCGTTGTGTAGTGTGAGAGCCATTGGGCACGTGTTTACAGTCGTCTGTAACTATCGCCAAAGGCATCTCTTTTCAATGCGAGTTGCTCCCGAGGCGGCGATTCCGGCTGGGTGGAGCCACCTGCGGGACCGGATGGCGTCACGCGCTCAAATCGGCGAAAACCGGTGCGTGATCGGAAGGCGTCAGGCCTTCTTTCTTCTTGCGAAAATCGCGATCGATGGCGGCGCCTTCGAGGCGCGGCAGCAGAGCGCTGTTGGCGAGGAGGAAGTCGATGCGCAGGCCGCGTTTTTGGTGAAAGGCGCCGCCGCGGTAGTCCCACCAGGAGAAGGCTCGCGTCTCCGGATGGAGGTGCCGGAAGGTGTCGGTGAAGCCGAGGTCGAGGATCGCCTGGTAGCGCGCTCGCTCTTCTTCGGTGTGGAAGATGCGCCGCTCCGCTGTGCTGCCGTGGTAGGAGTCGATTGCCGCCGGGCAGAGGTTGAGGTCGCCGCCGATGGCGGACGGTAGGTCGGTGTCGCGGCTGTCTGCGAGGTGGGCGTGGAGCGAGTCGAACCAAGTCAATTTGCGCGCGAAATCGGCGTGATCGAGGGACTTGCCGTTGGGGCAGTACACCGTCGTGAAGTGGATGCCGGAGGTGGCGACGCTGAGCAGGCGGGCGCCGAGCTCTTCTTCGCCGGGCAGGCCGCGTTGGGTGATCTCGAGTGGCTTGCGGCTGAGAACGGCGACACCGTTCCACGCCTTCTGGCCAAACACCGCCGCCGCATAGCCTTCTTCTGCGAAGCGATCGTGGGGAAACTTGTCATCACTCAATTTGAGCTCTTGCAGACCGACGACGTCTGGCCGGCGCTCGCGCAGCCAGAGCATCGCGAAATCGATGCGCGAGCGCAGCCCGTTGACGTTCCAGGTCGCTACGCGCATGCAGCGTCAGTGCGTCGGCGGCCAAGATGTCTGCGGTCCCGCGCCGCGAAGCGCGGGACCGCAACAAGTCCTCCCCCCGTTCCCCTCCGGGGTGAAGAGCCGGCGTATGCGGGCTGGAAGTCGATCGCAATGGCCATCAGTCTCCGAGCGCGCTGCCCGTGCCGTGTCACCCGCGCCGGCGAGCGCGACGGATGTTTCGCCTCCGTGTCGAGACGCGTCTCGATGAGTCTGTGAAACAGCACGATCCGGGTCCTAGCGCGGACCGGCGACCGAACGCAAACGGGGGCGAGAGGCGTGTCCGCCTGGAAAACCGCCGGCGATCCCGGCTATGCTGTCGCGATCCGGGGCGGTCCCATGCAGCACACGGTGTCCACAGACCATCGAGAGCATGTCGGAATCGACAGTGGTCAGGAGCGCCGCGAGCGCGCGACCCGGCGGGTGATCTGGTTGACCGCGGCGATGATGGTCGTCGAGGTCGCGGCGGGAATCCTGCTGAATTCCATGGCCCTGTTGGCAGATGGCTGGCACATGGCCAGTCATGCGGCGGCCCTCGGCATCACCGTCTTCGCCTACGCCTATGCGCGCCGCCACAGCGGCGATCAGAGGTATGCGTTCGGCACCTGGAAAGTCGGCGCCCTCGGCGGTTTCGCCAGCGCCATCGTTCTCGGCGTCGTCGCCGTGCTGTTGGCCTGGGAATCCTTCGAGCGTTTGGTCGTTCCCTCTGAGATTGGTTTCGACGAGGCGATCCTGGTGGCTTGCGTCGGACTGGCGGTCAACCTCTTGTCGGCCTGGATGTTGCGAGACGGAGATCACGCACACGACCACGGCGGCCAGCCCGATCACAACATGCGCTCGGCCTACGTGCACGTGCTGACGGACGCGCTCACCTCGGTGTTGGCGATCGCCGCGTTGCTGGCCGGAAAGTACCTCGGTTGGCAGTGGATGGATCCGGCGATGGGGGTGGTCGGAGCGATCATCATCGGACGCTGGGCCATCGGGCTGATCGGTGATTCCTCACGCGTGCTGCTCGACGGCGACGTCGAGCCCGAGCTCGCGTGGCGGGTACGCCGCGCCCTCGAGAGCCGCGATGACAACCAGGTGATCGACCTGCACCTCTGGCGCGTCGGACCGCGCGGACTGTCGGCGATCGTGTCGCTGGCCACTCACGATCCGCAGCCACCGGAGTACTACAAGGGCTTGATTGCCGAGGTCTTCGATCTCACACACGTCACGGTCGAGGTCAACCGCTGCTCGGCGGCCGAGTGCGGCGCAGCGCTGTCTAGCGAAACTCTTGGGTGAAGAGCAGTTGCTTGACGTGCACGACGCGCGGAGTCATCGGCGGTAGGTTCTCCAGCGTCTCGAACGCCGACTCGTACTCCCACAGTCGCTGCGGCGGGTAGTAGCTGTTGCAACCCGGACCGGGTGGGTTCAGGCACCACGGACCTCGGACGTGGCGAGGAGGGCCGAGGGACACGAAGGACGAGCGCAGATACAGATTGGTGAGAGGGTAGGACCAATCCTCCTGCATGCGCGGATAGTTGTGCAGCCCACCGCTGTAGCTGTTCCAGCCCGGGTAGCCGTCCGGCGTTTCGTCGACGCCGGCCAGGAAGGCGGCGTTGATCGTCGTCAGTCTCGCTTGCCGAGTCGTGCTGGTGATCGTGTCGACGCTTTGGCCGTCTCGGCATGCGAGACCGGCGCAGCCGGGGTTCCAATATCCTTCGGAGAGAACGACCAGACTGTCGGCGATCGCAGCGGCGGGTTGTCGGGGCAGATTGTTGGTCTGATCGGACCAGGGGTTGATCTGTGTGCCCGGCACGATGCCGCGGTTGTAGTCGCCGAGGATATAGAGTGCTTGATCGGAGGCCAGGGTGATGCCGGTCGGATCGGCGGAAACGCCAATGCCGCCCGGAATGTTGAGATTGGCGCCGCCGAAGACGCGGACGCCGTAGTTGTTGATGCCGCCGGCGAGGGGCCCCTCGACGCTGAGAAAGATCACCAGGCCGCCGGTGCTGCTGTCGCCGTTGGCGAAAAAGGGCGACAGGTTCTGAGCGTTCCAACGCAGCAGATCGCCGATGTTGACGTTCAACATCGTGATCCACTTTTGCTCGCGCCAGTTGTAGTAGCCGCCGCGGCGGTAATCGAGATCGAAGGTTCCGGCGCCGCTGCCGGTGAACGGTGCCGCGCTCATGTTCTGTGAGTACGCGCCGCTGCCGGCATCGCGCACCGGCAGGTCGGGCGCCCCGCCGCCGTCGTAGCAACCCGGGTCGGTGTGACCGCCGCATCCCGGGTTGTCGTCGGCGCACGCACCGCAAGCGGCGTCTGCACTGAAGGGCAGCGCGGAGTAGAAGATCGGCATGGTGCCGCGGTAGGGAACACTGTTCGTATCGTTCCAGGCGCCGTCCGACATGAAGGCGTGCAGGGCGTTCGTCTTGGTGACGTCACGGCTGCCGTCGGCGTTTTGTACTTCGATCGCGTGCGGCAGATCGTAAGCGCCGCCAGGCAAGCGGTCGGCCGAGTTGAGCTTGAGGACGATGCGCAGATCGGCATCATTCCAGAACACCCCGCTGCCGCGGTCGACGATGTCTGGTTGCGGCATGGAGACGCTGCCGACGCCTCTCTTGACCGTACCGAGCCAGCCGTCGAGCTCGCTTTGGGCGACGTTGCGCGTGGCGTCTGCGTTGCATGGTAGATCCATGGGGTCGAGGTCGCCGGACGGTGCAACCACGTCTTCGAGCTTGTCGATGCGAACGTAGTCGGCGGTGCGACAGCCGTTGATCGGTTTGGTGCCGCGGTAGATGTTGCCCGCCGCCGTTACGGTCACCGAGTTCACTCCCTGGCTGGGCGCGTCCATGATCTCGAGCTTGCCGTCGAGGTAGAGATCCTCGTTGGTGTGCAAGCGCCCGGTGATCGTCATCGGCGGACCCGGGCTGAGCTCGAGATCCTTGGCGTAGAAGCCGAAGAACTGAAAGATCGGAATGTAGTCGATGAGAAACTGGCCGCCGATCTCGGCCTTGCTGGTCGCGCCGATGGACTCCGCCTTCGACATGACCTCGTAGGTGTATTGGTAGGAGTTGGCACCGGCGAACTGCTCACCGGCTGGAATCGTGATGCGCTTGGGATTCCCGGCAACCTCCGACATCTCGTAGGTGACCGTGCGACCGTTGGTGGTGATGGTTCGTGGCGTCAGATCCGAAGACTGCGGTACGTTGTAGTCGAGGAAGATGTTGCGGAACTCGGCCATGCCGACGTTCAACCCGGACTCGGCCGCATAGAAATCGGTGAGGCTGTGTCCGAAGATTCCGCGCGTGCGGGTGTCGGTCGATGTCGAAATGGCAGTGGCGCCGACCAGCGCTAGCAAGACGGACATGACCACCAACGCCGCCAGGAGTGCGGCACCTCTTTCGTTTCGGATTCGTTTCATTTCAACTCAAGATGTTGCGCGGCTTGATGCCGAGGCTAAAGGAGCGCCGGTAGTGATCAGAGCTTTCGTTTTCCTTCAGCGAGCGCGACGTCGAAGAGACGTTGATCATGCGCAGCGAGCGCCAGGCTGCGGCATTCGGCGGCAAGTCGACGATCGCGCCGTCGGCGAGCTCGTAGGTGAGCTCCAGGGATTCCACGCCGGAGGCGTACGACACCGGAGCGCTGTCGTTGATCTGTAACATCAGCTCGGGCGTTCCATCGGGCTGGTTCTGGATGAAGAAACGCCGCTCTTCGACGGCGTAGACACCACTGGCGGCGGCGTAGTCCTGGGACAGCGCGATGTCGAGGCTGATCTGATCGGTCGAGGGGTCGACGGATGCGATGTACGCGTACTCGCCGGTGCCGGAGGCGCCGCGTATGTAGACGTGCATGCCTTGGGCAAAGGCGCTGGCGTCGTCGACGGTCAACACCGAGCTGCCGCTGGCGGCGAGGGCCGCCGAGGCTGCGCGGATACAGGTGACCGAGCCGCTGGCGGTGAGACCGGTGCGCGTCGTGATTTCGTCGGTCGTGCCGGAATCGACCGCTTCGAGGGCGATGAAATCGCCGTTGACCGGTAGGCAGGCGCCGCTCAGGCGCAGCTCGCGCAAGATCGCGTTGACGACGGAGCGGGCACCGATTTCCGTCTCGACGAGCTTGTGGTGCTCTTGCATCTTGCCCTTGCCGGCCAACATGACGCTCGCCGTGAGAGCCAGGGCGAGGCCCATCATGAGCAAGCCGACCAGCAGCTCGACGCTGGTGAAGCCGCCACTCGGTACCGGCTCAGCCAGTCGCGGGGTCGGTGTAGATCGTCTGCAGCGAGACACTCTCGGCTCCTCCGGGCTGGCTCCAGGATACGACGACGTTGACGCGCTTCATGTGCTGCGCCGGCTGGTTGTCTTCGACCGTCGTGGCGACACTGAACGCGACCGAACCTTGCGTGAGATCGCGGGCGTGGTTGGTCATGGCATCGAAGGGCAGTGATCGGACCGTCTCGAGCTCTTCCGCGGCGATCGAATAGGCCTGTGATGCAAGGTGATTGGCGGTCGTCGTGCGGTATTGGAAGTCGAGAAAGTTGCCGACGGCTGCGACCGTCAAGGCAATGAGCGCCAGTGAGACGAGCGTCTCGATCAGCGAAAAGCCGCCGTTGCTGCGCAGCGCCGGTCGCTGCAGGATTGTGTTCAGGATCGCTCTCATGATTCGATCGTGAGAATCTGGCCGGAGGGCCAGACCTTGGTATTCCTGATTGCATTGAACTTGCTGTCGGTCAGGGTCGGCTCGATCGGCGCCGTTGGAGTTCCGGGCGCAAAGGTCAACTCGCCGCGGCTGTCGAACTCGATGGAGTCGACTCCCGAGGGCATCGCCATGCTGAGATGCGCTGGTAGGTTCTCCACGCGGACGACCCGCTTCAGACTCCACGCCGACCCCGTCCATTCGCGGCGCTCGATTTGATACGAGGTTGCGGAGGTTTGGTGGATGGCAAAGTGGTCGCCGGTGGCCATCGACCGCGCCCGCGCGAAGCGCAAATCGGCGTTCAAGCGCCGCGTGCTGGTGTTGATGTCGGTTCGCGCGGTATCGAAATTGGTCAACCCGGCGGCGGCGAGAATGGCGAAAATGGCCATCGTCGACATCAACTCGATGACGCCGAATCCGCTCTGTTTGTTGCGCGTGGTTTCGGTGGATGTCACAGACTCTATCCTCTCGTCTCTCGATGGGGGGGACGTTTCGTTTTCGCTGGTGCCCAGAATCACACGCAAAAGGCTCGTTTCCGAGTTGGAGCAGAGTCGTAATGTTTGCCGATCCGCCCCTGCGTGTACGACTTTGGATGACGATCTGAAGATTGGTTCACTATGCCAAGTGTATGCGCATGATGCATGCCAAATCTGGAAATGACTGAATTTGTGGGGGGATTTTCCTTTGAGGAAGCTCATCTCGCACAATCGCATGATCTGGATAGTAACAAAGCAAGACCAATGCCAGAAGACATGCTACATCAAACGTGGGACGTTCGGCGTGGAGGTCGCCAGCTGAGCTGCCCGGGAATACCGGTCGTCACTCTCGCAACGGTCGGTCGGCGAGCTTCCGTTCTCAGCTATTGAGAAGGTTGCGGGGTTTGATGGCGAGGCGGTAGGAGCGCCGGTAGGGCGTTCCCGAATCGTCGGTTTCGACGGATCTGGCGGTCAGCGACACGTGGATCTGGCGTATCGAGCGCCATTGTTGTTCGCCTGCCGGCTGATCGAGCAGGGATCCGTCTGAAAGCTCGTATTGCAGGTCCAGTGCTTCGACGCCGAGGGCAAACGGCTGGGCTGGGTTGTCGTCGACCTGGTACATCAGGAGCGGCGCGGCCGGTTGGCTGGCATCGATGAAAAAGCGTCGTTCGTCGATCGCGTACACGCCGCTGGTGGCGGGGAAGTCTTTGCTGAGCGTGCTGGCGAGGGAGATCCGCTGATTGGCGCCGTCGAGGCTGGCGATCTTGTGGTATTCGCCGCTGCCGTCGGTGTGGCGCAAGTAGACGAGATGGCCTTGCTCATAGCCGGTGGTTTCGACGACCGACAGCGAGTTGCCGCCGGCGGTGGCAATGGTGGCGAGGGAGGTTTGGACGCAACTCAGATCGCTCGTCGACGTGATGCCGTAGCGCGTCGTGACCTCGTCGGTCGTACCGTTGTCGACGGCTTCGAGGGCGATGAACTCACCGGTCTCGGGAAGGCAGGCGCCGCCGAGGCGCAGCTCGCGCAACACCGTGTCCATGGCGGCGCGCGCGGCCTGCGACGCTTCGAGCTCGGTGGACTGGCGGTAGATGTGGTGCTTGCCGGCCTGCACCATTCCCGAGGCCAGGGCGATGCCGAGGATGGCAACGCTGATGGCGGCGAGCAGCTCGACGCTGGTGAAGCCGGTGCTATTCGGGCGCCACTTGCGTGAATACGGTGTCGACATCGATATCGTGTGCTCCAGAAGGGGACGTCCAGGCGACGTTGACGTTGACGCTCTTCATGTTGATGGCCGGCGCATTGTCGACGACCGAGGATGAGACCGCGAAGTCGACGCTGCCGTGGGCGACGGTGCTGGAGGCTGCGTCCATCTGCGAATAAGGGAGCGCGCGGATGCGCTCGACCTCGTCGGCGGCGATCGAGTAGGCTTGGGCCGTCAGCTCGTTGTCCGCTGAATGGCGGATCTGGGTGGTCATGAATCCACCGATGGCGGCGATGCCGAGAGCGAGGAGGACCAGCGCGACGAGAGATTCGACGAGCGAGACGCCGCGCTGAGAGCGGCGTGGATCATCCTTCCGCATGGATCTGTCCCGACGGGTAGAGGGTCAAGGTTCTCGACGCCGAGAACATCGAATCGGTGATCGTCCACTGGACTGGCACGGCCGCGGCTGGGTCGCCGTAGACGATGATGCCGCGCCGGTTGAGCTCGACGTGCTCGTCGGGTGTGGCCAGGACAATGTGTTGCGGCAGTGTCGCCCGCTTGACGGTGGTGTCGAGCGCCCAGGCGTCATTGCGTTTGACCAGACGCTCGATCTGGTAGGTGTGGGCGCCGGTCGAATGAAAGCGGTGGTGGGCGCCGGAAACCATGGCGCGTGCACGCGCCCAGCGGAGGTCGGCGGTGATCCGGTGTTGTGCGGTATTGAGGTCGAAGCGTCGCTGGTCGACGTGCGGCAGTCCGGCGGCGGCGAGGATGAACAAGATCGACATCGTGACGAGGAGATCGATGATCGACAGGCCGTGCTGGTTGGCAGGCATTTTCTAGTCCAGTTGCTGCGCGAAAACGCGCTGTTCGAGAAAGGTGAAGCGCGGCGTCAGTGGCGGTAGGTTGGCGACGTCGTTGAAGGAGGCGTCGAAGTTCCAATCGCGCCGTGGAGGATCGTAGATGTTGCAGCCCGGGCCGGTTCCGCACCAAGCCCCCTGTACTTTCTCCGGCTCGCCGAGCGAGACGAACGAGCCGCGATAGCGCAGCCACGCGCCGTTCGACCAGGTCTCGTGAAAGCGGGGATAGTTTTCCATGCCGCCGTTGTAGCCTCCGGCAAAGCCTCCCGGCGTCGTGTCGACGCCGCCGAGAAAGGCGGAGTTGACGACGGTCGTGACGGCGTCGCGCGGTCCATCGCGCAGGTCGTCGACGCTCTGCCCATCGCGACAGAGGGCGCCGGCGCAGTTGGGGTTCCAGTAGTTCTCCGACAGGATGTTGACGCTGTCGCCGATCAGGGCCGCCGGTTGGCGCGGCAGGATGGCTTGGTCGGACCACGGTTGGATCACCGCCGGGGCGACGATGCCGCGGTTGTAGTCACCGATCACGTAGATGGCTTGGTCCGACACGACGGTGAGGCCGGCCGGGTTGGCGGTGACGCCGATGCCGCCGGGTAGGGCGAGATTGGCGCCGCCGAAAACGCGCACTCCGTAGTTGTTGATGGCATTGGAAGCCGGTCCTTCGACGGTTGCGTAGATGACCAGGCCGCCGTGTGAGGTGTCGCTGGTTGCGAACAATGGGTCGCCGTTCTGTTGGTTCCAGCGGATGAGGTCACCGACGTTGATGTTCAACATCAGCATCCACTTGCGCTCGCGCCAGTTGTAGAAACCGCCGCGGCGGTAGTCGAGATCAAAGGGGGCACCGATGCCGGCAGCCATGGTTTGGTCGTAGACGCCGCCGGCGCGCGCCGCCAGTTGCGGTGTGTAGCAGAGCGGGTCGGTGTTGCCGCAGCTCGGATCGGCGTCGCTGCACGGTGCGCCGCAGGCCGCGTTGAAGGGGACGTCGCTGTAGAACACCGGCATGGTGCCGCGATAGGCGAGGGCGCTGTTGACTTGGTTCCATGCCATGTTGGTCATGAACGCGTACAGCGCAGCTGTCTTCACCAGATTGCGGCTGCCGTCGTCGTTCTGCACCTCGATGGTGTGCGGCAGAACGGCACCTCCCGGCAATTGACCGGTGCCGGTGTCGAGTCGGAGGACGATGCGCAGGTCGGCCTTGTTCCAGAAAACGCCGCTGCCCTTGTCGAGGATGTCGGGCTCGGGGATCGAGATGGTCTCGATCTGGCTCTGGATCGATCCCTGCCAGGCGTTGAGCTCGAGCTGGGGAACGAGCCGGGTCGCCGTGCCGTTGCACGGCAACACCAGCGGATCGAGATCGCCGGCCGGTGCCACGGTGTCTTCGAGCTTGTCGATTTCGACGCGCCCGGTGCATTTGTCGGCATTCTTGCGGCCGCGGTAGACGTGCTCGCCGGCCGACACCTGTACGGTGTTCAAACCGAGCGCGGGATCGTCTTCGATGTGCAGCTCCTGGTTGGCGTTGAGGTAGAGATTGCCGTTGGTGTGAACGCGCCCTTTCAAGATCATCGTCGGCCCCGGCAGGATTTCGAGGTCGTTGCGATAGAAGGCTGCGAACTGGAAGAGTGGGATGTAGGAAACGAGGAACTCGGCGCCGACGGTGGCTTCTTCGTCGCCGACGATGTTCACGGCGCTGGATTCGACGACGTAGGAGTACTGAATCGAATTGACGCCGGCGAAGATCTCGCCGGCGGGTATGACGGTGGTGCGTGGATTGCCGTCGCGTTCGCCCAGAGCGTAGGTGACCTGGCGGCTGCCGATGGTCACGGTGCGCGGCACGAAATCGGCCGAAGTCGGCACGTTGTAGTCGAGGAAGATGTTCTTGAACCCGGCCATGCCGATGTTGAGCCCGGACTCGGCGGCGTAAAAGCCGGTCACAGCCTGTCCGAAGGCGCCGCGCATCTGCGTGTCCGAGGTGGTGTTCACCGCCATGACCGCCGCCATCGAGAGGAGCACGACGAGTGCGATCACTGCGCCCAATAGCGCCGCACCGCGCTCGCCGCGCAGCTTGATCATGTGCAGGTTGGCCATGGGGCTGGAACCAAACTCTCAGTAATGGCGTGCTGGAAATAGGCCGGGAAAAGGTGCATTTTTGCCGCCCTCCGCCATAAAACGTACGACTTTCGTCGTATTGCAACATTTGTTTTGCTCAGACGAAATCGCTACGCAATTTTTTTCGGGGATTCGGGCGCCGTTCGAACCTTTTCGGCCGTTCTTTCGGTCGCGCGCCCGGTGGCCGAGGGCCGGTGATTCGCGGCGGTGATTCGGGCGGCGCATCGCCCCGCCGTGCGGGCGAACGGTGAGGCCGTGGGTGAGCTTGGTCTACTGGAACTTGCGGCCCTGGTGCTCGACCCAACCGTGCGGGTGACGGTTTTGCGGGTCGCGGTGGGTCCAGTGGATGACGCCGCCTTTTTCGTTCCACTCGAACTCGCCGCGCACCCGCACTGTGTCGTTCTTGCGCAACGGGATACGCGGTGCGAGGTCGATGTTGTGGGCGATGAGGACGGAGTGGCCGGCGATGTCGACGAGGAACCTCTGGTGGCGCGACCCGTGCTCGTCGTCGGGGAGCAGGCGGGTGACGCGCGCCTCGGTCTCGACCATCTGATCGGAAAGCCGCTGCTCGATGGCGCGGACGACGGCGAAGGTTCCGCGCTTGGTGGTGTTGGCCTCCTGATCGCTGGAGAGGAGGTTGAGGAACCAGGCGACGGAGGCGATGACCGCGGCGATGAGGACGCGAATCGAGCGTCGGTCGAGCTTCATGCCTGAAACGCTGCTTGCCAGATGCCGTTGGCGTCGACGACCCACGGTTCCCAAACCAGGGCGATCTCATCGATCGTCAAATCGGTCTTGCGCGGTCGCACGACGACGGCATCGACCTCGAGGTCGGCGAGCTCGATACCTCGCACTTCCGCCAGTGATGCGCCGAGCTCGCGTTCCATCTGCGCCAGCTTGTCGCCGAGGTCTTCGACCTTCTCCTCGGCGCGGGCGATGTCGCCGCGCTCGCGCGTAGCGCGGCCGAAACCTCGCGCTGCAGTCGTCGCCCGACCGAGCAGCTTGCGACCGAAGAGGGCGCCGAGGACGGTTGCCCCCATCGAGATCATCGCCTGCCCCTTCTGGTGGCTGTACTGTTCGCGCTCTTTCTCGACCCGCTGCACTGCGCGTGCGTGCTGATCCTTCAGACGCGCGAGCTTCGGCGCGTAGCGCTGGCGGAGCTTTTCGAGCGCCAGGTCGCGCTCTTCGTGGAGGGCGTTGCGCAAGCGGCCGCGAAACTCTCCCTCCGGCTCGTGCGGGCCACCGATCAGCTTGGGGTCCTTGCAACGCCAGACGCGCAGCTCGCGCGTGCGGTAGAGTGTCGCTTTGAGTGACTTGCTCCAGGTGATGTAGCTCTTGGCCTTGCTGGCGCCGGGCGGCAGGTCGGTAAACACCGCACCGTGGGCGGGCTGGGTCGACGTATCGGGAAGTGCCCGACCGATGACCTGCAATGCGTCCCATGGGTTGTTCTTGCCATCGTCGAGTGCCGCTCGCACGGCGATGCGCTCCCACAGGTCGACTTTCACGGTCGACTTGACGAAGTGCAGAGTTGCCGCGGCGCGCAGGCACGGCTTGTAGATCAGTCGCTCGCCGGCGTCGGTGCTGCGCACGACCGGAGCGAAGCGTTCGGTGATTTCCGCCGGCAGCACCGGCCGTGCCGAGGCGGTGTCGGAGCTCGCCGCGGCTTTCTTTCCCGCTTCCTTCGTTCTGCCGGCGCTCTTCTTTGTTGCTGCCTTGCCGGGCGCGCGGCGCCCGTCGGCGAGGCGTTTGATCTGTGTCTTGGTCAGCGGCCCGGCCAGGTAGGAAAGTGCCCAACGGGTGTGGAAGACGGTCGGCTCATCTTCGTGGACGTTGTTCATCAGGAATACGCGCGAACGCAGTCCGGCCAGTGTCTGTTCGGTGCGGGCGCGATCGAAATGGCCGGCGGCGACGGCGGCTCCTTCGAGCCCGTCGAGAACGCGGGCTTTGTCGCGTTCGGTCTGCAAGCGGCCGAGGAACCACGTGCCGGCGTTGGACAGTGCCTTGTAGTCGAGGTCGACCGGATTCTGGGTCGCCAGGACGACGCCCAGGCCGTAGGCACGCGCCTGCTTGAGAAGCGTCAGCATCGGAATCTTCGACGGCGGATTGGCGCTCGGCGGCAGATAGCCGAAGACTTCGTCCATATAGAGCAGGGCGCGCAGCGTTCGACTGCCCGGCTGGGCGCGCATCCAGGCGACGACCTCGTTGAGCAGTGAGGTGACGATGAACATGCGCTCGGTCTCGGTGAGGTGGGCGATCGAGATGACCGAGAGCCGAGGTCGACCCGAGTCGGTGTAGAGCAGTCGTCCGACGTCGAGCGGATCGCCGACCGACCACGCCGCGAAGCCGGGCGAGGCCATCAGGCTGTTGAGCGACATGGCGAGTCCGAATCGATCGGCGGGCGGGTAGAAGGTGTTGAGGTCCATGACGCCGATGCGGGTGACCGGCGGCGTCTGAATCTGTTGGATCAAGGTGGGCAGATCGAGGTCCTGGCGCTGCTGCCAGGCGCGATCGAGCAACGTGGAAAGGAGGATGTGCTCGCGGCTGCGGATCGGATCGGCGGCGATGCCGAGCAGGGCGAGCAGGCCGGAAACGGTGGCGAGGACGCGCTCGCGCAGGGATTCGGCGTCGTCGAGCAGGGCCTGGCCGGGCGCCGCGAAGGACTTGAGCACGGTGAGCGGTCGCCCCGCTTCGCTGCCGGGTGTGTAGATCGTCGGCTCGGCCGCCGCGGCGTAACGGGCGATGCGCTCGGGCGGTTGATCCCACTCGCGCAAACCGTTGCGCCAGAGATCGGCCATGGCCGCGGCGTGCTCCTGCGGCGATCGTCCTTTGCGTGCCGCGTCGTTCTCGTCGATCCAGGGGCGAAAGTCGGCGGCGGCGAGCTTGGGAAAGGTGAGCAGCAGGTTGCCGAGATCGCCCTTCGGATCGATGGCGATGACCGGCACGCCGTCGATCGCCGCTTCTTCGATGAGCGTTACGCCGAGACCGGTCTTGCCCGATCCGGTCATGCCGACGCACACGGCGTGAGTGGTCAGATCCTTCGAATCGTAGAGCAGCGGCTCGGCCAGCGGCTCGCCGTCACCGCCGAGAGGCCTTCCCAAGTAGAACGCGCCGAGTTTTTCGTAATCGTGCATGGCGTCGCGTCGGGCAACCGCTACACGTAGATGCCTCCCTTGTAGTCGGTGTCGCGGCGGATGACGACGTTGACCAGCGCCGGCTTGCCCGAGGCGGCGGCGCGCTCGAGGGCCGGGCGCAGCTCGTCGGGTTTTTCGACCTGCTCGCCGTGGCCACCCAGCGCCTCGACGACCTTGTCGTAGCGCGTGTAGTTGAGCAGCGTCGCGTCGGTGAAGCCGTAGATGCCGTTTTGCGGCCGCATCATCTGACCCCAAGCGCCGTCGTTGCCGACGACGCCGATGATCGGCAGGTTGAAGCGCACGGCGGTGTCGTATTCGAAGCCGTTGAGGCCGAACGATCCGTCACCGTAGACGATGACGACCGGCTTGTCGGGGTTGGCCAGTTGCGCGGCGAGGGCGAACGGCATACCGACGCCGAGGGTGCCGAGCGGACCGGGGTCCATCCAGCCGCCCTCGCGCTTGACCGGGATGATCTTCGCCGCGGTTGCGACGATGTCGCCACCGTCACCGATGACGATCGGATCGTCGAGCGTATCGAGCCAATCGCGGACGTCGCGGCACATGCGCTGCGGGTCGACCGGCACTTCGTCGCTGTCGAGACTGGCCTGGACCTTCTCCTCGGCTGCACTTTCGATGACCCGTAGCTCGTCGCGCCAGCCCGAGAAGTCCAGGCTCACGGCTTGCTGCTCCATCTCGGCGACCAGTTGGTCGAAGGTGCAGGCGAGGTTGCCGACCAGTGGCACGTCGGTTTGCCGGTTCTGGCCGATCAGTGTCGCGTCCATGTCGGCCTGGATGATCTTGGCGTCGGCGGGGATCGATTGGCCGAAGCGCATGCGGAAGTCGAGCAGCGTGCCGGCGAGGAAGATGCAGTCGATTTGCTTTAGGGCGTCGCGTCGCGAGCGATTGAGAAACTCCGGTGTCTGCGGCGGCACGCAACCGCGAGCCATGCCGTTGGTGTAGGTCGGAATGTGCGTGGCGGCGATGAAGCGGTTGAGTGCTGCGGTTGCCCGCGACCACTTGACGCTGGTTCCCGCCATCAACATCGGTCGCTTGGCCTCGCGCAGCACTTCGAGGGCGCGCTTGACCTCGTCCTGGTCGGGCGACAGGCGCGGCGGTTCGGTGCGGATCTTCGGCACCGGTGCGAGCGCCTCGTCGACTTCGCCCATGAAGATGTCCATCGGAATTTCCAGGTAGGCGGGACCGGGAATCCCCGAGACGGCGTGGCGGATGGCGAGCTCGACGTATTCGGGAATGCGGTGCGTTTGGTAGACGGCGTCGACGTACTTGGTGATCGGCCGCATGACACCGATGTGATCCATCTCCTGCAGCGAGCCGCGGCGCAGATTGTCGAACGGACCTTGGCCGCCGAAGACGAGAATTGGCGAGTTGGCGCGCCAGGCGTTGGCGATCCCGGTGACGCCGTCGGTGGCGCCGGGACCGGCGGTGATTGCCGCGACGCCGATCTTGCCGGGATTGCAACGCGCCCAGGCGTCGGCGGCATGTACGGCGGCCTGCTCGTGGCGCACGTCGACGATCTTGATCCCCTGCTCGCGACAGCCGTCGTAGAGCGGCATGATGTGGCCGCCAGAGAGAGTGAAAATGACCTCTACTCCGGCCTCTTTGAGGGCGCGTGCCGCGAGTTTTCCACCGTGTACACCCATGCTCGTACTCCTTGTCGTAGTTGGGCTCGGCCTTCCCCTGGCGGTGTCCCGCGCAACCGAGCAGCCGCGGACGCTATCACCCACTCGGGGGCAGTCAACCGGCGACCGCGTCGTTTTCGCAATCGCCGGCGACCGCTGGTACGATGACCGGCATGACTGGACGAAAACAGACGTTTCGCACTGCGCTGCTCGTTTGTTTGCTGGCGGCCCTCGTCTCGCTACCCCTGGGAACGGGTTGCTCGGATTGCGACCTCAAGATCGAAACCAACGAGCTCCGCGTTGCCTTCGTCGGCGAGCCCTATGTCGAGTCGCTCAACTCGGATTGCGGCGGCGATTCGTGGTTTCTGGAAGCGGGCAATCTACCGCCGGGCATCGAGCTGCGCGAGGACGGTGATCTGCGCGGTACGCCGACGCGGGCGGGTGTTTACGACTTCACCGTCGGCGTCGCCGACATCGACGGTTTCGACATCGAGCTGTTCAACGATATCGCCTTCAAGGGCTTGTCGCTGATCGTCGAAGAGCCGTAGCTTCCGGTCACCACTGCAGCGGCACTTCGGTGACGGCGACGCTGCCGCCGAAGCAGACGTCGACGTCATGGCCCGGCTGGCGCGGGCGGTCGTGGTAGCTGCCGGCGTAGTGTAGGGCGCCGTCTCGTCCGACGTAGCGAACGTCGAGTGTCGAGGTATCGGGTTTGCAGAAGGCGATGGGCAGATCTTCGTCGTCGTGATCGGGGTGGGGTAGGTTGATGTTCCAGAAGGAGAGTGCGGTTCGCGGCTGTTGGAGAACCCAATCGATGACCCGGCGTGCGCGGCGTGCGCTCAACTCCCACTCGGGTTTTCGATCTTTGGCGACGTACTGCGAGATGGCCATCGCCGGCAGGCCGAAGAGTGCTGCCTCGCGGGCTGCGGCGACGGTGCCCGAGGTGTAGAGATCGGCGCCGAGATTGCCGCCGCGGTTGATGCCGGCGAGCACCCAGGCGGGTTGGATCTGCAGATGCGTCAGGGCGACGCGGACACAGTCCGCCGGCGTGCCGGCGAGGCTGTGGCGCGTGGCATCGACTGCCGTCAGGACCAAGGGGTGTCCCATCGTGATCTGATGCGAGATCCCGGACTGCGGCTGGCTCGGCGCCAGCGTGTGCTGCGGGCCGACGTGCGCGGTCGCGTCGCGCAGGGCGGCCAGTCCGGGGGCGTCGATGCCGTCGTCGTTGGTGAGGAGTAGCTGCACGTGGGCTCCGGGCGAAACGGTACGCTAACCGCCTGCCGGTGGCGCTGCAACGCGGGCGCCGCAAACGCCGGCGGCGGAAGCGCGAGCGATGGAAATGAGTAGAACCATGCTGAGCGCCCTGATAGGTGGCGAAGGATGTGCTCAGTCACCAAATGCCCAGAAGGAGATTCGATGACCGTCCTCGTTGCCGCCCGTTTGCCCCTCTCGCGCGCCGCCGCAGCGCGCTTTCTTTGCTGCCTGTTACTCGTTGCGGCGACGGCGATACCGACCCTGGCCGACAGCGTGCATCTGACCAACGGCGATACGATTTCGGGCAAGGTCGTCAGCTACGCCGCCGGCGCGTTGACCATCGAAACCTCCTACGCCGGTGCCATCGCCATCGACACCAGCGAGGTGGCGCGTGTTTCGACCGACGAGGCCGTGGTCCTGCAACTGAGCGACGGCCGCGAGATCAGCGGTCGCATCGTCACCGCGGCGGGCGGCACCATGGCGCTGCAAGACGGCGCGGGAGCTTCCGTGCCGCTGCAGCTTTCGCAGATTGCATCGTTTGCGCCGCCGGCACCGCCGGCGCCGTGGTTCCAGTATTCCGGTGAGATCAACGCCGGCTTCAACGCGGCCAAGGGCAACACCGATACCCAGGGCTATCACGTCGCCGGAGTGTTCGAGCCGATCTTCGGCAAGAACGGGTTGTCGTTCACCGGCCAGCTCAACCGCAGTGAGGCGGAGGTTCCGACGGATGACGGTGCCGGCAGGCGCGACGAAACGACGGCGTCGAACTGGCGGGTGCTCGGCCAATACAACCGCGAGCTCAGCGAGCACTGGTACGCGTTCTTCAACAACGGTTGGGAAAACGACGACCTCAAGGACCTCAACCTGCGCGCCTCGGCGGCGACCGGAGCCGGCTACGAGTTTTGGGACGACGAAATGCGCTTTCTCACCGCCGAGCTCGGTCCGGGCTATGTCTATGAAAACTTCGACCGCATCATCGTCGACGGCAACCGGGTCAACCCCGATCGCAACTACGCCACCGGTCGCTGGGCACTCGATTTCGATCACGGCATCCTGCGGCCCGACACGCGCTTCTATCACAACCACACTCTGCTCGAGCGCGTCGACGATCTCGACACCTTCATCTTCCAATCGGCGACCGGGTTGAAGTTCACCCTCATCGGCGCCGTCAACGCCGGCGCCGAGGTGCAGTTCGACTGGAACAACGACCCGGCCGAGGGCGCCCGTGAGGAAGACCTGCGCTACCTGCTCAGGCTCGGCTACGCGTTCTGAAGTCCCGGCGGAGACGACGCCACTGCGTCACCGCGACGCCTTCCACTTGATGTTGCAGCCGATGCTCGGGCGCTGCGCGATGTCGACCGGTGTGCCGGCGAGCACGGCGTCGGCGGCGGCGCGCAGGTCGGCGCCGTTGACCGGGACGCCGTCCTCGGGGCGGCTGTCGTCGAACTGGCCGCGGTAGGCGAGCTTGCGGTCGGCGTCGTAGAGGAAGAAGTCGGGCGTGCAGGCGGCGCCGTAGGCCTTTGCCACGTCCTGGGTTTCGTCGAAGAGGTAGGGGAAGACGTAGCCGGCGGTGCGCTTTTCGTCTGCCATCTTGTCCGGTGCGTCCTGTGGGTAGGCGGCGACGTCGTTGGCGTTGATGGCGACGATGGCGAGACCCCGCTCGCTGTACTCCCTGGCAAAGCGGGCCAGCTCGGCGCGGATATGGATGACGAAGGGGCAGTGGTTGCAGATGAAGGCGACCAGCAGCGCCGGCGCGCCGGCAAAGTCGCCCAGTCGGACGCGCTTGCCTTCGGTGTCCGGCAAATCGAAGTCGGGCGCCGCAGTGCCCAGCGCTACCATCGCGGAAGGTGTTCTGGCCATACGATCTCTCTTTCTCCCATCGCCGCCGGGCAGATCAAGCGCATCCCTCGAGCGAGGCGCGCACGGCGCTGATCAGCTCGCCGATGCCGACGAGCTCGTCGCCGTTTGCATCGGCGGCACGACAGGCATCGATACTCTGGTTGCCGAGCGAGATGCCGACGGCGGTGATCAGCTCGCCGATGCCGACGCGTTCGTCGCCGTTGCAATCGCCGGTGCACGGCGGTGTCGCCGGGGTGTTCGACGCCGTCGGCACGGCGGTGTCGCTGGGGCTCGGTTGCGTCGTCGGCGTGTCCGATGGCGGCGGCGTTGGCGTCACCGTTGCGGTCTGACTTGGTGTCGCCGTTTGCGTCGGTGTGGGGGTCTGCGTCGCTGTGCGAGTTTGCGTTGGTGTGCGGGTTTGCGTGTTCGTCGGCGTACGAGTCGGTGTGTTCGACGGCGTTGCGGTGTTGGACGGCGTCGGTGTCGGAGTGCTGGTGGGAGTCGAGGTGGGCGATGCGGTGTCGCTGGGCGTCGGTGTTTGCGTTGGTGTCGCCGTCTCCGTTGGTGGTGTTCCGGTGATCGTCGCAGTCGGCGTCGGCGGCTCGATGCAGGAGCCGATGATCGGCAGCAGGATGCACTGGATCAGCGGGTGGCAGGAATCCTCGGTGCAAATCTGCCCGTCGTCGCAGGCAGCGGCGGAGATCGGCTCGCAGAGAAGCGTGCAGTCGCCGCAGGTGTCGCTCAGCGCGGATGGTCCGGGGTCGCAGGGTTCGGGAAACTCGACGACGCCGTTGCCGCAAACCGGCGCTGGGTTGAGGCAGCCGGGCAGGTCGCTGGGCGAGCCGGTGCAGGTGCTGCGCGGTGAAACGTTCAGGCCGGGCCGGAAATTCCCGGCTGTCGAGACCTGCGCGTCGCTCAGATGCACGAGGTCGTTGGTTCCGTCGTTGACGCCGCCGACGGTGGCGCGCGAATCGAGATCGCCGTCCAATTGCACCGTGCCTGATCCGGCGATCAGGATCGAGCCCGGAAACGGGCCGGAAGCGTCGATGTCGGCGGATTGAAGGATGGTCACGTCGTTGCCGGAGGCATCGACCGAGCCGCCGTTGCCGCAACCGTTTTCCGGCGAGCAACTGCCGCTGGTGCTGACGTCGACGTCGTTGCTGATCAACAGATCACCGGTGCCGCTGCCGCGCTGGCCGGCATTGAGAAAGACCAAACCGCCACTGCCGCCGCGTTCGGTGGCGCTGACGTCGAGGATTCCGAATAGGCGGATATCGCGTCCGACGCCGGCATCGACTTCGCCGCCGGCATCGCTGCCGCTGGCGTTGATGTTGCCACCGGAGCTGGTGATGAAGTCGACACTCGCTTCGATGCAGAGATCGCCGCCGCAGCTTTCGCCGGTTGGTCCGCGGACGTCGATCGGGCCGAAAGCCGAGAAGGAATCGCCGGTGATCACCGAGACGATGCCGCCGCCGCCGTCCGGGCGGGCACCGGTCGCTTCGATGGCGCTGTTGATGTTGAGCAACAAGTTGCCGAAGCGCGCTTCGAGGCACATGATGCCGCCGCAACCGCCGGTCTGGAATTCGCCGACGCTGCCGTTTGCTCGTATGACGCCGTTGATCGTCGTTTGCGTACCGCCCTCGATGCCGATGCAGCCGCCTGAACCGGCATCGCCGGTGGCGTCCGAGGTGATGTCGTCGACGCTCAGGTCGTGACCGGCGGTGATGTCGACCGAGCCGCCGTCGGCGCCCGATACGTCGATCGAGCCGCGCACCGTTGCGTTGCCGCGAGCAAAGAGGTCCACCTCGCCGCCGCCGGCCGAGTCAAAACCACCGCGCGCGGTAATGGTAGCGGACGGCGCCGTTTCGAGATGCTCGTCGGTGGCGATATTGACCGTTCCGCCCCCGGCAAATGAACGCTCCCCATTGCTGCTGATACGACCCTCGATCGAGATCGCTCCCGCCGCCGAGATCGACAGGATTCCACCGTTCCCCTCGCCGGAGAGGTTGATGGCGACACCGTCGCCGAGGATCTCCACGGTCGACTGCGATTCGAGCGTGACGGTGCCGCCGATGTTGCCCGGTGAGATGACGCCGAAGGCCCTGCCATCGATGAAACCGGCGGCTCCATCCGACGTTTCGATGGTGATGCTGCCGGCGCGAACGGTCAGACTATTGGCTCCGACGTCGATTTTCTGGCTGATGGTGAGGGCGCGCAAGCCGAAATCGAGCAGGCAGTCACCGGCGTCGATCTCGATCGGCTCGTCGATCGTGCAGCGGGCGAAAGAGGCCGGACAGCCGGCGACGTTTTGCACGACCTGCGTCGACGTGCACAGCGCCCATGCGCCGGCAGTGTCGAGGGCGAGGCCCGCGACCAGCGGCGCGAAAAGGCGGAGGGCGGTGCGCATCCCGGTCAATGTAGCGCGGCAGCAAGAGTTGAGCACGCGCGAAATTTGCTACACTGCGACCGCCGGCGGCGGCTCGCTGCTCGGTCGAAACGACTTTCCCTCGCCGAGCAGCCCGAGCGCCGGCAGCCAGACGCGGCGCGCCGGGTCGTTCACCGTGTAGCCAATGGCGGCGGCGCGATGTCCGTGTTGGTTGGCGATTTCGACGACGCGGTCGGCGTCGCCGGCGTTGGTGACGACGCAGAACCCTACCCCCATGTTGAAGACGGTGTACATTTCTTCGACGGCGACGTCGCCGCGTTCCTCGATGGCGGAGAAAATCGGCGGTGGCGGCAGCGGTGCTTCGATGACGAAACCGACCTCGGCCTGGACGCGCGACAGATTGAGCAGACCGTCGCCGGTGATGTGGGCGAGTGAGAGAATCGAGGCGTCGCTCTCGAGCATCGCCATGGCGGCGCTGACGTACATCGCCGTTGGTTCGAGCAGCTCGTCGCCGACGCAGCGTCCGACTTCGGCCAGATCGTCGTCGATGGCGAGCCCGCCGCGGCCGAACAGAGCGTGGCGGGCCAGGGTGAAGCCGTTGCTGTGGATGCCGCTGCTGGCCAGGCCGACGACGACGTCACCGCTGCCGATGCCGGCGCCGACGATCATGCGGTCCGGCTGCACGGTGCCGATGCAGGTGCCGACCAGGTCGAAGCCGCGGCCGTCGCGGGTGCCGTGGATCATCTCGCGAACCTGAGCGATTTCGCCGCCCGGAATGTTCAACCCGGCCAGGCGAGCACCCTCGCGCAAGCCGCTGGCGAGCTCGTTCAATTGCCGGTCGTCGAGTTGCTGGACGGCGATGTAGTCGACCATGGAAAGCGGCCGCGCGCCGACGCAGATGATGTCGTTGGCGTTCATCGCCACGCAATCGATGCCGACGCTGTCGTAGCGATCCATCTGCTGGGCGATGAGAATCTTGGTGCCGACGCCGTCGGTGGCGATGGCGATACCGAGGTCGTCGTTGAGAGGGACGACGTTGGCAAAGTAGCCCAGCGGCAGCAGCGGGCGCGCTTCGTTGAAATCGAAGGTCGAGGAAATGATGGCGCCGAGCTTGGCCAGGCTGTCGTCGACGCCCAGCGTGTCCACACCGAGAGCGTCGTAGCGAGCTGGCATGGCGGGCAACATACAGTGTCCGTTGCGTCGAGTCCATTCGCCGGCCTGTCGCCATCGCCCTTCGATCACCGCTTGACACCCCCGCCGGATGGCCTTCAGGATGGTCTTCTGATGTGGGAGTGGACGATTCGCGTGATCATCGGCGCCGCCCTCGGCTGCGCCATCGCCGTAGCGATGTCGCTCGTCTCCGGCTCGAGTGGGTCCGACGCCGTCATGCAGGCGCAGGAGCGCGGCGCCGAAGATCCGGAGCGAGTCAGTGAGGAAGAGCTCGAGTTCTATATCGGTGTCTACGTCGAAATGCAGGCCGATCGATCGCGCAAGATCGCCGACGTCCTCGAGCAGCGCGGTGTCACCCTGGCCGAGTTTCGCTCCATCGAGCGGCGGGTTCAGTTGGAGTCACGCCTCGTCAAGCGGGTGCGAGAGGCCCTCCTCGATCAGGCCAAGCAGAGCGCTTCGACGCTCGCCGAGCGCGGCGTCGAGACCCGCTGAGCTGAAACTCGCTGCGCTCGTAGGCTCAGGCGCAGGCTTAGGCAAAGGCAAAGGTTGGTGTCGCTGCGCGAGGCAAATCGAGAGTTTCTCTATGTGAATGATCCGGCGCCGCGCCGGGGGCCCGGCTGAGCTGAAACGCCGCCGGGCCGGCGATGGCGCGCCCATCTCAGCCCGGTTCACCGGGCTTCTTCCCTTCAGCTCAGCCGTGGGCTTCAGCCCTCGGCGGTGCAGCCCCCCGACAGTTGTTCGAAGTTGCAATCTCACCTTCGCGCGATGCGCCGCGACCGCCGAGCGCTGAAGCGCCCGGCTGAAATCGTCCGAGCCCCCTTAACGGGGCTCCCCGCCTCCAACCCCTGCCGCTGCTGGCAAGGGCTGGCGAGGGCGCGCTACTTGCGCTGGCACGGTCGCCGTGACAACGTCATCGGCGAGTAGGTGGTGGACCATGCCGAATGGAACAATGCCGGCCAACTCGACACTTTGCGACGCAGCGCACGTACCCAACCGCCGCAGGGTCGGAGATTAGACTGGGCTAGGAGGCCTTCGATGTCGGAGTATCAAGAGGATGTTGCGATCGATCCCGAAGAGGTCGTTCGGACTCTGGAGGACGTGCGTTCGCGGCTGCGGACGACCATCTGGGCGTTGCACGGAATGCACCAGGACGTCGCTTCCCTCACCATCGACGATCTGGCCGACCTCGAGCACATGCTGAGCGAAACGCTCGATCACGTCCTGACACCGGCGGTCGATGCGGTCGGACAGATCCTCGGCTTCGCGCCGGACGGTGCGACGCCGACGACGCACTGAGGTACCGCGTCGATGGCCAAGGTCTGGCTGGTGCGCCGGCGCGGCGAGCAGTGGGTCGCCCCCGGCGGTGCGCCGGCTTTCGAGTTGCCACTGGCCAAGATTCTCTTCCCTTTGGATCTCGGCACTCACCGTCGCCTCGACGGCGAAGCGCCGCTGCCGGCGCCGGAGCTGCCAGCCGAGCAACCCGACGCTCTGCGACGGGTGATGGTCGAGGTCGGCGAGGACGACGTCAACGAGCGGACTCTGTCGGGGTATTTCCCGGGCATCTACGACTCGTCGCTGTCGCCGGCGGCGGCGGTTGCTCGGCTAACATAGGTTCGATTTCGTGCGGAGGTAGTGATGGGGCGGTTTCTCGGTCTTCTCGTTGTCGTTCTTCTATTCCAGGTGGCGGTGTCCGGCTGCCGGTCGGAGCAACGCGGTGAGTCCGACGAGCCGCTGCGCTTTGAGCTCGGCGAATCCACTTCGGCCTTTCGCGACATCGGCAAGCGCTCGGCCTCGGAGCTCGAGGGTTGAGCGAGGCAGCGCGCCGCCGGCGAGCTCATGCCGAACTTTCGCCATCGACTGCCGCGCTCGCAACGCCGCGTGTACGACCGCAGCAACGCAGTTTCGAACATTCCCGTTCGCGTGTCGGCCCGTCTGGCCCGCGCGGTCTCCCTGCTGCCGGTGGCGCTGTCGAGCGAGTACACGGAAAAGGATCGCCGGGCCAAGGTCACCAAGGTCGCTCAGGTCATCTGCGACGAAGTCTGCAGCGCTCTCGCGGTCAGCCGGTTGAAGGTGGTCGTCAAGGGCGCGCGGCCGATTCGCGACGAGGACGAGTACCACGGTCTCTATGTTTCCGAGGGGCACTCGCACGAGATCACCATCTGGATGTATACCGCCAAGCGCAAACAGGTGGTGGCGCCGCGCACGCTGCTGCGCACTCTTCTGCACGAAGTCGTGCATCACCTGGACTACACTGCTCTCAAGCTCGAAGAGTCCTTTCACACCGATGGGTTCTTCCGGCGCGAGTCGAGCCTGGTGCGCCAGTTGGAGCGCGCCGCCGCCAAGGTGGCCCGCCGCAAAGGCGCCGTTGTGGGTTCCGAACCGGCGCAGCTTGCGCTACTATCACGCCGTGCTGACGACGCTCGCTGAGTCAAAAGACGCCCCCGAGGTCATCGACGACCTCGATGAGCTGATCGCCATTCTGCCCGACGCCTGGCGCCAGGCGCTGGCTCAGATGGAGGACCTCGGCGACCTCATCGAAGTGGTCTGCGACGCCGGCCGCCTGCCGGAAGCCCGCTTTCCCGCCGCCGTCCGGACACTGGCCGCCGACGTCGTGACGCGTGCCGACATCGAGGCCGTATGTGCCGGTGTCGGCCACTTCTCCTCCGACAATCGGGCGGGGATCGAGCGTACGCTGCACCGCATCTCGGCGTTGCGCAATCGCCGCGGCGACATCGTCGGCCTCACCTGCCGCGTCGGTCGCGCCGTCTACGGCACGATCGAGGCGGTGCGCGACTTCGTCGAGTCGGGCCAGAGCGTCCTGCTGGTCGGCCGGCCGGGGGTCGGCAAGACGACGCTCTTGCGCGACGCTGCGCGGCTGCTCGCCGATCAACTCGACAAGCGCGTGATGATCGTCGACACATCCAACGAAATCGGCGGCGACGGCGACGTCGCCCATCCCGGCATCGGCGCCGCGCGGCGCATCCAGGTGCCGTCGCCGGATCGACAGCACGCGGTCATGATCGAGGCGGTCGAGAATCACATGCCCGAGGTCGTCGTCATCGACGAAATCGGCACCGAGGCGGAGGCGTTGGCGTCGCGTACCATCGCCGAGCGCGGTGTCCAGCTCATCGCCACGGCGCACGGTGTCACGCTGGCCAATCTGATCGCCAACCCGACGCTCGCCGATCTGGTCGGCGGCGTGCAGACGGTCACCCTCGGCGACGACGAGGCGCGGCGGCGTGGAACCCAGAAAACCGTGCTCGAGCGCGGTGCGCCACCGACTTTCGAGGTCGTCGTGGAAATTCACGACCGCGACCGTTTCGCCGTTCACCGCGACGTCGCCCGCGTCGTCGACGAGATTCTGCGCGGCCGCAAGCCGGTGGCCGAGCTGCGGGTCCGCCAGGCCGATGGCGGCGTCAGCATCGAGCGGGAGGCCAGCCAACCGAGTGGCGAAGAGCGCCGGCGTGAAGCGCGCGGCATGCTTCGCATCTATCCCTATGGGCTGCCGCGCGACCGCGTCGAACGAGCGATTCGCAACCTCGCGGTGCCGGCGCGCGTCGCCGACGAGATCTCCCAAGCGGATGTCGTGCTGACCTCGCGGGCCGTGGCGAGAAAACACGGCAACCGCATCCAAGCCTTGTCCGACAAGGATTCGCGCATCCATACCGCGGCGTCGAACAGCCTCGCCAAGATCGAGCAGAGCCTGCGCAAGCTCTTTGGCCGGCGCCGTCTCGATCGCGAGAGCGGCGATGCGCTACGTGAAGCCGAGGCAGCCATCATCGATGTCTTGTCGAGCGGCGAGAGCGTCGCTCTGGCGCCGCAGCGCTCGGCGATTCGCCGGCTCCAGCACGAGCTGGCGGGTGCCTACGGGCTCGTCTCGGAGAGCGTCGAACGTGAGCCGGCGCGCCACGTCATCATCGAGGCGCGCCCGCCTCGATCCGAGCAGGACCGGCCAAGCCCTGTCGCAGAAGGCTCCGCGGAAGATCCGATCGAGAGAAACGTCTTGACAGCGGGGCGCTGATCGTTGCACATAGTATGAAATCTTTCGTCGAGTAGACGGGAAAGGGAAAGGTGGTGGTTGTATGACGAAAGCACAACTCGTAGAGAAGCTGGCCGACATCGGCGGAGTGACGAAGAAGGAGGCGACCGCGATCCTCGAGGGTCTGGTCACCACGATCGTCAAGTCGGTCAAAAAGGGCGACCCTGTGAAGATTCCGGACCTCGGGACCTTTCGCAAGGTTCACTCGAAGGCGCGCATGGGGCGCAATCCCCAAACCGGCGAACCGGTCAAGATTCCAGCTCGCAAGAAGGTGCGCTTTACCGTCGCGAAGAGCTTCAAGGAAACGGTACTCGGCGCCCGTCGCTGAGCACCAGGCGGGTGCCCGGCGAAGGTCGGAGCACTGCTGGGGCGACAGAACCCGCCCCCTGCCAACTCGGTGAGGAGTGCGTGTGCGCGGTTGCGCGTTGCGCCGCAGCGGCGAGTTGGTGAAGGGGCGGGCGGCTCTGCCGCTGTGGGGTTTGTGGTTTTGGTGGAGGTGAGGCGGAATGAAGGAACGCACGAACGGCCTGTTTGAGCCAGACGCACTCTTGCCGGCTCAGTTCTACGCCGCGTTTCGGACGGGTTCGGCGATCGCCGGAGAAAAGCGGTTGATGCTGGCGGTGTTGGAAGACGCTCTGGATTGCTATCGGAAGTACGCGGATGCGGTCGATGCCCCGGGGCGCCAATTGTTTCGCGATGTCGATATCTGGATCACGTCGCGCGACCGCCGCTGGTACTACTCCTATGAGAACATCTGCGATACGCTCGAGATCGATGCCGACTACTTGCGCGATGGTCTCATGCGGTTGCGTCGCCTGCCGGAGCGCGCCGCTGCCGTACAAGCTGCTGCTGGGTGAGTTGCTGCATCCGGTGGTGACCGATGGCGAGTGACGGCATGGGTCGCCGCCAATCGGATCGCCAACCGGAAGAGAAAATCGAAAGTGCCCCGGGGGTCATCGGCCTGACTGGGGGAATCGGCAGTGGCAAGAGCACGGTCGCAGCCATGTTGGCCGAGCTCGGCGCCTATGTCGTCGACGCGGATCGCGTTGGCCACGAAGTCTACGAGCCGAAAACGGACGGCTGGCGCCGCGTCGTCGAAGCGTTCGGCAATCGGGTCGTGGCACCGGATGGCGCCATCGATCGCAAGGCCCTGGCGGCGATCGTCTTCGCCGATGCGGATGCCTTGGCTCAGCTCAACGCGATCGTTCACCCGCTGATCCGCCAGACCGTTGCCGAACGAGCCGCCGCGGCGTTGGCCGGCGACCCCCGCCGGCCCATCGTCATCGAGGCAGCGGTGCTGATCGAGGCGAAATGGTACGAGCTGGTCGACGAGGTGTGGGTCGTCACCGCCGACCCGGAGGTCGTGATCGCTCGCGTGACCGAGAGTCGCGGGCTGGCGGCCGACGACGTGCAGGCGCGAATCGACGCTCAACTGAGCAATCAGGAGCGCTGCGCGGTGGCCGACGTCGTCATCGAAAACAACGGCACGCTGGAGGCGCTGCGCGCGGCGGTCGCAGAGGTCTGGCGCGCGCGGGGATGAACGCGCGAGTAGCTCTACGCGGCGTTGGCGAGCTTTTGCTTCGGTGCCCGCAGGCGGCGGCGAACCTGATCGCGGATGGCGGCCGGCGACAGGGAGAACTGTGCGCACACGGCATCGAGGCTGAAAGCACTCGAATCGGCATCGTAGGCGAGAAAATACGCTTCGGCGTCGGCCCGCACAGCCGGACAGGAGCTGGCGAGATCGGCGAGTGCCTGGTGCAGCACTGCCAGCATCAGTGTTTCCTCCGACATCAGAGTGCGCGAGTCGACTTGCGGTGTCAGTACTCTACCTCGAACCATGATGACCTCCCTCGTTCGCTTCATTGGTAAAGCAAGAGCAATGCCACTTCTGAGTCGGTGCCAGAGCCAGCGTGGAACGAGTGGCCAAAAATGACGGTTTGCTCGGATCGTCCAAGAAAGTGCCGCGAATCGACAAAAAAGTGCCTTGCCAGAAGGTATGCGCCTCGCCTGGCAGCTCTTGGTTTTTCGGCTGCGATGACGTCGCGGCCGGCGGTCGGGTCGGATGGCTGAGCCGCTGGGTCTGAGAATCGGCGATCCGCGGTTCTGGGATGGAGGCGATCTGCGCTCGGAGATCGACCGGGTTTTCGACGTTTGCGCCGGATGTCGCCTCTGCTTCAAATTCTGCGGTTCCTTTCCCAAGCTCTTCGAGATGCTCGATGACGAGACGAGCAGCATGCGAGATGCGTACCTCGCCGCGCACCCGGAGATTGCCACCGCGGCGGCGCAGCGCCGCGCCGCCGCGGCAGCCCAGCCGGTAGCGGAGGAGTCGGAATACGAAGTCGGCGTGACCTACGGCGATGAGCTGCCGGAGATCGAGGCGCGCACCGCCGACCTGCAGGCGGGGCAGATCGACGAGGTCGTCGACCTCTGTTTCCAGTGCAAGCTCTGTTACCCGAATTGTCCGTACACGCCGCCGCATGACTTTGCCGTCGACTTCCCGCGCCTCTTGCTGCGCTGGAAAGCGCATCGGGTGAAACGCGACGGCGTTTCGTTGCGCACGCGTTTGATGCGCGACAGCGAACGAATCGGCCGCGCCTCGAGCTTGCTGCCGTCGCTTGCCAATCGCGCGCTCGCTGCGCCGCCGTTGCGTCGCCTGATGGAGGCGACGCTAGGCATCCACCGCGACAAGCAGATGCCGGCCTACCACGCGCAGACCTTTCCCGACTGGTGGAGCCGTCACCGGCCGAAGGTCGAGGAGCCTCTCGCTTTGCGCGAAGGAGTCGACGAGGCGACACCGCTCTCGGTCGTTCTCTTCGCCACCTGTCTGGTCGACTACAACGATCCGAGTGTGGGGCGCGCTGCGGTGCAGGTTTTGGAGCACAACGGTGTGCATGTCGAAGTCGCCGGCGACCGTGTCTGTTGCGGCATGCCCTTCCTCGACGGTGGCGACGTCGAGGCCGCTGCGGTGAAGTTGCGCGCCAACGTCGAAGCGCTCCACCCGTATGTCGAGCGCGGTGCGCGTATCGTCGTTCCGTCGCCGAGTTGCTCGCTGATGTTGCGCGAAGAGCTACCGCAGATCGTCGGCGGTGGGCGCGCCGGCGCAGTTGCCGGGGCTTGTCACGACCTCGATGAGTACCTCTATCGCATCGCTCGCGAGGGTCGATTGAAGCGCGATTTCAAACGCCGCTTTTCGTCGATCGACTACCACGTGCCGTGTCACATCCGGGCACAGAACGTCGGCATCCGCGGTCGCGATCTACTCAAGTTGATCGCCGACGACGTCGAGGCCGTGCAGGAGTGCAGCGGCCACGACGGCACCTGGAGCATGCAGCGGCAGCACTTTGCCGACTCCCTGCGCTGGGGCGAGAAGGCCTTTGCCGGTATGCGCACGCAGGGCGGTGAGAGCTGCGCCCTCGCCTGCACCGACTGCCGCCTCGCCGCCCTGCACATCGAGCAAGGGGCGCAGCGCCGCAGCGTCCACCCGGTGGTGGCTCTGGCGCACGCCTACGGCTTCGACCCGGGTGTCGAGCTCGAGAGCATGGCGGTGTCGCCGGCGTCGTAGGGCACGCCCAGCCACTCGTCCAGCGGACCTGTCCACCGACCTGCCAGCCCCGGAGGGGGTTGGACGATTTCAGCCGGCGCTTCAGCGCCCGGTGTCGGCGAAACGAGCGAACACGAGATTGTGGCTTCGAACAACGGCCAGGGGCAGAAGAGCCGAGGGCTGAAGCCCACGGCTGAAGGTGAGAAGCCCGGTAAACCGGGCTGAGATGGGTCACCGTTGCGCAGCGAGGCAGCGAGTTTCAGCTCAGCAAACCCACCGGCGCGGACGCCGGATCATTCATATGGAGAACTTTTCGAATGGGATATCGCGCTAGCGATCACCGACCTCAGCCTGCGCCTGAGCCTACGAGCGCAGCGAGTTTCATCTCAGTGGCGCGGCGGGCAGGGCTCGATCCAGGTGGCGTGGCGCCATGTGCGTTCGACCTTGGCGAGATCCACTGTGGGGTCGAGCAGAGGCGCCGGCGGCCGGCCGTTGAGTGAGCACTGCCAGTCGACGTAGACCTCGGCGTTTTCGAATCCTTGCGCGGCGAGGCGGTCGCGCGTGTGGTGCGCGTACTGCAACATGATGTCGGGAAAGGTCCCGAGCTTTCTGATTTGGCGGTAGCGCAGCTCTCGTGCCGGGTTGATCTCCCAACGCCGGCCGCTGTCGGGATCGTGCGCCGTGATGGTGAAGGTCGAGACCTTCTTGCGCAGCTTCATGTGCCAGGCGAAGCGGTGACCTTCTTCGGTCCAGGAAACGTAGCCGGGGAAGAGCCAGTGGCGCAGCGGAAAGAGCAACTGGAAAAGAACGTAGAGGTGGACGCCCGCCAGGATCAGCGGTCGGGTCGCCGTGCGCGATGCGGTCAGCGGCATCGCCGCCGGGTGTGAGGAGCGGCCGAACCAGGCATCGAAACGGCGCGGCCAGTCGGGGTCGAAGAAGATGGTGATGGCGCCGGCCATCAGGTAGGAGAAGATGCCGATGCGCAGGAAGTAGGTGTTGAGCACGTGGAACGCCAGCGCCAGCACGTAGCCGATGACGCGCGTTCGCGGCAGGACGAGGAAGATCGGAATCAGCGTGTCGACGATGATGCCGAGATAGGCGATGCCGTAGGCGAGCACGGCCGGCGGAAAATGATCGGCGATCGGTGGCACGTCTGGGTCGCCGGCGAGAATCGCCGACAGCATCGGCTCGCCGCGCAGCCAATCCGGATTGATCTTGGCAATGGCGCCGTAGAAGTAGACGATGAAGAGCTGCAGGCGCAGGAGCTGTACGCACCAGTACGGCACCGTGTCGGCGACCGTTGCACCGCGCCAGGCGTCGACCGAATAGACGCGGTGTGCCGGCATCCAGCACAGGAGGAAAGAGAGAAGCATGATCAGGTAGTAGTGGTTCATGTAGATCGACTGCTCGAGCAGGAAGAACCACGTGTAGGCGAGACAGAGGCCGGCGATGGCGATGCGGTAGAACAGGCCCAGGCTGACCAGCAACCCCATCGCCGCGATGAAGTAGAAATGCGCGTAGATCCACTCCCCGGGCAGCGGCCGCACGAAGTCGAGGTACAAATAGGTGAAGTGCACCGGCGCCTTGACGAAGTACTCGTCGACCCAGCCGTAGTGCACGTAGCGCATGGCGTCCCAAGCGATCATCGCGCCGAAGACGATGCGAAAGATGCCCAGCGAAGCGCCGTCGACCGGCTGGGTCAGATAGTCGAGCCAAGATCGAGAATCCCGAGGTGAGCGAATGTTCATGGACGTTCGTGACTATCTAGGATGAATGGTCGTCTGCTTGCAAAGCCTCTCGGCGAGGAGTTTCAAGTGTCGCCGTGGCCTTCGATGCGCACCCGTGCGTTGTAGTTGGGGACGCCGCCCATCGGTTCGACGATCCCGCTGGCGATGAGGACGTTGCCCTCCGGCCAGTGCACCTGCAAGCTGCCGCGGGCGATCGGCGCGAGGAAGACGCGGCCCCGAAAGCGCCCCTGCTGGTTGACCAGGGTGATCGAATCCTCAGTGTGCAGATGCAGCTCGGCTGCGTCGTCGGGGTTGATGAACACGGCGTCGCGCGGTGCCCCGGTGAGCGGATCGACGTCGGCGTAGATCATCGAGTTGAACTGCTTGCCGCGCCGCGTGCTGAGCTCGAAGGTTCCGTCGTCGCGCCCGGTTTGCGGCAGCGCGACGGCGCGAAAACGGGCTCTGCCGTCGGCGGTGTTGGCCTTGCCGCCGCTGCACAGGTGGGGTCCGCCGTATTGGAATGCGTCGCCGGCCTCGCGCAGGTCTTGGATACCGTCGTAAAAGGGAATGACGGTCGCGATCTCCTCGCGAATCGCCGCCCCGCAAGTGCAGCCGAGCTTGTCGCCGCCGCTGGCGTCGAAGGCGCCGGCGACGTCGAGCAGGGCGCGCCACTCGCTGCGCGCTTCGCCGACTTGCCGTCCGAGGTCGGGGCTGTACATCACCCGGCGCTCGGTACTGGTTTGCGTGCCGCCGCCGTCCTGCTCGTAACGGGTCTTGGCGGGCAGCAGAATCACTTCTTGCCCGGGCTCGATGAAGAGTTGATCGCTGAGCACGATGTCCTGGTGCACGCGCAGCGGAATCTTCGCCATTGCGTCTTCGACGTAGTGCGGGTCGGGCAGTGTGCGCAGGAAGTTGCCGCCGATGCAGTAGAGTACGTCGAGCTCGCCGCGCGCTGCCGCTTCGACCATCTCCGGCGCCGTCAGGCCGGGTTGGTCGGGCACCTCGAAGCCGTAGCGTTCGGCCAGCGCCGCGGCGTTGGCCGCGTCGATCGGCAGCCCGCCGGGCAAGACGGTCGAATAGGCGCCCATCTCGGCGCCGCCCTGGACGCCGGAGTGACCGCGGATCGGCATCAGGCCGCAGCCCTGTCGCCCGACGAAACCGAGCAGCAGGCCGAGGTTGAGAATCATTTGCACCGCGTCGCCGCCACAGCGCTGCTGGGTGATGCCCATGCTCCAGACGAAGACGCCGCTGCCGGCGTCGCGCAGCAGCGCCGCCATCTCGCGCATGCTGGCGCGCGACAAGCCGGCGCCATCTTCGAGCTCCTGCCAGTCGAGCGCGACCGTCGCAGCTCTGAGCTCGTCCAAGGCGGCGGTGTGAGCGGCGACGAAGGAGTCGTCGAACCACTCTTCATCGAGCAGAATCTTGATGACACCGTAGAGAAAGGCGACGTCTCCGCCCTGGGCGACGGGAAACCATGAGTCGGCGATGGCGGTGCCGAAGAGAGCGCTGTTGACTGCAGACGGCACCCAATAGCGCTCCATTCCCGGCTCGCGGTAGGGATTGACGAGGACGACCTTGGCACCGTTTTGTTTTGCCTCGTGCAGATACTTCATCGACACCGGCTGATCGTTGGCCGGGTTGGCGCCGAAGAAGACGATGACGCCGGCGTGCCACCAGTCTTTGTAGGAGCAAGTCGTCGCGGCGACGCCGAGGGCGTGCTTCATCGCGCCGGTCGACGGCGAGTGGCACAGCCGAGCCGCGTTGTCGACGTTGTTGGTGCCGAGAAAGCGCGCGACTTTCTGAGCGACGTAGTAGGTCTCGTTGGTGATTCCGCGCGAGGTGAGAAAGAAGGCGATGCGCTTGCCGGTCGATGCGCGCAGGTGTCTGGCGATGCGCGCCGTCGCATCCTGCCAGGAAATCCGGCGAAAGCCGCGCTCCCCTTTTTCCCGCACGAAGGGAAAGGGGATCCGCCCGAGCTGGCGCAGCTCGCGATTGGGCATGCGGGAGAGAGAGGCGACGTCGTCGAGCAGGTGTTCCTCGAAAGCCGGCATCGTGTTGAGCCGCAACAGATGCAAGCGCGTCATACACAGGTGCGTGCCGTCGATCGTCCAGTCGCGCAGCCCCTTGGTGCCCAAGGCACAGCCGTCGCAGACGCCCTTGCTCAACACCTTCCAGGCATAGGGCAGATTGTCGGCATTCTCGACGATGACGCGCGCCATGTCGCGGAAGTGCCGCGGCTTGGTGCTGGCGAGGCCGAACGGCACCCAATCGCGCCACGACCGCGGAGGGGTCAACTCGTGTGCCATGACACGCAGCGTAGATCATCGCCGCAGAGCACGAAACTCACCACGGAGGTCGCCGGGGAAAACAAACTCACCACGGAGGTTTCACGGAGATCCACGGAGAAGGGACGAACCACCGAGCCGGGAGGGCGAATCGCCGATGAGCCGCAGCCGACACTCCGAAGCCGGGGAAAAACCACGGAGGTTTCACGGAGATCCGCGGAGGAAAAATTCAAACCACGGAGGGCACGGAGATCCACGGAGAAAAAAAAATCGAACCGCGGAGGACACAGAGATCCACGGAGAAAAAAATTCAAACCATGGAGGCACGGAGATTCACGGATAAATGAACAAACCACGGAGATCCACGGAGGAAGAAAACGAACCACACGTGGTTCAAATCAACTCTTCCGCACTTTAGAGTCTCTCCTCCGTGGTTCAAGAATCTGTCGATCCGCGGATCAAGAGTCTCTTCTCCGCGGATCTCCGTGCCCTCTGGTGCGCCAGGCCAAGCCTGGTCGATCTAGTAATCTGAAAGGAGGTTACCCTGTCGATTGCTCGTTCAACAGGAACCGAACCGGGCGTGGGTCGAAGTGATTCGGCTGGCGAAGCCCCGGTGAGTGAACGCGTGAGCCGTAGCGAAAGCGAACCCGGTTGGGCCTCGTTACACAAAGATGGAAGTGGCCAGCCTTCCGGAGATGGTGAAGCCAGACACCGATGGTGAAGCAACGAGCACATGCAGCCATCGGGCTTCCCGGGGTGAGACGGGACAGCGCGCGCGTAAAGATCGGCCGAGGAACCTGGGAGGCCCGGACGGGCATGACGTGTGCGCACGTCGAGCTGCGGTGGGGAAAAGATAACCTGCCGATGGTGCCCGTGCCGGGAGTCGGACCGGCTCATAGTAGTGAGGAAGCGGGGTAATGCCCGTGGAGCGAAGGGGCCGGGCCAGTAGTGTGTCGAGCTACGAGGAAGGGAGACCCGCTTGGACGTGGTCCGACTACGGGAAAATGTTCTCTCGGCCGAGACCTCGACTTGGCGCGAGGGCCGAGCGGCGGCCGAACACCGGCAATCGGTATGCAACCGTCTGTGCATGCCCTGGCGCGACAGCTACTGGAGAGAGCCGGATGCGGGAAATCCGCACGTCCGGTTCGTCGAGGGGAGAGTGAGTCGTGCGGCCTCGGCCAGGCGGCTGCCCGCATCGCTCACTCTCCTACTCTACTGGTTTGAAGTCTTTAGGTCAGGTCCGCGATTGACCGGGAATCCCATCAGCGGCCATCTGCGTCATCAGCGGATCATCGTAGTCCGCCGACCGGAGCCCCATCAGCGGCCATCTGTGTTCATCTGTGGATGAGCACGGCGGAGTCCCCGGGCAGCCCGTCGGTGGTCATCTGCGGGCGACTCTCGTCGGAGTCGACGCGGGTTCCGCGCAGGTCTTCCAGGATGACGTAGATCGACGGTACCATGACCAGGGAGATCAGCGTCGCGAAGAGCACGCCAAAGGCCAGTGAGATGGCCATCGGGATCAGGAATTGCGCCTGCACGCTGCGCTCCATCATCAGCGGAGTCAGGCCGGCGAAGGTCGTCAGTGATGTGAGCAGGATCGGGCGGAAGCGGGCGACACCGGCTTCGCGCACCGCTCGTAGCAGCGGTTCGCCGTTGTCCCGGCTCTCGTTGACGTACGACACCAGCACCAGGCTGTCGTTGACGACGACTCCGGTGAGGGCGACGATGCCGATGAAGGAAAACATGCTCAGATCCCAACCGAGGAAGGCGTGGCCCCAGATGGCGCCGATGAGGCCGAAGGGGATGGCGCTCATGATGATCAGCGGTTGGACGTACGAGCCGAGCGGGATCGCCAGCAGGCCGTAGATCGCCAGCACGGCGAAGAGAAAGCCGCGGCCCATACCGGCGAGAAAGTCGGCCTGCTCGCGCTGTTCGCCTTCGAAGGAGTAGCGCACCTTGGGGAAGTCGTTGCGCAGCTTCGGCAGAAACGTCGTGCGCATGGTGTCGATGATCTCGTTGGCGTTGGCCTGGGTTGCGTCGACGTCGGCGGTGACGTTGACCGCGCGCTGGCGGTCGACGCGGTCGATGCTGGCGTAGCCGCGACCCATTTCGGTGCGGGCGACGGCGTGAAACGGCACCTCGGTTCCGTCGGGCGTGCGGATACGCATGTTTTCGATGTCGGACAGCGAACGCCGGTGCGCCGCCGGGTAGCGCACCATGACGCGCACGTCGTCGCGGCCGCGCTGAACGCGCTGTGCTTCTTCGCCGTAGAATGCCTGGCGCACCTGCCTCCCGAGCTGTGCCATCGTCAGGCCCAGTGCCTCGGCGGAGGGCAGAATCTCGAGCTTGATCTCGCGCTTACCCTCGCGAAAGGAGTCGGCGATGTCGGCGACGCCCGGATAGCCGGCGAGATGCTGCTTGAGACTTTCCGCCGCCTCTTCCAGTTGGCCGAGATCGTTGCCCTGTAGTTGCACGTTGATTGGCTCGCCGCTGGAGATCAGTGAGGAGGAGTACGAAACCTCGACGGCGTCGGCGATCGGCGCCGTCAGCTCGCGCCAGCGCATCATGACCTCGCGACTCGTCGTCTCCCGCTTTTCGGAGGGCAGCAGGGCGATGTTCACTTCGCCGAGGTGGGGGGTGCCGCCGGCAGCGCGGAAGCCGCCGCGCGACTGCTTGTCTTTGAAGGGCTGCTCGCCGACCGAGGCCATGAGGTGGCGCAAGACGTTCTCGCCGCGCTCCTCCTCGATCGAACGCAGCGCTGCCATGCCGCTGGCCTCGAGTGCGGCGACCGCGTCGGCAGTGACGCGTGATGGTGTTCCCTGCGGCATGGTGACGAAGGCCGCGACGTTGTCGGCTTCGATCGGCGGGAAGAAGGTGAAGCGAACCCAACCACCGGCGACCAGCCCCATGGTCGTGATCAGCGTCGCGACTCCGGTTGCGACGGCGAGATAGCGCCAGTGCAGGAAGCGTTCGAGCGCCGGCCGGTAGAAACGTTCGACGACGCTTTCCAGGCCGTTGGCGAAATGTCCCTGCACGCGTTCCCAGAGGCGGCTGATCGGGTTGCCGGGCCGCGCGCCTTTGTCCTCGACGTGCGCCAGATGCGAGGGCAGGATCAGCGTCGACTCGATGAGTGAGAACACCAACGCGGTGATTACACAGAGGGGAATCTGCACCATCAGCTTGCCCATGGGCCCGGGGATGGTCATCAGCGGTGCGAAGGCGGCGATCGTCGTCAGGACCCCGAAGGTGACCGGGATGGCGACCTGATGGGTTCCCGAAATGGCGCCGCGCAGACCCGTCGCGCCGCGTTGCTGATGGCTGTAGACGTTCTCGCCGACGACGATCGCGTCGTCGACCAGGACTCCGAGGACGACGATGAAGGCGAAGAGGGAGAGCACGTTGATCGAGACGTCGAGCAGCGGCATCAGCCACAGGGTGCCGAGAAAGCACACCGGCACGCCGAGAATCACCCAAAAGGCGACGCGCAGCTTGAGAAAGAGGGCGAGCACGGCGACGACGAGAATGAAACCGTCGCGGCCGTTGTGGAGCAGTGTGTTGAGGCGCGCCCGCAACACTTCCGAGTCGTCGTTCCACACCACCAAATCGATGCCGGCGGGTAGCTCCTTGCGCGCCTCGGCGACGTAGTCGCGCACCGCGGCGGCGACCTCGAGGGCGCGCTGCTGCCCGACCCGGTAGACCTTGACCAGGACCGCCGGTTTGCCGTCGAAGCGCGCCGACTGATCGGTTTCCTGAAAGCCGTCGACGACGTGCGCGACGTCGCCGACGAGCAGGCGCGTGCCGTCCGTTTTCGACAGGAGGATGAGATTTTCGAACTCCTCCCCGCTGTAAGCCTGCCCCTTGGTGCGCAGCAGGATTTCCCCGGCGTCGCTCTTGATCGAGCCGCCGGGCAGGTCGAGCGAGGCGCGGCGCACCGCGTCGGCGACCTGGGTGAAGGTCAGCCCGTGGCGTTCGAGTTGCGTTTCCGAGACCTCGATGGCGATCTCGTAGGGGCGGGCCAGCGTCAGGTCGACGTTGGTGATGCCGGGCAGGGCGGCGATGTCGTCGCGCACGCGCTGGCCGACGCGCTTGAGCGTCGCCTCATCGGTGTCGCCAGCGATGGCGACCGAGAGCACACTCTGGCGGATGAGCAGTTGCTGGACGATCGGCTTCTCTGCTTCGTCGGGAAAGGTGTCGATGGCATCGATCTTGGCCTTGATGTCGTCGAGGGTGCGGCGAACGTCGGCGGTCGTGTCGAGCTCGATGAAGCTCTGGCCGACGCCTTCGCGCGCCGTCGATCGTATCGTGTCGATACCGTCAATGCCGTTGAGTTGTTCTTCGATACGGACGCAGATCGACTCCTCGACCTCTGCCGGTGCCGCGCCGGGATATTCGACGACGACGGTGACGATCTCGATGCTGATCTCGGGAAAGACCTCCTGGCGGATCGAGGGAATGGTCAGCAATCCGCCGGCGGCGATGAGCAGGAGCAGCAGGTTGGCGGCGACGCCGTTGGTGGCAAACCAGGCGATGGCGCGTTTCATCGCGCGGTGGCGCGCGGATCCGTCGCACTCTCACTTTCGGCGACGCGCACGCGCATGCCGTCGACGGCAGCTTCGAGCGGTGAGATGGCGACCTTTTCACCGGCGCGCAGACCGCCGCCGACGACGACGTCATCGTTTTCCGCGCGTACCACTTCGACACTGCGGAAGTGCAGGCGGTCGTTCTCGACGATGAGCACGCGATCGTCGCTGCGGATGGCGGCGCGCGGCAGTACGATCACGTCCTTCGCCGTGCGGCCGAGAATTTCTGCTTCGACGAAGAGACCGACGGCGAGCGGCGGTCGCTTGCTTTGGCCGCTCGCGCCGTAGGGGTCGGCGATCTGGGCGACGGCGTGCACCATGCGCGAGCGCGGATCGATCTCGCCCTCGGTGCGCACGATCTTGCCGTGCCACTCGTGCTCGGCACCGCCGATACGAGCCCGCAAGACCACCTCCGGCCCGGTGCCGGCGGCGGCTTTACCGCGGTAGTGCATGGGCAGGTCGACGTAGGCGAGCTGATCGTCGGGGATGGGCAAGCGCACTTCGGCGAAGTCGACCGAGTAGATCGTCGCCACCGGCGTGCCGCGGTTGACGAATTGGCCGACGTCGACCGATTTTTGCCGCACCCGCCCGTCGAAGGGAGCACGGATTTCCGTACGTTCGAGATCGGTGCGAGCGCGTTCGATGCGTGCATCGGCCTCCATCATCGCCGCTTCGGAGACACTGGCTTGGTTCTGTGCGTTGTCGAGCTCGGCGCTGCTGACGACGCCGCGCTCGGCGAGGTCGCGACTGCGTTTCAAATTGGCGCGCGCCAGGCGCAGCTCGCTCTGCGCGCGCGCCTTGGCCGCTTGCGCCTGGCGCAGCGCGACTTCGGCGTCGCGCCGCTCGATGCGTAGCAGCACGGCGTCCTCGTCGAAGAAGCCGCCGGGAGCGAGTGCCGGCGACACCCACTCGACGCGGCCGGAAACCTCCGGCACCAAGCTGCTCTCGGTGCGCGGCGCCACACTGCCCTGGGCGGCGACGCGAAATCGTAAGTCGCGTGTTTCCGCCGTGGTGACGCGAATCAACGGTGGTTGGATCTCCGGCTCGCGGGTTTCCACTTTCGGTCGTGCCGCGATCATGCCGACGGCGCCGAGCACGCCGATGGCCAGCACGACGATCGGCAATACGACTTTTCGGTTCATCGAGCCCGGGCCTCCGTCGCACCGGCGCTGTTGCCGGGGTCGTGCTCGGCGACGGCAGACGGTGCGCGAAACGCAGCTGCGAGAAAAGCGATCATGTGTTGCAGCTTGTTGCCGTTCGAGCTCGACAGTGAGCTATCCGGCAGCACGATCCGGTGCAGATCTGTCAGAGTATGGCTCATCGCACCGATGGTGAAGTGCAGCCGCTCGACGATTTCGCCTTCACTCAGATGCGGCAGACACTTGGACAGCGCCTGGACGAAACGCCGTCCGACATCTTCGAAGTGATCGCGGATCATCGATTCGACGACGTCCTGCGGTTCGGAATAAACGCGCCCGATGAAGCGCGACCACACCAGACCTTCGCCTTCGAGGTCGCGTTTGAGCTCCATGATCGGCGACAAGAACGCCTCCAGGATCGCTTCCAGGCTCGGACCGCCGGCGCCGGTCTCCTCGAGCAAGCGGTCGAGGCGCAGCGTGCGTTGTTGGTTGACCGGAACGATGCGGCGCTCAAACACCGCCCGCAGCAGCGCGTCCTTGGTGCCGAAGTGATAGTGCACCGCCGCCAGGTTGACCCCCGCCTCCGCCGTCACCGTGCGCAGCGACGTGCCGGCAAAGCCGCGCTCGGCAAAGAGCCGTTCGGCGGCGGAAATGATCCGATCTTTGGTATCCGATGTTGCCATTGACGTATAATGACGCAAAGCGCTCGTTCAGACGACTGTTTGAATCATACGTGTGATTCGAGCTGGGTCAAGAGCATCTTTGCCGCGGTTCTCGGAGGGCGGCTACACCGATGTCAGATGTAACTCGGGGATGTCGCGAAAGTCCCTCGCGTTGCCGCTGAGCAGCTTGAACCCAAATTCCCGTATCGATCAACCAGCCCAAGGGTCCTTCAGCTCGGAAAGCCGCCCGCGTCTCGACTTCCGGTTGTCGGAAAGCTTGCGAGACAACGCCTCAGCTGTTTCGTCGTCGAGCGTTCGGTAGAGATCCCCCAAAACCTCCAGCGCATCCAATTGCGCCGCCTCCGGAACCAAGCGTGCGATGCACCGCTTGTTGCGGATCAAGACGACTTCCTCTTGGTCGTTTTCCAGCCGATCCAGCACGGCGCGAAAGTTGCGTGCCACGTCGGTGACCGAAAGAACTTTCATGGAGTTCGAGCGTATCTGATTCGACAGGGATTTCCGATCGAAGTGCCTCGGGCCGGTGGCTCGCTCCTCGTTACCCGCCCGGCGTGTAGCCCTGCAGAGCGAAGATCTCCAGCTTCTCCTCGACGCCTTTGACCGCCGTCGGCCGCAGCGGGTGGCATTCGAAGCGCGGATCGAGGGTCTGCTCGAGCGCCTTGGTCAGAATGATGCTGGCGTCGAGTTGGCGGGTGAGGTCTTGCACGCGGGCGGCGACGTTGACGGTGCGGCCGACGAAGGCGAACTCCATCAGCGCGCGGCTGCCGACCAGGCCGGCGACGCCGCTGCCGCGGTGCAGGCCGATACCGATCTCCAGCGCGGGGAGCTGCTTGGCTTGCAGCTCTCGATTGTACTCGACCAGTTGCGCGCGCATGGCCAGTGCCGCGTGGGCGGCGTCGTTGGCCTGCCACGGGTTTGGTGCCAGGGCGCCGAAGTAGGCGAGGATGCCGTCGCCGATGAAGGTCGACACGTGGCCGCGGTGATCGGTGATCGCCTTGCTCATGCGTTCGAAGTAGCCGTTGAGGATGCGCACCAGCACGTCGGGCTCGACGCTCTGGCTGAGCGCCGTGAAGCCGACCAGGTCGGCGAAGAGCACGGCGACGACTTTCTTCTCGCCCTGCACCGTGCCGCTGCCGGTGATCAGACGTTCGACGACGTCGTCCGGAGCGAAGCGGCTGAACGACGCCTGCAGCGTCTGCAATTGCGTTGCCGAGGTTTGCAGGCGACGGCGCAATCGCTGATTTTCCCGCAACGCCTGTACCAACCACGCGGCGACTGCCGTGAAGAGCAGCGCCGCTAGGGCCACCAGCCAGGCGGAGAGCGACATCAGCGGCTGGCGACGATCACGCCGAGACGGCACATCATGTTGGCGGTGGCGGCGCAGAGGACGAACTCGATGAACTGCTCGGTCGTCAACCGATCGCACGCTTCGCGCGCACGCCGCTGCAGCGGTGCGGGTTCGTACCACACCGTCTCCCGCGCCAGCGGCAACAGCAACCGTTCGTCCTCGCTCAGCGACGGGGAGCTCAGGTGATCGAGCACGTCGTCGACGGTTGATTGGTCGACGCCGGCCTCGACGGCGATACGCGAGCACTCGACCTCCGACGTTTGGCAGCCGAGGGCGCGACCGATGACCGCGAAGATCAGCGCCTTGGTGCGCTTGGGCAACGCTCCTGAGTTGCACAGTAGATCGAGCATGCGGCGCAGGTCGCCCGCCACCGGCAGCCCGTCCAGCGCACAGATCACCTCGGAAAACGGCCCCTGCTTCTCGTCGTCGCGCAGCATGCGCGGCTCGGCGCGGCGGCGAACTGTGCGATGAATGTACAGCGTGTAGAACGGCCGCAGGAGCTTGACGTACCAGCGGTCGGGCAGCGACTCGTAGCCGGACGGTGGCAGCGCCGGCAGGGTGGAGATGCGATTGAAACAGGTGTGTACGGCGATCAGCGCCGCGAGCTCCTTGATCTCCATATCGCTGTAGCCGTGCTCTTCGAGTTGCTTCGCGTCGGCCGCTGTCGGCAGCGGATTGGAGCGCGAGACGCGCCGTGCGAACTCCAGCGCAGCGCGTACTTTCGGTGGGTGTTCGTCGGACAGAGCCTCATCGGCGATGCGGCGGATGCGTTCCTCCGAAAAGCCGACACCGCGCAGGATCGCGCGCTGCACCGCGTAGCAGTAGCGGCAGGAGTGATCCTGAGAAACCACCGAGCCGACCATGTCGCAGAGATCGTGTTCGAGGTGGACGGGATCGGTGAAGCACATGCTCAGCGCGGTGGACGCTTCGAACAGCTCCGGGCACGCGGAAAAGTAGACCAGCGAACCCGGCACCCGCCTGTACCGTTGCTCGAGCCGCTCAGCCAACGCCGGATCCGGCCGCGGCGGCAGCAGGCACGGTTCCCATTCGACCTCACCGAGCAGAGACATGGAGGCATTTTTTACCAACTGGTTGGTGCAACACAAACCACGGAGAAGGGACTATGAACCACAGAGAACACGGAGAAGGGACGAATGAACCACGGAGAAAACGGAGATCCACGGAGAAGGGACGAATGAACCACGGAGGAAGCGGAGATCCACGGAGAAGGACGATCCGCAGATGACGCCGATGGCCGCAGATGGGTACTCCGGCCAACCGGCACCCGACAGACCTCCCCCCTCCTTGATAAGGAGGGGGACAGGGGGGGGACAGGGGGTGGTCGTCACGGGAGCCATGAAGAAAAAAGCAAAACCACGGAGGCTTCACGGAGATCCACGGAGGAAAAACAACATGTAGAACCCGGTGCCTCTCCCGTGGTTCAAGAATCCATTCTCCGGTAGTTCAAGAATCACTTCTCCGCAGATCTCCGTCAAACCTCCGTGGTTCAAGAGCAGGTCGGCCGGGTAGGACTTGCAGTAGTACAATAAGTAGGATACCCACCGCTGCATGTCCACGAAGGCCAAGATCTCGGTTTCGATCTCCAAGCGCTTGCTCGACGAGTTGGACAGGAGGGTCTCGGATCGAGGTCGCAGCGAGGTCATCGAAGCTGCGCTGGAGTGGTGGCTGCGGTCGAAAAAAAAGGCCGGAATCGACGCCGAGGTCGAGCGCTACTATCGCAGCCTTACGAGCGCGGAGGAGATCGAGGATCGGGCGTGGGCGGAGACGGGCGACGCGATGGTAGCCGAACCGCGCGAGCCGTACCGGCGCCGAACGAGGTGATGGACTTCCCGCGCCGCGCTCACGTGTACTGGGTGCGCGTCCCCGATGAGCCCGGTGGCAAGAAGCGTCCGGCGTTGGTCGTTTCGTCCGACATCCGGAATCGCCTCGCGGCCGACGTTATCGTGGTTCCTCTCTCCGGCGTGCTTCGGCCAGCTCCGACCCATGTGCGACTGCGCGCCAGGGAAGGTGGCGTGACCAAACCTTCGGTGATCAAGTGCGAGCAAGTCACGACCTTGAGGCGCGACCGCCTATCGACCAAGGCCCTCGGAGGAGCCCTGTCGGCCGGTCGTATGGTCGAGGTAGAAAAGGCAATCCTGCGAGCCATCGACGTTCCAGTCGACTAGGCTGTGTAGGCGCCATGGAACGCGATCTTCCCGACAGTGACTTTTTCGGTATCAAGAGTCGCAAGAAGGTGATTCACGAAGCGGTTGGTGTCGTTGCGGCGATTACGCCGTGGAACTTTCCGTTCATGTTGAACTTGTCCAAGATCGTTCCGGCGCTGATGGCCGGCAATGCCGTGGTGCTCAAGCCGCCCCCCGACACGCCGTGGTCGCATCGACAGCAGATCTGGCCGCGCGCATCGAATACGGGCGAGAGTACGCCGAAAGCGTCGGCCGCGAGTGGGATCTCGATCTCTGCTATGCACTGGGCTTCAAGCGCGAAGACGGCGGCGGTGAAGTGGCGGAGGAGATTCATGAACTCGAACAACTCGGCGTCGAGTGGGTAACCGTCGGCCTACGCGGCAAGAGCAGGGCGCACTACTGTGAGGAGTTGGAGCGCTTCGGCGCCGAGGTGATCCCATCCGCACAGAGACCACGGAGAAGTGAACCCTGACAACCGACAACTGACAACTGCCTCTCCACCACGGAGGCTTCACGGAGATCCACGGAGAAGGACGATCCGCAGATGACGCCGATGGCCGCAGATGGGTACTCCGGCCAACCGGCACCCGACAGACCTCCCCCCTCCTTGATAAGGAGGGGGGGCAGGGGGTGGTCGTCACGGGAGCCACGAAGAAAAAAGCAAAACCACGGAGGTTCTACGGAGATCCTTGGAGAGGGACGATCCGCAGATGACGCCGATGGCCGCAGATGGGTACTCCGGCCAACCGGCACCCGACAGGCCTGTCCCCCTCCTTGATAAGGAGGGGGACAGGGGGTGGTCCACTGACAACCGACAACTGACACCCCCCCATGGAGCGCTCGCGAGCAGTCATTATACTTGTAAATCAATTGCCAGCAGAAGGATATTCAAGTATAAATGCACCATGATTGCTCGTGAGGCCCAGTTGGAGCGGATTGGCCGGCTTTTCGAGGTAGTGCCTTCGGTGGCGGTTCTGGGAGCCCGGCAGATTGGTAAGACGACGTTGGCGGCTCAATACGCGGAGAGGTTTCCTGGCGATGTCGTCCGTTTTGATCTCGAAAACGAAGCCGATCGGATTCGCCTGGAAGAGCCGGCGCTTGCGCTCGGCTCGCGAAGCGGTCTCGTCGTTATCGATGAGATTCAGCGGGCGCCGGAGTTGTTCCGCGCCCTCAGGGTTCTGATCGATCGTAGTGATCGCAAGGCAAAGTTCCTGATTCTCGGCAGCGCGTCGCCCGAGCTCCTCCGGCAGAGCTCAGAGTCTCTGGCCGGGAGGATTCTCTACCACGAGCTGGATGGATTCTCGGTCGATGAAGTTGGCGAAGATGCTCGTTCGCAGCTTTGGTTGCGCGGTGGGTTTCCTCGATCGTTTTTGGCGGCGGACGATCGTTCGAGCGATGAATGGCGGCGGGGGTTCATCCGGACCTTTCTCGAACGCGATCTGCCTCAACTCGGTTCCCGAGTTCCGGCGCCAACTTTGCATCGGTTCTGGACAATGCTCGCTCACTACCATGCGCAGACATGGAACGGAGCGGAATTGGGTCGAGCTTTTGCCGTGTCGGCAACGACCGTGCGTCGTTATCTCGATACGCTCACAGCCAGCCTCGTCGTTCGCCAGATCCAGCCGTGGTTTGCGAATGTCGGCAAACGTCAGGTTCGATCGCCCAAAGTCTATCTCGCTGACACGGGCATTCTTCACAGCCTCCTTGGTATCGCGAGTTCGGAAGATCTGGAGCGTCATCCAAAGATCGGAGCCTCGTGGGAAGGCTTCGCGATGCATGAGATTGTTCGGCACACCAAGGCGCGGCCGGAAGAGTGTTTTTTCTGGGCCACGCACGCCGGCGCTGAGCTCGACTTAGTGCTTGTGCGTGGCGACAGGAAGCTCGGTTTCGAGATCAAGCGAACCACTGCGCCGCGGACGACCCGTTCTCTTTACATGGCGCGCGAAACACTGAACCTCGACGCGACCTACGTCGTTCACGCCGGAGAGGAGACCTATCCGATTAAGCGAGGCGTAACCGCGCTCGCTCTTGCGCGTCTCGAGGAAACTCTCGAGCCCTTGCATTAGTAAGAGGTGGATTGTCGTCGCAAGGACAGGGGGTTCAGTTTTCAGTTGTCAGTTTTCAGTTGTCAGTTTTCAGTTCTGACAACCGACAACTCCCCTCCCTGCGAAACGGAATCGGTGACAGGTACCGCTTGGCGGCTGTGTCATTTCTGCACAGAACTCGTATCTGCTGTTGCCGTCACCTTGGCTGGCCGCATAGCACAAACTGCATCCCAGAACGACCGATTGTTGACAAAACTAAAAATAGCTTTTAGTTTTGTCACATGTACGTAGAACGCAGTCTTTCCGGGGTTCTAGATACGGCGATGCGCCAGTTCCCGGTGGTATTCGTCACAGGGCCGCGCCAGTCCGGGAAGACGACGTTCGTACGTCACCATTTGCCAGACGCCGCCTACGTGAGTTTCGACGATCCGCTGCAGCGAGAGCTCGCCCGCGAGGACCCGACCGGGTTGCTCGACCGCTTGGGTGACGGTCCGGTCATTTTCGATGAGGTGCAGTACGTACCCTCGTTGTTGCAACATTTGAAGCTGCGAATCGATCGGGATCGCGGAGTCATGGGCCGCTGGGTGCTGACCGGCTCGCAGCGATTTCAACTCATGGACCAGATCACCGAGTCGCTGGCCGGTCGAGTCGCCATCCTCGAGTTGTTGCCCTTCAGCCTACGGGAGTTGGCGAGCGCTCCTGTCGATACGTCACTCGAATCGATCGTATGGAACGGACTGTACCCGCAGCCCGCGCTCCACCCCGACAGCCGGACCCTTTGGCTCAGCTCCTACATCCAGACATACATCGAACGCGACGTGCGCTCGATCCAGCGCATACCCGACTTGCGTGCGTTCGAGACGTTCATTTCGGTTTGCGCAGCGCGCCATTCGCAAGAGCTCGGCTACGCCGCTCTGTCGCGTCAGACTGGCGTGTCTCAGCCGACCGGCAAGGCTTGGGTGGGAGTCCTCGAAGCTGCTCACATCGTCTCCGTCATTCCCCCCTACTTCGAGAACTTCGGAAAGCGCGCGATCAAGTCGCCGAAGATGTACTTCCTGGATCCTGCGATCGCCTGTGCATTGACCCGCCAGCCGTCAGCCGAGGCAGCGCTCGCCGGAGCCATGGGTGGAGCGTTGTTCGAGGGATTGATCGTCGGCGAGATGGTCAAGGCGCAAGCCGAAAGTGGTAGCCGGGCTGATCTCTATCACTGGCGCTCCCACGACGGCCTCGAAGTCGACGCAGTCCTGCCTTCCCGCGACGGGCTGGTGCCGATCGAGATCAAGCTGACCGCGTCGCCCAGGGCGGCTCATTTCGCTCCGATCGAACGTTTCAAAAAGCTCGCCGGCGACAAGGCCACGGGCGAGGGAGTCCTGGTCTGCCGCGTCGATGAAACGGTGCCGATGCCGAACGGCAACGTTGCCCTTCCTTGGCACGAGCTACCGAAGTGGATCCGGCAGCGCTTGTGAGCCGTCACCTCCGGGCGCAAAGGCGCCGAGGTCGAGCGGTACGATGGCGCACCACCTGAAACCTGAAACGTGGAACCGGAAACCCAAAACGGGAGGGCGAATCGCCTGATGAGCCGCGGACAACCCGGACAACCCGATGTTCCCCTGCTCAACTACCGAGCTGAAGCACGACCTCCTCGCCCGGGCTCTCTTGATTGACAATAGTTTTGTCCAATGTATGTCAGCCGTTTGCTCGACGAATTGAATAGGAACGTCTCCGATCCGGTAGTGGCTCACTTTGATTTCAAGCGAGGAGTTTCGGACGTGCGGAACGACCGATCAATCCCTTCTCCCGGTTTGGGAGAAGGCCAGGATGAGGGCGTTGAGAATGCGTGCGAAACAGAGCGTACGTCGAAACTTGTGACCAGGGTATTGAGTACCCAACTGGGGTTGGCAGGATGACTCGTCGGCGCAGGCATCGTTCAAATTCGTCGCTGCCCGAGGGTGCGCTCGAGGCTCTCCCGGTGGAGGATCTCAGGGAGCTGATCCTCGAGCTCGCCGAGTGGCTGGGCGAACCGGCACTGGCGCGACTCTGCGACGCCGTGGCCGAGCGCGCTGCGCGGAGCGATTCCGGCTACGTCGCGCGCGGCCCAGGTGGCAACATAGTAAGCGAGATCGAAGATTTCGCAGCTGCGGCCCGATCGGTTGGCTATGCCGACCCGGACGACGTCGATGCCTACCTGCGCGCCGGCACCTCGGCGTATCTGTCCAAGGACTACGCCGCGGCACGCCGGATCTTTGGCGCCCTGCTGGAGCCGATTGGCAGTTTCGAAATTGACTTGGGTCAGTACGAGTTGACCGAGGATGCGCTCGGCGTGGATCTCGGTGCCTGCGCCGCACACTACGTCGTTGCCGTATACATGACGGCTGCGTCCGCTAGGAGGGCCGCGGCGGTGTTCGAGGCACTCGACGCGGTCAGCGAGGTCGGACACTTCTGGGCGCCCCTGCACGAAATGGAGAGGGTTGCGATCGAGCCGCTCCCCGAGCTCGAAGAATTTCTGGAAGATTGGCGTTCGGTGGTGGAGACCTGCGCCAATCAGTCGCACGGCACTCACTCAATGACGGACGACTGGTTGCGAGAAGTGGTGCAGCGCATGCAGGGCCCATCCGGTCTCGCCGACCTGGCGCGGGCCTCGGGTAGCCCGGATGACCTGGGCGCGTGGTGTCGTGCACACGTTCGGAGTGGCGACTGGAAGGCCGCGCTGGCTGCCTACGAAGAAGCGGCCGGGATCGCCGACGACGAGTACCTACGCGGTGTTTTTCTCGACGGTGCGGCGCTCGCCGCCCGGGAGCTCGGCGGCAAGGATCTGTCCCGGCGATTCGAACGGGCTTGGCGTGCGGCGCCGGAGATGGATCGATTGTGCCGCTGGTTGGGGGCAGCCAAGACCAAGAAAACGCTCGCCAAGCGAGCTGCCGGCGCGCTCAGTGCCTGTCCCGCGGACGCCGTCCGGCAACGAGCGTTCTTGTTCGTTCTCGGCGGCGATATCGCCGCCGCTGCCTCGCTTCTCTCGACTGCACCCGGTCTGGGTTGGTCCAGCGAAGATCACCCCGGGCACCTGCTCTTCCCCCTGTTTGCGTCGTTCGGTGGTGTTTCGCTCCTGGAGGAACCGTCTCGCGACTTCGATGAGCTCGGCGAGTTCTTCAGGCGCGACGAGCCACGCTTGGTGACCCCGCCGGTTGCCGACATCATTGAGATGGCCGGAGTGAACGCACCGCAAGATCCCGGCACGCGGCAGACCGTCCTCGAATCGATGCGCGCGGCAGCCGAGCGGCGCCTCGTCGGCGTCACCAGCGAGGGGCGCCGCCGCCACTACGCCCACGCCGCATCGCTCGCCTGCGCCTGCGCGCACTTCGAGAGCTCGCCCGACGCCTCGAGATGGTTCGCCGGGATTCGAGAAAAGTACCGGCGCTACCACGCGCTACAGCGCGAGCTGCGACGCCTTGCCGGGTGAGAGAAGCCACAGATAGTGCCGGGCCTTTCTCGACGATGAGAAAAACTGGCGCGTCCGCGCTCTTGATTTGCGACCTGCGATTGAAGAAGTTGCCCCCATGCGGGGAGAACAAGTCGCGCGCTTGTACACCTTGGTGAGAGATCTCGCGCGCTCCCGTCAAGGCATCCCGGCCGCGACACTGGCGGAGCGACACGGCTGGAAGCTGCGCACCGTCTATCGCGACCTGCACTCACTCGAAGACGCTGGCTTTCCGGTGACCCAGGGGCCCGGCGCCAAGTGGAAGCTGGTCGACGGCTGGAAAGAAGAGGTGCCGTTCCCGCTCAGCTCCGGCGAGTTGCTGTCGTTGTACATCGCGCGCGACCTCATGCGCCCGCTCGGCGCTGCACAACCGGTGAAGGACTTCAATTCACTCCTCCAAAAGCTCACCGTGCCGCGAGCCAGGCGCAGCGGCAAGCAGCGCGACCTCTTTCCCGAGTTTCTGTCGCCGCTGTCGACACCGAGCGCCTTGGGCATCGATTACGAACCGCACGCCGAGGCGATCGACGAGATATGGAACGCCACCCTGAGCCACCACACGATCGACTGCGAGTACTACACCGCCAGCCGCGGCGAAGTGACGCAGCGCCGCCTCGACCCATACGCGCTGCACTTCGACCCGACGTTGGAGAGCCTCTATCTCTTTGCCTGGTGTCACCTGAGAACCGAGGTGCGCACCTTCGCCGTGCATCGCTTTCGCTCGATCGAAGTGAGCGAAGACACCTTCGAGGTCGACCGCACCTTTGACGTCGACCGGCACCTCACCGGCGCGTTCCGCATCTGGCGCGCGGGCAACGTCGAGAAGATCGCATTGCGCCTGGCCGCCAGCGCGAGCTGGGTCGTCGAGCGCCAGTGGCACCCGACGCAGGAGGTGAGGGAAGAGTCAGACGGAACCTACAAGCTCGCCCTCGAGGTGGCAGACCAGGCCGAGCTCCGCCGCTTCATCCTCGGCCTGGGCGCGGATGTAGAGGTCCTGGAGCCGGCGGGGTTGCGGGAGGAAATCGCCGAAATCCACGAAGCTGCCCTCTCGGTCACCCGTGGCGGCCTCGCTGCCAGCCGAGATAGTTTGACCCGCGCTGGCAAAGGCGCGGCCGACGATGCCGCGCATGGATGAACGAGGACTGACAGAGGAGAGAACGATGTCGTTGGACCTTGAAACACTTAGTAAGTTCGTGGCCGGCGACACAGTCGCCATCCGTGGCGTGGCGACGCTGGAACCGGCAGGCGGACCGGGGGATAAGGTCTTCCCACCGACCCACGCAGTGGATGACAAGAACAAGAAGCCCGGTGCGAAGTACGCGTTTGAAACTCGCCGCATCGATGGGCACGACGTGACGTGCGTGCTCATCGACTCCGTGCAGAGCCAGGCGAATCGGATGGAAGAGGCGCTTCAGGCGCTGTGGTCCGAGCAGCGCATTGCTCTCCCTGTCGTGAGCGTCGACTTCTCACCAATCGCGCCTGAGGTGGGCCGCGTCACGTCGCTCACCGCACCGCACCGCATCGCGGATGCGCTCCTGCGCGACAGCCTGCTCAACGGTGAGCTGTTCCGCCTATCGGAGACGGGTAAGTCGTTCACCGACGCGAGCACCAAGAACGCGGCGGCGCTGTTCAAGGTCTGCCCGACGGGACTTGTGTTCGGCCTGTGGGACAGCACTGGCCCAAAGGGCGGCCTCGGCGCGAAGTTTCAGCGCGCGCTGGTCTCGGAGATCGTCGGTATCAACGCGGCCCATGGCAGCAAGACCGCCAGTCGAATCGATCCGCTCAACATCGCAAAGGATGCCGCCGTCCTCTACAAGTCCGCCAACCGCGATGAGGTCTGGACCGCCAACTGCAACGAGGCCGAGATGAAAGATGGCGAGTCCATCAAGGTCGGCAAGTCCGAGAAAGCAGGGAAGCCGTCGGCCGTTCTCCATGGCAATATCGCGCCGAGCATCGACTCGGTCGGCGGCGGAGTAACGATCGACGAAGCAAGGCACACTGTCGTGCTCTCGCTCGCGTCGCTGCGACGTCTAGGATTCACCACTGGAGCGGAGGAAGCCCGCACGGTGCTGGCCGCGCTCGGGCTCCTCGCCGTGCTCGCTTCGGAGAGCCGCGGGCATGATCTCCGCTCGCGCTGCCTGCTCGTGCCGAAGAAGGGCTGCGCGCTGAAGCTGGAGGCGGTCGAGCGAGACGGCGAGACGACCCCGCTGGAGTTGAACCTCGAGGTAGCCATCAAGCTTTACAACGACGCCGTCGCGGCGTTGCCCCAGGAAGTGAGGTTCGACAAGGCTCCGGGCGAGCCGCTCGCGGAACTGCAGCCCTCGCCGAAGCTAGCCGACCTCGTGACGAAGAGTCGGGAACTCCTGGTGGCAGGGGCTGACGTCGGAGACGAGTGATGCTCGCCATCGAGGTCGAGTTATTGACCAGACGGTACGCGGCGACCGCGCACAACGATCGAGGACGCGCCGAATGGCCCCCGCATCCCGCGCGCTTCTTCTCGGCACTCGTTGCCGCGCTCCACGACCACGATGTCGTGAACCAACACGAGCGAGACGCGCTCCTCTGGCTTGAGCTAGAGGGCGCGCCATCGCTGCGGGTCGATCCAGAGTCGAACGTCGGCAGGCGCCAGGTGCAGGATGTCTACGTGCCGGTCAACGACATCACGCTTGGACTGGACGCTGAGATTCGAAATGCAGAGGAAGCCGCTCAGCCCCACCGGGACGCGTACGCGTCTGCCGAGCGGGGCTTAGAAGAGGCACAGAAACGGCTCCAGGCGATCGAAAGTGAGCTGTCGGGCCGAGGAGTGACGGCGACAGAAAAGAAACAGGCTTTGGAGGAGGCAAAGGCGAACCTCGCTGCCCGGAAGAAGGTTCTGACAAAGGCAAAGAAGCCGCGAGACAAAGCCGAGAAGAGGCTCTCCGCCGCGATTGGCGCGCCACGCGCTGTCGAGGCATCACCATCGGACAAGGCGCTTAAGACGGCGGTTGCCTTGATGCCTGAGCGGCGCACGCGTCAGGTGCGTACGTTCCCTGTAGCCATCCCTGAAACGCCGAGCTTCGCGTTCCTCTGGCCCGCCGCCGATCCTTCGCCGCATCGAGTCGCGCTCGAACGACTCTGCGCACGTGTTACCCGACTGGGCCACTCTTCTTCGCTCGTGCGATGTAGCGTCGTCGATTGCGAACTTACGCCGACGCTCGTTCCAAGCGACGAGGGTGAGGTCGTTCTGCGGGTGGTCGGTCCCGGCCAGCTCGAGCGCCTCGACCAAGACTTCGTGCACCATCAGGGAGTCCTGAGCCGGGTGCTCCCAGCGCGTTTTCAACGTTACCGCTCGGCGTTCAAGGTCACAGCTCCTTGTCCAAAGGCTGAGAGTGTCTTCTCGACCGACTGGGTGATCTTCGAGCGCGTTGGCGGGTCGCGGCCGGTCGCTTCACGCGCGACAGATCTTGCGCGTGCACTACGAGGTGCGCTGATCGAGCTCCATGGCAATCAAGATCTTCCGGCAACGCTCTCGGGCCATTCGGAACGCGGCCCGACGGAACAGCCGCATGTTGCGTTCGTACCGCTGCCGTTTGTCGGGAACGAGCACGCCGATGGAGCACTCATGGGTTGCGCACTGGTGCTGCCGCGTGAGCTTGCCGAAAACGATCGCCGGCTGCTGCTTCGCCTCGTCGCGAAGTGGGAGAAGGAGCGCTCCAATGAACGAGGGAACTTGACGCTCGCGGCCGGGACGCTCCCACCCGTCATTGTCCGGCGAGTGGACGTGTCGGCGAAGACTGCCCTCGATCCGGCGCGGTGGTGTTGCGTCTCCACGCGCTTCGTTACAGCGACGCCAATCGCCCTCGACAAGAACCCGGGCAAGCTGCGCAGCAATCGGGTCGACACCGCGCGCAAGGCCGCGCTGGAGGCGCAGCAGAGCATCAGCGAGGCGTGCCTGCGCGTCGTCGGGGTTCGTCCCACCTCGGTCGAAGTGTCGCTCGCGCCGCTGCTCCCGGGCGCGCAGCACGTGCGCAACTTTCTGCCATGGCCTGGGCGTCCAGGTCGAACGCCCCGCGTGCGCGTCCACGCCGACATCCGGTTCGAGGCGTCCGTAAGAGGCCCGCTCTTGCTCGGCGCCGGACGTTACTTCGGCCTCGGGCTGTGCCTGCCCGTGAAGGACGGATGACGCTCTCCACCTCCGACTTCGGTGCCTTTCACGCGGCCGTGCACTGCGGCAAGCAGCCCTTCGCTTGGCAGCAGCGCCTGGTTGAGCAGGTCGTTCAGGACAAGGCATGGCCGCATGTGCTCGACCTACCGACTGGCGCAGGGAAAACCACGTGCATCGACATTGCGCTGTTCGCCCTCGCTCTCGACGCGACGACCGGCGGCGCAGATCGTTGGTGTCCGCGGCGTGTTGCGATGGTCGTGGACCGCCGCGTCGTCGTCGATCAGGTTGCGGAACGCGGGCGCTCCATCTTGCGCGCACTGGTGACGAGCACAGATCCCATCGTCGCCGAGGTCGCTAAGCGGTTGCGCTCCTTGACTCGCACGGGCGAGGAACCCCTCGGCGTGTTTACGCTGCGCGGCGGCATGCCGAAGGACGACGGCTGGGCACGCACGCCCGATCAGCCGCTCGTCATCGCCTCGACGGTCGATCAGGTCGGCTCACGCATGCTCATGCAGGGCTACGGGGTGAGCCAGGGTATGAAACCGGTGCACGCGGGCCTGCTGGCTAACGATACGCTGCTCCTGCTCGATGAGGTGCATCTCTCTGAGCCGTTCCGGCAGACACTCGATCAGCTCGCGCGCCTGCGAACGCGCTTTTCGGGCAGCGGCATGAGGACCCGCTTTGCGCACGCGTTCTTGTCGGCCACGCCCGGTGCCGGGGCGACAACACCCTTTGCGCTGCTCGACGACGAAAAGAAGCCCGACTCGCCGCTCGGACCGCGCCTGCACGCGAGCAAGCCCGTGCGGCTCCTCGAAGTGGACAATCGGGACGCGCTGGAGAAGGCGTGCGTCGCTCAGGCGAAGGACCTGCTCGAACGGCATCGCACGATCGCCGTAGTCGTCAACCGCGTCGCGAGTGCCAGCGTGATCGCGCAACAGCTGCCGGAGATACTGGGCACCGCTGCGACGGTCACGCTGCTCACAGGCCGGATGCGCCCATTGGATCGAGACGACGTGCTCCGCGAGCTGCGGCCCGCCGTGCAGACAGGACGCGAGCGGAGCGATGACAGTCCAAAGCGCGTCATTGTCGGTACCCAATGCATCGAGGCGGGCGCGGACTTCGACTTCGACGCTCTCGTCACCGAGGCAGCGAGCCTCGACAGCCTGCGGCAACGCTTCGGTCGCGTGGACAGACTCGGCCGGCACAAGAAGGCCGAGGGAAGAATCATCCACGACAAGTCCGCCATGGACGATCCGATCTACGGCAAGGCCATCACCGAAACGGTCAGGTGGTTGAAGGCTCAGGAGAAGGAGCGCCGCAAGGAGCTCAAGGACGAGCTGAAGAGACTCAAGATCGACGCCAAGAGGTTGAGAGGCGAGCCAAAACAGCAGGCTGAAGCACGTATCGCCACAATGGCCTTGGTGGATTTCGGTGTCCTCGCGCTCAAGGTGCCGACCGGCGACGATCTCACGAAGCTGCTCGCACCCAAGCCGAATGGCCCGACGCTGCTGCCCGCACACCTCGACTTGTGGGCGCAGACCTCGCCCGCGCCGAGACAGACCCCCGATGTGAGCCTCTGGCTTCATGGACCGACCTCGGGGCCAGCGGACGTTCAAATCGTGTGGCGCGCCGATCTCGCCGAGGAGGTGCTACAGCGTCGAGATCTCGAAAGCGCGACGACAATCGTGGCAGCGGTACGGCCTTCGAGCCTCGAAGCCATGTCGCTACCTTTCGTAACGGTGCGGGCGTGGCTTGCCAACCAGGCTGCACGCGACCTTGGCGACACAGAGGGCGCGGCGCCCGACGGCAACGATGAGCTGATCACGGAGGAGCGACGCGCGCTCCGCTGGAGGGGCGACGAGAGTGAGATCGTCGGCACAAAGGGCTTAAGACCGGGTCACACCATCGTCGTGCCTACGACCTACGGCGGCATCCGGAGCGGTTGCTTTGAGGCCACGTCGACCGAGCCTGTCAGTGACCGCGCGGAGCAGGCTGCGTTGTTCGCACGCGCGCACCCGGTGCTCAGGCTGCATCCCCACGTCCTCGAGAAGCTCGAGCTCTCACTGCCGCTCGACGATCTCGACGAGGCGCGTTCCGCCCTCGATCTTCTCGCCTCGAATGGCGACTGGCCGGCTTGGAAGCGGCTCTGGGCAGAGAAGCTCGCCAAAGGGCGAGGTTCGCTTGTCGTGCCCGGCGAGCCTTCGTGGAGCGTGGTCGAAGCGAGGCGAGTACCGCTCACATCACTTCGCGAGGTTCTTCAACCCGAGGAGACTGTCGAAAACGGTATCGAGCTGACGACCGACGGCGACGACTCGTTTCATGCGGGACGGGCCGTCTCGCTCGCGGAGCACAGTTCCGATGTCGAGACGTTCGCGCGTGAGTACGCGACGCGCTGCGGACTCGGGCCGTGGCTCGCGGAGCAGGTCGCGATGGCCGCATGGATGCATGACGTTGGCAAAGCCGACAGGCGCTTTCAGCTCATGCTCCGAGGGGGAAGCGAGATAGAGTTCTTCAAGGACGAGACGCCGTGGGCCAAGTCGGCGATGCCACCCGGAGCGCGTGAGGCACACCGACTCGCGCAGCGAAAGAGCGGCTATCCACGAGGAGCGCGCCATGAGGTGCAGTCGCTCGCGATGCTCCAAGGGCAGTTGGAGGCCGTGAGGAAGCGTTTGAAGAAGGCGGACGCCACGAAGGAGCCCGATCTCGACCTGGTGCTCCATCTCGTCGTGAGCCACCACGGCTACTGCCGCCCTTTCGCGCCCGCCGTCGTCGACGAGAGTCCCGTCGACGTGATGCTCGCCATGCACACGAGCGAGACGTTCGGCGAGATCGACTTCGCCTCGACACCCTCGTGCAACAGACTGCACCGGCTCGACTCACCGCTGGCCGACCGCTTCTGGGGACTGGTCGCGAAGTACGGATGGCAGGAGCTGTGCTGGCTCGAGGCGATCCTGCGGCTCGCCGATCACCGCGCAAGCGAAGGGGAGCAATCAAGCCATGAACCAGCTATTCCTTAAGGGGATCGATGGGCAACACCTGTGGGGCTTCCTCACGGCGCTCGGCTCGTTGTCCTTGCTCGATGAGCATGCGCGCGATCGCAGCCTCGGCCCTCCTCGGCTCGCGTTCGAGGAAGATGGCACCGCGGTGCTGCAGAGCCCCGTCGCGAAGGAACATCTTGCAGGGGTGCTACTCGCCAAGCTCAGAGAGCTTCAGCCGTATCTCGAGGGGAGTCTAAAGAACGTCAACAAACCCTCTGACTTCACCAGGTCGAGTTACGAAGAGATCGCGAGCGCGAGCGTCACCCCGACCACGGTCGACCTGCTTGCAGGCTTGGCCTGCGTCGTGGGCGAAGAAGCGTCCGAATCCACGTTGTGCGCAGCTAACGGAGCGAGTCATCAAAATCTCATTCAGTCCATGCGCGATGTACTCAAGCTCGTCGAACGGGACCACGTTCAGCTCGCGCTGTTTGGAACGTGGAGGAGGGAGTACCGAGTGCCGGGTAACAAGCGAAAGGAGCTCAAGCTCGGCACCAGGAAACCCACTCTTCGCCTCGATCCGTCTGACGAGCGACTCTACGCACTGAGGCTGTCGAATCCGACGACCACAGACGACTTTTCGACCGAGCTTGGCGCGCAGGCGCTTGCCATCCCAGCTTTCGGCTTGTTGCCGGTCGTTCCCGGCAGGCAACCGGTCACCGTTGCGTCGAAACGGTCGCGCCAACGGGTCACCTTCTCGTGGCCGCTCTGGAAGATCCCGGCCACGCTTCGCACGGTGCGTTCGCTCGTATGGGAGGGCGTTGGCCGCCCCAGGGAGCAACGAGAACGGGGCGTCTTCGCAGCGTTCAGCGCAGATCGGGTCTCTGGCGCGAAAGGGAAGCTCTCCTTCGCGCCATCTCAAGGGGTGTGGTGACGGCGGATGGCGGAGCGGCACGGTACAGGAGGCGTGGTCGCCGTTTCGCGAGGTCAGTGGGGAGGGTCATGAACACCCTCGACACCCTCCGCTCCCTCATCGCCCAGGGTGAGGCCGAGACGCTCGAGCTCAAGCGGTCGACCGCCGAGCTGCGGTGCGCCGGCGAGACTCTCTCCGCCTTCTTGGACGGCGCGCGTCGCAAGGTGCTCATCGGCGTCGGCCCCGACCGGAGGCTCGTCGGCCTGGAGGTCGCCGACATCACCCTCCGCGACATCGCGGCGATGCTCGGTCGCCTCGAGCCGCCCGCGTGCGTGGAGATGAGCCGGGTCGATGAAGGCAGCGGCCGGCAGGTGATCGTCCTCGATGCAGCGCCATCCCGGCAGTGTTCGCCGTTCGTTTTTGAGTCGAAACCGTACAACCGCGTGAGTTCGACGACCACCGTGATGTCGCATGCGGAACGCCTCGACGTGACGCGTAGGCCACCCTTGCTGGTCGGGCTTGGATTGCGCCTGATCTTTCCGCGTGAAGTTTCGGGCCCCGTTTGTCTCGGCTATGCCGCGCACTACGGCTTGGGACTGTTCGCTCCGGAAGGTCGGTAGCCCCATGCGCAACACCTACCTCGTCTGTTACGACATCTGCGACGACAAGCGGCTGCGGTGGGTGTTCAAGACGATGCGGGACTTTGGCGATCACTTGCAGTACTCGATTTTCGAGTGCCAGTTTACCGAGACGGATTTGGTTCGTTGCCGGCATGCGCTGAGTGAGATCATCCACCACCGTGAGGATCAGGTGTTGTTCGTCGACCTCGGGCCCGTCGAGGGGCGCGGTGACCGGGTCATTACGGCTCTGGGCAAAGCGTACTCACCGATCGATCGCGCTTGTCTCGTCATTGGCGGGGATGAGCTGTGAGCTCGGTCGCCCGCAAGCCCGAGACTCCGGGTGGATCGGAGCAACATCGCAGTGCGAGCTTGTCGCTGCCCGACTACCTGCCGGCGCGGATGGTCAACGAGTTCGTCTACTGCCGGCGGTTGTTTTTCTACGAATGGGTCGAAGGTGTGTTCGCGCACAGTGCCGATACCGTGGAGGGGGCGCTGCGCCACGAAAAGCTCGAGCGTCGCGAAGACGAGCTGCCGGCGCCGGAGGAGCTGGTCGACGGGCAAGCGCGCAAGGCGCGTTCCGTGCAATTGTCGAGCGACCGTGTCGGGGTGACCGCGCGAATCGACCTGATCGAATGCGCCGGAGGGAGTGTCGTACCGGTCGACTACAAGAAGGGAAGCCCGCGCGACGGCGATGACGGGCCTCGAGCCTGGCCTGCGGATCGTGCTCAGGTGGGTGTGCAGGCGATCGTTCTTCGTGACAACGGCTATCGCTGCGAAGAGGCGGTGCTGTACTACAGCGCTACCAAGCAGCGGGTGCGGATCGATGTGGATGATGAGCTGATCGAAGAAATTGAATCGGTGATAGCGGACGCGCGTGACGTCGCATCCTCCGGAGTCATTCCGCCGCCGTTGGTGCACAGTCGGAAATGTCCGCGCTGCTCCTTGGTGGGCATCTGTCTCCCCGACGAAACGGCGCTGAGTCGAGAGCATCGCGGAATAGACGATGCGCGGCAGCTCGAGCTCTTCGATGCATCGTCTGGGCGAGGAGGAGAGCAGTCGGGTGAAGAGGTTCGCAAGCTGGTGCCGTCGCGTGACGACCTACGACCGGTCTATGTCAACGGCCACGGCCTCACGATCGGTATCAGCGGTGAGGTTCTGAAGATACGCCAGCCCGCCAAGAAGAAAGGTGGCCGCGCCAAGGTGCTTCAGGAGGTGCGAACAGGAGAGATCTCGCAGCTGAACGTCTTTGGCAACGCTCACCTCACCTCAGCGGCGGTGCGCGCGCTGTGCTGGGCCGAGAAACCGATTTCGTATTTTTCGCACGGTGGGTGGTTCTACGGGATGACCCGCGGCATCGGTTTGAAGAACGTGTTTCTCCGTCGCGAGCAGTTTCGCCGCGCCGATGATGGGTGGTTCTGCCTGCGCTTGGCGCGACGGCTGGTGGTTTCGAAGATCCGCAACCAGCGCACGCTTCTCCAGCGCAATCACATCGAACCGCCCAAGCTCGCCTTGCTGCGAATGAGGCGCCTTGCCGAGCAGGCGGGCGCGGCGGAGTCGCTACCCGAGCTGCTTGGAATCGAAGGTAACGCCGCGCGCTTCTATTTCCAGAACTTCGCCGGGATGATCAAAGGTGACGAGGACGGCATTCGGAGCTTTGACTTCAGTAAGCGCAATCGGCGACCGGCGCGGGATCCGGTGAACGCGCTGCTTTCGTTTGCGTACAGTATTCTGGCCAAGGATCTGACGGTGATCTGCACGGCCATTGGTTTCGATCCCTACCTGGGTTTCTACCACCAGCCTCGCTTCGGCCGACCGGCGCTGGCGTTGGATCTGATGGAGGAGTTCCGCCCCTTGGTTGCGGACTCTGCTGTGCTGACAGCGATCAACACGGGAATGATCGGGCCGCGCCACTTCATCAGTGCCGGAGATGCCAGCGCCCTGACCCCGGCGGGTCGAAAGAGCTTCGTGCGCGCCTACGAGCAGAGAATCGACGGCTTGGTGACGCATCCGCTGTTCGGGTATCGCGTCAGCTACCGCAGAGTCATGGAGATCCAGGCGCGCTTGGTGGCGAGATTGTTGACTGGAGAGATCGATGCGTACCAGGGATTCGAAACTCGCTAGTAGCTCGCGTTCTCACGACTCCACGCGCGAGCGGTGCAGTGATCCCCAATTGCCGATCAGCGCTCGAATGCGCAAACCCCTGCAACACAATATCTTCGGTGCTCAGGCTCAGTGAGAAGCAGTCGACGGGCGCCTCGAGCGCCCGGCCGCTCGAAAAGCGGTTCGATAGATCTTTGAAAACAGAGTGTTATGTGCAAGGGCTTTCCGCGGTCGTTCGACCGCGGCCCAATTGAAGCCCACCGAGTCCGGGCCGTCTGAGCACCTCAGCCAGACTTTCCGCGGTCGTTCGACCGCGGCCCAATTGAAGCCGGCCATTGAAGTCGAACACCAGACTACCGACGGTAACTTTCCGCGGTCGTTCGACCGCGGCCCAATTGAAGCGAACGGGACCTCGTCGAAGCTGATGACATTGTTGCGCTTTCCGCGGTCGTTCGACCGCGGCCCAATTGAAGCAACTGAGACACTACCGACGAAGGGTACTGACCTAACCTTTCCGCGGTCGTTCGACCGCGGCCCAATTGAAGCCGGACTGGAGAACCCGAAGGCGGGCGGCGACGGCTCTGGCTTTCCGCGGTCGTTCGACCGCGGCCCAATTGAAGCAGCAGGACAATTTTGCCTTCCATCGTCGTGGCATCTTTCCGCGGTCGTTCGACCGCGGCCCAATTGAAGCACGCTCTCGCCGTCGAAGATGATCGGGCGCTCTTTCCTTTCCGCGGTCGTTCGACCGCGGCCCAATTGAAGCATCGGCCGGGGGTTACGCGCGTTCGCGAGCGCAGACTCCTTTCCGCGGTCGTTCGACCGCGGCCCAATTGAAGCCGATCAAGCCAAAGGGTAAGTCAAAGGTCGCGCGAGCCTTTCCGCGGTCGTTCGACCGCGGCCCAATTGAAGCCCCCTGGAAAGCTGGGATACATTGACCATGACGGCAACTTTCCGCGGTCGTTCGACCGCGGCCCAATTGAAGCAACATCTTCGCCGTTTGATTCGGCCAAGATCAGGGAGCTTTCCGCGGTCGTTCGACCGCGGCCCAATTGAAGCGAGTGCCCGGGCTCGTCGTCGCCGACCTTCTCAATCCCTTTCCGCGGTCGTTCGACCGCGGCCCAATTGAAGCTGATCGAACTCGGCCGCCATGTACTCGGCGAACGCCCTTTCCGCGGTCGTTCGACCGCGGCCCAATTGAAGCCGACAATCTGAGTTGATCTTCGGCACTGAGCGCATCGCTTTCCGCGGTCGTTCGACCGCGGCCCAATTGAAGCGAAGAACGAGCCGTCGCGGAAACGTCCCCACCCGGCTTTCCGCGGTCGTTCGACCGCGGCCCAATTGAAGCGGCCCATACCGCGCCCTCGCTCGCCACCAATGGACGAGACTTTCCGCGGTCGTTCGACCGCGGCCCAATTGAAGCCTGGTTCCCTTGCCCGAGTACGGTGGAGAGACTGAACCTTTCCGCGGTCGTTCGACCGCGGCCCAATTGAAGCACGCGGATGCCGCAACGCCACACCTTGCCGGCCTCGCTTTCCGCGGTCGTTCGACCGCGGCCCAATTGAAGCTCGACCAGGGCGAGCTCGTCCCTGTGCGCCAACATCTTTCCGCGGTCGTTCGACCGCGGCCCAATTGAAGCGAGAATGCCAACGAGGTGCTGCTCGGCTACTGGCACGGCAACTTTCCGCGGTCGTTCGACCGCGGCCCAATTGAAGCGCCGATCTTCGCGCAACGCTCCGGCACGTCGTTCTCCTTTCCGCGGTCGTTCGACCGCGGCCCAATTGAAGCGCAAAGCAGCAGCGAACCCCTGAAGGACAAGGGCGCTTTCCGCGGTCGTTCGACCGCGGCCCAATTGAAGCGGCCAGGGCTGCACTGATTTCGACGAGTCGGTTCTGCTTTCCGCGGTCGTTCGACCGCGGCCCAATTGAAGCCTCAACTCGCGGATGGTGGCAATTGCACCAGCGGTGCTTTCCGCGGTCGTTCGACCGCGGCCCAATTGAAGCCTCGGTATCCCTGTCGCGGCGCAGCTGAATAAATCAGGCTTTCCGCGGTCGTTCGACCGCGGCCCAATTGAAGCGGCCGATAGGGTTGTCTGCGATTCGCGCTGGGATGTCTTTCCGCGGTCGTTCGACCGCGGCCCAATTGAAGCGATGCGACGCTAGTTGCGGGGTCACTCTCACTCGCAGCTTTCCGCGGTCGTTCGACCGCGGCCCAATTGAAGCCCGCCGTCGCGGCACCACTGCTCAAACTGCGCTTGTCTTTCCGCGGTCGTTCGACCGCGGCCCAATTGAAGCAAGCATTCCTCGCATATTTCCCCATCATCATCCGGTGTCTTTCCGCGGTCGTTCGACCGCGGCCCAATTGAAGCAAGCATTCCTCGCATATTTCCCCATCATCATCCGGTGTCTTTCCGCGGTCGTTCGACCGCGGCCCAATTGAAGCCGTAGCTTGACCAGGTCGCCAGCCATCGCCTTCTTCTTTCCGCGGTCGTTCGACCGCGGCCCAATTGAAGCGGGTTCCCGGGCGCCTGCCTACCTGATCCTGGGGGTCTTTCCGCGGTCGTTCGACCGCGGCCCAATTGAAGCATTCCCGTCGTTGACCTCGACCTCGGGAGTCTCTTCTTTCCGCGGTCGTTCGACCGCGGCCCAATTGAAGCCTGGGACAGAAGGGTAATTTGGGCTTCGAGCGTCTACTTTCCGCGGTCGTTCGACCGCGGCCCAATTGAAGCTGAATGGCATCGTCGCGCTGCTTGGCGTACTGGGCGGCTTTCCGCGGTCGTTCGACCGCGGCCCAATTGAAGCGGCGTTGCGGTACCGCTCGCGACGCTCACGAAACCGCTTTCCGCGGTCGTTCGACCGCGGCCCAATTGAAGCCAAGTCTTGACCAAGAGGCCCGAGCGCATGCGCGATCTTTCCGCGGTCGTTCGACCGCGGCCCAATTGAAGCCCCGCGACCGGGTAGCGGCCGTCCGCACCGACAGGATCTTTCCGCGGTCGTTCGACCGCGGCCCAATTGAAGCTTGCACTTCGACGTCGTCGGGTAGCCCGGAAATACCGCTTTCCGCGGTCGTTCGACCGCGGCCCAATTGAAGCGACAAGGGCTTCGATCCCATGGGGGCCGAGGTCCAGAACTTTCCGCGGTCGTTCGACCGCGGCCCAATTGAAGCGTGCCGGTCTACGTGGGGGCCGGCGGCGCAAACGAACTTTCCGCGGTCGTTCGACCGCGGCCCAATTGAAGCATCGCTCATCGCGTTGATGGCGCCCTGCACCAACTGCTTTCCGCGGTCGTTCGACCGCGGCCCAATTGAAGCTCCATGACCACCGTCAGCAGGGTCTCGTTTTCGAAACCCTTTCCGCGGTCGTTCGACCGCGGCCCAATTGAAGCCCGCGAATGAACGCGATGTCCTCGCGGCGCCGCATCTTTCCGCGGTCGTTCGACCGCGGCCCAATTGAAGCAATCCAACTCTGTCGCCCCATCCACCGTCGTGAACAGCCTTTCCGCGGTCGTTCGACCGCGGCCCAATTGAAGCGCGCAGGAGTCGGTTATGTTCCGGCGCGGTGCGACAGGCTTTCCGCGGTCGTTCGACCGCGGCCCAATTGAAGCACCTGCAGCACCGTGAACTGACCGGTCGCATCGTCCCTTTCCGCGGTCGTTCGACCGCGGCCCAATTGAAGCGTAAAGCCGACGGCTCTTGGTACGTCCAGGCTGGTCTTTCCGCGGTCGTTCGACCGCGGCCCAATTGAAGCAGCCGACAGTTAGTCAATCAACCGGAATCATCTTCAGTCTTTCCGCGGTCGTTCGACCGCGGCCCAATTGAAGCTCAATCATCACCTCTCCTTCTCGCATTCTTGCCGAACTTTCCGCGGTCGTTCGACCGCGGCCCAATTGAAGCTTGGTGTTTGGAGTAAGTGTTGCTCGACGATGGCGACTTTCCGCGGTCGTTCGACCGCGGCCCAATTGAAGCCAACACCAATTCCTACTGTACCTCCATTACCAGGACCTTTCCGCGGTCGTTCGACCGCGGCCCAATTGAAGCTTGTTCTGCGCGGTCGAGGCGCGCGAGCACTCGCAAGCTTTCCGCGGTCGTTCGACCGCGGCCCAATTGAAGCTACTAGATGAGCGACCATGTGTTTCCACCCGACGGGGTCTTTCCGCGGTCGTTCGACCGCGGCCCAATTGAAGCAGCGGCGCATCGCGAGGAAATCATGACCCACCGCGTTCTTTCCGCGGTCGTTCGACCGCGGCCCAATTGAAGCACTGCGTCTTTCTTCGAAAGTTGGGCGCGGGCCGAGCTTTCCGCGGTCGTTCGACCGCGGCCCAATTGAAGCAAAGTCGTAGTACGGTAACCGATAGCCACCCATCGACCGCTTTCCGCGGTCGTTCGACCGCGGCCCAATTGAAGCACATCTGCGGGGGGGTTTTCGACGTCGTCGACGTCTTTCCGCGGTCGTTCGACCGCGGCCCAATTGAAGCCAGACGCGGGAAGTTCGACTTCGAAGCGTTTTGGCACTTTCCGCGGTCGTTCGACCGCGGCCCAATTGAAGCACTTTGCCGGCCGTGAACGTCGCGCCGGCGCTGGTCTTTCCGCGGTCGTTCGACCGCGGCCCAATTGAAGCCCGGATGGAACGGAAACCAGGCCGCCGTGCAGTTCAGCTTTCCGCGGTCGTTCGACCGCGGCCCAATTGAAGCCCGCGAATTTTGATTGATGGATGCGCAATGGACACGCTTTCCGCGGTCGTTCGACCGCGGCCCAATTGAAGCGTGCGCGGCCTTGTCTGCGCGATTCAGTTGGTCACCGAGCTTTCCGCGGTCGTTCGACCGCGGCCCAATTGAAGCACCGATTTCGAGGTGACGGCCGACGTAATCGCAGAGACTTTCCGCGGTCGTTCGACCGCGGCCCAATTGAAGCCTGACACCCAAAGAGGCAGCTCGGTTATTCGTCTTGCATGTCCTTTCTCACGAGCATGACCTCTCCGAGGGGGAGTTTTTCTCAAGGGATGACTCAGGGGCGGAGCGAAATTCTCACGGCATGACCTAGGGCGGCGGTTCGGTCGCGGAGTGCTACGAGGTGGGCGAAAATGTTCAGAGAGAGGGAGAAGCACTTGCGTCGATTATCGCAATTTTGCAATAATGCTGAGGATGAAACTCGGTGCCAAATACACAACTAACCTTCTTCAAGGATTCGGCAGAGAATGTTCCGCTTCTCGATTGGCTCAGAGAGCTTCGCCGGACGAGACTGCCGATCTACGCAAAGTGCGTGGCGAGCATCAAGCTACTACGAGGAACTAGACGATGGCTAGAACCAAGACCAAGGACGCGGTGAGGATTCTCGACAGCGTCACAGGAGAGGACCGCGAGCTCGAGGCGCGAATCGAAAAGGAGATGCTCAATGCTCGCATCTCGATGATGATTTACGATGCTCGGACCAAAGCTGGCCTCTCACAGGCCAAGCTTGCCAAGCTTGTCGGTACCTCGCAGTCGGTCATCGCCCGGCTTGAAAACGCCGAGTACCGCGGCCACTCGCTGTCGATGCTCCAGCGCATTGCCACGGCTCTTGGCAGGGGGATCGACGTTCGCTGGACCGAGCTCGGCGACACCAAAGCGGCCTAGGAGAAAATGGGGAGACAGGCCCCAAGTAGTGATCTCAACTACTGGGGTAGGGGTGGGTGCTCCGGCGGCTCGTCAGGCGACTCGCCCTTTCGGGGTTCAGGTTTCCCGGCTGGTTCTGAGTTCTCCGTTGGGGGCTCCGAGACGGGCTCAACCGCCGCTCTGTTTGTCGATACGGAAACTGGCCACGAATGGGAGATGATCGGACACGGTGGTGCGGAACGTTTCGCGTCCGATGTCCATGCCCCAGTGCATCGGAAACAATTGCAAGCTGCCGCGCGGATACTCGCCCGAGAATCTGCTAGCTGATTCCCGTGGCACGATCCGAGTGGATGTCGGTATTGGGACTTCTACTGAGCCCGTCCGGGAAAAAATGCATCGCGGCGAAACGAGGAAGATGAGACAGTTGCATCGAACGACAGCCGGAGGCTGATGCACCCGGCTGAAGGGGGAAGCCCGGTGAACCGGGCTGAGATGGGTACGCGGTGTCCCGTCCTCAAATAGCTCGAGGGGTAAGCACTTCGAGCTCTGACACTGGTTCGAAGTCTCTCGTGTTGAATGTGTAGATACGAGCGACACCGTTTCCAAGCATCGCGGCGACCAGGTGAAGATCGTAGACGCGGAGCCCCGTGAAGGGATTGCTTCGAACCAGTGAAAGCAACCGGTCAATGACATCGGCCGGAACGGGCAAAAGCTCGATGCCGGGCAAAGCAAGCATCTGCTCGATTGCCACGAGGGCTTCCTCCGACGTTTTTGGCTCGCTCACTCTTTTTGCGCTGGTCGTCGCTGCGTAGAACTCAGCGACGTTTTGTGGAAGCAGGCAAAGCCCCGCATTTGCGTTCTTCGCGCTCTCGAGCAAGGCCCGTGACGGGCCAAAATGCTCTGCGCCTTGGTAGAGAGAGTTTACGAGAACGTTCGTGTCGACGAGCGCCAGGTCACTCGTCGCCATAGAGCTCCTCGCGCGTCAACCGCCCAATCACCCTTCCCTTCCACACGGGGAGCTCACCCGGTTTCGTGCGGGTCGATTCTTTGGTCCGTCGCTTCCAGTAGCGAACCTGCTCCCTGATGGCTTCAGCCTGCTTCTCCGGAACTCCGTCCAGGTTGATGGCTCGTGTTGCCATCCTCCGAGAATACCACGGCTCGTCTGGTTGGAGCCACCCTCGCCGTGGGTTGAGTATCAGCCCTGGTACTGGCCCCGCGGAGAGCCCCGTAAGAGGCTTGGCGATTTCAACCGTGCGCTTCAGCGCTCGGCGTCACCGGCGAGACGAGTGAAGATGAGATTGTGGTTCCAACGACCGCAGCAGGCTGAAGCCCACGGCTGAAGAAGGGGAAGCCCGGTGAACCGGGCTGGGGTTATTGTGCTGGGAGCCGTCGCGAAGGAGGAAGCGAGTCTCACACCTCCACCTGCACGACGCTACCGCTCTGGGCGTAGCCGAGTGCTCACTTGACGGTGGGCACTTTGCGGCTGTCGACAAACGGCATCAGGCTGGAGAAACGCATCAGCCTGGCGACACGTCGGCGAAGCGTGTCACTCTTGGCTGGTCGCGACGCCTTCGTGCTCTCGACAGATGAGCAGCCGGTCGGCCTTCGACAGGAGCTCCGAGGTGAGTCCGCAGCGGAAGCGGTCCTTGCCCACGGGCGGCGGGACGCGGAGGGGACGTGTGCCCGACTGCCCGAGTTGTGATGGTCTTGTTCGGATGCTCCGGCGGCTCGTCAGGCTACTCGGACTCCCATTTCCCCATATTGGGTTTCAGGTTTCCCGGGTGGTTCAGGGTTCCCCGTTCGGTGGCTCCGAGACGGGCTCAGCCGCCGCTTTGTTTGTCGATACGGAAACTGGCCACGAATGGCAGATGATCGGACACGGTGGTGCGAAACGTTTCGCGTCCGATGTCCATGCACCAGTGCATCGGAAACAACTGCAAGCTGCCGCGCAGGTACTCGCCCGAGAATCTTCGGTTGATCGCGAAGCCGTCGAGCAGGTTGGCGCGTCCTTTCGGAAGGATGTGGGAGAAGCGTGCTTGCAGATCCCACGATGACAGGAAATCCATCAAATCGTCGCCGCCCAGGTGGTGGAAGTTGCTCGCGTCCTGGCCGGGGATCATGTTGAAGTCTCCGCAGAGGATGATGTCTTCTTGGCTTTGTTGCTGCAGCTCCGTGACGAAAGCCCCGATCACCTTCGCCTGTTCGTCTCTTTCTTGCTGCTCTGAAGCGTCGCGACCCGACTTGAGGTGTACGGCAATCAATTTGAAATCGAACTTGCCGACTTCCATGTCGGCAACCAGGGCTCGCCGCCGACTCGATTTGCCCAAGTCCGATCCGTCGAGAAGGAAAGCGTTGTCAGCGGTGATGCCCTCCTTGAACAGCACTCCGATGTGCAGCTTGTCGTTTTGTTCGACGAGGACGCTGTCGTAGTTGACCCCTTTTTGGGCGAGCCGACTCTTCAGGCCGTCGAGCGCTGAAACGGGATTGACCTCGACGAGTACGACGATCTCGGCATCGAGCATCGCGAGACCTTCTGCTTGCAGGTCGAGCCGGGCTTCCGGAATACCGTCGAAGCCCTCCAGGTTCCATGCTGCGATTCTTGCGGTTGTGTGCGCGAATGAACTCATGACGGACTCCCTCACTGTGCTAGCTGGTTCTCGTAGCACGATCCGAGTGGATGTCGGTATTGGGACTTCTACTGAGCCCGTCCGGGAAAAAGTGCATCGCGGCGAAACGAGGAAGATGAGACAGTTGCATCGAACGACAGCCGGGGGCTGATGCACCCGGCTGAAGGGGGAAGCCCGGTGAACCGGGCTGAGATGGGTACGCGGTGTCCCGTCCTCAAATAGCTCGAGGGGTGAGCACTTCGAGCTCTGACACTGGCTCGAAGTCTCTCGTGTTGAATGTGTAGATACGAGCGACACCGTTTCCAAGCATCGCGGCGACCAGGTGAAGGTCGTAGACGCGGAGCCCCGTGAAGGGATTGCTTCGAACCAGTGAAAGCAACCGGTCAATGACATCGGCCGGAACGGGCAAAAGCTCGATGCCGGGCAAAGCAAGCATCTGCTCGATTGCCACGAGGGCTTCCTCCGACGTTTTTGGCTCGCTCACTCTTTTTGCGCTGGTCGTCGCTGCGTAGAACTCAGCGACGTTTTGTGGAAGCAGGCAAAGCCCCGCATTTGCGTTCTTCGCGCTCTCGAGCAAGGCCCGTGACGGGCGAAAATGCTCTGCGCCTTGGTAGAGAGAGTTTACGAGAACGTTCGTGTCGACGAGCGCCAGGTCACTCGTCGCCATAGAGCTCCTCGCGCGTCAACCGCCCAATCACCCTTCCCTTCCACACGGGGAGCTCACCCGGTTTCGTGCGGGTCGATTCTTTGGTCCGTCGCTTCCAGTAGCGAACCTGCTCCCTGATGGCTTCAGCCTGCTTCTCCGGAACTCCGTCCAGGTTGATGGCTCGTGTTGCCATCCTCCGAGAATACCACGGGTCGTCTGGTTGGAGCCACCCTCGCCGTGGGTTGAGTATCAGCCCTGGTACTGGCCCCGCGGAGAGCCCCGAAAGAGGCTTGGCGATTTCAACCGGGCGCTTCAGCGCTCGGCGTCACCGGCGAGACGAGTGAAGATGAGATTGCGGTTTTCCAACGGCCGCCGAGGGCTGAAGCCCACGGCTAAAGGAGTGGAAGCCCGGTGAACCGGGCTGGGTTTGTTGTGCTGGAAGCCGTCGCGAAGGAGGAAGCGAGTCTCACACCTCGAGGTTTGGGGCGTGCTGTGCTCGCAACTGCAGGGCAACTACGAAAAGGAAAAGAAGGAAGTCACAAAGAAAGGCACCGGGGGGGAGCGCCCTTAGCGTGCAAAACTACGCGAATCTGCCTCGAATCCTGACGCGGGCGATCTGTCGCAGGCGAAAAAGCGCGATCCACATCAACAGCAGTGCAGAATTGGTGACAGGTACCGCTTGGCGGTTGTGTCGTGCGCGAAATCCACGGCTTGGCGGGCTTGATCCGTACCTGTCACCGGTTCATCGCATATGCAGAAACCTGCAACCAACTACGCCTTCATCGATAGCCAGAACATCAACCTCGGTGTTCAGGGCCTCGGTTGGCGACTCGACTGGCGCACGTTCCGAGCGTATCTGCGCCGGCGGCACGGCGTTGGGAAGGCCTACCTCTTCATCGGCTACCAGAAGAAGAACCATGGGCTTTACGCGGCTCTCCAGTCGGACGGCTACGACCTGGTCTTCAAGGAGGTGACGTACGACCGTGCCGGCAAGCCCAAGGGAAACGTCGACGCCGAGCTCGTGCTCCAGGCCGCGGCGATCGACTTCGTGAACTACGACAAGGCGGTGATCGTTTCCTCCGACGGTGATTTCGCTTGCTTGGTGCGCTTCCTGGCCGCGAAGGGTAAGCTGCGGACCGTGCTGAGTCCGTCGGCGAAGAAGGCGTCGGCGTTGCTCAAGAGAGCGGCCGGATCGCAGTTCGACACCTTGGAGCCGCTACGGAAGCAGCTAAAGCTCTAGAAACGACGACAGCCGCCCGGGGGCGGCTGCTTTATTGGAAGGCGACTCCTACGGGGCGGAACCCGCCGGCATCACCTTCCCTCGTGATTCTGCCGAGAGAATAGCGGAGGTTGATTAGATCCGTCAAGTGGCGTTATCACCCCTTGGCGTTATCACCCCTTTTTCCCCCAAGAACGGGAGGGCGAATTGCCTGATGTGCCACCACGGACAACCCGTGCCAGCGGACGTCCCGTATTTGAACCGTCGAAGTACGTCCGCCCCCTGCCGATGAGCTTCACCAAACGTCTTCGTCGATCGTAGCGGCTTTCGCGGAGTCGCGGTCGACGCGGTCTTTCATTGGGCGAAGCGAGGAGATCATCTGATCGATCGTGCGTACATTGGGCGGAGTATACAGCGGTGGCTTCAGAGTACCGGCGTAGTCGAGCTGACCGTGTTCGTTCATTTCCCACTGGTCGCCGATGTCGACGAGGAAGAAGATCGCAGTGATTGCCATACTGACCGTGGCGGCGCCAATGAAAACGGAGCGTGGAGTGGCGTTGGTGCACAACCTCGCGTGGGAGTAGATGGCAACGGCGACAAACGCGAGAACCCCGAGCCACGAGGCCACCGTGAAAATTGCGTTCTCATGGGTCGCAAATGCGAGCTCTTCGAAGATGAGCTCGACCACGCCGGAGGCCGCATAGATCAGAGCCGCAACGGTGATGTGCTCCGCCATGCGGAACCGTGGCGAAACGAACCTCGTCCCGAGGGCCCAAACACCGGCCCAGGTCAGGATGACCGCTGCATTGACCGCAATCCCGCTGAGAACGACTCCGGCGCTGACTTTCTTGTACCACTCCATGTACACGAGCAGTCCCAACACCGCAGCAGCCCCGCTGACCGAGAGAACCTGGCGGCTGACCGTGCCCAGGATACGGTTGTACGCTAGGGGCGCTGTTTGGACCGGGAGGGCGGGCGGGACCGGCCGATCGGCAGGATGCACCTGGAGTACGGTTCTTCCGATGCGAAAACGGGCCTCTGGGGCGACCAGAAGTGCTTTCGTCTTTTGTCCGGTGAGGAGATCTTCGAGCCCGTTGACGCTGTCCAGATCGCGTACGAAGATCGAGCCGTCGCTGGCGTACTCGATGCGCAGGTGCTCGGCGCAGACATGAGGATCGTCGACGATCACGTCGCAGCCGTAGCCCCTCCCAATCGTTGCAGAACGGGATGTGACCTTGTGCCGCGTCACCACGTCGCCGGAGTGATTTAGGACTTCGACTACGAGGGGTCCGTCCATGTGATCGATTCCAAGTAACGTCGCACCAGCATGAGGCCGTTGACGTAGCTGAAGCCGGCGAGTGTCAGTTTCGACTGCACACCGCGGTTGGGTTCGTTCAGGGATGCCGTCCGAAGCACGAAATCGTAGAGCTCGGTGAGTTTACGGTAGCCGCGTGCGCAGAGCACGACCTTGAACGTGGAGGCGTTGATCTCGACGAACTCGGTATTGCACGAGAACGCTGCGACGTGTTCCGCGCTGCCGCCGAGTTGGCTCCAGTCTTGCGAAAAGTGCTCCTCGAATAGTGCGTAGAATTGCCAGCGGTTCAGGTCGTCGCTGCGAAAGAACGCGTGCTCGATTTCCACGGTTCCCGAGTGGGACCATTCGGCCAGGTAGATGCCGTCTTCGACCCGGCACTGGTGGGTGGAGATTTGATACCGCTGATCGTCCTTTTTGTCGGTTGCCCCCCAGCACTTGAAGAACGCGGCGTTCGACACCGGCAGGCCGTAGTAGCCGAGGTTTTTGGTTTCGAACCCTCCCTCGAGGATTTTCTGTGTGACGCTTTCTTGATGAGCGAGCAGTTGGAGGCGAAGCCTTTCGATCACTTCGCCGTCTTTCCCCCCGTTCTCGTTGGCCCGTGAGATCATCGCCGCGGCGAACTTTGCGGGCACCAGGAAACTGACATCGTTTCCGGCGGTCGAGACGTTGATGCCGACGACGCGACCGGACGCGGCGATTGTGGGTCCTCCACTCATCCCGGGGTTGAGCGAGCCGCTGAAGTGCACCTTTTCGAAGAGCCGGTCGCTGAGCAGACCGTTGTAGGTTCCCTCTACGATCGAAGAGCCGAGATCGTACGGGTTCCCCACCGAGTAGATCGACGCGCCTTGGAGCGGCGCATCCACGGATAGCTCGAGGAAATGTGCCCCGGTGTTCTTCGTGGAGAGTAGAGCGAGATCGTGAACGACGTCGATCTGTGAGATATCCGCGCTTCCCGTGGTTCCGTCTGCCTCAACGATTTCGATAAGGTAACCTCGCGGGCGGAACACCTTTTCCGAGACGACGTGGTAGTTGGTCACCACGAGGTTTCCACCGGCGACGAAGAAGCCCGATCCAATGGAGGACTTGGCGCGAGTGGTTTCGTCGATCAGGCGTACTTGGACGACGCTGGCTCCATGGCTGCGAAAGAGACTAGGAGCCTCGGCGCCACCGGAGGGGGTTGCAAAGGTGAGAGCCGCGGTCAGCAGCGCAGTGGTTAGGTAGGTCGTGGCGTCGGGTTTCGGCATTGCCCATTCGACCCCACCCAGCGGCGACATGCCAGCATTGTCGCCAACCGTTAGGTGCAACACAACACCGCACGCGCAGCCCTGATCGCGAGGTCCGTCTTTCCGCAAAGGGCCTGAGCGCCTGTCTCAACCTTGAAAACGCCCGAAACCTGGTGTCACCTGCGGAACAGTTCAACATCACTGAACTTCTGATCAGATCGACGCCGAATCCCGGGCTTAAACCGGCCATTTGGTTGTCCGAACGGAGGCTGTAAGAAGGTCGTTCGGCCGCACTTCGCCCGTGCGGAATCCGCAGAATCGGTGACAGGTACCGCTTGGCGGTTGTGTCGTGCGCGAAATCAACGGCTTGGCGGCCTGATCCGTACCTCGTTCGGCGCCCCCTTGTGGCAACGGACAGCGCGGGTTAGCCGGACAATTCGAGAACAAGGAAGGCGCCCACGGAAGCTAGAGGTGGCCGGCTTGCTTGACTGGAAGGCTTCGTTCGTTGACGAAGAGTGGAGTGGTTCGCCACAGGATGAAGACGGATGATCCGAGAGATTGAGAAAGCCTACAGGATCGAAAACGGCGTCCGTGTATATAAGGACATCGTTACCCTCGTTCCCGAGAACGAAGAGGACGTCAAGGAGTTGGACCGGTTGCGAGAAGCGGGGCTCCTCGACTCGAGACACTCCTTTGGTGACCCGCCGGTTGGACAAGACTCTTCGGAATGACCGTCGCAAAGCGGTACCGGCACAACATTCATGAATAGAGCGGGCTAGGTGCTGCCGCCGCGCGCTTTCCGTGCCCTGTTGATGTTGAAAAAGGGGGACAGGTCCGAATTTCGATTCCTAGGTGCTGAGATTTGTTGAGGAATCGCGCCGGAATTCGGACCTGTCCCCCTTTTCTCAGGGCTGTGCGATGAGGCGTGAGGGCCCCGCTCAGCCTACAGCCCCGTAAGGGGCTTGGACGATTTCAGCCGGGCGCTTCAGCGCCCGGCGGCTGCGGCGCAGCGAAGGCTGTTGCATCGAACGACAGCCGGGCGAAACGATCGAAGATGAGATTGCGGTTGCGAACGACAGCCGAGGGCTGAAGCCCACGGCTGAAGTGGAAAAGCCCGGTGAACCGGGCTGAGACTGGTACGCGGTGTCCTGTCCGGATCACGGTGAACGGTGCACCACGATCGGCTTCGCGAAGCGACACCACCCTTTGCCCCCAGCCTCAGCCTACGAGCACACAGCGAGTACCAGCGTTTCTCTGTCGCGATATTCGTAGTAGCTCTTCTCCGGCATGTCCGGTTCGCTCGATCGATCTTTCGCCACTCCGTATCCGACGCGACTTCACCGCACCTTCGGTGCGTCGTTGGAGATCGTTCGCCAGCGCTTTGACCGGGTCGCGACGGCGTCGGCCGAACCCGTCGAGCTGGCGGCGGCGATCCGCCGGCGCGCCAACGCCCTGGTTGCCCGATTCAACATCGACGTCGTCACGCGCGGCGAGCCGCCGGCATCGAACGAGCGCCTGTTGTGGGTGTCCAACCACGTCTCGTGGCTCGACACCTACGTGTTGCACACCATCAGCGGTGCCCGTTTCGTCGCCAAGGACGAGGTTGCTGCCTGGCCGATCATCGGCACTGCCGCCCGGCGCTTCGGAACCTTCTTTCACCGGCGCGGCTGCTTTCGCGACGCCTGGCGAATGTCGCGCGAAGTTGGCCGAGCCTTGGCGCAGGGGTACCCGGCTGCCGTGTTTCCGGAGGGAACGACGACCGATGGCGAGGTCTTGTTGCCGTTCCGCAACGCCTTCTTCCAGGCGGCCATCGACGCTGCCGTACCGGTTCAACCGGTCGCCATCCGCTACCTGGGTCGCGATGGCGAGCCGATCGCCCCGCACCCTACTACGCCGGCGAGATGACCTTGCTGGAGTCCGTACGCAACGTCCTGCGCGCCCCCGCCATCACCGCCGAGATCCACCTCGGCGAGAGCCTGGCGCCGACCAGCAACCGCCGCGACCTGGCCCAGAGGTCGCAGCGCGCCATCGAAGCCCTACTCTGGCCGTGAACCGACGCGCCTTAAAGCCGCCAGCCAAACAGGAAGCGGGAGGGCGAGCCGCCGGCGAGCCGCAACGCTACGTCCGCACTCGATAGCGCATCGGCATGTGCTTGAATCCCGGCACCAGGTTGGATGCGACGCGCTGCGGTGTCCCGCTGAGCTCGAACGAGTCGAGGCGCGGTAGCAGCTCTGAAAACAAGGCGCCGCTGGTCTGCCGCGCCAGGTTGGCGCCGAGACAGAAATGCTCGCCGATGCCGAAGCCCAGGTGTGGGTTGTCGTGCCGATCGACGTGAAACTCGAACGGGTCGTCGAACACTTCCTCATCGCGGTTGGCCGAGGCGTAGAACAACACCAGCGTGTCGCCGGCTTTGATGCGCTGGCCGCGTAGTTCGTAGTCTTCGACGGCGGTGCGAGCCATGTGGTTGACCGGCGTCACCCAGCGCACGATCTCGTTCATCGCGGCGGGAATGAGAGACAGGTCGCCGGCCAGCTTCCGATGCTCCTCCGGGTGGTCGATCAGTGCTTTCATTCCGCCGGCGATGGCGCCGCGGGTCGTTTCGTGGCCGGCGGTAAAGGTGATCAAATAGTAGCCGAAGGTATCCATGTCGCTCATCGCTTCGCCGTCGATCGTGGCGGTGGCGATGACGCTGGCCAAATCGTTCTTCGCTTCCTTGCGGCGGTCGGCAATGATCTTGCCGAAGAATTCGTACATCTCGGTGCCGAGCGCGACGAGGTGCGCTTGTCGCTCTTCGGCACGCCGAAACTCGTCGTCGGCGTTGCCGAAGAGCTCGTTGGTCATGCGTAGCACCAGCGGCTCGTCTTCGACTGGTACGCCGAGGATCTGGCAGATGACTCGCAGCGGATGAAGGTTGGCGACGTCGGTGACGAAGTCGCACTCGCCGGTGGGGCCGCCTTCCGACAGCTTGTCGACCAGCTCCTTGGCGCTCGCTTCGACCATGTCCTGCAGCGCCGACAGCTTGCGCGGCGTGAAGTAGGGACTGGCGACCTTGCGCAGCTTCCGGTGCTGTGCCCCATCGGTGTTGATGATGGTGCGCATTCCATTGAACGTACCGTCGTCGGGCTGTCCCGAGTTGGCGATCGCTTCGTTGCTGACCAGCGTCATGCGCGGACCGTTGAGAAAGAGCTCCGGCTGGCGGGAAATCTCGCAAATATCGGCGTGCTTGGTGACGGCCCAGAAAGGGCGCCAGCCCTCGAGCTCAAACTTGCGCAACGGCGCCTCGCGGCGCAGCTCGGTCCACAAATCGTGCGGGTACCCATGTTCGGCGTAAGCCTGCGGCTCGATCAGTCTCACTCCATCTGAATCGTTCACGACACAACCTCCTCGATTCCCGCAGCTATCCAAGTCTTTGCCAGGTCTTGCCAAGTTTGTGCCATACCACATAGGCGCCAGAAATCAGCTCGATAGCGTTGCACCTAGCGTCGCCCGGTTTTCGTTGCGCGGACGAGTTCTCGTAGGCGAGAAACGATCCGAATGCGTCAGGCGGGTTGGAATGCAGTCTGGAAATGCGCGGAAGTGGTTCCGGTTGGCGAGGCCTCTTGCGTGTTGCAATTCTCAACGCGACGCTCTAGGTCGGAGAGCGGGGAGGAAGGCCATGGCGAGAGTTCGATATCTGGAAGGCCGTGAGGCCGGCCTGGTGGGAAGAATCGTGCAGGGAATTCTCCGCCTTGCGACCGGTCGTTCGATCAACCCGCCCAAGGCGCAGGCGCATGCGACGCGGGCGATGGTGTCGTCGTTTCTCGCCAACGCCGTCATGAGCACCGGCCATTGGGCGATCGGCAAAGACATGGTCGAAATGGTGAAGATCCGGGCGGCCGCGCTGAACGGGTGTCCGTTCTGAATGGACATCCACGCCGCCGTTGGCGGCGAAGAAGGGCTATCGCGAGAGAAGATCGACGCCGCGCTAGGCGTTGGTGACGTCGCCGCCCTGAGCGAGCGCGAGCAATTGGCCTTGGAGTATGCCGATCGGGTCAGCGCCACACCGGTCGACGTACCCGACGATTTTTTCGAGCGGCTGAAAGAGGTATTCTCCGAACGCGAGATCGTCGAGCTGACCTCGCAGATCGCGCAAGAGAACTACAACGCCAAGTCCAACCGCCCCCTCCGCGTCGAATCCAACGACTTCTGCACCATCCCCCTACCAGATCCGAAATAGAGACCCCCTCACACCAGCCACCAATCACGAGTCACCAATCACGAGTCACCAATCAAACCTTGCGGCCATCGATCAGCGCCATCCAGCCGCGAGCGATGCGGTAGAGAACCCAAAGCCCGGCGGCGACGACGATGAGCCAGGCAAGGGGAATGCCGATGATCGTGATGGCCAGCGCCCAGGCGACGGCAATCCAGAGCACCGCCCACCAGAACGTGCGAATCTGCCAGCGAAAGTGCGACTCGAGGCGAGTGCCGCGCACATCGCGTCGTTTGAGGTAGTTGAGGACGACGGCGACGATCGAAGGCCAGCCTGTGAGGAAGGCCGTAACGATGGCAGCGGAAGAGATGACTCCCATGACGGCGCTGAAACCGTGCAGGGCGTAGATGAGGTGGGTCAGTCGAACCAGGGGCTCGGCGACCTCGAGGTCGGAGGAGGGTGATTCCGGCACTGCGTTGCTCACAGGTGCGGATTGCGCAGCAGAAGGAAGGAGTTGACGCCGCCGTAGCCATAGCTGGTGATCAGGGCGTGGCGAATGTCCTTTTTGAGCGGCTCGCCCATCACGAGATTGAGATCGCAATCGGGGTCTGGGTTCTCGAGATTCGCCGTCGGCGGAATCACCGAGTGCTTCATCGCCAGCGCCGCCGCGGCAGTTTGAAACGCACCGGAAGCACCGAACGGATGCCCCAACACACCCTTGATCGAGGAAACCGGGATCTTCGCGGCATACTCGCCGAACGCCCGTCTCAAAACGACAGCCTCCTTGCGATCAAACGCCGGCGAAGAATTCGCGTGCGCACAAACATAGTCGATCTCATCGGGCGAAACGCCACATTTTTCCAACAAACCCCGAACCGCCCGAGCCCCCGTCTCCCCTGTTTCGTCGAAATCGTACGGTCCGCAAGCATCACAGTTGGATGCGCTTCCTATCACCACAGCTAGGGCATCAACATTTCGAGTCTTAGCCGACTCCTCTGTCTCGAGCACCAAAATACACGCGCCTTCACTCAGGACCATTCCCTCGTGTCGCAGATCGAACGGTCTTGAAGCGCACCTAGAATCTTCGCGGAGCGACAGTTCGTTGGTCCGAGCGAGCGCGGCCAATACAGTTGGACTCAAGGGGCTTTCGGTACCACCCGTTATGTATGCCCGAGCACCCTCGTTTGAGACTTGTTGCGCTCCGAAGGCAACCGCCTGAGTTGAAGAAACGCAGCCTGTAGAGAATGAAACCTGGCAGCCATGGGCGGACAGTCTAGAGGAGAGCGCTATTCCAGGACCGTGACACCCAGAGCTGTTGACCAGAAACGGGTTGATTCGGTTCGCGCCCCGCTCGTTGAGAACGGCAAACTGCTGCTCTCCCTGGTTCCAACCACCCATCGCAGTTCCGATCGCGATTCCGAAATCTTCGCCATGGGCAACTCTCGCCGTTTGGCAGGCTCGTATGCCCGCGATCAAGGCGAGTTGGGTCGCGTGGGATGTAGAACGTATCGTTCGAGCATCTAGCTCGTTGCGGATACAGTCGTTATCTACCTGTCCGGCAATCTTAATCGGGTGCGGTTTTGGATCAAATCTGGTAATTGGTCCAATCTTAGGTACACCCTTCAGAAGGTTGTTCCAGAACCCGGTCGGTGTATCGCCCACCGGACTAATGACCCCTAGCCCGGTTATGAACGCACTCTGCATCACCGCAGTCACCTTGTAGCGAGCAGTGCTAGGTAGTCTATGATGCTGTCTAGACGGTTCAGTTCGAGAATCTCCAATAGGTCCACTTCTACACCTAGTTCGTCTTCAATCGCGACTTGGATCTCGACCAGTGTCGCCGAACGCATCTGTAGTTCATGGTCCAGAGACGGGTTGCGGGATAGAACACTCGGAGCGAAGCCTCCGATCTCATGAAGCAACGTCACCAAGAGTTCTCTTACCTCTTGATGGGATGGGGCGCAGAACTCTTTGGCCGGGTTCTCGATCATAACCGCGTTACCCAGTTCGTAGACCTCCGCAAGAAAATCGTTGCCGCGACGGTACGAATTCGGTATTCACGGAGTTCAGATTAGGATGGACGATAATTGGATGCTCGTCCGGTTGTCAAGGAAAAAACCGGGAAAAATCCGGGAATGCTCTGAGCCTGCAGGGTTTGGGAGGGGAGTTGGGAGAGTGAGAAGGTCTGAGGACATTCTCGCGAAACTAGAGAAACGGTACTCTTTTGATGTCGCCGAGGCCGATGTCGAGCGGCAGGCCGCGGTGCAGCTCCAAGAGGAGGTTTACTCAGAGGAGTATGGTGAGGTTCCGCCAACGGATGATGACGCGAGGGCAGTCTTTCTTGTTGCACGCGACCGTGGAGGGGAATTGGTAGCGACGCTCAGGGTGATATTGCCGGAATCCCGCCCGTTCGGTTTCGAACATCACGTGTCTCTAGATACGTTGCTTGGTGCCGGACGGAGGCCGGCTGAACTGGGACGCTGGTGTGTTCACAGAGAGCACCGGATAGTAACTAGTTCAAGCGGTCTGCACTTGGGCTTAATGAAACTTGCCTACTATTTTGCTATACATAATGATATCAGTGACTACGTTATGTACGCATATGAAGATCTTGTCCGCTTTTACCGTGGGTTGTATTTCGAGGACAGCGGCGGTTTCGTACACCCGTATTGGGGTTCTGTGCGGCTGATGCGGCTTGATGTCCGGGCGCTGGCGGCGCGGTTGACTCGGAGCCAGACCCGCGTTGCTCGGTTTCTTCTTGAGGAACCCAACCGTTCGTTTCGACGTTCCGAAACTACACTTTAGATGTTGTACCCTTGGCTAATACCCCTACTCGCAGCGGTTGCCCTCCTGCTGCTCGCCCATCTCGCAAGTAGGAACGGACCAAGAAACGAGTTGACGGAGACGTTTATCTTTCTATCCGTTATGTTCTGCTTTTGGAATCTCAACTTTTTTGTTCTCTACTCAGCAGACGACTACGAAGTTGCGGTCACGCTAAGTCGAACGCTTCGAACCGGTACTCTCTTTCTGATTCCCGCAATTTTGCATCTGTTCGTTGCGCTCAATCCGGCACGAAGGTTTCGGTGGCGGTGGGTTCTGTATCTTTCGTACGGCGTTGGTGGAGTTCTTGCGCTTCTGAACAGCTTCGACCTCCTCGTCGGCAGTTTGCGCCACTATGAATACGGCTACGCTTCCGTGGCAGCGCCGCTGTACAACTTGTTTACGGTCTTTGCGCTTGCCAATTGCGCTACAGCCTTATGGCTCCTTACGTTCGAGTACTTTACGACATCCCTCCCGAGAACTCGTCAGCAGCTCTCTTTTTGGGGAGTCGCAATGTTTCTTGGGATTCCCCTCGCTCTTACCAACCTACTGCCAGCGTATGGTGTTCCGATTTATCCACCAGGTAACCTGGGATCTGTGGCCTGGGCTGGGATCGTAGGTTATGCGATTGTTCGGCATCGGCTGATGGACATCGAACTCGCGGTATCGATGGGGTTGTCCTATTTGATTGCCTTAGTGCTAGTCGCTGCCACTAGTCTTGCGTTGCTGATCGCTGCTCAGCGCTTCAGCTTTGGCCACGCGAACTACGATTTCACTTCGGTTTCGCTGCTGTTGGTACTATCGGTGGCGATGGTGTTTCCGATTATAAGAACCCGCCTTGAGAGGGTTTTTGAGACCTCACTCTTTAGTGAAAAGAGAAAGGCACGGGAGAGCCTAGTTCAATTTGGGCGTTCCATCATCAAAATGTTGGACGAGAAGAAGGTAGCAAGCGAACTCGCTCTAACTATTGCAAGTAGTCTGAATCTTTCGAACGTTCTGGTCTACATTCTCGAAGATGGTGGACAGGGGTGCCGTCGCGCGGTTCAAACAGGTCCGGGTGATACCAGTCCCGAGATCGATGCGCGTTGGTTGACTGAATTGAGCGAACCCATTCTAAGATCAGAGATTGAAACATTGGGCATTGCTATTCCCCTCCGAAAGCAACTCGCTGAAGTCTCGGAAAGGAATGAGTGGGAAGTAGTAGTGCCACTAGGTGGCGGGAAGCGTGTCCTCGGGTTTATCGGTCTCGGTGGGAAGCGCAACATGCAGGCCTACACTGCCGGCGACTTGGAAGTTCTCGCAAGTTTGGGGTCACAGGCCAGTATAGCTATCGAGAACGCTCGGCTTCATGATCGGTTGAGGCGGTCGCAGGAAATCATCAGCCGTTCAGATCGACTTTCGGCGTTAGGTACGCTTGCAGCAGGTATTGCGCACGAAATTCGCAACCCACTGGTTTCAATTCAGACCTTTTTTCAGCTTGCTCCTGACCGGCTCGATGATGACGAGTTCATGAACTCATTCTTGCCCTTAGCGGATAAAGAGCTTGCAAGAATCAGAACTCTAATCGGCGACCTACTATCGTATGCAAAAGAATCTGAACCACGCCTCGAGGAAGTAAATCTTTGCCGATCCATTGATAAGCTGACGACGCTTCTTTCGCCGCATGCGAGTGAATTGGGTATAGCGATAAAGGTTGGGAGCACCACCGACCTATCGCCGATCCAGGCCGACCACGATCAAGTTCTTCAGGCATTGATGAATGTTGTTCTCAATGCGATTCAGGCGAGTCCGGCGGGTGGAGTTGTTTCGATTGATGGGGCGTCACGTCGTATCGATGAGCGACATTACTCGGTGGTGGTCGTTAGGGACGCCGGGCCGGGAATTCCGACAGAGCAAGTTGAAGCAATCTTCAATCCGTTTTTTACGACGAAAGACTCCGGCACAGGACTGGGGCTGGCAATTACGCACAGAATTGTCACTGACTTGGGTGGTTTCGTGGAGGTTGAAACGAGCAGGGCCGGAAGCGTGTTTTCGGTCTGCCTTCCCGCAATCGACGACGTTGGGCGGGAGTTGCTCGTTGCTCGCGCGTAGCATGTGAAAGCTGGAATGGTTTTGGCGTCAAGGATTCGAGCACTTGTCGAGGAGGTGAAACCCCTCAGTGTGCCGGTCCAGCCATCCTGTCGTCTTGTTGAAGACCTCGGGTTTAGCTCCGTAGAACTTGTCGAGCTTGCCGTGACAATCGAGGAGGAGTTTGGTGTCAGCGTTTCTGATGGCGAGCGACCTCGATTTGTCTGTACCGTCGGTGAGCTTGAGAGTTTGGTGGTAACTCTGACGGAAGGGCGAGGTGAGTAGTGCCAGGACTACTTTCTTGGATGGACAACCCTAGCGCTAGCAGAGGTATTAGTTTTGCCGAGGACGATGGCGGTTGGGTACTTAACAGTTTTCAGGACATTGCGATTCGCGCCGAGGCAGCCGCAGCGCAACTGCGGGATGCGAATGTCGAGCGCCAAGCTGTAGTGTGCACGATGTTGCCCAACGGTCGATCGTTCGTTGATGCGATTTTTGGGGTTTGGCTGTCGGGCGCTACGATTTGTCCGGTTGTTCCTCCAAGCCTATTTGTCGACGAAGGTGTGTATGTCCGCAACGTTGCGTCGATCTTACGGAAGGCACAACCGGCTCTCATCATTTCAGATGAATCCTTGATGGAAATAGCAGGCAGAGCGATCCAATTGTCGGGTACAAACGCTCGAACGTTGATTCTTTCTGGCGATGTCCGGAAGGTTGCGCGTCGGCCAATGGCTGAGATTGCTTTGCTTCAGTTTACTTCTGGTTCCACAGGTGAGCCAACTGGAGTTCGAGTCTCGGCGAGCAATCTTGTTGCGAATATTAACACAAGTATCGAGTGGCTTGATATGCGTAGCTCCGATGAGATGGCCACATGGCTTCCTATGCACCACGACATGGGTCTGATCGGGACGCTACTTATGCCGACCGTGAACGGCAGCGGCATAAGGATCATGAGACCGGACCAGTTTGTTCGATCTCCACTGCGCTGGGTGAACTGCTTCGGAAAAGGGGAGTCTGTTGTCAGTGCGGGGCCAACTTTTTGCTACGGGTATGTAGCAAGCAAGGTCGAGAGGGTGAGTTTGGAAGGTTCGGACTTTTCTCGATGGAAGGCTGCGGTTGTCGGTGCGGAGGTGCTTGATCCGATTGCTCTGAGGGCATTCTTTGAACTTCTGGAGCCGTTCGGATTTCGCGCGTCGACGATTATGCCATCGTACGGCTTAGCGGAGGCGACGCTGACAGTAACGGGCCTCAGGCTTGACGAGACGGTGCGTGCAGCGAAAATCGATTGGTCACGCCTCCGCTTTGGTGAAGCGGTCGAAATTCTGGAGTTCGCTAGGATCGATGAAGCGAAGATTCAGAAATCAGAGGGGTGGCTGGCGTCTTCGGGACGCGTTCATGCCGGGGGCATGTTGGTTGTATGCAACCGTAGTGGTGATAAGATGCCGGAAGGGTTTCTTGGTGAGATTGTTGTATCAGGCCCGTGGGTCGCCAAAGGCTACGTCCGTCGCGATGCTGATCGGACTACACGGTTTGAGAATCAAACGTTACATACCGGCGACGCGGGATTCCTTGCTGGTGGCGAACTATTCGTGGTCGGTAGGATAGCTGAGAGTCTCAAGATCCGCGGTCGTAGCGTGTTTGTCGAAGACTTAGAGGCTAAACTTGCTGGGTCGCTAGAAATCAAACGAGGGAAGTTTGTTGTGCTTAGCTGTCCAGGTACACCTCCTGGCATTTCCATTGTGGCCGAAACGGACGCCACGGATTGGGCGGAACGCGCGGCAACGTTGCTGAAACGGGAAGTAGACGCTGAGATTTTCGTTAGAGTTTACTCAAGCAACCCGGGAACGATTCAGCGCACTTCAAGTGGCAAGCCGAGGCGGAAGGCAATGTGGATTCAGCTTCAATCAGGAACGCTCGCGGCCAAGCTCGTGGAGGAATTCTGATGGGAGTAAGAGAATCGCAAGGCTGTGGAGACTGGCTACAGTTCCCATTTGGTTTTCGTTGGAGGCGCGTAGGTGCAGACACGCCCAGTCTTGATTGAATAGTCGAAATGCCGCCCGAGATAGTTGTTGGCTTTTCTCAGTCGGCGTATCGCCGATGCGATGGTATTCCGAACATTTATTCGCGCTCTTTCTGCGACCTTGTCGAGATCGCGTGGACGGCCGTGCAAGCCAGTTGCAGAGGCAATGTGGTCGGTCACTACTGTGCGTTCTGTACGAAGTGTTTCGAGTCTTCCTAGATCGTTCATCTCCTCGGCTTCCTGGATTTCGGAGTCCAATTCGATAATCCTTGACCTGTATTCAGCGAGTGCCCGGTCGTCGATTGCTTCATGTCGAGCACGGGCATTTGAGTCGTCCGTCCTCTGTCGCCCGGTTTGAACGAGCTCAACCGAGGGAATCCCCGTGCCTTGATTTGACAGGAGGCGATGGATGAACTGCAGGCCCCTTGAGTGTTTCATCCTACATTCATTTCCTTCAAAGCAAACCAGCCAGTAGTCGCCTGACCGTTGGTACTGGTTTGGTTTCGGGTGTGCTTTTAGCCCGTGCCGATTGTTAGGGGAGCGCGAGTGAGTGGCAACGGACCCTATGAAATCGAGTCTTGGTGTTGGGACCCCAGCAGAGCAGAATACACTAGTTGCCATGTCCAGCTGGTCTCGCTGCTCGTTGGGTTGACCGAGCAGTCCGTGGCAATGAGCGGCGAGAAAGCTGCTGCGGGCAGTGAGCAGCTCGAAGCCCATTTTCCGATTTTGACGAACTGCGTTTCTAGCGTCAGACAACGCTCTACTCATGTCACCGTGAGCAAGGCGAATTATCGCCAAGAAATGTGACACCGCACCCTCTATTGCCGAACCCCACCCTGCGGTAACCGTGTTTCCTTCGTACGGTCGCAATGCTGCCTCTACTTCCTCCGACCAATCTGTTGGCCCCGAAAACTGAGTCAGCGTCGCGAGGATGCACAAAGTCATCATCGCAAAACCATCTGGCTCGATGGCGAGACCATTGTGCACAATCGGTGCTAACGTGAAGCTCGCCTCGGATAGGCCACCTCGTGCTGCGTGGAGGAGTGCGAGCCCAGCCCGAGGCATCGGATACTCTGGCGCGAAAGAAACGACTGACTCAAGGTCTTGTTGTATCGAACCGTAGTCTTGGTGAAGCAGCGCTTCGCAGAACTTGAGGAGAATCAGGTGCTGATAGGCGGTGGAGTCATGGTATCGCTTCCCGAGTTCGTTCGTATGATGAACGAGTCGGCGTGCTTCATCTAGGTGTCCCCGAGCAAGCGCTTGAGATGCTCGTGCCAAGTTCACTTGCCAGAGATATCGGGGATGTCGGAGCGACCCGGCGATTTTCTCGCAGATTTTCAACTCTGTTACGGCATTCGGTGAACTCTCCTGAAGGAGGCACGCGTATTTCACAATCTTCGCCCTGAAAATCAACTCCTCGTGTTGTTCGCTGCTCCCGAGACGTTCGAGTTCGTTGCAGTGCTGGAGAACAGCCCCTGTATTGTCATAACGGAACCCGGCGAAAATCTGCGCTTCTATTGCTTCTCCAAGAACCATCGAATCTGCGTCGCCAAACTGAGCTTCGACTACGGCGGCGTCTGCGAGTTGAACGGCATCGTTTCGGCTGTGGTCGAAGTAGATCGCGGCTGACAGTGCCGAGAGCAACTTGGATCGAATACGGTGCTCTTCTTTAGGTGTGACTGAGAGTGCTTCTCTGAGTGCGTTTATTGATTCTGTATCTGGCGGCAGTGCGCCTCGCGACATGCCTTTTAGCCCAATTGCGGCAGTTGCAAGTCGAGATGGGGAGCACAGTTGCCGTGCCGCTTGCAGAGCCTCGTCGAATGTACCTCGAGCGTGTTTCCACTGACCTGCTTTGGTTTGCGCTTCCCCGAGTTGCAACAGGATATCGCACCGGGAGTGTTCTTGATTTGTCGGATCGTGAACCTCTAGTGCGTGTTGAAAGTGCGTCACGGCTCTGTCGTGTGCGAGCGAATTGAGTGCCGCTTGGCCTGCAGTGACAAGGAAGTTGAACGTTTTCAAAGGATCATAGCGATCGCCTGCAGCGTAAGAGTGATGCGCCAGCAGGTCTACGAGGTTCGAGGTCATCCGGTTGCGAGAGTTTTCTAGTGTAGTCACGATTTGTTTGTGAAGTGTTTTTCGATCCGATCTGGAAACCTCCAGATACAACGAGTCTCTTACGAGTGCATGACTAAAACTCAGAAGGGATGGCGAGGATGCGGCACCTTGAACGAATCCGTGTCGCACGCTCTCGTCGATCCAGTCATCCTGCGCATTTTCGCCAAGTGTTTGGGTCACGATGCCCGGGTCGAACTCGTTTCCGAGGGTTGCGGCTATCTGAAGCGCAGATCGAGTATTGTGCGAAAGGCGTTGAAGCCGGGCGCGGATTACGGCTCGAATCGTTGTTGCTGGCCCCGGCCCACGGTCGGTCGGGCAAGACAGTCGTTCGCTGTCGAAACGACAAGTCTCGACTATGAAGAATGGATTGCCGCGGGTCCTCTGGTACAGTGAATTAACAAAGCTGCGTTTGGGGGGAGAAGTTGCGAAGTGGGAAGCGGCGAGTTTTTCGGCATCGCGGTAGTTCAATCCGGATAGCTCGAGTCGCGTTGGGTGGCAACTACGAAGGATCTGAGTTGCGAACGCTTGAAAACCTGGCCTTACGGCGACTTCTTCAGTTCGATAGGTGCCGAGAACCAGTAGGGGAGTCCGGGGCAAATGCGCCGCAAGAAAATCTACGAGGGCTAGTGAATCCGAATCCGCTTGGTGTAGGTCGTCGATGCAGACCGCGATCGGAATACACTTTGAGACGTTTCGCAGATCTAGGGAGAGTTTGTCGAAAAGCTGAAATTGTGCCGTGGGGGAGCATGTGATCGATTCACTATACTTGTTCGCGAGATCCCGGCTGGGAGTTGTTTGTTCGGAATCGTTTCCCAAGAACAAGCGAAAGCTACCAAAGCTCTTTTGAACTTCTGGCAGTTTCTTCTCTACAAGCAACCTCCGCAATATCTGGACCCAGGGCCAGAAGGCGGGGGCTCCTTCTCCTTCCCAGCAGTGGCCCCAGAGGACTAGGAGTCCTTGGGATTCGGCGTAGTGGGAGGCCTCGGTTAGGAGGCGGGTCTTGCCGATGCCGGGCTCGCCGCTGATGAGGACGAGGCTGCCGGTTCCGTTCTTTGCGTCGTCCATACGGGCGCGCAGGGTCTGCATCTCGCGCTCGCGGCCGACGAAGGTCTCGACTTGGGTTTGCCAGGCGCGCGTCTGCTCTGCTTCGGTGCCGCTTCCGGACTCCGGTCGTGGCTCTTCCGAGACTGCCGAACCCACACTCATGCCGTCCCCCTTTGTCAGCGTACGCCGCAGCTAACCAAAGCGCTGCCACCCTCGTCAATGGGGCGAGTGATACTTGCTATATATCAATTATCACTAGTTGGCAAGTGTGTCGATGTCGGGGGCGATCTCTCGGCGTCGTCTTGCTTGCAGATGAGGTAGCGACCGTTGATGCGCGAGATCTTGCCCTGCTCTTCGAGGGTTCGGAGGCCGCGGTTCAGTGTCGAGCGCTCGACGACGATCAGTTGGGCGAGCTGCTGCTGGGTCATCGCCAGGTCGATGAGGGTACCGCGTGGATGGCGCCGCCCGAAATCGCGGGCGAGGACGGCCATCTCGTGCTCGAGGCGCTCGCTGACGCCGCGCGTGAGGAGCTCGCATTTGTCGCGCAGGAGATCCGACATCGTCTCCCATGAATGCTGTGAGAACTGTCCGGCAGCGGCGGCCGGTAGCTCGGCGATGATCTCGCTGAACCGCTCGTGTGGTACCAGGGCGATACCGGCCTCGGTGTGGGCGACGGCGCTGAATGCCGGTCGGCCGGGCTCGTGGATGCTGTTCAGTCCGGTGCCGGGCTTGACGAAACGGACGATCATTGGTTCGGCGCGTAGGCCCTGGAACATCAGACGGACGGTGCCGGAAAGTACGATCTTGGCCAGCCCTGCGGCCTTGTTGGCGCGCGCGATTGTGCGGCCGGCGCGGAAACGCGCGATCGTCGCACTGTCGACAATCTGCTCGATTGCGCTCTCGCTGAGTCCGGTGGTGGTGGAAGTGGACGCGAGTACGGCGCGCAACTGCCGCTCGGTGTGGTCCGGTGCCATGTTTGCGAAGTCCCCCTTGCTCCGCAGTGAAACTACCGATTCATCCGGCCGATGAATACTTGGGGATTCTACGGGTATGTGGCATTTGCCACAAGGAATCCTGAACGCGCGGTAGCTTTTCCAACAGCCAGGGGTGGGTGTGTCTTTGTCCGTCGTGCAAAATGCGCCAAACGGACGATGGGTTCGCCCAAGGCGGGTGTCCTCCCCGTCTTGTTCCCCCGGCTGGGCTACCCGTGAGAGCGGGTGGCCCGGCTGATTCCCACTGCCGCCGCCATGCGAGTCCCCCGGCTCTGTGGGCGTCGCGAAACGACACCACCCTGCGTCCTTGCCTCAGCTGGCGAGCGCAGGGGATTTCAAGCCAGCTACGGCGCCGCGATGGGGATCTCGTCGGTGACGAAGGCCAGGGTGGCGCCGGTGTCGGATAGGCTGGTGACGCGCTCGGGGACCGGGCCGGGGTCGCTGTCGAAGGCGAGAACGACGACGCGCAGGGCGCCGCCGCCCGCTTCGATTTCGATCTCGTTGACGCCGACTTCGGCGCCGAACGATGGCGTGACACCGCCCGTATCAACGGCGGTGGGTGCGACGATCGTCCACGGCTCTTCGGCGTCGATCTGCCGCACGGCGAGGCGAAAGGCGGTGCCGGGCTCGAAGCCGAGGGCGGAAAACTCGAAGCCGACGTCGCATATTCCGGCGACGTCGCTGGTGCGGCAGGCCAGCGGTTCCTGCAAGAGGGGCGCGTTGGTCTCGATGCGCATGCCCGGTATCGGCGTCGCCGTCGGCGTGCTGAGCGGCCGGCGCGTCGGCGTTGCCGTTGGCGCGGATGTCTGGGTCGGGTCGGGTGTGCTGAACGAAACTTGTGTCTGCGTCGCCGTCGCCGCCAGCGTTGGAGGGGGCTCGGGCGTGTTGACTCGAGTCGGAGAGGCCGCCGGCGTTCGCGTCGTTCGCGTCGTCGGCGAAGCAGTTGTCCCCGGTGTCTGCATTTCGTGCTCGGTAGGCGCAGGGACACTGGTCGGCGTCAGGCTCGGCACCGCCGTCGCGTCGATCGAGCCGGTCGGTTCGCTAGTCGCCGTGGCGGTCGGCGGCACGGTCGTCGCCTGGCGCGTCGGCACCAGGGTTGGTGCCAGGGTCGGCGCCAGCGTCGACGGTGGCGCGACGGCGGCGGGGCAGATGGTCAAACCGTCCAGCTCTTCGCATTCCTGTCGGTCGGCGACGCGCTGGACGATCAGGCTCTCGGCGAGGTCGAAGCCGCTCGAGCCGCTGCCGCCGGCGCAGCCCAGGGCCAGGGCGATCAACGCCGCTGCCAAGGTCGCTCTCGTGGTCGCTCGCGCAAGGCTCATCATGACTCCCCCGAATCGTACGGTGTGGCAGTAACGAGGATGTTCATGAAGCGATTCTTGCTGCTGGCGTCGTCGGCAAACTCTTCCGCCAACTGTTGCAGCGCCTGATCGAGTCGCTTGTGAAACTCGGGGATGCGCTTGCTCGGGATGTTGAAGTAGTGGTCGCGCAGATAGGTGCCGGTGTTCTTTTCGGCCAACGCCAACTTGTCGAGCAGGCCCTTGGAGAAGAGGGCGCAGAACTCCAACGCCAGGGTCTGTTTTTCTTCCTTGGTCTGAGCGACGAAGTGACGGCCGCGCCGGCGTACCGCGGAGGCCCGGATTTCGACGAGCTCGCGTTCGCTGAGCAGCTTCTCCACGCGCTCGATCAATGCCGCCGGGACCTTTTGATCTTTGCGCTTCTGTCCCTTGACGGTGCGGAACGCCGCCCGCCACTTGGCCGTGGTGATCCATTCGCCGTCGTCGGGAAGTGCCGCGATGGCCTGGCTGGTCAGCACCGCCAGGTCGGCGTCGTCGATGTCGGTGAGCGAGCGCGGCGCTGCGAGGACCCGGCGCAGCTCTTTGCCGAAGCCGTGCAGCATCCGATCGCGCCAAAGCAGGGCTAGCAACTCGTGCGGATCCTGCTTGCGGATCACCGCCAGGCGGCGCACCAATGCCTCACTCGGAAAGCGCTTGCCCTTCTCGATGTATCCGAGCATGACGGGATCGAGGGCGCCCTCGAGGATCTCCTCGGCAAAGCGCCGGATCGTGAAGTCGCGGCCCATCAACACCCGCGTCTCGTAGAAGACGTCGCGGATGCGCTTGGGCGATGACTTTTTGGCCGCCATAGGATGGGGATTATACCGAAACAAAAAAGGTTGACAAGCAAACAAAAGTTGTTTATCCAGGGGCTGAATGAAGCGGATTTGGTCCTTTTTGGGGCGACGAGGTGATTCAGATGAAGGCAAATCGGAAACTCGAGTTGGCGACGATGGCGGCGGTGGCCGCCTTGCTCCTGGCAACGGTTGGCTGCGGCAGCGACGACGACGGGGGCGGCGCGACGCCGGCGGCGACGGCCACGCCTACTCGAGCGCTGCCGACGGCGACGGCCAATCCGTCGAACACGGCTGTGCCGACAGCGACGCCGACCGTTGGTTCCGAAGCGGCGGTGCGCGGCTTTCTCGTCGTCGACGACGGCGTGCAAGCGGGCGCCGGCGATACTCTGCTCGCCGCGCCGGAGATTGATTTCATCGGACCGGGCTTCGAGCGTTCCCTGTCCTTTGCCGACTGGTCGCTCGAATGCGCGGGCTTGGCGGAGGAACGCCAGGGGACGACAGACGAGGCGGGTCGCTTCGTCATCGCCGGCGTCCCAGCGGGCGATTGTACGCTGCAGGTCGACAAGACGGTCGGCGGCAACCTGATGTCGTTCTCGGTTCCTTTTTCGGTCGGCGACGACGGCACTGCCGACGTCGTGGCGGAGGTGTCGTGGGGTCGCGTGCGCGTGACGTCGACCTACACTGCGGGCGGCGCAGACGTGCGCAAGGTGTCGACCAACCACGGGTCGCTTCTTCTCTATCGCGACGGCCGGTTGAGCGAGCTCGCCGATTACACGCGCCATCTCATCGACGATGATGGCGACGGCTTTTTCGAGTCGCCGTCCTGTGACGGCGGCATCTGGCAGTGTGAGGACTTTGGTGCGTGCGGAGATGGGCGGCGGTGTGCCTGCACGGCGAGCTGTCCGTTCTGCGAGGATTGTGGGCCGCCCGTGTGCGCGCCGCCGTTCCCGTCCAACCCGTACCAGTGCGACGACGACGGCGGCTGCGCCAATCCCGACGACGAGTGCGTGTGCGTGTCGAGCAGCGCCGACACGCAAGACTGCCCGCGGCGAGTCTGTGTGCCGCCCTGCCTGCCGGTCGAAATCGAAACGGTCGATGTCTACGGTCTGGAGAACCTGGTCGTCGGGCAGGATGCCTCGTACGGTGCCACTGCCCGACTCTCCGACGGTAGTGCGGTCGATGTCACCGGTCTGGCCGACTGGGCTTCCGACTCGCCGGCGCTGGAAATCGGTGCCTGGGGTGTCGCCCGCGGCGTGGCGGTGGGGACGGCAAACGTGACGGCGGCGCTCGGCGACGCCGCCAGTGAGCCGCTGACCGTCGTGGTGACCGAACGACCGGCCCTGCGGGCCATCCATCTCAACAACTACCAGTGCTACCCGGTACCGCTCGGCGGCCCGATCGATCCGCTCGGTCCGCTGCCCGAACCCGCCCTCGTCGACGAAGCCTTTGCGCCGCCGCTGTGCGCCGACGCAATCGAAATCGGCGGTCAAGTGCAACTGCGCGCCATGGGTGAGTTCGCCAACGGCTACTGGTCGGACATCACCGACGAGGTGGCCTGGAGCGCTGCGCCCGAATCGGTCGTGTCGGTCGAGCTCGGCACCGTCACCGGTGTCGGCGAAGGTACGGCAACCATTTCTGCCTCGCTCGATGGCATCACCAGCAACGCGCAGGAGATCCGCGTCGTCAGCGAACGCAGCGTCGTCGATATCAATATCTACCCGGAGACGCAGGTCTACTTCGCTTTCGCGATCGCCGAGCCGTGTTTTGAGTTCGTCTGCCCCGGTGCCTTCACTGTGTTGATCGGCGACGAGATCCAGTTCCGCGCCACCGCCCGCTTCGACATCGGCGGCTGGGAGGACGTCACCGAGCAGGTGACCTGGGTCGCCGAGGACGGCAGTGTGATCACCTTCGCCGAGGCCGGCGCGATGACCGCCATAGGCGCCGGGCAGTCGTCGGTGCACGCGACGCTCGGCGACGTCACCAGTCACCCCTACGACGTGCGCGTCGTCGCCGAGGCGACTCTGCAACAGCTCGACGTCTACCAGGAAGGCAACAACGCCGGCGATCGCGTGATCGAAAAGGGCGGCCAGGCGTTCTTCCACGCCCAGGGATACTACGACGTCGGCTTCGGCCGCGATGCGACCGAGGAAGCAACCTGGCGCAGCAGCGACGAGGCGGTGGCGCGCTTCGACGAAGCGGGTGTCCTCACCGGCCTCGCCGCCGGTGACGTGATGGTCTGGGCCGAGCTCGACGGCGTCGAGAGCCAGCCGCAGACGATCGAGGTGTTCGAACAGTCGGACATCGAGTTTTGCGACGTGGAAAACGTCAACCGCGGCACCTGGACCGATGGCTTCAACCGCGTCTATCTCGAGTCGGACTGCGACGAGTACGCGCAGCCCGACGTCGTGCAGATTCGCTTTACGGTGACCGAGCGCGAACGCCCCGGCGGCATCTTCGATCCGTGTCTCGACTTGTACGCCTACCGGGTCGACGGCGAAGAAGAGACCTTCGTTCGCACGATCCGCGAAGAGGGCTGCGGCGAGCCCTTCCTCGCCGCCGGCGCGCCCGAGCTCGACGATCAGCAGTTGCGCTACCAGTTGCGCGCTTTCTGGGATCTCAAAGACGATGCCGGCAGCGCGGTCGCGGCGGGTACCTATCGCATCAAGGGTCGCTTCTACCTCTACTACGATCCGGTCGTGACCATCGACGTGACCGTCGACTAGCGAGTTCCCGTCTCGGAATGAAGGTTTGAGCGAGGCGAGTTTTTGAGAGGCCGCGAAGAATTCGAGGATTTGCGAACGCAGAATCAGTGCGAGTCCCAATTGCGGCGGCGAAGCGTTGAAAAATGCGCATGTGGGCGCAGCGGTGCGTTCGTCCCGTTTTTGGGAGCCGGCCGGGGGGCTTTGCGTCGATCTAGGTGGAGTGTCGAGCGACGAGCAAGAAGTTGGCGGTGAGCACTGAAGACCAAGCGTAGGCTCGGAAGGAGGCAAAGCCCCGCCAGTTGCAGCGGTCCATGGCAAAGCAGCGCTTGAGATAAGAGATCATGCCCTCGATGCCCGCACGGAAGTCGCGCAGCTTCTTGTAGACCCAGGTGCTCTTGGCCATCTCGGTGATCGCCAGCCCGCGCTTCTTGGCAAACGCAGCGTCCTTGACACCGAGCTGCTTGATGGCGTTGAGATTGTCCCTGGAAGCAAACCCGCCATCGAATGCAGCCTGGCGAGGCACACGGCCAAAGATCTCTTTTTGTCGAGTGATCATCCGCGTGGCCAGTGTCACATCGGCGGGGTTGCCTTGCTCGATCACCAGATCGGTGAACAGCCCACTTGCTGAGCCGGTGATGGTCACCTTGTGACCAAACAGGGTCTCGCGCCGATCCTTGATGATGATGTCGCTGTGGGGCTCGAAGATCGAAACGATCTTTTCCTGCGTGGGCACAAATTCTGCGCCCAGCACTCGCTTTTCGGTCTGTGCTATCACCCGCTCGGCCAGCACCGAGTAGTGCTGCAACTCGACCTCGATGACCATCGCCTGAATCGGATCGCTTGTTGGTCCACGCTGCAGTGCTGCACGTACACGTTTACCATCGCTCAGAGTCTTGCGTGCGACGCTGAGTAGGTCGCGGTACAACTTCTTGCGCTGCTTGTTGCTGCGCGCGTTGACGATTCCCAGCGCCCGCCGTTTTGCCCGCTTGCAGTGATTGGACACCACCACGTCGCAGATCTCTGTGGCGCGCCTGCTCAATCGGCTGAGCACCCGCACGCAGTCCCACAACAACGAGGAGTCGGTGGGGTGGTGAATGTTGGACTCCACCACCGTGCAATCCACCCGCACCTTGCGCCCCTTCTCGATTCCCATTGTTACCGCACCGCGCAGCAGGATTCGGTTGATCGCTTCGAGCGTTTCGGCCCTGATCCGCTTGATGTCGCGCTGAAGAGTCTTACTCGATGGAACCTTGTCGCCGATGCCAAAGCCGCACACGGCTCGGTAGGTGGTGGAATCGGCCAAATGATAGGCCAGCACTTTGTAGCTGAAGCCGTTCATTTGCTTGATCAACAGCGCCATCAGCACCTGCTCGCCGCTGAGCCTGCCGCGACGGCCCGATTGTGGATTTTTCAGCCCCCGCACCAGGTCGGCGTGAACCAGAGCGGCGATTTCCGGGTACTGGTCCACCAGGGAGCGGATCTTTTGCAGCTCCCTGGCGTGTTCGTGCTCGATGGCCGGTTCGACAAGTGACAATTGTTGGCGTACGATCTCTCTCATTGGGGTTGTTTTCCTTTGTGATTTCAATGACTTGTGGAGATTCACTGATATCACATCAGCAGGGAAAACACCCCTTTTTTGCCAACTATTTCTCGATTTTCTTACATTATTTCAATCACTTGCCGTTTCGAGACGGGAACTAGCGAGTTGGCGATCATTAGATCGGCGCGACGGGGCCGCGGAGATTCTCCGCGGCCCCGTTTTGGTTTGCGCCAACCTTCCCCGCGGTGCCGCGGGCTGTTAGCTTGTCGGTGCATGAAAACGACGCGCCGCTGCACCTACGTTGGCAAGATGAGTGTGCGCGGCGAACACCCCCTGGCCTTCTCGATAAGGAGGGGGTTGGGGGTGGCCACTGCGGTGCTGCTGCATGTGCTGCTGATGGCCGGTGGTGCTGCGGCGCAGTGCGTTGGTGATTGCGACGGCGACGGTCGGGTCGGTATCGGCGAGTTGATCACCGGTGTCGCGATTGCGCTCGGTGATCGCGAGTTGGCCGAGTGTCCGGTTTTCGACAGCGACGGCAGTGCTACGGTTGGTGTCGGCGAGCTCATCCAGGCGGTCGGCAATGCCCTGGAATCGTGTCCGAGCCAAGGGTCGCCGACGCCGACTCCAGCCCTGCCGTCGACCACCCCAACCAGCACCGCGACGGCGACACCGGATCGATCCGGTCCGCCAATCGTTCTCTTTGCTCTCAGCACCGCCGACGACAGACTGATCGAGGCGACGTCGGTCGAGGGCGGCATCCCCGTCTTCGAGCTGCCGCAGGGGCGGGCGTTTCACATCATTGCCGAGGCGGCGCTCAGTGAGCACAACACACCGCCTTTGCGGGTGACCTTTCGCGACGGTGCGGCGCCCGATTTCCAGATCCAGGCAAATCGCCCGCTCGGCGATGGCAGCACGGAAGTTTGCGACGGTCTGGCCCCCACCTTTGGCGGCGTACCGGCCATCGACCCGCCGACGTTCGACGACCCCACTTCGATGATCGTCGATGCGCTCAATGATTTCGGCTGCCGCTTTCAGGACAGTGACGAAGGGGGTTCTCAGGCGATCGGGCGCTCGTGCACGGAGGCGTGCCTGCGCTTCAAAGACGGCACCTTCGGTTGTCAGTCGGGGGATGCCGTGGTGCAGTTTTGCTCGCTCGTCGTTTCCGCCGCCGAGGAGTTTCCCGCCGGCGACACGCTCTTGTCGGCGCGCGTCATCGGCAACGCGCGCGACCTCGGTCTGGTGGCCGGTTCGGTCGAGCAGATCATCGTGCGCGTCGTGCCGCCGTTTCCCTGACCGCCGCTCGACGCTCTACGAGCGGTCGGGTAGGACGCGCACGAGCGCTCGAGCCAGAGCCGGCACCAGGCGCGGTCGCAGGAGGCGACCGTCGTAGTCGCGCAGGCGGGCGTCGTTTTCGCGCAGACACGTTTGTACGATCTGGCGCGGCGAGGTCGCCAGCTCGAGGGATTCCTGCACGCCGAGCATGAAGTCGTCGTCGCCATCGCCGCTGCCGTCGCCGCCGCGCGCCGCTGCGACGGCGGTGCGGGCGCGTGTCCAGATCTGGATCGCCATCGCCAGGGCGCAACGGCCGGCGTGCACCGGCCGTTGCAGCGGTGGCAGGCGGGCGCGGCAATAGGCCACCCAGTTGACGAAGAAGAGGATGTGGCGTGCCTCCTCCTGGACGATCGGTTCGAGGACGCGCAACAGCGTCGCCGGGAACAGCTCGACGTCGCGGGCGACGGTGAAGAGGCCGAAGGCGAAGAAGGAGTCGAAACACTCGCCGTAGCCGACGCGCAGGAAGCTCCACTCGGGATCGCCGATGGCGCCGGCTGCCGGCGGCTGCGGCTCGTCGATCTCGTAGCGGCGCAGCATGGCGCGCAACAAGTCGGCGTGACGCGCCTCTTCCAGTTGCTGCATTTCGATCGCCTGGCGCAGTAGTGGGTCGCGCTGCAAGGGCGCCAGGGCGGCGATCTTGTTGGCGACGTCGGCTTCGGTGGCGATCGCTTCGTCCCAAAAGGGCATGTCGCGCAGGCGCTGTACCGATGCCTCGTCGAGATCCGGCCAATCCATCGCCCAGGCGTCGTAGGGGGCGTGGGTGTCGATGAACTCGCGGCAGAATGCCTCCTTGTGCTCCTGAGAGCCGATTGCCAGCTGCGCCATCGCTGCCTCCGCGTCGCTCAGCGATGTCTCGGCGAGCTGAGCCGCGCGCGCTCGGCAAAGACGGCCAGCATTTCGCCGTGGATACGGCCGTTGGAAACCAGTGTTTGCATACCGTAGGGGTCGAAGGAGGCGCCGTCGAAGCTGGTCGCCCGGCCACCGGCTTCGCGGGCGATGACGACGCCGGCGACGGTGTCCCACGGTTTGAGCTTCCACTCCCAAAAACCATCGAGTCGGCCGCAGGCGACGTTGCAAAGGTCGAGTGCCGCCGAGCCGCCGCGGCGAATGCCGTGCGAGCGCATGATGAAGTCGCGCGTGAAGCCGAGGTAGAAATCGATGTGTTCACGACGATCGTAGGGGAATCCGGTGCCGATCAGGGCGGTGTCGAGCGCCGGTGACGCCGACACCTGGATGCGCTCGCCGTTGAGAAAGGCACCGCCACCGGCCGTCGCCGTGAAGGTTTCGCGCCGGGTCGGGTCGCAGACGACGCCGAGGATGAGCTCGTCGCCGTGCGCCAGACCGAGTGAAAAGGCGAATTGCGGATAGGAGTGGGCGAAGTTGGTCGTGCCGTCCACCGGGTCGACGTACCAGGCGTAGTGCCCGGTCGTGGGGCGGGCGATGCCGGTCGACTCGGAGGCCTCTTCGGCGACGATGAGATGCGTGGGGAACTCGCTGCGCAGGCGGGCCGTTGCGGTTTCCTCGACGGCGCGGTCGACCGCCGTGACCAGGTTGACCGCACCCTTTTGCTCGACCGCCACCGCCGTACCCAAGGCCTCTTCGATGTGGGCGCTGGCTTCGGCCGCGATCTCAACGGCGACGTCGTGAAAGTTGTCCGACATGTTCCTGGGAAATCGACTGGGAGGGATGTCAGGCGAGAGCGCAGACCAGACCGAGCTGGCCGAGGTGGTAGGTTGCGATGATGGCGAGGCGGGCGAGGGGAAAGGGCCGGATGAAGCGGTTCCAGGCGATCATCGCATCGGAGCCGCAGAAGAGCAGCGCTCCGGCGATTGCGATCGGGTTGCCCCAAGCGCACGCCGAGGCGAGCATCGTCGCGATGACCAGCACGTAGAGACCGACCGGGGCGCGCATCTTGGCCGGCGCGTGAGTGAGAATCTTGTAGGTGAGAGGGGACAGGGCGACGGCGATGACGAGCAGCCAGCCGAGGCGCGCCGCGGTGCCGGCGTCGATGGCGAAGAGGTAGGCGATGTGGCCGAGCAGGAAGGCCGACAGTCCGGCGATGAAGAGATCGGCGGGCAGCATCAGGTAGACGTCGCCGAGCAGGGAAAAGGCCAGCGCCGCCAGCAGCGGCCACGACGCCTGCGGCGAGCAGGCGGCGTAGAGCAGCAGCAGTGCCAGTGCGGCGGGCTTGGCGATGTACTCGCACTCGCGCCAGCCGCTGTAGACTGCGTACCAGTCGAGCGCGGCGAAGAAGAAAAACGCGACGAGTACGGCACTGCTCATGGGGAGTGTTCGTCGCACATTTCCGCTTGCGGATCGAGGCGGGTGGTCGCTGCCCGCCGCTGCGCGGAGATTGCCTGCGGAAAATAGCGCAGCCGTGCCGGCAGCAGCGGCAGAGTATGGCGCGATAGGGACTGGAGGCGTTCGAGATTGCGCTGGCGCCGGGGGTTCCACTCGATGCCAAAGCGCGCTCGCACCTCGGCCGGCAACAGGCCATCGGTGAAGATGCGGCCGCCGCCGGCGAGCTGGCGCAGTCCGGGCGGCAGCGGCGGATCGGTGATCGACGCGGCAACGCGGCGGCCGTCTCTGCCGATGCACAACTCAGCGCCGCTGATCATCGCGGTCATGTAGTCGTCGAAGTCGGCGACCGTCGCCGGCATGTCGCTCTCGTCGATGCCAAACAGCCGCGCCGTGATCTTCGATTCGCGGTAGAAAGCTTCGCGTTCGGATTCGCTCAGCCGTTCGACGAAGCGCGAATAGGTATGCATGGCGCTGTCGATCAGTGTCGCGTGCACCCAAAAAAGGAGTCGCTGATCGTTGGCGTCGTAATCGGCCGTCTCGGCATAGGGGCCGAGCGCCTCGCCGAGCGTCCCGCGCACGCTACCGTGTCGCCGCTCGATCGTGTGCAGGGCCGCCATTGCCGTGCTGGCGTCGCCAAAGACCATTGCCAGCGTCAACTCGAGGGTGCGCCACAGCCGCGCCAGGGGTTCCTTTTCGAAGTTGGAGTGGGCCGCCACACCGGCGGCGACCAGCGGGTGCGCGATCTGCATGAGCAGGGCGCGACCACCGCCGACCATGAGGATCATTTCGCGGTTGACGCGGCGCACCGGGCCGTTCGGCGAGTAGAGGCCGATCTTCAGGTCGACCGCGGCCCCGGCGGCAGCCTCGATTCGCGCCAGGTCGTCGGGTGAGAGCCGGTGCGATCTCGGGGGCCGTGCCATCTCGGGAGTATTGACGCCGCGATCGCGCCTGGCAAACACTCGGGTTGGATCAGCTCTTTGACACTATGGCGGCCGTCGATTAGGAAGGCCAGCGTGGATCATTGAAACGACGACTTGGAAACGATGACTTGAAAGGGAGGCTTCGCGATGGATGTGAGCAAGATGACAGGGGGCATACAGGGCGTGATCGCTCGCTTTGCCCTGGCGCTGGCGCTGGTAGCGACCGTCGGCACGACGATGGCTTCGGCGCAATGCGTCGGCGACTGCAATGGAGATGGCTCGGTAGGCATTGGCGAGCTGATTACGGCGGTTGGCATCGCTTTGGGCAGGCAGGAACTGTCCGCCTGTGAAGCGATCGACAGCAACGGCAATGGCGGTTCCGATATCGGCGAGCTGATCTCGGCCGTGCGCAACTCGCTGCAGGGGTGTGACGCGCCGCCGGACACGCCGACCCCGACACCGGTTCCCACCGTGCGCGCGGTTTGCAATTTGAGCGACGAAAGCTCCCTGCAGATCAGCACGGGACTTCTCGTCATTCCGCTCGAACCGTCCGGTGTAGTCAACGTCGATTGTACGCCGGAGATGGGCGGCAACCTCTCCTGTAGTTGTGGGGTCGACAGTTTCGAGCCGGTCGTGATTCCCGGCTTGGGCGACGTTTGCGTCGACTCGTTCTCTCCGTGTGAATCGCGCACCGCCACCTGTGGCGGCGGTGACGGTGTCGACGTCGTCCTCGACGCCGATCACAACATCGGTGAGTGCACCAGCACGGCGAACTGTGAAGAAGTTTGCGATGCCCGCTGCGACTCGCTCGGTGAGGGTTATTTCCGCCAGTCGTCGACCTGTGAGGACTTCTGCCTCGGCGGCACCGCCGACGGCGAGGAGTGCATCAACGACGTCGATTGCCCGGACGGCTCGTGCGGCGGCCCGGACTTCGGCACCGACGGGCACATTTGTGAATGTGTCTGTGCGCAGCCGGGTGGTGGTTCCGGTGATGCGGGAGCGTTGTCCTGCGGCATCGGCCTGTCTCTCACCGTCGAGCTCGACAACAACCAGGTCTGTGGCGACGTGCCGCCGAGCATCACCCTGCAGCCACTGTGCGGTGAGCTGACTACCGGTACTGCCGTCGGTTCGCTGACCGACGTTGCCAACATGAGCGGCATTACCATCGGTCCGAACACCCTCGAGGGTGTGACGACGAGTTGCGACGCGATTTCCGACGGCAATGCCAGCGGCATGAAGCTGGTCGGGCACCTCGCGTTCTTCGGTTCCGCCGTCGGCGACTTGCTCGTCGACAACGACTTCACCTGCGAATAGCAGGAGAATCCCGGGAGGGGTGGCGCCTTGCGCCACCCCTCCCGCCAATCCGGACCACCGTCTCCTCGAGGGACCGTTGGCGAAAGGATTAGCGCCGCTCCAGGGCGGTGGCCCGTAATGCTGCGAGAACGCGACGGGCAAGATCTGCGAGCAATCTTGCGTTTTCGACGTTCGGATTCGGCCCGGAGTATCTGAAAAGACAGTGGGCAGGGGCAGAATCGAACTGCCGACACAAGGATTTTCAGTCCTTTGCTCTACCGACTGAGCTACCTGCCCGCGCGACGCTTTGAGTTATCCGAAGGCCTGGATGCGGTCAAGATGGTAGTTTTGCCAGACGTTGAGCCGCTAGGTATGGTTCGAAGCTGGCATCCGCAAATCGTGGCCGTCGGGCCGTGGAGGACTCTATGTTTCGCTATGCCGTTGTGATGTCGTTCCTCGTTGTCGGTTCGCCGGTGTTGGCGCAGCCGTGCGACGAGACGTTCGACTCGACCTTCGATCTGATTCGCGACGCGGTGTTCGACGGCCGCGGCTGCACGAGCAGCAACTGTCACGTCGGGCCCAACCCGGCCGGTGGATTGGATCTCGCCGCAGCGGATGCGTGGGAGAATCTGATCGACGTCGAGGCTACGTCGGTGCCCGCGGGCTCGATTCCCGGATTGAAGCGCGTCGTGCCGGGGCAAAAGGACTCGAGTCTACTGTGGTTCAACCTCGCTGCCGGCACGCTGCCCGGGGTTTGGCAGGCGCCGCTGCGCGCCATGCCGATCGGTTTCGACCCGCTCAGCGCCGACGAGCTCGAAGCGGTGCGCCTGTGGATCGAGCAGGGGGCACCGAAGACGGGGACGGTGGAGGGCACGGACGAGCTCCTCGACGCTTGCTTGCCGGAACCGAAGCCGATCCGTATTCAACCGCTACCGCCGCCGCCGGCTGGCGAGGGATTGCAGCTCGCGATGCCACCGTGGACCCTCGGCGCGGATAGCGAGGACGAAGTTTGTTTCGTCTCCTATTTCGACGTCACCGATCAGGTGCCGGAAGAGTTCCGCGGTGACAGCGGCGGAACCTTTCGCTATGTGCGCAACCAGATTCGACAGAATCCGGGCAGCCACCACTTGATCGTCAATCTCTACCTCGGTGCGACACCGATTACGGATCCGTCGTGGGGGGCCTTCACGTGCAAGGGCGGCGCCCGACACGGCGACGCATGCGATCCGCTCGATACGAGCTCCTGCGGCGACGGGCTGTGCGGCAGTGAGCCGGAGACGTCGCTGGCCTGCATTGGCTTTGGTCCGGGCGACGTCTTCGTCGCGTCGGTTCCTTTCACCGGAACGCAGGAATCGTCGTCGTCGATCGATTTCATCGAGGGCGTGTACGGCGAGGTGCCGACCAAGGGGATCCTGGTTTGGAACTCGCACGCGTTCAATCTGACCAGCGAAGACTCCCTGCTCGAGGCGTGGCTCAATTTCGAGTTTGCCGAATCGCAGGAAACTCCGGCGGTGGGGATTTTCAACATCGACAGTATTTTCAAGATGAACGCGCCGCCGTTTGCCGCCGACCAGGTGTGCTCCCACAGCCAACTGCGACCGGATGCCCGCGTCTTCGAGCTGACGTCGCACATGCACCGGCGCGGCAAGAAGTTCGAGATCTTCGGTGCGCAATTCTCCTGCCAGGGCGGTCCGAACGACGGCGAGCCGTGCTCGCCGTTTGGTCCGGAAGTGGCGTTGGCAACGGCCGACCTCTGCGCCGGCGCAACTTGCGCTGCTCTCGAGCCGCCGGAATTGGGTGACTGCGATGGCGACCTGCGGGTCGGCGTGCAAGACCTGATCATCGCCGTGCGCCTCGCCCTCGGGCAGGACGCAGTGTCGCGCTGTGCGAGCGTCGATACGAATGCGGACGCCAAGGTTTCGATCGCCGAGCTGATCTCGGCGGTGCGCATCGCACTGGCCGGCGATTCTTTCGTCGATGCCGACGACAGCCTCGTCTATACCAGCCTCGAGTACAACGATCCCGTCGTCGCTCGTTTCGACCCGCCCCTCGAGTTTGGCTCACGCGACGAGTCGCCCGCCTTGCGGACCTTGACCTACTGCGCGGTGTACGACAACGGGATGTCCGACCCGACCGAAGTGAAGAGGCAGTCGACTTCGCCGGCAACACCCAACAATGTTGGCTTTGGCGGTCCGTGCGACACGCCGATCGGCTGCACCGAGGGTGACGTCGGGGCGACCTGCGCCGGCGATACTCGAGCTGAGCGCGATGCCTCCTGCGATTCATCACCCGGTGCCGGCGACGGCGTCTGCGACGCCTGCGTCCTCACCGGTGGCGTAACCACGGAGGATGAGATGTTCGTCTTGATCGGTACCTACTTCCAGGACCGCTGAGACCGCCGCTTAGCGCGGAGAAAAAAGCTTTGACCACGGAGGCACGGAGATCCACAGAGAAGAGACTCTTGATCCGCGGATCGACAGATTCTTGAACCACAGAGGGCACGGAGAAGGGACTCGGATCGACAGATTCTTGAACCACAGAGGGCACGGAGATCCACGGAGAAGGGACTCGGATCGACAGATTCTTGAACCACAGAGGGCACGGAGATCCACGGAGAAGGGACTCGGATCGACAGATTCTTGAACCACAGAGGGCACGGAGATCCACGGAGAAGGGACTCGGATCGACAGATTCTTGAACCACAGAGGGCACGGAGATCCACGGAGAAGGGACTCGGATCGACAGATTCTTGAACCACAGAGGGCACGGAGATCCGCGGAGAAGAGACTTTTTGAAGTGCGGAAGAGCTGACTTGAACCACGTGGTTAGTTTTTTTCTCCGTGGATCTCCGTGAAGCCTCCGTGGTTTGTTTTTTTTTGTCTCCGTGTGTGGATCTACGTGCCTCCGTGGTTTGTATTTTTTCTCCGTGGATCTCCGTGTTCTCCGTGGTTTGTATTTTTTCTCCGTGGATCTCTGTGACCTCCGTGGTTTGATGTTTTTCTCCGTGGATCTCCGTGTCCTCCGTGGTTTGTGTTTTTTCTCCGTGGTTCAATGTCTTTTTCTCCGTGATCGGATGACCTTCTCTGTGGTGGCGCGCCGGGCGGGGTTGGTGCCGTAGTTGCGCGCTTGCACCTCGGGCTCTACGATCCGGCACGATGCACTTTCTCTTCGTCATGGATCCGGTCGAGCACTTCCTGCCCGACAAGGATACGACCTTCGTTTTCATTCTCGAGTCGCAGAAGCGCGGTCACTCGGTTTCGTACGCCCTGGTCGACGATCTCTACGTGCGCGGCGGCAAGCCGTGCGCTCGCGTCGCGCCGGTTTCGGTTCGCCGTCCGACCGCTGATGATCCCTCGCATTCGCAGACCGGCGAGGTCAGCGACGTCGACCTCGCCTCTTTCGACGCCGTTTTCATGCGCAAAGACCCGCCCTTCGACATGCGCTTCTTCTACGCGACTCACATTCTCGGCCTCGTCGATGCCGAGACGACCTTCGTCACCAACCGCCCGGCCGGGCTGCGCGAGGCCAACGAGAAGCTCTACGCCCTGCATTTCCCGGCGGTGATTCCCGAGACCCTCGTGACCTGCGAGGTGGATCGCTTGAAGGCGTTCGTCGACGAGCTCGGTGGCGAGGCGATCATCAAGCCGCTCGACGGCGCCGGCGGCGCCGGCATCTTCCACCTGCGCCGCGACGATCGGAACCTCTCGTCGATTCTCGAAACCTCGACCCTCGACGGCCGCCGCATGGTCATGGCCCAGCGCTACCTGCCCGAGGTGCGCGCCGGCGACAAGCGCCTGATCGTGCTCGACGGCGTGCCGCTCGGCGCCGTGCTGCGCGTGCCGCGCGACGACGACACCCGCTCCAACATTCACGTCGGCGGTAGCTGCGTACAGGCGACGGTCACCGACCGCGACCGCGAGATCGTCGCGACCCTGGCGCCGCGCTTGCGGGCGGACGGACTGCACTTCGTCGGCCTCGACATCATCGGCGAGTGGTTGACGGAAGTGAACGTCACCAGTCCGACCGGTGTCCAGGAGATCGACGAGCTCGACGGTGCCTGCCTCGAGGCGAAGGTCATCGACTTCGTCGAGTCTCAGGTCGTGAGCTGAGCAACCGAGCCGCGGCGACGATGGCGGCGGTCTCGGCCCGCAGCGTGCGCCGGCCGAGGTTGGCGGCGATGGCGCCGCGCGCAACGGCGAAGTCGATTTCCTCGCCGCTGAAGCCGCCCTCGGGACCGATCAGCAGCAGGAAGGACCCGCCGGCGCCCCTGCAGGCGTCGCCGAAGTCGGCCGAGTCGGTTGGCTGTAGGATGACGGCTCGTTCATGCTCGTCTGAGAACAACGAGTTGAAATCGCGGTCGGCACTGATCTCGGGCACGACCGTGCGGCCACTCTGCTTGGCGGCGCCGACCGCGATCTGTCGCCAGCGCTCGTGCTTGCGCGCCGACGGCCGGGCGACCGTACGCGCGCCGTGGTAGACGACGATGCGCCGCGCCCCAACTTCGGTGACCTTTTCGATCAGCCACTCCAGACGATCCTTTTTCAGCGCCGCGACGGCGAGGGTCACCGCCAGGGGGCTCTCGCGGTGATGGTCGGGAAGATCTTCGAGCCAGCTCACGCTGCCGCCGCGCAGGACGGCGCGGCAAGAGCGGCCGCGGCCGTCGAAGACCTCGATCTCTTCGCCGTCGCGAACCCGAACGACAGCGAGGTGGCGGCGTTCTTCGGCCGGCAACTCAATGCGGCCGCGCTGCCGAGTCGCCCAGTCGGGTGCGAGAAAACGATGCCGCGCCGTCATGGGTTTGTCTGATGCCGGACGCCGTCGTCGCGCTGGCCGTTTGCCAGGCGGACCAGCACGGCGGCCCCCGGTTCTACCGACAATGGTTGCGGAAGGTCGCCCCAAGCCTGCTGGCCGGTGTCGAAGACCTCGATCCGTTCGCCGCCGACCGCTTGCAGAGTGATCTGGTTCACCTCGTCATAGCTCTGGTTGACGACGATCGCCGCCCGCTTGCTCTCCTTGGCAAAGAAACCAACCGTCAGTGGATGGGCGGAAGTGACGCTCGCCAGAGGGCTGCGCAATTTGGCTTTGGCGAGCTTGCCGCCGGAATCCCACACCGCGGTAGAGCGAAAGCCCCCGAGTTGCGCGGCGATCGAGCGGATGGTGCGATTCAGCCGTTGAACACGCGGGTAGTGTTGCGAGGGCAGGCCACCTTCGATGATGCCGTTGCGAAAGCGATAGGCGTTGTTGTCGCGCACGCGGCTCGGCGTCCAGTAGGCGAAGTAGGAGATGCCGCGGGCGCCGAAGGCGAGTGGGTGGAACACCTGCCAGGCCAACTCGCCTTCGCTGACGTCGCGGTAGTCGGCGTGCGGCATGAGCTGGACGATCGCCATGAATGGGATTCCGTATTCGAGTGCGAGTCGGCGAACCAGTGACAGATTGGCGAAATACGATGGGCGGTCCTCGTCCTTGCGAAAGGGATAGTAGTCGTAGGAAAGGAGCGCCGGCTGGGTCTTGAAGAGATAGGACTCGAGATATTCTTGGTAGTCATCGTCGGAGTGGAAGACGTAGTCGGGCAACATGTTGACGTAGCCGATCAACTCCGGCGCCTTGGCACGCAGGCGCCGCCGCAGGGCGGCGATGTCGGTGTAGCGATCGCTGTGCGGTTCGTCGATGAGAAAGAAGCCCGCCAGTGCCGGCGCACCGCGGTAGTCTGCGATGGCGCGGTTGGCCCGCACCTTCCACTTCCCGGCGAGGTCCTTGTACGCCGACATGCGCGGATCCTTGATCAACATGCGCAGGCCGTGCCGCTGCGCCACCGCCAGCGCCTTCTCGTTGAGCTTGCGATTGACGGGTCCTTCACAACTGGCGCCGATCAGGTTGAACCCGGCGCCGGCGATCTCCGCCGCTCGCGTATCGTCGAGGACATCGAGCGGTGGGCCGCACCAGAATGTCGTGATGAACTCGTCGGCGATGGTGCGCGGCCGGTCGGCGCGAGCGCTGGGGTAGGGAAAGGAGTCGCGAGTCTGCGTTGGAGATGTAGTGATCGAACAGCCGAAGCAGTGCAGGAGCAAGGCGAGGGCCGCTGCCGCAGCTGCGCTTTGGGTGGTCCGGACCACACCGCTCCTCATCGATCGCTCTCCCGCCGCCGCCAACTCGCCAGCTCGACGAGGAATGCGACCGCGACTACGGCGGCCAGGCCTTCGCCCGCCGACAGCGTGCGGTACCAGCGGCCGGTCATTGCCTTGCTGAGAAAGGTCTCGGCTGGCGGATCGATTGCTAGAGCGAGGACGATTGCCGAAACGGCCAACGCTGCAATGGCCTTGGCCGCGTCGGCGGTCAACCACCTACCCTCGGCTGCGAGCTTCGTCGCGCCGAAGACGCAAGCGCCCCAGGCGGCGCCGACGGTGTTGAGAACGATGTCGTTGATGTCGAAGTAGGTGTTGGGTGTGTCGCGGTAGAGAACGAAGTGTTGGTAGGACTCGTCGGCAAAGCCAGCCAGCGCCGCTAGCAGCCAGGCCAGCTTGGCGCCGAAGCCGGCGAAGAGAAAGAGCACGGCGAGCAGGGCGAATTGGGGAAAGTGCACCAGCTCGATGTTGGAAACCAAGAGCCAGCGCTGACTGGCGAGGGTGAGGAATGCTAGTCCGGCCAGGGCAAAAGGCAGCCACGTATTAGGTGACGCAGTACGAACTTGCTTTGCGGCGGGAATCGCGGCGGCCACTGACATTCCGCCGATGGCCGTTACCGAGATGAGCTCGTATGGGCGGCGCCCAACGGTACGGAAGAGCCAGTCGCAGAATTCGGAGATGGGAAGGTGCAGGAAAAAGTTGCCGACGGTGAGCGCTAGAGCCGTGCCGATGGCAATGCGGCGATCGAGTTGGAATGGGCTGGCTTCGTTAGACATCGGCGTCGGGGGTGGCGCGAAGCGATTCTACGGCGGTGTACTTGGGAATCAAAGTCCGGCCGCTTCCGCGTAGACGTCCGCCGTCTCTCGTGCGCATCGTTGCCAGGAGAAATCCCGTGCTCGCCGCAGCCCGCGTGCGCTGAGATCGGATCGGAGGTCTGCGTCGTCCAGAACTTGTTGCAGGGCGGCGGTGATCGAATCGACCGAGGTTGGTTCAACTGTGACGGCCGCATCACATGCTACTTCCGGCAGGGCGGCGCGGTTGCTGCAGATCACCGGTGTGCCGCAGGCCATGGCCTCGATGATGGGTAACCCGAAACCTTCGTAGAGCGAGGGGTAAACGAAGAGCCGGGCGTGGGTGTAGAGCGCGGGCAGCGCGGACGGCTCGAGGTTGCCGAGAAAGCGCACGCGATCCGCGATGTCCAGCTCAGCCGCCAGGGCGCGCAGGTCGGTGCGCTCCCAGCCGTGCCCCCCGGCCAACACCAGATGCAGGTTGCGCCGATCGACACCGGCGAACGCGCGCAGCAGAGTGGGCAGGTTCTTGCGCGGCTCATGCGTACCGACGTGAAGAAGATACTCCGTACCCTCGAGGACGGCGGGAGGAGGTTGCGCACTGGGCGAGAAGGCTGTGCCGACACCGTTGTGCACGACCCGGATGCGGTTCTCTTCGATCTGGCAGAGCTCGATCAGGTCGTTCTTGGTGGCTGCCGACACGGCAATGATGCGGTCGACCCGAGGCAGGGAGTCGACGGCGCTGTGCACCGTATCGAGCAGTCCGGGTGTTCCGAACTCGGGGTATCGAAGGAGAGTCAGATCGTGGATGGTGCAGACGAGGGCGCACTTGGAGCGAGCCGGCAGCGCGTAGGCGGTGGCGTGAAAGACGTCGACGTTGCCGAGTGCGCGTTCGAGTGAAACCGCTCCCGCCAGTCGTGGCCAGGGGTGCTGCATGACAAGCGGGTAGAGCAGGGAGCGGTGCACGTTGTGGTGTCGTAGGTCCGCGGTACTGGCCGGAGGCGGATAGGGCGGGCAGAACACCGTCGTGGATACGGGTGTTTCAAAGGAGCCGAGCTCGTTCAACAGCTCGCGCGTGTAGGTCGCCACGCCCGCAGAACGCACACAGAGGGGCAACCCGTCGATGGCCACACGCAGGGGGCGTACGTTCTCCACCACGGCAATGAGTCACATGATACTGATCGGTGCAAGCCAAGATGACACTCAACCACGGAGAAGGGACAAATGAACCACGGAGAACACGGAGTTCCACGGAGAAAAAGAAGATCGAACCACGGGGAGCACGGAGAAACGCGGAGAAGAAACAAATGAACCACGGAGAGCACGGAGATCCACGGAGAAAAAGCAAATCGAACCACGGAGAAACACGGAGAAGGGACAAATGAACAACGCTGTTGAGAAACTTCTCGCCGCGGAGATCGGCTGAAAGTCATTTCTTCTGTGGAACTCCGAGCCTTCCGTGGTTTGTATTTCTTCTCCGTGGTTCAATGTCTTTTTCTCCGTGGTTGAAAGAGCCGGACGAGCGGAGCCGCCCGTCCGTGGTTTAGCCCGGTGATCGTTGTCGGAGCGACCGATTGACTTACGTGCCGCGGGGAGTTTCCGTGATTCGTGTCATGGGTTTTTCCGATCGCTTCCTCCGGGCGTTGCCGGGGACGTTGCCTGGGGTGGTGATCTTTGTGGTGTTTCCGGCTCTGTACTACGTCAGCAATCACGCCGCGCTCAGTGACGTTCGCCTGGTCGGCTACGGTTGTACCGTTGCATTCCTCCTCTGGGTGTTCATCTGCTACTGGTTGGCTGGCTTTTCCGGACGCTTGTCCACCGCGTTGCTCGGGGCAGCTTTCTTCTTCGGCGTTTATCTTCTCCTTACCAACGTGGTATCGCCCCTGAGCGTCGAGCCGATCGCCAGGGGAGATGAGTTCGTCATTATCGAGGAGCCGCGCAGCGAGGTGCTGCTGCAACTCGTCGCCGGAGTCTGCGTGCTGCTCGCGGGATGGTTCACCACATGGAACCGTCCCGCGAGGCTGATTGCTTCGGGTGTCGTCGTTGCGCTGCTCTCGGGGAACCTACTCTCCCTGGCGCGAGTGTGGCTCCACGACTTTGGTACGAGCGACTCGGTCTCACGGGCTGAGGCGACGTCGGCGGGTAACGTCTATCACTTCATTTTCGACGAGCAGGGTCCGGAGCTCGAGAGTCTGGCGCGCGAGCTCGGGGTGTTCGAGGAGTTTGCCGGCTTTACCCAGTTTACGGACACGCTCACCAATTCCGTCTACACCAACCTGTCGATCCCGTCGATCATGTCGGGGACTCTGCCGGAACCGGCCCGGATCGAGAAATGGAAGAGGCGCTGGCAGACGAAGGAAGGAATTCCGGGGGTATTCCAGGCGGCTGGCTATCGCGTTTCCGACTACCAGTGTTTCAGGAGAGGTTACGGCAACGCTGACTACGCCGTGCGAAAAAAGGACCTCGTTCTCGACGGGAGACGGGTCGATCGCGAAGATGCGGTGTTCGTCGATCATGTCCTCTTACGGCTGGTACCGACTTTCCTGCGCCAGGACCTTTTCGTCGATGGACGAGGCTGGTTGGCACGCAGAACGAGCCCACCGGCCGGGACCGACCTGTCCTGGATTCGCAACGATCTCGAGGCAGCGGCACCGAAGAGTGTGGTTATGGTCGAGCGGCTGATCCGTGAAGAGGCGGCGCGATCGGCCACGGGACAGTACGTCTTTGCGCACGTGATGCTTCCCCACATGCCGTACCGGATCGACCGCAACCTGCAGCGTCCGAAGAAGAAGACATCGTACTACGAACAGTCGCTGGCGGCCGTGCGCCTCATGGTTGACGTGCTGCGCGAGCTCAAGCGGCTCGGTCGCTACGACTCTTCGACCATCATCATTCACGGGGACCACGGCCAGTGGAAGGGGGCCAAGTCTCTGCCGGTAGAGCTCTTCAAGGATCCGGCGACGCTGTTGATGATCAAGAGACCGGGCGATTCCGGACCGATGAGGGAGTCCGGGTTCGCGGCGCAGTTACTCGACATCGCGCCGACTCTCTACGCACTGGCCGGACTTGACGTCGAGATCGAAAACGGCGGGGTCGATCTATTTGGCCCGCTACCGGGGGCAGCTCGCGACGTTCACATTCTCAACTACCAGGACGTCCACCAGCGGTTGAAGGACGGTTTCCAACACGTTCTCGTAGAGGACGGCGTGCGGTGGATTGAAACGAAGGTTCTCGAGAAGGAACGCTACGGGATCATTCCGAAGGGGGAAGTAACGGTACGCGTACGGCCCGAGGGGTGAGGGTGTGGATGTCGATTCGTGGATGGTGATTCGTGATTTGTGATTCGTGATACGCCGGGGGAGGGCACCTGACGAGCCGCGGGATCAGCGGAACCATGGGAACCTCAGGAGCACCCTCGAATCTTGAAGCTTGAAACCTGAAGCCCACTCCCTACCCCAGCGGTTTGACGGCGATCCAGTCGATGGCGGCGGCGATCGGGCTGGGTGGACGGTCCCGTCCGGCGGGCCGGCGGTAGCGCGAGAAGGTGAGCTCGACGACGCTCGCCGCGGTGCGCTGCGGATCGGCGGGCAGGTCGAGGGAAAGCTCTTGCCAGTTGGCACTCGGCGCGAGCTCCCACTCCCCGATCGAGGTGCCGTTGACCCGCACCTCGACCTGAGTGTCGTGCCGGGTGTTCCACGCCTTGATGCGTGCCGACAGGCGTGCCGGAGATTGGGGAATGCCCAAGGCCAGGGCCGCCGATGGGCCGTGCGCCCATGCGCGATCAGTGCCGTTGAAGCGCGTCGACCAACCGCGCAGGAGCCAGTGGCGGGCTTCGGCGCTGTTGATTTGCAGCCGTGATGGCGGCGGACGATCGGCGAGAACCGGCTCGTCGAGGCGCCAGGCGTTGAAATCGTAGACGTCGCCGGTGACCTCATAGCGTTGCAGCGACAGCCCTCGTTCGACGCCGATGTCGTGGAAGATGCGTCGCTCGGTGCGATCGTGGCCGGCGGCGATGGCGAAGAGGGAAGATCTGCTCGCCGTTTCGCCGAGCCCTTCGACAGCTGTCGCGCCGATGTCGGCCAAGGTCGCGGCCGCGTTCGAGATCGCCAGCGCGCCGCTCGCACCAGCCTGCTTGACGAGGATCAGCGGCAGCGCCTTGCCGGCGATGGTGGAGAGTTTGCGAACACCAACCGGGTGGGCCGCATCGTCAGCGGGCGCGTTGCGCATGCGCACGGGTAAGGCGACGCCGTGATCGGAGTGGACGATGATCGTCGAGGTGTCGAAGATGCCGGCATCTCTCAACTGGCCGAGAAACGAAACCAGGGAATCGAGGACGCAGGCGCTTTGCGCGTGGACGCTGGCACGGTTGCGGCGCTGCGGTTCGATCGGCTCACACCGCTCGTTGCTCACCAGCGGCGCGTGCGAGCCGTTGAGGTGGAGAAAGTGGTAGGTCGAGGAGTCGTCGTTGGTGCGGATTCTTGCCCCGTAGTCGCGAAGAAAACGCAGATGGTTGAAAAAGCGAAGATGGGCCGAAGGGTCGTCGGAACGAGCCGACAGGCGTCGGAGCAGCCAGCGTTGTGAGTTGTAGACGAATCGTTTGAGGGAGTGCGGAACGCTGCGGAAGAGCGCGTAGTCGATGAGCTGCAAGGCCTCGGCTCTCGGCACCGAACTTTGGGCGTCGAAGGGCAGGGGAATCTTGTAGCAGGTCGTGTAGGCGCCGCTGCACTCGACGACCATCTGGGTCAGATGCACGGCGTGCCCGCGGGCGTGCAGCTTGCTATAGAACGCTTCCTCGCCGAGGGCGATTTCGTGATGTTCGAAGATCGGCTCGCCGGGATTTTTCCCTCGATCGGAGAAAATCACCGGCAGTGTCATGTGGGTGCGGGGGAACGAGCCGAGAGCGTTTCTGAACCAGATGAATCCTGCGAGCCCTTTTTGCAGATCCGGTCTGCCGCGGAGAACGTCGGCGAAGACGTCGGCCTGCACGGCGTCGAGCAGGATGTGAATGACGTTGGCTTTCGTCGAGTGGACGCGCGCTTCTTCGGGCATGGCGAGATCGGCACCGGTCGTTCGAGCTGCCCAGACGTAGGGGGGCGAGGGCCACGAGCTGGAGTGCGAAGATGGCGCTGCAGAGCAGAGCAAGCAGGTTCGCCGCTCTGCTGTGGAAGAGCACGGCGACTGCCGCGAGGGCAATCCACATGCCGGCGTCGAGAGTCGCTCGCCACGGGTACGATTGCCAATCGATCAGCGATCCGTCGAAGAGAAAGTAGTCGCCGCCCCAGAAGCTCGATTGCAGCCAGGTGGCCAGCGCCGTGGCACCGAGGAGCGAGATGTAGCGTGAGCTCTGCGGCAGGAGGCGGGCGAGGAGGACGAGGACGCCGGCGGTGACCAACGCTGCCACCAGACAGAGGCGCAGTATGCTCCACAGTGGCGCGTCCAACTCGACTTCGTTGGCCTGATAGATGGTGATCGGCGTGAAGACGAAAAGGACGCCGCTCAAGAGAAGGGCAGGCCCGAAGGCCGATTTCCATTGTTCTGAGGAGCGCATCGAATGCGATCGAGTGGTTTCCTATGCCTGCGCGGCGCCGGATCATTCAATTAGATGAACTTTCGAATGGGATATCGCGCCAGCGATCACCGACCTCAGCCTGAGCCTCGCCTCAGCCTACGAGCGCACTTGTCCTCCGGAGCCATGGCGCCTGCGCACCCAAGCCTCGGCGTAGGTGTGAAGGGGGAGCGAGTTTCAAGCTATTTGTGCTCGCCATAGTAGAGAACGCGCGAGCCGCCGTGCGTCTCGCGGCGCTCGACGGTGCGGAAGTGGTGCGCGAAGATCTCCTCGAAATGCTCTTGGGTGTAGTCTGAATAGTCGTCGTCTTTGTTGCGCAAGAGCGTTTCCACCATGGAGTCGCTGCGCGAGACGAACTCGAAGACGACCGCCGAGTCGAGGCCGGCGATCCACTCGATCAGCTCCGTCATCGGAATGTTGGCGGTGATGACGAGGTGGTGGACGAGGGCCAGGCACAGCGTCAGGTCGGGCGTGCCACGCCCCTCCAGGCCCTTGCGCTCGCGGCCGCGCCAGCCGAGGTTGGGCGGTGGATCGGCGAGGTTGACGACCAGCGGCAGGATGTTGTGCGGCCCGTCCTCGGCGAGCTCGCGGTAGAGCAGCTCGACCGCCAGCGTGTCGGCATCCATCGCCACGACATAGTCGGCGTGTTGGGCGGCGATGCGGCTGAACGTTCCCGTGTTGCAGCCGATGTCCCAGACCAGGGGCCAGGAGCGTTTGGTGCACACTTCTTCGACGAAGCTGACCTTCTTTTCGTGATCTTCCTCGCTGTAGGTGTTTTTCTCGCGGTAGCCCGACCACTCCGAATGGGCGCGCTGCCACTCGAGCTTGGCGACGAGCTTGGCGAGTCGGCCGACGTTGGCCTCGATCATGCTCTTGTTGAAACCGGACGACTGCACGCTTTCCTTGACGCTGTGCGTGGCGGCGCCGTAGCGCTGTTGCAGCATGCTCTGCAGGAAGACGTGGGTCAGCGTGCCGGCGCGCAAGAGATCGCGCGCGGTGAGCATCTGCCGGCACTCGTAGGGCTCGATTCCGTCGATCGAGCCGCGCAACCAGGCGTGAAACGAAATGTCGCGGTAGGCTTGCAGCATCAGCGGGTAGAGGAAGAGTTGGCAGAACTGCCGGTATCCCACCCACGGAGCGCCGGGTTGTAGGCGTTCGAAGGACGCCACGTCGATGAACGTCGGCTTGGCACCGAGCCACTGCACGTTGAACGAAGACGAATCTTTGAGGATCATGTCCTCGCCGAGGGCGGCTGTCAGGAGCTCGAGTTGGAGCAGTGCCGCGTCGCGCAGCATGCTGAACGCCCACTCGTAGGGATACGAGATGAACGGAACCTTGACGTGTGACAGCAGGCCTTGCCAGGTGCGGCCGGCGGCGTCGGGTGGCGAGGGCGCGGTATCGGTCGGCACCAGCTTCGAATCGACGATCTTGCCGGCCTTCATCAGGCGCGGGAAGAACTCGGACTCCGACAGTCGTTGCCACTCCTCGAGCGCGGTCGCGCTCAGGCCCCGGTAGACCTTGCCCTCGTGGTAGAAGACGCGGGCCTGGCGGTCGCGAAACGAGCCGGCGTCGAAGCCGTTGTCTACCCCCTGTTGCATCGTCGTGTGCCGGCGAACGGACGGCAATCAGCGCCGGGCTGCGGTCAGGAGTCTCGGGTCGGCGATGTATCGCTCGAGGCGGCGTGCTGACCGTCGTCGCTGTCGTCCGGCGTCTTCGGCGCGAATCCCAGCATGGTGAGGATGTTTCGCCACCACAGACGCAGGGCAACGATGAGTCCGGCGGCGCCGCCGAGCAGGAGCTGGAGCAAGACACTGCCCGAACCCGCATCGAGGTAGGCGTACGCCGGTGTCGAGGTGACCGAGAAGAGGGCGCCGACCGCCGTCGCGATGGCAGCGTTCTTCTGTGTGCAAACGCGTTCGATCATCAACGTCCAATACTACGCATTGAGCCACCGAGCAAATTGGAAATAAGCCGGATCAGGTTCAATCCCGGCGCAGTGCCCCCTACAGATCGTCCGGTTTCAGTGCGTGACCTGCGCGCAGGCGCGCCGCCAGCAGGGCGAGGTCGCGGGCGGACCAGCGCCGGTGATACTTGCCCAGCAGCCCCGGCAAGACGGTTGCGGTGCGCAGCCGCGCCTTGAAGTTGGGCGGGTCATTCAGGCCGATCCCAGCACTGGTACGCCCGAGCGCGTCGGCGTAGCCGTAGAGCAACGGCAGCGGCGTTGCGCCGAGACGGCGGTGCGTCATTTGCACGGCCTCGCAGCGCGCCTCGAGTTGTTGCTCGGCCGACTTGGAAGATGCGTGCAAGCGCGACGTGGCGAGGAAAGCCGGTGTGTGAACGAAAGGCCCGAGTCGCGACAGGCGGATCCAGAGGTCGTAGTCCATGCAGTAGTCGAGCGATGTGTCGAGATAGTCGACCTCGCGCAGCGCCGACGCGCGCATGAAGACCGACGGTTGGCAGACGAAGCAGCCGGCATCGAGCTCGAGAGTCGGCGCCGTCGGATAGGGTTCGATCACCTCACCGGCGGCGTCCGTGTAGTAGGCGTTACCGAAAACCGCGACGGCATCGGGTCGCGCCTGTAGAGCCTCGACCGCCGTCGAGATGGCGCCGGGCAGGTAGGTATCGTCGGAGTTGAGCCAACCGACAATCTCGCTGCGCGCCGCGCGCATTCCCTTGTTGACCGCGTCGGCTTGTCCCCGGTCGGCTTCGCTGGAGAAAATCACCCCATCGTAGCCGGCAACGGTATCGGCCGTGCCGTCGCTCGAACCGCCGTCGACGATACGGTGCTCGACGTGCGGGTACTCTTGTGCCCGCACGCTCTCGATCGTCGCAGCGATGAACGCGGCCTGGTTGAGCGAGGGCGTGACGACGGAGACGAGTGGTTGTCTCATCCTTGACCCGGTCGACTTTCAACCTGACGGCGTGCGGTCGGCAATCAGCGCCGGGCGGCGGTCAGGAGTCTCGAGTCGTCGAGGTGTCGCTCGAGGCAGCGTGCTGACCGTCGTCGTTGTTGTCCAGCACCTTTGGCTCGAAGCCCAGCATGGTGAGGATGTTTCGCCACCACAGACGCAAGGCGACGATGAGCCCGGCGGCACCACCGAGAAGCAGTTGGAGCAGAACGCTACCCGAGCCTGCGTCGAGATAGGCGTACGCCGGGGTCGATGAGACCGAGAAGAGCCCGCCCGTCGCGATTGTGAAAGCGGCAGCTTTCCATGCGCAGGCGCGTTTGTTCATGGTGAACCAATACTACGCTTCGTGCTTTCGAGCAAGGCGACGTTGGGAGTCCGTCGTGTCGTGTGGAGTGAAAGCCCCTCGGCGCGACGACCTCTGTTGAAGTTGCTTCTCGACTGGAGACGCGTCCTTGCATCCCGTGAATAGTGGTCCGGAGGGTTGAACTACGGATCCGCCTGCTGCTTGGCCAAGCTCCACGATCTTCGCTGCGTTACCGGGCCAGTGATGAGGTATCGATCGAAGTGCTCCGGGTGTTCGCGTTGCTTTAGGTCGAGTCTATCGTAATACACAAATGGTCGAGCACGGGATGAGTCCTCTCGGAGTTCGAAAAGAGACACGCCCGGAAACCTGCCGTCGATGCCAGCCAGAGATGCTGCGGTAACAGGGATATCCGTAAGCTGAGCCGGGGTGCGGGAAAAGCTCAGAGGTCCGACACTGTTGAACGGTTTGATCCCTATGGTTGGCATGCTCGAGGCAACGACCCTCGCGAAGTGCTCTTCACTTTCGAACAGAAGGTCTTCATCCTGGCTACTTTCGGAATACTCTACGGGGACATGAAGCGCGCTGTCGCGCACCTTCCAATAGCCGTGGTCTGCGTTCAAGATGATCAGCGAGTTGTCGTAGACGCCTAGCTCGCGCAGCTTTTCGATGAACTCTGCAAAGTGCTCGAAGCTGCATCTCGCCTGGGTGCGCAACGAGGGCCAACGCCACGCCAGCACTTTTCCGACGTACTCGCACCTCTCGTTCAAGATTGCGGGGTAATGGGTGGTGGTTAGGTGGATCAGCTTGTAGGTAGGCTGCTCGCTGTCCACTCTCATCGTCGCGATCAAGTCGGCGAGGAACTTCTGGTCTGAAAGGCTACGGTTCGCGACGTAGGACTTTCGTTTCAAGTGTTTCGCCCCGGGCAAAATCTCGAAACCATCCCCGAGAATGAACCGCCGAACGAAATACGGAAGGCTGCGTGACGTTGCCAGCAAGGTCAAAATGCTCAACTCTTCGTTCCGCTGCTCTGCCTCTCCCTTCCAATGTGTGACTGGAATTCGGAAGTGATTCCGCGGGAGCTTGAGCAAGTTGTAGGTGGCGATGGGGGAGGCTACGTCGATCCTGTATCCGTTTTCCGAGAGCTCCCGAACGATCGTGTGACTCGAATATGCTGCGTGGAGATATTGACGCGCTGGGATTTTGTTGTCGTAGGTCTCGCCGGTGAGGAACGCCGGGATACTGAAGACCGTGGTCGGGAAGGCGCCGAGGGCATCCGAGAAGAACGTGAATCCCCGGAGAGCTCGATCGTATCTTTGCGGATCTGAGTTGATAATCTCGGTGGTTACGTTCGAGCCAAGTTCGTCGAGTACGACGTGGATGATGTTCGACTCGCTCGAAAATGAGTAGATCGGATCGTCTGGAGGTAGCCGGAGTTTGGCTTGGCCCGCTTCATTGGTCCAGGCCCCTGGGTTGTCGATCCAAGAGAAGGCGACTCGTGCGAATAGCAGGACCGCGAGGGTGAAGCTGAAGAGTCGCGAGAGATACTCGAATCGAGTCGGGACGAGGCAACAGAGCGTCAGTACCCCTAGCCAAAGTGTACCATCAAGAAACCCGCGCCAGTGGCCAGCTCCTGAGCCGGTGCTGTCTCGGCCGACGACGCCATAGTCCCAGGCCAACAGGTTGGCCTGCATCCAGGTGAGTATGGCGATCCCGAATACAAGTAGGGCGAACCGCTTGCGTAGGTTCTTGGGAAGGATGGTTGAGGCCGATAGAACAATCGCCAGCAGGAGAACAGCTGTTAGTGCGAGAGGCGGTACGAGCTCCGGCAGCGAAGTCGTCAACTCGGCCTTGTTGGCGACGAAGATTGACCAGGGAAGGAAGAGGCAGAGTTGCGTTGCCAGCAATAGTGCCGGCCCCAACGCAATTCTACCGGTTGGAGGCGGAATCTCAGGAGGCTTTGGCTTGGTCGTCATGAGATCGCGCCTCGGGACCGGATGGGTCTACTCTGATCCAATCGAACACAGCCGCGAGCGTGCGACGGTCCAGGGCACTGTTCACAGGGTGGCGGTAGTGGCTGAAGTGGAATTCGACCAGGGTGGATTCGTCTCGGTCTGGGTCGGCGGGGATTGGCAGCGTGTACTCCTGCAGCTTGCGTCCGGCGCTACCTAGGTTCCAAGATCCGATCGAGCGGCCGCCGACGGTGACTCTGATCTCGAGATCTGGATTGCGGCGCCAGGGTCTCAGCCGGGCGCTGAGGATCGATGGGCCCTTGGGTATGTGCAATGCGACCGTTGCGGACGGTCCCATCGCCCAACCGGTTTCGGATCCGTCCATCCGGCCAGACCACCCTCGCATCAAGTTGAAACTCGATTTCTTGGAGCCGACGTCGACAACGTTCGTCAGGAACTTCTCACGTTTCTCCAGGAAAACCTCGCCCAACGACCAAGAATTGTAGTCGTAGACGTCGCCATCGACCCGATACTGTTGAATTGGGCCGATCGAATCAGCGCGCCACTTTTCATGGGTCCAGATGTATCGGTGGTAGTAGCGAACGCGGTTTTCATCGGCCGAGATTTCCAGCAAGGATGGCCGATTCGTAGGTATTCCCGCGCTCTTGAGGATCGTCGCAGGAATGTCTCCGATCGTGGCAGGAACAGATGATCGCGCGATTGGGCCGCGGGCTCCGGGGGGTTTGACCGCCAAAAGAGGCATTGCGCTACCGATGACCCCACCGGTCTGGATTTGGGCTGCAAGCGGGTCTTCGGCAAAGTTACTGGGGAAGTTGTCCATCTCCACTAGATGCCCGAGTCCGTGATCTGCGTGTACGACTATCAACGACGAGTCGTAGGCGCCGATCCGTTTCAGATTGCCGAGAAAGTTGGTGAGTGCGCTCAGGACGCACTTCACCTGTGCCTTGTAGTTGGCTTTCGACGATATCTGGAATCCGGCGTAGTTGCAGTTTTCGTCGCTTACGAGTGGGTAGTGTGGACCGTTGAGGTGGATGAAGTGGTAGGTGGGAGACGTGTCTTCAGCGTAGATCTGATTCGAATAGTCGGCCCAGAACCAATGGTGGTTGAAGAAGCGCCCACCGGCACTGCCCGCGACCAACGGTTGCACGAGCCATCTCTGCTCGTTGAAGACGAGGGGTTTGAAGACATGCGGTGCAAACCTGAAAAGGGAAAGATCCAGTAGCTTTGCCGTTTCGCGAATGGGAACCAGCTTGGGGGAGTTGTAGGGAGCTGGAATTCTGTAGCAGCTCGAGAACTTCCCCACGCATGGTTGCGCCATCGGAATCAGGTGTACCTCCATTCCGCTTTCATGAAGGCGGTTGTAGAAGGCGTCTCTCTCGATTGATCTGCGGAAGAACTCTTTGGGTGATTCACTATTCGTGAACACGTTCCCAGCGAAGATCACCGGCATCGACATGTAGGTCGATGGAAACGAGCCGAGTGTGTTCCGGAACCACGTGAATCCGTCGAGCCGATCGTTGAGGTCGCTGTCTTCGCTCAGAACTTCGCCGAAAACATCGGATTGGAACGCATCGAGCAATACGTGGACGATGTTGAAGTCGGTAGAGTATCTCAGGGTTGCTTGCGGTAGCGCGAGGTCGCGTGGGTGGCCGGATTGCGCCGGCTGTTTCCAGATCATCAACAGCAAGCCCACGAGCTGCATCAGGACGAGGCAGCTACAGAGCAACGTGTAGATGTGGCCGAAGCGTTTTCGGAACGCCACAGTAGTGGTGAGAAGCCCGATCCATATGGCGATGTCGAAGGTTCGAATGGGGCCGAAACGGTCGAAGTCTATGGCCTTTCCGTCGAAGGCCCCGTACTTCCATACGAAGACGTTACCTTGGGCCCATGCGGCTAGAGCGATACCGACGAGAGCCGCGACAGCCAGTCCTCGAATCCGGGCGGGCAAGACGCCAACGAGACCGACGAGAAGGAGAGTAGCGACTGCCGCGGGAATTGCGGTGTTGCTCAAGATCGCCCAAACGGTCGAGTTGAGCTCCTCGGCGTTGCTGAAAAAAAGCGTAGCCGGTCCGAACACGAAGAGGTTGCCGACGAGCAGAAGCGCCGGCGGCAGGACAGCTATTCGGCCCGTTTTGGTGGGTTCCCCTGATTCTGCGGGTGGCAGAGGCTTTCGATCTGCGGTGTAACTCGTCTCACCCACTCGCCTCAACTCCAACTACACGCCACCGGGGAACCCGTGGGGGGAGGCATATCGCCAGTCACAAGTGTGTGCAACCACACCCCAGCGACCGGCGGCCGATCCGCGATACGGGAGTGGCGGGTGATTACGCAGTACAGCAAACGTGCCGAAGGGCCGAGAATTTTGGCAATGAACCTGGGGCTGCATGTTGCTATACAGCATCTAAGGTGAGCTGTTCGGCTCTCGTTGGCGATGACACTGATCCGTCGATTGGTTGACGGGGCACGGTGCTAGAATGGGAAGATCGCGGTGGACGGGTGTCGTGCTACTTCCGTACCTCGACGGGCGCGGATGGCACGTAATTGGCTTCCCGAAAGAGCTGATGGGTACGGTGGACCTACTCGCTCGATGGAAAGGGTGTAGGCGCGTGCGGTGTGCATTGCGACTCGCCTTCGTCGTGTTTTCTGTTTCTCTACAGCCGGCCGCAGCGGATCTCCGCGCCGGGGTTCCCGTCTCGATTGCCCGGTCGAGCGCAGCAGTGCTAAGCGGCGTGGCAACGGTAGATCGGCTGACAATCGAGATGTACGGCCACCGTTTCGAGCTGGAGCTCGAGGAAAACGACATTCTCGCACCCGACTTGCAGGTCGTCGAAATCGGCGAAGAAGGGCGCAAGAGCGGCCGCACCGTCAGCGGTGCGTTCTACCGCGGCATTGTCATTGGCGAGCCGAATTCGTGGGTGCGCCTGACGATTCGCGACGGCCGGGTGAGCGGTCTCATACGGGTGACCGAAGACGTATTCGTCATCGAACCCCCCGATCCATCCGTCGCCGCTGCGCTGTCCGGCCATGTCGGCTACCGGGCCTCCGAAATGGAGCTCGATGAGCCGTTGGCCTGCGGCGTCGAAGACGACAGGCCCGTGCGCAAGCAGCGGCGGCGCGGTCAACAGCGGCGCCGCCTGCTCGATGCGTTACGCTCGGTGTTCGATGCACCGGCGGCGCTGCAGGGGGCAGCGGGCGGGTATTCCAACGTCGAGCTCTCTCTGGTTGGTGACTATCAGTACGCCCAGGCAGGCAACTGGCCGGCCGGTTTGACCGCCCAGGATTGGATGGTCGACGTGATCAACGAGGTCAGCGGTATCTACGAGAGCCAGATCGGTGTGACCTTCGTGATTCCGAACATCACCCTGTACACGAGCTCCAACGACCCGTTCGACGTGGCAGACGGACTGACGAGCAGCGATCCCTGCACGAGCGAGGAATCGGGCAGCGCGGTTTTAAGCGAGTTGCGTTCGCTGCGGGCCAACGACACCTCGCTGCCGTGGCATCGATCGACCAACGATCTGGCGCACCTGTTCACCGGACGTGATCTCTGTACTCTCGGGGCGCAGAATCCCTTCGGGACGATTGGCCTCGGATACATCGGCGTGGTCTGCAGCTCGTGGGGAGTAGGCGTATCGGAAGACTTCTCGACCTCGCTGGCCTCGATGACGACGCTGGTCGCGCACGAGATGGGTCACAACTTCAACGCCTATCACTACGATCCGGGTTGCTGGATCATGAAGTCGTTCTTGGGAGGCTGTGGTGCGCAGGACATGTTTTCCAGCCCGTCGGTTTCGACGATTACGAGCTATGTGAACGGGTTGGGTTGTTTGGATACGGGGCCAACAAACACACCAACGTCGACGCCTACGTGGACCCCGACGAACACGCCGACAAGCGAGCCCACTTCGACCGCGACACCGACCTCGACAGCAACGCCTACGCCAACCAGCACGCCGACTCCGATGCTGAGAGATGCGGAGTTCGTAAACCAGACGGGACCACCGGCGACGATGTCGGCCGGGCAACAAGCGGCAGTGTCGATCACCATGCGCAACGTCGGTAGCGAGAGCTGGACGGCGGCTTTGAAGCACCGCCTGGGGGTGACGAATCCGCGCTCCCAGACCACGACGTGGGGTTTTGGGCGGATGTACATCGACCCGGGTGTGAGCGTCGATCCGGGGGAAACCTATACGTTCACGGCGACGATCACTGCACCCGCTGCGCCCGGGACGTACAATTTCCAGTGGGAGATGCTGCGCGAATCGGTGCAGTGGTTCGGTGAGCCCTCTCAGAATCTTGAAATAACGGTGGAGGCTCCGCTGAGAGATGCGGAGTTCGTAAACCAGACGGGACCACCGGCGACGATGTCGGCCGGGCAACAAGCGGCAGTGTCGATCACCATGCGCAACGTCGGTAGCGAGAGCTGGACGGCGGCTTTGAAGCACCGCCTGGGGGTGACGAATCCGCGCTCCCAGACCACGACGTGGGGTTTTGGGCGGATGTACATCGACCCGGGTGTGAGCGTCGATCCGGGGGAGACCTATACGTTCACGGCGACGATCACTGCACCCGCTGCGCCCGGGACGTACAATTTCCAGTGGGAGATGCTGCGCGAATCGGTGCAGTGGTTCGGTGAGCCCTCGCAGAATCTTGAAATAACGGTGGAGGCTCCGCTGAGAGATGCGGAGTTCGTAAGCCAGACGGGACCACCGGCGACGATGTCGGCCGGGCAACAAGCGGCAGTGTCGATCACCATGCGCAACGTCGGTAGCGAGAGCTGGACGGCGGCTTTGAAGCACCGCCTGGGGGTGACGAATCCGCGCTCCCAGACCACGACGTGGGGTTTTGGGCGGATGTACATCGACCCGGGTGTGAGCGTCGATCCGGGGGAAACCTATACGTTCACGGCGACGATCACTGCACCCGCTGCGCCCGGGACGTACAATTTCCAGTGGGAGATGCTGCGCGAATCGGTGCAGTGGTTCGGTGAGCCCTCTCAGAATCTTGAAATAACGGTGGAGGCTCCGCTGAGAGATGCGGAGTTCGTAAACCAGACGGGACCACCGGCGACGATGTCGGCCGGGCAACAAGCGGCAGTGTCGATCACCATGCGCAACGTCGGTAGCGAGAGCTGGACGGCGGCTTTGAAGCACCGCCTGGGGGTGACGAATCCGCGCTCCCAGACCACGACGTGGGGTTTTGGGCGGATGTACATCGACCCGGGTGTGAGCGTCGATCCGGGGGAGACCTATACGTTCACGGCGACGATCACTGCACCCGCTGCGCCCGGGACGTACAATTTCCAGTGGCAGATGCTGCGCGAATCGGTGCAGTGGTTCGGCGAGCCAACTTCCAATATTCAGGTCACCGTTGAATAACGCCGAGTTGCCTCGGCCTGGCCGGGTTGCGAATGCCTCTAGTCGAGGGAACCCTTCTCGCGCAGCCTCTCGTACTCTTCCTCCGAAAGGTACCCTAGTGCCTTCATCGATTGAAGATCTGCTTCGCTGAGTTTCCGTTGCGGCCCGGCAGGCTTTGGTGCCGGTGCAGAGAGCGCCTTTTGCCACCGCTCGAGCATTGCGCGGAGTGCCTCGACGGTCGCTGGTTCGAGCGGGGCTCGGTTCTCTTGCTCCCGCGAATCTGTTTCGAGATTGAACAGGGAATACGAAGCGGGATCGGTGCGCGCGCGCGTGCGGTCCCTGATCAACTTGTGTTTGCTGGTGCGAACGAACTCCAAGTCAATTCCGTCCAACGTGAGTTCGGAGTAGATGCCCGAATCTCTCGCTTCCACTCTACCTTGAATTATCGCTTGCAGATCGGATCCATCGAAGTCGCGGGGAGGCGTGATTCCAACTGCCCCCAGCAAGGTTGGGGCGATGTCGACCAGGCTTAGTGCCTGCGAGATTCGCGAGCCCTTGGTCTGTCCAGCGTAGTGAATGATGAGCGGAACCCGAATCATCTCCTCGTACAAGTCGCGCCCGTGTCCGCGGAAGTGATGGTCCCAAAGCCCCTCTCCGTGGTCCGCGGTCAAGACCAGCGTCGTGCTGTTCCACAGATTCAGTTTCTTGAGTCCTGCGATCAGTTTGCCGATCCATATGTCGCAGTACTTCACCTCTCCCGCGTAGAGGTACTTGATCCGGTCCATATCGGCATCGGTTACTCTCCCGGATCGTTCGGCCAGTTGCATTTCGGCCAGTTCTGCGCGTGAACCGCCGAAACGCCCTGGTGGCTCGGGCCTGTCCAGGAGACCCACGTGTGGCAGATACGGATCGTGAGGATCGGTGTAGTGGAGGAAGACGAACGATGGTGTTTTTGGGTCTCGCTCGGCGAGCCATTCGAGAGCTTCCTTGGTCACTCCCTCGGCCGGATACATCGCCGCACCGTCGGGATACGCTCGGGTGAGCTTGGGGAGCTCGAAGGAGTCGAATCCGCGGGCGAATCCAAACGACGCGCCGGCATTGCCGTTGGTGGTGCGGGCGAACGTTGCGAACCCACGGGCTTTAAGCTCCGCAGCCAGAGTGCTCGCGGAGTCCGGGATGGAGTCATCCCGGTCGAGAACACCGATCGAAGTCGGGAAGCGAGACGTCAACATCGATGCGACGGATGACCTGGTCCAGGCCGAAGTTGCGATTGGATTTTCAAAGACATGCGAGTGCTCGGCAAGAGCGTCGATGTGAGGCGTCAGTCCGTCCTTGGATCCGTACATCCCGATGTGGTCGGCCCGCAGGGTATCGATCACGATCAATAGTAGGTTGGCAGGTTCAATGGGTGCATTCGGTGTTTCCGTGCACATAGCGGTCCGTACCGGTGTGACGACGGAGACGAAAACGAGGGAGAGTACAATGACGGAGACTGATCGTCCGTTGTTCGGGGTGTCGATCAGCTGGGAATTGCTGGCTTTTCGTCTCGAGTGCATGTGCAGTGCCCCGCTTTCTGAGCGCTTCTTTTTTTGACCCGCGCTGAAACTCGTTTCGCTCGCAGGCTCTTTCAAAGACTTCAATTTCCCGGGTGGCTAGTTGGCGCTCCGGGTCAAGCTCTGACGCACTGATTCGAAGCGACTCTCATAGTTGTGAGATTCCAGATACTCTGCAGATGGCAATGGGGTAGCTCGAAACGAGGCCCTTGTGCCCCAGGTGTTGACCACTTCGGTCTCGAATCCTGCCGAGGCGAAGGCTTCTTGAACCGCGGAGATGTTCGGTCCAAACCAGTTGGACGAATCACGGCCGAGCTCGTCCGTGCGGTAGAACTGCCAGATCGGCGTGCTTGCCAGCTTGGGCGCGACTGTTCTCAGGGGCTGCGCCTGCTCAGATGTCTGGCCCGCCGCGAATGCGCATTCGTCGATTACGTGGGTTTCTACGAGAACCGGACCGTCTGCGATCGGGTAGAGCTGATCGATGGCAAGGAGGGGGTGGCGCAGATGGTAGAGTATCCCCAAGAACAAGATGAGGTCGAATCGACCGAGCGTTTCAGGATCAAGGGCGTAAGCCGAGCCCTCAACGTAGCGGACGACTTTCGAGCCAATAGCATCCCGAATTCGCTCGAATCCGACCTGTTCGACCGGTTCGGAGCTCAGAGCGATGACTTCTGCGGCGCCGCGCCGTTCGCATTCGAATGAGAAACAGCCGTGCCACGCGCCGATGTCCAGGATCCTCTTTCCACGAAGATCACGCGGTAGCTGGATTCGATCGCAGAGCTCGCCTACCGGGTTTCGGCCTGGCGTAAAAACCCCTTCGAAGATTTCCCATCGTTGATGCCACGGGAGACCCGTGAATAGCGCATCGATTTCGCTTTGTGCCGGGGGTCGAGCGGGCTTGCTGGGCATCCATGTGCTCACGAAGTTACCTTTTCCAATCTACGAGTTGGCCGTCGTCGTGAACCGTTGACTTCAACCGCTTCATCCTGGGCTGTCTATTGGAATCGTCGTTCGCCGTTTTTCCGTTGGCAGTTCTACCGAAACCGCTGATCGTACTGATCGAGTCCAAACAAGGGGCGATACAGGTGTTTGTCATCCGATCGCTCGGCCGCGCGAGCATGCAGTAGTATGCGACCGTATTTCCCTTTCCCCGGGGCAAAGTCTTCTCGGACGACGTCGAAGTAGTTTGCGGTTACCATGTCTCGCAGGCAGCGGCGGGTTGGGACGAACCAGTTGCTGGCGTCGCCGAAATAGGAATCTTCACCGGGTGGGCGATAGTAGAACTCCGTGTAAGCGAGCTCGGTGTCGTCGATCCCTTCTCCTTCGATGATCACTTCGCCCCCGGCGGCGATCGCGTGCCGGATTTGTGTGATCGCGTACATCGGATGGGTGAGATGATAGAAAACTCCCAAGAACAGTACGATGTCGAAGCGCTTGCCTAGTCGGGCGACGTCGTAAACGCTCACGTTGCCGCGATACTCGACGCGAGATTCGTATATCTCGTGCGCGAGAACGAATCCTTCATTGTCCGAAACCTCTGCAGGTCTGAAGGTTTCGCCGAACTTTGCCAAGCGCTGGCTGTTCATGTCAGTTGCCAACACGCTCTGGGCGCCGTTGCGCTCGGCGTGAAAACTCCAGTACCCGTCCCAGCAGCCGATGTCTAAAACGGTCTTGCCGGTGAAGTTCACCTGGCCGACGAAGTCGTGGGTGCGCTTCGACGAAGGAACGCACGCTTTCGATTTGACCCCGTCGCCAAAATCAAACTCGTGATACCATTTCACACCGTCAATACGCTCTTGGATCTCGCGATCGATTTCTTTCATACGTCTGTCTCCAGGCTAGATCATGAGATTCGCGGATGCGACGAGGCCCCGAGGCCTCGTATTCATACAGTATTTCGCGCTCGTCGGTTGTCTGCTGTCGTGCCCGCCAGATCATTGTAGATGGCCAAGAGCTGTGTCGCGGATTTTCTCCAGGAGAACTCTCCCGCGCGTTTTACACAGTGTTTTTTTCTTTGCTTGCGAGTCTCTCGATTCGAAACCATCTCGATCATCGAAGTCTGGAACGCATCTCGATCGCCGGAAGGAACGAGAACTCCGGCACCTTCCGTGATTTCGGGAATCGACGACGACTGGCAGGCGATCGGCACCGCGCCCAGGCTCATCGCCTCGAGTATCGGCATTCCGAATCCTTCGAAATGTGAGGGGAAGAGGAGCGCGATGCAGTTTCGGTACAACCAGGCAACCTCCTCGTCGCTGACGTAGCCGAGTTGTATGACGTCGTCCTTCAGGCCCCGTGATGCGATCTCTCGATCGAGGTCGTCCATGAGCCAACCCTCGCCTCCGGCGAGGACGATCGGCGCAATCGTGCCGACTTTCTGTTTTTGCTCCGCCAAGACGTCAAAGAGAAAGAGCAGGTTTTTTCGCGGCTCGATGGTTCCGACGTGGAGCCAGAACTCCCCGGATCGTACGTCGCATTCCGTTGGTCGTTTGTCTGTGCTGGATTCGTCGAAGCGACTCGCCGGGTAGACGACGGACACCCGGTCTTCCGGGTAGTGGGGGAAGTGCTCGAGGAAATGACGTCGCGAATGCTCCGAGATCGCGATGACCTGGTCTGCGTGGATGCTGGCGTTGAAGACTCCATTGAAACAGCCGACTCGGTTCTCTTCAGTGGTCCACTCCGGGTTCTCTAGAAAGCCGAGGTCGTAGAGGGTGTAGACGAGCTTCGCCTTCTCGAGTCCGATGGGGCAGAAAAAGTTGTTGGTGTGGATGATGTCGGGATCGCCGAGGGCGGTCTCCCAGTCGTCCGGTGGGTTACCCCAGAAGGCATGCATGTCCTCGATGGAGCTCTGGGAAACTCCGCGCGTCATGTTGGGATGACCGTCGCCTAGCCAGGTGTCGCGGCGCCACTTGGGATCCCAGAAGAAATCGCCGAAGGTGGGGTAGAGTACGTAGTCGTTGTCCGTGTCGATCTCGGCGAGGCTGCGGATCAGGCCGTCGGCAAAGTAGCCGCAACCGGCTTTACCCGCGCCGGTTTGGCTGACGTCGAACCCGATCCTCATGCTGGCCTCTTGACGCTGTTGCGAACCCAGCCGAAGAGCGTGCGCGCCATGGCGGGTGTGATCGATCGATTCCAGCGCAACGCGGCGGCCACCGAATGCCAGGCCAGTGGGGCGACGAAACCCAAGTGTTGGGATCGCTTCACTTTCCGATCGTCGAGCACTGCGTGGGCGTAGTTGAAGAGCCAGCGGTCGGGGACGCGACCGAGGTGTCGCCGCAGCATGGTGTTGATTTCCTGGTGGAAAGTGACCGGCGAGCCGAGGGTCTTGGTTTCGGCGTAGAGTCGTGAACCAGCGAGTGGGTGGGGGAGGTGGGCGAAGGTTGCGTCTCCCGTCGCCAGCCGTATCCAATACTCGTAGTCCATGCAGAAGTTGAGAGAATCATCGAGGGGACCAAAGCGATTCACCGTCGAGCGGCGAAAGAAGGTGGCCGGCTGGCAGAGAAAGCACACCTCGGTCAGTCGTTCGAAGCTCCACTCCTCCGTGTAGTAGGGCTCGATGACGCTGCCGTCCTCATCGATGTGCTCGGCTCTACCGTACAGCACGTCGACCTCGGGGTGCTCGCGAAAGTACTCGAGGACTCGCCTCAGGGCTCCGGGGTAGTAGACGTCGTCCGAATTGAGCCATCCGATGATCTCACCCGAGGTTTTGCGGGTTCCCTTGTTGATCGCGTCGGTTTGACCGCCGTCCGGCTCCGACACCCAGCTCAACTCGTCGCCGTAACGCTGCAGGATGGAGACGGTCTCATCGCTGCTGCCGCCATCCAGGACGACGTACTCGAGTCCGGCGATTCCCTGTGACAATACGCTTTCGATCGTGCGCTCGATGAATCGCCCCTGATTGAAGGACGGTGTGATGATGGTGATCGGTGGCTTCATGCAGCCTGACCGGCGAGGAGATCGCTCGTGCCGGCTCGTGTCGAGAGCCGCGCGTTGTGGCACACGCAGGCCAACTCGCGCGTATCGTCATTGATGCCGACGTCGCGCGGGCGAAACGTCGGGGCGATGGCAATCTCGACTTCACAGCGCCCTCGCGGCAGGCGGCGTTGAATGGTGATCGTTTCGTCCTTGCGCAATACGAAACGTTCGGCGGCGCCGCCGATGGGTTTGAGAACGGCGGTGACCTTCTGGTGCGGCGAGGCGGGTGGCAGGCCGAGCTCGATTTCAAAGTTGCGCTCGTCTCCGTCGTCGCCAACGAAGAGTTTGATCTGGCCCGCCGTCCATCCGTCGGGAAAGATTCCGTCCAGGTGCGGTGCCGCGGGCTGTTTCAGAACGCGGCGAAAGACCTCCAGGTAGGCGGCGGCCATGCTCGAGGAATCCGAGAATTTGGCGTAGCGCCGGTTGCCGCGTTGCGCGAGGTCGCGGCGTAGGTCGGGGTCGCGCTCGATTCGCTCGATCGCCTCGACGATCTCCACCGGTCGCCGGCAATCGAATTGAAGCGCCGCGTCTGCAGCGACTTCGGCGAGAGCCGTCGAGTTGCTGCAGAGAACCGGTACGCTGCGTGCCATGGCTTCCAGCAGCGGCATGCCGAATCCTTCGAAGAGGCTGGGAAAGATCAGCGCAAGGGCGGCGTCGAGCAAGGCTGAAAAGTCGTCGTCGCTGAGAAACCCGGGAAAGCGAGTGGATGAAGCGAGTCCCATTGCCTGTGCTGCGCCTGCAATCGCTTGCATGTCGGCACCCGGTGCGCCGGTGCAAACCAGCGCTAGCTGCGAATCCGGGTTGCGGGCGCGGAACATCGCGAAGGCGGTCAACAGCATGCGGTGGTTCTTGTGCCGCCAAAAATTGGCCGGGTAGAGAAGGTAGGCGTCGGGAGTGAGATCGAGGCGCTGCAGCGGTGTGGTTGATTGCTCCGAAACGCTCTCGCTGAGCCGCTCGGCGAGCTGGATGTGTACTGTCGACACCCGCTCCGGCGGCAGGTTGCTGTGCTCCAGCACAGTCGAACGAACGAAATCTGAGATGCAGACGAGATGTTGCGCATTGCGGCAGGCGTTCTGGAAGGTGAGCGCTCGGCCGTGACGTTCCTCGGCGCTGAAGAACGTCGGGTAGTACAAATACTGGAGGTCGTAGACGACGCTGACGGTCGGGACCGAGGGGTTGTGGTAAAACGGCGCCGTGAACGGACAAAACAATAGGTCGGCTTGGACGGCGTCGGTGACCTTGCTGCCCGGACGCAGTGCGGGGAGAGACCAGTAGGCGGCGAGTAGCCGTCGCAGCAGAGGCGGCGGAATGTTTCCAGCGAGACGATGAGCGGCGAGGCGCAGCCGCGCGCCGATCCGCGGCGCTTCGCTCGGCTCACCGCTTTCCCTTTGCAGCACACAGAGACGCGAAACGTTCTCCGACTCGAGCGCTGCCAGCTCATCATGGTTGACGTCGGACGTCAGCAATACTAACTCGAGTCCGGGTTCCGCGCGGATGAGGGCGCGCAGGAGCTCGAGCACCATGATCTTGGCGCCGCCGTTGTCGCCGCCCGGCAACAGCGGTGTCAGGTCGACGGCGATTCGCAGGCTCACCTCCCTGCCGCTGGCGTCGTCGTCCTCCGCCGCCTGAGGAGCGGCGATGCTCGGCACGAGGCCGAGCAGGGCGAGGGCCCGATACACCCGTGATGCGGAAAGGGACCGCAAGGTGCCGCTGGTGGCGCTCACCTGCTGGCCCAGGTCGGCTACTTTCTGTCCCGCGGCACGGTGTTCTGCCTCGATCTGTGTCAACCGCGAGCGCAGATCTGCGTTGACTTCCTCGGTGCGGCCGGTTTCTCGCCGAGCTTCGTCGATCCGTTGTTGGAGTTTCTCCAGATCCCGCGCGCGCTGGGCAAGGTCGCGTTCCCTTTCGCTGATTGTGCCTCGCAGCGCATCGTTCTCCTCGGTAGCGGTGGCCAGAGTCGCCTTGGCGTCGTCGAGAAGGCGCTGGAGCTCTTCGTTTGCTTCGAGCCTGGCGTTGCGGTCGGCGTTGGCGTCGTCGAGCAGGCGCTGGAGCTCTGCATTTGCTTCGAGTCTGGCGCTGCGGTCGGCGTTGGCGTCGTCGAGCAGGCGCTGGAGCTCTGCATTTGCTTCGAGTCTGGCGCTGCGGTCGGCGTTGGCGTCGTCGAGGAGGCGCTGGAGCTCTGCATTTGCTTCGAGTCTGGCGCTGCGGTCGGCGTTGGCGTCGTCGAGGAGGCGCTGGAGCTCTTCGTTTGCTTCGAGTCTGGTGCTGCGGTCGGTGTTGGCATCGTCGAGGAGGCGTTGCAGCTCTTCGTTTGCTTCGAGCCTGGCGCTGCGGTCGGTGTTGGCATCGTCGAGGAGGCGCTGGAGGGCGTTGCTATTGGCGAGCCTCTGCTCGGCCTCCTGCTCGATGCTCTGTAGGCGATCGGTCACTTGGTCGAGCTGTGCCCCGCGTTCGTCGAGGTTGTGTTTCGCTTCCAGATAGTGCCGTTCCGTCGTGCGCCCCTGCTCTTCGAGTGTCAGAAGGCCTTCCACGATTCTTCCTGCCGGGTGTGCGAGGGCTTTTGTACGCTCCTCGGAAGCGATCGTTCGGAGAGGGGTTCGACTGGCGACGTGGAACATGTCGTAGTGATCGAAGAGGGCCGGCTCTTCGCTGACGCTGCTGAAGCCGTGTTTTGCCAGGAAGGCCTCGAGGCCGTTTCGCGTAAACAGATTGAGGTGCTCTTCTTCTTTGAGAAGAACCAGAAACGGATCTTCGGCGCGTTTGAGCTCAGTGAAGGAGCGGTCGTCGGGAGCCCTCGGAGTCTGGATGACGAGGATTCCGTCGTCTCTGAGCAATTTCTCGCAAGCCTGGATGAATTGACTCGGATCGGTCACGTGCTCGAGCACGTCAAAGAACGCGATGGCGTCGAATGACCCGGGTTCGAGGCTGTGGTCTTCGAGCGGGCCCTGCAGCATGGGTATGGCGAAGGTGCGGCGTGCAAAGTCGACGATCCAGGGACTGAGCTCCAAGCCCATCGCATCGAAGCCGGCGGCGCGCATGAGCGCGACGCTGGCACCGTGAGCACATCCCACTTCCAGAATCTTCGCTGGTGGCGATTTGTATTTCAACAGAGCTCTGAGCCAGTACGTGCATCGTTCGGGCAGATCCCAACGGGCGCGGTCGATGAGCGTCGGGTGCCCGAGATCCACCGACTGGTGCTCGAGCCAGTATTTCTTCCCGTAGAAGTCGCCTTCGTCGTCAGTGACGCGCGCGGGGTCGTTCCGTGGCCATGTTTTCGTTCGCAGCGTTCCGCACTCGGTGCAGCGATCGTAACCGTCCGAGTAGTTTTCATGCGTTTCGCCACCGCACCAGCAAGACGGGCGACCGCGGGTGAGCTCACTCATGACGGGAATGGGGGTACGCGATCGGGCGAGGGCACTGCCGAACGCACCTGTGCGTCGAGGCGGGCGATGCCGTAGAACGGAAACAGCTCGTCTGCTGGGTAATGGATGACGATCGGTCCGAGCCCGTCGATCCGGCTCTGGTCGATGGCTGCATTCGGATTGTCGGCGGCTACCTCTCCGCTGACTAGCGAGAAGACGTATTCGCCGGGTTTCAGTGCGAGCTCGAGCGTGACCTCGATGACGACCTCGCCATTCGCGTCGATTGCTGCAAGGGGCGTGTTGGCTTGCAGGGCGCCGATGGCGAAGACCAGCGTACCGAAACGATCGAAGATCTCGACGCCGACGTTCGGTGCCGACATCGCCCGCCGAGCGCGGCAGAGGATGGCGATGGTTGCACGGTCCATCATCCGGAAGAGCAGTCGGGGCCGGCTGGACTGATCGGTGACACTCGCGGCAATGATCTCCAGTTGGTTTGTTCCGTGGCGTTTCGCCTCGGCGGCGCCGTCGAGGATGTCGTGTTCGAGGATCTGTGCGCGCAACGCGACAGGGACCGTCGGTTGGGCTGCGGCTTCCGTCGTCGGTTCGGCTGCTGCTTTGCCCGCTCCCACTTCGTGATATCTGGAGATGGCCTCGGCGGAGCTGCCGCAATAAGCGGCCTTGCCCTGGTGCAGCAGAAGGGCGTCGGTGCAGAGGCTTTCTACCGCCGCTAGGTCGTGCGAGACGAAGAGAATGGAGGCGCCGCGCGCCAGAAGGTCGCGAATTCTCTGGAAGCACTTCTGTTGGAAGAAAATGTCGCCAACGCTCAGTGCTTCGTCGACCACCAGGACTTCCGGCTCGATGCAAACTTGAACCGCAAAGGCCAGGCGCACGGCCATGCCGCTCGAGTATGTCTTGATCGGCTGATCGATGAACTCACCGATAGCGGCAAAGTCGAGGATCTCGTCGAGGCGTTCGTCGATTTCCCGTTTGGACAGTCCCAGAATCGTGCCGTTCAGGTAGACGTTCTCCCGTCCACTGAACTCCGGATTGAAGCCGCTGCCGAGCTCGAGCAGAGCGGTGGTCTTTCCACGCACGGCAGCGCTTCCTTCGGATGCCTCGAGGGTGCCGGCGATGATTTGCAGAAGCGTCGACTTCCCCGATCCGTTGCGGCCGATGACGCCGAAGGCTTCTCCTTTCTTGACGTCGAAGGATACCCCTCGCAGTGCCCAGAACTCGCGGTAGAGCTTGCGCCGCCCCCAGAGAAACACCTGCTTGAGCCGGTCGCGCGGGTGATCGTAGAGGTAGTAGAGGCGACCCAGGTCGCGTGCGCGAATGGCGATATCAGAGGACATCGGAAAAGGCGCGGCGCAATGCCATGAACGCAGTGTAGCCGAAGAGGGCGACCAAGAGCGAGGCCGCCGTGTTGATCGCCAGCCACTGCCAGTCCGGCGCTGAGCTCCACAGTAGGGTGCGGCGGAAGTCCTCGACCACGGAGGACAGTGGGTTGGCGCGCACGAAGGTCCGCAGCGGCTCGGGGACTGCGGTCAGCGGATAGAGAATCGGTGTCAGGAAGAAGAGCAGGTTCAAGGCGATGGGCGTCAGGGAGTCGAGATCTCGGTAGAAGACGCCGACCGCGGCGAGTAGCCACGAAAGCCCGAGGGTGAAGGCCACCAGGGGGACGTAGGCAAGCGGTAGAAGCCAGACGGTCGCCGACACCGTGCCGTTGGTGAACCACCGGAGCACGAGGACGATGGTGACGCCGATCAGGGAGTGGAAGAGTGCCGCAGAGATGGTCGTAACCGGAAGTATCTCCAGGGGAAAGACGACTTTCTTCACGTAGTTCGGATGGCTCCGTACCAGGCTCGAGGCGCGTGCCAGCGATTCTCCGAATACGTTGTAGGCGACCATTCCGGCGAAGAGCACCGTGGCGAAGCTGGCGATGCCGGTCTCGCCCTGATCCCAACGGGCTCGAAAGATGAATCCGAAGACCAGGGTGTAGACGGCCAGAGTTGCCAATGGCGTGAGCAGCGCCCAGCCCACGCCGAGCAACGAGCCCTGGTAGCGCTCGCGAATCTCGCGGCTACTCAGTTGGCGGATGAGGTCGCGGTTGCGAGCGAGCGTCGAGAGTAGATGGCGCGGGTCGAGATGTTTGCGGATCTGCTCAACGGCGGTGGGTCGGCCTGGATGCGATGTTGCTTCCACAGAGGCTCCCTGATCGTCCGGCGCGACCTCGCAACGGTCGCTCCGCCTCATGCCGCCTGCTGGCGATGGCTCTTGTACCAGCCGATCGTTTCGCGCAGGCCCTCTTCGAAGGGGGTCGATGCCTTGAAACCGAAACGCTCATCGGCGCGCGAGACGTCGAGGCAGCGGCGCGGTTGGCCGTCGGGTTTGGATGAGTCCCAGCGAATCTCACCGCGGAAGTCGGTCAACCGGGCGATGGTTTCGACCAACTCGCGAATCGATATTTCGCGGCCGGCGCCGAGGTTGACGGGGTCGGCGTCTTCGTAGCGCTCGCTGGCGAGGACGATCGCCTCGGCGCAGTCGTCGACGTAGAGGAACTCCCGGCTCGCCTTGCCGGTGCCCCAAACCTCGATTTCGCCGGCACCCGCATCGACGGCGTCGAGGCACTTTTTGATCAGCGCCGGAATGACGTGCGACTTCGATTCATCGAAATTGTCGCGCGGGCCGTAGAGGTTGACTGGCAAGAGATAGATGGTGTGGAACCCGTACTGCTGCTGGTAGGCCTGTGCCTGGACGAGCAGCATCTTCTTGGCCAGGCCGTAGGGGGCGTTGGTCTCCTCGGGGTAACCGGACCACAGGTCGTCTTCTCGGAACGGAACTTCCGTGTCCTTTGGGTAGGCGCAGACCGTGCCGACGGCGACGAACTTCTCCACCCCGCGGTGCCGGCCTTCCTCGATGAGCTGCACACCCATCATCAGATTGTCGTAGAAGTACTTTCCCGGATTTTCCCGGTTGGCGCCGATACCGCCGACCTGGGCTGCCAAATGGATGACGACCTCGGGCTTGGCGTCGGCGTAGAAGCGGCGCACTGCCTCCAGAGTCACGAGGTCGTAGTCGCGCGAGCGCGGAACGAAAACGTCCGATTTTCGAGCTTGCAGCCGATCGACGACGTGTGATCCCAGAAAGCCGGAGCCACCCGTGACTGCGACGCGCTTTCCCTTTAAGTCGATCATGTGCTCATCCCCTCACCACCATCACCGCCTCGAGCCGCGTTACGGCCATGTACCATATCGATGGCCCGGGTGTCGTTCAACTGGATATTGGCAACCGGGCGGCCGTTGGAATCGGCTGGAAGAAGTGGATTGACACGCCGCGCCGACGTGCCTCTTATGTTCCCATGCCCACCCGATTTGGCCGCAAAGAGAGTGGAAATTGGCGGAAACGGATGCTGGACCACTACGACTTCAGCGACGGTGAGCGCGGCAAGTATGCCAATCGCTTCGCCGAAGGCTCGAACGTCGTGGTCCTCGACACTGATGTGGCGGAGATTTTTCCCGATCGAGAATCAGTCAACCAAGCCCTGCGTGCGGTAGCCCGAATCGTCCAGGAGCGCGTGCGCAAGCGCGCGTCCTCTTGACCGGCTGCTACCCTCCCCGCACCCGCTCGAGGTCGGCGTCGACCATCATCTTCACCAGCCCTGAAAAGTCGACTTCTGGCTGCCAGCCGAGGACTTTGCGGGCGAGGCTGGAGTCGCCGATGAGCTGGTCGACTTCGGCCGGTCGATGCAGGGCCGGATCGCTCTCGGTGTACTTCTCCCAGTCGAGACCGACGTGCTCGAAGGCGAGGCGGGCGAATTCGCGCACGCTGTGGGTCTCGCCCGTGGCGACGACGTAGTCACCCGGCTCGTCGTGCTGCAACATCATCCACATGGCGCGAATGTAGTCACCGGCGAAGCCCCAGTCGCGTTCGGCGTTCAGATTGCCGAGCTTGAGCGTTTCCTGCTTGCCTTCTTTGATGTGGGCGACGGCGTCGCTGATCTTGCGGGTGACGAACTCGAGGCCGCGGCGCGGTGATTCGTGGTTGAAGAGGATCCCCGAGCAGGCGAAGAGGTCGTAGCTCTCGCGGTAGTTGACGGTGATGAAGTGGCCGTAGACCTTGGCGACGCCGTAGGGGCTGCGCGGGTAGAACGGTGTCGTCTCTTTTTGCGGCACTTCGAGGACCTTGCCGAACATCTCACTCGATGACGCCTGGTAGTAGCGGATCTTCTTGTCGAAGGTGCGTACTGCCTCGAGCAGGCGGGTGACGCCGACGGCGTCGAACTCCGCCGTCAGCACCGGCTGCTTCCACGACGTCGGTACGAACGACTGCGCCGCCAGGTTGTAGACCTCGTCGGGCTGCGATTCCTCCAGCGCCTCGATCAGCGAGAGCTGGTCGAGGAGGTCGGCCTGGACGAAGGAGACGCGGTCGCGCAGGTGCTCGATGCGCTCGAAGTTCTCCGTGCTGGCGCGGCGCACGACGCCGTAGACGTCGTATCCCTTGTCGAGCAGAAACTCGGCCAGGTAGGACCCGTCCTGACCGGTGACTCCGGTGATCAATGCGTTGGCCACGTCGGCTCCGTTGGTGGTTGGCCAGCCCGCTTTGCCCTTCTGCGTCGTCCGCGGCGCTGGCGATGGACCTATTTAGAGGAGAGGTGGCGGCGAGACAAGGCCCCGGTCACCGGCCGTCGCCGATTACGGCGCAGTGGTCACATCGGCGTAGACCGCCTCCAGCTTGGCGGCGATTTCCTGCCAACAGAAGCTGCCGGCGACGCGCCGGGCCTGCTCGGCCATCGTGTCGCGGTTCTCGATTGCTTTGCGGATTCTCTTGGCCAGCTCGGCTTCGTCGCCGGGATTGACCAGGTAGCCGCTGCGCTTGTCCTCGACCAGCGTCTGCACGCCGCGCAGGCGCGAAGCGACGACGGGAGTGCCGCAGGCCATGGCTTCGAGGAGGACGAGGCCGAAGGCTTCGGTGCGGTCGATCGAGGGAAGCACGACGACGTCGGCGGCGGCGTAGTAGGCCGGCAGCTCGGCGTCGGTGACGTCGCCGACGAAGGTGGCGCGGCCGTTGATGTGCTTGGCCGCATGTCGCTCGTGGCGGCGGCGCAACTCGCCGTCGCCGCCGACCACCAAGCGCACGTCCGGTGCTTGCTTCAGCGACCGCACCAGGACGTGCAGTCCCTTGAAGTAGTGGGCCCGGTCCAATCGCGAGAGAAAGAAGGCCAGCTTCTCGCCGGCTGGCAGACCGAGGCGGCGGCGTGCTTCGTCGCGGTCCATGGGGCGAAAGCGGTCGGTGTCGACGCCGGCGGGTAGGACGGTGATCTTGTCGTCCAGCGAGGGCATGCGGCGGGCGAGGAAGCGCGACGATTCGGCGTAGTCGACCGAGGTGACGAGTATGCGATCGGCGGCGCGCAGGATCAGTGGGAACAAGAGGCGGCGGTGCCAGCGGAAGATCGGCGCCTTCCAGCCGTCGCCGACGACGTCCATCTGGTACTGCACGACCAGCGGCGGGCCACCGGCGAGGCGCCGGACGGCGAGCGGCTCGGCGGTGCCGAAGAACGGGTAGTGAAGGTGGATGGCATCGAAGGCGCCCGACTTGCGGATGACCTGCGGCAAGCTGGCGGCGTTGCCATGGCGCATGACTGGCTCGAGCTCGACGACGTCGACCCCCTCGGGAACCATCCGCCTGCTGCCGGCCGTCGGCGTGAACACGCTGACCTCGACGCCGCGCCGGGCCAGCGCCTCCGCCTGGTGATAGGCGACCGTACCCATACCGCCCCGATAGGGCGGAAAGACCGGTGTGACATGTGCGACTCTCAACCCCGCCTCCCGATTTCCACCGCGCCTCGATACTGTCGGTGTTCTCGCTCTCGGTTGCAAGGATGGAATGGATGGCAACCGTGCTGCATTTCGGTGGGTCGTTTGGACGTCCGATCTTTGCTCCCCGGAGCTCTTTGTCTGGAGCGATTTCCCATCGCCGCGGATCCTGCTATGAGGGCGTGCTTTGGGAAGGAGACTCTGAGAGATGTCGTTTTCAGAACGAACGTTGAGTGCGAGCTCACGTCGGTGGCTCGCCCTGCTGGTGTCGTTGGCGGCCGGGATCTTCGCAGCAGGTTGCCAGAGCTGCCAGGGAACCAAAGAGGTACCGAGTGCGAAGCAGGAAATGGAGGCCGCACCCGCGGCTGAGGAGCCGGGCACTGTCATCACCTTGCACTCCGACGGCCTCGAGACGGGAGATGAGGACGACGAGGATGCCCTGGTTCTGCTCGCCGAGGGCGAGCCCGAAGAGGGCACAGCGCCGTTGACGGTCGAGTTCGTCGTCGAGTCGCTCGTCGAAGAGAACATGAACGGACCGAAGTACACGTGGGAATTTGGCGACGGCACACCAAATTCGAATGAAGCCGGTCCGACGCACGTCTTCGAAAAGCCCGGCAGTTACACGGTGACGATCCGCATCGTCGATGCCAATGGACTGCGCGGTTGGGACGAAGTCGATGTTGAAGTAGAAGAGCCGTAAGTCGAGACCGCGGTCTTTTCTGGAGCCTGACGCTGAGCCAACACGATTCGAAGGTTTCGGTAAAGACGGCGGCGACGCTGGTCGTTGCCCTCGCTATCGCCGGCTTGGCGATCAGCGCCTACACCGCCTACGTCCACAGCCAGATCGCCAGCCAGATCGCTCCGGGCTGCGACGTCAGCGAGACGATCTCCTGCTCGGTCGTTCTCGCCAGCAAGTACGCCTACCTGCCCGGCAAGATTCCGGTTGCCTGGCTGGCCCTCGTCGCCTATGCGCTCTATCTGGCCGGCGGGATCCTCGCCGCCTCGCAGTCGGGTGCGGTGACGCAGCGCCGCCGGCTCGCCGGCATGCTCTTCGCCGCCTCCATCGTCGGCGCCGTCTACTCCGTCTATCTGGCCTTCGTCGCCGTCTTCGTACTGCGCGCCGTCTGCCTGCTTTGTACCGGCCTGTACCTCGTCAACGCCGGACTTCTCGTTGCCACCGCTCTCTTGCTCAATGCCGTGCGGGTTGAGACGTCGCGCGGGCGCGAAGGCGACAGCGGTTTGGTGCGCTGGGTCGGCTTGGGTGCGCTTGCCGGACTTGCCGTCGTTCTCGGACTTCTCGGTTGGGAAGCCCTTTCCGATCAACGAGTTGTCGACGATCCCGACTTCGAGCGCTGGTACGAGGCGCGACCGCTGGTCGAGCGCCCGCCGGCCGGCGGCTACGCCAAGGGCAAGCCGGATGCGCCGGTGGTGATCGCCGAGTTCTCCGACTTCGAATGCGGCCACTGCGCCCAGGTCTACCGAACCCTCAAGGCGGTGTTGCCGCGCTATCGCGACGACGTGCGCGTCGTGTTCCATCACTACCCGCTCGACTCCGCCTGCAATCCGGCGGTGTCGAGCTCGTTTCATCGCAACGCTTGTTTGGCGGCAATCGCTTCCGAGTGCGCGTCGCAACAAGGTGAGTTCTGGTCGTACCACGATCTGCTCTTCGACAACCAAAACGATCTCTCTCGCGGCAACCTCGAGCGCTTCGCTGCCGACGTCGGTCTAGATTTGGACGAGTTCTCAAAATGCCTCGCAAGCGAAGGAGCGCGCAGTGCCGTCGCGCGCGACATCGAAGAGGGAAAGCGACTCGCGATCAAGTCGACGCCGACGATGTTCTTCAACCGACGCACCGTCGTCGGCGCACTCGATGCCGACAAAGTCGAGCAAGCGATTCGTATCGAACGCGCGTTGTCGGTGCGTAAAAATCGATCCCGCGTTTTGCGCGAAAGTTTTTGAGCTCTGCAAGAAAAAACTTTTGGCGCGACAAACGACGACGTTGAAACGACTTACGCGCACGCTGCTTCTGCAAACCAGCGTATTGCGGGAAAGTGCGTATTGACAAGGGTTTGGTGCAGGTCTAGAACACGCGCTCTTCCACTTCTTTGGCACTCACTTCGAACCAAAAGAAGCGATCGAACTGTGAGACTGAATCTTGCCGGACGCACGCGTTGCTTTCCTCTTCGGGGGAGGAAAGGCGTTGGTGGCTCGGGGCCTGTGGATGGTGTGTGGAGTAGTTGTGGGGGTGGGTCAATTGTGGCGGTGCGTTGTCGTGTCGTTCTGAATTGTGAACGATCGGCGCGGGCGTCCGGCAAGTCTGTTCTCCTTGGGCACGGGGGAGGGGCAGCGGCGAATGGCGGATTTGTGGGCGGCGGTTTTGAGGGAGCTTCGCGAGAGGTTGGGAGAGCGAAACTACCTTGCCTGGATCGAGCCGATCGAGATTGCGAAGGCGGAAGGAGAGCTGGTGTTGCGCGTCCCCAGCGTTTTCTTCCAGACCTGGATCGAACGCCACTTCGCAGACACGATTCGCGAAGTGGCGGCCGCGCAGCTCGGTGGGTCGTATTCGATCCGATTCGTCATCGCCGAAGATCGTAGTGCCGTCCGCGCCGAGCACGCCAAGCGCCTGGCCAAGCCGAAGTCGAAGCGCCGTGTGCGCGCGCCGAGCATCGGCAAGCTGAACCCCAACTTTACGCTCGATTCATTCGTCGTCGGACCGAGCAATGAGATGGCGTTTCGCACGGCCTGTGACGTTTGCCAACGACCGGGGCAGGGGATCAACCCGCTGTTCCTGCACGGTGGCGTCGGTCTCGGCAAGACACATCTGATCAACGCGATCGCTCACGAATTGTTGCGCCGCCGCCCCGGTGCGGGAGTCGCCTGCCTGGCGGCCGAGAGTTTCATGAACGATTTGATCCGTTCGCTGCGCTTGGATCAGATGAACGCCTTCCGCGAGCGCTTCCGGCGCGTCGATGCCCTGATCTTGGACGACATCCAATTTCTCGCCGGCAAAGAGCGGACGCAGGAGGAGTTCTACCACACATTCAATGAGTTACACGCGGCCGAGAAGCAGATCGTCATGACCTCGGACCAGTCGCCGGCCGCCATCGTCGGAATCGAGAAGCGCTTGCGTTCTCGCTTTGAAGGAGGGCTGATCGCCGACATCCGCCCGCCGACACGTGAGATGCGGACTGCCATTCTCCATGCAAAGGCGGAGCGCAAGGGGGTGGAGCTGTCGCCGCAGGTCGTCGAGGTGGTGGTAAAGCGCGCTGGTGCCAGTGTGCGCGAGCTCGAAGGTGCGCTCAATCGTGTCATCGGCTTCGCCGACGTGCGCAAGGCCGCGATCACGCCGGCGCTGGCGCGCGACGCCCTGCGCCCGCTCGAAATCTATCGCGATTCCCTGGTGTCGGTCGAGTTGATCCAGAGAACGGTCAGCAACCGCTTCGGCCTGCAGGTCAGCGACCTCACTTCGCGCCGCCAGGATCGCCAGATCTCCTTTCCGCGCCAGATTGCGATGTATTTGAGCCGCACGGTGGCGCAGGCATCGTTTCCCCGCATCGCCGAGAAGTTCGGCGGTCGCGACAACTCGACGGTGATGTACGCCGTGCGGACCATCGAATCCAAACGCGCCGCCGACAGCGCCATCGACGAGGTCCTGGTCGGGATCGAAGCGGAATTGCGCGATACCTGACCCCTGCACCCGAGGGAGCACGAGCCGCGCCGTCACCATTCACCATTCACCAACCGGCCGCTCGACTGGTTTCGAGCTTTCGTTTCCTGCTATGACGCCGGCCATGGCAAAGAGTCGCTGGCTGTCGCTCCCCTCGTTCGTTTCGCTACTGGCCGTGCCGGTCGCCGCCGGTGTGATCACCGTATTCGTCGCCGGTGAGACGATCGATCTCGATATCGGCGACGAAGTCGCCTTGCATCCGCTGGCCCTGGGCGATGTCGACGGCGACGAGGTCCTCGACATGGTGGCGGTCAGCAACGACGGCCAGGAGGTGTTTTTCCTGGCCGGGGCGGGAGATGCGAGCTTTGCCGGAGCGCAGAGCATTGGCGATGCCGATTTTCCGACCGCCGTTACTATTTCAGATCTGACCTCGCCGTTCGACACCGGCGGCGACGTCGATGGGCTGGTCGATGTCGCGGTTGCCGACGACATCGGTGGATTGCAGATTTTCATCGGCCGCGGCGACGGCACCTTCGACCCGCCGGATCAGGAGTTCGACGATCTCGATACGATCGAAATCGCCGGCGTGGCGGCTGCCGATTTCAACCAGGACGGTCGCGACGACCTCGCCGTTCTCGAGGGCTTCGACGGTGTCTTCTTCCTCTGCAACGAATCGGGATCGATGGAGAGTTGCCCCACGCCGGTCGTCTTTCTCGATGAATTCTCCTTCGAGCTCGCCGACATGGCGGTCGGCGACTTCGACGGTGGCGGCCTCGATGTGGCGGTGGTCGACCGCGAGGTTGCCGAGCTCTATGTGATCTCGGGCAACGGCGACGGGACCTTCGACGAGGTCGAGCAGCCCATCGTGCTCGCTGAAAGCGACGTCGAGCCGCGCGCCCTGCGCAGCGCTCGCCTCGACGGCGACGATCTCGACGACATCGTCGTCCTCCTGGTCGACTTCCAGGGCACCAATGCGAGGCTCGGCGTCTTTGCCGGAACCTCGGGCAACATCGCGGAAACGCGGCGCGACTTTCCCATCGGCGGCGCGGCGAGCGCCTTCGTTCTCGAAGACATCGATGGCGACGGCAGCCTCGATGTCGTAGTGACGGGCACTGACGAGGATAGCGGCGAAGCGACCAGCGCGATTCTCCTCGGCGACGGCTACGGCGGTTTCGCCGCGCCGCGCTCGGCCGGCGCCGCAGTGGCCGGCGGTCGCGCTCTCGAGGGTGCCGATCTCGACGGCGACGGCCGCATCGATGTCGTCGCCGTGTCGAGCGATGGAACCCAGATTCGGGTGGCTCTCAACCGGGCAGCGGAGCCGCCGTGCCCGGGCGATTGCAACGGCGACGGGGCGGTGAACATCGGCGAGCTCATCACCGGCGTCAACATCGCCCTCGGCCGCGCCGAAGCATCGACCTGCACCGCCATGGACCGCGACGGCGACGGCAACATCGGCATCGGCGAGCTGATCCAGGCGGTGAACAGCGCCTTGAGCGGGTGTTGAGGTTGTCCGCACGGCTGTTTTCGGCCGCTTTTTTCTGGACCGACGCGATCGGTTAGGGTGAGTTCTGCCGGGCTGCGTGCGTGAGGCGTTTCACCTCGAAAAAGCGCGTGGCCCGAGGCCTGCTCGATCGCGCCCGAGTTGACAAAACCGGGCGGCGCCAAGAGAGTGAACGTTTCATGGAAACGCGGCCGAATTTCCCGGGTGCTGGGTCGTCGAGGTGAAGATGCGAGTGGTGCGAGTTGCGAAACTTTCCGGTTGGTTGGTCCTGGCTTGTGTGGTCTGCGGGGCGGCATTTTTCGTGCTAGGAACGTTGGCTCGGGCCCAGGTGGTGGCGACGCTGCTGCGCTTCAGGCCGGTGCAGGTGATCGAAGAGTTCGTCATCGACCTAGAGGACGCCGATCTCGACATCGAGCCGCGTTACAACACCTTTGCGCTGGCCGATCTCGATGAAGACGGTACACCGGATCTCGTCGCCGTCAACAATGACGAGGACATCATCAATGTCTATCTCGGCAACGGTGATGGGACGTTTGAAGATGCCACGGCCATCGACCCAGCCGAGTTTGAAGAGGCCGAAGCGACCGGTCTCATTGCCGTCGTTCTCGATGACTTCACCAGCCCCTTCGCCTCCGACGAAGCCGGTGCTCCGGACGGCCTGTTGGATATCGCCGCTCTGGATGCGGACGGCGTCGTCGACTTCTATGTCGGCGACGGCGACGGCGATTTCGTCGAGGTCGTCTCGTTCGATCTGTTCGACATCGCCGAGCCCGACGACGTTACCGGCGCCGTGTCGGGCACCTTCGACGGTGGCGACCCGGGACTCGCCGTTGCCGACGCCGATGAGGTGATCTTCGTGTGCAACGATGACGGGAGCTTCGATGCCTGCACGACGCCCAGCTTGATCGTCGATGGTGGTATCGGCGACCCGGCCGCCGACGTCGTCGACCTCGGTCTCGGCGATTTCGATAGCGATGGCAATGACGATGTCGTTGCGTTGGCCCCGAATGTCGGATTGGTATACCCGCTGTTTGGCGACGGCGCCGGCGGTTTTGAGGTTGGGATCGCTCTCGAATATTCGTCGGATGAGAACCGCAGATTGCCGGCGGCTTTCGCGGTTGGGAATCTGGATGGCGGCGGAGACGATGTGGTCGTGTTTGGCACGAGTAGCAGTGGTGTCGACAATGTATCGTTGTTTTCCGGGACCAATCGACAGGTCTTCATCCGCAGTGTGTTCTCATCCGAGGAAACAACGACGGTGGTGCTGGGTGCGCTGGATGATAACGACAATGAGGACATTCTGTTTGCGCAAGGGGAGTTGGGGATTGCGTTTCACCCCGGTACGGGTTCCACGGATTTCAGCACCGACCCAGGGGCGCAGCTCGTTTCAACTGGCGGGGTCGACGGTCGGCGCCTGCGCGGTACCGAAGTGATCAAGCTTGCCGATCTGGACGGTGACTCGATGATTGACGTAGTCGCTCTGGTGGCCGATGGGGCGGAAATCCAGGTTGGGCTGAACGTCCTCGGCGAGCCGACGTTCACGCCGGGGCCGACCAGCCCCGTGGCGACGCCGACGCAGACAGGGCCGACGCCGACGTTTACTCCCGTACCGCCGACGGCGACGGCGACGCCGTTTCCGACGGTGCCGCTGGGACGCTGCGACGTCGACCCCAACGCCGCTAGCGGCGGCGATGAGGCGGCGGCGTTGCGCGCTTTGACGACCGGCGATTTCAACGCCGATGGGTCGCCGGACATCGCCGTCGCCGATGAGGGTTCGGTCTACATTCTCGCCAACTCGGCCGAGCTCAACAGCGACGTCATGAGCTGTGTGCGCGACCTCGAAGCGGGCCGGATGGATCCGCTGCGACGCTCGGATGTCGTCACCGTCAATCTCGAGCCGCCGATTCGCGATATCGCCGCCGTCGACGTCGATGGCGATGGCAATGACGAAATCGCCGTCACGCATGCCGAACGCCTGTCGGTGATTCTCTCCGAGCCGATCGGCACGTCTTCGTTCTCTTACTTTCTCGATGAACGGTCGGTCATCATTCGCGGCGAGCCGGGGCGGATCGCCGCCGACCGGCCGAATCGGCCTCTCGATCAGAGCCGGCGGGTGCCGCTCGATTTCGAGGCCGACGGCGAAGTCGATCTGGTCGTCGCCAATGGGGCGTCGCAGGAGGTGTCGGTACTGCGCGGCTTGTCTGGCTCCAACGTCTTCGCACACGAGCCATTCAACGTCGGCGAGCCGACCCGTTTCGTGTCGGCCGGCGATTTCGACGGCGACGGCAGCATCGATTTCGCCGCCGCGGCGCTGACCCGTATTACCTACATCATGCGCCAGGGGCAGGTGTTCACCACTGCCGGTGGCGGTCGCTTCGATCTGCGCGAGGAGATCCGCGGCATGGACTCCGGTTTCGTCGAGCGAGACAACCGTGTCGATCTCTTTGTTTCCGACACCAGCAACAACACGCGCGCTCTGCTCTCGGGGGAGAACTTGAGCAGCCCGACCAACTCGATCGCGCTCAACCTGCGCCGCCGGCCGGGCGCCGTGGCGGCGTTGTTGTTCAGCGCCTTCGACAACATGCTCGATGCCATCGTCGCCATCCCCGACACCGATTCTCTCCTTTTCGCCATCGGTAGCGGCGACGGCGGATTCGGCGCCGCCCTGCTGCCGTTGCAGACCGGCGACTCGCCGCGCGCTGTTGCCGGCGCCGACCTCGACGGCGATGGCAACATGGATCTGGTGACGGCAAACGGCGACGGTACGCTGAGCATCTTGATCAGCGGTGTTCCGCCGCTGACGCCGACACCGACGTCGACCCTGACGGCGACCGAGACCGCGATACCGACGGATACGCCGACGAGCACGGCGACGAATACACCGACGCCGACGCCGACCAACACGCGCGATCCGAATGGCTCGCCGACGGCGACGAACACCAAAGAGGGCATCTTCGAGCTCTCGGGCGGCGGTTGTGCCGTCGATGAGCGAGGGTCGAGCGGCGCCGCGCTTCTCTTCTTGGGTCTCGGCGTCGCCTTGGTGCTGCGCCGCGCTGGGCAGGGGGCTGAACGATGATGACGGGCGGGTGGATGCGACTCCTAGGCGGTGCGAGTGCGCTGTTGGTGTTCTGCAGTGCTCCGGCAGTGCTCCTGGCGCAGGATTTTCCGGTCTATCGGACGTGCACGGCACGGGCGGGCAACCTCGGTCTGGCGGGTGGTTCGATCGACGCCGGCGCGGTGGCCAACATCAGCTACGACCGCGATCTCATCGACGATTTCGTTCTCGTCGACAACTCGCGCGACCGCGTCGCCTTCCTCCTCGGCGATCCAATTGCCTTGCGGCGTGCCGATTGCAGCCGCGCTTTCTCATCGAGAGCCGTGATGGGGATCGAACCGACCGCGATCGCCATCGTCCGGCAGGCGTCGGTCGACGAAATCGACTATGCTCTGGCCGGTGTCAACCGTGGTCAGATTCTCGACGGCGACGGGGTCACCGGCTCCGACGGCACCGGTGTCGCGATCAACGTCGCCGACGGCAGCTCGGTGGCGACCGGCGACATCGATGGCGACGGAGCCGATGAGATCGCGATCGGCACCGTCGGCGGCAATCGGGTCGAGATCGTCGATGGCGTCGGCAACGGCATCGGTACGGTCCGCAATACCTTGAACGTCGGAGCGATCGTCGAAGCGGTGGCGATTGCCGATTTCAACCGAGATGATCGCGCCGACGTGCTGGCGCTGACGGCGGCCGGTCGGCTGGTGATCTTCGAGCAGCCGATGAATGGCTTTGCCACCGTCGTCGAGCAGAGCGAAGGGCGCTCCCTCGGCACTCTGTCGCAGATCAGCGCGTTCGCCGTCGCCGATCTCGATGGCGACGCTCAGGGCGTTCCCGACATCGCCGTCGTCGGGCCGGTCGGCAACGGCATGCGCGATCTGATCGTCCTGCGCGGCGAGATCAGTGAAGACAACTACCGGGTGACCGAGGGGCCGGCCGTCGCGGCGGGCGTCGACCCCGCCGCCCTCGCACTGGGCGATCTCGACGAAGACGGTAACCTCGACGTCGTCGTCGCCGATCGGGCCGGCAATCGGATGCGGATCTTTCGCGGCAACGGCGACGGCACCGTCGCCCTCGCCGACGTCGACACCAACGACGATGGTGCGGTCGACGACGCCGATGGTGTGACCGGTGGCGGTCCGGCGGTGGTGTTGCTCGCCGACGTCGACGTCGACGGCCGGCTCGACATCGCCGTCGGCAACGGCGACGACGCGTCGCTGACCATGTTTCTCTCCGCCTCGGGCTCGTTTCGGGTTCCCACCTTCACGCCGACGCACACCCCGACCCTGACGCTGACGCCGACGTTGACACTGACGCCGACGAAAACGGCGACGGCGACGGCGAGCCCGACCGAAACGCCGACGCGGACGCCCGGCCCCTCGCGTACTCCCGTGCCGACGGTGACGACGACGCCGGGATTCTTCGAGCTGCGCGGCGAGGGTTGCGCGATTCCGCATTCGAGTCAGGGCTCGGCCGGCGCGCTGTCGCTGCTCGCCGCCGGGGTGTTGCTGCTCCTCGCCGGCCGAGGTCGTCGTCGCAACGCTTGACGGCGGCGCTTGACGGCAGCGGGCGCCGCGTGTCGAGATCCTCTCGATGGTTGGGATTTCTCACTACGGTGCCTACCTGCCGAGGCTGCGCCTCGATCGAGGGCTGATCGCCGCCGCCTGGGGCAAGCGCCAGGCCACGGGCTCGGTCGCCGTCGCCAGCTACGATGAAGACGCGCTGACCCTCGCCATCGAGGCGGCCGGCGCTTGCGCCACCGAGCCCGAATCGATTGACGGCGTTCACTTCGCCAGCACCAGTGGCCCCTACGCGGAGAAGCAGCACGCCAGCATCGTGGCGACCGCTCTCGATCTGCGGCGCGAGATCTTCTCAGCCGATTATGCTGGCTCGACCCGCTGCGGAGTCAGTGCGCTGCTCGCCGCGCTGCGCTCGGTACAGGCCGGCGCGGCGCGGAGGGTGCTGGTAACCGTGGCCGAACAGCGCCTCGCCGCACCTGAAAGTGAGCTGGAGGGAATGCTCGGTGACGGCGCGGCGGCCTTTGTCGTCGGTGAGGACGGCGTCATCGCCGAGCTGGTCGACGCGGGGTCGGTGACGGAGGAATTCACCTACCACTGGCGCACCGACCGGCAGAGCACGGTGCAAGTCTCCGGCGGGCGCTTCGCCAACACCTACGGCTACGAGCGCGACATGAAACCGGCGATCGAGGCGATCTTGCAGCGCCAGTCGCTGGAACCGCGGCAGATCGGCAAGCTGGCGCTCTACTCGCCCGACCCGCGCGCCGCCAACGGCCTGGCCGTTTCCCTCGGCTTCGACGAGGAGCAGCTCGTCGAGCCGCTCTTCAGCGCCGTCGGTTGCACCGGTGCGGCGGAAGCGCCTCTGTTGCTGGCGCGGGCGCTGGATGGTGCGAGTCCTGGCGACCTGATTCTCTGCGGCGGGTTCGGCGAGGGGGCGGACGTCCTGCTCTTTCGCGCCACCGAAGCGATTGAAGAGCGACGCGCGGGGGTTCCGCTGCAGAGCTGGCTCGACAGCGGCGAGCCGCTGTCGAGCTACGAGAAGGTTCTCAAGTACCGCCGGCTGATCGACGTCGACGAGCCGACCGACGTCGTCACCAGCGTGCTCGAGCACCAGGAGCTCGAGCAGAACGTCCGCCTGCACGGCAGCCGCTGCCGTGAGTGCGGCCAGGTGCAGTACCCCAAGGCGCGCGTCTGCGTCGCCTGCCGGCAGCGCGAGTGTCTGGACGACGTGCCGGTCGGCCGCAGCGGCGTGGTGTTTACCTTCACCGTCGACCACCTCATCGCCAACCTCGAGCACCCGTTGCCGATGGTCGTCGTCGACGTCGACGGCGGCGCGCGTCTGTACCTGCAGATCGCCGACGCCGAGGAGATTGCCATCGGAGCGCCGGTCGTGTTGACCTTTCGCCGCATGCACGAAGGCGGCGGCAATCGCAACTACTACTGGAAGGCGCGCTGCGAGCGGGTCGAGGGCGAACGATGAAAGACACCGTTGCCGTCGTCGGCGTCGGTTGTACGCGCTTCGGCGATCTCTTCGAGCAGGGCTACGAAGACCTCATCTGCGACGCCGCCTTTCAGGCCTATGACGATGCGAAGATCGATCCGGCCGACATCGAGGCGGCGTATCTGGGAACGTATATGCCCGGTGCGTCGGGCGGCAAGGCTGCAGTATCGTTGGCCGATGCACTGCGTCTCTACGATCGGCCGATCACGCGGGTGGAGAACTACTGCGCCACCGGCACCGATGCGTTTCGCAACGGCTGCATGGCGATTGCCTCGGGAACCCACGACGTCGTCCTGGTGCTCGGAGCCGAAAAGCTCAAAGACCGCGGTGGACGCGGCCTGCCGCGCTTCGGCCATCCGCTGCTGGCCAAGGGCAACTCGGCTCCGGGCCTCTTCGCCCTGGCCGCCAACCGCTACATGCACACCTTTGGCGTCGGTCGCGAGACGCTGGCCAAGGTGGCGGTCAAGAACCACTACAACGGCGCGCGCAATGCGAAAGCCCATCTGCGCAGCGAAGTGACGGAAGAAAAGGTGCTACGAGCGCCGATGATCTCGTGGCCGTTCGGTCTCTACGATTGCTGTCCGACGACCGACGGCGCGGCGGCGGCGATCCTCTGTCGCGCCGACCTGGCGTCCAAGTACACCGACACACCGATTTTGGTGAAGGGATTTGGCCTGTCGGTGACCAGCGGCCGGCCGTACTACGACCCGACTTTCGACTACCTCGGTTTTCGCTCGACCCAGGAGGCGGCGCGCAAAGCCTACGCGATGGCCGGTGTCGAAGCGGCCGACATCGACTTCGCCGAGGTGCACGACTGCTTTACCTGGACGGAAGTTTCCAACATCGAAGATCTCGGATTCTGTGACAAAGGCAGTGCGCCGGGTTGGATTGCCGAAGGCCGCACATCGATCAGCGGCGACAAGCCGATCAATCCGAGCGGCGGCCTCAAGTCGTTCGGCCACCCCATCGGCGCCAGCGGCGTGCGCATGATCTACGAGTGCGTCGAACAATTACGCGGTCGCTGCGGCGAGCGACAGGTGCGCGACGCCGAGCTCGGCCTGGCTCACAACGTCGGCGGCCCCGGTGCCGTTTCGTGCGTCGTCGTTCTCGGCCACTGAGGTCAGATCGCGAGGATCGCGCTCACCAGATCACCGGCTGCGTCTTCCTGTACGAAATGGCCGCCCTGCACCGTCGTGTGTCGGGCGTCGCGGGCACCGGGAATTCTCGTTCGAAAGACCTCCGCCCAAGGTGCGGTGATCGGGTCGCTGTCGGCAAAGGCGGTGGCGAAGGGTTTGTCGAAGGTTTCGAGAAATTTCCAGACCCGGCGGTTGTGCACGGCGCTGGGGTCGCCGGGGTGCACTGGAATGATTTGCGGAAAGGCGCGGGCCCCGGCCTTGAAGGTCTCGTCGGGGAAGGGCGCGTCGTAGGCGGCGACGACCTCCGGCGGGAGATCGCCGGCAGTGACGCCCTGCACGATCTGGCCGACCGGCAGCTCGGCGGCGGAGCGCGCCGTCTCCATCCAAGCCTCGATCACCTCGCCCGGCCAGCCCTCGACCTCACCGGCCGGCGGAGCTTGCGCCGTCGGCAGGATGGTGTTCGCGGCGACGACGGCGGCGAAGCGGTGCGGCGCAGCGGCGACCTGACTGAAACCGATGGGCCCGCCCCAATCCTGGCAGAAGAGGATGGTGTCGTGCAGGTCGAGGTGCTCGATCAGGTCGCGGCACCAGGTGACGTGGCGGGCATAGGTGTAGTCGGCGACGGCGGCCGGCTTGTCGGAGCGACCGAAGCCGATGTGGTCGGGCGCGACGACCCGTTTGCCGGCGGCGACGAGCGGCGGGATCATCTTGCGGTAGAGAAACGACCAGGTGGGCTCGCCGTGGAGAAGAAGGACGGGATCGGCAGCCCGGTCGCCCTCGTCGACGTAGGCCATGCGCAACGAGGTTCCAACGCTGCCACCGACCGAGGCGTAGTGCGGCGCGAATGGAAAATCGGGCAGATCTTCGAAGCGGTCGTCTGGCGTTCGCAATACGTCCATGGGCACAACGGCTAGCCTTGGCGTGACAGAAATCCTCGAGTCGCGTCACGGAGCTACGCACACCTTGCCTATATAGCCTATGCCCGCGCCTCAGCCTACGAGCGCCGAAGCCCTGGCGCAGGTGTGAAGGGGGAGCGTTTTCTGGTTTGACTTGTCTTTTCCTTGGCCGGGCGCCGTGCTTCTTGCTAGGCACGGGGCATGAGCGCGGGCTGGGCGTTTTCCGATCTCGAGGAAGAGCTGCATGCGACGGCGGTCGCCAAGGTCGGTTTCGAAGACTTCGGCGATCCATCCTACCTCGACGGCCTGCGCGCCCTGTTGCACGCGTACGACGAGGACGATCGCCTGTCGGAGAACGGCCGCATGGCCGCTCGCTACGATTTGCAGGGAACGCTGATCCGCCGCTTGCGCACGGAGAAGCTGTTGCGCGAGTCGGCCGCCGCTCTCGACTACGACGTCGAGCGGCCGATGTTCATCACCGGATTGGTGCGCACCGGCAGTACGGCGTTGCACTACCTGATGGGTCGAGATCCGGACCTGCAACCGCTGCCGCATTGGTTGGCCGAGAACCCCATGCCGCGGCCGCCGCGCGACCAGTGGGAGCAGCATCCGCGCTTCCGCAACACCGAGAAGCGTCTGGAGAACCTCTACGCCCAGGATCCGTCGCGCGCCGCGATGCACTTCATGACCGCGTCGTTGCCGGAAGAGTGCGGACATCTGCTGGCGCAGAGCTTTACCGACGATCGCTACATCGTATCCTCGACTCTGCCTTCCTATGCTCAGTGGTACGAAAACAGCGAACACGGCGCCGCCTACGCGCGCCATCGCGACCTCGTGAAGCTGATCGGGTCGACCGACCGCGGCAAGCGTTGGCTGCTCAAGTATCCAGTGCACCTGCGCCAATTGCGGGCGCTCTTTGCCGTCTATCCCGACGCTTGCATCATCCAGACCCACCGCGATCCGCTGACCGTCTTGCGCTCGTACACCAACATGGTCGCCAGCTACCGCCGCATCTTCGAGGACGACATCGACCGGGCGGAGATTGCGCGCTCGCAGATGGAGAGTTGGGCTGGTGCCGTCGAGCGCGGTATCGCCGCGCGCGAAGACGTCGGTGCCGAGCACTTCTACGATCTCGATTTCAACCGTTTCGTCGCCGATCCGATTGGCGCCGTGAAGGGCATCTACGAGCGTTTCGACCAGCCGCTGTCGGCGCAGGGGCTGGCGGCGTTGGAGACCTGGCAGGACGAACACCCGCGCGGTGCGCACGGCGTGCACGACTACGGCGACCGGGAATTCCCGCTGCGCGCAGATGAAGTGCGCGAGCGCTTTGCCGCCTACATCGAGTATTTTGGACTGGCCTAGTCACTTCGGTGGCTGGCGGGTTCGGCCCTTGTGCGCCCGTACGTTGCATGGCAGCGTTGGACGATGGCGGCTGAGCGCACTCTTCTGGTGGCCAACCCGCGCGGCTTCTGTGCCGGCGTCTCCTACGCCATCGAAATCGTCGAGCTGGTGCTCGATCGGCACGGCCCGCCGGTCTATGTGCGGCATGAAATCGTCCACAACCGCCACGTCGTCGAACGACTGCGGGCGCGCGGTGCGCGTTTCGTCGAAGATCTGGCCGAAGTGCCGCATGGCAGTCTGCTGATCTTCAGCGCACACGGTGTTTCTCCGGCGGTGCGCAGGGAGGCGAAAGAGCGCCGCTTGCGCGTCGTCGATGCGACCTGTCCTCTCGTTACCAAGGTTCACCTCGAGGCGCTGCGCCACGCGCAAAAGGGCTACGAGATTCTCCTCATCGGGCATCGCGGTCACGTCGAGGTCGAGGGAACGCTCGGCCATGCGCCGCGGCAGATGCATCTCGTCGAGACGGTCGAGGACGTCGAGAAGCTGGTCGTGCGCGACCCTGAAAAACTGGCCGTGGTGACACAGACGACTCTCTCGGTCGACGACACTCGCGACATCGTCGATGCCGTGCGCCGGCGTTTTCCCAGTGTGCGCACGCCGGGCAAGGATGACATCTGTTACGCGACGCAGAATCGTCAAACCGCCGTCAAAGAGCTGGCGCGGCGCTGCGATGTCGTCTTCGTCATCGGCTCGCCCAACTCGAGCAACGCGAATCGACTGGTCGAGGTCGCGCTCAACCAGGGGACGTCGGCAGCGCTGATCGAGGACGCCGCGGCGATCGTCGCCGAAGACGTGCACGTAGCGACGACGATTGGCTTGACGGCAGGCGCTTCGACGCCGGAGTCCCTGGTGCAGGGGGTCATCGGGCGAATGCGGGAGCTCGGATTCGCCAAGGTCGAAGACCTGACGACGGCCGAGGAGAACGTGACGTTTCCGCTTCCCAAGCCGTTGCGCGAGGAGGGAAGCGGCCTGTTTGCCGGTTCGATGGTTCGCGAGTCTCACTCGTGAACCGCGGCGACGGAGCTGAGTTGGAAGAATGATTGGGGGAGATCGTGGGCAAGGTCGTACTATCGGTGTTGATCGGTGTGGTTTGTTCGTTGTCGGGGACCAGGGCGATGTCGGCTGAGCTGCCGGCATCGACGCAGAAGTTGCTGCGCGAATCGAGCTACATCTACGTCGCGACGCAGCGCAAGAGTGGCAAGCGTTCGTCGATCGCGCCGATTTGGTTCTACTACGAGGGTGGCGACGAGCTCTTTTTCACCGTCTCGCCCGAGAGTTGGAAGGCCAAGCGCATTGCTCGCGGCTCTCCGGTGTTCATCTGGGTCGGCGAGAAAGACGGCCCCTACCTCATCGGTGAAGCGCGCCGCGTCCAAGATGCGGCGCTGGTCGACCGCATGGGCGAGGCCTACAACGAGAAGTACTGGATCGCCTGGCTGGGTTTCTTCCGGCCGCGCGGTGATCGGGTCAGCGAGGGGAAGACGAACGCCTATGTGGTGAAGTTGGTGAGTGGTGATTCGTGAGTGGTGATTCGTGATTCGTGATTGGCAATAATGGCTGGGAAGACGCGGGCGGTCGTTCAGGTTGGGCCCAGGCAGCTCGAGGTGCGCGAGCTGCCGGTGCCGGAGATTGCCGACGACAGTGCGTTGTTGCGGGTCGAGGCTTGCGGGATCTGCGGCAGCGATGCCGAGCAGTACGACGGCATCTTGCCGGTACCTTATCCGTTGATTCCCGGACACGAGCCGCTCGGCGTCATTGAAGCGATCGGCGATGCGGCGGCGCGCCGCTGGGGTGTCGACGTTGGCCAGCGCGTTGCCGTCGAGGTGTTGATTCCGTGTGGCCACTGCTGGGAGTGCCGAGGCGGTCGCTACCAGCTCTGTCGCGGTGCGGACGGGGGGCTTTCCGGGTACTCCTACCTGCCACTCTCCCGCCAGCCGGGACTGTGGGGGGCCTACGCCGACTACATGTATCTCGATCCGCGCTCGATCGTGCACCGCGTGCGCGCCGATCTACCGGCCCAGCATGCGGTGCTCTTCAACCCGCTTGGCGCCGGCTTTCGCTGGGCGGTCGAGCTGCCCGAAACCGGCCCGGGCGACACCGTCTTGATCCTGGGGCCCGGCCAGCGCGGCCTCGCTTCGGTCATCGCCGCGCGCGCCGCCGGCGCCGATGCCATCATCATCACCGGCTTGGCGAGGGACGCGCACAAGCTGGACCTCGCCCTCGAGCTCGGCGCCGATCACGTTATCAACATCGAAGAGGAAGATGCGCGCCACCGCGTCAAAGAGCTGACCGATGGGCGCGGTGCCGACGTCGTCGTCGAAGTGTCGTCCTATGCGACGCAACCGGTTGCCGAGGCGCTGCACTACGTCGCCGCCGGTGGTCGTGTCATTCTGGCCGGGGTGAAGGGTTTCAAGAACATCCCCGATTTCGTCTCCGATCTGATCGTCGTCAAGGAAATCACGGTGCGTGGTGCGCTGGGTGTCACCAGTCGATCCTATCGCTCGGCGATTCGCTTGATTGAATCGGGCACGGTCGCCGTCGAGCGCATGCACACGCACGACTTCCCGCTCGAGTCCGCCCAGTTGGCGATCGAGACGCTCAAGGGTGAATCGCCCGGCGCCGCCAGCATCCACTCCTGTCTCATGCCTTCGTTGTAGGGGCGAGTCTCGCGCCGTTCGTCTGGATGATTCGAAGAAACACCTGGCCCGATGAATGAGGAAGCGATTGCGATCGAGTCGCCGGCCGGCAGGCTCGAGGGAAGGCTGTGTCTGATCGAGGGCGCGGCGACGGCGATGGTCTTTTGCCACCCGCACCCGCTCTTCGGTGGTGACATGGACAACGCCGTCGTGCAGGCGGTGGTGCGCGAACGCTCTGCCGCAGGCTGGTCGACGTTGCGCTTCAACTTTCGCGGTACCGGCGGTAGCGAAGGGAGCTTCGGTGGTGGTGCTGGCGAAGCCGAGGACGTCGCGTCGGCGCTGGTGGCTCTGGGCGAGAGAGCTTGCGGCGCCGCGATCGTTCTCGGCGGCTACTCGTTTGGCGCAGCGCTCGCTCTCGCGGTTGGCTCGAGGCGCGCCGATGTGTCGGCAATCGTCGCCGTGGCGGCGCCCTTTGGCGCTTTTCCGGTCGAGGTTGCCCATAGGCCGGAAATTCCCATCGCCCTGCTCGTCGGCTCGGCTGACGAATACTGCCCGCTCGCGACCTTCGAAGAGAGAGTCGCCGACCTGGGACCGCGCGCCCGCACGGCCGTAGTGTCGGGGGCCGATCACTTCTTTGCCGGTCGCGAGGGCGAGCTCGCCCGGGCGGTGGCGGGGCTGCTCGATGAGGATTGAGAGAGATCGGCGGCCGCGCGTCGCCTGCGATTCGCTCGTCGCCCTCGGCGAGGCGAGCGCGGACGGCGCCGTCTACTTCGCAAAGAACAGCGACCGCCCGGCGCGCGAATGCCAGCCGCTGGTGCTGTTGCCGGCGCGCCGGCACGCCGCTGGCGATCGCCTGCGTTGCCAGTACATCGAAATACCGCAGGTCGAACGGACTCTGAGGATACTCGGGTCGCAGCCCTTTTGGCTGTGGGGTCTCGAGCACGGAGTCAACGAGGCGGGTGTAGCTGTGGGCAACCACACCGTTTTTACGCGCGACCAGCCGAGTGGCGAGAAGCTGATCGGCATGGACCTGGTCCGCCTGGCGCTGGAGCGCGCCGAGTCGGCGGGCGCCGCAGTCGAGGTCATCTGTGAGTTGGTCGAGCGCTACGGGCAGGGCGGTTCGGGCTATCACGACACCGACTTCCCCTACCACAGCTCATTCATGGTGGCGGACCGGCGGTGTGCATTTCTCGTCGAGACGTCGGATCGGCAATGGGCGCGCCGCGAGGTTCACGCCACCGGCAGCGCCACCAACCACTTGACGATCGGCAGTGACTGGCAGGAGGTGTCTGGCGCAGCCGTCGCGCACGCCAGCGAGCGCGGCTGGTGGAAAGCGGGCGAGGGGAGATTCGATTTCGCCGCGGCCTATCGCGACACCTCGTGGGTGCCGCCGACCTTTTCCAGCGGCCGCTTTCGCCGCACCGGGGAAATGTTGGCGGCAAGCCGCATTGGCGAACGAGAGATGCGCCAGGCCTTGCGCGATCACTACGACGGAACCGTCTTTCGCGCTGCCTACCCGCCGCAAGACGAGCGCTACCTTTCGGTCTGCATGCATGCCGATCCGATTGGCGCGACCACCGCTGCGACGGTGATTCGCCTGCCGGGCGATGGCGCCGCCCTGCGCTACTCGGCCTGTTTCGGCCCGCCCTGTGTCGGTGTCTTCGTGCCGCTGTTCATCGCCGGCGAGCTGCCTGCCAACATGCAGAACGGCTCGGCGGCGGCGACCTCGGAGTCGCTGTGGTGGCGCTTTCGCCACCTGCTCGAAACCGTCGAAGAAGATCTCGCCCGGCGCGCCCCGATGGTGCGAAATGCCTGGCTAGATGATGAAGCGGAGATGTTGGCGCAGGCCGAAGTGTTGGAATCCGCCGATCTCGATGGTGCTGCGGCGACCGAATTCGCCGAGCGCTGTGCCGCCAGGATCTCCTCTCGCCTCGACCAGATCGGCCGTCTGCTGGTCTGAAAAGTCGATCTGCCCAATCATCTGCTGCCAAAAATGTAGCGATGGTTGACAGGACGGTGCAAACCTTGCGCCTCTCCATGACGCTTGATGGGGCAGACCGAGCTACGTTCGAGGGTTTCTACGACTTGGCACGTCTCCTGCTTTAACCAGAAGACAGAGATTGTCTACGAACCAGGTCGTGCATGAGGCCCGGCCGATAGAATTTGGGGGTTTCCAAATGAAGAGCACAAAGAAATTGACGATTCTGGAGATTTTTCGAGCCGTCCAGGACACCTGTCGCTCGGATGACGAGGTGGTGGCCGTAATCGACCACATGATGCGCACGGGGCGCGTCGTACGTCGGCCGCAGGGACTGCTCGGCTGAGAATTCCCGGTCCGACCCGCAACTTGCGGGTCCCGGGATCAAGCTCCCCCCTGGGGCCGGTCCGGTAGCGTTCGCGTTGCCCGGCCGGCCCCGACCCCCCCTCACCTCTACTGCGGCTGAGGGTCTGCCGCCGCCGGCTTGTGCGGCGGCTCCTTTGGCGCCGGGCCAAAGGGCGGAAATTTTGTGATTTTCGCTCGCGATCGCAGTCGCAGCACGAGATCGGAGCGCAGCCGCGCCTTCTTGTCGACGAGTAGCATGCGCGCGATCGAATCGTGCAGCTCGGCGAGAGAATCGGATAGGCGGGCGCGGTTTTCCTCGAAGAAGCGGCGCACCTCGGCGGCCGAGACGTCGACGTCTTGCCAGACGGTTCGCCGCAGGAGCTCGTCGACGAGGAGGGTCCGGTGTGTGTCGGCGCGTAGTGCGCCTTCGTCCATGCCGCGCCGGCGCAGTGCTTTGGCAAACTCATCTCGGTCCGAAAAGTGTTGGCGTAGAAGGCCAATCTCGCGATCGACGGCTTCTTCGGAGAGTCTGATCTGGCGACGCTTCGCCTCTTGGTAGAGCAGCTCGAGGTCGATGAGGGAGTCGAGCGCCTTGTCGGTCAGGGCGGCGATTCGGGCGCTGTCGGGCGGCGCCGACTCTGCGCTCGCCAGGCCTTTGACGAGGTGTTGGACCGCCGCTCGATCGATCGCCACGCCGTCGACTTCGGCGGCTGGCTGGGTGTCGGCCGGTGCCGGTGGAACGCTGAACCAGCCCACCACCAGGGCGACCCCTACAACGACCATCCGCATCGTCGGAATCAAACAGGGCACGCTGGCGAGTTGCAAGTCGATGGATCGGCGGCGCGGCCGGATCTCCCTGGAGCGCAGAAAAGTGAGGGTCGGGAGTTCGAAAACCCCCGACCCTCAGCACCCAAACCTCATCCTCTCGGCACTGCCGCGCTCATCACACCAACCTCAACCTCGCCGCCGCAAGCAGTACCGCAACAACCACAGATGCCTTCAATATTATCAACTACTGTGCCAAAGGGCTCGGGATGGTCAAAGAAGCAAGTTTTTTGAGCTCTGGCGTGGTGACGTGCGACATGGTGGATCATCGACGACAATTTGACACTTTGGAACGGTCGATATGGAGGAGTCGAATTTTGTTGGATGCGCGACAGAAATGCCTCCTGTCACGAGGATGACATCGGTGCCGGCCTGACGTCGTATTTCTCGTACGGAAGTCGTAGAAAGCCGGCTTGGAATGGATCTTGGTCTACCACTGACCAACCTTCCCTGGAGACCTGGCCCATGATTCGAATCGTCGTCGCCGATGACCATGACATGTTTCGCGAGATGTTGAGCATTGCCCTGCCGCGCGGTGGTGAGTTTCAGATCGTCGGCGAGGCAGCCGACGCTGAAGACGTTCGCTCGGCGATCGATCGGCTGCGGCCGGACGTACTGTTGTTGGACTACAAGATGCCGCTGGTCAAGAGCTTTTCACGGCTGGTTGGCGATCTGCGCGACAAGAGTGAGGACACCTACGTGATCGTGCTCTCGGGCACCGCCAGTCTCGACGTCGCCCGGCAGGCGGCCGACGGCGGCGCCAGCGGGTACATTCTCAAGTCGACGCAACTGAGCGCCGTGGCGGACGCGGTGAAGACGGTTGCGGCCGGTGGAATCTGGGTCGATCCATCATTGCCCCGCAAGGTCTTTGATCTCTTTCAGCGGCGCGCGCATCGCTCGGAGGGGCGAGCCGACAGTGGTCTGGCGTCGCTGACCAGGCGCGAGCGCGAAGTTCTGGCCTGTGTGGCGCAGGGGATCAGCAATCAGGAGATCGCCCAGCAACTCTGCATCTCCGAACCGACGGTGAAGACGCATCTGACGCGGATCTTCGCCAAGTTGTCGGTGAAGAACCGATTGTCGGCGGCGCTGGCGTTCTACAATCGCGAGCAGCAGGGAGCGGCGCCGGCGGCGCGCCCGGATGTTTGAGGTCGATGCGCCGGTGGCCGGCGCATCGAATCGCTGAGCGCACTTCTCGACCCTGGCCGGAGCGGCCCCGGCCGGGTATCAGTTGGCGGCCTGGCGCAGGGAAGGCGGCGGTGCCATCGGCCCGCTCTGTGTGAATACCGAGGGGAAGATGGCCGAAAAGCAGGTGTGCTCGTCGTTGGTGACGGCCTCGAGAGTGCCGCCGAAACCTTCCTCGACGAGGTTCTTTGCGATCCACAGGCCGCGCCTGTTGCCGAGTTCGTGATCGACGCCGAGCTCCTCGAGTAGGCGTGGAACCGCGGCGGCCGGGACGCCGCCGGCCCAATCGATGACGCGCACGCAGACCCCCTGCGAGGTCAGCTCGGCCTCGATGCAGATCTTGGCGTCGCGGGCTTGGTTGTCTTCGTAGGCTTGTGCGGCGGCGGTGACGAGGTCGACGAGGACGAGGGTGAAGCGTTGTCTGCTGCCGTAGAGTTGCAGTGATTCGGGGTCCTCTTTGTACTCGACCTCACACTCGGTCTCGCGCAGGCGCGCCCGCAGGAGTTGGGTGACGTCGTTGAAGGCATCGCGCACGGCGAAGCTCTCCAACTTGTCGGCCTTGGCGCCGTGGCCGAGCGATTGGAAGCTGCGCAAGTAGGCGATGGCGCGCTCGAGCCAAGCTGCGGCGTTCTGCGAGAGGGCCATGATCTCGTCGAGTGCTTCGCGCTGTTTGGCCGGTTCGCGTTCGAGCTCGGCGTGTTCCTTGCCGATCTTGGCGATACCGCGCAAGCTGTTGAGGACCGAGCCGATCGGTCCGCTGATTTCCCGCGTCAGCCCGACCGACAGCCGGCTGAGCGCGGCAAGGCGCTCGACGCGCAAGACGTGTTGTTGGTTTTGCGTCAGTTGGTGGTGGGTCTCGCGCAGTTTGTTGAGAGCGTCGCCGAGCTCGGTGTTCATCGCTTTCAGCGTTTCGGTGCGGTTGGTTTGCACGCGCAGGCTCTCGCTGAGCTCGTCGAGATTCTTGTGCAGGACGTCCAACTTGTCCTGCGCTGCGGCGTTGGGCAGAGCGAGGGCGATCTGGTCGGCGGCGGTGCGGATGAGGGAGACATCGCGCGAGTCGTAGGGATGCCCCGACTTCTTGCCGGCGAGCGCGATGGCGCCGACACAGGAGCCGCCGCGATAGATGGGCACCAGCATATCGGCGGCAAGTCGGTCGAGCAGGCGCGGTACCTCGCGTCCCGAACCGTCGTCCCACTGGTAGCGGATGGCGTTTTCTCCCGCTTCCAGCTTCTCCGCCAGCTCGTTGGGCACGGCGATCTTGCGTTGCTCGGGGTCGTCATAGGCAAAGAGTGGAAATCCGGCGCCGCGCCCGCGCAGGTAGACGGTGGCACTTTCGGGCAGCAGAGTTCGCCGCAGCACCTCGAGTGTGTTGGACACCAGGGTTTGCGTCGTCCGCGCCGAGGAGAGTCCGCGGTTCAGATTGGCGAGGCTGCGGTCGGTCGAGTAGGTTTCGGGCGAAAAGAAGCGATCGACCCAGCCGCTGACGACGCGCACCACCGGGGCGATGGCAAAGAGCAGCGCCAGGTTGAGCAGGGCGAATGGAATGGTGGCGACGAATGAGGAGCTGGCGGCGATTTTCGGGCTGATCAGATAGACGCTGCCGAGATAGAGGACGGCGACGGCGGGAATGGCCAGACCGTAGGTGAGAATGGCGCGCAGGCGACGGTCGAGGGCGAAGAAGTCCGGCGCCGCGATCGCCGCCCCGGTGGCGAGTGGGATGACGGCGCCACAGGTGCAGAGGGCGGCGGTGATGGCGCGCCAGTCGGCCCCTTTGACGATCGCCCAAAGGAGCGATGCAAGGGCGACGGCGACGATGCCGCTGATGGCGATCGCGGCGCGGCGCCGAACGACGATCGGATTGCGCGGGAGCAGGCGCAAGGCCAAGCTGGCAACGAAACCGGCGGCTGCGGCGGCGAGGGATAGCGAGGAAACGCCGTGCAGCAAGCCGGTACCATACGTGTCGGGCCAGATCAGTTGGTAGACGACGGCGAGCGCGGCGAAGGGGCCGTAGATGGCGAAGAGAGCGGGTGCCCGACCGTTGCGCAGGACGTTGGTCGGAAACACCGCTGCGAGGTGGATGAGCGCCGCTGCTGCCAGCGGTTGGGCGAGAATCTGCAAGCGGCTCAGAGTCCCGGCGCTGGCGACCGCCACCGTCGCGATTGCCAGAGCTCCCAGCGATAGGCCGGCGAAGAAAAAGGCTCTGGCCTGGCTGCTGCCGGCATGCTGGCGCCAGACGGATAGGGCGATGGCGATGGTGAGTAGGCCGTTGAGGATCAGGGAGAGGAAGAGGGTGCTCATCTCGACCCGGTCGAAAACACGTGCCGGCGCGGCGAACGCCGGTCCAAGTCCGCCGAGGCTTTCGGTGCTGTACTGGATCGAGGCGCCCGGCGGCTTGGCGCGGACCATCTGGTAGAGATGGTCGGCGCTCTTGAGCCGAGTTCCGTCGATGTGGGTAATCGCGGTGGGTAGCGGAGCGCCGGTGATTGGCCATCCCGGCAGCGAGAGGACGGACACATGTCGGCTGGGGTCGATGAAGAACCCGGGAATTTCCTCTTCCGACCAGTCGAGGCTTCGCAGGCCGGTGGTCACCGCCAAGAACGTGGCCGCGAGGAGAATCAGGGCTGCCGTGATTGCTGTCGTTCGATTGGTCATTGCATTCGACCCTGTGAATCAGGCCGGGTTTAGTGATTCTCGGTCAGAAAAGGCATTTCCCCTATCCGGGGATGGTATGAATTGCCGATCTGCGGCCGGCCGGCGCTACGACGCCGGTCGTAGGTCGTTGAGAAACCGCCGCCCTGAAAAAGAAACCGGGCTGCACGAAGAACGTGCAGCCCGGCGGAAATCCTCCTTGGTTCGTCGGCTTTAAGGGCTGGGCTCGATGGGTGCCGGCGCTGTTACCGTGGTTGCCCGCAACCGCCAGCCTTCGAGGCCTCGGCGCAGGTAATCGGCGTTGATATCGAGCGTTTCGCAAATGTTGCGATAGGAGAACAACCAGTCGGTGTTGGTCGATTCGAGCCACTCAACGGCCTCCTCGTACATTTGACGTCCCTGCCCATCCCGGGCCAGAACGTACTTTTGGTACGAGTCCAAAGCGTTTTCGAGAACTGCCAGCATCAGGCGTTTCTCGCGGCTAACCATGGCGCCGCTGCGAACTCCAAAACTGTCGCGCAGCAGCACATCAGGTTCGAACAACCCTCGATCCATCATTGCCCTTGGTACCCTCCCCGACCGCCCTCGACAGGGTCGGCCGACTAGCTGATCCGCCGCAGAAAGTGGCCCCCCAGAGCCACGGCGGAATGTACACGGAACCCCCAAAAGTCGTGAGTCTTTTTCCGTCCTCCCGCGAACCGAGCCGACGCCCTGCGGTAGCCGTTGCACAATCCGCCCCCCGGACTGGCACAACACTAGAACGCTGTCTCGATTCAAACAAGTACTAGACGTATAATTTAGTTCAGAATTGAGAACTTGTACTTCAACGACCGGACGAGGCATTCACATCCGGCCATGGCCTTCGACGTATCTACTGAATTTTTCAGGTGACTCGAAGGGATATAGCGAACCGAAATCAGAATGGCAACAAAAATTTAACCTGCAGGTAAGATTTTTTGGGTTTGACAAACACCTACTCAAAGTGCGGTTTTACTTTGTCTGCGAAGCGCTCCAGCAAGTCGTGGTAGTGCGACGCGGATCGGTGGCGAAAACGCACGTTGATCGCGGTTGCGCCGAGGGTTTCGTAGATGCGAACGATCGATCGCGTGTCTTCGACGTCGGCCCCTGAATCGAGTGCGAACGGCCGTTCGGGGGTGAGAGCGAGATCAAACCGCCGATCCTGGCTATGGCGCTGTTTCCAGGCCGGTATTTTCCTCGCTTGCCCGATGATCCTCTCGAGGTCGCCGCGATCGAGTCCGAAGGGATCCCAGCCATCGGCGAAGGTGAGGGCGCGCCGCAGCGAGCGAGGCGAGCGGCCGCCGAGCCAGATCGGCGGCTCGCGTTGTACGGAGCAGGGATCGACCTCGAACTCGGAGAAGTCGTAGTGCGTTCCTCTGTAGGATGGTGCGGCGCGGCCGAAGCTCGCTCTCAGGGCGCGCAACGCGTCTTCGAAGCGCTGGCCGCGGCCGGCGAACGGTACTTCGAGCAGATCGAACTCCTCCTCGAGGCTGCCGACGCCGACGCCGAGGATGAGTCGCCCGCCGCTCAATCGATCGACGGTGCCGTAGCGCTTCACCACCGCCAACGGGTGGTGGTAGGGCAGCACCACTACGTGGGTGAGCAGTTGGATGCGCCGGGTCACGGCCGCCATGTAGCCCAGGGTTGCGGCGGGGTCGTAGTAGCGTCCGCCGCGGGTCACCAGGGCGGAGTGCGGAATCCCGACGTGCTCAGAGCAGGTGATATGGTCGAAGCCCAATTGGTCGGCGTGCTCGGCGATGGCCCGGATCTCCTCCGGGCCGGCGCTGCGCTCCCACTCCGCGTGTGTGCGGGGCGACAAGGTGACCACTGGGGTGGCGATACCGAAGCGCATTCTGCTGCTATACAGATTTGCCCAGCGGCGGGCGAGCAGCCCGTCGTGCTGGCGTGCGATACTCTGAGACGATCTGGTGGCGAGACGAAACGAAACGGCTTCGGTGGATGGTTCGCTGGTCGTCAACGGCGCGCGCGAGCACAACCTGAAGAACATCAGCGTCACCATTCCGCGCGGTAGGTTGGTCGTCATCACCGGGCCTTCGGGCTCGGGGAAGTCGTCGCTCGCCTTCGATACGATCTACGCCGAGGGACAGCGCCGCTACGTCGAGTCGCTGTCGGCCTATGCCCGGCAGTTTCTCGAGCAGATGGAAAAGCCCGACGTCGATTCCATCGAGGGACTGTCACCGGCGATCGCCATCGAGCAGAAGTCGACGTCGCGCAATCCGCGCTCGACCGTCGGCACGGTGACGGAGATCTACGACTACTTGCGCTTGCTCTTTGCCCGCGTTGGTACGGCGCATTGTCATCAATGCGGCCGCGAGATTCGCCCGCAGACGATCCAGCAGATCGTCGATCGCATTCTCGAGCTGCCCGAGCGCACGCGTGTCTACGTGCTGGCGCCGATCGTTCGCGGCCGCAAGGGCGAGTATCGCAAGCAACTGGCCGACCTGAGCCGCGCCGGTTTCGTGCGCGTGCGGGTCGACGGCGAGCTGCGCGACTTGTCGGAAGACATCGAGATCGATCGCAAGCGCAAGCACGACATCGAGGTGTTGGTCGATCGCCTCGTCATTCGGAGTGGTGTCGCTACGCGGCTGGCCGATTCACTCGCCGTTGCTTTCGAGCAGGGCGAGGACGTCGTGCAAATCGCCATCCTCGGCAAGGGCAATGAGATCGAAGAAGAGCTTCTCTTCTCGCAGCGCTTTGCCTGCACCGATTGCAGCGTTTCCTTTCCCGAGCTGACGCCGCGCATGTTTTCGTTCAACAACCCGCAAGGTGCCTGTGCCAAGTGCAGCGGGCTCGGCAGCATCAATTTCTTCGATCCCGAGTTGGTCGTACCGGATCCGGGGAAGTCGCTGGCCGAAGGTGCGATTGCGCCCTGGTCGAGCAAGGGGGCGGCGAGCTACCGCGAGCAGGTCCTCGTCGCCGTCGCCAAGCACTTCAAAGTTTCGCTGACCACTCCCTTCGCAAAGTTACCGGCCAAAGCGCGGCGCGGGATTCTGCATGGAACCGGTGAGCGCGAAATTCCCTTCGTCTACGAAAAGGGGCGCCGCCGCTATGAGTTCACGCGCAAGTTCGAAGGCGTCATTGGCGTCCTCGACCGGCGCTATCGCGAAACCGATTCCGAATGGGTGCGCGACGACCTGGGGCGTTATATGAGCATGAGCCCCTGTCCCGATTGCGACGGGGCGCGCCTGCGGCCGGAGGCGCTGGCGGTACGTGTCGGTGGCCGCTCGATCGCCGAGGTGTCCGCCTTTTCGGTAGGCGAGGCGGGCGAGTTCTTCGCCGAGCTCGAGCTCGATGCGACGAAAATGGAGATCGGCGACCGGCTGTTGCGTGAGATCCGCGAGCGTCTCGGTTTTCTCGTCAGCGTCGGTCTCGACTACGTCACCCTGAACCGCCGTGCCGGTTCCCTTTCCGGCGGCGAGGCGCAGCGCATTCGACTGGCGACGCAGATTGGTTCGCGACTCACGGGCGTGCTCTATGTGCTCGACGAACCGTCGATCGGCCTGCACCAACGCGACAACGCGCGCCTGCTGGAGACATTGCAAAGGCTGCAGGGTCTGGGCAACACCGTCGTCGTCGTCGAGCACGACCGGGACACCATCCTCGCCGCCGATCACGTCGTCGACATGGGGCCGGGTGCCGGCGTCGCCGGCGGCGAGGTGGTGGCGCAGGGGCCGGCGCCGGCGATCGCCAAGCAAAAGAAGTCGCTGACCGGTCGCTACCTGGCCGGAGATCTCGAGATCTCCGTTCCCGAGCATCGCCGCAGCGGCAATGGCTGGCGACTGGAGATCAAAGGGGCGCGCCACAACAACCTCGCCGGTATCGACGTCGCCGTTCCGCTCGGCACGATGACCTGCGTGACTGGCGTCTCCGGATCGGGCAAGAGCTCGCTGGTCAACGACACGCTGTACCGCGGTCTGGCGCAGCGACTGAACAACTCCAAGGAAAACCCCGGTGCGCACGCGGAGATGGTCGGCTGGCAGCTCATCGACAAGGTGATCGACATCAACCAGGCACCGATCGGTCGCACGCCGCGTTCCAACCCGGCGACCTATGCGGGGCTGTTTACGCACGTCCGCGAGCTCTTTGCCCAACTGCCGGAGGCGCGCGCGCGCGGCTATGGGCCCGGTCGGTTCTCCTTCAACGTCAAAGGCGGACGCTGCGAGGCGTGTTCGGGTGACGGCGTCAATCGCATCGAGATGCACTTTCTCCCCGACGTCTTCGTCACTTGCGAAGTGTGCAAGGGCGATCGCTACAATCGCGAGACGATGGAGGTGCGCTACCGTGGCAAGAACATCGCCGACGTTCTCAGCATGACGGTCGGCGAGGCGCTCGACTTTCTCGCCAACGTTCCGCCCGCGCGGCAGAAGTTGGAGACGCTGTCCGGCGTCGGCCTCGACTACATTCGCCTCGGCCAGGCGGCGACGACGCTCTCGGGTGGCGAGGCGCAGCGCATCAAGTTGGCCAAGGAGCTGAGCAAGCGCGCGACCGGCAAAACGATGTACATTCTCGACGAACCGACGACGGGCCTGCACTTCGACGATGTGCGCCGCTTGCTCGAGGTGCTCGATCAGTTGGTCGACAACGGCAACACCGTCGTCGTCATCGAGCACAACCTCGATGTCATCAAGACTGCCGACCACATCATCGACATCGGTCCGGAGGGCGGTGCCGGTGGCGGCCAGGTCATCGCCACCGGTACGCCCGAGCAGATCGCCGCCGCGGCAGCGTCGCACACCGGCCGGTTTCTGAAGCCGCTGTTGTCCGGCCGCGCGACCGGCTAGGCTTTTCAGGTGAGGGAACCCAAGGTGCGTGTCTATCTCGACCATCATGCGACGACGCCGGTAGATGAACAGGTACTGCAGGAGATGTTGCCGTACTTCTCCGAGCGCTTTGGCAACGCCGCCAGCAAGACCCATGCGTGGGGTTGGCAGGCCGATGAAGCCGTCGAAAAGGCGCGCGGGCAGGTGGCGGATCTCATTGGCGCGCGCGGCCGCGACATTGTCTGGACCGGTGGTGCGACCGAATCCAACAACCTGGCGATCCAGGGCGCGGTTGCGTTCTACGGTGAGCGCGGCAAGCACGTCATCACGGCGGCGACCGAGCACAAGGCAGTGCTCGATTGTTGCCGTGCGCTACAGCGGTCCGGTCAAGCCGAGGTGACGATTCTCGGTGTCGACGAGCAGGGACGCGTCGATCCCCAGCAGGTGGCGGACGCGATCACCGAGGGCACGGTGTTGATTTCGATCATGCACGCCAACAACGAGATCGGCACGCTGACCTCGATTGCCGAGATCGGCGCGCTGGCGCGCCAGCACAACGTGCTGTTCCACACCGATGCGGCACAGAGCGCTGCCGTCGAGCCGATCGACGTCGAAGAGATGAACGTCGACCTGCTGTCCTTGAGTGCCCACAAGATGTACGGGCCGAAGGGGTGTGGCGCTCTCTACGTGCGCGGTCGCAAGCCGCGTGCGCGCTTGCGCGCCATCGTCCACGGCGGCGGCCACGAGCGCGGCATGCGCTCGGGGACTCTCAACGTCGCCGGCATCGTCGGCATGGGTGCGGCCTGTGCCGTCGTCGCGCAACGCCGCGCTGCCGACGTCGCCCATCTGCGGCAACTGCGCGAGCGCTTGCACGACGGTTTGTTCGCCGAGATCGACGACCTGAGACTCAACGGCCATCCCGACCGTCGCCACCCCGGAAATTTGAACGTCAGCTTCTCCTTCGTCGAGGGGGAATCCCTCCTCATGGCGCTCGAAGACATCGCGGTTTCCTCGGGGTCTGCCTGTACCACCGCGTCGCTCGAGCCGTCGCACGTGCTCAAGGCATTGGGGCTTTCCGATGGGATGGCACAGGGCTCGCTGCGTTTCGGTGTCGGTCGCGACAACACGGTGGAGGAAATCGACTACGTCGTCGGCCGGGTCTGCGCCGAGGTTCGGCGCCTGCGCGCCCTCTCGCCCGAGTATCGCATGCGTGCGCCGACCGCGTAGTGTACAATCGAGGGCGCGCATGATGTGCTGGCTGAGAGTGGGGCGAAGACACCCACCTCTGCTGTGCGAATACACGTGAGGAGCAACGGACGTGGCAATCGATCTGACTGACGGAGCGGTTTTCAAAATACTCGATCTGACCGGCGGCGAGCCGGAAAAGGGCTTGCGCGTCAAGGTCGTCGGCGGTGGCTGTTCCGGCCTGCAGTACAAGATGGACGTCGACGAAAGCGGCAAGGGCGACAAGGTTTTCGAGCGCGACGGCGCCCGCGTCGTCGTCGATCGCAAGAGCTTTTTGTACCTCAACGGGACGGTGCTGGACTTCCAGGATTCGCTGATGAGCACGGGATTCACGCTCAACAACCCCAACGTCAAGAACACCTGTGGCTGCGGACTTTCCTTCTCCGTGTAGCCTCGCCGATATTCCAAGCAATTTCAGGTAGTTATGGATCCCGGCACGGGCAAAATGCGCTCGGGGTGTGAATAATGGCGAAAAGTCGTCGTCTACCGGTTCACTATGAGAGATCACCTGGTAGGCGAAGGAAACCTCTTTCAACCTGATGTCATGTTGCCCTCCCAGTATTCTGGGCGGGTGCGCGGCCGCGTACCGCAGGAAGCCGAGTACAACCTGGTACTGGCGCTCCTCGAGGATGCGATTCACTGCTTCAAGAAGTACCGGCACGCCAAGGCAGAGAGCGCGAGAGAGCTGTACGATGAATCTCGAGAATGGTTCGAGTCGAGTGATCGAAGCTGGCCGTTCTCCTTTGAAAATGTCTGCATGATCCTCGGCATCGACGCAGACTACCTGCGCCAGGGACTGCAGCGTTGGGAAAGCGAGAGTGAGGCGTCCTTGCAGCCGCCACGCGTCGCCGACCTGCCGATGCCCGACCTGTCGCCACCCGACTTGCCGCGTTTCGACGACGCCGTCGTTGCCCCCGCGGTTTAGCAGATGGGATGAGAAGGCCAGCCTCCTGGCCACGAGATACGGTATAACCGGTCTCACAACCTAAGACGGGCTCGGAGCCCAAACAGGAGGCTGACCATGCAGACAGATAGCACGATTGAGACGACGGTGGGAATGGACATAGGAGATCGCTACTCACATTTGTGCGTATTGGATGAACGCGCAGAGGTGCTCGAGACAGGGCGGGTGGCAACGACGAAGCGTGGAATGGCAAACCGCTTCGAGCGGTTGTCGCCGACGAGGGTGGTGATCGAAGCAAGTACGCACTCACCGTGGATCGCAGATCAGTTGGAATCTTACGGCCATGAGGTGATCGTAGCCAATCCGCGCCGAGTGGCTCTGATCTATTCCGACCATACGAAGTCTGACGAGATTGACGCCGAGACGCTGGCTCGGCTCGGCCGGCTCGATCCGAAGCTGCTTAGCCCAATCGTTCATCGAAAAGGGCAGACCCTCAAGGATCGTGCGTTGTTGCGCTCACGCGGCGTGCTGGTGCGTAGTCGGACGCGGCTGATCAGCCACGTGAGGGGTGTGGTTAAGGTCCACGGCCAGCGGCTGCCGAGCTGTGGAGCGGATGTTTTCGCCAAGAAGCAGTGCCAGGCCTTGCCCGAAGATTTGCGCGAGGCGCTGATGCCCCTGCTGGAAATAATCGAATCAATGACTCGGCAGATCCGGTCCTATGACCGCAAGATCGAGGAACTCAGCGATGAGGAGTATCCGGAAACTGCGCTGCTGCGCGCGGTCACCGGAGTCGGACCGATCACGGCGCTGAGTTTCGTGGTTACGATTGAGGACCCTCACCGCTTTGCCAACAGCCGCTCGGTTGGGTCGTATCTGGGCCTGCGTCCCCGGCGTTGGCAGTCGGGTGAAGTCGACCAGCAGAGGCGCATCACCAAGGCCGGCGACAAGGAAATGCGACAGCTGTTGGTCGGGTCGGCCCAATACATCCTTGGGCCGTTTGGGCCCGACTGCGATCTGCGGCGTTTCGGAATGCGACTGGCCGAACGGGGAGGCAAAGCAGCGAAGAAAAGAGCGGTGGTAGCAGTCGCTCGCAAGCTGGCGGTGCTACTGCACCGATTATGGGTCACCGGTGAGGCCTACCAACCACTACGGCACGCCCCAAAACTAGAGCTGCGACACGCTGGCCAGGTGCAGCAGCTATCAGAACCCGATCGACAAGCGCAGGCGAGCGGCGCTGCCCCAATGGACGCTCCCCGCCCCACCATGGGCTAATCCGAAGGGCCCCCCCGCCCCCCTCGCTCGGAGGTTTGCGCTTGTCGATCTGATCGACACAATGACCCGACAACAGATGCCCAAAGATTCGAAAAGCTGTGCAACGCCGTGTTTGCGTGACTGCGACAACGGGCTGGAGCTTCGAGCTCGGCTAGCAGATTGCAGCGCGCGACACCGTCGAACCCCAGTGTGCACCGGTCCGCAATGGAATCGGACCTACGAGAGTGCGAATGGAAGCCAGGCGGGATTCAGCACAGAATCGAATCGCGGCCGCCACGTCGGCCTTCGTCCCTTGACAAGAGGAAGCCTTCTCATGGAAGCCCGTCGAAGAACAGAACACGCGCTGCGAATGGTATTTTGGCGCCAGAGCGGCGTTGCGAAATCCTCAACAAAAGCGTTGGCTTTGCCTCCCACCTCCGCCAAGGCTTCGGTGAACAGGCCGGTTTCGCGCCTTGCTCGTCGGAGTGCCGGCAAGCCGGCACGAGCCCATCGGAGCCCGGAACGGGCGTACGGGGGCACACACCAGATGGGCTAATCCTCATTCTCGCTTGCGCGCCTGTTTTTCAACGGACTGCTGACTCCGAACCGCGCCCGGCCCGGTGTTGGGCTGATTGCCGAACACCGGGCGCTCGCGTACGCTCCGCCTGGTGTGGAAAGCGCTGCGCAGACGGACGACGCTGGCCTTTCTGGTCGCGTATGAATGGTGTCTCGGCAAGCTTGGGCGGACACCGGACTATGGTGTTCTCTGCCTGGACGTCTCCGGAAGCATGGCTGAGGGGGCGCAGGAAGGTCCGTTTCCGCCCTGGCTGAAACGGCCACCGCGTGACTTTCTGTCACTCATCGCTTTGTTGCGCTGGGCGCGTGACGATGAGGATCTGCGCGGCGTATTGATTCGCTGCGAAAGCCTGGACGGCTCGTGGGCCCGCGTGCAGGGGTTGCGCCGATCGATCGCTGCCCTGCGCCGGAGTGGCAAGAAGGTTTGGCTCCACCTCGACTCCCCCGGCCTTCCCGAGTACTACCTCGCGGCCGCGGCGGACCGCATCTCGATGACGCCGGCGGCGACCCTCGACGTCGTCGGCATGTCGCTCGAGGCGATGTTCTTCCTCGACACCCTGAACCGCTTCGGGGTTCGCGCCGAGGTCGTGCAAATGGGCGACTACAAGTCGGCCGGTGAGAGCTTCACGCGTCGCGACATGTCGCCGGCGCACCGGGAGATGATGGAGTCTCTGATCGATGACCTGTTTGGCCAGGTCGTAGATGACATCGCCGGCGATCGCGGCCTCCCGGCCGAGGACCTTCGTCAGGTGATCGACGGCGGTCCTTTCCTTTCCAGCGAGGCGCTGGAGCACGGCCTGGTCGATGCGGTCGAGTATGCGGATCAGGCCGAAAAGGCCTTGTGCGCCGAGCTTGGCGATGCAGCGTTGATCGAGGAGAACGACTTTGCGACGCGGCGTTCGCGTAGCATGCGCCGCGAGCTCTTGCGTGTCGCGCCTCACCACCTGGCGGTCGTGCACGTCGACGGTGCGATCAAGGTCGATGACGGCGCTTCGTCGTGGGGCGGCGCGCGCGGTGCCTCGTCGACGGCCTTGCGCGGCTGTCTGAAGGAAGTGCGCGAAAGCGAGGAGATCGAGGCCGTGCTCGTCCGCGTGTCGAGCCCAGGCGGTTCGGGTCTGGCGTCGGATCTCATCTGGCACGAGCTACGCCGCACGGCGGAGGAGAAGCCGGTGGTGGTTTCCTTTGGCGACGTCGCTGCGTCGGGCGGATACTACGTCGCGATGGCTGGGCAGAAGGTCTTTGCCGAGCCCGGCACGGTGACTGGCTCGATTGGTGTGGTGGCGGGCAAGGCCGACCTCAAGGGGCTCTACGACATGGTGGGAGTGCGCAAGGAGACCATTGCGCGCGGCCGGCACGCCTCGCTGTATTCGGACTATCTGCCGTTGGGGGAGGAGGAGCGCTCGCGAATTCGCAGCGAGGCGCAGGCGTTTTACGACGACTTCGTCGCAAAGGTAGCCGCGGGGCGGCAGATGAGCACGGCGGCGGCGGATGAGTTGGCGCGCGGTCGGGTGTGGACCGGTCGCCAGGCCCAGAGTCGCGGTTTGGTCGACGAGCTCGGTGGCTTCGAAGAGGCATTCGAGGAAACCAAGCGCACCATCGGGTTGGATGCGGCGGCGCTGGTCACCGTCGAGCGCTTTCCCAAACCGACCAGTTTTTGGCGTACGGCGCTCGGTCGCCGCCTCGGTGGCAACGCTTCGCTTTTCGACCTCGGGGCGCTCGTGGGTGAGTGGGGTTTCCTCGCTGGAGAACGCGTATGGGCGGTCTTGCCGTTCGTTCTGCGTTCGCGCTGACGCCCATGCCGATTGCCTACAAACACGACTGCCCGCACTGCGGCGCGCGAATGAAGCGCCGTCCGGGTGGCAAGTGTCCTGAATGCGGTGCCGACGTTCGCACGCACGTCGTCGAGGAGCGGGACCGCGAAGAGCAGATCGAAAAGGTCGTCGCCGTGCTGTCGACGGTCATGGTTCTGGCGCTATCCCTCTTCGCCGGCGGTTGCAGCATCGTCGAGGGGATTCTCATCTATGCCGTCGTCGGCGCCTGCGTCTGGTACTGGGGGCGGGGTACCTTCTGAGCTCTTGCTCACCAGCTCGTGGCGTTCGACCATCAGGCGCTGCGCGCGATCTGCATGAATCAGAAAAACGCTGGCCCCGTCCTTGGCCATGGCGGTGTACTCGCTGACGCCGTCGCGTTCGCGCCTGCCGAGCGCGACGGTGGCGACAACGGCGTCGCCGTCGTCGCGGACCGTGATCGTGCGGGCCGGTGTTGCGAGGCCGAACGCCGCGGCGTCAAATGGCGCGTCGGCCGCGATTTCATAGCCCTCGAGGTTGCTCAGCTCGCCGACTAGCTCGTCGATGCGCGACGACTGCAGGTCTCCCTGCTGAACAGCCTCAGCCGGCGGGTCCGCGACTCGCCATTGATCGCTCTGTTTGCGCAGAACGATCGGGTCGACTCCCGCGTCGTCGATTCGCAGGCTGGCGGCGTCGTCTTCGCTGAAGCGGGCGATCGTCTTGTCGCGAAAATGACCGGCGTCCTTGTCGAGACTGTCTTTCAGCCATGTGCCGACGCCGTAGACCGTCGGGCGCTGATTGGTCTGCACCCGCAACTTGCCTTCGCGCTCGTTGCCGACCCGCAGCGCCATCTCGTCGCCGCCGGTGCCCAGGGTGACTCTCAGGAGCGGCTTGTCGAGGCCGTAGTGTTTCGGGTCGGCCGGCTCCTCGCTGAGAAAGTCGGTTGCGCGCATCGACCGCAGGGTCGACACATAGGAGCGCACCGCCGTCTGGTCGGCATCGTGCTCGCCCGGTGCCGTAAGCGTCCAGACGCCGTCCTCGCCTTGCAGAACGGTTGGTTCGCGGCCTCGACGGGCAATGGTGATGCGCTCGACGGTGGCGGTGTCGAAGGCGAGGATGGTCTTGTCGCGCAGGTCGGCGGCTTTCTTGTCGATGCGCGCGGCGAAGGATGCCTCGGTGAGCAAGATCGAAGGCTGGCCGGCGAGTTGGACGTAGACCTGAGCACCAATGGGGGTCTTCTTGCCGACCCGCAGCGCTGGGAGGGCTTTGCCGCCCGCCGACAGGGTCACGGTTGCCGATGGGACGTCGAGCCCGAAGGAGGCCAGATCTTCGACGTCCTCCAGGGTGCGCGACGACCGACACTTGGCCAGTGCATCGATCAGGTTGTCGACGCTGCGGCGATCGGCGGGCGCGTTGACCGGCTCGAGCATCTGCCAATCCTCGCCATCGCGGCGCACGACCACCGTTCGCCCGGGATGTTCGAGCTCGATCGAGTCGATCGTCTCCGCTTCGAAATCGAGAACCGCGCGGTCGCTTTCATCGCCGACATCGCGGTGGCGCTCGACGAAGTAGAGATACCCGGCGAGTGCGGCGAAGACGACACCGAGAGCGATCGTGGCGCGAAACGACATCGGCCCTCCGCCGGCTCAGCCGCGCCGCCACCAGATATAGAGGCCGAGCATGAGCAGGATTTCCGGGATGATCAGCACCGAGAGATAGAAGATCAGAGTTCCTTCGTCGCGCGTGAAGCTCACCTTCGAGGCGCGCAGGCCGCGCGGTCGGATCGAAAGGAGATCGCCCTGACCAGCCAGCCAGCCGATCGAGTTGAGGAAGAGGTCGCGGTTGAAGAAGGTCCCCTCGAGATTCTGATTGTCGGCGAACTCGACCGAGCCGACGGTGACGATGCGCGCCTCTCCCTCGGCCGGTTTGTTGAGTTGGCTCAGGTCGATGGTTGCCGCCGCGGCGATGGCAACCGGACCCGGTCGGTCGGCGGCGTCGAGAGCGGCCGTGCCGCCTTCGAAGACCCCGTCGATGTCACTCTCAGCCCAGCTCGAGGGGGAAGTGTGGACGATTTCCCGCACGTCCATGCCATCGCGCGGATCCTCGACGGCGCCAACCGAGCGAACGATGGGGAAAAGGGAACGCTCGCGCAGGTCGCGGGTGATCTCGTGCGTCTCGTCGTAGTCGTCGACCAGCGGTGCCAGTCCGAGACTCGGTCCCTGGAAGAGTCGCACGACTTGATCGACGACGACGTCGTTGCCGACGGCGATTCCCCATTTGGCCAGAAAGTCGACGAGGTCCGCCGCCCGGCGCGGGGCGATCATTGCCAGCAAGCCGCCGCCGCGCCGCAAGAAGGCGTCCAGGGCGTCGAGCTCGTGGGCGAGGAAGGGGCGGCTCGGTCCGGCGACGATGACGATGGCGCAAGACTCGGGGATCTCCTGCTGCGATGGCAGCAAGAGCTCTTCGATCTGGTAGTTCTCGTTGACGATCGCTTCGCGTGCCAAGGCCAGTCCACTCGCCGTTTCCCTGTCGTCGAAGCTCGGCTCGCCGTGCCCCGACACCGTACAGACGGTGACCGCGGCCTCGCGCGTCAGCTTGATGATCGCGTTGGTGAGGCTTTCCTCGCTCGGTTCGGTGATGGTCGTCGCGTCGTCGCCGTAGCTGACGCGCACGGTGTTGTATTGGCGGATCGCATGGCGTTCGGCGAGCTCGGGCTGGCGGTCCGGATCGATGATGCGGTAGCTCGCCGCCGGACTGGCGTCAGCGTAGCGACGCAGCAGGTCTTCGGTCGTCGGGTTGTTTCCCCCCTGGACGTAGGCTTCCATCTGCAGCTCGCCGTCGAGCCCGTCGAGCACGGATTTGGTTTGCGAGGAAAGCGAGAAGGCTCCCATCTCGGTCATGTCCCAGCGTGTGTGGTAGCGCGTCGACAAGAAATTGAGAGCGGCGAGAATGCCGAAGAAGAAGAGCGTGGCGAAAACCGTGCTGGTGCCGTAGCGGGTCGAGCGCTCGCTGAGAAAGTCGCGCAGGTTGTGGATACCGCTGCTCAGGTAGACGACGAGGCAGGCGATGCCGCCGAGCAGGTGGGCGGTGATCATGAGGACGTCAAAGCCGCCGGCGCCGCGTGTAAACGCCATCAAAACGAAGGCGAAGAGCAGCAGGCCGATGCCCACGAGGCCGAAGAATCCACTCGACGAACGCACGATTCTATCTCCAGCGAAGGGACTCGACCGAACGCAGTGTCAGGAAGAGGGCGAGGGCGATGACGCTGAGGAAGTAGACGATGTCGCGGCTGTCGATGACACCCTTGACGAGCTCGTTGAAGTGCTCGGTCAGGGACAGGTAGCGCAGAATGGGGCCGAGCACGTCACCGGCGGATTGTGCCGGCCATGAGATGATGTAGAGGAGCAGCAGGGTGACCAGAGAGCTCACGGCGGCGATGATCTGGTTGTCGGTCAGCGAAGAGCAGAAGTTGCCGACGGCGACGAACGCCGCACCGAGCAGGAAGAGTCCGAACAATCCACTGGCGATGACACCGGCCTCGGGGTCGCCGTACCAGAGGAGGATGAGCGGGTAGATCGCCGTCAGTGCGACGAGCAGGGCGATGAAGACGAGGCCGCCGAGGAATTTGCCGCTGACGATCTCTCCGACTGTGATCGGCGACGTCATCAGAAGCTCGTAGGTGCCGCTCTTTTTCTCCTCGGCGAACGAGCGCATGGTGATCATGGGAACGAGAATGACCAGGACGACTGCGAGGTTGTGCAGCAGCGGCGCGATGACCCATTCATTGAGATTCATGGCGTCGGCGATTTCGGGGTTCTGAAAGGTCATGTACGCCATCAGAAGCTGGTTGAACTGCGCCAGCATGTTGAAAAAGAACCAACCCCCGAGCAGCAGAAAGCCGGTCAGCACGACGTAGGCGATCGGCGACGTGAAGTACGAGCGCAGATCGCGAGCGGCGATGGCGAGAGCGTTCTTCACGCCGCTCCCTCTCCCTCTTCGACGGCTTCCGAGTCGGCAACCGGCTCGTCGCGTGAGATGTAGTGGAGAAAGACCTCCTCCAGGGATCGGCTCGCCGTCAGCTCTTCGATCGAACCTTCGACGGCGATGCGGCCGCGATTGATGATGACGACTTTGTCGCAGAGCTGCGCGACCTCGGGCAGGATGTGGGTGGAGAGGATGACCGTCCGCTCGCCCGCCAACTCGCGGATGAGGGCGCGGATGTCGATGATCTGGCGCGGATCGAGGCCGATGGTGGGTTCGTCGAGCACCAGCACGCTGGGGTCGTGGATCAACGCCTGAGCCAATCCGACTCGTTGGCGGAAACCCTTCGAGAGGTGTCCGAGGACGCGGTTCTCGACCTCCTGCAAGCCGCATTTTTCCACCGCGCGCGTCGTCGCCGATGGAATGTCCGCCCGCGCCACGTCTTTGATGCGGGCGACGAAGGCGAGGTAGGAGGCCACCGTCATGTCGTTGTAGAGCGGCGGATTCTCCGGCAGATAGCCGATGCAGCGGCGCGCCTCCTGGGCGGCTTCGAAGATGTCGTGGTCGGCGACCCGGACGGTACCGCCGGTCGCCGGGAGAAAGCCGGTGATGATGCGCATCGTCGTCGTCTTGCCGGCGCCGTTGGGGCCCAGGAAACCGAGGATTTGGCCCTGCTCGGCGGAGAAGGACAGGTCGCGAACGGCAACCAGATCACCGTAGCGTTTGGTGAGGTTTTCGACTTCGATCATCGCGTCTCTGTCGTTCCAGGTGCCTTTCGAGGGGGAGCCGCTGCCGTTTAATGTCGGCACCGGCGCTTGTCAAGGCGCGAGTGAACGCGATGTGAACGCGATTGCCGCCGGCAACGTCATTTGGTAGCGTTCGCCCCCGCATGGCTCGCGAACGCCCGCAGCTCTACGTCGTCGACGGGAGCTCCTACATCTTCCGGGCTTTCCATGCCCTGCCGCCGCTGACCAACGCCGATGGTGTGCCGACGCAGGCCGCCTACGGCTTCACGACGATGCTCGGCAAGCTCTTGAACGACGCCACCCCCGACTATCTGGCGGTCGTCTTCGATGCACCGGGCAAGACGTTTCGCGACGATCTCTTCGCCGACTACAAGGCCAACCGGCCGCCGGCGCCGGGCGACTTGAAGGTGCAGATTCCGTGGATTCACGAGATCGTCGACGCGTTTCGGATTTGTAAGGTGGTGCGCCCCGGCGTCGAGGCCGACGACGTCATCGCCACGCTGGTCGAACGGCATGCCGGAGAGGCCGAGTGCATCGTCGTCACCGGCGACAAGGACATGATGCAACTGGTCGGCCCCGGCGTGCGCCTGTGGGATACGATGCGCGACCGCTGGGTCGATGCGGCGGCGGTGCGCGAGAAGCTCGGTGTCGATCCGTCTCAGGTGGTCGACTTCATGGCTCTGATGGGCGACTCGTCCGACAACGTTCCCGGCGTCAAGGGGATCGGTGCCAAGACGGCTGCCGCCCTGATCGATTCATTCGGCGACCTCGACGCGCTGATCGATCGTGTCGACGAGGTTGCGCAGATGAAGTTGCGCGGCGCCGCGAAAACGGCCGAACGCCTGCGCGACGGGGTCGAGGAGGCGCGCCTCAGTCGGAGCCTGGTCACTCTCGATCGGCATGTCGATCTCGATCTCGAGCTCGCCGATCTGGCCTTGACCGCGCCGGACGCCGATCGTTTGGCCGAGATCTTCGCCGAGCTCGGCTTCAGCTCTTTGCTCGAGCAAGTCGTGAAAGCGGCACCGGTGGCCGACGTCGACGTCGATCTCATCGACAAGGCGGCGGCAGCGAAGAACGCCCTGGCCGAGCTGCTCTCGGGCGAATACGTCGCCCTCGCGGTTGCGGCGCCCGAAGGTCCGCCGCAGACGACTTCCGCCGAGCGGTTGGTGCTCGCCAACCAACGGCGCGCAGTGGTGATCTCGCTGGCGAGTGCCGCGACTCGCAAGGCTGTCGCAGCAGCACTGTCGGCCGCTCCGGCTCGCATCGTCGGTTACGATTTGAAGCGATCGCGACAGGCGCTGGCCGCATGCGGGATCGATCTGCCGGCCGGTGGCTTCGACGTGATGGTCGCATCCTACCTCATCGACCCGACGGCAGCGCACGACCTGGCTTCCGTCGTCGCCGTGCACGGCGGTGCCGCGATTGCCGGATACGGAGAAGCCGACGCGTCGACGGCGGCGGCCCTCGTGCAAATCGGCTCCGTCGTCGAGCCCATGGCGCGGCGTATGAACGAGCTCGGCGTCGAGCGATTGTTCGACGAAGTCGAAACGCCACTGATCGAAGTGTTGGCGCGCATCGAAACTCGCGGAATGGCGCTCGACGTCGAGCACCTTGCGGCGATGAGCGCCGAAGTCGACGAGCGCTTGCAGGTCCTGATGGAGGAAATCCACTCGGCCGCCGGCAGGGAGTTCAACATCAATTCCGCACCGCAGTTGCGCGAGGTCTTGTTTACCGACCTCGGTCTACCGACGCGCGGAATCAAGAAAGGCAAGACCGGGTTTTCGACCGATGTCGACGTCTTGACCAAGCTGTCGAAAGAGCATCCGCTGCCGGCCAAGATTCTCGACTACCGCGCCCTGGCCAAGCTCAAGTCGACCTACCTCGATTCCCTGCCGGCAGCGGTCAATCCGGCGACGGGAAGGTTGCATACCTCGCTGCACCAGACGGTTGCGGCGACTGGGCGACTGAGCTCGAGCGATCCGAATCTGCAGAACATCCCCATCCGCGGCGAAGACGGCCGGCGCATTCGCGAGGCCTTCGTGGCGCCGCGCGGCCGCGTCCTCATCGCCGCCGACTACTCGCAGATCGAGCTCCGCGTGCTGGCGCATCTGAGTGGCGACCCCGTTTTGCGCGAAGCGTTTCACCAAGGGCAGGACATTCACACACGCACCGCCGCCGAGGTTTTCGGCGTCATGCCGGGAACCGTCAGCGCCGAGATGCGGCGCGCCGCCAAGGTCATCAACTTCGGCATTCTCTACGGCATGGGGCCGCAGCGACTGGCGCGCGATCTCGGAATCTCGATGGGGGAAGCGCGCAAATACATCGCCAGCTACTTCGAGCGCTACGCCGGCGTGCGCGAGTGGATGCACTCCCTGGTCGACGTCGCCCGGGAGGAGGGATTCGTCACGACGATCCTCGGTCGCCGCCGGCCGGTGAGTGAGCTGCAAGGTGGTCACCGGGGCGCCGTGCAGGCGGCCGAACGCATCGCGGCGAACACTCCCATCCAGGGGTCGGCTGCCGATATCATCAAAGTGGCGATGGTCGCGATCGATCGAGCGCTGAACGAGCGCGGGCTGGATGCCTTTATGATCCTACAAGTCCACGATGAGTTGCTGGTCGAGGCAAAGCGGGACATTGCCGGCGAGGTGTCGGAGCTGATTCGGGCCGAAATGACCGGTGCCGTGGCACTCGAGGTGCCGCTGGAGGTCGAGCTGGGGGCCGGTCCATCCTGGGCATCGGCCCATTGAGGCCTCTTTCTCAGGCACGGAAAATGATGGAACGGAATGTGAATATGAGCCGATTCCGAACGTCAATGATGACAGGGCGCGCCCGTGGAGCGTAGTGATCGCGAGCTGATTCGGGAGTGCCGGAGAGGAAGCAAGGATGCTTTTCGAGTACTCGTCGAACGTTACCAGCGCAAGGTTCTGTCCGTGGCGACGGGGATGCTCCACAACCGGGACGACGCCATGGAGGTCACTCAAGAGGCGTTCGTCAAAGCCTACCGGAGTCTGGATCGCTTCAAAGGTGAATCGAGTTTCTACACATGGCTCTATCGAATCGTAGTCAACCTGGCGATCGACCGCCGGCGGCGCGAAAAACGCCACGGCACGGTTGCTCTCGAAGACCGCCCGGGCGGCGGCGAGGACCTCGAGGCCGATCTCCCCTCGCAGCGACTGAGCGACCCCTATCAGCAAGCCAAGTCTCGCGAGTTGGGCGGCCGTATCCGCGAGGCCATCGACGAGTTGACGCCCGACCAGAAAGCGGCCATACTTTTACGCGAAGTCGAGGGCTTGTCCTACGACGAGATCAGTCAGGTGATGCAGTGTCCCAAGGGCACGGTCATGAGCCGGCTGCACTATGCGCGCAAGGCGTTACAGGAAAAGTTGAGCGACTACCTGTGACACGGACAATGCAACCTCGATTCTTCGACCACTGCTCCCCGCGCCCGGATGGTTCACAGCTCTATCGGGGGTTTGGCGCGTGAGCTGTCTCGAGATCGGACCCTTGGTGGCGCGCTTCTTCGATGGCGAGTTGGACGGGCGCCAGATGCGAAGTGTCGCTTTGCACATCACCCGCTGTAGCTCCTGCGAGGGTGAGCTGCGCACTTTGGAGCGGCTACAGGATCTCGTCGCCAACGATGTTCGCCGCGGAGCCGATGCCGCCGATCTGGGCTTGGTGTGGCAGGCGGTTTCCGCCGAGATCGGCGAAGCGCCGCTGCCCTGGAGCCGGCGTCTGACCGCTTGGTGGGAAGATCTCGAAGTTCCGCTGTTGGCGCCCAGCTTCCCGGCGGTTGCCGCGGCGGCCGCGGTTTTGGTGGCCTTTGCGTTTTGGCCTGGTGCCACGCCGCAACCGGGCGCGGATTTTGCCACCACGGTTGCGCATGTCGATTCTGCCGATAGCTTGCTCGAAGAGGTCGTCGACGACATCGACAACAGTGTGGTTTTCGAGTCGATCGTCGGTTCGGTCGATCGTTTGATGATCGAGCCGGAGACGCAGACGGCGGTGCTCTGGGTCAGTGACACGGGAGCACTGCGGTGACCAGAACGAGCGGCCCGGAAACCTGGGCCGGTGGAGCTGTCAGGACAGCTTCGGTTTTGGCAGCCGGCACGGTGCTGATCGCCCTGGCTCCGCCGGCGTTCGCGCAACGGGTTCCCGAGGTCGTCGTGACGACTCGTATCGTCAAGGCATCGAACAACGGCGTGGCCAGGCTGCACGGTACCGAGATGGTGACCCTGCAGCGCTCACTCGGATTGTTCCCCTACACCGCGTATCGCCTTCTGCAACAAGAGCGACGCCCGGTGGTGATGGATCGCATGGCGGAGTTTCCCGTCCCCGGAGGGCGGCATCTACTGGTGCAGCCGACGTCCTACAAGGACGGACGCGTGTCCCTCTACGTGATGCTGATGGAGGGACAGGAGACGCTGGTCAACACGGTGCTCAAGCTGCGCAATCGCGGCGAGTTCGTCGTCGCCGGTCCTCATCACGAAGACGGAGTGTTGTTCCTTTCCATCGGAGCCATGGTCAAGGAGCGCGCCAGCGGTCTTCGCCCCGCCCGCGGGAAGCGGTGATGGTGAGCGCGGGTGGCACGCCTGCGCAAAGTGGGAGGAGTTCTCGTCGGCGTCGCCTTTGCCGTGCTGGTGTTTTGGATCGGTGGCGAAGTGCTGGCGCGATCGACGTCGATCGTCGATCGCCTGAACCGTTTCCCGCGCAACATCTACCAGCGCGGTAGCGATGACGACCTGCCGTACCGCTTTCGCTCTGGACTCTCGGCGGAGCTCTTTGGCAAGCCGTTTCGGACGAACCGTTTCGGAGTGCGCGGGCCGGAGGTGCGCGTTGATTCTCAGCGCGAACGCATCCTCGTACTTGGCGATTCCGTCGTCTTTGGCCTGGCAGTTCTCGACGACGAGACCTTTCCCGCCCTCCTGCAGCACGAGCTCGCCACGCTGGGACGGGCGGCGGTCGACGTCATCAACGCCGGCGTGCCGGGGTACGACATTGCCGCCGAGGCCGCGCTCTTCGAGTCGGTCGCACCGGCATTGTCACCGCGGGAAGTTCTCCTTGGTGTCAGTCTGAACGATATCGGCGAAGCGCCCCGGCTCAATGCCCACGGTGTGCTGACTCAGCGGCCGGTGGTGGAGTCGCCGGGGTGGTTGGCCAGGCACAGCGAGTTCTACCTTGCTCTGGCGTGGGGTTGGCGTGCCTGGCGCAATGGCTCGCTGCTGCGGCCTCGCGCCAGCGATGCCGAAGAGAAGAGGTTTTGGGAAGCGCTGGATGCCTTTGTCGAGCGCGAGCATCGAGCCTTCTATGCTGCGCCGAACGTCGAGGTCTGGCGGCGGGTTCGCCGGTCGTTGACTCGGGTACGCAATACCGCGCGATCGATGAATCTGCCGCTGATGATCATTGTCTTCCCTGAGGCTTATCAGTTCGCCGCGCCACCCTATCGCGATCCCCAGCAGCGCTGGCTCGAGTTGGCAGCCGAGTTGGGTATCCGGGCGATTGATTTGTGGCCTGCCTTCAGCACGGCGATGGACGAGGGATCTGGTAGCCTCTTCTCTGACAATCAACATCCCAACGCCGCGGGGCTGGCGGTCGCCGCCCGGGTAGTTGCTCGCGAACTCACCCATGCGGCTCCGGTGGCCGGCAAGTGAGTGCCGGAGGCGCGGAGTTTCTCAAACCAGGCGGTCAGCGTTCGAGTCGTTCGCTCAGCAGGCTGGCCATCGCCTGTCGTTGTTCGTCGTAGGCCGGGTCTTTGATCTTGTTGTCGGTCTCGTACGGGTCGGCGCGCAGGTCGTAGAGCTCTTGGCTGCGGCGGTGGCGCACGTATTTCCAATCGGCGGTTCGCACCGAGGTCCACGGCGAGACGGTCATGCCGCTTGCGACGAGCGCGACGACGAGGTCGGAGCGCCAGTCGCTGGCGCCGCCGATCAGATCGGTGAGTGAGCGCCCGTCGAAATCACCGTCGGTTTGGATGCCGGCCAGGGCCGTGAGCGTCGGGGCGATGTCGATGTTGGCAACCAGCTCGTCGTGCGTTCGCCGGCGCGGCAAGCCGAGCGGATACTGCATCGCCAGGGGGATCCGAATCGATTCCTCGTAGGGAGTTTGTTTGCCGACCCAGCGGTGTTCGCCCCACATCAGGCCGTGATCGGTGGTCAGGAGAACGATCGTGTTGTCGCTGATGCCGATCTCCTCGAGCTGGGCGAGCAACGCATCCAGCGCCTCGTCGACGGCGAATAGCGATTCGAGCTGTCCCCGGATCTTCTCGTCCTGGCTGGCAAGTCGCTTGTCGGTGGCTGCAAAGGCTCGCATCCAGCCGGGAGCGAACTCGCTGGAGACACCCCAACTGGGTGGTCGCCACGGTGGTAGGTCGGCGAGCCTGCCGCGGTGACGCGGGGCCGGGATACTGGGTGAGTGAGGAGCAAACGGTGCCAGGTAGGCAAAGAACGGCCGGTCGGCATTGGCGTCGATGAACCTGCCGGCATGGGCGGCGAGGACGTCGGTCGAATAGTCGTTCGGCGTATCGCCGTAACCGACGATCGTGCCGTTCTCATTGAGCTCGTAACCGAAGAAGTTGGGCACGGGCATGGTGAAGACGCGCCATTCGCTCCAATCGTCCGGCACCATGGTTGGCGCGTTGAAGTAGCCGACGAGAAACTTGCCGATCAGTGCCGTCTCGTAGCCCGCCTGGTGAAACCACGTGGCGAGGGTCGATCTGCCGGCGAGGGGGAGAACGCCACGCGGGCTTCTTCCGCCGTTCGTGGTGACGCCGTGCCTGGCCGGATTCTGGCCGGTCAGAATACTCGCCCGGCTCGGGTCACAGAGCGGGCTGGTGGTGAAGGCGTTGGGGAAGTGTACGCCCTGTGCGGCGATGCGCTCCAGGTTTGACAGCGCGATGCGTGCTGCCGCCGGGTGTTGGTCGTCGGTGACGACGAGCAGGACGTTGGGTCGTAGATCATCGAACCCCAACAGCGAGCTGACGTTCTTTTCGAGCTCGGCGCGAACGCAGCTCACCAGCGCCGGGGCGGAGTACCTCTCCCCTCGCGGCCGCGAAGGGGAGGCGCAAGGCTCGCCGACAACGGGCCCGGCTTCCGATCGCAAGACGGTGTCGCACGCGCTCTCGATGGCAAATGCCTGCCGGGATTGCCGCTGTCGCCGTTCTCCAGCCCGGCGCTCGCCGATGCGATGGCCGACGAAACCTGCCACGCCCTCATAGATGGCGATCTGGCATTTGGCGCGGTCTTCACTCCACGGTGTCGCGGCGGGATCGCCACCAACCAACTCGACGATTTTCGCCAACACGCGTTCTCCGCATTCGAGGTCCGGCTGCCGATCACAGGCGACAGGGCTTTCGGAGCGCAGCCGGCGGGCGGCGCAGTGCAGGGTGCTGCGCAGGCTGTGCTGGAAGGCCTCGATGGCGCCGGGGGCGTAGCAGGCATCGTAGTCTCCGGCCGGAAGACTCACGCCCAGCGCGAGGTTGAAGAGAAGCGAGACGACACCTTTGCCGATCATGATTCTCGTGCGAATTGAGTCGAATCAGGCGCTTCCGGGCGATCAGGACGGATCGCTTGCGCCGGCAGTGATCGTAAGGGAGCCGCGCATCCGGAAAGTCGCCGGCAAGACCATCAGGACTGATCGCCGCCGCTGGGGATGCCGTGTTCGTCCTCCTCGATGACCTTGATCTCGCATCCCTCGAAAGCGGGAATCTGAACGATCGACGAGCGCGAGAGTAGCCGCGTCAGCCAAGAGCGCCGCTCGGCGACGAGCACCGCGTAGTCGACTTCGTGCTGGCGGATTACGCGGTCGCAAATCTCGCTGGTGTCGCCGCTTTCGACCAGCGGGACGACCTCGATCCCGTGTCGTTCGGCACCGTTGGCGATCTCGCCGAGTAGATCTGCGGCGCGCACGTGCTGCTCGCGCAGCAGTGCTTCCATCACCCGATCGCCGACTCGCTCGCCGATGAACGCGCTGTCCAGACGGGCGGCGATGCGGGCGGTTTCATCGGGGTCGATGATCGCCAGGGCGATGAGCTTGGACCCCGTACGCTCGGCGCGCTCGAGCGCATGCTCGAGACCTGCGCAGGGGCGCAGGCCTGGAGGAATGACCAAGAGTACGGGCTTCATCGACGTTCTCCTCGCTTAGTTGTGGCCGAAGAGCGGCCAATAGAACCAAACCAACAGGTTGAAGATCACCAATGCCAGAGCGTGCAGGACGAGTCCGGGGATGATGAGATCGCGCACCCGCAGGTAGCCGGACGAGTACGCCATCGCGTTGGCCGGCGTGCCGATCGGCAGGATGAAGGAGAGACCGGCCGGCACCGCCACCATCGGTGCCATGAGGCGGGGGTCGAGATCGAAACGGCCGGCGACGGCGATGCTCAGCGGCATCAGAATCGCCACAGCGGCGGAGTTGCTCATCATCTCGGTCAACAGCACTGCCGCTGCCGTGATCAGCAGAACGACCGTGACCGGGCCACTCGCCCAACTGGCGATGGTCTGATTGGCCAGCCACTCGGCGGCGCCGCTCTTGTGCAGTGCCGAACCGAGACTGATGGCGCCGCCGTACATGAGGATCAGGCCCCAGTTGACGTAGCCTTCGACGTCGCGCCACTCGACCGCCTGCAGGGCGAAGAGGAGGACGACGGCGGCCAGGGCGATGTTGGCGAGGCCGAGGTGTTCGCCGAAGAGAATCCAGCAGCCGACGGTGCCAACCATGACCGCGGCGACCGTCCATTCCTGCAGTGTCATGCGTCCGATCTTGCGCAACCTCTCCTCGACCGCCTGCTCGGCGCGCGACACGTCTTGCAAGCCGATGGGAAAGAAGGTGCGCAGCACGAACCACGCGCCGACCGAGAGAATGAGTGTCAGCGGAATGTTGAGCAGCGCCCACTCGGCAAAGGAGTAGGTGTCGCCGGTGACTTCGCGCAGAATCCCCAGGGCGAGCGGCGCCCGCGCGCCGCCGAGCAGGGTGGCGACCCCGCCGATCGTCGATCCCCATGCCATGGCGAGAAAGAGGGAGCGGCCATAGTTGGCGCGCGCTGGCGGCAAGTGCAGGGCAGCGACGATTTCGACGAGGATCGGAAAGGTCATGGCGGCTACCGCGTGCTCGGACATGAAGAACGACATCGTCGCGTCGAGGACGAAGATCCCTCGCAGCAGGGCGACCGGCTCGTTGCCGAAGCGGCTGAGGATGACCAGAGCCATGCGCGCCGACAAACCAGACTTCATCATCGCCGCGGCGAGAATGAAGGCGCCGAGGATGAAGAACACCGCCTCGCTGCCGAAGAGTGCGTAGGCCTCCTTTGCCGGCAGCACGTCGGTAAGGGGAAGCAGGATGATCGCCAGAATGCTGGTGATCATCAGCGGCAGGACGTCGAAGACCCAGTAGAAGACGCACAGGGCGAAGACAGCCAGAGCGCGGTGGCCGGCTGGTTCGAGGTCGGCGGGCAGCGCCGAGTTGCGTATCAGGAGGTAGATGAGGACGCCGGTCAGCAGCAGCAACGGCTGGCGCGCTCGCTGCAGGAGCAGGATCCACAGAGGTCTGGTGTCGACGACGAAAGTGCTGTCCTGCGCCATGGTTGGTTTCCTGCAGCGGCTCGCCGGTGAGAAGCGCGCACCCGCTGTCAGAGATTGGACGATCCGAAGGAGTCGTTGACCTGACGCACGCGCAGGCGGCGGCGCAGTCGCGAAAGGTTGCGCACCGCGATGTTTCCCAACTTGGAACGGTAGAAGGGCCCGAGCCCGGTGGCTGCGACTTCCGATTCGGAAAAATAGCGCGCTTCGAAGGGGGTGACGGCAAAGCTCAGGTCACGGACCCAGTTCATGTTGATGCCTGCCTGGCGTACGCGCTCGAAGAGGTGCGTGAAGATCGGTGCGACTTCGATCGTGTCGGGCACGGGGTGTGTGCTCAAGTCGGTGTCGCCGAACGGGTGGAAAACGGACAATACGGGGAGCACGCCCATGTCGACCAATTCGTCGACCCCGGCGATCGTCGACGAAACCGGTTCGAGGCCGACGATCAAGTCGCTCCACACCGTGCCGCTGGGGAAGATGCCGGCGGCGTGGGTGAGCGCTTCGTAGTAGCGCCGCCGGCCGACCACTTCTGTCCGCCCGACGCAGACGCGCTCGAGGATTTTCTCGTCGTGGATCTGGATACTGTAGCTCAGAGCGTCGACGCCGATGGCGTACAGATGATCGATCCAGCGATTGTCGCGCGGCGGTTGGAGCTGCACCGCCACCAGCGTGTCGAAGTTGCGCTTGATGGCGCGCACGTAGGGCTCGAGAAAGTGGACGCCGGCGTCGTCGCTGTCGATGTAGCCGATGTGGAGGTAGACGAACTCGACGGCGCCGTCGGCGAAGGCGGCGCCGACGGTGTCGATGACGTCGTCGACCGGGATGGGTTCTTTGCGACCGGCTGCCTGGGTTGCCGCATCGCAAAACAGGCATTCGGAGCTGCTGTTCGAGAAGGCGCAGTGACTGGCTGGATTGATGGCGATGTAGGGACCGTAGCTGTGGCCGATGCGGTACATCGGCGTGCCCGAGCGGGTCTTTTGCGAGTAGTACCGCGGCGGCGGGACGATGCGTACCTCGGCGCGTTCGCCGTCCGATTCGAGGTAGATGTGATCCGTGTCCTCCGTCAGTCTGTACGGCGAGTCGGCGGTGAAGGTCTCATCGACCGGGGTGCGCACCAGCACGTCGCCGGGCAGGACGATCTCGACGCTGCGCGTGCCTGGGCTGAGTGCCGCCATGTCGGGGACGAGATCGCCGCGTGCGCGCAGGGAATCGTCGAGCACGGCGCCGCGGATGGCGAGGTCGAGTTTGAGGATTCCGGGATTGGGCGCCATGTCGATCACGCGGGTGTAACGCGGGCTGTGCCGTGCCTGCACTCGGCGAGCGGGTGGATGTGCCGGCGAGTTCCGCCGGCTTCGAAGGCAATGTGCGCCGCCTGCTGCGGTGCCCGACCGAGAAGCAAGCGCATCGCTTCGAGTGCCGCCGCCGCGCCGACGACGTACGGCGTGCACGCCGCCGTCGACTCGCCGGAGGGATCGGGCTTCTCGGTGCCGGCCGGCGTCGTGAGGCACTCGCGGCAGGTCGCGGTCGTCGTGCCCCGCGTGTACCAGGGGCGGTCGCTGCCGCCGATGGCGATCAGCGGCGGCGCTGGCTTGGCGGGTTGGACTTCGTGGAGGACGCCCGAATCGGCGATGACGAGGTCGGCAGAGTCGGCGCGCGCAACTCCCGCCGCGGCGAGGTAGCTGGCGGCGATGCCGGCGGCGAGCGAGTCGCCGCGTACGGTGAAAGAAGAACGCAGGAGTTGCCGTTGTCCGCGGCCGCCGATTTCCGGCACGAGGATCTGCCGGCTGTAGTGGTCGATTTGTAGGTCGCTGAGCGACATGACCTCGATCGCAGAGATTCTCTTCTATTCGATGACGTTCTTTTCGATCGGTTCAACGGTCACGCCCGACTCGCGCAACCAGGCGACGGCGCGATCGATCTCTTCACGTGTGCCGTCGAGCTCGAGCGCGACCAACCCCATCGTGTCGTTGACATTGGCGCCGCGGATGTTCGTCTTCACGGCGAAGCGGTGCCCGACCTCATAGATCAACGGATCCTTGATCAGATCTTGGGGGTAGGTCAGGTAGATGCGTTCGCGAATTTCGTTTTCAGCCGCCATAGGACTCTCGCTCTTGCCGTTGATTGGCGCGGTCGACCCATCCGCTCCACAGATTGGTGCTCAGGTACCGGTCTCCGAAGTCGGGAAAGATCATGACGACGACGCCGTCGCTGAGGTCGTGCGCGACTTGCAACGCCGCGTAGAGCGCGGCGCCGCCGGACTGTCCGACCACCAAGCCCAGTCGCTCGCCCATCTCGTAACACAGATCGTATGCGTTGTCGGTCGGCACGGGAACTTTACCGTCGAGCATCTCCTCGTGGTAGATACCTGGCACGATCGAGCTGGCCATGTGCTTGAGACCCTCGAGGCCGTGCAGAGCATCGTCGGGCTCTGCCGCAATGACTTGCAAGGAGGGATTCTGCTCTTTCAAGAACCGTCCAGTTCCCATGACCGTGCCACCGGTGCCGATTCCGGCGACGAAGTGCGTTACCTGCCCGCCCGTCGCCTGCCAGATTTCGGGTCCGGTGCTTTCATAGTGAGCCTGCGGGTTGTTGTCGTTGAAGTACTGATCGGGTTTGAAGTAGCGATCTGGATCTTCGGCGATGACCTCGCGGCATTTGAGTATGGCACCGTCCGATCCCTCCAGGCCGCTGCTGTAGATGATCTTGGCGCCGAAGGCCTGGATGATGCGCTTGCGTTCGGTGCTGACGTTTTCCGGTAGCACGAGCGACACCGGATAACCGTAGGCGGCGCCGATCATCGCCAGGGCGATTCCGGTATTTCCGGAGCTTGAGTCGAGTACCGTCTTGCCCTGGCAGAGATCGCCTGATTGGAGGCCGCACCGCATCATCCACAGCGCGGCGCGGTCCTTGATCGAGCCGCCGGGATTGAAACCCTCCAACTTGGCATAGAGGCGCACCCCGGCCGCCAGAGTCTCGCCCATCGCGGTGACGTCGACCAGCGGAGTATTTCCGACCAGATCGAGAACCGAGCTGACGCGTGCCGATCGTGCGGGTTCTTGCCGCACTTCGGCCTCGGCGGCGCGAGGTTGGGACATGACGGCATCAGCCCCCGGCGATCGCCGGGACGATCGAAACCTCGTCGCCGTCCTTGAGCGCGGTCTCGAGGTCTTCGAGAAAGCGGATGTCGTCGCCGTTCACGTAGATGTTGACGAAGCGGCGAACCTTCCCCTCTTCGTCGCATAGGCGTTCTTTGATGCCGTTGAACTGTCGCTCGAGGTCTTCGACGACGGTTCCGACGTTGGCTCCAGCCGCCGAAACTTCCTCCGATCCGGCGGTGAATCGGCGCAGTGGCGTGGGAATGCGAACTTGTACTGGCATAGGGATGCTCCTTCGATCCTTGTCTGTTCTCTCGTTCTCTGGTTGCGGGCGGCGCCGGCTCAGCCGGTCGCGGCCTTGGTACCAACCATCTCTTGGCCGTCGCGTGAGTGCAAACCGTCGTAGAGCTCGTCGAAGTCGCCGAGGCGAGCGTCGATGACGAACGGCCGTTCGACACTTTCGCTGACTGCTTCCAGTGTCTTGTAGCCGTTGCCGGTAACGCTGATGACGATCGACTCGTCGGCGGGAATCCTGCCGAGCTCGATCAGCTTCTTGGTGACGGCGACGGTCGTCCCGCCGGCCGGTTCGGTGAAGATCCCTTCGGTGCGCGCCAGCAAGTGGATCGCCTCGACGATTTCCCGATCGGTCACCGACTCACCCCAGCCGCCCGACTCGCGCACTGCTTTGAGCACATAGTAGCCGTCTGCTGGGTTTCCGATGGCGATCGACTTGGCGATCGTATCGGGCTTGACCGGTTCGATCAGCTCTCGATCGGCGTGCAGGGCGTTGACGACGGGGGCGCATCCACCCGCTTGCGCCGAATAGATCTTGGGCAGATCGCCGTCCACCAGGCCGGTCTTCTGCATCTCCTCGAAGGCCTTCGCCACCTTTGGCAGAATCGTTCCGCCAGCGGTGGGGACGATGATGTGTTGCGGGAACTTCCAACCGAGTTGCTCGGCGACTTCGTAGCCGTAGGTCTTGGCACCCTCGGTGTAGTAGGGACGGATGTTGATGTTGACGAATGCCCAACGGTATTTGTCGGCGATCTCGCTGCACAGGCGGTTGACGTCGTCGTAGTTGCCGCGGATGCCAACCGTGCGCGGACCGTAGATTCCCGAGCCGATGACTTTTCCCTGCTCGAGATTGTCGGGGATGAAGATGAAACAGCGCAAGCCGGCGCGGGCGGCATGTGCCGAAACGCTGTTGGCGAGGTTGCCGGTGGAGGCGCAGGAGACGGTTTCGAAGCCAAACTCGATTGCCTTTGAGATGGCGACCGAAACGACGCGGTCCTTGTAGGAGAAGGTCGGGTGATTGACCGAATCGTCTTTGACGTAGAGCTCTTTGACGCCGAGCTCGCGGGCCAACCGGTCGGCTTTGACCAACGGCGTAAATCCCGAATACGGTCCGATGATCGGATCCTTCTCGATCGGCAACAGCTCGCGATAGCGCCAGAGGTTGCGCGGTCGCGACTCGATGAGCTCGCGCGTCAGCGTCGATGCGATCGCCTCGTAGTCGTACTGTACCTCGAGCGGACCGAAACACTGGTCGCATACGTGGAGTGGTTCCTGCTCGTACGGCGCCCCGCATTCGCGGCAGCGCAATCCCGTTACATGGCCCATGATTGGCTCTCTCCTTCTACGGCTTCGGTGTTGCCCGGGTGCTCGGCGCAGCTCGCGCAGCGCGGCACTGCCCGCATGTCGATTTCCTGCCAGCGATCCCGCCAGGCGTCGCAGACGACCATTCGCCCGTCGCGCGATTCACCCGCGAGGTAGGCGAGTGTTTCCGCCGCCTGTATCGCACCGATGAGACCGGTGAGCGGTCCGGCGATGCCGGCGCGCGAGCAGCTCGTCGAATCGTCGTCTTCGTCGCCTTGCGGGAAGACGCAGCGCAGGCACGGACCGCCGCGCCCGGGAACGACCGTCAGTACCTGACCGCGCAGGCCGACGGCGCCGGCGTGGCAGAACGGTCGTTGGTAGCGCAGGGCGCAGTCGTTGATCATCAGCTTGGTGGCCGTGCCGTCGGTCGCATCGACGACGAAATCGGCGGCGCCGAGGTAGTGGCCGGCATTGTCGCTGCTCACCGCCGTGGCGAAGGCTTGGATGGACACCCGCGGAAAGCGGCTTTGCAAAGCGGCGGCGGCGACATCGACCTTGGCGCGGCCGAGATCGGACTCGCTGTAGAGTAGCTGACGCGGCAGATTCGAGCGCTCCACCCGGTCGGGGTCGATCAAGGTCAGACGGCCGATGCCGGCAGCGGCGAGGGCGGTTGCCGCCGGACAGCCGAGGCCGCCGACCCCGGCGATGACGACGTGCGCGTCGCCGGGGTGGATGGGCGGTCTTCCTTCCCCTGCATCGATTCGCTTCATGGCAAAAAAAAACTCCGCCGGGTGGCGGAGGCTTTTCGTCTCTTCCACCCCTATCTTTCCGGGAAATCCTCCCGGCTGGACTTAGCACCGCATCCCCATGTTGAAGATCGAGAACCGGTTGCTGTGGCTTCGAAGGGCCAGTCCCTCAGCCACTCTAGATAAGGTGTATGTCTTTCTATGTAAGGGATTCCTTATTTCAGGAATCCATCCGTGTCAACCGTCGCCTTTCTCCGAATGGCGAATTCAACGGGCCGCTCGGGCCGGGTGATCGCCCGAGCGGGTGCCGGATCGTGCCGTGGCTCAGTAGCGCCGGTTCGGCCGGCCGGTTTCGATCGGGTCGTAGGTGGGCTGATTGAATCCCACCTTGGGTGCTCCGGTCGGCAGCTCTTTCAGCCCGGCGACGTCGGTTTCTTCGTCGGCCGCGGTGTCGAGGTCGCGGTAGCGGCCCGAGCGCGAGAGAAGTGCCGCCAGCGGATCGCCGAGCGGTCGTTCGCTGGCTTCGCTCAGCTCGTCGAGCCTGGCATCGGCGCTGGCTGCGAGATTGTGCGCCTTGTGGTGGTAGAGCAGTGCGGCCAGCGCCAGAGTCTCCTTGTCGCTCTCGTCGCGATCGCCGTAGATTTCCGCCAGCTGGTGCAGCGCGTCGGCGGCTTGGTCGGTGTCGTTGTAGCGCTTGACCAGATCGACCAGGCGAATCTCGCCGGCTTTTTTCTGGCCGACTTTGAGATAGTAGGAGGCGATGTTGAGCTCGTGCTGCGCCAGGCTCTCGCGGCAATGCTGTAGGCGTTCGCGCGACAAATCCGCGAACGGGCTCTCCGGAAACTGGTTGATGACCGCTTGGTAGTAGGCGTGGGCGCTCTGCGAAGCGCTTTGGTCGCGATCGGGTTTCTTCATTTGTCGCTCGTGGCAGAGGCCGATCTGATAGCCGACCAAGGGCAGGTGCGGACTGGTCGGATGCCGGCGTTGGAAGTCGGAGAAAGCCGCGATCGCTTCGGGGCAGGCGCGGTTCTGAAAATGCGCTTGTGCGATACGCAACTCCGAGTCCTCAGCCAATTCGCTGAACGGATGCTGATCGAGTAGCTCGCGGTAGCTCGTGATCGCCATCGGGTAGGCGCCGGCTCGCAGGTGATCGGCGGCGACGGCATAGTGCTCCTCTGCACTTTCCGGCTTCTTGCCGGCGCAGGCGGCGACGGCGCCGGCGAGGGCGGTCAGACATGCGAGGCGAACGACGTTGCGAATCATCGCTCGAGCATGCCGCAAAGTGCGCTTTGCCGCAAAGCCGGGTCGGTCGGTCGATTCTGACTACGGCGCCCGGAAGATGAGCGATACGTTGTTGGCCGGCATGTCGATCGTCTCCTCGCGGTGAAAGCCGTGCTCCTCGGCGGCTTTCTCGAGGTCGGCGACTCGGCGCAGACCCCAGGCCGGATTGCGGGCGCGCAGACTCTCGTCGAAGGCGAGATTGCTCGCCGCGGTCGGGCGATGGTCGAGAAGGTAGGGGCCGTAGAGGAAGAGCGTTGCCGCCTCGGGAAGCAGGTGCGCCGCTCCTTCGAGCAGTCCCAAAGTGGCTTGCCAGGGCGCGATGTGGACCATGTTGATGCAGACCAGAGCGTCGGCGCTCTCGATCGGCCATTGCGGGGAGGTCGCATCGAGGTGCAGCGCCGGTCGCAGGTTCGGGCTGCCTTCGGCGTCGCGCCACATGTCGATGCTGCGCACGGCGTCCTCGTCGGCGTCGCTCGGCTGCCAGGTCAGGCCGGGGAGGTGGTGCGCCATGTAGACGGCGTGTTCACCGGTACCGCTGGCGACTTCCAGCACCAAACCGCTGGCCGGCAGAACGCGTTGCAGCACTTCGAGAATCGGTTGGCGATTCCTCGCAGTGGCGGGTGCGTGACGGCGCACGCGCCCTACTCGTTGGCGATGGAGGTGAAGCTGACGATCCCGTAGCCGGCGTCGTCGAGAGCTTTTTCGCAAGCCGCTCGAGTGACACCGCTGGAGGTGGCTGAAATCGTCGCCGTCTTTGCCGCGAAGTCGACGCTCACCTCGGCGACCTCGGGTAGACCCAGCAGGGCTTCACGAACCCTGTGCGCGCACGAGGAGCTTCAGGTCATGCCCGATACGGCGACGAGGTATCGATGTTGGGTTGCTTCTGCGGCGACGTCGGCCACTGCGGAGTAGACCCAGACGGCGCCGGAGCATGCCAGCAGCGCAGCCAACGCCAGGCTGGCCACGGTCGCGACTGTTCGTTTCTGCTCCATTCCGATAGCCTGACCGTATGAGAGGCGAGATGCAAGCGGCGCTCGTCCGTAGCGGCGATCATTGTTGATGAGCAGGACGTTTCGCTTACTTGCGCTCGCCGCGGTAGCGGCCGCGTTGTGGCTGAGCTCAGCCGCCGTGCTGTCGCGAGTCGGGGCCTTCCTGATCGTCGATCAAGCGCCGCGGGCGGCCGATGCGATCGTCGTCTTGTCGGGATCGTTTCCCGATCGCATTCTCGAGGCGGTGGACCTCTACGACGCCGGTCGGGCCGGCGAAATCGTTCTCTGTCGCGAGCCCGAAAACGCCGGCTATCGCGCCCTGCGCGAGCGCGGTGTCGAGGTGCCGCGCATCTATGAAAACAACCGCTCGGTTGCCCTGCAGCTCGGCGTACCGGCCGAAGCCATCACCGTCCTCGATCGAGCCGCCGGATCGACCTACTCGGAAGCGCGCGTCGTTCTGCGCTATCTGCTCGACAAGCAGGCGCGCTCGCTGCTGCTGGTGACGTCGAAATTCCACACGCGCCGGGCCGGCACCATCTACCGCCATCTCGCCGGCGGTGGCCTGCGCGTGATCACGCGGCCGACTCGCTACGGAGCCTTCGATCCCGAACACTGGTGGAAGGATCGCATGAGCATCCGCCGCCTGCTCATCGAATACCAGAAGCTGATTCTCTTCCACGTCTTCGACCGCTGGAAGACCGATCCGGTCGCCGCATCAGGTTGATCGGGCTGCGGCGTCAGTTCTCGCGTTACGGATCGAGCCCTGGAAGACTGGCGTCGAGCATGTGTTGCAGAAGCCAGTCTTCGTTGGCGCCGGCCGGTGCCTCGATCTCGCGGAAGTCGATGCGGCCGCGCAGAGAATCGAGCATGCCGCGCGCGACGTCGATGAAGTCGCTACTGACCAGGGCGACGATGACGGCCTCGTGGCGGTCGACGGTGCGGACCACGGCGACGCCCTCGTAGGATTCGAAGAGAAACTTCAGCAGCGCGATGTCGGCCGGCGCGACCTCGATGAAGATGGCGACGACCGCGTGGCGCGCATCACTCGCCGTCATCGCCGGCCGTTTCGTCTTCGTCTTCGTCGTCTTGGTCTTGGTTTTGGCCTGCGTCACTGCTGGCCTGACCGACGACGTAGGCGACGCCGATGCTGAGGCCGTAGAGGATCATCAGCGGACCCGCCATGAGGAATTGTGAGGCCGCATCGGCCGGTGTCATGATGGCGGCGATGATGAAGGCGCCTACGGCGGCGTAGCGCGCCCATTCGATCATCATGGTGTGGTTCACCAGGCCGATGCGGGCGAGGAAGAAGGTAAAGACCGGCAGCTCGAAGACGGCGCCGAAGGCGAGCAGCATGCGCGAGGAGAACGACAGGTACTCGGTGATGCGCAGCGCCGGCGAGACGCCGATCGACATGAACTCGGAGACGAAGAAGTGGAAGGCGACGGGGAAGACGGCAAAGTAGCAAAAGGTGGCGCCGAGGAGGAAGAAGAACGTCGCGGCGGCGACGAACGGGCGCGCGTAGCTCTTTTCGTTCTCGTACAGTCCCGGCGCGATGAAGCCCCAAATCTGGTAGAAGATTGCCGGGCTGGCGAGGAAGATCGCCGCGAAGAAGGCGACTTTGAGCTTGGTGAAGAACGCGTCGGTGACGCCGGTACCGATGAGCTCGACGTGCTCGCCGATGTGAGCGAAGAGCGGTCGAGTCAGAATGTCGAAGATGGATTCGGCAAGCGCATAGGTAAAGACGAAGGCGAGGGCGATCGCTGCGACGGACCGCACGATACGCCAGCGCAGTTCCTCGAGATGAGAGGAGAGCGGCATCGCCGTATCGTCAACGCTTGCCATTGCCACGCTTCAGATGATGGTGAGCCGGCGGCTACGAGCCGGACTCGGCCTCAGGCGGTTGCTTGCCTTTTGGTGCTGCCGGAGCGGAAGTCTCGGGTTTTTCCGTTTCGCCGGCGCCAGCTGCGGTGTCGGCTTCTTTCTCGGCGCCGTTGCGGTTCGGCCGAGCCGGCTTTTTCTCATCCTCCGCGGCGCGATCGCCACCGCCGGAGTCTTCACCGGCTTTGCCGCGCGGTGGCCGCTTGGCCTTGGCGCTCTTCGCCTCGTCTTTCGCCTCTTTCGGCTCGGCGGCCCGCAGTGCCTTGCGCGCCTCGGCGTCGATGGCCGCCTGGGCGCTGCGCAGCTCGGCCGTGACGTCAGAGGTGGCGCGGCGAAACTCAGCCAGCCCCTTGCCGAGAAAGCGAGCCACCTCCGGCAGCCGCTTCGGTCCGAGCACGACCAGCGCGACGCCGAGAATGACCATGAGCTCCGTGACGCCGATTCCAAACATCGCCGCGTAGCTTACCATATTGTCGGCGCATGCTTACAGCGGGCCGCCAGTTCGGATCTTTGGGGAGCTCTCGGCATGGTAGTGTCGCCAAAGTATGCTTGGCTCCCATCTGGAGCAGATCGTAAGAGTGGATCCGTCAACAGGGGCGCAGTTGGCGATTTCAGTAGGACCTACATCAACGACGTCGTTCCTGCACGACATTTCTGTCGTACGGCCATTTTCGTGCTCACGCGCGATGGCACCTGCGTGTTCTCAGGCTCCGAAGTCTCGATTGGTCGTGAAAGCCGGGGCGAAGCCGAAGTTGCAGTGGAAGTGGATCAATGGAACGGCGGACCTGGCTTCGTTTGGCGAGCCGGGGACGGATACCGACTACGCTTTGTGCGCCTACTTGGATGGTGTTCGAATCGTCGACCTGTCGATTCCGGCCGGTGGGACGTGCGACGGCAAACCGTGCTGGAAGGAGACGGGGTCGGTTGGCTACAGGTACAAGAGTCGCGACGGCAACGCCGACGGTGTGACCAAGGTCAAGGTGCGGGCGGGTAGTGGCAAGGCCAAGATGCAGGTGAAGGCGGGGCGGGACAATCTGACGCTGCCAGCCTTGCCGCTGGATTTCGGTACGGAGCTGGTCGTCCAGCTCGTTCGCTCTGGCGACCCGACCTGCTGGCAATCGACCTTCCCGTCGTTTCAACGCAACGATGCCGGACTCTTCAAGGCGAAATCTCCCTGAGCCGAGTCGCCTGCGAAAAGACAGGCCCTGAGCGCACGGCTCGCAGCTCCGGCGGCGAGTGTGCGCGTCAGGCGTTGGCGTACTTTTCGACCTCCTCTTCGAAGATCGCTGCCGTCGTCGGTCGCGCCAGCATGGCATCGGCGTAGCGGCGTAGATTCGGGTGCTGGCCGGCGTCGACTTCGAGCTCGGTGTGGCGGTAGGTCGTGAAGCAGCTCGCCAGGGCAGCATCGGCGACGCTGAAGGAATCGCCGACCATGTGATCGCGAGAACCGAGGACTTCTTCCAGGTAGGCGAATTGCGTCGCCAGGTGGGTGCGTGCCGCATCGATCTTCTTCTGGTCGGGATCTTTGCCGAAGAAGCGCGGCGAAGCGAATTTCTCGAGAAAGATCGTTGCGACGTTCATCGCTACCGCCGTGTCGGAGTACTCCTCGAGGAACAACGCGCGCCCGAGCTCGACGGCGTCCTCGGGCATCACTCGCGGCGACGGATAGGCTTTGTCGAGGTAGGCGACGATCGCCGACGAGTCGGGAATGTCGTCGCCGTCGTCCGTCGTCCATACGGGGATCTTGCGCAGGGGATGCAGCTTCTCGTAGCCCTCCGGTAGGGCAAAGTGCATGACTGGGTTGATCTCGTAGTCCACTCCCTTTTCGGCGAGCACGATGCGCACCTTGCGGACGAACGGTGAGACTTCGATTCCGTGCAGCGTTGGCATGGTGATCTCCTTTTCGATTCTGTCGCCGGTCGCGATCGCGTTGGCCACGGCCCCGACCTTCGAGTCGCCTGCGATCGTCGCAACGAAGCCCGATGCGCGACAGGGTGGGAAGCGACAGAAACGAGGTCAGAACGGACGGCTGTAGGCGCTAGTCGTCATCGCCGGGAGGTTCTTGGCCGGCGCCGCCGTAGCCAAAACGGCGCCGGTATTCGCCGGGGGTCAAACCCGTCTGGCGGCGAAACAGGCGGCGGAAGGAGCGACTGTCCTCGTAGCCGCACTGATAGGTCACTTCTTCGATCGACAGGTTCGTGGCCTCGAGATCCTTCATCGCCGCCTCGACTCGCAGCCTCTGCAGATACTCGCGCGGCGTCTCGCCGGTCGCGGCTCGAAACCTGCGCAGGAAGTTGCGCCGGCTCATGCCGGCGACGCCTGCCAGTGATTCGCTGTCGAGCGGCTGCACCAGATTCTGTGCCATCCACTGCTCGGTTCGCTGGATTTCCCGGTCGCTGTGCTCGGGCGCCGGAGCCGGCAGCATGTAGGGGCGTTGCGAACGCGGATTGGGATCGGTGGCGAGAATCCGCGCGACCTCGACGGCGAGCCGCGGGCCGTGGAAGCGGCCGATCAGGGCCAGGGCGAGGTCCAGGTAGGAGGTCGTCGCGCCGGCCGTGACGACGGCGCCCTCGTCGACGACGCGCAGCGCGGTGCGTAGGTGAACCTCCGGGTAGCGCTTCTCGAAGGTCGTGCGAAAGTGAGGCGTCGTCGTGGCGCGGCGCCCGTTGAGCATGCCGGTCTCGGCGAGCAGGAACGTCCCTGTACACGCCGCGGCGGTAATCGACCCATCCGAGCCGGCACCCGCCAGCCAGTCGACCAGCGCTCGTTGCTCGGTGACGAACCCGTTGGGATCGCCGATCACCGGCGGCACGATCACCGCATCGGGGCGCTCGACCGCGTCGAGTTGCACGCTCGAGGGTACGGCGAAGCCGGCAAACCCCGGCGAAGCATCGCCGCCCACGGTGGCGATCTCCACCTCGATGCGCGGCGCCTGCCCGGCGCGGGCGAGGTCGGCGATGGCGAACGCTTCCTGCGTACCGATGACAGCCGACGCCATACAGCTCGGCACGGCGACGATGACGACTCGCCAACGATCCTTGTCGATGTCCGAGTCGGTCATCGTCGGAGCCTACCACGAGAGCGGGTCGCGGCCAGACGTTGCGCCCACGGCTGCGATCGTGTTCTCGTCACCACTCCGTTGTGCTACGAGCTCTCAGGCCGGCTCCACCGGAGACGCGGCCTTCAGCAAGTGCCCGGATCGTCGCGGCCAGGATTGGATACGTCAATGAAGACTACGGGGATCGTTCTCGACGAGCGCTACACGCGCCACGACACCGGGGCTGGGCATCCGGAGCGGCCGCAGCGCATCGAGACCTTGTGTGCGGCTGTTGCGGAGGGCGACGGTGTGCGCCGCGTGGCGCCGCGCGCGGCGACCGCCGAGGAGATCGTTCTCGTTCACGACGGCGGGCATTTCGAAGCCGTCGCCGGGACGCGCGGCGTCGAGCGCGCCGCCTTTGACGGCGACACCCCCGTGTCGGCCGAGTCGTTCGACACGGCGTGTCTGGCTGCCGGGGGTGTATTGGCCCTGATCGACGAGGTCATGGCCGGTTCGGTCGACAACGGCTTCGCCATGGTGCGGCCGCCCGGCCACCACGCCGAGCGGGCTCGCGCCATGGGTTTCTGTCTCTTCAACAACGTTGCCGTCGGTGCTGCGCATCTGCGCCGGCAACACGGATTGGAGAGAGTGCTGATCGTCGATTGGGATGTCCACCACGGCAACGGTACGCAACACTCGTTCTACGATGATCCGGCCGTGCTCTTCATGTCGACACACCGCTATCCCTTCTATCCAGGCACCGGCGCGATCGAGGAAAGCGGCAACGGCGAAGGAGCCGGGTACACGGTCAACGTGCCCCTGCCCGGCGCCTGCGGCGACGCCGACTACGCCGAGGTGTTCGAAGCGATCATCGAGCCGATCGCGACGCGCTACGATCCCGACTTCGTCCTCATCTCCGCCGGCTTCGATCCGCACGCCCGCGATCCGCTCGGCGGTATGGCGGTCAGCGAAGCGGGCTTTGCCCACATGGCGCGCAAGTTGTTGGCCGTCGCCGATAGTTGTTGCGCCGGGCGTTGTGTTGCAGTTCTCGAAGGCGGTTACGACTTGACGGCGATCCGCGAATCGAGCTTGTCCGTGCTCGATCAGTTGTCATCCGCAGAGAAAACACCGCCGGTGTCGGGTCAGGCACGCGTCGGTGAGATCATTGAAGCAGTGCGTCGCCATCACTGCCAGCAGTGGTCGGTATAGCTCAATCCGCAGATGGGTGGTCGGGGATTCGGGTTGTCCGGTGAATCGATCCGCCGATGAACGCTGATGGCCGCAGATGGGTGGTCGGGGATTCGGGTTGTCCGGTGAATCGATCCGCCGATGAACGCCGATGGCCGCAGATGGGTGGTCGGGGATTCGGGTTGTCTGAGTGAATCGATCCGCCGATGAACGCTGATGGCCGCAGATGGGTGGTCGGGGATTCGGGTTGTCTGAGTGAATCGATCCGCCGATGAACGTCGATGGCCGCAGATGGGTGGTCGGGGATTCGGGTTGTCCGGTGAATCGATCCGCCGATGAACGCCGATGGCCGCAGATGGGTGGTCGGGGATTCGGGTTGTCTGAGTGAATCGATCCGCCGATGAACGCTGATGGCCGCAGATGGGTGGTCGGGGATTCGGGTTGTCTGAGTGAATCGATCCGCCGATGAACGCTGATGGCCACAGATGGGTGGTCGGGGATTCGGGTTGTCTGAGTGAATCGATCCGCCGATGAACGCCGATGGCCACAGATGGGTGGTCGGGGATTCGGGTTGTCTGAGTGAATCGATCCGCCGATGAACGCTGATGGCCACGGATGGGTGGTCGGGGATTCGGGTTGTCTGAGTGAATCGATCCGCCGGTGAGGGGGCCGGGTGGTTGGTTCAGCTGGAGAAGTGGGGAAGGCGTGGTCGGTGTGTCCAGATGAACCGTCGATGCTCGAGGCGGGCGGCGCCGAAATTCAAGAGTAGCCCGATCTCGAGGCGTGATGCCTTGAGGTAGTTCAGGATCTGGGCTTCGTCGTTGCTCGACAGCGCACGCACCGCTTTGATCTCGACGAGAACGCGCTGGCAACACACGAAGTCGGCCCTGTACGCGCTGCGCAAACGCTCCCCCTTGTAGTCGATTCCCAGGTCGACGTGCTCGCAAAACCCGACGCCGGAATTCTCCAGCTCGATCGCCAGAGCTTCTTGATACACCCCCTCGAGAAAACCGAACCCAAGCTCTCTGTGCACGTCAATTGCAGCCCCGATGATCGAATATGTCTGCGGATCGCTGCGCTGCGCCATGAGTATAGTATATAGAATAGCTATAGTGATATCCAAATCAAAACAAGAGTACAATAGACAATAGTATAACTATTGCTCCGCCTCATGGACAGCCGCCCTCCATATGCGGCCATCTGCGTTCATCGGCGGATGGATCGTCGGGCAACCGGAGCCTCCATCTGCGGCCATCTGCGTTCATCGGCGGATGGATCGTCGGGCAACCGGAGCCTCCATCTGCGGCCATCTGCGTTCATCGGCGGATGGATCGTCGGGCAACCGGAGCCTCCATCTGCGGCCATCTGCGTTCATCGGCGGATGGATCGTCGGGCAACCGGAGCCTCCATCTGCGGCCATCTGCGTTCATCGGCGGATGGATCGTCGGGCAACCGGAGCCTCCATCTGCGGCCATCTGCGTTCATCGGCGGATGGATCGTCGGGCAACCGGAGCCTCCATCTGCGGCCATCTGCGTTCATCGGCGGATGGATCGTCGGGCAACCGGAGCCTCCATCTGCGGCCATCTGCGTTCATCGGCGGATGGATCGTCGGGCAACCGGAGCCTCCATCTGCGGCCATCTGCGTTCATCGGCGGATCACCGACTCTACCGACCGTCTTTAGCGCGGGGTCTTGTTTCTGCGGACGAGAACTTCCTGTGTGACGGTGGCCAGGTGGCCTCCGTTTTGGTCGAAGATGGCGCCTGTGGATAGTCCCCGGTTTTGGACGAGGCCGCGGCAGCTGAAATCGTGTAGCTGCCAGGTGTCGGCGGCGATTGGTTGATGGAACCAGATCGCGTGGTCGAGGCTGGCGTTCCAGAAGGTGGTGAACGTTTCCTCGCGCGGTGGTCGTTGCGGGTGGCGTGCGATGACGGCTTCGGTCGGCAGATCGTCCGAGAGATAGGTCAGGGCGCAGGCGTTGAGAATCTGGTCGTCGAGACCGGCGCGCATGCGCAGCCATGCGCCGACCCGTCCGACGCCGATGTCGTCGCGCAGAGAGCGGCGTTCGAAAAGTGGGCTCCACGAGTCTTCGCTCAGTGATTCCGGGGCGTCGACGCTCGGCATCGCTTCGGTTTGCACGGCGGCGCCGTCTTCGGCGACGTGAAACGAGGCGGCCAGGTTGAGGATGGCGCCGACTGCCTGTCTTGCGACGACGCGCCGGGTCGTGAAGCTGCGCCCGTTGCGGATCCGGTCGACCTCGAAGCGAATCGGTTGCCCGGCGTCGCCCTGGCGGATGAAATAGGCGTGCAGCGAGTGCAGCGAGTGATCGGGATCGACGGTCAGGGCCGCCGCCCGCGCCGCCTGAGCGATGATCTGGCCGCCGTAGAGGCCGCCCCACGGATAGCTCGGCCCGCTGCCGACGTAGGTGTCGGGACCGTGCGCCTCGAGGCTCATCATTTGTAGGAAGTCGATGTCGGACATGGCGGGGAGGGCTCGACGGCACGGCGCGCGGCGGTGCTGTCGCGACGCGCTGCGCTGGCGTGGTGACTCAGTTCAGAAATCGTTGCGCAGGAATTCGAGCTCGGACGGGCCGTCGTCGCTGCTGCCGATGAGCTGAATGGCCGGGATCGAACCGGGCTGGGGTTCGGTGCCGGAGCGGAAGCACTCCAGGAGAGCGTCACCGCCGGCCGCTGCGCGGACGCCGGTAATCGGGTCGATGTGTACACACTTGAGGCCTTGCGGCACGGCAAACTCGCGCCGCGGCTCGCCGCCGATCGCCTCGCTCATGAACTCCTTCCAGATCGGCGCGGCGACGCGCCCGCCGGTCTCGCGGATCGAGCGCTTGTTGTCGAACCCGACCCACACGGCGGCGATCAGTTGTGGCGTGAAGCCCATGAACCAGGCGTCGTGCAGGTCGTTGGTCGTTCCGGTCTTGCCGGCCGTCGGTTGCTTGAGCCCGCCGGCGCGCCTGCCGGTGCCGCGGCGCACGACGTCCTGCAGCATGCTGTTGACCATGTGTGCCGTGGTGGCCGGGATGACGTCGCGCGTCTTCACCTCGTTGGTTTCGAGCACGGCACCCTCGTGATCGGTGATGCGCGTGATGAAGATCGGCTCGACCGTTTTCCCCTGGTTGGCGAAGACCGCGTAGGCAGACGTCAGCTCGAGCGGCGTGACCTCGGTCGAGCCGAGGGCGATCGAGAGGTTGCGCATCAGCGGTGCGCTGAATTCGAAACGCTTGAGGTATTTCACCAGGTAGCCGATGCCGATCTGGTCGGCCAGCTTGACGGCGACGACGTTGCGCGAGTGGGTCAGCGCTTCGCGCAGCGAGGTGAGGCCGTAATGCCTCTTTTCGAAGTTCTGTGGCCGCCATTGGCGCCCGTGATCATCGTAGATGATTTCTTCGTCGAGGATGACCGAAGCGGGTGTCAGGTGGGTATCGAGGGCAGCGGCAAAGAGCAGCGGTTTGAAGGCCGACCCCGGCTGCCGCTTGGCCTGGATGGCGCGGTTGAATTGCGAACGTTCGAAGTCGTAGCCGCCGACCAGGGCGGTAACGAATCCGGTCTTTGGCGACATGGCGACGAGCGCGCCCTCGACCGGTGTCGTCGGGTCGATGACGAAACGGCGTGGTTCGCTTTCGTCGTCGTCGTCGCTGAGGCGCACGAGTAGAAAATCATCGGTGCGCAGCTTGCCCTCGAAGTCCGCGGCGAGATCGAGCTTGCCGGCCACCGGCCCAACCGCAATGGTGACGCCGTCGTCGCCCACGGAAGTCACCAGTGCTTCGTAGGGACGATCCGTCTCGAGGCGCTGGTTGCGCAAGATGCGCTGCTGATGCTTGCGGTAGATGCCGCGCTCTTCCCGGTCCATGCGCCGGTAGGAGTCGCGGAAGTGTTTGTGCCGTTTGGCGAGACCTTCCAGTCCCTTGCGCAGCGCCGCTTCAGCGGCTGTCTGTTGTGCCAGGTCGACCGTCGTGTGCACGCGCAGGCCGAGGTCGTAGACGTTGGGGCCGTATTTCTTCTCGATGATCTGGCGAACGTGTTCGACGAAGTAGGGCGCCGCGCGGAAGCTCCCCTTGCGGGTTGCCAACGCCATCGGCCGCGCCGCCGCCGCGTCGCGTTCCTCCGCCGTGATGAAGCCGCTGGCGTGCATGCGCCGGAGCACGTACCCCTGACGCGCTTTGGCGCGCGGCCAATGCCGAAAGGGCGAGTACTTGCTCGGTGCCTGTGGCAGCCCGGCGAGCAGGGCCGCTTCCGGCAGGTTCAGATCGAAGGGGTCCTTGCCGAAGTACTCGCGTGCCGCGGCGACGATGCCGTGGGCGCTGCTGCCCAGATAGATGTGGTTGAGATAGAGAGTGAGGATCTCGTCTTTCGTCAGTTGTTGCTCGAGGCGCAGCGAGAGGATGATCTCCTTGATTTTTCGTTCGTACGAGCGCTCGGGTGTCAGGAGTAGATTCTTGACCACCTGCTGCGTAATCGTGCTGCCGCCCTGCACCTTACCGGAGAGGCTGTTGACGAAGGCGCGGGTGATGCCGACTGGATCGACGCCGCGGTGCGAGTAGAACGACTGATCTTCGGCGGCGATGAAGGCCTGGCGGACGTGCACGGGAATCTGGTCGAACGGAACCAGGTAGCGCTTCTCGTTGAAGAACTCGCCAATGATGGTGCCGTCGCGTGCCAGAATCTGCGTTGCCACCGGCGGTTTGTAGTCGACGACTCCGTCGATGGTCGGCAGGTTGGCGTCGATCTCGGTGTAGAGCAGGTATCCGACCGAGGTTGTTGCGCCGGCGGCGAGGACGCCGAGAACGAGGGCGGCGAGAGCGAGGCGACGCCGTAGTTGCTTGCGTCGAGCCCGCTTGCTGGCGGGCCTCTTGCGCTGTGCCATGATGAGAATTGAATCTACCCGTGCCCCGGTGAGGAATCAACATCGGCTTTTTCGCAGCGCTCGTTCCGCTGCTCGGCGACTGGATGCCGCGGCGCCGCGGCAAGTGCTATAGCCGAGGCATGACGCGGGCGGAGAAGGCGGTGCGGATCCAGGAGATCCTCGACGATCTCTTTCCCGAGCCGGCCGTGCCGCTCGACCATGACGACGCCTATACGCTGCTGATTGCGGTGTTGCTGTCGGCGCAGTGTACGGACGAACGCGTCAATCAGGTTACGCCGCAGCTCTTCGCCATGGCGCGCACGCCTCAGGCGATGGCCGGTGTCGAAGTCGACGACATTCGCGGCGTGATTCGGCCGTGTGGCCTGTCGCCCGCCAAGTCGAAGGCGATTCGCGGGTTGTCCGAGATCATCGTCGAGCAGCACGATGGTCGCGTGCCGGAGTCGTTCGCCGAGCTCGAAGCACTACCCGGTGTCGGACACAAGACGGCGAGCGTCGTCATGGCCCAGGCCTTCGGCCATCCCGCCTTTCCCGTCGACACCCACATCCACCGCCTGGCCGCTCGCTGGGGACTTTCGAACGGCAAGTCCGTCGAGCGCACCGAGGCAGACCTGAAGCGGATTTTTCCGCGCCTCGCGTGGAACCGCCTCCACTTGCAAATCATCTATTTCGGCCGCCGGCACTGTCCGGCGCGCGGTCACGATCTGACACAGTGCCCGATCTGTTCCTGGGCGGCGACGAAGAAGCGGATCGCTCGAGAAAGCCGGCGCTGAGCGCGCCGTCATCCGTTGGCGCCGCCGGGTGTCTTGCGGCTGCGCTGGTAGATCGAACGCACCCAAGCGGCGCCGGCGTGATCGCGCCACTTCTCGAGCCACATCTCGATCTTCACCGGCCGCGGCTCGGGGAGGCACATCGGCGAGTCGGGCGGTGACACGGCGGGGGCGAGCAGGGACGCGGCGGCGATGTCGGCAATGCTCAGCCGATCGGTGACGAGAAAACCGTCGTCGTTGACCTCGCGCGCGACGAAATCGAGTCCCGCCTCGGTTCCCTCGATCCCCTCCTCGATGGAGCGGCGATCGGAGATTCCCATCGATTGTTTCATGACGGCGCGCGTCAGCGGAAAGGCGAGGACGTAGAGGCGCTGCTTGAGCGGACTCCAGTGATTGGCAAACATCGAAGCGAGGAAGGGGGCCTCCTGGGTGAGGACGGCAAAGATGCCGCGCCGTACCATCGGGCCGATCTCCTCGTCGAAGTAGCGCTGGATATCGAGCGCGCGATCGCGAGCGGCGGGCTCCTCGGGGTAGAGAGGCGGGTGCGGAAAGCGGCTCTCGAGCTCGTCGATGATTGCCGCCGAGCCGTGTACAACCTGAGCGCCGAAGCGGACGATCGGCACCTGGGTCTGGCCGGTCAGGCGCAGGGTCGTCGCGGCGTGCGGCCCCGGTACCAAATTGGTTCGCCGGTGCTCGATCTCCTTGAGGTCGAGTGCCCAGCGGACTTTCTCGTTGTAGTGCGAGTAGGGAAATTGGAGTAGCTCGATGGCCTCGGACATCGGGGCGATCCTAGCCGTCCCCGGGTCGCGCGACAATGTCGGCATCGGGTGTTGCGTTCATCGCCGGTGACGATAGTGATAGAAACCGCGAGCGCAAACGCGTTCGCTACGCCGAGGCGGTGTGGCGGATTCAGGAGAGCTGACGGATGGCGGAGGGGAAGGTGAGTGGGCTGGCAACTCTTCTGCGCTTCCTCTGTTTTGTGCTCGCGGCGGCGAGTTGTTGGTATTCCTTCCAGCAATACGCGGCGACCGGCGATGACCTGTCCGCCTGGCCGTACTTGTTCGCCGCGCTGCTGCTCTCGGTTGCCTGGCAGTGGCGGATCGCAGCCGGCCAGCCGCGCCGACTGCGGCCGGTCGCGGCCGGGTCGCGTTCTAGAGTCGTCATTGGCTCGGTGGCGGCGCTCGCCGGATGGACTCTCTTCGTCTGGGCCTCGTTCGAGCTGCACCGCGACTGGAGCGCGAGCTTTGATCGTTCGTGGTTGACCTGGATCATCGCCGCCGCGGTGATGGCGGTGGGCCTGGACGTCGCCTGGGGCCGCTGGCCGCGCCCGAGCGGCTTGTGGTCGAAGACCGATATACTGCTGGCAAGCCTTCTCTTCGCCTTCGCCGCAGCGCTGCGCGCATACGGGTTGTATGTGTTTCCAGGCGAACATCACGTGACTCAGATCGAGGTCGCGCAGGTCGGGAACTTTGGCAACCACTACCTCCTCGGCTCGCGCCTGCGCTGGGAGTATCTCAGCCACATGTGGCTCTCGGCGCTAGGCCAAAGCCTGTTTTCGAACGATCTCCCTTCGGTTCGCATTCCCTTTGCCGCCGTCAGCGCCCTGAAGATCCTCCCGTTCTACTTCTGGCTGCGCTGGTTGGTGGGCCGTAGCGGCGCCGTCGTCGGCGCCGCATTGCTCGCCGTTTCGGGTTGGGACACCATGCTGTCGCGCATCCCCACCAATCAAAACGAGCTTGCCGCGGCCCTTGCCTTCGCCCTGATCGCCGGTCCGGTGCGCCGAGGCCGTCCGTCCGCCTACGTCTTCTTGGGTTTGCTCGCCGGCTACGTCGTCTACGAGTACATCGCCTACCGGCCGCTGGCCTTGTTTTGTCTGCTCGGTGCGGGGTGGATGTCCCTGCGCGACCGTTCGGTTGGCTGGCCGAGACGCTTGCTGCGACCTGCAATCGTCGCCGCGCTCGCCCTGGCGATGGCGGCACCGTTGTTTTCGACGCGACTGACCAAGGGGGTGGGGCGCGCCTACTTCGATGGCTGGTACCGGGCGCGTGGCCACGCCTATTACCGCGTGCAAACCGATTGGAGCGAAACGATCGACCGGCGCGTCGTGCGCGCCCGGACGGCCTACGGCAAGCTGTTCTACAGCGGTGACCGATCGGAGAAACGCAACGTCGACAAGCGGCCGGTGCTCGACCGCATGGCCGGGGCGCTGTTCGTTGCCGGCGTCGCGTATGCGTTCTCCCACACCGGTGCCGGCGGCGTAACGCTCACCTTGTTTGCGTTTTTGGTAACGTTCACCGGCACCTTGATCCTCACGGGCAACTTCGACATGGCGCGGGCCGGCTGCAACGTCGTCTATACGCATGCCCTGGTCGGCATCGGCGCTGCCGGCTTTGCCGCGCTCCTGCGCCGGCTATTCGGTGACGGCGCCTCTGGTCGCTGGTGCGCGACGGCGCTCCTGGCTTTGCTGGTCGCGGTGTCCGGGGTGTCGAACGTTCGCTTTCTCAACACCTACTGGCACTCGTCTACGGTGCGCTCCGCGTCTCATCTGGAGCTGGCCTACCAAACTCGAGTGCTCAACGAGAAGGTGCGCCCGGGCGAGGAGGTAATCGCCCTATCGCTGAGGGCTTGGATGTTGCTCATGGGCAACGACGCCGCCTGGATGCGCAGCAAGCACCTGCGCGGCAAGGGATTCGCCGATTTGGCGAAGTTGCTCGAGGAGGTCGAGCGCAAGCGCGGCAAGAGTGATCTGATAATTTTCATCGCCGCCGGCGATTCCGGGGCGCGGGTCGCCGAGTTGATCGGATTGGCTCTGCCGCCAGTGCGCTGGGAGCGCGTGCCCCATGAAGTGTATCGAGGTCATGACTTCTATCTCGGTCGTCTCAGCGCTTCGGGCGGCGCCCCGGCCGGTGATGCGCTGTCGATGGTCGAGCGTTTGCATTGTTGGAGTGGGCAAGGGGAGTTCGAGGTTGGCTTCAAGAGCGGGCAGACCTGGAGGGAAACCGTCCCCATTCCCTTCGTTCACGCCATCACCTGGCCGGCGAAGGTGCGCAACCAGATTCGTCACAGCAAAGACCCGGCGGAAAAACTGTCGCTGGAGGTCCGCGGCCGTCTCGAGATCGAGCAGGCGGGTGCCTACGATTTCCGTGTTCACGCGCGGCATCGACGAAGCGTCGTCGTATCGGTCGGCGGAAAACGGGGCGATTCACATGGCAAGCTGCACCTGCAACTAGGCTCCGGCACCCACGACCTCGAGCTCGCCGCCGACTTCCAACCGCATGCGATGGGGCCGACCGTCACCTTGCAGATGCGCGGTCCCGATACCGGTGACCAGTTCCGGTTGGTGCGGTTGTTTGCGGCGCAACCGGAGGAAGCCTGCGGGATCACTCCCGAAGTGGCGGTTCGCCTCGATCCCCCCCTCGACCTCGAGGCTCGAGGCGGGCCGCAAGAATGAAGCCGGTGCGGCCCGGTACGATGCGGTCGAGAAGTGTGCTGAGCCGCAGGAGGGGGAAGAGGGCGCGGTAGATTCGCAACACCGGCGAATCGGCCATTGCGCCGACGTCCGCCCAGGTCCATGACGTGCGCCCGTAGCGCAGACGTTGGTAGGCGAGGTGGACGAGGGCGATGGCGTCGACGGTCAGCATGGTCAAACGGCCGAGGGATGTCTTGCTGTCTGCGATCTCGAGGTTTGTGCCGTCGAACAGCTCCTCCAAGGTGGTGCGCGTGTACCCCGGTCGGTGGTGAAACTCGGGACCGGGCTCGTCGTGAACCGTTCGCACACCGAGCCGCTCGAGGTGAGAAGCGTAGCCGGCTTCGATGTGTGGCACCTCGGCGAGAAGCTGGCCATCGTCAGCGACGATCCTCGCCAGCTCGCGCGCCGCGCGCCGGTCGTCGCCGACGTGCTCCAGGACCTGTGTGCACAGCACCGTGTCCAGGGATGCGTCTTTGAACGGCAAGTGCATGAGGTCGGCGCGCACCGGCAGGAAGCGGTCGTCGGCGCCGGCGCGCTGCGCGTGTTGGCGGAGTGCCAGCAGGTTGTCGGCGGCGATGTCGACGACGACGATCGGTCCGGGATCGAGTAGCGCGTTGGCCAGATACCCGGTACCCGGGCCGACATCGAGCCGGCCGGTTGGCGCCGTGGGGCGCAGCAGCGATCGCAACGCCGGCAGCTTTGCCTGGGTCGCGAGATCGAAGCTCATCGGACCGAACTCACGCGCCAACTCGAGGGTTTGTCGCGCGCCTTTGTAGATTTCCGCGTGCCGTCGAGCGCTCTGGCGGATCGAGAAGTCCTCGACCGCGCGCTGGCGCACGAGGGCCGAGCGGCGTTGGCGCTCGGCGTCGTTGCTTGCCAATCCGCAAAGTGCCCGGCGAATGTCGGCTGGATCGGCTTCGACTTGCTCGACCTCGTCACCGGTTACGTAGTCGTCGTAGGCGGCGTCGCGACAGGCGACGGCGGGAAGCCCGCTGGCCATCGCTTCCATGATGGCGATCGGGAAGCCTTCCCCCTGCGAGGGTAGGACGAGGATGTCGGCGGCGCGGTAGACGAGCGGCATCTTGTCGTGGTCGACGTCGCGCAGTACATGGACGACGCTTTCGCTGCCGCGGTGCGGGAGCTCGCCGTGGCCGCAGAGCAACAGCTCGAAGCTGGCATCTCCGGCTTGCAGGAGGAGGTCGGGCCGCTTCTTTTGCACGAACCGTCCGACGAAGAGCGCTAGCGGTGCCGCCGTCGACAGGCCGAGCTCGCGCCGTGCCCGTTCTCTTTCTCCATCGCGTGCGGGACGGAAGTCGTCGGTGTCGACACCGTTAGCGGCAAAAAACAGTCGTTCCGGGTGGATTGCGAAGGTGCGCAACCAATCGAAGACGCGCTGGTTGAACGCGAGGAACGCCTGGGAACCGCGCAGAAAGAGCGGCGTCGCCAGGCGCAGCGCCAGGCGCTGTACGGCGCTGAGAAACCGACTCTCGTAGGGAACGAAGCCGACGTGTTCGGTCGTCACCAGGGGTTTACCGTGCCACCAGCAGAAAAGGAGCGCCACCCACGAGGTCAGGTAGAGGACGCCGTGTGCGTGGACGACGTCGGCCTCGCGCACCGCGCGGTTCAAGGCCGGTAGGATCGCCGGCGAAAAGATGGGAAACGGCACTTGAAGTTTTTCTTCGAGAACGTTCCAGGCGGGAATGCGGACCGTGTCGGGATCGCCGCTTTCGCCCGGCGCGCCGACCGCGCTCGAAACGATCGTCACCCGGTGCCCCTCCTCGCGCAGGTGGTGGGCGAGGCTGTCGACGACGACCTCGATTCCACCGATGTGCGGAGGTAGGTAGTGGGAGCAGAGAAGTACGTGCATGATCGGTGTTGGTCGGGAGACGTTAGAGACTAAGTCGTGGAGGTGCAACGCTGACTTCGAGATCGAGCAGGAATCGACAGGTTGCCGAACAGAAAGACTTCTTCGAGAACGATCCGCCGCGTGTAGCGACGCGGTTGTTTGGCAATCCCGACTTTCCGCGCACCATGCGCAAGAAGCTCCTCTTTGCCGCCGAGCGCTTGGCCGGTTGCCGGCGCGTGTTGGAGATCGGTGCCGGTCGCGGATTGCAACTCAGCTTCTTTCTCGAGCATCTGTCCCTGGAGACGTGCTACGCCGGAATCGACCTGGCGCAACCGGCTTTGCGCTCTGCCGCGACGCGTCTGTCGTCCGGCGATGTCGAACGCGTCTCCCTGCTGGCGGCTTCTGCCGCGGCGCTACCGTTTCGTCGTGACGCCTTCGATGGATTGTTTTGTCTGGACGCCCTGCACCACGTGCCGTCGCAGGTCGAGACGCTGCGGGAAGCGAGCCGCGTCCTACGGCCCGGCTCGCCGGTCATCTGTATCGAGCCCAATCCGCGCTACCCGGCGAACTTGATCTATGTGCGCGATCCGATCGAGAAGAAGCTCTTCGAGCTGACGCCGGCCAACGTGCGGCAGTGGGCCGACGGCGCTGGGTTGGAGCACGCGACACTGCTCCATCTCCCCGTCTACTTCCCCAGTTTTCCGGTTTTCATGGAGCATCTCTACGAACGCCTGGAGCAGGTCTTCGGTTCACTGGCGCCGCTGCAGCAACTGTCGACGACTCGCGTTCTCATCGCCCGCACGCGCGGCTAGGCGAGTCACCGGCGCGGCGCCGGATCATCCATATAGAGAAACTTTTCGAATGGGATATCGCGCCAGCGATCACCGACCTCAGCCTGCGCCTGCGCCTCGCCTGAGCCTACGAGCGCAGCGAGCTTCAGGCCCGGTCGCCGGGCGTCTCGTTGCGTGTTTCGACCGTCAGCATGCTGAGGAAGAAGGACGAAAAGAGTAGTTGGCCGCCGACGATCATCAGCGTCGAGGCCAGCAGCGCCGGCCGCACGGCGTCGAGCGTCGAGCGGCCACTGGCCAACCAGCCGGCGAGAATCCAGGCATCGATGGCAAATCCGCAAACGAAAAGGAGCACGCCGGCGACCAGACCCCGCTCGAGGCTGAAGTGTTTCGACAAGAAGCTCAGCGTCGAGTCCGGCGCATAGAGCCGCGCTGCGTGCGAGTAGGTCTTGGCAAAGAGACCGGTGGTGATGATCTGGGTGCCGAGGACGGTCAGCAGGCTCCCCAAGACCATGTAGTGGATGCCGAAGTAGAGGCCGCCGACGGTGATCGGACCGCGTCCGAGCACGATCAGCAGGAGCAGGCCGAGAGCCAGGCAGACGGCGCCGGGAATCAGGAACAAGTGAGTGGGCGAGAGCAGCAGCATGAAGCGCAGATGGCGCCAGCCGTCGCGGAACGAGCGCAAGTGCGGTGGCCGGTTGCGGCCATCCGGTGAGAGCGTGATCGGAAACTCGGCAATTCGCAGTCCGGCCAGCGAGCCCTTGATGACCATTTCCGAGGCGAACTCCATCCCCGTGGTTCGCAGCTCCATGCGCCGGTAGGCGTCCTTGGTGAAACCGCGCATGCCGCAGTGGGCATCTGAAACGCCGGTGCGGAAGAAGAGATTGAGGATGCCGGTGAGGATCGGGTTGCCGATCCAGCGGTGGTGCCAGGGCATGGCGCCCGGCTCGATGGTGCCGCGCATGCGCGAGCCCATCACCAGCTCGTTACCCTCGCGCAGCGCTTGGATGTAGCGCTCGAGGTCGGTCAGATCGTACGAGTCGTCGGCATCGGCCATGATGATGAAATTGCCGCGCGCTTCCTCCGCACCGCGCATCAGAGCACTGCCATAGCCGGGCCTGCTCTCGGCGACGACCCGCGCCCCGCAACGCCTGGCGATCTCCTGCGAGCCATCGGTCGACCCGTTGTCGACGACCACGACCTCCCCGGCGACACCGAGCCTCTCGAGTGTGCTGAGCGCCTTGTGGACGCACACCTCGAGTGTCTCGGCTTCGTTCAAGCAGGGCAGGACGACCGAGACCTCGATGTTCTCCCGCTCCCCGCCGACCGCACCCGCCATAACCGCATCCCCGCCAACCAAAGACGCGCTTCATACCACGCCCCGCCAGCACCGTGAAGCACCGACCTCCCAAAGCGGGGTCGGACCAGCGCAACTTGCCGAGAACGTTTTGATCTTTTTCGATTTCTCCCCCGATTTCTTCGCGAAAGGCAAAAGGCATCATTTCGAGCTCAGAACCGCTCCCGTAGGGGTTGCTCGCGCCCCGCGGAGAAGAGTCTTGAGACTTTGCGGTCGATTTCAGGGGCGAAATCGGCCTCGCAAGCGCAACAGCGCCGGTCCGCGGGCAGTTTTCTTCAGCGCCCTTCTCGACTTGCGTTGGTCCGACCCCGCTGTGACCCGCGTTGGTCCGACCCCGCCGCGACCGGTCAGCATCTGGTCAAATCCCACTTTACTCATGAGTAAAGTGGGATTATGAGTATTTTACTCATGACACCTCGGCAGCATGAGCGGTACTTGTTGGCTCCGGTCCGCGACGACCTGAGTGAGAAAATGGTCTTTGTGAGTGGCCCGAGGCAGGTGGGCAAGACTACTCTTGCGTTGAGTCTGTTGGGGACGCGCGATCTGCGCCACCCCGCCTACTTGAACTGGGACGATCCGCGCCGTCGTCCGCTGATTCGTCGCGGTGAGCTGCCGGTCGGTCAGGGGCTCATCGTACTGGACGAGATTCACAAGTACGCGAGGTGGCGCAACCTCATCAAGGGACTCTACGATACGCGCGAACCGGGCCAGGGGCTGCTCGTGACGGGGTCGGCACGACTCGAGGTGTACCGTAGGGGGGGGGACTCACTGCAGGGGCGCTATCATTCCTACCGGCTGCACCCACTTTCCCTGCCGGAAGTGGGCGGTGGCCGGAAGTCGCTCGATCTTCTCCTGCAATTCGGTGGATTCCCGGAACCGTTCTTTCGCGCCCAGCGACGCCACTGGCGTCGCTGGCAGAGGGAACGGATCGACCGGGTCGTGCGTGAAGATCTGCGCGATCTCGAGCGCGTCCGGGAAATCTCGTTGATCGAGCTGCTGATCGACGCGTTGCCAGATCGCGTGGGCTCGCCTCTGTCGATCAAGAGCCTGCGTGAAGATCTGGAAGTGGCGCACGACACGGCGGAGCGCTGGGTCACCATTCTCGAGAACCTCTTCGTCTGCTTCCGAATCTCCCCGTTCGGCGCTCCGCGGATTCGCGCGGTGAAAAAGGAGCGCAAGCTCTATCTGTGGGACTGGTCCTGTATCGAAAACCCCGGCTCGAAATTCGAGAACCTGGTCGCCTCGCATTTGTTGAAGCTCTGCCACTTCGTCGAGGACACTGAAGGGCACCGCATGGAATTGCGCTTCCTGCGCGACACCGACGGTCGCGAGGTGGACTTCGTGGTCATGCGCGACCGAAAACCCCTGTTTGCCGTGGAAGCAAAGACCGGCGAAGGGGCCCCCAGTCGAGCCATCCGCTACTTCCAAGAACGCGTCGAGATTCCGGCGTGGTATCAGGTCCACCTGGGCACGAAAGACACCCGAGTCAAGGGAATTCGCATCCTACCCTTCGCATCGCTCTGCGCCGAAGTGGGAGTCCCATGATTCTCTTCCGTAGTCGCCGGGATTCTCGAAGGTGTCTCAGAGGGAGATGTTGCACTCGGAGTCGTCCTCGAAAACGACAATCGAGAAGTGCGCCGAAGGTGCGTTGCAAGAGTCAGATGGCTTGCCGATAATCCCGCGATGGGACGGAAGATCGTCGTCGTTGGCGCTCTCGTCGTGCTGGCGCTCGCTGTTCTGGTGTGGCGCCGTCCGCTGGCGGGCGGAAAGGACGAGGCTGCCGGTCGCTCGACTTCGGGCGTCTCGGGCAGTGGGGCTGCGGAGGCGGAAGCGCGGGCGCGGCGCGGGAGTCGGCGCGGTGACGGGTCGCAGCTCGGTGGTCGTACGGCTGAGCATCGACGGCGCAGCGGGCGCCGCCGCGGCGGCGAGTCGCCGGGTTCCCGGCGCGACGGCGGCAGCGGTCTGTCCGGTGAGAAGGAGCGTTCGCGGGGTGCGACGACAGCCGCTGATGCCGCCGGGCCGGTCGCCGGCGCCGCGAGGAACTTCGATCTCCTCGAAGAGGAGGACGGCGTATACCTGGACGACGACTCGGTGCTGTCGCTGCCGGCCGAGGGCAGGATCGGCGCCGACGGCGGCACCATCGACATGCTGATCGAGCCGTCTTGGGACGGCGTCGAGCGCACCAGCAACTCGATCCTCAGCGTCGGTGAGCCGCACGAGAAGCGAAATCGCTTGACTATCGTGAAGAACGTCAACGACCTGCGTTTCCTGCTCTTCGATGACGACGGAGCCGAGCACGACGTCAGCGTTTCAATCCTCGATTGGGTTGCCGGTGAGCGACACCAGATCACGGCGACGTGGGGTGATGCCGAGATGAAGTTGTACGTCGACGGCCGATTGGCAGGTCGCCAGCGCTACAGTGGCCGCTTCATTCCGGGTGCGCGGGCGCGCATCCGGGTCGGCTCGCGCACTGGAGCGAAGTTGGCTGGCGCGAACGCCCGCATTCTCGACCTCGGCGTCTTCGATACGGCCCTCGAGCCGGGCGAGCTGTAGCTGATCTCAGAAGTAGACCTTGGCGGCGGCGAAAAAGAGATGCGGCGAGTTGCCGAGCTCCGAGCGCAGGACAACGCCGGTCGGCATTTCGCCGATCTCCGAGCGCAGTGCGGCGCCGCCTTCGCCGAGAGCGAAAAAGGCGCCGCACTCCAAGGTGGCTTCGTCGCTCACCGAGAGCGTCAGTAGCGGACCGATCTGGGCACTGGGGTCGGCTAGATTGGACTGGCCGCGGGCGCCGAGGTGCACCAGTGGATGTGCTTCCCAGTCGACGACGAAACCGAGGTAGTGGCGGCCGAGGTTGAAGAGCTCGCCGCGGCGCAGGCGATCGGAGGTGAAGCGATTGATGTAGCGCGATGGGCGCGATGCGCCCCAGCCGTTGAAGTAGTATTCGAGAACGGCGAAGACGTTGCCGGAAAAGCGGTAGTCGGCGCCGGCGACGAAGCGGGCGAAGTCGCGCGGTCCGCTGTCGGAACCAAAGTGGTGAGTCAGGTTGAGCGACGAGTGCAGGCCGACGCCGGCGATCTCGCCGACGATCAGTGCTCCGGCGACGGCGTCTTCGAAGTACTTGCCGGCGATGAAACCGACGTCGATGCCGGCTTCCGGGAACGTCGTGCGCAGGCGCAACGCCGTCGCGTGATCGTCGAAGCGCGTGCCGTATGCAGCGTAGACGATCTCGCCTTCGGTGAAGGAGCCGAGGGGGACGAGGAAGCGCACGGCGTCGACGCCGAGCCGGTACTCGCGATCGAGCTGCACCGGCGAAAAGCCGATCAGCAGGTCGAGTGGCGCCCAGTTGAGACCGACACCCCAACCGATGGCCTGGCGACCGATGGTGAGATCGCCCCACTTGGTGCGGCCGCGCGCGTACAGCCGGTCGATCTCGTGCGTCCAGGTCAGATTGCCGCTGCGCTCGATCGACCAGGCGAGGGGGGTCAACCCGGGACGATCTCGGCTTTCGAAGAAGCCGCCACCGGCGAGGCGTGGCTCGATCTCGGCGATGGTCTCGTAGTGCAGCGCGAGCTCCCAGTTGTCGCTGAGCTCGGCGTCGAACATCAACCGCGCCCGGTTGACGTCGCTGGCCCCTTCGTCGGCGATCGACGTGCCGGCGATCTTCGGCGCGTCGGCGAGCACGAGAAAGAAGTTCTTGTAGTAGCCGCGGATCGCGATCGGGCGGTCGTTTGGCGTGAAGATCTCAAAAGCGGAGACTGCCGGGGCGGACAGAGCGAGGAGGGCAAGCACCCATCTCACGCGCCGCGCGGGCCTTCGCCGGTGGCCGTTCATTCGTCGACGATGGCACCGTCGCGCAGGCGGATTAGTCGGGTGGCGCGTTCCATGACTCGCGGGTCGTGCGTGGAGAACACAAACGTCGTGCCGAGGTCGCGGTTGAGGTCCTGCATGACGTCGAGCAGCGCCGCACCGGTTGCGCTGTCGAGATTGGCGGTGGGTTCGTCGGCCAGCACCAGCGCCGGTTCGGCGACGATCGCCCGCGCGATGGCGACGCGTTGCTGCTGTCCGCCCGACAGTTGATGCGGGCGACGGTCCTCGAGCCCATCGAGCCCGATCTTGGCGAAGATCTCCTCGACGCGCTGCCGGCGTTCGTCGGCGGCGACACCCTGCAAAAGCAGGACGAACTCGGCATTCTCCAGAGCCGAGAGAACCTGGATCAGATTGTACGATTGAAAGATGAAGCCGATACGCTGCTTGCGCAGCTCGGCGCGCTCAGAGCGCGACAGCGCGGTGATTTCGGTATCGCCGAGCCAGATCGCTCCGCGGTCCGGTACGTCGAGCGCGCCGATCAGATTGAGCAGCGTCGTCTTGCCCGAGCCGGAGGGGCCGGCGAGCGCAGCCAGCTCTCCTGTCTCGATTTGTAGGGTCACGTCGTCGACGGCGGTCACCGATTCCTCGCCACTCTGGTAGACCTTGGTAATCCCATCGACGCGCAGTGCCGGCGGCGTGCTCTTCGTCTCACTCATCCCTGGGTCGCCTCAGTTGGACTGGTGATCCCATCGACGCGCAGTGCCTGCGGGGTGCTCTTCGTCTCGCTCATCCCTGGGTCGCCTCAGTTGGACTGGTGCGGGCGGCGCGCAGTGCTGGGTACAGCGATGCGCCCAGCCCGAGCAGGGTGACGAAGATCAGCGTCCAGCGAACCCGTCCGGGGTAGAGGTGGGGGTAGACGATGGTGTCGATGCCGACTCCGGCAACCGAGAACGACTCGTCGATCAAGGCGCCGAAGTCGAGCCCGTAGGCGTCGAAGTAAGCGTATACTGCCCAACTGGCGAGCAGGCCGGCGACGGTGCCGACGGCGGTGAGCAGCATGCTTTCGGAGATCACCATCATCGTGATCTCCCACGGCCGCATGCCGAGCGCGAGGAGCAGGCTGAACTCACGACGGCGCTCGAGCACGGCCATCAGGATGGTGTTGAGCACGCCCAGCGTGACCATGAAGAGAACGACGGCATTGAAGAGGTAGTTGCCGGCGTCATCGACGACGATGAACTGAGCGAGCTCTGGCATGGCCTGCTGCCACGAGAGGACGGCGGGGGGGTCGTTGGAGAACGCCGCAGCCATCTGCTCCTCAATGGTCCGGCGTGCCGATTCCGTACGCTCGGAGGAGTCGAGAAAGACTGCCAGGTGCGAAACCGAGCCGGGGCTTTGGATCATCTTCTGCAGATCTTCGAGGCGCAGCGAGATCACGTGGCCGTCGACGTCGTCCATGCCGGTCGAGAAGACACCGCGCACGCGCAGCAGCATGCTCTGGATCTCCGAGCCCGCCTGGGCCATCAGCACGACCTTGGATCCGAGGTCGACGCCGAGCTTGTCGGCCAGCGCGTCACCGATCAGGGCCGGAGGAGTGCGGCCGCGTTTCTCGAGAAAAGTGCCGCGGGTGATCTTCTCCGGCAGCAGAGCGAGATCGACCTCGCGTTCCGGCACCGCGCCGACGATTTGCACGCCGGTGGAGTTGTTTGCCGAGGAGATCAGACCCGACGCGAGTAGTCGCGGCGCGACACCGCGGATGTGATCGCGAACCTCTGCCCTTGCGAGCACCTGCTCGGCCGCTGCGGCGTTGTCGCCGGACAGATAGAGAAGCTCCTCGAGAGAATCGCGCGCACCGGCGCGTTCGACCAGTACGTGACCGCTGCCCAGGCGGATGCCGGTCTCGATCATCTTCTCGTGCATGCCGTCACCGAGCGCCAGCGACACGACCAGGAGAAACACGCCGACGGCGAAGGCGAGGGCGGTGAGGAAGGTCCGGCGCTTGTGGCGGCCGAGGTTGCGCCAGGCCATGCGCAGCAGCGACGCGAGCTTCATCGCACCTCACCCCGAGTGAGGAGTGCCGGATCGACGCGGGCGGCGCGCACGGCAGGGTAGAGGCCGGCGACCGCGGCGCAGAGGACGAGTAGCACGCCGGCGAGGGCGAACTCCGACCATACCCAATCGCCGTGGATGATCGGTCCGACCGAAACCCCCGATACGGAGAATCCACCGGTCAACCCGCTCAGGTCGATTCCGGTGCCGACGACATAGCGCAGCAACGGGATACCGACTAGCGTGGCGACGGCGAGAGAGACCATTGCCAGAGCCGCGACTTCGAGGACGACGAGAGCGATGATGCCGCTCGGCTGCATTCCTATGGCTGCCAGGACTCCGAGCTCGCGCAATCGCTCGAAGACCGCCATGAGCATGGTGTTGAGCACGGCGATTGCGGCCAGCGCGAAGACGATTGCGTACATGATCCACAGCCAGCTGTCGCTCATGGCCACCCAGCTCGACAGTTCCGGCGCCAGCGTCTGCCACGGTGCGACTTCGATCCCGCCGCCGACTTTATCGGAGAGTGTCGCCGCGATGGCCTGGGCATCGGCCGGCGAGGTCGCGCGGAGTGCTATCTCGTGCACCTGTTGCGGAGCGAGAGAAAGCAGCTCTTGTGCATCGTCGAGCGAGAGGAAGGCGCTGCCGCCGTCGACGAGATCGATTCCGGTACGGAAGACGCCGCTGACGGTGTAGAGGTCGTTGCCCATCGAGCCATCGGCCGCCTGGGTGATGATCACCACCTCGTCGCCGATGCCGACGCCGAGCGTGGTCGCTGCCAGTCTGCCCACGGCGATTTGCTTGCGCCGCGGTGCGGGCAACGAGCCATGCGTGAGTTTGTCCTGGAGGGTCGTCACCTCGGCCTCGGCGGCTCGATCGACGCCGAGGATTTCCGCACCGACGCTCTTGTTGCCGGAGGAGATCAAGCCGTAGGTGATGACCCGTGGCGCGGCGCCGAGTACGGACGCGTCGGAGCGGGTGCGTTCGGTCAGGGCGCGGCCATCGCCTGGGATGAAGTCGAAGATCGAACGGTCGGGCCGGTACTCCTCGGCGTGGATCTGGATGTGCCCGAGCATCAGGCCGGTGCCCTGGTCGATCATGTTGCGCTGCATTCCGGCCATGATGCTCAGCACGAAAGCCAGCATCAGCATCCCCATCGCCATGGCCATCGCGGTGATGGCGGTGCGCCGCGGATTGCGCCACAGGTTGCGCCAGGCGATGGGCAGCAGCTCGAGAAAAGTCACCGGTCGCGCAGTCCGCGCAAGTTGCGCAGTGAAAAGAAGCCATCGTCGAGGTCGACGCCGAAATCGAGCTCGTCGTAGGTGATGCGAGTGTACTCGTCGGGCGTGTCGGTTGGTCGGATTTCCATCCGCGTCGGCACCTTGCGCCCGCCCATCTCGCGATAGCCACCAAAGGCCATCTTGCGCATCAGCTCGCCGTCCTCGTCGTAGTAGTGTTGCCAGGTAGGCATGAAATCGTCCTGGCGTACCTCGAGAACGATCTTGCCCCATACGACGGCTGCGTCCTCGTGCGGTGTCATGGTGAACTCCCAGACCGCAGTGCCGTCGCGCTGGCCTTCGAAAGAGGTGACGATGGCGTAGTCGCGGATCATCCGGCTTTCCTTGACCAGGTCGTCGTTGGTGAAGTGGCTGCCCATCCACGATCCCATCATCATCGAGGACGGGATCTTGATGACGCGTTCGACCTTGGGAAGGAAGTTCCAGATGTTGTCTTCCGCCTTCAGAGTGGCCGTTCCGCTTTCCTTGGAGGGTTTGAGGATCAGGATCAGTGCCCGGTCCGTTCCTTTCGACCAGGCCTTGGCTTCGAGGGTGCGCTGCCAGTGTTTGGAGTGTATCTCCATCGTCAAGCGCGCAGCGCTCGAGTCGCCGCGCATGATCTGATCGACCCTGTCGACGATCTCCTTGGCTCGTGTGTCGAGAATGGCCGGCGGAGTGCCTGCTGACGGTGTTTCGGCTAAGGCCGGTGCGATGCTGGCGAGCAGGCAGTAGAAGAGCGGCAGTCGGTGCATGGCAGAAGCCTGAAAATGGCAGGATCCTTCCATTCATGCTCTACTCTGGTGCGGGATGAGAATCTACCTGGTCCGCCACGGCGAGACGCCGTCGAACGCCGCGCGTGTCGTGCAGACGCCGGATACGCCGCTCAGCGATCTCGGCGCGGAGCAGGTCGAAAAGGTCGCGTCTCGCCTCGCCGCGGTGGAAGAGGAGATCGTTCTCCTTCTCAGCAGCACGTTGCGCCGCGCCATCACGACGGCCGAAGCGATCGCACGGGCGACTAACGTGGCGATGACGCTGCGCGCCGACCTGCAGGAACGCAACTACGGAGATGTGCGCGGCCTGCCCTACGACGCCCTCGATACCAGCATCTTGGACCCTGCTTACGAGCCTCCTGGCGGCGAGACCTGGCGGGAATTCCACCAGCGTGTCGACGGCGCGTGGCTCCATCTGGCCAAGGTCATCGAGGAAGCGCCGCCGTCTTCGGGTGCGGTGGTCGTCGTCACGCATGGGCTGGTGCTGCATTCTCTGGTCAGCCGCCATCTCGATACGTCGCGGGTCGCCGCCGTTCCGGTGGCCTTTGCCAACGCATCGATCACCGCCGTCGACCTGGAGGATTCCTGGCGTGTCAGCACGCTGAACTGTACCGCCCACCTGAAGTGAAGCGCAGGGGTGCCGGAAACGACTCTTGGCTGGGCAAGAGAGAGCCGCCTCCGATGGGCGTGGTAAACGGCCTTGCCCGGGCGTCTGGAATTCGCAAAGGTTGCAGCCATGGCGGCGACGGTTTCGACGGTTGAAATCAACGGTGTGGAAATCGCCTACGCGGACTCGGGCGGTGACGGCAGGCCCTTGGTTCTCGTGCACGGGTTTACCGGCACACGCAACGATTTCGACGATCACTTCGCGCGCTTGGGCGAGATCGGACGGACGATTGCCTACGATCATCGCGGTCACGGTGAGTCGACGAACACCGGCGATCCCGCGACGTACAACTTCATTCAGTTGGCCGATGACCTCGGTGTCTTCTTGGACACGCTCGGGGTGGCGAGCTGCGATCTGCTCGGCCATTCGATGGGCGGTATGGTGGCGTTGCGCTTCGTTCTCCGGCATCCGCAACGCGTCGCTTCGCTGATCTTGATGGACACGTCGTCGCGGGCACCGGACGGCTTTGCCAAAGCGGTGTTCACTGCCGGTGGCGAGGTGGCACGCCGCGACGGTATGGAGACGCTGGCGGAGGTGGCGAAAGCGATGTCGTCCAACGATCCGAATCGAACGGCGGCCACCAAGGCCTATCAGGAGCGAATCGGTGACGAGGCCTACTGGCAGCGACACCGCCGGCGCATGACGGCGATGGACGCGGAGGCGTTTGCCTCTTTGGGGGTCGAGCTGTGCGACCAGGAGCCGGTGTCGGATCGGCTGGACGAAGTGAGGTGTCCGACGACGATCATCGTCGGCGAACAGGATGCGCCGTTTCGCAAAGTCTCCGAAGAAATGAGCTCGGCCATCGCGGGTTCGCACTTGGTGGTGATCGAGGATGCCGCGCACAGCCCGCAACTGGAAAATCCGCAGCAGTGGTTCGCCGCGGTCGAGCAACACCTGCAGCGCGCTCGCGCTTGAAGTGTTCGGTTGGTCTTGCTTCGCCGCTTGGCAGTCGGGTGTGGCTTGCGCAGCTCGATGCGGTGACGCTATGCGAAGCGTCCCTGTGTATCCGCGTTTGTCTATGGGTTCAAAGAGACGGAGCTGAAATGCAACTGCGCCGCATTCTGTTGTTGGTCCTGAGTGTCGCCAGCCTGGCGGCGTGCTTGGAAGCACCGAAAGCCCCCAGTGGCAATGCCGTGGCGCCGGGGTCGCAGGGGAATACCGAGGCGAGCGAGCACACCCGTCGTGCCAACGCAGCGGTTCTCGATGCGCTGCCCTTTGACGATTCCAGGGACTTTGCCGATGCCGATCGCGGTTTGGTGGCGCGCGAAGAGCGCGTGCGCATCGAGAGCGCCGGTGGCGACGTCATCTGGGACACCGCGGCCTACGCCTTTCAGGAGGGTGCGGCGCCTGCGACGGTCAACCCGAGCCTGTGGCGCCAGGCGCTGCTCAACAATCGGCATGGGCTCTATCAGGTTGCCGACGGGATCTACCAGGTGCGCGGCTACGACCTCTCCAACATGTCGCTCATTCGCGGCCGCAGTGGTTGGATCCTCGTCGATCCGCTGACGTCGCGCGAGACGGCGGCGGCAGCGCTGAAGCTGGTGCGCAAGCACCTGGGAACCGATCCGATCGTGGCGGTGATTCTGACGCACTCCCACATCGACCACTTCGGCGGCATTCAGGCCGTCGTGTCGCCGCAGCAGGTCGCCGGTGGTGACGTTCGCATCATCGCGCCTCAGGGCTTCGTCGAGGAGGCGACGAGTGAAAACGTCCTCGCCGGCATCGCCATGGGGCGGCGTGCGTCGTTCATGTATGGCTTCGACGTCGAACGCGGACCGCGTGGCCATGTCGATTCGGGTTTGGGCAAGTCGCCGGCGCGCGGCACCTTTGGCGTGTTGCCGCCGACCGATGTGATCGACCGGACGCCGCAGGCGATGCAAGTCGACGGCGTCGATTTCGTCTTTCAGTTCGCGCCGGAGTCCGAGGCGCCGGCCGAGCTCACCTTCTACCTGCCGGCGCACAAGGCGTTTTGCGGCGCCGAAGTGGTGTCGCACAACCTCCACAACCTCTACACGCTGCGCGGTGCAAAGGTGCGCGATGCGCTCAAATGGAGCGGCTATATCGACGAGGCGATCGCGCTCTTCGGCGAAGCGGAGATTCTCTTTGCCAGTCATCACTGGCCGACCTGGGGCAACCGGCGGGTGCGCGACAACCTGGAGAAGCAGCGCGATACCTACAAATACATCCACGACCAGACCCTGCGCATGGCCAACGCCGGTTACACGCCGCGCGAGATTGCCGAGACGATCGAGCTGCCCGACACGCTGAGCCAGTCGTTCGCCAACCGCGGCTACTACGGAACCGTCAAGCACAATTCAAAGGCAGTGTACCAACACTACTTCGGTTGGTACGACGGCAATCCCGCCAACTTGGATCCGCTGCCGCCGGAGCCGGCGGCGAAGAAGTACGTCGAGTTCATGGGCGGCGTCGACGCCGCGTTGGAAAAAGCGCGTACTTCCTTCGATCACGGTGAGTACCGCTGGGTCGCGACGGTTCTCGATCACGTCGTCTACGCCGACCCCGCCAACCAGGCGGCGCGCGAGTTGCTCGCTGCGACCTACGACCAGCTCGCCTACCAAGCCGAGTCGGCGCCGTGGCGAGACGTCTATCTCAGCGGTGCGCTCGAGCTGCGGCGCGGCGGCGGTGGCACCGCCCTCGATATCGCCGCCGCGGGTGATTTGTTGCGCCACATGCCGGTGCACCGATTCTTCGATTCAATGGCCGTGCGCATCGACGGTCCGGCGGCGGCGCAGAGTGATCTCAGCGTGAACTTCGTCTTCACCGATATCGGGCAGTCTTTCGCTCTGCAGGTTGAGAACGGCGTCCTCAACTATCGTCGAGTCGAGACGTTACCGGAAGCCGACGTCACCCTGAAGTTGACGCGCGAATTCTGGCTCGCCCTGGCGGTGGGAAAAGCCGGCCTGCGCGACATGATCTTCTCCGACGAGCTCGAAGTGGAAGGCAGCCGCATGAAGCTGCTTTCCTTTTTCTCGCTGATGGAGACCCCAAGCGGCACGTTCGACATCGTCGCGCCGTGAGGAGAATGATTTCAGCCGCGCATCAGCTCCTCGGCGCGAGAGAGGTAGGAGAGGAACTGCCGGCGCGTCTTCGGTCCGTAGACGTAGTTGGTGCGGCTCTTCTCCATGCCGCCGAGATCGTCGCGAATCTCGGCGATCCCATCGTTGGCAATCGCGTTGCGCGTTTCGTCGACGTCGACGCGGTAGAGCCGCGCCGCATTGAGACCGAGAATTCTCGCCTTCGCGTCGTCGGTGAGCGGTGGGTAGCCGAACTCCTCCTGCATCGCCGGCGGGATCTGGAGGTTCTTCAGGTTGTCGATCTGGAACTGCGGCGAGCCCCACCAGATAGAATCCGTGCCCCAGATGATGTGGTCGTAGCCGATTTCCTTGGCGATGGCTCCGATCAAGTGTGCCGCGTTTTCGGGACCGGCGAGGAAGGCGACGGCGAAGGCGCTGCCGATCTCGGCGTAGACGTTGTCGCGACCTTCGAGTTGACGCAGGACGCCGACGAACTCGTCGTTGCCCTCGCCGGGAAAGTATCCGGAGTGGTAGGCGACGAAGTTGAGCCGCGGCCAGTCTTTCGAAGCCTTGGGCAGGTCGCGCGAGCGAACGAACTCGCCCGTCATGTCGAAGTTGGAGATGCTGGGAAAGCCCTTGTGGACGTTGATCATGCTGAGCCCCAGGCGTTCGGCCTCTGCGAAGAGCGGGTAGGCGATCTCCTCGTCGTCGAGAAACCAGCCCGGCAGATCGCGTGTGCCGTTGCCGGTGTAGGTTTTCACGGCGACCGCGCCGAGCTCTTTGACCTGTCGCTCGAGCGACTCGATGGGCAGATTGCCGCCAGGGGGATCGAGCGGATCGATCATCGCCTGGATCAGAGCGCGGTTCGAACCCGACATTCGGTTCACCATGTCGCGCGTCTCGGCCATGACGTCGGGCCCCATCGGTATTCCGTCGGGGACGCCGGAGATGATGCCGACCGCCGTTTCCGAGTCGACCCAGACCTCCTTGATCATGTTGGCCTGGCCGAGGTTCTGCATCCGTTCTTCCACCGACAGGTTGCCCTCGAGGAAGCGCAGTGTCGCCAGCGCGGTGATGCCGCCAAAAGTCTCCAGGTCGACGTGGTGTAGCTGTACGTCCATGACGAAGTATTCGCGGCCGAACATCCCCGCCGCTGCGGCCGGGTCTCGCGTCTGCTCGAGCGTCACCGGCACCACGGCGGAGTCTCCAGCCATGGCGTTTCCGTAGACCTGGTTCATGACCATGTACGCCGTCGCCGTGCCGGCGGCGGTGCGCAGGAAGTCGCGCCGCGACATGCCGAGCTTCTTGGCGCGCGTCTCCGCCTCTTCGTTCACCAGGCGGATCACTTGCTGCTGCTGTGGGGTCGGTGGCGGTGGGCTCCACTCGCCGTTGGAAACCGGCGCCAGTGGGAACGGTAGCCAGGGGATCAGTTCGGACTTGTCCATTTGCATTCCTTCACGGCGAACGTTTTTGAGATCAGCCAACCGGCGCCGGGCAAACTCCGGCCAGGGCCTCGCCGACGGCGCGGATGATCTCGGTGATCTCGACACCGCCGCTGCCGTTGCTGTCCAAAGTGGAACAGTCGGCGACCTCCGCTTGGTCCAAAGCGATGCGTACGCCGGTAATCAACTCGTTGACGCGCACCACGCGGTCGCCCGAGCAATCGCCGATACAGTTCTTGAAGCGCTGGACCCAGATCGAGGACGCGGAATCGTCGGCGAAAGTGTCGCTTTTCTGCCAAACGACCAGATCGCCGTCGTCATCGTTGGCGAGAGCGATGTCGACTCCACGCCCGGTCGTCGAAATCGCACCATCGTTTCCACTGCGATCCTCGTTGAGTGTCAGAATCGTCAGATCCCCGGTGTCGGTGTCGGTACGCAGGCGCGTGCCGGCAACGTCGAAAGCGAAGCCCGTGCCGCGGCTCCAGGCGAGTAGAATGTTGTCACTCGAGTCGGCTGAAATGACCGGCGCCTCATTGCGGCGGTTCGCTTGCACGGTGCGGGTACTGGTGGTGTTTCCCGACACCAGGGTCGAACGCGAGAAGCGGATTCGTGCATTCTGTTCGATGGCGATGACGTATTCACCCGATTCGAGGATGGTGGCGCTCGGATGATGGCTCGATGAGGCGCCGTCCCCACCGAGAAATGGCGCCGAGATCTCGTCGCCGAGTGTGCCGGTGGTGGACAGGGTGCGTGCGAGGATCGGTGCACCGCCGCCCTGGCTCTTCCAGACGACGACGCCGCGTTCATCTCGCGCACAGGCGACGGCTGGTTCGCTTTGATCGCCCTCGCTCTGCCGGTTGACGAGCATCTCGTCGCTGGCGAAGGTGGAGTCGGTTGCCAGCACTCGCGCGTAGATGCCGCTTCCGTCGCCGTCTTGACCGACGCTCTCCCAGGCGATCAGGGCACGCCCCGTCTCGTCGACGCAGACGCGCGGTCGCCGCTGGTGATCCGCGGTGAAGGTGTTGACCTGGAACTCATTGCCGGTCGGCATTGCGTCGCTGTCGAAGTTGCGAGCGAAGACGCCAAGGCCGTCGCCGTCCTGGCCACGCGATTCCCAGACGACGAGGAAGGTCGAGTCACTCCGGCAGGCGATATCGGGCAGTTGCTGATCGCCAGCGTTTTCCTGATGGACCCGCATAGGCGAGCTTTGCGGCCGCCCATCGGCGTCGAGAACCTGCAGGGAGATCTCGCGCCCATCGTCACCGCTGCTTTCCCACACCGCGACGAAGCCGCCGGCACGGCTGCAGACCGCCGGGTAGGCGTGGTTCCCCAACTCCGGACTGATGGAAAAATCCGCCAGCGATTGCAGCGGGCAGAGCAGCACCATGGCAGACAGTAGTATTCGATTCATCGCCGGAGCCTCCATATTCAAGCAGACTAGGTACATTGGCTCAGATGGGTCAATGACAAGATCGCGGCGCGAAACCTCGGGTGCCGGTGCGGCTGTTTTGCCCATCAATCGGCGCCGTCGCCTGCCATCTTGGTCGAAATGAAGCGTGTCTAAACGCGTTGATCTGTGGTTTCATCTGCCGGATCGATGATCCGAATCGGCAGCTACAAGATCCGCCCCTACGAGGCCAGCGACGTTGCCTCGTTGGTCAAGTACGCCAACAACAAGAACGTATGGAAGAACTTGCGCGATCGCTTCCCTCATCCCTACCGGCGTGTCGATGCACTGGCGTGGTTGCGCTACACCAAGGCACAGGATCCGACGCACGATTTCGCCATTGCCGGTGACATGGGCGTCATCGGCGGCATTGGCTTGCATCTGCAGGACGACGTACACCGCCGTTCGGCTGAGATCGGTTACTGGCTCGGCGAGCCCTACTGGAACCGCGGTATCGCCAGTGAGGCGGTGGTCGCCATGACCGACTTCGCCTTCGCCAACTTCCCCCTGGTGCGCCTCTATGCCCACGTCTTCGAAGGCAACCCCGCATCCGAGCGAGTCTTGGAGAAAGCCGGCTACGATCTGGAAGGCCGTATGTGCAAGAGTGCCTACAAGGACGGAAAGCTCCTCGATCAGATGATCTATGGGATCGTTCGTCTTTGAAAGTTCCGCTGGTCGTGAGTGCCACGGGCGGATGAGCAGGGTGTTTGGAATAGAATTTCTCGACGAGTTGTGGCGAGTCTATGCGTGAGATCGCGGCTGACGTTTTGATGGGGTTGCGACGCGGTGAGTCGGTTGCGCTGGCCACCCTGGTGCATGTGCAGCGGTCGGCGCCGCGGCTGCCCGGTGCGCACTGTGCGGTGTTCGAATCGGGGGCACTCTCCGGCGCCATCAGCGCGGGTTGTGTGGAGAGCGATCTGATCGAGTGGTCGCGCGCCGTGATGACCGAAGGGGCGGCGCGGCTGGTTTCCTACGACATGGCCGATGCCGAGGCGATGCGTATCGGACTGACCTGCGGTGGGGCGATCGACGTGCTGGTCGAGCGCGTCGACGCCGGTGATGAGAACTGGGTGCAGGCGCTGAGCGAGATCGCCGACGGTCGCGCCGTCGGTACGGCGGTTGCCGTTGCGCCGGACGCCTTGCTCGGCCGGCGATTGTTCGTCAGCGAGGGCGTGCTTGGCTCGATTGATCCGTCCTTGGACGATGACGTCGTTGGTGCCGTCGGCGAGCAGTTGGTGGCCGGTGGCTCGCGCAACCTGGAGGTCGAGTCGAGTGGCCGAACGGCGCGGATTTTCATCGAGGCGGTGGCGCCGCCGCCTCGCCTGATCATCGTCGGAGCAACGCAAACGGCGTTGCCGTTGATCCGCCTCGCCAAGGACCTCGGCTACCACGTGACCGTCGTCGACCCGCGCGATGTCTACGCCAGCGAAGAGCGTCTGGCGCTCGCCGATGCGGTCCTACGGCAGTGGCCCGAGGCGGCCTTCGCGTCGTTGCTGCCGGATGAGAACACCTACGTGGTGACGTTGACCCACGATGTGAAGTTCGATCTGCCGGCGTTGCGCGCGGTGTTGCGTTCGCCGGCCCGCTACATCGGCGCCCTGGGCAGCCGGCGTACGCACGCCAAACGCGTCGAAGCGTTGCGCCGTGAGGGTTTCAGCGCCGCTGACCTCGCCCGCATCCACGCCCCCATCGGGCTCGACCTGGGCGGCCGCGCGCCGGCTGAGATCGCGCTCTCGATCATGGCGGAGATCACCGCACTGCGTTTCGGCAAATGAGGTCCGCTCAGCGGGATGCCGGCCGTGGCTCTTTCGCGCAGGCACTCAACGCCGGCCGGGCTTCTTCGTGCTGCGCAGCGAGCTGCGCCAGGCCGCTGCAGGCAGCGAATTTGAGCAGCGGTTTTTTGCTCTGAGCCAGTTTCGCCAGCGGGGCGATGGCCTCGTGAGCACCGGATTTTCCCAACGACTGCGCGCAAGCTGGGGCGTGTTGGGAAAGCGATTCGTCGTTGGCGCAGGCGATGAGGATCGCGAGCGGGGAAGCAACCATGGTTTCGCTCGCCAGGAGGGCGGCCAGGCGGCGCCGCGGGCCAACGGTGTCGAGCAACGGCAGCGCCAGCCGCCGCGTGCTGTCCTGTACGGCTTCTCTCGTTACTTCCGATCGAGCCAGATCTGCCAGCGTCTTGCGCGCGTGATCGGCTTGGCTGACTGGCTGAGGTCGCAGCGCCACGCCAACCAGTTTGTCGATCGCTGTGGCGCTGCGACAGAGCGAGCGGCAGGCGATTGCGGCGTACCTCGCGACGCTGCTGTCGCCGTCGTGCAGGGCAGCCTCGACGATGGCGGCGCCGCGCCGGTCGGCCAGCTTCCCCAGAGCCTCGATGGCGTCGCCGCGCACCTCGGAATCGTCGTCGCCCGCCGCCAAGGCCAGCGCCGGAAAGGTTGCCGGCGTGCGGATGTCGCGCAGGATCTCGACGACGTGAACCCGCGATTGTTTGGGTTCGTTTTTCAGCGCTGCCATCAGGGCGGGAATCGCGTGGTCGCCAAGCGCCGCCAGCCCTTCGATGGCCGGTTCCGCCTCGAAGAGGTCGTCGGTGTGCAGTTGTTCGATCCAGTTCTCGAGATTGATGACGACCTGGTAAGGGTTCGACGCGGGCGTTGGCTCTGCTCCGCTCACCGCTGCCCACATTGCGATTGCGGCGATGATGGTGTGTGCGACGACTCTCATTTCACTCACTTTATACGTTTACCGGTAGGCCGACCAACCGTTGCGAAGGGAGCTGTCGGCGCTGCTAGATTGCGATCCATGTCTGGTTCTGTTTCAGCGGTGGTTCTCGCCGCCGGGCGGTCGTCGCGGATGGGGCGGGCGAAGCAATTGCTTCTCCTCGACGGCCAGCCGCTGGTCGCCCATGTCGTTACCGCGGCGCTGGCGTCGGTGGTCGACGAGGTGATCGTCGTCGTCGGCCACCAGAGCGACGCGGTGCGCCAGGCACTGTCCGCGTGGGCGGCGCGGATTCGCGTCGTCGTCAATCGCGACTACGATCGCGGACAATCGACGTCCTTGCGGGCGGGTTTGGCGGCCGCGCCGGCAACGGCGGCCGCGGCGGTGGTCCTGCTCGCCGACCAACCCGGTGTGGCGGCGGCCGACATCGACGTCGTTCTCCGCGCCTTTCGAGCTGGCGATCACCTTGCGGCGCGCGCCGCGTACGCCGATGGGATCGCCGGGCACCCGACCGTCATCGGGCGGGCGCTGTGGCCGGAGATTGGCGAAGTCGAGGGAGACAGAGGCGCGCGCGACGTGCTGGCGCGGCACGCTGCTGCGGTCGCGCTGGTGCCGATCGAAAAAGCGGCACCGCCGGACGTCGACACCGAGAAGGACTACCAGTGCCTGGTTGACGCCTTCAGGCAGCGCCGATAGTCCCATCGACTGCGGGGCCATGCTCGTCGGGGAGAACCCAGACCCCCACCGCCCCGCCTCCACCCGATGTCCATCGAGATCAGAGAGAAGTTCGAAGTCGACGCGCCGATCGAGGCGGTGTGGGCGCTGGTCATGAATCCCGAGGAAGTGGCGCCGTGCCTGCCGGGGGCCAAGCTCGACGAGGTCGTCGACGAGCGCAACTTTCTCGGCGGCGTCAAGATCAAGATCGGCGCCATCACGACGCAGTACAAGGGCAAGGTCGAGTTGACCAAGGTCGACGAAGCCTCGCGCACGGTCGAAATGGCTGCCGAGGGTCGCGAAACGAGCGGTGGCACGGCCAAGGCGGTGATTACCAGCAAGCTGGCCGAGACGGCGAGCGGCAGCACCGAGGTGATCGTCGAAGCCAATGCCGATCTCACCGGCAAGGTCATGCAGGTTGGCAGCCGCATGATCGAAGGCGTGTCCAAGCAACTGTTCAAACAGTTCGCCAAACGCCTGTCGAAGAAGCTGGAAAGCGAGCGCCTGGCACCCGCTGCCGCCGCCCCGGCGACGCCGGCCGCGGACGGGATTCCGGCGCCCTCGTCGGAACCGCGGGCAACGCCGTCGGTCGGAGACGAAGAGGAAGACGAGGCCTTGTCCATCGTGCCGATCATCCTGCGCGCGATTTGGGATGCGATCGCCGGATTCTTTCGCAATCTCTTCGGCGGGCGGGGCTCCTGATCGACCGGCGCGCGGCGGCGGCCGGCCAGCCCGAGGCTGCCGCATTGTTTCGAGGTTCGTTCACTTCGGCCCGGGGATGTTCGCACCGCGCCGGCGCTTGCGGTAAAATGTGGGCTTCGACAGGAGGTTTTCCATGATGCGTATCGTTTTGTTCGTCGCGACCAACATCGCGATCATGCTGGTCCTCGGCGTCACCATGCAGTTGCTGGGGATCGAGGGGATTCTCGACGCCCAGGGGACGGGGTTGAACCTGACCTCGCTGCTGATCTTTTCCGGCCTGTTCGGCATGGGCGGTAGCTTCATCTCGCTGGCGATGTCGAAGTGGATCGCCAAGCGATCGACCGGTGCTCGCGTCATCGAGCAACCGTCGTCCGACACCGAGTCTTGGTTGGTCAACACGGTGCGCGGTCAGGCGCAGGCAGCCGGCATCGGCATGCCCGAGGTCGCCATCTTCGACGCGCCCGAGCCCAACGCCTTTGCCACTGGCGCGCGCAAGGATGCGGCCCTGGTGGCAGTGAGCACGGGGCTGCTGCGCAACATGAACAGAGATGAAGTCGAGGCCGTGCTCGGACACGAGGTCAGCCACGTCGCCAACGGAGACATGGTTACCCTGGCGCTCATCCAGGGAGTGGTGAACACCTTCGTCATCTTCTTGTCGCGTGTCGTCGGCTATGTCGTCGACCGGGTCGTTTTCAAGACCGAGCGCGGACATGGGCCGGCGTTCTTCATCACCTCGATCGCGGCACAGTTGGTCATCGGCTTTCTCGCCAGCCTGATCGTGTTTTGGTTCTCCCGCCAGCGCGAGTTCCGCGCCGACGCCGGCGGTGCGCGGCTGGCCGGTCGCGAAAAAATGGTGGCGGCGCTCGAACGCCTCAAGGGTGGGCCGGAAAACACAGAGCTGCCCGAGCAAATGGCTGCTTTCGGCATTTCCGGCAACAAGCGGGCCGGTTGGGCGCAGTACTTCACGACTCATCCCAGTCTCGACGATCGCATCGCCGCGCTGCGCGGCGGCGCTTGATCTCGCCGCTCCGGCGCGGGATATTTCCCGGCCCCGCCGCCTGGGTGGCGGGGCCGGATCCGACCTGATCGCTGGCCGATCGCCGCGGACCGGTGCACGGAAAGCTGCGAGGGGGCCATGTCAGACGAACTACATCTGTATCCCGGTACCTGGGCCGAGCGGACACCCGACAAAGCGGCGGTGATCATCGCCGAGAGCGGTCGCGTCGTCACCTATGCCGAGCTCGATGCGACGGCCAACCGGCTTTCCAACTTTTTTCGCTCGATCGGTTTGCAGCAGGGCGATCACGTTGCCTTCTGCCTGGAAAACCGGCCCGAGGTGTTGCCGATCATCTGGGGCGCTCACTACGCGGGGCTGTACTACACCGCGATCAGCTCGCGTCTGACCGCCGATGAGCTGGCCTACATCGTCGAGGACAGCGGCAGTCGGGTTCTCATCTCTTCCCCCTACAAAGCCGAGCAGCTCGCTTCGATTGCCGGCCGCCTGCAACATCTCGACCGGCGCCTCAGCGTCGGTGGCGCCATCGATGGCTTCGAATCCTTCGAAGACGCCATCGCTGCGAGCTCGAGCGAGCCGCTGCCGGCGCGCGTCGAGGCGCAGCCGATGCTCTACTCATCGGGAACGACGGGCCGGCCCAAGGGCGTCAAGCCGAGCTTTGCCGATGCACCTCTCGGCCGCGGTGAAGCACTGACCGCTCTGGTGTCGCTACTCTTCGAAGGCAAGGACGACTCGGTCTACCTCTCGCCGGCGCCGCTCTACCACGCCGCGCCGCTGCGCTACTGCATGCAGTTCCACCGCCTCGGCGCGACGGTCGTCGTCATGGAGCGTTTCGATGCCGAGGGAGCGCTGGCGGCGATCGAACGCCACCGCGTCACGCACAGCCAGTGGGTGCCGACGATGTTCGTCCGCATGCTCAAGCTGCCCGAAGCAACGCGCGCTCGCTACGACCTGAGTAGCCTTCGCTGCGCCGTACACGCGGCGGCGCCGTGCCCGATCGCGGTGAAGGAGCAGATCATCGAGTGGTTCGGCCCGGTGGTTCACGAGTACTACGCGGGAACCGAAGGCAACGGCTTCGCCTACTGCAACTCCGAGGAGTGGTTGGCTCACAAGGGAACGGTAGGCCGGCCGATTCGCTGTGAGGTGCACATCGTCGACGACGAAGGAAACGAGGTGCCGGTCGGCGAAGAGGGGACGGTCTACTTCGGCGGCGGCAATCTGCAGCGCTTCGAGTACCACAACGATCCGGACAAGACGGCGGCGTCCTTTCTCGGCAACGGTTGGAGCACGCTCGGCGACATCGGCCGCGTCGACGACGACGGCTACCTCTATCTCACCGATCGCAAGGCCAACATGATCATCAGTGGCGGCGTCAACATCTATCCGCAGGAAACCGAGAACGTCCTGACGACGCACCCCAAGGTGATGGATGTCGCGGTCTTTGGTGTTCCCAACGATGATTTCGGCGAAGAGGTCAAAGCGGTAGTGCAGCCGGTCGACATGACCGACGCCGGTGAGGCGTTGGCCCGCGAGCTCATCGCCTTCTGCCGCCAGCATCTGGCCGACGTCAAATGCCCGCGCTCGGTTGATTTCAGAGATGAGCTGCCGCGCCACCCGACCGGCAAGCTGTACAAGCGCTTGCTCAAGGACGAGTACTGGCAGGGAAGTGAGCGGCGAATCTGAAACTCGCTGCGCTCGTGGGCTGAGGCGCAGGCTTAGGCGAAGGCAAAGGTTGGTGTCGCTGCGCGAGGCGATTCGAGGGATTCTCTGTAATGATCCGGCGCCGCGCCGCCGCTGGCCAGCAGTGAAGTGAAGGAACGAAAGATGAAGAGCTATCAAATAGCCGACCTGTTTGAAGCCATCGCCGATGCGGTTCCGCAGAACGAAGCGGTGGTCTGCGATGGGGAGCGAATCACCTACGGCGAGCTCGATCGCCGGGCGACGCGCCTGGCGCACTTCTTTCGCGCCCGCGGGCTGGGCTCGGGCGACCACATCGGGACGTACATGTACAACGGCATCGAGTACGTGACGACGATGATCGCCGCGTTCAAGATTTCCGCCGTGCCGATCAACATCAACTATCGCTACGTCGAGGAGGAGCTGGCCTATCTCTTCGGCAACGCCGATCTCAAAGCTGTCGTGCACCACCGCGAGCTCGCCGACCGGATCGCCAAGGTGCGGGCACATTGCCCCGCTCTCGACCTCTTCGTTTCCGTCGAGGACGGCTCGGGTGCCGATCTCGATTCCATCGCGGCGATTGATTTCGAGACGGCAGTCTCGCAGGGGACGGAGGAGCGCGATTTCGGCGGCCGCAGCGACGACGATCTCTTCATCATCTACACCGGCGGTACGACGGGGATGCCGAAGGGGGTGATGTGGCCGCACAAGGATGCGTACTACGCTTGCTTCGGCGGTGGCGAGCCGCTCGGCGCCGACATCGAGGATCTCGATGCCCTGGTCGACAAGGCGCGCACCAGCGGCGCTTCGTTGACCATGCTCATCGCCGCGCCCCTCATCCACGGCGCAGCTCAACTGGCGAGCTTCATTTCGATTCTCGGCGGCAATCGGATCGTCTATCAGAAGCGCTTCGACGCCGACGCCATCGTCGATCTGATCGATCGCGAGAAGGTGGTCAGCATCTCGCTGGTCGGCGACGCCATGGCGCGGCCGATTGCCGACGCGCTGGAGCGGCGTGCGGCGGCGGCCGAAGATCTCGATTGCTCGAGCGTCTTCGTCATTGGCTCGGCAGGCGCCATCTTCTCCGAGCCGGTCAAGGACAAGCTGAAGAAGTACCTTCCCAATTGTATGATGCTCGACAACTACGGCTCGACCGAGACCGGCTTCCAGGGACGCGGCGGCGGTGATCACAAGAGCTTCGGTCAGGGACTGACCTTCGAAATGAATGAGCGGACGACTGTGCTCGACGACGATCTCGAGCAAGTACAGCCGGGCTCGGGCGTGTTCGGCAAGGTCGCCCTGCGCGGCCACGTGCCGATCGGCTACTACGGCGATCCGGAAAAATCGGCGCAGACCTTCGTCGAGATCGACGGCGATCGCTATGCCATCACCGGCGACATCGCGACCGTCGATGCCGACGGGACGATCAAGATTTTCGGCCGTGGTTCGGTCTGTATCAACAGCGGCGGCGAGAAGATCTTCATCGAGGAAGTGGAGAACGCGCTCAAATCGCACGCGGCGGTGTACGATGCCGTGGTCGTCGGCCTCGATGATGCCGAGTGGGGGCAGCGCGTCGTCGGCCTGGTGTCAGCGGTCGACGCCGGGACGGTCCTCGACGAGAGCCAACTGCGCGATCACTGTCGCGCCAAGATCGCCGGCTACAAAGTGCCGAAGGAGATTCACGTCGTCGACGAGGTTTTTCGCGGCCCGAATGGCAAGGCGGACTACAAGTTGTCGCAAAAACTGGCGGGCGAGCTGTCGGCGGCGCGTTGATTGCCGAAAGGAGACGTCATGGGCGGTGATGCGGAAGCCAAGATCGCATCGGGAGAAGTGTGGACCGAGCTCGGCGGCTTGCTGTCGCGGGCGCACGATGTGTTGCAGCGCGAGGACATCGCGGCTTCGCCCTTCGAGCTGGCGGAAGGAACGCGATACATCGGTCGCTTGTTGCGGGCGGGGCTATCGGCCTTTGGCGAGCGCAGCGGGCCGCGCCACCCGGTCTTTCGCGCCATGGCCGACGGCGTCAAGATGGGGCTCGACAACCCGGACAACTACTACGTGTCGGCGACCGTGCACGGCGATTGTACCTACCGGATACGCGGCCGGCGCGGGACGATTCACTACTTGTCGTTCGCCGCGCAAGATCAGAACTTCGCCGCGCGCGAGAAGATATCGGGCGGTGCCGGACATCTGAACGACTCCGATCTGAAGATCGCTGCCGATGGGTCGTTTGAAATCGTCGCCAGCCAGACCGAGCAACCCGGCAACTGGTTGCGCATGACGCCGCAAACGTCACAGGTTCTGGTGCGCCAGACCTTTCTCGACCGCGCCAGGGAACAGGCCGTCGATCTCGAGATCGAGTGCGACGAAGGCGAGGGGCTACCGCCTCCGCTGTCGGCCAAGGCGGCGCGCGAGCAGCTCCTCGGCGGTGCCATGTACGCCATCGGCTGCGCCCAGTGGTTTGCCGACTGGGTCGTCGATTTCGAGAAGAAGGCCGCAGTGAACACCTTCCACCTGCCGGATGAAGAGCAGCACCGCCTGGTCGGTGGTGATCCCAACATCCGCATCTGGCTGGGCCGCTGGCAACTCGAGGACGATGAGGTGCTGGTCATCGATTTGCAACCGCCGCGCTGCGATTATTGGAACTTCCAACTCGGCAACATCTGGTCGGAGTCGCTCGACTACCTCTTCCACCGCACGCACGTCAATTGTGCGCACGCGCAAGCTGCCGGCGACGGTTCGGTGCGCCTGGCGGTGGCGGCGCGCGATCCCGGCCATGCCAATTGGATCGATACCGCCGATCACCGGCGCGGCATCATGGGTGTTCGCTGGGTGCGGGCCGACGCCCACCCCGAGCCGGTCTGCCGCGTGGTCAAGCAAACCGAATTCGCGAGTCTGTGAGGATCGATCGCGGCCAGCCCGGGCTCTCGAGATCCGCCGCGCGCGCGGGGTTGACTCTGCCGGGCGCGCCCCGCATGAAGGTAGTTTGGCTCGATCACCCAGGTGGGGTGCTGCGAGCGTACACAGCCAAGCGCGCCCATCCGGCGCGGGGAGACAGGCAATGAAGATCGCCCTCGATGAGGCCAATCAACTGTTGCGCACGATCCTGCGCAGCATCGACAAGCACGCGGATTTCGTGACCGCGCTCACCGAGGGGGACAAGCCCGGGCTGGCGCTGACTCTGTCGAAGCGGGAGCGCACCAAGAAGATCACCATTCCGGTCGACGCCCTCGCCGGCGTCGAAGATGATGCGATCAAGCGGCACGAGCTCCGCAATCGCGTCAAGCGCGCCTACGACCGAATGCTGTTCAAGCCGTTTCCGATCGCCAGCACGAAGACGACGCGCGGGACGGGGGCGGCGGACGGCTTCTTTCGCTCTTCCGGGCCGCCGCGCCGCTGACCGGCCCGGCCAGGCGACCGGTTGTGTGTTGGGTCACCTCGCATGCGCGAAGATGCCGGTTCGCGGTTGCGGGGTGGGTTGTCACGTCGGAATATTTTCTTGGTCCAAGTCGCTGAATTAGCTCAGATTCTGACTCTTTTGGCGAATCGTCGCCAAGATAATCGTTGAAAAAGAACCTTTCAGTATGCGAATGCTCTGAAAGGACGCATTGAGGATGCAGGCACTGCGTGTGGCGGTGCGTGGAACGAGTTTCTGAAGGAGGAGTTATGAAGAATCTCCTTGGCGTAGTGATTGGTGCGGCAGCGATGTTCATGCTCGCCGAACCGGCCACTGCTCAGATCAAGGGAACACCGGCGTCGCGCTATCGGATGGCGCGGGCGATGTGCACGACCGGGGCCTGCAACCCCTTCTACAATTTCAAAGGTGGCTCGGCGCTGTTCAAGAAAATCAAACAACCGAAGCCGCTGACGCGCCGCGAGATCGGCCGGCTGCGTGTCGATGGAGTTTCATCGAATGGTCCTGCGCTGCCGACGTCGCTGGACGGTGTCGTGACGGCGCGTGTCAACTACGGCCCGGTCGATCCCGATGCCGATTGTGCTGGAATCGGGACGGACGTGACTCAGGTCGTTGCGACGTCATCGATGTTTTGCACGCAGAAGAGTGCGACCTCGACCAGTTGTCGCGGCGAGATCGTGCTCGTCCCCGGAGTCCTGGACGACATCAATTGCACCGATACGCAACTCTACATGTCGGAGATCCTGGTCGAGGTGTTCGAGGACGGTGGGGTCGGCAATGACGCAAAGAAGATCGCGCAAAACGGAATCCTGGCGACCGGCAAGTCGCCCGACTGTGATTCCGGTGGATCGGGTTGCCCCTAACCGGTGCGGCGAAGAGGAGAATCGAGCATGAAGAAGCTAGTTGGAGCTGCGATCCTCGGGTTGATGGGGGCCTTTCTGGTCTCGCCGGCGGACGCACAGGAAGTGGCGACACAAAAAACGCGAGTTCGTTTCGTCCGGGCTTTCTGCAGCACCGGACCGTGCACTCCGGCCATCGATTTCGAGTTTGGCGGCGGTCACATAAACCGCATGATCTTTCCGAAGCCTTTGAGCAAGAGGAAGATCGGCAAACTGCGCCTGCGCGGTGTCATGTCGACGCCCCTGCCGAGCTCGCTCGAAGCGCAGGTGACCGCTCGCTTCGTTTACGACACGGTTGATCCCGATGGCGACTGTCCGGACCTCGGCAGCGATGTCGTTCAGGTTCTGGCGACGTCGAGCATGTTCTGCAAACAACAGATCGACCGCGCGACCTGCGGTGGCGATCTGCTGACGCCGGTCGGTCTCTTCGACACGCGCTGCACGGACGTTCGGGTGACTCTGCACGACCTCGATTTTGAGATCTACGAGTTCGGCATGGTCGGTGTTCTCACCTCGAAAATCGCCACTCAGGGGGTTTCCGTGGTTGGCAAGACACCCGACTGCTCGTCGGGCGGATTCGGCTGTCCGTAGTCGAGATCTCCGAAACGTCGAAAGAACGGCAAGGGGTGGGGCGAACGATCGCCTCACCCCTTGTTTCGTTGTGCGGTGCGCCGGTCGAGCTCTTCGATGAGGACCGGCCGCAGGTCCTCGGCGGCGATGATCTCGTGGATGGAGCCGACTCGTTTGGCTCGCTCGACGGAGTGAATTCGGTCAAACTCCTCGGCGACGGCGCTGTGGTGCTCGGCGTGCACGTTGGCGCGCAGGGCGGCCAGCCTGGAGCGCAACGCCGCCTTGGCAAAGCGCGAAGTGCTGCGCTCGAGCTCGCGCTGCAGCGCGAGTAGGCGTTCGTCCCGGTCGGTGCGGCGCTGCACTTCCGAGTCGAAAATGACGGTAGCGGCGGGTGCGCCGCCGATCACCGAGGCGTAGGAGCCACGCAGGGCCACCGAACGCATTGCGGAGTTCAGGCGGTTCGAGAAGACGACGTAGGCACCGCCGTGGTAGCGCGACATGACGACGAAGAGGATCGGGCCCTGGAAGCAAACGACGGCGGTTGCGATCTCGGCGCCGTACTCGAGCTGTAGATCGCGCATCGATTCCGGCGATCCGTCGAAGCCGGCCAGGTTGGCGAGAAGGATCGCCGGCCGGCTGCCACTCGCCGAGTTCAGCGCCCGGGCGATCTTTTTGGATGAGCCTGGAAAAAGCGTGGCTCCGGTCCATTCGGCCGGGCCGTCGGTGGGTGCGTGACCGTCGCGCGGGAGGGGGCGGTTCTCGACTCCGATCATACACACGGCATGACCGCCCATATGGGTGTCCCACACCACCGCGGTCTGCGCCCCGCGCATGGCGGCCCAGCGTTCCATCCAGACGCTGTCGCGATCCATGAGCGCGCGCATGACGGGGCGGATGGAAAACGGCATCTTGCGTCCGGGATTGGTCGTGCTGCCCAGGTAGTCGGCGAGGACGCCGCTGCTTCCTTCGTCGCCGTCGTCGCTCGGCGCGTCGGTGACGCGCCGCTCCGGCCGGTCGGCTGTCGCGTGGCGGCGCGGCGTGTGCTCACCGGGTGCTACGTATGTGAGCTCGTAGTGCCGCATCAACAAACCGATCGCTTCCTCGAGATCGGCGGCGAAGCACTGCGCTTGGCCGTTCGGACCCATGACGTCTTCGTATCCGCCGATGTCGCGTTCGTCCTCGGCCGAGGTACCGCCGGAGGCGTCGAGCGCCCGCTTGCCGGTCAGGATCATCGACGCGCCGTGCATCATGATGAGGATCCCGCGCGTGTGCATCAACATCGTCGACAACGCATCGAAGTAACTCTGGGCGCCGACGTTGGTGCCGCAGACGACGATGTTGATTTCCCCGCCGGCGCGGGTGAAATGGATGATTCTGCGTACCACGTCGGCGACCGCGTCGAGGTTTTCCGTGCCGCTGTCCATGGCGATGCGAGCGCCGGCCGAGGTGGCGAACCACTCCACGGGCAGGCCGCGCTCGGTCGCGAGGTCGAGGGCGGCGACGATGCGGTCGCATTCGGGGCGTGCCAGCGCCGCCATTCCGATGGTGGGGTCGCTGAGGACGGTGACGCGTTGCATCCCCTCCGGTAGCTTGGTCGTGAAGGCGGTCGAGATCCCAAAGACGATGGCGCACTCGTTCTCTCCGGGTGCGCGGTCGGCGACGACGACGGTGCTGCCTGCGGCGTCGAGATCGTGCTCTTCGAATCGATCGGCCGCACGCTCCCCGCCGGTGAGCAGCCGAATGGCCTCATAGGGATAGACGAGATTGCGTTGGCGGGCCCGCGCCAGTCGTCGCGCGTAGCGATCGGCCGGCAGAATGGGTGTGTGCTGCGGCGGGCGCCAGGAGATTCGCGGTTCGCCGTTGGACACGGGTTCGATGACGAGCTCGCTTGCCGGCTCCCCGCCGCCGGCCGTCTCGTCGAGCAGGCTCAGGCGTACGATGATGCGCTCCAATCCGAGATGGCGCGTTGTCGGCAAGAGCTCGCGCAAGAGTCGTCGCAGAGTGGATTCGGTCAGGTGGAACGCCGGTCGCACGCTGATGGTCAGGCGGTTCCAGTACAGGCGTTGCCGATCCGGGTTCTCACTGCGCACGCGGCGCAGAGCTCTCGTTGCAGCGGCGAAGACGCGCAGGAAAGAGGCTTCGTGCAAAGTGCCGGCCGAGCCGGGTACAGCGGCGTGTACCTCGCCAAAGACGAAGAGTCGTTCATCGCGCGGTTGCTGGCGGCTGCGCGCGAAGAAAACGAAAACTCCCGCCGGCGCGTCGAGCCTCTCGAGAGTGAACGGACTCAGCCGGTCGAGTCCCAGGCGCCGGCGTGTCTCCGGGTGCAGGTCGTTGGTTTCGCGATAACATCCGGCGTCGTCGTAAACGGCGCAGATCTCGGCGGCGCCAGGTGCCATGGCGATCAGCGCGGTCTGCGGCGCTGCCGGTCGCCGCTGGTGGATGAGTCGGTTGCCAAGCGCGCGCACTTCGTCGACCGACCATCCGCTGTCGCTCACGATCATCTCATACGCCGCCGCCGGTACTTTTCCGCCGGCGTCACACATCTGCTGCCACGCACTCTCGAGGCAATCGGAAGTCGCCAGGGTCGCGAGGATCGACCTGCCGTCGTCGAAGTGAATTGCCGCCGCCGTGGCGGCCGCGTGTGTCGTGTCGCTCACCCGCTCGATGCGGGCGGGAGCGTAGAGCCGTGCGACGATCGCCTGCAGCGCCAGCATGCGCATGTCGGCCCGTGCACGGCTCTGTTCGACGACCAGGTCGAAGACTCGAGGGGCGCTGTCGGCGACCGCCTGCACGACCTCGCTGGCCGCACTGGCCGCCGGATCGATCTCGGCCAGGGTCGACTCCAGCGCGTCGGTGGCGAGGCGCGTGCGCCGCTCGACCTCGGGCGCCTCGAAGACTGCCGAACGAACCTCCAAGGCCGCGTCGGCCAGCGAATCGCGCGTTTCACCGCGCAAGGCGATGCAGGTGCCGAGCGACGTTGCCAGGGCTTCGTCGCCGGTCAGGCGCAGGCCGGCGTCGATCAGCCGGCCGAGATGGCGCAGCACGGCCTCGACGACGCGGTAGCGCAGGCGGCGTTGCCGGCGCGCCGCGAACAGCCGCAGGAGGGCGCGTTGCCGGGCTTCGCTGCCGCTCGAATCGTCGATGCCGTAGTGGTTCAGCGCGCTCGTCAGGTGCACCTCGAAGCTCGGGTCGCCACCACTGCCGCTTTCGCTGCGGCGCAGATAGGCGCGCAGCATCGCATCGTTGGATTTTGCGTCAGTCGTGGCGGCGCTCGGATTCGGTTGACGCGAGAAGAGGATCTCCGTCGCAGCAAAGGCATCGAGCGACGAGCGAATCTCGGCGAGCTCGCGCAACACGGTTTCCTCGACGCTCTGGGGTGGTGGGACATCGAGGAAGGTGAGCACCTGCTCGACCTCGGACTCTTCGCAGTCGTATCCGAGTACGACTCGACGCACGCAATCCTGTGCGATGCGGCGAGCGCGTTCGCGCAGAAAACGATCCTCGGCATAGGCATCTGCCAATGCGACGGTGTCTGGTGAGAGCTCGGGTAGGGTGATGCGACCGCCAGCCGCACCGGCATCGGCACCGGCGTCGGCGACGACGACGAGGAGAATGTCGCCGGCCGCGACATTCTGCCGGATCCGCGCCCGCACCTCGGTGACGACACCGCTGATCGGCGAGGAGATCGGTGTCTCGATCTTCATCGCCTCGAGCACGCCGAGCCGCTGGCCTGCGGTGATGTGGTCACCCGTTTCTACGTCGATGGCGACGACGACCGACGGCGCCGCCGCGCGCACGGCGCCGCTGTTACCGCTATCGATGGTATGCCGGTGTCCGTTCACTTCGATGTGCCAGGCCGCGGCATTCTCGGTGTATTCGACGCTGTAGCGCTCTTCATCAATGGCGAGCTGGCAGGCGCTCGGTTCCTGGTCGAGCAGCACCGCATGAATGGATTTCTGGTCGAGGTCGACTCGGTAGCGCCAGTTGCCGAGCCCGAGCACGTGCAGGCGGTAGTCGTTGCCGGCCATGCTCAAATCGACGCTTTGCCCGGTCGTCGGCGGAATCGAACGCGCTTCGCCGCGCGCGACCTCGGCGAAGAAGTTCAGCCGCTGCAGGGCCCGTTCGCCCAAGTAGGTGAGAATGGCGGCGACGATGAGCGCTTGCGGTGCCAGTGCCGACTGGCTGAGATCGGCCAGTCGGCGATCGAGCCAGTGGATGTCGACGGCGCCGCCCTGGATGTCGGCGTGATCGAGCAGGTTGAGGAGGAATCCCTTGTTCGTCGCGCCCTCGGCGATGACCAGACGCAGCTCGCCGAGCGCCGCCCGCAAGCGGGCGAGGGCGCGCTTGCGATCGCTTGCATGGGCGATCACCTTGGCGATGAGTGAGTCGAACTCGGCCGGAATTCTCGTTCCGGCGGTAGCGCTGTGCTCGTTGCGAATTCCCGGCCCGGTCGGCATGTCGATGAGCTCGATTCTTCCCGGTGCCGGGGCGAAGCCGGCGCTGACGTCCTCGGCGCAGAGGCGAACTTCGACGGCGTGGCCGCCGGTGCTCGGCGCCGTGGCGGGTACAGCCTCGTCGCGGCCGATGCGGATCTGCAGGGCAACCAGATCGACACCGGTGACCGCTTCAGTGACGGCGTGCTCGACCTGCAGGCGCGGGTTGACCTCGAGAAAGTAGAAAGACCGGCCGTCGTCGGCGAGGAGGAACTCGACCGTGCCGACGCCGCGGTAGGCGGCGGCGCGCGTGAGTTCGACGGCCGCCTTTTCCATGGCACTCGCCGTCTCCGCCGCTAGCGACGCCGGTGGTGCTTCCTCGAGGACCTTTTGATGGCGGCGCTGGACCGAGCAATCGCGCAGGCCGAGGCAGAGGATGCCGCCGTGGTTGTCGGCGGCGATCTGCGCTTCGATGTGACGGGGGTTTTGCAGGAAGGCTTCGCAAAAGAGAGTGTCGTTGGCGAATGCGATGTGCGCTTCACTGCGGGCGCTGGCGATGGCGGCAGCCAGCTCGGTCTCGCTGCGCACGATGCGGATCCCACGCCCACCGCCGCCGGCGCTCGCCTTGATGATCAGGGGAAAGCCGATGTTGCCGGCCATGGCGGCGACGTCGCCGGTGATCGGCCCCTGCGACCATGGCAGCACCGGGACGCCGACGCTCTCGGCCAGTCGTTTGGCGGCGATCTTGTCTCCCAGGTTGCGTATGGCGTCGCTCGGCGGACCGAGAAAAGTGATGCCGCGTTCTTCGAGCGCTGCGACGAACTCAGCGTCCTCGGCGAGGAATCCCCAGCCCGGCCAGACGGCGTCGGCGCGGCTTGCCCGCACACCCGCCAACACGCGCGTGTGGTCGAGGTAGGCGAGGCGGGTCCGACCGTTGCGCGCCGGCCGGCGGGCGGCGCCGAGCGAGAGTGCGACGTCGGCCTGGCGGACGAAGGGCGCACCCGTGTCGGGTTCTGTGTAGAGGACGATTGCCGTGAGATCGCTGCCCTCGAGCGCTCGCAGCTCTTTGATGGCTCGGATGCACCGGCTCGCCGCCTCCCCGCGGTTGACGATGGCGATTCTCTTCATTCGGGAAGCGGCGCGCGTTGGCGTTCGGTCAGGCGATCGTCGTGCCGCCGTCGACGACGACGATTTGTCCCGTGATGAGATCCGAAGTTACGAGATCGACGATCACCTTGGCGACGTCTTGTGGCGAGCAGACTTTTTTCAGCGGCGCACTCTCGGCCGAGATCTCCTTGATGGCGTCGTAGTTGCCGAGCTCTTTGAACCAGCGTGTGTCGATGAAGCCGGGCGCCACGGCGTTCACGCGCACTTCCGGGGCGAGGGCACGCGCCAGGGCGACGGTCATGTTGTTGAGCGCTGCTTTCGAGGCGCAGTAGGGAATCGAAGATCCGAAGCCCTTGACTCCGGCGACGCTCGACACGTTGATGACACAACCGCGGTTGGCGCGCAGCGAGTCGATGGCGGCGCGGACGGCGTAGAACGGTCCGCGGAGGTTGACGTGGAAGAGTTTGTCCCAGTCGCTGTCTTGCACTTTGTCGAGCTCGTCGTGCGGGATGAAAACCGTCGTTCCGGCGTTGTTGACCAGGATGTCCAGCCGACCGAGCTCCTGGACCGTCGTGCCGACCATGTTGCGCACGGCGTTCTCGTCGGCGACATCGGCGCGGATGCAAAGGGCCTGGCGATCGAGAGCACGCACCGCCTCGGCGGTTTCTTCGGCCTCGTCGGCCGAGCGCGAATAGTTGACGGTCACCGCGCATCCCCGTCGAGCCAGGGCCAATGCGGTCTCCCGCCCGGTGCCAACCGCCGAGCCGGTGACCAATGCTACTTTTCCTTCGAGATCCATCGCTGCATTCCTCCTCGTTGCAGGCACAAGAGAAATCACGACCAGCCGGGCGAGTCGACCGGACCGCGGCGACGCTCTGGCTTCGCGGTGTGTTTACCGGTTGACCGGCCGGTCGCTGCCTGCAATGGCGTGCGGGAATGGGTTCGCGGCTGCTCACGATTTCGGTTCGCCATCCGCGTGAGACGCTCGCCGTCATCCTGGCGGTAACGGCCATCCTCGGCTTCTACGCTCTCGGGATTCGCGTCGATTCCGCCATCGAGAACCTGCTGCCCAGAGGCGATGCAGAGCGCGTCTACTACGACGGCGTGCTGCAGGACTTCGGTAGCGAGGAGGCCAACGTCGTCGCGTTTTTTTCCGGCGACGTCTACGCCCCTGAAGTCTTGGCCGCCATCGATGCCACGTCGAAGGCTCTGGCGGCGATCGACGGCGTTCGCGAAGTCATCGGATTGACGACGATGAAGGGCGTTGAGAACAGCGACTTCGGCCTGCGCATCGGCCGCCTCATGCGTACCCTGCCAAAGACCGGTGAAGAGGCGCGAGCGTTCCGCGACAAGCTCGAGGCCAGTCCCCTCTACGTTGGCAACATCGTCGCCGGCGATGGCAAAGCGACGTCGCTGTTGGTGCTCTTCGACCTGATGAGCGACGAGGAGTTTCTGGCGCGCGATATCGAGGGCCAAATCCAGACTGCGGTCGCCAACAGTGCTGCCGGCATCGATACCGCGATCACCGGCATCCAGTCGCTCAAGGTCCGCGGCGCGCGCATGATGGAAGAGGATCTGATCCGCTTTCTGCCGCTGTCGTTCCTGCTCGTCGTCCTGGTGCTCGGGTTTTCCTTTCGCACCTTCCGCGGTGTCCTCTTGCCGCTCTCTGCGGTGACCATCGGTGTGATCTGGACGATTGGCGTCATGGTGCTGACCGGTCGCAACATCAACATGGGAACGTTGATCCTGCCGCCGCTGCTGATGTCGATCGGGATTGCCTACGCAATCCACATCGTCAGTCGGTACTACCAGCAGGTCGACAGTGATCGATCGACCGAGGAGATCGTCACGTCCTCGATCGAACACTCACGCTTGCCGGTGTCGATCGCTTCGCTGACCACCCTGATCGGTTTCGCAACACTCATCTTGAATCCAATCACGGCGATCAGCGATCTCGGCCGCTACGCCGTCTTTGGCGTCGCGGCGATCTTTCTCATGTCGATGTTCTTCCTGCCGGCGGCCCTGATGCTGTCGCCGCGACCGGCACGCGGTACCTTCGGTTCCCAACCCACAGGAGGCTTTTCCACCCTGCTGGAGCAGCTAGGCATCTTCGCCATCCACAATCGGTGGCTGGTGCTGGCAGTGGCGGCGCTGATGACGTTGTTGTCGCTGTGGAGCGCCTCGCGTATCCGCGTGGAGACCGACTATCTCAGCTTCTTTTCGCCGGATAGCGAGATCTTGTCTGAGAATCGGCGGATCGGCGCGGCGCTGGGTGGTACGCAGCCGATCTACGTCACGGTCGACGGCGACAAGGCGGGGCGAATCTCCACCGTGCCAGTGCTCGATGCCATCCGCGACCTGCAGCACTTCATCGCCGAGCAACCCGGCGTCGACATGTCGTTCTCGATCGCCGACTACGTGTCGGTCGTGCACGGTGCGCTCAATCCGGATTCGAAGCATCCGTTGCCGGCGACCGACACCGATTTGCAGCAACTCCTGGTCTTTCTCAGCCCGAAGGACGTGGCGCCGATCGTCACCAAGAATTTCGGCCGGGCCAATATCCTCGTTCGTTCGAATCTGTCCGGCTCCGCCGATGTCAGCGCCTTCGTCGATACCGTTGAAGACTACGGAAGGCGTCGCTTTCCGCGCGGTATGGAGGTCCACGTGACCGGTTCGATGGTCCTCCTCAATCGCTCCGCCGATACCCTGGTGCACGCTCAGATCAGTGGTCTGGCGCAGGTCATCCTGGTCTTGTTGGTGCTCATGTCCCTGCTCTTTCTGTCGCTGCGGGCAGGCCTTCTCTCTCTCATTCCCAACGTCTTTCCGATCGTAATCCTCTTTGGCCTGATGGGCTGGAGCGGCATCTCGCTCAACGTTTCCACGAGCATGATCGCCGTCATCGCGATCGGCATCGCCATCGACGATACCATCCACTACCTGACTGCCTTCAATTCCCAACTGCGCAGCTCCGGCGATCAAGAGGCCGCCATCGTTCACGTCGGACGCACGGTGGGGCGCCCCATCGTCTACACGTCGGTGGCGCTTTGCCTCGGCTTTCTCGTCGTCTGCCTGTCCAACTTCCTGCCCATCCAACACTTTGGATTCCTGGCTGGTGCGACGATGGCGACGGCGTTGTTCACCGATTTGATCCTGCTGCCGGCCCTCGTCATGAGCACGACGTTGATCACCCTGTGGGACCTGATGTTCGTCAAGCTCGGGCCGCAGCCGCAACGGGAGATTCCGCTCTTTCAGGGACTGCGCCCGATCGAAGCGAGGATCGTCGTGCTCATGGCGCATCTGGCGTCGGCCGAACCGGGGGCGTTGATCACCCGGCGCGGCGAGCTCGCCGAGGAGCTCTATGTGTTGCTCAACGGCATCGTTGACGTGCGCCGCAGCGAGGGGGAGCAGGTGATTCGCACACTGGGCCGCGGCGACGTGATCGGCGAGATGGGCCTGGTGCGGCGACGGCCGCGCTCGGCCGACGTCGTCGTCCGCCAGACGACGGAGTATCTGGTTCTCGACGGCGGCTTCCTCGAGAGAATCCAGCGCCGCTATCCGCGCATCGCCGCCAAGGTCTTTCTCAACCTCACGCGAATCCTCAGCGATCGGTTGGAGAGCACGACCGATGCGCTGGTGCACCAGGGCGAGTGAGCCACACTGCTTCCGCACCCGGGTTCGAGACGGGGTGCGTCTCAGTCGACCGGCACGGTGCTGCCGCCGACGACCTGGAGCAGATTCGTCGGCCCGCTCCCGGTGCTGAGGCCAGCCAGGATTTCCGTCGCCTGCTGGCGCGAGGTTGCGTCGAGCGAGATGGCGCGCTGCAAGGCGCTCGCCGCCGCTGCGACGGCGCTGCTCAGATCGCCGCCCCCGCTCGTTGCGCCGCCGACGATGACGGCTCCGTCAATCGCCGCTCCGGCGGCGGCGAGAGCACTCGGATCGTTCCAGCGACTGTCGCCGAGCAGAGTCAAGTGCGGCGCCACGGCACGCGCCGCGCTGGCGACCTCAGCAGCGCGCCTGGCGTCGTCGGGAATGTAGACGGCTTCCACGCCACCGCTGTCGACCCAACCCTGCACGGCGCTGAGCACGGCGTCGACGTCGAGATCGGCGCTGCCGTAGACGTGGGTGCCGACGATGCTGGCGCCGAGCGATTCGATCGCCGTCGAGAACTTCGCCGTGCCGCCGGCGTCTGGCGCGAGGATGCCGATACGCGTCATGCCGAGGCGATTCACCGCGTGGCGAGCGAGGGCATCGCTGGCAGCGTCGCCGGCGCCGGCACTCTGCCGCGCTCGCAGCGGCTGAAGGGGCAAGCCGTAGCGCGCCGCTTCGCCGCGCGCGGCGCTGATGACCGCCGGCAGGATCGGTCCGAGCACGGCGAACACACTCTCGTCTGCGGCGAGGGCTTGTACCAGGGCGCGCGCTTCCGCCGGGTCGCTACCGGTGTCGCGAACGATCAGTGTCGAGTCGTCGAACGAGGAACGCAGCGCCACCAGCGCCTGGCGTCCCTGGTCACGGCCGCTGCCGGTCAGCGGCAGCAGGCAGGCGATGCGCGGTCCCGAGACGTTGCCCAGCGACACGGCCGCGAGTGGGTCGACGGCGGCAATCACGACGTCTGTACCGGCGCTCGGCTCGCCGACCACGGTGCCGGGGCTGACCCCGTAGGTTTCTACCTCGGGACTGACTTCGTAGGTTTCTACCACGGTGCCGGGACTGACTTCGTAGGTCTCGACCACGGTGCCTGGACTGACCTCGTAGGTTTCCACCACGGTGCCGGCGGGGGGGTATTCGACGACCGGTGCTGTGTCGGCGACGATGACGGCGCCGCCCGACTGCAGCGCGGCGAGCTGCTCGGGGGAGAGCTCCTGCGGTGCGACGGGGCGGGCGTCGAGGAGCGTCGCGTCGGAGACGACCAGCTCGCCGGGGTAGAAGACCTCTGCGGCGAGCGTTGGCGGTGCGCTCTGGTCGATGACGACGGCTGGCCCGAAGAGACGGTCGATCGCCAGGTCGTAGATCTTCGGCACCGTGAGCGCCGCGGCGAGCTCGCTCGCCTCTTCATTGGTCAGCGTGTGCATCGCTGCGGCAATGCGTGGTTCGAGCACTTCCCGCTCAGCCGGAGTCGCGCTGGCGTAGGAATCCTCCCACAGCAGAATGCCGTCGATGCGATTGCCCTGCGCATAGGCGACGTCGCCCTGCAGGGCGATCGTCTGCTTGTGGCCGAAGCCGGGAAACTCCGCCTCGAGGTTGCGCAGAGCCGTCAGCGAATCTTCGTAGTCTTCCAGGTAGTAGTGGGCGCGTGCCAGTTGGTAATGGGCGCGTGCCCGGTAGGTCTTGCGGCCTCCCTCGAGGTAGGCGCTGAGGTGACGAACGGCCTCGCCGTATTCGCCTCGCATCAATGCCTCCTCACCTTCGGTGTAGGAATGCGGTGCGGCCAGGGGAACGTGGCGGTAGGGCGACCCGCAGGCCGCGGCGAAAGAGAAAGCGAGCAGGGTAAGAATCGTCGTACGCATGCTCGGCTTATCAAGGCTTGCAGGGCACTTTGTCAAGCACTTTGGCGGCGCCGGGAGGGTCTCCGATTGCCACTGAGGCCGGCTTCCGCGAAGGTATGCGATATGACCGGTTCCCTCGCACTCAGAACGACTCGTCGAGTGCGACGAGAATGCACGCAATCGAACGCTCGAGTGTCGGAACGGCTTGCTGGGAGGCTGTCTCTTGGCGAATTCGGGCTAGCCGATCGCCGGTGGCATGCGCTTTGCTTTGAAGAGCTGCTGTGAGCTATTCTCGCCGCTTTCGGCGAGGAAACTTGGAGGAAATTCAATGGATCTGGGACTGGAACAAGCCGGCGCCGGCGCGAGTTTTCAAGCCGAGCGCGTGCTCGTCTGTCTGGTCGACGATGGGCTCTTTGGCCTTCATCTCGATTGGGTGGACGCCGTTTATGAGAATCGATCGGTCGAAATGCACCGGGTGCGTATCGAGCGCGGGCCGTGGCATCACTTTCTTCTCCACCGTGGCGAGCCCGCGCTGATCGTCGATCTTCGCGACGCTTTCGATGTCTCCGGCGTGATCGGCGAAACCGAGCGAAGCGCCTATGTCGTCGTCCGCTCTGGCGGCTATCGATTGGCCCTGGCGATCGATCAGGTGTCCGGTGTCCAGGACCTGGCCCTCGATTCGCGGCCGCCGGTGCCCTCCAATCTGCTTCGCGACGGCGGCATCCCGGTCGGCCATGTCGTTTCGCTCGACGATCGCATGTTGGTCGTTCTCGACCCGCATCGTTTGATCAGTGGCGCGCGGCGTGACGCTCTCGAGCCTATTTGGGCGCGGGCGCGTGCTTACGCCGAGCGCCAGCAGAAACTCAACGAAACCTGGCGCGACATCGGTTCCCGCCCCGATCAGGAGAGCGTGCGCGTCTTTGCCCGACTCTGTGGTCGCAATGGCCGGCCAAAGAGGGCGGCTGCGGCGCGTGCCGTGTTGGCAGCGATGAAGGATCCCGACACCGGTATTCGCACCAACGGAGCGATGCCATCACTGAGTGACCAGCTCGTCGGCAACGTCGTACGCTTGGCCAGTGCCGGCGCGAGTGGTGTCCTCGACGTCGAACGCGAGTCCGGCTCGCAACTCGGAACCGTCTACATCTCGGACGGCCGGGTGATCGATGCCCAACACGGCTCCGATTGGGGCCGCATGGCATTCAAGAATCTGTTGGCGCAGGACGACGGGAACGTTTCATTCAGCGAGCGCGATCTCGGCGAGCATCCCGAGAGGATCGGTGAAAGCAGCATCGCGCTATTGATTTCTTCCCTCGAGGCAGTTGCCGTCGAGCAACGTAAGCGGCGGGCGCGCTGAGCGCAGCCGCAGTGATGAGGCGAATTGACGATGAGTGATCGACCAAAGGTTCTAGCCGTTGACGACAGCGCGACCATCCGCAAGGCGATGGAGCTGGTGCTCGACCCGTCCGAGTACGAGCTCGAGTTGGCCGCCAGTGGTGGCGAGGCCGTCGCCAAGGCGAAGGAGTTTCAGCCAGGCGTGATTCTCCTTGATTTCATCCTGCCCGACATGCGCGGCGCGGACGTCTGCCAGAAGCTCAGCGAAGATGCGAGCACGGCCGACATTCCGATCGTGCTGATCTCGGCCAAGGGCGCGGAAATTCGCCAGGCCTATGACAACATTCCCAGTGTCGTGAGCTACATCACCAAGCCGTTTACGCCGGCGGGTGTGACCAGCGTCATCGACGAGGCGATTTCCTCTTCCGTCGAAGTCGCCGAGCCGGCCGATGTGGCAGCGCCGCCGGCGACCGAGCCGGTTGCCGATGCACCGATGGCGGCGGCCAACGGATCTCAGGTTGAAGCGGTCGAGGAAGATGTCGACAGTGGATGGGAAAGTCCGGAGCCGGAGGTGGCGGCGCCACCGCAGCGACCGCGCATGGGGCGCGATCGGCTCGAGGCGATGTTCGAAACCCTGCGTTCCTCTCTCGAAGGTGTCTACGTCGAAGAGGGAGATACGCGTGCCGGTGCGGCGGCCGACGAATCGAGGTCGCATCACGAGCTCGCCGCACACCTGGCCCAGCAAGTGCGGGAGACCCTCAACCAGGCCGAGTCGGGCGCCCAATACAATCTGTGCAGCGACGGCTCGATTCGCTCGCTCGACGATTCGTTGCTCGATGCCTTCCGTCGATTTTGCCGCTTGCTCTTCCGCGCCGCGGGCGATGGAGCGGTCCAGAACGCGATGGTCGCTCACAATCAACCGCGGGTGATGTTCGTCTGCGCCCACGACGGCGAGCTGATCGAGCGATTCAGGAACATGGCCCTGGAAAAGGGCGAAGCCTGGGCAACCGCCATGGTGACCTCGAGCTATCGCCAGTTGCCGTTGATGACGCGTGTCTTTGGTCCTACCCACATCGTCGTCGAGGCGATACCGGGCGGTGCCATCTGGGATCAATTGGATGTCGTCAAGCAGTTGCCGGAAGGTCGTCGCCTGCAGATCGTCGGCGTCGCCGTCGAAGGTGCCCGCGATGGTGTCAGCGACCGCGAGGTGTTCGCCAGCCACGGGATCGAGTCGGTGCTGGGTGCCGGCGCGGCGTTGCCACAGTCTCTGGACCAGACCGTGACTCCGAGCAGCGGCCGCACCGCGGCAGCCGAGGAAGCGGCCGCGCCGGCCGAGTCGGCGCCTGCTTCGTATTGAGAGTGAATATGCTGAACCGGCGAGGGCGTCACCGAACGTCAACCTGATTGGTATTCGAGAGGTCCCGGAAGACGGTGCGCTTCCACTTCTCGGCACCGGCTACATGGGTACGACTCTTGCGGGGTTCTATGTCGTCACGCCGTCGAGATAGCGCGTCAGATGCCCTTTGAGAGTCGAGATCGATGAATGCCCAAGTCGCCGAATCGGAAGACCAGCCGCGTCGATACCTGGTTTTCGCCCTCGATGATCGCCGCCTGGCGGTGGATCTCGAACAGGCCGTGCGGGTGATTCACTCGGTTGCCGTCGAGCCCGTAGATGAAGCCCCTGCCGCGGTAGCGGGTTTCGTCGATCTGCGCGGTGAGAAGGTTCCCGCCATCGACATGCGGCGACGACTGGCCATGCCGGAGCGGCGTCTCGCTCTGTCCGATCAGCTCGTGCTGGTGCAACGCGGCGTCTGGCGGGCTTTTCTGATCGTCGACGACGTCGTTGCGGTTGCCGAATTGGGTCGTCCGACCAAGCGGCAGAGCGCCGACCCGCGCGACTGCTGCAGCGCCGAGATTCACCACGAGGACGGTGTCATCTCCTTGCTCGATCTGGCGCGCTTGCTCACCTCGGCGGAATCCCAACAGGTGCGCCGGTTGCTCGCCCGAGGAGATTCGCCGTGAGCTCGTCGATTGCGCCCCGACTGCTTGCCGACGTTGGCGGCGTCATCCGCGAGCGCCTTGGACTGCACTTTCCGCCGGAGCGCTCGCGCGACCTCGAGGCGGCGCTCCACGTCGTCGCCGACACCTTCGGTTGCGAGGACGCCGAAACGTGTGCCCGCAAGATCTCGGGAGAGCCTCTCGACACCGAAGACCTGAAGACTCTGGCCCAGGCGTTGACCGTCGGCGAAACCAACTTCTATCGCGACCCCGAGGTTTTCAAGGTGTTGGAACGCGACATTCTGCCGCCTCTGATCGACGCGCGGCGCGATGGAGATCGCCGGATTCGTGTTTGGAGTGCCGGTTGTTGCACCGGCGAGGAGCCGTACACGATTGCCATGATCCTCGCACGGGCGCTTCCGGACATCGACGACTGGAACGTGACCCTGCTGGCGACCGATGTGAACCCGGACTTTCTCGCCAAGGCCGAACGCGGCATCTACGGCAAGTGGTCCTTTCGTCGCACACCGCAGTGGATGTGGCGCCGCCACTTCACGGCTCTCGAAAAGGGGCGCTTCGAGATCGACGCCCGTATTCGCTCGATGGTCACCTTCGAGCATTTGAATCTCGCCGAGGATGTCTACCCTTCCGTTTTCAACAACACGAATGCGATGGATATCGTGTTTTGTCGCAACGTACTCATCTATTTCGACCAGCCGACGGTCGAGCGCGTGGTGGCGCGCCTGCGCTCTTCTCTTCTCGCCGACGGCTGGCTGGCGCTGGGGCGCAGTGAGCGGGTGCCCGAATCGATTGGCGAGCTCGAAGCTGTCACCCTGCGCGACGATGTCTGGTACCGGCGTATCGACGGCGTCGTCGCTGGCGAGGAGAGTGGAGAAGCGGCCGGCGACCCTGCCGGCGCTGCGAGCGCGGCTCCGTTTCCCTCCGACTTGCAGGGGCTTTTCGATCGCGGTGAGTACAGCACCGTCGCCCGCGAAGTTCCGCATTACCTCGAAACCGGCAACCTCAGTCGCTCCGATCGCCGCCGAGCGATGCGTATCCAGGCCCAGGCGTGCGCCAATTTGGGGCGCCTGGATGAGGCGCAAGGCTGGTGTGAAGAGGCACTCTCCGAAGACCGGCTCGACCCGCGCTTGCACTATTTGCTCGCCTCCGTGTTGCTCGAACGCAACCGCGCCACCGAGGCGGAGGAGAGCTTCCAGCGCGCGCTGTTCGCCGACGATCGATTCGTCTTGGCTCATTTTGCCCTCGGCAATTTGAACCGGCGCCAGAGAGCACCGGAGCGCGCCCGCCAGCACTACCAGCGAACGCTGGCGCTGCTGCGCCACTACCGCCCGGATGAGATTCTTCCCGACTCCGAAGGGATGACGGCCGGGCGACTCTCGCAGATCACCGAACAGGCCCTTTCCCAGTGTTGAATTCGATGACCGATCCATCCGACATGACTGCCAGTGATCAACCTACACCGATCGTCGCCGGCGCAGCCGACGCCGAGAACGTCGACCAGATCCTGCGCGCCCGGGCGAAGGCGCTGGCGAAGAAAACGGAAGAGCCGGAGCTGGAGAAAACGACCGAATTGGTGCAAATGGATCTGGGCAGCAGGGCTTGTGCCGTCGACGCGGAGATCGTGCGCGAGGTCGTCGCCGTTCGCGAAATTACGCCGCTGCCGAGCGCGCCGGACTTCGTGCAGGGCCTGATCAACGTTCGCGGAAAGATCTTCGCCGTTCTCGATCTGCGCAACGTCTTCGACGGCGGCGAGTCGAGCGGTCATCTCGGCCAGGTGATGATCGTCGAGGTCGATGGTGTCGAGGTTGGTTTCAGTGTCCGCGAATGCGGTGTCGTGCACGTTCCGCAAAGCGGTCTCGCCGACGTTCCCGCCGGCGGTGCGCCATACTTCAAGCAGACGACGGCGGATGGAGTTGGAATTCTCGACGTCGCCAAGATCATCGGTGACACCAGGCAGACCGCCGCTTCTTTGGCCAGCGAGGCGACCTCGTGAGGACGGCGATGACAGATCGCTTGCCAGGGGTGAGCCGATGAGCGAGGCGAGCGAGGTGCTGCGTGAGTTGCTGCCGCTCTTTCGCGCCGAATCGGAAGAGCGGTTGAACTCGATCTCGGCGTCGCTCGCCGAGGTGGAGGACGGCCCTAGCGAGGAGCGCGGTGAGCTGGTCGAAGCACTGCTGCGCGAGATGCACTCGCTCAAGGGCGGTGCGCGCGCCGTCAACCTGGCCAGCGTCGAGGCGATCTCCCACTCGTTCGAGACGGTTCTCGTTCGCATCCAAAACGGTGAGCTCGAGTGGAGTGGAGAGGTCATCGACGCCTGCCATCGAACGGTCGAAGCGCTGGCCGAGTTGGTCGCCGACGATGGCGAAACAAATGGAAACGATGGACGCGGTGCGGCCGATGAGATCGCCGCGCTCCTCGACTCGCTCGACCGGCCGGCCTCGGCGAAGCCGAAAAAGAAGAAGAAGAAGGAAAAAGCCCCGGCACCGGACCTGGATGCCCCAGCTACTGAGGAGGAGCAGGAGCTGCTGAAAAAGCTCTTGCCGATTTTCCGCTCCGAGGCGGAGGAACGGCTCGAGTCGATCGGTCAGGCCCTGGAAGAATTGCGCGGTGGCGCCGACTCCCCCGAGCGGCAGCACGAGCTTTCCGAATCGGTCATGCGCGATGCGCACAGCATCAAGGGCGGGTCGCGGACCATGAAGCTGGCGCATGTCGCCGCGGTTTGCGAGCGCTTCGAATACGCTGCGGCCAAGCTCACGCGCAAGGAGGTAGAGCCCTACCCAGAGCTCTACGATCTTTTCGAACGTGCCGCGGATCTCGTCCAGGCGCTGCTGGAGTCGCCGGAAACACTCAACGAGGGCCAGATCAACAAGATGATCGAGGACCTCGACACGATCGAGCAGCGCGCGCCGGAAAAGGTGACGACGCCTGCAGCTCCCGAGGTGCCGGTTCCGCCCGTCCAACCGAGCGGCAAGCCCGCCGTTGCCGCGCGATCGACCGATACGGTGCGCGTCGCGACCGAAAAGCTGGACAGTGTCCTGCGTCACTCACAGGAGATGCTCATTGCCAAGTTGGCGATGCAGCAACGCAACTCCGAGGTCGGCGAGATCGCCACCTTGTTGAACGAATGGCAGTCCGAGTGGTCGCGCGTCGACACCGATGTCTATCGCTTGCAGTCGTGGGTGGAGAAGCACGACGAAGAGAGTGACTCGTCGGGTGTCTACGCTCTGGCGGCCAATGCGGTTCGCTTCCTCGATTGGAACCAAAAGAGCATACGCTCGCTGCAGTCCCAGGTGCGCGAGCTGAGCCGTCGCCTCTTTGAGGACGTGCAGGGCTTTTCCGTCATGGTCGACACCCTGGTCGACGAGACCAAACGCGCCCTCATGTTGCCGCTGTCGACCCTCTTCAACGGTTTGCCTCGAATGGTGCGCGCGGTTGCCCGTAGTCAAAAGAAGGCCATCGATTTCGAGATCCGCGGCGACGATGTCGAAGTCGACAAGCGCATTCTCGACGAGATGCGCGATCCCCTGATGCACTTGCTGCGCAACTGCGTCGACCACGGCATCGAGTCACCTGAAGAGCGAGAAAAAGACGACAAACCGAAGCGCGGGCAAATCACCATCGAGGTGTCGCAGGCGGCGGCCGATGAGGTTGAGATGCTGGTGCGCGACGACGGTCGCGGGATCGACACCGACCGCGTGCGTTTGGCGGCGGTCAAGAACGGTGTGATCACCGAATCGCAAGCGGGAGTGCTCGGTCGCGACGAAGTGCTACAGCTCATCTTCCGCTCCGGAGTGTCGACGAGTGAGCGGGTTTCGAACATCTCCGGTCGCGGCCTCGGGATGGCGATCTGCCGCGAGGGTGTCGAGCGCCTCGGTGGCAACATCAAGATCGAGAGTGATCTCGGCCGCGGTACGGCCTTTCGCATTTCCCTGCCGCTGGCGCTGGCGACGTATCGGGTGCTTCTCCTCGAGGCCGGCCGCCAGACATTGGCCATTCCCACTGCCAACACCGAGCGGGTCGTGCGCCTGACGCCGGAGATGGTGACCTCGGCCAATGGCAAGGACACCATCACCGTGCATGGCGAACCGGTTCTTCTCCAACATCTCGATCGCCAGCTCGGTCACGAGTCGGTGCGCACGATGGAGGGGGGCCGATTGTTCGCGGCGATCGTCCGTTCCGGCTCGCGCCGGGTCGCCTTTGCCGTGCAGCGCGTCCTCGACGAGCAGGAGGTGTTGTTCAAGGATCTCGGCAGCTATCTGGTGCACGTTCCCAACGTCTCCGGTGCGACGGTGCTCGGCACGGGGCTCGTCGTGCCGATTCTCAACGTTCCCGAGATGATCGATGCGATCTACGCCGAAAACGTCGTCGTCACCTCGGCTGCGCCGGTCGAAGCGGAAGTCGAACCGGTCGAAGAGCGGCCGCGCTCGATTCTCGTCGTCGAAGACTCGATTACCTCGCGAATGCTGCTCAAGGAGATCCTCGAATCAGCGGGCTATCTCGTGTCGACGGCGATCAACGGTGCCGAAGCGGTCAATACGCTCGAGCACGATGAGTTCGATCTGGTCGTCTCCGACGTCGAAATGCCGCGCATGAACGGCTTCCAGTTGACCGAGCACATTCGCGCCGATGAACGCTGGGCCGAGTTGCCGGTCATTCTCGTCACTGGTCTGGAGCGGGACGAGGAACGCCAGCGCGGGCTCGATGCCGGAGCGAACGAGTACATCATCAAGGGCAGCTTCGAACAGAGCAATCTACTCGAGGCGATTCGCCGCTTCTGTGAGGAATCATGATTTCGGTCTTGTTGATTGACGACTCCGATGTCGAGCGCGATCGCTTGCGGCGCGTCATCGAGGCCGACCCCGAGATGAAGGTGATCGCGACCGCAGAAAACGCGAAACGGGCCGTCACGCTGGCGGCGGAGCACGAGCCCGATGTCATCGCCATGGATTGGCAGATGCCCGGTGTCGACGGTTTGGCGGCGACGCGCGAGATCATGGAGACGTCGCCCCGTCCGGTGGTTCTGGTCAGTGAGAGCTGGGGACATCAGGACTTCGACGGCGTCGCCAGCGCCTACGACGCCGGCGCCGTTGCCGGCGTGCGCAAACCGCTCGATACCGGTGATGCGGCGTACTCGTCGCGTTGCGAGGAATACCTGCGGACACTGCGCAGCAGCGCCAGTGTCAAGGTGGTGCGGCGCTGGCGCCGTGAAAACGGCGGTGCCGCGGTGTCGTCGCGTTCGGTGACCCGGCGCGACCGGCCGATCCGGGTCGTTGCCATTGGCGTTTCGACCGGTGGACCGCCGGTGCTCGAGAGAATCCTCTCGCGTCTGCCGGCGAGCTTTCCGGCGCCGATTCTCGTCGTCCAGCACATTGCCGATGGTTTCGTCAACGGGCTCATCGAATGGCTTGGTGGTGTCACCGACCTCGATGTGCGTCTCGCCAGCGACGGCGAGGTTGCCTACGGTGGCCATGTCTACGTGGCGCCGAACGGTCTGCATCTCGGAGTTGATTCGCGCGGTCGCCTGGTCTTGGACGATGCCGCGCCCGAACGCAGTCAGCGGCCGGCGGTTTCGTACTTGTTCCGCTCGGTCGGACTTTCTTTTGGCGCCGACGTTGCGGCGGTGCTGTTGACCGGGATGGGTTGTGACGGTGCCCGCGAATTGAAGGATCTGCGCGATCGGCGCGCCGTCACGGTGGCTCAGGACGAGCGCAGTTGTACGGTCTTCGGCATGCCGGCCGAGGCGATCAAGCTTGGCGCTGCAAGACACGTTCTCCCCCCCGAGGAGATCGGCGAGCTCCTATGCGGTCTGTGTGGTGTTTCCGTGACCGCGACGGCGATCAGACGCCGGGAGCGACGTGACAACGGGATTTCAACGATGGAACGGAGGTAGTCGGTATGGCTTCGAGTACGATGCACCCGCGCAGCGGGAGCAGTGGATTGATGAGTACGGTGGGCGAGCTTTTTCGCGATCGTACGACGTTGGTGATGTCGTTGGCGGTTCTCGGTACCGTTGCCCTCATCGTCACCTACATCTTGAGCGGGCACGATGATGTCGTCGAACAGCTCGCTTCGGAGAATGCGGCGGCGGTTGCGCGTTCGGTAGAGACGTTTCAGAGCTTCTACGCCACCGAGGTGGAGCAGCGCTTGGCTCCGCTGCGCAACAATCCGGCTACCGCCGGTGCCGTTGCGAGTATCCCGACGGCAGAGGCGATGATCGAGATGCTCGACCGCTACCGCCCGAATGGATCGCGCGATCAGGTGCGGGCCTTCACCGGCGCGGGAGCGGACGAGTTTCAGCGCATGGCGAGCGAGAATCTCGACGGCTCGGGTGTCGGCGTCCACCAGGTCGAAGAGAGACGGGGAGCCCCGTGGCTGCGCTACGCAATCGATACCGGGCGCAACCGCGCACTCGACGTCAGCGTGCCCGTCGAGGCGGTGTCGGAGATCGCCTTTCCCAGCCTGTCGTGGTGGCTGCTGGCACTCGCCGCCGTGGTGACCCTGGGGCTCATCGGGCTGCTGCTGCGTTTGCGTTCTTCATCGGGTGCGATGCAGCGCTATGTCGACGCCCAGGAGGCGGCCAAGCGCGAGCTCGAGCGCGAGGTTGCCGAGCGCTCCAAGATCGAAGAGGACCTGCGCGCTCAGGCACAGGAAGTCATCCAGGGCGTGGGCGTCGTTTCCGAGGCGGTGAGCAGGATTCTCACTTCGATGACGCAAGTCGTCTCCGGCGCGACGGAGACGGCGGCATCGGTGACCGAAGCGGCGACGACGGTGGAGCAGGTCAAGCAGACGTCTCAGATGTCGAACCAACGCGCTTCGGACGTCGCGGTCATCGCCGAGCGAGCGGTGCAGATTTCGCAGACCGGCGAACAGTCTGTGCAGGAGGCGATCGAGGGCATGTCGCTGGTGCGCGATCAAATGCAGTCGATTGCGGAGAGTGTTCTCAAGCTGGGTGATCAGAGCCGTGCCATCGGTGAAATCATCACCGCTGTCAGCGAGCTCGCGGAGCAGTCCAACCTGCTGGCGATCAACGCCGCCATCGAGGCGGCCAAGGCGGGAGAGCACGGCAAGGGGTTTGCCGTCGTCGCCCAGGAGGTCAAGGCGTTGGCCGAGCAGTCGAAACAGGCGACCGGTCAGGTGCGGACGATGCTCGAGCAGATCCAACGCGCTGCCAATGTTTCGGTGATGGTGACCGAGCAGGGCACGAAGTCGGCTGAGTCCGGCGTCAAGCAGTCGATCGAGGCCGGAGAGTCGATTCGCGCCTTGGCCAACAGCATCGCCGATGCGGCGCAGGCCGTGGGTCAGATCTCGGCATCGAGCCAGCAACAGTTGGTCGGTATGGATCAGGTCGCGACTGCCATGCAGGACATCAAGGAGGGCAGTCAGGAGAACGTCGCCAGCATGCGCGAGATCGAGAGCTCGGTGCAGAACCTCAGCGAGGTCGGTGCGAGTCTCGAAGCGTTGGTCAGCCGCTATGTCGTCACCAACAATTCCGCCGCCGGAGCCTGAGCGCGAAAGCGATTGGAATGCTGACAGCCAACGAGATTTCCTGCGACGTGCGGCGCGCCGTCGCCTTCGTGGCCTGGTGCTTGATTACCGGGCGCGAGGGAGCTGGAATCTACGACCACGCAAATGACACGGAGGTTGCTTATTCAGGTGTTGTGACAGATACCAAGATCGATCTGAACGGTGAATCTGGATCGCGGATTTCAGGGGCTGGAGGCTCCGGCTTGTTTACTCTGACCACCGGAGTGCGAGCCAAGCCGGTGACCCTGAAGATCAGCGGACTGGAATTCGAGGGATTCGACTATGGCGCGAGCTCCCGTTACAGCGGCAGCGTCGACAAATCGGAGCTCTCGATCCGCGAGGGGAGAGATGATCGATCGTATTCGTTTTCGGTGTCGGAGAAATAACCCGACCCCTTGGCCAGACGATGCATGTCCATGGATTTCCGCTTTTTCTGGTGCATTCGAGTGGTAAGTAAAGTGTGGAGAACGAGTATCGATTCGTGGCGAGTCGCATATCGTGGGCCTGGGACACGACTCAGGCATCTGAAATGACCATGGAAGTGCAAGAGCTTCAAACACTGCTCGAGGAAGCGCGCGCTGAGCTCGAGAAAGAGCGCGTTGCCTCGGCTGATCTCAGCTCGGCGCTGATGGCGACCGAGCTCCAGGTGGCCGACCTGCAACGTCAGTTGCGCGAGGGGCGCGAGGAGTCGGGCAACGGGTTGCGTTCCCAGTTGGCTGAGCAGACCGATCTCGCCGAGCAGTACCGAGTCGAGGCCGCCGACATGCGGTCGATGTTCGATGCGATGCAGCACCGCATCGATACGCTGCAGAAGAAAGTCGCCGACGGCGGTTCGGCTCCGGCCGCGGCGGACGGCGAGGCTGTCGCTCGTCTGCAGAGCGAAGTGAGTGAAGCGCGGGCTGAGGTCGAACGCCTGGAGGAGGCGGCCGCTGGTGCGCAGGATCTCGCATCCGAGCTCGAGCGCGCGCGCGAGGACAACCAGCGCTTCAGCCGCGAGATCGACGGTTTGCGCGGCGAGATCGAGAGCTCGCAGCGCGCAGTCGCTGCCGGCGACGAAGTTGCTGGCCTACTCGAGGAATACCGGGCGGCGGCAGCGCATGCGGTTGGCGGCCCGGCGACGCCTGAAGACGTTCGTGCGCTCGGCTCGATGTTGCATCGCGCCGCCGAGCTCGAGGCCAAGGCGGCGGAGTGGAACGAAACCGAAGCCGAGCTCAGCAGCTCACTCGAGGAGGCGCAAAATGCTCTCGCCGCGACGCGCAAGGCGCGCGATCAGTGGCTCGAGCGACTCGAGGAAAGTGGCCGTGAGAAGCAGGCGCTGCAGCAGCGGGTGGACGAGCTCGAGGCACAGTTGCCCCAGCAAGCTGCCCGCTCGGAGGACCTCGAGGCGGCTCGCCAGGAGTGCGATCGGCTTGCCGCGGAAGTGTCGTCGGTCGAAGAGTCGCGCCGGCGAGCGGAGAATGAGCTTTCCGAGCTGCGGGTGCAGCTCGAAGATGCGGATTCCGGCCGGCAGTCGATTGCGTCCTCCCTCGACGAGGAAAAGGCGAAGAGCCTGGAGTTGGCGTCCCGCGTCGAAGAGCTGGAGGCGGAGAAAGAGCGCGAGGCGCAGAGCGCCGGCGAGCTGGAGACGAGCATCGAAGCGGTGCGCCAGGAGCTGGCGGCAGCGCGCCAGGAGTTGTCGAGCGAGCGCGAGGTGAGCGGCGAGCTGGCGACGCGAGTCGAGGAGCTGGAGGCGGAGAAGGAGCGCGAGGCGCAGAGCGCCGGCGAGCTGGAGACGAGCATCGAAGCGGTGCGCCAGGAGCTGGCGGCAGCGCGCCAGGAGTTGTCGAGCGAGCGCGAGGTGAGCGGCGAGCTGGCGACGCGAGTCGAGGAGCTGGAGGCGGAGAAGGAGCGCGGGGCGCAGAGCGCCGGCGAGCTGGAGACGAGCATCGAAGCGGTGCGCCAGGAGCTGGCGGCAGCGCGCCAGGAGTTGTCGAGCGAGCGCGAGGTGAGTGGCGAGCTGGCGACGCGAGTCGAGGAGCTGGAGGCAGCCGTTGCTGCGGCGCGCGAGGACAGCGAACGGCTGGAAGCGCAGACTTCTGACGCGGCGCGTGCGCGGGAGGCCGGTGACGCCGAGCTGCGCGAGCAACTGGCCGATCTCGAGGCGCAGCGCAGCGCCTTGGCCGAGGAGGTCGAGAGTGAGCGAGCACAGCGAGCACGCCTCGAGGATGAGCTGGCCGCCGCCGCGTCGGCGCAGGTCGACAGCGAGCACTTCGAGCAGGCAAAGTCCGAGCTGAGTGCCCTGCGCACGACGTTTGATGAGACGGTGGCCGCCCATGCCGAAGAGCTGAAACGCTTCAAAGAAGAATCGTCCGTGCAGGCGTCGTTGGCGCGCAGCCGCGAGAACGAAATGCAGAAACTGTCGGGCGAGTGCGCGATTCTGCAGGAATCCTTCGATGAAGCCATCCGCGAGCTCGAGGGAATCCGCGCTGAGCGCCAGTCCCTCAGTGAGCAGTTGCGCGGGATCGAGGATGCCGCTGTGGCGGCGGTTGCCGGCGAGGCCAACGGAGCTGCCCACGCACTCAACGGCGAGCTGTCGCTGGAGCAAGAGGAAGAAAGTACGGCGCTGGCCGACGATGGCGATGGCGCTGAGCTGGATGAAGAGCTCGAAAGCGCGGTGCAAGAGCTCGAAGCGGGTGTTTCGGCTCCGGTCGATGCAGAGGTCGTCGTCGTGCATTTGGAAGACGACGTAGAACGACGTGCGGCCGTTGAGACGGCGCTCGTCAAGCTCGATGGAGTTCGCTACGCCGACGGCGCCGAGGCGAGCGCGGCAGGCGGCTCGGTCAAGGTGCTCGTCAATCTGGCGTCGGAGAGCTTCGATCTCGACGACCTCGCGGATCCTTCGCGCTACGGAATGGACGATGCCGAGGCGTTGGCCTACTGTGTCAAAGATGGCCGCGGGGTTTTCTTCCGGCGCGTGATCTTCTTTCCGCCCCCTTGCGATCTCGACGCCTGCGCCTCGCGCTTGTTGGCCGAGCGCAACAGTCTGCAGCGGTTGCTGGCGGTCGGCGAAGACGTGGATTTCATGAGCGGTCTGCGCGAGCGCCTCGGCAAGGTGCGCTGCTCGACGGCGATTGCCTTTGACGGTCGCCAGGCCGTCGACCTGATCCCCATGGTCAAGCCACAAGTCGTCCTCGTCGATCTCAACCTGCCGCGCGGCGACGGGTTGCGGGTTGCTTCGCAAGTCGTCGCCAATGCTGAGCTGCGCGATGTCGAGGTCGCCATGTTCTGGAGCAAACCAGTCGATTCCCTGGTTTTTCGACAGCAGGCTGTTTTTGCCATGCGCGATTTCGTCATGAAGCCAACCGAGCTCGCGCGCAACGTCGTGCAGATGTTTAGCGACCCGCGTTGGGTCGGCACGGTGTCGGGGCAGGCCGGGCAAGGGGGCTCAGCCGGCCGCGCGGCGGCGAATCAACCTGGCAATTGATGGGTGGACCCTGGTATGCTCGCCGATGGCCATAGCATAGCGGCGGTTGTTTGCAGCGTCAGCGCGTTCGGGTTTGCAGAGAGCGGTCGCCGCGACCGCGCGGGCCAAGTGACCGCGCCGGGGATGTGACGTGAGCGAAGGCGAAGACAATCGAAGCGAGGACGAAGCCGAGGCCGCTTCGACGCAGAGCGGCGACCGAGTCTCCGAATCCACTGGTGAAGCCACTGAGGCATCTGGCCAGCGTGGCGAAGTTGGCGATCGGCTCTCGGCTGGCAATGGCGACAACCTGCCGCCGACGTCGTTGACGGCGCGCCGCCTCGAGCGCGAGCGCCGCCGAGCCGTTCGAGCCGAGAGCCGGTTGGCCGAAATCGAGCTCGCGCTGCGCACCGAGATCGATCGCTCCAATGGCGAGGGCGTGCCGCGGGCGACGCTGCAGACCATGCTCGAAGCGGTGCAATCACGCGTCGCTTTGCTCGAAGACGAAGTGCGGGCCGGCGAGAAAGAGCTGATGGATCTCAGCTCGGCGCAGCGCAAGTCGCGCGGCGCTCTGGCGGCGGACGATGACGATCTGGCGTTTGGTCTCGAGCAGGCGCGGCGCGAGCTGCGCGATGCCGTTCGTTCGGATGGCGAAGGCCTGCCCGAGCTGACGCGCCAGCGTGTCGAGTTCGAGGTCGAGCTCGACCGCCTCCAATCGCTGCTCGCCTATCGCGACAACGTTTGTGACGGGCTCGCCGAAGAGCTCGAGCAGGGGACGCGCGTGGCCGCCGAGGTGACGGCGCGTCTGACCGACCTCTCGCGCGGCCGGGTTGCGCCGACCCGGCGACCGGCTTCGCAGGACGCTCGCGTTGCCACCTTGCGCCGCAATCTGGAGAGCGAGCAGGCGCAACTACGGCAGGCGAGACGGGCACTGGAGACGGCGCGCGCCGAGCTCAAGGTGGCGCAGCGCGGCGTCATCGAGATCGAGGAGCGCAGTGGCGATCAGATCCAGCGTCTTCGGGCGCAGATCAAAGAGCTGGAGGTCGAGCGCGAAAACTTGCGCGATGAGCTCAACAAAGCGACCAGGCTTGCCGCCGATCAAGAGGGTCGCCAGCAGCAAGAGCTCGACAGTGAACGCATTGCCCACATGCAGGCGAAGGAGCGCGTGCGTGAGCTGGAAACCCGCTTGGCCGACCTCGAGAGCCAGATTTCGCTCAGCGGCGGCGAGCGCGAAGGGGAGCTGCGCATGCGCGTTGAGCAGCGCGAGGAAGAGCTGCGCCAGACCGAGGAGGAGCGCATCCGCCTGGCGGAACGGGTTTCGCTGCTCCAGGCAGCGCTGTCGTCGAAGGAAACCGAGCTCCGGCGGGCTGGAATCTCGGCTGTCGCGCCGGCCGAGGGGGGCAAGGGGAAAGTCGTCGCGCTGATGCAGGACCGCAGTGTCGCGACCGATGCGCCGGCCGCCGATGCCGGCCTGACGTCGGACCTCGTACGGCAGCGTGCCAAAGAGATCGAGCGGCTGTCCAACCGCTGGCGCGAGCTGCAGGGCGCCTATCGCGAAGCCGTCGCCGAATTCGACGACGTGCGCGAGAAACGGGACCGACTGCTGCGCAAACTGGGCCCGCGCGCCGACGGCGGCGAGGGCGAAGAGCTGTCGCTCTCCGACGAAGGCGAAGTGACGTCATTCGACGAACCCGCGGCTGGCGAGCCAACCCTCGAGCCGCCGCCGGCGAGCGAAGTCGAGTCGTTCGACGAACCTGCCGGTGCCGAAACGATCTTCGATGCGCCGCCCGACGAATCGCTCGATGCGCCACCCGATGCACTACCCGTCGAGCCTCCGGTGAAGTCGGGAGCTGGGGAAGAGGGCGACTTTACGATCCAGGAGAGCGCGACGCGCGGTGTATACGTCTACCATGTCGATGACGACGGCGAGCGCCGAGATGCCGTTCGCGCGCTCGCCGAGAGCCGTGGCGCCCGCTACTCCGGTGGCGGTGAAATCGAAATTCCGGCCGGCAGTAGCGTTCTTGCCGCTCTCGACCTGCTTGCCGAAGGCATCGACCCGCTGGCCGCAGTCGGCCGGCTGGCGCGCGATGCGCGCGTCATTCGCGCTCTCGTTTATGCCGTGCTCAAGGAACGCGGTACGGTGTTCGGTGCTGTCGACTTGTTTCCCCCACCCTTTGATCCAGAGGTGTGCGCGACGCACGTGCTATCGCTGCGACCACGTGTTCGCCGGATTCTCACCGTTGGTGAAGCCGTAGAGCCGATGAGCAAGCTGCGCGAGACGCTTGGCCAGTCGCGTTGTTCGACGGCCGTCGCATTCGACGCCCGGCAGGCGGCGGAGCTGATTCCCCTCGTCCGTCCCGAGCTCGTGCTCGTCGACCTGGCCCTTGCCAAGGCCTCCGGCTTGAGCCTGTTGCTGGACCTCAGCGAGCGCAGCGATCCGCCGCTCCGCCTCGCCGCAACCTGGTCGAAACCGGTGTCGGTCGATGTCGTTCGCGCCGCCGCCCGTACGGCCAGGGTGATGACCGCCTTCACCGCCGAAGAGCTCGTTGCTGCCCTGGCAGAGCTGTTCCGACCCACCGCGACGGCGCAGGATTAGCGGCACTTGGCCGGCCGGTGAGTGCCGATCCACCCCCAGGGTTGCATTAGAAGATTGCTGCGGTTCGTAGTAGGAAGGGGAGATCGAGCACGGGTCAGCCGGAGGTGGAAGCTCATGAGGATTCTAGTTTTTATAGGATTGATCACTGCAACAGTTGGGTTTCTCGGCTGCGGTGGGGACGGCGCCTTGGACGTGCGACCGGCCCCGAGTGTGGCTGCCGTGCCGACCGCGACGCCCGAGGGGAACGACCAATAAGCCGGGTTGCGGCATGGCTCTGCCGTGGTATTTTTGAACCGCTCTGGGGTGGGGTGGTGACGCAACCTGAAGACAAGAGCATCCTTCATGAAGTCGTAAGGGTGATTGAAGCGCGGCGGCGGGTGCCGGAGCGCATCCGCGTCGGTGCCAGGGAATACCTGATCACCTACCTCGAGGATCACCGCAATCGCCTCGAAGAAGCGCTGCGCCGCTATGACACCGATCGGCTGAACATGCTCTTCGGCCAACTGGCCAGCAAGATCAAGTATCAGTTCAATCGCCGCGTCGCGGCGCGGACGGTCCCTGGTCAGCCAGCCAAGGCCAAAGCGGCAAAGAAAAAGAGTGCCGGCAAGAAGAAGGCACCGGCGAAGAAGGCGAAAAAGAGCACGGCGGCGGGCAAGGCGAGTGGCCGCAAAAAGACCGCCGCCAAAAAGCACAAGTAGCTCAGCCGCCGGCGTGGCGGCTGACGAAGTGGATCGTCACGATCCCCGTCGATCGGTGGAGAATGGCCAGATCGGTGATGCCGTCGGCATCGAAGTCGCCGAGAGTCACAGAGGTTGGGTCGCGCCCGACGTCGATCTTGCGAATCTCCTTGAAGCCGCCCTTCTTGCCGCGCAGGATCTTGACCGTGCCCGCCGCCCGGTCGGTGACTACCAGCTCCGACTCGCCGTCGCGATCGAGATCGACGGCCGCCGATGGGTTGGGAACGTCCTCCAGCACCTTGGTGTGAACTTCGGAAAATCCCGTCGCATCGCGTGGCAGGATGCTGATCGTTTCGCGTTGTTGGTTGCCGGTCAGCAGGTCGAGATCGCCGTCGCCGTCGGCGTCACCGGAAAACAGGAAGGCCGGTCGCGGGCCGACGCTGAGCGACGGCCCGGGCCGGAAGTGGCCGCTGCCGTCGCCGTGGAGGATCGAGACGCTGTTGGAGATGCTGTTGGCCACCGCCAGATCGCTGCCGGCGGGGCCGCCGAAATCTCCGTGCAAGAGATCGGTGGGGCCCGAACCCACGGCGACGTGGATGGGAACGGCGAAGCCGCCACGCCCGTTGCCCTGTAGGATGGCAATGCGATCGTTGCCGAAGTCGGCGATGGCGAGATCGGCGCGGGTGTCGCCGTCCCAGTCGCCGGCGACGATCGAGCGCGGTGTCATGGCGACGGGCGTCGAGGAGAGAACCCGAAAGTGGCCGTTGCCCTGTCCCAGGTGAATCTCGAGGCGACCGCTGTCGTCGCTCACCAGGGCCAGATCGAGATTGCCGTCGCCGTCGTAGTCGGCGGCCACCGCGGCGCTGATCTTGCCGATGCCCGAAGCGATCGCCGCGACACCGGCGAGGCCGCGGCGGTCGTGGCGGACGTGGGTCAGGCTGCCGCCGATCGTGTTGGCGACGACGATGTCCTCATGAGTCGGGCTGGTGAGCGGCACCACCAGCAGGCGTCCGGGGCCGCGTCCGGTGAGAAAGGAAGGCCCGGTGGTGAGGCGACCCTCGGTCGAGCCGAGCAGGCTCGAGACGATCGAGCGGCTGCGGTTGGTGTAGATCAGGTCATCGGTGCCGTCGGCGTCGAGGTCGCCGATGGCCAGGTCGATGAGGTGAGATTCTTCGAGCAGGCGGATCTCGTCTTCGACGGTTCCGCTCGACGACCTCTTGTGCAACGACAAACCGACGCTGCCGAGCACGGCAATCTCCAGGCGACCGTCGGCGTCGACGTCGGCCGTCAACAGGCGCCGCGGCCCGCGCTGGGTGCGCAGCGTCGCCGTTTGCTCCGCCGTGCCATCGGCCAGGCCGCGCAGGAGGACGATCTCGCCGAGCGGCTCGTCGGCCAGTACGATGTCGGCGTGCTCGTCGCCATCGAGATCGATCACCGCAGCATCGGCGGCGCTGGGGATTTCACTCAGCGACTGCCGTCGGAAGGCGCCTGCGGTCGCCGGTGCGAGGCGGTCGACGCCGGCCGAGTGGACGACGATGAAGCCGCGCTCGCCGTCGCCGACGATGCGGCGCGGCCGCCCGGGCAACTGGGTCACCGGACCGATGCCGATGGTGCCCCGGCGGGTGACGGGAGCAATGTGAACGGCTTTTTCGCCGCGCACTGAGAAGGCCAGGTAGTCGGTAGCTCCGATCCGGGTCGCCGCGACCTCCTGCACCGGCGTCTGCGTGAAGTGGCCGCCAATGGCGTGGAAGCCGCCCGCCCGCGGGCGCAGGAGCTGAACCCCCTTGCCGTCGCCGACGGCGATCGTTCGCGTCTGTCCGTTGACGACGGCCAACCCAGCGGGGGCGGCGCGCAACGGCGTGTCGTCGCGGCTGTTGATGTCGAACGCAAACGCGCCGCCGCGCGGCAAAACGAGGACCGACACGACCAGCCACAGAGCGGCGACGTGTGAATGTTGCTTTTCCCCGGTCACTGAACCTGCGGTCTTTATCTGGGAAAAACCGCGCGGTCCATCACTTTCGCACTCGGCCGTGCGAGACCGGACAGGGGTGGGACATCGCGGGTGGGACGGCCGCGCGATACGTCGTAGTGACGGGCAGAATTCTGTGTGAAGTGGCCGCGCCCTTACGCACAACCGTGGCGCGGCGCTTTTTGCAGTTGACTTACTATCAGTAATTCTACGTAGAGAGAATTTTCATAATCCTATTGAAAAATGAGGGGGGGGGCGATGTAGGCAAAGAAGCACCAGCCGGGAGGGAGCCATGGCAAAGAGCAGTCGTCGGGCAAGTCGCATTCGGGCCAAGCAGCGCAGGCGCGCCGAGCACGAGAGGGCGGGCAACCGCCGCCGCTTCCTGCGCCGCCTGACGATTGTCGGTGTGGGGGCGGCGGCGCTGCTGCTGGTGAGCGGAGTCGCCTGGGAGTGGGCGTCGTCGAGTGCTTCTTGGGGGTATGCCTCGGGTTCTGACTGGCTGGGCTCGACGGCTGTGGGTGCATCCGAACCCTCGCTGGAAGAGTCGGAAACCGGCTACCCGGTGAGTCGACTGCCGCTCAGTGAGGAGAAGCTGCGCGAGCGGTGGGAGCGGCTGAGTGAGCGGCGCCGCCAGCTCGAGCACAGCATGTCGGAGTCGGTTCGGCGCGGCGGTGTGGTGTCGCCGCTGACCGCCGGCTCGTCGGCGGTCGAGCTCCCCGAGGCGATGCGGGTGCGTGTGGTACCCGCGCGCGAGCAACTCGAGATGGTAGCGCGGGAGTACCCCATACTGAGAGAACAGATGGACCGCGCCCTGGCCGACTTGGATCGGCGGGAACAAAGGCGGAGGCGCTAATGGGCGCCTTTGGCGCAGTTGTCAGTTCTCAGTTGTCAGTTGTCAGTCGCGCCTTCGGCGCGGGGGAGGGCGATTCGCCGACGAGCCGCACGGTCCAGCCGAATCCTCAGAGATCCGGCCCCAGGTGGGAGGACGATTCGCCGACGAGCCGCACGGTCGGGCGGAACCCTCAGGGATCCCTCGGGAGAACCTCCCGCCTGCGGTCGTATCTGGCTCTGTTCGCCGTGTGCTTGTTCCTACTCGTTCACTCAACCGCCCACGCCGACACCGGCACCAGCCTGGGCGACCGCAGCGGAGAGGGAACGACCGCGTTTACGGGTCTGGCGCAGGCGCCCGAGGCCAATCTCTTCACCGGTGCGCTCGGTACGAGCATTCCGATTCCGCTGCCGCCGGGGCGCAAGAACATGACCCCGCAGCTCGCCCTGCAGTACTCGAGCAGCGGTGGGCCGAGCCCGTACGGGCGGGGGTGGAGCCTGCCGATCGGTCAGATCACACGCTCGACGCGCTGGGGTGTGCCGCACATGGACAACCCCCACTTCGACGAGTTCGTGATGATGATGCCGGGGGCGCCGGCGGCCGAGCTGGTGGAGACGAGCACGCCGAACGTCTACCGTCCGCGGGTGGAGATGTCCTGGGTGGAGGCGACCTACCACCCGAGCTCCGACAAGTGGGAGGTGATCGACCGCGCCGGGATGCGCTACACCTTTGGCGACGTGCCGCATGCTCGCCTGGAGGTGTTCGACGAGGGTCCCGATCTCTTCACGACGGCGTGGGCGCTGACGACGATCCGCGACCCCAAGGACAACCGCATCGACATCACCTGGCTCGACCCGGGAGTCGCCGGCAACCACTTCCTGCCGCTCACGGTGAAGTACGGAGGCAAGACCGTCGGCTCGCACATCTTTACGGTGACCTTTCTGTGGACGCCGCATCCGAAGTGGTGCACGGGGTGCGGGGTGGAGTCCACCAACGGACAGTCGCCGTGCACGTGCGAGTCGTATCACCCCGACGGCGTGCGCTCCTACCGGCTGGGGGTCGAGCAGACGCTGAAGTACTACCTGGATTTCGTTCACATCGCCGGCGCCAGCGCCCAGCGCTTCTTCAACTTCTCCTACGTCGACGAGGGCAGTGGGCATCTGGCGCTGATTGCTGCAAACACCACCGATCAGCCCGAGCAGCTCTTCGCCTACGCGGACTGGGATGAAGGTGAGCACGAGGCCAGCTCGCCGTCGATCGACCCGCACGGCAACGATAAGATGCGCCGCTGGTCGAGTACGCAGGACGTCGACCGCACGGTGATGGACATGAACGGCGACGGGGTGCTCGATATCGTCAACGTTGGTAGTAACGGTTTTCCGTGGCAGGTGAACTTCGGCAAGATCGACGTCGACCCCGTGACGGGTGATGTGAGCTACGAGTTCGACCCGTCGATCACCTACTGGCAGGGGCCTGGGCCCGTGAACAACCGCATCCGTAACGTTCACCTCAACGACCACTGCGGAGGCCACTTTGCATGCACGGTGATCGACACTTTCGACATCACCGGCGACGGTATTCCCGACTACATCGATGCGTCGACCGGCGACTGGAAGGTCTACCCCGGGGAGTACTCCAACTCGCAGTGGCGCTTTGGCGGCGAGATGGATTGGGACGCGCCGAGCCAGCGGATCCGCACGACGTGGGGAAACGAGGGGCAGTTCACCAATCGAGACACGGTCGACATGACGGGCGACGGGCTGCCCGACCTGGTGCTGACCGATCAGGTGTCGGGTGCCTGGCAGGTCTACCGCAACACGGGCCGCGGCTTTGATATGGACGATGTGATTCTCTTCGAGGTTCCGTTCACGGCGATGGACCGGCTCAACGAATGGTACGAAGTCTCGGACGTCGCCAGGACTCGCACGATGCTCGCCGATTTCAACGGTGACGGCTTGCCCGACCTGTTGACGACCACCAACCACGAAGGGCTTCCGCTGGTGGAGACGTGGAATCCGATCCCGGGGGAGGATGAGTTCATCGTCACGGACTATCTCTTCGTGTACTACAACACGGGACAGGGATTTGCGGACGGCTCGGTGGTGGTGGAGACACCGTTTGGTTGCTCGCTGACAAAGGTTCGCAAGTCGGCGAGCGGCAACGCCACTACATGCGATCTCATGGACATCAGCGGCGACGGGTTGCCCGACATCGTCCAGAAGTTCCCCACCGAGTGGCGAGTCCTTCTCAATCTCGGCGGCAGCCTGGAGCCCGTGGAGTATCATTCGCCCTTTTCGACCATACGGCGCGAGGCGAGGCCGCCACGGGTGTGGCCCGGGCTGACCGGCGACATCCGCCACAGTGACAACTCGGGCCAGATCATCGACATGATCGACATCAACGGCGACGGTCTGCTCGACTACGTCACCTCGGGCGACTCCGCCGCCTGGACGGTGCAGCTGCACGCGGCGACGACCAAGCCGTCGCTGATGACGATGATGGAGAACGGGCTCGGCGGTACGAATACGATCAAGTACGAGTCGTCGACGCGATTCATGCATCTCGACGCAAACGGCAACCCGACGCTGCCGATGGTGAACTGGGTGGTGAGCGCGACGCGGCTGAACGACGGCCAGTGCGTGCTGCTGCCGGGGCGGGATCCGTTCGATGTGGAGGCCGGCTCCGCGACCTACAACAACTGTATCGCCGACGGCAGCGAGGTGATCACGCGCATCGAGTACGAGGACGGGCTGTTCGCCTACGAGACGGATGCGAGCGGGGATCTCATCAGCCGCGAGTTTCGCGGGTATGGTGCGGTGACGCAGTACGACGTCTTCGGCAACCCGACGCGCACGAAATTCCTGCAAGGCTATTCCTCCAAGGGGCTGACCGAGCAGGTGGCGTATCTCGTTGCAGATGAGATATTTGCACTTCGTTGGGAGACCAACATTTGGAGCACTTCGGTTCTCCCCGACGGCCGCACCAGAATGCGGCTCGCGATCAATCATCGGTTTCAATCTGATGCGACACAACCTCCGTATCGCGGTTATATCGGGATAAACTACGAGTTCGACGACTTCGGCAACGTGAAACGCAGTTGCAGGACTGGGTCGAGCGATACGGGAAAAGTGTGTGTGGAAACGGAGTACGCGACCCCGGGCTATCCGTACTCGCCGCGCGACAGGCCGAGCACGATCCGCACGTTTCTCGATACCAATGAAAACAACCTCTTCGACAGCGGCGAGCCGCTGCTCGAGGAAAAGGCGTTCATGTACGACGGTCTCACCTCGCCCGGAGCATTGTTCGCCGGTGACGCAACCCGCATCGACTCGCATTTGATCAATGCTACCGAGGACCGGTGGGTGTCGACGCTGCATGCCTACGACATCTACGGCAACATGACCGAGATGACCGACCCCGAGGGGCGGATCACCAAGAGTGAGTTCGACACGGACGGTGCTGGCTACCATCTCTACCCGACGCGAGTGACCGAGGCCTACGGCACCCTCGATCTGGTGAGCGAGACCGACTACGACTACTTTCTCGGCAAGCCGACGGTGAAACGCGGGCCCAACGAGCTGGCAAACGGCACCGAGCACCGCACGGTCTACGACTCGGTGGGTAGGATCTTGGAGGAATACCTGCCCGAGGACGTTTTCGACCCCGGCGATCCGAGCCTCAGCGACCCCACGGTCAAATACGAGTACGACTTCCCCGCCGACCCCGGCAGCGGCAACGTGTGGCCGCTGGCCAAGGCCAAGGTGACCCAACGCCAGTCGGGGCAGCAGCGCTGGGTGCAGAGCTACGTCGACGCGCTGGGGCGGGCCCGGTACGCGGTCAGCCCGCGCGTGGTGGCGGGCTCGGTGGTCAACGTGGTGAGCGAGCACGTCGAATTCGACCAGGGCGGCAACGTCATCCGCCGCTACGACCCGTACCCGGATGGCGGGGCGAGCGCCGGCAGCATGACCTACGACTACAACCTGAACGGAATACCCGGCTGGACCGATCCGTTCGGCCGCGTGCGCACGACGGTCGGGCAAGACGGTACGCCACTGAGCATCGTGACCTATGCGGGGCCGATCACCTCGACCATCGATGCGGCGGGACTACTGGTCAAGACCGAGACCGACGGCTTTGGGCGCGAGATACGCACCGAGACCTTCGCTTCGGACTTCACCCTCTACTCGGCCTCGCAGTCGGTCTACGACGGGCTCGACCGCCTCACCGAGCTCTACCAGAACTGCAGCGGCGCCGGGATGACGTGTGCGGGCAGTGGTGACGTGCCGGTCAAGGAGATGACCTACGACACGCTGGGGCGCAAGACCCAAACGGTCGACCGCGATTCGGGCACCTGGAGCTACGGCTACGACGACGCCAACAACCTGCTGTGGCAAGAGGATCCGAAGCCCAACCAGCACCTGCAGTTCTGCTACGACGAGCTGAACCGGCCGACGCACAAGTGCTCGCTCGACAGCGACTTCGACGGCAACCACTACGCCTGCCTGCCGGTTGCGTGCGGCGGCGACGTCGAGGTGTACTACGAGTACGACGACCCGGCCGTGGACAACTCGCTGGGGCGGGTCACGCGGGTGACCGACACCGCCGGTGAGCACCGGGTGCTCGGCTATGACGCGCGCGGGCGCCAGACGGGTGCGACGCGAGTGATCGACGTCGAGGGCCAGAGCGGCGAGGCGACCTTTCTCTACGAGTACAACCAGCTCGACCAGGTGGTGGAGATGACCTACCCCGACGGCGAGGTGGTGCAGATGACCTACGACGAGAGCGGGCAGCCGACGACGCTGTGCAACACGGGCGGCTACTTCTACGTCGAGTCGGCGCACTACGACATCTTCGGGCGGCTGACCAGCATTGCAAAGGGCAATGAGCTCGTAGACGAGCGCACCTATTACAGCGCGGCGGCCGACAACAACCGCCTGGAATTCATCAAGCTGGCCAAACCAGAGCTCAGCAGCACCTTCGAGCACATACAGCAGTACGGCTACAACGACCGGGGGCAGATCACCTCGATCACCGAGATCGATCTCCCCAGCCCCAGCCTGCTCGGCGGCAACTACAACTACGATCACTACGGGCGCCTGACCCGCTTCACGCCGAACAACACCGCGCTGCCGCTGCGGGACTACGCCTACGACGCCTGGGGCAACATCACCGACAAGGCCGGGGTGACGATGACCTACGACGCAGCGGGGGCGCCGCATCAGATCACCCAGATGAACGGCAACCCGATGCCGGGGATCGGCTACGACGCCAACGGCAACCGGGCCCTGCGCTATCTGAGCGGGGCGATTCCGGATCAGGGATACGAATTCACCGCCGAGGACCGGGTGAAGCGTATCTCGCAGGTGGCCGGCACGCCGCGCAAGATCGACGTTCTCTACGACGACGGCGGCCAGCAGAAGGCCAAGGTGGTGCGCGACTTCAACACCGAAACCCCCGAGCGCGTCTTCAAGTACTACAGCCGGTACATCGAGGTGAGTGACGACGTCACCGCGATGGGGGCCGGGGCCAAGACGCTGAAGAACTACTTCTTCGGCGGCCAGAGAGTGGCCACGCGGATCGAGGACGGTGCAGCGTGGGAGACGACCCCGCTGGCCGGTCTGTCGGGGCCGCAGCTCATCGAGCTGGCAGCGAGCTGGGTGACCGACAGACCGGTGGTGGTGGTCAAGCTGTCGGGCACGGCCACCGGCGTGGCGGCAGCCGCGGTCGCGCTGCTGGCGGTGACCCTCTTCCTCATGCCACCGGGCAGGAGGAAGAGGGCGGTAGTGGGTATCCGCCCGAGTCGCGGTGCGGCCCTGGGGCTGAGCATTCTCTTCGCCGTGGGCACCATACCGCTACCGCTGCTCATCGAACCGGCCGAGGCGTGCACGGGCTGCAACTGCCCGACGCCGACACCGCCGGCACCGCAGGACCTGCGCTACTACCACTACGACCACCTGGGCTCGCCGATCATGATCAGCGACGCCGCCGGCGACGTGAGCGAGCAGATCCGCTACCACCCCTACGGCAAGGTGAGCGGACGATTCGACGCCGATGACAACCCCATCGCCGAGCCCGGGGTCGACGACGTGCGCTACGAGTTCACCGGCTACGAAGCCGAGCGCACCTCGGGGCTGCTCTACGCCAACGCCAGGTTCTACGACCCCGAGCTGGCAAGCTTCCTCACCCACGACCCGGCGGCGCAGTTTTGGAGCCCGTACACGTACACCAACTGGGACCCGGTGAATCTGGTCGATCCCAGTGGAGCCGAGGTAGTCACTGGAATCGTTGTTGCGGCGATCATCGGGTTCTTGGTCGGCTTTGGCCAGGCGTTGGAGAACGGCGCCAGTTTCGAGGACGCGCTCGTCGCAGGAGTGATATCGGGCGCCATAGCGGCGGTGTCGGCGGCCGTACTCGGTCCGATCGGTGGGGCAGTGAACGCTGCGGCGGCAGAGGGTGCATATCTGGGAGCCGTGGCCTTCTACGGCATCTCAGGTGGTGCGGCCGTGTACGGAACGGTTACCAGCTTCCAGAACGGCCAGAACGTGGCGGGTGTCGCGGGAGCTGTCGGTATCGTGTTGCTTGCTGTTGGTGCGTATGGTGCGTACAGCAAGTATAAGGGGTATGTCGCGGCGCAGCCATCAGGGAAAGGGGACTTGGCAGCACGAGCAGCCACTACGAACACTGTCCGTGCGCAAGTATCTGAAAAGGGTCCTGTCGATGGCTTCGACCTGGGGATACAGGATGGGGGCGCGAATCCGACACGGGGTGAGATCGTCCTTGATTTGGCAGAAGGCAGAGGTCTGGTACAAGCGCGTCTCGATATCAACCGTTTCGGTACGCCTCTCCTGAAGCGCATGGTCGCGCTTCAGGATGCATCTGGTGGGGAGATTCGGTTTCATTCGAAATTCTTAGCGGGCAAGTCCACAAGATACGGGCAAGCATACATCGGGGTCCCGGAACTCGGAATAGATATCGCCAGTCGGTCGTTTTACAGCTACGAACAATTTGCCCGTACCTATATTCACGAGCTATCGCATACTATTCTCGGCCTACACGATGAACTCGGAGCCGTCACCGCGCACCAGTTTGACCTTAATCAGTATGGCCATATTCTTGGTGGAAAAGTGCAATGAGGGGACACCGGCGTAGATTGCTGATCATGGGTGCGATCGTAGTTGCCTGCGGATTTGTGACTTCTGCGTCCGCCGATTCGGATCTGCTGAAGCCGATTGATATCAAGGTTGCGTTTTCTTCGGACTCAGAAGTGGAGTACTACGAGCTCAGGGCCCCTAATCAAATGTCCCAGTTTGAACTCTACTACTTCAAAGGCTCTGCGCGGATCGAAGCGGAAAGGAGCGACATCCCTGCAAGCTTTGTTGTACTTCTCTTGTCGGGAACGGCCGGCCGCCACTTGGTGCAGTCGTTTGCTGATATCGGCGTGTCCGCAGATACGCGCGATTACTGGAACCGTGTTCCCGATCGACTTGTTGAATCATCCCATGATGGGACAACGTGCGGTGTTGTTCTGGCCGGTGCTCACCGAGTCGTTGGATGCCCAATTGGTCCCGTTGCGAAGAAGTCACAGAGCGCTGATAGTAATCGAGTTGCCTGGTTTATTCGAACGCTAGAACTGATCCGCTTTCAAGCAGATGACAAATTTAGGCTAGGGTCAAGCAAGCACTTTGGGAAACTACTAGCTCAGCTTATATCGGAAATTGACAACGTTTCCAGATTTTCAACCGACGCTGCCGACTCAGCCGCACGTCTTCGATGGAACATTGCGCGAGCCGGTGTTTTCTCTGGAGCTATCGACAACCCTGTAGAACACGAAGACCGAGACGTTCGTAGAGCCGCTGTTGAAGTACTGTCTGGCGGCATGCCTTCGGTCGTTTCGCGGGAGGGATTGCTGACCCTGCTAAGCGACTCCGAAATACAGGTGCGGGCAGCTGCGGCATACGCACTGTCGCTAACCATGAAACGCGACGATGTCGAAGTGATTCGTGCGCTGCGTCGTGTGCTTTCTGGCGGTGATCTTGCCCCCCCCATACGGGCACAAGTTGAGCGGTCGCTGGGTGCCGAGCCGGAGGAATTCAACCGACAGGTGGAATAGCTGCCCGTTGAAGAAGGGTAAGTGTCCCGCGCGCGATACCTTCATCACCCTGCGTCGCCCCAAGGACGAAAGTCCGACGCTCCCTGTCCCCGGTTTCTCCTTCACCCATACAGCAGTACGGCTACAACTACCGGGGGCAGATCACCTCGATCACCGAGCTCGATCTCCCCAGCCCCAGCCTGCTCGGCGGCAACTACAACTACGATCACTACGGGCGCCTGACCCGCTTCACGCCGAACAACATCGCGCTGCCGCTGCGGGACTACGCCTACGACGCCTGGGGCAACATCACCGACAAGGCCGGGGTGACGATGACCTACGACGCGGCGGGGGCGCCGCATCAGATCACCCAGATGAACGGCAACCCGATGCCGGGGATCGGCTACGACGCCAACGGCAACCGGGCCCTGCGCTATCTGAGCGGGGCGATTCCGGATCAGGGATACGAATTCACCGCCGAGGACCGGGTGAAGCGTATCTCGCAGGTGGCCGGCACGCCGCGCAAGATCGAGAGTGTTCGCTGCGCTCACAGGGGACGTTGCTAGGTTGTTAGTTTTCTTCGGTAGGCGGCGACGCTGGCGCGTGAGATGCCGAGATAGCGCGCAACTTCCACCGGGCGTATCCCTTTGTTCACCACCGCCAGCTCCACCAAGGCGCGCCTCGCCTCGCAGACTTCGCGGCTACGGCCACGGTTCACCAGCGCTTCGACTTCAACTCCGGTCGCTCGCGCCACCCGTCTTGCCAACTCCGGGAGATCGGCGCCTTCCAGCTTGTATCGCACCTCGCGGTCAACCTTCGTTCGTTTGGCCGCTCGAGTTGCAAAGTGGTTGTCTCCCAGCACCTGACCGCCGAACCATAGATTCCTTGACCGCTCCGGCGCGGGCGTGGGCGAGGTCGATCGGGGCCACTGCCTCCGCGTGGACGGGAATTCTATGCCGCGATTGGCGCGATTGGATTTCGAGGGTGGGCTCTACCACGTGATCGGCCGCGGTGTGGAGCGCGCCGTGAGGTCGTACAATGATGTTGCGCAATCGGGCCGTTGGTCCGTTGCACGCGTCGCAACGAGGTGGACCAAAGAATGACGGCACGGCGACCTTTCTAACCTTCAGTGCGTCAGAACAGGGGTAACACTGTTAACGCGTCGCCAGATCGCCGAGAGCGCGATATCCTCAAGGGCGCCAGGCAGCAGCTGATCGGCGAGTGTGCTCGCAGCGGGGGACTTGCGAGAGCGCCAGATGAATACGACCAGTGTGCGCTCCGTTCTTCGGCCGGCGGAGCCCCAGCAAACTAACAAACTAGCAACGTCCCCTGTGAGCGAAGCGAACGTACGTCGCGCCACTGCCGCAGGAGGCGCTCGATGCGGCCGATGAGTTCATCCCCGAGCACTCTGGAGCTGCGCGGAGAATGAAGATTGCTGCCGGTCAACCGCCGGGTGGTGATACAAACGTGTCTCTTGGGCCAGGTGAACGTCTTGCCGCGCAGACTGTGGGAGACACGGTATATGTCCCGGAGGGGCAACCGCTCCGGGTTGGGGATCTCGTGCACGAGTTGCCGCACGTGGCGAAGAACCTGGAACTTGCTGGAGATCCGACGGCTCTCAAATTGTACAATGCTGAAGTTTTCTCTAGGCGAGGAACGCTCAGGGGGCAGGGTTTAACAGGTAGAGCGCTGCAGATGAACCACTTCAATGAGCGACCTTCGATCGGCTTCGAGATAAGAGCCCGGACACAATACCACTTTTCTGGTCCCGGTAGATGAGGTTCAACGGTTTGAGAATGACACTGACTACAGTTTCTATTGTATGTGCAGCGAGCCTGTTTTGCGGGTGTGGGAACGTTGCTGCCTCCGATTGGAGCTGGATGCGGAAGAACAGCTGTAACAGAGAAGCGTTCTTTCGATTTCAAAGGGATCTGGGCCCGGCGAATCGTGTAAACCGATTGAGGGAATTCCTCCAAAGATGTCAGCCGGAAGAGCAGGTTGCACTCTTTCTGGGAGTTCTCGTGCCACCGGACGCCCCGCATAAGTTAGGGGAAACCTCGATTGTTGTCGGGTCTGATTGCGATGTTGCGCAGGCGATTGTCGATCGACTGCACGAGCCGGATCTCGACAAAGCCCTATCACTGTTGCACTGGCTCTATTTTCTTCGAATGCATCGTGGGTGTGGGATAGAAGTATCCGCAGTCAAGGATCAGCTCGTATGGGTAGAAAGGCACGACGAATCTCGCTCGCTTGTCGACGAGTTCTTAGGGTGTATTGAGCATCGAAGGCGGTGTTTCGAGCGAGACGTAGACGTAAAGGACAGAGTGGTTCAACCGCCGGGATCCCGAACGGAAAAAGGTGACTACGCGCCGCTGAATGCAGACCAGTTGAGATAGGGCCATGGTCTCAGATTTTGCGACAGATACGGGCGAATCCCGGTCGGCTTGGGGAGGCTCAGGTGAATCGACTCAAACCAGGGCTTGTCGCAATGGCGGCTTCAGCGTTGCTCGTTGGGGCTTGTTGCTTCGGTTGTGCAGCGGAGTCATCCCCGCACGCGCGCGAGACCGGCAAATTTTGCGTCAACATGACTGAGATGACCGACCCGAGGGACGGATTACCCAGAGTGGGTTCGACACGGACGGTGCTGGCGCTTCCGACCGACTGTTGATGATAACCGCTGCTAGACTGCCCTGGAGAGCTTGCGCCGCAGACTTCCATCCGAAAGTCGTGAAATGTGAGAGTTCAATCGTTCGGCTATTTTGAAAGATTGGGATCGCAACTCCAAGGTGACTTGAAAGTTCGGTGGACTACGCCGCAACAGCTCTGACCGGCGTCGCGATCACCGCGGCGTTACTCGCTTGGTTGCTCCGCGACGAAGCCGTACACTGGGGCAACGTCGCCGCAATGCTCCTCTGCTTCGTGTTCGCCGGCTTGCTCGGCGCCAAGGTGTTCTACGTCGTCGAACGCGGCGGCGTGGTCTGGCATGACCTGGCCTTCGAGTTTCGCAGTGGCTACCGCTATCCGGGCGGCATCATCGGTGTGGTGCTGGCGCTACCGGTTGTGTGGCGGTGGTTTCATCCCGGCGTGGCGCTGGCCCGCTTCGCCGATGCGTGGGCGCCGTCGCTGCCGTTCATCTTGGCGCTCGATCGGATGTCTCGAGATCAACCCGATTCGCGCAATCCGTTGACGCCGTTCCTTCGCGGGAACTCGTCGATGTCGTAGACGAAGCTCGGTGCGCATCCGAAGAGAGCGACTCAGCGTTCCGGACGAGCAGGGTGCGAATCTCCACAGCAGTCTTGGCGGCTTGGCGAGCTTGGCGCGAGAAAAACAATCAAACAGGCAAAGCCGCCATGTCCGGAGGTTCGGGTTGTCGGCGCGGCTCGTCGGCGACTCGCCCTCCCAAAATTGTTGGGGTCGGCCTTCGCCATGGCGGCGGTTGGTGCGGTTGGTTTGATGTTGCAGCGCCGTCGGGCGATCGGGGGGCGTTGATGGGAAGAAGTCGGAAAACGTCAGCTCGACAGTGAAGGGACTATCTCGCGCCAAGCTCGCCAAGCCCGCCAAGGATTCGGTCGTTCGGCGTGCGCTCGAGATCAACCCGATTCGCGCAATCGGTTGACGCCGTTCCTTCGCGGGAACTCGTCGATGTCGTAGACGAAGCTCGGTGCGCACCCGAACAGAGAGAGCTCAGCGTCCCGGACGGGCAGGGAGCGAATCCCCACAGCAGTCTTGGCGGCTTGGCGAGCTTGGCGCGAGAAAAACAATCGAATGGACGAGCCACCATGTCCGGAGGTTCGGGTTGTCGGAGCGGCTCGTCGGCGCCTCGCCCTCCCAAAATTGTTGGGGTTGTACGGGCCGTCGGTGCGGCGCGGCGCCGGATCGCGGTCGCGAGTTCTTTTGGTTCGTCTCAGCGGTAGGCGATCAGTGCGAGCCCGGGCACCCGGCCGAAGTGGCCGGCGTTGTTGGTTACCAACGGAAGGTCGGCTGCGAGTGCCGCCGCTGCGATCCAAAGGTCGTTCGCTCCGATCAGGCGACCGCTCTCGCGCAGGTGGGAGGCAATGCGGGCGTAGTGACGGGCTGTTGCTTCGCCCATTTCGAGCACATCAAAGCGAGCGAGCATCGCCGAGCACGCGGGGTCATCATAGTCATCGAAGCCCTCGGCGAATTCGCCGGCGACGATCCAGGAGATCCAAGGCGAATCCTCCTGATGGGTTGTCAGGAAGTCGTGTGCTGGGCCACCCCCTCGGGTTGCCTCGCGCTGGAGGTCGATGAGGAAGCAGGTGTCGAAAAGGAAGTCACTCATGCCACGGAGAATCGGGCGGGGTGTCTTCGGCCTGTGCTCGCTCCAATCGTTCGACGACCTGTTCGGAAGCGATGGGCATCCTTGTCAGGGCTGTGAGCAACTCGCCGCAGGTTTTTCGCGACACTTCCCACCTGGCGCGCTTGATCACCTTTGAAAACGACTCGCCAGGCGTCAGGCGAGCCTTGCGCAACCGCTGGTATGCCTCCAGGTCGACGGAGATGGTTTTGGTAGCCATGCATGGAGCATGCATGCATTTACCATCCAACGCAACCAAGGCTGAGATCGGGCGCGTCGATTCCAGAGTTATTCGCGAGATCGCTTCTCTTTTGGACGTGGCCGCAATTTTGCGCTATGAGACCTGCTCCCATGCCGGAGATCAGTGAGTTGATGGGGCCGCTTTCGGGGCTCGGTTTTGGTGGGCTCACCGGCGCTGCGGTGGGGTATACCGCCAAGAAATTCACCAAGGTCGCGGCTCTGATCATCGGCGTCTCCTTCATTCTCGTCCAGCTCATGGTTCACCAGGGCTGGATCGACGTCGATTGGGGCGCCGTCCAGACGGCGACGGAGGGCGCGGTGAACAGCCAGCAGGGGCGGTCGCTGCTGCAAAAGGGCTGGGACATTCTGACCGCCAACCTTCCCTGGGGCGGCGGCTTCGTCGCTGGCTTCGTGCTCGGCTTCAAGATGGGGTGATGCTCCTCGCCGGCTCTGGCGGCGGCTTGGCCGGGCTACATTGAACCGCCAAACCGAACCGGCTACGTGAGTTTGGTGACGTTCACGTCTTTGCGAAGGGATTGAAGCGATGGCCACGATGATCACCGAGGAGTGCATCAATTGTGGTGCCTGCGAACCCGAGTGTCCGAACACCGCAATCTACCAGGGCGGAGCGGAATGGGAGCTCAACGGCGCCACCAACCCGGCGCTCTCGGACGACGTTTTCTACATCGTTCCGGAGAAATGCACGGAGTGCGTCGGTTTTCACGACGAAGAGGCCTGCGCCGTCGTTTGTCCCGTCGATGTCTGCATCCCCAACCCCGATATCCCCGAAACCGAGGACGTTCTCATCCAGCGGGCGCGCGAGCTGCACCCCGGTACGACCTTTCCGGATGCGTTTCCTTCGCGCTTCAATCCCGGTCGGGGCGACGGCGATGCCGCGCCGGCCGCCGCAGCTCCTGCCGCTGACGCATCAGCCGGGGCAGCCGCCGCCGCGCCGGCGGCTGCCGCGGCGCCAGCGCCGGCCGCTCAATCCGGCCCGGTGGAAAAACCGGTCTCGGCGCCGCCGGCTCCTGCCGCGGCCGAGGAGAAGAGCTTTGCCGGCGAGCTCGACATGCCGTACGAGCACGCCGTCGAGCAGCTCGATCGCGGCTGGGTTGCCAAACCGTCGTGGAGCAAGCTGCTCATCGCTCTGGCGCAGCCGATCCTCGGAGCGCTACCCTACGGACAGAAGCGCGACATCGAACGCGCCGTCGCCGATCCGCGCTTCTTCTCGGCCGCCGGCGCGACCGGGCTGAACGCGTTGCACAACATGATTCTCTACCCGCTCTTGCTGGCCGCCGGCGGCGCCGTCGTGCTCGGCCGCTCGGTGTTCAGCAACCAGCTCAAGTGGTTGCTCTTCCTCGGTCTGGTGTTGGCGTCGATCGAGCTGATCTGGCGCATGCGCGAGAGCTTTCGCGGCGCCCCCGCCGATGAGGTCCAGTACCGCGCCGCCGCCTATGGCTTGCCGCTGGTACCGTTGGCGGCGCCGGTGCTGGCGATGACCGGCCGGCCGGAGGCGCAGGGCAGTGTCGGCCAGGACGGCTTTACCGACGCTCGCTTTGGCGACAAGCTCGAACGCGAACGGCGCTACGGCGACGTCTACCGGGTGCATGAGAAGCTCAACGGCTGCCTGGTCGAGCTCGAGTTCCCGCGCCTCGTTCCCCCTTCGGCGATCAAGGAGGAGCTCGGCGTCGCGGACGAGATGCCGGACTACGATTACGACATCGCGCTCAACCGCGATCAGCTCACCATCAAAGGCCGCGTGACCGACGAAAAGGTGCGGCGCATTGCCGCCGTGTCGTCGGCGTTCCCGCCCGATTTCAAGACGACCATCGAGCTGCCGGTCAAGCCGGCCGGCTTTCGCCATCGCTTTCAGGGCAAGACTCTGGAGATCGCACTGCCCCGCAAGGTCTAGCGATGGCGGCATCCATTCTCGGCCTCGATCACGAGCTGCCGCCGCTGCGTTCGGTCGGCGGGGTCGAGCGCGCCTTGCTGGCGGCGCCGGCGGGCGCGTCGGATCTGGCCATGGCCTGCGTCGAGCGGGCGTTCGCCGAGGCCGGGTGGACGGCGCCCTCGGTCGAGATGATCGTCTTCGCCACCATGACTCCCGACGTCACCTTTCCCGGTGCGGGCTGCTTTCTGCAGGAGAAGCTGGGCGGTGAAACGGTCGGCGCACTCGACGTCCGCAGCCAGTGCGCTGGTTTTCTCACCGGCCTGGCGGTTGCCAACGATCTGGTCGAAGCTGGCAAGTACGAACGCGTACTTCTCGCCGCGGCGGAGGTGCATTCTTCCGCTCTCGACTACTCTGACGACGGTCTCGAGATCGCGCGACTCTACGGCGACGGTGGTGCGGTTGCGGCGATCGGTCGCGGCGACGGTGTGGCCTCGCTCGAGTCGGTGGTATGCGGTACCGATGGGCAACACTACGATCGCTTCTGGTGTGAATTCCCCGCCAGTGCGCGTTATCCGACCCGCATGACGTTGGACGACTTCCGCGCCGGTGGGCACTACCTGCGCATCGACCGCGACCACGTCGCCGCTTTCGGACGCGAGAAGCTGCCGCAGATCGCCGGCGAAGCGTTGCAGGCGGCGGTCGCCGATGGCGAGAGCGTCGATCTCTTCGTCTTGAGCCACGTCTTTCCCGAGGTCGCCGAGGACGCCGCGCGGGCGCTCGGTGCGACCGCCGACCGATCGCTCGTCGCCGGTGCCGAGCACGGCCATCTCACCGCGGCTTCGCTGCCGCTGGCCCTCGATCAGGCGCGCAAGGCCGGTCGCGTCGGCAGCGGCGCGCGCGTGTGTCTCGCCGCTTGCGGCGCCGGCTACGCCTGGGGCGCCGCGGTGGTGAAGGTTCACTGACATGATTCGCACGCGCATACGGTCGATCGGCGGCTGTGTTCCCGACAACGTCGTCACCAACGACGATCTCGCCGGGCGCATGGATACCAGTGACGAGTGGATCGAGCAGCGCTCGGGGATTCGCGCGCGCCGCCACGTCGCCGAGAGTACCGGGGCCGCCGACCTCGGCGCCGTCGCCGCGCGCCAGGCGTTGGAGCGCGCCGGCGTCGCTGCGGAAGAGATCGATTGCATCTTGTTCGCGACGTTGAGCCCCGACTTCGACATGCCGTCCAGCGCCTGCGTCATGCAGAAGCGGTTGGGCATTTCCGGCGTGCCGGCCTTCGACGTGCGCAACCAGTGCACCGGCTTTCTCTACGGTTTGAGCACGGCGGATGCCTTTCTCCAGTGCGGGCGCTACGAGAAAATTCTTCTCGTCGGCGGCGAGATCCATTCGACCGGTCTCGACTTCACGACGCGCGGCCGCCAGGTGGCGGTTCTCTTCGGCGACGGCGCCGGCGCTGCGGTGCTCGATCGCAGTGAGGACGAGCGCGGAGTGGTGCTGTCGACGCATCTGCACTCGGAAGGCAAATACGCCGAAAAACTCTGGCTCGAAGGTGTGGCTGGACGCCAGGCGACGCGTCTCACCGAAGACATGATCGACGGCGAAGACCCGGCGATTTTTCCCAAGATGCAGGGGCGGCACGTTTTCAAGCACGCCGTGACGCGCTCGGCCGAGGCGATCCTCGAAGCACTCGGCGCCAACGGCTACGCACTCGACGATCTGGATTTGCTGGTGCCACACCAGGCCAATCTGCGCATCAATCAAGCGGTCGCCGGAGCCCTCGAGTTTCCGGAAGAGAAGGTGGTCAACAACATCCAGCGGCTCGGCAACACGACGGCGGCGACGATTCCGTTGGCCCTCTGCGACGCGCTCGAGGACGGGCGCTTGAAAGAGGGCGATCTGGTCTGTCTGGTGGCCTTCGGCGCCGGCTTCACCTGGGCGTCGGCGCTGGTGCGCTGGTAGGTGGCCGCGGCACTCTCAACCCCGCCCGCTCTCGACTTTTCGCCGATGGGCGAAGAGGACGTGGCGGAAGTCGTGGAGATCGAGCGGGCGTCGTCGCCGGCGCCGTGGTCGGCTGGTTTGTTCGTCAACGAAATCCGGCTCGCGCACGCGCGCAGCCTGCTGGCGCGCGAAGCGACCAGTGGTGCGCTGGCCGGATTCGCCTGTTTCTGGATCGTCGCCGGAGAAGGGCAGCTTCTCAACCTGGCGGTGCACCCCCGACGGCGACGGCGCGGCATCGGCCGCAGGTTGGTCGAGCGCGTTGCTGCCGAGGCGCGCGCCGCCGGCGCCGCGGTGATCGGCCTGGAGGTGCGCGAGGAGAACCGGGCGGCGCGTGCTCTCTACACGTGCTGCGGTTTCCGGCGCGTCGGCGCGCGGCGCGACTACTACGGGCGCGGTCGCCATGCGGTTCTCATGGACCTCGACATCTCGCACGTGCAAGGCGACGATCGTGGAAGTGATGCGGGTTGACTCGTTTCTCGGGTGCGGGATAGTGCATGGATTGCCATGGTGTCGTTGATGAGACTCGAGCTGGACAATGGGGCGCGTCGCCGCTGGTGGGCGGAGGATGAGACAACGGCTTGAGGGGCTACTTCAGCACGCATTGACCCGAACGAAAGAGGGGGGAGCGCTGAAGTTGGAAAGCCTCCCCCCTTTGATTTTCGAGATTCCGCGCGATCCTCGCTTCGGCCATCTTGCGTCCACCGTGGCGCTCGGGCTGGCGCGTAGCGAGCGCCGCAAGCCGCGCGAGATTGCCCAGATCGTCCTCGATCATCTGGAAGATCCGGATGGCTTGATCGCCGAGACCGACATCGCCGGCCCCGGCTACATCAACTTCCGTTTTTCGCCGGCGTTTTGGCGGCACTGCCTGGTCGACATCGCGCGGCCCCATTGCGGTATCGGTGCGATTGGCGACGGCAGGCGGGTGCTGATCGAGTTCGTCTCGGCCAATCCGACCGGCCCGCTGCACGTCGGTCACGGTCGCGGTGCGGTCCTCGGAGACGCCGTCGCACGCCTGCTCGCCGCCGTCGGCTTCGACGTCACACGCGAATACTACGTCAACGACGCCGGCAAGCAGATCGACACGCTCGCCGCTTCGGCATTGGTGCGTTTGCGCCAGGCTTGCGGTGAAACGTTGGAGCTGCCGGAGGACGGTTACCCGGGCGAATACCTGGTCGATTTGATGCGCAATGAGCGCGGCGCCGTGCTGGCGGCAATCGCGCAGGCGGCCGGCGCAGCGGTGCCGAAAGACGACGCCGGGGCGCAGGCGCTGCTGGCCGATCACGCCGCCGAGGCGAGGCGCGTTTGCGGTGAGTTGGCGGCCGAAAAGCTCCTCGCCCGCATCGTCGAGGACATGGACGCTCTGTCGGTGCGCATGGATGCCTTCGTCTCGGAGCGCGACCTGCGCGCCCGCGGTGTCGTTGGCGATGCGCTGCAGGCGCTCGCGGCGAGCGGTCACATCTTCGAATCGGAAGGTGCGCGCTGGTTTCGCTCGACCGATTTCGGCGACGAGAAGGATCGCGTCACCGAGCGCAGCAACGGCGAGCTCACCTACTTCGCGGCCGACATCGGTTACCACCGGGAAAAGCTCTCGCGCGGCTACGACGAGTTGATCGACGTCTGGGGTGCCGATCACCACGGCTACATTGCGCGCGTCTCGGCGGCACTGCAGGCGCTCGGCGCCGAAGCCGAGCGCTTTCGCGTCTTGCTGGTGCAGTTGGTTCGCCTGACGCGAGGTGGCGAACCAGTACGCATGGGCAAGCGCAGTGGGGAGTTCGTCACTCTGCGCGAGGTCATCGACGAGGTCGGTGCCGATGCGACGCGCTTTTTCTTTCTCATGCGCAAGGGAGATAGTCAGCTCGACTTCGACCTCGACCTCGCCGTCAAGCAGTCGTCGGAGAACCCGGTATTCTACGTCCAGTACGCGCACGCGCGCATCTGCAGCATCTTCGAACAGGCCGAGAGAGAAGGTTTGATCGTCCCGGATGCGGAGCGAGCGGCGTTGCAACGCCTCGGCTCCGAGCATGAGGAGGAGCTGATCAAGAAGATCGCCGTCTACGCCGACACCGTCGTCGAGGCGGCGCGCGAGCGCGAGCCGCACAAGGTCGTTTTCTACCTGATGGAGCTGGCCGGCGCCTTTCACCGCTTCTACAACCAAGAGCGCATCGTCGGTGATGACGAAGAGCTGAGCGGCGCCCGCCTCTACCTGGCGGCGGCCACGCGGCGGGTTCTGGCGCACGGGCTCGAGTTGGTCGGCGTTTCGGCGCCGCAATCGATGTGAGAGACGACAATGGCTGCGAGAAAAAGTACGGCGGCGGGTATCGGGCAGGTGATCACGTTGATCCTCGCCTTTCTGCTCGCCTCGGTGATGATCTTCGTCTTCGGGATTTCGGTCGGTCGGGACCTCGCCGAGCAGAAGCAGCGCCGCGAACGGCCGGTCGTGCGCAAGAAGGTCGAGCCGGCAGCGGCGGCGGATGCGACGGCGGAAGAGCCGACGCGCCGGCCGGTCGTCGAAGCTCCCGTCGCTCCTCGACCTACACGCCCGCGCTTGATCCGACCGACGTCGACTCGAGCGGCTGCGCCGACCGCGGTTCACACGCCGCTGCGGCGTTCGTCGCCGACGCGCACCCGCACGCCGAAGCCGACTCGGACGGCGACGGTGCGGCGGCGCCGGCCGACCGACACGGTGCCGGCGGCGGCGCCCGCGCCGACGGCGCGTCGCGCCGACGCGCGGCCGCAGAGCAACGCCCTGTGGTCGGTGCAGGCGACGGCGACCAATGACCAGGTGCAGGCTCTGGTGCTGGCCCGCGGCCTGCGCGAGAAGGGGTACGAGGCGTTCACGGCGCAGGCCAACGTCGCCGGCGTGACCTGGTATCGGGTGCAGGTTGGAAAGTTCTCCAGCCGCGAAGAAGCCGACGCAATGGCGGCGAAGTTGCGCCGCGAGGGGATGGAAGCGGCGTTCGTCGAGCGCTTGCGCTGAGGTCGGCGATGAGCTTCAAGCCGGAATTCGACGAGCTCTGCGAGCTCGCGAAACGGGGCAATCTGGTGCCCGTGTACCGCGAGATCTTCGCCGACCTGGACACCCCGGTGTCGGCCTTTCTCAAGCTCGACGACGGCGGCGACGCCTTTCTCCTCGAGAGCGTCGAGGGAGGCGAGCGCTGGGCGCGCTACAGCTTTCTCGGCACCAACCCGCGCAAGGTTCTGCTCGGAAAAGGCTCGCGCTTCGCCTGCGGTCGCCCTGGCGAGGCGCCCGATTGGCAGAGTTGTGAGGATCCGCTGGCCGAGGCCAAGCGCGTGCTTGCCGGCGTCGAGGCAGTCGACGTGCCCGGCCTGCCGCGTTTCGCCGGTGGCCTGGTCGGCTTCCTCGCCTACGACGTCGTTCGTTCGTTCGAGCGCCTGCCCGACGATACGGAGGACGATCTCGAGCATCCCGACTTGTATCTGATGTTGGCCGACACCCTGGTGATCTTCGACAACGTGACGCAGACGATGAAGGTGGTGTCGCACGTGTGGCTCGACAGTGGTGCCGATCCCAGGCATGCCTACGACGAAGCGTGCGCGCGGGTCGACGAGACGATCGAAAGACTGTCGCAGCCGCTGGCCCGCGAGGAAGTGCCGGCGCGCGAGGATGCGCCCCGTGTGAGCTCGAACTTCGAGCAGGCGGCGTACGAGAAGATCGTCGAGCGCGCCCGGCAGTACATCCACGCCGGCGACGTCATCCAAGTCGTTCTGGCGCAGCGCTTCGAGTGCGCCCTGCGGGCTCGCCCGTTCGACATCTACCGCTGCCTGCGCTCGCTCAATCCCTCGCCGTACATGTTCTTCCTGCGCACCGGCCAGCGAATCGTGCTCGGCGCCTCGCCGGAAGTGATGGTGCGCCTGGAGGGCCGCGAGGTGACGGTGCGGCCGATCGCCGGGACGCGGCCGCGCGGCACCACTGAGCGCGACGACGATGCGCTCGAGAGCGAGCTGTGCGGCGATCCCAAGGAAATCGCCGAGCACATCATGCTGGTCGACCTGGGGCGCAACGACGTCGGCCGCGTCGCCGAGATCGGTAGCGTCGAAGTGACGGAGCGACTGGTCGTCGAGCGCTATTCCCACGTCATGCACTTGGTGTCGAACGTGCGCGGCACCTTGCGCGAGGAGCTGGATGCGTTCGATGCCTTTCGCGCGACGTTTCCGGCCGGCACGCTCAGTGGGGCGCCGAAAATTCGCGCCATGGAGATCATCGACGAGCTCGAGCCGGTGCGCCGGGGTGTTTACGGCGGTGCCGTCGGTTACTTCGATTTCGCCGGCAATATGGACACCTGCATCGCGATCCGTACGATGGTGATCGAAAACGATCGCATCTATGGCCAGGCCGGCGCCGGGATCGTCGCCGATTCGGATCCCGAACGCGAGCACAACGAATGTGTGAACAAAGCGCGCGTGCTGTTCCAGGCGGTCAAGCTGGCCGAGGGGATGAGGGATGTTGCTGGTCGTCGATAACTACGATTCCTTCACCTACAATCTCGTGCAGTATCTGGGCGAGTTGGGGCAACGCGTCGAGGTGTTTCGCAACGATGCGATCGACGTCGCTGCGATCGAGAAGCTGCAGCCGCAGAGAATCGTCATCTCGCCGGGACCGTGCACACCCGCCGAAGCCGGCATCTCGGTCGAGGTCATCCGCGCCTTTGCCGGTCGCGTGCCGCTGCTCGGTGTCTGTCTCGGCCACCAGTGTATCGGCGCCGCCTACGGTGGCGAGATCGTGCGTGCCGATCGCATCATGCACGGTAAGACGTCGCCCATCGAGCACGACGGCCGGACGCTGTTCTCGGAGCTCGCCAATCCCTTTGATGCGACGCGCTATCACTCCCTGGTCATCGAGAAGGCGAGCCTGCCCGAGTGCCTCGAGATCTCCGCCTCGACGGCGGATGGCGAGATCATGGCGGTGCGCCACCGCGAGCTCTGCGTCGAAGGGATCCAGTTCCACCCGGAGTCGATCCTGACGCTCGAGGGCAAGGCGTTGCTCGACAATTTCTTGCGCCTGACGGTGGACTAGACGATGGAGTTGCGCGTCGTGTTGGAGACCCTGGCGGGCGGCGGCTCGCTGGCCGCGGAGACGATGGAAGAGGTCGTCGCGGCGATCATGGATGGGGAGGTGACGCCGGCGCAAATGGGCGGGCTGTTGATGGCCTTGCGCACCAAGGGAGAGACGATCGACGAGATCACCGGTGCGGCGCGTGCCATGCGGCGCTTTGCCAAACCGGTGGTGACGGCGCACGCCGTCGTCGATACCTGCGGCACCGGTGGTGACGGCAGCGGCACCTTCAACATCTCGACTGCGGCGGCGCTGATCGCGGCGGCGGCCGGTGTCGTCGTCGCCAAACACGGCAACCGCGCCATGTCGGGCAAGGTCGGCGGTGCCGACGTGCTGGAAGCACTCGGCGTCGAGCTCGATCTCGACGCGGCCGCGGTTTCGCGCTGTCTGGATCGCGCCGGCATCGCCTTTCTCTTTGCCCAATCCTTCCATCCGGCGATGCGCCATGTCGGCGGCGTGCGGCGCGAGCTCGGTGTGCGCACCTTGTTCAACCTCCTCGGTCCGCTATCCAATCCGGCCGGCGCGCGCCGTCAGGTACTCGGCGTTTTTTCCGAAACCTGGCTGGAGCCGCTGGCCCACGCCCTGGCCAATCTCGGCAGCGAGCGCGCCATGGTCGTGCACGGAGAGGATGGTTTGGACGAAATTTCGCTGTGTGCGCCGACGCACGTCGCCGAGCTGCGCGATGGTACGGTGCGCCGCTATTCGATTGCGCCGGAGGACGCCGGTCTCGCGCGCTGCCCGGCGGATGCGCTGCGCGGTGGCGACGTCGAGACCAACGCGCGCATCCTGCGCGACGTCGTCGGCGGCGGGGCGACGGCGCCGCAGCAGTCGGTGGCGCTACTCAACGCCGCCGCCGCCATCCTGGTTGCCGGCGGCGCTGAGACTCTGGAGCAGGGTGTGGCCAAGGCCCGCCGGTCGGTCGAGGACGGCAGCGCGGCGCGTGTTTTGGACCTGCTGGTCGAGGCGTCGAACGAATGATCCTCGACGAGATCGTCGCCGCCCGGCGCCGCGACGTCGCGGCGGCCAAGAGGGAGACTCCCCACCGCGAGCTCGAGGCATCGCCGCTCTTCGCCGCACCGCGCCGCGGCTTTAGCGCCGAGCTGCGCTGCCGCGATCGATCGATCGTCGCCGAGGTGAAAAAGGCGTCGCCATCGCGCGGCGTCATCCGCGAGGACTTCGATCCGACCTGGATCGCGGCGCGCTACGCCGACGGCGGCGCCGCTGCGGTGTCGGTGCTGACCGAAGAGAGGTACTTTCAGGGCCGCCCCGAGTACCTCGCGGCGGTGCGGCAGACGGTGACGCTGCCCCTCTTGCGCAAGGACTTCATCGTCGACGAGTACCAGGTCCTGGAAGCCCGCGCGTGGGGTGCCGACGCGATCCTGTTGATCGTCGCATCGCTCAGCGATGGCGAGTTGAGGGGTTTGCTCGAGGCGGCGCGATTGCTGGAGCTCGACGCGCTCGTCGAGGTGCACAGTGAGGAGGAGGTCGAACGCGCACTCGCCTGCGACGTCTCGCTGATCGGCGTGAACAACCGCAACCTCAAGACCTTCGAAACGACGCTGGCGACGGCGATCGGTCTGGCCGAACACATCCCGGCGCCGATCCACAAGGTCGCCGAAAGCGGCATTCACACGACCGCCGACATCGCCAGGCTCAGCGCTGCCGGCTTTTCTTCCTTCTTGATCGGCGAATCGCTGATGCGCGCCGGCGATCCCGGAGTGGCGTTGGCGACCCTTCTGGAGAGTGCGGAGTAGGTCATGGCCAAGGTGAAGATCTGCGGCGTGACCACGGAAGCCGATGCGCGCTTTGCCGCGAGCGCCGGTGCCTGGGCGGTCGGTGTGAACTTCTGGCCGCAGAGCAGGCGTTTCGTCGAGATCGAAAGAGCGGCGGCGATTGCCGGTGCGGTCGGCGGCGAGGCGCTCGTCGTCGGTGTGTTCGTCGACGCCAGCCGGGAGGAGATCGAGTCTGCGGTCGAACGCGTAGGGCTCGACGCGATCCAGTTGCACGGCGACGAATCGGCCGACGACTGTCTCGGTTGGTCGCTGCCGGTGATCAAAGCAGTTCGCATGCGCGATGGCGACGCCTGGCAGCGCGCCCTGGCCTTTCCGTCCGACTACATTCTCGCCGACGCCTACGTCGCTGGCGAAGTGGGTGGCAGCGGTCGGCCGGTGGCGCTCGACCTCGTCGGCGACGGTGCGCGCGAGCGTTTGATTCTCGCCGGCGGGCTCGACGCCGACAGCGTCGCCGCCGCCGTGCGCCGGGTTGCGCCCTTTGCCGTCGACGTCGCCTCGGGGGTCGAGTCGCGGCCGGGCCGCAAGGACGCCGAGAAAGTGAAGAGGTTCATCGACCATGCCCACGCTGCCTGACCGGCGCGGCCACTTTGGCGAGTTTGGCGGTCGCTACGTCGCCGAAACGCTGATGCCGGCGCTGCACGAGCTCGATCGAGAGTACAATCGGCTGCGCCGCGACGCGGGCTTCAAGAAGGAGCTGCGCGACCACTTGCGCGAGTATGCGGGCCGCGAGACTCCTCTCTACCATGCGCGCCGGCTCAGCGACCGGCTCGGTGGCGCCAAGATCTACCTCAAGCGAGAGGACCTCTGCCACACCGGCGCGCACAAGATCAACAACACGGTCGGACAGGGGTTGTTGGCGCGCCGCATGGGCAAGCAGCGCATCATCGCCGAGACCGGTGCCGGCCAGCACGGCGTCGCGACGGCGACCGTGACGGCGCTGCTCGGCATGCAATGCGAAGTGTTCATGGGCTCGGAAGATGTTCGCCGCCAGTCCCTCAACGTCTTCCGCATGAAGCTTCTCGGGGCGGACGTCCATGCCGTCGACAGCGGCAGTGCGACGCTGAAGGACGCCGTCAACGAAGCCTTGCGCGACTGGGTGACCAACGTTCGCACGACCTACTACCTGGTCGGGTCGACGATGGGGCCGCATCCCTACCCGCGCATCGTGCGCGACTTTCAGTCCGTCATCGGCAACGAAGCGAAGCGGCAGATCCGCAAGCGGGAAGGGCGCCTGCCGGACGTTCTGGTCGCCTGTATCGGCGGCGGCAGCAACGCCATGGGATTGTTCTACCCCTTCATCCAGGAGACCGGCGTCGAAATGGTCGGCGTCGAAGCGGCTGGCGAGGGGATCGAGAGCGGCCGCCACGCGGCGTCGATCAGCGGCGGCATGGTCGGTGTGCTGCACGGTAAGAAGACCTATGTGTTGCAAGACGAAACGGGGCAGGTGCAGCAGGCGCATTCGATCTCGGCGGGATTGGACTACCCCGCCGTCGGTCCCGAGCACGCTCATCTGCACGCCACCGGCCGCGCCAGGTACGTGTCGGTGACCGATGCCGAGGCGATCGAAGCGCTGCAACTTCTCACCGAGACGGAGGGAATCATTCCGGCATTGGAATCGGCACATGCGGTGGCCTATGTGCGCAAGTTGGCACCCACCTTGCGCGCCGATCAGGTGATCGTGGTCAATCTCTCCGGCCGCGGCGACAAAGACATGAGCACGGTCGCAGACTACCTCGGCGTCACCCTCTGAGATGGCGCGGCGCAATCGAATCGATCAGTGTTTCGCGGCGCTGCGCGGGCGGCGCCAGTCGGCGCTGGTGCCGTTTCTGACGGCCGGCGATCCCGATCTCGACACCACTGGGGAGCTGCTCGATGCGGCGGTGCGCGGCGGCGCCGACCTGATCGAGCTGGGGGTTCCCTTTTCCGACCCGACGGCGGATGGCCCGGCGATCCAGCGCTCGGCGGCGCGCGCCATCGAGCGCGGCTCGTCGCTGCCGCGCATCCTCGAGGTCGTTTCGTCGTTCCGCCGCCGCAGCGACGTGCCGCTGATTCTCTTCGGCTACTACAATCCGATCTTTCACTACGGTCCACAGCGTTTCGCCGACGATGCCAAGGCGGCCGGCGCCGACGGTCTGCTGGTCGTCGATCTGCCGCCCGAGGAGGCCGACGAGCTCTACCGGCCGGCGCGCAAGGCCGGTCTGAAGTTGATCTTCCTGCTTGCCCCGACGAGCGACGGCGATCGCGTGCAGGCGGTTCTGAAAAAGGCGAGCGGCTTTCTCTACTTCGTGTCGATGACCGGCGTTACCGGGTCGAAGAAGATCGAGACCGGCGACGTTGGCGAGATGGTCACGTCGCTGCGCGCCGCCAGCGATCTGCCGATCGGCGTCGGCTTTGGAATCACAAGCGCGCAGGAGGCGGCGCGGGTCGCGTCGTTTGCCGACGCGGTGGTCGTTGGCTCTGCCATCGTGCGTTTGATCGAGGAGAGCGCCGGAGCGGCCGATCTGCCCCGGCGTGTCGAGTCCTTCATCGGCGAGCTCGGGCGTGCCGTGCGGGGTGCGGCGGCGTGAGGGGTTCGCGGAGGTGGTTTGAGCGCCTATGAACAGGAGCTCGAGTGGCTCTACTCACTCGAGATCTCGAAGGGAATCGACCTCAAGCTCGAGCGCGTCCTCGCTGCGCTCGAGTGCCTCGGCCGGCCGCATCAGCGCCTGCGCTGTTTCCACGTTGCCGGCACGAACGGCAAGGGTTCGGTGGTCGCCTTCCTGTCGGCCATTCTGGGCGAGGCCGGGTATCGAGTTGGCGCCTTCACGTCGCCGCACCTGATCGATCTCAGCGAACGCCTGCGCGTCGGCGGTGCTGAGATCGCACGCGACGATCTCGCCGATCTCAGCGCGGAGATTCGCCGCCGAGTCGTCGATGAGGGAATCGATCTGACGTTTTTCGAGGTCCTGACGGCGATGGCGTTCCTCTGGTTCGAGCGGAGCAACGTCGACTACGTCGCGCTCGAAGTCGGTCTAGGCGGTCGTTTCGATGCGACCAACGTCGTCGATCCGTTGGTCTCCGTGATTACGTCGATTGCCGTCGACCACATCCACTACCTGGGTGACAGCGAGCTCGCCATCGCCGGCGAGAAAGCGGGTGTCATCAAGCGGGAGCGTCCGGTCGTCATCGCTCCGATGGGCGAGGAAGTGCGCGACGTCATCGTCGAACGAGCGCGGGCCTGCCGGGCGCCTTTCTTCCGAGCCGGTTTCGAATATGAGTATGGCGCCGACGATCGAGGCCGTATGAGTTTTCGTGGTATGGGGATCGATCTCGAAGGGGCCGAGATTGCGATGGCAGGAGCACATCAGGTGACCAACGCGGCCAGCGCCGTCGCCGCGGTTGCGGTAGCGGCGGAGGTCGTTGTGGGGGACGAGGCCTTGCGGCGCGGGCTGGCGAGCGCCCGTTGGCCGGGGCGGCTGGAGACGGTGGCGGCCGAGCCGCGGACGATCCTCGACGGCGCCCACAACGTCGCCGCGATGCGGGCGTTGGTCGGCGAAATCGAGCGCTTGCGCGGCGCCGCCCGACTCTGCGTGTTGTTCGCCGCGATGCGCGACAAAGAGTGGCAGCAGATGGTCGACGTGCTGGCGCCGCACTGCGACGTGGTCGTCGCGACCGAGGTCATTCCGGAGCGCGCGGTGCGTTGCGATCGGCTCGCGCGTACCTTCGAGCGGCACTGCTCGTCGGTGTTTCACGACGGCGATCCGCGGCGGGCCTTTGCGCGCCTTCGTGCGAGCGCGGGCGAAGGCGATCTGGTGCTGGTGACGGGCTCGCTTTTCCTGGTCGGCGCCGTCCGCGCCCTGCTGATCGAAGCTGGCGAGCTGGAGGCCGGCGCATGAGGTTGGTCCGCGTTTCGCTGGTTGCCACAGCCGTCGCCGCGTTGGCGGCGGCGGTGCCGGCGGAGGAGCCGGAGTTCGATTTCGACCCCAACGCCGAGGTCACCATCGACGCGGAAGAAATTTCCTACGACCGCAAGGCGGACACCGTATCGGCCAGCGGCAAAGTCGAGATCCGCCACGGCACGACCCTGCTGCGGGCGGAAGAAGTCGAGGTGAACCGGACGACCCAAGAAGCGACGGCGACCGGCGGTGCCGTTCTCACCGATCCCAACGTCACCATCCGCGCCCGCGAAATGCGCATCAACCTGCTCGATGAGACGGGCACGCTGATCGACGTCGACTTGCAATCAGAGACGCTGGGTTACTCGTTGCGCGGCGGTACGATCGAAAAGAAGGAAGGCCAGCACTACCGCATCCTGGATGGCCTATTCACCACCTGCCAGTGCGAAGATCCGGATGCGCCGCCGCCGTGGAGCGTCAGCGGCGACGAGCTCAACGTCGACCTCGACGGCTACGGCGACGTGCGCGGTGGCCGACTGCTGGTCAACGACGTGCCGATTCTCTACGTTCCGCGCGCCGCCTTTCCGGTCAGTCAGGAGCGCCAGAGCGGATTGCTGTTTCCGCGGCTTGGAGTCTCCAACCGCAGAGGCTTCCAGATCTTGCAGCCGTTCTATTGGAACATCGACAAGAGTCACGATGCGACGTTGAGCCTCGACATCGAGACGGCCCAGCGCTTTGGCCTCATTGCCGAGCATCGCTACGCTCTCGATCGCGAATCGGGCGGCGAGATGCAGGTCATGTACTTCAACGAATCGGTTCGCGGCAGCGCCGACGAGACGACTCTGCCCGGGCTGATTTCCGCCGACGTGCCGCAAGACCGTTTCGGCGTCGTCGGCCAGCACTCGTACAAGCGCGGCAACTCCGAGATCTACGCCGATCTCCTCTTCGTGGCCGACGACTTGTTTCTGCGCGAGATCAACACCTTCACGTTGAATGACGACGAAGACGTCACCTTGCGCACGCGTCCGTTCACGACCTCGCGGGCCGGGGTGATGCACCGCTGGGATCGCGCCTATGGGCGGATCGAAGGGGTGTTCCACCAGAACCTTCTCGGCCGCGAGGCCTTCGTCGTGCAGGAGACGCCGGAGATCGGGCTCGTCGCGCAGTCCCAACTCGGTGTTGGATTGCTCGGATCCCTCGACGCCAGCGCCATCAATTTCGAGCGCTCGACCGGCATCACCGGGGTTCGCCTCGACGTTTCGCCGCGCCTCGAGCTGCGATTGCCGCTCGGCCGCTCGGTCGCCGGCTCGATCTCCGCCGCCTACCGCGAAACGGCCTACGCCCTGACGCAGGATCAGATGTTTGGCGGTTTCAACGGCGAAGCGTCGGGCGCCGCCGCCAACACCTTGATCGATCTGCCACGTCGCAGCACGCGTGAGAGCGTCGAAGTGCGCGGTCGCGTCGGCACCGGTTTGGTGCGCGTCTTCGATTTTTCCCACTTCGGGCTCTCGCGGCTCAAGCACACCGTCGAGCCCCAGCTCGAGTACCTCTACATTCCGTCGGTCGGCCAGGAAGCCCATCCGATCTTCGATGGTGACGATCGGCTGCCGGAGCGCAACGTTTTGAGCTACGGCTTCGCCAGTCGCGTGCTCGCCAAGCGCGCTGGCAAGTCGAGTAGCGAGGAAGACGACGAGGAGGGGCGGGATCAGGTGTTCGAGCTGGCCAAGGTGTCCCTCGTGCAGAGCCACGATTTCACCCGCAGCGTGCCGGAGCGAGGCTCGGCCGATGAAACGGATCAGTTCTCGGACATCGATTTCTCGATGCGCGTGCATCCGGTGTCGGGAACCTCGTTGCGGCTGGAGTCGACCTACGACGCCGAGAGTGCCGATCTGACCTCGGCGACGGTTGGAGTTCTTCTCCGCGAACCGGCGTGGTTGTTCCCCGGTCTCGGCATGGCCAGTTGGTTGCGGCGTTCGAGCTTCGGGCTCGACTACCGGTTCATCGCCGACAACAACGTGCCGGGGACGAGCGCGGTCGAGCAGATCGACAGCAGCGTGCGCTTGCGCCTCACCGATCAGGTCGGCTTTCGCTACAGCGGCCGGTTCAACATTGCCGCCAACCGTCTGTTGAGCAACTTCTTTGGCATCTCCTACTTGTCGGCTTGTGATTGTTGGAGCCTGGATATGGGAATCTCCGATCGCTCCAACCCGAACGAGGTTCAGTTTCAGGTGCAGCTCCGGTTGTTGGGTTTCGGCTCGGCCGACGGTGGTAGCCGGAGCGGCGTCAGCGAGTAGCCGGCGCCTGCGCAAGCGAGGCGGCCAATGTCTCGTACGGCTCGGACGACGAGCGAGCGACGGCGATCAGCCACTCGAGGGTCCGCTCCAGGTCGCCGGCAAAGCGGCGGTGCGCTTCTTCGAAGAGCTCGAGCCGCTCGAAGTAGACCCGGCGGGCCAGCAGGACGGCGTTGTTGAGCTCTGCCTCGCGCATCTTTTCGTAGTCGTCGGTGAGCCAGTCGAAATCGTCGTAGTGGGCGCGGATGGCGGCGAAGAGCTCCTGGCGCTGCGGCTCGGTGACTCCCCGCTGGTAGGCGTCTTCGAGCATCGCCGTGCCGTCGGCGAGCAGTGCGGCAAAGGTCAGTGCGTCGGCCCAGCGCGCTCGCAAGAGATCGGCGTTTGGCTGGTCGCCGCGCTCGGCAAAGAATTCGATGGCGCCGCGGTGACCGACGAAGTTGGCCACCGATTCGTTGAACGCCGCCTGTCCGCTCACGTAGACAGTCGAGTGGAGAAGCTCGTGGAGGATCGTCTCGACCAGGGTGGCGGCATCCTTTTTCAACAGGTTGGATGGCAGTGGGTCGTCGAAGTAGCCGAGTGTCGAAAACGCTAGGGCGCGGCGCAGGTAGGTGTCGTAGCCGTCGCGCTCCAGGGCGGCGACGAGCTGGCGTGCCGCCGAGCGCTCAAAGTAGCCGCGGTAGGGAACGCGACCGACGATCGGAAACCACCAGCGGTAGGGCTCGAGGCGATCGCGGTGGGCGGCGCTGACGACGTACACCATATGCCGTTCGTCGACCTCGGCGACGCTCGTGTAGCTGCCGCCGACCTCGAGACCGAGTCGTGCGCTCGCAAATGCTCGCGCTGCCAGCGTCAGCTCGAGCTTGTTGCGCGTCGTCTCGTCGGCCTCGCCGGAGAGCACCGCGGCAATCGGTTGGCGGCGCGAGAGGAGGCGTGCCTCTTCGTAGGCCGCTCGAGCGAGGTAGCGCAGGTCGGCGCAACCGCTCAGGCAGAGGGCGAGGATGACCGGGGTGACGACGCGGCACAGCAGACGTCGGGCGTGGCAGCTCATCGGCGCGAAGGGGCGAGGACGGGCGGCGCCGCGGCCGGGCGCGAGTCCGATTCGCGGTGAGCGAACTGCAGGCGGTAGAGACGGTAGTACAGCCCCTCGAGTGCCAGGAGTTGATCGTGGCTGCCGCTCTCGCGCAGCTCGCCGGCGTGCATGACGAGAATGCGATCGGCGTTTTCGATCGTCGAGAAGCGGTGGGCGACGACCAGCGCCGTGCGGTTGGCCATCAACTGTTCGACGGCGCGTTGGATGAGCGCCTCGGATTCGGTGTCGACGCTCGAAGTGGCCTCGTCGAGAACGAGAATCGCCGGATCGTAGGCGAGCGCGCGAGCGAAAGAGAGCAGTTGCCGTTGGCCGACCGACAAGTTGTTGCCGCGTTCGCGCACCTGCTCGTCGTATCCACCGGGAAGCTCCTCGATGAACGAGCTCGCCTGAACGGCCTCGGCGGCGGCGATGGCGGCCTGCTTCGAGATGTCGGGGCGCTCGAGTGTCAGGTTTTCGGTGACCGTGCCGGAGAAGAGAAAGACGTCCTGCAGGACGACACCGATGCGCCGGCGCAGAGCGGCCAGTTCCCATTCGCGGACGTCGATGCCGTCGACCAGGACACGGCCGCGATCGACGTCGTAGGAGCGGTTGAGCAGCTTGATGATCGTCGTCTTTCCCGAACCGGTATGGCCGACGAGGGCGAGTTTTTCGCCGGGCGCCACGGTGAAGGAAACGTTGCGCAAGACATCTTCGCCCGGGTTGTAGGCGAACCAGACGTTTTCGAAATCGATGCGCCCGCGCATCGGCTCGACCCGCCTCGGGTGTTCCGGTGAAGCGATTTCCACCGGGCGGTCGAGGAGCTCGAAAACCCGCTCGGCCGCCGACATTGCCGATTGCATCACTGCGTACTTGCTCGAGAAGTCGCGGATCGGAATGAAAAAGCGCTGGGTGTACTCGATGAAAGCGACGAGGGTGCCGAAGGCCAGTGTGCCGGCGATGATCTGACCGCCGCCGTACCAGACGATGAGCGCCAGGGAGATCGAGGAGACCGTCTCGACCATCGAGAAGAGAGCCGCCTCGTAGATGTTGGCCGAGTGGTGCGCCTCGCGGTGGTGGTCGTTCAAATCGGCGAAGTGGGCAAAGCTCTCCTCCTCGCGGGCGAAGAGCTGGATCACCGCGATGCCGGCGATGGCTTCCTGCAGGTAGGCGTTGAGTCGTGCCAGCCGGTCGCGGATACGGCGATAGCTGGTGCGCGCGTGCAGGCGGAAGAAGTTGACCGCCAGCGCCAGCAGCGGAGTGACCGTCAGGGCGACCAGAGCCAACCGCCAATCGATTGCCAGCATGATCGAGATGATGCCCAGCAGGGTCACGCCGTCCATCAGCATGGTCAGTCCGCCGGCGGCGAACATCTCGTTGATGACGTCGACGTCGGTGGTCAAGCGCGTCACCAGGCGGCCGACCGGATTGCGGTCGAAAAAGCGGGCCGGCAGCTTTTGCATGTGCTCGACGAGATCGAGACGCAAGCCGGCGAGGCTGCGTTGCGCGACCGACATGGTCAAGTAGTACTGCAGGTAGAGGAAGGCGAGCTCGCCGATCAGGGTGAGCGCGTAGAGACCACCGATGGTCATCAAGCCGGCCATGTCCGACGCCGCGACGTATTCGTCGATGGCGATCTTCAGCAGATACGGCTGCGAGAGCGACAGCGTCGCGGTGACCGGCAAGCAGAGGAGCGAGGCGAAGAACATGCGCCGGTAGGGCCGCACGTAGCCCCACAGCCGCCGCATCAGACGGCTGTCGTAAGCGCGCCCGAGATCGGCTTCGCCGTGTGCGTCGACGTCGGGCGGCTGGCCGTTGCTCATGACGCGCCGAGCTCCTCTTCGAGTTGTTGCTCGCGAAAGAGCTGTGCGTAGAGTCCGCCCCGGCCGACCAGAGACTCGTGATCGCCGCGTTCGACGATACGGCCGTCGTCGAGCACGATGATGAGATCGGCGTCCATCACCGTCGACAGGCGATGGGCGATGAAGATGCTCGAACGGCCGGTCAGGTCGTCGCGCAGGGAGGCGAGGATGGCGCGCTCGGTGCGCGTGTCGACGCTCGACAGGGCGTCGTCCATGACCAGGATGCGCGGCGAAGAGGCGAGCGCCCGAGCCAGGGTGAGGCGTTGTTTTTGGCCGCCCGAGAGCGTCACGCCGCGTTCGCCGACGACGGTGTCGTAGCCGCGCGGAAAGGCCTCGATGTCGGCGGCGACGCCGGCGCTGGCGGCGGCGCGCTGCATCGCGGCGTCGCGGGAGACACCGTTGCCGGAGCCGTCGAGGGCGAAGGTGATGTTGTCGCCGATGCGCGTCGAAAAGAGAAACGGATCCTGCGGAACGAAGCCGATGGTCTCGCGCAGGTTGGCCAGCGGCAGCTGGCGGATGTCGCGGCCGTCGATGCGCACCTCGCCGGCGTCGACGTCGAAGAGACGCGGCAGCAGATGGACCAACGTGCTCTTGCCGGCGCCGGTGCGGCCGACGATTGCCAGCTTCTCGCCGGCGGCGATCTCGAAGGAGACGTCGTTCAGTACCCTGCGATCCGATCCGGGATAGGAAAAAGAGACGTTGCGATACTCGATCGCGCCCTGCACGGCGGCGGGCGGCGAGGCGTCATCGGCATCGCGAATGGCCGGCTCGACGGCGAGGATGTGTTCGAGGCGGGTCATCGCGGCGCGGCCGCGTTGGACGATCGACAGCATCCATCCCATCGCCATGGTCGGCCAGGCGAGCAGGTTGAGGTAGCCGATGAAGGCGGCGAGATCGCCCAGGCTCATGGCGCCGCGGATGACCTGGTGACCGCCGAGGCAGAGGACCATCAGCGTGCCGACACCCGACGCAGTGCGCATGATCGGAGCCAGTTGGCCGCGCACCCGGGCGAGCGCGAGGCTTTGATCGGTCAGCGATTGGTTCTTGCGGGCGAAGCGTTGGAGGGCGGTGTCTTCGGCCTGGTAGGAGCGCACGACGTGGATGCCGGCGATCGTTTCCTGGACGACGCTGCTCAAGTCGGCCAGCTCCTCCTGCACGCGTAGAGTTTGTTCCATCATGCGGCGCGAAACGGTCTTGACCACCAGGAGGAGGATGGGGAAGGGCACGATGGCGGCCAGCGTCAGCGGTGCGTTGAGGCTCGCCATGATGGTGAGCCCGTAGGCGTAGTAGATCGGAGTGTTCAGCAGGTTGAGAAAACCGACGCCGAGCAACAAGCGAATCGCCGTGACGTCGTTGATCAGGCGCGACATCAAGTCGCCGGTCTGTTGGTGCTGGTAGAACTCGACCGGCAGGCGCTCGAGGTGGGCGAAGAGATCGTTGCGCAGATCGTGCTCGACGTCGCGCCCGACGTTGAAGATCAGCGCCCGCGACAGTGTGCGCACGGCTCCCTGAATGACTGCGATGCCGGCGATCGCCGCTGCCAGCGTCGCCACGGTCGAGATCTGCTGGCCGCCTTGGATCGCGTCGACGGCGCGCTTGAGCAGGTACGGAATGCTCATTGCCAGCGTCGCCGTGACAACGAGGCAGAAGCCGCCCAATGCGTAACGCAGCTGATAGCGGCGCAAATAGCCCCAAAGGCGAATCACGCCGTCATCATTTCACATGCCGGCGGCGATGCAATCACGGCCGCCGCCGTGCCCGTGCGGGCGGCAAAAAAAAGAGCCGGCCGCGGCGACAACGCGTGCGACCGGCTCGGTCCGAGTGATGAATCGGCAGTGCTATTTCAGGGAGCCGTGCCAGACTTCCATGCTGCCGAAGTGGCCGCGCTGCGGCGTCGAGCCACTCTTGCCCGAGCGCCAGGTCGGGTGCACGACATCGCCGAAAGCGACGGCAACGTCGAGAACACCGTCCTTGTTGACGTCGGCCACGTCGACGCCCCAGGTGCGCATGCGCCCCGAGGACGGCAACCCCGTATCCTCGGCCGCCGTCCAATTGCCCTTGCCGTCGCCGAGGTAGGGGAAGATTCCGTAGACGCCGCCGATTTGCGAGAGTGCCCGCTTGCCGACCGCGATGATGTCCTGGTTGCCGTCGTTGTTGAGGTCGCCGATGGCGACGCCGAGAGAGTTCATTGGTTTCAGCCCCTGGTTGGAGAACTGCCAGGTGCCGTCAGCCTGTTGCAGGAAAGCTTCGACACCGCCGCCGGCGCAGATCTCACTCGATGGTGGACCACAGCTATTCGGCTGCGGCGGCATCTGTGATCCGGCGACGAGATCGGGCCGGCCGTCGCCGTTCAAATCGCCGACCGCGATGCCCCAATAGAGTCCGTGGACTTCCGGCGCCGGCAGACCGACCGACGACTCGCTCCACGTGCCCTTGCCGTCGCCCAACCAGACGCGCGGCCCCGCCGAGTATGCCGCGGCGATGTCGAGGTTGCCGTCGCCGTTGACATCGGCCATTTCGATGCCGTTGCCCCAATTGTCGATCGACAGCCCTTCCGACGATTCCCTCCACACCCCGGCGCAGTTGCCGTAGAAGGCGCGTACCCCCTCTTCCTGGGCGGCGACCGAGGCCAGATCGATGCAGCCGTCGTTGTTGAAATCTCCCAGGGTGACGTCCTCCGAGCCGATCGTCGGCAGCCCCGACGACGCACCGCGCCACTTGCCACCGCCGTCGCCGAGAAAGACGAACACACCCTTGCAATGGTCGGCCACCGCGAGGTCCATCATGCCGTCGTTGTTGATATCGGCGAAGTCGACGCCGCCACCGCAAAACTGCTCGCGCGGCATGCCATCGCCGGCCGCCTGCCACGAACCCTGGCCATTGCTGATCCAGGCCCAGGCACCATCGGCCAGGCGCGATACGGCCGCCAGGTCGGCGTAGCCATCCTCATTGATGTCGCCAAAGGCGATCTGCGACTTCCATATTTGAGCGTTTGGCAACCCCTCCGAGGCGGCGGAATAGCTCAAGCCGCTGGTGGAAACGGCGGCCGGAACCTGCCGCACCACGGCGGCAGGCGATTTGCCGCCGATCTGGCTGCAGCCGGCGGCTGTGGAAACCACAAAAGCAAACACCAAAATCCTGCGCATCTTCAACTCCCTCCTGCCTTCCTGGAAATAGAGGCAGAGACTTCCCCTCAGCCGCGAAAATTCATCTTGGTGGGTAGTGCTCGCGCGTCCTTAGCACCGGCCCAAGTGCCGGTCAAGAAAGGGGTTTGCAAGTTGCCGAGTCTCTGAACGAAATTGTCGGCTGGCCGAGACCGGGCGCGGCCCTGGCGCGGCCCGGGCCGTGCCCTGGTCGACCGGCGGCTCGCCTTTTCCGCTTGACAAGAGCCAGCGGTTACAGTAACTGGAGGCAGCTTTCCATCCTCCGGTCACATGATCGGCGGATGCGGTTGCGCAAATGGCGATACGTAGTGTACTTCGGGACACTTGGTTAGAGAGGGTATCAGCCCGATCCGGGGCTGGTACGCCAATGAAAGGAGATGGGTGATGAGCAAGGCGATGGGGATGCGCTGTGTGAGGGGCCTCTGCGGAGTGCTGGCCGGCGTTTTCAGCTTTGCGCTTACGGCGCAGGCGGAAGTCACGTCGGACTACAGTGCATCGGTCATGGTGTATCCGCACGTGGAGTACTCCTCCGACGGGCGCGATACCGTCATCCAGTTGGCCAACACCAGCAACAACGTGGTCTACGCCCACTGCTTTTATGTAGATGCGCGCGAGTCTTTCGGCCGGCCACTGTGGCAGGTCACGGACTTCCGGCTGATTCTGACCAAGCACCAGCCGACGCACTGGGTTGCCAGTCAAGGGCGCCGGGTCGATGGGACGGACAGTTTCACGGATGATCCCGTTATGGACGGTGCCGGACTCGATCCGGGTGCCATTCCGCCGGTGCAGGATGGTTTCCAGGGCGAGCTGAAGTGCGTTCAGACGGACGCCGGTGGCGCTCCGCTGGGCGGCAACAACCTCAAGGGTGAGGCAGTTCTCATCACCGACGATGGCGACCCGGCGAAGTACAACGCCTGGGGCATCACGGCGAATCCGGAGTTCGCCAACGGTGGCGATCCGTTCGAGCTGATGCTCGGCAACACGGCCGACAACAACGATCCAGCGACGGCGGAGTACAACTCTTGCGCCAACATGATCTTGATCGACCACTTTGCGGACGGTGCCCCGAGCTCGACGACGAATTGCGTGATCGACGTTTGTGAGATCGATCCCGTCTGTGATGCGGGTGGAACGTGTACCTGCAGTGACTCGGGCAATGCGTGCGACAGCACGGCCGACTGCGAGCCGATCGCCTGTCCGATTCGTCCGTACATCACGGTCGTGCCCTGCCAGCAGGACTTCGAAAACCTGCAGCCGGAGCGAGTGACCGTACAGTTCGCCATCAGCAATGAGTTCGAGCAGGAGTTCTCGACCAGCACGACGGTCGATTGCTGGCTGCACGCCCGCCTGGCCGATCTGCAGACCGGTACGGGAACCTGTACGACGGGCGGAAACTCCTGCGCCTCGGACGACGACTGCGATCCGGACACCGGCGATTTTTGCGAGAAGAACAGCGTGTTTTCCTACGCGACGCTTGGGAGCGACACGGCTTTTACCCAGATGACCCCTGTCGGGCTCCACGGTGGAGTGATGGCGATTGGTCACGAGCAGCACTGGGCCGACAACGGTGTCGACAGCGCATGGACAGCGTGGAATTTGCATCAGATGGGCACGCGTTACGACGCGACCGTCAACGAGCCTGGTGGCCCGCGCATCGACCGGATCCGCATCCCGGCTCCGTTCTGATCTGAGTGAGCAACGGAGCTAGCGATGATGTTTTCGTCGAGAGGTGAGGAAAGGAGACAAGTGATGAGCACGAAGATGGGGTTCTGGCGGTATGCGCTGGCAAGTGCGGCAGTGGTTCTTCTCTGCAGCAGTGCGGCGACTGCCAGGATCATTGAGGCAAAAGGAATCACGACGACCGGGAAGGGGGCGATTCTCGTCTTCCCCGATTTGGAGCTGAACACCTCGGAGGGGATCGATACGCGTATTCAGTTGACCAACGCGTCGGAATTCCTGACCAAGGTCGATTGTTTCTACATCAATGCCACCAGCCACTGTGGCGGCAACACGAACGTCTTCTGTCGAACCGATGCCGACTGCTCGAGTTTTCCGGGTCTGCGTTGTGTGCCTGGCTGGACCAAGACGGATTTCCGTCTGACCCTGACCAAGCGCCAGCCGATTTCCTGGAATCTGAGCGATGGTCTCGGTCAACTGCCGCTGGCCAACACGCCTGGACGCAACAATCAGTTCAACGAAGGCGCGATTCCCCCGGCACCGGAAGATCCGTTCATCGGCGAGCTGCGCTGTGTGCAGAAGGACGCCGGTGACGTGAGTCGTCCCAGTGATCGCAATGATCTGAAAGGCGAGACGACCTACATCCAAGTGACCGACGTCTTTATTGACGCGCACAAGTCAAATGCGATCGCCATCAAGGCCATCGAGGGCCGGCAGGATGGTGACCCGAACACGTTGAACATTGGCGGACCCGATGCCGAGTACGGCGCCTTTCCAGCCGATGGCCAAGAGGGGATGATTGGTTGCCCGAACGTTTGGACGCTCGATCACTTCTTCGAAGGCGCATTCGTCGAGACACACGAAGGGAACCGCGGCAGTCACGTCAACTCGCGGATGACGGTCGTTCCCTGTGGCGCCAATCTGCTTCTCGACGAGCCGGGAAGTGCGACGCTTCAGTTCTTGATCTACAACGAGTTCGAGCAGCGCTTCTCGAGCTCGACTCGTGTCGATTGCTACCGCGAGACGCGGCTGGCCGACATCGACACCCGCCCCGGAGTTGCCGGCGACCAGCGCTCGATCTTCAGTGTCGGGACGCAGGGAACGCTTACCGGTATGTCCCGTATCCGTTCGGTTTCCGGTGATGATCCCGACGATCAGTATGACGGCAATGGAGTTCTCGTGCACATCGAAGAGCTCTGGGGCCTGGGAGCATGCTCTGCCGGTGGATTCGGTCCTTGCTCGGCCGATTCGGACTGCGATCCGGGCGCGACGTGTCAGCCCGCCGCGACCGACGAGCCGCTGTACAAGACGACGGCCGCGAACGTCCAGTTCCAGGGTAGCCGACAGAAGGGTGACAAGATCTTCCTTCCGTAGGTCGACTTAGCTCATCGCTTGAAAATCCCCGGAGGGTTCGCCCCCTCCGGGGATTTTTTTTTGCGGAGAGTCGCCTGTGGTGGAAGCGATGCAGAAGAAAGTGGATCGTTCGTCGTGTAGTGCGGGTGGAGCGAGCGTTGGAGTCGTATTGTTTTTCAACACGGAGGCACGAAGACACAAAGGTCGGGAGAAGGACGTCCGCGATCTGTGCTGGGCTGTCTTGGTGTTGTGCACGTGTCCTGATGAGGTTCGTCGTGTCTCTTCTTTGTGTCTTTGTGTTTTCGTGCCTCTATTGAAAGCGCCGGGGACGATGCGGTGCGCGTCCATCGCCGAAGTGGTCGGATGAAGTGGCAGTTGGGCCGTGTCAGATCTCGAGCTGGTCGAGGCGGCGGATGCCCTGGCGCACGGAGATAGTGAAGACCGCAGCCGTCAGCGCAACGACGGCGCCGAGCGATGTGACGATGCCCAACCAGGCGCCGCTCGACAGTGGACTTCCGGAGAAGCGCGATGAGAATACGAGATAGACCGGCCATGCCTCGAGGACGACGATGGCGGCAATGAACGACATGCAGAGGATCATGTAGACCAATCCGCCCATCCCCGAGGCGATCTTGGCGGCGTTTTCGGCGGCGAAGTTGGGATACGAAACGCCGACTGCCAGCGCCAGGGCGACGATCGGAAAAACCATGGCAAGGAGTGTGGCCGTCGACAGCCACATCATGAAGGGCGTTACCTGCAGGTAGGAATTGGTTGCGAAGACGAGGATCTCACCGAGCACGAGCAGGGGGACCAAGCCGGTCCAGAACTTCGCCCACCACAGGTGGTTGGCTGAAACCGGGGCGGTCTTGATCGCCCAGAAGGCGCGGCCTTCGAGACTGATCGACGGAAAGACGAAACGGACGGCGACCGAGGCGGTGACGAAGGCCGCCAGAGCCAGGTTGACGAAAGCGATGATGTTCTTGAAGTAGAACGTCACCGCCGGGCTACCCTGAAGCGGCAAGACGCTGAAGTTGTAGACGTAGACGACGATGAGCGCCGCCAGGAGAATGAGCTGCGACCACTGACTGGTGTCGCGAAAAAACGTCTTGATTTCCTTCTCGACCAAAACGCGCGTCGCCGACGAAAAGGGCGAGGTGAGAACACCGAGGATGCGTTCCCACAGAGGCATTAGCGCCTTCCTGGTTTGTCGTCCCTCTTGCGCTTTCGTCCAGCCGGCGGCGAACCAACGACTGACCACCGCCTCGCAGGCCATCACCGCAACGGCCGCAGTGGTGACGAGGACGGCGAAGTAGAATAACGGCTGACCGTCGCGCAGGCCGAGCATGGGGAAGAGGATCTCCGTCGCCCAGGTGCTCGGCAGGAAGATCCACTCCGGTGTCTGCATGGCGTTGAGGAAGGCGCTGAAGTCGGCAAAACCTTCCGGATTTACCAACCGTTCGGGGCGGACCATGCGGAACATCAAATAGAGCAGGGCGATCGCCAGGACCGCTAGCAAGAGAAGAATGTCCTTGGTGCGCCGGGCCGGGAAGATGTTGACCAACAGGGTCGTCAGCATGACGCCGACGGCGGCGGGGATGAGCAGGAACGGCGGTAGGGTGGCGGCGGTCATCAGATAGAACGCCGGCCCGGTGTCGTGCACGACGCCGTAGGCGAGAAAGGCGGGCGCCGAAAAGAGCAGCATCATCCAAGAGGAGTCGATCACGGTCTCGACGAAACGCGCGTGAAAGAGGTTTCTCACCGGTACCGGCGCGGCGACGACGCGCTCGAGATCGCTGGCGAGAAAGAAAGTCGACAGCGCCGAGACGACGTTCGAAAAGAGCAGGATGGAGAAGAACGTGATGAACACCATCCCCAGCAGCTTGTAGGTGAGAATCGGGCCGAACTCCGGCACCGACAGAAAGTAGGACAGGGCGCGGTGGAAGAAGGCAAAGACGGCGCTGCCGAAGAGTAGGGCGAGAAACGAGAATCCGGCCAGGCGGTAACGCGCGGCGCGGCTGTAGCGCCGGTAGCGGTTGCGAGCCGCCAGGGTCCGCGGTGAGAGAAGAAGGTTCAGCCAGGTCGAGAAGCCGCGCCTGACCGCCTCGCCAGGTGCGGTGGTGATCTCGCCCGCCGCGCCGAGGGTCTCGTTCGCCGGCACGTCGCTCATGCGATGAGCGCCTCGGTCGGCGCTTCCTCTTCGCCGCCGGTGAGGCGCAGAAACACCGATTCGAGACTGGAATCCGCCGAACGCCCGGCCTGGGCGCGCAGCTCGGCGACCGTGCCGAGGGCGACGATGTCGCCGTTGAGAATGATGCCGACGCGGTCGCAGAGCTCTTCGGCGACCGACAAGCTGTGCGTCGACATGAAGACCGTCGCGCCCCGCGTCGCGGTGTCGCGAAACACGCGCTTGAGCAGGCGGGCGCCGCGCGGGTCCATGCCGACGGTCGGCTCGTCGACGATCAGCAGGCGCGGCTGGTGCATCAGGGCACTGGCCATGACGACCCTCTGCTTCATGCCGTGCGAATACCCCTCGATGAGCTCGTCGCCCCAGTCGCCGAGGTCGAAGACCTCGAGAAAGCGGTCGCGCCGATCCTCGCGCTCCTGCCGCGGCAGCGAGTAGAGCTGGGCCGAAAAATCGAGATACTCCCGGCCGGTGAGCTTTTCGTAGACGTGCGGGCGGTCGGGAACGAATCCGCACAGGGCCTTGGCCGCCAGCGGCTCGCGGGCCAGATCGTGGCCGCCGAGGAGGACACGGCCGGCGGTTGGCTGCAGCAATCCCATCATCATGCGAATCGTCGTCGTCTTGCCGGCGCCGTTGGGGCCGAGGAAGCCGAAGATCTCTCCATCCGGGACGCTCAAGTCGATTCCATTGACGGCGCGCGTTTGGCCGTAGTGTTTGGTCAGCTCAATCAGCTCAATCACGGAAAACCTCCACTGTGCGAGAAAGCAAGAAAGATGCCCAGCCACGCGCCCAATAGTGCGGTCGCCAAAGCCCAGAGCCAGTGCGTGTATAGTGGCGCTGCGGTGTCGATTGTCAGCTCGGTTTTGGAAAGACCTGCAGGAAGGGGTGGATGTCGATGCGCGCGAAGATTCCGTTCTGCACGTAGGGGTCGCGCGCCATCGTGCTCCAGGCCTCTCCCTTTGAGTCGACGTCGACGATGATCAGCGACCCGGTGCCGTCGGTGAGCGGCCCGGCCATGACGAGGCGGCCCTGTTGTTGCAGCTCCTCCAGGTGGGTGAGGTGCTCGGGGCGGTGCACCGGTCGCCGCTCGCTGGAATCGGGCGCGTCGTGGGCGATGATTGCGAAGAGCATGATGCCGTTTCTCCTATTTCCGTCGTTGGATCTCGACCATGTGTTCTGCAGAGGAAACCACAGATGCGCGGTGATGACACGCGTTCGCCGGTAATGGACGCCGCGGCGGTGACAGGCTAGCCTGCGCGGCGTGGAAGGCGACGATCACAGCGTCCGCCCGCCGGTGAATCTCGAACACCTGGTGGTGACGATGACGGAGATGGAAAAGGTGCTGGGCGACGCCGGCAAGCCGATCGTCGCGGCGGTTCGCCAACGCGTCGGCGAGGCGATGGCGGCGCGCGACCGCGGCGATCCGGCGGCGATGCTCGAGGCGATTTCGCAAGCGATGAGCGCGCTCGGCGGCCTCGGCGACGTGCTCGGCCCGCAGGAAGGGCAGTTGATCGATCTACTGGCGCAGCGATTCAAGAGCGCCATGCTGCGCGGTGATACGGCCGAGGCCAAGCGCGACATGGACGTCATGTTCGAGCGCTCCGGTGCGCGCTACCGCGGGCAGAAAGAGTGAGTGGCGGAGGCGTGAGCCAGATGCTCGAGGATCGCGTGGCGCTGGTTACCGGTGCCGGGCGCGGCATCGGCCGTGCCGTTGCCCTCGAGTTGGCGGCGCAGGGCGCGGCGGTCGTCGTCAACGACTACGGCGTCAGCCTCGACGGGCGCGAACCGGAGAGCGAAACGGCGCACTCGGTCGTCGCCGAGATCGAACGAACCGGCGGCCGTGCTTGCGCCAACGCGGACTCGGTCAGCGACTTCAACGCGGCGCAGCGTATCGTCGGCCAGGCCGTCGATACCTACGGCCACATCGACATCGTCGTAACCTGTGCCGGCATCCTGCGCGACCGAATGGTATTCAACATGGCCGAGGAGGAATTCGACGCCGTCGTCGCCGTTCACCTGCACGGCACCTTCAATTGCATCCGCCATGCCGTGCCGCATATGCGCGAGCGCGGCTGGGGGCGACTGATTCCCTTCGCTTCGGGCGCCGGTCTCTTCGGCAACCCGGGGCAGACCAACTACGGCTCCGCCAAGTCGGCGATTGGCGGCCTCACCAAGGTGCTCGCCCTCGAGATGGAGCGCTACGGAGTGACGGCGAATGCCATCTGCCCGGTGGCCGCGACGCGCATGACGATGACCCCCGAGGTTTTGAAGGCCCGTGAGATCCGCAAGCAGCAGGGAATCGTGCGCGAGGAGTCGGCACTGCGGCAGCTCGAGAATCTGACGCCCGAGGACGTCGCACCGATGGTGTCCTTTCTAGCCAGTGATCACGCGGCCCACGTCAACGGCCAGTTCTTTCTCTGTGCGGGTTCGTCCTATTCCCTCCTCTCGCGACCGCGCCCGCAGAAGACAATTTTCAAAAAGGGACCGTGGACCGTCGGCGAGCTCGCGGAGTTGATCCCGCAGACCCTCGGCGAGGGGCTGGCCAATCCGGCGCCGCCGCGCGAGCGGAAATCATGAGCGATCGACTGCGCGACAGGGTGGCGATCGTCACCGGCGCCGGTCGCGGTATCGGCCGCGCCATCGCGATGTCGATGGCAGCCGAGGGGGCCGCCCTCGTCGTCAACGATCTCGGTGGTGCCGTCGATGGCGGCGGCGGTGGTCGCGATGTCGCCGACGCCACCGTGGCGGAAATCGCGGCGGCCGGTGGCCGCGCTGCCGCCGACTACGGCGACGTTGCCGACTTCGCCGCGGCGGAGAGGTTGGTCGAAGAGACGGTGGCCCGTTTCGGTCGGGTCGACATCCTCGTCAACAACGCCGGCATTCTTCGCAACTCGCGCATCTTCGATGTCAGCGAGGAAGAGTTTGCGCTCATCGTCGGTGTCAATCTCAAGGGTACTTTCAACTGCACGCGTCACGCCTCGGCGCAGATGCGGCGCCAGAACTTCGGCCGCATCATCAACCTGACGTCGACCGGTGGACTGTACGGTTATCCCGGCCTGTCGGCTTACGGAGCGGCGAAGGACGGCATCGCCGGTATGACGCGTGTCGTGGCGCGCGACCTCGGCAAGTATGCGATCACCGTCAACGCCTTGGCGCCCGTCGCCAACACGAGGATGGCCGACGCCGTGCGCGCCAGCCTCGAGAAGCGTGAATCGACCGGCGGTTCGGTGGATGATCTTTCACCCGCCGCCGTGGCGCCGCTGGCCACCTATCTCGCCACCGATGCCGCTGCCGGCATCAACGGACAGACCTTTGGTGTCTTTGGTGGAGTGATCTCGCTGATGAACGATCCGGCGCCGCTGCGCACGATGACCAAGAGCAGCCGCTGGACGGCGCAGGAGATCGCTGCCGTCTTCCCCCATACGCTCGGTCTCGACCTGCTCAAGGCGTGACCTCGATGGCCCCGGCGGCTTCGCCGACCAGGCCGTCGACGTCGAGGGCGCCTTCGGCGCCGCGCGCCAGCGTCGCGGTCATCTGCGTCGAAGGATGTTTGGGGACGAAAAGCTGACAGCAGTCCTCGTCGGGTAGGATCGAGGTCTCGTAGGTGCCGATGCGGCGCGCGTAGCGCGTGATCTCCTCCTTGTCCATTCCGATCAGCGGTCGGAACACCGGTATCCGGCTCGCCTCTTCGATCGCCGTCAGATTGGCAAGCGTTTGCGAGGCGACCTGACCGAGACTGTCGCCGGTGACCAGCGCCGCGGCGCCGAGCCGATCGGCCAGGCGCCCGGCGATGCGCAGCATCATGCGCCGGTAGAGAACGATGCGCGGCCGGCGTGGAACAGTGGCGACGATTTTCTTTTGGATGTCGCCGAAGGCGACCGTGTGCAGGCGCGTGCCGGTCTGCCAACCGCCGAGAATGCCCGCCAGCTCGATCGCTTTGTCGAGCCCGGCGCGACTTTGGTACGGCACGGCGTGGAAGTGGATGAGCTCGACCCGGCAACCGCGGTGCATCAGGCGGTGGGCGGCGACGGCGGAGTCGATACCGCCCGACAGCAAGGCCAGAACCGAGCCGTCGCTGTCGACCGGCAGGCCACCCGGGCCGCGGCATTTTTCGAACGAGTAGAGCAGCTCACGGGGCAGAATCTCGACGTGGATCTCGAGCTCTGGTTGGTCCAGATCGACCGCCGCGCCGGTAGCACTCTGCACCGCGGCACCGATTTCCGCCGAGACGGCGGGCGAGTGTATCGGGAAGGTCTTGTCGCAGCGCTTGGTACGCACGGCGAAGCTCGCAAAGGATCGCCTGGCGGCTGCCGCCGCCACGAGCTCCGCCAGCTCGGCGATGGAGCGGCTCGCCGTGGCACAGAGGAGGAAGTTGGCGACGCCGAATACCCGGCGCAGGCGCTCGCGCACTTCCGGCCAGGCCGAATCGTCGGTGAGGTGCAGGATGATCCGCCCCGGCGCGCGATGCGTTTGACGCACACCGGTCCCCTCCAGCGCGCGCACGATGTTGCGCGTCAGTTGGCCGACGAACTCACCGCGGTTCGACCCTTTGAGGGCAACCTCGTGGTAGCGCACGACGACGCGGTTCATTGCCATCGACCGACGCTAGCACGCACTGCTGGCCGCGACGACTGCGGCCGAGGTCGCCGACTCGCCAGGTTCGTCATCGGGTCGTCGAAGCGGCGCTGGTGGGCTGCTACACTCGCCGGCGAGTGCAGCCATGGATCGCGAACGCTGGTTGGAGGAAAAGAGGCAAGAGGCGCACGACCTGGGCGACCTCGCCACCGCGTCGCTGGTGCCCAGTCGCCGCGACTTCACCCAATTCATCGCTTCACAGAGGCGTGAGCTCGCTCTCGTCCCGCGCTTGATGCGCCGCGATCCGGTGTCGGGAGTAACTTGGCCGGAACGCGATCTGGTCGCGCTGGCACGGATCCTGGACGACACGGAGGTGGCGGCGTTGGCCGTTGCCACTGCGTCGTTCCACGGCTGCGAGGGTGGCGATCTGCGCGCCATCAGCGATGCGGTGAGTGCGCCGGTGCTGCGCGACGACCTGTGCATCGAGCAGAGACAGATCTTCGATTCGAGGTTGCGCGGAGCTGATGCGGTGTGCATTCCGCTCGCCGAGCTCGAGGGTGGCGAAGTGGAAACCCTTGCCGACATCGCCATCTCGGTACACATGACCCCGGTGCTCGAGGTGAATGCCGCCGCCGACCTCGACAAGCTACGACCGCGCGTGCCCTGTGCGGTCGGGTTGCGTTGCAGCGGAGCCGACGGCTACGCCGACCTCGCCGCGGCGCGCCGACTGGCCGCCATGGTCGAGCCCCCCGTCGTCGTCATCTTGCTCGCCGAGCCGCGGCATGCCGCCGAGCTCGAGGACATGCGCGGCCACGTCGACGGTGTCGTCGCCGGCGCGGCCATCCTCGCGGCGAGCGACGTCGAAGCAGCGGTGGGCGCGATCTTGGAGGGGTCGTGATCGCCCGTGCCGCGGTTCTCGTCCCCGTGCGTCGCGTCCGCGGCATGGGTCTGGTGATGACCATGATCCGCCGCGCCGAAGGGGGTCCCCATTCAGGTCAGATGGCGTTTCCGGGAGGCCGGCACGAACCCTACGACGTCAGCTTGCTCGACACGGCGCTGCGAGAGAGTTTCGAGGAGGTCGGCCTCGAACGCAGTGACGTCGAAGTTCTCGGTGCTCTGCCCGAACACAAAACCTACAGCTCCGATCTGATCGTCAGCCCCTTCGTCGCGCGCATCCCGCATCCCTACGATTTCGTCGCCGATGAGAAAGAAGTCGACCGCGTCATCGACGCGCCGTTGCGCAACTTCCGCGACCCCGGCAAACGCCATCACCTCGAATGGCAGCACGAAGGTCGCGCGGTCGAGGTTCCCGCCGTCACCGTTTCCGGCGAGAGCGTTTGGGGGCTGTCGCTCGGCATCATCGAAGACCTCCTCGAATCGGATCTCGTCGAGCGCGTGTAGGCTCCAGCCGCGCCGGTGCCGGTTCTGCGGCGCCGGCGGCGTCGGCCCACCTTGTCGGAATGCAGTGTCGCCGCTAGTTTGGTGCGATGATGGCGAAAGTACGTGCGCGTTTCTCCGCTTGGTTCTTCCGCCATTTCTTTCACCTTCTGCTGATCACCAGCTCGCTCGCGATGTGGCTGGTGCCGCAATGGTTGCTGGTGTCGCTGGGCGGCCCGTCGTTCCCCTGGTGGATGCACGCGATCGGCTGCGCCGCGATCTATTCCTTCCATCGCCGTGTCGTGCGCCGGCGGCGGGTGCCGAACGCCTGGCTGCGGCGCTATTCGGCCGTCGCCTTCGTATCGCTGCTGTGCGCCGGGTTTCTCATCGCCAGTGCCGCGATCTTTGGTCTCGCCACGGCGGCGACTGCGCTGGCGACGGCGGACGGGGCGGCCTTGGTGGCGAGCGCGGCGCGCCTGTGGGGCGTTGGTGGCGTCGCCGTCTTGGCGTCGGCGATGCTCTTTGGCTACACGTTCGGCCAGCGCCAGCTCGAGGTCAGCCGCCACGAGATCGGCATCGACGGCTGGAGCGGCCGATTGCGCCTGCTGCAGCTCAGCGACATCCACATCGGTCAGAACCTCGAGATCGACGAGCTGTCGGCGTTCGTCGAACGCGCCAACCGCGAAAACCCCGACCTCATCTGTTTGACCGGAGACATCGTCGACGGCCCACATGCCGATGTCGATCGCTTCTTCCCCCACCTCGCCCGCTTGCGCGCCCGTTTCGGAGTGATCGCCGTGCTCGGCAACCACGACTTCTATGCCGGTGCCGATCGCGTCGCAGATGCCCTGCAGCGCCACGGCATGACGGTCTTGCGCGATCGCGCGCTGACCCTCGATGCCGATGGTCGTTCGCTGCACGTCATCGGTCTCGACGACCGCGGCGTCGACTGGGCGCGCGGTAAGCAGCGCGACGCTGTCTTGACGTCCTTGCTCGACGAGGCGCCGCGCGACCTGCCGACCCTGTTGCTCGTCCACCGCCCGGACGTATTCCGCCAGGCAGCCGAGTGGGGGGTCGACCTCACCCTGTCCGGTCACACGCACGGCGGCCAGTTGGCAGTGCCGTGGTTTGGCGGCCGGCGTCGCAACTTCGCGGAAATCGTCACCGTCTTCGACCGCGGCCACTTCTGCATTGGCGACGCCCAGCTCTACGTCAACTGCGGTCTCGGCGTCACCGGCCAGCGCATACGCCTCTTTACTCCGCGGGAGATCTCCGTCTTCGATCTGCGACCGCGCGGCGCCCTCGAGCCGGCCGCCGAGACGGCGGTTCCGCTGCGCGCTCGTCCAGAAACCGCCTGAGTCCGAGCGCCAGGTGCCGTGGCTCCAGGCGCAGTGCCCCGGCCGCTAGTAGAGAGGGGCCGCCATCGCGCCAGACGAGGACGGGTTTGCCCTGTGCCATTGCGGCTTGGGCGATGCGCTCGGTTTCGCCGCCGCGCCGGGCCGAGCCGACGAAGATGAGATCGCCGAGTGAGGCGATGATTTCGTCGCGCCGGCGGCCGCTGTTGGGCGCGGCGTGGTCTTCGGCGCGAAAGACCGAGAGGGCCAGGGTGCGTCGGCGATCGAGCAGGGCCTTGCGCTCGCCGGTGCCGAAAGGGTCGCTCGTGAAATCACCGGCAAAGGCCGAGAGAAGGCCGCGGTCGAGCACGACGATGCGCTCGGCGCGCAGCGCGCGCGCCGTCATGGCGGCCAATCGGTGGGTCGACTTCATGCCGCCGAGAGCCACGGCCAGGCCTTCTTTGCGCGCCCGTTCGACGACGGCGGCGATGGCCGGCAGCGTCTCGCCGGTGATCTCGCGCGAGCTCATGATGGAAACGCACCGCCGTTTGGCGATATCGGGGTTGCCGAGGGTGTAGAGCATGGGCGGCGGCGGCCGCCGGAAGGCGCGCAGGCCGGCCGGGTAGGCGGCGTTGCGCGGCGTCAGGATTCTCGCCCCGGCGCGTTCGATTTCGCCGCCGATCCAAGCGCAGCGGGTCAGGTGTAGCTCGCGCTTCTCCGTCAGTCGCGCCACCGCGATGGCCGGCAGGCCGTAGGTGTGTCGCAGGGCCGCTGGCGAGGCGGCCAGGATGTGGCGCAGCCCTTCGCCGCGGCGCCGGATCGATTCGGCGAGCCGTACCAGGGTCTTTTCGCCAATGCCGGGAAGCTCGCTGAGAATCAGTAGATCGGATGCGGACAGCACGGTGATAATATATAACTATCATTGTGCTGGCTGAGTCAAGTAGTCAGCGGGCTGCTACTCCAGGGGCCGTGTCTTGTCGTAGGAGCGGCCGCGTTGCTCGCGCAAGCGGTCGAATTCGCGATCGGCCTCGCGGAATATCCGCGGCTTGCGCTGAGCGTAGCCGTAGGCAGCCATCGCGGCGACGATGCCCGCGACACTGAGAAACGGGTGGGCGCGCACCCAATTCAGAGCTTCCACCACTGCTTCCATTGCCTTCTGGGTCAGACTAGCACTGCGGCTTGGCGGGGCAAGGCGGAATCGTTTCTGGAGAACTTTTCGCCCGCGGGCATCAAAATCGGCGCGTGTTGCATCTCCCAAACGAGGCGTTTCGCTCGATCGGAGGCGAGCGGGGGTGGCTCCGGGTTTGCCGAAGCCGGGGAAGTAGCGCCAGCGGAAGTCCGTTGCCAGATGTCGATTGGGATCACCAACCGAGATGCGCCGGCGGGACCGGCCCCAACGTCGATGCGCTGTCGTCCAAGTGCCGTTGCATTGGAGACGAGCATCCCTCATATCAGAGCCTGAGGCTTGTGGTCGTGCATGTGAGGGGGGCGAAGTTGAGGTCGACGGCGGTTGTTGCTGCGCTGGCTGCGTCGTTCCTCCTCGCCTGGGCGCCCGTCGTCTGGGCCGGTGGCATCGCCGGCGACACCGATTGTGACGGCAGGTTGACCGAGGCGGACATCGGCGCTCTCGCTACCGCCGTCTTCGCCGGGAGCGAGTGTCCGGGAGCGGACGTCAACCTCGACGAATTCGAGTCGGCGGCCGACTTTCCCGCCTTGATGGCCGTGTTGGCGGTGGCGATCGAGCCGACGGCGACACCGACGCCGACCGTGTTCACCACGGCGGCGCCGACCGGTACGCCAACCCGCACAGCGATACCGGGGACTCCCGCTCCGAGCGCGACGCCGACCGCGGAGGGCCAGCCGAGCGCCACCGACACGGCGACGCCGACAATCACTGGCACCGCGACGCGCACACCGACCGGCACCCGGCCGACGCGGACCCGCACCAGTCCACCGACCCGCACCAGTCCACCGACCCGCACCCGCACGCCGACCCGCACGTCGAGTGTCACCCGCACCCGCACGCCGACCCGCACGCCGAGTGTCACCCGTACCCCGAGTATCACCCGCACCAGCACGCGGACCCGCACACCGACGCAGACGGCGACCGGCACGCGGCCGACGGCGACCCGTACGGGGACGCCGACGCGCACCGGGACGCCGACGCGCACGCCGAGTGTGACGCGCACCCGCACGCCGACGCGAAGCCCGAGTGCGACGCGCACTGGCACGCCGACCCGCACACCGACCCGTACCGGCACAGCGACCCGCACGGTGACGGGCACGCGGCCGCCGACGCCGACCCGCACTCGCACCCGCACCCGTACGCCGACGTCGTCGCGAACCCTGACGCGGACGCGCACACCGACGCGCACCCGCACGGCGACCCGCACCGGGACGGCGACCCGGCCACCGACGGCGACGCGCACACCGACGCGCACGCGCTCCCTGACGGCGACGAGAACGCCGACCGGTACGCGCACGCCGACGCCTTCGCGAACCTCCACGCGCACCCGCACGCCGACGCGCACGCCGACGGTCAGCCGCACGCCGACGGTCTCGCGCACCCCGACCGGCACGCGGACGCGTACACCGACGCGGACGCCGACCGGCACGCGCACGCCGACCGGCACGCGCACACCGACCCGTACCCGTACGGCGACCCGCACCGCCACTGCCTCGCGCACACCGACGCGCACCCGCACGTTCACACCGACGCGCTCGCTGACCCCGACCCGCACCGAAACCGGCACGCGTACGCCGACGGCTACCCGCAGCGCCACGCGCACCCGCACCTTCACTCGCACGCCGACGCAATCGCGCACGCCGACGCGCACCCGCACGTTTACCCCGACGCGTTCGCTGACCCCGACCAGGACGACGACCGGAACGCGCACGCCGGTCTTTACGCACACGTCCAGCCGCACGCCGACGCCGTCGCGCACCCGCACGGCGACCTGGACACGCACCCGTACGCGGACGCCGACGATCACGCGGACGCCGACGCGCACGCGCACGCCGACCAACACGCACACCCCTCTCTTTTCGTTCACGCCGACGCGCACGCGCACCGTCACGGCGACGCCCACCATCACCGGCACGCCGACGCCGACCAGCGATCGCATCGGCCCGCTGATCTCCGCCTTCCGGCCGCTCAACCAGGACGGCTGTCCGCACTGCTGTCGCTTTGCCTGCCGGCTGACGCCGACACCGACGCCGCACTTCGACGCCGAGGGACGCCGGATCTACGTCACGAGCTCGCGGCCGATGCTCATCGTCGAGACCGCCATCGGGCTGTCCGGGCTGCCCGCCGGTAGTGAGGGTTCGATCGTCGACGACGACGTCGTTGATATCGTTCACGTGTCCAATCGGCCGTCGCTACAGTTTCTCGCCGAAAACGACATGGGCGATGGCAGCACCGCCATTTGCGACGGTTTTCCCAACACGCCGGCCGGTGGTGTGCCCGGCGTCGACCCGCCCCTGATCGACTGTGACCTGCCCGAATTGACACCGGCTGAGATGGCGCAGTGCGCGCTACAGAGCCCGGCGACCACCGACGCGCTCGAGGACATCGCATGCCGCTTCACCTACCTGGTGTCGATGGGCAACGCCTGTACCAAGGATCCCTCCGGCAACTTCTCCTTCCTCTCGCCGGCCTCCAACCGCCAGTTCTGCTATTCGATCACCACGGAGACCTCGCTGCCCAGCGGAGATACCGTCGTCGTGGCACAAGTACGCGATATTCTGGGCAATCTCGGCCCCCGGCAGGAGATCGTCATCCGCGTCGCGCCATAGCGTCGTCGCGGCGGAAAAGTTGCTTTACAACTGGCGTGGTTGCGTCATCATGCCTGTGGACGGAGGACACCCTGATTTGACGTTTTTCCGCTTGACAGCTTCCCGGGAAATTGGGATAACGCCGTCGGGTCGGAACATGCTTTTCGAACCCAGATGCAGGCTGAAGTGAATACAAAGGAGGCGTGCAATGCGATTGTTGGAGCGTAAACCGCGGCTTTCGGGGCTGGTGGCGGGGCTGGCTATGCTGGCACTTGCGACTGGTGTCCATGCCCAGCCGGAGATCTCGACGACGGACCCGGGCTCGATTGTCATTTTCCCAAAGGTGATTGCCGACGGTACTCGCGATACGATTATCTCGCTCACCAACACCTCGAACATGATGGCCTTTGCGCATTGCGAGGCGACCAACGGAATTGGTCTCTGTCGCAATCTCACAGGTGATCCGGCCCAGACGTACTACTGCTCATCCGACGAGGATTGTCTGAACGTGACCGATCCAGCGGGTGGGACCATCGCCAATGCCGGGCCCTGCGACCTTCAATGGGCGCCGGGTGACTTCGACGTCGTCCTGACGGCGCAGCAGCCGACATTCTGGCGTGTATCGACCGGTCGCGACCAGGACCCGACGTTCTCGTCGGGCGACCAGTGCACGACATCGGGCGGTTCGACCACCTGCCCGGGATTCTTCCTGGCACCGGTCAACAACAGCGGTGCCGGCGGCAGCGTTCAGGCGTTCACCGAGTTTCGCGGTGAGATCCGCTGCTTTCAGGTGGACAACAATTCGATGAACGGGTCGCCGGAAGGTGCTCTCATGCCTGGTAACGCCCTCAAGGGCGAGGCCTTTATCGAATCAGTCGACCCCGTCAGCGGCGTGGGCAACGGCCTGCTCAGCGCCTACAACGCCATCAACGTTCAGGGAACGCAGTCGAGCGATCCGTTTACCGCGACACTCGACGGTGTTCAGTATGCGCGCTGCCCGGACGAACTGACGTTCGATCACCTCGCTCCCGGCAGTCAGGATCCGTTCAGTGGCGCCGACGTCGACGTCGAGCTCACGTTCATCCCCTGCACTTTCAACACGGTGAATCCGACGTTCTTCGCTCTTTTCCTCGAGACCATCGACATGCAGGAGCAACCTCTTTCCGACAGCTCGGAACGCGCATGTTGGGCGAACCTCACCGGTAGCAGCACCGGGTCGATGGCCAGTAGGGCGACCGACTTCCTTCGCACGGCTGCACGCGCCAGTCACAGCGGCAACTGCACCGGCGGCACCCTCTTCAACGTTCCCTGTACTTCCGATTCGGACTGCGGTGCCGGCGGTTTCTGCAACAACAACGTTTGCGCCGGGGCGGTCGACGCGCAGGGCAGGATCTGCGCCGACACGGCCGACTGCGGCGGCGCGCCGGGCACGGCCCTTTGCGGGCCCCCGACGGCTCTATTGGGTGTCATCGAAACCTTCTACGACGGCGGCGGCGCCAGCCCGGGTTCTTCGGCCAACGTGATGCACCACCTGTTGGAAAGCACCGACAACGTCGACACGATGTCGTACACGGCCTTCTAAGTGTCCCTCTGCTACGGTGTGTGAGAAAGGGGATTGAATAATGCTCTCTAAGTGGAAACTGGTATCCTTGGCGGCGGCGATTGGCTTCGGCGTCGGGGCTTCGGCTGTCAACGCCGCGCCCGACTTCGATCATCCCGCTGGCTTGGTGATCTTTCCCAAGATCTTGGTCGATGTAGACAACGCCATCGACACCCGCCTGCACCTGTCGAATACCTCGGACGAAGCGGTCATGACCCACTGCTTCATCGTCAACGCGAACAGTCGCTGCACCAATACTGGCGGCGTTTGCGAGTCCTTCCTCGACTGTGAAGACGGTGGTGTTTACGGTTCCTGCGAGCCGGGCTGGATCGAGACCAACTTCGACATCTTCTTCACCTCTCGCCAGCCAATTGGTTGGCTTGCCTCGGAGGGTGTGTCGGGATCCGACCTTCCTTGCGTGGCCACCTTCTTCAATCCGAACCCGTGTGCCGGCAATGGCAACAACGGCGGCACGCGTGTGCCGGCGGTCTCCGAGGAAACCTTCATCGGTGAGATGAAGTGCATGCAGGCCGATCCGACGACTCGGCTGCCGGTGACGTGCAGTGGCGCGACTTGTGCGAACGACATCACGGGCTACGCCGCGATTACCAGCCAGGGTACCTTCGATGTCGCCTCGTATCGGGCGGTCGGGCTTGAGCAGGTTGCCAACGACGGCAATAACGAGCTGGTCGTCGGTGGCGTGTTGGGCGGTGACTCCGAGTACGAGCCATGTGCGCAAACGCTGATCATGGATTTCATCTACGACGGCGCACTCGATCCGATCTCTGAGACCTTCCGTTCGAGCTCCGAGCTGACCCTGGTGCCCTGCACGCAGGACTTCCGCGGTCAGACGACGCCGCCGGTGATCGCTCAGATCTTCGTCTACAACGAGTTCGAGCAGCGCCTCTCGACCAGTGTTCGCGTCGATTGCTTGCTCGATACGCCGATTTCCCTGATCGGCACGAGCGACCCGCAGCGGTCGGTGTTCTCGGTCGACATTGGCGGCACGGTCATGGGGCAGGCTCGCATCACAGGCGTGGGCGGTGGCCTGGCCGGTGTCGTGACGGTTGGTCTGGCCGACGTCTTCCCGATTCAGGAGCGCAACGAGCTCGTCGGTTGGGCAGGTTATGCGGTTGACACGTTCTCCGAGACGCCGGACAACGAGCCGGATAGAATCTTTCTCCCGTAAGGCGGAGTTTTCGTGATTACCAAGACCCTAGGAGGAAAGCGCATGAGGACTTTCGCGGGACGGTACGCAGCAAGCGTGCTCGCGTTGGGCTTTGGCCTGGCTTGTCTGGGCGCTACTCAGCCTGCCTATTCGTTCACGATCGAAGAGCCTAGCTCGGTGTTGATTTTTCCTAAGGTCGTGAACACTGATGATGACGATACGGTGATTCAGGTCACCAACAACCACACCATGATGGTGCATGCCCACTGTTTCTACACGGACGGGCAGACCATCAATGGCCAGCCGCGCTGGGCAGTCACCGATTTCCGGTTGACCTTGACGCGCCGCCAGACCACGACATGGGCTGCCAGCACTGGGCGTCCGGTTGACGCGATGGACGGCCAGCAGGGACTCGATCCGGGGGTCGTGCCGCCGACGGTCCCGGGCTTCACCGGTAGTTTGGTTTGTGTCCAGATGGAGCTTCCCTACGGTGGTGTCGCTTCTGGCGGAGACAACCTGACGGGTCGCGCCAGTGCCGGCAGCGGAGACTACAACGCAATTGGTCTCGAAGCGCACGGCGCCGGCGATGAAAATGGCGACGGTGTGCTCACCTTGGGTGACCCGGCCGTCATGGGTTCGGAATATGAGCGCTGTCCCACGGCGTATCACCTGAACTTCGTGCCGAACGGTCAGGTTGGTGCGGTCGCTCTTGGTCCGGCGGCAACGGCTGTTGGAATTGATGGAATCGGACAGGTGTCGACCAGTGTCACTGTCGTTCCGTGCGACTTTGATTTCGGCAATCTGCGGCCGGCCCGCGTCTCGATCAACTACGATCCGATCGTCGACGAGTTGGAGCAAGCTGGGTCGCAGGGCGGCGGAGAAGTCGTCTGTTGGGACAATCTGCAGTTGACGGGTCTTGGATTCGACTCGATTACCACCAGCTTTGCGACGGCGGTGATCAGCGGCGCGGAACCGGCGGTGCCTGGGCAGGCGCCAGTGCCGGCATCCTTCGCGGCAGTGGCCAACGTTTTGCGCATTGGCGGCGGCGGCGGTTCGGATGTTGCGAGCACCAATCTGCACGCGGTGACGGGCGCACTAGCGGACGGTCAGATCGTACTTCCGTAGGCTCGGGATGCTTGGAATCGGCCTGAGCTGGAGCGTGAAAAGGAGCCATCACATGGTCAGTGGAAATAGGACTCGGACTGTCGCAGCGACCGCTGGAATTGCCGCGCTCGCCTTGCTCGCGATGGGCGTGTTGTCGCCACTCGCGGCGCAGACGACCTCGGCGGTTGCGACGGGTGGATATCTGCATTTCCCCAAGATCGTCGTACACACGACTTCGGGAATGGCGAACCCCCTGTTGCTTCCCAGCGAGTTTGCGAAAGACACAGTCGTGCAAATCACCAACGTTTCAAATCAGTTGGTTGAGGCGAATTGTTATTACGTCAACGCAAACGGCCATTGTGGCGGCGCCGACCAGGGGCCTGCATCGGTCGTTTGTACGGATGATTCGGATTGTCTCCCCGGAGTTCGTTGCGTACCGGGATGGCAATCGAACGACTTCACGATTCAGTTGACGCCGTTGCAGCCGATCGGCTGGGTTGCTTCGCAGGGGACGGTGAGCTCCTGTTTCCCGACGCCCTGCGCGCAGGGCTCGACCAATTTCCTGGTGCCGGCTGTGCCTGAGGAGCCCTTCATCGGTGAGCTTCGTTGTGTTCAGGTTGATCCCGCCGACAATCTTCCCGTGTTGGCCAACGATCTGAAGGGAGAGGCGACGATCGTCGAGGCTGGGTTGCCTTCGGACGCGCCGACCGAGGTCTTGAGCGCGGCCTACAACGCGCTGAGCTTCGTAGCGGTGACGGAGGGCACGGGCACGGATGTGTGCTTGGGTGAGGTGCTACCGGCCGCGGATTGCGGTGCGGAGTATTCGCCGTGTGCCTCCAGTCTGATGCTACAGCACTATTTCGATGGTGCGACGACGCCGAATGGGATCGTCAACACCGAGTTGACTCTGTCGCCGTGCAGCGCGGAGATGGAGATCGGGGACGTGGTGATTCCCGAGTCGCGCGTAGTGGCGCAGATTTTCGTCTACAACGAGTTTGAGCAGCGCTTTTCGACCGGTGAAGTCGTGAGTTGCGTCAAGACGCAGCCGCTGGTCGATCTGGACACGCCAGACGGTCCGCTCGGTGATGCGGGCTCGATCTTTTCGGTCGGTGTACAGGGAACCCTGGGTGGGTTTACCCGCATCCAGGGCACCGCCGACGAGGGATCGGACTTTGGCCCGGGGCTCGTGGCCCTGGCGCATCAGTACTTTTCGGACGGAGGCGCGCCGAACTTCGTGAGCTCGTCGGCCTACCACGTCAACGGAATCTATCCTGCTGAGGGTATGGCGGATGCAGTGTATTTGCCGGTACCGCCGCCAGTAGGTCCGTGAGTGGCGTAGCGTTAGTGAAGCGGTAGGAAAGGGCTGGGACGCTGAGCGTTCCGGCCCTTTTTTTTCGCGGGTTCGGGATTTGCGTTTTTCGCATGCGTGCTACGCTGTGTAGGGCGCTAGTGCCTTTGGTGGAGAACTACGAATGGCAGCGAAGAAGATTTTGGTGGTAGAGGACAATTTGGACAACCGCAGGATCCTCGTCTATCGGCTGAAGCGTATTGGCGAGTTCGAGATTGCGGAGGCGGGCAATGGGGAAGAAGCGCTGGCGCAGATTCGCGAGGGTGGTTATCCGGATCTGATCTTTATGGACCTCAAGATGCCGGTCATGGACGGCTGGGAAGCGACGCGGCAGATTCGCAAGCTCGAGGGTGGTGAAAAGATTCCGATCATCGCCTTGACCGCGCAGGCGATGGCGGGGGACGAGGAGAAGGCGCTTGCGGCCGGGTGCGACGACTACCTGGCCAAACCGATCGTCGACCTCGAGGTGGTGCGTACCAAGATGGATCGTCTGCTGGTGCGCTGAGGTTCCACGGCCCAGGGGCCTGCCGGTTGGGACTCTCCGGCCGATGATCGCGCGCTGGCCGGCGATGCCAGAAAGAGGAGCGTCGGCGCATCTCCGCTTCTATGGAGGGCGTGGCTTTGGGGGCGAGATGGGCGGCTTCGGTGCCCCCGCGGTGCCGTAGTGGAGGGCTGCAGGGGGTAGTCGAATGGGGGCTGCAATCTGGTGCTCGTGTGTGGCTGCGGAGTGCGGTGCGATACGTGCTTGCAGGTTCTTGCCGTAGCTTCGTTGCTATGCTGAAAGAGGCACTCGCAAGGAGCGCAAAGCGGGCGGATGTCCGTAGCGGAGCGGCAAGAAGCGGGGGGAGATGAGGAGCACGAAGGGGCAGACGGGGCGGACGGCAGTCGGTCGTCTCGCGTCGGAGATTCGGCGCCGGTGGATTGCGACGAGAAGCTCGTGCGTGCGGCTTGCCATGACGGCGGCGTGGCTGGTGTCGGTGAGCGCGGTGGCGCCGGCTGGTGCACAGCTACGGTGCACAGAAGTGGAAGAAGTCGTCAGGGCGCTCTTCGCCCGCGATGAGGTGCTCTGCGCGACGGACGTCAACGAAGACGGCGCGACGACCGCCGCCGACTTGATCGCCGCCTTGCTGGACGGCCTGGTGCCGCCGACCTTTGCGCCGACTGCCAGTCCGACGCCAACCCCAACCCCGGATGCGGCGACGGTGACGCCGATTCGCAGCCCGGTGACCGACACGCCGGCGGCAGAGACGCCAACCCCGACTGCTTCCGCCTCGAGCACGGCTACGAACACAGGACCGACGGCGACGGCGACGCGCTCGCGCCCGCCGACGCGAACGCCGACGCGGACGCGGACCGCGACCATCACGCGGACGCCGACTAAGACGAGGTTGCCGACGCGGACGCCGATACCGACGCGCACTGGGACGCCAACGCGGACACGGCCGCCGACGCGGACCTTTACGATTACCCGGACGCCGACGATCACCCGTACGCCGACGCGAACGCGCACGCCGAGCCGGACGCGCACGCCTAGCCGAACGCGTACGTTTACGCGGACGCGGACTGCGACGCGGACCGGGACGGCGACGCGGACACCGCGGAACACGCGCACGCCATCTTTTACGCGGACCAGCACGGGGACCCGTACCAGCACGCGAACGCGGACCTTTACGCGGACGCGCACTCCTACGCGGACGCGGACCAATACGCGGCCGCCGACGAGCACGCGCACACCGACGCGGACGCGTTCGTTGACACCGACGCGCACGTCGACCGGTACGCGGACCTCGACGCGAACGCGGACCTTTACGCGGACGCGCACGAACACGCGCACGCGCACGAATACCCGGGCGCCGACGAATACGCGCACACCGACGAGCACGCGCACGCCGACGAGCACGCGGACGTTGACGCGAACGCGCACGCTGACACCGACGCGCACGTCGACCGGTACACGGACGTCGACGCGGACGCGAACCGCGACCCGTACGGCAACGCATTCGCGCACTCCCACGCGGACTCGGACGCCGACGGCGACGCGCACCTCGACGGGTACGCGCACGAGTACTCGCACCCGTACGCCGACGCGGACGCGGACCGATACGCGCACGCCGACGCATACCCGGACGCCCACCAGAACGCGGACGCGGACGGGTACGCGCGCGCCGACCAATACGAGGACGCCGACGCGCACTCGTACGTTCACACGCACTCGCACCTTCACGCGCACCCGCACCCTGTCGCCGACGATCACTCAGACGGGCACGGTGACGCGTACACCGACCATCACGCCGACTTTTCCGACGGTCGGTCCCATGGTGACGGTCGCCGGCGTGGCGTTGGCCGACGGAACGGTGACGCAGCCGTTTATCGAAGGCGGCGTGCCGGTTTACCGCAGGTTCGTCGGGAGCGGTTTCTTCCTCTTCGTCGAGATGGAGCGCCCCGCCGACTTGTTGCCGATCGGCACGGTGGTCTTCCAGCCCGGGGGCTTGCCGGACTTTCGCATCGCCGTTGATCGCGCGATCGGCGACGGTAGCCCCGCGGTTTGCGACGACGGCCCGGTTCCCGAGCCGGCCGGTGGAGTGCCCGCTCTACCGGGCGCGGACTTCGGCGCCAACCCCAATACGGTGAACGATTTCTCCTGCCGCTTCGAAGTTCGCACTGCGGTCGGCACGGGCCCGTGTACGCGCGATGGGTTTGGCAACGACGCCTTCGTCTCGACCGACTCAGAGGTTCAGTTCTGCGCCCTCATCGGTGTCGAGCTGGCCTTCCCGGTCGGCGACACCAGAGTCACCGTGGCCGGCACGGACGTCCTCGGGCGACCGGGTGCACCGACCTCGATCATCATTCGGGTGACACCGCCTTGACGATCTGAGATCCGGCTGTTGGCGGGGGTAGGGCGGCCCGTCAGCCCGCTGTTACCAGGCGTCAGTGGATCTGCTTGTTGGTTTCGGGACCCAGGTCGTCGGATTCGGGGGTGGTGTGAACACCGTGGCGCCGGGCGAACTCGACGATCGTCGCGCGGGCTAGCTTGCTTGGCCGGAACCGACCGTTTTCCCAACGATTTACGGTACCTACGGTGATTCCCAGGGCGTGCGCGAGCTCTTCCTGAGTCATCCCCAGCTGCTGTCGCAGGCGTCGTATGTACTGGCTCATGTCATCCGTCATGTCATCCTCGCAGCCGAGTGTGGGTGAGTGTGTTCTGTCGCTCGCCCGCCCACTCTACCAAGCAACGAGCATGCCTAGGGCACTTCCAGCGGGACCATGCCGTCTGCTTGGCGCTGCCCGGCAGCGCGACGCCAAGATTTCGCCAATTTGCTCATTGCGCGGCGATATTCGTTGACTTTTTTGTGCCAGCCGGCGCATTCTTGCGCGATGACGCAAGCTCGTACGGCGTTCGATGGTTCGAGCGGACGGCCGAGCCCCGTGGTGTGGCTGGCCGTGGCGGCCCTCATGCCGGCGCTGTGCGGCCCCCTGTCGGCCACGGCGGCGGTTGATGCGACCGGCATCGAGGTCTTCTCGCCAGTGCTCCAAGAGCTCCAGGAAGCGCCACCCATCGAGCGTCGGGCGCGCAAGGCGGTGCGCAACCTCTACCGCAACATCCGCCGCTCGGTGAAGCGTTCGACCTACCTCATCCAAAGCAGCCCGCGCTGGTGGGGGCGGCGGCTCAAGCGCATGCTCTGGCCGGTCGTATTCGCCATCACTGCGCTGTTCTTCGACTCGGCGCTGCTCGACGCCTGGCGGCGCGACGGGCTTCGCGTCTTGCGGACGTACGTGCCGATGATGCTCTACGTCTACGGCAAGCTCTTTTTCTCGAGCGGTGCGAGCGTTCTCGCTCGACTAGGTGTGGTGGCGGCGTTGGTCTACGGCCTCTGGCGCGGTGACCTCATTCGCGACGGTCGTTGGACGACGCTGTCGATGGGCCGGCTCGACGATCTCGTCGTCATTGCCCTCGCCATCCGGCTCTTCGTCCAGAGTTGTCCGGATGAGCTGGTCGGCCACTACGCCGAACGAGCCGTCGAGATTCGCCGCCGCATCTTCCCCGCTCGCCACGGTCCGGGCGCCGGCGGCGCAGACGCCGTCAGTTAGCCTCAAAGAAAAAATAATCCGCGCGGAACCTGTCAACGACAATGAGACACGTCGGTTCGCGAATTAGTGAGCAGTACGGCCCCCGTTCGGTGATACGGCCGGCGGGTTGATCCAGACCGCGTTGGGAAGAGGTGGCACGACGGGCGCGCCCCGTACGAAGCGTTCTGGATGGGCGTCGTGGGCCGCGTTGAGCACGCGACGACGGTTGTCGAGCATCTGGGCGGCGCGCCCGAAATGAACATCGGCCGGAGTGAGCATCGCGATACCGCCATGACGATGCTCGTGGTTGTACCAGGGGAAGAAGGTTCGACAGAAGGCCGTCGCCGCAGCCTGATCGTCGAAGCGACCAGGGAAGCCAGGATGGTACTTCACCGTCTTGAACTGCGACTCCGAGAACGGATTGTCGTCAGAGACCCTCGGCCGCGACAGGGACCGAGTGATACCGAGGTCGGCCAGGAGCTGCGCGGTGTGTCCAGCGACACCCAGTCTTCCGAGTTAAAACGACACCCAGTGTTCCGAACGACGCCGGGGGAATCCCTGGCGTTTGGGGCGTCACGTAGGGAGGCCGTAGGCCGACCGCAGTGACGGCCCAAACGCCGCGCGCCGGCCGCGCGCGGCTCGGATCGCGGCCGAGGGAAGCCCCAGGATCGATTCAACGGCTGCGCCGAAGGGCTGGGCCCGCATCGAAAATCAGCTACTTGCGGCGACGGGCGCCTCATGACGGATTCTCCGTGCGCTCCTCGAGCTCACGCAGCCGGTAGCTGCGGCCGCGGATGTTGAGCACATGACTCTTGTGCAGAAGCCGATCGAGAATGGCGGTGGCCAGCACCTCGTCGCCGGCGAGCACCTCTGGCCAGTCGCGGATGCCCTTGTTGGTGGTGATCAGGATCGAGCCCCGGCAGTACCTGTAGGAGACGAGTCGGAAGAAGAGGCTGGCCTCGGCGCGGCTCATCGGCTCGAAGCCGACCTCATCAATAATCAGCAGCGAGACGTTCATGTACTTGCGACGCCGGAGCCGAGTCGGACTGAGATCGGCATCACGCTTCATCGCCGCCAGCAGGTCCTCGAGTCGGTAGAAGATCACTCCGAAGCCGTTCTCGACGGCACGCACGCCGAGGGAGACAGCCAAATGCGTTTTCCCCACACCCGGCGGCCCCTGCAGAAGCAGCGTGTGAGACTCGCGGATCCACGCACAGGTGCCGAGCGTCTCGATGCGCGAGCGCTCCACCGAGGGCTGGAAGGCAAAGTCGAAGTTCGCCAGCGTTTGCCCCGTCGGCAGTCCCGAGAGCTTCATCGACGTACGGATGCGCCGCTCCTCGCGCTCGGCTAGCTCGACGTCGAGCACCGAGTCGAGGAACTGGTGCGGTGAGACGGGGTCTTTGACTGCTGCGGTCACCTTCTGCTCGAGCTGCTCGGCCGAGTGCACCAGGGCGAGCCTGAGCAGCCTGTCGCGCGTCGCATCCAGGTCCACCTTCGGCGCCGGCTTCTTCTGCCCGGGCGGATTCACTCGCGTCGTCGTCGTCATCGCGCCGCCTCAGCCAGCGCCGCGTAGAGATCGACCGGGCGGCGATCCGGGGTGAGAGCAGCGATCTCGGCAAGGCGCCGCCCCATCCGCCCCAGCGGGGTCGGAGGTAGCACGTCGTCGGTGGCCTCGCCTTCGAAGTGCGCCGGGTCGATCACCAGCAGATGCTCGGTGTGGCGCTCGTGCTCGGCCACGATGCGGCACTCGGCCAGAATCTGCACCGTTCGGGCGCAGCCGCGCACTTCCACCGTTCTGCCCACGTGGCGAAACGGTACCGAGTACTGGTGGCGCTCGAAGCTGACCAGGCAGTCCTTGCCAACCGGGCGGGTGACGGCGATGTCGAACGGCTCGGGCAGCAGCGGCAGCTCGGCGAGGTGGTGCTTCTCGGCTTCCCAGGCCTCCAGCACGCTAGTCCCCGTCGCCGGGCAGATGCGACGACGCGCCCGATCGAGCGTGCGCCCGTCGCTCCACTCCTGCAGGTGCTCCACACTGTCCCACTCCCGCCCGCTCGGGTCGGAGCTGGCGCGCTGATCGCGCACGCCGCGCTCCACCTTTCCCTTGAATTCCGGTGCCCGCGGCGGGCACGCGTCGATGTGGAAGCGCATCGACTCGGCGTAGCGCCTGTACGTCGGGTGAATCTCTCCCCAGGCGCCAGCACCGCGGATGATCGCTGTTTTCGGATTGTCGATCCGTACCACCGCCGGAACACCGCCCAGACGGCGCAGCCCGCCGTTATGAACCGACAGCCAGCTGAGTTCGTCCTCACGTTCGGACCACACCACCGGATCGTAACGCGAATGCGATAGTTTCAAATGAAATGCATGCATCGGCCGCTCCCGGCCGCCGATCATCAGGCGCGGAAACTCCGCCCAGTCCGCTTGGGCTTGCGCCCCGGGCGGCGTCTCCACCCTGCGCCGGGCGCGACGTTTCGGCGCCGGGTAGCGCCTCTTCATGAACCGCTGCACCGAGCGCACGCTGCCCGGGTAGTCGTGTTCGCGCTCGAGGTACTCGTGCAGCAGCGTCACGTTCACGCCGTCGTCGCTGGCCGCGATCTCCTCCAGCCATCTCGCGATCGCCTCGGCGAACCCGTCCGCCAGGTAGCTCTGGCGGCTGCGGCCGTCCACCGCCCCTTCGGCCTGTCGCCGCAGGTGGTAACGCACCGCTTTCTCGTCCACGCCCAGCTTGCGGGCTATCTCGCTCTTCGACACTCCTCTACGCGCGAGCTCTTTGATCGTCATTCGTGCCTCCAGTCCGAGCTTCGCAGCCATCCACCACCTCCACGGTGGCCAATCTTTCCACAGCTGCGTCCTTGATCAGGCTCGGAATACTGGATGTCGCCTTACGACGATCGTAGGGCGTCGCCCTACACGGTGCACTTGCTCGTCATGGGCGCGCCTCGATCGGAATGCAGTGTCAGCACGTCGGGCCGCACACCGTGCTTCTGGTAGCTTTCTTCGATGAGCCGCCCGGCCAACACCGAGTTCTCTCGGTCGGCGACCATCCAGCCCACGGCGTAGCGCGAGTACAGGTCGAGCAGGACATAGAGGTAGTAATAGGTCCACGCCTTCGGCCCCAGGAGCTTGGTAATGTCCCAGGACCAGACCTGATTGGGGGCCGTGGCGACGAGCTCGGGCTTCTTGTACTCGGGGTGCCGGCGTTGGTTTCGTCGCTCGCGCACCGTGCGGCGCTCAGCCAGGACACGGTACATCGTGCGTTCCGAGCACAGGTACTTCTTCTCGTCGAGCAGCGTGGCCACGATCTCGGCCGGAGCGCGATCGACGAAGCGCTCGGAGTAGAGCTCAGCGGCGACCAGGTCGCGTTCGCTCGTACTCAGAGCCCGGGCAGGTGTAGGCCGCGGCTGCTGATGCCCGGAAGACGGCCTTCGTCGACGGTAGAAGCTCGCCCGCGACACGGCCAACCCCCGGCACGCCGGCGCAACGCCGACGTGCCGAGCAAGCTCTTCGGCCGCCATCAGGAGTCCTTCCCGTCCTCGAGGCTGAATCCCAGCAGCCCGGCAACTTTTCCCTGCATGTCCAGGATCAAGTTTGCCTTGCGCAACTTCTCCTGCGTGCGGGCCAGCTCTGATTCGAGCTGGCGTACCCGCTTCTCCAGAGGGTTGCGCCCCTCGGCCTTGCGCCCGCGCTTCTTGGGCGCCAGCGCACCCGCACCACCGTCCTGATACGTCTTGCGCCAGTTTGCCAGATGCGAGCTGTACAGCCCCTCGCGCCGCAGCAACCGGCCTACCTCGCCTGGCTCCGAGCACTGCTCGGCTTCCTGTACGATTCGAAGCCGATACTGCGCCGTGAACTGTCGCCGAGTCGGCCTGGCCACTACTTCGCAGTCCGGCGCCGAAGGCGCCGCGCCACCAGGGAAGCCTTCGTCGCTACGCTCCTCAGTCTCCCCTGGTGGCGCAAACCTACCCTCCCAATCCAATCTGTCTCTCTCTGCTTCCATCCTTCATACCTTCCACCGCCCTACTGTAATTTCCAGTGGAGAAGATGTCTCACTATCGTTGGCAGAAAGGGGCGAGGGAGAACGCGTCAAAGAGTGCCAGATGTGGCCGAGCGCAGCTTTCGGCAAGCGGAGTGTAGTCCATCCTACATGAGCATTGCCGAGGGCGAGCACGGCCGCAGATGGCGCTCTATGGCCCGAGATCGTGGCGTTTCTCGCCGTGGATTTTTTTCTCTTTGAGGTCAGCCGGGCCCCCGGCGCGGCGCCGGATCATTCATATTGAGAAACTCTCGATTTGCCTCGCGCAGCGACACCAACCTTTGCCTTCGCCTAAGCCTGCGCCTGAGCCTACGAGCGCAGCGAGTTTCAGCCTAGCAAAACCCCCGGCGTGACCGCCGGATCATACAGTGAAGAAACTTCTCTTGGAGGCTCTGGCCGTTGGCGCTACGATGGGGGCGAGAGTGTGACAGCTATGACCCAACAATCCTTGGTGCTTTGTGCCCCAAGTCTAGCATGGTCCCGAGCGTCGCATCGTACATTGGCGAGCCCCCGAATACGGAGGGTCTCCCCCAGGTCAGAATGAATCAACAACTGCCAACTCGGGTCACACTCTCGGACTGACAACCCCTCCGACGATCTTATGAGGTGACTCCGCCAGGCAACAGCGCATAGGCGACATTGAGGGAGTTTCAGGTCAGCCGAGCCCCCGGCGCGGCGCCGGATCATTCATATAGAGAAACTCACGATTTGCCTCGCGCAGCGACACCAACCTTTGCCTTTGCCTAAGCCTGCGCCTGAGCCTACGAGCGCAGCGAGTTTCAGCCTAGCAAAACCCCCGGCGTGACCGCCGGATCATACAGTGAAGAAACTTCTCTTGGAGGCTCTGGCCGTTGGCGCTACGATGGGGGCGAGAGTGTGACAGCTATGACCCAACAATCCTTGGTGCTTTGTGCCCCAAGCCTAGCATGGTCCCGAGCGTCGCATCGTACATTGGCGAGCCCCCGAATACGGCGGGTCTCCCCCAGGTCAGAATGAATCAACAACTGCCAACTCGGGTCACACTCTCGGACTGACAACCCCTCCGACGATCTTATGAGGTGACTCCGCCAGGCAACAGCGCATAGGCGACATCGAGGGAGTTTCAGGTCAGCCGGGCCCCCGGCGCGGCGCCGGATCATTCATATTGAGAAACTCTCGATTTGCCTCGCGCAGCGACACCAACCTTTGCCTTTGCCTAAGCCTGCGCCTGAGCCTACGAGCGCAGCGAGTTTCAGCCTAGCAAAACCCCCGGGGTGACCGCCGGATCATACAGTGAAGAAACTTCTCTTGGAGGCTCTGGCCGTTGGCGCTACGATGGGGGCGAGAGTGTGACAGCTATGACCCAACAATCCTTGGTGCTTTGTGCCCCAAGTCTAGCATGGTCCCGAGCGTCGCATCGTACATTGGCGAGCCCCCGAATACGGCGGGTCTCCCCCAGGTCAGAATGAATCAACAACTGCCAACTCGGGTCACACTCTCGGACTGACAACCCCTCCGACGATCTTATGAGGTGACTCCGCCAGGCAACAGCGCATAGGCGACATTGAGGGAGTTTCAGGTCAGCCGAGCCCCCGGCGCGGCGCCGGATCATTCATATAGAGAAACTCTCGATTTGCCTCGCGCAGCGACACCAACCTTTGCCTTCGCCTAAGCCTGCGCCTGAGCCTACGAGCGCAGCGAGTTTCAGCCTAGAGCGCGTAGCCATCCCCCCCTTTGGAAAAGGGGGGTTAGGGGGGATTTCGCAGAGCGCGGTGAGGTGCATCAGAAAATCCCCCTCAGTCCCCCTTTTTCAAAGGGGGAGGCTGGGCCGATGAAGAGCGCGTAGCGATCCCTCTTAAGTGAAAGGGGGAAGTTGGGCATTCGACGAAGGGAGAAGATTCGGCGTCTTTTCTCTGAAGTGTTCGGGCTGGTCTTCGCCAATTTCAGGTAAGCAAACCCACCGGCGCGGCGCCGGATCATTCATGTAGAGAAAGTGTTCGAATGGGATATCGCGCCAGCGATCACCGACCTAAGCCTGCGCCTGAGCCTACGGGCGCAGCGAGTTTCAGCCTAACGTCATCGGCGGGCGCTTGGCGAAACCACGAGCCTCGAGCCCGAACGCTCGTGGCAGCTCAGCTCAGTAGTCGCCGATCTTGCCTTCTTTCGCTCGCCTGGCGAGGTTGGTCGCTTCCGTGCCCTGCGGGCGGATCTCACCCTTTTCGAGGTTGACGCGCCACAGCGCGACGCGGGTTCGCTGGTTCTCCTTCCAGCGCAACTGCACCTCGAACTCAGGCCCGTTCTTCTGGCTGGCATCCCAGGAGAACTCACCGACATAGGCGCGCTCGCCGGCCTCGGTCTTGAGGTCGCGCACCTTGAGCGAATAGCCCTTCAGCATGTCCCCCAGCGTCAGTCCATCGCCCTCGGGAGGCTTGGAATCGCGCACCGCGGCGGCGGCTTCGGGTTCTTTTCCGTTCCAGATTTCTCCCGAGCGAATCTGGTTGATGATCAACCAAGCGAAGAGGCCCATGAAGAGCAGCAGTCCACCCCAACCGATGATTGCCGCTGCTCCGGAACCTTCTTTATGTGCCGCTGCTTCTTCTGCCATCGTGAATCCCCCTGCGAAGAGTGTCCAGCTAGATGCGAGGTCGAAACGGCAACTCTAGTCAACCGCCCCCGGCACCGCAAGCGCGATGGTGCCCGGTGGCCGCGGAAGTGGCCGCCGCGGTGAGGCCACCCCTTCTTCCCTCAGGCTTGGCCGGGTGTCGTGTGCGGCTCGCCCCGGCGCAGGGGCGCCGGTAGCGCGCCCTTGCGCTTCGGCAGTAGATCCCAAAGCACGCCGCGCGGGCGCGGGTAGAGACTCGGTGCGGCGATGACGTTTTCCGGCGTAACCGCGAAATCGAAGGGCACGTCGTGCGCGCGCATGGGAATGCGCTCGTCGACGACCTGTAGAGAATGGACGGTGGTGACCACCGGCGTGTACTCGCGCACCTTGCCGAGATGGCGCAGCAGACCGTAGTGCAGATCGGCGGCACCGCCGCCACAGCCGACGAGAGCACCCTGTCGGTTGATCGCCAGAGCGCCGCCGACGACGAGATCGATCGAGGGCACTCTCTCCGGCGCCACCAGTCGTCCGAGGCGTTGGGCACCGCGCATGCTCGCCGCTTGCCAGGCGCGCTTGCCGAGGCGGGCCGGGTCGACCTCGAGGAAACAGCATTCGCGGTGCATGTTGCGCACGGCGATGTAGATGAGCTTTCCCTCTTCCAGGGCGCTGCGCCGCAACCAGATCTGCGGCGCCGAGGAGTCGAATTTCAAGACCCGGGCGCGGCGCCAGATGGTCAAGCGACTGAGCAGCGTCGCCGCTGATTCGGCACCGCGGAAGTTGGGAACCCGCCCATCGGCGACGGGAAAGCTGGTCACGCCAGCGCGCTGGAGTCTTTGCAGAGCGCGGTGGCGTATTGCTTCTTTGCTCATTCCTGTCCGGCGACCATTGACGAGAGGGAGTTAGCTACTACAAGCCGTGCCGCCGAGTCAATGTCGGAAGAAAATCACCAACTATGTTTCTTCTGCGGTCGCGGCTCGGCCATCGGTCGCCGTTCGCCGCGCCGTGATGACGAAGCCCGTGTGTGCCACCATGCGGTGCTCGGGGCGCACGCTCGGGCCTTCGACGTGCCAGTCGCGCAGGAGGCTCTCCATCGCCACTACCGCCGTGAAGCCAGAGGCGCGGGCCCGGTCGACGAAGTGCTTGACCTGTAAGACGGTGGGAACGTAGGCGACGAGAACCGCCCCGGGGCGCAGGGCGGCGTGGGCGTCGTCGAGCATTCGCCACGGTTCGGGCAGGTCGACGACCATGCGGTCGAGGTCGACCTCGGCGATTCCGTCGGCGATGTCGGCGTGCTTGAGCGTCCAGCGGCCGGTGTCGCCGAGGAAGCGCTCGACGTTGCCCCGCGCCATTTCGACGTGGTCCTGACGCAGCTCGTAGGAGTAGACGTGGCCGCTGCTACCGACGGCGCGGAGCAACGCCATGGTCATCGCTCCCGGTCCGGTGCCGACCTCGAGCACGCGGGCGCCGGGATAGATGTCGCCCCACAGCAAGATCAGGGCGGCGTCTTTTGGGTAGATGACCTGCGCGCTGCGCGGCAGGTGCGGTACCAATTGTGCGTAGGTGGGACGGAGGACGAGGAAGGTCTCGCCGCCCGAGTTGTCGACGCTGCTGCCCTCGGGCAGACCGATCAGATCGTCCATCGCGAAGTTGCCGCTGCGCAGATGGATGGATTTCCCCGGCTGCAGGGTGCGCAGATATTCGCGGGACTTGCGGTCGATCAGCAGCACGTCCTCGCCGGCGCGCAGGATCGACTGCGGCGCCCACCGGTTTTCGTTCTCGATGCTCATGCCTGTGCGCGTCGCGAGCGCAGCTCCTGCTTGCGTCGCACTTCGCGTCGCAGGCGGCAGTGAGAGCACAGATCGGCGAAGCTCGGCATGCCGCACTCCTCACAGGTGCCCGGCGGTCGAGTCGTTTGAGCGGCCTGGAGCAGGGGGTGGGCTTTGTTCAGGAATTCCTGCAGGAAGGACAGTTTGGAGCCGGGACTCGCCGCCTCGATGCGGTTGAGGGCGTCTTTGTGGTCGAGCTGGGTAGCGCCAACGCTGTTGGGACACTCCTCGACGATGTAGTCGATGCCGCGAAAGAAGCAGTAGGCGGCGCTCTCCATCTCGGTGCAGCGGTACAGCGGCTTCACCTTGCGGGCGAATTTTTCGTGGCTGGGTTGCAGCACGGGGTGTTGGCGCGCCAGATACTCGACCTGCCAGTGCAAGACGTTACCGAGCAAGCGCGCCGCTTCGTCGTCCAGGTTGTGGCCGGTGGCGACGACGGTAAAGCCGTGTTGGTGGGCGATGCGATCGAAGTAGTGCCGCTTCATGGTGCCGCAGGCCGAGCACGCCGGGCGCCGCGTGTGCGCCGCCGCGTCCTCGACGGCCATGCCCTCGTCGCGCAGCGAAACGTTGATCAACGGCAAGTCGCGTTGGTTGGCAAAGGCGACGGTCTTCTCGGTCGACCGGTCCGAGTAGTCGCCGATGCCGAGAGAGAGGTGCAGGCCGGTCGTCTGGTAGCCGAGGTGGTGGAGAATCTCCCACAACGCCAGGCTATCCTTACCGCCGGAAACGGCGACGAGAATCGCCTCGTCGCGCGTGAACATGCGTTGTTTTTCGATGCTTCGTTCGACGTTGCGGTGGACGAACGGCACGAAGCACTCGCGGCAGAAGGCGGCGTTGTGTTGGCGCAGCTTGAGCTCGGCGTGGCCGCCGCAGCGAGTGCATTTCATTCGATTCACGCCCCGCCCGAAATGACGGATCGAATCTCGATGTCGTCTTCGGCTTCCAGCATTTCCCCTTCCGGAACCAGCTCGTCGCCGCGGATGACCATGGCCGTTCCGGGCAGGTAGCCGAGCTCGCGCAAGACGTCGCTGGCCCGCCGGCGACCCGGCAGCTCGAGCTTCTTCCCCCCGGGCAAGATCGTGATTTGCATCGAGCTGCCGAACGATAGGGCCTGCCCGTGGTGCTGTCAACGCGGTCGTCCGGCGGTCGTCCGGCGCGGCGCTTGGTTGACTCGCTGCAGGGGCTCCAGTAACCGGATGGTTCGCGGCCTTGAAACGGGGTCTCGCCGGCTGCTGACGGACGCAGTCTCGAATCGATGGACAACGCGGTCTGAGGGATCCAGTGGAGGGTGACGAAAAAGAGTCGCGGCGCCAGAAGGCGCCGGCGTTGCGTGGAGTGAACCCCCTTCGCAACGACTTTCGGCCTGGCCACGGGACCACCGGCATCCGAGTTCCCTTCTTGCAAATGCGTCCGGAGCGGTGACGGCGGCGAAGGAGGTGGCGTGACCCTACCGGCGTTCATCGGCCTGCGCTACCTGCGAGCACGGCGTCGCGAGGCTTCCTTTTCGCTCATCGGTATCATCGCCACTCTCGGTATCGCGCTCGGAGTGATGACGCTCGACGTCGTGCTCAGCGTCATGGGCGGGTTCGAGCGCGATCTGCGCGATCGCATTCTCGGTCTGACTCCGCACATCGTCATCGAAGCCCCCGCCGGCCGTTTCGAGGCCTCGCCCGAGTTGCTCTCGCGCCTGCGTCAGGTCGCCGGTGTGGCGGCGGTGTCGCCGTTCGCGGCGGGGCAGGCCGTCCTGTCTGCCGGCGACGAGATCGCCGGCGTCGAGGTGCGCGGTGTGCGAGTCGAAGGCGGCGCCGTCGATCTTGCCCGCCACATCGCCGGTGGCGGCCTCGCGGATCTCGCGACGATCCACGCCATCGAAGATGCCGAGGGGCGGCGCGTCGAGTTGCCGGGGATCATTCTCGGCCGCGACGTCGCGCGCCAGTTGCGCGTCGGTGTCGGCGACCCGGTGACGCTGGTATCGCCGCAGGGCATGCCGTCGGCCGTCGGGATCATTCCGCGGGTCAAGCGATTCGCGGTCGCCGGTACGGTTCGCTCCGGCATGTCCGAGTACGACGCCTCGCGCGCCTTCGTGCATCTACCGCGCGCCCAGCGCTTCTTTCGCTGGGGCGATGAGGTGACCGGAGTCGAGGTGCGCACGGACGACGTCGAACGCGCCGACGTCGTCGCTTCGCACTTGGTGCCCGAGGTCGACATGGGTTTGCAGGTGCGCGACTGGAAGCAGTCGAACCGAGCTCTTTTTTCGGCCCTGCAGCTCGAAAAGACCGTCTACTTCGCCGTCCTCCTGTTGATCGTCCTGGTGGCGGCGTTCAACATCGTGGCTACGCTGATCATGGTCGTCATGAACAAACGCAAGGACATCGCCGTTCTGAAATCGATGGGGGCGCGCAACCGCGACGTCGCCGGCATCTTCGTCTGGAGTGGTCTGCTGATCGGCGTCGCTGGCGCGACCTTGGGAACTCTGGCCGGCGCCGCTCTGTGTTGGGCTTTGCAACGCTACGAATTCATCGACCTGCCGCCGGACGTCTTCTACGTCTCGACGCTGCCGGTCGATGCCCGGCCGCAAACCTTCGCCGGCGTCTTGCTGGTCGCCCTGTTCATCTGCGCCGCCGCCAGCATCTACCCGGCGCGCAAGGCCGCTCGGCTCGCCCCGGTCGACGTCATTCGCCATGAGTGAGCTGATTCGAGCCGAAGGGCTCTGCAAGTGGTACGGCGACGCCGCGCGCCGGGTGGAGGTTCTGCGCGACCTGTCCCTGCACGTCACGGCGGCGGAGAAAGTGGTCATCGTCGGCCAATCCGGGGTCGGCAAGAGCACCTTGCTGCACCTGCTGGGGGCACTCGACCGGCCGAGCGAGGGCAGCGTGTGGTTCGACGGCACACCGCTGTCGTCTCTCGACGAAGCCCAGGTGGCGCGCTTTCGCAATCGCGAGATCGGCTTCGTCTTTCAGTTTCACCACCTGCTACCGGACTTTACGGCGCTGGAGAATGTCATGATGCCGGTGCTGATCTCGGGTAGCGCGCGCGACGCCGCCCGCCAGCAGGCCGCTGAGGTGCTGGCGTTGGTCGGTCTGAGCGATCGGCTCGAGCACAAGCCGGGAGAGCTTTCCGGCGGTGAGCAGCAGCGCGTCGCCATCGCCCGGGCAGTGGTGTTGAAACCGCGAGCGGTGTTGGCCGACGAGCCGACCGGCAACCTCGACCCGTCGACCGCCGAGGAAGTGCACGCTCTGTTGCTCGAGCTCAATCGGCGATTTTCCATCACGCTGGTCATCGTCACCCACAACGAGCGCTTGGCGGCCCTCGCCGATCGCACCTTGCGGATGGAAGAGGGCGGGCTGGTCGAGGACGCGTGTTGATGCCGGCGACCGCGCTCACTCCGTAGCGGGCCGGTCGCGACCGTGAGGCGCTTCTGCTAGGGGTTGCTGCTTCTTCATGCGGACGAATTGCCGAACCTTGACGACGCTGCTCCTCGCAGGTGTTTTGCTGGCGCAGGCCGGCTCCGCTGCCGTTGCCCAGCTTCTGCCCACTGCGGTAAGCGATCCGACCGGCGGTGCCGCCGTCGCCGTCGACGAGGTGCGCATCACCGGCAATCGGCGCGTCGACGAGGAGGCGATCCGCGTCCGCCTGAGCTGTTGCGCCGCCGGCATATTCGATGAGGCCGCCGTCGACGCCGACATCCGCGTTCTCTTCGCCATGGGATTCTTCCACAACATCACGGCTTCGTTGGACGATGTCGGCGGCAAGAAAATCCTGACCTACGAGGTCCAGGAAAGGCCTTTCGTGCGCCAGATCGAGATCCGCGGCGAAGATGAGATCGACGAAGAAGAAATCGAGGGGATGATCCGCGTCCGCCCCAACACGATTCTCGATCCGGAAAAGGCGCGCCGCGGTATTGCCGAGGTCATCAAAGCCTACGAAAAGAAAGGATACCTCGACGCCGAGGTATCGTACGAGACGGAGAAGCTCGGCGACGACGAGGTCAAGGTGGTGTTCGACGTCGTCGAGGGCGATCCGGTGCGCATCGAGACCATCAAGCTGGAGGGCAACAGCGAAATCTCCGACTCGAAGCTGAAGGGGATCCTGGCGACCAGCGAGCGTGGCCTGCTGTCTTTCATCACCGGGGCGGGCAACCTCGACCGCGAGGTTCTCAAGACCGATGCCGAGCGCCTGACGGCGTTCTACTACGAAAACGGCTACATCGACGTACGCGTCGACGAGCCGCAGATCGAGCGCAGCGACGAGGGCCTCGAGGTCACCTTCCGGATCGAGGAGGGCGACGTCTACCACTTCGGTGAGGTGGGGGTCGGTGGCGAAACTCTCGAAGGGCTGGAGTCCGACGACTTCGATCTCGCCAGCGAAAGCGGCGAGGTCTTCCGCCCGAGCAAGCTGCGCGAGGACATGAATCTCGTCACCGAGCGCTACGGCGACCGCGGCTACGCGTTCGTCAACGTGACGCCGGACACGCGCATCAACCCCGGCGACAAATCCGTCGACTTGCTCTTCCGCATCGTCCGCGGCCCCGAGGTGTACATCGATCGCATCGAAGTGACCGGCAATACCAAGACGCGCGACAAGGTCGTGCGCCGCGAGATGGAGCTCGAAGAGCAGGGGCGTTTCTCCGGCGCCAAGCTGCGCCGTTCGCAGGAACGAATCCAGCGCCTGGGATTTTTCCAGGACGTCAACATCACGACGCGAAAAGCCGACCGCGATGATCGCCTCGACGTCCTCGTCGATTTGCGCGAAGGCAACACCGGCACCTTCTCGGCGGGCGCCGGCATCTCTTCCGGCAACCAGTTTCTCTTCAACGTCAGCCTCTCCGAGATCAACCTTTTCGGCCGCGGCCAGCGATTGCTGCTGCAGGCCGACCTCGGCACGATTCGCCGCAATCTGACGATGAGCCTGACCGAGCCGTATCTGCTCGACACGCAGCTCTCGCTCGGTGTCGATGTTTTCAACTGGGAGCTCCAGTTCGACGAGTTCACCCGCGGAGGCACCGGCGGCGGCGTCCGTCTCCTCTACCCGTTCGAAGCGCTGGGAATCGAAGAGCTCGACCTCGGCCCACTGGCGCTGCCTCTCATCGATACCCGTCTGGGCTTGGAGTACCGAGTCGAACAGGCCGAGATCTCGGGTGTTTCGACCTTTGCCTCGTCGGCGATTCGCTCCGAGCAGGGCACGAGTCTCACCAGCGCCCTCATTCCCAGGTTGTTCCGCGACACGCGCAACCACCCCTTCGATCCGACGCGCGGCTCGATGCAGGACATCTCGTTCGAATTCGCCGGCCTCGGCGGCACCGCCAATTTCCTCAAAGTCGAAACGCGGGCGCGCTGGTTCCTGCCGGTTTGGCAGAACGAAAGCTTCGGTGAGCTCACCTTCTCGACCGGTTGGAACTTCGGCATGGGATTCGGCTACTCGGGCCCGCGCGAGTTACCTCTCTTCGAGCGCTATTTTCCGGGCGGTATCAATACGGTGCGCGGTTACCGCATTCGCACCATGGGTCCGCGCGTTCCGGTGACCGACTCCACCATCGATTCCAATTGCACCGCGGCCGAATCCTGCGGCACCATCTTGCGCCGCGACGTCATCGGCGGCAGTAGCCAGTTGATCGTCAACAACGAGCTCATCTTTCCCCTGGTCAAGTCTCTGGGGCTCAAGGCGGTCGTCTTTTTCGACGCCGGTAACGCATTCTCAGCAGCTCAGGGCATCGATTTCGACGAGATGCGCATGTCGGCCGGGGCGGGGATCCGCTGGCTGTCGCCGATCGGGCCGCTGCGCATCGAAGTCGGCGTGCCCCTCAACGACCGGCCGGGCGACGAGACGCAGACGGTGCAGTTTTCCTTCGGCGGGGCGCCCTAGCGGGCTGCCGAACGACTGGTGCGCAAGGGGAAAATGGGGTCTTGGGTCCAGGGCACTGCGCCAAAGCGGCCGGCTGGCGCGACCAGACGCGGCGCCAAAACCGGCTGGATCCGCGCCGGCGGCGGTTCCGGTCGCCCGGAATTGCTGCATGGCGTGAATTCTGTGTCGCCGGTCGCTAAGATGATCCGCTGCACGGGCCGCTAGCAGTCCGTTGAAAAACAGGTGCGCGAGCGAGAATGAGGATTTTGGGGTCAGAGCAAGGCGCGAAACCGGAGGCAAAGCCAAAGCTTTTGTTGAGGATTTCGCAACGCAGCTCTGGCGCCAAAAGACCATTTGCAGCGCGTGTCCTGTTTTTCAACGGGCTGCTAGCACGGTTGGATCCTCCGACTCCGATGGCCCGAGGTCACGCAAACGTAGCGTTGAAGGAGATTGGCGATATGAGAAAGTGGTTTGCCGGAATCGTCACCATCGCGGTGGTTGCCGCGGTGTCGGTCGAAGCCGATGCGCAAGATGTCCGCATCGGCGTCATCAACTTGCAGCGGGCCCTCAACGAGTCGAACGCTGGCAAAGAGGCGAAGAAGAGGTTCAAGGAACAGCTCGATCGCTTGCAGCGCGATCTCGAGAGGCAGAAGAGCCAGGTCGACTCGCTGAAAGACCAGCTCGCCAAGAAAGCGCTGGTGATGAAGGGCGAGGAGCGGCGCAACCTCGAAAAAGATTACCAGCGCAAGTTGCGCGAGTTCGAGCGGGCCTACGAGGATTCGCAAGCCGACCTGCAGGCCAAGGACGCCGAGTTGACGCAGGATCTGCTCAAGGTCTTGCAGGGCGTCATCCAGGACTACGGCCGGCGCGGTGGCTATACCGTGATCCTCGAGCAGGCGGGCGGTGCTCTGGTCTACGGCGCCGCTCACATCGATGTGACCGACGCGATCATCGCCGAATACAACCAACGGCGCTGATCGCGGAATTGCACGTGAGCAAAATTCACCCGACCGCGGTCGTCGCCGCGGGTGCCGAGATCGACACGGAAGTCGAGATCGGCCCCTACGCGATCATCGGCGAGCATGTGCGCATCGGCGCGCGCTCGGTCGTCGGACCGCATGCCTTCATCGGCGGCCGCACCACGTTGGGTGAAGGCAACGCGATTTTTCACCATACCTCGGTCGGAGCGGTGCCGCAGGATCTGAAGTACCACGGCGAGCCGAGCGAGTTGATCGTTGGTGATCGCAACCAGATTCGCGAGTTTGCCACCCTGCACCTCGGCACCGAGAGTGGTGGCATGGTGACGCGCATCGGCAGTGACAACATGCTGATGAGCTATACTCACGTCGCTCACGATTGCGCCCTCGGAGATCGCAACGTCCTCGCCAACGGGGTTCAACTGGGTGGTCACGTGACCCTGCAGGATTGGATCGTCGTCGGTGCACTCAGCGGCATTCACCAGTTCGTGCGCATCGGCGAGTCGGTGATGATCGGCGCCGGATCGATGGTTTCGCTCGACGTCGCGCCGTTTTGCAATGCGACGGGTGACCGCGCCGAACTGCGCGGCTTGAACGCATTGGGATTGAAGCGGCGAGGTATCGACGCGGCGTCGAGCGCCGCCGTGAAGGGCGCCTACAGGACGCTCTTTCAGTCAGGGCTCAAGGCGAGCGAGGCGATTGCCCGCTTGCGCGCCGATGCAAACGGTTGCGACGAGGTCGAACGCATGCTGCGCTTCATCGAGTCTTCCGAGCGCGGAATCTGTCGCTGAACGGAAACGAGAATGTCATCGGTTGGCGAAACGATTGGGTTGATCGCCGGCAATGGTCAGTTTCCCCGGCTGTTCGCTCGCGGTGCCAAGGCGGCGGGGGCGCGCGTCATCGCCGTCGCTCACGAAGGTGAGAGTCTAACCGGCCTCGAGCCCCTGGTCGATCATCTCACCTGGATCAAAATCGGCCAGCTCGACACCCTGATCGACACCTTCCACGCCCACGGCGTGCGGCGTGCGGTGATGGCCGGGGGCATCGACAAAGCGTCTTTGATGGCGGGCTTTGCGCCCGACGAGCGCGGCCTGCGCCTGCTGGCGCGGATCAGCGAATGGGGCGACGACGTGCTGCTGCGCGAGCTCGCGGCCGAGCTCCAGAGTGAGGGGATCGAGGTCGCCGAGTCTACTCTCTATATGGAGTCGGTTCTGGCGCCGCGTGGCGTGCTGACGGCGGGCCAGCCGAGCGAAGAGCAGTGGCGCGACATTCGCTTTGGCTTCGACGTCCTGCGCGGCATCGGTGCCTACGACATCGGTCAGTCGGTCGTCGTCAAGTCGGCCATGGTGATGGCGGTCGAGGCGATCGAGGGCACCGACGCAGCCTTGCGCCGCGGCGGCGATCTCGCACGCGGCGGCGCTGTCGCGATCAAGGCGAGCAAGCCGGGACAGGACTTGCGTTTCGACGTCCCGGCCGTCGGTTTGGCGACGGTGAACGTGTGTGTCGAGGCTGCCGTCGCGGTGCTCGCCGTCGAGGCCGGCAAGACGCTGATCTTCGATCGCGAAGATGTGATCGCCACCGCCGATGAGCACGGCCTCGTCGTCGTCGGCGTTGGTGCCGGTGACGAGGCGGGGCGATGAGAGCGCTGGTAGCATGAGCCGGCAGAATTTGCGCGCGGCGGTCATTGGCGTGGGCTACCTCGGAGCCTTTCACGCGCAGAAGTATGCGTCGCTCGACGGCGTCGAGCTGGTCGGTGTCGTCGACGTCGACGGCGAACGGGCAGCCGAGGTCGGCCGCCAGGTCGGAGCGCCCTCGTTCGCCGACGTCGATGAAATCGGCGCCGAGATCGACTGTGCCTCCCTCGCCGTGCCGACGACGGAGCACTACCGGGTCGCCAGCGAGCTCCTGCCCCGCGGCGTCGATCTGCTGGTCGAGAAACCGATCACGCCGAGCGCCGCCGAGGGACGCCAGCTGGTCGAGCTCGCCCGCCAGCACGGGCGCGTTCTCCAGGTCGGCCATCTCGAGCGATTCAACCCGGCCATTCGCTCCCTCGCCGGCGTCATCTCGCAGCCGCGCTTCATCGAATGCCATCGCCTGGCGCCGTTCGTCGAGCGCGGCACCGAGGTCGATGTAATCCTCGATCTGATGATCCACGACCTCGACATCATCCTCTCGGTCGTCGACGGCGAGGTCGTGAGCAGCGAGGCCATCGGCGTCCCGGTGTTGTCGGAGCAGGTCGACATCGCCAACGTTCGCCTGCGTTTTTCCTGCGGCACGATCGCCAACGTCACGGCGTCGCGGGTGGCCTTGAAGCGCGAACGCAAGATCCGCTTCTTCCAGTCGGATGCCTATGTCAGCGTCGACTACGGCGAGCGGCGCATCCGCATCTGCCGCCGCCAGCCGTCGCCGAGCGGCGGCATGCCCGCCATCGATCTCGAAGAGGAGTCGTTTGACGACGCCGATCCGCTCTTTGATGAGATCGAGGCATTCGTCGATTCGGTGCGCACGCGCCAGACACCGCTGGTCGATGGTGCGACGGCGGTACGCGTGCTCGAGGTCGCCGAGCGCCTGCGCGACGAGTTGGAGATGGCATGAGTCTGCGCGTCATGCTCGTCGCCGGCGAAGCGTCGGGCGACATGCACGCCGCGGCGATGGTGCGGGCACTGCGCCAGCGGGTCGGTGAGCTCGAGGTCTTTGGTCTCGGCGGCGCCAAGTTGCGCGCGGCGGGGATGGAGACCCTCTTCGACAGCGAGCACGGTGCGACGATGGGATTCGTCGAAACCTTCGGCAGCATCGGCCATCACCTGTCGATGTACCGCACACTGTCGGCCCAGCTTCGCGAGCGCCGTCCCGATCTGCTGGTGCTCGTCGACTACCCCGAGTTCAACCTCCTGTTGGCACGCCGTGCCAAGCGCGCTGGCATTCCTGTTTTCTATTTCATCGCGCCGCAGGTGTGGGCATGGCGGCGCGGGCGCATCCGCAAGATTCGCGAGCGTGTCGACCGCATGGGCGTCGTCTTTCCCTTCGAAGCCGACCTGTACAACCGCAACGGCGAGCGCTTTGCCGTCTTTGTCGGCCACCCCCTGCTCGACGTCGTGCACGCCTCGAGCTCGCGCCAGGAAACCCGCCGGCGCTACGGGCTGGACGGCAAGCAGCGGGTCCTGGCGCTGTTGCCGGGCAGCCGTCGCAAGGAGGTCGCGCTGATCGGACCCGAGCTCGCCGGCGCGGCGAACGCCCTGGCGGCGGAGGGGTGGCAGCCGATTCTCGCCGCCGCACCGGGAATCGACGACGAACAGTTGGCGCCGCTGCGCCATCTCTGCAGCGACCTCATCATTGCCCGCGGCGATACCTACGACGTCGTCGCCGCCGCCGATGCTGCCGTCGTCGCCTCGGGCACGGCGACGGTGGAGACGGCCCTGCTCGGCTGCCCGATGGTGATCGTCTACCGCATGGCCGCGACTTCGTACTGGCTGGCGCGGCGCATGGTCGGAGTCGAGTGGATCGGCATGCCCAACATCATCTTGCAACGCTCGGTCTTTCCCGAGTTGATCCAGGAAGAGGCGCGGGCACCGGCGATCGCGCGGGCGGTGCGAGACGTCGAATGCCGCGCCGACGAGATGCGCGGCGCCTTGCACGAGCTGCGGGTGGCGCTCGGCGAGCCGGGGGCGGCGGCACGGGCGGCCGATCTCGCCCTCGAGGTGGTGGCGTGACACCGACCGTGCGGCGCCTGCTGGAGTACCTGCGGCCGTACCTCTGGCCCTACTTCAGCGCCGCGATCGTTTGCATGGTGCTCTTCGGGGCCACCAACGGCGTCATGCCGTTTCTCGTTCAGTACGTCTTCGACGATATCTTCAGCGAAAAGAACGAGGCGATGCTGTGGGTGCTGCCGTGGGTCATCATCGCTACGTTCGTCGCCCGCGGAATGTTTGCCTTTGGCAGCGCCTATCTCAGCGAGTACGTCGGCCAGGGGGTCGTCGCCGATCTGCGCGCCGAGCTCAACGCACACGTACTCGGTCTCTCGCAGAGCTACTTCGATCACAACGCGACGGGAACGATCGTCTCGCGCGTGGCCAACGACGTCTTCGTCGTCGGCACGACGCTGACCTCGACGGCAGCGTCGGTGCTGCGCGATGGCGTTGCTTTGGTCATCCTCATCGTGGTTGCGTTTTGGCAGGACTGGAGACTGGCCCTGATCGCCTTCGTCGTCTTTCCGGCCGCCGTTCTGCCGGTGCTCAACCTGTCGCGGCGCCTGCGGCGTATCGCCCGCAAGTTGCAGGTGTCGCTCGGCCGACTGACGGCGCTGTTGCAGGAGACGATCCAGGGCAATCGCGTCGTCAAGGCGTTCGGCATGGAGGAGTATGAGGAGCGCCGTTTCGCCGAGGAGACCGATCGCCTGCGCCGCCTGGCAGTGCGCGTCGCCAAGATTCGCGCCTCCACCAATCCGTTGATGGAAATCCTCGCCGCCTTCGGCATCGCCGGTGTCGTGCTCTACGGCGGTCACAGCGTCATCCAGGGTGGGCGCACTCAGGGGTCGTTCCTCGCCTTCCTGACGGCGCTGTTCTTGCTCTACGATCCGTTCAAGAAGCTCGGCCGCGCCAACGGCGCCATGCAACAGGGAATGGCCGCCGCCGATCGTGTTTTCGAGCTCCTCGACACGCCCTCCGACGTTGCCGATGTGGCGGGTGCATGCCGGCTGGCCGAGATCGAGCGCGAGATCGCCTTTGATGGTGTGACCTTTCGCTATGAAGAGGAGCCGGTGCTGCACGACGTTTCGCTGCGCATCCCGCGCGGCGAGGTCGTCGCGCTGGTCGGTCCGAGCGGCGGTGGCAAGAGCACCCTGGCGGACCTGTTGCTGCGCTTCTACGACGTCAACGAAGGGGCGATTCGCGTCGATGGCACCGACGTGCGCGAAGTCACGCTGGCCAGCTTGCGGGCGCAGATCGCGCTGGTGACGCAGCATACCTTTCTCTTCAACGACACGGTCGGCAACAACATCGGCTACGGCGCCGACGGAACTTCGCAAGAGGCGATCGTCGCGGCGGCGCGCGCTGCCCATGCCGACGAGTTCATCCGCCAGCTTCCCAACGGATACGATACCGAGATCGGTGAGTTGGGGTTGCGCCTGTCCGGCGGTCAACGCCAGCGCATTGCGATTGCCCGCGCTCTGTTGAAAGATGCGCCGATCCTGGTCCTCGACGAGGCCACTTCCGCTCTCGACAACGAGTCGGAACGCCTTGTGCAACAAGCACTCGAAGTGCTGATGCGAGGTCGTACGACGCTCGTCATCGCGCACCGACTGTCGACCATCCGATCGGCCGACCGCATCGTCGTGCTGGTGCGCGGGCGCATCGTCGAGCAGGGGACGCATGAAGAGCTGCTCGCGCTCGACGCCGAGTACCGCAAGCTGCACGAACTGCAGTTCGTCGATCCGCCGGTGACGGTGTGAAGATGGCGGAGGGGCGGCAGCCCAACGGTGCCAGCCGTTCGCCCTGGCGGTCGCTGAAGAAACGCGCCGCGCTTCTCCTGGCGCCGCCCCTCATCTTCTCGGCGCTACGCCTTCTGCAGGCGACGCTGCGCATCGAAATCGAAGGTGAGGACCTCGTGCGCCAGCGCTGGCAAAGCGGCGAAGCGGTCATCTTTGCGTTCTGGCACGGGCGCATGTTGGCGATGCCACTGGCCGGCAGCATCACCGGTGCGCGAGCCTGCGTGCTGATCAGCCAACACGGCGACGGCGAGATCGCGACTCGCGTCATTCGCTCGTTTGGCATCGAGGTCGTGCGCGGCTCGACCAGTCGCGGTGGCGCGGCGGGCTTGGTCGGCCTGGTGCGTGCCCATCGTCGCGGCGTCAACCCGGTGGTCGTGCTCGATGGCCCGCGCGGGCCGCGTTGCGTCGCCAAACCGGGCGTCGTCAAGTTGGCGCGCACCACCGGCGCGGCCATCGTTCCCCTCAGCTATTCGGCGGACCGCGCCTGGCAGCTTTCCTCCTGGGACCGCATGATCGTGCCCAAACCGTTCGCGCGCGTACACATCGTCGCCGGTTCGCCGATGCAGGTCGCGGCGACGACGCCGGACGACGAAATCGACGGCCTGCGCAAAGCGCTGGAAAGCGACCTCGACGCGGCGACTCGCCAGGCGCAGGGTTTGTGCGAGAATGGCCGCGGCCTATGAGTGATCGTCTCGCCTACGCCGCCTACGACGCCGCCGGCATCGCCGCGGCGGCGCTGGCCCTGCCGCTGTTGCCGTGGTTCTTGTACCGCGGTTGGGGCGATGGGCTGACCCAGCGTCTGGGCTCGTTGGCGCTGCCGGCGGGCGGTCTGGCGGCGCCGCCGATCTGGTTGCACGCGGCCTCGGTGGGCGAGACCTTCGCCGTGTTGCCGCTCTTCCGCGCGTTGCGCGAACGCCACCCGGAGGTCCCTTGGGTGGTATCGACGACGACGCTGAGCGGGCGGGCGGTCGCCGAGCGCGAGATGGATGGCGCTCTGGCGACGTTGTTGCCGATCGATGCACTGGGTTGCATCGATCGCGTCTTTGCCCGTTTGCAACCGCGTGCCCTCATCGTTGCCGAGAGCGAGGTCTGGCCCGGCATGCTGCGCGCGGCGGCGCGCAACGGGGCCTCGATCTCCTATGTCAGCGCGCGCCTGAGCAAGCGCGCGCTGCGCCGCTACTCGTGGGTGCAACCACTGTTCGGCAGCGCCTTGCGCCGGGTCGACGTGTTTTGCGCGCAGAGCGAGGAGGACGCCGCCAACCTGCGCGCCCTGGGTGTCGGCGCCGCCGCCATCCGGGTTACCGGCAACCTCAAAGCCGGCCGCCAGATCGCCGCCGGCGAGCCGCCGCTCGCGGGAGTCGACGAGCGGCCGCTCTTCGTCGCCGCGAGTACCCAGGAGGGCGAGGAGGTTTTCGTGCTCGATGCCTGCGCGGCGCTGTGGCGCGACGGTGGCGATGCGCTGTTGGTTCTCGGACCGCGGCGGCCCGAGCGCTTCGACGCGGTAGCTCACCTCTTGAGCGAACGGCACTTGCCTTTTCAGCGGCGCTCGCACGGCGAGAGCGCGGTCGCCGCGTCGACGCGGGTACTGTTGATCGACACGCTGGGCGAGTTGGCGTCCTTCTATCGCCATGCGCGCGGCGTCTTCGTCGGCGGTACCATCGCGCCGCTCGGTGGCCACAACGTTCTCGAGCCGGCGACCGCCGGTGCCGCCGTCGCCTTTGGGCCGCATCTCGACAACGTGCGCGCGGCGGCGGCCGCTTTGTCGGAAGCCGGTGCCGCCGTCGAAGTCGAGGCGACCGAGCACCTGGCGCGGCACTGGCGCTCTCTACTCGACGATGGTGCCGCCGCCGAGCAGATGGGCGAGCGGGCGCTGGCAGTAGCGCGCCGGCGCAGCAGCGCTCTGGCGGCGACCGTGGCGGCCGTCGAGCCCCATTTGAGAGGTGGCCGTTGAGCTGGCGAGATTTCGTCCGCGAACGAGCTTGGGAGCGGCGTGATCACCTCGGCCGCGCCGCCTGGCTCGGTCTCTATCCGCTGAGCTTCGCCTTCCGCGCCGCCGCCGGGCTGCGCTCGTTTGCCTACTGGAGCCGCATCGCACCGATTCGCCGGGCGCCGATTCCGGTGGTCAGTGTCGGCAACGTCACCGTCGGCGGTACCGGCAAGACACCGCTGGCGCTGTGGATCGCACGCTCCCTGGGCGAACGCGGCTCGCGGGTCGCCCTGGTGTCGCGCGGCTACGGCGGTTCGGCGTCGGGTGTGACGACCGTTTTCGACGGCGGCACTCTGCTCGCCGATCCCAGCGAGGTCGGTGACGAACCGGTGATGATGGCCAAGTCTTTCGACGGTGTCATCATCACATCGGCGCGCCGCATCGACGGCGTGCGCCGCGCCGCCGAGCTCGGTTGCGAGGTCGCCGTGCTCGACGATGGCTTCCAACACCGGGCCCTTGCCCGCGACTTCGACATCGTCGTGCACGACGGCACCGATGGACCGCTGCTGCCGGCAGGTCCGATGCGAGAACGCCTGAGCGCCATGTGCCGCGCCGATGCCGTGGTCCTCACGCCGTCTGCCGCTGACCGGCCGCTGGCGGTCGATGGCGCCAAGATCTTTCGCATGACGATGGAGCTGACCGGCCTGGTCGAGTCGGTCGAGGGCGTTTGGCAGGAGCGGACGCGCGGCTGCCTGGCCGGCAAGCGGGTCATCGCGGTGGTGGGGATTGCCAACCCCGAGCGCTTCTATCAGACCATCCACGGTTGGGACGCGACGATCGAGGACGTCTACGCCTTTGCCGATCATCACGTCTACACGCGCAGCGATTGGCAGGAGATCTCGCGCCGTTCTCAGGAATGCGATCTCGTCGTCACGACCGAGAAAGACCTGGTCAAGCTCGAGGCTTTCCCCTTCGCGCGCGGCAAGCTCATGGCCTTGCGCGTCGAGCCGCGCCTCGACGATGGGGCGCGGCTGTTGTCGATGATCGAGGAGAGTACCGTGTTGCGCGGCGTTGCAAGCGCATCGGCACTCGGGTACCAGGGCTCAAGGAAGGAGTCAGTTGATGGCGATCAGTGAAGAGCTGTTGGAAATCCTGGCCTGTCCCAAATGCAAGGGCGACGTCGTGCTCACCGATGCCGGCGACGGATTGACGTGCGCCGCCTGCTCGCTGCGTTACCCGATCAAGGACGACATTCCGGTCATGCTGATCGATGAGGCGGAGAGTTTGTGATTTCGCGGCGCTGACCGCTGCGAAGTGCGACGAGCAATGACGGACCCGGATCCGTTTCGGGTCGATCGCAGCGGTCGCCTCACTCTGCTTCTGCGCCGCGACGTCGCCGGCGATCTCACTCCCCTCCTGCGGGCGTGGAGCGCCGCCGACCTGCCAGCCGGCCGGCCGCTCTTCGGTGGTCGCGGCGGCGTCGCGCTCTATGACAGCGGCGCTCTCGACGACGTCGTCCTGCGTCCGTGCCGGCGCGGTGGAGCGGTGGCGAAGGTCAACCGCGACGTCTACCTCGGCATTCGCCCGCGTCCTTTTCGCGAAGTGCGCAACACCGAAACCCTGCGCCGCCGCGGGGTTCCAACGGTGGAGATGCTGGGTGCCGCAGTCCACTGGCTGCTGCCCGGCTGCTACCGCGCCGCCGTCGCCAGCTCCTACGTCACCGGCGCGGTCAACCTCTGGCAGTACTTGCGCCGCGCCGCGCCCGACCAACGGGCAGCCGCCTGCGCCGCCGCGGCGGCGGCGACGCGAGTGTTGCACGACGAGGGCGGCGTGCACCCCGATCTCAACCTGCAGAACTACCTGGTGCGCCGCCACGGCGATGACGTGCAGGCGATGGTGATCGATTGCGATCGCATCGTCCTGCGCCGGGTGGAAGGGCGCGACCGGCGTGCGGCCTTCGAGCGCATCTGCCGATCGATCCGCCGACTCGATCCCGATTCGGCGGTGCTGACGGCGGAGTGCATCGATGCACTGAGCGCCATCGTCGAGGCGTGAGCGGATGCCCGGCCCGTTCAGAGCAGGCGTTGGAGGACGGTCATGACGTCGTCGACTTCGACGTTGGCCATGTCGCGCGAGCCGTCGCGCGGCGCGACGACGTTGTCGAGATTGCCGTAGGGGCCCGTGCGTGCAGCGTCGGAGGGACCGAAGAGGGCGACCACGGGGCGGCCGACTGCGACCGCCATGTGCAACGGGCCGGTGTCGCAGGCGACGACGGCTTCGGCGCCGCCGAGAATCGCCGCCAGGGTCTTGAGATCCGTCTTGCCGACGAGATTGGTGACCTCGCCGGCGCCGCCGGCCAGCGCCGCCGCGGCGATACCCTGGTCGGTGGTGCCGCTCCCCGTCCACACCACGGCCGGGCCGCGCTCTGCGATCCTCCGGCTGAGTGCGGCAAAGGACGCCGCCGGCCAACACTTCTCGGCCGTGCTGGCCCCGAGGTTGACGGCGACATAGGGCCGCTGCGACGAGGCGAGCAGCCGGCTGGCTTGGTCGCGTGCGTCGTCGCCAACGAAGATGTCCCAGCGCGGTTGGCGCGCCGGCACGCCGAGCGCGGCGGCAAAGTCGAGGAAGTGCTCGACCATGACGGCCGGCCGGCGCTGTGGCGGCAGGTGGTGCGAGGCGAAGACCCAGTTGAGCTCGTTGGCGCGCGCCCGATCGAAACCGATGCGGATGCGACACCCACTGGCCAGCGAGACGGCGCCGCTCTTGAGGTGGCGATGGGTATCGAGAACGACGTCGTGGCCGCCACTGCGCAGCTCGCGCAGAAACCCCAACAGACCAGCGGCTACGCGCCCGCGCGGAAAGACGACGATGCGGTCGAGAGCGGTGTGGCCGTCGATGATCGGCAGCGCCTTCGGCTCGACCACCCAGGTGAGGACGGCGTCGGGAAAGCCCTCCCGCAGTGCATTGAGCAGCGGCAGGTTGTTGACGACGTCGCCGATGGCGCCGTGCCGCACGATGGTGATGCGCGGTCGAGCAAGCTCGCGCAGGTGCTCGCGAATCTGCTCGAATCCGCCCCCGTCGTCGATAGTGTTCCCCACCTCCCCGTAGCTACCCGAGGCGCTGGCACACGGCAACGCGCCGCGGCGAGTGGCGCTGCGCGCGAGCGGTTCGCGGCGCAAGTGGCCGCCGATCGAAGGAGCGCCCGGTTGACGGCTCGCGCGATTTCTTCTTTGTCGCTAGTCATGGGTGTTGCACAGGGGCGGCGGTCGTCGTCGTGGCCGCGGCGGTGGGTTCGCCGTTTTGCCAATGCGCGCGTGCTGATCGCCGGCGACCTCATGCTCGATCATTTCGTTTGGGGAGACGTCGAGCGGATTTCGCCCGAAGCGCCGGTGCCGGTGTTGCACGTGAGCCGCGAGGAGTACCGCCTCGGCGGTGCCGCCAACGTCATGAGCAACGTGCGCGCGCTGGGCGGGCGGGTGAGCGCCTGTGGCGTCGTCGGCAGCGATGCGGCCGGCCGACAGATGTTGCGCATGCTCGACGAGCTCGACATCGACCGCAGTGGTGTATGCAGCTCGCGTTCGGAGATGACCATTCGCAAGACGCGCGTGTTGGCGCAGCAGCAACAACTGGTGCGTCTCGACCGCGAGCGCGTCGACGGTAGCGGTAGTCGCGCCGTCGAGCTGGCCCGCGGCCATCTGCTGGCCGGGATCGGCCTTGCCGACGTCGTCGTCTTGTCCGACTACGGCAAGGGTTTCCTCGCGCCGCCGTTCCTGCAGATGATCGCGCGGGTGCGCGAGGAGCGTCCGTTCACTCTGATCATCGATCCCAAGGATGCCAACTTCCCCCACTACGTCGGCGCCTCGTTGGTGACGCCGAACCGCGACGAGGCGAGCCGCGCATCCGGTGTCGAGATCGTCGATGCGGCGACACTCGAACGCGCCGGCCGCGAGCTGGTTCGCCGCTGGCGCGCCGACGCGGTGTTGATCACACGCGGTGCCGAGGGAATGAGCCTGTTCGAGGCCGAGCGACCGGCGCGCCATTTTCCCACCGTCGCGCAACGGGTGTTCGACGTCACCGGAGCAGGTGATACGGTGATCGCAACGTGCGCGCTGGCACTGGCGGCCGGCGCTGAACTGCCAGCAGCGGCGGTGTTGGCAAACCACGCCGCCGGCCTCGTCGTCGGTCGCGTCGGTACGGCGTCGGTGACGGCGGACGAGGTGGTCGAGGACCTGGCGCTGCACGGCACGGTGGAAAGCACGGGGTAGGTGCGATGCGGAGTATGACTGGATTTGGCCAGGCCGAATGGCGCGGTGACGGCGTGCGCTTGTCGGTCGAGGTGCGCGGCGTCAACCATCGCTACCTCGACGTGCGGGTGTCGCTGCCGCGCGAATGCCAGAGCTGGGAGCCCGAGCTGCGACCGCTGGTCGCCGCCGCGGTGCAACGCGGCAAGGTCGACGTCAGCGTCGTGCGTTCGGGGGCGCCGCAGGCGGGCCGGCGTGTCGAGGTCGACGAGGAGGCGGCGCGCGAGGTGGTACGCGGCTGGCGGCGTTTGCAGAAGGCGCTCAAGCTACCGGGCGAGGTCGACATGGCGCTCCTGCAGGCGCGCGGCGATCTGGTGCGCGTCGTCGAGCGACCGCGCGATGCGGCGGCCGATTTGCCGCGCGTCAAGACGCTGGTCGAAAAAGCGCTGCGCTCGTTCGAGAAGGCGCGGGTTGGCGAGGGAAAGGCGTTGCAGAAAGACATGAAGCAACGCTGCGTGCGCCTGGCGCACATCGAAACGGAGTTGCGGCGCCGCAGTGCCGAGATCGTTCCGCTGCTCGCCGAGCGCCTGCGCAAGCGCCTCGAGAAGCTCGCCGGCGATCGCGTCGACGAGCAGCGGTTGTTGCAGGAGACGGCGATCATCGCCGAGCGCTGTGACGTCACCGAGGAGTTGGTGCGCTTGTCGACTCATCTGAAGCGGCTGGCCGCCCTGTTGCGCGAGAAGGACGCCGTCGGCAAGCCGATCGACTTCCTGTTGCAGGAGATCCACCGCGAGCTCAACACGATCGCCGCGAAGAGCTCCGACGTCGAGGTGACGAGGCTGTCCCTCGAGGGGCGCGCCGAGGTGGAAAAACTGCGCGAGCAAACGCAGAACATCGAGTGAGTCGAGGGCGAGCCGCATCTCCCGGCCAGGCTCCCGAGCGGCGCCCGGGCCTGCTATGATGGCGGCCATGTTGGTCACCATCTCGGGAGTGCCGGGCAGCGGCAAGACGACGGTGGCGCGCTTGCTGGCCGAGCGCCTGGCCTTGCCGCATGTCTACGCCGGCGACCTCTATCGCGCCGAGGCCAAGAGCCGCGGACTGACGCTCGAGCAGTTCAACCTGCTGTGCGAGGCGGATCATTCGATCGATCGCCAGCTCGACGCCGCCATGGCCGAGCGCGCGCGCCAGGGTGGCTGCATCCTCGAGGGGCGCCTCGCCGGCTACCTGGCGGCGGAGAACGATCTGCAAGCCCTCAAGGTCTGGCTGACCGCCAGCGACGAGGTGCGGGCGCGCCGGGTCGCCCAGCGCGAGTGCGGCGAATGGCGTCAGATCGAGAAGGAAAACCGGCTGCGCCACGCCTCGGACGCCAAGCGCTACCTCGACATCTACGATTTCGATCTCGCCGACACGGGGGTCTACGATTTGATCCTCTCCTCCGACGACCGCTCGCCGCCCGAGTTGGTCGAGGAGATCGCCGCCGCGGCGCTGGCGCATTTTGCCGCTACGGGAGAGCAGCCGTGAGCGAGGTCGATGCACTGATCGACAAGGTCGTCGACTATCACCCGGGCGCCGACGCCGACATCATCCGCCACGCCTACGCCTACTCGAAGGAGATGCACCGCGGCCAGCGCCGGCAGTCGGGCGATCCCTACTTCGTCCACCCGGTCGGCGTCGCCAATCTGATCGCCGACCTGAAGCTCGACGAATCCTGCGTTTGTGCCGGCCTGTTGCACGACGTCGTCGAGGACACCCTGGCGTCTCTCGATGCCGTCGAGGCGGAGTTCGGCGATGCCATCGCCGGACTGGTCGACGGCGTGACCAAGATATCGCAGGTGTCCTTTACCAGCGTCGAGGAAAAGCAAGCCGAGAACTTTCGCAAAATGATCATGGCGATGGCGCGCGACATCCGCGTCATCCTCATCAAGCTGGCCGATCGCGCCGACAACATGCGCACGCTCGAGCACCTGTCGGCCGAGCGCCAGCGCGCCATCGCCAAGGAAACCCTCGAGGTGTACGCGCCGATCGCCCATCGACTGGGGATCAACTGGATCAAGAACGATCTCGAAGACAACGCCCTGCGCTTCCAGCGGCCGGAGGTCTACTACCAGCTCAAGCGCAACGTCGCCAAGAAGAAAGCCGAACGGCGGCACTACATCGACGAGTTCAAGACGCTGTTGGCCAAGGAGCTGAGCGAAGGAGGTGTGGAAGCCGAAGTGGTCGGCCGTCCCAAGCACTTCTACTCGATCTACTCCAAGATGCAGCGCTACGACCTGCTCTACGACCAGATCTACGACCTCGTCGGCTTTCGGGTTCTCGTCGACAGTGTCACCGACTGCTACGTCGCTCTCGGCTTGATCCACGCCAAGTGGAAGCCGGTGCCGGGTCGCGTCAAGGACTATATCGCGATGCCCAAGAACAACCGTTACCAGTCGTTGCACACGACGGTGATCGGCATGTCGGGCGAGCGCGTCGAGGTGCAGATCCGCACCCGTGAAATGCACCGCGTTTCGGAGTTCGGCATCGCCGCGCACTGGAGCTACAAAGAGGGCGAGCCGATCGGCCACGAAGAGGCACAGCGCTTTGCCTGGCTGCGGCAGCTCGTGGAAACCCAGCAAAAACTCTCGGATCCGCACGAGTTTCTCGGTTCGATCAAAGAAGATCTCTTTTCCGACGAGGTCTACGTCTACACCCCGGGCGGCGACGTGCTCAATTTTCCCGAGGGCGCGACGGCGATCGACTTCGCCTACCGCATCCATTCGGAAGTGGGCCAGCACTGCGCCGGTGCTCGTGTCAACGGCCGTTTGGTGCCACTCGACTATCAACTGTCGAACGGTGAAATGGTCGAGATCGTTACGACGGCGGGACAGACGCCGAGCAAGGACTGGCTGGGCATGGTCAAGACCAGCCGGGCGAAGACGCGCATCCGCGCCTGGCTGCGCCATGTCGAGCGCGGTGAGGCGCTGCGTGTCGGTGGCGAGTTGCTCGACCGCGACCTGCGGCGGCATCGCATGGATCTGAAGCGCTTGCGCAAGAACGGTCGCCTGGCCGAAGTCGCGTCGGGCTTTGGTCTCAAGGGCGCCGACGCGCTGGTCGCCTATGTCGGCTACGGCCGGATCACGGCGCGCCAGGTGCTCGAGCGGCTGTTGCCGGCCGGTACGCTTGGCGACGGCGTCGAGGTCGGTGACGACGGCGTTCTGCGCAAGCTCATTCGCCGGGTCACCGGCCGGCCGCCGGGGGTGCGCGTCAGCGGCGCCGAGGATGTGCTGATCCGCTTCGCCAAGTGTTGCGACCCCTTGCCGGGGGAGGAGATTCGCGGCTTCATCACCCGCGGCCGCGGCGTCACGGTGCACACCAGCGACTGTACCCGCGTGCTCGAGAGCGACCCGCAGCGCCAGGTCGAAGTGGCCTGGGAAAGCGGCGCCAACGGGCAGCGGCCGGTACAGCTCGAGGTGCGTTGCCTCGACAAGCCGGGGATGCTGGCGGCGATCACCAAGTCGATCGGCAGCGCCGGTGTCAACATCAGCAGCGCCCAGGTGCAGAGCACGCCCGACCAGCAGGCGGTCAACAGTTTCGAGGTCATCGTCCAGGACGCGGCGCAGCTGCATGGATTGATGCGCTCGATTGGCAAGGTGCGCGGCGTCCTCTCGGTGCGCCGGCCGCGCGATTGAGGTGATGCGATGAAGAATCGTCGGCGGGCAGTCGAAAGCGAGGCGGCGCCGGCTGCCATCGGCGCCTACTCGCAGGCGGTGCGGGTCGGCGAATGGCTCTTTCTCTCCGGCCAGGTCGGCATCGAGGCGCGTACTGGCGAGTTGGTCGGTGGTGGCATCGCCGCCGAGAGCGAGCAGGTGATGCGCAACCTCGGCGCCGTCCTCGCCGCCGCGGGGGCGAGCTTTGTCGACGTCCTGCGCATGACGATCTACCTGATCGACATCGCCGACTTCGCTGCCGTCAACGAAGTCTACGCCCGCTTCGTCGAGCAACCCTTTCCGGCTCGCGTCACCGTCGGCGTTGCCAAGCTGCCCAAGGGCGCGCGGGTGGAGATCGACGCGATCGCCCATTTGCCCGAAGGTTGAGTTGCGGGTTGCCAAACCCTCCGGCGTGCCGCCGGACCGTTCGAATGAAGACCTTTCGAACGAGAAATCGCGACAGCGATCACCGACCTCAGCCTGCGCCTGCGCCTCGCCTGAGCCTACGAGCGCACTTGTCCTCCGGAGCCATGGCGAAGGGGGAGCGAGTTTCAGCCTACGCGCGGCGGATGCGGTCGATCAGGTCGCTGGTCGAGTAGCCGGCGGCGAAGGGTAGGCTGTGCACCTCGCCGCCGTTGGCGCGGACGACGTCGGCGCCGACGATTTTTTCGGGCTCCCAGTCGCCGCCTTTGACGAGGACGTCGGGTCGTAGGGTGCGGATCAGCTCGAGCGGCGTATCTTCGTCGAAGAAGGTGACGTAGTCGACGGCGGCCAGCGCGGCGACGACGGTGGCGCGGTCGTTTTCGCCGACGATGGGACGATCGCCGCCTTTGCCGAGGCGCCGCACCGAGGCGTCGGTGTTGAGCGCCACCACCAGCAGATCACCGAGGGCGCGCGCCTCGGCCAGATAGCGGACGTGGCCGGGGTGCAGCAGGTCGAAACAGCCGTTGGTAAAAACGATCCTCTTCGCGTCGCGCCGCTGGTCGGCGAGCGCCGCGGTGAGCTGGCTGGCGCTGAGGACCTTTGCTGACATGACGGCGAGCATGGGCGATTGCCCCCGCCGGCGCAATCGCCGGCGGGGGGCGGGCGCCGGCGAGAACTGGCAAGTGCGGCGGCACGGTGCTACGGAATGACTCGGAGAGGGGGGAGATGGCCGCAGCGGAGGCACCGGAGAGGGAGGTTGCTGAGCGCCGGGTGCGCGTGTTGCCCGACGCCATCGCCAACCAGATCGCCGCCGGAGAAGTCGTCGAACGGCCGGCATCGGTGGTCAAGGAGCTCGTCGAGAACTCGCTCGACGCCGGGGCTTTGCGCATTGCCGTCGATCTCGAACAAGCCGGGACGGCGCTGATTGCCGTCATCGACGACGGCGAGGGAATGTCGCACGAAGATGCGGTGTGCGCGTTTTCCCGCCATGCGACGAGCAAGTTGGCCGCCGTCGACGATCTGCTGCGCATCGCCACCCTCGGTTTTCGCGGCGAAGCGCTGGCCAGCATCGGCGCCGTCGGCGAGACGACTCTGGTGACGCGGCGGCGCGAAGATCTGGCGGCGACGCGGGTTGTCGTCAAAGACAGTGAGATCGTCGAGGTCGTCGAAACCGGCGCGCCGGCCGGGACGCGCGTCGAGGTCGCCAACCTTTTCGCCAACACGCCGGCGCGCCGCAAATTTCTCAAAGCGCCGTCGACCGAGGTCGGACACGTCAGCGAGCTGCTGACGCGCCTGGCGCTGGCTTGGCCGCAGGTCGGATTTCGTTTGAGCCACAACGGTCGCACACTTCTCGATCACTCCGGCGTCGAGGATCACGGCGAGCGCATCGCCCAGGTGTTGCGCAGCGAGCGGGCGGCGGCGATGCTGAGCTTCGAGCACAGCGGCGGCGCCGGCCGTGTGCACGGTTGGATTTCGCAGACCCAGCTCACCTTTCCGAGCCAGCGCCAGATCTTCTCCTACGTCAACCGGCGCTACGTGCGCGACAAGGTCGTCACCCACGCCATCCTCGCCGGTTACAGCACGCTGCTCATGCACGGACGCTATCCGGCCGCCGTCGTCTTCATCGACGTGGCGCTCGATCAGGTCGACGTCAACGTCCATCCGGCCAAGTCCGAGGTGCGTTTCCGGCGCTCGGGGATCGTTCACGATCTGATCGTCCAGGGCGTGCAGAAGCGATTGCACCGCGCCGACGGTGGCCGTCACGAGTCGGTGTCGTCGCCGTTGCCGTTGGCCGGTCGGCCCGGTGGCAAGATGGTGTTGCGGCCGTCACCGACGGCGACCGGCGGCAGCGCCGCCGCACCGCCGCGACTGCTGCCGCAGGCCGGTGGCGCTGTGGCAGCGCCGCTGGCGCGCCCGCTCGCCGCCGCGGCGGCGCCCCTCGCGCAGACAGCGGGCGGCGAAGGCGCCGCCGGTTTCTTCGCCGGACTGCGCGTCCTCGGCCAGGTTTTTCAAGGCTATTTGATCTGTCAGGGCGACGATCAACTGGTGATGATCGACCAGCACGCGGCGCACGAGCGGGTGATGTTCGAACGACTGCGCGAGTCGCAGCGCTCGGGGGTCGTACCGCGCCAGCAACTTCTCGTGCCCGTCGTCGTCGATCTCGGCCCGCGCGAGGCAACGCTGCTGCGCGATCACCTCGACCGCCTGGCGGCGATCGGTTTCGAGGTCGAGCCGCATTCGGGCGACTCCTTTGCCGTGCGCGCGGTGCCGGCGCTGCTCGGCGACAGCGACGCTCAGGTCCTGGTCCGCGACCTCGCCGAAGACCTCGTCGAGATCGGCCGCTCGCGCCGTCTCGACGAAGCGACCGAGTCGATACTGTCGCGCTTGGCCTGCCACTCCGCCGTGCGCGTTGGCCAGAACATGAGTGCCGAGCAGGTGACGGCGTTGTTGCGGGCGATGGACTACACGGATTTTTCCGGCCACTGCCCGCATGGGCGGCCTTCCTTCATCACGCTCTCGCGCGGCGATTTGGAACGGTGGTTCAAGCGCACTTGAGGGGCTCGCGGAGCTTTCGGGAGCTGCACCGGCGCAGCGCCTGGCGCGGGGTCTGAGGTGAGCGTCGTCGCCATCGTCGGGCCGACCGGCACCGGCAAGACGGAAGTGTCACTCGAGCTCGCCGAGCGGCTGGGTGCCGAGATCGTCAACTGCGACTCGCGTCAGGTCTACCGCGGGTTGGACATCGGCAGCGCCAAGCCGCCGCCGGCGCAGCGGCGCGGCATCGCCCATCACGTTTTCGACGTCGTCGAGCCGAGCGAGCGTTTCGACTGTGCGCGCTATCGCGAGCTGGCATTGGCGGCCATCGACGACGTGCAGCGGCGCGGCAAGTCGGTCGTCCTGGTGGGCGGTACCGGACTCTATCTGAAGGTTCTGCGCTACGGGCTTTTCCCGGGACCGCCGCGCGACGACGCGTTGCGCGCCGCGATGGTGGAACGCGAAAGGCTGCAACCGGGTGTCCTGCACCGCGAGCTCGCCGAGGTCGACCCGGTCAGCGCCGCGCGCTTGCATGCCAACGACCGCGTGCGCGTAGTGCGCGCCCTCGAAGTGGCGGCGCTGAGCGGCAAGCCGATATCGCAGTGGCAGAGCGAGCACGGCTTCAAGCGCGATCAGCTCGCGGCGCGCGTCGTCGGCCTCGAGGTGGCGCGCGATGAGCTCTACCGCCGGCTCGACCAGCGCTGTCGCGAGATGGTCGCCGGCGGTTTGGTCGCAGAGGTCGAGGATCTGCACGCGCGCGGCTTCGCCGGCGCCCCGGCTCTGCAGAGCATCGGCTACCGCGAGATCGCCGAGCACCTGCGCGGCCGGGTGTCGCTCGACGATGCGGTCGACCTGATGGCACGCGCGACGCGCCGTTTCGCCAAGCGCCAGATCACCTGGTTCCGCGGCGATCCGACGGTGCGTTGGGTGGTGGCGAGCGGCGAGAACCTCGCCGCCGGTGTGGTCGCCGCGGCGCGCCCGTAGAGACGACGTTGCGCCTGGCCACGTCCGGCATGCGGATTCTCTGCCGGCGCGGTCGCGCCCTGGCAGCGCGCGCCGGAGGCTCGACGTTGCATTCGCCGCGGGCATGCGCTAGCCGCAGCGTTCGGACGGATTTTCCCTTGCCGAAAAAGGCCTCCATAGACTCGCTGCGCCAGCGCATCGACAAGATCGACCGCCAAGTGACGGCGCTGCTCAATCGCCGAGCCCGCCTGGCGATGGAGATTGGCGAGCGCAAGGCCAGCAGCGGCCGCGTCGTCTACGCGCCGGAGCGCGAGAAGCGGGTCTTCCAGAAGGTTGCCGATGCCAACGAGGGACCGCTTTCCGACCATCATTTGCAGGCGATCTTCCGCGAGGTGATCTCGAGTTGCCTGTCGCTCGAGAAACCGCTGCGCGTTTCCTTTCTCGGGCCGGCGGGTACCTACTCGCAGCAAGCCGCGGCACTTCAGTTCGGCTCGGGTGCCGAGCTCGCCGCCGCCGGTTCGATCGATGCCATCTTCGAAGAGGTCGAGCGCGGGCGTACCGACTACGGCATCGTGCCGGTGGAGAACTCGACCGAAGGTGTGGTTGCGCAGACGCTCGATCGCTTCATCGCCTCGTCGCTGACCATCAAGGCGGAGGTGCTGTTGCGCGTCGACCACTGCCTGCTCATGGCCAAGGGCCGGCATCGGCGGCCGCGCCGCGTCGTTTCGCACGCGCAATCACTGGCCCAGTGCCGCGACTGGCTGGCGCGATCGTACCCGGAAATCGCCGTCGAAGAAGTGGTGAGCAACGCTGCGGCCGCACGCCTGGCGGCGCGGGCGCCGACGACTGCGGCGATCGCCGGCCGGCAGGCGGCCGAGGAATACGGCTTGTCGATCGTCGCCGAGAACATCCAGGACTTGCCCAACAACGTCACGCGCTTCCTCGTCGTCAGCGGCGACGGCCAGAGCCCGCGCACGGGTGACGACAAGACGTCGGTGCTCTTTGCCGTGCCGCATGAGGCCGGCGCCTTATTCAAAGTCCTCGAGGGCTTCGCCAAGGAGCGCATCAACCTCTCGACGATCGAATCGCGGCCGTTGCGCGGCCGCGCCTGGGAGTATGTCTTCTTTCTCGACCTGAGCGGGCACATCGCCGAGCGCGGTATGCAGCGAGCGCTTGCCGGCTTGGAGGAGCGAGCCCTCTTCGTCAAGGTCCTCGGTTCCTATCCGGCCTGGCGCTGGCCCAAGTCGGGGAGGCGTTCGTGAAGGTACCGCGCACCAAACCTTGGATTCGCGCGCTGCAACCCTACCCACCGGGGAAACCGATCGAAGAGGTCGAACGCGAGTACGGTATCAGCGGCTCGGTCAAGTTGGCGTCCAACGAAAACGCGCTCGGTCCGTCGCCGCTGGCGCTGCGCGCCATTGCCGATGCCGCGGCCGGCGTCCACCGCTACCCCGACGGCTCGGTGTACTACCTGCGCCGGGCGCTGGCGCAGCGCCTTGGCGTCGGCGAGGAGATGTTGCTCTTCGGCAACGGATCGAACGAGCTCATCGAGCTGGCGGTCCGCGCTTTCGTTCACCAGGGCGATGAAGCCGTCGTCGCCGAACACGCCTTCGTCATCTATGCGATGGCGGTGCAAGCCCAAGGCGCGACCAGCGTCGTCGTGCCGGCGCGCGACTACGGCCACGACCTGGCGGCGATGGCAGCGGCGCTGACGCCGCAGACGCGTGCCGTCTTCCTCGCCAATCCCAACAATCCGACCGGCACGCTCTACCGCCGCCCGGAGTGGGAGCGCTTTCTCGCAGCCGTTCCCGACGACGTTCTCGTCGTCGTCGACGAAGCCTACGCCGAGTACGTCGACGACGACGACTATCCGCGCACCCTCGACTACCTCGACGGCAGCCGACCGCTGTTGGTGCTGCGCACGTTCTCCAAGATCCACGCCCTCGCCGGACTGCGCATCGGCTATGCGGTGGCGGCGCCGGAGGTGCTCGACGTGTTGAACCGCCTGCGCGCACCCTTCAATGTGAATGCCGTCGCCCAGCGGGCGGCGCTGGCGGCGCTCGACGATGAAGATCACCTGGAGAGGACACGGCAGATGAATCGCGATGGCCTGCGCCAGCTCGCGGCCGGTGCCTGCGAGCTCGGGCTGTCGTTCGTGCCGAGCCACGCCAACTTTCTCCTCCTGCGCGTCGGCGCGGCGAACGAGATCCATGAAGAGCTGTTGCGCCGCGGCGTCATCGTGCGGCCGGTCGGTGGCTACGGTCTGCCCGAGCACGTTCGCGTGACGGTCGGGCGCGAGGAAGAGAACCGGCGTTTTCTGGGGGCTCTGGCGGACGTGATGCGGGAGCGTGACGGACGTGGCGTTGCTCATTGAACGAGCTGCCGTCGTCGGTGTCGGCTTGATTGGCGGTTCTCTCGCCCTCGCGGCGCGCCAGGCCGGACTGATCGGCGAGATCGTCGGTGTCGGCCGCGGCCAGGCCAATCTCGATGTCGCGCTCGAGCGCGGCTGCATCGACCGCAGCACCACCGAGGTCGCCGAGATCGGCCCCGTCGATCTCGTCGTGCTCGCCGTGCCGGTGCGCAGCACCGGCGCGATCGTCGACTCGTTGGCACCGCACCTGCAACCGGGGACGATCCTCACCGATGCCGGCAGCGTCAAGGGCTCGGTGGTGGCCGAGGTCGAGGCGGTGTTGCCGCCGCACTGTTCGTTCGTCGGTGCCCACCCGATCGCCGGCAGCGAGCAGACCGGTGCCGCGGCGGCGCGTGCCGACCTCTTTCGCGATGCGTTGTGCGTCGTGACGCCGAGTGCGTCGACGTCGGAGCAGGCGCGCGACGCCGTCGTCGCCATGTGGCGCGGTGTTGGCGCGCGGGTGCGTGTGATGGACAGCGCGGCGCACGATCGCGCTCTCGCCTGGACGAGTCACCTCGGCCACGCGCTGTCCTATGCCCTGGCGCGCGCCATCGATGAAGCGGGTGGCGATACGCTGTCCTTTGCCGGTCCGTCGCTGCGCGATTGGACGCGCCTGGCCGGCGGCAGCACGGCGATGTGGCGCGACATCTTTCTCGCCAACGACGCGGCGCTGCTGGCGGTGCTCGACGAGTACGCGGCGCGGCTCGACGAGCTGCGCGCCCTCGTCGAAGCGGGCGACGCGGCGGCGCTCGATGCCTGGCTCGACGGCGGCAGTGCGGTGCGCCGCAAGTTGGCCGGCGAGGATGACTCGTGAGCGTCGGCGAGCTGGCCATCGAGCCGCTGGCCGCCGCACCCGACGCGTCGGTCCGCGTACCGGGTTCGAAGTCGATCACCAATCGAGCCCTCCTCCTCGCCGCGCTGGCGACCGGTGAATCGACGCTGCGCGGCGCCCTCACCAGCGACGATACCGGCTACATGGCGGACGCCCTGCGGGCGCTCGGCGTCGACGTGCGCCACGGCGACCGAGCCGACACGCTGTGCGTGCACGGCTGTGGGGGCGACTGGCCGGCCGGCGAGGCAGAGCTCTTCGTCGGCAACGCCGGCACGGCGATGCGCTTTCTCGTCGCCGCGCTCTGCCTCGGTCGCGGCACCTACCGCATCGACGGCAGCTCGCGCATGCGCCAGCGGCCGATCGGCGCCTTGGTCGACGCGCTCTCCCACCTCGGTGCCGATCTGCACTGTGAAGGTGACGCCACGCCGCCGGTTGCCGTGCGCGCGGCCGGGCTGGCCGGCGGCCGCTGTCGCATCGACGCTTCGCGCAGCAGTCAGTTTCTCTCGGCGCTGTTGCAGGTCGCCAGCTACGCCGAGGGTGACGTCGAGATCGAAATCGAAGGCCGCCAGATTGCCCAGCCCTACGTCGAGATGACGCTTGCCGTGATGCGCTCCTTCGGCGTCGAAGCGACGCCCAGCGAACCGCGTCGCTTTCGCATCGAGGCCGGGCAGCGCTATCGTGGTCGAGTGTATGCGATCGAACCCGATGCCTCGGCGGCGCACTACTTTTGGGCGGCCGCGGCACTCACCGGTGGGCGCGTGCGGGTCGACGGTCTCGGTCCGAGCTCGCTGCAGGGCGACGTTCGTTTCGCCGACGTCCTCGAAGAGATGGGTGCAGAAGTCGAGCGCCGTCCCGAGTACATCGAGGTGCGCGGCCGGCCGCCGTTGCGCGGTGTCGACGTCGACATGAACGCGATCTCGGACACGGCGCCCACTCTCGCCGTGTTGGCTGCGTTCGCCGACTCCGACGTTGCGATTCGCAACGTCGAGCATCTGCGTTGGCAGGAGAGCGACCGCCTGCAGGCGGTCGCCAGCGAGCTCGAGCGGCTCGGTGTGGGCGTCGACGAGCGCCGCGACGGCCTGACGATTCACCCGGCGCCGCCGCGCCCGGGGTTGGTGCAGACCTACGACGATCATCGCATCGCCATGAGCTTTGCCCTCGCCGGTCTGGTCGCCAAGGGGATTCGCATCGCCGATCCGGGTTGTGTCGCCAAGACCTTTCCCCGCTACTTCGAGCAACTGGCGGAGCTGCGGCGATGAAGCCGGCGGTGATCGCCATCGACGGACCGGCCGGCGCCGGCAAGAGCACCGTCGCTCGCCGTCTGGCACAGAGCATGGGGTACCAGTACGTCGACACCGGTGCGATGTACCGGGTGGTCGGCCTCGTCGCCGCCGACGCCGGCGTCGACCTGGGCGATGCGACTGCCCTCGAGAAGATCTGCGACGAGCTCGAGCTGTGCTTCGAAGAGCGCGAGGACGGGGTGCACACGCTGGCCAACGGCCGCGACGTTTCGCACGCCATACGCAGCGCCGAAGCCGGCCAGCACGCGTCGAAGGTGTCGGCCGTGCCGGTCGTGCGCGAACGCCTGGTGGCGCTGCAGCGCGCCATGGGCGAGCGCGCCGCCACCGTCATGGAGGGGCGGGACATCGGTACCGTCGTGTTTCCCGATGCCGCCCACAAGATCTTCCTGCGCGCGTCGGTGCGCGAGCGCGCCCGCCGGCGCGGCGCCGATCTCGCGGCGCGCGGCGAGCCGGTCGAGCTGGCGGCGGTCGAGGCGGAGATTGCCGAACGCGATGAGCGGGACAGCAATCGGGCACATTCGCCGCTGCGACCTGCAGCAGATGCTTTGATCGTCGACACGACCGAAGACGGAATCGACGCCGTGGTGGCGCGAATTCTCGATTTTGTGAAACGACGCGAAGACGCATGAAGCACGGCGAGCGAAGCGACCATTGCGGTCTGCTTGGTGGACTACTTGCAACTCAGACCCTACGGCGATATGGGTCTCGGATCTCGTCCTTTCAGGGGGTACCTCTCAAATGAATCAGGAGCCCAAAGTGGCCGCGCACGATGGCGGCGACGACGAGTTTCGCCGACTTTTTGAAGAGAGTCTGCGAACCGTCAAGCCAGGTGAAGTCGTGTCGGGTCGCGTCGTCTTCGTGACGCGCGATCAGGTCACAGTCGATATCGGATACAAGTCCGAGGGGCAGATCCCCATCCAGGAGTTCACCGAACGCGGTGGAACGCCCACCGTCGAAGTCGGCGACGAAGTCGACGTCTACTTCGAGTCGGACGACGGCGAGACCGGCGGTATCATTCTGTCGCGCACCAAGGCCGAACAGGCAAAGGTGTGGAGTGAGATCGAGAAGGCCTACCAGAACGAGGGCATCGTCGAAGGTGTGATCGTCGGCAAGGTCAAGGGCGGTTTGAAAGTCGACGTCGGCGTGCCGGCGTTCCTGCCTGGTTCGCACGCCGACATCCGCCCCGCTCGCAACCTCGACCGCTTCATCAGTCAGCGCGGTGAGTTTGCCGTGCTCAAGTTCAACCGCGCCCGCGGCAACGTCGTCGTTTCCCGCCGCCAAGTAATGGAAAAGGAGCGCGCCCAGCTCAAGAAGGAAACGCTGAAGGTTCTCGAAGAAGGCGTCATCCTCGAGGGCGTGGTCAAGAACATCACCGACTACGGTGCCTTCGTCGATCTCGGTGGCATCGACGGCCTCTTGCACGTGACCGATATGTCGTGGGGGCGAGTCAACAAGCCGTCCGACGTCGTCAACGTCGGCGACCGCTGTCGCGTCGTCGTCCTGAAGTACGACTCGGAGCGCGGGCGCGTGTCGCTCGGCATGAAGCAGATCATGCCGGATCCGTGGGCCAGCGTCGCCGAGCGCTATCCGGTGGGTTCGCGCATCTCGGGCAAAGTGGTGAGCCTCGCCGACTACGGCGCTTTCGTCGAGCTCGAACCCGGTATCGAAGGTCTGGTGCACGTATCGGAAATGTCGTGGACCAAGCGAGTGACGCATCCCTCCAAAGTGGTCGAGGTCGGCACCGAGGTCGGTGTCGTCGTGCTCGACGTCGACACCTCCAACCGCCGTATTTCTCTCGGGCTCAAGCAGGCCGAGCCGAACCCGTGGGAGCTGGTACGGGTCAACCATCCGATCGGCTGTCAGATCAAGGGTACGGTGAAGAACATCACCGACTTCGGCGTCTTCGTCGGCATCGATGACGGGATCGACGGCCTGGTCCATATTTCCGACCTGCACTGGACCAAGAAGGTGCGTCATCCCTCGGAGATCTTTCAGAAGGGGGACGAGGTCGAAGCGGTCGTCCTCGGCATCGACGTCGACAACGAGCGCGTCTCGCTCGGCATCAAACAGCTCGCCGACGATCCGTGGAGCGGTATCGAGATCCGATACCCGGTGGGACAGCGGGTCAACGGCAAGGTCACCAGCGTGACCGACTTTGGTGTCTTCATCGAGATCGCCGAAGGCATCGAGGGACTGATCCACGTCTCGCAGCTCAGCACCGAGCGTGTCGATCGGCCGCAGGACGACTTTCAGGTCGGCCAGGAGGTCGAAGCCGAAGTGACCTCGATCGACACCAAGGACCGCAAGATCGCGCTCAGCATCAAGGCGCTGCGGAAGTCCGAAGAGCGCGAAGAGATCGAGTCGTATCTCGAGAAGGAGCGCGAGGGTGGGCGATTCTCCTTCGAGGACATTCTCAAGTCCGATCTTCGCCTCGACCGCGAGGGTGGCGCGGCGGCAACCGAGCAGGCTGATGCGGGATCGGCGGCTGGCGATACCGAATCCGGCTCGATGTCGACCGCTCCGGACGTGAAAACGGGGGGCTCCGATGCCGACGGCAGCGGAAGTTGAAGAGGCAGGCTCCGTCACCAAGCGCGACTTGATCGACGAGCTCGTGCAGAAGTACCCGCGCTTTTCGCGGCGCGACGCCGAGGTCATGGTCAAAGAGGTCTTCGAGGGCCTGGCCGATGCGCTACGCGAGGGTGACCGCATCGAGATTCGCGGTTTCGGCTCCTTCGTCGTGCGCCACCGGCAGGCGCGCACCGGTCGCAACCCGCGCACCGGTCGCCGCGTCGACGTGCAGGCCAAGCGGGTACCGTTCTTCAAGGTGGGCAAGGAGCTTCGCGAACGCGTCGATCTCGTGCCGGCCGACCCTTCCTGAACGGCGGCGCGGCGTGAAGGTCCTGTGGGCGCCGTGGCGAATGGTCCACATCGGTGGACCGAAAGAGCCCGGCTGCATCTTCTGCGAAAAACCGGATGCAGCCGATGCGCGCGCGACGTTGGTGCTCGGCGCCGATGAGCATGCCAGCGTCATGCTCAACAAGTTTCCCTACGCCAACGCGCACGTCATGGTGTCGCCGCGCCGCCACACCTCGGATCTCGGTGCGCTCTCGCAGGTGGAGTATGCCGGATTGTGCGATGTGCTACGCGCGGTGATGGGCGTGTTGCGCGATGAGCTGGCACCGGAGGGGATGAACCTCGGCATGAATCTCGGCAAGGCGGGCGGCGCCGGCATTGCCGACCATCTGCACTGGCACATCGTGCCGCGCTGGGTGGGGGACACCAATTTCATGCCGCTCATCGGTGAGACTCGTGTCATGCCCGAGCATCTCGAAGCAGTCTACGACCGACTGCATCCGCCGATCACCGGCGCACTCGACGGGTTGAGACCGCCGGCGTAGCCTCCTCGCGTTTGTGGATCCGCTCCAAGTGGCCCTATAATCGGCCGCAGGTGGTGGAGATCGGATGGTTATGAAGAGGCCGCAAACGCTGCGCGAGTTGCGCGAAAGTGGCTACCAGATTCGCTCGGTGCGACAGGAGATGCGCGCCAACCTGCTCGCCATGCTCGAGCGCGGTGAGCGAATTCTGCCGGGCATCGTCGGTTTCGACGACACTGTGATTCCAGATCTCGAAAACGCGATTCTTTCGGGACATCACATCGTGTTGCTCGGCGAGCGCGGTCAGGCCAAGTCGCGCATTCTGCGCGGCTTGATTTCGCTGCTCGATGAAGAGGTTCCCGCCGTGCGCGGTTGTCCGCTGCACGACAACCCGGAAGCGCCGGTCTGCAAGGCGTGCCGCGATCGGCTCGACGGCGGTGAAGACGTCGAGGTCGAATGGATCGATCGCGATGCGCGCTACGGTGAGAAGCTGGCGACACCCGACGTGTCGATGGCCGATCTGGTCGGCGAGGTCGACCCCATAAAGGTCGCCGAAGGTCGCTATCTGGAGGACGAAGACACCATCCACTTCGGTCTCATCCCGCGCACCAACCGCGGCATCTTCGCCATCAACGAGTTGCCCGATCTCACCGAAAAAGTTCAAGTCGGGCTCTTCAACCTGATGGAAGAGAAAGACGTTCAGATCAAGGGGTACAAGGTTCGCCTACCGCTCGACTTCGTCCTCGTCGCCAGCGCCAATCCGGAAGACTACACGTCGCGCGGCCGCATCATCACGCCGCTCAAAGACCGCTTTGACGTTCAGATCCGCACCCACTACCCGCAGCGGCTCGAGGACGAGATCGCCATCATGGAGCAGGAAGTGCCCGGTCTCGATCGCTTCGATCGACCGGTGCACGTTGCTGATTTCCTCAAAGAGATTCTCGCCCAGTTGACGTTTGAAGCGCGCGCCTCGGCCGAGATCAACCAGGCCTCCGGCGTCAGCGTGCGCGCCACCATCAACAACTACGAGAGCGTGCTCGCCAATGCGGAGAAACGCTCGGTGCGCAATCGGGAGAACGAGATCGTGCCGCGCTTGTCGGATCTCCACTCGGTGCACGCCTCGACTTCGGGCAAGATCGAGATCGAATACGCCGTCGAAGAGGCGAGCAGCGCCGAGGTGATCGGCCGCCTGGTCGACCGTGCCGTCCGCGCCGTTTTCGATGCGCGCTTCGCGGTCCAAGATCTCGATCCGATCGTCAAGCATTTCGAGGCCGGTTGGGGCGCCGAGGTCGGCGATGCCGTGCGCTCGGAGGACTACCTCGACGGAGTCCGGCAGATTCCCGGCCTGCGCAGTGCCATCCACGAGCTCGGGCCGATCGAGAGCCCCGGCTTCATCGCCGCCGCTTCGGAGCTGATCTTCGAAGGCCTGCACCTGCACGAGAAGCTCAACCGCAACCGCGAGGGCGGACGCACGCGCTACGGCTCGTGATCCCGCAACCGCGTCTGCTGCTGCGACGATGATCACCGTCCGCTACACCGAGTGGGACGGCAGCCAGGAAGTCCGTCTCGAGCCGGAAGCCGTCTTTGAAAAGCTGGCGGAAATCCTCTCCTACACCGACGACGTCGATCAGGCGCGCGACTGGATGATGATGCACGGTCTGGAGACCGAGAGCATCCAGATTCTCGGTGTCCACGATCTCGTCGACATGCTGCGCGAAGAGATGCGGCGGCGCATGTCGCAATTCAACCTCGACCGCTCCCTCGACGACATGGATGGGCGACTGGAGGAGGCGTTGCGCCGCGAGCGCGAGGCGAACCCCTCGACTCCCAGCCGGGACTCACTCGCCGACGCGTTGTCGCAAGCGATCGAAAATCTCGACGACCAAGCGTTCTCGGATGCCGAGGCGGCGGCCGAGCTCGCCGCCTTGCGCGACGAGCTCGACGACATTCGCGCCGTCGAGGGCTTTCGCCGGGAATTCGGACAACTCTTTGGCGGCCCCGAATCTCTCGATTTCGAGCAAACCCTCGAGCTGATCCGCGAGATCAACGACCTCAAGCAGATGGAGGAAGACCTGCTGGCCGGCAACCTCGAGTCGATCGGTGAGAATCTCAACGATCTGCTCGGCGACGACATGGCGCGCGAGCTGCGCAATCTGCGCCAGATGGTCTTGATCCTCGATACGTCCGGTTACGTCATGCAGCGCGGCGGGCGGGTCGAGTTGTCGCCGAAGGGAACGCGAAAGATCGGTCAGCTCGCCTTGCGCGACATCTATCAGACGCTCTTGCGCGACCGCGCCGGCAGCCACGCGACGCGCGAGCGCGGCCTCGCCGAAGTGCGCCCGGAATCGACCCGACCCTATGCCTACGGCGATGCTCTCAACGTCGACGTCGTGCGGACGTTGAAAAACGCCATGGAACGCGGCGGGGTGGCGCCGCTCTCGGTTGGGCCGGACGACTTCGAGGTGATGGAAACGGTATCGTCGACGACGACATCGACTGTGCTGCTGCTCGATATGAGCTGGTCGATGAGCTGGGAAGGGCGCTTCACCGCCGCCAAGCGCGTCGCCCTGGCAATGGAGAGTCTGATCCGGACGCGCTTTCCGCGCGACTATTTCGCCGTCGTCGGTTTCTATACCCGCGCCACCGAGCTGCGCGCCCGTGATCTGCCGGAGGCGAGCTGGAACATGGGCGATCCGTTCACCAATCTGCAGGATGGCCTGCGCCTCGGTCGCGAGCTGCTGCGCCGCCACCCGAGCTCGAATCAGCACATGATCGTCATTACCGACGGACAGCCGACGGCCTACTTTTCGCGCGGCCGGTTGTACTGCGAGTGGCCGTTGTCCTTCGGCGGCCTGAGTGTGCGCGCCGCGCGCGAGACCCTGCGCGAAGTCGAGAAGGTGACGCGGCAGGGGATCCTCATCAACACGTTCATGCTCGACGACAGCCCGAGCTTGCGCGCTTTCGTCGAGCAGATGACCCGCATCAACAAGGGCCGGGCGCTGTTCACCCGCCCCGACCGACTCGGCGAATACCTCCTCGTCGACTACATGGCGCGCAAGAAAAAGAAGGTCTGAAACCGCCGGGCCGAGGGTCTGGAGTTGCCCCGGCCTTGTGATAACTCTGGCGCGTGGACGCGGCGGCGGAGAAGGGGCGCAGCGGCAAGCCGAAGCTGACGCCGATGCTCGAGCAGTATCTGCGCGCCAAGGCGGAGCACCCCGAGGCGCTGCTCTTCTTTCGCCTCGGCGATTTCTACGAGCTCTTCTTCGAAGACGCCGAGACGGCGGCGCAGGTGCTCGACATCACGCTGACGACGCGCAGCAAGAAAGACGACGTGCCGATTCCGATGTGTGGCGTGCCGCACCACTCGGTGCAGGCCTACGTCGCCAAGTTGCTGGCTGCCGGGTTCAAGGTTGCGCTCTGTGATCAGATCGGAGAAGCCGCTGCCGGCAAGAAGCTGGTGGCGCGCGAGATCGTGCGCATCGTCACGCCCGGTACGGTCACCGAAGAGGAGTATCTCGACCCCAAGCAAGCCAGCTATCTCGTCGCTGTCGATGCGCGCGCGCAGGAACTCGCCGCGGCCTGGGTCGACCTCTCCACCGGCGAGACCTGCCACGCCGGCGAGCTGAGCGAAAGCGAAGCCAGCGACCTGCTGCTGCGCCTGGCGCCGCGCGAAGTCATCGTCGCCGATGATGCCGGCGAAGCTTGCGCGTTCATCGGCCGGACCATTCCGTCGGTCATGGTCAGCCGGGTCGCGGGCGATGATTTCGACGCCGCTGCCGGCGCCGCCTGGCTGGAACGCGTCGCCGACGGAGAAACGCGTGCCGGTGAGGGGGCGCTGCGCGCCCTTGCCGCCGCCGTTCGCTACTTGGGCGAAACCCATCGCTCCAGTCTCGACCACCTGCGCGCTTCGACGGCCATCGATCTCGGTTCGTCGCTGATCATCGACGAGGCGACGCGCCGCAACCTCGAGCTCTTCGTCACGACGCGCGGCGAGAAGCGCGGTTCCTTGCTGTCGATCATCGATCGCACGGCGACGCCGATGGGCGGTCGCCTGCTGCGCGAGTGGCTGTGCGCGCCGCTCACCGACGTCGCCGCCATCGGTCACCGTCTCGACGCCGTCGAGGCGCTCGTCCAGCGGCCGTCGTGGCGCGACGAGCTGCGCCGCCTGCTCAACGGCGTTGGCGACATCGAGCGGCTGACCTCGCGCCTCGCCAGTGGCCGCGTGCATGCTCGCGACGTGCTCGGCCTGGCCTCGGCCCTCGAAGTGGTCGGCGTCGTGCAGGGGCTCGTGTCCGACGCCGAACCGAGTGCCGTCCGCGAGTGTGCGGCGCGCCTCGATGCGATGCCCGACATGGGTGAGCGCATTGCCCGCACCATCGACCCCGAGGTTCCGCTCAAAGCGCGCCCGGGCACTCTCGTCCGCAGCGGCTGCGACGATCGCGTCGACGAGCTGCGCGAGCTGGCCTACAGTGGCAAGCGCTACCTCAGCGAGTTGGAGACGCGCGAGCGCGCGGCGACCGGCATTGCTTCGCTCAAGGTCAAGTACAACCGGGTCTTCGGCTACTACATCGAGGTCACCAAGGCCAACCTCCATCTCGTACCGGCGAGCTACCGGCGCAAGCAGACGACGGCCAACGCCGAGCGCTTCGTCACCGATGAGCTGGAATCCTACGAGGCGCGCGTGCTCGGCGCCGAAGAAAAGCTGGCGGCGCGCGAGGCCGAGATCTTCGTCGAGCTGGTGACCGCACTCGCCTCTCGCCACGGCGCCCTCAGTGCGACGGCGCGCGCGCTTGCCGAGATCGATTGCTACGCCGGCTTGGCCGACGTCGCCGACCAGCGGGCCTACGTGCGACCGCGCCTGCACAACGGTCGCAGCATCCGCATCGACGAAGGGCGGCATCCGGTCGTCGAGGTGATGGCCGGCCGCGAGGGGTTCGTCGCCAACGACTGTGCCCTCGACCCGGAGACGCGGCAGATCTTGATTCTCACCGGCCCCAACATGGCCGGCAAGTCGACCTACCTGCGTCAGACGGCACTGATCGTGCTGCTCGCCCAGGTCGGTTGTTTCGTGCCCGCGGCGCAGGCCGAGATCGGCATCGTCGACCGGCTCTTCACGCGCATCGGCGCCGCCGACAACCTGGCCGGCGGCGAATCGACCTTCATGGTCGAGATGAAGGAGACGGCCAACATCGTCTGCCAACTGACCGAGCGCAGCCTCGCCGTGCTCGACGAGATCGGCCGGGGCACCAGCACCTTCGATGGCATCTCGATTGCCTGGGCCGTCGTCGAGCACCTCCACGATGCGCCGCAGCGGCCCTTGGTGATGTTTGCGACGCACTACCACGAGCTCACCGACCTTCGCCGCAGCCGCGAGCGGGCGCACAATCTCTCGGTCGCGGTGCGCGAGTGGAAGGGCGACGTCCTCTTTCTCCGCCGCGTCGTCGACGGGCCGGCGAGCCAGTCCTACGGTATCCAGGTCGCGGCGTTGGCCGGTGTGCCCGATGCCGTCGTCGCCCGCGCCAAGGAGATCTTGTCCAACCTCGAAAGCAACGAGCTGCGGGCCGACGGCATGGCGGCGGCGCCCGCCGCCGACGAAGCGCAGCAATTGACGCTCTTTGCCGCCGGCCCCGGCCCCGATCCCGATCCCGATCCATTGACCGGCGAGCTGGCGGCGGTCGACGTCGACAACCTCACGCCGGTCGAAGCGTTGGCCCTGCTCGACGATCTCGTTCGCCGGGCGCGCGCCGATCGCCGGTCGTAGAAGCCGCCACCGCGCACCGCCTTGCCAGGCGGCGGTGATTCGGGTTTGCTGCCAGAGAGGCGTGATGGGTTGAATGGATGCGCATGCGACGACGCAGGTGGAGGGCAGCGGCGAGCTTCTGCCGGATCTGGCGCCGCTGAGCTTGGCGGCGCATCGCGGCCGCTCGGCGCGCGACTATCTGAACGACGCTCGCGATCGGCTCTTCGAGGCACACCTGGCGGGCGCCACCGGTTCCGCTCTGGTCGAGCGCTGGACCGGGATCGTCGACCACGTCGTCTGCGCGCTCTTCGAGTCGGCGCGCGAGCAGTACCGCGAACGCAGCACGACGTTGGATCAGAAGTGCACCCTGATCGCGCAGGGCGGCTACGGCCGCGCCGAGCTCAATCCGTGGTCGGATATCGATCTGCTCTTCCTCTACCCGCAGCGCGTCGATGCGTATGTGGAAACGGTCACCGAGTCGGTCCTCTACGCGCTGTGGGATACCGGGATGACGGTCGGCCAGGCGGTGCGTAGCGTCCGTGACTGTGTGAACCTGGCCGCCAACGATTTCAAGGTCAAGACGGCGCTGCTCGACACCCGCATGCTGGCCGGCGACGATGACTTGTATCGCGAGTTCGCCGCGACCATGGAAAAAGACATCTTGAAGCGCAACGCGGCTCGCTTTTTCCGCGAGAAGGTCGCCGAGAACGAAGAACGGCACCACAAGCACGGCGATGCGGTGTACCTCGTCGAACCGCATTTGAAAGAAGGGGAGGGCGGGCTGCGCGACATCCACACGGCGACCTGGCTCGCCAAGGTGAAGTACCAGATCCACGATCTCGAGGAGTTGGTGGTCAAGGGCGTCGTCGGCCAGAGTGAGCTGCAGGAAGTCGTCGAAGCGCGCGACTTTCTGTTTCGCGTTCGCAACGCCCTCCACTTTCTCAGTGGCCGCCACCAAGATCAGTTGACCTTCGAGTACCAGCAGCGCATCGCCGCCGATCTCGGCTTTGCCGACGATGCTCAGTCAAAGGGCGTCGAGAAGTTCATGCGCACGTACTACCTGCATGCTGCGGCCGTGAATCGCTTCTCGGACGACATCATCGCGCTGTGCATGGAAACGCGCGGGCCGGTGCGCTGGGTGGGCCACCTGGCCAGTCGCGAGATTCGCCCCGGTGTGCGCATCGTCTCCGACGAGCTCTGCGTCACCGACGACACGATTTTCGACACCGATCCGGCGTTGCTGTTGCGAGTCATGGCCGATGCGCAACGGCACGGGGTTCCGTTCTCTTCGGGTGCTCGCCGTTGGATTCGCACCAAGGCCTCTCTGCTCGCCAGCGACGAAGTGCGCTGCTCCGCCGATGCGGCGCGCGCCTTTCTCGACATCCTCACCTGGAAGCACGGCGTCCACGAGACGCTGGCGACGATGCACAAGCTCGGCGTTCTCGGCGCCTATCTGCCGGAGTTCGAAGCACTGCGCTGCATGGCGCAGTACGATCGCTACCACATCTACACCGTCGACGAGCACACCCTGCGCGGCGTGCAGAACCTCGAACGCCTGCGCCTCGGCGAGAAGAAGAAGGAGTTGCCGCTGCTGACCGGTGTGGTGCGCGAGATCGACGACATCGAGATCCTCTATCTCGCCGTGCTCTACCACGACATCGGCAAGGGGCGCGGCGGCGACCACTCCAACAAAGGGGCGGAGCTCGCCGTCGCCACGGCGAAGCGTTTGGGTTTGAACGACGACGCCACCGAGCATTTCGAATTTCTCGTGCGCTTCCACTTGATGATGCACCACCTCGCCACCCGTCGCGACATCCACGAACCCAAGCTGGTCGTCGACTTCGCCAAGATGGTGGGCAATGTCGACCGCCTGAAGAAGCTCTACGTTCTGACCTACGCCGACTTGCGGGCAACCAACCCCAAGCTCTGGAACAGTTGGCAGGATAGTCTCCTCGGCGAGCTCTACGAGCTGACGATGGACTGCTTCGAGCGCGGTATCATGGCCGAAGAGGGGCAGGCCGAACGCGCCGGGCGAATTCGCGAGCGGGTGGTCGAAGCGTGCGCGCCCGAGGCGCGCCAGGCGATGCGCGCCTTTCTCGAAGAGATGCCCGATCGCTATATCGTCTCGACGCCGGAGGACGGCATCCCGCGCCACTTCGATCTGGTCGAGCGCCTGCGCGAAGAGGACTATGCCTGCCGGGTCGAGCACTACACCGAGCGTGAATTCTCCGAGCTGACCGTCGTCGCGCGCAACCAGAGGGGGTTGTTCGCCAAGCTCACGGGTGTCCTGCGTGCCCGCGGTTTGCACATAGCCGGCGCTCACGCGGCGACGGGCGCACGCGGTCTGGCGGTCGACGTCTTTCGCATCGCCCACCGCGAGGCCGCCGACCTCGCCTGTTCGAGCGACCGCTGGGACAAGGTCGTGGCCCAGGTCGGCCGCGTTCTCGACGGCTCGATCGAGGTAGCCGACGTCGTGGCCCAGGCGGTTCGCCCGTCCCTCCTCGATCAGCGCGGCGCGCCGCGGGTTGCCACCGAGGTCGACGTCGACAACGAAACCTCACCGCACTTTACCATCATCGACGTCAGCACCACCGATCGTTTCGGGGTGCTGCACGCCATGACCAACGCCCTGCTGGATCTCGATCTGCGCATCCACCTGGCCAAGATCACGACCAGCGTCGATCGCGTGCTGGATGTGTTCTATGTGTCCGAGGAAAACGGCGCCAAGGTCGACCAGATGCGATTCGAGACCGTGCGGGCGTCGATCATCGAAGCGCTGCGACCGTTCTCCGAGCCGGCCGCGGCGACAGAGCGGCCGAGCGCCGGCTAGTGTCGTGGATCAGAAATTCGTTGCAAAATTCGGCGAGCAATCGGCGCCTGTGCCAAGGCGCGCCGACGAAGGAATATCAGGCATATTTCGAGGAGGAGCAACGCTGGCACGGGCGTCGAGGGCCGGCGAATATTGTGACGAATTTCTGGTTCAGGACACTAGCCCAATGGTGAGGTGGAGGTAGCTGGTCGGATGACGCTCGACGATGCGATCGAGGGCTATCTGGCCCATCTGGCGACCGAACGGCGCTTGTCGCGGCATACCGTCGAAGCCTACGGGCGCGATTGTCGGGCGCTGGCGGGCTCCTTGACGGGCTCGACGGCGATCGAGGCGATCGACGCCGCCGACGTCGTACGCTTTCTCTCCGCCATCAAGAAGAGCGGCAGCTCGGCGCGCAGCCGCGCCCGGGCTCTATCGGCGGTGCGCGGACTCTTCCGCTACCTGGTGCGCGAGCGTTTGATCGAGAGCGATCCGACGGCGGAGTTGCGGCGGCCGCGTCAGGGGCGGCGCCTGCCTGCCTCGATCAACCGCGATCACGTCGCCAAGCTGCTCGATGTGCCGTCGCTCGACGATCCGCTCCTGGCGCGTGACGTCACCATGGTCGAGGTGGTGTACGCGACCGGGTTGCGCGTCAGCGAGCTGATCGACTTGCGCTTGTACCAGATCAACTTGGAGGCCGGCTTTCTCACGGTCGTCGGCAAGGGACGCAAGGAGCGTGCTGTGCCGATCGGCAAGGTCGCCTGCCGGCGCTTGCGCGACTACCTCGAGCAGGTGCGACCGCTGATCCTGCGCGGTCGCTTGAGCGACTGCGTCTTCGTCACCGTGCGCGGTCGCGGTATGACGCGACAGAGCTTCTGGCAGCGCCTGCGCAAAGTGGCGCAGCGCGCCGACGTGCGCCAGCACTTGAGCCCGCACACCCTGCGCCACGCCTTTGCCACGCATCTGGTCGAGGGCGGTGCCGACCTGCGCGCCATCCAGTTGATGCTCGGCCACGCCGACATCGGTACCACCGAGGTCTACACCCACGTCGCCGGCGAGCGCCTGCGCGAGGTGCACAAGAAGTTCCACCCGCGGCCTTGATTGGAGAGGATCATGATCGGCAGACTGAGCACGGAATCGGATCGCTACCGCGAGGTGCGGGACCGCATTCAGGAAGAGGAGCGGGCGCTGCGCGATCAGCGCGAGCGCGTCGCATCGCTGCGCCGCGAGCTGCCGCTGGACACGGCCTTCGACGACGTCGAGCTGGAAGAAATCCGCGACGGCCAGCGCCGGGCGCTGCGTCTCTCCGAGCTCTTCACCGATCGGCAACGGCCGCTCATCTTGATGCACTTCATGTACGGCAAGAAGCAGGCGACTCCGTGCCCGATGTGCACCGCCTGGGCAGACGGCTACAACGGTGTCGTCGATCACCTCGAGCAAAGGGCGAACTTCGCCGTCCTCGTTGCCGGCGACATTGGGTCGTTCTCCGCGTACGCCCGCGAGCGCGGTTGGCTGTCACTGCGCCTGGTTTCGGCCAGGGACTCCGACATCAAGAGGAAGTTGGGCTTCGAATCGGAAGACGGTGGCCAGCATCCCGGCGTCTCGGTCTTCGCGCTGCGCGACGGAGATCTCCGCCACTTCTACTCGCAGGCCGCCTTCTACGGCCCCGACGAGTATCGCGGCATGGATCTGCTGTCGCCGATCTGGCACTTCCTCGATCTGACCCCAGAGGGCCGCGGCGACTATTTTCCGCGCAAGAGGTATTCTTAGTGATTGGTGATTTGGTGATTGGTGATTGGTGATTGGTGATTCGTGATTGGTGATTGGTGATTGGAGAGGAGCCACCTAGCGCGTGCGCGACCATCTCGGGAGGGCGAGTCGCCGACGAGCCGCCGGACCAACGGATGCCGACGAGCCTGCTGCTCCCTCGGCGTGGCCCTGAGAGAGGCAATTTGTTAGCGTAGCCTTCTGGCGGAGAAATCGACGGGGAGTGGTGGTGGCAGCGGAGACGAAGAAAGGGCGGTCCAAAGGCCCGCAGCGCGTCGTCAGCGGTATGCGGCCGACCGGGCATCTGCACCTCGGTCACCTGTTGGGGGCCTTGCGCCGCTGGGTATCCCTGCAGGACGAAGCCGAGTGTCTGTTTTTCATTGCCGACTGGCACGCACTGACCACCGGCTACGAGGACACGCGGCAGATTGCCGAGAGCAGCCGCGAGATGCTCGTCGACTGGTTGTCGGCCGGGCTCGATCCCGACAAGGTCGCCATCTTTCGCCAATCGGCGATCAAGGAGCACGCCGAGCTGCATCTCTTGCTGTCGATGATCGTGCCGACGCCGTGGTTGATCCGCAATCCGACGATCAAGGAGCAGGCGCGCGAGCTCGGCCTGGTCGAGAGCGACGACGAGGCGGAGATGAGCAAGATCAACTACGGCTTGCTGGGGTATCCGATCCTGCAGTCGGCCGACGTCTTGATCTACCGCGCTCAGCGCGTGCCGGTCGGCGTCGATCAGGTGCCGCATCTCGAGCTGATGCGCGAGGTGGCGCGGCGCTTCAACCGCCTCTACGCCGACGTCTTCCCCGAACCGCAACCGCTGTTGACCGAGTCGCCGAAGATTCCCGGCACCGACGGTCGCAAGATGAGCAAGAGCTACGGCAACGCCGTCTTGCTCTGCGACTCGGCTGAGCAGGTCGACAAGAAGTTGAGCCGGATGATGACCGATCCGCGCCGCGTGCGCCGCGACGATCCCGGCGACCCCGAGGACTGCCCCGCATTCAACCTGCACCGCGTCTACTGCACGGACGAGGAGATCGCGACGGTGACCGAAGGGTGCAAGACGGCGGGCATCGGCTGTCTGGACTGCAAGAAGATCATGATCAAGCACGTCAACGCCGAGCTCGATCCCCTGCGCCAACGCCGCGCCGAGCTCAGCGAGAAGCCCGGCTACATCGAAGACGTCCTCGAAGCCGGCAACCGCCGCGCCCGTCAAGTTGCCGAAGAAACGATGGACAAAGTCCGCCCCGCAATGGGATTGCAGTGAGCGGCGACTGTTTCGACGATTCCCGGAACTGGCGCAACCCTTCCAGGCGGCAACCCCGCGCGAGCCGACGCAGGAGGTTCGTGTTGGCACTCTCCTCCATTCTTCTCCTGAGCGCGGGTTGCGGGAAACCGATTGGCGCCGCTTGCACGGTTCGCGGCGACAGCTTCCTCAGGAGCGATGATTGCGCGGGCTGGTGCATGAAATCGTGGCCCGTGCGTTGTGCCGATGGGAAGCCACGCTTTCGGTCGCAGTGCTCGGGCCGAGCTCGTTGCGCTTTCTTGGGTTGTCCCGAAAAGCAAGTCTGCTACCTGGGTACCAACAGCTTTGCGGTTTGCCTGCCCGCGGATTGGTGCGAAGAATGGAACCCTCGCGATCTTCGATGAACACGCGTATTCTTCTCCCGTTCGTCGTTCTGATCACGGTTCTTTCAGTCGAAACATCAGACGCCTGTCGTTGCGCCCAGCGGTCGTTGGCAAGCTACTACCGCGACGCGGACATCGTCGTCCTCGCCCGGGTGGAGAATCAGAACCAGACAGCTGGAGACCTTTCTCTGCGCGTCGCGGCCCTGACACCTCCCTACAAGGGCGCTCTTCGACCGGGAACGAAGTTCGTCACCGCCGACAACAGCGGAGCTTGCGGATTGGGCGTACAAAGCGCAGCCACGTACATTCTTTTCGGCAGACGCACGGAGACCGCGGACCAATACCGAGTCGACACCTGCAGCGGTTCGCGTCGCTTTCCTCCCTCCGCGGGCGACTCTTCGACCGCGTTCGTGGATGTCCCATCGAAATTCGTTGCCTCACAGTTGGTGAGCTTGCAGGCGCTTTTGCTGTTGGCCGACGTGGCGAAGAGCGAACCGATGCCGGCGAACCCGTCGAGTCGTCGTCTCATCGGACTCCTGGATCTGAAGTCGTTGGCTCACGGAGGAGCGATCCCCTTGCACGCATCGCCGGCTGCGGAGAGTACAACCGGCGAGCGAGTCGAGGAAATCAGCGCCTTCGAGACTCGCGAGGCGAGCTATGAATTCCCCGCCGCGATCGTCTACGCAAAGGTTCCGGGCTGGTACCGAGTGCGCGAGCGCGGGGGTGATTTCGTTTGGCTGAGTGCCGATCACGCCGGCACGTATTGGCCTTATGATGAGCTGCCGATCGGCCGTCTCAGCTATCTCAACGAACAGTGGATCGGCATTCTGTGGCCTCACCCGGGGGCCGGACAACCTTCTCGCCACCAGCCGCCCAGCCCCGGGAAGCCGGGGGAGATTCCCGTCGTCGTTCAGGAGAGCAAGCGAATCGGAGGCAGTCTTTGGTTTCGCGTCGGCTTGCTGGATGCAGACCCCTGCGAGGGCGGAACACCCGCGGTCGGGCACTCGGGATGGGTCCCAGCATACGGAATCATCGGACGCTCTCAGTCAAGCCGGATCGAAGCTCCTGCAGCGGCGGCATGGTGACGAGAGGAGCAGACGAGTGGACATTGTCAATCGAGCAGGCAACGCGAGGCTTCGATTTGGCACGGAGGCGAAGACCGTTCCACTCGTCGTTTGCGCCGCGACAGTCTCTTTTATAGTTGACGTTCTATAAGGGATTCTACGTAGAGAGAATTTTCAAATTCCTATTGAAAAATGAGGGGGGGGGCGATGTAGGCAAAGAAGCACCAGCCGGGAGGGAACCATGGCAAAGAGCAGTCGTCGGGCAAGTCGCATTCGGGCCAAGCAGCGCAGGCGCGCCGAGCACGAGAGGGCGGGCGTCCGCCGCCGCTTCCTGCGCCGCCTGACGATTGTCGGTGCGGGGGCAGCGGCGCTGCTGCTGGTGAGCGGAGTTGCCCGAGAGTGGGCGTCGTGGTTCGGATCGTCGGCGGTCAGTGCCTTCGAGCAGACGGCGCTCGAAGAAGCGCGTTCTCTGGACCTGCGCACCATCCCCCGCCAGAGCAAGGAGGATCTCCTCGAGAAGTGGGAGGCGCTACGCGAGCTGCGCCGTGATATCGAGGAGAACACGACACGCGTGATGCGGCTCTACCCCTCGGTGCCGGCCCTGGAGGTGGGCACCTCGGCAGCCGAGATCGCCGCCGCTCGCCACGCCGCGGTCGAGAGCCGGCGGCGCATGGCATACGACCCCGCCAGCGCCACCAACCCCGCTCTGCGCCGCTACCTGGAGAAGGTACGACGACGCGCCGGGAGCCGGCGCTGATGGGCGCCGTTCGCGCCTTCGGCGCGTCGTGGGAGGGCGAGTCGCCGACGAGCCGCACGGTCAAGCCGAACCCCCGGAGATTCCTCCAGAGATCCCCCCGCCTTGCCAAGGAGGGGGCCAGGGGGCGGGCCAGGGGGTGGTCGACCGGGCTGCGCCGTTCCCCGAGTCGCAGGCCGTATCTGGCCATAGTCACCGCGTGCGTGATTCTGCTCGCACACTCAACCGCCCGCGCCGACACGCAGACCAGCTTCGGCGATCGCAGCGGCGAGGGGACGACGCCGTTTACCGGCCTGGCCCAGTCGCCCGAGGCCAATCTGTTCACCGGCTCGCTGTCGACCGGGATCAGCATTCAGGTGCCACCCGGGCGCAAGCACATGACGCCGAACCTGCAACTGGCCTACTCGAGCAGCGGCGGGCCCGAGCCCCTACGGCCACGGCTGGAGTCTGACCATCGGGCGCATCGAGCGCACGACGCGCTACGGAGTGCCGCACTGCGACAGCGAGCACTTCGAGGAGTTCGTGATGATCCTGCCCGGCGGCGCCAGCGTCGAGCTGGTCGCCGAGAATCCCGCTGCCGCTACCCCGGTCATCTACCGGCCGCGCGTCGAGCAGAAGTACCTGCGCGCCGAGTACGACCGCAACCTCGACACCTGGAAGGCAGTCGACGCGGCCGGGATGGTCTACACCTTCGGCGACCCGGCTGCCAACATGGGCGACCACGCGCGGCTGAAGAGCGACGGCGAAGGGCCGTGCTCGTTCACCACGGCCTGGGGGCTGACCCGCTCGAAGGACGCCAACGGCAACACCATCGACACGACCTGGGTGGACACCGCGACCAACGGCAACCAGCTCGTGCCCGAGGAGATCAACTACGGCGGCAACGAGACGACCTCACTTGCGCACTTCCACAGCGTGGAGTTCATCTGGACTAGCAACGTGCGCCCAATGACTGACGTGTACGATGCGGAGCCTGGTCCGGTGTCCTACCGGCGTGGTGTGCGCGAGCGGATGGAGACTCGTTTGGTGGAGGTCGAGGTCCACTCTGACATGGCCCCCATCGTCAACCCGAGCAAGCCTACTCTCGTTCGAGAATACGACCTGATGGCGATCGACCCAGGTAGGGCGAATCTTCGGATCGGAACCGTCGATGCCGACGATTTCCCCGAGCAGTCGTTCGTCTACTCCGAATGGAGCGCCGACAAGCATGCTGCCGTCCCGGTAGAGGTGCCCGAACCATCGGGGAACACCAACGTTCGTACGAATAAGATCCGCTATTGGGAAGACAGCAGCCAGGACGTAGAGCGGACGATGATGGACATGAACGGCGACGGATTGCTGGATCTGGTCGATGCGCCCTGGACTGCTCTCCCGCAATCCCCTCAGTCGGCGACTTGGAACGTGTACTTGGGGACGGTTGATGGAGGGGGCGGCTTTGGGTTCGAGCAAACGGCTGCGCCGTGGACTCGCGTAGCGGGCTCAAACGAGTACTACTTGATTCGCAACGTGTTCGTCAGCGGATGCAACGACGACATGTGCACCAAGTACGACACCTTCGACATCGACGGGGATACGATTCCCGACTACGTGATCGCTGAAAATGACGGGACATGGCGTGTGCACAAGGGCCAATGGTCGGCGACCCCTGCGCCGGGAAGTGGGTACTTTGATTCGACCGTGACGGACTGGGCTGCGCCGACTGAGTACATTCGATTCTCAACCAAAGGCCCAAACTCAAAGACGCTGTATGACGTAGTCGACATGAACGGTGACGGTCTCGTGGATCTGGTGCTTCCAAATCTAGACCCGGGATCATGGCGCGTACACCTCAACAACGGAGACGGCTTCGATCAGAACTACGTGTCGCTGTCGGTGCCGGACGCAAAATACGACGCGATCTCGCGCTCAGAGGGTTTTTCCACGGATTTCGCGTTGCTCGATTTCAACGGGGACGGCCTGCCGGATCTGATCGACGACTACGAGGTAGGAACACCGCCGGGGTTGACTCCTGATCCTTGCCTGGAGTCCCTGGAGTTCGACAACATTGGTGCGACAGTCATCCACTATTGTGGCTATGTGTTCTTCAACAACGGTCAGGGATTCTCGTCCGACCCACAGCTGATCAGGATTCCGGTGACCCGTAGGCTGTTGTCTTCACAAGACCCAGATCAAGCGACCAACTACGACCTGCTGGACATCAACGGCGACGGCCTTCCCGACTGGGTCTACAACGACTTCAACGACGATCAGTGGTACGTGCTGCTCAACATCGGCGGCGAGCTCGAACGGTTGGATTACCAAGAGGAGCCGACGCAGGGGAACCCGAGCCGAATGACCCAGGTCGGATACGCCGACAGGCTGTGGAGTGGCATCGGTGGCCCGATTCGCGACGTTGACGCTTTTGCAACGGTGATCGACATGCTGGACCTCAACGGCGACGGATTCCTCGACCGCGTCGTGTCGGGCGCGGGCACCAGCGGCGATGACTGGGAGGTGTACCTGAACCAACAAGGTACCAAGCCGACGCTGCTCGACATGATGCACAACGGCCTGGGCGGCGCCAACACGATCAAGTACGAGCCGTCGAGTCATCAACTCGACGAGGAGGGCAATGGGCCCGGACTGCCGTTCATCACCTGGGTGGTGACGGGAACGCGGCTGAACGACGGCTTGTGCGTACCTGACCCGGGCGTCGACGTCTTCGGCCCGGAGAATGATTGCATCGATGAGGGCCACGAGCTGATTACGGCGACGAAATACGAGGACGGACTGTTCGCCTACGAGCTGGATCCCGGCGGAGGAATGCCAATTCGGGAGTTCCGCGGCTTCGGCACGGTGACCCAGACCGACCTCTTCGGCAACGAAACCGCCACGGTGTTCGAGCAGGGGACGAACAAGAAGGGGCTGGTGGCGTCGGTTATCTACTTCGCCGATGAGGCCGACCTCGCCAGCATCGTGCGCCTGGAGACCAACGAGTGGGAGGAAATACCGTTTCCCGGCAGCTCGCACCGCACGCAGATGTGGCTATCGTCCAACCAGCGCCAGAACCTCGACATGGGCCCGGCTGGCGAAGCGCACGACATCACGCGGTACAACGCGCCGCCGGACCTCTACGGAAACATCACCAAGACCTGGACGGTGGGCAATCTGCTTCCATACCCGGTGTACTCGGAGACCGAGTTCATCGCGCCGATTCCGGGCACCGACGGGCCGAGCGACAAGCCCCAGCACACCTGGACCTGGGACGAGCACGACGGCAGCGTCGATGGCAGCGGCAGCTCGAGCACTGCAGAGCTGTTGGAGGAGAAGCGATTCTTTTACGACTACCTCGCCTACGGGTCGGTGCTCAAGGGGAACCTGACCACGGTGGAGTCGCGGCTGATCGACGACAGCGGCGACACCTGGGTGGAGACCGAGACCGAGTACGACGCCTACGGCAACATCACCAAGGTGATCGACGCCGAGGGCCGAGAGACCACGACGGACTACACGGCCGACGGTAAGGACGCGCATCTCTACCCGATTCGGGTGACCGATGCGATTGGTCACGTCACCACGCAGTACTTCGACTACCGCCACGGCAAGCCAAGCAATGTGTTCGGCCCCAACGGCATCGCCACGCAGGTGATCTACCTCTACGACACGGCCGGGCGCATCAAGTCTGAGATCCATCCGGGTGATACGGTCGGGGCCCCGACGGTCTCTTACGACTACGACTTCCCCAGCGTGACCCCAGGCACCGTGGCCCCGCACTCGGTGGCCGAGGTGATCCGCAAGCAGGACGGCTTTGCCAACGGGCGCTGGACCCGGACGTATTTCGATGCGCTGGGCCGCCAGCGCTACCGCGAGATCCCGCGGGTGTTCAACGGCGGCATGAATACCAGTGTGGTGCGTGCCGATCAGGTGAAGTTCGACAGGGGGGGCAACATCAAAGAGCGCCGCCTGCCGTATCTGGACGGCGGCAACAACTCCGGTTGGATCACTTATACCTATCACCTCAACGGCAATGGCTCGATCACCGATCCTCTCGGCCGGGTGCGCTCGACCAAAGGGGCAAACAAGCAGACGACGGTGACCAGCTACCTGGGCGAGAAGACGGTCACCTTCGATCAAGAGGGAGACAAGACCGAGAGCTACACCGACGCGATGGGACGCGGGGTCGGCAGCGAGGTGTACCGCTTGGAGTCCGGCGGCAGCTTCGCTCTGTACTCGACCTCGGAGTCGGTCTACGACGGCCTGGGGCGCCTTTTGGAGGTGTACCAGAACCGCGAAGACGCAGATATTCCGATGAAGGAGATGCGCTACGACACACTGGGGCGCAAGATCGAGACGGTCGACCGCGACTCGGGGGTGTGGACCTACGGCTACGACAAGGTGGGTAACCTGATCTGGCAGGACGACCCGAAAGCGGACCAGCACGTGCAGATCTGCTATGACAAGATCGATCGGCCGACCCGGAAGTGCTCGACAATCGTCGACAAGCCGGGTGTTCCGTACCTGATCTGCGCGCCGTTTGCCTGTAACGGCGACATGGAAACCGTCTACGAGTACGACGACCCGGCGGTGAGCTATTCGGATGGGCGATTGACCAAGGTGATCGACAACGCCGGAGAGATGAGGGTCACCGGCTACGATGCGAGGGGGCGCCAGGAGGGGATGGTGCGCATGATCGACGCCGGCATCCCCGGCGAACCGGCCGGCGAGGCGCACTACTCGTACGTCTACAACACCACCAACGAAGTGGTGGAGACGACCTACCCCGACGGCGAGGTGGTGCAGGTCACCTACGACGAGAGCGGGCAGCCGGTGAACCTGAGCAACACCGACGGGTACTTCTACGCGCAGAACGCACAGTACAACCTCTTTGGCCGACTGACCCGCCTGGAGAAAGGCAACAACACGACGGACACGGTGGAATACTACTGGGGGAACAGTGGAGATCCGTTGAGGAACCACCAGCCGAAGAGAATTTCGGTCGCCAAGACCACCACCAGTGGCACGACTACGCTGCACAAGCAGTATTACGATGGCTTCAACAAGCGCGGCCAGATCACCAAGATCAAGGACGAGAAGAACCAAGGCACCCACGCCGCCAGCAACGGCGCCGTCTACGGCTACGACTTTCTCGGCCGCCTGAACAGCTTCAACCCGGATGCGACGGGCGCACCGACACTGGCCTACGACTACAACAAATGGGGCAACATCACCGTCAAGGGCGGTCTGACGCTCAGCTACGGCGACCCGACCCTGCCCGGTACCAACCCGCACCAGACGATCTCGGCGAGCAAGGGCGGGGGCACCTCGAGCACGGGCCACGACGCCAACGGCAACCGCACGACACTGGTCAACGTGGGCGCGCAGGCGCAATACGACGGCGCCCTGAACTACGACTCGCAGGACCGTCTGTCCGAGGTGAACATGGGAGACGGCACCGACGTCTTCTTCTACTACGACGACGGTGGCCAGCAGAAAGCCAAAGCCACCTACGACGGGATGGGAGTGCTGACGGGGCTTAGCAAGTACTACGCACCGAGCATCGAGGTGCGCCCCGACGGCAAGACGATGAAGAGCTACTTCTTCGGCGGCCAGCGGGTGGCCACGCGCATCGTGAGCGACTCGAGCTGGCAGACCACGCCGCTGGCATCGCTACAGTGGCGCTCGCCCATAGAAGTGGCGATGCAGTGGGCCGAGCGGCCGGTGCTCATCGTCTCGCTCACGCAGACGGCGCAGACGGCGGTGCTGACCAGCATGGGAGTGCTCTTCGTCGCGCTCTTTCTCATGCCGGCAAGTCGGAGAAGGAGAGCGGTGGTGGGAGTGCGCCTGGGCCGAGCCCCGGCGCTGCTGCTGGCCATTCTCTTTGCCACGGGCACCCTGCCGTGGCCGATGCTGATCCAGCCGGCCGAGGCACAGTGCCAAGGCTGCGAGTGCCCCACCCCGACACCGGGGCCGGGCGAGGAGCTGCGCTACTTCCACTACGATCACCAGGGCTCGCCGGTGATGATCACCGACGAGAACGGAACAGCGACCGAGCACATTCGCTACAATCCGTACGGAGAGGTCAGAGCGAGGTTCGACACCGCCAAGCTGCCCATCCCCGAGCCCGGACCGGGAGACATCCGCTACGAGTACACCGGCTACGAAGCCGAGCGCACCACCGGGCTACTCTACGCCAACGCGAGGTTCTACGACCCGATGCTCGGCTCCTTCACCAGCCACGACCCGGCGGCGGAGTTTTGGAGTCCGTATACGTATGTGGGGTGGGATCCGGTTAACGGAACGGATCCGACTGGAGCATGCGAGCTGCTCTGCCTGGCGATCATCGGGTTTGCCATTGGCTTTGCGGCGTCGGCGATCAACGCAGCGATCAACGGCGCGAGCTTCGGCGAGGCACTCAAAGCCGGGCTGATCGGCGGAGCCATCGGGGCGATCACAGCGCCGATTGGTGGCTACATCGTCAAGGAGGCGCTCGGCCCGCTGCTCAACGGCGTGGCGGGAGCAGTGGGAGCGACCGGCGAGGGACTGGCGAAAGGAATCCTGTTCGTCGGTGGACTGGGGCAGTCCGCATACAACGCGACGGAGGGGAACTATACGGGGCTGATATCGATTGGGCTGTCGATCGCTGTGAGTGGGTTCTTGCCGAAAGGCGCCGATGCGTCTGAGGCTGCTGATGGACCTGCGAAGCAGCTGCTCCCTGGTAGTGGGTCGAATGGTGATGTGAAAAACGGGGCTCAGGTAGATCTTCGATCGAGTCTTGACGGCAGTTCGCAACCGAGCCCTGCTGGCTCGATTGGTGCCCCGTCCGGGGGGTCAGACTCTCTCATTCCACCAGGGAAACTAAGAAGAATCTTTGCGGCCGCCGTCTTGGCGAACGGTCTCGAACATGCAGCTGCAAACAACCCGAATGACTTCTGGGCGCGGTTGATGTTAGGCGCCGCTGGCGTTCTCCGTCTTGCGGGCGGAACAGAGGCCGTGTTCCTAGGGTATAGTCTTCTCCGGTCCTCTCTTGTTGCGAACAACTCCGGGTTCGGCAGAGTGGGCGCAGGAATTTTGGCTGTTGCGGGTGCGTCGCTGGTTGCCTATGGCAGCGTTGAGATGGTACGCGGAGGGGTCAATCTCTACATTGCCACGGATGGTTCTCGACCTCTGGCTGAGTTGCATTCGCCGTAGGGAGGTGTGCTGATGTGGATACGGCTGGGTGTGTTGTCATTTCTCGTGGTGTCGAGTGCTTTTGCTTGGGCCTACCTGTACTCTTCCCGTCTCTATAGGGATAGTCCACTTATTTGGATCATTACCCTGTCATGTGTGTGCATAGGTGGTTACTTGGCGCAATCTATTGTAGATACGAGAGGCGGTGATGGTCAAGCCTCACCAGAGAGTAGGTATTCTTCCAGCATCGCAAGCATGTGGGCAATCGGCATGACTGTGCTTGTTGCGATCATAGTAGTCGTACTGGTTTTTGTCGTATGGGCATAGCATAATGATTAATCTGCCTAAATAGTAGCGGTGGACCGCTGCACCGACAGAAATACGACGACTCCGTTCGCTGCGCTCACAGGGGACGTTGCTAGGTTGTTAGTTTTCTTCGGTAGGCGGCGACGCTGGCGCGTGAGATGCCGAGATAGCGCGCAACTTCCACCGGGCGTATCCCTTTCTTCACCACCGCCAGCTCCACCAAGGCGCGCCTCGCCTCGCAGACTTCGCGGCTACGGCCACGGTTCACCAGCGCTTCGACTTCAACTCCGGTCGCTCGCGCCACCCGTCTTGCCAACTCCGGGAGATCGGCGCCTTCCAGCTCGTATCGCACCTCGCGGTCAACCTTCGTTCGTTTGGCCGCTCGAGTTGCAAAGTGGTTGTCTCCCAGCACCTGACCGCCGAACCATAGATTCCTTGACCGCTCCGGCGCGGGCGTGGGCGAGGTCGATCGGGGCCACTGCCTCCGCGTGCGGTCGTTCGCTGCGCTCACCGGGGAGGTTGCTAGCCTGTTAGTTTTCTTTGGTAGGCGGCGACGCTGGCGCGTGAGATGCCGAGATAGCGCGCAACTTCTGCCGGGCGTATCCCTTTGTTCACCACCGCCAGCTCCACCAGGGTGCGCCTCGCCTCGCAGACTTCGCGGCTACGGCCACGGTTTGCCAGCGCTTCGACTTCAACTCCGAAGCAGTTGAGGGAAGTCATCAATCCGTTCGCTGCGCTCACAGGGGACGTTGCTAGCTTGTTAGTTTTCTTTGGTAGGCGGCGACGCTGGCGCGTGAGATGCCGGTCCGTTCGCTGCGCTCACAGGGGACGTTGCTAGGTTGTTAGTTTTCTTCGGTAGGCGGCGACGCTGGCGCGTGAGATGCCGAGATAGCGCGCAACTTCCACCGGGCGTATCCCTTTCTTCACCACCGCCAGCTCCACCAAGGCGCGCCTCGCCTCGCAGACTTCGCGGCTACGGCCACGGTTCACCAGGGCTTCGACTTCAACTCCGGTCGCTCGCGCCACCCGTCTTGCCAACTCCGGGAGATCGGCGCCTTCCAGCTCGTATCGCACCTCGCGGTCAACCTTCGTTCGTTTGGCCGCTCGAGTTGCAAAGTGGTTGTCTCCCAGCACCTGACCGCCGAACCATAGATTCCTTGACCGCTCCGGCGCGGGCGTGGGCGAGGTCGATCGGGGCCACTGCCTCCGCGTGGTACTACCGCAAAGGTCCGGTCTCTGCCCCTCCTCGACGCCATCGGCGACGAATCGCCGGTACGCCCGAAATCCGCCGATCCGTTCGAGTACCTCCGCTGTATCGAGCCATGCGCGCGGGTATTCCCCGAGGTAGTCGTTGTGGCTGCTCCATTCGTAGTGTTCGGGGCCGTCGACAATCCGTGCGCGAACGGGATTCAAGTGGACGTACCGGACCAGCTGCAGGAGATACGCATCTTCGTCGCACAGGACGGACTTGTATCGGTTCTGGAACAGATGACCTACGCGCCTGTAGCGCAGGTTGAATGAGCCGGCGTATCCCGTGAGAAGACGACCCATGAAGTGACCGAGTCGGCGTGCCCCTTCGCGCCGCACCACCAAATGAAAGTGATTGGGCATGAGTACGTAGGCAAACAGTCGCATCGCTTCGTCAACGGTCAACACGGCCAGGCGGTTCTCGAAGTCGCCGCAGTCACGCGGCGAGCGGAACACCGCGCGTCGCTCCACACCGCGGCCGATCACGTGGTAGAGCCCACCCTCGAAATCCAATCGCGCCAATCGCGGCATAGAATTCCCGTCGCCGTGAGATCGTACAATGATGTTGCGCAATCGGGCCGTTGGTCCGTTGCACGTGTCGCAGCGAGGTGGACCAAAGAATGACGGCACGGCGACCTTTCTAACCTTCAGTGCGTCAGAACAGGGGTAACACTGTTAACGCGTCGCCAGATCGCCGAGAGCGCGATATCCTCAAGGGCGCCAGGCAGCAGCTGATCGGCGAGTGTGCTCGCAGCGGGGGACTTGCGAGAGCGCCAGATGAATACGACCAGTGTGCGCTCCGTTCTTCGGCCGGCGGAGCCCCAGCAAACTAACAAACTAGCAACGTCCCCTGTGAGCGAAGCGAACGTCCCCTGTGAGCGAAGCGAACGTACGAACAGGCGAAGATTGCTTTCAGATCGATGTCCGCCCAAGAGTCGTGCAACCTTCGGATCTTGATTCGCGACAGAGAAGGTACAAGCCGTTGCCGCGTGATGCGCTGCGGGGGCCGGAGGGTTAGGGTGAAGCCACGCTGTACTAGGTTGGTTTGATGTTGCAGCGGCGTCGGGCGATCGCGGAAGGGCGGGGGGCGTAGGTGGGGAAGAAATCGGAAAACGCGGCTCGTCGGTGAAGGGATTATCTCGCGCCAAGACGCCAAGTCGCCAAGGACTCGGTGTGTTCGGCGTGCGTTCGAGATCACCTCTGAATCGAGCAGCCCGTTGACGCCGTGTTTCACGAGTAATCGGTGCTTGGATAAAACGGTACGCGGTGTGGGGAATCTGGCGTCGATTCTGAGAGTAACGGCCGGAGGCGACGCCAATAGGCTGCAGTTCGTGAGGTGAAGCCTTGCCTGCAGCCGATGCGGACACCAATGACCACCGCGGGCTGGATTCTGCGCTTACGGGCGTGCTAGCTTGTTTTCGTGGTGGTCGTGGTGGTCGATGATGTCTGAGCAAGCGGGAGTCGAGGACGCGCTGGTCGCTTCGGCTCTACCGGCCGAGCAGCGGGCCGGGGCGTCGTTGGCGACGGGGCGCAATCGCTTCAACCTCGATCACTTCGAGGGGCCGCTCGATCTGCTTCTCCACCTGGTGAAGAAGAGCGAGGTCGACATCGCCGACATTCCGGTGGCGGCGGTCACCGAACAGTACCTCGCCTATCTCGATCTGATGCGTGAGCTCAACCTCGACATCGCCGGCGAGTTCCTCGTCATGGCGGCGACGCTGCAGTTGGTCAAGTCGCGGGCGCTGTTGCCACGCTTGGATGAGGAAGAAGGGGAGGAGGCCGATCCGCGCGCTGATCTGATCCGCCAGCTCCTCGAGTACAGCCGCTTTCGCGATGCCGCCGCCGAGCTCGCCGATCGACCGCGCTTGCTGCGCGATGTCTTCGTGCGCGAAGAAAACGCCGAGGGCGTGGAGCAGGATCCGGACGAAACGCCGCCGGTGAAGGTTTCGCTGTGGCAGCTCATGGAGGCCTTCCAGCGTGTGCTGAAGAGGGCCGAACCCGACCCGATCCACGAAGTCTCGGTCGAAGCCTACCGGGTGCGCGACCGCATCGATTCGGTGTTGAAGGTGCTCTCGGTGGCGCGCGAGATCACGTTCGACAGTCTCTTCGACGAAAGAAGCTCGCGCGGCTTCGTCATTTCGACCTTTCTGGCCCTGCTCGAGCTCGGCAAGTTGGGGGCGATCGACGCGGTCCAGGACGACCGCTTCGGCGAAATTCGCATCGTGCTTCTCGTCGACGATGCGAGCTCGGTCAAGATCGAGCTCGAGGACGAGTACGAGGGCAGCGTCTTGCCCGGTCCACTGGGCGGGGAGGCGTAGGACGCCGTGGCGATCGGGTGGCCGCGGCTGATCGGTTTCGGGCGACGCCCGGAATCGATACCGGTTGACGGCGAGGGCTGGCTGTCGGCGTCGCTGCGGGCGGGGCGGCGGCTGGTCGGCTCCGGGGTGCGAGCGGCGAGATCGCTGTGGCAGCAAGTGAGTGCCGGGCTGCCGGCGCGCACCGACAAGGCTCAGGACAACGACCGTGGCGTGGTGTGGCAGGAGGCGCAGGTGACAGAAGTGAGCGCAGTGGAAACGACAGTCGAGACCGTTCCAGCCGAGGTGCAGGCATCGCTGGCGGTGATGGCCGAGCCGGCGGCGGACGAAGGTGTGACGCTGCGCGACGCCGAGCCGGAGGAAGAGGACTCGCGAGAAGAAGACGCGGCCGTCGAAACGCAAGCGGAGTCCGCCTCCGAGGAGGGCGACGAGGAGGTGGCCACGGGTGGCCGCGACCGTCTCGACTCGATGCTGGAGAGTCTGTTGCTCGCCGCCGGGGCGCCGTTGCAGGTGCGGCGCATGGTGCAGGTGCTCGGGGGTCCGAAGAGCAAGGAAGTGCGCGCGGCGTTGAAGCGCTTGATGGCCGAGTACAGCGGTCCGGAGCGCGGCATCCACCTGGTCGAGGTTGCCGGCGGTTACCAGTTCCGCACCTCGCCCGACAATGTGAAGCCGGTGCGCCTGTTGCTGCGCGAGAAGCCGGCTCGACTCGGCCGCGCGGCGCTGGAAACTCTTTCGATCATCGCCTACAAGCAGCCGGTGACGCGCGGCGAGATCGAAGCGGTGCGCGGCGTCGATGCCGACAGCGCCCTCCACACCCTGCAAGCCAAGCGTCTGATCAAGATCGAGGGGCGCAAGGAAGCGGTGGGGCGGCCGTTGCTCTACGCGACGACACCTGAGTTTCTCGAAATCTTTGGCTTGAAAGACCTGCGAGAGCTGCCGACTCTAAAGGAGATCGGCCCCGTGCCGGAGCCCGACAATGAAACGGACATCGAAGAAGAGGGCGTCGCGACCGGCGACATCGAAGCGGCCGCAGGCGAGTCGGGCGAAGACGGCACCGGGCCAGAAGACGAGCACCAAGCGTTCGCCGCCGCGCCGCAAGAAGGTCTCCTCGAAGCGGCCGAAGAGAGCATCGAAGAAGACGCTGCCGCGGACGGCGAAGACGGAGAAGCCGAGGCGCAGAGCGCCGGCGACCCCTGGCAAGAAACCGACGACGAGCCGGGTTTCTGATCCGCGGGGCGAACGACTACAGAAGATCGTTCGTTCGGCGGGCGTCGCTTCGCGCCGCGCGGCGGAAGAGTGGATTCGCGAAGGCCGGGTCTCGGTCAACGGCAAGGTCGTCACCGAGTTGGGCGTGCGCGCCGATCCTTTCAGCGATCGCGTTGCCATCGACGGCAAGCAGATCGGGGCGCCGCAGGCGCATGTGTATCTGGCTCTGCACAAGCCGGTCGGGGTCGTCACCACCCTCGACGACCCGCAGGGTAGGCGGACGATCGCCGATCTGCTGCACCGGGTGCACCGGGTGCGCCAGCGCGTCTATCCGGTTGGGCGGTTGGACTTCCACTCGTCCGGCCTGCTGTTGCTGACCAACGACGGCGAGCTGGCGCTGCGCCTGACCCACCCGCGCTATCACGTCGCCAAGACCTACCGGGTCAAGGTACTCGGCCAACCCGACGGGCGCGCTCTGGCTCGCCTGCGCCAGGGGATTCGCCTCGCCGATGGCAAGACGGCGCCGGCGGCGGTGCGGGTGGTCTCCGAGCTCGAACGCAAGACGTGGCTCGAGATCACCATCTCGGAAGGGAAGAACCACCAGATCCGCCGCATGTGCGATGCCGTGATGTTGCCGGTCGACAAGTTGCAGAGAATCAGCATCGGACCGCTGGCGCTCGGTCGCCTCAAGGTGGGAGAGGCGCGGCGCCTGCGGCCGAACGAGGTAGAGAAGCTGCGCCGCGCCGTCGGGCTGGGCGGTGGCGTCGGCAAGGCAGCGGTGGCGGGGGGAAAGGCGCGGCGCCGAACCCGACCGGCAACGCGGCGGTGATGATCCCCGGCGCAGGTTGACGCCAGAGGACACGCCCCCGAAACCTCGAGGGTTGCGGGGACGTTCGAGAGTTGCGGGGGGAGGATTTGAACCTCCGACCTTCGGGTTATGAGCCCGACGAGCTACCGGACTGCTCCACCCCGCGCGATGTAAGTAGCACGCGACAATGAAGGGGCCAAGGCGGGGTCGGCTGATCTGTCTTCGGCTGTCCGCGCTATCGGGGTGTGGACGATCTGCCGCTCACCTCGGTTCGTCGCCGCAGATGGTGATGCGTTCCATGCGGCGGTGCGCCTTGATGTTGTCGGCGATGACGCTGTGCTGGGTGCAGCGATTGTCCCACATGGCAATCGAGTTGGTGCGCCAGCGAAAGCGACAGGTGAGCTCGGGCGAGGACATGTGCTTGTAGAGGAAGCGCAAGAGGGCGTTGCTCTCGGCGCCCTTCATTCCCTCGATCTTGCGGGTGAAGGTCTGGTTGACGAAGAGCGCCTTGCGGCCGGTGATGGGGTGGGTGCGGATGACCGGGTGCACGGCGGTCATGTTTTTTTCGAGCTCGGCCGTCTGTTCGTCGTTGGCGATGTTGCGAAATGCGCTGCCGTCGTGCACCGCGCGCAACTCGGAGAGCAGGCGTTGCATGGTATCGGAGAGGGCGTCGTAGGCGGCGTACATGCTCGCCCACATCGTGTCACCGCCGGCGGCCGGGATGATGGCGCCGCGCAGCACCGAGCCGAGGGGCGGCTTGCGCTCGAAGGTCACGTCGCTGTGCCAGCGGTCGGCGACGAAGGGGAGATCCTCATTGCTTTCGAGGACGACGATTTCGGGGAAGCCCTCGTCGCCGCGGTTGGGGATGACCGGGTGGATGTGCAACTCGCCGAAGCGGCGGGCAAAGGCGGCGTGTTGGGCGGGGGTGACGTCCTGGTCGCGGAAAAAGAGAACCTGATGCTCCATCCAGGCGGTGTGGATCTCCTTTTCGGTCGCGTCGTCGACGTTGGCCAGATCGACACCGCCGACTTCGGCGCCGAGGGCGGCGGCGATCGGTTCTACGGTGATGCGCGAGTACTCCATTTGCGACCCTTTCTGCTCGGGAATGCAGATTGGATCAGAACACGACGCGGGCGCCCCGCGCAAGAATTGGCCGCATCTGTCCTCGCCAGTGGACCTGCGCTAGTCTCTTCGTTGGACTGGCGCAGGAGAGTGAAGTCGGGATGGCGATCGTAGAGGTAGTGGAAAACGCCGGGCCGCGGCGGCGGATGCAGGTGCGCTCTCCGGCATCGCTGGAGAAGATCGGCGATTTCGAGTGCGCGACAGCGGCGGACGTCGCGGCGGCGGTCGAACGCGCCAAGGTCGCGCAGCGTCTGTGGGCAGCGCGGCCGATCGCCGAGCGCGTCGACTTCCTCTGGCGCCTGGTCGGCCAATTCGTCGAACGGCAGGACGAGATCATCGATGCCGTGACGGCGGAAACGGGCAAGCCGCGTTCCGAGGCGATCGCCATGGAAGTGTTCTCGCCCTGCGATGCGATCGCCTACTACGCCAAGAACGCCGCCAAGATCCTGGCACCGCAGAAACGCTCCCTGCACGGTGTCATGCGCTTCACCAAGACGCTGCGCATCGTCTATCAACCGCTCGGCGTCGTCGGTCTGATCACGCCGTGGAATGGACCGATCGTGCTCGCTGCGACGCCGCTCGCCCAGGCCCTGGTGGCCGGCAATGCGGTGGTCCACAAACCGTCGGAGGTGACACCGCTGTCGGCTCTCGTCCTCGCTGAGCTGACCGAGGCGGCGGGTTTGCCGGAGAACCTCTACCAGGTCGTGCAGGGCGACGGCGCCAGCGGCGCCGCCCTCGTCGAAGCCGAGGTCGACAAGGTGTCGTTCACCGGCAGCGTCGCCACCGGCCGCAAGGTCGCCGCGGCGTGTGCGCGGCGGCTGGTTCCATTCACCCTCGAGCTCGGCGGCAAGGATGCGATGATCGTCTGCGCCGACGCCGATCTCGATCGCGCCGCCGAGGGGGCGGTGCTCGGTTCTTGCATGAACACCGGCCACTACTGCTGTGGCACCGAGCGCGTCTACGTCGTCGAATCGATCTACGAACCTTTCGTCGACAAGGTCACGCAAAGGGTCGAGGCGTTACGCCAGGCGGACGCGGGGGAGTTCGACGTCGGATCGGTATTCTGGGACCGGCAGATGGACATCATCGAGTCACACGTCGAGGATGCGCGCGCCAAGGGTGCTGACGTTCGCATCGGCGGCCGGCGCAACGCCGAGCTGGCGGGACTCTTCTTCGAGCCGACCGTCGTCACCGGCGTCGATCACGACATGGATCTGATGACCGAGGAGACCTTTGGCCCCATCGTCGCGATCAAGAAGGTGCGCGACGAAGAGGAGGCGATCCGTTTGGCCAACGACAGCGAATACGGATTGAACGGAACGGTGTGGACGACGGATACCGAGAAGGGAATCGCGATCGCGTCGCGGATCCACACCGGCGGTGTATGCGTCAACGACATGACACTCACCTATGGCATTCCCGAAGCGCCGTTCGGCGGCCGCAAGGCCAGCGGCCTCGGCCAGGTCAACGGCCCCGAGGGTTTGCGCGGCTACTGCCACGCTCAACCGATCATCGCCGACCGCAAAGGCAGGGGGAAGATCCAGGGCGGCTATCCGTACACCCGCAAGAAGGAAGACGGTATGCAGAAATTCATCCGCCTGCTGTGGGGTACCCGCATCGGGCGTCTGTTGAGCTGACGGGGGTCCGGCAGCCGGGGACGCCACGACGTCCCCGGCTGCAGCGGTTTCAGGGTTTACACTTCACCGTCTTGCCCGTGCCCTTGATTTCGCAGGCGGGCGGGCTGAGCAAGGTCGTTACGCAGAGGTCGCCGATGCGGATGGTTTGGCGCACCACCGGTGGCGAGTCCAGGTCGGCCAGGGTGAACAACGCGCCGAGTCCGTTTTCGACGGTCGCGCGACCGTCGAGCGTGTACTTGACCTCGTTGCCCTTGAGCAAGAACTTGCCCTTGCGCCAGGAACCGGCGCCCGGGACGTCTGCTTCCTTGTCCTTGAAGAGCCACTTCTTGCGCGTCGGAGTGTTGGTCTTGAGCTCGAACTCGCCGGCGGGGAGTGTGTGTTCGAGCAAGACGCCGCTGAGACTGTTGCTGAAGACGATCTTGACCTCTTGGTTCTCTGGATCGAGGGCAATGCTCGGCTCGAAGTTGAAATCGCCGCGCACTTTCCAGCGGTCGAAGTCGGGGATCTTGGCGGTGTTGCGAAACTTCACCAACTTGATTCCCGCCGGCACGAGATTCGGGCCGGTCAGCGGCTGCCCCGCACTGTCCTCGCATCCGTCGATGGCGACGCCGCCGGGTACGACGTTGCAGGAGCTGTCGCAGAGGTCGTCTTCGATGCTGTTGCCGTCGTCGCAGGCTTCTGGTCCCTCGGGGATGGCGTTGCCACAACAGCCTTCTCCCGGCGGGCAGTCGCCGGCGCTGTCGCAGATGGCGGCGCTGGTGCCGGTGCAAACACCGAGAATCATGCAGTCTCCCGTGCACGGGCTGCCCGGTTCGCCGTTTTCGCCACCGGCCAACGGATCGCCGAGGTCGCACTGTTCCGAGGGGCTGTCGAGAATGAAATCGCCACAAAAGCAGGTCCCGTCGTCGCGGCCGACGCATTCGTCGCAAACGTCTCCGACACCGTCGCCGTCGCTGTCGACTTGCTCGCACACTTCACCCATCGGACACTCACTGCTCATGCCAGACGGGCACGGGGTGCTGCCGTCCGAGCAGAGACTCGGCGGGTTGGCGACGTCTGGACAGTTGTCCGGGCCGTCGGGAATCAGATCGCCATCGGCATCGGGCACCAGCGAAAACCCTTCGAGTCTCTGACCCGATCCGCTGAGGCCGACGGCGCTGCCGTCGAAGTACAGAGAGATGGTGGCGGAGTAGGGCCGGGTGTGGGCGCAGTCGTTGCCGGCACCACTGCAGTCCTGCTTGGTGCCGCACGGTGCACCGCCGATGACACAGCTCCCGGTATCGCAGGTCTCGCCGAGCGGGCAGTCGCTGTCGCCGGCGCAGTTGGTCGAAGAGGTGCTGCACAGACCGCTGCCGAAGCTGCCGTCGTAGACGAGGAGGTCGCGACCGGCTTCGTGCGGTGGGAAACCGGTCGGATTTCCCGACTTTTTGAGAAAGACCATCTGGCCGTCGAGCGTCGACTCATCGAGGCTGAGAAATTCGATGGCCTCGATGTCGCTGGTGATGCCGGCGCCGCCGCCGCCGTTGATGGCGCTCGAGTCGAGCATCACGGCGTAGTCGCAAGCCTGGACGGCGCCGTTGCCAAAGCCGGTCGGGATGCAGCGAATCAAGTCTTCGTTGGCGAATTCGATACCGCCGAAGTTGCCGCTGCCCGATCCGCCGGTCAGCGAGCCGAGGGCGTCGCAGGTCGGATCGTCGACGACGCTGGTCGTGATGAGATCCTCGCAGGAGCCGTCCGGTATGATCTCCAGGGCGTCCCACGGTTTGGCGGCCGCGTCCTGCTGGGTCAGCTCGCCGTCGAGGTAGACCTTGAAGGTGCCGTCGCTGGTCGTGTAGGGGCCGCCGCCAACGTAGGGTTTGCTGACGTCGGCAGGCTGGAAGACGACGATGTCGTTGTTCTTCAGCGTCAGCCCCGGAATCGTGTCGGTCGTGCTGACGACGAAGACGATGCTGCCGTTGGGTGCGATCTCGGCGGCGCGCAACTGTTGGTTGAGCTCGAGATCGTCGTCGACGCTGGGGTCGTCGCCGTCAAAGAGCAGCTTCCACTCGCAGCCATCGATCTCACCGCTGACGCCGGTCGAGATTGGATCGCAGAGGAGGAGGTCGCCGTCGGTCGCCTCGACGCATTCTCCGGAGCCGACGGTGCATGTCGTGCAATCCGTATCGCAGATGGTTTGCAGGCTTCCGCTGGTAATCGAGACGACGACCATTTGCTCCGCCTGCACCGGCCCGGCCGTCGCCGAGAGGGCGAGGAGCAGGACCCCGAGGATGGCCGCACTGCGATGTGGGGCCAATCGATCTGGTGATGGAAATCTCATTCGATCCATGGACCTTCCTCCCGCACATGCGAGTCGACTAGCTCCCCGCGTCCGACGATCCGCATGTGTCGATGTCACCGAGAATTCGGTGAGCGCTGTGTGGTATGCGAAGGCTCATAGCGCGCGCCTGTAGGCTTTCAAGTTGTGGAAAGTACCTACTGTTCCAAGTGTTTGAATAAGCGGCCGTTCTCGACACGCAGCCGCCGCTGCTCTATGGCCAGAGAAATGGGGGTCACGACAAAGTTGGCCGTCGCCGTGGCGGCGCTGATGTTGATGGTGCTGGCGGCGCCGCTGCTGCTCGACGGGGAAAGCGAGGATCTCGACGATGCACGGCGCTCGGCAGCGGTCGGCGACTTCGCCCGCTCGAGCAGAGGGTTGGTCCACTACCAGATCGGCGGCCCGGCCGACGGACCGCGGGTCGCCCTGGTGCACGGGATGTCGACTCCCCTCTTTACCTGGGATGCCGTCTGGGCGGGGCTGACGACCGCCGGATTTCGCGTGCTGCGCTACGACCTGTATGGGCGCGGCTTCAGCGACCGGCCGATCGACGTCGACTACGATCAGGATCTCTACGACGAGCAGTTGCGCGAGCTTCTCGATTTCGTTGGCTGGCGCGGCGCCGTGCATCTCGCCGGCTTGTCGATGGGCGGGCCGATCATCGTCGAGTTCGCGGCGCGGCGGCCGCAGCACGTCGCATCCTTGAGTCTCTTCGATCCGGCCGGCTTTCCGGTCAATCTGCCGGCGACCGCTGCTCTGATCAAGGTGCCGCTGATTGGCGACTATCTGATGCGGGTCTTTGGCGATCGGACGATCCGAAACAATTTGCAGTCGAACTTCTACGACCAGAGCCTGGTGCCCGATTTCGCCGAACGTTTCCTGCCGCAGATGAAGTTGCGCGGTTTCAAGCACGCCCAGCTCTCGACGCTTCGCCACATGCGGTTGACCGACATGGAAGACCGCTTTCGCCGGATCGGTGAGCTCGGCCTGCCGGTCTTCCTCGTCTGGGGCAAGCAGGACGCCGTCGTTCCCTTTGCCAACGCCGCGCGCCTGCGCGCGCTGATTCCCCAGACGCGTTTCCTCGCCGTCGAGGAGTGCGGACATACGCCCAACTACGAAAAGCCGGATGAAGTGCTCCCGCCGCTGATCGACTTTCTGCGCTCGGCGTCGCACTGATCCCGCGGCGGCGCGCCTCAGATCGGGGCTCGAGTGACGGCCGGGGGGCCGGAGGGGGGCGGCGCTTCACTTGACCGCCGGCTGTGAAGCGTTGAGCATGCGCGCATGTCTGATCGACTCAGTGTACGGGTGGAAAACGGGGTGGCCGACGTTCGCTTGCATCGCCCCGAGAAGATGAACGCGCTGGACCGGCCGATGTTCGACGCTCTGGCCGCGACCGGAGCAGAGCTGGCCGCCGATCGATCGCTGCGCGCGGTCGTCCTCTCGGGTGAGGGGCGGGCCTTCTGCGCCGGCCTCGACTTTGGCAGCTTCGCGGCGATGGCCGGCGACGGTGGTGGCGGTGAGAAGGGGGCCGGCGGCGGCCTGCTCGCTCTCTACGCCGGTGGCCCGGCGACACTCGCCCAGCAGGCCGCCTATGCCTGGATGAGCCTGCCGGTGCCGGTGGTAGCGGCCATCCACGGCGTCGCCTTTGGCGGCGGCCTGCAGATCGCGCTAGGTGCCGATCTGCGCATCGCCGCGGCCGACGCGCGCTTGTCGGTGATGGAGATCAAGTGGGGATTGATTCCCGACATGACCGGCACGCAGGCGCTGCGTCACCTGGTCCGCCTCGACGTCGCCAAAGAGCTCACCTTCACCGGGCGGATCGTCAGCGGTGCCGAGGCGGCCGAGATCGGCTTGGTCACCAGGGTTGCCGGCGATCCACTGCAAGAGGCGCACGCCATCGCCGCCGAGATTGCGACCAAGTCCCCGGATGCCGTTCGCTCGGCCAAGGCGTTGCTCGACGAATCGGTCTACGCGGGTTTGGCGGACGGCTTGCGCAGCGAGGCGCGCCGGCAGGCAGCGCTGCTCGGCAGCACCAATCAGATGGAGTCGGTGATGGCCAACCTGGAAAAGCGAGCTCCGGTGTTTGCCGATCCGGAATAGTACGGCGGCTGCGTTCTCGTTTCGGATGTCCGACTCTTCGACTCATGACCAGGTGGTGATTCTCGGTGCGGCGCGGGCGCTGCGCACCGATCTGCCGCCGGCGCTCGTCTCCGTCGACGGCAACGACCGCGTGATGGACTGGCTGCTGTCGGCTTTTGCCGTGCTCAACGAGCCGGAAATCCACTTCGTGTCGGGCTACAAGACGACCGAGGTCCAACGGCGCTATCCACGCATTGGTCTGGTGTACAACGCGGAATGGCAGAGTACCGGGCCGGCCGGCTCGTTGTCCCTGGTACCGCTGTCGGCGGCCGGGGCGACCTGGGTGAGCTACTCGGATGTGGTGTTTCGCCCGGCCACCGTCCGGCGCTTGCAAGCGGTCGATGCCGACGTCGCATTGGCGATCGATCGAAGCTGGCGCGAGCGCTACGATGGCCGCTCGCGCGTCGAGCTCGAGCAGGCCGAGAAGGTGCAACTGGAGAGTGGCGACGTGCGCGCCATCGGCAAGCGAGTCGCGCTGGCGGCGGCGGAGGCGGAGCTGGTGGGCGTGATGCGCCTCTCGGGTCGCGCGACGGCGCTGCTCATCGAGTTGTTGAAGCGGGGCGCGTTGAGTGCCAAGGCGGCTCTGCCGGAGGTGGCGACGCTGCTCGTCGAAGCGGGGATGAGCTGGGGCTACGCCGACGTCGACGGCGACTGGGCCGAGCTCAACGCACCGCAGGATCTGTCGCGTTTCGTCTTGGGCACCAAGGCGGAGTCGCTGGCGCGCCTCAAGCCGCTGCTGCGCTCGGGCACGATCGGCGAGCTGGTGTCTTTCGATCTCGCCCGCTGGCGAGAGGGGCGCGCGTCGGTGCTGTCGGAAATTCGCGAGCGCCTGGCGAACGGCAAGCTGATCGTCCGCTCGAGCGCGCTCAGCGAGGATACCTGGACGTCGTCGTCCGCCGGGGCCTATGAAAGCGTCGCCGACGTCGACGGAGCCGACGGCGCCGCCGTCGGCGCTGCGATCGAGGAGGTGTTTGCCTCCTACGGCGAAGCCGAGCGCCGCGATCAGGTTCTCGTGCAGAACATGCTCTCGGACATCGAGTGCTCCGGTGTCGTCATGACGCGCACGCCCAACGCCGGCGCGCCGTATATGGTCATCAGCTTCGACGACAAGAGTCGCCGCACCGATACCGTGACCGCCGGCATCGGCGACAGCGTGCGCACGGTTTTCGTCCACCGCGATCACGAGCTGCGCCGCGAGCTTCCCAGTGGCATCCACCGCTTGCGGGCGGTCATTGCCGAGCTCGAGGAGCTGGTCGGCCACGATTCGCTGGACGTCGAGTTTGCCTGCACACCGGATGGCGGCGTGCACATCTTTCAGGTGCGGCCGATCGCTTTGTCCGGCGTCGATGAGGCGGCGGCGGATCGCCCGGTCGCGGCGGCGATTGCCGAGGGGAAACGGTTCTTTGCCGAGTTGCAGAAGCCGCCGCCGTTCGTCGTCGGCGACTCGACGCAGTTGTCGGTGATGTCGGATTGGAACCCGGCCGAGATCATCGGTACGAAACCGCGGCGCCTGGCCTTCTCGCTGTACCGCTACATCATTACCGACGAGGTTTGGGCGACGCAGCGCGCCGAATACGGCTGCCGCGACGTGCGCCCCTGCAATCTCATCGTCGATGTTCTCGGCCACCCCTTCGTCGACGTGCGGGCGACGTTCAATTCCTTCGTCCCCGCCGAGCTCGACGACGCTGCCGCGGCGCGTCTGGTGAACGATTACCTCGGCTATCTGGCGCAGCACCCGGAGCTGCACGACAAGGTCGAGTTTGCCGTCCTCTTCACCTGTATGACTTTTGATTTCGAACAACAGGCGGCGCAGCGTCTGGCCGCTGTGCTGAGCGGTGAAGAGATGGAAGTGCTGCGGCGAGCCCTGGTGGGCATCACGCGGCGGGCGATGGAGCGCTGTGCGCACGACTTCGTCGGTATCGACGAGATGTCCTGGCGCTTCGCCAAGATCGATGCCGCTGACCTGCCGCCACTGGAGCGCGCCTACGCTCTGCTCGAGGATCTCCGCCGCATCGACACGCTTCGTTTCTCACATCTGGCGCGTGCCGGTTTCGTCGCGGCGTCGCTGTTGCGCACTCTGCCGCATACCGGCGTCGTCACGGAGAGTTGTGAAAGTGAGTTCGTCGCCTCGCTGGAGACGGTCTCCGGTGCCTTACAGCGCGATGCCGGCGCCGTTGCCGCCGGCGAGATGGAGTGGGAGGTCTTCGTCGCCGAGTACGGGCACCTGCGTCCCGGCACCTACGACATCACTTCGCCGTGCTATGCGAGCGCTCCCGATCTCTTCCTGCGACCGGCGGTGGAAGCGGCCGGCGCCGCCACCGCACCGCCCGCTGCGGCAGCGGCGGCGTGGGACGAGCCCACATGCCGGGGCATCTCGGAGCAGCTCGAGAAGATCGGTCTCGACGGCGACGTCGAGCGCTTTCGCGACTTCCTGGCGACCGCCATCGAAGGGCGCGAGCTGTGTAAGTTCGTCTTTTCGCGCAAGCTCTCCGCCGCCCTGGAGGCGCTGGCCGAGCTCGCCGCCGAATGCGGGATCGAGCGCGACCGCTTGGCACATGTGGCGATCGACGACATTTTCGCCCTGCGCGCCGCCTCGACCGGGAACATGGGCGATGCGCTCGAGCGCCTGGCGGTGCAGGGAGAAGAGGCCTATCGGGTCACGGAATCACTCTGTCTTCCCGGCCAGATCTTTTCGGCCGACGACTTTGGATGTTTCGAGCAACTCAAGGCGATTCCGAATTTCGTTTCTTCGAAGACCGTTCGCGCGCCGATCGTCGTCCTCTCGGCCGGCGCTTCGCCGGAGATCGAGGTCGAGGAGCGCATCGTCGTCATTCCCAATGCCGATCCGGGCTTCGACTGGTTGTTCTCGCGCCGCATCACCGGCTTGGTCACCATGCACGGCGGCGGCAACTCGCACATGGCCATCCGCGCCGCTGAGTTTGGTCTGCCGGCGGCCATAGGCGTCGGCGAGCTGCTCTACCAGAGCTTGGCCCAGGCCGAAGTCGTCGAGCTCGACTGTGCCGGCCGGCAGATCCGGGTGGCCAAATGAGGATCGGCATCACCCAGCGGGTCGAAGTGGTTGCCGCCTACGGCGAGCGGCGCGACTGTCTCGATCAGGCGTGGGCGGAGCTTCTGTGCGGACTCGACTTTACACCGGTGGCGTTGCCCAACGCCCCGCAACACGTCGAAGCGATGGCGCGCCAGCTCGATCTGCGCGGCATCGTCTTCTCGGGCGGCAACGATCTGGCCGCTCTCGAAGGGGCGACCAACACGGCGCCGGAGCGCGACCGCTGCGAAGAGATTCTGCTCGAGTATTGCGCCGCGGCAGGCGTACCGATTTTCGGGGTTTGCAGGGGATTGCAGGCGATGGTCCAGCACCACGGCGGCCGCCTGACCGCGATCGAGGGCCACGTCGCCCAGCGCCACGCGATCAGAGCGACCGCCGAGGCGGCGCGCTTTGGGCTCGGTGACCGCGACGCCACCAATTCCTTCCACGACTTTGGCGTCGCCGCCGGTGATCTGGGCGACGATCTCGTCGCCCTGGCGCACGCAGGTGACGGCAGTGTCGAGGCGATCGCTCACCGCACGCTGCCGCGCCTCGCCGTCATGTGGCATCCGGAGCGCGATCCCAACGACCAGCGCGACCGCGAATTGATCGCCTCGTTCTTTCGCAGCGCTCAGGAGAACCGATGAGGGTCGTCATTCTCGCCGCGGGCAGCGGCACGCGCTTGCGTCCCTACACCGACGATCGACCGAAGTGCATGGTCGAGATCGGCGGCAAGGCGCTGATCGAGCACCAGCTCGACGTGCTCGATCGCATCGGCGGCTTCGACGTCAGCATCGTCACCGGCTATCGCGCCGACCAGCTCGATCGCTTCGGCCGGCCGACGTTTCACAACCCGCGCTATGACGAGACCAACATGGTGACATCTCTGATGTGCGCGCGAGAGCTCCTCGACGGTGCCGACGACGTCTTGATCCTCTACGCTGACATCGCCTACGAGAGGCGGGTGCTCGAAGAGCTGATCGCCTGCCCGGCACCGTTCAGCACCGCTGTCAACACCAAGTGGTACGAGCTGTGGCGGCTGCGCATGGACGATCCCCTCAACGACGCGGAGACGCTCAAATTGGACGGCAACGGCGACATCGTCGAGCTCGGCAAGAAGCCGCGCTCGCTCGACGACGTCGAGGGGCAGTACATGGGCCTCATCAAAGTGAGCCGCGAGCTCTGCGCTGATCTTCTGCGCGTGTACGACGGTCTCGATCCGAGCGGTGTCTACGATGGCAAGGATCTGCCCAACATGTACATGACGTCGTTTCTGCAAGAGATGATCGATACCGGTCATCCACTGCGCGCGGTCCTCGTCGACGGCGGCTGGCTGGAAGTCGACACCCGCGAGGATCTCGAGGAGTACCGTCGCATGCTGGCCGAGGGGCGGTTGGTGGAGCACTGGAACCCGGGTCGATGAGCCTCTTCTCTTTCGTCGATCAGACGCGAGCCTACCGGCGCTTCACCAAGCTCGACCCCGAGCAGCGGCGCGTCGTCTTCTATGCCGAGGACGGCGGCGCCTGGCCGCATTTCGAAGCCATGGTGCGTGAGCTGACGGAGGTGCGCGGTCGCGACGTCTGCTATCTGACGTCGTCGGCCGACGATCCGGTGCTCGGCAGCGACCATCCGCGCCTGCACGCCTTCGACATCGGCGCCGGCACGGTGCGGACGACGGCGTTTTCCGGCCTCGAGACCGACATCGTCGTGATGACCATGCCCGAGCTGGAGAGGCACTACATCAAGCGCTCGAAAACGGCGCCCGTTCACTACGCCTATGTCTTCCATTCGATCGTCAGCACGCACATGATCTACCGCCCGGGTGCCTTCGATCACTACGACGCGGTGTTCTGCGTCGGCCCGCACCACGTGCGCGAAATCCGCGCCAACGAAAAGGCGTCGGGGTTGCCGGAGAAGACGCTGGTCGAGCACGGGTACAACCGCCTCGAGACGATCATCGAAGAGCGCGACGGCGGTGGCCCAGAGGCCGTGACGGACGGTCGTTACGTCGTTCTCATCGCTCCCTCGTGGGGGGAGAATGGGATTCTCGAACGCCTGGCGCAGCCGTTGGTGGCGGCGCTCCTCGACGCCGGGCTGCACGTCATCGTCCGCCCGCATCCGATGACCGACAAGAACGATCCGCGGATCCTCGCCGAGTTGCGCCGCCGGTTTGACGGCGACGAACGTTTCGAGATCGATCTCAACATCAGCGGCGCCGCGTCGTTGCACCGCTCGCACGTGATGCTGAGCGACTGGTCCGGCGCGGCCTTGGAGTACGCCTTTGGGCTGGAGCGCCCGGTTCTGTTCCTCGACATGCCGCGCAAGGTCAACAATCCCGACTACGAGCAGCTCGAAATCGAGCCATTGGAGGTGTGGGTGCGTGACGAAATCGGCAAGGTGATCGACCCCGACCACCTCGAGCGATGTGCACCGGCGATCGCCGAGCTGTGCGCCGATCCGCAGGCCTTTGCCGAGCAGATTCGCGCCGTGCGCGAACGCGCCGTTTTCAACCTGGGAAGCAGTGGTGTCGTCGCAGCCGAATACATCGAGAAGGTTCTCGCGACCAAGAGCCGAGAGAAAGGCGGAAGATGAGCGCTGAGGGCATCGATACGTCGAGAGTCATCGCCGAGTTGAAGGGCGCCGCGGGCGCGCACTCGCTGCCGAGCGAAGAACAGCGCCGGGAGCTGGAGTGGTTGTGTCGCAAGATCCAGGTGGCCAGGCGGGTCGACGCGCGTTACCGGTCGGGTTGGAAGAAGGAAGCGGGCGCGCCGACTCTGGACAAAGGCGCGTGGGTCGATTTGGTTGGTGTGTTGGTCGACTGGTCGCGCATGCCGGCCGAGAGCGAAGATCATCGCGGCCTGGCTCTCAAGCTTCTCAACGCCGCCTTTGCTGCCGTCGATCTCGCTGCCGCGGCCGGTGTGGATGGCAGCGCCGAGCTGGCCGAGGTCTGTCGCGGCCGTCTGAGCCAGATCGAAGCGGGTATCGGCGCATGAAGACTCTGTCGCTGACCGTTCTAGCGTACGAAGGGCCCTCGGCTCGCTCGTACCTGCTGGCGATGAAACACGCTGGGGTGCGCCCCAGCCGTATTCTACTCATGGTGATGAGCCGCCACCCGACCACCGGCAAGGCGATCGGCAGGTTTTTTCCCGGTGCGATGCGCACCGCGTACTGCCAGAGCGTCCAGGACCAGAGTCACAACCACTGGCCGCGGCAGATCGCCAAGAACCATCCGGCACTGGTCGAAGCGACCGGAGCCAACCTCGACCAGAGCATGGCCGGTGCGAGCGCCATGCTCGGGGAGCTTCCGGGTTCGTTCGACTACGAGAGTCACTGTGAGAGCTTCGACCGGGTTCTCGTCGAGAATCTCAAAGATCCCGCCCTGGCCGAAGCGCTGGGAAAACTCGGGCCGGGGGCCGTGCTCTACACCGGAGGCGGCCTGGTGCCGCGTTCCCTGCTCGATCTCGACGGACTGCGTTTCCTCCACGTCCACCCCGGATATCTGCCCTACGTGCGCGGCGCCGACTGTCTGATGTGGTCGATGTTGCTGCGCGGCAAGCCCGGAGCATCGTGTTTCTACATGGCGCCGGGTATCGACACCGGCGAGATCATCGCCAAGCGCGAGTTCCCGCCGCTCATCGTACCAAGCGGCACCGAGCTGCCCGACGACGACACCCTCTACCGCATGCTCTTCTCGTTCTACGACCCGATGCTGCGCGCCTTCGTCTTCGCCCAGAACGTCCTCCCCCTTGGCGATGATCTCGCCAGTCTACCCAGCGAGGTGCAAGACGAAAGCGAAGGCGTGACCTACCACTTCATGCACAAAGAAATGCGCCGAGTGGCGCTGCGCACCATGTTCCGCGCCTGATCGTTGCAGAGATTCGTCTCTGGCGCACTCGCAAGTCGGTCGCGGCAGAGATGCAAGCTCTGCGAGAGATTGCCCCCGGAAAAACCCCGGAGCGACAACTGACCAAGTCCAGGTGCTTCTTTTGCTTGCGTCGGCACCATGCGCGTATCGACAGCCGTGGGATTGTTGGTCGGCTTTGCAACTCTTGCACCGCTGCAAGTTCTCGCAGCTCAACTCGTGGCAATCGACGAGGTGCGGGATCGGATCGTCCGCGTCGATACTGCGAGCGGTGAAGTAGAGACACTGGTGGCAGGCAATGACGTTCGCGCCGATCGAATCGTCTGGTCGCCGGACGAGAGCTTTGCCTACCTGCTGGACCGCGAACGCGACCGGATGCTGGTCTACGATCCAGCTGTGAATCGAATCGTAAAGCGGATACCGATCGAAGACCCGCGTGAGGTCGTCTTCCAAACCCATCTGCGCCAAGCGTATGTGAGAGTCGGGAATCACGGTCTGATGGTGGTCGCGACGGATTCCCACGAGCCAGTCGGTTCTCTTCCCGGTGGAGCAGATTACCTGGCGTTGTCCGGCTCGGGGCGATGGCTGTTTGCGATCTATGATTCGCGACCAAGCGCGGTGCACGACCTCTACGAAAGCACTTCCTCTGAGATCGAGTGGAGACCGGGGGGCACCAAGTTGGGGGTTTCGATCCAAGCGGTAGGGGTTACGCACACGAGCGACCATCTGGTGTTGCTCGGGGAACAAGCCGTGTGGACCTTTGATCCGACGTCGGGCGAGTCGCGGCGTTTTCCGTTCCGCGGGGCGGCGTTGGGTCTTCGGATCTCACCGACGAGTCAGCGAGCCTTCGTCGTGACGCACCGGGAAGTCGCCGACATCGAGTTGTCGAGCGGCGCGACCCGGGTGAGACAGCTCAGTGAGGCACTGTCTGCACGTCGGCCGTTCCGCGACTCCGATCGGCAGATTCGCTTTTCCGACGACGGTGCTGCCGTGGTGATTCGTCGTGGTTGGCACTTCGTCGCACACGATCTCGAAACCTGGGACGTCCTGTGGGAATCGGATGACGACGATGGAGGTCGGATCGTCTCCTTTCCGCGTTCGCGGCATGCCCTGTTCTTCGCTGGGCAAAGCCACTTTGATCCATCAGGGCCGCTTTCCGTGCTGGACGGCGGACGTCCCGTCGGTGCCTCCGCACGTGTCAGGAAGCTGCGGGACGTTGGGTGGCGTGAGACCGACCGCTCGTACTATGTCCTTTCCGATCGTGGCGTAGAGCGTATCGCGTCAGTCACGGCCGAGCATGAGACTCTCGTCGCCGATTCGCGATTCGTGTCGCTGGCTGCCGGCGCCGACGGCGAGCGCGTGTTCGTCTGGTCGAAGTCCGATCTGGCCATCCGGGAGCTATCGGTTGGAGATAGGCGACGCTTCGATCTATTCCACACTTTCGTGTCGGTGAGGGAGCATCTTGGCTCTCGGTTTCCGCTCACATTCGACCCGTTCGGCCAGCGTTTGCTTGTGTCGACGACGCCCGAGCTCACGGTTTTCGATTTGGCGTCGGGCACATCGCACTACGGACCAGCGCTCTACGATCGGCCTGAATGGTTCCCTGAGGGGAGCATCGCCTTGGGCTTTGTCCATTCCGTTGCCGTGTTGCGAGGCGGCTATGTCGTCGTCGGAAGGTCGGAAAACCCTGTTGCAGTTTTTGACCTCGAGTCAGGTGCCCTGCTCGCGGAGCACTCTGTGATCGACGATTGGGAGACTGGCTCCGTTTCAGTGGTCTCTGAAACTGGTGGGCGCGTCGCTTTGGTTGGGGCTACCAAGCATGCATCGTGGAACTACGGGCATAAACCGGTCGTCGCACGTATTTCGGAGCAAGGCCTGCTGCGGCGGTGGGTTGGCGAGTCGGGCTATGACTTGGTGGCCGTTGCACCGGCAGCGACCGAGGGCCACGCCTTCGTAGCGTTGTCTCACGACCAGGTCGGCGGGTTGCACGAGATCCACCTGGTTGATCTTGCGACCGGTGCTCTCCTGGCCAAGCACCTCGTGCCTGGTCGAGTGGGAGCGATGGTCGCCGATGGTGTATCGGTCTACGCAGCCGTCGATGCGAATCCTTCGCTGCTGGTTCTCGATGCCGAGACGGGCGCGCTGATTGGCGCGACCGGCGGGGACGTTCGCTTCCGAGCACTGGAAGTGCTGGATCCCACGGGTGGACACGCCGGAGTGCGTCCGATGACTCTTCCCGCAGGGCGCACGCCTCCCGACACGATCGTAGCCGCCTCCGGGGAGAATGGAGACATCACGGTTTGGAACGGTGGGGCTAGGGTAACGCACACCGGTTTGGGGATGCGTCACGAAGATCAGGTTGCCTTTGGAGCAAGCGGTTTGCTTTACGCCGGCCCGACGCGGCGCGACGGCGATTTCCTGGTCGTACTCGAGCCGATCTCCGGAGCGGTCGTTGCCGAAATCCCCTTGGATGGGGAACCGGGAAGAATACTGCCGACTCCGGATGGTGAGCTGGTGTTCGTTCAGACGCGCTTTGGTTCCGGCAGCGGCTTGACGGTGGTCGATCCGGCCGAGAATGAAGTCGTTCACGAAATCAGGCCGGAGCGTGCTTGGCACTCTCCCTCGATGTCCCCGGACGGGTCCACGATCGTTGCGCATGATGGCGCGAACCTCATCGTCTTGGACGTGTCCACGGCGGTGGTCGAATCCTACCCGATCGAAACAGCTCCAGTTTCGCTCGCGGCTGCCGATGATCGAGTCTTCATCGCTGGCGAGGATGATCGAGTCTGGAGTCGGGGCTACCATCGAGATTCTCCGGAGGTTGATACTCGAGTCACTCTCCCGTCTCCATCCAGATATCGGATCGAGCTCGCGGTGGACGAAGGAATTCTGGTCGCATATCACGCGGGGAACTACGAAGGGGACCTGTGGGCTGTGTCGGTTGCCGGGAATGGTGCCCACCAGACGTCGGCGCTGGGGAGCTCGCCTCGGTTGCTGTCGATCGCCGCACACCTGGGTCGTGCCTACGGCGGTCGGTCGTCTCTCGTCGACGTCTGGGATGTCGCGAACGGCGCCCGCATCGCCCGACTGGTTCGACCCAGCGGGTTCGACGGAGGCAACCTGATTTGGTCGATCGCGGTTGGATGTGTCGGGCCCGAGTGCTCGCAGCCGGTGCCGGTGTCCGACGTCGAGGTGTGGCGACGGATACCCACGGCGACGCCGACGATCGTGCCGACTCCGACGCCCGGTGTAACCCCCCCGGTCCGTCAGGAAGGGGTGTGGTTGCGCGTCGACGGTGGGGCGGGGCTCGCCGGCGAAATCATCGACATCGAGGTCGGCCGCAGCGGCTACGACGACGAGTTGGGCGTCTGGGGGTTTCAACTCGATCTGTGGTTTTCGGGCGGAATCAGTCCCCGCGAATGGCTGCCAGGAGTACCCGACTGCGGAATTCCGTGGCGAGGTCGTTTTCTAGCCAGCGACGACCAAGAAAGGTACCACATAGGGGCCGAGTTCTTGCCCGGAGGGTGTGCTCCGCCTCATGACTGCCCTGGACTGCGTCTGCTGGTGACTGGACAGTCGAATCTGGAGGCGTGGCCACCCGTCATTTGCCGCGCAGAGATCGAACCGGCGACAGAACCGGGCACTTACCCGATCGGTGTCTCGAACTTGTACGTCGATTCGGATGAGGTTGTTCCACGGCTGCAGGTTCTGAGCCAGGACGTGATCGTTCTCGCGCAGCGCGGCGACCCGACCCCGACGCCGGACTGGATGCTGCGCTACTACGGCCCTACTCCGGCTCCTACACCGATCTTGACACTCGGGGGACGCGGTGTGGAGACCGATGCGGGTTGGACGAACGATGTCGAGTTCAAGCTAACGGGAAGCTCCAAGGCGCCATTCAAGGGCGAATTGAGCACGGCAATCGAAGCCAACTACCCCCTCGAGCTGGTCGTAGACGAAGACGGTTCTCCGATGTGCCGATTCAACCCAGAGCTCAGCAGTGGTGCGTCCTTCGAACTCCGGGCCGCCGGATGCAACGGTACGGACGGCCAGGCGAGATGCGATGCTCTTGCTGTGAAGGTGCAGGTAGACCCGGGATCGTACGGCTACGATTCGGGAGATCCTCCAGTGTGGTACTACCGGCCCGACATCTGGCTCTTTCGTTGTCAGGTTCGGATCGACCCTGCCGCTCTCGACGGCCAGTACTACCTGCGCTTCGACGGAGCATCGTTTGGTGAACGCTCGGTGCGGACGGAAGACCTCCTGGTCGATGTCTTCGTTCCGTGGCTCTCGCCGACACCGACTCCAACGTCAACCGCAACGGCGACGGTCACTCCGACCCCGACCTTCTTGAAGGATCCGCGCCCATGCGAGCCGATCGAGCGAGGTCGGGCGATTGTTTGCGTCAATGACCTCGAAGCCGATCCCGGTCAGGTGGTTAGAATTGCGGCTCACTATCGCAGCGGTGCGGTCGATCTGGCTGGACTGGAGTTCGAGATCTGGTCTGGGCCGGTTGAGATTCTGGGCGCTCCGGCATCGGAGCTCAGGAAGGAGGAGTTTTTATGTCGTGCCAACCCGGCTGCGGAAAAGGGAGACACGGTCTTCGCCAGTACACCTCACGGTACGGTGAAGGTAATCGTCATCTCGTTTTCCGATCTCTCTCCGATCCGCGACGACGTCGAGCTGCTCGGCTGCGATGCGCTGGTGCCGCAGGTGCCGGGGACCTACGAGATCCGATTGGAACAGTCCGGAGCGTCGGATGCCGCGGGAGTGGCGCTCCCGTTGGATGTGCGCTCGGGGTTTTTGCGCGTGCGTGGTGAGGTGCCGCCAACGCCGACGGCGAGGTTCACGGCAAGTGCAAGACCATCACCGACACCAACATCGGCCTCCGCGGCGTGGCAAATCGATCGAGGCGAGGATGTCGCCAGCTCTGGCTGTCACATCGGGCCGCCACAGCTCAGCGGTTCTTCGTTTGTTATCCTGCTCGTTCCGCTCCTCGGTTGGGTGGCTGCGCGAGTCAGGTCCCAGCGTCTCGAGCGTGATGGTAGTAAGGGTGAGAGGACAGGTTTTGGTTGTTAACGAGCGCTTTCTCGAAACCTGGGTCGATACGATGGCCTGTATGGTCGAGTCGGCGCAGAAGCGATAGCCGACTCAGCAGCGGCGAAAGGTGTGCAGCGCCAGGATCGCGACCGCGATCCATGGAACGAATACTCCGAGCACCCGTCCCATCTGCGCGAATAGCTCTAGCTGGCTCGGGCGGTCGTCGTCTTCGCTCTCTTGGTAGGCGGGAATGTCGGGAAACTCGTGTTGCTTCGGTTTCCACCGGTGATCGCAGGTGCGACAGCGCAGTCGCGGTCCGAAGACCGGCACGACCAAACCCGACAAGAGCGCGACGGCTCCCCATTTTCGCTCGACGCGCTCTCGCCCGAGATCGCTGCTGCCGCAGGTCGGGCATCGCTCCGTTTCTGGATCCGGGGTGGATTCGATCTCTGCGGGTTGCTCGAGGATGCGGAGAAGATTGCGTGCTTCCTCGGCGTCCTGGTGAAGGACCATGACCTTGACCCCACCCAGCGCGTCGGAATACGTCCAAACTAAACCGACCGTGTGCTCGTCTCGGAGGAAGGTGACTATCCCGTGTCGTTCGAGGAAGTTGCTGACGAGATTTGCTTCGGCCGGCTCGCGATAGCGCGCCAGAACTACGATCTCGTCGTCCATAGACGCTCAGCCGCTTCCGTACATGCGTTGGTAGCGGCGGTAGTTGCGCAGCACCTTCTTTACGTAGTCACGCGTTTCGCTGTAGGTGATCGACTCGACGTACTCGTCCTTGTCGAGGGTGCCGAAGCGCCGGTCCCACTTGGCGACGGCGGCGGCGCCGGCGTTGTAGGCGGCGAGCATGCGAACGTGATCGCCGTCGTATTTGTCGGCCAGCTCACGCAAGTGAGCGGTGCCGAGCTCGATGTTGGTCGCCGGATCGTAGAGGTCGATACGGCCACCGCGGCCGATGCGTGCGGCGACGGCGTCCGCCGTTCTCGGCAGGAGTTGCATCAAGCCGCGCGCGTTGGCCGGCGAGCGCGCTTCGACGTCGAAGAGGCTCTCCTGCCGCATCAAAGACAGGGCGAGCAGCGGGTCGATGTCGTAGCGCGCGCAGTGGCCGCGAACGAGATCCCAGAAGGCGAGGGGGTAGAGCACTTCGGGGTAGCGGCTGCTGTCTTTCGCTGCGAGGCGGATGGCGCGACGATGGCCGTCGACGGCGCGGTGCAGGTCGATCATGAGGTCGCGCGGCTGGTCGTTGTCGCCGCGCTCGAAGGCGCGCACTTCGCGCCGCGCCAGGCTGTAGAGTCGGGCCGAGTGCAACTCGGCGGCGCGAAACAGGTGGTAGTCTCTCCTCATCGAGTCCGCTAGCGCGGGAAAGGGCATCGCCGGCGCCGGCACGTCGTCGGCGCGCGCTTCGGACCGGCCCAGGCGCTGCGCCGCGCGCCAGGCGTAGTACGAGTCGGGTGCGCGTTCGAGCAGGGTTGCGTAGATCTCGCGCGCCGCGCTGGCCTTGCCCTCGTGCTCGAGGGCGCGCGCCCGCCAGTAGTGGGCGCGTGCGGACTTTCTCATCGAGCCGCGCGCCATCTTGGCGAATTCGCGCTCGGCTTCGCGCCAGCGTTTGCCGCGGTAGCGCATCCAGGCGACCTGCCAGCGCGCCTCGCTGGCGTAGTTGCTGCGCGGATGGCGTTTGATGACGTCGCGAAAACCGCGCTCGGCGCGGCGCTGCTCGCCGGCGGCCTGGGCGATGCGGGCCAGCGCGTAGCGCGCCGTCGCGGCGCGGCGGTGACCCGGGTAGCGCCGCAACAGCTCGGCGAACACCTTCTTTGCCTTGGCGTCGCTGTCTTTGTTCCACAGCCAGCGGGCCTCGCTGTAGAGCGCTTCCGGAGCGTGTTTGGAGCGCGGGTAGGTGGTGTGAACGGTGCGCAAGGTGCGCAGGTGTCGTTGCACGTCGCCGCTGGCTTTTTCGATCTTGGCGCGCACTCGCAACAAGCCGACGCGCTCGCTCTGGCTGGCCGTCGCCAGCAGGGCCTGCGTCAGACGCAGCGCCTCGTCGTGCTCGCCCTCGCCCAGCAAGGCGCGCACTTCGTCCTCGCGTTCGCCGCCGCGCGGCGCCAGCTCCGGGTACTTGTCGCGCAGGGCCATGACGTAGCCCCTGGCCTGCTTTCTCGTCTCCGGCCCGGCGTCGGCGCGCAGGGCGGCAAACATGGAATAGGCCGAGCGGACGTTCTTGTTGGCCAGCTCGATCTCCGCCAACGCCAGTTGGGCGCGATGGGCGATGCTCTTGTCCTCGGCGAGGGCGGCGCGCTGCAGCAACGGCACCGCTGCCAGGTGGTCGCCCGATCGTTGCAGGTATTGGCCGCGGGACAAGGTGGCAGCGGCGACGTGGATGCTGTCGCGGTGGTCGCGGCTCAGTCGCGCCCAGGCGTCCCCGGCGGTCGTCCAATCGCCGCTCGCCGCGGCGCAGGTCGCCAGGTGGTGCAGGTGGTAGTCCTCCATCTCGGGGTAGGAGTCGAGCAGGACCCGCAGCAGTGGCACCGCTTCGCGACAGCGCCGGTCGCGCACCAGCTCGACCGAGGTGGCGAGGGCGCGCGCCCTTTCCGCCCGCGTCTGCGGCCGCGAGATGCGTGTCGGCGTCAGGGTTGGCTGCGGTGTCGGCTGGGGCGCCGGTGGCGGCGCTTCCGCCACCGGGCGGGCGCACGCGGCGAGCAGGGATGCGAGGAGGATGCGCGCCGGCCAGCAGCGGAGCAGGGCAGGGAAACCAACCATCTTCCGTCGCACCATAGCAGCGCCGCCACTGCGAATCCCAACCGAATGACGAGTGCAGAGGACGGCCGCGACGATGCCCTCGCTTGACAGCGCCGCGCATCTCCATTTGTGAAGTCGGATGACCTCGCTGATCCTCGGCTCGGCCTCGCCGCGCCGGGCCCGTTTGCTCGAGTCGATGGGAGTCTTCTTCGATATCGTTCCCAGTCACATCGACGAAGCGAAGCGCCCGCACGAGTTGGCCGACGACTACGCGCGGCGCACGGCGCGCGAAAAGGCGATGGCGGTTGCGCAGCAGCAGCCCGAGGCGTGGGTTCTCGGCTCCGATACGGTGGTCGCCGTCGGCGATGAAGTTCTCGGCAAGCCGGCGGACGGCGCGGCGGCGCGGCGCATGTTGCAACGACTGTCGAACCGCCGTCATCGCGTGCTCACCGGCGTCGCCCTGGTCGCTCCGGGCGGCGTGCTGCACGAGGAAGCATGCGAGGAGAGTGTCGTGCACTTCCGCCGGCTGGGCGATGATGAGATCGACGCCTACGTGGAAAGCGGCGAACCGATGGACAAGGCGGGTGCCTATGCGATCCAAGGGGGAGCGGCCGACTTCGTCACGCGGTTGCAGGGGTCGTACGAAAACGTCGTCGGCTTGCCGGTGGAGACGGTGCGCGAGATGTTGACGCGAGCCGCCATCCTGCCCCAGCGCCGGGGCGGGTGAAGGAAGATCGGCATGGAGATCGGCAGCGACGTCGCCGCCAACGTCGCCGCGGTGCGCCGGCGCATGGCCGCCGCGGCGGCGCGCGCCGGCCGCGACGTGCGCGACGTCCGTCTCGTCGCCGCCGCCAAGACCATGCCGGCCGCTCGCGTGCGCGCCGCCATCGATGCGGGGATCGAGGACGTCGGGCAGAACTACGTCCAGGAGGCGCTGCGCGTGCGCGAGGCGATCGACGCACCGGTGCGCTGGCACATGATCGGCCATCTGCAGCGCAACAAGGCGGCGCGCGCGGCGGTTGCCTTCGACGTCGTGCAAACGGTCGACAGCGTCGCTCTCGGACGCGCCTTGGCGCGCCGTGCGACGGCGGCCGGGCGGACGATCTCGATCATGGTCGAGGTCAACCTCGCGGCGGAGGAGTCGAAGCACGGCGTCGCCCCGGTCGCGCTGGCGGCGCTGGCCGACGAGTTGCGCGGCGAGGATGGGCTGCGTGTCGAAGGCCTGATGTGCATTCCGCCGGCGGCAAGCGGCGAGGAGACGCGACCGTACTTCCGGCGCTTGCGCGAGCTCGGCGATGCGACCGGGCTGCGCGAGCTGTCGATGGGGATGACCGGCGACTTCGAAGTGGCGATTGAAGAAGGAGCGACGATCGTTCGCATCGGCACCGCCATCTTCGGTCCGCGCGCCGGCCGTGCGGCCGTTTCCGGGCCGGCGAAAGTGCGATAGGAGGAAGGGATGGGCAGACGCAGCGGCAAGGCGGTGCGTAGAAGATCTGCGGCGGCGGGCTATCGGATCGGCTTTGCCGGCGCCGGCAACATGGCCGAAGCCTTGATCCGCGGCTTGCTCGGTGCCGGACTCTACAGCGCCAAGGAGATCGTCGCCTCCGATATCGACGCGCGAAAACGCTCGGCGATGAAACGGCGCCTCGGCATTGCGATGACGAGTGACAACGGCGCTGTGGTGCGCGACAGCGGAGTCGTCGTTCTCGCCGTCAAGCCGCAGGTCATCGACGCCGTGCTCGCCGAAATGCGCCCGGCGGTGAGCGCCAGAAAGGTCTTCATCTCGATCGCCGCCGGTGTGTCGACGGCGCAGATCGAGCGGGCACTCGGCGGCGAAGCTCGGGTCGTACGAGTCATGCCCAACACTCCGGCGCTGCTCGGCAAGGCCATGTCGGTGGTGGTGCGCGGCGCCGCGGCGCGGCTGAGCGACGAGAAGCTGGCGCTGAAGCTGCTGCGCGCCGTCGGGCGGGCGCGCGCCGTGCGCGATGAACAGTTGATCGATGCCGTGACCGGCCTCAGCGGTAGTGGGCCCGCCTACGTCTATCGGGTTGCCGAGGCGCTCATCGAGGGCGGTGTCGAGGCGGGGCTCGAGCCCGAGATGGCGCAAGAGTTGGCGCTGCAGACGATTGCCGGTGCCGCCGCGATGCTGCAAGAAGCCGGCGAATCGCCGGCGCGACTGCGCCAGGCCGTTACCTCGCCGGGCGGCACGACGCAGGCCGGTTTGGAGGAGATGGCTCGCCGCGGATTGACCACGACCCTGGTCGAAGGAGTGTGCCGCGCTACTGAGCGCTCGCGCGAGCTCGGCGAGCGTTAGATGGGGCCGCTGTCCGTTGTTCGCGGCGACCGCACCTAGTACGCTGTAGCGAGAACAGCGCAGACCAAGACGCAAGTCCAAGATCCAAGCTAATGTTCGTAGTCGCCAATTTTCTCAACGCCGTCGCTCTGGTCGTCGGCATGGTGCTCACCCTGTTCATGTGGCTGGTGATCATCCGGGCGCTGCTCTCGTGGGTGAACCCCGACCCCTACAACCCGATCGTGCGCTTTCTCCACCAGGCCACCGACCCGCTGCTCTATCGGGTGCGGCGCGTCGTGCCGGCGATCGCCGGCGGCATCGACTTGTCGCCGCTGATCGTCATCTTCGCCATCTACTTTCTTCAGGCGTTCCTGGTGCAGACGCTGCGCGACCTCGCCTTCGCCCTGCGCTGATCCGTGTCGGCCGTCCGCGCCGTAGGAGATGGAGTGCGAGTGGCGCTGCGCGTCCAACCGCGCAGCAGTCGCAACGCAGTCGTCGGGGTGCGCGGCGAGCGGGTGAAAGTCTGCGTCTGTTCCGCGCCGGTCGGCGGCGCGGCAAATGATGCGGTGATCGCCGTGCTGGCCGCCTGGCTCGGGGTCAAGAAAAAAGACGTCGAGATCGCCCGCGGCCACAGTGCCCGCGACAAGACCGTGCACATCGCCGGCGCCACCGAGGCGCAACTGCGCGAGCGCTTGGGCCGGCTGCCGTCGAATGCGTAGTGGGTGAAAAACACCTGGGAAAACACGGCCTTGACACCCACTAGGGGCGTGGTTAGCCTCCCCGAGTCGGGAACAACGACGGCCGCTCGCCGGCCATCCGGCGTTTGCCAGGCGGAGGAACCATGCCGATCTACGAGTACGAATGCTCGAAATGTGGCGTCATCGAAGTCACCCAGCGAATTACCGAAGATCCGCTGACCAAGTGTCCGCAATGCAAGCGGCGCAAGGTCAAGAAGTTGATTTCCAACACCTCGTTCCAGCTCAAGGGCTCCGGCTGGTACGTTACCGACTACGGCAAGAGCGGCGCTGACAAGGGCGATACGTCGAGCGGTTCCGACGCTTCCGCCGGCGCCGAGGCGAAGTCTTCGCCGGATGCGGGCAAGTCCGATGGTGCCAAGTCGGAGTCGGCGACGGCGAAGAAGGATTCGACGAAAAAAGACTCGAAGAAGAAGGCGTCGAAGAAAGCCGCCTGAGACCCCGTCGGTACTGGCGCGACAGTCGGCAATGCTCGTTGGCGTCGATACCGGGGGGACCTTCACCGACTTCGTGGCGCTGTGGCCGGATGGCCGGTGCCGCATCCACAAGCGCCGCTCGACGCCGGACGACCCGGCGCGCGCGGTCATCGACGGGTTGCTCGAGCTCTGCGGCGAGTGCGCCGGCGAAGCCGAGGTGACCTACGGCTCGACGGTTGCGACCAACGCCGTCTTGGAGCGCCGCGGCGCGCGTGTCGCGGTGGTCACGACGGCCGGTTTCGAAGACGTCTTGGAGATCGCGCGACAGACGCGCGACGACATCTACGCCCTGGTGCCCAGCCGGCCGCGGCCTCTGGTGCCGCGCCGCCGCCGTCTCGGCGTTGGCGAACGCGTCGCGCACGACGGTGAGATTCTACAGGCGCTCGACGAGCACGGCGCGTCCGAGGTCTGCGATCGCGCCGCTGCCTTGCAGGCCGAGTCGATCGCCCTCTGCCTGCTGCACTCCTACGCCAACCCGGCGCACGAGCAGGCACTGGCGGCGGCGCTGCGACGGCGCGGCTTTGCCTGTTCGGTCTCGCACGAGCTGGTACCCGAGTATCGCGAGTACGAGCGCCTCTCGACGACGGTCCTCAACGCCTACGTGGCGCCGGTGATGCAGCGCCATCTCGCTTCTCTGGCAAAGGACTTGCCGGCGCGGCGCCTGTGGGTGCTGCAGTCGAGCGGCGGTGCCATCTCCGTCGATACGGCGTCGCGCGAGGCCGTGCGCACGCTGTTGTCGGGTCCGGCAGGGGGTGTCGTCGGCGCCCGAGCGGCGGCGCAGCGACTCGGTGTCGCGCGGGTTTTGACACTCGACATGGGGGGAACGTCGACCGACGTCAGCCTCGTCGACGGCGCGGTCGGCCGTCAGACGCAGTGGTCGATCGCCGGCCTGCCGGTCAAGGTGCCGGCCATCGACATCCACACCGTCGGTGCCGGCGGTGGCTCGATCGCGCGCCTGGACGAGGGCGGGGCGCTGAAAGTCGGACCGCGCAGTGCCGGCGCAGTCCCCGGACCGGCCTGCTACGGGCGCGGCGAGGCGCCGACCGTGACCGATGCCGATCTGGTCCTCGGCCGACTCGACCCCGAAGCCTTTCTCGGTGGTGCCATGCGCATCGACGTCGAGCGAGCGCGGCGCGCCGTTTCCGGTATCGCCAGGGATCTCGGCACGACCGTCGAGGACGCGGCCGAGGGGATCGTGCGCGTCGTCAATGCCAGCATGGAGCGGGCGCTGCGCCGCATCTCGGTCGAGCGCGGCCACGATGCCCGCGACTACCTGCTGGTATCGTTTGGCGGCGCTGCCGGCATGCACGCCTGCGAGCTCGCCGACGGCCTCGCCATGCGGCGGGTGCTGGTGCCGCGCCATCCCGGCGTGCTCTCCGCCGGCGGAGCGATGGGCGCGGACATCGAGCGGAGCTACGTGCAGACGGTTCGCCTCGCCGATCCCAGCGCCGCCCAGGTGCGAAGTCGTTTGTCGCCGATGTTGCAGCGGGCGCGGCGCGAGTTGCAGCGGGAGTGTCCGGGCCGGAAACCCGTCGTCTCCGGCAGCGCCGACCTGCGCTACCGCGGCCAGTCGTACGAGATCGAGGTTGCGGCGCCGGAGGGAATGCGCGGTGCCTTCGAATGCGCCCACCGGCGGCTCTACGGCTACGCCGACGGCGGCCGCGCCGTCGAGGTCGTCAACTTGCGCGTCACCGCGACGCTTGGCCGCGATCTGGTGCCGGAGCGAGGTGCGGTCTCTTCACGCTCGGCGATGAAGCCGCACCGCTTGCGCTGGCGCGGCCGCGACGTTGCCGCTCAATGCGTCGAGCGCGCTGCACTACCACGCCGCCGACGCACCGGCGGCCCCTTGGTCATCACCGAGCTGAGCGCGACGACTTTCGTTCCGCCGCAGTGGTCGGCCCGCGTCGTGGCGAGCGGCGATCTGTTGCTGGAGCGGGAGTGACGGATGGGCGGACGCAGCTCCAGGCGGCAGCGGATCGTCATCGACGCCATCGCGCTCGAGGTGTTCAACCACCGGCTTGCCTCCATCGCCGAGGAGATGGGCGTGGTGCTGTGCCGTTCGGCGTTCTCTGCCAACATCAAAGAACGCCGCGACTACTCCTGTGCGATCTTCGATGCGGCCGGCGATATGGCGGCGCAGGCGGCGCACATACCGGTGCACCTCGGTTCGGCGCCACATTCGGTGCGGGCTGCGACCGAGCGACACCGGCTCGAGGAAGGCGACGTCGTCGTGCTCAACGACCCCTTTGCCGGCGGTACGCATCTGCCGGACGTTACCGTCGTCGCTCCCGTCGACGTCGGCGGTCACCGCGTCGGTTACGTCGCCAACCGCGCCCACCACGCCGACATCGGCGGCATGACCCCGGGATCGATGCCGCTGGCGCGCGAGATCTACCAGGAAGGGCTGCGTCTGCCGCCGGTCAAGCTGGTGCGGCGCGGTGTCGTCGATGACGACTTGCTGCAGGTCTTCCTGGCCAACGTGCGTGTACCCGACGAGCGGCGCGGCGATCTTCTCGCACAACTGGCAGCGCTGCGCTGCGGCACTGAGCGCCTGACCGAGCTCGTGCGCGATCGGGGTGCCGCCCCCGTCGCCGCTGCCATGGCGGCGCTGCAGGACTATTCGCAGCGCCTGATGCGGGCGGCGATCCGCCGTCTACCGCGCGGCGTGTTCGCCGCCGAGGACTTCATGGACGACGACGGCTTCGGTGAGAAGTCGATTCGCATCGCCGCGGCGGTCACCGTCGGCGACGGCCGTGTTCAGGTCGATCTCGCCGGCAGTGCGGATTGCGTCGAGGGCGGTATCAACGCCAACCTCGCGGTGACCGAAGCGGCGGTGTACTACGTCTTTCGCTGCTTGGCGGGCGCCGACATTCCCGCCAACGCCGGCATGCTGCGGCCGATCGGCATCGCCGCGCCGGCGGGCTCGGTGGTCAACGCCGAGGCCCCGGCGGCGGTGGCCGCCGGCAACGTCGAGACCTCGCAGCGCATCGTTGACGTCCTCTTCCGCGCCCTCGCCGGCGCGGCGCCCGATCTGGTGCCGGCGGCCAGCTCTGGCACCATGAACAACTTTTCCTTCGGCGGCTTCGATCCGGGTCGCGGCCGGCACTACTCGTACTACGAGACGATCGCCGGCGGCGCCGGCGCGGCCAACGGTACGGCCGGTGCGGCGGCTGTGCAGACGCACATGACCAACACCATGAACACCCCGATCGAGGCGTTGGAGAGCGAGGCCCCAGTGCTCGTCCACCGCTACGCCGTGCGCCGAGCCTCCGGCGGCCGCGGCCGCTGGCGCGGCGGCGACGGCGTGGTGCGCGAGGTGGAGATGCTCGAGCCGGCCGAAGTGAGCATCGTCAGCGAACGCCGCGACAGCCGCCCCTACGGCCTCGCCGGCGGCGCAGGCGGCAAGGCCGGGCACAACCGCGTCGTTCTACCCGACGGCCGCCGCCGCAACCTACCCGCCAAGACCACCCTGCGTCTCGGCGCCGGTTCCCGCTTGAGGATCGAGACCCCAGGCGGCGGCGGTTGGGGCAATCCCTCCACTCGCTCGAGGAGGTAGATCGCTGGACCGGAAGGTGTAGATCTGGTCGACTATCATTGAGGAGAGGTCATGGTTCGCGTTCCAACCCACCGTCCACCCACGCACCCGGGCGAGATGCTACTCGAGGAGTTCCTCGAGCCCATGGAACTTTCGCAGAGCGAGTTGGCGAGGCGTATCCAAGTTCCCTACCAGCGGGTAAACGAGCTCATCAATGGCAAGAGGGGGGTGACCCCTGCAACGGCGCTGCGGCTTGCCAAGCTGTTCGGGATGTCGCCGGAGTTCTGGATGAATCTTCAGCTACGTTGGGACCTATTTCACGCACGGCGGCGTGAAGCGGCGGCGATTCGAAAGATCCGAACCTTACGAAGCGCCTGAGCCTGGCTCGGTCTTTTCCGGGGCTGTAGATTCGGGCCCGGGGGATTTTGACGCAGTGGGTTGACATCATGACGCAGTGTGTTAACACTATGCGTCAGGAGGAAAGTGAAATGGCAAGAGCAGTGAGAAGGCAAACGGTGGTCGGCGAGCTTTCCGAGGTTTTCGAGGATGTCGTCGAGCGGGCTGAAAGCGTTGCGGAGCGCGGTTTCGACGCCGCCCTGAGCGTGCTTCCGGGTCCCGCCGAGGATCTCGTTCGCGACCTGACCAAGCAGACACGCAAGACCGTCAAGACGCTCGACAAGCGCCGCACCCAGGCGGTGAAGCGCGTCGAAAAGCGGATCGCGGATCTCGACAAGCGCCGCCAGCGCATCACCAAGCGGGCGGAGAAGCGCATCGACGGCATCGTCGACGCAGTCGAGCAGGGCGTTTCCGGCGTCGTGCGGCCAGTGGCCAAGCGCCTCGACCTGGCCTCGCAATCGGAAGTGGCGAGCTTGAAGCGTCGCTTGTCGCAGCTCGAGCGCAAGCTCGGCAGCGCCAAGCGCACGCGCAAGACGGCAAGCAAGCGCAAGAAGACCACGCGTCGCCGCGCCGCGTAAGTCGTTTCAAGCCGACGTGCCGTCCCGCCAGCCGCCCCCTACCCCAACGGAAGGCGGGGCGGCACGCAGGTCTTTTCAAAAGCGGAAGCTGATCTCGCCACCGTAGGTGCGCGGTGACTGGTAGTAACGGGTGATGTGACCGAAACTGTCGGCGAGGGAGAAGGCGTGGTTGAAGTACGCCACGTCGAGCAGGTTCTTCGCCCACAGTGCAACGTATGCTCGGTCATCCAGGAAGTCGTAGGACAGACGGGCGTTCAGCAGGTGGTATCCGTGTTGGCGCCCTTCATCGACTTCTTGTCCCAAGAAGCGCGTGCTGCTCTGGTAGCTCCACTGCACCAAGGGCGTCAGCTCGCCGGTGAGTGAATCCGAGTCGAGGTTGATGGGTAGCGAGTAGCTGCCGGTGAGCGAAGTTTGCAACGCCGGCACGCCGATGAATCTCTGCCCGCTGCGGTTGGTGGGCAGTCCCGTGCGGTCGTCGATCGCGCACTTGAGCTGGTCGATGACCCGGCGCACGTCGGCCACCGCATCGGCATCGTTGGGGTCGGCTGAGAGGTCTTCCGTGCAACTTCTCATGCGTCCATCGACGACACCGGCGCCGCCGAAATTGAGATACTCCGTGTCGGTGTACCCGACGGAACCCATGATGAGAATCTCGGGAAAGGGAATCCAGCTAAACTCGGTTTCGACGCCGCGGACTCGCGCTTCGCCCGCGTTCTGAATGATACGGGCGATTGTTGGCAGTCCGGTGGTCGGGTTGATGCCGGCGGTGCGCTGCGATGCGAGTTGGATGTTGTCGTACTCACCCCAGAAGAGGGAGAGGTTGAGAGACAGCTTGTCTTCGAACGATCGCGTCTTGAAACCGACCTCGAAGTTGTCGAGCGTTTCCGGTTCGAAGGCCTCGATTCTGTTGCTCGGCAGGCTGACCTGACCGGAAGGTGCAGCGTTGAATCCGCCACCCTTGAAGCCTTGGGAGAAAGTGAAGTAGCCCATCAGGTGGTCCATGCGCAGAGCATCGAGAATATCGTCGGTCGCGGTCAGCTTGACGGTGCCGAGCCAGGTCGTGTTGTAGAAAACCGTGCGCTCGACGCCGTTGCCTTCGCGACCATCGACCGGGAAGGTTTGCAGCGGGTTGCCGTTCTCGTCGAGGTTTCGCAGGTTGAACTCGCGCCTCGTAGCCGACTTCTTGTCGGCCGTGCGACGCACGCCGCCGGTGAGACTGAGCCAGTCGGTGACATCGAGCGTCGTTTGGCCGAAGAGAGCACCCGTCCAGTTGTCGAAAGAGAAGTTGATTTCCGTCGTGGTTTCGATCGGTCCCAGAAAGGGAGTTTTCTGGACGGATGTCTCGTTCGAATCTTCCCAGAACAGGAAGAAGCCGCCGACCGCATGGATGCGATCATCCCAGGCCGAGGCGTTGAGTTGGATCTCTTGGTTGATCTGCCTCTGTCGAGTCGGTTTGCCCTCATCGATCTCGCCGCCAACCTGGTGACGTTCGAGGAACCGGACGCCCGTGTTCTCGATGTCGAAACGGATTCGACTTTTTTGCTGGCGCCACGAGGAGAGCGACTTCAGGGAGAGGTCGAGATCGGAAAGCTCGAGCAGATCCCAGTGAAACGTTCCCCAGGCTCCGTAGCTCTCGATGTCGGCGAGGTTTGGCAGATCCGCTTCAAAGCTGAACGGATTGGAGCTGTTGCACGATTCGACGAAGTCGTCGCGCAGGTCGCCGGCGATGAGTCCGAGCCGGACCAGGCTCGCATCTGGGTTGATGAAACGACACTCGCCGCCGCGCCCCTTGGTGTGATTGCGCGAGTACTGCGCGCTGATGTCGATCGTGTGGGGCAACAGCGGTGAATCGATGTCTGGAAGAACGCGGAAAGACCCGAGGATGTTCTGTGATTGGTGATCGGCCGAGTACTCGTCGCGGGTGCGGTTGTAGGTATAGCCACGGGTGTTTCGCGACCCGAAGGAAAAGCGCGAAAGGAGTCGCTCTTCGACTAATGGTACGTTGAGAGTCGCTTTGGTTTCGACGGTATAGAAGTTTCCGGCGCGGACGCGAAGGTGTCCTTCGACTTCGTCGTGCGGCTTCACCGTGGTGACGAGGAGGGCACCGCCGACGGTGTTTTTTCCGAAAAGCGTACCTTGCGGGCCGCGCAGCACTTCGATTTGCTGGACGTCGATGACGTCGAGCAACGCGCCGAGGGCTCTCGGCATGAAGACGCCATCCATATAGACGCCGACGCCCGGGTCGAAGGCGAGTGCCGGAATCGCCGTCCCGACGCCGCGAATCTTGATGTTTGCATCAAGCCCCTGCAGACCCGTGTTGAAGATGATGTTGGGTGCCAATCCCTGGATGTCGTCGAGGCGGGCGACTCCCGATTCGTTGAGAAAGCTCTCGCTGAGCGCCGTCACCGAGACCGGAGTGTCCTGGATGAATTCGTCGCGCTTGCGAGCGCGGACGACGATTTCCTCGATGGCGCCTTTCGGACTGTCTTGCGCGACCGCGTCGACGGCCAGAAACGACGTGACCAACAGCAACGCTATCCCTCGTGCGAGTGACTGCATCGGACCCCCTTCTCGTCTGTATGCGCTCCCGTAATACAAGCAACGGTCTCCTCCGCGCCTGGCGAGCCTGCTTGTCAGGTAGTAAGTCAAACCCGAAAAGTCCAGGAAAAGAGCAAAGGCGCCCGAGCCCCCCTTTTGGGAACCGCAGATTTGGAATAAGCAAACAGCGTCGCCTGAGCACCGGAAGTGAAAGCTGGATTTGAAACGTGGAGTCAACTTGCGATAGCAAGTTGCCCGGTCGGGACGGTCGCATAGCTCAGTTGGTTAGAGCACCTGCCTCACATGCAGGGGGTCCGCCGTTCGAATCGGCGTGCGACCATTCTTCCCGTCCTCCGAAGCCTTGGCGAAGGGGGGTTCGAATCAGCGTGCGACCACTTCTCCGTTTCATCGAGGTTGTGAGGGCGCCGTTCATTGCTCCTGCCCTCCGAAGCCCTGGCGAAGGAGGGGGGTCCGCTGTTCGAATCAGCGTGCGATCATTATTTTACTGAAAGAATTCGGACGGATAGCCTAGTCGTTGAGAGCACTACTGTCGGGCAGACACCTCCGATTGTAGCCAATCGTTTGATTGGAAGCCGGCGACAGGTGCTTCACGTGTTGCGACGGGGCCAGTCCTCCGCATCTAGTGCACGGTGCGCGCCAGGCAGCACCTCTTATACTTGGTGCCGCTGCCGCAGGGACACGGATCGTTGCGGCCAGGGCGCTCCGCTCGATGCGGTTCGCCCGCAAAGGACTCCGTTGGTGTAGCCCCGCCAGCGAGTGATCGGGGCGTGACGTTCCAGAGGTCGATCAGGACGGGAAGCAATCGCTCGACGGCGCCGGCCTGAGGCGGGAAGCTGGCCTTCGCCAGAATCGCCCGCAGCACATCAGCGGGCGTCTCGCTGGTGCCGATCAGCCGCACGACTGCGTCTGCGCGCATTTCGCTTCCTACCAGTGTCAGTCCTCGCCCAAGAGCTCAGGAAGCCGATCGGGATCGCGTGCTCTCCTCTGCCCCGCGGTCTCTTCGTCCTGGTCTGTTGCCGGCCGTACGTCTGTTGGCTCCATGACGCCGTCGGCCCAAAGCGTGTCTTCCCACTCGTAGATCAAGTACTCGTCCTCGTGACACGTATTGCAGAAAGCGAGGATCGCGTCGTCCGACTGCTTGAGCACCCACAGCAGTCCGGGGCACGGTTTGCGTTTCGGCCGTCGGCGACAGGGAACGAGCGTTTCGCGTGCGAAGCCATGCGAGAGCGGCCCACCGTACTCGATGCACTGCGCAACGCGCAGGATTCGCGCTCGAATCCGTGGGTCCGACGGAAACGAGCCGTCTTGGTTGAGCCAGTGCCAGGGGTTTACGACCGTTACCATTTCGATGGAATCGGATGCCTCTAGACAAGAGCTCCGTCAAGCGGAGGAAGGTAGATGCGAGGCGGCGTCCAGAGCTGCGGCGAGCGTAGCCCACTTCGTGCGGTATCGACGGCACTGAGCTTGGGCGCGGAACAATCTGGGGAAACGTGGTTGCCTATGGCAGGGCGAGACTCAACGGCAATCGCACGTGAAGTTGCTCCCGTAGGCCCGCTTGCATTAGGAAAAGTGGGCATGGCCTGCGGAGGGGGAATAGCGGGAGACATTGAATTTCGGGGACTCTCGAAAGGCAAGGCGACTGGAAAGATCGTCGATCAGCATCCAGTTCAGTGGCCAAAGTAGGAGGAATGGACCGTCCTCCCAAGAAACTCCGGCGTCTCCTGCGCCAGCTGGCTGATCGGGCCTACGAGGAGGAGCTGCGGCGCGAGCTGGAGCCGTTACACGAGGCATTCGAGCAGTGGAAGAGGCGAGCGTTGAATAGCTTCGAGCTCAGCGACCTGATCCACAACTTTCATCAAGGACCCTCACGACGGCTATTCACCAAGCATAACGGAGCGAATCACGAGATGATCGTCGCCCTCGCGATCGTAAACGGAATCCTTGACCGCAACAAAGTACGCCAGGAACTGCTCGACCATCTCCAGTCAAAGATCGAGTTCTATGACCGGCTGGCTACAGAAGACGATTAGATCTGTACGGGTCCGGCAAGACGGCGGTGGGCTTGGCATAATCCGCTCGGGAAATCGAGGCTGCCATTGCGGAAGCCCGATCGCGGCAACCGTGGAGCCCAGCTGGTGTCGTGCCGAGGGGGAGAGTTGAAGAGTGGTTCGGCTACCTCGCAACGATCGACTCGCGACCCCCCCGTTCCCCGACCACGTCTTCAGCAAATTGAAAAACGGATTTTGAATTAGCCGCAACCCGGTGGTAGAGTGGGGCGATGATCATTGATCGTGACCTGACTCCCCGGTTGCGGAAAGCCGCCCGCCAGTTTCCGGCAGTAACGGTGACGGGACCGCGCCAAAGTGGGAAGTCCACGCTCTGTCGAGCCGTCTTTCCAAAGCTCCCTTATGTCAGTCTCGAAGCACCGGACGTTCGAGCATTCGCGGTGGAAGACCCGCGAGCATTCCTGGCGCGATTGTCCGGAGGTGCGGTGATCGACGAAGTGCAGCGCGCTCCCGACCTGCCCTCGTATCTCCAGGGAATCATCGACGCCGACCCGAGGCCGGGCCGCTGGATTCTCACGGGCTCGCAGAACCTGGCTCTGCTCGAATCGGTCAGCCAGTCCCTAGCGGGGCGGTCAGGCGTGCTCCACCTGCTGCCATTGGCGCGAAGTGAGGTCGTCCGCTTCGACCGTCATCCGAAAACGCTCGATGAGGCGCTGATCGCGGGGGGCTACCCGCGTATCTTTGATCAGCGGCTAGATCCGAGCGACTGGCTCGCTTCCTATGTTGCGACTTACATCGAACGAGACGTGCGAACCATCACCAACGTTGGCGATCTCGTGACCTTTCAGCGCTTCGTAGAATTGTGCGCCGGCCGCACTGGGCAGCTTCTCAACTACTCGTCGCTCGCCGCCGACTGTGGGATCTCGCAGCCGAGCGCGAAAGCGTGGCTCAGCATCCTCGAGACGAGCTTCCTTGCGTTCCGGCTGCCACCGTTTCGCTCGAACCTCCGCAAACGACTCGTGAAGATGCCAAGGCTCCATTTCTACGACAGCGGCCTCGTTTGCTGGCTGCTCGGCATCCGTGATCCCGAACAGCTTCGTTCGCACCCACTTCGCGGTGCGATCTTCGAGAGTTGGGTGGTTTCCGAGATCGTCAAACACCGCGTGAACGGCGGCGAAACCGGAGGGCTTTCCTTTTACCGCGACCGCGACGCTGTCGAGGCCGACCTCGTCATTGAATCTCCCGATCGCTTGCGGCTCGTGGAGGCAAAGTCGGCGCAAACTGCCTCGGCGAGTCTAGTCGCCGGGGCGGATCGCGTTCGCCGCCTTCTCGATGAGCCGGCACGCGGGTGCGAAGTCGTGATCGCCTACGGCGGCGAAGAGAGTCAGCGTCGCTCGAGCGCGAAGCTGCTTCCGTGGACGCAGTTGCACGAGGAGAAGTGGCGATAGCGTTTAGGAGCGCAAGCAGACCGGCCAATGTAGCCAAACTGTTGCCAACTCGACGGACAACGGCATGAACAGGCGGACGCTGGCGGAATCAACGCTTCTTCGAAAACCACTTGGAACCAGCCGCATCAGACGACGGTGAACGTCGGCGGACTTTCCCCCGACCCTTCTCACATGCAGGGGGGTCCGCTGTTCGCCTGCCCTGCAAAGCTTTGGCGAAGCGGGGAATCAGCGTGCGACCACTCTTTCCCGTCCTCCGAAGCCTTGGCGAAGGAGGGGGGTCCGCTGTTCGCCTGTCCTCCGAAGCCTTTGGCGAAGGAGGGAATCAGCGTGCGACCACTTCCTTTTTCTTCGACAGCTCAGTCAGTTGCAGTCGACGCTGCGTCTGCAGGAGGTGCGACGGCCTGTAGCCAATGACCGTTGGATCGGACATCGGCGGACGCCCGTGGAAGCCCAAGACCTCCTTCGCTCGCGACCCGTTGCCTTCGTCGTTTCAGCGGGGCCGGACGATGATGCGCGTCAGCACCCGGCGCTTCCGTCCCAACTCGTCCTGAATTACACTGGCGAGTCAGGTGATCCCCATGAGTCTTGTGATTCCCGACGATGTCGTCCGGGCCGCCCGGATGTCTGCCGCTGACTTGCGGGTTGAGATTGCGGTTCTGCTCTTTCTGGACGACAAGCTCACGCTCGGCCAAGCCGCGCACTTTGCCGGCACCAGTCAGCCGGAACTCCAGGAGATTCTAGGACGACGACGAATTGCCCTGCACTACCACGTGCAGGACTTTCGCGACGACGTGCAGACACTCGACGAGCTTCGCGAAAAGTGATCGTCGTCAGTGACACTTCGCCGATCACCAGCCTTGCGTAGATCAGCTGCTCGTATTCTGCCGCGGACGCCGCAGTCGCTAAGCCATTGACTTAGTCGACTGCCAGCATAGAATGCCGAGTGGTGATCGAGTGGGATGAAGCGAAGAACGCCGCCAATCAGAAGAAGCACGGTGTTTCCTTCGAGGAAGCTCGGCAATTGTTCGACGCGGGAGGGCCCTACCTCGAGATTTTCGACGAGATCCATTCTGAGGTGGAGGATCGGTTCATTGCGATCGGTCCAATCGGAAGCGGGATTATTCTGGTTGTCTGGACTGAGCGAGACGAGGACGTCATCCGGATCATCAGCGCTCGTTGGGCAACGGAGCGCGAACGCACACTATACCATTCGTACATGGAGCACGGACGATGACTGACATTCCAGAGCTGACAGAGAAAGATTTTGAAACCGCGATTCCGGCGCGGGTGCGACGTCGACTGGTCCGAGGAGAGTTCGAGTCGGGAGCGGACATCGCCGCGTTGCGGCGCTTCGTTCGACTTACGCAGGAGCAGTTCGCGGCGGCCATGGGGATAAGCGTCCACACTCTTCGCAACTGGGAGCAAAACCGACGTCGGCCCGAAGGCCCTGCCGTAGCGCTGTTGCGGATTGCCGCTCGCCATCCACGGATCATTCGGGAAAACCTGCAGGTCGCGGCGTAGACCGCTCACTTGCGGGTTGTCGTGACGTCTCGAGCAGTTCGGCGGCATTGTAGCCAAACTGTAGCCGACTCGACGGACAACGGGATGAACGGGTGGACAATGCTGGAATCAGCCGGACTATCTCTTAGTTTGAGACGCAGCAGGGTACGCACTTTGCGATTGACCATGATTCTGTAGATTGCGAATCAACTGTCAATTCCAACACCTCTTAGAGTTCGGCTCGCTTGAGGCAGTAGCTCAAGATGGCCGATCAAGGTCGTCCAGGCGAGCTCTGGGAGGTAGCGCTCTGGTCGTCATCGCCTTGCACGTTCTAGTGCTGGGTTCGCTCCTGCGGCGATGTACTCTCGCGACTCGACGTTCGCAACCCGGATCTCGATTGGGTGAAGCTCGCCGAGGGGATGGGTGCCTCTCCGCGGTCACGAAGTGTTGAACTCGCAATGTGTTGAACTCGCAATTGCGTCGTCCGGACGAGGAGACTATCCTGTACGAACATGGAAAAGACCCTCACCCGGACGGGTAATAGCCTGGCTCTCGTTCTCGACAAGCCCCTTTTGGAGGCGACCGGTATCAATGCCGATACCAAGCTCGAGATTTCGACGGATGGAGACGTCATCGTAATTTCGCCGGTCCGTTCGGCGAAGAGAAGTGCGCGGCTTCGCCGGATTCTGGATGATCTCGATCGCGAGCATTCAGGCGCCTTTGCTCGACTCGCAAAGTAGGGGCCAGCGCCGGTGGGCAAGACCCCGGACTTCCTGACCCTCGACGAGGTCCTGGCGATTCACGCGCATCAGATTCGGCGGTACGGCGGATCTGCGGGATTGCGCGACCACGCTCTGCTCGAGTCAGCGCTCGCCATGCCACCGGCGACATTCGGTGGCGAGCGTCTGCACGCGAGCCTATGGGAGCAGGCAGCTGCTTATCTGTTCCACCTCACGAAGAATCACCCCTTCGTCGATGGCAACAAACGTGTGGGGCTAGCCTGCTGCCTCGTCTCCCTTCGATTGAACGGGCATCGAGTTCGCGCGACCGATGACGAGTTGGTGGAACTCGCTGAGGGAGTTGCTGGCGGCGGCGTGACGAAATCCGATGTTGCTGTGTTTCTGCAATCTCACGAGGGGTAAATGGAGCGGCTTGAGTCGCCGTGGCACAAGCTGCGGCAACTGCAGATTGCGGAGAGGCTCAGCCCGTGGAAGGGGCTGCGAGAGGGCGCATGTGGGGGCGCAACGATGACCGACATCTCATCTGAGTCCCACCACTCTTCTCATGCAGAGGGTCCGTGCTCGCCTGCCCAACGTTGCCTTCGCAAAGTTGGGAAGGTGCGTGCCTGGAATTTCGGTCGCCGATTGGCCGGACGTGCCGGATCCACGCAGCGGTCTTCGCTCCCTTCCCGGCCTTCGCAGCTTGAGTCAGATGGCTCCGATGGGCAACGCCGAGATGTTGCGTGTCAGCGGGGCTTCTTCCTTGATGAGACTGATGACGGCCCCGTGCCCCGTCGGCTTGTCGAGCCGCTGGAGTGCGGCGAACGCCTTTGTCCAATCCCGGCGAACGGTGGCTCCGTGTTTGATCTCGACCGGCCATAGCTTTCCGTCGACGTCAAAGACGAGATCAATCTCGCGAGCATCGCGGTCGCGGTAGAAGTACATGGGCGGTTCGACCGCGCGGTGCCACCAGCTCTTGAGTATTTCGTTGACGACGAATGTCTCGAAGATCGCGCCCCGCATGGCGCCGGCGGCGAGCGTCTTAGCTGACGACCAGCCGGTGAGATGTGCGCACAGGCCAGTGTCGAGAAAGTAGAGCTTCGGGGTTTTGACCAGACGCTTCGTGACGTTCGAGTAGTATGGCTAAAACAGCCGATCAACGTTGTCCAGGCGAGAAACGGCGCAAGCCGCCGCCCTCGTGTTTGTCCTCGTTGCCTCGATTTCCGTGCTGTTGCCCGTCGACCGGAACAGTCCAGTGCTTGGATCGTCAAGCCCTCGGCGATCTGCCCGGCCGACCGCGGTCGTCTCGTGCTTCAGCTCGCGAATCGTCGCCCTTTTCGTACGTGAAACAATCCTGTGTCACGTATGTCGAGTCAATCCGTGTCGCCCATTGTCAGGCGAGCTTGACGCGACAGCGCTTGGCTGCGGCGATCAGCGGACCGTCCTTGCAGGCCAGGGGCACTTTGCTACGCATGGCGAGCTCCAGGTACGCTGCGTCGTACACGCTCAGTCGGTGTTTTGCTGCCAGCTTCGACAGCTTTCCGAACGCCAGTCCCGGTCCCTCGTAGTCGATCTCGATCGATAGGTCGGAGAGAGCGGATAGTGCCTCCTGTCGCTCCTGCTCGGTCAGCTTGCGGCGACGGACCAACACCAAGAGTGCGTTGGCTGTCTCGAGAGGCCATAGCGCCGGTGCCTTCACCGGAGCTCCGTCATAGATGGCGTCGAGCAATGTGCTCGACTGTTCCGTCGCCTGACCGGGGTGAACCCAAGCGATCGCGATCGAGGCGTCTACGACGAACCCCTTCACCGCCGCCCCTCTTCGATCGCCGAGCGAACGTCAGCATCGGAGAGTCGGCCACGCCGTTTTGTGCGGGTCCGGATCCGCTCTTGCAGGTCCTTCAATTGCGTCACGCCGTTCCTGACGCCGGTTAGCCGCCTACCACCTTCTGGGATCATCCTCGCCACGGGTTTCTCGTGCCGCGTGATAACGATTTCCTCGCCGCGCGCGACGCGGTCGAGCAGCTTGCCGAGCCGTGTTTTTGCTTCGAGTGCGGAAACCTTGATCATCGGTGGATAATAGCTAGCGAATAGCTAATGTGCAAAGGTTGATTCTGGGGATCAGCGTGCACACTCTTCGCAACTGGGAGCAGGACCGACGTCGGCTTGAAGGCCCGGCCATTGCGCTGTTGCGAATTGCCGCTCGCCATCCACGGATCATTCGGGAAAACCTGCAGGTCGCGGCGTAGAACGCCAAGCAGGCCGGCGTTGTAGCCAAAGTGTAGCCAATCGTTGCCGGCTGCATCTGTGGGCGGTTGTTCGCTCTGAGTGGTGGGAAAACGAATGATGGCCCACTCGACGATCATCACGCTTGACGTTAATCACGTGATGCGTTACTATCCGTCTTGTGATCGCGTCGTTCCGCTGTCCTGATACGGAGGCTCTTGCGAGGGGGCAAAGAGTCCCGAGGTTCAGGGCGTTTGAATCGGTTGCGCGGCGCAAATTGCGGCAACTGCAGATTGCCGCGAAGCTCAGCGACTTGCGCGTTCCACCCGGCAATCATCTCGAGCGGCCCAAAGGCAAGCGCGCTGGGCAATACAGCATTCGAATCAATGATCAATATCGAGTTTGTTTTCGTTGGTCTGCGGCGGGAGCTCGCGACGTGGAAATCGTCGACTACCACTGAAAGGAGAACAACGTCATGGCGAAACTCAATCCCGTGAGCCCGGGCGAGCTCTTGCTCGAGGAGTTCCTCGAGCCGATGGGAATCTCGCAGTATCGGCTTGCCAAGGAAATCCACGTACCGGCGCAGCGTATCGGAGAGATTGTGTCCGGAAAGCGGAGCATTACGGCTGACACAGATCTGCGGCTGTGCCGCTTCTTTGGCCTCTCGAATGGTTATTGGCTTCGTGCCCAGGCGGCCTACGACACCGAGGTAGCCGCCGAGGAGCTTGCCGATGCGCTGGAGGAAATTCGGCCGTGGAAGGAGATGCGAGCGACGGCTTGAGAGCGCGAAGGGCGATTCTTGCAGCCGCGGTGAGACGTGAGGAGTTCCTTGGGTCGGCCATATTGAGTGTAGCCAAAGTGTGGTCAGCTCAACGTACAACGGTAGGAAAAGGCGCACGTCGGTGGAATCAAAGCTTCTGCGAAACCTGTATCCTGTCTATCGGAATGGCCTCGGCGCAGAGCGCCTTGGGGCCGCGACGAAGTCGCGATGGGGCGCGGCGTAGCCGCTTGGGACCGCGCGCAGCGCGTTTGGACTCGCCGCGACCTGTCGACCGTAGCCTTGGCGGGGGTGGAAGCGTCGCTCATGCGGCGATGTACTCCCGCACGTCGACCTGTACACCGGTTTTCATCGCGTCCCCGGCTGCGGACACTAACCTCGCCGTCGTGCTCTCGTCGACGTACTCTTCGCCGCACTTGACGCAGACTTCCGCTGCTGTCTCGAGATCGACAGGAGTCGGCGTCGCTACCGCTTTTGGTGTGAGCGAAGGTGTTGGCGAGCGGGTCGGTGGAAGCGGCGGGCAGCCCTCGAGGAGGTTGCGCACGGCGCCAATGAGAACCCCGATACGCATCGGGGTGAGCGGGGTCGCCCAATTGCACGAAGTGCGCGCTTCCAACCCGAGCGCGATACGCACGGAGAGCATGAGCTCGGCGACGGTCACGGCGCGATCGTGATCGCAGTCACCGACACAGATCGGAACACAGCCGCCGTACGCTCCCAGACTGCACTGCCAGCCCGCCTCGATTTGACAAGACGATGAACAGCCGTCGCCGTCCTGGCGGTCGCCATCGTCGCAGCGCTCCCGCTCCGTCTCGCGGCGGAGATTGCCGCAACAATTGCTGTACGTGTAGTCGGCCAGGCACGGGTCTTCCGCCGGCGTCGGCGTACCCGATGGGGCCCCGGTGATCTCGAGCTGGGCCGCAGCAGTAGCCGGTGAAGCAAGCAGCACGAGAAGGCTAGCCAAGCCAGCGTATGAAGACTGCACTCCCATGAATCCCCAACCCTCTTAGCCTCAAAAGCCGGTTGAAAACAGGACAAGCGCTGCAATTGGCATCGAAGTTGAACCCGCCGGTGCCGATTCCGCCGCTCTTTGCGATCTCGTAGATCGGTAGGGCCATCTCTTCGACGCTGATCGGGAACTGGTCGGTGTCCCAACCGTTTTGCGGATCGCCGCGGTTGGCGTCGACGCTGCCGAAGATGCCGTTGGCGATCGCGTAGGCGATTTCGTGGTGGAAGCTGTGGCCGGCCAGGGTTGCGTGGTTGACCTCGATGTTGATCGATCCCCAGACGCGACTGCGCGATCCGCCGCCGCCGACGGCGATGCCGCCGACCTGCGCTCCCGACTCGACCAGGGTCGTCAGTCCGTCGCTCAGGGCGAAAGCAACGCCTTCGAGTACCGCCCGGGCGAGGTCGCCTCGCGTCGTCTCGTGCGTGACCCCGGCGAAGACACCCTTGGCGTGGGCATCGTTGTGCGGCGTCCGCTCGCCGGAGAGGTAGGGGAGGAAGATCGGAACCGATCGCGAACGGTCGAGGTCGATTTCGTCGAGCAGCGCCCGCTCGCTGGTGGCGCCGAAGGCCGCGCTCGCCCACGAAACGCAGCTCGCGGCGCTCAAGATGACCGCCATCTGGTGCCAGCGCTCGGGCAGGGCGTGGCAGAAGGCGTGCGCCGCCCTGTCGGGATTGGGTGTGAACGACTCGTTGACGACGAAAAGAACGCCGGAGGTGCCGAGCGAGAGAAAGGCTTGCCCCGGTGATACGACGCCCAATCCGACGGCGCTGGCAGCGTTGTCGCCGCCGCCGCCGGCGATCGGGATGCCCGGGCGGATCCCCCAGCGTTGGGCGACGCTGCGTTGCAGCGTCGCCGAGACTTCGTTCCCCTCGCACAACCGCGGCATCGCGTCGACGTCGAGGTGAGTCGCCGCCAGCATGGCTTCCGACCATCTTCGATTGGCTACGTCGAGCCACAGCGTGCCGGCGGCGTCCGACATTTCCGAAACATACTCGCCGCTGAGCTTCCAGCGCAGGTAGTCCTTGGGGAGGAGGACGCGTTGGACGCGAGCGAAGACCTCCGGCTCGTTCTCTTCGACCCAGATGAGCTTCGGTGCCGTGAAACCGGACATGGCGAGGTTGCCGGTGATCTCGCGGCTGTTCGGTTCGCGGCGTTCGAGATCGGCGCATTGCTGCTCGCTGCGACCGTCGTTCCACAGGATGGCCGGACGCAGAACCGAACCGCCGCCATCGAGTAGCGTCGCGCCGTGCATCTGTCCCGAAAGCCCCAACGCTGCAACGTCGCCGAAAAGAGGTCCACAGCGGCTTCGCAAAGCCTGCACCGCGGTGTCGGTGGCCTGCCACCACGACTCCGGATCCTGTTCCGACCAGGTCGCGCGAGGTCTCTGCACCTGCAGAGCCGCCGATTCGTGGTCGACTGCGCGCTGATCGGCATCGACGAGAAGGACTTTGACGGCCGACGTTCCGAGATCGATTCCCAGGAAATACATTTGAGTTGCCTATGCCCGTGCCTTGGCAGGCGACCATGTCCATCGTGTTTCGGCGATCAAGGGCTGTCCCGGTCGGACCGTGCGCAACCCGGTGCCGGCGACACCCCGCGCCGCCAGTTGTCCGGCGTTGACCGTCGCGGTTTGCGGCTCGACGCAGATTGCCCGCGGCGGTGAGTAGAGCATCAGGTGTGTGATCTCGGCGCTGTTGTCGATGCGCAACGAAAGCTCCGGCCAGTCGAGGGCGATGGTGGCGTTTGGCCGCAGCGAGAAGCAGTCGTCGACTTCGCCGGCGGCGAACCTGCCGCCGCGGCGCACCTTGGCCGCCACGGCCGTGTCGACACACACTCCGCTAGGCGTGAACTCATCATCGATCTCCCATTGGGCGTCGACATCGGCGCGGACCGATAGGTCGGCAGAGCCGAGGGAGCGGACGAACCACGGATGCCAGCCGACGCTCGCCGGGAACTCGCGCTCGCCGTCGCCGGCGTGAACTTCCAGTCGTTGTCTCAGCGAAGGGCCGGCGAGCTCGACGGCGTAGTGCACTCTCCCCCGGAATGGCCACGGCGAACAAAGCGACGTCTCCAGCAGCGCGCGACTGTTGGTGACGTCGACCACTTCCCACTCCTGATCGCGGACGGTTCCGTGAATGGCATGCTTGCCGAAATTGGTGGGCAGGGTGTGTGACCCTTGGGTGTCTGGCAGATGGCCGTCGCGGATTCGGTTGACCCAAGGGGCCATGAGGAAGGAACCGGAAGTTTCGCCAAGATGGTGCGGATCGAACGACGGTGCGCGACCACCGTCGAGCAACTCGTAGCGTGCAGACCCGACGATGACCTCGAGCGAACGCAGACTGGCGCCGGCCAGCGGTGACAAGATCGCGGTGCCGTGCTGGTTGGCTATGTTGACTTGGTCTACCAAGTTCGCGCGACTTCGGTCTCAGCCCGGACGCAGATCGGTCTTCAGCTCGATGGGTAGGTCCTGGCTCGACTGGCCGATGTGAAGCGTCAGCGGCAGATCCTCGGTCAGCCAGCTGCCGTCGATGCGGAGTGCGAGCTGTCGGAGATCGAGTCGGATGGTTGCCGTCGCCCGCGCCGCTGCCGCTGCGCGCAGCCGCTGGAATCCGACCAGTCGTCGCGGCGGACGCGGGTAGCGAGACCCAGGGACCGAGGCGTAGACTTGGACGACCGTGGAGCCGTCGCGGCGGCCGGTGTTGCTGACTTCGACCTCGACGCACGGGTCGCCGCCGGCGACGGTCTCGGCACGCTCGATCTCGAAGTTGGTGTAGCCGAGGCCGAAGCCAAAGGGCAGGTGCGCCGGGTTGCCGTCGGTGTCGAGCTTCCACTGACCGTGCAGCCCGTCGTAGGTTTCGCTGGTGGCGTCCGGATCGAAGTGCACGAGGTGGGATTCGTCGACCGGGATGGCGAAGGGCAGGCGGCCCCCCGGTTCCGCCTTGCCGAGGAGAACGTCGGCGATGGCGTGACCGCCCTCCATGCCCGGGTACCAGGTGAGGAGGCAGGCGGCGGTGCGGTCGAGCCATGGCATGGTCACCGCCGAGCCGGCGATGACGCAGACGACGACGCGGTCGCTTCTCGCACAGGCTGCTTCGATCAGCGCGACGTCGTCGTCGCTCAGGCCGAGCGAGCGACGGTCTCCTCCGGAGGTGAACTCGACTTCGCTGGAGACGAGATCTTTCGTTGCCTCGTTTCGCCGCGCCGCGATCTTGGCGAGCGCTGCGTCGCGCTCTTCGTCGCTGGCGAAACCGAGGTCGGGATCGTCGAAGGGCGGGAACAGGTGCATGAGCTTCGCCAACGCGGATTGATCGAGGTACTCGCCCTCGTCGTGCTTGGTCAGCCCGACGACGACGATGACGACGTCGGCGTCCGCAGCGATCGAAGCATCGTCGTCGCGGTGGATCGTCGCGCTGTCGGGTAGGGCGGCGCGGATGCCTTCGAGTGGCGTCACCGCGGTGGATGGAATGGCGTTGCTCGAGCCGCCGTCGCCGAGGTTGACGACGTTGGCGAGCCTCCCCAGGACGGCGATGCGGCGCACACGGGCCGCGTCCAACGGCAAGACGCCGTCGTTGCGCACCAGCACCATGCAAGCGGCGGCAGCTTCGCGGGCGAGAGCGCGGTGCGCGGCACTCTCGACGACACCGGCATCCGGCCGCTCGGCGATGTGATCGGCAAAGCGCAGAAGCGTCGCGACCGTCTCGGTGACGAGGTCGTCGACCACTTCGACCTCCAGCTCGCCCGCCTCGACGGCCGCCGGCAAGGCGCGGGCGCGCTGTTGGCGAAACGGCATCTCGACGTTGAGCCCGGCCTTTACCGAGGCGAGCGGATTGCGCAGTCCGAAGGTGAAGTCGGATGTGACGAAGCCGTCCCATTCCCATTCGCGGCGCAGGATGTCGCGCAGCAGCTCTTCGTTCTCACCGCAGTAGTGGCCGCGCACGCTGTTGTAGGCGCTCATGACACTGGCGATGCCTTCCTCCGCGACTCGGCGGAAGTGCGGCAGGTAGACCTCGTGGAGAGCGCGGTCGTCGATCTCGACGTCGACCGTGAAGCGAGCGTTTTCCATGGAGTTGAGTGCGAAGTGCTTCATGCACGCCATGACGTGGCGTTGCAGTCCGCGGGTGAGCGCTGCGGCCATCTCGCCGACGTGGTGCGGATCCTCGCCGTAGGTCTCCTGTGCCCGTCCCCAGCCTGGGTGGCGCAGTAGATTCATGCACACCGCGCCGGTGTAGGTCGCGCCCCTGGCGCGCAGCTCGGTGCCGATCGCGTCGCCGATGCGCTCTTCGAGATCGGGATCGAAGCTGGCGCCGCGCGCCATCGAGACCGGAAACGCAGTGGCCGGTGCGAGGACGCAGCCGCGCGGTCCGTCGGCAAAGTCGAAGCCCGGCACACCGAGCCGTTCGACCGCGGCGGCCGGCCAGGCGTGCGCGATGTAACCGCCGGAGGTCATGTCCAGCGTACCGGGCCAGAAAGGCGTATCGCCGTCGAGACAATCCAGCTTCTCGGCCAGAGTCATCTGTTCGACGAGGCGACGCGCCTCATCGCGATGATCCGCGCCGCCGGCGACCCGCGCCGCCGCTTCGCCGAAGGGTGTGGAGCGCTCGCTGGAACCAGCGTTCCCTCGTTCCCCGGTTGCGGCCAGGCGAGCTTCGGAGTCCCCCGAACGATTCATCGCCGAAGGGTATCGCGCGGCAAGCGGATTGAGAAGCGGCGCCTCGTTCCGTCACCACCCTGATTCTCGCCGAAGCGCTCGCTGTTTGAGGCCAGCCGCGCTCCGGCTGTGTCATTGCTTGTGTCTCTGCCTGCGTGACGAAGCGAGAGTGAGTTCTACAGGCCGAGCTCGCGGGCGATCATGTCGCGCTGCAACTCGCTCGAGCCCTCGCCGAGCTCGAAGACCTTGCAGTCGCGGTAGTAGCGCTGGATCGGTGACTCCGACATGAAGCCTGCCGCGCCGTGGTAGTGGAGCGCGCGCTCGACGATACGTGTGCAGGCCTCGGTGGCGTGGAGTTTCGCCATGCAGGCTTCGCGACCGTGAGCCAGCCCGGCATCGGCGACGATCGCCGCCCGGTGGCAGAGGAGGCGAGCCGCCTCGAGGTTCACGGCCATGTCGGCGACGCCGAAACGCACTGATTGGAATCTGCCGATCGGCTGACCGAATTGGACTCGATCCCCGGCGTAGGCGATGGTCGCGTCCAGCGCTGCCCGGGCCAGGCCGATGGCGAAGGCCGCCGAAGCGATGCGACCGAGCGTCAGGGTGTGCAGTGCATCGATGAAGCCGCGATCTTCGCGCCCGATCAGGTTCTCGCGTGGCAGCCGGCAGTCTTCGAAGACGAGCTCGGCCATCTCCGAGGCGCGTACACCGAGCTTCGAGAGCGTCGCCGCGACGCGAAAGCCCGGCCGGCTGCGCTCGACGAGAAAGAGAGAGAGCCCCTTGAGTTTTTGGGCCGGCGTCGTCGAGGCGACGACGACGACGAAGTCGGCGATCGGGCCGTTGGTGATGAACATTTTCGATCCGTTCAACACATAGTCGTCGCCGTCGGCGACGGCACGGGTGGCGACCGAGCCGGCATCGGAACCAGCCCCTGCCTCTGCAAACGCCCAGGCGCCGATCTTCTCGCCGCGCAACGCCGGGGGCAACCAGGTCTTTTTCACGGTGTCGCTGGCGAAAGCCTCGATCGCCGCGCAGGCCAGGGCCATGTGAACATAGATCCCGAGCGCGATCCCGGCCGAGCCGTAGGCCAGCTCCTCGCACAGAATCGCGTAGTCGAGATTGGTGCCGCCGGCGCCGCCCACTTCTGCGGGGAAACGCAGGCCGAGGAAGCCGAGATTGCCGAGCTTCTCAAAAAGCTCGACCGGGTAGTGCTCGCCGGCGTCGCAGGCGGCGGCGATCGGCGCGATCTCTTTCTCGACCAGATCTCGCAGGGTCCGCTGCAGCTCGCGCTGCGCGTCGGACAAGTAGAAATCGGGCTCTGCCATCTCAGCGTCCCTTGAAAACCGGTGCGCGCTTCTCGTCGAAAAAGGCGCGCACTCCCTCTTGGTGATCCTCGGTTTGGATGCAGTTCACCTGCGCGAAGATCTCGTAGTCGAACTCGGTGTCGCGATCGAGATCGAGCGAACGGCGAATCGCCCGCTTGGTGAAGGCCAGCGCGATCGGCGGCCCGTTTCGCATTTTGGCAGCCAGCGTAGCGACCGCGTCGTCGAGCTCTGCCGACTCGACCACTCGGTGGACGAGCCCCAGCGCCAGCGCCTCGTCGGTGTCTACCAGCTTGCCTGTCATCATCATTTCCGTCGCGGCCCCCAGAGGGATGAGTCGCGGCAGGTAGTAGCCGGCCGACATGTCGCAACCGGCCAAGCCGATGCGGACGAACGGCGCGCCGAGCCGGATGCCACTGGCGGCGATGCGGAAATCGCACGCGATCGCCAGGCCGAAGCCGCCGCCGACGGTGTCGCCCTGGAGTTTGGCGATGACCGGAATGTCGAGATCGGCGATGCGGCGCACGGGATCCAGGTAGTGGTCGACGATCGGTGCCCATTCGGTCGGCTTGCGCTCGACCATCTCGGCGCGGTCGGCGCCGGCGCAGAATGCGGGGCCTTGCGCGGCGAGAACGAGAACCCGGGCATCGCTGCGTCCAACTGTATCCAGAGCCTCGACCAGGGCGTCGAGCATCTCGAAGCCGAGCGCGTTCATTCGCCCCGGCCGGGTCAGCGTGATGGTCGCGATGCCGTCGTCGTTGTCGAGTCGGAGTGGTGCGCTCATCGTTCCTCCTCGCCGGCGTCGCCGCCGGGCTCCAGTGCGAAGGCGCGAACCGTGTTGTCGCGCACGATCTTTCGATAGGCCGCGTCGGAAACGCCGAGGTTGCGGAGCTCGTCGAGGGTGCGATCGAAGGTCAGCAGGGGGTAGTCGGTCGCCCACAGCACTTTGTCCTGACCGTATCCGCTCGCGAACTTGACGAAAGACTCCGGCCAGTGTTTCGGCGTTCGCGCGCTCGTCTCGACGTAGACGTTGGGGTGCTTCCAGGCGAGGATCATCATCTCTTCGTGCCAGGGCTGGCCGATGTGGCAGCCGATGATGACGAGCTCGGGGAAGGCCAGTGCGACCTCGTCGAGATAGATCGGCCGGCCCGCCTCGGATGGCAGCAAGGGGCCGGTGTGGCCGACCTGGATGGCGACCGGAAGTCCCAGCTCGACACACTTGGCGTACACCGGCCAGTACATCTTCGCGTTCGGAGGTCCGCCGACGGTACCGTCGCCATAGGCGTAGGGCTCGAGGCGAAGGCCTCGCAAGCCGAGGTCGTTTGCCAGTCGCTCGATCTCGCGCAGCACGTCCATCGGTTTGCCGCGCGGGTCGACCGTACCGACTCCGGTAAAGCGATCCGGATGCTTGGCGCAGATCTCGGCGACCTCTTCGTTGCGTATGATGTGGTAGTCGCCGTAGCCGAAGGCGGAGAGCATCAGGCGGTCGACGCCGGCCGCGTCCATGTTGTCGATGATCTCTTCGGTCGTCATGCCGCGCTCGAAGAGCGGTAGCGCTCCGTAGCGTTTGAAGATGCTGATGAATTCGGGCGGCCAGCGATCGATGGTGCCGGGCAACACGAGCGTCGCCCAGGCGTCGATGGCTCCTGCACTTTCCTTCATGGAGCTCTCCTTTTTTTTGCGGCCGGAGATCGTGCCTCTCCGGCTGTCGAATGCTGACGTTAACAAGTTGACAAACACACGTCAAATGTTAAGTTGTTTGCATGACTGCCGGATCCGATCCATTCTCAGCCCCTGCCGACTCAGCCCCTGCCGACAACACGCGTGGCAGCCTCCTCGAGGCCGCCGAGCGGCGCTTCCTTAGATTTGGAGTGCGCAAGACGACGATGGACGAAGTCGCCCGCGAGGCGGGAGTCTCGCGGACGACTCTCTACGCGCACTTCCGCAACAAGAAGGATCTCTACGCCAGCCTGCTCCAACAGGACTCGGAGGCCTTCATCCGGGAGGCGTCGGGCGTGCTGGCGACTGACATGAGCGCGGGCAAGAAGATTCGCCGCATCGTCGAGATCACGCGCCATACCTACGCGCGCAATCACGTGATGCGCATGGCCCTGGCTTGCGACGTGGAAATGAGCCTCGAGCCGGTTGCCGATGCGTTCACGCGGGAACAAGAGCAGCGCATCATCGAGCTGCTGCGTCAGGTTCTCGAAGAAGGTGTCGCCGAGGGTTCGCTGCGGGCGGTCGACACCGAGCGCGTCGCCTATCTGATGTTCCACCTCGGGCGTTTCCTGGTCGATCGTGAGACGTCCGGCGCCGGCGACTACCCCTTCGATGAGATCGTGTCCCTGATGGACGATGTCTTCGCCCGGGGGATCGCGAAGCCGCAACAGCGGAAGGCCAGGGGATAAGGGGGTCGCATGGCTTTTCCCCAATGGACCGACGAACACGAAACCTTTCGCCAGAGCGTGCGCCGCTTCGCCGGCGACGAGATCCTTCCCTACGCCGAGCAGTGGCAAGCCGAAGGGCACTTCCCCGACGAGCTCTTCCGCAAAGCCGGCGAGCTCGGCCTGCTCGGGATTCGCTTCGATCGCGAGTGGGGGGGAAGCGGACTCGACTACTGGTACACCGTGATTCTCGTCGAGGAGCTCGTGCGCGGGCGCGACATCGGCTGCGTCGTCGGCTTGCTCGTTCAGTGCGAGATGGCCACCGCGGTCATCCACGACCAGGCGACCGATGAGCTGCGCCGGCAGTGGTTGACTCCGGCAATTGCGGGAGAGTGCATCGCCGCCCTCGGCGTGACCGAACCGGGCGGTGGCTCGGACGTGGCTTCGCTGCAGACCACGGCGAGAGCCGACGGCGACGACTTCGTGATCAACGGTTCGAAGATCTTCATTTCAAACGGAGCGCGAGCCGACTTCGTAACGCTCGCCGTACGGACCGGCGGCCCCGGAGCCGGCGGCGTCAGCCTCGTCGTCTGCCCCACCGACGCCAAGGGTTTCGAAGTGAGTCGGCGTCTGCGAAAGGTCGACTTGCAGTCGAGCGACACGGTCGAGCTCTTCTTCGACGACGTCCGCATTCCGCGGCGCTTTCTGATCGGGGAAGAGGGTTGCGGCTTCCGCTACATCATGCGTGCCTTCCAGGGCGAGCGTTTGGTGCTGTCGGTGATGATGAACGCCCTGTGCGACGACGTGCTCGGCGAGACACTCGCCTATCTGGCAGAGCGCAAGGTCTTCGGCCGACCGGTTGCCTCGATGCAGGCGTGGCGTCATCGCATGGCCGATTGGATGACGCGTCTCGAGGCGTCGCGGGCGCTGACCTACCGAGCGGCCGAGCAGTTGGCGACCGGCGACGCCGAAGGGGATCTGACCGTCAGCATGTCGAAGCTCTTCGCCGCCGATCTGATCCGCGGGCTCATCCTCGACTGTGCCCACGCCTTTGGTGGCTACGGCTTCATGGAAGAGAACTACGTCGCGCGCTGTACGCGCGGCGTGCAGAACTGGGGCATCGGTGCCGGCACCAGCGAGGTCATGCGCGAGATCATCGCCAAACGCCGAATGCTTGCAGGGTATGAATGACCCGCAGGGCTGTCATCGCCGGCGTTGGTCACACGGATTTCGGAGATCGACGCGAGCGAAGCGCCTGGCATCTCGAGTGTGAAGCCGCGGCTGCGGCGTTGGCGGACGCCGGACTGCGACCTGGCGACATCGATGGCCTGCTCACCGATCCTGGACCAACGCAGGGGGTCATCGACGGTATCACGCCGCACTTCGCGCGACTCGGTGCTCTGCTCGGTCTCGATCCCGACTACACCGGTTCGGAGATCCTCGGCGGTGCAGGCAGCGTCGCCGTTCTCGAGCGCGCCGCCCTCGCCGTCGAGGCGGGGCTCTGCGACGTGTGTCTGTGCGTATACGGCGACAGCCCGTCGACGAGCTCCGGCGCCTTCGGCTACGGGCGCGGCGACGAAGCGGCATTTGGATTCTTCGGCGCCGTCGGTCTGCACGCACTTGCCGCGAAACGCCACATGCACCGTTACGGCACGAGCCGTGAGCAACTCGGAGAAGTGGCGGTGGCGGCGAGGGCGCACGCATCGCGCACGCCGCACGCGCAGAGGCGCCAGCCGATCTCCATGCGGGAGTACTGTGCCTCCGAGCTGATCGTCGAGCCGCTGTGTAAGCTCGACTGCTGTCTTGTCTCTGACGGTGCTGCCGCCGTGCTGGTCACAGCGGAAGAGCGCGCCGAGGATTCTCGCCGTCCGGCGATTCGCATCCTCGGCCATGCTCAGGCTCACTCCCTCTCGACCTACGCTTCGGCCGATCACTTCGACACCTTGCCGGCGGCGCGCTGCGGCCCGAAAGCCCTGGGGCGCGCGGGATTGACGGCGGAGGACATCGACGTCGTTCTACTCTACGACTGCTTCACCATCGTCGTCCTTCTTCAGCTCGAGGACTACGGCTTCTGCGCCAAGGGAGAGTCGGGGGCGTTCGTCGAAGGCGGACGCATCGCCCCGGGCGGGAGTCTGCCGGTGAACCCCAGCGGCGGTTTGCTGGCTGAGGGCTATGGCGGCGGAATGTTGCATGTGATCGAGGCCGTGCGTCAATTGCGCGGCGAGGCGGGCGAGCGTCAGGTCGACGGCGCCGAGACTGCGCTGGTGTCGGGGCACGGACTCGGCATGAACACGCACGCGACGTTGGTTCTGGGGGGCTGAAGCGATGGCGAGCTCGAAAGCGCCGCTGCCTAAGCCCGACTCTCTGACCGCGCCTTTCTGGGATGCGTGCCGGGGGCGCTCTCTTCAGGTCTCGGCCTGCGAGGAATGCGGGCATCTCTTCTTGCCACCGGGGCCGTGTTGCCCGCGTTGCTGGAATACGAAGCTGGTGGCGCGAGAGGTGTGCGGACACGGTCGAGTCTTTTCCTTCGTCGTCTATCGCCGCACCTACCACGCGGCGATGCCGGCTCCCTACGTCGTTGCTCTCATCGAGCTCGACGAGGGACCGCGTCTCATCTCGAACGTCGTCGGCTGTGCGGCGGAAGAGGTCACCATCGATATGGCGGTCGAGCTCCGCTTCGAAGAGGCGGGAGACTTTTTGTTGCCGCGCTTTGCACCGCGGCGCCAAGGGAGGGTCGCTAGGTGAGCATCCGTTTCGAAACCGAAGGAGCCGTCGCGCTGCTGGCGATCGACCGTCCGGAGGTTCACAACGCGCTCGACTTCGAGACCAGCGATGCACTGGCCGACGCCTGGCTGCGCTTTCGCGACGACGACGCTCTGCGGGTTGCGATTCTGACCGGTGCCGGCGAGCGTGCGTTCTGCACCGGTGCGGACCTGCGCGGAGTCGGTGAGTTCTATGCGAAGCTGACCTCTGCCGAACGAGTGCGGCGCTCGGAGCTGACACCGGGGCTCGGCGGCATTACGAGAAATCTCGCCATCGACAAGCCGATCCTCGCTGCGGTGAACGGCTACTGTCTGGCCGGAGGTCTCGAAATCGCCCTCGCCTGTGACCTGCGCATCGCCTCCGAAAACGCCACCTTCGGCTTGCCCGAGGTGACGCGCGGCATCATTCCTGGCGCCGGCGGAACGCAGCGCTTGCCGCGGTTGATCGGGCCCGGGCGTGCCCTCGATTTGATTCTGACCGGCCGCCGTATCGACGCCGTCGAGGCCGAACGCGTCGGTCTCGTCAGCCGAGTGGTCCCACCAGCGGCGTTGCGCGACGAAGCTCTGCGCCTGGCCATCGCCATCGCCGACAACGGTCCGCTGGCAGTGCGCGCCGCCAAGGCAGCCGTGTGGCATGGCCTCGACGTCTCGCTCGAGGAGGGCTTGCGCATCGAGCAAATGATGGCCGAACCGGTGCGTCAGAGCGACGACGCGCGGGAAGGCCCGCGCGCTTTCCTCGCGAAACGCAAGCCGGAGTTCAAAGGGAGGTAGAGAGATGTCCGTCCGCTCGTCCCGCCACGTCGGTCAATACGTTGCCTCCGGCGACTGGAGCGACTACTGGAGCACCGCCATTAGCCGCGCCGAGAGCGGAAAGATTCGCGTGCGCGGCTATCCGATCGAGGAATTGATCGAACATCTCAGCTACACCGAATCGGCATTCTTGCTGCTGCGCGGAGAGCTGCCCGACGAACGCGAGGCCGCGCTCTTCGATCTGGCATTGCGTAGCGGCATGGATCAACAGCTGATCAACTCGGCGGCCTGCGCCGCGCGCTATACTGCATCGGCATTCCCCGATTCTCCCGTGCCGGCACTGGCGAGCGGAATGCTGGCGACGGGATCGGTGACCGGTTCACCGCAGGAGCCCGCCGAGATGCTGCGCGAAGCGATCGACTGGGGTGTGAGCGATCGAGAAGGTGCGACGCGCGCTGCCGATCTCTGGCTCGAGCGCCGCGGCGCCGTTCCCGGTCTCGGTCACCCGTTGCACAAGGATGCCGAGCCGCGAGCGGTGACGTTGCGGCGGCTGGCGCTGCAGCGCGACGGTTGGCGGCAACACGGACGCCTCCTCGATGCCATCGAGGACGAGCTCGAAAGCCGCAAGGGCCGTCGCATTCCGATCAACCTCGCCGGTGCGCTCGGCGCTCTGCTGGCCGACCTCGGTCTCGACCCGCTGGCGATCGGCGGGATTGGCGCCCTCTGCTATGGCATGGGCTTGCTCGCTCACATCGTCGAGGAGATTCGCGAAGGGGTACCACTGCGCATCATTCCGGAGGCGCTCGGCGCGCACTACGACGGTCCGGCAGAACGGCCGCTTCCCGGTGATCGCCGCGCGGGTCGATCGTGATTCATCCGTACTCACACTATCCGGCACGCGCAGCGCGTCGCTGGCCGCAACGAGTCGCCCTGGTCGACGGCGGGCGGCGGCGCACCTATCGCGAGCTCGACGACAACGCGACGCGGTTGGCGCGGGTGCTCGTCAGGTTGGGCCTGCAGCCAGGTGAGCGTGTGGCGGTCGTGCAGGAGAACCGCATCGAATACGTCGAGACCGCGATTGCCATTGCGCGCGCCGGCGGCGCGCTGGTGCCGCTTCTCGGGGCTTTGACCGCCGCCGAGCACGGGTTCATGGTCGGCGACGCCGAGGCCCGCTTCGTCGTTGCCCTGACCCCTGATGCAGTCGCGCGCGCCAGGCAAGCGGCCGGCGAGCGAGCCGAGGTCGTCACCCTCGGTGCTGGTAGCGACGCGGCCGATCTCGGCACGCTCGCAGCGAACGAGTCCGACGAGACGTTCGGCATCGATGGCGGCGCCGATTCGTTGGCGCAGATTCTCTATACGTCGGGCACCACCGGTCATCCCAAGGGGGTGACGCACAGCTATGCCAGCGTCTCCGCGGCGATGGGTGCCTGGGCGACGGCGTTCGACCTCGGGGCGGACGACCGACTCCTCGGGCAGCTCGCGCTCAGCCACTTCGGCGGACGGGCGATGGACGCCGCGTGGGTCGCCGGGTCGACGCTGGTGATCCTGCCCGGACCCGATCCAAAGGCGATGTTGGAAGCCATCGCCGAACACGGCGTGACGATAATGCTGGCGATCCCGACGCTGCTGCGCATCTTTCTCGACCATCCGGACGCAGCCGATTCCGATCTGTCGAGCCTTCGCGCCGTCGTCTACGCGGCCGCGCCTGCCGCGCCCGCCTTGGTGCGCCGGTCGCTCGACCGCCTCGGCGCCGTTCTTTACACCGGCTTCGGTCAGACCGAAGCGTACGGACTCAACACCTGGATGGGGCCCGACGAGCACGTCGCCGCCATCGGCGACGGCGAGGGCGGCGCGCGGCTCACCTCGGTCGGTCGCGAGTGCACGGCCTTCGCGCAGGTTCGAATCTGTGCCGAAGACGGAAGCGAGGTGGCCGCCGGTGAGGTCGGCGAGATCTGCGTCTGCGCTCCCTGGGTAACGCCGGGTTTCTGGAAGCGCCCCGAGCTCGACCGCCAGCGTTTGCAGGGTGGCTGGTTGCGCACCGGTGATCTCGGCCGCATGGACACCGAGGGCTACGTCTTCCTCGCCGACCGCAAAGAGGACAAGATCATCAGCGGTGGTTTCAATGTCTATCCCGCCGAGGTCGAAAGCGCGCTTGTTGAGCACCCCGCCGTAGCCGAGTGCGCGGTTTTCGCGATTCCCGATCCGAAGTGGGGCGAGGCGATCAGAGCTGCAGTTACGTTGCGCCCCGGCCACAGCGTCGATGGTGAGCAACTGATCTCGTTTTGCAAACGACACCTGGCCCGCTTCAAAGTACCGAAGGCCATCGACGTGGTTGCCGAGCTGCCCAAGAGCGGAGTTGGCAAGATCCTGCGCCGCACCTTGCGCGAGCCGTGGTGGCGGGACCGCGAGCGAGACGTTCACGGAGCCGAGTGAGGGAAGCCCAATGAAAGCAGTGCGTTTGCACGAAGGACCCGAGGTGCGGATCGAGGAGGTCGCGGAACCCGAAACGGGCGGCGGGCAGATCGGCGTTGCCATCCGGGCCGCGGGTGTCTGCGGCACTGACCTGCACGCTGCGCACGGTCGCCTCCCTGTGCCGGCGTTGCCGGTGACGATGGGACACGAAGGGGCAGGGGTGGTCGAAACGGTGGGGGAAGGTGTCTCGAGCTTCCGCGCCGGCGACCGCGTCTTGCTCCTGCCGAGCGAAACCTGTGGCGACTGTCCTGCCTGCGCTGCCGGCCATCTGGGCTTGTGCCCGGGGGCGCGCATCCTCGGCATGGCTCGCGACGGCACCTTCGCCGACAAGATTGCCGTGTCGGCCTCGTCTGCGCTGGCGCTTCCGCAGGCGATTCCCTTCGAGCACGGAGCCATTCTCGCTGACGCCGTGGCCACTGCCTACCACGCCGTTTCTACCAGAGCCGGCGTCAGTGGCGGTGAGTCCGTCGCAGTCATCGGTTGCGGCGGTGTCGGTCATCACGCGATCTTGCTTGCGCGACTGCTCGGCGCCGAGACGATCGTAGCGGCCGACGCCAGCGAGGGGGCACTGCGGCGCGCTGCAGAAGCGGGCGCTGACGTTGTGGTGAATGCCGCCGTGCCTGGCGCGCACAAGGCGATTCGAAAAGCCGCTGGCGGTGGCGGGCCAGGGGTGGTGATCGAATACGCTGGCAAGAAAGCGTCGGTCGAGCTGGCGATCGCCTCGGTGGCGCGCGGTGGACGCGTCGTCGTCGGTGGCGTCGGTATGGAGTCTCCGCAGCTCGGGCCCCTGGTCTCCTTCGTTGGCAAGGAGATCGCCGTGCTGGGTTCGATGGGTTACACGCGCCGCGAGCTCGAGCGCGTCGTCGAGCTCACCGGGGCTGGAGAGCTCGACCTGTCGGGTTCGATCACGGCGCGCTATCCGCTGACACGTGCCGCTGAGGCGATCGAGGATCTGGCCAACCATCGCAACGATCCCGTGCGTCTGGCGCTCATACCGGGAGAATCCTCATGATTGAAAATGAGAAGTTCGAGGCAGCGAGAAGCGAGATGATGGCCAAGATCCCCGCGCACTATTCGGGGCATGCCCATTGGGCCTTCGTCAACCTGACGACGGTCGGTGGCATCTGCTTTTGCCTGGCGATGGTCGAGAGTCCGCGGTGGTGGGAGTGGCTCTCCGTACCGGCCTTCTTCGTCTTCGCCAACGTCTTCGAGTGGTGGATTCACCGAGGACCGATGCACCACCCGACGCGCGGGCTGCGCATTCTCTACCAACGCCACACCTTGCAGCACCATGTTTTCTATCCCGCCGACGACATGGCCTTTCGCGACTCGCGCGAGCTGTTCTTCATTCTCTTTCCGCCGCTGGCGCTGCCGGTGTTGCTGGTCGTGAACCTGCCGATTCCTCTACTGCTCGGCGCTTTGGTGTCGGCGAACGTCGCCTGGTTCTTTTTCGCCAGCGTGCTGGCCTACTACTTCGTCTACGAGTGGTTTCACTTCGCCCACCACCTGCGGCGGGATTCCTGGCTCGGTCGCCGTGCAGTGGTTGGCTGGTTGCGCCGCCACCACACGCGACATCACGAGCTCGCGCTGATGGAAAAGGGGAACTTCAACGTATCCTTCCCGCTCTGGGACTGGCTGCTCGGCACGATGCTACCCGAGACCGACGTGGAGACGGAGGCGCGCGCTTCGTAGCGCCCCGGAGATATGCGAGGTAGTCTTGAAGTGGCTAGTTCTTCATCCACGCCGATGGAGTTCGCACCTCGCCGTCTCGCACGGTCCAGCGGATGTCGCGCAGGGCGCGGATATCTGCGAGCGGGTCGCCGTTCACGATCAGCAGATCGGCGCCCATGCCCGGTTTTAGTGTGCCGATCTCCCTCTCCAAACCGAGCATGGCCGCCGGCGTTGCCGTCGCGGCGATGATCGCATCCATGGCCGGGATGCCGGCCTCGACCAGCAACTCGAGCTCGCGCAGCATGCCCGGCCCGTGGAAGAACGTGCTGCTGCCGTCCCACGGAGAGGGCGCATCGGTAGCCGCGACGATGGGTACGCCCGCGTCGTGCAGGCGCTTCAGGTTGCGCATGGAGTACGCCATGGCGGCGTCCGCGTTCTCCCTGGTCCATATCAGGGACGCGAGCCAAGGACGTGTGAACTCAAACGTCCACGGCAGTGCCCAGCCCAACGTCAGAACCGCAAAAGCGCGATCGGACTCCGGGTCGCGCGCGGATTCGATCTCGATTGCCGGCACGACCTTCTGGATCAAGGGGTCATCCAAGCGATCGCGTGAGAAATGGCCGAGCCAGTTGTCGATCAAACCCAGCGTGCTGAGTTGGTAGACACCGCTGGCGGCGTGCTTTCGGATGAACTCGTCCGAGAGATCCGCCGGCCAGAGCTGGCCAAAGATCACACCTTGGAGAGGTGCGTGCATGATGGCGTGCGCGCCGAGATCGATGGCGCGCACTTGGTTCTCCTCGCTCGTCGCGTGAACATAGAGCGGGAGCCCTCGTCGTCGTGCTCCGAGGCGCAGCGCATCGAGCAGCACACCCTCCGGCTTGGCGACGCCATCCTCCAGACCGAACTTCACTCCCACTCCGCCCAGTGAGTGGATCAGCTCGAGTTTTTCCTCGACCGCTTCAGGTGTCGCGTCGACGCCGAAGTGGTGTTTGGAGCCGTAGCCTCCCGGTACGCGAAAGTACGGTCCGGTGGTGAGGAATCGTGGCCCCGGACCGCCCGCCGCCAACCACGACTGGATGTCGCGCACGACCGGGGGAAAGCCACCCGCCTCCAGTACCGTCGTCACGCCGCAGGCCAGGTAGGCGCGCAGGTGATGCCGATTCAAGTGGCGGATCGTCTCCTCGTCGTCACCTCGAAACCCACTTCCCGGTGCGACGACGAAGTGAGTGTGTGTGTCGATCAGTCCCGGCAGTACGGTCGCCCCTTCGCCATCGATCACTCGGGCTCCGGGGGCATCGACCTCCGGCCCGACGGCGACGATGCGGCCTTCGCGTACGTGTACATCCGCAGCGGTGGCCGGCGCGCCGGTGGCGTCGATCACACGTGCACCGCGAATGACGAACTCATCGCTGCCGGCAAGTGAAGGGAGAGGCAGCGCCCATGCCGCGAGACTCAGCCAGAAAACGTATCGCAGTGACGAGACGCCTTTGTCGGGTGATCTGGACGAGCTCACTGCACCTGCCCGCTCAGAGCCGAACCGCGACCGGTGCTGCCGCTACCGCCGTTGATGACCGCCACTTGACCGCGCAGCTTCAAATCCATCTCCTGCCTCCTCGCCGGACGGGTTAGCACTCGTCGGGAACGTCGTAGGCCTGCTGGTAGCGCCGGAAGAGCGCCCGCTCGCTGCCGTCTTGGTTGCCGAGTGCGTAGCGGTGGACGCCGAACTTGCCCTGTGGCTTGGCGGCTAGATAGGCCTCCATGTCGTTACACGTCGAAGGCTCCAAGGGGTGGCCGAAGTGATCGTAGATCGATTGCACGCAGGCGAGGGGCCGATCCAACAAGTCCTGGTAGCGCACGTCGTAGATGTTTGATTCCGGCACGACACCGGCAGCTCGCTGATCCATCACGCGTTCGAGCCGGCGCGCCGTCGCCTCGCCGACCATGATGTCCTCGAAGGCATTGGAATCGAAGGGTTGGTCACTGCGCATCGCGTAGAGGCAGCCGATGAGACTCGTCGTCGAGGCCATGCATCTGATCGGGTCGCGGTGGGTTTGGATGATCTGCGAGTCCGGGTAGGTCGCTACAAGGACGTCGAGGTGGTTCTGGTGTGCCGGCGCCTTGAGCAGCCATCGCCGGCGCGGATTCCTCCACTGCAGGATCTGCAGAATGGTGCGATGATAGGCGTAGGCGGGGCGGACGTCGGCGCTGGCGTACCAGGCGGCGTAGGCCGGTGCCTGGTGCAGCGAGGCGACGTGGTCGCTGATGAAGCTGCTGGCCATGAGCAGTCCGCACTCGGCGGGAATGCGGGCGCCCATTTCGTGCATCGTTGCGAAGTCGGGGACGACTCGGTTCCACTGCGTCACCAGCGCCTCGACCCGCTCGATGCGCGAATCGGTCGCGTAGTCCTCTGTCGTCGGAGGCGGGCAGGGAATCATCGCCTCCCAGGTTTGCGGCGCCGCGTGGGAGGGGTCTTGTGCGAGCACCTCGAAGAGGATGGACGTTCCCGAGCGCGGCAGGCCGACGATGAACATCGGCTGGCGAATTTCCTGCTCGGCGATCTCGGGGTGCCGGCGCAGCAGGTCGGTGATCTTCAGTCGATTGGTCAGCCAGATGAGCAGATCGCTGCGCGTCATCAAACGGCCCATCAGGGTCAATCGCGCGGCGCCGTCGAGGTCGGCACACAGCTTGGCGAAACCCTCGCGCCACGAATCGTCACCGAAGTCCGCCAGCCCGGTCTGCCGGCAAGCCGTATCGATCAGCGACTGCTCGTCGAGTGGCACCACGGAGGTGAGGTCGAAGCACTCGCCCTCGCGGTTGATTGCCGCCAGCCAAGTGGGTTTTTTCGGTGCTTGCCAGCTCGCCCGCCGGACGGCGCTGGCGCTCGTTTCAGGTTGCGTCGGTTTCAATGCCTCTCACACTTCCCGAAAGTCGACTTGGCGAGCGCGAAACTGTGTGTCGGTGACTTGCGCACTATGCAATAGAAAGTCTGTCGCGCCCAGGCAAGCCGTTGGGGCGGCGCGCACACGGAGGAGAAGAAATGTACGGTGATGGATCTGAGGACGCACTCTTGCGCGAGAGCTGGCAGCGTTTCTGCGATGACCTGAAGCATGCCGGCGAGATCGTCTTTCGCGACACCGCGCCGCGCAACCCGACCGCGCGCGCCACCGGGATGCGGCAGCTTGCCCGCAACATCGCTCTCGCGCTGCAGTTCGAGTTGGAGAACGCCGACCCGCTTCACCCCGAGCTGCTGCACTACTTCGATCCGATCCGCAAACAGGGGGGTGACAATCCGGACGCCCACTACTGCGGGGCGCCGATCAACGGCACCGATACGTATCGAGTGCACGGCTACCGCGGCAGTGCCGCCTACTTTGCCGTCACGGTTCTCGAAGACGGCGACACGCCGTGGGGCGGTCGGGTCGTCGGCACGCTCATCGACGACGAGATCGAGGTCGACGACGACGGTCGATTTGAGTTGGTGGTCAGCCCTCATCGACACGAGGGAAACTGGATTCGCTCGACGCCGGCGACGTATCGGATCACGTTCCGGCAGTTCTTTTCAGATTGGCAGGCAGAGGACCCGATGGACGCGCGTATCGAGCGCCAGGGGGATACCGGTCCTCCTCCGCCCCTTACCGCCGAGAAGCTCCGCGAGGGGCTGGCCAAGGCGGCGCATTGGTTGGGCTGGTCGGTCGGCTATTGGGCCGACATGTTGGACAAGTGGCAAGCGCGACCGAACGACTTCGTTTCCTACGGCGAGATCGAGTCCAACAACATCGATTTCACCCCCGGTGGGGCGCCGCTGATTGCCTACTGGAAGGTGTCGGCGGAGGAGGCCTGCCTCATACGGGTGACGCCGCCGCGGGCCGACTACTGGGCAGTCGAGTTCGGCAGCTACTGGTGGGAGAGCATGGACTACCGATACCGACTGAGCAGTTTGAACGCCCACTACGCCGAGCTCGAGGACGACGGTTCGCTACTCGTCGTCATCAGCCACGCCGACCCCGGTGTGGCCAACTGGCTCGATCCCAGCGGTCACGACGAAGGCTACGTCACCTTTCGCTGGATCGGCGCCGACAGCTACCCGCGACCGAGCATGCAGCAGGTCGCGCTGAGTGAGCTGGACGCAGCTCTCGGCGATCGCCCGCGGCGCGTGACTCCCGAACGACGGCGGGAAAGCCTGCGTTCGCGCCGCGACGGAGTGATCAAACGCTTCAGGACGTGAGTCTCAGAACGAAAAGCTCTCCCCGACCATCTCTTCCGAGACCGACCACAGCTTTTCGGCTGCGGCAGTGTCGAGTGCGTAGGAACGCACGCCGTCTCTGGCGTCCTCGGCGTCGTTCACATCGGCGACGCCGCAATCTTCGAGATAGAGGCCACCGCGTCCCTCTAGCTCGGGAGCCGTCGCCGCGTAAACGGAGGTCGCGGCCCCGGCCTCGACGGACTTGAAGCGCATCTTGCCCCCCGGTGCACGGCTGCTGAGGTGCTCGAAGTCCTCGGCCACCATGTGGCGAGAGAGGTCGGTCGGGATCATTCCCGGGTGGAGTGCGTTGGCGTGCACGCCGCGCCCGCCGAGGCGTTCTTCGAGCCCGACGGCGAAGAGGATGTTCGCTGTTTTCGACTGTCCATACGCCGACCATTTGTCATAGTCGCGCTTGGCGAAGTGAATGTCGTTGAATACGACGGGTGACAGTTGGTGACCGCGCGACGAGACGGAGACGATTCGCGCCGGGGCGCCGTTCAACAGTGCTGGCTCGATCAGTCCGGTCAGCAGGAAGTGGCCGAGGTGATTGGTGCCGAACTGGAGCTCGAATCCGTCGCTGGTCTTGGCGAATGGACAGGCCATGATGCCGGCGTTGTTGACGAGGACGTGCAGGGGATCGTGCCGGGCGAGGAAGCGGTCGGCGAAGGCACGGATGCTGGCCAACGAACCCAATTCCAGCTCTTCGACCTCGACCGCCGAGTTTCCGGTCGACTGGCGGATACCGCTGGCGACGGCTTCGCCTTTGGCGAGATCGCGCGCGGTCGCGACGACGCTCGCTCCCTTCGCCGCCAGCGCTCGCACGGTCTCTGCCCCGAGACCGCCAGAAGCACCGGTGACCAGTGCCAGCTTTCCGCTGAGGTCGATACCCTCGAGAACTTCATCCGTCGTCGTGTCGTGGCCGAAACCGGTTCGATTCGTGCTCATTGTTTTCCTTCCTCATGAAGTCGTTCAGGCTGTGCGAGGGCCCGTCGGAAACACCAAGGCGAAGGGGACTCTCGAGGTCATTTGCTCTAGGGGTACGTACGTATTATTGACACATAGGCGTACGTATGACATGTTTCGATCATGGAGTCTATTTCGCCTTCTCGCTTGCGAGCCAACATCTATCGAATTCTCGACCGTGTCGTCGAGACGGGAAAGCCGATCGAGATCGTCCGCGGGGGAAGAAGGCTGCGCCTGACTCTCGTTGCCGGCGAATCGGGGTCGAAGCTCTCTCGGCTCGAGCGCCGCCCGCGGGCGATTTCCGGCGATCCGGGCGATCTCGTCGAAATCGACTGGAGTAAAGAGTGGCGGCCGTAACCCACCTGGATACGCATGTGGTGCTGTGGCTCTATGCGGGCCTGGTCGAAGAAGTGAGCGGACCCGCGCAGCGGACGATCGAGGAATGCCCTTGTGTTGTTTCTCCAATGGTCGTTCTCGAGATGCGCTTTCTCCACGAAATCGGCCGTCTGCACGACGAACCTCAGACGGTGCTCGCCAGCCTCGCGTCTACGATCGGTATGCAGGTCATGGATACGCACCTGGGCCAGCTCGTCGACGTTGCCCAGGATCTACATTGGACTCGAGATCCTTTCGATCGGCTCATCACGGCGCAGGCCCGTGTCGCGCGAGCGTCTTTGGTAACTCGCGATCGACAAATCAGAGCTCACTATGAACGAGCCGTGTGGTAGAGCCGCCTTGGAAAACTCAGCTCAGGTCGAGACTGAACCCGGCGTCGATCGGGCACTCGCCGTTGGCGAGCTTTGCGGCGCGGCCGCTCAGCGCCGCCTCGATGCCGGAACGGCCGAGCATGATGACGTAGTCGCCCGACTTGATTCCGGCGACGGTCTCCTTGGCTAGCTCGTCGAGATCTTGGATCGGCAGGTCGAACCCCGCCGCTTTGGCTCCTTCGGTAACCTGTTCGAAAGTGAGCTCGGCACCGGGGGCGTAGGCGCGTTCGCGCGCCAGCTCGGGCGGCCGGTTGCGCGCCGTCGTCCACAGGCCCGTCTTCAGCAACCCGCCGGAGGGGTAGAAGAGGGCGGCGCGGACGCGACCGTCCTCGTGGGCGGCGAGCTGAGCGGCCAGACACTCGGTGAGGATCGACACGGCGGCTTTCGACGACGCGTACACCGATTGATCGGCGAGTGGCGAGATACCGCCGTCGCCGGAGGAAGTGTTCATCACCAGGCCTTCTTCGCCGGACTCGAGCATGCGCGGCACGAAGGCGAGAATGCCGTGCACGACGCCCATGACGTTGACGCCGTGTACCCATTTCCAGTCGTTGACGGTGGTCTCCCAAACTTTGCAGTTGCCGACACCGACGCCGGCGTTGTTGCAGAGAAGGTGGCAGGCTCCGTGGGTCGCGTAGACGTAATCCGCCAGTGCCTGCACCGACTCCGGTTTGGCGACGTCGGCGACACAGCCGGAGACGTTGGCGTCGGAAATCTCATCGACACTCGTCTCGAGCGCCGGCTCCTCGACGTCGGAGATGACGACCTTCATCCCCTCCGAAACCAGCGCCTTGGCCAGCGCCTTGCCTATGCCGCTGGCACCTCCGGTGACGACGGCAACCCGACCGCTGAGATTCTGCATCGAAACCCACCCCCTTGCGTAGTCGGCGTCATGGTATCCGGTTGGCGCGTCACCCGAAAGCAAGCTCAGCTCGCCAGTCTGGCCTGGTCCCTCGGCTCGGCGTGCGAGCGTGGGCTCTCCTCGGTACGGCCGGCGGCTTTCTGCTCGAAGGTCCTGGGAAGGAAGAGCGCGAAGGTCGAGCCGACACCGCGTTCGGTGCGGACGGCGATGACACCGCCCAACAAGGTTGCCAGCTTGCGCGACAGGCTGAGTCCGAGACCGGTTCCGCCGTAGACGGCTGCGTCTGGTTCCATGGGCTGGCTGTAGTCCTTGGCGAGGTTGTCGAGTGCAGATGGATCCATGCCGATTCCCGTGTCGGTGATCATCAGTGCGAGTCCGGTGCTCGGCAGGTTGCGCCGGTGGACGGCCCGCGAGTGCATTCCCGTCAGGGCGACGAGGCCACTCAGCTCACCGTGGTTGAGACTCTGCGTCTCGCGGATGGCGATTTCGATGGAACCGCTGTTCGTGAACTTGAAGGCGTTGGAAAGGAGGTTGGTGAGAATCTGCCGGATCTTGTTGCCGTCGCTGACGATGTTGTGTGGCCCCGGTGTGTGCGAGACCGAAAAGCGCAATCCCTTTTCCGCAATCCACGGGCGAAAGTTGGCGGCCGTCTGCTCGACCAGATCGGCGAGGGACAGCTCGGCGCGTTGAACTTCCATTTTGCCGGCCTCGAGCTTGGCGGAATCGAGCAAGTCCGACACCAGGGTGTGGAGAGTCAAGCCCTGAGAGCGGATGTTGTTCAGGAGGTCGCGGCCATCCGAGCTCTCCCAACTCTTGTCGCGGTCGAGGAGCATGTCGATGTAGCCGATGATGACGTGGATGGGAGTGCGAAGCTCGTGCGAAACGTTGGCGAAGAACTCGCTCTTGTGACGGTTCGCCTCCAATACCGACCACTGATTCTCGAACTCACTCTGGTGCAGTCGCTTGCTCAGCGAGCTTGCGAGTATCGCCAACAGGGACGTACCGATCAGGGAAAAGGTGTTTTCGACGAAAGCGACGACACGGGTGAGATCCAAGGCGAGGGTGAGAACGGCATACAGCGTGATCGTCGCGATTCCATGTACGGCTGACCATGCGGGTGACCAGCGGGCGAGGATCGAAACTGCCAGCAGCAGGATGATGAGGGCGATGAAGTACGAGCTATCGTGCCATCCGCTCAGGTGCATCATGAAGAACACCATCGCCGTGGGAACGAGCGCAATCGCCAGAACCAGGGACGACGGGTTGTTGGCGCCGAAGCTGCTAGCGAAAGATCGATAGATGAAAATCAGCGCCACGCATGCTGCGACGCGCGCCCCGAGCAATGCTGGGAAGACTTCTCGCGGCTGGGTTAAAAAGTCGATGGGAATGAAGAGGGGGATCAAGATGGTGCCGATCAACGCCGTGATGCGGCCGGCTCGGGCGATGACCTCGCGCTCGTGGCGTTGAAAGTCACCTCGCATGCGAGATGTATCGATAGCTCTTGCCGGATCAACCATGTTTGCCGTTCCTTCGACAGCCGTGCCTGGCGCCGCGGCTGCCGGTCGGAAGTGCCTAGTATATCGAAGAGGCGAAATGTCGCAGCTTCGAAATTGAGAGATGACCGGTCGTTCGTGCAGACCCGTGAGAGGGCGCGTTTCAACGGGCTTCTAAGGCTCGACGATCACTTTTCCGGCGCTCGCCGGGTCGCTGGCGACGGCCAGAGCACGCTCGAAGTCGGCAAGCGGAAAGTGGTGGGTGATCACCGGCGAAAGATCGATCTCGGCGAGCATGCGCACCATCTCGCCGTAGTCGTCGGGGTAGGCCATCGAGCCGGCGATGGTCATTTGCTTCGCCATAACCATCATGAAATCGACCGGAATCGGTTGGCGATGCAGCGCAACGACGGAGATGCGGCATCCCGGACGGGCGTTGGCGATGATTTCGGGGATGACGCTGGCGGCGCCCGACGCCTCGATGTAGGCGTCGCTAGCGGTCATCGGCAGGACGTCGAGAAACATTGACGTGCCGTGCGCGTTTTGGAGCCGTTGCCAGAGATCGCCGGCGCTGGGGTCGAGGGTCAGGGCTGCGCCGAGCTCCTCGGCGATGGCGAGCCGGTGGCTCGACATGTCGACGATCGCGACATCGGCGAAACCGCGGTAGCGCAGCGTTGCCAGAGCCATCAGGCCGATCGGGCCGGCACCGAAGATGACGACCTTGTCGCCGGGTGAGAGATCGGCGCGGTTGACGGCTTGCATGCCGACACCGAGGGGCTCGGCGAGGGCGGCGCGGTCGAAGGGCAGGTCGTCGGGGATGGCGAACAACGCCTTGCCGCTGTCGACGCCGGTGACCAGGACTTCGCGGCTGAACGCCCCCTGATCGCCGCCGTTGCCGATGTTGCCGCTCGCCAGCGGATTGACGACGACGCGCATGCCGGGCCGGTAGTGCGCAACCTCGGCGCCGACGCGATCGATGACGGCGGAAAACTCGTGGCCGAGGGCGACCGGATGTGGGCTCGGTCCGCCGACGCCGCCGACTTTGATGTAGCCGAGATCACTGCCGCAGATGCCGCAGGCTTGCACGCGCACGACGGCGTCGTGCGGGCCGGGTTCGGGTACGGCAACCTCGTCGAGTCGCACGTCGCCCGGTGCGTGAATCGTCGCGCGCTTCATGCCCGACGTCTATCTCACATGTTCTCGCCGCTGCAACGCGCTCGGGTGTTCCGTCTACTCCAACGCCAAGACCAGCGCTTGATCAGACGCCAGGCTGCCGTCGAATGCACTGCCCTCACCCTTGCCGTCGCTGGCAAGGGCGACGGTATAGCTCTCGTCGAGCGCGTAGCGGCGCGGCTCATCGGTGAAGTTGACGACGACGGCAACGCGTTCCTCGTCGCGGTAGCGCCGCCAGGCGACGATACCTTCGGCGGCCGGCAGCATCTCTTGCTCGCCGAGCGACAGTGCCGCCGAGCGCCGGCGCAGCTCGAGGAGTTTGCGGTAGAGGTGCAGGATCGACGTGTCGTCGCCGCGCAACGCCGCGGCGTTGTTGCCTTCGGCTCCCGGTGGCCAGGGCAGCCATGGCTGGCTGGCCGTCCAACCGCATCGTGGCGGCGGCTCCCAGGGAATTGGAGCGCGACAGCCGTCGCGCAAACCCAGGGGGTCCTGCGCGGCCTCGGCGGGGACGACCGCATCTTCCAGGCCGAGCTCCTCGCCGGCGTAGAGAAAGGCGGTCCCCTTCAGCGTGAGCAAGAGCACGGCCGCGGCGCGCGCCGCAGCGGCCCGGCCGATGCGGGTGCGATGGCGCGGCATGTCGTGGTTGGACAGCGTCCACACGGGCCAGCGCTCGCCCGAGAATGCCTCCAGGGCGCGCGCGATTTCGCGCCGAAAGTCTTCGGCGTTCCACGGCGTCCACAGCGGCACGAAGTTGAAGGCGAGGTGCAGCTCGTCACCGTCACCGAGGTAGGTGGCAACTTCGCCGGGATCGAGGATGTAGACCTCGCCGACCGAGAGGCGTTCGCCGTCGTAGGAGCTCAAGGTTCGCCGGATGTCGCGCAGATGTGCGTGCGTGCGCGCCGGGTCGGTCGGCCCGTCGAAGCCCGGTCGCAGCCGCGCTGGGTCGGTGCCGATCATGTGGATGACGTCCATGCGAAATCCATCGACGCCGCGGTCGAGCCAAAAGCGAAGGGTGTCGTGCATGGCGGCGACGACTTCGGGATTCGACCAGTTGAGGTCGGGTTGCTGCGGCGTAAAGCGGTGCAGGTACCACTGCCGCGTCGGCTCGTCCCACTGCCAGGCAGGTCCGGCGGGGAAGGCTGCGGTCCACTCCGTCGGCGGTATCGCCGGCTCGCCATCGACCCAGTGGTACCAGTCGCGCTTGCTGCTTTGGCGCGAAGAGCGCGAGTCGATGAACCACGGATGTCGATCGCTGGTGTGGTTGGGCACCCAGTCGAGCAGCACGCGCAAGCCGGCTTGGTGCGCCTCGGCAATCAGGCGGTCGCAGTCGGCGAGCGATCCGAAGAGCGGGTCGACATCGCAATAGTCGGATACGTCGTAGCCGTGATCGGCCATCGGCGAGCGGAAGATGGGCGACAGCCAGATGGCGTCGACCCCGAGCCAGGTGAGATGCTGCAGGTGGCGGCGGATGCCTTCGAGGTCGCCGATGCCGTTGCCCGTCGTGTCGCAGAACGAGCGCGGGTAGATCTGGTAGACCACCGCAGATTTCCACCAAGGTTCGGACACCGCGGTAAAATGCGTGTTTTGAGCTGCCGGCTCAAGGGTCGAGACGCCGACGGGCTGGGAGCCCATGCGATGCGGGACATGGACCGCGACGCGGCCGATCGTGTAGACGAAGACGATGGCGGTCTTTCTCGTCAGCCACTTCCATTGGGATCGCGAATGGTACCGGACGATGCAAGCCTTTCGCGCCCGCCTGGTCGATGCGGTCGATGCCGTGCTCGACCTCGCCGAGGCCGATGCGGGCTATCGCTTCGTGCTCGACGGTCAGGCGATCGTGCTCGAGGACTATCTCGCGGTGCGACCTGAGCGATCGGAGGATCTACGACGACACGTCGAGGCTGGACGATTGGCCGTCGGTCCCTGGTACGTTCAGCCCGACGCGCTTCTCCCGTCGGGCGAGTCGCACGTTCGCAACCTTCTCATCGGTCGCGCCGTCGCCCGGCGCTTCGGTGCCGTCTCTTCCGTTGCCTACCTGCCCGACTCGTTCGGCCACCCGGCGCAGATGCCGGAGATCTTTCGCGGCTTCGATCTCGATGGCTTCGTCTACTGGCGCGGCAACGGAAACGAGATCGAAGAATTGGGATCGCGCTGGCGTTGGCGGGCGCCGAGCGGAGCGACGCTACGCGCCCTGCACTTGAGCGAAGGCTACTTCAATGCCGCGCGCATGGGCGCGGATGTCGGCAGCGCTGCGGCGCGGTTGGAGGAGGTGGTGGATCGGCTGGCGCAGGCGGGTGAGGTGCCGGTGGTCTTGATGAACGGTTTCGACCACACCGGCCCCGATACGAACACCGCTGCCACCGCCGCGGCTCTGGCGAAGCGACTCGACCAGCCGGTCGTCCGCGCTCTGCTCGACGACGTCCTGCGAGAGGCGCCGGGGCTGGAGGATCTACCCGAGTACTCCGGCGATCTGGCCGGTGCCAGGTTGGCCAATCTACTGCCGGGTGTATGGTCGGCGCGGCTCCCTCTCAAGGTGAGAAACCGCCGCGTCGAAATGCTTCTGCAGAGGTGGGCCGAGCCGTGGGCGGCGTTGGGGCGTGTTCTCGGCCTGGCCGACGAGCGGCCGGCACTCGACCTTGCCTGGCGTTCACTGCTGCAGAATCAGGCGCACGATTCGATTTGCGGCTGCTCTACCGATGAAACGCACGCGCGCATGACAGGGCGCTACGACGACGCCGAAGGTTTGGCGACACAGACGACGGCCCGCCTCCTGGAGCGAGTTGCGGGCAGAGAGCCCAATCGCGCGGTTCCCTGGGCCGAGAAGCAGGTTGTCGCCGTTTTCAATCCGTCGCCGCACGAGCGCAGCGATTGGGTTCGCGTAGCCCTCGACGGGGATCCGGCGCTGGCGATGAGCGTCGGCGAGATCGCCATGCACCCGCTCGCTCTGGCGGCAGCCGGGGACGGCGGCTATGCAGTCGGCGGCAATCCCGCCCGTCTGATCGAATCCGACGACCCGACACGGGTGCGCTGGCTGCCCGACCAGCGAGCGATGGATTTGGAATTCGTCGCCGAACGCGTCCCCGCCTTTGGCTACGCGACCTACACTGTCGAACCGGCTACACGCGTCGCGGATGAGGTGGATGGTGGCAGCGAGATCGTAAACGACCTCGTTCGTTTGAGTATCGCCGGTGACGGGACGGTGGACGCAAGTTTTGGCGGCGACCGATTGTCCGGTTTGTTTGCCCTCGAGGATGTCGGCGACGCCGGCGATTCCTACGACCACGAGCCAGTGGGCGTGCCGGTTGGCGTCGTGCCGACCGGCGTCGAGCTGACGCGTCGTCGCCATGTTTCGGGAATGCAGTCGGTGCTCGTCCGCCGGCACTTCGAAACACCGGCGCGTCTCGACGGCGGGCGCCGCTCGCCGCAGCGTTGTCGTTCCCATATCGATGTGGAGCTCTCGCTTGCACCCGGTGTCGAGCGCATCGATGCGCGCGTGACGTTGGACAACGGCGCCTGCGATCATCGGCTGCGGATGCTCTTTCCCACTACGGGCCCGGCTTCACTGTATCGCCGCGCGACGACCTTCGACATTTCGATCCACGACTGCGAGCCGGTGGACGACAGGCGATGGGTGCATCCGGCACCGCGGACCTTTTGCCATCAGGGATGGATCGAGGCGAATGGCCTCTGGGTCGTCGCGCCGGGACTGCCGGAGGCCGAGGTGATGTCCGATGGGACGATCGCCGTGACGCTGGTGCGTTCGGTGGGTTGGTTGGCGCGCTTTGAAATGGCGGCGCGACCATTGCCGGCGGGACCGATGATGGCGGCGCCGGGAGCCCAGTGTCTGCGTGCGTTGACGGCGAACCTCTCGCTGATGTGGCGAGCCGACGCGATCCGTGCCGGTGATGCGGAAGCGGGGCTGTGGGGTGTCCTCGCTGGGCCGCGGCCCCTGTTCGGACCCGGCAAATCGCTGGTATCGCTCGAAGGGGAGGGGATCGTTCTCTCCGCCCTCAAGCCGGCCGACGACGGGCGCGGGATCATCGTGCGCCTGTCGAACCCGGGTGGTGAGGACAGACATGCTCTGCTTCGCTTTGGGTTCCCCGTGAGTAGCATGGAATGCGCGCGGCTAGACGAGGTAGCGACGATGGAGAGCGTGTGCTGGGACGGGGAGTCAGCGAGCGTAACGGTGGCGGCACACGGCTTGAAAACGCTGCGCGTTCATCCTGGGGAATGAAGTGAGTCGCGAGAAGAAGTCGGCATTGGTGTACTCGAGTGAACGGGGTCGCGTGTGCCCGAAATGTGGCTGGCCGGAGAAAGGCTGTGTCTGCTCGCAGCGCGGCAAAGCCGTCAGCTCAGTCACCGATGGCATCGTCCGTGTCGGTCGCCAGACCAAGGGGCGCAAGGGCAGCGGTGTTACGGTCGTGAGCGGATTGCCGCTGGCGCCGGATCAGCTGGTGGCGCTTGCCAAGGAGCTGAAGAAGAAGTGCGGTGCCGGTGGCACGACCCGCGATGGGGTCATCGAAATCCAGGGTGAGCACCGTGACTTTCTCATCGCAGAGCTCAGTACGCGCGGCTTCCAGGTCAAGCGCAGCGGCGGATGACCGTTGCGCGCGACACGCGGATGGCATGTACAGTGCGCGCCGCTGGATTCAGCATTTGATCAGCCTGATTGCGTCGTCCCAATGCCGCTCGTAGCTGTTCTCCGGTGTCCCGGACGAAGCGGCTCGGCGCTTGCGGCCGAGGTACGGCACTTGCTCTGCCATGGCGCGGGCAAGGTTCCATGGAAAGAGTGACAGTACATCCCGATCGGACGCTCGCAGACGACCTGGCATCCGACGAGTCGAGTGCGATACCCGGCCTCGACCTCGTGCAGTTCAACCGCGAGTCCGCGTGGTCGCGCATGATCGCCACGGCGATCTTGATGTCCGTGTGCGTTTTCATCGAGGCGTTTCTGAAAGATGGAGGCACGACGGTCGGCGTCACGCTCAGGCGTCTTTGGGTGCCGTGCGCACTCTCCTGTCTGGTTTCGCTCGCCGTTCTGCGCACGCCCTTCAATCGACGCTATCCTTGGGTGGCGTTCTACCTCCAGATGGTCGCGGATTTGTCCGTCCTCACGATGGGAATTCGCATCGCCACCACCGGAGCTGCGGCGGTCGCCGCCCGGGCGATGTATGCCCTCATCATCGTTCCGCCGAACCTGATATCGGCGAGAGCCGGAGTACTGGCAACGATCGGCGCAGTTGTTTGTCACTTGATTTTGGTCGGTCTCGACAGTGGCTGGCACAGTGGCGCCTTTCTGAATGGTCCGGCTATCGCACCCATCGTCGTTTTCTTTCTCGTAGCCAACATGTCGTTTGGCTACGGTGGCCATTTTTCGAGGGCTCGGGGCGAGCTCCTGGCGCTGGCGCAACGTTTGGAGTCCAGTCGCGCTCGCTCGGCTGGCATGGTGAACTTGGCGAAGACGCTCAATTCATCGACCGAGGCTCGCGATCTTTTCGAGCGGGTGAATGAAAACGTCCAGTCGGCGCTCGGTGCAAGCTGGTGTGCAACGTTTCGCGTCGATGCGGCGAGTGGCCGGGTCGAGGTCGCGGCGGCGAGCGATCTCCCTTACGGACAGGGCGTCGATCTGCGCCCGATCCAGGCTCGCGTCTGGCCTATTCTCAACCGACTGGCGGTGGAGCGGACGTTGTGGCTTGAGCCCGAGGACGGCGCTTGCGATGAGCTGCCAATCGGCGGACTCGATGGGTTTTCGAAATTGGTAGTGACCGCTCTCCATCGCGAAGACAAGATGCTCGGATTTCTCGCCCTCGGATTCGAGGAGTGGGATGAGGAGAATGATCACCTGCCCGACCGAGGTCACGTCGCGGCGGTTGCCGAGCACGTTACGATCGCCCTTCACAATGCCCTTCTGATCGAGGAGGCTCGCCAGGCGGCCGCGCTCAAGTCGGAGTTCTTGTCGACGGTATCGCACGAGTTGCGCACGCCGCTGAACGTGATTCTCGGCTACGCCGAAATGCTGCGCGAAGGCGAGATGGGAATGCTGAGCCGAGAACAGCTCGACCTCTTCGATCGCATCGACACCAACGCGCGCGAGCTCAACGAGCTGGTCGAAACCGTGCTCAGTGCCGGGAAAATCGAGAGCGGTCGTGACATGGTGCACGTCGAGACCGTTTCGATCCAGGCCCTGCTTGCGTCCATTGAAAGCGCCGTGAGCAATTTGCCGCGAAACGAGGCCGTGGCATTGCGTGTAGAGGCAACCCCGCAGGCCGAGGGTGAAATCGAAACGGATGCTGCGAAAGTCGGTCTGGTGGTACGCAACCTCGTCGGCAACGCGTTCAAGTTCACGACCGAGGGCGAAGTCAATGTCACACTCGCGGCCAGGGGGGAAACTCTTCGCATTCGGGTTGGCGACACCGGCATCGGAATCGACGCCGAACATCTTCCCAGCATTTTCGAGATGTTTCAGCAGGGCGAATCAGAAGCTGCCGCACCGCGGGCAAGGGGAGTCGGCCTCGGTCTCTACATCGTACAGAAGACCGTTCGTCGCCTCGGTGGCTCGGTTCGGGTCGAATCGGAAGCTGGCGCGGGAACCGTTTTCGAGGTCGACTTACCCGGTTTGATGCCGTCGCGAGCCGTCGCGGTCGGCGCCGAGTGAGAGCGCTCAGGCGGCGACGTTGGGCCTCTTGAGCTTGTAGCGGATCGGCAGGTGCTTGACGCCGCCGACGAGGGCGGAGTGCAAGCGATCGACCGGACCGGCGAGCTCGATCTCGCCGATGCGCGGCAGCAGGTGGCGATAGGCGAACTCCATCTCGAGGCGTGCGACGTGGGCGCCGAGGCAGAAGTGCTCACCGGTGCCAAAGGCGAGGTGGTGGTTGGGCGATCGCGCGATGTCGAAGGTGAATGGGTTCTCGAACGCCTCTTCGTCGCGGTTGGCCGAGGGGTAGAACAAGGCGAGAGTCTCGCCGGCTTTGATCTTCTTGCCGCGCAGCTCGAAATCGGTCTGCGCCGTGCGGCCGAAGTGGATGATCGGGCTGGTCCAGCGAACGATCTCTTCGACCGCCAACGGCATGAGCGACAAGTCGCGCTGCAACTTGTGGAGCTCCTCGGGGTGCTCGATGAGAGCCAGCATGCCGCCGGTGGTGGCGTTGCGGGTCGTCTCGTTGCCGGCGACGACGATGATCAGGCAGAAGGTGAGGATATCCATTTCCGGCAGCGCTTTGCCGTCGACTTCGAGTGTCGAGAACAAGCTCGTCAGATCTTCGGCTGGGTTCTTCTTCTTCTCCTTGACCAGCTCAGTGAAGTACATGAAGAGCTCGGTCATGGTTTCCATCGCCGCCTCGCTGGAGGTCTTGCCTACGACCTGGAAGTCGGGGTCTTCGGCTCCGATGATGCGGTTGGTCCATTCGAAGAGCAGGTTCCAATCACTCTTGGGTACGCCCAAGAGCCAGGCGATGACGGCGATCGGCAATGGCGCGGAAATCTTGTCGACGAAATCACACTCCCCGATCTCGCCTTCGTCGCCGAGCGAGTCGACGATGTCCTTGGCGATCTTCTCGATGTCGTCGTGCAGTGGGCGCAGCCGCGCCGGCGTGAAGCGCTTGTTGATGAGCTTGCGGTAGATGCCGTGCTTGGGCGGGTCGAGCTGGATCAGGGTCGGTGGAAAGTCGTTGGGCTCTTCCGGCTTGTGTTGGACGACCAGGCGCGGCCCGTTGTGGAACTCTTCGGGGCGACGACCGATGGTGACGATGTCATCGTATTTGGTGATCGCCCAGAAGGGGACGCCGTCGGTGCGATCGAACCAATGCACGGGATCTTCGTGGCGCAGGCGTGTCCAGATGTCGTGCGGATAACCGTGCGCGGCGTAGTGGCCGGGGTGGACGAGGTTGAAGTCGGTCGGTGAGGCCATTTCTTCTCCATCGTAGGGAATCTGCGTGCGAACATTAGCGAAAGTAGGGTTCTCCGCCAACAGGATTCTCGGCGCCTGCCGCGTTGTGGTAGATTTGCGAGATCCATCGACTAACCGTTTCTTGGAGGAGACCCCCTTGGAAGATCTCAGCCCGCTCTTGCCGCCCGTCGATCAGGTGGGTTTCGTGGTCCGCGACGTCGACGCCGCGGTGAAGTTGTACGAGCCTCTGGTTGGCGAGTTCGAAGTCGCGCAATACGACATGGAGGACGTCGATTACCGCGGTCGCAAGGCGTCCTGCACGCTCAAGATTGCCATCGCCAAATCAGGCCAGACGGAAATCGAATTGATCGAAGTCGTTCGTGGAGAGGCGTACCACAACGAGTTCCTCGAGCGCGGGGGTGATGGCCCGCACCACATCCGCTTTACCGTCGACAGCCTCGACGCGACGCAGTCCGTGCTCGCGGAACGCGGCCTGAAGCCGGTCTACGGCAAGCGCTTCGCGCCGGATCTGGCCTTCGTCTACCTCGAAGACGAGCGCGGCCGCGTCGTCGAGTTGTTCGAAAACAACCTCTGAACGCGCGCGTCATTCGGGCGGTACCGGTCGGCCCATGGCGTGGCGGCCAGCCATACGGCCGAAAAAGGTTGCGTCGGCGAGGGACAGGCCGCTGCTGTAGCCCTGCGCGGCGAGGCCCGAGGTCGTTCGCCCAGCTGCGTAGAGGCCGGCGATCGGGTCGCCGTCGGGGTTGAGGACTTGTGCCGTAGGTAGGGTGTGCAATCCACCCATGGTGAACACGGTGTAGAGGGAGCGCTCGACGCGAAAGTCGAGCGCCGCAAAGGGCGGTGTGTCGAGTGGCTTCAGGTAGGCAGAGCTCTTGCGAAAGATCGGATCTTCGCCGCGCGCTGCGTGTTCGTTGAAAACGTCGACCGTGTTTTCCAGAACGCCCTCCGGCATGCCGAGAGTTTTCCCGAGATCGGCGATACTGTCTTCGACGGCGGCAATCTCGGTCGGCGCGAAGGGACGTTCGAAGCACTCGTTGTCGCAGATGAGGTAGACATGCCCATCTTGGTGCAGGAGCGCCGCCTCACCGACGGTGGTTTGGTAGAGATCTTCGTTGATGAAACGCATGCCCCGCCGGTTGACCATGATACCGTTCATCAGCTTCTTCGGCACGGTGAAGGGCAGTACGATGCAGCCGGTTTCCATTCGTTTCACGGCCCCGCCGGCACCCATGCCCATGCGAATGCCGCGCCCGTCGTCACCGTCGCTGGCGGCTCGGTAGCGGCAGCGTGCAAGCTCGGGCGCGTAGTTGTGGACCATCTCGCGGTTGTTGATGAACCCTCCGGCGGCGATGATCAGGCCGCGCCGGGCGCGGATGAAGCGTTCGTCGCCGTCGATGCGGACGCAACAACCGACGACTGCGCCGCCGTCGTCGATGACCAGTGTTTTGACCAGCGCGTCTTCCTGGATGGCGGTGTCGGTCGCTTTGACGGCGGCGACGAGGCTGCGCATGAGCTGGGCGCCGGCCTCGATGCCGTCTTGTTGGACGGTGTGTCCGCGCGGTGCAGGCTTGGCAATCTCGCGGTAGGGATGGGATTGCTCGCTGCCCGAAAAACTCAAACAATCGTCGGTCGGGGTGTAGGACCCGTCGCCGTAGTACGATTCCTTGAAGGGAACACCGTGAGCGACCAGCCAGTGGTAGTGGCCGACGCTGTGGTCGCAATAGATGCGGATCTTGGCCTCGTCTTCTCCCGGCCCGCAGGTGGCCATCAGGTACTTGTACATCTCCTCGGGCGTGTCTTCGAAGCCGCATGCCTTTTGGATGGGCGTGCCGCCGCCGATATAGAGCTGTCCGGTCGATAGCGCCGACGTACCGCCGCCACCGCTCATGCGCTCGAGCGCCAGCACCTCGGCGCCGGCTTCGCTCGCCTCAATGGCGGCGCAGCAACCCGCGGCGCCGAGGCCGACGACGACGACGTCCGCTTCGCGGTCCCAACGGGCGACACTGCGTGCCGGCCGCAGCGAGGCGGCCTTTCCCATGTCGCGGTTCATTGTTGGTGGATGGTGAATGGTGAATGGTGATTGGTGATTGGTGGATGGTGGATGGTGAATGGGTGCTCTAATAGCCTTTGAACTCGGGTTTGCGCTTCTCGATGAAGGATTGTGTTCCTTCTCTGGCGTCGTGGGTGGCTGCGGACATGGTTGAGGCTACTGCTTCGTAGTCGAGGATTTCGTCGAGGGTCGAGGTCAGCGACTTGTGGATGAAGCGTCGCGCCAGATCGATGGCGACGCTGGGCCCCTTGGCGAGCTTGGCTGCGTATCGCATCGCCGCGTCGAGCGCTTTTCCCTCGTCGACGAGCTCGTCGATGAGGCCTTCCTTGAACGCTTCATCGGCTTCGAGGATGCGTCCGGTCTCGACCATCATCAGCGCCGTGGACAGACTGGTGATGCGCGGCAGGAAGTAGGTGATGCCGCAGTCCGGAGAAAAGCCGAGGCGCACCATCGCCGCCGACATGCGAGTCGTCTTGTCGGCGAAGCGGCGATCGCAGGCCAACGCGTAGGCGAGGCCGGCGCCGACCGCGGCGCCGTGGATGGCGGCGATGACCGGCTTTTCGACTTCGATGATCATGCGTGTGAATTCGGCGAAAGGACCTGCCGGCGTCTTGCGCTGATAGCGCTCGAGGTAGCGGTCCGGTTCGGAAAGGCCCGGCAGCGGCCGATCGTCGCCGCCGCTGAGAAAGTCGGCGTCGCCGCCCGAGCAGAACGCCCGCCCGGCCCCGGTCAGTACGATCACTCGTACCTCGTCGCGAAAGCGCAGATCGCGAAAGAGTTGCACCAGGTCGGAGGCGAGATCCCAGTTGATGGCGTTGAGGCGATCGGGCCGATTGAAGGTCACGATGCCGATGCCGTCTTTCACTTCGAAGAGGTAGTGGTCTTTGTCCGCCATGGTGTTCCTCCGATGATTGCGTTCTGCCCGCGGCTCGAACTCAGCTCGACGCCCGGATGTCGCGCACGATGTCCTGGATGCGGTCGGTGTCGCGCCGCAGGTCGGCGGGGAAGTCGAGCATCACTGTGGTAAACGCGGCGGGACAGCGCTCGGCTACGAGTTTGGCGAGCTGGTCATAGGTGCCGATGAGGGCAAACTTTCCCAGCATCTCGTCGGTGATGAGCTCGGGCATCTCCGCCCACTTCCCCTCCATCGAGTATTGGTGCAGCTTGTCACCGACGTCCTGCCAGCCGTGGAAGTCGAGCACCGAGTGGTAGGTGCGTGTCGAGGCATAAAACGAAATGCGCTGCCGGGTTTCGTTCTTGGCTTTCTCGACCCCGGCTTCGTCGGCTGCGATGGCGAGAAACGGCGCGCCGACGATTTCGATTTCGTCGAGGGATCGACCGGCTCTGTCGGCGCCCTTCTTGATCGTCGGCAGGAGAACCTCGCGCGTGTAGTCGAGGGTCGCGATCGGGTGTAGCCGCAAGCCGTCGCAGAGCTCGCCGCACAGGCGCGTCATGTACTTGTTGACGGCAGCGATGTGGATCGGCGGCGGCGCATAGTCGATCGGGCCGGGGTTGAAGAACGGCGGCAGCATGGTGAAGCGGTAGTGCTCGCCCTCGAACTTCGTCGCTTTGCCGTTCTGAAACGATTCGAAGATGGCGCGCAAGCAGCCGACATAGTCGCGCAATCGCGGGCCTGGCGGCGCCGTCCACGGCGCTGCGTAGCGCCGTTCGTTGTGCCCCTTGACCTGCGTACCGAGTCCCAGTTGAAAACGCCCCTGGGAAAGGTGTTGCAGATCCCAGGCGAGCTGGGCTGTCACCATGGGGCTGCGCGGGAAGGCGATGGCGACGTTGGTCGCCAACTTGACCTTGGTGGTGTGCTCGGCGGCGATGGCGACGGGCAGGAACGGATCGTGGCCCGCTTCTGCGGTGGTCAGATGATCGAAGCCGAGAGCTTCCATGCTGCGTGCGGCGGCCGCGTAGTCGGCGATGGCGGGCGCCTTCTGCCCCTTGCCGGCGTACTGCTCGACATCGAGGCTGAGCAGGATCGTTTCGATTTTCAGGCTCATACGAGCTCCTTGCGCGCAGCGCGGCCGGCCGCACAAACGGTCGTTTGCCTGGCGAGTGCGGCATGCTATAAGAAGCCGATCTTCCAGTCAAAATAGTGGAGTGGGTTTGGCCGTTGCCCGCAACCCTTGCGGGGCAGCGGTGTGGGTTCCCTGGGGGCATTCGAAAAGGCAGGGCCGAGCGGCGATCATCGCCGTTCGGCCCCCTTGTCGATGTTCGAGGAGGTGTCGCCGTGGATTTCGAGTTCACCGAAGAGCAGCAGGCCTACGCTCGAGAGGTCCAGGACTTCCTCGATGAAAACGACGACCCCGATGTTTTCGATGTGAGGCGCGAGAACATGGCGCAGATCGTCGACACGCCGAAACGGCGGGCGTTCATGCGCAAGCTGGGCGAACGCGGCTGGCTCGGCATGACCTGGCCGAAGAAGTACGGCGGTCAGGAAGGCGAGGGGATCTACGAGTACATTCTCAACGAGGCATTGGCGCGGCGCGGCGGACCGCAGATCGGCAAGGGTGTCGGCATCATCGGCAAGACGCTGATTCGCCACGGCAGCGAGAAGCTGAAAGAAGAGTTTCTGCCCAAGATCCTGCGCAACGAGGTCGAGTTCGCGGTTGGCTACAGCGAGCCGCAAGCCGGCTCCGACGCCGCGGCGATGGAGCTCAAGGCGACGCGCGACGGCGACGGTTGGCGCCTCAACGGGCAAAAGATCTGGACGACGTCGGCGCACTTCGCCGAGTGGTATTGGGTCGGTGCGCGCACCGACCCGGACGCGCCGAAACACTACGGTATCTCCTTGTTCCTGATCCCGATGGACCACCCCGGTCTGGAGATCCAGGGGATTCACACCATCGGCGACGAGCGCACCAATTCGGTCTACTTCGACAACGTCTACGTCGGCGACGACTACCGGGTCGGCGAGCTCAACAAGGGCTTCCAGTACATCTCGGAAGCGCTCGATCTCGAGCGCTTCACCATGTTCACCTATTCACCCATCGATCAGCGCCTCGAGCTTCTCACCGAGTATGTGAAGAGTGAAACCTGTGATGGCGAGCCGTTGCGCAACGATCCGGTCATTCGTCAGAAGATTGCGCAGCTCACGACCGAAGGAGAGGTGGCGCGCGTGCTCGGCTTGCGCTTCGTCGCGCAATCGATGAAGGGCGGCAAGCCGCCAACTTGCGAGGCATCGACCTACAAGCTCTACGCGACCGAGTTGTCGAAGCGATTGGCCAACGCTTCGGTCGACATCGCCGGCGCGGGCGGCCAGTTGCGCGTGCGCACGGAGGACGCGCCGATGCAGGGCCGCGCCGAGTCGACCTATCGCTACACGGTCATCGACACGATTGGCGGCGGTGCTTCGGAGATCCAGAAGAACATCCTGGCGCGGCGCAAGCTCGGCCTGCCGAAGAACTTCTGAGGCGCTCGCACGATGGCGAAGCAGGAGGACTTTCTCGCCGGCGTGACGGTTCTCGATCTGTCGAGTGTCGGACCGGCGTCGCGCGCGTCGCGTATCCTCGCCGACTACGGTGCCGGCGTCATCAAGATCGGTCCGACCCGCAAGAAGGGCGCCGTGCAGATTCGCCCGCCGTTTCACACCTATGGGGCCGGGCGGGGCATGCGGCGGTTGCGGTTGAACCTCAAAGCTGCTGCCGGCGTCTCGACCTTCCTCAAGCTGGCGAGCAAGGCCGACGTCGTGATCGAGAGCTACCGGCCGGGCGTCGTGAAGCGGCTGGGCATCGACTACGCCGCGGTGGCCGAGATCAATCCGCGCATCGTCTACTGCTCGACCAGCGGCTACGGCCAAGACGGTCCGTATGCTCACTGGGCCGGGCACGACATCAACTACCTGGCGCTGGGTGGCTTTCTCGCCTGCACCGGCCGGCGCGCCGACGGCGGCCCGCCCATTCCCGGCGCCACCGTCGCCGACAGCGCCGGCGGCGGGATGCACGCAGTGCTGGCGATTCTGGCGGCGCTGGTCAAGCGTTCGCTGTCGGGAACGGGAGCGTATCTCGACGTCGCGGCGGCGGAGGGTGTTCTCTCCCTGATGTCGCTGAGCATCGATCAGTATCTGGCTGCTGGCGAAGTCGCCGGCCCGGGGCAAACGCTGTTGACCGGCAAGTTCGCGTTCTACGACACCTACGAAACCAAGGACGGCAAGTGGCTTTCCGTCGGTGCGATCGAGCCGCATTTCTACGCCGAGCTGTGCAAGCGACTCGGGCTCGCGGAGTACGTCGAGCATCAGATGGACGAAGGCAAGCAGGACGAGATCCGCGCCGCCTTTGGCGCTGCCTTCAAGCGGCGCGACCGCGACGACTGGGTTGCCGAGCTGGCACCCAACGACACCTGTGTCGCACCCGTCTACACGATTCCGGAGCTGGTCGAAGACTCGCACTTCCGGCAGCGCGACGTCTTCATGCAGGCCGAGCACCGTGAGCACGGCAGCTTCCGGCAGGTGGGACCGATTCTCGCCGGCGGCCGGCGCCAACAGCCGGCGCATCGCGTACCCGACCCAGAGCAGAGCGAAGTCGAGGAGATTCTCGCCGAGCTCGAATTGAGCGCCGATGAGGTGCGCTCTCTCATCGCCAGTGGTGCGGCCGAGTGAAGAGCCCGGCGCCGGAACACCGATCGAATTGCGAGGAGTGAACGTGTCATTACCCGATCGAGTGCAAGCCTGGATTGGTCAGGTTCGCTACGAAGAAGAAACCGAATTCCCGGCCGAGCGCGGCTACGTGTATACGTCGTGCTCGTCGGTGGAGAACGGCAACCCGCTTTTTTGGGACGACGCAGTCGCCAAGGAGCTGACGGGCGGTCCGATTGCACCGCCGACGATGATTTCGGTGTGGTTTCGCCCGCACCTGTGGGCACCTGGCCGGACCAAGCAAGCACAGCCGTTGCAGGTTCACTTCGACCTCAAGGAAGAGCTCGACCTGCCGGAAGCGGTGATGACCGACAACGAGATCATTTTCTACGAGCCGGTGCGGCCGGGCGATCGCTTGAAGACCCGGCAGATCCTCCACTCCGTCAGCGAGCCGAAAACGACCAAGCTCGGCGCCGGACGCTTTTGGGTGATCGAGGTGCAGTACGTCAATCAGGACGAAGAGTTGGTGGCGAAAGAGATGTACACCGGCTTTGGCTACAAGAAGGGGGCGTGATGGCGAACCTCATGGCAGACCAGGTCGCCGCCGGACAGACCTTGGAGCCGCTGACCTACGACGTTTCGGCGACGACGGTCATTCTCGGCGCGCTGGCGACGCGCGACTGGCGACCCATGCACCACGATCGCGACTTTGCCATCCATCGCAATGGGACGCGCGACATTTTCATGAACACTCCCAACCTGGCGGCCTGGTTTGAGCGCTACGTCACCGATTGGACCGGACCGCGCGGCCGCCTTGGCCGTATGAAGTTTCGCATGAAGGATTCGATCTTTCCCGGCGAGCAGATGGTCTTCACCGGCGCCGTCGAAAAAGTGGAGAAGGACGACGCTGACTGTTGTTGGGTACATCTCAACGTCGACGTGTCGGTTGGCGAGCGCGTCTGCACCTCGTGCGCCGTGCGTGTCGCCGTACCCGAGAACGAAGCGGACAACCCATGGCGGCGCAAGGGCGACGCCTGGAAACCCTGAGCGAGTCATACGGAGCGACGAATGGATCTGGATTTCAGTGAAGAACAAGAAATGCTGCGCGAGACGGTGCGCAGCGTGTGCGAGAAGTTTGCGCCGGTCGAAGTCGTCCGCAAGCTCGAGGACGACCCGGTCGGCTATCCGTCCGACCTCTGGCAGCAACTCGCCGAGCTGGGCTTGCTCGGTCTGACCCTGCCGGAAGAGTACGGCGGCAGCGGCATGACGATGCTCGACGCCGCTGTGGTGTACGAGGAGCTGGGACGCGCGCTGGCGCCGACTCCGCACTTCGTCTCGTCGATCGTCAGCGCCGGCGCGATCTTGGCAGCGGGCAGCGACACTCAGAAGAGCGACCTGTTGGCGAGGATCGCCAGCGGCGAGCTCATCGTGACGCCGGCGTGGCTGGAGCCGCAGAACGGGTACGGCGCCAAGGGTGTGCAGATGCGCGCGGTCAAAGATGGCGACGCCTATGTGTTGAACGGCGCCAAGCGTCACGTGCTCTTTGCCAGCGCCGCACAGCAGCTCCTGGTGTTGGTGCGCACCGGCGATACCGAGGCCGACGTCTCCCTTCTTCTCGTCGACCGCGATGTGCCGGGAATCGAGCTCACCCAGCAAATGACACTGGCTTCCGACACCCAGTACCGCGTCGATTTCAAGGACGTTCGGGTGCCGGCGGCCAACCTCATCGGGGCTGAGAACAGTGGCTGGCGCACCTGGGACACGGTGATGCACGACGCCATCGTGTTGGCAGCGGCGCAGGCGATGGGCGGCGCCGAAAAGGCATTGGAGATGACCGTCCAGTACTCGCTCGACCGCGAGCAGTTCGGCAAGCCGCTGGGAGCGTTCCAGGCGCTGTCGCACTACATGGCCGACGCCTCGACGACCGTCGACGGCGGCAAGACCCTGGTCTACGAAGCGGCCTGGGCGCGTTCGAACGGCAAATCGATCGCGCGCCTGGCGCCGATGGCCAAGCTCTTCGCCTGCCAGACCTACCGCGACGTGACCGCGATGGCCGAGCAGATTCACGGCGGCATGGGGTTTACCATCGAATACGACATCCAGCTCTACTTCCGCCGCGCCAAGCAGTTACAGCTCTCGTGGTGGGACTCGCGCTACCTGGAAGAGCTCATCGCCGCCGACGTACTCGACGGGTAAGGCGCGTTTTCCGCGCCGTGTAGAGTCGATCTCGGGAGGGCGAGTCGCCGACGAGCCATGTTTGCTTTCGCGGCAACGCTTGTACGCGGAGAAGCCAGCGCGCATCATCGTCGGATGAGGTGTTCTGGGAAGATCCTATTGATGACGGTCGCGATGATTCTCTCCGCCGGCTGCGCTCACGTGCGGACGGCGCCGCGGTCCTACGCCGATCCGTGTCGCAGTCTCGACCCCGTCGTCGCCGGTTCGTCTTTCGTCGTCGTCACTCATCCGCGCATCGGCCAGCGGGTGCGCAGCCCGCTCGTCGTGGTGGGGTGTTCGAGAACCTTCGAGTCCAACGTTCTCTACCAACTCAATGGTCGCGACGGCCGGGTCATCGCTCAGGGCCGCACCACCGGTGGCGGCGCCGACGGTGCCGGCGAGTTCTTTGTAGAGATCGTCTATGCGATCGAGGAGGACGAAGTCGCGACGCTCGAGGTGCGGGGCTCCGACCCCTCCGGGGGTGAGGGATTCCCACCCAGCCGCGTCGTCATGCCGGTGGTCCTCAGCGCCGCCGGCTCGCGGGTGTTTGCATCGTTTGAGTGATCGCGCCACTGCACGCAGTGAGTGTGTTGCTGCGCCGAGCTCGGCGTCACTGGGTGATCCCGACGTAGTCGTGCAAGTCAATAGCCGAAACGAGGCTTCGCTTGACACCGATCGTGTGGCTGGTCGCTGACCGGCAGATCGTAGCCACTGCACGAGGAATCGAGCGGGAGTGAAGTGGCGGTTGTCACAGCTTGAAAACGCGAATGGCGTTCTCTCGTAGGAACTTCGGCCATACGTGGTCGCGGAAGGGGACGTTGGGTAGCTCGTCGAAGATGCGCTCGAGCGACAAGCCCATGGGGAAGTAGCCGGCGTACATGATTTTGTCGGCGCCGCGCTTGTTGGCGAAGTCGACGACGTCGGCGGGGTAGTACTTCGGCGCGAATGCGCTGGTCATGTAGAAGAGGTTCTCGTACTTCAACATCAGCTTGCAGGCGAGATCGGTCCACGGTTCGCCGCCGTGGCGCATGACGATGCGCAGCTCGGGAAAGAACCAGCACACCTCATCGAGGTGCTCGACCTTTTGCGGGCGGAGCGGCAGCCGCGGTCCGGGCACGCCGGTACAGAGGCAGATGGGGATGTCGAGCTCGACGCACTTGGCGTAGATGGGATACCAGCGTTTGTCGTTGATCGGTGCTTGCGGGCACAGGCCGGAGGGAAAACCGGTCACCGCTTTGATGCCGAGCTCGCCGTGCAGGCGCTCGATCTTGCGCACCTCGTCCATGGCCAGGTTGGGATTACACTCGTACGAGCCGAAGAAGCGATCGGGGTACTTCTCGATCGCGATCTTGGCCAGCTCGACGTGGTCGTCGACACCGATCATCGCCCGCTCGATGCCGACTTTGTCCATCTCGCCCAGCGTGTAGTCGATGTAGTCCTCTTTCTTGCCGATGTTGGGGATGTCCTTGAACATGTACTCGGCCGGCATCTGGAACATCTGCCGGCTCTGCTCGTCGAGCAGCATCGGCTTCATGAACTCGTACCAGCCGGAGGTCCCACTCTCACCGGGAATGGCGAGCATGAGGTCGATCGCCTTGACGTCTGCGGGCATGGCCATGGCGACAGAATTGAAGATTTGCAGCGGAAAAGAAAACGCCCCGTGCAGCAGAGCCGCACGGGGCGTTGATCGTTTGCGACGACGCGATGGGCGGCGTCAGCCGATGTCGCCACCCCAGCGCCAGGTCAAATCGACGCCGAAGGTGCGCCGCTTGCCGTAGGTGTTGCCGGCAATCCCGACCAGCTCGCCGAAGTCGATACCGAAGGTGCGGTACTTGCGGTCGAAGAGATTGCGACCCCAGAGGCCCATGTCGAGGTAGCCGGAGTACAGCGGGATGCCAGCGAGCTGCAGGCGACCGTTGGCGATGAAGTAGTCGCTGTTGTGGATGAAGTCGTTGTTGAAGAGCAAGTAGTCTTCATCGTCCTGCCAGTATCCGTCCGCTGCGACGGTCCATATTCCGAAGTCCGTTGGTATCGAATACGCGGCGGCAGCGCTGATCGTGTGCTCGGGTGCGATGACGAAGGCGGCTGTGTCTTTTACATCTTCTCCTTGGCGGTTGATGAAGCGAGTGAACTCGGGCCGCAGTAGCGCGTAGGAGAGGCGCAGGTTCAGGTCCGGAACGGGCACCGCGAGGGCTTCTAGTTCTGCGCCCCACATTTCCTGGTCGGCGTTGTCGACGAAAGTGACCGCGCCGAACGCCGGGCTGGCGAGGAAGTTCGACACCTGCTTGTCCTCGATGTCCTGGAAGAAGCCAGTAGCGTTTACTTGAAGCCGGTCCTCTAGCCACTGTGTTTTGAAGCCGACTTCGTGCGAGGTCATGATCTCTTCTTTGAAGGGAACGTCGAATGCTGGGACGACTTCGTCTGCAGGGCAAGGTTCGGTCGCGGCCGGGTTGTTGGTGCAGGGGGAGCGGCCGTTGAACCCACCGCTCTTGAAGCCCCTGGCGAAACGGTAGTAGCCGAGGATCTCGTCAGTGAAATTGAACGCTACGTTTCCCATCGGCGAGAAGTTGTCGAAAGACTCCTCTTCGCCGGGAAACTCGCCTGCGTTCGTTGTTCGAGTGGCCTTCTTCTTCTCGTAGGTGTAGCGCAGGCCCCCGGTGATGGTCAGTCGGTCATCGAGGATTGGAGGCGTCAGGCTGACCTGCCCGTAGGGAGCGACGGCGCGGTTTGAGAATCGGTTGATTGAAGTTCGCGCCGATTGGCCAAACGGCATCGCAAAGATGGTCTGTGGGTTATCTTCACCGCCGCGCTCCTCGAAGTAGTATACGCCGAGCGTGTAATCGAGGATTCCGTCGGCGGTGTCGCCAACCACTTGAATCTCTTCGCTGAACTGCTTTTGGTCGACGAAGAGCTGAAAATCGGCGATGTGCAGCGGCGTGCCGTCGAGGTCCTGAATTTCGGTGAGGTCTACCTCACGCCAACCGGAGATCGACTTGACCGTGACGTTGCCGAGGAGCGGAACGTCTTCGAAATCAGCGCTCGCCGTGATGTTGTGCAAGCGCGTGATCAGGGCGTTCTTGAGCGGTTCGGAACCGATCAGCGGATCCCCGCCGACGTGATCCCGAGAAAGTATGCGGTTGTTGCCTATCTCGTTGACCCGGTCAGTTCGGATGAAATCTGCGAGCCCGGGGATGGCCAAATCCGCGGGCGTGCCTGGGCGGATCCCGGAGAGTTGAAATGCGGTGGGTCGTTCGTTCGCCTGGAAGAAGTCAAAGGTGTAGCTGAGGGACAGGTAGTCGCGCGGTTCCCATTCGGTGATGATGCGACCGCCCCAGCGGTTGAGGTTGTCGAAGTCGCCGCTACCGAGGTCGCCTAGGCCGACGCCATTGGTCGGAACGTTGCGGAACATCCCGTCGCGCCTTCTGTAGTGCAGGTTGGCGCGCAGCCCGAGGCGACCCAGGGCATCGCCGTTACCGATGGCGTATTTCCCCGAGTCGAGGGTTGCCGCGGTGGAGAAAGAATCGAAGTTTCCGCCGCCGACGCGCAACCTTGCCTCGGGGTCTTCCTGCGGCTTGCGCGAGATCAGGTTGACGGCACCGCCGATCGTGTTGCGTCCGTAGAGCGTGCCCTGCGGGCCGCGCGCCACCTCCACGCGTTCGAGGTCCGGCGCGTCGAAGAGCGAACCAGCACTTTTCGAAACGTAGAGGCCGTCGACGTAGATGCCGACCGCCGGCTCGAAGGTGACGATCGGATCGCCGGTGATGGCACCGCGAATCGACAGCGTCGTGCCGGTGTTGCCGCCGGCATTGGTATGGAGATTCAGGTTGGGAACAAAAGTTCGGATGTCATCCACATTGGTGAAACCGATCTGGTCGAGCTGTTCGCCGGTGAGGGCACTTACCGACACCGCCGCGTCTTGAATCGACTCCTCGCGCTTTTGCGCGGTGACGACGATCTCCTCGACCTTGGTGCTGCGCTCAGCGGTCTGGGCGCGAGCCACCATGGCGTCGGCGACCAGCAGGGCCAGCGCGGCGCCCCAGGCCAGAGCGAGCCACATGAACGATCTGCGAATTTCCTTCATCACCCACCTCCCAGCCACCACATGTCGCAGGTAGCTACAAAAACACCGTTCTCCCGCCCCATATCAAGGGACGCATCCGCACGTCAAGCAAATAATATCAGAGCGTTGAGGGGGTTGTCGTAAGTGGTGCTAGAGGGTCTACGAATGTAAGAGGTGCAAATGCTCGGATTAGTCGTGGGGCTCGAAGGGGGAGGTGGGAGCGGAAAACTCGTTCAACTGGCGGCTCGCTGGTGGCTGTCGGTCGCCGCGGCGAGGTCGCGGGCGACGACGTAGCCGAAGGTCATCGCCGGGGCGATGGTGCCGCCGGCTCCCGGGTAGGTGCGACCCATCACCGAGGCCGAGCAGTTGCCGATGGCGTAGAGACCGGGGATCGCCTCGCCGGATTCCTTGAGAACACGGGCGCTGGCGTCGGTGCGCAGCCCGCCCTTGGTGCCGAGGTCGCCGGCGTAGACGACGATGCCGTAGTAGGGCGGTGTTTCGATGGCCGCCAGGCAGTTGTTGGGGGTGACGTTGGCGTCGCCGTAGTACTGGTCGAAGACCGACTCGCCGCGGTGGAAGTCGGGATCGACTCCCGACTTGGCGTAGTCGTTCATCTTGGCGACGGTCGCCTCGAGGTTGTTCGCGTCGACGCCGAGCATCGTGGCGAGCTCGCGCAGGGTGTTTGCCTTTTTCAGGTAGCCCGATTGGGTGAGAAACTTGGGCAGGGCGAAATCGGGTTGCTGGGCGCCCGGCAGCATCGGGCCGCAGGGGTATTTCTTGCGGTAGGTCGCGTCGAAGACCATGTAGCAGGGTACGCTTGGCGACTCTTCCGAGTGATTGGCGTACATCGCCTTGCAGATGTCGTTGTAGGGCATGGCTTCGTTCATGAAACGCTCACCGCGCTGGTTGACGAAGACCGAGCCGGGCAGCCCTTTTTCGACGACCAGCATGCGAGCGCGGTCCTCACCGGGCACCACCGTCGTCGGTCCCCACCAGGCGTCGTCCATCAAATCGACGGCGGCACCGAGATCGATGCCCATGTTGATGACCTCGCCGGTGTTGCCAGGATTGGCGACCGTCCAATCCGCTTCGGTCGGATTGGGTAGGTACTTTTTGCGCATGGCCGATGAGCTCTCAAAGCCACCGGCGGCGAGAATGACGCCGCGCTCGCCGCGGATACGCAGCGGCTTGCCGTCGCGCTCGGCGACGACACCGACGACGGCGCCGCCGTCGACGATCAGCTCGTGGGCTGCAGTGTTGAGCCAGAGTGGGATGTCGCGGTCGAGCATCGACCGCCGCAGCATGGCGATGAGGGCGTTGCCGAGGGACAAGGTGCGATCGCGCGTCGTCCGCATGCGCCAGCCGACGTCGAGCCAGTAGCGCAGCATCATCTTGATGGTCATGCCGATCCACCCCGGGGCACCGGTGAGGATGGTGCGCGCCTCGGTTGCCGTCATCGACATCCGGTTCATGACCAGCTCCTGGGGAGCTGGTGGGCGCAGTCTTTCAAACTCATCCTCGAGCAGCTTGGCGTCGAAGTGGTCGGCCTCGCAGGAGCGCGCACCGGGTTTACCGCCCGGTGATTCCGGATAGTAGTCGGCGTACTTCGGCATGCAGATGAGCTCGAGCGCGGTCTTCTCCGTCATGTAGCGCAGCATCTCGGGCGCCTTGTCGACGTAGGTTTCGAGCTTGTCGGCGGCGACCTCGCCGCGCGTGATGTGCTGTAGGTAGGTCAGCGCCTCGTCGCGCGAGTCGCTGACGCCGGAGCCCGCCATCAGGTGGTGGTTGGGAACCCACAGGGAGCCGCCCGACATCGCCGACGAGCCGCCGTACATGTCGGTCTTCTCGATCAGCAACGCACTCAGCCCGTGGTCGTGGGCGCAGATTCCCGCCGTCATCGCTCCGGCGCCGGAGCCGACGACGAGGAGGTCGACACTGTGATCCCAAGCGGCGGTGTCAGCCATGGTGCTCCCTACCTTCCTGTCTGGTGTTTGGTGATTAGTGACTGGTGATTGGTGACTGGTGAGTCGCTGTTTCCGACGTCGGGTCGCGGTTCAAAGCGAACGATCCTGCCCTCGCGGCGGGTTGTCAAGGCGGTGTTGTGGGTGGAATGTTCGCGGCCATGACCGGTCCTCTGCAAGGACGCCGCGTACTCGATCTGGCGCTCGGGCCGGCGGCGTATTGCGGCAAGCTGCTCGGCGACCTCGGCGCCGATGTCATCAAGGTCGAAGCGCCCGGCGGTGAGGCCTACCGCCGCGAGCGACCCCGCCGCGACGGCGCCGACGGCTTCGGTTTTCTGCACCACAACACGTCGAAGCGCTGCGTTGCCCTGGATCTGGCGAGTGCCGGCGAGCGCCGGCAGGTGCGCGAGCTGGCCGGCGAAGCGGACATCGTCATCGAGGCCTTCGCTCCCGGGTTCATCGAGACCATCGGTCTCGACTACGACGCCCTGAGTGCTCACAACCCGCGCGTCGTCGTCACCTCGATCTCCGGTTTCGGCCAAAGTGGACCACACCGCGATCTGCGTTCCTGCGATCTCGTCGCCAGCGCGATGGCCGGCGTCATGTATGTGACCGGCGAGGCGGAAGATCCGCCGGTGACGATGCGCGGCTCGCACGCCCTGGTGATGGCGGCGACCTACGCTGCGGCCAGCTCGCTCACCGCTCTGTCGTACGCGGCGCGCAGCGGTCGCGGTCAGGCCGTCGATATCTCGGTGCAGGAAGCGCTGGCATCCGTGGCGCACGTGACCGGCGCCGCCAAGTGGAGCGAAGACGGCATCGTCCCGCGTCGCATGGGCAGTGGCCTCTTCGCTTCGATCCCCTCGGGCGCCTATCCCTGTCGCGACGGGCTCGTCTACTTGATGGTGAACCGCCCGGCGCACTGGCAGGAGCTGGCGCGCTGGATTGCCGAGGTGACCGGTGAGACGGCGGTGCTCGACCCGATCTTCGAAGGTCCATCCGCCAATCGCTTCGCTCAGCGCGACCTCGTCGATCATTTCGTCACCCAGCTCAGCCGTCGCTTCACCGTGGCCGAGATCTACCGCGAAGGGCAGCGCCGGCATCTGGCGTTCGCGCCGGTGCAGCGCATGACGGACGTCGTCGCCGACGAGCATCTCGCCGAGCGTTCGTACTTCGTGGCCATGGATGGCTTGCGCTATCCTTCGCCGCCTTATCGTTTTTCGCGCTCGGTGCTGATGCCACGCGCCGTCGAGACTGTGCCGGACGCCGATCCCCGCTGGCGCGGGCCGCGCTGCGCCGGCCCGCCGGTTGGCGCCACCGGTGCGGCGCTCGCCGATCTGCGCGTCGTCGAGCTCACGGCCGGGATGGCCGGTCCGTGGATCGGGCGCATCATGGCCTACCACGGTGCCGATGTGATCAAGATCGAGTCGAGTCGCCGCCTCGACGTGACGCGGCAGTACGTGGCGCCGAGCGATCCGCAGGCCGGTGTGCAGTCGCGCCTTTCGCCCTGGCTCACCGATTGGAATGCTGGCAAGCGCTGCGTCGCGCTCGACCTGACCAAGCGGGAAGGCGTCGAGCTGGCGAAACGTTTGGTTGGTCGTGCCGACGTCGTCGTCGAGAACTACGCGCACGGCGTCGCCGGCAAGCTGGGGCTGTCGTACGCTGAGCTGGTTGAGGTCAAGCCGGACCTGATCATGCTGTCGAGCAGTGGCTACGGCGCCAGCGGCCCGTGCGCGAGCTACATTTCGTGGGGGCCGAACATCGAAGCGCTGTCGGGTCTCAGCGCCCTGACGGGTTTCCCCGGCCGAGAGTGCACGATGACGCAGTTCGCCTACCCCGACTCACTGTCGGCACTGCACGGCCTGGTCGCCGTGTTGGCGGCCCTCGATCACCGCCGGCACAGTGGCGAGGGACAGCACATCTCTCTGTCGCAGCTCGAGGCATCGATCGCCGTGGTCGGCGAGCTGGCCATGGAGGCGATGGCGAGCGGCGCCGAGCCCGACAAGCTGGGCAACGCATCGGCCGACGCGGCACCGCACGGTTGTTACCCCTGCCGCGGTGAGGATCGCTGGTGCGTGATCGCCGTTTTCAGCGATGACGAATGGGCGGCCCTGTGCCGCTTGATCGGCAGAGAAGAAATGATCGCCGACGAGCGTTTTGCGACGGCCGCGGCGCGCGTCCGCTCGGTGCCTGCGGTCGACGACGCGGTCGCGCAGTGGACGCGCCGGCGCGATGCCTACGAAGTCATGCGGCTCGTCCAGGAGGCCGGCGTCGCCGCCGGCGTCGTGCAGACGATTGCCGACAAATGCGAGCGCGACGAACATCTACGCGCCCGCGGCTATTTCGAGATCATCCGGCACGAGGTGAAGGGCGAGGTCGTCGCCGACGGGATCCCCACCGGACTGCGTCTCACACCAGGCCGCACCGCCTTTGCCGGTCGCGCCATCGGGGCGGACAACGAAGCGGTGTTCCGCGAGCTGGTCGGTCTCAGCGCCGAGGACTACCAGCGCTACGCGACCTGCGGCGCGATCGAGACGACGGAGCGTTGACGGGTTGTCGAAATGTCGGGGGCGATCTCCGGCCCAGCGGGCAAGGGGGGGGGGCCAACTTGCGACGCATCGGCCGGCGCCGATGTTGTGAACACCGTACAGTAGGATAAGACGGGAGAGGATGGACCTCAGGTTTACCGAGGAGGACGAAGAATTCCGCCGCGAGGTGGCGGCGTGGATGGCCGACAATCTGCGCGGCGAGTTTGCGGCGGTGAAGGGCCGCGGTGGGCCGGGCGACGAGCACGCGATGTTCGACGAGCGGCGCGCCTGGGAGCGCAAGCTCGCCGAGGGCGGCTGGACCTGCGTCGGCTGGCCGACGGAGCACGGCGGTCGCGGGCTGTCGCTGATGCAGCAGGTGATCTTCTTCGAAGAGTACGCGCGCGCCGGCGGGCCCGGCCGCGTCGGCCACATCGGCGAGACGCTGCTCGGTCCGACCATCATCGCCTTCGGCAGCGAAGAGCAGAAGAAGCGCTTCCTGCCGCCGATCGTCAGTGGCGACGAGCTCTGGTGTCAGGGCTATTCCGAACCCAATGCCGGATCGGATCTCGCCAACGTGCAGACCAGGGCGGTGCTCGACGGCGACCAGTGGCGCATCAGCGGACAAAAGGTGTGGACCTCGCTGGCGCAGTGGTCGGAGTGGAGCTTCGTCATCTGCCGCACCGATCCCGACGGGCCGAGTCACGAGTCGCTTTCGTACCTGTTGGTGCCAATGCAGCAGCCGGGTGTCGAGATTCGACCGATCGTCCAGATGACCGGCGATTCGGAGTTCTCTGAAGTCTTCTTCGAAGATGCGCGCACCGACGCCGCCAACGTCGTCGGCGAGGTCAACGGCGGTTGGAAGGTGGCGATGGGAACGCTGGCCTTCGAGCGCGGCGCGTCGACCTTGGGACAGCAGCTTCACTTCCACAACGAGCTCGACGAGATCGTGCGCATCGCCGAGGACAACGGTGCCGCCGATGATCCACTGATGCGCCAGCGCATCGCCAGCGCCTGGGTCGGCCTGCGCATCATGCGCTTCAACACGCTGCGCATGCTCAGCGCCAGCATCGACGGCAGGGAGCTCGGGCGCGAGAGTATGATCACCAAGCTCTACTGGGCGACCTGGCACCGCGAGCTCGGCAAATTGGCGATGGACGTTCTCGGTGCCGCCGGCGAGATCACCGACGGTCAACCCTACGAGCTGTCGAAGCTGCAGCGGCTCTTTCTCTTCTCGCGCTCCGACACGATCTACGCCGGCACCAACCAGATCCAGCGCAACATCATCGGCGAACGCGCCCTCGGCCTGCCGCGCGAACCGCGACCGGGAAAACAGTGAGCAAATCGGTCAAGATATCACCGAGGTTCCAGGTTGTGATCCCGCGCGAGGTGCGAGATTCGATGGGCCTGCGTCCCGGCCAATGGGTTCAGGTGGTCGCATATGACGACAGGATTGAGCTCGTCCCGGAAAAAGAAATGGCGACGATGCGCGGGTTCCTCGCGGGAATCGATACGAAGATCGAGCGTGAGAAGGATCGACTATGAATGTTCGCTACTACCCCGCAACAAAGGACGCTCGATGAAGAAGACTCCGCCTTATCCGACCGCCAAGAACCTACTGGCAGGCAAGACCGCGTTGATCACCGCGGCGGCGGGAACGGGAATCGGTTTCGCCGTCGCCAAGCGCTGCGCCGAAGAGGGGGCGCGGGTGATGATCAGCGACATCCACGAACGCCGCCTTGCCGAAGCGGTGGAGAATCTCGCGGTCGCGACGAAGGAGCCGGTGGGCAGTGCGCTGTGCAACGTCACCGTCGAGGAGGAAGTGCAGTCGTTGTGGGCGTCGGCGGTCGAGGAGCTCGGGCACGTCGACATCTTGATCAACAACGCCGGGCTCGGGGGCTTTGCGCCGCTGGTCGAGATGACCGACGAGCAGTGGAGCGTCGTGCTCGACGTCACCTTGAACGGCACCTTTCGCATGACCCGCGCCGCTCTGCGCCACATGGTGCCGCGCCAGAGCGGTGTGATCGTCAACAACGCCTCGGTGCTCGGCTGGCGTGCCCAGGCCGGGCAGGCGCACTACGCCGCGGCCAAAGCCGGCGTCATGGCACTGACCCGCTGTGCCGCCATGGAAGCCGCCGAGGCCGGGGTACGCGTCAACGCCGTGTCGCCGAGCCTGGCGATGCATCAGTTCCTCGAAAAAGTCACGCCGCAGGGGTTGCTCGAAGAGCTGGTGCAGAGGGAGGCGTTCGGCCGCGCCGCCGAGCCGTGGGAAGTCGCCAACGTCATGGTCTTCCTCGCCAGCGACTACTCGACCTACATGACCGGCGAAGTCGTCGCCGTCAGCAGCCAGCACGCGTAGCTCGGGTCACTCGCACCCGGTCGCGATCCTCAGGGCGACGCAAACCGATTTCATTTTCGCCGGCGGAACGCTGCCGACGTAGCGCCGCAGGCGCGATTGATCGACGGTTTGCACGTGGTCGAGGTTGATCGCAGATTCTCGTTTGAGTCCTGCTTCGGTTCCGACTGCGACCTCGCTCGGCAATCCACGGATCGTCGATGTGATGGGTGCGACGATGGCCGTCGAGAGGACTTCAATGGCGTCCGGGCGGCTGAGCACCAGCACCGGTCGTCGCTTGTCGGGGTTGGGGAAGGTGTAGGTCCAGATCTCGCCGCGGCCTATTCGTTTGGCCATACCCCTTCCTCGTCCCAGTCGGAAAGCTCGCTGGGCGGCTGTTGCGCGTAGCCCTTTCTGTAGGCGCGACCGATGCGCTCTCGCTGCCGCTTCTCGAGGTAGTGGAGGATCGCCCGGCGCAGCACCGCCGAGCGGCCGTCACTGGCGACCTCTGGTTCGCTGTCCAGCCTTCCCAGCAGCGCTTCGTCGATGGTGAACTGTATAGCTTTCATGTCGCATTGTTAGCACTATAATTGATCCACATCAAACACCAACAATCGGGTGGATGAGGGGTGAGGAACGGGCGGTTTGACGCCGGTGGATGATTCGTTTGAGTTGATCGAGTTCGAGTTGCAGGAGGAGAACCGCGATGAATGATCGGCACGGTGAACAAGGCGGCAAAGCGCTGGCGGAGTTGGGCGAGCTGCTCGGCGAGATCGAGGCGCGGTACATCGGACCGGAGCGCGAAATGAACACCGCGCAGCAGCGCGCCGCCGGCCGCTATCTCGTCGCCAATGCGCTGCAGCACGGCTTTCAGTGTTGGTTCGAAGCCGATCCCGCGCGCCCGATTTTCCAGCGCTGGCTGGGCACCACCAAGAAACTGCTCGGCGACAACCCCGACGCCGTCTACTACGGTGCCATCGTCGACCCGGCCGGCACCTATCGCATTCGCGGTAATGTTCACGGCGCCTGCTACACCTCGTTCAGCGTCGAAGCCGAAGCTCGCGACGGCAATCTCTCCCAGGGGGTCCTGGCCACGCTCAACGACGACGAGATCGACGTCGCCGCCGACGGCAGCTATGAGATCATCGCCGGGGGCGAGGCACGGCCGCGCAACTGGCTTCGCCTCGAACCGACCGCCGGCAGCATCACGACGCGGCATTACTGGGAGTGGGAGCGCAACGTCGCCGCCGACCCGACCTTTCACGTGCCGCTGATCATCGAGCCGCTCGAAGATCCCGGGCCTGCGCCGCCGATGGACGACGCCGCCATCGCCGAGGGAATCCGCCGGGTGATCAACTTCCTGCGCGGCGCGACGATCGACTTCCCCGACTTCGACATCGACCTGATGCCGGCCTGGGTGTCGCGCGAGACCAATCGATTCTCCGGCGCCGAGGAGGGCGACAGCAACGCCGAGATCGGCTACGCCGCCGTCGACAACGACTACCGGCAGACGCGCTATGAGCTCGATCTCGACCAGGCACTGGTCATGCGCGGCCGCTTTCCGCGCTGTCGCTTTGCCAACGTCGTGCTGTGGAACCACCGCCTGCAGACGCCGCCCTATCGCTATCGCAACGTCTCGCTGAACCGCCGGCAGATCCGCTACGAGGCGGACGGCTCGTTCGTCATCGTCATGGCCCACCGCGATCCCGGCGTCGCCAACTGGCTCGACGCCGCCGGGTTGACCACCGGGATGATCTTCTGGCGCTTCCTCTTGCCGGAAGAACCGGTCGGCCCGATCGAAACCGAGGTGGTCGACGTCGAGTCACTGCGCTGAGCGCTCGCGCTTGACGGCCGCGGCGCCGCCTTGCTTGACTCACTGCATGCAGAACGAAAACACCGAGCTGGCGCGGCGTCTCACCCAGGCCATCCTCGACGGAGACGTCGACACCATCGACAGTCTCTACGACGACGAGTTCACCGCCTGGCGCAACTTCGACAGTCGAACACTGAACCGCAAGCAGTCATTGAAGCTGGCAAAGATCCTGCCCTCGCTCAAAGACTTTTCGTACGACGACGTCCGCGTTCAGCCCATGCCATCGGGCTACGTCCAGCAACATATTCTCCACTGCACCGGCCCCGCCGGCGAGCCAGTCGAAGTCTACACCTGCTTGGTAGCGACCGTGCGCAACGGCAAATTCGTGCACATCGACGAATACATGGACTCGAAGCAGGTAGCGCCGCTGTTGGGGGGGTGAGCGGCCTGTTCGGGGGCGGGAAGTAGGCTGTCCTGCTGCATGTCGCGGACGAGACTCCGCATCATGTCGGCAATCATCTCCTCCACCACGCGTGTCGAACTGTTCGTGAAAGGCAACAGTAGAATTTGTATGACGATGTTCATTGTGTCGTTGTACTGGAAGGTCTTTGTGCTTCCATCACGATCCAGCACGTTCGCCTCGATAACGAACTTGTTTTGTGCGAACGCCGGGAACACCGCCCACGTGAAACCACTGACAAAGCCGCTTACCGCTTGCGCGAGTTTGCTCCCCTTTACTTTCACGTCGACGGAGAGTGTGAGGTCGGTTTCGGAGACGGTTCCGACCTCCTTGATCTCGACTCCCGCGTTGCCCATAGCCGTGAGTAGGCTCTTTCGAGCAATGTCTCTGATCTCTGCGTCATCACCGACGTTGCTTTCCGCTCGCAACTCGTACGCGATTGACGTGTCGTTCGCCGGCGCCGAGATCGACTGTGGGTCGATCTCGGGTATCGCGCCTCCTCTGTAGGTATAACAGCCATTCGCAACAATCTGTCCGAGCGTGGCCAGCAGGAGAACGGCATGTCGATAGGAGGTACTCTTGTGACCTATCAGTAGTGTGGACTTTTTCATGCAGAGTGATATAGCGCGCTCGTACGGAGAGCGTCTAGTTATCGACAGTAGTTCTGTATGGATGAAGGAGGCATGGAATGCGATTTGTCTGGAAGATGGTGGCTGGTCGTTCGGACGGCGGGGGGCCGAGGATCTCGTCGGCAATCGTCATTTGCGCTTGTTCCATTCTCTGGTCTTCCGGCTGCGCTACGATCGTCAGTGGGGTGAGCGAGAACATTCGCTTCGAATCCGACCCGGTTGGAGCGACGGTGACGGTGGATGGAGGTAGCTACGAAACTCCTGCGGACGTCAAGCTGTCGCGGAAGCGAAACCACGAAGCGGAGTTCAAGCTCGAGGGTTATCTAACCAGGCGCGAGCAGGTGCTCCGTTCCACTAATCGTGCGGTGTTCGGAAACATCCTCATTGGTGGGTTGATTGGAATCTTGATCGATAGTCTATCCGGTGCGGTAAACGATCTCGAGCCCGATCTGGTATTCGTGAAGCTCGTCAAGAAGGATCCGGTTCGGAAACCGGACGCAATGGGCGAGCTGGAGGCGGGTGACGAAGATCCAGACGAACCCGCTACGGAGGTCCTACCTGCTGTGGAAGATGACGCAGGGGGCGATTCGTTTTGATCTATTCATTGGTGTTCCGCGGGGTATCGGGCGACGGTGTTGCCAATGAGCCGTGAGTGCTGCCGACGATCTACTGCCTTGGCGATGCGTGGATCATCCGCTTCGATATGAAGCGATCGTTTCGGAGGTCGGTAGGTGCGACGCCAACTAATGACTTTGCCTGCTTCGTTCATCCCGTGGTCGGCGAGCACGCCCATCGCCAATGTCGGGTCTGGGGCTCTCCCTGTCGACCTTGATCCCGGTAAGACCTTCGTAGATGAGGTCGGCCGTGTGGATCAGACGGACGCTGTCTGCAAACAGTTCCGTCAGGGGGCGCTGTTGAAAGGTGACACCGTTGTGCAGGTCGAGCAGTTCGAGGCCGGCTAGGCCGAAGTTCCCAGCAGTGAAAGAGCGTAAGTGATGGAAGCAATTGAGTTTCGACTGGGATCGGAGTGAACGCCACTGGGAACAGTGAGATATGGTGGGGTCAGGGAGCGAGCTTTACCTTGAGGAGATCGAGGGCGCGCTGCTGTAGGGGCGTAGGCCTGGTGGTCTTGTCAAACGAGGGCGCGTTAGGCGCTGTGGGGGTGCAGGTGTTGCGGACGATCGAACCAAGGTCTGCCAGCAGGGTGCGGAAGCTGTGAACGGGCTGCCCGTCGTCAGTGCGCTTGGTCTTGGCCTTGGTCAGCGCTGCGGCTGAGCGCAGCGCGGGCGCGACGATCGACTGGCGCTGGGCCTTTGCGGCGACGCGGTCGTGGTCGTCAAAGAGTATCGGGGCAAGGTCGCGGCGCATGTGCCACTCGACGTAGTAGGCGAGCATGCACAGAAAGATGTGGCAGCGTACACGGTCCTCAAGGCGGTGATGAATCGGGCGCACCTTGAGATCCACGGTCTTGATCGTGCGAAAGGCGCGCTCGACGGTCGACAGTGACTTGTAAGCCTCCACGCTCTGCTCGGCCGAGAGCACCTCTTGGGGGACACTGGTGCGGATGATGTAGATGCCGTCGAGTCTGGCCTCCTCGGCAATCTGCTTCTCCTTTCGGCGGTAAGAGAACGAGGTGTCGGTAATCTCAAAGTCAAAGTGCTTGGCCATCTTGTAGGTGCTAGCGCAGCGCTCAGCACGTCGGGCGATCTCGACCTGTCCGCGCAGTGGACGACGCTTGCGCGTGGTGGCCTCTACCACTTTGTCCAGCGCCCTCTCGGTGGCTGCGAGCAGCTCGCTGCGCTTTCGTTGTCGCTCCTCGGCCAACAGCGGATTGCGGCACGCAATCAGCCGCTGGCCGGGGAATGCCGGGTCCTCGATCTCGGCCAGGTCGCGCTCATCGAAAAGCGACATCTGTAGGCTGCCGGAGTCGACCAGCTTGCCGATCTGCTTGCTGCGCAGTGCGCTGATCCACTCCAGTCCGTCTGCCGCTTGGAGCTCCTCGCGGATGCGCGCTGAGGTGATCATACCGCGGTCGCCGACCAGAACGACCCGGTTGAGCTTGAACCGCTTGCCCAGCTTGTCCACCTGCGTGGCCACCGTGGAGGGGTCGGCGGTGTTTCCCTCGAAGACCTCGACGGCCACCGGACGCCCCTCGCGGTCGCACAGCAGGCCGAAGTTGATCTGCAGCGTGCCCTTCTTGCCGTCGCGCGAGTAACCGCGGGCGGCCAGCGGGCAAGTGTGCCCCTCGTACCAGGTGGAGGTGAGATCGTAGAGGACCAGGGTGGCGTCTTCGAGGTGGCGCTTTGCCAGTGCCTTCTCGATCTTGGGCTGTCGCTGGATCAACCAATCCATGGCCGCGTAGACCTGATCTTCGTCGCTGTCCTCAATGTCGAGCAACTCTCCCAGAGATGAGCTCAGGGTGTCTTCGCGCAGCCCGCGCACGGTGGCCAGCTTGGAGCGCGGGTCAACGATGCGGGCGACGATCAGCGCCTCGATAAGGTCGCGCTTGTCGCTGCGCGAGCGGGCGAGCAAGGAGTGCAGCCCGAGGCGGCGCAGGTAGCCGAGCACGGCGGCGACGTGACCATGGGGGCGGGAGCGGGTGAGCTCGAAGGCGTCTTCGGGGGCGGCACCGACGGGGGTGCCTTTGAGAGCGGCGCGCAGGGCTTCGACCTTCTCGGGGGGCCAGTCGGTGAGATTGGCCAGGGTGCGCTTGCGCACGCGGCCCCCCTCGCGCCAGCCTTCGCGCAGCAGGATGGCGGGTCTGGAGTTGCGATTCGGGACGGTCTCGATGTACATGGGAACTACGTATCACGACAGGTACGCCAATGCAAGATCTATGCGTACCTTTACATGGGAACACAATTGCCGGCCTGGCTCGCGCAAAGCTACCGTATTCTCAACACTTACATGCGCTCAGGGGTGCTACAGCGTGGGGAACTTCGGGCTAGGATCTCGAAAACCAAGTTTGCGTTCTGATCTCTGATCTCCAGAGCAATGCTCAGGGCACGAATTTGGCCGCTGACGGAACCGCCACCGAGGAGGTTTGCCCAGCCCTCGATTGCTGTCGTGGGCGGCTGTTTAGTGCCGGACCACCACGCAGAGTACGTCGAGAATCTCGCCGTCTCGACGACCAGTCTGGGCAGGGCTACTCCATCGAGGTCGTCGTGGGACGCGATCATGGTGCGGAAAGCGGCGGTGCGTTGGTGATCGTCTAGTTCCCCGGTCGAGGGGTTGTAGATTCCGCCGACCTGCTTGATGGCGGCCTGCCAGTCTTCCCGACTGAGAGTGTGCGCGGTGAAACCCGCGCGTTCGAGGGTCGACCGCAACATCGGATCGAGGTTGCCAGCTGCGGGTGCGTCCGCGAGTTCCTTTGGAATTTCGATGCTGAGCAAACCGATCGTGCCCATCGCTTCCAGGTTTGCGGCACTCGGCTTGTACATTCGAGGCGGTGGCGGGGTAACGGACGTGCACGCCGACAGGGCAGCCCCGAACGCCAAAGGTGCTGTGAGTCGCGCGATGCGAACCATGAGCGGCGCCGACCTCTGATTGGCTCCCGAGTGAAAACGCAGCGGTTTCCGCGCCGGTTTCACCTCAGAGCACGCCCTTGTCGCGCAGCTCGCCGACTCGTTCCCAGGAGTAGCCGAGGGTTTCGGTGAGGATCTGCTCGGTGTGTTGTCCCAGCTCGGGGGCGACTTCGCGGATCGAGCCGGGGGTTTCGCTGAGGCCGATGGGGATGCCGAGCATCTGCGTCGTCCCGGTCGGGTGCTCGACGTCGACGATGTAGTCGTTGGCGACCATTTGTGGATCGTCTTTCAAATCGTCGACGCTGTTGACGACGGTGAAGATGAAGTCGCCGCTGTCCTCGCGCAGGATCTTCAGCCATTCGTCGCGGGTCTTGGCCGCAAACGCGGCGTCGAGCTCGGCGACGCACGCGGCGCTGTTGGCGCCGCGCGTCCGCACGTCTTTGAAGCGCTCGTCTGTCGCCAGCTCGGGCTTGCCGATCACCCGCGCCACGTCGGGCCAGTAGCGATCCGCCTGTAGCATGGCCAGGGCGATCCACTTGCCGTCGGCGCAGCGGTAGTGATTCCACAGCGGGTTTCCGGCTTCGGCGCGGAACGAGCGCGGGAAGGCGAAGCCGGCCATGAGCAGGCAGGAGACGGAGAGGCCCTGCAGCCAGGCCATCGAGCCGAGATGCGATGCGTTGACCTCCTGGCCGACGCCGTGGCGTTCGCGTGCCACCAGCGCGGCCATGATTCCGTAGGCGAGCATCACCGCACCCATCTGGTCGGCGATGCCGCCGGCGATGGCCAGCGGTTCCATGTCCGGCTCGCCGGCCGCCTGCATGATGCCGGAGCGGGCGATGCCGAGGTAGTCGAAAGACGGATCGTCGCTGTCTGGCCCCCGAGGTCCGTAGCCCGTGGCGCTGGCGTAGACGAGCTTTGGGTTGCTCTTGGTGAGGTCGGCGTAGCCGAGACCGAGGCGATCGGCGACTCCCTTGCGGAAGTTCTGCACGAAGACGTCGGATTTGGCGACGAGATCGCGGACGATCTGCACGCCGGCGGGATCTTTCAGATTGAGCGCCAGGCTCTTCTTGTTGCGGTTGTTCGCCTCGAAATAGAAGTTCGGCCGATCGGCCAGCGACTCACCGCCGACGGCAAAGAGGTGCCGCCCGGGGTCGCCGGACTCGCGTTCCTCGATCTTGATGACCTCGGCACCCATGTCGCCGAGCATCGCGGAGCACACCGGTCCCTGCTGCCAAATCGTCCAGTCGAGCACGCGAATTCCATCGAGAGGTCCTGGCATGAATCCACTCCTCTGCCTTCGTTCGTTTGGGTGATGACAATCACGATCAACCCCGATTGTCGATGAAAGCGCGCATCCACACGCCAGCAACCGCGGAGTACACCAAACCGGGAGGGCGAATCGCCGATGAGCCGCCGTCGACAACCCGAACTACGGAGGTTGCGAAGAAAAATCGAACCACGGAGATCCACGGAGGAAAAAAAGCAAAACCACGGAGACACGGAGATCCACGGAGGAAAAAAAGCAAAACCACGGAGACACGGAGATCCACGGAGGAAAAAGAGTAAAACCACGGAGACACGGAGATCCACGGAGGAAAAAAGCAAAACTACGGAGACACGGAGATCCACGGAGGAAAAAAGCAAAACCGCGGAGACACGGAGGTCCACGGAGGAAAGGTCGAGACTACGGAGGCTTCCGGAGAAGGGACGATGAAGACACTGAACCCGAGATGGCGAATTGCTGATGAGCCGCCGCCGACAATCTGAACCAGCGGTCTGCCTTCTTCCCCGTGAAAGACGCTCCCGGTGTAGGGGGTCAGCGAATCGGATCGGAATCGTAGAACAGCCAGAGGACTTCCAGTGGGGAAAACTCGGCCGAAGGTGTTGCACCCTCGCGTTGCGCGAGAATGAGCAGGGAGTCCCCGACCTGGCGCCCGTTGAGCTCGTTCTTGTACTTCGTCGTGCTGATGTAGGCTTGGTGCCAGGTGCCCCAATTCGGTGTGAAGGTATCGTCGGCGTTGTGCGTTGTCCTCTGGGACGCGTAGATCCGAACCTTATTGCCTACGTTGGTTACGTAGTACAGGGTGTCGGTCTTGCGATCGACGAACAACGTACCGCGGCGCCCGGCAGCGAATGGGCCGGAGGCGTCGCCGATGATCTGCCCCGTCCACTTCTGGCCGATCCGTTTGTAATGCCAGTAGCGATCGGTCGTACTTCCCGGTGCATCGGCGTGTTTGATTACGACGTGAGTGTTGCCCTCGCTATCGACAACGGTTGATCCACTGTTGAGAATGTCGAAGGCATTGGAAATGTCGACGGCCGTGATGCCGGGGGATTCGAGATCCATCTTGGTCGATCCGGGGCCGCTGTTGCCGATCTCGGTGCCTGCGGTGTTGGTCCAGGTGCTCCCGCCGTCGGTGCTCTTGGCGTACATCAGGTCGTGATTGGTTCGCGGGTCGGCCGACGGTTGGTTGCCTTCGGCTTCGCGCCAAGTCCAGGTGAGATGCATCTGGTTGCCAAAAGTCGCAATGCCGTTTGGATAGGCGTTGCGGGTCGGGGAATCTGCGTAGTTTCCGGTCGGATCCACATAGGTGTGTTTCGTGCCGTCGATCACCTTGCGCTTTCCAGACCACGTACCGTTGTCGAGGTAGTCCGACATGTACGTCGTGCCGTTGCCGCTTACCCCTTCGCGCCAGAAGATGAACAACTTGCCGTCAGTCGGTCGGGTGACGAAGATGGGATAGGTGACCAAAGGCAACTCGACGCCAACCTTGAGGTAGTTTCGCTCGTCTCCGAAGAGGGTGGCGGTGAAGTTGGGGTTGGTCGCGGCGTTGGCTTCCGAGATGCGGTAGCGCAGATCTTCGTTGTGATGCCCGTAGGCGAGGTGGATGCGCTTGTCGTTGAGCGAGATTGCCACGTTGGTGGAGTCGTGCAGATCCTCGGGTTCTCCTGCGAGGGGAACGATCTCATCGAAGTTAACAATCGACCACGTCGTTTCGTTGAGAAGGTGTTTGCGGGCCAGGGAGACTTTGTAGTCCTGGTCGTAGAAGGCGACGAAGATGTAGCCGAACGCGATGGTGATGCCGTCCTGTTGGTGGCCGAGGCCGTGTGGGCTGCCCTTGACGTAGAGGCGCGCCGTATCGGTAACCTCGGAAGCACCGACCGCGGTTACGACGGGCGCCGGCAATGCGAGGACGAACTCGTGCTGATTGTTGCAGGCGAAGTTCGGATCGGACGTCTCCCGACCACACGCCTCGAATCCGTAGCGGGCGTGGCTGCCCAGGCCCGACACGGGCTCGGCGACGAAGCCAAAGGTATCGGGGTCCTCGTCGACGGTGCGCACTGTCGTCGAGAAGCCGGCGCCCTGGCCGAGATCGCTTGGCCAGACGTTGAAGAAGTACTCGCAATTACCCGAGGCGCAGGCTCCGAAGGCGTTCAGCGTTGCGCCGGTGTCGGAGATGTTGGAGGCGTCGGTGGTACAACCCGCGAGCCCCGTCAACGTCGCCACCGTGCAAGAAATCAAGAGAGTTTCCGTGAATTTACGCATGGAGCCTTCCCCCCTGTTGGCCCCGAGCTATCACGGGCCTTTGGTAGGTCACAAGAAATTTCTGAGTTTCATTGCGCGGAGCGCGATGGAGAATGAGTGACGTCTGTGTTTCATGTGAGGAGGGAAGGAATAAGGGGACGTATGTAACGAGCCGGCCGAGTCGGTGATCCGAACGGACTTCTGAAAAACAAAGTGACAAGGTCCGTTCAATCTTCGAGAAAGTCGTCCGGCCTGCAGCCCTGGCGGTCGCAGACTTCCAGAACTCGATCGAGCGGACGGGTAATGCTCTGCCGAGAGGCACAAAGGAAGCGGGCTGTCGTCGTCATCGAAAGACCGAAGTGCCGCACGGCAAGATGGCTGATGATCGCCAGGGCCACGAATACGCACTAGCGTAGACTCGCGCCGCAGATCTCCCGTGGGGTGAGACGCAGATGTTTGGCCACGCGACCGCAGAGTTCATCGAGCGTCGCGGCGTCGTCTTTCGACGGCAGCGGCCACTGCTCTTGAACTCGCTGCAGGGCCTGCTCGACAAAATCGCTGCCGCCAAGGATGCGCTCATCGAAAACCCATCGCTCTCGCCCCCCCGCCAAGCTTGGGTACGAACTCCCAACCGCCTGCACTGCGGCGTAGGCCGCCCCCCTCGAGATCCGGAATCTCTCCTCGTCGGGCGCCGTCTCGCACGAACTCGCGGTAGACCCCCCGTGGGCTACCGACGGTGTCTCCAAAGTGCGAGAATACGAACCCTGTGTCCTGTCCGGGACGCTGCGCGTACCCCATGAGCACAGCGTGACCTGTCCATGGACAGCGGTCGAGGTCGTCGATCGTGACTGGCAGAGCCGAGTTGACGGGGTTGAGATGGATATAGCGTACGAGATTAAGGAAATAGGGGTCCTCTTCGACCAGCGTGTTCCTAGAGCGGTTCTGGAACAGATACCCAGACGGAGCGCCCACTAGTTTCTTGAAGTTTTCCATGATGATACGTTGGTTGTATCGCTTGTTGGCTCCTCTCTGCTTGCTGGCTCAAGCCGCCTGGGGAGCCGAATGTGTCTTTGTTGCGAGTATCGAAGGCAGCTCCGTCTTCGTGTTCGATGCCCACACCCTGCGGCTCGCTAAAGAAATTCGGGTGGGATTCGGTCCTGTCGCTATGGCCGCTATTGAGTCTAAGGGCCGCGTCGTTGTGGCGAACCGACTCGACGACACGATGTCAGTCATCGGCGTCGATAAGCTCGAAGTAGAAGCGAGCTTCGAGGCGGGATGGCTTCCCTCCGATATCGTAGTTTCACCGGATGAAGAGTGGATATACATTGCGAACGGGGTCGGTTCTCCAGATCGAGTAAGCAACACCATAAGCCAGGTTCATGCGGAGACTTACGAGCGGTTCCTTCTGGGATTTTTCTTCGGTCCCGGATCCCTAGCCATCGATCACGCCGGCACCTTCCTCTATATCGCCGGTTCTTCGCACCGCGACATCAGTGTGCTCAACTTGTCTGATGGATCAGTCGAGACCATAGGTATCGAAGGAAGAGCCTCACACATATCTCTTACACCCGACGGACGCCGACTTTTCGCCTCAGGGACAGGATTCCCGAACACCGACTTAACGGTGGCCAACTTGGAGGCCGGTACGCTTGACGTTCTCAATAAACTGCCTCGGCCTCGTCATGTTGCTGTGTCACCCGACGGTAGGACTGCCTACGTTCTGTCCGGAGGACGGACCTTGGTTACTCCGTTCGATGTTGAAACGGAGCAAACAGGGAGTGGCTTCGTCTTTGCCGAAGCGCTTGGGGAAACACTCGTCTCGAGAGACGGGCGTTTCTTGTACGCGATACCTCTCGAGGCCGGCGAAATCTGCAAGATCGACATAGAGAACCGCGACATCATTCGGTCCGCTACAATTGTCAAGGCTCCCGGGGAAGCCATCCTGACCGATTGCCTCTACGATTGCACCGGCGACTGCGACCGCGATGGCAAGGTGGCGGTGGCTGAGATTGTGGCTGGCGTGAAGATCGCTCTGGGTGAAAGCGAAGATCTATGCGATCAGATTGACCCCGACGGTGATAGGGTCGTGTCGATCAACGAGCTAGTTTTGGCTGTGAGCAATGCTCTTGAGGGTTGCCTGTATGAGGCAAGGGATCAACGCGATTCAGTCAGTCGTTGAATAGGGTAGGAGGAGGAGTCTAATGAAAGAGGTCGCATCCACACGCCAGCAACCGCGGTGAACACCGAAGCCGGGAGGGCGAATCGCCGATGAGCCGGGACCGACAACCCGAACCGCGGAGGTTGCGGGGGAAAAACAAAACCACGGAGGCTTCACGGAGATCCACGGGAAAAAACAGAACCACGGAGACACGGAGATCCACGGAGGAAAAAAAACTACGGAGACTTCCGGAGAGGGGACGATGGACACCGAAGCCGGGAGGGCGAATCGCCGATGAGCCGCTGCCGGCATTGCGTAGGTCAGGTGGGAGTCCGTGTGGTTGCTGGTGCGACGCCCCTTTCGTCAACAACCCGGTCATCCTGCCGATCGCTGCCGCTGCCAACCGAGCAGGGCGAACCCGGGTGGTGCGGCGAGAACGGTGGGCAGCGTCGACCAGAGGGGCTCGGGCGTGCCACGGACACTGTGGAGAAGAAAGGTTAAGCCGATTGCCAGACATGACGATACGGTGACCGCCAGGGCCAGGGAGAGCTTGCGATTGTCGAGGCGCAGGGCCAAGCGCTCGTTGTAGCGGGCGACCAGCCCGGCAAAGAAGAACGTGTAGAAGTCGCCAAGCCGCCAAGGGTGCGGTGGGGGCTTCGCTCCTTACTCGGCATCCTCGAGATTGCTGGTCTCCGCGACTTGCACCCCACCGAATCCTACGATGGCGGCAGTCCGAGTCGGGGATCACCCCCAAAAGAAGATCTACCCCAGCTTGGAGCGGTTGAAGCCGGCGACTGATCATGATCAATCATGATTGAACATGATCGCCTGAGGTTTACAAAGACGCTACGAGCGACGGGGTTCGACTAGATGGCCAAAGCAAAGGCACGCGAACAGGTGAGTTTTTCGACGACGCTCAGTCGTGCGACCAAGGAAGTTCTGGAGCGATTCTGCAGGAAGCGCGGGTTGCGGATGAACCACTTTGTCGAGGAAGCGATTCTCGAGCGGCTCGAGGACGAGATGGACAGGGAAATCATCGACGCGCGCGAGCTCGAAGAAATCGTCGAGTGGAAAGCAAATGGTTGAGCGGCGCTACCGCGTCGTTTTCCAAAAGTCCGCCCATCGAGAGTACCGATCACTGCCCAAGCGGGTGCGCGCCCGCGTCGATGAGACGCTCGAAATCCTGAGCATCAATCCGTTTTCCGAGATCCTTCGCTTCAAGAAAATCAGGGGCAAGGACCATCACTACCGTGTGCGTGTTGGGGATTACCGCATCATCTATTCGCCGCAGGATGCGGTCTTGGTGGTTCGCGTCATCAAGGTCGGGCATCGACGCGACGTGTATCGACACTTCTGATCGTTCCGGCGTTTGATCCAGGGCTACTGCAGATAGTTCGAACCCGACAAGCGGCGGGCTTTGGGGTCGATGCGGACGTGGACGACGGCGACGTGGCCGGCGGCGAGGGCGCGTTCGAGGGCGGGGCGGATCTCCGCCGGTGCTTCGACGTGCTCGGCGTGGCCGTCGACCATCTCGGCGATCTTGTCGTAGCGGGCCGGTAGTAGGCTGGCGATCTGTGGTGAGTCGGGCGGCAGCATGAAGTCCTGGATCATGTGGCCGGCGATGCCTTCGTTGTTGGCGACGACGAAGACCGGTGCGGCGCCGACGCGGGCCGCGGTTTCGACGACCATCGCCGCGGCGCCGAAGGCGTAGTCGCCGAGCACGGCGACCGAGGGGCGATCGGGGCAGGCGAGGGCGGCGCCGACGGCGTACGGTGCGCTGACGCCCATACAGCCGGTCGTGCCGGCGTTCATGCGTGCGCGGTTCTCGTAGCTCGGCAGCACCGCCCGGCAGATGCCCATGATGGTCTCACCTTCGGCGCTGACGATGGCGTCGCGCGGCAACGCCTCGCGCACTTCGTTGACCAGGCGATAGGGGTTGATCGGTGTGCGGTCGTCTTCGAGCGCCTCGCGCAGCGCCGCTTCGTTGGCACTGCGCTTCTCGGCCAGTGTCTCTGCCCACTTGCCGGCGTTGCTGCGCAGGGTGCGACCGTCGAGCGCGCGGTCGAGCGCCTCGGCGGCGAGCTTGGCGTCGGCGTGGATCAGTGTGTCGACCTTGGCGCCGCCGTAGGCTTCTTCGGCGGCGATGTCGATCTGGACGACGTGGGCGCTGTCTGCCAGGCGCCGACCGAGGCCGAAGATCCAGTTGAAGCGGCCGCCGAACATGACCACGACGTCGGCGTTGCCCAGCGCCGTCGAGCGCGCGGCGTTGGCGAAGCCGGGGTGGTCGTCGGCGATGGTGCCGCGCGCCATCGGCGAGCAGACGTAGGGAATGCCGCGGTCGGCGAGGGCGCGTAACGCTTCTCCGGCGCCGGCCCAGGCAGCTCCCTTGCCGATGATGAGCAGCGGCCGCTCGGCGGCGGCGAGGCGGTCAGCAACTTCGTCGATGGCGTTGGCATCGGGCGCGGCGCGGGTGACGCTCGGCGCATCGCGCAACACCGCAGTGTCTTGGTCGATCTTCGCGGCGACGAGCTCGCCGGGGAAGTCGAGATAGACCCCGCCGGGGCGCCCGCTGGCGGCTTTGCCGAGGGCGACGTGGATCCACTCGCCGATGCGCTCGGTGCTGTCGACCTGGCCGGTCCATTTGCACGCCGGCTTGGCCAGCGCCATCTGATCGGCCTCCTGAAAGGCGCCGATGCCGCGCGTGCCGGCGAAGGCCGAGCCGCCGAGGACGAGCAGCGGCATGGCGCTCTCGGTGGCGACGTAGAGCGGCGTGATGGCGTTGGTCATGGCCGGGCCCGAACCGACGACGAGAACGCCCGGCAGCTTTTTCTGATAGCCCCAGGCCGAGGCCATGCAGCCGCCGTTCATCTCATGGCGGCAGCCGACGACACGCAGCCCCTCGCTCTGGGCGCCGGCCAGAACCTCGATCATCGGCCCGGCGACGACGCCGAAGACTGTATCGATTCCCGCCCGCTTCAACTGTCTCGCTGCAACTCTACCGCCGTCGATTTCCATATGGGCCTGATAGCAACCGTTCGGAAGTGGCACCAACGCGGGGAAGAAAAAGTCCTTGCAAGTTTGAGGAAGATAATATAGAACGAATATTCGTTTTATAGGGAGTTGGCAATGTCGAGCATGACGGCTGAGTACATGGCGTTGTTCCGGGCGTTGGAAACCAGCGCTCCGTGCGGAAGTCCGCTGTTTTCTGACCCTTACGCGGAGAGGTTCCTGCGGGCGCCGCTGCGCTGGGCGGTGGGCTTGTCGCGTGCGTGGCCGAAGGTCGGGCGGGTCGTCAGTGGATTGCTCGATGGTCTGTGGCCTGGAGCGCGGGCGAGTGGGGTCGCCCGTACCCGATTGATCGACGACACCGTGCAACGCGCGATCGACGGCGGTATCGATCAAGTCGTTCAGCTGGGAGCGGGGTTCGACTGCCGGGCTCTGCGCCTGCGCTGCGGCCCGGCGACGACTTTCTACGAAGTCGATCGCCCGGAGATGCAGAGTTGCAAACGCGATCGTCTCGGCACTTCGGCGCCGAATGTGCGCTACGTGCCCTGTGACTTCGACGAATCTGATCTCGGAGATGCCCTGGCCGGCTCGGACTTCGATGCCACCGCCCCATCGTTTTTCGTCTGGGAGGGCGTCACCAATTATCTGCGCGAGGAATCGGTTGCGGCAGTTCTTCGCTACATAGCTACCATGGCGAGCGGTACATCGGTGTTGTTCACCTATGTCGACGAGAAGGCGATCGAAAACCCCGCCGCATACCCGGGTGCGCGCCTGCTGCGTGCGACGCTGCGCGGCTCGCGCGAGAGCTGGACCTTCGGCATCGACCCATCCGATCTGCCCGCCTACCTGGAGTCGTGTGGTTTGCTGCTGATCGACGACTGCGGGTCGGTCGAGTACCGCGCGCGCTACATGGGCGGCGGCGGACCGCATCTGCGTGGCTACGAGTTCTATCGCGCGGCGCTGGCGGTGGCCGGCGACGAGCTGGTGGGGGGAGGTGTGTAATGCCCAAGGTCAGCGCCGAGCACCTGGAGAGTCGCAAGCGACAGATCCTCGATGCGGCGATGGAGTGTTTTGCCGCCAAGGGGTTTCACCAGACGACGATGAAAGACATCTTCGTCGCATCGGGTCTCAGTGCCGGTGCGGTGTACAACTACTTTGCCGGCAAAGACGAGATCATCGATGCGATCGCTCTGGATCGACACGCGCGGGAAAACGCGTTGTTGCAGCATGGCAGCGTCGGTGCGGACCTCGCTGTCGGGCTGCGAGAATTGGCCGTCGGCTTCTTCTCGGGCTTCGCGTCGGACGAGTACCGGAAGATGCGGCGGGTCGGAATCGAGGTCTGGGCAGAGGCGCTGCGCAATCCGCAGGTGTTGAAGACCGTGCGACGCGGTGTGGACGAACCGGTCGAGTTGCTGTCGCGCTTGGTATCGGAGCTCCAGCAGCGCGGCGAGATCGACCGTGGTGTCGATCCGGAAGGGATGGCTCGCGTCATGGTGGCGATCTTTCAAGGTTTCGTTTTGCAGCAGGCTTGGGATCCCGGGATCGACGCCGAGTGCTATCTCTCCGCCGTCGAGTTTCTCGCCGACGCGGTCGCGACGGCGGGGTCGTGAGATGGCGATCAATCTCTCGGATCGAATCATGCGCTGGTCCTCGCATCCGCGCGCGCGCCTCTACCTGGGGGCAGTCAGCTTTGCTGAGTCGTCGTTCTTCCCGGTGCCACCCGACCTCCTCCTGGCGCCGATGGTGCTCGCTAAGCGACATCAGGCCTGGCGCCTGGCTGCGTGGACGACGCTCTGGTCGGTATTGGGTGGCGTCGCCGCTTTTTTGGTCGCGGCGTTTGCGGTCGAGACGACGGCGCAGATCATGCGCGAGGCGGGCCATTGGGAAAGCTATGTGTTGGCCCGGTCGTGGTTTGACACCTGGGGGTTTGGGGCCGTCCTGGTGGCTGGGTTTTCCCCGATTCCCTACAAAGTATTCGCCTTCGCCGCCGGTGGCATGTCGATGTCTTTGCCGGCCTTCGTCGTCGCCTCGATCGCCGGCAGGGGCGGTCGCTTCTTTCTCGTCGCCGCGCTGGTCGCGTACGGCGGCGCGAAGATGTCCGCCACGCTTGGGCGACACGTCAACCGCCTGGGCTGGGCCAGCGTCGCGGTTGCCGCCGCCTACGTTGCTCTGCGTTGGTAGCAACCCCTCGCCACCGGGCGGCGTTGTTCCTGTTACTCAATAAAAACTGCTTGACAAAGCTCGGGAAGGGGGAGTTACATTTATGCAGTCGGATGTGTCCATCGGTGGCAGGGCTCCCGTCCTACTTCGTCATGTGGGGAGCATCGTTTCTCATCTGCGTTCCTCTTGGAACCTGGCTCGGTGTCCGGGCCGGTTTTCCTGCGAAGAGTTCGTTCGCAGCGTTAATCAGTTTTACGGGACTGATCCTCTTGGGGGCGAAGTTCCTGTACTTGGCGGAAGCATCGCTCTTTCCTGCAGATGACTATTTGCCGGAGAGATACCGCGGCCCATTCCATGGGTTTAGGATTCCAGGTGGAGTGATGCTCTTGGCGGTATTTGGACCGCTCGTTTCGCGAGGTATGGGTCTCCCTTGGAAGCGTTTCGGCGATGCGGTCATCGTCGCGGCTCCTGTTGGACTTTTTGGAATACGTCTAGGTTGCTTTCTGAACGGCTGCTGCTTCGGGAAACCAAGCCATGCGCCTTGGGCCATACCGTTTCCCGAAGGCAGTCTCGCGTTGGCATATCAACTCGAGAGAGGTGCGATTCCAGTAGAAAGTACATGGTCCCTGCTGTCCATCCGCTGCAGCTATACTTCGCTGTCGTTGCCCTCCTGATTACGGCCGCGCTGATAGCGATTCGGCGACAGGCGGTTCCGGACGGCGCGCTTCAGTTGTGTTTTTTCGCATTGTTCTTCTCGTCGACCGCTGCGCTCGAACCTTTTCGCGCAAATTTTCTCACGCTGAACAACCTCGTTGTTCCTGTCGCGGCGCTTCTTTGTGGGGCGATCGTGGCGGGCATGCTCTTCAACCTACAACGAACCGAGATTTCGGTTAGCGACTACGGGAGGCTTCCGTGAAGCACAATCGGATGATTCAGGTGACCATTCTCTGCGCGACGATGCAGTCCGCGAATGCGGATACTGACATCTACTTTTCTCGATCCGATTGGCTTAACATCGACTTTTCGTTTCCGGTTCGTATTGTCAACACGGCGCAGGATGATTTCTTCCCCGCAATTTCGGTCGATGAGAATCATTTTGTTCGGGTCGTGTATTACCACCGGGTCAGTATGGCGACAAAGCCGTTTGATGTTTACGAGATTTTCTCTGGCGACGCGGGAGTCAGTTGGTCTGCGCCAACGAAGATCAACGACGCCGAGTCAATTGATCCGCTGAATGAGCTCAGAATTGGCGACTACATCGGCATCGATTCGAAGCTAGAGCGACATCCCGGTTGGATGGATTCTTGCGCGGCGAGTGGCGGGGATTTCGATGTATATTCTGCAGTTGTTGCCGGTTGCTAGAATCAACGGAGAACTAGTAATTATGCTAATACGATATTTGATCTTTGGGCTGCTTCTGCTGGTGCCGTTGTGCGGTTGTGGCGGTGGCGGGAATGAGGAAGCGAGGGTTGGCAGCAGGCTGCGCTTCGTTCTCACCGACCGTAGCCAGATGGCCACGGTCGTGTATCGGAAGCCACCGAAACTCCGTCGAACGATGGCGGGTGAGCTCGAAGTGTTGGTGAAAGAGCGAGACGCCGACCACATCGAGTTGGAGGTCCAGTCGATCAGTTTTCGCAGCGTCGAAGACGACAGCTACGTTGTAACGACGGTAACGGGCGGCACGATTGCTGTGCGCAGATTGGAAGACATCGACGTGGACTTGGCCGTATCCGTGAACGGAGCAGAGGAAGCGACGTTCATTGGTTCGATGGCCTTTGAAGACATGCCGGCACTGCTCGATCGTGAACCTCCGGCACTCAGGGGGTTCACCATCCGCAACGATATCATTAGTCCCGAAGTTCGCGGTCCCACTGGGTACGGGATCACCATCTTTGCAACCTTGGACGGACAAACTGTTCCAACACCCCTACCTGCGAGTTGATCTCCGTGGTGGCCGTTTGTGCGTTGCATGTCTGCCCCTGAGAAAGAATCAATTGCGAGTGCTGAGCGGCTGCGCAAGAAGAAGGTTTGATGCGCACCGCGATTTGGGTACAATCACCGGGTCAGTAGCGATTGTTGGAAGAGTTGCCGGATGTGTTCACTCGCCCGAAGTCTATCGTGCTCCGTTCTCGCCGTGTCGCTTTTTTTGCCGACATTGTGTGCAGCGCTTTGCCTGGCGGATTCGATCGAAGCGGCCGGCGCCAGCGCCGGATCAGCCGCCGCCGTGATGAATTGCCACGGTGAGACGAGCCAAGACGGTGGGACAGAGGGCTTGCCCGAAGAGTGCGCGTGTCCCCCCGGTGACCTGCCGGCGACGCTGTCTTCAGGTGTCGATCTCGAGTTGCCGACTCTCGCTGTCGTTGCGGTGCTCCGCGGGTGGAGCTTCGCCGCCTGGCGAAGTGAGCACCACATCGCTCCACGAGGTGTTGCCAAGCTTCTCAATTCACCTTTCGTTCGGGTGAATCCGCCACTCCTCATCTGATTCGTCAGAAGCGGAGGTGCTCGGTCGCAGTCTGTGCTCTGGCACGACACGTGGCGACCGCAGGCTTCGCGAACGCGCTCGCGCTTTCTGCAAGGCGGGCGTCTGCCGTCTCCGGTATGGCCGTGCCGGAGGTGCGCTGTGAACGGATGGCGATGACGAGAGAAGTGAACGATGGACGACGTGAAATTCGCACGAAGCGGCTGGGCCGCGTGTGCGCAGACTCTGCTGGCCGCTGTTGCGATCGCCGGCTGTAGCATTCTGGAACCTCCTGCTCCGGCGGCCAAGGTCGGTCGGGCTCGGGGTGCGGAAAGCGGATTTCGACAGGCCTTGCGCGTCGATGCCGCGGTCGATGCGGGCGACGAGCTTCTGGCGAATCCTTCGCTCACTGCGTATCTGCGCTACGCCGCCCTGCACAACTCTGAGTTGCGCGCTTCGTATCACGAGTGGATGGCGGCCCTGCAGCGAGTTCCGCAACTGGAATCGCTGCCCGATCCGCGCATCACCTACGCGTACTACTTCAACGAAGTGGAAACGCGGGTGGGTGCGCAACGCCACCGGCTCGGTGTCTCGCAGACCTTTCCCTGGGTGGGGAAGCGAGCGCTGCGCGGCGACATCGCGGCGATCGAGGCGGAGGAGAAGCGCGCCGCGTTCGACGCCGCCAAGTTGCGTGTGTTTCGCGCCGTAACGGATGCCTTCACGGAGTACTACTATCTCGGCCGTGCGATCGAGATCACGCGCGAAAACGTCGAGCTTCTGGCTTTCACGGAGCGCCTCGCCCAAGCCAGATACAGAGTGACCAGCGGCGGATACTCCGATCTCGTCCGCGCGCAGATCGAGTTGGCCGGACTCACCGATCGCCTCGAATCTCTGGAGGGCCTGCGCGCCCCGGTGATGGCGCGTCTGAACACCGCGCTCGGTCGCCGCTCTGCGGCGCCGCTGCCGTGGCCGCGCGAATTGCCGCGGAGTCGGCTGGAAGAGCTCCCCGGTGGAGACGCCAGCGAGCTGGTGGAGGGCAATCCCGAGCTGGTGTCGATCGCGGCGGCGTCTCGGCGTCACCATCGCGCGGCCGAGCTGGCCGGCAAGAATCGCTTTCCCGACGTGACCCTCGGCGTGCAGTGGATCGAGACCGCCGAGCGGTCCGGAGTCGACGTAGCCGGCAACGGCAGGGACGCCGTTCTCGGCTTGGTGTCGTTCAATCTTCCACTGTGGGGTGAAACCTACGGTGCGGCAGTGCGCGAGGCACAGTCGCGCGCTGAGGCGGCATCGCGGCGGTTCGGCGATCTTCGCGGCAGGCTGGCGAGTGAGCTCACCCTGGCGCTGTACGAGGTACGCGATGCCGAGCGTCGGGCCGACCTCTACGCCGGCGGATTGATCGTCAAGGCCGAGGAGTCGCTGGCTGCGACCCTGGCCGGATATGAATCGGGGGAGTCCTCGTTTCTGGATGTAGTCGACGCGCAGCGAGCGCTGCTCGACTTCAAGCTGGCGCACGCGCGTGCTCTGGCCGATCGCGAACAGCACCTCGCGCGCGGTGAGATGATCGCCGGCCGCTCTTTGCGCGCCGACCAAGCCAGTAGTGGCATCGAGGAGGTACGCCAATGAAACTCGGACTCGTTGCAGGCGTCATTGCGATTGCGGGGATTTCCTTTGCGATCGGGCGGGTGAGTGTTTCTTCGCAGAGTGGGACGACACGGCAACACGAGCATCGGAGCGGTTCGGTCACCGGAGTCGAGGACGCAACCACCGAGGTGCGCGATGGTGGATTGTGGACGTGTGCGATGCACCCTCAGATCAAACTGCCGAAGCCGGGCCCATGCCCGATCTGCGGGATGGATCTGGTACCGACCGCCGATCCCCTGAGCAATGGGTCGGATTCACGGCGCATTCACATGAGCCCGGCCGCCGTCGCGCTCGCCGACATCGAGACGGCTCCTGCCAGGCGCATGCAAGTCACCAAGACCGTCAGAATGGTCGGCAAGGTCGACTACGATGAAACGCGCGTGCGCACGATCGCATCCTGGGTACCGGGTCGGATCGAACGCCTCTACGTCGACTACACGGGAGTCGACGTTCGCAAGGGGGATCATTTGGTCAGCATCTACAGTCCCGAGCTCAGGACGGCTCAGGACGAGCTGCTGCAGTCGATGGTCGCGGCGAGGGAGCTGCGCACGAGTGAGTTCTCGGTCCTGCGCGAATCGACACAGCAGACCGTCGCCGCGGCGCGTGAGAAGCTGAAGCTGCTCGGCCTGACACCCGAGCAGATCCGGGCGGTCGAGCGTACGGGAAAAGCGTCGGACCGCATCACGGTGTACTCGCCGATCGGCGGAACGGTCATGCGCAAGGCAGCCACCGAAGGGCTCTACGTCGATACCGGTACGGAAATCTACCGCATCGCCGACCTCTCCAAGGTCTGGGTGCAGCTCGACGCATACGAGTCGGACGTGGCCTGGATTCGCTATGGCCAGGAATTGGAGTTCGCGACCGAGGCATACCCCGGTGAGGTGTTCCACGGTCGAGTCTCCTTCATTGATCCGATTCTCAACCCGAAAACGCGCACCGTGAAGGTGCGCGTCAACGTCGACAACCGCAGTGGCAAGCTGAAACCGGAGATGTTCGTTCGCGCCACTCTCCGGGCAGGCGTCGCCGAAGGCGGACGGGTGGTCGATCCTTCGCTGTCGGGCAAGTGGATCGGTCCCATGCACCCGGAGATCGTGCGCGACGGGCCGGGTGATTGTCCCGTCTGTGGCATGGACCTGGTGCGAGCTGAGGACCTCGGCTACGTACCGGCCTCCGATGCTGAGCTGCCGCTCGTCATACCCGCGCGGGCGCCGCTCATCACGGGCGAGCGCGCCGTCGTCTATGTGCGGGTTGCGAGCGAAGAGGCACCTACCTTTGAGGGCCGGGAAGTCGTGCTGGGTGCGCGCGCTGGCGAGCACTACATCGTCGAGACCGGTCTGGCCGAAGGGGAGGAGGTCGTCGTCAGGGGCAACTTCAAGCTCGACAGCGCACTGCAGATCCAAGCCCGTCCGAGCATGATGAGCGCTGAGGGCGCAATGGTCGGAGGAGGCCGCGACCGCTCGGGCGCGACTCCGGCCGTTCACGCGCACCAAGGGGCGAGAAATGGTTCCTGAACTTGCACCTCGGCAGCGTCCGAATCGCTCCGGCGGCGTGTTGGGCCGCATCCTTCGCTTCTCCCTGGAGTACCGGCTCGTGGTGGTCCTTGCGACGACGGTGGTCCTCGCTTGGGGCGTCGTCGTCGCTCCGTTCGACTGGAACCTGCAGGCGCTGCCGCGCGATCCGGTTCCGGTCGACGCGATTCCGGACATCGGCGAGAATCAGCAGATCGTCTTCACCAAGTGGTCGGGTCGTTCCCCGCGCGACGTGGAAGACCAGGTCACCTATCCGCTCACCGTCTCGCTTCTCGGCATTCCCGGCGTCGAGACGATTCGCAGCAACTCCTTCTTTGGATTCTCCTCGATCTACGTCATCTTCGATGAAGGGGTCGACTTCTACTGGTCGCGCTCACGGGTGCTGGAAAAGCTCGCCAGCCTTCCGGTGGGAACTGTACCGAGCGAGGTCCGGCCCACCCTTGGGCCGGATGCGACGGCGCTCGGTCAGGTCTTCTGGTACACCCTCGAAGGGCGCGACGCGGAGGGGAATCCGGCGGGTGGATGGAGCCTCGACGAGCTGCGCAGCGTGCAGGACTGGTACGTTCGCTACGCCCTGCTCGCCGCCGAAGGCGTCAGCGAGGTCGCGAGCATCGGAGGCTTCGTTCGCGAGTATCAGGTCGACGTCGACCCGGATGCGATGCGGGCTTTCGGGGTCAGTGTCGACCAGGTTGCCTCGGCGGTGAAGATGTCGAACCTCGACGTTGGGGCGAAGAACATCGAGGTCAACGGAGTCGAGTACCTGGTCCGCGGCCTCGGCTTCATCGAATCTCTCGAGGACGTCGAGAGATCCGTCATCAAGGCCAACGACAACGTGCCGGTGTACGTCAAAGACGTCGCGCAGGTGACCGAGGGGCCGGCTCTTCGCCGAGGTGCGCTGAACAAGGGCGGGGTCGAGGCCGTCGGCGGAGTCGTCGTCGCTCGCTACGGCGCCAATCCCCTCGCCGCGATCAAGAGCGTCAAAGAGAAGATATCTGAAATTGCGCCAGGGCTGCCGAAGAAGGTGCTATCCGACGGCACCGTCTCTCAGATCTCGGTGGTTCCGTTCTACGATCGAAGTGGGCTGATCGACGAAACGCTCGCAACGCTGAGCGCGGCACTCACGGAAGAGATTCTCGTTGCGATCATCGTCGTGACGGTGATGGTGCTGCATCTCCCGAGCGCGGCGCTGATCGCGGCGCTCCTTCCGCTGGCTATCCTGATCACCTTCATTGCGATGAAACACTTCGGCGTCGATGCCAACATCGTTGCTCTCTCGGGAATCGCCATCGCGATCGGGACGATGGTCGATATGGGGATCGTCATCTGCGAGAACATCCTCCGCCACTTGGACCAACGTCGAGGTGGGCAGAGCCGTCTCGAAGCGATCTACGAAGCGGCGTCGGAAGTGGGCGGTGCCGTGCTGGCGGCCGTCGCCACGACGGTAGTGAGCTTTCTCCCGGTGTTTGCGATGGAAGGCGCCGAGGGGAGACTCTTCAAACCGCTTGCCTTTACCAAGACCTTTGCCCTGATCGCATCGATCACGGTCGCCCTGATTCTGATCCCCCCGTTTGCGCGCCTTCTTTTCTCCGATGAGAAGGAAAGGAGGTCGAACCATTTGATGCGACGGTTGCTCCTCGATGGCGGGATTGTTCTCTCGGGGATCGCCGTTGGTGTGTGGGTGAGCTGGTTGGCAGGCGGGGCACTCCTCCTGGTGGGGACCTATCGGCTTTTCCAAACGTATGGACCTGAACGCGTGCGTCCATACCTTCCTCGGATTGCCAATGGGCTCGTCGTTCTCGGAGTCACTCTTCTCCTGACCGAGCACTGGCTTCCACTCGGGCCGGGTTCTGGCTTCACGGGCAACGTCATCTTCGTTGTACTGCTTTTCGGTGGCGTCCTGGCGCTGTTCGTCGCTTTTGCTCACTTCTATGAGCCGATGCTTCGTTGGTGCCTTGCCAACAAGAAGACGTTCTTGACGATCCCTTCGGCGGCCGTCGTTCTTGGCTTGATGGTCTGGCTTGGCCTTGACGGAATCTTTGGCTTCGTTCCCGAATCGCTTCGAACCTCGCGCCTCGTCGCGCCACTTGCGCGCGCTTTTCCGGGGCTCGGCAAGGAGTTCATGCCGCCCCTGGACGAGGGCTCGTTCCTCCACATGCCGGCGACGATGCCGCACGCCTCGATCGGGGAATCGATGGATATCCTGTCGCGACAGGTGGTGGCCCTGAACGCACTGCCCGAGGTGGAGCTTGCCGTCGGCAAGCTCGGCCGGGTGGAAAGTGCGCTCGACCCGGCACCGATTTCGATGTTCGAGACGATCATCAACTACGCACCTGAATACCTGACGGACGAAGACGGTCATCAGATGCGTTTTCGCTACGACGCGACAACCGGCGACTTCGAAAGGGCGGAGTCGGGCGAGCTCATTGCCGATGACGGCGGGCGGCCGTATCGGCTGTGGCGCGACGAGATCGAGAGTCCGGACGACATCTGGGCGGCGATCGTCGATGCGGCGACGGTTCCGGGCACGACGGGCGCGCCGAAGTTGCAGCCGATCGCAGCGCGCATGGTCATGCTGCAGAGCGGCATGCGAGCTCCGATGGGTCTCGAGATCAAGGGACCTGATCTGCGGACGATTGAGCGGGTCGGGCTCGAAGTCGAGCGCTTTTTGAAACGAGTACCGTCGATTGAACCGAGCACCGTCGTGGCGGATCGGATCGTCGGCAAGCCCTATGTCGAAATCGATATCGACCGGGAGGCGATTGCCCGTTACGGCGTGCACCTGAACGCCGTGCAGGACGTCATCGAGATTGCGATCGGTGGAAAGCGGCTGACGACGACGATCGAGGGTCGCGAGCGCTATCCCGTGCGTGTGCGCTACCTGCGCGAGCTACGCGACCGCGTCGACACTCTCGGTCGCATTCTCGTTCCGTCGGCAACCGGAGAGCAGATTCCGCTCGAGCAACTGGCGGCGATTCACTACACGTCCGGCCCGCAGGTCATCAAGAGCGAGGACACGTTCTTGGTCGGCTACGTCGTCTTCGACATGAAGCCGGGTAGGGGGGAAGTCGACGTCGTCGAGGATGCGCAGCGCTACCTGGAGGAGAAGATCGAGTCCGGCGAATTCGAGCTGCCGGCCGGTGTCAGCTACACATTTTCCGGCAGCTACGAGAATCAACTTCGGGCTACGCGGAAGCTCGCGTTCGTCTTGCCACTTTCCCTCCTCATCATCTTTGCGATCCTCTATCTTCACTTCCGCCAGGTGCCGCCGGCGCTGCTCGTCTTTTCGACGATTCTGGTAGCCTGGTCCGGCGGCTTTCTCATGCTCTGGCTCTACGGCCAGGACTGGTTTCTCGATTTCAACCTTCTCGGCGTCGATCTGCGGGACGTCTTTTCGGTGCGCCCGTACAACCTGAGTGTCGCCGTATGGGTCGGCTTCTTGGCTCTCTTTGGCATTGCCAGCGATGACGGAGTCCTCATGACTACCTATCTCGAACAGACCTTCCGAGACGCGGCGCCGGCAGACGTGCCGGCGGTGCGAGATGCGACGGTTCAGGCGAGCATGCGTCGCATTCGTCCATGTCTGATGACTTCGGCGACGACGATTCTCGCACTGGTTCCAGTCCTGACGTCGACCGGCCGGGGCTCGGAGGTGATGGTGCCGATGGCCATACCGTCTTTCGGCGGAATGGTCGTGGTTCTGTTGACGGCCTTCGTCGTGCCCGTCCTCTATTGCGCCTGGCAAGAGAGGCGCGTCTCCGGATGACCGCGTGCTTGGGCATGCCGGCCGCGCCACCGCTGGACCCGCGCGGCGATGCGGATCATGGTGCGGCATGGCATTGCGCTACGACAAGGTATCGCAGGCGTTGTCCGAGACTCTGGTCGGCAAGGCCGAGTACACGGCGCGCCAGGCGGCGGCGGAAGCTGAGATCGACATCGAAGTCGCCTGGCACTTCTGGCGGGCTCTCGGTTTTCCGCGCGCTGCCGAGGATGAGGTGGTCTTCAACCGCGGCGATGTCGGCATGTTGCGCACGCTGCGTGGCTTGCTGGCGCACGAGGATGCCGATCAGGAGGTGTTGCTGCAAATCGCGCGCGTCTCCGGGCAGTCGTTTGCCCGCATGGTAGCGGTGCAGGTGCTGCCGATATCGCGCGACGTCATCGAGGCGATGCGCTCGCGCGAAAAGACCGATACCGAGGCGACCAACGTCGTCGTCGGCAGGAGCGAAGAGCTGTTGGCGCGGGTCGAGTCGTTTCTCGGCTACGCCTGGCGGCGCCACTTTCTGGCGGCGGTTTCGCAAACCGCGGCGACGGCGGCGCTCGACCTCGACCAGCAAGTGCAGACGGTGGGCTTTGCCGACCTCGTCGGCTTCACGGCGACCAGCCAACAACTCTCGGACCGCGCCATCGCGCGCACGGTGGCGCGCTTCGAAGACGTCGCCTACGAGCACATCCTGGCCGGCGGCGGTAGTGTGGTGAAGATGATCGGCGACGAGGTGATGTTCGTCGCCAGCGACGTAGCCGGCGCCGTCGAGATCGCCCTCGGCCTCGTCGAAGCCGCTGCCGGCGACGAGATCGTTCCCGATTTGCGCATCGGCCTGGCGACCGGTCCGACGGTCGCGTGGTGCGGCGATGTCTACGGCCCGACGGTCAACCTCGCTTCGCGTCTCGTCAACGTGGCGCGGCCGGGAACGGTGTTGCTGTGCGAGGCATCGGCGGAGCGCATGTCCGATGTCGAGGGGATTCAACTCCGCCAACTCCCCCGTATCCGTCTCAAGGGCATCGGCAAGGTTCGCCCGCGCGTCGCCCGGCGGGCGACGCCGAGTTGAAGGACGCGTTGGTGTTCTCAGTAGGCGACGACGGCTTCGAGCATGCCGCTGGCGCCGCGGGCGACGACGAGGCGTGACATGCACGGCATGCAGTAGACGCGGTCGCCGGGGCGCAGAGTACGCGACGAGCGGATGACGACCTTGCACACCGGGCAAACGACTTCGTTGGGGGCGAGCTGGTCGCCGGCGCCGCGCCACTTGCGGTAGAATTTTCGGTACTTCTTGGGGACTTCGTCGAAGCCCGTGTCTTCGAGAATGAAACGCTGGCGCGCTTCACTCTCAGCTCCCAGCTCCTGCTCGAGCGGATCGGTCATCCATCGAGTCCCAGGCGTTGCACCGATTCGAGGTACATGCGCCCGAGCGTGTGTCGTTCGCCGGCTTCGACTCCGATCGATCGCGCCGTCTCCTCCAGCGTGTCGAGCACCAGGTGGTCGAGGTCGTTCTTGACCCGGCGCAAGCGGGCGCGCGTGTGCGGTACGTCGCGAAGGCGGCGTCCGAGCTCGTTTTCGCCGAAGCCGATGTGGCGGCGCTCGTCTTTGACGATGCCGAGGAGGACCTCCCGCGTCACCGCATCGGCGCGCTCTGCGTGAGTGTGAAAGACGGCAAATTCGAGCGCTTCGAGGATGACGTTCTGCGCCAGGATCGCCGCCTCCCAGTCCTTGCTCTCGACCAGCCCCAGCAGGCGATCCTTGAACGTCGTCAAGCTGTGATTGGCGCGCTGCGCGATTTCCGCTTCCGGATCGGCGACGCCGAGCTCGCGCATGCGGTGCAGTAGAACCTCGAGGTGGCGCCCCTCGTCGACGACCTGGGTCGACAGGAAGATCTTCGAGAGCCGGTTCGGTGCGATGGCGATGAGCCCACTCGCTCCCTCCAGCGCAGCGGTTTCGCCGACGCAGTAGTTGCAGAGGACGGAGATCAGCCGCTCGCGGTCGGCCTCCTCCATCGGGTCTTCGTTCGTTTTGCTGGAGTGGCCGTATTCGAGCCCGGAGAGGTATCCCTCGACCGATTGGAACCAGAACTCGAAGGAGTGGACTTCTTCGAGGAACTCGTCGCTGCTCAGTTGGTGGGGGTCTTCGTGCATCGGGCCGCAGGCCGATCGCTCAGGGTTGCACCGGCGTCTGGTAGTCGAGCCCGATTCTGCCGAGGCGGGTTTTGAATTCTTTCAGGACCGTGTCGGAAAGGACGCCCTCCATCTCTTGCGGCGACAGCTCGGTGAGGTTGGTCCCTTGGTATTCGGCGCGCACCCCCGATTCGCGCATCTCTGCCTTGACCTCTTCGATCGTCTCGGCGGCGGGATTGCGGCGAAAGGCGTCGGCGAAGGTCGCCAGCATGAAGTAGGACATGTCCTTCTGCATCTGCTCGATTTCGGATTTCTTTTCCGGATGCTCCTTGATCAGCGAGCCGATGCGGTTCTCGCCAAAGCCGACGTGACGCCGCTCGTCGGCGATGGTGCCCGACAGCGTGCGGCCCAACTTTGGATTCATCGTTTCGCTGATCGACTTGAGCATTTCGAAAACGCTGAAGGCCATTCCTTCGAGCACGATGTTCTGCCCCACGACGCCGGCGACGAAGTCTTTCTTGTCGACCTTTTCGAGCAATAGCTCGGCGAATTTGACGAGATTGGGATTGGCCAGTTTTTTCACGGTGCCGTCGAGCTCTTTCTTGGCAACACCGAGGTCGAGCAGTCGCTGTGTGAAGATCTCGACGTGGCGCGCTTCGTCGAGCGTCTGCGTCGCCAGAAAACACTTGCTGGCGGCGTCCGGCGCGGCGTTGATCAAGCCGGATGACGCGGCCAGAGCGCACTTCTCGCCGACCACCAACTGAACCGTCGAGCGGATGGCGTCCTGGCGGAGAGTCTCGTTTTCGAGAAGTTCGGGCGGCTCCTTTTCGCCCGGTGCATGCCCGTATTCGGTGCCCTCGAGGTAGGACTGCGGACAGGATTCGAGCCAGTTTTGAATCGAGTACGCTGCGAGAAAGTCTGCCATTCTTGCACTCCCTTGGTTGAGCGGATCCGTCAAACGGCTGATCATGCGGCTAGCTGAATAGGGGTTCAGCAAGCGGCATGCCGCGTTTCCGCCGCCGCCGCGACGCGATCGCATGGCGATCGCGTCGCGGGAGTGAGAAAAGAAGAGACGGCTGATTCTCGATCGCCGGAAGAACGGGGGTTTGCCGGCTGGTTTGGCGATTCTTCGCGTGGCGAGGTTCTCAGCGGTTTTCTGCGCTGCGGGCGCCGGCGCGCGGCTGCTGGGCCGCCGCGTTGCCGCGGCGCCGGCGGCGCGGCCGCCGCCGTGCCGGGGGTGCCGGCGCGCGGGTGGCGGTTTCGCTCGCGTCGCCTTGACGGACGTTGCGTTCGACGCAATCGCGAGCGCCGTCTCGGCGCTTGGGGCGCCGGCGCTGCGATTCCGTTTTTCCCGCGCGCGGCGCGCGGCTTTCGCTCGGCGGCGACTTGGCGTCCGCGTTCACCGCGCTGCTCCCGTCCCTGTCGATTCGTTTTCCGGTCAGCCTCTCGATCGAGCTCAGGTAGGGACGTTCGTCCTGCGAGCAGAAGGAGACGGCGTTGCCGGTGGCGCCGGCGCGACCGGTGCGGCCGATGCGGTGAACGTAGACCTCGGGCTCGTTGGGCAGATCGTAGTTGACGACCAGCGGCAGCTCCTTGATGTCCAGACCGCGCGAGGCGAGGTCGGTGGCGACGACGATGCGGGTGCTACCTTCCTTGAACGCCGCCAGCGCGCTTTCGCGAGCCGACTGCGACTTGTTGCCGTGGATCGCCGCGGCGGTGATACCGGCTTTGCCGAGCTGGCGCACGACTTTGTTGGCGCCGTGCTTGGTACGGGTGAAGACGAGCGCCTGCAGGTCGTTTTGCAGTGTCGCGATGAGCTTGTCGATCTTCTGCTTCTTCTCGACGAAGTGCACCGCTTGTCGGATGGGCGGACGCACCGACGAGACGGGATCGACGGCGACGCGTCGCGGTTTGCGCAAAAAGGCCTTGGCGAGATTCTCGACCTCGCGCGGCATGGTGGCGGAGAAGAGCAGAGTTTGGCGGCGCTGCGGCAGCTTCTGCATGATCTTGCGCACGTCGTGGATGAAGCCCATGTCGAGCATGCGGTCCGCCTCGTCGAGAACCGCGTACTCGACCTCGGCGAGCGAAAGAACGCGATCGGAGAGCAGGTCGAGCAGGCGGCCGGGTGTGGCGACGAGAATTTCGGGCGGATTGCGCAGGGCTTTGATCTGTGGTGGCTTCTTGACGCCGCCGAAGACGACGACGGTGCGCACCTTGGTGTGTTTGGCGTAGGTCGTGAAGCTGTCGGCGATCTGCGCCGCGAGCTCGCGCGTCGGAGCGAGCACCAGTGTCTGGATGCGGCCTCCGCGCGCTCGATCGCTGCGCAGGATTCGATGCAGGATGGGCAGCGCGAAGGCGGCCGTCTTGCCGGTGCCCGTCTGGGCGCAGCCGATCAGGTCGGCGCCTTCCAAGACGAGCGGGATCGCCGCCTCCTGGATGGGTGTCGGCGTATCGTAGCCAGCATCGCGCACGGCCCGCTCGAGCGCACTGGCGAGAGCGAAGGGCGCGAAGCCGCCGCCGGGAAGCTCTTTGCGCGTTGTGTGGTTGTCGTCGTGTCGTTTCGAATGCATGATTCTCTTTCGTCGTGGAAGCCGGGCGAAGGCTGGCGAGCAGGAGCAAACGACGCGAGCCGCGGACGGGCGGCGTGCGTAGGCGTTCTATTCCGAAGGTGCGGCGGAAAAGTGTTGCGCAAGAATGCCGCTGAGGAAGATCCAGTGCCTGAAGTCGATCCGATTCCGGTGGTGCACGTCTCACCCTCAAGACGTGATTGAACAGAAAAGCAACCCGGAACGGGGGAGGGCGCAGCAGCGAAAGGCGTTTTCACTCGTCGCTACTGGCTTGCTCGAACGAGATTGTCAGATGGCGGTGCCCATTGCAAGCGCGGTTTTTCGAGCGTGGCCAATGGACGTCAGGCAGGTCGATGTCCTCGATTTTCGAACAGCGCACGGCGGCTCAGATGGACTCTGGGAGCCCGGCCACTTCTGCGGCCATAGCGGACAGACTGATCGCCTCGACGTTCTCCGCCTTCGGATACCGTTCCCGGCCGCTATATACGATGAAGGCGCGATCCGGCTGGAGATCCTCGAGGGCCTGTCGGATCCCCCGATCCAGCTTGGGCGCGCTCGTGCGCTTGATCTCAATGGCCCAGAGCTGATTGCCGGGCAATTCCAAAACGAGGTCGATCTCAACGCCGGTGGCGGTGCGGTAGAAGTGTGCGCGGCTACGCTCGGGGGCCACGCGCAGAAGGTTTTCTAGCACATGGCCTTCCCAACTCATGCCGACGATTGGGTGGCTCAGGAGGTTGCGTAGACTGTCGATACCGAGCAGGGCATGCACCAGTCCACTGTCCCGGATGTAGGTCTTGGGTGATTTGACCAAGCGCTTCTTCACGTTGGCGTGGAAGGGATGCAGGCGGCGCACCAGGAGCAAGTCAACCAAGAGGTCGAGGTATCCAGCGACGGTTTTGCCGGTCACGTCGAGGTTGCGCGCAAGTTGCGCCGCGTTGAGCAAGCCGCCCTGGTGGTGTGCGAGCATCGTCCAGAAGCGCCGCAGGGTCGCCGCCGGAATGCGCGGTCCCAACAGCGGGATGTCGCGCTCGAGATAGGTGGTGATGAAGTTGTCCCGCCAGCGGATACTTGCGCTGTCCGAGGCCGCCAGCAGGCTGTCGGGAAACCCGCCTCGCCACCACAGCCCATCATCGGCAGGTGCTTCCATCACGTCCATGGGCGAGAGCTCCAAGTAGGCAATCCGCCCAGCCAGGGTTTCACTCGATTGCTTCAGCAGGTCTATCGAAGCCGATCCCAGCAACAGAAAATGTCCGGCCTTGTCGCCGGAAAGCCGGCGTTCATCGATCAGTCCGCGCAGCACCTGGAACAAGCCTGGCAGGCACTGAACCTCATCGAGGATCACCAAGCGATCATTGAAGCGCCCAAGATAGCCAGCAGCATCTTCCAGCTTCTCAATATCTCGCGGGTTCTCGAGGTCCAGATATTCAGCGGGCGGGCCGTCGGACAAGAATTCGGTATGCCGGCGTACCAAAGTGGTCTTGCCAACCTGTCGCGGGCCAAGCAGGCAAACAGCGGGAAACTGTTTGAGATGATCGCGAATGGAAGGAGTAAGACGGCGCGCATACATCCTTGTAATTGTAGAGATACGATCTATAATTGCAAGGATGTTGGCAGGACAAACACGATTGGACAGCTAGCAGGCAGGCCCCTGGGTCGATCGCTAACTCCATGATTTTCTGGAGTACTCTGAACACATATGGGACCTGCCCCCCTGTTTTTCAGTGGAGGATCGGCGGGAACACCGGTGGGTTGTCGGTGGCGGCCCATCGGCGATTCGCCCTCCCTGGATGGTTGGGGTTGTCGGGCGGGCATTGATCTCGTGACGTTTGGGGAAGCTCGGTGGCCTGTGCTAGGACGGGGGTGTCTCAGCGTGGAGGTCGCAATGGTCGAAGCGAATACGGGTGGTGTCCTCGAGTCTCAGTCCGATATGGGGGAGCTGGTTCGTCGCATCTCGGAGGACGGCATCCTCGCCGGTATTCTCGGCGCGGTCGTCGTCGCGGTCTGGTACCTGATCATCGATATGGTCACGCGCGGTGTTCCGTTCTTTACGCCGTCGCTTCTCGGCCAGGTGGCTTTTGCCGGTGTCGAGGCGAGCGAGGTGGCGGAGGTCGATGGCGCGGCGCTCTTTGCCTATACCGGCCTGCACGGACTGCTCTTTTTGACTGCCGGGTTGGGACTGGCGTGGATGTTCATGCAGTTCGAACGCAACCCGCAGTTCGGATTGATCTTCCTTTTGCTCTTCGTCACCTTCGAGGCGATCCTCTGGGGTGTCGGCGTGAGTATTCTGCCCGGACTGGCGGGCGTCGTCGGCGCCTGGTCGATTCTCGTCGCCAACCTGGCCTCGGCCGCGGTTATGTTCCTCTTCCTTCTGCGCCGGCACCCTCGAGCGCTCGAGGGGCTGCGCGAGGCGTGGAACGACTAGAGCGGAACAGCCATGTGCCGATCGCGGTGAGCAGCAGGATCGGCAGCGCGATGAGCATTGCGGCGCTCAGGTAGTACGCTTCGAGTACGCTCTCGTTGGCCTGGGAGAAGCAGACCGGGCAAGCCAGGGCGAGGTGCGGCGCAGTGGCGAGCCAGGTGAGGACGAGAACGATGCGTTTGGCACTCCGGTGCGTCTTCATTCCGATCACATCAGGTAGACGAGAACGTAGAGAAGCGGCCAGATGCCGACGACGAACCACCAGTAGAGCTGAAAGGTCTCGACCCTGGTGGTGTGGTCGCGGCCGGCGTGACGCGAGACGGAAATCCACAGCGCCACCAGCGCCGTGACGGCGGCGGCGACGTGCGCAGCGTGACAACCGATCAGCGTGTAGAAGAGTCCGGCGAAGATGCTGGTCGACGCGTCGAGGCCGTAGCCGAGGAGACGGATCCACTCCCAACCCTGCACGGCCAAAAAGATCGTTGCCAACGCTGCGGTCGCCGCCAGCGCGCGCTGGAGCGCGCCGTTGCGCTGCTGGCGCGCGGCTGTGCTGGCGCGCGCCATCGTATAGGCGCTGGCCAGTAGGGCCAGCGTGTTGACGCCGGTCACTTCGATCGGCAGGCGCGGCTGTCCGGGCGGTGGCCAAGCCGCGGCCGCGGAGCGGAGGATCCAAAACGCGACGATCAAGCCGGCGAAGAGCATCGTCTCCGCGGCGACAAAGATGGCCATGCCGAGAAGACCGTTGTCGACGATCTGGCCGCGCCGTCTCGACGCTAGTGCACCGGCGCCGGCACTACCGGGCGGAGCGGGTGCAGCGGCGCTGAGCGGAACCGAGCTCGACATGGCTGGCGCTCAGCGGTTGTAGATGATGTCGGGGACCAGCGCGAGGGCGAAGCCGATGAGAAAGAGCAGCGGAATTCCGGCGATCGCCGATATCAGCAGTGTTTCCTGGCGCAGGTGCATGTAGTGGCGCAACACCAGGAATGCTTTCAGCGCCGCGATCGAAAAGATGAGGAATATCGTCCCGGCTTTGCCCAGTGGCAGGTAGGCGACGAGCAAGCCGATGACCAGCAGGGCGATCAGCCACACCCAGATGGTTTCGTTGCTCGGGTACTTCGATTGATCTTGGGACATTGTAGGCTCCTCGAGTTCTTACGATAGATAGACGAGTGGGAAGAGGAAGATCCAGACGATGTCGACGAAGTGCCAGTACAGGCCCGCGTTCTCGACGCGATGCTTCAGCGAAGACCAGTTGCGGTCGGTCGCGGCGCAGAAATACAAGCAGGCGTTGGCGACGATTCCACCAATCACGTGCAGCGCGTGTAGCCCGGTGAGGCCGTAGTAGAAGGACCAGAACATGTTCTTGGTCGGAACGTAGCCGTGGGAAATCTCGCCGGAATACTCGTAGGCCTTGACGCACAAGAAGAGCAGCCCAAACAGGGTCGTGTAGAGCAGGTAGCGCGCCGCTCCCGGCCGGTCGTCGTCTTCCACGCAGTGATGGGCCTGGACGATGGTGTAGGAGCTGGTCAACAACACCAGCGTGTTGAAAGCGGCGATCGACGTGCTCACCAACGCCGACTCTTCTTCCCAGCCGCCGGCGGCGAAGCGGCAGAGCACGAAGGCCACCAGTAGGCCGCCAAAGGTCATGATCTCGGAGGCGAGAAACCACCAGATCGCCAGCTTGCCGGAGCCGATGGTTTGCGGGTTACCTGCGGTCGTCGCTGTCGTCGTCGTCATTTCGCGCTCCACCCTCAGCTCGCCGTTCCACTGGGTGCGGGCTCGGTTTGCGGCAGCCAGTCGGAATCGACGTCGGGAAGACTGTAGTCATAGGGCCAGCGGTGAACCGTTGGCAGGGTTGTGAAGTTGCCGTGCGGCGGCGGCGATGGTGCCGTCCACTCGAGTGTGTTGGCGCGCCACGGATTGGCCTCGGCGACTTCTCCACGCACCATGCTCAGGAAGAAGTTCACCATGAAAACGAACTGCGACAAGATCAGCAGGATCGCCATGTAGGTCACCAATTGGTTGGTGGCCGACAGTCCCTGTAAGAACTCGTACTGCATCGGATTGTAGATGCGGCGCATGTGACCGCCGAGGCCGAGGCCGAACATCGGCAGGAACGTGGCGTTGAAGAAGATGAACGTCGCCCAGAAGTGCACCTTGCCCAGGGTTTCGCTCATCATGCGGCCGAACATCTTCGGATACCAGAAGTAGATTCCGGCGAAGCCGCCGAAGAACACCGACGGAAAGAGCGTGTAGTGGAAGTGCGCGACGACGAAGTAGGTGTCGTGGATGTAGATGTCGACGGCCGCCGAGCCGTTGAAGATTCCGGTGACCCCGCCCATCAGGAAGGAGACGAGGAAGCCGAGGGCGAAGAGCATCGGTGTCGGCATGGTGATCGACGCGCCCCACAGCGTGACGATGATGGCGAAGATGATCACCGCGAACGGCACCGAGATGAGGATGGTCGTGATGCTGAAAGGAAGTGCCAGGCGCGGGTCGATGCCACTGATGAACATGTGATGCGCCCAGACGATGAAGCTCAGCACGCCGGCGATGATGGTGGAGTAGATGATCGTTCGGTAGCCGAAGATCGGTTTGCGACAGAAGACGGGAAAAATCTCGAGCACCGCCCCGACTGCGGGGAGCAGGATGACGTAGACCTCGGGGTGGCCGAAGAACCAGAACATGTGCTGCCACAAGAGTGGGTCGCCGCCAAACTCGGGTTGGAAGAAGCGCGTGCCGATGGCGTTGTCGAGCAAGAGCATGATCGCGCCGGCGATCAGTGGGCCGACGGAGAGCAGAAAGATGACCGCGGCCGAGATTTGCATCCACACCATGAGCGGCAGTCGAAACATCGACAGCCCCGGCGCCCGCATGTTGATGACGGTGGTCAGCATGTTGATGCCGCCCATCAAGAACGAGGTGAACTCGAGCGCCAGTGCGAGCAGCCAAAGGCACATTCCCCAATGGGCCCCCGTGTATTCCGGGTTCGCCGACAACGGCGTGTAGCCGGTCCAGCCCGCCGCCGCAGGTCCTCCTTCGACGAAGAAAGAGGCGATCAAGATCAGCGAGGCGGTAAAGATGATCCAGAACGACATCATGTTGAGGCGCGGAAAAGCCATGTCGTCGGCGCCGACCATGATCGGCAGCAGAAAGTTGCCGAAGGCGCCGAGTAGGATCGGCATGGCGACGAAGAACACCATCACCGTGCCGTGCATCGTGACCAATTGGTTGTAGAAGGTCGGGTCGAGGTAGCCCTCGTACATGAGCGGCTCGGAGATCCAGGAGGTCAGGGGGATCTGGGTTTCCGGCCACGCCAACTGCCAGCGCATGATGTAGGCGCTGGCGCCGCCGACCAACGCCATGACCAGACCGAGCAGAAGGTATTGCTTGCCGATCACCTTGTGGTCGACCGAGAAGACGTACTTGCGCAAGAAGCTGGTCGGCTCCGCGTGGTGGTGTCGTGCCGCCTCGGTCATCGTCGAATTCTCCTCACCAGCGCCGGCATCAGCGGCTGCCCCGTTCTCGCGCCCATGCGCTGTACTCGTCGGCTTCGTGGACGATCAGCTCGCCGCGCATCGTGTAGTGCCCGAGCCCGCAGAGCTCGGCGCAGGCGAGCTCGAAGCGACCGGGTTTCGTCACATTGAACCAAACATCGATCTCGCGTCCCGGCACGACGTCCTGTTTCAGACGCACGTTGGGAAGAAAGAAGGAGTGCAAGACGTCCTCCGAGCGCAGGGTGACACGGATGTCCTTGTCGGCCGGAACGTGCAGCTCGGTGTCGAGCGTGAAGTCGTCGCCGTTGCCCAGCTTGCCATCGGCCCCGGGGTAGCGGATCAACCACTCGAACTGCTTGGCTGTGACTTCGAGGTGAACGTCGCCCTTCGGTATCGTCGTCTTGACCTCCTCCCAAACGCGGGCACCGGCGGCGTCGATGGCCAGGTCGAGCACGAGAACGATCGCCGCTGGGATGAGGATCCAAGCGAGCTCGGACAATCGGTCGCCGCGAATGTGCAGGGCTCGTTCTCCGTCTTTTTTCCGGAATCGCCAACAGAAGTAGAAGATGGCGGCCTGCGCCGCGACGAACCAAAACCCGACGATGTAGAAAATCAGGTAGTAAACTGCATCGAGATCAGCCCCGTAAGTGGAGATGTTCTCGGGGAACCAACTGTACATTCAACCCACCCCCCAGAAATTCAGACGCCTAGTGTCTACGTGGACGCACCACTACGCAGATCGAAGGCGCTCTGTTGCAAAGAACAATCCACGACTCGCAGGCCTGGAACAGCCGAAGCTTCAGCTCCGATTTTCGCGTTGACGGGAGACGGCGCGCCCGGTGTTTCTCGTTGACGGGAATCGCCGCCTCCCCGGACAGCGCCGCTACATCAGAAAGAGCGTCAGGTCGGTAGTCACGCGCCAGCCGAAGAGATCCTCTCGATCGGTCAGGGGCAATTCGTAGACCGCGCCGAGGTCGGCGCCGAGGGAGCTGCCGAAAATGTCGCCGACGCCCTCGAGAATCCGGTAGCGAAAACCGACCGCGCCGGTGACGACGCCGCGCCCTCCCGAGCCGGTCGTGCCGAAGTTGAAAAAGTCGAATCCTTCGTTGTCGATCGGCAGGCGGCGGCCGCCGTCCAGGGTTTGCACCCAGTTGAACTCGATCAGCGGGTAGAGCTTGCCGCACGGCCCCGTGTCGACCTCGTAGTCGGCGTGTAGGGACAGGTCGAAGAACGTCGAATCGTATCCCGAAATGGGCAGGCGCAGCGCCGTGTAGGTGAGAAGGTGGACGTTGCCCGGGCCGGCCGCGGTCCCCCAGCCAGCGGAAAGGAAGGGGTTGAGAATGCCATCGCCGTGCGATTCGTGCGCCAGGGGATAGCTCGGATCGTTGGGGTCTCCGGGGTCCAACACGTTTGGCAGCACGGGATGCTGTCCCTGAAAGACGTCGGTGTTTCCCGACGGTGTTTCGTAGCGCAAGCCAACCGTCGCCAACGCTCCTCGTTCGGGGTCTCTATAGATGCTGTACTTGGCACCGAAGGCGATGTTCGCCCAACCGTCCTCCTTGGTCAGCACGTTTTCCGGTCGCAACCAGACGTAGCCGTCCTTCGTCGCAATCAGCGCCAGCCGGTCGGTCACCGCGACACGTGCCTGCACCGCCACGACGTGCGCGTCTCCACCGATGGGTGGTAACTCATTCGCGTTGGTGAATCCGGATGCAAATTGATCGCTCAGCTTGTGATAGACGTAGAGCGTCCGGATTTCGCTGCGCGCTCGCGGATCCTCGAAGTTGACTGGATTCGAAACCGGGCTGATGAATCCCGCCAACGGAGCGGCATTCTGCGCCGCCAGCGGCGCGCCGCTGGCGCACGCAAACGCCAGGCTCCACGTTAGAAAAAATCTCACTAGATTTCTGCTCGTGCCTCTCTTCTGAAGACGATCCTCGGACATCTACCCGCACCTTTCTGCCGTAGCCCTGCTCGCGGCATTCCTTTTGCCCGCAATGCAACAGCAAGCTCTATGCCGTTGGCTTATCTTCGAGTCTCCAGGGTGGCAGCTTGGCTTATTCTTGCGGGTGCGACTCGGCGCACCCGTCTGGGGTTCTCTTTGACCGCGCCGTCGGAATCTTGACGGGGGTCGTACTCGCCGCGTGAGTGGCGCGGGCCGTTACTCAGAATAAAAGCGACTGATTGTGTCGACGACGCAGGCGGGCCGCTCCTTGCCTTCGATCTCGACGGTGACGCGCACGGTCGCCTGCACGGCGCCGTCTTTGGTGTCGGCGGCGGCGACGAGCTCGCCGTTGCCGCGGATGCGCGAGCCGACCGGAACGGGTGAGGGAAAGCGGACCTTGTCGGTCCCGTAGTTGACACCCATGCGGATGCCGCGCACCTCGATGATCTGCGGCAGGAACGTGTTGACCAGCGACAGCGTCAGGTAGCCGTGCGCGATGCAGGTGCCGAAGGGTCCGTCCTTGGCGCGCTCGGGGTCGACGTGGATCCATTGGTGATCACCCGTCGCGTCGGCGAACAGGTTGATGCGGTCCTGGTCGATGGCCAGCCAATCGCTGTTGCCGAGTTGCTTGCCGACGGCGTCTTTGAGCTCGCTGGGGGTGTTGAAAACGGTTGGCATGGTCGAATCTCCGTCGGCGTCTTGGTCGCTCTCTATTTGTTTTTGGTCTCAGCGTTGGACGCTTGCCAGAAGGCGGGAACCTCGCCGCCGCCGTGCAGCAGGAGGGACGCGCCGCTGACGTAGCGCGAGAGGTCGGAGGCGAGGTAGAGGCAGGCGTCGCCGACGTCCTCCGGCTGACCGAGCCGGCCGAGCGGAACTGTCTTGCCGACGGCGGCGATGCCGTCTTCATCGCCGTAGTAGAGATGTGCCTGCTCGGTGCGAATCATGCCGGCGACGATGGCGTTGGTGCGCACCTTGGGCGCCCATTCGACGGCGAGCGTCTGCGTCAGATTGACTAATCCCGCCTTGGCGGCTCCGTAGGCCGCCGTCGAGGGTGACGGTCGCAGGCCGCTGACGCTGGCAATGTTGACGATCGTGCCACCGTTTTCCTGTCCTTGCATGACTTCGTTCGCCCGCTGCGCAAAGAGCAGCGGGGCGAGCAGGTTGAGGTGGAGGATCTTCTCCGAGAAGCGCGCCGAAGCGGTCGCGGTATCGGCGGGAGGGGCGCCGCCGGCGTTGTTGATCAAGGTGTCGAGGCGTCCGAACGTCTTCGTCGCGTAGTCGACGACCGCCGCGACCTGCTCTTCTTTGCGAACGTCCGCGGCGATGAAGTGTGCCGTGCGCTGGTCGTGCTGCGCCAGTGTCTCTGGCTCGTTGCGACCGCAGACGACGACATTGGCTCCCGCTTCGAGGAAGCGCTGGGCGATGCCGCGACCGACTCCCTTGGTGCCGCCGGTGACGATGGCGACCTTGTCACTGAAATCGAGGGCGCGATCGAGCGCCGGGATGGCATCGCTCATGGCGAACCCGCCACGCCGTCGCCGAGGCCGATGGCGCGGGCAACCAGCTCGCGGTGGTAGGCCGGCGCGCCGAGCATCGTCTCGCTCGACTTGGCGCGCTTGAAGTGAAGGTGGACGTCGTACTCCCAGGTGAAGCCGACGCCGCCGTGAATCTGGATCGCCTCGGCTGCGCAGTGGAAGTAGGCATCCGAGCAGTAGGACTTGGCGAGCGAGGCGAGCACCGGCACTTCGGCATCGCCGACCGATGCGGCCCAGCCGGCGTAGTAGCTTGCCGAACGCGCCGACTCGACCTCGAGGAGCATGTCGGCGCACTTGTGCTTGATGGCTTGGAACGATCCGATCGGTCGGCCGAACTGCACGCGTTCCTTTGCATAGTCAACCGCCATGGCGAGGCAGCGGTCGGCGCCGCCGACCTGCTCGGCGGAAAGGGCGATCGCCGCGTGCTGCAACGCTCTCGCCAGGGCCGGCCAGGCGTCGAAGTCGTCGCCGAGTAGGGCGCTCCGTGCGACGCGAAGGCGATCGAGTCGAATCTCCGCCTGCGGTCGTGTTTGATCCATCGTCGGCAGCTTGTGTGCGGTGACGGCGTCACCGGGAACGGCGAAGATGCCGATTCCGGCGCTGCCGCTGCTGCCGGGATGGCGCGCCGCGACGAGAATCAAGTCGGCGGCGTCGCCGTGCGGTACGTACGTCTTGCAGCCGTGCAGGACGAAATCACCACCGTCGCTCTCCGCCGTTGCCTCGATGGCGCTGGCATCCCAGCCACCGCTCTTCTCGGTCAGGGCGAGCGTAGCGACGGTCTCGCCGCTGGCGATGCCGGGCAGGTGTTCTTCTTTCTGCGCCTCACTCGCCGCTTCTAGAAGCGCGTTCGCCGCCAGGCAGATGCTCGAGAAAAAGGGCGAGCAGAGAAGATGAGCTCCCATCTCTTCGAGCAGTGCGACGAGCTCGACGGTACCGAGTCCGAGGCCGCCGTACTCTTCGGGGATCGTCACGGCGGTCCAGCCCATCTCCTGAGCGAGGCGCTGCCACACCGCTTGGTCAAAGCCGTGCTCGCTTTCCATCGCGGCGCGAACCTTGTCCGGCGAAGAGTGATCGGCGAGAAACACGCGCGCCGATTGGCGCAGCGCTTCTTGTTCTTCGGTGAAGGAAAATCGCATTTACAGCCGTTCGATGATCGTCACGTTGGCCTGGCCGCCGCCTTCGCACATGGTTTGCAGACCGTAGCGGCCGCCCCTGCGCTCGAGCTCGTTGAGCATCGTCGTCATCAGGCGCGTGCCGGTGGCGCCGATCGGGTGACCGAGAGCGATGGCGCCGCCGTTGACGTTGACCGTCTCCATGTCCCACAGCGTTTCTTTGTGCCAGGCGAGGACGACGGAGGCGAAAGCCTCGTTGATCTCGACCAGATCGATGTCGCCCTGTTGCATGCTGCTCTTTTCCAGTGCGTAAGCGGTGGCGGGGATCGGCGCGGTGAGCATCCACACCGGGTCGGCGCCGCGCACGCTGATGTGGTGCACGCGGGCGCGCGGTTTCAAGCCGTGCTCCTTCACGGCGCGCTGCGAAGCGATCAGCATCGCCGAGCTGGCATCGGAAATCTGGCTCGACACGGCGGCGGTCAGTCGTCCGCCCTCCTGCAGGGTCTTGAGGGTCGCCATCTTTTCCAACGAGGTACCGCGGCGCGGCCCCTCGTCCGTGGTGAGCTCGCCGAAGGGCAGAATCTCGTTTTCAAAACGACCTTCGTCGATCGCCTGCAGGGCACGGCGATGGCTTTCGAGGGCGAACACCTCCATGTCCTGGCGCGTGATGTCCCACTTCTCGGCGATCATCTCGGCGGCGCGGAATTGTGAAACCTCCTGGTCGCCGTAGCGTTCGATCCAGCCTTGCGAGCCGGAGAAGGGATCGGTGAAGCCAAACGGCTCGGCGGCGGTCATCGCCGACGAGATGGGGATTTGGCTCATGTTCTGCACGCCGCCGGCGATGACCAGATCACTGGTGCCGCTCATCACCGCTTGCGCGGCGAAGTGGACCGACTGTTGCGACGAGCCGCATTGCCGGTCGATGGTCGTTCCCGGAACCTCCTCCGGATAGCCGGCGGCGAGCCAGCAGGTGCGCGCGATGTCGCCGGCTTGCGGACCGATCGCGTCGATACAGCCGAAGATGACGTCCTCGACGGCGTGCGGATCGACGTCGTTGCGCTCGATCAACCCCTTGATCGAGTGGGCGCCGAGGTCGGCGGGATGCACTTGGCTGAGGGCGCCGCCGCGCCGGCCGACGGGAGTTCGTACAGCGTCGATGATGTAGGCTTCTGGCATGTCTGGCTCCGTTGCTGCGCTACTTCGTGACCACGACCGAGGAGCCGTGACCGAAGAGGCCCTGGTTGGCGGTGACTCCGGCTTTTGCGTTTTCCACCTGGCGGCCGTCGGCCTGGCCGCGCAACTGCCAGGTGAGCTCGCAGACCTGGGCGATGGCTTGCGCCGGCACGGCCTCACCGAAACAGGCGAGGCCGCCGCTCGGGTTGACCGGCACGCGGCCGCCCAGTGTCGTTTCGCCGTCGTTGAGCAGCTTCTCCGCTTCACCCGCCTGGCACAAGCCGATGTTCTCGTACCAGTCGAGCTCGAGTGCCGTCGACAAGTCGTAGACCTCGGCCATGCTCATGTCCTCCGGGCCGAGGCCGGCGTCTTCGTAGGCCCGCTTGGCAATCGAATCGCGAAACGGCGTCTGCGGCGGCGCAACCGACGCCGCCGAGTCGGTGGCGAAGTTGGGCATCTCGATCACCGTGTTGGGAAACTCCGGTGTGACCGTCGACACGCCGGCGATCTTGACCGGATCGGTAGTGTGTTTGCGCGCGTAGTCCATGCTGCAGAGGACGATCGCCGCGCCGCCGTCGCTGGTGGCGCAGATCTCCAGCAGATGCAGTGGATCGGAGACGATGTTGGACGACAGGATGTCCTCCTTGGTGACTTCCTTGCGGTAGCGGGCGTTCGGATTGTGCAGCCCGTGTTTGGCGTTCTTCACCTTGACCTTGGCAAAGTCGTGCTCGGTGGCGCCAAAGGCCTCCATCCGGCGCCGCGCGTAGAGTCCGAAGTAGATCGGATTGGTGGCGCCGATGAGTCGAAAACGCAGCCAATCGGGATCGTCGGGGCGGTCGCCGCCGGTCGGTGCGAAGAATCCCTTGGGAGCGGCGTCGGCGCCGACGACGAGGGCGACGTCGCACATGCCGGCGAGAATTTGCGCGCGCGCGTTGTTGATGGCTTGCGATCCCGAGGCGCAGGCACCGTAGGAGCTGGCGACGCGGGCGCCGTTCCAGCCCATCGCCTGACAGAAGGTCGCGCCGGCGACGTAGCCCGGGTAGCCGTTGCGGATGGTATCGCCGCCGGAGACGAATTGGATGTCCTGCCACTCGATGCCGGCATCGGCGATGGCATCGCGCGCGGCTTTGACGCCGTACTCGACGAAGTTCTTCCCCCACTTGCCCCAGGGGTGCATGCCGACGCCGAGGATTGCGACTTCTCTGCTCATCCCTGCCTCCCCGCCGGGCGCGCCGCCGGCCGCCATTTCCAGACGATGTACTCGTTGTCATCGTCCTCGAAGAGTGTGTCGAGACAGAGCTCCATCGGCATTCCCGCCGCGAGATCGGAGATCTTGACGTCGCCGGCGACCTGTCCGAGCACGACCATCTTCTCGGTCTCGAGCTCGACTGCGGCGATGATGTAGGGGACGAACGGGTCGGCCGCCACGTAGGGTTTGGGTGGTGGGTAGGCGTTGTTGGTGAACGACCACAGCACGCCGCGCGCCGACAGCGGCGTGTCCTCGAAGTCGCTGCTCGAGCACTGTGGGTTGCGGCAAAAGGTGGACTCTCTGGGAAAGAAATAGCTGCCGCACGCGTTGCAGCGACTGCCGAGCAGGTGTGGCTCGGCGAAATCCATTGCGAACCACCCCTCGACCGCTGGTACTTTCTTCTTCGCCATGGTTGGGCTCCTCGACGTGTTGGCTGGTTCGTTGCGCATCGCTTGCCCTGGTTCTTAGCAAGCGGCGTGGATTTCTGAATAGCTCAGCTACGAGGCGGCTTCGAACCCAAAAGTCCTCGCCGGCAGAGATCCGTCGATGACGGCGTCGGCCACTCGGCGCCGGTGCCAGGACTCGCCCCCCCAGGCGAGAGCCAGCGACCAGGCGCGTTTCATCCATATCTGCGCATCGCATTCCCAGGTGTAGCCGATGGCGCCGTGCACCTGGAGCGACGTTTTGGCTGCCGCCGCGGCGGCTTCTCCAGCCGTCGCCTTGGCTTGCGACACGTCGGCTGAGCGGGTTTCGGCGTTCGCGGCGAGCGAATGAGCGGCGCGGTAGACGAGGGGTTTGGCGAACTCGACCTTGACCTGGACAGTTGCCAGCATGTGCTTGATCGCCTGGAACGAGCCGATCGGCTTGCCGAACTGCTCGCGTTGCTTGGCGTAGTCGACGGCGATGTCGACCAGGCGCTGGGCGACGCCGATGAGTTGTGCGGCGGTGGCGAAGGCGCCGCGGTCGAAGGCGGCGGCGGCGAGTTGCCGCGCGCCGGCAGCGCTGGCGATGCGAGACTCCCGGCTCGGCTCCCAGTCGACGCGGAAGAGCTTGCGGCCGGGATCGCTGGTCGGTTGGTGTACCGGGTTCGCCTCTTCCCTGAGGACGGCGTGAAGATCGTCGCCGTGCGGCAGGATCAAGAGGTCGGCGACGTGCGCGTCGGCGACGAAATCGTTGTGCCGGTGTCCGACGGTGACGATCGCTTCGCCGGTGGCGATCCTCGACAACCAGCGAGCGCCGAGATCGCCGTCGTCGCAGGCGCCGAGCAGTGGCGCGCCGACGGCAGCGCATTCGACCACCGGTCCGGGAAACGCTGCATAGCCGGTCTCGATGAGCGGCAGCACCAGGTCGACTTCGTTCATCGCCAGGCCACCGGCCTCCTCCGCTGCCAGCATGCCGAGAATGCCGAGCTCGGCGAGGCACGCCCACACCTCGGTCGATCGTCCGCTCTCGCTTTCCCACAGCGCGCGCACCGCATCGGCGTTGCAGCTGCGTTCGAGCGCGCCGCGCACGCTGTCGCGGAACATCAACTGATCTTCGCTGAAGGTGAAGTTCATCGCGGCAGTCCGAGTAGGCGTTCGGCGATGACGTTGCGCTGAATCTCGTTGGTGCCGGCGTAGATCGGCCCGGCCAGCGAGAAGAGAAAGCCGTCGAGCCAGTTGCCGACGTCGCGCGCCTCCGGCGCGTGGGCGAGGAGCTCGGCCCGTGCACCGAGCAGTGACAGAGCCGTTTCGTGCATCTGCACGTCCATCTCCGACCAGAAGATCTTGTTGAGACTGGCCTCGGAGCCGATGCTGCCGCCGGCGATGAGACGCGAGGCGGTCTGGTAGGTGTTGAGGCAATAGGCTTCGGCGCTGGTCCAGGCGCGCGCCACGGCATCGCGCAGCGTCGGATCGGCGCCGGAGCCGACCCTCCGGTAGAGCGCGACCAGGCGCGCCGCCGTCGCCTGGAATCGAGCCGGGCTGCGCAGCATCAGGCCGCGTTCGAAGCCGGCCGTGGCCATCGCCACCTTCCAACCGCCGCCCTCGTCGCCGAGTTGGTTCTCGACGTGCACCCGCGCGTTGTCGAAGAAGACCTCGGCGAAGCCGGTCTCGCCGTCGAGCTGGGCGATGGGGCGAACCTCGACCCCCGGTGCGTCGAGCGGAACGAGGATGAAGGTGAGTCCGCGGTGGCGCTCGGATTCGGGATCGGTGCGGAAGATTCCGAACAACCAATCGGCGAACGCGCCGCGCGACGCCCAGGTCTTCTGCCCGTTGATGACGAAGTGGTCGCCGTCGCGACGTGCCGTCGAGCGGATGGCCGCCATGTCGCTGCCGGCGTTGGGCTCTGACCAACCCTGCGCCCAGATCTCCTCGCCCGAGGCCATCTTGGGCAGAAAGCGCGCTTTCTGCTCCGGCGTGCCGTACTCCATGACGGTCGGGCCGAGCAGGAAGATGCCGTTCTGGTTGACCCGCCCCGGAGCCCCGGCGCGGTAGTACTCCTCTTCGAAGACCAGCCACTCGATCAGATTGGCGCCGCGCCCGCCGTACTCGACCGGCCACGGCACCATCGCCCAGCGGCCATCGTTGAGCTTGCGCTCCCACTCGCGGTGCAGGGCGAAGCCCTCCGCGGTATCGAGCGACGGCAGCGGCGGCGAGGGGACGTTGGCTTCGAGCCAGGTGCGCGCTTCGTCGCGGAAGGCGCGCAGCTCAGGGGTGAACGTCAGATCCATGCACGTTGCGGCTGCCCGCCGTTCTCACTTTTTGAACTTCGCATCGCGCTTTTCGACGAACGCATCGCGCGCTTCCTGCGAGTCGGGCGACGTGTAGAGCTCGAGCGTGAATCCCTGCTCGTAGCGGTAGCTCTTTTTGATGTCGAGCAGCTCGATTCCGTTCAGCGATTCCTTGGCCAGACGCAGCGCCTTGCCGCTCTTGGCGGCGATCTTGGTGGCGAGCGCGCGCGCCTGCGGCAGTAGATCGTCCTTGGCAACCACCGACTCGAGGGCGCCGAGCCGGTAGGCTTCCTGTGCGGTGATCGGCTCGCCGGTGTAGAGCATACGTCGCACCTTCTGGATGGGAAACATGCGCAGCAGATGCGTCGCCGCGCCGAGGGCGCCGCGATCGATTTCCGGCAGGCCAAAGGTCGCGTCTTCCGAGGCGATGATGACGTCCGACGCGCCGACGATGCCGATGCCACCGCCGAGGACGAAGCCGTGCGCCGCGGCGATGACCGGAATCGGGCAGTCGTGGATGGCGGCGAAGGTCTCATAGCAACCGTGGTTGACCTTGGTGATGACCGAGCTGTCCGCGGCCAGCTCCTTGATGTCGACGCCGGCGCAGAAGCCGCGACCGGCGGCGTGGATGAGAACGGCGTTGGCCTCGTCGCCCTCGCCGACGCGGCGGATTTCCTTGGCGAGGTTGATCCAGCCGTCGCTGTTGAAGGCGTTGACCGGCGGGTAGTTGAGCTCGACTTCGGCGACCTGATTTACGATCTCAGTCGTGAATGCCACGGCATCCTCCGCGTTCAGGGTTGGACGGCGCCGACGCGCTGGCCGTGAGGGTCGAGTGTTTCGAGGATGGCCACTTGCTCGGCGCTCGGCGGCGGTGTTTCGCCAACCGAGTCGGCGACGGCGAGCTCGAAACCGGTCTGCTCGCGCACCTGTTCGACGGTCACTCCCGGGTGAGTCGAGACGATGCGCAGCGCCTTGTCGGCTCCGTTGAAATCCATGACGGCGAGGTTGCTCACGACCAGGCGCAGCTCCATCAGATCGCGGCGCACGCCGTCGCTCCAGCGGGCGTCGTCGTAGCCGACCCCCGATGCCATGTCGACGCGCTGGACGAAGGTGCGCCGCGTGTGGCTGGGGACGAAGAAAGAGCAGGGATGGTTGATGGTGTTGCCGGGTATGCCGCGAGCGCCGAGGAGCTGCACCTTCGGTTTCGCCGCATTGCCGATGAAGCTGATGTTGATGTTGCCGTGCCTGTCGATCTGCGTCGGCATGGTCATGGCGTGGCGGCGCCCGGCCCAGAGGGTGTCGAAGACGCGGCGGAACGGCATCCAGCCTTCGACCTTGGGTACGTAGTCACCGCGCGGGCCGATCGGTACCGGTTCGGCGACGAGCACCGATTCGCTGTCGGTCATCATCAAGTCGGGGCTGTGGGTGCGCCAGGCCAGGCCGGCGGCGAGGCGCGGGATCAACCCCATTCCCGAGGCGAGGATCTCGCCGTCGCCGCGCCACGCCTCGGCGGCGGCGGCAATGCACAGGTCGACCAGTGTGGTGTCCGGGTTCGTCATCGCTGTGCTCAGAAGACGTTCGGCGCGATCGCCTCGATGTGCGACGCCCCGCCCGCGGCTTCGACATACGCCGCTTCGCCGGCGTCGATGAACTTGCTGCGGTAGCCCTGCCAGCCGTCGTCTTTGGCGGCGGTGGAGTACGTCTTCAAGTGAGCGGCGTCGATGCCGTAGCGCGGTGTGCACGAAGTCGGGTGGGCACCGAAGGGGGCTTCGACGACGCCGGAAACCATGCCGCGGTCGAGAACCAGGGTGTGGACGCAGCCGCTGCTGGCCAGCTCTTCAGTGGTGACGATTTTCTCGCACGAGACGAAGCTCTTGGCGGCGGCGCCGCAGTAGAGGTCGTCGAAATAGGGGTCGGGGCCGAGCACCTGACCGTTGCCGCGTTCGTCCGCCTGGTCGACGTGCACCAGCGCCGCGTCGAGGTTCAGCGCCGGCATCGCCAGCAGCGTTTCGCCGTCAGCGTAGGGCGAGCGCACCATCTTCAGGTTGGGATTGAGCTTCTCGATGTCGGTGCTGAGTCCGGCGCGCACCGGCAAGAAGGGAAGCCGATAGCAGGCGGCGCGCAGTCCCCACTGCAGCATGCCCTCGTCGAGCTCCATCACCTCGATCTCAGCGTTCTGCCGCGCCTGGCGAAAGTGCGCCTCGAGAGGAATGACGTCGAGCGAGACGAAGCCGAAGATGAGCTTGCGAATCTTCCCGGCGGCACAGAGCATGCCGACGTCGGGTCCGCCGTAGGAGACCACGGTGAGATCGTCGATCGGCGAGCGCACGATCTCGCGCACCAGCGCCATCGGCTTGCGCCGCGCCCCCCAACCGCCGATGCCGATCGTCATGCCGCTCTCGAGCTGGCCGACGACGTCGGCGGCAGACATTCTTTTGTTCACGTGAGAATACCCCGATCCGGACAAACACCCACGAGCTGGGAGTTTCACTGTAGAAACGCGATGTCTCGCAGAGACCCGAAAACAAGTCAAACAAGCGTTTGACGGGACTCAATATTACACGAACTCAAGCACTTACGGGACCAGGTAGTTTCGACTTCGGCGGTCTCCACTTCAACCGTGCCGGTTGCGCGGAGGGTGGATTGTTTCTCCGACCGAGTGATCCGCGTCGCTACCCGTAGCGTTACGATGGGCTACGGAAGGTCCGTGGATGGCACAGGCGTCAACGTCGGAACGTGGGTGGGGGAGGTGGGGCACCCGGAGAGCGAGTTGTTGACCGCCCGCAACAGTTCCCCAATGCTCACCGATCCATCGAGGTTGCTATCGACGAGACGGCAGTAGGACAGGTCGCCATCAAGCGCGGCAATAGTCGCCGAAATAAGATCGGAAATGGTGACACGCCCGTCGCCATTGCAGTCACCGTAGCAGGGTTGCTGCCCGAGTGCTGGGGTTGCCAGGCAAACTACGAATGCCACAAATACGAAGCGTCTCATAGCTGCTACATACAACCCTGTGGACCATCGGTCAAACTAATTCCGTCAACTATTGTGATGGTTGCTGGCGCCGGTTGCTCGGGGGTTTGTCATCGAGAAATTCGTTAACCCTGGTTGATTGCTTTGCTCATGGCGTCACTCCTGTCCGTGCAGCAGAGCGCGCTTACACGTCTTCGTAGTCCGCCCGAATCTGTGCGCGCCGACGGGGCACGGTACCCATTTGTAGGACTACAGGGCCGCGTGCGCGTTGACGCCGGCGAGTCTAGCCATGACCGCCCGAAGCCGGCCGCCGACGCGGGCTATCACCACTGCGTGTGAATTATTTATCCCCTTCGGCAAGAGCCTTGAGGGTACGAAACTGCTTCTTCATCATCACCAGGTCACCTCGGGCGAAGAACGGTTGGAGCACTTGTCGTTCAACCGGGGAGTAGCGGACGACCGCTTTGACCAGGAGCCGGCAGGTGTTCTCGTCGACCGGAACCGTCATGTAGGTGATGGCGAAGCGCTGCAACGCCTGCCACCTCGGTCGCAGGGTGAGGTGCCGATCTCGTTCGAACGACATCAGCTCGAAGATGAACATCACCTCGAAGATGAACATCACCCGCTGCCCGACCTGCAAATCCTCCAGACCCGGAGTCAGCTCACGGGGGCTGGTGCGGCCGAAGTTGTCGATCCAATCGTAGCTGTACGGCGCCACGCGCAACTGGCATAGCCAGCGGAATAGAACCGGCGCAGGCGCGTTGACCGAAATTCCTCGATGCCAAGTCTCGCTGGGGTCCGTCACCAGATCATCGCATGGGTAGGCCACCGTCTCTTCTTCCAAGGTCGTACCCCAGTGAGTCCCCCAGCCGATTGGTCTCAATGTGAAGGGTGCCGCTCCGACACGTCAACCGGTTCTGGCAAACGGCCGTTTGAGCGGAAGCGGCGTCGCGCATGGCAGATGCGGGGGTTGGATCATACGATGGGCTTAGGAGATTGCGCTTTTTCCGACTCGGGCGCTGCAATCTCCCGTTGCGAAGTGGCCATTCATCGAAGAGAATTGCCTCGTTCATTCGAGCATATGCGTTGACGTGCGTTCGTCTGGGCAATCCAGCAAACCGATGAATGTAAAAACTCCGATCGTCGTCGGCTCGGCTCTCTTTGCCGCAGTCGCCGCTGCTACCGTGCCCGATCACGTGCGCACGATTGAATCCGATATCGCCGAGCGCGCTTCTTCCGCGCTGTCGCGCAGTGGCGTCAAGGCCGACGTCGACGTCGACGGCCGCGATGTCGTTCTCAGTGGCGGCGCCGCCAGCGCGCGGCTGCGCGATCGGGCGATCCGGGTCGTCAGCGAGCTCGCCGGCGTGCGCTCGGTCGCCTTTGCCGGTGCTGCGGCTGCCACCGCCGCGAAATCGACTTTGCAATCCGAGGGTCCGGCCGCCGCCGCGCCGCGCCGCGCCGCGCCGGTGCAGCGCGTCAACGTCGAGTTGCGTGCCGACCGCACCGTCACCATGACCGGTCACGCCCCTTCCGAATCGATCAAAGGAGAATGGCTCGAGGCGGCGCGCCGCCACTTCTCCGAGGGCGAGGTGCGCGATCGCCTAAGCATCGGCGAGGCGGACGAGAGTTTGAACCTGAAGGTCGGCGTGCTGCAGGGGCTGGCCGCCCTGCGCCGCCTCGAGGAAGGGCGCTTGAGCGTCACCGATCGGCGCATACGGGTCAGCGGTAAGGCGCGTGACAAGGCGATGGAGGAGCAGATCCGCGTCGATCTCGCGTCCCGCGTGCCGCCGGCGTTGCGCGTCGCCATCGACGTCTATTCGCCGCGCCCGAGAGGCGGCGCTGCCGGCGAGCCGGCGGTAGTTCGCTCGACGATCACGCGCGGCAGGGGAGACGTCGTGATCCTGAGCGGCATCGCGGCGAGCGAAGAGATCAAGGAGGCCTGGTTGGCGAAGGCGCGCGAGGTCTATCCGGGAGAACGCGTACGAGACCGCCTCTTGGTGCGTGCGATCGATCCGCCGGCCGAGTACGAAGCATGTCTGCTCGCCGCCATGCCCTGGGTGGGCGAGCTGATCAATGGCCGCGTCGAAGTGAACAAGGGAAACGTGCGTGTGTTCGGCAAAGCTCACTCGCAAGGAGCGGCGGATTCGATCAAGTCCTCTCTCGAGGAGAGCGGCTGCAAGGTCGACCTGGCGCGTTTGGCTGTCCTGCCAAACGAATGAGTCGTTGGAGCCGTTGAATGTTGTACCTCATTTCAGAGATCGTCTTTTCACTCGCGCTTGCCGCCGCCATCGGTCTCGGCATCGGCTGGTGGCTGCGCGCGGTGCGGGCCAAGAACCGCGGTGGTGAAACGAAAGAGCTGCAGGCGGCGCGCCGCGAGGTCGGTGAGCTCGAAGCCAAGCTGCGCGAGGCCGGCCCGCAGGCGATGGTCCTGGAGCCGCGCATCGCCGAGCTCGAAAAGGACAAGAGCCAGCTCGAGGGCGAGCTGAAACGCTTGCGCCAGCAGGCGAAAGCGGACCAGGCGGCCTTGCAGGAGCTGGATCGTGCCCAGCGCGAAACCGATGGCAATACCGAAGGTGGCGTCGATGACGAGCTGCGTCGGGTGCAGCAGGACCTCGGCGACGCGGAGGACGCTGCAGCCAAGCTGCGCGAGGAGATCACGCAACTGCGGGAAGCGGTCGCGGCGGCGGACCAACGGTGCGCCGAGGCCGAGGAGCGGGTTCGCACACTGTCGGCCGAGGCGGAGTCGCTGCGCGCTGAGGGCGGTGACGCGGACGAGCTACGCGCCCAAGTGGCCGACGCGGAGTCGGCTCGCGCGGCGTCGGTGAGCGCGGCCGAAGCGATGGAAGCGCGATTGGCCGACGTCGAAGAGAGGGAGCGCGCACGCGAGCGCGAGACCAGCGATCTGAGGGACGAGATCGCTCGGGCCCTGCAACGCCAGGAAGAGCTGCTGGCGACAGCGACGGAAGCGGAGAGGCAACGCGCCTCGTACCAAGATCTCGAGAAAAAGTACCAAGAGCTGCTGGCGACGGTGGCAGAAGCGGAGAGGCAAGGTGCCTCGTACCGCGAGCTCGAGAAAAAGTACGAGGAGCTGGCGGCGGCGAGCTCGGTGGCGCAAAGCGAGCAGAGTTCCTACGCCGAGCTCGAAGCCAAGTATGACGAGTTGGTTTCCGTGCACAGCGATTGCGACTTTGCTTTCGAAGCGCTGCGGCAGCAGATCGTCGATCTGCGCGAGAAAGTGGCGGCGGCAAGCCGGACGGATAACGCAGCGCAACCAGCCGCCGCGACCAACGGCACGACGCGGCACAGCGGTGTCGGACGCCGTCCCGGCTCGCTTCTTTCGCAGCCGACGCGCCTACCCGACGATCTCAAGCAGATCAACGGCATCGGCCCGCGTGTCGAGCGTATTCTCAACCAACTCGGGGTCTACTACTTCGAGCAGCTCGCGTCGCTCGAACCCGACGAAGTATCGTGGCTCGATGCCCAGCTCGCCGACTACCGCGGCCGCATCATGCGCGACGAATGGGTCGACCAGGCCAAACGCGTCGTCTCCGGACAGCCGCACGTCAAGGAGTACTGAGCGCGCGACCTTTTCCGTCACGGCTGCCAGACCGTGAAGCCGGCGTGCTCGAAGTGGCGGTCGAAGGTAAACGAACGCGGAATCTTGTTGGCCCGCATCAGCGCGAAGGACACGCAGTCGGTAAAGGAGACGCGCTGGTCGGCGAGCTTTTCGAATAGCGCCAAGGCGGCCAGCTCGTCCGCTTGCGCCGGGCGCAAGATGGTCAGCGCCTCCGATGCGTAGATCGCCCTCGCTCGCTGAGCCGCGAAGTCGTAGCCGGCGCGACGCGCGAGCAAGGTCATTGCCTCGTCGAGGACGAAGTTGGTGGTAAACAAGCGTGGCGGCCGCTTGGCGAGCCGCTGCCATCCCGCTTGCGCTCTCGCGTGGTGTTGGTCGCGCCGCAGGTAGCGGGCGATCCACGGTCCAGTGTCGATGAAGATCAACGGCTGGCACTCCACCGGCGCACGGCCGGTTCACTCGTGGGGGAAATCGTAGAGGTAGTCGTCGTGTGCGACCGCCGTGTCGGCGGCGACGTCGCCGGCAAAGACGGCGCTGTCGGCAAAGAGCGGGTCGCCGGCGCTGCGCGACTGCCGCGCTTCGACCCGCTCGAGAGTCTCGCGCAAGAGCTCGCGAATCAGCTCGCCCATGGATATGCCGCGCGCCCGGGCTTCGCGCACGGCGCCGCTCTTGAGATCGTCGGGCAGCATGATCGTCGTTCGAGTCATTATGGCGCCATAATACACCGCCATAGCATGAGTGCAAGTGGTTGTGGTTGGCTGTCAGTCGAGCCGCTCGATGACGGTCGAGATGCCCATGCCGGCGCCGATGCACTGGGTCGCCAGTCCGAATCGCGTGCTGCTGCGGCGCAGCTCTTTGGCGACGGTTAGGACCAGTCGGGCACCGGTGGCACCGAGTGGGTGGCCGATGGCCAGCGAGCCGCCGTTGACGTTGACCTTCTCCGGACCGATGCCGAGCTCGCGGATCGACGGGATGACCTGCGCCGAGAACGCTTCGTTGAACTCGACGCGATCGATCGCCGTCGCTTCGACGCCAGCTTTGGCCAGCGCCTTCTTCGATGAAACGACGGGGCCGAGACCCATGAGTTGGGGTTTGACGCCGCCGACCGCGATGCCGCGGATGCGCGCCAGGGCGTCGACGCCGAGCCCGGCGGCTTTTTCTTCACTCATCAGAAGTGCGGCGGTGATGCCGTCGTTGGTCGGGCACGAGTTGCCGGCGGTGATGACGACCTCCTCGTCGGCGTAGCTCTTGATGCCGCGCAGCGGCGGTAGCGCCGCGAGCTTTTCCGCCGTCGTGCCGGGGCGAATGCACTCGTCGCGGTCGAAGGTCACGAGCGGGCCGTGCTCGTCGAGGAGCAGGTTCTTTTCATCGTCGAAGACGGGCTCCTCGACTTCCAGGGGGAGAACCTCATCCTCGTACACTCCCGCCTTGTAGGCGGCGTCGGTGCGCGCGTGGCTGGCGGCGGCGTAGTCGTCGAGCTCGCCGCGGCTCAAGCCGTAGACTTCGGCGACGTTTTGCGCCGTCTGCGGCATCGGCTGGATCCACGGCGAGGTGAGGACGTAGTCGGGGAACGGCTGCGAAAAATACCGGTCGTGGTCGTGGGCGGGTGCCGTCTGCACGGCGCTCTGTTCGGCGATCCTTGCGTTCATTGCCGTGATGCGGTCGGCGCCGGCGCCGCCGCCGATCGCTCGTCCCATGCGCTCGATGCCCATGGCGATGCCGCAATCGATGTCGCCGACCATGATCGCCAAGGCGATGCGGTGCAGGGTCTCCATGCTCGAGCCGCACTGGCGGTTGGAGTGAAAGGAGCACACTTCGTGCGGAAATCCCGCCAGCTTCTGCACCGTGCCGATGTAGGAGAACTCCGAGCGCCCGGCGACGTTGCCGAGGCCGATGTCTTCGACATCCGCGTCGGCGACCTTGGGGTTGCGGTTCATCAAGCCGCGCAAGATCTGCGCGCCGGCGTCGTCGAGGCGGGTGGCGGCGAGCTTGCCGCGCGCACCGCGCGCGAAGGCGGAGCGCACACCGTCGATGAGAACGACATTCTTGAGCTGCATGGGGGTCTCCTCGGCCTCGTTGTTTGTTTTCTGTAGCTTGCTGTTCAGGGTTCCGAGACGAAACTCTAGATTGCTTCGCGAAGCGAGACCACCCCCAGCCTTTTGCCCCAGCCCCAGCCCCAGCCTTCATTGATGCCAGCCGGGCCCACCACCACCGGAGCGCCGACTTGTTCTGCGGGATAGAGTGTGGTCGTTTTGCGCCATGCGTTTGGGGGTCACGATGTTCGCCACCGACCGCTCGATGAACGTGGCGGCGCTGGCGCGGGAGGCAGAGGTGCGTGGCTTTGCATCGCTGTACCTGCCCGAGCACACGCACATCCCCGCCAGTCGGCTCACTCCGGCTCCGACCGGGGAGGAGGTGCTGCCGGAGGAGTACCGCCGCACCGTCGATCCCTTCGTCGCTCTCGGCGGTGCCGCGGCGGTGACGTCGAAGATCGTGCTCGGAACCGGCATTTGTCTGGTAGCGCAGCGCGACCCCATCGTTCTCGCCAAGGCGACGGCGACGCTGGATGCGTACTCCGGCGGTCGCTTTTGTTTCGGCGTCGGTTTCGGTTGGAACCGCGAGGAGATGGGGCATCACGGGGTCGACTTCCGTAGCCGTCGCGACCTGGTGCGCGAGCGGGTTCTGGCGATCAAGACCCTGTGGACGCAGGAGGCGGCCTCGTACTCGGGGAAGCATGTGCGTTTCACCGATAGCTGGTCGTGGCCGAAGCCGGTGCAGTCTCCCCATCCGCCGATCCTCATCGGCGGCGCCGCCGGCCCCAAGCTCTTCAGCCACATCGCCGAATACGCGGATGGCTGGATTCCGATCGGCGGCGGCGGCGTGGCCGCGGCGCTGCCGGCGCTGCGCGCGGCCGTTGCAGACACCGGACGCGACCCGGCATCGGTGCGGGTGGTTCCCTTCGGCACGATTCCCAGGCGGGACAAGCTCGATTACTACGCCCAACTCGGCATCGACGAAGTCGTCTTGCGCATTCCGTCGAAACCAGAGAGCAAGGTCTTGCCGATTCTCGATCAGTACGCGGGTTTTATCACACCCGAGTGAGCGGAGAGCTAAATCGTGGAACAGGAGTTCACGAATCTGACCATTCCAACGCTGGCACACCGCGCTGCCGAGCGCTTTGGCGATGCCGTGGCGGTGGAAGACGGTGACACCCACCTGACGTTTGCCGAGCTCGCCGCGGCCAGTCTCGGTGCGGCGCGGGCTTTTCTCGCCGCCGGCGTCGAGCCGGGGGACCGCGTCGCCATCTGGGCTCCCAACATACACGAGTGGATTCTCGCCGCCCTCGGTTTGCAAACGGTCGGGGCGGTTCTGGTGCCGCTCAACACGCGCATGAAGGGCGCGGAAGCGGCGTACGCTCTTCAGAAGAGCCGGGCGCGCATCCTCTGCACGGTCGGCGACTTTCTCGACACCGACTACGTTGCGATGTTGGCCGACCAGAGTACGCCCGATCTCGAACGGATCGTCAGCTTGCGCGGCGCCGCACCCGGCACAGTCGCCTGGTCCGATTTCCTCGCTTCCGGAAGCGCCGTGGCGGAAGAGGAAGCGCGCCAAGCGCTGGCGGCGCTGCGGCCGGACGATCTCTCCGACATCCTGTTCACTTCGGGAACTACCGGCAAGCCGAAAGGGGTGATGACAGCGCATGGGCAGAACATCCGCGCCTTCGCCTCTTGGACCAGTGTCATCGGCTTGCGCGAAGGCGACCGCTATCTGATCGTCAACCCGTTCTTCCACGCCTTCGGGTACAAGGCGGGTTGGATGTCGTGTCTGATGCGCGGCGCGACGATTCTGCCGCACGCCGTCTTCGACGTGCCGCAGGTGCTGGCCCGCGCCGGTCGTGAGCGGGTCAGCGTGCTGCCGGGGCCGCCGGCCTTGTATCAGTCGATTCTCGCCCATCCCGACTTGCCCAACTACGACATCTCGAATCTGCGCCTGGCGGTGACCGGTGCGGCGCCGACGCCGGTCGAGCTGATTCACCAGATGCGCGACGTCCTCGGCTTCGACACGGTGATCACGGGATACGGTCTGACGGAGGCCTGCGGCATCGCCACCATGTGCCGTTACGACGACGATGCCGCTACCATTGCGACGACGTCGGGGCGCGCCATCGATGACGTCGAAGTCCTCTGTGTCGACGATCGCGGCAACGAGGTGCCGCGCGGCGAGCCGGGGGAGGTGGTGGTGCGCGGCTACAACGTGATGCGCGGCTACTTCGAGGACGAAGAGGCGACGCGCGAGGCGATCGACGGCGACGGTTGGCTGAACACCGGCGACATCGCCGTGATGGACGAGCGCGGTTACGTTCGCATCACCGACCGCATCAAGGACATGTTCATCATGGGCGGCTTCAACTGCTACCCGGCCGAGATCGAGAATCTTCTCTTCAACCACGAAGAGATTGCACAGGCGGCGGTCATCGGTGTACCCGACGAGCGCATGGGGGAAGTGGGGATGGCCTTTGTCGTTCCGACACCCGGCGCGGCGCTGGGCGGTGAGCAGATCATTGCGTGGTGTCGGGACAACATGGCCAACTACAAGGTTCCGCGCTATGTCGAGATCGTCGACGAGCTTCCTCTCAACGCATCCAACAAAGTGGTGAAATACCAGCTGCGAGACCGCGCCGCAGAGTTGTTGCGCGCTAGTTGAAGGGGTTTGTGGTGGTAGCCGGCGGTTGGTCGGACGTACGCGGGAGGAAGATCGACAGGTGGCGCCTTTTCGTCTACGGAGTGCTGCCCTTCTCGATCGGTGTGGCGTTCGTCGTTCTCTACTTCAGCGGCGTCGAATTCCTCCAGACCCTGGCGAGCCCGTTGCGCCAGCGCGAGCTCGGGCTGATCGAGAACTTTCAGAACCTCTTGTTGATTCTCGCGGTGGTCGTGAGCCTTCGTGCTGTTGCGCGGGAGCGCGATCGCAGGTGGAAGTGGTTTTGGTGGATTGCCGGTGCGCTGTGCATGTTCGTGTTACTCGAAGAGATCGACTGGGGCGACCACTATTGGAGAGCCCTGAACGGACAACCACCTCGCACCGGGGAGTTTTTCAACTTGCACAACCGAAGCAACATCACCGGTTGGCCTCAAGCAGCTCGTCGACGTCGTTTCGATCGTCTTCTTCGTCGCCCTGCCGTTGGCCGCCCAGAGCGTACCCCCTTCGTCTTCGAATGCTCGTGCCGAGTGGCTACTGTGCGTTGACCTTGGTTGGCGGATTTCTCGTCTCGCAGCTCGCGCACGGATTGGAAGACGTGGGTTTTCGGCACAATGGCAGTCTGTTGCACAACGTTTCCGAGTTCCGCGAGATGTTCACCTACTGGGTAGGCGTCCTCTACCTATGGGAGCTCGCTCGCCGTCGCGGCGATTGATGGTTCGCGGCGCGCCAACGAGCTCTAGCGAAGCGAGACCAACCCCAGGCTTGTGCCCCGCCAACGAGCTTCAGCCTATGGGCAAGTCCCGCCGTTGCAGACGTTGTCGCCGATCTGTTGTGCCGAAGCGCTGACGGTGCCGCCGGTGTTGTCGAAGAGCACGTTCTGCCCGTAACCCGACGATCCGGCGAGATCGAGCCCGTTGCCGGTGTTGCTGGTGACGGTGTTGCCGATCAGGGCGTTGCCACTGAAGGCGCACACTCCGTGACCGCCGTTGTTGTTGACGGTGTTGTTGCTGATGGTGCAACCGTTGCCGGCTTTGATGCCGTCTTCGGTATTGCCCGAGGTGGTGTTGCCGGTGACGGTGGAAGCGTCGTCGACGTGGATGCCGTTGGCGCCGTTGTTGAAGACGGTGTTGCGAGCCACCGTGCAGCGGTCGAGGCACTCGATCCCGTCCCCCTGGTTCCCTGTTGCGATGGAATCGAGAACGCTCCCCTCGCTTCCGGTGCGAATACCGTCACTGAGATTTGAGTCGGCCCGGCAACCTCTGATCAGGCTGCCCGGCGAGGCCACGTCGATTCCATGCCCGCTGTTTCCGATGGTCTCGACGCGTTCGATGACGGCACTGGCGGAGCTGGTGATACCGTGGCCGGGGAAGCTCCGCACCGTTCCGTTGATGATGCGTACGCCGGCTTGGGTTGACGAGATACCGTTTGCGCTGCCGAGGTTTCCAGGTCCGTTGATAGTGTATCCGTTGAGGTCGAGCGTGACTCCGGAGGCGCTGATCTCGATGGCGTTGGCGGTGGTGCTGTCCGAGACGAGACTCCCGGTCAGGCGGTAGCTTCCGGGCTCGGAGATCGAAATTGGGAACCCGGCTGCATCAAAGAAATTGACGCCGCCGGCGAGTGCCTTGTCCTGGTTGATCTGGATGACTCCGTCGACCGCGGTGCTGGGTAGCGGTGCCGCGAGGAACAGGCCGAGCATGCCGATGGCCGCGATGCGATTCGTCTGTGTCGTTGTCATGACTTTCCTCCGTTGTGCTGAAAGGGTGGATTTTTCATTCACGCGCAGGGCCCGAGGGCGTCTGCGACTGCTTTGATGAGCTCGTTGATGGCGACGCGTCCGTCGGCGTTGAGATCCGCAGCCGGACAGCGGTCGATGGGCTGGACACCGAGGGCGAGATTGACGGCGCGGATGAGCTCGCCGATGGTCACCCGACCGTTGCCGTCACAGTCGGCGGCGCAGGCACTGCCGGAAGGCGTCGTCGGCGCCGGAGTGGCACGATCGGTCGGGGTCGCCGTGGGTATCGTCGGATCCGGTGTCTGAGGAGTCGCGCTAGCCGTGGCTGTAGGCGGCTCGGTTGCGGTTGGCGTACCCGTCGGTCCGTTTGAGACTGTGTTGGTTGGTGTGTGCGTCGGGGTGTCGGTTGGTTCGGAGGCGGTGTTGGTTGGAGTGTTGGTTGGCGTATGCGTCGGAGTGTCGGAGGATCCGGGGACGGTGTTGGTCGGGGTGTGAGTCGGCGTGTGCGTCGGAGTGTCGGAGGATCCGGGGACGGTGTTGGTCGGGGTGTGAGTCGGAGTGTTGGTCGGCGTGTTCGTCCGGGTGTTGGTCGGGGTGTGCGTCGGCGTGTGCGTCGGAGTGTCGGAGGATCCGGGGACGGTGTTGGTCGGGGTGTGAGTCGGAGTGTTGGTCGGCGTGTTCGTCGGGGTGTGAGTCGGAGTGTTGGTCGGCGTGTTCGTCCGGGTATTGGTTGGAGTGTACGTCCGGGTGTTGGTTGGAGTGTTGGTCGGGGTGTTGGTGGCGGTTGCGGTGGCGGTAGCCGGTGGTGCTGGCGCGGGCTCGACGGCCACGGCGTCGAGGTTGGCTGCACCCCAGGTGTTGTCGAGAAACAGCGACCAGGGGCTCTCCCCCGCAATCATGAGTCCGCCCTCGCCGAGACTAACGATGTCTTCTGCGTCGTAGGTCGTTTGATCGACGCGTCCCGGAGTTGCGAATGAGAGAAGCCAGCTGAAACGGTCAAGGGCCGCGTCGATGACGATGTGATCGATGGCGTCGATGTCGGCGTTGCTCGCCAAGCCGGCCGCGTCTCCGTCCAGGCACGTGAAGTACGCGTCGGGGTCGGTTGTTGGGATGCACAGGAGACTGTGGGTGTCGACATGGACGTGGTTGGACGGGGCGCCGCGCCGTACGAAAACGGGCACGTCGAAGGACACGGCCAACGAGGCGCTTTGTGCCGTTTCCCTGACGAAGGCGGCGGCGTTCACGTTTGCTGCCGCAGAGATGGCGTAGTCGGTGGCGCGGAAGACGACACTGGTGAAGGTGTTGGCGCCGTCGTGGGCGACGACGTCACCGGGCTCGACGAGAACCATGTTGCCGCCGATCTCGACGTCGACGGGGGAGTCGAAGGACAGGATCACGCCGCCGGATGGGTTGACGTCGAAGGCATCGACGCCCAGGCCCTGGGGACCAGAGAAAACCGGGGCTGATGCCGACCCATCGATGGCCAGCGGTGCGACCTGGCTGTCCTCGAGAGTGATCTGCCCGAGTTTTCGAGGAGTGTCGCTGCTGGCGAACACCGACGGCCCCGCCTGCCCGGCCACCGCGCTCCGTGCCAGAGCCAGCAGTGCCAGGAGGGCGAGAGCGCATGTCAGCCGGGTCGTTCCCGGCCGGTACCGATCGTGATTGAACATCGTCATCCCCTTGATCTCAGGGACGGCGCCGGAGCTGGTGGCGCTCGTCCTACGCGATCAGGGCGTTCAATCGGGGTGAACGACGTTCAATGGCGGGAGTTTTTCGCGATTAGCAGGAAAAAACGGAAGAAAAGTCGGCTATGCAAGTAGTATTCGGACTTCTCCGCGGTGGAGATGGCGTTCTTCGCGAGTGTGCCGCCGGGTCGACTTTCATTGACATCCTCCTTCGGGCAACGACCACACGCATTCACGATCGTACATTGCGGCGATGCGTTTGACTCCGAAACGGGGTGTTTCGAAATCCAACGCCAACGTAGTTCCTCCCGCTCCGATCTCCAGGCGACCGTTCGTAAACTGAAGGACATCCTCGGGCCGATCTCAAACTGCCCGACGAATTCGTGTCCTGGCTGCCGTCTTGGCGTCGGGGTAGGCGCACCGACCGCCACGGTTTCATTGAAAAGGATAGTGAGGCCACCTTCAGCCTCTGTCAGTTTGAGAATGACGGAAACCTCGTTGACGCGCATCACAGCCGGCAACCTCCGTCCGTTGGTTAGCTCGACGTGGCCACGGAAAACACATCCCGAATCGAAGTCGCGCTTGCCGAATATCAGCGGGCACGTGTCACAACCTCGCAGGGACCTTACCGCGGCAGTCTGCAGATTGGCAATCGATGAATGAGTTTGGCTGGGGTATTGTCCGCAGTTCCCAATCCTCTGGAAGTCGCAGGCTGCGCCCAGTCCAAGACCGAGCGAATCCCTTACCATTGAGATCAACTCTGCAACCCGGACTGTTCCGTCGCCGTTGCAGTCGCCACAGCATTCGGCCGAGCCAATAGTGCTCGCAGGTGCGGCAACTCCTGGGAAAACAACTATTCCGAGGTCTGCGACGATAATCGCCAGAATGTGGACGATGACAACTCTGTGACGCCAAGATGTTCGGCAGAACCTCACTGCGTGCGAGGGTGTTGGAACGTGTAGCGTCCCCGAATCCGGTAGACGGTAGAAATGCACCGAGTATTGTTGAGACACGGTCGCTCTCCAGGTTCACCGTTGCTTGCTGCGAACAGATCCTGGCGTATTCGGCTACGCTACGGCTTTGGGAGCTTTGCCGCCAGTTTCACACCACCCTCTGGATACCGTTCCCGAGGGTACTCTTCGCTTTACCGTCTACAAACATCATTGCCCGACTTCGACTAGTCGGGTGGCAGCGATCGTTCGGTCAGCGACGAAAGGTCCTAGTGGTTGCGGGAACCGATCTGGCGGAGTCGGGGTCTTCTCGCCCACGCGAGCCACGCCACTGGCAGCAGGGCGAGGACGAGGTTGAGTAGAGCGCGCGTCGGGGGATCGGGTTCGATGCTGCAGGAGCAGCCCCCGCCTCCGCCGCGGCTGGCTTGGGTCGGAGTCGCGGTCGGTTCGGTGCAGAAATTCTCGATGCAGGTGCCGGTAGGGCAGTCGCTGTCATCGTTGCAGAATCCCTGCGGGGTTGGCGTCAGTGTCGCGCAGCGCTCGGCGATGCAGAGCTGATTGGGCGGACACTGCTCATCGGAGGTGCAGAATCCCGGAGGCGTCGGTGTGAGCAGGGTGCAGTGGTCGGCGATACAGACCTCGCTTCCGCTGCAGTCTTCGTCGCTGCGGCAGAAGCCTTTCGGTGTTGCCGAGGGGGAGGGTGTCGCGCAGCGGTTGTCGGTGCAAACCTGTCCGGCGGGGCAGTCGCTTTCGTCGTTGCAGAATCCCGGAGGCGTCGGGGTGGCGCAGCGGTTGTCGATGCAGACCCCGCCGTTGCAGTCTCCATCGCCGTTGCAGAACCCCTCCGGGGTTGGCGTCGAGGTCGCGCGTGGAGTTGCGGTGGGCTCGTCGGTCACGTCGATCCGGCAGGACATGGCATCGGTCGGCAGGCGGTCGCCGGGGATGTCGCTACTGATCGGATCGATCAGCTCGACGATCGATGGCCGGCGCGGAGTGTTGGCTGGAATCTGCAACGTACAGACGAAGAGCGGACCGGGCGGAATCGGCTCGAGATTGTCCTGGGAGAAGATGACGGCGCGCAGCGAGCCGGAATCGTCCAGAAACCCGACCGCGACGCGCTTGTCAGCTTCGGTTCCCGGTCCGATGTCGGGGTGAATGACGCAATTCGGTGACTCGCCACCCGGCTCGGCGGCGTCGAAAAAGGCGGCGTCGTATTGCAGATCGACCTGGGCTCCGCCGACCACTTCTCCGGTGTCGGCGGTGAGGCGAACGACGACGTCGACGGTGCCTCCGGGCGGACCCGCGGCGGGCACGCACTCCAAGGTGACGGCGAAAGCGAGGGGAGCCTCGAGGAGGATTACAGCCAGGACCCAGATTGCCGTGGTCGTAGCTCTCTTTGCCATGAGTCGACTCCTCCGCGCCGGTTGGCGCACTGCGATCACGGTTGGGCGCAACACATCTCGACGACGTCGGTGAGAGGTAGGTCGCCGAATCGCGTGCAGCCGTTCAGGCTGTTGCCGACGGCGCGAATCAGCTCCTCGACCGTAATCGCACAATCGGCGTTGGCGTCGCCGGCCGGGCAGGCCTCGACTGGACCCTCGCCGCAGATACTGACGCCGAGCGACATGTTGGTCATGCGGATGAGCTCGCCAATCGTCGTCATGCCGTCGCCGTCGCAGTCGCCGGTACAGGCTGCAGGACCGGGCGTGTCGGTCGGCGGCGGTGTCGCGCTGGGGCTCGGTGTCGGCGTCGGAACACAGCGCTCGAGCTCGAAGGGGTTGCAGGCGACGAAGGCGTCGCTTTGGTTGTTGATGTCGCCGCTGACGAGATTCTCCGCCGCCGAAGCAAAGCCGACGATGCGCCCGTCGCCGCTGATGGCGACCGGGAAGTCGGGAACGTCGCCGCCCGGGCGCCCCGTCATGGCGAGTTCCTGGGAGACGCGCAAGATCTGGTTGGGGTCGGCGTCGCGATTGACGATGAAGACGTCGGAAAAACCGTTGCCGTCGAGTGGATCGAAAGTCGATGAAAACGAAATGAAGGCGACGTAGCGCCCGTCGTCGCTGATCGCCGGACCGCCGCTGAGGTCGTTCGACTGGTTGCCGAAGTTGTCGACGCTGATGCGTTCGGTCACACCCGTGCTGCGATCGCGCACGAAGACGTCGGGCACGCCGTTGGTGTCGCCGTCGACGAGGTTCGACCCTTCCGATTTGAACGCAACCACGGAGCCGTCACCGTTGAGGTCGGGAAGGAAGGAGATTCGGTTCGCCGGCTCACCCGCCGATGACACCGAAGCGAGCTCGGTCGTACCGCTGCCGACGTCGTGCGTGTACGCTTGGATGACACCGCGCAGGTCGGTGTCGACGAAGGTTCTCGCCTCCGACACGAAGGCGACGACGCGGCCGTCGTCGCTGATCGCCGGCGTGCGACTGTCGCCGTCGGATGGAGTGCCGTCCGAGGCGACGCTGACGCGGCTGATGACGCCGCTGCTGCGTTCGTAGAGAAAGATGTCGGTGGCTTCGTTGTCGTCGCCGTCGACCAGATTGCGCGCTTGCGAGGCGAACACGACTCGCTGGCCGTCGCCGCTGAGGCGCGGGAAGGAGCTGCCGCCGTCGGCTTCGCCGCTGGCGCCGACGATGCGCGTCGTCGTGCCGTCGCCGGCGTCGTAGATGAAGATGTCGTCGACCTCGTTGGTGTCGCCGTCGACCAGGTTGGTGGCGGCCGAAGCGAAGGCGACGATGCGGCCGTCGGCGGAGATGGACGGCGCGAAACCACCGACCTGTGAACCTCCGTCGACTTCGCCGTCGATGCCGGTGACGAGGCGGATGGTCGCCGGCGCGTCGCCGCGCCGGCGCAGGTAGACGTCGGAACGCGGCAGATCGCGCGCCGGCTGGACGAGGTCGAGCGCGTCGGACGCAAAGGCGGCGGCGCCGCCATCGCTGCTCAGAGCCGGCGTGTGGCTGCGCCCCTCGGCGCTGGTGCCGCGCCCGGTGGTGCTGAGTAGCTCGATCGGCTGCGCCGGCGCGCCGGCGCCCCACAGGAGAATCGCCAGAGAAACGGAAAGGCGCTTGCCTGACCTCATACCCCGCATTTCCATTGCTCGCACAAACACCTTCCCCTCACCGGCACCGCAGACGGCAGTTTCCTTAATGTTCAAGCCCAAAGTCAAGCAGCGAGCCGCGGCGGATGGGTTCTCTCCGAGCTGAAGAGAATCACCCGGCGAGCTCCTTGCGCAGCATTTCGTTGACCATCTTGGGATTTGCTTTGCCCTGGGTGGCCTTCATCACCTGGCCGACGAAGAAGCCGAGCATCTTTTCCTTGCCGGCGCGGTACTCCGCGATCTTGTCTTCCTGGCCCTTGAGCACGGCGGCGATCACCGCCGCCAGCTCGCCGCTGTCGCTGACCTGACTGAGGCCCTTTTCCTCGACGATGGTCGCCGCGGAGCGGTCCGAGTCGAGCAGCTCCTCGAAGACGGACTTGGCGATCTTGCCGCTGATCGTGCCGTCGTCGATGAGGGCGATGAGGCCGCCGACCTGGGCTGGCGACACCGGCCAGTCGGTGATGTGCAGCGCCTGGTCGAGCTTGCGCTCGCGGACGACCCGCAGAACCTCGCCCATGACCCAGTTGCTGCTCGCCTTGGCGTTGCCGTTGGCGCGCACGACCTCTTCAAAGTAGTCGGCCAGATCTTTGCGGGCGGTGAGCACCTCGGCGTCGTAGGCCGGAAGACCGTAGTGCTCGACGAAACGGTGCGCTCGCTGGTCGGGCAGCTCGGGCAGGTGGCCGCGCGCGTCTTCGATCCACGCAGCGTCGACGACCAGCGGCAGCAGGTCGGGCTCGGGGAAGTAGCGGTAGTCGTGGGCGTCCTCTTTCGAGCGCATGGAGCGAGTGATCTCGCGCTCGGTATCCCACAGGCGGGTTTCCTGGACGATCGACTCGCCGGCGCGCAGCGCCTTCGACTGTCGTTCGATTTCGTAGGCGATGGCGCGTTCGACGGAGCGGAAGGAGTTGAGGTTCTTGACCTCCGCCTTGGTGCCGAGCTCGGTTGCGCCGGCCGGTCGCACCGACACGTTGGCATCGCAGCGAAAGCTGCCTTCCTCCATGTTGCCGTCGCAGACCTCGAGGTACTGGAGAATGGTGCGCAGCTTGCGCAGGTAGGCGCCGGCCTCTTCAGGCGAGCGAATCTCCGGCTCGCTGACGATCTCGAGCAGCGGTACGCCGCAGCGGTTGTAGTCGACGAGGCTGGCGTCGCCGTGCGCGTCGTGGATGTTCTTGCCGGTATCCTCCTCCATGTGGATGCGCGTCAGCGCGATCCTGCGCGGCAGGTCGTCGACGGCGATCTCGACGCCGCCGCCGAGGCAGATCGGCAGCTCGTACTGCGAGATCTGGTACCCTTTGGGAAGATCGGGATAGAAGTAGTTCTTGCGTGCCCAGCGGCTCAGCGTTTGGATCTCGCAGCCCGTCGCCAGACCGGTGCGGATGGCAAAGTCGACCACCTGGCGGTTGAGCACCGGCAAGACGCCGGGCATGCCGAGGCAGAGCGGGCAGGTGTTTTGGTTGGGCTCGGCGCCGAACTTCGCCGAGCAGCCGCAGAAGATCTTCGACTCGGTGAGCAGCTCGGCGTGCACCTCGAGTCCGATGACGGGTTCGTAGTCGGCCATGAAACTCACGCCGCCTCCGGCGGCAGCATCGTATGCCAGGTCGTCGCCTGTTGGTAGGCGTGACCGGCGCGCAGGGCGGTGGCTTCGTCGAACGGCCTGGCGATGAGCTGAAAGCCGATCGGCAAGCCACCGCTGGTCTGGCCGCAGGGCAGGGCGAGGCCGGGCAGTCCGGCCAGGTTGACCGAGATGGTGAAGATGTCGTTGAGGTACATCTCGAGTGGGTCGTCGCTCTTCTCGCCGATCTCGAACGCCACCGTTGGCGTCGTCGGCGCCAGGATGAGGTCGTGGTCGGCGAAGACCTCGTCGAAGTCGCGCCGGATCAGCGTCCGCACTTTCTGTGCTTTCAGGTAGTAGGCGTCGTAGTAGCCGGACGACAGGGCGTGCGTGCCGAGCATGATGCGGCGTTTCACCTCGGCGCCGAAGCCGCTGGCGCGGGTTTGTTGGTACATTGCCAGCAGCCCGTCGTCGTCGCCGGTGCGCAAGCCGTAGCGCGTGCCGTCGTAGCGGGCCAGGTTCGAGCTCGCCTCGGCGGTGGCGATCAAATAGTAGGTCGCGACGGCGTATTCGGTGTGTGGCAGCGAGACCGTGTCGATCTGGGCTCCCTGTCGTTCGAGCTCTTTGGCGGCGGCGTCGACCGCCGCGCGGATCTCGTCGTCGACGCCGCCGGCGAAATACTCCGCCGGCAAACCGATGTGCAGACCGCGCACGTCGCCGTCGAGCGCGGCTTTGAAGTTGGCGATCGGCTGATCGACCGAGGTCGAGTCGAGCCCGTCGTGTCCGGCGATGACGGCGAGCAGGGTTGCGACATCGGTGACGGAGCGGCCGAGCGGGCCGACTTGATCGAGCGACGAGGCGAAGGCGATGACGCCGTAGCGGCTGACTCGGCCGTAGGTTGGCTTCATGCCGGTGACGCCGCAGAACGCCGCCGGCTGGCGGATCGAGCCGCCGGTGTCGGTGCCGAGCGAGGCGATGCACTGGCGGGCGGCGACGGCGGCGGCCGAGCCGCCCGACGAGCCGCCGGGTACGCGCCGATGATCCCACGGGTTGCGGGCGGCGCCGAAGGCGGAGTTTTCGTTGGACGAGCCCATGGCGAACTCGTCGCAGTTGAGCTTGCCGACGATCACCGCGCCGGCGTTGCGCAGCTTGCGTACGACGGTCGCGTCGTAGGGTGCGCGGAAGGAATCGAGAATACGCGAGGCGGCGGTGGTACGGGTTCCCTCGCTGAGAATGATGTCCTTGACGCCGATCGGGATACCGCACAGGGCGCCGCCATCGCCGTCGGCAATCTTGGCGTCGGCCGCGTCGGCCTGAGCCAGGGCCTCATCGCGCATCACCGTGATGAAGGTGTTCAGCGCCGGTTGGGTCGCCTCGATGCGGGTCAAGAAGGCCTCGCAGAGCTGGCGTGGCGAAATCTCGCGGCGATCGAGTTGATCGCGCGCTTGTTCGATCGAGAGGTCGATGAGGTCGGTCATGCGGCGATCACTCGATGATTTTGGGCACGCGGAAGTGGCGACCCTGGGTCGCCGGCGCGTTGGCCAACCAGCGCTCGGTCGCCGGCTCGGTGCTCACCGCATCCTCGCGAAATGGTGTCTCCATCGGTGCGATGTGTGCGGTCGGCTCGATGTCCTTCGTATCGATCTTCTCCAGCACCTCGAAGTAGCCGAGGATCTGGTCGAGCTGGGCGGCGACGTCGCGCTCTTCTTCGTCGCTCAGTTGGAGGCGAGCGAGCAGGGCGACGCGCCGCACGTGGTCGCGCGAGATGGCCATCCCGCACGAGCTAACACAGGGGTTGTAGGTTGTCACGGCGGTCGATCCGTCGATCCGATTTGCCGGCGCTCGGGCTGCTGCGTACGGTTTTTACATGGATCGCCGTCAAGAAATCGGCACCGCCGGTGAGCGGGCCGCGGAAGCGCTGCTGCGCTCGCGGCATTACGCCATCGTTGCGCGCAACTACCGTTGTCGCGGTGGTGAGATCGACCTCGTGGCGCTGAACAGGGGCACGCTCGTCTTTGTCGAGGTGCGAACCCGAGCCGTGGATTCACCGGTCCATCCGCTCGAGTCGATCGACGGCCGCAAGCGCCGCCGCATCGTCACGGCGGCGCGGCACTACGTTGCGCGCAACCGCCTGCACCAACACCCCATGCGCTTCGATGTCGTGGCGGTGTTTGCCGACGCCGGCGGTATGCGTTGCGAGCTCGTTGAAGACGCCTTCAATCTGGATGACCTGCCGCCGTATCGTCCGCCGTGGTGAACAACGATGATCCGCAGATGAACGCCGATGGCCGCAGATGGGTCTCCGGGTCGGTTCTCTGAAAAGGCTGAGATCCGCAGATGAACGCCGATGGCCGCAGATGGGTCTCCGGGTCGGTTCTCTGAAAAGGCTGAGATCCGCAGATGAACGCCGATGGCCGCAGATGGGTCTCCGGGTCGGTTCTCTGAAAAGGCTGAGATCCGCAGATGAACGCCGATGGCCGCAGATGGGTCTCCGGGTCGGTTCTCTGAAAAGGCTGAGATCCGCAGATGAACGCCGATGGCCGCAGATGGGTCTCCGGGTCGGTTCTCTGAAAAGGCTGAGATCCGCAGATGAACGCCGATGGCCGCAGATGGGTCTCCGGGTCGGTTCTCTGAAAAGGCTGAGATCCGCAGATGAACGCCGATGGCCGCAGATGGGTCTCCGGGTCGGTTCTCTGAAAAGGCTGAGATCCGCAGATGAACGCCGATGGCCGCAGATGGGTCTCCGGGTCGGTTCTCTGAAAAGGCTGAGATCCGCAGATGAACGCCGATGGCCGCAGATGGGTCTCCGGGTCGGTTCTCTGAAAAGGCTGAGATCCGCAGATGAACGCCGATGGCCGTAGATGGGTCTCCGGGTCGGTTCTCTGAAAAGGCTGAGATCCGCAGATGAACGCCGATGGCCGTAGATGGGTCTCCGGGTCGGTTCTCTGAAAAGGCTGAGATCCGCAGATGAACGCCGATGGCCGTAGATGGGTCTCCGGGTCGGTTCTCTGAAAAGGCTGAGATCCGCAGATGAACGCCGATGGCCGCAAGTTTTTCGCCGTGGAGCTCAATGGATCTCAGTGGTTGAAGAGTCCCTTCTCCGTGGTCTTTGTGTCGGCAGACCTTTCTTCGCTGCCGGTCGCGTGCTAGCGCGACGTCATGCTCGACATTCGGGTGATTCGCGAAACGCCGGAGGCGGTGAAGAGTGCGCTGGCGACGGTTGGTGTCGACGCCGCCGAGATCGACTCCGTGTTGGCGCGCGACGGCCGGCGGCGCCAGCTGATCGGCGAGGTCGAGAGCTTGCGCAACCAGCGCTCGCAGACGTCGAAGCGAATCGGCAAGATGTCGGCCGCAGAGCGGGAGCCGCTGGTGGCGGAAATGCGCGCTGTCGGCGATCGCATCGGCGTGCTGGAGAAGGAGTTGGCGGCGGCGGAGTCGGAGCTCGAGGCGGCGATGTTGCACCTGCCCAACATTCCCCACCCCGACGTGCCGGTGGGCGCCGACGAGTCAGCCAACGTCGTCGTGCGCGAAGAGGGAGATGAAGCGACCTTCGACTTTGCCCCGGCGGCGCATTGGGACCTCGGCGAGAAGCTCGGCATCATCGACTTCGAGCGCGGCGTCAAGGTGTCGGGCTCGCGGTTCTACGTGTTGCGCCAGCAAGGGGCGCGGCTGCAACGGGCGTTGATCAACTGGATGCTCGACTTGCACACCACCGAGCACGGCTACACTGAGGTCTACCCGCCGGCGATGGTGCGCGAGGAGTGTCTGGTCGGTACCGGCAACCTGCCCAAGTTTGGCGACAACCTCTACCGCGATGCGGAAGAGGACTACTGGTTCGTACCGACCGCCGAGGTGCCGGTCACCAACCTCTACCGCGACGAGGTATTCGAGGCTGACCAATTGCCGCTCCGCCACGTCGCGTATTCGCCCTGTTTTCGCCGCGAGAAGATGTCGGCCGGCCGCGACGTGCGCGGCATCAAGCGCGGGCATCAGTTCGACAAGGTCGAGATGGTGAAGTTCGTCCGCCCCGAAGACTCCGACGCGGAGCTGCTCAGTCTGCTCGACGATGCCGAAGACGTGTGCCGGCGTCTCGGCCTGCGCCACCGGGTCGTGCAGATGTGTACCGGCGACCTCTCCTTCGTCGCCGCCATGAAGTACGACGTCGAGGTCTGGGCGCCCGGCTGCGGTGAGTGGCTGGAGGTCAGCTCGTGCTCCAACTTCCGCGATTTTCAGGCGCGCCGCGCCTGGATCCGCTATCGCCCACAAGCGCGCGCCAAGCCGGAGCTGGTGCACACTCTGAATGGATCGGGCCTAGCCCTGCCGCGCATCCTCATCGCCGTGCTGGAAACCTACCAGCAGGCCGACGGCAGCATCGAGATCCCCGAGCCGCTGCGCCACTACACCGGCTTCGAAAAGATCGCCGCCACCGCCTGAAGCGCGTGACATTCGCGCCCCAGATCCGACCTCACCATTGCAGAACGACGGTATATTATTCTCTAACCATTTATAATAATAGAATGTTTTTCATTTTGTGGTTTGCGAGGGCAGGTCGATTTACAGAGAAAAGTGTTGCCCCCTGCTGGCCGCCGGGCTAATCGGGGCGTGTTGTCGGTTGGATTGGTGGGGTGTGAATGGTAATTTCCAAGCAGCGAACACGCGCGGTGGCCGGTGGGCCAGAAGCCGCGCCCGGAGGTCGGAGAATCGACGAACCTCCGCGACGTCCATGCAGACGCCAACGCCAAACGATCGAAGTGCGACCGCGCCTTTCCGGGGGATGGGTGGTGCGGTCCTGCAAGTGAATCCGGCCCGTGGGCCGGCCGCCGGGGCAATCGCCGGCGGTGAGGAGGAATGATGGCAAAGCCCGAGACAGCGGAAGAACCGCGGCTGCGCGCCGTGCGACCGGACAAATTGGGTCCGAGCCGGTGGTCGGAGCTGGCGGCGGTGCTCGAAAAGCACCGCGGCGAGAAGTTGCTGGTGGTGCTCGTCGGCTACCCGGATCCGGACAACATCGGTTCGGGGCTGGCCCTGCAGTTGCTCGCCAGGCAGTTCGAGATCCAGACCAACATCTTGTCTTTCCACGAGGTGAGTCACCAGGAGAACCGGGCTCTCGTCAAGCAGCTCGAGCTCGACTTGTGGCTCTACGACGAGCGCACGGACCTCTCGGGGTTTGACATCTATGCGCTGGTCGACACGCAAAAGGTGGACAGCACGCCGATCCAGGACGAGCTGGCCGAAAAACGGCTGGTTGCCGTCGTCGACCACCACAAGCGAGTCAAAAAGCTCGACGCCGACTTCATCGACGTTCGCGAAGACGCGGGATCGACCTGTGGCATCGTCGCCGAGTATCTGCGCGAGGCCTTTCCCGATGGTCTCGATCCGAACGAACCGGAGCACGAGAAGCTGGCGACGGCGTTGATTCACGGCGTGCGCGCCGACACGCGCCTCTATCTCGAGGCGTGTCAGCTCGACTTCGTCGCCTCGGCTTACCTGTGGCCGGCGGTCGACCAGGCGCTGTTGCGCAAGATCTCGGCCCAGTCGGTCAGCCCGGCGGTGATGGACATGATCCAGTCGGCGCTCGAGCGCCGGCGTGTCTACGACAACTATCTGTTCAGCGACGTCGGCTTCGTGCGCAAAGAGAACCGCGACGGCATTCCGCAGGCAGCGGATTTCCTGCTCTCGCGCGCCGGCATCGACACGGTGCTGGTTTTCGGTGTGGTCGACGGCCGTACCATCGACGGCTCACTGCGTACGCGTTCGGATACCGTCAATCCCGACGCCTTCCTGAAGAAGGCCTTCGGCATCGACGAAGAGCGAGGCAATCACTACGGCGGCGGCAACGTGCGCGACAAGGGCGCCTTCCAGATTCCGATCGGTTTTCTCGCTCAGCACAACGACCGCGAACAGCTCTATCGTCTCGCCTGCGAGATCATCCACGAGAAGTTCCTCGAGGCGATCGGCCAGGAGGCCACTGGCTGATGGACTGTCGCCGGCGTCCCTACGAGCGCGGTTGGGTGCGCCGCTCGACGATGCCGAGCAGGTAGTCGAGAGCAATGGCGAGGGCGGCGGCCGGCAGGGCGCCGCAGAGGACGAGCGCGTAGTCGGTGGTCGACAGGCCGGTGACGATCGGGTCGCCCAAGCCGCCGGCACCGACGAAAGCGGCGAGGGTGGCAGTGCCGACGGCGATCACTGTCGCCGTGCGGATGCCGGCCATGATGATCGGTGCCGCCAGAGGCAGCTCGACCTGGCGCAGGAGCTGGGAGTCGCGCATGCCGAGCCCGCGGCCGACGTCGATCAGTGGAGCGGGAATGCTGGCGATGCCGCTGACGGTGTTGCGCAGCACCGGCAGCAAGGCGTAGAGGAACAGCGCGACGAGGGCTGGCTTGGTGCCGATGCCGAAGAACGGCAACATGAAGGCGAGCAAGGCGATCGACGGGATGGTCTGCATGACGGCGGCGGTGCCGAGCGCGGTCTTGGCGATCGCCGGCACGCGGCTGGCGGCGATACCGAGGGGGATGCCGGCGGCGCAGGCGAGCAAGACGGCGCTGCCGGTCAGCGACAGATGGCGCAGTGTCAGCCCGAGGGTCTGCCAGCGGCGTTCGTAGAACAGCGCCGCGAAGGAGCGCTGGCGCGGCGCCGCCACAGTCGGCGCCGTGGCGAGACCGAGCTCAGCGAGAAAGGCGGCGGCGACGGCGGCGGGCTCGCGCCGTTCGTCTTCGACCTCGAAATTCATCCGCCGCATCGCCGCCGCATCGATGCGGCCGGCGAGTAGCCGCAGCGCCGCGACGGCGCCCGGTACGCGCTCGTCGAGATCGCGGCGCACCAGCGGCGCCGCCTCGTAGGGTGGAAAGAAGCCGCGGTCGTCGGTCACCGCGAAGAGGCCGTGGCGGAGGATTTTGGCATCCGTCGAGTAGCCGTCGGTGACGTCGATCGAGCCCTCGATCAACCCCTGATAGGCGAGATCGTGCGACAAGCCGACGGTATCGACGTCGCGCAGCCCGTAGGCGCGGCGCAGCCCCGGTAGGCCGTCGGGTCGGTCGAGAAACTCGTGCGACAAGCCGAAGCGAAGTGGATGTCGTACGAGGTCGGAGATGGTTTCAATGGCGAGGCGTCGCGCCTGCTGCGGGCGCATGAGCAGGACGTAGGTGTTGTCGAAGCCGAGCGGTGAGAGCCAGTCGAGTTGGTAGCGCTGGGAGAACTCGCGGGTGACCGTGGCGAAGGCGGTGGTGGGGCTGACGGCGCTCGACTCGTCGCCGAGAATGTTGCGCAAGCCGGTGCCGGTGTACTCGGCGTAGACGTCGATCTCGCCGCCGCGCAACGCTTCGAAGCAGACCTGGGTGCCGGCCAGATTGAAGCGGCGCTCGACCTCGGCAGTGGTGTGGGCTGCGATGACCTGCGCCATCAGCTCTGCCAGGATGGCGCTTTCGGTGAACGCCTTGGCGCCGACGACGACCGTTTCCGCGGCGACACGCACGGGTAGCAGCAGCAGCGCAGTGAGTAGCAAGGCCCGCCAAGGCCGGGCGCTGACGGCAGGGACCGAGCCGGTCGCTTCATCCTCGCTAGTCATCGCCGGTGCGTGCGGTGTTGGCCGGGGAGTTGCCCAGGAAGTCGCCAATGACGCCGCCGGTGCGGCCGGCGGCGCGCAACTCGGCTGGCGTGCCGATCTGTGCGATCTCGCCGTCGACGAGAATCGCGATGCGGTCGGCCAGTCGCAGGGCCTCGTCGACGTCGTGCGTGACCAGCACCATGGTCTTGCCGAGCTCGGCCTTGAGCTCGAGGAAGTGGTCCTGCAGTTGGCGGCGCGTCATCGGATCGAGGGCGCCGTAGGGCTCGTCCATCAGCACCACTTGCGGATCGGCGGCGAGGGCGCGCGCCAGGCCGACGCGCTGGCGCTGTCCGCCGCTCATCTGGCTCGGGTAGCGGCCGGCGAAATCGCCGTGATCCAAGCCGATGAGATCGAAGAGCTCGCGGCGGCGCGCCGCCCGCCGCGCCGCCGGCCAGCCGAGTAGGCGCGGTACCGTTTCGACGTTCTGCGCCGCCGTCATGTGGGGAAAGAGAGCCGCCTCCTGGACGACGTAGCCGATACCGCGGCGCAGCTCGATGGCGTCGAGCGAGCGCACGTCGCTGCCGTCGATCGACACACGGCCGCTGCTCGCCTCGATCAGTCGGTTGATCAAGCGCAGCGTCGTCGTCTTGCCACACCCCGACGGTCCGAGCAGCGCCAGGGTGGTTGCCGCCGGGACCTCGAGAGTGACGCGATGGAGGGCCCGGTGGCCACCCGGGTAGGTTTTGGAAACTCCGTCGAGCACGATCATCGTATGTGGTCCACACTCTCCATCACCGTCACGACGACGCGCACCGCGTCCAGCGACCTTGTACCACAACCGCAAGCGATGCCCCATCGACGTGCGCCTGAGGAGCTGCGCCTTGCGCTGCAGGTCGCGCCTCCATATTGTATGCAGGCGGTCGACCGCGGCGGTTTGGGGCAGCGATCCCCGGCGGTGTCGTTGCAAGGCTGCAAGCAGCGGGCGGATTCGCGCCAGCGCCCGCGGGAAATCAGCCGTGCCGCAGATCCGACGCAAAGAGAACGACGACGCCCCGCCGGAGGCTATGCAGCGGCCGCGCCTGGTCATCGACGTCCACTCCCTGGGCGATCCGCGGCAGGTGATGATCGCCGATGTGCGCAACGGCCTCGGCACGACGCCGAAGACTTTGCCACCGAAATACTTCTACGACGAAGTGGGCGCGCGCCTCTTCGACGAGATCTGCAATCAGCCCGAGTACTACCCGACCCGCACCGAGGAGAAAGTGCTCGCCGAGATTGCCGGGGAAGTGGTCGGCGATCTGCGCCCGGGCCAGCTCGTCGAGCTCGGCAGCGGCGCTTCGCGCAAGACGCGAACCCTGCTCGACGCCTTGACGGCGTTGCCCGGGGACGCTTGTTATGTGCCGGTCGATGTCAGTGAGGAGATGTTGCGGCGCTCTGCCGCCGTTCTTTGCGAGGACTATCCCAGCTTGCACGTGCACGGCATCGTCGGCGACTACGAGCATCACCTGCGCCATCTGCCGCCGAGTGAGACGCGCATGGTCGCATTCCTCGGCAGTACCATCGGCAACTTCTCCGAGATCGAGGCGCGGCGTTTCCTGCGCGCGCTGCAGGGCCAGTTGCGCCGTGACGACGCTCTACTCATCGGTTTCGATCTGGTCAAACCGGTGGCCGTGCTCGACGCCGCCTACAACGACGCCGCCGGAGTGACGGCGCGGTTCAACCGCAACGTGCTGCACGTCATCAACCGCGAGCTCGACGGCGATTTCGACTACGACGCCTTCGAGCACGACGCGTTCTACAATCAGAACCAATCCCAGATCGAAATGCACCTGCGGTCGCTGCGGCCACAGCAGGTGCGCATCGCGGCGGCCGACCTCAGCGTGGAATTTGCCGCCGGCGAGTCCGTGCGGACGGAAATCAGCCGAAAATTCACCCGCGGCTCGGCGGAAAACCTGTTGCGCGCCGGAGGCTTTGTGCCACAGCGCTGGTACGAATCGGCCGATGGCTACTTCGGCCTCGCGCTGGCACTTGCCGCAGCGGTCGTGTAGAGCCCCCAGCGTGAGCACCCGCGCCAAAAAGCCGCCCGCCGAAGAGCTGCCGATTGTCCATGTGAACGATGACAAGGCTCTGGCGCAGGTGTGCGAGCACTTGTCGGGCACCCGCCGCTTCGCCCTCGATACGGAGTTCGTCGGTGAGCGGACATACTACCCCAAGCTCGAGCTCATCCAGGTCGCCAGCCGCGAGCAGGTCGCGCTGATCGATTGTCGGGCCGTCGAGCGGCTCGATCCCTTCTTCGAGCTCCTCGCCAACGGACGCGTGCAGAAAATTCTGCACGCCGCCCAACAGGATGTCGAGCTCTTCGAGAGCCTGACCGGCGAGCTGCCGCGGCCGGTGATCGACACCCAGATCGCCTCGGCCCTCGCCGGATACGGAGCACAGGTCGGCTATGCGCAGCTCATCGAGCGTCTGCTCGGTGTGACGCTGGAGAAAAGTGAAACGCTATCCGATTGGTCGCGCCGCCCGCTGACCAAGGCGCAGCTCGCCTACGCCGTCGACGATGTGCGCTACCTGCTGCCCTTGTACGAAAAAGTGCGCGCGCGACTGAGCGACCTCGGTCGCTGGGATTGGGTCAAGGAGGAATGCGGGCGCATCGCCAGTGCGGCGCGCGGCATGACGGTGGCTCCGCAAGAGGCGTTTCGCCGAGTGCGCGGCCGCGGCTCTCTGCGGCCGAAAGGCCTGGTCGTTCTGCGCGAGCTGGCGGCGTGGCGTGAAGAGTCGGCGCGCGAGCGCAACAAGCCGCGGGTCAGCATCGCCCGCGACGAAGCCTTGGTGGAGATTGCCCGCAGGGCGCCGACGACGGTCAGCGGCTTGCGCGGCCTGCGCGCCGTGCGCTCGCGCGAGGTCGACCGGCGCGCCGGTGAGATCGTCAAACGCATCGCTGCGGCGTTGGAAACACCGAAAGAGGACTGGCCGCAACCGCCTCCGTCGCAAGGGCCATCGGCGGCGCCGGGCGTCGTCGAGTTGCTGCAGTGCGTGGTCCGCGAGCACGCCGACGACAAGTCGATCGCCTCGTCGATGTTGGCCACGCAGAAGGAGTTGCAACGTCTGGCGTCGTGCTATGCGCAGGGCAATGGCGTCAACGAGTTGCGCATCATGCAGGGCTGGCGCCGAGAGATCGTCGGCGCCGATCTGGTTGCCGTTCTCGAAGGCAAGGCGTCGGTGTCGGTCGATCCGTCGACGCGCCGGCTGCGCATCAAATCGAGTCGCCGCGCCACTTGAGACGGCGAACTCGTTGCCGGGTAGAGGCGCCGGCGAGTTGTCGCGCTCTACCTCTTTGCCGCGTGCGCGCGGGCGATGCGTTCGAAGAGCGCCGCTACTTCGGGGTTGTTGAGACGCGGTAGCAGCGGCAAACGGCGGTTCGCCGCTGCCGCAGTCGCGGTGCTGGCCTCGGCCTCGCCCTCTCTGGCGGACGGCTCCGTCACCTTGCCGGTGACGAAATAGATGTCGCGGATGAGCTCCTCACCCAGTCGCCGGTTGAGGCGTTCGCGAATTCCCTCCTTGAGGAAGGACAGCTCCTGCATCCAGGTCGTGCTGTCGACGCGCACCGACAGCACGCCGGCGCGAAAGCCGGCCGGCTGGGCGTGTCGGGCGAGCGCGTCGCCGACCTCTTCGTCCCAGAAGGTCCAAACCCGGAAGGCGTTCATACGCTGGTCGGGATCGATCCTCTGCAGCACCCGCTGCAGGGTGTTGCCGACTCGGGTGGGTCGCTGAGCGGTCACGACGCCGACACTAGCACGGCCGAGGCAAAGCGTGGACAGGTGCGCGATGCCATGCTCGAGTGCCCGAAGTGAATCTCGATTCGTCGAAAGGGACGCCGGCGAATGCCACAATCGCCGTTTTCTCCTTGACATGATTTGCGATCCAGATGTAGAACACACCCCTACATCTTGGGGTAGCGGAGACTTTGGGCTACGATATCTGGATGACCAGGGGTAGCTCGACGTCGATTGGTAATGGGGAGGTGTTGAAGGTGGAAGGCGCTGCAAAGCGGAAGAAGAGCGGTGGTCGGCGGGTTGGTGCAGCGCAGGGAAAGACCGGTGGGGTTCGCATAAGCCGTCTCTTCACTTCGCCGGGCGAGGATCCCTTTGACGGGGTCGAGTGGAGCAAGCGCAGCGCAGTCATTCAGGACGAGAAGGGCAACACGGTCTTCGAGCAGACCGATGTCGAGGTGCCCGCCGAGTGGTCGCAGTTGGCCACCAACGTCGTCGTCTCCAAGTACTTCCGCGGTGCTCTCGGGACACCCGAACGCGAGCGCAGCGCTCGCCAGATGATCGGCCGCGTCGTCAACACCATTCGCGGCTGGGGTGACCAGCAGGGGTATTTCGCCAGCGAAGATGACGCGTCGGCGTTTTCCGACGAGCTCAAGCATCTGCTCCTGCACCAGAAGGTATCGTTCAACAGTCCGGTTTGGTTCAACGTCGGTATCGAGGCCCACCCGCAGTGCTCGGCCTGTTTCATCCTTTCGGTCGACGACACGATGGAGTCGATTCTCGGCTGGTATCGCAACGAGGGAATCATCTTCAAGGGCGGTTCGGGTTCGGGAGTCAACCTGTCCAAGATCCGTTCGTCGAAGGAGCAGTTGGCCGGTGGTGGTACCGCTTCGGGCCCGGTTTCGTTCATGAAGGCGGCCGACGCCTCGGCCGGCGTCATCAAGTCGGGAGGCAAGACGCGGCGTGCCGCCAAGATGGTCATTCTCGATGCTGCGCACCCCGACATTCTCGATTTCGTGCGTTGCAAATCCGAGGAAGAGGCCAAGGCGTGGGCATTGATCGACGCCGGCTACGATTCATCGCTCGACGGACCGGCTTACGGTTCGGTGTTCTTTCAGAACGCCAACAACTCGGTGCGCGCCAGTGACGAGCTGATGCAGGCAGTCGAAGAGGATGGGCCGTGGCAGACGCGCTTCGTCATGGACGGCGCGATCTCAGAAACGGTGCCGGCGCGCCAGATCTTGCGTGAAATCGCCGAGGCGACGCACCTCTGCGGCGATCCGGGCATGCAATTCGATTCCACCATCAACGCCTGGCACACCTGTCCGAATTCGGGGCGCATCAACGCCTCCAATCCGTGCTCCGAGTACATGCATCTCGACGACTCGGCCTGCAATCTGGCGTCGCTCAACCTGTTGAAGTTCGCCAGTGACGCCGGTGAGTTCGATAGCGATTCCTTCCGCCACGCCGTCGGCGTGATGATCACGGCGCAGGAGATCATCGTCGACAATTCGAGCTACCCGACGGAGAAGATCACGGCCAACGCCAAGGCCTATCGCGAGCTCGGCCTCGGCTATGCCAACCTCGGTGCATTGCTGATGTCGCTCGGCTTGCCCTACGACTCCGAGGGCGGCCGGCAGTATGCGGCGGCCGTCACGGCGTTGATGTGCGGCGAGGCCTACGCCCAGTCGGCGCGCATCGCCGGCCACGTCGGGCCGTTCGAGGGTTACGAAGCCAACAGCAAGCCGATGCTCGAGGTGATCGGCAAGCACCGCAGTCACGCCTACAAGCTCGACCCCGCCTACGTACCGCTGGATCTTCTCACGGCGGCGCGCGGTGCCTGGGACGACGCTGAAAACGAGGGTAGAAAACACGGTTACCGCAACTCTCAGGTCACCGTGCTGGCGCCGACCGGAACCATCGCCTTCATGATGGACTGCGACACCACGGGTGTCGAGCCGGACATCGCCCTGGTCAAGTACAAGAAGCTGGTCGGTGGTGGGATGTTGAAGATCGTCAACTCGACGGTGCCGCGAGCGCTCAAGCGTTTGGGGTACGAGACCTCGCAGATCCAGGCGATCGTCGATCACATCGACGAGCACGACACGATCGAGGGCGCGCCGGGATTGCGCGACGACGATCTGCCGATCTTCGACTGCGCCTTCAAGCCGGCCAATGGCGTGCGCTCGATTCACCACCTGGGCCATCTACGCATGATGGGCGCAGTGCAGCCCTTCATCTCCGGGGCCATCTCGAAGACGATCAACATGCCGACCGATGCGACGGTGGAAGAGATCGCCGACGCCTACCTCGAGGCTTGGCGATTGGGCGTGAAGGCGGTTGCGATCTACCGCGACGGCTGCAAGCGCACGCAGCCGCTCAACACTTCGAGCTCATCGCAGGGCGAGGAGAAGGTCGGCCGGCAGAGCGGCGAGGGCAAGCCGGTGCGGCGCAAGTTGCCGCAGGACTGCCGTTCGCTGCGTCACAAATTCGATATCGTCGGCCACGAGGGATACATCCACGTCGGGCTGTACGACGACGGCACGCCCGGTGAGATCTTCATCAAGATCGCCAAGGAAGGGAGCACGATCGCCGGCTTGATGGACACGATCGGTATCCTCACTTCGATGGCGTTGCAGTACGGGGTCCCGCTCGACGTTCTGGTCAACAAGTTCAGCCACGTGCGTTTCGAGCCGTCCGGTTTCACCAAGAACCCGGAGATCCCGATTGCCAAGTCTCTGATCGACTACGTCTTCCGCTTTCTGGGCTCGAAATTCCTCGATTCCGAAAGCAGAGCAGCGGCGGGGATCAACCCGCAGCAGGGCGAAGAGATTGCCGACGGTGTCGTGGCGTCGATCACCGACGCGGCGGTCGAGGCGCTGGGATTCAGCCCGCAGTCCGATGCACCGAGTTGTGCCGACTGCGGCGCGATCATGATTCGCAACGGCAGTTGTTACAAATGCCTCAACTGCGGAGCGACGAGCGGCTGTTCGTAGCTGGCAGGGGGTATGCGAGGGGGTGTGATGGGCTGTGGTGAGGATGTGGCCCCTCGTAGTTGGGTGGTGGTGGTGGCCGGGTGGAGAGCCGGCGCGGGGCGTCCCTTTCGGGGCGCCCCGCGGGGGTGGTTTCCCACCGGCCGGGCAGTATAAAGACTGCCCGGCGACCTGACAAGGCACGATCTTCTCTCAACTTTTCAGCGGGTTGGCGTCTCTATCGCAGCAGGCGCTGCAGCGTCGTCGCTTTCAGGTGTTCGAGCAGGTCTTCCGGACTGGTCGGCCGCCGCGTTTCGTCGAGGAAGCGCTCGATGAGAATCCCGTCGAGGGTGGTGAGGATCAGCGCCGCTTCCAGCTCGGGGCGGAGGTTTGCGCGAAATTGCCTGCTGTCGCAGCCGCCTGCAATGGTGTCGATGAGCAGATCGCGGAAGAGAGCGTAGAGCTCGTTGACGTGGCTGAGGACTTCGTCGGGGCCGGATTCTCGTACCATCAGGTCGACGATGAAGCGAACCGAGTAGCGGTTGTCGGCGACGAACTCGAAGTAGAGGTCGATCAGTCGCTCGACCTTTGCCCGCTCGTCCAACCCGGCGAGGCTTGCGACGTCGATGTGGTAGGGCTCGAGAGTGCGCGAGAGAGCGGCGCGAAAGAGATCGGCTTTCGACTCGAAATGCCAGAGAATCAGCGCCTTGCTGACCTTTGCCTCGCGCGCTACGTGTGAGAGCGGCGTGTGATCGAAGCCTTTCTCTGAGAACAGCCGAACGGCTGTCGCAAGAATGCGATCCCGAGTTCGGGTTCCCTGCAGCGAAGCTTCGTTCACATCGATCTCTGACCAGTGCCTTCCCTATCGCTAGAATGAACCGTCGCGACCTGTCAAATCGCACCGTTTCGGCGCTGCGAGCGGCTCTCGCTTGTCCGGTGTTGGTCGCGCTCTACTTCTTGGTGCCGGCCGCCGAGGTATCCGAACCCGCGACCGCGCCACCGTTGTCGGCCGCGCTGCCGGCGCCCGACGCGGCTGCTGGCAGCGAGCGCGCCTGGGCGGTGGCGGTCGACGGCTGGCGCATCGAGGTCGACGGGGTCGCCGTCGATCCGAGTAGGCTGGCGCCGGTCGGGGATCTGAACATGAACGACCTGGGTCTGCCGCGCTTGGCTTTGTACGCCGACTCCATCGCTCGCTACGCGGACGAGGAGGCGCTCGATTGGCGCTTGGTCGCCGCGGTCATCGCTGAAGAGTCGGCCTTTCAGCCCAAAGCGCTGAGCCCGGCCGGGGCTTTTGGCCTGATGCAGGTGCGCGAGGCGGCGGCACGCGAAGTGGGCGTCTTCCCCTACGCCGAGCCGGATGCAAACGTGCGAGCCGGCGTTCGCTATCTGGCCGCCATGCGTGCCGCCTTTGCCGGAGCGACTCCGCACGATACGCGCGCCCTGATGCTGGCCGCCTACAACATGGGTCCGGGGCATCTGCGCGACGCCCGGCAGCTCGCCGCCGAGCTCGGCTACGACCCGCTGGTTTGGCAGGAATCGGTGGCGTCGATCGTCCTGCTGCTCGAGCAGCCCGCTTTCTACGAGGAGACGAGGCACGGGTTTGCCCGCGGTGGCGACGTCGTGAGGTACGTCGAGCGCGTCCTCACCCGCTATGGCGCTTATCGCCGCCGCTTTCCCGCCACGCTCACGCTGTCGCCCGAAATCATCGCCGAGATCGCCGGCTAGCAAACCCACCGGTGCGGCGCCGCGAGCCTCAAGCGGCTCGCGGTAGGGTCTGACTGGCGAAGGTCAGCTCGCCGTTTTCGTCGATATCGACGGTGACGCGGCTGTTCTCCCGCACCTCGCCGGCGAGGATGCGGCGGCCGAGCACGGTTTCGAGCTCGCGCTGCAGCAGCCGTTTCAGCGGCCGCGCGCCGTAAACCGGATCGTAGCCGGTCGTGGCGAAGTGCTCGAGTGCTTTGTCAGTGAGCGCCAGCTCGATCTTGCGTTCCTCGAGGCGGCTGCGCAGGCGGCCGAGCTGGATTTCGACGATCTGTTTGAGCTCTTCGCGCGTCAGGGCGTGAAAGACGACGATCTCGTCGACCCGGTTGAGAAACTCCGGCCGGAAGCTCTGGCGCAGGGCACCTAGCACTTCTTCGCGCATTTGTTCGTGTTCGCTCCCGCGAGAGTCGAGAATGAGCTGGCTGCCGACGTTTGACGTCATCAGCACGACGGTGTTCTTGAAGTCGACGGTGCGACCGTGAGAATCGGTGAGGCGTCCGTCGTCGAGGAGCTGGAGCAGAACGTTGAAGACGTCCGGGTGTGCTTTTTCGATTTCGTCGAAGAGGATGACGCTGTACGGACGGCGGCGCACGGATTCGGTGAGCTGTCCGCCTTCGTCGTAGCCGACGTATCCCGGCGGTGCACCGATCAGCCGGGCGACGGCGTGCTTCTCCATGTACTCAGACATGTCGATGCGGATCATCGCCTGCTCGTCGTCGAAGAGAAACTCGGCGAGTGCACGCGCCACCTCGGTTTTTCCGACGCCGGTCGGGCCGAGAAAGATGAACGAGCCGAGTGGGCGGTTTGGATCGTTCAGGCCCGAGCGCGCCCGGATGACGGCGTCCGAGACGGCGCGCAGGGCTTCATCCTGACCGACGACCCTCTGGTGCAAGTGCTCTTCTAGGTGCAACAGCTTTTCGATCTCTCCCTGCATCAGTCGGCTCACCGGGATGTTGGTCCAGCGAGCGACGACTTCGGCAATGTCTTCCTCGTCGACCTCTTCTTTGATCAATCGGCTGCTGCCGTTCTGCTCGGAGAGAGCGTTTTCTTCCTGTGCGAGCTTGTTCTCCAGCTCGGTCAGCTTGCCGTACTTCAGCTCGGCGGCGCGGTTGAGATCGTAGGCGCGCTCGGCGTGCTCGATCTCTCGCTTGGTCGATTCGATTTCTTCGCGCAGCGTACGCAGTGAGCCGACACTGTCTTTCTCGCTCTGCCAGCGAGCGCGCAGGTTGTTGGCGTGCTCCTGGTGCTCGGCCAGCTCCTTTTCGAGCTTGACCAGACGCTCCTTTGAACCGGCATCGCTTTCTTTCTTGAGCGCCTCGCGTTCGATTTCGAGTTGCATGACGCGGCGCGAGACCTCATCAAGCTCGGCCGGCATCGAATCGATTTCGGTGCGCAACTTGGCGGCCGCTTCGTCGACCAGATCGATCGCCTTGTCGGGCAGGAAGCGGTCGGTGATGTACCGGTTCGACAAGACCGCGGCGGTGACGACGGCGCTGTCCTTGATGCGCACGCCGTGGTGCACTTCGTAGCGTTCGCGCAGGCCGCGCAAGATCGAGATGGTATCCTCGACGCTCGGCTGTGCCACCGTGACCGGCTGAAATCGACGCTCGAGTGCCGCGTCCTTTTCGATGTACTTGCGGTATTCGTCGAGCGTCGTCGCGCCGACGCAGTGCAGTTCGCCGCGCGCCAGCATCGGTTTCAGCAGATTGCCGGCGTCCATCGCGCCATCGGCGGCACCGGCGCCGACGACGGTGTGAAGCTCGTCGATGAAGAGAATGACGTCGCCGGCTGCTTCTTGGACTTCCTTGAGAACCGCCTTGAGCCGCTCTTCGAACTCGCCGCGAAACTTGGCGCCGGCGATGAGAGCGCCCATGTCCAGGGCGACGAGGCGGCGATCCTTGAGTCCCTCGGGGACGTCTTTGGCGACGATGCGCTGGGCGAGACCTTCGACGATGGCCGTCTTGCCGACGCCGGGCTCGCCGATGAGGACGGGATTGTTCTTGGTACGGCGCGACAGCACCTGGATGACGCGGCGGATTTCCTCGTCGCGACCGATGACCGGGTCGAGTTTGTCACTGCTCGCCAGCTTGGTCAGGTCGCGGCCGTATTTTTCCAGGGCTTGGTAGGTGTCTTCGGGGTTCGGCGAGGTGACGCGCTGGTTGCCGCGAACCTTTTGCAGAGCGGCGAGAATCTGATCGCGGCTTGCACCGTGCTCGCGCAGCAAGCGACCGGCGGTGCCCTGGTCTTCGACGGCGGCGATGAGCAGGTGTTCGACACTGACGTACTCGTCCTTGAGCTGCTGTGCCTCGGACTCGGCGGCGCGAAAGAGGGTGTTGAGTCCGGGTGTGATGAAGACCTGATCCGGCGACGCCGCCGGGCCGGTGACTTTCGGCAGGCGCTGGATCTCGCCACTCAGGTCAGCGGCGAGTTTGGCGGCATCGACGCCGGCCGCCTGGAGCACCGGCTCGGCAACGCCATCGCTTTGGGCGAGGAGGGCGGCGAGGAGGTGAACGACGTCGACGCCCTGTTGTTGCTCGCGCGAGGCGATGGCCTGGGCCTCGCGTACGGCATCTTTCGATCGATCGGTCAGACGGTTGAAATCCATTCACTGCTCCCCTGAAACCTTTGAATTTGAGTGCTTTTCTTGCTCGGCGGGTGGCAACCTAAGCACGATCGACGGCGGTGCAAGGGCGATGCTTGGTGCCTGGTGGGCGGGGCCGCTACACTGGGTACCAACGGAAGTGCGAGGAAGCACATGGCTGGTGATCAAAAAGATCGACTCGGGGACAAGCTGCGGGATCTCGAAAAGGCTCGCGAAGACGACTACTTCGCACGCCGAGATCGCGAGTTGCTGGAAAAGATGCGGTCCGAGGATGAGCCTGCGGATGGCGAGGGGAGTCCGAGTGCGGACGAAAAAAAGGGGGAGCGCTGAAGCGCTCCCCCTTTCGCATGTTCTGGCGCGTCGCGATCAGTCGGACAGGCGCGTCAGGGTTCGCAGCGTGAAGTAGTCCTTCGGGTAGTTCGACTCGATGAAGAGCGAAGAGTAGCGACCGGCGAGGCAAGCGCGGTTGGTCTTGTCGTTGACGCCGACGACCATGTTTGGCGACACGGTCTTGAAGGCCTTGTCCGGCGTCTCGGAAAACTGATAGGCGCACATCGCGTTGTAGAAGTACTCGCCGGCGCGGTTGTGAACCAGCTTCCACCAGATCCGGTACATATCTTTGTCCATGTACATGATCACTTTTCCGAAGTTGTAGTACGGGTCTTCGGACTGACCGTGCAGGATCCAGACTTCGCGCGGAACCATCTTCAGGTTCTCCACGACCAGCCACGGAATTCCCTTGGCGCCCGGCGTTTCGTAGGCGCCCTTGAAGTACGGAATCTCGACGTCCCAGCGGGTGTCGGTCTTCTTCTTCATCGGGATCGGCTTGGTGTCCAGCACGGGGGCGAGGATCTTTCCTTCGCCGGCCAGGCTCCACTTGTAGTATTCGATCTTGCCGCCGTAGCAGTTCAGGTCATCGGAGAAGATGTCGAGTCCGGCGATCGGGTCGGAGCGTGTGGCTGCGTTCACGCGGCGAACACGACGGGTTGCCGGGACGAAGAACCAAGCCTTGTCCTGTGACGTCCAGTCGTTCTGCCGTTTGGTCAAACCGCCGACGCCATCGACGTCGAGAGGCTCGAGAACGTTGGTCAAACTGGCGCCGCGCAGACCGTCGGGGTTCTCGATCGCACCGCCCGGCCGGCCGATGTACGCAAGCGTATGAAGCCACAGCTTGATGCGCTTGAACTCACCCGAAGTGTCGATGCCGTTCAGCGTGAACGAGGCTCCCTGGCCGCCGCCCATGCCGTTGGCAGCTTGGAAATTCCAAGCCATCTTGCAGGCCGCGAGCGGTTCGTCCTTGGTCACATTGGGAAAGGGGAAACCGTAGTAGTAGTCCGGGATCTTGCCGGTCGATTTGTCCTTCAACCCACAGGTGTCGGGGTCGAGGTCGAACTTGCCGGCGTTGGCTTCGCTCGCCGCCCAGAACTCTTTGGAGTAGTTGTTGCGGAAATCGGCGGGGTCGACTTCGAATACGTTGAACCAGTAGTCGCCGCTCTTGACCCGGTTGAGGACGACCTCGGGCAGCAGGTCTTTGCCCTGTTGCCAGGTGTTGCTGTCCAGAACCCAGGAAGGTTGGTCCGCCATCACTCGTGGCGTCGCTAGAACGCCGCTGATGGACAAGGCCATGCCCACTACGAATGCGCCTGTCCTTCTCATGCTTGCCTCCTTTTTTTCACCCGTGTGCCGCCTGGCGACGTCCCAGAAAACGTGCGGAACCACTTGTCCCTACCTTCGTATGCCGCCGAAATTCTCGTTCTTGCCTCTTTGCGGGGGTGACCGTTCGATTGTTCCGCCCCCGAGCCTAACCCAAAGTCTCCCGTTAGCACCAGCGGAAGCCCGCCTTTCGCTTGCCTTGCATTCGATCTTCGACTCGTGTCTCGACCTGCGCCGTGTGTCCAATCCCCGCTCGTTCCGTCGGTGTTCCCGTCCGCTAGGCCGGTGCTGCCCCTGTATGTTGGCCCAGTCGGCGCGGTGTTCGTTCGGTGAAAAACCTCGGCCGGATCACCTTGACCCAGGCCGGCACGACGACGAGACCGCCGAAGGTGTTGAAGGCCATGAGCAGGGCGAGGAGGAATCCCATTTCCGCCTGGAATTTGAGGGCGGAGAACCACCAGAAGATCGTCCCCGCGATCATCGTCGTCGCCGTGAAGATGATCGCCTTGCCGGTCGTCGCCGTAGCGTGGTCGACCGCTTCGTCGAGCTCGCCGATTTCGTCGTACGAATCGATCATTCGGGAGAAGTGGTAGATTCCGTAGTCGACCCCGACCCCGGCGCCGGCTGCCGCGATGGGTAATGAGTTCACGTTGAGATCGATTTTCATCAGCACCATCAACGCCTCGGCGACGAGCTGAGACATCACCACCGGGATCATCAGAATCGCGCAGCACAAGAACGTGCCGTAGGTGAGGTACAGGCAGATGTAGACGATCAGCCAGATGAGAAAGATGTTGGTCCAATACGAGCTCTCGACCGCGTCGTTGACGGCGGCGAGAATTCCGAACAGGCCGCCGGCGAATTTGAACTCGACGTCGCCGGTGTCGTTGTGTTTGGCAAAGTCCTTTCCGAACTCGATCGCTTCGGTGATGATCTTGTGCGAGTAGCCGCGGAACAGGGTGAGAACCGTCGCGTAGCGGCCGGACGGATCCATGAATCGGTTGAGATCGCCGGGCGCCGAGGAGTTCGTAAATACGTAGAAGAGCTGTCCGATCTCTTTGGGATTGTCCGGGATCAAACCCCAGCGCGGGTCGCCGTCGTGGTAGAGGCGGGCCAGGCGCTTGACGATGTCGATGATCGTCACCGCGTCACTGGCTCCCTCCGCGCCGATCATGTAGTTCGAAAATTCTTCGATCGACTGCAGCGGCTTGGAGTCCTTGATGCCATCGGGCCGCTTGGTGTCTGCAATGACGATGAGCTGGCTGGCGCCGAGGAATTTCTGGTTCAGCTTTTCCCACCCCACGTTGTAGGGATGGTCGGGAAAGAGCAGGGCCATTCCTGGTGACATGTCGCCGACCTTGAGGTGGCGTGCCAAGCTGGCGCTGCCGATGAGCAGGAAGATGGTGAGCAGGACCATCGCCCAGCGCCGCCAGCCCTCGCTACCCTGGATGACGACCCAGGTGATCGCCGGGTAGATCTTCTCAGCGTAGTAGTACCAGAACCAGCAGATCGCCGGCAGGCACCAGAGCAGGAACCAGCCGCCCGTGAAGTCGCAAGAACCGCCCATGATCTCCGGCATGGGAATGGTCACGCCGAGGAAGGCGAGCAGGGCGACGACGAGCACGTTGATGCCGACGTACATCAGGCCACGACTCATCGGAATCGGGCCGACCTGGATGTCGGCGTGTTCCTTCGGCGGCGGATCGATCCATTTGAGAATGATTGGGTGCAGCGTCACGACGCTGATGAAGATCGACACTACCCAAAAGCTGGCGAAGATGGCGACCTTCTGGATCAGTGGGATCGGCGCCACGGCGACGACCAGCAGGCCGATGCCGTCGGTGATGATCGAGGCGATGGCGGGCGGGAAGAGATGCCCGTAGGACTCGACGATCGCCTTTTCCTTGTCACCCGTACGGTAGTACTCCTCGTGGTAGCGATCCATCGATTGCACCGAGTGCGACAGCGCGCGGGCGGTGAGAAACACCGGGATCACCAGGACGAGCGGGTCGAGGTTGAACCCGAGGATTACGGCGATTCCCAAGCCCCAGATACTCGACAGTAGTCCAGAAAAGATCGGCACCCAGACACCGGTCCAGGTGCGGAAATAGACGAAGAGGAGAAACGAGAGAGCCAGCGTCGTCGCCAGGAAGACCAGGAGGACTTGCGTCGCGTAGCGCAGCACCGACGTGTAGAGCCACGGGAAGCCGGTGATGTAGAGCGTGTGGTTGTCGTCCTCTTCCTGCTCTTTGAGTGTCGTGATGTGGTCGTAGAGCGCGTTGAAGTCGAGCTCTTCTTCCCAGAATCCGGCATGCACGACGGCCGCCGTATCGTCCATCGAGGTGTAGAGACCGCGCACGCCCTTGGTGGAGTAGACCCCGAAACGAACCCGCTCGGCATCCTCCTGCGTTTGCGGCACGCCGGGGTAGTAGAGCTCGCGAATCTGCAGCGCGCCTGCGCGCGTCGTGATGCTGCGCACCTTGGGGTGGGCGACCGAGGCGATCTGGTACGGCACGACTCCTTTCGCGTTGATGACGTGTTTGGTGATGCGATCCAGCTTTTGCAGTGTTTCCGGGTTGTAGATGTCGCCGCTCTTCACCTCGAGGATGATCGACATGACGTTGGCGCTGCCGAACATCTCGCGGAAGTCGTTGTAGATCTGGATGTAGGGGTCCGGTCCCGGGTTGACGACGGCGTTGCCGAGGCAGGACAGCGCCCCCTTTTCGGTTTCCTTCCGGCAGGCCTGGAAGGCGTCGTAGGAGGTGCGGAACTTAGGGTAGAAATCGAAGAACTCGGTGTGCAGGCGCAGGTTGGTCATCGCCGACATGAAGTACAGTGTGACCAGGGCGACGATGATGGCCACCGTGCCGCTGTACTTCAGCAGCAGCCGCAAATATGCGTCGATCCAAGATTGCGGAATCATCTCTTCTCTCCCCTACTGGCCGAGCTTGCGGTACTGGTCGCCCTGGGTGGCCATCATGATGCCGCCGCCGCCGACGACGAGACCGTTGCCCTGGTCGTCGATGTCGACGTCGCGCAGCCAGTTCGCTGCCAGCTCGATCGGCAGTTGCACGCGTTCCCAACTCTTGCCGGCATTGGTCGAGCGCAACATGAAACCGCTGTCGCCGACCGCCCAGCCGATGTCGCCTTGCACGTCGACGTCGTAGAGTCCGAGCACGAATCCCTTGCGTGGCGGTACTCGTTGCGGTGCCCAGGTCACGCCGCCGTCTTCGGTATGGAGCAAGACTTCATCGATGCCGACGGCCCAGCCGCGCAACTCGTCGGCAAAGGAGACGCCGAAGAGGGTCGTCTCGACTGGGCTGGCCTGCGCCTGCCAGGAAGCGCCGCCATCGATGGTGTTGAGAATGACGCCGAACTCGCCGACGATCCAACCCTTTTCCGGCGTCACGAAGTCCGCGCCGTAGAGCAGGACGTCGCCGGGCTGGATGATCTCGGCAATGTCTTCCGGCAGCGGTATTTCTTCCGGTAAGGGGACCTTGTTCCAAGTGTCGCCGCCGTCTTCAGTGCGGGCGATGGTGCCGTAGTCACCAATGGCGACGCCGACGTTGTCGCTGGCGAAGTCGATCGCCAGAAGTGTTCGGTCCGTGCCGACGTCGAGCTTCTGCCACGACTGACCCTGATCGCGCGAGCGCATCACCAGACCGTGCTGGCCCGAGAGAAAGAGGCCGCCGTTGGGCAGGCAGGCGATCGACAGGAAAGCCTCGCGCGAATCAATCACGGAACGCTGGATGGTTTGCCCGAGATCGTGCGTGCTGTAGATGCGCCCCAACTCGCCGACGATCCAACGTCGGCCGTCGGGGCTGGCACAGGTCGTGAACAAGTTCTGACGGATGTTCGAGCGCTGTACCGGCTCGGCCCATGCTGCACCCGCCAGGCCCCAAAGAAGAAGGGCGGCGATCGACCAGACTCTTCGCTGTGTCACGGTTCCCCTTATCTCAGCCGACACACCGGTCAGTCGGATGTGTCAGCCCATTCATCGGAAGCTCGGCTCGCCCGCTCTCTGCGCCGGCGAGCTAGATTACGTACTCGATCTGAAAGAGAAAATTGTCGCGGTCGCGCAGCAGGCTGACACCGGCGTTCCCCTTGAGCTTGTTGGCGTTGAGGTAGGAGTAGGAAAAGCGCAGGCGGAACGGGTCCCTGAGAAGCGTGAGCTGCGGAATGACGGCGACCGCCCCAGCCCAGTCGTAGAGCATGGTCAACGACGGCACGACCTGACCGCTGGCGAAGGACGACGAGATCAGCAGGGTTTGCAGAAACTGGTCGACCCCGCTCTTGGCGAGATCCGGTTGCGTCGCCGTCGGAGCCGACAAGGTGTAGGCGGAACGCCGTCGCGAAACCGGCACCGGCAAGACCTCGCCAGCGCTGAGCGGCTCGGCGACCGAGCGGTCGACGTCGCGGATGTCGGCGTCATCGAATCGTTCGGACAGGAGCTGGCGCTTGGACGCCCCGTTCAGGTGTTTGTAGAAGAATTGGGTGGTGATGAAGAACGAGTTCTGCGGATTGATCCAGCGGATGAACTGGTTGGTGTCGATGCCGAGGACGAAGTTCCACGAATCGCCGGGGTTGGGATCGACGGTGCAGAAGCCATCCTCGTTGATGTAGGCGTTGGCGTCGTTCTTGTCGTTGCGGTTGGGTCCGCAGCCCAAGCCGAGGGAGTAGGTGAACGGGTCGAGCTGCTCTTGCTGGTGTCGGGGCTCGTTGCGGAAGTAGGCGAGCTCGGTGCGAATGATCGGCTCGCCGGTCAGACCGATCTGGCGCGCCCACACGGCGGGAATCGCGAAGGTCCCGGAGAGTCCCGTGACCTGTGTGCGCTCCGCCGTCTGTTTGGTGATGCCGAGGAAGCCGGTGTCGCCCGGGTTGCCGCCGGTGTGTGGGTCGTCGGCGAGCTGGCCGGTGTCGGGGTTGACGAAGATAGGTGCGACGGGAAATCCCGGCAAAGTGCCCGAAACGAAGCTCTGCACCTGCGGGGTGTCGAAGAAGGTGTAGTAGTGGGCGATGCCGAAAGTGGCTTCTTCGACGCCGGGCAGCTCGGTGTTGAACTTGAACTGAATACCGCCGCGGCTGTGGTCGATGTTGCGCGGCGGTGGTGCCTGAAAGTCCCACTGGGTAGCGCTCGGCTCACCGAGATTGGGCAGCGCCCACGGCGACCCCTTGATGTTGATGCCGGGGAACCAGCCGACGGCGTTGTCGACAGCCCAGAAAGCCTCGAGGTAGGCTTCGCGCAAGCCGAGCACCGAGAGGTTGAGCTTGTCGAGATTGCCCAGGTAGTAGTTGAGGCGCAGCATGTCGAGCGGCACCCGGCGCTCGTCGAGGGGGATGAGGAAACCGCCGAATCCGTTGTCGACCGGATTGATGTTGTCCATCAAGCGGAAGGCGTCGGTCTCTCCCCAGACCAGAATCTGGCGGCCGAAGCGGACGAAGAGATCTTCCACCTGGAAGTCGATGAAGGCCTGGAAGAGGCGGTGACGGTCGTTCAAACGCTGCCGCATGCGGCGGCGAGCGAGATCGATACGGGCGCTGTTGCCGGAAAAATCGGGTACGAGGACTTTGTTTTCAAACTGTTCTCTCGTGCGGAAGCCGCGCGGGCCGTAGTCGAAGACGCCTTCGTATTCGCCTCGGTAGATCAATTGGTAGCGCATCCGCGTGAAGTCGAAGGGCAGCATCTGCAGCAGCGCGAAGGGGCCGAAGCCTTCCTCGTAGAGGCGCTGGATGTCGTGCTTGAACTCGGCCTCGAGAAAGTAGCGGCTCTGCCGCAGGTGCCCAGCTGACGAAACCGGAAAGGTGAGGCTGCGGTAGGTCTGGCCGATTCCGTCTTCGATGATCGAGATATCGGTGTCTTCCGTCTGGATGCGGGCCGAGCCGTAAGCGCGCAGGCCGATGCCGATCTCGCCCTCCTTGTCCAGGCTCGCTGCGTTGGCGGGCTGCTGAACAGCCGCCATCAGGAGCGCGACCAAAAACGCAAACCCTCGTAGATGCTTCACGCGACACAACATATAAAGACCTCCTTTAAGACCCCGTCGCCCCAAACCCCCCCGGGTTTCTCGGCTCGGTCGCCCGCGCGACCCCTTATTCGAAATGAGCATCCCCGTGTCAACCCTTAAGCGTTTTCGGCGCAAGGTTCTTGCAGGGCTGGTCTTTTCCCTGCTCGCCCAGCCCCTCCAGGCCGGCGCGAGCGACACGCGGGCCACCCACACTTCGGACGACACGCGTGACGCCCACTCACCGGGTGAGACGAGGAACACCCACATCTGGCGCCCGCTGGTGATGCGAGCGGCGCTGGCGCGCTGTTTGTCGGGTGCCGAGCCGGCGCGAGTCGGCTTCTTCGCCTGCGCGGACGGCTGCCAGGTCATTCCCTGGCAGCTCGACGAGCGCGATGGCGGCGGTGAGATCGTGCTCGACCGGGGCCCCGGCGCCGGCGCGGACGGCGACGGCGGTCGCATCGATGGCAACGACGAGCTCGTTTGGATGTGGTCGGATGCGGCGCACCGGACCGACTGGCTCTGGTCGCCGAATCACGTTTGCGTCGACGAGATCCGCCTGCGCCTCGGCGATGAGGAACGCTGGGTCTACGCGGTTCTCCACGCCGGCCGGGCGCCGCGCTCGGCGCGGCGCTACGTCGAATACGACGTCGCGGACGACCGCATGAGCGGTGCCAGTGTCGATGTCGGCTTTGGCGGTCCGACACCCCGCCAGCTGGCGCTGCGCCGCGGCGACGCGACCGGCCGCGATCTTCTCGACCGCCTCAAGATTCGCGCCTCGGGCCGCTTCTTCGGAGTGTTTCCGCTCTACCGCGATGAAAGCCACATCCAATCGGTGTACGAGGCGTGGCGCGTCGGTGCGATCCGCGTGCTGCGCCGCGAGCGCAAGTGGGTGCGCCTGGCGTTTGGGTTTCGCACCCCCTACCTGCGCACCGAAACGACTTTCTACCGGGACTTCGTCGCGCTGCCGGTGCGCCTGCGCCTCAACTTTCCACCGGCCAAGCTGCTGGCGGGCATCGAGATCCGGGCCGCCCTGGATTTTTTGAATCTCGCCGGCTGGCGACTTTGGTTGCCCGGTCTGTCGGGTGACGTCGTCGTCGGTGAGGCCGCTGCCGCAGTAGGTCGTGCTCTGGCGGCTGCCGAAGGTGGATTGTTGGCGCTGCGCGGTGCCGATTCGACGTTCGCGCTGGTTCTGCGTCTCGGCCCGACACTCGCCACCGTTGCAAAGAAAATCTACTACCGTGAGACGGCGGCGCCGGACGGCCCCGAGGAGCGGCCCGGCGAGATGCCGGGAATTGGCTTTCGCCTCGTCGATTGGGGCGCCGTCGCTGCAGGGCATCACTGGTTCGTCGCCGAAAGCTACGCTCTGCCCGCCGGCTACGACCCGGCGGTGTTCGCCAGCGAGCTCGAGCTCGAGCCGCGAATCGATGTCGCGACGGTGTCGCGCCGCCGCTGATCTTCGCTTCACCGGAGGCCGGATCCTTGAATCCCGCGACTCTTCCAGGCTAGTGGTTTGGCCCTTGCCATGAGCGATTCTGAGTCACATTCCGCGCCGCGGCACGCCGTCGCCGTCATCGGCGGCGCGACCGCCGGTGCCGAGGCCGCCGGCATCCTCGCCGCCCGCGGTATCTCCTGCGCCGTCTTCGAGCAGAACCGACGGCCCTACGGCAAGATCGAGGACGGTCTGCCGCGCTGGCATGTGAAGTTGCGGCGCAAGGAGTTCGAATCGATCAACGGCAAGCTCGAACACCCTCTGGTGCACTTCGTGCCGTCGACCAAGGTGGGCACCGATGTCGATTTGCGCGAGCTGGTCGACCAATGGGGTTTTTCCGCCGTCATCCTCGCCAATGGCGCCTGGCGCGACAGGCCTTTTCCGGTGGCAGATGCGGACACTTTCCTAGGTCATGGACTGGTCTACCAGAATTCCTTCATCTATTGGTTTAACCATTTTCTCGAACCCGACTACGCCGGCCCGCACTATGAAATCGCCGACGGAACGATCGTCGTCGGCGGTGGCCTGGCGTCGATTGACGTCGTCAAGGCCCTGCAGATCGAAGCGACGCGAAGGGCCCTGGAGGCGCGCGGTTTCGCCGAGGACGCGTTGGCGATCGAGCACGCCGGTATTGCCAGGACGCTGGCCCAGCGCGATTTGAGCTGGCCCGATCTCGGGCTGCGCGGCGCCGCGCTCTACTATCGCCGGCGCGTCGAAGACATGCCGCTGGCCGACGGTGGCGCCGCCCTCGACGACGACAAGCGGGCCAAGGTCGAGGCGACGCGGCGAAAGATCCTCGACAAGGCGAGGGAGAAGTACTGCTTTGACGTCATGCCGCTGCGTTTGCCGGTGGCGATTCTCGCCGACGGCGAGCGTCTGGCCGGGGTTCGCTTTCAGCACACGCGCGTCGTCGATGGGCGGGCGGTGCCGGTCGATGGCGAAGTCACCGAGGTCGCGGCGCCGATGGTGGTGAGCTCGATTGGCAGCATTCCCGAGCCGATCGCCGGTGTCGAGTTGGATGGCCATCTCTATCGCTTTGCCGATCGCGAGCTCGGCCGCCTGGAAGGCTTCGACGGGGTCTTCGGTACCGGCAACGTCGTCACCGGCAAGGGCAATATCAAAGTGTCGCGCAAGCACAGTACCAAGGTTACCTCGCATGTCATCGAGAGCTTCCTCGGTCTCGGCGACGGCGAGCACGGCGAGGAGGGGGCACTGCTCGACGGCACCACCAGCGAGGCGCGGCGGACCGGTGAAAACGTCGCCGGTTGGGTCGCCGGTCGGCCGGCGTTGGCCAAGACGGCGATGTCGTCGCTGCTCGAGCGCATCCGCACCCGCCAGCGCCAGGTCGGCTACGACTGTGGCTATCGCGAGTGGATCGCTCGCGTCTCACCGGCCGAACTGCTGTGAGCGATGCTGGGCTGCCGCGATGCTGCGCAAGGTGCTGAAGGCTCTCCTCGTCTTGCTGGTGCTGCTGATCGGCGCCGCTGTCTATGCATGGCGCGATCGGCCTGATCTGACGGCTTACGCAGCGTTGGTCGCGCCGCCGGCGAACGGTGCGCCCGGTGTGACCGCGACCTTCCTGGGCGTGTCGACGCTACTCGTCTCCGACGGCGAAACGCACTTGATGACCGACGGGTTCTTTTCGCGCCCGCCTCTCTGGCAGGTACTGGCCGGCGAGGTCGCGCCGGACGAGGCGCGCATCGCCGCCGAGTTGCGGCGAGCCGGTGTGCAACGCCTCGATGCGCTGGTCGCCCTGCACTCTCACTACGATCACGCGATGGACTCGCCCGAGGTGGCCGAACGCACTGGCGCCGTCTTGATCGGCTCGCGCTCGAGCGCCAACATCGCCCGTGGCTGGGGCTTGCCGGCCTCGCAGATCGTCGTCGCCGAGTCCGGCGTACCGCTGACCTTCGGCGCCTTCGCCGTCACCCTGATCGAGTCGCGTCACCTGCCGCACGGATTTGCCGAGGGAACGATCGACCAGCCGCTGGTGCCACCGGCGGCCGCGCTCGACTATCGCCAGGGTACGACCTGGGTGGTTCACATCGCCCACCCTCTCGGTTCGCTCGCCATCGTCGGCAGTGCCGGTTTCGTCGAGGGGGCACTTTCCCCCTATCGCAGTGACGTCGTGCTGCTCGGCGTCGGCGGACTGAGCAAGATGACGGCCGAGTACCGCGAGACCTATCTCGACGAGACACTCGGCCACCTGCGGCCGCGGCGGCTCATGCCGATCCACTACGACGACTTCACCAGGCCGCTCAGTGAGCCCCTGGTCGCCGCGCCGCGCCTCGCCGACGACCTCGACCAGACCTTCGGCGAGCTGCGCGCCCGGGCCGACGCGGACGGTTCGTCCTTCGCGTTTCTTCCCTTCGCCGAAGCGACGCTCCTTTTTCCCGCGCCGTGAGCGCGCCGTCCTGTGCGGGCTGGCCTCGGCCGGCGGTGCGGCGTAGATTTGCAGCGTGAAGTTTCTCCACGCGGCAGATCTCCATCTCGACAGTCCGCTGCGCGGTCTGGAGCGCTACGACGGTGCGCCGGTGGATCGATTGCGCGGCGCCTCGCGCCGGGCGATGGAGAATCTCGTCGATCTCTGCCTCGCCGAGGAAGTGGATTTCGTCGTCATTGCCGGCGACCTCTACGACGGCGACTGGCGCGACTACTCGACCGGGTTGTTCTTTGCCGCTCAACTGTCGCGCCTGCGCGCCGCCGACATCCGCGTCTACTGGCTGCGCGGCAACCACGATGCGGCGAGCCGCATTACGCGACATTTGCGCTTGCCGGAGACATCGTTCGAGCTGTCGACCCGCGCCGCGCAAACCTACGTGCTCGAGGACCTCGGTGTCGCCATCCACGGCCAGGGCTTTGCCACGCGCGCCGTCAGCGACGACCTCGCCGCGCACTACCCGGCGCCGGTCGCTGGGCTGTTCAACATCGGAGTGCTGCACACCAGCGTCAACGGTCGCCCGGGACACGAGCCCTACGCCCCCTGTCGGCTCGAGACGTTGGTCGAGGCGGGGTACGACTACTGGGCCCTCGGCCACGTGCACGCTCGCGAGGTGCTGCACGAGCGACCGTGGATCGTCTTTCCCGGCAATCTACAGGGCCGCCACATCCGCGAGGTCGGCGCCAAGGGCGCGACCCTGGTCGAAGTCGTCGGCGGTCGGGTTGCGGCGGCGACTCACCACGCTTTGGACGTCGTTCGCTGGCAGCGTCTCGAAGTCGATGCCAGCGACTGCGCCTCGCCCGACGACGTCGTCGATGCGGCGCGCCGGGAGTTCGAAGAGGCGAGCGAAGCGGCGGATGGCCGCCTGTTGGCGTTGCGCGTCAACGTGACCGGCCGGACTGGCGCCCATGTCGCGCTGCACGCCGACGCCGCGCGCTGGCTCAGTGCCTTGCGTGCAAGTGCGACGGATGTCGACCCCGACTCGATCTGGCTCGAGAAAATTGCCTTGGCGACGGAAGCGGTGATCGATGAAACGGCGCTGCGCCAGCGCGATGATGCGATCGGTCAACTGATGTCGTCGCTGCGCGATCTGCGCAGCGACGACGAGCGCATCGCCGCCATGGCGGCGTCGCTGGAAGAGGTGCGCGCCAAGTTGCCCGCCGAAGTGCGCAGCGGCGCCGAGGACATTCTCGGCACCGAGGCCGTGCGCGAAGCGCTCGACGACGTCGAGCGCATCCTCTTCGCTCGCCTGCTGTCGCAGGGGGAGCCGACATGAGGTTGGAGAGCCTGCGCCTGCACGCCTTTGGCCACTTCAGTGAGGTCGAGCTCGATTTTTCGGCTTGCCCGGCGGTTCATATGGTCTACGGTCGCAACGAGGCCGGCAAGAGCACGACCCTGCGGGCGATCAGCGGTTTGCTCTACGGCATCCCGGTCAACACGACCGACGCGCACGTGCACAAGATGGGCGAGCTGCTGGTCGGCGCCCGCCTGTCGCACCACGGCAACGCCATCGACGTCGTGCGCCGCAAAGGGGCAAAGAACACCCTCCTCGACGCCGCCACTCGGGAGCCGCTCGCCGAGCAGTTGCTGCGCGGCATGCTGGCCGGTGTCGACGAGGCGACGTTTGGCGCGATGTTCGGCCTCGACCACGAATCGCTGCGCCGCGGTGCCGAGGCGTTGCTGCACGGCGGCGGCGCCGTCGGCGAGAGTCTCTTCGAAGCCGGCGCCGGTGGGCGGGGGATTCAGAGCGTGCTCTTGCGCTTGGCCGAGGAAGCGGACGAGCTCTATCGGCCGCGCGGCCGGCGGCAGAAGATCAACGAGGCCCTGCGCTCCGTGAAGGAGGCGCGCGAGCGCCGCGTTGCCGCCTGTGTGCGCCCCGAAGCGTGGGTGCTGCAGGTCGACGATCTCGACCGCTGTCGCGCCGAGCTGGCGGCGGCCAGCCGGCGCCGCGCCACCCTGGTCGCCGAACAGAGCTCATTGCAGCGCGCGCGCCGGGTGCTGCCGATGTTGGCCAAGCGCCAAGCCTGGCTGCGCCGGCGCGCCGAGCTGGCCGACCCTCCCTTGCTCGATGCCGATGCCGCGGCGCAGCGCCTGGCGGTGCAGCGCCGGCTCGCCGAGAGCGAGCGCGACGGGCGCCGCCTCGAGTCGGAAATTGCCGAGCGCAGCCAAGCTCTGTCGGCAATCGAGTTCAACGAGAGTCTGGCCGAGCTCGATGCCGAGATGGTGGAAGATCTCGGCGCCCGTCTCGGTAGTTATCGCAAGGCCCTGGCGGATTTGCCGAAGCGGCGCGCCGAGCTCGGCGTACTCGAAACCGAGGCGGCACGGCTGGCCCGGGCGGTTGGCCGCGACGGCGGGCAGGTCGCCGAGTTTCAGATCGAAGCGCGGGCGCAGACCTTGGTGCGCACCCTGGCGACCCAGCGCGCTGCCCTCGATGCCGCCATCGAGGAGCGCAACCGCCGTCTCGCCGAGGTCGAAGACGCGCGCGACGACGTCGAGCAGCGGCTTGGCGCCGCGCCGGCGGTTCCTTCCCTCGACGCCCTGAGCGCCGCCCTCGAAAGCCATCGCGACGTCGCGGCGCTCGCGGCGCGCGGTGAGGAGATCGACACCGAGCTGGCGACGATCGCAGCGCGGCAGAGCGCCGCCATTCGCACCTTGCGGCCGTGGAAGGGCGATGGCGCCGCGTTGTCGTCTCTGGCGCTGCCGACGGCGGCGACGGTGGACGACTTTGCCAAGGAGCTGCACGCCCTGTCGGTCGCCGAGGACGACGTCGTCCGGCGCCGGCGCGAGGTCGAGCGGCGCGCGCGCACCAATCGGCGCGACCTGCGCGTCGCCAAGGCCGGCGCCGCAGTGGTCGGCGAGAAAGACCTCGAGGCGGCGCGCGGCGACCGCGATGCTGCCTGGCAGCGTGCCAAGACGGCGAAGGCGCTGTCGAAGAAAGTGATCGCGCCGGTCGAACGCGGCATGCGCAAGAGCGACGAGATCGCCGATCGCCTGCGCCGAGAGGCCGATCGCATTGCCGCGCTGAGCTCGCTGCAGGCCGAGGCGGAATCGCTGGCTGCCGAGATCGGCGGCCTCGATACGGAGACCGCGGAGCTGGCGGCGCGGCGGCGCGATTGCGATCGGCGCTGGCGCCGAACGTCGAAAAAGCTGGGGCTGGAGGAGAGCACTCCGGCGGAGGTGCGCGACTGGCTGGCGCGGGCCGCCGGCGTAAAGGAAGCCGAGGCGAGCCGGCAGCGGCTCGCCGCCGAGCATGCGCGTCTGGCGAAGACGATGGCCCGCGTGCGCGCCGAGCTGGCCGGCGCCGCGCGCAAGCTCGGCGTCAAAGTCGCTCAGCGCGACTCGCTGCCGCGCTTGGCAACCAAGGCGGCGGCGGCATTGGAGCGCTGGCGGGCGCAGGCTGCCGAGGGCGCCGCGCTGGAGCGCGAGCTGGCGGCGCTCGCGCGCGATTGCCAGCGCGAGCGGCGAGCACTCGCCGAGCAGCAGTCGAAAATCGAGGCCTGGCAACGGCAGTGGCGGCGCGCGACGGCGCTCTTGGGTGCCGGCGACGAGCTCGGAACCGAGGAGGCGCTGGCCGTCATGGACGGCTTGGTGGCACTGTCGGCAAAGAGCGCCGCGGCGCAGTCGCAGCGATTGCGGGTCGCCGGCATCGAAACCGAGGTGGCGGCGTTCGAAAAGGAAGTGGCAGTGCTGGTTGCCGAGTACGCCGATGATTGTCGTGCCATGCCGGCGACGGAGGCGGCGGAAGCGCTGATCCGCCACTACCGGACGGCGGTCGCCCAGGCGGAGACGCGCCGGCGCCTGGAAGGGGAGGTTGCCGAACGTCGTCGCGCGCTGCGCGAGATCGAGCTCGCCGGCGAAGAAAGTGAGAAAGCGCTCGCGCAAATGATGGCGCGGGCGGGGGTGGTGGATGCCGCCGCCCTCGAGGCGGCCGAGCAGCGCTCACGCGAAGCGATCGAGCTCGACATGTCGATCGAAGCCCTCGAGCGCGAGCTGCTCGACGCCGGTGAGGGGGCGGATCTCGATTCCCTGGTCGCGCAGGCGAGCGCGGTCGATGCCGACGTCGTGCACGCTCGACTCGGCGAGCTCGAGGACGAGATCGAAGTGTTGAGCGACGAAATCGGTCGCTTGCAGAGAGAGATCGGTTCGAAAGAAGCGGGGTTGCAGGTTCTCGAAAACGAGCGCGGCGCCGCCGCGGCTGCCGTGCAAGAGCAGCAGCACATGGCCGAGCTGGTCGAGCACGTGCGCCGCTACCTGCGCTTGCGGTTGGCGGCGGACATTCTCGAGGCCGAGGTCGAGAAGTACCGCGAGCGCCATCAGGGTCCGGTATTGCGCGGTGCCAACGCACTGTTTCCCGAGCTGACGCTCGGTCACTATCGCGAGTTGCGCGTCGGCTACGACGCGCGCGACGAAGAGGCGTTGCTGTGTGTGCGCCGGGACGGCAGCGAAGTCGGGGTCGCCGGTTTGAGCGACGGCACCCGCGACCAGCTCTACCTCGCCCTCCGACTGGCGACGTTGCAGTGCTTCTCGAGCACCAACGACACCTTGCCGCTGGTGCTCGACGACGTGCTCGTTCACTTCGACGACCCGCGAGCGGCGGCTGCCCTGCGCGTCCTGGGCGAGCTCTCGGCATCGATGCAGATTCTCTTCTTCACCCACCATTCCCGCCTCGTCGACCTGGCGCGCCATGTCATCCCCGACGAGCGCCGGGTCGAGCACGATCTCGACACCTTGCGCGCCGCGAGCGCGGCGTGAGCGGCAGCAGGTCTCGCAGCTTGGCGGCGGCCCGGCGCTGCGCCGCCGCCCTGGCCCTCTGTGCCGGGTGTTCGCTCGCCGTGGCCAACCTGGCGGACTCCGAGCGAGACGGCGGCTTCGCATGCCGGCGCCGGGCCGGGCCACTGGTCATCGACGGTGCCGCCGACGAGCCCGCCTGGGCCGCTGCGCAGGTGATCGATTCGTTCTCCGCCGCCTGGGCGGCCGGCGAAACAGATGAGTTGACGCCGATGCAGGCAAGGCTCCTGTGGGATGACGCCGCTCTCTACTTCCTCGCCGACCTGCGCGACGACGAGCTGGTCATCGCTACGACGGTCGACGACGGCCGACTCTGGTTGGGAGATGTCTTCGAGCTCTTCTTCAAGCCGCGCGCCGGCGACCCCGGCTACTACGAATTCCAGGTCAACCCGGCCAATGCCCGTCTCGACATGTATCTGCCGCGCCGCAGCGCCGACGCTTACCAGCGCTGGCGCGCCGCGCGCGAGTTTTCGTGGGTTACGGCAGTGCAACGGACAGCGGTCGGCTGGGCGGTCGAGGGCAAAATCCCGTGGCGCGACTTCGGCCCCAGCGGTGGTGCGCCGCGCGCCGGCGAACGCTGGCGCTTCGCACTGTGCCGCTACGACTACGACCGCGCGTCGCCGCCGCGACTGAGTAGCAACGCAGCCCTGACACGCCCCGATTTTCACCGCCACCGAGAGTGGCCCATGCTGCATTTCGTCGCCAGATAGTGTGGCGGAAGATCGCCTAATTTTCTTCGCACGAGATCTCACGTCATCGATGTAGCTTCACTGGCCCCAGGTTTCGGCTCCGCCGTTGAGGAAGGTCTGCTCCTCTGGGGTGGAGGTTCGCCCGAGGATGGCGTTGCGGTGGGGAAACCTGCCGAAGCGCCGGATGACTTCTGCGTGCTCGCGGGCGTGTTGCAGGGTCGTCTCCAGGCGGTTGCGCCACTGTGGTGGGCAGCGCTCGCATTGTGCTTCTAACAGGTGGATGCCGTCGCGCTGGTCTTCCATATGCTCGGAGTGCATGAACGGAGTCAGGAAGAAGCTGGCTTCGATCGGGCGCATCGGGTCCAGGTGGCCTCGTGCGACGCCAGTGCGGGCGACGTTGACGGATTTGTCGTCGTTGGCGAAAGCGCCGGCGGTGCCGCGGTAGATGTTGCGTGGGAACTGATCGAGCAGGAGGACCAGGGCGAGGCATCTGTCGGCCTCGTTCTGCCACGCGTCGAGGTCGCCGGCGGCCGCGGCTTCGACGTCGCTGCCGAAACGGGCGGCGATTTCTCGGTCGAGCAACTCGCCGCCGTCAAACCACCAGGCGCTGCGTGCATCGCAGAGGCTAGGATCGTCGCGGCTATCGGCGAACCAGTAGTGCAGGACTTGTTCGGGGCTCGAGTGCAAGCGGGTGCCGTTCCGTGTCGCGACGTTAGTAACGCCGGCAGTTGGATGATTCGGGCACATCGCAGTTACACTGGCTGTTGCAGGTGTAGTCGCCGACGCGGACCCGACCGTCTTCCCTAACGATTCTGCAGGTTCCGCAGAACACGGGAAACGGGTCGGCATATTCACAGACCTCGCTGAGGGCGCGCAGACTGTCGCCGCAGCGGTGAGAGCAGCGGTGAAGCGATGCGTTGGCACCGCGAATCAGCTCGCCGATGCCAATCGCACCATCGACGTCGGCGTCGGCGTTGAGGCAGAAGAACGCGTCTTCTTCCAGCGCGCCGCGCACTGCCAGAAGCAACTCACTGATTGTTACGGTTCCGTCGCCGTCGCAGTCGGCGACACAGTCAAGAGAGGTGCCTCCTTGCCCACTACCATCGCTGGCGCCGAGCGCGGTGCCTGCTGCCAGGGCTATCGAGAGTAGAACCACCGCTCCAGGGCAGTATTGTTTGTGACGCGCCATACGCTCTACTCTTGAAGCTGAGTGTACCACGTCCGGGTTGCGGTGGCTGCCCCCCGCGTATTGATTGTAGGGAGGCTGCACCGCGCTTTCTGAACACATGTTCAGTGGCGACCCACGGTTGAAACGATCGTTTGGTTTGCGCTAGTAGCTACGGTTCCGTTTCCGAGACAACGTCAACTCTGGGTGTCATCGTGTGCGGTCTGACTCCGGATGGGAATCGGCGGATGCCGCCGGGGAGTTCGACAGGGCAGGGCGGGCGTTGTTTGGTCGAGGAGGGACATGAGCCGCTATCTTTTTGCATCTGACGCCGGTGGGACGATGACCGACGTGATCATCGTCGATGAAAAAGGCAACTTCGTCATCGGCAAGGGGCCGACCACTCCGCACGACGAGAGTGTCGGTTACATGGAGTCGCTGGCCGAGGCGTTCACCTACCTCGGCAAGACGATGGAGAAGGATGGCAAGGAGGTGTGCGGGAGCTGCGAAACCGCGATCTACACCGGCACCGCCATGCTCAATACGACGATCAACCGCAACGGTCTCAAGACCGGTATGCTGGTGACCAAGGGGTTCGAGGACATTCTCGTCCAGGGCAGAGGACGGCAGACCTTCATCGGCTTCGATTGGTCGGAAATCACCCACATGCAGTACCGCAAGCACGCCGAGCCGCTGGTACCGCGCAAGCTGACCGCCGGCATCACCGAGCGCGTCGACATGTTCGGCAGGCCGGTGATTCCCGTCTACGAAGACGACGTCCGCAACGCCGTGCGCAGCTTGCTCGACGAGGGCGTCGAGGCGCTCGCCATCGTCTTCCTCTACTCCTTCATCAATCCGGCGCACGAGCAGCGCGCCAAGGAGATCGCCCAGGAGGAATGCGACAAAGCGGGCAGGGAGGTCTACCTGGCGCTGTCGAGCGAGGTCGCTCCGGTGCAGCGCGAGGTCTCGCGCGCCAATGCGACGACGATCCAGGCCTATGCCACCGAAGCGGCGCGCCGCCAGTTTCTCACCGTCGAAGAGAAACTCGCCGCCGAGGGGTATGAGCGCTCGCTGAAAACCGTTCTTTGCTACGGTGGCGTGACCAACATCCGCTACCCGCGTCTGTTCGAGACGATGATGTCCGGCCCCGTCGGCGGACTCATGGGTGCCCACTACCTGGGCCAGCACCTTGGTATCGACAACATCGTCTGCTCGGATATGGGCGGCACCAGCTTCGACGCCGGTGCGATCACCGCAGGCATCCTGCCGATCGATCGCGAGCCGCCGTTCATGCAGATGTACGTCAACGTGCCGATGCTCGACATCCAATCGATCGGGGCGGGGACGGGGACTCTCATTCGCGTCGATCCACAATCGAACCGAATCAAGCTGGGCCCCGACAGCGCCGGCGGCGATCCCGGACCGACGTTTCAGGAGAAGGGCAACGAGATTCCGACGATTTGCGACTGCGACATGTTGCTCGGCGTCCTCAACCCAGACAACTACCTGGGCGGGCGTGTGCACGTGAATCTCGAACGCGCCAAGGAGCTCTTCGAGGAAAAGGTGGCCCGGCCGCTGGGCCTCGACGTCTACAATGCGGCCGAGCAGTGTGTCGATCTCGTCAACGTCATGATGCGCGAGCATCTGGTGCGCTCGCTGATGCTCGGCTACGACATCCGCGACTACGTTCTGCTCGGCTACGGCGGTGCCGGGCCGATGCATCTCCTCGGCTACGCCGCCGACTACCCGTGGAAGGGAATTGCCACCGCACCGCATGCGGCGGCTTTCTCCGCCTGGGGAGGCGCCTGCATGGACTACGCCCACCGCCGCCACAAGAGCGTCACCGCGATGCTGCCCAAGGGCGCGGACGACGATGCCAAGATGCAGGCGGCGCATCTGATCTCGGCCGCCTGGAAGGGACTGGAGGACGAGCTGCTGCAGGAGCTGTTGGCCGAGGGATTCACCCGCGACCAGATCACCCTGCGGCCGATCGCCTACATCCGCTACTACGGTCAGCTCGAGGACGTCGAAGTCGAATCACCGGTGCCGACGCTGGCGACTCCGGCCGATGTCGATGCGCTGCTCGGTCGATTCGAGGAGATCTTCGGCAAGATGTTCACCCTCGCCGGCAAACCGCCCGAGCCGACCTATCTGACCACCGAGGTCAGCGTCATCGCCCAGGTTGCGACGATCAAGCCGGCGGTGTTGAAGTACGAGCTCGAAGACGAGAAGCCGACCGTGAAGGCGCACAAGGACAAACGGCCGATCTTCCAGAAAGGGCGCTGGGTCGACGCGCAGATCTACGAAATGGACGAGCTTCGCCCCGGCAATGAGTTCACCGGCCTGGCCGTCGTCGAGGCCTCCAACACGACGCTCTTCGTTCCCGAAGGCTGGCGCGTCAGGATCGACGAGCACAAGGTGTATTGGATGGAGCGAGGAGATTCGCAATGAGCACAGGCGCTGCAGCAGAGGAACTACGCTCTCCGCTCAGAGAACGCGTCATCGAGAACGCCCGCTTGCTCAGCGAGACCGGGTGCATGTTCGGCCTCACCGAGATGAAGCGAAAGACCGAGGACCCTGGCACCTACGAATCGGTCTGGCACATCCTGCTCAACGGCATGAATGCCGCCTGGGACGTCGGCTGCAAGGTCTCGGCTTCGCCGGTCGCCGCGGAGGGCGGCGACGCGGTGTGGAACCTCCACCTGCCGACCGGCGAGTCGGTGTGCTCTTCCAAGGGCATCGTCTCGCACCCGGGGCTGTTGTCGCAGCTCATCCGCTCGTACATCGAGAACGACTACGAGATCAATCCGGGCTTCAAGCCGGGCGACATCTTCGAGAACAACGACCCGCACTTCGGCGGGATCCACTCGGTCGATTTCCAGACGCTGATTCCGGTTTTTTACGAAGGCGAGCTGATCTGTTGGGTTTCGTCAGTTTCTCACGTCATGGACGGCGGCATGATCCTGCCGGGGTCGATCGGGTTCATGAACCCGGACGCTTTTGCCGACGGCGTGCCGGTGGTGATGGAGCGCATCGGCGAAAACGACCGCATGTATCCCTGGTACGAAAAGCGGATCCAGTGCAGAACCCGTGTGCCCGACCTGGTCATGGGCGATGCGCGCGGCCGCTTGGCCGGGTGCTTCACGGTGCGCGACAAGATCGGCACCCTGGTCGGCAAGTACGGCGTCGACTACATGAAAGACGTCCTCCACGAGTATGTCGAGGACGGCCGTCGCTACGCGCAGTTGCGCATGAAGACGCAGACCGTGCCCGGTCGCATTCGCAAGGCCAACTTCAAGGACCTGGCGATGAAGGGCAAGCGCGTCATCAAGCCCGAGCAGGACGTCGACTGCTACATGAACGTTCCGATGGAGGTCGTCGTCGACAAGGACGCCAAGATCAAGTTCAACATGAACGGCGTCAGTGGCTGGGTTCCCTTCGGCGAGAACATCACCCCGCCGGCGGTCATCTCGGCGGTGATGAACGGCTACTCCCACATGGTGGGCTTCGACATGTTCAACTGGGGCGCCGTTGCCGCATGGGAGATCGAGACACCGCCGGGCGGCTCATGGGCGAATCCGTATCCCGAGAACTACTTCGCGTCGTCCGGAGTCGCCTGGGCGCCGGCGGTCATCTGGCTGAGCTCGCTGTATGAAAACCTCGGCCGGCTGTTCTACGCCCGCGGTTTCATCGAAGAGGTTGCCGCCGGTGGGGCGACGACGATGACCGGCGAGTTTGCTGGCATCAACCAGCAGGACGTCTACGTAACCGGCATGACGCTCGAGCAGGCTTGCAACGGCAGCCCGGCTCGCGGTCTCGGCGACGGTGAGAACAGCGCCTGGTCGATCTACGTTCCCAACGCCGACTTCGGCAACGCAGAGGTCAGCGAACTCTACTACCCGATTCTCTATATCGGTCGAAACCTCGAGCCCGACTCAGCCGGCTATGGGCGCTTTCGCGGTGGACTCGGCCACACCGTTGTATGGATGGTGCAGAACACACCGGGGATCGAGTACGCTTGCGGTGATGCCGGCATTCGCTCCAAGATCGTCGGCAACCACGGGATGTTCGGCGCCTACCCGGCGCCGCCGGACCGGCCCAGCTATGCTTCGGGCACCAACGTCAAGGAGCTGATCGAGAATCGCCAGCCGCTCGTTCACGAGCGCGGCGATCCGGAAGATCCGACGCTGCCCAAGAATGTCGAGGCCGACTTGATCGAGACCGGAGTCATCGCTCCTTTCGTCACGCCGCGTCAGTTGCACGACTACGATCTCATCGTGCATCCGATTTCCGGAGCTCAGTCGATGGGCGATCCGATCGAGCGCGACCCGGCTGACGTGAAGAAGGACCTCGACAACAATTGGACGCGCTCGCGCGTATCCCGCGAGGTCAACGGCGTCGTCGCCAACTACGACGAGAAGTCTCGCGAGTGGACGGTCGACGAGGCGGCGACGAAGGCCCGCCGCGGCGAGATTCGCGCCGCCCGGCGCAAGCGCGGGGTTCCCTTCAAGGATTGGTGGAAGGCAGAGCGCAAGCGCATCGAGGCGCGGGAGAACATGAACGACGCGGTTCTCGCGATGTGGCGCCAGTCGATGCGGTTGTCGCCGGGTTACGCCAAGGAGCTTCGCGATTTTTGGAGCCTGGGCGATGACTTCGAGTTTTAGACAACCCATCTGCGTACGCGTTCTGGGAGAAGATCATGCCGCACTATGAAAAAGCAGAGCTGAGAAAGCTCATCGATGGCGAGCTGGAATGGTCCCGCGTTCAGGAGATCATGAAGGCCCCCAAGGACGATGACCGTTTCCTCCAATGGATCGAGCTGCGCCAGGAAGACGTTGCCTGGAACGAGAAGATCCTGCTGCCGCTGACCTTCAAGTTGTTCATCGTGCAGAAGGGCCCGGAGCGGATCGTCAAATGTGAGTGCGGGCAGGAGTTCGGCGACTACCGGGTCAACTGGAAACTGTCGGCCAACATCTTCGTTCGCGAGTCCGAAGACGACTTGCGCGAAGTCTACCGCGGCCGCGAGCAACCCGACACGAGCTGGCAGCAGATCCGCGAGTACTACTGCCCGGGTTGCGATGTTCAGCTCGAAGTCGAGGCGGTGCCGCGCGGGTGTCCGCCCGACTTCAACCTGCTGCCCGACCTCGACACCTTCTACCGCGATTGGCTCGGCAAGCCGCTCGACGGTGAGGTCGAGTTCGCCGACAAGACTCAGGAAGTCATCGATTCGTGGGAGAAGTGACGTTCGAGCGCGCCGAGGGGTCTGGACGGCGTGGGCACGCAACACATGGATAGTGCGGGCTAGTGTCCTGAACCAGAAATTCGTCACAATATTCGCCGGCCCTCGACGCCCGTGCCGGCGTTGCTCCTCCTCGAAATATGCCTGATATTCCTTCGTCGGCGCGCCTTGGCACAGGCGCCGATTGCTCGCCGAATCTTGCAACGGATTTCTGATCCAGGACACTAGATGGACGACATTGCGAACAAGGCGCTCGGCGATCTGCGCGTCGTCGAGCTGACGACTGAGCTCTGGTCGGCGATGGCTGGCTCGATGCTCGGGGACTTCGGTGCCGAGGTCGTCCGCCTCGAGGTTGCCGGATGTGAGCGGATCGGCGACGGCGGCGAGGCGCCGCCTCGAGGTGCCTGGGACTTCCAAGCTGAGCTCGCCCATCGCAACAAGAAGAGCGTTGCCGTCGACGTGTCGACCGAGGCCGGCCGGGCAATCGTACGCGAACTTTTCGCAGTGGCGGACGTCGTGCTCACCGACTGGCCGCTGGCCCGTCTCGAGGAGCACTGTTTCGACTATGCCTCGGTGAGCACGGCGAATCCAAGGGTAATCTTTGCCCGCGGCACGGGCTTTGGCCCGTGCGGACCCGATGCGGACTTGCCAGCGATCGACGAGCTGGCGGCGGCGCGCACCGGCATGATGCCGATCATGCAGCAGCCCGGACAACCGCCCGTCTACGCCGGCGCCGGCGTCATGTACACGGCGGTCATGCTGGCACTCGGCGTTGCCATCGCCCTGCACCACCGCGAGGAGAGCGGCGAAGGCCAGGAAGTCGACGCCTCGCTCTTTGCCAGCAACATGTACGGCGCCAGCCTCGATGTGCAGGCATTCATCGCCATGGGGGGCGACCGTTTTCTGGCGCCGATCGATCGCATGGACGCCGGCAACCCGATGAGTGGTGTTCTCTACCCGGCGGCGGACGACAAATGGGTGTGCCTGACCATGCCCGATACCGACCGCTGGTGGCCGGGGTTGGCGAAGGTGGTGGGTCTCGACGTCGACGACGAGCGCTTCGACACGCACGACAAGCGCTGCGGCGAGAACCGCTTGCTGATGATCGAGGTCCTGGAGCAATTGTTTCGCAGCAAGGCGTCCGCCCATTGGAAGCGCGAGTTGACCGAGAACCAGCTTTCCGCCGACGTCATCGAGCGTTTCGACTATCCGACCAACGACCCCCAGGCGATTCGCAACCGCTACATCATCGACATCGATCGACCGGGGGTCGGGCCGGTGAAGTCGGTCGGCTTTCCGATCTTCATGAGCGACACACCGGCGCGCCTCGACCGCCTGGCGCCGGCGCGCGGGCAACACGGAGCGCAGATCTTGCACGACGTTCTCGGCTACACCGAAGAGCGTATCGGCGAGCTCTGCGAGAGTGGAGTTTTGTTGTGAACCCTGCGGCACTGGCGGGAGTACGGGTCATCGACCTGACGGTGTGGTTCCAGGGCCCGGTTGCGGCACAACACCTCGCCGATTTCGGCGCCGAGGTGATCAAGGTCGAGCGCCCCAAAGGCGGCGATCAAGGGCGCGGTGTGCGCTCGATCAAGGCGCTGCCGGTGGCGGATTGGAACCAGTACTTCCTGGTCATCAACCGCAACAAGAAGAGCATCGCGATCGATCTCAAACAGGAGAAGGGACGCGACATTCTCTATCGTTTGGTCGAAAAGTCGGACGTCTTTCTCTCCAACATGGGGATCGAGCTGCTCGAGGGCTGGAATCTCGGCTACGACAAGCTGTGTGAGATCAACCCCAAGCTGATCTACGCAACCAACACCGGCTACGGGCGGTTCGGCGAGGTGAACAAGCCGTCCTTCGACATGACGGTGCAGGCGTTGACCGGGTTGATGGCGCGCCTCGGCGAACCCGGCCAACCGCCGATCTATCTCGGCATGGGGTCGGGTGATGCCTACGGCGGCTTGATGTCCGCGCTGGCCATCATGATGGCGCTCCACCATCGCCGGCGCAGCGGCAAGGGGCAGTGGGTCGATGCTTCTCTCTACGGCGCTCAGCTCTATCTGACCGGCCAGAGCCTGCAGGCCTATCTGGCCGGCGACCACGGGCGCGCCGAGCAGCGCTCGCGCAAGGACGTCGTCAATCCCCTGTGGAATGTCTACCAGGCGCGCGACAAGTGGCTGTTCATGTGCGCGCACAACAGCGAGGCCGGTTGGACGAAGGTTTGCGACGCCTTGTCGGCCGACGCGATGCGAGGCGACGACCGTTTTGCATCGCCTGAACAGCGACGCGCCAACGGTCGCCTGCTGGTCGAAGCGATGGATGCGATCTTTGCCGTGGCCGATGCCGAAACCTGGGTCGAAAAGCTGCGCGATGCCGGTGTACCATCGAGCCCGGTGGCCAATCTGAAAGACCTCGCGGCAGACCCGCAGGCGTGGGAAAACGACTACTTCGTCAAGGCGTATTGCGAAGAGGTGCAGCGCGAGGTCGACGTGCGCGGCCTGCCGATAGGTTTGAGAAAAACACCGGCCAGCGTGCGCAGCCTCGGTCCCGAGTTGGCGCAGGACACCGAGCTGACGCTCAACACGCTGCTCGACTACACGTGGGAGGAAATCGCCGAGCTCAAAGAAGCGGCGGTCATCCCCTGATCCGATGAGCGATTCGCCACCGCCCGGGCCGCTTGCCGGTCTGCGCGTTCTCGATGTCTCGACGATGATGGCGGGCCCCTACGCGGGGACCCTGATGGGCGACATGGGCGCCGACGTCATCAAGGTCGAGTCGCACTACGGCGACGAGAGTCGCCACCTCGGACCGCAGCGCGATGGGCTGCGTTCGGCCTACCTCTCCCTCAACCGCAGCAAGCGATCTCTGTGCCTCGACCTGCGCACGGACGCGGCTCAGGAAGTGTTTGCGCGGTTGGTGAAGAGCAGCGACGTCGTCGTGACCAACGTTCGCGAGCCGGCGCTGTCGAAGCTCGAGCTCGACTACGATAGCGTCCGCGCCCATCGCCGGGACGTCATCTGGATCGGCATCACCGCCTTTGGCGCCGGTGGCCCCTACGAGGGGCGCCCGGGGATCGACTTTCTCGCCCAGGGCTACGCCGGTTTGCTGGCGCTCAACGGTGAGCCCGATGGCGATCCGGTGCGTGTTACGGTTCCGCTGATCGATACCCTGACCTCGGTGTTGGCGACGACCGCTGCCTTGAGCGCTCTGCGTGTGCGCGATGCCAGCGGCAAGGGGCAGCGGATCGACGTGTGCCTGCTCGATGCTTTGATCCATGCGCAAGCCGCCGGTCTCGGTAGCTACCTGATCACCGGCGAAGTCGTGCCGCGCACAGGCAACCGCAGCCTGTATTTCGCGCCCTCGGGGATCTATCCGACGAAGGACGGAAAGATGGCGGTAATCACTTGTCCCGGGCAGAAGTTCTTCGCCAACTTGTGCAGCGCGCTGGGAGCGAAGTGGATCGAGGAAGAGCGCTTTGCCACGGTGGATGATCGATTGGCCAACCAGGACGAGCTCGATCGCGTCTTGAGCCAACGCACGCGCGACTTCACCCGCGAAGAGCTGGTCCAACGTCTGGTCGACGCCGACGTGCTGACGGCGCCGATCAAGGAAGCACCCGAGGTCGTCGAAGATCCGCAGGTGCGGCACAACGGCATGATCCAAACGGTTGCGCACCCGACGCTGGGCAGCGTCGACGTCACCGGGCTGCCGATCCACTTCCACGAGACCCCCGGCGGGGTACGCGCTCACCCGCCGATGTTGGGCGAACACACGAGCGAGATCCTACGCGAGCTGGGCTACTCCGCCGATGAAATACGCACCTTGGTCGATTCGAAGGCCGCGGGTGAGTGGAAAGCTTAGCACGGATCTGGAGGATCGATGAATACAGCCAACTTCGTGAGCATTCCCGCTTCGATCTTTCCGGAGCAGGAGATTCTCGTATTCGGCGATCGTCGCTGGACCTACGCCGAGCTGTGGCAGCGTGTGCAACGCATCGGCAACGCCCTGCGCAGCGCCGGTGTCGAGCCCGGCGACCGCGTCGCCGTGTTGCAGACCAACTCCGACGACTACGTCGCGACGTACTTCGCGACGGCCCTGATCGGCGGCGTTTTCGTGCCGGTCAACTACCGGGCCAAACCGATCGAGCTGAAGCACATCCTGTCGACGGCGAAGACGAAAGTCCTGTTGGCCGGCGACCGTTACGTTTCGCTCGTCGAATCGCTCGAGAACGAGTTGCCGTCGGTCGCCACCTACGTCGCACTCGAGGGTGAGCACGAGGGGATGGTTCATTTTCCCAAGCTGCTCGACGGGGTCACCGATGTTTGCGAAGAGGCGGCGATCGACGACTCGCAGACGACCATACTGATGTACACCAGCGGCACGACGTCGCTGCCCAAGGGAGTGATGCTGTCGCACAACGAGTTCACCGCCTACGTCGTCAACAACGTCGAGATGGCCGACGGCTCACCGCGCGGCACCGCCTTGCTCTCGGCGCCGCTCTACCACATCGCTGGCGCGACCAACATCATGACCAGCTTGTTCACCGGCCGGAAGCTGGTCGTCTTGCCGCAGTTCGAAGCGGGAGAGTGGCTGGACGCGGCGGACAAGGAGTCGGTGACGCACGCCTTCGTCGTGCCGACGATGATGAAGATGATCATCGATCATCCGACCTTTGCCGAGCGCGATCTCAGCACGCTCAGCAACCTGTCGTACGGCGGCGCCGCGATGCCGTTTCCGGTGATCCGCCGTGCCATCGAGCTCTTTCCCGAGACGGTTGGGTTCGTCAACGCCTTTGGGCAGACCGAAACGACGTCGACGTTGACCGTCCTCGGTCCCGACGATCACAAGCTCGCCGGCACGCCAGAAGAGGTGGCGCGATGCCTCAAGCGACTGACCTCGATCGGTCGGCCGCTGCCGGACGTCCAGGTCAAGGTCGTCGACGACGAAGGCAACGACTTGCCGAGCGGCGAGGTTGGCGAGATCTGGGTCAGCACGCCGCGGCTGATGAAGGGCTATGCCAACGAGGAGGGTGGCGCCGACTCTCCGGTGCGCGACGGCTGGTTGCCGACTCGCGACATGGGGTGGATCGACGAAGACGGATACATTTTTCTCGGCGGTCGCAAGGACGACATGATCATCCGCGGCGGAGAGAACATCGCCCCGGCCGAAGTGGAGGCGGTGCTGCAGTCACACCCCTGTGTTGAGGAAGCGGCGGTGATCGGTTTCAAGAACGAGGAGTGGGGCGAGCAGGTAGGGGCGATCGTCGTCCTGCGCCCGGGAGAAAGTGCGACGGCCGAGGAGCTGGAGAAGTTCTGCCAGCAGAACATGGCCAGCTTCAAAAAGCCCGAGATCATCCACTTCGTCGACGAGTTGCCCAAGAACCAAATGGGCAAGGTCCTGAAGAACGACCTGCGCAAGACCTACGGAGCGTGAACCGGCCGGCGATCCAGCGGCGGTGCGGCTTTTTCCGAGGCGCTGCATTGCTGCGCCTCATCTGGATCCTCAGTACGGGTTGATCGGGCCGGGGGACAGTCCCGACTTGCGGCGGCGCCAGTTCTTGCGGATGCGCTGTTTCATGTCAACCAGCGACTTGTCGAGCCGCGATTCCTGCCGTTCGGTGATGACGGCGTAGGCAAGCTTGGCGACCCGGTGGGGGCGGATGAGGAAAGACAGGCCGTAGAACCAGGCCAGGGCCGCCGTGCGCAGGCGGTGCAGGCCCATCGGCGACATGTTTTCGCAGTAGCTCACGGCTCCCTCGGCGCTGCCGAAGAGAGGAAGGCTCTCGCCGGCCGAGGCGAGGTCTTCGTAGTACGCGTCGTCGAGCTCGCGCGGGATCACCCCCTCGTCTTGTAGCTGGCGGAAGAGCTCGGAGCCGGGATAGGGGCGAAACGGGCCGACGGAAATGTCGTGGACGCCGACCCAGGCGCTTTGCGCGATGAACTTGAACGTCTGCCAGTACGAGCTGTACTCGTCGCCGGGGAAGCCGAAGATGAAGTTGGCTTTGACGCTGCAGCCGGATTTCACGGCCGCGCGCATCGACTCGAGCATGCGGTCGCGGTGGATCTTCTTCTTGATTTTCTTGAGGATGTCGTCGCTGCCGCTCTCGGGAGCGTAGGTGATGTTGGTCGCGCCCGAACGCATGAGCAGGGGAAAGACCTCCTCATCGAGCGCTTCGGAACGGGTCCCCTGCGGAATCTGCCAGGTGATGTTGAGGTTCTCCGCGATCAGCAACTCGCAGAACTCGACGATCCAGTTCTTCTTGACGATCGCCGTAAGGTCGTAAAAGTCGAAATTCGTAGCGCGATACTTCTTGATGTAGTGCTTGATCTCGGCCAACACGTCGGCGGGAGTGCGCGCCACCCAGCGGGTCGTCCACATCGTCGGGCTCGAGCAGAACGTGCATTGGTAGGGGCAACCGCGGGTTGCGTTGATCGGCATGTTGCGACCGCGCACGACCCCCCAGCCGTGGCCGCCGGCCAGGTAGGTTTCGATCGGAAACAGATCCCATGCCGGCCAGGCGAGGTCGTCGGGGGTGCGTTCGCGCACCATGGGGCCGGAGTGCTCGACTTCTTCGCCGCGCCGGAAGTAGAGGCCCGGCACTTCTTCGACCGATCGATTCTCCGCCAGGCACTCGATCAATTGCGGCATCGCCCGGTCGCCCTCGCCGACGATGACGTAGTCGAGCCCGGGAGCGCTCTTCAGAGCGCCGACCGGATCGGAGGTGAAGTGTTCGCCGCCGCCGACGATGACGGCGGCGGGAAAGCGTTCGTGCACCTCGGCGATCAGGCGCCGCGTTTCCGGCCAGTCGTGGGAGAACATCAGGCTGAAGCCGATGACCTCGGTGTCCGGGTCGATGCGGTCGAGGATCTGCGCGTTGGTCATGCCGCGGCGCAGGGAGCTTCTGCCGATCGGCTCGAAGTTGTCGATTGCCTCGCCCGTGGTGTCGATGGCGACGACCTCGTGCCCGGCGGCCAACAGGTTGCCGGCGACGTAGGCCATGCCGAGTGGCGGCACCGCGTATCCGGCGGAGACGAACTTGTCGAGCGTCTGGGGGCTGCGAATGAGAGTACAGTGCATGGCGTGGCCTGACGCCGATCGGAGGACCGGCGGGAACATTCCCGTCCATAGTCGGGAATGCCCGGTAGATCAAACAAAATCGATGGTCGCCGGGCCACCGGCTCGAGCAAAACGCCGTGTGCTCACTCCTTTTCGTCGCCCTGTGCGCGTTCGTAGTCGGCGATGATCTTGCGATGTGCCTCGGCGTATTGCTCCCGGATATTCCAGAACTTCGGCTTGCGCTTGGCCATGAAGGCATTGCCCCCTTCCTTGCCCTCGGGGGTATCGAACCAATCTGGATAGTACTGGCTGGAAAGGGTGCCCATCTCCAGGTAGCCGTCCATCTCCTGGTCGAAGGATGCTTTGAGAATCTCGAGACAGCCCGGACTGAGAGCCAACATCTCCTCCGACCACTTGAGAACCTCAGCTTCGAGTTGATCGAGGGGGACGACGGTGTTGACGAGGCCCATCTTCAACGCTTCCTCGGCCGGGTATCGGCGGCACAGCATCCAGATCTCGCGCGCTTTCTTGGCGCCGACGACCTTGGTCAGATAGGGCACGAAGAAGCCGTCGGCAGGGCTGGAAACACGTGGCCCGGCTTGAGCGAAGATGGCGTTGTCGGCGGCGATGGTGAAGTCGCAACAGTAGGCCATGTGGTTGTGGCCGCCGATGCAGTAGCCCTGCACGGCTGCGATGACGGGTTTGCGTGAGAGTCTCAGCAACCGATTGTGTGGATAGCGAAAGTAGAAGGCCTTGCGCAGTCCCCACTTCTCCCATTCGACGTCGCCGCCGGTGCCGAAGTTCTTGCCCTTGCCGGCGACGACGATGACACCGATCTTGGCATCGTGGTTGGCGTCGTAGAAGGCGCGAAACATTTGCTCGACGGTCTCGAGCGTCATGACGTTGTACTTCTCCGGTTTGTTGAGAGTCACGCGCGCCACGCCGCCCTCGAGCTCGTCGTGAAAGCACTTCTCGTAGAGGATCTCGTCGAAATCGAACCCTTCCCCCTCGACCGCTTGCCACTTGCTCCAACTCATCATCGCTCCTGTGTCATTGCCGCGCATCTGGCGCGTTCGCCAACGGGTTGGAGGCAGCTTGGAGGATGGATCGAGGCGGTGCAAGAAAGGGCGGAGCGACCGACGTTCGCGCCACGACCCGGTTGGTTGCCAGTGGGTTTGAGCTGCGGCACGGGAAAGCCTATGGTCCATCGTCCTATGCCCGAACAACCCCGGCGCATGACCCTGTTCGGGCTGGCTCTGGTCACCGCAAGTGCGCTGGCTCAACAGGTCGTGCTGACGCGCGTATACTCGTCCGTCCTGGCGTACCATTTTTCGTTTCTCGCCATCTCGTTGTCATTGCTCGGCACCGGCGCCGGTGCTTTGGCCGTGTATCTGTGGCCAAAGCGATTCGCCGGCGACGCTGAGGACATACTGGCGCGCTGGACGCTCATCTTCGCCGCCGCCCTCGTGCTGTTGCCTCTCATCCTGGTCCATCTGGATCTGGTGATGTTCGGCAAGGTCACGCTGGGCTTCGTCGTCAAGCTGGTGATCGGGTGTGTGGCGGCGGCGATTCCACCCTTCGCCTCGGGCGTCGTGGTCGCCGTTGCGATCAGCCGCTTCGCCTCTTCGATTGGCGTCGTCTACGCGGCTGATCTCATCGGAGCCGGTCTGGGTGCCTTGTTGGCGGTGCCGCTGCTGAGCTTGGGACCGGCGCCAAACCTGTTGGTGGGGCTGGGTGTCGTCACCGCCGCCGCGGCACTCTGCTTCACGACGCGCGAGCGGGGCTGGGCTTTGACCGTCGTCGCGGCCGGGCTGGTCTTGCTGGCGCTGGCGGCAACGACGCGGGTGCTCTACCTGGAGGTCGGACATTTCGGCCGGCGCGAACAGGCCCTCGGAGAGCACTGGACGCCACTGACGCGCGCGTTTTCCTTTCGCGGCAAGCCGGGATCACCGTTTGGTGCCGTCGTCTACGACCTCGCCTATGCGCCTGTTCCCTATCCCGAGGGCGAGGACTTGCCCGGTTGGGAGATCCTGCGCACCGGCCCGCAGAGCATCGGCTACGAGCTGACCGGTCCTGGGCATGCGCTGATCATCGGCGGCGGTGGCGGTCGCGACATCTACACCGCGCTGTCCCTCGGCCAGCGCGTCGACGTCATCGAGCTCAATGAAGCGGTCGTCCGGGTCGTCGATGGGGATCTCGGCCGATGGTCTGGCAAACCCTACTCGCGCGACGGAGTGTCGACCGTCCTCGGCGATGGACGGTCGATGCTCGCCGCGCGCGATACGAAATACGACCAGATCCACCTCGGCTTTACGGATACGTTGAGTGCCAGCGTGGCGCAGGGATTCGCCATGGCGGAAAACAATCTCTATACCATCGAGGCCTTCGAGGAGTATCTCGACCACCTGCGACCGCGGGGGATCCTCAATGTGTCGCGATTGTTCCGCCTGGTTGGCGAAGAGGCGTTGCGCATCGCCGTGTTGGCGCAGGGAGTTCTCGAAGCGCGCGGTATCGATCATCCGCGCGCTCACATGGTCGTGATCAGAGGGCAGGATTTTCTCGGGCCGCCGACCGGAACCGTTCTACTGAGACTCGAGCCTTTCACGGACGCCGAGCTCGACCTGATCGAAGGCCTTGCCGGGGAGCGCGGCGTCGGTGTCGTCTACGGCCCGCGCGGTGAATTTGCCGATGAGTGGAAAGAGCTCGCCGATGCACCCTCCGTCGAGGCGTTTTGTTCCTCGTACTATCTGGATGTCTGTCCGCCGACGGATGACCGTCCGTTCTTCTTCAACATGGACCGGCTGACTTCGTTGACGCGCGAGAGGACGAGGTTCGTCGATTGGACGCCGGCGAGCCCCTTCCTCATGCTGCTGCTCACCTTCGCCATCCTTCTCGCCTTGTCGATTGCTGCTTTCGTGGCGCCGCTGTGGTTCTCCCCGGCATCCTCCCCCCCACCGATGAGTGCCCTTTGGTATTTTTGGTTCATCGGCATCGGCTTCATGCTGATCGAGATCACCCTCATTCAGAGGCTGGTTCTCTTTCTCGGTTTTCCGACCTATGCGCTGTCGGTCGTTCTTTTTTCACTGTTGGTTTTTTCCGGTCTCGGTTCCTACGTGACATCCTATGTCGAGCCGAGAACGGGGACTCGTGTGGGGCTTGCCGCGGCAGTGTTCTTGATCGTCGTTGCCGCTCTCGGCATGCAGCCGTTGCTGCGGCTGCTGATCGGATTGCCGCTGGCCGTCAGAGTGGTCCTCGCCGTTGTCTTGGTGGCGCCCGTCGCTCTCTGCTTGGGCGTAGCGATGCCGTACGGTCTGCAGCGTCTGGAGGGGCTGTACGCCGAGGCGATTCCCTACGCCTGGGGGGTGAACGGAATCGCTTCGGTGCTCGCCTCGGTTTTCGGCGTCGTCGTGGCCATGAGCTTTGGCTTTACCGTTGCCGGCCTGGTCGCCGCCGTGTGCTACGCGGCGGCGTGGTTGCACGCCGAGTGGGGCGAGTGGCCGGCGGTCGCGTCTGAGTGATGTCGCTCGTCACTCGAGGGCGGGGCAACGGTCGAAGTCTACGGGTGAAGTGAATCTCGGGATTCAGACGGGGCGATTTCGAGCAGCAGCAGGTCATCGATTTGATGGCGAGCCGTGACTGCGTTGGATCGATCCAGTTGACCCAACACGATTTTTCGCTCTTGCGGCCTCAGCGGGCTGCCCTTTGGTTGAACGAGAATCCAGCGCAACTCCGTGAGGTCGATCAGGGAGTCGAGCACCGCGCGTTCGTAGGGTTGCCCGAGGAGCTCGTCGACTCGCTGGCGTTTGGCCGGGAGGTAACCGGTGTGGCCGGTGATGATCGGAATACCGTGCACGATCTGGTTTGCCATGGCGCGGGCATCGTAGGTTTTCCGCTGGAGTCTTCGCGGTAGCTCCACCAAGCTGCCACCCGGGGAGGCGTGAACGATGCGGCGGACCTCGCGCAGTGCGGCTTTCTGAGTGGTGAAGGCGGTGACGTCGCGAATCACGGGCCGGGCGAGCAATGGCCCGCGGCCAGCGAGGACGCAGGTGATGGCGAGAATGCAGAGAAGGGGTCCAAGGCGTGGCCAACGCAGACCCGCGTTTTCCAGGCCCAATGCGCCGAGCACGGCGAAGGCGAAACCGACCAGGATGAATCCGCGCGGGAAGATGCGAAAGAACCTGCCCGCCAGCGATGCCAGAGATCCGGCAGGTCCCGGGATGTCGGCGAGCGCCAGGTGTTGGAAAATGCCGAGGGTCACCGCGCATCCGATCGCCACCAGTGCGCAGGTGCCGAAGACGTAGGCGCGGAAGCGGGAGTGTCGCCAGGCGCTCAGGCCGAGCACGGACAGGATGGTGGAGGCGATAGCAACACCTTGCGGATCTCCGCTGAGCAGGTTGCGCAGATGCTGCAAGGCGCGCGGCAACGGAACGTACAAGACGTGTGCGGTGGCGGCGGCTTCACCGGAGCGCAGGAAGTACGGCTTCGCCGCAATCCCAAAAACGACGATGGCTGCTGCTGCTGCTGCACCACCGAGCAGGGCGAAGCGCCAACGATCGCCGGGCCGCCAGATTTCGACGCAAGTCCAGACGGCGACGAAGACGGTCAGCAACGACGCCGTGTAGAAGGAGCTGAACAGGCCCGCCAGGTAGGCGGTGAAGAAAAGGGCGGCGTTGCCGGGATGAGGGCGCCGGCGCAATCGGTGGAGTGAGAGTGCGCAGAGAGGGTAAAAGAGCGGCAGCAGTTGCAGGATGTGGAGGTTGCCGGGAACTTGCATCGGGCCGAGCGCCAGGGAAAAGCCGGCGAACGCCGCGGCGAGAGGTCGCGCGCCCAGGCTACGCACCATGACGTAGGTGGCGAACGCGGTGAGCGGGTAGGTGACGATGGCGGTGTAGTTGGCCGCCTGCAGCGGATTGCCGGTGAACGCTTCAAGGGGAAAGTAGGCGAGCTGGGCGGTGCCGAAATGCTCGGAGCCGGTGAGCTGTGCTGGCTCGGGATAGTTGATCGGTGCATCCCAAATCGAGCTTGGATCTGTGCGCAGACTGTGGGCGATCCAGTGCAACACCCAGACGATCAGTTGGCCGTCGGCCAGGCCGTTGGGACTGGTCAAGGCGACCGAAGTCGTTGCGCGCGCGATCCAATCGCGATTGAGCCAAGTGAAAAGAGCGATGAACATGGCGGCCGCCAGTACGAGTTCCGGCCAGGAGGTCGACTCGTCGCCCGAGGTATGCGGATTAGCTGGCATGGAAGGAACGAAGTGGGTGGCCGAGGCGGGCAACGCCGGTCATGGATTGCGTGCAACTTCCACCAGCCGACGGGCCGTAGACCTTGGCGAAACGGTGGAACGTCATACGGTTGGACAGCGTTGCATTTCGAATGTGCTTGTCAATTCGGGGCATCGCAGGGCAAAACGATCACTTGACTGACATTCGTCAGTGACGTATGTCACTGACGAATGTCAATGATCCGGCAAGAATCGGGCAACGGCGAGGTGACTCCGCCGAGCGCGCGCACCGAGCAGCGCCTGGCGACGCGGCGGCGTCTCTACGATGCGGCGATGGACGAATTCGGCAGGAATGGCGTCGCCGCGGCGCAAATCGAAGACATCATTCGCCGGGCTGGCGTGGCGCGCGGCACGTTCTACAACCACTACCCGACCAAGGATCACGTTCTCCTCGAGTACGTCGAGCGGCTACAAGAAGCCGTGGCGCGGCAATTGGCGGATCTGACGGCGGAAGCTCCGCGTCCGTTTTTTCGCGGCGCCGTAGACATTTTGCTGCAGACCGTGCGCCGGGAAGAGCCCGCGATTTTGCGCGAGGCATTGTCGGTGGTCAGCCGCCATGTCGAAGAGCTCGAGAACGGCGCGCCGCTGTTTACCGGCCTGACGTCGTTCTTCGACGCAGCCCAGCAGCGTGGCGACATTCGCGCCGACCTCATGCCGAGCGAGTTGTCGGTGGCGTTTCTGCCGGGTGTTTTCGGATTGTTGTTGCTGCGCTTGGGAGCGCCGGAATCGGAGTTGAAGACGACGCTTCACCACGCGGTGGACGTTTTCGTACGCGGAATCGCGCCCTGAACGGGGTGCGGAAAGAGAACGGGAGAATCAAGAGATGTACGACATCATGGATCTCGAGCAGGATATCGGCGATCAGCACGAAGCCATGCGGCGACTGCGCCGCGAAGAGCCGGTTTGGTGGGACGAGAAGAACAACACGTGGTTGGTCACGCGCTACGAGGACGTGCGCTACGTGTCGCGAACTCCGAGTCTGTTCTGCAACCGCCACGGCGTGCTGCTCAACGCCGATCCGCCGCTCTCGTTGATCGCCCAGGACGATCCGCAGCATCTCGAGATGCGCAACATCCTCAGCCGCGGCTTCACGCCGCGCGTCGTCGAACCGCTGACGCCGCTGATCAAGCGCTTCATGGCCGAGTCGATCGACGAGGTCATCGAGCGTGGTGAATGCGATTTCGTCGAGGACATCGCCGTGCCGCTACCGATGCGTATCATCGCCCATATGGTCGGTTTCGACGACGCCAACCTCGATGACTTTCGCCGCTGGACGGATGAGATGTTCGAGGCCAACGGCGCCGTCGACGAAGCTACCCTGACGCGTGCGACACAGGCGTTTACGGAGTTCTCCGCCGTCATTCTCGAGGCCCTCGAAGACCGCCGACGCAATCCCTGTGGCGACATGATCTCAGCCCTGGTTGCTGCGGAATCCGAGGGAGTGTTGCACTCCAGCGACGAGAGTCTCGAAGACAACGAGCTCGTGATGTTCTGCGTTCTCCTCATCACCGCCGGCAACGAGACGACGCGCAACTCGATTGCGCGCGGCATGCAGACTCTGATGGAGAACCCCGAGGTACAGGCGCGGCTGGCGGCAAACCCGAGTCTCCTGCCGTCGGCGATCGAGGAGATGTTGCGCTGGACTTCCGTCATTCGCTTCTTCCGCCGCACCGCGACCCAGGACGTCGAGTTGCGCGGCAAGAAGATTCGCGAGGGAGATCAGGTGCTCATCGTCTATCCATCGGCCAACCGCGACGAAGATGCCTTTGCCAATCCCGATATCTTCGACATCGAGCGCAACCCCAACGATCATCTCTCGTTCGGTTTTGGTCCGCACTTTTGTATGGGAGCGAACCTGGCCCGCTTGGAGATGAAGGTTGCGTTCGAACAGGTTCTGCAGCGCATGCCCGACCTGCGATTGGCACCGGGAGCAAAGCCGAAACCCGGTGTCACGGCGCTGACGCAGGGACTGGCGCACCTCCCCGTGGTTTTCACGCCGCGCGAAAGAGCGGCCGCCTGAGGGTGCCTCGCTAGGTGGCCGGTTTCGAGTGTGCCTTTGCTAGTGATACGGAAACCGCGTACGTAGAGCGTGCGCGCCGGAATTCGGGAGGCGGCCGGTGCGTTTGGCGATCTGGGTCGCCGGGCTGCTAGTCCGTTGATCCCCCTGAAGTCCCTCGAACTAGCTCGATGTCACAGGAGAAGACCGGCCGAGGTGTAGCGGACAATCTTGCCGAATGGGCGGCGCCCGCGATCTTGTTGGTCACGCCGCTGGTGATCTTCTTTCGCCACCAGCAATACCTCTTGTCGGGCACGGAAGCGCTGATCTGCTTTGGCATCTTCGCTGTGATCGGTTTGGTTCTCGCGGCCCTCGGGGTAGCCTCGGGGGATTTCGTTCGAGTTCCGATGCTCGCCGGGTTGGTCGTGTTTTTTGCCGACGTGCAGTTCACCGATCTCAATCTGGGGAGGTTGGGCTGGTACTTTCTCGCGGCGCTGGCGGTTGCGACGCTGTTGCGGCGGCAACTGGCCAAGATCGTCTGTCTCGTGTTTGGCACGATCTTGCTGACGTCACTCGCCTTTCCAGTGAGCGACACCAGCCACCGAACCTTTGAAGTCGATGATCTGCCGCCGCCGAGCTCTGCGCTGCCGCCGGTCGTTCACCTCATTCTCGACGAGCTCATCGGTGTGGAAGGCCTACCGCGGGAAGTCGATCCAGATCGCGTCGAGGCGAATTGGCTGAGAGATTTCTTCATCGATCGCGGTTTCGATGTCTACGGCAAGGCGTATTCAGTCACCATGAACACCCGATTGTCGATCGGGACCGCTTTCGACTTCACCGTCGATCCGGCTGTCGTGCAGGGGCGATTGCCGCGGGCGCGATTCAAGAAGCGGTTGGCCGAGACCGAGTACTTCAACGAGCTGGTACGCCGCGGTTACCAAATCCACGTCTACCAGACCGACCAGTTGGGGTTCTGTCGGGATTGGCAGAACGCGCCGTTGCCGGGGGTGCAGAGCTGCTTTACCTACGTTCTCGAACACCCGGCGCTGATCTCGTCGTCACCGATGCCCATCCTCAACAAAGTCGCTCTCATGCTCGGAATGTACTCGCGGCTCTCGCATGGGCTCAACGCATTGCGGGACCGCTATCTCGCCTTGCAGGCGGGCCCGGTCGGCAAGCGATTCGGTTTGCCCCAGATCAAGAAAGCACCGCGCCTGAGCCCGATCGCGGTCATGCCAGTCTTCGATCGGCTGGCTCGGGATCTCGCGGAGATCGAACCCGGCCACGCCTATCTGGCCCATCTGCTGCTTCCCCACTACTCCTACGCCTACCGGAGGGACTGCTCGGTGCGCCCGGAGCCGAGCCAGTGGCTCACTCCGGTGTTCGCTCGCGGGAACAACACGGGCAGACGAAAGGTTCGCTACGAGCACTACCTGGAGCAGGTGCACTGCACGCTCGAACGTTTGGCCCAGGTGCTCGACGCCATGCACGAAACCGATCGCCTGCGGGGCGCCCACGTCATCATCCACGGCGATCACGGCTCGCGCATCTCATTGGGGGGGTTCTTCAGCCGCGGACCGCCGTCCAACATCCTGGACAAGCATTCTTCGCTCTTTGCCTTTCACCGCGCGGGTTCATCGGGCAAGGGGTCCTACTCGCTCGAACGGGCCCCGATCAATGTCCTCCTCCCCGAAGTCCTCGGAGTGGACGGCTCGGGGCTGGCGAGCTGGTCCGGCGTTACGGAGATCTTCCTCAACAATCGAGCGTTTGCTCCGTTGCCCGATTTCGTCAATGGCGAGGTGATCGATCGGGGCGCCGGGGAGCAAACGAGATAGCGTGCAGGCTGGTTTGGGCATGGATCGAGATCCCTGGTCGAGGTTGGCGAATTGGCTGGCGCCATCGCTCCTCCTCGTGACACCGCTGGTGATCTTTTTTCGCCACCAGAAGTATCCATTGCTCTTGCCGGAATCGCTGCTCTGCATGGCTGTGTTTGCGGCGCTAGGGCTGGTGCTCGCCGCGTTGGGTGCGTCGTTCGGAGATCACCTGCGCCTACCCATTCTCGCCGCGCTGACCACTCTTTTCATCGACATACAGTTCCAGTTCTCGCGGGGCGCCGCGACGAGGTTGTTGCAGATCCTCTATCCGACGTTGATCTGGTGCTTTCTGCTCTATCTCGGGTATCGGCACCGCCCCTTGATCGCCCAGTTTCTCTCCTTCGTCGTCGGCACCGTTCTCGTTTCGTCGATGGTGATGCCGGTCAGCGACACTCGCCAAGACAACTTCGCCCTCGAGAATGTCGCGCCGGCCGACCGCACTCTGCCGCCGGTCGTTCATCTCATTATGGACGAGTTCATCGGCATCGAGGGACTGCCGGCCGAGGTCGACCCCGATCGCTTGCACGCAGAATCCTGGAAGCGCTTCTTCCTCGACCGGGGATTTGACGTCTACGGCAAGGCGTATTCGATGAGCACCGAATCCCGCCTGTCGATCGGCACGATGATGGATTTTCAGGCCGACCCCGATGCGATCAGCGAAAGGCTGTCGCGTACGAGGTCCGAGGAGCGTCTCGGGGCAACCGCCTACTTCACCGAGATGGCGCGACGCGGATATCAGATCCACGTCGATCAATCCGACTACCTTGGATTTTGTCTTTCCCAGAAGGGCGAGCCGGTGCCGGGGGTGCAGAGTTGCCGCACGTACATTCTCGAGCACCCGGCGTTGATCGGATCGTCACCGTTGCCGATGGCCAACAAGGTCGGTTTGATCTTGGGAATGTTCTCTCGGCTTTCGTTCGTGCTGGACGAGTTGCAAAGCTGGTATGTCGACGTTCAGGCGAGCCCTCGCGGTGAGAGGCTTGGCCTACCGGAGATCCAGAGGGCGCCGCGTCTGAGCTCGATCGCAGTGACGCCGGTCTTCGAGCGACTGGCGGTTGACCTCGCCAACGCCGAGCCGGGGCACCTGTACTTCGCGCACCTGTTGCAGCCGCACTACCCCTACGCCTTTGACGCAGAGTGCGGCGTGCGCCCGCACCCGGCCGAATGGCTGGGCCCTGTCTTTGTTGGTGGGGACATCGGCGAGGAGCGCAGGCGGCGCTATGGACTGTATATCGAGCAAGTGCAGTGCACGCTCCGTCGCTTGGCGACTCTTCTGGAAGCGATGGATGCGAACGGCCGCTGGAGTGGCGCGCATGTGATCGTTCAGGGAGACCACGGATCCCGCATCGCTCAGGGGGGCCTCTTCGGCCAGGGCGGTCCTCCGGGCAACCACCTCGACAAGCACGCCACTCTGTTCGCGTTTCACCGAGCGGGCGCGCCCGCCAAGGGCAGATACCTGCGGGACCGGGCGCCGATCAACGTGCTCCTGCCCGAAGTGTTGGGTGTACCCGGGCGCGGCCTTGCCGACTGGTCCGGCGTCCCCGAGGTCTTCATGGACAACCGAACCTTCGTACCGATGCCTGATTTCGAGGGCGGTCGTGTGATCGCCACCGTGAACGGCGGTGGGAAGTAGGCGCGTGGACGCGATGAGGGGTGCGCATGGTTCGGCCGGTGGTTGAGTCACCGCTTCGCCGTCGATGGTTGCCGTCGCCGTCTGCGGTCGGGCCACTCGCATTGTTGCTGATCGCCTCCTTGGTGATCTTCTTGCGCCGCGAACAGTACCCCGTCTTCGCTCCCGAGAGTCTCGCCTGTATCGCCGCCGCCTGTATTGTCGCCGTGCCCCTGGCGTGGCTTGCCAAGGGTTGGGGAAACTACTCGCGCGTACCCGTCTACGCGACGCTGATGGCGCTTTTCTTCGACGTACACGCGGGTGCGTTTTCCGGACTCGACTACTGGTGGCGCTGTTTCGGAGTGGCGTTGCTTGCCGGAACGCTCCTTCGCGCACATCTGCCGCTGCTCACCAGCGTCGTCTTCGGAGTCATCCTGCTTTCCTCGATTCTCCTGCCGGTCAGAGGTCCGGATGCGGCCGATTTTCGGCGCGATGAGACTCGCCCCCGACGCGGAGAGCTGAAGCCCTGGGTGCACCTCGTGCTCGACGAGCTGATTGGCGTTGCCGGTATCCCCGGCGAGCTCGACCCGGGGGGCATCCACGCCTCACGCTTGCGACGGTTCTTTGTCGATCGCGGCTTCACCGTGTTTGGCAAGGCCTACTCGGCCAGTTGGTTTACGCGCGCTTCGCTCGGCAGTGTTGTCGGCTTTTCGATGGATCACCGTTCGTTTCCAATTTCCCGCCGTCATGTCGGTGAGAGCGAGTACTTTGGAGAGATGGTGTCGCGCGGATACCGGATTCACGTCTTGCAGTCGGATCACCTGGATTTTTGTCGGACTGAGAAAGGAGTGCCCATCGGGGGTGTTCAGGGCTGTTCGACTTACGGGTCTAACACGCTGCATCCGATTGCTTCATTGGCGATCGACAGTCTCGAAAAGAGCAAGTTGATCTTGGGCGCGTATTCTCGACTCTCAGCAAGTGTTTCCTGGGTCAGGCGACACTACGAGACGTGTCGAAATCGACTCGCCGGACACGGTGTCCATCTGTGTAGATGGCGCGCGGTGCCCCTTTTGAGCCCACTTGCTTCTATGGAGGTGCTGGATCGGCTCATCGAGGAGATCCCTCGCATCCGGGCGGGGGAGATGTACTTTGCTCATGTGATGTTGCCGCACTACCCATACGCGTACGACTCGAAATGCACCCTTCGCCCGTATCCGTACTCGTGGCTTGCCAATGTCGGGGATGGAGGCAACGACGCTGCCGCCTGGGCGCTGCGCTACCGATACTACTTCGAGCAAGTCGAGTGTGTTCTGAGTCGTCTTGAAGAGCTGTTTGCGCGGATGGAAGCGAACGATCGATTCAACGACGTGAACATCATCGTGCACGGTGACCACGGGTCGCGCATCATCAGGACGGGTCCGGGCAAGTGGCGGTACAACTCGGTTGCCCGGCACTCGACGATGTTCGCATTTCGCCAGGCGGGGACGGAAGGCGCTGGTGTCTACCGGAACGATCGCGCACCGATCAACCTGCTCCTGCCCGAGGTTCTGGGAGTCGATGAGGCTCGATGGGCCGACCAGGTGTTTCGTCCGATGCGGGACTTCGAGAGCGGGCACTTTGTCAGGAAGTCTGGAAGCCGGCGCAAGGGAACGCCACCGTGATGTCGGTGTGGGGCTCGGCCGCGGTGGTTGGCAAGGCACGGAAAGCCGATCGCTCGAGCTCGACGCGTGATCTGTTGTCGTGGTTGGTGCCGCCACTGCTCATGGTCATACCGCTGGTGGTGTTCCTCCGCCATCACCAACACTCCGTGCTCGCAGCGGAGAGCTTGATGTGCCTGCTGGCCTTGCTCGGATGTGGCGTGGTGGTCGCAGCCGCAGCCGAGTTGCTCGGCGACTACGCACGGGTTCCGCTATACGGATTGCTGATCACACTCCTCTTCGACTTCTTGACCGAGATCTTCGACGGCTCGACGACCAGGCTGGCGCTCGCATTTATTCTCGTGACCGGGCTTGCCTTTGGGTTGCGCCGGCACCTCGTCGCGGTGGTCGGCGCGTTCGGCGTGACCGTGCTGCTGTCGTCGTTGCTCTTTCCGGTCGGCGCTCCGCGCGAGGAGACCTTTGTCGGCAAGGCGGTTGCGGCCAACGCCGCCGCGCCGCCGCTCGTCCACATCGTTCTGGATGAGATGATTGGTGTCGAGGCGATCCCAGCGGAACACGATGCGAGGATGGCGAGCTCCTCCGAGATCAAGAGTTTTTTTCTGAGCCGGGGCTTCGACGTCTACGGAAAGGCCTATGCGGTAAGCGCTGCCACGCGGAAGTCGCTTGCCTCGGCGCTCAACTTCGTCATCGATCGCCGGCAGATCGGCAAGCGGTTTGGCGATGCCATCAAGCGGAAGCACGTCGGATTGAATGCGTATTTTTCAGAGATGACGGAGCGCGGATATCGCCTCCACGTCTACCAGTCCGACTACATCGACTTCTGCCGGGACGGCGCCGGCAGGCCGCTGAGCGATGCGCTCGATGCGTGCTTTACCTACTCTGTCGAGAGCCCAGCGGTGTTGGGTATGTTGAGTACGGAGCCGATGACGAAGGCCCGCTTGCTCGCAGCGATGTACTCGAAGCAATCGTACGCCGTAACGAACGTTCGCTTTCGCTATGCATTGTTCCAGTTGAGCCCGAGAGGGCGAAAGTTGGGCCTCCCCCCTTTGCAGGCTCTTCCCAAAATGAGCTCGATATCGGCCCGGCCGGTGTTCGACCGCTTGGCGGATGGCCTTGCTGAGGTGGAGCCTGGACACTTGTACTTCGCTCACCTCCTCTTGCCGCACTACCCGTACGCCTTTGATGCGAATTGTGTCATGCGGCCCGACTTCTCGAAATGGCTGGGCATCGGCTCGCGCAATACGGAAGCGGCGAGGGCGCGCCGCTACGCGATGTACCTGGAGCAAGTGCAGTGCACGCTGGATCTGCTCGGTCGCATCTTCGACCGGATGGACGCTGCGGGTCGTTTCGCCGGGGCGCGCGTGATCGTTCACGGCGATCACGGTTCAAGAATCCAACGGGGAGAGAAAACGCCGGCGAACGACATCGACAAGTTTGCTACGTTGTTCGCTCATCGCCCGCCTCATGCGAGCGCACCGGGCAACTACGAGACGGTCCTGGCTCCCATCAACGTGCTCCTCCCCGAAGTGTTGCGGGTGGAAGGGAAGGGGCTCGCGTACCAGCCATTTCGCCCGATGCGTGACTTTGCGGGCGGGCGGCTCGTGGAGTGACGTGCGTGTGCCGGAGCCAAGTCGGTGACCGGCGAGGCTCGTGCGGGAAGGTCAGTCGCTCTCTTCGTTGGTCGTCGCGCCGTCGCCCTCGATCTCTTCGCTCGTCCGGCCGGTGAAGATCGACACGACTTTGCGCCAGTAGGTCTTGAGGACGAACAGTCCTCCGACCACGGCGGCGATCGCCATTTGAATGATGGCACTGCCGGTGCCGGGGTCGAGGTATGCTCTGGCCTCCGCCGGGACGATGAAAGGCAGCAGTGCGACGCCCGCTAGTGCGAGTTTTCTCATCCAATTCTTGTAGTCCGTGCTTCTTTTCCGTGCAACTGGAGTCGGCCGGACGGCGACCGTGTCGTTCGAGTCGTTGGCAGGCGGTCTAGCCTTCACCGGGCGTAACCCTCCAGTCGTCTTGCGTGCGACGAGTCGATCGAGCTATTAAACGGTCGTTTGGTTGGCCCGACGATCGATGAAACCCGCACCGTTTGAGTACCTCGCACCCGAAACCCTGGAGGAAGCGGTGTCGATTCTCGGCGAGAACGAGGGGGATGCCAAGCTGCTGTCGGGGGGCCAGAGCCTGATGCCGTTGCTCAATATGCGCCTGGCGCGTCCCGAGATCCTCGTCGACCTGGCGCGTGTTCCCGACCTCGACTACGTGCGTGACGACGGTGGTGCGCTGGTCGTCGGCGCGATGGCGCGCCAGCGCGCAGTCGAGCTGTCGCCGCTGGTGCGCGAGAAGCACCCGCTGGTTCTCGCTGCGACGATGAACGTCGCGCATCCCCAGAACCGCAACCAGGGTACGTTTGGTGGATCGCTGGCACACGCGGACCCGTCGGCCGAATACCCGGCTCTGGCGGTTGCGCTCGGCGCCCAGTGCAAAGCCGTGGGGGCCGACGGCGAACGCTGGATCGACGCCGATGAGTTCTTCGTCACCTATTTGACCACCGACCTAAATGCTGCCGAGATTCTCTGCGAAGTGCGCGTCCCGGCGTTACCCGACGGCGCCGCCTGGTCCTTCACCGAGTTGGCGCGGCGCCACGGCGATTTTGCGCTGGCTGGCGTCGTTTCGTTTTTCACGCGCGGTGACGACGGCAGATGTGCCGACGCGCGGATCGTTCTTTTCGGAGTCGGTGCGGTGCCCGTGCGCGCGACCAAGGCGGAGCAGGCGTTGATCGGCGAGACGCCGGGAGCCGCCGTCTTTGATGCGGTGGGTCGTGCCGTGCTCGACGACGTCGAAGATCCCCAGTCGGACGTGCACGCTTCGGCAGAGCAGCGCCGCGCTCTGGCCGGCGTGCTGACCCGGCGCGGCCTGGTGGATGCAGCGCGGCGAGCGGGAATCTCCGTCTGACCTCATGGCAAAGGAACGGCAGATTCGGCTTCGCGTCAACGGTGTCGCGCACGATGTCAGGGTCGAGGCCCGCCTGACGTTGGCCGATTTTCTGCGCCACGAACTGGCGCTGCCGGGCACGCACGTCGGCTGCGAGCACGGCGTCTGCGGCGCTTGCACGGTGTTGTGGAACGGCCGTGCGGTTCGCTCTTGCATCATGCTGGCGGTGCAGGCCGATGGCTCGGAAATTACGACGATCGAAGGGGTCGGCCGAGATGGCGAGTTGAACCCGATCCAGCAGGCCTTTCTCGAGGAGCACGGCCTGCAGTGCGGGTTTTGCACGCCGGGGTTCGTCATGGCCATCACCGAGCTGCTCGAGCACAGCCCCGATCCGAGCGACGACGAGATCTTCGAGGTTCTGGGCGGTCAGATCTGCCGCTGCACCGGCTATCAGAGCATTCTCGCTGCCGTTCGTTCGGCCATCGAGAAGAGGAAGACGAGCTGAGTCGTGGCCCACATTCCCAATCGAATCGAAGATCTGCCGACGACCGAGCAGCGTTTCATCGGCAAGGAGGTCGAGCGCGTCGAGGATCGCCAGTTGCTCACCGGCCGCACCGAGTTCGTCGACAACCTGTCCCTTCCGGGCATGTTGCACTGCGCGATTCTGCGCAGTCCCAACGCGCACGCCAAGATCGCGTCGATCGACACTTCTGCGGCGGCGAAGATCCCCGGCGTCGCGGCCATCGTCACCGGTGAAGATGCGCTGCTCTGGACCTTTCCACTGCAGACGGTACCGGAGGGTTGGGGAACACACTGTCTGGCCACCGACCGCGTGCGCTACGTCGGCGAGCCGGTGGCAGCAGTTGCCGCTGCCAGCCGCTACGTAGCCGAGGACGCTCTCGAGGCGATCGTCGTCGACTACGATCCGTTGCCACCTGTCGTCGACACCGAAGCTGCGGCGCAGAGTCCGGCGATCTACGATGAGCACGAGAGCAACGTCGTCTTCCAGAGGAAGTTCACCTGGGGAGAAGTCGAAGCGGAATTCGCCGCCGCCGATCGAGTATTGAAGGAGAGCTTTCGCTGGCACCGACTGGGCGCCAATCCGCTCGAGTGCAACGGCGTCATCAGTGAATGGGACGTCGTCGATGGCACGGTGACGGCGCGCGGTAGCTTTCAATCGCAGATCAACATGGGGCTCCTGTCGGCCGGCGCCTTGGGCGTACCGTCGAACAAGGTGCGCATCATCAGCCAGCCGCATGGCGGTAGCTTTGGCGGCAAAGGGGGGCCGCGCGGTACGGTGATCACGGCGCTGCTGTCGCGCAAGGCTGGCGGCCGGCCGGTCAAGTGGATCGAAGATCGCATGGAGTACCTGTCCGGGGGCGCCGGCCAGTCGTGGGATCGCTACTACGACGTCTCGCTGGCGCTGCGCAGTGACGGTACCATCCGCGGATTGCGCGTCGAGTTGCTCGACGACCTCGGCGCCAGTGCCGAGGGTTTCGGCGCCGTGTCGGCAGCCAAGCCGCTGGCCGCCTTCACCGGTCCCTACGCCATCCCGGTCGCCGAGTACGATCTCACGCTGGTTGCCACCAACAAGCTGCCGCAGAGTCCGTACCGCGGTATGGGACCGCCGCCGCACAACTGGGTGCTCGAACAGATGGTCGACCTCGCGGCTGCCGAGCTGTCGCTCGATCCGGGGGAAATTCGCCGCCGCAACTACATTCCCAAGGATGCGTTTCCCTACACCATTGCCAGTGGCAACGAGTACGACAGCGGCGACTACGAAGCGGCTCTCGACGCCGTTCTCGAAATGGGAGCGTACGACGCGTTGCGCCGCGAGCAAGCGGAGGCGCGCAAAGAAGGACGCAGCCTCGGCATCGGGTTGGTCAACACGATCGAGCCGGGGGTGTTTGATTGGAATGCCTACGCCATCGTCGGCAGCCAGCAGACCGGTGTCCCCGAGGGAGCGACGGTCAGTATCGACGTCATGGGTAAGATCGTCGCCAAGGTTGGCTTCTCGCTCGAAGGGCAGGGCCAATACACGATCGTCTGCCAACTGCTCGCCGACTACTTCGGCGCCGAGATGGGCGACGTGCGAGTGGTTCCGATGGATTCGCTGTCGGCACCGCCGCATTTCGGTCCCGGTGGCAGCCGCCTCGGCGTTGCCATTACCGGTGCCGTGCTCGGCGCCGCCGATCTGTTGCGTGAAAAACTCCTGCGGGTCGGCGCCAACCTGCTGCAGACGCAAGCCGAGGCGCTCGAGCTGTCGGACGGGATGGTGCGCATTCCAGGTGTCGCCGAAGCGCAGATCCCCTTCGCGCAAGTGGCGGCGACCATGTTGGCGCGCAGCGACCTGCTGCCGGAGGGGATGGATCCCAATCCGGAGGCAACCTATGTGTGGACGGCTGCCGGCCGCACGCCGGCCGACGAGCAGGGCCGCGCCAAGAGCTATTTGACGTCCGCCAACGCCTGCCATCTGGTGCTCGTCGAAGTCGACAGCGAAACGGGTTTCGTGGAGATCTTGAAATACTTCATCGCCGACGACTGTGGCACTCGTCTCAACCCGGCGACGTGTGAAGGGATGACGCAGGGTGGGGTCGCCCAGGGCGTCGGCGCGGCGCTCTTGGAAGAGTACGTCTACGACGACGACGGGCAGTTGCTGACGTCGACCTTCATGGATTATCTGATGCCGAGCATCTACGAGGTGCCGATGACCGAAAAGAAGGCTCTGGAGACGCCGTCGCCGTTTACCCCGCTCGGGGCGAAGGGGATGGGCGAAGGAGCTCTGCACACGACACCGGCTGCGATCATGTGTGCGATCAACGACGCCCTGCGACCGAAGGGCATCAAGGCGCACGAAGTACCGGCGTCGCCGAAGCGCCTGTGGAAGTTGCTGAACGAGGGCTAGCGGACGACCGCTTGGTCCGGACCGAGGGCTCACAATCGCGCCGGAGCGCGCAGGGGAGATTGAACGATGGCGGAGAAAGATCATTTCGTAGCTTTGTCGGAGTGTCATTTCATGAATCCGGAGTCGATGCATGAGATGAGCTACTACCCGCAGTTTCAGCAGTGGTGGAAGAGCGTCGACGGCGTCATGCGCTCGTGGGGTGGCGGACGCGATCTCGAAGGTGGCGCCGCGATGCCGGAGCCGCGCGCGCACGCGTTGATCGAGTACATGGACAAGTTTGGTGTCGACGTTTGCTTCGCGTTGCGCGAGTCGATGATGGACACCTCCGGCTACGCGACCTGCATGTCGACCAATGGCTTCATCATGAAGGAGATCGAGCCCTACAAGGATCGCATGTATCTCGAGTGCAACGTCGGCCCGATCCTGCGCCGTGGCGTGAAGAACGCCATCTGGGAGCTCGACTATCTGTACAAGAACGCCAACGCCAAGCTGTGCAAGGTCTACGCTCCGGAGGACGGCGCGCTCAACGATCCCGGCATGTGGCCGTTCTACGAAAAGGCTCAGGAGCTGGGGATCGCGCTGACGATCCACACCGGCATGGCCTACGTCCTGCCGCAGCCGACCAAGTACACGATCCCGTTGCTGCTCGACGACGTCTGCCTCGATTTTCCCGATCTCAAGATCATCGCCTACCATATGGGCTGGCCGTACCAGGAGGAGTTGATGGGCCTGGCCGGCAAGCACCAAAACCTCTACCTCTCCCTCTCGGGCATCATCGGCTGGTTCGTCCACTCGCCCTACCGCGGCTACCACATGATCGGCTCGGCCCTGCAGTGGGTGACCGACGACAAGATCGTCATGGGCTGCGACCTGGCGTTTGACGACATGGGTGCGGCGGTCGACTACATCCGCAATTTCGACATGCCGGAGGAGCTGCAGGAGAAGTGGGGGTATCAGAATCTCAGCGAGAGCTCGAAGGCGAAGATCCTCGGAAAGAACCTCGCCAAGCTGGCCGGCATCAAGGCGACCAAGCGTATCAAGAAGGAAAAGCCCAAGGCGAAGCGCAAAGTGGCGGCCAAGAAAAAGGCGGCGCGCAAGAAGAAGAGGTAGGCGATGTGGTCCCGCCGTACTGGCTTGGCGGCGAAAGATCGTTGAATGCTCGACCTCAAGGAAAAAGCTTCGATCGCCGGCATCGGTGAGACGCGCTACCAGCGCAAGCCGGGCTCCGGCGTTTCGCAATTGGCTCTGCAACTGGCGGCGGCGCAAAGCGCGGTCGCCGATGCCGGCTTGTCGATCGACGACATCGATGGCTTGATGCCGTTTCCCAACCTCGGCGTCGCCGAAGAGTTTGCCGCCAACCTCGGTATCGAGAACCTGCGTTTCGCGGCCACCGTACACACCGGCGGGGCGGCGCCGGTTGCCTCTCTGCGCTTGGCGGCGATGGCAGTTTGTTGCGGTGCGGCCAAGGCGGTGCTGATTCCGGCGGGGTGGAACGGCTACTCGGGCTCGCGCACGCGGCAGACCGTTTCCCAGGATGTGTCGTCGCTACCCGGCGGCAAGATCGCGCGCGACTACTATCTACCCTACGGCCTGACGGCGCCGCCGCAGTGGTACTCCTTGATGGCGCGGCGGCACATGCACGAGTTTGGCACCCGGGCCGAGCACCTCGGGGCGATTGCGGTCGCCATGCGCAAGCACGCTCAGCTCAATCCAAACGCCGTCATGCACGGCAAGCCGCTGACCCTGGACGACTACATGGCCTCGCCGATGATCACCGATCCCTATCGGCTCTTCGATTGCTGTCTCGAGACCGACGGCGCCGCCGCCGTGGTGGTGACGTCGACCGAGCGGGCGGCCGACCTGAAGTCGAAAGCGGTGTCGATCATGAGTGTCGCTTCCGGCCAACCGTATCCGGCCGACGAGATCACCAACCGCAAGGACATCTTCGAAACCGGCCTGACCATTGCGGCGCCGGAGGCGTTCGCCAGCGCCGGCGTGCAGCCGGCCGACATCGACTTCGCCGAGATCTACGACTGCTTCACCTTCGAGGTCCTGCAGCAGCTCGAGGAGGTCGGTTTCTGTGCCCGCGGCGAGGGGGGACCTTTCGTCGAGGGTGGGCGCATCGAGCTCGGCGGTGCATTGCCGGTCAACACCCACGGTGGACTGCTGTCGGAGGCGCACGTTCTCGGCATGAACCACATCGTCGAGGCGGTGAAACAACTGCGCCGCGAGGCGGGCGAGCGCCAGGTTGCGGAGGCGGAGATCGGCCTGGTGACGGGGTGGGGCGATTTCGGCGACGGCAGCGTTGCCATCTTGTGCAGGGGCGCCGCCTGATGCCGGAATACGCGAAGCCGCTACCCGAGCTCGAAGGTTTGAGCGAAGAATTCTATGCGTGGTGCAAGAAGGGGGAGTTGCGCTTTCAGAAGTGTCGCGGCTGCGCGACCTGGCGCCACGTGCCGCGCGAGATGTGTGCGGCGTGCGGCTCGACCGAATGGGAGTGGCAGCGATCGACGGGTCGGGGGAAGGTGTTTACCTGGACCGTCGCCGTGCGTCCGTTGCACCCGGCCTTTGCCGGCGCGGCGCCGTACGCCCCGGTCGTCGTCGAGATGGAGGAGGGCGTGCGCGTGTTGTCCGAAATCGTCGACTGCGATCCCAGTGATCTGCAAGTCGACATGCCGGTCGAAGTGGTGTTCGACGCGGTGACCGACGCAGTGACCCTGCCCAAGTTCAAGCGGAGCTGATGAGAGCGGTCGCCGAAGCGGACGCGCCAGCGGCGTCCTGGATTGGAAGGTGAGATGAGCAAAGTCGAGTTGCCGGAGACGTTTGGCTACGAGAAGCGCGGCAAGATCGCGATCATGACGATCAATCGGCCGCAGGCGATGAACGCCTTCACGGCCGACATGCTGCGTGGCATGGATGCGGCGTTCGACGATTTTCAGAACGACGACGGCCTCTGGGTCGCGATTCTCACCGCTGCCGGCGACAAGGCTTTCTCGGCCGGCATGGATCTCAAAGAGGCGATTCCTATGCTGCAGAGCGGTGACGAGATGGGTTATGAGGATCACACCAAGCGCCCCTTCTCCGATGTGTTCAAACCGATCATCGGCGCCGTCAACGGTTTCTGCATCGCCGGTGGGATGGAGTTCCTGCAGGGCACCGACATTCGCATCGCCGCCGACACCGCGACTTTCGGCCTCGGTGAGGTACGCTGGGGGATCATCCCGACCGGTGGTTCACACGTGCGCCTGCCGCGCCAGATCCCCTGGGCGATCGCGATGGAGATGTTGTTGACCGGTCGAAACCTGAGCGCGCAGCGGGCCTACGAGATCGGCCTGGTCAACGAAGTCGTCGGCGCCGGCGAGCTGATGGATACCGCCCTCTCGTGGGCCGAGACGATCTGCAAAAACGGCCCCTTTGCGGTGCGCACGGCGAAAGAAATCGCCGTCCGGGCGCTGTCTCTCGAGCCCGGTTTCGTTCTCGAGAAGGCGCTGGGTGCCAGAGTGATGCAGTCGGAAGACGCCAAGGAAGGGCCGCGCGCCTTCGCCGAAAAACGCAAGCCCGAGTTCAAAGGACGCTAGTGCAATGAAATTCGCTCTCGGAGTGCCGGGCCTCATTCTCTACCCTCCGATCGTGGGGCCTTGGGAAGCGACGGCTGCGCCGGCGGAGCTCATCGACGTGGCGCGGCGCGCCGACGACTTGGGATTCGACATGCTCACCATCTCCGAGCACATCGTCATGCCCGAGGAAATGACCGCTGCGATGGGAAGGCGTTTTCCCGACGCACTGGTTGCAGCGTCGGCGTTGGCCGGTGCGACGCGGCGCATCGAGGTTTTGACGTACGTTCTCGTCTTGCCGTACCGCAATCCCGTCGTCCTCGCCAAGCAGGCGGCGACCGTCGACTTTCTCTCCAATGGCCGGTTTCTCCTCGGCGTCGGGATCGGCCATGCGCGGGGAGAATTCAATGCCATCGGCGTGCCCTACGAGCGGCGCGGCGCGCGCTCGAACGAATACATCGAAGCGATGAAGGAGCTGTGGACGAGCGATCGACCGAGCTACGAGGGCGAGTTCGTCCGCTTCTCCGACATCGCTTTCGAGCCCAAACCGATTCGCAAGCCGCATCCGCCGGTGCTCATCGGTGGCAACTCCAAGCCGGCGATGCGTCGCGCCGCCAAGTACGGTGATGGTTGGCTGCCCTGGCTGGTGACGCGCGACGACCTGCCGGCATGTCTCGACTACATTCGCTCGCAACCCGAATCGCGAGCCAACGATGCCGACTTCCAGGTGGTGATGCCGATCAGCGAGTACAAGGTGGAGGACTACTCACACGCCGAGCTGGGCGAGACGACGATCCCGCAGTCGACGCAGGAGATGGTCGATGCCGTCGCGGCCTACGCCGAGGCCGGCGTCACGGTGACGCAGGTGGCGCCGCCAAAAACACCCAGCCGGGATCACTTTCTGGAGTGGATCGATTGGTTTGCCAGCGATGTCATCGAGAACTTCCGCTGAGCTCCCTGCAAATCGTGTCACGCTGACGCGGGATTAGTGCGATCGATCTTGCGCGGTTGGCCGCTCGCCGCATTGACTCGGGCCGCGTCGGAGACTCTTTGTGGGATGGCCGGGTATCTGCGCGCCTTGTGCTACACGGCGTCTGCCGGTCTTGCCTGCTCGGATCGCGTGCTTGCCGTGTCTTTCTGGCACGATTTCTGCGATGGTGCAGGCCGTGAACGCGAGTCGCTCCAAATCCCTGACTGGTATCCGACCGCGGACGATCCTCGTCATCACCTACGGGGGCATTGGCGACATCTTGCTGACCACGCCTTTGATTGAATCGTTGAAGGAGGCTTTTCCGCAGGCGTTGATCGATGTGTTCATTCAGAAAGGGCGCCAGGGCATCCTCGAGGGCAACCGCGCCGTTCACCGCATCTTCCAAACCAGCCAGCGAAAGGGCGCGATCACCTATGTCGAGTTCGTTGCCCGCTTCGGCCTCCGATACGATCTCGCCGTTTCGACCAGGATGTCGGACCGACAGACGTTGTTCGCGCGCGTTGCCGGTCGCCGCGCCGTTGGTTTGGTGCCGCGTCAGACTCTCGACAGCATGTGGAAACGCATCGTTCTGTCTGCATGGTCGAGCGTTTCGGAAGGCCATGCGGCGGCGGATATCGGCCGCCTCGCTGAGGTCCTGCACCTCGAATTGAAGACTCGCGTCACGGTACCGAGCGATGCCGCCTCAGGCGCCCGACTCGACGACAGGTTGCCGTTTGCCTGGCGACGAGACGACTTTGCCGTACTCCACTTGAACGGCCGCAATCCCTACAAGAGGTGGACCTTCGACGGTTGGTCGGCGCTCAGTGAAAGCTTGTTCGAGCGCGGACTCGCGGTCGTGATCAGTGGCGGTCCGGGACGCGATGAGGTCGAATACGCGGAGGCCCTGTGCCGGCGCGATCCGCGCCTCGTCAACCTGGCCGGCCGCGCGAGTCTGGCCGATGCCGCGGCACTGCTTCGAGAATGCCGCGTCTACGTCGGCGTCGATACGTCGATCACGCATCTGGCCGCTGGGCTGGGAGTGCCGACGGTGGCCCTCTACGGTCCGCCCGAAGCGAAGGACTATTTTCCCTATCACGAAAGACTGTTGGCAGAGGGCGTCGAGCAACTTGCGCCGCGCATCGAGAGAAGCGGCCCGGTTTGGGTGATGCGTGGATCATGTCCGTGCGTCGGCGGTGTGCACCCGATGTGCGAGTCTGCGCCAATGCAGGAGGCGCAGTGCATGCGTAGTATCCTGCCGCGCGATGTCGTCCGCTTGGTGGAGTCGGTGTTGGACGGTGCCACGGACTCCGACGATCGTTCGCGAATCGAGCGAAGCGCTCGAGCCGATCTGCGCGGGGAGCAAGTGTGAGATTAGAAGCGCACGCGGCGTGAGGAGTGGTCCTCGCGGCGGCCTGGTGTGCGGGCGCCGGCGTCGAATGTGCTATGCCTGTCGGCCATGGACACCTCGACATCTCTCGTGCGCGACGCTTTCGATCGCGCCGGCGAGAAGCGTTTCCTCTTGGCGCGCCCGCTTTACTACACCCTGTTCGGTGTCGAGTGGACGAAGGCCATCCTCGGTTTCAGCTACCTCAAATGCCTCGACGATCTGGTTGACGAAGATCCCGATGTCGACCGCGCCCTGGCCGTTCTGGCGCGGCAGCGGCAGATGATCGCCGCCATCTACGATGGCGGCGATGTGGCGCAAGATCTGGCGTCGCCGGAGATCTACGGGGCGCCGTTCTTCGCGCACGACCGCGATCGTGGTGCGCCGCTGCGCGCAACTTTTGAAAAGGTGTTGGCGACGATGGACTTCGACACTCGCCGGCGCGGCAAGATCCTCGATGCGGCATCGCTCGATGCGTATGTGGTGGAGCTGGGGTCGGCGGCGCTGCATTTCCTCGCACACTTCGCCGCACCGGGGTTTGAAGCTCCGGCGGAGTTCGTCGCGCAATCGAGCCGCGCCTATCTGATGGCCGATGCGTTGATCGATCTGCGCCACGACCTCGCCGCCGGCGTCATCAACGTGTCGCGCGAGGACATCGACCGTTTCGGCCTTTCGCTCGAAGACGATCGGCACCTGCGCACCTGGATGGCGCGACAGGGGCCGCTCGTGGATCGGTTGTTCGAGGAAGTCGCGCAGCTCCGGCGGCGCCTGCAGTCGCGACCGCTGCGTCTTCTCACCGTGCTGTACCTGTCTTCGAAGCGCCGCAGCCTGCGGCGTTTCCTGGTGCGCGAGGGACTCTAGCTCAGGCGGCGGCGACCCGGCGGCGTAGCGGCACGGTGTAGACGTCCTGCGGCTCGCTGCGGCCGCGGATGTAGACGTCCCGGTGGCAGCAGAAATCGGCACCGGCCGGTACTGCATCATGGGTCGCCGAGTCGATGGCGATCAGCGCGTCGAGGTCGCGTGTCAGGGCCTGCAGGCGGGCGGCGAGATTGACGCAGTTGCCGACGGCCGTCCAGATCGTTCGATCGCCGGCGTGGATGTTGCCGCATAGCGCGGCGCCGCTGGCGATGCCGATGCCGATGGCCGGGTTGCCGGCATCAGGCGCGATGGGCCCGCGGTCGGCGAGAGTGGCTGCCACCTCGTGTGCGGAGCGCAGCGCCGAACGCTCCTTGGCCGGCAATGGCTCCGGGGCGCCGAAGATCGCCATCAGCCCGTCGCCGCTGAACTCGACGATACAACCGCCGTTGCTCTCGATCACCGCGGCGATCGCCTCGGTGTAGGCGCCCACCGCGGCGTAGATCTCGTCGGGGCGCAGGGACTCGCACAGGGAGGTGTAGCCGCGTAGATCGACGAACATCACCGTAACCTCGCGCTCGCTCGGTTTCACTTCCAGTCCCCGGCGCAGGGTGTTGGCGATGGGCGAGGGCAGATAGTTGCGCAGCGCGCTCTCAACTCGGCGACCGGATTCGATTTCCTCTTGTTGAGCGAAGCGCTCGAGCTGCGCTGACGCGACTTCCGCGATCATCCGCAAGAGACCGACGTCGACCGGCGTGTAGACGTCGCCCGAGCCTTTTTCGCCGAGACAGAGGATGAGAACGAGGTCGCCGTTGCTGTGGATCGGCACGACGATGCGCGCCGCCAGTGTTTCGAGAACCGCGCGTTCAAAAGGATCGGCTCCACGCCAACCGTCGCGTCCGAGTGTGAGCGGTGCGCGTCTGTTGCGCAGCGTTGCAACCGTCGGGCTGTCGCCGGCGAGAGTTGGCGGTGCTGTTTGCGTTGTCGCGAACCAGGGGCCAAATGCGCCTGAGGCGTCGGCGGGACCGTAGACTGCACACGAATCGGGGCGCAATAGCCGTTCGAGGGTGCTTCCGATGAGCTCGACCAGTCCAGTGCTGTGCTCGGTGTTGCGAATCGCCTCGGCCAGCTCGCTGATACCGGCATCGAAGTCGTGGCGATCGCTGAAGAACATTCGATCGATGTGCGGGCGCAAGCGCCGGCTCGCATGGACGACGAATCCCGCAAACGGCAGGGACAGGCCGGTGAGGGCGAGCCATTGACTGGTTCCCAGCATCGCCGCGACGAGCTCGGCAGCGCGCGGAACGGTGGCGGCGGCGACGCCGGTGACGACGAGCGTGAGGACGTTGTAGGTCGTCGCCGTGCTGATCAAGCGATCGATGTCGAAGAGGTTGAAGCGTCGGATGGCGATCAGCAGGGAGATCGGGATGAAGACCATCGACGTGAGGCTCAGGTAGTAGATCGGCACCAGCGCCGGCTCGTATGCCGAGATCACGGCGCAGGCGATCGGTGGCATGGTCGCGCAATACATGCCGAAGAGCGCCCAGCGGATACGCCGCCGGCCGATTGCATCGGCGCGGTGGTAGGCGCGCGTCGTGATGGTGAGACAGATGACGAGGAGGACGGCGACCAGAAGAGCCGCCGCCGGCACGCCGACGGATGGCGGCACGGGGCCACCGAAGTGTCCCGTGTGCAACGGTCCGATAGCGGCAAAGAGCCACGGCCAGCGACCGCTTGGCGGTGCGGTGGCGGATTGCGGAAAGCGCTGTGTCGCGCGAATGCTCAGAGGTCCGATGAGCGTTGCCGACACTACGTGGATGGCCATGGCGGCATAGGTCGCCGGCGCCGAGCCGTAGAAGTTTGCCGAGAGGTAGATCGCCAGGTTGGCAAAGCAGAGAGCAAAGCCGCGCGCCGCCCCGTCGCGTGGCGCTCGGGTCCACAGCAGATAGGCGACGATGGCGAAGATGCTCGAGGCGAGGAGGAGGGGTAGGAAGAAGATCATCGAGCTCGCCGTCAGGGTGGTCGACCGGCGTACTCCATCTCGCAGGTAGTCGACCGCGATCTGCTGCCGGCCGCGGGTGTGTTCGGTAAACGCAGCGAACAGCCCGACCGGCGACACGCCGATCAACGAGATGTCGCCGAGCCGCACTAGTCGGTCTCCCGGGCGTAGATCACCGGGCGAGCCAGCGGCCAGCTTGGCTCGCTGCCCACTCACCGCGGGTGCGGTGGACTCGCCGGCCGGTGCGGCGATGAACACCGGCGGTAGGCCCGTTCCCCTCGACAGTGAGGCGGCGGTCGCCAGGGCGCAGGCGAGGTAGATGGCCAGCGCTGCCAGTGCCAATCGGTGGTGGCCGTATCGCTTCGGGGGGGTCATTGCACCTGGTCGATGACTCCGGCCGCGCTCTGCACGACGACGGCGCCGGTGCTCGGCCCGTAGGCGGTGGCGCGTCCTTCGTACTCGGCTCGCAGGTATTCCTGCTCCGTCGTGAAGTAGCCGCCGTGGTCGTTGGCGAGACCGAGCACGAGGGCGCGAGTGAACCCCCGGGCTCCGGCTTCTTGTCCGATCTGCCAGCCGATTTCGGTGATCGCTTCGCCGGGTATGGCAACCAGGACGGTGTCGCCGATGCGCAGTGCCTGGAAGGGCAGCGTCGATGGCAACCAGTGTGGCGGCAGTGGCAGGGTCGTCTGGATGTTGAGCAGCGAACAGATGTCATTGCTCGTACCGGGGACGGGAAAGCAGGCGCCACTGCCGTCGAGGTTGAAACGCGGTGCCGGCATGTCGACGTCGGCGATGGCACCGCGCAGATCGACGGCTCCCTTGGTGGCGATCGAGTTCCACTGTCCGACGACGGCACCGCCGACGAGAGTGGCCATCGTCTGCATTCCCGCCAGGCCACTGTGCTGCGGCGCGACGTCGCCCTCGGCGCCGTTGGTGAAGATGGCGACGCTGCCCGGCAAGCCGCTCTCGACCTCGTCTTCCATGGCGCCCATGCAGTCGGCGGAAAACTTCATGTTGGCTTGACCGAGAGACGTCCCGTGGACGGCGAAATTGAATAGGGCGGCAATCGGCGTTCCGCCGGTGGCGACGATCTTGATGATGGCTAGAGTAGGATCGACGATGGCCGGACGGCCTCTGCGGTTGCGGTTGGCGCCGGACACCGTCGTCGTGGCGATGCCGAGCCGCGCCGTTGTCAACCCGGTGTTGGCTTCGTTCAATGCCTGCGCACCGGCCGCCACCAACTTGGCGTGTACCGAGCCGGCCAGGCAATCGGCACCGGTGACCTGGAGCAGTGGGTCTTCGGCCAGGGCGCCGGGGCCGGAGTGGGTGTGTGAGGCGACGACGACGAAGTCTCGATAGGCGACACCGAGGGGTTTGGCGGTCGCGAAGAGGTCGTCGCGCAGCCGGCGGGTGACGCCGACGGTATCGAATTTGATCAGCGCGAGTTTGCGGATGCCGTTGTCGAGAACGAGTGCGCGGGCGCTGATCGCATCGTGCTGGCCGGTTGCTGGCGCGAAGAGAGTTGCCGCCGTGCTCGGATCCGGATCGGAGCAGAGTCCGCCGAGCGCGAGCAGGTTTGCCGGCAGCGTCGCGATGTTGATCTCACGCCGCGGCGAGCCGCCGTAGCCGGCGAGTGGTGTTCCCGGGTCAAAGGCGATCTCGACTTTGGCGGCTGCCGCTTGCAGAGGTCCTACACCGGTGGCGAGGTCACCGTTCGGTTTCTTCGGCGCGAGGCAGCAGCAACCGGCGACGAGAAGGGTGACGCAACACGTTGTGAGCGAGTGCGCTTGGCGGTGATGTGATTGAATCATCAAACGAGCTCTTTCGTTCAGACCTGCAGCGAACAGTGCCCGGGGTATGGAAGCGTGTGCTGGAGCTCAGAGCGTTCGGCTGACGAATCATCACGCTTGGCGAGCATTGGTGCAAGCCTCATTCGCTTGGGGATTCCACGTAGGCGCAAGACCACAGCGGGGCGTGCAACATTCGTCTCAATGGAGGATCTCTACCTCGACCGAGCGCCGCCCCCAGTGCAGCGCGTCGGCATGGGAGTCGTAGTAGAGATCGAGACGCCGGGCGCCTTTGATGGCGCCGCCGCGGTCTTCGACGACACCGTAGCCGTAGCCCGGAATGTAGAGCCGGGTGCCGAACGGATAGTGCGCGGTGTCGGCGGCGACGGTTCCGTCGCGGGCGAACCACAGCCAGGGCAAGAGCAGGCGCGGAGCGATCATCCACGGACGTGTCAATGAATCGAGCGACAGCAGTCCGGGTTGCGGCTCGCGCGGCTTCGTTCCACTGGCCGTTTTGCCATCGTAGGGCCTGCCTTTGCGCCGCCCCTTGGCGACGTAGCGGTTCCAGAAGTCGAGTTTCAGATAGCGCCAGCTACCGCGCGTCCATTCCGTGCACTGCGAGCATCCGCAGTACGCCGTCGCCTCGACCGTTCGCGTCTGCCGGCTGGCGCAGCCGCTGCCCAACACGACGATGCAACAGAGGAGAGCGAGGAGTAGGAGTGGGGTTCTCGTCATCGTCATGGTGTCTCGACCGGGTCGCCTTTTCTCCGTATTCTCGTGTCGGGTCGAGGCGAATGAAGCTATCCGTCAATCTGAACAAGGTGGCGCTGCTGCGCAACTCGCGCGGTGCCGATGCACCGTCGCCGGCCGCGGCGGCGCGCACTTGCATTGGCGCCGGTGCCGATGGTCTGACCTTGCACTGGCGCCAGGACAATCGCCACACCCGTGCCGCCGACGTGCGCGAGCTACGCGCCATCGCCGCCGAGCTCGGCGTCGAGCTCAATCTCGAGGGCGATGTGCGCCGCGAGCTCGTCGATCTGGCGATCGACCTGCAGGTCGATCAGCTCACCCTGGTGCCGGTGACACCTGGGGAGATCACCAGCGATCACGGTTGGAAGCTACCCGGCGATACGGATGTTCTCGCTCCGGTCATTGCGCGAGCGAAGGCGGCGGCGATTCGCACTTCGATCTTCGTCGATGCCGTGCCTGAGGCGATGGAGCTGGCCGCCGCTACCGGTGCTGATCGGGTCGAGATCTACACCGAACCCTACGCCGCGGCGTTTGACACTGGGCAGCGAGCGACCCGATTTGCCGCGGTCCGCGATTGCGCCCGTGCCGCGCGCGCCGCCGGACTGGGCGTCAACGCCGGCCACGATCTCAATCTCGACAACCTGCCGCCGTTGGCGCGCGAGGTTCCGGAGATCGCCGAGGTGTCGATCGGTCACGCCTTGATTTGCGATGCGCTCTACATGGGGCTGGAGAACGCCGTGCGCGCCTACGTGCGCGCCTCTCGCGGTGAGCCGCGGCACCGCCCGGCGGATGATGCTTGAATCCTTGCAGTCGGGCAGAGAACCCAGTACGCCGTTTGCATGGCTGAGCCTCCGGGTCGAGCCCGTTTGCTGGATGCGGCCGAGCGATTGTTTGCCGAGCAGGGCATCGACGCGACGTCGGCGCGCGCCATCAACGCCGCCGCCGATCTTTCCTCGGCGGCGTTGCACTACCACTTCGGCAACAAAGACGCCCTGGTGTCGGAGGTGTTGCGCCGCCGTATGGGTACGATCAACCAGCGCCGTATCGCCAAGCTGGCGCGCGAGCAGGGTCGCGATCGAACCGATGGTCACCACCTGGCCGAGCTCATCGTCCTGCCGTTGACTGAGTTCATCCTCGAAAACCAATCGGCCGGGCGATCGTATGTGCGATTCCTGTCGAGAATGTACGGCGAGAAAACGGCGCAGATGAATCACTTCCTCGAAACGGAGTTCGCCGAAGGTGTCGCCATCTTCGATGCGATGGTGGTAGCCGCGGCGCCGCACGTGAGTCGGGAAGAGGCGCGCGGCCGCCGCAGGTTGGCGGGGCAGACGGCGACCCACGGTCTGGCGCAGATCTTCGCCGAAGACATGGAAGAGGTCGACCAGGGGGAAGTCCAGGCGATGGTACGCTCACTCGTCGCGTTCATTGCCGGCGGTCTCGTCGCCCCGGTATCGGAGTAGGCCGCTGACCGCAGCTCCACCAGAGTTGCCTCGCGCAGCGACACCATCCCTTGCCTATGCCCGTGCCTCTGCCTACGAGCAGAGCGAGTTTCATCCCGGCCCGGCCCGTTTTCGATGAACCGCTGGGCGAGCGTCGCGGCTGCGGTCGGTTTGTTCGTCCTTGCGGCGGTTCTCTGGCAGACCGATTTGCGGGCCGTTGGCGAGCACTTGCGCCGGCTTTCCGCCGCTGAGGTGTTCGCTCTCATGGCGATCTACTTCAGCGGGCGGCTGGGCGGTGTCGTGTCGTGGTTGCTCACCATGCCGGTGCCGGCGAGCCCGCGGTGGCTGCTTCGCTTGCTGCGCGTGCACCTCGTCGGCGGTGCCGTCGAGCGCGTGACGCCGCTGGCTGGCATGGGCGGTGAACCGATCAAAGCGGTCATGCTCAAACGCGACTACGGTGTCGGCGTCCGCGATGCCACGGCATCTCTGGCGTTGACCCGCATGACCGATCTGGTGGCGATCATCCTCTTCTCCGCCTTTGGCTTGTTACTCGTTTCGCTGCAAACGCCGCAACCACTGCCGCTGCGACGGCCGGCTTCGGCAGCGCTGGCATTCTTGTTTGGCTCGGCGCTGTGTGCGGCGTTGGCGCAGCGCTACCGCCTGCTGTCGCACCTCGCCCCGCGTCTGGCCCGCCGCCTACCGGCCCGCTTGGGCGGCCCAGCCGCGCAGCGATTGGTTGCCGCGGTGGTCGAGGTCGAGTCGCGCATGCTGGGAGCCTATACGCAGCGACCGTGGCGTATGGCGCTGTCCGTTCTGTCGACCTTCTTCGAATGGTGCCTGGAGGCGTACCTGATCTACCTGGCGCTCGCCTTTCTCGATGTTCCGGTGGCAATGACGACGGCGGTGTCGATCGCGGCCTTTGCCCTCGTCGTGCGCTCCGCCTTCTTTTTCGTGCCGGCAGACATCGGCACGCAAGAAGCCGCCTTGGTGGGAATCTGCCAAGCCTTCGTCAGCTCCGCCACAGTCGGCCTCGCCATTGCCGCCGTGTTGCGGCTCGGGGAGTTGCTGTGGACATTGTGTGGGGTTGGAGTCGGCTTGCGTTATATCTCTGGAGGTCGATCGCGCGAGGTCCTCGGCGAACGTGGATAGCGTCGCCAGTTGCGTCTTGCGCTCGGCGAGTGGAGCGAGATAGCCTGCGTGACTCAGACATGGTGGAGACGGCAGTGAACAGCGAAGAGCGAATCTACTCGTGTGACGACCACCTCGACATGAACGCGGTGCCGCCGGATCTGTGGGTGGATCGCGTTGCCGAGAAGCACCGCGAGTCCGTTCCCCACGTGGTTGCGCACGGCGAGCTCAAGCTGTGGATGGTCGGCGAACGCATCACGGGAGTCAGCGGCCGCTACGATGAAATCGAAACCGCGCTCGACCGCGCCGGCTTGGGTGAGGACGCGTTGCGCCCCAGTGATCCCGTGCGCCGCATGGAGGACATGCAACGCGACGGAATCTGGTCGTCGATGGTTTATGGCCCGACGGCGCTCTTCTCCTATGGCATCGACGAGCCAGAGATCCTCAAGCTGGCGGTGCGGGCTTGGAACGATTGGGCGGCGGAGGTCTTCAACGCCTACATGCCAGACCGCTTGAACGCCTTCCCCGAGTTGCCGATGACGTCGCCGCAGGACGCCGTCGCCGAGCTCGACTACGTCGCCGAGAAAGGACACCGCGGCGCCTGCATCAACGGATTCGAAGCAGACATCCGCGACCCCGCCTGGGACCTTCTGTGGGCCGCCGCGCAGGAGACGGGCTTGCCGCTGAGCTTTCACATCGGTGGCGGCACCAAGCTCGATCCGCGCCATCGCGATTGGCAGATCGCCGGCTTTGCCGCGATCGCGCCGATGCAGATGGACGAGATCCTGGCGACGATGGTCTTTTCCGGGGCGCTCGAGCGCCACCCGCGCCTGCGCATCGTCCTCGCCGAGAGCGGCGTTGGCTGGTTGCCCTACATGGTGGCGCGCATGGACGCGACCTTCGACAAGCACTGCGCGCCGCATCCCGAGCGCAACATCAAGACCCGCCCGAGCGAGCTCTTCCACCGTCAGGTCTTCGCGACCTTCGAAGAAGAACCGCTCGGCCCCGAGCTCATTCCGTTGCTAGGACCGGACAACTTCATGTGGGCTTGCGACTACCCGCACCCCGACAGCACCTGGCCGAACTCGCGCGAGGCCATCGACCACGCTCTCGGCAAGCTCGGTGAAGAGGCCGTGCGCAAAGTGACGGCAGAGAACTGCCGCCGCCTTTACGATCTGCCGTGACGGAGAAGCTCGACGGCTACTCGGCGGAAATCCCGCTTCGCATCACGGCAACACCGGATTCCGACGCCGCAGAAGAGCAATACGAAAGGGTGCGGCGCGCCCTGCAGCGCTATGAAGATGCACTCGACCCGCCGCTGCGAGTCGAGCTGACTCGCCTCGGACCGCACCTGCTGCCCGAACCCGCCCTCGAGGAAGCGCTGTCGACCTGCCGCGAAGCAATGGTCGACGTCCTCGGCGTCGCCGCCGACCACCCTGACGTAGTCTGGAGCTACCGGCAGCAACAGTCGGAAACCGAAGGCGTCCGCGTGGAAGTGCGAAGACGCGGATTTTCGTCGCAAGACTAGACTGGTCCTCCCGCGCCTTACGTACATTCCCCAATTGAAGGGACCGAGCCCGGCGTGGGAGAAAAAACAGCATGAAAAATTCTCATGCAAGGTCGTGTCGCAAATGCCACAGGCGGGCGTCCGCAGCGGTGCTTCATTGCGGAAAAGTATTACAGAATACCGAGCTGCGGCGGCGTTGTGCTGCACCGCCGTTCTCAATCGCGGCTTTGTAGGTCGTGTTTGCCGGTGAGCAACACGCTGCAAAGGCGCTCGGATAAGCGCCGCTTGTCGGCAAGAAGCACCACCCGACCGGGCATTTGAATTGCGACTTGCAACAGAACGTCCGTGCTTCTCATCCTGAAGAGAAGAGACGGTTCAAAACGATCCGCGAAAAGAGGTGTAGTGCCATGCAGCGATCGCGTGCAACGGTGTCCGTTTCTTGTCCTGCAACTCTTACCGGTTCTTCTCGCCTGACGGCGGCAGGTTCTTTTGTGACGAAGACCACGCGTGCTCTGCTCGCTGCGCTTCTGGTGCTCTGCGCACCTACGGCCGACGCACAGGGGCCGAGCGGACGAAGCGCGATCGCGCCCGGACAAGAAAAGCGCCAGGAGCGAGCACTGCCCTCGGAGTTCAAGCTGAGGGCGGGCGCGCGCGAGGTGACCACGAAGCGAGGGGCCAAGACCAAGCGCTTTCGCCTCGACCGTTCGTCGCGCACTAGCGCCGGTGGCAGCCCGGTCTTTGCCGAGATCTCCACCGGGCGGCCGTTGCACTTCCTCGACGGCGAAGGCAGGTGGCAGCGCTCGCGCGGCGAGGTGCGCGGCAGTGGGCTCGGTGGTGTGGACAGCGCGGTGCAGACGATGCCGTTCTCGGTGCGCACGTCTGCTACGGGTCTTGCCATCGGCAGCGGAGACGGCAGCGCCGGCATTCGCTTTCTCACCCGCAACCGCCCCACGCGCAATCAGAACGCAATCCTCACCAGCTTTGCCGGCCACCCCGTGCAGTGGCGCTGGGAGGTGAGCGATACGGAGCTAAAGCTGATCAGCCGCCGGATCGGGAGGCCTCAGGGCGCAGCCGACTACGTCTTCCCCTACGAGCTCTTCGGCGGCTTTGCGCCCTTTTCGGTAGACGGCGAAGGCCGGCTCACCAACGGCACCCTCACCTTTGCTGCTCCCTTTCTGCTCGGCAACGACGGCCGCGCCTACGACGGCACGACGAGCTGGCTACTCGACGGCTCAGGGGTCGTTCTACGGGCTGACGACACCTCACTGCCCGCCGAGGCCTACCCCTACCGCATCGACCCCTCGGTGACCGGCCAGGGCGATCTGGGGGCCGACGTGACCACCATTGCGCCCTTCGACGTCTACGACGTGCAGTGGACGCACCCCGACTGGGCGGTGACCAACAACAACGCCAAGGCACAGGGCGCAGGATCTCGCTCCGGGCGAGGTCTCCTCGGGCCTGCACGTCTACGACTTCGACTTCACCTTCGACGCCCAGGCAAAGATCGTCGGCATCGAGGTGGAGCTCGATCGCAGCACGGAGAACTGCCCGTACTGTACGGTCAATGACTGCGTGAAGGAGAAGGAGCTGCGGCTGATTGCGAACATCGGCGGGGTGAAGACGGCGGTGGGGGACAACCGGGCGGGCACGCAGTGTTGGCCACTGAACAGCAATTCGCCGGAGCTGTTCGGCGGCGAGAGCGACACCTGGAACGCCGCACTTACGGCAACCGACGTAAACCACACCGACTTCGGTCCGGTGCTCTCGGCCCAGGGGGTAAGCCAGGACGGCAGCGGGGTACCCGACGGCAAGGTGGACTTTGTCGGCATCACCATCTACTGGGCGCAGCCCGACCTGCCGCCGGGCAAGATCTATCCCGTGGCCGATACGTTCTTGCGCGGCCAGTACGCCAACAAGAACGAGGGGGACGCGGACTACGCGCGCATCGCCAAGGAGGACGAGGCGCGCATGCTGCTGTACTTCGATACGGGCGACATCCAGAACGAGCTCGGCGGCGGCTCGCTGGTCTCGGCCACGCTCGAGCTCTACGTCGAGCACAACCAGCAGAACTGGAGCAGCAGCGGGCGCACGGTGGACATCCACAGGCTCACGGCGGAGTGGGCCGGGGAGGTGGGCGGGATCGAGGGCGAGGACGGGGTGACGTGGAACTGCCAGCACGACACCGAGCCGGAGGACATTTTCCAGGACTGCGCGACGACGTGGGACGGCGGGACGTTTGTGGCAACGCCGAGCGACACCGAGACCTACACCAACGCGACCAGCGGATGGGTGAGCTTTGATGTGACCGCGGACGCGGCCTTCTTTCTGAGCAATCCGGCCCAGAACTACGGATGGCTGATCAAGAAGACCGACGAGACGGTGGACGGGCGGGTGGAGTACACGACGCTGGAGGGAACGGTGGGCTTTGCCCCGCGCCTGGTGCTGGTCTCGGGCAATGCGACGGCCACGCCGACCCCGACCGATACACCGGCGCCCGCCACGGCGACGAACACTCCCACCGACACCCCCCTGCCGCCGACGGCCACACCGACGCCGACCGCGACGACAACGGCTACTCCCACCGCGACGGCGACCGCGACGGCGACCGACACCCCCACCGCGACAGCGACGGCCACACCGACCGAGACACCGACACCGACCCCAAGCGCCACACCAACCGACACGGCCACACCGACCCCGACCGACACGCCGCTGCCGACGGCGACCAGCACCGCAACGGCCACGCCGACCGCGGACGTGGTGGCACCGGTGATCACCATCACCAGCCCGGCCGATGGCCTGGTGACCAACCAGGCGGCGCAGACGATCACCGGCACGCTGAGCGAGGCAGCGGTGCTGACGATAAACGGCCAGCCGGTGACGGTGCAGCCGGACCTTACCTTCAGTATCGCGGTGACCCTGGTCGAGGGAGCCAATGTCTACGCCTTCTCGGCCACCGACGCAGCGGGCAATCAAGGGACAGCGTCACTGACACTGAACCTGGACACGGTCCCTCCCCCCGCCATCGAGGCCCCGTCGGTAAGCGACTTGATCCCCACCGACGGGATCGTCATCAGCGGCCCGGCGGGCATCGTCGAGCCGAGTGCGACGATCGAGGTGACCAACACCCGCACGGGGGAGACGCAGACCGTGGTGGTGAACCCCGACGGCAGCTTCTCTGTCCCGGCGGTAGACTCGCTGATGGACGACCTGCTCTCGATCGTGGTGGTGGACGAGGCGGGCAATGAGAGCGACGCCGTGGAGGTGGTGGCTGGACCGCCGGACCCAGTGGTGGTGGCGCCGCCGCTGGACCGCACGGTGGTGAGCACCACCGATGCGCGGGTGGAGTTCCTCTACGCCGGGCCCGACCCGGTGCAGGTGGGACTCACAGAAACGGTAGAGCCCGAGCGGGTGGCTGTCCTCAGAGGACAGGTCACCGACCGCCAGGGCACCCCGCTTCGCGGCGTGAAGGTCTCGGTCCTGGACCGCCCCGACTACGGCCACACCCGCACCCGCAACGACGGCTTTTTCGACCTTGTCGTCAACGGCGGCGGCACTGTGACCGTGGTCTATGAGTACGAAGAGGACAACCGGCTGCCGGTTCAGCGAACAGTAAGAGTACCGTGGCAGGACACAGAACAAGCACCGGCGGTGGCGATGATCCACCCCGATCCGGTGGTGAGCACGGTGACGACCACGGCGGCAGCGCCGTTTCAGGTGATCGAGGGCAGCGAGGAGACCGACGCCAGCGGTACGAGAAAGGCCGTAGTGATGATCCCACCGGGCACAGGGGCCGATATCGTCGAGCCCGATGGCACTAGAATACCAGTGACCTCGCTAGACGTACGCATCAGCGAGTACACGGTGGGAGACCTGGGCCCCGAGGCGATGCCAGGAGAGCTGCCGCCCACCAGTGGCTATACCTATGCTTTCGAGATCACGGCCGACGGTGTGGATCCGGAGGATACGGTCGAACTCGATCAGCCGATCGCCTACTACGTCGAGGACTTCATCAACATTCCCGTCGGCACCATCGTGCCGTTAGGTTACTACGACAGCGAAGAAGCGCAGTGGGTATCTTCGGAGAACGGCCGTGTGCTCAACATCGTCGGCGTCACCGGCGGGGAAGCGGACATTGACGCCGATGGCGACGGCGACGCGGACGGAGACGACGAGACGATCCTCACCCAGCTCGGCGTAAGTACCAATGAGAGAATAGAGCTGGCGGGGCGCTACTCACTTGGAACGCCCGTTTGGAGATTGTCGATAAACTTCTTCGCGCCCTGGGACGCCAACTATCCGTCGGGACCTCCGGGGGACGCAATACCGGCCAACGGCGGTTTGCCGCTGGGTGGTCCGGACGGCGATCGATTGGATGCACCCGATATTTCGGCCGATGGGGAGATCGACTTCCAGAATCAAGCTTTGAGAAAGAAGGCGGAGGTCATCGGCAGCCCTCATTCGATCAGCTATCGCAGTGATCGACAAAACGAGAACTCCTCGCGGTTGATCACGATTCCGATCAGCGGTCCAACAGTGCCCGCTTCGGTGCTGCGCGCTGAGGTATTGATCGAAGTGGCCGGCCGCCGGTTCGTAGAAGTCTTCCCGCCACTGCCCAACCAGGAGTACGAGTTCACCTGGGATGGGCTGGATGCCTATGGGCGACTCGTGCAGGGGCGCCAGCCGGTGACGATTAGTGTGCAGTTCATCTATCCGATCGTCTCCGAAACGCCGTTCGACGGCTTGCGGGCCTTCGCGCGCGTGTCCGGTGTAGGGTTTTCGACGGGCACGGTGGCGAGATCCGAGGTGGGGAGTGGAATACAGTTTGAGACTTTTCTTGGGAACTGGGACGCGCGCGAGATCGGGTTGGGTGGCTGGAGCCTGGATGCCCACCGGGTCTACGATCCGGCCACCGGGCAGGTGGATGCCGGCGATGGGGGGACACGCACGGCCGAGCAGATCGGTGGCGTGGTGGATACGGTGATCGGCGGCGGGGTGCTCAACTCGGTGTCGTTTGTCGATGGTGTGACGCTCGGCACGGAGCTGGATTTGTCTCACGTATTCGGCGTGGCGGTCGACGAGCAAGGCCAGCTTTATGTCTCCGCAAGACTGCCGTTCAATACGACGCAGATCTTCCGCGTGAACGACGACGGCACAGTGAATGTGGCTGCGGGGGGTGGAACCGACACTGGCGAGGGGGCTGCGCCCACGACGGCGCTGATCAACCCGGCTGGCATCTCTTTCGGACCAGATGGAGCGCTGTATTTCGCCGAGTCTCACCGGATTCGCAAGATCGACTTCTCGGCCAACAGGATTGATACGGTGGTCGGGGACGGGACGAGGTGTTTCTCGTCCAACAATGGAGCCCAGTGTGGCGACGGCGGGCAGGCGCTGAGCGCACAGCTCGACACCCCGGTGAACGTGCGTGTGGCGGGCGACGGAACGATATACTTCGGCGAGGCAAACCGCCGGGTGCGCAGCGTGGGCACCGACGGAATCATCTGGACGCTTGCTGGCGAGGGCCCTAACAACACCCAGGGCAACACTGGGGAGGGTATTCCCGCAACGCAGGCCAGATTCTTCGGAACGAACATCGACATCGCCGTGGCCGAAGACGGCACGATCCTCGTTTCTGGCGCCTCGTCCAGTCGCATCAACCGTCTGGATACTGCGGGGCGGCGCTACTTCTCAGTGGGTAGCGGTATCGCGGGCGATTCGGGTGACGGAGGCCTGGCCACCGACGCCCGGTTCTTCGATCTGGCAGGCGTCACTTTCGGCGCAGATGGTTCTCTGTATGTTTCCGACCATGCCTACGACCGGGTGCGCCGCATCGGCCCGGACGGCATCGTCACCGCACTTGCCGGACGGCGAGTGGCGCTGAACACCACCGGTTTCGACGGCGACGGCGGCCCTGCCGCAGCGGCCCGCTTCAATGGGCCCGAGGCGCTGGCGGTGGCCCCCGACGGCACGCTCTACATCAACGACTTCGGAAACCTGCGTGTGCGCAAGGTGGTACCGCCCCTCCCCGGATTCTCGGGCGTAGGGGACATCGTCATCGCCGCACCGAGCGGTTCCGAGATGCACGTCTTCTCCGCCAGCGGCAGACACCTGCGCACGATCGACACGCTGAACGGAGTGGTCATCTACGAGTTCGACTACGACAGCGAGGGCCGCCTGGCCAAGGTGACCGACCGCGACGGCAACGAGACCACCTTCGATCGCGGCCTGCCCGCCGGAGACCTGGTGATCACCGGCCCCTTCGGGCAGCAGACCATCATTACCTACGACGCAAACGGCTACGCCCAGTCGATCCAGAACCCCGGCGGCGAGACCACCACGTTCGAGTACACCGCCGGTGGGCTGATGACCAAGGTGACCGATCCGAGAACCAACGAGACGACCTACAGTTACGGCACCGAGGGCCGGCTGGAGAGCACGCTGGACCCGGTCGGCGGCGGTCACACGCTCACCCGCACAGACATAGCGGGCGGCTACGAGGTAGAGGACCAAACCGCCGAGGGCGTGCAGACCACCTACAAGGTGGAGTTCCTGCCCACCGAAGAGGAGCTGCGCACCACCACCTTCGCCGACGGCACGCAGAGGACCGTACTCACGGGCGTGGATCAGTCGACCACGACGACGGAGGCCGACGGTACCGTACAGCTCTCAGAGCCGGGTCCGGATCCGCGCTTCGGCATGCAGGCGCCGATCCCGGCCAACACCGAAATCTCCACACCGGGCGGGCTGTTGGCAGACGTCGAAGCAAGCAGCACAGCGACCATCACCGATCCGAATGATCCGCTGAGCCTGACCAATCAGACCGACACGGTCAGCGTCAACGGCCGCACGGTGACGAGAACCTACGACGCGGTGACCAACACCTTCACCGACACCACCCCGGAGGGCCGGCAGACCACCACGACGCTGGACGCGCAGGGCCGCGTGGTGAAGACCGAGCTTTCCGGTGTACACCCCACCCGCCAGGAGTATGATGCTGAGGGGCGGGTGATCCGGGTCAAGGAAGGCCCGGACCCCGACACGGCGGAGACACGAGTGACGGAGTTCGACTACGTGGACCTGACAGACATCGCGGGGGGCTACCCGCCCGAGTCCGAGGGGCAACTGAAGAGCGTCACCGACGCCCTCAATCGAACCGTCACCTTTGAGTACGACGCCGACGTGCGCGTGAACAAGCAAATCCTGCCCGACGGACGGGAGATCGGCTTCTCCTACGACGATGCGGGCAACGTAACCCAAGTGATCCCACCCGGAAGACCAGCACACGACTTCACCTACACCGCGGTGAACCTCGAGACCACCTACAACCCGCCGCAGGTGAGCCCACCGCTGGCCACGGTCACGACCACCACCACCTACACAGACGACGGGCAGGTGGACGTGGTGACCCGCCCCGACGGCAAGCAGGTGGATTTCGACTACGACACCTCGGGAAGACTCGACTTGATCACGCTGCAGCCCAGTGGCGAGGTACGTGATCACACCTACGACGCGCTGACCGGCAACCTCACCCAGATCAGCGGCGCCGATGCGACCCTCGACTTCGCCTACGACGGGGCTCTGCAGACGACCGAGACCTGGAGCGGGGTGGGGATCACCACTGCGAGTGTGACCCGAACCTACGACGACAGTCTGAGGATCCAGAGCCTGCAGGTGGGCAGCGAGCCCGCGGTGAGCTTCACCTACGACGATGACGATCTGCTCATCCAGGCCGGGGCGATGACACTGACCCGTGACCCCAACAACGGCCTGCTCACCGGCACCACCATCACCGAAGGCGCGGGAACCATCGACGACACCTACGACTACGACCTCTTCGGCCAGCTCATCCACTACGAGGTGCGCCACAACGGCGTCGAGATGCTCGATTTCGTCTACACCCGAGACGATCTGGGGCGGATCACCAGCATCATCGAGACTAAGACGATTGCCCCCAACCCAGCGCAGGTGAAGGAGCGGCACTACAAGTACGACACAGCCGGCAGGCTCTACCGCGTCTGCGCAGAAGACGCCTGCACCACCATCTTGTCGGAGTACCTCTACGACGCCAACGGAAACCGAGCCGCAGGCAGCTTCAACGCCCAGGGCACCATCACCACGGCGACCTACGACGACCAGGACCGACTCCTCACCCTGACCCAGGGCCCAACCACTACAACGTACACCTACACCGACAACGGTGAGCTACTCACCAAGACTGACCCCAGCGGCACGACTACCTACGACTACGACCAACTCGGCAACCTCAGAAGCGTCACACCGCCGTCGGGGCCGGTGATCGAGTACGTGATCGACGGCCGCAACCGGCGCACCGGGAAGAAGGTCGGCGGGACACTGCAGAAGCAGTGGATTTACACCGATCAGCTCAACCCCGTGGCGGAGCTCGACGGCAGCGGCAATCTGGTCTCAGATTTCGTCTACGCGAGCAAGAGCAACGTGCCGAGTGCGATCATCCGCCACGATGACCCCGCACCCGGGCAGACGACGACCTACAGCATCATCAGCGACCACCTCGGCAGTGTGCGGCTCATCACTGAGGTCGACGGAGCAACCGGCAGCACCGTCGAAGAGATCGACTACGACGAGTTCGGCGTCGCGGGTACCGATCCGCTGTTTCAGCCGTTTGGGTTTGCGGGTGGCATTCAGGACGGGGACAGCGGATTCGTTCGTTTTGGTGCGCGCGACTACGACTCCGGTTTGGGACGTTGGCTCGCTGCCGATGCAGCACGCTTTGTCGGTCAGGACATGAATCTGTACCGCTATGCACGCCAGGATCCGATTAATCGCTTGGATCCCTACGGAACTCGTACATTCTCGGAGATTGTTGCAGCCGGTGCACTGAGCGGCACGATTTCCGGCCTGATCAACGGGGGTACGATAGGAATCCTGAATGACGCGTTCATTCCGGCGTTTGCGGCGGGGTTCGCTGGTGGCGCTGTCGCGTCCCTCGGTCTCCCTGCGGCAGCTACCGGTGCACTGTCTTCACTGATCGTTGGGGAGCTGAATCGACGGCTAGTGGGGGTATCGTCGCCTGCGAACCGCGAATTTGATATTCTACTTGGCGTGTTGACGGGTGGTGTATCTGGCTACCTGCTAGCAGGCGCATCCCAAGGCTTCGTTACAGATTCTGTGGTTGGGGCAGTGTTTTCGGTGTTGGCTTTGGATTTCGCTACAGTCCTAGATGTCTTAGGAGAGCCAATTTTCGATCCACTTCCAGAGTTCTAGTTGAACCACGATTCAAAAGATTCGCCGACGAGCTATTTCGTGCTCCCTGCGTTCGAGACACTTTATGGCGTCGTAATGGCTGCCGGACTGGCGCGGTTCTGGCTGCCGCACGTGATGTGGGGGCACTTCGATGAAGTGCCTCCAGTGGCTCGGGTAACGGATTTCGTTGGTGGGAGCATCCTGATGCTTGCGGCGTTGATGTGTGCCTTCGGTGTTGCGAGAGTAATACGAGTTGACGGTTCCACGATTTCAACACGTTGGTTCAACCTAGTGGAGACAGGACGACATTCCTTCTCTGACGTGGTTGATGTCAGCGAGATTCGTAGAAGCCGTTGGCTCGGTGCTCCCATTCGTGTGGTCTTTGTGGGCGGCGCAAGGCTTACGGTTTTCGGGTCGTGTTACAACTACCGACGCTTCCGTGCTGACTTGGAACGCACATTTGGTCCCGTTCTTGTGCGTCATGCCGGGGCCTAACTCTAACAGCGCGTTGAAAAAATCTGACCCGAGCCGGCCGGTATGATAAGAGTGGTGACGGTTGGGAGGAAGTAGCAGATGTCGATGCGGCGGCGGGGCGGGAAGCAGCGGAGCATGTGGTTGTCGGCAACGAAGATGCCGCGATCACCGGGGCACGTGTTCTACGAGAAGCTGAACAAGGTGCTGAGTGCTGGAGGATTCGACGAGCGGGTGGAGGAGCTGTGCGAACCGCACTACGCCGATGGGCGAGGACGACCGTCGATCGAGCCGGGGGTGTATTTCCGGATGGTGATTGTCGGGTACTTTGAAGGGCTGAGCTCGCAGCGGGGGATCGCGTGGCGATGTGCGGACAGCCTGTCACTGCGATCGTTCTTGGGCCTGGAGGGAGAAGAGACAAGCCCGGAACATTCGAGTATGACGAGGACCCGCAAGCGTTTGCCCGAGGAAGTGTTCGAAGAGGTGTTTCGCTTCGTGCTGCAGCTGGCCGTGGAGCACGGACTGTTGAAGGGGAAGACGATCGCGGTGGACGCCACGACACTCGAGGCGAATGCAGCGATGAAGTCGCTGGTGCGTCGGGACACGGGAGAGGACTGGAAGACGTACTTGAGGCAGCTGGCTGAAGCCGAGGGGATGGAGGATCCGAGCGACGAGGATCTGCGCCGGTTCGATAAGAAACGCAAGGGGAAGAAGACCTCGAACAAGGAGTGGAAGTCGAGCACGGACCCGAGCAGCCGTGTGACCAAGATGAAGGATGGTCGCACGCACCTGGCCTACAAGGCCGAGCACGCAGTGGACCTCGACAGCGAGGTGATCGTTGGAGCGGTCATCCACCGGGCCGATGATGGAGACGCCGACACAGTAGCGGTAACGGTGGAGCTCAGTCGCGAGAATCTAGAGGTGTCGGGCAGTACAAATCAAATCGACGAAGTAGTGCTCGACAAGGGGTATCACAAGGCCGAGACACTGCAGCAGCTCGAGGAGCAATATGGCGTAAGGACCTACGCGGCCGAGCCGGCACGCGGTCGTCGAAAGTGGGTCGGCAAACCCGAGGGGCAACAGCGCGCGGTGTACAACAATCGACGACGGATACGAGGACGGCGGGGTCGAAAGCTTGGTAGGTTACGCAGTGAGCGGGCCGAGCGAACCTTTGCTCACGTGTGTGAGACCGGAGGGGGGCGGCGAACATGGCTACGGGGAGTGGCCAACGTCTCCAAGAGCCACCTGATGCGTTCGGCAGCACACAATCTGAACATCATAATGCTCGCGCTGTTTGGAGTCGGTACACCGCGGACACTGCAGGGTGGGATGAGCGAACTTTCGGCTGTACTTTCTGCCATATTCGAGGTGGCAGGGGGCCCCATGAGGGCATTGAAAGCCTCGATCTACCGCGCCGCCAACTTCCACCGGCATTTCCGACAATTTTGCTACGATCTCGAAATTTTCGGTTCTTCCGGAAATTGTGTCGCGGGCTCTCCACGATAGCCATTCTTCAACGGGCAGCTAAGGATCGCTCGGTACATTCACTTGCGAAACCCAGGAACGCTGGGTGTGTATAGGGTGCGGATTCGTGTCCACTTCTGTCATTTCCCGACCACCTGAGTCCCGGAAACCCAAGAAACACTTGGGTGTCCGGGAGTACTCAGCGCCCTCGTAATCAGCGGCTTCTGCGATTCTGCGATCAGATCTCGTGTATACTGCATGCAGGTGTTGTCCAATATTTCGCGAGCCTCCGGCGACCAAGGGTCTCCTGTCGTGCCGAGTTCCGATTGTCCGTTCTGACTCAGCTCTTTGTTCGTGGGGAGGATCTTCCTTGGCATCGTCTCTGTTGGCTGCCGGTCTAGGCCGTGTAGGTTCCGGAAAATCTGGCCGGTGAATTCCGGAAATTCTGGCCGGTTCACCGGGAGCCGAGTCAATGTGTTTGGTTCGGTAGGAAGGGCCGTCGAGGATGAGGAGCCGACCACGCTCGAGGACGCGATCGACAATGGCGTCAGCGAGGTCAGCGTCATGCAGGACATCGCCCCACTGGCTGGATGGGGATTTGTTGGTGGTAAAGATCATGGGTCGTCGGCGTTGGTGGCGCTCGTTGACGACGTGGAATAGCACGTTGGCAGCGTCATTGCCGTAGCTGAGATAGCCGACCTCGTCGATGACCAGGACGTGGGGCTGGAGGTAGATGGACAGAGCGTCGCGCAAACGACCCTGCTGACCGGCGGTGGACAGGTCCTCAATGAGCTCGGCGGCAGTGGTGAACAGTGCGGTGAACCCGTTTTGGATAGCTCGATAGGCGATGGCGACAGCAAGATGGGTTTTCCCGCGCCCAGTTTTCCCCATCAGGATCAAGCTACGCCCCTCGCTGACGAGCTCGGGGCCGAGGTAGCTGCCAAGCAGGGCCGGACGCAGAGTGGACTGCAGAGTGAAGTCGTAGTCGTCGATGGTCTTGAGGAACGGAAACCGGGCGTGGCGGGTACCTCTCTGGAGACGGGTGCGCTGGCGGTGAGCAATCTCCTCGACGACCATGCGAACGAGGAAGTCGCGACACGACCAGTCGCTCTCCTCGGCTTGCTCCACGTAGGTCCTCCAGTTGCGACGTGCGTTGGCTAGATTGAGACGCTTGAGCAGTACGTCGAGGTCGGCAGTGGCCGGATCGAAGGGTAGCGGTGTGTCAGCAAAGGCCGTCATGATCACAAGTCCCCCTGCTCAGTGGAGTCAGCGCGCAGCAGCCTGGTGACGAAATCTACGCAGAACTCCTCTTGTGCCACGGCCAGCTGTAGCGCACGGTCGAGAGCCTCGGGGCCGCACCGTTGCAGCAGCTCATGCAGTCGGTCCACGTCGTGGCTCCAGTCGCGGGGCCTGCGATGGGTGATCTCGGTTAGGAACTGCACGGCCGCCTCTCCGGTTTCGAAGACGTGCTGGCGCTTGAGGTAGCGCTTGCCCCGCTGGCCAGAGACCGCCGCCAGATGCGAGGCCCGGTGCTCGGGCAATCGCGAGACCTGGCGGTGGCCACGCAGCCGGTCGTGAGTGGACTGGTAGTGACCCGCCTCGATCCGCAGCCGATCCCGGTACAGGTAGATCGTGGCCGGGAAGCCGGCCGACTCTGGCGGCATCGAGTAGCTGTGGGTTTCGTGGACCACCTCACCGGTGGGGCCCACGTGGGAGGGGACGCGCAGGGCCAGGTTGTTGGGATGCACCCGCGCCGGACGCAGCCGCTCGCGCTCGTCGGTCTCCCAGCGAACACGTGGAATGATGCCCGTGGCGCGTGACGGTGTTTGGTCGTTGACTTCCTGCTGCCACTGGGCGAGCTGCTTGAGAAGGTCCGGCTCGTCGTGGAACCTGCGCTGCTTAAAGAACGAGCCTTTGACCCACCCGACCAGGTTCTCGACCGAGCCCTTCTGCTGCGGCTGGTGGGGCCAGCACACCTCGGCCGTGAAACCGATCTCCAGGGCAGCACAGGCAAAGATCGGATTCCACTCCACCACCTCGCCATTTGTAAACGGCTGTTGAGAAGCGCGTAAGAATGGCGAAGAGCGCGGGTGAGAGCCAAACAAGGTCGCCGCTGTAGATGTGAAGGAAGAAGAGTTGAGAAAGATCTTCTTCGTGGATTTTCTTCTCTGTACTTTCTCTACATCGTCGGCTTCTCGGCTTGCGTGTTGGAGTGCGACGCGCGAGTACAGAGAGGGCAAGAGGTGAAGGCCCGGGACTCGACCTCCCGAGCCTTCTGGCACAGCGCAGAGACCGCGTGAATCAGCGCCGATACCGGTGTTGACCATGACTCGATAGTTGAGAGCTGTCCAGCCTGTTGCGGCTGGAGTGGTGTGCAGATCTGTCGAAAGCGACCGCGTGTTTTCTTGTCAGCGTTGCGCCCGTGCGGTGCGGGTGTGCCGGCGGTGCGATCACGGGCAACGATATTGCCGCTGGGGGTGTGGTGGTGCGGCGCGGCGCGACAGCCAGCGGCGTGCGGGGGCCCGCTACCAGCAAACCTTCGGTGGCCGCCTGATGCACGCCGAGCGCCAGCGTCGGTATCGCACCCGCCAGAGCGAGAAAGTGACGCATCAGGGATTCTCACCGAGCCGGTGCCGCCCTAGCCTTGGCGTCACTGAGGTAGAGGAGGTCAACAGTGAGAAATCTCGTGAATTGGCGTTTGACATGCCCGAGCGGGCGAGCACCGCGGGCGCCGCGCCCGGTTGTTGCTGCTGGTGTGGAGCTCGGGGGCGTCGATTTGTCCGCTACGGACACTGGCGGCGGTGAGCTGGGATGATCTCGGCGGACAAAGAGGCCGAGATCTTGCGTGTCTACCACGCCGAGAAATGGAAGGTGGGCACCATTGCGCGCCAGCTCGGTGTGCACCACGGCACGGTACGCCGCGTGCTGGCCCAAGCGGGACAAGCCCCAGGCTTGGAGATGGTGCGGGCGTCGATGATCGAACCGTACCTACCGTTTGTGCAAGAGACTCTCAAGAAATACCCGACCCTGTGTGCCTCGCGTCTGTACGAGATGGTACGCCAGCGCGGCTACCCGGGCGGCGCCGATCACTTTCGCCACATGGTCAGCCGCTACCGGCCCCGGCCACCGGCCGAAGCCTACCTGCGGCTTCGCACCCTTCCCGGCGAGCAGGCCCAGGTCGACTGGGGCCACTTCGGCAAACTTGAAGTCGGGCGAGCCAAGCGCACCCTGTGGGGCTTTGTGATGGTGCTCAGCTACTCGCGCCGCATCTTCTTGCGCTTCTACCTCGGCAACGCCATGGCCCATTTCCTCGACGGCCACGTGCGCGCCTTCAGTGCATTTGGCGGCGTTGCCCGCGTCTTGCTCTACGACAATCTGAAGAGCGCCGTGATCGAACGCGTCGGTCAGGCCATTCGCTTCAATCCCACTCTGCTTGATCTGGCCGCGCACTACCACTTCGAGCCGCGCCCGGTGGCAGTGGCCCGGGGCAATGAGAAGGGACGGGTGGAGCGAGCGATACGCTATATCCGCACAGCATTCTTTGCCGCCCGAGAGTTCAGCGACTTAGGCGATCTCAACCACCAGGCCGAGCTGTGGTGCAGCGGGCCGGCGGCGGCCGAGCGTACGTGCGCCGAGGACCGCCGGCGCACGGTGGCCGAGGTCTTCGCCGATGAGAAAGAGACACTGCTGGGCTTACCGGGTGAGCCGTATCCGGTCGAGCAACGTACCGAGACCAAGGTGGGGAGAACGCCCTACGTGCGCTTTGACCTCAACGACTACTCGGTCCCACATGTTCACGTGCGCCGCTCGGTGGTGGTGCTGGCCAGCCTTGAGCGGGTACGGATCACGCGCGCAGGTGAGGTCATCGCCCATCACCCGCGCTCGTGGGACAAGGGGGAGCAGGTCGAAGTAGCCGAACACGTAAAGGAGCTGGTTGAGTACAAGGCTGCGGCCAAGCGCTCGCGCGGCCTCGACCGACTCCACCATGCCTGTCCCAGTGCCGCCGCATTCTTTGCCGGTGTGGCCAATGACTCCGGCAATCTCGGTGCCACCACCACGGCGCTGACCCGGCTGCTCGACCAATATGGTGCCGATGCGCTCGAGGGCGCCCTGCAAGTGGCGCTTGCCAACGGCAGGGTGCATCTGCCCGCCGTGCGCCACATCCTCGACCAGCAGAACACACAGCCACCACCGGTAACGGTCACCGTGGCCGATCCGCGTGCCCGCGACATTGTCGTTCGTCCTCACCGACTCGACACCTACGACCAGATCACCGCCAGTCACCACCACCACCAGCCCCTTTCGCCCGAACAGCCGCAAGACAAAGAGCCTGAACAACCACAGCAGCAGGCAGAGGAGGAACACCGTGATGACGACCAGTGATACCGCCCAGCTGCAGCAATCGGCCCTGCGCCAGCTCGGCCTGTGGGGGCTACTGGCCAACTACGACCAGGTACACAACCAGCCCTGGCTCGACACCGTGATCGAATTCGAGCGCGAGGAGCGCCAGCGCCGTTCCCTGCAGCGGCGCACCCGGGTAGCGCGCCTGCTCGGCTTCAAGCCGATCTGTGACTTCGACTGGACGTGGCCAAAGAAGATCGACCGCGCTGCGATCGAAGAACTGACCCACCTCGATTTTGTCGGCGAGGCCACCAACGTCGTACTGGTCGGCCCCAACAGCTGCGGCAAGACGATGATTGCCAAGAACCTGGCCCACCTGGCCCTGATCGCAGGCCACAACGTGCGCTTTGTGTCGGCCTCGACGATGCTGGGCGATCTGGCCGCACAGGACTCGGCCTCTGCGCTCAACCGGCGCTTGGCCCTGTACTGCCGACCGGCGCTGTTGGTGGTCGACGAACTGGGCTACCTCTCCTACGACTCGCGCTACGCCGACCTGCTCTTTGAGGTCATCTCGCGCAGGTACCAACGGGCCGCCACAATCGTGACAACCAATAGGCCGTTTACCGACTGGGGCAAGGTCTTCCCCAACGCCACCTCGGTGGTCACCATCGTCGACCGTCTGGTCCACAAGGCCGAGATCATCACCATCGAGGCCGACAGCTACCGGCTCAAAGAAGCCAAGGAACGCGCTGCCACCAAGGCCAAGGCGCGCAAGACACGCAAAGCGGGCAACACCAAATGAACAAAGCCAACCGGCCACCGATCATCGCCGAGCGCTGCCGCACCATTGGCAAACGCTCCTTTACCTTCATTCCTCACCGCTTCTTGCGCGACGGCTTCTTTGCTTCACTCCCAGCTGACCAGCTCCAACTCTACGTCTTCTTACTCCTTGCTGGCGACAGGAACGGTGTCAGCTACTACCATTACGATTCCATCTGCTCACTGCTCGAGTGCTCGCTCGAACACTACGTCACCACCCGTAACGCCCTGATTGAAAAGGACCTGATCGCTTTCGATGGCACTCGCTTTCAGGTCCTATCGCTACCCGATCGACCCAAATTCCAACCCGCCCCACCCCTGACCACCACCAAACAAATGGAGGATCATGACCCCGCTACCATCCGACAGATCGTGCGTGGCGCGCTGCGATAGCTCAATCCCCCTTCACACGACTTCGCCATCTGAACGCGCTTTCTGGCAGCCGTTAACAGGTGATGGTGTCAACCCGTGCATCCGTTGTGTAAGTGTAGCTGGTCGCCGGTGTCGTAATGCCCGGGACTACCGGCGGGTCGTAGCTCTGCTCTAAGTTGACACCGGTGTAGGCAAACGCGTGCAGCGGCTTGCCCGGGGGCGTAACCTTGGTGAGATTTCCGTTGTCGTCGTATGCGAACGCGATGACCCGATCGGGATTGGTGGTTGCATCATAGTCCGGCAGGTACTGCTTCTCCACTCGGCCATTGGCGTCGTACTCGAAGCTGACCGTACGGCTGAGCGGATCGGTGATCGAGACGAGATCTCCGCTGGTGTCGTAGCTCATCGTACTCGTACGACCACCGCGCGTGACAGAATCCACCCGACCGTCCGGGTCGTAAGCAAGCTGCAACGGCGTGAGGCTACCCGTCTGAAACTGAGTGGGGCGCCCCTCGGTGTCGAGCACCGTGGTGCTCAATCGACCTCCTGCCGTAGTGTCTGTAATCGTGTTCGTAAGGGCATCGAAGGTTCGTGTCACAATCTGGCCGTTTACAGTCACAGTGTCACTCTGAGAAGTCAGACTCAGCGGATCGTTGGGATGCCACGACCCCGGAGAATTGGAATATCGAACTACGTCCCGCTTCTTCGGCGAAAGGTTTCCACCTTCTAACTCTACATCCGGCCTCCTCCTCCGCCAGGCTTTGCCTGGCGCACAACTAGCAACGTCCCTTGTGAGCGAAGCGCACGACCAGAAGCGAACGCCTACAGCCTCAGTCTTGGGTCTTTCTAAGCGCGAGCAAGCGAAACACAATATTCTCTCCGATCAGTCTGAAGTACTCGTCCGAGGCCTCTTCTATCGAAGTGACGTCTAGGTCGACCCACGTGTAGAGTCCGTCCGAGCGCCAAGACCCCGATTCGCCGGCGCTGTCCCGACTAGCGTCGTCGAATACCAAACGCGCTTTTCGTTCATCCTCGACGAGACACGCAATTATGCCCACGGCCGCCCGCCGCCCATCATCAACCGCTGTACGCGATTCTGGTTGGGAGAAAATCTCGATGGTCACTCCCTTGGCGTCAACAACATGCCGCTCACCGAGCAATGTGCGGACAAGTACCACTGCCAAGTCGAACGACTGCTGTCGCCCAGTTCCGACTACCGACTTCTCCCCTGTGAACAAAGCAGGTGCGTAAACCTCACAAGAGTACTCCCCATCCTCCCTCCGCATGGGGCACGTTATACGTAGCTCTGTTCGTTCTCCACCAGGAGTCACTAGGAATGCAGCGAGCGGATAATCCGATTTCATAACTGACTAATTGTTCCAAGCATCGAGAGGCCCTATGTCCCGACCAGCGAGACAGTTTCCGTATCGCTGCATAGCCGAGGCACGACACCTTTGTCCTTGCACCGCGCCGCGCGCCCTGACAATGGCCCTGCAAGTCGCTTCGTCCGCCTTTAGCTGTGCCTCGCACTTACTTTCGTCGACTTTGCATGCCGCGAACAATCCTGGCACGTCAAATTCGAGGCCAATTCCGCTCCCAACCGCAGCCACCGTGCAAACAGAAGCGAGAACTCCCAGGGTGTGAAACCCCGATAGTACGCCCGCCTGGCCGACTGTAGCTAGCTGTCCACTCAGTGTTGTGTCTGCAAGCCCGGTTGGATCTACTCGATTGACCGGATCGTTTCGAACGTAGGTATAGAGACCTGAACTGCGGCCCCGAAAACCGATTGGGTCCTTCGCAATCCATCTTGCCAAACTCGGCGAGTAATCGCGGCGTGTGAACCGGACCAACTGGGTAGCCGCATCGTATAAGCCCCCGGCAAACCCGAACGGCTGGCTACCCGGATTTGAATCGCCCGTGATGGTCCCAAACTCATCGTACTGTAGCTCTTGGGCGATAGAGCCATCTGCAACGTTTATCGCCAGTCGGACGCTACCAAGATGATTTAGGACCAGGCGAAAGACCTGGCCGCTTGTCAGCATGAGATCTGGCGCCTGAGAACTCGATGCATAGATGAATCGGGATCGGATGGTCCCGATCTCGTCGAGCTCTGCAATAATCTTCTGACCACTGTAGAGCCAAACGGTCTCTAGAGCGGAGGGTTGCCCAGGTGCCGGAGGCAACTTTCGACCAACGGTCCGTCCGCGGCCATCTCTGACGTACTCAACCGTGCTGCCCGTTGGTAGTTCGATCAGCCGCAGGTTGCCCGCGTCATCGTATTCGTACAGGGTCGACCCACTCGATGAATCTGTGGCAACGACAAGTTCCCCGCTGTCAGAGTACAAGTAGGTCGTCGTTGTGGGGCCTTGCGTTAAGGTCAGCAGGCGATCTTGGTCATCGTAGGTTGCCGTAGTAATCATCCCCTGGGCGTTGAAACTAGGGGCGATGCGGTTGCCGTTGGTGTCGTAGTGGTACTCCGACAAGATCGTCGCGCAGGCGTCTTCGGCGCAGACGCGGTAGAGTCTTCCAGCTGTGTCGTACTCGTAGTGTCGCTCCTTCACCTGCGCCGGGTTGGGGGCGATCGTCTTGGTCTCGACGATGCTGGTGATCCGCCCCAGATCGTCTCTGGTGTAGACGAAATCGAGCATCTCGACGCCGTTGTGGCGCACCTCGTAGTGGATGAGCTGGCCGAAGAGGTCGTAGTCGTAGGTGTCGTCGATGGTTCCCGCGCCTTCGGTGATGCTGGTGCCGGTGAGCAGGCCGTTGTTGGGGTCGCGAGTCAGTGTCATCGCCCCGGCCTGGATGAGTAGATCGTCATCGTCGTAGGTGAAGCTCACCGGCGGTTCGCTGTCCACCTGCAGGCTCTGGGGCCTCAAGCTGTTGTCGTAGTTGCGTGTGACACTGGCGGTAGGAACCCCAGTACCGCTCCACATCTCGGAAGTCAGTAGGATTCCGTTGTAACCGAAATCAACCGTCACTGCGGGTTCGCTGATCTGGCTGAGGATTCCCGTATCGGGGTCGTAGGTGTGGCCACTTGCCTCACCGCTCGGATGTAACAAAATGCTATTGATCCTTCCTGACGCGTCGTATGTTACGCTAGTTTGTTTTCCGTCGGGCCTGGTAACGACGTCAACCTTGCCGTCGTCGGTGTAGGTCGTGGTGGTCGTGACTGTGGCCAGCGGTGGGCTCACCTGCGGCGAGTCGTAGGTGGTCTCGAGGTTGACCGCGGTGTAGGTGAAGTCGTGCGCTGGTCTTCCCGGCGGGATCACCTGGGTTACGTTGCCCGCATCGTCGTAGGAGAAGCCGATCTCCCGTCCGTCGGGCAGGATTTGCTTGTTCACGCGCACGTCGGCGTCGTACTCAAAGGTGACGGTTCGATTGAGGGCGTCGGTGACGCTCTTCAGTTGCCCCTCTGACTCGGGCGGGTAGCCCCCCGCGATGTCTGTCAGGTCCACGTAGTCGAACTCCGTCACTCGTGTTTCCGCTGTATCCGGATCCGGACCTTCTTTGACCCGAATCACCCGTCCCTCAGCATCATACTCCTGGCGCGTCGGGTGTACACCGGAAAGCTCGGTCTTTACGACTCGCCCCTGCGCGTCTTGTGTCGTGACCGTTTGCCGGCCCTCGGGCGTGGTGTCGGTAAAGGTGTTAGTCGCTGCGTCGTAGGTTCTCGTCACCGTACGGCCGTTGACGCTGACCGTGTCGGTCTGGTTGGTCAGGCTCAGCGGGTCATTCGGATCGGTGATGGTCGCTGTGCTGCTTGCTTCGACGTCTGCCAACAGCCCGCCCGGTGTGGAGATCTCGGTGTTGGCCGGGATCGGCGCCTGCATGCCGAAGCGCGGATCCGGACCCAGCTCGGAGAGCTGTACCGTACCGTCGGCCTCCGTCGTCGTGGTCGACTGATCGACGCCCTTGAGCACAGTCCTCTGCGTGCCGTCGGCGAAGGTGGTGGTGCGCAGCTCCTCTTCGGTGGGCAGGAACTCCACCTTGTAGGTGGTCTGCACTCCCTCGGCGGTTTGGTCCTGCACCTCGTAGCCGCCGACGATGTCCGTGCGGGTGAGTGTGTGGCCGCCGCCGACCGGGTCCAGCGTGCTCTCCAGCCGGCCCTCGGTGCCGTAGCTGTAGGTGGTCTCGTTGGTTCTCGGATCGGTCACCTTGGTCATCAGCCCACCGGCGGTGTACTCGAACGCCGTGGTCTCACCACCGGGGCTCTGGATCGACTGGGCGTAGCCGTTTGCGTCGTAGGTAATGACGGTCTGCTGCCCGAAGGGGCCGGTGATCACCAGATCTCCGGCGGGCAGATCTCGATCGAAGGTGGTCTCGTTACCGTCGCGGTCAGTCACCTTGGCCAGGCGTCCCTCGCTGTCGTAGTCGAACTCGTAGATGACCACTCCGTTCAGCGTGTCGATCGTGCGCAGGTGTCTGCCGCTGGCGGTGAAGACATACATCTTGGCGCCGCTCGGTGCTGCTATCACGATGTCTCCCACCCCTGAAAACCCGGGCAGCGGGGCTACGACGCGGCGCACGCGCTTGTTGCCGCGGTCGTTGATGTAGAGCGTCCCATCGGGGGCCACCGCCAGAGCCTCCGGATCATCGAAGCGAGCCGCGGCTGCTGGACCGCCGTCTCCGTCGAAGCCGCTGGTGTTCAGCGCCACCCGCCGCCCGGCAAGGGCAGTGATGATACCGTCTGGGCCGACCCGGCGCACCCGGTCGTAGGCATGGTCGGAAACGTAAAGAGAACCGTCGGCCCCGAGAGCCACACCTGCCAGATCGAACAACCGCGCGTCGGTGGCCAGGCCTCCGTCACCCGAGTCGCCCCCATACCACTACCCACTGAGCGATGGAAAGTTGGGGACAGTGGAAAGTTGGGGACAGGTACCTATTTTGATCTCCAACTACTCGGAATCATCTAAGATCTGGGCATTAATAGGTACCTGTCCCCAATTTTTCCTTCAACAAACCCAAGGCGGCCCTTGACGGAGTTCGCTGCGGGTTGAGTGTTGGCCGAAACCGGCCGATCCAAACTTGTTTGGGACATCTGTCACTCCTAGTCTTCCCGGGAGTTGATTGGGCGACACAGCTCCCGGATCGCTGCGCCAACCCCGCTTCGAAGCCGGGATCTTTTGCCCGAGAAACGCGCCCACGCATCTCTCGTCCTGCTTATCGCCACAGTCTGGGAGGTTAGGCCGCGACCTGGGTCGTCGATTTGAATTTCTCCAAATCTTTTCAATACCGTAACCGTCCAACCAAGCACACGGTTGACGGGTGAGGTGGTGAGGTCGAGCAGGAGTCCGGCTACGCGGCCTGGCTGTCGGTGGGTTGCTGTCGGAACTCTTTCCAACGCCGCGGCGTGAGCTCGTCGATACGACTCATCGGGTGAGTGCTGACGCGGTCAATGACGTCGCGCAAGTAGGCGAACGGGTCGACGTGGTGCGCCTTGCAGGTCTGCACCAGGGTCAGCAACACCATCGTTCGGTGGGCGGCCGCCTCCGAGCCGATGAACAGCCAGTTCTTGCGCCCGAGACACAGTGGGCGCAGCGCGTTCTCCGCCCCGTTGTTGTCGATCTCCAAGCTGCCGTCGTCGGTGTAGCGGCAAAGCGCATCCCATTGTCTGAGCGCGTAACCGATCGCGTCAGCGGCCGAGACGCTGCCATCCTCGCCCCGGTACACCCAGATATGTCCCTTCGGGGTTGCTCCGTCGACCTCAGTGATGAGCCGCACACTGCCGAGGTGGTCGCTGATGATGCTGTAGGTCGTCGTCTGCACTTTTTTTGCCCCTATTTTTCCCCGCCGGGTGTAGGCGAAGAGGCCAGACGCGGCTCAATCAGGACTTGCCAGATGTAGCCCGACCGCAATTCTAGTCGCGGAGAGATTGCGATGAACGCGAGCGGCACCAAGAAGAAGGCAACTACAATCACCCAAAACAAGAATTTTGATTCTCGTTGCATGCATCGCTCCTAGAATCGGAATGGCGACATTGCCTCGTCAAAGTTGCGGCTCGTTCATAAGAGCGCGCAAGACTGGGTCTGTGGTAATCGCGAGGCTCGTCGGAACACCGACTAGTCCAATGAGCGGTAGGTCGACTTCTCTTGAGGTAATATCAATGCCGAAGAAGAACGGGATCGGGATGCCGAGCTGAAAGGTGCTTGGGGGTGGAATTCGAACTGTGTGCTCCTCGGCCCCTAGCCGCACCTCAACATTGACCAATATATTTGCAACAACACCAGCTGCCGCGATAGCGCCGAGAGTCCCACCCAGTGTCGAGTCCAGCCCGTTTGGATCTGTCATGTTCGTGGGGTTCGTGAGGGCATATGCAAACAAATTGAGATCGCCCCCGAGGAAGCCGATCGGGTCTTTTGCCGACCAACGCCCCGAACCTGGATCGTAGTCACGCGCACCAAAACGAACGAACCCGCTATCCCCGTCCTGAACTCCACCAGCAAACCCAAACGGCTGAAACAGCGGATCGGTACCCGCGACGCCGAACTCGTCGTAGTCGATCTCTTCGACGGTGCTGCCGGTTGCTCCGTCGACCTCAGTGATGAGCCGCACACTGCCGAGGTGGTCGCTGATGATGCTGTAGGTCGTCGTCTGCCCGGGTGCGGGGTCATCGTGGCGGATGATCGCACTCGGCACGTTGCTCTTGCTCGCGTAGACGAAATCTGAGACCAGATTGCCGCTGCCGTCGAGCTCCGCCACGGGGTTGAGCTGATCGGTGTAAATCCACTGCTTCTGCAGTGTCCCGCCGACCTTCTTCCCGGTGCGCCGGTTGCGGCCGTCGATCACGTACTCGATCACCGGCCCCGACGGCGGTGTGACGCTTCTGAGGTTGCCGAGTTGGTCGTAGTCGTAGGTAGTCGTGCCGCTGGGGTCAGTCTTGGTGAGTAGCTCACCGTTGTCGGTGTAGGTGTACGTTGTAGTGGTTGGGCCCTGGGTCAGGGTGAGGAGTCGGTCCTGGTCGTCGTAGGTCGCCGTGGTGATGGTGCCCTGGGCGTTGAAGCTGCCTGCGGCTCGGTTTCCGTTGGCGTCGTAGAGGTACTCCGACAAGATGGTGGTGCAGGCGTCTTCTGCGCAGACGCGGTAGAGCCTGCCGGCTGTGTCGTACTTGTAGTGCCGCTCCTTCACCTGCGCTGGGTTGGGGGCAATCGTCTTAGTCTCGATGATGCTGGTGATCCGCCCCAGATCGTCTCGGGTGTAGACGAAATCGAGCATCTCGACGCCGTTGTGGCGCACCTCGTAGTGGATGAGCTGGCCGAAGAGGTCGTAGTCGTAGGTGTCGTCGATGGTTCCCGCGCCTTCGGTGATGGTGGTGCCGGTGAGCAGGCCGTTGTTGGGGTCACGGGTCAGTGTCATCGCCCCGGCCTGGATGAGCAGATCGTCATCGTCGTAGGTGAAGCTCACCGCGGGCTCGCTGCCCACCTGCAGGCTCTGGATCCTCAGACTGTCGTCGTAGGTTCGGGTCACACTCGCAGTGGTGATCCCCACCCCGCTCCAGGTCTCGGTCGTCTGCAGAGCCCCGTCGTAGGCGAAGTCGAGGGTCGCATCGGCGCCGCTGATCTGGGTGAGGTTGCCGGTCAGCGCGTCGTAGGTGTGATCACGTACCTCGCCACTGGGCTGCAGCGTGATCAAGTCGAGTCTTCCCGAGGTGTCGTAGTCGAAATCCACCTGCTTGCCGTCGGGGCGGGTCACCACATCCACCTGCCCGTCGTCTGTGTAGGTGGTGGTGGTCGTCACCGTGGCCAGCGGTGGGCTCACCTGCGGCGGGTCGTAGCTGGTCTCGAGGTTCACCGCGGTGTAGGTGAAGTCGTGTGCCGGTCTTCCCGGTGGGACGACCTGGGTTACGTTGCCGGCGTCGTCGTAGGAGAAGCCGATCTCCCGGGCGTCGGGCAGGATTTGCTTGCTCACTCTCACGTCGGCGTCGTACTCGAAGGTGACCGTTCGATTGAGGGCGTCGGTTACGCTCTTGAGCTGCCCCTCGGACTCGGGCGGGTAGCCCCCCGCGATGTCGGTTGCGTCCACGTAGTCGAACTCCGTCACTCGTGTCTCCGCCGTGTCGGGGTCCGGGCCTTCCTTGACCCGAATCACCCGCCCCTCAGCATCATACTCCTGGCGGGTGGGGTGTACACCGGAAAGCTCGGTCTTCACCACGCGTCCCTGCGCGTCCAGCGTCGTGGTGGTCTGCCGGCCCTCCGGGGTGGTGTCGGTGAAGGTGTTGGTCACCGCGTCGTAGGTTCTCGTCACCGTACGGCCGTTGACGCTGACCGTGTCGGTCTGGTTGGTCAGACTCAGCGGATCATTCGGATCGGTGATCGTCGCTGTGCTGCTTGCTTCGACGTCTGCCAACAGCCCGCCCGGTGTGGAGATTTCGGTGTTGGCCGGGATCGGCGCCTGCATGCCGAAGCGCGGATCCGGACCCGGCTCTGAGAGCTGTACGTACCGTCGTTATCCGTATCCGAGATCGCCCGGGGATGAGATGTACTTCTGCAGGAACTCAACGAAACTGTTGGCAACAACTGTCGGAACCTCTTCCAGTACCTGAACAATGGGCCCGCGGCGTTGGCTTCGAAGATCGATCGCAAACCAGTGCGAGTCGAGCAAGAAATCTGCGAACGCAATATACCCCGAATAGGACGCAGGAAATTGTACATCCTCAGCTGTAACATGCCGTAGCTTCTCGACCGGCCAAAAGTAAATGGCTCTCTTGACATCCGGCCCCGGCAGATAGGCACGTTCGGGTTCCGTATCCATCCCGTTCATGGTGAGAAAGAAACTTCGCATTTCCTCCGGGAGTTCCACCTCAAGGGTTCGTTCAATTCGCCGAATTGTCTCGACGTCGGCCCCCCCAGCGACCTCAGCATCTAGGTGCCGCCACTCCTGGGAGACGCGTGCAAACAACTGCGCCAAGGAACAATCAATGGTCATTTTGAACCGCCCCGGGTTTCCTGGAGGCTTTTCCAACCGGTCTCCTGGTGGCACTCGTGGATCCTCGATTGTCTCTGCCGCTTTGCGCATGCCCTCCGTACCAATGAAGGTCAGACAAACGGCTTAGGTTAGGTCAAGCTCCGTGATCCTGGTCTGTGTCGCATCGGGGTCCGGGAAGGCTCAGCAAAGAACATTCCGTCACCCAACGGAGCTCTCTACCAGGGCTTTGTTCAGTTCCGTGTCTCGGTGTGAATAGTGTCGCATCTGTGGCCGGAAAGAAGTCAGTTCGAGTCGGGGCAGGTTTAGCAAGAAACCGAAGTCACCATCGACAATCTTCGTTCCGAGAACACGTAGCTCCCTTAGGTTCTTTGCGTCCCGGAGGAAGTAGAGTGATGGGATTTCGGCTCCGGTCATGATGCCAAGAACTTCCAGTCCTGAGATAGCAGCCAACTTCTCAATGTCTACGATCTTCTTGCAACCTCCTAGCTCTACACGCCGAAGGGTCTTGGAGAGCACGAGCGGAGCGATCGAAGTGACCCTAATGAGCTGCTCCATCCACAACTCCTCAATCTGAGTCGTCTCGATTCCGGCGAGGCTCTCGAGACGTCGGCAGCGCCAGAGACTTAGAGAACGAAGTTTCGTCAAAGTCCGGACCCCTGCAAGGGTACGCAGTGGTGCAGAATCCAATGACAGAATACGAAGCTGTTGTAATGCCGCCAGCTGGTCGATCTTCTGAATCTTGACACGACTGAGACGGAGTTCTTCAAGTGCCGGGCATTCGTCGATCGTCCCTAGGTTCCTCAGCTTTTCGCAATACAAGATCTTCAGATTCTTCAGTTTGCCGAAGTCTATACCCGCAACGGAATCCTCGACGTCCAAGTGCCCGAGAGCGGTCATTTGGCTGATGAACGCTCGATCTAGATCAACGGGCGCGCGAATGAGTTCAAGGTGCGTGATCTGATCCGCGAATTTGACCAAGAAACTCAGATCACATTCAGCCCCTTCCCAATCGCTCGTCACGACACCGGTAACACCTGTTTGGACAATCACGTCCTCCACCTCAGGACTTGAAGCGCTTAGGTGGATACTATACGGCCTTCGATTGGTTGGGCGAGCTACCCAGAACCCTTCGCCACGCGGCTCCTTCCACTCGCTTGGTTGTTCCTCCGGTGCCATTAGAAATATCTACGCAAGATCAGTCTACAAGATCTTTCCTTTGCAGTAAGGCAGCACGATTCCTGGTGCACGGATCTTGTTCGCGAGCCCACCGCCTCTGCTTAGGGGATTTATTCCCGAGTGTTGCCTAACGAGACCAAGTACAGTCGCCTCCGCATTGGCCAAACTGACGCCCGCCCCTTTCTCGACGATAGCCAACACTTGATTGAAAGTCCTGTGGTGTTTTCTCCAACGCTGGTACGACTGCTGCACAGTCTTCCCTACGTAGGGAAGACCCGGAAGCGGGTCGCCAGCCGCAGTCATCATCACGTAGATGATTGAATTCAGCATGACGTCTTGGCTGACCGACTCGAAAACAACGCACGCCGCTTGAGTTGCGGTTTTCCTGCCCACAATCCGAAGGGTCTCCAGACTCGTATTTGAGAGAATGGAATTGATCGCTTGGCCGACCTGCGACTCGGGAATCGTCTGTAGGCCATCGACGTCCAATCGGTTGATGGGATCTTCCCGACCGTAGGAGTAGAGATTCGCGCTGCCCCCGACAAAGTCTATGGGATCGTTGGACGTCCATCTTCCGTGGTTTGAGTCATAGTCGCGAAAACCGAATCTCGCCAGCGCGGTATCCGTGTCGTAGATCCCACCCGCGAACCCAAACGGCTGAAACCCAGCATTGGTATCGGTGAGGACAATCCCGAACTCGTCGTAGTCGATCTGCTGCTCGACCGTTCCCGTCGTCACCTCGACCACCAACCTCACACTGCCGAGGTGGTCAGAGATGATCCGGTAGGTGGTGTCGGTCCCTGCGGTAGGATGATCGTACTTGATCATCGTGTCGGGCACGTTGGGCTTTGATGCGTAGATGTACTGTGCGGTGAGATTCCCCGCCCCGTCGTACTCGGCCACGGGGTTGAGCTGATCCTTGTAGACGAGCTGCTGAACGAGCGTGCCGTTGACTTTCTTGCCGATGCGCCGGTCCTGGCCGTCGATCACGTAGTCAAGGACCGTTCCGTCGCTCAGCGTCGCGCTCCTGAGATTGCCGCGGGCGTCGTAGTCGTAGGTTGCCGTGCCGCTCGGGTCGGTCTTGGTCAGTAGCTCGCCGTTGTCGGTGTAGGTGTACGTTGTAGTGGTCGGCCCCTGGGTCAGGGCCGTCAGGCGGTCCTGGTCATCGTAGGTTGCGGTGGTGATGGTACCCTGGGTGTTGAAGCTCGGGGCGATGCGGTTGCCGTTGGCGTCGTAGTGGTACTCTGCGACGACCACACTGTCCTTCTTCACCTGATCGAGCCGCCCCGCCGTGTCGTAGCGGTACTCGAAGAGCTGCGCGGTAGCGCCTTCGATGCTCTCGCTCTTGCTCGTTATTCTCCCCAGAGCGTCGCGAGCATAGACGGCCGAATAGAGATCGGTGATCGTGCCACTGGCGTCGTGCTCGGCGTCGTAGGTGTCGAGCTCCCCGAAGGCCGTGTAGCCCAGAGCATCGCTCAGGGAGTTGCCCGCTCCATCGTCGATTGACGTGGCTTCGAGCAGTCCGTCTGCCACTCGCGGTGTGTTAACGGCTGCCAGAAAGCGCGTTCAGATGGCGAAGTCGTGTGAAGGGGGATTGAGCTATCGCAGCGCGCCACGCACGATCTGTCGGATGGTAGCGGGGTCATGATCCTCCATTTGTTTGGTGGTGGTCAGGGGTGGGGCGGGTTGGAATTTGGGTCGATCGGGTAGCGATAGGACCTGAAAGCGAGTGCCATCGAAAGCGATCAGGTCCTTTTCAATCAGGGCGTTACGGGTGGTGACGTAGTGTTCGAGCGAGCACTCGAGCAGTGAGCAGATGGAATCGTAATGGTAGTAGCTGACACCGTTCCTGTCGCCAGCAAGGAGTAAGAAGACGTAGAGTTGGAGCTGGTCAGCTGGGAGTGAAGCAAAGAAGCCGTCGCGCAAGAAGCGGTGAGGAATGAAGGTAAAGGAGCGTTTGCCAATGGTGCGGCAGCGCTCGGCGATGATCGGTGGCCGGTTGGCTTTGTTCATTTGGTGTTGCCCGCTTTGCGTGTCTTGCGCGCCTTGGCCTTGGTGGCAGCGCGTTCCTTGGCTTCTTTGAGCCGGTAGCTGTCGGCCTCGATGGTGATGATCTCGGCCTTGTGGACCAGACGGTCGACGATGGTGACCACCGAGGTGGCGTTGGGGAAGACCTTGCCCCAGTCGGTAAACGGCCTATTGGTTGTCACGATTGTGGCGGCCCGTTGGTACCTGCGCGAGATGACCTCAAAGAGCAGGTCGGCGTAGCGCGAGTCGTAGGAGAGGTAGCCCAGTTCGTCGACCACCAACAGCGCCGGTCGGCAGTACAGGGCCAAGCGCCGGTTGAGCGCAGAGGCCGAGTCCTGTGCGGCCAGATCGCCCAGCATCGTCGAGGCCGACACAAAGCGCACGTTGTGGCCTGCGATCAGGGCCAGGTGGGCCAGGTTCTTGGCAATCATCGTCTTGCCGCAGCTGTTGGGGCCGACCAGTACGACGTTGGTGGCCTCGCCGACAAAATCGAGGTGGGTCAGTTCTTCGATCGCAGCGCGGTCGATCTTCTTTGGCCACGTCCAGTCGAAGTCACAGATCGGCTTGAAGCCGAGCAGGCGCGCTACCCGGGTGCGCCGCTGCAGGGAACGGCGCTGGCGCTCCTCGCGCTCGAATTCGATCACGGTGTCGAGCCAGGGCTGGTTGTGTACCTGGTCGTAGTTGGCCAGTAGCCCCCACAGGCCGAGCTGGCGCAGGGCCGATTGCTGCAGCTGGGCGGTATCACTGGTCGTCATCACGGTGTTCCTCCTCTGCCTGCTGCTGTGGTTGTTCAGGCTCTTTGTCTTGCGGCTGTTCGGGCGAAAGGGGCTGGTGGTGGTGGTGACTGGCGGTGATCTGGTCGTAGGTGTCGAGTCGGTGAGGACGAACGACAATGTCGCGGGCACGCGGATCGGCCACGGTGACCGTTACCGGTGGTGGCTGTGTGTTCTGCTGGTCGAGGATGTGGCGCACGGCGGGCAGATGCACCCTGCCGTTGGCAAGCGCCACTTGCAGGGCGCCCTCGAGCGCATCGGCACCATATTGGTCGAGCAGCCGGGTCAGCGCCGTGGTGGTGGCACCGAGATTGCCGGAGTCATTGGCCACACCGGCAAAGAATGCGGCGGCACTGGGACAGGCATGGTGGAGTCGGTCGAGGCCGCGCGAGCGCTTGGCCGCAGCCTTGTACTCAACCAGCTCCTTTACGTGTTCGGCTACTTCGACCTGCTCCCCCTTGTCCCACGAGCGCGGGTGATGGGCGATGACCTCACCTGCGCGCGTGATCCGTACCCGCTCAAGGCTGGCCAGCACCACCACCGAGCGGCGCACGTGAACATGTGGGACCGAGTAGTCGTTGAGGTCAAAGCGCACGTAGGGCGTTCTCCCCACCTTGGTCTCGGTACGTTGCTCGACCGGATACGGCTCACCCGGTAAGCCCAGCAGTGTCTCTTTCTCATCGGCGAAGACCTCGGCCACCGTGCGCCGGCGGTCCTCGGCGCACGTACGCTCGGCCGCCGCCGGCCCGCTGCACCACAGCTCGGCCTGGTGGTTGAGATCGCCTAAGTCGCTGAACTCTCGGGCGGCAAAGAATGCTGTGCGGATATAGCGTATCGCTCGCTCCACCCGTCCCTTCTCATTGCCCCGGGCCACTGCCACCGGGCGCGGCTCGAAGTGGTAGTGCGCGGCCAGATCAAGCAGAGTGGGATTGAAGCGAATGGCCTGACCGACGCGTTCGATCACGGCGCTCTTCAGATTGTCGTAGAGCAAGACGCGGGCAACGCCGCCAAATGCACTGAAGGCGCGCACGTGGCCGTCGAGGAAATGGGCCATGGCGTTGCCGAGGTAGAAGCGCAAGAAGATGCGGCGCGAGTAGCTGAGCACCATCACAAAGCCCCACAGGGTGCGCTTGGCTCGCCCGACTTCAAGTTTGCCGAAGTGGCCCCAGTCGACCTGGGCCTGCTCGCCGGGAAGGGTGCGAAGCCGCAGGTAGGCTTCGGCCGGTGGCCGGGGCCGGTAGCGGCTGACCATGTGGCGAAAGTGATCGGCGCCGCCCGGGTAGCCGCGCTGGCGTACCATCTCGTACAGACGCGAGGCACACAGGGTCGGGTATTTCTTGAGAGTCTCTTGCACAAACGGTAGGTACGGTTCGATCATCGACGCCCGCACCATCTCCAAGCCTGGGGCTTGTCCCGCTTGGGCCAGCACGCGGCGTACCGTGCCGTGGTGCACACCGAGCTGGCGCGCAATGGTGCCCACCTTCCATTTCTCGGCGTGGTAGACACGCAAGATCTCGGCCTCTTTGTCCGCCGAGATCATCCCAGCTCACCGCCGCCAGTGTCCGTAGCGGACAAATCGACGCCCCCGAGCTCCACACCAGCAGCAACAACCGGGCGCGGCGCCCGCGGTGCTCGCCCGCTCGGGCATGTCAAACGCCAATTCACGAGATTTCTCACTGTTGACCTCCTCTACCTCAGTGACGCCAAGGCTAGGGCGGCACCGGCTCGGTGAGAATCCCTGATGCGTCACTTTCTCGCTCTGGCGGGTGCGATACCGACGCTGGCGCTCGGCGTGCATCAGGCGGCCACCGAAGGTTTGCTGGTAGCGGGCCCCCGCACGCCGCTGGCTGTCGCGCCGCGCCGCACCACCACACCCCCAGCGGCAATATCGTTGCCCGTGATCGCACCGCCGGCACACCCGCACCGCACGGGCGCAACGCTGACAAGAAAACACGCGGTCGCTTTCGACAGATCTGCACACCACTCCAGCCGCAACAGGCTGGACAGCTCTCAACTATCGAGTCATGGTCAACACCGGTATCGGCGCTGATTCACGCGGTCTCTGCGCTGTGCCAGAAGGCTCGGGAGGTCGAGTCCCGGGCCTTCACCTCTTGCCCTCTCTGTACTCGCGCGTCGCACTCCAACACGCAAGCCGAGAAGCCGACGATGTAGAGAAAGTACAGAGAAGAAAATCCACGAAGAAGATCTTTCTCAACTCTTCTTCCTTCACATCTACAGCGGCGACCTTGTTTGGCTCTCACCCGCGCTCTTCGCCATTCTTACGCGCTTCTCAACAGCCGTTTACATCACCCGCCCCGACGGGCAGGTGGTCGACCACGACTATGACACGTTCGGGCGACTAGCCACGGTCACGCTGCCCTCGGGCGAGGTGCGTACCTATCAATACGACATCGTCGACGGAAACCTCGCCTCGATTACCTCCGATGATCCGGGACTGACCGGCGACGAGGTCACACTCGCCTTCACCTACGACGGATCGCTACCTGAAGATGAAACCTGGAGCGGAGCGGGTCTCGCCAGCGCGACGGTGGGTCGCACCTACGACAGTGACTACCGAGTCGATGGTCTACAGGTCGGTTCCGAGCCGCAGGTGAGCTTCGTTTATGATGCGGACGGGCTGCTCACACAGGCGGGCAGCCTGACGCTGACACCGCGAGTGGCAGACGGACTGCTGGGGACGACCGCTATCGACGACGGTGTGGGCAACTCGGTCAGCGATGCTCTGGGCTACACGGCCTTCGGAGAGCTCGACACCTACGACGCCGAGCACGACGCCAGTGGCACGATCACCGATCTGTATTCGGCCGTCTACACTCGCGACGCACTAGGGCGAATAACAAGCAAGAATGAGAGGATCGAAGGCGCTACCGCGGAGCTCTTCGAGTACCGCTACGACACAGCGGGGCGGCTCGATCAGGTGAAGAAGGACAGCGTAGTGGTCGCAGAGTACCACTACGACGCCAACGGCAACCGCATCGCCCCGAGCTTCAACACCCGAGGCACCATCACTACGGCACCCTACGACGATCAGGATCGGCTGACGACCCTGACCCAGGGCCCAACCACCACTACGTACACCTACACCGACAACGGCGAGCTACTGACCAAGACCGACCCGAGCGGCACCGAGACCTACGACTACGACGCCCGCGGCAATCTCAGGAGTGCGACACTGAGCGACGGAACGTCCATCGACTACGTGATCGACGGCCAGGACCGGCGAATAGGCAAGAAAGTCAACGGCACGCTCGTCCAGCAGCTCGTCTACAAAGATCAGCTCAACCCCGTGGCCGAGTACGACGGGGCGGGTAATCTCACCGCGCAGTTCATCTACGCCTCCAAACCCAACGTGCCCGACACGATGATAAAGTACGATCATCCTACAACAGGCACCGACACCACCTACCGGATCATCTCAGATCACTTGGGAAGCGTACGCCTGGTCGTGGATGTGGCGACGGGGACGGTTGAGCAGCAGATCGACTACGACGAGTTCGGGATTGTCCTTACCGATACCAATGCTGGGTTTCAGCCGTTTGGGTTCGCGGGTGGTATCTATGATGCAGATACTCACTTCGTCAGATTCGGAGCGCGGGACTACGATGCGATCCTCGGGAGATGGACAGCGAAGGATCCAATTGGCTTCAATGGCAGAGACGTGAACATGTTTCGGTATGTCGGTGGCGACCCTGTGGGCCGGATTGACCCTGGAGGAGCTCAATGGGATCTCACGACAACCGTGATGGCCTTTGGGGTTGGAAGTGCAATAAAAGAGTTGGCAGACATCTCGTTTACTCGTTTCGCGATCGGACTGGTGCTCGATCGAAGAGCTGACACGGTGTGTCCCCGCCAATTGCTTCAGGCTGCGCTGATCGCCCAGGCTATTGAGACTTCACTCGATGCTGTTGTTTCGGCCGTTGGATTCATTACGGGAGCGTGGGCCTTGCGAGGGGTTCAGGTAACGGCAACAGGACTTCAGCAACTTGTGGTGGGAGCGTATGCCGGTGTATTTCGTCCTGCCAAGGGCGTCGGCGCGCTAGTGGCCTGGAGCCGAGCACCGCGAAACTGGGCAGATGCAGCTGAGTCATTCGGAGGCAGCGGTCCCGTTCCGGTTGCGGAGTGTCGAAGGGCCGCAGGTATATAGAGATGAACTCAGTCCCCTGGTTCAACGTGGCGATTCTCGTCGTTGCAGTTGCCGGAGCATACTGCTCGTACCAGGTGGCTCGTATGTCTCAAGGTCATCCAGAGACGTGGTACCTCCGACCTGCGGAGCCGGTCCTATCGATACTGCGAGCATGGGGGGTCGTGATGTGCGCGGGAGCGGCGGCCGCAGTTGCTGCTCGGCTGAGTGGTTCACGTTTTGAAGTTGTTTTTCCGATCCTGGCAGCATTTGTCGCCGCTGCGGCTGTGCATGTGGCGAACAGTCCCGTGTTGGCGGTTGTGCTTTCGGCCAAGGGACAGTTTTTGGAGTATCGACGGCGCTTTCTGTGGAAGCGTCTGGACCTTACTCACGCATTGCGGATTCAACGATCTCCCTACGGCATCTGCATCGAAGATCAACGATCGAACAGAATTGAGCTGTCTACTCGCAGATTCCCGATTGCGACGGACGGCCCCCTCGAGCGGTTCATCACTAGGAAACCCATGCCACTTGAATCCGACTACGCAACTCGGGCGGTACTCCGTGATTCAGGTTTTCGGCAAGAGAGTGGCTTGTTCCAGTTGTGGCGGTTCGTTTCTGGTAGGTTGCGCCCCGAATGGATGGCTTTTTTCCTATTTTCAATAGGTTTCTGGGTCGCGCTGTTGTTGCTTGGCGCCTAGCATCCCGACAGGTGGGATGTGTGAGTTTGTTGGGATCTGGTGAACTACACGACACTGCTGCACTGCCAGATGCCGACGAGTGCCACAGTAGCGACCCTCGGTTGTGTGGCCAACGAATCGTTCGGTTTTGGAGGTTGCATACCATTGCGGATTATTGGCAAAACGGCTTCGATCTATCCTACCGCCAATGACGGACGACCCGCTCACCCTGACGCAACCTGTTTGCTGTATCCCAAGGGCCGGCGACGCAGACGACCCGCTCCTTCCTGAAGGCACGCTGATCCGCGGCCTCTGGCGCGGTGAAGACTACGGGCAGTTTGGTGTCAGTTGGCGGTTTCTCGCAAGTCTCGACAGAGGCGAGTTGTGGGAGGTGTTTGAGACAATGTGGGATCAGGCGGAATGACCCGAACCTACGACGACAGCCTGAGAATCCAGAGCCTGCAGGTGGACAGCGAGCCCGCGGTGAGCTTCACCTACGACGACGACGATCTGCTCACCCAGGCCGGGGCGATGACACTGACTCGCGACCCCAACAACGGCCTGCTCACCGGCACCAGCATCACCGAAGGCGCGGGAACCATCGACGACACCTACGACTACGACCTCTTCGGCCAGCTCATCCACTACGAGGTGCGCCACAACGGCGTCGAGATGCTCGATTTCGTCTACACCAGAGACGATCTGGGGCGGATCACCAGCATCGTCGAGACCAAGACGATCGCCCCCAACCCGGCGCAGGTGAAGGAGCGACACTACGAGTACGACACAGCTGGAAGACTCTACCGCGTCTGCGCCGAAGACGCCTGCGCGACGATCTTGTCGGAGTACCACTACGACACCAACGGCAACCGCATCGCCCCTAGTTTCAACGCCCAGGGGATGATTACTACGGTAACCTACGATGACCAAGATCGCCTGCTGACCTTAACGCAAGGCCCCACAACGACGACCTACTTGTACTCTGACAGCGGGGAACTTGTCGTTGCCACAGATTCATCGAGTGGGTCGACCCTGTACGAATACGATGACGCGGGCAACCTGCGGCTGATCGAACTACCAACGGGCAGCACGGTTGAGTACGTCAGAGATGGCCGCGGACGGACCGTTGGTCGAAAGTTGCCTCCGGCACCTGGGCAACCCTCCGCTCTAGAGACCGTTTGGCTCTACAGTGGTCAGAAGATTATTGCAGAGCTCGACGAGATCGGGACCATCCGATCCCGATTCATCTATGCATCGAGTTCTCAGGCGCCAGATCTCATGCTGACAAGCGGCCAGGTCTTTCGCCTGGTCCTAAATCATCTTGGTAGCGTCCGACTGGCGATAAACGTTGCAGATGGCTCTATCGCCCAAGAGCTACAGTACGATGAGTTTGGGACCATCACGGGCGATTCAAATCCGGGTAGCCAGCCGTTCGGGTTTGCCGGGGGCTTATACGATGCGGCTACCCAGTTGGTCCGGTTCACACGCCGCGATTACTCGCCGAGTTTGGCAAGATGGATTGCGAAGGACCCAATCGGTTTTCGGGGCCGCAGTTCAGGTCTCTATACCTACGTTCGAAACGATCCGGTCAATCGAGTAGATCCAACCGGGCTTGCAGACACAACACTGAGTGGACAGCTAGCTACAGTCGGCCAGGCGGGCGTACTATCGGGGTTTCACACCCTGGGAGTTCTCGCTTCTGTTTGCACGGTGGCTGCGGTTGGGAGCGGAATTGGCCTCGAATTTGACGTGCCAGGATTGTTCGCGGCATGCAAAGTCGACGAAAGTAAGTGCGAGGCACAGCTAAAGGCGGACGAAGCGACTTGCAGGGCCATTGTCAGGGCGCGCGGCGCGGTGCAAGGACAAAGGTGTCGTGCCTCGGCTATGCAGCGATACGGAAACTGTCTCGCTGGTCGGGACATAGGGCCTCTCGATGCTTGGAACAATTAGTCAGTTATGAAATCGGATTATCCGCTCGCTGCATTCCTAGTGACTCCTGGTGGAGAACGAACAGAGCTACGTATAACGTGCCCCATGCGGAGGGAGGATGGGGAGTACTCTTGTGAGGTTTACGCACCTGCTTTGTTCACAGGGGAGAAGTCGGTAGTCGGAACTGGGCGACAGCAGTCGTTCGACTTGGCAGTGGTACTTGTCCGCACATTGCTCGGTGAGCGGCATGTTGTTGACGCCAAGGGAGTGACCATCGAGATTTTCTCCCAACCAGAATCGCGTACAGCGGTTGATGATGGGCGGCGGGCGGCCGTGGGCATAATTGCGTGTCTCGTCGAGGATGAACGAAAAGCGCGTTTGGTATTCGACGACGCTAGTCGGGACAGCGCCGGCGAATCGGGGTCTTGGCGCTCGGACGGACTCTACACGTGGGTCGACCTAGACGTCACTTCGATAGAAGAGGCCTCGGACGAGTACTTCAGACTGATCGGAGAGAATATTGTGTTTCGCTTGCTCGCGCTTAGAAAGACCCAAGACTGAGGCTGTAGGCGTTCGCTTCTGGTCGTGCGCTTCGCTCACAAGGGACGTTGCTAGTTGTGCGCCAGGCAAAGCCTGGCGGAGGAGGAGGCCGGATGTAGAGTTAGAAGGTGGAAACCTTTCGCCGAAGAAGCGGGACGTAGTTCGATATTCCAATTCTCCGGGGTCGTGGCATCCCAACGATCCGCTGAGCCTGACCAACCAGACCGACACGGTCAGCGTCAACGGCCGCACGGTGACGAGAACCTACGACGCGGTGACCAACACCTTCACCGACACCACCCCGGAGGGCCGGCAGACCACCACGACGCTGGACGCGCAGGGCCGTGTGGTGAAGACCGAGCTTTCCGGTGTACACCCCACCCGCCAGGAGTATGATGCTGAGGGGCGGGTGATTCGGGTCAAGGAAGGCCCGGACCCCGACACGGCGGAGACCAGAATCACGGAGTCCAGCCGATCGAGTCGGGGACATCGACGCCGGCACCGAGAGACAGCAGGTTGACAAGCGCTTGGTCCTCTCCGCGGGTGGCGGCGAGGTAAACTGCCGTGCGACCCCGCTCGTCTCTCGCGTCCAGATCGGCGCCGGCGTCGACCAGAATTCCGAGAAGTTCAGCATTGCTGCGCGCAAGCATTGCGGGCGTGTATCCTTTGTCGCTGGCTCTGTTTACATTGGCTCCTCGGTCGAGAAGGCCGCTCACGAGATCCTCACGCCCATGGCTGGCTGCAAGGTGAAGTAGACTCAACCCGTTGTGCGTCGATACGTTCAGCGTCGCTCCAGCATCGAGAAGATCGTGCACGATGTCCCAATGCCCGACGTTGGCAGCGGCGATCACCGCGGTTACGCCGTCCGATCCGGGGGTGTCGACATCGACGGAACCTTCCCTGATGAGAAGTTGAACAATGGAACGATGGCCGTTTCGAGCCGCGACGATGAGTGGCGTTTCTCCGCGATTTTGCTCTGGCGTCTCAGGTTTTGCGCCAGCTTCGAGGAGGATCTGGAGCAAGCAGGATTGTCCCCTCGAAGCCGCATGCCAAACGGCTGGCGGTTCGTCTTCAATGAGGGAGTCGGGCTTCGTTCCCTGCTCAAGCAATGATTGGATTGCCAAGACATCGCCGTTGCGCACAGCTGCGATGAGCTGCTGACCGGGCGATTCTGCGTGTAGCTTGCTGCCTGTGACCGACAGCAACCCGACCGCTGCTGCCGATGTCCGAAGGATGAACCTGCCTAAAACGCTCATGTGACGTATATTGTCCAAGATGCAAAAACGGAGAAGCCCTACCGGCAAAGCTAGCGAGGCGGGCCGGAATCCCCTTTTTCAAAGGGGGAGGTTTGCCACCACAAGTAACGAAGCCGGTAGCCATTCCCCCTTTGAACGGGAAGTTTACTACCGCCATCAACGAAGGGAGGTGGCTCTACCGCCCAGAAAGCCCGGACCACCGGAGTCCCATCTGTGGCCATCTGCGTTCATCTGCGGAAAATCAACCGGAGAGCCGGAGCACCCCATCTGTGGCCGTCAACGGATTTCTGCGGAGGGGCTGCGGTGTCGTTGCCAGATCTGGCGGAGCCATTCCCACGTCGGGTGCTTGGTGAGGCGTTCCCGCAACGCTTCCACCGGCTCGGGCAGGGTTCCGGCGGGGGGGTATTGGAGCTCGGGTGGGCGCAGTAGCGGACCGATGATCGCTGCGGCGGTCAGGTCGGCTACGCTGAACTCGTCACCGGCGAGGTAGTCTCGCCCGGCGCGCTGCTCGTCGATGTGGTCGAAGCTGGACTCGATGATCCCCGGTGCGGCGTCGATGTAAAACGGGGTCGGACCAACGCAACTCACTGAAGACGTTATGTTTTGGGCGACAATCCGGGCCAGAGGGATCGCTGCAGGCGCCATTTTGCCCGCAGAACGGTCCTCGTAATCGGTCTCTGTGCGGAGCGAGTGAAACGGTGCCGTTTTCGTGTCGAAACGGGCCCCGCAAGCACCGTAGGGAGCTCTAATGGCTGAGTTCATTCAATGTTTGCACGTGGTTGCGTTGGTCCGACCCCGTTTGAACCGTTTGAATAGACTTTGTCGGGGGCAGCGCGAACTCTACTCCTACGGTCGGGAAGATCCCATCAACCGATTAGACGTCGATGGCCTACAGACGATTCCCGAGTCGCAGGTCGGCCAAGCGATCAATTCCATTCTCTCGAATACGAGTCTGGAGACCCTTCGGATTGTAGGTAGGAAAACCGCCACTCAAGCGGCGTGCGTTGTTTTCGAGTCGGTCAGCCAAGACGTCATGCTGAACTCGATCATCTATGTGATGATGACTGCGGCTGGCGACCCGCTTCCGGGTCTTCCCTACGTAGGGAAGACCGTGCAGCAGTCGTACCAGCGTTGGAGAAAACACCACAGGACTTTCAATCAAGTATTGGCTATCGTCGAGAAAGGGGCGGGCGTCAGTTTGGCGAACGCGGAGGCGACGGTGCTTGGCCTTATTGATGATTACGCCAAGATTGGTCCCCGAAGTGCTAGAGGCGGTCTCGCCAACAAGATCCGTGCTCCTGGAATTGTGCTGCCGTACTGCAAGGGAAAGATCTTGTAGGCGGATGTCTGGGGCCATGATGTCAACAGAACAGCGTCCTGACGAATGGAACGAACCTCAAGGTGAAGGCTTTCATGTGGTTCGCCCGATCCAGCGAAAACCATACACGATCCACCTCAGTGCATGGTCTCGAGAGGCCGAGCGTGCCATTCGCTCGACGGGTGTCACAGGTGTGGTGGTGAGTCAATGGGAAGCTGGTGCGGGCGACCTCTGTCCGCTGATTCAGTTTGCAACTCAGATCAACTACATGACAATCGACAAGGGGGGTGATTTAGACCTGTCTTTTGTCGGGGGGATGGTAGCGCTCGAGGACTTGACCGTTAGGGATTCTGTCGCAAGCATCGAGTTCGCTAGACTAAGCAATCTTCGGTTCTTCTTCGGTGACAACCTGAAGAACGTAGGAACAATCGAGGAATGCCCAGGGCTTGAAGAACTCCGCCTGAGTCGTGCGAGAATCCAACATCTTGACCAGCTGGCGGCACTAGAACAGCTTCGCATTCTATCGCTAGATTCTGTGCCGCTGCGCACACTTGCCGGGATCCAGACCTTGAAGAAACTTCGTTCTTTGAGTCTCTGGCGCTGCCGACGACTCGAAAGCCTCGCCGGAATCGAGACGACTCAGATTGAGGAGTTGTGGATGGAGCAGCTCATTAGGGTCACTTCGATCGCTCCGCTCGTGCTCTCCAAGACCCTTCGGCGTGTAGAGCTAGGAGGTTGCAAGAAGATCGTAGACATTGAGAAGGTGGCGGCTATCTCAGGCCTGGAAGTTCTTGGCATCATGACCGGAGCCGAAATCCCATCACTCCACTTCCTCCGGGACGCAAAGAACCTAAGGGAGCTACGTGTTCTCGGAACGAAGATCGTCGATGGTGACTTCGGTTTTTTGCTAAACCTGCCCCGACTCGAACTGACTTCTTTCCGGCCGCAGATGCGACACTATTCACACCGAGACACGGAACTGAACAAAGCCCTGGCAGAGAGCTCCGTTGGGTGACGGAAGCAAGCAGCACAGCGACCATCACCGATCCGAATGACCCGCTGAGCCTGACCAATCAGACCGACACGGTCAGCGTCAACGGCCGCGCGGTGACGAGAACCTACGACGCGGTGACCAACACCTTCACCGACACCACCCCGGAGGGCCGGCAGACCACCACGACGCTGGACGCGCAGGGACGCGTGGTGAAGACCGAGCTTTCCGGTGTACACCCCACCCGCCAGGAGTATGATGCTGAGGGGCGGGTGATTCGGGTCAAGGAAGGCCCGGACCCCGACACGGCGGAGACACGAGTGACGGAGTTCGACTACGTGGACGCAACCGACATCGCGGGGGGCTACCCGCCCGAGTCCGAGGGGCAGCTCAAGAGCGTAACCGACGCCCTCAATCGAACGGTCACCTTCGAGTACGACGCCGACGTGAGAGTGAGCAAGCAAATCCTGCCCGATGCCCGGGAGATCGGCTTCTCCTACGACGATGCGGGCAACGTAACCCAAGTAATCCCACCGGGAAGACCGGCACACGACTTCACCTACACCGCGGTGAACCTCGAGACCACCTACGACCCGCCGCAGGCGAGCCCGCCGCTGGCCACGGTCACGACCACCACCACCTACACAGACGACGGGCAGGTGGACGTGGTGACCCGCCCCGACGGCAAGCAGGTGGATTTCGACTACGACACCTCGGGAAGACTCGACTTGATCACGCTGCAGCCCAGTGGCGAGGTACGCGACCACGTCTACGACGCGCTGACCGGCAACCTCACGCAGATCAGCGGCGCCGATGCGACCCTCGACTTCGCCTACGACGGTGCTCTGCAGACGACCGAGACCTGGAGCGGGGTAGGGATCACCACTGCGAGTGTGACCCGAACCTACGACGACAGCCTGAGGATCCAGAGCCTGCAGGTGGACAGTGAACCGCCGGTGAGCTTCACCTACGACGATGACGGTCTACTCACCCAGGCCGGGGCGATGACACTGACCCGCGACCCCAACAACGGCCTGCTCACCGGCACCACCATCACCGAAGGCGCGGGAACCATCGACGACACCTACGACTACGACCTCTTCGGCCAGCTCGTCCACTACGAGGTGCGCCACAACGGCGTCGAGATGCTCGATTTCGTCTACACCAGAGACGACCTGGGGCGGATCACCAGCATTGTGGAAACCAAGACGATTGCCCCCAACCCGACGCAGGTGAAGGAGCGACACTACAAGTACGACACAGCCGGCAGACTCTACCGCGTCTGCGCCGAAGATGCTTGTACCACCGTCTTGTCGGAGTATCTCTACGACGCCAACGGCAACCGGGCTGCGGGCAGCTTCAACGCTCAGGGTACAATCACGACGGCAACCTACGACGACCAGGACCGCTTGCTCACCCTCACCCAGGGCCCGACAACAACCACCTACACCTATACCGACAACGGAGAGCTGCTGACCAAGACCGACCCCAGCGGTACGACCACCTACGACTACGATCAGCTCGGCAATCTGAGAAGCGTCGCACCGCCAACGGGGCCGGTGATCGAGTACGTGATCGACGGCCGCAACCGGCGCACAGGCAAGAAGGTCGGCGGGACACTGCAGAAGCAGTGGATCTACACCGATCAGCTCAACCCCGTGGCCGAGCTCGACGGCAGCGGCAATCTGGTCTCAGAGTTCGTCTACGCCAACAAGAGCAACGTACCGAGTGCGATCATCCGCCACGACGATCCCGCACCCGGGCAGACGACGACCTACAGCGTCATCAGCGACCACCTCGGCAGTGTGCGGCTCATCACCGAAGTCGACGGAACGACCGGCAGCACCGTTGAAGAGATCGACTACGACGAGTTCGGTGTCGCGAGTACTGACCCAGTGTTTCAGCCATTTGGGTTTGCGGGTGGCATTCAGGACGGTGGCAGCGGATTCGTTCGTTTTGGTGCGCGCGACTACGCTTCCGATTTGGGGCGTTGGCTCACAATAGACGCAATGCTCTTTGTGGGCCAAGACATGAACCTGTATCGATATGCGCGCCACGACCCGATCAATCGTCTGGATCCCTATGGAACCCGTACATTCGCGGAGATCGCCGCGGCAGGGTCCTTGAGCGGCACGATTTCTGGTCTAATCAACGCGAGCACGGTGGGGATCTTGAACGATGCCTTCGTTCCCGCATTTGCGGCGGGTTTCGCTGGCGGCTTAGTAGCTTCTCTTGGGCTTCCCGCGAGTGTCACCGGTGGACTTACGTCGCTTGTCGTTGGCGAACTGAATCGACGTTGGGTGGGCGTGGCGTCCCCAGCCAACCGTGAACAGGACATTGTGCTCGGCGTATTGACTGGAGGCTTTGCCGGGTGGCTATTGAAGGGCGCCCATCAAGGAGTAGTTACGGAAGCGGTTCTGGGCGGAGTTTTCTCCGTACTAGGCCTCGATGCGATCACTGTCGTCGAGACAACCGTTGGTGGCCCACTATACGATCCGATACCAGGCTTTTGATCGACCGAAGAGAGTATCCGTTGCGATGGAGTCTGATACGAAAGGGACCGATCCCTATAGGGTCTTTCCTCCGCTTGAGATTCTATACGGCTTCTCGGTCGCGGCGATATTCCTCTATTTCTGGGTCCCCTCTGTTCTCTGGTCGGATCTGAATACCATCCCCCCGATCCCCCGCCTCGTGTATTTGGTTGGTGGCAGTGGCATGCTCCTGCTCACTGTTGGCAAGACGGTCGCTGATGCCCATCTGCTGTACATCGATGGCGATAACATTTCACGGCGTTGGCTAAACCTCGTTGAGACCTCGCACTATCGATTCTCAGAGACAGTTGATGTGTCGCGCGTTGGCAACAATCGAGTCCTTGAACCGCCGATTCGAGTTGTGTTTGTTGGAGGCCGAAGATTGACGATCTTGGGGTCGTGTTACAATTATCGTCGGTTTCGTGCCGATTTGGATCAGGCGTACGGCAAGGTGTCGTCCCATCGCCGAACAACCGAGCGCGTATAGGGGCCTTTGGACCCGACGGGGCACTCTATTTCACCGAGCTGCACCGCGTGCGCAAGATCGACTTCGCCGCGGGCACGGTGACGACGGTGGCCGGCACCGGGGTGTCGTGCGGGGGATCCACCAGCGGGGCGCAGCGCGCCAGACTGCGCTTGATCGATGTGCGCCATGAGTATCGCAGAGTGTTACACACCTACGGTGACTTTAGCCCGGATTATTCGAGAACTCTGACGAAGAAAGCCACCGACACGCCCTGAAATCTGCTAAAGACAAGGTCTGCAAGAACATCATCCAAGCGGACCGGAGGGGTGGCGGTGGCTACAGAGTGTAGTAGCGGAAGAGAGTTCAGATTCCAACGAAAATTGGCGATCAATTTCGACGGGGGAGCGATCACCAGTGAGGCTGGTCTGACGCTGATCCGAGAGTTTGACGAGCGCTTGGGTTTGACGGCGGGTTTGGCGGCACTGGTAGGGGACGACCGCGACGCGCGCTACATCGATCACTCGATGTTGTCGCTGCTGCGGCAACGGATCTACCAGATCGTAGCAGGGTATGAGGACTGCAACGACGCGACCTATCTGCGCGACGAGCCGACGATGCAGTCGGTGGCTGGCGAGGTCGGGGAGCCGCTGGCCTCGCAGCCGACACTGTCACGGCTGGAGAACTCGGCGGACTGGGATTCTGTGCGGCTACTCGAGAGTGAAGGAACCGAGTGGTTCTGCCGCCACGGTGCTAGCGAGGGGGAGATCATTCTCGACATGGACTCCACCGAGGACCGAACCTACGGTGGGCAGCAACTGTCGTTCTTCAATGCGCACTATGACTCCTACATGTACCACCCGCTGCTGATCTTCGAAGGCAAGAGTGGCACGCTACTGAGCTCGCGGCTGCGACCGGGCAACGCGGCTGCGTTTCGCCAGGCGGTGCCGATGCTGCGCCCGCTCACCCGTCGATTGCGTGCGGAGTTTGCGGACCGAGAGATCGGGCTGCGGGCCGACGGCGCATTCAGCACCCCGGAGATCATGGACTACGCCGAGTATGCGGGCCTCAACTACGCCATCGGCTTCGGTCGCAATCAGAAGCTGTACGATATCGTGATGCCCCTGTGCGAGAAGCTCGAGATGCAGTGGGAGTGTAAGCCCGGAAAGAGGCTTCGCCACTACACAAGCTTCTCCTATCAAGCAGGTCGATGGTCACGCTCACGACGGGTGGTGGCCAAGATCGAGCGTACCCGCGACGGTATGAACCTTCGCTTCCTGGTCACCAATCGCAAGGGGCGAGCCAAGGAGATCTTCGACTGGTACGAGCAGCGCGGCCAGGCGGAGAACTTCATCAAGGAGCTCAAGAACGATCTGTCGGCTGACCGTCTGTCGTGCTCGAAGTACAAGGCCAATGCTTTCCGTCTCCAGCTCTACGCTATGGCGTACAACCTGCTGGTGCTCTTCCGGGACCACGTGCTTGTTGGGACCAAACTGGCTCGCGCCTCGGTTTCGACAATCCGCCTGCGGCTCATCAAAGTCGGTGCACGTGTGAGGCTCACTGCTCGGCGTCTGTGGTTCCACATCGCTACCGGATGGCCCGGGCGGCCTGCGTTCGAACAAGCACTCGCGCGCATCGGCAACATCGGGCCGCCTCACTGATCGCCTTCAGCGCAACGCAAACCAGCTTACACTTCAACTTCGTTGGGCAACCCGAAAGCTCGTCGACCAGGTGCGTCCAGAACACCACCCCCTGCCACCCTTTTCGGCAACCGAAGCCTTCATTCTCCCCGTGACCGGTCGCAACCACAGCGACGCGCAGCACACCGACCCCTCACAATACGTTACCAGCTCAGATCACTCGTCTATTGCCAACTTCATGTAGATTCATGAATAGGTCGGGCTAAGAAAGGGGCGGGACACCCCGCAGTTGGAACTGGAGGGGACGTGTGGCCGACCGGACGACTCGCCGCAACTCGGGCAGTCGGTCACACGTCCCCTACCTCTCGTCCGTTGTAGGCCGAGATTTGGAATGCAGGCACCGATCCCGGCCAATACTGAGATCTCGACACCAGGCGGACTCTCGGCAGACGTCGAAGCAAGCAGCACAGCGACGATCACCGACCCCAATGATCCGCTGAGCCTGACCACGCAGACCGACACGGTGAAGGTAAACTGCGGCACGGAGACGGTTAACTGCCGCACGGTGACGCGAAGCTTTGATGCACTGACTAACACTATCACCGACACCACGCCCGAAGGCCGGCAAACGGTCACGACACAAGACGCGCAGGGGCGAGTCACAAAGACCGAGCTTTCCGGTGTACACCCCACCCGCCAGGAGTATGATGCTGAGGGACGGGTGATCCGGGTCAAGGAAGGTCCGGACCCCGACACGGCGGAGACACGAGTGACGGAGTTCGACTACGTGGACCTGACAGACATCGCGGGGGGCTACCCGCCCGAGTCCGAGGGGCAGCTCAAGAGCGTAACCGACGCCCTCAATCGAACGGTCACCTTCGAGTACGACGCGGACGTGCGCGTGAGCAAGCAAATCCTGCCCGATGCCCGGGAGATCGGCTTTTCATACGACGATGCGGGCAACGTAACCCAGGTGATCCCGCCGGGGAGACCGGCACACGACTTCACCTACACCGCGGTAAACCTCGAGACCACCTACGACCCGCCGCAGGTGAGCCCACCGCTGGCCACGGTCACGACCACCACCACCTACACAGACGACGGGCAGGTGGACGTGGTGACCCGCCCCGACGGCAAGCAGGTGGATTTCGACTACGACACCTCGGGAAGACTCGACTTGATCACGCTGCAGCCCAGTGGCGAGGTACGCGACCACGTCTACGACGCGCTGACCGGCAACCTCACCCAGATCAGCGGCGCCGATGCGACCCTCGACTTCGCCTACGACGGTGCTCTGCAGACGACCGAGACCTGGAGCGGAGTGGGGATCACCACTGCCAGTGTGACCCGAACCTACGACGACAGCCTGAGGATCCAGAGCCTGCAGGTGGGCAGCGAGCCCGCGGTGAGCTTCACCTACGACGATGACGATCTACTCACCCAGGCCGGGGCGATGACACTGACCCGCGACCCCAACAACGGCCTGCTCATCGGCACCACCATCACCGAAGGCGCGGGAACCATCGACGACACCTACGACTACGACCTCTTCGGCCAGCTCATCCACTACGAGGTGCGCCACAACGGTGTCGAGATGCTCGATTTCGTCTACACCCGAGACGAGTTGGGACGGATCACCAGCATCGTCGAGACCAAGACGATCGCCCCCAACCCGGCGCAGGTGAAGGAGCGCCACTACGAGTACGACGCAGCAGGCAGGCTCTACCGCGTCTGCGCCGAGGATGCCTGTACCACCATCTTGTCGGAGTACCTCTACGACGCCAACGGCAACCGAGCAGCCGGCAGCTTCAACGCCCAAGGCGCGATTACTACGGCGACCTACGATGACCAGGACCGCTTGCTCACTCTCACGCAGGGCCCGACAACGACCACCTACACCTACACGGACAACGGCGAGCTGCTGACCAAGACGGATCCCAGCGGTACGACCACTTATGACTACGATCAGCTCGGTAACCTGAGGGCAGTGACGCCGCCGTCGGGACCAGTGATCGAATACATCATAGACAGCCGCAACAGACGCACCGGCAAGAAGGTCGGCGGCGTGCTGCAGAAACAATGGATCTACACCGATCAGCTCAACCCCGTGGCGGAGCTCGACGGCAGCGGCAATCTGGTCTCAGAGTTCGTCTACGCCACCAAGAGCAACGTACCGAGTGCGATCATCCGCCACGACGATCCCGCACCCGGGCAGACGACGACCTACAGCGTCATCAGCGACCACCTCGGCAGTGTGCGGCTCATCACTGAAGTCGACGGAACGACCGGCAGCACCGTCGAAGAGATCGACTACGACGAGTTCGGTGTCGCGAGTACCGATCCGCTGTTTCAGCCGTTTGGGTTTGCGGGTGGGGTTCAGGACGGGGACAGCGGGTTCGTGCGGTTTGGGGCGCGTGACCTCGATCCGTCTGTGGGAAGATGGCTATTACCTGATCCTATCAGGTTCGCGAGTGGCACGGTTTCGCTATACGGCTATGTTGATAACGATCCGCTCAACCGGTCGGATCCCCGCGGGTTGTTCGCGCTAAATGCTATTGGAGTTGGGGCTGCGATCGGCGGTCTGTCGGGACTGGCGCAAGGCCTGAGCAGCGGGCAGAGTGGCTTCAATCTGTTAGCTTCCGCCGCCGGCGGGGTTGTAGGTGGTGGGCTCGCAGGAGGAATCGGAGCGATCACACTGAGCAACTCCGTTGCTATTCTTGGGTTGTCGGGACTTCTGGCAGGGCCGACGGGCGCGATTGTCGGACAGGTCGTAACCAATGTCCTGAATGGGCATCCGCCCTCATGCGGGTTGGATAGTGGCGTATTGCTCAATTCGGCTGTGTTCGGATTAGTTGGCGGCGTGAGTGGAGGTTTCATGGCGGCCGGAGGCGCCGACACAGTAACTCAAGTTGTCGTCGCCGGGCTCTTTGGCTCCTTCCAGCTCTTGGCCGATCAGAGCGCGCAGCCTGATCCGCTTACAGAACCCTGCCTGAGGTGAGGAGCGAGAAGGTGAGCGTCGAATCTGCTTTGCTGGTCCTGGGTATGATCTCAGGTGCTGCGTTCGCGACGGTCTATGTGTTTGTGATGGCGAGATATGTAGCTGCCATTCAGAATGAGCGGTCCACGCTCAACCGTAATCGAACCAGGCTGTTTGCAGCTCGTGCCTGGTGGATGCGCTTGGCTGCAGTATCGTTCTACATGATCCTCATTGTGTGGGTGATCGGGCCTGCACTTGTTTTGGGGGAGTTGCGGAGGAACTACTATCTGGGTTTTCCTCTCGGGGCGGTGCCGTTTGTACCATGGATGGTTCGTTGCTCGAGAGAAGGTCAATGGAGAAAGTGGTTGGATGGCTACTAGGATCGACCGGACCATCTGTTACACCAACCCTACAATTGCTGCGACAATTGCCGCTACGTCGATTCTCTACACGGGATGGTGTTAAGTGATTTCGATCGCCTCAAACGCTCATCAAACCCGGCGCGGCACAGCGAAGGCTCCGTCTGTGGTAGGAACCGCCGTATCGACGTTTTTCGCACCTACTGCAGTTTATGTGGGTAAGGGAGAGGAGGGGAGAGGGTGATGTTGGAGCAGCACAGGTAGATCCAGGCGATCATGGTCTTTGGATGATGGAAGCCGTAGGCGGTGCGAGCGATTACGCGGATGCGGTTGTTGATGCCTTCGACGACGGCGTTGGTGAGTCGTAGTTGGACGTATCGCAGGATGTCCTCGCGGTGCGTTCGGATGGTGCGGGCGATGCGAACGAAGGGCTCGAGTTTGGAGCGCGATGCCCAAGCCAGCCACTCTTTGAGTTGTTTTCGAGCGCGCCAAGGTTGTTTGCGGTCTAGTGCCGCGGCCAGGGTCTCCTTGAGCAGGTAGGCCCGATACAGAGGGCTGTTGAGGCGGGCGATCGCGGCGAGCTTTTGTTGCTGGGCGGGTGAGAGCCTGCCTGGGTTCTTGAGCAGCGCCCAGCGCGATTTCTTCACGGCCGCGGCGTCTTCGGTGCCGGCAAGCTTACGGACCAAGGAGCGGCGAACCTCGTCGACCGCCTTGGTAGCGAGCTGAGCGACATGAAAGCGGTCGAAGACGATCTCGGCTTGCGGGGCTCTTTCCTTCACGACGCCGATGTAGCCGGCGGCCATGTCCATGGTGACGTGCTCGAGCGAGTGGGCCACCTCGGGGCCGATCTGATCAAAGAAGTGGTGCAGGGTCTGACCACTGCGTCCCTGGCCCGCCCAGATCACTCGTCCGTGCTCGTGATCAACGACTACGGTGAGGTAGCGATGATGCTTGCGGTAGCTGAACTCATCGACACCGATCCTGCGCAACTCGCCAAACCTCTGTGAATTCAGACGCTCACTGACGATGCGCTCGACCACAGAGCCGACACTGCGCCAGTTCACACCGAGCAACTTGCTCACGGCTTTTCGGCTCGTCGTCGTGGCCAGGTAGGCGATCATCTCTTCGAGCTGCACTGTGAAGCGAGCACGGCTGGTTGCCGCCCAAGGCACTTGCTCGGTACGCACCGCATCGCACCGCGGGCAATGCACGCGTCGTGGGGCGTACTCCACCCATACAAAGACTTCCCCAAACGCCAGGTGTTTCCAGCGACGCACCGGTTGGCGGTCATAGACCGGCCCGGGCTTGCCACACTGCCCGCAGCGCGCTCGCCGCCAACGCGGGCGGACCTCGATCACCAGGCCTTCGATCTCGAATCGAGCGCTGCGAACGCTCACAGAGGTGACACACAACAGTTTTCTCAATAGGGTGGTAACGCGCACGTGGGATCCCTCCTTCTCCTTCGGTTGGTGGTTGGTGCTTCCACCGAAGAGGTTCAGGTATTCCCGTGCGCTTTTCTATTCTCGCCCTCAGGTTTGCGACTCGTCCCTCGACGAGGCGAAAAACTTGTTTTTCGCATAGCTACCCCCAGCCGCAGCGGAGCGAGTGTCAAGCTGCTTTTTGGTGCGCGAGGAATCGGCGACGACGAAGGAGGCGCCGAGGGGAAAAAGGAGCTTGATACTCGCGGGAGCGGAGGTTTCGGGGAACGAGGGCGGCGTTTTCGTACGGAAAAGCAGTCGAGTTGTTTAACCAGAAGAAATATGGAGAAGCGATTCCGTTGTTTCATTGGGTAGCCGAGCTAGTGCCGGAAGATGTGGATTCACTTGGATGTGACGCGTATCTCGGCGCGGCATACTTCGGTTTGAATGATCCTGTACGCGGACGCTTGCACCTAGATCGTGCGTACGAAAGATACATATTACCACGCCTGTCGAGCGAGGTGCCCACTGAGCGGCAGGGGGTCTACTTTTTCGTATACACGTATCGGGAGTTGCTCCGGAAGACCGGTGACCAGGAAAAGATCGCGGAGGTTGAGAGGGCAATGCGAAATCTCAGATCCAACGACATTACGGTGAATTGATGTTCCGAACGCCTCTCGAGCCATCGACACGACGGCCGCGGGCCGAGTGAGCACCACGGTGCTCGACTCCGAGGGGCGCCCCACTCTATTCCAGACAGGCAGCTTCACCGCTCTGCAGCTCGGCTACGACCCGGAAGGTCGGGTAGATACTGTCACGCGCGGCGGTCGGACGAGCACCATGAGCTACGACACCAGCGGAGATCTCGTCTCGATCACCGATCCACTCAGCCGCACGGTCAGCTTCGAGTACGACGCCAACGGCCGAGTGGAGAAGCAGTACCTGCCCGACTATGATGCGATCACCAACCCCGATCGAGTCATCGTGTTCGCATACGACGACAACGGAAATCTCACCGAGATCACGCCCCCGGGCAGGCCCCTGCACGTGTTTGCCTACACCGGCGCCAATCTGGAGCAATCCTATGATCCGCCAGTAGTCCCAGGCGTCACAACACCGACGACCAGCTACACATACACAGCGGATGCGCAGGTTGACATCATCACTCGGCCCGACGGGCAGGTGATCGACCACGACTACGACACGGCCGGGCGGCTTTCGACGGTGGCACTACCCTCGGGCGAGGTGCGCACCTATCAATACGACATTATCGACGGAAACCTCACCTCGGTGACATCCGACGATCCGGGAGTGAGCGGCGACGAGGTTACACTCGCCTTTACTTACGACGGATCGCTACCTGCCGAAGAAACCTGGAGCGGCGCGGGTATCACCTCTGCGACGGTGAGTCGCGGCTACGACAGCGACTACCGAGTCGATGGTCTGCAGGTAGGATCCGAACCACAGGTGAGCTTCGGTTACGATGCGGACGGTTTGCTCACACAGGCCGGTGACCTGACATTGACGCCGCGGGCCGCGGACGGACTGCTGGGAACAACCGCAATCGACGACGGCGCGGGTAACTCGGTCAGCGATGCTCTCGGCTACACCACCTTTGGAGAACTCGACACCTACGGCGCAGAGCACGACGCGAGTGGCACAATCACCGATCTTTACTCGGTCGTCTACACCCGCGACGCATTGGGGCGAATCACCGCCAAGAGTGAGAGTGTCGAAGGCGGCACCACGGAGCTTTTCGAGTACCGCTACGACACAGCGGGCCGGCTCGATCAGGTGAAGAAGGACAGTGTGGTGGTCGCCGAATACCACTACGATGCCAACGGCAATCGCATCGCCCCGAGCTTCAACACCGAAGGCACCGTCACCACCGCAACCTACGATGATCAGGACCGGCTGACAGCCCTGACCCAGGGGCCGACCACTACAACGTACACCTACACCGACAACGGCGAGCTGCTGACCAAGACCGACCCCAGCGGCACCGAGACCTACGACTACGACGCCCGCGGCAATCTCAGGAGCGCGACGCTGAGCGACGGAACGGTCCTTGAATACCTGATCGATGGCCAGGACCGGCGCATCGGTAAGAAAGTCAACGGCACGCTCGTCCACCAGCTCGTCTACAAAGATCAGCTCAACCCCGTGGCCGAGTACGACGGGGCAGGGAATCTCACCGCACAGTACATCTACGCCTCCAAACCCAACGTGCCCGACACGATGATAAAGTACGATCATCCTACCGCAGGGACCGACACCACCTACCGGATCATCTCTGACCACCTCGGCAGTGTGCGGCTCATCACTGAAGTCGACGGAACGACCGGCAGCACCGTCGAAGAGATCGACTACGACGAGTTCGGTGTCGCGAGTAACGATCCGCTGTTTCAGCCGTTTGGGTTTGCGGGTGGGGTTCAGGATGGGGACAGCGGATTCGTCAGGTTTGGTGCTCGTGACTATTCGCTGGAATTGGGAAGGTGGGTGGCGAAGGATCCAATTACATTCTTTGGCTCAGATTCAAATCTCTATCGCTATTCTCTTGCCGAGCCGATCAACAACTTTGATCTAGATGGTCGTTTTACGCTTATCGACAGCGCAGCTTCGTTTGTACAGCGAAGTCACGTTCAATTCCTGTTTGCACGATCGGCTGCGACTGCAGCCGGTGTCCTTCAGCATACGCTTCTGCCAGCTCCCTTTCGACCGCAGTGCCTCGAGAGCTGGGCTGTGGGGACAGCTTTCTCTGGCGTTGCCATGTTCGCTGTAAGTAGGGTTGTGTTTCCTCTAATCGCTCCGGCGACGATCGCAGAGGCTATCGTGGCTGGATCAGCGATTGGTCTGGCTCACGGTGCAAACTTGGTTATCCCCCGGGCATTCATCAATATCGCATCTAACAATCTATGCGCCGATGCTGAACAACGATGAAGTCTAGCTATCTACAGTCGGCCAGGTGGTTGCTTTCGTGCGGCGTCGCCCTATTGGTTTCACTAACAGTCGTGGGTGAATTCTCGGCCAGGTTCCTAACGTATTCGATCGTGGCCAACGGTGCTTCCTTGGGGCTTGGGATGTTCGCGTTGTATCGCCCGAGAAAGTACGTGTCGGAAGCAATCGAATTGGCATCATTCCTTCTTTGGCTGACTCCCTTCGGTTTGTCCGGAGTGTTTCTATCGTCCGGACGAGAATACCTCGCGGCGGCACTTCAGCATCTAGGGGTTCTTCTTGTCTTGCTTGGTTTTTTGGAGTTGGTTTCTTTGCATTACGGTCGATGTTGGCCCAACCTGTTGGAAAAGTCTTGACCGCGTATAGCGCCGACGGCACGCAGAGGACCGTGCTCAGGGGCGTGGATCAGTCGACCACGACGACGGAGGCTGACGGTACCGTACAGCTCTCAGAGCCGGGTCCGGATCCGCGCTTCGGCATGCAGGCGCCGATTCCGGCCAACACCGAGATCTCCACACCGGGCGGGCTGTTGGCAGACGTCGAAGCAAGCAGCACAGCGACCATCACCGATCCGAATGACCCGCTGAGCCTGACCAACCAGACCGACACGGTCAGCGTCAACGGCCGCACGGTGACGAGAACCTACGACGCGGTGACCAACACCTTCACCGACAACACCCCGGAGGGCCGGCAGATTCTCTTGCCTGTGATTCGCGAGGCTGAGATGCATGGCTTGCGTTCCGCCAAGGAATGAAAATGTCGCTCTCACGTCTGCAAAGGGAAGCACGGAGTTCTGGCAGCGCATGGAAACGCAACATAGACCAATAGGCTCGCCGATTTTGGGGTTGCCAATGGCGCCGAAATCGCGCAGAGATTATTCGCGTCTTCCTTGATCCGTGACTCTGGAGGTACGTGACAATGATTCACAGCGAGCGGTATTTGAGTCTTGTGGTAGTTGCAGGCCTGCTATCCGTGATGCGGGCACCCGCATTCGGCGGTTCGCTAGAAATCCCGCCTACTCTTCTCCCCGATCCGATTCTGTACGACCAAACGGACAATTGCGAAGGTGTGTTCTTCATAAGTCAGGACTACACGGACGCGGGGGGCGTCAACGACAACCTGGATTCTCTGGGAGCCGATGACTTCGCAGTACCTGCCACCGAGGTTTGGGAGGTCACCGGCGTGTATGCCTTCGGTATCTATGGCGGGATCGTCCCCGGCGGCCCAGCTGACTCGGTGAATGTGTTCTTTTTTGCGGACGCAAACGGCTCACCCGGGGAGCTGATTACGCAGCGGACTGGCGTCGTTCCGGTGGGCGGATTGGCCAACGCGAGCTTCAGTACGGTTCTTGATCCGCCGGTCACGCTAGGCAACGGGGTGTATTGGGTAGGGGTTCAGGCGAATCAAACACTTTCGACCGGTGAATGGGCTTGGGGTGAGAGTTCGTTGCAGAGCGGGAATCCAGCGGTCTTCGAAAACCCCGGAGATGGCTTCAGTAGCGGCTGCACCAGCTTCACACCCGCCAACCAGTGTGTAGCGATTTTCCCCGACCTTTGTTTTGCGATCACGGGCAACACCACACGACCGCTGGCCCCGGCTCCGGCACTGTCTAGTGCCGCCACGGTCATGTCGATCTCGCTGCTGATTGCGGTCGGCCTAATCAGTCTGCAAAGACGGCGGTGGATTGGCTTCACAGAGGACTCGGGAATCGTGTCGCCGAAGGTCTGAGGTAGGGAGTGAGGACCTACGCCGAGTCGCGATCAAGGGGCGGGGTCGAGATCGTCGCCCTTCCCGCAGGCATCCGAGCCGAGAAGGATGTTGGCGTGGAAATGCGGGACGGCGTCACGCTGCGGGCCAACGTCTATCGACCCGAGGATGGTGAGAGGTTTCCGGTTGTGATGGCGTTTACCATGTACGATAAGGACGCTGACCCCGCCGAGTACGGCGTGGAGTACGCTACCCTTCGCGAGTCGCTCGGACTTGGATTCGGAAGCTTTCAGGTCTCGCGATGCACGCCGTTCGAGGCTCCAGATCCGGCCTACTGGGTTCCCCACCGCTACGCGGTCGTGCACGTCGACATTCGCGGCACCGGCAAGTCAGAGGGACGCTCAGATCCGTTTGGGAGCGACACCATCGCCGACTACACGGAGCTCATTGAGTGGGCAGGGACCGAGAGCTGGAGCAATGGCAAAGTCGGTCTGCACGGCGTCTCGTTCCTCGCAATCGCGCAATGGTTCGCGGCGGCGGAGAACCCCCCGCACCTCGCAGCGATCGTGCCGTGGGAAGGTGTTTCCGATCCCTACCGGGACGTCCTGTATCACGGTGGAGTGCCCGAAACCGCCTTCAGTCACTGGTGGCTTTCGGGGATGGACGGCGTTCCGGGCAGCGACGAGCCTCCGAAGTTGAGTACGGAACACCGTACCCCGCCGATTTCGGAGATACCCCTTGCGTTGCCGCGTTTGGCAGAAATCGGCGTCCCTGCGCTGATCTGCGCGAGCTGGTCGGATCAGGGACTACATACACGGGGCTCGGTCCACGCGTACCTGCAGGTCTCCTCCCAGCACAAGTGGCTCTACACCCATGGCCGAGGCAAATGGTCTGTTTACCACAGTCTCGAGGCGATGGACTATCAGAGGAAGTTCTTCGACTACTTTCTCAAGGGGGTCGATAGCGGGATGTCCGATGAGGCGCGCGTCCGACTCGAGGTGCGAAAGACGCTCGACTCCTGGGAAGTACGCGGGGAGAGCGAATGGCCCTTGGCGCGGACACACTATCAACCCGCGTTCTTGAGCCCGGACGACGGCTCGCTGGGTTTCGACCCACTCGCGAAAATTGCGAGCGTAAGTTACGACGCGACGGGCGACGAGGGGGCAAGGTTCGATCTCTGTTTCACTGAGGATACCGAGATCACGGGCCACATGAAGCTCAAGCTGTGGGTCTCCACCGACGAGGGCGATGACATGGACCTCCTGGTGGGCGTCCGCAAACTCGATGGCACCGGCCATGAAGTGCACTTCGAAGGGCGCGAGAACGATCTCCGTGGCATCGTAGCGCTAGGTTGGATACGGGCTTCCCATCGAGAACTGGACCCGGAGCTCTCGACGCCCTGGAGACCATTCCTGAGCCATCAGCGCGAGCTACGACTAGAGCCTGGTGCCATCGTCTCGGTCGAAATCGAAGTCCTGCCCTCGAGCACGTTCTTTGCAGCGGGGGAGACTCTGCGGCTGGAGATCAAGGGGCGCGACGTCTACGCCAACCGGATGCACCAACACAAGGAGCTTTGCAATTGCGGGTGGCACACGATTCACGCCGGCGGAAAGTATGACTCCCATCTCCTCCTGCCCGTGATACCGCGTGACCGAGATTCATAGTCAGCATTCTGCCCAAGGACGAAACCGCGGGGTCGGACCAATGCAACTCGTTGAAAACATTTGATTACATTGCGGTTTCCTCGCCGTTTTAGTCGTTGCGGGAACGATTTTGCACCCAGAATAGTCGCCGTAGCGACCTTCGAAAGGCTCGTGAGAGCGAGATCTGACCAACACGACCTTTTCAGGCAGCCTTCGAATCGGGATTTTCACTCCATGTGAGGGTCAGCTTCTTGCCGGTCGCCGCTCAGTCTCTCAGGTCGAGATTGATCGGCGCCTGGTAGCGAACCCCCGTTTCCTCGGCGATTGCCTTGAAGTAGTCGACGCTGGCGTGGTGGGCGGACCGCAGAGTTCCTTGCGCCTGGGAGCGGGTCACGTCATTGACTGTGCTATGCGACTTGCCAGGTCCAGCGGCAATTGCTACGGGTGGCCGCTCGGTGTGGCGGGGGGCCGCTGCACTTTGGCGGGGAGGTGAGGGTTGAAGACGGATGGGGGGGCGATCATCCACGGTGGGCGGGGTCCGCGCGCCTTGTTTTTACACGGTGCGGCACTGGGGCGTAACGCGTTCGCTCAATCGCTGATCGGGGACGCGGATTGGCCGCTGGAGGTGGTGGCGGTCGAGACTCTGGCGGTGTGGCGGCGCCGCGCCTTCGCCGAGCAGGTCGACGACGTCGACGCCCAGCTCGAGACGTTCTCGGTCGCCATCGGTCACGGCTATGAAGCGTGGCTGCTCATGGCCGCCAGCCAACAGCGCGCCGAGCGCGGCGCCCGGCATCCGTTTCTGATGCTGATCAATCCCGTCCTCGGAACCTCGCAGCACCTCAACGGTTCTTTCGTCGGCTACCGAGCGCCGCGCAGCTCGCGCGTGCGCGCCGCCTTTGGTCTCGACCGGGGCGAGGAGGGGAGCCGCGAGCTGGTCGAGCGCACCGCCTACGTGTTCGGTGACAACGATCGTTTCTCGGCCGAGCGCGACTGGGACTACCTGCGCGGCCTGGGGAGCCGTGTCGAGTTGATCCGCGGTTGGCATGCCAGGAATCGTCGCGAAGTGGGGACGGCGCTACGCGAGGTTCTCGCCGAGCACGCGCGCGAGCTCGCCGGCGCCGTCGACACACGCCGGTCACCGTCTCGATCCGCGCCCACTGCGCCCTTTGCCGAGCAGGTGCTGTGAGCTATTGAAGCCGGATGTGGCGGTTCGTCGGCGCGCTGATCATCTCGCTGGTTCTGCAGGGATTCACGCTCGCCGCTCATGCTCAACCTCTCGATCTCTGTGTCGGGGACTGCGACGCCGACGGCCGTGTGAGCATCAACGAGCTGGTCGTCGGCGCCGGCGTCGCGCTAGGCCAGCAATCGCTGACTGCCTGTGTCGCCTTCGACTCCAGTCGCGACGCCGAGGTTGTGGTTGCCGAGCTGATTCAGGGGGTACGCTCGGCGCTCGAGGGATGCTCGCCACTGCCGCTGCTCTTTGGTGACGTGCGGAGCTGGTGTGTTGGTCAGACGCCCGATTGGGTGGCGCTCGTGGATTTGAACGGTGACACGGTTGCCGACGTGGTGACTGTCAACCGTGAGTCGGCCGACGCGACGGTCCGTCTCGGCGACGGTGCCGGTGGCTTCGAAGCGGCGCGCTCCTTTCCGGTTGGCGACGACCCGCGCGACGCGGCGCTGAGCGACGAGGACGGCGACGGTGTAGGCGAGCTGCCCGACGTCGATGCCGATGGCTTCGGCGACCTCGTCGTCGCGGTTCGCGGTGGCAGATCGGTGTCGTTGTTGCGCGGCCTCGGTGATGGGACGTTCGCCCCGGCACAGACGATCGCCATCCCCGACTCGCGGCCGCATGCGGTGGCGGTCGCCGACCTCGACGGCGATGGCGGCAGCGACGCCGTCGTCGCCAGCGCATCGCCCGGACAGGGCGACGTACGCGTCGTCTTCGGCCTGCAAGCCGGTACGGCGGCGGCGCTCTTTGCCAACGACGAACCGCGCGACGTCGCCGTCGCCGACGTCGACGGCGACGATGCACTCGACATCATTGCCACCAATGTCGACTCCAACGACGTGTCGGTCCTGCTCGGTATGGGCGACGGCGGCTTCGCCGCTCCACTATCTTTCGCAGCCGGAGATGGGCCGCGCCGCCTCGCGGTTGGCGATATCGACGGTGACGGGATGGCGGATGTGGCGGCGGTCAATCAGCGATCGGACGATATCTCGGTTCTGCGCAACACCGGCGGTGGAGCCTTCGGCGACGCCTTGCACTATCCGGTCGGCACCAATCCTCGATTCGTGACGCTCGCCGATTTCAACGGCGACGGTGCTCTCGACGCTGCCGTCGCCAACCGCGGCGGCGACTCGCTGTCGATTCTGGCGACGGTGCCGGAGACGGGGCTGATGCAACTGGTGCAGACCATCGATTTGCTTCCGGGTACCTGCGATGGCGAAGTCAGTGATGCCGGGCCGCGCGGAGTTGCCATCGCCGATTGGAATGGCGACGGCGTGCTCGACCTGATCACCGCCAACGCGGGCAACGACAGCGTGTCAATCGCCAGCGGCCTCGCCCCGTAAGCTCGGCTATGCGTAAGACGGATCGACTTTCAGGTCGTTGTTCTTCTGCCACTCCTGCAGCTCGCGAACCGCTTCGTCGTCGAAGCTGTCGGTGAGACTTGCAATCAAATCGCCGTCGTAGCGGACCGTCGAGCGGCCGCGCAGCACGTAGGGGTCGCATCCTTCTTTCGTGTACGACGCCTTCCAGGGGGCGCTGAGCTGGTCGCCGTCGACCTCGAGCTCGCCGGTGAGCTCGACGCTGCGCGTGTCGAAGACGCGATCAAAGCCGTCGAGCGACTTCTTGAAACCGGCGACGATCGCGTCGGGACCGACGATCTTCGCCGCGTAGATCTCTGCGACGATCTCGTACACGGCGTCGGCGGCGAAGTACGGTTTGATACGCCCCCAATCGTCGTCGGCGACCGAGCGTTCGAAGTCGGCGGCGTACTCTGCGAATTTCTCCAAGGCTGCCATGCTGGGACACTAGCCTTGATCTGACAACAACGGAAGCGAGCCTCAGTAGATTCCGAAAGCGATGCCGGCGGCGAGGGAGTGGCCGAGCTCGCGGCAGCGTTCAACGTCGGCCTCGGTGACGTCGCCGCGCACGATGATCGGCTCGGCGACGCGCCGAAGGTTGTAGCCAGTGGCGATGCGCTCAATTTGTGTCACCGTGTTGCGGCCGTCGGTGCCGGCCTTGACGAAGACCGCGTAGGGGAGTTGGTCGACCTTGCCCTGGGCGGGATAGTAGGTTCGATCGAAGAAGTCCTTGATGGCACCCGACATGTAGCCGAGGTGTTCGGCCGTGCCGATGATCAGACCACTGGTGTTGAGCAGATCGTCGACACCGGTTTCGAAGGCGCGCTGCAGGCGAGTTTCGATCGCATCTTCCCGCCGAGCCCCCTCGCACGCGGCTCTGGCCAGACGCTCGGTCGAGCCGCCCTGCGAATGGTAGACGATGAGCAGGGTCTTCACGGCTTGGCCGTTCGCTGGCCCGCGAAATCGACGTAGATCGGCGACGACCAGGCGCGCTCCTGAGCGGGCGCGAGGCAATCGTCGCCGGCCGGCGTGCGGTAGCCGCCGTGGCACTCGTCGATCGAAATGGCGCGGCCGCCGGCAGCGACCTCGGCGCGCAGGTTGGCGGCGTTGATCGCCGGCGTTGCCGCCTGCAGGGCGCGAACGTAGTAAACGGTGTCGCGCCCGGCGCCGGCGAAGTCGGGATCGGCGAAGCGGATGGTGCAGCCGCCGCCGTCCGCCGGGCAGTCGACGCGCTGCCACGGGTCCTCGATGAGCGGCGGGATCGCCGCGCCGGCGTGTGCCTGCGGTCGAATGCGGATGACCTCGATGTGCGTGATCGGTCGCCGAGTGTGACCGGGGTTGTAGCACTCGTCGCGGCAGAGATCGTAGATGCGCGCGCTCGGTAGAGCACTGGTGACGTCACCGGGACAGCCGGCGAGCTGCTCGAAAGCGCCGGCGGCGCGCGCCTCGAAGAGCGGCGCTTCGTCGATGGCGGTCTCGCCTCCCATCGGTACGCGGCCGCTCTTGCCGTTGAGCAGGTCGAACCACAACAAAATGCGTGGGCCGCTGGTACCGTATACCTCCTTGCGCTGCAGAGCCTGCCAGATCGACTGGCGGTCGCGCCCTTCGGCGTGCACGGCGACGATGCCGCCCGGGTACATGAAGCTCGCCTTGCGCTCGGTGTCGAAGAGCTCGAAGAGTCTGGATGATTCGGCCGCTTGCGGCCGGCGCGGATCGGCTTGCCGGCCGCCCAACCAGCGCCGTACGCGATCTTCGCTCGCCGCGTCGGCGATGCCGCGCGAGTCGGTCATGACGGTGCGATCGTATTGTTTGTAACCGGTGCCCGGGCGCGCGGCGTGGTTGTCGGTGGAGGCGATGAAGCCCCAGCGGTAGCGCAGCGGCGATCCGCCGTCGCTGAGCGCGGCGAAGTTGCTCAGAGCGGCGCCGTACTGCGCCGACAGCATCGGCCGCAAGGTCATCGCCGGCTTGAAGCAATCGCGGCACTGATCGCAGTCGAGCCAGTCGCCCGCGCTGGTGTCGCGAAAGACCAGATCGGGGCTGACGCCGCCGGCGAGCGCGAGTCGGCGTGCCTCTTCGACGCGGCGCTCGCACTCGTCGTCTGCCAGCTCGCCACAGCGCTGGCGCATGATTTCACCGGCGCGCCAGCAACAGGCCTCGTAGTCCGCGGTCGGCGCCGGGCAAGTCGCACCGGCGCCGGCTGCTACTGCTGCCGGGAAGTTGCGGAACTCCTCGCTGTTGCCGTGACCGGACATGATTTCGATCAGACGTTGCTTGTCGGCGTCGTGTTGGGATGGCGTCAGTTGTGTGGCCAGTGTCGCTCCAGGCGGAGCGTGAATTCCCCAGGCCAATCCGTGTGGGATGACCAGCGTGTCGAGACCCCACTCGTCGAGCTTGCGGAAGAGATCGGCCGGTGTCGCAGCGGATTCGCGGCAACCCACGGGTAGCGCCGGGCTGGCAACGCCGCCCTCGCAGTCGGGTATACCGGCGAGTCGGGTCATCGCAGACAGGACGTCGGCGTAGGCGTCGTAGCCGGCGAGGCGGACGAGCGCAGCGGCACCTTGCATGACCAAGCGCGGCGGCGGTCGCTGCTCGTAGGTTTCGATGGAAATCGACGAGATCGGCCGGCGCGGGATCTCGTCGTCGTCGAGACCCGGGAAAATCACGTTCTTGTGCCCGTAGTGACGCTCGGGCGTCGTCGACGTCTGCGTCCACTCCCAGCCGATGAAGGCGACCATGTCCGGATTTGCCGGATCACCAGCGCGGCGGTTGCACTCGCGGATGCTGTCGATCGTCTCGCGCCACAGATGCGGAGACAGTCCTTCGGCGTGGTCGTTGATCGAAAAGAAGTCGAGGCCGGCACAGTAGCGGGCGAAGTCGCAGGCGTCGGCGGGCGGGTGCGCGCCTTCGCCGTTGAAGATGGGCAGGGCGTAGATGAAGGCGTCGACCGAGAACGTCGAGTGGACGTGCAAATCGCCGAAGAGAATCTGCTTGGCGGACGGCAGCCCGAGTGCGTCGCGGGCGACCGCCTGGCGCTCGCTACGGCGGTCGAGAGCATCGCCGGCGCGTCGCTCGCCCTCGATCTTGCCGGCACTTCGCGGTGCCGGGTCACAGCCGATCATCGAGAGAGCGACGAGCAAGACGATCGCTACGTGGCGCAGCATGATGTTGCAGAACTAGCACGAGTCGGCTTGGCAGACCATGTGATGTCGCGGTGCAGTGGCGCCGGTTTGTATTCCGAGTAGGCGGCGTGGTTATTCTCTCGCCGGGGGTGTCTCATGGCAGAACGCGTGCAGTGTGTGACCGGTGCCGTCGCAACCGGCGATCTAGGCCGAAGTTCCCCACGCTGTAGCACCCCTGAGCGCATGTAAGTGTTGAGAATACGGTAGCTTTGCGCGAGCCAGGCCGGCAATTGTGTTCCCATGTAAAGGTACGCATAGATCTTGCATTGGCGTACCTGTCGTGATACGTAGTTCCCATGTACATCGAGACCGTCCCGAATCGCAACTCCAGACCCGCCATCCTGCTGCGCGAAGGCTGGCGCGAGGGGGGCCGCGTGCGCAAGCGCACCCTGGCCAATCTCACCGACTGGCCCCCCGAGAAGGTCGAAGCCCTGCGCGCCGCTCTCAAAGGCACCCCCGTCGGTGCCGCCCCCGAAGACGCCTTCGAGCTCACCCGCTCCCGCCCCCATGGTCACGTCGCCGCCGTGCTCGGCTACCTGCGCCGCCTCGGGCTGCACTCCTTGCTCGCCCGCTCGCGCAGCGACAAGCGCGACCTTATCGAGGCGCTGATCGTCGCCCGCATCGTTGACCCGCGCTCCAAGCTGGCCACCGTGCGCGGGCTGCGCGAAGACACCCTGAGCTCATCTCTGGGAGAGTTGCTCGACATTGAGGACAGCGACGAAGATCAGGTCTACGCGGCCATGGATTGGTTGATCCAGCGACAGCCCAAGATCGAGAAGGCACTGGCAAAGCGCCACCTCGAAGACGCCACCCTGGTCCTCTACGATCTCACCTCCACCTGGTACGAGGGGCACACTTGCCCGCTGGCCGCCCGCGGTTACTCGCGCGACGGCAAGAAGGGCACGCTGCAGATCAACTTCGGCCTGCTGTGCGACCGCGAGGGGCGTCCGGTGGCCGTCGAGGTCTTCGAGGGAAACACCGCCGACCCCTCCACGGTGGCCACGCAGGTGGACAAGCTGGGCAAGCGGTTCAAGCTCAACCGGGTCGTTCTGGTCGGCGACCGCGGTATGATCACCTCAGCGCGCATCCGCGAGGAGCTCCAAGCGGCAGACGGACTGGAGTGGATCAGCGCACTGCGCAGCAAGCAGATCGGCAAGCTGGTCGACTCCGGCAGCCTACAGATGTCGCTTTTCGATGAGCGCGACCTGGCCGAGATCGAGGACCCGGCATTCCCCGGCCAGCGGCTGATTGCGTGCCGCAATCCGCTGTTGGCCGAGGAGCGACAACGAAAGCGCAGCGAGCTGCTCGCAGCCACCGAGAGGGCGCTGGACAAAGTGGTAGAGGCCACCACGCGCAAGCGTCGTCCACTGCGCGGACAGGTCGAGATCGCCCGACGTGCTGAGCGCTGCGCTAGCACCTACAAGATGGCCAAGCACTTTGACTTTGAGATTACCGACACCTCGTTCTCTTACCGCCGAAAGGAGAAGCAGATTGCCGAGGAGGCCAGACTCGACGGCATCTACATCATCCGCACCAGTGTCCCCCAAGAGGTGCTCTCGGCCGAGCAGAGCGTGGAGGCTTACAAGTCACTGTCGACCGTCGAGCGCGCCTTTCGCACGATCAAGACCGTGGATCTCAAGGTGCGCCCGATTCATCACCGCCTTGAGGACCGTGTACGCTGCCACATCTTTCTGTGCATGCTCGCCTACTACGTCGAGTGGCACATGCGCCGCGACCTTGCCCCGATACTCTTTGACGACCACGACCGCGTCGCCGCAAAGGCCCAGCGCCAGTCGATCGTCGCGCCCGCGCTGCGCTCAGCCGCAGCGCTGACCAAGGCCAAGACCAAGCGCACTGACGACGGGCAGCCCGTTCACAGCTTCCGCACCCTGCTGGCAGACCTTGGTTCGATCGTCCGCAACACCTGCACCCCCACAGCGCCTAACGCGCCCTCGTTTGACAAGACCACCAGGCCTACGCCCCTACAGCAGCGCGCCCTCGATCTCCTCAAGGTAAAGCTCGCTCCCTGACCCCACCATATCTCACTGTTCCCAGTGGCGTTCACTCCGATCCCAGTCGAAACTCAATTGCTTCCATCACTTACGCTCTTTCACTGCTGGGAACTTCGGTCTAGGGCGGACGTTGATGCACGAGCATCTCCTGATCGGCTACGCGGGCTGGGATGTCGACAGCGTGCGGCCCGGTCCGTCGCGGCGCGAGACGGTGAAGATCTGCGTTGACCGCGTCGAAGAGCTCAAGGCCGGTGGCATCGATTCGATGCTCGACCCGTGCCCTGCCGATCTCGGCCGCGACGTGACGCTGATGGCCGAGGTGGCGGAGCGCACCGGCTTCAACATCATCTGCGCCACCGGTCTCTACAAGGAAGCCGAAGGGGCGACGGCGTACTGGAAGTTTCGCTCCAACTTCGGTCCCCAGTCCGAGGCGATGGCCGAGGTTTTCATCCGAGAGATCAGCGAGGGCATCGGCGACAGCGGGGTGCGGGCCGGTATCATCAAGGTCGCGACCGGGCACGGCGCGATCTCCGATTACGAACGCACCGTGCTCGAAGCCGCGGCGCTGGCATCGGGCGAAACAGGGGCTCCGATCACGACCCATACCGACGACGGCAAGCTCGGCGACGAGCAGCAGGAGATCTTGACAGCCGCCGGCGTGCCGGCGCATCGCATCATCATCGGCCACTCCTGCGGTAGCGACGATCACGACTATCACATGAAGATCGCGCGCGGCGGCTCGTACCTCGGTTTCGACCGCTTCGGTTTGGACATGCTGCAGCCGGATGACTTGCGCGTCGCCGCGCTGGCGCGAGTCGTCGCGGCCGGGGCGGCCAACCAGGTGGTGGTGTCGCATGACTCGGTGTGGTGTTGGCGCGGTCAGCCGATTCCCGATCCCGCGGCGATGGCGACGGTTGCACCAAACTGGCATCCGCTGCACTTCACGCGCAACATCGCTCCGCGTCTGCGCGAAGCCGGGGTCAGCGAAGAACAGATCGACTCCATGATGGTCGACAATCCGCGGCGCTTCTTCGCCGGCGAAGAGCTCGCCGATCTGGATGGCAGGTGAGAAAGAAGCAGCGAGACAGCGGCCGTGATCCGAGCGCCAAGGAGCTGCGCGAAGCGGATCGAATTTCGCGCTTGCCGGCCGAGCAACAGCGCACCCATCCCTCCGCCGTGGCGTCGGATCTGGAAAAACTCGATCACATCAATACCTACGGCGAGCGGCCCGACTACTACATCGATCAGCCGTTTCTCTGCCGGCGCTGCGGTAAGCGCGAGATCTGGAAAGCGCTCGATCAGAAATGGTACTTCGAAGAAGCGAAGGGCCACATCGATGCCAAGGCGGTCGAGTGCCACGCCTGTCGCAAGAGCAGGCAGAGCGGCGCATGAGCGATACCGGTTGGGGCGCCGTCAACGACCGGAGAACTCCGGTTTCTGCTTGGCGAGAAACGCAGCGATCCCGGCCTTGCCGTCGTTGGAGCGAGCGGCGTCGGCGATGGCGCGGGTTTCGATCTCCATCTGTGCCTCGAGGTCGAGGCCGGCGTGGATCAACCCCTTGGTGAGACCGAACGATTGCGTCGGTCCGTTGGCGAGAGAGAGCGCCAATTTGCTGGTTTCCGAAACCAGATCGGCGTCGTCGACGACCTTGTTGACGATGCCCCAGTCCAGTGCTTGCTGGGCGGACAATGGTCGGTTGGTGAGCATGAGCTCGAGGGCGCGCCGCGTTCCGATGAGCTTGGGCAGATAGTAGGTGGAGGATCCGTCGGGGGTCAGGCCGACGCGGGTGTAGGCCATGGTGAAGCTCGACGATTCGGCGGCGATGGCCAGATCGCCGGCACAGGCGAGGGAGAATCCGGCACCGGCTGCGGTGCCGTTGACCGACATGATGACTGGAGCGGCGGTGCGTGCCAGGCGCGAAACGGCGGCGTGCAGATAGGTGGTGATCTCCTTGAGCAGCAGCGGTGCCTTGTCGCCGGCGCTGGCGAACGCTCCGAGGTCGCCGCCGGAGCAGAAGAACTTCCCCTCGGCGGTGACGACGATGGCGCGGACTTCGGAGTTCTCGTCGCATTCCATGGCTGCGTATGCGAGGTCGCGGGCCAGCGGGACGTTGATCGCATTGGCGGCCTTGGGCCGGTTCAGCGTGATGCGCGCGACGTTGTCTTCGATAGCGAGGTCGAGGTTGTCGTAGGCCATGGCTTCCTCCGGGAGAGTGATGGAGAGAGTGGTGGCAGGCCGCGGAAGTGTCAACCGCGTCGCCGATTGAAAAACACCTTGCCGACTGCGATGCAGTCGCGCATGGCTGAATCGCGCGATTCCGGCGGAGAGGTGAGCGACCGATACGCCAACTACGTTCTCGGCCTGCTCTTCGTCGTTTACGTCTTCAACTTCATCGACCGGCAGATTCTCGCGATTCTACTCGAGGCGATCAAAGCCGATCTCGGCGCAACGGACACTGCGATGGGCGTGTTGTCCGGCTTTGCGTTTGCGCTCTTCTACACCTTTGCCGGAATCCCCATCGCTCGCTGGGCCGATCGCGGATCGCGGCGCTCGATCATCGCCCTCGGCCTCGGAGTGTGGAGCGCCATGACGGCGGCCTCGGGTTTGGCGCGCACCTTTGCCCACCTCGCTCTCGCCCGGGTTGGCGTCGGCATCGGCGAAGCGGCCGGCAGCCCGCCGGCGCACTCGCTGATTTCCGACTATTTTCCGCCCGAGCGGCGCGCCACGGCGCTGTCGATCTATGCAACCGGTGTCTACGTCGGTGCGATGATCGCCTACCTGGCCGGTGGCTACATCGTCGAGCACTTTTCCTGGCGCAAAGCGTTTCTCATCGTCGGGCTGCCGGGCATTCCCTTGGTGCTCTTGGTGCGCTTCACGATTCGCGAGTTGCCGCGGGGGTTTTCCGAAACAAACCCGCGTAGCCTGGCGCCAGTCTCGATTGCCGACGTCCTCCGCTTTTTGCGCGATCAGCGGTCGTTCGTGCTCATCACCCTCGCCGGTGCGGTGCAGTCTCTCTCGGGCTACGGTGTCCTGGCGTGGGGGCCGACCTTTTTGCGCCGCGTGCACGGCATGGGCAGCGTCGAGATCGGCATTTGGCTGGGTCTGATCATCGGCATCGGCGGCGGTGCCGGCGCCTACCTCGGTGGCGTCATCGCGGATCGGCAAGGTGAGAAGGACCACCGCTGGTACGTCTACCTCTGTGCCCTCGTCTGCCTGCTCGGCGTGCCTTTCGGCGCCGGCTTCCTCGCCGCCGGCTCGCGCCAGTTGGCGCTGCTGTCCTTCATACCGTTCTACATGCTCGGTGCGATGTATGTCGGGCCTATGCTGTCGATGTGCCAGGGCCTGGCGCCGCCACAGATGCGGGCGACCGCCTCGGCGGTGCTGCTTTTCGTTCTCAACCTGGTCGGACTCGGAATGGGGCCGACGCTGGTCGGCTATCTGAACGACGTTCTCGCACCGTCCTACGGGAGCCAGGCGATCCGCTATTCGCTGCTCGTGGTGACCCTCGGAGGCCTTCTCGCCGCCGGGCTGTTCTACGCCGCCAGCCGCGCACTGCTCGGCGATCTGGATCGCGCCGAGAAAGCGTAGCTCGGGACCGTTCTTGAAAGAGCCGCCGGATTCCTATTAAACGATCGTTTGGTTCCCTCCCGACTCGGTCCCGAGTCAGCCAACGGACCCGATCGCCATGTATCTCGATTTCACGCCCGAGCAGCAGGCGCTGCGCCAGGAAATCCGCGACTATTTCGTGGAGTTGTTCACCCCCGAGCTGCGTGCGGCGCTGGACGAGGAATGGGACGAGTGCGGTGGCCCGGTCTTTCGCCGCGTCGTCGGCATGATGGGCAGGGACGGATGGCTGGGGGTGGGTTGGCCCAAGGAATACGGCGGTCAGGGGCGCACCGCTCTCGAGCAACTGATCTTCTGGGACGAGGTCTACCGCGCGCGAGCGCCGCTGCACATCATTCCGGTCAACACGATCGGCCCGGCACTGATGACCTTTGGCAGCGACGAGCAGAAAAAGAAGTTCCTGCCGCCGATCCTGCGCGGTGAGCTCTTCTTCGGTGTCGGCTACACCGAGGCGAGTGCCGGCACCGACCTGGCCTCTCTGCAGACCAAGGCGGTGCGCGACGGCGACGAGTACGTCATCGACGGTCAAAAAATCTATACGACGCACGCGCACGACGCCGACTATATCTGGCTCGCCGCGCGCACGGATCCCGATGCCAAGAAGCACAAAGGGCTGTCGATCTTCCTCGTGCCCACCGATGCGCCCGGCTTCTCGGTGACGCCGATCTACACGCTGGGTGGCGAGCGCACCAATGCGACGTACTTCGAAAGCGTGCGCGTGCCGGTCGCCAACCGGGTCGGCGAAGAGAACCAGGGCTGGCAGCTCATCACCAACCAACTCAACCACGAACGCATCACCCTGGCGTGTCCCGGGCTTGCCGATCGCCTGCTCGACGAGGTGTGGGGATGGGCGATGCGCACCGAGACGCCGGCCGGCGGTCGTATGATCGACGAGGCGTGGGTGCAGGCCAATCTAGCTCGCGTCTATGCCAAGATGGAGGCGTTGAAAGTGATGAACTGGCACTCGGCGTGGTCGATCAGCGCCGGTGTGCCCGACATGGCCGAAGCGTCGGCGATCAAGGTGATGGGGACCGAGCTCTTCGTCGAGTGCTATCAGTTGTTGATGGAGATCGTCGGCACCGCCGGCGTCATCCGTGAAGGAGAAGAGGGCGCCGTTTTCGGCGGCGTGTTGGAAAAAGCGGCGCGCACGGCGGCGACGTATACGTTTGGCGGTGGCGTCAACGAAGTGCAGCGCGACATCATCGCCATGGCGGGATTGCTGATGCCGCGCGCCCGTCGCTGAGGGCAGGAGCACCTATGGACCGAGAAGCGTTGGAAGCAAAGCTGCAGGGCTACGTCGGCAAGGAGATCGGCGCCCCCTGGGTGGCCGGCGACGCCGTCAATCAAGCCATGGTCCGCCACTTCTGCGCGGCGGTCGGCGACACCAATCCAGCATACCTGGATGCCGGCGCGGCGGCGCAATCGATACACGGCGGCCTGGTCGCACCGCCGACGATGATGGACGCCTGGACGATGCCCGGCATGGGTGCGGCCTGGGTGCAGAGTGAAGGGGAGGCGCAGGACCTCCAGGTCGAGTTGCATCGGCTGCTCTCCGATCACGGCTACACCGGTGTGGTGGCGACGAACCAGGAGCAGGAGTACGACCGCTATTTGCGTGTCGGGGATCATCTGACGGCGCGCATCGTCTTCGATTCGATCTCTGAGCAAAAAGCGACACCGCTCGGCATCGGCTACTTCATCACGACCAGGTACACGTTCTTCGATCAGAACGAGCAACGCGTCGGCACGATGTCGTTTCGTGTTCTCAAGTACAAGCCGGCCCAGCAACCGCAAGCGGCGAGTGAGGACGGCGCCGCGGCGGCCGCCGCCAAGCCGCAGCGCATCCGCCCGCCGATGGGGCACGACAACGCCTGGTGGTGGGAGGCGGTGAACGCTGGCGAGCTGCGCATCCAACGCTGCAAGAAGTGCCAGACCCTGCGCCACCCACCGCGGCCGATGTGCGGAGAGTGCCGGTCGGTCGAGTGGGACAGCGTCCTCGCCAGCGGCAAGGGGACGTTGCACTCCCACACCGTGCTACACCATCCAAAGTTTCCGGGCTTCGACTATCCCGTGATCTGCGCCCTCGTCGATCTCGAAGAAGGGACGCGTATCGTCTCCAACGTCGTCGGTTGCACGCCCGAGGAAATCGAGATCGGCATGCCTCTGGCGGTCTCTATCGAAAAGGTCGACGACGAGATGTCGTTGCCGCTCTTCCGGCCGGCCTGAGAGGGATCGATTCTTCATGGACTTTGCTTTCACGGACGAACAGACGTCGATCCGCGAGCTGGCGCGCGACATCCTCGAAAAAGAGGTCGACCACGAGCGACTGAAACGAATCGAGGCGGGCGATGAATGGCTGGACCGACCGCTGTGGTCGACGCTGGCCGAGGCGGGCCTGCTCGGCATCGCCGTCCCCGAGGCCGACGGTGGCATGGGATTCGGCTTCGTCGAGCTCTGTCTTCTGCTCGAAGAGGTTGGCCGCAGCGTGGCGGTGGTGCCGGTGCTGCCAACGCTGGTCTTCGGCGCGCTGCCGCTGGCTCGCTACGGTACCCAGGCGCAGCGCGAGAAGTGGCTGCAACCAGTCGTGCGCGGTGAGTGTCTGCTCAGCGCGGCTCTTGCCGACAGCGGTGCCGCCGAAGTCGACCAGCCGGCGACCAGGGCGCGCCGCGACGGTGATGGCTGGCGCATCGATGGCGAAAAGGTCTTCGTTCCCATGGCGGCGCTTTCGCAGTGCCTGCTGGTGCCGGCGGCGGTGGACGACGGAGCCGGCATCTTCCTCGTCGATCCGCGCGCTGAGGGCGTCGAGCTCACGCCGAGTCGGCTGGCGAACGGGGAGAACATCGCGAGCCTGCGTTTGTCGGGCGTTGCGGTGGGCGAGGAGGACGTACTGGGTGGCGCGCCCGGTGGCGCCGAGCAGGTGCGCTGGTTGTACGAGCGCGCTCTCGTGGCGATCGCGGCGATTCAGGTCGGCGTGTCGTCGCGGGCACTCGAAATCACCGCCGCCTACGTTACCGAGCGGGTGCAGTTCGGCGTGCCGATTGGCTCATTCCAGGCCGTGCAGCATCGCTCTGCCGATGGTTACATCGACGTCCAGGCGATGCGCTGGGTGATGTGGCGCGCCGCCTGGATGTTGGCGGAGGAGCGTGCGGCCGGGCGCGAGGCGGCGGTGGCGAAGTTTTGGGCGTCCGATGGCGGATCGCGCCTGGCCAACTCGGCGCAACACCTACACGGTGGCATCGGTGTCGATCGCGACTATCCGATCCACCGCTATTTTCTCTGGTCCAAGTCGCTCGAGCTCAGTCTCGGAGGTGTGCCGCATCAGCTCAACGACATCGGTCGCGACATGGCGCGGACCGGACCGCAGGAGCAGGCAGGATGAAGAGATTCGAGGACGTGAAGGTTGGCGACTCTCTACCGGAGTTGGCGATCGACGTGACGACGACGGTGATCGTCGCCGGCGCTCTGGCGACGCAGGATTTCACTCCGGTGCACCACGACAAGGGCGCCGCGCAGCAGCAAGGGCTGAGCGACATCATCATGAACACGATGACGACCAACGGTTTCGTCTCGCGCTATGTGACGGACTGGGGCGGAGCGGACGCGCTGATCAAGAAGATTGCACTGAAGCTGGGGGCGCCGAACAACCCCGGTGACGTGATGAAGATGAACGGGACGGTCAAAGCAATCGACGAGGCGGCCGGCACGGTCGACATCGACGTGTCGGGCACCAACTCTTGGGGCGATCACGTGACGGCGAACGTGTGCGTGGCGCTGCCGAAGGGAAGCTGAAAGATGCCGACGACTCTGAAAGACGAAGCGGCGATCATCGGAATCGGGCAGACCGAGTTCTCCAAGAACTCCGGCCGCTCGGAGCTACAGCTCGCCTGCGAGGCGGTGTCGGCGGCGATCGACGACGCCGGCTTGCAGCCGTCGGAGGTCGACGGTTTGGTGACCTTTTCCCTCGACATGAACGACGAGATCGAGATTGCCCGCGCCGTCGGCATTGGCGATCTGCATCTCTTTTCGCGCATTCCCTACGGCGGTGGCGCCGCGGTCGCCGTCATCCACCAGGCGGCGATGGCCCTGGCGACGGGGAGTTGCGAGAACGTCGTCTGCTATCGTGCGCTCAACGGCCGCTCGGGCCAGCGTTACAGCGACGGCGTCAGTGGCGACCTGGTCACTGCCGATCTCATCCACTGGAGCTGGTACATGCCCTATGGCCTGATGACGCCGGCCAGTTGGGTGGCGATGTTCACCACGCGCTACATGCACAAGACCGGTTGCACCAGCCGCGATCTCGCTGAGGTGGCGGTGTCGACGCGCAAGCACGCGGTAAACAATCCCGATGCGTTTTTCTATGGCAAGCCGTTGTCGTTTGACGAGCATCAGAGCTCGCGCTTGATCGCAGCGCCGTTGCGCCTCTACGACTGCTGCCAGGAGACGGACGGGGCGGCGGCTTGCGTGCTCACCACGCGCGAGCGCGCCGCTGACGCTGCGCAGCCGGCAGCCGTGGTGCGCGGCATCGGTGTCGGCTCGGGCGCCGATCAGGAGCAGATGACCAGCTTCTACCGGCCCGACATCGCGATCCTGCCGGAGATGGACGTCGTTGCCGAGCAGATGTGGCGGGTTGCCGAGATGGGTCCAGACGACGTCGACGCCGCCGTCATCTACGACGCTTTCTCGTCGATCGTGTTGTGGCAGCTCGAGTCCTTTGGCTTTTGTGGCCCCGGTGAGGCAAAGGACTTCATCAAGGACGGCAACCTGGAGGTTGGCGGGCGCTTGCCGAGCAATACGCACGGCGGCCAACTGAGTGAGGCGTACATCCATGGAATGAACGGCGTCAACGAAGGGGTGCGCGTCATTCGCGGGACCTCGACGAATCAGCCGGCGAAGAACGATCATGTCCTCGTGACAGCTGGGGTCGGGGTCCCGACCAGTGCCATGGTCCTGGGCCAATTAGGCTAAGGCTAGCGATCGAAGGAGAAGAAGATGCCCGAAGCAGTCATCGTAGAAGCGTTGCGTTCGCCCATCGGCCGCGGCAAGCCGATCAAGGGTTTCCTCAGTGGCCTTCACCCGGCGACGCTGCTGGGCAAGCTGCAGTCGGCCGTCGTCGAAAAGGCAGGCATCGAGCCGGCACTGGTCGAGCAGATCATCGGCGGGTGCGTGACGCAGGCCGGCGAGCAGTCGAACAACCTGGCGCGCAACGCCTGGCTGACGCGCGGCGCCGATTGGGGCGTCGCCGGGACGACGGTCGATGCCCAATGCGGATCGGGTCAACAGGCCAACCATCTCGTCGCAGCCCTGGTCAAGTCCGGGGCCATCGACGTCGGCATCGCCAGTGGCGTCGAGGTGATGAGTCACGTCGGACTGGGGCAGAACGTGCAGAACGGCCCCGGGTTCTTCCAGCCCGAGGGATGGCCCTGGGACATGCCGCTCAATCAATTCGATGCTGCCGAGAGGATCGGCAAGAACTACGGAATCACCCGCGAGGACTGCGACGGCTTTGCGCTGCGGTCACAGGACAACGCGATGCGCGCTCACCAGGAGGGGTACTTCAAAAGGGAGATCCTCCCGATCGAGGCGCCGGTGCTGGGAGAAGATGGCGCGCCGACGGGTGAAACCCGTACCGTCGATGCCGACCAGGGGATTCGTCCCAGCACCCTTGACGGACTGGCTGCCCTGCCACCGGTTCAAGAAGGACAGATGCACACGGCGGGTAACTCGTCGCAGATCTCCGACGGCGCTGCTGCCGTGCTGTGGATGTCGGAGGACAAGGCCAAGGAGCTCGGCCTGAAGCCGCGCGCCCGCTTGCGCCACAGCGCCCTGGTTGGTTCGGACCCCGACCTGCTGCTCAGCGGCCCGGTCGATGCGACGAAGCGGATGATTGACAAGCACGGCCTGAAGCTCGACGAGATCGATCTGTACGAGATCAATGAGGCGTTTGCGTCGATCGTCTTGTCCTGGGTGAGGGAGTTTGACGCCGACATCGAAAAGGTGGACGTCAACGGAGGTGCCATTGCGCTCGGCCACCCGGTCGGTTGCACCGGCTCGCGCTTGATCGTAACGGCTCTGCACGAGCTCGAGCGAACCGGCAAGAACACCGCCTTCATCAGCATGTGCTGCGGCTCCGCCCTCGGAACCGGCGCGGTGTTGGAACGGGTGTAGCTTGATCGCTCGTCTGTCGTGGCGTTCGCTATGTGCGTAGTGTGTTGACAACTGCCGCGAACGCCTCGTCGTGTGCTGGATCCGCCGGCATGCGCAGGGTGATGGCGTCGAGTTGGCCGGCGTACCAATCGCGTACGATTGAAGCGATTTCTTCGTAGGTGCCGGAGGCGACGATCTGGTCGAAGAGGTCGTCGGGGATGGCCGCCTTCATCTCGGACCATCGCCCCTCACGGGTTAGTGCGAGGAGGTTCTCTCCGACTCCATCGTGGCCGAGGAGGGAGAGGGTGGGCCAGTACTGGGGCGTGGAGAACACGAAGCTCAGGTATTCGCGGAGGCGTTCGCGTTCGGCCGCAACCGCCCCCCCGTCAAAGCCGGTGGCGATGAAGGTCGAACCGATGCGCTCCAGGTCGCCGAGTGTGCGCTTGGTACGCTGTGCGCCCGCGCTGAGGTTCGGATTGACGACCTCGCGCAAGTAGAGCGGATTGGTGTTCGTCGGATGCGTCATGAAGCCGTCGGCAGCCTCGCCGGCGAGGCGTGTCATATTGCGGTTGACGCCACCGAGGATGATGCGAGGCGGATCGGTGTCGAGTGGATCGGAGGCGAAGAAGGGCTGCATCTTGGTGAAGGTGTAGTTGGGCGAAACGAAGTCGAGCTTGTCGCCGCTCTGCCAGGCGTTCCAGATGGCGCGCAGGCTGGCGATGTAGTCGCGCATACGCGGCACCGGCGCACTCCAGGGGGTGCTGAAGCGGCCGGTGATGTTGCCTTTGACCTGCGAACCCAAACCGAGGTCGAAGCGTCCCGACGACATCGCCTGCAGATCCCAGGCGGCATAGGCGACGATCATCGGCGAGCGGGGGAAGGCCAGGGTGACGCTGGTGAGCACGCGCAGCTCGCGGGTGTGCTCGAGGGCCAGCAGCGCCGTCATGAAGGAATCGTGGATCGACTCCGGTACCAGAAGGCCGGAAAATCCGCAGCGCTCGACGCGCGCGGCGTAGCTGGCGACGTCACGCAAAGGAAGGCGCGGATCCTCGATGGAAGCGTAAACCTGCACCGTTCAGTGCTCAACGGTTGCGTTCACCGCCGGAACGACACTCTCGGCGATCAAGCGCAGACTCCGCCACGCCATTTCCGGAGGTAGTCCGCCACACAACGGCTGGGTCACCAGCACTCCGTTGGTGCGCACGTAGTCGACCGCCTCGTCTACGGAGAAGATCCGGTAGGCGCCGCGTTCCTCGCGTAGCTCGTCTACGGACGTAGCAGCGGACGTAACCGCGGCGCTACCTCTACCCAACCATCGCGTGTACATCTGCGCGTCGTGCAAGAGGTGCGGTCCCCACTCGCGCCAGGCCGCGTCGATGTCTTCGGCGACGAAGGCCGAGGTCACGATTCCCGGTGGCGGCACCATGCAGAAGCCGGGTTCGCGCCCCATCTCGGTGCATTCGTCGCGGTAGATCGTCTCGAGGTCGAGCTCGCTCGCCTGCGCGTAGAGACCGAGACCGCAGCGCGCCGCGCGGCGCGCTGCGGCGGCCGAGCTGCCGCCGAGCATCAGGGCCGGTCCGCCCGGTGTGTACGGCGACGGTGTGATGTGGATCTGTCTGCCTTGGTGCTCGAACGCCTCCCCGCGCCAGGCGGTTCGGAGAAAATCGACTACCTCTTCGGCGCGTTTGCCACGGCCCTTGCGGTCGACGCCGAACATCGCAAACTCCACGTCGCGATAGCCCAGGCCGATGACGTAGGACACGCGACCGCGGCTGAGCACATCGAGCACCGCAAGGTCTTCGGCCAGGCGCACCGGCTCGTAGAAGGGAAGCAGCAGGGCTGCGACCTGGATGGGCAGTGTCGCCGTTCGCGCTGCCATCGCCGAAGCGAGAACCAGCGGAGATGGAAGGTAACCATCGGAAGACGTGTGGTGCTCGGAGATGACGATGCTCAGGCAGCCCTCGGCTTCGCCCCAGGCAGCCATGTCGAGAGCTGCGGCGTAGAGATCCGGGGCCGCGGCGCCGAAGCTCGGCGCCCGCATGTCGAAACGCATGAGAAACATGAGACGGAAGTGCCTCGTGCGCCAGCGAGGCCGTGGTCTCTCAACCGTAGACCAGGTTGGTCAACCACTCGGCGACGCAAGCCGGCTTGTCCTGACCTTCGATCTCGACTGTCATCTTGCGTTTGAGCTGAACCGTATTGCCGGCTTTCGGCGTTGCCGAGAGGATCTCGCTGCGGGCGCGGATCTTCGAGCCGACGGGAACGGGCGAAATGAAGCGGACCTTGTCGAAGCCGTAGTTCACGCCCATCATGATGCCTTCAAACATGCTCATGTCCTTTTTGATCGAGCCGTCGAGGTGGGTGAGCATCGAGAGGGTCAGGAAGCCGTGCGCGATGGGGACTTTGTACGGCGACAGCTCGGCGCACTTTTCCGGGTCGACGTGGATGAACTGGTGGTCCTCGGTGTTGTCGGCAAAGGCGTTGATGCGCGCTTGCGTGACCTCGAACCAGTCGCCGACACCTTCTTCTTTGCCAACCATTGCTTGGATCTTCTCAACGGCCTTTTCCGCGTTGCTCGCCATGCTAGAGTTCTCCTTTTCGTGGGCTCGAGAACTTCCTATAGCGAAGAACACGCGTTGAGAAAAACCCACTGCTCTCGAACACGATGGCGACGTTGCTCGCCGCCGAGGAGGTTTCCATGCGTTTTTCATTCGCCGAATCGATGTGTGATCCGTCGCACTACTTGCCGATGGCGCGGGCGGCGGACGAGCACGGCTGGACGTCGATGATCGTCCCCGACAGCATTTGCTATCCGGAGGTTTCCGATTCGAAGTATCCGTACACGCCGGATGGAAACCGCGAGTTCCTCGACGGCAAGCCGTTCATCGAACCGTTCTCACTCATTCCAGCGATGGGGGCGGTGACGGAAACACTGCGTTTCACGACCTTCGTCGTCAAGTTGCCGATCCGCCAGCCGGTGTTGGTCGCCAAGTCGGTGGCTTCGGTGGCTGTGCTGACGGGCGAACGCTTCGGCTTCGGGGTTGGCCTGAGTCCGTGGCCGGAGGACTTTGCGGTCTGCGGCGAGCGCTGGAAGGGGCGCGGCCGGCGCATGGACGACATGATTTCGATCCTCCGCGGTCTGCTCAGCGGCGAGTACCACGAGCACCACGGTAGGTACTACGACATCCCCAGCATCAAGATCTGCCCCGTGCCGAAATCGCCGGTGCCAATTCTCATCGGCGGTCACTCCCAGACGGCCCTCGAGCGAGCCGCCCGTTTGGGCGATGGTTGGATGCACGCCGGTGGCGATGAGAACGAGCTTGCCGCCATGATCGAGAAGCTACACGTGTTGCGCAAGGACTACGGCCGCGAGGGGCAGGCGTTCGAAGTGCACGTCATTTCGATGCTCGGTTACAGCCTGGATGGGATCAAGAAGCTGGAAGACATGGGTGTGACCGATGTGATCGTCGGCTTCCGCGACGCCTACCGCGGTCCGGATCAGCCGCTGCAGGAAAAGCTCGACGCCATTCGTGCCTTCGCTGACGGTGTCATCGCCAAGTGCGGCTGATCGGGGATCGCGCTCAAGCCCAGCAAACGGCGACTGTGCGCGGGCCACGGTAGGGCAGACGGCCGTGGGCGACCGAGTGGTTGTCGATGGCGACGACATCGCCGCGGCGCCAGGGGATGATTTTCAGGTTCTTCCAGATGGCGTCGCGCACGTTCTCCATGTCGGCATCGGGGATCTCGCTGCCGTCGGTGTACGTGCAGTGCATGGGCTGCTCATCGCTCTTCGCCGACGCTCGTTTGAATGCAATCATCGCACGCGCGAATTGCCACAGTCCCCAGTTGCGCAGCGAGGGGCGCAGTTGGTAGATGCGCTTGTATTCGCCAGCGGCGGCGGACAGGTGAAAAACCTGGGTGTGGTTGTGCCAGACGCGTTCACCGGTCACCGGGTGCTCGCGGCTGACAGGGTGGGTACTGACCAGGCGCAGCTCGCCACCATCACCCCAGATGGGTTCGAAGCCTTCGGCGCGGCAGCGCTCTTCGACGGCGTCGCGATCGGTGGTGAGGAACATCTCGTCCCAGCCCTTGAGTTGCCACAGGTCGCGCTTGCCGGTCTTTCCGGGCGCGCTGTAGTTGCGCACGATGCGCACTCCGCCTTCTTCGAAACGCTGGCGCACGGCGGGATCGAGGTCGCAATAGACCTGGCGAAAGTCGACGAGCGGCGTTTCGCCGCTGCCGGCAGCGGGTTCTTCCAGGCAGCAGAAGAACACCCGGCGCGGCGGTTTGGCGACGAACGACATTTCACAGTGCTGGGGGATGGGGTAGAAGCCCGGCAGCTCGCTGGCCGAGAAGACGTAGTCGGTGAGTCCATCGCGCGGCGACGTGCCGAGGTAGTCGTTTTGCAGCTCGTCGTCGATCGAACGCGCAATCGCTTCGAAATCGTCGGCGCCGCCGACGTCGAAACCGCGAAAGAAGAGTGCGCCGTTGCGCGCCAGCTTGCTCTGCACCCACTCCTCGTTGTTGCGCAACCAGGTGCAGACATCGGACACGGAGGTGGAATGGGCCGGTTGAACGAAGAGCGGTAGCGAATCGCTCGTTTGGTCGGCGACGATCGGCGCCGTATCGGCGAATTGCGCGGCGGGCATGGTCATGGCGTATCCCTCCTCGATCCGCGCCAGGGTAGCGTGAATGAACGAGAGAAAACAAATGGACGGTCGGGCTCTTGTCGCGGGCGGTGGGTTTGCATTTTCCGCGCGAATGCTCTGACTAGTGGGCATGTCTCCGTCGGCTGAGCGCTCGCTGAGGTTGGTTGCATCACACGCCAGCGCTGATCGGCTGGCGGTGGCGCGCCGGTGGTTGGCGGAGGTGGGTGCCGGGAACGGCGTGCTGATCGTCGGCGCGACTCGCCACGCGGCTGACGATCTGGTGCGCGCGGTCGGTTCCGAGCTCGGCGCGTCGTTTGGCTGGCAGTGCACGACACCGTCTCACCTGGCGCGCGAGATTGCCCTGCCACACCTGGCGCGCCGGCACTGTGTACCGCTGACCGGGGTTGGTGCTGAGGCACTGGTGGCCCGTGTCGTCGATGAGATGCGGCGCGCCGGCGAGCTCGGTGTGTACGCCGGCGTTGCCGGTGGGCCCGGTCTGGTGCGGGCGCTGGCGGCGACGCTGTCGGAGGTGCGCCTGGCCGGCCTGTCGCCGGCCGAGGTGCGCGCCGGTGCTGGCGACTTTGCCGCGATTGCCGAACGCTACGAGCGTGAGCTCGAGCGAGCGCGGGTCGCCGATGCGGCGGACATTTTCTCGGCCGCGGCGGAGGTGATTGGCGACACCACATCGACCCATCCTTGGTTGGATCTGCCGCTGCTCCTGCTCGATGTGCGGCCGAGCTCACGCTGTGAGGGCGAAATGCTCGGTGCTATCGCCGCCCGGGCGTCGGAGGTGTTGTGCACTGCGGCGGCGGGTGATCCGTCGACTGAGCAGGTGTTGGCGCCGATTTTGGGTGTCGCCGTGGAGGTCGCCGACGGCACCGGTGCCTCGGCTCTGGGGCGCATGCAGACACATCTCTTTGGTGCGCAAGCAGTAGCTGGCGCCGCCGATGACAGTGTGCGCATCCTCTCGGCGCCGGGCGAGGCCCGCGAGTGCGTCGAGGTCGCGCGCCGCTTGTGTCGGCTAGCCGAGCAGGGCTGTCCCTTCGATCGCATGGCCATCGCCCTGCGTTCGGTGGAGGAGTATCGCAACCACCTCGAGGAGGCGCTCGGCCGGGCGAGAATTCCCGCCTACTTCAGCGGTGGTGTCGTGCGGCCGCACGTCGCCGGTCGGGCTTTCGTGGCGCTGCTCGACTGTGCGGCGGAAGGATTGTCGGCGCGGCGTTTTGTCGAGTACCTGTCGTTGGGGATGGTGCCGGATGTCGGAGAAGCCGGGGCGGGGGATGCGGCTTCGGTCGCTCCTCGGGAGGGGGAGCCCCTCACGGAATCTTCCGGACGGCTGGGGACGCGGTGGGAGAGGTTGTTGATGGACGCCGCCGTCGTCGGCGGTTTGGATCGCTGGCGACGGCGGCTCGATGCGGTCGAGGGAAGAATCGGCGCTCGGCTGGCGGCGGCGGAGCACGACGATCCAGGGCGTTCGTGGCTCGAAGACGATCTCGCCGCCGTCGACGGTCTGCGCGCCTTCGCCCTGCCGCTGCTCGAGCAGATGGATGGCTGGTCGGTGCAGGAGGTGTGGGGAGAATGGATGGATCGCCTGCGCTGGCTTGCGACGTCGGCGCTGCGGTACCCGGATGCGGTGCTCGAGTTGCTCGCCGAGTTGGCGCCGATGGCACCGATCGGGCCGGTCGGTCTGGCCGAAGTACGCCTGGTCCTGGCGAGGCGATTGCTCTCGTTGTATCCGCCCGCCCCCACCACACGCTATGGCCGCGTCTTTGTCGCACCGATCGACGAGTTGCGCGGTCTGGTCTTCGATGTCGTCTTCGTTCCCGGCATGGCCGAGCGTCTCTTCCCGCGCAAGATCGCCGAGGATCCGATTCTCCTCGACGATTGCCGTCGTCTGGTGGCCGACCGCCGCCTGCCGACCAATGCCGAGCGTCTCGGTGACGAACGCCTGGCCTTGCGCACCGCCGTCGCTGCAGCGTCGCGGCAGGTCATCCTTTCCTACCCGCGCCTCGACCTCGCCCAGGGGCGGCCGCGCGTGCCGTCCTTTTACGCACTCGAGGCGATGCGCGCTGCGGAGGGCACACTGCCGACCTTTGACGAGCTCGCGGCGCGGGCGGAGCGCGAAACCGACACGCGCATCGGCTGGCCGGCACCGCTCGACGTCGCTGAAGCGATCGACGAAGCTGAGTACGATCTCGCTTTGCTCGACGGTCTGCGGTCGCGCGATGATCGCGAAAAGGTGGGAACGGCACGCTTTCTACTCAATGCCAACCCGCACCTGGGCCGCGCCTTGCGTTTCCGTGCCCGCCGTTGGTTGCCCGGTTGGACACCGGCCGACGGCTTGCTGCGCCCATCCGAAACGGCGCGCTCGGTGATGGCGTTTCACAGCCTGTCGGCGCGCAGCTACTCGGCGACTGCGCTGCAAAAGCTGGCGACCTGTCCGTACCAATTCCTCCTCTACGCGGTACACCGCCTGGCGCCTCGCGAAGTTGCCGACTTCGTCGACGAGCTCGATCCATTGCGCCGGGGTTCGCTGGTTCACGATTGCCAGTTCGACTTGTTCCGCCGCCTGCGCGATGAGAACCTGCTGCCGGTGCGCCCGGACAACTTGGGGAGAGCGCACGATCTTCTCGACGAATGCCTCGACGCTCGCGCGGCCGCGCTGCGCGAGGAGTTGCTGCCGCGCATCGAGCGCGTCTGGCAAGATTCGGTGCAGTCCATACGCGCCGACCTGCGCGAGTGGTTGCGCCGCTCGAGCACCGACGACAGCGGCTACGTTCCGTGGCGCTTTGAGCTCGCCTTCGGTCTGCCCGAGCGCGACGGCCGTGACGAGGGCTCCGTGACCGAAGCGGTTCCGCTCGACTGCGGTATTCGCCTGCGCGGCTCGATCGACCTGGTCGAACGTCGCGACGACGGCACGCTACGGGCCACGGATCACAAGACCGGCAAGGTACGCATGCCCGCGGGCGGGGTGGTCGACGGGGGCAGCACGCTGCAGCCCGTGCTCTACGCACTGGCCCTGGAAAAACTCTACCCGGGGACGCCCGTCGCCGGCGGTCGCTTGTCCTACTGTACGTCGGCGGGTTCGTTTGACGAACGCACCATGGATCTCGACGCCAACGCGCGGCAGGCAGCAGCGCAAGTCGCGCGCGTCGTCGGCGAGGCGCTTGAGACTCCCTTCCTGCCGGCAGCACCGGCGCGTGGCGCCTGTGAGTGGTGCGACTACCGCGTCGTCTGCGGTCCGTACGAAGAACAGCGCACGGTGCGCAAAACGCGGCGAGGGATCGAGAGCTTGGAGTTCTTGCGATCGATTCCGTGAGCGGCGGTGCATGAGAACGGAGAAAGGAAACGGGGCAGGCGGGTTGGTCGACGCCGATGAACGCCGGCGCATCGTCGACGATCTCGACGCGACTTTCTTCGTCGAGGCGGCTGCCGGAACCGGCAAGACGCGGGCACTGATTGGCCGCATCGTCGGCCTGTTGGCATGTGGCCGGGCCGAGCTGATTGACATCGTCGCCCTGACGTTCACCGAGAAAGCGGCGGGTGAGATGAAGTTGCGCCTGCGGGCGGAGATCGAAGCGGCGCGGCGCGAATCGACGAATCCACGCCTCGATGCGGCGGTCGCGCATCTCGAGTTGGCGCGCGTCGGCACGATCCACGCCTTTTGCGCTGATCTGTTGCGCGAGCGACCGATCGAGGCCGGAGTCGATCCACTCTTCGAAGTCGCTGCCGACGACGAGGCGCAGCGTCTGCTCGATCAGGCGTTCGACGAGTGGCTGGCGGGGGTCATGGAAGATCCGCCGGAGGGTACGCGGCGTGTCCTGCGCCGCCGCCGCGCCTTTGGCGACAGCGCTCGTACGGCGTTGCGCGCCGCGGTTGGCGCCCTTGCCGACCATCGCGATTTCCCCACCGCCTGGCGGCGCGATCCGTTTGCCCGCGAAGAGGCGTTTGACGGCTTGCTCGACGAGTTGGCGCAAGTCGGTGAGCTGACCGATCGGGCCGCGTGGAAGGAGGACTATCTCGCTCGCAGCACCGGCGAGATCCAGCGCTTTGTCGATGAAAACGCTTTGCGTGAAGGTGTGCGCCGGCGCGACTACGACGCCCTCGAGGCGGAGCTGCGCGAGTTGTTGCGCGCCCGCTCCTGGCGCTGGCGCGGCTCGCCGCGCAAACCCTTCGGCGAGGATCTGCCGCGCCAGACCGTGGTCGCCCGTCGCGATGCCGTGCGTGAACGTCTCGAACGGACTCTCGCGGCGGCCGATGCCGATCTTGCGCCGCTCTTGCAGCAGGAGCTGCGGCCGGTCATCGAAGTCTACGAGGATCTGAAGAGGCGCCGCGGCGTTCTCGATTTTCTCGATTTGTTGGTGCGCGCCCGTGACCTGTTGCGCGACAACTCCGGCGTGCGGGCCGAGATGCAGCAGCGCTACTCGCATTTCTTCGTCGATGAGTTTCAGGACACCGATCCTCTGCAGGCAGAGATTCTTCTCTTGCTGGCGGCCGATGCCGTCGAGGAGACGGACTGGCGACGGGTGAAGCCGGTGGCCGGCAAACTCTTTTTCGTCGGAGATCCGAAACAGGCCATCTATCGCTTTCGCCGCGCCGATCTGGAGGTCTACCGCGAAACCAAACGACACCTGGTGTCGTGCGGTGCCGAGGTGTTGCATCTGCGCACGAGTTTCCGCGCCCAACCGGCCATCCAACGACTGGTCAATGCGTCCTTTGCCCCGCTGATGAGCGGTGGCGACGGCAGCGGGCAGGTGAGTTATGTGGCGCTCGAACCCTACCGGCGCGCGGCGGCGGCGCAACCGGCCGTCGTCGCATTGCCGGTGCCGCGTCCGTATGCCGAGTGGGGCAAGGTCACCAAGCGAGCCATCGAGCTGTCCTACCCCGCCGCCGTCGCTGCGTTTGTCGATTGGTTGATCCGTGAGAGTGGCTGGCGGGTTGGCGAAGGCGACGACAGCGTCGCGATCGAAGCCCGCCACATCTGCCTGCTCTTTCGCCGCTTCAAGCACTTTCGCAGCGACGTGACGCGGGAATACGTGCGTGCCCTCGAGGTACGCCAGATTCCCCATGTGCTGGTCGGCGGCCGGTCGTTCCACGATCGCGAGGAGGTTTTGGCGCTGCGCAACGCGCTCAACGCCATTGAATACCCATACGACGAGTTGCGTGTATTCGCGACGTTGCGCGGTCCGTTCTTCGCCCTCGGTGACGACGCGTTGCTCGCTTTTCGCGGCTGCGTCGGACGGTTGCATCCGTTGCGGCGTTTCGCCGACGATCTCGACGGCGAGGCAGCGGAAGTGGCGGCGGCGCTGGCGGTTCTCGGCAAGCTGCACTACCGGCGCAACCGGCAACCGATTGCGCGGACGATCAGCGCCTTTCTCTCGGCACTTCGCGCCCACGCCGGCCTGGCCATCTGGCCGACGGGGGAGCAGGCGCTGGCCAATTGTTTGCGGACCATGGATCTCGCCGGCCGTTTCGAGAGTCGCGGTGCGCGTTCGTTTCGCGCCTTCGTCGACCGTCTGGAGGCGGATGCCGAGCGCGCCGCAGCGGAGGAGGCTCCGGCGGTCGAGGAAGGTACGGAAGGGGTGCGGGTGATGACCGTGCACCGGGCCAAGGGGCTCGAGTTTCCGGTCGTCATTCTCGCCGACCCAACGTGCAATCTCGCCCGCACGCGGGCCAGCCGGCACGTCGACGTCGGCCGGCGTTTGTGGGCCGAGCCGCTGTGCGGTAGCGCTCCGGTCGAGCTGCTCGAAGCGCAAGAAGAGGAGTACCGGCGCGAGAGTGAAGAGGGCGTGCGTATTGCCTACGTCGCGGCGACGCGGGCGCGCGATCTACTCGTCGTTCCCGCCATTGGCGATCCTCCGGGGCAGGGAGGCGAAGTGGCACTCGACAACAGTTGGTTGTCCGCGTTGGAGCGCGGCATCTACCCGGCCGAGGAAGACCGGCGAGCGCCGCGGCCAGCCGAAGGTTGCCCTGCGTTCGGCGGCGATTCGGTTCTCGAGCGCCCCTTCGAGAGCGAACGCGAGGCGCAGGACTCGGTCGCGCCGGGAAGCCACCGCCCACTTGCTGGTGAGTATGCGGTCGTTTGGTGGGACCCGGCGCGGCTCGACCTCGAGCGCGACGAAAACCTCGGGTTGCGCCAGCAGTCGATCCTCGAAGCGGACAAAGATGGCGCCGCGGTCGAGAGCGGCGCCCGCGCCCACGAGTCGTGGCTGGCGGGCCGCGCCGCTGGGCGCGAGATGGGCACGGTCGAGTCGCGGCGGCCGCGCCCGGTGACTTGGCTGGCTCGGCAAAGCATCGAAGCCGTGCCGGGGGTGGAAGTGCGCACGATCGCAGTCGCTGGCAGCGGTGCAGAAGAGCACCGCGGGGCGGCGTTCGGCACCTTGGTGCACGCCCTGCTGGCTGCCGTTCCGCTCGACGCCGGTGAAAGTGCGGTAAGTCAAATGGCATCGCTGCAAGCCAGGATGCTGGGCATGGGCAGCGGTGAGGCGCGAGCCGCGGCGGTGCGAGTTTCCGCCGCGTTGGCGCACGACATTCTGCGCCGTGCCGGGCGCTGTCGCGGGGCTCATCTGCGCCGCGAAACGCCACTGTCGCTCTTGACGGCGAGCGGCGAGCTAGCCGAAGGAATCGTCGATCTGGCTTTTCGAGAAGACCCGGGCGGCTGGACGGTCGTCGACTTCAAAACCGACGCCGACATCGAGGCGCGCTTGACCGAATACCGGCGTCAGGTCGGTCTCTACTGCGCTGCGATTACACGCGCGACAGGAGTCGAGGCGACCGGTGTCGTGCTGCGCGTGTAGCGAGCGTTCGCGGAAATGTACGATCGCTACCGGTCGTAGATGGCAACTTCGATCGGCTCGCTGCCGACGACGGACTTCATGACGACTTTGTGGGTTTCCAGGTCGAGCTTGACGAGGCTGTCCGATTCTTCGTGCGGAATGTAGAGATAGCGCTTGTCGGGGCTCACCTCGGGATAGGTCGGCCAGCCTCCTGCTCGGATGGTTTCGAGTACCTTGCCGGACTCCAGGTCGAGGACGTGGAACTCGTCGTCGAAGCTTCCCATCGGATAGGCCAGGGGCTTGGTCGGGTGTACGGCCAGGCCCATTCCGGTTGGCGAATCGTGGACAGCGATGACCTCGAGGGTCGCGATGTCGATGACCGTGACCTTGCTCAAATCGAAGCTGTCGGTGACCAGATAGCGATCGTTGTTGCCGATCGCCATCGAGTGGGGAAATTTTTCGATGGGAATTTCCTTGGTGACTTTGCGCGAGGCGATGTCGAGCACCGCGACGCGCGCCTTCGTTCCGTCTCCTCCAGAAACCAGCAGGACGTAGAGAGACCGGCCGTCGGGGCTCAGCAAAATGCGTCGAGGTCGCGCGTCGAAAACGTTGCATTCCCCGACTTTCGTCCGTGTATCCACATCGATGTAGCAGACGCGCTGGCCTGACGTGCCGCAGACGAAGAGCGTCTTGCCGTCGCGGCTGAACACGACATCCTGCGGCCCGCGAACGACATCCTTGACCTCACCGACTTTCTTGAGCGTGTCGGGATCCCAGAGCTCGACGTCAAAACCGGCGGAGATCGCAACTGCGAGAAGCCTGGGCTCAGTAGGTCGAATCGCCATCCCGTGTGGCCCCGACCCGGATTGGAGCGTCGCGATCTCGAGCTCCGGGGTGCCTTCGACCACTGAAATGGTGTCGGCCTGGTAGTTGGTGACGAAGATGCGCCGTTGACCAGCACTTGCATCGGCCGCGACCATCGGGGTGCGTTTGGCCGTGGACTCATCGGTGTGATCGGATTTGGATGTACGGCAGGCAGGCGCGATGGTGATTACCAGAGCCAGCGCAGAAAGCCACGGAGATTTTCGCATCAGTAGTCCCTGCCTCCTCCTCTTGGAAAATGCAACTACTCCATTGCTTCTCAATAGAAAAGCGCCGCGTCCGAAGACGCGGCGCTTTTGAAACCAACTGTGTTTCAGACTTGCGAACTACTCGAGAAGCAAACCAGCGCGAAAAGCGGCGGGTTGCCGATTCGGCGAGTTGTCCGGAGTACCTACGCGCAAGAGACCAACTTCACCGAGCTGGAACTCAGCCGAGTTACCCGTGACCAAAGCGCCCGGAAGCGCCGTGTTCACCGTCGTCTTGATGTCGCACTTCTCATCGACAACCGTGCAGCAAGCGATACCGAGCGGCAGGTCGACCTGCGCCTCGGTGGTGCAGTCGCCGAGACCGCAGTTGTTCTGCGCGGTGATCACCGATGCGACCGCACAGAGAGTCTCGCCATTGCAGGCCGGGTCGACCTTGCGCAGCTTGACCTTGATGCTGATGTCCGTCTTGGACTTGGCCTTTGCCTGGCCCTTACCGGCGCCGTCCTCGAACACACAGCCCGGATCCGACGGAAACGACCGGATTGCAAGCCGGCGTGCCCAGGGCACCCGGTGCAGTGTCGTTCGCCGACGTGCAGGCCTCTACGCCCTGAACGATGGTGGCGATGTACTTGTTGGCCTTCTTCGGAACGTTACGTGCACCCAGGGCCGGACCGACCATCAGTGCCATCCCGAGGCAAGCCCCTCCGATGAAGAGAATACGTCTCAACATGCTCGTCCTCCTTTCCTCTCCTACGAGGATTGTTGTGAAATGGGTTCAATGCCGCTTTTGGCAGTGTCTGGGAAGAAGAGTCAAACAATCTTTTTTACAAATGCAAATTTCTTTGGCCGCGCCGCTTGTTCAAGGTGCGGCGCTTTTTCGGGAAATTCAAAAAAAGTGAACAATATCAATAGGTTGTTGGTTGATTGCGAGCGGGCCGCTGGCACGCTATGAACGTTCGGAATCTGGGGGGCAAGGGATGATTAGAGGGATCTGGAGCGGTGCGAGGTGGGTGTTGGCGGGGGCGATCGTCGTCTTTGCGGGATGCGAGGTGATGGAGGAGGTGGCGCGAACGCTGCCGGTGATCCTGGCGCCGACGCCGGTGGACAGTGGCACGGCGCAGCGCACTCGGCGGGCGGGCCCGCAGCCGCGGCGTCGCGCCGCCGCGATTCGTCTGTCGGACGGCAGTGGCCGGGCAGGGGGATCGGTGACGGTCGAGGCGCGTCTGGAAACCGGTGGGGGCGAACGTCGCCGGGGCGCAGAACGACATCGTCTTTGGCGACGGGTTGAGCATCGCGGCGCGCGGCAATCGGCCGGATTGCAGCGTCAATCCGAGCATCAACAAGGGGGCGACGGCCTTTGCCTTCACTCCGTCGGGCTGTCGCGGTACTGCTTGCCAGGGCGTGCGGGTGATCGTGTTCTCGATGACCAACTTGAGCGCCATCCCCGATGGCTCGGTTCTCTACACCTGCCGCGTCGCCATCTCGAGCGGCGCGCGCGCCGGCCGACATACTCTCGCTCTGCGCGGCGTTTCGCTGAGCACGGCAACCGGGCAGGAAGTGCCGGCGCAGGAGATTGGCGCCACGATCACCGTGACGCGTTGAGCGAGCCTTTCATGCTTCAATGAGGGGCGGACCGCCGCGGCGTCACCCCTGCCGCTTACTCGCCGAAGTGCGAAATGCCTCGTCGAGGCGAGGGTGGGATTCGACGGCTGCGACGATATGATGGTGGATCTTCTCGATCGACTGCGCCGCGTCGATGCGGGTGATGTAGTCGCGCTCGAGTGAGGCGAAGGTCGCGGCGACGCGACGCAGCTCTTCTTCGACCTCGAAGAGGTCGCCGTCGCCATCGCCGCGCCGGCGCACACGCGCCCGCCCCACCTCTGGCGGCAGCTCCAGGATGATTGCCAGATCGGGGAGAGGTGCGAAGCTCTCATTGCGACGCAGGATGTCCTCTGCGTCGAGACCGCGCGCGCCTTGGTAGGCGGCGGTCGACAGGTAGTAGCGGTCGACGATGACCACCTTGCCGGCTGCCAGGGCGGGGGCGAGGACGCCGTCGACGTGCTGGCGGCGATCCTCGACGAAGAGATCGAGTTCCTCGCGGGCGGCCAGGCGGCCGCTGCTTGCCGAGTCGCGCAGGCGCTGTCCCGCCGGGCCGTCGGTCGGCTCGCGCGAGCGCAGCACGTCGGCGCCGGCCGAGCGCAGGTGGTCGGCGAGCAACTCGGCTTGCGTCGTCTTGCCGGTGCCGTCGATCCCCTCGATGACGATCAGCAAGCCGTTGTGCCGGTGCCGCAACTCGTTTCCGCGAAATCCCAAGCCCGCTGTCCGAATCCGAAGAAAAGGTGTGATCGAGTCGGAGCGAAGCCTCTTCGTGTCTTCGCACCTCGGTGGTTCATACCGTCTTTGCGGCGTGCTACAAAGAGACCTTCGGTCGGAAAAGCGGAGGTCTGGGCGTGAAGGCGAGCGATTGCATCCTGTATTCTGGCGCGGCGAGTGGGGCCGAGGCGGCGTTTGGCGAGGCGGCGGAACGGCACGGCGTCGAGGAGGTCAACTTTACCTTTGACGGGCACCGCGATGCGCGCGGCCGCGGCATTCGCGTGCTGACGAACGAAGAGCTGCTGCACGGCGATGTCAGCTTGAGCTATGTCAGCCGATTGATGAACCGTACCTACAAAGACACCCCGCTTTTCAAGAAGGTGTTGCAGACGATCTGGCACCAGGTGAACAGCGGCCACGAGGTCTTCGTCGTTGGCAAGATCCTCGACGACGGCACGGTCAAGGGAGGCACCGGTTGGGGGGCTGAGTTCGCGAAGTTGTGCAACAAGCCTCTCTTCGTTTTCGATCAGGAGGAGGGTGCGTGGTTCGCATGGTCGGGCGCCGAGTTTGCCAAGGAGGCGAAGCCCGTCGTGACCCAGGTGCATTTCTGCGGCACTGGTACGCGCTTGCTCAACGATGGCGGCCGCGCCGCCATTGACGACCTCTTTGCGCGATCCTTCGGCTGACCGGGAGGGTTGCGACACCGCCAACCCATACGCGGGCGGCAGCGAGTCGCAGGCTATATTCCACGCTCCTTGCCTTCCCAATAGGGAGCGCGCAACTTGCGTTTGTAGAGCTTGCCGTTGGGGTCGCGCGGCATTTCGTCGGTGTAGTCGATGCTCTTCGGCCATTTGAACTTGGCCAGTTTCTCGCTGCAGTAGTCCATGATCTCGGTGGTGAGCGCCGGGCCGACCTCGACCCCATCGGCAGCCTCGATGACCGCCTTGACCTCTTCGCCCCAGTCGTCGTTGGGAATGCCGAAGACGGCGGCGTCGACGACCTTGGGGTGAGTGACCAACACGTTCTCGATTTCCGCCGGGTAGATGTTGGCGCCACCGGAAATGATCATGTCGATCTTGCGGTCACAGAGGAAGAGGAATCCGTCTTCGTTGAGGTAGCCGACGTCGCCGACGGTGAAGAAGGTCTTTCCGTCGTCGGTGGCGATGCGATTCTTCTTGGTCTTCTTGGTGTCGCCCTTGTATTCGAAGGTCGACGTCTCGCCGAGCAGCATGTAGACGGTTCCCTGCTCACCGGGCGGAACCTCGTTGCCATCGTCGTCGAAGATGCGGATTTCGGCACCGGCCCATGCCTTGCCAACGGTACCGGGGTAGCGGCGCCACTCTGAAGGTGTGACGATGGTGCCGCCGCCTTCAGTTGCGGCGTAGTACTCGTAGATCGAGTCGCCCCACCAGTCGAGCATCTGTCGCTTGACCTCGGGCGGGCAGGGGGCGGCAGCGTGGATCATCGTCCGCGTCGAAGAGCAATCGTATTTCCTGCGTACCTCCTCGGGAAGCGCCAGCAGGCGGTTGAACTGCGTCGGTACCATGTGACTGGTCGTGCATTTGTACTTCTCGATCAGGCGCAGCATGTCTTCGGCACTCCACTTGTCCATCAGCACGACGGCGTGGCCGAAGTGCAAGGAGGACGAGGAGTGCATGAGAACGGCGGTGTGGTAGAGGGGCGAGCCGCAGATGTGGACGTTGCCGTCTTCGGGCTGGATGCCGAACATGGCGAGGAAGAGCGCGTAGAGGCTGGCGATGTCGTCGGGGTCGATTTCGGGCGGCGGCAGGGCGCGCTTGACGCCCTTGGGGTTGCCGGTCGTGCCTGAGGTGTAGTTCATGATCGCGCCGCTGGCGCGCTGCTGCGGCGGATCAGCGGAGTGACCCGCGGTGAGCTCAGCAAACGGTCGAAAGCCGTCGATCGATCCGATGGCGAAGCGACCGTCGGCTGGGAAATCGATCTCGTCGGCCGCCTTGCGACAGATTTCGCCGACTCGGGTGTGACCGATGAAGGCTTTGGCGCCGCAGTCTTTGACGATGTAGGCCACTTCGGGCGCCGCCAGGTGCCAGTTGATCGGCGTCAGGTACCAGCCGGCCTGGGTGCAGGCGAGGGCGACGATGTAGTACTCGGCGCAGTTGACCGCGTTGATCGCGACGACGTCGCCGTGCTCGAGGCCGAGGGCGCGCAAGCCGGCGACCAGCCTGTTGCACTCAGCCGCGATCTCGCCGCGCGTCCAGTGCCGCTCGTCGGGGTCGACGAGCGCCAACACATCAGGGTTGCGCTGCGCATAGCTCCAGAATCCGTGCTCGGCCATTTCTCATGCTCCCGTACCTGAAAAACGTCTCTCATACCTCGGTTCGATCTGCCGCCCAAGACCCTCCGGCGCTTGGCCAGCTTGGTTCGCATCTCGCGCCGCCCCCCGTTGCACGCTGCCGTCGTTGTCGTCATCGTCACTGGCTTGTCGCAAGTGCCATGGATCCGATCGTCAAAGAAGAAAGTGATCTCTGTGAACGCGTCGTCGAGGCGATCGCGCTCGGTCCGCGCCGCTCGGGGCCGTCGGAGAACGACGTCGTGGCGGAACTCGAACGACTGCGCGAGCAGCTCTTGTCGGGCCGCGGAGCTGAGGACCGAGCGGCCTTGATGTCGGAGCTCAACCGCCAGTCCTCGTTGCTCGAGCAGATCCGCCGTTCCCGTGCAGGTTCCGTGATCGGCCGCGACTCTCCGTACTTCGGTCACATGCGGTTGAGCGAGAAAGACCGCCAGTGGGATGTCTGCCTCGGCCGTGCCACCTACATCGAGCGCGGCGTCAACGTCGTCGATTGGCGGAACGCGCCTATCTCCCGCGTATTCTATCGGTATCGCCAGGGCGAAGAATTCGAGGAAGCGATCGCCGGTCGGCTGCGCTGTGGCAAGGTGGTGGCGCGACGCACGGTCACCATTCGCGACAGCCGCCTCCAGCGCATCGAAGCGCCGGAGGGTGTTTTCGTCGCGGCCGATGGCAGTGGTGAGTGGCAGCGCCTGCCGCGACAGGAATGCCGCCTGGCGGGTGGCGGCGCTGAGCTGCGCGAGCACGAGGCGGGCGAGCGCAGCGGCGCCGTGCTGGGCGGCGACACCGGTGGGCGCGGCGTCCGCGCCGACAAGCACTTGCCGGACATCGCGGCGCTCATCGATCCGGAACAATTCGCCGTCATCGCGCGACCGTCTTCCGGACTGGTCGTCATCCGCGGCAGCGCGGGGTCGGGTAAGACGACGGTAGCGCTGCACCGCATCGCTTTTCTCGCCTATGCCGATGCGGGCTTCGACTCGGTGTACTCGCTGGTCATCGTCTTTTCGCCGGCCCTGCGCGACTATGTCGCACACGTGTTGCCGGCGCTCGGTGTTGCGAACGTCCGGGTGGTCACGTTCGCCGACTGGGCGGCGCAGGTGCGCAAGGCGCACCTGCCGATGCTGCCGCAGGAAGTTCGCGACGATGCCCCATCGGTCGTGCAACGGCTGAAGCAGCACCCGTTGCTGTTGGCGGCGCTGACGAAGCACATCGAGAACACCCCCGGTCCGCGTTCGGCCGAACAGGTCATAGACGATTGGGGATCGGTGCTCACGCATCGCGCGCTGCTCGGCGAGAGTACGGCGGCGGTGTCGCCGGGTGCGTTCACTGACGCCGAGCTCGATCGCGTTTGTGAGTGGAGCCGCGCCCGCCACGAGGAGGTGCGTGCCTGGCTCGACGGGGACAGCGAAGCGGAGGCCGCCCTCGACCCCGAGGACGACGCGATTCTGCTGCGCGCCTACCAACTGCGCGTCGGTCAGCTGCGCGGCCGCCGCGGCCGCCGGCCATTGGAATACCGGCACATCGCTGTAGACGAAGTGCAAGATTTCTCCCCGATCGAGGTGCGCGTCCTCCTCGAATGCCTCGACCAGCAACGCAGCATGACGCTGGCCGGCGATACTCAGCAGCACGTGTTGCAGGAGGCGGGGTTCACTTCGTGGAGCGACTTCTTTCGCCATCTCGGTCTCGAGCAAACCGAAGTCGACACGCTGCGCGTCAGCTATCGTTCGACACGCGAGATCGTCAGCTTCGCACGCAGCGTGCTCGGGCCGCTGCGCGAAGACGAAGAAGCGCCGGTGACGACGCGCTCCGGTCCGCCAGTCGAGCTGTTTCGTTTCACCGACCACGGCGCCTGTGTGGCGTTCCTGGCCGATGCCTTGCACGCCTTGGCAAGCGACGAGCCGAGCGCCAACGTGGCTTTGCTCACGGCCGGTGAGAACCTGAGCGATCTCTATGAACGCGGTCTATCGGCCGCCGACGTTGGCCGCTTGCATCGCGTTCGCAACCATCGCTTTCGCTTCGCGCCGGGTGTCGAGATCGCCGAGGTCGACAAGGCGAAGGGGTTGGAGTTCGACTACGTCATCCTCGTCGAGGTGAGCGCTCAATACTATCCGGCAACGGAGCCGGCGCGCCGGCTGCTGCACGTCGGCGCGACGCGCGCCATTCATCAACTGTGGTTGACGAGCGTGGCGACGCCGTCGCCGTTGTGTCGCTCCTACGGCGTGTGAATCGTGGCTGGTGGCGAGCCCACCTACCGCGATCATCCACCGGAAGATTGGGAGTCGCGATACAGATGCACGTCGCGCTGCGGGAAGGGGATGGAAATACCGCCCCGATCGAGGCCTTCTTTGATCTTCTGTGTCAGATCGAAGCGCAGATCCCAGTAGTCGGACGGTTTGCAGTAGGGGACGGCGAGCAGGTCGACGCTCGATTCGCCCAGGCCGGTGACGACGACGTCGGGCGCGGGTTCGGTGAGAACGCGCTCGTCGGCGCGCAGTACCTGGCGCACGATCTCGCGCGCCTTGCCGATGTCGTCCGAGTAGGAAATGCCGACGGCGATGTCGTTGCGCCGCACCGGGCTGGCGGTGAAGTTCTTGATCGTCGCTCCCCAAACCGCCGAGTTGGGCAGTACGACGTGCACGTGGTCGAGCGTTTCCAGCCTGGTGGAGAAGACGCTGACTTCGAGAACGTTCCCCTGTTCTCCGGCGGCTTCGACGTAGTCGCCCACCTTGAACGGTCGAAAGAAGAGCAGCATGACGCCGGCGGCGAAGTTCGACAGAGTGCCCTGCAGGGCCAGGCCGACGGCCAGGCCTGCGGCGCCGAGGGCGGCGACGAAGGAGGTCGTCGGGACGCCGAAGAGCCCGAGCACCGCGATCACTACGAAGGCGAGTACCAGGTAGTAGACGAGGTTGGCGAGAAACGGGATCAGCGTCTGGTCGAGGTCGATTCTCTCGAGCGCTTTGCGGGCCCAGCGGCGGAAGAGCTTGGCGGTGAGGAAGCCGAGCAGAAGGACGGCAATGGCGCCGAGCACGCTCACGCCCCATTCGGACGTCATCTCTACGATGTTGGATGGAATCAACTTCCTGAGCTCGTTCACCGGTCGTCCCCCCGTCATTGCATTGCAGACGCCCCGATCAGAGCCAACCTATTCGTGTGTTGCAAGTACTGTTTGAGCGCGGCGGTGCGAATCGGTGTATGCCTTCCCTCCGGCGCTCTGGCGGCCTCTATTGGAAATTGATGGATTTTCCGAGCTAGTAAACCGGATGGAGTTGTTTGGAGCTACCGGCGGTGCCCGGGTGATGACCTTTGTAGCCGCGTTGTTGGGCGCGGTAGTGCTGCTGGCGGGGACGAACTGGTTGTTGTTGCGGCGCGAGCAACGCCGGCTGGGCACGAGCCGGTCGCTGCGGCCGCTGGTCATGTTGTTGGCGACTGCCGTCGTCGCCGTCGTTTTGGTTCTGGCCATGCCGGTCGACTCCGCGACGCGACAACAACTACTGGGTTTGATCGGCCTGGTCGCTACCGGGGTGATGGCGATGTCGTCGACCTCTTTCGTGGCCAATGCGATGGCGGGTCTGATGTTGCGGGCAGTACGGAACTTCTCGCCGGGCGATTTCGTTCGCGTCGGCGAGCACTTTGGCCGCGTCACCGAGCGCGGCATCTTCCACACCGAGATCCAGACGGAGGACCGCGACCTGACGACCTTGCCCAACCTTCACCTCGTGACCAATCCGGTCAACGTCGTTCTCTCCTCGGGAACGATCGTCTCGGTCTCGGTCTCTCTGGGTTACGACGTCGGGCGCAAGCACCTGGAGCCGCTTCTCGTCCTTGCGACCGAAGACGCCGGCCTGCAGGGGGGGTTCGTTCAGGTTCTCGACCTCCTCGATCACGCTGTGGTCTACCGAGTTGCCGGTTTCCTGCCCGAGGTGACCGAGCTGCTCGCCGTGCGTTCGCGACTGCGTGCCGCCATTCTCGATCGACTGCACGGGTCCGGTATAGAGATCGTTTCTCCCAGCTTCATGAATCAGCGACCGATCGCGCCCAACGAGCTCGTGATCCCGACCGCGGCGCCGGTCGGTGGTGACGACCGCGATGGACGCCTGACGGCGGAAACCATGGCCTTCGACAAAGCCGAGCGCGCTGTGCAGGTGGAGAAGTTTCGCGCAGACGTCGCCGCGCTCAACGTCGAAATCGAAGGGCTGGAGAGAGAACGCAAGGACGCGGCCGATACTACGGGCGAAGAAATCCAGGCGAGAATCGACGAGCTCGCGCATCGCCGTGACAGACTTTCTGCGGCGGTCAAGGCGGTGGCCGAATCCGAAGAGGATTCGTAGATGTTGAACGAGATGATCGAGAGGGCTTGCGTCCAAATGGATGGAGGGTGTCGATGGAGAGTTTGTTTACAGTGGAGAACCTCGCCAACCTGGCGGTTTTGATCTTTCTGCAGGCGGTCCTCGGTTTTGACAATCTGCTCTACATTTCCATTGAGTCGAAGCGGGCCCCGGCGGACCGGCAGGCCGCCGTGCGGCGCTGGGGCATTTTGGTTGCTCTCGCCCTGCGGTTGGTGTTGCTCTTCGTCGTCATGCGTCTGTTGGCTACCTTTACGCAGCCGCTCTTCGAGATTCATTTCGCTGGCGTCGTCGAAGGCTCGTTCAACTTTTCGACGATCGTCTTCATCCTCGGCGGTGCCTTCATCATGTACACGGCGATCAAGGAGATCTCCCACATGTTGTCGCTCGACCATCTCGGCCACGCAGGCGAGGGGGGTAGCAAGCCAGCGTGGCAGGTGGTGGCAATGATCGTTCTCATGAACCTGATCTTCTCCTTCGATTCGATCCTCTCGGCGCTCGCCATCTCGAAAGTGTTCCCCGTGGTGGCGGCGGCGATCACCGTCGCCAGCACGTTGATGTTGGTTCTCGCCGATCGCGTGTCCGAGTTTCTCGAGCGCAACCGAAAGTACGAGGTGCTGGGGCTGTTCATCCTGTTGATCGTTGGCGTAGCCCTGCTCGGCGAGGGCGGGCACGAAGCCCACTTGCATCTCTTCGGCTACGCAGTCGAGCCGATGTCGAAGGCGACGATGTACTTCTCGATCGCCGTCCTCGTCGCCGTCGACATCATCCAGACGGGACAGCAGCGCAAGCTGGCGATGCAGCGCGCCCACGAACGCGCCGTGGCCTGACCTCTGTCCGGAGACTCGCTGCGCTCGTAGGCTCAGGCGAGGCTCAGGCGCAGGCTGAGGTCGGTGATCGCTGGCGCGATATCTCATTCGAAAAATTTCTCTACATGAACGATCCGGCGCCGCGCCGATGGCTCGGCTAGTCAGCGTAGCCGAGGGCGCGTAGCCGCTCGCGTTCCGCCTCGCTGGGGTTCAGAGCGGCTGCTGCGCTCTTCGTGCTCGACGGTAGGCGCGCGGCGTCGATTTTCTTCCACTTGCGCAGACGCGAAACCATGGAGGTGCGGATATCTCGCTCCTGGTCGGCCAGGTCGCGCACCTCGCCGGGGTCGTCGTGCAGGTTGTAGAGCTCGCGCTGGCGCCCTTTTTCGATGAGCTTCCACGGCCATCGCAGCAAGGCGTGCTGGTTGAGGCCGCTGACGACGATGCCCTCGCTCGCCGGCGCGGCGTCGGCGAGCGCGGGCAAGCTGGTGGCCTGGGTGGGGACGATTGGAGAGATGCCGAGAACGTCGAGGATGGTCGGCATGATGCCGAGGGTGGCGGTTGGCTGGGCAATGCGGCGCGGCCGACCCAGGGTGGCGGGGTGGCGGACGATGAGGGGGACGCGGATCGTTTCTTCGTAGAGCTGCTTGTGGAGCAGGTTGCCGTGTTCGCGAAATTCCTCGCCGTGATCGGCGGTGACGACGATCACCGTATCGTCGTAGAGTCCGAGCTTGCGGATCTTGCCGATCAGACGTCCGACCTGCTCGTCGGTTGCGGCGACGCCCGCGTCGTAGAGATGGCGCAGGTAGTCGAGGTGCTCGGCCGGGATCTCTTCGTTCGACTTGTCGAGGCTCATCAGGAGCTTGGTTGCACAAACCTCGTCGCGACAGGCTTCGAAACCGGCCGGTGCCGGGCCGGCGAAGCGCTCGACGAATTCCTTCGGAGCGTCGTAGGGCAGCTTCCGCCAATCCGAGTGCACGTCGTAGTAGTGCACGAAGAGGAAGAAGGTGCGCTGGCGGTGCGCTTCGAGCCAGGGGAAGATCCATTCGTCGTTGACGCGCTGGGCGTTGACGGGGATGGCGCGATAGTGGTCGAAGCCCTGGCCGAAACCGTAGCGGGCCTGCATCCAAACGCAGTTGTAGGCAAACCCACCGGTTGCGTACCCGTGCGCCTGTAGGGTTTCGGCGAGCGTAACGCGGCGCGGGCTGAGAGGGTCGGCGCGCAATCGGTCGCCGGGTTTGCGGCGAACACCGTGCGCCGCAGGGTAGAGCCCGGTCATCAACGACATGTGCGACTCCAGCGTGTGATTGGCCGGGGCGATGGCGTGTTCGAAGACGATGGCGTCCTCTGCCAGAGCGTCCAGGTTGGGGGTCGTCGCCCGTTCATAGCCGTAGGCACCGATGTGATCGGCGCGCAGCGTATCGAGCGAGAGTAGAAGCACGTTGGGACCGACGCGTTCGGGTCTGGGGGCGAACCACGGATAGGTGATACGGACGTCGCTCCAGGCGCCTGTGTCGAAGTTTGCATCGTGGCGCGGCCCCACCTGGGTGCGGAAGACCAGGGAGGCGGTTTGTTCGTCGCCGTCGCCGGGCAGGTGTGGACCGAGTGGGATCGAGAAGTCGAGCCAACGCCGGTCTTCGTCGCGGTGAGCCGGATCGACGAGACGCGAGAAGAGAAAGACGCGCCGCCGCCCGATATCGAGTCGAATCGAAAAGAGCACGCCGTCGCCGTCGCGCTGCCAGGTGTTTTCGTCGAGGCCGATGGCGAAGCGGAGAACGGCACCGCGGCGCAGTGAAAGGTCGCGGAAGCGGACGTGTGATTCCGCCGGCGCGATCAGCGCGCGGCGGTCGTCACCGGCGAGGGAGAGCGTTGCCAGTCGGACCGAGTCGTCACTCGACGCCCGCACGACGGCGCGGTCGAGTTGCTCCAACAGGCGAGTTTGCTCGCATCCGGTGGTCACCAACAGCAGAGCGAGTGCAGCTCGTACCGGGGTCGCCAGTCCATGCATACGTTCAAAGGTAGACCTGCGGATCACGGCCGTGCCGCGATCCGCAGGTGGCGATCCATTCGAAGTAGGCCGGGCGCTCTCAGTCGACCGTGCAGGGGAAGGCGTTGACTCCCGGAATCGCCGTGACCAGCGAACCCTCCTCGACCGCGTCGAAGACGCTGTCCGGGTCCGTCATCGCGAGATCGAGCCAGTCCTTCATCAAGATGCCATCGACGGACTGGCCGGTGAAGAGACTCTCATTGGTCGCAATGACGTGTCGGCTGCTCGAGATTGCCGGCAGGAAATAGTTCAGTCCGTTGGTGCCCATGGTGTCGCAGTACGATTGACGCATGGCGTTCACCCACTCGACGACGTTGTTGAAGAAGGTCGTGAAGACCTGCGTGTTGTCGACCTGGTTGGAAAGCACCAGAAATTGCTGCTCGGGCTCGGCCTTGAGGCGCGGTGCACTGGTCGCGTAGATGCGTTCGCCGACCCCGCAGTCGCTCTGAAAGCAATAGGGCGGCATGTGGGGGAGGGCTCCCCAGCCGAACGGCGGTGTGTCGTCGATGAGGATGGCGCCGAGGCTGCCAACGCCCAGCAGCTCGCCGTTGTCGAGGGCGAGCGCTGAATCTGGCCAAGCGCTGGTGTGGATCCACTGCAGGTCGTCGAGGACGTAGTGGTAGTTGTAGAGTGTGCCGAAGGCGCCGGCAGAAGTGCCGCCGAAGAGCATCTTGATGCGGTCGGGGCGATACCCTTCGCTGTCGCCGTCCATCTCGCGCCACAAGACGTCGCGCAGGTAGCGCAACGCAGCGCGCAGGTTGACCGCGCCGAAACGGTGCACGGTGACGCTCGGCCAGGCGCTGGTCGTGCCGCCGCCGATGAAGATGTCCTGCGTGCAGTACGGCATGAAGACCTTGGTCCAGTTGGCAAACGGACTCACCGCCGGGTTGTTGGACATGATGCCGCTTTGCGACGGGTTGTCGTTCAGGGCTTCCATCAACCCCGAGCTGACGTTGCTGCAATCGCCCTCGAAGATGCACACGCCGCCGCCCTGCATATGGACGACGACGTTCTCGACAGGCGACCCAGCAGGCGCGAGACGAATCCAAAACGCGTAGGAGTCGCCGTTGCCGCAGCGCGTTCCCCAGGTCGCTTCGTCGAGCACGATCTGGACGAAAGAGCCCCGCGCCGGGCTGGATACTGCGGCGCGCGGCCCGCAATCGAGATCGAGCGGAGTGACGTCGGGGTGGGCGATGGCAGTCATGCAGCGCGCCTGTGCCTGGGCGCGCGACACATACTCACTGGTATCGACGGCGATCAGGTCGCTCGTGGCGGTGGCGCACGACGCGATCTTGGCGCTCGCCTTGTCGCCCAGCTTGGTGACTTTCTCGGCTGTCTTGACGGTGTCGCAAGTCGCGCCCTTGCGCTCTTTGTCGACGCACTTCATTTGCGCCTTGGCGGCGCCGGTCACTACCTTGCGCCCCGACTTGAAGGCCTTGTCCAGGCACTTTTTGTCGTCGTCGGAGGCGGCGCTCCAGGCCGAGCCATGGGGGCCGCCGAAGGTGCGGGCAATGAGTGACGCAGACTCTGCCCGGCACGCCGATTGGAGACGGTCGGTCAACGAAGCGACGGTCAACGACGTGAAGCCGGCTGCCTGGACGTCCGCATCGGTCGCGCACTTGGCGGCGATTTTTGCCGCCAGCTTGTCGAGTGGCTTCTGCAGCTCGGGAGCGCCGTCGAGACAGGCGACGCCGGTCTTTTTGAAGCACTTGCGCTCGGCATTGGCGAGCTTCTTGACACACTTGACCAGGCTCAGGCCGGCGTGTTTTTCGCAGAGCAGATGCGGGTCGAGGGCGTTTCCCTGGCTTGGCGACAGCGACCAGACGATGGCGAGGGCGCTCACCTTCGCCGCCGCCGCAATGCGACGAGATTCGAACATCCATTCCCCCAAATCGGTTGACGCGAGCGTACCAAAAGCGCGGCAGCCAGCAAAGGACAATCGCCGACTGTCGCGGTGCGCAGCTCTGTCGGGATGTCTGCTCGACTAGAACTCGGGAATGTCCGCGCCGCAGGCGAGCTCTTCGGGGCGCAGCGCGGCTTCCCAGCTCCTCGCCTGCTTGAGCTGCCGGCAGTTCAGGTTGGCCGCCGTCATCAGGTCGACGCCGCGCAGATAGGCGTCTTGGAGGTTGGCCCCGGCCAGATCGACATCGTCGAGAATGGCGCCCGACAGGTCGACGCCGAAGAGCGTTGCCTCGCGCAGGTTTGCCCCGGTGAAGTCGGCTGCGTTGAACGAGGTGCCGGCGAAATTGCCCTTTTCCAGATTCGCCTTGGTCAGATCGACGCCGTTCATCAGCGAGCCACGCAGGTCGACGCCGCTCATCTGGGCTTGGTGCAGAATGGCATCGGTCAACGTCGCGCGCCGCATGTCTGCACTCGATAGATTGGCTTTTTCCAGATTGGCTTCCGCGAGGTCGGCGCCGAGCAGCTTGGCGCCGGCGAGGGTGGCGTCGCTCAGGTTGGCACCGCTGAGATCGACCTCCTCGAGTTGCTGTTGCGAGAGGTCGGCGCCGCTCAACTGGGCGTTGGGCCGGATGTCGCCGGGACCGGGGACGAACCTCTTTTCGCCGCCGCCGTCGGCGCTGTCGTCACTCGTGTCGTCACCAACGTCCGCCGCGCCAACCGCATCGCTGTGCTGTCTGACCGGAGGGGCGCCGGTGTAGTCGAGCGGCTCGGTGTCCGGGTCGGCTGGCTCGGCGCCGGCGGCCGGCCGCCGCTCGGCGAGGCGGGCGGCGCGATCCACGGGTGGTGCCGCGCGGTTGCTGCCGTCGCGGCGCTGGTGCGGAGCGGCGGCGATTTCGCCGGTCGTCGCCCGCCGGTCGGTTGCGGCGGCGTTGCCTTGTTGTGTAGTTCTCTCGTTTGCCTTCCGCCCTAGCTGCGGCGGTCGAGGGCGCTGGCCGGCCACCTCGCCGCTGTTGCTGCGGACTTGCATGGCGATCCAGCCGAACCAAAGCACGAGGGCCAGACCGGCGGCGATTGCGATTTTCGTGCTCGTGCTCATCTTTAAGAATCGTTCTTTGCTCGATGGCCGCTGCCGTGGCGGTCGGTCGGGGGTCGCGCTCAGTAGCGGTAGTGCTCGGGCTTGTAGGGGCCTTCGACGGCGACGCCGATGTACTTCGCTTGATCGGGAGTCAGCTCGGTGAGCTCGGCGCCAAACTTGGCCAGGTGCAGGCGTGCGACTTTTTCGTCGAGGTTCTTTGGTAGCACCGTGACGCTCTTGCCGTAGCTCTCGGCGTTTTGGTGCAGCTCGATTTGCGCCATCACCTGATTGGTGAACGAGGCGCTCATGACGAAGCTGGGATGGCCGGTCGCGCAGCCGAGGTTGACCAGGCGGCCTTCGGCGAGAACGAGAATCGAGTGACCGCCGCCGTTGGGCCCGTGCGTCGTCTTCTTGAATCGATACTCGTGCACCTGCGGCTTGATTTCGATCTTTTCGACCTCTCCCCTGGCGACCAGCGCCTCGAGGTCGGCCATGTCGATCTCGTTGTCGAAGTGACCGATGTTGCAGACGATGGCGTTGTGCTTCATGCGCTTCATGTGCTCGACACTGATGATGCTGCGGTTGCCCGTCGTCGTGACGAAGATGTCGAAGTCCGCCGCCACGTCGTCGAGGCGAACGACGTCGATGCCGAGCATGCACGCCTGCAGCGCGCAGATCGGATCGACCTCGGTCACCGAAACGCGAGCCGATTGGCCGCGCAGCGACTGCACGGAGCCCTTGCCGACGTCGCCGAAACCGCAGACGAGTGCCTTCTTGCCGGCGATGAGGACGTCGGTGGCGCGCATGATGGCGTCGACCAGGGAGTGGCGGCAGCCGTAGATGTTGTCGAACTTGCTCTTGGTGACGCTGTCGTTGACGTTGATGGCGGGAAAGAGCAGGGAGCCGTTCTCGACGCGCTCGTAGAGGCGGTGCACACCGGTCGTCGTTTCTTCGGAGACGCCGCGGATCGATGATGCGATGTCGTGCCAGAAGCTGTCCCCCTTGGCGGCGCGCACGTCGTGCAGGAGCTGCAGGACGCAGCGGTGCTCGTCGCTCTCGGCCGTCTCGACGGCGGGGATCTCGCCGGACTCCTCGTACTCGCGACCGAGGTGGACGATCAGGGTGGCGTCGCCGCCGTCGTCGAGCACCAGATTGGGTCCGCTGCCGTCCGGCCACACCAGGGCCTGCAACGTACACCACCAGTACTCCGGCAGGGTTTCGCCCTTCCAAGCGTATACCGGGACACCGCTCGGTTTGTCGGCACTGCCTTCGGGGCCGACGACGGTAGCTGCCGCGGCGTGATCCTGCGTCGAAAAGATGTTGCAGGAAACCCAACGGACGTCGGCGCCGAGATCGACGAGGGTCTCGATCAGGACCGCGGTCTGCACGGTCATGTGGAGCGAGCCCATGATTTTTGCACCGGCCAGCGGCTTCTCGCCGGCGTAGGTCTCGCGCAGGGCGGCGAGTCCCGGCATTTCGACCAGGGCGAGATCGATCTCCTTGCGCCCGAAGCGGACCGTGGCCTCGCTCAGATCGGCCACCCGATAGGGCAGTCCGGCCAGCAGGGGCAGGTCGGTGTTCATGAAGGTGGCTTCTTTGGCCGCAGTCGCTGACATCGGTACCTCACTTTGAAGATAGTAGCCGCCCAGAATAGAAGATCGCCGATGCAAAGGAAACCTGGAGCCGGCGATCCCGCCGAGGCAGGTGAAATCGACGCGCGCTGGCCATGCCGCAGCCGGCGGGATGTGCAATTTCTCCGCCGGAGCGATTGCAAATATCGTCGCCCGGTGGTCCCATGGCCGGCATCCGGCACTCGCGGTCGGTAGCATCCGGTAGCATCCGGTAGCATGGGGGGGGGACCGACCGATGAAGCGATTACTGTCGTTGGCTGGCTGGACGATGCTGGCCCTCGTGGCCGGGCGGGCAGATGCGGCGACCTTTACGACCTTCGAAACCGGTCCGGTGCGCCCGATGGCGCTCTCGGCCGACGGCACGCGCCTCTACGCGACCAACACGCCTGACAATCGGCTGGAGATCTTCGCCGTCGATGCTGGTGGGTTGACCCATATCGGCGCCGTCGATGTCGGCGTCGAACCGTGTGCCGTTGCTTTGCGCGACGACGGTGAGGCGTGGGTCGTCAACCACCTTTCCGACAGTGTCAGCATCGTCGATCTCTCGGCGTCACCGCCGCGCGTCACCCGCACGGTGCTGGTCGGCGACGAGCCGCGTGACATCGTTTTCGGGGGCAGCGGCGGCAATCGGGCTTTTGTCACGACGGCGCACCGCGGGCAGAACTCACCGGTCGATCCGCAGTTGACGACGGAAGGTGTCGGTCGCGCCGACGTTTGGGTGTTCGACGCCGACGCCATGGGCGGACAGTTGCACGGCCCGCCGCTGACCATCATCACGCTCTTCGGCGACACGCCGCGGCCGCTGGCGGTCTCTGCAGACGGTACCAAGGTCTACGCCGGGATCTTCCACTCGGGCAACCAGACGACGACGTTGGCCGAGGGCGTGGTTTGCGATACCGGCGACGCCAGCATCAACGCCAACCAGGTGCAAGGGGCGTGCACGGTGTCGGGTATCACCATGCCGGGCGGCCTGCCGCTGCCGCATCGTGATGCCGGAGGGGCGGTACGGCCTGAAACCGGGCTGATCGTCAAGTTCGACGGCACCAACTGGAAGGATGAGCTCGACCGGGTTTGGGATGACGCGGTCAAGTTTGACCTGCCCGATTACGACCTCTTCGTCATCGATGCGGATGCCAACCCGCCGGCCGAGCTGGCCGCCGTGCCGCAGGTCGGAACGATTCTCTTCAACATGGCGGTCAATCCGGTCAACGGCAACGTCTACATTTCCAACGGCGAAGCGCGCAACGAAGTGCGCTTCGAAGGTCCGGGGAATGCCAGCACCACGGTGCAGGGGCGGTTGTCGGAGTACCGTATCAGTGTTTTCGACGGCGCCGACGTGGAGGCCCGACATCTCAACAAGCACATCGACTACTCGGTTCGGCCGGCTCCGGCCGGCGTCAAGGAGAAGAGCCTGGCGACGCCGCTGGACATGGCGGTGTCGAGCGATGGGACGACGCTGTACACGGCGGCATTCGGCTCCGCCAAGGTCGGGGTCTTCGACACCGCGGAGCTGGAAGACGACACCTTCGTTCCCGATAGTGCCGACCACATTGCGATTTCCGGTGGCGGGCCCTGCGGTGTCGTCCTCGACGAGACGCACGGCCGACTCTACGTCGCGACGCGCTTCGACAACGGTGTGTCGGTCGTCGACACCGCGACCAAGAGCGAGATCGATCACCTGCTCATGCACAACCCCGAACCGGCCGACGTCATTGCCGGGCGCCCGATGCTCTACGACGCGTTCTTCACGTCCAGCAACGGCGAGGCATCGTGCTCGAGCTGCCATATTTTCGGCGACTTCGACAGCCTGGCCTGGGACCTCGGCAACCCCGATGATCACCAGACGCCGAACCCGCTGCCGATCAAGCTCGAAGACATCGCCGTCCTCAATGGGGAGGACGTCGATTTCGACAACTTCCACCCGATGAAGGGACCGATGACGACCCAGACTCTGCGCGGCATGGCCAACCACGGCGCCATGCACTGGCGCGGTGATCGCGCCGACCTCGTCGATCCGTTCAACGAGGACATCTCTTTCCGCAATTTTCGCGTTGCCTTTCCCGGGCTGGTCGGTCGCGATGGGATGATTCCCGAAAACAGGATGCAGGATTTTTCCGACTTCGCCTTGCAGATTTTTCTGCCGCCGAATCCGATCCGCGCCCTCGACAACTCGCTCACCGCCGACCAGCAGGCGGGCCTCAACTTCATGACCGGCAGTCGGCGCTCGGACGGGTTGTTCGTCGGCGGCGGCACCGGGTTCACCTGTGTGGGGTGTCACACGTTCAATCCGTCGCAGGGTTTCTTCGGCGGCAACGGCGAGGCGAGCTTCGAGAACGAGCCCCAGGTGATGAAGGTTGCCCATCTGCGCAACCTCTACCAGAAGGTCGGTATGTTCGGCATGGCCGACGTCGACTTCATCAACGCCGGCAACAACGGACATCTCGGGCCGCAGGTGCGCGGCTTCGGCTTCCTGCACGACGGAGCCATCGATACGCTCTTTCGCTTTTTCAATGCGACGGTGTTCAACGACGGCGGCACCCTCAACCCGGTCGGGTTCAACGGCGGTGATGCGCAGCGCCGCCAGGTCGAGCAGTTCATGTTGGCTTTCGACAGCAACCTGGCACCCATCGTCGGGCAGCAGATCACCATCAACGACGACAACTTCCCCCTCGTCTCACCGCGTATAGACCTGTTGCTGGCGCGCTCGCAGGCGTCCTATCCGGTGCCCGGGGACGCCGGGGCGACCGAGTGCGACATCGTCGTCAAGGGAATCGTAGCCGACGAGCAGCGCGGCTGGGTGCAGGTGGCCGCCGATACCTTCCGCAGTGACCGGCCCTCAGAGCCGTTGCTGACCGAAGCTCAGCTGCGCATTCTCGCCGCCGTGTCAGGACAGGAGCTGACGTACACGTGTGTGCCGCCGGGTTCGGGGACCCGTGCCGGCATCGACCGCGACCTGGACGGCTACTTCGACCGCGATGAGCTCGACCGCGGCTCCGACCCCGCTGATCCGAACAGCAACCCCAACAATCTGACCGCGACGCCGACGGTGACGCCTACTTCTACGGATACGCCGTTGCCGACCAACACTCCCACCGATACGCCGACACCCACCTCCACCCCTACACCGACGGCGACGCCCACACCGACTGCGACGGCAACCGCGACATCGACGCCGACGCCGCTGCCACCGACGGCGACACCGACGGCAACGGGTACGCCGACCCAGACGCCGACGTCGACACCGACCACGCCGCCCTTGTGCACCAACCTGCCGCGTAGCGGCTGTGGAGCCGCTGCCCGCTCTCGCATCCTGATCAAGAACAAGACGCCACGCGGCCGCCGCATCAAGTGGGTGTGGACGCGCGGGACGATTGATCCGCCCGATCTCGGCGATCCGCGCATCGATACGGATTTTGCGCTGTGCTTTTACGACGAGAACGGCGTGCTGCCCGTACACGTCAACAAGATCGAGGTGCAGTCTGCCGATACCTGTGCCTTCTCCTGTTGGCGAGCACTGGCCGATACGGTCAACCGAGGGTTCATCTATCGGGACCGGGAGCGGTTCCAGGACGGCGTGTTCAAGTTCCTGCTCAAATCCGGCAAGCCCGAGCGCGACAAGGTCATCCTCGCGGCGAAGGGCGAGACGGTGCCGATGCCCGTGGCGGCGGGGCCGAACGCGATGATGCACCAGAGCACCGACGTCTTGGTCCAGTTGGTCAACAGCGAAGGCTACTGCTGGGAGAGCGTTTTCTCTCCCGGTGACGTCAAGGTGAACCGAGCCGACCTCTACCGCGCGAAAAACTGATCCGCGGCCGATCGTTGTCGTCGGGCGCCGCGGCGCCTACGATCGAGGCGAGTGCGCGATGAAGCTGTCCGTCAATGATCACGACCGCGACGCGGCGGGGATGACCTACGTCTATCCGGTCCTGTCGCGCCGCGCCGGTGGTGTTTCCCTCGGCGTGAACTTGAGCCCCAACAACGCCTGCAACTTTCGCTGCGTCTACTGCCAAGTGCCGAATCTGGTGGCGGGCAACGCTCCGCCGATCGACGTCGATCAACTTCGAGACGAGTTGCAACGATTGTTGACCGGCATCCTGTCCGGAGAAACCTTCGATACGGAGGCTGGTCCGGCCGAGCTGCGCGACGTGGCGATTTCCGGCAACGGCGAGCCGACCAGCTCGCGCCAGCTCGGTGAGGTGGTCGGGGTCGTCGGCGAGGAGCTGGCCGCCAACGACCTGCTTGGCCGCATTCCGGTCGTGCTGATCACCAATGGCTCGCTGATGCTCAAGGACTATGTCGGAGCAGCGCTCGCAACCCTGTCGCAGATCGGTGGTGAGGTTTGGTTCAAGATGGACAGTGCCACGGATGCGGGAATCCAGCGAATCAACGGTAGCGCCATCGGCCGGGATGGCCAGATGGAACGGTTGATTCGCTCGGCCGAGCTCTGCCGTACCCTGTTGCAGGTCTGCCTCTTTTCCTGGCACGGAGCTCCACCGCCCGAAGAAGAAGTGGAGGCGCTGGTAGAGCGAATGAGCGAGCTACGCCGCCGCCGAGTGCCGGTCGAAGCCGTTTTACTCTACGGACTGGCGCGACCATCCAGCCAGCCCGAAGCAGGCGAGCTATCGGCGTTGAACGCCGAGTGGATGGAGAGCTTCGCCGAACGTATACGCGCGACCGGAATGCCGGTGCGGGTGTTTCTCTGATACTCGCAGCAGCAAACCTTGCAACCAATTAAACTTTGTCTATACACAGCTATCACTACCACGGTGTTTCGAGATTTCGGGGGCGTCCGCGGGGGAGGTACCTGTCAATGAGCTCACGTCGGGAAACTTGCGTGATCGCGCTGTTTGTCTTCAGTTTGGTGTGCGGATGCGGTGACGAAGGATCAGATGTCGTCGACGCTACGGCCACGCCTCTCCCGACGCCTATTCGCTCGCTCACGTACATTGCCTTTGCCGACCGCGCCCGCGAAAACTTGATCTGCACCTTTGACCCCGAACAGGGGCTCGACTGTCGCGGGGTCGCGAGCAACTCGCGGGGATCGTCGGATGTAGCGCTAGTTCACCTGAATGGAGATCGAGTCTTGGACTTGGTTTTCGCAGGGTCAGCATCCCATCGGAGTGAAACGGCAAGTCATACGTGCCTCGGACAGCACGATGGCACGTTCCTTTGCTCCGACCTAGGCGTGTTGGGGGAATCAGTTGCTGTTGGTGATCTAAACGCAGATCCCTGGAAAGACGCGGTAATCGGCTCGAGCGCGGTCGATGGTGGCGCATCTTTCTGTCTCGGGACACCCGATGGATTGGTTGGATGTGAGCCGCCCAGAACCGTCGATTTGCGAATTCACGATGTCGCGATCGGCGATCTCAATGAGGATGGATCTGGCGACCTCGTGGTTGCTGGGCGTCTTGGTTATACGTCAGTTTGCCTCGGTGACGGATTGGGGGGGTTTCAGTGTGAGAGGCTCACCGATCAATCTTTCGGCGGCGTAGTCATTGGAGATGTCAACCGTGACTCGCATCTCGACGCAGTCTTCTCCACCTCTTTGGCTGCGACCAACCAAGTGTGCCTTGGCAATGGAAGCGGGGCGCTCGACTGCAACGGCATCGTGCCGAACAACACGATCGCGAGTTGCGTTGATCTCGCCGATCTCGATGGCGACGGCTTCCTTGATATTGTCTTCGGCAACTTTTTCCCCACGCCTTTTCCCATGCTAACCGCCAACACGAGGTGCCTTGGCGACGGCCTGGGTGAGTTTTCCTGTGATGTAATCGACCAGAGGTTCCAGGGGTTCACGTCAGGCGTTGCGCTAGGCGATATCGATCTCGACGGTGATGCCGACGCGGTGTTCGCGAATCCAACTTGGGATCCTCAGGGCCGCCCAGGCCTTGGGCGGGGTGAACCGAGCTCTATATGCTTGGGCAACAACGATGGAAGCTTCATCTGCCAGAGGATTCCCAACAGCTCATCCGGCCTCTTCGGAGTGGATGTCGCCGAACAGTAAACTAGCTGAGGTAGATCAGGATCGATAGAAAGTTGAAAAGATGAACAGTGCGACAATCATGCAGCATAGGCTCAGCACTATCGGGGTACAGGGGGCTGGCATGGTTGTGCGGATATTGTGCAAGTCGCCAGAGGGTCGTTTCGGATCTACCTAGTGATCGGCGCAACGCCGAAGAGGTAGGGGTGGGCGAGTAGAAGGACGATGTAGCCGACGATGCCGGCAATGACGACTTTGACCTCGGCGCCGAGCGGTACCGGATCGGGTTTTTTCCAGGCGCCCTCGCGCCGGCTGATCAGCGGCATTTGGATCAAGGCCCAGAGGCCGATGGCGCCGAAGAGCACCACCGAACGGCTGTCACCGTTGGAAAGGAGGTGTGCCGCGGCCCAGACCACTGCGCCGGTGAGCTGGGGGTGGCGTACGTAGCGCTTGATGTTGGTCGGCAGAGCGCTTGCCGCGAAAAGCACGAAGGCGGCGAGCATCAAGATGATGGCCGCACTGCGTCCCCATACCGGAGGTAGGTAGACCGCGGTGGGCACGCTGGAGCGCCAGCCGACCACCATCAGGACGATCGAGGCCAGGATCACCAGCGAGAAGGCTCCCTGGTAGCCGTTGTCGCCCAAGCGCGAAATCAGCGAGGCGCGCGTAGGGGCAGCGACGCTGCGCAACGGATGAACCAAGCTCCAAACCAGCACACCCAGAATCAGCCAAGCCATACCCCCTCCCTTCGGCAGCTGCTTCCCACGCGGAGCCCGTCATTGCAAATGGTGATCTGCAGTCCCAAGCCAATCCCTGCAACACAGGTCCCCTTCGTCCCTCGTCCCTTGGGTCCCTTCCCGTCTCTTAGGTCCCTTCGCCCGCCCCGCCGCCGATTTTGAGGGTTTGTCCGCTTGTCGATTCGGCCCCCATTTGGCTATGCTCGCCGAATGAGCGCAAGAATCCTGTTGGTGGCCGTCGTCTCGTTGATCGTCAGTGCACCGTCTGCCCGGGCCCAAGGCTGTTTGGGAGATTGCGATGGTGACGGTCGAGTCGTCGTCGGTGAGCTGATTCGCGGCGTGCGGATTGCCCTCGGCGAGGCCGATCTCTCCGATTGCCCGGCTTTCGGACCCGGACCCGTGTCCATCGGCGTCTTGATCAGCGCCGTGCGCAACGCTCTCGACGGGTGTCCGCCGGCGCCGACGGCAACCGCGACGGCGGAAGCCAGCACGGAAACACCGACCCAGGAGCCGAGTGCGACCGCTACCGAGGCGCCGACCCTGACGCCGACGCAGGAGCCGACCGCGACGCCGACCGGCAGCGCCGAGGCGACACTGACGGCGACCGCGAGTGCGACGGCAGCCCAACCTACGGAAACGGCGACGGCCGGTACGACGGCGACGGCGACGGGAACCCAGGGCGCGACGGATACGCCTGGTGCAGCGACGCCGACGGCGAGTGCTACGGCGAGCGAAGCGACGGCGGCGCCGACCGAGACGGCGACGGCCGCTGCGACAGCGACCGCGACGGGAACGCAGGCTGCGACGGACACGCCTGGTGCAGCGACAGCTACGGCGAGCGCCACGGCGAGCGAGGCGACGGCGGTACCGACCGAGACGGCGACGGCCGCTGCGACGGCGACAGCGACGGGAACGCAGGGTGCGACGGACACGCCTGGTGCAGCGACGGCGACGGCGAGCGCGACGGCGAGTGAGGCGACGGCTGCACCGACCGAGACGGCGACGGCCGGTGCGACGGCGACGGGAACGCAGGGTGCAACGGACACACCTGGTGCTGCGACCGCAACGGCGACGGCAACGGCGAGTGAAGCGACGGCTGCGCCGACCGAGACGGCGACGGCCGGTGCGACGGCGACAGCGACGGGAACGCAGGGTGCGACGAACACGCCCGGCGCAGCGACGCCGACGGCGAGCGCGAGTGCGACGCCCGCCGATACGGCTACTGCCGGGCCGAGTGCGAGCCCGACGGCGACGGCGACGTCGACCGGGCCGACGGCGACGGCGACCGCAACGGCGACTCCGGACGCTCAGGCCATTCAGGCCGAGATTCTCGTCTCCGGCGTGCTCAACAAATTGGTGCGCTTCGCCGATCTGGCATTCGAGCTCGACGGCGTGGCATCGGCGGCGCTGTCGGGGCTTCCGGGTCTTCCGGGTCTTGGCGACCCCTGCCCGGTCGCCGGTATGCGCGTGGTTTCGTGTATGGAGACGCTCAACGGTGCGCAGATCACGGTCGATTTCACCGATTGCCAGACGCAGTACGGTAGCGAGGTCGACGCGCTGGACGGCGCGATGACGATCGAGAACATGGGTACCTGTTTGACGCCGGGACCGCTGGCGATCCTGTCTTACACGGGGTCGGTGGAGACGGTGAACGAGACGGGCGACGTCTTCACGGTGTCCCACGCGCCGCTGTCGATGGCGCTGGCGCTCGAGCAGGGCGTCGCCAGCCGGTTCAATGCGACCTCCGTCCTCTCTCATTCCTGCGATGAGGGTGCGGCGATCTCGATCAGCACGTTGGACGATGCGACCGTCGACGCCGGCAGTGCCTGTGCCAAGGCCGGCCGCTTTGCGTTGTTCGTCGATGGCCAGAACCACAACGTGGAATACACGTCGACCGGGGGTGTCGAAATCGACCTCAGTGCGGATGCGATCGTCGATCGATCTTTCGCGACGTGCACCGATCCGGCGATCGAGGAGTGCTTCATTCCTCCAAGCTCCCCGTGATCTGCCGGTCGCGTCTTGACACCTTCCGTGATTCCGACCGCCGTGCAGCCTAGCGCGGCGCTCTCGCCGTCGTCGCCACGCGCCGTTGCCGGCGAGTTGCGGCGCCATCTCGAACGCGGTGTGCCGCTGCGCGCCGACGGATTGGCGGCGAAACGGCCGAACCGCCTCTTCTCGCTGGGCTACCAGCCGAAGTTCAAGGTCGAGTTGTTTTCGACGGTGTTCTACCTCTCAGGACTGCGGCAGAACGAAGACCTGCGTTTCTTCGTCGGCTATGTCCTGCAGGGCGGCGTCGCCTATGCTCGGTTGTTCTACAAGGACGTGTCACTGCAGTGGCGGTGCGCTTCGCATCGAACCGACGACTGGATCGGCAAGGGCGACGTGCAAAGTGTCTGGGAGGGAAACGAGTATGGCATCTATTCGGCCGAGGCGACGACCGACCTGCCGCTCGAGGTGCAGGGTGCGTTTGAATCGGCGAGTCGCAGCGCCAAGCGAATTCCCTACGACGTCAACGGCCCGGTGCTCGTGTTGCGGCGTGGACCGGCCAACCGAGTGGCCGCCTACCGTGATTTCACCGAGCCTCGGCGGCGCGCGCAGGCCAACCCGCGCAACCTGATTCACGGCAACAAGCGGGTCGCCTATTTTTCCAAGCGCAGCGATCCGAAGTCGCTGCGATTCGCCGCCGGCTTCGAGCCCGATTTTCGGCGCGGCATCCTCGACCGCGGCCGCTCGCGCTCCAAGCTCTACGGCGGCGTCGTTCGCCGCTATCGCATTCTCTCGCGCAACCGCCTGATCCAGTACCAGTTCATGGCATCGCCGCGACACGTGTGGATCATACCGCCGCAGGCGCTGACCACTGAGCTGTCGACCTACGGTGTTCGGACGATCGACGTGCACGCCGACGAGGATCTGTTCGTGCCCGGCTTCGAGTACCATTTCTTCGACGACAGTGAGGATCCGCCGGAGTTGGTCAGCCAGATTCCCAAAGGGTTCGCCGGCGCGCCGAGCAAGATCGACCCGAGCCGCTGCGACGCGTCGAGATGGTTGGACCCAATCCCGGTCATCCGGGACTTTCGCGGGAAAGTTCTGCGGCGCTGAGCGCGCAGAAATGCTCTCTTCAGTGAAGGTCCGGAGAGAGAAGGTGGTGAGCGCGGACGTAGTCCGCCACGTGTCGTGCCGTCTGTGATCGCCCACGGATATCGAGGTGTTCACAGGTCCAGCGTTTGTCGGTGAAACGATCGCTGCCGAGAGAGGTGGAAAGATCGATGACGTGAAGCTCGCCGGCGCGCTGCAGTGTCTGTTTGACCAGGTGGATGTTTTGCTTCAACCGAGTTGCGTCACTTCCGGTATATCGTTCGAGGTCTTCGACGTTCACGGGGGCGATGTAGTAGACAACCGCCACGCCTGCCTCTCGGGCCCTCTTCCCCAAGCGTTCGAGCGCCGCCAGGAATGGGTGGGTCGCGTGGATGTCGCCCAGGTAGTGGGCTCGGAACTGCGTTTCGAGTTTGTTTTGCCATTCGTCCGAGCCCTCTTCGATGGACAAGTCGACCAGCATCTGGATGTAGTCGGCAAATTCCATGGGAGCTTTCCCGTAGATCGGCACCGGGGGGCCGACCAGGGGCCTGATGCGGTGTGGCGCAAACGTCACCGCCTCTGCTACTCGACGGTACGGTTCGAGGCGGAGTGCCTTGAGCACCCGGTCGGTTGGCGAGATCTTCGAGCGGCCCAGAGCCGCGATCAATCGGTCGTGCTGTAAGCGGGGGTTACGCCACCAGGTGACGGCGAATGCTCTCATTTCGATCGGTACGACGAGCAGGCGCGGCTGATACCGCTGGGTCGTGATCGACTCGAATACGGCCTCGAAAACGCGTGGATGCAGACCCCTGAACGCGACTTGGAGCACCCGTGCTTCGTCCAGGTTCAGATGTTGCGCCAAGAGTTGGGCAAGGTTGCGATGATCGGTGGCGCTCCGGGTGTTTTCCAGGGCTGCCGAAGATCCAAAGTAGATCACTTGCGGCGCGTCTCGGCGCCGAAAGAGATCGCGAACACGCGAGCGGTGGTGAGTGATGACTTCGCGGCGGGGAGGGTTCCATTGAACGGCGATGCAGTATGCGGCGACGACGAGCCCGGCACACATCGGCGCTGCGATGTTGCGGAGGAGTCTCGTCAGATCGTTGCGCGACACGGGTGCACCTCAGAACTGGAAGTAGATGAAGGCTTGATGTAGGCCCCGCAAGTTCAACATGAGGATGATCGCAGCTCCTACGGCCAGTCCCTGCACGAGAGGTGAGGAGTGCTCGAAACGCTGCCTCAGTCCGAGGGCGCTGTCCGCGTAGTGCAGCCCGTAGGCGAGAAACACCAGCACGATCATGCCGGATTCGTCAGCGGTTGGTTGGAGCCACGGTCCTTGCAGGGCCTTCAAGTAGTCGTAGGCGATCGAGCTACTTTGAATACGAAAGAAAAACCACCCAATCAGGACGAGATGAAATGTCACAAAAATGCGAACCGCGCGGGCGGAAGTGGCTGGCGGAGGCTCACGCCATCCCAACGCCCGTTCGACTGCCAGTAGGAAGCCGTGCAGCCCGCCCCAGAGCACAAAATTCCAGCCGGCGCCATGCCAGAGTCCACCAAGCAACATCGTGATCATCAGATTGCGGTAGGTCTGCCGTTTTGTCGACCGCGATCCGCCGAGTGGAACATACAGGTAGTCGCGCAGCCAGCGCGACAGCGTCATGTGCCAGCGCCGCCAAAAATCTGTGATCGTGCTCGCCAGATAGGGAAAGTTGAAGTTCTCGACCAGATCGAAGCCGAGCATTCGCGCCAGTCCAATAGCCATGTCGGTGTAACCAGAAAAATCGAAATAGATCTGAAACGCGTAGGCATAGAGTGCCAGGGCGACTGAAATTGGCGAATGCTCGGATGGTGCTGCAAACACCGGATCGGCGAAAAGCGCGAGAAGATCAGCGCAGACGACTTTTTTTGTCAGACCGATACCAAAGCGCGCGAAACCGGTTTGGAAGTGCTGGGTGCGGAAGGTCGGAGCGCTCTGCAATTGCGGCAAGAGCTCGCCGGCGCGCATGATCGGGCCGGCGATCAGTTGGGGAAAGAACGAAACATAGAGGGCAAATTCGACGAAGTCTCGGGCCGGTTCGCGGTCGCCCCGGTAGACGTCGATCGCATAGCTCATGCTCTGAAAGGTGTAGAAGGAAATGCCCAGCGGCAGTATCAGATCGGCGAAAAAGGAGCTCAGTGCCGGCGACTGCGCGAACAAGCTGACCGCCAACGAGCTGTCGTAGATGAAGCCGCCGTACTTGAAGAACGTCAGCACTCCCAGATTTCCCAGCAGGGAAAGGGCGAGTAGCAGCGGGCGGTTGCGCTTGGATGCGCCGGGCAGGAGTCGGCCGACGTTGTAGTCGAGGAGAATCGAGTAGAGCAAGAGTAGTGTAAATGGGGCGCTCCACGACGCGTAGAACGCGAAGCTCGCTGCCAGCAGCACGAGCTTGCGGATATTCCAACTCGAGCTTGGAACGCCGTAGTAGACAGCGGCGGTGGCGGTGAAGAATACGAGAAACTCGATGGTGGCGAAATTCATGGCGGCGAGACTCCGCTCGGTGGAAACTCGGCGCTCGTTTCGGAGCCCGGCTTTCGCCGTAGGAGCCCGGCTTCCAGGGGCAGTGACAGATGCGAGTCGTCGTGGACGTAGTCGTGCGCGAAGCGCCCGACGTCGAGGCCGCCGGGATTGCCGCCTTGCAGGTAGGCGACGCCGTCGATCGTGATCGATTCACTGGGATCCAGGGTCAGGCGGATGGTGTTCGAGTCATGTCGGCTCGCATCGAGAATGACGCCCTCGCCGATGACGGAAAACCCTTGCATCGCGGTGGTCGGCGTGATGTCGCTGCCGCCGCGGTGTGCGATATGGACGTCGATCGTCGTGTCGTCGACGACGTCGAAGCTGGTGAGACGGGGACCGCGAAAGAGCTCGCCGTCCCCTTCACCAATGGCGATCAGGGCGACGGCTTCAGCGATGCGGCTTGCGTGCTCTGCTTGTCCGGCCATGGAGTGGTGCACTCTGTCGATGCCGAGCGGCAGGTCCATCGTCGTTGCTCCGATATGCGTGTTTGGGTCTTCCTCCGCGATGAGCATTTCGGCATCGCGGATCTTCTGTGCGTTCTCTCCGTCGACGGCGCGTGTTTCTCCGGCCGGATCGTTGCTGACGCGCGGTAGCAGACTGAGGATGATGGGAAGATCCGGGCGGCCACTGTCCTCGCGTACACGGGCGAAGAGCTCACGCAACCCTTGCGCGTGTCGGCGCCTTGATTCCCCGGCGAGCGCTTCGGTGTGTCCTTGCACCCATACCAGTGCCTCGATGGCGCCGTTGCGGGCGATACCTCGCGCCAGGGCGGCGTAGTGATTTGCACTCGGATGCCGGCCACTGTCGTCGGCGAGCCACCAGCCGAAAGGCTGCGGAAAGGACGCCGGCCCGTCGATCGAGTTGCTCTGCCAAAGTGCAGAGCCGCCTGCGCCGTAGGCGAGAAGGCCGATGGGGATTCCGAGTCCCCGTTGCAGTGCGTTGGCGAAAACGGTGGCCCCGATCCCCGAGACCTCGTGCCATTCTTGGCCGGGCGGCGAATCTGCGAAGCCGTCGTGCCGGTACACTCGAACTTCGTCGACAGGATCCGGAATCTGGAAGTCGTCGTCCTCGATGCCTGGAAAGATGTTTGGATCGAACCACAAGCTGATGTGACTCTGACCGGCGCAGGCGACGAGGGCACCTACGGCGAAGCGTGCCGTGCTCGATGTCGTCACCGCCGTTTCGGTTGCGCGGGCTTCGATTTGGTACCATCCACCCTGGGGAACCGCTGCGAGGGCTCCCTGGAAAGTCCCGCTTGAGATCTCAGCCTGGATGGGTTGCCATGGCACTACCTGGGCGCCGTCGTGCCAGGTGACGACGCGAGCCTCGATGGCCGCGGGTGCCCCCGAGTAGGTGCCGGTGACTGGAATCGTCGCCGTCTGCTCGGCGTTGCGCTGAAAAATCCGTCCGTCTGGCAGGTCGTTGACTTGGATCGTCGCGACCGGTGTGGGCGGGGTCGTGGTAGCAGTCGGAGTTGGTGAGGAGGTTGACCCCTGTAGATTTCCTGGCCCGCCCGCGCAGGCCGCGGTGAGAAGCAGTAGCGTCGCAGTGGAGACTGTCTTCGGGAATGGACCGCAGCGACGGCGACGAGCATTGGTTTGTTTCTCGGCCGCTTGTCGAAATTGCCCGGAGTCAGAGCTGAACCGTGGCGTCTCTGCGTTGGCCATCAGACAGCGCGAGTGCGACAACGGTGAAACGGCATGGATCTCAGGTCGAGAGATGAGACGGCCTCGATGGGGGGCGTGAGGAAATGCCGCATTTTTCTTTCGCCTGTCCTGGGTTTCCGGTAGCCATCGTGCGCGGGATCTGGCCGCGATCAGGAGGTATCTATGGCAAAGCCGATTGTTTCCGACAACCGACCGATCGCCGTCGACTTGGCGGCGGGTGAGGAATATCACTTCTGTGTTTGCGGCAGGTCGGCCAAGCAGCCGTTCTGCGATGGCTCCCACGAGGGGAGTGGTTTGGCGCCGCTGGCTTTCACCGCGGATGCGACCGACAAGGCCTACCTCTGTCGATGCAAGCAGAGCGCTCGTGCTCCCTACTGTGATGGCACGCACAAGCAGGTGGCGGACGATTTGGTTGGTAAGGAGCTCTTGCTCGAGCGCGCCGACGCCGACGCCATGCCCAAGGCCAAGCCGACCGCCGAAGAGCCGCACGTTGCCTTCATCCACCAGTTGGCGGAGGAGGGACTGTCGAAGCTGGGCCACCACGGCCCGATGGCGGCGATGGGCGTGCCGCGCGCACTCTTGCCGAGCTGGGACGACCTGCAGATTCTCGTCGCCCAGATGCACCGCAAGCCGCTGATGGAGGACGTCGCCGTCGGCACCGACTTGGTCATTGGCCCGCAGGCAAAGAAACCGCTCGAGCTAGCGATCCCCATCTTCGTCAGCGACATGAGCTTTGGCGCCCTGAGCGAAGAAGCCAAGACCGCCATGGCCAAAGGGGCGGAGCTCGCCGGCACCGGAATTTGTTCCGGCGAGGGCGGTATGTTGCCCGAAGAACAGCAGGCCAACCGGCGCTATTTGTACGAGCTGGCCTCGGCGAAGTTCGGCTACGACGAAGCGCTGCTCACCCGCGTACAAGCCTTTCACTTCAAGGGTGGCCAGGGTGCCAAGACCGGCACGGGGGGGCATCTACCGGGCAACAAGAACACCGATCGCATTGCCGAGGTGCGTGGCATTCCGGCCGGACAGCCGGCGATTTCGCCGCCGACCTTTGCCGATCTGGTGACGGTTGGAGACTTTCAGGCCTTTGCCGACCGCGTGCGCTCGATCAGCGGCGGCATCCCGATCGGCTTCAAGCTGAGTGCGCAGCACATCGAGAAGGACATCGACTTTGCCCTCGCCGCGGGTGCCGATTACATCATCCTCGATGGGCGCGGTGGCGGTACCGGAGCGGCGCCGCTGCTCTTTCGCGACAACATTTCGGTGCCGACGATTCCGGCTCTGGCACGCGCCCGCCATCACCTCGACCAAGCCGGTGCCAGCGGTCGCGTCACCCTCGTTTGCACCGGTGGGCTGCGCACCCACGCCGACTTCATCAAAGCACTGGCGCTCGGCGCCGACGGCGTGGCGATCGCGAATTCCGCGATGCAGGCGATCGGCTGCGTCGGCGCGCGCATGTGTCATACCAATCTCTGCCCGGCCGGCATCGCCACGCAAAAGCCGGAGTTGCGCAAGAAGCTCGACGTCGACCATGCGGCACGACGACTGGCGAACTTTCTCTCGGCAACCACCGAGCTCATGCAAGTGATGGCGCGCGCCTGCGGCCACGCTCATCTGCGCGACTTCGAAAAGTCCGATCTCACAGCCTGGAAGAAAGACGTCGCCGATCTCGCCGGTGTCGAATGGGCGGGCTTTCGCGCCGACCGCTGAAGGGAAGATGCCGCCGGGAGCCGAGCCTGCGCCCATCTGCCGCAGGGCGTCGGCGACCTCGGGCGGATGACTACTTGCTCTTGTAGTACTCGATCAGGATGTCGGCGATTTCCGGACGCAGGATGCGCTCGTCGGGGCGTTGACCGGAGGTCAGCGCTTCGCGCACTTTCGAGCCGGAGATGAAGACCGGTTTTTCGTCCGCGTGGTTGCTCATCAGGTCGACGCGTCCGAGGCTTTCGTAGAAGGCGGCGAAGCCGATGTTGCACGGTTGGATGCGCAGGTCGCCCTGTAGGTTCCCGAAAATCTCCTGGGCGTCGAAATCGCCCCAGATCGCCTCGCCGTCGTCGAAGGGGGCGTCGGCGTGCTTGCGGCCGATGACGATGTCGGTGAAGCCGTGGTTCTGCCGGTAGACGGCGTGCATCACCGCTTCTTTCGGACCACCGTAGAGCATCTTGATGTCGAGGCCGACGAGATCGAAGACTTCATTGAGGTCGTAGCCGCGCTCGTGCCAGAGGGCATCGTCCTTGTCGCCCTGGCCGAGCAACTCGCGATCGTGCAGCTCGGAATAGCACTGCATGCGTGTGCGCGCCGGTACGTCGTCTCCTTTGAGCTCGCCGATCAGCGGGTTGAGCACGGCGCCGGCGAAAAAGCCCTGACGGGTGAGGGTTTCGACACCGGCGACCAGAGCGTATTCGTGGGCGCGGTGCAGTGGATTGCGCGTCTGGAATGCGAGGGCGCGCTCCCAGCCGCGCTCGGCGATCAGCGTGCGGGTGCCGCGTGGCGACAGTACCTTGTCGCCGTACTCCGGATCGACCGGCTGTGGCAGGGCGGTGAGCTCGCCGCCGACGAGCTGTGTGCGTTCGTCGTCCATGATGATGTGAGCGCCGGGGTGGTCGGTGCGAGTCGTGCCGTAGAACTTCTCGATGTGCTTCGCCTTGTCCCATGGGAAGATGCTGGTGACCTCGAGCAGGCCGATGGGATCGCCGGCGTACTCGATGACGGCGCGCTCGCCGACGTTGACGCTCTTGGCCTCGGTATCGGTCAGCGGCAGGGAGATCGGCGCCGTCCACGCGTACTTGCTGAAATCCGACTCGATGTAGGCGTGGTCCAGAACGTGGTGCCAGGTTGCTTGATTCATCGGCCCGGTGAGAGGGGAGAGCGTGCCGTCGGCGATGCGGTAGACGGTCGACAGGTCGGCGCGCGTGACCTCGATCTTCGACAGGTTGGCTACCTCGCGGAGAAAATTCTTCCGTTGTGCGAGGGGGATGATTCGCGAGACCGGAGCATCGAGGCCCCCGTGTACCGGCACGAGATCGGGCATGTGCAACTCTCCTGTTCTGTTCTGATGATGAGCGCCCGGCGCGGCGAAAGCCGCGGGCGCGGCGCCGCTGAGGCCGGCGCGGCAATCCAGCCAACATCCACGAGCAGCGCTGGAGAGTCAATACAGCCGGTGAAAGGGGAAGCCCGAGGATGATGCTTTCTTTGTCTTAGGGCCCGTTCAACAGCAACTCGAGCCGCCGTCGTTTCGATCGAAGCCGTCGTGGAAGTGACGATGGAAGAAGAATCCCTTCTGCGCCGCTGCGCGCATGGTGCGGGCGGCGTCGATCACCCATGGCCCCGATCGTTCGACCCACAGCTCGGCGCGCTCGCCGGATTGCAACGCCCGTGTGCGGTCGCCGTCGTAGGCCAGCAGGCAGGGACCCTCGATTGCAGTGCGTGCGCCCAAGGCGAGTTTGCCTGCGCTCTCGATGTGCGCGCGGCGGAAGAGTCCGGGGGAAACGGGTGCGAGCAACGGCTTTGATGCGGGCGTTCCGGCCGGCCCACAGCGCACTTCGACTCCGAAGTCGTCGTCGAATCCGCACGGCTGCACGAGTCCTCCGATCGGCGACATTCCGATCGCCGCCGGCTCGGCCCGCGCCAGCACCAGGCAGCGCACTTTCTCCGGCTCGAAGGGAAGTAGGTTGCCCAGCATGTCGTCGGCGAGTGCGACCGCGTCGATCACCGCCAGGTCACCGGTGCCGTCGCCGTAGTCGACGCGTACCACCTTGGCGCGCTGCGCGCCGTCGTCCAGAGCTACGGCACCGGATGCGATGAGTCCGCAAGCAGCGCCCGCAATGGTCGCCTCTTGCATCACCGGGAAAACGTTGTTGGTGCCGGTCGACATCGGCAGCACGGCGGCGTCGGGCCAGGTCCGTGCGACGATCCGGTTCGTACCGTCGCCGCCGAGGACGAGCAGAGCCCTTGCTCCCTCTGCGCGCATCGCATCGACGGTACGCACGGTGTCCGAAGGTTTGGAATCGAGCGGTCCGACGTCGAGCACGTCGAGCTCGGCGCCGACGTTCATGTTCTCCACCGCGCTCTGAGAAATCCGAAAGAGATCGGGAACCAGGAGAATGCGAGTTGCCCCAGCCGCTGCGGCACCGACGACGGCGCGCGCGATCTGATTGCGCTTCTCCTCCGGAGCCTGGCGCCGCGCCCGCGCCGCGAGCCGCCGCACATCCAGTCCCGACATTGGGTTCGCTACCACGCCGACGGTTGGCATTGAGTCACTCACTTCGAACAGCGAAGCAGCGTTCTCGAGCGGGATGTTAGATGGGGTCGGGGATGCGCAGGGTCGTGTTGGCGCGCAGGCGACGCGGGTTGCTGATGTCGTTTTCTTCCATCAGGGCGCGTACCGAAACGCCGTAGCGCCGGGCGATCGAAATCGGACTCTCGCCTCGCCGCACGCGGTGGGTGCCGTCGCCGTCGAGGTAGGGTGCGTTGCCGAGCGAGGCGTAGGCACTTTCGAAGTCGTCCATGGTGTGAACGGGTAGGTGCACGTCGAAGCCGCCGCGCGGGACGCGCTTGCATCCGAGCGCGGGGTTGAGATCCTCGACCGTCGAGCGTTCGACGCCGGCGAGGCGGGCGACCGTCTCGAGCGAGATCGGCCGGTCGACTCGAGTCGTCGTGATCGCCAGCGGTGGATCCGGCAAGGCAAAGCCGAAGACGTCCGCGTTGTCCATGATCGTCACGATGGCCAGGAAGCGCGGAACGTAACGCCGCGTCTCTCGCGGTAGCAGGCGGCGATCGACCATGGTCCAGTAGTCGTCGACCTGGTGCTCTTCCATGATCTTTTCGATGCGGCCTTCGCCGGCGTTGTAGGCGGCGAGGGCGAGGTGCCAGTCGTCAAAGCGATCGTGCAGGGCGCGCAGATAGCGCGCCGCGGCGCGCGTGGCGCTGGCGGGATCGCGTCGCTCGTCGACACAGCGGTCGATGCGCAGGCCGTAGTGCTTGCCGGTGCCCGGTATGAACTGCCACATTCCGGCGGCGCCGGCGCGCGAGTCGGCGTCGTTCTTGAAATGACTCTCGACGATCGGCAGGTAGGCCACCTCGGTCGGGATGCCGGTGCCGGCGAAGATCTCGCGAATCATCGGAAAGTAGAGGGAGGCGCGCTCGAGCGAGGAAGTGATGATCGCCGGTGCGCGGTCGCTGTAGTACTCGATGTAGTGGTCGATCGCCGGATGCGATCGGGTGAAGGAGCTCGCCGCACGAGCAGTCGAGATCTCGACCTCGGGGGCGAGCGAGCTGGCCAACGGCGGTGGCGATTCGTTGCGCGCTTGCGCCGCGATGGACGTCGCGGCGCGGCTGATACCGGCGGAATGTTCGACCAGCGAGGCCTCGGCAACAGAGGCTGCCGCGAGCTCGACCGACTCGGCTGTGACAATCGGCTGCAGCGAGGTGCACGCGCTCAATGCGAACCCGCATGTCGCCAGCAAGATGAGTCCCCCGTCTCCTCTTTTCACCGCCTATCCTCCCGGTGGCGTTTCGCCCCAACGCCAGCGACATCGTCTACCCCAAAAACGAGTCTTGCGTTGCGGTTAGCACAGCGCCGCCTCGGGGGGCAAGCTTTTTGTGCTTTTTCGTAGCTACTCGAGGGTCGCGCGAAGATCGCTGACGAGCTTCTCGAAAGACGCGCGGTAGTCGGCCAGGGCTTGTTCGGACTGCGCTTCGAAGCGCAGCACCAACACCGGCTGGGTGTTGGAGGCGCGGATCAGACCCCAACCCTGCGGCAGCTTGACGCGAACACCGTCGACATCGACGATTTCGTGCGTCCGGCGAAAGTGCTCGACGGCGCGCTCGACGAGCTCGAACTTGATCTCGTCGGGACACTCGACGCGGATCTCCGGCGTCGTGTGACTCGGCGGCAAGTCGGCGAGCAGCTCTTCGATGTCGGCCGATCCGCCGGCGACGATCTCGAGCAGCCGGGCGCCGGCGTAGATGGCGTCGTCGTAGCCGAAATAGCGGTCGGCGAAAAAGATGTGGCCGCTCATCTCGCCACCCAGCGCCGCCTTGGTCTCGCGCATCTTGGCCTTGATCGGCGAGTGTCCGGCGCGCCACATGATGCCGTTGCCGCCGTTCTTTTCGATGTCGTCGTAGAGGCGCTGCGAGCACTTGACCTCGGAGACGATGGTCGCGCCGGGCGTCGCCCGGAGTACGTCGCGCGAGAAGATGATCATCAGCTCGTCGCCCCAGATGACGCGGCCGCGCGGTCCGACGACGCCGATGCGGTCGGCGTCACCGTCGAAAGCGATGCCGAGGTCGGCCTTGGTCGCGGCAACGCGCTCGATCAGGTCGGCCAGGTTTTTTTCCTCGGTGGGGTCAGGGTGGTGATTGGGGAAACGCCCGTCTTCCTCGCAGTAGAGCTCGTCGACCTCGGCGCCGATGTTGCGATAGATCTCCGGTGCCACTGGCCCGGCGGTTGCGTTGCCGGCGTCGACGACGATGCGCAACGGCCGCCGCAGGGTGGAGAAGTCGTCCGAGAGGTGTCGCTGGTAGCGGCTGACGACGTCGACCGACTCCTCGCCGCCGTCACCGGCGGGAAACTCACCCGCCTCCATGATCTCGCGCAGGCGCTGGATCTGCTCGCCGTGGATCGTCGTCTTGCCGACGCAGATCTTGAAACCGTTGTGATCGCCGGGATTGTGGCTGCCGGTGACCTGGATGGCACCGTCGAGGTTGAGGTCGAAGGTCGAAAAATAGACTACCGGCGTCGGGCAGATGCCGAGGTCGATGACGTCGAGCCCGGCGCTGCGCAAACCCTGGCGCAGCGCTTGTGCGTAGCCGTCGGAGCTGAGGCGGCAGTCGCGGCCGACGCCGACACGACCGGCGCCGCGGGCACCGACTTCGTTCAAATAGGCAGCGTAGGTGCGGCCGAGCAGGCGCGCGAAATCGGCATCGAAATCGCGGTCGGCAATTCCGCGAATGTCATAGGCGCGAAAGATGTCGCGGTTGACCGAAATCGTCATCGAGGTGCGCTCAGGCGAAGGTCTTTTTGATCTCGCTCAGCGTATCCTCTTCCGCCTGCGAGACGGTGGCGATGCCGAGAATTCCGCCGGCTGCCTTGGCGACGGCGCGGGCGCGCTGGCAGACGTCGTCGCAGACGCGTTTGCGCGCGGCTGCGTCGATGCCCGCCATCGATGTTTTGGCGTAGTGCTGCCAGCTGGCGAAGAGCGCCGCCGGCGGTCGTTTGCTCAGCCAAGTACTGAGCGCCTCGTGAGCTGCCGTCCCGGCGGCGATGCCGCTTTGCTCTGCGGCTTCGAGGATGGCCGCGCGCTCGCGCTCATCCATTTCGCGGTCCGCCCAGGCCACCGCGACCAGAGGCACCAGCGACAGTGCCGAAACGGAAACAGCGTCGACGCCGAGCTCGACCAGGTCGGCGAGTACTGCATCGTCGGAGATCCCCGAAGCGTCGGCGAGCTCGCGGCGCGCTACCTTGTTGCGCAAGCGCCGCAGAAGTTGCTCGTTCTCCTGGTGAAAGAATGCGTCCTCGAGCGCTTGGCGCCGGTCGTCGAGTACCTTGCCGTTCATGCTGACCTCTCCCGCTTGAAATGTCCCTCAGCCGTGTGGCGAAGGCCTCGGGTTATCTGCGCTTTTCACGCGTTGATTGCAAGGGAGGTCGGCGCTCACCGGCGCATGAGGCGGCCATTTTGATGGCGGCGATCATGCTCTTGGCCTCGGCCCGACCGCGGCCGGCGATGTCGTAGGCGGTGCCGTGATCGGGCGAGGTGCGGACATAGGGCAGGCCGGCGGTGAAGTTCACTCCGTCGCTGAAATGGAGAAGCTTGAACGGTGCCAGTGCCTGGTCGTGGTACATGCAAACGACGACGTCGAAGTCGCCGCGCAGGGCGAGCGGGAACGCGGTGTCGGCGGCGAGCGGGCCGTCGACTGCAAAACCGCGGCGCCGCGCCTGGCGCACTGCCGGAGCGATGGTGTCGATCTCCTCGCGGCCGTACAATCCCTTTTCACCGGCGTGGGGGTTGAGTCCGGTGACGGCGATGCGCGGCTTGGCGACGGCGAAGTGATTCTGCAAAGCGCGCCCGGCGATGACGATGGTGTTGCGCACGATACGCGGCTGGATGGCGGCGGCGACGCTGGCGATCGCCAGGTGGGTCGTCGCCAGGGCGACGCGCAAGCGGTCGCCGATCATCATCATTCTCACCTCGGCGCCACCGGCGAGCTCGGCCAACAGCTCGGTGTGTCCGGTCGCCGCGCAGCCGGCGGCGGCGAGGTTGCTCTTGCTGATCGGCGCCGTCACCAGGGCGTCGGCATCGCCGTCGCCGACCAGCGCCGCGGCGGCGAGGATGGCGTCAAAGGCGGCGCGACCGCCGGCCGCCGTCGGCTTGGCGGGTGTGCGAGAGCGTTTGGCCAAGCGGCTGCATTCGAGCACGCGTGTCCTGCCGCGCCGGGTGGTCTGGCCGGGCTGCCAGGCATCGAGTGAGATTGGCAAGCGCTGCCGCGCCGCGGTCTCGCGCAGCACCGCGAGGTCACCGGCGAGGATGACCTCGGCACAGCGCCGGACGGCTGGATGAACGAGGGCGGCGAGCGTGACTTCCGGCCCGATGCCAGCCGGATCGCCCATCGAGATGGCGAGTCGCGGCCGCTTGCTCACTCGAGTAGCTCGACGTGATGGCGGTTGCGCAGATCTTCGGTGAGCCAGCGCGAGTAGCGCCCTTCCAGCGCCTGGTTGTACAGGCGATCGCGAATCTCACCGCTGTGTTGGTCGAGTGGTGAAAGCGCGGCGTCGCTGCGTTTGTCGAGACGCACGATGTGAATGCCGACGTCGCTGCGCACCGGCTCGCTGTATTCCCCGGCGCCGAGCGTCGCGACGGCGTCGTTCAGCGCATCGAGGAGAGTGCCGACGCGAAAGGTGCCGAGTGCGCCGCCGCTCTCGGCGGCGGGATCTTCGGAATATTGGCGCGCGAGGTCGGCGAAGTCCTTGCCGCGCTCGAGCAGAGCGTGGATCTCTCGAGCCTTGGCTTCGACGCGCTCGGTTTCCGTCTCTGTCGCATCGCCGGCGAGGCGCAGCATGATGTGCGAAACGGTAACCTCTGGGTCTTGCGAATACTCACTGGCATTGGCTTCGTAGTAGCGCTGGATGTCTTCGGGGGTGACGCTGACCTTGCCACGGATCTCGCGGTTGATCAGTTGGGCGCGTTCGAGCTCCTGGCGGATCTGAGCCCGGTAGATCTCCGGCGTCAGCCCCTGCTCGCCGAGGGCTCGGTAGAGCTCTTCCTCGGAGATCTGATTCTGTTGGCGGATTTGCAGGATGTAGTTGTCGATTTCCGCTTCGGAGACGGAGATGCCGTTCTTCTCGATCTCGAGATCGATCAAGCGCGAAGTGATCAGCCCGTCGAGAAGAGCACCCGGGTTGTTGGCGCCGATCTGTTGAGCCATCGGGTTGGTCAGAGTGAAGTTCTTGAGCTCGTAGAGAGTGATCGGCGCGCCGTCGACGGTGGCGAGGATGCGGTTGACGATGATCGCCCGGCACGGCGCGGCGGCGAGGAGGAGCAAGCCGCACGACACGGCGAGCAGCCGTTTCGGCGCGGTGTCAAGCGGGTAGGCTGGTCGATGGGCGTTCTGCATTCTCGTCCTCGTCGGTGTTGGCCAGGCGGATCTCTTGTAGCACGGAATGAATCTCGGCCACGATACCGTCCCAGTCGGTGGCCTCGGGGCGAAGGCGCAGTTGGAAGTCGGAAGACAGCTTGAGGCGCTGCGGCTGCTTCTTGGCCAAGGCGACCAGGTGGTCGACGTCGATCGGTGCCTCGGCGTGGAATTGTAGTTGGATGGCCGAGCCGACCCGCTGGACGCGGGTCGCCATGCGCGCCTTGAGACTGCGGCGCAGACCCATGACCTGCAGGAAGCTGTCGACGAGGGGCGGCACCGGCCCGAAGCGCTCGCGCAGCTCGATACCGATCTCGTCGAGCTCTTGCTGGCTGCCGACCTCGGCCAGGCGCCGGTAGAATGCGACCCGCTGCGTTTCGTCTTCAATGTAGGAATCGGGAATGTAGGCGGGAAAGCCGAGCTGGATTTCAGGTTCGATGTCGACGACACGTCGCTGTCCGCGCAGCTCGAGCACGGCGTCCTCCAACATCTGGGTGTAGAGCTCGAAGCCGACGGCGGCGATCTGCCCCGACTGCTGCTTGCCGAGCAGGTTGCCGGCGCCGCGGATTTCCAGGTCGTGCGCGGCGAGGCGAAAGCCACCGCCGAGCTCATCGAGCTCTTGCAGGACCTTCAGGCGTTTTTGCGCTTCGCGCGAGATGATGTGCTCGCCGGGAATCATCAGGTAGGCGTAGGCGCGCTCGTGCGAGCGACCGACCCGGCCGCGCAGTTGGTAGAGCTGGGCGAGACCGAGGCGGTCGGCGCGGTTGATGATGATGGTGTTGGCGTTGGGGATGTCGAGACCAGACTCGACGATGGCCGAGCACACGAGCACGTCGATCTCGGCGTGCATGAAAGAAAGCATGACCTTTTCGAGCGCGCCCTCGGGCATCTGTCCGTGGGCGACGCCGATGCGCGCCTCGGGCGCGAGCTTGCGCACATAGTCGGCCATGAGATCGATGTTCTCGACCAAGTTGTGGATGAAGAAGACCTGGCCATCGCGGGCGCGCTCGCGCTGGATGGCCTCGCGGATCGTATCGTCGTCGAAACGCGTCACGTAGGTGCGGATGGCCAACCGATCGATCGGCGGCGTTTCGATCACACTCAAGTCGCGGATACCGAGCAGCGACATCTGCAGGGTGCGCGGAATCGGCGTCGCCGTCAGTGCCATGACGTCGACTTGGGTGCGCAACTCCTTGATGCGTTCTTTGTGGCGGACACCGAAGCGGTGTTCCTCGTCGATGACGAGGAGGGCGAGCTTCTTGAAAGCGACGTCTTTCTGCAACAGGCGGTGCGTGCCGACGACGATGTCGACTTGACCTCTGCCGAGGCGCTCGAGGGTTTCCTTGATTTCGGCCTTGGTGCGAAAGCGCGACAGCATCTCGATCTTGACCGGATAGTCGGCAAATCGCTTGGTCAGGGTTTCGAAGTGTTGGTGGGCGAGCACGGTGGTGGGGACGAGGACGGCCACCTGGCCGCCGTTCATGGCGGCGAGAAACGTCGCCCGCAGGGCGATCTCGGTCTTGCCATAGCCGACGTCGCCACAGATCAGCCGGTCCATCGGCTTGTCGCGGTTGAGATCCTCGAGCACGTCGGCGATAGCCTGCCGCTGGTCGGGGGTCTCTTCGAAGGGGAAGCGCGCCTCGAACTCGCGATAGAGGTCGTCGGTCGCGCCGTAGGCGGGCCGGCTGTCGAGCTCGCGCGCGGCGTGGATGGCGAGCAGCTCGCTGGCCATGGCGAGGATGGACTCGCGCGTCTTCTTCTTGATCTTCTCCCAGCTCGCGCCACCGAGCTTGTCGAGCGTTGGCGTTGCGCCGTCGGAGCCGACGTACTTTTGCACCAGGTTGATGCGATCGACCGGCAGGTAGAGCTTGTCGTCGCCGGCGTAGACGAGGTGCAGGTAGTCGCCCTCGGTGCCGGCCACCTGCAGATGGCGCAGGCCTTCGTAGCGCGCGACGCCGTGGTCGAGGTGAACGACATGGTCGCCGCTGCTGAGGGCATTGAGACTCTTCAGTAAATGCGCAACGGAGACCCGGCGCGCCGCTGCTTTGCGCGCCTTGCCGAAGATGTCGGCGTCGCTGACGACGACCAGCTTTTCGTCGGCCAGGCGAAAGCCCTCGGACAGGCGTCCGGTGACGGCGCTCACCGTTCCCGGCGCCAACGGCAAGTCGGCAAAGCCCTCGCTGCCGACGCGCAACGCGATGTCGTAGCTTTCCAGCAGGCCGGCGAGACGCTGGCGGCGTTGCTCATCGCTGGCGAAGATCACCGTCTGCATGCCCTCGTTGCCCCACTGCTCGATGCGCGCGGCGACGCGGGTGAAGCCGCTGCTCACCCGTTTCCCCTCTTGCGGGCGCAGATCGGACGTCGGATGGCAGCGGAAGGCGATCTTGCGCTCGCCGCCGGCCGACAGCATGTCGAGCGTTTCCATTTCGACGATGGTGTGCTTGGCCTGGGTCGCCGCATGCCAGATCGAAGGGCGGGCGTAGAGCGATTCGACCGGCGGGAAGAAGCGGCGTTCCTCGCTGCGCTCGGCGGCGCGCCGTTCGATGTCGGTCCACGATTGATCGAGGGCGGCATCGACCTCGCCGGCGCCGTCGAGCCAGATCAGGGTGTCGTCCGGCAAATGCTCGACCAACGGGCACAGGTCGTCGTTGAGGTAGGGCGTGCAGAGCTCATAGCCGGGGAAGGGAGTTGCCGTGGTGAGACCTTCGAGCACCATTTCTCGTTCACTGCGGTCGACGTCGAGCTCCATCAGGCGCGTTTCGACGGCGTGGCGACGTTGGCGCTCGCGCCCTCTGCCGATGTCGGCTTCGCGCACCGGCAGCAAGAGGATTTCCTCCAGGCGACCGGCGAGACGCTGGCTGACGACGTCGAAGGAAGACATGCGCTCGATCGTGTCGCCGAAGAGCTCGATGCGAATCGGTTGCGCGTAGCCGCTGGCAAAGACGTCGATGATGTCGCCGCGGATGGCGACCTCGCCGCGATCCTCGACGACCGGCACGCGGTGGAAACCCCAACCGATGAGCCGCGTTGCAAGGTCGTCGCGATCGACTTCGTCACCTTCGACGAGATAGGCGTAGGAGTGTGCCACGGCGTCGCTGGGCATGACGCGTAGGAGCAGGGCTTCGGCTGTCGTCACGATCAGCGGCGCGCTGGTGTGGCGCAGGTGGTAGAGCGCCTCGAGGCGGGCGGCTAGGGTTTCGCGCGTCGGTGATCGATCTTCGAAGAAGCCGATTTCCCAGCCCGGCAGGGACGACACCTTGCGCTGCAGAGGCGACGTCGCATCGGCCTCGGCGAGCAGCAGCCGCAAGTCGGCGGACATGCGTTCGGCGTCGCGCGGATTGGCGGTAACGACGAGCGAGGGACGCGCCAACTTGGTGTGGCACAAGGCAATGGCGAGGGCGCGCGCCGCCGGTTGCAGTCCCTGGATGTGAACGCGCCCCGCCGCCGCGGCCCAGGCGGAGACCCGTTGGACGAGGTCGCCGAGCACGTTGTCGATCAGTCGCGCACTGTTCAAGATCGCATCCGTCGTGAAGGCTTCCCTGGCGGACGTCGTCACTTGCGGCGGCACATGGGGCGGCACATGGGGCCGGGGCGGTTATTCGTCTTCGCCGACCAGGCGAAAGGTGCGGTACACTTCGATGAGGATCTCGGCCTGCCGAGAAGTGATGTGCGGATCGCGTTCGATTTCGCGGACGACGCTCGACTCGTCGGCGTCGCGCGGGTCGAGGACACCGGCCTGCAGGTGCAGAGTCTCGGCCGACAGTCGCAGCGCGCCGGCGAGAGAACCGAGGATGGCGCGGCTCGGTTGGCGAATACCGCTTTCGATGTCGCTCAACATCGAGGACGAGATGCCGGCTTGTTCGGCGACCTTGCGCAGTGACTTGTTGGCCAGGTTGCGCTGGCGCCGCAGATACTCGCCGAACGACGATTCGTCCGGCGCTTTGGCAGCGCGCTTGGCCGGGCGTTTCTTCGTTCTGGCGGTACTCTTTTTCTTGGTCGAAGATCGCGGGCTCATTGTCGGTGCCTCTCGTTCGTTCACTGCCTCATAGCCGCCCGGACTGTCCTTGTCACCTGCTGAGACTCGCCGTCAGCCGAGCGCGCCGACCAGGGCGGCGGCGGCGACCTGGCAGGTGAGGGCGCCGACCAGGGCGGTGAGGGGCCCCTGCGGAATGGCGCGCAGGCACAAGATGGCGCCGGCGATGGCGAGGACGGTGGTGGTGAAAGCGGCGATCAGCGCCAGCGAGAGATCGGCGCTGGGGGAAAGAGTGGCGGCGACGGCGGCGCCCCAGAAGAACGCGCCGCCGGCCAGGCCGGCAGCCGAATAGCCGATGCGGGTGATGGCAAAGAGGCCGGCGGTGAGGGCGAGGAGAACGGCGAAGAGGGCGCGCGAGAAAAGGCGCGGTGTCGAAGTGCCGGGGCTGCCGTAACGGGCGCTGACGTCGGTGTCGGTACCGCTGCCACCGGTGACACCGTCGGCGCCGTGGCTGAGAACGTCTGCCCAGTCGCCGCCGCGCGTGTGATAGACGAAGGGGCGCCCCCACGGATCGTTGGGGACTGCGTGCAGGTAGAGCGGCACGAGGGCGTCGAGACCTTCGTTGGCTGGTACGACGCGACTGTGGTCGCGCCGGTAGAGCTCGACGGCGATGAGCAGTGAGCGAGTCATCTCGAGCGCTGCGTCGTGTTGCGCCCAGGCGTCGAGGTCGCGTTGGAGATAGCGCGTCGTCGCCGCCGAGAAGAGCAAGAAGATCAACGGCGGCAGCAGAAAGCCGGCGACGACGGCGATGATCTGGCGCACGTTTCAACCGATCTTCTTGAAAATGCGGAACGACTGGCGCAGCTGCTCGACCTGATCCTGAACCGACGCAAGGCGCTGTGCTTTCTGCAGTACCTGAAAGATCTCGAGATCGCTCACCTCGCTCTCGTCGAGGTTGAGCTCGACTGCCAGAGCGACGAGCTGCTCGGCTACCTTGGTCAGCTCCTCCTTTGGAATGACCAGGTCGCCGCGCTTCAGTGTGCCGCTCCAGTTTGCCGCGAAGGGCCGCAGCAGATCGAGGATTCGTTCGGTGCTGGGGTCGTCGCTCATCGGGGGGGAGAGTATCACGATTGGCGCGGCCGACTCGAATGGCTCCGCAGATGGGGGTTCCGGTGGACCGGTGGGTGATCCGCAGATGAACGCAGATGGCCGCAGATGGGGTTTCGGTGGACCGGGGGGTGATCCGCAGATGAACGCAGATGGCCGCAGATGGGGTTGGGTGGACCGGGGGGTGATCCGCAGATGAACGCAGATGGCCGCAGATGGGGGTTGGGTGGACCGGGGGGTGATCCGCAGATGAACGCAGATGGCCGCAGATGGGGGTTGGGTGGACCGGGGGGTGATCCGCAGATGAACGCAGATGGCCGCAGATGGGGGTTGGGTGGACCGGGGGGTGATCCGCAGATGAACGCAGATGGCCGCAGATGGGGGTTGGGTGGACCGGGGGGTGATCCGCAGATGAACGCAGATGGCCGCAGATGGGGGTTGGGTGGCCCGCGGGTGCTCGTTGGCTGGAGATTACGCTGTGGGTCCGCGGAGTAACCTTCCTCGTTGTACCGGCCGGCCCCGCCGATCATTTCATCCGCCCGCGAAACGCTCCGGTGATCCTCACCAGACCGAGGCCCGCTCGACTGCGACGAGGCTACTTGTTGTGGACGAGCACGCGTTCGGCGCCGACGAAGAAGGTGTGGGTGTCCTCGACCTCGAGGTTGAAGACCACGTCGGCACCTGCTGCGATACTATCTCGCGCGATCGGAGAACCGGAGCCCCTATCTTTGGCCCTCTGCGTTCATCTGGTGCGCCAGGCAGAGCCTGGTCGACCTAGTAATCCGAAAGGAGCGAGGCGTGCCAGAATTACCAGAACACGGTCGGGGCGTTGGAAAATCCCCCTCAATCCCCCTTTTCAAAGGGGGAGGTTTGCCACCCACCACCAACGAAAGTGGCTCTACCGCCCAGAAAGCCCGGACCACCGGAGTCCCCTCTGTGGCCATCTGCGTTTGTCTGCGGATAAATCAACCGGAGAGCCGGAGCACCCCATCTGTGGCCGTCAACGGATTTCTGCGGAGGGGCTGCGGTGTCGTTGCCAGATCTGGCGGAGCCATTCCCACGTCGGGTGCTTGGTGAGGCGTTCCCGCAACGCTTCCACCGGCTCGGGCAGGGTTCCGGCGGGGGGGTATTGGAGCTCGGGTGGGCGCAATAGCGGTCCGTGAATGGCGGCGGCGGTCAGGTCGGCTACGCTGAATTCGTCACCGGCGAGGTAGTCTCGCCCGGCGCGTTGCTCGTCGATGTGGTCGAAGCTGGCTTCGATGATTGCCGGGGCGGCGTCGATGGCCTCGTCGTCGATGGAATGGCGCCAGTAGTAGAAAACCCTGAACAGCGGTCGGACTGCGTGCGCAGCCCGCGCGACGTCGGGCATCGAGGTCGCCAGGGCGTCGATCGCGTCGCGAGGGTCGCGGCGAACGAGGTTGCCGACGAGCAGCGAACGGACCGGATCACCGACGACCTCGTCGAAGTAGTCCTCGAGATCCAGCGCTCGCCGGCGCAACTCGGGATCGCTCGGGTAGAGTGGGCGTTCGGGGTAGCGTCGTTCCAGCTCGGCGATGATGTGTGTCGAATCGCCTACGGTCTGGTCGCCGAGCTTGAGGATCGGAAGCTTGGCGGTGCCGGTCGCCCGCCAGGCGCGCAGCATGTAGCCGAGACCGAGGGCGATCCGCCGGTGGGCGATACCCTTCCAGTCGAGCGCCCAGCGGACCTTCTCGTTGTAGTGCGAAATGGGGAAGTGCCAGAGCTCGGGAGTCATTGGATCGTCTGGCGAGACTGACACCTGAGTGGGTGGCGTGGCAAGTGGAGGTCGAGGGTCCAGATACCTACCCGTGATTGCCGGGGGCGGGGGCGGTTGCTATTTTCCGTCGCGAGGAGCTGCCGATGGCGACGATGATCACCGAAGAATGTATCAACTGTGGCGCCTGCGAGCCCGAGTGCCCGAATACGGCGATTTATCAGGGCGGGGCCGAGTGGGAACACGACGGCGCCAAGCACCCGGCGCTGGCGGCGGACGTTTTCTACATCGTTCCGGAAAAGTGTACGGAATGCGTTGGCTTCTTTGACGAAGAAGCGTGTGCTGCGGTGTGTCCGGTCGACGTCTGCATTCCGAATCCGGATATCCCCGAGACCGAGGCGCAACTGATCGAACGCGCCCGCCAGCTGCATCCGGGAACCGACTTCGGATCGCCGTTTCCCTCGCGCTTCAGTAGCGGCGGCGAGTCGAGCGCGGCCGCGGAGCCGGCGGCGACGAGCGCTCCGGCCGCAGCGGCGAGCGCCGCGCCGGCGGCAGCGCCGGTCGCAGCGGCCGGTCCGGCGCTCAATCTTCCGCCGGTGGAGACCTGGGAAGTCCCCATTGATTGTCACGCCTGTGGCGGTTCGTATTCAGTGCTCTTCCGTCACCTGCGCAGCGGCAACGTCTTGCGCTGTCCCTATTGCAAGGCGCAGTACATCGTCACCACCAGCATGCACGATCAGATTGCCAAGCTGCTGCGCGACTTTCACGGCGAGTGGACGAGCGCTTTCGAGGACATGCGGGTGCGCCGCCAGCGCGAGATGGACGACTTCGAAGCGCGCCAGGCGGCCGAGCTCGAAGAGATCAACGACCGACTGCGCGCTGTCAGCAAATCGGTGAAGGCGCCCGGTGCACCCAAGCGGCGCGCCTGGATCTTCGGCTGAGTAGGTTGCTTTGCGCAAACCGCCCCCTTTGAAGGAAGGACAGACCATCGGCATCGTTGCACCGGCGGCGGCGGCCGATGCACTGGCCGTCGAGTCCGGCGTGCGTGCTCTGCGCCAGGCCGGCTATCGCGTCTCAGTCGGAGAGGCGGTCTACAAGCGCGCCGGCTATCTGGCGGGTAGCGATCGCGAACGCCTGGACGATCTCGTCGCCATGCTCGGCGACGCGGACGTGCGCGCCATTCTCTGCGCCCGCGGCGGTTATGGGTCGGGGCGCCTGCTGCCGCTGCTCGCCGGTCTCGAGATCGCCGAGCCCAAGATCGTCGTCGGCTACAGCGATTTGACGTTTCTTCTCACCTACCTCAACCAACGCGCCGACATCGTCGCCTTTCACGGGCCGATGGTGTCGGACTTCGAGCAGCGACCGCAGGCGATTCCCAACCTGCTTGCCCTGCTGGCCGGAGATCGCAGCGGTTGGAATCTCACCGCTGGCTCGATCGTGCAGCCGGGCACCGCCGAGGGGGTCGTCACCGGCGGTTGTCTGTCCGCCGTCGTCGCCACGCTGGCGACGCCTTTCGAGATCGAAAGTGCCGGCAAGATTCTCTTTCTCGAGGACGTCAACGAGAAGCCCTTTCGCATCGATCGCATGCTGACGCAGCTCCGCCAGGCCGGAAAACTCGACGAGGTGGTCGGGGTCATGTTTGGCGAGATGCCCGGTTGCAGTGCCGACCCGCACGAGTCGGTCAAGGTCGGCGACGTCGTCAGCCAGCACTTCGCGGCGAGCGACTACCCCGTCGTCACCGGCATCCCGAGTGGCCACGGCGAGGGCACGGCGACGCTGCCCTTTGGTGTGCGAGTGCGCCTGGCCGGGGACCGCCTGACCTTTCTCGAGTCGCCGCTGTCGGAGTGAGTGGCGCCGCCCGGCGCTGCATGTGGAATGGCACTGGATCTGTCGCAGGTCGATCAAGCCTTTGCCGAAGCTTTGGCGGCGGGGGCCTTTCCCGGTGCAGTGTTGCTGGTGCGCGACGGCGATTCCGAGCCGGTGGTGCGCGCTTACGGCACTCGCTCGGCGGAAGCGGGGTCGCGATCGATGCAGGCGGAGACGATCTTCGACCTGTCGTCGTTGACCAAGCCTCTGGCGACGACCGTCGCCATCATGTTGCTGGTGCGCGACGGATTGTTGCGCCTCGACGACCGTGTGACGCGCTTCTTCCACAACTTCGGCGTGCACGGCAAAACGCATGCAACCTTTCGCCACTTGTTGGCGCACTGCTCGGGGCTCGCCGCCTGGCGGCCGTTCTACGAGGAGATCCTCGAAATCGAGCGCCGGGGCGAGCGCGTCAACTTTCTCGGTAGCCACGGCGCCAAGGAGTTCGTCTACCAGGAGATCTGCCGCTCGCGGCCGCAGTGCGCCGCCGGTGAGAAGAGCGAGTACAGCGACCTCGGATTCATCTTGCTCGGCGCGGCGGTCGAGGTGATCAGCGGCAAGACACTCGATCGCTATTGCCGCGACCGCATTTTCCGGCCGCTCGACCTCGAGTCGACGTCGTTCATCGATCTCACCATGGTTCGGGCGCGCCGCATCGTGCCGGTGACGGACATGATCGCGCCGACCGAGAATTGTCCGTGGCGTAAACGCGTGCTCTGCGGCGCCGTGCACGACGACAACGCCTACGCGATGGGTGGCGTTGCCGGCCATGCCGGACTCTTCGGCTGCGCTACCGACATCGACCGACTGCTGTGCCGCCTGCGCGATTGTTGGCAAGGCGGCGACGACTTCCTGCCGGCACCGCTGGTGCGCGAGATGTGGCAGATCGACCGTACCGTCGCCGACTCGACCTGGGCCCTCGGCTGGGACACGCCGTCGCCGACGCGCTCGATGGCCGGCGTGCGGTTCTCCAAGCAGACGGTCGGCCATCTCGGCTTCACCGGGACGTCGGTGTGGGTCGACCTCGAACGCCGCCGCCATGTCGTGCTGCTCTCCAATCGCGTTCACCCGCGCCGCGACAACGATTTGATTCGCGAGGTGCGGCCGATCGTGCACGACCGCATCAACGAAGCCCTGGCGGTCCGATGAGTGAAACCAAACCACAATCCGATGGGCGCGGCGACGTCGGTTGGGGCGAATTGCGTTCGGCCCACCTGATCGCCATCGCCGGCGTCGGCATGACGGCGCTGGCGGGTCTGCTGAAGGAGCGCGGCGTCGCGGTGCGCGGATCGGACGAGCAGGTCTATCCGCCGATGAGCGACGTGCTGGCCGATCTCGGCATCGAGGTGCGCCAGGGCTTTGCGCCGGACAACCTCGAACCGCGTCCCGACCTGGTCGTCGTCGGCAACAAGGTTTCGCGCGGCAACGCCGAAGCCGAGGCCCTGCTCGACTCGGACATTCCGTATCTGTCGCTGCCGTCGGCGCTCGGCCGACTCTTTCTCGCCGGCAAGCGATCGCTGGTGGTGGCGGGCACGCATGGCAAATCGACGTCGACGGCGATGCTGGCGGCGGTGCTGCGGGCGGCGGGTCGCGATCCCAGCATGATGGTCGGCGGCCACGCCTTGGATTTCGGCGGCAACTTTGCCCTCGGCAATGGTGAGCACTTCGTCGTCGAGGGCGATGAGTACGACAGCGCCTTTTTCGACAAGCGGCCGAAGTTCATCCACTACCGGCCTGCCGCCGTCGTTCTCACCGCCGTCGAGTTCGACCATGCCGACATCTACGCCGATCTCGACGCCATCAAGACGTCGTTTCGCGATTTGGTCGCACTGCTGCCGCCGGGTGGGCTGCTCGCCGTCTGCAACGCCTTTCCACACGCTCTCGAGATCGCCGAGGCGGCCGGCCATTGCCGGGTCGAGACCTTCGGCGCCGCGCCGGCCGCCTGGTCGTACGATCAGATGCGCGACACCGGCGAGCACACCGTGGTGCGGGTCTGTCACGACGCCAAGGCGGAGGGGGAGATCGCCCTGCGCGCGCCGGGCGAGATCAACGTTTGCAATGCCCTGGGGGTGTACGCCCTGGCGCGGCACGAGGGCTTGTCGCACGCCGAGGTGGCGGCGGGCCTGTCCGAGTTTCGCGGCGTTGCGCGCCGCCAGGAGGTCGTCGGCGATTTCTCCGGCGTCGTCCTGATCGACGACTTCGCGCATCATCCTACAGCCGTCGACGGTGTCTTGCAGGCGCTGCGCGAGCGCTACCCGCGGCGGCGCTTGTGGGCGCTCTTCGAGCCGCGCTCGAATACCAGCCGGCGCGCGGTCTTTCAGGACGACTACGCCGCGGCGCTGATGCACGCCGACGAGGTGGTGCTGGCTGAAGTGTTTCGCAAGCAGAGTGACGTCGTCGGTGCGGCCGAAGAGCTGTCGACCGAGAAAGTGGTTGCCGACCTCAACGCCGCCGGCGGATCGGCGCGGGTCGCAGCGGCCGGGGAGGCTCTCGCCGCCATCGTCCTCGACGAGGTGCGCGACGGCGACGTCGTGGTGATGATGTCGAACGGTGCCTTCGCCGGCATGCGCCGCTTACTCAGCGAGGGCCTGCGGCGGCGCGACGCAGAATAGCCCCGAGGGCGCACTGTCCCTGGGGGGCATTCGGCGGGTATTGCTTGCGGGGTTGTCCGGCCGTGGCGGCCGGCTGCGAGCCGCTTTGCGCGCCCGCTACCCCGATCGCCTCTAGTACTGTTCTTTGCCGACGTGGCCGATCAACGGAGCGGCGGTCTCGTCGAGATCGAGCGGAATGGCCGCCTGGGTGGCCAGTCCCTGCATCGCCTTGCGGGCCAACCGGCTCGGTTCGATGTGCCCGTTTTCCCAACGATTCACGGTAGATACGGTGACACCGATCGAGTGTGCGAACTCTTCCTGGGTCATGCTCAGGCGGTGGCGCAGCGATTGGATCAGGGTTCCCTGCTGGCTCTTGCTCAATGACATTACGATCCCTCCTCAGACCACGCTATCCACGTGGGGGTTGTCATCAGCGAAATGCACGGCACGTGCCAGCATGATCGACGAGATTTCGACGCGCGGATGTAGGGGAAGCCGACACCCGCGGCCGGCGAAATTTCGTCGACCGTTCGAAATTGATCGCACGATTGTGCGCATCGCACAGCAAATGCTGTGCAGACACCGGGGGCGCTGCAACAATGGCCCGATTTGACGCATCGAGCATACACAGACATAGTACCGCGTCGGTGTGAGCGGTGGGGAAGGTGCTGGTCCAATTCTTGGCAATGAAGTCCCGGCTCGGAGTGTGGCGCCACCGGCGTAGCGGTCGAAGCCGCGGCAGCGGCGGGCGGGCGGCGGCCGTCATCCTGCTGTTCGGCATCTGTTTCGCACCGGCCGGTGTGGCGCTGGGCCAATTGCAGGCGTCGGTTCCCGGCGACGCTGACTGTGACGGACTGCTGCGCAGCGCCGACGCTTTGCGCATCATAGGCGAGATTGCCGACGGCGACGGTGCCGTGGTCTCCGACGCCGGCCGCGGCGTCGTCACTTGCAGCGGTGTCGACGCCAACCTCGATGGCCTGGTGACGGCTGCCGATCTGCCGGCGCTGGCGCGCTACCGCAGCGGCCAGGGCTCGCTCGCCGTCGGTTCCGGTCCGCGCATCACCTACATCGGTCTCGCCGCCGCCGATGGGACGGTGCTCCCTGTCGAGCGCATCGATCCGCTGCCGACCTATCGCACTCTGGCGCCGATCGGCTTTCGCCTCGTCGTCGAAGCGGCGCCCGGGCCGTCCCAATCGCCGGTGGGCCGGCGCGTCTTCGACTTCGATCCCTTCGATCCGAATCGCGTACCCGACATTCAGGTCCTCTTCTCGTCGCCGCTCGGCAGTGGTTCGCCGGCCGTTTGCGACGATGGCGAAGGCGGGGTGATGGGCGAGGTGCCGGCGGGCTTCGAGGATGGTCAGACGAGTGCCAATCGATTGAACGATGCCGGCTGCCGCTTTCTCGTGGTTGGCAATCCGGCAGTCGCATGCACGGTCGACGGATTCGAGCGGCCGGCCTTCGCCTCCGGCGATACGCACGTCCAGTTCTGCTTGCCCGTCTCCAGTCTCGAGGCGTTCTCACCCGGCGAGACGGTGGTGACGGCACGCGCCGCCGACATCAGCGGCAATGTCGGTGTGGCGGCGCAGGCGTCGATCTTCGTCGGTCCCGGCGAGCTGCCGACCGTACCACCGCCGACCATGGTGCCGACGGACACGCCGCGACCGACCGATACGCCGGTTGCCGACACTCCGACGCCGTTGCCGTCGGCTACCAACACGCCGAGCAGGATGCCGACACCAACCGTCGATCCGACGCGTATGGGTTCGTTCACGCCGACGCGTACGCCAACGCGCACGCGGCCGCCGACGCGCACCCGTACGCCTACGCGTACCCGCACACCGACGCATTCGGCGACGCCGACCCGAACGCCGACGCGCAGCCACACCTTTGGCCCGTCACCTACGGGGACACGGCCGACGGCGACGCGCACCCGCGTGCCGACGCGCACGCCGCGACCGACGCGCACCTTTACGGCGCTGCCGACGGCGACGCGGACGCGCACGGCGACGCGCACCAAGACGGCGACGCGCACGCGGCCACCGACCCGCACACGCACGTTCACGCGCACACGCACGCCGTCCAACACCCCCACCGGTACTCTGCCGACGGCGACCGCCACGCCGCTCTTTCGCGACACGCCGACGCCCACTCAAAGCCAAACGGCCGTGCCGACGCGCACGCCGACTCCTTCCCGCACGGCGACGCGCACGCGCACGCCGACTGGTACGACGACGTCGACGCCGACTCTTACCATTACCGGCACGCGACCACCGACGCGCACGCCGACGACGACGCGCACGCCGACGCGGACGCGCGTACCGACGCGCACGCGCACGCCGACGCGTTCGCACACGCCGACCTTGACGAGCACGCCGACGCGCACGCGAACCAACACGCGCACGCCGACGGCGTCGGCGACGCACACCGAGACGGGAACGGCGACGCTGACGCCGACGACGACGCGTACGCCGACGCTCACCCACACGCCGACGGTGACGCCGACACCAACGGTGACGCCGACACCGACGCAAACCAATACGCCGACGAACACGCCGATCCCGGGTGGTGAGATCACCTTTCTCGGTCTCTCCCGACCCGACGATACGGTGATCGAGCCGAGCGGGTTCTCCAACGAGGGGATTCCGATCTTCGAGCGACGCGTCGGTTTTCTCTTCAGCATCGTCATCGAAGCGCGGCCGTTTTCCTTCCGCAATGGATTGGGCGACCTGACCTTTCGTTCCGACCTCGGCGATCCGAGTGTGCGGCCGGACCTCGAAGTCATCGTCTCGCGGCCGCTTGGCGACGGCAGCCCCGTCGTTTGCGACGACACCGTGCCGATGATCGGTGGCGTTCCGAGCGCCGCCGACTTCTCCGAGACGCAGGCGATCAGCAATGCCGTCAATGACTTCGGCTGTCGTTTCGTCAACGGCCAGGGGGCGCCGCGCGGCCGCGGACCGAACGAGGCTTGCACGCGCTTCCCGGACGGCAGCTTTCGCTTCATCAACGGTCAAAGCCGGCTGCAGTTCTGCGGTCTGATCGCCGAGCCGTTCGGATTCCCGACCGGTGATACGAGGCTGACAGCGCGGGTTCGCGACGTTCGCGGCGGTGCCGGACCTCCTTCGTCGATCATCATCCGCGTCCAACCCTGACGTAATCAACCCCAAAAGGGCGGACTTCGACCGGCCCGGGTTCGTTGACTCGGCGCTGTCCATTCGCTAGCGTAGGCGCCAGTGCGGCGTGAAGTGAATCCCGCCCGCCGCCCGAGTTCTGCGCGTGTCGTTGCCGGGACACACTGTACTTTTTCGCTGGTCCTGGACTTGCGCGCGCTGCCAAGAAGGAGCTTGAAATGGCTGAAAAGAGAGCGAAAACCGCTCAAAAGGGCGCAGCCGCCGCCAACCGCCACGAGTGCCCGAGTTGCGGCGCCGACAGCAAGGTGACGCTCTATACCGGCTACGGTCCGAAAGGGCTTTTTTGGGTTTGTGAGAAAGGGTGCGGGTACAAGGCGCGCACGAGCTAGTCCGGATGCTGGGCTCAGGCGCGTATTCGAGCCCGGCAACGACTTTTCGGGCAATCGCGGGCTGCTAGCCGCCGCAAGGAGGAGTTGAATGGCCTCGACGAAATCAAAGAAACCGGCCGCCAAGTCGCGCCGGGCTGGGTCTGGAACCAAGCAGGCGAGCAAGAAGTCGCGCTCCAAGGGCCGGCGGCCTTCTTCGGTACTGGGATCGGACAAGGGTGGCGAAGAGGACGAGCTGCCGAGAGACGAGACGGGGCGTCGCAAGATCAAACGCCAGTACGAAACTCTGCTCGGTATTCGCATCGAGAAGTTGAAGGGTCGCATTCTCAACCGCGAGCGCATCAACAAGACGATCGAGGGCGTCTACTTCATCTGCGTGAAGTGCAAGAAGGTCTGCCACAACATGGACGATGGCTTCGTCGAAGACCCGGACAACGTGCAAAACACATGTGGCGCGTGTGCCAAGACGAAGGGTGGCAAGAGCAAGCAAGTCGCGGCGTAGCACCTGCGCCGGCCGGCTCAGAGCGGGCCGTCCCCGGGCCAACGAAAATCGTCGGGTAGAGGTGACTCGACGACCGTGCGCTCACCACTGCTCGGGTGGGGGAAGTGGATTGCGCTAGCGTGCAGTAGTAGGCGTTGCTGCTTTACCTCGCCGGTTGAACCGTACAAGGCGTCGCCGATGACGGGGTGCCCGGCGGCGGCGAGGTGGGCGCGTACCTGGTGCCGGGCGCCGCTGAGAATGTCGACCGCAACGTGGCTGGCACTGGCGGTGTGGCGCAGCCGGCGGTAGCTGGTCGCCGCCTTTCGGCCGCTGCCGTCGCCAGGCTGGGCGACCTCGACCGCTCGCTCGTCGTCTCGACGCGTGCGCAGCGCCAGCGCGATCTCGCCGGCCGCGTCGATACGGCCGTGAACGATGGCCTGGTAGCACTTGCGCACGCGGTGCTCGCTGAAGGCGCGGCGCAGTGTTGCGTAGGCGTTCTGCGTGCGCGCGGCGAGAAGCACCCCGGAGGTGGCGTTGTCGAGTCGGTGGACGATGCCCGATTCGCCCGGCTGGCCGACCTCCGCGGTTTCCGGGAACCGCGCCAACACGAAGTTGGCGGCGGTGTCGAGGTCGATGGCGCGCTGGCCGATCGACGGCATACCGGCGCGTTTGTCGACGGCGGCGACGTCCTCGTCGCAATAGAGCAGGGTCAGGTCGAGCTCGATCTGCGGGCGCAGCGCCGAGACGCTGAGCAATTCGGCGGCGATGTCGACGACGTCGCCGGCGTGCAGAAAGTCCCCTTTCTTTGCCGGCCGGCCGTTGATCGACACGTCGCCCGCCTCGATGGCACGGCGGATGTGGCGCATCGACAAATGCGGGGCGCGGCGGCGCAGGAAGTGATCCAAACGGCCGCTCGAGTCGACCGCGAGTTGCGCGTCTCGGCTCATGCGGCATCGTGGCCGGCGGCCAGGCTCGGCAGGTTTTCGGCGATCAGTTGGAACACCCGCTGCGAGAAGAGCATCGAGTAGTGTCCCGTATCGCGCACCTCGATGTTGAAGGCGCCCGCGTAGTAGGCGGCGTCGGTCGGCTCGATCCAGGCGTCGCCGGGGGAGTAGAGTGCGACCGCTTCGAACGGTCGCCCGGCGCTGGGGTCGGTTGTCTCCAGCGTGCTGATCAGGGTCGAACCCGGCCGCAGCGCGGCGCCGCCGGTGTCGGTGCCGCGGTGCGGCGTCGCCACGGTGAGCAGTCGGGTTCGTTCGCCGAGGCGAAGCGCCAGGTGCCGGGCGATCAGACCGCCGTTGCCGAGGCCGAGGAGTACCGTCGGCTGCGGTGGCCGCTGGCCACACTCATTGGCCAGGGCATCGAGGGTGGCGTCATTGCACGCCAGGTCGGCGTAGACGCGTCGCAGCGCCCAGCCGAGAGAGGCGAGGCGGCGTTCGAGCAACCACGACGCGCCGGGCCAGCGCGAGTGCTGGACGAGGACGATCGTTGGTTGCGCTGCTGCCGGCGCCCGTCGCAGCAGCGCCGTCCAGCCGCCGCCGTAGGCCAGAACCGTCGCCGCGACTTCGTCGATCCAACCGCGCACGCTCAAGCGCGGCGGCACCTTGGCTCTGCTGCCATCGCTGCGGGTCAGCCAGTAGTGGCGCACGGCGTTGGGTATCGCCAGGGCGAATGGCAGCGCCAGAACTAGGACGAGCGGGATGCAGAACACCGGTGCTGCTTAACAGAAAGGGGCAGCACCCTCGAATCGCCGCCGGTGGTTTTGCTTGAACTCACACCCGGCATCGGAAAGGATCGGTCCTTTGCGCGTGAAGTGCTCGCGCATAGGGGGTACGGCGATGGGAGCGAGGTCGGGAGGACGAGGCGCCAGCGCGCATCGCTACGCCGTCATTCTCGCCGGCGGTGTGGGGACTCGATTCTGGCCCCACAGCCGGCGCAATCGGCCCAAGCAGTTTCTCACCGTGCAGGGCAAGCGCTCGCTGCTCGAGGACACCCTGCATCGTTTGCGCGGAACCGTCCCGCTGCAGCGCACGCTGGTCGTCGCGGCGGCGGAGTTTCGCCCGCTCATCCGCCGCCATCTGCCGCAGATTCCGGCTGCCAACCTGGTCGTCGAGCCGGCCGCGCGGGGCACCGCGGCTTGCCTGGGACTTGCCGCCCGGGTGATCGAGGAGCGCGATCCGAACGCCGTCATGGCGGTCTTTCCCTCCGACCACGTCATCGCGCCGGTGCAGAAATTCAAACAGGCGCTGCTGATCGCCTACGCGACCGCCGATGCGTCGCGCGCCTTCGTGACCTTTGGCATTGCGCCGTCCGGGCCCTTGACGGGTTTCGGCTACATCGAGGTAGGCGGCGTTCAGCGCCGGCGTAAGCCGCGCGTCTTTGCGGTTCGGCGTTTCGTCGAGAAGCCCGACGCGGCGACGGCGCGCCGCTACCTGCGCAGCCGGCGCTATTTGTGGAACTCGGGGATGTTCGTCTGGCGCGCCGACGTTCTGCGCGAAGCGATCGCAACCCACGAACCCCCGTTGGCGCGAGTTCTCGACCGCATGGCTGGAGCTGCCAGCCGCCGCCAACGCGCCGCTGCCGAGCGTGCCTTTACCCGCTTGCGTTCGGTGTCGATCGACGTCGCAATCATGGAAAAAGCAGAGCGCGTCGCCGTCGTCGAGGGAGAGTTCGAGTGGAACGACGTCGGTACCTGGGCGGCGATGGACGGTTTGTGGCCGCTCGACGCCGGTGGCAACGCGACGCGCGGCGAAGTGCTGCAGATCGATTGTCGCGACACCGTCGCCTCTGCCGACCGCCGCATGATCGCCATGCTCGGGGTCGAGGACCTGATCGTCGTCGACACCGCCGACGCGATCTTGGTATGTCCGAAGAGTCGAGCGCAGGACGTTCGCGACATCGTCCGCGAGCTGGCGCGGCGCCGCGACCGCCGGCACTAGTAACCTCGTTGCACGGGAGGGAGAGATGGCACTCACCTGCCTCGAGACGTTCCTTGTAATTACCGCATTGCAATACCAGATTTGGTGTATGCTAAGAGCATCCCGAGTGATCGAGCATGAGTGAACCCGCACTGGAGTTGCCGATCGAGACTCCGGAGCCGACCGAGCCACCGGCGCCGCGGCCCTTGAGCTGGCTGGTGCGCGCGGTCTGCCGTCTGGTGTTTTCGTCGGTGCAGATTCGCCCGGCGGCGATCGATCGGATCCGCGATCTCTCGCGGCGAGGTACGGTAGTCTATGTGCTGCGCCAGCGCTCGTGGGTCGACTACTTGCTGGTGACCTATGTGCTCGAGCGCGAGGGCGTGCCGGCACCGTCGTTTGCCAACGACATGCGGGCGCTGTGGATGCGACCCTTGTCGTCGATCGCCCGCGGTCTGTGGCAGAGCTTTTCGCAGTTGCGGCCGAGGTCGCGCGAGCTGTGGGGCTTCGTCGACCGCGAGCATTGCCGCGAGCTGGTGCAGAGCGGCCATTCGGCGCTGCTCTTCTTGCGCGGTCGCAAACCGCGCTGGCGCTTTGGCAAGCGCCGCCGCCTACTCGGTCACCACCACGGTCGAGACTACATACGCGAGATCGTCCATCATTGCTGGTCGACCGATGAGGAAGTGTTCTTCGTTCCGCTCGCGCCCCTGCGCGGGCGCGGGATGCGGCGCAAGGAGTCGCGGCTGGCGGCCCTGGTCTACAGCCTGCGCGAGACGCCGAGCCAGGTGCGCCGCATCGCCTCGTTGTTGTGGAACCGCCACGACACGTCGATCTCTGCCGGTGGCGAAGTATCTCTGCGCGACTTCGTGCGGCGCTACCGGCGCGAGGGCGAGGAGCGCACCGTGCGCCGGCTGGCGCGCGAGCTGCAGATCTATCTCTACCGCGAGGAGCGCGTCGTTTGGGGGCCGTTGCTACTGCCCAAGCGGCAGGTGTGCGCGCTGGTGCTGGGCACGGCCGACGTCGAGAGCACGATTGCGCGCCTGGCGGCCGAGGGCAAAGAATCCGAAGCGCAGTTGCGCCGCCGTGCCGGTCGCTACATTCAGGAGATGGCGGCGGACTTCAAGAAGGCTTATTTCTCGGTTCTCGAGGTAGGCTTCAACCGCATCTGGCCGCGCATGTTCACCGGCTTGGAGTACAGCGGCCTCGAGCGGGTGGTCGAGTGCGTCAAGCAGCATCCGGTGGTGCTGGTCCCCAGCCATCGCTCGCATTTCGACTACGTCATTCTCAGCTACCTCTTTCACCTCAACTACTTGAGCCCGCCGCACATCGCCGCCGGCCTCAACTTGTCCTTCTGGCCGATGGGGCCGCTCTTCCGCGGCGCCGGGGCTTACTTCATTCGCCGTACCTTCGAGGGCAACGAGCTCTACAAAGCGGTGTTCCGCCAGTATCTGACTTTTCTCATCCGCGAGGGGTATACGCAGGAGTTCTTCATCGAAGGCGGCCGCTCGCGCACCGGCAAGGTGTTGCCGCCCAAGCTCGGCATCCTCACCGGCATCGTCGACGCCTTTTGCCGCGGCGCCCGCAAAGATCTCTATTTCGTTCCGGTGTCGATTCACTACGGGCGTGTCGCCGAGGAAGATGCCTACCGGCACGAGCTCGGTGGCGCCGAGAAACAGCCGGAGTCCTTCAAGGGACTTCTCCAGGCGCGGCGGGTGCTCGGTCGCCGCCACGGGACGGCGTATGTGTCGTTCGCCGAACCGGTTTCGCTGAGCGACGCCTTGGGCGACCAGCGCACGCACTTCGGCAGTGCCGGCGCCGAGGCGGAAGGCGACAAGCGCGTCTTCGTTCGCAAGTTGGGGTTGCGGCTGCTGCGCGAGATCAACGACGCCAGCGTCGTCGGTGCGACGTCGGTGTCGGCGACGGTGCTGATGAGCGCCAGGGGCGATGCCTGTCGCACTGATGAGCTGGTCGGACGCGCTCGGGCGCTGGTCGCTTTCCTGCGCCGCCGCGGTGTGCGTTTGACCGGGTCGCTCGAACGCAATGACGGTGACGAATTTCGTGAGAGCTTGGCCTTTCTCGAAAGCGGCGGTTTGGTGAGTCGCCTCGAGGGAATGAGTGGCGACGCGGTGCACGTGGCGCCGGAGAAGCGCCTGGCGTTGGATTTCTACAAGAACAATGCAATCCACTGCTTCCTCCTCGCCTCGCTGCTGCTGGATGCAATGCAACGCGGATTGGCGGGCGCGCAGGCCGATGCCGACGTCGAGTGGTGGCTCGATCTGTTGCGCTGGGAGTTTCCCTTTCCCGATCGCAGCGCGCTCGCCGCCGAGCTTGCCGAGGTGCGCGAGATTCTGCGCGCCGAAGGAGCAATCGAAGCCGGTGGCGATGTGGTGATCGACGGCCACCCCCTCCCCGTCACCCTGCACCACGTCCTCGACCCATTCCGCGAAGCCTACTGGGTGGTTGCCAAGGTCTTGCTCGACCTGGAGGAGCAGGGGGCGTCACGAAAAGAGGTTTTCGCCCGCTCGAGTCAGTACCACGCGACGGGTCTCCTGCTCGGCGAGCTGGCCAAGCCGGAGGGCAGCTCGGCCGCGCTCTTTGGCAACGCGGTGAGGCGCTTCGGCGAGATTGGCATCGTCGACGTCGGCGACGAGCGGGACCCCTCGATCGTTCGCGGCCAATCGCACGACGATCTCGGCGCCATCGAGGCGCGCATCGCCGAAAGTGTCGCTTGCCGCTCCGACCGCGTTGCCCGATAGCGGCGGTCGAGTGCCGAGCTCCCACTCCCTTATTTCTGCGATTAGCGGATTTCCTGTTGCATCGTGCCGGGGGCGAGTTGACCGGTGTGGGGGGCCGTGATCTGGTGAGTTTTAGCATTAATGTATCTGCAAACAGATCGGTTTGACTGACAGAAAGAATCATACTATTTGCCCGGTCGCGCTTTCGTCGGTGAGCCAGAAAATCCAAATAGATTCCGGTGATGGAGAGGTCTCCGGGGCCGTAGAGGACGCGGCTCGGGAGTTGGCGCGACGGATCAATTCAGCCCCAAGCGAGCAAAGAGAGCAGTTGCGCGAAATGGTCGTCCACACGGTGCGTGACGAGGTATTGATTCCGCCGCCGGCGGCCTTGCCAAGCGGTTCGGCGGAGGGCTTCAATCCATTCGCCATCGGCATTCCGCTGGCACTGGCAGCGGCCGTGTTGATCGTACTCTTTCCACCGGTGGGGCTGGTGTTGTTCGCGATGGCCGCAGTGACGATGGCGTGGGGCGTGCTGTCCGTACTGGTATCGCGGAGGTAGAAGACGATGGCCAAGGTAAAGAAGCTATCGGCGGAAGAGCAGGCGGCGCTGGACAAGGTGCGCGGCATCGAAACGGGCGAGGTCAGCGAGGATCCGCCGCCGCGTTTTTCACTCTGGTCGCGCCGCGATTTCCTCGGTCGTTTGAACTGGATGGGGTTCGGGGCGTTCTCGACCTTGTTTCTCCTCGGTTTCGTGCGCTCCGCCTTTCCGCGTGTGCTCTTCAAGCCGCCGACGACCTTCAAAGCGGGAGCGCCCGACGAGTACACCATCGGCGAGGTCAGCGAGCGCTATAAAAAAGACCACCGCGTCTGGATCGTGCGCGAGGCCGACGGATTCTACGCGCTATTTGCCAAGTGCACGCATCTGGGGTGCACGCCGCGTTGGCTGAAGGTGGACCAGAAGTTCAAGTGCCCCTGCCACGGAAGCGGATTTCGCAAGTCCGGAATCAACTTCGAAGGGCCGGCGCCGCGCCCGCTCGAGCGCTATCGCATGGAGCTCAATGAGGAAGGTCAGTTGGTCGTCGATATGGGCGTTACCTACCGTTATGAGAAGGGCGATTGGGACAAGCCGGGCGCGTTCCTGCGCGCCTGAGCATGCGATCGGGGGTTGTTGAGCGATGAGCATGTGGGACGAGACGAAGCGGCAAATCACCGAGTCGCAGGCGTGGCAGTCGATCTTTCGACACGGCTACGACGACACTCCGGGCAACCGAGTCCAGATGGTCTCGGGAAACGTCTGGCTTCATTTGCATCCGTCGAAGGTGCGGCGACACGCCATCCGCATGCGTTTCACCTGGTGTATGGGCGGCATCACGTTTCTGATGTTCCTGGTGACCGTCATCACCGGCGTCTACCTCATGTTCTATTACCGGCCGACGGCAGAGTACGCCTACGCCGATATGAAATACCTCGAGTTCGACATGCCGTTCGGAATGTTCATGCGCAACATGCACCGCTGGGCGGCGCACGGCATGGTCATCGCGGTTTGGTTGCACATGTTCCGCGTCTTTCTCACCGGTTCGTACAAACCGCCGCGCGAGTTCAACTGGGTGGTCGGTGTCGTACTGCTGGTGCTGACGATGTTGCTCTCATTCACCGGCTATCTGCTGCCGTGGGATCAGCTCTCGATCTGGGCGGTGACGGTGGGGTCGAACATGGCGCGGGCGACGCCGTTGCTCGGCTACGAGGGGCCGTTTGCCGATTGGACCGGCGCCAATCCGATCTACGACGCGCGTGCCTTTCTCTTTGGTGGTGGTGAGATCGGTCCGCACACGCTGCTGCGTTTCTACATCTTGCACTGCATCTTCTTTCCCCTGGTCGCCAGCCTCTTCATGGCAGTGCATTTCTGGCGGATTCGCCGGGATGGTTTTTCCGGACCACCGGTCTGAGACTAGCGGGGAGTGGGGCGAATGGCGCGGGAGCTTTTTTGGTCGCTGATAACCTTGGCGGCGTTGGTCGTGACACTGTTCATTCCGGGCGGCAGAGTCCTGGTATTGCCCGAGCTCTTCATCCTCTTGATGATCGGACTGTTCTGGGCGGCCAAGCCCGGCGCCGAGCTCGACCGAGCGGTGGCACCGCCGCCGGCCGGTCCGGGTGACGACAAGATCCACACCTGGCCGCATCTGGTGCGCTCGGAGTTTCTCTGCCTCATCTTCGTGACGTTGCTGCTCATCGTCTGGTCGCTGGTCGTCGACGCCCCGTTGGAGGAACCGGCCAATCCGACGCGCACGCCCAACCCATCCAAGGCGCCCTGGTACTTCCTCGGTTTGCAGGAGATGCTGGTGTTCTTCGATCCCTGGCACGCCGGCGTCGTGTTGCCGAGCTTCATCATCGTCGGCCTGATGGTGATCCCCTACATCGACATCAATCCGGCGGGAAACGGGTACTACGCATTCGAATCGCGCAGGTATGAGATCCTCACTTTCTTCCTCGGCTTTCACATCTTGTGGGTGTCGTTGATCATCATCGGTACCTTCCTGCGCGGTCCGGGGTGGAACTGGTTCTGGCCGTGGGAAGTGTGGGACGCGCACAAGATCGAGGCGTTGACCAACGTTCACTTGCACTACAAGTTCGGTATCCGCAGCGAGTGGGGCGCCATCGTCTTCGGCGCCATCGTCGTGATCGGCTACTTTTTGGTCGGGACGATCGCGATGTACTGGGGGATCGTCCGTCTGAAAGGTCAGGAGTTCATGCAGCGCTGGGGAATGCCGCGCTTCATCCTGACGTCTTTTCTCTTTCTCAACATGATGTCCGTGGTCATCAAGATGGTCCTGCGCCATGCCGGCAACATCATGTACGTGTGGCAGACACCGTGGATCAATTTCTGAGCTTCGCCGCGGATGTTCTACTTTGCAAAGCTGGTTCAGGCGCTCGGGCTCGCCGACGTGGGCTACGCGCTCTTCGTCGGTGTGACGCAAGAGGACGGAATGGGTCGCGAGTTGACGCTGATGTCGCTCGGACTCTTGATCTTCTATTTCGGGCGCTTCCTGGAGAGTTGGGCTTCGCCCCAGGGGTAGGTTGATGTCGAAAGCGGACGAAGAAAAGAAGTCCTACGCGGCGGTGTTCCTTCTCGCCGTCGCGTTGCTGCTCGCCTCGGGCATCTGGGCGATCTGGGACGACCAGATATCGCGCCGGCCGTGGAAGAAGTACCAGTACGATTTTTCCAACCTGCAGGTCGATCGAGCCAAAGAGGAGCTCGCCGCTGAAGACGAGCGGCTGGCCGAGGACGAGGCCTACCAGGGTGTGTTGACCGGACTAGCCGAGGCGCGGGCGCAGATCGAAGGTGGTGAGACGGGTCGTTCGCTGTCGGAGTTGGCGAGCCGGGAGGAGAAGGCGCGTTACGTCTTCGGCGACGCCGAGTTCAACCTGCGCATGATCAAGAGCCAGCTGGAAGAAGCGTGGTACGAGCTCGAGCACGCACAGCTCCACCACGGTGACACCACTGGTCCGAAGCACGACGTCGAAGAGCTCGAAGCCGAGAAGGTGGAAATCGAAAAAGCGGTTGCGGAAGCACAAGCGCGCCTCGACCAGATCATCGGTGAGAAGGAAGAAATTCGCTCGGTCGTCAGCACGCTGGAGAAACAAAAGACCGAGCTCGAGAGTGCGCGCGAGCGTTTGCAGCAGAAGGTCGATGGCCTGGTGATGAAGGTCGGCCCGTTCGACATGCCCAAGATTCCCAAGATCGAGCAGGTGGTGCTGAACGAGTTCGATCGCAACGTCTACAACCAGCCGGTAGCACGCGTTGATCGCTGTACGTCATGCCACGCGGGGATCAACAAAGCTGGCTTCGAAGACGAGCCGAATCCGTTCAAGACCCATCCCGAGCGCAAGCTCTACCTCGGCAAGCACGCAATCGAGAAGTTCGGGTGCACCTCTTGTCACCAGGGACAGGGGGCTGCGGTCAATTCGATCGAGCAGGCGCACGGCCACGTCAAGTATTGGCTCGCTCCGATGCACGAAGGCGACGCCGTGCAGGCGAGCTGTATTGGTTGTCACGCCGATGTGCGTATCGACGGGGCGGAAACGATAGCGCGCGGCGAGAAGCTCTTCGAGCAGGTCGGTTGTATCGGCTGCCATCTCGTCGAGGGCTACGGCGACCTGCCGAAAGTCGGCCCGTACCTGCGGCGTATCTCGGCCAAAGCGAACGCCGATTGGCTGGTGCAGTGGGTGCAGAATCCGCACGAGTACAGGCCGCGCACGAAGATGCCCAACTTCTACTTCGACCGCGACGAGGCGGAGGCCATCGCCGGCTATCTGCTGAGCGTGTCGCAGCAAGAGAGCGACGCCTGGCTTGCCGAACATCCGGCGCCTGCCGGTATCGCCACCAACGATCAGGGTCTAGTTGCGCGCGGTGAGGAGTTGGCGAACTCACTGGGTTGTCGCGGTTGCCACGGTTTTGCCGCCGATGAGACGCCGGCGTTGCTCGGTGACGTCAAAGACATCGCGCCCAACTTGAGCAACGTCGCCGAAAAGACCAACCCCCGTTGGTTGTATCACTGGCTCAAGAATCCGCGCGGCTACTCGCCGGCGGCGCGTATGCCGAGCTTGCGTCTGAGCGATGAAGAAGCGCGCGCCCTGGTGGCCTACCTGTCGACCCTGGGTGCGCCGGCGGGTGACGACGCCAGCGCGCGCCAGAAGTTGCTGGCCGAAGACAACGTCGCTCACGGTGAGGCTCTGGTGCGCAAATTCGGTTGCGCCGGGTGTCACAACATTCCGGGCATGGAGGCCGAGTCTCGCATTGGTGTCGAGCTCTCGGTGTTTGGTTCCAAGCCCCTCGAAGAGCTCTTCTTCGGCAATCGAACCGACATTCCCCACACCTGGGAGGATTGGACGTTCAACAAGATCAACGAGCCGCGCATCTACGAAACCAAGCGCATCGAACAGGTCATGCCCCACTTTGCGCTGTCGGAGAAGGACATCGACTCCATCCTCGTCTTCCTTTCCAGCCGCAAGGAGGGCAGCGTGCCCGTCGCCTACCGGCCGGAGAGTCTCGATATCGAGGAGACGGTGCGCGCCGGACAGCGCGTCGTCGAGCGCTACAACTGTGTCGGCTGCCACGTGATCAACGGCAAGGGCGGGGCGATCCTGGCGCACTATGAAGAGCGGCCGAACCTCGGCCCACCGATTCTCGACGGCGAGGGCGCCAAGGTACAGGCCAACTGGCTCTACGCTTTTCTCCAGCGGCCGATTCCGCTGCGACCGTGGCTGCAGGTGCGCATGCCGACCTTCGGCCTGAGCGGTGCCGAGAGCGCGGCACTGGTGCGTTACTTCGCGGCGCTCGACGGAATCGAAAATCCCTTCGTGCACGTCGATCAAGAGAGCCTCGATCCGCAATACGTCGAAGCTGGGGAGCTACTCGCCTCGGCCGACTATTTCTCCTGCTTCACCTGCCACCAGCAGGGCGAGAAGAAACCGGAAGGCCCTGTGGATGGTTGGGCACCCGATCTGGCGATGGCGCGCGAGCGTCTGAATCCGGATTGGATCGTCGATTGGATCAAAGACCCGCAGGCGCTCATGCCAGGGACCGGAATGCCGGGATTCTACGATTTCAGCGATGATGCACCGGACGGGCCGGACGACGTCCTCGGTGGCGACGATCTCGAGCAGGTCAAGGCCCTGCGCGACTACTTGTTGACTCTCGGCTCTGCCGGCGCGGGTGTGGTCGCCCAGGCGCCAGCGGTGGTGCCGGAGGTGGTGGATGTAGCGCCCGCGGCGCAGGAGGAAGACACGGAAAGCGGCGCGGGGCAAGCGAACGAAAACGCGCCTGTCGAGGTGCAGGCGGAAGGATAATCCGGCACCATGGTGAGTGGAACTGAACTGATAGGAGGGATCCAAATGAGTACAATGGTAACGACAGGTGTGAAAACGGTTGGATTGACGGTGGCGCTCGCGCTGGCCTCCGTTCCGGCGGCGTTTGCCTATGAAGGTGGCGCGGTCGCCAACGGCGGCGCGATCAAGGGGATGGTGAAGTTCAAGGGCGACCCGCCTGAGCGCGTCGTGCTCGAGGTCAACAAGGACAAGAAGGCCTGCGCGGTTGGCGAGAAGAAGTCCAACGATCTCGTCGTCGGCGAAGGTGGCGGCATTCAATTCGCGGTGGTCTCGCTGACCAACATCGCCAAGGGCAAGGCGTTTCCCGAGGGTAGTGCCGTGCTCGATCAGGTCGGCTGCGAGTATCTTCCCTACGTCGTCATCGTGCGCAAGGATGCCGCTCTCGAGATCAAGAACTCCGACGGAATCTTGCACAACATCCACACCTACAGCGAGAAGAACAAGCCAGTGAACCGGGCGCAGCCGAAGTTCAAGAAGAAGATCACGGAGAAGTTCAGCGAGACCGAGATGATCAAGGTCACCTGCGACGTCCACGGGTGGATGAAAGGTTGGCTGGCGATCGTCGATCATCCTTACTATGCCATCACGGATGAAAACGGTGCTTTCGAGCTGGCCGATGTCCCGGTTGGTGAGTACGAGCTCAAGGTCTGGCAGGAAGTGCTGGGCGAGACGACGCAGAAAGTGACGGTCGCCGCCGGTGGTGAGGTGACGGCGACGTTCGAGCTGGAGCAGAAGGCGGAGTAGTCGCGCGCGCTCCAGAGCGGGAGCAGCCAGAGTAAGAGAAGAGAGAGGGAAGGGGGGGTCCTGCGGATGTTGCCGTGGCTTCCGGAGAACATTTCAACATACGGCGGTGAGATCGATTGGCTGTTCAAGCTGATCTTCGTTCTCACGACGCTGATTTTCATCGCCGTTCAGGGAACTCTCGTCTATTTCCTGTTCAAGTACCGCCATTCCCCCGACCGCAAGGCGACGTACACGCACGGAAACAGCACTCTCGAGTTCTGGTGGACGGTGGCTCCGTCGCTGATCTGTGTCTTCCTGGCGCTGCAGAGCCGCGCGGCGTGGGACGAGATCAAGGTCAACATGCCGCCGGCCGACGTGACGGTGCGGGTGTACGCCAAGCAGTTCAACTGGGACTTCACCTATCCCGGGCCCGACGGCAAGCTCGACACCGAGGATGATCTGACCTTGGAGAACGAGCTCAACGTTCCGGTCGACAAGGTCGTCAAGCTGGAGATGTTGTCGCGCGACGTGATCCACTCCCTCTTCATTCCGGCGATGCGCTTCAAGCAGGACACGGTTCCGGGACGCCAGATCGACGGTTGGTTCGAGGCGACGAAACCCGGTGAGTACGAGATCCCCTGCGCCGAGCTATGCGGCTTCGGTCACTCGGGCATGCTCGGTTATCTGAAAGTTCACAACTCAGAGGACTACGCCGCCTGGGTGGCGGAGCGATGGAAATAGAGCTCCGCAGGGGGTCTTAAGGAGACGCGCGATGAGTGAAGCCGCCGCCGCACACGGTCACGACGAACACCACGAGCCGGGGTTCATCGGCAAGTATATCTTCTCGACGGACCACAAGATGATCGGCAAACAGTTTCTCCTGCTTTCGCTGTTCATGATGATCATCGGTGGTGTGCTGGCATTGATGGTTCGCTGGCAGTTGGCATATCCGGAAGAGCCGGTACCGGGCCTGGCCTGGGTGCCCGAACCCTACCTCTACGAGGGCATCATCCCTCCCGAAACCTACAACATGTTGTTCACCATGCACGCGACGATCATGATCTTCTTCGTCGTCATTCCGATTCTCGTCGGTGCCTTTGGCAACTTTCTCATTCCGCTGATGATCGGGACGCGTGACATGGCGTTTCCGCTTCTCAACATGCTTTCGTTCTGGATCGCCGCGTTTGCGGGTGTCTTGATCATCGCGAGCTTCTTCGTCGAAGGCGGTGCCGCGGCGGGTGGCTGGACGGCGTACGCACCGTTGTCGGCGGATGAAGTGTATACGGGGGTGGGGTTGGGGCAGGACCTGTGGATCGTCTCGCTCGTCGTACTCGGCATTTCTTCGATGATGGGTTCGATCAACTACATCACGACCGTGATCAACCTGCGGGCGCCGGGGATGACGATGTTCCGCATGCCGCTGGCCATCTGGTCGCTCTTCATCACGGCCATTCTGCTGTTGTTGGCGCTGCCCGAGTTGACGGCGGCGATGGCGATGCTGCTCTTCGATCGCCGCTACGGCACGACCTTCTTTCTTCCCGAGGGCGGCGGTGAGCCGATCCTCTGGCAGCACTTGTTTTGGTTCTTCGGCCACCCGGAGGTCTACATTTTGATTCTTCCGGCCATGGGAATCGCCTCGGACATTCTCTCGGTGTTTTCGCGCAAGCCGATCTTTGGCTATCGAGCGATGGCGATGGCGATGATCGCGATTGGATTTCTCGGCTGGGTCGTCTGGGGCCACCACATGTTCCAATCGGGCATGAATCCCACCATGGGAATGGCGTTCATGACGACGACGATGGTCATCGCGGTACCGTCGGCAATCAAGACCTTCAATTGGCTGGGCACGTTGTGGGGCGGCAACATTCTCTTCACGACGCCGATGCTGCACGCGCTCGCCTTCGTTTCGATGTTCGTCATCGGTGGTCTGAGTGGCATCTTCATGGCGGCGGCGACGGTCGATATCTTCATCCACGACACCTATTTCATCGTCGGTCACATTCACTACGTCGTCTTCGGCGGTTCGGTGTTCGCGATTTTCGGCGCCATTTCGTACTGGTTCCCGAAGATGTACGGCCGCATGATGAATGAAACTCTCGGCAAGATTCACTTCTTCGGCACGCTGGTGTTTTTCAACGTGACGTTCTTTCCGATGCACATCATCGGCATCGGCGGCCATATGCGGCGGATCTACAACCCGCTGCAGTATGAGTTCCTGCAGGGAATGCAGCATTGGAACGAGATCATGACGATCGGTGCCATTGGTCTCGGTCTCTTTCAGTTCGTCTTCGCCTTCAATTTCTTCTACAGCATGTTTGCTGGTGCGAAGGCGCCGCAGAATCCGTGGAACGCCAACACGCTCGAGTGGGAGGCTCCGACACCGCCCCCCCACGGGAACTTTCACCAGATTCCGACCGTCTATCGGGGTCCCTACGAGTACAGCGTGCCGGGCGAGAAGGAAGATTGGTTGCCGCAGGCTCAGTCCGGCGTTGGCGTCGCGGCGGCTCACTGACGGAGCCGGACCGCGATCGCCGATGAAATCTACGCCGACCACGCTCGAGCACGCGCGCGGTGTCACCCGCCGCCTGGATATCGTCGCGATGGGCGAGCTGACCAAGCCGCGCCTGGCGGCGATGGTGTTGATCACGACGGCTGCGGGATTCTACCTGGCGGCGCCGGGTGCCATCGATCCGCTCTTGCTTGTGGTGACGCTCTTGGGCACTGGATTGAGCGCGGCGGGCTCGCTGGCGTTGAACGAGTATCTCGAGCGCGATCTCGATGCGCGCATGCAGCGGACGGCGGGCCGTCCGATCCCGAGTGGGCGCGTCGATCCGTTCGATGCGTTGTTGCTCGGTGCGGGGTTGACCGTCCTCGGACTCGCTCTCTTGTTGTTGGCGGTGCGGCCGCTGGCGGCGTGTGTGACGGCAGTGACGGTGATCGCCTACCTGGCGGTGTACACGCCGATGAAGGTTCGTTCGCCGTTGTGCGCGATCGTCGGTGCCGTACCGGGTGCATTACCGCCGGTGACGGGGTGGGTAGCGGCGAGCGGGTCGGTCGAACCAGGTGCATGGGCGCTTTTCGGCATCCTTTTCCTTTGGCAACTGCCGCATTCGCTGGCCATTGCCCGCCTCTATGAAGAGGACTATGCGCGCGCGGGGTTCAAGCTTCTGCCAACGGTGGACCGCGGCGGCAACAGCACGGAGCGCCAGATCCTCGTGCACAGTGCGGCGCTTCTGGTGGTCGGCCTGGCGCCGACCATGCTCGGTGTCGCCGGTGGCTGGTACTTTGCGACGGCGTTGGCCTTGGGCTCGGGCCTTCTCCTCTGCGGCGCATTGGCGGCGTGGCAGCAATCGAAAGCGGCGACGCGCCGCTTGCTCTTTGCGACCTTGGTGTACTTGCCGTTGCTGCTGGCGGTGATGGTTCTCGACAAGGTTCGGGTTTGAGTTGGCGATGGAGAGTCCGCAACGGAGCAACAAGATGCGAACGGCGGCGCTGTTGGCCGCTGTCGTCGTCGCCATGTACGTGCTCTCCGTGGTCGTGATCGTCGTGCGAAACTAGATGACAACGAGAACGTCGAATACGGCGGTCGCACACGAGCCGGCCATCGAGGATGCGCCGCCGCCATTGCGAGTCGTCGTCTCGCGGCCGGGGGGACCGGGCGGCGTGGCGACCTCGCCGGTCAGCAACACGCGGGTGGCGATGGCGATGTTTCTCGTTGCCGAGTCGATGTTCTTTGCCGGGTTGATCGGCGCCTACCTCGTCCTGCGCGTCGGGAGTGTGGTCTGGCCGCCGGCGGGGCTGCCGGCGTTGCCACTCGGCGTCACGTCGTTGAACACCGTCTTCCTCTTCCTCAGCGGCCTCACCATGGCCTGGGCCCTGACTTCGATCCGCCGCGACGACCGCTCGGGCATGCGCCGCGGGCTGCTCGCGACCGCTTTGCTCGGCGGGGTTTTCGTCTCCGTGCAGGGCAGTGAGTGGGTGCAGTTGGTGCACCACGGTCTGACGCTCTCGAGCGGGCCGTACGGCAGCACGTTCTACACGCTGATCGGATTCCACGCCGTCCACGTCGTAGGTGCGATGGTCTGGGTGCTCGGCGTCGCGTTTCTCGCCCGCGGCGAGCGATACTCGAAAGAGTCGCACGACGCCGTCGAGGCCTGCGCCGCGTATTGGTTCTATGTGTGCGCCCTCTGGGGACTCCTTTTCTGGATGGTGTATCTCTAGATGCGCCGGCGTGCTGCAGGATATGGTTTGCTCGCCGTGGTGGTGGCCGCGTTGGCCGCCGGTGCCGACGAAGTCGCGGCGCAGGGATGTGCCATGTGCAAGACGGCCATCGGCGGCGCTGAAGATCCACTGGCGAAGGGCATCAACGCCAGCATCATCTTCATGATGGGCGTGCCCTTCGTCTTGTTTGGCGCGGTCGGCGGATGGTTGACGTATATGTTTTGGGGCTACCGGGCTGAAGGGTTGGGAGCGACCACTCCGGCAGCCGCCGAGCTCAGCGAAAAAGGGAGGTAGCGACGTGAGCCAAGCACACGCTGCGGTCGATCACTACGAAACACCATTGACGCCCGAGAGTTGGGGCAAGCTGGGGATGTGGATCTTCCTCGCCGGCGATGCCATGTCGTTCGGCGCGTTGCTCGCGACCTACGGCGCCTTGCGCTTTGGTGCGGTCAACTGGCCCAATCCGGCTGAGGCGTTGGGTATCGGCCTGACCGCCTTCATGACCTTTCTGCTCATTTGCTCATCGGTGACGATGGTGAAGTCGCTGGCGGCGATGCAGGACGGCGACCGGGCGGGGTGCATTCGCTTTCTGGCGATGACGATTTCCGGTGGAATCATCTTTCTCCTTCTGCAGGCCTACGAGTGGACGCATTTGATCCGGGAGGGGATGAAGTTGGCGGAGAACGGCTTCGTCGTCGATGCGACGGGCTCGGTGGTGGGCCACTTGCACGGTGGCGAGGAACACCTCGATCCGGGTCAGATGCGCGCCTCGAGCTTGTTTGGAACGACTTTCTACATGACCACCGGCTTCCACGGTCTGCACGTGCTGAGTGGTGTCATCTACCTGTCGTTGGTGTTGCTCAAGGTCGTGCGCGGCGGCTTTTCCGCCGACGACACCAACGGTATCGAGATCGCCGGCCTGTATTGGCACTTTGTCGACCTGGTGTGGATTCTGGTCTTCACCTTCGTGTACTTGGTCTAGAACGGTTTCTGAGAGGAGTGTCCGATGTCGGGTGAGGGAACACACGAGCATCCCAACTACATGGGAATCTTCTGGTGGCTGCTGGGCCTGACGATTCTCGAAGTCGCCGTGCCTATGTTCATCTCGGCGCCGATTCCCAAGATCGCTCTGCTGGTATCGATGGCTGTCGCCAAAGCGGCGCTGGTTGCTCTCTACTTCATGCACTTGCGTTTCGAAAAACGATTGCTCGGCATCATTGCGTTGACGCCCATGATCATTTGCGCGTTCTTGCTCTTCATGCTGATGCCCGATTCGTCCTGGCGCTGGATCGGCTGAAGCACGCTGCGACATGAACCATCGCTGGCTCGAGCGCGGCATCTGGCTCGCGCTCGCCGGCGTCATCGGCGCCTCGCTGGTTCTCGGCGCGCGTTCGTTGTGGCGGCGCGATGCGGCGAGCACGGCCTTGCCGATCCACGCGACGCTGCCCGACTTCGAGCTGACCGCGAGCAACGGCGCCGCGGTCGATCGTGCCGGGCTGACTGGTCAGGTATGGGTCGCCGATTTCATCTTCACGAACTGCGCCGGCGTGTGCCCGGTTCTGTCAGCGCGCATGGCCGAGGTGCAGCGCACCCTGGCGGCGCGCGACATCGACGCAAAGTTGATTTCGATCAGCGTCGATCCGGCGCGCGACACACCGCAAAAGCTGAGCGCCTACGCCGAGCGCTTTGCCGCCGATCCGCGCCGCTGGTGGTTCCTGACCGGTGAGCGCGAAGCCCTCTACGACCTCATCGGCAAGGGGTTCAAGCTCAGCGTCGCCGAGCGATCACCCGAGGAGGCCGGCGCCGGCGGCGACCTGATCACCCACAGCGACCGCTTCGTCCTCGTCGACCGCCGCTCACGCATTCGCGGCTACTATCACGGCACCGAGCCCGAATCGGTGCGGGCGCTGATCGAGGACGTCGCGCGATTGTCAGCAAGTGAGGGTTGAAAAAGGGCCGCGTTGTCGATTCGGGTGTGGATCTCGAGAACCTGGATGCCGCCATCCTCAATTTTGCGGAACTTGACGCACACAACTCAGAAAGATGAGTCGGTGAGGAGTCGGAAAGAAGTGTCTATTGACCCCGCCCATTTCAGGATACATACTTCATGTCATGAAAGTAGGAGAGCGTGGTCAGGTCACGATTCCCAAGCGTTTTCGGCAGCGCTTCGGCATTCGGGCAGCGACGGAGGTCGAGTTCGTTGAAGTCGACGGTTTACTTGTGCTGCGAAAGCGGCGGCTCGATGACTGTCCGATTGACGAGTACGTCGGTGTTCTGGGTCGTGCCGGGGAGCGTAGTGCCGATGCGATAGAGGAATTGCGGGGTAGGTGATCACCGCACTCGATACCTCGGTGCTTCTCGACGTCTTTCTACCCGACGAGGAGTTCGTCGATGCATCGCGGCGCGCGGTTCGGCATGCGTATGCGGACGGGGCGCTCGTCGTTTGTGAACCAGTGTTTGCCGAGCTCGCCGCTCATTTCGAGAATCGCACGCAATTGGATTCGATCCTCGACCAGTTGCATGTCCGGGTCGAGCCGGTCACACGCGACGCGGCGTTTGTCGCGGGGCGGATGTTTCGCTCCTACCGGGACACCGGGGGGAGCCGCGAGCGCATGATCACCGACTTCCTGATCGGTGGTCACGCGACGCTGCGCGCAACTCGGCTCTTGACCCGAGATCGAGGATTCTACCGGGAGTACTTTCGCGATTTGAAGGTGCTCCACCCTGGCCGGGGATGATTTCGAGTGGTCAGCCGCTCAACTGTTTCGTGATGGCCTGTGCCGCCCGTTCGAATGCGCCGCGCAGGGTGTCGTAGTCGCGGGCGACGGGGAATTGCGGGAAGTCGGCGATGACGTTGTCGGGCGGCCGGTAGAGAATGCCGGCGTCGGCTTCGCTGAGCATCGTCGTATCGTTGTAGGAGTCGCCGGCAGCAATAGTGGAGAAGTTTAGTTGGCGAAAGGCTTGGACCGCCTTGCGTTTGCCGTCGGCGATACGCAGCTCGTAGTTGGTCACACGCCCATCCCCGTCGATCGTCAACGAGTGGCAGAAGAGGCACGGATAGCCGAGTTGCTTCATCAAAGGGGCGGCGAACTCGTAAAACGTGTCGGAGAGAATCACCACCTGGTGGCGTTCGCGCAGCCAGTCGAGAAAAGCGGCGGCGCCATCGAGTGGTCCCATGCCGGCGATGACCCTCTGGATGTCGTGGATGGTCAGCCCGTGTTGGTCGAGGATTTCTAGGCGACCGCGCATCAAGACGTCGTAGTCGGGCTCGTCCCGCGTCGTCCGGCGCAGCGCGTCGATACCGGTTTTCTCGGCGACGTTGATCCAGATCTCGGGAACCAAAACCCCTTCCAAATCGAGGCAAGCTAGCATCCTAGAGGGCGTATCCTGCGGTGCCGTGCGATTCAACGAGGCCGGGGTTCATTCGACGGTGCAAAAGGTCGCCCGCGCGACGCCGTGTGCGCGCCGGGTGTGGACGGCCAGGCGTAGTGGCTCGACGCAGGTGAACGGCATGCGGATGACCAGCATCGTCGGCGTCGCGGCGACTACCTCGACCGGCTGGCGGTCGAGATAGAGACAGTTGGCGTCGGTCGCCGTGCAGGGGCGGCCCGGACCGTCACAACCTTCGTGCTGTTGCGCCTGCCCGATGGCGTCGAAGTTCTCGCCGTAGATGCGTACCAGATCGCCGTTGCGCGCGAAGGTCGGTTCGATGGCGGCGATGACCGGCGCCCGGCGCTGTGGCGTCGCGAGGAGCGGGTTGGTGCGCACGGTGTTGCCGGGCGTGTGGAGATCGTTGGTAGCTACGGCGGCGACGTCGCAGGCCCAGGTCGGCCCGCACTGCTCCCAGTGGTTGCCGCGCGCCGCGATCTCGCGGCTCGAGAAATTGCGGAAGTTGGGTGGGCCGTTGAGCGACGCCACGATCCCGTTGAAGGCAAAGGCGTTCAAGCCGTTGCCCTCGAGGTTGCCAAACGTTCCGAGCGACGATCCCATGATCAACACACCGCCGTCGACGTTGCGGACGACGGCGATGCCCTTCGCATCCGCTTCGGCCGAGGCGCCCGCGGCGTCGAGCAAGGCCAAGCCGAACCCGGCGTCGGTGCCGGCGGTGCCGTTGCCGCAGAGGTAGTCGTCGCGCAGAGTCGCCTGCGAAAGCGAGCGCACGGAAACGCCGCGCAGGGCGTTGTTGCGAATCAAGTTGCCGCGCGTCTGGATGCGTGCGGGCTCATTGGTTTCCAGGCGCGGGCCATTCGCCGCCAGGCCGTTGGCACCGAGCGATGCGCGGTTGTTTTCCGAGCGAGTGTGGACGACGGTGACCTGTCCGCCGATGGTTGCCTGGATGCCGCCGTCGGTGTTGTCGTGCACCCACGCATCGCTGATCGTCGCCACTCCGCCCTCGGAGATTTTGATTCCCTTGTCGAAGGCGCCGGCGACGTCGACGCCGACGACGTGGTTGGCGATATCGCGGCCGGCGTCGTTGCGCACGGCGATACCGTCGTCGCCGCAGTTGCCGCGCGGCGTCAGGCGGCCGGCGATGACGCACTCGCGGTCGACGACGCAGCCGCGTTGCCCGAGGCGCTCGCAAATTTCCGTGGCGCGGCCGACGATCTGCACCGATTCGATGCGATTGTCGTTGGCCTGCGGCCCTTCCAGCAAGAGCATGTCGGCGTCACCGCCGACGTTGGTGATGCGCAACCCGATGACGTGATTGCGCGCGCCGGTCATGAGCAGTGCCGAACGGTTCAGGCCGTTGGCATCGATGCCGCGGCGATGGGCCACGCCATCGAAGTCGAGTCCGTCGATCGTCACGTCGTCTTCGGCGAGCTCGGGTAGTGCGTCGGCGAGGACGACGTCGCCGGCCAGGGTCGTGTCGAAAGCGACCAGCGCCGGCTTGGTGGCCGCCTGCGCTGCGGCCAGGGCCGCGCGCAGACAGCCCTCGCACTCGACGTCGTCGCTCAGGTTCGACACCGTATGGACGCTGCGAAAGAGCTTCCACTCGACGCCGTGCGTGCCGGCGGTTGCGTCGAGAACCAGGGCGCGTCGCGCCTGCGCCTGTCCCAATGCCTCGCCGCCGGTGACGACAATGCGGTGTACCCACAGGCCGGGCGCCAGGGCGTCAAAGCTGCTGCTGCACTCGCCTCCCGGAGCACAGGGGAGAAGCCGTGAGTAGGTCGCGGCGAGATCGCTGCCGACGCAGGAAGGTTCGAGTAGTGCGCCGCTCACACTCGCCTCGCTGGCGCCGCCGGCCGGCGCCGCCAGCAAAGCGACCTCGACTCGCCCGCCCCCTGTCGGGCAGACCTGCGCTGGCGCCGCCGAGGAAGCGGCTGTGGCAGCGGCGCAGAGGAGAACAGTCGCCCGAGAATAACGCACGGTGCGCCAACGTTGGCCCGGTACTGCGACAATTGCAACCGATGCGACGAGCGATCCTCGTGGTGGTCGCTCTTGCCGATGGCGCCGGATCATTCAGAGGGAGAAACCTCGAATTGCCGCGCCGAGCGACACCACCCGTTGCCTGTGCCTATGCCTGCGCCTCAGCCTACGAGCGTAGCGAGTTTGCAATCAAATGCCGCCGATGTCGTCGGCGTCGATGTTGGCGGCTTCGTCCTGGGTCGAGACCGCCGCGCCCAGGCGCTCTTTGATCAGGCGCATGACGCTGGTGTAGACGATCTCGCTGCCGTCGTCCTCGCGCACGACGAAAAACGGTGCCAGCTCGACACCGTGCTTGGCGCCGAGCTGCACGCCCTCGCTCTCGCCGTCGCCCTCGACGGCCCAGACGATCTCGTCGATGCGGTCGAGGAGGCCGCGCGACTCGAGTTGCTGCGCGGCCTGGGCGCATTTCCGACAGTCGGTACCGTCGAGCTTGCGCTTCTTGACCATCGTGATCTTCACGACACCCCCCTGGGGCCGGTAGCTTTGGATTTAGGCTCTACGACGCCTTGCGCAGGTTGCCAGCGTGCAAGCCGCACTCCTTCATCGTCGCCTCTTCCCACCACCAGCGACCGGCGCGCTCGTGCTCGCCCGGGCCGACCGGTCGCGTGCAGGGCTCGCATCCGATGGAGATGAAGCCGCGGTCGTGCAGCTCGTTGTAGGGCACGTCGTTGGCGCGGATGTAGTCCCACACCTGTTGTGAGCTCCAGTGGGCCAGCGGGTTGAACTTCACCAGCGGTGAGTCGGGCGAACCGAACGTCGGATCGTTTTGCACGACCGGTACCTCGGCGCGCGTCCCGGGACTCTGATCCTTGCGCTGGCCGGTGATCCAGCCGTCGAGCGGCTTGAGGGCGCGGGTCAGCGGCTCGACTTTGCGCACGCCGCAGCACTCTTTGTGCCCGTCCTGCATGAAGGAGTAGAGCCCCTTGGTGCGCACCAGATCTTCGACCGCTTGCGGCTCGGGAAAGAAGACCTCGACTGGAATGTCGTAGCGCTCGCGCACGCGATCGAGGAACTTGTAGGTCTCGGCGTGCAGCCGGCCGGTGTCGAGCGAAAAGACGCGGAACTTGCCGCCGATCTTGTGTGCCATGTCGACGAGAACGACGTCTTCGGCGCCGCTGAAGGAGATGGCCAGGTTCGGGCTATATTCTTTGATGGCAAGAGCGATGATGTCGCTCGGATTCTTGCCAGCGTATTCCTTGGCGGCGGCTTCGAGGTTTTTCAGAGCCATGTTCCGGTTCCTTTCCGGCCTGTGGGGGTCTCCGGCGGCGTCCGCCGGGCGATCTCCCTGACCTATCAGCCACACCGGGGCCAAGCAATAACGGCTCCGTATGTGCACCGCCGCGAAGCGAATTCGCTCATTTCGGCCGACAAAGTCCGTTGCGGCGGGCGGGCTTTGTGGCACAGTGTGCACACACTGCCATGACTGCGGACGTTGTGACTTCTGCCCCGCTCGAGCTGCCGCGGGTTCCGTTGCGAACGACTCTGAGGTTGATCACCTCGCCGTCGGAAGAGCGGATCAACATGCTGGGCCGGGTCGATGGCGTCTACCAGCGTCACGGCATCGCTTCTTGTCAGGATCTCGTCGTCTTCCGTGTCGTCCACCTCTTCGGGCCGGATGCGAACCGTTTCGTCCTGCTCGACAAGGATCGCATCTTCTCGGCACGCAAGCCGTGGATGGCGATCATGGGGCGGATTTTCCCCAACGGCCTGCTCTTGATGGACGGCGAAGAGCACAAACTCCATCGCAGGATCATGCACACGGCGTTCAAGCGCCCAGCCTTGCGCGGCTATGCGGAGCGCATGAACCCCATGGTCGCTGCCGCGATCTCCGAGTGGGGCAACGGCTCCGACCCCTTTCTCGCATTCAACGCGATCAAAGAGATGACTCTCGGTGTCGCGGCGCGGATCTTCGTCGGCGTCGATCTCGGGCCGGAAGCGAGAAAGATGAACGCCGCCTTCGAAGATCTGGTCGCCGCCAGCATGTCGCAGATCCGTTTGCCGATACCGGGGCTGGAGTTTCAACGCGGGCTCGCGGCGCGCAAGTTCATGGTCGACTTTTTCGGCGGCATGATCGCCGGCAAGCGCAAGAGCGATGCGCCGGACATCTTCGCTCGCCTCTGCCGCACCGTCACCGACGAGGGCGAGAGCTTCGCCGATCAACAGGTCATCGATCACATGAGCTTTTTGATGATGGCGGCGCACGACACGACGACCAGTACGCTGACGTCGATGATCTACGAGCTTGCCAAGAATCCGCAATGGCAGGAGCGGGTGCGCGAAGAAGCATTGGCCTACGGGGCCGACGCGTTTGATTTCGACGACTTGGAAAAGTTCGAGGTCACCGGACGCGTGATGCGCGAAACTCTGCGTCGCTACCCGCCGCTGCCGGCGATACCGCGCATGGCCGAAGAAGAGACCGAGTTTGCCGGCTACCGCATTCCCAAGGGCGCGATGTGTGTCATCGCGCCGATCCACACCCACCACATGCCGGAGTGGTGGGATGAGCCGAAGCGCTTTGACCCCGACCGCTTCAGCCCCGAGCGCGCGGAAGACGAGCGCCACAGCCATAGCTGGATTCCGTTCGGCGGTGGCCCGCACATGTGCATCGGCCTGCGCTTCGCCGAGATGCAGGTCAAGTTGGTGATGCACCATCTGGTGCGTCGCTACCGTTGGAGCGTCGCGGACGACTACACGATGCCGGTGCAGCAGGCGCCGATCTCCAAACCGATGGACGGGTTGCCGTTGAACCTCGAACGCATCGATTGAACACGCTCGGCCGCTGGGCGGAGAAGCGAGCGAACGAGAGATCGGTACCCCGGGGTGTCCCGTCCGGATCCTCGTGGGCAGAGAAGCGGGCAAGCGCGAGTTCGAACGACAGCCGAGGGCTGAAGGGGGGAAGCCCGGTGAACCGGGCTGAGGTCGGTCGCCGGGGTACTTGTGGGCGGAGAAATCTCGGGGTCGCCGCGCTGAGCGACATCACCCTGTGCCTATGCCTGTACCTGCGCCTCAGCCTGCGAGCGCAGCGAGTGATGCCGTATCGAATACGTTGTGCCGGCTGGCGCTGCGGTCGATGCGGCGGATGAGTCCGGTAAGGACCTTTCCGGGGCCGATCTCGACGTATTGGCGGATGCCGGAAGCACTCATGTTCTCAACCGACCTGGTCCACTGCACCGACCGCGTCACCTGATCCTTCAAGCCGCTGCGCAGTGCGGCAGCGCTGGTGACTTGTGTGGCGGCCACGTTGTTGAAGAGCGGCACGGACGGGTCGCGTATGTCGATGGCGTCGAGATCGCTGGCGAGGCGTTCTGCTGCCGGTTGCATGAGGCGTGAGTGAAACGGTGCGCTGACTGCCAGCTCGCGGCTCTTGCCACCGGCCTTCTCGGCGACGGCGAGGGTGGCGGTTCTTTCACCGGCGATGACGATGTTGCCCGGCGCGTTGTAGTTGGCGATATCGACGGCGCCGCCCTGGTCTGCGATGGCGGCGCGGATGGTTTCCTCGTCGACGCCGAGAATCGCGACCATGGCCCCATCTCCCTCGGGGACGGCATCCTGCATGTATCGGCCGCGTTTGTGGACCAGCAGCAGCGCATCGGCGATGTCCATGGCACCGGCGGCGACCGCCGCCGAGTACTCACCGAGACTGTGTCCCGCCACGGCGGCGGGTTTGCGCCCGAGGGCGCGCTCCAGGGCAATGCTGACCAAGAGAATCGCTGGCTGCGTGTTTTCCGTCTGCCGCAGCTTCTCTTCCGGTCCATCGAGAATGATCTCGGACAGGGAGAAGCCCAGTGTGCGATCGGCGAGATCGAAGAGCTCGCGCGCCGCGGCCGATGCTTCGCACAGGTCGGCGCCCATGCCGACGGCTTGCGACCCTTGACCGGGGAAGACGAAGGCGGTGCTTTGCAACTCGGTGCGTGGTGGTTCCATCGTAGACCCCCTTTGCCGAAGGAGGGAGCTGGTCCGGGTTGGTCAGGCGATGGTGATCGAGTCGTCGAGGTAGACGTCCTGGATCGTGTTGAGCAACTTGACGCCCTCGCTCATCGGTCGCTGGAAGGCTTTGCGCCCCGAGATCAAGCCGGTGCCGCCGGCGCGCTTGTTGATGACCGCGGTCTTCGCCGCGTCGCTGAAGTCGTTCGATCCCGACGCGCCACCCGAATTGATCAAGCCGATACGGCCCATATAGCAGCCGGCGATCTGGTAGCGCGTCAGATCGATCGGGTGATCGGTGGTCAGCTCGTCGTAGACCAGCTTGTGCGTCTTGCCGAAGTCGATGGTGGTGAAGCCGCCGTTGTTCTCCGGCTGCTTCTGCTTGACGATGTCCGCTTCGATGGTGACGCCGAGGTGGTTGGCCTGGTTGGTCAGGTCGGCGGCGACGTGGTAGTCGGTGCCGTCCTTCTTGAAGCTCGAGTTGCGCAGGTAGCACCAGAGAATGGTCGCCATGCCGAGCTCGTGTGCCGCCTGGAAGGCGAGGCTCACTTCCTGGATCTGCCGGCTCGACTCCTCCGAGCCGAAATAGATCGTCGCGCCGACGGCGGCGCAACCCATGTCGGAAGCTTGTTCGACGTTGGCGAACATCACCTGATCGAATGTGTTGGGGTAGGTGAGCAGCTCGTTGTGGTTGAGCTTGAGGATGAAGGGGATCTTGTGCGCGTACCTGCGTGCCACCGAGCCGAGAACGCCGAGCGTCGTGGCGACGGCGTTGCAACCGCCTTCCATGGCGAGCTCGACGATGTTGGCCGGATCGAAGTAGGCCGGGTTGGGTGCGAACGAGGCGCCGGCCGTGTGCTCGATGCCCTGGTCGACGGGCAGGATCGAGACGTATCCACTGCCGGCCAGGCGGCCGTGATCGAAAATCGACTGCAGGTTGCGCAAGACCGGAATTCCGCGGTCGCTTTCGGCCATCACCCGGTCGACGAAATCGCCACCCGGCAAGCTCAGGTGTTGCTTGTCGATGGTCTTGCAGGTGTGGGTGAGGAGGCTGTCCGCCTCGTCTCCGAGCAACTCAGCGATCGAGCTCATCGTTCGTCCTCCGATTTTGCGGTTTGCCAGCCCCCTGCACGGCGCTGCGCATCTCATTTCCGTACGTCGATTCCACGCTGGGGGCAAGGATGGGGTGGGATCCCGTTGCAGCGGCGCGAGAGGGCCTGCTAGATCTCATCCGCTCGCGAGGGTGGCGGAACTGGCAGACGCGCTGGATTTAGGATCCAGTGGGGCAACCCGTGGGGGTTCGAGTCCCCCCTCTCGCATCCCCCGACCGCCACTGTGGCGCGAATACCTTTTTTTCGGTGTGTTCATGGGTTATGGAAATCAAACGGTATCCCAATGGCGAATGTAGAGGTAGAAAGCGTCGACGCGCTGCGGCGGCGGCTGGTCATCGAAGTTCCCGCCCAGGATGTCACGCGCGAGATCGACCGCGCTTTCTCCGAGCTCGGGCAGACGGCCAGCGTGCGCGGGTTCCGCCGCGGTCGGGTGCCGCGCAAGGTGCTGGAAAAGGTTGCCGGTGACCAGTTGCGCGCCGAGGTCTTCGAGAAGCTGGTACACCAGACCTACCACGACGCTTTGCACGAGGAGAAAATCGAGCCGGTCGGCCGTCCGGAGATCGTCTCGGAGTCGCCGGCACAGTCGGGTGAGCCGCTGCGCTATTCAGTCACCGTCGAGGTGAAGCCCGAGATCGCGCTCGGCCGCTACGACGGCATCGCCGCCGAGCGGCCGCTGCGGACCATCACCGACGAGGACGTCGAAGCGCTGATGGAAAACGTGCGCCAGTCGGCGGCGCGGGTCGAACCGGTCGAGGATCGCGACGTCAGCTGCGCCGGCGACGTCGTCACCGTCGACTACCACGTGCGCGAAGGCGAGACATCCATGGGCCGCGCCGAGAATCGAATGATCGAGGTCGGCGGCGACGATCGACTCGAGCTCGGCTGGTATCTCGATGAAGCGGAAGTCGGCTCCGACGTGCATTTCGACATCGATTTTCCGGCCGACTTTCACAACCCCAGCATCGCCGGCAAGACCCTCACCTTCGAGGTGCTGGTGCGTTCCATCGGTAGCCGTATCGTGCCGCCGCTCGATGACGATTTCGCCAAATCGTACGGCGGCTATGAGAGCCTCGACGAAATGCGCCGCATCATGCGCCAGAGTATGGAGGAGCGCGCGATGCGCAGCGCCGACGACACCGTGCGCTCCGTTCTCATCGAGTCGTTGTTGCGCGAGCATGACTTCGAAGTGCCGCACTCGATGGTGGCCCAGCGCGCCGAGTCGATGGCCGATGAAGCTCTTGCCGACATGCGTGAACGCCGCCCGCCGGCCAGCCGCGAGTGGGAAGTGCGCGAACAGCTCTGCAAAGAAGTCGAGCCGCGTGCGCGCGAGCAGGTCCGTGCCAATCTCCTGCTCGAGGCAATCGCCGCGGCCGAGGGGATCGAGGTGAGCGAATCCGAGATCGACGCCGAGATCGCCGAGATCGTGCAGGGCGCCGGCGCTGCCGCCGACCGCGCTCGCGCGCTCTACCGCGATACGGCGGCGCGGATGGCGCTGCGAGTGCAGCTAATGCGACAGCGTGCGTTGGATCAGGTTGTCGAAAAAGCCAACGTGCAAACGGTCGAAGAAAACTCGAGCGTTGCCGGAAATGCGAAAAAAGGGTAGGATCGCCAAACTCGTAGCAGGCGGACGGGCAACCTCGATATGAACTTGATTCCCATCGTCGTCGAGCAGACCGGACGCGGCGAACGTTCGTACGACATCTTTTCGCGGCTGCTCAAAGACCGCATCATCATCTTGGGATCGCCGATCACCGATGAGATCGCCAACCTCATCACCGCCCAACTGCTCTTTTTGGAGTCCGAGGATCCCGAGCGCGATATCCATTTCTATATCAACTCGCCAGGCGGCTCGGTGACGGCCGGATTGGCGATCTACGACACCATGCAGTACATTCGCCCGGAAATCTCCACTTTGTGCCTCGGCCAGGCGGCGAGCATGGCGGCATGGCTCCTGGCAGCCGGCGACGAGGGCAAACGCTACACCCTTCCGCATGCCCGAATCATGATTCACCAACCGCTCGGCGGTGTCCGCGGACAGGCGGTCGACATCGACATTCAGGCGCGAGAGATTTTGCGATTGCGAGAGGCGCTGAACAGTATTTTGCAGAAACACACGGGTCAGAGCCTCAAGCGCATCGAGAAGGACACGGACAGGGATTTGTTCATGACCGGCAAGCAGGCGGTCGAATACGGACTCGTCGACGAGCTCATCGTCACGCGGGCCAATCAAAAATCGTGAGCAGGTGGCATGGCGAAACACAGTGACGACCGGGGTGGGAATCTCGTTTGCTCTTTTTGTCAAAAGAGCCAAGACGAGGTGCGGAAGTTGATTGCGGGGCCGACCGTCTACATTTGTGACGAGTGCATCGACCTCTGCAACGACATCATTGCCGAAGAGTGCGACCAGGAAGAGGGTCTGAGCTCGGCATCGGCGGTGCCCAAGCCGACCGAGATCAAGAAGGTTCTCGATCAGTACGTGATCGGCCAGGAACAGGCCAAACGCGTTCTGGCCGTCGCCGTGCACAACCACTACAAGCGGATCGACTCGCAGTTGGTGACGGGCGACGTCGAGCTCCAGAAGTCGAACATTTTGCTGGTCGGGCCGACCGGCTCGGGTAAGACGCTGCTGGCGCAGACGCTGGCTCGATTCCTCCAGGTGCCGTTTACGATTGCCGACGCGACCAGTCTGACCGAGGCCGGCTACGTCGGTGAGGACGTTGAGAACATCATCCTCAGCCTTTTGCAAAACGCCGACTACGACGTCGAAAAGGCGCAGCGCGGAATCGTCTACATCGACGAGATCGACAAGATCTCGCGCAAGGGCGACAACCCGTCGATCACGCGCGACGTATCGGGCGAGGGTGTGCAGCAGGCGCTGCTCAAGATCATCGAGGGAACGACCGCCAGCGTGCCGCCGAAGGGCGGACGCAAGCACCCGCAGCAGGAGTTCTTGCAGGTCGACACTGGCAACATCCTCTTCATCTGCGGCGGCGCCTTCGTCGGCCTCGATGACCTGATCCGGCGCCGCGTCGGTATGAAGGGCATCGGCTTCGGCGCCGACATCAAGGGGAAGAACGACGCCAAGAGCCGTGCTCTGTTGCACGAGGTGCAGACCGAGGACTTGCTCAAGTTTGGCCTGATCCCCGAGTTCATCGGGCGCTTGCCGGTCATCGCGACGCTCGACGAGCTCGACGATCAGGATCTGGTGCGCATCCTCAAGGAACCGAAGAACGCGCTGACCCGACAGTACCAGAAGCTCTTCGAGATGGAGGGGGTGCATCTCAAGTTCACCGACGGCGCGCTCGAGGCGATTGCCCGCGAAGCGCTGCGTCGCAAATCGGGTGCGCGCGGGCTGCGGGCGATTCTCGAAGACACCATGCTGGACGTGATGTACGACATCCCGTCGCAGCCCAACATCAAGGAAGTGCTGATCGCAGAAGAAGTGATCACCAACCACGAACAGCCGATCGTTCTCTACCAGAAGGCGGCAGAAACGGCCTAACCACTGCGGGCCGGTGAGGGATCTCATCGAATGCTCTTTCGCAACGAAAAGAAGGACGAGGACGGACCGGGCGACGGCGAGCCCGGGATCGTCGTACCGCTGCTCCCACTGCGCGACATCATCGTATTTCCTCATATGGTGGTGCCGCTCTTCGTCGGCCGGCAGAAGTCGATCAAGGCCCTCGAAGAGGCGATGAACAAGCAGAAGTTCATCCTCCTGGCGGCGCAACGCGAAGCGAAGACCAACGAGCCCGGCGAGGATGACATCTTCCGCGTCGGCACCTTGGGCTCGGTCGTGCAGTTGCTCCGCCTTCCGGACGGCACGGTCAAGGTCCTGGTCGAGGGCAAGAAGCGGGCGCGCGTGCTGCGCTATTTGGACGAGACCGAGTACTTTCTCGTCGAGGCGGAGGAAGTCGTCGAGGCCTGCCCGAAGACGACCGAGATCGAGGCACTGACGCGTTCGATCAACTCGACCTTCGAACACTACGTCAAGCTCAACAAGAAGATTCCGCCCGAGATGATCATGTCGGTGGCGTCGATCGAAGATCCCGCGCGTTTGGCCGATACCATCGTCGCTCACCTCGGTATCAAGATCGAAGAGAAGCAGGCGCTGCTGGAAATCGACAACCCGGCCGAACGCCTCGAGCGCGTTCTCGGCAACATGCGCTCTGAGATCGAAATCCTCGAAGTGGAGAAACGCATCCGCACCCGGGTCAAGAAGCAGATGGAGAAGACCCAAAAGGAGTACTACCTCAACGAGCAGATGCGGGCGATCCAGAAGGAGCTCGGCGAGAAGGACGAGTTCAAAAACGAGATCCAGGAGCTCGAAGAGAGCATCCGCCAGAAGAAGATGAGCGACGACGCTCGCGAAAAGGCGGAGAAGGAACTCAAGAAGCTGAAGATGATGTCGCCGATGTCGGCCGAGGCGACGGTCGTGCGCAACTACATCGACTGGATCATCTCGCTGCCCTGGGAAGAGTACACCGACGACGAGCTCGACATCGACGAAGCCGAGCGCGTTCTCGATGAAGACCACTACGGCCTGGAGAAGGTCAAAGAACGCATTCTCGAGTACCTCGCCGTGCAGTCACTGGCCGGTCAGATGAAGGGGCCGATTCTGTGTCTGGTCGGACCTCCGGGCGTCGGTAAAACGTCGCTCGGCCGCTCGATCGCGCATGCGACCGGCCGCAAGTTCGTGCGCATCTCCCTCGGCGGTGTGCGCGACGAAGCCGAGATCCGCGGCCACCGACGCACCTACATCGGCGCCCTACCGGGCAAGGTCATCCAGTCGATGAAGAAGGCGGGTTCGGGCAATCCGGTCTTTCTGCTCGACGAAGTCGACAAGATGTCGACCGACTTCCGCGGCGACCCGTCCTCGGCGCTGCTCGAGGTGTTGGACCCGGAGCAGAATTCGACGTTCAACGACCACTACCTGGACGTCGACTACGACCTCTCCAAGGTGATGTTCATCACCACCGCCAACACGCTCGAGGGAATTCCGCGACCGCTGCAGGATCGCATGGAGATCATTCGCATCGCCGGCTACACCGAGGAGGAAAAGCAGAGTATCGCGCGCCGCTATCTGGTACCGAAGCAGCGCGAAGCCAACGGCTTGCAAGAGACGAACATCGAAATCTCCGACACTGCGCTGACCAAGCTGATCCGCCACTACACCAAGGAGTCAGGGGTCAGAAATCTCGAACGCGAAATCGCCGCGGTCTGTCGCAAGGCGGCGGTCGAGGTCGTGCGCAACGATCGCGAAGCGTGCGTCAAGGTGTCGACGAAGAACATCCACAAGTTCCTCGGTCCGCCGCGCCATCGCTACGGCAAGGCAGAGGAGGAGAACCGCGTCGGCATGGCCACGGGGCTCGCCTGGACCGAGCTCGGCGGTGAGCTGTTGGCGACCGAGGTGACGATCCTGCCCGGCAAGGGCAAGCTGACGATCACCGGTCGGCTCGGCGACGTCATGCAGGAGTCTGCCCAGGCGGCGTTGAGCTATGTGCGATCGCGCGCCGCCGAGCTCAAGCTCGAGCGTGACTTCTACCAGAAGGTCGACATTCACATTCACGTGCCCGAGGGGGCGATTCCCAAAGACGGCCCCTCCGCCGGCATCACGATGGTGACGGCGCTGACCTCGGCACTGACCGGCATTCCGGTTCGCTACGACGTCGCCATGACCGGCGAGGTGACACTGCGCGGTCGCGTCCTGCCGATCGGCGGTTTGAAGGAAAAAGTCCTGGCGGCGCACCGGGCGGGAATCAAGATGGTTCTCGTTCCGGATGAAAACGAAAAGGACTTCGAGGACATTCCGGCCAACATTCTACGCTCGGTCGAGTTGGTGAAGGTTGCCCATATGGATGATGTGCTGCGTCAGGCGCTGGCGTTGTCGGATCCGGACAACTTTCTCGTCCCACTCGACGTGCCCGATGCGGGTGCCGCCTTTGACGAGCGCTCAGCCGACACCTCGACCGATGTGACGGCTCACTAACCAGTGTTTGATTTTGGCCGGGAGTTCGGTCATCGATTGGGTCTTGCGCAGCAAGAGCGGGGGCTGTTAGTTAGTCGGGAATTGCAGATGCCCGCATGGGCGGGTGATCGTCTTCCTTCTTACGGGGTAGAGGTGGCGTATGACGAAAGCAGAGCTGATTGAAACGGTTGCCAGCAAGGTCGACCTGCCGCGCGCGCAGGCCGAGCGGGCGGTGGCCACGGTATTCGAAGAGGTGACCGAGGCGCTCAAACGGGGCGACAAGGTGAACATCTCTGGTTTCGGAACGTTCTCGATATCGGAGCGCAAGGCGCGTACCGGTCGCAATCCGAAGACGGGCGAGACCATCCAGATCGCCGCTTCGCGCGCCGCGAAATTCAAAGCCGGCAAGACCCTCAAAGACAGCCTGAAGTAGCCCTGCCACACCAAGCCAGGGCGGTTAGCTCAGCTGGGAGAGCATCGGCCTTACAAGCCGGAGGTCATCCGTTCAAATCGGATACCGCCCATAGGGGAGAGGTGCGGGGCGGTGGTCCGGCCGTGAATGGAGGAGGCGGAGCTGAGCTTCGCCGACGAGCTCATCGGAGCGGCCGGAAGGCCGCGTACGGGAGCGCGCAAGATGGAGGAGGCGGAGCTGAGCTTCGCCGACGAGCTCATCGGAGCGGCCGGAAGGCCGCGTACGGGAGCGCGCAAGATGGAGGAGGCGGAGCTGAGCTTCGCCGACGAGCTCATCGGAGCGGCCGGAAGGCCGCGTACGGGAGCGCGCAAGATGGAGGAGGCGGAGCTGAGCTTCGCCGACGAGCTCATCGGAGCGGCCGGAAGGCCGCGTACGGGAGCGCGCAAGAATGAAAGAAGCGGTGGCCCGGTGCTTGCAAAATGCATGTATTGACGGCACTATGCATTCATGACCGTACAGATCTCTATTCGCGATGTGCCCGAGTCGGTGCGCAACGAGTTAGCGGCGCGGGCGGCGCGGCGCGGCCAGTCGATGCAGGAGTTCCTGCACGGTGAGCTGGTCCGTATGGCGTCTCGCCCGCCGGTTGAAGAGTGGTTGGAGCGGGTGCGCGAACGCAAGGGGGTTGCCCAGCGTCGGGTGTCGGCGTCGGCCATCCTGCAGGCCCGCGACGCTGAACGGCGGTGACGGTCGTCGTCGATGCCTCCGTTCTGGTAGCCGCGGTTGCCGACGCCGGCAGTGACGGCGTGTGGGCTGAGGAGGTGGTGGCCGACGGTGATCTCATCGCGCCGCATCTGGCGCTCGTCGAGGCGACGAACATTCTGCGTAAGCTCGAGCTGGCTGGCGCGCTCGACCGAAGCGATGCACGAACCGCTTTTCGTGATTTGCAGCGGCTCGCAGTAGAGCTCGTTTCTTTTGCGGTGTTTGCCGAACGCGTTTGGCAGTTGCGGGCGAACGTTACCAGCTACTACGCCTGGTATGTTGCAATCGCCGAGGCTTTCGATGTGCCGCTGGCAACCCTCGATGGCCGCCTGGTCGGTACAGCAGGACCGCGATGTGAGTTTCTCTCGCCGCCCTAGCCGGTTCGCCGGGCCCGCCGCCACATGTGACCCGCCGCCACATGGACAGTTCTGGCGGCGGCGGCTAGCTTGTCGGCATGGCGGCGCGAGCAGTTTGGAGTGTCTCTGAGCTCAACTGGCGTTTGCGCGCGACACTCGAGGACTCCTATTCGCCTGTTTGGGTTGCCGGAGAGATTTCCAATCTGCGCGTCCCCGCTTCCGGGCATGTCTACTTCCGGCTGAAGGACGAGCGCGCGCAGATTGCCGCGGTGGTGTTTCGTTCGAGCGCGCGGCGTATTCGTTTCAAACCGCGCGATGGCATGGAGGTCGTGGTGCGCGGCCGGGTCAGCCTCTACGACCCGCGCGGCGATCTGCAGATCTACGTCGACGGCATGGAGCCGCAGGGCGTCGGCAGCGCACAGCTCGCCCTGCAGCAGCTCAAGGAAAAGTTGGCCGCCGAAGGACTGTTTGCCGAAGAGCGCAAACAGCCGCTGCCGGTGTGGCCGGCGACGGTGGGGGTAGTCACGGCGCGCCGCGGTGCGGCGTTGCGCGACATCGTTACGACGCTGCACGAGCGTATGCCGTCGCTGCGCATTCTCGTGCGACCGGTGACCGTGCAGGGCACGCAGGCGGGTGGCGAAATCGTTGCCGGATTGCGCGACCTGGTGCGCGATGGCAGCTCCGACGTCATCATCGTCGGCCGCGGCGGTGGCTCGATCGAGGATTTGTGGGCGTTCAATGAGGAACGCGTGGCGCGGGCGATCGCCGCTTGCCCGCTGCCGGTCGTCTCCGCCGTCGGCCACGAAAGCGATGTGACACTGGCCGATCTGGTGGCCGACTGGCGCGCTGCGACGCCGACCGCGGCGGCGACTGCGGTGTGCCCGGACGGCCGTCTGGTGCGCGCCGGCGTCAAGCAGCTCGCGAGCTCGCTGCGCGGCGCCGTCAATGCGGTTCTCTCCCGCGATCGGTTGCGCCTGCGCACCGTCTCTCGCCAGGTGCGCGATCCGCGTGCGCGCGTCGCCGCCCAGCGGCTGCGCATCGACGAGTTGGGGGAACGCGCCCGCCGGGCGCTGGGTGCGCGGTTGCGCCTGGCGGAGGAGCGCGTGCGTGTGCACAGCCAGCGCCTGCACGCCCTGTCGCCGCTCGCCGTCTTGCAGCGAGGCTATTCGATCACCAGAGTTGCCGGCGGCGGTGCCGTCGTGCGCTCGGCGAAGGAGCTCGAAGCGGAGGCGCGACTCGAGCTCTTGTTCGCCTCTGGGCGGGCGCTCGTGCGCGTTGAGGAAACGATCGACTGACCACCTTGCGGCCCGTTGAAAAAGCGCCCGCGGGCTGCAAAGTGTTTTGCCACGCCATGGTCGTCTTGCCGAAATTCCGATTGCGTCTCCCGCGGTCGCCGCTGCGTTCGTCGCCGGCGTTGTCCGCGAGCTGGACTTCGCTGCGCTGGCGCGGCACTGCAGCGCCGACGGACGGCTAGCCATGGCGCCGCGGGCGAAGAAGAAGAAAGACGCCGGCGCCGGCGAACCCGTTTCCTTCGAAGTGGGGGTTGCTGCCCTCGAGGGCTTGGTCGAAGAGCTCGAGTCGGGTGAGTTGCCGCTGGAAAAAGCCCTCGAGTCCTACGAGCGCGGGGTTGGTTTGGTTCGCCAACTGAACCAGCGACTCAACGAGGCGGAAAAGAAAATTGAAATTCTCTCGCGTAACGAGGCCGGCGAGTTGGTGACCGAAGAGCTCGACGTCGAGGAAGAGTGAGCTCGATCCGGCAATACCTCGACGAGCGCACCGCGGTGATCGATGCGGCGCTCGAGCGCGCCGTTGCCGCCGACGGATCGCAGCTCGTCGAGGCCATGCGCTATACTCTCTTCGCCGGCGGTAAGCGGATCCGTCCCATCCTGCTGCTGGCGATGGGCGAGGCGCTCGGTGCCGCGCCACCGGCTCTGCTGCCCTTCGCCTGCGGTCTGGAGATGATCCACGTCTACTCGCTGATCCACGACGACTTGCCGGCGATGGACGACGACGACATGCGGCGCGGCCAGCCGTCGAACCACGTTCGTTTCGGCGACGCCCTCGCCATCCTCGCCGGCGACGCGCTACAGGCCGAGGCCTTCGCGATGATGGCGCAAGCTGCGCAAGAGTCGCCGGCGCCGGCGCGGGCGGCGCGGGCGCTCGCCGAGATTGCCGCCGCCGCCGGCAGTCGAGGCATGGTGGGTGGCCAGGCCGACGACATCGCCGCCGCCGGTGGCGACGCCGATCTCGCCTTCGTCGAGTCCGTCCACCGCCGCAAGACCGGTGCGCTGCTGTGCGCATCCGTACGTGCCGGGGCGATCTTGGCGGCGGCGGGCGATGTCGAAGTGGCCGCCGTGACGCGATACGGCGAGGCTTTGGGGCTGGCTTTCCAGGTCGTCGACGACGTGCTCGACGCCACCGCACCGGCCGCCGTCACCGGCAAGATCGGCGGCGGTGATCGCGCCGGCAAGAAGCGCACCTACGTCGAGTTGCTCGGTGTCGACGCCGCGCGGCAGCGCGCCGCAGCCCTGCGCGACGAGGCGGCTGCGGCGCTCGAGCCCTTGGCCGACAAGGGGCAGCGTCTATGCGAGATCGCCGACCTGGTGGTCGAGCGGGCGACTTCCGGGTCTGCCGGCGGATGAAGGTACGTCTCGATCGGCGGGTGGCGGACGAGGACAGCACCACCAGCCGCGAGCGTGCCCGCCGCCTGATCATGGCCGGCCGCGTGCGTATCGGCGGTGTCGTTGCCGACAAGCCCGGTACCCTGGTCGATGCGAGCGCACCGATCGAGATCGACGACGAGCGGCGCTTCGTCAGCCGCGGCGGCGACAAGCTCGAGGCGGCGCTCGCCGCCTTTGCCGTCGACCCCGCCGGTCGCGACGTCCTCGACGTCGGCGCCTCGACGGGCGGATTCAGCGACTGCGTATTGCAACGCGGGGCACGTCGCGTCGTCGCCGTCGACGTCGGCTACGGGCAATTCGATTGGCGCTTGCGGGGCGACGAACGAGTCGTCTTGCTCGAGCGAACCAACGCCCGCGGCCTCAGCGCCGGCGCCCTGCCGTTGGTCCCGGACCTGGCAGTGATCGACGTATCGTTCATTTCCCTCGAGTTGATCCTACCGGCGGTGCACGAAGTCCTGGCCAGTGGCGGCGAAGTCGTCGCTCTGGTCAAGCCGCAATTCGAGGTCGGTCGCACCCAGGTAGGCAAAGGCGGCATCGTACGCGACCCCGAGCTACACGCGAGTGCCGTGCGCAAAGTCGCCGCCGCCGCCGAGAACCTCGGCTTCATCGTACGCGGCCAATGCTCCTCACCGCTGCGCGGCGCCAAGGGAAACCGCGAGTTTTTCGTTCACCTCGCGAAGGTGTAGTTGAGTTAGCCTCGAAGAGAAAATGATCCGCGCGTGGCGTTTCTCGCCGTGGATTATTTTCTCTTTGAGGTCAGCAAACCCACCGGCGCGGCGCCGGATCATTCATGTAGAGAAACTTTTCGAATGGAATATCGCGCCAGCGATCACCGGCCTCAGCCTGCGCCTGCGCCTCGCCTGAGCCTACGAGCGCAGCGAGTTTCAGTTCAGCGCTTGTGGGTCGGCGCGGGCGATTTCGCCGCGTAGCCGGGTGACGTGCTCGTCGCATTTGCGCGTCAGCACGTCGAAGAGCTCGGTGAGCTCGGGATGCCTCTCGACGATGGCGTTGCCGAGCTCGAGGGTCTGGTTGCGGCCGGCCTGGAAGACGGCGAGGTCGTCGACGATGCGCGCCCAGTGATTGTGGCCCTCGGCGCTTGACGCGCTCTCGGGGGCGGCGGGCAGTGAGGCGGCGCGCGCCTCGAGGGCGGTACCGACGAGGTCGGCGAGGCGGCGGTGATCGCTGGCGAGGCGGCGCAGATCGCTCTCGGTGGCCGAGCTGGGCGCCTGGCCGGCAGTCGCCTCGAGGCGCAGGGCGCGCTCGTGATAGCTGCGGTGGAGACCCTTCAGCTGGTCGTCCACCCGCCGGCGGGCGTCTTCGTCGCTTTCGACGAGCTCGCGTAACATGTCCAACAACGCCATTGATTCCGCTCTATTCACAAACCCGTGCCAGCGCCGCCGACACGAGTCCTCGATCTGAAGCAGGCAACGTTCCTTATCCCGCTAGCGGCACGCTAGCAGAGGTCGAAGGGGAGTCAATCGCGGCTCCGGCCCGAGCGCGCCGCTGGCGACGGGGTTGGTTGCCAGCAGCCGGTCAACCGCCTACTCTACTGGGTTCGAAAGGTGGGCTTCGAATGGCGAGAATTACAGTTGAAGATTGTCTGGAAAACGTCGGCAATCGCTTCGAGCTGGTGCTCTTGACGGCGCGCCGTGCCAAGCAGCTTCTCAAGGGAGCGCGGCCCCTGGTCGAGTCGGACAACAAGGAAGTGGTGACCGCACTGCGCGAGGTGGCGGCGCGCGAAGTGCAGATGTTTTACCCGGAACCGGAGCCGGAGGAGTAACCCGATTCCGCTAGCGATTCGGCAGCATCAGGTGCCGCGTCGCAACCGGTGGCGTGCCCGGCGCGCCACCTTGCCGGCCGGCCGCGAGTTGCCGCGCCGCCCCGACCGTCCTCGGCGATGGCGCCGGCCGTTCGATGCCGTAGCCGATACGCGACGCAAGCTGTCACTGGGGTAGCCGCATGGTTGAAGAGAAAGATCTCTACGCCGTTCTCGGAGTCGAGCGCCAGGCCTCGCTCGACGAGATTCGCAAGACCTATCGCAAGCTGGCGCGCAAGTTCCATCCGGACGTGAACCCGGGCAACGACGCGGCGGAAGAGCGCTTCAAGGCGATCTCTGAAGCACACGACATTCTCGGCGACGAGGAGAAGCGCAAGCTCTACGACGAGTTCGGCATCGCCGGTGTGCAGTCGGGATTCGATGCGGAGTCGGCACGGGCGGCGCGTTCGTGGCAGCGGCAGGCGCAGGGGCAGGGTGCGGCTCAGGGCTTTGGTGGCTACCAGAGCTTCGAGGACATCTTTGGCGACATCTTCGGCGCCGGCGGCGCGCGCGCTGGCGCCGGCGCTCGCCGCCCGGCGGCGGGTGAGGATTTCGAGTCGGAAATCGAGATCGACTTGCTCGATGCGATCCGCGGCTTGTCGACCGAGGTCAGCCTGCAGCGGCGCGAGGCGTGCTCCGCGTGCGCTGGCGCCGGCGTGGATCTCGGCAGCGCCTCGAGTTGCCCCGCCTGCGCTGGCAGCGGGCAGGCGCAGGTCGGCGACGGGCCGGTGACTTTCATGCGCACCTGTCCGCAGTGTCGGGGCGCCGGCAGGGTCGGTAGCTCTTGCGGGCAGTGCGGCGGCCGCGGTCATGTCGACAACACGCAGCGGCTGGCGGTCAAGATCCCCGCTGGCGTCGACAACGGCTCGCGCGTGCGCGTCGCCGGCAAGGGCGGCAGCGGTGTGAGCGGCGGGGCAGCCGGCGATCTCTACATCCGCGTGCGCGTGCGCCCGCATGCCAAGATCGAGCGGCGCGGCGACGATCTCTACGTCGATCTTCCGGTGACCGTCGCCGAGGCGGTCAGCGGGGCGTCGATCGAAGTGCCGACGCCGGATGGCGCGCGCGTCCGCGTGCGCGTGCCGGCGGCGACGCAGAGCGGTGTCCTCTTGCGCGTGCGCGGCCATGGCATGCCGCATCTCAAGGGCGGCGGCCGTGGCGACCTCTACTTGCGTGTCGCTATTCGCATTCCCGAGTCCGGCGGCGACGACGTCGCCCGCGGCGCGGCACTTCTCGACGGCGGCTACGCGGGCGACCTGCGCAGCGAAATGGGCTATTGAAGCAGGGGGTGTGACGTGGCCAGATACGTACGCGTGCGTGAGGTCAGCGTCGAGCTCGAGCTCGACGACAGGACGGTGCGGCAGCTCGCCGACGAAGGCCTGGTGCGCATCCGCCGCGAATCGGAGGGCGACGAGGTCATTTCCGCGGACGACGCCGAACGCATGCGGGTCATTGCCGTGCTGATGCGCGAGATGGATGTGAACCTCGCCGGTGTCGAGGTGATCATGCACATGCGCGAGGAGCTGCTGTCGATGCGGCGGCAGTTCGATGAGGTCGTGCAGGCTCTGGTCGTCGAGTTGCGCAAGGAAATCGGCCGAGAGTGAGTCGCTGACGGATGGCCAATACGCCAAAGAAGGAGGTCGAGCCACTCGAGCCCGAGGTCGTCGAAGTCGTCGCCGACGACGAGGTCGATGAGGATGGTGCAGGCGATGGCGTCGTCATCGAAGCCGAGGTCGTCGAGTCGGCGAGCACGCCGGCGGTCGAGATCGACGGCGATGACGAGGTGCCGGTGTTGGAGGAGGAAGAGGAAGATCGCGCCTCGCTGGTTCCCCTCGATCCGCTGCAGCGCTATCTCGCCGAGTCGCGGCGCTATCCGCTGCTGTCGCGCGAAGAGGAGAAAGAGCTCGCCATCCGCTACGTCGAGGAAGAGGACGTCGATGCGGCGTACCGCTTGGTGACCGCAAATTTGCGACTGGTGGTGATGGTGGCGCGTGAATACGCCAAGGCCAGCCGCAACGTTCTCGATCTCGTGCAAGAGGGAAACATCGGCTTGATGGAAGCGGTGAAGCGCTTCGATCCCTACCGCGGCGTGCGCTTTCCTTCCTACGCAGTGTATTGGGTGCGGGCCTACATCATTCGCTACCTGATCAACAATTGGCGTATCGTCAAGTTGGGAACGACACAGGCACAGCGCAAGCTCTTCTTCAACTTGCAGAAGGAGAAGAAGAAGCTCGAGCAGATGGGAGTGTTTCCCGAAGCCAAACTCATCGCACAGCGACTCGACGTCAAGGAAAAGGAAGTCATCGAGATGGATCAACGGCTGTCGTCGCGCGATCTGTCGGTCGATGCGCCGACCCGCGACGACGACAGTGGCTCGTTGCTCGACGTCCTGCCGAGCCCCAGTGCCGATACCGAGGGCGACGTCGCCGACGCGCAATTCCAGGCTCGTATAGGGGCGGCGCTGGCGGAGTTTGGCGAAACTCTGGAGGGTCGCGAGGCGCACATCTTTGAAGCGCGGCTCATCGCCACCGAGCCAATGACCCTGCAGGATCTCGGCAATGAATACGGCGTCAGCCGCGAGCGCATGCGGCAGATCGAGTCGCGTATCAAGAAGAAACTGAAGAAGTTTCTGCTCGAGCGCTTCGAGGACATCGAAGACGCCGTTTGATCGGAGGTTGGGCGCGGACGGCTGGCGACCGGCGTGGGCCTGCTGTACGCTGTGCAGATGGCGCGGACGGTGTCGGCGGGGATGGTGGTGATTGGCAACGAGATTCTTTCGGGCAAGGTCACCGATTCGAACTCTCCCTTCCTCGCCAAACAGTTGCGCTCGGTCGGCGTATCGCTCGAGCGCATCGCCGTCATCCCCGACGAAGTCGACACGATCGCCGAAACCGTGCGCGGCTTCAGTCGTAGCTACGATTTCGTTTTCACCTCGGGGGGAGTCGGGCCGACGCACGACGACGTGACGATCAGCGGTGTCGCTGCGGCGCTCGGCCGCAAGGTGGTGCGCCACCCCGAGCTGGAGACGGCGCTGCGCGGGTTCTTCAAGGGGAAGACCAGCGAATCACATCTGCGCCTGGCCGACGTCGTCGAGGGAACCGAGCTGGTGGCCGATGAGGGGTTGAAGTTCCCCACCTTCCTCGTCGCCAACATCTACATTCTGCCCGGCATCCCGGAGATCTTCTGCGACAAGGTCAAGGCCATTCGCGATCGCTTTGCCACCGATCCGTTTCACCTGCGCGTCGTCTACGTCGACCAGCAGGAAACCGCGATCGCCGACTCGTTGCACGAAACGCTCGACGCGTTTCCCGAGCTCTTGCTGGGGTCGTATCCGAAGCTCAATCATCCGGAGTACAAAGTGCGTCTGACGCTGGAGTCGAAGGACGCTGTCTATCTCGAACGAGCATTGGGGAAGCTGCTGGAGTTGCTTCCCGCAAAAGCCGTGGTGCGGCAGGAGTAGGAGGTGAAGGATGGCTCGAATTGCGAAAACAGGTGTGTTGGTGGCCTTGCTGTTGCTCGGTTTGTCGGCGCGGCCGGCACCGGCAGCGGAACCGTACGTCGAAGATCTCGGCTGGGGAATGGCGGCGGCGGCTTCGAATGTGTTCTACTTCCCGGCCAAGGTGCTCTACGCCAGTGGTGGCGGCCTGGTCGGCGGCCTGGCGTACGGCCTGACCGGCGGCAATCTGGAAGCGGCGCAGAACATCTGGAGCCCGGCGTTGGGTGGGACCTGGGTGCTGTCTCCCGACATGTTGCGCGGCGGCAAGCCGATCCTCTTCAGTGGTGAGAGCTACGAGCCGCGCCGCGTCGTCGTCGAGTCGCCGTAGCGCGGTCGTGGCCAAGCGAGCCCCGTCGTCGCGCCGCGGAGATGCGCACTTCGTCGCCGCTGCCGATTCGCTGGCGCGCTTGCCACCGCCGACGGTGGCGGAGGTCGCCTTTGCCGGTCGCTCCAACGTCGGCAAGTCGTCGCTGCTCAATCGGCTGGTCGGCCGCCGCGCCCTGGCGCGCGTCGGCAAGACACCGGGGCGCACCCAGCAGATCAACTTTTTCGCACTCGGTGGAGAGCTGATCCTGGTCGACCTTCCCGGCTACGGGTTTGCCCGCGTACCTCTCGCCGTCGCCGCGGCGTGGCGGCGGCTGGTCGAATCGTATCTGCGGCAGCGCGAGACTTTGTGCGGCGTCGTCCTGCTCATCGATGCGCGGCGCGGCGTCGGCGATGAGGATGCGGCGCTGGTCGACTACCTCGCCGCAAATGAAATTGCCTGCTGCATTGCCGCGACGAAGGTCGACAAGCTCAAGCGCAGCGAGCGCGCTCGCCTTCTGAAGGCGATGGAAAACGATCTCCCGGTGCACGCCGTCATCGCTTGTTCGGCGACGACCGGTGAAGGAGTTGCCGAGCTATGGCGACGCATCGACGTGATGGTCGCACCCTGAAGGTGAATCGCCTTCGCCGCGGACGACCGCCCCCCCGGCGGTGCTTCCTCGCCATGCTGCTCGTGCCGACGAGCGCCCGCGTCCTCCGGTCAAAGGAGCCGCGTCGCGACGTTGGCGACGGCGACGATGGCGAAGGTGACGTAGAGCAGGGAGACGGTTGCGAGGATGGCGATGCGCAGCGGGCCGGGACGGAACGGCTCGGGAATCAGCTTGAGGTTGATCCACAAGGTGAGCGGCGCGTAGACGGCCATGGCGATGCCGCCGAAGAAGCCGGCGCCGAGCAAGAAGAAGATGGGTGGTATGGACTCGTAGGCGTAGGTCAGGGCGATGCCGACCACCATCCAGAGCACTGCAATGCTGGCGTAGAGCGAGCTCGTTTCTCTCTCGGCGGCCCATTGGAAGCTGCCCTGCAGGATGTCGGTGATCGATCGGGCGACGCCGTCGATCAGGGTCAATTGGGTGGAGAAGAGGCAGGCGACGCCGACGACGAGGAAGAGCACCTTGCCGCTTTCGCCCCATACCGAGGCCATGATCGTGGCTTCTTGCCAGACCAGTAGCTCGTTGCTGGGCACGATGCCGCGCGGGTGGAGGACGGCCAGGGCGCCGACGATGAAGAGCAGGATGGTGAAGGTGTTCAGCAACCAGAAGAAGATCACCTGATCCGTCGTCATCTGCCGCATCCAGGCGCGCCAGCGCTGGCGGTTCTGTTCGCTGTCGCGGATGCGAAACGCCTCGCCGCCGCCGCGCTCTTCGCCGCCGCGCAGTGGATTGACGACCGGCGGTATGTGCGCGCCCATGCCCCAGCCCTTGTCGCGCACGTAGTAGCAGAAGAAGAGGTTGGCGGTGCCGCCGGCACCGGCAAAGACGAGAGCGGAGAAGAGCTCGTAGCGCGGCATCTGAGGATCTTTGAAGGGAAAGTTGAGCGCGCCGTCGAGCAGGGTGCGCCAGGTGGTGGCGTCGGAGACCTGTACGGCGATGGCGATCAATCCGACGGTGACGATGACGACGAGGACCTGGACCGTGCGTTCGATCGAGCGGTAGATCGCTTTCGGGCCGAAGAGGACGGCGGCGACGGCGGCGAAGGTGATGGCGGTCCACAGGGTGGCCGAACCTGCACCGTCGGGGCCGACGGCGAGGACTTTCAACGCCCCGCCGCAGGCGCGCGCCCAGCCGGGAACGATCCAGCCGGCGACGTTGAGTGCGAGAAAGACCCAGGCGAAGGCGTACGAGACGCGCCGGTAGCCAGCGTAAACACTCTCGCCAGTGGCCAGGGTGTAACGGCCGACTTCGATGTTGAGCCAGAGCTGGACGAAGACCCCGAGCACGGCGGCCCAGGTCATGGTCGCGCCGTACTGGGCTGTGACGCGCGGCCAGACGATGAGCTCGCCGGCGCCGATCGACAAGCCGACGAGGACGGCGCCGGGGCCGACCAGCTTCCAGAATCCACCCGGCAGTGCGGGCAATTCTCCGTCGCGGAAGGGAGTCGGCGTTCTCATCGTCAATCGCGCGTCGCGGCCGTCGTCGTCGGTTTTGAGAAACCCTTGCCAAAGGCGGCTCACGGACTAGAGTGCGGGCCGTGCTTTCGCCTTTCACGCTTCTTCCGTCTATCAGGGGACGTGCCGTGGAGTCGACACGTTTGGCGATCGCGCCGATTCGCAGCAAGGTCATTGAGCGGCCGGCGGCCGGCAGGAGGGCTCTGTGAGCAACGTCAAATTCGGCTTGTTCTATCCACAGGTTGGTCAGTCGTTCGATGTCTTTCGCGAGCGCACGCAACTCGCCGAGAAGCTCGGCTACGACTCGGTCTTCTGCGTCGATCACATGTGGCAGCGCGGCTTGCCCGAGGTCGATCACCTCGAGGCGTGGACGCTGCTCTCGGCCTTGGCGCCGGCGACTGAACGCCTGCGCCTCGGCGCATTGGTCCTGTGCAACTCCTACCGCAACCCGGCCCTGCTGGCGAAGATGGCGGCGACGCTCGACAACATCAGCGGCGGCCGCCTCATTCTAGGTATCGGCTCCGGCTGGATGGACGAGGAATACCGCGGCTACGGCTATCCCTTTCCGCCGACGCTCGAGCGCATCGAGCAACTCGACGAGGCGCTCGAGGTGATCCGGCGTCTGTTCACCGAAAAGTGCGCCGACTTTCAGGGCAAGTACTACACGCTCGACCAGGCCTACAACCGCCCCGCCGTGGTGCAAAAGCCGTACCCGCCGATTCTCATCGGCGGCGGCGGTGAGAAGTTCATGCTGCGGGTGGTCGCCCGCCACGCCGACATCTGGAACTGCCCCAACAACCACTCGGCCGAATTCGAGCAGCGCCTGGCGGCTCTGCACCGCCACTGCGAGGACGTCGGACGCGATCCGTCCGAGATCGAAGTTTCCGAGCAGGCCTTCATCGTCGTCGGCACCGACCAAGCCGATTTCGAGAAAAAGTGGGGGACGGCGAAAAAGCTCCTGGCGGGATTCGATCTCGAAAACACTGCCTTTCGCGGCACGCCCGAGCAGGTCGTCGAGCAATTGCGCAAACGCGTCGCCCAGGGCGTGACCTTCTTCACCTTCCTCTCGGGGGACTTCCATGCGCCGGAAACTCTCGAGCTCCTCGCCAGCGAGGTCATTCCGCACGTCGCCTAGGCATGGAGCCGCCGGTCGCAAGCAGCGCGTCGACGCACTCGGGTGCCGCCTTTACGCCGGCCCGCATCGGCGATCTCGAGCTGAAGAACCGAATCATCAAGGCGGCGACCTATGAGGGGATGACACGCGGCGGTGTTCCGGGGGCGCGCCTGACCGCCTTTCACCGCCGCCTGGCGGAAGGCGGCGTGGCGATGACGACGGTCGCCTACTGTACGACCGAGGCGGACGGGCGCATCTCGGAAGACATGATGTACCTGCACGAGGGCATCGAGTCGGAGCTGCGCGCCTTGATCGCCGAGGTGCAGGCGGCCGGCGCGCTGGTCTCGGGTCAGATGGCGCATTGCGGCAACTTTTCCAAGAACCGCCGTTTGCAGCGTCTCTCTCGTCCGCTCGGTCCGTCGCGCCAGCTCAACATGTTGGGCGCACCTTTTGGAATGCCGTTTGCCGGCGCCATGTCGCTCGCCGACATCGACCACTTCGTCGGCACGTTTGGCGACGCTGCCCGCTTCATGAAGAAGGTCGGTTTCGACGCGATTGAGATCCACTTTGGGCACGGCTACGGAATCAGCCAGTTCATCAGCCCAAAGACCAACCGGCGCACCGACAAATACGGCGGCAGCCTCGCCAACCGCATGCGCCTGGCCCGGCGCGTGCTCACCGCCGTGCGCGAAGCCGTCGGCGACGGTTTCCCCATCCTCGGCAAGATGAGCATGTGCGACGGCGTCAAAGGTGGCGTCACCTGGGAGGAGGGAGTCGAGGTTGCCAAGATGCTCGACGGTGCCGGCGTCGACGCGCTGGTGACCAGCGGGGGCACCAGCAGCTTCAACCCGATGTTGATGTTTCGCGGCACCAGCATCGTGCACGGCATGGTCCAGCAGGAAAAGAATCCGCTGATGCGCTTGGGGCTCAAGGTGCTCGGGCCGTCGATGTTTCGCGACTACCCCTACGAAGAGCTCTACTTTCTCGAACGCGCCAAGCGCATCCGCGAGAGCGTCGGCTGTCGGGTCGTCTACATCGGTGGATGCAGCACGGCGCGCAGCCTCGAAACGATCATTCGCGAGGGGTTCGACTTCGTGCAGTTGGGACGCCCGCTGCTCGAAGACCCCGACTTTGCCAACAAGGCCCGTGCCGACCCCGACTACGCGAGCGGCTGCACACACTGCAATGCCTGCGTCGCACTGATCGACGACCCCGGCGGCATTCGTTGCGTTCTGCCGGAAGCGAGCTGAGGCCGCGGGGCGAGAGGAGGAAACGGAATGGACTCGGTGCAGGCAATTCAGGCGTTTCTCGGGTGGTGCTCGGTGATCAACGTTGCGGTGCTGGCCTTCGGCGCCTTTGGCATCGTCTTCATGCGCGGCCTGATCGGGCCGATGCACGCGGCGATCTTCGGTCTCGGCGAAGAGGACCTGTCGCGTGCCTACCTGCAGTGGCTGGCGCAATACAAGATCGCGGTTCTCGTCTTCAACCTCGTGCCGTACATCGCCCTGCGCCTGGCCACCTGACGGGCCGGCGCTTCGTCGCCGATCGCCGCTGCCGCGCAGTCGGTGATCGCAGGGCTGCCTACATCGCCCGCGTCAGGAGCTGTTCGATCAGCGCGTGCAGGCTGTTGCGATAGTCGGTCTCGGGAAGCCGGGCGAGCGCATCGTGGGCGGCGCCGCCGTGTTGCAGGGCGAGGTCGCGGCCGCGTTGCGCGATTTCCGGCCGGCGCAGCCGTTGCAGCATGATCGCAACTTCGTCATCGCTCAGCTCCGCCCTGGCGAAGAGCTGCGCCGCTTCCTCGTCCTCGGCGATGGCGAGCGCGATGGGCAGGGAGGGGTTGCCTTCGCGAACGTCCGTGCCAATCGGTTTGCCGATCGCCGCTTCGTCGGTCGAGATGTCGAGCAGATCGTCGATGATCTGGAAGGTGAGGCCGACGTGGCGGGCGCATTCGGCGACGGCGTCGACCATCTCGCCGCGCTCGGGTGCGGCGAGAGAGGCTGAAATACGGGCTCCCTGTTCGAAGAGCGAAGCGGTCTTGCGATAGATGATTTCGCCGTAGTCGTCGAGCGTCAGAGTCGGGTTGTTGCGAAAGCGGCTCTGCAGAATCTCGCCCTCGGTCAGCGCGATGCACGCTTCGGCAGCCCACTCGATCTGTTGCGCCGTGAAGCGGCCGCAGATCTGGAAGGCCCTGGAAAAGAGAAAGTCCCCGGCGATCAGCGTCGGCGCGACACCGTACTTGCGCCGCGCCGAATCGCGACCGCGGCGCTGGTCGTTTTGGTCGATGATGTCGTCGTGCAGCAGGCTGGCAGAGTGGATGAGCTCGAGGGCGACGGCGACGTCGACCGCATCGGCGGTGTTCTCGCCGCCACAGGCCCGGTGGACGAGCAGGGTGACGGTAGGGCGAACCCGTTTCCCACCGGCGCCGATCAAGTGATCGGCAATTTCCGTCAATCGCGGTTCGCGCGAGACGAGAACTTCGTTCAACCGCTTTTCGACCGCTTCGAGCTCGCTGGCGACCAGCGCTGCCGCATGTGCGGTCGGCAAGTGGTTCGACGTGTCGTGCGCGGTGCTCGTCCGAGGCTCCGTTCTGCATTCTTTGCACCGCCGCCGCGTCGAGCCGGCTGCGGCGGCGCGGATGGATGGCGGTGTGTTGCGGTGACCCTGTGTCGAATCATCGCAAACGACGATCGAGAGTCAAGCTTCGAAGTGTCTAGAGTGTTTTCGCGTATAGCAGCGCCGGCGTTGCCTTTGGCGGGTGGAGCGGCTAGCCGTTTCTGCATGGCGGTTGGAGAGCTGGTTCCGCGCGAAGTGCGCAGACTGGGCGTGCACGCGGTGCGCATCGTTTGGCAAGACGGCCACGCCGCCGAGTACGGCAACCGCTACCTGCGCGACCACTGTCCGTGTGCGGAGTGTCGCGAGAAGCCGAGCGCTTCTCTACCCGTCGTCGGTCAGGGGGATGGCGTCTACCCGGTGCAGATGGCAGTGGTCGGTCGCTACGCGCTGAGCCTGCAGTGGAGTGACGGACACGATGCGGGGATCTACAGCTACCAGACGTTGCGCGATCTCTGCCCGTGTGCGGGCTGCGCGGCGGCCGTGGAGGCTTGATGGAAGTGACGGTTCAGCTCATCCGCGAGCGACTGGCCGAGATCCGGCCGGCCGGATTGAAGCGCGACATCGTCGCCGCCGGTTTGATCCGCGAGGTGCGTCTGGTCGAGCAGCGGGTTCACATCGAAATGATGCGCGGACCGTTGCCGCAGCCGGTCATCGACGCCACGGTCGAGGAGATCCGCCGCTCGGTCGGTGCCTTTGACGGTGTCTCGCATGTCGACGTACAAATCGCGCAAGCGGCGGCGCCAGAGATTGGCCCGATTCCCGGCGTCGCCAGCATCGTCGCCGTGTCGAGCACCAAGGGCGGTGTCGGCAAATCGACCGTCGCAGCCAACCTCGCCTGCGCCCTGGCGGCAGCCGGCAAGCGCGTCGGCCTGCTCGACGCCGACGTCTACGGACCGAGCATGCCGACCATGTTGGGTCTCTCCGAGAGGCCACGGGTGGTTGGCGAAGAGATGGTTCAACCACTGGTCGCGCACGGCGTGTCGTTCATCTCGATGGGCCTCTTCGTCGACGACTCCTCGCCGGTCATCTGGCGCGGCCCGCTGGTGACCGGCGTGCTCCGCCAGTTCCTCAAAGACGTCGCCTGGGGCGAGCTCGACGTCCTCCTCGTCGACCTGCCGCCGGGCACCGGAGACGTACAGCTCACGCTGGTTCAGCAGGTGCCGGTGAGCGGTGCCGTCGTCGTGACGACGCCACAGGAAGTGTCGCTGATCGACGTCGAGCGTGGCGTGGCGATGTTTCGCCAGGTGAACACGCCAGTGTTTGGCATCGTCGAGAACATGAGTGGCTTTGTCTGCTCGCAATGCGGCGAGGTCGATGCGCTCTTTGGCGAAGGCGGCGGCGAGGCGCTGGCGGGTACTTTCGGCGTACCGCTGTTGGCGAAGATTCCAATCGTCGAGGAGGTTCGCGTCGCTGGCGATACCGGCACGCCACTCGTCGTCAGCCAGCCGGAGCATGCCGTGTCCGTCGCCTACCGCGCCTTGGCCGAGCAGGTAGCGACGGCGATCGACACGGTGGCGCAGAGCGCATCGACGCCGAGGATCGTCGGCTAGCCGGCTTCTCATCGAGGAGGGGAATCTGTCGGCCCGTCGGCCCCCGATCCGTTGCGGGGGCGAGGTGCCTCCGATATAGATCAACGTTTGTGCTCCGCGCCGCTGAACTGCTGCATTGCCCGTGCCTATGGACCGCTCGCTCTTTGCCATCGTCAACCTCGGCCTCATCGTCGGTGCGGCATTTGTCGGCATGCGGATGTACCTGCGCAGCAATCCCGATCTGAGCTCGGTGCGCGGTTCGCGCCTCATCGGCTCTTCGGTGCGCGGGTGGTTTTTCACCAACGTCGATCCTTTCGAAGAGCTCTTCGTACGCTGGCGGGTGTCGGCCTCGGCGATCACGCTGGCGCAGCTCGCCGGCAGCGTCGCCTGTGGGCTGGCCTATGCCAACGGCCTCGTCTTCAGCGCCGGCTTCCTTCTCTGGGCGAGCGGCTCGCTCGACGTTCTCGACGGCCGTTTGGCACGCCGCACCAGCAGCGCCAGCAAGGCCGGTGCGTTTCTCGACTCCGTCGTCGATCGCTATTGTGAGTTCATCGTCTTCGCCGGACTGATCATCTTCTTCGAAAGTGGCTGGGTCGTCTGGGCGGTTCTCTTTGCCTTGCTCGGCGGTATGATGGTGTCGTACACGCGGGCGCGCGCCGAGGGGCTGGGCCAGACCTGCTCGGTCGGCATGATGCAGCGCCCCGAGCGCTTCGTCCTGCTCGGTTTTGGCTCGGTGTTTTCATCGATCGCCACGCATGCCCTCGGCGGCCACCACGATCTTCTCGCGGCCGTCATCTTGTTCCTCGCCGTATCTACGAATCTCACCGCGCTGCAGCGCTTTATTCACGTCCACCGCGCTTTGCGCGGCGCCGCGAGGGAGAGCGCCGGTGCGTGAGATGGCGGGCAAGGGCTGGCGCGTGCTCGGCTACCTGATCTGGATGCTCGGTGCCGGCGTCGTGCTCGACAGCACGGCCTGGCGCCTGGGGGGCCTGTTGCTCGTCTGCGGCGGCGGGCTGTTCGCGCTCGGCGTCGCGCAGTCGATCGCCGGCGGCGTGCCGGCGGAGTCGGCCGGCGACGACCTCGCTGCGATCGATCGAGCGACCGTCGAGGAGCGCCGCTCGTGAGTCGCAACCTGCGCATCGGTCTGAGTGTCGTCATTTCGTTGGCGCTGCTCGGGTTGGCGTTGATGAACGTCAACTGGGACGAAGCCGTCGAGGCGATGCGCAACGCCAGCTACTTCTACGTGTTGTTGATGTTGCCCCTGACGGTGTGGACGCTCTACATCCGCGCCCAGCGTTGGCGGGTGTTTCTCGGTTCGGTCGGCACCGCGCCGATGGGCGCGCTGGTGTCGGCGACCAACATCGGATTCATGGCCAACATGATCCTGCCGCTGCGAGTCGGCGAGGTCGTGCGCCCGGTGCTGCTCTCGCGCAAGGAGGAGCTGCCACTCAGCGGCGTGCTCGGCTCTTGTCTGCTCGAGCGCATCTTCGACATGTTTTGCATCCTCGCCCTCTTTGCCGTCGCCGCGATGTGGGTCGACGTCTCGGAGACCGTGCAGCAGTGGGGCTACGCGCTCCTTTCGGTGGCCGGTGCGGTGGCCGTGGTATTGGCCATGTTACGCTTCCAGGAGGCGCTGGCGCTGCGCATCAGTCGCACCGTGTGCGACCTGCTGCCGGAGAAGATCGGCAACGGTCTCTACCACTTCATCGAGGGATTCGTCGAAGCGCTGTCGATGCTCGACAGCCCCGCGGCCTTTGCCCGCGCCCTGGGCTGGTCGTTCTTTCTCTGGGCGGTGATCGGCGGCCTGTACGTGCTGGGCTTTGCCGCCTTTCACCTGACGGTGCCGGTGATCAAGGGGGCGTTGATCCTGACGGCGATCATCGCCATCGCCGTGTCGGTGCCGTCGGCGCCGGGCTTCATCGGCTCGTACCAACTGGGCTGTGTCCTCGCTCTCGGCATGTTCGGCGTCGATGAAAGTGCCGCGCTCGCCTTCTCGATCGTCTTGCACATGACGCAGTTCGTCGCCGTCATCGGCGCCGGCCTCTATTCCCTGTGGAAAGAGGGGATGAGCTTGCGCGACGTCGAGGCGCAGGGCAGTTGATCCGGAGCTCGCTCCCCCTTCACACCTACGCCGGGGCTTCGCTGCGCCGCAAAGCCGATTGGGGCTCGCGCGCGGCGGCGTTTCGTAGCATGGTGGTGCGGCGATGACGGTGGCGGGAAAAACGGTCGTGCTCGGCGTTTGCGGCGGCATTGCGGCTTACAAGGCAGCCGAGATCGTTCGCGCGCTGGTGCGGCGCGACGCCGAAGTTCGCGTCGTCATGACGCGCAGCGCTGCCGAGTTCATTGCGCCGCTGACACTGCAAACGCTCTCCGGCCACCCGGTGGCGACCGACCTCTTCGATCTGACTCAGGAATCGGAGATCGGTCACATCCAACTGGCCGATGGCGCCGATGTGGTTGCCGTTGCGCCGGCGACGGCCAACGTGCTTGCCAAGGCGGCACTCGGCCTGGCCGACGATTTGCTGAGTACGCTCTTGTTGGCGACGCGCGCGCCACTGGTGTTTGCGCCGGCGATGAACGTCCACATGTACGAGAACGCGGCAGTGCAGAACAACCTGAAGATTCTCGCCAAGCGCGGTGCGTTCGTCGTCGATCCGGCGGTCGGTGCGCTGGCCTGTGGCTACGAGGGAGCCGGGCGGTTGCCCGATCCGGAAGTCGTGGTCGCCGAGATCGAGCGTGCGGTCTGCGGCCGCGATCTCGCCGGGCAGCGCGTCGTCGTCAGTGCCGGGGCGACGCGTGAGGCGATCGATCCGGTGCGCTTCGTCTCCAACCGCTCGACCGGCCGCATGGGCTACGCGCTGGCGCGCGCCGCCTGGCGGCGCGGCGCCGAGGTCGTTTTGATCAGCGGTCCGACGCCGCTCGCCGAACCGCACGGCGTGAGAACCGTGCGCGTCACCAGTGCGGCGGCGATGCAGAAGGCGGTTGCCAAAGAGGCGAGTCGCGCTGCGGTGCTGTTGATGGCCGCCGCGGTGGCCGACTACCGGCCGGCCAAGGCGGCGCCGCGGAAGATCAAGAAAGGCAAGGGCAAGCGAATTCTCGAGCTGGCCCGCACGGCGGATATCCTGGCCGGGTTGCCGGCGCGCCGCGGTCGCATCGTCGTCGGCTTTGCCGCCGAAACCGACGACGTCATCGCCAATGCCGAGGGCAAACGCAAGGCAAAGAAGCTCGACATGATCGTCGCCAACGACGTGTCGCGCGCCGACGCCGGCTTCGAGGTCGATACCAACGCAGTGACGATCATCGACCGCCTCGGCCGAGAAGAGGTCGAGCTGACCAGCAAAGACGCGGTGGCCGAGCGCGTGCTCGATCGCGTCGTCGCACTGCGCGCACCGCGCAGGCGCAAGAAGCAATAGAGCTGTCGTCAGCCGTGGGCGCGCAGCGGCGAGGTGTCGCCGGTGCTGAGAAAGTGCTCGAGATCCCGGCGCTCGTCCATGGCGCGCAGGCGCGCCTGCAGGCCCGGCGTCAGGGCGCCGCGGCGGTGCAGCGCTTTCAAGCCGCGGCGCAGGCGCATGGCATCGGAGATCACGTCCAGGCCGGTTGGATCGTCGGCCTGGCAGTCGGCGCGCTTGCCGCGCCGCAGCAGGTCGGCGATGTTGGCCTGGCAGGCCCGGTTGTAGGCCTGCACCAGCGGCTCGGGAAAGGTGTGGCGCGAGCGCGTCGCCAGGCGCGAGGTCATTCGGTGCCAGTTGTCCCAGTCGTGCAGGGCGAGGAAGTTGTCGAAGATCTTCTTGTTGGTGCGGAAGGAGAAGAGCGTTCGATCGACCACGCGCTCGACCAGGGCGTCGCATTCCGGAAACGACCGCCGTCGCATGTCGCTGACGATTTCGCGGTACTCCTCTTCCTGCATCGAGTCGAAGCGCGCCTCCCAGTAGATGTGGCGCAGGGTGCGGGCGCGAAACGAGACGACCAGTTGGGTGGGAACGAAGTGGTTGTGCGAGTAGACATCGGCGGCGAGATGGCTGAGGTAGCCATAGCCGAAGGCGCGTTCCGCTTCGCTTTCCGCCTGATCGAGGATCAGCCAGCCGATCTCCCACGAGTGGCAGTGCGCCTGCATGGGGCCGGTGTATTTCTTGCCGAGCGTGATGTCGGCGCCAATGCAGCCGTAGAGGTATTCGGTGGGGAAGCGGCGCAGCAATCGTTGAAGGCCCACACCCAGGATGGTAACGTCCTTCAGCACCTCCGAGCCATGTCCGAGATGAGTGATCGGCCCCCAGGCGAAAGCGCTTTCGGGGATCAGGATCAGGCCGACGACGAGGGCGATGAGAAGGGGGTGCACAGACGTGCAGAATACTATGGAGAGGGTTGGGCGACAACACGAGATTGCTTCCCTCCTGCACGCGCTGCGCGACCACGTAGAAGACCAACGCGCCGGTGGCATGCGCTGGTTGCCGTCCTCGACACGTTTGCCGGCAGCGGCCGGCGCCGCCGTGGCGCAAGAAAGCGCGCCGCCAGCGCCGTCCCAACCGGTGGCCGCGGCTGCCAACGGCGGCGGCGCGACGGCGGAGACAGCGGCGGCGCAGACGATCGACGAACTGGTCGGCGTGCTCGGCGATTGTCGCCGTTGCAAGCTGGCGGCGGGGCGTACCAACATCGTCTTTGGCGTCGGCAGCACCGACGCTGATTTGATGTTCGTCGGCGAAGGTCCGGGACGCGACGAAGACCTGCGCGGCGAGCCGTTCGTCGGCCGCGCCGGGCAATTGCTGACCGAGATCATCACCAAGGGCATGAAGCTGCGGCGCGAGGATGTGTACATCGCCAACGTCGTGAAGTGCCGGCCGCCGCAGAATCGAAATCCCGAGCCCGACGAGATTGCCACCTGCATCCCCTTTCTCGAACGCCAGATCGCCCTCATCCAACCGAAGGTCGTGGTCGCCCTCGGCAAGTTCGCCGCGCAGACGCTGGCGGCCTCGTCGACACCGATCTCGAAGATGCGCGGGCAGTGGCACGAGTACTGCGGCGTCAAGCTGATGCCGACCTTTCACCCCGCCTACCTGCTGCGCAATCCCGGCGACAAGCGCCTGGTCTGGGAGGACATCAAGCAGGTGATGGCCGAGCTCGGGATGGCGCCGTGACGTCGCGCCTCGTCACCCTCCTGGCAGCGCTGTGCGCCGTCTTCGCCGCACCGGCACGCGCCGGTGATGCGGCGCCGGTGGCCGAGAAAGCGGCGACCGAGAAGAGCGAGCCGCGCGCCGTCAGCGGTCCGGTCGTCGTCGCCGAGGTCGACGGTCCGATCTCACCCGCCACCGTCGAGTACATTCGCGGCGGCCTCGATGCGGCGCGCGAGCGGGGGGCGGCGGCTCTGGTGATCCGCCTCGACACGCCGGGCGGCTTGCTGCCGTCGACACAGCTCATCGTCAAGGATCTCCTCGGCAGCGACGTCGCGACCGTCGTGCACGTCGCACCCGGCGGCAGCGGTGCGACCTCGGCGGGGGTGTTCATCACCCTGGCGGCGCACGTCGCGGCGATGGCACCGGGCACCAACATCGGTGCCGCTCACCCGGTCGGCGGCGGCGGTGAGGATATCGAAGGCGACATGCGCACCAAGGTGGAGAACTTCGCCGCGTCGCTGAGCAAGACGATCGCTCAGGAGCGCGGTCGCAACGCCGAGTGGGCCGAGCAAGCGGTGCGCGAGAGCGTGTCGATCACCGAGAAGGAAGCGCTGGAAAAGAACGTCATCGACATCATCGCCCGCGACACCGCCGATCTCCTGCAGCAGCTCGACGGACGCGAGCTGGTGCTGGGCTCCGATGCGGTCGTTCTGCGCACCGCCGGCGCCGTCGTTCTACCCCACGAAATGACCCTGCGACAGAAGATCCTCACCCTCATCGCCGATCCCAACATCGCCTACCTGTTGATGGCGCTCGGCGTGTTGGGGCTGTACCTCGAGTTCTACAACCCCGGCCTGCTCATCCCCGGCATCGCCGGCGGCATTTGCTTCCTGCTCGGCCTGTGGGCGACGCAGGTGTTGCCGGTCAACTACACCGGTCTCGCCCTGCTGGCGCTCGGCCTGGCGCTCATGGTGGCCGAAGCCTTCACCCCGAGCTTTGGCGTGCTCGGCCTGGGCGGGCTGATCGCCTTCGTGCTCGGCTCGCTCTTTCTCTTCGACAGCCCGGACCCGGCTCTCGCGGTAGACCGCCGCCTCATCGGTACCGTCGCCGCGCTGACTGGTACGACCATGCTGCTGATGGGTTGGCTGGTGCTGCGCGCCCACCGCCAGCAGCCGGCATCCGGCGCCGAGGGCATGATCGGGGAAGTTGGCCGCGTGCGCCGTATCCTCGATCAGCGCGGTCGCGCCAAGGTCTTCGTCCACGGCGAGTACTGGGACGCCGTCGTCGAGGACCAGGCCAATCCCGGCGACGAAGTCGAGGTAACGGCCGTCGAAGGCCTCCGCCTGCGCGTCAAGCGGACATCGTAGCCGGGCGTCGCGCGGGTGCGATGCCGGTGGGACGGGCGGCGACTTGTCGACAGGGCGGTTCCTGTCTATGGTCCGCACGGATAGACTCATGTTGAGCTTGTTTCCGTTTCTGATTCTTCTCGCGGCGTTTCTCGTCTACTCGATCTTCAAGATCCTCAAGGAGTACGAGCGCGGTGTGATCTTTCGCCTCGGGCGGCTGGTGGGCGCGCGCGGGCCGGGGTTGACGCTGCTGCTGCCGTTCATCGAGCGCATGGAGCGCGTCGACCTGCGCACGGTGACCTGGGACATTCCGGCCCAGGACGTCATCACGCGCGACAATGTGTCGGTGCAGGTCAACGCGGTTCTCTACTTTCGCGTCGTCGATCCGACCAAGGCGGTCGTCGAAGTCGAGAACTATATCGTCGCCACGTCGCAGTTGGCGCAGACGACGATGCGCAGTATCTGCGGCCAGGCCGAGCTCGACGATCTGCTGTCCGAGCGCGAAAAGCTCAACGACGAGATCCAGACCATCCTCGACGAACAGACCGACCCCTGGGGCATCAAGGTCGTCTCGGTCGAGCTCAAGCACATCGACCTGCCGCCGGACATGCAGCGGGCGATGGCGCGCGAGGCGGAGGCCGAGCGCGACCGGCGCGCCAAGGTGATCAATGCCGAGGGCGAGCTGCAGGCGGCGGAAAAGCTCGCCGATGCGGCGGCGATCATCTCGGCCCACCCGCGCGCCGTGCAGTTGCGCTACTTCGAGACGCTGACCGAAATGGCTCAGGAGAACGAGTCGGTGACGATTTTTCCACTGCCCTCCGACATGCTGGAACCCTTCGTCGCCAAGGCGAAAGGGACGTCCAAGGGGGCGTCGGAGCCGCCGGGCGACGAGTGAAGAGCAGCACCGCCTGCCGTTGACGAAGCCCGGTGAAGACGCGGGTTCGCTAGCGGCCTACGACTACGAGCTGCCGGTCGAGCTCATCGCTCAGCAGCCGGCAGAGCGTCGCGACGATGCCCGCCTGATGGTGGTCGAGCGCGCCGGCGCCGGCATCCGCCACGCCGGGGTTCTCGCCTTGCCGCGCCTGCTCGAGCGCGGCGACCTCCTCGTCTTCAACGACGTGGGCGTGCGCGCGGCGCGCGTCCAGGGCCGCGCGGCGAGCGGCGGCGCCGTCGAGTTGTTGTTCGTTCGCCCGGTCGCCGGTGGCTGGTATTGTCTCGGCAAACCGGGCAAACGCCTGCGCCGCGGCGCCAAGCTGGAGCTCGCCGGCGGTGTCGCGGCTGAGGTGGTCGAGCGCGGAGCTGGCGATGGCGCCGCCGTCGTCTCGCTGCCGGCGGTCGCCGACGTCGGCGCCTATCTCGAGCGTTGCGGCGAGGTGCCGCTGCCGCCGTACATCAAGCGGCCGCACGGACCCGACGACGTCGATCGGCAGCGCTACCAGACCGTCTTTGCCCGCCGCCCTGCCGCCGTTGCGGCACCGACGGCGGGGCTTCATTTCAGCGAGCGGCTGTTGGCCGAGCTCGAGCGGGCCGGTGTCGAACGCGCCTCGGTGACGCTCGAAGTCGGTCCGGCGACCTTCCTGCCGGTGCGCGGCGAGGCGCTCGACGAGCATCGGCTCGACGCCGAACCGGCAATCATCCCGGCGGCTACGGTCACCGCGATCGAGGCGGCGAAGCGGGACGGCCGCCGCGTCATCGCCGTCGGTACGACGACGACGCGCGCCCTCGAGTCGGCCGCCAGTGCCGGCGACCTGAAATCCGGCGAGCTGTCGGCTTCGCTGTTCATCCAGCCCGGTCACGCCTTCCGCGTCGTCGACGGCCTGCTGACCAACTTCCACTTGCCGCGCTCGACCCTGCTGGTGATGGTCGCCGCCTTCGCCGGCCGCCAGCGGATTCTCGCCGCCTACGCTGAAGCGGTGCGCCAGGGTTACCGCTTCTACAGCTACGGCGACGCCATGCTCATCGTCTGATACGGGTGGCCGATGGCAGACTCATCCGCCGCCCGCGCCGCCGCCGCGCCGCGCTCGTCGCCGTTCCGCATCAGCCACCGCTGCCCCGACACGGCGGCCCGCAGTGGTGTCTTGACGACGGCGCACGGCGCCATCGAGACGCCGGCCTTCATGCCGGTGGGAACCGCGGCGACGGTCAAGGGGGTGACCAGCGAACAGGTATGGGCGACCGGTGCGAGGCTGCTTCTCGCCAACACCTACCATCTGATGTTGCGGCCGGGCATCGAGACGATCGAGGAGCTCGGCGGGCTGCATCGCTTCATGGCCTGGGATGGAGCGATTCTCACCGACAGCGGCGGCTTTCAGGTGATGAGCCTGGCGGCGCTGCGCAAGGTCGGCGAGGAGGGCGTCGACTTTCGCTCCCACCTCGACGGATCGAAGCTCTTTCTCAGCCCCGAGAAGGTCGTCGACGCCCAGCGGCGCCTCGGCGTCGACATCTTGATGCCGCTCGACGTCTGCGTCGACGTCGCCGAGGGCAGGGCGGCGGTCGAGAGCGGCATGGAGCGCACGACGCGCTGGGCCGAGCGCCAGGCGAGCCTCGAGCTGCCGCTCGATCGACATCTTTTCGCCATCGTCCAGGGCGGCGTCGAGATCGATCTGCGCCGCCGCCACGCCGGCCAGCTTGCCGGCTTGGATTTTCCGGGGTATGCGGTGGGTGGATTGAGCATTGGGGAAGACCGGCGAAAGACCCGGGAGATCGCGGCCGAGACCGCCGCTGAGCTGCCGGCCGATCGATCCCGATATCTGATGGGTGTGGGGTTACCGCAGGATCTACTGCGCTTCGTAGGGATGGGATACGATCAATTCGACTGCGTGTTGCCGACGCGCAACGGGCGCAACGGCACGTGCTTTACCTGGAGTGGGCGGGTGAACCTGCGCCTGGCGCGCTATGCGCGCAGCCCCGAGCCGCTCGATGGCGACTGTGCCTGCAGCGTCTGTCGCAGGCTGTCGCGCGGCTACCTGCGCCATCTGACGCGCTCGGGCGAGATGCTCGGGGCACACTTCGCGAGCCTGCACAACCTGCATTTCTTCGCCGACCTGATGGCGCAGGCCCGCCAACACATCGCCGCCGGCGACTACGCTGCGTGGTCGGCGGCGACCATCGATCGCATCGAGGCTGGCGAAAGGGAGGCAGCGTGATCGACACGGCCCTGGCACAGGCGGGCGCCGCTGGCGCACCGCCGGCGTTCGTCACCTTCATGCCGCTGATTCTGGTTTTCGCGGTGTTCTATTTTCTCGTCATCCGGCCGCAGCAACAGCAGGCCAAGGAGCACCAGGATATGCTGGGTGCCTTGAAGCGCAACGACGAAATCGTTACGGGGGGCGGGTTGTACGGCAAGGTGATGGCCATCAACGACGACATCGTCACCGTCGAAATCGCACCGAAGGTTCATGTGCGGATCAACCGCCCATCGATCTCCGCGGTAGTTACCGACAAAGAAAAGCCGAAGACGAAGGAAAAGGAAAAGTGAGCGATCGCAGTCTCCTCTACCGGGCCTTGCTGGCTCTCGCGCTGATTCTCCTCGCCGCGCTCTACATGCTGCCGACTCTCTTGCAGCCGTTGCCGAGCTGGCTTTCGTTCATGGCGGGCAACGAGGTTTCTCTCGGCCTCGACCTGCAGGGTGGAACCCATCTGATCCTCTCGGTCGATACCGAGGAGGCGGTGCGCAACTACGTCGACGTCAACGCCGAGCAGTTGCGCCGCGATCTGCGCGACGAGGGGGTGCGCGCGCCGCGGGTGCGTCGCACCGGCGACAAGACGGCCGCGGTCAACGTGCCGCTCGATGGTGGCGACAAGCTCCAGGAGGTTCTCGACCAGCGCTTCCCCTACTTTCAGACGACGTCGGAAGAGACCGTCGATGGCCGCGTCGTGCGCCAGCTCTTGCTCACCGATCTCGAGGTGGGGCGCATCCACCAATCGGCGGTCGAGCAGTCGCTGGAGACGATTCGCAATCGCATCGACGAGCTCGGCGTCGCCGAGCCGGTGATCCAGCGCCAGGGGCAGAACGACATCCTCGTCCAGTTGCCCGGCATCCAGGATCCCGAGCGGGCCAAGAACCTGATCGGCCGGACCGCGGTGCTCGAATTCAAGCTGGTGCGCGACCCCGCCGGCGGCGCCTACGCGGCCGGCGACAAGTCCCTGCCGGCGGGCACCGAGGTGCTCTACGAGCGCAAGCGCAACGCCGTCGGCGAGCGCCAGCGCGGTGAGCCCTATCTGGTCGAATCGCGCACCCTGATGACCGGGGACGTGCTCACCGACGCGCGTGTGCGACCGGGAGACTTGCCGAGCTCGAGAGTGGTCTCGATGGACATGAACTCGCGCGGCGCCCGTCTCTTCGAGGAGATCACCTCGGCCAACGTCAACCGCCAGTTGGCCATCGTCCTCGATGACGCCGTCTACTCGGCGCCGCGCATCCAGGAGCGCATTCCCGGCGGTCGCGCCATCATCACCGGCTCGTTCACCGCCGAGGAGGCCAATGACCTCGCCATCGTCTTGCGCACTGGCGCCCTGCCGGCGCCGGTTACGGTGGCTGAAGAACGGACGGTCGGGCCGACGCTCGGCGCCGACTCGATTCGCCGCGGCTTTCGCTCGTTCGTCGTCGGCGGCGTCCTCGTCCTCCTCTTCATGCTGTTCTACTACAAGTTCGCCGGCGTTCTCGCCGATTCGGCGCTCATTCTCAACGTCCTCTTCCTGGTCGCCATGCTGGCCGGGCTGGGAGCGACGCTGACCTTGCCCGGCATCGCCGGCATCGTCCTCACCCTCGGCATGGCGGTCGACGCCAACGTGCTCATCAACGAGCGCATCCGCGAAGAGTTGCGCCTCGGCAAGACGGCGCGCGCCGCCATCGAAGCTGGCTACGAACGCGCGCTACCGGCCATTCTCGACTCCAACATCACGTCCTTCCTTTCCGGCATCATCCTCTTCCAGTTCGGATCGGGACCGATCAAAGGGTTTGCCGTCACCCTCTGCATCGGTCTGGTCAGCTCCGTCTTCACCGCGGTCGTGCTCACCCGACTGGTTTACGACTACCGCTTGTCACGCGGGAGAATGGAAACGGTTAGCATCTGATGATCGAGCTCATCCCGCACGGAACCAACTTCGATTTCATCAAGTATCGCAACACCGCGGCGCTGATCTCGGGTCTGTTGATCCTCGCCGGTCTGGCCATCGTCGCAGTGCGCGGCCCCAACCTGGGGATCGACTTTGCCGGCGGCTCGCTGGTCCACGTTCGCTTCGCCAAGGACACGCAAACCTCGGCGGTGCGGGCAGCGCTGGCGGATACCGAGCTGGCGGACGTCGACATCCAGGAGCTCGGCGGCGGCGGTGAGAACGAGTTTCTGATTCGCCTACCGCGCTCGCCGCAGGAGGAGAAGGGCGTCACCTCGCGGGTCACGCAGCACCTGCAGGAAAAGTTCGGCGCCGGCGACGTCGACATCCTGCGCGTCGAATCGGTCGGCCCGCGAGTCGGTGAGACCTTGCGCCGGCGCGCCGTGCTGGCGGTCGCCTTTGCCACGCTGATGATGGGCATCTACATCTGGGCGCGCTTCGAATGGCGCTTTGGCATCGGCGCCGCTGCGGCGCTGTTGCACGACGTCTTCCTCACCGTCGCGGCGTTGGTGATGTTCAACTACGAATTCGATCTTTCGATCGTCGCCGCTCTGCTCTCGGTCGTCGGCTTTTCGGTCAACGACACGGTGGTGATCTCCGACCGCATCCGCGAAAACATGGCCAAGGATCGGCGTTCGTCGCTGGTCGACATCGTCAACCGCTCGATCAACGAGACGTTGAGCCGGACCATCCTGACGACGGGGACGAGCTTGCTGGTCGTGCTCGCCCTCTATCTGCTCGGCGGCAACGTGATCCACGGCTTCGCCTTCACGCTGCTGGTCGGTTTCATCGTCGGTACCTATTCGTCGATCTACATCGCCAGCTCGCTCGTTCTCTACTTCGAGCAGCGCTACCCGTCGGCCGGTAGAAAGGCCGTATAGCGGGAGCGGAGGATGCAGCGGCGTTGGTGCCTGGCTCGAACGGACGACGCCGCTGCCGCACGCCTGCAAAGCGAGCTCGGGCTGTCGCCGATGCTCGCCCACCTGCTGGCCAGCCGCGGCACCGTCGAGCCGGCGGCGGCGGAGGTCTTCCTGCGCGCCCGGCTGGCCGAAGATCTGCGCTCGCCGATGCTCTTCCGCGACATGCGGCGGGCCGCCGAGCGCCTGCACCGAGCCCTGCGCGACGGCGAGCGCATCGGCGTGCACGGCGACTACGACGTCGACGGGATCAGCGGCAGCGCCTTACTGGTTCGCTTCTTTCGCGCCCTCGGTCACGAGCCCGCCCTGCACATCCCCCATCGCATGCGCGAGGGCTATGGCCTCAAGGAGATCGGTGTGCGGGCGCTGGCCGAGCAGGGCGCCAGGGTGATGATCACGGTCGACTGCGGCGGTGTCAGCCACAATGAAATCCGACTTGCCGGCAGCCTCGGCATGGACGTCATCGTCTGCGACCACCATCAGGTTTCCGACACGCCGTTGCCGGCGCATGCCGTGTTGAACCCGATCGAAAAGGCATCCGGCTTTCCCTTCGACGGCCTCTGCGGCGCCGGGTTGGCATTCTACCTCGCCGCCGGCCTGCGCATGTACTTGCGCGAGAGCGGCGCCAGCGACCTGCCGGCGCTGAAGCCACTGCTCGATCTGGTCGCCCTCGGAACGATCGCCGACGTCGTGCCGCTGCGCTGTGAGAACCGGGTCCTCGTCAAGCACGGCATGCGCGAGATCGAGCGCAGCGTCAGCCCCGGCATGATTGCCCTCAAAGCGGTCAGCGGCGTTGGCAAGGTCAACGCTGGGGCGATCGGCTTTCGCCTGGCGCCGCGCCTCAACGCCGGCGGCCGCCTCGACGACGCGCGGCGATCGGTCGACTTGCTGACGACCGAGGATCGACCGGTCGCCGACCGCCTCGCCGTCGAGCTCGACGGCGTCAACAAAGAACGCCAGCAGATCGAACGCGCTGCGGTCGACGAAGCGGTGGCGGCCGTCGAGGCAGCCGGCGGCGCCGCCGACCGCCACTGCATCGTGCTCGCCAGCGAAGGGTGGCACCCCGGCGTCGTCGGCATCGTCGCTTCGCGCCTCGTCGATCGCTACCACCGGCCCGCCGTGCTGATCGCCCTCGATGCATCGACCGGCAGTGGCCGCGGCTCGGCGCGCAGCATCGGCGGCGTCAATCTCTACCAGGCACTCAGTCGCTGCGAGGATCTGATGCTCGGCTTCGGCGGTCATCCGATGGCAGCGGGGATGACCATCGAAGCCACCCAGGTCGGCGCCCTGGCCGAGCGACTCGAAGCCGTGTTGGCCGAGACGACGCCGGCGGCGGCGCTGGTGCCCGAGCGCCGCGTCGATGCCGAGCTCGCTCTCAGCGAGGTCGGTGAGAGCCTCCTCGCCGACCTCGAGCGCCTCGAGCCGTTCGGCGCCGCCAATCCGGAACCCGTCTTTCTCGCCCGCGACGTCGCCGTCAGGTCGTGCCGCATCGTCGCCGAGGCACACCTAAAGCTCTTTCTGGGATCAGGTGATAAGCGCCTATCTGGCATTGCTTTTGGCATGGCAGATCGAAGGATCGCGGCGGGCGACCGGATCGACATCCTGTACCGCCCGCGGATCTCCGAATGGCGCGGCGAGCGCAGTCTTGAGATCGACGTGCGCGACTTCCGCGCCGCCTGAGGCGAAGCCGGCGAGAGAGCTCCGGGCTTGAACTGGTGCGCGCCGGCTGGTTGAATAGCTCGCTAGCCCGTCTTGCCAGGGCTCGGTGGAGTTTATGGAAATCAAAGATGCGATTCTCAACAGCCGGGAAGTGGCGCTCATGTTGGATATGAGCCCGGATACCGTGAACGAGTACGCGCGCAAGAGCATCATTCCGGCTTTCAAGCAGGGCCGGCAGTGGCGCTTTCGCCGTGGCGATATCGAGACCTTCAAGCGGGATGTGCAGGAAGAAGCGACTGCAGCCTGAGTCGTAGTGGTTGGGAAAGGGTGGTGCGATGGCCTTTGGCGCGACAGTTCCGCATTCCTACGAGAGTAAGCTTTACGGCCAGCTATCAGGTGTTTACGACCTGATCTTCGCGCGCTTCTTCTACCCGCGCATCGCCGCAGTGATTCGCGACCTGCGGATTCCGCCGGGTTCGAAAGTACTCGAAGTCGGAGTCGGAACCGGCCTGGCACTGCGTGCCTATCCGGACCACTGCCAGGTGACCGGCATCGACCTCGCGCCCGACATGTTGGAGCGTGCGCAGGAGCGCATCGATCGCCACGACTGGCGTCACATCGAATTGCGCGAGATGGATGCCCTGGCGATGGATCTCGAAGACTCGACCTTCGACTACGTCATGGCTTTCCACGTCGTCAGCGTCGTTCCCGATGCCGACCAGCTCATGCGCGAGGCGCAGCGGGTGTGCAAGCCCGACGGCAGGATCGTCGTCGTCAACCACTTTCGCTCGGACAAGAAGGTGCTGGCGGCGCTCGACCGCGGTATCGAGCCGCTGACCCGTCGCGTCGGTTGGCACACGCTCGGGCGCGACGAGGTCTTTGCCGATCTCCCACTCGAGAGTCGGGTGTACAAGACCTCGCGCCGATCGTTGTTTACCGTCGTCGTTGCGCGCAACGCCAAGCACGAAGACGTTCCCGAGATGCTCGTCGCCGCCCCGGCTGGCGATTCAGTGCACCTGGCCGCGCCGCCCTCGCACGGGTAGCAGACCGCGCCGCATCAACCAGTGGGCGTCGAGCTCGCTGCCGGTGTGCAGCCAGCGGGCGTATGCGCGCACCGTCTGCCGGTCGCTGCAGAAGATGTGCTCGAAGCTCACTTCGGTGAGCACGCGGACGAGATCGGGAAAGCGCTCGGCCATTTCCGCGAAGACGTCTTTTGCCGGGACGGCAGCGCCAGCCAGATGGGAGTATGCGCTGCGGCCGAGCGACATGTAGTAGTCGGCGGAGACCAATTGGCGCTCGAGGTGCTCCATGAAGACACCGGAGACGAAGAGCGCCGTGTCACCGACGCGGCGCAGCCGGCCGTTGCGCTTGTCGCGGTCGGCGGCGTGGAACGACTCGAGAAAATCGATGGCCAGCGGTCGCCGGTGCCAGCCGGCCTCGGGATGGGCGAAGCGGGCGAGCAGCTCGACCAGGTAGCACTCGGCGCTCTCACTCGTCGCTACGTGCTGGCTGAGCTTGGCATCGCGCACGAGGTCGCGAAAGAAGTCTGCCAGCGGTTGCGAGCTCAGTCTGTCGTCCATGCCCCATCTCCCCACACAGCCGGGGAAAATTGTCTGCTCAACTGGGCGTGATTGCAAGCTCAGATTGGCAGCGCGAAATCGATGAATGTCGACTGGCCGCTACGCGATCGGTGCGCTATAGTGCTGGGTCTGGAGGGATCCTTGGAGACGAAGGCGAGATGGACGAGTGGGGCGCTGGCAATCGCGCTGGTGGCGGCCCTGATCAGCGGTTGGCTGGGCGGCACCGTTTCGGCCCGCCAGGCCGACTACGAATACCTCGAAGATTTCGCCAGCATCATGGCGATGGTACGCCGGCACTACGTCGACGACGTGACGACACAGCGCCTGGTCGACGGCGCCATCCGCGGCATGCTGACCTCGCTCGATCCGCATTCGGCCTACCTGCCGCCCGATGCCTACAAGGAGCTGCAGGTCGATACCCGCGGTAGCTTTGGCGGTCTCGGCATCGAGATCACGCTGCGCGACGGAATCCTCACCGTCGTCTCGCCGATCGAAGACACACCGGCCTTTCGCGCCGGCGTCGTCGCCGGCGATCAGGTGATCAAGATCGACGACGAGCTGACCAAGGACATGTCGCTGATGCAGGCGGTCAAGCTGATGCGCGGTCCGAAGGGCACGTCGATCAAGCTGACGATTCGCCGCGAGGACGAACCGGAGTGGATCGACATCGAGATCGTGCGTGAGGTGATCCGCATCCGCAGCGTCAAGAAGCGACAGCTCGAGCCCGGCTACGGTTATCTGCGCCTCACCCAATTTCAGGAACGCACGGCACGCGAGGCGCGCAAGGCGATCGACGAGATGCGCGACGACCCGGCCGGGTTGCGCGGTTTGGTGCTCGACCTGCGCAACAACCCGGGTGGTTTGCTTTCGCAGGCGGTCAGCGTGAGCGATTTGTTTCTCGATTCCGGCCTGGTCGTCTACACCGAGGGGCGTCTCGACAATCAGGCGCAGAAGTTCTTCGCCCACAAAGCGAACAGCCGCACCGACTTCCCGATGATCGTGCTGGTCAACGGCGGCAGCGCCAGCGCCTCGGAGATCGTCGCCGGCGCTCTGCAGGATCACGGCCGTGCCATCGTCCTCGGCACGCAGACCTTCGGCAAGGGGTCGGTGCAGACGATTTTGCAGATTCAAGAGAACCAACACGGAGACGGGCGTTCGGCCATTCGCCTGACGACGGCGCGTTACTTCACTCCCAACGGACGGTCGATTCAGGCCACCGGCATCACGCCCGACATCGTCATGGAGCCGAAGCGCGTGTTGGCCGACGACGAAGACGGCCCGCAGCGAATCCGCGAGCGCGACCTGCCGCGGCACCTGCGCGGCGATGGCGAACGAGAACGCAAGCCGGAGGCAGAGGCTGGGCCCTCGGATGAAGCGGATGCCCAGTTGCAACGGGCGCTCGAGCTGCTGAAGAGTTGGAACGTCTTCCGCTCCGTCGTCGCGCAAAAGGCCGCCTGAGCTGCCGAGCGCGTTGGGCGACGCGAGGCAAGCCATGGCGCTCTCCGGCGACGACGATTGGCTCCGTTTGGGCTGGATCGTTTCCTACCCGCTCTTCGCCGTCCTCGCGGTGATGATCTTTCTCTCGGCGCAGAAGGTCGCTGCGCCGAGCCGTCCCGCGCCGGAGGCGATTGCCGATCGGGTCGATTGGCAAGAGGGCTTCGTCGAGCGTGTCGAGAAGGTCCATCGGGGTGTGCTCGCCTCGGGGCTCGGCGCGGAAGTCGAGAGTGAGACACCCAACGGAGCGAGCGCGCTGCGCTGGACGCACCGCACGATGACCATGCGGGTAGCGCGCGAACGCCACGCCGAGATCGAGGCGATCGTCGACGGCTGGCGCCAACTCGACAGCGGCCTCACTCTGGTCTCGGAAAAGATGTTCAACGGCTCGCAGGTCCTCGTCGGTCTCGATGGCCTGCTGACCCACACGGTGCGCATCTACTGGGATGACGAGCCGGCAAAACCGCGCGTTGGCCTGGTGTTGACGGCGCTCGGCGACGACCTGCGCCTGGCGCGCGAGGTGATGGAGCTAGGTGCGCCAGTTGGCGTCGCGATCCGACCCTTCCGGCCGTTCTCGGCGCAGGTGGCCGAGCTGGCGCGACTCTTCGAGCGCGACGTCCTGCTCGACTGGTCCGGCGAGGCAGTCGAGCGGCGCGGATTCGACGAGGCGCTGCGCACCGTACCAGGCGCCGTCGGTGTGGCCGTGGCGGCTCCCGTCGCCGGCGAGGTGTCGGAGCAGATGCGCCGGCGGGGATTGTTTTCCCTACATCCCGATGGCGATGCGGTGGCCGCCGATCACGTCTTCGCACTCCCCCTCGACGGCGGGCTGGAGGCGGCGTTTGACGGCGTTACCGCCCAGGCGCGCACTGGTGGCCAGGCCATCGGCGTGGCGACTGCCGCCGGCGCCGAAGACGTCCAGCGCGTTCGCTCGTTGATCGCTCGTTGGAAAAAAGGAAAGGTGGACGTCGTGCGCGTTTCGCAGCTCGCGGCAAAGCCGCCGCCGCCGACTTGAGAGGGGAGAGCGCGTGTGAATCTGAACGGTCAACCGGCCAGGGTCGGGCTTCACTGCGGCGCCGCGAGCTACGAGGTGTCGGCCGACATCGTCGCCTTCTACGCCGATGCGCTCGACGATCGCAATTCGCTCTACGCGACCTACGCGCCGCCGCTGCTCTATCATTCGGAGTGCTACCGCTATCTTGCCGAGTGGTATTTGCAGAACCTCATCGGCAATCTGCACGCCCGCCAGGAGTGGCACCTCTTTGCACCGATCCGCGTCGGTAGCAGCGTGCGAACCTGCTCGACGATCGTCGAGCGCTATGCCAAGCGCGGTCGCGACTACGTCGTCAACGAGACCGACGTCGTCGACGCGGCCAGCGGCGCGCTGCTGGTACGCGGCCGCACGCACCAGTCGTTCTTGCAGAGCGCTCGCGACGACGGCGATTTCGTCGTCGACAAATCGTCGGCACAGGCGAAAAAGGCGCGTCCCCCCTTTCCGACGGCGACCGGCGAATCCTGGCACGGTCGGGCGAAAGTGATCGACCAACGCCGCTGTTGGATGTTTTCCGGTCCCGACCGCAACTACCACACCGATGCCGAAGAAGCGCGCAAGCTCGGCTTCCCGGCAATCGTCGTGCAGGGAATGATGGCGACCTGCTTTGCCGCCGAGATCATGGCCGAGCGCTTCGGTGAAGGGTTCTTGCGCGGCGGCCGACTCGACCTCAAGCTCACCAACGTCCTCTGGGTCGACGAGCAGGTGACCGCGCACGCCAGAGTGCGCGAAGAAAGCGACGAGGGGACGCAGAAGCGCGTCGCCTGTGACGTCTGGGTCGAAAAACCCGACGGCACCCGCGTCATCATCGGCAACGCCAGCGCTCTCACCTGAGGCAGCCGTGCGCCGAGCTGCCGTCGGCTCGCGCCTACACCGGGGCCGCCTGGCGTGCTATGAAGAACGGCATGATTCTGACCAATGTCGAGTCGGTTCCGGGCAAGTCGATCGTCGAACACTACGGACTGGTGCAGGGCAGCACGATTCGCGCCAAGCATGTTGGACGGGACATCATGGCGAGCTTGAAGAACATCGTCGGCGGCGAGCTCAAAGGATACACCGAGCTGCTGGTCGAGGCGCGCGCCGAGGCGACCAAGCGGATGGTGGCGCAGGCGGAGGAGCACGGCGCCAATGCCGTCGTCAACGTGCGCTTCGCGACCTCCTCGGTTGCTCAGGGTGCGGCCGAGCTCCTCGCCTACGGGACGGCGGTGCGGATCGAATAGGCATGGAGATCGCGCTCGACACGATGGAGTTGTGGCTGCCGCTGGTACTTCTCTCGTTCGGATACTTTGCCGGTCGCTCGGCGGAAAATCGCCACTATGCGAGCATCCACGCGCGCGAGCGCCAGCATGTGGGCGTGCCGGTGATCACCGCCAGGACGCTCGGCGAAGATCGCGCCATCGCCGCTTCCGCGCTGGCCACCGGTTCGGTAGTCGTGTCGATCGACTACTACAAGAGGTTCCTCATGGGCCTGCGCAACATCGTCGGCGGTGAGGCCAAGGCCTACGCATCGCTGATCGACCGGGCCCGCCGCGAGGCGATCTTGCGCATGCGTGAGTCGCAACCGGAGGCCGAGCTCTTTCTCAATCTTCGCATGGAGACGGCGACGCTCTACGGCGGCCGCGCCAAGAGTCCAGGCTCGGTCGAGATCGTCGCCTACGCGACCGCGATTCGATTTGCCGGCGTGTGAAGTACGTCCCCAAAGAGCTCGAGCGCACGGCGGACATTTCGCGCGGTCGCGAGAGTCGGGCGGAAACACTGCGCCAAGCGGTGCTGGCCGTCGCCGCGCTGGCGGTTCTCTATGTCGCCCTCGGGCTGTTGGCCGACTTCATCGCTCTGCGCATTCCCTCGTCGTGGGAGGCCGTGCTGGCGCGCACGCCGATCAGCAGTGTTGGCGAGGTGAGCGATGACGCGCGCCTGACGGACATTCTCGACCGTCTGCTCGCCGCCGGCGAATTGCGCGAGCTGCCCTATCAACTGCGCGTCGTCGACATGTCGGCGCCGAACGCGTTCGCCTTTCCGGGCGGCCTGATCGGTGTGACGCGCGGCTTGCTGGACGACGTCGAGAGCGAGCAGGGGTTGGCCATGGTCCTCGGCCACGAGCTCGGTCACCATCACCAGCGCCATGTGCTCAAGCGCCTGGGCCGTGTGCTGCTCATCGTCGCGCCGGTCATGGCGCTGAGCCAGCAGGCCGGCAGCGTCATCGCCGATGTGCTCGAGCTCGGCGAGCGGCGCTATTCGCGCGAGCAGGAACGCGAGGCCGACGCGATTGGCTTGCAACTCGTGTACGACGCCTATGGCAATACCGATGGGGCTCTCGAATTCTTCGAGCTCGTTCTCGACGAGGGCGGCGGCGGCCGCTGGAGCGGCCTGTCGGCATCGCATCCGCCGACCGCCGAGCGCATCGAAGCGCTGCGCCAGCAAGCGCGGCAGCTCGAGCGCATCGGTGGCTGAGGCGCCGGGCTCAGACTTTGATGTCGTCTCGCTTGACGACTTCGATGAACTTATCCGCGGCCGGTGAGAGGTGGCGGCCGCGCTTGTGAATGATACCGAGCGGGCGCAGCAGGTTGACGTCGGTGAGGTTGGCGATTTTCAGCGAGCCCTGCGAAATCTCGTTGCGGATGGCGGGGAGAGGAATGATGGCGACGCCCTGGCCGATCTCGACTGCGCGTTTGATGGTCTCGATGTTGTCGTATTCGGCGACGTAGTTGACGTTGACCTGGTTGCTCTTCAGCAATTGGTCCGTCGCTTTGCGCGTGGCGATGTCCTTCTCGTAGGCGACGAAGTTTTCACCTTCCAGCTTCGACAGGGAGATCTTCTTGGCCGCGGCGAGGGCGTGATCGGGCGGGCAGGCGAGGACGAGGTTGTCCTCGCGGATCGGAATCGACACGATCTGCGGATTCTTCTGCGGGTAGGCGACGATGCCGAGGTCGATCTGTTGCGAGATGACGTTCTCGTAGATCTTGTTGGGTCGCGAGTACTCGATGTGGACGTTGACCTCGGGGTAGCTGCGCAAGTATTCCTTCAGGTAGGCGGGCAGCTCGTGCAGGCCGACGCTGTAGACGATGGCGACGCGCAGATCGCCGCCGATGACGTGACAACTGTGCTGCAACTCGGCCTCGACGTTCATGTAGCGGTCGATGATCTCGCGGCTCGCCTTGTAGAGAATCGCCCCCTGCGGAGTCGGCTTGGCGCCGCCGCGGCTGCGTTCGAGCAGCTTGCATTTGTGCTTGATCTCGAGACCCCGCAACTGCTGGCTGACGGCGGACTGGGTGATGAAGTTCTGCGACGCCGCAACGGAGAAAGAGCCGGTCTCGACGACGTCGCAGAAAACCTTGAGCGTTTCGATATGCATAACTTCGCCTAATCTTAGGGGGCGCCTTGGCGAAGTCAAGTGAATGCATGGCGAAGTGGCTCAGGTGTCTGGGGCAGAGTGCCTGGCGACCGCGGTCATCAGCTTGTCGAGATCCCAGAGGGCGACGGCGCCGGTCAGGACGAGGCGCTCGGGGCGGTTGGTCAGGGCGTAGATTCCGGTGGCGCTGGGATTGTGGCGCCCCAGTGTGAGGCGCAGTGGCTCGCCTTGCTCGAGATCGAGAACCACCTGTCCCTGCGGTGTGGCCAGACCGTAGTTGGCGAGGTCCGCATCTCCACCGTCGGATCGGATGGGGATGATGACGGCGAGCTCGGCGACGGCGTCGAGAAACTCGTTGACCGCGCTGGGGTTGCCGATGCCGCTCCAGCCGTACGCCGTCCGCCGCGTCTCGACGACCTGTTGGCGGCGCTCGACGCGCAGGGCGACCACCGACTTCGGCGCAAAGTCGAGCAGTCGCTCGATGGCGGAGTACGGCGGCGTCGGTTGGGGTTCCTCGAAAATCGTCTGCCAACCGGCGCTCGGATCTTCTCGGACGACGTCGCGGTAGGCGATGTAGACCAGCGCGCAGGCGGCGGCGGCGAGAAGAAACGTCGGTCGCCAGCTCATTGCCGCGTCTTCTCAGCGGCCGCCGCGCTGGCGTCGTCGCAGTGAAGCCAGTGCCAGCCCGGCGAGCGCGCAAAGGCCTGGCAGGACGACGACTCCAGTCCAAAAAATGGTGCGCGTCTGCGCCGCGTTGAGCGCCAGCGGCCGGTGGCCGTCGCGTTGCGACGATTGGCGCGTGCCGATGAGCAGCGGATCTTCGGCGAGAGCGCCGATGATTCCCAGTGCGAAATCGCGATTGCCGAGAGTGTCGAGGTGGTCGTTGGTGGCGAAATCGGAGTCGCCGATGACGATGATCTGACCGCCGGCTGCGTCGCCGGCAGCGAGCGTCGCCCGCGCCGCGATCGACAGCGGCCCCGGCTCGTCGACCTGCGGGCGGAAACGCACGTCCTGCGCCGGGATCTCCTTGGTGTCGCTGCGCGCCCAGCTCGAGTCGCTGGTGCCGGCCAGCGAAATGATGCGCGTCGTCGGGTCCTTGTCGCTGGCCGCGCGCACGGTGCGCGCCACCGGCAAGATCGTCGCCGCGCGCAGGCGATTGCCGAAGACTTCCTGGCGGAAGCGATCCACTTGGGGAACGAAGGAGTCGGCGCCGAGCATGCGGTTGTCCTCGTCGACGATGATGTTGGTGCCGACGGCGATACCGTAGCGCAGCAGGAATGCGTCGAAGGACTCGGGTGCACCGGGGTCGAGCAGGAAGAGTGCCCGCCCGCCCTGGCGCAGGTAGCGGTCGACGATCTCCGCGTCGCCGCCGGTGAGGTCGTGCGTCGGCGCCGCCCAAACCAGTAGCGTGCAGACCGCCAGCTCGCCGGCTGCCGGAAGAGTGCCCAGGGATGCGACGGCGAAACCCTCCTGGCTGATCGCGAAGCCGAGTTTTGAAAAGCCCTGGCGTTCGCTCTGGTCGTTGGGATCACCGCCGCCGTGCCGGGTGACGAAACATATGCGCCGCTCCTGCTTGCGCGACAGGCGCAGCAAGGTCGACGTCAGGCCGGGCTCGGTGATCGAGCGAACCGGTAGGCGACGCCCGTCCGCCAGCTCGAGCACCCCGGTGCCGTAGCTCGAGACGTCGTACTTCTTGGCTAGACCGGGTTTGCGGTCGAGGTCGACGAGCTCGTAGCGCAGGTTGGGCGCCGCCAGGTGGAACTGCTCCAACAAGTCGAGCATGCGGCGGCGTTCGACCACCTGTTGGCTGTCGTAGAAGGCGTAGAGCATTCCCTGGTCGCCGAAGGCGCGCGCCGCTTGCTCGGCGAAGGGCGACAGCACGAAGCGCTGATCGGGGGTGAGATCAAAGCGGTGGTTGTGCCGGCTGGCGAGAAACTGAATGGCGGCGAAGGCGACGAGTAGCAGGAGGACCTGAACGATGGTCTGCGCCGCGCCGCGCCACGTGCGGCTGTTCTCGGTGCTCGACGTCATGCCACACCCCGCCATTTGCGCGAGGCCAGGGACTGCCAGGTGAGGAAGAGAAAGAAGGCGATGAAGAGGACGAAGAAGATGACGTCGCGCGTGTCGATGACGCCGCGCGTGAAGTTGAAGAAGCGATCGAAGAGGGAGAGTCCGAGGAGAACCCGCAGGGTCGCCTGGTTGGCGGCTTCCTCGTTCCACGTCAGAAACCAAAAGAACACCAGGATGCCGTAGGTCACCATGGCGCTGACCACCTGGTTCTCGGTCAGCGAAGAGACGAAGAGACCGCAGGCGATGAAGGCGACGCCGAGCAGAAACAGCCCGAGGTAGGCGGTTGCCAGGAGCGAGAGGTCGAAGGGATGGTAGGCGTAGAGCAGGGCGCAGGGGATCACCGTCGGCAGCAGCATGACGACGAAGAAAAGCACGGCCGAGAGGAACTTGCCGGCGACGATCTCGATGTCGCGCACCGGGTAGGTCCACAAGAGCTCCATCGTTCCCAGCTTCTTTTCCTCGGCAAAGAGCCGCATCGTCACCAGCGGCACGACGATGAGCGTGACCAGGCGCATGTCGAGAAAGACCCACTGCCACAGGCCGGAGACGGGGGTGAACGACGCCATGAGCAGGATGAAGACGAGATCGCTGTAGAAGAAGTAGCCGCTGAGGAGGAGGAACACCGCCAGCAGGATGTAGGCGATCACCGAGCCGAAGGTCGCCTGCACTTCGCGTTTGCAGATGATCCAGGTTTTCATGACTTCCGCTGCCCGCCGGCTGCCGCGTCGTCACCATCGTGGACCAGGGAGAGGAAGACCTCTTCGAGGGTGTAGGCGACCGAGCGCAGCTCGCGCAGCCCCCAGCCTTGGGCTGCGACGGCGCGCGCAATCTCCTCGCGCAGGTCGCGACCGCGCTCGGTGCTCAAGGTGAAGGCGGCGGCGCCATCGCTGGCGCGCGCCTGCGGCTCGACCGAGAGGACACCGGCAATTGCTGCGAGGCTCTGTCGCGCGCCTTCCAGCGGCGCGTTGATCTCGATGAAGATGCGCCCGGCGCGTTGGATGCGGTGGCTCAGGTTGACCGGTGTGTCGACGGCGGCGATGCGGCCGCGGTGGAGGATGATGACGCGATCGCAGGTCGCCTCGACTTCCGGCAGGATGTGGGTCGACAAGACGACCGTGCTGCGCTGGCGCAGGTTGCGGATCAGCTCGCGCATCTCGGCGACCTGCTCGGGGTCGAGGCCGGCCGTCGGCTCGTCGAGAATCAGCACCTCGGGCTCGCCGGTCAGCGCCTGGGCGATGCCGACGCGCTGGCGGAAACCCTTCGACAGGCTGCCGATGAGGCGCCGCGCCACTACCTCGATGCCGCACGAGCTCATCGCCGCCGCTGCTTGCGATGCGGCGGCGGCGCGGCCGAGCCCCTTCATGCGGCCGACGTAGCGCAGATACGAATCGACCGTCATTTCGTGGTAGGCCGAGACGCGCTCGGGAAAGTAGCCGACCTCGGCGCGCGCCCGCAGTGGCGCGCTGACGACGTCGTGACCGCCGATCGCAACCGATCCGCTCGACGGTGGGAAGACGCCGGCGAGAATCCGCATCGTCGTGCTCTTACCGGCGCCGTTGGGGCCGAGCAGACCGACGATCTCGCCCTTGTCGACCGTGAAGGTGACGTTCTCGATCGCCGTGAACGAACCGAAACGCTTGGTCACTTCGTTCACGGCGATCATCCGACCTTATCTACTGGAGCGGAGCACGTGGCTCAAATCGAGGCCGAGGTGCGGTTGGGAATACTCCGGGAATTATGGCTAAGATGGTCGCATGTGGAGATTTCGTGTCGGCAAGAAGGTCGCGCTCCTCATTGCCTTGGTGATCATAGGTTGCACGACCGTCCCCTATACCAACCGGCGTCGTTTCATGATGTTGCCCGAATCGCAGGATCTTTCGCTCGGGCTGGCGGCGTACCAGGAAGTGCTCAGCAAGGAGCGCGTCATCAAGAGTCCCGAGATGACCCGCATCGTCCAGCGGGTCGGCAACGCCATCGCTGAAGTGGCCAACAAGCCGGAGTTCGAGTGGGAGTTTTCGGTCATCGACAACTCCGAGATGGTCAACGCCTTCGCCCTCCCCGGTGGCAAGGTCGCGGTCTACACCGGGTTGTTCCCCGTCGCCGTCGACGAAGCGGGATTGGCTACGGTGATGGGTCACGAAGTTGCCCATGCTCTGGCGCGCCACGGTGCAGAACGCATGAGCCAGGGCATGGCCCTGCAGGGAGTCGGCGCCGCTCTGGCGATCGCCACCCAGGGACAGAGTGCCGGCGTCCAGCAGGCAGTGATGCAGGCCTACGGGCTCGGTGCGCAGCTCGGTGTCATGTTGCCGTTCAGCCGCCACATGGAGTCGGAAGCCGATGAGATCGGACTGACCTTGATGGCCGCCGCCGGTTACGATCCGTCGGTGTCGATCGCTCTGTGGGAGCGCATGGGCGCTCTCAACGACGGTTCGAGACCGCCCGAATTCCTGTCGACGCATCCCAACTATGAAACCCGCATTTCCAACTTGCAGGGTTGGATGCCGGAAGCACTGCAGCGCTACCACGCAGCGACGCGCCGGCCTGTCGAGAAGTTGCCGGCGGTGCAGAAAACCGCCAAGGCGAAAGTGGAGTCCGAACGCGGTGAGACGCGTGCGCCGGCGCCGCAGCAAGGCGATTCGGGCGGTGTTCGCCGCGTGCCGAAGAGCCGCCGCCGTTAGTGTTGGCGGCGCCGCCAGTCGAGATAGAACGACAACCCGAAGTAGTAGAGCGGGAAGAAGAGGCTCAGCGCCGCCACGTTGGTGTCGACCGCCGGCAGCAGCAGGGTCAGGTGGAGGAGCAGCGCCGACCAGATCAAGCCGAGCCCGATGGTCAGCTTGCGCCCGGTCGGGTTGCGACTCGGGTAGGCGTAGCCAATCGGCACGAAGACCAGCGCCGCAAAGGCGAGAAGAAAGAGGGCGTTGGTGGTCGGGCTGGTTTGCAGGAGAAAGAAGTAGAGGACGGCGATGTTCCAATACGATGGGAAGCCGGTGAAGAGATGGTCGTCGGTTTTTGCGTCGGTGCGGCAGAAGCCGTAGGCGCTGGCCAGCAGAGGCAGTGCCGTCGCGGCTGCGCCGAGGATCCCCGCCGGCAACAAGCCCGCGGTGTAGGCGATGACGATCGGTACGAAGGTGTAGTTCAGGTAGTCGACGATGTCGTCGAGGCGGGCGCCGTCGAACTCGGGCACGCTCTCTTTGACGCGCGCTCGGCGCGCCAGCGTGCCGTCGGTGCAGTCGATGAACATGGCGATCCACAACAGGACGAAGGCCGTGCGGAAATCGTTTGCCATCGCAGCGGTGAGGGCAAAGCAGGCGAGCGCGGCGCCGCAGGCCGTGTAGGCATGGATGAGCCAGGCGTAGGCGCGTGCCGGCGGCGGTGGTTCGCTGTCGTAGAGATCTCGGCGGTTGGTGCTGTCCACGGGCGGTCCCCAACATTTGGGAGTTGCTCAGACGTATCAGCAACATGATGGGCGAACAAAGTCGGCACGGTCCTTTGCTTTACTCGCTCCACCCGCGGTGCTAGCGTTTTTCGACGACGGGAGCCGGAATGAGAAGACAAGTTCGACGCATGGTCGTAGGCTTGCTCGGCGTTGCCGTCGTGGTCGGTGGTGGGTTGGTCGTGCGGAATCTTTTGCAACAGCGAGGGATGGATCTGGCCTTGGAAGCCGTGGAGCTGCTTCCCGAAGTCGCCCAACGCATTCAGAACTTCCACCGCGTCAAGGTCGATGGCGATCGCAAGGTGTGGGAAGTGTCGGCGCGCGAGGCCCGCTACTTCGAGGACGAGGAGATGGTCGCGGTCTTCGAACCGGAAGTCGCGGTGTATCTGGAAGAGGGTCGCAAGGTCGGGATGTCGGGTGGCAGTGGCAAGGTGTTTCTCGAGGACAACGAGCTCTTGCGCGTCGAGGTCGAAGGCGACATCGACGTGCAAGTCGACGAGTACTTGCTGCGTACCGACTCCGCCCGCTACGAGGCCGATACCGATACGGTCGTCGCACCCGGCAAGGTGCATTTGAGCAGCGCCCAGCTCGAGATGGACGGCGAGGGCGTCGAAGTCGATCTCGAAGAACAGACGTTCCGCGTCAGCAGACGAGTGCGCATGCGCCTATGGCCGAAGCGAAGCTGAAGGTGCTGGCGGTGCAGATGCGACGGCGTTGCGCCTTGGCGATTGCGCTTGCCGTGCTCACCTGCGCTGGCGTTTGTCGCGCCGAAGATGGCCATGCCGCCAGCGGCGGCGCGGTGCTCGGCGGCGATGGTTTGCTCGAGAGCTTCTCGCTTTCGGCCGATCGCGGTCCTGTCGAGATCGAAGCCGCCACGCTGGAGTTCGACTACCGCAGTGGCCTGCTGAAGTACGAGGGAGGTGTCGTCGTCAGCCAGGCCGACATCGAGCTCCGCTCCGACGCCTTGCACGTGCGACTCGATCTCGAAGAGGTCGGCCGCCCGCGCGAGATCGTCGCCTTTGGCAACGTCCGCATCGTCAATGGCGAACGCGTCGCCAGCGGTGGTCGCGCGGTTTTTGACCACGCCAAGCAAACCATCACTTTGAGCGAGGGCGCCGTGCTGCGCGATGGGCCCAACGAGGTCACTGGCGAGCGCGTCGTCGTCTATCTGGAAGAAGAGCGCAGCGTCGTCGAAGGCGGAAACAAGCGCGTGCGCGCCGTCCTCTTTCCCGGTGGTGACGGGGCGGCTGACGGGCGCCACGCCGCCAAGGCCGTCGGAGATGGCGGCTAGCGAGAACGGCGACCGACCGCGATCGCTGCGCGCCGAGGGGCTGGTCAAGAAACTCGGCGGCCGCGAGATTCTCAACAGCGTTTCGCTCGAGGTCGGGGCGGGCGAAGTGGTTGGACTGCTCGGCCCCAACGGCGCCGGTAAGACGACGACGTTCTACGTACTGGTCGGTTTGCTGCAGCCGGACCGCGGCAGGGTGTGTCTCGGCTCGACCGACATCTCGGAAGAGCCGATGTACCGGCGGGCCCGGCTCGGCGTTTCCTACTTGCCACAAGAGCCTTCGGTGTTTCGCAAGCTCTCGGTCCAGGACAATCTCCTGGCGGTTCTCGAAACCCTGCCCCTCAGCCACGAAGAGCGCGCCGAGCGCCTGGAAAGCCTGCTCGAAGAGCTCGGCATTGCGCATCTCGCAAAGAGTCGCGCCTATACTCTGAGCGGTGGCGAAAGACGCCGGCTGGAGATCACCCGCGCGCTCGTCACCTCACCGAGCTTCATTCTCCTCGACGAGCCCTTCGCCGGCATCGATCCCATCGCCGTGCTCGATATCCAGGCAATTATCGCGCAGTTGCGGCGTCGTGGCATCGGCGTCCTGATCACCGATCACAACGTTCGGGAAACGCTTGGAATCTGCGATCGAGCGTATATTCTCAATGAAGGAGCGATTCTCGAGGAGGGGACCCCGGCGGTCATCGCCGAAAGTCGCAAAGCACGTGAGCTGTACCTGGGACAGGGATTCAGCTTGTGAGACACCCGAACGATGGCACTTGAAACCAAGATCATTCAAGCACCTGGCCTGAGCCAACAGCAGCGCACGGTCATTACGCCGCAGATGCGGCAGGCCTTTGAAATCTTGCAGGTTTCGCGCGGCGAGCTCGAACAGTTGGTCGAGCAGGAGCTGACCGAGAATCCGGTGCTCGAAGAGGGTCTCGAGGCCGAAGAGGAGGAGGAGCGGCCGCGCACCGAGGAACGGCTCGAGGTCAACGCCGGCGCCGAAGAATTTCCCGCCTCGGCCGAGCGCGATCCCACCGACGAGCTGCAGCCGGACAACGGCCTGCGCGACGTCGATTGGCAGGAATACCTGGAGAACTGGACCAATAGCTGGCACGGCTCGTCCGGAACCTCGGCTGACTACGACGACGAACGGCGTCCCAGCCTCGAGGCGACGCTGACGCGCGAGGAGTCGTTGACCGAGCATCTGCTGTGGCAACTGCGCATGAAAGAGCTGGCCAGCGAAGAGAAGGCGGTGGCCAGCCGCTTGCTCGGCAACATGAACGACGACGGCTATCTACAGCTCGACGTCGAGGAGATCGCCTTTCGCAGCGGTACGGATTTCGAGCTCGTCGACCGCGCTCTCAAGGTCATCCAGAGTCTCGAGCCGGCCGGCGTCGGCGCCCGCGATCTGCGCGAGTGCCTGCTCTTGCAACTGCGCGCTCTCGACGAAGAAGGTACGATCGTCTGGCGCCTGATCGACGAGCATCTCGATCTACTCGAAGCGCGGCGCTTCGACAAGATCGCCAAGGAGCTGGATGTGCCGGTGGAAGAGGTCGTCGAAGCGGCACAGGGAATCGCCCGCCTCGAGCCCAAGCCCGGCCGCAACTACGGCGAGGGCGACGTGCGCTACATCACCCCCGACGTCTATGTGCACAAGGACGAAGGCGAGTATGTGGTGACGCTCAACGACGACGGGCTGCCGCGATTGCGTGTCAGCTCGTACTACCGCGGAGTGCTCGCCAACGACACGGGCGCCGCTGCCAAGCGCTTCATCAACAAGAAGATGCGCTCGGCGCAGTGGCTCATCTCGTGCATCCAGCGCCGCCAGCAGACCCTCCTGATGGTGGCCAACAGCATCGTTCAGTTCCAGCGCGACTTCTTCGACAACGGAGTCAGCCAACTGCGGCCGCTGGTGCTCAAGCAAGTCGCCGACGACATCAAGATGCACGAATCAACGGTGAGCCGGGCGACCGCCAACAAGTACATGCACACGCCGCAGGGAATCTTTGAGCTGAAGTATTTCTTTACGTCGAGCGTCAAAGGGGCTGATGACTCGGATGTGTCGGCAGAATCAGTGAAGAACAGGATCCGCGTGATCGTCGAAGGTGAGGACAAAAAGCGTCCTTTGAGCGACCAGAAGATTGCACAAATGCTGAAAACAGAGGGTATCGACGTCGCCCGTCGCACGGTCGCAAAATATCGCGAAATGATGGACATTCTCCCGTCGCCCAAGCGGCGCGAGGTCGTGTGACGCGAGCGGCACGTAAGAACCGGCACTCGAAGCGCGACGATCAGGCTCGCCGCTGCCCGTGGGGCGGAGACGAGCGGCGAGGTGCAGATTGCCGCTGACGAGAGTTTCGTGGTAGCGATCACGCAACCCCATCGAGCCCGGTCAACCCGCGAGGTTCAATCATGAGAATCGGCGTTACCTTTCGACATATGGAAGCGACCGACGCGTTGCGCGAATACGCGGAAGAGAAAGTGCGGCATGCCGAGCGCCTGGTGCGCGACGCGATCGATGCGCATGTCGTGCTCTCCGTGACCAAGAAGCGCCACTTCGCCGAGGTTACGCTGCAGGCGGATCACGAGACTTTCAACGCGACCGAGGAAACGGGAGACCTGTATTCGGCCATCGACCACGCCATTGCGAAGCTCGAGCGACAACTGCGCAAGCAGAGAACCAAGCGAGAATCGCGCAAGCACGCTCACGTGGCCGAGCCGATGGCGGAGGTGGAGGAAGATAGGGCGCCCCGCCGTCGTATCGAGACGACGCGTGTCGAAGCGGAGCCGCTGTCGGTCGCTGAAGCTGCAACTTTGATGGACGGTCAACGTCGCGATGCATTGGTTTTCCTCGAGCCCGGTACGGACGTCGTCAGGTTCATGTACCGCAAGAAGGATGGCTCGTTGGCTGTTCTCGAGCCGGAAGGGATCTGAGCTTGCGCATCACGGATATTCTGACGAGTGAAAAGCTGATTGCGCCGCAATTGGCTGGCGCCACGAAGAGCGAGGTGCTGGAAGAGCTGGCCCACCACCTGTCCCAGCAGCACGAGGACGTCGAGCGGGCGCGCTTGCTCGAGGTTCTCTGGGAGCGCGAGCGTCTCGGTTCGACGGCCATCGGCGACGGAATCGCCATTCCACACGGCAAGCTCGCCGGCCTGCACGGCCAGTTGGGGATTTTTGGCCGACACACCGGCGGCGTCGATTTCGACTCGCTCGACGGCAATCCGACGCGGCTCTTCTTCGTGCTCGTCGCGCCGGAGGATTCGGTGAGCCAGCACCTCAAGACGCTGGCGCGCGTCTCGCGCCTGCTCAAAGATGGCGAGTTTCGGCAGAATCTGATCGATGCTGGTAGTGCCGCCGAGCTCTTGACGTTGATCTCCAGCCGGGACGAATCGCTGTGAAGCGCGACGCGCTGCGTTTGCCGGGGCATCGCTGTGGGCCTGGCGCGACGGCGCCGGGGCGGTGTACGCGCAGGTGAGCGAACGGCGCCTCGAGGTGGTGGTCGTCACCGGGCTCTCGGGTTCCGGCAAGAGCACGGCGATCCACGTGCTCGAAGACCTCGGGTACTACTGCATCGACAATCTCCCGGTCGTCTTGCTGCCGCGCTTTCTCGAGCTCTGTGAGTCCTCGCTCGAGAGTTTGTCGCGCGTCGCCCTCGGCGTCGATATTCGCGAGCGCGAGTTCCTCGCGGCCTTTCCGGCAGGGCTCGAAGAAGCGCGCCGCGCGGGCTATCGCGTGCGCCTTCTCTTTCTCGATGCTTCGGATGAGGTCCTGATCCGCCGCTTCAGTGAAACCCGTCGCCCACACCCGCTCGGCAGTGATGGCGGTCCGGCCAGTGGCATCGAGCGCGAGCGCCTCGAGCTCGCGGTTCTCCGCGAGCGAGCGGATTTGATTCTCGACACCACGGCGCTGACGATTCACCAGTTGCGCGACGAGCTGCGTTCGATCTTTCGCGAGGACGCCGAACAGGCGGGGCTGACGCTTCTCCTCATGTCCTTCGGCTTCAAGCACGGCGTGCCGAGCAACGTCGACATGGTTCTCGACGTGCGATTTCTGGCCAACCCGTTTTTCGTCGACGAGCTGCGCGATCTCTCCGGTCGCGACGAAGCGGTTGCCGCGTACGTGCTCGATCGCGACGACGCGCGCGGTTTCGTCGAGCGCGTCGGTGATCTGCTGCGCTTCACGCTGCCGTTGCACGAAGGGGAGGGGCGCTCCTATCTGGCCGCCGCCATCGGTTGCACGGGGGGACACCACCGCTCGGTCGCCATCGTCGAGCGGCTGGCTGCCGACCTCGGCGATGCCGGCACGCGAGTTCAGGTCCGCCATCGGGACGTCGAACGGTGAGCGACGCGGCGCAAGCGCGGAGCAAAGTCGCGATCGCCAATCGGCTCGGCATGCATGCCCGTGCGGCGACGGTGTTCGTGCAGACCGCCAGCCGATTCGAAGCTGCGGTCAAGGTTCGCTGCGGTGCCGACACGGTGGATGGCAAGAGCATCATCGCGCTGATGACCCTGGCGGCGGGAATCGGGACCGAAATCGAGATCGAGGCCGTCGGCCACGATGCCGAGCCGGCCGTCACGGCCCTGGTCGCGCTGGTCGCCGACAAGTTCGGCGAGGCAGTGTGAAAACGACCGGGATCGCCTGCGGCCCGGTCGTCCTGGCCCTTCCGGTCCTTGGGCTCTGTCGACATCTGTCGGTCGCTGGTATACCTCTGGGCGATTCAACCTTGGGGGGCCTGAATGCCTTTGACCAACTTCGTCTTCACCTCCGAGTCGGTTTCGGAGGGACATCCCGACAAGATGTGCGACCAGGTGTCGGACGCCGTCCTCGATGCTCTGCTGAGCGAGGATCCTGACAGTCGCGTCGCCTGTGAAACGCTGTGCACGACCGGTATGGTCGTGCTGGCTGGTGAAATCACGACAAAAACCCGGCTCGACTATCCCGATGTCGTGCGCGAGACGGTGCGCCGCATCGGCTACACCTCGTCGGAGATGGGGTTCGACGCGGACACCTGCGCGGTGCAGGTTGCCCTCGACCGGCAGTCGCCGGACATCTCACAGGGTGTCACCGCCGGCCAGGGGTTGCACGAAGAACAGGGCGCCGGTGACCAGGGACTGATGTTCGGTTTTGCCTGCGACGAAACGCCCGAGCTGATGCCGTTGCCGATCGTTCTCTCGCACCAGTTGGTGGAGCATCTCGCCGTCGTGCGCCGGGACGGCAAGCACGACTATCTGCGACCCGATTCGAAGTCCCAGGTAACCGTCGAGTATCGCGACGGCCGGCCGGTGCGAGTCGGTGCCGTCGTCGTGTCGTCGCAGCATTCAGCCGACGTCGCGTATGAGGAGCTGCGCACGGCAATTGTCGATGAAGTGATCAAACACGTCGTGCCGGAGCGATACCTCGACGCCGACACGGTGTTCCACGTCAATCCAACCGGTCGTTTCGTCGTCGGCGGACCGATGGGCGACTGCGGGCTCACCGGCCGCAAGATTATCGTCGACACCTACGGTGGCTACGGCCGCCACGGCGGCGGCGCCTTTTCGGGCAAGGATCCGAGCAAGGTCGATCGCTCGGCGGCGTATATGGCGCGCTACATCGCCAAGAACCTCGTCGCTGCGGGTTTGGCGCGCAAGTGCGAGGTGCAGCTCGCCTACGCGATCGGAGTCGCCCAGCCGGTATCGGTGCTCGTCGATTCGTTCGATACTGGGGAGGTGTCGGACGAGGCGCTGGGCCGCTTGGTCACCGATCACTTCGAGCTCAAGCCGGTGGGGATCATCGCGTCGCTCGACCTCAAGCGACCCATTTATCAGAAAACGGCTGCCTACGGTCATTTCGGCCGTTCGCCCGACGATGGGTTCTTTCCCTGGGAACGCACGGATCGCGCCGCCGAGCTGCGCAAGGCGGGTGGGTTGTCCGGTGCCCCGGAGCTCGGATGAGAGGCGCCGGCGCGCCGATGCGATCGAGGAGATCAACGACGAGATCACGGCGTGTAGAGCGTGTCCGCGCCTGATCGAGCACTGTGAGAAGATCGCCACCGAAAAACGGCGGCAGTACCGCGATTGGCAGTACTGGGGAAAGCCGGTTCCGGGTTTCGGCGACCCGCATGCGCGCCTGTTCATCGTCGGCTTGGCGCCGGCGGCGCACGGCGCCAACCGCACCGGCAGGATGTTCACCGGTGATCGCAGCGGCGATTGGCTCTTCGATGCGATCCACGCCGCCGGCATGGCCAACCAGGCGCGTTCGACCGATCGCGCCGATGGCCTGCACCTGAACGGCGTCTACATCTCGGCGGCGGCGCGCTGCGCGCCTCCGGCCAACCGGCCGGCGACGGCCGAGCTCGAGCGCTGCCGGCCCTATCTCGTTCGCGAGCTGGCGGCGATGACGTGCGTCCGTGTCGTCCTGGCCCTCGGGCAGATCGGCATGCAGGCCTTTCTCAAGGCGTGGGCGGAGATGGGGCGTCCGCTGCCGGCGCCGCGGCCGCGCTTCGCGCACGCCGCGAGCTCGCCGCTCGACGAGCGCACGGTCTTGCTCACTTCGTACCATCCGAGCCAGCAGAACACCTTCACCGGCCGGCTGACGCGGCGCATGTTTCGCGGCGTCATGCGCAAAGCAAAGCGCTTGGCCGAGATTTGAGTCGCGACGAGGGGAGTCGTTGCATCCCCTCGTCGCCGACAGTCGGGGCGAGCCGATTTGAACGGCCGACCACTCGCACCCCAAGCGAGTGCGCTACCAGACTGCGCCACGCCCCGTGCAGAAGCATCGTAAGTGCCAGGTGTGGCGCGAAAACTCAACCAGCCTGGGTGCCCCGGCGGCAGTGCCGCGTTTGCCTGTGAATTTCGCGAGTGCTAAACAGGGGGCTGTGATTGTCCTCGTCTCGAACGACGACGGCATACGCGCTGCAGGGATCCAGGCACTGGCCGCAGCGTTGGTTGAGCTGGGTGATGTGTGGGTGGTTGCACCGGATCGCGAGCAGAGTGCCGTCAGTCACGCCCTGAGCTTGCACCGCCCTCTGCGGGTGGAGCAGGTAGACGAGCGCTCGTTTGCCGTCGACGGGACGCCTACCGACTGCATCATTCTCGCCGTCAACAAGCTTCTGCCGGAACGCCCGGCGCTGGTGGTTTCGGGGATCAACCACGGCGGCAACCTCGGTGACGACATCACCTACTCGGGGACGGTGTCGGCGGCGATTGAGGGAACTCTGCTCGGGATCCCATCGATTGCCGTGTCGCTGGTGGGTCGCGAGGGGCTGGATTTTGCGCCGGCGGCATCCTTTGCCACCGAGCTGTCGCGCTCCGTTCTCGATCAGGGGTTACCGCAGGATACGTTTCTCAACGTCAACGTACCGCCGCTGCCGGCCGCCGAGCTGCGCGGCTTTGCGGTGACCCGCCAGGGCAAGCGGCGCTACGGCGATGCGATCGTCGAAAAGGTCGATCCGCGCGGCCGCGTCTACTATTGGATCGGAGGCGACGACCTGGGCTTCGTGCACGGCGAGGGCAGCGATTGTAGCGCGGTCGAGGAAGGCTTCATCTCGGTTTCGCCGCTGCATCTCGATCTGACCAACTACGATTCGCTGCCGCGCGTGAGCGAGCTGAAGGTGACCTGGCCGTGACCCTCGACTCGACCCGCAAGCAAATGACCGATCTACTCGTCGAGCGCGGAATACGCGACGAGCGCGTCATCCGCGCGATGTCGGTGGTGCCGCGGCACTGTTTCGTCGGCGAACGCTGGACGGAGGAAGCTTACGCCGACAAGCCGCTGCCGATCGGTCATGGCCAGACCATTTCACAGCCGTACATCGTCGCCCTGATGAGCGAAGGGCTGTCGCTCGGCGCCGGTGCCAAGGTTCTCGAAATCGGCACCGGTTCGGGCTACCAGGCCGCCGTGCTGGCGGAGATGGGCATGCGGGTCTGGACTCTCGAATGCCTCGACACTTTGGCGTCGCACGCACGACGCCGCCTGCGCGAGCTCGGCTACGACGACGTCACCGTCTTGTGTCTCGACGGCAATGACGGTTGGCCCGACGAGGCTCCGTACGATGCCGTCGTCGTGACGGCGGCGGCGCAGGAAGTGCCGCGGCAGCCGTATGCGCAGCTCCGCGAAGGCGGTTGCATGGTCTTTCCCATCGGCGATGCGGAGTGCCAGGAGCTCGTCAGGGTCTGGCGCCGCGCCGACGGTGCGCACGAGGAGTATCTGGGCGCCTGTCGGTTCGTCAAGCTGATCGGCCGGCACGGTTGGGAGACATAGGCGGGCGGACCGGGCGCCGTTGGGGTGCCGGTCGTGCGGGGTGGTGGTGGACAAGGCAATTCGAATCGCGACGCTAGCGCTGCTGGTTGGGCTGGTCGCCGCCTGTGCCGGCCGCGCCGTCTATCACCGGGTCAAGCCGGGCGAGACGCTGTCGGCGATCGGCGAGGCGTATGGGGTACCCTATCGCGAGATCGCTCGTGCCAACGGCGTGCGCGACCCGGCGCGTATCTACGCCGGCCAGCGCCTGCGTATTCCCGGCGCTGAGCGAGAGATCGAACGGTCGCTGGCGCGCCAGCGGCGGACGACCTCGCGCCAGCTGCCAGCGGGCTCGCCGTCGATGCGCTGGCCGCTGGCGGGCGGTACGGTGACCTCTCTTTTCGGGCCGCGCGGCCGGCGATTTCACGACGGCATCGACATCGCCGCACCGATCGGTGCGGCCGTACGCGCGGCGGCGAGTGGAGAAGTTGTCTACAACGGCGTTCTCTCGGGCTATGGCAACGTCATCATCATCAAGCACACCTCGGGGTATTCGACGGTCTATGCGCACAACCACCGTCACTTCGTGAAGAAGGGGCAAAGGGTACGGCGCGGTGAGCGCATCGCGGCGGTCGGCGAAACGGGACGTGCGACCGGGCCGAACCTGCACTTCGAGGTGCGCTACCGAAACGTTGCCCGCGATCCGATGATCTTTCTGCCGCCGCGCGGTCGGGCAGACAGTGGTTCGTAGCTTCGGTGCTTGCGCCGCATCTCGCACCCCGTCATAGATGGTGGTTGGCAGCCGGAGGCGCACATGGACCTGCGTGATCACATTCGCGACATCCCGGACTTTCCCAAGCCGGGAATCGTTTTCAAGGACATTACGACGCTCTTGGCCAACGCCGAGGCGTTGAAAAAGGTCGTCGACGACTTTGCCGACCACTACCGCGGCAAGGTCGACATGGTTCTCGGGATCGAGTCGCGCGGTTTCATCGTCGGCGCCGCGGTGGCCTATGCCCTCGGTGTCGGTCTGGCGCTCGTTCGCAAGCCGGGCAAACTGCCGTCGCAGACCTTCGAAGCCGAATACGAGCTCGAATACGGCAGCGATCGCCTGGAGATTCATGCCGATGCGTTCGGCCACCCCTGTCGGGTTCTCGTCCTCGACGATCTACTGGCCACCGGTGGCACTGCCGGTGCAACGGTTTCGCTCGTCGAGCGTCTCGGCGGCGAGATCGTCGCCTGTGCCTTCATCATCGAGCTCGCTTTTCTCGGCGGCCGGGCCAAGTTGGCACCGCACGAGGTGCATTCGCTGGTGACCTATGAGTGAGAGATTCCGGCTCAGCCTTCTGGTCCTGGCGGTGCTTGCTCTGCCGATGAATGCGAGCGCCGATGAGTCGGCGGCGGTCTACGAGCAATACTGCGCCTTCTGTCACGGCGAAGAAGGAGCGGGTGACGGCATGGCGGCGGCGATGCTGCAACCGCAACCGACCGACTTCACCAAGGCCGAGTACTGGGAGCGAGCCGACAAGGCGGCGCTGGCAACGACGATTTTGAAAGGAAAGGTGGGCACGCCGATGGTGCCGTTCGCCGACAGGCTCGACGAAAAACAAGCCACGGCGATGGTGGAGTTTCTCTCCGGCTTTGCCGGGCCTCCGCCTGAGTAGTCGACTTAGTGGCTGAGCTCGGCGAGCAGCTGGTTGGCCTGCTCGATACGGTGCCGCTTGCCCTGCTGCTCGGCGATGGCGATGGCCTGATCGAGCAGGGGCCGGCATTGCTCCGCCGACTTGCCCATGTCGCGGTAGGTGGCGGCGAGCTCGATGCGGGCGCCGATGGCCTGCGGGTTGTGCTCGATCGAGCGCTTGAGAAAGGTCTCGGCCTTTTCCAGCGATCCACCCAGAGCCCACGGCAGTTTTCGGTAGAGGCCGCCGCGGGCGGCGAGCCCGTGCGAGTGGTTGGGGTCGAGCTCGAGCACCCGGTCGAGCCGTCCCTGGGCCTTGCGCAGATTGAGGGGGTTGGGGATCATGCCGCTCATCAGGGCGATGCGGCCCTCGGTGGCGAAGAGAACGAAATGCGCATCGGCGTTGTTTTCGTCGATCTCGATGGCCCGCCGGGCCAGATCGCGCCCCTTCTCGTAGGCGGCCAGCTTGGTTGCATCACCGGTCGCCGCCTCGGCGCGTTCGAGCTGCACACCAGCCTGCGTCGCCAGCTCCGCCGCCGTGGCAGCCGGCTCGGCAGCCACCGGCACGGCTACGGTAAGAGCGACCAGGCAGGCCAGCGCCCACCCCCTACGGCGGTTTTGGAGTGCGACCATCAGCGGTGAAAAATACCAGCGCCGCTGCGGGTTGGCAATTGCCAATCCCTACGCACAAGCCTCGACGGCGCCGGTGAAGGAGAGGACGGTCGAGGCGAAGAGGAGGGGGTTTTCGATCGGCAGGCTGTGCCCGGCGCCGGGGATGAGCAGCAAGCGCGAGTGCGGTACGGCGCGGTGCATGCGCACTGAGCCGCCGGGTGGGGTGAGTTGGTCGTCGAGACCCTGGAGGATGAGACAGGGGACTCTCGTTCCGCGCAGCTCGGCGCTCATGTCGTAGGCGCTCATGGCGCGCGCCGCGGCGGCGTAGGCGGCGGGGTCGTTGGAGGCGGTCTGGGCGCTCGACGCTGCGACGATCTCGGGGTTGGCGGCGGCGAAGGCGGCGGCGAAGGAACGCGAGGCATCGACGCGGCCGAAGCCGCGCGATTCGACGCGGGTGGCGAGCTTCTGCCAGTTGGCGCCGGCGGCCTCGGAGATCTCGGCCGAGGTGCTGGCCAGCGTCGCCGAGCGGACGCGGCGGGGATGGTCGAGCAGAAAGCGCTGCGAGATGACGCCGCCCATCGACAGGCCGACGAGGTGGGCGCGATCGATGTCGAGGTGGTCGAAGATCGATTGCAGGTCGGCTGCGAACAGGTTCACGTCGTACGGACCCGGCGGTTTGTCGCTGTTGCCGAAGCCGCGTACGTCCCAGCGCACGACGCGGTGGTGCTCGGCCAACGCCTCGATGCAGGAGTCCCAGAAATGGCAATCGTCGCCGAGGCCGTGGGTGAGGACCAGTGGCGTTCCCTCGCCGGTCGTCTCGACGTGCAAGCTGGTGCCGTCGGCGGCCTTGCAGCGATGTAGTTCCATGGGTCGTGAGTACCAGGTTTTTCTTTCCGGTGCTTGCATCGCGGTGGTTCCCGGCGCAGGTACGAAAGGTGCGGATCTCGATCATCATTCCGGCGCTCGACGAGGAGGAAAATCTGGCAGCGACACTTGGTTCGTGTGGGGGGAATCTGGTGTCGGAGGTGATCGTCGTCGACGGCGGCAGCAGCGACGGTACGGTGGCCGTCGCGGAGTCGCACGGCGCCCGCGTCGTTGGCGCGGCGCGGGGGCGGGCGCTGCAGATGAACGCCGGCGCCGCCGCGGCGGGCGGTGACGTTCTGCTCTTCCTGCACGCCGACACCGTGCTTCCCGTCAATTTCGACGCGGCCATTGCAGACGCACTGGCTGATCGCCCGGTCGTCGGTGGCCGCTTCGACATCGATCTACAGCCGAGCTCGCCTCTGATCTGGCTGACGGCGCGACTCATATCGCTGCGCTCGCGCCTGTCTCGCCTCGCCACCGGCGACCAGGCACTGTTTGTCCGCCGCGCCTTCTTCGAGCAGATCGGCGGTTATGAAGAGATACCGATCATGGAGGATCTGGCGCTGAGCGCGGCCATGAAACGCGGCGGAAAGGTCGCCTGCTTGCGGCATTGCGTCGTCTCCTCCTCTCGTCGCTGGCGCAAAGACGGTGTCGTACGTACCATTCTCCTGATGTGGACCTTGCGCCTGCTCTATTTTTGCGGCGTGTCTCCGCGTCGTTTGGCCAAGGTGTACGCCAACACGCGTTGAGCCGATCGAGATCGCACCTGGTTGGCAGATGAGCTTCGCAGGTGCATGTGATGTTTTGCACTCCTGGAGCGCGGCGGGTGTGGTTTTCTGCAGCTCTGAACACTTGGTATGCCGGTTGCTGATCTCGCGAGGGGTATGACTGGAGTCGGATCGGCCGAAGTAGGTACGGGCTGCGTGTTGCACGGCTCACTCTTCTGGGTGGTCGTCGTGGGTGGCGCCGGCCTCACCGGTTTGGCCGTCCTGCACGAAGCGATCATCGGCCGTGCCATGTCGGCAGCAGCGGTACGAGCGCGTCGCGCCCCCAGCCGCCCGCGCGTCGGTTTGAAGAAAGCCGTCGCGCCGGGCCCATTTTTGAGTCCTCGCTGAGCTTCGCAGAAGGGCGGCCGCTCGAGTTGCGGCGAAGGTGGCCGCGTCTGCCACGATCGTTTGGACAAAGGGCTCGAAAAAACAGGTACTTCGGTCTATACTCCGGCGGCGCTTTGGGGCTGCGGGGAGTGCTCTGGGGCGGGTGGAAGGAGAGCAAGGGACCGATGCCGACGTTGATGAAGCCGACCAGTACGAAGCAGAAATCGAAACACCCGCTCGCCGGGGAGACGATGATGGGCGCGGAGATGATCGTCCAGGTGCTCGCCGACGAGGGTGTGGATACTGTGTTCGGCTACAGCGGCGGGGCCATTTTGCCTACATACGACGCCATTTTTCGCTACAATGATGGGCGTTCTTCCGATGACGAGATGCGTCTGGTGGTGCCGGCGACTGAGCAGGGCGCCGGCTTCATGGCCGCCGGTTATGCCCGCTCGAGCGGTCGCGTCGGGGTTTTCCTCGTCACCTCGGGGCCTGGCGCCACCAATTCGGTGACGCCGATTCGCGATTGCCAGGCCGACTCGATTCCGGTCGTTCTCATTTGTGGCCAGGTTCCACGCGCGGCGATCGGTACCGACGCGTTTCAGGAGGCGCCGGTTTTCAACATCATGTCCCCCTGTGCCAAGCACGTCTTTCTGCTCACGGACGAGACGAAGATCGAAGAGACGATGCGGTCGGCGTTTGACATCGCGCGCAGCGGCCGTCCCGGGCCTGTCGTCATTGACGTTCCCAAGGACGTGCAAAACGCCGAGGTGATGTTCAAAGGAGAGGGGCTGTTGCCGCTGCCCGGCTACCGCGAGCGCGTTTTGCAAGTCGGGCGCTCGCGTCTATCCAAAGGCGAGGTCGGCGAGTTCTACGGTCTGTTGTCGGCGAGCAAGCGCCCTCTCATCTACGCTGGCGGCGGTGTCATCAACGGCGAAGCGGCACCGGCCTTGGCCCGCTTTGCCAAGCGCTTTCAGATTCCGGTGGTGACGACGCTGATGGGAATCGGCGGGTTCGACACGACCGACGACCTTTCGCTGCAGATGTTGGGGATGCACGGCACTGCCTTTGCCAACTACGCGGTCGAGGACTGCGATTTTCTCTTCGCGGTCGGTTCGCGTTTCGACGATCGAGTCGCTGGTGTGGTCAAGGAGTTTGCCGCCAATGCCAAGATTGCCCATCTCGACATCGATGCGTCGGAAATCGGCAAGGTGAAGAACGTCGACTGGTCCCACGTCGCCGATGCGAAACGCGGGTTGACGCAATTGCTCAAGGGTGGCGAACGCATCAAGACGAGCTTTGACGAGTGGAACGATCGCGTCCGCCGGCTGAAGAAAAAACACGCGCTGAACTACAACCGCAAGTCGGACGCGGTCCAGGCGGAGTACGTCTTGTCGACGCTCAACGAGCTGACCGGCGGCGAAGCGTGTGTTTCCACCGGCGTCGGCCAACACCAGATGTGGGCGGCCCAGTACATCGACTTCAAGAAGCCGCGTCTGTTCCTCACCTCCGGCAGCATGGGAACGATGGGATTTGGCTTGCCGGCGGCGATCGGCGCGCAGCTCGCCAACCCGGATCTGCTGGTGGTCGACGTCGATGGTGACGGCAGCATTCGCATGAACCTTGGCGAGCTCGAGACGCTGACCACCTACGACATCCCCGTCAAGGTCTTGCTGCTCAACAACATGGGCGACGGAATGGTGCGCCAGTGGCAAGATCTCTTCTACGCCAACCGCTACTCGGGCACCGACAAGACCCTCCACAAGAAGGACTTCGTCAAAGCAGTGGAGGCAGACGGTTTTGGCTTTGCCAAGCGCGTGACGCAGAACAAGGAAGTTCGCGCTGCCTTGAAGGCCTTCGTCGACTTCGATGGCCCCGCCTTTCTCGAGGTGATGGTCGACACGACGGCGCACGTCTATCCGATGATCGGCCCAGGCCAGAGCTACAAGGAGATGATCACCGGCAAGTACATTCCCGGTCGCGAGGAAGTGCCGGACGACGGTGAGGATCCAAAGCAAGGCCCGACGGGCTACTTCTGATAGCGAGCAGTTAGGGGGTGCGTACAGATTGACGATTCAATCGTCAATCTGTACACTTCGTTGGATGATCCAGCGGCACCTTGGTGGGGTGTTGAAGAGGGCGGCGAAGAGCTATCCGGTGCTGACGCTGACTGGGCCGCGCCAGTCTGGCAAGACCACGCTTGCTCGTGCCACCTTTCCGAAGCACGCCTATGTTTCGCTCGAGCTTCCCGATGAGCGGGAGTTCGCTCGAGAAGATCCGCGCGGATTCCTGGCCCAGCACGCCGGGCCGGTGGTGCTCGACGAGGTCCAGCGCGCGCCCGATCTTTTCTCGTACATCCAGGTGCTCAGTGACGAGCGTCCCGAGCCGGGGCGTTTCGTCCTGAGCGGTTCACAGAACTTTCTACTGCTCGACCGCGTTTCACAGAGCCTGGCCGGCCGGGCTGCTCTCAGCTATCTGCTCCCCTTGACGCAGAGCGAGCTTTCGCGTCGGTCTCCGTTCGACCCCGAGGGCATCGGTGCAACGCGTCCGCGAACGAAACCGACGGGTGGTGACCTTTTCGAAGTCATGTTGCGCGGTGGTTATCCGCGAATTCACGATCAGAATTTGGATCCTCAGCAGTGGCTGGCGGGGTATTTTCAAACCTACCTGGAACGGGACGTGCGCGAGGTTACCCAGGTGGGCGAGTTGGAGACTTTTGGGCGCTTCGTTCGCCTATGTGCCGGACGGGCTGGGCAGTTGCTCTCACTCAACTCGCTGGCCAACGACTGTGCGATCAGCCGCGATACGGCACGCCGCTGGTTGTCGGTTCTGGAAGCTAGCTTCGCGGTGTTTCTACTTCGCCCGCACTTCAAGAACTTCAACAAGCGTCTGGTCAAGAGCCCGAAGCTCTACTTCATCGATACGGGTCTTCTCTGTTTCCTTCTGCGCATTCGGTCAGCGGCGGAGTTGCACACGCATTCGATGCGCGGCGCCGTTTTCGAGAACTTCACCATCGTCGAGCTGTTGAAGAACTACTACAACCGCGGCCGCTTGCCGGATCTGTATTTTTGGCGTGACCACCGTGGCAACGAGATCGATCTGATCGTCGATTGCGGGGAGAAGCTGATCCCGGTGGAGATCAAATCCGGCCGGACCGTAGTCGACGATTTCTTCCGTGGTCTGCGATACTGGCAACGCATTGCCGGAAAGCCATCACAATCGGCGCTGGTGTACGGCGGCGATACCAGTCAGGTCCGCCACGGTACGGCTGTCTACTCGTGGCGGCAGTGGGCGTAGAGGAGGCTGGGCCGTGGTGCACTTTGGAGAATGAGACCCGATGCGGAAACCCGAAACCAACTACGCCTTCGTCGATTCACAGAACCTCTACCGAGGAACCACTGATCGGTTGGGATGGAAGTTGGACTACGGGCGCTTCCGTCGCTACTTGCGAGAGAAGTACGGTGTCGGAACTGCCTACATGTTCATGGGCTATATGCCTGAGCAAAGCAGCCTCTATCGCTCTCTCCAGAAGGATGGCTTCGTGCTCATCTTCAAGGAGGTTCTCCGGCACGGCGATGGGAAGGTGAAGGGCAACGTCGATGCCGAGCTGGTCTCGCAAGCCATGATCGACTTCGACGACTACGAACAGGCCGTGATCGTTTCGAGTGATGGAGACTTCGCCTGTCTGGCGAAGTACCTGCGAGAGCAGGGGGAGCTGAGAGCGGTAATCAGTCCAGTGGATCGGAAACAGACGTCCGTATTGCTGCGCAAGGCTGCTCCGCATGAACTCGTCGCACTGAGCGATCTGAGGAAACGATTGGAGTACAAAAGGAAACAGCCTCCAGAATAGAAGGCTGCGAAGAAAAGGAACCGGCACCTCTGCGGGACGAAACCCCCAGCCGAACCGGCTCATCGTTAGTCTGGACGAAGGGTACTGCCAGGTTTGATGCGCGTCAAGAGGTCTCCCACTGCTGAGAAACGGACAAGTTGCTCATTAGGATGCGTTGATTCCACCCAGTCGCTACACGAGACCGGATCATCCGTCAGGCGTCGGCTTTGGTCATGGGGAACGTGAGAGAGGTCGGCCAGGACCGAGAGGGTTTTACCATCCTGACGAGCCATAGGCGGAGCGTATCTCAGCTCATCAGGCGGGCGCGTACGGCGGCGCGGGTCCAGACGAGCAGGGCGGTGGCCAGGGCGAGGATGTAGAAGACGTCCCAGAGCAACACGGGACTGAGTTCGCCGCGAAAGGCCATGCGGGCGATGCGTACGGGGTGCAGCAGGGGCAGCAGCTCGGCGATCCACAGCCACACGCCGGAGAGGCGTTCCTCGAGCGGAAAGAAGACGTCGGAGAAGAGGAAGAGCGGCGTGAGGAAGAGGGTGAAGTAGAACGAAAACAGGTCGATCGACGGCACGCGCAGGGTGAAGGCGAGGCCGAGGGCGGCGAAGAGCAGGCCGGAGAGAGGGATCGCGACCAGGGCGAGCAGGGCGTGCGGCAGAGGCGCGAGACCGAAGAGGATCAGCACGAGAAAGAAGCAGCCGCCGTAGATGGCCGAGCGCGTCATCGCCCACAGCACCTCGCCGATCAGAACCTCGTCGGGCCCGATCGGCGTCGTCAGCATCGCGTCGTAGGCTTTGTCGAAGGTGAGGCGGACGTAGACGTTGTATGTGCACTCGAAGCTGGCGCCGTTCATTGCTGCGACGCAGACCAGGCCCGGAGCGAGAAACGATGCGTAGGGCATGCCGCGCATCTCGGCTACGTAGGCACCGACACCGACGCCGATGGCGACGAGGTAGAGCACCGGTTCGAAAAAGTTGGGCAGTAGGTTGAACATCCACGTGCGCGCGTACATGGCGGCGTTGCGCCGCCATACCGCTGCCGCATGGGCCATCGAAAGGCTCATGCACCGCCCTCGAGATGCGCACCGGTGAGGTGAAGAAAGAGATCTTCGAGGTTGGTCGGTCGAAAGGCACGGCGGTCTTCGCCGTTTTCGCCGACCTCAGCCAGGAGGTGCCGCAGCGGCTCGGTGGTGCTGGCATAGAGCATCAATCTGCCGCCGGCGCGGATCGACTGTACGCCGTCTGGCAAGGCGGCGAGGAGCTTGTCTTGCAGCTCCTCCGAACACTCGAGCTCGAGAGCTTCGCCGCCCAGCCGCTCGGCAATGAGCACGTCCGGCGCGCCGCGGGCGATGACTCGGCCTTCCGACATGACGGCGATCTCGTCGCACAACCTCTGCGCTTCATCCATGTAGTGTGTCGTCAGCAGAACCGTCGTTCCGGTGGAGCGCAGCTCGCGGATCTTCGACCACAGCGCGAGGCGCACGGCCGGATCGAGCCCGGTCGTCGGCTCGTCGAGAATCAAGAGCTCGGGGGAGTTCATCAGCGAAAGCCCGATCGCGAGGCGGCGCTGGAAGCCACCCGACAGGTTGGCTACGGCGACGCTGGCGTGCGAGCGCAGCTCGAGAAAATCCATCAGATGGTCGATGCGCTGGGAAAGCTCGGGTTCGCGCATCAGGTGGTAGCGACCGAAGACGCGCAGGTTTTCGACGGAGTCGAGGGTTTCGATGAGAACGTTGTCCTGCAGCGTGACGCCGAGTCGCTTGCGCACCCGGCGAGCGTGGCGAGCAACGTCGAGATCGAAGACTTCGACGTTGCCGGCGCTCGGCGTCGTGGCGCCGTAGATCATTCGCAGCGTCGTCGTCTTGCCGGCGCCGTTGGGTCCGAGCAAGCCGAAACAGCAGCCCGGTTCGATTTCCAGGTTCAAGTCGGCGACCGCGACGCGTTCACCGAAGCGTTTTTCCACAGCGCGGGCGCGAACGATCATGAACGCCCGGGCGAGGGCGCGGTGGGGAGCCGGTCGGTGACGACCGGCTCCCCACCGCGTTGGGCCGTGATCAGGGTCCGCACGCGAGGGGAGCGGCGCAGTTCTTGCCGAGGAACTTCTTCCCGTCGCTGCCGTCCTTGCCGTTGAACGGAGGACAGGCCATGCACCACAGGTCGCCGTTACTGTCGAAGGAGACGTCGACCGTGGCCTGCGACAAGCCGGTAGTCAGGTCGTAGTCGAGATTGGTCACACCTTTCCCCTTCAGAACCAGGCGCAGCTTGCCCTGCTTCCAGACGACGACTTTGGCCGTACCGTCGTCGAGCTCCTTGTCCTTGTAGCGGAAACCTTTGGGGTTGCTGGATCTGCCCAGCATCTTCCAGTTCTCGCAGGGTAGCGGTGTGGTGTGTGATTGACCCGAGGCGGCGCTGGCGATGGTGACCGAGGCCTTGACCGTGCCCAGAGGTGAGCCGTTGCAGCGCGGATCGTCGGCCGAGGAGGGCGCCGGCGGCGTCACCCCGGCGTCCTTGGAGAGCAAGACGATCTTGCGTTTCGATTCGTCGTCGTCGAGGCGGTCCCTGATGAGAATCTTCTTCGAGGAGATCACCGTCTCAGAGGTGCCGGCGGGTACGGACGCCGGATCAGCCGGGTCGCTGCCGGCGTCTTCCTCGTCCTGGTCGAGCGCGCCGTCCTGATCGCGGTCGATACCACTGCGCTGACCGGTTCCCGGCGGCACGCAAGTGTAGGTCAGCTCGTTGCCGGCGGCGGCGATGGCGCGGATTTGCGCGTCGGTCATGAGCGGGTCTCCGGCACGGTCACTGCGGAACAGGATTGTCTGCGCGGGGCCGCATGGTCCCTGCAGCTCGCCGAACCAGCCGCGGTCTTCGCTGCCTTCCGATCCTTTGACGATGACCTCACACTCGGTCGTACCGGGTGTGTCGAGGACGTCGAAGCAGGTCTTGGCGCGCGCGATCATCAGATCGATGCGCGGGCCGACCGTGCCGGCGTTGGTGCTGTTGAGGGTGATCTGTTGACCGACGATGGGTGCCAGATTGCTCGGGAACTGCAGCGCCAGAGCCTCGAGGTCGCGTTGCTGTTGGTTCGAGAGTGTGAAGACGTCGGCTCCGAGGAAACGGAACACGGTGTCGATGCTGCCGTCGTGCAGCACGCCGAAGCCGCGGATCTGATCGCCCTTGTGGCCGTTGTCGCCGACGCTGAGGAAGGGGACGCGCACCATGCCGAACATGCCGATCTTCTGGTAGATGTTACGCATGTGAGCGATCTTGAAGTGCTGCGTCTCGTTCTCGAAGCTGCGACCCTTGTCGGTGCCGAAGAGCCCGGCTGCAGGGTTGAGCTCGTGGCACTCGTTGCACGTGGCGACGCCCGAGTCGGTTGCTGGAACGTTGTAGAGGTTGAGTACCGCGGCTTCGCTGATCGAAGTCGAGTGCAGGGTGTTGTCGAGAGAGCGGATCGGGTTGGGCGGCAGGAAGACGTCGAGGATGAAGTCGGTGAAGAGATCCATCTCGGCTTCGCTGATGGCGCTCGCGCGGCCGACCAGTCCTTCGAATGCGACGATGAAGTTTTTGAACGACAACACCTCGTCGGTGGCATCGGTGCCGAAGAAGCCGACCGAGCGATCACCGCGCCAGTGCATGGCGCCGTGGTTGGCCATGCCGCGCAGTGTTTGCGTCGTCATCGGCCCCTTCATCGGATGAAAAGCGCTGAAGCCGATGTCGGGAACCGGATTGGTCACCGGCAGTGGGTTGCTGTGTTGATCGTCGTCGGGATTGCCGAGGTCCCAGGCGAGGCTGTCGAGGTCGCCGAAGACGTGGCACGAAGAGCACGACGCTTCGCCGTTGCTCGACGTGAGGTTGGCGTCGTAGAGGAACGGCCGGCCGTCGATGATGTTGTCCGGCTCGGGGTTGTGAACGCTCACGGTACCGACCTCGAGATTGCCAACCGTGTCGACGACGGAAATGGAGTTCTCGAAGCGGTTGAAGACGTACAGGCGTGAGTTCGCTTCGTCGAGAGCCAGTCCGGCGGGGCCGCCGCCGACGGCGATGTGGCTTGCTGAAGACGGTGTGAACGTACCGGCTTCGAGTTGCGCGGTGTCGAAGATGCCGACCTTGCCGGAACCGAATGCGGCGACGTAGAGGGTGCTGCCGTCGGACGTCACCACCATGTCGGTGGGGGTCGCCAGGCTGGCGCCTTTGATGCCGGCGCCGGCGGGAAGATCGTCGTAGTCGATGTGGTGGTTGAGGTGTTGGGGTGTCACCGTCGAGCCGTCGATGACGGTGATGCGCGCTTCGTGCAGATGCCCCTGCACGGTGGCGGGTTCACCCGCCGGCTTGAACCCGGCGGCGTGGATCCCGGGACCCTCAAAGCGGACTTCGTTGACCGCTTCCGTGTTGGATACGTAGACCTTGTTGGATACCGGGTTGGTTGCCATGTTGAAGTTGATGGTGCCGACACCGGCATGCGAATCGATCAAGGCGCCGTCAATCGCGGAGATCTCGAAGACGTCGAGATCGGGCAGATCGAACTTGACTTCGCTGTCCCACGCGCGGCCGAGCTCGTCCTCCCAGTTGCCGGTGCCTTGGTTGAACTTCACGATCAACCCGGTCTCGGGTCGAACGTTGTTGTCGCCCGGATGGCTGCGGTGTGGCAGGGGCAGACCGCCGGGTCGGACCAGTGTTTCGATTGTGCAGGACGGTTCTACGATGTCGTTGTTGATGTTGAAGGTGCTCGTATTGCACACCGAGCCTTCGGAAACCGTCGTCGTCTGATTACCTGAGTGGAAGACGGCGGCAAAGACGCTGTTGCCATCGTTGCTGACGGTCAGTGCCCGTGGGGAGTCACCAAAGAGTCTGACGACCTCGAGCGGATCGCCTTCCAGATTGTTGCCGAGGTTGTCGGGATCGAAGAGCCACACCAGGGCGCGGCCGATGCCGTTCTGGCGGAACACGGCCATATCGTCGGGTGAGTTGAGAGGCTCTCCATCGCTCGAGTGATTCGCCCAGTTCTGGCCACGTCGCGCCGTCGTGATGAGGACGCGATCGCCCGCCGTCGCGGTGTGCGCGACGACGATGTCGCGCGGTTCGTCACCCACCAGCAGGGTGCGCACGACGCGAGGTGGTGAGAGGCTGAGGTCGATCACGCTGACGCTGTCCGAAAGATGGTTGACGACCCAAACTTCGGTGTTCGATCGCGCTGCTACAGAGACGGGCTCGAGTCCCACCGGCACCGAGGCCGAATGCGTCAAGTTGCCGGCGACGACGTCGAAGATCTCGAGGTGGTTGTCCGGCGTGTTGACGGCGAAGAGCTGCGAGCCATCCGGCGACATCGCCAGTGGCCTCACCTGGCCACTTTCGAAAGCGACGAACTCGGCCGCGGCCGGCAGTGCCAGAGCGGCGGTGAATAGGATCACGTAGAGTACGTGGCGGCAGTGGCGCATGAGGTCCCCTCTCATCTCTGCGCCGGCGACTCCCCTGGTCAGCGGCGCAAAACAGCGAATTCGTACCACTTCGGCTACCACGTTCGCCGAGCTATGGGAACCAAAAACGTCCAGCCCCACGGTTGGCGGGGCGGCAGCGATGCCCTTGCGGATCGACATCCGCTTGGCCTTGGCGGCAATTGGCGGCATAGTTGAGAATCAACACTGCCCGGCCGCGGTCGCGCCGCAGCCGGAATGGCCGGAGGATGACATCTATGAGCGACTTTGGTCTCGAGACCAAGACCCAGGAGCCCGATTTGAACGCGGCGGCCAAGGTCGTCTACCAGTGGAATTATGCGCCCGAAGTCGACGAGTTACGCCGCTTGTACAACATGGCGACGGAGGCGCAATGGGTGGCGGAGCGCGACATCGATTGGGATCGCCCGATCGATCGCGAACTCTTCTCGTCGACACCGCTGGGCGCCGCCGTGCCGATCGAGAAGACGTCGTATTGGCAGAGCCTCGATTCGGAAACGACCTGGGAGGTGTCGCGGCGCACGGCCGCATTTCGTTTGAGCAATTTCTTGCACGGTGAGCAGGGCGCGTTGATGGTCGCGTCACAGCTCGTATCTTCGGTGCCGCACACGGATGCAAAGTTCTACGCTGCGACGCAGACCATGGACGAAGCGCGCCACGTCGAGGTGTTTGCCAAGTACATCGAAAAGCTCGACGAAATCCGGCCGATCGCTGCTCCGCTGAAAGACATTCTCGACGAGACTTTGAAGACGGACGATTGGCTGAAGAAGCTGGTCGGCATGCAGATCGTCATCGAGGGTCTGGCTCTCTACAGCTTTCGCGAGATGCGCAACTACACGGAAGAGCCGCTGCTCAAAGAATTGCTGACCTATGTCGCCCGCGACGAATCCCGTCACCACGCCTACGGAGTCAAATACGTCGCGCGCTGTGTTCCCCACCTCAGCGCCGAGAAGTTGACCGAGCTCGAAGACTTTGCGCTCGAGGCATCGCGGACTCTGATCGACAACCGCAACCAGCAGACTCTCTTTGGTGAAGCGCTGAAGATCTGGGAGGAAGTGGGCGTCGACGTGGCCGGGTTGTTGAAGTCGCTTCAAGACGAGCGCGACGAGCTCACCAGCGGGGGCACGCGCGGGCGTCGCCTCGGTCCGATCAGCGGTTTCGTCGTGCCGACGCTACGCCGCTGCGGTCTCTTGAGTGAGCGCGTCGCCACCCACTACCACGAGTTCCTCAAGGAAAACCTCGGCTCCAACCTGATGGGCGAAACTGTCGAAGAGTTTCTCGAAGTCATCCCCGACCTGCCGGAAGACACCGCCCGCTGGGTGCTCGGCGAGCTGCAATAGCTGAGCGGGGGCGAGTTCATCGGAGCGCCGCAGGCGCGCACGGGAACGTTTATCGGGAGCCGGCGGAGCTTGGCTTCGCCGAGCGAGTTCATCGGAGCGCCGCAGGCGCGCACGGGAACGTTTATCGGGAGCCGGCGGAGCTTGGCTTCGCCGAGCGAGTTCATCGGAGCGCCGCAGGCGCGCGCGGGAACGTTTCTCAAACTAATGAATCGCATGCGGTTGCGCCAGCGAGAACGGGGCGATCTCGGCGTCGAATGAATCGCCGTCGGCGGCGACCATTTGGTAGGTGCCGTGCATCGTCCCGAAGGGCGTTCGCAGCGGGCAGGCGGATGTGTAGGTAAAGCTCTGTCCGCTTTCGAGTGAGGGCTGCTCGCCGACGACGCCGGGGCCGCGGACTTCCTCGACCTCGCCTTCGGCGTCGGTGATGATCCAGTGGCGGCTGATCAACTGCGCGGTCGTTTCGCCGAGGTTGGCGATCTCGACGGTGTAGATGAAAAACCATTCATGGCTGTCTGGATTGGAGCGCTCGGGAACGTACTGGGAGTGCACGCGGACGCGAATGCCGCGAGTGGTCGCTTCTGAATGGTACACAGTCATCGTTGGTTGCGTTCTCGGGTCGCCGGTTTTACGGCGCACTCGACGGTTCGTCAATCGGCCTCGCCGTCATCGCGAGAGAATCAGTGCGATCAACAGCACACCGGCTGCCAGCACCCACATCAACGTCCGCGATCTCGGGGCTTTGTCGGTGTTGCTGTCGTCGCGCTGCAGGCAGGAAGTACAGACGGCGCGTTGTGTCGTCCAGCCCATGACCAACTCGACGCATTCGGCGCAGCAGATGGCACCGCATTCGGCGCACATCCCCGCGGCGATTGCGTGACAGTAGACGCAATAGTCGTCGTCCGGCGTGAAGGTTTCCAAGCTCATGCGCGAGGTGGCGGTCCAGGGGGCGGGTGGCCGAGGTCGGTCGGGCCAGTTATTTCGGGGGCTCGAGGTTCTTTTCGCGCAACAGCCTCAGCAATTTTTCGACACCGCCGTTCGACACGATGTCCTGGAACTGCGAACGAAAATTGGCGACCAGGCTGACGCCCTCGATGACGACGTCGATGATTCGCCAGACATCGTCGCGCTGGCGCAAGCGGTAGTCGACGAGAATGTCGTCGGTGCCGCCGCGCACGATCTTGCTCTTGACGGTGACGTCGCCGCGCTTTTCCTTTCGCTCGGAGAGAACCTCGACGCTCTCGTTGCGGTAGTTGTCGACGTTCTCTCCATAGGTGTCGGAGAGGTGCTTCTTGAACTCGACCATGAACTCCGCTTTTTGCTCGTCGTTCAACGTTCGCCAGTTGCGCGCCAGCACCAGGCGCGACAGCGTCGTGAAGTCGACGTGTTCGTAGATGATGCTCTCGACCTTGGTGCGGCGTTCTTCCGTCGTCGCGGAATCGCCGCGCAGTGTCGCCAGGACCTGGTTGGCCATTTTCTCGACGACCATGCGCGGCGTCGAAGGTGCCGCGATGGCGGGCGCTGCCAGCGCCAGCAGGAGGACGAGAGAGTGTCTACTCGTCTTCGAAATCGTAGAGATCGTCATCCAGCTCATAGAGATCCTCATCGTTGGAATCGTCGTCTTCCATGTCGCGAATCATTGCGTCGCGGCGCTGGTCGTAGGCGTTGCGCAGAAAGACGTAGTGGTCGAGGGCGGCGCGTCTGGTGTTTTCGAGGTCTTCGTCATACAGCGCGCGACGGTTGACGACGTCGACGGCACGGTATCCGAGAGTCGCGTAGAAGGGCAGGAAGTAGGGGTAGACCGAGAGAAAGCTGTCGCCGATCAGCCCCCCGGCGTCGCGCAAGTTGGACGGACCGAGCAACGGAATGACCAGATACGGTCCAGGGGGAATCCCCCACGCCCCGAGCGTTTGCCCCAGGTCCTCGGTGTTGGCGGGGAATCCCATGTCTCCCGCCACTTCGCGAAAGCCGAGAATGCCGACCGTGGTGTTGAGCCCGAAACGGGCCGTTTGGTTGGCAACGCCCATGAGCTTGCCCTGCAGGAGCTCGTTGGCGGCGAGAATCGGGAAGCGCAGATTGTTGTCGAAGTTGCGCAGCGAGTCGCGCATCACTTGCGGCGTGATCGCCGTCCACCCCAGGGCGACTGGTCGCAGTACCCAGGCGTCGAGTTTTTCGTTGAACGCGTACGTGACGCGGTTGAGTCGCTGCAGTGGGTCACTGACGCCCTCGGCACCTGCCGCGGAGGCGAGGCATGCGAGCAGGGACGCGATGATGGCGGTTCGCCGCATGGTCTCATTGTAACGATCGGCGCCGGCGGTTGCGAAAGGTTGCACGCTCGTCATCGTTCCGCTCTCCCGCTCCTTGCTCTCATTCGGACTCGAGGTTGGTGTTGTGGATGAATTGGCCGATGAGGCGCTCGAGGAGTACGGCGGACTCGACGAATTCGAGATCTTCGCCATCTTCCAATGTGAGGTCCTCGCCGCCGAGCTGCAGCGACACATAACGGTCGCCGAGAACGCCCGAGGTGACGATCGAAGCGGAGGAGTCGACCGGCAACTCCAATCCGCCGTCGACCTCGAGTGCGACGCGAGCGCGGTAGTCTTCGCCGAGGCTGATCGACTCGACCTGACCGACGCGCACGCCGGCAATGACGACCGGTGCGCGCGTCTTCAATCCGCCGATCTCGTCGAAGTTGGCGAAGAGGGTGAGCGTCTCGCGGGGCCGCAGGGACATGCCACCGAGTTGCAGTGACAGATAGGCGAAGGCGGCGAGGCCGGCGAGAACGAACACTCCGACTGCGATGTCGCGCGATCTACTTTGCTCCATTCAAACTCCCCACAATGCCGTGATGAAATAGTCGAAGACGAGGATCAAGACGGAGGCTTCGACCACCGTCGTCGTCGTCGCGGCGCTGACGCCGGCCGAGGTCGGTGTCGCGCTGTAGCCCCGGTAGGTGGCAATGAGCCCGACGAGCACGCCGAAGACCAAGGCCTTGAGCAGGCTGCCGACGACGTCGTCGTAGAAGTCGATGGCCGATTCGAGACCGGTGACGTAGCTGCCCGGGTCGATGCCCCAATACGTACCGACGAGGTAGCCGCCGGCGATGCCGCAGACGATGAAGAGCGCGGAGAGCAGGGGCATGACGAAGATCATGGCAAGCGCCTTCGGAGTGACGACGTAGTGGATCGGATCGATCGACATCATGCGCAGACCGTCGAGCTGTTCGGTCGCTACCATGGTGCCGATCTCCGCCGTCGTTGCCGAGCCGGCGCGGCCGGTGGTCAGCAGCGCCGTCAGCACGGGCCCGAGCTCGCGGATCAACGACAGGCCGACGACGGTGCCCAGCGAATCGGTGGCGCCGAAGCGCTCGAGTGTGTTGTAGCCCTGGAGTCCGAGCACGGCGCCGACGGCGACGCCGCAAACACAGATGATGATCAGGGACAGCACGCCAAGACGAAAGACCTCGTCGAGGAAGCGGCGCAGGCGAATCGGCCGGTGCATGGCCGCGGCGACGATACGCAGCCCAAAGTGGGCGACGCGACCCGTTTCCTCGATGAAGAAGGTTGCCCGGGCGCCGATGTCGGCGATCAGCGATGCCATCGCGCTCCCTTGGCGGGCATGACCTCGATCTCTTCGACCAGCTCGCCGGGATCGTCGCGGTCGGCTGTGAGGAATGCGCGCACGTGCGGATCGTCGTGGCGGCTGAGCTCGCCCGGCGTGCCGGTGACGAGACCGCTCGGCAGCAAGATCATGATCTGGTTGGCCATGCGCATCGTCGATGCGACGTGGTGCGAAACGACGACGATGGTGATCTCGCGGCGCTGGTTGATCTCGACCAACAAGGCTTCGACCTGACGTGTCGAAATCGGATCGAGGCCGGAGAAGGGCTCGTCGCAGAGCAGGATCATCGGTTTCATGATGATTGCCCGCGCCAGAGCGACGCGCTTGCGCATCCCACCGGAGAGCTGGTTGGGCAGCAGGTCGTCGACGTCGGTCAGTCCGACCGCGGCGAGCCGCTCGTGGACCTCGTCGGCGATACGCGACTCTGGGTGGTCGTTGTGCTCGCGCAGCGGCAGGGCGAGGTTCTCAAACACGCTCAGCGAGTCGAGTAGGGCGCCGCCCTGGAAGAGCATGCCGAGTTTGTCGCGCGCCGCCGCGAGCTCGCTGTCGGTCATCGGTGTGATGTCTTCGCCGTCGACGTAGATGTGACCCGCATGTGGTCGCACCAAGCCGCCGATCAATCGCAGGATCGTGCTCTTGCCCGATCCGCTGCCGCCGAGAATGACCGAGATCTCGCCGGGCGGGAAGGTGCAACTCAGGGCGTCGAAGACACGCCGCCGCCCGAAGGCCATGGTGACGCCGTCGAGCGCGAGGTGTGCTTGTGGGGGAGGATCGCCTTGCATGGTCAACGAGCCACCATAGCGGAGGGGGGAGCTAAGTCGAGCGACGCGGGAATTCGACGCTTGGCAATCGAAACGCGGAATTCGCCTTCGACTACGCAGGGAGCATCCACTCACTCTCGAGCTGGAGTGCTCGGGCGGAACACGCACCGAGCTTCATTCGGTGGCTCGGCTGCGGACCTGTCGCTCGAGCTCGCTTACGCGGCGCTCGAGATCCTCGACCTTGCGTGCCAGGTCGGGTGCTGGTGGCGTCGCTGCTGCTACCGGCGTCGTTGCGCTGGGTGCGGAGGCCTGGCTGGGGGCCGTTTCCGGACAGAGCGTTTGGGCGAAACGCTCGGCCCTGCCGCCGGGCTCGGGCGGGAAGCGCCGGCACAGTCGGGCGTCGAAGAGCTGCTGGATCACGTCTTGTACTTGCTCGAGTGAATCGATTGGTGCCATGCGGCGGGCGCGGGTGCGCAGCTCGCCGGCGGTTTGCGGTCCGCGCAGCAACATCTCGGCGAGGACGGCCAGGGCGGCAGAGCCCAAGCCGAGCTTGCCGCCGGCGGTGTGAGCGAACTTCTCGACGCGGCTGCCACCGGGAAAGGCGCGCTTGGCGAGATCGCCGTCGACGAGATTTTCCAGTGCTTCGAGCACCTCGTCCTCTTCCAGCGCGAGGACCGGGTTGCGGTTCGATTTCTGATTGGCCGCGTTGACCGCGGCGTTGAGAGTCAGCGGGTAGTGCTCCGGGGTCGTCATCGCCTTTTCGATGAGGACGCCGAGCAGGCGCGCCTCGTTCTTACCGATGGTTTCGACGTTGCTCATCTCTGTATCCAGTTCTTTCCTCGCAATTCCACCGGTGTGCCGCCGGATCATTCGAAAGGAGAAACCTCAAATTGCTTCGCGGAGCGACCCCACCCTTTGCCTGTGCCTGCGCCTCAGCCTACGAGCGCACTGCTTGTCTGCCGAAGCCGAATGGCGAAAGGGGAGCGAGTATCAGGACGGTCGCTCGCGGCGTTCGACCTCGCGTGCTGCAGCTTTGTCGCGCAGCGGCCGCCCCTTGTCCGGCGTCGGGTCATTGACCAGACCGTAGATCTGCCGGCCCTCGTGGTCTTCCGGCAGGTACTCGGTGATTGGTTGCCCCTCTTCGTTCACGAAGAGCAGGCAATGGCAGTATTTATAGATCTGCATATCGTCGCAGGCGCAGATCCAGGTGCGGTGCTGCACTTCGGCTTCTTTGTCGGGGTAGAAACGGCACGGGCACAGCGGCTTGCCGACGGTCTCGACGTGATGGGCGAGCCCCTTGACCACTGATTCGGTGACACCTTCGCCGGGATGAGTCGTGGTTCCCGACTTCTTGCAATAGCTGTCGACGAACTTGCGCATTCTCGCCATGGTCTTGTCGGACGGTTCACTTTGCGACATGGGCTTGGCTCCTTGGCTTGCTTCCTGGGCTCGGTTCTAAGCCGACTCTGCAGCTGAGGTTGGACGCTCGTGCGAACCGGTTGAATGACGGGGACGCCGGTAGCACTTTGCTTCGGACCGACGATGATAGTGGCGCCGCGGCGGCGACGCAAAGGCGACAACGGAGGTTCGAGATGAATCAGGCTGGGTAGGCGAGCAAGGTCTGCGCTTGGTGCAGGTCGACGCGTTCACCGATCGACCGTTTGCCGGCAATCCGGCGGCGATCTGCTTTCTCGACGGCGAACGCGATGCCGATTGGATGCTGGACGTCGCCGCCGAGATGAACCTCGCGGAAACGGCCTTCCTGGTGCGCCGCTCGGACGGCTACGGTCTGCGTTGGTTCACCCCGACCACCGAAGTCGTGCTCTGTGGCCACGCCACCTTGGCCAGCGCCCACGCGATCTGGGAGGAGGGTGAATCCGGCGAGGTGCTGGTCTTCCACACCCTCAGCGGCGAGCTCTCTGCGGCGCGCGAGGGCGAATGGATCCGACTCGACTTCCCGGTCAAACGGCCGCGCGAGGCAGAGCTGCCACATGCTCTCGGCGCAGCTCTGCGTGTCGACGCCGTCGCCCATGCGGTGAGTGAAGACTACCACCTGATCGAAGTTGCGTCGGAGGACGCGGTCAGAGCCCTGCAGCCCGATTTCCGCGCTCTTGGTGAGGTTGGCAGGGTGGCGGTGATGGTGACGGCGCGAGCCGGCTCGGACCGTGACTACGACTTCGTCTCGCGCTTCTTTGCACCGAGCTTCGGCATCGACGAAGATCCGGTCACCGGTTCGGCCCACTGTGTGCTGGCGCCGTACTGGAGCGAACGCCTCGGGCGCAGCGAGCTCACTGCCTACCAAGCCTCAGCGCGCGGCGGTTCGTTACGCCTGCGCCTGAACGACGACCGCGTCCACCTGCTCGGCCAGGCGGTGACAACCGTGCGCGGACAGCTCGTTGTGTAGGTTTCAGGTTTCAAGCTTCAAGAGCCACGGCCTGAAGCCTGAAACTTGAATCCCACCCCCTATCCCCTCATGTTGCCGGGATGGATCTCGCTGTTCGGGGGCACCCACTGCACACGCGCTTGCAGACGGTGGTGCTGCGCCGCGGTGATGGTGGTGGGATCGTTGCCGATGCCGAGCATCTCGACTTGCGCAAGCGCGGGTTCGTTCCGGTTGGCGCCGACCTGCAGCCGTCGGGTGTCATTCACCAGATGTCGCTGCACTGTTCCGTCGATCTCGAGCGTCGCGCCCTCGGTGACGTCCGTTCGGAGATGGCGGTGCCTGCGTTCGATGCCACCGAGCTGACGCGCGGCGAGAGTTGCCGCGACGTCAGCGGTGGTCACGCTGAGCTCGACGGGCTGGCGCTCGGCGACGGTGCAGCCTCTTCGATTGGCGGGGCGATGGGGCGGGCGCGGGGTTGTTCGCATCTTCTCGCACTTACCCATCTCACCACGGCGGCTCTCGGCCACGCCATCGATCGCGGTGCCGAGCTCGGTGCCGAATGGAGCTCGGGCGCGGCGCGGCGGCTCTTCCACCGCGCACTGGTGATCGACGGCGCCCAGCCGGCGGGCGACGAAATCGAGATGGGTGTACAGCTCAACGATGTATTCTTCGCCCCGGCGCCGGCGGTGTCGAATCCGATGGACCGTTTTCTCGCACACAACGAGCTGCGCCTGTTGGCGCGCATCGACCTCGAGCGCGTCGTCGTAACCGAGCTCGCGGTCGCCGAGCGCGCGCGCGGCCGCGACGACTTGGCGTCGGAGGCCTGGATCCGCCGTGATGACGACGTGCGGGATCTCGTCGGAGCGCCGTTTCTCGGCGGGTTCGCCGCCAAGGTGCTCGAGACTTCCGCGCGATCCGGGTGCTCGGCACCGCTCGTCGATTGCCTGCTGGCGCTGGCTCCGGCGTTCATCCAGGTGTGCGCCTGCTTTTCCGAGGACTGGCCGCAGCGCTGCATGGCGCGAGACACCACCGTCGGCATCGGCGGCATGCCCGACTCCTGTTACATGTGGCGGCGCGACGGCGCCCTGCACGGACGCAAGAAGAAAACGGACCCGCTCGGCACGCTGTGATCAGCGCTGTGCCGCCAGGACTTCGCGACAGCGCTCGACCGCGGTGTCGACGTCGGCGGCGCTCACGTCGAGATGAGTGACGGCGCGGATGCTGGTGCGAGTCAACGCGTTGACCAGCACGCCTCGCTGGCGCAGCGCTCCGACCGTGGCGGGCGCGTCGGGCGTCTGGAAGACGACGATGTTGGTCTGTGGCCACGGCTCGACGTCGATGCCTGCCCGTTGCAGCCCTTCGGCCAAGCGGGTGGCGTTGGCGTGGTCTTCGCTCAGGCGGTCGACGTGGTGGTGTAGGGCGTGCAGGGCGGCAGCGGCGAGGAAGCCTGCCTGGCGCATGCCGCCGCCGAACATCTTGCGAAAGCGATGCACGCGGTCGACGAGTGCAGCGCTGCCGCAAACGATCGAGCCGACCGGTGCGCCGAGGCCTTTGGAAAAACAGAACGAGACCGTGTCGCAGCCTTCGGCCCACCGCGCTGCGTCGACGCCGCTGGCGACCTCGGCGTTGAACAGGCGCGCGCCGTCGAGGTGCACGCGCAAGCCGAGCTCCTCGGCGCGTTGGACGACGGCGCGAAAGCGGTCGAAAGGCCAGACGGTTCCGCCAGCGGCATTGTGGGTGTTTTCCAGCGCCACCAGCGTTGCCGGGGCGTTGTGGTGGTCGGCGGGTGGCACGGCGGCGTCGAGATCGTCGACGTCGAAAAAACCCGCCGCACCGATCTGTTTGACCTGCACGCCGGAGAGCGCCGAGGCGGCGCCGGACTCGTAGCGCACCAGGTGGGCACCGTGGCCGGCGAGAATCAGATCGCCGGGGTCGGTATGCGCGCGCACCGCCGTCTGGTTGGCCATGGTACCGGTCGGCACGAAGATCGCTGCCTCCAAGCCGAGCCGGGCCGCCGCTTCCTCTTGCAGGCGGTTGACCGTCGGGTCCTCGCCGTAGACATCGTCACCGACCTCGGCGGAGGCCATCGCCGCGAGCATCGCCGGCGTCGGCTTGGTCACGGTATCGCTGCGCAGATCGATCGTCATGCGGAGGAAAACTCTAGATCGCCTTGCGAAGCGAGACCACCCCGAGTCCTCCAGTTCGAAACTCCGCCCCAGCCCAACGGATACGCTCGTCGGAAGTATTCAGGTGTGCTCTTCTCGCTTCGTGGTGGTGAAGGTGAGGGGAGAGAGAACGCCTGTGGGGGGCCGTCTATGAGTTTCGGAGAAGTCTCTTGAATTCGGCAAGTACTCTGGTTGTGATGTGATGCGGGTTGGCCTCAGCGATTCGGTCGGCGACGTCGGCCGCTCGTTCTGCCCCAAGTTGGCCCGCTACAACGAGATCGAGCATGAGCCGGAGGCCGCGCTTGGTCTGGACGCCCTTCGCTCGGCAGCGACGAATCAGCGCCTGGTCGTTGGTGAGGCAGATCCACCCGTCTCTGTCGCAGGAGAGGAGGCATAGCCTGTCTTCGAACGAGAGGGGGCCACTTGTGACCCTTGCGGCTTCGACCAGATCCTCCGTTGGTGGGTCTACGATCGTGATTCCAAGTTCCTCGGCGCCAGATTCGTCGAGCGCATGAGCTTCGTCGAACACCTGCCGAAGGACGTGGACGGAGGCGATAGAACCAGTCGTCAGCGCGATGATCTCGGAGTCAGCCTCGAGGTAGTCGATGAGCACATTGGCGTCGGCAAGCAGAATCAATCGCGGCGCTAGCTTGCCCATGAAGCGGCGAGCTCCCGCATTTCGGGTGCCGAGAGTCCGAGGATCTCTGCGCCTCGACTGAGGCTTATCGCCTTGGATTCGAGTGCCTCGCGGACGAGTCTTGAGAGCCGGTCGTCGAGAAAGTCGAATTCGGAGAGGCCGTCGGGCTCACCGGCGCGACTCCAATTGAGGCCAAACTCGCTCTCGGACATCTTTCGAGGCTCATCGGCCTTCTTCAGAGTCTTCCCGAAGTGTCGTTTGTGCTGTGCCTGAAACCGCTGCCAGACAGTTCGATCTTCGACCTTGGTCTCGACCAGCCTCAAGAGAACGGTCTTGTAGCTGACTCGAAAGATCCGTTTCACCTTCAGGACGCGCTCGAGAAGAGTGAGTCCCCGGGCTTGTTCCCACTCCTTCTTGAAACTCGCCTGAGGCATGAGAAGCTCGCTTGCAAACCGGTCGGCCTCTTTCTCTTCAGCCGGTTCTTCGGACTCCTCGCTCCGGTCGAACGCCTCGTGATGGAGCAATATGTGCCCGAGCTCGTGGGCTGCGGTGAATACCCACCGTTCAACCGATATCCGGTCCCAGGTGTTCACGATTACAGCGGGGCCTCCGCCGTGGGGGGCTACGCTTAGCCCAAAGAAGGCGTCGCTCCGCTTCTCGAGGAGAAGCACCTTGACCCCATTGTCCTCAAGGAGTCCACAGATGTCCCGGACAGGTTCATCCGCGTTGAGGTTGAAAAGCTTTCGAGTTTTGCGGGCCAGGACCTCAGGCTTTGAGTGCTTTCCGATCAGCTGCTCCGGCTTGAACGTCCTCTGAGCACCGAGTTTCTTCTCAAGCCAGTTATAGGTTGCGAGCCACTGGGCAACATCCGCCAGGATCTGCTCCCTAGTGTTCACTCGCTTCTTTTCGCGAAACCGAACCCCCTGAAGTGGGTATGGCTCGGTTACGAGCTGCGCTACGGGCACTTTGAGCGCAGCTGCAAGCTCACTCAGAGTGTCGGAGCGAGGCAGGACATCGCCTCGCTCGACCTTCCCGAGAGTCTCCCTGGAGAGCCCTGCTTTCTCAGCGAGCTCCTCCTGGGTCAGGTCGCGGTCGGCCCGAAGCCTTGCCACGTTGGTTGCAACTATCTGAGTGCCGTTCATCGTTCGTCCCCTTCCTCAGACACCATCCCCGGCGAGGCGTAGGCCGCATACGGGATAGCCCGCAAGCGGACCCGCATCGCCTCTCTCGCGGGGCCACATAATCCAAGTGTACACTTCTTGACAGATTTTGACAATATAATACTATCACTGCAGGTGATGGCGATGCTGACGATGGACGATCGCTATGCCGGCTTCTCGCTCTTTCGATGCAAATTGCCGCAAGGCCTGGCCGTTGCGATACTGGCCGTTGGCCGCACAGCTAACGAAGGGCATCAAGACTACTGCGTGGCCGAGATCAACGTCTTTGTTGGGGATGGTACTCAGCACGTGCGACACGCAATTGCCTTTCCCCCTCGGTCGCGCCGATCTCGACGGGCGCTCCATACAGACCCACCGCCTTGAGCACGTGTATCGCCGCCGCAAAGCCATCCTCGGCGTCGAGCCGTCCCTCAATCGCGTTCAGCGCCTTCGGAAGCAGCGAGCGCAGGCGGTCACTCGTTCCCTGCCACAGCTCGCTTCGCCGCACGTTCAGCGCCGCACGAAACTCGTCGTCACGGTTCAGTCACTGGCTCACCGTCTGGCGGGCAACACCTATCTCTCCCGCTACGTCCGTCACGTTGCGTCCGACCGCGAGCAGATCGATAGCCGTCTCTTGTTGCGGGGAAAGAGACGACTGCGCAGTGTCGGGATTCGTCGCCTTTCGTCGCCTCGGCTGCTTTCTTTTCACCCTTTTCATTTGCTCACTTCCTCACACGCACACCCTGTCCACTCACAGGGTTCACATACTGCAAGGGAGTAGTGCCCAGAGGGTCAGATCCACCGAAATCAAGCGATTTTCGCCGCCAAACCGTCATGCAGCCACGCTTTTTCGGACCAAATCCACTTCTTTCAGCCAGCGATGGATCTGGTTCCAGCTCGGAATGGTGAGGGACGTAGAAGGACACGCACCCGTTACGAGCGGTATCGGCGACGGACGGGTACGATCGCGAGGCTCAGGCTAAACGGTTTCGTCCTCCTTCGCTTTGCAAGCTATGGAGGACGAAAAAGCCTGGCTTGTCCTTCCTCAGCGCGCCAAGCCCAGGACCTCGCAGCCGCCGAACTGTCTGAAGTGGCGATCGAAGCTGAAAGCCATCGCGACTCGGCGGCGCTCAATGACCGCGAACGAGATCGCGTCACACAGGCTCCAATCCTTGTCCGAGTATCGCACGAGCATCTCTCGCGCTCGCTCCTCTTCGGTGATGGATACGCGTACCGCCGGCAATGACGCCGTCAGCAACCACTCCCGAGCAACCGACCGACCAAGCTTGCGAAGGAGCAACGCGTGCGTCTCGACCTCGACGTAGTTGGTGACAAAGCTGCGCCGCTTTTCCGAGGCCAGCCGACGCGCAATACGAAGCGCCACAGTATGGTCCGCGTCATCCGCGTCCAACAACGCCAGAATCGCGCTCGAATCCCACAGCACTGCCCGGCGCACGGGCTAGTCGTCCAAGATCGCGTGCTTGTCTCGCGCCCCGGGCTTCGCACCGCCGCCGCGCGCCGCGCCAGCGAGACGAAAGATCGGATGCTCTTGGTCGAAAACCGGTACCTCGGCCGAATCCGACTTCGTTGGTCGCCGAGTGAGCGCTCGCTGCGGGATCAGACGCCGACCGCCGCGGCGAACACTGGGAACCTCACCGCTTCGAACCCGCCGCCATACGGTCGAGACCGACACGCCGAGGACCCTTCCCGCCTCACTGACTGTCAGCAGCTCCTCATTCTCAGACATCTCAAGAGCGTTATCAAGATCATGTCACCATATCAACTCTGTCATTTTTCCCTGATCCGGGAATCGGCGACGTGCCACCGGCGCGGCGCCGGATCATTCGCGGGGAGAAACTTCAGATTGCCTCGCGAAGCGAGACCACCCTTTGCCTGTGCCTATGCCCCTGCCTTTGCCTACGAGCGACCTGTCCTCCGAAGCCTTGGCGAAGGAGAAAGCGAGTTTCAGCCTATATGTCGAGGTCGTCGATCGTCGCGGCGTGTTCCATGATCAGGTTGAAACGCGGCTCGACATCGCGACCCATCAGGGTTTTCATCGTTCGCTCGGCGGCCGAACCATCGGCGATGGCAACCCGCAGGAGGTTGCGAGTCGCCGGATCGAGAGTCGTTTCTTTCAACGTCGCCGGGTTCATCTCACCCAATCCCTTGAAGCGTTGGACGCTCGGTTGGCTGCCGTTGGCGGAGGCGAGGATTCGGTCGCGCGTGTCGTCGTCGAGCGCCCAGTGAACCTCTTTGCCGATCTCGATCTTGTAGAGCGGCGGCTGGGCGATGTACACGTGGCCGGCGTCGATGAGCGGGCGCATGTGGCGGTAGAAGAAGGTCAACAGCAGCGTGCAAATGTGATGACCGTCGGAATCGGCATCCATCAGTAGGCAGATCTTGTGGTAGCGCAGCTTGGAGGGGTCGCAGTTCTTGCCGGCGTTGCAGCCGAGCGCCGAGATGATGTCGCCGAGCTCGCGGTTGGCCATGACCTTGGCGAGGGAGGCTTGTTCGGCGTTGAGCACCTTGCCGCGCAGCGGCAGGATCGCTTGGAAAATCCGGTCGCGCGCCTGCTTGGCCGAGCCGCCGGCCGAATCGCCCTCGACCAGAAAGAGCTCGCTGATCGCCGGGTCGGTCGAAGAACAATCCGCCAGCTTGCCGGGTAGGTTGAGGCGATGCGAGACCGCCGATTTGCGCTGCACGCTCTGCGCCGCTGCCCGGGAAGCGGAGCGCGCGCGCGCCGCCAGAATGACGCGCTCGGCGATCGCGTTGGCCTGCGATTGATTCTGCAGCAGATAGTTTTCGATGCCGGTGCGGACGAAATTGTCGATGGGGGTCGCCACCTCCGGGTTGTTGAGACGGTCCTTGGTCTGGCCTTGGAAGTGTGGTTCCTGAACATAGACGCTGAGAATGGCGACGATGCCCTCGCGGATGTCGTCGGCGGTGACCGACAGGCCCTTCGGGGTCAGGTTCTGCACCGAGAGGTAGTTGCGCACCGCCTTGACGATGCCGTTGCGCAGGCCGTTCTCGTGCGTGCCACCCGAGCGCGTCGGGATGCCGTTGACGAAGGAGAGCACGGTTTCCTCGGTCGCCTCGGTCCACAGAAGCGCCAGCTCGACGGTCGGTGACTCGCTGCGCTCGGCGGAGTAGGTGTCACTGATCCGTGTCGCCGCGCGCTCGCCGGCGATTTTGTCGATCCACTCGGCGATCCCCTCTTCGTGGCGGAAGGTCTCCGTGCTGCGATCGACGTCGTTCTGGAAGGTCAGGGTGAGGCCGCGATGCAGGTAGGAGCGCGACTCGAGCCGCTCGCGGATGAGCTTGGCGTCGCACTCCGTCTTGGCGAAGATCTGCGGGTCCGGTGTGTACGTGATGGTGGTTCCCGAGCCGCGTGCCGGACCGACTTTCTTGAGCTTCGATTTGGCGACGCCGCGCGCGAAGCTCTGCTCCCACTGCGCGCCGCCGCGCTTCACCCTTGCGACCATGGAGGAGGAGAGGGCGGTGACGACCGAGGCGCCGACGCCGTGCAAGCCGCCGGCGTGGTAGTAGTTGCGGTTCTCGAATTTGCCGCCTGCGTGCAGCGTGGTGAGGATCAGCTCGAGCGCCGACTTCTTGTGCTTGGGGTGCTTGTCGACGGGGATGCCGCGTCCGTTGTCGCTCACGGTGAGGGTCTTGCCGTCTTTGTGCAGACGCACACCGATCTTGTCGCAGTGTCCGTTCATCGCCTCGTCGACGGCGTTGTCGAGAAGCTCCCACAGCAGGTGGTGCAGGCCGTTGCGGTCGACGCCGCCGATGTACATTCCGGGGCGCTTGCGAACCGGCTCCAGCCCCTCGAGGACCGTGATGTCCTTGGCCGTGTATCTCTTGCTGCCCATCCTCGACCACCTCCCCGCATCCGCGCCCATGCTCGAGCTTCCTCGAATCTGCCACACCGGCCGGACAATGGGAACACGAAGGGATGCGCCTTGGCAGATTGCGCCTTCCAAATGTAAGCGATTTCGGGCATATCGGTGGACGCGGCGGCTCTTCTTCAGGCCGCCTCGGGGAAAGACATGCGTCTCGGTTTGATGTTGGGTTATTGGACCTACGGTCCGGAGGATCCGATCGACCTCGTCCTCGAAGCCGAGCAAGCGGGCTTCGACTCGGTGTGGACGTCGGAGGCCTACGGCTCCGACGCTCTGGCGCCGCTGTGCTGGCTCGGCGCCCGGACGTCGCGCATCCGTCTCGGCACGGCGATCCTCCAGCTCTCGGCACGCACGCCGGCCTGCGTGGCGATGACGGCGGCGACGATGGACCACCTGTCGAAAGGGAGGCTGATCCTCGGCCTCGGCGTGTCGGGGCCGCAAATCGTCGAAGGCTGGTACGGGCAACCCTTTCCCAAGCCGATGGGGCGCACGCGCGAGTTCGTCACCATCGTGCGCGAGATCATGAAACGCGACAAACCGGTGAGCTTTTCGGGCGAGCACTACCACTTGCCATGCCAGGGCGGAGCCGACGCCGGCCGGCCGTTGCGCCTGACCATCCCGACTCTGCGTTCGCACATACCGATCTTTCTCGGTGCCGAGGGGCCGCGCAACGTGACCCTTGCCAAGGAGATCGCCGACGGTTGGCTGCCGCTCTTTCTTTCGCCCTATCGACCCGAGGCGTACGCCGATGCGTTGCGCGACGCCGACCCCGGCTTTGAAGTGGCATGCCCGGTGACCGTCGTTCTCAGCGGCGATCTCCAGCAGGCGCTGCGCACGGTCAAGTGGTCTCTCGGTTTCTACATTGGCGCCATGGGGGCGCGGCGGCGCAACTTTCACATCGACATGTTGTGCGCCATGGGTTTTGAGGCCGCCATCGCGCGCATCCAGGAGCTCTTTGCCGAAGGCCGTCGCGAAGACGCCGCCGCCGCCGTTCCCGATCAGATGGCGGACGACTTGTCGCTGATCGGTTCCGCCGAGCGGATCCGCGATCGCCTGCAGGCCTGGCGGGAGAGCCCAGTCTCGACCTTGCTGGCCGGCACACGCGACGTGAATGCCTTGCGCGTGCTGGCGGAAGCCAACGCCTGAAAAAAAGGCCCGGTGTCGCGACACCGGGCCTTTTTTGTACGATGTATCCGGGCGCTGCTTACATGTCGTCCATGCCCATGTCGGGCATGCCACCACCGGCGCCGGATTTTTCCTCCGGTTTTTCGGTGACCGCTGCTTCCGTTGAAAGCAGCAGGCCGGCGACGGAGTTGGCGTTTTGCAGCGCCGTGCGCACGACCTTGGTCGGATCGATGATGCCCATCTTGATCATGTCGCCGTACTCTTCACTGCGGGCGTTGAAGCCAAAGGCGCCCTTGCCGTTTTGCACCTTGTCGAGAACCACCGAGCCCTCGTGTCCCGCGTTTTCTGCAATGCGGCGTACGGGTTCCTGAATCGCGCGGCGGATGATGTTGATGCCGATCTTGTCGTCGGCACTGGCGCGCATGCCCTCCAGCATCGCCGCGGCGCGCACCAGGGCGACGCCGCCGCCGGCGACGATGCCCTCTTCGACGGCCGCGCGGGTTGCGTGCATGGCGTCTTCGACACGCGCCTTCTTCTCTTTCATCTCGACCTCGGTCGCCGCGCCGACCCGGATCACGGCGACGCCTCCCACCAACTTGGCGAGCCGCTCTTGCAGCTTTTCGCGATCGTAGTCGGAGGTCGTTTCCTCGATCTGGTTGCGAATCTGACTGACCCGACCTTCGATCTCGCCCTTCTTGCCGGCGCCGTCGATGATCGTCGTGTTGTCCTTGTCGATGACGACGCGCTTGCAGCGGCCGAGATCCTGCAGGCCGACGCTCTCCAGCTTGATGCCGAGCTCTTCGGCGACCATGCGGCCACCGGTGAGCGTCGCGATGTCTTCCAGCATCGCCTTGCGGCGGTCGCCGAAGCCCGGTGCCTTGACCGCCGCGCCCGCCAGGGTGCCGCGGATCTTGTTGACGACGAGTGTGGCCAGCGCCTCGCCTTCGACGTCTTCTGCCAAGAGCAAGAAGGGCTTGCCCGATTTGGCGATTTGTTCGAGCACCGGCAGGAGATCCTTCATCGCCGAGATCTTCTTTTCGTGGATCAGGATGTACGGGTCTTCGAGCACCGTCTCCATGCGGTCGGGGTCGGTGACGAAGTAGGGCGACAGGTAGCCGCGATCGAATTGCATACCTTCGACGACGTCGAGCGAGGTCTCGAGGCTCTTCGCTTCTTCGACGGTGATGACGCCTTCCTTGCCGACCTTGTCCATCGCCTCGGCAATGATGTCGCCAATCGTGGCGTCGCCGTTCGACGAGACGGTTCCCACCTGGGCGATCTCGGCGCGACCCTTGGTCGCCTTGGACAGCGAGCGCAGCTCCTCGACGACCTTGTCGACCGCCTTGTCCATGCCGCGCTTGAGAGTCATCGGATCGTGTCCGGCGGCGACCAGCTTGGAGCCCTCGTTGAAGATGGCCCGGGCGAGAACGGTTGCGGTGGTGGTGCCGTCGCCGGCGTTGTCGGAGGTCTTGGAGGCGACCTCCTTGACCATTTGCGCGCCCATGTTTTCGAACTTGTCCTCGAGCTGGACTTCCTTGGCGACGGTCACGCCGTCCTTGGTGACGGTTGGCGCTCCCCACGATTTTTCGATGAGGACGTTGCGACCCTTCGGTCCGAGCGTCACGGTGACGGCGTCGGCCAGCACGTCGACGCCCTTGCTCATGCGCGAACGCGCGTCTTCACTGAACTTGACTACTTTGGCAGCCATGGTGGTTTCTCTCCTTTACGCTTCGATGACGCCGAGGATGTCGTCCTCGCGCATGATGATGTGCTCTTCGCCGTCGAGGTGAATCTCGGTGCCCGAGTACTTGCCGAAGAGGATGCGGTCGCCCTTCTTGACGTCGAGCTTGATCGCCTTGCCGTCCTCGACCCGGCCCGGCCCGACGGCGATGATCTTGCCCTCCTGCGGCTTCTCCTTGGCGGTGTCGGGAATGATGATGCCGCCCGCGGTCTTCTCTTCCTCATCGATTCGTTTGACGACGACCCGGTCGCTCAACGGACGCATTTTCGTGGCCATGCAGCTTCCTCCTAAGTTATTGATATTATGTGAAAAAGTAGACCGCAACTGCTTCTCGAATGCCGACCTCCCGAGAAACGTTGCGGCTCCACGGGTGCTAAGCACGCAAGTGCCGACTGTCAAGTGGGGAGGGGCAAAATTCACGCCCCGTGCGGCTGCGAGTGTTGCGCGGCGCAGATCGCCGGGCGTCAGCCGCGCGGCAGGAGGTCGACTGCTTTGAAGCGTTTGAGCACCTTGCGCCCCTTCTGTGCTCGTTTGGCCGTTTCCGGGCGCTGGAAGCGGCGCTCGTTGCCGTCGCCATCGACGGCGATGGGAGGTTGCTCTGCCTCGTGGCAGACCGCGCCGATGAGCTGATCCTTGTCGTCGATGCGCATGAGGATGACGCCGCGGCCGGCGCCGGCGAGCTCGGCCAACTCGTCCGCCGCAAAGGACAAGACCTTGCCCGCCGCACTTGCCGCGGTGATGGTGTCGCCGTCGGCCGGCCCGACGCAGGCGATCTCGTCGCCCTCTTTGACGCGCGCAAAGCGCCGGCCGCTGCGCGTCGTGTCGCTCAGGTCGGGCCGGCAGAAGAATCCCATACCGCCCTTGCTCGCCACCAGCCAGCGTTCGACCGGCCGCGGCTGCTCTGCGCCGTTGAGGACGATCGCCGCGGGCGCGCCGGCGTCGGCCGCCCCGAAGTCGAGCTCCTGCTGGCCGCGCTCCGCCTCGCCGCCGTCGCCGTTGGCGGGGACGACGAGCATGGCGTTGACGATGCGCTCGCCGTCGGCGAACTTGCACAGCGACTGGACCGGCTCGCCGTAGCCGCTGGTCGCCGGAATCGACGAGACCTTGAGCACGTAGGCGATGCCGCGACTCGACCACAGGGCGATCGAATCGCGCGTGCTGCCGCGCAAAATCCACTTGGCGACGTCCCCTTCGCGGACGCGCGTCGTGCTCTTGTCTTTGATCTCGCCGACTCGTTTGAGCCAGCCGTCGCGCGTCACCACGATGTGCGTGTCTTCGTGGACGACGTAGGCTTCGGCGTCGTAGACCAACTCGGCGCCCGAGCTCAGAGCCGTGCGCCGCTTGTCACCGTACTTCTCGCCGAGCTCGCGCAGCTCGTCGGCGATCAGCTTGCGCAGCGAACGCTTGCTCTTGAGGATCTTTTCGATGGCATCGGCGCGCGCTTTCTTAATTCGCTGCTCTTCGCGGATCTTGTCGATCTCGAGGCGCGCCAGCTGATAGAGGCGTGTTTCGAGGATGGCGTTGGCCTGCTCCTCGTCGAGGGAGAACGACTTCATCAAGCGTTTGCACGCGTCGTCGCGCGAACGCGATTCGCGGATGATCTTGATGGCTTTGTCGAGACCGCGAAAGATCTTGAGGAAACCGGCGAGAATGTGCAGGCGCGCCTGCAGCTCGCGCAGCTCGTATTGCAGGCGGCGGGTCACCACCTCCTGGCGGAAGTCGATGAAGTGCTGGCAGATGTCGCGCAGGCTGAGCCGCGCCGGCTGGCTGGCGCCGCCGTCGTCGGCCGGCACCAGGGCGGTCAGGTTGACGTGAAAGTTGATCTGCAGATGCGTGTGTTTGAAAAGGTAGGCCATCACCGCTTCGGGCGACGCGTCGGTCTTGATCTCGACGACGATGCGGATGATGTCGGTCGATTCGTCGCGCACGTCGACGGCCTGCGGCAGCTTGCGGCTGGTGATGTGCTGGGCGATCTCTTCGACGATGTTGGCTTTGTTGGTGGTGTAGGGGATCGACGTGATGATGACGTTGGTTCGGCGACCGCTCTTCTCGGTCGTGTACTGGGAGCGGACGCGCACCGCGCCGTGGCCGCTCTCGTAGATTTCGCGCAGCTCTTTCTTGGTGCTGAGGATTTCACCGCCGGTCGGGAAGTCGGGGCCGCGGATATGCTTGCAGAGATCCTTGGTCTGCAGCTTTGGGTCGTTGATCAGCGCCACCAGGGCGGCGACGATCTCGCCGAGGTTGTGGGGCGGGATGTTGGTCGCCATGCCGACGGCGATGCCGGTGCTGCCATTCATCAGAAGCTGCGGTAGAGCGGCGGGTAGTACTTCTGGCTCGCGCAGGGTGGCGTCGTAGTTGTCGCGGAACTCGACGGTGTCGCGGCGCACGTCGCGCAGCAGCTCTTCGGCCAGAGCCGTCAGGCGCGCCTCGGTGTAGCGCATCGCCGCCGGGCTGTCGCCGTCGAGCGAGCCGAAGTTGCCTTCGCCGTGCACCAGCGGGTAGCGCAGGGCAAAGGGCTGCGCCATGCGCACCATGGCTTCGTAGGCGGCGAGGTCGCCGTGCGGGTGGTACTTTCCCAGCACGTCGCCGACGACGGCGGCCGATTTGCGCGGCTTGGCACCGGCGGTGAGGCGCAGACTCTGGAACATGGCGTAGAGGATGCGCCGCTGCACCGGCTTGAGGCCGTCGCGCACATCGGGCAGCGCGCGGGCGGTGATGACGCTGAGCGCGTAGTTGAGGTAGCGCTCCTCGGCAGCGCTGCTCAGACTGATGTCCTCGATAGCCGCCGTTTCCGCCGGCGCCTTGCGCTTGCCCATCCCACCTCACCTCCAACCCCACCGCCGGTTCATCCAAATGGAGAAACCTCGCCGAGCGACAGCAGTCTATGCCTGTGCCTATGCCCGTGCCTCAGCCTACGAGCGCAGCGAGTGCAAGCTAGCAGATCCGTGCTCGTTCTCCAACGTACGAGCACTCACGTACGAGCACTCATGGGCGCCCGCCGCGACGGCCGCCGGTCCTACAGGCAGAGTGCTTCTTCGAGGGTTTTGGGGTCGAGCCGCATGGCGATGTAGAACTCGCCGAACTCGCCGTAGATGGCGCTGGCCGGGTCGAAACGCATTTCGTAGACGACGTCGCGGATCGCTTTGAGGTCGTGCGCGAAGAGCGTGACGCCCCATTCCCAATCGTCGAGGCCGGTGCACGAGGTGATGAGCTGGAGCACGCGCCCGGCGAAGGCGCGACCGGTTTTGGCGTGGTCGCCCATCAGGCGTTTGCGCTCGGTGAAATCAAGAGAGTACCAGTTCTGCATCTCGCCGCGCCGCTTGGCCATCGGGTAGAAGCAGACGACGTCCATGTCGGTCGGTAGCTGCGGGTGGACGCGGGCCTCGGCGTATTTGTCGATGCGCTGGCGGAAGCGTTCGATGCCGGCGGCGAAGTCCGGCGAGTCGGGAGCGACGCCCTGGTCGAGCAGTTGCTGGGTCCATTCGGTCGGCCCGCTCATGTACTCGCTGACCTCCGACATCGAGAGGAAGTTGTAGACGAGATCGAGGCAGGCACCGAGGGCGGTGGCCGAGATCTGCTGGCCGAGGCGTTGGATACGGCTCAGGTCTGGGTGCACGGCCATGATGCCGACATCCGACTTTGCGATGCCGGCCAGTGGTACGAGCTGCATTCCTTCTTCCGATCCACACTGCGCCAGGAGTGAACGAAACTCCTCGATGGCGGTGCGCCGGGTGTGCTCATCGAGGTCGCGCCAGGAGGCGCGATCGATGCGGTAGAACAGATGGATGACCGGCCAGCCGACCTTTTCCTCGCTCTTCGTCGCGTCGCTCATCGCCTCAGCTTAGCGCAAGCGCGGGCCCTGCCCAATTGGGGGCGAGTTGCTTTAATGTTCCTGAATAGATCCGATTAGGTGGGCTTTGCCGCCGTCGTTTAGTAGGCTCTAGGCGATGGATTCCCGTGAACGGCCGTTGGCGAGGCGCACCTTCCTCGCCGACCGCGGTGTCGCCGACCCGATGAGCGGTGGCGATTCGCATTCGCAGTCGCGGCTGGTGCTCGGTACCGGCGTCGGTATCGGATTGCTCAGCAGTTCCGTTTCCTATGCCCTGACGCGCTCGCTGGCGCCATCGATCTATTGGTTGTTCGGCACGCTGTGCTTCTCTTTTGCGACGCTGCTGCTGTGGAAGTTCGTTCTGCCGCGCTTTTCGGACTATGCGTCCCCGCTGCGGCAGATCGTGCAGTGGTCGGTGGCAGTGATCTCCTTTGCCGTGCTGTCCCTCATCACGGTCGAAGCGCACTATTCGATTTTCGGACTCGGACGGGGATCGATCCTCAGTCCCTACACCGGTGGCGACTTGCAGCTCACCATCGCCGCCGAGACGATACGCCACTCGCCGTGGCTCTTTGCCATGATTCCGATTTTTCCGTCGGCGATCCTTTGCATCGTCGGCTTCAACCAATCCTGGTGGCGCATCTTCGAGCTCGAAGGCCGGCAGGAAGAGCTGCGCGAGCTGGCGCTGTCGGCGCAGTTGGCGGCGCTGCGCGCTCAGATCAATCCGCACTTCCTCTTCAACTCGCTCAACTCGATTGCCGAGCTGGTGCGCACCGATCCGGATCGCGCCGAGGAATGCATCGAACGCTTGGCCGAGATCCTTCGCTATGTCTTGCGGCGGACGCAGGTCGACCTCGTCCCCTTTTCGGAAGAGCTGCGGATCGCGCAGTCCTATCTCGACATCGAGAAAGCGCGTTTCGGCAACTTGCTCGAAATCCGTACCGAAGTCGAAGACGAAGCGGGCGCGGTGTTGCTGCCGGGCCTGCTGCTGCAGCCGCTGGTGGAGAACGCCGTCAACCACGGGGTGTCGCGCAAGGTCGGCGGTGGCGTGGTCACGATCGAGGCGGGACTGGACAACGGCGATCTGCGCATAGCGGTGCGCGACACCGGTGTCGGTATGGAACGCCCGGAAACCGCGTTCGAGCGCGGCGTCGGCTTGCGCAATCTGCGCGAGCGATTGGTGCGCCGTTACGGCGACGGCTACGAGCCGGTCGTCGAGACCAGCGCGGGCAGCGGAACCTCGATCGAAGTGCGCGTACCGCGGGCGGTAGGGTGAGCCGTTGTTGCGCGTAGCCGTCATCGACGACGAGAAGCTGGCGCGCGACCGGCTCGGCCGCATGTTGCGCAAGGTCGGCGACGTCGAAGTCGTCGGCGAGGCGGACGACGGTACGTCGGCGGTCGACTTGTTGGAATCGACAAAACCCGATCTCGCCTTTCTCGACGTGCAGATGCCGGGGGTCGACGGCTTTGGCGTCCTCGAACGATCGCGCCACGTTCCGCATGTCGTCTTTGCGACGGCGCACGACGCCTATGCGATACGCGCCTTTGAAGTACACGCGGTCGACTATCTGTTGAAGCCGATCGCCCGTGTTCGCCTCGAGGAGGCGCTGCGCCGCGCCCGCAACCGTGTCGATGCGGCGCCGGTCGACCTCGCCGAGCTCATTGCCACCGTACGCTCCGATGCGCGACGCTTCTCCGAGCAGATCCCGGTGTACCGCGGCAAGCAGATCCTCGTCCTTCCGGTCGAGGAGATCCTCTGGTTCGAAGTGGAATCCCGCCTGGTGTACGCGCACACCGCCGGCGACCGCTTCACGACCAACTTCAACTTGCGGGAACTCGAAGATCGGCTCGATCCGGACATCTTCTTTCGCGCTCACAAGTCCCGCATCGTCAACTTGCGCCACGTGCGAGCGATCGTTCCGTGGTTCGGCGGTCGCTACAAGCTGGTCATGCGCGACACCGCCAAGACGGAGCTCGAGCTCAGCCGCACCCAGGCGCGTGTGCTGCGCCGCCGCATGCAGTGGTAGGCGTGGTGCGATTTTGCCCTTTGAGCAGCGTTGACCCAACAGTGCAAAGCGCATACGCTGCGGCGTTTCCCTGGCTATGAACCGCCTTCGCCCTGTCGATATGCTTCTCCCTGACCGCCTGCAGCACATCGTGGCGAGGGTCGGCGTGGTCTTGCTGCTGGCGATCTCTGCTGCGCCGCCGCCGGCGCTGGCGACGACGGCGCCCGGTGATGCGAATTGCGATGGCCGCATCGACGTCGACGACTTCGATTCACTCCTCCGCCTCTTCTTTGATCCAAGCCGCATCTTCCAACCCGGCGGCCTCTGCCTCGGCTCCGATGCGAACGGCGATCAGATGATCTCGGCGCCCGACCTGCTGGCGCTGCTGCCCCTGCTGCCCGAGCTGCCGACACCGGTGGCGACGGCGACGCCATCACCGACTGCGGTGCCGCCGACCGTGACGCCTGGAGAGGGCACGCCGCCGGCGGCAACGGCGACCGCGACGGCCTTTGCCAGTGCCACGGCGAGCGATACGCCGACGGTGACCGATACACCGACGATCACGCTGACACCGACGATCACGCTGACGCCGACGATCACGTTGACGCCGACCATCACCGGCACGCCGACACGGACGGGCACCCCCACGCGCACCGGGACGCGCACCAAGACGCCGACACGAACGCGCCCGCCGACGCGCACCCGCACCTTTACGCGCACGCCGCGCCCGACCCGCACGCGTACCTTTACGCGTACGCCGCGGCCGACGCGGACGCCCTCATCGACGCGCACGCCGTCGGGTACGCGCACGTCGACGCGCACGAAAACGCCGACGCGGACGCGGACGAACACGCGCACGCGGACGAATACGCGCACGCCGACGGGTACGCGCACGCGCACCAACACGCGCACGTCGACGCGGACGCGCACGCCGCGCCCGACGTCGACCAACACGCGCACGCGCACCAATACGCGGACCGGGACTCACACGCGTACGCCGAGCAACACGCGGACGCCGACGGTGACGCGGACGCCGACGATCACGCGAACCGTCACGCAGACGCGGACGCTGACACATACGCGCACGGCGACGCATACCCGCACGCCGAGTCCGACGCGGCCGCCGGGTCCTGAAATCGTCGCTCTTGGCGTCGCCCGTGCCGACAACGTCATCCGCCAGCCGGTCGGCGAAGACGCGCAGGGGGTGCCGATCTACGAGTTCCCCAATCCGTTTGGTTTCATCTTGTTCGTCGAAGGGCGCGCCGGCTCGGCGTCGGGTGTCCCCGGCGTTTGTGGCACGCGCAATGGAAACGACGTCATCAACTGCGGCATCCCGCGCTCGGATCTGCAGATCCAAGCAGACCGCACTCTCGGCAACGGCAGCACCACGGTATGCGACTACAGCGGTGGCGATGCGGGCGGCGTCCCCGGTATCAACCCGCCCAATTTCGACGACACGCCGTCGATCGACAACACCATCAACGATCTCGCCTGCCGCTTTGATACGCACCGAACGGGCGGCGATTCGTGCACCCTGGACGAGCTCGGCAACCCCGACTTTGCCAGCCGCCTGACCCAGATCCAGTACTGTTCGGCGCCCGTCATCGGCTCGGAAGTCACTCTGCAGCCGGGGGATACGAAGTTCACCGTGCGCCTGCGCGCCGGCAGCGTGATCGGCGAACCGAAGTCGGTGATCTTGCGCATCCCGTTCCCCCCTCCCGCGTCGCCGTGAGGGGTGGTCGGATGGCCCCGTTGAATGGAGCGCGTCCACTGGACGTCGTAGCGAGGAAGCGGTAGCTCAGCAGTGAAGCCCGTTCTTCAACGCGCTTCGATGGAGGTTCTACCCAATGCGACGATTGAAACGACTGGTCCAGGTGCTGGCGATCGCCTTGGTCTGCATTCCCGCTGCCGGCGGCGCCGGTGAGCTCGGTGAGGCGGTCATCAAGCGGCTGGGCAGAGTCGTGCCGACGCCGGTGCCGACGCCGAGGTCGGAGGAGAAGATTCGCTTGATTTCTTCGTTGACGGTGCAGAACAAGCCCAACGGCAACAGCACCCTCACCTTCGAAGCGGCCGATTTCGGAGAGAGCGCGGGGGGTCAGTACCGCGTCATCGCCATCGAGCAGTACTCGCTGATCGAGCCCAAAGCGGAGGGCCGCCAACTGCGGGACGAGATCGTGCGCAAGCTCAGGGACATCGAGCGCGACCTGCTGCGCTACGTCGAAATCGTCGGCCCGCCGAAACCGCCGCAAAAAATCTTCGAGGCCGGCGCCGGCTCGCAGCCGCTGCGATAAAGCCGATCTCAGCAGCCGTCGAGGGAGGCGCGTACGGCGGCGATGAGCTCGCCGATGTTGACCGAGCCGTCGTCGTTGACGTCGGCCGCCGGGCAGACGCTGACCGGCTGGCGGGCGAGAGCGATGTTGACGGCGAGGATGAGCTCGCCGATGCCGACGTTGCCACTGCCGTCGCAGTCGGCGGCACACGTCGCGACCGGCGGCGGTGTCGGGGTGGGCGAGGGCGTCGGAGTGCTGGTCGGCGGCGGTGGCGGGGTTTGGGTTGGCGTGAAGGTGGCGGGGCTGGTCGACGTTGCGGTCGGCGTGAGGGTGACGGTTGGCGTCGATGTCGGCGTCGCGGTCAGCCCGGGAGTCTGGGCAAGGCCGTTGAAGAAGGGGGCGTAGCGCAAGAGATTGCGTAGCGCCTGGCCTCGAGAGCGCGGCGAGTCGCTGCTGCAGAAGCGCACCGTCGAAACGATGACGCGACCGGCGCCGTGCTCGTACTCGGCCAGCGACGGACCGAGGGTGTTGCGCAGAATGATCGCCGCGTCGGCCGGTAGGTTGAAGAGGATGCCGCCGTCCGTCGTTCCCCAGAGGTCGAAGTCGGCGCCGCTGAGCGCCGTTCCACCGTAGCCGTCGCCGCTGATGAACGGGTGTGCGGCCTGGGTGATCCTCTCGCGATCGTGGACCGCGATGCCGCGCAGACCGACGTTGCGGGGTGCCAGATCGTCTTCCAAGACGCCCTCGCCCGTCATGTTGACGACGGCGACACCGCCGTTGACGACGAAGGTGTCGAGGAACCCCCCGGGCGACGAGATCTCGCGCAGAAAACCGTAGTCGGATTCGTCGAGGCCGGGCGCGACGTAGACGACGGGAAAGTCGCCGAGAAGTCGCAGCGGATCCTCCTCGTTCAGAGCCAGGCGTTCGAGCGAAATGACGCGACTGGAAAAGAGCAGGTCGAGTGCGACGTCGTTCGTGCACTGCCATTCGTTGGCGCCCGAGGCAAAGACGAGATCGCCGAGGCGCGGCGCGATGGTCGCTTCCGGCGTCACCGTCTCGGTGGCAGTCACGGTCGGGCCGGTTGGCGATGCGGAAGGTGTCGCCGACGGCGTCGGCGTGGCAGTCGAGCTGGTGTTGGTCGGTGCGCTGCGCGTCGGCGTCGCGGTGCGTGTGGCGGTGCGCGTCGTTGTCGGGGTGTTGGTGGCGGTGGCGGTGAACCGACTGGTCGGGCTCGGGCTCGGTGTGTTGGTCGGCGGCGCCGCAGTCGGTGTCCGCGTCGGCGTACGGCTGTGGGTGGCGGTGGCGGTGCGCGTCGGCGTGCGTGTCGAGGTGCGGGTCGGCGTATGGGTCGGCGTGTTGGTAAAGAGCGGCGTCGCGGTTGCCGTCGGTGTCGGCGGCGCGTCGACGTCGAGCACGACCTCGACCATCGCCTGCGAGACGAAGGTGAGGCTGGAGGACGGCGCGTGGCGCACGCCGACCTCGATCGACGAGAGATCGTTGCGTCTCCACTGGCTCTGCGAGGCCGGGCTGCTCTCGTCGACGCGGGCGAACCCCCGTTCGAGCAGGGTCAGATCTGCATTGACGGCGGGAAGGTCGGTGCCGATCGCGCTGCCGCAGAGGCCGGTGCGGAGAAAGATCTCGGTGCTTTGTGCGGCGTCGGGAGATTCTCGTCCGGCAACCAGCGTCTTGACGGCGAGGATGGGGAAATCGACTTTCGCAGCCGGATCCTCCAGGCAGAAGGAAACCGCGTCGCCGGGCGTGGCCGAGACCAGAGCCTGTGTCGACGGCGGCCGGCTGGCGACGCACTCGGCGCGCGTCATGGTGCATCCCTGCGCCGCCCAGGTGCGGTGAAAGCCATCCGCCTGTGGGATCAGCGCGATGATCGAAACGTCACCCGGCCAGCGCGCCTGGGCCGAGAAGGTATGGTCGTCCCAGCGCACCTGCGGGTGGGTGCCGGCATCGCTGGCGCCGATCCGTGTGTCGATGACCTGTCGAATCGAGAAGATCTCGGATTCGATTTCGTCGATGCCGTCCAAACGCAGGCCCAAGGTACCGCCGCGGTTGGAGTTGGCCCATTGAACCTCGATCCGGGTGTAGGTCGGGCAAAGCGACAGGGCGCTGCCGGTGACGCCGATCAGACTGGATCCCGAGCGCAGCGCCAGCCGCCGGTCGGTGCGCAGCAGCAGGTCGACGACCGGCGAATCGGGTGCCTCGTCGTGCCAGGAGCGGATGGCGCGCGTGCTTTCGATATTGCCGGCGGCGCAGGCGCGAACCCCGTCGGTGAACGTATCGCTGAGCTCTCTCAAGCTCGCCTGCAGGTAGGCGGTGGCGCCGACCGAGCCGGACTCGAAGGCGAAGTCGCCGGAAGCGGCGTCGCCGACCATGACCGGAGTGGCGCTGGCGGGGAAGGCTTGGTAGTCGCCCGGCCAACCCGCCTCGAAACCGTTCATCGCGTCGAGGAAGAGTTGGAACGGGGTCGGTGTCCATGTCGGTGTCGGTGTGAAGGTGTCGGTCGGCGTCAACGTCGGTGTCTGCGTCGGCGTGTGGGTCGCCGTCGGCGTCGGTGTCGGTGTTCGCGTGCGCGTGAAGGTCGGAGTGTTGGTGTTGGTCGGTGTCCGCGTCGGCGTGTTGGTCGCCGTCTGCGTCGGCGTGTTGGTCGGTGTCGGAGTCGGCGTGTTGGTCGCCGTCTGCGTCGGCGTCTGGGTGAGCGTCGGTGTCGCCGTATCGGTTTGCGTCGGCGTCGGCGTCAGCGTCGGTGTCGGTGAGGCGAATCCGGCGATGTCGAAGGCGACTTCGCGCAGCACCTGGGTGACGACGGCGTCGTTGCCGCTGTCGAGGGTCATGCGCAACTCAGCGCTGTCGAGGCCGGCGATCGTCCACGGATTGCCGGTTGCCGGATTGACTGCATCGCTGCGGCTGACCGTCGCGTAGCCGCTGGTCAGCGGCCGGTCGCTGCCGCTCGAGGTCGCGCCGGCGCTGCCGCCGCAGGCGATGGCGTTGGTGCGCAGGGCCACTTCGAGCTGGCTGCCAGTGGTCGAGCGACCGGTGATCAGGCTCTTGGCGGCGAGGATGTTGCCGAAAACGCCGCTGGCTTCGGCGTCGCTCGGGCAGAACGCCTGGCGCGCTCCGGCGGTCGTCGTGGTCAGCGTCGTGAGCACGTCGAATGGCCGCTCGGCGACGCACTCCTCGGCCGTCGCACAGGTAGCGGAGCGCGACCACTCGCGGTGGAAGTTGGGGTCGCTCGGAATCTCGGCGGCGGCGACCGGCACGCCGGTGATGCGCAGATCGAGCGGAAAGGTCGCATCGCGCGTGATGGCGTGGTCGTCCCAGACCAGCGACACGGCGTCGCCGCTGGTCGAGTCGGGGCCGATGCGCAGCGCGTCGATGGCGGCGCTCGACGGATGGGTCCCGCTGACGCTGATGCCGTCGATCTCGATGCTGGCGTCGCCGCCAGTCGGGCTGGCGTCGTAGTGGACGGCGATCTTCGAAAAACTCGGACAGCTGTTGACGCTGGCACCCGGCGGCGTCGTCGCGATGCTCAGCGCGTCGGTGCGCAGCTCGAGCCTGCCATCGAAGCGCAGGATGATCTGCAGGGCCGCGGTCGAGCCCGACATCCAGGTGCGGATGCGTCGCGCCACTGCCGGAGCGGTGTCGACGCAAAGCCAGATGCCGTCGGTGAAGATCTGGGTCGGTGAGCTGAGCGCTGCCTCGACGTAGGTCGCGGCACCGCTGGCTGCGCTGGTCTCCAGGCCGAAGCTGCCGGCGGCCGGCCGGTGCACGGCCGAGCCGAGCGGGTTGCCACTGCTCTGATAGTCGCCGGCGCCGCCCGATTCGAAGCCGTTGAAGCGATCGAGGGCGGCCATCGGAGGGCTGGCCAGAAGGTTGAGGGCGAGCGCCAGGAACCCAGCCGCAAGGTGACGACGAAGCGCGGGTGCCTCGACTGCTTTCTCGATCACGGGCAAGTGGGGATCCGTTCACACGGACGTTGTGGCCGCATTGCTTCGGCCCGTCTGCTTTGATACCTAGATCAGCTTACTCGCGCAAGTCGCATCCAGTATGAAAATCCCCTCGGTGAAAGGGTTTCAGGACGTTCTCCCTGGGGAGAGTGACCGTTGGGCGCGGCTCGAAGCGGTGGCCCGCGATGTCTTTGCGCGCTACGGCCTGGCCGAGATTCGTTTGCCGATCGTAGAACGCGCCGAGCTCTTTCGCCGCTCGGTCGGTGAGACGACGGACATCGTCGAGAAGGAAATGTACGCCTTTGCCGATCGCGACGGCACCGATCTGACGTTGCGCCCGGAGGGCACGGCGTCGGCAGTGCGCGCCTACGTCGAGCACACCATGCAGGCGGAGGAGGCGGTCACCAAGCTCTTCTATCTCGGCCCGATGTTTCGCCGCGAGCGCCCGCAGCGCGGCCGCCTGCGCCAGTTTTCACAGATCGGGGTCGAGGTCTTCGGTCGCGACGATGCGGCGATCGATGCTGAGATCCTCGTCCTCCTCGCCGATTTACTGCAGCGCCTCGGCGTCGCCGCCTGCCAGATCCAGGTCAACACCCTGGGCTGCGGCGAGTGTCGGCCAGCCTATCGCAAGGCCCTCGTAGCCTGGGGCGAATCTCAGCGCGAGTCGGTTTGCGCCGACTGCCAGCGCCGTTTGCAAGAGAATCCGCTGCGCCTTCTCGACTGCAAGCAGCCGCAGTGCATCGCCCTGCGTGACGGCGCGCCGAAGATGGTCGACTCGTGCTGCGAGCAATGTCGCGCGCACTTCGATCGGGTTTGCGCGCTCTGCCGCCAGGAAGAGATCGAGTTGTCGATGCAGCCGTACATGGTGCGCGGCCTCGACTACTATTGCCGTACCGCTTTCGAAGTCACGGCGAGCGGGTTGGGGGCGCAGAACGCCATCGGCGGCGGCGGTCGCTACGACGGCCTGGTGCGTGCGTTGGGCGGCCCGGCGGTCGGCGGCATCGGTTTTGCTCTCGGAGTCGAGCGGCTGGCGATGGTGCTCGAGGCACAGGGCGATGCCGCCGTGCGAGCGCAGCCGGAGTTTTTCATTGCGCCCTTGGGCGACAGCGGTGAAGCGGCCGGCTTCGCGCTGGCGCGGCGCCTGCGCGCTGGCGGTGCGCGGGTCGAGATGGATGCGGGGAGCAGGAGCCTGAAGAGTCAGATGCGGCGCGCCGGCAAGGCGGGGGCGTCGTATGTCATCATCGTCGGTGACGACGAGGTGGATGCGGGGGTGATGACGGTGCGCGACATGGATGCGCGCGCCGATCGGCGCATCGGCGACCTCGCCGGCGCCGGTGTGGTGGAGTTGCGGGCGGCGTTGGCGTCGCCGGTGGCGGAGGAGTCGGCGTGAGATTGGATGAGTTGGGAGAGTGGCAGCGCACGGTCGAGTGCGGTGAGCCGCGCGCCTCGGACATCGGCCGCGAGGTCATCGTCATGGGCTGGGTGCACGGCCGCCGCGACCACGGCGGCGTCGTCTTCATCGACCTGCGCGACCGCAGCGGTATCGTGCAGGTGGTCTTCAACCCCGAGGAGAGCCGCGCCGCGCACGACGCCGCCGGTCATCTGCGCGGAGAGTTCGTCGTCGCCGCACGCGGTACGGTGCGCCAGCGACCGCCGGAAACCCTCAACGAGAATTTGCCGACCGGCGAAGTCGAGGTCATGGCCGAGGAAGTGCGTGTGCTCAACGAAGCGGAGACGCCGCCCTTCGTCATCGAAGACGAAAGCAACGTCGCCGAAGCGACGCGCTTGAAATACCGCTACCTCGATCTCCGCCGCCCGGTCGTGCAGCAGGGATTGCTCTTTCGCCATCGTCTGACCAAGACGATCCGCGACTACCTCGACCGCGCCGGCTACGTCGAAGTCGAGACGCCGGTCCTCACCAAGAGCACTCCCGAAGGCGCGCGCGATTATCTCGTGCCGAGCCGCGTCAACCTCGGCAAGTTCTTTGCACTGCCGCAGTCGCCACAGCTCTTCAAGCAGTTGCTGATGGTCGCCGGTCTCGATCGCTACTTCCAGATCGTCAAGTGTTTTCGCGACGAAGACCTGCGCGCCGACCGGCAGCCGGAGTTCACGCAGATCGACATCGAGGCGTCGTTCGTCACGCCCGAGCAAATCTACGAGCTGGTCGAGGGCATGCTGGAGGAGGCGTTTGCCTTGCGCGGGTTGAAAGTGGCCCGGCCGTTTCCGCGCCTGACCTACACCGATGCGATGCGCCGCTACGGCACCGATCGGCCGGACACCCGTTTCGGGCTCGAGCTCGCCGACGTCACCGACGTGCTGCGCGAGGCCGAGCTGCGCGTCTTTCGCGATGCGGCGGAGAAGGGCGGTTTGATCAAGGCACTGGCGATCCCCGATGGCAGCCGACTGTCGCGCAAGGATCTCGACACGCTGCCCGACGAGGTGTCGCAATTTGGTGCCAAGGGCGTGGCCTGGGCGCGTGTGACGGCCGAGGGCTGGCAGTCACCGATTGCCAAGTTTCTCAGCGACGATCAGAAGAAGGGCGTCGAGGCCGCGGCCGGGGCCGGCGAGGGTAGCGTCATCTTGTTCTCGGCCGACAAGGCCAAGGTGGTCAACGACTCGATGGCGCACTTGCGCGTCGTGCTCGCCGGCCGTCTCGGCATGATTCCGGCTGGCGACAACGCGCTGCTCTGGGTGACCGACTTTCCCCTCTTCGAGTACTCGGAGGAGGAGAAGCGCGCCATCGCGATCCACCACCCGTTTACCGCACCCAATGACGAGGACCTCGAGATGTTGGAAACTGAGCCGCTGCGCGTGCGCTCGCGCGCCTATGACGTGGTGTGGAACGGCACCGAGCTCGGTGGCGGCAGCATCCGTATCCACCGCAGCGATGTCCAGCAGCGGGTGTTCCGGCAGCTCGGCATCGACGAAGCGGAGGCGCGGGCGAAGTTCGGTTTCCTGCTCGACGCTCTCGCCTACGGTGCGCCGCCACACGGCGGCATCGCTCTTGGGCTGGACCGATTGGCGATGCTGCTCTCCGGTGGCACGTCGATCCGTGACGTCATCGCCTTTCCCAAGACACAGCGAGCGGTCTGCGCGATGACCGAAGCGCCGAGCGACGTCGACACCCGACAGTTGCGCGAGCTGGGTTTGAAGATCGATGTTTGATCGCGTCCGTATCGCCTTGCCGCTGCTCCTTTGCGTCTCTTCGACGGCTTGCTCGATGCTGCCGGGCGGCGGACAGGACCCGGCCGTGCAGAGCTTGCAGACACTGGTCGTGCTGCCGGCGCGTGAGGCGCCGCAAGAAGGCATCGAGGGCGACCGCCCGCCGTTGGACACGCACGCGGGCAAAGCGCTGACGGCACAGATCTACGGTGTGCTCGCCGAACAAACGCGTTTTCGCTTCGTTCCCGACCTCACCGTCGAGGGGATATCTGTCGCTGGCAACGGCTTGCAGGGGGCGCGGCGTCTGGCCGAGGCCACCGAGGCGGACGGGGTGCTCTTCGCCACGGTCTACCGTTTCCAGGACCGCGTCGGCCCGCGCCTGGCCGCATCGGCGCCGGCCAGCGTGTCCTTCGACCTGTCGTTGTACTCGCGCGCCGAGGACGACGTCGTCTGGCGCGCGTCGTTCGACGAGACCCAGCAGCCGCTCAGCACCAACTTCCTGAAAGCCTGGATGTTCTGGCGCGGCGGCCCACACTGGCTCACCGCGCGCGAGCTCTCCCGCCTGGGGCTGGAGCGCCTCTTCGACCAGCTCGGCGCGTGATGGCGAGTGCGTCGGGGATGAAGACGTAGCTCTACGTTTCTCACGCTTTCAACACGAAGGCACAAAGGCGCGAAGAAGCCGCCCTACGGTCTTTGTGTCTTGGTGTCTTCGTGTTGAAAGACAATACGACTGCGAAGCTCCATCACCGATACGTGTCGGGAACGAACACCACCTCTTCGAGCCAGCCCGCACTCAGCGCGCGCCGGCCGATGTCTCTTCGCCGCTGGCGCCGAAGAGATCGGTGAAGGTGACGCCGGCCAGAGGGAGGGCGATGAGGCCCTGGGCGATGATGGTGAGGAACTGAATGGCGTTGAGGACCAGGCCGTAGGCGAGGGCGTCGGCGCGGGCGACACCGAACATCCCCAAGGCGAGGATGCAGGCGTATTGGTAGGGTCCGACCATGCCCGGGACACCGGGCAATGCCGTGCCGAAACCGATGAAGATGAAGACGACGACGGCGGCGGAGAACGGCACGTCGAAGTCGAAGGCGCGGATGGTCACCCAACTGGACAAGATGGGCAGCGACCAGAGGGCGAGGGAGACGAGAAAGACGGCGACGAGCAGACCTTTGTTGGGCAAGATGCTCATGCCGGCGACGATGTTGGCGGCGACGCGCTTGACGCCGGCACCGAAGCGCTCGGGCAGAAAGCGGATCACCCAGCGGTCGATGAACTCCTCGCCGCGCCACCACAGTAGTAGCACCAGGGTGACCAACATCAGCGCCGCCGCGGCGGGGAAGCGCGCGCCGGTGCGCACCCAGTCGGGGAGGGTGTCGATGGTCAGCAGGCCGGCGAGGATGTAGAAGAGGATGACGACGGAGTCGATGGTCTTTTCGATGACCAGGTTTCCGACGACGTTGGCGAAGCTCACCGAGGATTTGCGCGACAGCAACCACGGGCGTACGACCTCGCCGAGGCGCGCCGGGAAGAGGTTGATCGCCAGGTAGGCGACGGCGGTGACGATCCACAGGCGTCCGAACGGTATCTCTTCGAGTGGTCGCAGCTCGAGCTGCCAGCGCCAGGCGCGGAAGAGCATGATGGCGAAGGAAATGGCGATGGCGGCGGCGATCCACGCCGGTTGCACGCGGCCGAAAGCCTCACCCAGCTCGGCGAAGGAGACGTCGCGGAAGGCGAGATAGAGAAAGACGGCGCTGACGGCGATGCCAAGGAGCAGGTTCAGAGTTCGGCGATTCATCAGGCTTGGTTCTTCAACGCCGCGAGTACGACCTGCGAGAAGTCATCGAAGTCGCCGAGTCGATCGCGGATCGTCGTGAAAACGATCTCGTCCTCCACTTCACCGTACTCGTGAACGAGTATGTTTCGACAACCCTTCATTCTCCTGAGAGCATCAGCCATGCGACGCTCGATGATGCCGTGTCGGGTCAGCTTTTCGAAAAGGTCGTTCTCCCTCGATGGGAGGCCCAGGCGAAGGCCCGAGACGAAGAGTTGGCAGATGTCGATCGCGCAATCGACCGAGATTTGCAGCAGTCTTTCACATGCACGCCGCTTTTCGGTTGCTCGGTACTCGTCGATCGTCGCCGGACGTATCTGACGCAGCTCGACGAGATAGCCGTTCATCTCGTCGAGCTTGCCGAGTACGCGTTCACGATCCAGCATCAGCCACCGCCTGCAGGTAGGCATCGTGGACGCGCTTGAATCGCTCGAAGGCACGCACGCTGGCAAACGCGGTCTCGTAGAGTTGGTCCATGTCACGACAGAACAAGACCTGTCCGTCTTCGAGAACCCGCGATTGAATGTAGAGGGGAAGCGATTGGAATACATGGATGTCGAGGTCGAAGTCAGCGAGGTAGTCTAGCCGCTTTTCGGACAGCGCTTTCTCCGATTGGCTGTCAGAAACCAAAACGAGGCAGACGTCGAGATCCGAGTCGCGACTACCTTCTCCGCGAGCGGTGCTACCGAAGAGCAACACGGCCAGGATCTCATCGTCGCGGTTGGCACGCTCGAGCAGCGGCCCGAGCTCTGGGCGCGGTTCCATTAGTGAGGAATACCCCGGATCATTGAGGGAATCGAGCGCCTTGGGCTACCGGATCCTCGCTGATCGAGCTAGATTCTCGGCGTGACTGACATCCCGGCGGAACGAGAGCTCAACTTCGACAACGACGGCAGTGGTTGCTTCGGCTGCTCGCGCGGCAACGAGCAGGGGTTGCAACTGCGCTTCTTTCAGCGCGGTGATTCCGTCGTCTGCCGCTACTCGATTCCCGAGCACTTCCAGGGTGCCCCCGGGGTTGCCCACGGCGGCATCGTCGCGACGATTCTCGACGAGGTGAGCTGCGCCGTCGCCTACCACCTGCGCGGCGACTACGTCGTCACCGGCGAGCTCAACGTACGCTACGAGAAACCGTGTCCGGTTGGCGAGGAGGTGCTGGTCGTCGCCGAGGTCGGCGAACGGCGGCCGCGCTATTGGGTGATCGGCGCCCGCATCGAGCGTGCCGGCGAAGTCGTCGCCCGTTCCGAGGGGCGCTTCTTTCCGGTGGAAAAGTGAGCACGACCGCGGCGATGAGCGAAGAGAGTCGAGAGGCGGGTGCCGAGACGGGGGTGTTCGTCGCCCGGCCGCTGCCGCGCCTGCGCGCCTGGATGGCGCTGATCTTCCTCGCCACGGCGCTGTTGGCGGTGGGCGGCGCGATCGAGTTTGCCACCGGCTCACCGATGACCGAAGGGCAGGGCGTATCGACCTATTTCGCCGTCGTCTTTGCTCTGCACGCCGTCGCCTTTGGCGGCGCCGCGATGATCGGCGCCTTTCCCGCACTGGCGCGGCGTTGGCTGAAGCTGCCGTGGCTGGCGGCCGTCGCGGCTCTCTACCTGCTCGCCTTTTTCATCTGGCGAGCTCACGCCGAGCCGGCGGAGTCGTCGATGTGGTTCGGGTTGTCGGCCCACTTCGCGCCCGCTCTGTTGCCGCTCGTTGCGGGAGCTCTGTGGGCGAGCGATAGTGTCGCCGTCGAAGACGTGCGCGGCGAGGCGCACGATGATTTCGAGGGGGGGTCGCAATGACCAAGAAGCTGATCACCGGCGCTCTGTTGGGTGGATTCATTCTCTGGCTGTGGGGTTTTCTCTACTGGGCGATCTCGGGAATTCCGGTCAACGGCATGTCGGAGTTCAAGGATGAGGCTGCGGTCGAACGCGTCCTGCGCGAGAATGCCCAGGGTCCGGGTTTCTACGCGCTGCCGTCTGCTTGGGTGCCGGATGGCACCGACCCGCAGGCCTGGGGCGAAAAGCGCATGCAGCACATCGCCGATCGATTTTTCTTTTCCGGTTCGGTCAACGTCGGCGGTCTCGGGCCGATGGGCAATCAAATGGTGCGCTCGATCCTCGGCAACGTTCTTGCCGCTCTGCTCATGATGTGGCTTCTCCTGCAAGCCGCGGATTCGAGCTTCGGCCGGCGCGTGCTCTTCGTCGTCGGCGCCGCACTCCTGGCGTGGCTGGTCGGTGTGTATCCGAACGCCGTCTGGTGGGGGCATCCGAGCAGCTTCGTTTTCTATCAGCTCATCGACTTCGTCATCGGTTGGACTCTGGCCGGTCTCGCCCTCGCCTGGTTGGTCGGCGATCGCCGGGCGGCGGCTTGAATCCGATGCAGGCGCGTCGTTGCGTGGTCGCCGCTCTGCTCCTCGCAGCCTGCGGCGACGACGTGCGTACGGTGGAGTCCTTTGCCTTTGCGGAGATGGTCGACCAGGGGTTGATGCGCTACGTCGGCGCCGCCGCGCCGGCGCGCAGCGAGAGCGTCGGCTCCTCGACGGTCTTCGAGTTCGACACCGCGGACGGGCCGATCTGCCTGCGCGGGGCGCCGTACCGGGTCGCAACACGGCGCGGTCTCGACGACAACCTGGTCATCTACTTGCAGGGTGGAGGTGCCTGTAGCTCGCAGATCTGTCAGGTGACCAACACCTCGACGGAGTCGTTGCTCGAGACCGGTGTGCCGGCGGCGGGAATTCTCTCGCCGACCTTGGCGGTGAATCCGCTGCGCGATTGGAACGTCGCCTACGCGCCGTATTGCGATGGGTCGCTGATGTCGGGCGACGTCGAAGCCGACGACGACGGCGATGGTGAGATCGACCGCTGGCAGAAAGGGCTGCGCAACCTCAGTGCCGCGCTCGACGTCGCCGTGCGGGAGTTTCCCGACCCCCAGCGTATCGTCTTGACCGGCATCAGCGCCGGCGGCTTTGCGACGATGACGGCGCTGCCACTGGTGCGCTTTCACTACCGCGAGGCGGAGATCATGGTCGTCAACGATGCTGGCGTCGGCATCGCCTCGGGTGCCCCGGGCTCGCTGGAGGCGTTGGTGGAGGAGTGGGGCTCCGCTTCGGCCTTGCCGGCGACGTGCGCCGAGTGCTTCGCCGATCAGCACTTGATGCCGGTGATCGGCTGGCAACTCGAGCGCGACGCCAATCTGCGCGTCGGCATCATTTCCTCGCACCAAGACCTCGTCATTGCCGGCACCTTCGTCATGATTCCCGGCGAGCAATTCGAAGCGGCACTGATCGAGCAGAGTGAGCGATTGCGACAGCGCCACCCCGACCGTTTCAAGCGCTTCATCTACGCCGGAAGCCGCCATACCGTACTGGCCATCGAAGCGGCGACGGATCTGAGCCAAGCCATCCGCTTCACCGACATCGACCCGGCCTTTTTGGACATGATTCTCGGGCGATTCGACGTCACTGCGATCGATGGTGTGACAGTCGCGGAGTGGGTCACATCCATGGTCGGGGAGGTCGGCTGGGACGACCGCGTATCGAGCATGTAGCGCGGCGCGCCACCCGAATGCCTCGCCGATGGACGCGCAGCACCTCGTCCCCCACGCTTTCCAATAGAGGCACGAAGAAAAGATATGGTGAGACCTCAGGGGAGGTAGGTGAGGCCAAGAGACCCCAGCACCGAAAGCAGACCTCCCCCTCCGTGTCTTTGTGACTTTGTGTTGAAAAACAATACGACTACGACGTCCGCTCCACCCGCCGCATGCCTCTCCGCGTCGGAAGAATCGAATTGACTTAGCTCGGACGCTCAGCCTAGCCTCTTTCTCCCCGTTCGCGTCGCTCACAGGAGGTTCGCCATGAGGTTCGCATCGATGACCCGCCTTGGCTCCAGTGTATTGCTCGCCGTCGTGGTGCTCGCCTTGGCCTTCTCGGCGCCGGCTGGAGGACAGAGTTGCGCTGGTGACTGCGACGGCGACGGTGCGGTGACGCTGCACGAGGTCATGCTCGGTGTGCGGATCTCGATGGACATGGGTGTCGGGCTGCAGCATTGTATGTCCGCTGATTCGAATGGCGACGGCGCAGTGACGGTGCTCGACAGCATTGCCGCTGCGCACTCGTTCCAGAGTGGATGTGCCCCGTTGCCCGGTGCGCCGGCAGCCGTGACCTCCGGCGCGGTCATGCCGACCATCGAGCTCAGCGACGAGAGCGGTGCGCCGGGTTCGCAGGTGACGTTCTCCGCGACGCTGCACACCGCCGGTGTGGACATCGCCGGTGTCGAGCAGGAAATCCACGTCGATCCGCTGACGCCGCTGCTGAGCTGCGCGACGGCGCCGGGCGCCAGCAAGTCGCTGTCTTCGGTCTTGCGGCCGACCGGATGTACGCCGGGTGTCGACTGCACGAGCATGAAAGCCCTGTACTTTTCGTTCTCCAGCCTTTCGCCGATTCCCGACGGCGAAGTCATGTACACCTGCACGGTGCAGGTGTCGGCGGCGGCGCCCGACGCCGTCTACGTGCTCGACTCGCAGCTCGAAGACGGTGCCAGCCCCTCCGGTGGATCCGTCGCGGTCGCCGGTGACGACGGATCGGTGACCGTGTTCACTCCACCGACGGCGACCCCGACGGCAACCGCGACACCGACGCCGCAGCCGGTAGCGGCGTCCCTGATCCTGCAGCGCGTTCGCTTCAAGGCCGACACGGCGCGCCGTCCCGGCCGCAGCAATGCGACGATCCGCGCGCGCGGCGTCGTCAACGCCAACGATCCCTTTGCCAGCTTCGTCGAGGACATCGACGCCAGTGGTCTGAGCATTCGCGTCGAAGGAGTCGGCGGTGTCGACGAAAATTTGCAGTGGACCGCGCCGCAGTGCGAAGTTCGTTCGTCGTCGCGCAGCACGCGCATTCGATGTCGCGCCGACGACGCGGCCGGCAAGCGCCGCGCCGATTTTCGCACCACGCAGGTTCCCAATCTCTTCAAGGCGCGCATCACCGCCAGCCGGCTCGGTTTCCCCCCGCCGCTGGTCGCCGGCACCGCGCAGGTGACGATCACGACGACGACCTTCCAGCGCGCCGACACCATCGGCGGTTGCGAGATCAGTCGTCAGGGGCGTCGCGCCAACTGTCGCGAGTCGGGATTCGTGCCGACACCGACGTTCACCCCCTCACCGATCCCGACCCCGACCTCGACACCGACGACGGTGCCGACGGATACGCCGACACCACCGAACGGCACCTTCATCGTCGTCGGTGACGTCACGGGTCAGCTCGGGGGCAGCGCCTTCATTCCGATTGGCTTGGAAACCGATGCGGACATCGCCGGGACGGAGAACGAGCTGCACTTGAACGCCGCCGAGCCGATCACCTTCGTCGATTGCGTCGTCGACCCGGGCATCAACAAGAGCTTGTTCACGAGCTTTAGCTCACCGACCGACTTCAAGGGGATCGTCATCAATTTCGGCAACCTCGATCCGATCCCGCACGGTTCGACGATGTATCACTGCGAGGTCCTGATCGACGCCGCCGCGACGGTGACGGATCACCTGGTCGACTGCACGGCACCGGGAGCGTCGGACCCATTCGGCACCTCGATCTTCACCGAATGCGTCGATGGAACACTGACGGTGACGCCGTAGCCGCCGCCTACGCCGGGGAGACGACAGTGATCGCATTTGCCTCTGCGCCTCGCGCCAGGCGTTCGTCATAGGTGATGAAGCCGTCGAGGTCGTCACCGAGGTCGAGCGCAGATGCAAGGTGCAGGGCGTCGAGTGAACGCAAAGCGATTGGCTCGAGTCGGCCGGCTTGCTCAAACAACGCTGCCGTCACTTCGGTCAGCGTGATCGCATCGAGGACTGCCCGCGCCTGCAACGCCAGGTCGTTGTCGACCCGACGTACGGCACGCAGCAACTCGGTCCGCACGAGATCGCAGGCGACCAGATCGCGGCGCTCCTTGGCGAGCCAAGCTTGAAGTGGGGCGGTCTCCGGCTCGATCACTACTAGCTTCACCAGTACAGAGGTGTCGGCGTAGAACGGCATTCAGTAGCGCTGGTCGTCGCGCATCGCAGCCAGGGCTGCCGACAATTCGGGCCCCGATTGAGGAGCGGGGATCTCCGAAACCTGACGTCGAGCAGGACGAGCACGACCGGCATCGATCAAGGTCTGCAGGCGGGATTTCGGAATCGGGGTCATCTGCGCGACGGCCCGCCCGCGGTCAGTGATGGTAATGATCTTCCCCGCTGCGGCCTCGGTCACCACGGCTGATGCGTTCTGCTTGAGCGCCCGAATTCCGACTCTCGCCATGTGCTACATAGTAGCACTTCGTTCGTCTCAGGCAAGAGTACTAAGCGCGCCGTTTTCGCGCCGCTTGCTTGCGGCGCCGCGGGGCTTTGCGGGCGGTCTTGCGTACCTTCTTGACGGGACGCGGGCGACGCCGCGGTGCAGTCTTGTCGAGCGCTGTCGCGACTTGCCAGGGGATGGTGTACCAGCTCCAGATCTGCGGGTAGATCAGCGGCTTGCCGCTGGTCATGAGGGCGCCGCTGATCTGGCGCTCGGGATCGGCCCAGCCGAAGATGTTGGTCAAGCCGATGTGACCGTAGACCTTGTCGGTGTCGGGGCCGAAGACGCTCACGTAGTCGGCGCCCAACATGAAACCCTGCGAATAGCGAATCGGTGCCAACAGCTTCAAGTCGGGCTCCATCCACGACTGCTCGGCGGTGGCGCGGCGGATCGTGCGTGGCTGCATGATGCGGGTGCCGTCGAGCTCGCCGCCGTTGAGCAGCATCTGGTAGAAGCGCGAGAGCTCGTCGGCGGTGGAGATGATGTTGGCCGAGGGAATGATCGCCGTCAGAAAGCGGGCGTCGTTGGACAGCTCGACGGCGTCGTCCATTCGAATACCGAGTAAACGTTCGACGACCTGGGTCATCGGCGGCAGGATCGGCATGCCGGTGAAGTAGTTGGACGCAACCTTGGCGACGTCTTTCTTGGCGACACCGTAGTTGTTCCAGCGAAAGCCCAGCGGTTTGGCGATCTTCTCGTCCATGACCTGGCGGATGTCCTTGCCGGTGGCGCGCTGCACGACCTCGGCGAGGACGAAGCCGCCGGTGATGGCGTGGTAGGCCAGGCGGCCACCGGCGCGCGAGCTCGGCACGACGTCGCACATCAGTTGGAGGAGGCGCTCGGGTTCGCCGAGAATGTCCAGGTGCATCGCGCCCTTGGGCACGGTCGCGATCCCGGCGCGGTGGTTGAGGATGTGCTTGATCGTAATCTGGTCTTTGCCGTGGCTGGCGAACTCGGGAATGTAGTCGCAGACGTAGTCGTCGACGTGGAGAATGTTCTGCTCGTCGAGCAGATGGATCAACGTCGCGGTGAGCGCCTTGGACGCCGAGTAGATGTTGAAGGGGGTGTCGGGCGTTACTTTGGCCTTGCGCGCCTCGCCGTCGTCGTCGGGACCGTTGCCGTGGGCGTAGCCGATCGAGCGGTGCATGACGATTTCACCATGGCGGCGGATGCATATCTGGGCCGCCGGGTGGATGCCGGATTGGTAGAGATCGACGACGAGATCCCAAACCTTCGCCAGCTCGTCGTCGTCGCCGCCGAGTTGGTGCGCCGGCACCTCGTCGCGCGAGCGAATCGTCGTCACGGCTTCGATGTCTTCGGGGACACGCGAGCGAATGAGTATCTGCATCGTGCCCCCATATCGTGATTCCACCACACGTGACAACGATCTGCATCAGAGGAGGAGCTGCAGCTTCGTATCGTTTTTCAACACGAAGGCACAAAGGCACCAAGGAGAAGTTGGGGTCAGGATGTTTCCGGCGGATATCCGTTGACCACTCTGTGGACACCGTTCTTTGCCAGGACTTCGCCGAAGTTGATGACGATCGCCAGCCTCAACTTCAGGAGGCGGAGGTAGGTCAATGCCTGGGCGGCGTAGACAGGGTTCCACTCGGTGACCGCCTTGCATTCTATGACAATGCGATCGTCTACGAGGAGATCGAGCCGTAGGGGCGTAGATAGCTGGTGGCCCTTGTATTTGATGGGTACAGATTTCTGGCGTAAATGTGGAATGTTCCGCTCGCGCAGCTCCAAGCAGAGAGCTTCCTCATAGACCGATTCCAAGAGGCCCGGCCCGCCAAGACTCCGATGGGCCTCGATCGCCGCACCAATCACCAAAAACGCCAGTGTCTCTTCGTCGATCATGGGGAAAACTGATCTATCAGTCATGAGTATAAACTGTCAATCTACTCAGTATCATGACCTTTGGGCCTTTGAGCCTTCGTGTTGAAAGCGAACGGGCTGAGGGCTCTCAGGGCCATCCGTGAGAGCTTGTCGTTCTCCCAGCCTCACGCACGGACTTTCAGTCCAATGGGCAGGGTCTCGTCGAGGATGCGGGCGCGCTCCTGCGCCTCCAGTGGCACGAGCTCGGTGACCAGTTGGGCACTGCGCTTGCCGTTGGCAAGCGGGCGCAGCTTGACTGCGAGGCGCTGGCGCAGGTCGGCGTCGAGGTCGCGCTCGCGGTCCCCGACGCAGCGTGCCAGTTGTACCGCGGCAAAAGAGGTGCTCTGCGGGCGCTTCCATTCGCGTTTGATCAGTCTCTCGACCCAGCCCTCGACGTGGGTGCGGGGAACTACTTCGTTGAGTGGGCCGTAGAACGGCGCCCTGGCGCCGAGTCGGCCGAGGGCCCAAATCTCTGCATCGGTGGCTTTGGAACGCGCCACCGATGCGATGAGGAGGTCGCCGAGGTCGGCCTTGGTCGCCGCCGACAGGTGCTCACAGCTCGCGACCATCTGCCAGTACTCGCGAATTTCCTGCGGGCCGACGGCGGACTTGGACTTTCGCTTTCCCTTCAGGCGAGGCAGGAGAAAGGGCGCCACCTGTTTGAACAGTTGATCCTGTTGCGCCCGGCCGAGCCCGCCGGCGACGCGCTTCCAGAGGTTCCACCACTCGACGCGGCCTTGGGTGGCGCGGGCGAAGGTGATTCCCTCGGAGAACAGACGCCACGCCTGTTGGACGCGCCAGTCGTCGGTTTCATGACCGAACCCGGGACGCAGGAGGAAGCCGCAGAGGTTCAACCAGCGCGCTTCGTGTCCCGGCGATCTGCGGCGCTGTTGGCGACTCTCCCACAACTCGTCCCACAAGGCGCGGATGGCCGGCAGCGGCCAGGCGTCCTTGCCGGCGCCGCAGGCTTCTTCGAGCTGCCTGGTCAACGTTACCGGATCGCCGTTGCCTTCTCCCTGGCGAGGAAAGACATTGGCGAGTGCGCCGCGAGCCGCTTCGAGCTGTGCGTCGCCCACCGCCAGCCCGCCGCCGGTGGCCGTGTCCTCCCCTTCGCTCTCGGTGCTGCGCTCGCGCAGGTGAAAGCTCAACCGCCACGAGTGGTCGGTCGTCGTCGAGCGCAGCCAGGCCTCCATGGTGCCGATCTCGGTCAGCTTGGCGAGCACGCGGGCGGGAATCTCGCGGCGCACCAGCTTCTTGCCGAAGCGGAGAACCGTGCGCACCGGCGGCAGCGGCGTGAGCGACTCCGTTGCGGCTTCGACGATTTCACCCGCCTCGTCGCCGATGCGCGTGCTCGAGGCGAAGAGGGGGAACGAGCAGGGTTGGTTGGTGGTCACCTCCAGCTCGGGCTCGCCGAGCTCGATTTCACTGCCCTCTTGCATGCCCCGGTGCACGACGCAGAGCACCCGCGCCTGCTCGTCGGTGGCGGAGATGCCGAGATAGAACGCCCGCGGGCTGCCGCCGCCGATGCGCACACCGTGTCCGCGGCGTACCATGGCGAAGTAGGCGGCGCCGCGCGATACGGCGAGGTCGAGACTGTCGGTGTCGAGCTCGTGTGGGGGTTCGCCGCCCGACCACTGGGTCAGCTGTTCGAGCAGGCGCCGGCGGATGAGCGGCGGCTTGAGCGCGCCGCCGTTGAAGAGCACCACGTCGGGCGTGCCGAGAGTTTCGTCGCTGCCGGCGATCGGATCGTTCGCATGGTCACCGAGGAAGGCGGCGAGGTGTCGGGTCAGCGCCGCATCGTCCGCATAGGGCAGACCGTACTCGCGCAATCCGGCGGAATCATGCTGCGGGCGGGTGCCCGGGTCTACCAGGGGGAAAAAGCCGTCGAGGACGAGTGACTCGACTTCGTCGCGTTGCAACGTCGCACTCAGCGTACCGCCGACCAGGGAGCGGCCGCGCCCGCCGATGCGCACCGGTGTGTCGACCGGGGCGTCGTCGGCGAGAAGTCTCTCCTTGGCGCCCCGGCAGAGGTTGGTGAGCGCGTGCCAGCGTTGGGTGTCGAGCTTCTCGCCGAATCTCTCCTCGAGCACGCGAGCCAGAGCGACGTCGATGTTGTCGCCGCCGAGGAGAATGTGATCACCGACCGCCAGTCGCTGCAGTGACACCGAACCGCCTTCGTCGCCGATGCGGATCAGCGAAAAGTCGGAAGTACCGCCGCCGACGTCGACGACCAGCGCCAATCGTTTGCCGGCGATGGCGTCGGTCCACGAGTCGTGGTGCTTCTCCAGCCACGAGTAGAACGCCGCCTGAGGCTCCTCGAGCAAACGCGCGTGCTCGAGGCCGGCATCGGCGGCGGCCTCGATGGTCAGCTCGCGAGCCACTTCGTCGAAGGACGCCGGCACCGTCAGTACGACGTCCTGCTCCGCCAGAGGATGGCTCGGAAAACGCTGCTGCCAGGCGTCGCGCAGGTGTTTCAGGAAACGCGCCGAGGCTTCGACTGGAGAGATCCTGGTGACGTCGTCGGGAGCGCCCCAGGGGAGAATGTCGGCCTGGCGGTCGACGCCGCCGTGGCAGAGCCACGACTTGGCCGAGGAGACGAGGCGGCCGCTGACCCGCGCTCCATGCTCGCGGGCGTGCTCGCCGACGGCGAAGTCGCGTTCGCTTGCCCACGGTAGGTCGAGCTCGCCGGGACGCACGTCGTGCTCGCCGCCGAGATAGACGAACGAAGGGAGAGTCGGGCGCTCGGCGGTCTCGCCTGGCGCCACCAGTTGAGCGATCGGCATCGACTCGATCCGTGCGTCGTCGGATTTGGTGTCGGCGAATGCGATCGCCGAGTTGGTGGTGCCGAGATCGATTCCGACGACGTAGCGACTGGGCATTTCGGGCTCGGCTTCGTTGCAGCTTGGGCGGGGTAGGCCTACGAGGTCCCACGCACGTTGAGCTCGAGCTTCCAGCGTCGGTCGGCATCGCGGGCGACGCACCACAGCTCGAGAACTCCGAGCTCGTTGACCCGTGCTTCGAGATGTACGGGGACGTTCGTCCCGCTCTGCTCTTCCCACTCGAGCTGCGCCGCCAGAGGTGCCAGCTCTTCGATCTCTCCCTCCTCCCAGGTTTCGAGCAGGGTGCCGACCCGATCGTCGCGCCGCAGCGACGACGAGAGGAAGCGAAACTCGCTCTTCTGCCCGACCGTCAGAGCCCACTCGCGCGCCGGCAACTCGACGTCACTGCCTTCTTCGAGGCCCTGCGGGACGACGCACAGCGCCTTGATCGGTGGGCGCATGCCGGGAACGGCGGGCATCGACGTTTCGACGCCGATGTAGAACGAACGGGCCGTACCACCGCGGATGCGCACGCCGCGGCCGCGCCTGGCGATGCCGTAGTAGGCGGCGCCGCGGGCGACGGCGCGGTGCGGGTCGGCGCCGTCGAGAACGCGCGTATCGGCACCCCAGCCGCGCATCGTCTCAGTGACGCGGCGGCGCAGTGCCGATGCGGCCATGACGCCGCCGTTGAAGAGCAGCGCGGTCGGCAATTCTTGCGCGCCGTCGCTGTGCCGGCGCAGGAAGGTGGCAATGTGCCGGGTCACCGCTGGATCGGCGGCGTAGGGCAGGCCGAGCTCCTGCAGTCCGGCCGCGCTTCCCTGATCGAGCTCCGCTTCGTACTTCGACTTTGGAAAGAAGCCGTCGGCGACGGCTGCGGCGACGTCGTCGCGGGTGATGTCGACGCGCAGGGCGCCGCCGATCACCTTGCTGCCGCGGCCGAGGATGGAAACGGCAACACTCTCACCGGCATCGTCGGCCAGCAGCGACTCCTTGGCTTCGCGACAGCTCTGCACCAGAGCGCGGAACTGCCAGGCGTCGAGCTTGGTGCCTTGCTCTTGCAGCTGGTTGCGCACGCGGTAGGCGACGGCGAGATCCGTGTTGTCGCCGCCGAGCAGGATGTGATCACCGACGGCGACGCGCTCCAGATCGAGGCTGCCGTCGCGCTCGCCCACTGCGATCAAGCTGAGATCGGTGGTGCCGCCCCCGACGTCGATGACGAGGATGCGGTCGCCCACCTCGACCTCCTTGCGCCAGGCGTCGCCTCGGGCGTCGATCCAGGAGTAGAACGCGGCCTGCGGTTCTTCGAGGAGAACCACGTCCGGCAGCTCGGCATCGCGAGCGGCGCGCACGGTGAGCTCGCGCGCTACCTCGTCGAAGGAAGCGGGCACGGTGAGCAGGACCTCTTGCTCCTTCAGTGGGTGATTCGGCTGGGAGGCGTCCCACGCCTCGCGAATGTGAGCGAGATAGCGAGCCGTCACCTCGACCGGCGACAGCTTGGCGGCGTCGTCCTCGCTGCCCCAGGGCAGGACGGCGGCGGTGCGGTCGGCGCCGCTGTGGCTCAGCCACGATTTTGCCGAGGCGACGACGCGGTCGGGAGTTTCGGCGCTGCGCTGCTGCGCGTAGATGCCTACCGCGTAGTCGCGCCGTTTCGCCCACGGGAGCGCCAGCGAGTCGCCAGCCGCTTCGCCGGCCGGTGGCAGATACAGAAAAGAAGGCAAGTGTAGGCGTGCCTCGACGCTGCCGGGAGCGCGGATCTGCGGAATGTCGAGAAGCTCGATGCGTGCGTTCTCTTCTTCAGCCGCGACGAAGGAGACGACGCTGTTGGTCGTGCCGAGGTCGATTCCTACGACGTAGCTCATGGAAGACTCCGACCGAGCTCAGGCGATCTCGACTTCGGCCGGTGCGACGACTGCCGGGTCTCCGCCGGTCTGCTCGGGGAGTTTGACGTTCGACACCCGCCAGCCGCCGTGCTCGAGAGATCCGCGGAACGGCGGATCGCCGTGGACGTTACCACTCAGGCGAACTTCGTTCGCATCGTAGTCGGCGGCGATCTCGACGGTGGCGCCGTCGTCGTCGTCGAATATGCGCGAGATGTCCATCCGCTCGAGCAGAGCTTTGCGGCAGCCGCTGTGAATCGTCCGCGCTGCGGCACCGACCTGTTCGTCGCTGTAGTCGCCGATGTCCTCTTGGAGGAAATCGACCAGCCTCCCTTCCTGTTGCAGCAGTGCCAGCATCTGCAGGGCTGGGGTCAGGCGCTCGGTTTCGTCGATCGGCGTCGATGGGGCCAGCGCTGATTCGCCCGGCGCAGGTGGACGGCCCAGCCGCAGCCAGACCAACAGGGCGGTGAAGGCGAAGAGCGCCAGCGGTAGGATGAAAAAGAGCCAGAAAAAGCTGGGGAAGCGAGCCCGCATGGTCTCGGTCGCGGCGGCGATCTTTACCGCAAAGCCCGCCCCGGAGAGGCTGAAATCGGGCGCTGAGAAGTGTTCGGCCAGCAGGGCGATGCCGAGAGCATTGGCCGCGGCGAGGGCCAAGCCGAAAATCAGGATCGTCGTGACCAGCGCTGCGCGCCAGGAAGATTGGACCATCTTGCGTTTCTCCTCGGGGGGAAGCCAGAAGTGCAAACGTCAATGTATAGCCCACCCGCCGGCGCGTGGGGAGAGGGCCGAGCGACGATCTCGGCGCGTGGCGCTTGATCGATGGTTCGAAGATCTGCGCATAGTCCACCTCGATGGTCGTGGGTTCCTGGGACGAGAATCGCGCGGACGCGCCGGGCGTTGGGTGGAGAGGCGGATGAGCGGGCCGGGGTTTCGCGTCGGCATCGACCTCGGCGGCACCAAGATCGAGGGAGTCGTTCTGGATCGGGCCGGCAGTGTCGTGCAACGCCATCGCGTTCCCACCGAAGCGCAGCGCGGCTACCAGCACATCGTCGACAACATCGCCGGCCTGGCCTCGGAAATGCTTGCGCAGGCGCCCGGTTGCGAGCTGATTGGTGTCGGCACGCCGGGAGCGGTGTCGGGGCGGACGGGGGTGATCAAGAACTCCAACACGCAGTGCCTGAACGGTCGCGACATCCGCGGCGATCTGCAAAAGGTTTTGCCCTGCTCGGTGCTGATCGAGAACGACGCCAATTGCTTCGCCCTGGCCGAGGCACAGCAGGGGGCGGGGCGAGGTTTTCGTTGTGTCTTCGGGGTCATCATGGGCACCGGGGTCGGCGGCGGAATCGTCTTCGACGGCAAGGTTCACACCGGCGGCCAGCGCATCGGCGGCGAGTGGGGGCATCACTCGATCGACCCGGACGGTCCCGAGTGCTACTGCGGCCGCCGCGGCTGCGTGGAAACACTGCTCAGCGGAACGGGCATCGCACGCGCCTACAAAGAGCGTGTGGGCGCAGAGCTCGACGCCACCGGCGTCGTCGCCGCAGCGCGCGTCGGCGACCCGTTGGCGACGGCCGTCTTCGAGGAGTTCATCGCCAATTTCGGCCGCGCAATGGCGAACGTCATCAACATCCTCGACCCCGACGTCGTCGTCCTCGGCGGCGGCGTCTCCAACATCGACGAGCTCTACACCCGCGGCCGCGCCGCCGTCGAGCCATACGTCTTCGGCGGCGAGTTTCGCACGCCCATCGTCAAGCACCAGCTTGGCGACTCGGCCGGTGTCATCGGCGCGGCCTGGCTGGGGTAGTTCTGCGCCTACAGCTCGCCGCCCAGAGGATGCAGAACGCTGTTTTCTTCAGGAATTGCCACAATTGGCTTAATATTGTTCCCCTCCATCTATTGATCGATAGCGAAGCGTAGGGTATTTCGGCCCATCGCCTTATGAAACTCGATCCTATCGATTTTGAGATTCTCGACGCCCTGCAGGAGCACTGTAAGACGCCGCTGGCCAAGATTGGTGATCGGGTCGGCTTGTCGGCGCCGGCGGTCATCGAGCGCATCAAGAAGCTCGAAGAGGGCGGTGTCATCACCGGCTACAACGCGGCGCTCGACGCGCGCAAGCTGGGCCGCGACATCGGCGCATTCATCGGAGTGATCGTCGATCAGCCGGTGGCGATCACCGATGTCGAGAGGCAGATCGATGCCTGTTCCGATGTTTTGGAATGCCACCACGTCACTGGCGCGTATACGCTGTTGTTGAAGGTCAAGACGGCGAATACGCAAACGTTGGAAGAGCTGATCGCACATTTGCGATCGGTCTCCGGCGTCAGCCGGACCGAAACGCTGATCGTCTTGTCGACTCACCGGGAGGGTTTGCGGCTCGACTTGTCGAACCCGGTGGCGAAGGGCGAGCGCGGCGGCAAGTCGGACCACTCCGGCGCACGTCGCTTGCGGGTTGCCAAAGAGAGCTCGGAGGTCGCGACATGAGTATTCGCAATCGAACGCGCGAAGGGTTGTACGATCCGTTTTTCGAACACGACGCCTGCGGCGTTGGCTTCGTCGCCAACATCCAGGGCGAGCGCACGCACGAGATCATCGAGCAGGGTCTGACCGTCCTAGAGCGACTGACCCACCGCGGTGCCTGCGGCTGTGATCCGGAAACCGGTGACGGCGCCGGGATGCTGATCCAGATTCCCGATGCCTTCTTGCGCAAGACGGTGCGACCGCTCGGCATCGACTTGCCCGCCGAGGGCGAGTACGGCGCCGGGCTGATCTTTCTGCCGCGCGACGCGGCGCAGCGCCAGCGCTGCGAAGAGCTCTTTGAGAAATGCGCGACGGCGGAGGGGCTGCGTTTTCTCGGCTGGCGCGACGTCGACGTCGACGAGAGTGTCTGCGGGCCGCTGGCGCGCTCGAGCGCTCCGTTCTTGCGACATGTCTTCATCGCCAGCGACGGTGCGCTCGACCGCGCCGGGCTGGAGCGCAAGCTCTACGTCGTGCGCAAGCAGGTCGAGAACGCCGTCGAGAATGATGGTGACGTCGATGAGATGTTCTACGTCGCCAGCCTTTCGTGCCGCACTCTGATTTACAAGGGCCTTCTGCTGCCGGAACAGATGCCCGGCTTCTTCAAGGATCTCGACGATCCCGACCTTTCGAGTTGCCTGGCTTTGGTGCACCAGCGCTTCAGCACCAATACCCTGCCGTCCTGGGACCGCGCCCAGCCGTTTCGCTACCTCGCCCACAACGGCGAGATCAACACGCTGCGCGGCAACATCAACTGGATGAAGGCGCGCGAGGCGCGCTTCGACACGCCGCTCTTCGATGATCCGGCGAAAGTGTGTCCGGTGATCGAGGAGCGCGGCAGTGACTCGGCCGGCTTCGACAACGCCCTCGAGCTACTCGAGCACACCGGCCGCTCGTTGCCGCACGCGGTGATGATGATGATCCCGGAGGCGTGGCAGAACCACGAATCGATGCCGGATGAGATGCGCGCGTTCTACGAATACCACTCGTGCCTGATGGAACCGTGGGACGGCCCGGCCTCGATCGCCTTTACCGACGGCACCGTGATCGGTGCGGTGCTCGATCGCAACGGCTTGCGACCATCGCGCTACGTCGTCACCAAGGACGGCTTCGTCGTCATGGCCTCCGAGGTCGGTGTGCTGGAAGTCGATCCGGCCAACGTTCTCTACAAGAATCGCCTGCAGCCGGGCCGCATGTTTCTCGTCGACACGGCGCAGGGACGCATCATCGACGACGGCGAGATCAAGAGCGGCATGGCATCGGCTCATCCCTACGGTACCTGGCTGCGCGACAACCTGGTGCGTTTTGCCGATCTGCCGCACCCGAAATCGGCGATGTCGGCGGCGCCGCGCGAGGATCTCCTCACCGCGCAGCAGCTCTTCGGTTACACGCTCGAAGACCTCAAGATTCTCCTCGGGCCGATGGCGACGGCCGGCAAGGAGCCGATCGGTTCGATGGGCAACGACACGCCGCTGGCGGTGCTGTCGGACAAGTCTCAGCTCGTCTTCAACTACTTCAAGCAGCTCTTTGCCCAGGTCACCAACCCGCCGATCGATCCGATTCGCGAAGAGATCATCATGTCGACGGTGACGACGGTCGGCGCCGAGAAGAATCTGTTCGAAACCAGCGCCGGGCACTGCCGGCAACTGCGCCTGGAGACGCCGATCCTCACCAACGATCAGATGGCGCAGATTCGCGATCTCGATCGCGAGGATCTGCGCTCGCGGACGCTGCCGATCCTCTATCCGGCGGCCGCTGGCGGCAAGGGGCTGCGCCAGGCGCTCGATGAGCTCTGCGCTGCGGCGGCGAGCGCGGTCGACGCCGGGGCGACGCTGTTGGTGTTGTCCGACCGCGATGTCGGCGCCGAGACGGCGCCGATTCCCAGCTTGCTCGCCGTCGGCGCGGTGCACCATCATTTGATTCGCGAAGGCAAGCGCACGCTCTGCGGCATCGTCGTCGAAACCGGCGAGGCGCGCGAGGTCATGCACTTTTGTTTGCTGCTCGGCTACGGCGCCGCGGCAATCAATCCCTACATCGCCTTCGAGACGATCGGCGGCATGATCGAGGATGGGCGCATCCAGGGCGTCGGCCAGGAAAAGGCGATTGCCAACTACATCAAGGCGCTCGACAAGGGCATGCTGAAAGTCGCGTCGAAGATGGGCATCTCGACTCTGCAGAGCTACCGCGGAGCGCAAATTTTCGAATGTGTCGGACTCAACCGCGAGGTGATCGACGCCTACTTCACCTGGACGCCGTCGCGCGTCGAAGGGGTCGGCCTCGACGAGATCGCGCGCGAATCGGGCGATCGGCATCACTACGCCTTTGGTGTGTCGCCGGCGCTGGACGGAGAGCTGCAGGTCGGCGGAGTGTACCAGTGGCGCCGGCGCGGCGAATTCCACATGTACAACCCGGAAACCATTGCCAAGCTGCAGCACTCGGTGCGCTCGGGGAACTACGCGCTGTTCAAGCAGTACAGCGCGCTCGCCGACGACGGCGCCAAGCAACTGGCGACGCTGCGCGGCATGTTGCGCATCAAGGAAGGCAAGTCGATCCCGCTCGAGGAAGTCGAACCGGCGTCGGAGATCGTCAAGCGCTTCAAGACCGGCGCGATGTCGCTCGGCTCGATCAGCCGCGAGGCACATGAGAACCTGGCCATCGCCATGAATCGCCTCGGTGGCAAGTCCAACACCGGCGAAGGCGGCGAAGATCCCGTTCGCTACGACCCCGACGCCAACGGCGACCTGCGCCGTTCGGCCATCAAACAAGTGGCCTCCGGTCGCTTCGGCGTCACCAGTCACTACCTCGTCAACAGCGACGAGATTCAGATCAAGATGGCGCAGGGCGCCAAGCCGGGTGAGGGCGGGCAACTGCCAGGGCACAAGGTCGACGAGTACATCGCCAAGATCCGCCACTCGACGCCGGGTGTCGGCCTGATCTCGCCGCCGCCCCATCACGACATCTACTCGATCGAGGACCTGGCGCAGCTCATCCACGATTTGAAGAACGCCAACAACCGAGCGCGCATCAGTGTCAAGTTGGTGGCCGAAGTCGGTGTCGGCACGGTCGCTGCCGGTGTCTCCAAGGGCAAGGCCGACGTCGTTTTGATCTCCGGTCACGACGGCGGCACTGGAGCGTCGCCGCAGACGTCGATCAAGCACGCCGGGCTGCCGTGGGAGCTCGGCGTGGCGGAAACCCAACAAGTTCTGGTCGAGAACGATCTGCGCGGTCGAATCTGCGTCGAGACCGACGGTCAGCTCAAGACCGGTCGCGACGTCGTCATCGCCACCCTGCTCGGCGCCGAGGAGTACGGCTTTGCCAGCTCGGCGCTGGTCGCATCGGGGTGCATCATGATGCGGGTGTGTCATCTGAACACCTGCCCGGTCGGCATTGCGACGCAGGATACGCGTTTGCGCAAGAAGTTTGCCGGCAAGCCGGAGCACGTCGTCAACTTCATGACCTTCATTGCCGAAGAAGTGCGCGAGCACATGGCCGCCCTCGGCTTTCGCACCATCGACGAGATGGTCGGCCGGGTCGACATGCTCGATGCCCGCGACGCCGTCGACCATTGGAAGGCGCGCGGCATCGACCTCTCGCAAGTGTTGCGGAAGCCAGACGTCGGCCCGGAAATCGCGACTCACTGCGTCGAAGAGCAGGATCACGGGCTCGACAAGGCACTCGACAACCAGCTCATCGAGCTCGCCCAGGACGCCCTCGAGAACAGAAGGCCGGTCGAAATCGAGCTGGCGGTGAGCAACATCAACCGCACCGTCGGCACGATGCTCTCGGCCGAGATCTCGCGGCGCTGGGGCGAAGAAGGGCTTCCCGAGGGGACGATCTCGCTCAACCTGCAGGGCTCGGGCGGGCAGAGTTTCGGTGCCTTCATGGCGCCGGGAATCTCGATTCATCTGATCGGCGACGCCAACGACTACTTCGGCAAGGGCATGTCGGCCGGGCGCATGGTGGTCGTTCCGCCGGCTGAAGCGACCTTTGTGCCGGAAGACAACATCATCGTCGGCAACGTTGCGCTGTACGGTGCGACCGGTGGAGAGATCTTTCTGCGCGGTATGGCCGGCGAGCGTTTTTGTGTTCGCAACAGCGGTGCCACGGCCGTCGTCGAAGGAGTCGGCGATCACGCCTGCGAGTACATGACCGGCGGCCGCGCCGTGATTCTCGGCGAGACCGGGCGCAACTTCGCCGCCGGCATGAGCGGCGGCATCGCCTATGTGCTCGACGAAGAGTCGAACTTTGCCGGCCGCTGCAACATGGGAATGGTCAAGCTCGGCGCCGTGCCGGCAGAGGAGGAGGCGTTCTTGAAGGCGCTCGTGCAGAAGCACCACGATCTTACCGAGAGCGCCGTCGCCAAGCGGCTATTGGCCGATTGGCAGGAGTCGGTGGCGAAGTTCGTGCGCGTCATGCCGGTGGACTACGAGCGTGTGTTGAACGAACGCAAACAGGCGGCGCTGCAAGCGGAGCAGCGCGCCAGCGCCTGAGCGGAGAGGTCGAGTGTGAATCATGGGGAAGGTTACCGGGTTTTTGGAGATCGATCGGGCGCTCCCCCAGCGGCGGCCGGTGCGGGAGCGCCTCGAGGACTGGAGTGAGCTGGAAGGCAAGTGGTCGGAGGAGAAACTGCGCGACCAGGGAGCGCGCTGCATGGACTGCGGCATCCCCTTTTGCCACACCGGTTGCCCGCTGGGGAACATCATTCCGGACTGGAACGACTCGATCTATCGCGGCCGCTGGGAGGAGGCGATCGAGCGCTTGCACTCGACCAACAACTTCCCCGAGTTCACCGGACGCATCTGTCCCGCACCTTGCGAAGAAGCGTGCGTTCTCAACATCAACAACGATCCGGTGACGATCAAGCTGATCGAGAAACAGACCATCGACCACGCGCTCGGGGCGGGGTGGGTGAAGCCGCAGGTGGCGGCTGCCAAGACGGGAAAGAAGGTCGCCGTCGTCGGTTCCGGGCCGGCGGGCTTGGCCTGTGCGCAACAACTGGCGCGGGCGGGGCACGCGGTGACGGTGTACGAGCGGGCCGACCGCATCGGCGGTCTGCTGCGTTACGGGATTCCCGATTTCAAGATGGAAAAGCACCTGATCGACTTCCGCATGCGACAGATGGAAGAAGAAGGTGTGACGTTCCAGCCGAGCACCAACGTCGGCAGCGACGTTACGACCGACCAATTGCGCGCCGACTTCGATTGCTTCGTCATTGCCGCTGGTTCGACCAAGCCACGCGATCTGCAGCTGCCGGGGCGCGAGCTCGGCGGAATCCACTTCGCCATGGAGTTCCTACCGCAGCAGAACAGGGTCGTCGCCGGCGATGACGTGCCGGGGCAGATCATGGCGACCGGCAAGAACGTGATCATCCTCGGTGGCGGCGATACCGGCTCGGACTGTCTGGGGACCTCCAACCGCCAGGGCGCCAAGTCGGTGCATCAGTTCGAGCTGATGCCGCAACCGCCGGACGGACGCACCGAGCACATGCCCTGGCCCTACTGGCCGATGATCATGCGCACCTCGAGCTCGCACGAGGAGGGGGTGGTGCGCGAGTTCTCGATCAACACCAAGAGTTTCTCGGGCGACAACGGCGTCGTCGAGAAGCTGCACGGGGTGCGTCTCGAGTGGCAGTACGACGAGAACGGACGGCCCAGCAAGATGACGGAGATTGCCGGTAGCGAGTTCGAGATGGACGCCGATCTGGTGTTGCTCGCCCTCGGCTTCGTCGGTCCGGAGCAGGGCGGACCGATCGGCGACCTCGGTCTCGAGCTCGACCAGCGCGGCAACATCGTCGCCGATGACCGCTACATGAGCAGCAGCGAGGGGGTCTTTGCCTGCGGCGATGCGCGCCGCGGCCAGTCGCTCGTCGTCTGGGCCATCTGGGAAGGTCGCGAGTGCGCCCGCGGCGTCGATCGATATCTGATGGGAGCGACCGACCTGCCCGCCAGCCCGCAGTTGTTCAACGTGAGGTAGCTCTGTCTCTGGCCTCGGCCAGGAGGACGGCAATCTGGCCGATCAGCTTCTCGGTGGTGTCTTTCTCGAAGCCGGTGTACTCGGCGCGCAGAGTACCCTTGGCGTCGAAGAGCATCGTCGTCGGCAGGCCGAAGACGCCGAAGGAGCCGGCCACGTCGGAGGTCGGGTCACTGGTGATGCGCATGGCGAGGCGCTCGTCTTTGTGTGCCAGAATTTCATCGAGCGTCGGCCGCGTGGTTTTCAGCTCTTCACCCTTATTGACGGCGATGACGGAGACATCCTTGGAGCGATAGATGCGGGCGATTCGGTTGAGCTCGGGCAGCTCGAAGCGGCAGGGAACACACCACGAGGCCCAGAAGGCGAGAACGACGACGCGGCCGCGCAACTCGCTCATACGCACTTCGTTTCCGTCCGGCGCCCGCCCGAGACTTTCCCGCCGCACCGCCGCAGTGGTGTCGGCGGCCGCTGCTGCAGCGGCCGGGAGAAGCGATGTTGCGAGGAGAAGGAAGGCCGGAAAGGTTCGTCGCATGGCGTTCAGAGTAGCGGCTTTCTCGGCTTGATGCAGGCCGGCACAGCGCGGGTCTTGCGTATTGATCGCGTCGAGCGGATGGTGGGTGGAGGCGCGGCAGGGGCCGGGGCCGGTTGTGTTGGGAGGTTGCTGATGACGAGTGAAGAGGAAACGCAACTGTTTTCCATCGCGGAGGTCAACGCCTTGATTCCCCGCCTCGAGCTGATCATGGCTCGCCTGCAGGCTCGGGCTGCCGAGCTGCGCCAGTCCCTCGACACGCTGGCCGAAGAAATCGGGCAGCCGGCCTCCGAGCTCGAGGTTGCGCAGCTCATCCAGCGCTGGCCGGAGAAGCGCCAACTGGTCGAAGAGCTGCAGGCGCTGGTTGCCCAGATCGACGAATGCGGCGGCCATTTCAAAGGCCTCGACCTCGGTCTCGTCGACTTCCCGGCCGAGATCGACGGCGAGGTCGCGTTGTTGTGCTGGCAGTACGGCGAGAAGGAAGTCGCGCACTGGCATCGGCTGGAGGATGGGTTCGCCGGGCGAAGACCGCTCTTCACCGGCGGCGACTCGTACCTGCAATGAGACCGCGTTGATGTGGTTCGTTCGCTTCGCCCTCGTCGTCTTTCTCGCCATCTGGGTTGGCAAGACGGTGTTCCTCTCGGCCGTCGTCGCGCCGGTGTTGTTCACCAGCATGCCGAGTAGCCAGGCGGCCGGTGACGTCATGACGCTGTTGTTTCCGTGGTACTACCGGCTCGCCTATGTCTGCGCCGTCGTCGTCGCCGCCTGCTCGCTGGTGCTCTGGCGCCGCTCGCCACCGCCGCGCCGGGGTTGGCTGTTGTCGGGTGCGATTGCCGCTCTCGCATTGGTTGCGTCCCTCTACGCCGGTGTGATCGTCCAGCCCCGTTCGCACGATCTGCGCGATCAGATCCGCCGCGCCCCGGCGCCGCATGCCGTGCAGGGCGAGTTTGATCGGCTGCACGAGTTGGCGGTGCAGATCAACGGCGGTGTGCTGATCGCGACGATGGCGCTGTGCGCGATCGCCGCAACTCGACTGCGATGACGGTCAGTGCACCGGCGGCGCCCGCGTCTTTGCCGCCGCCCAGCCGTTCCTTGGTTTTGAGCATCGACGAGTTGGCAGCGCGACCGAGCAGGGTTGCCGCTGCATCCGGAGTCTACACCTTCGTTGCAGCGGATGATCGAGCGCTCTATGTCGGCAAGAGCATCCATCTGCGCAACCGGCTCGCTTCCTACCTGCAGCCGTCGGCCGCGGTGGGCAAGGTGGCGCGGATGATGCGCGTCGCTCGGCGCGTGCGAATCGAGCGTTGCGGATCGGAGCTGGCGGCTCTGTTGCGCGAGGCCGAGCTGGTGCAGGAGCTGCGGCCGCCCTTCAACCGGCGCATGGCCAAGCCCGAGGGCTATTTCTATGTTCGCGTCGACTACGGACATACCTTCCCGAGGGTTGCCGTCGTCGATCGCAGCGACGAGGACGCTCATTTTCTCGGGCCGTTCTTCCAGCGGCGCAAGATCGAACGCGCAGTCGAAGCCCTCAACGACGCCTTCGCCTTGCGCACCTGCGATCCAATGCCCCCGACTTCGTGTTGGCGCGCCGACGTGCGGCGCTGTCTCGCTCCCTGTGTGGAGGGTGTTCGCGGCGGCGAATATGGGCGCAATCTCCTCCTCGTGCGCGAAGCGCTGGCCGGCCGCGCCGGGGTGGCGCTGCGCAAGTTGACAGAGCGCCGCGACGCGCTGGCGGCGGAGGAGAGGTTCGAAGCGGCGGCGGCGCAGCAGCGACGCATCGAGGCGATCCGCCGACTGCGGGCGACGCTCTTCGCCAGTCAGGCCGCGACTGCCGCCGTCGTCGCCATCCAGCCGGGGGTACGGCCGGGCGAGGTGCAGCTCTGGGGGATACGAGGCGGCGACGTCGGCCAGACGGCGACGGTTGGTGCGGGCGAAGTGCGCAGTGCGTTCGAGTCGATCTGGACGGCGTTGCAAGGGCCGCAAGCCGCTGCCCGGCCGGTCGCCAAGTTGGCGCTCGACCGGCGCTGTATCGTGCATCGCTGGCTGCGTTCGCCCGCCGGTGCGGAGTGCTCGGTGCCGGTGAGCACGACGACGAGGGAGCAGGCGTGGGCGCGGGTCGATGCGATCTCGCGAGTAATGATGGCGCGACTCCTATGAAGACGTTTTGCCGCGGCGTGATCTGTTCCTTGCTGGCGGTCGCCGGGGTGATGGTGGCGGCGGCGCCGGCGCGGGCCTGGGGTGATCGAACCCACCCAGCGATCGTTCGCCTGGCCATTGCGACGCTACCGGCGGACATCGCGCGTGAGTTTCGCCGCCACTCGCGCAAGCTCGAGCGCTATGCGAACGAACCCGACTCGGTGCTGCGTGCGCGCTACGGCAAGGAGGAGAAGATCCGCCACTTCCTCGACCTCGATGCTTATATGGCGGCGCCGTTCGCTGGATTTCCGCGCTACTACGACCAGGCCGTGCGCCGCCTCGGCGAGCGCAAGGTGCGCAAGTACGGCGTGTTGCCCTGGGTGATTCTGCGCAAAGAGGCCGAGCTGCAGGCGGCCCTGCGCGACGGCAAGGACGAGTGGGTTCGCCTCGCCGGACATCTCGCTCACTACGTCGGCGACGCCTACCAGCCGTTGCATCTGACGGTCGACTTCGATGGCCAGAAAAGCGGCGCCAAGGGGATTCACCGGCGCTTGGAGAACGACGTCGTCGATGCCAGGATTCGTCACTACGAAAAGGCGATCGGCCCCGCCTTGCAGCCGGCGCGCCGGCTGAGCGATCTGCGAACGGAGGTTTTCGAGGGGCTCTTTGCCAGCTATCCCGGCGCGGCGATGATCACCCGCGCCGACGGCGTCGCAAAACGCGCCGGGCGGCCGCGTTCGCGCCACTACAACGAACGCCTCGAGCGCGAGGTCGGCGATCTTTGCCGCGGCCAGATCAGTGCCGCGGCGACGATGCTCGGTTCGGTATGGCTGACCGCCTGGCGGGCGGCTGGCCGCTGATTGGTGCGGCTCAGCGCAGGTAGCCGAGGGCGCGCAACTGTTCGAGCTTGGCGGCGTCGAGGTTGAGGGCGCGGCTGGCTACCTGGGGCGCGCCGCGGCCGCCGCGCAGCCGTTGCATCGTCGATTCTAGATCGCGGCGGATGTCGTCCTTGCCCGTGGCGATGGCGCGATCGCCTTGCCCGTAGGCGTCGAGTGCGAAGAGCGACGTCTTGCCGCTCTGGTGGTTGGTTTCGACCCGATAGCCACCCACCGTCACGGCGCTGCGCCACGGGCCGTAGAGACAGTCTTCGGCGACGATCGGACGGGCCGCCGGCAGGCGGCCGGGTTCTTGGGCTGCGCGGACGAGATCCAAACCGCCACTGCCATCGATCTGGGCATGCCCACTCAGGGCGAGCAGGGTCGCGTGGATGTCGATGTGCGACACCGGCGCGGCGATGCGGCGGTGGGTGGTCGCCGGGCCGGCGACGATGAGCGGCACGCGCAGCAGCTCTCCCATCAGGTGGTGGCCGTGCTCGAAGCCGCCGTGGTCCCAGAGCTCTTCGCCGTGGTCGCTGGTGACGATGATCCAGGTCGAGTCGATCAGGCCGCGCTTGCTCAGCCCCTCTACGAGCTGTCCGATCCCCCGGTCGGCGGCGTGGATCTCTTCGTCGTAGAGTGCGGCTACGATCTCGCGCGCGCCTGGATCGCGCGGCGCGAAGGGGGGCTTGCCGTGTTGCAGGTGAAAGGGAAACGGGACGTTCGCTTCTTCCCCTAGGGTGGCGAAAAGGCCGCGTTCGGGCGCACCGGCAGCGTAGCTGGTGTGCGGCTCCATGAAGTGGAGCATGAGAAACGCCGGCGTCGCCGCGCTGTCGAGCCATTGCAGCCCGGCCGCGGCGGTGTCGACGGCGCTGCGGTGCTGCATGCTGTCGGCGCCGCGGTAGTCGTAGCTCGCAAAGCCGCGGTTGAAGCCGAAATCGGGTGCCAGGAAGGTGTTGTTGACGACGGCGCCAGTGCGATAGCCCATGGTGGTGAAGGCTTCGGCGGCGGTCGGCGACGGTGGATCGAAGCGACCGAAGCGCCGCATGTCGTTGCCGTCGCGGACACCGCCGTGCTCGGTCGGCAGGAGACCCGAGAGAATCGAGCCGGTAGCCGGTAGGGTCCACCCGGATTGCGCGAAAGCCCGATCGAAGACCCAGCCGCGGGCACCGAGTGCTTGCAGATATGGCGCCGTCTGTCGGCTGTAGCCGTAGCTCGGCAGGTGGTCTGCGCGCAGGGTGTCGATGATCACCAGAACGACGTGCGGCCGAGAGCCCGCTTGCAAGCTCGGTGTCCGGCGCGGCGCCGCGTCGCGGCAAGCGGCGACGGTGACGATCAACAGAAAGAGCGCGTATGCTTCGGCTCGTCGTCGGCAGCGGGCAAACACAGGGCTGCCACTATCTCGTGTGGCCGGGGCACCACAAGGGGTGCCCCGCCGGCGGGCGCCGTCGCTGTGGCCGACCCGCCTTGACGGGTCTGAAGTGCGTGGTTAACCGTTGGCGACTGAATATTTTTCGTCCGCGCCCGTCCTAGACGGTCGTCGGGTCAACCGGGTGGAGGCCATGGAGCAAGGAAGTGCGGTATCCAACGATCAGATCGCCGAGGGCGCGGCTTTCGTCTATCGCCTGCGCGAGGAAATTGGCAAGGTCATCGTCGGCCAGCGCTATGTCATCGACCGGCTGTTGATTGGTTTACTCGCCAACGGTCACGTGCTTCTCGAGGGCGTGCCCGGACTTGCCAAGACGACGGCGGTGAAGACACTGGCCGACGCGGTCGATGCGGATTTCCGGCGGGTCCAGTTCACACCGGATTTGTTGCCTGCCGACCTCATCGGCACCCTCATCTACAACCCGCGCGAAGGGGAGTTCACGACCAAGAAGGGGCCGATCTTCGCCAACATCATCCTCGCCGACGAGATCAACCGCGCTCCAGCCAAGGTGCAGAGCGCGCTGCTCGAGGCGATGCAGGAACGCCAGGTGACGATCGGCGACGAGACCTTTGCTCTGCCTTCGCCTTTCCTGGTCCTGGCGACGCAGAATCCGATCGAGCAAGAGGGCACGTACCCACTGCCGGAAGCGCAGGTCGACCGGTTCATGTTGAAGCTCTCCGTCGACTACCCTTCGCGCGAGGAGGAACGGTTGATTCTCGATCGCATGGCATCGACCGAGTCGGCGCCGGCCGTCGACAGCATCATCTCGCCGCAGGACATCGTCGGTGCGCGCAAGCTGGTCGATGCCGTCTATATCGACGACAAGATCAAGGAGTACGTCATCGATCTCGTCGTCGCGACGCGCGACCCTCAATCCTTCGACCTCGATCTGGCGCCGTTCATCCAATACGGCGCCTCGCCGCGCGCGACGCTCTTTCTCACGCTCGCTGCCAAGGCGCATGCCTTCGTCGAGGGCCGTGCCTATGTGACGCCGCAAGACGTCAAGACGATTGGTGCCGACGTCCTGCGCCACAGGGTTTCCATTTCCTATGAAGCCGAGGCGGAAGAGATGACGTCGGATACGATCGTGCAGCGCATTTTCGACGGAGTGCCCGTTCCGTAGCCGGCGATGCTGAGCTCGGAGCAAATCAAAGAGATCCGTAAGATCCAGATCCGCACCAGCCATCTGGTCAGCGATCTCTTCGGCGGCCAGTACCAGAGCGTCTTCAAGGGCCGCGGTATGGAGTTCTCCGAGGTGCGCGGCTACCTGCCCGGTGACGACGTGCGGACCATCGATTGGAACGTGACGGCGCGGACCGGCGAGCCGCACGTCAAGCGTTTCGTCGAAGAGCGCGAGCTGACCGTGATGTTGCTCGTCGACGCCAGCGGCTCGACGCACTTCGGCTCCGGCGCGCGTTTCAAGCAAGAGCTGGCCGCAGAGCTGGCGGCCGTGCTCGCGTTCTCGGCGATCGCCAACAACGACAAGGTCGGCCTCGTCATGTTCACCGACCGCGTCGAGCTGGCGCTGCCGCCGCGCAAAGGCAATCGCCACGTTCTCCGGGTCGTTCGCGAGATCCTCAATCACCAACCCCAAGGAGTTGGGACGGACATTCCGATGGCGCTCGATCACCTGGCAAAGGTGACACACCGCCGTTGTGTGGTGTTCCTCCTCTCGGACTTTCTGCAAGCCGACATCAAGCGCGCGCTGCGCATCGCGCGGCGGCGACACGATTTGGTTTCCGTGGTTCTCGAAGATCCGCGCGAGCTCGAGCTCGCGGGCGCCGGGATGCTCGCTCTGCAGGATGCGGAGAGCGGCGCCGAGATCGTCGTCGACACGTCGGATGCGAAAGTACGGGAGGCGTTCCGCGCGCGACAGGTGGAGCGCCGCGAGCAACGCGATCGGACGCTGCGCTCGATCGACGTCGACGCCGTGCGCGTGCGTACCGATGAACCCTACGTTCGCGAGCTGATGCGCTTCTTTCGCGCCAGGCAGTGATGGGGATCGCGATGAGGTTGGCAGTCGCGGCACTCTCTTGGCTCGTTGCATTGGCGCCGGCGAGCGCGGCGACGGAGGCGGGCGCGCCGATCGAGGTGTCGGCGAGAGTCGAGCCGGATCGAAGCGAAATCGGGACAGCGTTCCGCTACTTCGTGCGCGTCGAAAGCAGCGATGATGCCGAGATCGTCATGCCGCTGCTGGTCGATCGAATCGGTGAGTTCTTGATCCGCGATTTCGGCTCATCAGCGCCCGGTGAAAGCGAGGATGGCAAGCGGGTCCACGAGCAGTGGTACGATCTGGTCGGCTACTCGACTGGGCACCAGCTCGTCAAAGGGGGAGTGGTCGGCTATCGCGTCGCCGGTGGCGGTGTCGAGCAAGTCGACGTGCCCGAGGCAGTCGTCACCATCGTGTCGCTGCTACCGGACGAAGAGGCCCTGGCGACGGCGGACATCAAAGAGATCGTCGGTCCGGTCGGCGTACCGCGCGACCGAAGATCGCTCTATGGAGGGTTGGCGGCGCTGGCACTGCTGGTTGGCGTCCTGGCCCTGCTCGCTCGCCGCTTGTGGTCGCGCCGTCAGGATTCGGCGGTGCCGCAGCGGCCGGCACATGAACTGGCGCTGGAGGCGTTGACTCACCTGCGGCGTGCGCGATTGCTCGAAGAAGGGCGACAGCCCGAGTTCTACGTTCGCCTATCGCGCATCGTGCGCGAGTACATCGAAGGCCGGTTTCACGTCCGCGCCCCCGAGATGACGACGGAGGAGTTCTTGCAGGTGGCGCAGTCCAGCTCCGAGCTGGAGGCGCAGCATCGCGCCCGCTTGGGTGAGTTCTTGAGTGAAGCGGATTTGGTGAAGTTTGCCCGTCACGTACCGACCGTCGAGCAAGGCGAGAAGGCCTACGAGGCGGCGCGCGAATTCGTGTCGACGACGGCGCCGCGGCTGGAGGCGCACGATGCGGCTGCATGATCCGTGGGCGTTGCTCCTGCTGGCGGCGCTGCCGCTGCTCTGGCGTTGGTGGGGTGCCCGCCCGCCGGCGCTGAGCTTTTCCTCGCTCGCCTTGTTCGAGAAGGTTGGCAGCGGCGCGCGGACCCGTTGGCGCCGCTATTTGCCATGGTTGCGTCTGGCTGCGGCCGCGATGATCATCCTCGCCCTGGCGCGGCCGCAGATGGGCAACGAAGAGAGCGTGATGCGCAGCGAGGGAATCGACATCATGCTCGCCGTCGACGTGTCGAGCAGCATGTTGGCGGAGGACTTTACGCTCGCGGCGGGGCCGGCCAATCGGCTGCAGGTCGTCAAGCAGGCAGTGCGCTCGTTCGTCGAGAGCCGGCGCGGCGATCGCATCGGCCTGGTTCTCTTCGCCGCCCGCCCGTATCTGCAGTCGCCGCTGACCCTCGATCACGGCTGGTTGTTGTCCAACCTCGACCGCGCCGAGATCGGCGTCATCGAAGACGGTACGGCGGTGGGATCGGCGCTGGCGACGGCGGTCAACGCTCTGGAAAAGTCGGAGACCAAGAGCAAGGTCATCGTGTTGTTGACCGACGGCCAGAACAATGCCGGCCGAGTGATGCCGCTGTCGGCGGCCGAGGCGGCGGCGACTCTCGGCTATCGCGTCTACACGATCGGTGCCGGTACGCGCGGTGTCGCGCGCTACCCGAGCACCGATTTCTTCGGCAACAAGCGCTACGTGCCGATGCAGGTGGACATCGACGAGGATACTTTGCGCAAGATGGCGTCGATCGCCGGGGGAAAGTACTTTCGCGCCGTCGATACGGAAAGCCTGGGCGAGATCTACGCCGAGATCGACGGCCTGGAAAAGACCGAGCACGAAGGCTTGCTCTATCTCGATTACCACGAGCTCTACCCGTGGTTGGTGATGCCGGCGATCCTTCTCTTGGCTGTGGAATTGCTGCTGGCGGAGACTTGGTTGCGGGTGCTGCCGTGAGGTTGGGCGGCGAAGGGTAGGACGATGTTGTGGCGTGATCCGGGATATCATCTGCTGTGGTTGGCGCTGGCGGTCGTCGCCGTCGCGCTCGCCTTTGCCTGGCGGCAGCGCCGACTTGCGCTGCAGACCTTTGCCGATGACTCGGTGGTTGCCCGCCTGGCCCGGGGGCTGAGCCAGCGCCGCCGCCTGCTGCGCCTGTTGCTGCGCCTGGTGGCGTTGGCATCGCTGATCGTTGCGCTCGCCGGACCGAAGTACGGCTTTCACTGGGAGGAAGTGCGCCGGGAGGGGATCGACCTGATCGTCGCTCTCGATACCTCGCGCAGCATGCTGGCGACCGACGTCAAGCCCAATCGCCTGGAGCGCGCCAAGTTGGCCGTGCTCGATCTGCTGCCGCGCTTGCGCGGCGATCGCATCGGCTTGGTCGCTTACTCCGGCACGGCCTTTCTGGAAACTCCGTTGACCCTCGACTACGCCGCCTTTGCACGCTCCCTGCGCGCTCTCCAGGTTGGAATCATTCCGCGCGGTGGGACGTCACTGACGCGCGCCATCGAGACCAGTCTGCGGGCCTTCGAAGCGCGCCAGGGCAAGTACGAGGCGCTCATTCTCATCACCGATGGCGAGGATCACGAGGGCGATGCCCTCGCCGCGGCGGAGCAGGCGGCCGAGCGGGGCGTCAAGATCTACACGGTTGGCATCGGCACGCCGGAGGGCGAGCTCTTGCCGCTGCCGGGCACCCGGGGCTACGTCAAGGATCGCAAGGGACAGGTCGTCAAGTCGAGATTGAACGAGTCGCTCCTGCGCGACCTGGCCTTGAACAGCGGTGGCGCCTACGTGCGCGGACTCGGGCCGCAGCTCGGTCTCGATGAGGTCTTCGATGAGCACATCGCCAAGATGGAGAGACGCGAGGTCGACAGCGGGTTGGAACGGCGCTACGAGGAGCGCTTTCAGATTCCGCTCTTGCTGGCGCTTCTCCTCTTGTTCCTCGAAAGCCTGGTCGGTGAGCGGCCGCGGCAGTCGCCCGTGGGTGTCTGGTTGCGCCGCCTGCGATCGCTCGCCGGCCGCCGCGCTCTCGCCGCCCTGGCTCTGATGGTGTGGTTGGCGCCGGCCGCGCCGGCGTCGGCTGGCCTCTTCGACGAGAAGAGCGATCCCGTCAACCAGGGTGTCGAGCAATTTGCCAAGGGCGAGTACGCAGCGGCGGTCTCGACCTTTGGTGAAGCGCTCGTCGAATCGCCGGCGTCGCCGTTGTTGCAATTCGATCTCGCGGCGGCGCTCTACAAGCAGGGCCGCTATCAGGATGCCGTCGAGGCGCTCGAAAAAGTGGCTGCGCAGGGCGATGAAGAGTGGCTGGCGGTTGCCAACTACAACCTCGGCAACGCCCACTTTCGCCTCGGTGCGGAGGTGGAGAACGACGACCCGCAGCGAACCCTCGAGAGTTGGGCGCAGGCGTTGCTCGCCTACCGCCGCGCCATGGGAGCGGATTCTGCCAACACCGACGCGAAGTACAACCACGAGCTGGTCGAACGCCGCATTGAAGAGTTGCGCGAGCGCTTGGAGCAGGAGCGCCAAAACCAGGAAAACCAGGAGGAGCAGGAAAACCAGGAAGAACAGCAAGAGCAGCGACAGGACCAGCAAGAGCAGCAAGAAGAACAGCAAGAAGACCAACAGCAGGAAGAGCAACAGGAAGAGCAGGGCGGCGAGGAGGAGGAGCAAGAGCAGCAGCCGCAAGAGAGTCAGAACCAGGGGGAAGAGCAGCAGCCGTCGGAGCAACCGGAGCAGCAAGAGCCTCAGGACGAGCAGGGCGGCGGCGCAGGCGAGGAGCAAGAGGAGGAGCCGCCGGCCGAGCAGGAGCCCGGTGGCGGCGCCGCAGAGGGGGCCGAGTCGGATCGCGAAAGCGAGGAGGAGCAGGCGGCGCGCGCCGTTCTCGATGCGGCGCGCGAGGAGGAGCTCGGGCCGCAGGACATCGAACGCAAAGTGGGTGTTGCCGGTCTCGGCGATCCGCGTCAGGACTGGTGATCGCAATGAAGTCCCGGCGCTCGATCTCGCTTGCGATTGTGGTGGTGATGCATGTTTTGGCCGCGGTCGCCCCCGCCCAGTCGGCGAGCGTATCCATCGCCGTCGACCGGGCTCGATTGGAGGTCGGCGACTCGACGGTGCTGACCGTGCAGGTGCAGGGGAGTCAGGACGCCGCCGCACCGCAGCTCGCGGTGGACGGCTTTCGCGCCCAGTACGTGGGGCCGTCGACGCAGATGAGCTTCGTCAACGGGCAGATGTCGAGTAGCGTTTCGCATCGCTTCCAGTTGATCGCGCAAAAACCGGGGTCCTACACCCTGGGTCCGGTCGAAATCGACGTTGGCGGCACCAAGCTTCGCTCCAACCAGGTGTCGGTGCAGGTGCAGCCGCGAGGTGAGGGGAGCAAGGCGTCGGCTGGCGCACCGGGACTGCGTCTCGAGCTGCGCCTGGGCAAGCAGCGACCGTATGTCGGTGAGCGGGTGCCGCTGACGGTTCGCTTGCTGATTCCGAATGGAACCCGCGTCGATGAGATGCACTTTCCGGAGATCGAGGGGCAAGGGCTTTCGGTTGGCAAGATGCCGCAGCCGGCGCAACGCGACGAGCACATCGGCGGACACCAGTATCGAGTCCTCTATCTCGAGACGCACGTATCGGCGCTGCGCGCCGGCGCCGGCGAGCTGCGCGCCAAGATGGATCTCAGCGTTCTCCAGCGCCGCCAGCGGCGCCGCGGCAGTGTCTTCGACATGCTGGGCGGGTTTTCCGAGCGCCGCCCGGTCGAGGTGCGCAGTGATCCCGTTTCCTACGAGGCGCGAGCGTTGCCCGCCGAAGGCAGGCCGACGGGATTTGCTGGCGCCGTCGGCAACTTCGATCTGCGCGTCTCGGCGGCGCCGCAAGAGTTGAATGCCGGCGACCCGATCACTGTGCGAGTGGTCGTCCAGGGCGACGGTGAGCTGGCGAAAGCGACGCCGCCGCGGCTGCACGCCAGCGATCAGCTTCGCGCCTATGATCCGGTTCCACTGAAGAATCTCGGCAAAGGGAAGCGCGGTATCGAGCAGGTGGTGATTCCGCAATCGACGAGCGTTCAGGAGTTGCCGGCGCTCGAGCTGTCGTTTTTCGACCCGCAGAAAGAGGAGTACCGTTCGGTGCGGCGCGGACCGATCCGGTTGCGAGTGAAGGCGGGCGCCGATGCGCAATCGGCAGTGGTTGCGCAGGGAGCTTCGGGGCGGGCGGAAAAGGCGCCGGGTCCGCTCGGTCGCGACATCGTCTACATCAAGAGCACGCCGGGAAGGTGGGTCGACGTCGGCTCGACTGCGGTGGGTTCGCTGTGGTTTTGGTTGGTCAATTGCGTTCCGGTGGTCGCCTTTGGCCTGTTGTGGTGGCGCAACCACCAGGAGAATCTCCTTTCCGCCAATCCGAAGTTGCGGCGCTATCGCATGGCGGGTCCGCAGGCGGTGGCGGCTCTGGCCGGCAATCCGTCGCTCGATGTCATGGCGCGGGCGGTCACCGACTATCTTTCCGCCAAGCTCGATCTGCCGGTCGGTGCGGTCGACGGCGAGCGCGCGGCGCGCCGCCTGCGTGAGGTCGGTTTCGACTCGGGGCTGAGTGATGACGTGCGCTCGTTTTTTGCCGATGTCGAGCGCCAGCGCTATGCGCCATCCAGCGACGGCGACGGCGAGCGGGCGGCGATGGCGCGGCGGGCGCGCCGCATCATCGATGCGGCCGAAGACCGCCAGGACCTCTCCGAGCACATGGCGCGTGCCCTTCTCTGGCTGTTGGCGTTCTCTGGCGTCGTCTTTGCGGCGACGCTGAGCGGCCCGCTGCGCGCCGACGTCGCGAGTGACGTCGGCCCGGCGGCGGCGTTCTTTGCCGGCAACCACGCCTATGCGGAGGGCCGTTACGAGGAAGCGCTCGAGAACTACGGCGAAGCGCGGGCGCGGGGAAGCGAGAGTGGTGCGCTGAGCTTCAATACTGGCAATGCCTTCTTCAAGGTTGGTGATCAGGCGCGAGCGTTGGCCAGCTACTTGCGAGCGCAGCGCCTGCTGCCCAACGATCCGGACGTCGCCGCCAACCGATCCTTCGCCGAGGAATCTCTCGAGATCGCCGAAGAGCGAGACTCCTTGTGGCGGCGGGTCCTCTTCTTCATTGCCTACCGCACGACCGAGTCCGGACTTGCGACGGCGTTCACCATCACCTGGTGGTGTTTCTGGACGGTCCTCGCCCTCGGCATCGTCCGCCTCGCGTGGCAACCTCTGGCTTGGACGGTGGCGCGCATCGCCGGAGTGCTGTGCGCCGTGATTGCCGTCAATCTGATGTATCGCGCCCAGGCGCTGGAGCTGTGGAACGAAGCCGTCGTCACGGCCGGCACGGGCGCTGTGGTTCGCTTCGAGCCGCAGGCCGACGGCACCGAGCACTTCGAGGCGCTGGCCGGCACACGCCTGCACATCGAAGGGCAGAGTGAAGGCTGGTTGCGCGTAACCCGCGGCGACGGCCGTAAGGGGTGGGTCGAGGAAAGCGCAGTGGCACGTTTGCGCTGATCGGAGTGCCCGTATACACTATTGCTATGGGTCTAGTAGATACGCATCTGGAGTTGCGGAATCCGCGGCGTCCGGATCTCGACGCACTGTCGGTAGTTGCACTTGCCGACACGGGGTCGGTGTTTCTCTGCATACCGCCGTCGATGTCGTCTGCCCTCGGGCTCGAGCCCTGTGGCACCAAGACCCTCACGCTCGCCGATGGCTCCAAGCACCGAGTGCCCTACGTCGGTCCGATCGAAGTGAGATTCAAGAACCGAGTAGGCTATACCGGTGCCGTCGTCATGGGTGACGAGGTCTTGCTCGGAGCCATTCCGATGGAAGACATGGATCTCGTCGTCATCCCGCGCACGCGTCAGGTGGACGTCAACCCGGAAAGCCCGGACATTGCCGGCGGGCGAGCGTCGGATCACGCGGCGCGAATGGTGACGGGGATGCCGTTGAGCACGGCGTTGCCGGACAACGGATCGAGCTCTCGTTCGTCGGCGAGGATGTTGCAATTGACGCCCGGGCGATCGCGCGCGACCGATAGGTGAGCGCCCTCGCGGTCGTGCCCCCAGCCGTGCGGCATGCTGACGACGCCGGGCATGATGTCGGCCGTGACCTCGACGGGAACTTCGACGGTTCCGGCGCGCGACGTCACCAATGCGGCGCGACCATCTTGCAGCGCCAGTCGGCCTGCGTCGTCGGGGTGGATCTGCAGCGTGCACAGCGGGCGGCCGCTGGTCAGCTTGGGCAGGTTGTGCAGCCAGGAGTTGTTGGAGCGCAGGTGGCGGCGGCCGATCAGTCGCAGCGACTCGCTGGCATGACCGATGCGCGCTTGCAGGCGCGGCAGATCGTCGACGAGCTGCGGCGGCGCCAGCTCGATCTTGCCGGTCGGCGTCTTCAACACTTCGGGGACGCGCGGCTGCAGCGGTCCGAGGTCGATGCCGTGTGGATGTGCCAGCAAGCGGTCGAGCGACAGGCCGTCCGCTTTGTCCTCGAAGCCGTCGCCGTAGGGTCCGGCGCGCAGCGCCAGGTCGAGCAAGCGCTCGGGACCGCGGCGCTCGCCGAGTGCGGCGAGGATTTCGCCTTCCTCGCGACCTTCGATTTTCGACGGAGTGCGCAAGTAGCGCTGCAGACTGGTGGCGAGGACGAAGTCGTCGAGGTCCTCGACCGACGCCGCAGCGGCGTCGGCGGCAAGCAGCGAGGTCAGCCGCAGGAGCGTCTGCCATTCTCCCGGCCGCTCACCCGGCGCGGCAAAGACAGGCGGCGAATAGCGCACCGCGTTGCGGTAGCCGAAGGCGGGAAAGGCGGTGTCGAAGTGGCTCTGCTCGAGTGGCGAGAGTCCGGGCAGGATGACGTCGGCGTGGCGCGTCGTCTCATTGAGGTAGATGTCGAGGCTGACCGTGAAGTCGAGTTCGCGCATCGCCTTGTCGAGTCGTTCGCCGTTGGGCGTCGAGAGCACCGGATTGCCGGCGATGGTGATGAGCGCGCGCAACTGGCCGTCGCCCGGCGTTTCGATTTCCTCGGCCAGGCATGAGCAGGGGAACTCACCCATCACCTCGGGCGCGCCGCGGACGCGGCTGTGTCTCCTGCCGGTCTGCACGCCGCGTCCGATGCCGGGTTTGCCGCCGGCAGAGAACGCCGCGGCCAGCGGAAAGAGCGCACCGCCGGGGCGGTCGAGATTGCCGGTAAGGACGTTGCAGAGGTCGACCAGCCAACTGGCGAGGGTACCGAAGGCCTGAGTGCACGTGCCGATGCGGCCGTAGACGACGGCGTGCGGTGCCGCCGCCAGATCGCGCGCCATGGCGAGGATCTCGCCAGCGGCGATGCCGCAGGTGGCGGCGACGCTCTCGGCGGAGAACGGTGCCAGGGCGGCGCGCGCCTCGGCGACGCCGCTCACGTGCGCTTCGAGATCACCGAGGTTGGTGAGATCTTCTGCGAAGAGAGTGTGGGCAATCGCTGCCAGCAGCAGCGCGTCGGTGCCTGGTTGGATGAAGTAGTGACGATCGGCGGCCGCCGCGGTTCGCGTTCGCTTCGGATCGATGACGACACATCTTCCGCCGCGCTGCTGCATGGCGCGCAGGCGTCCGGGGAAATCGGGCACCGTCCACAGCGATCCGTTCGATTCGAAGGGGTTGCCGCCGAGAATCAACATGTAGTCACAGCGGTCGATGTCGGGCACCGCGATCGTGGCGTAGGAGCCAAACATCAGCCCCGAGGCGAGTTGCTTGGGGATCTGGTCGACGGTGCTGGCCGAATAGACGTGTGGCGTTTGCAGCGCCCGCAACAGGACGCGGGCGTAGAGCGCCAGGCTCCAGTTGTGCACACTGGGATTGCCGAGGTAGACACCGACGGCGCCGCTGCCGTGTTTGGCGATGAGCGGCGGCAGTCGTCGCTCGATCTCGGAGAACGCTTCCTCCCAGCTCGCCGGTTGGTGTTGGCCGCCGCGCTTGATCAATGGCCGGCGCAGCCGATCGGGGTCGGCGTGAAGCTCGGCGATGGCCGGCCCCTTGGGGCAGATGAAACCACTGCTGAAGACGTCTTCTTCGTCGCCGCGCACGCCGGTGACGCGCTCGCCGGCAGTGGTGATGGCGAGGCCGCAGGTCGCCTCGCAGAACGGACAGATCCGGTAGTGTGTGTCAGTCATGGTGTTCCTTCTCTGAGGCCGAGAACCGGAATCGAATCGGCCGTGGTGGATCTGAGAACGGTTTACGGTCGCGGTCAAGTATTGACGGCCGCAACCGGCTGCTATGAGATAGGAGTTTCCGTGTCTACTTCAAATGGGGGAGTATCGTGTCGGAGTCGAGAGTTCAGATCGAGACGGATTTTACGGTAGCAGCCCAGATCGAGGCGCGGGCGGCGCACCCCGAGCTGGCGAACAAGGTGTTGCTGGTCCACGACGAACGTTCGTGGACCTATGCACAATTTCGCCACGAATGCGTTCGCATGGCGCGTTTTCTGCATGGCCGGCTGGGGACCATCGGCGACGACCAACCGGGACACGTCGCCATGTTGCTGGAGAACCACCTCGAGCTACTGGCGCTCTTTGGCGGCTGTGCTTACGGAGGGCTGACGCTCTTCGGCATCAACACGGGACTGCGCGGAGACGTTCTCGCCGGCGTCATCAACCAATCGCGAGCACGGGTTCTCGTCGTCGATGAAAAACTCTACGCCGAGGTCGAGAAGGTTCGCGACCGCCTCGAAACGGTTGCGGCGGAGAACCTCCTCATCCTGCCGACGCAGGGGGGATCGGTCGACGGCGCCGCCGACTTGCGTCGCTGTCTGGAGAGCGAAGTAGGCGCTGCCGATTCCTCGCTCGATGCACCGACGGTCGACGTCGCGATGGAGACCAACCTGATGGTGATCTACACCTCGGGGACGACGGGGCTACCCAAGGGGATCAACAACAACCACATGAAGCTGTGTTTCATCGGCGCAGCGGTCTCCGATGGGCTCGACATCACCACGAACGACCGTGGCTACGCCTGCATGCCGCTCTTTCATTCGAATTCGATCTTCGTCGGTTTCATGCCGGCGCTCTGGGCCGGCGGCAGCATGGCGATTCGCGAGCGTTTCTCCGCCAGCCGCTTCGTTCCCGACATTCTCGCGCACGGCGTGACGATGTGGAACTACGTCGGCGAACCGGTGCACTACGTTCTCGGCGCCATCGAAAAACAATACGGCTCCGAAGAGGCCAAGATCATCGCCGAGGTCGCCAATCACCCCGACAACCACCTGCGCTTTGCCGTCGGCAATGGCGCGTCGCCTCCCGACATCGACCGCTTCACCCGCTGGCTCGGTCTCGAGGACATGTTCGAGCTCTATGGCTCGACGGAAGCGGCGATCAGCACCTTCCGCCGCAAGGGCGACCCGCGCGGTACGGTCGGCGAGATCACCGACGATGCGGTGAAGATCCTGAACGAGAAGGGGGAGGTGTGTCCGCCGGCCGAGCTCGGCGCCAACGGTGAGCTGCTCAACTACGACGCGTGCGTCGGCGAGATTTGCCGCGTCGCCGAAGACGCGTCGCTCTTTCAAGGGTATTTCGACAACGACAAGGCGACGTCGGAGAAGTTTCGCGACGGCGTCTACCACTCCGGCGACCTGGGTCACATTCTCGAGAGCGACGGCAAGCGCTTTCTCTATTTTGATGGCCGCACCGATGATTGGATCCGCAAGGACGGTGAGAATTTCTCTGCCGGACAGGTCGGCCGACTGTTGAGCGAGCATCCGGATGTCGCGTTGGCCGTTGCCTATGGGGTGCCCTGCGTGGTTTCCGACGAGTTGGTGATGGCGGCCCTGAAGATGCGCGCCGGCGCGACCTTCGATCCCGAGGCGTTCTTCGCCTGGTGTGATGCGCAGGTGAACGAAGCGAGCATGGATCGCAAGTGGTTTCCCGATTTCGTTCGCGTCGTCGATGAATTCGAATACACGCAGACGCAAAAGGTATTGGTGCGCAACCTGAAACAGTGCCACTTCGATCGCCGGCGGCTGCCGGACCAGCCGATCTTCTTTCGCGAGCGCGGTGATCGATCGTTCCGCCGGTTCGAGGCCGCCGACTTCGAGCGAATGCGAGCCGCCTTTGCCAAGGCCGAGCGCGCACAACTGCTCGACCGATAGACAGCATGCCCGCCGGAGGCCAGGAGTCCTTCGACGTGGCCGTCGTCGGCGCCGGTCTGGGCGGTTTGCTGGTGGCCGCGATGTTGGCGCGCAAGGGCGCGCGGGTCGTCGTGCTGGAACGAGGCAGCGATGTCGGCGGCCGCCTGCGCTCGCGCGAGATCGACGGTTTCGTCGTCGATGACGGCGCCTATCTTTGGCCGGATGTCTATTTGAGCAAGGCGCTCGAGCTCGCCGGAGCGACGTCCTTCGTCTCGTCGCGAATCCCTGCCGCACAGGTGCTGCGCCTCTTTGCCGAGGGGGAGGGCGGCCGCCGACTGTCCTTTCCCTATCCCGATCGCCGGCCCGCGCGAGCCTACCTCGACGACGTCGAAACGGTCCTCGGTCTCGATGCGCGGGGATACGAGCGGTTGTGCCAGTTGTGGCAGCGCCTGGCGGTTCTGTCGAATGAAGAGGTCGAGGGCCTGCGTCACGTCGCCGTGCGTGACGCGCTGCCGCGCTTCACCGGCGATGCCGATGTGATGTCGGGTTTCTGCCGCAATGCGATGCTCTTTGGCACCTATGACCCAGACAACGCCAGCATGGCGGAGTGCATCGGTCTGGCGCGCATCGACCCGCAGGCACCGCGCCCCTTGGCGACGGCGGCGGGGGCGAACTCATGCGGCGGCGTACGAGCTCTGCCGCGTGCCATCTGCGCGGCGGCAAAGGCGGCGGGCGCCGAGGTGCGCCTCGCTCGCGAAGTCATCGGCCTGCGCCGCGACGGCCGGCGCGTTGCCGGCGTCGAGGTGCGCGAGCCCGGTGGCGTGGGGCGTCTAGCGGCGGCGAACGTCGTGTTGAATGCTCCCCTCTGGCAGGTCTTCGATTGGTTGGATACGACGGTGCTGCCGGCGAAGCTCGTCGAGCAGGCGAGGTCGTGGTCGGTGGTCGGCGGCGTGATTGCGGCCGCTTACGCCTTTCGCGCTTTGCCGCGCCTGCGCGAGACGGGGGAGGAAGACACCTTCGCCGGCTGGACGCGCTTGCTCATCGGCGCAACGCGCGCCTTTGGTGGCGGCGCGCTGTGGGCATCGCAGCATTCTCCGGCCAATGCGCCCGCTGGATGCCATGTCTTGCAGGTCATGCGCCTGAGTCCTCAACGCGACGTGCGCGATGCCAATCGCTGTGCCGAGGTTCACTCGGCGTTCGACCGCATTTTGCGCGAGATTTACGCCGACTTCGCGGAGAAAGTGCTGTGGAGCGATCGCTGGGCCACCACCGACGGCTCGGAGTACATGATCTCGCCGCAGGTCCGGCCACCGGTCGCTCTGCCCGGCCTGGACGGACTGTACTGCGTCGGCGAGACGACCGACGTTCCCGCCATTCAAATGGACGCCGCGGCGCTGTCGGCCACACGTTGCGCGCAGATGCTCGGCGCCTGAGCCGGCGGCTTGGCTCAGGGTTGGGGGCAGCCGTCGAGAGCGCTGCGCACGGCGGCGATGAGCTCGCCGATGCCGACCTCGTCATCGCCGTCGGTGTCGAAGCTCGGGCAGTCGCCGACCGCGGCCAATCCGAGGGCGATGCGCACGCCGCGGATCAGCTCGCCGACCATGACTTGGCCGTCGCCGTCGCAGTCGCCGGGACAGGTAGCCGGTGCCGGGGTCTCGGTTGCAAGTGCTGGTGTCGGAGTATCGGTTGCTGGCGCCGCGGTTTGGTTCGTCGCCGTTGCCGTTGCGCTGATCGCCGGCGTCGCCGAGCGCGAAGTGGCGGTAGCGGTTGGCGTCGCGCCGGGGCTGCCGGAAGTCGGCGTAGTGGTCGGCGACGCCGTGCTCCCGGCCGGCGTCGTCGCCACGGCACTCGCCGTCGCAGTCGGTGCGGGAGTGCTCGGCGTCGGCGTGAAGGTGTTGGTGAACGAAGGCGTGGGTGAAGGAGTGTCGGTTCGTGTCGGGGAGTGAGTCGGAGTACGGGTGAGTGTGTGAGTCGGAGTACGGGTGAGTGTGTGAGTCGGAGTACGGGTCGGTGTGTCGGTCGGAGTCGGGGTCGGGGTCGTGCGCGGATCGATGATCAGTGCCCAGTCGATGATCCTTCCCCGGTTGGGGCTGGCGAAGTCTTGGAAGGAAAGCGTCCATGTGCCGGCGCATGGGGAGCCCCTGTGGACTTCGAGTCCGATGTCGGAGAGCTCGACATCCCCGCTCACCTGAGAAAAGGCGCCGTCGTCGAACGACTCGAGCGCGGCGGTGTACGGGCCGGTCGCCTGACCGACGAAGGTGGCAGGCGTATGGTCGACTACGCTGAGCGAGATCGAGCCGTTGAAGTTCTCGACGAAGACGTTGACGTCGCCGCCGCAACCGCCGTTGAACCCGCCCCGGAAAAGGCAGGAGAATTCGTCTGCCGAGAACATTGGACAGCCGGCCGGCTCGGAGATGGTCGTGTTCAGGTTGGGCACGAAGTCTCCCTCGAAGAGCTCAAACGCGCAGCCGTCGAGAAGAGGCGCCGTGTCCGGCTCGATTCTCAGGTGCCTGGCGTAGCGCGATGAGTGCACCGCGCCGTCGATGGCGGGGATGGTGGCGGCGCACAGGTCGTCGCCGCGCGGCTCGATCGCCGAATCGGAGAAGGTCGCATCGATGCCGATTCCCGGACAGCCGAAGTCTCCGATGGCGCCCAGCCCGGGTCGATCGAGAAGCGCCGCGCTCTTCTTGGTCGCGTTGTGTGACAGTGTAGCGCGCAGATCGCCGACCCACGCGTGGTCCGATTCGATCTCGACGGCGACGTGCTCGACGAAGTCGCACTGTCCCTCCGGAACCATGATTGACGTGGAGATCCTGACCGGCGAACCGTTGATCGGGTCGACGATCGTTCGCGGGCAGTCTTCACCGACCTCGCTGCACAGGTAGCGCAGGTTCGATGCCGGCGGCGTCGCGTAGAGGCTGGCGAAGGAAAAGGTCAGCGACAGGGCCGCCAGACCTGCCCAGATGCGGTGCTGGGTATGTGCGGTCCGCCGTCTCATTTCTCGAAGAGGAAGAAGTCCGAGGCGGCGCTGACACCCGCCGCCTGGCCGTTGCCGAGATCGTGGATGAGCAGCATGGCTGCCTGGGGAACGTCTGCGAAGATGGCACCGCTGGTCGCCGCGCCGGGTAGAAAGAGCTGCGGAGCGAAGCGGATTTGTCCGACATCGAAGCTCGGCACTGGGAGGTTGGCGCTGTCGACAGCTACGCGGTTCGCCGCATAAGGAAAGGGATCGAAGTTGGAGACGTCGGATTCGACGCCCTGCGGCGAGCGAAGCGTCACTAAGCCCTGCTGTAGTGGGATTTGCGGCGGCTCGAACCCACAGGTAACCGGCGATACGACGCCGGTAGGTTCGCGCCAGAGAACGACGTCGCTGCTGCGGTCGCCGTCGTTGAAGAACCCGCCGTACCACAGGGGTGGAAGCGGCTCCCTGCGATCATCGCCCCCGGTGTCGGCGAAAGTGCCGTAGAAGGTGCCGCCGAAAATGATGCCGGACTCGAGCGCCGGCAGCGTGGCACCGGCGCTGCTGCCGTTGCCGCGGTTGGTCCAGGCTACGGTGCCCCACAGGGCGTTGTCGAAACCGAGATCGCCGTCCTGCTCGAAGTATCCAGAGTCGTGCGGCAGCAAGTCGGTGCAATCGTCGAGAATGTCGACGGTGATGAATCCGCGGGCGACGTCGTCACCGTGGTTGGCGCCGGCGCACTCGTTGCCGAAACTCTGTGAAGGCATACCGGTGTGGGCAGCGGCGATGTGATCGATCTCATCGAGCAACAGAAAAGGCGGCGAGCATGCGGGCCCGAAAACTGGGTAGTTGGTGACGGCCACGATGAGGATGGTTGGGGTTCCCGACAGGTGACCCGAGAACACTTCGCGCATGTTGATGTCGACCGAAGCGTTACCGAAGAGCTCGATCTCGAAGCCGAAGGTGGGGATCCCCCAGTCCGTCCACAGAACGACGTGGGCGATGTGGTGCCCGACGGTGGCGTTGGCGACGCGAAAGACCGTGTTGGGACCGTTTGGGTCGGCCAGGTCGACTTCGAAATAGGGTACGAGGAGAGTTGCGCCGGGGGCGCCGTCATTACTGCCGAGGAAGGCGCTGGCAGCGGTCGTCCCGGCGGTGAAGAACAAGAGTAGCGACGTGAGCAACGATTTCATGGCAGCACCGGTGGGAACGCCTCGTGCGGTGAACCGGGCTGCAGCACTCGCAAGCCATCTGGATGGATGTCGTGCAGAGCCATCGGGAAGATCTGCGGCGGAAGGGTCGGCTCGCCCCCTCCGGATGTCTCTGCTCCTTTGAACAGCTCGAACGACTGGCCGAGACGGACGGTTCCCGTTTTGGCGGGGAAGGCCAGGGGCAGGCTGTTGACCGGTGCGCGATTCGCGGCCCGGCCGCAGGCACTCGATATGCTGGGGGCGTCGAGCTCGGCGCCTCGGTGGCTGTACATCTCTGCACCGACTCCGCCGATCAGCAGGAGCTGGCCACAGGTGAGGGGCTCACCGGCGATGTTGTCGCGAAAGCAGATGATCTCCGTCAGGTCCTCGAAGTAGGGAACGTTCCACCGCGTGGGAAGGGGCTCGCGGTCGTCGTTCGTCGAGAAGCTGGCGCCGAAACGGGAGTAGAAGGTGATGGGGAAGAACACGCCGGCGAAGCCGTCGGCTTCCAGGTGGACCATCGAAGCGGCGACGGCGTTGGCCGGCGACTGTGTGGTGATGACGTAGGATCCCGTGAGGACGTTTTCGTTCGTCGCATCGGCGGTGAAATAGGTGGCATCCAGCGGCGTCTGATCGGTGCAATCTGCGACCGTGTCGATGGTGATGAAACCGCGGGCGATGAGGTCGTTGCGCATGAAACCGCCGCAACCTCCGGCGAAAAGGCCGTTCGACTGCTGGCCGGTGTGTGCCGCCTGGAAATCACCGACCGTGGTCGGGATGATGAGGGAGAGATTCTTGCAGTCGTCGCCGAAGGCAGAAAAGGGCAGCTCCCCCTGGGTGAACAACGCGTGCAGGTCGATGGACACGGTGTTGTTGGCAAAGAGCACGACGTTGAAGTTCACCGTCGGAACACCGAGCTCGGTCCACAGTGTCACGTGCGCAGTGGCGCCGCTGTCGACCGTGGACAAAATCAGGTCCGTCGTCACTGTTGGTTCCGGTGGGTCGGCGTCGACGTCGACTTCGAAGTAGGGAACCAGCAACGTCGCTGCCGGCACGTTGTCGATGACGCCGAGCGTTGCGTGCGCAGTGGCCGCGCTGGAGAGAATGAGCACCGATGCGGCGAAGGCGTGCGAGAGAAAACGCATCTCACGGCGCTTATCCGCCATCGTGACCGACGGCGTCAAGTGCTGCGCCGGCCAGCGGCGCTGCGATAGGCGGCGAAGCGTATCGCCAGGGCGGTGAGAACGAGCGCCGAGTGGGGCCAGTAGGCAGGAGAGGAAGCGCGCGGAAGATAGGACAGCGCAAAGATGAGCCAGATGTAGTAGGCGCCGGTTTTGTGCAGCAAGTGCCACGATTCCTTGCCCATTCGCTGCACTGCGCCGTTGAAGGATGTTGCTGCCATGGCGGCGATGAACACGTAGGCGAGCGAACCGAGGACCTTGGTCGTCGGCTCGACGATAAAGTCGGGCAGGGTCAGGCTGAGCGCGATGACGGCGCCGAGATGTGCGAAGTGGGAGAGTGCAAAGGAGAGGCCCAGCCAACGGCGGTTGCGCATCATCCACCGTATCGTGCCGGACGGCCAGAGACGCACGGCGCTCGACGCGGCAAACGCAGAGGAGAAGAGCAGGAGTGAGATCAGCGCGGTTTGACGGATGATGAGGCGAATCCCTTCCTCGCCCGGCCCATGCGCGACCAGGGCGCCGCCCGCGCCGGCGGCGACGATGATCCCGGTGGCGAGCAACAGGCGACCGCCGTCGGTTTGCGAGATGTTCGACATGCCGGCGACCATTAGGCACATTGGGGCGGCTCTGCAAAGAGCGAGTCGGTGTGGAGTCTGATTCGAGGGACGTTTCATGTTGCGCAAGACTGGTTTCGCTATTCTGGTGATCGCGCTGTTGGCCATTGCGGCGCTCCTCGCCGTGTTGGTGCCATCTCATCTCGCGGTGCGCCGCGAACGCGCACCGCTGCCGACCCTCGATGCGGTGCGCCGCCGCGTTGCTGGCGTCGCCGGTGGGCCGCGCTCCCTGCGTTGGATCAACACCTCGTCGCAGGTGTCGATTCGTGGACTGTCGCGAGCCGATCCCCATGCCGACCGGCCGTTTCGCCTGTGTCACAGCACCTTCGTGCTCGAGTGGCCGGATCGACGCATCGTCCTGCTCGATCTCGGAATGACGCGCGAACGAGCTGCGACCTTCGGTTCCTTTGGCGAGCTCCTGGGCGGCGAGCCGGCGCGGATTCACACCACGGTGGCGGAGACCCTCGGCGATCGCATCGCCGACGTCGCCGGTATCGTGTTTACCCACCTACACATCGACCACGTCGACGGTATCCGCGACCTCTGCGCCGCCCACCGCGGCGATCCGATTCCCGTCTTCATGACGCCGGCGCAGGCGCGGCGGCCGAATCACACCACGTCGGGTGGGCTGCAGATGATTCGCGACGCCGCCTGCGTGCGAATTGTCGAGCTCGAAGACACGCCTCTGGCGGCTCTCGAGGGCTTGGCGGGTGTTTTCGTGACTGCCGCCGGCGGTCACACGCCGGGTACGCAGATCATCACCGCCGTGATCGGCGACGGGGCCGAGCGTGCACCCGTCGCCTTCACCGGCGACATCGTCAACCACATCGACGGAATCGATCTGGATATCGGCAAATCGCTGATCTACCGCACCCTGATCGTACCGGAGTCGGAGGACAGGCAGCGCGAGCTGCGCGCCTATCTCCGCTCCCTGCGCGCCGAGGCCGGCTTTGCCCTTCGCGTCTCGCACGATGAGGATCTCTTGTCGGCCGCACTGCCGCGCTTCGCCGGCTCCGCTACGCCATGAGCTCCGCTCGTCTCGATACCCTCGACCACGTCGTCATCGCCGTCTCCGATCTCGCCGCGGCGGCCGCCGACTATGCGACGCTGCTGGGCCGCCAGCCGAGTTGGCGCGGTTCGCACCCGGGCCAGGGGACGGCCAACGTTCTCTTCGCCCTCGCCAACACCTACATCGAGCTTCTCGCACCGGTCGCCGACGGCGAGCTGGCGACAGCTCTGCGCCAGCGGCTGGCAACGGCCGGCAGTGGGCCGGTGGCGTTGGCCTTTGGCACGAGCGATCTCGACGCCTTCGTCGAGCGGATGGAGGGGCGCGGTTGTGCGGTCGCGACGCAGGCCGGCGAGGGCGTGGACTCGGAGACGAAGCGGCGGCGAGCTTGGCGTACGGCCACCTTGCCACTGCCGGCGACGCGGGGTGTGTTGATCTTCGCCATCGAGCACGCGACGGAGGGCCTCGCGCCGGCGGCGTTCGATGTGCCGCAAGACGAAGCGGTCGACGCCGTCGATCACGTCGTGGTGATGAGCGCCGAGGTCGAGAAATCCAAACAGGTGTACGATGAGGTGCTCGGCCTTCGCCTGGCACTCGACCGCAACTTCGACGAACGGGGCGTGCGCCTCTTGTTCTTTCGGATCGGTGGCGTGACGGTCGAGGTCGGCGGCGCCCTGACGACGAAGAGTGCGGCCGCCGATCTTCCCGTGGTGGAAGAAGCGGCCGAGCCGGATCGGCTGTGGGGCATCGCCTACCGGGTCGCCGACGTCGATGCGACGCGCGCCCGCCTGCGCGGTGCCGGTGTCGACGTGTCGAAGGTGAGGAAGGGCCACAAGCGCGGCACTCGCGTCTGTACCGTGAGCTCGGGTACGCACGGCGTCGCGACGTTGTTGATTGGGCCGGACGGCGCCGCGGGCGGGGCGGTTTGAACATGACCGTCGACGTCGAATCGGTCGGGCTGGCGCGGCACGCCGAACGAACACCGGAGAAGGTGGCCCTGGTGGCCGGTGAGGTGCGACGGACCTACGGTGAGCTCAACGCTCGCGTCAACCGCTTGGCGCGGGCCTTGCGGCGACAGGGGATCGGGCCCGGCGATTGCGTTGCGGCGGTGCTGTCCAACGGTGTCGAGTGGCTCGAGTTGCTCAACGCTCTGGGCAAGATCGGTGGCTTGCTGGTGCCGGTCGGCTATCGGCTGCGCGCCCCGGAGATTCGCTACATGTTGGACGACTCTCGGGCCTCCGCCGCCGTCGTCGATCCGACGCTCTTGCCCGAGCTCGAGCGCGCTCTGCACGGTGCCGATTGGTCGGACGATCGCGTTTGGGTGAGCGGCACCCGCGCCGGGCGCGGCATCTCCTACGAGGACTTGCTCGGACAGGAGAGCGACGCAGAGCCGGAGGCGGCCTTCGTCGGTGGTGGCTACAACGTCATGATCTACACCTCGGGCACCACCGGCCGGCCGCGCGCCGTCGAGCGGCGCATGTCGCCCGACACCGTGCATCTGGCCTCGCTCGGAGTTGCGCAGATGTGGGACTTCGACGCTCGCGAGGTCCACCTCGGGGCGGCGCCGCTCTATCACACCGGTCCGGGTGCCTATGTGCAGTTGCATCTCTTCATCGGCGCTACCGCCGTCGTCATGCCGCACTTTCGCGCCGCCGCGGCGCTGGCATCGATCGAGCGCTACCGTGTGACCAACGCCTTCATGGTGCCGACTCACTTCGCGCGTATTCTCCAACTCGACGAGGAGGAGAGGAGCGCTCGCGATCTCAGCTCGCTGCGCGTGCTCATGCATTCGTCGGCGCCGTGTCCGATCCACGTCAAGCGCGGGATCATGAACCTATTCCCGCCCGGGGTCGTGACGGAATTCTACGGCTCGTCGGAGTCCGGCTTCACGCGCATCACTGCCGCCGAGTGGCTGCGCAAGCCCGGCAGTGTCGGCCGCGCGTGGCCGGCGCACGAGATCCGCATCATCGACGAATTTGGCAATCCGTGTGCTACCGGCGATGTCGGCCTCATCTACGTGCGCGGCCCGCACATGGACTTCCGCTACCGCGACGAAGGCGAGCGCGACGTGGTGGCCTTTCGCGACGGATTTTTCACCGCCGGCGATCTCGGCTACCTCGACGAAGAGGGCTTTCTCTTCATCGCCGATCGGCGCACCGACCTGATCATCTCCGGCGGCGCCAACGTCTACCCCGCCGAAGTCGAGAGCGTGCTCTCGCAACACGCGTCGGTCGGCGACGTCGCCGTCGTTGGACTCCCCGACGACGAGCTCGGCAAGATCGTCGTGGCGGTCGTCGAAGCCCGCGCCGGAACGACGGCCGACCCAGCCGACATCATCGACCACGCCCGGCGCAACCTCGCCCGCTACAAATGCCCGGCCCGCGTCGAAGTCGTGCAACGACTACCGCGCGAGCCGAACGGAAAAATCCGCAAAGCCGAGCTCCTCAACCAGTTCTGGCCGGGGTGGTGATCCAATCCCAAAGGCGGCCCTGGCGACTTGCCCTCCTAAGACTAAGATGGTTCCGCAATGATGGGGAGACAGTCTGGGTTGGCGATTCGTCTTCGTGCGTTGGTTGCCCGAACTAGCCTCTCGTCCGGCGCCGGCGTAGGAGGAGGGCTGCCGGTAGCAGGAGCAGCCAGGCGGTCGTCGTATTGCTTGGCCGGGTGGTCTGGCAACCGTCGTCTTCGTCAATGCGGCGGCGCGTTGGTGTGTTGGCCGCCGTCGATGTCGGGATGGGAGTCGAGCCACCGATGGTCGGGGTTTCTGTCGGCGAGGCGGGGGTCGTTGGCTCGACGGTTTCGTTGACGACGACGCTACCGCTGACACAGGTCGCATCGATATCGAAATCGGGCGGCCCCATGACGCTTGCCGAGATGCAGGGGATGTCGACGAGACCCGGTGTGGCGTCGTCGGCGACGCGGACGGTGCAGGTGTAAACGACCGACTGATCGGCGATGGGTTGCACGGTATCGAGAATGGCAGCTTCGACGCCGGTGCAATCGTCGCCGGCGGTGCAGCCGACGGGTAGATAGCCGAACATGAAATCGTCGGCGACGATGCCTTCGGCGACGACGCATCGAGGCTGACCCTGGTCGTCGGCGATGACCGGCGCGTTTTCGTCAAAATCGAAGAAGGTCGATACCGATGTGACGTCGCCAAGGGTCTCGAGGCGCACGTCGACATCGACCTCTTGGCCGGCGAAGGCGTCGACCGAACCGATGACGACGCGGACCGCGGGAATCGGGGTCAGCGTCGGTGTGACGGTCACCGGTGCGGTTGGCGTGCCGGTCGGCTCTTCGGTTCGCGTCGGCGTCGGTGTCGGCGTGTCGGTGACTACGAGTGTCGGCGTGTCGGTGGGGGGAATGTCTGTCGGTGTGGCCGTCGCCGTCGGCTGAGTCGTCTGCGTGGGTGTTTCGGTTGCCGCCGTGCCGGTCGGAGTGCCGGTGACCGTTGGCGTTTCCGTCGCGACGGTTCCGGTCGGCGTCGCCGTGATGACGACGGTCTCGGTCGCACTCGCAGTACCCGTCGACGTCGCCGTTGCAGTGGCAGATCCGTCGGCAGTTGCCGAGGCGGTGGCCGATGAAGTCGGTGTCGCCGTCGCGGTGGCGGAGCCGTCGGCAGTCGCCGAGGCGGTGGCCGATGAAGTCGGGGTCGCCGTTGCAGTGGCAGAGCCGTCGGCAGTCGCCGAAGCGGTGGCCGATGAAGTCGGGGTCGCCGTTGCAGTGGCAGATCCGTCGGCAGTCGCCGAGGCGGTGGCCGATGAAGTCGGTGTCACTGTCGTGTCTGTGGTTGCAGTTGCGGTGCTGGTTGCTCCGGGCGTGGATGTGTTGGTGGGTTCTGCAGTCGCGGTGGCCGATCCGTCGGCGGTTGCGGTTGCGGTGCTGGTTGCGGCCGGTGTGGATGTGTTGGTGGGTTCCGCGGTCGCGGTGGCCGATCCGTCGGCGGTGGCGGTTGCAGTGCTGGTTGCTGCCGGAGTGGATGTGTTGGTGGCTTCTGCGGTCGCGGTGGCCGATCCATCGGCGGTGGCGGTGCTGGTTGCTGCCGGAGTGGATGTGTTGGTGGGTTCTGCGGTCGCGGTGGCCGATCCGTCGGCGGTTGCGGTTGCGGTGCTGGTCGCGTCGGGGGTGGCGGTGTTGGTTGGTTCTGAGGTTGGGGTAGCCGATCCGTCGGCAGTTGCGGTTGTGGTGCTGGTCGCGTCGGGAGTGGCGGTGTTGGTTGGTTCTGAGGTTGCGGTGGCCGATCCGTCAGCAGTTGCGGTTGCGGTGCTGGTCGTGTCGGGGGTGGCGGTGTTGGTCGGTCCGGCTGTGACAGTATCCGTCGGTTCAACGGTTGCGGTCGCGGTGTTTGACGGTTCTGTAGTTGCGGTGGGTGTAGTGCTCGGTTCCGCGGTGGCGGTGTTCGATGGTTCCGCGGTTGCGGTGGCGGTAGTCGAGGGTTCTGTAGTTGCAGTGGCGGTGTTTGTTGGTTCCGTGGTCGAGGTGGCGGTGTTTGTCGGTTCCGTGGTCGCAGTGGCCGTGTTCGAGGGTTCTGTAGTAGCCGTGGCGGTGTTTGATGGTTCCGTGGTCGCCGTGGCGGTGTTTGTTGGTTCTGTAGTTGCGGTGGCGGTGTTTGTCGGTTCTGTAGTTGCGGTGGCGGTGTTTGTCGGTTCCGTGGTCGCCGTGGCGGTGTTCGTGACGGTCGCCGTTGCGCTGGCCGTGTGGCTGGAGGTTGCAGTGCTCGTCGGAGTCGGACTCGGCGAGGTAGGCTGCGAAGGCAGGGCGGCTAGTTGAGCGTCGGCCAAACAAATCGCAGACGACAGAACGATCGCTGCCGCACTCGGCAACGCAAGTGTTGGACGTAGCATGAACACGAGCTTCCCCCCGGAAGTTTTTTGATGTCGGTCGATCCGGCCGGATCAACCAGAACATCTTGCATATTCGCATTCCGGCGGCGAGGTCAAGCCGCTTGCGGATCTCCGACGAGTGCGGCAGGGAAGCGATGCATGGGAATTTTCGAGATCGCGACGTTGCTCGTCACGCTGGCCGCGCTTTTTGGGTATGTGAATCAGCGGGTGTTTGGATTGCCGGCGACGATCGGGGTCATGTTGATCTCGCTGGTCCTGTCGCTCGGCTTGATCGCGTTGAACTCGCTCGGCTTTGATCTCGTCGGCCCGGCCAGTGACGTGCTATCCCGCATAGACTTCAACCGCGCCGTGATGCACGGAATGCTGGCGTTTCTGCTCTTTGCCGGCGCTTTGCACGTCGATCTCGGCGAGCTCTCCGAGCAGCGACTGCCGGTTGCGGTATTGGCGACGGTCGGCGTGTTGCTGTCGACCTGCCTGGTCGGAGCGATGATGTGGGGCGTTCTCGGCATGATTGGCTTCGAAGTTCCGTTCCTTTATTGCATGGTCTTCGGTGCGCTGATTTCTCCGACCGATCCGATCGCGGTGCTGGGGATTCTCAAGTCGGTCGGTGCGCCGCGCAGTCTGGAAACCAAGATCACGGGCGAGTCGTTGTTCAACGACGGAATCGGCGTCGTCGTCTTCTTGATCCTGCTCGAGCTCGCGACCGGGACTGGGCACGGCGGCGAGCCCTCGCTATCGCACATTGCGGCCCTCTTCGCGCAGGAGGCCTTTGGCGGCGCCGGTCTGGGCTTCGTCTTTGGCTGGCTGGTCTACCGCATGCTGAAGTCGGTCGACAACTACCAGGTCGAAGTGCTGCTGACGTTGGCGTTGGTGATGGCGACCTACGCCCTCGCGGCGGCGTTGCACCTTTCCGGACCGATCGCCATCGTCGTCGCCGGGTTGTTGATCGGCAACCACGGGCGCGCCCTGGCGATGTCGGATCAGACACGCGACCATCTGGACAAGTTCTGGGAGCTCGTCGACGAGATCCTCAATGCCGTTCTCTTCGTCCTCATCGGCCTCGAGGTCCTGGTCCTCACCTTTACGCGCCAATACCTCGCGGCGGGCTTGCTCGCCATTCCGGTCGTCTTGTTGGCGCGCTTCCTCGCCGTATCCTTTTCGGTGGCCTTGTTGCGCCGCCTGCGGGTGTTTACGCCGCACGTCATACGCATCCTGACCTGGGGCGGTCTGCGCGGCGGTATTTCGGTGGCTTTGGCGTTGGCTCTGCCGAAGGGGCCGGAGCGCGAGGTGTTCGTCGCCATTACATACGCCGTGGTGCTGTTTTCGATCATCGTCCAGGGACTGTCGATTGGCTGGGTGGTTCGCCGCAGCGCCGCCACTGCGATATGAATGGGGTACCTCAGGCGAGGAGAAGTGCAATGGAGATCAATGGTGTCGCCCACGTCATGCTCACGGTCTCGCGGATCGAGGAGTGTATGGAGTTCTACGAACCCCTACTGCATTTCCTCGGTCTGAAGACGGTTTTGAAATCGGATGACTATCTGTACTGCGTCGGCGGACGTACGGCGTTCGGCATCCAGCCGGCGGATGCGAAACACGCTGGCGAGCGTTTCGTGCAGACTCGCACGGGGCTGCACCACGTTTGCTTTCGCGCCAGGCAGCGCGAAGACGTCGACGAGCTGCACGAATTCCTCGTCGCCCGCGGTACGACCATCGTCCACCCTCCGCGCGAGGACGAATACGCGCCCGGCTACTACTCGGTGCTCTTCGAAGACCCGGACGGCATCCGCCTGGAGATGAATCACGTCCCGGGCAAGGGGTTGTTGAAGTGATCGGGCGCGAGCGTGCGGCCGTGCGGGCGTCGAGGATGGGTATGGCTCGTTGAAGGGTAAGCCGGGTTGCGAATGGACCTCTCGCCCCAGCTCGCCAAATCCTCTACGAACGCCCCGACTTTGCCTCCACTTTGGCGCCTCGATGGGGGCGTCAGCTGTTGAAAGGCGATGCGCTTCGGGTTCCAGCGCAGGTGTCGAGTAGCTCAGTCGTTCCGGGCACGGTTTCCGTGCGCGTTGCGCCGCCGCTCTCGATCCACAGGCGCAGCGCCTCGACCTCATCCATGCTGAGTGCGTCGGGTCCTAGGGGCATCGCCCGCAAGGGCGCGCGAACTTCATCGGCCAGCACCTTGGCGGCGACGTTGACCCAGAGCAGGCTGTTGGCGCTATTGCCCGGGTCGACGCGTTTGAATCCCTCCGCGCTATCGGCCGGTACATCGATGAGGTCGGCGTAGGAGGCGCCAGCGGAGAGGTCGAGGCCGCCGGCGGCGCTGTCGGAAGTATGGCACAGCTCGGCCGTGCAGCCGCGGTTCTCGAAGATCGCTTTCTGGATCAAGTCGTAGGTGTTTGAAAAAACGTCGCACTCCGCTTTCGTGCAGGTGGCGCTGCAGGCGTCACCTTCGTGGTCGTTGCCGTCATCGCACTCTTCGCCGCTCTCGACGATGCCGTTGCCGCAGACCGGCGGCGGACAGGAGGTGGCACCGTCGACGATGTAGATGTAACCGTTGAGGCATTCGCCGCGTTGGAGGACGCCGTTGAGAACGGTCGCAGCATCGCGACCGTAGATCGACTCGATCGCGTTTCCGGGGCAGCGTTCGAGCAGCCGCGCCTGGGCGCGCTGGCGCACGCGGTCGACCATCGCGCGCGCCGCGGCGAGCTCGTGGTCCTTTTCTTCAAGGTTGAGGTCGCCGCCGGCAATGCGGTTGAGGGCGCGCTGCTGCAAGCGGGTCGACAGGCGCAATAGACGAGAGGCGATGCGCGCGTTGGCGGTGATGCAGGCGCGCTCGGCTGCCGGCGCTGCCGCGGCGCGGCCGCCGACGATGACCGGGCCCCAGATGGCCGAGGTGGCGGCGGTCTCGGTCTCGCGGCAGGCTTGCAAGACGTCGGCGACGGCGTCGTCGCGACCGCTGTAGCGCAGATGTTGCAGGTCTTCACTGCCGCATTTGCGGTCGATGAGGCGAACGATTTGGCTGCGGGTGTCGAGCTCGGCCGCCTGCATTGCGGCGCGGTCGCAAGGAGCGTCCTTCATCTCGGCCGCCAGGCAACGGTTCTGGGCGTTGACGGCGCGCCACACACAGAGCCCAACGGCGCGCCCGAGGACGCGCTGGCAATTCGCCGTCGCCGTCGCGAAGTGATCCCACTCGGCCAGCGGCGCGGCGACCTGGTGGGCGCGCGCCGGCCTCGCGAGCACCGACCATGCCAAGGCGAGGCCGAGGATTGTGCGGGCAAGTCGCCGTGCGTGCATGCGCGCACTCGCTCTTTGCGGATCAGCCTACGTCGGGACCGAGTGGCCGGCCGTCGACGATCTGGTCGAGGTATTCGGAAAGACCGTAGCCAGTTTTTCCGTCACAGGTGTATTCTGTCATTCCCTCGGTGATGCGCGTGACGAGCACCTCACCGTCGTCCGTCTTGCGTCGGTTGCGCAGTGGGATCATCGACATGACCTTGCCGCTGACCTCGTATTCGCGCTCGTCGGTGCGCGCCCAGGCCTGCAGCGTCGTTTGGTAGTAGTGTTCGTCCCAGGTGCTTTCGATGCGCGCATCGCGGATCGTGACGTACTCCCCGTCGCGCAGAACCATCCCGCTGCGGCGCGGCTCACCATCGTCGCGTCCGATGATCGAGATCATCATGGCGAAGCCGTCGCCGAAGTTGATCGGCAGCCAGCGGTACCACGACACCGCCTGCCAGTAGCGCGGTCCCCACGATTTGTCGCGCAGTCCGTGGCCGTCGATGCTCCAGGTTTCGTCGCCGATGCGGATCGTTCCGGCGGCATCGACGTGTTGCTCGTAGTGTGCCTTGGCGAAAGACTTTTGCGGATCGGTGGGAATGTCGGAGCCGTCGGCGAGCACCGGCCGGCCGCCGTACATTGGAGCGGCGCCGCGGTAGTCGAGGTCGACTGTGCAGGGCAGCACGGGGTTGCTCTTGAACGCCGACGAAGGATTGGCCATTTCGAGGGGGTGCTCGAGCAAGCAGATCTGTCCGTCGTAAGTGACGCGCAGGTGCTCGAAGGGTTTGACCACCTCGATGCGCAAGCCGCCGGCGTTCATCTCGTCGTTGTTGGCGATCTTCGGCCGGCCGTACATGAAGCCGATGCGACCGTCGGGCAAGTAGATGCACACCGACATTTCGGCATAGCCTTCGTGGACGCGGTTGCCGAGGCGGAACCAGCCGCCGATCCGGCGCTGCGGATCGAAGACGTTGAAGTACATGCTCTCATTGTAGTTGCTGGCCGCATCGGGCGTGTGGCAGTGCTCGTCCTCGGGTTCGAGCACGTAGCGGATTGGTTCGACGGTGACGGACATGGCCGAGCTCCCTACATCGTTTTCGTTGAATCGAGACAACGGAGCGTCTAACGTAGTCATTTCACCTTGATAAGAAAAGGAGATCACGCATGAGCAAGCTCGCGTTCTTGTCGGACGAGTGGATCGAAACGGTCACCGCCTTGCAGGCGGAGTATCGCGACCGGATGCCGGATCCGGCCGTCAAAATGAAGATGAACCAGACCATTACCGGCGTGCCGTTCGGCGAGGGCGAAGTGAAGATGCATGTCGATTCGTCGGAGGGAAAGGCCGCGGTCGGCCTGGGCCACCTCGACGGCGCCGACGTGACCGTGACCACCGACTACGCGACGGCGAAACAGCTCTTCGTCGAAAACAACCAACAGGTGGCAATGCAGGCTTTCATGCAAGGCAAGATCAAGGCGCAGGGGGACATGGCGAAGTTGATGGTTCCGCCGCCGCCCAAGAACGATGCCCAGCTCGAGCTCGAAGGGAAGATCCAAGAGCTGACGGAGTGATCCGGTAGCGGCGTCTCAGATCAGCGCGCCGCCAACCGGCGTTGGATGTCGGTCTGCTGGGCGCGCGTCAGGTCGTAGCGCACGAAGGAGATGAAGGACAGGCCGACCAGGCCGAGAATGACGGCGCCGGTAACCAGGCCGAGCCGTGTCGTGATGGAAGGGTCGGCCAGGGACGGATCGAGGCCTTTGTACAGGCCAACGGCGTCGTAGACGATACCGGCGATGACGGTGCCGGCGCCGGTGGCCAGTTTTCCGGCGAAGGAGAGGGCGCCGAAGAAGATGCCCTCGCGGCGGCGTTGGTGCAGCATGTCGTCGAGGTCGGTGATGTCGGCCATCATCGATCCGACGACGACCATTGCCGAGGCAATGCCGAACGAGAAGAGGAAGCCGCTGGCGACGAAGGCGGGAATGTAGAGAGCGGAATCTTCGGCGGGAAACCAACCGGCGACCTTGAGCAGCGGTGGGGCGGCGGCGAAAACGGTGAACCACAACAGACCGGCCAGGAAAGTGGGCTTCTTGTCGGTGCGCTCTGCCACCTTGCGCCAGAAACCCATGCCGAAGATGGTGCCGAAGAGGGCAAAGATTCCGAACAACCCCTGCTGCTCGATGCTGACGTGCCAGAAGTAGACGGCGTTGTGGGCGCCCAGCGCGTTGGTGACGCCCCAGGCGAGAAAGCAGAGCGTAAAGCCGAAGAAGAGGGCGCGGAACGACTCGATGCGCATCGCCTCGCGGAGGTCGTGGATCATGGCGGTGAAGAGTCCGCGCTCGCCCGCCGCATCGTCGGGCGCTTTCAGATAGGGAATGCGATCGCGCGTGCCCCACGCCGAGGCGAGCACGCAGAGCGCGATGACGATGCCGAAGGCGCCCGAGAAGATTCGGTAGGGAAGGGGATTCAGCCGGCCGTCGGCGAAGGCCGGTGAGTCGAGCACGTCGACGAGCACGAAGTAGGCGGTCACCGCGATGGCTGTGGCGATGACTGCCGCTAGCGAGCGCGCCGCGACGATGCGGGTGCGCTCGTCGAAGTCGTCGGAAAGCTCGGCGCCGAGGGCCATGTGGGGAACGTGGAAGAGGGTCATCGCGGCTCGGGTCAGCACGGCGGTGGCGACCAGCCAAAGGAAGAGAGCCGTTTCGTTGGCGATTCCCAACGTCGCACCGAGCTCGGCCGGTGGTGCGAAGGCGAGGTAGAAGAAGCCGCCGAGCGGCAGCGCGGAAAGGTAGAGGTAGGGGTGCCGGCGCCCCCAGCGCGATTGGGTTCGGTCCGACAGCGTGGCGACCATTGGGTCGGTCACCGCGTCGAAGAACAGGGCGATCATCAAAGCGGTCCCGGTCAAAGAGCCGGAGAGGCCGACCACCGAGGTGTAGTAGAAGAGCAGGAACGCCGTGAAGGCGTAGTTCTTGATTCCCTCTGCGGCCTGTCCGATGGCGTAGAGCTGCACCGTGCGTCGGGGCAGCCCTGGCGACGTGCTCATGTTCTTTGCGCGGCGCTAGAACCGCACCAGCTCGACTTCGCGTGCCGCGGGATGGAGCAGGCCGACGGTGTTGTGGCCGTGCTGGTGGCCGGCGCATTCGCCGGGGTTGAAGATCAGATGGTCATCCTCTCGCTCGATGACGGTGCGGTGATTGTGACCGTGCAAGACGATCGGTTGGGCGTCGCTCGGGATGTCGAGTGGATCGTGGACGACGGTGATCGAGTGGTCGCCGATGGTCAGCGTGCGCGGCCCGGTTGCGAAATCGCAACCGAGCTCGGTACAGGTTGCGTCGAGCGAAGCGCGTTCGAGGTCGTTGTTGCCAAAGACGCCGCTCAGCGGCGCGCTCAGCTCGGCGAAGACGCGCAGCGTCTTGGCCTGGGTAATGTCGCCGGTGTGGACGACATGGGCGACGTCACAGCGGTTGAAGATCTCGACGATGCGGGCGACGTTGGCGAGGTGGTTGTGAGTGTCGCTGACGACGCCGATGCGCATGCCGAGATCCGGCTGCGATCGCCCGGTCAAACCTTTTCGAGAATGTGAATGGCGCAGGCGCTGCCCAGGCCGATGACGTGCGTCAAGCCGATCTTGGCGCCCTCGACTTGTCGCTTGTCAGCCTCGCCGCGCAGGTGCGTCGACACCTCGTAGATGTTGGCGATGCCGGTGGCGCCGAGCGGGTGACCCTTGGAGAGGAGGCCGCCGGAACAGTTGACCGGAACCCTGCCGCCGAGTGCGGTTTCGCCCTCGTCGATCATGCGCCCGGCGTCGCCGTCCTTGCACAGGCCGAGGTTTTCGTAGTGCAGGATCTCCGCCGTGGCGAAGCAGTCGTGCAGCTCGACCAGGTCGACGTCCTCCGGGCCGACGCCCGCCATCTCGTAGGCCGCCTTGGCGGCGTTGCGGGTGCAGGTGTTGACGTCGGGCATGACGAGATCGCGTTCCTGCCACGGGTCGCTGGTGAGGACCGACGCGCGCACGCGCACGGCGCGATCCATCAGGCCGAGCTCTTTGGCCTTTTTTTCGGAAGCCAGAACTGCGGCGGCCGAGCCGTCGACGTTGACCGAGCACATCAGCTTGGTGTTGGGGTAGGAGATCATCTCCGCGTTCATCACCGTGTCGAGCGGCGTTTCGATCTGGTACATCGCCTTCGGGTTCATCGTCGAGTGGTGGTGGTTCTTCACCGACACCTTGGCGAAGTGCTCGAAGGTGGTGCCGTATTTGCGGGAGTGCTCCATGCCCGCTTCGGCAAAGACGGCCGGCATCGTCCCCGAACCGAGCAGGCCCTCCTTGGGGATGCCCTTGCCTCCGCCGGCGCCGCCGAGCAGACCCTTGCCCATTTGTTCGACGCCGACGGCGAGAACGAGATCGTTGACGCCGGCTTTGATCGACATCCAGGCCTCGCGGAAGGCCGTCGCACCAGTCGCGCAGGCGTTGGCACAGTTGACGACGGGCACTCCCGTCTGACCGATTTCCTGGAGGATGCGCTGGCCGACCATGGCAGCGGCCTGCGCCAGGTTGCCGCAGTACAACGCCTGCATGTCCTGAATCGACAAGCCGGCGTCGTCGAGCGCGAGCAGAGCGGATTCGGCGCCGATGTTGGCGACGTTGCGCTCGGGAAAGCGCCCGAACTTGATCATATCGGTTCCAACGATGAAGACGTCACTCATGACACGAACCTCCGCTCAGCCCGCAGGCTGAAAAAAGTAGCTGATGTAGGAGTTGCCCTCTTTGTCCTTGCGTCCCAGGGCATCCTTGTAGACCACCTCGACCGGCATATCGAAGGGAATTTTCTCGGGATCGGGCTCGACGTTGATGAGGTTGCCCTTGACCGTGCCGCCGCCGTCGAGATCGACGATGGCCGAGACGTAGGGGACTTCGATGCCGGGGAACGATCGGTGCACGATCGAGTAAGCGTAGAGTTTGCCTTGGTTGCTCAGCTTGACCGGTCGCAGCTGATCGCGCGCCGAACACTTCGCGCACACCGTGCGCGTGCCGATGAAAACCGCGCCACAGGCCGAGCACTTGTGGCCCTCGATGTAGGGGGCGCCGTCCTCGGGTAACTTGAGAAAAGGAACGACCGGAAGCGGACCGGCAGATTGGGTGTCGGCAGCCATGTTCACCTCATTGATTGTCGAAGATGCACCGCGGACGCGGCGAGAGAGAGGCGAACAATGCCAAGCCCCACCGGGGCTGTCAACGAAGCGATCCGTCTCTTCCCCTTGCTGGAGGGAGCCACCGAGACAAGGGAGGGCGAGGCGCCGGCGAGCCGCATATGCGGACATGCCTAGACGATGGTTGCGCTCAGTCCCTGTAGGTCGGCAGCGCGGTGGCGCAGGTGCTCGGGGCCGCCGAGTAGGTGGCGGGCGTTGGCGATGCGCTTGAACCAGAAGTGTACGTTCTGCTCGTCGGTCCAGCCGGTGCCGCCGTGCACCTGCGTGGCGACGCTCGCAATCTCGCGGCCGATCTCCGAGATGTGCGCCAGGGCGTGACAGGCCATCAGCGCAGACTCATCCGGGTTGGCGTCGAAGCTGTGCGCCGCGTACCAGAGCAGGGATCGCGCCGGTTCGAGCTCGGCGACCATCTCAGCGCACATGTGCTTGACCGCTTGGAAGGAGCCGATGACGCGATTGAACTGCTTGCGCTCTTTGGCGTAGGCGACGGCGCGCTCGATCATCGCTTCGCAGCAGCCGAGGGTGTCGGCGGCGAGGGCGATGCGCCCGGCGTCGAGAACCCGGGATCGTAAGGCAGCGCACTCTTCGAACATCGCCTCGGCGGTCGCGGATTCGAAAATCACCTCCGCCGTGCAACGGGTCTGATCGATCGTCGTCAGGCGTGTCACCGCCACTCCCGGCGCGTCGCGGCGGACGACGGCGAGGGAGTCGTCGTCGTCGGCGACGGCGACGAGGATGAAGTCGGCGGCGCAGGTGTCGATCGCCATCATCGATTTGCCACTCAGGGTGTTGCCGTTGCGGCGGACACCGGCGTCTTCGCGGCGCGAGAACATCTCGGTGACCGCCGTGGCAACGACGAGCTCACCACTGGCGATACCGCGCAGCCACTCGGTGCATCGTTCGCTGTGCGCCGACAGCTCGTGCAGAGCGATGGCGGCGATGACGGCGGAGGAGAGAAACGGCGCCGGCGTCGCGGCGTGGCCGAGAGCTTGCGCGACCAGTGCCGCGTCGAGCAGGCTCATGCTGCTGCCGCCGTGCTCTTCGCCGATCAAGATACCGGTCACGCCGAGCTCGGCGAGGGACTTCCAGATCGTTCGGTCGATGACGCACTCGCCTTGGCGCAGCTCGCGTACGCGCTCGATGGGAACCCGCTCAGCGAGAAACGAACGCACGCTCTGCTCGAGCAGTCGTTGGTCTTCGGAGAGGCTGAAATCCATCGCTCAGGCCACCGCCGGCTTGGGTTCGCGCGGCAGGCCGAGGCCGCGTTCGGCGATGATGTTCTTCTGGATCTGCGCCGTACCGCCGCCGATGATCAGGCCGAGCGAGAAGATCGAGTGGACCTGCCAGAAGCCGCGTTCGCGTTCGTACTTGCTGTGATCGTAAAGCACGCCGAGCTCGCCCATGACGTCGATCGCCAGGGCCGCCATGTCGAAGTTGAGCTGGCAGTTCTGCAGCTTGACGATGAGGCCGGCGATGCCGGGCGATTCCCGGCGCAAGCTACAGGTGAGCATGCGCATGCCGTGGAACTTCATCGACAAGGCGCGCGCTTGCAGGCGCATGAGTCGATCGCGGTAGACCGGGTTGGCCATCGCCGCGACGCCGTTGATGGTTTCCTCGCGCATCAACTTCATCAGCTTGAAGAGCGTTCCCTCGGCGTTGGCGTTGAGTGACGAGCGCTCGTGTTTGAGCGTCGTGTTGGCGATCGTCCAACCGTTACCGCGCTGGCCGACGACGCTGGTGCGCGGCACGCGGACGTCGGTGAAGAAGACCTGGTTGAAGGAGTTCTCGCCGAGGTCGCCCGACATCGTGCGCAGCGGCTGCACTTCGATCCCCGGCGTGTCCATGGAAATGAGGACATAGGAAATCCCGGCGTGCTTGGATGCGTCGGGCTCGGTGCGCACCAGGGCGAACATCATATCCGACTTGTCGGCCGAGCTGGTCCAGATCTTCTGTCCGTTGATGACGAAGTCGTCGCCGTCTTCGACCGCCGCCGTTTGCAGGCTCGCCAGATCGCTGCCGGCTCCCGGCTCGGAGTAACCCTGGCACCACATGACCTGACCGCGCAGCGTCGGCCCGATCCAGCGTCGCTTCTGCTCTTCGCTGCCGTGCTCGAGTAAGGTCGGCACCAGCATCGACGGCCCTTGCGCCATCATGCCGCGGGGTACGCCGGCGCGGTTGAACTCCTCGTCCATGATGACGGTTTCGAGCAGGTCCGGAGCGGCCCCGTAGCCGCCGTATTGCTTGGGAATGGTGCGCGCCCAATAGCCGTGCTCAATCAGCAGGGTGAGCCAGCGCACGACCTCGTCGCGGTTCTCCGGATCGTAGGTGACGAGCGGGCGCCCCTTCTTGTGCTCTTCGACAAAGGCCCGCACCTCGGCGCGAAAGGCCTCGTACTTTTCGCCGTATTCGAGATCCATGTGTGTGCTCGCCTTCCCTCAGCCGCGCGTGCCGGGTGGCGGCGGGTCGACGGCCGGGCCGGCAAAGCACTGGGCGATGGCCATCCACTTGCTTGCGACCTCGCCGCCGACGTCGAGGTCGGTGTCGGCGACGTTGCGCGTCTGGGTCACGACGCGGCAGAAATCGATTGCCTTGCCGCGGACGAAAGTGACGTCGCTGGGTTCGTTCCACTCCCAGATCTCGCCCGACGGTGCGATCAGGCGAACATAGGGCGGGTCGCCTGGAATGTCCTCCTTGCGATTGACGAAGGTCCAGCCAAAGGTGCGCACTCCAATCGTCGCGATGTGCTTGATGCGATCGTCGATCGGCCGTTCGACCTTCTTGAGATCGTAGATTTCCTGACCGTGCGCCCAGGTTTCCATGAAACGGGCGGTGGTGAACATGCGCACGCCCATGTCCGGGCCGAACCACGGCAGGCGCCGCTGTGGATCGGACTCGCCGAGTTGGATGGCCATGTCGTCACAGGTGCGGCGCCAGCGCTCGAGCAGAGCGGCCGCGCTCGTGTCGCCGTACTCGGCGCGCGCGATCTCGGCGTTGCCGCGCCCGGCCATGTAGTCGGCGATCAACTGATCGCGCTTCGGCGCAAAGGCGCTCTCCCCCTGTAGGGCGAGGATCGAAACCTCGTCGAAGTAGTGCAGGTGAGCGACGACGTCCCACGGTGTCCACTGCATGAAGGACGTCTGCCGCTGCCAATCCTCGTCGCTGAGCGTCTGCAGAAAGGCGTGCAGTTGGTCGGCTTCGCTGCGCAGGTCCTGGCTTTCTTGCAACATCGAAATTTCCCTCGCGGCTACGAGCGCTCTCTTATCCAGGTGGCCTTGCGCTTCTCGAGAAACGCCGCCATGCCCTCTGCCGCCTCCTCGCCGGCGAAGAGCTCACCGGAGAGCTTGGTCGTCCAGGTGAAGGCATCCTGGCGCGGCATGGCCGGCACTTCGTAGATCAGGCGCTTGGCGAAGCCGAGGGCGTTGGGGCCACCCTTGCACAGATCGGCGACGACCTCTTCGACGGCGCTGTCGAGATCGGCGGCGGCTACGGCGCGGTTGATCAGACCGAGCTCCGCCGCCCGCGCCGCCGAGAAACGGTGGCCGCGCAGAAACGCCTCCATCGCCTCACCTCGTCGCATCTTCGGCAGGCAGACCACCGAGATGATCGCCGGCACGACACCGAGGCGAACTTCGCTGAAGCCGAACTTCACGTCGTTGGCGGCGATCGAGATGTCCATCGCCGAGGCGAGCCCGTTGCCGCCGCCGACGACGTGGCCGGCGATGCGTCCAATGACCGGCGTTGGCGACGTCATGATCGCTTCGAGGAGATCCTCGAAGCCCGCCGAGCTCAGCGCCGTGGACTTGGCGCTCGACCGCTCCTTGAGATTGGCGCCGGCGCAGAAGGTCGATCCCTCGTTGGTGACGACGACCGCCGTGATCGAGGCATCGGCGTTGGCCGCGGCCAGCGCGTCGATCACCTCGCCAATGAGCGCGCCGCCCAGGGCATTGCGGTTGTCGACGTCGGCCAGGGTGACGGTCATCACTGCCGCGTTGGTTTCGACGCGCACCTTGCTCATTCTGACTCCTTGCCTCTCACGTGTCCGGGCGGTAATGCCAATTGCATTCTGTTACCCTGCATGTTAGCAGCCGGTCAACTCATCGCATCCAAACACGGAACGAAGTTTTCGATGCAACGCGCTCTGCTGGCTCCGTCGCTCAAGTCCACGGTCGACACGCGCTCACCGGACTTCGCCGCCAACCGGGCCGCTATGTTGGCGAAGGTAGAGGAGATCGACCGCCTGCTCGATGAGGCGGAGGGGGGCGGCGGCGCCGAACACCACGCCAGGTTGGCGAAGCGCGGGAAGCTGGCGGTGCGTACGCGCATCGCGCTGACACTCGACCCCGATTCGCCGTTTCTCGAAATCTCGCCGCTGGCCGCCTACAACTCGAGCTACACGATCGGCGGTGGCGCGGTGATCGGAATCGGCGTCATCGCCGGTGTCGAAACCATCATTTTCGCCAACGACCCGACCGTGCTCGGCGGCGCGCTGACGCCGTATGTCGCCAAGAAGTGGATGCGCGCACTGGAGATCTCGCGCGACAACCGCATGCCCTATGTCAGCTTCGTCGAATCTGCCGGTGCCGATCTGCGCATGCGCTCGGCACAGAAGGGAGACGGCTCGCCGTCGGGTGGCGCCCGCGTCGAGCATTTCGCCGAGACCGGCCGCTTCTTCTACGAGATGATCGAGTTGTCGAAGCTGCGCATCCCGACGGTTTGTGTCGTTTTCGGATCGTCGACCGCCGGCGGCGCCTACCAGCCCGGCATGTCCGACTACAACGTCGTCATCCGCGAGCAGTCGAAGATCTTTCTCGCCGGTCCGCCGCTGGTGAAGATGGCGACTGGTGAAGAGTCCGACGACGAGTCTCTCGGCGGTGCCCAGATGCACGCCGAGATCTCGGGTCTCGGCGAGTATCTCGCCGAGGACGAACGCGACGCCTGCCGTTTGTGCCGCGAGGTGGTGTCGCACTTGAACTGGCGCAAGGCGGGGCCCGGACCGAATCTGCGCGCCGACCCCCCGATCTATGATGCAGGCGAGCTGCTCGGTCTCGTCGACCCGGAGCTGCGACGGCCGGTCGAGATTCGCGACGTCATCGCCCGCATCGTCGACGGTTCGCGTTTCGAGGAGTTCAAGCCGCGCTACGGCGCTTCGCTGGTCTGTGGCTGGGCGTCGATCGACGGCTACCCGATCGGCATCGTCGGCAACAACGGAGTCATCTACCCGGACTCGGCGCAGAAGGGGGCGCACTTCATCCAACTGTGCAACCAGATCGACGTGCCGTTGTTGTTTTTGCAGAACATCACCGGTTTCGTCGTCGGTCGTGACTTCGAAGAGGCCGGCATCATCAAGAAGGGCTCGCAGCTCCTCAACGCCGTGACCAACTCGACGGTGCCGCATCTGACGGTGATCATCGGCGCTTCCTACGGCGCCGGGACGTATGCGATGTCGGGCCGCGCCTTCAACAACCGCTTTACCTTCATCTGGCCGACGGCGAAGATCGCCGTCATGGGGCCGAAGCAAATCGCCGGTGTGATGTCGATCGTCCGCCGGGCCCGCGCCGCGCGCAAGGGCGAACCGTTCGACGAAGAAGAAGACGCCAAGATCGTCGAGCTGGTCGAAGCCGTGCAGGAACAGGGATCGCTGGCTCTCGAGGCCACCGGCACGATCAGCGACGACGGCATCATCGACCCGCGCGACACGCGCACGGTGCTCGCCATCTGCCTCTCCGTCGTGCGCAACGGCGCCATCGAGGGGGCGAAGGGCTACGGGGTATTTCGGCTGTGACGATTTCGACGCTATTGATTGCCAACCGCGGCGAGATCGCCCGGCGCATCGCGCGCAGCGCCACTGCGATGGGGATTCGCTCGGTCGCGGTCTACGTCGATGCCGATCGCGACGCGCCGTTCGTCGGTGATGCCGACGAAGCGGTGCGCTTGTCCACTTCCTACCTCGATGGCGATGCCGTCCTCGCCGCCGCGCGAGCCGCCGGTGCCGATGCGATTCATCCGGGTTACGGATTTCTCTCCGAGAATGCCGACTTCGCCGAGGCGGTGGCGTCGGCTGGCATCGTCTGGGTCGGACCGCCGGCGGCGGCGATCCGGCGCATGGGCGACAAGTTGGCCGCCAAGGCGCTGGCCGAGGAGGCCGAAGTTCCGATCTTGCCGGGTAGCGAGAACGTCAAGGACGCGAAATCCGTCGGTTATCCGCTGCTGGTCAAGGCGGCGGCCGGCGGCGGCGGCAAGGGGATGCGAATCGTCGAGTCGGCTGCGGCGTTGAAGGAAGCGATCGCGTCGGCGCAGCGCGAGGCGAAGAGCGGTTTCGGCGACGATCGCGTGTTCCTCGAGCGCTACGTCAAGCGCGCGCGACACGTCGAAATCCAGATCCTCGGCGACGGCCATGGCAATCTGGTCCACCTCGGCGAGCGCGAGTGTTCGATCCAACGGCGTCATCAGAAGATCATCGAAGAATCGCCGTCGCCGCGTGTCAGCGCCGAAATGCGCGCGGCGATGGGCGAGGCAGCGCTGCGCCTGGGCAAGGCGCTCGACTATCAATCGGCGGGAACCGTCGAGTTTCTCGTCGATGACGATTCGGGGAAGTTCTACTTCCTCGAGGTCAACACCCGTTTGCAGGTCGAGCATCCGGTCACCGAGCTGGTGGTCGGGATCGATTTGGTTCGCGAGCAGTTGCGCATCGCCGGCGGCGAGCCGCTCGGCTATCGGCAGGACGGGGTGACGTTCTCCGGCGCTGCCGTCGAGGCGCGGCTCTACGCCGAGGATCCGGCGGCGGACTTCCTGCCGGCGACCGGAACCATCTTCGTTTTCGAGCCGGCGTCGGCGCCGCTCGTCCGCTGGGATTCGGGGATCGGCAGCGGGAGTGCGGTGGGAACCGATTTCGATCCGATGCTGGCCAAAGTGATCGCCCACGCCCCGACGCGCAGCGAGGCGATCGGCAAGCTGGCACTGGCCTTGGAGCGCACGCACATCGGCGGTGTCGTCACCAACCGCGATTTTCTCGTCGCGACTCTGCGCAGCGCCGAGTTTGCCGCCGGCGACACGACGACTGATTTCATCGCGCGCGTCGCGCCGGCGCGCACCGTCGACCTCGCGGACGAGGAAATCGCCTGGCGCGCGAAAGCGGCGGCGATCTGGATCCAGGGTGCCAATCGGGTCGAGGCATCGGTCCTCGCCAGCGCCCCCAGCGGTTGGCGCAATGCGCGTTTGCCGGATCAAGAGGTCGTGCTGGATCACGCCGGGCGCGAGTTGAAGATCGACTATCGCATGTTGCGCGACGGCGCCGTGTGCTTCGCCGACGGCACCGAAGGGCGGGTTGCCGCTTGGCACGAGAGGTCGATCGACATCGAGATCGACGGAAGGCGGCGGCGCGCGCGAGTCACTCGATCCGGCGACCGGTTGATCATCGGCGGTGTCGGTGGCGACGTCGAGCTCCGGGTGAAGCCGCGTTTTGAGATCCCGGGTGTCGAAGTGGCGACCGGCGGTCTCGTCGCGCCGATGCCCGGCAAAGTCCTCGAGGTGCGCGTCGCAGTTGGTGATGTCGTCGAGGCCGGTCAGGTTCTGGTCGTTCTCGAAGCGATGAAGATGGAACACCCGATGAGCGCCGGTGAGGCTGGTGTGGTAAGTGAAGTGCACGTCGCGGTCGGCGATCAGGTGGAAAACGGAGCGGTGTTGTTGGTCGTCGACGGCGGTGGCGAGAAGGAGGCGTGATGGCCGATCCGATTCGCATCGCCAATTGTTCGGGGTTCTTTGGCGATCGACTCAGCGCCGCCCGCGAAATGGTCGAAGGCGGGCCTATCGACGTCTTGACCGGCGACTGGTTGGCCGAGCTGACCATGCTGATCCTCGCCCGCACGCGCATGAAACACCCCGAGCGCGGCTACGCCCGCACCTTTCTGGTGCAAATGGAAGAAGTGATGGGCACCTGTCTCGACAAGGGCATCAAGGTCGTCACCAACGCCGGCGGGCTCGATCCCAAGGGCTGCGCCGAGGCGGTGTCGGGCTTGGCCGAGCGCCTCGGCCTATCGCCGGTGATCGCCTACGTGCGCGGCGACGATCTTTTGCCGCGGATGGACGAGATCATCGCCGCCGAGCAACTGCTCCACTTCGAAAGCGACGAGGCGATCGGCGATGCCTCTGCCTTTTTGACGGCCAACGCCTATTTCGGTTGCTGGGGTATCGTCGAGGCCCTCGGGCAGGGGGCGGATATCGTCATCACCGGGCGTACCACCGACGCCGCCATCGTCTGCGGCCCTGCCGCCTGGCATCACGGCTGGCAGCGCAGCGATTGGAACGCCTTGGCCGGTGCGGTTGCCGCCGGCCACGTCATCGAATGCGGCACGCAGGCGACCGGTGGCAATTACTCGTTCTTCACCGAAGTGCCGGGCATGGAGCGCGTCGGCTTTCCCTGGGCGGAGATCGCCGCCGACGGCTCTTCGGTGATCGGCAAGCACCAGGGAAGCGGTGGTGAAGTGTCGGTCGGAACCATCACTTCGCAGTTGCTCTACGAGATCGGCGGTCCCCGATACCTCGGCCCCGACGTGACGACGCGCTTCGACACCATCGAGGTGACGCAAGAAGGCCGCGATCGCGTGCGCATCCACGGCACCCAGGGCGAGCCGCCGCCGCCGACGCTCAAGGTGTGTCTCAACCGGCCGGGGGGCTACCGCAACGACATGAGCGTGTGTCTGACCGGTCTCGACATCGAAGCCAAGGCCAAGCTGATCGAGGACGCGTTTTGGCAGGCCTGTCCGCACGCGCCCGAGGACTTCTCGTTCGTGTCGACGCGCATCATTCGCACCGACAAGGAAGATCCACCAACCAACGAGGAAGCGGTGGCGATCCTGCGCATCAGCGTCAAGGATGCGGATCAGCAGAAGGTCGGCCGAGCGTTTTCCAACGCCGTGATCGAGCTGGCGCTGGCGAGCATCCCCGGTTTCTTCGCCGTCGGTGGCGGACCCGGCCCGGGTCGCATCTTCGGGGTCTACGAGCCCGCCCGCATCGATGCGCAACTCGTTGCCCAGGAGGTCGTCGTCGCCGGTGGTGCAGCGCGCCAGGTGTCGTCCGTCATCCCCGCCGGCTCGGTCGAGGTTGCGCCGGCCGCCGGTACGGAAGCCGCCGTTCCCGCCGGTCCGACGCGGCGCGCTCCGCTCGGTGCAATCTACGGCGCGCGCTCGGGCGACAAGGGGGGCAATGCCAACCTCGGCATCTTCGCTCGCAGCGATGCGGCGTGGGCGTGGCTCGACGATTTTCTCAGTGCGGACAAGATCAAAGAGCTGCTCCCCGAAACGGCGCCTCTGCCGATCGACCGCTACCGCTTTCCCGCCATTCGCTCGCTCAATTTCGTCATCCACGGTTTGCTGGAAGAGGGGGTCGCGGCTTCGACGCGGCAGGACCCCCAGGCCAAGAGCTTGGGTGAGTGGTTGCGCGCGCGAGTCGTCGACATTCCGGAGTCGTTGTTGTCGTGAACGCAACGCCGGCAGAGGCGCGAAGGAGAAGCTTTGCCGCCGTGCCTGCTCCGCTTCCTCTGCTGCCGGCCGAAGCCGAGGGCGCATTGTCCGAGCGGCAGCGCGAGATTCTCGACGAGCTCGAGGCTTTGGCCGTGCAGGACGGGTTTGCCGATCTGACGATGGCGCAGTTGGCGGCGCGCTTGAGCTGCTCGCTGCGTACGCTCTACGGCGTGGCGCCGGGCAAGGAAGACCTCCTGATGATCGTCATCGACCGCCGCTTGCACCGCATCGGTCGAGCAGCCATGGCGGCGATCGAGCCTGCGATGAACCCACTCGTGGCGCTACGCGCCTATCTGCAGGCGGTGACGGTCGCCGTCGCGCCGACGACCGAAACCCTGGCACGCCAGCTCTCGGCGCTGCCACCGGCGCTGCATCTGGTCGGCGCGCACGGGCGCTACGTCGTTTCGGTGACGCATGCACTGCTCGAGGAGGCGCGCGCTGCCGGACTGATCCGACCGGTCGACACGACGGCGCTGGCGCTGGTACTGGGAGGTCTCGGTTCGTTGTTCTCCCGCCAGGAAACGATTGCGTTGATCGGCGGAACACCCAAGCAAGCGGCCGACGAGATCATGGAGGTGATCTTGGATGGGTTGGTGAATGGTGATTCGTGACTCGTGAACGGTGATTGGTGAACGACTTGTGGCTGGTCGACAGTCACGAATCACCGTTCGCGAGTCACGAGTCACCAACAAGCGGAGTCCAGTATGTCTGATCTCTACGATGCGTTCCCCACATTGAAGGCCGAACGGCGTGACGGCGGGATCCTGAAGATTCTGCTGGATGCTCCGGGGCTGAACTCGGTCAGCGCTCGGATGCATCGCGATCTTGCGGAAGTCTGGCGCGCGGTGGATGGCGACCCTGAGGTACGCGTCGCCGTGATCGAGGGAGTGGGTAAGGGGTTCTCGGCCGGCGGCAGTTTCGAGTTGCTCGAGACGATGATCGACGACTATGCGGAGCGCACCAAGATTCTCCGTGAGGCTCGCGACATCGTCATGAATGTCATCAACTGCTCCAAGCCGATCGTCTCCGCCATCCACGGACCGGCCGTCGGGGCTGGATTGGCGGTTGCGCTGCTCGCCGACGTCAGCGTCGCCGCCCGTGATGCCCGCATCATCGATGGTCACACCCGGCTCGGCGTTGCCGCCGGCGATCACGCGGCGATCTGCTGGCCGTTGCTGTGCGGCATGGCCAAGGCGAAATACTATCTGTTGACCTGCGAAACCCTGACCGGCGAGGAAGCCGAGCGAGCCGGGCTGGTGTCGCTCTGCGTCGAGCGCGGGGAGGTTCACCAGCGTGCGATGGACATCGCCAAGTCTCTGGCCGGTGGGGCGCAGAGCGCGATCCGCTGGACCAAGCACACGATGAATCACTGGTACCGCCAGGCCGCACCGATCTTCGATGCGTCGCTGGCCTATGAATTCTACGGCTTCTCCGGTCCCGACGCCCGCGAGGGTTTGAGCGCATTGAAGGAGAAACGCCCGCCGTCCTTCAAGGGTCCGACCAGCGAGTAGGGAATGGCCGAGAGCTCAGCAGCGCGAACTCGTCTGCTCGCCGCGGTGCGGGCGCTGGCCGACCTGGCGACCGGCGCGACCGCGACCAGCGGCCGCATCGATCGTTTCGCAATCGAATTCGACGAGTCCTACACGACGTTCGTCGGCGAGCTCACCGAGCTGCCGACGCCAGCGCAAATGGACGCCCTGCAGAGGCTCGACCAGCACTTGGAGCTGATGGCGGATCCGAAGAACGCCGACACCCTGTGGACGGCAGCGGCAGTGAAGCGCGATCCAGCCTGGCGCGTCGTCGATACCATTGCCCGCGAAATCCTCGCGTCGTTCGACGTCGGATCGTGAGATCGTCGCTAGCTCACCCACGGGTTTTCGACCCGCAGCCCCGAGATTCGGGAATAGTGCCGGACGTTTCGCGTGGCGACGATCAAACCCCTGCTTTTGGCCGTTGCACCGATCATCACATCCTCGACACCGATCGGAGATCCTTGACTCATCAGATCGGCAACGATGTCTCCGGCACAGATTGCGGCATCGTGGTCGAAGGCCAGCAAGGTGACCCTGCCGAGGACTTCGCTCTCAATGCGATTCCAGAGCTTTCTTTTCGCTGAGCGACTCGCTCCAAAGCGCAGTTCCATCGCACAGACTTCGGAGCTGAACAGTTGCTCTTCTGCGATCATACGAAGACGCTCTAGCACTTGCGGATCGGGTTTCCTGCGAACGATCTCCGACAACACGTTGGTGTCGAGCAGATACCCCTTCATTCATTCCCTGTGTCGTCTGCGGCCTGCCAAGCCCGAGGCTTGTGTTTTCCCCGTGTGCGAACGATTTCCTCGATCGCGTCAAAAAACGGGTCGTCGTCGCCAAGCCAGCCTTTGACCTCGCAGAGATGTTCGCGGTCGCCGTCAGCGATTGGTACCAAGCGCGCCATGGGGCGACCCCGTCTGGTAATTGTGATTGCCTCACCGCCGTAGGCGACTCGACCGATGAGGTCGGAAAAGTGGCGTTTGGCTTCGGCAATGTTGATCCTCGGGTTCTCCTCATCCATGAGATCCATAATGACCATCATGACTATGATGATCAACCATGAAGCAGCTCCTGTCGTGGATCACGCTTCGTTTCCGGGCAGGGGCGGTTGGCCGAGCTCGATTCCCGCCCAGTCGAGGATCTTTGTGTTCTCCTCGCGCGGGTAGGTGTGCGAGAGGTCTTCGAGCTCGCGAAAGGTGACGTCGGCGCCGGCTTTTTCGAGATCCTGTGCGGCGTTGCGCGCGCCCTGTACGGGAAACATCCAGTCGTGGGTACCGTGCATCAGGTAGATCTTCTGCGCCGCGGCGCGCTCGAGGTTGCCGTTGTCGTAGTTGTCGGGATGGAAGACGCCGCAGGCCGGGGCGAGGTGAGTGAAGGGCGCGCCGTCGGAGAGGCCGAGCAAGGTCGTGTAGGTGGCGCCATCGGAAAGACCGGTGAGCAGGATGCGCTCGGCGTCGACGGCCCAGTTGTCGCGCAGGTAGCCGATCATGGAAAGGAGCGCCGGTCGATCGATGTCGGTGCCGAGCATCGACCAGGTCGAGCCACGCGCCGTCGGCGCCAGCAGGATACAGCGGCGGCTGCGCGCCTCGCGCAGCCAGGTCCAGAGAAACTCGCGGCCGTTGCCAGAGCCGCCGTGCAGGGCGACGATCAGCGGCAGCGGCGTTTCGTCGTAGCTCTCGGGCACGTAGAGCGAAAAGCCGCCACGGCAGCCGGGCTCACCACCGCCCGACATCATACCGCAGCGCGGTGTCGGCGGAGTCTCCGGGTCGAGCTCGTCGGCGCGGGCGCGGCAGTCGGGGTCGAGAAAGAACATCGTCACCGGCACCAGCACGCGACGCAGTGGGTAGAGCGCTTCCTGGGCCAGGGAGTGTTCGCGCATCGCCTCGAGAACGCGTTGAATGCCGCCCGGGTCGGCGGTGTCGTCGGCAAAGAGGTCGAGCGCGCGCAAGGCGTGCGCGGCGGCCTTTTCGAAATCGGCGGCGAAGTCTTGCAGGCCATCGTCGGGCGGCGTGCTGCGAAAGCCGTCGAGCGCGGCGCGCGTTTCGCTGCGAATCGGATCGAGAGCAGTGCGCAACTGGTCGATCAGCGGCGGGTGCAGGCGTCGCCGCGCCTCCTCGAACGCGTCGACGGCGCGCAGCACGGCCGGGCCGAGCTTGCCGATTTCATCGATGAAGGGTGTCGCCATGCCGGCCGAAGCCTGCGGCAATCGGCCAGCCGGTGCAAACGCGGGTTGCCGGCGCCCGAAAACGACCGACGCACGGGGGAAACCTCGTCGGCGGCCCGGGAAGCAGACCGGCGATGCGGCCAAACGCCTTGATGTCGCGGCCCGACCCGGCTAGCGTTTGGCCATGCTCGACTACTATCCGGAAGGCGAGGTGCTCGAGACAGGCGATGTCGCGGGCGCGCCGGCAGCGCCGGCTTGGCGGCAGGTGCTGTCCAAGGAGGAGATCGCCGAGCTGCTCGAGCCGAACGACCTGCGCTCCTGCCTTTCGTATGTCGTCACCTGGGGCATCATCTTCGCGGCCATGGCCGCCGTCTATCGCTGGCCCAACCCGCTGACGATCGTTGCCGCGCTCTTCCTCATCGGCACGCGCCAGCTCGGCCTGGCGGTGTTCATGCACGAGGCGTCGCACCGGTCGCTCTTTCGCAACCGCGCCGTCAACGATTGGCTCGGCAATTGGCTGGCGGCGTATCCGATCTGGTCGAATACGGAAACCTATCGCTCCTATCATCTGAAACATCACGCCAAGACGTGGACGGAAGAGGATCCCGATCTCAAGCTGGCGCTGCCGTTTCCGATCACGCGCGCCAGTATGTGGCGCAAGATCGGCCGCGATTTGAGTGGCCGCACCGGGATCAAGTTTGCCCGCTTCGCGGCGCGGCGCGACTTCGGTAGCGGGCCGTGGAGCGAGCGGGTGGCCAACGTCTGGCGCAAGCCGGCACTGCGCGGCATGCTGATCAGCAACGGCGTACTGTTTGCGCTCGTCGCGTTGCTCTTTCACCCGGCCATCTACCTGTTGTGGGTTGGTGCGTGGCTCACCACCTACACCCTGGTGACGCGCATACGCTCGATCGCCGAGCACGCTCTGGCGCCGGATCCGCGCGATCCGCTCAAGAATACGCGGACGACGATTGCCACCTGGTGGGAACGGTTGTTGGTGGCGCCGAACCGCGTCAACTACCATCTGGAGCACCATCTGTTGATGACGGTGCCGCACTACAATCTGCCGCGCATGCATCGCCTGCTGGCGGAGCGTGGTGCCTTGCAAGACGCCTTCATCTCGCGCGGCTATTGGCCGATCCTGGTGGCCGCGTCGGCCAAAGCGTAGTCAGCCGAACGGCGCGGTCGGTTCTGCGACCATCGTTGAATCGGGACAGTTGCGCTGGTCGCGTCACTGGGGGCATTGTCGTGAGCCGATGAAGAGCAGCGGGCTCATCTCGTTTTTCGTTTCGATCCTGGCACTGGCGCTCCTCGCTTTGTCGTGGTGGTTGATGCGCACATCGCCGGAGGCTCTGGCCGAGCGCGCTCGCGCGGTGGCGCTGTCGGGCGACCACACCACCGCGCCGGCGGCACTGCAGGCGGCGGCGACGGTCGATGCCTGGATCGTGCGGGCCCGGCCATCGCGTTCTGTGGTCGAAGTGTCCGGCGTGCTGACGCCGGCGCGCGCGGTCGCCGTCGGTGCCGAAGTGGCCGGCAAGGTCATCGAGGTCGCCGTCGAAGAGCACAGCGTCGTCGCCGAGGGCGCCTTGCTGGTGCGCCTCGACCCCGCCTTTGCCGAGGCCGCTCTGGCGCGCGCGCGGGCGGCGTTGCAGCTCGCCGGTGCGACGCTGCGCCAGGCGCGTTCCGAGTTGAGGCGGCAGCGCGATCTGGCGGCGCGCGGCATCGTTTCGGAGGTCGAGCTCGAGCGCGTCGAAACCGAAGAGAGTCGCTCGCTGGCCGACGTGGCGCAGGCGCGAGCGCAAGTGCTGGACGCGCAAACGCGATTGGACAAGACCCGGATCGTCGCGCCGTTTTCCGCGGTGGTCACCCGTCTGGACCTCGAACCGGGCGCGTACTTGATGCCCGGGCAGAGCGTCTCCGAGCTCGCCGATATCCAACAGATCGAGCTCGAAGTCGGCGTCGGCGATCGCGATGTGGGGGCGCTGCGCGAGGGGCAGTCGGTTGCCGTGCGCGTCGACGCGCTGCCGAATGAGACCTTCGCCGGCACCATTCACAAGGTCGCCAGCTCGCCCGAACGCGATACGCGGCGCTATGCGATTCCGGTGCGCCTGGCCAACGACACCGGTCGCCTGCTGCCGGGAATGTTGGCGAGCGCCGCCTTCGAGATCGGCGATGCCACGCAGGTGCTGCGCGTGCCGCGGCGGGCCATCCAGCGCGAGTTCGATCTCGAGTACGTTTTCGAGATCACGTCGGCAGAGGCGGGTGACGGCGAAGCGCTCGGAGACGTCAAGCGCCGCCGCGTGAAAACGCGGCGCGTGGCGTTTCGCCCCGACTGGATCGACATTGCGGCGGGGTTGAACGGCGGCGAGCGCATCGCGGTCACCGGGGTCGGCGATCTGCGCGACGGAATGCGGGTTCGCTTCCGCCAGCGCGAGGTCGAGCTGTGAGCCTTCCCGCCTTCAGCGTTCGCCAATCGGTCCTCGTCAACGTTCTGTTCTTCGTCTCGCTCTTCGGCGGCCTGGCCGCCTACAGTCGCATCCCGGTCGAGTACTGGCAGGAGGTCGTGCTCAACTCGGTCAACTTGACGACGGTGTGGAGCGGCGCCTCGGCCGACGAGGTCGAGCGTCTGTTGACGCAGAAGCTCGAGGAGGAGCTGCTCTCGGTTGCCGACGTCAAGGAGATGCGCTCGACGTCGACCGCCAACCTGTCGGCAATCGTCATCGACTTCGACGAGGATCTCGATGCGCTGGAGTACGAGGCTGCGGTCAACGATGTGCGGGCGGCTCTCGATCGGGCTACCGATCTGCCGGAGTCGGCGGAGGAGACGACGCTTTTCGAGGTGACGGTATCCGAGGTCACGCCGGTCGTCCTGGTTGCCGTGGTCGACACCATCGGCGTCGGTGAGGTCGCCTTGGCGGAGATGGCCGACGAGGTGGAAGCGTGTCTCGACGACATCTACGGCGTGCGTCGCGCTTCGATCCTTGGCGAACGCGAGCGCGAGGTTCGCGTGTTGATCGATCGCGACCTATCGGCGCGCTACGGATTGACGGTGCTCGAGGTCGTCGACCGCATCCGGCGACAGAACCTCAACCTACCGGCGGGCACCTTCGAAACGGAGGACGTCGAGGCTACCCTGCGCGCGCGCGGCGACTATCAGGACACCCACGAGCTCCTGGAAACCGTCGTGCGCGAGAACGAGGATGGCACCTACGTTCGTCTGTCGGACATCGCGCGCTTGGAAGTGGGTCTGGAAAAGCGACTGATCGCCACCCGCTACAATGGACACCCGGCCATTTTGGTCAACGTCACCAAGTCATCGGGCGAGGACGTGGTCGAGCTGGTCGAGCGCGTCGAAGCGTGGATGGCGGAGTACCGGCCGTTCCTGCCCGAGGGTGTCGAGCTGCACAAGACCCTCGACGCCGCCAGCTTCGTGTCACCGCGTATCCAGACGCTGGCCGACAACTTGGTCAGCGGAATCGTTCTCGTCATGGCGATTCTCTGGGTGGCGATTGGCTTCCGCAACGCTGCGCTGACCGTGATTGCGATTCCGTTTTCCTTTCTCACGGCGATGATTCTCTTTCCGGTGCTCGAGATCACGATCAATTCGACGACCTTGATGGGGATGCTGCTGGTGTCGGGTATGCTGGTGGATGATGCGATCATCGTTCTCGAGAACATCTACGCCCGCATCGAAGAGGGCGAAGAGTTGCGCGATGCCGTGATCGGCGGCGCTGAGGAAGTGCTGCTGCCAGTGGTCGCGGCGGTGGCGACGACGGCGGCGGCGTTTGCGCCGCTGCTCCTGGTCGGCGGCACGCCGGGGAAGTTCGTCGCCATCATGCCCAAGGCGGTGCTGCTCTGCCTGAGCGCCTCGCTCTTCGAGTGTCTGATCATCTTGCCGGCCCACTACATGGACTTCGGCAGCCGCGTCGCCGCGCGAGAGCCGGTGGGAGCGAGCGCGCCGTGGCGGCGCTGGTTGTCGTGGCCGGCCCAGATCGTGCCGCTGTTGCGCGGCCTCTACGCCCGCGCCCTGGACGTCGTGCTGGCGCACCGCATGTCGTTCGGCCTGATGACCCTGGCCGTACTCATGTTGTCGCTCGGAGCATGGGGCCATTTGCGAGTCGAGCTCTTTCCCGGAGAGTTCGACAACTTCAACGTCATGCTCGAGACGCCGCCGGGCTATTCACTGTCGCAGACCGAGCGCGTTGCCTACGGCATCGAGCAAGAGCTGTTGCCCTTTGTCGGCGACGGCGTGACCGACTTCGCGACGACCGTCGGTTCCAGCGTAGCGTCGAACTATGACCGCATCACGGCAGCCAACGTGGCGCGCACGTTTCTCGTTCTGGAGCCGACGGATGAGAATCGGAAGTCGCCGGAACGCTTGCTCTTCCGCGTCCGCGACCGGGTCGAAGACTTTCGCCGGCGGCACGCCTCGTCGATTTCCGAGCTGCGCGTTGCCGCCGAGCAGGACGGTCCGCCCATCGGTCCGCCTGTCGAGGTGCGGATCCACGCCGACGACTACGCCCTGGTCAGGTCGATTGCATCGGAGATGACCGCCTTTCTCGAGACACTGCCCGGTGTCTACAACGTCGAGCACAATCTCGAGCGCGGAGCCGAGGAAGTGCGCCTGGTCATCGATGAAGAGCGGGCGGCGCGCCACGGTGTTCGTTTCGAAGACCTGGCACTGGCCTTACGCGGAGCGAACGACGGCATCGTCGCGTCGAGCTTTCGCGATCCCAGGCGCGACGACGACATGGACATTCGCGTCATGTTGGAGGAGGGCGACCGGCGCGATCTCGCCGATCTGCTCGACGTCGAGATTCGCGCCCCCGGGGGTTATCTCCTGCGCCTGCGCGACGTCGGCGACATCGACGTCCAGCGCGGCTACTTGTCGTACCGGCACTACGACGGCAAGCGCGCCGTCAACGTCTACGCCGAGGTGGACGACGAATTGGCGACATCGACGTCGGCCAACCAAGCACTGCGCGCGCACTTCGCCGACATCGACGAGCGCTATCCGGAGGCGCGCGTCACGTATGGCGGCGAATTCGAGGAGTCTGAGAAAGCGTTCGACGGCGTCATCGCCGTGCTGCCCGTCGCCCTCCTGTGGATCTACATGATTCTCGCCGCGCTCTTCCGATCGTACCTGCAGCCGTTGGTGGTGACGGCGGCGATCCCCTTTGCCTTCGTCGGCGTCGTCGCCGGCGTCGGGCTGCTTGGCTACAGCGTCAGCTATCTTCTCTTCTACGCCATGATCGGATTGACCGGTGTCGTCGTCAACGATTCCCTGGTGATGGTCGACTTCATCAACCGAGCGCGCGAAAAGGGAATGCCGTTGTTGGAAGCCGTGCGGCAGTCGGGCGTGCGGCGTTTCCGGCCGATCCTGCTGACGACGCTGACGACCGTCGTGGCGCTCCTGCCGATGGCCCTGGGTATGCAGGGATCTTCGAAGACCTACGGGCCCTTCGCCGCCTCGATCGCCTTTGGACTCTTCGTCGCCATGGTGGGCACTCTTTTCGTCGTACCCCTCGCCTACACCTCTTTGATCGTCGGTCAGGAAAGGCTGACTGGCCTCTGGCGCGACGGCCGCCGCCGACTCGGCGGGTTGGGTGCCGGCGAGCCCTTGCGGCGAAAGGAAAATTGAGGCGAGCCCGAGAAAGGGCTGGACAAGCGGCGGTGGATTTACTAAGAAAGCGAATCCGATTCTGATTTTTGTTTGCGATTCGCCATGCAAGCCGCCAAACGAGCACAGTTGCGGTCCGTCTCGGGCCCCAAGCAGGAGCGCAGCGAGCGCACGCTCTACCGCATCCTCGAGGCGGCGGAGGCGTTGATCGCCGAAAAGGGCTTGGCGGGGCTGTCGATTCCCGAGATCGCCCGGCGCGCCAAGTCTTCGGTGGGTGGTTTCTACGCGCGTTTTCGCGACAAGAACGAGCTCTTGCGGGCGCTCGAGGAGCGCCACTTCAAACACCTGTCGGAGCACCTCGATGCGGTGGCGGACGAGGCGCGGTGGGAGAACGCCACGGCGGCGCAGATCGTGCGCGGCGCCGTCGACGAGCTGGTCGACGTCACCAACTACCATCGCCAGATGATGGTCGCCTTCCTCTATCGGTCGATCCAGGACCCGGTCATGCGTGAGGACGCGGTGCGTTTCCGCCGCGAAGTCGAGGAGAGGTTGCGCCGCCTGCTGATGGCGCACTGTGACGGCTTCGATCACCCCGAGCCAGGATTGGCGATCGACCTGGGTATCCAGACGGCGTTTGCCATCATGCAACAACACGTCCTGATCGGTGTAACCCGCGCCGGCGGACGAGTGCTCGACGATCAGGAAATCAAGACCGAAATCAGCAACATCTTTCTTCGTTACGTAGGAATCCCAGAGCCCGCCGCCGGCTGAGCGCCGGTGGAGCGAATGGAGGAGTAGACATGGAGTATCCGCAGCACAACCCGGTGCCGCTTCCCGACGGTCAGGACTTTCGCGAAGTACAGGCGACGATCGACACGATTTTCGATTGGAAGTACGAGCTGGCGAAGCAGAACCTGCTCAACCTCTACGAGAAGGGCAAGGATCTGGCGTGGAACGCCAACGATCTCGACTGGACGATCGACGTCGACATCGAGCGCATGATGCAAGAGCGCCTCGACAACGGCATGGGTGCGATGGTCAATCAAATGATGAACCCGCCGATGCCGATGGAGGACGAGGCGGTCATGCGGATGCAGCTCAACATGAACGCCTTCATGCTGTCGCAGTTCCTGCATGGCGAGCAGGGTGCCTTGATCGCGACGGCCAAGATCGTTCAGGGAGTGCCGTGGGAGGAGGCGAAGTTCTACGCCGCCAACCAGGTTGCCGACGAGGCGCGCCATGTCGAGGTCTACCATCGCTACCTGACGGAAAAGCTCGGCGTGTCGTACGAGATCGTTCCCAGTCTGCAATTACTCTTGGACGACATCATCAAGGACTCGCGTTGGGACATCACCTTCCTCGGCATGCAGATCATGGTCGAAGGACTGGCCCTGGCGGCGTTTGGCGTCACCAAGCTGCAAATGGCGGACGAGCCGCTGATTCAAGATCTGGTCACCCGGGTCATGCAAGACGAATCGCGTCACGTCGCCTTCGGTGTGCTGACGCTCAACGATTTGTACAAGGAGATGAGTTCGAGCGAGCTACGCGAACGCGAGGACTTCGTCATCGAGGCGACGCACCTGCTGCGCGAACGACTGTTGATGGAACCCGTCTTCGAGCGCCTCGGGTGGGACGTCGAGGTCTGGACCGATTGGGCCAAGGGTACGCCGTTCATGGTTGGCTTCCGCCAGATGATGTTCTCCAAGATCGTTCCCAACTTGAAACGACTCGGGTTGCTGACCCCGCGCGTGCGCGAGGCGTACGAGAAGATGGATCTACTGCGCTTCGAGCACCTCAAGGACTCCGTCGAAGAGCCCGAGGCGACGCCGCCGCACGAGCTGGTCGAGCTACTCAATCACCTGCTCGCCAAGAACGCTGAGGATGCGAGTCCGAACGCCGCCGTACACTGATTCGAGTCCGCTCGCCCCTAGCCGTGGCGGCGCAACTCGCGCCGCGCCGCCACGGCGCACAGCGAAGAGCAGACGTAGAAGCACGGCACCAGCGTCCACGCCGCCGTCCACGACCATTGGGTCGCCACCAGGCCGAAGAGCATGGGTCCCAGTGCGGCGCCGGCATAGGTTCCGGTCTGCGTGAAGCCGGTCGCGGCCGCCGGCGCGGCGGGGTTGTGGGCGATGACGGCGAGGTTGAACAGTCCCGGCCACCCCCAACCGGCGGCGAAGACGACCGGTACCGCCAGGGCGAAGATGGCGGGGCTCTGAAAGCGCAGGCCGATGCCCCCCAGGCAGGCGACGGCCAACATGCCGGCGACCACCGGGAGATGCCCGCCGCTGCGCTGGTCGGCGCGGTAGCCCATGAAGATGCGGGTGGTAACGGCGAGGAACGCTCCCAACGCAGTCAGCCAACCGGCACTCGCTGCGGCAAAGCCGATGCGGGTGGCACCGGCGACGGCGAACGAAGCGATACAGCCGGCGGCCGCGGCTCCCAGGCTGGCGGTCAGAGCGAGCAGGAGCATGGCGGCCAGCCGGGCGCGGCTGCGCCCGTCGTCCACGGCACCGGAAAGGTCGCCCCTGACCTCTGGTACCATCAAGGTCGTAACGGCGGCAACGGCGGCGCAGAGAACGAATGCCCAGCGCCAACCGACGGTCAATGCGATCAGCGGCAATGCCAGGCCGCCGACCAGCGTAGCGGCCGGAATCGCCGACTGCTTCAGGGCGATCGCCAGACCGCGGCGCGAGACGTCGATCGAACGGGTGACGTAGAGGTTGGCCGCTGTCTGGCAAAGCGCGTTGCACACACCGCCGAGGACCATGCAGGCGCAGAGGGTGGGGAAGCTCCAGGCGCCAGCGATGAGCGCCAGACACATTGCGCTCAGCAGGCCGCCGGCTTTGAGGGAGGCGGTCGGACCGAGGCGTTCGCTCCAACGCCCCATCGGCGATGAGGTAAGGGTCCCGGCGATGAAGTAGGCGCCGACAGCGATGCCCAGCTTCTCGACGTCGAAGATCAGCTCGGCGGCGATCTGAACGATCAGCGCCGAGGTGATGAACACCGGTTGCGCGCCAGCGCAAGTGATCACCAGGGCAACCGCCAGGCGGCGGCACGCATCTCCGGTCATGACCGGCCGGTCATCGACCGCCGGCCGCAAGCGCTGCGCCGGCGAGCACGGCTCGACGCTGCAGGCGGGGGCGGTTCTGCCACCCGCCCCCGCGAACAGCATTCGCAAACGGTGCCGATGTCGATCGGAGCCTCAGGCTGGGAACGCTTCAAACAGTGCCGCGGCGCCCATGCCGCCGCCGATGCACATGGTGACGATGCCCCACTTCTTCTTGCGGCGCCGTAGCTCGAGGAGAATCGCACCGGTCTGTCGCGCCCCGGTCATGCCGTAGGGATGCCCGATGGAAATTGCACCACCGTTGACGTTCAGCTTGTCGGGATCGAGACCGAGACGATCGCGGATGTAGACGGTCTGCGAGGCAAACGCTTCGTTGAGCTCGATCAGATCGATGTCGTCGAGCTTCTTGCCCTGGCGCTCGAGCAACGTGGGAACGGCGAAGACCGGACCAATCCCCATCTCGTCGGGTTCGCACCCAGAGATGACGAGCCCGTGGTAGGCGCCGAGTGGCTTCAGGTTGCGCTTCTCGGCTTCTTTGTCGCTCATCATGACGAGGGCGGCCGCACCGTCGGAGAGCTGCGAAGCGTTGCCGGCGGTGACCGTTCCGCCTTCCTTGAATGCACCCTTGAGCTTGGCGAGCCCTTCCAGGTTGGTGCCGGCGCGCGGTCCTTCGTCGACGGCGAAGTCGAGCTCGACCTGAGACACTTCGCCCGTGGCTTTGTCCTTCTTTTCCATCGTCACGTGCATCGGCACGATCTCATCGGCCAGCGCGCCCGAGGCGATCGCCGCCGCCGTGCGGTCCTGTGACGACACGGCGTACTCGTCCTGCGATTGGCGCGTGACGCCGTAGCGTTCGGCGACGACCTCGGCGGTGTCGCCCATCCCCATGTAGATCTCGGGCTTGTGCTCTTGCACCCAGGGATTGATGTATTCGTTGAGGTTGAGCGAGGCCTGCACGCGCGAGATCGACTCGACGCCGCTGGCGACCATCACCGGCACGTCGTCGACGAGGATGCGCTGGGCCGCGACCGATACCGCCTGCAGGCCCGATGAGCAGTAGCGGTTGATGGTCGTGCCGGACGTCGTCACCGGACAGCCCGCGCGCAGTGCGCCGACGCGGGCGACGTTGTTGCCCGTCGAACCCTCCGGCAGCCCACAGCCGGTAATGACGTCTTCGACGTCCCCGCCTTCGATGCCGGCCCGCTCGATCGCGTGCTCGATTGCGTGGCCGAGCAGATCGGCCCCGTGGGTCAGGTTGAACGCCCCGCGGAACGCTTTGCCGATGGGCGTGCGCGCCGTGGAAACGACGACTGCTTGCTTTGCCATGAGTGAGGTCTCCTATTCGTTGTCTTCGAGCAAACGACCACGCTCGCCGGTTTCGCCGGGCGGGTCAAGGTGACTCGCTCACCAGCGCTGGGGCCTTTGAAAGTACGGGTTCGCGCCTGGACCTTACGAAAGCAGTTGTTGGCTGCGATCGATGACCATCTCTGCTTCGCTGACCATCTGGGCGACGATTTCGCTCGCCGGTAGGATCTCGGCGATCCCACCCATCCCCTGGCCGGCGGGCATGCAGGTCTTCGTCGTGTCGATCGGTTCTTCGCTGGCGTAGCCCATGACGCCGGCACCGAAGCTATTGGCGATCTGCTCGGGAAAGCGTTTGATCTTCTCCGGGTGTCGCTCCTGCTCTTCGACGTAGGCGTTGTTGATGACGCGCATCGGCTTGCCGGAGTAGCACCGCGTGACTTGGGTGTCGCCGCTGCCCGATTCGGTGATCTTGGCCTTGAACTCCGCCGCGGCGCGCGCTTCGCGCGAAGCAATGAAGCGCGTGCCGACCCAGACGCCCTGTGCGCCGAATGCGAGGGCCGCTGCCAGGCCGCGGCCGTCGACGATGGAGCCGGCGGCGAGCACCGGGATGTCGACGGCGTCGACGATTTGCGGAATCAGGGCCATGCCGGCGACCCGACCGGTGTGGCCACCGGCTTCCGTGCCCTGGGCGACGACCATGTCGCAGCCGGCTTCCTCGGCACGCACCGCGTGCTCGACTCGCCCGCACATCGAGACGACCTTGAGTCCGGCGTCGTGGCACTTGCCGATGACCGGGCCGGGCACGCCGAGACCGGCGATGAACGACGACGCTCCCTCTTCGATGATGACGTCGATCGCCGCCATCATCTGCTCGGGCAGGGCGGCGAGTAGGTCGACTCCGAACGGCTTGTCGGTCAGCTCGCGCACGGCGCGCATCTGCTTGCGGATTCCCTCCGGGTTCTCGGTCGCCATGCCCAGCGTGCCGTAGCCGCCGGCTTGCGAGACGGCGGCGCAAACTTCGGCGTAGGCGACTTGCCCCATCCCGGCGAGAAAGATCGGGTGTTGAATCTCGAACATGTCACAAATCGGCGTTCGGATAGGCACTTTCGTCTCCCCCTTCTTCTTGAAAATGAGAAAGGCCGGGAACTTTGTCGGCCAGGCGACAGGTTTGATGGATCTGTGGTTTTAGTCAACGCGATTGGCAGATACCATGAAGAGTCTCGGTGCCGCATGTTGCGGTGGCGGATTTGCAAATCCCAGGAGGTTGTCTTGGCGACACGAAAAGTAGCGGCCGTCCCGGCGGCGCTGAAAACGGCGGTCTCGAACGAGACCAAGTCGGATTCGGACAAGAAAAAGAAACAGACATTCAGCGACGAGGAGCTGCGGCGCCTCTCCTCGAAGAAGGGGCTGACCAAGCTGCTCGGTCGCAAGCGCTTTTCCTTGAAGCGCGTGTTGCGCGAGCTGCAATACGAGGACGAGCTGCGGCGCTTGCAGATCGAGCTGGTCAAGTTGCAGCGCACGATTCAGCTCAGCGGTCGCCGTGTCGCGATCCTCTATGAGGGCAGGGATGCCGCCGGCAAGGGCGGAACGATCCGCCGCTTCATCGAGCACCTCAACCCACGTACGGCGCGCGTCGTGGCGTTGCCCAAGCCGACGGAAGTGCAGATGGGGCAGTGGTACTTTCAGCGCTATGTCGAGGTGCTACCCAATCCTTCGGAGATCTGCTTTTTCGATCGCTCGTGGTACAACCGCGCCGTCGTCGAGCCGGTGATGGGATTCTGCAACGAGCCGCAGTACGACCGCTTCATGCAACAGGTGCCGGAGTTCGAGCACATGCTCTACGAAGACGGCGTCGAGCTGATCAAGTTCTGGTTTTCGATTTCCAAGGGCGAGCAGGAGCGGCGCTTCTCCTCGCGGCGAACGAATCCACTCAAACAGTGGAAGATCTCGCCGGTCGACGAACAGGCTCAAGAGCGCTGGGACGTCTACACGAAGTACAAAGAGAGGATGTTCTCGAAGACGCACACGTCGTACAGTCCGTGGATCATCGTGCGCGCCAACGACAAGAAGGAAGCTCGTCTGGAGAGCATGCGCTACGTGCTCAACACGCTGGACTACGACGGCAAGGACAAGCCAGGCGTGTCGATCTATCCGGATCCCAAGATCGTGCGCCGCTTTCACCGTTCGACGCGTCAGATCGACAACTGATCCGGCGCTGCTTTGGTATACTGTTGCTCACCGGCGGGGGATGGGCTGTGAGTCTGGTGGGTCCAAGTGCGACGTTGCAGCCGCGGCGGAAGCATCCTGTCCCGCCGATCGAATCTGTGATTTCGTTGAGCCAATGAAAGTCGGTCTGATTCTCGCGGCTGGCAAGCCGAAGGCCAATGTCGACCTCGCCGTCCGTGCCGAGAAAGCGGGATTCTCCTCGGTACTCTCGATTGAGTTTTTCAACCAGCACGCGTTCGCCGTGCTCGGCGCGATCGCCCAGGCGACGCAGCGGATTGGCATCGGCACCGGAATCGCCAACGCATTTACGCGGTCGCCCCTGGTGCACGCCAACGCCGCGATGGACCTCGACGACCTGTCGGGCGGCCGCATGATTCTCGGTCTGGGCAGCGGCACGCGGCGCATGAACACCGACTGGTGGGGGATGCCGTTCTCCCGCCCGGCGTCGCGCATGCGCGAACAGGTTCGCTTGATTCGCGAGGTCTTCGCCGCGGCCGGCGGGTTCGGATTTCGTTTCGAGGGGGAGTTCTGGCAGCTGAACATCCCCGCCTTCACTCGCCCGGGAGCGCGCGCCGATCTGCCGATCTGGGTCGCCGCCGTCAACGGTCCAATGATGCGCGCCGCGGGTAGCGTCGCCGACGGTCTGGTCGGCCACCCGATTGCCACCCGTCGGTGGCACCGCGAACAGACGCTTCCCACCTTGCGCGGCGCAGAGGAGAAAGCCGGGCGCGCCGCCGGCGCATGCGCGTTGGTTCCCTATGTGATGACGTCGATCCACCAAGACCGAGAACGCGCCGTCCTCAACGCCAAGAAGCAGATCGGTTTCTACTACACCTCGAAGCTCTACCACTCGATCCTCGAGCCGCACGGCATGCTCGAGGTCGGCGCTGCCTGCCGCAAGGCGCTGGCGACCTTCGACATCAACGCCATGGCGGCGGCCGTTCCCGACGAGCTGGTCGATGAGATCGCGGTTGCCTGCACGCCCGACGAGGCGGCCGAACGTCTCGCGCAGTGGAACGACCTGTGCGAGGAGGTGCTCCTCTACGCGCCGACGGTGGGGGTGGCGAGCGAAGACATCGAAGCCAACCACACGGCGATCTTCGACGTTTTCGGTCGCTGACGGAGTCAGCGGCTGGGCAGTCGGCGGTAGACGGTTCGCTCGCCGAAGAGCTCGACGAAACCGCGGAAGGTGCGATCGGCGATCTCGCTCAGCCGGTTCATGTAGCGCGTCGTGTCGTCGCGGATCTCGTCGGCGCCGGCGTCACCTTTGAGCGCGTGGAGCTCGCGCACGTGGTCGGGGACGTGTAGCCAGCGTTCGATGAGGGGCTCGTCGACTTCCATGTGGAACTGAAAGCCGTAGGCCGATTCGCCGTAGCGAAAGGCCTGATTCGGACAGCCATCGGCACGGGCGAGGTGCCGTGCGCCGTGTGGCACGGAGAAGGTATCTCCGTGCCACTGAAAGATCTGCTCGCTGTTTTCGAGGTGACCGAGGAGGGGGTCGCCACCGGCTTCGCCAGTCGGTGCGACGTCGTACCAGCCGATTTCTTTCACCGGACTGGGGCTGACGGTGGCGCCGAGCGCCTTGGCCAGGAGCTGGGCACCGAGGCAGATTCCGAGGATGGGAATTTCGCGGCGCAGTGCGACCTCGATCGCCTTCACCTCGGTGTCCAGGTGCGGGTAGGCCTCGGTCTGGTCGACGTTCATCGGTCCGCCGAGGACGACCAGGCCGTGGTAGCGCTCGACCTCCGGCACCGCATCGGGGTGGCGGCCGAAGTTGACGTAGCGGATGCGGAATCCGGCGTCCTTCAACGTCGGGTTGAGGGTGCCGAGGATCTCGTGGGCAACGTGTTGGAAGACGAGGATCTTCACTCGTCTGAATGTACCTGGCAGTGGCCAAAATGGAACCGCCGGTATCCACTGCCGGCTCGCGATCGGCTACGGGCGGTAGTCGACGAAGATCGGCGAAGACCAGGCTCGCTCTTCGACGGGCGACAAGCAATCGTCCTGGTAGTCGGTTCGGTAGTCTCCGTAGCAGGGGTCGATCTCGGTGCAGTCGCCGGCGGCGTCGAACGCGCAGCGCAGGTTGGCGGAGTTGACGGCCTCGCTGGGTTCCTCGATGGCGCGCACGTAATAGACGGTGTCGCGGTGCGCTTCGGAAAAATCGGGGTCGTCAAACGCGACCTCGCAGCCGGCCGGGTTGTTGGGGCAGAGCAGGGTCTTCCACGGGTCCTCGATGAGGGGGGCGATCGCTTCGCCGGCGCGCATCTGCGGGCGGATGCGAATCACCTCGATACGGGTGATCCGCCGTCTTCGATCCGACGGGTTGTAGCACTCGTCGCGGCACAGGTGATGGAGCCGCTCGCTCGACAGCGCGTCGAGGGTGTGTTGCGGGCAGCCTGGCTTCTGTTCGAAGGAGCCGACGGCGCGGACCCGAAAGGTCGGGCTTTCGACGGTCGCGATCTCACTTCCCATCGGTAAGGAGCGCTCGCCGTCGAGGAGGTCGAACCACAGCAAGATGCGCGGCCCGCTGGTGCCGTATACTTCTCGTCGCTGAAGTGCCTGCCATATCGATTCGCGGTCCTTGCCGCCGGCGTGCGCGGCGACCAGTCCGCCGGTGACGAAAAAGGACGCCTGTCGTTCCGCCTCGAGCAGATTGAAGGCGAGTCCCTGGTAGCCGTCGGTGTCGAACGGTCGCGAACGCGGTGCTGGTTCGCCGCGGTTGATGGCGATGAACTCGCGCTCCTGCTCCCCTCTGGCGCCGGCGGCCTCGGTCATCTCGCGGCGGTCGTACTCTTTGTAGCCGGTACCCGGCCGCGCCGTGTGGTTGTCGCTCGATGCCATGAAGCCGAAACGAAATCGGCGCGGCGGACCGGCTTCGTCGAAGTTGCCCAGCGCCATGATGTACTGGGCGGCGCCGCCGGGACGGTAGTTGAATGCGGGCTGGAAGCAATCGAGGCACTGGCCCGAACCGAGCCAGTCTTCGACTTCCGCCGCCGGTACGGTCAGATGCCCCTGGACACCGTGCTCGACGGCCAGGCGCCGCGCCTCGGCGGCGCGTTCGTCGCACTCGTCGGCTCCGATTCCTGCGTTGGCGCAGCGCTGGCGAATGATCTCGCCGGCCCGCCAGCACGACGGCGTGTAGTTGTCACCTGGTTCCGGACACTCGGCACTGCCGTCGCGGAAGCGTACGGCGCGCCAGTCGCGGTATTCCTCCGAGTTGCCGTGACCGGAAAAGACCTCGATCAGAGTCTGCCGCGCCGGGTCGTGCATGGGGCCGGCGAGCTGCTTGTCCCAGGAAGAGCCGGGTGGTGTGTAGAACCCCCAGGCGGTTCCGTGCGGGATGACGATCGAGCGGTGTCCCCATTCGTCGAGCTTGCGAAAGAGCTCGGCGGGCGTCGTGGTGCTCTCCAGGCAGTCGGCGGGCAGGGCGTCGGCGGCGATTCCGTCGGGGCAGGGCGCAACGGCGGCGCGGTCTTGCAAGTGACGGGCGAGGTCGAAGAAACGGCCGCCGCCGCCCAGTGCCGCGAGCGCGCCCAAACCCCATACCGGCGGCGCCGCCATCGCCTGTGACGTCACACTCTGCGAGGCAATCGGCCGGGTGGGAATGCGGCCGTCCTCGGTGTCGGCGAGGACGACGTTCTTGTGGCCGTAGTGATCGCTGGGCGTTCGCCCGACCTGCGTCCACTCCCAGCCGAGAAAGGACACCATGTCGGGGTTGCCGGGGTCACCGGCGACTTCGTTGCAGCGGCGGATCGCTTCGACGGTTTCGCGCCAGCGGCGCGGTGTCAGTGATTCGGCGTGATCGTTGATCGACCAGAAATCGAGGCCGGAACAGAAGCGGGCGAAATCGCAGGCATCGGCGACCGGGTGGGCGCCTTCTCCTTGTAGCGAGGGGAGGCTGATGAAGAAGGCATCGACCGAAAACGTCGTGTGGACGTGAAAATCGCCAAAGAGGATCTGTTTGTCGCCGGCGCCGACGGCCTGGCGTGCGCGCTGTTGGACGTTGCGCGCCCGTGCCACGACCGTATCGGGTAGCCGTTTCTCGGTAATCCGTCCCGGCGATTCGGCATCCCCGAGCCAGCCGCTGCCGGCGGCGTAGACGAGAAGCGCACCGGCGAGCACCGCCAGTGCGAGGAGAACCGCTGCGACGATCAAGATTCGTTTCATGTCACCCCCCGGGTGCTGTCGCGTGATTGAGCACGAAGCGGCTGGCGAGTGCAAGGCGCAGCGATGTCGGCGATGTTGGCGCCGCGGGTTTGCATGTTGCGTGCTGCTGGAAGTAGACAACCACTGCAGGCGTTGGAGGTTCGAAGAGGATGATCAAGTTGTACGGAGTAGCGGCTTCACGGGCACTGCGCTGTCTGTGGATGCTCGAAGAGGTTGGCGTCGACTACGAGTTGGTGCCGACCAACTTCACCGAAGACAACAAGACGCCGGAGTACCGCAAGCTCAATCCCAATGGACGCGTGCCGACGCTGATCGATGGCGAGACGGTGCTCTGGGAGTCGCTGGCAATCAACTTCTATCTCGCCGCAAAATACGATGCCGGAATGAAACCGCCGAGTGCGGAGCTGCTCGGTCATGCCTACCAGTGGAGTTTCTGGGCGATGACGGAGGTTGAACCGTATCTTCTCGACTACATGCTGCACCGGTCGATCTTTCCGGAGGGTCAACGCGATCACAAAGTCGCCGATGCGGCCTGGAAATCCCTACAGGGTCCGTTGGGCATCCTCGACGACGTCTTGCGCGGGCGCACGCATCTGGTCGGCGATTCGTTTACCGTCGGTGATCTCAACCCCGCTGCGGTGTTGTCGTGGCTACATCTCGCCAAGGCCGATCTCTCGCAGTGGGAGCACTTGAGTACGTGGCTCGACACCTGCCTGGCCCGCCCGGCGATGGCGCGCGCTCGCAAGAAGTAGTGCGGAGTACGAACATGCAAAAGAATGAATCACTGGGAACTCTCGGCCGCTGGCGTCGCAACATCGGTGCGCTGCGCCAGGCCGGGCTCCTCTCTCCGAGTTATTTGAGAGCTCTGGCGCGGGCCAACCGCCAGTGGGGGCCGACCATCGCAACCGGCTTTACGGCTGCCGCGGTGCGCACTCCATCTTCGGTCGGTTTGGTCGACGACCGCGGCCAACTGACGTTTGCCGAGATCGAAGAGCGCAGCAATGCCCTGGCCGCATCCCTGGCGAGCGACGGGCTGCGCGCCGGAGACGGTGTTGCCATCCTCTGCCGCAACCACCGTGGCTTCATCGAAAGCAACGTTGCGGTCGCCAAGCTGGGGGCGCATGCGCTGTACTTGAACACCGGTTTCGCCGGCCCGCAGTTCCGCGAGGTCGTCGAGCGCGAGGGTGCGAAGTGTGTCGTCTACGACGAAGAGTTCGCCGAATTCGTCGAGCCCAACCTCGGAGACACTCCCGGCTACTTGGCGTGGCACGACACCGGGGCGAGCCGTACGACGGTCGAGGATCTCGTCGGCCGCGGCTCCACCGAGGCACCGCCGCCGCCGCCGAGCTTTGGTCGCGCGACGATTCTGACATCGGGGACGACCGGCACACCGAAAGGAGCGCAGCGCGAGGCCAAGGTGCTCAGCATCGACACCACCGCCGGATTGTTGGAGCGGTTGCCGTTGCGGGTTGGCGACACCTTCATGATCGCCGCGCCGACGTTTCATGCCTGGGGTCTCGCCCAGCTGCAGGGCGCCGCCACTTTGGCCGGCAAGGTCGTCCTGCAGCGCCGATTCGATCCGGAGCAGACACTGCGTGCGGTGGCGGAAAACGAGGCTACCGTTCTCATCGTCGTGCCGGTCATGATGCAGCGCATCCTCGCCCTCGATCCAAAGGTCATCTCCCGTTACGACACCTCCAGCTTGCGCGTCGTCGGCGCCAGTGGATCGGCTTTGCCGGGTGAGCTGGCTCTGCGCTGGATGGATACCTTTGGCGACAACCTCTACAATTTCTACGGTTCGACGGAGGTCGCGCACACCTCGGTCGCCATGCCGGAGGATCTGCGCGCGGCGCCGGGAACCGCCGGCAAGCCGCCGCGCGGCACGGTGGTGAGAATCTACGATCAAGATGGCGCCGAAGTCCCGCCCGGCACGACGGGCCGCATCTTCGTCGGCAACGAGGCGCAGTTCGAAGGCTATACGGGGGGCGGCAACAAAGAGCGCATCAACGGCTTGATGTCGATTGGCGACGTCGGCCACTTCGACGAAGAAGGACGCCTCTTCGTCGAAGGGCGCGACGACGACATGATCGTATCCGGCGGCGAGAACGTCTTCCCGGTCGAAGTGGAAAACCTTCTCGCCGATCACGAAGACGTCTACGAGGTGTCTGTGGTTGGCGTGCCCGACGACGACTTCGGCCAGCGTCTCAAGGCCTTCGTCGTCACCAAGCCCGGCCACTCGCTGAGCGAGGAGGACGTCAAGGAACACGTGCGCAACAACCTCGCGCGCTACAAGATTCCCCGTGAGGTGGTGTTTCTCGACGAGCTACCGCGCAATCCCACGGGCAAGGTCCTCAAGCGCGAGCTACGCGAGCTCGCCTAGCGAACCGGTGAAAACCGATTGCCGGCAGTGCTGCCGCCGCTGGCGGTGGCTCGGCACCCAGGCTCAGAAGACCTCGGCGAAGAGCTTCTGCATGTCCTGCCAGGACTCTTTGTCGACGGCTTCGTCGTAGGCGAGCGGCAGGCCGAATTCCTTGCCTTTGGCGGTTGCCTCGGGGTTGGTGAAGCCGTGTAGGGCGCCCGGGTAGGCTTTGAATTCGTAATTGGCGCCGGCTTCGTCCATCTCTTTCTTGAAGGCGGCGATGTCTTCTGCGGGAACCAGCGCGTCGTCGGCGCCGTGGCAGACGAGGATGCGCGCCTTGACGCTGCCGGGGGCGGGTTTGTGAAGCGAAGCGAGGGCGCCGTGAAAAGAGACGACGGCGGCGGGTGGGCGGCCGGTGCGCGCCGCGTGCAGCGCCAGCGCGCCGCCGAAGCAGTAGCCGATGGCGGCGGTTTTGGCGGCGTCGACGCCGTCTTGCTCGGCCAGTAGGGCGATCGCCGCATCGAGCCGCGCTTCGGTGCCGGGAACGTCGCCGAGCGCTGCACTCATCAACGTATTGGCCTGCTCCGCGTCGGCCGCCACCTGGCCGTCGCCGTAGATGTCGGCGGCGAGAGCGGTGTAGCCGAGCTCGGCCAATTGGACGGCACGGCCGCGGATGTAGTCGTTCAGGCCCCACCACTCGTGCAGAACCAACACCCCGGCGCCGTTGCTCTGTTCGGGGGTGGCGAGATGCCCGCGCAGGGATGCAGCGCCGGCGCTGTAGCTCACGTCTTGCGATCGAATTGCCATGTTTCCCTCCAGAAGAGGTGCAGAGAAATCACGAACCCCCGGCGTCGATCAACCCCAAGCGTGCCGCCGTCATCCCACACAACCGCGCAGTGAGGATTGCACGGCGGCGATCAGCTCGCCGATGGATACGCGGCCGTCGGCGTTGGTGTCGAATCCGCTACATTCGGAGATATCGGATTCGCCGAGGGCGATGCGAACGCCGCGGATGAGCTCGCCGATACCGACGCTGCCGTCGCCGTCGCAATCGCCGACACATGGTCCGGGTGTCGGTGTCGGCGGCCGCGGCGTGGCGGTCGCCACATCGACGGGGGTGTGCGTCGGCGTCGGCGTGTCACTCGGGCGCGTGTCGGTCGTCGGTGTCGGCGAAGGGCTGGAGGGTGTCAGGACGAGCGCGATGTCGAAGCGCTTCTTTTGCGAGCTGCCGGCGGCGTCGGTGGCGATGGCTTCGATGCAGCCCTCTCCCTGGACGTTGGCCAGCGTGCCGGAGATGAGTCCGCTGCCGTCGAGCGTGACGCCGAAGTTGCTCAAGTCGCAGGGGCCCGGTGCCTGTTGCCACGAAATGGCGCCGCTGCCGCCGATCGCCGCCAACTGGACGCTGTAATTCTCACCGGCCACGGCTTCGGGCAACGGGTTCGCCGTCGTGATGGTGACTGGAATCTGCTCCGGATAGATGGCGCGAATACCTGCGATGTCGTCCTCGCGCGGATCGGCGCAGCGCTCGTCGAAGTGGGCGATGGCGTACATCAGCGCTTCGCGCAGAGTTTCGTTGGGTTCGACGTCGCGCTCGGACGAATGCCCGAGCCCGAAGGCGTGACCGCCTTCGTGTGCCGCGATCTCGGAAAAGTTGCACTCCTTCCACTCGTCGCAGCCGTCCCAGTTGTCGGCGAAGGTAATCCGCGCCGTCAGAATTCCGGCGAAGGTGCGACCGTCGAAGGTTTTCTCCTCGGAAGAGGTGAACTGCGAACCGCCGACGCCCAAGGTGCCCTGGCACCCGACGGGGTCGGCGATCTCATCGCCCGGGTCGTTGAAGAGGACTTTGTGGAAACCGTCGACGAAGCCGATCGAGTTGTCATCGGTGAGGCCGCCGTCGCGCAGCTCGAGGCTGGATCCGGATACCGCGTTCCAGGCGGCAAACGCGTCGTCAATGGCGCGCCGCGACACCTCCAGCCCGAGGATGTCGTCGCCGCGATCGTCGATCAGGAACGTCAGGGGTTCTCCGAGGTCGGCTGCGAAGAAGCGCGGGTTGCCGGCCTGGGTGGTGAACCGCGCCGATACTTCGCTGGTGATCCTCAGCGGCGGCGGGTCGACGGCGAGCGCCGACGACGTTGCCGCATCGGTCGCTGCCAGGGCGCGCAGCTCGGCGAGGGGAACGCTTTCGCGCCACGGATGGTTCGCCGAAGCGAGGATGGCGACGTTGGCGCCAACCGATCGGGTGCCGGTGGCGCCGGAAATCGCGAGCTTGCCCTGCATCATGTGGTTGGTTTGCCATCCCATGGCGGAAGGGCGTGCGTATACGAGAACTCTTTCACCCACCCGGTATTCCGGCGTGCCATAGACGATTTCACTGCGGCCGCCGATGTGACCGCCAGCTTCGACGAGCTCGAGGTGGGTGCGCGGTGCTCCCTTCCAGGTTTCGTCGACGGCGATGGATACCAGGGTGGCGATACGCCCGCCGTCGAGCTCGGCGTAGCGAAGGTCTTCGACGAATCCGGTGACGATCGCGTCGGAGCTCGCGGTCAGGTTGGGCGCCGAGACCGGGACGACGATGGTCGCCTCGGAAGGTGTGTGCGCCATCACCAGATGGATGAGAACTAATGTAAGAAACCGACGAGATTGCTTCATGAGGCCTCCTGATCTGGTTTCGTTATGTTCATCGGCGCGACATTAGCCGATTCGGCGGTTTGGTAGAAGGCTCGAAGAGAAAGGCGAAAGGTGAGTGGACGCGGCGGATTTGTTCTCTCCTCCGGTTGATGTAGGTGTGTGCCGGTGTCGATGATGCGAAGAAAGCACGGCGGGGGTATCCGCCCGGCGGCGGCGTACCGGCGCCGCGGGTCTGAGGAACGTGGCGCAACGTGCGTGCGCCGCGGCGGAGGGTGGTGAGTGTTCCCGCCGGGCTTTCTCGGAACTCGCGCCGATCTGCTCACTGATTTGATCACGGTTGGTTACGGTGTCGTCCCGCTCATTCTCGCTTGGTCGGCGATGCAGGCGCGGCGCGGATTCCATCTCCGTCACCGCGCTGTCCAATGCGCTGCGTTGGCGCTGTTGACCGTCGTGTTGGTAATGTTCGAGGTCAACATTCGCATGCGGGGTGGTTCCGACGCACTCTTCCTGAGCTCCTCGTTTGCCAACACTCCCACCCTGCGTGCGGTACTGCTCGGGCATCTGCTGATCGCCGTATCGACATACTTCGTTTGGGTTGGTTTGACCGTTCTGTCCTGGCGGCGCTTCCGGTCGCGCCTGCCGGGTGTGTTCTCCCGCACCCATGCCAGGGTTGGCAGGCTGGTGATTGCTGGCAACGTCGCTACGGCACTCAGCGGGATCTTGTTGTACATCGTCGGTTTTGTTCTTTAGCTTTTGCGGGAAAGGCGAGGGAATTGATGATGCGAAGGTATGGGGTAGGTCTGTTCGCAATCGTATGCTGTGCCCACCTGTATGGATGCTCGGGCGATGACGACGCCGGTCGGCAAGCGGCGCCGCGCGTTTCGAGTGTGTCGCAGGTGCCGCCTACGGTGGACTCGCGAGGCATCGTCGATGCGACGGTGGCCGTCGTCGACGAGGGCAGCGGCGCCGCGTTGGGCGGCGTTGACGTTCTCTTCACGGTCGCACGCGGCGGCGGCTCGCTGGTGGCGGCGGCGCTGTCGGGTGCGCCGGATGCGCCGCGCCTCCCACAGGTGTCGGTGCGCACGGATGGCGCCGGCGAGGCATCGGTGCGCTGGCGCGCCGGAGTGGCGCCGGTCGACAACCGGCTCGTCGCTTCCGTCGGTGTTTCGTCCGATGGGGCGCCGGCTGTGTTTGAAACGCGTGTCGTGCTCGCGGCGCCGCTACAGGCCGAGACTTTTGGCGACATCCCGGCCTTTCTGCGCCAGGCCGGCTACCACGATGGGATGGGGTTTCTCGGTTCGACCGAGGACCTCGCCTTTGCCGGCGACCGTTTGCTGCTCGGGCTGACGTCGACCGTGGCCGATCTCGACGGCGCATTGATCGAGATGAACCCGGCCGGCGAGGCGTCACTCGCCGATTTGCAGGGTGATGCGTTGGTCGCTCCGCTCGGCGTGGCGGTCGACCGAGAAGGCGTCTTGTGGGTGGCCGATCCGCGCGGCGAGGAGAGTGGTGCCTTGCTCCGGGTGGCGACCGACGGCACCGTCGAGACGGTCATCACCTCGGACGGTGAGAACGACTTGATCGGCCCCAACTACGTGGCCATCGGTCGCGACGACAAGGTGTATGTATCGGATCCCTGTCTCGGCGCGATCGTGCGCTACGATCCGAGTGCCGGCGCCGTCGATGCCGTCGTCACCACCGATGTCGCCAGCGAGGGAGGCGCCAACGGCTTGGCCTTTGATGCCAGCGGGGAGAACCTCTACTTCGCCACCGAGAGCATTGCCCTGCTGTGCACTCGCTTCGATCTCCCGCTCACCGATCCGGTTGCCGGGTTGTTTCGCGTCGCTGTCGGCGAGGATGGTTTTGGCGCCGTAGAGAGTCTGGCCGAACGGCGCGGTCTTTTCGGCGACGGATTGGCGTTCGATGTCGAGGACAACCTCTACGTCATCTTCGACACCGAGGCCGACACGGCACTCGAGGAAAGCGCCGTTTGGGTTCTGCCCGCCGGTGAAGACGAGCTCGTCAAATTCCTCGCCACCGGTGATCGCGTCTACGCCAACCTGGCGTGGGGCCGCGGCGACTTCGGTGAGGAAACCCTCTACATTTCTCTGCTCGCCGTCGATCTGTTTACCTTGCCACTGCGCGGTGTCGAACGCATCGATCTCGGCATTGGCGGATTGCCGTTGTTGCCGTAGGGGATGCGCGAAGCGGAGGGGGAAAGCGCTCGGCGGGCAACGCTTCTGTTGGTGATCGGCGCCGCGCTGGGAATCAGCGCTGCGGTTGCCAGTCTGCTCGACGTCCGCCGTGGCGGCCTGCCCGACGACGCGGTGGCGGTGGTCAACGGCGTATCGATTCGCGCCGCCGACTATGCTCGCGCCGTCCAGGCCCTGGCCAGCGACCGGCGCGCGCCGCTGCGCGAGGAGGATCGCCGCCACGTGCTCAGTCGTTTGGTCGACGAGGAGTTGTTGGTTCAGTACGGCATCGACCTCGGCCTGGTGCGCTCCGATCGCCGTGTGCGTGGCGACCTCGTCTCTGCAGTGTTGGCGGCGCAGGTCGCATCGGTGGACGGCTACGAACCGACAGAGGAGGAAACTCGCGCATTCTACGCCGAGCAGGCGGAGTTCTTTGCCACACCCGGCCGCATGCGATTGGCCGTCCTCTGGGTGCGCGGCGAGCCGCAGCGCCGGCAGGAGGAGGCACTGGCGCGGGCACGCGAGGCCCTGCGCACCCTGCGCGGTGGCCGTCCCTTTGGCGACGTCGCCTCCGCCTTTGGCGATGAACCGGTGGCGCCGCTGCCGAATGCGCTTTTGCCACCGGCGAAAGTGCGCGAGTACCTCGGTCCGACGGCGGCGCGTAAGGCGATCTCGCTGGCTGCCGGCGCGATCAGCGAGCCGATTGTCACCGGTAGCGGCGTCTATGTCCTCGCGATGGTCGAACGCGAGGAGCCGCGTTCGCCGCCGCTGCTGGAAGTCCAACCGCAAGTGGTCGCTGAAATGAAAAGGCGCGCCGGCGACGACGCGGTGCGCGCAACCCTCGACCGTCTGCGCCGCGAGGGTGAGGTGATCGAGGCGGAGAGCTTGCCGTGAGGGTGCGGACACTGGTTGCCGTCGCGGTGTGGGTGTTCTGTTGCGGCAGTGTCGCGGCACATACGCGCAGCATGTCGCATTCACTGTGGGATATGGATGAAAACGGAGCCGAGGTGCGCCTGCGCGTGTCGCGCCTCGAGCTCACTCGCTTGGCGCGCGATCCGGTTTCTTCGCACGACGATGACGCCGCCGTCGCCGATCTGGTCGTCAAAGCGTTGCGACTCTATTCGAATGATGGCCCGTGTGTAGCCGTGGATTCACCACGCCGCCGTCGCGCCGCGCAGGGCTACGTCGCCTATTCCTGGCGTTACGAATGCAGTGGCGAGCCGCGCTCGATCGAGACCGGTTTTCTGCTCGACGTGGCACCGTCGCACCTGCATTTTGCGCGCGTGCGCAAGCCGGGCAAGGCGGCGGTCGAAAAAGTCCTGACCGATGCCGATCCCGTATGGTTGCTCGATTCGGACGGCGGCGCGGGCGGCCGCGCGCCGATGTCGATTGGTGAGTACGTCCTGCTCGGCATCGAGCACATCCTTACCGGTTGGGATCACCTCGCCTTCGTCTTTGCCCTGGTGCTGTTGGCGTTCACCCTGCGCGACATCGCCACCCTCGTGACCTCGTTCACGCTCGCCCACAGCATCACCCTGGCGCTGGCGGTGCTGGGATTCGTCGAGCCGAAGAGCCACGTCGTCGAGGCGCTGATTGGTTTTTCCATCGCCTTGGTGGGAATCGAGAACGCCTTCCTCTCCTCGCGACATTCGCGTTCCGCAGCGCGCCGGCAGAGCGAGGGGTGGCGTTCGCCCTTCGTCGTCCCGCTGACCGCTTTCGCGGTGATCTCGTCGCTATGTCTTTTCGGTACCGCCTTGCCGGTGCAGGCGATTCTCGGGCTGGCGCTGTTTACCGCGTGTCACCTCGCCTTGCTCACTCGCTCGAACGAGCCAGCTCGCTTGCGCGCGGCGGTGGCCTTTGCCTTTGGCCTCATCCACGGTTTCGGCTTTGCCGGTATCATGATGGAGCTCGAGCTGGAGAACACCCGTCTGGTGCCCGCCCTGTTCGGCTTCAATGCCGGTGTGGAGCTCGGGCAGCTCGCCATCGTGGCATTGATCTGGCCGCTTCTGGTTCTCGCCCGGCGCTGGCAGGGATTGTCGGCTTGGGTTGGCGACGTTGGCTCGGCGGCGGTGACGGGGATCGGCCTCTATTGGTTCGTGACCCGCGCCTTCTCTTGATGGCCGCTGGGGGAGGCCTGTTCAGCCGGACGGCTGGCCGCCGAGTGCGGGCCGGGTGTCGGCCGGCGTTCCGGTGTCGGTCGCGGTTGTGGCTCGGCGGTCGAAGCAGCGGGTTGGTTTCCTAGGCTGAGGGTATCGAGCCCCTGTTGAGCGCGCGCCTTGACTGAGCGCAGCCAGCGGCGGGCGAAGGCGAACTCGACACCGAGAATGGCCAGCCCGGCCGGAATGACGACGAAGGCGGGGCCCGGTAGGACCAGCATTGCGACGCCGATCAGAACGACGCTGGTTCCGACGACGGCGATGACGATGCGGCGCGCGGTCTTGTAGGTAAGCCCGAGCGCCTTGCGGAACGAAGATTCAGCGGGTCGTTTCGACATAGGAGGATTATTATGGACACGGCCACCCGGGTTGGGCAAATGTGGGGTGGAGTTTCGAGCGAGGAGGTGTTGATGCGATGACGGTTCGCGAAATCCTGGCAAACAAGGGCGGTCAAATCTGGTCGGTTTCACCCGACGCCAGCGTCTTCGAAACGTTGCAGCTCATGGCCGATCAAGAGATCGGTGCGGTGCTGGTGATGAGCGGTGGCAAAACCGTAGGAGTCTTTTCCGAGCGCGACTACGCGCGACAGGTCATTCTCAAAGGCAAGGCGTCCAAGGACACGCCAGTGCGCGAGGTGATGACGTCGCGCGTCGTCTACGTCCGACCCGAGCAAACGCTCGAGGACTGCATGGCGCTGATGACGGACAAGCGCGTGCGCCATCTGCCGGTGATCGAGGGGGACGAGTTGCGCGGTGTGCTCTCCATCGGCGACGTCGTCAAAGCCGTCATTTCGGAAAAGCAGTTCATGATCGAGCAACTGGAGAACTACATCGCACAGGGGTAAGGGGAGCGCGCAAGATCCATGCGGTGTATGCGCTCGTCCGCGAGCAGTGCGGGCTACGATGGTCCCCAGTCGGCGACGGGCCAGCCGCGTTTGGCGGCGAGACGGCGCAAGCGCGGGTCGGGGTGGACGGCGACTGCCTTGCCGACCGCCTCGAGCATTGGCGCGTCGGAGTGGGAGTCGCTGTAGAACCAACACTCGGATAGCGGCACTCGTATCCGGTCGGCATAGCGCTGCGCCAATTGTACCTTGCCGGCGCCGAAGCACAGTGGCTCTCGCGCCGCGCCGGTGTAGAGCCCGTTTGCATCGACGATGAAGTGGTTGCAGAGGTAGTCGTCGAGCTGGAGGTCGGCGCAGACCAGGTCCGCAACGTAGTTGGAGGAGGAGGTCAGCAAGACGAGCCGGTGCCCGGCGTTGCGGTGTTCGGCAAGTGTTTCGCGTGCCCCCGGTCGATACGCGTCGCGGATGTGGCGAGCGTAGAAATCGCCGACACGCGACCGCATGTCCGCCTCGCTCTGCCCGCGTACCGAGGCCACGGCAGCGCGGATCGACGCTTCCATGGAGGCGCTGCCGAGGCTGTAGCGCAGCAGCCAGGCGAATGCGCGCAGAGCGAGGACGGGTGGAACCCGGCCGGCGCGCAGCTCGTAGCGCAGCCAGGCGCTACCCGAGTTGATCGCCAGCAGCGTGCGGTCGAGATCGAAAAAGGCGATGCTCATCGACCGTTTCCCACTGCGCGGCGCACGATCCACTGCACCGGGTTGGGCTTGTCGGCGAGAACGTTTTCGAGCGGGCGATCGTAGCGCAGCACCGCGACGTGGTTCGCATAGAGCAAGGCCGCGTCGGGATCGTGCCGGCGCAAGGCGACGATATAGGCGAGGTAGCCGAAGAAGGGAATGCAGGCGATCAAGAAGACGGGCAGTGAATGGACGCCGGCGCGGTCGCGGCGACGTCGCGCCGTTTCCGTGAGGCGCGCGATTGCGACCCAGGATCCGCGCAAGAAGGAGCCGATCGGCAGCGGTAGGATCATCTTCGAGGCGCCGATGCCGAGGTGAACTGCGAGATGGCGGAGTATGTACGTCGTGGTCGTCGTCATGTCGGCGAGCACCTGATCCAGTTGCGCCGCCTGCTGCGGCGAGACGGCAGACTCTTCGCGCATGCGATGCAGCGTCTTGCGCAACATGGACTCGTCGCGGAGTGCGCGCTGGAAGGTGCGAACGGAATGCAGGATCGAGCTCGAGGTGGGTTCGCTCACGGCAGGACGTCTATCACGCCGGAAGGCGCGGCGGCGAGTGCCCCGCCGCGCCCGTTAGACCAGATTGATCGGCGAACCGCTGAGGAAAGCGCGGACGTTCTCCACCGCCGTTGCCATGAGCCGCCGGCGCGCTGCCAGGCTCGCCCAGGCCATGTGTGGAGTGATGATGCATCGCGGTGCGGCGAGCAGAGGGTTGTCTGCGTGGATCGGTTCGCTCGATACGACGTCGACCGCGGCGCCGGCGATCGCATCGTTCGCCAGCGCTGCCGCGAGGGCGTGCTCGTCGATCAAGCCGCCGCGCGCGGTATTGATGATCAGGGTCGACGGGCGCATCCAGGCCAGCGTCGTTTCGTCGATGAGGTGGTGGTTGTCTTCGCCCAGTGGGCAGTGCAGCGACACCACGTCGGAGCGGCGACAGAGCTCCTCGAAATCGACCGGCGTGCCGATCTGGTTGCCCGGCGCACCGCCTCCATGCGTGAGTACGGCGAGGCCAAAGGCACGTGCGATCTCGGCGACGCGCCGGCCGATGCGGCCATAGCCGACGATGCCAATGGTCTTGGCGGCGAGCTCGGTCGGCGCCTGCAACCAGAACGAGAAATCGGGTGAGCGCTGCCACTCGCCGGCGCTGACGGCACGGTCGTGTGCGCCGACCAGGTGGCAGAGCTCGAGGAGCAGCGCGAACGTGTGTTGGGCGACGGAGTCGGTACCGTATTCCGGCACGTTGGCGACGGCGATATCCCGCTGGCGCGCGGCGGCGACGTCGACGACGTCGTAGCCGGTGGCGAGCACGGCGATGAAACGCAGCGCCGGCAGCGCTTCGAGCGTGTCGGCGCGCAGTGGCGTCTTGTTGGTGAGGAGCACGGCGGCCCCACGCGATCGGTCGACGATTTCGCCGGCCGGTGTGCGCGGGTAGACGGTCAAGGTACCGAGGCGTGCCAGCTCGTCCCACGGGTTGTCGCCAGGGTTGAGGGTACGGCCGTCGAGAACCACGATGTCAGGCTGGCCTCCCACGCGACATCGTCTATCACGCAAGGGATGGCTCCGGCGAGAGTTTGAGTTTGCGGTCGCTCGTGCCACAGTGCCGGCGTGTTGCGGTCGAAGCGTGGGATTCTCGACGGGCGAAGCCCCGAGCTGCTCCTGTTGGCCGTCTGCGTCCTTTGGTTTCTCGCCGAGGGGTGGTCGCGCTGGCCTCAGGCCGATGACGCCTACATTTCCTTTCGCTATGCGCAGAACCTCGCCGAGGGAAACGGCCTCGTCTTCAACGTCGGCGAGTACGTCGAGGGCTTCACCAATCTCTCGTGGACGGTCTTGCTCGCGGCAGGCGTGTTGCTCGGTTGGCAAGCGCCAGACGTCGCGCACTGTTTCGGCTTGCTGAGTGGCGTCGCACTTCTCCTTGCCACGTACTTCTATGTGCTAGCGCGCTCGGCGTGGCAGCGATCGTCGATCGACGCGCACGTTCCCGGTCACTCCGGCTCCGACGCGGACTACGTGTTTGCCCGAAAACCCGACTACATCTTGATTCAGCGGCAAGGCACCGGCGCCATTCCCATTCCGGCGCTGGTCGACATATGGTCGCATCCCGAGCTCAAGCGACGCTACCGCTGGGACCGCTGGATGCGCGCCTATCGCCGGCTCGCCAGCTCTGCGAAGTAGTGACGTGTTTCGCTGGCGACGACGCCCGACAGGCCGAGCAGGCCGATCAGATTGGGAAAGGCCATGAGTCCGTTCATGACGTCGGAGAAAGTCCAGACGACATCGAGCTTGGCTACCGCCCCGGCGGCGACGAGCAGGCAGAAGAGGGCGCGGTAGAGGCGCAGGGCTCGGTTGCCGAGCAGATAGCAGACGGCCTTCTCGCCGTAGTAACTCCAGCCGAGCAGGGTGGTGTAGGCAAAGAAGATCAGGGCGACGGCGACGAGGACGGCGCCGGCTTCGCCGAGCTCCGAGCGGAAGGCGAGGGTGGTCAAGGCGGCGCCGGTGCGGCCGCTTTGCCAAACCTGTGTGTTGAGAATCACCAGGCCGGTACACGTACAAACGATCAGTGTGTCGATGAACGTCTGGGTCATCGATACCATTGCCTGGGCGACGGGGTGGCGCGTTTGCGCCGCCGCGGCTGCGATGGGCGCGCTGCCGAGTCCGGATTCGTTGGAAAAGACGCCACGCGCTACCCCCATGCGCACGGTCATCATCACGGCGGCGCCGAGAAAGCCGCCGGTGGCGGCGGTCGGCGTGAACGCGTGACGAAAAATGAGGGTGAGGGAGGGGATGATCTGGTCGGCGGTGAGAAGAAGGATGAGCGCTGCAGCGGCGACGTAAAGGACGATCATGAAAGGTACGAGAGCGCTGGCGGCGCGACCGATGGCGCGAATGCCACCGAGGATGACGGCGGCCGTAGCGGCCGCGAGGATGACGCCGGTCACCCAGGTGGGAATCGAAAACGTTTCGCGGGCTGCGTCGGCGACCGAGTTCGACTGCACCATGTTGCCGATGCCGAACGCCGCGATCGACGCAAAGATGGCGAAGAGGGTTGCCAACCAGGGTTGTCCGAGCCCTTCGCTCAGGTAGTACATCGGCCCGCCGCTCATCGTGCCGTCTGCTTCGCGCTTGCGGTAGCGCACTGCGAGCACCGCTTCGGCGTACTTCGTCGCCATGCCGAAGAGACCGGTGATCCACATCCAGAAGATCGCCCCCGGCCCGCCCGCGGCGATCGCCGTGGCGACACCGGCGATGTTGCCAGTGCCGACCGTTGCGGCGAGTGCCGTCATCAACGCCTGGAAGTGGGTGATGTCGCCCGGCTGATCGTCCGGCTCGCGGCGGACGACCAGTGCCAGGTGAAGCGCATGCGGCAACGCCGAGAGCTGCAACCCGCGCAGCAGAACGGTCAGATAGACCCCGGTACCGACCAGCAACACCAGGAGCGGCGCGCCCCACACCCACGAGCTGAGTGTGTTGAGAAATTCGAGAAGAGAGCTTTGCATCATCGGCTACGCAGGATGCGTCGAGCTGAAGTTCGCACGCAAGCGCAAGAAGGCCAACACCGGTGGCGGAGTTCGACTCAAAAATGCGGAAACTGGGGGTACCGACGTGAGGAATCCTGCACGATGAATGACGAGGAATGTTTACGGTCATCCGAAATGAAGGATGGAACTCGGATTTGACCGAGGCTCGGAGCGCTGACTAGCGAAAGAACGGAGTCCCCCTTGGGAGGGCGAGGCGCCGGCGAGCCGCCGGACCAGTCCAGTCGTCAGTTGTCAGTGACCAGTCATCAGACCGGGCCGACCCTGACAGCTGCGCCAAAGGCGCCCCTTCGCTGACAACTGACAACTGACAACCGACGACTGACAACTGCGGCGCCGAAGGCGCTGTACGTGGAATCCCTAATTGCACCCGTGTCGTTGTTTCGGCGATTTTAACATCGTTGTGCGGGAATTAACGCATATGAGGGTGAGTGGGGGGGCGAGTATGGGGGAGAGGTCATCGGAGTCGTATTGTCTTTCAACACGAAGGCACAAAGGCACCAAGACACAAAGGCCGTAGAACAGATGAAGAACGGAAAGCTGCGGGCGAAGCCCGCATGCGCCCCCACTGACAACTGACAACCGACGACTGAAAGCTGCGGGCGAAGGCCGCCAAACCGGCTGCTTTGCCAACCACAAAACTACGCAAGAAAGTTCTTAGATCATTGCATTTAGCTGTTGACTTAGCTTGTGCAGTGCCAAACGCTGGGCGAACTGTGCGCTTGGCTGCTTGCTCTCTTGCGAACCGTTTGACGACCTTCTGTCGAACTTCGACCGCACGGCTGCTCTTTGTTGCACTGGTTGTGGCCTTCGTGTGCACCTCGACCACCGAGGCGCAGGGGCGGCCGGCTCGCCAGGACCGGGCGCCGCAGAAGCGGTTGAAACGCGCCGACCCGGGGGAGTTCCGGCTCGGCGGGCAGGCGCGCGAGGTGACCTCCAAACGGGGGGCGAAGACCAAGCGCTTTCGCGTCGGCCGCTCAGCCGGCGCCGGCGGCAACCGCTCTGCGGTGTTCGCCGACGTGTCGACGGGGAAGTCCCTGCACTACCGCGACGGCGACGGCAAGTGGCAGCGCTCGCGCGCCGAGATGAAGGCCATCGGCCTCGACGAGGTGGCCGATACGCTGCCCTTCTCGGTGCGCACCACCCGCCGCGGTCTTTCCATCGGCACCCGCGACGGCGGCGGCGGTATCCGCTTTCTCACCGCCAAACGGCCGAGCCGCCAGCGCCAGGTGATCACCACGGTGTTTGCCGGCCAGACACTCAAGTGAAACTGGGAGCTCAGTGACTCGGAGCTCAAGCTGATCAGTCGCCCGGTGGGGAAATCGAAGGGGGTGGAGAGCTACGCCTTTGCCTACGAGCTCTTCGGCGGCTTCGCCCCGTTTGCGGTGAACGTCGAGGGGCGTCTCACCAACGGGACGCTCATTTTCGGCCGGCCGTTTCTGCTCGGCGCCGACGGCGAAGCCTACGACGGCACGACGAGCTGGGAGGTTCGCGCGGCGCCGGGTGGCTCAACCGGCGAGATCGTCCTCAACGTCGACGACACGGCGCTGCCGGCCGCTGCGTATCCCTACCGCATCGACCCGTCGGTGACCGAGCAGGGGGATGCGGCGGCCAACTACTTCACGCAGGCGCCGTTCAACGTCTACGACGAGACCTGGGACGATCCGCAGCGGGCACTGACCAACAACAACTCCAAGGCCAAGGCGCCCAACCTGGCCCCGGGCGAGGTTTCGTCCGGGCTGTGGGTGCACGACTTCGGCTTTTCGTTCGACTCGCAGGCCAAGATCGTCGGTGTTGAGGTGGAACTCGACCGCAGCACTGAGGGCTGCCCGTACTGCACGGCGACTGACTGTATCAAGGAGAAGGAGCTACGCCTGGCCACCAGTGTCGGGGGGACTACGGTGGTGGTTGGAGACAACATGGCCGGCACACAGTGCTGGCCGCTGAACAGCAACTCCCCCGCAACCTTCGGCGGCGAGAGCGAGGATTGGAATGCTGGGCTCACCGCCGCGCAGGTCAACCACGCCGACTTCGGCCCGGTGCTGTCGGCCCAGGGCATATCGCAGGACGGCAGCGGCGAGCCCGATGCCAAGGTCGACTTCGTCGGCATCACCGTCTACTGGACACAGCCCGATCTGCCCGGTGACCGGATCTATCCCGAGGCTGATACCTTCCTTCGCGGGAGCTACGCCAACAAGAACGAGGGCGATACGGACTACGCGCGCATCGCCAAAGAAGACGATGCGCGCACGCTGGTTCGCTTCGAGACGGCCGACATCCAAGCGGCGTTGACGGCGGGGAACGGCGGCTCACTGCAGAGCGCGACGCTGGAGCTCTACGTCGAGTACAACCACCAGAACTGGGGCAGCGGGCGCCTGGTGAGGGTCCACCGCATGACGGCGGACTGGGGCGAGGACGACGCTACATGGAACTGCGCCCACGACCTCGAGCCGGAGGACATCTTCCAGGACTGCGGCACCACCTGGAACGGCGGTTCGTTCATTGCGAGCTATAGCGACTCGGCGACCTACACCAACGCGACCTCGGGCTGGGTGAGCTTCGACGTGACGGCCGATGCGGCCTACTTTCTGAACAACCCCGCCCAGAACCACGGCTGGCTGATCAAGAAGCACGACGAGACGGTCAACGGCCGGGTCGAGTACACGACGATGGAGGGCACGGTAGGCTTCGCCCCGCGCCTGGTGATCGTCGGCGACGGCGCAACGCCCACCCCGACGGCGACCGTCACCGACACGGCGACCGTGGCGGTGGATACCCCCACCTACACTCCGACGGCGACGCCGACCAACACCCCCACGAACACTCACACCAACACCCCCACACAGACGCCGACGCACACGCCTACACAGGTCCCGACGGCGACGCCGACCGCAACGCCGACGGCAACCGACACCGCGACGCCGGTGCCCACCGCCACGGCGACGCCGACACCCACCGATACACCGACCCAGACCCCCACACCGACGCCTACGGCAACACCTACGGCGACACCCACCGATACGCCGACTGCGACTCCAACCGATACGCCGACATCCACGCCTACCGAAACGGCAACGGCTACCTACACCCCGACGGCGACGCACACCCCGACGCCGACCGATACGGCCACGCCAACCGATACGGCCACGCCAACCGCGACGGCGACGCCGGTGCCGCCTGGTTTCGTGGTGGGAGAAGCGTTTGATGATGGGAATGCGCTGGTTCTCGACGACTACGCCGTAGATGTAGTCTCCTCTCAGTCTTCAGTCGTCAGCGAGCCCGATGGGAGGTTCTCGCTCGAGCTACCCGCGGGTGCTCATTGGCTGGAGATCAGCAGAGACGGCTACACGCGCTCGCTGCGCCGGGTGGACGTGCCGCCGGCCGGGGCGGTGCGCATGCAGGACGCTCGGCTGACCGAGCTGGTCTCGGCGGGGATCGCCAGCGGCGTGGCGCAGGTGTTCTCCAGCCCACTGGACACCGCAGCCGGCCAGGGATCGGTCGAGCTCGACCTCAGCTCCGGGGTCGCCCAGGACGCCGAGGTCTATCTCACTCCGGTGAGCCCGCAGGGCGCGGTCGCACCGCTGCCTCTCGGGTGGAGCGTGCTCGCCGCGGTCGACGTGCAGGTCGAGCCAGCGCCGGCTGGTCCGATCGCCGCGACGGTGCGCATCCCGCACGATCTGATCGTTCCCGACCCGGCGCTGACGCTTGCCGCCACCGTTTGGAACGACGCGGCCACGTACTGGGAAGGCGAGCCGGCACCGGCCATCATCGACACCGCCGGCACCGACTACATCGAGATCCCCATCTCCGCACCGGGGCAGGTGGCCGTGATCGTCGCCGACGCCTCGGGTCTGAACAGTACGGACGGCGCCGAGCTGCTCGGCCTGGCCCCGCAGAGCCCGGCCGTTGCCGGTGGCGCCCTGGTCGCCAACCCCGACGTGATCTTCTCCAGCACCGAGGCGCGCGCCCGTGTCCATGCCGATCTCACCGGCACCAACACCGACACGCCCAGCGGTACCCTGATCGAAGCGCAGGTCTCCGAGAGCTACGACACGGTGGGCGGCGGCGTGGAGATCGGCCCCTCGAGCCGCCAGGACCTGATCGCCTACCAGATATCAATGGGCGAGGGCGGCAGCGTCGCGGGCGCCGGAGCCGAGGCCCTGGCGCTCAGCTTCACCGTCGGCCCGGCCTTGGAGATCCCGCTGGCCGAGCTGGTGGAGGGAAGAATCCACATCGCCACCGAGCTGGCGCAGACCCAAAACCCCGAGCTCGTCGACCCCGGTGCCAGCAGCACGACGGCGACCAGCCCCGGTGGTACGTCACTGACCGTCCCGGGCGGCGCCGCCCCGGACGGCACGGTCATCTCGGTATTCGATACGGTAGAGGGCGACCTGCCCGCCGGAACCACGGCCGAGGCCGGCTTCGTCCTCGAAGTGGCTGGAGGATCTCTCGATCCGATGGCTACCTACACGATAGGCGCCAATGTCCCCGCAGCGGCGGGGGAGATCTTCGTCATCGCTCGCACGGTCGTCGTCCCCGGCCAGGGCCGGCAGGTGGCGCAGGCGGTGGCCATCGGCCTCGGCCAGGGCGGTAGCGACATCGTCATCACCCAGTGCAGGACGGCGGGCATCTGCCTGCCCGGATTCGGACAGAGCGGAGCCTATGCGATCTTCCGCATGCCGGCGGGAGTAGGCGCCGCCAAGGGCACGGTGAGCGACGGCACACCGAATGCCGAGCCCGATCAGGTCGTCGAAAGCACAGCAGTGGAATTCGTAGCCATCAGCGACGCCGCCGGTGCGTACGTCCTGCCGCTACCACCCGGCAGTGGAATCACCATCGGAATCGAGGACAGGGCGGGGGACCGCACGGCGAGTGCGGAGAACCTGAGCATCACCATCGACCAGAGCCAGACAGTCGACTTCACCCTGGCCGGGGTGGCGCCGCGGGTGATCAACATCGACCCCGCCGTACACGCGGCTGCGGTCGACGTCGAGGCGGCAATATCCGTCGACTTCTCCGAGCCCATCGACCCAGTCAGCGTCGATTCAGGAGTTGTCGAGTTGAGCTTGTTGGGACAAGCGGGCAATGCCGGCTTGGGAGGCGGGCAGGTGTTCGTCGATGCTCAGGTTGCTTTGATCGACGACGGGCGCAGGCTCGTCGTCACGCCGGACAAGGACCTGGAGGCAAACAGCCACTACCGTATCGACTTGGAAGGACTGTCCGACCGTCAGGGGTTGGCTCTTGCTCCCTTTTCGAGTGATTTCACGACTGCGCAGCTCTTTGTGGCCGACCTACTACCGCCGGGTACATTGCGCTTGTCGCTGCCGAACTTCGGGGGCCGAGTCCTCGTCTGTAGTGGTGCGGCGCTTGCCCCTCCGGGCACGGCCGTGACGATCGAAAGTGCCAGTTCGGGAGCGGTGGTTACAACGACCTCGACCGCGGCGGACGGAACCGGTGGCAACCCACTGTGTGACGAGCACTTCCTCGGAGAGTGCAACACCGATGCGCCAGGTGCGTTCTGTGCCGTGGTAGACGAGGTAGGCCTCGGAGATCGAATCCTGGTCACCGTCGAGGACGCCTTCGGAAACCCCGTCACGATCGATGCGGGCAACATGCGTGACGAGACCACCGGATTGACTGTTATCGGCCCAGAAGGCGGGCGGGTGACGGCGGTCGCGGACGCTCGGTACCGGGTGGATATCCCCGCCGGCGCGTTTTCCGCGGTCACCACTGTGTCGGTGACGCCGCTGGACGAGACCTCGTTCCCCGATATGTCATCTATTCCGATCGAGTTTGTCGGCGGTGCTTTCGTCGATCTCGGCGGCGTGGAGGCCCAGCAACCGATTGATTTCACGGTTCCTGCACTCCCGGGCCTCGTCGAAGATGACCAGTTCGGTACCTTTCAGGTCGTCGACTACCGCGGCCTCGATGAGTACACACAGATCGATAGCGCACGACTCGATGTGATCGAGGGCGTGGTGACGACGAACACTTTCCCCTGGGATGCCATCCGCAGGGCCGGGCTCTACGTCATGGCGAAGTTCGGCGTCGATTGCGTGGGCTACGTGACAGGGTTTGCCGGTGGTGGTGGGACACCAGGAGCACCGTCATTCACGATCATCGGCCAGATAGAGGGAATTCCAGCGTACACGGATGATTCGCAGGTCTCACGCTACACGATCGCTCACCCCTGCAACGATCCGATCGACCTCGAGCTCCAAACGCTCGCCGGTGACTCGATCGATCAGGTGCAGTGGCCGGTAGGCCCACAAAAAGGGGAAGTGATTTTTCTCCCCGAAACGAGTGTCATGCATCCCGACAACCTGGCCCCGGCAGTTGACATTGACCGCTTGGACGAACTCGAGGTTGCGCCCGGCAAAGAGGGGGTTGCTCCGGACGCCGAGGTGTCGATTCCGTTCTCTGAGAAAATCCTGACTTCCGCAGCGATTGACCAGACTAGAATCGATTGCGTCGTGACGGACCGATCGGGCGTGACCAAGACTGTGACCCTTCACGTGTCCTGGGCGCAGACGGCGGACGGGAAGAGCCTGGTGATGGTGCCGTTCGGGGATCCGAGTGCTGGTTTGCCGCCAAAGGCTCTGGCGGGATTGCCCCTGGGTGCCGATTGTACGGTTACGATCGTCGGCGGGGCCAATGGCATCTACGACCTCCACGGAAACCACATGCTGGATGACTTCGTGTTTTCCTTCTCGACCTTCTCGCCTGAGGCGGTCGTTCCGAGCCCGCCGGCCGGGATCACGGGTGGGATCGATGTGAGGGCAATAGAGTCGCTAGGTTGGTTGGCCGAAGCAGATCCCAATCAGCGGAAGCTTCACCTCGTGTTCGCCGAGGGGGATGCGCACCGGCCCGACAGTGAGGGTGGTCTAGTGGTAGTCGACCACACGGACCTCGATGTACCGATTCTGGTAGAGCAAATTCCAACTAGTGGACGCGACTACGATGTGCACTATGCCGATCGAGGAACCGTGCTGGTCAACGGTGCTTCTTATAGCGGACCGTATCTGGTCAGCGTCGACGGGGTGGGCGGAAGCGCCGCGGCCGTAGAGCGGCTCGGGCAGTGGCGCCTGTTCAATCTCGGCCAGGGGCCGCAGATTACGCAGATCGCTCAACGAACGGTGAACCTCACACCGACGGCGCTCGCCACGTGTCTTTCGGAGAGCGGCTTCGGACTGTGCAACATTGAGTATGCGGGGGTACCGCGCGACATCGGTTTTCCGCTGGTGGTGACCACGGCTGGAGCGCAGGCCTCGTACATTGCGAACATTCCGTTCATCGGCGTCGAGGTGATCGAGATGACCGAGCTGGAGGACTCCGAACCCGCGGTCGACTCGATCGTTCCAGGGCAATTCAGAGAGGTGGCGGTGCTGGAGCAACACCTGATCGCACGCCGCGACGACGGGCTGGTGATCCTGCCCGTTGGCCTGGGGGAGCACACGCTCCACGACGTAGAGGTCCCGTTGGAGACTACCCGCGGACCGATCCTGGCTCTGGCGGACTGGCCGGTGGATGACGATTTCGACGGCACTGCGGAGACCTTTGACCTGGTCGTTGCCGCCGAGGGGCAGAAGCTGAGCGTCTATGCAATCGATGAAGCTGGCAAGAGGCTCTCGGAGGCGGAGTTCGCGACCGGTAGCATCAGGCTCCCGGACGGCTCCGAGCCGTTCAAGCTGGCAGCGGACCGCGATCGCAAGATGCTCTACGTGGCCAATGGCACGCTCGGCGTGACCGTGGTCGACTTTCGCAACCCGACGCGGTCGGTCGACGAGAATCTGCCCACCGATGGTGTCGATGATCGGGTGCTGGGAAGTTTTGGCCCGATTGGTCCCCTGGCCCTCGACGTCGTCACCGACGTGGTTCTCTCCGGGGACAAAGTTGGACACACCATTGCCTTTGTCGCCGCAGGGAAAGACGGTTGGTACTGGGTGGATCTGGGGATGGCGGGAACTCGCATGAGAGTTTCGTCAACCCGCCAGCACTTTTTCGGATTTCACCTGCCCGGTGGGGGGGATCCCCTGCCGATTGTCGAGTACGCCACGGCGGAAGTTTCGGAGATCAAGTTCTTCAACGAAAATCCCGCCAGTGCGTACCGCGTCTCGGTAGAGCTTCCCGGTCGTCTGGCCGATCTCTGCGATACCTTGCCGATAAGGGCCAGTGCCGTAGCGCGTGGCACGGACACTGTGGTGCCGGTGCCAGAGTATCCAGGTGTGTTCTTTGCATCGTCTTCGTTGGATCTATTGCTCGAGCGCGTGCCCGGATCCGGTCGGTTTGAGATGCGGCGGACCCCTGAAGGAGTTCCCGACCAGTTCGTCGTCGCGTCGAATATGCCGCTGGGCGAGCTGAATGCGTTGCTGACATCCGACCCGTTTAGCTCGGAGATGTCGGACCTAGCCGATGGTGCGAGCGTGGATTTCTTAGAACTCTACCCAGGCAACGCCAGCGAGATAACAATCGAAGTCGATCCGGGGGTTGCCGGAAGTTGTGTATCGTTGGCGGGCGCGAGCCTTTCTGGATTGAAGCGGCGGATTCCGGTTGAGAAGCTCGGGGTGATCGTGATCGCAGTCGATGGCTTGCGACAAGATGCGCTCTACCCGCCGGGTGAAGAGCAGGTGGACGAATCGGTCAACTACTACGTAGACCCTGCCACTCTCGACGGTTTCCGGAGTATTCTCGGCGGCGGTGTCGACCACGCTCTCTACTCCGATGTCCACCACGAACGAATCTGCGGAGTGTCGGCGGTCTATCCCTCGATTACACTCACGTCGTGGGCGAGCATCTTCACCGGTAGCCCGCCCGGCGAGACAGGTATCCTGGGCAACGAGTTCTTCGTGCGCAGCGGGACGGCCGAGCCCGTTCCCTTCCAGGACAGCCGGCATATGATCACTCTCAGTGAAGGGGCGTTTCCGCGCACGCCCGAGCAGACGAGCAATCTTACGCCCAAAGGGGTCGACGGTTTCGTAGGCGATCCGCTCGAGGCCGGCCAGAACAGTGTGCACCTTCTCGATGCAATCGCCGTCAGCACACTTTACGAACAGCTAACCGCCACAGAAGGCGATAGTGCCGATCTCGCAGAAGCGCTTCGTCAAGAGTTCGATGTCTTTGGTCGCGACACCAGCGTCGTTGCCCAGAACCACTGGTCGCGGGGCGTATCGAAGTGGCTGACGATGACTGGTGTGCAGCAATACTACGTGGTGGCTAGCCTGGCCGGTGATCGCGGAGTGCCCGGCTTTGACACGGTGTCGGAGGCTCTGGATCAGATACCGACGACGAATTTTGCGGACTACATTTCGTCGACCTATACGAATTACGCTGCGAGAAACGACGTGCCCTTTCCGCCGCTGAGTGTCCTCTATCTTGCTGGTCTCGACCACCACGCTCACAGCCCGGGGCACGGTGCCACCGGGGACGAGTATCGCTCGTACTTGAAGGACGATCTCGACGCCCGCTTTTTGAGTTCGACGGTTGAGGCGCTCAAGAGCTACCAGGAATTCTATAACAAGATCTTTGTCGTCACGACCGACCACGGCCATTCCCAGATTTCTGACTCGGGGGATGATGAAGCGTATCCTTGCGCTCATCACGGCAACCAAAGCAACTTGGAGAACGTCTTTGGTCGTGGCGACGGCAGGGCGAAGTATCTCGAGCGCATGGTGGATGATGATGATCGCAGACCGGAGCTCGCCAACCAGAACCTGCAGATTTGGGAGCTTGCGCGGCTAATTCAGGAGAGCTTCGAGTATCAGTCGGCGTATCGCCCACGGTTACTACTCCCGGAAGATCTCGGTGACGAAGTGGACGAGCTGAAAGGAGTTGCGATGGAAGATGGCGACTCCGCTGATGATGGCGTGGCAGAAGCAACAGCGGTTGCCGCGCTCAACGGTGCGATGGCCCACATCTACCTACGTCCGTCTGACTCGACTGATTGGAGCGCGATGCCGACGGAAAAGGAGCTAGGGGTCGTCGCGGAGACGATTCGCGTCTTTCTGACGGACGGGCGAGTTGCTCCCGATCCGCCGGGGTCTGGGAACTTTGTTCCGACCGATCACCCTGGATACGACTCGTTGAGTCAAATTGAAGTAGAAGAACTCTATCGGAACGAACTCGGTTTCGCTGAGCTGAAGGATAGCGTTGACGCTATTCTCGTTCGCAAATCGAGCGGAAACTATGAAGTATTCAAGAAGCTGGCGCCATCTACCGATCCTGAGGTCGTTCAACTAGAGACGGCGCCTCTTTCAATTCTCTCTGCCGCGGACTTTGTCTACGCGACTGAGCGGATCAACGAGATGAACAACTTGGATCGCAGCGGAGACCTGGTGCTCATTCTGAGCAACCGGACAGATCAAGCAGCGGTGCAAAGGTACTCGAGTGGCGTGCCCTGCAACGGCTGGCACGCGGGGCTGAACAGAGCTGACTCATATGTGCCGCTGATTGTCAGTAACCCCGGCGGCAATCACGATGTTGTGGATCTGGTTCTCGACACCGCGTGTGGAAATGTCAGGACGTGTACGGGCACTGCCGCAACGCATAGATGCGACAGAAGCAGCAGCTTGCCCGACATCGTTAAGACTTTGCTCGAATCGGAGTACTTGCAATGAGGAGAGTTATCGTAGCTGGAATTGTTCTGTTCTCGGGCGCGGTGTTCGGAAGACCCCCAGTTGACCCTCGCCTTGCCGATTGGGTGTTCCTCCAGGACGTCCCGCCTTTTGTGCACAGCACTTTGTCTCAGCCATTCAGAGCGGGGGGGGCAGGCTACTACGGTGCGAGCTTTTACGAGGACAGCGACGAAGGGAACGTGAGTGCAGGTACATCCTACAACGACGAGAGTCGAAATATGGGAGTGAGTGTGAAGATCCGTCACCAAGCCCAAGGGCTATACGTGGACCACTTTGTCGAGAAACGGTTTCGGAACAGATATAGGGAGGGGCGCTTTTCTCCGAACATGCAGATGCTGCAACTCCCTGAAGGAGTTGTTTACTTCTTTTGCGAAAATTCGCCTAACTGCATTGAACGCACCTATCGATGGTTATCGGGAATTAACACCGGCGTTCTTGTTCGGACGAACTGCGGTGTGTGGCAAACCAATCAGCATGGTCAGCGGAAGCTTGTACGTCAGCCGTGTCCCGAGCCTACCGAAATCCTCCAAGCCTACCTCACGCGCTATCCGTCGTCGCTCTCGTACTACGTCGATGACGACAGCCAAGCGCTGCGTTGGTGGAAGCGGGAGGCGGAGTTCGAGATGGCGGTTGCAAAGTACAACCTCGTTCGGGCGCGACCGAACGACACGCAGGTGGCGCGCCGATTAGAGCACTTCGCACGGATCCGTGGTCACTACCTGGACGGTCCCGCCGCGGGGCCACAGGAGTCACGGATCGCGGCGATGAAGAAGTTGCCGGCGGAGATTCGCCACGAGCTGCTCTCTAGTTTGTGGGACGAGTACCACGCCTGGTGGGTGGCCAAGTACGCGACCCCGGTTGCGCTGTACGTCTCGCCCACACCAACCCCCGCTCCGCCAACTCCCCCACCGACCCCATGACGCGAGTGACACTTCTCTAGCGAAAGTCGACTAGTCCCTGATGAGCCGCCTACGAACAACAGCACTACTGTCCATTGCCCTGGTTTGCTCCGGCTGGGCATCGGAGTACTTGCAATGAGGGGAATCGTAACAGCAGCCTTAATCCTGTTTGCGGAATTGGTACTCGCGAGACCTCCGGTTGATCCGCGCTTGGTCAACTGGGTTTTCTTAGAGGACCTACCTCCGTTTGCTCACAATACGCTATCGCAGCCGTTTTCTGCGGGGGGGGCGGGCTACTACGGGGCGAGCTTTTCGGATGATCGAGACGGCGGAAATGTTAGCGCAGGTGCCTACTATCGGGATGCGAGTCGCAACATGGGCGTGACGGTGAAGGTACGTCGCCAAGCCCAAGGGCTCTACGTGGACCACTTTGTCGAGAAACGGTTTCGGAACAGATATAGGGAAGGACGCTTTTCCCCGAACATGCAGATGCTGCAACTCCCGGAGGGGATCGTTTACTTCTTCTGTGCGGATTCCCCTAGTTGTATAGAGCGCGCGTATAGTTGGCTATCGGGTGACGATATAGGCGTTGTCGTCAGAGCGGTGTGCGGAGTTTGGCAGCCGGATCAGTACGGAAAAGAACAACCGGTTTATCAATCGTGCCCGGAGCCTACCGAAATCCTCCAAGCCTACCTCACGCGCTATCCGTCGTCGTTATCGTACTATGTAGACGACGACAGCCAAGCGCTGCGTTGGTGGAAGCGGGAGGCGGAGTTCGAGATGGCAGTTGCAAAGTACAACCTTGTTCGGGCGCGGCCGAACGACACGCAGGTGGCGCGGCGGCTAGAGTACTTCGCACGGATCCGTGGTCATTACCTGGACGGTCCCGCCGCGGGGCCACAGGAGTCACGGATCGCGGCGATGAAGAAGTTGCCGGCGGAGATTCGCCACGAGCTGCTCTCTAGTTTGTGGGACGAGTACCACGCCTGGTGGGTGGCCAAGTACGCGACCCCGGTTGCGCTCTACGTCTCGCCCACACCAACCCCCGCTCCGCCAACTCCCCCACCGACCCCATGACGTGAGTGACACTTCTCTAGTGAAAGTCGACTAGTCTCTGATGAGCCGCCTACGAACAACAGCACTACTGTCCATTGCCCTGGTTTGCTCCGGCTGGGCATCGGAGCACTTGCAATGAGAAAGATCGTCGTAGCTGTCATTGTTCTGTTGCCAGGAGCGGTGTTCGCGAGACCTCCGGTTGATCCACGCTTGGTTGACTGGGTTTTTCTCGAGGATATTCCGCCGTTTGTTCACAATACATTGTCGCAGCCGTTCAATGCGGGGGGGGCCGGATATTACGGTGCCAGTTTTGTCAGGGATAGGGACGAAGGGAATGTGACAGCTGGTGCCTACTACCGGGATGCGAGTCGCAATATGGGTGTAACGGTTGAAGTAAGTCATCAAGCCCAAGGGCTATACGTGGACCACTTTGTTGAGAAACGGTTTCGGAACAGATATAGGGAGGGGCGCTTTTCTCCGAACATGCAGATGCTGCAACTCCCGGAGGGGGTTGTTTACTTCTTCTGCGCCGATTCCCCCAACTGCGTAGAGCGCACGTATCGTTGGCTATCAGGCAACGATACAGGCGTTGCCGTCAGGGCGGTGTGCGGTGTTTGGCAGCCGGACCAGTACGGAGTGGACCAGTATGTTAAGCAGCCGTGTCCGGAGCCCACGGAAGTTCTCCAAGCCTACCTCACGCGCTATCCGTCGTCGCTCTCGTACTACGTCGATGACGACAGCCAAGCGCTGCGTTGGTGGAAGCGGGAGGCGGAGTTCGAGATGGCGGTTGCAAAGTACAACCTCGTTCGGGCGCGACCGAACGACACGCAGGTGGCGCGCCGATTAGAGTACTTCGCACGGATCCGTGGTCACTACCTGGACGGTCCCGCCGCGGGGCCACAGGAGTCACGGATCGCGGCGATGAAGAAGTTGCCGGCGGAGATTCGCCACGAGCTGCTCTCTAGTTTGTGGGACGAGTACCACGCCTGGTGGGTTGCCAAGTACGCGACCCCGGTTGCGCTCTATGTCTCGCCCACACCAACCCCCGCTCCGCCAACTCCCCCACCGACCCCATGACGCGAGTGACACTTCTCTAGTGAAAGTCGACTAGCCTCTGATGAGCCGCCTACGAACAACAGCACTACTGTCCATAGCTCTGGCTTGCTCCTGTTGGGCAGCGGCAGAGGCGGACGAGCTGGGCGACGAGAGTATCCTCATCCGCGGAGTAACCCTCCGCGTCGCCCCCGGTGACCCGGCCGACCAGCTCATCCGCCCGCGTAACGCCCCGGTGATTCTCACCACCCGCGTAGAGGACGGCGCCGGTGTGGACGTGACTGCCGATGCGCTCTTTGCCGACACCGTGGTACACGGCCACTTGAGCGGAAACGCCATCAGCCAAGATGTCTCGACGCCGTTGGGAACCAACCTGGAGATTGGCACGACGACCGAATCTGCAGGCGACCTGCTGATAGGCCCGCCACTGCTCGAGCCGGGGAACTACACGCTCGACGATCTGCGCCTGGTCGACTCCTCGGGTGCTGTGGTGCTGGTGGCTTCCAGGAGTTTGGCAGAGACGGATCATCGCGAAACGGAGTCACCGTGTTGATCATTCGGATCAGTTGGACTGTGTCCCCCAACCACGGCGGCGCCGTCGACCCGAGCGCGGTGGTCCGGGTCACCCTCTCCGAGCCACCGGATCCGGCAACGGTGACCGACACGGCCATCCTCCTGAAGCTGAGAGCTGACAACGGACAACCGTCGCCCGTCGCCAAGCGACTGGCCATCGACGGAGCGACCATCACCATCACCGCGGAGGACGAGCTGCTCGAGGCCTCGGTCTACGAGGTGGAGATCACCTCCGAGCTCACCGACCGCCAGGGACTGGCGCTGGAGGGAGCGCCGTTCCTGAGTGATTTCACCACCAGCGGTGTCTTCCACTCGGCCAACCTGGCCCCGAATACACTGTGGGTGACCGTGCCCGAGCGCCAGGATGGAAGCGGCGGCGTGGAAGTGGCTCCCGACGGCGAGCTGGGCGCGGTGATGGTATGCGGTGCTGCCGCTCTCGCACTGCCGGGCACACTGGTCGACGTCACCCACTACAACTACGGTGACGACACGCCCTCGGGAACGACGGCGACCGTTTCGTCGACTGACGCAGACGGAAACATCGACCCCAACACCAACTGCACCACCATCCTGAGCGAATCCGACTACGAGGGCCGCTGCCTGACCGAAGTATCGCCCGGCGAATACCAGCCCGGCTCCTTCTGCGTCGCCTTCGACAACGTCGCCGCTGGCGACCGCTTCCTCATCGGTGTGGAGGACGCCTTCGGCAACCGGGTGGAGATCGACGCGGGCAACATGCGCGACGAGCGCACGGGAGCGGAGATCATTGGACCAAACGGAGGTACCGTTACCTTCGCACACGATGCGAGTTACCGAGCACTCATTCCTCGGGATGCTTTCGAACGACCAACTCTGGTGGAGATTCAGCCGATTGAGGCCTCGGGAAGTACGACACAGGGTGTGCTTTTTCTCGATGACGCCAGTCGACCGGAGTTCGCAGCCCTCGAAGATCTGGTCAATGAGCCGCTCTTTGATCTGATCGGTTCAGTCGATCTTCGGTTGACGCCAAACGTGGAGGCCGCGGTCCAGTTTGATATCACCGTGCCCGCTCTGGCGGACGCAGATCCCGCCGACCAGTACTACGCAGTATTCACGGACGACTTCGACGGCAGTTATTTCCTAACCCCGATCGATACGGCCTTCTTCGATGACGAACGCTGCGCGGCAAATCCGGAAGACTGCATAGTTCAAACCGATCCGGTCGAGGGATACGCAGGACTAACCATGAGTGGCACGTTCGGAATTGTACGTTCCACGGGGTGTACCGGTTCGATCGTCGGTTACACCTACCAAACCACGGCAGCGGGTTTGGTTGAGACCGATCAGCACAGCCTACTCTTTCGCAGCGATGGCACCAAGCCTGACCGGTATACGTTTCCGGTTCCTTGCAACACGCCCGTTACACTGACGCTCACCGCTTCCGGTGGCGCGGTAGTGGACGTGTGTAGCTGCACAACGGCCGAGTGCTTGGTTGGGTTTGGGGCTTTTGCGGTACTGGACTGCCGGCTGAGCGATGACGTCACCCCGCCGCTCCTCACCGGCGCTTCGGTTCTCAACGGATCGGAGAACGTCGATCCAACCCTGCCCACCACAGTGTCCTTTTCAGAGGCGATCGATTCCGAGAACGCGAAGGTGGAGGTGAAAGAGTGTGGGCCGAGCGGGCGGGTTTACGAGGGTAGGGAGGTGTGGTCGGCGGACCGCAAGACCTTAACCTTTGTGCCAACTCCGAGACTACCATACGCCGAGTGCTTCGAGATGACGATCACGGCCCCGGACGACGGAGGCAACTTGGTCACCGACATGCGCGTCTTTCACACGTTCGAACCGCGGGTGATCGCTCACATACCGATGGACGCGCGCGACGTGGCGGTGATTCCGTCCGACGCAGTGGGTGACCCAGAGAAGCGATACATCGCTGTGGCAGAGGGCGACGCGGTGACTCCTGGCGGCTCGCAGGTGTTCGAGCACGAGGGCGGCGTGCGGATCTATGAAGTCAGCAATCTGACAGAAGATCCAGTGCTCGTGAGCGGTGTGGTGACGGCGGGTGCCGATCGAGCACTAGAGTTCGTTTCCAGCACTAGCGGCGGAATCACAACGGTCGGTGCCAGCGGGGGATCGTATAGTGGGCCGTTCTTAATCAGCGTTGATGGGCCGGGTGGTCCGGGTAGTTTTGGAGCACTGAGGATCTACGACCTTTCTGCGTTTCCTCAACTGACAGAGGTGGCGACGCGGTTTGTGAACTTCTCTACCATCGCGATCAATCACGCCGGTGTGACGAATCCCGCGCAGAGCGTGTCCGGCTCACCGGCCACGCTACAGGATCTACTGCGATTCGTACCGGTGGATACGGGAGTGCCGTTAGATGTGGCCAGCTTTGGAACCGATGTGTTCTATGTGGCCAATGCGCCGCATATCGGACTGCAGGCCATCGTGCCCGAGGGCATGAACAGCGATCCCGTGGTCGAGCGTCAGGTCGACGGGACCCTGCGCGGAGATTCGGCGCACAGTACCAACTCGAGCTACCCGATTCGGTCGGTGGATACCGTGATCGATCCGATCATGCCTAGCCAGTCGGCGGTGGTCGCCCTGCTCGACGAGGGTAGCCAGAGCAAGCTGCTGCTGGTCGATCCGGAGTTGGTCGACACGTCCGAGGCGCGAAACGCCCTGATCAGAGACGAGTTCCTGCTCGACGGCTGTGGCCGGGCGAACTCGGTGACGGTTCTACCGTCGTGGCCGGTGTTTCAACCCCAGGCGCAGATCGTTGAGCAGATAGACCTGGTGACAGTTGCTTGCGAGTTGTCGGGGGTGAGAGTGGTGCCTTTGGCGGCGGGGCTTACGGGATTCGAACCATATCGCCTCGAGAACGGTGAGGGAGTACTCCGAACGCCTGGGGGAAACCCTATGGATATTGCGGGTGATTCGATACGGCAGGAGCTGTTCGTTGCTGATGGCACAGCAGGTCTGGCCATTGTCGACCTGCGTGTTGCTGGCGGTGCGATGATACTGCAGGGGGATCGCAGTGATCGCCGTGTCCTAGGGACACTCGACTTACAGGCGTCGGCGAGCCTGTCCGCCCCCGGGGCCATTGCTCGATCAGTTGCAAATCTGCGCTCGGAGAACGGCTGGCGCCTGGCGGTGGTGGCAGCCGGTGAATCTGGAGTGTTTGTTGTCCACACGGGCCCAGGCAGCGTCATGATTAGCGGCAGTGAACCGTCGCTTTCGCATATTTGTGCCGGCTGCGAGATGCAGTTCTTCGCGATTACGGACCCGCCCGGCGTCAGTGTCACCTGGGAACTGGCAGACGATCTCGGTGGCAACGCCGTCATTTCGCCGCAAGGGTACCTACAGGTTGGCGAGGATGCTCCGCGAGGGGACATCAGGATACGAGCGAGGCTTGCGAGTGATCCGACACACTGGGACGAGACCGTACGCTCGGTGTTTCAGCCTCCAGCAGTGATGAGGGTTCCTCTGTATGTACCGGGAGAGGGGGTGTTTGACCCGATTCTCGGTGAGACACTTGATCCGGCGGTCGATTGGCTGTTGTCAGACAGGACAGCAGCGCCTGCGGCGAAACGAGTGCTCGGTGACAATCCGAAGTGCGCCGACGATACTAAAGCGACCTGGTTTGGAGCTAATCAAGACGCTTCATACCTGCAGCTCACAGGTGTGTTGCCGTCGCTTGGTCGAGGGGACGGAACGCCCAGAAATGCAGCGTACCATGCTCTGGCGAACTGTCGTTTTGCCCGTGTTTGCGGTGTGCCGGTTGCGTCGGAGTTCTGGACCGCGTGGGAAGAACACATGGACAGTCGCTGTTTCCATGCCAGCATGGATTTACACAACAACAAGGTTGGGCGGGAACTCTCAGCTCAAGAGGGAAGTTGCAGAACACTCGTTGCCGACGCGCTCGCGGCGGGTCGATTGAGGTGGCTCGGAGGACCGGGGCCCGGTGCGCCCGATTGTAGGTCGTTCGATCGCAAACTTCCCTAAGAAGAGGAAATCGCAATGTTCAGAAGACAGAGCTGGATCGTCTCGATATGCGTCGTACTCTGCGGTGGATGCCTATCGGTGTCGAGTAACAATGCTGTTGAGCCAGACCCGTCAAGTCCCGCTTCGTTCGATCAGCTTCTTGGCGACTGGCGACTAGCGAGTTCGGCACACTCGCTGGCTGGGCGATCCGTAACGCTGGCGAAGGAGGGGGACGAATTCGTTGGCACGTACCGTGGGCCTGGGAAGCCGACAACAGGAAAGGTCATTCTGGCGGTTTTGTCGGGGGGACAGACGGTTGTCTCGTTCGAGGCCGAACCTGGTCTCTGGGTGATTGGCTCTGTCGAGGCGGGGCCGACCTCAAACACGATCACCGTTCGGATGCTCGACGGTGACCGAGTTGAGGCGGATGTAGACGGGTCGTCTGTGGCCGGGGAGGTGGCGGCTCTTGACCAAACCCAGAATTTGGTCCTGCTCACCGCGTCCGGCGCAGAGTTGCGTGCTTATTTCGAAGCTAATCCTCAGGCTTTGGCCGGGGAGCGTAGCGTCGAGCTGGTCAGGCCGTAGTTTTCGAGGCTTCTTTGATTGACTGTGTAATGGCTGACCGTGCGCGCATAATCGGGCATTGGTTTGTAGCGGGTCTACTGCTTGGTGTTCCGGGTGCGGTGGCAGCAGATCTCGGCAGCTCCGACATTATCATCCACGGAGATATCAAGGACTTCCTATCCCGTGCGAAGAAGAGAGGTTGGCAAGCCCCGTACATCGATTCGGCCTGGCGAGTTCGTCATGTGGTGCCTGTCAGCGAACGAGTCGCGGCGAACGCGGCTAGGCATCTCGGCAAAAAAGCATTGGTGGTGCTGGATCTGCAACGTGAGAAGATCTGGAGCCTGCGCGGTGACGCACTTCTGGAAAATACGAAATCACTGTTGGATTTCGGCGATTGGGTCGGTCAGCGCAAGGGATATGGAAACTTATTGGTGCAGCGCCGGTCGCGTGAGATAGCACTCGGGGGACTTGGCCGGTTGGTCGTGGACTTGGACTATCCCTTGGATGCTGTGCTCCCGGAGCGAGGGAGATTCTATGGGAGCTTGCACCCGATCTCCGCCCGCATCGCAGTGCTGAATCGCGAGGCCGGGCGTATCCTTTTCCCCAAGAACATCTCTTCGATCGAAGAGTTCTCTGAGTACTGGCTGGCCGGGACCGTAGCGAGCCGGGAATCCCCTCCGCCGACCCGGGTTTCAACGAAACTCTAGGAGATGGGCTTGGATAGCGCGTCACTGATTCAAGAGCACGGATCTTTCTTTGTCGATGAACGCTGTGGTGAACCGGTAACAAAGCTGAGGTGCTGGGGAAAAAAGCGGCACAGGATGATAATCGGACCCGTTGGGTGGGTCGATCAGTTAGACGCGTTGATTGAGTTTCGGCAACAGATCGGCAGCTTCCCACTTGTAGCAAAGGAAGAGATTCCGCCGCTGGACTCGGGGTATATGGCGTTCAGGGAGGCATGGAAGGCCAAGATGGGGGTCGCCGCCCCGGCTACAGTGTCAGCCTTGGCTTGGGCAGCCTACAAGCAAATCGCGGCGGGGCACTTTGGAGATACGGAAAAGGAGAATGTTCGAAGATGGGACAGACGCGAATCGAAGCGTAGAAGGCCGCGACGATAATGGGTAGCTGGGTTGTAGAATGAAATACCCGCCAAGTACTAGCGCTGATGGGGTTGCGGCTAGATTTTCTGCGTTTCGCCAGATTGGTCTCGGCTTAGCCCTATCGGCCGCGTTGGCTTTTTCCGCGAACGGAGATTTCGCCGATGAAAACATCCTCATCCGCGGAGTAACCCTCCGCGTCGCACCAGCCGACCCCGCCGACCAGCTCATCCGCCCGCGCAATGCCCCGGTGATTCTCACCACCCGCGTAGAGGACGGCGCGGGTGTGGACGTGAGTACAGTTGCGCTCTTTGCCGACACGGTCGTGCGCGGGCACCTGAGCGGCAACGGCATCAGCCAAGAGATCTCTGCGCCGTTGGGCTCGAACCTGGAGATCGGCACGACTACCGAATCTTTGGGCGATCTGTTGGTAGGCCCGCCGCTGCTCGAGCCGGGGAACTACACGCTCGACGATCTGCGCCTGGTCGACTCCTCGGGGGCTGTGGTGCTGGTGGCTTCTCCGAGCGCGCTCACCATCCGGGTGGTGGAGCGGGTGATCGTGCAGAGCTTGTCGACGCGCCCCTTGTCACTCGATGAGATCCGCGAGCGCGGGATCGTCATCGGCGACGATAACTTCACCGCGTTCTCGTTCACCTTCGGCCTCGGCACCGACTCCGACCCGGTGCAGATCGCCTTCGATGCGCTCTTTCCCACCGATGATGAGGTGCCCGAAGAGGGTGACATCAACTTCTCCTTCCCGCCCGACGTGCCCGCGCTCGGGGTGAAGAACTAGTTGCACCAGCCCAAGTTCCCGTTTTTATGGCACTCCTCGCTGTACATCGCGTGAATCGCGGTCTTAGCGCGGGCATTTTTCTGTAGTAATGCCGCCGCTTCTAGCGTCACGCAGCGAGCAAGTGTGCGTGTCGCGATGCTTGCAGCTTCAATTTCGCTGGTGAAACGGTGGATCTAGGGCGAACACACGACCCGGATTTTGGCAGAACTCAAACTTTCTCAGGAGGTTGAGTAGGTGACACCAGCATTGAGCACCTCCGATCAGCGGAGGCTTCACCTCGTGTTCGCCGAGGGGGATGCGCACCGGCTCGATAGTGAGGGTGGTTTAGTAGTAGTCGACCACACGGACCTCGATGTACCGATTCTGGTCGAGCAAATTCCAACTAGTTCCCGTCTCGGAATGAAGGTTTGAGCGAGGCGAGTTTTTGAGAGGCCGCGAAGAATTCGAGGATTTGCGAACGCAGAATCAGTGCGAGTCCCAATTGCGGCGGCGAAGCGTTGAAAAATGCGCATGTGGGCGCAGCGGTGCGTTCGTCCCGTTTTTGGGAGCCGGCCGGGGGGCTTTGCGTCGATCTAGGTGGAGTGTCGAGCGACGAGCAAGAAGTTGGCGGTGAGCACTGAAGACCAAGCGTAGGCTCGGAAGGAGGCAAAGCCCCGCCAGTTGCAGCGGTCCATGGCAAAGCAGCGCTTGAGATAAGAGATCATGCCCTCGATGCCCGCACGGAAGTCGCGCAGCTTCTTGTAGACCCAGGTGCTCTTGGCCATCTCGGTGATCGCCAGCCCGCGCTTCTTGGCAAACGCAGCGTCCTTGACACCGAGCTGCTTGATGGCGTTGAGATTGTCCCTGGAAGCAAACCCGCCATCGAATGCAGCCTGGCGAGGCACACGGCCAAAGATCTCTTTTTGTCGAGTGATCATCCGCGTGGCCAGTGTCACATCGGCGGGGTTGCCTTGCTCGATCACCAGATCGGTGAACAGCCCACTTGCTGAGCCGGTGATGGTCACCTTGTGACCAAACAGGGTCTCGCGCCGATCCTTGATGATGATGTCGCTGTGGGGCTCGAAGATCGAAACGATCTTTTCCTGCGTGGGCACAAATTCTGCGCCCAGCACTCGCTTTTCGGTCTGTGCTATCACCCGCTCGGCCAGCACCGAGTAGTGCTGCAACTCGACCTCGATGACCATCGCCTGAATCGGATCGCTTGTTGGTCCACGCTGCAGTGCTGCACGTACACGTTTACCATCGCTCAGAGTCTTGCGTGCGACGCTGAGTAGGTCGCGGTACAACTTCTTGCGCTGCTTGTTGCTGCGCGCGTTGACGATTCCCAGCGCCCGCCGTTTTGCCCGCTTGCAGTGATTGGACACCACCACGTCGCAGATCTCTGTGGCGCGCCTGCTCAATCGGCTGAGCACCCGCACGCAGTCCCACAACAACGAGGAGTCGGTGGGGTGGTGAATGTTGGACTCCACCACCGTGCAATCCACCCGCACCTTGCGCCCCTTCTCGATTCCCATTGTTACCGCACCGCGCAGCAGGATTCGGTTGATCGCTTCGAGCGTTTCGGCCCTGATCCGCTTGATGTCGCGCTGAAGAGTCTTACTCGATGGAACCTTGTCGCCGATGCCAAAGCCGCACACGGCTCGGTAGGTGGTGGAATCGGCCAAATGATAGGCCAGCACTTTGTAGCTGAAGCCGTTCATTTGCTTGATCAACAGCGCCATCAGCACCTGCTCGCCGCTGAGCCTGCCGCGACGGCCCGATTGTGGATTTTTCAGCCCCCGCACCAGGTCGGCGTGAACCAGAGCGGCGATTTCCGGGTACTGGTCCACCAGGGAGCGGATCTTTTGCAGCTCCCTGGCGTGTTCGTGCTCGATGGCCGGTTCGACAAGTGACAATTGTTGGCGTACGATCTCTCTCATTGGGGTTGTTTTCCTTTGTGATTTCAATGACTTGTGGAGATTCACTGATATCACATCAGCAGGGAAAACACCCCTTTTTTGCCAACTATTTCTCGATTTTCTTACATTATTTCAATCACTTGCCGTTTCGAGACGGGAACCAACTAGTGGACGCGATTACGATGTGCACTACGCCGATCGAGGAACCGTGCTGGTCGACGGCCATTCCTACGATGGACCCTATCTGGTCAGCGTCGATGGGGTGGGCGGAAGCGCCGCGGCCGTAGAGCGGCTTGGGCAGTGGCGCCTGTTCAATCTCGGCCAGGGGCCGCAGATTACGCAGATCGCCCGACGAACCGTGAACCTCACACCGTCGACACTCGCCACGTGTCTTTCGGAGAGCGGCCTGGGACTGTGCAACATTGAGTATGCGGGGGTACCGCGCGACATCGGTTTTCCGCTGGTGGTGACCACGGCTGGAGCGCAGGCGTCGTACATTGCGAACATTCCGTTCATCGGCGTCGAGGTGATCGAGATGACTGAGCTCGAGGACTCCGATCCCGCGGTCGACTCGATCGTTCCAGGGCAATTCAGAGAGGTGGCGGTGCTGGAGCAACACCTGATCGCACGCCGCGACGACGGGCTGGTGATCCTGCCCGTTGGCCTGGGGGAGCACACGCTCCACGACGTAGAGATCCCGTTGGAGACTACCCGCGGACCGATCCTGGCTCTGGCGGACTGGCCGGTGGATGACGATTTCGACGGCACTGCGGAGACCTTTAACTTGGTCGTTGCCGCCGAGGGGCAGAAGCTGAGTGTCTATGCAATCGATGAAGCTGGCAAGAGGCTCTCGGAGGCGGAGTTCGCCACCGGTAGCATCAGGCTCCCGGACGGCTCCGAGCCGTTCAAGCTGGCAGCGGACCGCGATCGCAAGATGCTCTACGTGGCCAATGGCACGCTCGGCGTGACCGTGGTCGACTTTCGCAACCCGACGCGGTCGGTCGACGAGAATCTGCCCACCGATGGTGTCGATGATCGGGTGCTGGGAAGTTTTGGCCCGATTGGTCCCCTGGCCCTCGACGTCGTCACCGACGTGGTTCTCTCCGGGGACAAAGTTGGACACACGATTGCCTTTGTCGCCGCGGGGAAAGACGGTTGGTACTGGGTGGATCTGGGCGTGGCGGGAACTCGTATGAGAGTTTCGTCAACCCGCCATCAGTTTTTTGGATTCAACTTTCTGGGTGTTCTAGGTGGGGGGGATCCCCTGCCGATTGTCGAGTACGCCACGGCGGAAGTTTCGGAGATCAAGTTCTTCAATGAAAATCCCGCCAGTGCGTACCGCATCTCGGTAGAGCTTCCCGGTCGTCTGGCCGACCTTTGCGATACCTTGCCGATAAGGGCCAGTGCCGTAGCGCGTGGCACGGACACTGTGGTGCCGGTGCCAGAGTATCCAGGTGTGTTCTTTGCATCGTCTTCGTTGGATCTATTGCTCGAGCGCGTGCCCGGATCCGGTCGGTTTGAGATGCGGCGGACCCCTGAAGGAGTTCCCGACCAGTTTGTCGTCGCGTCGAATATGCCGCTGGGCGAGCTGAATGCGTTGCTGACATCCGACCCGTTTAGCTCGGAGATGTCGGACCTAGCCGATGGTGCGAGCGTGGATTTCTTAGAACTCTACCCAGGCAACGCCAGCGAGATAACAATCGAAGTCGATCCGGGGGTTGCCGGAAGTTGTGTATCGTTGGCGGGCGCGAGCCTTTCTGGATTGAAGCGGCGGATTCCGGTTGAGAAGCTCGGGGTGATCGTGATCGCAGTCGATGGCTTGCGACAAGATGCGCTCTACCCGCCGGGTGAAGAGCAGGTGGACGAATCGGTCAACTACTACGTAGACCCTGCCACTCTCGACGGTTTCCGGAGTATTCTCGGCGGCGGTGTCGACCACGCTCTCTACTCCGATGTCCACCACGAACGAATCTGCGGAGTGTCGGCGGTCTATCCCTCGATTACACTCACGTCGTGGGCGAGCATCTTCACCGGTAGCCCGCCCGGCGAGACAGGTATCCTGGGCAACGAGTTCTTCGTGCGCAGCGGGACGGCCGAGCCCGTTCCCTTCCAGGACAGCCGGCATATGATCACTCTCAGTGAAGGGGCGTTTCCGCGCACGCCCGAGCAGACGAGCAATCTTACGCCCAAAGGGGTCGACGGTTTCGTAGGCGATCCGCTCGAGGCCGGCCAGAACAGTGTGCACCTTCTCGATGCAATCGCCGTCAGCACACTTTACGAACAGCTAACCGCCACAGAAGGCGATAGTGCCGATCTCGCAGAAGCGCTTCGTCAAGAGTTCGATGTCTTTGGTCGCGACACCAGCGTCGTTGCCCAGAACCACTGGTCGCGGGGCGTATCGAAGTGGCTGACGATGACTGGTGTGCAGCAATACTACGTGGTGGCTAGCCTGGCCGGTGATCGCGGAGTGCCCGGCTTTGACACGGTGTCGGAGGCTCTGGATCAGATACCGACGACGAATTTTGCGGACTACATTTCGTCGACCTATACGAATTACGCTGCGAGAAACGACGTGCCCTTTCCGCCGCTGAGTGTCCTCTATCTTGCTGGTCTCGACCACCACGCTCACAGCCCGGGGCACGGTGCCACCGGGGACGAGTATCGCTCGTACTTGAAGGACGATCTCGACGCCCGCTTTTTGAGTTCGACGGTTGAGGCGCTCAAGAGCTACCAGGAATTCTATAACAAGATCTTTGTCGTCACGACCGACCACGGCCATTCCCAGATTTCTGACTCGGGGGATGATGAAGCGTATCCTTGCGCTCATCACGGCAACCAAAGCAACTTGGAGAACGTCTTTGGTCGTGGCGACGGCAGGGCGAAGTATCTCGAGCGCATGGTGGATGATGATGATCGCAGACCGGAGCTCGCCAACCAGAACCTGCAGATTTGGGAGCTTGCGCGGCTAATTCAGGAGAGCTTCGAGTATCAGTCGGCGTATCGCCCACGGTTACTACTCCCGGAAGATCTCGGTGACGAAGTGGACGAGCTGAAAGGAGTTGCGATGGAAGATGGCGACTCCGCTGATGATGGCGTGGCAGAAGCAACAGCGGTTGCCGCGCTCAACGGTGCGATGGCCCACATCTACCTACGTCCGTCTGACTCGACTGATTGGAGCGCGATGCCGACGGAAAAGGAGCTAGGGGTCGTCGCGGAGACGATTCGCGTCTTTCTGACGGACGGGCGAGTTGCTCCCGATCCGCCGGGGTCTGGGAACTTTGTTCCGACCGATCACCCTGGATACGACTCGTTGAGTCAAATTGAAGTAGAAGAACTCTATCGGAACGAACTCGGTTTCGCTGAGCTGAAGGATAGCGTTGACGCTATTCTCGTTCGCAAATCGAGCGGAAACTATGAAGTATTCAAGAAGCTGGCGCCATCTACCGATCCTGAGGTCGTTCAACTAGAGACGGCGCCTCTTTCAATTCTCTCTGCCGCGGACTTTGTCTACGCGACTGAGCGGATCAACGAGATGAACAACTTGGATCGCAGCGGAGACCTGGTGCTCATTCTGAGCAACCGGACAGATCAAGCAGCGGTGCAAAGGTACTCGAGTGGCGTGCCCTGCAACGGCTGGCACGCGGGGCTGAACAGAGCTGACTCATATGTGCCGCTGATTGTCAGTAACCCCGGCGGCAATCACGATGTTGTGGATCTGGTTCTCGACACCGCGTGTGGAAATGTCAGGACGTGTACGGGCACTGCCGCAACGCATAGATGCGACAGAAGCAGCAGCTTGCCCGACATCGTTAAGACTTTGCTCGAATCGGAGTACTTGCAATGAGGAGAGTTATCGTAGCTGGAATTGTTCTGTTCTCGGGCGCGGTGTTCGGAAGACCCCCAGTTGACCCTCGCCTTGCCGATTGGGTGTTCCTCCAGGACGTCCCGCCTTTTGTGCACAGCACTTTGTCTCAGCCATTCAGAGCGGGGGGGGCAGGCTACTACGGTGCGAGCTTTTACGAGGACAGCGACGAAGGGAACGTGAGTGCAGGTACATCCTACAACGACGAGAGTCGAAATATGGGAGTGAGTGTGAAGATCCGTCACCAAGCCCAAGGGCTATACGTGGACCACTTTGTCGAGAAACGGTTTCGGAACAGATATAGGGAGGGGCGCTTTTCTCCGAACATGCAGATGCTGCAACTCCCTGAAGGAGTTGTTTACTTCTTTTGCGAAAATTCGCCTAACTGCATTGAACGCACCTATCGATGGTTATCGGGAATTAACACCGGCGTTCTTGTTCGGACGAACTGCGGTGTGTGGCAAACCAATCAGCATGGTCAGCGGAAGCTTGTACGTCAGCCGTGTCCCGAGCCTACCGAAATCCTCCAAGCCTACCTCACGCGCTATCCGTCGTCGCTCTCGTACTACGTCGACGACGACAGCCAAGCGCTGCGTTGGTGGAAGCGGGAGGCGGAGTTCGAGATGGCGGTTGCAAAGTACAACCTCGTTCGGGCCCGACCGAACGACACGCAGGTGGCGCGGCGGCTAGAGTACTTCGCACGGATCCGTGGTCATTACCTGGACGGTCCCGCCGCGGGGCCACAGGAGTCACGGATCGCGGCGATGAAGAAGTTGCCGGCGGAGATTCGCCACGAGCTGCTCTCTAGTTTGTGGGACGAGTACCACGCCTGGTGGGTGGCCAAGTACGCGACCCCGGTTGCGCTCTATGTCTCGCCCACACCAACCCCCGCTCCGCCAACTCCCCCACCGACCCCATGACGCGAGTGACACTTCTCTAGTGAAAGTCGACTAGCCTCTGATGAGCCGCCTACGAACAACAGCACTACTGTCCATTGCCTTGGCTTGCTCCTGTTGGGCAGCGGCAGAGGCGGACGAGCTGAGCGACGAGAGTATCCTCATCCGCGGAGTAACCCTCCGCGTCGCCCCCGGTGACCCGGCCGACCAGCTCATCCGCCCGCGTAACGCCCCGGTGATTCTCACCACCCGGGTAGAGGACGGCGCGGGTGTGGACGTGACTGCCGATGCGCTCTTTGCCGACACGGTCGTGCGGGGGCACCTGAGCGGCAACGGCATCAGTCACGACATCTCCGCACCGTTGGGAGCGAACCTGGAGATCGGGACTACGACAGAATCCATCGGGGACCTGCTGATAGGCCCACCACTGCTCGAGCCGGGGAACTACACGCTCGACGATCTGCGCCTGGTCGACTCCTCGGGGGCTGTGGTGCTGGTGGCTTCTCCGAGCGCGCTCACCATCCGGGTGGTGGAGCGGGTGATCGTGCAGAGCTTGTCGACGCGCCCCTTGTCACTCGATGAGATCCGCGAGCGCGGGATCGTCATCGGCGACGATAACTTCACCGCGTTCTCGTTCACCTTCGGCCTCGGCACCGACTCCGACCCGGTGCAGATCGCCTTCGATGCGCTCTTTCCCACCGATGATGAGGTGCCCGAAGAGGGTGACATCAACTTCTCCTTCCCGCCCGACGTGCCCGCGCTCGGGGTGAAGAACTAGTTGCACCAGCCCAAGTTCCCGTTTTTATGGCACTCCTCGCTGTACATCGCGTGAATCGCGGTCTTAGCGCGGGCATTTTTCTGTAGTAATGCCGCCGCTTCTAGCGTCACGCAGCGAGCAAGTGTGCGTGTCGCGATGCTTGCAGCTTCAATTTCGCTGGTGAAACGGTGGATCTAGGGCGAACACACGACCCGGATTTTGGCAGAACTCAAACTTTCTCAGGAGGTTGAGTAGGTGACACCAGCATTGAGCACCTCCGATCAGCGGAGGCTTCACCTCGTGTTCGCCGAGGGGGATGCGCACCGGCCCGACAGTGAGAGTGGTCTAGTGGTAGTCGACCACACGGACCTCGATGTACCGATTCTGGTCGAGGAAATCCCAACTAGTGGCCGCGACTATGATGTGCACTACGCCGATCGAGGAACCGTGCTGGTCGACGGCCATTCCTACGACGGACTGTATCTGGTCAGCGTCGACGGGGTGGGCGGAAGCGCCGCGGCCGTAGAGCGGCTCGGGCAGTGGCGCCTGTTCAATCTCGGCCAGGGGCCGCAGATTACGCAGATCGCTCAACGAACGGTGAACCTCACACCGACGGCGCTCGCCACGTGTCTTTCGGAGAGCGGCTTCGGACTGTGCAACATCGAGTTTGCGGGGGTGCCGCGCGACATCGGTTTTCCGCTGGCGGTGACCACGGCTGGAGCGCAGGCGTCGTACATTGCGAACATTCCGAAAAGTATTCGTGGATCTTGCCAACCCTGTGATTCCTGAAGGGTGAATATATGAGTTGCGTGAAATGTAGTTGGTTCGGTTTTCTGGTCCTCGTTTATGCTTGCGCCTTTGGCGTGGCCGAGTGCGCCCTTGGCAACTCCGAAGCTGACCTTATTCGTATCTTGCATGGTGTTCAGTCATTCGGGATTTCCGAGACCGGTTGGGGGGCGCTGCTCGAACTGCAAGATCCGCGAACCCGAGGGTACTTGGCGGAGAAAATGCTGGAAGGGGACAGGACTCGTTCCAGTGTTTCAGGAAGAGCCCAGATGCTTCTTGCGGGCATGGGGGATCGTGAGGCGATCGCGGAGATCAAGGAGGAGGCAAGGCAAGATCGAAGTGCGTTTGTGAGAGAATGGGCATTTCGGAAAATCCGTGAAATCAATCCCAGAATCAGGATGGCAATACTTGGTCAGATCCTTGAGATTGAGTCGCCTGCCGCGGATCCGAGTCGGCCTTGGCAGTTTCGGGAAACTCCGGAAGAGCGAGCGGCAACTGAAATGTGGAGGAACCTGGTTGAGTCTGGCGTTTCCAGAGAAGTGATTCCCGGTTGGAGAGCCGAACATGTCGAGGCTTGGCGGAAGTGGTGGAAAGAGAATGAGCAGGAGTACACCGCAAATTTGTACCTCGTGCGACTCCCGGTTTCTGACGAGTTGCACTGGGCCCGAATTTTGCGACACGTCGAGAGTTCGGCACGTGATTCGGCACGGATTCTCGATATCGGGCGATCAGGGGAAAGTTCGTTGCTGGGCTATCTGCGCGATCGTCGAAGGCTTCTTGCTCAGGGCCCGGATGATCTGGGACGGCATTTGTTGAAAAGTGGGCCAATGCGTCATCAGCGATCTGAGATTGACAAGTACCTGGAGATGGCGATCGCGAAGTTGGGCGGAGGAGTTGAGTTTGAGGCGATCGCAGCGGAACTGATTTCAAAAGACCGGTCAGTGTGGCTCGGTGCCATCGAAAAGCTCGGATACGTAGGCGGTGAGAGTGCGCTGGAGATTCTGGAGGAATTTGTCGGAAAGGTTAGTCGAAACGAGCCTTCTAGAACTAGGGGCGTGGGCGAAGCTCTGGTTGCAGCGCGCCGAACAATAGAGAAGCTGCGCGAGGAAGAGATCGATACTTCCACGTCCACGCCTCAGCCGGAGCCGACGGGTGACCTGTCGTGGGTTCAGGATGAAAAGCTACGGTTCACGTTCTGCGAGGCGGAGTCGTAAGACCAATGCGCAGGATGCTGACAAGAGTAACTGCGGTTGCGCTTCTGGGTGTATTTGTATTGGTCTCGATGCGTATGGGTGCCGTCGCGCTCGACGACGAAAACATCCTCATCCGCGGAGTAACCCTCCGCGTCGCACCGGCCGACCCCGCCGACCAGCTCATCCGCCCGCGCAATGCTCCGGTGATTCTCACCACCCGTGTCGAGGACGGCGCCGGTGTGGACGTGACTACGGATGCGCTCTTTGCCGACACGGTCGTGCGGGGACACCTGAGCGGCAATGGTATCAGCCAAGACATCTCCGCGCCGTTGGGAGCAAACCTGGAGATCGGCACGACTACCGAATCTTTGGGCGATCTGCTGGTAGGCCCACCACTGCTCGAGCCGGGTAACTACACGCTCGACGATCTGCGCCTGGTCGACTCCTCGGGTGCTGTGGTGCTGGTGGCTTCCAGGAGTTTGGCAGAGACGGATCATCGCGAAACGGAGTCACCGTGTTGATCATTCGGATCAGTTGGACTGTGTCCCCCAACCACGGCGGCGCCGTCGACCCGAGCGCGGTGGTCCGGGTCACCCTCTCCGAGCCACCGGATCCGGCAACGGTGACCGACACGGCCATCCTCCTGAAGCTGAGAGCTGACAACGGACAACCGTCGCCCGTCGCCAAGCGACTGGCCATCGACGGAGCGACCATCACCATCACCGCGGAGGACGAGCTGCTCGAGGCCTCGGTCTACGAGGTGGAGATCACCTCCGAGCTCACCGACCGCCAGGGACTGGCGCTGGAGGGAGCGCCGTTCCTGAGTGATTTCACCACCAGCGGTGTCTTCCACTCGGCCAACCTGGACCCCGGGACTCTGTGGGTGACCGTGCCCGAGCGCCAGGATGGAAGCGGCGGCGTGGAAGTGGCTCCCGACGGCGAGCTGGGCGCGGTGATGGTGTGCGGTGCAGCCGCTCTCGCACTGCCGGGCACGCTGGTCGACGTCACCCACTACAACTACGGCGCGGCCGCCCCCTCGGGTCGCACCGAGACGATCACGGCGACCGACCCAGACGGCATCCGAGACCCGAACACCAATTGCGCTGCAATCTTAGCTGAAGCCGACTACGAAGGCCGCTGCCTGACCGAAGTATCGCCCGGTGAGTACCAGCCCGGGTCCTTCTGCGTCGCCTTCGACAACGTCGCCGCCGGCGACCGCTTCCTCATCGGCGTCGAGGACGCATTCGGCAACCGGGTGGAGATCGACGCGGGCAACATGCGCGATGAGCGCACGGGGGAAGAGGTCATCGACAGCCGAGGAGGCGTCGTCACCTTTCCCGCAGATGAGAGCTACGCGGCGATCGTCCCGGAGGGAGCGTTCGATCTGCCCACCAAGGTCCGAATCACGCCACTGACCGACCCGCCAATCGGACTCTATGGTGGAGATCTGACAGCGCAGCCCGTGTTGACGAGCTTCGACCAGGGCAAGGTCGAGTTGATCGGCGCGGTAGACCTAGATTTCGAGGGCGCGGCGAAGGTCAACATCGACATATCGGTTCCGGCGCCGGGGGACGCACTGGAGGACGATCAGTACATCGCCACCCAGATCGTCAACTTCCGTGGCAGCGACGAGCAGACGATGGTCGACGTTGCCAGCTACGATGCGGCTACCGATCTGGTTACCACCGAGTTCTTCGACGGCTTGCCGCTGATCATCGCCGGGGGGTTCTTCGGGGTGCACCGAGCAAGCGAGTGCCTGGCCTTTGCCACCGGCTATGCCAAGGTCGGTGAGGCGTTCTCCAACGGGGTCATCCCCGGCGGCATCCTCGGAGCGTCGCTGCCGTTTGCAGTGACCACGACTGCGCTGAACAAGTTTGCCGTTCCAGTGCCCTGCGACCAGCCACTGACCATCAAGATCACTCAATTCGACAGCCAGCCGATCGACGACAAGCCCTGTGGCCCCGCCGGTGGTCTCAGCCGCGGTGAGAGCTGCCAGCTCCTGGGGCCGCTCACCGACGACGAGAACCCTCCGATCGTGCAGGACACCTCAGTGCTGGAGGGGGACGTCGCAGCCGATCCGCTGGCGCCGCTCGAGGTGGTGTACAGCGAGTCGCTTCACCCCGACAGCGTGAGCGACGAGAGCTGCGAGGTGGTCGACAGCGAGGGGCGGACGGTAGAGGGCAAGTGCAAGCTGTCGGCAGATGGCCGGGTGATCACATTCGTGCCCGACATCCGCCTCAGGTTCGACGAGACCTACACCTTCCGCATCCAGGGCGTGACCGATGAGGGCGGCAACGCGCCGCTTGATCCCTACCAGACGACGTTCTCCACCTTTGCGCCGAGGATCATCGGAAGAATCGAAGGAATCGACGCCCGCGATGTGGTGTGGATCGAGCCCACCTCTCTGGGGCTGTCGCCTTGTGTGGACCTGATCGCAGTGGCTGAGGGCGGAAACATCGAGGGTCGCGACGATCACATGGGTGGCATCGTCATCTACGACGTCACTGACCCGCTGAACCCGACCAGAGTGGCCGAGGCGGCGACAGCGGGAACCGACAACGCACTGGAGTTCATCGTCCCCAGCCAGCCACTGGTGACTGTGGATGCGGGTACCTTCAACGGTCCGTTCCTCTTCTCGGTCGACGGCATCGGCGCCATTCAAAGCGAAGACCGTTATGGTGTCTTCCGCATCTTCGAGCTCAGGCAGCAGAGCGGCGAGATCGAGATCGTGCCGGTCGCCTCACGCATCGTGAACCAGTCGGCAAACAGCTACGCAGCGCTCAACAGCGGCGACCCGCAGTCGACGATCCTGGGGTCGGCAATCGATCGCGTGCCCAACGACGTGGGTGTGCCGATGGGAGTTGCCGGGTTCGGCTCGCAGATCGCCTACGTGGCCAACAACCCCTTCATCGGCATCCAGGCCATCGCCTTCGATGACTTCGTCACCGAGCCCCTGGCCGTAGCGCAGGTCGACGCGACGATGCTCGGCATCTATCGCGACGTCGACACGCTGGGCAACAAGGTGATTGCTGTCGCGCAAATCGACAGCAAGAGCCGCATGCAGATCATTGATCCGGGGCTGGCGGGAGTAGTGGCGTGGGAGGAGTCGCCCACGGGAAGAGCTACTAGCGTTCTGGGAGTCGAGGGTTGGCAAGCAAGACCCGAGCTCGGCAGTGAGGAGACGGTTGTAGTTGACTTGGCAATTGCCGCTGGACCAGCCGGGGTAAGTGTTTTCGCGGCGAACAGCACCAGTGGTGTACTCACGCCGCAGGATATCAGCGGCACGGGGCGGATCGCCACACCCGGTGAGCCGGCGGGTCTATCGATCGACCGCGAGACGGGGCTTCTCTTCGTAGCTGACGGCTCAGCCGGATTGACTATCGTCGATCTCGAGACACCAGGTGGCAGGCTGGAGCGAGATGGTATCGACGAGCGCGTTCTCGGAAGCTCGTCGCTGTATGGTGCTCAGGCTAAATCGGTTGCAGTGTGGGACAGTCTGTTTCAGGTGAAAACGGCGGCGCTTGGGACTGGAGACGGGGGGCTTTTTCTCGTTGATCTCGGACTTCTCGATCTCGGGAATACTCAGTCTGCTGGCGGAGGGGCAACGACATCGACCTTGAACCCGACGGTGAACGAGGACTGTGAACAGGAGGATAGGGTCGAGTATGTTTCTGTTCCTGAGGTCAACTGCAACTCGAGGTTTGATCGCTATCAGGGAGATGCGTGGCTTCTGGTTCCTTTGGGTGGGGAGTCGGATGTTGTCGCACGAACGATGGGGCCGGGGTCTAAGGACTTGCTCATTGCTGTTGGATCGGGCGCGGGAAATGCCAGCATCGCGGTCTCGGGCGGTTTGGGTTCGCGAATATCTCCGGGTGCGGATGAGAGTACCGTTGTTCTGACCGGACTGACTGTGGGAGATACTGTGCTCCGGGCTTTCGTGGAGGGAAGCGTTGTCGAGGAGGGTTTGAACATTGCGGTTAGGTCGACACGGCAGATGTCTGTTGTCATTCGCCGGGTCGCCCCTCCTGGGTCATTTCATTCGATTCCGTTGCCAGATGTAGGGGAGCTGCGGAAATACCTCAGCGATGTATACGAACAGGCTGCGATTAGTGTAGATGTGTCACTAGGCGATGACCTCGAGTTTGTATATGACACTAATGGGACCGCTGTATTCGAGCCTATGGAAGCAACTCTATTGCTAGATCACATTAGTGCCGAACCTGGTGATCCGACCATTCATATTTTCTTACTTGATAGGCATGTGGATCCTACAACGGCAGGCCAGGCTATTATATCAGGCAATAGAGCGTTTATTGGTATATTCTATGAAAGTGTGGGGGGTGACGGTCCTTTCGATGCATTTCAAACAATAGCGCACGAGATCGGACATCATGCGATAGGTTTCCTTGGGGACTTGGAGATCGGAGGTCTCAACGGGGTGGGCCGATCTTTGTATGACCGATTTTTCGGGCCTTCGCATAATGTTCGCGAGAGTTTTCTAATGTTCAAGAAGTCGGGAAAGAGGAGCGAACGCTGTCAACTCGGAAAGGTGTTTTGGGATTTAGCCAATCCTGCTGCTGTTGAATAATGGATATGGACGACGTCATTCCTGTGAGAATTGGTCTGGTTTTGGCTACCCTTGTCGTTGTTTCTCGCGCGGTAGTTGCAAGCCCGGTGGTGTGTGGCTCTGACCCCAGTCTCGTCTGTGCGCTGCGCGGAATTGAGCAGGGCAGGTTCGGCGAAGTGCGCAAGCTTCGGGACCCGAGGTTCCGAGGTTACTTGACCGAGATAATGGTCAGCGGGGATAGGCTGCACATCAATCGTTCTGGTCGGGCTCAGATCGCTCTTGCCGATATGGGGGATCGCGAGGCGATCAACGAGCTTAAAGAGGAGGCGCTGCAGGATCAAAATGGGCGCGTGAGAATGTGGGCGTTCAACAAGATACACAAACTCAGGCTGAAGGTGAGGATGGCAACATACGGCCAGCTTCTCCAGACGAGGTCGCCACCGCCAGACATGGAAGGGTCTTGGATGTTCTTCGAATCACCTGAAGAGCGAGCTGTTAATGGCATATGGAGGACCCTGATCGATTCTGGGGTACCTAGGGGTCAGATCCCTGGTTGGGGAGCTGAAAATGTAGGAGCTTGGCGGAAGTGGTGGAAGGAAAATGGGCACGAGTACGAGGCAGGTTTGTATCTTCAGCCACTCTCAGCATCTGAGGAACTACGCTGGGCTGGCATTCTACAGAACGTGGCGAGATCGGCGCGTGAGTGGTCACGAATTCTTGAGATTGGGCGATCGGGAGAGAGTCTATTGTTGGACTATCTGCGCGACCGTCGTAGGCGCCTTGTGGCTCAGGTCCAGGATGATTCGACGTGGCACCCGTTGACGATTGAACGAGTGCGGAGTGAGCGAACTGAGATTGACGCGTACTTGGAGATGGCGATCGCGAAGTTGGGTGGGGTGGGTGAGCTGGAGGCGATCGCCGCGGAACTGACTTCAAAAGACCGGTCAGTGTGGCTCGGTGCCATCGAAAAGCTCGGATACGTAGGCGGTGAGCGTGCGCTGGAGATTCTGGAGGAATTTGTCGGAAAGGTTAGTCGAAACGAGCCTTCTAGGGGGGTGGGCGAAGCTCTGGTTGCAGCGCGCCGAACAATAGAGAAGCTGCGCGAGGAAGAGATCGATACTTCCACGTCCACGCCTCAGCCGGAGCCGACGGGTGACCTGTCGTGGGTTCAGGATGAAAGGCTACGGTTCACGATCGGCGAGGCGGAGTCGTAAGACCAATGCGCAGGATGCTGACAAGAGTAACTGCGGTTGCGCTTCTGGGTGTATTTGTATTGGTCTCGATGCGTATGGGTGCCGTCGCGCTCGACGACGAAAACATCCTCATCCGCGGAGTAACCCTACGCGTCGCGCCTGCCGACCCCGCCGATCAGCTCATCCGCCCGCGCAATGCTCCGGTGATTCTCACCACCCGTGTCGAAGACGGCGCCGGTGTGGACGTGACTGCCGATGCGCTCTTTGCCGACACGGTCGTGCGCGGGCACCTGAGCGGCAACGGCATCGCCCAGGACGTCTCCGCACCGTTGGGAGCGAACCTGGAGATCGGGACTACGACAGAATCCATCGGGGACCTGTTGGTAGGGCCACCACTGCTCGAGCCGGGGAACTACACCCTCGACGATCTGCGCCTGGTCGACTCCTCGGGGGCTGTGGTCCTGGTGGCTTCCAGGAGTGTGGCTGAGACGGATCATCGCGAAACGGAGTCACCGTGTTGATCATTCGGATCAGTTGGACTGACCCGCCTAATCACGGCGCCGCCGAGGGCACGGTGAGCGACGGGACACCGAATGCCGAGCCCGATCAGGTCGTCGAAAGCACAGCAGTGGAATTCGTAGCCATCAGCGACGCCGCCGGTGCGTACGTCCTGCCGCTACCACCCGGCAGTGGAGTCACCATCGGAATCGAGGACCGGGCGGGGGACCGCACGGCGAGTGCGGAGAACCTGAGCATCACCATCGACCAGAGCCAGACAGTCGACTTCACCCTGGCCGGAGTGGCGCCGCGGGTGATCAACATCGACCCGCCCAACCACGGCGGCGCCGTCGACCCGAGCGCGGTGGTCCGGGTCACCCTCTCCGAGCCACCGGATCCGGCAACGGTGACCGACACGGCCATCCTCCTGAAGCTGAGAGCTGACAACGGACAACCGTCGCCCGTCGCCAAGCGACTGGCCATCGACGGAGCGACCATCACCATCACCGCGGAGGACGAGCTGCTCGAGGCCTCGGTCTACGAGGTGGAGATCACCTCCGAGCTCACCGACCGCCAGGGACTGGCGCTGGAGGGGGCACCGTTCCTGAGTGACTTCACCACCAGCGGTGTCTTCCACTCGGCCAACCTGGACCCCGGGACGCTGTGGGTGACCGTACCCGAGCGCGGGGATGGAAGCGGCGGCGTGGAAGTGGCTCCCGACGGCGAGCTAGGCGCGGTGATGGTGTGCGGTGCAGCTGCCCTCGCACTACCGGGCACGCTGGTTGATATTACCCACTACAACTACGGTGAAGCCGCCCCCTCGGGTCGCACCGAGACGATCACGGCGACCGACGCAGACGGCATCCGAGACCCGAACACCAACTGTGCCAGCATCCTAAGCGAAGCCGACTACGAGGGCCGCTGTCTGACCGAAGTCGCGCCCGGCGAGTACCAGCCCGGCTCCTTCTGCGTCGCCTTCGACAACGTCGCCGCCGGCGACCGCTTCCTCATCGGTGTGGAGGACGCATTCGGCAACCGGGTAGAGATCGACGCGGGCAACATGCGCGACGAGCGCACGGGGGAAGAGGTCATCGACAGCCGAGGAGGTGTCGTCACCTTCCCCGCAGATGAGAGCTACTCGGCGATCGTTCCGGAGGGAGCGTTCGATCTGCCCACCAAAGTGCGGATCACACCACTGACCGACCCGCCGATCGGACCCTATGGTGGAGATCTGGCAGCACATCCCGTGTTGACGAGTTTCGACCAGTTGAAGGTGGAGCTGATCGGAGCGGTCGATCTGGCCTTCGAGGGAACCGCCCAGGTCAACATCGACATATCGGTACCGGCGCCGGGAGATGCGTTGGAGGACGATCAGTACATCGCCACCCAGATCGTCAACTTCCGTGGCAGCGACGAGCAGACGCTGGTCGACGTGGCGAGCTACGATGCGGGCAGCGGCCTGGTGACGACCGAGTTCGTCGGAGGTCTACCGCTGATCGTCACCTCCGGGCTGCTCGGCATCCACCGCGCCAACGAGTGTCTGGCCTACGCCACCGGCTTTGCCAAGATCGGTGACGCGTTCACCAACGGCGTCATCCCCGGGGGTGTCCTCGGAGCGTCGCTGCCGTTTGCGGTGACCACCACGGCGCTGAAGCAGTTCACGGTACCGGTGCCGTGTAACCAGTCGCTGACCATCGAGATCACCGACTTCACCGATCAGCCGATCGACGACAAGCCGTGCGGCCCCGCCGGTGGTCTCAGCCGCGGTGAGAGTTGCCAGCTATTGGGGCCGCTCAGCGACGACGAGAATCCACCGATCGTACAGGACACCTCAGTGCTGGAGGGGGGCGTCGGCGTTGATCCTCTGGCGCCGTTGGAGGTTGTTTACAGCGAATCCATGGACCCAGGTAGTGTCATAGGGAGTTGCGAGGTAACCGACGGCGCTGGTCACGGTGTATCCGGCAAATGCAATCTCTCGGCTGATGGCCGTGTCTTGAGCTTCTTGCCTGACACACGGCTGCGCTTTGATGAATCCTACACGTTTCGGGTGCAGGGAGTTACCGACCTCGGTGGCAACCTTGCGACCGAGGATGTGTCGGCCTCGTTCCGCACGTTCAAGCCGCTGCTTCTCGGCCATATTCCGATTGATGCCCGTGATGTGGCTTGGCTTGAGCCGGAGGGTTTAGGGCTCGCCCCGTGTGATGATGTGGTGGTTGTTGCCGAGGGTAACGATGGGCTCGTTTCGCGGGATGGAGGGGGCCAGAGGCCAGATTTCGAGGGGGGTGTTTCGTTCTTTGATGTGACCGATCTGACTGTCGATCCAGTGTTTCTTTCCCGATCTGAAACGGCGGGAGTCGACCGTGGAGTGTTCGCTCTTGCCGGTGAAGCGTCGATCACGACGACCGGAGAAGACGCCGCTACCTTCGACGGCCCCTTTCTGGCAAGTGTCGATGGTCCCGGGGCGGGAGACCGATTCGGCGCCTGGCGCCTCTTCGATTTGTCGGCGTTTCCGGAGATTACGCCTGTTGCTTCTCGCTTGATCAATCAGTCTGCACGAACCTTCGCGGCTCTGAACACTGGCGACCCGACGACTACGGTGCTCGGTACGCAGATAGAGCTCGTGCCGAACGAGCTTGGTGTGCCAATCGACATCGCGGGTTTCGGGACTCAGGTGTCTTATGTGGCGAACATCCCGTTCATCGGCCTACAGGCAGTTGTTCTGGACGGTCTCAACTCGGATGTTCTTGCCGTACCGCAGGTCGATGCTACGCTCGCGGGACAGTACCGTGCGGTGGATGCAGCCCAAGGGGTGATTCTAGCCGTTGAGCAAGAGGAAGGGGGAAATAGCATCGATCTCATTGACCCCGACCTTTCAGGCGTCCTGTCATCCTACGATTTACCGAGAGCGGGGCGCCCAGCCGATGTGAGTCTGCTCACCGAGTGGCTTGCGTTTGCTACGCAGGAGTCTGAGGCCCCAGAGCCGCTCGACCTAGCGATTGCCGTATGCGGCTCTGCGGTCTGCGTGGTTCCCGTTGATCTAACCTCGAGGACGTTTGCCCCAACGCTCCTTGACCGAGGCGTAGGCGAGATTGAGGCTCCGGGCGGAGATCCGGTCGCGATTGCGAGTGATCGCGACCGGAGTCTCTTGTATGTCGCTGGCTGGGGAGGGCTTCACATAGTCGATCTACTCAATCCAGGTGGGGGTATGTTGGATGAGAATGCAGACGAGGTAGACGATCGGGTACTGTCAACGACCCAGTTGGGGGAATCCGTTCCGCAGTCGATCGCGCATTTCGTTAGCAGATTTGGGGAGCCGGTAGTTGCTGTCACGGTACCCGGCGATGGAGTCTACTTGGTCCAGGTTGGCCCCGCTGTGATTGAGGAAGATACAGGGAGCGGCGCCAGTTTGTCGAGTGTCGCCAATCTGTCGAGTGGCGCGATGCTGAGCGCGGCAGCAGCGCCTCCGACCGAGGGGTGTGGTGTTGTGGAGTTACATCCGAAGTGTGGTGTCGGTGTGGACTATCGCGAATGTGCTGGTGGACTTGATCTCAGCGATCCCGAGAGTCCATGGTTGGTGGTTCCGTTCGGGGGCGGTGCTACGGCCTCATTCATCACGAGAGTGTTGGATGAGAATGGGCGATCGCTGCGCGCTATCCTCGGGGACGTCAAGCTGGAGTCCTCGCCCAGTGTCACTTTCGAATGTGATGCAGGGGTGTCGTGTGAAAACGGGCAACAGACGTTGGTGTATCCGGGAACGGGGAAATGGCCGAAATTGTCAGTTGGTGCCTCGATGGATGCTGCACCGGGTGCGGAGAAGCTGACGGTCCGGGTGGGTGGCACGGAGCTTTCGAGGGATATTCTAGTTGACGTTCGGAAAGAGCGTGTGGTCACAGTTCGGGCGATCTTCTTGAGCGACGCTGGGGGGCACGCGGGGACGCGGACAGTGGCGAACACTGATCTGGATGTGCTGATAGAGGACATAAACAAGATCATATTTGGTCCTCAGCTGAATGTCAGGTTGAAGAAATCTGAAGTTCTTCCAGTCGCGACGATCCAAGTTGAAGACGACCTAGGGCCCGTGTTGGAAAGCTGGCGCGGAGACACAAATCCCGTTTTGGCCGCGATTGACGACCTGCCAGATATTGTTGACGTGGACTTGGTCTTTGCCTGGGAAGTGGAAAGTAGGGAGTTGGCGGATGATGGCAGCCGTGTTCGCGCGGATGACAACCCTGGGGGTCCCGAACGAGCTGATGCATTCTTGTCTGGTGGTGTTGCCTACTTCGACGACGATATCTGTGGGACGAGTCCGGGCGGATCAGATTTTCCCACTACAATAGCTCACGAGATCGGCCATTGGTTGAGACTAGTGACTCGCAACACGCCAGGTGCGGACAAGAGCGGTGTGCACACAGATCGCAACCTGCCAGGTCATGAGGCGGACTTGATGTCGGTCAGAAAGCGTTGCGGTAGTCCACGCCAGTTCATACCCCATTCCCAGGTTGTGGGGGTGGAAGAATAGGGATGGATGCATGATTTCGGCCGGGGGCAAGCTGTTTGTTTTTGTCGTGTGGTTCACGTTCTTGATCCTCGCGATGAGCGCAGCTGATTGTGTGTGCATCGCGCAGGACGTGAAGGAGTGCCCTTCTCGAAAACAGTTGCTCTACGGTGGCTTTGCGGGCGGCTTGGATACGCGGACAATTCGAAAACTACCCGAGCACTGCGTGGTTCGGTTCGTGAGTGCGAACTGCGACTCGGCGCAGCGCGAAGAGCAGCATCTGGCGATGTGGGCGGCCGCGATCAGACCAAGCGCCTCGATGGCCGCTACGCTGGAGTGTTACTTGAGAAACAACGAAGAAATCGTTCGAAGAGATGCTCTGAGCAGACTCTATTGGAAGTTCACGTGCGCGGATCTTCGTCAAGTCGCCAGGCAGCTCGCCCCGCCGCTCAGAGCGCTCCTGGCCGAGTCTGAAGAGGTTCGGGTGGAGACGCTGATGGTAGCGAGCTGTGTTGTGCCGAATCTCGTGCGCGAGAGTGCTCAGAGGTGGCTCGGTGGGGCGAGCGCCAAGGTCCGGGTTGATAGGAGGTTGCCGCGTAAAGTGCGATTTGGAACCCCATTGCTGGTTGCGCGCTTTAATGCCGGGGAATCCGAATTGGGCGGAGCTGTAAGCAAATTGCTTCGTCATGGCGAGGTGGATGACGTTGCTGCGGTGGTGCTCCTGTTCAGATACATTGATGATTCAAAAGTATTGTTGTCGTCTCTTCCGTTGCTACAGGATGAAAGGGAAACTCCGCTCCGACTTCATCCGAGTGGGGACTACCTGCGGATCTGCGATATTGTTCTCGCGGCTCTTGCGGAAAGAACTGCGCTCGATCTGGGTGTCCCCAGAAATCTCTGGAGCTCTAGCCGCCGACTTCCGCCGAGGTTCTCCAGGTTGGTGCGAGAGAAGGCACTAGCAACGTTGAGAGAAAGAGGCTTGCTGATTTCCCCGTTTCGTCGACCCCAAGTAGGTCCGGCCGAGAGAAGCTGATGGCTGGCGTTCGCAATAGGGCACTGCCCAGTTTTCCTGCCAAGGACGCTGGATTTGGCTCTAGGGGGATAGTTCGCTTGTTTATCGGAGCGTTCGTGCTTGCGGGTACGGGGACGCCGATGAGATCAAGATCGCGGGAGTTTTTCCTCTTTGCAGTTATTACGGTTCTTCTCGGCGATCTCCCTGCGGGGGGGAGTTCGACGACGGCATCTGGAACTCTGGTCGGATCGGACGTTTCGAACTCATCGGTGTCTGGCGAGGAATTTACAGATTGTGTCTCTGGGTTGTGGGTGTCGGGACAGAAGAATCAAGTCCTCCAGGTAGGGCTGAGTAGGATTTCGGAAGACCCTGGCGACATTGTAAGCCTGCTACTAGTGTTGGAGTATCAAGCGGCTTACTCACAAGTAGGTGCGTTGTTGGGGACGCTTTCGAAGCTTGAGCAAGAGGCGCCAGGGGTTAGCGGGAGCAATTTCGAGTCGGTACGCCCTCTAGTCATGTTGACTGTTGAGGCTTTGAGAGCCCTGATTTCTGCGGTTCCTGCGGAGCAATTGGAAGCGGAGGGGTTCAAGGGAGATATTTCTGGGAAGCCTCTGAGTTTCGCTCCGATCATTCTTGCGCTTGAGCGTGACGGGTTTGTTTCAGAATCGGATGTGCCCGCCTCGTGTTTGCCGTCGCAAACTCCCCTACCGACGGCCATGACGTGAGTGACACTTCTCTAGTGAAAGTCGTCTAGTCTTTTATGAGCCGCCTACGAACAACAGCACTACTGTTCATTGCCCTGGCTTGCTCCAGCTTGGCAGTGGCGGAGGCGGACGAGCTGGGCGACGAGAGCATCCTCATCCGCGGAGTAACCCTCCGCGTCGCGCCGGCCGACCCCACCGACCAGCTCGTTCGCCCGCGCAATGCCCCGGTGATTCTCACCACCCGGGTAGAGGACGGCGCGGGTGTGGACGTGACTGCCGATGCGCTCTTTGCCGACACGGTCGTGCGCGGGCACCTGAGCGGCAACGGCATCAGCCAGGACGTATCGGCGCCGTTGGGCTCGAACCTGGAGATCGGCACGACTACGGAATCAGCGGGCGAGCTGCTGATAGGTCCACCACTGCTCGAGCCGGGAAACTACACCCTCGACGATCTGCGCCTGGTCGACTCCACGGGTGCTGTGGTGCTGGTGGCTTCCCCCAGCGCGCTCACCGTCCGGGTGGTGGAGCGGGTGATCGTGCAGAGCTTGTCGACTCGACCCTTGTCACTCGATGAGATCCGCGAGCGCGGGATCGTCATCGGCGACGATAACTTCACCGCGTTCTCGTTCACCCTCGGCCTCGGCACCGACTCCGACCCGGTACAGATCTCCTTCGATGCGCTCTTTCCCACCGACGAGGAGGTGGCAGAGGAGACCGACATCAACTTCTCCTTCCCGCCCGACGTACCCGCGCTCGAGGTGCCGGCCTTCGACGTGAGCGGCCTGGTGCTGAAGATTCCGCCCGAGTTCCCGCCCGTGGACATCCCGCCGATTCCCGGCGTGCTGGTGGTGCCGGGAAACATCGCGTTCTTGAACCAGTTCTTCGAAGCCGTCCTCCTCGTCTCCAACGTCACCCCACCGGGCAGCAACCTGGTGATCACCTCGGCCGCAGTCGAGCTGGAGCTGCCGCTGGGGGCAAACGGAGTGGTGGACGACCCGGCTCTACCAAACGAGGCCGACGACCCACTGCGCCCGGCCGAGACCGAGGAGGCGCAGAGCCTGCACGAGCTGTGCGAGCCGACGATCGATCCTCTCCTGTGCGCCGAGGTGAGCAACGCCGCCACCGGGGAGCCGGCCTTCGGCCCGGGCGAGGAGGGGCAAGGGCTCTTTCTGGTCGAGGGGCGCTCGGTGGGTACGCACCGGCTGAAGGTGACGATCAAGGCGGAGTTGCAGATCCCCGGCCAGGAAGCGGTGCCGCTCGAGGGCACGGCCACCGGAACGGTACTGGTGCGCCACCCGACGCTCAGCATGTCGATCTCGCACCCGGAGGTGGTGCGGGCCGGCGAGACCTACTCGGTGTTCATCACCGTCCACAACGTAGACCAGGAAATCCCACCCACCGACGTGAGCTGCGTGAAGGTGAATCTCGACCCGAACAAGATCAGCGGTGCGACGCTGGTGGCAAACTCCCACACCGACGGGAGTCTGTGCGGCGGCGATCCGCCGCTGGGGACGACGGTGGTGCCCACCCTGGATGCGGGCGACGCCGAGGTGGTGGAGTACCAGTTCATAGCGAGAAGAAACGGGCGGGTCACCGCCTCGGTATTCGCGCCCGAGCCGGGAGCGAGTCTCACCGGCGGCTTCGTCTTTCGCACCGGGGTGGGAGATCTCGGTATCCCACTCTCTCCCGACACACTCATCCTGCCCCCCTACGCCCACGACCTCCCCGAGGATTTCGTTACCGAGGCGCTGCGCGTACTCGGCCTGGCCTACAGCGCGGCCAGCGCCCCGCCCGAGCAGAACGTCGGGCTGAGCGCAGACATATCGGCGCAGTTGGTGAGGATCCGCGCCCTGGAGCTGGCCGAGGCCGGGCTGCGGGTGAGGATCGGCGAGGCGGATCGACGCTCGCTGATGGAGCTGTGGCTCGACTGGGCGGGGAACGAACAGGCGGGGGCGGGTTTCGACGAGGTCATGCGGCTGTCCAGAGCAGGGCATGACCTGGCCGAAGCGTTGGCCCAGGAGCTCACCTGTCAGGCGGGCGAGACGGGATGCCCAACACTAGAAGAGCTGCACGCGGACTTCGGCGCCGCCGAGGCCTACCGCGGTGATTACATCTCTGTACTGGCGACGGGGGACGTGAGTCTATCCGTCACAGACTCCGGCGGCAGCGCTGTCTCTGGCTGTGCGGGCAGCGCCGCGGCGCAGGCCAGTGCTCGATGTCCTGACGCAAACACTGCAATCACCCGCGAGATCCCCGGCGCCAGCCTGCTCGGCTTCGACGACGGCGCTGATTTCAGTGGAGAGCTGGCGGTGATCGGCCGCGACCTGAGTATAGAAGATCCTGCAGAACCCTTCGTCTTCTCCGTCACCAACCCCACCGCCAGCGCCGCGACCACGACGCTGAGCGTGCTGGCCCCCGGTGCTGGTGGTGAAGCGCGCCGTTTCGTCTTCGCCGACATCCCCGTCGCGGCGGGCGAAACGCTGCACCTAACCCTCTCGGCCGACTCGGCCGCTATGCTCGATCTCTTCGACGCCGCGAGCACCGTGGTGAGCACGGCCACCGCAACCGACTACGACCAGAGCCAGGGACCGTCGGTGATCGGCATGCGCCAGATCCCGGAGGCCGACCCGCTCGAGCGCGGGCGGGTGGTGGCGATTCTCTTCGATGAGGCAATCGACCCGGCAACCGTCGATCCGGCAACGTATATGGTGCGCTACCGCGACGACGGTTTCCCCGCCGAGCTGGGGCCGGTCACCTCCAACAGAATGAAGCGCACGCGCCTGCTGCCGCGCGGACGTATTCTCTTCGTGAATCTGTTCTCGTCGGTCTCGCGCTTTTTCGACTACACCCTGTCGGTGGGCGGCTTTACCGACCCAGCGGGCAATCCGCTGATCACCGGTGGCGAAGATCTGACGACTCGAGAGGTGCAGCCGGACTTCGAGCAGCCGATGGGCGGCATCTTGCAGGGGTACGTGCGCCGCGGCGACGGAACGCCGATCGCGCTGGCGCGCGTCGAGCTGCGCGAGTTCTTCACTGACGACATCACCGGGTTGCCGGTGGAGATTCTCACCGGCGTGGCGAGCACGGACGCAGAGGGCTACTACCGCTTCGACTTCGTCGGCGACGGCCAGACGCTTCTCGGTATCGAGCCGTTTCGCGTGCGCGCCACCGATCCGGAGACCTCGCAGCAGGCCGAGAGGCGCACCTCGATCACGTTTGAGGGGCAGATGCGCCAGGTCGACCTCACCATGCTCGGGGTGGGCCGCGTGGTCGGGCGCGTCGTGGAAGCGGCCAGCGGCGAAGGCGTGGCCGGCGCCGAGGTGGTGGTGCACACGCTGACCGACGGCAGTGAGCGGCGCGGGGTGACCAGCGCAGACGGCTACTACGAGCTCAACAACGTCGGTGTCGGCAGCTTGTACGTCACCGCATCGTACACGCCGCCCGAGGACGACCCCACCGGAGTCGCCCTCGAGGGTGCGGTCGGCGCCGAGCTGCCGGCTGCCGGTGGGACGATCACCGTCGACATCAATGCCTTCGACAGCCTGGGCACGGTGGAGGGGACGGTCTACGAGGCGGCTACCGGCACCAACCCGCCGGTACCGGCGGGAGGGGGCATCGTCGTCGCCTTGTTCGACGACACAGTGCTGCTCGAGACCGTAACCGACAGTGCGGGTGCGTTTCGTATCAGTGGAATCCCGGCCGGGCCGTACGAGATCCGCGCCGTGCGCCAGGGCACGGCCGAGGAGGCGACGCGGCTGATCGACGTGGTGGCCGCCTCGACGGTGGAAGCCAATGTGATCTTGCCGGGCACGGCGAGGATTTTGGGCTCGGTAGTGCACGACGACGGCAGCCCCGGGGCGGGCGTGCAGGTGATCGGCGGCGTGGTGCTGGTCGAGGCCGACGCGGCGGGGAACTTCACCATCGAGCAGGTGGGAGTAGGCCGGCAGAAGCTCAGGGCCTACGACCCGGTGACCGGGGCGCAGGGCGAGGCGGAGGTCGACGTCGGCGAGCCGGGCGAGCAGGTGTCGGTGACGATCCGGCTCGGCGGGCGAGGGACGATCACCGGCATTCTCCGCGACTCGGGCGGTGCGGCCATTGCCGGCGCCGACGTCTACTTGTGGCTGGAGACGTCGATCTGGGATCGTCAGTCGACCGACGGCAGCGGTCGGTTCACGTTTACGCAGGCGCCGCTCTCAACGCTGTACTCCTTGGGGGTTGGTGGTGCGAACGGCGACGGCGCCCGCGAGGGTCGCCAGCTCACCGTGCACGGCCAGGTGATCGATGAGGACTTACAACTGGTGGGCCTGCGCACGATCCGCGCCGTGGTGCTGAGCCGTCCGAACCCCGGTGATCCGTACCAGCCGACCACGGCCAACGTCACCTTCACCCGTCAGATCTACAACGGCCTCGGCGTGCTCGACTCTGAGACCGAGCAGGTGGCGTCGTCGAGCCCGACAGATGTGAGCAACTGCACGGCCGAGTGCCCCGGCGAGGTGTACTGCGGGGTGGGCACGTTCGAGGTGCAGGTACCGACGGGGCTGCGCTACCGCCTGGCGGTCGAGGGGCAGGATGCCGTCTTTGCCGGCGGCTCGGCGGCGGTCTCGGCAAAGGCGCCGCCGACGGACCCCGATCCCGAGACTCAGAACCACTGCCTGCGCCTGGGCGACGGAGCGGCGGTGCGCGGTGCGGTGTACCTGCCCGACGGGCAGAAGGCGGGTGACGGTATCGAGGTCACCTATATAGATGATGAAGACTCCGAGCAGAGTCAGGATACAGTCGATGGCGAGTTCGCCTTCGGCCCTGTCGCCCCCGGTCCGTTTCGGGTCTGGGCCCGCGATCCACTCACCGGCAATCTCGGCATCGTCTACGCCAGCTCGGTCAACGGCGACGAGGTGGTGGTCGACGTCAACCTGCTCGGCCAGGGCAGTGTCGAGGTGTTGGTGGTGGACGACGTCAGCGGCGATCCGGTGGCCGGGGCGCGAGTCGATCTGGTCAGTGGCTCACCCGTAGCACCGCTGCTGCCGCCGTTTCAGACCGAGGTGACCCCGGCAAGTGGCATCGTCGGCTACGCCGGCATACCCGAGGGCCGCTTCTCGGTGAGCGCGGTGCTGCCCGGCGGCGAGACGCCGCCGCGGGGCAGCGGCAGCGCGGAGGTGTTCGTAGACGGGCAGGAAGTGGCGCAGATCACCATCCAGCTCTCCACTGCGGGCCGGGTCCACGGCACGCTCTACGACGCGGCCGGAACGACACCGGTGCCGTTTGGCGAGGTGCGGCTGTCGCGCGGCGGTGTGGGCGAGATCGATCTCTACACCAGCGCCGACGATCAGGGAGAGTATTCCTTTGACGCCGTCTCGGTCGAGCCGGCCCAGGAGATTGGGCTGGAGTTCTTCGACCCGCGCACCGGGCGCATCGGCTTTGCCACGACCGACGAGCTGGGCAATCCGATCATCATCGACTCGCCCGGGGCCGAGCGCGAGATCGACGTCAGCATGCTTGCCGTGGGGCGGGTGAGCGGCGTGGTGAGCCGAGAGGTGGGAGATGCAATCGAGAACGCGCGCGTCGAGCTGCGCTCGGAGATGCTGGTGCGGCCGGCGGGGCAGATTCGCGATGAGTCGTTCTTCGGCCCGGGGTCGCTGACCACCAGTACCAATCTCAGCGGTACCTACGTGATCGACCGGGTGCCGGCCGGGGACTTTACCGTCACCGCCACCGACATCGTCAGTGAGGCGATGGGCAGTGAGGACGGGTTCGTTGCCAGCGAGGGCGACGAGCTGGTGGTGGACATTACGGTGGAAGGTCTCGGCGAGGTGCGCGGCACCGTTTACCAGGCAGACGGAGCAAGCCCTGTCCCCTTGGCTGTGCTCACGCTGACGACAGACAGCGGGCGGCAGAAGTCGGTGTTTGCCGGAGTTGACGGGGACTACGTCTTCCTTCACGTACCGCTCGAAGGTTTCGAGGTAGTCGGGAGAGAGCAGGGAGGAAACGACGGTGGTGTGGTCGGCGGCAGGCTGGGTGTAGACGGCGAGATCGCGGTCTCCGATGTGATCTTCATCGGCACCGGAGAGGTGCACGGGACGGTGTTCGAAAGTGACGGAGTAACTCCGGTACCAAACGCCGCGCTGACGCTCACCCGTGTGGACCAGAGCAGCCCTCTGGTGACCGAGCTGCTGGGATTCTCCTCCAGCACCGATGGCACCTACTCCTTTCTCGACGTACCGATCGGCGCCTTTGCCGTGGTGGCCACCGACGGAAGCCTCAGCGGCACGGAGAGCGGCGTGCTCGAGTACGACGGCGACGTGATCGCCGCGCCCGATCCTCTCGATATCCGCCTCGAAGCAGCCGGCGTGGTGACGGGCCGGGTGCTGGCCTCGGCCGCGGCGGGCGGGCAGCCGGTAGAGGGCGCGCTGGTGATCCTCACCATGCCCTTCAAACCGAACGTGCTGCTCTCGCAGCTCACGGCGCCCGATGGGACCTTTACGATTGTAGGAGTCCCGCTCGGGCAGGTGAGCGCAGCGGTGAGTGAAGAGGTCTACGGCATCACCACCGCCGGCGGCGATCTCATCGATTCCGATCCGCCCAACGTGCCAGTGCTCGACCTCGGCGACCTCGAGCTCGACGACACGGTACCGGAGGTGATCCCCGTCTCGCCGCAGGCCGGAGAGACCAACGTGGCCAGAGCGGCGCAGATTGCCATCGACTTCAGCGAAGAGGTGGTGATTCCGAACGGAGCCATCACCTTGCGCGCCGGTGAGACGGCGCTCGACTACACCCCTGCCGTTCCGATCGACAACGCAAGCGGGCAGGCTTCCGTGACCCTCGTCCCGGATGCGCTGCTGCCGGAGTTCGAGCTGATCACGGTCGAGCTCACCCAGGCGATTACCGACCTGCGCGGCCGGCCGCTGGTGGAGCGGGTGGTCTACACCTTCCAGACCGCCGACGAGACCGATCCCACGATCGAGCGCGTGATTCTGGTGCGCGGCGACGTGGTGGTCGACTGGAGCGAGGCGGTGCGGGTGAGCAGCCCGCACACCGAGGCCGACGCACTGCGCCTGTGGCAGGGAGCAGTCGGCGGCACGCAGCTGGCGGGAGTCGTGCTACCCAGCCAGGGGGGGAGGCGCACCACCTTCCGGCCCATCCAGCCGCTCGTAGATGGTCTGACGTTTACGCTGGAGATCGAGCACTGGGAGGATCTGTCGAGCAACGGACAGGATCCGGCGCTGGAGACGGCCCAAGTCGACACGCTGGATAGTGACCCGCCATCGATCACCCTCAATGCCAGTGTGGTGATGCCGGCCACGGTCGGGCAGACGGTGGTCCTCACCGCGACCTCGCCCGACACCGACGTGCTGGCGGTCGACTTCGAGGTGGCGGGGCAGGTGGTCTCCTCCGACAACCAGGCGCCGTTCGAGCATGCGTTCATCGCCCCGACCCTGCCGGCAGGCGGGTCGGTCGTCTACACCGCCTACTGTAAACGGTGGTTGAAACCCGCGCGAAAGTGACGAAAAGCGCGGGCATCCCCAAAAAGCTTCACCGAGGGCTCTTGTCAGGGGAAAAGGCACGATCAGGTGGCGTAGGGAGCCGAGGCGACCGGAGCCACCTGATCGCGGCGACGTCGGAGGTGGCGAGGCCGGCCGAGGCGAGGTATGGGAAAAGCGAGCCTCGCCGAAGAAGTGAAGGCCCGGGGAATCGCCCCCGAGCCTCCGAACCTGAAGTGTTGTGGCCGGAGCAGGAACTCCGACCAAACGCAGAGAGCATGACGTGCTCGGGTTCGGCTGTAAAGAGCGGGGCAGCGCGAACCTGAAGTGTCGAAGTCCTCGGAGTACCGGATCTACAGCTGCCAGCGCTGCGGGGTAATGGTGGAGATCTGCCGGGGTTGTGATCGCGGTCACGTGTACTGCCTCGAGGGGCGGTGCCGCGTCGAGTCGCGCCGTGAGTGCGTGCGCTCCTCGGGCAGACGCTACCAGCGCAGTTTTCGCGGAGCGATGTTTCACTCACGGCGCCAGTGCGCCTACCGCCGTCGTCAGCGCGAGAGGAGCCGTCAGCGCGAAGAAGTGACGCATCATGCATTCCCCTCGGCCGAGCCAGCAGTGAGTGTCTCGGCCAAGGAGGAAACAGAGCATGACCGAACCGACCCAAGCGTGGACGACGCGCCTTCACGTGGGGATGTGGCACGGGGAGCAGGAAAAGAGCCCGCGGATAAGCCTGAGCATCAGGGACAGCGACCGGCGCCAGATCGTACGAGCGCGCTTTACCGGGTACCCCGATCACCCGCGGGCGCTGCTGTGCATGCTCGAGGGGCTGGCGCTGTGGAGCGGAGCGGTGCTCGACGTTGCCATCTCTGCGGACGCCCCGATCTCCACTTCGCTCGGCCTCGGGGCCTTTGGGGGCGAGCGCTGGCCCACCGAGAGCGCCCTGGTGCGCTTCGGGTGGGTGAGCCGGGAGGATCAGCTCCGGGCTGAGAGGGGAATCGACCACTGGCACTCAGAGCAGCGTGGCCAGGACGACACCCCTTGCAGAAGTGGCCACGGTAGGAGGGGCAAGAGGTGATTCCGCGCCAGACCGAGGCCGACATTCTGCGGCTGTTTCACGGCGAGCGCTGGAAGGTGGGCACGATTGCCCGCCAGCTCGGGGTGCACCACACCACGGTGCAGCGCGTGCTGGCGCAGGCCGGTATCCCCAGCCAGCGCCTCCTGTCGCGCCCGACGATGGCCGACCCGTTTGTGCCCTTCATCGTCGAGACCCTGGAGAAGTACCCGACCCTGCGCGCCACCCGGCTCTACGACATGGTGCGCGAGCGCGGCTACCCAGGCAAACCCGACCACTTCCGCTCGGTGGTGGCCCGCTACCGCCCGCGGCCTGCGCCGGAGGCGTACCTGCGGCTGCGCACTCTACCGGGCGAGCAGGCACAGGTGGACTGGGGACACTTCGGCAAGGTGGAGGTGGGCCGTGCGCGCCGCCAGCTGATGGGCTTCGTGATGGTGCTCAGCTACTCCCGCCAGATCTTCTTGCGCTTCTTCTACGGTGCGAAGATGGCCTGCTTCCTGCGCGGCCACGTCGGTGCCTTCGAATCGTTTGGTGGGGTGCCCCGAGTCCTGCTCTACGACAATCTGCGCTCGGCGGTGGCCGAGCGCGTCGGCGACGCCATCCGCTTTCACCCCACGCTGCTCGATCTGGCCGCCCACTACCGCTACGAGCCGCGCCCGGTGGCGGTGGCACGGGGCAATGAGAAGGGACGCGTCGAGAGAGCTATACGTTTCATACGAGACCGCTTCTTTGCCGCCCGGGAGTTTGGCGACCTGGCTGACCTCAACGCCCAGGCCGAGCACTGGGCAGCGACCACCGCCGCCCAGAGGCCGTGTCCCGAGCAGAGCGAGCGCACCGTGGCCGAGGTCTTCGCCGAGGAGCGGGCACTGCTGCGCGAGCTGCCCGCCGACCCCTTCCCGGCCGAGGATCACGCCCAAGTGCACGTGGGGCGTACGCCTTACGTGCGCTTCGACTTAAACGACTACTCCGTGCCACACACCCTGGTGCGGCGCACGCTCGCCGTGCATGCCACGCTGGAGACCGTGCGGGTGCTCGATGCCGATCGGGTCGTCGCCACCCACCCTCGCTGCTGGGACAAGGGCGAGCAGGTAGAGAACCCCGAACACATCGAGGCTCTGGTCGAGTGGAAACGCGCATCGCGTAAGCACCGGGGCATCGACCGCCTGCACCACGCCACCACCCACGGCCAGGCGCTGATGCGGCTGCTGGCCGAACGGGGCCACAACCTCGGCTCGGCCACCCGCCAGCTCTTGGGTCTACTCGACCGCTTCGGCACCGAGGCACTCGACTCGGCCATCCTCGAAGCGATCGAGGGCAACTCGCCCGACCCGGCTTCGGTCCGTCAGATCCTCGATCAGCGCCACACCGCTCGGGGTCTACCCCCACCGATTGCCGTCACCGTCCCCGACGACCCGCGGCTCACCCAGATCGCCGTCAGACCCCACTCCCTGGCCACCTACGACTCTTTGGCCGACAGCGAAGACAACGAGAGCAATCAGAACACCACCCCGCCGACCGAAACCAAGGGCGATGTCACTGCCTCGCCGACCGAAACCAAGGGCGATGTCACTGCCTCGCCGACCGAAACCAAGGGCGATGTCACTGCCTCGCCGACCGAAACCAAGGGCGATGTCACTGCCTCGCCGACCGAAACCAAGGGCGATGTCACTGCCTCGCCGACCGAAACCAAGGGCGATGTCACTGCCTCGCCGACCGAAACCAAGGGCGATGTCACTGCCTCGCCGACCGAAACCAAGGGCGATGTCACTGCCTCGCCGACCGAAACCAAGGGCGATGTCACTGCCTCGCCGACCGAAACCAAGGGCGATGTCACTGCCTCGCCGACCGAAACCAAGGGCGATGTCACTGCCTCGCCGACCGAAACCAAGGGCGATGTCACTGCCTCGCCGACCGAAACCAAGGGCGATGTCACTGCCTCTCCGACCGAAACCAAGGGCGGTTTCACCGCACCGCCGACCAACAAGGATGAAGACGATGGATGACGCCACACCCCGCGACGACCTCCGTGATAGCCTGCGCCAACTCGGCCTCTGGGGCCTGCTCGCCAACTGGAGCGATGTCCACGATCAACCGTGGCTGCCTACGGTCATCGACTACGAGCTCCACGAGCGCCAACGCCGCTCCCTCGAGCGCCGCATCAAGAACGCTCGCCTCGGCTCCTTCAAGCCCTTGGCCGACTTCGACTGGAAGTGGCCCACCTCGATCGATCAAAATCTGCTGCGCGAGCTCTTCACCCTCGACTTCATCGAGGAGTGCACCAACGTCGTCCTCGTTGGCCCCAACGGTGTCGGCAAAACCATGCTCGCCAAGAATCTCGCCCAACACGCTCTGCTCGCCGGCCACAGCGTTCGCTTCACCTCCGCCTCCGAGATGCTCCACGACCTCGCCGCCCAGGACTCCTCGGCCGCTCTCTCCCGCCGACTACGCCGCTACTGTGGCCCGGAAATGCTCGTCGTCGACGAGGTAGGGTATCTCTCCTACGACACCCGCTACGCCGACCTCCTCTTCGAGGTCGTCACCCGCAGGTATCAATCCCGGCCTATCGTCATCACCACCAACAAACCATTCCAGCAATGGGCCGACGTCTTCCCCAACGCCGCCTGCACCGTCACTCTCGTCGATCGCCTCGTCCATCGCTCCGAGATCGTCGAGATCAAGGGCCACAGCTACCGACTCAAAGAAGCCAAGGAACGCTCCGCCTCAAAGGCCAAAGCGAGAAAACGAAAAGCCAAGAAATTCCCTGACTGAACCATCGCCACTTTCCCGCGCTTTCTCATCACCGACAACACCTACGCCACCGACTATGCGGGCAATCGCAGCGACGGAGTGGATTTCACCGTGACCACGGCGGCCAACGCGCCGCCGCAGATTCTCAGCGTCGACTTCGTGGGCGAGGGCACACCGCCCGCCTACGCCACCGGCGAGGTGATGGAGATCGAGGTGCAGGCCCAGGACGACCTCGGTCTGGCCGAGGTGCGGGTCGTCGCCTTCGGCAGCGCCCACGTACGCCACCTGACCCCAACCACCGACCCGGTGACGGTCACGTTCTCGGTGCCGGTACCGGCCGGGCTCGACCCCAACCTGATCGGAGTCGACCCCGCCTTCGACGGCTTTGATCTGGTGAGCATCGATGCGGTCGACATCACCGGGCTGGGAGCAGTGAGCCCGCCCGAGCAGGCGATCACGCTGTCTGACGGCGTCGCCCCGAGCGTGCAGGTCACCGCACCGGCGCTGCAGGCGGTGGTGCCGGGAACGCTGGTGAACGTAAGTGTCGTAGCCGGCGACGCCGTGGGCATCGACGCACTCGAGGTAGTGGCGCGGCGCATCCACGTCGACGGCGTCGGCGCGGTGCAGGAGAGCAGCGAGGTGCTCAGCCCCGGCCCGGATCTGAGCGCCGATCCGAAGAGCGTCTCCCACACCTTCTTTGACTACGACACCAGCGGCCAGAGCAACGGGACGATCACCTTTACCGCCACTGCCACCGACGCCGCCGGCAACCAGCAGGTCTCGCCGCCGCGCCAGGTGGCGGTCGGCGGGCCGTCGATGCAGATCGTCGAGCCCTCCGCGGGTACGGTCTATCTGGAGGGCTCGCAGGTGACGGTGAAGGCGTGTGCGATCAGCTCCAACATCACCGAGGCGCGCTTTGAGGTGGACGGGAACCCGGTGGGCATCGACACCTCCGGCTCCAACGCTCTGCCGGTGTGCGTAGAGCAGTACCAGTTTCAGCTACCGCTGCCGCTGCTCGAGGGGGGAGATCCCGACCCGCGCGACGTCGTTCTCGGTGTCGAGGGAGTGAACACGGCCGGGCAGGTTAGCGACCCACCGGCGCAGGCCGTGGTGCAGATCACCGCCAACACCCCGCCGAGCGCAGTGTTCGAGGTGCGCACCCAGGGCGGGCAGGTGGTTACGACAACGCTGGTAGTCGGCGACACCTACGTCCTCGACGCCGCGGCATCCACCGATGCCAACGGCCATCCGCTGTCCTACTTCTGGACGGTGACGGCCGATGCCGGCGTGGCGACGCTCAGCAGCCCGACGGGCGAGAGTACCGAGCTCACCGTCACCGCCGCCAGCGCCAACCCCGTGTTGATCGATCTCAGCGTCAGCGACGGCATCGACCAGACCGATGCAGCGGCGCAGAGCTTCAGTGTGGTCGTGGCGACCGCGACGCCGACGCCGACCGAGACACCGACACCTACCGACACGGCTACGGTGACCAACACGCCGACGGAAACCCAGACACCGACAGTGACCGACACCCCGACCATCACCCCAACGCCGTCTGATACTCCAACACCGACCGATACGCCGACACCGACCTACACACTCACGCCGACTCCGACCGACATCCCGGCGCCGGGCAGCATCTACTGCGTTGCGACGTCCGCCAGCGCCACCAACACGGCGGTGTGCACGAATGGGACAGCCTATACGAGAGTCCAGGATGCGGTTGACGCGGCGAGCAACGGTGACGAGATCCGCATTGCCAGCGGCACCCATTTCCTTACGACGAGCACTGCGGTTGCGACGGTTGATGCGAATGCGGGTTTCAGTGTCTTGTCGATCAAGGGCGGCTTCACGGCGGGCGATAGCTCACAGGCGTGGACAGCTTCGAGCGGCGCCAGCGCAACAATCCTCGATGGCCTCAATGTGCGACCGGCTTTGGAGATTGTTGGCAACGTCGTCGTAGCGGTGGAAAACCTGACTCTAGATCAGGGCGGTGTGGACAACGCTCTGGGGACGGTAAGCGTGAGAGGGGATGGACTGAGACTGCTCGTAGGAACGAGTGACGGCCACTTTGAAGTGCTTTCCGGCACGACGATTGAAGTCGCTGGAAATCACACGCTTGATGATGGCAGTACGATCACTGGTGCGGGACTGACCCTGGTGACCACAGGAGGAGCACTCAGTGCTGTTGGCAGTGTTTCTGTTGAGCTCCTCAAGCAAACAGGCGGTGGTATATCCGGATCGGGGGTTCTTTCGGTTCAGCGCGAGTTTCTGTGGACGGGCGGTTCGTCCGCTGGACTTGGTGAAACGAGAGTAGTGCTAGGGGCGGATCTTATTCTCGCCGGGGCAGCAAGCAAGATTGTCGCGAACGGACGTGCAATCACGAACGACGGGGTTGCGTTGTGGACGGATGGCGATCTTCGCATGGGCAGTACGTCGCTATTCACTAACAACGGTCTCTTCGAGATTCGCTCTGACCATTCACTTGTCGATGCCAGCGGATTTGGCGTTGGCCCGACTCTCTCGAACACGGGGGTCATGCGAAAGGTCGCCTCTTCTGGAACAACGACGATCGAAGGGGAAATGGACAATCACGGGACCGTGGAGGTTCATTCCGGTGTCCTCGCTTTGGAGGGCGGCGGGGATTTCTCGGGAGTGGCGATGCTCGATACGAATACTGCGCTCGAGTTTTCGTCCTCTTGCACTTTGTCCGATGGTGCAACGATTACCGGTTCGGGAGTGACGAGGTTGAGTGCAGGAGTGCTCTCTGTGAGCGGAAGTGTCCTCGTTGAGCGCATGGAACACCTTGGCGGGGGAGTGGGCGGATCTGGCACCCTGACGATTGGCGAGGAGTATGTATGGTCCGCTGGAACGCAGGGCGCTTTGGGGGCTGTCGAAATCTCTGCTGGTGCGACCCTGCAACTCATTGGCTCGAGCACCAAATCCATCGGCAATGCCCGAGCCTTGATCAACCACGGAACCGTGACCTGGGTTGATGGTGCTTTTGGACTGGGGAGCGGCGCATCGATCAACAACCAGGGTCTTTTCGAGATTCAGTCAGACAAAGCTCTGATTGATAGCAGCGGATTTGGCGCCGGCGGCAGCTTCGTAAACTTCGGTATGCTTCGGAAAATAGCATCGACCGGAACGACGACGATTCCCTCGGGGATATCTTTTTCCAGTACGGGAACCATCGATTTGATCGATGGAATCCTGCGAATTGAGGGATCTCGTGCACACTCGACGGGATCCACGATTGAGGTGCGCTTTGGGGGAACAACGGCCGGTGTCGGTTTCGCGCAAGTTGAGGTTACAGGTTTTGCTACGCTAGCGGGTGATCTGTCCGTGAGCCTAGCTTCCGGCTACGACCCCGACGTCGGCGACACCTTCCTCGTGCACACGTGGTCGTCGCGCACTGGTACGTTCGACAGCATCACCGGGCTCGATATCGGCAACCAGAAGACGCTGGTTCCGAGCTACCAGAGCAATGGGCTGCTGCTGACGGTCGATGGTCCGACGCCGACGCCGACCGAGACGCCGCCGTCCACGCCGACTCCGACGGTGACGCCGACACCGCTGCCGACCTCGACGCCGACGCCGACCTCGACTGCCAGCCCTTCGCCATCGCCGAGTCCGACTCCGACGGATACGCCGGCGCCGTAGGTCGTCACCCGCCGCAGGTGTTCGTGCTCGACTTCCCTTACGGCAGCGGTGCCATGAGGCGAGGAGGTGGTTGGGCTGGTGTTGGCGACCCCGTGGGGTTCGCCTCGATCGTTCTGCTCCATTGCACGGAAGTTCCGCGTCGGCCGCGTCGGAGCTCTCTGTTGATTCGCGAGTGTTGCCGTAGCAAGGTGCGAGATCCGCGTGTTTGCGATGTTTACCGGAATCATCGAAGAGGTTGGCGAAGTCGTCGTTGCCGAAGGTGGCAAGTTGCGCATCCGCGCGCCGAAGGTGACTGGCGATGCTCAGCTCGGCGATTCGATCGCGATCAACGGTGTCGACCTGACGGTGACGAAGCTGGACGGCGACGTCTTTTTTGCCGACGTCATGCCGGAGACCTTCCGGCGTTCGAATCTCGGCGAGCTGGCGGCCGGTGAGCGGGTCAATCTCGAGCGCTCGGTGCGCCCGCAGGACCGGTTGAGCGGTCACATCGTGCGCGGCGTCGTCGAGGGCGTGGCGAAAATCCACTCGTTCACGCCCGAAGAGGAGGCGGTGATCGTGCGTTTCGACACGCCGGCCGAGCTCTTGCGCTACATGGTGGTCAAGGGGCCGGTGGCGATCGATGGCGCCAGCTTGACGATCGTCGACAAGGACGGCTCCTCCTTCGCCGTGTCGCTGGTGCAGTACTCACAAGAGCACCTCAACATTCTCGACAAGAAACCCGGCGCGACGGTGAACATCGAAACCGACATCATCGCCCGCTACGTCGAGGGCTTGGTGAACCGGGCGTAGCCGAGTCACGGCTCGTTGCAACGAAGCTGCGTCAACCGATCTGCGATGTCCCATTCATCGGCCCATCGCTGGACGTAGGCCCAGTTGATCGACGGTAGGTCTCTGAGGCCTCGTAGGTCGTCCATGTCTTTCGGGCGATATGCGATGAGCTTCAAGATGATCAAGTCCTCCGGTGTTGCCACTCGCACTCCGTCAACATTCGTCGCACGTTCGATCACTTGTTCCTGGAATTCGGTTTTCGCCGTTTGGATCTCAACGACAACCTGGTCCCTGAGGTAGCGAAGAAAATCAGGACCCGAGGGGAGATCGTGACCAACTTTCCGCACCAACTCAAAACTCGTTGCGGAAAGTGCTGCGTCAATACGCTCGACGTAGTCAGTACCCGCCGCGATAGTGACATCGATGTCTCTGGTAAGGCGGGGTTCTATGTAGAGATTGACCGCATGGCCGCCGATCAGCGCATAGGCAATTCCTTCCTGATCGAGAAGGAGAGCCAACTCTTGAATCGGCCCCGTCGTCACGGACGATAGAGTCCGAGAGCCCTCGCTCGTTGGTAGAGCTCGGACGGATCGTCCTCGTGTGCGGTCAGGCTCCCATGGTAAGCGAGATAGAGCTTCCAGCTATGCTCCAATCGCTCGGCAAGGGGGCGAGCCAAATGGGCGTCGTGCTCAGCCCGGTTCTGTTTGGCTTTGATCTCGCCGATTCGGCGCATGTAGTCGCGCTCTCGTTGTGTAACTGCCATACGAAAACGATAGTACCGATCACCACAGAATTTCCAGGTTTTGACCTGTTGTGCTGAAAAACAGTGGGTGGTGGGACTTGCCCCAGAGGCGAAAATTTGGCGAAAATAGGGAGTGGCCCTTCCTCTAGCGACTGAAGAAAGTGAATCGAACCCGGCGGCGCGCCTGGCTCGCGATCTCGGTGATGGCGTGAGCCTGGGGCAGGTGCGAGCGCCGTCGCGCCGCCGGCTGGCGAGCGGCATCGCCGAGGTCGACCGCGCTCTCGGGGGCGGGATCCCCTGTGGCGAGGTGAGTGAGATCGTCGGCCGGCGTTCGAGTGGCTGCACGGCGCTCAGCTATGCCGTGCTGGCGGCGTCGACCCGGCGCGGTGAAACGGTCGCCGTCGTCGACTCCGCCGATGTGCTGCATCCGCTCTCTCTCGAAGTGTACCGGGCCGACCTCGGCAGGGTTCTGTGGGTGCGCCCTCCGACCCTGAAAGCGGCGCTGAAGAGCACTGAGCTGATTCTCGACGCCGGCGGTTTCTCCGCCGTGCTCTTCGACCTCGGCTCTTTACCGGTATTGCGCATTCCCCACCAGGTGTGGCCGCGCCTGCGCCGCGATGCACGGCGCTCGCAGACCGCCTTGCTCGTTCTTTCCCCGCGCCAGCTCGCCGGCAGCTTTGCCGCTCTGCGCATCGCTCTCGAACGGCGGCAAGCGCGCTGGGCGCAGCGTGTCTTCCGCGGTCTGCGCAGCGAGATGGTGCCGCAGCGCAGTCGCGGCAACGCCGCGATGCGGGCGGAGATCTACTGGTGTTCGCACGATCGATGAGAATTGCCTGCTTGCTCGTCGCCGATTTTCCCCTCGCCGTCTGTTACCGTGGCGATCCCGATTTGCAGGGTGCGCTGCTCGCCGTCACCTGCGGCGAGGGGGCGCGCGCCAAAGTCGTCGCCTGCTCGCCAGGAGCCGTGGAGTACGGGGTCCATCCGGGCCTGACGTCGGCACAGGCACGGGCGGTTTGTGACTCGATCGTCTTTTGCCGGGAGTCGGAAGAGGCCGCTGGAGCTGCGCAAAACGCGCTCTGTGACGTTGCATGCTCGTTCTCACCGCGGGTGGAGGACGCGGGACGCGGCGAGGTCTATCTGGAGATCAGCGGTAGCGAGGCGTTGTACGGTGCTGAAAACGAGTTGGTGCGCGCCCTGATCGAGCGGGCGGCGCAGGTCGGCTTCGCGGCGTCGGCCGCTGTCGCCTCGACCAAGGTCGCCGCCAGGTTGGCGGCGCGCGGCGGCTGCGGGCGCGCGGTCGTTCCACCGCGCGAAGAGTGGAGCCATCTGGCACCGCTGCCCTTGTCGATGTTGGAGCCGGAGCCGCGTCTGGCTCAGATCCTGGCGCGCTGGGGTGTACGCACCCTCGGTGATCTGGGAGCTCTGCCGGATGCTGCGGTGATGACGCGGCTGGGGGTGGAGGGGGCACGCCTGGTGCGGCGCGCCCGCGGCGAGGATGAAGATCCCTTCGTCGCCCGGCCGCTGCCGCTCATCTTCGCCGAGGTCGTCGATCTCGACTACGGCGTGGAGACGGTTGAGCCACTGCTCTTCGTCGTTCGCCCGCTGCTCGAGAGATTGATCGAACGCCTGCGTATGCGCGGCCTGGTCTGCGGTGATCTCCATTTGTCGCTGCGTCTGGCCAATCGAGCGCGCGTCGAGCGCAGGGTGGCCGTTGCGGCGCCCTGTCTGGAGATCAAGCCGTTGCTGACGCTGCTGCGCTTGCACCTCGAAGCACAGCCGCCGCCGGCGCCCGTCGAGGGGATCCATCTCACTGCCAATGCCGAGGCGTTGCGCCCGACCCAACTCGACTTGCTGCGTTGCAACGGCCCCGCCCCCGCCAAGCTGGCCGTTACGCTGAGCAAGTTGGCGGCTCTGTGCGGTGACGACGAGCGCGTCGGTACGCCCGTCGTCGCCGACTCGCACCGGCCCGATGCCTACGCGGTCGGGGCGTTCGTCATCGCGGACGGCAAGGCGCGTGTCTTTGGCGATGGCGGAGAGATTTCGCCCCGGGTCGCTTTGCGAGCGCTGCGTCCGCCGCGCCGTCTCGAGGTGTTCGAAGATCGGGGCAGGATCGATTTTGTTCGCCCGTGTCACGAGAACGGCGCGGCGGAGTTTCGCTGTCAGGGGCGCGTCGTCACCAGTGCCGGTCCGTGGCGGATACGAGCAGAATGGTGGAAGGACGAGCCCTGTCACCGCGACTACTACGACGTCCAACTGTCGGACGGCGGCATCTATCGACTCTACTTCGACCGGGCGCGCGGGGAGTGGTTCGTCGAGGGGTACTACGATTGAAATCGTCCGACTACATCGAGCTGCGCTGTCGCTCGGCTTTTTCTTTTCTCAGCGGCGCTTCGCTGCCGGAGGATTTGGTGGCGCGGGCGGCATCGCTCGGCTACGAAGCGATCGCCTGTGGCGACTGCGATGGTGTGTATGGCGCGCCGCGTTTTTACAAAGCGGCGTGCGATGCCGGATTGCGCGCCATCGTCGGCTGCCACCTGCGCCTGGGTGGTGAGCCCGCCGAGGGGGAGATCTACCTGCTCGTCGCCGAGCGCAGCGGCTATCGCAATCTCTGCCGCTTGATCACCCAATCGAAGCTGCGCGCCGCCAAGGGCGAAGCGGTGGCCGAGTGGGCTGATCTGGAAGGGCATACGCAGGGGTTGATCTGCTTGGCCGGGGGTGCGGACGGGCTGCTGGCGCGAGGCATTGCCACGGATAGAGACGACCTCGTAGCGGTGGTGGTCGAACGACTGCAGCACTCGTTTCCCGGTCGTTTGTATTTCGACGTGCAGCGCCACCTCGATGCGGCGGAGGAGCGCTGGAACGGCATCCTCGGCGATTGCGCTGCGCACTATGGGGTGCCGCTGGTGGCGACGAATGACGTTCGCCACGCGACCGCCGCCGAACGACCGTTGCTCGATGTGCTGACGTGTCTGCACGAGAAGACGACGCTCGATCGTGCCGGGCGTCGTTTGTTGAGCAATGCCGAGCGGCACCTCAAGTCGCCGGCGGCGATGAAGGCGCTCTTTCGCGACTGCCCGCGTGCGCTTCTCAACACCCGTCGCATCGCCGAGGAGTGTGAGTTCACTCTCGAAAATCTCGGCTACCGTTTTCCCGACTACCCGACACCGGCGGCGATCGATGCCATGCGCTACCTGTCCCAGCTCACCTATGCCGGCGCCCGCCAGCGCTATGGCGAATTGACGGCACGCGTACGCCGGCAGTTGGAGCACGAGCTCTCTCTCATCGGCGAGCTCGAGCTGGCCGGCTACTTTCTCATCGTCTGGGACATCGTGCGCTTTTGTCGCGAAGAGAAGATTCTCGCTCAGGGTCGCGGCTCGGCTGCCAATTCCGCCGTGTGTTACGCCCTTGGCATCACCGCCGTCGACCCGGTGAAGATGGAGTTGCTCTTCGAGCGTTTTCTCTCGCGCGAGCGCGGCGAGTGGCCGGACATCGACATCGATCTACCGAGCGGCGATCAGCGCGAAAAAGTCATCCAATACGTCTATCGGCGCTACGGTGCGCACGGCGCAGCGATGACTGCCAACGTCATCACCTACCGCACGCGCAGCGCCGTGCGCGAAGTCGGCAAAGTGCTCGGCTTCCACGCCGAGCAAGTCGGCCGCCTGGCCAAGCTGCTCAACCGCTTCGAGTTTCGCGACGATCGCGACGAGCTGGCCAAGCAGTTGCGCGCCGGCGGTGTCGACGCCGAAGCGCCGCGGGTGCGACGACTCGTCTCCCTCGTCGAGCAGGTGCGCGGTTTGCCGCGTCACCTCGGCCAGCACTCGGGAGGCATGGTCCTCGCCGCCGGGCGGCTCGACGAGGTGGTGCCGCTCGAGCCGGCGGCGATGGAGGGGCGAGTCGTGGTGCAGTGGGACAAGGACGACTGCGCCGATCTCGGCATCATCAAGGTCGACCTGCTCGGTCTCGGTATGTTGGCGGTGTTGGAGGATGCCATCCCGCTGATTCGCGCGCACGAGGGAAAGGAGGTCGATCCCGCCAAGCTGCCGGCCGACGATCCGGACGTCTACGCGATGTTGCAGCGCGCCGACACGATCGGCGTGTTTCAGGTCGAAAGTCGCGCCCAGATGGCGACGTTACCGCGCATGAAACCAAGCCGTTTCTACGACCTGGTGGTCGAGGTGGCGATCATCCGACCGGGGCCGATTGTCGGCAAGATGGTGCACCCCTATCTGAATCGACGGGCCGGGCGCGAGCCGGTGGTCTACGATCACCCGTTGCTCGAGCCGATTCTCGAGCGAACTCTCGGTGTGCCGCTCTTTCAAGAACAGGTGATTCGCATGGCCATGGAGGTCGCCGGTTTTTCGGCCGGCGAAGCCGAGGGTCTGCGCCGGGCGATGGGTTTCAAGCGTTCGCACGAGCGCATGCAGGAGATCGAAGAACGGGTGCGCGCCGGTATGAAAGAGAAGGGCATCGTTGGCGACACCGCCGACCGCATCGTGCGCAGCATCACTTCGTTTGCACTCTACGGCTTTCCGGAAAGCCACGCCGCGAGCTTTGCTTTGATCGCCTATGCCTCGGCCTATTTGCGCGCGCACCATCTGGCGGCGTTTCTCTGCGCCATGCTCAACAACTGGCCGATGGGTTTCTACCACCCGGCGACCTTGGTGAAGGACGCCCAGCGCCACGGTGTGCACGTGCGGCCCATCGACGTCACGCGCTCGCAGTGGAAGTGCACCATCGAAAGGATGAACGAGGACTTCGAAGTGCGGCTGGGGTTGCGCTACGTCGCCGGCCTGCGCCAGGAGGCGGCGCTGCGCATCGAGGCGGCGCGGCACGAGGAAACCTTCGTTTCGATGGTTGACGTCGCCACGCGGGCCGATTTGCACGAAGACGAGATGCACGCATTGGCGCACGTCGGGGCGTTTGCAGCGTTCGACATGACGCGGCGCGAAGCTCTGTGGCAGGCGTCGGCGATTCCCAAGCGCGGCACGCTGTGGGCGCAAGGGCGGGCGCCGTCGCGCCAGGCGTCGCCGTTGCCGGAAATGTCGCATCTCGAGCGAACTCTTGCCGACTATCAGGGCAGTGGCATGACGGTCGGCCCTCATCTCATGCGCTACCTGCGCCCCGAGCTCGAGCGCGATGGGGTGGTGCGCGCTCGTGATCTAGCAGCAGTGGAGAATGGTCGCTGGGTCAAAGTCGCCGGCCTGGTCATCGTCCGCCAGCGTCCGGGCACGGCCAAGGGCTTTTGTTTCCTCACCTTGGAAGACGAGACCGGTGTCAGCAACGCCGTCGTCGTGCCGGCCTACTTCGATCGCCACCGCTCGCTCATCCACCGCGCTTCGCTGTTGCGCGTCGAAGGCCCGCTGCAAGTCGTCGAAGGCGTCATCCACGTGCAGGCGCGCAAGTTTCAAGAGCTGCAAATCCCCGAGCGCGGCTTGCGCCAGCGCGGCCGCGGCTACCGCATGCGCGTCATTCCCGAAGACGATCGGGTGCTGCCAAAATCCCACGACTTTCGCTGACCACTGAGAGAGTACTCCAGTAAGAGGCTATGGGAGATATCCAATACTTTCTTGATTAGATGTCTTCGTCGAGATATTTGTGGAGTATGGTTCGCAAGACGAGTCTAGCCATCGACCAGGAGCTGTTGACGCAAGTGCGGGAGATTCTCGGCACCCATACGGTTCGCGAGACCGTCGAGCAGGCGTTTCTCGAGATCATTCGAGCCCAGGCGCGGCACCGCGAAGTCGAGGCGATGTCGGCGATGCGCGGGCTGGAGCTGGACGATCCCGAGGTCATGGCCGGCGCATGGCGGCGTTGACACGGGGGTACCTGATCGACAAGAGCGCTTTGGCGCGTATGCACCTCGAACCGGTCCGACAGAAAATTCAGCGGATACTCGAAGCTGACCGCGCCTTCACGTGTGCCATCGTCGATTCGGAAATTCTCTACAGCGCTCGCAATAAAGTCGATTACGAAACCACACGCTCGCGCCGCCGCCTTGCCTACCACGATGTTCCCATTTCCGCCGAAGTGCTGGCACGGGCTACTGAAGTCCAGTCTCTCCTGGCGGCTTCCGGACGACATCGCGTGCCGATCCCGGATCTCATCATTGCCGCGGCAGCGGAGTTGGCCGAGATCGCGGTTCTGCACTATGACCACGACTACGATGCGATCGCAGAAGTCACAGGCCAATCTGTCGAGTGGGTCGTCGAACGCGGATCGATCTGATCTAGCAAGGCTGAAACTCGCTCCCCCTTCGCCAAGGCTCCGGAGGACGAGTGCGCTCGTAGGCTCAGGCGAGGCCAAGGCACAGGCTGAGGTCGGTGATCGCTGGCGCGATATCCCATTCGAAGAGTTTCTCTATACGAATGATCCGGCGCCGCGCCGGTGGGTTTGCTAGCTCGGCGCTGGGCTGAGGGACGTCGGGGTGGAGTTCAATCTCGCACAGGTCGGGGAAGCGGTTGCGGCGGCGGTGCCGGACAAGACGGCGATCGTCTGGCGCGAGATTCGGCGCTCGTATGGTGAGCTGAACGAACGGACGCGCCGCCTGGCCAATGCGCTCATCGATGCGGGTTTGGCCGATGCCTCGTCGTACGAAGGGCGGCGGGCATGGCAGTCGCGGCAGCCGCATGTCGCTCTCTACATGTACAACGGCCCCGAGTATCTCGAGGGGATGTCGGGCAGCTTCAAGGCGCGCGCCGTGCCGGTCAACGTCAACTACCGCTACGTTGCCGACGAGTTGGTCTACCTGCTCGACGACTGTGCCGCCGAGGCGATCGTCTACCACGCCTCGTTTGCGCCGACGCTGGCCGAGATTCTGCCGCGTTTGCCGCGCTTGCGTATTCTTTTGCAGGTGGCGGACGATTCGGCCAACGCCCTCTTGCCGGGCGCAGTCGACTACGAAAAGGCGCTGGCCGGTGCCAGCGCCGATTGCCCGCAGCGCGCCTGGTCGCCAGACGATCTCTACGTTCTCTACACCGGCGGCACGACGGGAATGCCGCGCGGCGTGTTGTGGCGCCAGGCCGACATCTTCGTCGCCGCGCTCGGCGGCCGTACACCGGGCGGCGAGCTCGATTCTCTCGCTGCGGTGGTCGAACGCGCCCGGGCCGGCGCCTTCCGCGTCATGCCGACGGCGCCGTTGATGCACGCTGCCCACTGGTCGGCCTTCGACGCCCTGCACGCCGGCAATACGGTGGTGTTGCAGGAACAGACACGACGTCTCGACGTGAGGTCGATTTTGCAAACGGCGGAACGCGAAAGAGTCCACCTCGTGCAGATCATTGGCGACGCCTTTGCGCGCCCTCTCGTCGATGAGTTGCGGCGCGGCAACTACGACCTGTCTCGGCTGAAGGTTCTCGCCAGCGGCGGTGCCATCTTGTCGGTGTCGGTCAAAGAGGAATTGCTGCGACTGCTGCCCGAGCCGGTGCGCCTGGTCGACACGGTCGGCTCGTCGGAGACCGGTCGCCAGGCAACCCACACCAGCTCGCGCGCACGCGGTGCCCGTACGGGGACGTTCGATCCGGCACCCGGGGCCTGTGTTCTCAGCGCCGACCGCAGCCGCCGGCTCGAGGTCGGTGGCGAGGAGACGGGGTGGTTCGCCCAATACGGTCGGGTTCCGCTCGGCTACCTCGGCGATCGCGAGAAGACGGAGAAGACGTTCACGTCCATCGGCGGTGTGCGCCACGCGATTCCCGGCGACCGTGCCCGCTTGCAGCCGGACGGTGCCATCGAGGTGCTCGGTCGCGATTCGGTCACCATCAATACCGGTGGCGAAAAGGTCTTCGCAGAGGAGGTCGAGGGAGTGCTGAAGAGGCATCCTGCCGTCTACGATGCGGTCGTATGCGGCCGGCCGAGTGAACGCTGGGGGCAAGAGGTGGTCGCCATCGTGCAGGTGCGCGACGGCGCGACGGTGGCCGACGATGAGTTGCGCGAGGCCTGCGCCGATCACCTGGCGCGCTACAAGCTGCCCAAGGCCTTTCTCTATCGCGACCACATCGTCCGCAGCCCGGTCGGCAAACCCGACTACCGCTGGGCGCAACGCATCGCCGCCGAGGCGTAGCCCTGCTCAGATTGCGATCGCCAGCTCGAGGTCGAGAACTGCCCGCTGAGCGCTGGCGATGGCCGTTTCGATGTTGCCGACTTCGCGCGCATCGCCGATACAGGAGAGCGGGATGCCGTCGAGCGCCGGGTCGACGAGCGGCGCCGGTGTCATCGCGCCGGCCAGCACGACGGTGTCGGCGGCGATCTCGAAGTCGCTCGGCTCGCTGCCCCGCGACGCGACGACGACGCCTCCGGCGCCGATGGCGGTGATGGCGGCGTTGGCGTGCAAGGTCGCGCCGGCTCGCCTCAGATCGTCGAGGAGCCGCCAGCGCAGCGGATGGGCGATGGTGGATGCATGCGTTGCGGTCTCGCTCAGAACCGTGACCTGGTGGCCGTGCTGTTGCAGGTACACCGCGATCTTGACGGCGACGTGGTCGTGACCGGCGACGATGACGCGCTTGCCGATCCCGGATCGTTCGACAATGGCGGCGGCGTCGTAGCCACTGAGGACGTGGGCGAGATCGCCACCGGGAATCGCCACCGGTCGGGGCTGCGCTCCGGTGGCGACGATGACGGCGGCCGGAGCGAGCTCGGCGATGAGTCGAGAGCTCGCCGTCGTCTCCAGGCGCAGGTCGACGCCGGCCTGCTCGACTTGTCCGATCAACCAGGTCAGTAGGTGTTGGTTGGGTTCGTATAGAGCGCCGGCGTAGCGCAAGAGCCCTCCCGGCGTCGCCGCGCGGTCGATCTGTGTGACCGCATGGCCTCGCGCCGCCGCGATGCGGGCGGCTTCGAGGCCGGCCGGGCCGGCGCCGATGACGAGCAGAGAGAGCGACGCGTCCGCTTCGTCGCGGGCGATGTCGGCGAGCTCCACCTCACGTCCCATGGCCGGGTTGACGGCGCAGTGAACCGTGCGATCGAAGAACGGCTGGGCGACGCACTTGTAGGAGTAGATGCACGGGCGCACGTCGGCGGCGCGGTCGCCGCGCAGTTTGGCGGCGATCTCGGGATCGGCGAGCATCTTGCGCGCCATGGCGATGACGTCGGCTTTGCCTTCGGCGATCAGGCGCTCGCCGACATCGGGCTCGATGCGCCCGACGGTGATGACCGGAACGCCCACGTTCCGCTTGATCGCCGCCGCGTAGTCGGTGTAGGCGCCGGGTTGGTGAGCAAGCGGCGCCTCGGTGAAGCCGGGGCCGGAGGTGGCGTCGGCGTAGCAGCTCACGTGAACGGCATCGGCGCCGGCGGCGACAGCCTGTTGTGCGTGCTGGCTGGCGTCATCGAGGCTGATGCCACCCGGCGTGCGCAGCTCGACGGCATCGAGGCGGCACCAGATGGGATAGTCGGCACCGGCGCGCGTCTTGGCGGCGGCGATCACCTCACGCAGGAGACGCGTGCGATTGCTCGTGCTGCCGCCGTACTCGTCGTCGCGATGGTTCCACGCCGGTGAGAGAAACTCGGAGATGACGTAGCCGTGTGCGGCGTGGATCTCGACCGCGTCGAAGCCGGCTTCTCGGGCTCGCATCACCGCCGTTGCAAAGTCCGCCACCAGAGTCTCGATGTCCTCCATGCTCGCCGGCTGCACCTTGCCGCGCCCGCCGCTGGCGGCGACCAGCAGCTCGACTTCCTGGGCGGTGAGATCGTCGGCCATGTCCATGGCGCCGTGAAAGCGCGGCTCGGAAGGCATCAGGAGTGGCCGGTTCTCGCGCGTATCGAGTCGTGCCACCTTGCCGTGGTGGACGAGTTGCATGGCGATCGCGGCACCGTGTCGGTGGACGCGCCGGCATAGCTCGCGTAGGCCGGGTAGAAAGTCGTCGGATGAAACGCCGGGTTGATGCCTGGTCTGCGCTCCGCGCGGGTAGGTGGCGACACACGGTTCCGTAATGATCATGCCGGCGCCGCCGCGCGCACGCTCTTCGTAGTAGCGGATCGCCGGCTCGCGCATCATGCCGTCTCCATCGATGATGGCGACGCCCATCGGCGACATGGCGATGCGATTGCGCACTTCCAGGGAACCGATGCGCAACGGGGAGAAAAGGTGCGGGTAGGGCATTGACGAGGACTCCGGGCGACTACTCTTGGGCGATCGCTGCTGGGTGGCGAGTGCTCGGCGGCTATCGACTCTTGCGCAAATCGGCGCGAAACTGCGGTGCGGCAATGCGAATCAACGCTTCGGCGCGTTCGCGATGGCCCAATGCCGAGATATCGACCGCTCCGTGTTCCGTGGCGACCCACTGGATGAGGTGGCGCGGCGTCGTGACCGACGCTCCCGCCGGTAGGGCGGGGACGATGGTCGAAATGGATCGGCCGCCGACCTGGGCGGTAGATTTCATGCAAAGGAAGCTCTTGCCCTCGGGTGCTTCGGTAGCTCCGGCCACGAATGCGTGGTGGCCTCCGATGCCGGAGTACTGACGGCCGCCAATGTGATCAGCGGCGACCTGGCCCATGAGGTCGATCGAGAGGGCTGCGTTGACGCTGACGAAGCGATGCAGCTGCCGCGTGATGGCCGGATCGTTGACGGCGCCGACCGGCAGCATGCGCACCTCGCGATTGCCGTCGATCCAATCGTAGAGATCCTGGGAGCCGAGAGCGAAGGTCGCGACGCTGGTTCCATCGTAGACGCTCTTGCGGTTGTCGATCTTGCCGGCATTGTGAAGATGCATGATGCCGTCGTTGATCATTTCGGTGTGGATCGAAAAGCCGCCGCGTTCTCCACCGGCGAGGATCTTGGCGATCTCATTGGGGACGTTGCCGATGCCGAATTGCAGCGATGAGCCGTCTTCGATGCGCTCGGCGACGTGATGGGCGATGGACTTCTCTTCGCGACTGGCCTTGCCCTCCGGCAAGGCCATCAGCGGCTCGTCGTGGCGCGTCCAGGCGTCGACCTCAGATACGTGGATGCGGTTGCGTCCGAGATCCGCCAAGCCGTCGACGCGCGGCATGTGACGCGTGACCTCGGCGATGGCGATGCGGTCTGGCGCCGCCGCGGCTTCGCGAAAGGCGCGAAACGTCGCACCACTGTGGATGCCGAAACTCAGCCAACCCTGGCTGTCGGGCGGCGTCGTTCGCGCCAGGACGACGCGAGGGCGAAGCCGCAGGGCCAGTCGTTCGAGACCGCGAAAACCGGCCGCGAGGAATTGTAGATCGCAGCGGAGATCGGCCGAGGCGCGTTCGATCGGACCGTAGAACGCCGAGCGAACGTGAAAGGCGGGGTTGTCCAACCAGGCGAAAGGGCGGGAGAGTAGACCGCAGTAGAGGACGACGTTTTCGATGTCCTGTCGCTTGCCCAGCGCCTCGAGAATGCCCACCGGTTGACCGATGGCGAAGCCGAAAGCGAGGATGTCGGCCGGGCGTATGAGAGCTGCCGCCTCCTCGACGCTGCGTTCTTCTCCCTTGGTTGTCATGCTGTGCCGGGCAGCCTAACAGGTTCGCCCGGTGCGGTGGAGACCGGAAATCCGGGAGATCGAGGCTCGCGAATAGACGAACGGGGAACCCGGCGAAAGCCGAGCTCCCCGTCGCCCGTTGGAAGACCCGCCGCATATGCGGCGAGCAAACGAAGAAGAAAGGAGTAGATTCAAATTAGGATCAGAACTTACCGAAGTCAATGAAAAATTCCGAAGTCAATGAAAAATTCGCTGCGCGCAGCGGAAGGCGTCGGTCGACGCGCCGAGAGTTCGTCCGTGGCGCTTGATTGTTGACCGGTTGGATGGAGAATCTCGCCATGATCGTGCCTGGGATGTCGTAGTGACGCAGCTTCACCTACTGAACGAGCGACGTTTCGCGCCCTTTTTTTGGACGCAGTTTCTCGGTGCGCTGAACGACAACGTGTTCAAGAACGCCCTCGCGATCTTGGTGGTGTTTCACTCCCTTTCGGTTGCCGGTCTCGAACCCGGCGAGATCGTCGTCCTCAGCGGCGGGATCTTCATCGCTCCGTTCGTCTTCTTCTCGGCGCTGGCTGGCCAACTGGCGGACCGCCACCGCAAACCGTTGCTCGTACGCAAGGTCAAGATCGCCGAGATTCTCCTGATGTTGGTGGCCGGCTACGGCTTGGGGCGCGGCGAGTTGGCGCTGTTGCTGGTCGTTCTCTTTCTCATGGGGACACAATCGACGTTCTTCGGGCCGGTCAAGTACAGCATCCTGCCGCAGTTGGTCGAACGCGGCGAGCTGGTCGGCGCCAACGCGCTCGTCGAAATGGGGACGTTCCTGGCGATTCTCATCGGTACCATCATCGGTGGTGTGCTGGTCTCGATCCCGGAGGTCGGCCCGAGCCTCGTCGCAGTGACGGTCGTCGTCATTGCCGTCGCCGGTTACGCGAGCAGTCGCTTCATTCCCGCGCTGCCGGCCGAGAACCCGAGCTTGCGGATCTCTCTCAACCCGCTCACCCCCCTGCGCGAGACCATTCGTGTGACCGGTCTCAACCGGACCGTCTTTCAGTCCATTCTGGCCATTTCGTGGTTCTGGTTCTTCGGCGCCTGCTTCATCGCCCTCTTGCCCGACTACGGAAAATCCGTTCTGCGCGGCACGGAGCACGTCGTTACGCTGCTGCTGGCGCTCTTTTGCGTCGGCACGGCGGCCGGCTCGCTGTTGTGCGAGCGGTTATCGGGAGGCAAGGTCGAGCTCGGCCTGGTGCCGATCGGCTCGCTTGGAATGACAGTTGTGGCGTTCGATTTGTTTCTCGCTGGCGAGTCACCTGTGCCCGGCGCGGCCGAGCTCGGTGCCGTCGAGTTCCTGCGCCAAAGTGGCAGTTGGCGGATCGTCATCGATTTCACTCTCATTGCGCTCTTCAGTGGCTTGTACATCGTCCCGTTGTACGCATTGGTTCAGCAGAGGTCGGCGGCAAGCCATCGCTCGCGGGTCATTGCCGGTAGCAACATCCTCGGCGCGCTGTTCATGGTCGCCGCATCGTTGATGCTGATGGCGTTGCTGCGCGCCGGGCTCTCGATCCCGCAAATCGTCTTGGTGCTGGCGCTGTTGAACATCGCCGTGGCGGCGTTCATCTACAAGACCATCCCGGAGTTTCTCTACCGCTTCGTCGCCTGGGTCGTCGCCAACGTCATGTATCGCATGAAAGTGGTCGGCCTGGAGAACATCCCCGAGGAAGGACCGGCGCTGCTCGTCTGCAATCACGTTTCCTTCGTCGACTGGCTGATCATCGCCAGCGCCTGCACGCGACCGCCCCGATTCGTCATGTACCACGGATTCAACGACATCGCCGTGGCGCGTTGGATCTTCCGCGATGCCAAGGTGATTCCGATCGCGCCGGCACACGAATCGGCCGACGTCATGGAGCAGGCGTTCGACCGCATCGCCGCCGAGCTCGAAGACGACAGGTTGGTGTGCATCTTCCCAGAGGGAAAATTGACCAAGGACGGCGAGCTCAATCCGTTTCGGCGCGGCGTCGAGAAAGTCGTTGCCCGCACACCGGTTCCGGTAGTACCGATGGCCCTCAAGGGAATGTGGGGGAGCTTTTTCTCGCGCAAGGACGACAAGGCGCTGCGCCAGCCCTTCCGCCGCATCTGGTCGCGAGTCACTCTCGTCATCGGACCGGCCATGGCCCCCGAAGAGGTGGAGGCGACGGCCCTGTCGCGCCGCGTAGCGCGCCTCGGCGGCATGCTACCACCAGCCGGCGCCGGCGGTGAAACGCCACAGCAAAGCCAGGCCCGGGCCTGAGGGCTATTTACTCTACCTCGCGGTGGACAAGATGACGGTTGCCGCCGAGCTCCATTCGCCGCCGGTGCCGTGGCAGAGGGCGAGCTCGGCGTCTTTGACCTGAGCCGCGCCGCGTTGGCCGCGCAACTGACGGACGGCTTCGACCAGCATGAACATGCCGTACATGCCGGTGTGGGTGTAGGACAGCCCGCCGCCGTTGGTGTTGGTCGGTAGCTTGCCACCGGGTGCCAGGTTCTTTTCGGCGACGAACGGCCCAGCCTCTCCGCGCTTGCAGAAGCCGAGCGCTTCGAGGGCGAGGATGGGGACGATCGAGAAGGCGTCGTAGAGCTGGGCGACGTCGACATCGCTGGGCCTGACGCCGGCCATGGAGAAGGCGGACGCTGCGGCGAGCTCGGCGGCTTGCCAGCGGTCGAAGTGCTCCATCTGGCTGATCATCTGGTGGGTGACCGACGTCCCGGTGCCGAGGACGTAGACCGGTTCGTCGCAGAGGTCGACGGCGCGCTCGGCGCGGGTCAGAACGACTGCGCCGCCGCCGTCGGTGACCAGGCAGCAGTCGAGAAGATGCAGGGGCCAGGCGATCAGACGCGACGACAGCACGTCGTCGATGGTCAGTGGATCGCGCGCGTAGGCGCGCGGGTTGAGCGCCGCCCACTGGCGCGTCGAGACTGCGACCTCGGCCAGGTGTTCCTGCGTCGTGCCGTAGTCGTGCATGTGGCGCGTCGCCGCCATGCCGTAGCCGGTGATCGGACCGGCGACGCCGTGCGGAATTTCAAACTGATTGTTGACCGAGTCCTCGCCCCAACGCTGGCGCGGCATGGCGAGCCGCGAGTAGCCGCTCTCGCCGTGGGTGATCAGGGCGACCGAGCACAGGCCGGCGGCCAGGGCCGCCATGGCGTGTTCGATGTGCAGCAGGAAGGAGCAGCCGCCGACCTGGGTGCCGCCGATGAATCGGGGCTGGATGCCGAGGTACTCGGGTACTTCGTTGGCCATGTTGCGACCCGAGGTGAAGACGGCGTCGACGTCGCCCACTTCCAGTCCGGCGTCGGCGAGGGCGTTGCGGCTGGCCTCCATGTGCAGTTGCAAACCGGACTTCTTTGGCAGTCGGCCGACCTCGTCCGATTCGCCGGCGCCGACGATGGCAGCACAGGCGCGCAAGCTCGACGCCGTCATGGCTGTATGACCGGGCGAAACTTCACCAGCGAGATTTCATCACTGAGGTCGGCAAACACCGCTTCGAGTGGAATGTCGCACGACACGCGTGCCGGGTCGGGCTCGACATCGACGATGTGCGAAAGCAGGCGCGGCCCTTCTGCCAGCTCGACCATGCCGATGACGTAGGGATCTTCGATCGGTACGCGTCGCGGTGCGCGTTGCTGGATGACGAACGACACCAGCCGCGCCTTGCCGCTGGCATCGCGCCAGACGACGTCTTCGGAGAGACAGGTCGGGCAAAACGGCCGCGGGTAGAAAAACCACTTTGCGCAGGCGTTGCAGTAGGGAATGGACAGCCGGTGCTGCTTGGCTGCTCGCCAGAACGGCGCCGACTCGGGGGTCGGCACGGGCAGCGGGCCGCCGTATTCGTTGGGCATGGTCGATCCTTCGGCTCGAGGTGTGTGCTACCGGAGACGCCCGGATGTTAGCGAAAGCCGGCCGGCGGTGCGATGACTCGGGTAGTTGACTGTCGCCGGAGGCGTTTCTATGGGATGCAGAAGCGGACCGTTGGCGAAAGGTGCCTGGCCGTTTCGAACACCGACGCGAGCGCGATCCAATGCAACTACCCTCTTCCGCGGCAGCGGGAATCATCCTCGCCGGCGGCCACAACAGTCGGATGGGCGGCCGCGACAAGGCCTTCTTGCGCGTCGATGGTGAGAAGGTCATCGAACGCGCGGTGCGCGTGCTGCGCCGCTGTTGTGACGAGCTCGTCGTCGTGACGAATGCACCCGATCGCTACGCGTCGCTGACGGTGCGCGTCGTGCAGGACGAGCTCAGCGATCTCGGTCCGCTCGGCGGCTTGCACGCGGGGCTCGGCTGTGTGCGGGCGGAGTACGCCTTCGTCACTGCCTGCGACATGCCGTTTCTGCGCCGCGAGCCGATCGAGTTCCTGCTCGGCCAGGTGCGCGGATCTGCCGAGCGCCCGCAGGCGGTCGTTCCCTGTTGGGACGGCGATATCGAACCGCTGCACGCCGTCTATGCCACCAACCTGCGCCAGTCGATCGTCGAGGCGGTCGGCGAAGGGGCGCGCTCGCTGCGCGACTTCCTACCCCGGGTGCGCGTCGATTTCGTTCCCCAGCAGGTGATGGAAGGGGTTGCCGGCGCCGAGGAGTCGTTTCGCAACATCAACACGCCGGAGGAAGCGGCGCGTTACAATGTCGAGATCGACGGTGGCGACGACTGACGCCGGCGCCGAGTGGGTCGATGAGGTCGACGCGTCCAATCGAGTGATCGGCCGAGTTCGCCGCGCCGATCTGCGACGGCGCAACCTCTGGCACCGAGCCTGCTACATCGTCGTGCTCGATGGCGCCGGCCGCATCTTCGTTCACCAGCGCACGGCTGGCAAAGACATCTTTCCGTCTCACTTCGACATGATGGTCGGTGGTGTCGTCGGCGCCGGCGAGTCCTTTGCGGCGGCGGCGCGGCGCGAGGTCGAAGAAGAGCTCGGCACTCCGGCTCTGGATCTGCAGCGAGTCGGCTCGTTGCGCTATGAAGACGCGACCAACCGCGTCTTCGGCGAGGTCTTCGAGTGTCGGGCCGAAGAGCCGTTCCACCTGCAGGCCGAGGAAATCGTCGCCGGCGAGTGGGTGCCGGTCGGCGAGGTGCGGGAAAAGATCGACGAGTTGCCGTTCTGCCCCGATAGCGTCGCCGCCTTTCACATCTGGCTGGCGGCGCGGTCGCAGGCGCCGGCCGCCGTGCCGTAGGCGCTACTCTTTGACCGGGCGAACGGCTTGTTCCAGGACCTGCTTGCGTACACCGGCATCGTTTTCGATGGTGATCAGCTCACCGTCGACCTCGATGATACGGAAGCGACCCGGCATCGACATCAGCAGAACTTCTTGGCCCACGTCGTAGAGCATCGCTCTCCTCGATATCCGGGCAGTTGACGCTTGGCAACCGGGTACTTTCGACAGGCCGAGTCGGTGCTTGCACCCTCGTGGCCGGCGGGGCAGCGTGCGTCTGTGGGTGACGAGACGTACATGCGGCTTTGCCTGGAAGAGGCCCGCCGGGCCGGCGAGCTCGGTGAGGTTCCGATCGGCGCGGTGGTCGTGCTCGGCGATCGCATCGCCGGTCGCGGCGGCAATCGAACCCTCGCCGACCGCGATCCCGCCGGGCACGCCGAGATCGTCGCTCTGCGCGCCGCCGCTGCCGCCAGCGCCAACCATCGCCTGGCCGGCGCCGTGCTCTTCACGACGGTGGAGCCGTGCCTGATGTGTGTCGGCGCCGCCCTGCAGGCGCGGGTGGCGCGCGTCGTCTACGGTTGCGCCGACGAGAAGGGCGGCTTTCTCGGCTCCCTGGGCGACTATTCCGATGACCCGCGCCTCAATCACCGCTTCACCGTGCGAGCGGGCGTCTGCGCCGGCGAAGCGGCGGCACTGCTGCGGGAGTTCTTCCGCGACCGCCGGTGAGCGCGAACAACCTGCCGAGGTGCGGCTTGTCTGCCAGCCGGAGCACCGGTATACATTGCTCGCTTGCGGAGAGGTGGGTGAGTCCGGCTGAAACCGCACGACTCGAAATCGTGTAACCCTAACGGGTTCGAGGGTTCGAATCCCTCCCTCTCCGTATCCCCCACGGCAGCAAAACCGCGGCGAGCATTCCGGCACCGACGCACCCTGGACGGGGCTGATCTCTGGCCAGGCGAAATCTATGCGTCGTGCAGACGATCGACCACTGAGACCGCTGTTTCGACCGTTGGCAGCGCGTGGAAGACCAAAGAGGACAACTCCCAACGTGCGGGAGCGATCTTCCGGCGCGTCGTTCCTTGAATTTGGCATGATGAGACGGGAAGTGCTGTCGTGTCTGAGGAACTCTTTTGCACGGTCGTTCAGGAATCGTTGCCGTGCCGTTCGCGCCGATCAGTGTGGGAAGGGTTGAAGGCAAAGGCTATGTCGAATCGACGCAGGCACCGTGGCACAAGGCGATGCTACCTCGCGCGGCGGGCGATGTCCGCGGCGAACGGTATGCGCTTGTCGTCTGCCAACGCGCCCGACTAAGGGGAATCCCTAGGTCGATTTGTCTTTTACCATCTATACAAGGCGGCGAATTTCTTATATAGGGTGCACTAGCTGGAATGTCCTCCGAAGTTCCCCTTCCAGCCGGCGGGTCGCCCGGTAGGCGGGCGACCCGTCCCCCCAATTCCCCCTGCGCCGCCAATGCCGTGCCGCCAATCGTGATTTCTCGCCGCCTCTGGTAGCCTGCGCGGATGAGGCGGCGGACATGGATCGTATTTGTCTGGTGGCTGTGCTTGGCGCCGGCGGTCATTGCCGAGCCGGCGGCCGTCGGTCCGCACGTCGCACGGCGCGGCCGGGCGGCGCAGAGCCGTTGGTGGGCGACAGCCGCGGTTGCTTCTCCGGGCGAGCGCCGCCAATTGACGCTCGAGCCGGGTAGCACCGAAGCGGGCGGGTTCACCGTCGTGCTCGACGACCGCTTCACGACCAGCGTCGTTTATCGGCAGGGTCGCACCGAGTGCACGATGGAGCCGGCCGCGATGACCGACGAATGACCAGTCGTCTTCTGCACCATCTGCGCGCGGCGGCGATCTTCCTGCTGCTCCTCTGGTGCGCCGGCGCGGAAGCTGCATCGATCCGTCTTTTCAACGGAGACGCTCCGGGCGAGGGCCTCAACGACGAGACGGTCGTGCCGGCGGTGGGTGGCAACCTCGGGCGTATGATCGGTGCGCAGCGATTCAACGCCGTGCAGCGGGCGGCGTTGATCTGGGCCAGCGCCCTGCAAAGCGATGTCGATATCGCGGTGGACGTTTCGTTCGATGCGCTCCCCTGTTCGCCTGCCTCGGCGGTGCTCGGCCAGGCGACACCGACCTCGGTGCAAATCGACTTCGCCGGGGCGCCGCTGCCGGGGACGTTCTACGCCTCGGCTCTCGCCAACCGTCTGGCTCGTATCGATCTCTGTCCGGAGGGAAGTTGTCGCGACAGCAGCGACGTGCGCGCCACTTTCTCATCGAGCTTCGGCGTCGATTGCGGCGGCGGCGGGGGTTGGTACCTCGGACTCGATGGCCGACCGCCGCCCCAACAGGTCGATCTGGTGACCGTCGCGCTGCATGAGCTCGGCCATGGCCTGGGCTTTCTGTCGCTCGTCGATGTCCAATCGGGCCTCGCTTTCATGGATATGGACGACGTCTTCAGCGTCGATGTCGAGGCGCATCACCTGGGCCGGACCTTCGTCGAGATGAACGCGACACAGCGCGCGGCCGCGGTGCGCAGCGTCGACGACCTGCACCTCATCGGTCCGAGCGCGATCTTGGCTTCGCAGCGACTGAGCAGCGGTGCCGACGCCTCCGGCCACATCTTGCTACACGCGCCCGAGGAGGTGGAAGCGGGGTCGAGCCTGAGTCACTTCGATTTGAGTTTGTCGCCGAACCAGCTCATGGAGCCGTCGCTCAGCAACGCCAATCACGATATCGGCCTGGCTCTGGAAGTGTTGCGCGACATCGGCTGGGTAGTGACTCCACCGGTATGCGAGGGCGATTGCAACGGCGATTTTCGCGTCGAGGTCAGCGAGGTCGTGCTGGCAGTGCGCGCCGCACTCCACGAGTCACCGGTCGACGTCTGCCTTTCGGCTGACGGTGATGGCGATGGCGCGATCGGTATCGGTGAGCTGATTCGCGCCGTGCGCAACGGCCTCGATGGCTGTGACGGTAGCGTCCTGGCGGTTGAGGCGCTTCAGCGCGTCGTCGCCGGTGAGACCGGCGCCTGTGGCGGCGATTGCGATGGCGACGGGCGAGTGTCGGTGCAGGAGCTCATTCTCGGCGTCAACATCGCCCTCGGCAGTGCCGCGCTCGATGCGTGTCCGGTGTTCGATCAGAACGGCGACGGCCGTGTCGGTGTCGGCGAGCTCATCGCCGCCGTCGGCAACGCCCTCGACGGATGCACTTGTCCCTTCGATCTCCTCGACGAAAGCGCGGGCTCGCCCGTCGGCTGTGTGTTCACCGGCACGTGGAACAGCGATTGCGGCGACGCGGGCCTGCCGGCGATCTTTCGCGTCGCCGACGGCCTGGTCGGCGTCGCCGTCGTCACCGGCAACGACAGTCCGACGCTGACCTTCGTCGCCCAGACGTCGACCGGCCTCGAGGCCAATCTGGTCGGGTTCACCTTTGGCGATGAAAGCGAGCAGCTCGGCGGCAGCGTCCAGCTCAGCGAGGATGGCCGCCACCTGTCGGTCGTCCTCGACGCGGACCCGGAGATTCTCATCGACGACTGTCCCTTCGTTCGCTACGAGGGCGAGTTCGACGGACTCGAGTCGAGCGAGGCCTCGACGCGCACGGCACAGGCGCTGCGCGCCGCCGAGCAGGTTGCCGGTCCGGACGGCGCTCCACACGATCTCGTGCGTTGAGATATGCGGGCTGGTGCGACCGCGGCGGTCGGCGCTTTGCTCAGGTGCGTCCGTTGGGGGAGGGCTCTTCAGCGACGTCGAAGTGTTCGGTGTAGAAGCGCAAGGCGCTGCGCCGCTCGTCGGCGTCGAGGCCGACGTCTTGGAGGCGGTAGTCGACGGTGCCGTGCTTGCCGCGCGGGTGGTCGGCGATGTAGGCCTCGGTTGCCGCCCGCGCTTCGTCGCTCCAGGGCTGGCCGGCGAAGTCGTAGACTTTCTTGACCGTCGCCAGATTGTCGGCCATGAAGTCGCGGAAGTGGATGTCGAGGATTTGTTGCGGCGGAATGAGTGGGCGGCCGTCGATCGAGCCGCGCAGTAGATCCTCGGTGCGCGCAGCCCAGGCGGCGCCGATTTGCTGGGGATCGATGTTCACCGTGCCGACGCGGTGGCTGTAGGCGATCATGTTGGCCAGCGAGACGGTGATGCGCACCGGATCGCGGTGGGTCTGCACGATCATGGCGTCGGGGAATACCTCGATCAACGGCCCGAGCTGCTCGAGGTGTTGCGGCGTTTTCAGCGTCCAGCGCTTGCCGCGGCCGCGCTGGTGTTGCAGCGCCTGGAGGATACGGCGCAGATAGCGGTAGGCACCGCGCTGGTCTGAGCCCTTGTACCACGTCCGGTAGCTGGGAACGTGGTAGCTGGCTTCGAAGAGCATCGTCGAAACGTCGATGGCGAGGAGCTGGATCTCTTCGTGGATCGCATCCGGCGTCATCTCGTGCATCCGCTTGAAGTGCGGCATCAGGCGATCCTGGAAGCGCATCGCCCGCGCGCAGCGCTGGTAGCGCACATCGAGTGGCGGCGGCTGCGCCATCTCGCCTGGCATGGGTAGTGGTTCGAGCGCTTCCCACATCGGCAGGCTGCGCAGCGCCGGATTGGCGGCGATCAGATTGTGCAGGTGCGTCGTGCCGGTGCGCGGTAGGCCGGCGATGATCAACGGCCGCTCGATCGGCGCCTCCAGCGCTGCGGGGTGACGGGTCAGATAGTCCTCGATGAGAAGGCGGTTCGTCAGCAGCTGCAGCAGCAAGGCGCGGGCAGTGAAACGACCAAAAGGGGAGAGCTTCGCCTCTTCTTCGAGTGATTGCGTGAGCAGGCGCAGGCGCGGGCGAAAGCCTTCGTCGCCGAAGTTCTCCAGGCCGACGCGCCGGCTCGCGGCGGCGAGCAGTTTCGACTCATCGAGAGGCAGCAGGCGTGCCGCGAAGGGCGCGGCGGCGCGGTTGAACAGACGCACCGGCCAGGGCAGCCACGGATCTGCCAGATCGTCGAGGCGAATGTGGTCGGACATCTTGAGCGCCGCGGTGGGTTCGTTGTGGGTCAGCCGCGGATGGAATCAAACGGAACCAACTCGGCGCGCGGCGTCTCGACGTCGCCCTCGGCCAGCATGAATCGCCAGAAGACGATACCGAACGGCCGTCCCTCCGTATCGAGCCAGTTGGCAACGCCCGGATCGCGGTGGGCGATGACCAAGCGAAAGGTGCCGTCGGGTTCGAGCTCGGTCTGCTTGCGGTTGAGTGAAACGCTGCGGTTGGCGTAGTCGAAGGTCTGCTGGAAGCGGTTCCACAGGCAGACGTTGGCGAAGCGGCAATTCGGCCAGCGCCCGCTCAACACCAGCGCTTGGTCGGGGCCAACGACGAACGGCGCCATCGAGTAGTGGGCATCGAAGGCGGCGAGGCCGAAGTCGCCGGGAACCACCGGTGGTGGAAATTCGTTTGGCACCTTCGAGACGAAGGGCGGTACGTCGCTGTCGGCGAGCGGCGGCATCTCGAGGGTACGACTGCGGATGAATTGGGCGACGCGGCGAATTCCGGCGGCGACGCTGGTGTCGTCCGGCGGTGACGGCGGCGTCCTCTCGCCGGCGATCTCGATGCGCGGCCGCGGATCGCAGGTGGGATCGGCAGCGACGCAGGTCTCGTTCTCGAAGTAGTGCCGGCTGGTGATGCGAGTTGCGCCGGCCGGCAGGGGCAGGTGGTTGGCGCCCGCGGTCGCACCGCCGAGACGGATCTCGTAGGCGCCGTTCGCGTCGGCGGTGAAGTGAGTGTCGTTGATCACCCCACCAGTCGCCTTGGCCATCGAGCCGTCGGCGTTGTCGAGCTCGATGGTGAACGAGGTGTAGACGGCGCCGTCGATGTTGCCGCGCACGACGTATTGGTAGTCGGCCGAAACCGGGGAATCGTAGTAGATGGCGTCGCCGTTGTCGCCGGTGAACTTGCGCCACGGCGAGACGATGCGGCGAAAGTTGGGGCGGCGCGGATCGCTTTCGAAGTTGCCGAGCACGGCCCCTTCGAGCAGGTGCATGAGGGCGCGGTGGGCGCCGCTGACGTCATCCGCCGAGGCGAGATTCCACTGCGGCCCGGCCCAGCGCTCGTCGACCTCCTGCAGGAGCTCGATCAGCTCGTGTAGAGCGCGGCGCGATTCGGTTTCGATGGCCATCGCGGCGCGAAGGTGCTCAGCCGCTGGCCGCCGCCTTTTTCGCAGCGCCGCGCTGAGCCTTGGCGACGCGGCGTTTCAGGCGTTGCGCCTCTTCGGTCAGCTTGGTTGCCGGGGTCTTGGCGAGGTACGCATCGATGCCGCCGACCTTGGTGATGGTGCGCAGGGTGCCGGTGGCGATGCGCATGCGGATCGGCCCGAGGGCCTGTGAGTGCAGCGTCACCGGTTGTAGGTTGACCATGAACTTGCGCTTGGTCTTGTTGTTGGCGTGCGAAACCTTGTTACCGGTAGCCGGCCCGCGGCCGGTGAGATCGCATTTTCGAGGCATGGTCGTACTCCTCTACCGCCGCTGCTGGCGGTGATCCGCTGAACGAGCAACAAAGCCACGAACGCCGTCCATATGCAACAGGGCCTGTCCGCCGTTCCGGTCGGGGCCGGTGTTTACCCGTCGCGCCGGCTTGGCTAGACGTTCTCAGCATGTCCAACGCAATGTTCGAGAGCTCAATACCCGGAGTTCCACTGGCCTTCCGTGGCAAGGTCCGCGACGTCTACGACCTTGGCGAGGATCTTCTCATCGTCACCAGCGACCGCCTCTCGGCCTTCGACGTCGTGCTGCCGACGCCGATTCCCGACAAGGGCGACGTGCTCAACCAGCTGTCGCACTTCTGGTTCGAAAAGACCTCGCACCTCGTGCCCAACCACGAAAGCGACCGCAAGCTCGAGGACGTCGTACCGAGTGAGTCGGTCGAATCGCTGCGCCGCCGATCGCAGGTGGTGCGCAAGGCCGATGCCTTGCCCGTGGAAGCGGTGGTGCGCGGCTACCTGGTCGGCTCGGGCTGGGCCGAATACCAGCGCACCTCTTCGGTGTGCGGCATCGCCCTGCCGTCCGGTCTCGAACAGGCGTCGCGCTTGCCGGAGCCGATTTTCACGCCGTCGACCAAGGCGCCGCAAGGCGAGCACGACGAAAACATTTCCTTTGATCAGGTGGTCGAGCTGATCGGTGCCGATCGCGCCGAGAAGATTCGCGACCTGTCGTTGCAGATCTACGATTTCGGCGCCCGCTGGGCCGAGCAGCGCGGTATCATCATCGCCGACACCAAGGTCGAGTTTGGCGTGCTCGATGGTGAGATCATTCTCATCGACGAGGTGATGACTCCCGACTCGTCGCGCTTCTGGCCGGCCGAGGAGTACCGCACCGGCATTTCACCGCCTAGCTTCGACAAGCAGTACGTGCGCGATTACCTGTCGGCCTCGGGGTGGAACAAACAGCCGCCGGCGCCGGAGTTGCCCGCCGACGTCGTCGCCAAGACTTCTGCGAAGTACCGCCAGGCGCTCGAGCAGCTCACCGCGGCAGCATGAGCGAAGTCGATGCCCAGCACGTCGTCGTCACCGGGGCTGCCAGGGGTATCGGTCGCGCGATTGCCGAGCGACTAGCGCGCGGTGGATGCCGCGTCACGGTCCTCGACATCGACGGTGACGCTGCCGCAGCGGTTGCCGCCGATCTGTGTGCGACGACCAGCGGCTGTGCCGGTTTCGCCGCCGACATCACCGACTACGAGGCCGTGCGAGAAGCCATCGAGCGGGCGGAAGAGACAGCCGGTCCGTTGTGGGGTTTGGTCAACAACGCCGGCTGGGACCGCGCCGTGCGTTTCGTCGACAGCGAGCCCGAATTTTGGCGCAGGGTGATCGACGTCAATCTCTACGGTCCGCTCAACGTGACGCACGTCGTGGCGCAGAAGCTGGCCGACTACGGTCGCGGCCGCATCGTGTCGATCGCCTCGGACGCCGGGCGAGTCGGCTCGATGGGCGAGTCGGTCTACTCGGCCGCCAAGGGCGGCATCATCGCGCTGATGAAGTCCCTGGCGCGCGAGCTGGCCAAGCAGGGTATTACTTGCAACGCGGTGTGCCCCGGCCCGACCGACACGCAACTCCTCGCCGACCTCGAAGAATCGGGTCGCCTCGCCGAGGCGCTGAAGAAAGCGATCCCGATGCGCCGGCTTGGCCAACCAGAGGACGTCGCCGGTATCGTCACCTTTCTGATGTCGGAGGAGGCGGCGTACATCACCGGCCAGACGATCAGCGTCTCCGGCGGCCTGACCATGCAGGGGTGAATGGTGATTGGTGACTCGTGATTCGTGATTCGTGTTATGGTGGTTCGTGATTGGTGACTCGTGATTCGTGATTTCGCGAGCTTCACGGTTTCACCAATCACCAGTCACCAGTCACCAATCACGAATCACCAATCATCTCAATCAGCGGCCGATCCGCCTCGAGCAGATCGATGCTTGCGAGCTCGGCCGGCGTGACCCAGCGCATGTCGGCGAAGACGCGGTTGGTGATCTCGCCGCGAACCTCGTCGACGGCGTAGAACCACAGCTCGACCGACGGGCCACCGGGGTAGTTGTGCTGCAGGTGAGCGATGAGCCTGCCGATCTCTGCTTCGACACCGAGCTCTTCGGCGATCTCGCGCCGCAAGCACTCGGCAGCGCTCTCGCCCGCTTCGATCTTGCCACCGGGAAACTCCCACTTGCCCGGGTGCTGTTGATCGCTACGCCGCTGGCAGACGAGGACGCGGCCGTTCCTTCGCAGGATTGCGGCGCTTACGCGAACGGACTTCTTGGGTTCGTTGGTCACGGGCGCCGAGGTTTTCTTGTTACGGCGGCCTCGATAAGGCGCAACGTGTGTCGATGGTCGTTTCAAATGTGTCGTTGCTCGTCAGTGCAGAGTCGGTTTTCCCGATTGCAGTCGCAGCAGTGTTTCGCGGATGGCGGTGGTGTCGGGGTGGTTGGGTGCGATTTCGAGGAAGCGGCTCATGTCGGTGCGCGCGGCGTCGTAGCACTGTAGCTTGATGTAGAGGGCGGCGCGGTCGCGCAGCTCTGACGGTTGATCGGGGTGCAACAGGAGGATGCGTTCGCTGCAGGCCAGTGCCGCGTCGAAGGCGCTGCTGCGCACGTGGATGAGTTTGAGGTTGGTCAGGATGCGGGCGAGGATCTCCTTGTTCGGCGCCGGATCGAGCATGCCGGGCTCGAGCTCCGCCTCGGGGCTGATAGCCGCGCGGAGCCGATCGCGGCACTGCTTTTCGTCGATGACGGTTGCGGAGAATGGGTCGAAGAGAACTGGTGGCGATGCCGGGTGGAGAGCGAGAAAGTGACCGGGAAAGGAGACGCCGCGGATGTCGATGCCGATGCGTTTGCCCACCTCGATGTAGACCAGCGCCAGGGTGATGGGAATGCCGGTGTGACGGTTCAGTACTTCGTCGAGGTAGCTGTTGCGCAGGTCGTAGTAGTCGTCCTGGTTGCCGCGGAAGTGACAGCGGCGGCCGAGGTAGTGCAGCAGCGACTCGAGCCGGGCGCGATCGTCGCCGGGTTGGTGTTGGCGCGCCCCTCTGGCGAGCGTCGCGAAGCGATCCTCACACTCTGCCAGATGAGCGTCGAGGTCGAGATCGCCGTCGCGCTCGGCGGCGATCAGCAGCGCCGCACGGCTGAGGTCGACGCTCGCATCGGGCTGCGCGGCGAGCGCGGCGAAGCGTTGGCGAGCTTCGGTGTTCATGCTCGGGGGTTAGCGAAGTTTGTTGGAGCGAACAAGGACGGTTGAGTTGACAGGGTGCGGAGGGCGAGCGACAAGTCTGCAGATACGGAGAGCGAGCGATGGATTTCGGTTTCAGCGAAGAGCAGGACATGTTGCGCGACAGCGTTCGCGCCTTTCTCGCCGACGAGTGTCCGATGACGCACGTGCGGCAGATGATGGACGACGAACGCGGCTTTGCCGACGAGTTGTGGTCGAAGATGGCGGCGCTCGGCTGGACCGGACTGATCATTCCGGAGGAATACGGCGGCGCCGGATTGGACATGGTCGACATGGTCGTCGTCCTCGAGGAGATGGGCCGGACGGTGATGCCCGGTCCGTTCTACGCCTCGGCGATTCTCGGCGGCGTCGCCATCGCGCTGGGCGGCAGCGAGGAGCAGAAAAGCCGTTTCCTGAGTTCCCTGGCGACAGGTGAAAAGCGCGCCACCCTGGCGCAGGTCGAAGAGAGCGGTCGCTGGGACGCCGCTGGCATTGCCCTGGCGGCGCAAGATGACGGCGCGGGGTATCGCCTGCAGGGTACCAAGCTGTTCGTGCACGATGCACACAACGCCGACGTTCTCGTCGTTGCCGCGCGCAGCGGTGGCGAGGGGGAAGAAGGGGTGACGCTCTTCCTCGTCGAGAACGGCGACGGCGTGTCGACGCGCGTGCTCAAGACCATGGATCAGACGCGCAAGCTGTGCGAGGTCGAGCTCGACGTCCGCCTTGGCGCCGACGCCGTGCTCGGAGAAGTCGGCGAGGGCTGGCGATTGCTCGACCGCGTCGTCGACCGCGCCAAGGTCGGTCTCTGTGCCGAGATGTGTGGCGGCGCCCAGGCGGTGCTCGACATGAGTGTCGAATACGCCAAGGTGCGCGAGCAGTTCGGCAAGCCGATCGGCAGCTTTCAGGCGATCCAGCACAAGTGCGCCGACATGATGGTGCAGGTGGAGAGTGCCAAGTCGGCGACGTACTACGCGGCGTGGGCGGTGGCCAACGACGTGCCCGAGGCGCACCTGGCCGCGTGCATGGCCAAGGCCTATTGTTCCGATGCCTATCGCGACGTGTCCGGCGAAGGGATCCAGATCCACGGCGGTATCGGCTTTACCTGGGAACACGACATGCACCTCTACTTCAAACGCGCCAAGGGCTCCGAAGTGACCTTTGGCGACGCGACGTGGAACCGCGAGTTGGTCGCCCAGGTGGTGCTCGACGATCCCGACTCGATCGCCGCCGAGTCGAGCCCGTAGCTTTGCACCGTCAGGGGCGATCGACGAGGCGTGCGTAGTCGTAGATGGCGGTGCCGCGCCGGCGCCCGTCGATCTCGATGTCGGCCGGGCCGAACGTGACACGGGCGCGCCGGTATTTGTCGATCGGACGAACGATCGACATGCGCGAGCGGGGATCGACACGGATGCGGCCGCGGCTGGTTTCAGCATCGATGCGCAACGGGGTGTAGCCATCTGCAGCCAGGCACACGCGCGACCAAGCGGTGTTGATCTCGCCGCCGTCCGAGCGAAAGACGGCGCTGCTGCCGTCGTCGAGTGCGGCGCGCACGCTCCACTGCGCTCGCGCGGCTCGCCGCCACGCTCCCCATCGGCTGCCGTCGAATCCGCGCGCTGACACTTCGTAGCGACGCTCGCCGATTTCGACCGAACCGACGACCGAGTCGTCACCGCGCCGGGTCTTGGCGAGCTCGATGCGACAGTGTTGGAGGTGTGATCCGGCCAGGGCGTATTCGAGATCGACGTAGGTTGAGCCGTCGGCGGTGATCATCATCGAGCCGTCGAAGCGCAGGCACTGGCCGTCCTCGGTATCGGTGAACGCCGGACCGTCGATGGCGAGGTGCTCCGTGCTCGCGGCCTCACCGGTGTAGAGGCCGACGCTGCCGTCGGGGAGATAGAGGGCGAGGCGGCCGAAACAGCGGTCGGCTGCCGGGAGCTCGTCGACGGCGGCGAGGATTCCGACCTCGCACGCCGGGTCGAACAACTGCCAGGACCCGGTGCTGGTGCTGGTCGTTGCGCCGCGGTGTTGGCTGGCGGCGCGTCGCGGCGGTGGCGCCGGGTTTTGCAGCGCCGATGCCAGACCGGCGACGAAGGCCGTCCGACGTTCGCCCGGCCAGCGCAGGGGGATGCCGAGCTCGACCTGTACCGCTTCGCAGCGGCCGCCGGCGACGGCGGCGGCCAGTCGTTCGGGCAACTCGGAGCAGCGCGCTGCGTCGCGCCGAAAGAGTTGGAGCAGGTTGTTGCGATGGCGCGCCGGAAAATGGGAGCCGCGTGTCGTGCGGTAGAGTCGACTCGGGTGGGCGAGCGGATGGAGGACGCGTTCGATGAACGCCAGCGACGCGGTGAGTTGCGAGGTGTCGGTGTCGGCGCTGCTTTCGAGGTCGGCGCCGACACCGAAGTCGCAGCGGCTCTGGTTGACGTTCCACCCGTGCACGACGAGAACGCACGCTATCTCGTGGCGCGCCAGGATCGCCGCGACCAGATCGTCGATGGCTTCGAGAAACCAACTCGCCCGCCGCCGCACCTGGCGGACGCGGTTGAGATCGAGCTGGTTGCGATCCATGCCGCGGTTGACGAGGTAGGAGCCGGAAAGCCGGTCGGCCAACTCGATGGCGACCTCGGCGCTGTAGAGATCGTTGATCCGATGGCGCTTCTCGTGGCGCAGCGGCACCGCCGGTCGAGATGGATAGGAGCGCTGCCCGCCATGCGGCGCGAGGACTAGAAAAGAGGCGCTAGACTGCTTGCAGACGCACCACGGCGGAGTTTCAAAGAGGCGGTCAGAGCGCGGCATCAGGACAAGTACGTAGGCGTGGTCGGAAAGAGTTTGAATTAGAATTCAAAATTGCTTAGCGTAGTGAAGTCTTAAAGACTCGGTGCAGTTGACGCAATAATTATCGAATTTCAACGGAGGGAAGTTCATGCGGTCTGATTTACGGTTGAGAGACCTCGGCAAGAGTCGCCAGGCGACGAGCAAGTTGATGAATGTCAAGATTCCGATCGAGGTGAGCGACGCGATTCACAAGGTCGCCAAAGAGGTGGGTGCTTCCAAAACAGAAGTCGTGATTGCCTTGCTCAATGAAGGCTTGGATGTCTCCAAGGAAAGATTGAAAGGCTGGAAACCGCCGAAGATCGACATTCCGCCGCCGAAGCGCGTTTGTACCATCAAGGGTTGCAACAAGGCTTATGTCGCCAAGGGGTATTGTGCCAGCCACTACCAGGCGGCTCGGCGGGGGGTCCTGTAGTCCGCCGATTCGGGAAGAAATCGACGATGCCGCGGCCGCGTGTGGTCGCGGCGTCGTTTCGATGCATTGGCGACTCGCGACCTCTGCGTGCTAGTCTTTGCGGCATGGGATTTCGCCCGCACACCTGGCTGATCGCGCTGCTGATCGGTCTATTCGCCGTGCCGACCTCGGCGCAGAGGATTCCCTGCACGAAGGTCTTGAGCGAGCTGCATCGGGTCGAACGAGCCGGGGCGCTGCACGGTGGCGATCCCGGGCGCATCGCCAAGTCGCTCGGTACGACGACGGCCTGGGTCGAGAAATGCGCGCATAGCTATGGCCGGCGCTTGCAGTGGCGACCGCGCGCAACCCAGCGGCGGTTGTTGCAGGAGCCGGTCTGGGAAGCGGAAGAGGTCGGGGAAGTCGGCGAAGAGGAACGCGAGACCGAGGACGACATCCTGGTCAACCCGATTCCCTACAAGGACAAAGAACGCGCGCGTGCCGCGATGCGGCGCAAGCAGGCCTGGAGTCCGTACGAGCACGGTCCCTGGGAAGTGAAGAACAAGGTGTGGTCGCCGTATCTGGTGGATCCGCATCGTACGCATCCCAACGATGCGCCGGGATTGATCCGCGACTGACCGGCGATGCTGCCGGGTACCGCAGGGACACGGGCGTTCGGACGCGACGCTGCGGCGGTGGGTGAGGCGAATTCATGGGCAAGCTAGTGCTCGTGCGACACGGGCAATCGCAGTGGAATCTGGAGAACCGATTCACCGGCTGGGAGGATGTGCCTCTCACCGAAAAGGGGCGAGAGGAGGCCTTGCAGGCCGGCCGAGCGCTGCGCGAACTGTGTTTCGACCAGGCCTTCACCTCGGAGTTGCAGCGAGCGGCGGCGACTCTCGACATCATTCTCGAGGAGAATGAGCACGGCGATGTGCCGGTCGCCCGGCATCGCGCCTTGAACGAGCGCCACTACGGCGACCTGCAGGGACTGAACAAAGCTGAAACCGCCGAACAGTACGGCGACGAGCAGGTCCACATCTGGCGCCGCAGCTACGACACGGCACCACCGGGCGGCGAGAGCCTGAAGGATACGGCGGAGCGGACCTTGCCCTACTACCAGGCCGAAATTGCTCCCTTGGTGCAGGCGGGGAAGAACGCGATCGTCGCTGCCCACGGCAACTCGCTGCGCTCGGTGGTGATGCACCTCGACGAGCTCAGCCGCGACGAGGTGACGCAACTCAACATTCCCACCGGCGTGCCGATCGTCTACGAGATCGATGGTGCGGGCAAGGTCGTCAGCAAGGAAGTGCTCGAAGGATGAGCGGCACTTTCGCCCTCGATCGCCACGGCAGCCGCAAGACGATCGATCTGACGACGATCGGCCGCCGCTCGGGCAAGCCGCGCACGGTGACGATTTGGTTCGTCAGCGGTGATGACGGAAGCGTTCTCGTCCAACACGTGGCGCGCAAGGCGGCTCATTGGTATCGCAACCTCTGCGCCAACCCATCGGTGCAGGTCGACTTTGGCGATGGACCGATCGAGGCGCGCGCGCGGCCGCTCGAAGACGCGCAGCAAATCGCCGACGTCATGGCGAAAGTCGGCAAGAAGTACTGGACCTACCGCATCGTTCGTTTGTTCGGCGGCAACGCCGCAGACGCGGTCGCCGCTCGCATCGAGCCGCTGTAACGGGTCTCGCAAAGCGAGCCCCCCAGCCTACCGCCCCAGCCCGCAGCCCCAGCCTTTCATTGAGCCTGCAGGCGGGGAAAAGAAGGCGGGAGGCTTGACCAAGAGGCTGTAGGCTGGGGCCAGAACGAAACCAGTCTCAGAGAAACGCCTCGAACAACCTCGCGAAGCGAGACCACCCCCAGCCCGAGCCCAAGCCTGCGCCCCAGCCCTACGAGCGAAGCGAGTCAGAGGGGGTGTGGGAGAGACCACCCCCAGCCCGAGCCCAAGCCTGCGCCCCAGCCCTACGAGCGAAGCGAGTCAGAGGGGGTGTGGGATGGGTGCTCGGGGGGCTCGAGAAGCACGCAAGGGGGGGCGACGCGCGCTCGGCAAAGTATCGGCTCTACCCACCCATCCCACGGGAGGACCGAGAAGGCTGAGGTTCCTTCTGGTATACCCCCTCGGTGCACGCAGACATCGTGCCACGAAGCGGTTGACCGGTTGGCGTGAGATCGATGGGTGAAAACGCGGTGCGACCTTGCAGAGTCGCAAGGTCGCCACTCGCAACTTGGTCAGGCGGGGATGTAGCCGCGGCTCTCCAGGTACTGCACGAGCTGAATCAGCCCTTCCTCTTTTGAAGATTCGCCGGTCTTGACCGTGATCTCGGGGTTGCTCGGCTCTTCGTAGGGCGCCGAAACGCCGGTGAACTCCGGGATCTCGCCGGCTCGAGCCTTCTTGTAGAGGCCCTTGGGGTCGCGCTCTTCGCAGACCGACACCGGACAGTCGACGAACACTTCGATGAAATCGCCATCGGCCATGATCGCCCGTACCTGATCGCGATCGGCGCGGTAGGGGGAAATGAAGGCAGTCACGTTGACGACGCCCGCCTCGGTGAAGAGCTTGGCGACCTCGCCGATGCGGCGGATGTTCTCGTTGCGATCCTCCGGCGAGAAACCGAGGTCCTTGTTGAGGCCGTGCCGGACGTTGTCGCCATCGAGGACGAAGGTGCGCACGCCGCGATCGATCAAGGCCTTTTCCAGGGCCACCGCCAGCGTCGACTTGCCGGAGCCCGACAGCCCCGTCATCCAGATCGTGCATCCTTTGTGACCGGCCATCTTTTCGCGCTCGCCGCGAGTGACGATTCCCTCGTGCCATACGATGTTGCGTGATTTTGGATCGCTCATGCTCTCTCCTCGGAATCTTCTAGTGGACGTTGACTGGTGACCTGGATGCTGACTTGCGGCGGGCGCTTGCTCTTCCCCTTGCTAGGGATGGGGCGGCGGGCGGTCAAGCCCGGGGGCGGGTTTGCGGCTTACGAGCCGCGCGCTCGCGGCGCCGTGCGGATGGCGCGGTCGAGTGCCCAGGCGCGAATCTGCTCGACCTGCTCGCGCATGGTCTGCGACAGGGGGACGATCTTGCCGGTCTGGTTGAGAAGATCGTCGCTTTCCAGGGTGCGGTCGGCGAGCTTGGCGGTGGTGATGGCGGAGACGACGCACTGCTCGATTTCGGCGCCGGTCCACCCCTTGGTGAATTGCCGCAGTCGATCGATCTCGAGCGGCGCCGAGTCGATGCCCCGCTTTTCGAGGTGAATCTTGCAGATCTCGATGCGTTCGTCCTCGTTGGGCAGGTCGACGAAAAACACCTCGTCGAAACGACCTTTGCGGATCATTTCGGCGGGCAACAAGTCGATGCGGTTGGCGGTGGCAGCGACGAAGAGGCCGCGCGCCTTTTCCTGCATCCAGGTGAGGAAGAAAGCGAAGATGCGGCCGAGGGTGCCGGCGGCATCGTCGGTCTTGGCGCTGACGCCCATTTCGATTTCGTCGAACCAAAGGACGGCCGGTGCCATTTCCTCCATCGTCTTGCAGGCGGCGACGAAGGTTGCCTCGGGGTTGCCGTGGCGTCCGGAGAAGATCTCGATCATGTCGATGCGGTAGAGCGGCAGGTTGAAGCAGGAACCGATCGACTTGACCGAAAGGCTCTTGCCGCAACCTGAGACACCCATGAGCAGAATTCCCTTGGGCACGATCTCGCGCGACAGGTCGTCGGCCATTTCGAAGAGCTTGCGCCGCTCCTGCAGCCACTTCTTGAGGATCGGCGCGCCACCGATTTCATCCAACGGGATGGGGTTGGCGACGTACTCGATGACGCCGGTCTTCTTCTTGACCAGCAGGTGTTTCTCCTCCAGCAGGTAGGGCAGGGAGTCGACGCCGAGCTGTGGGTTGGCCGCTGCGGCGCGGCGCAACGCGTGGCGAGACTCGTTGAGGGTAAGCCCCTGCAGGGCGCGACCGATCTGGTTGATCGTGGTATCCGCCGTGTCGAGCGTCGCACCGGTTGTCGCCAGGGCGCTCGCTTCTTCTCTGACGAAGGACTTGATCTCATCGAAATCGGGGAGCGGCAGCTCGACGAGAACGATGTCGCGGGTCAGCTCGTCGGGGACGTAGGCGATCGGTGAGGACAGAATGAGGAACTTCGCCTGGTCGATGGCTGCGCTGTAGACGTCGCGCAAGCGGCGGACGACCTCCGAGGATTCGCGCATCGGGGCGTGGAAGTCCTGGAAGTGGAAGAGCCCTGGTCCCTGGTGTTGGATGACCTGGTCGAGTGCGGCGCGGGCCCCGGCGGCGGCTTCGACGACGACCGAACCGTCGGCCGTGCGCAGGCCCTCGGTCGAGGTCCAAGAGAAGAGCGGCGGTGCGTCCTTGAAGAGGAGTCCGCTGTTGCTGCGCAACAGCTCGGCGGTGCGTTCTTCCTCGGCCGTGTGGACGTAGATGATCGGCCGGCCGGCGGCGACGAGGTCTCCGACTTCTTGCAGTGCTCGCGGCAGCGAAGGCTGGCTATCGGTCATATTCTATCGGCTCCGCGTGGTGCGCCCGCTGCATGGTTCGAAATGGGCGCCCGGTTCGGGTCGTCGGGCGAGGTTACAGGGTAGACGCGTGTCAGACCAGGCCATTCAGTGCCCGCCGGCACCATTTGGGATTCTGGCCGAGAAAGTCGTCCGTCGGGGCGGATCGTCAGGCCGCTGCGCCGTCTCGCAGGAGCTCCTCGATTTCACCGCCGGAGAAGCCGAGCTCGCTGAGGACCTCTTTTGAATGTTCTCCGGCTTCGGGCCGTTTCGTGCCGGCGCTCCCCGGCGTGCGCGAAAGTCGCGGCGCCGGTGCTGGTTCGATGTGCCCATCACTCGCCTTGATCAGCGTGTCGCGACCGCGGTTGTGCGGGTGGCCAGCCACTTCGCCGAGTCGCAGAACCGGCGTCGTGCAGGCGTCGGTACCGTCGAAGATGGCAGCCCATTGGTCGCGGGTCTTGGAGCGGAAGATCGCGGTGAAGCGCTCGCGCAGGGTCGGCCAGGTGTCGCGGTCCATTTGCTGCGCCGGCAGCTCGCCGTCGGTGATGCCGAGGCCGTTCAGCAGGGCGGCGTAGAACTGCGGCTCGAGTGCACCGACGGCCATGTATTGACCGTCGGCGGTTTCGTAGGTGTCGTAGAACGGGCAACCCGAGTCGAGGATGTTGGTGCCGTGCTCTTCTTTCCAGAATCCGAATTGCAGAAACTTGAAGAGAAAGGTCGACAGATGGGCGGCACCGTCGACCATGGCGGCGTCGATGATCTGGCCTTTGTTCGAACGCGTACGCTCGAGCAGGGCGAAGGCGATACCCATCGCGCAGAGCATGCCGCCGCCGGCGAAATCACCGACCAGGTTGACCGGCGCCAGTGGCCGCTCTCCTTTGCGACCGATCGCGCCGAGAGCGCCGGCAGTCGCGATGTAGTTGATGTCGTGCCCGGCCATGCTGGCGTAGGTACCCTCCTGGCCGAAGCCGGTGAGTCGGGCGTAGATGAGGCGTTGGTTGCGCGCACACGCGACCTCGGGGCCGAGGCCGAGGCGCTCCATGACACCGGGGCGAAACGGCTCGACCAGGACGTCGGCTTTCTCGACGAGACGCAAGACGGTTTCGACACCGGCCGGTTTCTTGAGATCGACGGCGACCGAGCGCTTGCCGCGCGAGAGAAAATCGCCGGAGCGCGCGCCGACCCGGTCGACGCGTATGACGTCGGCACCGAAGTCGGCGAGGATCATGCCGCAGTAGGGGACCGGTGCGAGGCCGGCCATTTCGATGACGCGAATACCTTCGAGCGCTTGCATGCGGCGATGCTCCTTGCTGTGTTTTACGGGAACGAAACGGTCACGGAGTAGTTACGGACTCGCTTGGTGAAAGACAAGACTGGCGCGCACTTTGCCGCATCGTCTCCGACTCCTGCGCGGCGGCGGGTTTCGATCTCGTGCAACCGCTGCGCGTCGGCTGGTACAACGAGGAGGTCGAGCGCGCCTATCGGTTGCCCGACTTCGGCCGCGGGGATTCGCTGGCTCTGGTGATCGGCAACAGCCGGCGTCTGTGGCCGTGTTTCGTCGATGCGATGCGCAGCGACGATCGACTCTTTGCCGACGCCAACCCGATCAACACCTATGCGATGAACAGCGTGCTGGCGGCAATGGCGGCGATCGCCGCGCCGACGCAGGTGCGTTGGGCGCACGACACCGGCCGCGGCATGGTCGCCATGCAGCGCCTGGCACATGTCTCCGGACTCGCAACCCTGTCGCCCGCCTATCTCAGTGTTCACCCCGACTACGGCCCGTGGATCGGCCTGCGCGCTGCCGTCGTCGTCGACACCCCCGGCCCGTCCGCGCGACCGCTGCTGGAACCGCCCTGTGACGATTGTGAAAATGCTTGTCTGCCGGCACTCGCCGAGGCCCGCTGCAGCAGCGATTGGCGGTCGTGGCTGGCCGTGCGCGACGCCTGTCCGCGCGGCAACGAACACCGCTACGGCGAAGATCAAATCGAGTATCACTACGCCAAAGACCTCACTCGCCTGCGCGCCGCCGTAGGCGAGAGGCACGCGGCGCACGGCGGCAGCGACGCTCGCGCCGCGGAGGAGGTCTGAGATGCGTTGCGGTTTGGTCGTGTGCTCCTTTCTGCGAGTCGGTGTCGCGGCGTTGACGCTGGCTACGTTGGCAGCCGTCGGCGGCGGCGAAGCTGTCGCCGATGATGCTCCGGGCCCATCGCGCAAACACCGCATCGAGGTGCCGGTCGGAGCGCCCGTTTCGGGCAAGACGCACACGCGCGACGCACCCGCTGTCTCATTCGACTTCAACCCGAATCTGCCCGAATTTCGCCTCGATCGGTCGGAGATCGAGCAGCGGATCCGCCGCCGACTGGAGGAGGAGCTCGGCGACGCGGCCGCTGTCGTCGCCGTTGAGGTAGACTATGCAGAGTTCTTGTATCGCGGCCCTTGCCTGGTCGACCTGCGTGTCACGGCAAACGGAAACGAGCCCTTCGGCTTGCAGTCGGCGGGCCGACACGACAACTTCGAGCGCGCCTGTGAGTTGGTCATCGACGCGGCGGTGGAGGACATAGTGAAGGACGCGCGCGTTGGCGGGGGCGTCGGGCGATGAAGCGTCCGTGGATTCTCGTCTTGGCAGCCTGTGCCGTCTTGGCATCCTGCTACTCGACGGCCTACGTCGCCGGCTTGCCGCTGGCGCGGTCGCATGACGACGCCGTCATTCTGGTCGAGAAACGCCGCGGACCGCGGCGTCTCGATCGCCTGATCGCCGAGTCCCTGACGCGGCGCGGTGTGCGCGTCGTCACCAGCGCATCCGAGCCACACGACTATGTCGTCCACTACATCGACCGCTGGGCATGGGGGTTTCGCCCGTATCTGATCGACATGCGCGTCGACCTTCGCGATGCCGAGTCGAACATCCTCGTCGCCACCGGGCGCTCCTTTCAGGGCACCTTCCACGCGATGGGCCGAACGCCGAGCGCGATCATCGACGTCATCGTCGCCGAGATGCTCGCTGAATCCGAGGGCCGTTGAACCGCCGCCACCGTCACGGTGCGAAGACGATCTCTGCCGGGCCGAGGCCGATGTTGATGGCTTCGCCGGTCAGCTCGACGCCATCGCTGGCGCGAAAGACGCGAACCCCCGGGGCACCGGCGTTGCGGTCGGCCAGGTAGATCTCGCCGCGGTCGTTGAGCTCGATGTCGGAGTAGTCGAATCCGCTGGACTGCAGGATCGTCGCGCCGACGTCTCCGCTCGACGGCGAGAAGGTCACCAGCGCCGTGGTGAAGTCGGACTTGGAGACGATCGCGTAGGCGAGCTCGTCGGAGACGATGAGAAAGTCGACGATGTCACCGCCGGCACTCTCCTCGGTGATGACGAAACCGGTGGCGCGTCGTGTCGTCAGATCGACGCGCTCGACGCCGCCGTCGTTCACTCCGAATTGCCCGACCTCGGAGATATAGAGGTCGTTGCCGCGAACCGTCAGTCCCTTGGTCGTACCGAAGGGATTTTCGGCGCTCAGCTCGATCGTGCCGATCAAGGTGTCGGTGCCGATGTCGATGACGGCGATGGCGCCGTTGTCTGCCGGTTCGCGGAACGGTGAGTTGATGTCGAGGCGTTGCACGGCGACGTAGAGCCGGTTGCCGCGCAGGAACATCCGCCACATGTCGGGGTTGCCGTCGGCGTCGGCGATCGAAGAAAGGTCGATGTTGCCGATGACGAAGTCCTCCAGACTGGCACAACTCTGCGGCGTCGGGTCGATGATGAGTAGCTCGGGTTGCTCGAGGACGCTGACGTAACCCTTGTCTTCACTGGCGATGACGATGTCCTGCGGGTTCGATCCCAATCCGGTCGAGCATTGGTAGACGGTAGCAAAACCGTCACTCGGATCGAGCTTCTGGATGCTGTCGCTACCGAGACGATTGACGACGAAGACGTCGCCGCCAATGGCGCGCGCGGTTGCATCGGAATGGGTCAGGCGCTCGGGCGCGGCTCCGGTGCTCGTTCGCGGCTCGTCAACCTCGACCGTGCCATAGGAGCCCTCGACGAAGTCGGTGGCGAGGACGAAGGCGATGCGGTCGGGGTCGCCGCCGCAACGATCCAGAGCGGCGTCTATGGCTGCGATCAACTCGGCGACGCTGACCGAGCCACTGTCGTCCGTGTCGAAGGCCGGACACTCGGCCCCATCGCTGCGGCCGAGGGCGATACGTACGCCGACCGTGAGCTCGGCGATGGTGACGCGGCGATTGCCGTCGCAATCGCCTGGACAGCTGGACTGGCCACTTGCTGGCGTAGTGAAGACGGATGCCAAGGCAGCGAGGAGTGTCAGGAAGGTGCGCGGTGACGGTGTGGACATGGTGGGCTCCTTTGGTCAGGAAAGATCAATGCGAATGCTGCCGAGCAGGACCGCGCCGGGCAGCGGGAAGTCGAGGACGTCGCGTACCTCATTGTCGGTGAAGTTATTGGCTTCGATGTTGAGGGCGAGCCACTCGAGCGCGCGCCATGTTGCGCCGGCAGTGTGGAAGTGACGACCGGGCGTGCGGCGCAGGTTGGTGGCGCCGGCAAAGGAGTCGCCGACGTAGGTCAGCTCGTAGTAGAGCGTTCGATCATCGTCGAAGAGCTCGAGACGTGAGAAGACTTCGTCGTCGGGCACGAGGGGGAGCCGTTTGCCGCGTTGGTTGGCGTCGCTGCTCAGATTGCGGGTTTGCTGGTGCGTGTAGTTGGCCGTCCACCTCAGGTGGTCGAAGAGCGTCAGGCGGAGGCTGATCTCGTGTCCGCGCAGCCGCGCGTCGCTGAAGTTGACGGCTTCGAAGCGGTCGGCGCGAACGCGAGTGAACGAGATGAGGTCGTCGATGTCGTTGTTGAAATAGGCGTACTCGAGCTGAGCATCGACGCTGGTAGTGGGAGCCAGGTGCAGCGAAAACCCGACGTCGCGATTGGTCGCCGTTTCCGGACGCAACTCCGAGGCTGGTTTGACGGTGCCGCTGTTGCCGAAGAGCTCGGAAAAGTTGGGAGCTCGCTCGAAGCGGCCGAGGTTGGCGCGCAGCGTCAGGGCATCGAAGGGAGCGAGCGAAATACCAATCGCTGGGCCGAAGAGATCGCGCGATCGAGTCGCCGTCGGCCCCTGCGGTTGCCCGGTCGGGTCGGCGCCGGCTTCACCGCTCTGCCGGTCGCGGATGTGTTGGTAGCGCAGGCTCGGAACGATGGTGAGCCGATCGTCGAGCAACGCGATGACATCCTGCGCGGCAAGGGCGACGCGCAGGCGGCTTTGATCCGGCCCGTCCGGTGGCCGGCTGTTCTGATTGTGCGGTGAGAAGGTCTGCCAGGCGACGTCAGTGAAGACGCCGATGCTCTGCCACGGCAGTCCGTAGTGATCGAGGCCGACTCGCGCGCCCGCCGAGGTCGTCTGATTGCGGGTGTCGAGCACGGCGCCGAAAGCGCCACGCGGATCGTCGAAGTCCTGTTGCTGGTAGGTGCCGTAGAGGCTCGCCGTGACATCGTTCGGCGTGCCGCCGAGCGCTCGGGCGCGCAGGCGCAGCGACGTCAGCGAGCGCAGGTTCTGCAGTGACGTGTCGTGGGCGATCGAGTTGGCGCCGCCCGGCACGCCGCGATCCTTGAAGAGAAACTCCTGGCTGAGGTCGAGATCGGCGGAGGGTGAAAGGCTGCGCGCCACCCGCACGATGGCGTTGACGGCGTCGAAGTCGTTGTTGCGCCGCGCCTCATCGCGGTCGTCGTCCGGGTTGAGGAGGGTGCCGTTGTCGCTGCGAAAGTCGAAATCGCCCTTGCTGCCCAGGTAGGTGAGGTGGGCGAGGAGGTCGAAGCCGAGCATTTGCTGGGTGTGAGTGGCGCTGAGTTGGCGCGTTTGCAGCGAACCGTAGCGCGCCTTGATTTCGGTGTTGGCGGTTGGCGAGGGAGCACGGGTGATCAGGTTGACGGCGCTGGTGGCGCTGCCGCTCAGGTGGATGGGTACGGTGCCGCGGTAGACCTCCATGCGCTCGAGGGCGTCGAGCGGCAGGTTGCTGAGGTTGACCGTTTCGTTCTGTGCCTGCGAGACCGGTACGCCGTCGATGTAGAAGTGTACTTGGTTGGAGTCGGAGCCGCGGATGGAGATCGTGGCGAAGGAGCCGAGGCCGCCGAAGCGGCGTACCTGTACGCCCACCCGCTGGGCGAGGACTTCCGGCGCCGTTTCGATTTCGACTTGCTGGGGATCGAAACGGATCTCGTCGACGAACGCCGTCGGCGCCCGCCGGCGCGCCTCGCTCGGTGGCTGGCCGACCACCTCGATGCGCTCGACTTCTTCCGCTGCTGCGGTGTCGCCGGTTGTTGCGACGCACAGTGCCGCGCCGATTGCGGCGGACAACAAAAAACCCGGCGGCGCCAACGCGCCCCGGGTATGTGTACGAGAATCTCTCTTCATGATTCCCGTCCCCACACCCCGGAGGACTCCAAACCTGTCGCTGTGTCAGGTTTCCTGACTCCCGGTTCCCTACTTGCGACGCCTTCCCATCCCGCGGGACAGTGGCTCGATGCCGCGTTCGTGCCGGTTACAGTGGCGGGGGCCGTGTCGGAGTTCAACCGACTTCCCTACGCACAACGACTATGTGCATCGACTGCTAGCACTTGGATCGGAGAACAGTCAAGGTGAGGTCGATGAAAACGAGGGCGATCGACGTCGGCGCGGGTGCTCGCGCGCCGGATGCTGCGATCGCGATTGCCGTGGTGCCCGCAGCGCGCGTGCGCCGCTCACTTCTCGCGCTGGTCGCCGCGATGCTCGCGGTGTCGTCGGCGGTGCGTGTGCACGGCGCAGTCGAGAAAGTCGTTTCCCTGGCGCCATCGGTTACCGAGATCGTCTTCGCACTCGGGCAGGGCGATCGTCTGGTCGGTGTTTCGTCTCACTGTGATTTCCCGGCGGCGGCTCAGAGGATTGATCGGGTGGGCACGTTTCTGCGGCCGAACATCGAAGTGATTCTGAAGAAGAAGCCCGACCTCGTCCTGGCGGTGCCGAGTCCGGAGAACCGCGCCTCGGTGGAGGCGTTGCAGCGCTTTGGTGTTCGCGTGCGTGTGGTCAATCCCAACAGTGTCGACGAGATCCTCGAAACGATCGAGATCGTCGCCGCTGCGCTGGGCGTTACCGACAAGGGCACGGAGCTGGTGGCGCGGATTCGCGCCGACATGAGCGACGTCCTCGGCGCGTTGTCGAACGTCGAGAAGCGGCGCGTCTTGATGGTGGTCGGCCGGCGTCCATTGATCGCCGCCGGTCCCGGGACCTATCAGTCGGAGCTCATCGAAATGGCTGGCGGAGTGAACGTCGCGGCGGAGTCTGGCGAAGCTTGGCCACATCTGAGCATGGAGCTGGTGATCACTCGCCGGCCGCAGGTGATCATCGACACCGGCATGACGGCGGCGCAGGGTGCCGGCCAAAGTCTCCCTTTCTGGCGCCCCTACGCATCGATTCCGGCCGTGCGCGACGGGCGGATCGTCGGCGCCGACCGCTACGATCTGCTGCGACCGGGCCCGCGGGTGGCGCAAACTCTCGCCGCGGTGGCTCGTTTCATTCATCCGGAAGTGTTTGCCGAACGCTAGAGCGGCCGAGACGGTGCATGGCTGATCGCCCGGGTGCTCTCGCGGGAAAGTCGCGCCTGACGCGCGCTCGCTTCGCCGCAATCGTGGTCGGCTTGTCGTCGTTGCTGATCGCCTGCGTCCTCGTCTGTGCATCGATTGGCCCGACGCGCATTGATCTCGTGGCCGCCTTGATCAGCGGTGTCGATGCGGATGTGGATGCGACGATTCTCTTTCGCACGCGCATTCCGCGCGTGCTCCTCGCCGTTTCGGTCGGCGCGGCATTGGCCATGGCCGGCGCGGTCTTGCAGGCGCTGCTGCGCAACCCCCTGGCCGAACCGCACATTCTCGGAGTTTCGGGCGGTGCCGCCTTCGGCGGCGTGCTGACGCTCTTCGCGGCGACCAACAGCGGCCTGCCGGCGCTCTTGCTGACACCGCTCGGCGCCTTTGCGGGTGCGCTGATCGCCATGCTCGTGGTCTACCGCTTGGGGACGGTGCACGGCCGCCTGCAGCCGTACACCTTCCTGCTCGCCGGCGTTGTCTGCAACGCCTTTACCGGTGCATTGATCATGGCGGTCAACGCCATGGCCGATCTCTTCCAGACGCACGGCATTCTGTTCTGGTTGATGGGCAGCCTGGCGACGACGAGCTACTCCCTGGTGGCGGCGAGCTTCGCCTACGTCGTCGTCGGTGGTGCGCTGCTGCTGTGGCAGACGCGGGCGCTCAACGCCCTCAGTCTCGGCGAAGACAGCGCGAGTCAGCTCGGGGTCGACGTCGGTGCCGTGCGCCGGCTCTGCTTCGTCGTTTCCTCCTTGCTCGTCGGTGCCGCCGTCGCCGTCAGTGGCATGATCGGATTCGTCGGCCTGATCGTCCCGCATGTGACGCGCCTGCTCTTTGGCCCCGACTACCGCTTGCTGTTGCCGGCGTCGGCGTTGATGGGGGGTATCTTCCTGAGTGCGGCGGACACACTGGCGCGCTCGATCTCCTCGTCGTCCGAAGTACCGGTGGGTGTCGTTACGGCTCTCTGTGGCGGCCCCTTCTTCGTCTATCTCCTGCGCCGTCAAGGAGCGGGGTTCGAGGTTCGCGACTAGGCCGATGTCGATCAGTGTCGACGACGTAACCTATGGCTACCGGCGCGACGCCGTGGTGTCGGACGTCTCCTTCGAAGTCCGGCGCGGCGGATTCACCGGCATCATCGGGCCCAACGGCTCGGGCAAGTCGACGCTCATCAAGTTGATGAGCGGCGTGTTGGTGCCGTGGTCGGGGCGTGTTCGCTTCGCCGGTGGCGACATCACCGCGATGGTGCGCCGCGAGGTCGGCCGGCGCATCGCGGTGGTGCCGCAGGAAACCGTCATGCCGTTTCCCTACTCGGCACTGGAGATGGTGTTGTTCGGTCGCACCCCGCACCTGCGCGGTTTTTCGTTCGAAGAGCGCAATGACGTCGAGATCGCGCTGGCGGCGATGCGCCAGACCGGCACGGAAGACTTGGCCGGTCGTGCCGTGACCGAGCTGAGTGGCGGTGAGCGACAGCGGGTTGCGCTCGCCCGCGCCTTGGCACAGCAGCCGCAGGTACTCTTGCTCGACGAGCCGACCGCCTTCCTCGACATCCGCCACCAGGTCGAGATCTACGATCTCCTGCGCCAGGTGCAGGCAGAGGGAGTCACCATCGTCTCGGTGCTGCACGACCTCAACCTGGCGGCGCTGTATTGCGAAGACGTCGTCTTGCTGGCGGCGGGACGCGTCTTTCGCCGCGGCGCGCCGGCAGACGTGATGACCTATGCGAACCTGACCCAGGCCTACGGAACCGAGATCTACGTTTCGCTGAATGACATCACGGGCACTCTCAACATTCTGCCGCTCGACGGTCGCAGCCGCGCCGTGCTCGAAGGCAGGCGTGGACGGATGGATGGCGGCACCTGAAAGATCAGAAAATACGATGGTTTACCATGTGAAGAGAGAAGTATTGCTAATTCGACTGATGAGCGCTTCGGACCGGCCGGCGATCTGTGGGAGGAGTGGTGCCGGCACCGCAAACCTTTGAAAAAGGGTAGGTTTGACTCCCCATACCCCCTGTGTTAGCGAGCCGTCAGAAGGGGGGAGGTCTGCACTTTTCATGTTTTTTGACTTCGCCAACGTCTTGATTTTCGTGGCGCTCGCCATGGCGCTGGTCTTCCTGATGACCGGTCTGAGCTGGCTGTTGCGACCGCACAATCCGGAGCCCGGCAAGATGTCGACCTACGAGTGCGGAGAGCCTCCGACCGGTGGCGCCTGGATCAACTTCAACATTAGATTTTATCTCGTCGCGTTGGTGTTCGTCATCTTCGACGTCGAGGTCGCCTTCATCGCACCGGTGACGGTGGTCTTTCGCGACTGGGTGGAGCGCGGCGCCGGCTTGTATGCCTACACCGAGATCGCGATCTTCCTGGTCATTCTCTTTCTCGGGCTGGTCTACGTGTGGGCCAAGGGCGATCTCGAGTGGGTGAAGCGGGTAGCTTCATCGGACGCCGATGACGAAGACGAAGACGTGCGCGAGGCTGCCTGAGGGCGGCGCGGTGAGGGGAAATTAGAGAATGTCGCTTGTCAACTCGTTCTCTCAGGGGGTCGTGACGACGACCGCCGACCAGTTTCTCAACTGGACGCGCAAGTCGTCGGTGTGGTGGATGCTCTTCGGTCTCGCTTGCTGCGCCATCGAGCTGATGCAAACGCAGGGTCCGCGTTCCGACGTCGATCGCTTCGGCGCGGCGCCGCGCGCATCACCGCGACAATCCGATCTGATGGTGGTGGCTGGAACGTTGACCTTGAAAATGGCGCTGCGCACGAAAGTGCTGTACGAGCAGATGCCGGAACCGCGCTACGTCATATCCATGGGCGCCTGTGCCAGTTGCGGTGGATTGTTTCAGTTGGCGTATTCGGTGTGCGACGGCGTCGACAAGGTCGTCCCGGTCGACGTTTACGTACCCGGCTGTCCGCCGCGGCCGGAGGCGTTGACGGAAGGTATCTTGAAGCTGCAGGAAAAGATGATGACGGAGACGTGGTTGGTGCGGCGCTCGGCGGCCAACGCCTGAGCGAAGGAGCCTGCGGAATTCATGGATTCTTCGGAGATCCACTCCCGGTTGCGCACCAAGATGGGCGCCGCTCTCGCCGACGTGGACGACTCGGTCAAGGATCCGTTCGCGGTCGTCGATGCGGCGCAGTTGACCGACACGTGTCTGTACCTGCGCGACGACGAAGACCTGCGTTTCGACTCGCTGAGCAATCTGAGCGGAGTCGACTACCGGGCCGACGGCGTCATCGAGCTGGTCTATCACCTCTACTCCTACGAGCACCGCCACTGGGCGATTCTCAAGGTGCGCGTGCCGCGCGACGAGCCGGTGGTGAGCACCGTCGAAAACGTCTGGAAGGCGGCGAATTGGCTCGAGCGCGAGATCTACGATCTGCTCGGTGTCGTTTTCGAGGGGCATTCCGACTTGCGCCGACTGCTGATGCCGGAGGACTGGATCGGCCATCCCTTGCGCAAGGATTTCGTCGAACCCGAGGAGTACCACGGCATCGCGACGACGCGGGAAAGTCTGCTGCGGTGAATCGATGAGTCTGGCGGGATTCGAAGTCGAGGTCGATCGAGGTGTGGGCCTCGAGACGGAAGAGATGACCCTGAACATGGGGCCGCAACATCCGTCGACGCACGGTGTGTTGCGTTTCGTCGTCAAGGCGGACGGCGAGATCATGCGTCGCGCCATTCCCGACGTCGGCTATCTGCACCGCTCGATCGAGAAGATTTCCGAGAAGGTCGGATACCACGGTTTCATGCCCTACACGGATCGCGTCGACTACGTCGCGGCGATGTTTTGCAACCAGGGGTGGGGCATGGTGACGGAGAAGCTCGCCGACATCGAGGTGCCGAAGCGCGGCGAGTACTGCCGGATCATCGCCGCCGAGCTCAACCGGATTTCCTCCCACCTGCTGTCGGTGGGCACGATGATCCTCGACATCGGCGCCATCACGCCGTTCTTCCACGCCTTCCGCGAGCGCGAGAAGATCAACGACCTGCTCGAAGAGCTTTGTGGCGCGCGTCTGACGTACAACTACATGCGCATCGGTGGCGTCGCCTGGGATCTACCGCCCGGCTACGAGGAGAAGGTTCTCGCCTTTCTGGCGCAGTTGGAGCCGATGCTGGACGAGCACACCGATTTGGTGACGGAGAACACGCTCTTTCGCGGCCGTTGCGCAAAGGTTGCCACGATCCCGGCCAAGGAGGCGATCGACTACAACCTGGTGGGGCCCAACCTGCGCGCCTCCGGCGTTCGCTACGACGTTCGCCGCGACGAGCCGTATTCGGTCTACCCGGAGCTCGAGTTCGACGTGCCGGTGGGAACCGGCATGGCCGGCGAGGTCGGTGACTCGTTCGATCGCTACATCGTCCGCGTTTTGGAGATCCGCGAGAGCATCAAGATTTTGCGCCAGTGCTTCGCGCAAATTCCCGATGGACCTGTCGTCGCCAAGGTGCCGCGCAAGCTCAAACCGCCCGCAGGCGACGCCTACGTTCGCGTCGAAAGTGCGCGCGGCGACATGGGGTGGTACGCGGTGAGCGACGGCACGGACTATCCGTATCGATGCAAGGTGCGGACGGGTTCGTTTTCGGCGATGGCCATCATCGAACATCTGAGCGCGGGATTGATGCTGGCCGATTTGGTGACGGTGATTGCCAGCCTGGATATCGTCGCGCCCGAGGTCGACCGCTGAGTCGCGGACGGGGTTGGACGAGAGAGATGCTGCAATCATTCCTCGATGCGTTGATCGCCGACGGCACGTTCGGCGGTCTTCCGCGCGACGTCGCCTACTTGATCGGCATGCTCGCGGCCGGCGCGCTGGTGGTCTTTGGTTTCGTTCTCAACGTCGCCGGTGTGACGACCTTTCTCGAGCGCCGTGTCTGGGCGCGCATCCAATCGCGCGTCGGGCCCAACCGGGTCGGCCCGCAGGGAATTCTGCAGTGGCTGGCGGATGGCATCAAGCTTCTGATGAAAGAGGAAGCGATCCCCTACGCCGCCGACGCCAAGTTGTTCAAGTTGGCGCCGTTCGTCGTCGTCATTGGCTTCATCGGAGCCTTCGTCGCGATGCCGTTCTCGTCGTCGTTGATCGTCGCCGATTTGAACCTCGGTATTCTCTACATCACGGCGATGACGTCGTTGGTCGTCGTCGGCATCATGATCGCCGGCTGGGCGTCGAACAACAAGTGGTCGTTGATCGGGGGCATCCGCGCCGCGGCGCAGATCGTCAGCTACGAAATTCCGGCCGCGCTCAGCATCTTCACGGTGATCCTGATCACCGGGACGCTGAGCATGCAGAGCATCATCCAGCAGCAGGGCTGGGGCCCTTGGGATTGGTTCATCTTCCATTCGCCGTTCACCTTCGTCGGATTCTTCGTGACCTTCGTGTCGTTGCTGGCCGAGGGGAACCGAACGCCATTCGATCTGCCCGAGGCGGAGTCCGAGCTGGTCGCCGGTTTCGTCACGGAGTACAGCGGCGCGCGCTATCTCTTCTTCTTCCTCGTCGAGTGGGGAAACCTCTACGTCATCAGCGCCATCTTGGTGACTCTCTTCCTCGGTGGCTGGCAGGTGCCGATCATTGCCGGCGTGACCGACGGCGGAATCGGCCTCAACGTTGCTCAGTTCCTGACCTTCTTTCTCAAGTCGTATCTCGGCGTCATCATCATGATGTGGATTCGCGCGACTTTGCCGCGGATTCGAGTCGACCAACTGATGACGACCTGTTGGAAGTACTTGTTGCCGATCGCCTTCGTGAACTTCATGGGCACGGCGTTGTGGGTGTTGATCTGGCCGGATGGTTTCCGCCTCGCGGAGATCGCCATGACCGCGCTTGGCTTCGCTTTGCTGGGGTATTTCTTCTACCGGGTCGCCTTCCATTTGCGGCGCTCGGGTGCGGAGATCGTGCTCTCACCGCTGTCGTGACGGAGAGGTTGGGGAATTGACGATGGTTGCCGCGCTGAGATCGTACGTTCGCAACATTTCGGACACTGCCAAGGCGGTGTTCGAGGGAATGGCGGTGACCTGCTCGCACTTCGTGCGCAAACCGATGACGATTCAGTACCCGGACCGTATGGCGGTGCGCGTGCAAGACACGCTGCCGTATCGCTATCGTGGGATCCTCGAGGTGGATCTCGAGATCTGCACCGGCTGTCTCGCCTGCGAGCGCGCCTGTCCGATCGATTGCATCGTGATCGACGCGAAGAAGGACAAAGAGACGCGGAAGATGATGCTCTCGCGTTTCGACATCGACATTTCCAAGTGCATGTACTGCGGACTGTGTAGCGAACCGTGCCCGACGGGAGCGATTCACCACACGCCGGAATTCGAAGGCGCCGACTACTCGCTCGAGAGCATGTTGCGGCGTTTCGTCAAAGAACCGGTGGTTGCCTACAAGCCCAAGAAGGTGGAAGACGATCCCGAGATTGCGCCGATCCTCGAGCGCGGCATGCGCTATCTGGACGAGTTTGCCGAAGCGGGAGATGGTGCGGGGGCGGCGGAATGACGAACGAGTTTTCGTTCTTCCCGGTTGTTTTCTACCTGTTGGCGGCGCTGACGGTGGTGTCGGCGCTCGGCGTGGCGCTGGCCAACAACATCTTCTACTCGGCGATCGCCCTGATGGGCACCTTGCTCGGGATGGCCGGGCTCTATGTCATGTTGGCAGCGGATTTCGTCGCCGTGGTGCAGATCTTCGTCTACGTTGGCGGCATTCTCGTGTTGACGCTCTTCGCCATCAACCTGACCACTCGCATCGGTGACGTCAGCGTGTCGAACCGCTCCCTCGGTCGCATTCCGGCTCTGGTCATCCTCGCCGTCATCGGCGCGGCGATGATGCGGGCGATCACGCGGGCGCGGTGGAATCTCATCGACGTTGCCGAACCGGTGCCGACGATCGAAGGCATCGGCAATGCCTTTCTGACAGACTTCATTCTGCCCTTCGAGCTCGCCTCGTTGGTGCTGCTGGCGGCGCTGATCGGTGCGGTCGTGCTCTCGCGCAAAGAGGTCAAGGAGAGTCGCGGCTGATGGAGATCGGGCTGACGCACTTCCTCGTCGTCGCGGCGATCGTCTTTCTCGCCGGGATGTTCTGCGTGTTGACGCGGCGCAACGCCATCGGAATTCTGATGGGCGTCGAGCTGATCTTGAACTCTGCCAATCTCAACTACATCGCGTTCTCTCGCTATTCCTCGGTGAGTTACGACGGCCAGATGTTCGCCATCTTCGTCATCATGTTGGCGGCGGCGGAGGCGGCCATCGGTCTCGCCATCGTGTTGGGAATCTACCAGACCTTCCACACGATCGACGTCGAAGCGACGGATACGCTGCGTCTCTGAGGTACGATGGATCACTCTCCTCACACAGCTCACGCGGTGACGGTGCACGCGGTCTCCTACCTGCGTTGGATTCCCTTGCTGCCGTTGATCGGGGCGATCATCAACGGCATTGGCGGTGCCTGGATTCAAAAAGCGCTCGGCAAGCGCGTCGTCGGCGGCATCGCCTGCGCCATGCCGTTGCTCGGCTTCGTGTTGGCGTTGCGCGCCTTCTTTCAACTGCGTGGGCTCGAGCCGGCCGAGCGTATTCTGCTGGACAACGTCTTTCCCTGGATTCACGTCGGCAATCTCAACGTCGACGTCGCCTTCCAGGTCGATCCGCTGTCGTCCCTGATGATTCTCATCATCACCGGAGTCGGCGGTCTGATTCACATCTACTCGACCGGCTACATGCACGACGAGCCGGCCTACTGGCGCTACTTCGCCTACCTCAACCTCTTCACCTTCGCCATGCTGACGCTGGTCCTCGGCGACAACATGTTGCTGATGTTCGTCGGCTGGGAAGGGGTAGGGCTGTGTTCCTACGCATTGATCGGATTCTGGTATTCGGAGTGGGAAAACGCCTCGGCCGGGAGTAAGGCGTTCATCGTCAACCGGGTCGGCGACTTCGGCTTCATGTGCGCGACGTTCCTGTTGTTCTGGTCGCTTGCCGGCGCCGGTCATCCGACCTTGGTGTTTCGCGAGATCACTCAATACGCGCCGCTTCTCGAAGGCCACGAGTTTTGGGGAATGGCGACGGTGACCTTGATCACGCTGCTGATGTTCGTCGGCGCCACCGGCAAGTCGGCGCAGATCCCGCTCTACGTCTGGCTTCCCGATGCGATGGCCGGTCCGACGCCGGTGTCGGCGCTGATCCACGCGGCGACCATGGTGACGGCCGGTGTCTACATGATTGCGCGGTTGAACGTGCTCTTCGACATGGCGCCGCTGACCGGCAACGTCATCGCCACGGTCGGCGCGGCGACGGCCTTCTTTGCGGCGACGATCGGCACGACGCAATTCGACATCAAGAAAGTGCTCGCCTACTCGACGGTCTCGCAGCTCGGGTTCATGTTCATCGCCATGGGCGTCGGCGCCTACGCCACCGGCGTCTTCCACTTGATGACGCACGCCTTCTTCAAGGCCTGCCTCTTTCTCGGCTCGGGCAGTGTCATTCACGCCATGCACCACGAGCAAGACATGCGTAAGATGGGCGGCCTGAAGCAGTGGATGCCGTACACCTACTGGACGTACCTGCTGTCGACCTTGGCGATTGCCGGCATTCCGTTTTTCTCGGGCTTCTTTTCGAAGGACGAGATTCTCTGGAAGGCGTTTTCCAGCGGTCACGAGATCGTCTGGTTCGTCGCCGTCTGCGCGGCGGCGATGACGGCATTCTACATGTTCCGCTCGGTCTACATGACCTTCGACGGCGAATGTCGCGCTGACGAGCACACCAAGGAGCATCTGCACGAGTCGCCGTTCTCGATGACCGTGCCGCTGATGATCCTCGCCGCTCTGGCGACCTTCGCCGGTTTTCTCAACGTGCCGCACGCTCTCTTCGGCAGCGCGCGATTCGACGGTTGGCTGGCGCCGGTGCTCGAACACGGTGCCGGGCACGGCGATGGGCACGGCGGTGGCCATCACGTCGAAGTCATCGAATACGTCTTGATGGTCTTTTCAGTGCTGGTCGCGCTGGCGGGGATCTGGGTAGCGCGAGCGATGTACAAGACCAAGACCCTGACCGCCGATCGGCTCACCGATTTGTGGGGCGGCAAGCTCTATCGCACGGTGTTCAACAAGTACTACGTCGACGAGGCGTACGACGCGACGGTGATCAGCGGCACCATGTGGCTGACGCGGATTTCCTCGTGGTTCGACACCAACATCGTCGACGGAATCGTCAACGGCGCGGCGTGGGTCGTGCGCATGCTGTCTCGTTTGCACGGCCTTTTCGATTCCTATGTCGTCGACGGTGCAGTGAACGCCGTCGGCTGGGTGACCAGCTTCGTCGGCAGCCGTGTGCGCACGTTGCAGACGGGGAACATCAACGCCTATCTCTACGTCGTCGCGGTGGCCGTGGTCGGCATGATGGTAGTGCGTATGTGGTGACGGCGTCGGCCGGCCGCTCGAGAGGAACGAATGGACAACATCCTGACTCTGATGACCTTCATCCCCGTGCTCGGGGCGATCGTGATCTTGTGCCTGCCGCGCGACAACGACAATCTCGTCAAGTGGACCGCCGTTGCGGCGACGATTCCACCCCTGCTGATGGCGATCTGGCTGTACTTCAACTTCGATCGGGCGACGCCGGGATTTCAGTTCATGAAGACGGTGCCGTGGATTCCCAGCTTCAACATCTTCTACCGCGTCGGCGTCGACGGCATCAGTATCACCATGGTGCTGCTGACGGCGCTGCTGTCGTTCCTCTGCATCTTTGCCTCGTGGGGGATCAACAAAGCGGTGAAAGGGTACTTCGCCCTCTTTCTCTTGCTCGATGCGGGAATGATGGGCGTCTTTGTCGCCCTCGACTTCTTCCTCTTCTTCGTTTTCTGGGAAGTCATGCTGTTGCCGATGTACTTTCTCATCGGCATCTGGGGTGGACCGCGCAAGGAGTACGCGGCGATCAAGTTCTTTCTCTACACCTTGCTCGGCAGCGCGTTGATGTTGATCTCGATCTTGGCGCTGTACTTCAACACGACCGATCCGGCGACCGGGGCGAATACGTTCAACATGTTGGCGATGATGGATCAGGCCAACCACTCGGAATGGCTGCGCACGGGTCTGATCTTCGGCCAGTCGGTACCGATCGTCATCTGGGTGGCGTTGTTCATCGGATTCGCCATCAAGATTCCGGCGTTCCCGTTCCACACCTGGCTGCCCGACGCTCACGTCGAGGCGCCAACGGCGATCTCGGTGATCCTCGCCGGCGTCTTGCTCAAGATGGGGACCTACGGGATCCTGCGCATCAACTACGCGATCTTCCCGGAGGCAACGGCCGAGTTGGCGTTCTGGTTTCTCGCCGCGGTCGGCGTCGTCAACATCGTCTATGGCGCTCTCTGCGCCATGGCGCAGACCGACCTGAAGAAGCTGGTCGCCTACTCGTCGGTGTCGCATATGGGCTACGTCATGTTGGGAATGGCGTCCTTTACGCAGCAGGGAATCAACGGCGCCGTGCTGCAGATGTTCAACCACGGCACGGTGACGGCGATGCTCTTTCTCCTGGTGGGCGTGATCTACGACCGCGCTCACCATCGCAACATCGACGGCTTCGGTGGACTGGCGAGCGTCATGCCGGTTTATACCGGTCTGGTGGCGGTTGCGTTTTTCGCCGCCCTCGGCCTGCCGGGATTGTCGGCCTTCATCTCCGAGGCGCTGGTGCTGCTCGGGTCGTGGCAGCAGAATCCCGGTCTGACGATGATCGCGGCGCTCGCGGTGATCTTGTCGGCCGGCTACATGCTGTGGGCACTGCAACGGATCTGGTTGGGGCAGGTGAATGAAAAATACGCCGGCCTCGAAGAGATCAACCGGCGCGAGCTCTTCACGCTGGTGCCGCTGGCGGCGATCGTCATCTTTCTCGGCGTCTATCCGAGCGCCGTTCTCGATCTCATGGGCGCGTCGTTGAACAACCTGAACGGCGTCGTGTCGAAGTTTCTGTAGGGTAGAGGGACGGGGCGGACGATCATGCAACTGGGGCCTGTCGAAAGTCTGGGCTATTTCGTCCCGGAGCTGATTCTGGCGATTGCCGTCCTGGCGTTGATCATCGCCGACCTCATCGTCGGCCGCAAAGATCTGCTCGGGTTGGCGGCGCTGGCAGCCGTCGTGCTGTCGCTCCTCGCCGTCGTGTGGACGTCGGGAAGTGAGCCGGCGATCCTCTTCAATCGCATGATCGTGCACGACAGCTTCGCCGTGTTCTTCAAGGTGATCTTCGCGCTGGCGACGTTTGCCGCGATTTGGATGTCGCTCGATTCGCGCGAGATCGATCGGGTTTCGCAGGGCGAGTACTACACGCTGCTGCTCGCGTCGACCTTGGGCATGTACATGATGGCGACCGCGACGAATTTGCTCATGGCCTACCTGGCTCTCGAGTTCGTCAGTCTCACCTCGTATGTGCTCACCGGCACGCTGCGTCACAACCGCCGCTCTGGCGAGGCATCGTTGAAGTACCTCATTTACGGCGGTGTCGCCTCGGGCACGATGATCTACGGCATGAGCTGGATCTTTGGGCTGACCGGCTCGATGGACTACGCCGGCATCAACAACGCGCTGGCCGCCGGGCAGGGCAACTCACTGGCGCTGTTCATCGCCATCATCCTGACCCTGGCTGGATTTGGCTACAAGATCGCCGCCGTGCCCTTTCACATGTGGGCGCCCGACGTCTACACCGGTGCACCGATTCCGGTCACTGCCTTTCTTTCGGTTGGTTCCAAGGCCGCCGGTTTCGCGTTGTTGTTGCGATTCTTCTACCCCGCCTTGTCGGGGACGGCCGGCGACGGCCAGTGGCAGGCGATGGGTGGAGTCGAGTGGCCGCGCATCATCCTCGTGCTATCGGCCATTTCGATGACGCTCGGCAATCTCGCAGCGCTGCAGCAGAACAACATCAAGCGCCTGCTCGCCTACTCGAGCGTCGCCCACGCCGGATACATGTTGATGGGGTTGGTGGTGCTGAGCGACGAAGGACTGCGCGCCGTCCTCTTCTACCTCGCCATGTACTATCTGATGAACATCGGCGCCTTCGTCATCGTCATGTTGGTGGCGAACGCCACCGGGCGCGAGGACTTCGACGGCTTCCGCGGCCTGGCCTGGCGCGGCGGTGCGTTGCCGGCGGTGGCGATGGCCGTCTTTCTCTTCTCGCTGGCCGGCATTCCGCCGTTCGCCGGCTTCATCGGCAAGTTCTACCTCTTCGCCGCCGTCATTCGCGGCGAGCACTACCTGTTGGCCCTGGTCGGTGCCCTCAACAGCGTCGTGTCGCTCTACTATTACGCGCGCATCGTGCGGGCCATGTTCCTCGACCAACCGAGTGGCGGCGACGAGAGCGTCGAGATGGACTGGTCGACCGGTGGCCTGGTGGCAGTCCTCACCCTCGGCACCATCGTCTTCGGCCTCTACTGGGCCCCAGTCATCAGCCTCGCCGATCGCTCGATAGACTTCTTCCTCGGCTGACTCAATCCAAACCCGGACTCGCTTAGCAGCGTCCATGGGCGACGTGGCAGGAAAGTACGGGTCAAGCTGCGGCAGGGTTGTCTCGATATCAGAAAATAGTTGACTGACCTGGTCAGTTATAATAGAACTTCGGCATGCCCAGAGTGATTCCGGAGGGGCGACTGGCTGAGTTGGTCGAGTGCGCGACGCGGGTCTTTATTGATCGCGGCTACAAGCGCACGCAGATGGCGGATGTCGCGGCGGCTCTGGGCGTCGCCAAGGGCACTCTCTATCTCTATGTCGAGAGCAAGGAGGCGCTCTTCGATCTGGCGATTCGCCATGCCGATGCGCCGGCGGACGTCGGTGTACCGCGAGAGCTACCACTGCCGACGCCTGCTGCGGGTGCGACCGTCGACTATGTGCAACGCCGCTTGGCGGAGCAGGGAGGGCTGACGACGCTCGATCGAGCCCTGGCCGAGAGCGGCGGCGAAAACGTTGCCGCCGAGCTCGAGGCAATCATCCGCGAGCTCTACACCCGGTTGGCGGCCAATCGCAACGGCATCAAGCTGCTCGATCGCTCCGCCGTCGACCAACCGGAGCTGGCGGCGCTCTGGTTCGAAGGCAGTCGCGAAGGCCTGATGGCCTTGATCGTTGCCTACCTCGAACGGCGCACCGCTGCGGGTGTTCTCGAGCCGGTGCCCGACATTCCAGCGGCGGCTCGATTGCTGATTGAAACGACGGTGTTTTGGGCAGTGCACCGCTACTGGGACCCACACCCACAAGCCGTGAGCGATGAAACGGCCCTCGATACGGTCGTCCGCTTCGTCGTTGGCGCCTTGGCAAAAAAGGAGGAGTGACGAATGGATTCCACGACGACGCGGCGCAACGACGTCGATTGGCTGCGGGTTTTCGCCTCCTATCTACTCTTGCTCTTTCACACGGCGATGGTCTTCAACCCGGCGCCGTTCTACCACATCCGCAATGGCGAGGTCTCTTTCGTCTTTTTGATTGTCTGCGGGTTCATCAGCCTCTGGCACATGCCGCTCTTCTTTCTCCTCGCCGGTTGGTCAGCGCACTTTTCGCTGCGGGCGCGCGGTGTTCGGGGGTATCTCGGCGAGCGTGTGGCGCGACTCTTCGTGCCCCTGGCGGCCGGTTGCGTCTTGCTGATGCCGCCAATCAAGTATCTCGAGCGCCGCAACGGCCTCGATGCCAACTACACCGGGCTCTATGTCGATCCTTCGCGGCAGGCCGAGTTTCACGAAGTGATTCCGTCGGGGCTGCCTGTCGCCGAACCGTTCAACGAGAGTTTCCTCGATTTCTTACCGACTTTCTTCAGCGATCTGAGTCGCTTCTCCTGGGGGCATCTCTGGTTCGTCGCCTACCTCTTCGTTTTCTCGCTGATCTATCTGCCGCTCTTTCGCCGCTTCCTGCGCGGTGGTGCGTGGCTGCGCCTGCCGTCGTCGCCGGCCTGGCTGTACGCGCCGATCGTTCCTTTGGCGATCATCCAGGTGACCATGCGCGGGCGCTGGCCGGGGCTGCAGAATCTCGTCGACGATTGGGCCAACTTCGCCTACTACAGCACGTTCATGATCCTCGGTTTCCTCCTCGCCCGCTTCCCGGCGTTGGAGTCGGCGGTTCATCGCGAACGCAAACGCGCGCTCGCCATCGCTCTCGGGTCAACGCTGTTGCTGCTCCTCGGTGTGCTGGAGGTCTACGAGTCGACCGCCTTCATTCTCGCCAACACCGCAGTCGCCGGCTGGTGCTTCGTCCTGTCGCTACTCGGGTGGGCGAAACACTCGTGGTCGGCTCCATCAAGGCGACTCGATTACCTGCGCCACTCGGCCTTTCCGGTCTATCTACTGCACCAATCGGCGATCGTCTTGCCCGGCTACCTGATCATCCACTTGGATCTCGGTCCGCTGGTCAAGTTTGCCCTGCTCCTAACCGTCGCGACACTTTCTACCCTGGCCGCCTACCACTGGTTGGTGCGACCCTACCGCCTGCCGCGCGTCTTGTGCGGCATGAAGGAGGTGTGGGCGGGGCGTTCGGCGACACTTCCGGCGGCGATCGCATTGCTCATATCCTGCTGGCTGGTGCCGCTGCTGCCGGCAGCGGCGACGCAGCGGGCGGCGCTCAACCCGCTCGGCTTGTGGTACGCCGAGGGTGGCGCGGCGCAGGTGGAAGTCCACGCATGCGGGGACGCGCTGTGCGGCCGCATCGTCTGGCTGCGTTCTCCATACGATGAGAACGGCTGTCCTCTGCGCGACCAGCACAACCCGCGCCGGGAATTGCGCGAGCGCGGCGTCCTTGGCTTGGAGATCCTGCGCGGGCTGCGCCGCAGCGCTGAGGGGCAAGCGGTCTGGGGCAGTGGTACGATCTACGACCCCGGTAGCGGCAACGACTACCGCGCCTCCCTCACCGCGGTGGCGGAGAACATCCTCGAAATCCGTGGCTACATCGGCGTACCGCTCCTCGGTCGTACGACGCGGTGGTTTCGCGTCGGCGCCGAGCAGCAAATGTGCACCACGGCGACGGCAAGCGCGGATCGCGATCCGCCCCGATAGCGGATCTGGGGAAGGCTTGCGCCCTTTCACTCGGTCGGCGATGGTTCTGGAATGTGGGACTTTCGGCCAACGCAGTGGCCCTGTGCGTTCGCCTTGCTCGCTGTCGTTGCGTTTGCCGGCTGTGGGGACGACGACGAAAGAACGCAGCCAATCGAAGTGGCGGTGACGGAGGGTTGTGGCCTGTTGCAGCAACGCTCCTGTCTGTTGCCGTTTCCGAGCAACGCCTACACGGTCGCTGATGCGGCGATGGACAGTGGCCGGCGCCTGGCCTTTGCTGCCGAACACGCACCGGAGACCTTCTTTGGTGAGCGAGCCGATCTGCGCGAGTGGAATCGCAGTGACGGCTTCTCGCCGGGGTCGCCGATACTGGTGTTTGCTCCCGGTGTCGATCTGGTGGCGAGCCGGGCGGCATCGCTGGTCGATCTCGAGCATTCGATTTCAGACGACTCGGCGGTGCTCATCATCGACGCGGACAGCGGTCGCCGCCATCCGCATTGGGTCGAGGTCGATGCTCAGGCGAGCGGTGAAGATGACCGCTTGTTGATCATTCGCCCGGCGGCGAACTTTGCAGACGGTCATTCCTACGTCGTGGCGATCCGCGGCCTCGTCGATGGTTCGGGTGAGAGTCTGCCGGTGTCGGAGGTGTTCGCCGCCTACCGGGATGGCGTGCCGACCACCAGCCCGTCCGTCGAGAACCAGCGCCCGCGTATGGAGCGCGTCTTTGCCGTTGCCCAACGCGCCGGAATGCGGCGCGACGAGTTGTGGCTGGCCTGGGACTTCACGATCGCCAGCACTCGCTCGCTGAGTGAGCGGGCACTGGCGATGAGCGATGACTCGCTGGCTCGGCTCGGCGAAGGTGCGCCGATCTTTCGGATCGACGAGGTCCAGCAGGCCGGCGGTGGCGTCCGCAACCGCACCTCGCACTACGTCTACGGGGGATTCGAGGTGCCGAACTATCTGCAAGGCGATGGCGCACCCGGGAGCCGACTGCACTACGGCGAGGATGGCTTACCGGCGGTCAACCCGGAGAACCCAGTCTTCGAGGCTCGTTTCGCCTGCATCCTACCAGCTCCGTCCGTCGGCGCCGAAGGCGAGCCGGGCGCGGGCCGTCGTCTACGGACACGGCCTCCTCGGTTCGCGCTTCGAAGTGGTCGAAGCATGGGACATCGTCTTGATGTCGAGCGAGCACAACATGGTCTACTGCGCGACCGACTGGGTTGGCATGACCTTCGATGACGCCGGTGTCATCGGCACGGGGCTTGGCAATATCACCAACTTTCCCCAAGACGCCCGACCGCCTGCAGCAGGGTTTCGTCAACATCAACTATCTGGCGCGGTTGATGACGCACGCCAATGGCTTCGTCTCGAACGAGGCTTTTCGCAGCGACGGCCGGCCGGTCATCGACACCTCGGATGTCTTTTACGACGGCAACAGTCAGGGGGGTATCCTCGGTGCGGCAGCGACCGCACTGGCGACCGAGTGGTCGCGCGCCGTACTTGGCGTTCCCGGTATGAACTTCTCGACGTTGCTCGATCGCAGCCGGGCGTTTCTGAACTTCCGGCCGGTGATCGACACGGCCTATCCCAACGCCCTCGAGCGGCAGATCGTCTTGGCGCTGATGCAGATGGTGTGGGATCGCGGCGAGGCCAACGGCTATGCCAACCACCTGGGCGATCGGCCGTTGCCCGGCAGGAGCGAGCACAGAGTGTTGCTGCACGTCGCGCTCGGCGACTTCCAGGTCGCCGACGTCACCGCCTTCGTCGAAGCGCGTTCGTTTGGTGCGGCGGTCCATCGGCCGGCGACGGCGAACGATCGAGTTGGAATCGACTACGCCTTCGATCTGCCGGCAATCGACTATCCCTGGTCTGGTTCGGCGGTCGTCCTGTGGGACTCAGGCGTGCCGTTGCCCCCCTTGGGGAATGTTCCGCCGGACGGTGCGGGAGACGCGCTCGGGCGACACGATCCGCATGAGGATCCGCGCTACGACGCCGACGTGAGGCTGCAGAAGAGTGAGTTCCTGCGGTCGAACGGCGCCGTGATCGACGTCTGTGACGGTCCCTGCACTGCCGATCGCTACGGTTGAGCCGCCTTTCGACGGGGTGTAGCCGCCCGGCAGCGTGCTTGATATGGACGCGGGCTGTCAGGAGGCCACACGCTCGTGCGACACTCGTATTTGATCTCGATTGCCGTCGCCGTTTCGATTTTGACCAGCTGTTCCAGCGACGATGGCGGGACGGATGGCGGCAAAGCCGACGTTTTCGCGCTTGCCGACGGTTGCTTCGTCGTCCGCGGCGGATCTGACGCCTACTTGCGAACGAGCCCTGCCGGCGACGCATACTCATTTGACGGAGATGCCGGCACGGCGACGCGCTTCTTTCTCGAGCCCTCAGGGTTGGGACGCTACCTGTTCTACGATGAGGGTCGCGCCTACCTGGTTTCCGACGGGACCGGCATCGGCCGCGCGTTGCAACTCGCCGCCGACCTCGATCCGCTCGACGACGGGCGCGACTCGGAGGCGGAGTGGGAGCTCTCGAGCTCCGGATCGGATCGCTACCACCTGCGCCATCGACAATCGGGCAACTACCTCGGTGAACGAAGTGTGGTCGGCGACGAGGCCCTGGCCGCGCGCGTCGCGCTCGAGGCGGCAGAGGGCTGCGCGGAGTTTCCGGAAGAGGGGATTCACAGCAACGGCGCGGTCGACCCGCTCGTTTACGACGACGGCTCGGTGTTTGGATTCGCCGATACGCACTCGCACATCTTTGCCAACTTCGGCTTTGGCGGCGGTGGCATCTTCCACGGAGCGCCCTACCATCCGCTCGGTGTGCAGCGGGCTCTGCCGAGCTGCGAGCCGTTCCACGGTCCCGACGGCCGCGCCGATCTCTTCGGCGCCGGTTTTGACGGCACCATCAATCTGGACGTGGCCTCTCTCGTAGCAATCGTGCAGAACGGTCTTCTCGACGACTTCAACCATCACACCGAGGGCTTCCCCGAGTTCACGACCTGGCCGAGTGCCTTTGACAGCTCGACGCACCAGACGCAGTACTACCGCTGGATCGAGCGCGCCTATCGCGGCGGCTTGCGGCTGGTCGTACAACACGCCGTCTCCAACCAGATCATCTGCGACTTTCTCGGTCGCGGCGGCATCCAGCCGATTCGCTACTCGTGCAACGACATGGTCGCCGTCGACCGCCAGATCGACGAGACCTACGCCATGCAGGACTACATCGACGCCCAGGAAGGCGGCCCGGGACGCGGCTGGTTCCGCGTCGTGACCTCGCCCGCACAAGCCCGTGAGGTGATCCTCGACGGCAAGTTGGCGGTGGTGCTGGGAATCGAGACGTCGAACCTCTTCGACTGCTTCCTCGTCGCCGCCGACCGGCTTTGCCCGCTGCACCGAGCAGGACGTCGTCGACCGCCTTTCGGAGTACTACGACCGCGGCGTGCGCGTGCTCTTTCCCAATCACAAATACGACAACGCCTTCACGGCAGGTGACGGCAGCAAGGATTTCATCGAGATCGGCAACATCATCCAAACCGGCCACTTCTCCAACTTCACGACCGAGTGTGACTTCTCGGTGCCGACGGTCTTTGATCGGCGGGCGCTGGCGTTCCCGGGACTGAACGAGATTCGCGACGACTTCCTGGCTCTGCCGCCCAACGACTTCTCCGACTTCTTCATCGATCCACTGGCGACCTTGGGGCCGTTCTTCGATCGCTTTCTCGAGCCGCCGCTAGCGGGAGTCGACGACCACTGTCAGATCTTTGGCCTCACCGAGCTGGGCGAGTTTCTCATCGAGCAGGTGATGAAGAAGGGAGTTCTCCTCGAGGTCGACCATCTGCCGCGCTTGTCGTACAAGCGCGCGTTTGAGCTCCTCGAAGCGAACGATTATCCGGCCGTCGGTACGCACGGGCTCGACAACGGTGGTTTGATCTATGCCCTCGGCGGAACTTCGAAGGCAGGCTTCGGCCGATGTCGCTCGGCCAGCGAACGCGCGACGGTCGACGACGGCTATCAGGACAAGGTGCAGCGCATCGTCGACAACGGCGGCTTTCCGGGCTTGGGTCTCGGGCTCGATCTGAACGGATTTGCCGGCGCGCCGGCGCCGCGTTTTGGCGACAAGAGCCGTTGCTCGTCGCCACAGTCGGACCCGGTGGCCTATCCGTTTGAATCTTATGCGGGGGACGTGACGTTCACTCAGCCGATGGTCGGTGCGCGCCGCATCGATTTCAACACCGAAGGTCTGGTGCACATCGGCCTGTTGCCCGAGCTCATCGAAGACGTCCGCCGTGACGGGGTCAGCGATGAAGAGCTCGAGCCGTTCTTCAAGTCGGCCGAGGCGTATATCCGTGTCTGGGAGAAGGCCGAGCGCCGCGGTGCTGAGATCAGCGCTGCTGATTGATGGCCCCGTTGCTGCGGCTAGCCCGTGCCGCGCGTGCCGGTTGGACGAGCCGAGCCGGCCTGAGGCGCGGTGTCGATCTGCGCGAGCGGCGCCGTTCGATCCAGGTCGACCATCTCGCCGTCGCGGTCGACGCGGAATCGGTGGCCGCCCCAGATGACGGTGTCACCGGTGAAGGCGAGCAGCCAGATGAAGTCGAAGAAGAGATCCTTCAGGGGGAGTAGCAACATGCTCGTCCACGCCGTTTCCGACTCGAGGCAGCGCCACGAGATGATCGTCGCTGAGACGAAGCGCAGGGCGAGGAGTGCCAGGCTGGCCAGGCATGCCGCCGGGGAGAAAAGATTGTAGAGAACGTTGAGCGTCGCCCACAGCGTGCCGTGCGTGAGGACGCTGCCGAAGTATCCACCGGGCCGGCAGATGCGATAGGTGCGGGCCCAGCGCAACTGGTGATCGATCAGCCGCCGCCAACTGCCGACCGCGAGAATGGTGTCGACGACGGTGTCGGTGAGAATGAGGTCGTAGCCCTTGGCGGCGACGCGGTGGCCCAGTTGGTAGTCGTCGGCGAGCGTGTTGACGAGTGGCGCGAAGCCACCGATCTCGTCGAGGATGTCGCGGCGAATGGCGATGGTTGCGCCGAAGGCGTAAGTCGAGCGCTCGACCTTGCGCGCCAACATGACCAGAGGTGTGAAGTCGGTGTTGATGAACAGCGACTCGATCAGCGTCGGCAGGTGGCCGCGGTTGACGGCGCGGTAGAGGCAGGTGGCGAGGCCGGCGTTGGGTCGCTGAACCGCCTCGTTCAATGCGTCGAGGTAGCCGGGACCAACACGGATGTCACCGTCGGCGATGGCGATCACTTCGTGGGTCGCGCAACCGACCATGTTGATGAGGTTGGAAACCTTGTAGTTCGCACCGTAGATTCGTTCATCGACGACCAGATCGAGATCGACGGCCGGGAAGTCGCGCTGCAGGCGGCGGACGACCGTTGCCGCCGGGTCGTGAGGATCGGCGACACCACAGACGATCTGGAAAAGCGGATAGTCCTGCCGGCACAGACTGGCCAGGTTTTCGTAGAGCCCGGGGTCGAGGCCCTTTAGCGGTTTGAGGATGGTGATTCCGAGACGCGGCTCGCACTGCCGCTCGGATCGGCCGGCGAAGAATTCGATCGCCGAGTAGAGGCCGACGGTGTAGCAAAAGGCGGCGGCCAGCATGCCGATCGCGATGATCGCCTGGATTAGAGAGAGATCGGTCAACACGTCCAACGTCGCACTCCACAACCACTTTTGACCGGCCGGTCAGGTAGCGGCAAAAAAGAAAGCCGCTCAGTCGACTTCCGGCTTCGAAGGCCGTTCCGCCTAGCGACCGACTTTTTCCTACAATGAAGAAGAGCGGGGTGTCAATTGGCTGCCGCGAATCGGCAGAAGGTTGGAGTCAGAGGATTTCGAGGACGTTTTCCGGCGGTCGGCCGACGGCGGCGCGATCGCCTTTGACGACGATGGGGCGTTCGATGACGATAGGGTGGGCGACCATCCTGGCGATGATTTCGTCGCGCCCGAGTGTTTCGTCGTCGAGGCCGGCTTCTTTGTATGCCTGCTCTTTCTTGCGCGTCAGGTCGCGCGGTTCGAGATCGAGCAGGCGTAGTACGCGGTCGAGCTCGTCGGCCGACGGCGGCGAGCTCAGGTACTCGACGATGCGTGGCTCGATACCGCGTCGCTGTAGCAGCTCGAGCGTGGCGCGACTCTTCGAGCAGCGCGGGTTGTGGTAGATCAAGACGTCCGACATTTCATCTCCTGCGGGCGGTCGTCGCGGGGCGGCGAATGGTCAGGCGACTTCAGTTTCAGGTGCTTCGACCTTGGTTGCGCGAACCGGTTCCGGCAGGCCCGTCTCGTCCTCCCAGACGATGTCGTGATAGTCGAAGCGACCGTCGCCCATGTGGGTGACTTTGACGACCTGAAAGTATGGCGACAGATCGAAGTCGCGCGGGGTGATCAGCTTTGGGTCGCGGCGGCGAAAATAGGTGCGGCGGCGTTGCCAGCGGCGCGGCAGCAGCCGCAGCAACTTTGGTGATTCGGATTCGTCGGCCGCGCTGCTCACTTGCGGCAGGATCGGATAGCCGATTTGGGCGAACCCGCGCGCCAGCATCGTCGAGCAGATGACGGCGCGCTCCGAATTGCGACCGAGAGTGAGGACCGCCCGCCGCCAGCGGCGCGGCACGACGCTGACCGGGAAGAAGTAGCGCGCCAGGTCGAGCAGATGTTTCAAGTCGTAACGGTGGCCGATGCGCGAGCGAACGTAATTGATGATGGTGTCGGTGTCGCTGCGGCTCAGTCCCTCCGGCCGGCAGATTCGAATGTTGTAGCGCAGATACTTGGACAGCGGGCTGACCGTGACGCCAGCTCCTTCGATTGCCTCGACGAGCAGGTGTTGGGCCTCTTCCCCATGCTCCGCCTTGAGTGCCTCGGCGCTTTCGCTGTCGTCGCGGATCAGCGCATCGCCTACATAGATGGCGCAGTGTGACCAGCAACTCTGGGTGAGATAGCGAATCACTTGCGACACCCGTTGGTCGCCCTCCACCAGGATGACGTCCCCCTTGCGCAAAGTTTGTGAGAGCACCGCGAGATCGTTTGGTACGCGTACTACGTAGTTCTCGAGCGGCTGCAACAGCAACTTCGCAAACGCAGCAATGACCCGCTTGCGGGCCCTGGGCAGGAGTGTACCGGGCATCGGAAGAGGAGCCTCGTTTCAAACACGATTCTGCTGTGCTTTTTGCGGGATGTCCAGAGCTAAGAGACTGGGGCCGGCTGGGCTGCGCTGGGCCTGCGGGCGCCGGCGTCTGCGTGGTCTGCGCTGCTCGGAGGCTCCTCGGGTGCTTCCTTGAGGCCTTCGACGGCGGACGGCGGCTGTTTTTCGATGTGGATGGAAATCCGTCCTTCACCGGACTATGGGGCAACCAATCGTTGCCGAAAAGGGGAGTCGTTGGTGTTTGATCTGGCTGGAAAGAAAGCGCTGGTGACGGGAGCGGGCCAGGGCGTCGGCAAGGGCATTGCCCTGGCTCTGGCGCGGCAGGGTGCTGCCGTCGCCGTCAACGATGTGCGCCGCGGGCGGGCGGAGAAGGTCGTCGAAGAGTTGCGTCGCGAGGGGCGCGACGCCAGCCCCGCCGTCTTTGACGTGACCGATTTCGCGGCGGTCGAAGCTGCGCGGAAGGGCATCGAGGAGGCCGGCGGCAGCGTCGACATCCTGGTCAACAACGCCGGCATTCCCGACGGAATGGAGGTTCGCAGCTTTCGCGAGACGAGTGCTGAGGAGTGGCGCCGTTACATCGACCTCAACGCCTACGGTGTACTGAACTGCAGCCGGGTCTTCGTCGATGGAATGTGCGAACGCGGCTGGGGCCGTATCGTCACGATCTCGTCGGGTGCCGGCCAGGTCGGTCTCCACCTCGGCGTAGCCGCCTACGGCGCCGGCAAGGGCGCCGCCATCAGCTTCATGCGCCACCTTGCCGTCGAGGTTGCGCCGTCCGGTGTGACTGCCAACACGCTTGCCCTGGGGATGATCGACGGCGGTTACGATGCGGCGCTGACAGACCGGTTGGTCAAGGGGATTCCCGCCCAGCGCCTGGGGCGCCCGCAGGATGTCGCCGCAGCCGTCGTCTATCTCGCATCGCCCGAAGCGAGCTGGATGACGGGGCAGACCATCGGCCTCAACGGCGGTCAGATCACGACCTGAGGAATCGCGCGACCGAGCCCGCGGGTGATTTCGTAGCGGTTCCATTCGCTCCCGGCGAAATGGGATAGCGGTAGCAGCCCGTTGAATAAGTAGCCTGGGCTGCAACTGGATCTCTCGCCCCAGCTCTGCGTTGCCGAATCCTCAACAAAAGTCCCGACTTTGCCTCCGGTTCGGCGCCTTGATCTGGGGCGAGATCTCTCATTTTCGCTCCTACCCTACTTTTTCAACGGACTGCTAGACTGATGTAAGCGCCAATTTGCACCAGCGCTTGCCGCAGCCGGTGATTTCCGATGAAACCATTGTGAGCAGTGGTTTGCGCTCATGACGAGACATCGAATCCGGAATCCGTTCGCGGTGGCGGTCATCGCGGCTGTCGTTGCGATGGCGGGTTGTGGCGATGACGATGGTCCGGGCGCGCAGACGCCGGAAAGTGAATGTGTGGATCTCATCTGATGCTGACCGAGGCCCTAGGGCGGGAACCGGATTTCGCCGCCTGCAGCGCACGATGCAGCAGGTCGCCGATCTCGGCGTCGACGTGTGGGTCTGCGAGCTCGACAATCCCGTCGACCCGGCGCGGCCCGATCGTTTCGCCTACCAGGCGGCGAACTATCGCCGCGTCGTCGAAGCGCGCCTGTCGGTCGATCGCTGTACTGACGTTCTCGTCTGGGGTCTCGAAGATCAGGAGACGTTCTGGTTCCCACTGTCGTACGACGACCCGGCGCCGCTCCTCTTCGACCGCGACCGCGAACCCAAGCCAGCCTACTTCGCCGTGCGCGAGGCGCTATGGGGGCGCAGTGCTGAGCAAGCGACAAGGTATGCAGTTCTCGTTCATCCCGGTGGATCGAGGCGATCACTGTCGGGCCCGCGAAGTTGTTTGGTTGAGGTGATCGAGCGTCAAAGGAGGCATGAATGTCGAACGGATTCACGGCGGCAGACGTTGCAGAGCAGTCCGGACGGACGTTTTTCGTAACCGGTGCCAACACGGGCCTCGGTTTCGAGGCGGCGAAGACGCTGGCCGAGCGCGGAGCGCGCGTGCTCTTCGGCTGTCGCAACGAGGAGAAGGCGCGCGCGGCGATGGCGCAGGTCGAGGCCGCCGCACCCGGCGCCGACCTCGACTTCGTTCCGCTCGATCAGGCCGATCTGGCCAGCGTTCGCCGGGCCGCCGAGATCGTTGCACGCGAACCGCGCCTCGACGTGTTGGTGAACAACGCCGGCATCATGCACGCACCCTTCGAGAAAACGAAGGACGGCTTCGAGTCGCAATTCGGTGTCAATCACCTGGGTACCTTTGCGCTCACGGGTCTGCTGCTTGAGAAGCTCGCCGAGCAGAAGGGAAGTCGGGTCGTCGTCACCAGCAGCCAAGCGCATCGCATGGGGTCGATCGACTTCGACGATCTCGCCGCCGAGAAGAGCTACAGCAAAGTGGGGCGCTACAACCAGAGCAAGCTGGCGAACTTGCTGCACATGTACGAGCTCGACCGCCGGCTGAGGGCGCGCGGCGCACCGACGATCGCCGTCGCTTGCCATCCCGGAATCGCCGAAACCGAGCTGTCGCGGCATTGGCCGCAGGCGATCATGAGTTTTGCACCGCTGCTGCGCCCGTGGTTCAACGACGCGCATCAAGGAGCCTGGCCGACGCTCATGGCTGCCACCCATTCCGAAGTCGAAGGCGGCCAGTACTTCGGCCCGAGCAAGCGCTTCGAGAGCGCCGGTCCAGCGATACGCGTCGACTCGACGTCGCGCAGCAAAGACCCCGAGCTGGCCAAACGGCTGTGGGAGGTCTCGATCGAGATGACCGGCATCGATCCGGGCGTGTGAGTTCCGGTGTCAGGTTCGAGATGTGACAGGCTGCGTGCAGAGCAGCTACGGACATCTTTCGAATCGATGTACGGCCGAGCGCGGCCAAGCTGTGGCGAAAGGAGGCGTCATGCTTCGAAGTGAAGAGGTTGCAAGGGCGTGGTTTGAGCGGGTTTGGAACGGCAAGGACAGCGCCGCGATTGAGGAGCTGATGGCGGACGATTGTGTCGGTTCGGCGGCCGTTGGCCGCTTGACGGGGAGTCGGGAGTGGCGCGAGAAGGCGTACGATCCCTTCGTTGCGGCAATCCCCGATATCCACATCGAGATCGAGGATGTGATGGCGGTTGGCGACAAGGCCGTCGTGCGCTGGCGGGCGAGCGGCACACATACGGGTGACGGCTTTGGCGTGCCTGGCACGGGAAAGCCGGTAGACCTGCCGGGAATCACATGGTTCTGCTGTCGCGACGGCAAGGTCATCGAAGGCGCGGATGGCTACGATCTCGGGCGTCTCATGCACGAACTGGGCGTGCCGCTGGGCCACACCCGATAAGGAGGCACTACGATTTCATGTACTCGTCGAATGCTTCCTTGAAATCGGCGTGCCACCGCGAGAGCGCCGGCCGGTTCTTGATCAAGTCGTCGGCGTTCCACTGAATTCGTTTTTCGTCGATCTCGCGTGTCGCTTCGTTGTCCGGACACAAGATGTAGAAGTCGCCGCGATCGAGACACGGCAGCATGAACTCGACAGTTTGTTCTGCCGTCCAAGCGAAGTCCGGCTTCTCCGGCAGAAAGCTCGAGATCATCGGTGTGTAGACGAAACCGGGTACGAGCAAATGCGCCGACAATTTGCAGTCGGGAATCTGGGTCAACGCGTGGGCGACGCTTTCGGTGTAGGCGAGGACTCCGACTTTCGACAGGTTGTAGGCGTAGTTTCCAGGCGGGCGAGTGATGCCTTGCTTGGATCCGGTGTTGATGACTGCTCCGGGTTGCCCCGACTCCAACATCGCGGGAATGAACGCGTGACAGCCGTGAATGATTCCCATGAGGTTGATCTGGAGCGTTTGCTTCGCTTCGTCGAGATTCTCCCACGGTGCGCCTACGAACAATCCGACTCCGGCGTTGTTCATCAAGCAGTTCACACCACCGAAAGCGTCGAATGTGGCTTTGCTGATCTCACGCAGGGCGGCAAAATCCGTGACATCGCATTCGTGTCCGACGATCTTGCTGGCACCCGTTGCAACGCCTTGTAGTTGTGTGGTGGCGTTCGCGATCGACTCGGGATTCTTGTCGACGATGACGACGTTCATACCGGCTGCGGCGTAGTTCTCGGCTGCCGCCAGGCCGATGCCACTTGCACCGCCGGTAATGACGGCGGTGTTCCCCGCGTTTCTCCATTTAGCCATGATGTTGCGACCTCCGATTCTTCAAGCCCGCGCAAGGGCGCGCGATGCTGTTGCCTGTTGTCGTGCGCCCGTACTATTGCACGAAACTCTCTGCAAAAACTTCGTTGATGTACCGGTTCCTATCGGTGAAACCGAATCGACCTGGGAAGCGCTCTAGCTGCTAGTGGGGATGCCGGCTTCCCGAGACGATTCGACAGGATTGCGAGAGTGCGGAGAGGCGTGCCGATCAAGGGGGCAGGTTGAAGTTCCTCCGATTGCCGTACTTACAGCTCAATGATATGGGTGACCCATATGAAAACGACAATTGAGCTCGACGACCGTCTGTTGAAGCGGGCGAAACGGTTTGCGGCCAGTCGCGGTACTACGCTGCGAGCGGTGGTGGAGGAGGCTCTGCGAGCTCGTCTGGCGCCGCGTGCGAGAAAGCCGGAGAGGTACCGGTTTCTACCGCCGACGGTACGCGGCGATGCTCCGCCGTCGATCGATGTCGCCGACCGGGACGCGCTTTACGATCTACTCGACCAGCCGGAATGATCGCCGTCGACACGAACATCCTCGTCTACTGTCACAGGGAAGAGATGGCGGAGCACGGCGCGGCGAGATCGCGACTGGGTGAACTCATCGAGGGGGAGATCCCCTGGTCGCTTCCGATCTTCTGCATCGGCGAGTTCGTTCGAATCGTCACCCATCCGCGCGTGTTTCGTCCACCTAGCAGCCTGGAGCAGGCGCTCGGCTTCGTCGAGCACTTGCTCGGAAGTCCGACGGCTCGGCTTCTGGCGCCCGGTGCAGAGTATCCGGCGCTGTTCGGGAAAGTCTGTCGCCGAGCCGGCGTGCGCGGCAACCTGGCATTCGATGCCCAGATTGCCGCGACGTGTCTCGAGCACGGGATCCGCGAAATTCTCTCCAACGATCGCGATTTTGCGCGTTTTGAAGACTTTACCGCGCTTCGCTTGGAGTGACGCCTGACCGGCGAGGCCACTGCCGCTGGTGTCGCTCACCGACACGCTCCGCCAACGGATCACCTGGGGCATGGTCATCGCGGTGAAGTCCCTCGCCGTGGCGGCGCGCGGATGGACGGGCGTAACGTTGCGAGGTGAAGGGGGATCGGAGATCCAAAGTGCTTGGGGCGATTCACTGCCTGCAAAGTGGACAGATTTTCTGACTTGTTGTAGGTTTCCCGGATGAAGACGATGGCGGCGGCGAAGTTCAAGGAGCAGTGCCTGGCGGTTCTCGATCGTGTCGATGGCGAGGGAATCATCATCACGAAACACGGTAAGCCCGTAGCGAAATTGATCGCGATCGAGGCGGAGTCGGCTGACTTGATTGGCAAACTTCGCGGAAAGATTCGAATCAACGGAGACATCACCAGCACCGGATTGAGCTGGGATGCTCAATCTTGACACACACATCCTGCTCTTCGCTCTCTCGGGCGAGCTCAAGCCTGCCGAAGAGAAGCTGCTTCGCGGAGACACCTGGAGCATCTCGGCGATTGTCCTATGGGAGGTCGCCAAGCTCGGGCAGCTCGAGCGCATCGAGTTTGATATCGATACGGCGGAGGTAAGAAGAACACTCGCCTCGATTCACACCTGGTCGATCACGCTCGATGTTTGCGCAGCGATCCGCGACCTCGACTTCCGCAGTGATCCCGCCGATGAATTGATCTCCGCGACCAGCGTCGTGCATCGAGTCCCGCTGGTCACCAGAGATCGAAAGATCCGCCGATCGAAAGTGGTTCCGCTCGCACGATGAGTTGGTCTCACACGGGGGCCGGTTTCCTTCGACTCCCCGCCGGGTGGGCAGCTATGGCGGGGACATCGTACGCCCTCGCCGCAGACGAATGCCAGGGATCGGCTGATGTTGTAACTATACTACCCCGGTAGTATGGTTTGGACATGCCTCGTGGTGCCCCGGCTCGCAAGCTTGCCATCACCGTGGATGCGGACGTGCATGCCCGTGTGGTTCGCGCTGCTCGCAAGGAGAAGGTGAGCGTATCGGCGTGGCTCACCGAAGCCGCCCGGCGTTCGTTGCGTATCGGCGACGGTTTGGCGGCGGTGAGAGAATGGGAAGCTGAGCATGGCGCGTTCACCGAGGACGAGCTGGAACGGGCCCGACGACAGGTGCTGCAGAAGCGCCGGTCCCCGCCGTCCCGTCGGTTGCGGAAATAATGAGACCGGTGGTCTATGACGCTGGGCCGTTGATTGCGGCAGAGCGGAATGATCGTCGCTTCTGGGCCGAACACCGGGTTCGATTGGAGCTGGGCCTTTTACCGTACGTCCCATCGCCTATCCTGGCGCAGGCAAGCCGGTCTCCGAAGCAGGTCCAACTCCGCAGAGTGCTGCGGGGCTGCGAAGTCGTCGCCCTGGATGAAGTCGCCGCCCATGAGGTGGGCGCCCTCCTCGGTAAATCCCGAACCAGCGACATCAGTGATGCCGCTTTGGTCACTATTGCCGAGACACGAATGGCGGACATCGTGACGAGCGACCGTACTGACATCGAGCGCCTCGTCGCGGCAACTGGCAAGAAAATTCGCGTCGTCGGGATCTGAGTAAGACCGCTTCTTCTCCAGGGGATAGAAAGAGCGGGCGACCGGGGTCGAACCGGCGACGTCCAGCTTGGGAAGCTGAAGCAGCAGGGAAGCGCAACTGGTCGAAAACACTTGAAAAACTCCTGATTTCGAGGGGTTGCAAGACCGCCGCCTCTCCCGGATTGTCCCGAAATGTCCCGGATCGGCCTGAAAAAGCGGGAACCGTTCCCGGTCTGATCTACGCCGAAAACGGGTCGTCGTGAGCTACGCTGTGTCCTCGAGAAACCCTTTCGCATCCCTTAGGTCTTTTGTTTCGAAGCCTTCGGTGAACCAGTCATAGATCGGGGTGAGCAATTCGCGGGCGGCGATGCTATTGCCCTGCTGCTTCAAGAGGCGGGCAAGGCGTGTCGCTACGCGAAGCTCCCACATCTTTGCGGATTGTGCGCGGGCCACATCGATGCCACTCCGATACGATGCTTCGGCGTCTGCCGGAAGCCCACGGGCGACAAGAAGATCGCCGGCTAGTGCCATCGCGTTAGCCTTCCACAGCCCCTCTCCCCTTTCTTCCATAAGCGGCAGGGCAGTGTGCAACTGGGCCAAGGCTTCTTCCGTCGCGCCCGTAAGGCACAAGGCCTCTGCATAGAGGGCATGGCATGTAGCCGACCCAACGGAGCTGGATAGAGTAGCCCCCTCCAGACCGCGCCGCATCTCTTCCAAGCCATCGTCGGACTCTCCGAGCGAGACCACAGCCCAGCCGCGCAAGACGGCGAGGATATCGGTCCAGGTCGCAAGTCCGACTTCGTTCGAAATCGCCATCGCAGCGTCGGTGACGCGAAGAACCTCGGCCCAGTCGGATCCGAATATCGGTTGCCAGGCGCCCATCAGTAGAGAATGGGCTTTGCTCGGCGCGTGCCCGATCTCGTCGGCGAGTGCGACCGCCGCGGCAAAACTGGCACCGGACCTTTCGGGATAACCGGTCGCCCACAGAGCTACGCCGCGGTGGCCGTGGCCGCACACGCCGGCATCGTGGCCGCCGTACTGTGGAGCGAATTTGCTGTGCTTGGCCCGGTCGTAGCCAGACAGTCCACGCTCGACATGCTCTAGTTGCACCACGAAGTCCCCGAGAAAGGGGTTTCCCCAGCTGGCGTGATGTGCCTGAACCAGCATCATAGGATCATCGGTACGCTCGGCGATATCGAGAAGCTCCGCGGCAGCCTTCCGCCATTCAGCTACATCGGCGCGAGCCATGTGAATGATCCAGAAGCCCCAAACAATCGGAAACAGCTCATTCTCGTCACCGACTGCGGCGCACAGATCGCGAGCCCTCGCGTACCAGAGTTCACTCTCCGGTGATCCCCAACCGTGCGACATCATCGTTGCCGCGCCGAGTTCGATATGCAAGTCGAGCTCCTCGCGGTCGTGCTCGGAGGACGGTCGCTCCGCCGTCGCCAGATCCAAGGCGCGCTTCAAGTGCGCGGCTGCCTCCCGACTTGCTGAACGTCGGAGCGCCAAGCGACCGGCCTCGTGCCATCTGTCGATTGCTCGGCGGACTTGACCGGCTGCCGCGTGATGATGGGCGAGTAGTTCTGGTGAAGATGCGGCGATCTCGGGAAAATTGCTCTCGAGTACTGCCGCGACGGTAGCGTGCAGCTCAGCCCGCCTGCTCCGTAAGAGCGTAGCGTAAGCGGCTTCGTGGATGAGGGAATGCTTGAACAGGTAAGTCGCGTTGGGCGGTGAGCCGCGCTGATACAGGAGCTCTCGACCCACAGCGGTTCGGAGAGTCAAGCGGAGTTTGGCGTCGTCTATAGACGCAACACGCCGAAGTAGGTCGTAGGAGAAATCGCGCCCGAGCACCGATGCGACCTGTGCTAGCTCCTTGACTGACCCGAGCGCGTCTAGGCGAGCCGTCAGCAAGTCATGCAGTGTGTCCGGGATATCCAGCATAGGGACCGGCATCCCCGGGGCGGGCGGCTCGGGATGAGCATCAACTACGGCCTTTGTGAGCTCCTCCGCGAAGAGCGGGACCCCGTCGGAGCGGCGCACGATTTCGTTGACCCAGGGGGCCGGAAGGGCGTACGCCCCGCTTGCCTTGCGTACGAGGTCACCAACCTGGGCGCGCGTGAGAGGTGCCAGCAAGATGGGAGTAACGTGGCTACGGGATCCCCACGGGACTTCGAAGTCCGGGCGATGGGTTACGAGTAGTTGCACCTGCTCGCGCGGAAGCCGGTCAACAATTTCGCCGATCAGCTCTCGGGTCGATGGGTCCACCCAGTGAAGGTCTTCGAACAAGAGCACGAGGGGGTGGCGTTGCCCGATACGGAAAAGCCATTCGGTCAGGAACTCGAGAGTCTTCTTCCTTCTGGCCACGGCGCTCAGCGCGGACCCCGGAAAACGATCGGGTGGCCGCAGGCTGTGAAACTCGGCTAGGAGCGGCATGGTCAGGTCGAGATCAAACCCTGCCGCGGTCAACGACTTCTCTATCAGGTTGAGTTTTTCCCCCGGCGGGTCGTCGAGTCGAAAAGCGAATTCCTGCTGGGTCAGGGCGATCAGCGGATGCAGGGGGCTGTCCTGCGCATACGGAGAGCAGCGACATTCGAGCCAGATGTGGGTGTGTTTGGCGACCCGCTGGCGGAATGCATGAACCAGACGCGACTTCCCAACGCCTGGTTCTCCCGAAATGAGAACCGCTTGACCGTATCCGTGGCTCACCTGCGAAAAGCGTTCCTCCAATAGTGCTAGCTCATGGTGCCGGGCCACGAGGGGGGTGAGCCCTTTGGCGGAGGCGACGTCTAGCCGACTGCGCATTCCGCGGGGACGAATTGCTCGGTGTAGGTGGATCTCGCCCACGCCCTTCAACGCATGCTTGCCTAGGTCTTCAGTCACGAAGATCCCCGCGACAAGGCGAATCGTCACTGAGGACATGAGAACGCCGCCCGGTTCGGCCTTGGCTTCGATTCGCGCGGCTACATGCGTGGTCTTGCCCATGGCGAGTGTTTCTCGGTGAGCACCGCCGCCGATCTCGCCTACCACCACATGCCCCGTGTGAATACCAATCCGGGCCGCAAGACGGACATCAGCCCCGGCGACGGCCTCGACGATCTCGAGCCCAGCACGCACCGCGCGTTCCGGGTCGTCCTCGTGGGCGGTCGGCCAGCCGAAGTAGATGAGCAATCCGTCGCCCAGGTACTGGGCAACGTGACCATCGTACCGCTCGACGACGTCAGACGCTGCCTGCTGGTAGCTGCGAACTAGCTCGCGCCACTCCTCGGCATCAAGACTGGCAGCGAGGCTCGTCGAGTTGACGAGGTCACAGAAGAGCACCGTGAGCTGACGTCGCTCTGCCTCCGGCGCCCGGGTCGCTAGTACCCCTGGCCCGCGCGCTCGTTGTTCGGTTCCCTGGGTTCCACTACCCCGTGCAGGTCCTTTGCGTCCGTCAACACCAATCCACGACAGTACTTCGCCTTCGCGAGCGGCGACATTCTGAACGTCGACCAATTCCGCGACCAGGTCCGCGAGTGACTCCTCGTCCAGATCGAAATGGCGCCGTAAGGCACGCAGAGACAGGTGTCCGTTCCGCTCCAGTAGTCCTCGTGCATGCTCGACAGTTTCGATGAAGCTCATGACGACCCGTTCCCGGCGAAAGCAACTTGCCCACCCGCTCGGATGGGATCAAACGCACGTCGATAATCAGGAGTCCACCTGACCGACGACACATGGTGCGAACTGTAGCCAAAGCCCGGCGATGACCGGGCCGCGTGGAACCGGGCCGCAGGTGCGGCTCGCCGAGCCCGGGGGCCTTCTACGATCGACGTGCGGAAGGGCGTTTGAATGCCTGCGGTAAACCACTTGTCCCGAAGCCGGGCCATCCGTTGCTGCATGGCTAGCGCCATTCGAACGGCGCGAACCGCATGGTCGCGGTCGTTGGTTGCCTCGGGTGCGCCGAAGATGATCATGATTCCGTCGCCAACGAACTGGTTCACGGTGGCGCCGAAGGCTTGAGCAATCTCGGCCATCTCCGAGAGATATTCGTTCAGCAGCGCGGAAAGATCCTCGGCTTCCATCTGGTCGGCTGTCGAGGTGAAGCCTACAACGTCAGAGAAGAAGAGCGTAAGTTTGCGTCGTTCGGGACGCGCAGCCGGGTGTGATCGCCGGAGAGAATCTTGTCGGCAAGTTGGAATGGGATGTATCGGCTAATCAGCGCCGTCGCGCGCTGCAGCCTTCTCATCACCGCGACGAAGAAGAAGGCCAAGCCTGCAAGAGAGAGGGAAGTGATTCCTGGCGGCCCACCGAGCAGCCAGCGTGTTTCCAGTCGACCGTCCTCAATCGGGGCAGCGAGAAGCATCGGCGCGTACGGAATCATACCAATCTGCGCTCCGAGAGTGGTGAGTAAGACGAGCACGAGGAACGAAGCGAACGCTGCGATGACCACTCGCGCGTCGAATAGCAGGGACCCGATCGCCGCGATTGCAAACAGCGCCGTTGCACCGAGAAGGTTGGTGTAATGCCCGACGACGTACGAGGACTGTTTCCGGGGGGCCAAGACTGGACCTATCCGAGGCAGATTCAGCTTCCGAACTGAAGAATCTAGGCGGCGTCTGATTTTAGGTCGAATACCGCCACCGATACATGCTCCGTCGGTCGGCCCTCCGAAACGACGCGGTCGATCTCCTTCAGCGCGCTCGGGGCCAAGAACACTTCACCGCACTGGTCGCAGACGTCAGCCTGCACGTTCCGGATCAAATACCGTTGCCCGGCCCATTCGTGCATGTGCTCGACATGTCGATTGCTGAGAGGACCTTTGCAGAAGTAGCACGTCTTCATTTCTTCTCCTTCCGCACCCGGTGATTCTGCCACACTTCGGGGTCGGGGCGATACACTGTAATGAGTACGAGAACGCCCTCGTGCTCAGCACACACGGCATGGATCGGTTGATTCTGGCCCGTGAATCCAAGAACCAAGTACGAGTGACCCCGCGGATCCTCGGGGTAGTTTTCAAGGAGTTCGAGGCCATCGGACACCAAGGCTTCCTCGAGCTCGCGAATCAGAATGAGGTCTGCATCACGTTCTCGTTCCGCGTGAAGCGAGAGTCGGTAGTGTCCGCCTCGCACAAGAGACCGGATTCGGTCGATTTCTCCCGGGGACAGCACCGCGAGAGTATTTCACGGTGAACTTGGCAGGTCGATTCACACGACCTCGGGTACCGAGGGCAGCAAGACAACGGTCCTGTCGGGGCGTTGATCAGACCGTGACGTCCAACCTGAACGGGAACCCCCGGGAACCTTCGGATTGAGGTTCAGGAGAAGACTCGAGAAACCCACACCTTTTCAGAAGGTTGGAAGAGCGGGCGACCGGGGTCGAACCGGCGACGTCCAGCTTGGGAAGCTGAAACGGCGGAGATCCGCAACTATACGGAAACGCACGAAAAGTTCATGATTTCAGGGTGTTGCGCGAGGGCGACTACTCCCAGAATGTCCCGAAATGTCCTGAATTGGCCCAAAATACCGGGAACGGTTCCCGGTAGGGGAGCCAGTGAGTTGGCCGACTTTTGGGGAAATACCCGAAACAAAAAGCCGTCGATCGCCAGCCTGATGGACACGCTAGAGTATCTCGAAAGTCTCCTGACACGAAGCCAGAGGAGGTGCAGGAGGGGCATCTGAAAAGAGCTCTGGAGATATTCCCAGCCTGTTGAAGAGAGATTCTACTTATACTCGCGGAAGCTGTTCATGAGCTGGTGGAACGACGTTGGTTTGTACTTTTCGAAGCTTGCCTCGTCGACGTAAACAAAATCGTAGGTGACGCTCTTCTGTGCCTGGTTGATGTCCTCACACCACTGCCGCAGACGTTCCATTTTCGGTGGGACGTCGAGGTCTTCCTGCCCCTTCGTTTCAACAACGACCACTTGTTCGTCGCCAAGCTTCACCAGAAAGTCTGGGTGGTAGTTGGAGATCTCGCCGTCGGCGTTGACGTAATCCAGGCGGAAACGGACCGCCAGATAATTCTTAGCGAAAGAAACGACGTCACCGGCGTCCTCAAGAAAGCGGGCGAACAGCAGCTCTAAATGGCTGTCGCCAATGACGCGGTTGAAAACGCTCTTCTTCGGAATCAGATAACCCTGGTCTTTTACGACAAAGGGGCGGGTCTGGCGTAGCTTGATGGTGTCGCGGATCTGGGCATCACCCTTGTCGTGGATGGTCAGGTCGTTGATAGCTTTCTTGAAGCCCTCGAGGAGTCTCTTCGTGGCGGCGAGTTCGGAGAGATTGCGCAGAGTGTTCGGGTGTTCGAGTTCCACCTGCTGGTCGAAGAGCTCAGTCTGTACGAACGCTTTGATCTGGCCATAGAGCACATCGTAGCCGCTGACCAAGCGCAGCTCCTTCATGATGGTCTGGGCAAAATACCCGATGACGCTGCGGTAATCGGCGACGCCAGCGGCGTCGAGGATGGTCGTATGCGTCACCACGCCGGTGGTGATGTCCTTGAACACGATCTCGCGCTGCTCTTCTTCGCTGAAGTGGCGATACGGAACGCGTTGGTGGCCAATTGCAGTGATGTCGAGGTCGGCGAGATTCTTGTACTCCCGGTAGATGCGCGGGGTCAGTACGGGAATCTCGATATCGAGCTCCTCCAGGTCTTTCGTGTCGTTCTCGTTGTCGACCTCGATGACAAGGGGCGTCTTGGGCTTCGTTCCTTCGCCCATAGCGGTGCGCTCGATCTCCACGCCTTCCGCCTGAATGGACTCGACGAAGTCCATGAACGCGTCGGTGCCAACGACACTGACCTGTTCCTCCAATCCCCCCGGGTACATTTTTCGCAGACCGCGTCCCAGCGTTTGCTCGGGTAGGATGTTGCTTTTGGCGGAATAGGCACGCAGTCCGACGATCGTCGTCACATTGCGGACGTCCCAGCCTTCCTTGAGCATCAGAACGGACACGATGGCTTTGTATCGACTGGTCGGATCGTCGATTTCGTTGGACTGTCGGCGGAGCTTTTCAAGCTCTTCCTTGGCCTTGCCGGAAGAGGCTTCGGAGATCTCACCATTCTTCTTGGTGTGGATGACGAGTACGGCGTCCTTTAGCTCGGGGTAGGTGCCGTTTAAGTACTCGGCGACGTCATCGCAGTTCCGGGTGTCGTCCGTCATCACGAAGAGGATAGCCTTCTTGTCGAGCTTCTCGTGCTCGGCATAGGCCTTGCGCCATTCGATGACGCCGAGGTCGATGTAGTCGGCGTATTTTTCGGTGTATTTGGCGCTCTGGCGCTCGGAGAGCTTGGCGCGGCTGGCCGCGTCGGGCAGCACCGGGTGTTTGACGACGTTTTGCGAGATGGCCTCGACGAGTGGATAGTCTGACACCGTCTGCACGAAGATGGCGCCATTGTTGTGCTTGGGGGTGGCTGTGACGTCGACCTGAAGGGAGAGAAAGGCACCTTTCTGCAGGAGTCGGTTGTGGATGTCTTCGATCGACTTGAACCAGGCGAGCTTAGCATCGTGGATGTGATGTGCCTCGTCGTTCAAAACCATGAGTTCGTCGATGTCACGAACGATCATAGCAAGATCAACCCTCGAATCGGTGGTGGCGCCGGTTGGACGGGTGCCGAGGAAGTAGTCCATCGAATTCTGGTCGTCGGGGGAGGGGGGAATATCCTCGCCGGCGTAAACGCGGTGGATGTTCGTGAGAAAGATGTTGCCGGTGGGGTGAGTCACTCGCACTTCGTCTTGCCTGTGCAGCGTCAGTTGGAAATCGTCGCGCCAATTGTGGCCTTCGATGCCGTTATCGGGAACGACCGGGTCTTCAAAGAAGATCCTGAGTCCCTGGAAGTCGTGGTAGATGCGGTCGAGGACGATGATGTTCGGGGCAATCACGAGGAAATTGCGAGACAGGTCAGAATCAGCCTCGTAGTGCTTATGGAAGAAGCTCCAGGCGAGAACGAGGCTCATCACCTTGGTTTTGCCGCTGCCGGTAGCCATTTTGATGACAAAGCGGCGCCAGGTCTCATCGAACATGCCGCTGGATACAGCTCCGGACTTATCGAACCGCATCAGGTCAAACTTGTCTTTCACGCCGACTACATCGTGGAGATAGATGATGGTTTCGAGGGCCTCGCGCTGAGCGAAAAAGTATTGAAACGCGGCCGAGGTACCATCGGCCTGGGGCAGCAAATGGGGGGTCTTAAACCACCAGCGTAGCAGCGTCCGACTGGTGTCATCGGCAGCGGCGTAGCCGCTATTCCGGAACTCCTTCACCTTTCGACGGAGCTCAGGCACCAGCGGCGGCATGAGCTTATCCATCGTCGTTTCTCGCAAGGCTTCATCGGCGGGAAACCAGCGAACGGTGGGGTCTAAGATCGCGTGCGGTGAGCTGGGAAAGTCGGGGTGGAGTGCCATCACTTCTTTCCTCCGACGCTCACCTCGACAATGGTCATCGTATCGTTCCCGAAGATGTCGACGACCTTGACCGCAATCTTGTGATGGCCCGGTGGACACTCGTGAGCGACGCTCGTTAGCTCGAGTTCACGATCCTTCTTCGCACGGAAGCTCTGCCATTCGTTTTCGAAGATGTAGTCGCCAGTCCATTGTTCCTCCCACTCCTCGGTGTCCGGATTCTGAACTCGGATGATCTCGCGCTTGCTCTCGAAGTCGAAGTCGACCGACCAATAGTCAATCCAGTCGGTCCAATGCTGGGTCAGCGTCTCACGGGTGACGATGCCATTCTTATCCTTCGAGACCTTCACGATCTGGCCTTTTTCGACCACGATCTTGCTGCCTTTTTTTCTCAACGACTCTTCGGCGTTCTTGATCGAGTCCTGTGAGTAGAAAACCGAGAAGTCGGTGAGCGACACAGCAACGGTGTTGCCGTTCACGTGCGGGCTGACCTCGATAAAAGCGACATCGTGGAAGACAACCTGGTTCTTCTCGACGGCGCGTTTGTCGAAGACATCCGCGGGGATGTACTTCGGCGCGATGTCGATGCCCTTGCGGCGGGCCTCGTCGAGGACGTTGGGGAAAAGGCCCATCTCGAACTCGAAACCTAGGATGTCGACCTTGGTGATGTGCTTCTTGCGGCATTCGAGAATGATCTCTTCGACGAAGAGGCGAGTAACCGGCAGGTTAACCGGCCCAATGGCGACGAGGCGGCCAGCCTTCTTGCCATGGAAAGTGGTGAAGCCTTCAGTCTGTTCGGCGCGGTAGGCTCGGAGAATCAGCTCAAGGAAGGCGGCTTCTTTCGCCTCCATCTGTTTCTGCTGCTCGGCTTCGCGAAGGTTCGGGTTGACGCCGATGTAGTGCTGGCGCTCGTATTTGCCCAGGTTCAATATCTCGAAGGCGCGGTAATCCTTGCCGTCTGCCTTGAGTTCGCGCTGGACGCCGATCATCCGTTTGCGCGTGGTGTGGATGGCGAATTTTCCCAGGTCGCCTACAATCCATTTCCGTCCCAGTTTTTCGGCCACCACTGCCGTCGTCCCCGACCCACAGAAGACGTCGATGACAAGGTCACCTTCGTTGGAAGAGGAGCGGATTATGCGTTCGAGCAAGGCCTCGGGCTTCTGGGTTGGATAATCAACACGTTCAGCCGCTTGCGAATTGATTTCGTAAGTATCCGTCCACAGATTCTGAACCGGCATTCCCCTTAGTTCGTCAGCATAACTTTTTCGTCTTATTCGAGAGCTCTTGTTTTCCGGGAAGTGTAGTCGCCCTTGTTCGTCCCACTGTTCCATCTTCTCTTTTGAAATCATCCAGCCATTCGGCGGCGACTTATAGCCCTTGTAGTCATAGATAAGGTTCGGACGATACGCGGGATTAACGAGGCTTGTCGGCTGGTATTTGCGACCGTCGTCATCAACATACGTGAAACGTGTTTCGATGTATTCTTGATACTCTGGCGAGTCCTTATTGTATTGCGGTTCGAAACCAGTCTTCTCAGAGCGGGCAAAGAAGAAAATGACATCCGTACAGACTCCGAACTGGTTCGACTCATGTACGGCACTCGACATACCCACACGCCGTTTCCAAACAATTTCATTGCGAAAGTGTTTGGGACCGAACACTTCATCGAGAATGCTTCGGACATACGAGTTCACACGCCAATCGCAATGCACATAAATACTCCCATCCTCGGCGAGCAAATCGCGCATGAGGACGAGCCGCTCGTAGATCATGGCGAGGAAGGAATCGGCGCCTTTGCCCCAGGTGTCGCGGTAGGCGATTTCTTCGAGGATGTTGGGCTTCTTGGTGAAGGTGTCGCCGCCGATCTCGATGTCCATCGAAAAGTCGGCCCCGACGTCGAAGGGAGGGTCGATGTAGATCAGCTTCAGCCCCCCCTGGCGCTCGATCTCGTCGCGCAGCGGGCCGTTTTTGAGGCTCGACAGGATCAGCTTGTTGTCGCCCCAGATTAGCTTATTCGTCCAGCCCTTCAGCTGACGACCGCGACTGTCGGTTGCAAACATATCCATCTGCAACTTCGTTTCTTCTGATTTTTCGGCGCGTGGTTCGTCCACCTGTTCGATCACCTGAAAGGGAAGGACGATGTTGCAGACCTCGTTGGTCTTGCCGTTCCAGACGAGCTCCACTTCTCGCTTTTCTTGGAAGAGAAGAAAACGAAACTTGTCGGGCAGCGGTTTGTCGGCCTCTAGGTAGCGGAGGATCTCCTGCTTTTCCTGTTCTGTAAGGTTCGGCACGCTGTTGTTCTTCCTCGATGTTCGAGGAAGAATCAAGGTGCAAAGAAGAACAGTGGTACACCGGGTGGTGGCAGAAGAACTAGCTTTTGGGTACTGGGAACAGTGCTGATATGGTACACGCTAATGACTCAGGTCCCAAGCCTCTGGCGAGGATCTGGAATCCGGGAAGGACGAGTGTCCGAGATCGAGCACCGGACGAAAGTGAAGATGAAATGCAGCGCCAGGCGGGGGTTGTGGTGTCGCGTTAGCGGGCGACAAGAAGGCGAAAAGGACCGACGAATGAACGAGAAGCCCTCGGGCTGTGGCGTGGTTCGGCGATTCCATTGGTACGCATAATAACGCGTTGGTGCATGGACTCATGATCACGGCATCCGACTTCACGACAGACTTGGAGGCTAAGGTCGCTCAGCAATTGAGGTCCCAGCGCGTCGGCTATCTCCTCGGCGCGGGATCCTCGTACCTCAATGGTGACGGCTACCCGCTCGCGCTTGAGCTGTGGGATCTCATCAAGTGCTCAATCACGGACGTTGCAAAGCGGGACGACATCCAAGCCAAGCTCGATAGTGGCGCGAACGGGATCGAACACGCCCTCGATTTGTTGGACGATGGCGGGGCAAACGACACCCCCTATCGCCACTTGGTGACTGCGGCGTTGGCAGACCTATTCATATCCAGGACCCCAACTCTCGACCTGCACGGCGAGTTCGTCCGCCACATTGCTCAACGGGCGGACCCGTGCGTCAAGGTGTTCAGCCTGAACTACGATCCGCTCATTGAGCGAGCCGCTACACGCGACCGGGTTCGCGTGGTCGATGGTTTCCTTGGGGCGGAGCACGCCTATTTTGATCCCGCAGTCTTCGACGAGCGGATTGGGCGAATCCGGGGGACACACAAGGGCAAGCAGTTCGACGAAACCGTCAAGCCGCTCCACCTCCTAAAACTCCACGGTGCCCTCGGTTGGTACGAGTGCCCGACCAACGGCGTTCGCCGAGGCTCATTCGACGCTAGCCCACCTGCTGGGACAAGAAGACTCATGGTTCCGCCCCAACGGCGGAAGGCGGCCGACACGATGAATCCGCCGTACTCCGCCTTGTGGTCCAAGTTTCGCGGATGCTTGGGGCACAACGACGCGCCCATCAATCGGCTCGTCTGCATTGGGTACGGCTTTGCGGACGAGCATGTGAACGCGGTGATCGAAGCCGCCCTCACGCGGACGGACTTCACGGTCTTGATCTTCGCCAAGGCCCTTGGTCCAACCGCGTGGACTCGGTGGAGCACCAAGAGCAACGTGGTAGTCGTAACCGAATTACAGTGCTCCTTGAAGGGCCGAATCGGACCGGGACACTCCGACCTATGGAGCTTTGAACGCCTTGCTGGAGAGGTCTGACCCATGCTTGACCCCACAACCCCCGTGATCGGATACCTCATCGATGTGCAGGGCAATCAGCTCACAGCCTCTCTTGTCGAAGACGATCAGGGACGAGCGCCCACCGTCACGATCGGCGACGAAGACATTCTCATCGGGCAGATCGGCTCCTATGTCGCGATCCGTCAAAACAATGTCAGCATCATCGCAATCGCAACCCGCATGACAGAACAGGAGTCTCTTGCGGCACCGACGATTGAGACGCCTGGTGAGGACACGGCGAGGCTGCCGTTCGCGAAGCGGATCGCGCGGCTGACGCCGATTGGATCCCTCCGGGTCGATGGGCAGTTTGACCGCGGGGTCGGGCGGTACCCAACAACCGGGGCTGAGGTTCACGCGATTGGCTCGGCGGACATCGCCAAGATGTTCGAGCGGTTTCAGTCGAAGGGATTCTCAGTCGGGACCGTTGCGACCCATCCATCGCTCAAGGTGTGCCTCGACCCGTCGAGCCTCTTCGGTCGTCATTTCGCGATTCTTGGGCAGACAGGATCGGGGAAGTCGTGGACCGTCGCCTCGCTAGTACAGCGCACTGTCGCGGTTATGCCCCGTGCCCACATCATTATATTGGACTTACACGGCGAGTATTGCTGGAAGCGCGACGGTGGGCGTCGGCACTACGCGTTCACCGACACGATCGTCCGCCACGTTGATGCGAGAGAATTGGAGATTCCGTATTGGCTCATGACCTATGCGGAACTCTGCGACCTCCTGATCGAGCATAGCGAGCGGGAAGCAACCAATCAGACGGCGTTCTTTCGCGATTGTCTACTTGAGGGGCGCCAACAAGAGAGCGCCACGGCAACGCCGCCACTCGGACTGAGTCGTGTGTCTGTCGACACTCCAATCTACTTCTCCCTTGATGACCTGATCGCCAAGGTACGCGCAAAGAACGTCGAGCGCGTGGGCAACCGGCAAGGGCCGATGTTTGGCAATTTTGACCGATTCCTCATGAGGATAGAAAGCAAACTGAATGACACCCGCTACGACTTCCTGTTGAAGCCAGCCAAACGGAATACTTCCGCGTCATTGACGGCCATGCTGCGGGACTTCGTGGGCTTGGGCACCCAGAAGGCGGCTGTCACCGTGATCGACCTGTCGTCGGTGCCGTTCGACGTTCGCCCTACGGTGGCTGCGCAGATCGGCCGCTTGGCGTTCGAGTTCAACTATTGGAATCCTAGCTACCGAGAGTTCCCCATTCTTCTCATCTGCGAGGAGGCTCACGCCTACATTCCACGCGCCAGCGAGAGTCAGTTTGCGGGTTCGCGGAAGTCGATGGAGCGGATTGCCAAGGAAGGCCGAAAGTACGGGGTTGGATTGGCAGTGGTCAGTCAGCGCCCCCACGAAGTGTCCGAGACGGTCCTCGCGCAGTGCGGGACCTTCATCTGTCTGCGTATCACAAATCCCAACGATCAGGCCTATGTCCGCAGCCTTGTTCCCGAGAGCGAGGGGGACTTGATCAATGTGCTGGCGGGATTGGGCCGTGGCGAGGCACTGGTACTCGGCGAAGCAGTCCCACTGCCGACTCGGCTTCAGTTCGACAAGCCGAATCCGACGCCCAACAGCGATGACATCGACTTCTACGGTAAGTGGAAAGATGGCCCGACTGACCTCGATGTAGATGCGATTGTGACGCGTTGGCGGAGGCAAGAGCGATGAAGATTGAGGACCGTCAGGATGCGCCGACAACCGATTGCAGCGGGCCCGAAGAGGTTCCCTTGATTTCGCAGACTGCCCAAAGGACGAAGCTCAAGGGACCGTAGCGTCCTCCTCGTGACGATGCAGGCCACCAAAGTGGCCTGATCTCGTTCGCGTGCCGGCAAATTGAAAAGCGAAACTCGGCACGCCCTGAAACCCGAACAATCGGACTCCAGAGAGCGTCGAGACGTGCCCCAGCGCGTTCTGGACCGACTCCGAGGGCTCTCAGGAGACGCGCGTTTCGGTCGTTCCTTAGCGGGTATGGCGACCGCAATGTTCCCAGTACCCTGGTTTGAGCCCTGCCACGGCTGTCATAGATGTCGACGGCCCATCGGCCGTCGCGGTCGGGTCCATACTGGATCATCGGCGCGATCGCTAGATCTGTATCTTCTCGATTTCGTCGAGCGAGAGGAGGTCCGAGCGACGGTCGTAGAGGCGGGTGGTGCGCGGCGATCTGCTGGGCGTGCTCGAGTGTCCCGCCGTTCTCGAGGTAGGCGGTGATGCCGGTGGCGCGGAACGTGTGGTTGCCGATCGCGGTTTCGATTCTGGCAGCTGCGGACCGTCGGCGGATCATCCGCCAGGCGTCAGCCTGGGGCATCGGAGAACGGGAAAGCGGCCGTCCAGTTTCGATGGTGATGGTACGGAAAAGGGGGCCTTTCTTATCTTTCCAGAGGTTGGCGGCGGTGAGGTAAGCGTCGAGATACTGCTCGAGGGTGTGGTGGGCGGGGACGTCGTGGCGCTTCCCACCTTTTTCGTGGAGTCGCAGCCACGAGCGCTTCCCCTGCGGGTAGTAGTCCTCGACCTTCATGCTGAGCGCGGCGCCGATGCGGGCGAACGAGTAGAGGAGGGGTCCGATCAGGGCGCGATCACGGAGCTCGGAGATTCCGTTGATGTCGATCGAGTCGAGGAGTTCCTGAGTCTCGCCGCCGGTGAGGACGGGGGGTCTTGCCGCGACGGACGACGTGCTTCGGTCCGCGGACGGCGCTTGCAGGATTCACGGGGGACGACTTGCCCGAGCACGAGCCAGTCGAGGAGCATGCGGACGGCGGCGAGGTGCTGCTTTACCGTCGGCTTCGAGCGGGCCTTGCCGAGCTGGTCGACGTAGGCGGCGGTGCGGCGGCCACAGTTGGTGGCCGTTGACGACCCACCATGGGGCGTGCTCGCGGTCCCGGCGGCGAGGATAGCAGTGTCTGAAGAATCTCGGCGGCGTCTCATTTCAGGTCGAATACCGCCACCGATACATGCCCCGTCGGTTGGCCCTCGGAAATGACGCGGTCGATCTCCTTCAGTGCGCCCGGGGCCAAGAATACTTCTCCGCACTGGTCGCATACGTCAGCTGCACGTTCCGGATCCGCGAGAGACTCGGCTGAGATCGAGGCCGCGGGCGGCTTCCCGTGTTTTGCTCGGCTCGTTGGGGAGGCAAAGGCAAAGGCTGACGCGCAAAATGCATTGCGCGGGAAAGATCCCGTTGACTCACTGCATGAACACCTTTCCAGTTTTCGGGACTACATCGAGCGTCAGGCGGAGGCGATGTGTACGAAAACGGTCCGGCTACTCGCCGATCATGTTTGCGAGTGCCCCTCTTCGGAACTCCGGAGGAGACCATCCGCACAATTGGATCTGCGCACCGTGAGGATCAGCACCTCATGCTCGGCAACCAGCGAGGGAAGGGTCACCCGGATCTGACCTGAATCGCTCCGGGGACGCAGTCGGAAAGCGGGGTCGGGCTCACCCACCGGGCTCGCTCCCGCGTTGGGTATCCGCGACGCGACGAGATCGACGCAATTGTCGTCGCTTGCCCCCGGCAACGAATCGAGGCCGCGCAGCGTCACGGTGATCTCAGTCGGCGGACGTTCCACCAGAACGCCAATGTGGCCGATCAGGACCTGTGCCGCATCTGCATCCAGGCCCTCCCGACTCGAGATCGCGACGATCTGCGGGTCGATGAGTGCGCTCGCGACACGCGAATCCACCCCGGCGGCATAGGCACGGAAAACCCACCAAACCGCGCGAGGCTCCTTCGTCTCCGGGGTGAGAAGCCCGTCGAGCGAGGCGTTGAAGCAGTTGTCGCCCCAGCAGGCGCGCGCACCGCGCAGCACGCCGCCCTCCTCGAGGAGATACAGGAATCCGAGGTTCTCGCCGGGGAGCAAGTCGTGCGTGATGAACGCATACTCGTTGACCACGATACCGCGGATCCCGAGCGGGGCGTAACGCGGGTTCTCGAGAAACTCGCGACGCACCTCGGCGATGTCGTCGCCGAGCGAGACGACGTCGCTCTGGAAGGCGTGGAACGCGAGCACGTCCAGACGCACTCCGTTCTCTAGGCAAAGATCGAGGAACGTCCGGATGTACTCGACGTTGTAGAAGCCGATGCTCGGCCCGGCGATGAGCGCGTCCGGGTAGACGTCGCGAATCACCTGCTCCGCCGCGTGGAACACCTCGAAGAACTGCTCCTCCGTCCCTGCCCAGAAGATCGGCACGTCGGGCTCGTTCCAGGGCTCGAAGAGAACCCGCTCCGGCTCCGCACGGGTTACCGCGACGAGATCTTCGCGCTCGATCGTGGCTCGCACGAGGTTCCGCCAGCCGTCCAGATCTTCGTATGGCGGTACCCAATTCGGGGGATAACCCCACGAGTCGCTGAGGACGAGGTTGTAGACCTCGGCGAGGTCCAGCGATCGCGCGAGCGGTGGCGTCCCTCCTTGGAAGGTCTGGGTCGAGTCGGCGGCGCGAATCAGGCCGGGGCGCAGCGGCCGGATCACTTCGTCCGGCGGCGCTGTCTCGTTGATACTGTGCAGGAAACCGACGCGGGTCGGGTTGCCGTCGCGCGTGACGGAGAAGTCCACGGTCACGATCGAGGCGAGGGGCCAGTCAATACTTCCGAGGCCGGGCTCCGGCTCAGGGACGGGCTCTGAATCCCCGCAGGCGACGACCATTGTGACGAACGCAGCCGCCGCGGCCGGGGCGAGAGCAGTCCTGAGACACTTCGCGAACATCGTTCCCCTGCCAACCTTTCTCGTATCAGCCTCGCCCGACCTTCCGGCCTGACCGAGCGGCTTGGGCTCAAGCGGCAGCTCTCACTTCTTCTTGCCTGGCCGGAATCGCAGCAGGCTAAAACAAGCGGAGATTCTGGGCAATGCATGACGGCGACCGTCGTCGAGGCGCGCCGACTGGCTGCAAAGCGGAGGGGGCTGGCGTGGAGGTTACGCTCCGTGAGTGGCCCGATTCACGTCTGGCAGCTGTTCGCTGGCCAAGTTTCGGAAGGACAGGATGCGCTCGGCGGGATCGCCGAGTGGCTCCGCGAGAGACTCGGCTGAGGTCGAGGCCGCGGGCGGCGTCCGGTGTTTTGCCCGGCTCATTGGGGAGGCATGCAGCGGCAAAGTTCAAGGAGCAGTGTCTAGCGGTGCTCGATTCCGTAGATGCCGACGGCATTGTCATCACGAAGCACGGGAAGCCAGTGGCGAAGCTGGTCCCGATCGAAGCCGAGTCCGCCGCCTTGATCGGCAAGCTGCGTGGAAGGATTCGAATCAAGGGAGACATCACCAGCACCGTTTAGGCTCTCGAGACCCTGGACTTTCGACCTCCGCCGCGCGCTACGTACTCAGGATTCCACCATCGGTGAAGTCCGACGTCTTGGTAGCGTCGAGTAAGTTCCGGCTCGTCAGAGTCGTTCGCAAAGGTGACCTGCAGATGGTTTGGATCGCCCTCGACGAAGACCGTATCGCTGGTACCCGAGAACGCCCTGAACTGCGAGGTCGGTTCAGGGTTCGAGGGTCACCGAGCGAATCGGGTTCCAAGGAGCTCACTGTAGGCACGGCCCAGCGCGGTATGGCGACCGGCAGCGACCGCGTCTCCAACGCGCCGCGGGGCCTCGACGCCGACCAGCTCTGCATAGGACAAGCCCGCTGTCGTCTCATCGTAGTCGACATGAGCAAAGTAGTAATTGGTCCAAAAGGGGGTGAGCAGCGTCGCCCCTGAACGTTCCGCGAAGCGCAAAACCTCTTTGTGAAAGCGGATGTCCAGGGGTTCAAAGAAGCTGAAGACATCGAGGCGGAACCCGATTTCCCAGCCCTCCAGGTTCGCCTGCTCGGCCCCATCGTCGCCCGTGCTCTTGAAGAGCCAAGCTTCGGTCATCCGAAACTCGAAACCGCAGTGCTGGGCCTTCTCCGCGAGTGCATATGCATTTGCGACCGACGCTGGGTTCGTCGCGTAGAAGTGCACGTCGAAGTAGTCCAGTGAGAGGTTGCAGAACTCCTCTGCGAATTGGAAGTCGTCATGATTCACCGTTCCGGCCCCGATACTCGTCTCGCCCGGTCGCAGACTTCCCAGAACATCGGTGAGAAAGGCTGTTGCGCCGGCGGGAGTGCCTACCTCGGGAACCGCTGTGAGCTCAGCGAAGGTCCGAGGCTCGTGTAGAAGCGTGAGGTAGTCAGGCGTCAGTTCGTCGATGATCGTCTGGGCCATGTTGGCGTGCTCGCTAGCGAACCGCTCCCGGTCCAATCCCGCGGACCGCAAGCCGAGCTGGAACGGGCTAAAAGGGCTCGCATCGAATAGCACTATTTGTTCGACGCCAAGCTCCATGTCGCGAGCACGGACGGCCGCTGCGACTCGTCGATAGAACTCGACGTAGGCCGCGGCTTCCGGAACCCAGTCCTCGACGAAGAGTGGGTAGCCGATGGCGAGCGTGATGCTCTCGAAGCCAAGGTCCCTCATCCGGTCGAGAGTGAGCTCCACCCCGCTCATCCACCCGGGAACCAGCAACTGTGGTCCGAGGTTGGAATCAGCGGCTAGGACATGTCCCCCAAGTCGTGGTGTCGATAGGGTTCCCGTCCGGTCGTCGTTTGCTTCTCGAAAGCTGTCCAGATTCTCGCTGAGGACCTGGTAGAGCCGCACGTGCTCCGCGGGGACGTTATCGGGAGTATCCACGCGTGGCATATTTCCCGAATTGCTTGAGCAGGATGCCAGGAGGGTCGTGAGCAGAAGCGTCGCGCACAAAGGAGGACGCCAGTGGTCCTTGGCTCGGAAGAGCATCATCGGAGGATACGGCCATAATTTGAACCATGGCAAGTGGTGCTTTGGTTCAACGGGGGCCACGTCCAGCGTGGAAATCCCAGCGCCAGCGACTTTCCGTTGAGTGTCAAACTACGGGTTCTCCCCAATTGACGGCGGTCGCCGCTTCCGCGAATACACACTTGCGACTTTGGGGAACGGCGAATCACCGCAACTAGCCGGAAACGTGCGGAAAGCTCCTAATTTCAAGGTGTTGTTAGGACCGTGCGCGTCCCAGAGTGTCCCGAAATATCCCGCCAAAGCGGGAACCGTTCCCGGGTTTCTGGTGCCACGAAGCGGCAACCGACCGCTGCTCATTGTCCCCATCAGCGGGATGTTTACCGCGCCGAGCGGAAGTGTCGCTGTTAAAGCCGCCGAATGAGATTTGAAGGAACGCCGATCCGTGGTAGTCACTTTGGTATTCCAACACGGAGTACCAAATGGCATACAGGAAAACGGCGATTTCGGTTTCTGAAGAGCTCCTCGACGAGGTGGACCGAGCGGCGCAAGATAGGGGTGAGTCGAGAAGTCGATTTGTCTGCCGGGTTCTGGAGCTGGCGGTGCGGGCTCGCCGCGATGCAGAGGTGACCAAGCGCCTGGACGATCTCTTCGCAGACGATTCTCTGCGCGAGGACCAACGCAGTGATGTCGAGAAGCTGGAGGACCTGGCGGTCGACTGGACGAACGAGCGCTGGTGATGCATCAGGGGGAGGTCTACTGGTTGAGTTTCGGCGGAAAGGGATCGGAGCCTCGCGGCCGGCGTCCTGCGCTGGTCGTGCAGCATGATCGCTTCAATCGCAGCGCGATTGCTACGACGGTAGTTGCGGCGATTACGACGAATCTACGTCTGGCGGCGGTACCGGGAAACGTCCGATTGCGGAAGGGCGAGGCCAAGTTGCCACGATCTTGCGTCGTCAACGTGAGTCAGATTCTGACAGTCGACCGAGCGCGCTTAGGAAAGGCAGTTGGATCGATTAGCCACGCAAGACTGCGCGAAGTCCTCCGCGGCCTCGCGCTCTTACTAGGGACGGAACACTTGGACGATTAACAGGTCAATACTTTCGGAACCCGCGCCCGGCAGAAGTTCCGACAGGCGATCAGAACGAGCTCGAACAACAGGGAACGGTTCCCGGTCCACCGCCGTCTGGGGCAACCCAACCCTCTAGTCGTTCCGCGACTGGGTCCGCCGCGGCTGGACGCCGCCAGAGCTCCTACGGCGTGCCCAGCGACGGTGTCGACTCCTTGGCCAAGGCTTCGGCGGACGGACCGATAATGTTCCTACGCACTCCAGAATGCAGATTCCAGATTCCCTACTGGTTTGGAATCTGTTTGTGGCATCTGGAATTGGAACGAGAGCGAAGCCACCGCCCTTTGCCTATGCCTCGCCTATACCTGTGCCTGCCGCGGTAACGCTGAGCGACGCGGCGCCGAGTACCGCAGCCCGGTTCATCAGCAAGGCAAAGGCACGAGCAGAGGCAGAGGCAAAGGGGAAGCGGGCGACCGGGGTCGAACCGGCGACGTCCAGCTTGGGAAGCTGGCATTCTACCACTGAATTACACCCGCATGTGGGGCGACGGTAGAAGACGCTTGGGCGTGTGTCAATTTCACGAGGCCGACGTGTAAGCCGGTGGCCTGCTGTCTCTATCTCTGCGCGCGTTGGACGGTGATGAGGGCGCCTTGGTTGTTTTGTTTGCGGATCGTCAGTGCGGGCACGACTTCGTAGAGCTCGCGAACTGGGGCTGGCAGGTGTTGCCAGTCGTAGCGCGGTACGACGACGAGGGCGTCGCCGGGATCGTCGCGGTTGAGGTCGATGAGAGGTGTTGCGCCGCCGCTGTAGTAGGCGAACCCGTACTCGAGGCTGCGGTCCATGGCGAGTTGGCGTTGGCCGGCGACCTGTTCGACCGTCGCGGCGAAAGGGGCTCGCGTGTCGATCGCCGCTGCGGCCGGCATGATGCCGTGCTGGATGAGGAGCAGGAGTGGCAGGATGGTCGCGAAGGTCGCGGCGATGAATGCCGGCCAGCGTTGCTGGGCGGCTCTGTTCGCCATCGCCAGGGCGGCGGCAAAGAGCAGCGCGGCGGTCGTGGCGACGTATGGAGCGCGCCGAGTCAGTTGGCGCTGCAGGGTCTCGATGGCGTCGCGGCCGAGTATTTCGGCGAGCGGCTCGAGGGTCGGCTCGAGGATCGGCAGGTCGAGCGATTGGACGGCGAAGAACAGAGCGACGGCGCCGCCGACGAGGGCCAGGGTGAGGCCGACGAACTGTCCGGTGGCGCTGAGCAGGCGGTCGGCCTGCGCACGACTGAGGTCGGCGAGCCAACTCCCCATGACCAGGCTGGCCGCGGGGTACAGGGGTAGCAGGTAGACGGTTCTCTGACTGCTCGACAGGGAAAAGAAGCCAAAGACGACGACGACCCACAGCAAGGCCTTCTGGATCATTGGCGGCCGAGCTTGCCGGTGAGTGAGATAGCGTGCGGCGGCGGGAACAAACAGGGTCCATGGCAAGAAGCCGCTGGCGAAGGCGCCGTACAAGTAGCCGGGGCCGTGGTGGTGGCCGACCTCGATTTGCGCCGTGCCGAAGAATCGGCCGAAGTTCTCGGCTAGGATCTGCAATTCGACGAACTCCCGGCCGCCGGCGCGCGTCGCCAGTGCGTACCAGGTGCCGGTGGCGGCGAGCACGCACGGCAGGCCGTAATGCATGGCGAAGCGCCGCACTCCGACGACGCCGAGTGCGGAGACGATGCCGGCAGCGGCGGCGATGGCAGCAATCGCGATGACGGTCGACGGCGCGCCGGCGCGCTGGGCGACGGCCATCGCGGTGGCGATGGCGAGCGCGGCGATGATCCAGCGACCGCCGCGATCGATCAACATCAACGCGGTCATGGCGAGCATTGGCAGAATGATTCCGATCGGCCCCTTGGCCAGGGTTCCCCAGATCATTCCGCCGTAGAGCAGGCACAACCCCGCACCGCGGTATCGATCGAGGATCGATAGGCCCGCGAAGGCCGCAGTCGTGCCGAGGGCGAGTGTCATGTCGATGCGGGCGTTGGTGGCCGAGCGCATCCACTCCAGTGTCGTGAGGAGAATCATGGCGCCGAAGAAGCCCGCGCGCAGCTGGCCGTGAACGGCTCCGATGATCAGGATGAGGAGGGTGGCGACGCAGGATTGCACAGCCGAAGGCAGGCGCACGCTGTATTCATCGATGGCGCCGCGGGCCGTCGCGGCGACGGCGCCCAGCCAGTGGAAGAGCGGCGGCTTGCGCGGCATCTCGGTGCCGTTGCGCAGCGGTAACGCGATTCGTTCAGACGCGAGCAGATCCTGGACGAGCAACGCCTCCCTCGCTTCACCCTTGCTGTGGAAGGGGAGGTCGCCGAGGCCGTCGATGTGCAGCAGCCACGCGGTCGCGACGACCGTCGCGGCCAGGAGCGAAAACAGTGGCCACGATCTTGCCGGCATTGGACGCACACTTTCGAGCTGGAATTGCAGGTGCCTGCTGACACTCGTATCGTTTCTTTTATCTCTATGAACCCCGGTCGATTCGCAACCATCCTGGCGCTGACTGTGCCGCTGGGCGTAGTCACGGCGACTCAGCACGCCGCCGCGACGTGGCGCGATGTTGCAGTTAGCGTCGTCGAGACGACTGGCGCCGGGCGGCATGAGTGGCCGATGGTGGTGAACGTTCCGTTCGCGCCGGGAACCGTCCAGCCTGGCGACGAGCTGGTGCTTCGCCACCGGGGGCGCGACTTGCCGACGCAAACCAGCGTGCTCGGTCGCTGGCGCGACGGCTCGGTGCGCTGGTTGCGACTCGACGCCCTGGTGGCGTTGCGCTCCGGCCAGCGTGCGCGCATGGAAATCACGAGGGCACCGTCACCGAAACCGCGCCAGGTCTTGCGCATCGTCGACAACGGCGACGCCGTCGCGATCGACACCGGCGTGCTGCGTTTCGAAGTGCCGCGCGCGCGCCTGGCCCTGGCCGACCGCCTGCGTCTGGCGGCGGCCGCTGATTCGCAGGTCGGCGCCGTCTCCGTCAGCATGGTCGCCGACGGCAGCGTCGTCGGTGCGGCGCCGCCATCGTCGGTGACGGTCGTCGAGCGCGGTCCCGTGCGCGGTGTGATCGAGGTGAAGGGACCACTCGGAGATGCCTTTGAGCAGGTGATGCGAATCGAAGTCCATGCCGGTTCGCCGGCGCTACGCGTGTTGCACACCTATACCAAGACGGGTGGACGAATATTGAGCAAGGTCGAGCGCCTGTCGGTCGATCTTCCCTTCGCGCAACGGCGCGAAGGAGCATTCGCTTGCGGTGTCGAGCGCGGCAAACCCCTGCGCGGTACCTCGAGCGACCGCGGTGTCGTCTTGTCGCAGCCCGACAATCAGGTCTTTGAGGTCGATGGCGAACGACGCAAGGGGCGCTTGGCGGGTTGGTGTGAAGTCGCAGGTGGACCGACGGTCGGTCTGGCCGGTCGTTGGTTCTGGCAGGAGTACCCAAAGGCGATGTCGCTCGGGACGCATGGGCTCACCTACGATCTGTGGTCACCGCGCGGTGGTGTGGCGCGCATCGGCATCGGCTCGGCGAAAACCCACGAGTTCGTCCTCTGGTTGGGCAGCGACGGTGCGATCGATAGCGGCCGCGGCGCGGCGTGGCGAAAGCCGTTGCGCGGAGTCGTCGACCCTTCGTACGTCTTTGCAACGGGAGCCCTGCGCGGCGCCGTCGATCCCGGACGATCCTACTTCGACGAGGATCTGTTGCGCGCGGCGGTCGCCTATCGGAAGCGCAATGCCAAGAGTCGCTGGGACGACTGTGGTCTGGCGCGCTGTGGTGAGAAGGTCGCCGAAGTACCGCGTGTCGGCGCCTTTGGCATGCTCAACTGGGGCGATTGGAACTACCCGGGATACCGCGACGATGTGAAGGGTACCGACGCGTGGGGCAACCTGGAATACGACACGACCCAGGTGCTGGCGCTGACGTCTGCGGCGACGGCTGACGCGGCGGTCTTCGATCTGATGGTCGCGGCAGCGCGACACTACATGGACGTCGACACGATTCACGCCATGCCGGTGCGGCCGGAGTGGGTTGGTATGAACCACCCCAAGAACCCGCGCCACTTTTCTCTCGAGCTCGGTGGTGTCGATCTCGGCCACACCTGGGCCGAGGGGTTGGTGTCCTACTACTGGCTGACCGGTGACGCGCGCGGTCTGCGAGTTGCGCGGGGAATCGCCGACTATCTGGTGCGCCGGCGCTCCGACGTGAGCCGCGGCAATCCGCGCCAGTGGGGGTGGCCGCAGGTCGCGCTTTTAGCGGTCTTCGATGCCACTGGCGAGCAGCGCTATCTCGACGCGGCACAAAGCTACGCCCGCGCTGGCATGGCCGCGCATGTGCCGCGTGGCAAGCTGGGATGGAAGTTGGGCGTTCTGGCCGACGCGCTGGCGGCGACCCACAGCTACACCGGCGACGAGGCCATCCGCCTCTGGCTGTCCGCCTACGCCGAGCGAGTGGTGGGAGAGAATCTCGAGGACGCGCGTTTCATGCCGGCGTTGGCCTATGCGGGGGTGCTCAGCGGCAACGAGAAGTGGATCGGCAGAGCGCTCGCGCGGGTCGGCGCCCTCAGCGTCGGCAAGTGGGGCAAGCCCTTCACTCTCAACGGCCGCACCGGGCTGCGCGTCTACAGCATCGTGCACTCGCGGCGGCGCGGCAAAGCGCCGCCGGCAGCTACCACTTCGCCCCCTCGGTGATCTCGACACTCTTCTTGGTGCCGCGTTTGCGGCGCAACAACACATAGAGCGCGCCGGTGCCGCCGTCACAGGCGCGAGCGCTGGCAAAGGCGAGGATGTGGCGCGCCCAGCGGCCGCGCGACAGCCAAGCGACGAGCTCTTTCTTGAGCACGGGGATCTTGCCCGGTGAGGATAGACCGCGACCGTGGACGACGAGCACGCAGCGCTGGCCGTCATGGGCGGCCCGTTTGAGGAATGCATCGACGGCGCTCCGAGCTTCGTCGACCGTCATGCGGTGGAGGTCGAGGTGCCGGCGATAGGAAAAGTCTCCCCGTCGCAGGCGGCGCACCAGGCGGCGGTCGACGCCGCTGGCGGCGGCCTCGATCATCTCCGCCGTGTTGGCGATGTCGAAGGTGCCGGCGCCGGTGACGAGGTCGGAGAGCTCGGCCATGGCCTCGGCATCCGAGTCTGCGATCGGCCGCGATACGTGGCGCGGGCGCGGCGACGGCAGGGAAGGCGCCCGGTGAGGGTCGATCGGCCGGACGCCGGCCATGGCGCGCGCGAAGTCGTCTTCGGGCGCCGGTGCGCTGGCAGGTTGCTCGGGCGGGCGGGGTTGCGGCGGGCTCTGTACCCGCTGGCGCGCCAGCGTGCGGAACGGTTGGTTGGCGAATTTCCTGGCGGCCGGAGTCTTCGGCCTGGCTTTGCGGCTCCGTCGCATGGTGATGGACCTCGGCGACCGAGGATACGGAGTCACGAACGCGCTGTCGAGACGACGACGCGTCCACTCTTTCTGATCTTCGAATCTTGCCAATCATTCGAATCTTGCCAGTCTTGCACGCCACCGGTGGCGCGTCACCTTGCTGGGGTGGAGTCGATCTGGTTAGCTCGCGCCGGTGACCGAGCGGAGCGAGAACGACAGAGGCCCTCTCTACGTGGAACGCGAGCCGCCGCTGGCGTGGCTGGTCGTCAATCGACCGGCTGCCCACAACGCCTTGAACGGCGCGGTGTGGGAGGGATTGGCGACCCAGGTGGAGACGTTGGGCGAGGATCAAGAGATTCGCGTCATCATCGTCCGTGGCGCCGGTGACAAGGCCTTCATCTCGGGTGCCGACATTCGCGAGTTCGACGAAGTGCGCGGCGATTCGGCTGCCGCGCGGGCCTATGATGAGTTGTCGGAACGCACCTGGCGGGCGCTCGAGAGTGTCGGCAATCCGGTCATCGCGATGATCAACGGACTCTGTTACGGCGGTGGCGTTTCGGTCGCCGCATCTTGTGATCTGCGTATCGCCGGCACCGCGGCCAAGCTCGCCATTCCCGCCCTGCGTCTCGGCCTCGCCTATCCGGTCGCCGCCGTCGAGCGACTGGTCAGCATCGTCGGCGCCGCGCACGCCGCCGATCTCCTGTTGACGGGTCGGGTGCTCGACGCCGCTGAGGCGCAACGCATCGGCTTGGTGCACCGGGTCGTCGAGGACCGGGCGCTCGACGAAGCGACGCGAGAGTTGGCGCTTGCCATGGCAGCCGGAGCGCCGCTGACCTTGGCGGCCCATAAGCTGGCGGTCGGCGAAGTGATCAAGTCGCCGGACCGGCGCGATGGCGAACGTATCAGCCAGGCGCTGCGCCGCTGTTTCGACAGCGAGGACTACCGCGAAGGCGTGCGCGCTTTCATCGAGAAGAGAGCACCGCGCTTTCGCGGCGTGTGATGCATGGCGCACAGCGTGTGCCGCTTCAACCGGTGGTGCGCAAAATTGTCGCTTGACGAGTGAGATGCTCGCCCGTAGCCTCGCTCGTGGAGGTTGTGGAATGCGACTACGAAGCGTGTTGGCTATGATGGTCTGCGGTGTTGTTTGCGCCGCTCCGGTGCTTGCCCTCGAGTTCCGCGAGGAACCCTACCGCGTCGGCATCGTCGATGTCGGTAGCCCGCGGCTGCTCAGTGCGGATGCGCTGGAAACAGAGATCTTTCTGAACAGCGCTCTGCGCGACTGGATCAAGGCGTATGGCAGGCCCGACTACGCCGAATACCAGAAGGTCGAGATCGATGAGCCGTTCCATCCCTACGAGGTGCGCTTGTACTACATCGAAGGACGGCGCTACGTCGCCTTCGGCCGCGTACAGGTCGCCCCTTCGCTGACCGACTTCGGCGTGCGCAAGTTCATCGGCAAGCTCGATTCGGCGATGTTGCAGCGTTTGTTGACGGCCCGGCCTCCGGCTGCCGTTGCTGCCGTCGCGCCGGCCAGCCCCGTCACCTATTCTCCACCGGTCCCCGGCGACGTCTACGTCGCGCCGCCAGTCGTCGATCTCGGTGCCGCTCCCTACGATGAGGAAATCGTCGTCGAAGAGGTGATCGAGATCGAGCCGGAAGTCGTCACCTATGAAGACGAAGTCGTCGTCGAAGACGGCGCGGTGGTCATCCAGGTGCAGCCGGTGGGCACCGTCGTCGAAGAAATCATCGAGTAGATTCCGCCGCTGGTTCCCGCGCTCTCGCCAAGTAATCGGGCGGGAAAGTGCTACGAGACCGACTTCACCCGCGTGCGTCGCGCCGCAACCTCGTTGTCGGCTTCTTCGACAGCGGCTGCGTCGGCAACGTCGGCTTCGCGCGCCGGGCCGATGCGTCCGGCCAGCAGTGCGCCGATCGGTGCGGTGAGGTCGAGCTTCTCGGCGAGGATCTTCATGATCGCCGTGATCGGAGTTGCCAGCAACATGCCGACGATTCCCCACAGCGTGCCCCATACCACCAGCGCCAGGAGGATCGAGATCGGGTGAAGGTCGAGTGAAGACCCCATCATCTTGGGCTCGATGACGTTGCCGATGGTGAACTGGGTCACCGCCGGCAGTGCCATGGCGAGGACGGCCGTCGTGTTGGTCACCTCCGGGTTGAAGAGGACGACGGGGAGGGGCAGCAGCGTGGCAATGACAGAACCGACACTGGGGATGAAGTTGAGCAGGAAGGCGAAGAGTCCAAACACCAACGCCAGGTCGATGCCGAGGAAGGTGAGGATCAGGCCGACCAGCAGACCGGTGGCGCCCGACGTGACCATTTTGGTGACGACGTAGCGCTTGATGCGCGATTCGACCTCTCCCCAGACACCCTGCTGCGGAGCGTCGCTGACTTGCCGCCCGGCGAGGAAGAAAAAGAGGAAGATCATGACCAGGGCCCCCTGGGAGAGGACTCCGACGATCGCGTTGGTCGTCGAGAGCAACATGCCACCGACGGTTCCCGGTTGAATGAACGACGTCGGGTTGAACACTTCCGGCGGACGAATGCCGTACTGCTGGAGTACGCCGATCAGATAGACGGGAATGCGCTCGATCTGTCGCTGGTAGGCGGCGGCGTTGGCGGTCAGCTCGCTGACCGACGCCGAGATCAGCCCCGCCAGTGATGTCAGGATGACGAAGGAGAGGGCGAGGGTCGCGGTGACCGCCAGCCCAGCCGGGATACGCAGATAGCGCACCTGCAGGTCGATGAAGGGCGAGAGCGCGAAAGAGAAAAAGAGAGCCAGGACGAAGGGGATCATCGCCGAGCGCAGCCAGTAGAGGGCCAGCGCGACGGCGAGGCCGGTCAGCACCAGAAGGCAGATCGTCTGCAGTCGCTGCTCTTGCTCGGTTGCGGGCATCTCTGAGGGTCGTGTTGGGGTTAGAATACCCCGTTTCGGCTCCGATGCCACATCTCGTCACTTGCTGGCTCGTCGCAATGTGTTGCGAATTTGCGTCGCCGCGACTTGCACGTTGGCCATACGCCGATTGGTAGCAGCAGCACGGTTTCATGTTGGCCTGGGTGCCACTGACGGCACGAGAATTGCATTTTGGGAGATGCGACGGATTTGTACAGACGCCACCATGGATATTTTCGACGACGCAATCGACGCTGGAATGCGGACGCTTTCGGCGAAGGCTCGGGAAACCGCCGGCCATCGTTCACCGCTGCTGATCGTCGGCGAGCCGGGTAGCGGCCGGCGGTCGCTGGCGCGCTACATTCACGAGCGGGGTGGTGGCGGGCCGTTCGCGGCGATCGAATGCGAGAAGCTCGAGAGCCTGCGCTTTCTCGAATGTGAATCGGCGGGAACGGTGTTCCTCGCCGGCGTCGACGCCCTGGCGGCGCCGCTGGCGCGCCAGCTCGTCGAATGGATCGAAGGCAACCGCTTTGCGGCGCGGGTGATGGCGGGCGCGGAGCCGTTGCCGCTTGCCGGGAAAGAATCGGCCAGAGCGGCGCTGCTGGCCGCGATTGGCCGGCAGACGATCGAGTTGCCGGCCCTGCGCGACCGCGCTGCTGACATTCCGCTCCTGGTCGAAGCCATTCTCGCCGACCAGCCGGGTCCGGTGGCGACCATGGGCGAGGGAACGATGGGCTACCTCCTGAACTACGATTGGCCCGGCAACGTCACCGAGCTGCATCAGGTGGTTGGGCGGCTTTGCACTTTAGCCAGTGACAGCGTCCTGTCGCCGGACGACCTGCCTCCTCAGGTTCGTTGGTTTCGCGCCGGCGAAACGCAGCGCCCCGCCGCTGCCAAGAGCGAGCAGGGCTTCAACCCGTTGGCTGAGGAGTTTCAGTATCAGCTCATCGCCGACGCGCTGCGCCGAACCCGAGGGTAGCGTCGCAACACTCGGCCCTCGCCACACCGGAGAGGCATCGCGGCGTCGGCCTCAACTCAGGGGGCTCGGCAACGGCCGCGCATGACCCAACGCCGCAGCAGAAACGAAAAAGCCCCCCGCACGTCGTGCGGAGGGCTTTCCTCGTGTGCGCCCGGCACGGGCGCCACCTTGGAGGTGAAAGTCCTCTCGAGAGTAGACTCGAACGATCGAAGCGAAGCGCAACTGCGTAAGGGCGACCGAGCGTGGGAAGGAAGCGTGGAGCGAAGCCATGGGCCGACGAACAGAAACCGGATACAAGGCGGAGTGGAGCAGGGCGAGCGGGCACGTGACCGCGAAGCTCTCCGAGTCAAAGCGAAGCGACGTAGATCCGGCGGTCGTGTGGTGAAGGGTGGCGTTCTTACCCGGGGAGATCTCGCCTTGTGCCTGAAAGGGCGACGTCGAGAGGCGGAGCGAGAAGTCAGCAGAGGCCATAGTAGTCGCGGACTCGCAGCGACGAAGGGCTGAACGTAGAGGAGAGCGAAACGACCGTGAGCCTCGCCGAGACAATGCCTCAGATGTCCGCGCAACTGGAGCTCCCGTTTGGCAAGAGGGGTGAATCCCCTGGAGTAGAACGGAGTGAGGAAGTCGAAGCGGCGGCGCACGGAGCCGAGCGCTCAGGAGCGAGCGGTCTGATGGGGAAGGCTCTCGAGAGCCAGAATCTCCAGGCCGCGCTGAAGCGAGTAAGGAGCAACAAGGGCAGTCCCGGGATAGATGGGATGACGGTGGAAGAACTGCCGGATTACCTCCGAGAATACTGGCCACGGATCCGCGAGGAGGTGATCGCGGGGAAGTACCAGCCTGGGGCGGTCAAGCGGCAGGAAATCCCAAAGAGCGGCGGCGGAGTGCGCGAGTTAGGCATTCCAACGGCGTTGGACCGCTTCATTCAACAGGCGCTTTTGCAGGTCTTGCAGCCTCTGTTCGACCCAAGCTTCTCGAAGCACAGCTACGGTTTTCGACCAGGGCGAAGTGCGCACCAGGCGGTGAGAGCCGCGCGGCGCTACGTCGAGGAAGGACGCCGAGTGGTGGTGGATGTGGACCTGGCCAGATTCTTTGACCGGGTCAACCACGACGTGCTGATGAGCAGGCTTGCCAGTCGGATCGAGGACAAGTCGATCTTGGGACTGATCCGTCGCTACCTCGAAGCCGGAGTGATGGTAAACGGGGTGGTGGTGGAGCGGCACGAGGGAACCCCGCAAGGGGGACCGTTGTCGCCGCTGCTTGCCAACATACTTCTCGACGAAGTGGACAAGGAGCTGGAGCGGCGAGGTCACAGGTTCGCTCGCTACGCGGACGACTGCAACGTGTATGTGCGGTCCAAACGTGCGGGGGAACGGGTGATGGGGCTGCTGCGGCGGCTGTATGGCGATCTGCGTCTGCAAGTCAATGAGGAGAAGAGTGCGGTAGAGTCGGTCTTCAAGCGCCAGTTTCTTGGATACGCCCTGTGGGTGGCGCCGGACCGAGTCGTCAAGTTCCGCATATCGGGCAAGGCCCTGGGGCGAATGAAGCAAAGGGTGCGGCAGCTTACTCGCCGTACCCGAGGACGAAGCATGGAGCAGATCGCACAGGATCTTCGCAGCTACCTAGTCGGGTGGAAGGCGTACTTCCGACTGGCGGAAACACCGGGGATACTTGGCGATCTGGACAAGTGGATTCGTCACCGCCTGCGGGCGGTACAACTCAAGCAGTGGCGTCGCGGTCGGACAGTATTCCGCGAGCTGCGGGCGCGCGGCCTATCGGTTGATCTAGCGGCTAAGGTCGCGGCCAACGCTCGTCGCTGGTGGAAGAACTCGGCTATCGGTATCCACGTCGCCCTTCCGAACTCCTACTTCGATGAGCTGGGGGTGCCTCGGCTTGTCGCGTAACCTCAAGGCCACGAACCGCCGGATGCGGACCCGCTTGTCAGGTGGTGTGGGAGGGGTCGTCAGGGCTATTCCCTGACGCCCCTATCCCGATTGGAGAAGAAGTAGAGATTAGAGGCAGCTAGCCGGAGCGGCTGCGTCCTTCCACTTCGTGACCTTGTCGTCGTTCTTCTTGAGCTCGGCTCCGGTGCCGGTGCCAAACTCGACACAGTACTCGATGCCAGTCGAACCCGCCGGCAGGCCGATGGCGGCGTACACGGAGTCTTCGAACGGCGTCGTCAGGGTCACGGACGGGCCCTTGCAGACAGCCTTGATGACCTTCTCCTTCAGGAGAACGACCTTACAGGTGCCCTTCGGATCGGGATCTGGAACATCGTCCTTACCCTTGTACTTGTAGCCCTTGCTTCCCGGGGGAGTGCCGAGTCCCTTCCAGCCCGTGGCGTCGAGCGTGAAAGCTGCAGCGCCAGCGCTGCCACCGGGAACTCCGGATACGACGTCATCGAATGATAAGCTCGCGCCGCCGATGGTCGGATCCTGCGCCGATCCCGGAACGGGAAGGGCAAAGGTCGAATCGGCCGGAACGATGCTCTTTGCCTTGCTGACGAACTTCGCCAATTTCGCTGTTTTGACCACCGTCACCTTACCCGGGATCGGTCCGGAGACGACATCTCCAATAGCAACCGTTGCAAAGCCGATCGCGGTGAAGCAAGCGGCCAGAATCAAACCTCGCTTCATGCTGTCCTCCTTTGTGCCGGACGCGCCCCCGGCAACGCTGGCCTTGCCGATCAAGACCGAAATTGAACAGTAGGGTACCTTTACCGCTCCGGCACAGTCAAGAAGTTTCTCTCGCCGGGTTCACTTTTTTGGGTTTACTCTCACTAAAAGAAAATGGAGTCTCGCTGTGCCACACCGCGATCGAGCATCTGCTGGATCTGCGCCTTGACCTTGGCGACTTTCTTCTTCACGACGGCGTCTTCGTCGTCGGCGTCGCCGCTGAATGCGAGTGGTTTACCGAAGTAGATCCGGTACTTGACCGGTAGTGGCAAGAGGCCCAGTGGGCCGAGCAGGGGGAACAGCGGTGTCACCGGAAAGGCCGGCATGCCGAGCAGGCTGGCGATCGTTTTCAGGTTGGCGATGCCCGGTGCCTGCTCTTCGGAGCCGACTACGGCCACCGGCACGATCGGCGTGTTGGTCGAGAGGGCAAGTCGCATGAAGCCGTAGCCGAAGTTCTGCAACTTGTAGCGCTCCGAGAAAAGCTTGTTCATACCGCCCACACCTTCGGGAAAGGCGATCACGGCCTCTTCGTTGTCGAGGAGGTCGCGACAGTTCTTCGGCGTGCCGACGACCGAGCCGGTGCGCACCATCGCCTCGTTGACGAACGGTAACGTCGGTAGCCAGTACTCGCCCATGCCGCGCAAAATGCGGGGTGGGTCGGCTTCGAGAAGAGCGGCCGTCGATATCATCATCGCATCGGTGGCGATCTGGCCGGCGTGGTTGGCGATGACGAAGGCGCGTCCGCGCGGCAGATTTTCAATACCGGAGACTTCGACGCGAAAGTAGTAGCGGTAGATGAGAGTCGCGACCACTGCCGCCTGCTGGACGGAGTGGATGTCGAGTCCCCAGGGATCGTAGCCAAACTCGTTGAGCTCGGTGGGGATGCGGCGAAGCTTCTCGGTGACCTCCTCTTCGATGTCGCGCAGCACCTGTGGGCGCAGGCGATCGAGTAGGCCAGTCGCCTGCTGCGGCAGTGGGCGTTGCGCGGGCGGCGCCGGTTGCCGCCTGGTTTTCGCTGGGTTGGTTCTAGCTCCCATGAGGTCTCCGCACTCGGTCAAAGGTGCGCGTCGGCGAAGGTTTGGGCCAGGGAGTATTGTGGCTCGAAACCGGTAGCCTCGCGAAATCTGCTGTCGTCGAGAGTACATTGGTATTTTGCGAAGTCGATGGCGCCGGGCGGAAAGGGGTAGAGTCCCCAGCGGAAGAAGCGGGTGATGGCGGTGCGCAGGACGAAGTCGGGCATCGGTACGGCGGTGCCGCCGATTTCGGGAATGGCGGCGTGCAGCGGGACGGCGCCGGCGCCGGCCACGTTGAACACGCCGCGCGCTTTCTTGGTGATGGCGCGAACGAAGGCCGCGGTGAGGTCCTCTTCGTGGATGAACTGCAGCATCGGATTGAAGCCGATGACGGTCGGCACGTACTCGCGGCGCAGGTACTTGCCGATGGCGCTGCGCACGCGCGCGCCGAGCACGTTGACCGGGCGCAAGACGGTGACGGCGATCTCCGGATAGCGCCAAAGGGCGGCACTGGCGACCATGTCCATTTCCGCCAGGTCGCGGACGTCGGGATAGGTCCGGCTGACGCTGAGGGGGAAAGATTCGTCCATGTAATAGGGGTTCTCGGGGAGCGCCCCGTACACGTACGAGCTCGAGTGGATGATGATCTGCCCGACGCCGTGGCGCAGGGCCAGCTCGATGAGCCGTTTGGTGCCGACGACGTTGACCTCGTGGCGCACGGCTTCGTGGACGCGAAAGTGGCGCACCGCAGCGAGGTGGACGATGACGTCGGGTTTGGTGCGGCGGATGACGTCGGCAAACTTGCGTTGCCGGACGTCGACGACACTCATGCGGATCTCGCGCGGCCGCCCGGGCCATGGCCGGCGATCGACTCCGTAGATCCGGTAGTTGCCCGAGCCGCGGGTGAGTAGATGCTGTGCCACCAACTGACCCTGTCCACCGGTGATACCCGTGATCAACACCTTCTTCATCGACGTGTACGCTAGCCGACGCATTCGTGGTTGTGAACCGGATGTCTGGCCCGCGCTGCCGGTGAGCCGGAGCTCTTGGTATGGTGCCGCGCGCGTTGACAATCCGGCGGGTGTGGTTTCTTGTCGGCGGCAATGTCGCCGGCACTCCCATCGCGCCAATTGGCAGGAGTCGAAGTAGGCGGTGCTGCGCCGGTTCGCATCATGGCGGTGCTCAACGTCAGTCCCGAATCCTTCTACGAGGGGTCGGTGCGCTCCGGCGCCGCCGCCGTCGCCGAAGCGGCGCGTCGCTTCGCCGACGCCGGAGCGGAGCTCATCGACGTCGGGGCGATGTCGACAGCCCCCTATCTGGAAACGGAGATCTCGCCGGAGGAGGAAACCCGACGGATGGTGTCCGCCGTCGAAGCGGTCGCCGCGACTTGCGAGCTACCGATCTCGGCGGACACGACGAAGCCGGCCGTGGCGGCGGCGGCACTCGCCGCCGGCGCACGCATTCTCAACGACGTCAGCGGGTTGCGCACCGCTGGGATGGGGGCGGTTGCCGCCACCGCGGAGGCGGTGATTCTGATGGCCTCACCCGACCCTGCGATCGAGGCGAGCGCCGGCGAGCACGCATCGCCCGTCGAGCGCGTTCGCGCCGACCTGCTCTCGGCATTGGCCCGCGCCGAGCAGGCAGGCATCGATGGCGCGACGATCGCCGTCGATCCGGGCATTGGGTTCTACCGGCAGACCGGTTGGCCGCCCGCTGAATTCGCCTGTGCAACCTTGGCTGGGTTGGCGTCCCTCACCGACCTCGGCTATCCCATCCTGGTCGGTGTGTCGCGCAAGTCGTTCCTCGGTGAAGTGACCGGCCGCGGCGTCGAGGAGAGGCTCGCCGCTTCGCTGGCAGCGACGGCGATCGCGGTTTACAACGGATGTTCGATCGTGCGCACGCACGATGTAGCCGCCACCCGCGATGCGGTGCGGGTGGCTCAGGCCCTGCGCTGAGTGGCGAAGCGATCGGGCTTGCCATGTGAGCGGGCTGTGCTTTGATGGTTGACGTGAGAGCCCTGTTGATCAGCTCGACCCTGGTTGCCGCGGCCGTGATCGCCTCGAGCGCCGCCGAGTTGGCTGGCGATTCGGCGTTGCGCTTTTCGGAGGAGGATTTCCTTCGCAAGGGCAGCATGCGCGTCGTTCACCACTTCTCTCGCGCGGCCGATTTCCGCCTCGAGCGCTCCTTGATCGGCCGCCGCCGCTTCTACGTCGCGCAAAAGGGCGATACCTTCCTCGATTTGGCGCGGTTCTACGGACTTGGCTACAACGAAATCGAGGGTGCCAACCGAGGCGTCGACCCCTGGCTGCCGGAGGAGGCGCGATCGATCACGCTGCCGACGGAATGGTTGTTGCCGAATGTCGCGGTGGCCGGTGTCGTCATCAACATCCCCGAGATGCGCCTCTACCACTTCCACGACGATCCGTTGCGCGGCGGCTCGGTCGCTACCTACCCGGTCGGCCTCGGGCGCGACGATTGGCGCACGCCATCGGGCTCGTTCAAGATCCTCGGCAAGACGAAGAACCCGAAGTGGGTGATTCCCGAATCGATCCGCCAGGAGAGAATTCGCGACGAGGGGTTGCACGAACGCTCGATTCCCGGCGGCGATCCGCGCAACCCGCTCGGCAAGTTTCGCCTCGAGCTCTCGATGCCCGGCTACCGAATCCACGGCACCAACAAGACCTACGGTGTCGGGATGCAGGTTTCGCACGGCTGTGTGCGCCTGTATCCGGAGGACATCGAGCGGTTGTTTGCCGCCGTCGACGTCGGCGCCCTGGGAGAGTTCATCTACCAGCCGGTCAAGGTCGGCGCCGCCGACGGCCGCATCTACGTCGAAGTGCACAAGGACATATACACGCTCCTGCCCGGCCTCTACTCGGAAGCGGTGCGGCTTCTGCGCGAACGAGGCTGGGCCGGCTACGCCGACGCCAAGAAGGTGCAGCGCGCCGTCGAAGCGCAGACTGGCGTGCCCGTCGACGTCACCGCGAAGCGCTTTCGCACCCGGCGCCGGCCGCCGCGTGCGCGTGGCAAGTCGAGCCAGCCGCCACCGTCTCTCTAGACCGAGTTCGTCGGGAAATGCGCGCGGCGGCTCTTCAGTAGACCAGGGCGGCGGCCCGCAGCGGTGCGCCGTTGCCCATCGCCAGCGGTAGCGGAAAGCCGAGAAAGACCACGTCGGGCTCCTTGGCGATGGCGTCGATGTGGGTCAAGCCGGCGATGACGGGAATCTGGCTTTGGAAGAAGGGCAGGTATTCCGCCCAGACGATCTCGGGCGGCTGTGACTTGCTGAGACGCGTTTCGACGTCTTCCAGGCGCGAGAGAAACGGCATGTCGGTGGCAATTGCTTTGATGCCGCGGGCGACCAGCCACAGGGCGGCCTGTTCGGAAAGCGGGGCATAGCGCGGCCATTCCTCGGGGGCGGGGGGCTCGTAGCCTATGAACAAGATGGCGATGTCGCCGGCTTGCGGTGGTTTGAGTTCAAGGTCGGTGATCTGGATGGGGGCGTGGCGGTTGTGCCAGCGCAAATCGATGACGTGGGCGCGGCCGTAGACGCGGTCGAGGCCGATGCGTGAGGGTGCAGCGCCACCGCGCAGCAAGCGCGACGGTGCATCGAGATAGGCGCCGGTGTGCGTCAGGATGCGCAGCTCATCGAGTCCGAAGGCGCGATCGGGATCGGCAGGCACGACGGAAGAAGTGCGCGTGCGCCCATCGCTGCCGAGAAAGTCGAGGGCGCGGATACCGAGCCGGCGGACGTTGAGCTCGGGGGTGATGACCGGCGAGAGGTCGACGATCTTTCTCGGCGTCGGTACCGTGCCGTGACCTTTGCACGCCGGCAGGCATGCCAGCGCGGCGACCACCATGCCGGCGAGGGCGATACGTCGGTATCGAGCGGTAGTGGCGCGCGAGAGGGATGGGCAGGGCATTGTCGGCAACAGGCAGCGGCGATTGTACGCTGCTGAGCCGAAGGGCTCAAACGCGTTTGCTACAGACACCTGGTGAGACAGGCGGGTCAATGCAAGATGCCGCTGAGGTCAAAGTAGAGCGCGCGCTCGCGGCCGCACTCGACGCACTCGGTGGCGGCGCGCCGAAGTGCGGGTGTTGCACCGACGGGTCCCTCACCGCGCAGGCGGAAGCGCCCGCCGCACACACATCGCTGGACGGCGACGGTGGCGTCGATCTCGCCAAAGTCGGCAACCGGCAACGGTCGAGCGGCGCTTGCCCCTGGCATTCGGCGCGCGGCTCTGAAACTCCTCACCTGTCGAAACGCCAAGACCGTTGCCGCGGTTGCCGCTATGATTCCGAGGAGTGCGTCCATTCGTTCTGTCGTCGCCGTATTGATTTGCCGCCGGTGAGCTGATCGGTTAGCTTCCCGAGCCGATCTGGGGAGGAGTCCACATGCCTGAATCCTACGCAATCGAAGCAGAAGCAATCCAGGCCGAGAGCGAACGCGTCGGCGGTGACTTCGACAAATTCGACGCCGCCAACGTCATTCAGCTCGATCAGCTCGACTTGCCCGCCATCGGGCCGCGCGACGTTCACTTGAAGATCCTCGCGGTTTCGATCGAGCACAACATCGACCACGCCGTGCTGGCCGACACCGGCAATATCGCGGCGGCGCGCGGTGGCAAGATCTTTCCGGGCAACAGCGCCGTTGGTGAGGTGGTTGGCGTCGGCGATCAGGTGACGCGTTTTTCGCGCGGCGACGTCGTCCTCACCCACTGCAACGGCGAGCCCGATCGCTACGGCTATCCGCTGCGCATCTGGGCCTACGATCAGCCGGAGTCGATTGGTTGGTATGGGCGCGAGGCGGTGGTTGGCGATTGGCAGATCATTCCGGCGCCGCTCGATTGTGGCCTCAACCTGTGGGAGATTGCAGCGCTGCCGCTGCGGGCGCCGACGGCCTACCATCTCTGGCGCCGTGCCGAGGGAATCTACCGTCTCAAGGTGCCGCGCGAGAAGCTGGCGCAGATCAACGTCCTCGGCTTCGGCGGCGGTGTTTCCGAGCTCTTTCTCATGCTCGCCAAGCACGAGGGGCACCGCGCCTTTTTCTGCTCCGGTAGCCCCGCCCGGCGCGATCACATGGAGGCCCTGGGGGTCGAGCCGATCGACCAGAAGAAGTTCAATCGCTTTGCCGAGCGCGACGACGTCCGCGCGTTTTCGAAGCAGGTCAAGAAGCTCACCGACGGCGAAGGCATGCACGTGGTCTGCGACATGTTGCGCGGTGCCGTGTTTCCGGCCGGGCTGGCGGCGCAGTCGCGCCAGGGTGTCAACGTGAGTGCGGGGTGGCAGCTCGGCAAGAAGATCGACTACGATTCGGCCCTGCTCTCGGTCAAGCAGGTCACGCTCGATCACACGCACTACGATACGGTCGATGGATGCAACGCCTGCACGGAGCTCTATGGGAGTGTCTTCAAGCCGACGGTGCACAAGGAGATCTATTCCTTCGGCGATCTGCCGCGTGGCGTGCGCGAGATGCATCAGAACGTGCTGACCGGTATTCCCATCGTTCGGGTGGCCGATGAAATGCCGGATGCGGTGAAAGCGCTCGCCGTCTGAGGCACGTGCGCGCAGCCTTTTGCACAGCCCCGGGTGAAATCGCGCTGCGCGAGGTCGATACCCCGGCGATCGCAGCCGGGCAGGCTCTCGTGCGCGTTGCCGCCTGCGGCATTTGCGGTAGCGATTTGCACTGGTACGGCGGTGGTGCGGCGCCGCCGCCGATCTGCCCGGGGCACGAGATCGTCGGCGAAGTCGAGGCCGTCCGCGGCGGCTCCAGCTTTCGCGAGGGGGATCGGGTCGCCGTCGAGCCGCTGCGCGCGTGCCGCGCTTGTGCGCGCTGCCGGGCCGGCAACTATCACCAGTGTGCGCGGCTGAGCATCCTCGGCGTGCAGGAGGACGGCGGCCTGGCGGACAGCGTGCGGGTGCCGATCGAGGCGTTGTTTGCCCTTCCCGGCGACATGCCACATTCGCTTGGCGTCCTCAGCGAACCCCTCGCCGTTGCCGTTCACGGCGCCCGCCTGGCGCCCCTGCGTACGGGCCAGCGGGTCGCCGTACTCGGTGCCGGTACCATCGGTGTGCTTGCCGTGGCGGCGGCGCGTGCGATGGGCGCCGCGGAGGTCATCGCCACCGCTCGCTATCCCCACCAGGCGGCGGCGGCGCGCCAGGCCGGCGCCGAGCGGGTGTTTGACGCCGATGGTGATGGCGAGGCGGCGTTGCTCGACTATTCGCGCCGTAGCGAAATCGATCTGGTGATGGAAACGGTGGGTGGGACGGCGCCGACGTTGCGCCAGGGGGTCGACGTCGTGGCGCCGGGCGGCACCGTCGTCATGCTGGGGGTGTTTCACCAAGAGCCGGTCTTTCCCGCCCTTGCGGCGCTGCTCAAAGAGGTGCGTGTCGTCGGCTCGATCGTCTACAACCGGCGCGACGACCGCAGTGATTTCGAATGGGCCCTGGACATTCTGAGCCGGCACGGCGCAAGCCTCGCCCCGCTGGTCACCCACCGCTTCGGTCTGGACCGCGTGCGGGACGCCTTCGAAACAGCCGCCGACAAGAACAGCGGCGTGCTCAAGGCGATCGTCGAACCATAGCAGGACGGCGATCGCGATCGTCAGGCGGCCGACGATGCCGGGAGGTCGAGGACGATCGGCACGCGCACGTGGAAACGAGAGCCGCGGTTGGGTGCACTGTCGACGTCGACCGTGCCGTGCAGCAAGTCGACGTTGCGGCGGACGATGGCCAGGCCGAGGCCGACGCCACCGAATACCCGTGTGTCGGAGCCGTCGGCCTGACGGAAGGGCTCGAAGACTGCACCGATCTCGGACGCTTCGATGCCGATACCGGTGTCGCTGATGTCGAAAACTGCATCGTTGCCGTCGCGTCGAAGTCGCAGGGTGACGCTGCCCTTGGGAGTGAACTTCAACGCGTTGAGCATCAGGTTGCTGAGCAGCGAATAGAGGCGGTCGTAGTCCGTCGTCAGCTCGATGGCATCCTCTTCTTCGATGATGAGATCGACGTCCGAGGACGAGCGAACGTCATTGCAGAGCCCCTGTAGCTCGAGCAGGAGGTGCTCGGATGAAAAGGACGTCGGGATGACCTTCATGCGCCCGCGGTCGAGTCGCGCGTATTCGAGGATGCTTTCGACCATGCGGTGCAGGGCGCGCGAGGCGGCAGCAATTCGATCGAGGTAGGATCGCGCCCCACTGTCGACCGGCAGCGAGAGAGAATCGGAAATCAGATCGGTGTAGCCGATGATGACGTTGAGGGGCGTTCGCAACTCGTGCGACATGTTGGCGACGAACTCTTCTTGCAGGCGATTCGATTCCTGCAAGCGGTTGAGCAGGGCACGCGTCTCTTCGTCGCGGCGTTTTCGTTCGCTGACGTCACGGGCGATGCATTGGTAGTGTTTGGGATGCGCTCCCGGCGCCGAGATCTCTCGTGTGCGGATTTCGAGTATCGCCGTATCGCCGAGCGGGTGATCGACACGGACTTCGAGAGAGTCGCTCTGGACCGCTCCCGAGCTCTTGTGAAGTTGGACGTGGCGGGTGATGCGCAGCAGCTCGCCGGAACTGAGAAGGTCGGGCCAGTGCACCTCGCGTGTCGTTTCCGCCGTGAGATCGAAAAAACTCAGCGCTGCTTGGTTGGCGAAGTGGATCTTGCCGTCTGTATCGAGCACGAAGATCAGATCGTTGGCGCGCTCGAAGAGATCGCGGTAGGCAGCCTCGGAGGCGGCCAGCTCGCGGTAGAGACGCGCGTTGTTGATCGTACTCCCGGTATGCGCGGCGATTCCGGCGAGGAGGGCTACCTCGTCTTGTGTGAAACCGGGCGAGCCGGGGAGGCGTCCGGCGAGGAGGACGCCGAGTGTCCGTCCTTGGTTGAGTATGGGGCTGAAGGCGATCACCTCAACACCGGCTTCGAGCAGTAGCTCTGGCGGAAGAATGTTCTGGTCATGTGGATGGGAGATGGCGATGGTCTTGCCCGTCGACATCGCCTTTTCCAGTCGTCCGCCTTGCCAATCTTTGAAGCGGGTTCCGACTGCTTTGGTGGTCGATCCCGCCGCGTGGTGCAGCGACGCGAGCTCGATCGAATCGTCTTCGGGGTGGATGAGGAAAGTCGCCGAAAAGTCCGAAGCGGTTGCCTCCGCTGTCGCCCGGTTGAGGCGCGCCAGGGTGGAGTTGAGCTCGTCGAGGTGAACCGTTTCATTGACGACACCGAGGAGGATGCGTTCCTTGCTCAGGGCAGCGCGGAGGTTGCGTTCCGAAGCTTCGAGTCCCCTGCCGTAGTGGAAGAGGTTGCGACGGCTTTCGTCGAGGCGCCGGGCTCCATAGGTTGCCAGGATCCCGGCGAGCACGGGAGAGATGATCTGGTGCGTCGCGAGAACGGCGTAGGAGCTGTACCAAACCGCGGCGGCATAGAGTCCGATGGTGACGAGGACGGACACGAGCTGAAAACGAGGTGCCCAAGGTATGAGGATGGCGGAGGCCAACATCTTCAGGCATAGGGCGATCGTCACCGCCGAGAGTGAAGTGACCGTGTCGGGAATGAAGCTCAGAACGCCGAGAGTAAAGCCGGCATCGAAGAGGACTGCGAGAAGGCTCGAAAATGCAGGAGAGGCCGGTAGGTAGGTGAGGGCGAGCGATACGATTGGTACGAGGAGTACGACGAAGTAGGACTCGAGCACCACCTCTTGCCAGGATGTGACGTTCGCCCTGTGGATCGTGAGCTGGAGCAGCACCAACCCAATGACGATGACGAAAGTGGGCCGCAACTGATCGCGCAGCAGCGTTGTGCGGTGATCTGCGTAGTTCAGTGCTGCTGAAGGCGAGTCCTCGCCCGAATGCGTCCTCCGAGAAGACATAGCGCAAAGCCAATGGTAGCTTGGATTTGCGCAAGAAGAAGAAGGAATCGTGCGACGATGCACGATTCCCGGACTGGGTTTTTCGCTCTTCTATGCGTGCAGACATGGCGGATGCGCCGTTGCAGGTTCGGTGCGGAACGTCACCTCATTGTCGGGGCGGTGATTGCAGCCGCCGTGCGCATCCTGTTAAGGAGGCTCCCATATGTTGCCGTCTCTTCCGGTTCTGATCTTCGCCGCCCTGTGGCTGCTCTCGAGGGTGGTCAAGATTCTGCGTGAGTACGAGCGCGGTGTCATCTTGCGTTTGGGCCGCCTGGTCGGAACGCGCGGGCCGGGGCTGGTGTTCGTCATTCCCTTCGTCGAGCAGATCATCCGCATGGATCTGCGAACGATCACCCACGATGTGCCCTCGCAGGACGTGATCACTCGCGACAACGTGTCGGTCAAGGTTTCGGCGGTGCTGTACTTTCGGGTCGTCGATCCGGCCAAGGCGGTGGTCGACGTGCAGGACTACTACCTGGCGACCTCGCAGTTGGCGCAAACGACCTTGCGCAGCGTCTGTGGACAGGTGCCGCTCGATTCCCTGCTCGCCGACCGCGATCGACTGAACGAGCAGCTCCAGGAAATCATCGATACGAGCACCGAGCCGTGGGGCATCAAGGTGATGCTCGTCGAAATCAAGCACATCGATCTGCCGGCGGACATGCAGCGCGCGATGGCGCGGCAAGCGGAGGCCGAACGATTGCGCCGCGCCAAGGTGATCAGCGCCGAGGGTGAGTTTCAAGCCGCGGCGAAGTTGGGCGAGGCGGCTCGTGTCATGGAGAAGGAAGACGTCGCGATCCAACTGCGGATGCTGCAGACGCTGTCGCAGGTCGGTACCGAGAAGAACAAGACCATCATCGTGCCTCTGCCGATCGACATCATCCGCAGCGCGCTTGCAGCGCTGCGCTAGCCGCGATGCCGCTGACGGCTGAGTTCTACCGCCAACGCCGGCGCGATTTGATGGCTCGGATTGGCGATGGCGCTGCGGCGCTGTTGCCGGGTGCAGTCGAGAAGTTGCGCTCGCACGATGTCGAGTACCGTTTCCGGCAGAACAGCGACCTCGACTATCTGACTGGCTTTCCCGAACCCGATGCTCTCTGTGTGCTGTTGCCGGGCCACCCCGAGCACGAGGTCGTTCTCTTCGTGCGACCGCGCGATCGCGATCGCGAGACATGGACCGGACGTCGTGCCGGGATCGAAGGCGCTACGGAGATCTACGGTGCCGATGCGGCCCACCCGGTCGAGCAGCTCGCCGAGCTGGTGCCACAACTGCTCGTCGATCGCGATCACGTGTATTACTCCATGGACCGCCGCGGCGCCTACAACAGCGAGATTCTCCATTGGTTGGAGACGCTGCAGGCCGATCGCCAGCGCCGCGGCGCCGGGCCGACAGCCCTCCTGGACGTGCGGCCCTTGCTACACGAGATGCGGCTCTTCAAGCAGGCGGAGGAGCTCGAGGTCATGCGCCGGGCCACCGCCATCACCTGTGATGCGCACGTCGAAGCGATGCGTTCGAGTGCGTCCCTGCGCTATGAGCACGAGCTCGAAGCGGCCGTCGAGTTCGTCTTCCGCCGTAGCGGCGCGAGCGGTCCGGCGTACCCGTCGATCGTGGCCTGTGGGGCCAACGCCACGGTTCTGCACTACACCGACAACTGCTGTCAGCTCGACGAGCACGAGCTCTTGCTTCTCGACGCCGGCGCTGAGATCGATGCGTACTGCGCCGACGTGACACGGACCTTTCCGATCGGCGGCAGCTTCGACGGCCGCCAGCGGGCGATCTACGAGATCGTCCTCGCCGCGCAGGAAGCGGCCATCCTCGAGGTAGGTCCGGGGGTTGCTTTCGAGAGTGTCCACGAAGCGGCGGTACGAGTCCTCGTGCGTGGGCTCGTCGATCTAGGCATCCTCGAGGGGGCCGTCGACGATGCGGTGGCGAACGAGCTCTACAAGCCGTATTTCATGCACCGGACCAGTCACTGGTTGGGCAAGGACGTGCACGACGTCGGCGCCTATAAAGTTGGTGGAGAGTCGCGCAAGTTGGAGCCGGGCATGGTGTTGACGGTGGAGCCCGGACTCTACCTGGCCGAGGACAGCGGTGCCGAACCTCAGTGGCAGGGGATCGGCGTGCGCATCGAGGACGACGTGTTGGTCACCGAAGCGGGCTTCGAGGTTCTCAGCGCCGCGGCACCGAAACACATCGACGAAATCGAAGCTCTGCGACGCGGTGCATGAGCTGCCGCTCGACGGCCCTACTTGGGTTGGGAAACGACGCGCAGATACGGTTTGAGGGTTTTCCAGCCGTCGGGGAAGCGCTGCTTCGCTTCGTCGTCCGAGAGGGCGGGCACGATGATGACGTCGTCGCCGTCTTGCCAGTTGACCGGCGTCGCGACCTTGTGATTGTCGGTGAGCTGCAGCGAGTCGATGGTTCGCAGGATTTCCTGAAAGTTGCGGCCGGTGCTGGCCGGGTAGGTGAGAATCAAGCGGACCTTTTTCGCCGCATCGATGATGAACACCGAGCGCACGGTGAGGGTGTCGTTGGCGTTGGGATGGATCATGTCGTAGAGGCCCGATACTTTGCGATCCGCATCGGCGATGAGCGGGAAGTTGAGGGCGTGCCCCTGTGTCTCCTCGATGTCGCCGGCCCAGTCGCGGTGGGAGTCGGCGGGGTCGACGCTGAGGCCGATGACCTTGACGCCGCGCTGGTCGAATTCAGACTTGAGGCGGGCGACTTCCCCGAGCTCGGTGGTGCACACCGGCGTGAAGTCCTTCGGGTGTGAAAACAACACCGCCCAATCGCCACCCATCCACTCGTGAAAGGAAATCTTTCCGTCCGTCGTGTCGGCGGAGAAGTCCGGAGCCTCGTCTCCCAAGCGAAGTGCCATCTCGTCGTACCTCCTCGTGTGTTCGCGAAGTATTCGTTCTCGAGTGTTATAAGCCCGTTTCAACGGACTCTTAACGTCTATTGGTGGCGTTCTGTCAAGATGAGTCGCCCAGCTCAGAGCGCCAGCACGTTGGCGGCGGCCGAGTCATCGGCGCGTAGTGTGCCGAGCCGTCCGACTCCCTCTACTTTTTCCATGTCGGCGAGTGCCGCAGTGTCGTGGATGTTGGCCCAGGCGCGGTCGCCGTTTTCGAGGCGCACCGCGGCGATGCCGAACGACGGCGAGCCGTCGCGTTCGTGCACAACCGTGTACGTTTCGACGGTGGCCGGGCCGCTTGCGCGTTCGACACAGGTTGGGTGATCGGCCGCATCGATCTCCGCCTGATCGCGTTGCAAGTCGTGGCGCTGCCAGTGGTGAGGGGGTTCGCTGTTCGAGTAGATGCCGAGCGAATGCTTGGTCATGTACCAGCCGACGCCGGTGACGATGCCGCAGGCGTCGTCGCTGTGTTGGCGCAGGCGACCGACCATTTGGGCGACGGCGTGCGTGCTGTAGTTGCTCCCCGGGCCGCCGTGGTAGGGCAATCCACCGGTCGTCGTGAGTGGAACGCTGCCATCGGTGGGCACGCCGACCATCCGCGCGCCGATTTGCAGCGCCGACGGAAAGCAGGAGTAGAAGTCGGCGTAGCGCAGGTCGCTCGGGTCGATGGCAGCCTGTTCGAAGGCGCGACGAGCGGCGAGAGCGATCGCCGGCGACGAATGGTAGTCGATGCGATCGCTCAGGTACCAGAGGTCGTGGGCGTCGCCGCAGCCGCGCAGGTAGATCCACTTGGAGCGAGGAATCCCGAGATGGTTGGCGTGTTCGACGCTGGTGACCAGTACCGCTGCCGCCTGGTCGACGGTCATGATCGCGTTCATGTATTTGCGATAGGGAAAGCAGATCATCCGGTTGCCGCCGGCCTCGCCGCCGATCTGCGCGCTCGTCTTGGCCTCGCGAAACCAGGCGTGGGGGTTGTCTGCGGCGACGTCGGACATGGCGGCGCAGAGGCGGGCGATGTGCTGAGCGTGCTCCTCGATCGAGCGACCGCTGGCGGCGCGCAGGGCGTTCTCGAAGAGCGGGTAGATGCGAATCGGAAGGTGCACCTGATGAGCTTTTTCGATCCCCTTGCTACCCTTTTCGTCGTTGCCGACGACCGTGCCGGGCTCGCCGCGTTTTCCCCACTCGAGCTCGACTCCTGCGTTGCGGGCGATCTTGAGCGAGTGAAAGGCCTCACCGCCGGCGATCAGGGCGGCGCGACACTCGCCGCGCGCGATGCGCTCGGCCGCTTCGTTGATCCGCCACTGCGGTGAGTTGCCACCCATCGAAGTTGTGACCGCTTCGCTCGGGGTAGCGCCGATACGCGCTGCCAATTGGGCGGCCGGCTCGGCGTACGGGTGGGAAATCAAATTGATGACTGCCAGCGAGTCGAGGGTGGGCAGAATCTTCGCCTCGCAGTCGTCCGCGGCGAGCTGCGCACAGCGCACCATCATCTCGAGCGGCTCGACACATTGATCGGGTATCTCGGGTCGGTGGGTCCACTGGCCAACACCAACGACAATGGGGGTTTGCGCGGAAGGCATCGATTCTCCTCTCGACTGCGCATCCGCCGGCGCGGAGCGCGAGAACGCAGCCAGCCAGAGCCTGGGGGTGCGGTCAAGTGGACCACCGGCGACCGCTCCGAGCGCGTTTCTCGCCAGCTTTCCGCTGGAGGTCGGCGAAACCCAGGGTCGTGAAATCGGGTCCGAAGGGTCCGCCCGCGCCGGAATTTTTTCGTCGATTCGAGTCTGCAATGCGATGGACGGGGTGGCGCCTGCGAAATCGCCGCGCCGACCGGCGACGCCGTTGCCGCGGTCTCAACTCGGCCCGCTGCAGCTCTATATCGTATTGAATCTATACGGCTTTTTTCGTTCTTTGCAGGGTTTCGTCGGATCGGAATGAGGTTTCTCGCCGGCCCAGTGGATTAAGAGATCTTTCTTCAACGTTCGTTCTTTTTGTAGCGTTTTCCATTGTAGAGGCCATTTGTCCATGATAAGAGAATCGTCATTCAATCACTCTTTGACGGGAGATTTTCTAATGGCTCGAATTAGTGGGGGTGGAGCGAAGCAGCAAGGGCGTGTGCCCAAGATGTGGTCGAGCGTACCGGACGACATCTTGGCGCCGGATTTTGCGCTTCCAACGCAACTGAAGGATATCTGGCACAAGTCGCGTGCGATCCGGCCGGAGCGCGCTCTTGCACTATCGGTGCTCGAGCAGTCGATGGAAGATCTGCGCAAGTTTCGCTTCGCCGAGCGTCGCCGGCAGCAGCGTCTGTATATGGAGGCGTACCGCTGGGTGATGTCGAACGATCGCTCGTGGCCGTATTCCTTCGTTTGCCTGTGCGATCAACTCGGGTTGGAGATCGAGCCAGTGCGGCGCGGCCTGCTCGGCGATGCGGCGCCGGTTGAGTGCTCGGCTGAGCCGGTGGCGGCGACCGCACAAGGCGATCACAGCGCAGCCGATTCAAGCGTTCACTCCCAGGCTGCCTGAACGAAGATCGTCATCCGTGAAGAAGAGGGCTGTGTTCGCTTGGGCGGACGCAGCCCTCTCTCATTTTTGATACAGCACTGTCGCCTGGTGCCGTGCGCGGTACGTTGACTTCGGCTTGGTGATCAGACACCGTTTCGAGCGTGGGGATCGAGGGAACGCAACGTCCGGCCGGGGATGAGGGGAAGACCGCTGAGGCGTCCCCGTGCAACGAGCGCAGCTCGTTGATGAACGTCGGCCGGCGCGTCGACTACGCGATCCGCGCTTTGGCCTACCTGGCTGGTCAGGGCGGTGAGCGATTGGTTCGCCGATCCGAAATCGAGGCGCACCAGGGGATCCCCCGACACTTTCTCTCCAAGATTCTGCGCGCTCTCGTCGGCGCCGGATTTCTGGAATCGGTGGCCGGTGCACGCGGTGGTTTCCGCCTCAAGCGAACGGCCAGCGAGATCACCTTCTTGCAGGTGTACGAGTGCTTCGAAGGAGAGTTGTGCCTGATCGAGTGTTTGCGGGAACGGGGCAGCCCGTGTTCGTACACTTCGGTCTGTACGCAGATCGGCGTCTGGAAAGAGGCCAGGCGGCGGCTCTTCGACTATCTTGATTCGGTGAGCATTGCCGACGTCGCAGACAGCCGAGGACTCGACTCAGGCGACACCTTCGAGGCGGACCCGGAAGACATCCTGCCGGCGCTGTAACGCTATTCGCGGGCGCTCATCGCGTAGACGCGTTGCACTTCGATCTCCAGCGCGACGGTGTGGCGCGGCTTGCCGCTGGCGCCTGTGCGCGTCTCTTTCTCGCTGTTTTTGATCTCGCGGGCACGCCCGTAGGCGATGACTGCGGCGCCGCCCTCGCCCCAGGTGGTGAGGGCGACTCGTGGATTCGCCTGCAGGTCGCGCCGCCGCGCGGCGTCGATGTAGATCGTCGTGCGCAATACACCGTGCTCGAAAGCGGCGTGGACGGGGGCGATATGGGGATTGCCGGATGGACTCACGGTGGCCATCGCCTTGACCTTGGTTTGATTCCAGAAGCGGACGAGATCGGCCGCGTTCATACGGCGGTCGTCGTGCATGAAGGTTTCCCGCGCGGCGCTGCCGGCCGTTTGCGCGCTGCGGTCGAGCACCGCCTGCAGCCGATCGAGGTCGGCTCGTGCCCATCTCGAAGGGGCGCGAGCCAACTCGCGGTCCTCGCGTCCTCGGTTGCTCATTCTCGTTCCTTTCATGTGCCGACTCCGACCGTTGGCGCGAAAAAACACTCCCGCCGCCACACATTCGATTGACCCGGTGCGTGCAAGGTCGGTAGAGGTTTGGCCATCGAGAGGGAGTTGCGATGAGAGTTCATTGGATGCTTGCCACCTTAGCGATGTTCAGCGGCTTCGCCCATGCGTTGCCGATTCCCGGCGGCGGCCCGGCCGAAACCGACTGCCACGCCGAGTTCGCCGCGACGCGGATGCGACTCAACTTCCCACCCCATGATCCTGCGACGCCTGTAGCGGCCGAAGAGGTTCACTGTTTTGACGGTGACGCGGGTTGCGATCTCGATGGCGCGATCAATGGTGCGTGTGTTTTCGATATCGATGTATGCTTGTACAACGACGATCCGGCACTGCCGGCGTGTCAGCCGGAGGAGGTGGTCAGTGCTCTGGCTGGCGGAGATGGCGACGTACAGCAACTGAACGATGCGCTGAGTGGACTGTTGCCAGCGGCCAGCCCGGTTTGCACGGATGGAGCGACGCTTTCGATCTCGGCTGGTGGGCGGGGGACTGTAGAAGTCGAGGTTACGACCGCTGGCGACGTGCAGGACGAGGACTCGTTACCCCTCGTTTGCGTAGTGCACGACTGGCCGGCGCATGGTTCGGGCTACGCAAGTCACAATTCCAACCCGGCGGAGACGACGCTCGGTGTCGACAACGTTCTCTCGCTCGGCACCAAGTGGCAATTCGACATCGCCACCTTCGAGGGTGGCCGAGGTGGCTCGGTTACGTCGACGCCGGTGGTCGGCAACGGCATGGTCTACGTGACCGCTTGGAACGGCAAGCTCTACGCACTCGATGAGGATAGCGGTGCCGTGGTCTGGCAGCACACCGGCGCAGAGACGACGTTCCTCGGCCTGGAAGGCAGCCCGGCGCTGACGGCAGATGGCCGGGTCATCGTCACCAACGACAGGATCGTCGAGTGCCTCGACGCCCGCGACGGTACATTGTTGTGGCAAACTACGGTCAGTGAAGCAGCCGAGAGCGAAATGTGGGGTGGAGCGGTCGTGGCCAACGGCCGGGTGTTCGTCGGCGTCGCTTCCAAGGCGGATTCGCCCTGCGCTTCGGACGGCCAGATCACCGCACTCGATCTCGACAGCGGGGAAGTTCTCTGGCGCTACGTGACTACACCCGAGCGGATCTGTTCTTCCGACACGGCGGTGGAATGTACCACCAATGACGAATGTCCGCGCGGTGGTGAGTGCATCGTCGGGCGCGGCGCCGGGATCACTTCGCGGCCGGCGACGGACGAAAGTGGGGAGATCGTCTTCACCAATACGGTCGGTTGCTTCACCTATCCCTCGATTGGCGATTCGGACTCTTTGTTTGCTTTCGATGCAGCTAGTGGCGACCTGCTGTGGAAGAACCGCGTCCAGCCGCCTGAGCAGTTTGGCTTCTGTCCGGACGACGATGCGCGCGAGTGTCGCGACGACTCCGATTGCTCGAACGGCTCGTGCATGAGCAAGGCGCTGTTTCACGATTTCGGTTTTCTCAACGGTCCTCTCTATCTGTCCGCCGCCGAGAGTGGGTTCGCCGGCGGCTTGGTCGTATCCGGGAGCAAGGACGGTACGCTGTACGCCGTCGACCCGGCGACCGGAACCATCGTCTGGAGGAACGTCATCGTCCCCACCCCTGTGTCACCGGGGCTTGCCGCATGGGGACTGTTCAACGGATCCATCGCCTATAGCGACGGGCACATCTTTGCTGCGTTGCACGACACTGTGCCGTCGGCCCGGCCGGACCACTTGCAGGCCTTTCGCATCAGCGACGGAGCGAATGTATGGTCTCAGCCCTTCATGCGTACCTGGGGCGATACGACGACGGCCAATGGAGTGGTCTTCACCGGCGATTGCGGGCCGGATACGACGTGCAACAGCGCTTGTCGAGACATGTCGTGTCCGGCGGGAACGCTCTACGCCATCGGCGCCTTGGACGGTACGATTCTCAAGAGCATTGCGTTGCCCAGCGCGTCGGTTGGCTCGACGACGATCGTTCGCGGTAGCGTCTACGTACCCTACGGTCTGTCGGGAACGCCAGGCGGCGTCATGGCTCTCGCGGCCGCTTGCCCGGGCGACTGCGACGGCGACGGAAACGTCGGCGTCAGCGAGCTCATTCGCATCGTCGGTTGGGCGTTGGGTGACAGTGACGGTGTCGGTTGCAGCTCGTGCGACCGCAACGGAGACAACGAAGTCGCGATCAACGAGATCATCACCGCGGTTCGCTCCGCTCTCGAAGGTTGCTAGCGCGCATTTCTCACCAGGCACGCTGTCGAGGACGGTGAGGGAGTGCGGCCTTGAGGTGCGTGCCTATCCGCGCTCGCAGTAGAAACCTGGTGAGATACGCGCGTTAATCAGGCGAGAGGGTTCTTGCCGGAGTAGTTCATGGCAATGAACTCACGCCTGGTCTTCGGTCCGTAGGTCTGCAGCGATCGCGTTCTCTCGAGATCGAATTCGCGCTTGACCATCTGCACGGAGTCGTCGGCGATCGTACAGCGCACTTCATCGACGTCGAGTCCATAGAGCTCGGCGGCGTTGAGGCCGAAGATGCGCGCCTTGATGTCGTCGGTGACCTGCGGGTAGCCGAACTCATCCATCATGCGCTGAGGCATTTCGAACGACTTCAGCGCATCGATCTGCCACTGCGGTGTTCCGTACCAGATCGAATCCGTGCCCCAGAGGATGCGCTCCGGTCCGAATGACGTCAGAAGCTTGCCGAGGAGATGTCCGATTTCATCGATGTCTCCGGAGATGACGCGCGTGGCGAAGATGGCACCGAGCTCGGCGTAGAGATTGTTGGCGTCTTTGAGCTCGTTGCGCTTCATGTCACAGAGGTCATCGAGAAACTCAAAACCGGAGTGATAGATCGCGAAGTTGATCTCCGGCCAGTCGAGCACGGCCTTGGGGACGTCGAAGGGTTTGATGTGCTCGGAATCGAAGACACCGAGCTTCAGGCCTTTGTGGCTGTTGACGATGTTGATACCGAGGCGCAGCGCCTCCTCGTACATCGGATAGGCGACGTCTTCGTCGTCGAGCCACCACGGCTTGGTGTCGCCCCAGATGGCCGTCGTCGGATCGCTGCCGAGGTGGCCGGCGCCGGTATACGTCTTGAGCGCCCGGACGCCGAGAGTGTTGACCAGCCACTCCATGTCTTCGACGCTGGTGCGGGTGTCGCTGTTGGCGAGGTTGGGGGTCAACATCGCCTGGGTGAGCATCCGCTCGGAGGCACCCAGCTCGTTGCCGAGATCGCGCGTTGCCGCCATGCCGGCGTTGCCGATCAACTCGACTGCCGCTTGTGGCGCGGGCAGGCCGCTCATCATTGCCACCGAGGTCTCGCTGTCGACGAGAACCTCCTTGATGTAGTTCATGCGCGACAGCTCGTCGAGCTCGCCGGGGTTGCAACCGGTGATGTCCATGCCGGGGCGGCAGGTGCGAAAGTTGCGGTAGAAATCGCCAAGTCCCGCATTCTGCCCCACGGGGCCGTCGAGGTCGGCGTGGTGGGTTTGTACGTCGACGACGAAAAAGTCTTTGGCGAAGCGTTCGCGCGCCGCGTCGGGATCGCGTGTGGCGCAATCGTCGATGGCAAATCCACCACCGCCGCCATCGTCGTCGCCGCAGCCATTGGCGATGTTGAACGCCATCAGGGCGGTGGCCGTCCCCGCCGCCGAGCGCAGGAACGACCGTCGCGTCACCCCCAGCTTGTTGGCGCGCTCATCTGCCATGGTGAGCGCCAGCTCCTCGATCTTGCGCTGGTGTCGAGTTTGCGGCTGCGGCCAGTACTCGCCGTTGGAAACCAACTGGGTCGGTACCGGTAGGCTGGTGTCGTCTTCGTCGTAGTTTTTGTCGCTGGTCCTGAGGAGCATGGTGGGCCGTCCTTTGGTCTCGCTCGTTGTGGTCCTCGCCGTCGTTGCGCGTGCTATTCCAGGCGCCCGATGGCGCTGCCCGGAATGAAGTAGCCGAAGAGATTGCACATGTCGTCATCGGCGAGCTCGCCGAAGACGAGCGGCATCGGGTCTCCCTCCTGATAGGTACGCGTGGCTTCGTGGAAGCCGAGGTTCCTGCCGCGAGTGAAGACGCAGGTTCGCGTTTCGTCGTCCCAACCGCAGGCGCGGCAACCTTCGTGGCAAACTTTGGGCGGGTAATTGGGATCGCCTTCGATGCCGTTGATGTGATGACAGGTCCAGCGCAGTCCGGCGTCCTTGGGAACCTTCAGGTACGGCTTGGGATACTCGATCACCGGTGCGCTGTCCCAGGTCGTCGTGCTGTAGATCGTCGTGTCTTCGTAGTCGTCGGAGAGGACGCAGGTTTGTCCTTCGGTGCAGTTGCGCGAGGCGGGGCGGCAGGCGCAGTCGGCGTCTGTCGCGCAGAGATCCCCGCTCACCGAGCAAGAGCCGCCGCTGATCAGATCGACCTGAAAGAGCTTGCCGCGCTTGTGCATGTGGCCGAAGAGGTTGAAGACAAAGGCGTCGTCGGAGCCGGAAATGATGCCGCGCGGCCGCCAGATCATGCTCATGCTGCGGCTCTCGAAAGGCTCGACGAGTAGATCCGTGTAGCCGATGGCAAAAACACCGTCGAGCAGAGCTTTGAATTCACCTGGTTGATGAAAATAGAAGTTGATCCACGCCTCAGCGTAGATGTCCTGTGCCGGTTGGAATGGGTTCGTGTAGTGCAGGTTGGCGATGATGACGGCATCTTTGCCCAAGACGGGGATGCCGACACCCTCGGGGTAGAGAACTTGGTAGCGCGTTCCCGCCACCTGTGTGCCACCGATGGGAATGATCGTGCGACCGTCCGGTGGGCATTCGTCGCAATCGCCGTTTTCCGAGCAATCCTGACCGATCTTACCCGAGGTGCACGTACCTTCCGTGCAGATTCCTGGGTGGACACAGTTTCCGGCCGAGCAGTCGAAGAAGCCTTCCGGCCACACCCAATCGGGGTGCTGGCCGAAGTAGGAATAGACGAGCAGGTGGTGGCTGCCTTCGTGCATTCGGTATTCCTGCCACTTGATCGTCGGGTTGCCTGCGATGCCCATGTTGCGACCGGCTTCCAGCCAGTCGGGCCTGAAGGCGTAACAGGTCTCCCACTCGCTTGCGGCTTCGACCGGCCGCGGCGGCACGTAGAGTTGGATGCCCTCGTCGAGCGCCGGAACGGGTAGCGCTTGCTCGGGCACCCACTTGAAGTCGCCGGGCTCGATGGGCGTCGAGTCGCAAACGGTCTGAGCGCCGGTGCCGTGCGCACCACCGCCTTGAAATCCTTCTTCTTCGCCGAGTGCCTCGCACTCTTCCAGGGTTTCGTGGGCTCCGCGCGCGATCCAGTCTTCGATCACCTGGATGATTTCTTCCGATAGCATCGGCGACGCCTGCGGCATCGAGTCGCCGGGACCCATGCCGCGTAGCTTGCGGATCAGAAAGCTGCTGGCGGGGTCGCCGGAGACGACCCGCTTCATACCCATGGCAGCCGCTTCTGGGTGTTGGGCGTCCGTGTCGACGAGATTCGTGTACGAAACCTCTTCGGAGTTGAGAACGAGGCCGCCCTGTCGCGCCAGGGCAGAATGGCAGGTGCTGAAAGCGCAGCTTTGGTCGAATACCTGCTGGACGGAACGAAAGGTCTTGGCGCGCACGTTGATCGGACAACCTTCGAGTGCCGAGCGAACCGCTGAGATCAGCTCGGCAACGCTGACCCTGGCGTCCTCGCTGGTGTCGATGGCCGAGCACACGGTAGCCCTGGCTTCGCCGAGGGCGATGTTGACGCCCATCATGAGCTCGGCGACGATGACTTCTCCGTCGTTGTTGCAGTCGCCAGCGCAGGTTTGCGCGCCGGCCGGCGACCATGCCAATGTCGATACGCAGATACTCAATGCCAACGGCAGGACGCCATTGCGGAACGTTGCGGACAATTTCATCGTCTTCCTCCAGCGATTCACGATGGAACATACGTCTTTTAGGTGAGTTAGGTCAATTTGCGACTTCTCAAAGGTCGCACCGGTGTTTGACCTGTCCCCAGACCATCTGAACGGCTCTCGCTCAAGCGGCCAGCAGGGCGGCGATGGCGAGCCCGGCGGTTGCCCAACACCACTTCGCGAAGGGCTCGTCGCCGTGACTGAATTCCTCGCCGATCATGTCGAGGCTGGCGATGTAGATGAACGTGCCGGCGGCGACGGCGGAGAAGATTGCTTCGAACGCGTTCGCCAGGTCGCCGGTCATGCTGGCTGCCAAGGTCCCGATGGCGATGCCGGCCGGTGTTGCGGCGGCAAAGGCGATCAGCAGCGAGCGCGCCAGGTCGGCGCCGACGTGATTGCGCGACAGACTGATGCCCAGGGCGAAACCGGCCGTCGACTTGTGAGCGAGAATGGCGACGAGAACGGCGAGGGTCCGCTCGAGACTGGTCTGCGCGCCGAGGGCGATGCCGGCCAGGACGGCGTGTATGGACAGTCCGAGCAGGAGGACGTAGGCGGCAAAGCGGTTGTCGGTCGCGTGCACGGCGAGCTCGCCGGCGAGCTCGTGCTTGCCGTGCGGCGCGATGTCGCCGTGCGCATGTCCGCGCTGTGCCAGCAGGACGTGCTCGATGAGGAGTAGGAGTAGAAACGAGAGCCCGGCGAGCAGGAAGGCGATCGGGTAGTCCGGCCTGGCGCGGTGAAGCTCCTGGTGCGCCTCCGGCAGCATGTGCATCAACCCGGTGCCGAGGATGATGCCGGAGGCGAAGGCGTTGGTGTGGCCGAGCCGGCCGGCGAGGGCCGGTGCTCGCGACGAGCGAAAGGCGAGCCAGCCGCCGGCCCAACCCGCTGCGAAGACGACGCCCGCCAATGCCCACTTGATGCCGAAGAGGCTCATTGCCGTGGCCCATACTGGTTTCGTCGCCGCCGCCGAGCAAGAGCGGGGCGGCGATTGACACAGCTCGGCGGGACGGTAGTAGTACTTGCGCCGGCTCGAGGCCAGGTTGGAAAGGACATGCCGATGCCCATCTTCCGTTCGATCTTTCTCTCTCTGATCGCGATTGCGGTTTCGACAAACGCCTCGGCGCAGCCCTGTGCGGGCGATTGTGATGCCGATGGGACGGTCGGCGTCGGCGAGCTCATCCGCGGCGTGCGCATCTCACTCGGCGAGGAAGACCTTTCGACCTGTACGGCGATGGACGGCGATGGCGACGGCAGCGTTCGCATCGGCGAGCTCATCGCCGCGGTTCGCTCGGCCCTCGATGGCTGCGTCGGCGAGGCGACCTTTGCGGACGTCCAGGCGATCTTTACGCAACGGTGTGCGTTTGCCGGTTGCCATGGTGGTGAAAGGCCGGCCGAGGGACTGGACCTCACGGAAGGGCTGGCCTTTGCCGAGCTCATCAACGTCGAGCCGACCAACGCCAACGCCGTCACGATGGGATTCCTCCGCGTGATCCCAGGGGATTCCGGCAACAGTTTCTTGGTGATCAAGGTGGCCGGGAATCCCGGGGTCGGGCTCGGTGATCGGATGCCGCGCTTTGCTTTGCCGCTCGAAGAAGACGAGGTCGCGACGATCCGCTCCTGGGTCGACGCCGGGGCCAACCCGTAGGGGGTTCCTCTCAGCGCTTGGGCGGTCGCCCGCGGCGCGGCTTGCGCCGCCGCGCCGGTCGCCGCTTGCGCGCCTCCGGTGTCGTTTCCAAGAGCACGTCCAGGCCCTCGTTGAGCAAGGCGACGACGGTTGCCGTCTTCGAAGACCCTAGCTCCGCCGAGACCTTGTCGATCGCCGAGTGGAGGGTGTCGGGAACTTTTACGTTCATCAACTTACTCGGCCCTTTGCCGCTGTTCAGGTCTTTGAGTCGAAGCTGGGATCGCATTTGCTGCCTCCTGGTCATCGCTGCCGGCCGACAGATCGTAGCTCAACGCGTTACAATGTAAGATCTGACTCGACTCATTAGCAAAGTGATGGCGTAGCGACAAACGATCTTAGCTCAGCGAACATCCGTCGCTTGTCTCGTTCGCCATCGGCTCCGGCTGCGGGCTGGAACCCCGGCCACGCGGCGGGAAGGTTGGCCCCGCTGCTCCGCGTGGCATAGGGTCTGTGGTAGGAGGACGGTATGGCCGAAAAGATGACGACGATGGAAAAGCTCCTCGGCGGCAACATGATGAGCCCGGTCGTCGATCCACACTCGGTGTATAGGCGTTTGCGGGACGAAAGCCCGGTGCTGCCGGTCAACACGATGCTCGGCGTCAATTATCTGGTGACCCGCTACGATGACGTGGGCATGGTGTTGCGCGATGCGGCGACGTTTTCCTCGCGTGGCAACGCACGTGGTATCGGCATGGTGATGGGCCGCACCTTGCTCGAGATGGACGGCAAGGAGCACGTCCGACATCGCAACATCATTGCACCATTCTTTGCGCCTTCGACGATGCGCAACGATCTTCCGCCCATCGTCGAAACCATCGTCCACGATCTCATCGACGGATTCGCCGGCGAAGGGCGAGCCGATCTCGTGCCGCAGTTTACGTTCATTTTCCCGATGCGGGTCATCGCTCATATCATTGGCGTTCCCATCGACGACCACACGGCGTTTCACCGCATGGCGCTCGACCTGATTTCGATCGCCGACAATCCGGCCAAGGGGTTCGAGGCTTCGGAGTGGATGGTCGGCTATCTCACTCCCTTGTTGCAGGAACGGCGAGAGCGCCCGGGAGAGGACCTGCTTTCGAAGCTGCTCCATGCCGAAGTCGATGGGCACCGCTTGAGCGAGGAAGAGGTCCTCAGCTTCTTGCGATTGCTGCTGCCAGCCGGCGCCGATACGACCTATCGCCTGAGCGGTACGGTTCTCTGGGTGCTGCTGCACGACCCCGAGTTGCTCGATCGGGTGCGCGGCGATCGCTCGATGGTCGACGATGTCATCCAGGAAGTGCTGCGCTGGGAGTCCCCCGTGCAGCTCGTATCGCGCGAGACGACCGTGACGACGCAGGTTGCCGGCACGGAGATCGCCGAGGGGGTCATCGTCTCGGCCGTCGTTGGTTCGGCCAATCGAGACGAACGCAAATTCCCCGATCCCGACACCTTCGACGTGTCGCGCAACAACGACGATCACTATGGTTTCGGTTTCGGCCAGCACTACTGCGCCGGCTCGCACCTCGCTCGTTTGGAAGCGCGAACGGCAGTCAACGCCATCCTCGACCGGCTGCCCGACGTTCGCATTGCCGACGGCGAGAGCTGTGAGATCGTCGGTGTCGCGTTTCGCTCGCCCGATCGCTTGCCGGTTACCTTCGGTTGACAGCCGAGACGGTGGCGTAGAAGTTGGCGATTTGACGGGAGGAAACGCGGATGCCCTTGGACCCTGGCGTCAAGACCTTGGTCGAACAAATTGAGGCTGGCGGGCTGCGACTCGAGGAGATGTCGCCGGTGCAAGCGCGCGAGGCTTTCGACGCGATGGGTGCATTCGACGGTGAGATCGTCGACGTCGCGGATGTTTCCGATCGCGAGATTGCCGGTCCGGGTGGCCCTTTGAGGGTGCGCGTCTATCGGCCGAACGACAGGAGCGGTATTCCGGTGGCGCTGTACTTCCACGGCGGTGGTTGGGTGATCGGCAACATCGATACGCACGACAACACGTGCCGGCGTCTGGCCAAATCGTCGGGGTGTGTGGTCGTCTCCGTCGATTATCGATTGGCGCCTGAAAACCCGTTCCCGGCGGCACCAGAGGATTGCTACGCAGCGCTGTCTTGGGTGGCGGACAGCGCCGACACATTGAGGGTGGACGCCAAGCGCATTGCCGTTGCCGGCGACAGCGCCGGCGGGAATCTCGCTGCCGCCGTTTCGCTGATGGCACGCGACCGCGGTGAACCGAAGGTGGCGTTCCAGCTCCTGATCTATCCGGCGACGGACCTCGGCTGTGATACGGCGTCGATGCGCGAGAATGCCGAGGGGTATTTTCTCACCACCGCGGCGATGCGTTGGTTCTGGCAAAACTACGTCGGCGCCGATGCCGAACGGACTCCCTACAACTCGCCGCTGAGCGCCGAAAGCCACGCCGATCTGCCGACGGCGTATATCATCACGGCTGAGTACGACCCGCTGCGCGACGAAGGGGAGCTCTACGGCGACAAGCTGATGGAGAGCGGCGTGCCGGTGCGCACGCGGCGTTACGACGGAATGATCCACGGTTTCGCATCGATGGCGGGAGTGGTGCCGACCGGCAGCGAGGCGATCAACGACGCCGGCGCTTCGATGCGGATCTTCTTCGGTCGAGGGTGAAGCTGCGTTTGGCCGTGCGAATCACGTGGACGGTGTGACGTCGACCATGGATTGGGCGTCGCGTTGGCTGACGGCACTCGAGGATCTGCGCCAAGCACCTCACTATCGTCGCGTTGGACGAGCCGTCGGCGGCGCGTTGCGCGAGGCGCGCAGCGCCGGTTTCGTCATTCGCCAGCAGGCCGAGCGCTACCCGGATCGCGACTTTCTGCGTTTTGAGGACGGCGATGTGTCGTTTGGCGACTACAACGCCGGCGTCAATCGCTATGCGCGCGCTCTGCACGGTGCCGGTGTGGAGCGCGGCGACGTGGTCGCCATCGCGATGGAAAACTCGCCCGACTTTCTCATGGCGCAAGGTGCGGTGGCGAAGACCGGGACCATCGGCGCTTTGATCAACACCTCGCTGCGCGGTGCGGCGCTGCGCCACGTGCTCGCCGCGAGTGGGGCGCGTGTGGTGCTGGCCGACGCCGCCTGTTCGGGCGCCCTCGCCGAGGTTGCCGGTGAAACGCAAGCGGTATGCTACGGCTGCGGGGTGCCGGCGCTGCGCGACCTCGAAGCGCTGCTCGACGAATCTTCGCCGGCGGAGGTGGAGATTCCCGACGTTGGATTGGGTGAGATCTTTCTCTACATCTACACCTCCGGAACGACCGGCTATCCGAAACCGGCCATCGTCCGCCACGGCCGCTTTACGATGGGGGGATATTCCTTGCGGGCGGTGCTCGGCATGGAGGAAGGCGATTGCTCGTACGCGCCGACGCCGCTCTATCACGGCTATTCCAATTTCGTCGGCTTCTCGCCGGCACTACACAACGGCAGCGCCTTTGCCAGCCGCCGGAAATTCTCAGCGCGACACTTTCTCAGCGACGTTCGGCGCACGCGGGCCACGCATTTCCTCTATGTTGGTGAGCTGTGCCGTTACTTGTTGGCGCAACCACCGACGGAGCTGGACCGCGCCCACCGGCTGCGCCTGGCGAGCGGCCCGGGTTTGCGCCCCGACGTCTGGCGCCCGTTCGTCGACCGTTTCGGAATCGACGAAGTGCTCGAAACGTACGGGCAAACCGAAGCCAACGTCAGTTTGATGAACCGCCGCGGGCCGCTCGGATCGATTGGTCGGGCGGCGCCGGGAACCCATCGCAACCTTCGCTTGGTGCGTTTCGACGACGTGCAGCAGGCGCCGCTCCGCGATGCTCGAGGCCGACTGATCGAGTGCGCGGTCGGCGAGGTCGGCGAGCTGGTGAGCCTGGTGGCAAAGGAAACGCGGATGTCTTTTGACGGCTACGTCAACGCCGCCGACAACGAAGCGAAGTTGTTGCGCGACTGTTTCGTACCCGGCGACACCTATCTGCGCACCGGCGATCTGATGCGGCGCGACCGCCGATCGTACTTCTACTTCGTCGACCGGATTGGCGACACCTTCCGCTGGAAGGGGGAGAACGTCGCCACTCTCGAGGTCGCCGAGCTGCTCAATGGCGTGCCGGGTGTCGCTGAGACCGCCGTCTACGGTGTTGGCGTTCCGCATACGGAAGGGCGTGCCGGCATGGCTCTCATCGTGCTGGAGTCCGGCCGTAGCTTCGATGGCGACGCCTACTACGAATACTCCGAACGGACACTGCCGGCGTATGCCCGACCACTCTTCGTGCGAGTGTCGGGGGCGATGGATGTCACCGCTACCTTGAAGCACCGCAAACGCCGCCTGCAAGAGGAAGGATTCGATCTCACGCGGATAGCCGAGCCGATCTATTTTCGCGACGATCGCCGCCGCCGTTACGCTCCTTTGGAGCCAGAGGTGCAGCGGCGCCTCGAGTCGGGTGAGATCCGCGTGTGATCGTCAGTTGGCAGCGAAGAGGGCTGCGACGTAGCAGAAGTAGCCGATCAAGAGGAGCGCTCCCTCGGCTCGATCGATGCGCCTGCGGGTGAGAACGAACGGCACCAGGGCGACCGAAAAACCCAGCATGACGGCCATGTCCAGCCAAGGGGGTGGCGGAGTGATGGCAAACGGGTGAACCGCTGCGGTGACGCCGAGCACGCCGAGGATGTTGAAGATGTTGGAGCCGACGACGTTGCCGAGCGCGATGTCGGCCTGCCGTTGCAGGGCGGCGACGACGGCGGTTGCCAGTTCGGGCAGGCTCGTTCCAAAGGCGACCAGAGTGATGCCGATGACGCGCTCGGAGACACCGATGCGGCGCGCCAGGGAAACCGATCCTTCGACCAGGGCGCCTGCGCCTAGGACGAGAAGCAGCGCGCCGCCGATGACCAAGACCAGGGCGGCAAGTGGTGTGCCCGGTGCTTGGTCGTAGTCTTCCTCGGCGATGATGTCCATGTCGTCGAAGCGAAAGAGGAAGGCGACGTAGGCGAGCAGCAGTAGTGCGAGGAAAAGCCCTTCACCGCGGTTCAGTGAGGCGTCGGCGACAACGACTGCCAACAGTGCGGCAACGGCGAGGAGCAGTGGGGACTCGCGGCGCAGGAAGCGACGGTGCGCGGCGATCGGTTGGATTGCGGCGGCGGCGCCGAGGATCAATCCGATGTTGGCTGTGTTGGAGCCGATGACGTTGCCCAGGGCGAGATCCCCCGAGCCACGGCGGACGGCGAGCAGCGTCGATGCGAGCTCCGGCGTCGACGTCCCGAAAGCGACCACCGTCAGGCCGACTACGAAGGAACTGACGCCATAAATTCGCGAAAAGCTGACGGCTCCTTTCACCAGAGTCTCTCCCCCGGCGTAGAGGAGGACAGCGCCAGTGAGCACGAAGATAACGTCCATCAGGCGGGAAGAGTGAAGGAGCGCCATGACAAAGGCAACGGGAGGCCGCAAAGCGCTCGACCATTTCGTCGTTTACGAAGATGGCAAAGCTTGTTATTCCGAAGAGGTGGGTCTCGCGCGCGGGGCCCGGCTTGGTTCCGTGCCGCCATGAGTCGTATCTGGGATGCTCTACAGAAGATCGAAAAGCAGCGTGATGACGTTACGCAGAGTCACTCTGGCGATTTCGATCTCGACAAGGTTCGCCTGACCCCCAAACAGCGCGTTGCGATCCACGCGCTGTTGCGAACCTCCACCATCGAAGAAGCGGCAGGCGCTGCCGGAGTTACCGAGAAGTCGTTGCGCCGCTGGCTCGGTCAGCCGGGCTTCGTCGCCGCCTACTACGCAGCCGGCCGCGATGAGATCGACTCGATGATGGAGAAGTTGGACACGGCCACGCAAAAGGCTCTGGCCGTTCTCGAGCAAGCGGGCGAGCTGCTGCGCACGATCGGTATGCCGGCGGAAGAAGCCGAGAACGGCGAAGCGAACGGCCAGGAGCGGGGGCAGCCCGAGTTTCGCGATGAGTAAGATCTGGGATGCACTGCAGAAGATCGAGCAGAACCGCGAGGTCGAGCCGGGCACGCCGTCGGAGCTTCCCTACCGCATCCAACTCACCCCCAAGCAGACCGCGGCGATTCGCGGTTTGCTGGAGACCGACTCCCTCGAGCGCGCCGCCGAATTGAGTGGCGTGAAAGAGCGGACGCTGCGCAAGTGGCTGGAGCAGCCGAGCTTCGTCGCGGCTTACTACGCGGCCGGCCGGGCGCAATTGTACCAGTCGCTACAGAGGCTGCGCGCGACGACTGGGGACGCGGTCGAGGTTTTGCGGAGCGCGCTCGAAGACGACAATCCGATGGTGCGTATCCGCGCCGCTGCGGCGATCCTGCGGAGTGCCGCGGGTGACGCGACGGCGGCGGGAGTGCAGACCCCGGAGCCGCAAGAAGACGAAGTGTAGTTGGATTGTTTCGTCGCCAGTGTCACAAGGACGTGTGCAGCATTGCATATTTGATGTAGTTGCATGTGAGTAGCGAGGGCTCGGGGCCTTCGGATTGGCGGTTGCGGGCTGGCATCGATGTTGCTCGTTGTTGGGTTGTGGTGAGGCGTGTGGTGATACGAAAGAGCAACCTCGCGGTGGCGATTGCGGTCGCGGCCGTTGCGGCGGTTTCCGGAGCGCGAGCGCAGGACGCACCGATCGCGGGAACCATCGTTTACTATGACACGGCAGTGCCTGTGTCGGATGCGCAGGTCGTTTTCGCCAGCACGTCGCCGGCCAGCGCTGATACGCACTCCGATGGCTCCTACGTCGGGATGCAACAGAGCGGCGACACCGTGGTTGCCGAACCACTCAAGGTTGGTGACCACCGCGGCGCCATTTCTGCGCTCGATGCGGTCCATGTTCTGCAGGCGGTCGTCGGCATGAAGCCGGTTGGGGCTTTTGAAACGCTGGCCTGTGACGTGACCGGTGATGGCACCATCTCGGCCCTCGATGCGTCGCGGATTCTTCGCTTCCTGGTTGGCTCGCTCGAAGTGTTTCCAGCCGTCGAGTCGTGCGCTTCGGACTGGCACTTCGTGCCGATGGTCGAAGAGACGGCGACCCGCACGGTCGTCCAACCTCTCGTTGACGGGAGTGGGTGTCGGCGTGGCGGTATCGGCTATGAGCCGCTGTCCGGCGCCGAGACCGAACAGGACTTCGCCGCGGTGTTGATCGGTGATTGCTCCGGCTCGTGGGGAAGCGGCGGAGGCGAGGCCAGTCCGAGCGCGACGCCGCAGGCGAGCGCGACACCAACCCCAACCCCGATTCCGGCCACCCCAACCGCGACTCCGATTCCCCCCACGGCGACGGCGACTCCCATCCCGCCGACGTCCACGCCTACTCCAACGAGCACCTCGACTGCGACCCATACGCCGACGCTGACGAGCACCTCGACTGCGACCAACACGCCTACCAACACGTACACTCAGACCGCGACCAACACTCCTACGTACACCTACACCCTGACTCCGACCAGGACGCCGACGTTTACCAAGACGCCGACTTTCACCAAGACGCCGACCTTCACGAAAACCAAAACGTTCACCAAAACGCCGACGGTCACGAAAACCCCGACGATCACCAAAACCCCGACGCAAACTCTTACGCCGAGCCCTACGGCAACCCCCGTCTGCCCGGGTGGGTTGAGCTGGCAGATCTCACAGCCAATCGTCATCAGCACGCAACTCGGTGGCAATCTCTGGCTCGCCGACACCGTGACGACGGACGACGGGTGGGGACTGTTCTGGTTGCGTGACGATCCCGGCTTCGCTTCGGTGGTGCGGCTCTACTACGCTCACGTATCGACGGCGGGTGTCATCACCCATGGCCCCATGCTGTTGGACGAAATCGCCAAGATCAGCTTCCGCCAGCGCTACTACATGGCGGCGTGGCACGAAGATCACTTCGGCTTGCTCACCGCCGAGGGCGCCAACCTCTACTACCAGAGTGTCAGCAAAGACGGAGCGATCAGCCAGCGCCACACGGTCGGACCCAATCTGCTGTATTCGACCATTTGGGACAGCGAAGCGGACGGCGACATCGACTCGTACCCCGGCGGCTTCATCGCCGTCGTCGAGGGCGACTGTGTCGGTCACTCTTGCTCGTACGGTTTCAAGATGGATGCGGACGGAGGCGAAACCGGCTTCGTCAATCTCGTCGATTTCGATTTCACCCATCAGTTCTACCCGCGCGCTCACTACGACGGCGACGGCTTCGCCATTCTCAGTGTCAAGGACATCAAGGTTTCCAGCGGCGGGGTGATGACCAAGTATTGGTTGAGCGACGGCCGCATGCGACCGCACATCAAGGTCAACCCGGGCAAGGAATACAACTGGGATGAGTTCCCCGACCTCGCCTACAACGGCGACCACTTCGCGGCCATCTGGACGGAGAATGCCATCCGCCAGCACGGCGACAACTGGCAGATCCGCTTTGCCTCGTTCTATCGCGACAGCTCGGGCGGTTCGCTGATCGCCGATCAGGTGATCCACGGCCCGGATGCGAAATCGGATCAGCGCTGGACGACGCGCGCCCACGCCAGCGGCAACGATTGGGTCGTGCACTACGCCAAACGCCTGAGCGACGGCAGCATCCAGGCGGTGTTCGAAATGCTCGACAGCCAGGGTGCGAGCCGCGCCGAGATCACACCGTTTACACTGACTGCCGACGCGCTCGGCTCGAGCCCGCACCCCGCTCTCGGACGCACTCTCGGCGTCGTGCGCGGTGACGCCGGTGTCGCCGACACGACGGTGAGCTTCTACTTTCTCGACCCGCCCGCCTGCGAGTGAGCGATCGGGACGGTCAACCGTCGCGCAGGGCAGCGGCGCTTTGCAGGATCTCGAGACGGTCGCGGTAGCGCGAGCGGATCGTCATCAGGCAGCGGTTGGTGATGTCGAGGCCGTAGGCGATGCGGCGGATTTCCTGGTCTTCGACGTTGGAAATCAAATTGTCGGCGGCGGCGACGGCGAAGAGGCAATCGACGAGGTGTTCCTTTTCCTCGGCACTCGCGTGCCGGTTGACGGCGCGGTTGAGCTGAAACTCGTCGGTGCCGCGCAGCCGTTGTAGCTGTCCGAGTAGGAGATCGATGACGACGGCGGCGTCGGCAGCGGGCAGGTTCGCATGCTCGACGAGGATCGCGGCGATCGATTGTCGCTCGCTCTCCGAGACATCGTCGTCGGCGTAGGCGACGCGCGTGAGCTGGCCGGCGAAGCCGGCGAGAAACTCGAGCCGGTCCTCGCTCAGCGAGGTCAGGTGATGGCGCAGCTTTTCGGCAAACGGATTGCCGGCGTCGCTGCGTTCGTTGGGCTGGAATAGCGAGAGTAGTCGGCGCAAAGCCATTGGTTGTCCTCGTCGTTCGAATCGCATGCAACGGAGTGTGGAATGGCGCCAGCGCGCCCGATATGTCACTTTCGTGAGCACGGCGGACGGAGTCAACCGCTACAGGAGGATGGTGAGGATGGTGAGGAAGGCGAGAACGCGGTGGTGGTTGGTGGCTGCCGCATCGATGCTGGCGTCTTGTTCGGTGATCGGCGATCGGCAAACGCCGGCGAGCGAAACCGGGCACGTCCTTTTCGATTCCTTCGAGCTCGACGACGAATGGGGATACGAGCTGAGGGGCATCTTCGTCGATGCCGATGGCTTGGTCTGGCGTTACCGGCGAGACGAGCCGTGGTTTCCGAGTGAACAGCGCAGCGACTTCGTCGGTGAAGCGGATCTCTTGCGCAAGCACGACGGCGCCGTTCGCGTCGGTTCGGTCGATCCGCGTGTTCTGGCCGAGATGGTCGGTTACATCGAGGCGGCGGCGCAGGGAAGGGTGACCCGCGATCCGCTGTCGTTCGAACGCAGCGGCAAGCTGGATGTGGCGTATCTCTACGACGCCCGGCTGCGTCGCTACCAGCACGTCTTTCTCAGCGGCAGTGGCAACTGGGTGGCGCGCAACCACTCGCGCGAGGCCCGCCGTCTGGTCGAGTGGTTGCGCGAGGTGCGAGCGGCGGTCGGCCATACCGGCAATCCGACGTCTCGACGATGAACGGCGAACGACGGACAGACGGGCTGGAACCCCTCTGGAAGTCCTTTCTCGGGATGCTGTGCTGCGGATTATGTTCCACCCTCCGTGTTTTCCCTGGTGTTGCAAGAGTGCCGCGCTCGAGTGCTTGAAATCAACGGTGAACGGTTGTTTCGGACTTGAACGATCGGTGCGACGCCGATGGCGGAATGCGCCGTCTAGTGCGTGGGGGTGCGCTTCTCGACCTCCCAGCCGAGCCTCTCTTGTTCGTTCATTTCGCCGCTCTCGGACCCCAGGGACTCGACGTAGTACGCCAGAGCCCACATGTCGGCGTCGTCGTAGAGTAGGTGGTAGGAGGGCATCGGCGTGCCGTTGAGTCCAGTGACGATGGCGCGCAGGATGTCCTCGGCGCTCGAGCCTCCCTTGAGCGGGTGGCGACCGAGGTCGGCCGGCGCTTGTGAGAGGTCGGTCGCCGATCGACCGTCGCCCTTGCCGAGATCGCCGTGGCAGCCGTCACAACCGGCCTCCAGGTAGATGTTGCGTCCTTTGCGCAGAGCCTCCGGAGATGGCGGAATGGCCGCGGGCATCTTGGTGACGCGCAGGGTCCCACCCTCGGCAAAACGAGGGCTGAGTGACTTGACGTATTCGATGACGGCGTCGACTTCTGCGGTGGACAGGTGATTCTGAGGCACCATCGCGGTGCCTCCGAGGCCATCGACGATGGTGCGCCGGAGGTCGTCGTCAGTCGGCAACTTTCCCGAACCGGTCGAACGAAACCGGTACTCGGCTTTGACGAAATCGCGTGGCGCGACGGCAAAACGATGAGCCGCCTCGCCGTCGCCGCGGCCTTCGGCTCCATGACAGATGGCGCAGTGATCGCGATAGACGTCGTGACCGGCGATGGTGCGCGAGGACGGCGTTGCGCTCGCCACGATCGGCGACGTCGATGCTCGGCCGTCGCATGCAAACGAGCCGCCAGCGAGTAGCGCCAGCAGGGCTCGTCGCACGATGGAACGCATCGCTATTCGAGGATGACGATCTGACCGGCGACGTGCGGTGGGTGCAGGTGGCAGGAGATGGGAAAGATGCCTGCCTTGTCGGCCGTGAAGGTCACGGTCTCGGCAGATTCAGCGGCGACGACCTTCTCGACGCCGAAAGCCGCGATGGTGTAGCCGTGCTCTTTGTCGAGCTTGTTGATCAAGCGAAGTTGGACGACGTCTCCCTTGTTGGCGAAGATCGATTCCGGCGTCCAGATTTTCACACCCTGCGGGGTCATGATGTTGACGACGGTCAGCTTGACCGCCGGTTCCGCCGCTTGCGCCGCGGCCGCATCGCCTTCGCCGCCGGCGTGATGATCGGCGCAGGCCAGTGATGCCGGCAGGAAAAGTAGCGAGGCCGTGACCAGGATGTTCATCGAGCGCATGTGTTTCTCCTCAAAAAACCCAGCCTAGGGAAGGCGGTTCGGAGGTGCAAGCGGCGCACTGGCGGCGATTGCAGGCAACGGCGCGATGGCGGCGGGATTCCTCTTTAGAAGTGACCGTCTCTTTTCTATGGTGGCTGCATGCATCCTCGATCTGTCGTGCTGGCGTTCGCTGCGTTGTTGTCGTCACCGCTCTCGCTGTGCGCCCTCGACAGTGCCGTCGAAGGCCGGCGTCTGGTCATCGTCGATGGCGGCGCGAGTGGTAGATCCAAGGTGGTCTATGCAGCCAAGGGCGCGGCGGTCGGCAAGGGTGCGGGAACGGATGCGAACGCGATTTCCATGCACGTCGAAATCGCGCGTGGCGGTGTGGTCGGGAGCTTCTCGGTTCCAGCCGGCGCCGCTGATGCCGATGGCAACGGGTGGACGGGCAACGACGGCGCGGCGGCGCGCTATGGCAATTCCGAAGCGGCGAGTGGTGTTCCCACCGGTGTGCGCAAGGTCGTGCTCAAGGTCGGCAAGGTGTTGAGACTCAGCGCCAAGACGCTCGGTGATCAGCCGATCGACTTCGACGCCCTCAGCGCCGATGCGAACGGTGTGCGGGTCGTCGCCAGCGTGCAGAACGGTGCCGATCTGCGCCGGCACTGTGCCGCCTTTGCCGCCGCGTCGATCAAGGTGGTCGGTCCCAGCCCTAGCGGCCGGCGCAAGTTGGTGGCGCGCCGCGGTGTGCCGGTGGCGTGTCCGGGGATCGTTCTCGACCCGGCGCCGGCGCTGCCCGCCGTGCCGGCGACGCCGTACCTCTACTTCGATGGCGGCGATGCCGGTGCTTTGGCCGAGCTGGCGGTGCGTGTCGGCCATGCGGCGACGGCTGGGTTCTACAACTCCTTTCGCTCCTTCGCCGACGGCAACCTCGCCAACATCGGCAGTGTGAGTGACGACAGCCACGCCCGCATCGCCAAGGCGACCGGGCTGCTGCACGTTCTCGGTGAAGTCCCCAGCGGAGGCAGCGGTTTCGCGTCGTATCGCGACGCCGCCGTGGCGGCGCTGCTGTCGATCGGCGATCGAACGGCGCTGGACAGTGTCGACGAGTTTATCAATCCGCCCGCCAATCTTCTCAACGTGTTGCAGGACAGTGGCCGCCTGCAGTCCATGTCCGAAGCCTACGACTTCTTGCGCGGCTCGGGAGTCGCCCCAGTCGACGATGCGGCGATCCGCGATCGGATTGCCAATTGGGCAGATGCCTTCGTCGGCGATTGGAACCTCACCGGCGATCCCTTCGGCGTCTTCGCCGGTCATCGCGACAACTGGGGCGTCAAGGCCGGTGCCGCTCTGGTGACGGCAGCCCTGTCGCTGCCGGGACATCCCTCGGCCGCGCTCTGGCTGTCGACTGGCGTCGGTCACCTCAACGCCTCCCTCGGCGAGGTCGTGATGAGCCCCGGCTGGTACAGCGAGAGCCCGCACTATGTGAACTACTCGCTCAACAACCTGGCGCCGGCAGCGTGGCACGTGCGCAACGCCGCCGCCGTCGACTGGTTCGACGACCTGGCGCCCCTGGTCGATGTGTCGCTCGCTCTGCGCCAGCCGGACGGTGAGTCGGCGGCTTTCGAGGAAGGGGTGTCCAACGTCTTTCCGCACGACGTTCTGGCGGCGGCATACCCGACACGGGCGCCGCGTATGTTGTGGGCGTGGCAGCAGAGCTCGCAGGAACCGGTGAACTTCGACAATCAGCAGATCCACTCGGTAACGCGCTTTCTCACCGTCGACACCTCGACGGCCGCCGCAGCGCCGAGCGAGGCGCCGACGGTGTTTCTCGGCGGCGACACCAACGCCGCGGCACTGCGTTCGAGCTGGGATGCCGATGCGATTCAGCTCACGTCGATGACCGCCGTAGATCACTCCGATTCCGAGCTCTTCGCATCTCGTCACAATACGGAGAACCCTCTCGACGTCGTGCTCTTCGCCGCCGGGGGGTTGTTGCTGCCGACGGCCGGTGGAGGACCGCAGGTGACCAGCTCGGTCAATCGCGCCGTCTACCTGGAGCCGGGGTCGAAGAACATTCCCCTCGTCGATGGCGATGCGCCCTACATCCTCGATCCGCTGCGCATCACCTTCGGCGAGCGGTTGGACAGCGCCGATGCCGGTGGCGTCGGCAATCGCTTGCTCGACACGGCAACGACGACGGTGAGCGACTTCGCCGCCGGCGTCGACGTCACGCGCACGGTCGGCCTGGTCAGCGATTCATTTGCCGTCGTCGTCGATCGCTTCACAGGAACCGCCGCGCACTCCTACGGACTGACTTGGCGCGGCCGTGGTGACTCGACGGTGCGCTCGCTGAGCGCGCCCCACCTCGGTGTCGACTACGCCTGGCCGGACGCGGCGACTCCCAGTGCGCATCTGGCAATCGATGTCACCGGCAGTGCTCCGCTGACAGGCGTCGTGGACAGCGGACTCTATGCACCGGTCTGGGGAAGCGAAGAAACCCTGGCGCCGCTGCGGGCGTCGACGAGCGCGAGCCATCTTCACGTGCTCAGCGTCCTGCGACCGAGGCTAGACGCCTCGCCGTCCACCGTCATCGCCAATGTGGGAAGCGGTGATGTCGTCGCGTTCCGCGTGACGGACGGCCCGGTTGATCACTTGATGGCGAGCCGCGGCGGCACGGCGTTTGTTGTCGATGGGGCTTCGAGCGACGCCGAGCTCGCGATCGTACGGCGCGAGTCGGGGGTTGCGACGGCGCTGGCCATGGTGCGAGGTACCTACGTCGAGTCGGGCGCCAGCATCGAAAGCAGCGCCGCCACCACCTTGTCGATGAGCGTGGAATCGGGGTCGGCACAGGTTGCCGTCACTGCCGATCGCGGCGGAAAGGTTCGCCTGACGCTGGAGAACCTACCGGGAATGGCGATGGCAAGCGCCCACGCGGCGACCTTCGACGGAGTGCCGCTGGTCGGGGGCGATTTCGTGCAAACGGCGACCGGCTTCAAGCTTCGACTCGGGCAGGGCGGCACGGTCGTCATTGTGCCGCTTCCATAGGCGAGGAACCCTTGCACAGCCTGGGTTTTCCGGTCTCTGCGCGGATCGACGACCAGCGCTCGTCCGCTCCCGCCTCGATTCGAACAAGTCGTTCTCAATTGAGCATGTCGATGCGCATTGACAGCGCTCGGGCATATTGCCTAACGTGCGGCATCGTTTCTTGCCAAGTCCTGTACTCATATTGAAATAGGCCCGCGCGCTTCGACGCGCCGGTGGTTGTCGCTCAAATCGTTTCCGGGGGGAGAAGATGCTGGAGCGCGTTCGTTTCGAACAATGGCACTTGGTGCTCGCGGTTCTCTGCGTGGTCTTTGTTGGCGGGCCGGCTCGGCAAGCGCACGCTCTGACGTGCTACGCGGTTGCCGATGACGACGACGTCCTCACCCAGGTCGACGAGACGGACGCCAGTCAAACGCTGATCGGAACGACCACCGGGGCCGGCTCCATCGAAGCGCTGGCCATCGATCCGTCGACCGGTGTGGTGTACGCCGCCAATGCCAGTCAGCTCGGCACGCTCGACACCGGAAGCGGCGCCTTTTCGGCGCTGGGCTCTTTCGGTACGGGTTCGGGACCGCTCGGCAACATCACCTTCACGGATGTCGACGGTCTCGGCTTTTCCGGAACGTCGGGAATTCTCTACGGGGCGCATCGGCGCGGCGGCTCGGATGTCCTTCTGCAGATCAACACAGCTACCGGTGCGCACGTTGCCGGCGCCTTCGGCGGCGATGACTATTTGGTGGTTTCTGCCGGCTCCTACTCCGAGATTGACGACCTGGCCATCGACCCGATCAGCGGCACGGTCTACGCCGCCGCCAATACCGGCGGCGGTAACGACATGGCCCTGGTGACCATCGATCTGACGACCGGCATCGCGACGACGATTGGCGATTTCGAAACCAGTGGTGGGACCAAGGTCGACGATATGGAGGGGCTTGGCATCGCCCCCAACGGAGTTCTCTACGGCAGCACCGGCGCCAATGGCGCGGCAGCGACGGACAATCGACTCTGGGAAGTTTCGAAATCGACGGGCATCGTCACGCTGATCGGCGCTTTCAGCCCCTGGACCGACTACGAGGCGTTTGATTGCAATTCGGAACCGGCACCGACACCGACCAGCACGCCGACCAAAACGACCGAGCCGACGGCAACCGCTACCAATACCGTCGAGCCGACCGCGACGGCGACGCCTGTCGCTACGGACACACCGACCATCGCAGTGCCGACGTCGACGGCGACCGCTACGGCGACCGCCGAGGACACGCCGACACCGAACTCGTGCGGCAACGGTATCGTCGACGGTGGCGAAGAGTGTGACGATGGCAACCTGGTGAGTGGTGATGGCTGTGAATCCGACTGCACCTTCTCTGCCGAGTGCGACTTCGACCACGGTGGCACGCCGGTCGAGGTGTTCGTCAACGACGGTACCGGCAACGATGCCGGCGCTACCCCCGCGGGCTGCGCGAGCGCCGGCTTTGCCACCATCCAAGCTGCCATCGACGACGCCAGTGTGAACGATGGCGATATCGTCTCGGTGTGTCCGGGGAGCTATACGGAAAGCGTCAGTATCACCAAGGAGATTACCGTTCGCTCGACCGACGGCGCGGCAACGACGTCGCTCACCAGCTCGGGCATCGCGTTTGACGTCCGGCGCAGTGCTGTGACGATCGAAGGCTTTACCGTGCAAGCGGCGAATGCCGCGGTGTCGGCATCTTCGATTTGTCCTCTGTCGCAGGCTTCCTGTGGCAGCGCTCGCGGGTCGAACCTGACCATCGCCGACAATACGATTGAGAGCTCACCTCTCGGCATCGCCTGGCAGAGCAAGATCGACTGTGCCGTCATCGACCGCAATACGATGACCGCCAATGATACACACATCGATATCGAGCAGACGAGCGGCGCTCCGGCACTGAGCGTGACCATCTTGCTCAACGACATTTCCGGTGGCGGGTCGAGTGGCCGCTCGGTGCGGCTGGCCGGGCTCGGTGCGCAACTCGCCTTCCTTGGCAATACGGTCGATGGATCGGCCGGATCGGGCGTCGTCGTCGAGAACCTCGCCCCCGGTCCCGCCATCCAGGAAAACAACATCACCAACAACGCGGTGAATGGAGTCCTGATGCTGCCGGGCACGGCGGGGACGCAGGTGCTGCAGAACAACATCGAGGACAACGGCGTCGGCTTGCGCAACCTGGCTCCGGGTGGCGTCGTCGATGCGACGATCAACTGGTGGGGCTCGCAGACGGGGCCGTTCCACGCCACCGATCGGCCTTCCGCCGTCGGTGACGAGATCATCGACAGTACGGCCGGTGGCCTCGATACCGACTTCATCGAGTTCCTCTGCGCCCCGGCTCCGGGTGGCTTTCCCAGCGTCAACGGCGAGTGCAATCTCGGGGAGCCCGAGGTCGTCGATTTCGTCGCTTTCGGTCGCGAGCCCGACGTCTCCAGCAACGGCCGCTTCATCACCTTCGTTTCCGCCAACGATCTCAACGGCGATCAGCGTGTGACCATCGACAACGCGGACGAAGGCGACGAGATCTTTCTCCTCAACCGCCGGCCGACCAAGCCGTCCTCGTATTGCCTGGGTGGAACGCAACCGGGTGCACCCTGTCACCGGCAGCGCGATTGCCCGGCCGACTTCGACGCCGATCCGATCATCACCGACGGTGTGTGTGTGTTGCTGACGCAACTCTCCAACGATCCCGTTGGGGCGGCGCAGTCGTCGTCGCCGCGGGTCACGCGCAGCGGCAATGTCTTCTTCGGCAACTCGGCCGACTTGATCGGGGCCAACCCGGACGGTTCGCAGGAAATTTACCGCTGGAGCCGCCGCGATTTCCGGCGCAATGCGCCGCTCGACCCCAACACCATCTTGGATGTCTACACGCACGGTGACGGCATCGACTCCAAGGCTCCCGCCCCCGACGTCGGCGGCCGCCGTCGCGTCGTCATGGAATCGGGAGACGACCCCCTCGGCGGCAACGGCGACGGCAACATGGAGATCTTCGTGCTCGACATCAAGCGCGACGTGTGGACGCAGATCACCGACACCACCGGCGCCGACAACCGCAGGCCGTCGACGCAGAATGGCCGGCAGATCTTGTTCGATTCCGAAGCCGATTTGACCGGGCAGAACCCGGACGGTAACCGCGAGATCTTCTATGCCAAGTTCCGCCGCCAGGCGTGGGGAGTCACGCAGATCACCCACACCGTCGGCGTCGAAAACCGCGCCGGCAACTTGTCGAAGCGCGGCAAGGTGTTGGTCTTCACGTCGAACGGTGACCTGGTGAGCGGTCAGAACGCGGACGGCAACCGCGAGGTCTTCCTGTGGAACAAGGGGGTCTTCGAGCAGGTCACTCACACTACCGTAGGCGAAAACACCAACGCACACTCGAACAAGCGCGGTCGCTTCGTCACCTTTGAATCGACTGCCAATGCCGAAGGGGACGGTGCGACTCTGACCAATCGGCGTGTCCACCTGCACGACCGCAAGTTCGGCACCACGAAACTGATCTCGCGCTCGTTCTTTGGCGAGAACACCGCCCCGCGGCTGAGCCAGGGTCGCTTCATCGTCTGGGAGTCGACGGCCAACCTGACCGGCCAAAACCCGGATGCCAAGCGCGCAGTCTATCTCTTCGATCGGCGACGCGACGACTGACGTTCAACGCGATAGGAGCCAGTAAGCGGGCAGGGCGGTCGCCGCGACGGCGAGCGCGGCGGCGCATTCCAGCGGCCGGCCGACCAGCATAGCCAGGGCGATGCCGGCGTTGGCGATGAGATAGAGCGCCGGCACCCAGGGGTAGCCCCAGGCGCGGTAGGGGCGATGGCGATCCGGTCGCTTGCGCCGCAAGGTGTAGAGCGCCGTCGTGTCGGCCATCGTCGCCAGCACGATGGCGAAGGTTGTGTAGTCGAGAGCGCTGGGGAAAGAGCGCAGTAGCACGATCAGGGCGATGGCGGTCATCGCTTGTGAAACGATGGCGATGTGCGGTGTGTGGTGGGAGTCGTGCACCTGGTCGACGCCGCGAAAGAAGAGACCGTCGAGGGCCATGGCGTAGGCGATGCGCGGTCCGACGAGGATGGTGGCGTTGAGGCAGCCGACGACGGAGGCGAGAATGAGCGCCGCCGCCAACATCCCGCCGGTCTCTCCGAAGAGCGATCGCGCCGCCGCTTCGCCGACACGCGTATGGCCTTGCAGGGTCTCCATCGGCAGGGCGTAGAGGTAGAGGGCGCTCATGCAGAGGTAGAGCGCGGTGCAGATGGAGAGGCCGACGAAAAGAGAACGCGGCACGTTGCGGCCGGGGTCGGTGATTTCGCTGGCGACGTAGACGGATGAGTTCCAGCCGAGGTAGGAGAAGAGAACCGGCGAAAGCGCCAGCCCGAAAGCGGCAATCGGTAGATTCCCGGCGTCGAGCGCCAGCGGCTGCAAGTTGGCGAGGCTACCCCGTGCCATTGCGAAGCCGGCGACGATGACGAGAATCAACCCGGCAATCTTGATGTAGGCGGTGGCGTTGTTGGCCCGAGCCCCCGAGCGTACGCTGCGATAGTTGATCCACGAGCAGGCGAGAGTCGTGGCGATGGCGACTCCGAGCTTGGCCGTCTCGCCGAGCGCGACGAAGGGCTCGAGACCCTCGCTGACGCCGATGGCGAGGGTTGCGACCGTGCCGGCGTAGATCACGAAAAACGACAGCCAGCCGACCGCAAAGCCGGCGAGCGGGTGGTAGGCCTCGCGCAGATAGACATAGTCACCGCCGGCGTGTGGATACATGGCGCCGAGCTCGGCGTTGGCCAGGGCGCCGGCCAGCGAGAGTAGTCCGCCGACCAGCCAGGCGGCGAGAAAGATTCCGGGATGCGGCAACAGCTCGGCTACCGAGCCGGGCGTGAGAAAAATCCCGACTCCGATGACCGAGGAGACGACCAGCATCGTCGCGTCGCCGAGCGACAGCTGGCGCAGCAGGCGGTCACGCGGGTGGCGGTCAGCGGCGGAGGGGGCTGGGCTCACGGCGCGATCGGCAGCTCGAGGTGTCGATTGTTCTGGCGTGCCTCCTCGATCGTGACGAGCTCCATCCTATTTTGCTTCCTCGCGGTAGCGGAACATCTCACCGATGTAGGCGACGAGTAGGCGTTCGCGCAGCGGCGGCGGCAGCTTGTTCATGACCGCGTTGATGTCGGCAAAGCGCTCGGGTGCATCGCCGTCTTGCAGGCCCGCCCCGGCGATGAGGTCGTCGATCGTCTTGTCGTCGATGTCGTCGGGATCGGGCAGGGAGGAGAGGGCATCTTCGACGAAGCCGACGAGCTCGCCGTGTTTGCACTGCTTGGCCGCTGTGACGGCGGCGCCCAAGTCGACGAGAAACTCATCGACGTACGGCGCGTTGGCCGGGTTGACGCTGAGATGGATGTTCTGCTGCGAGTTTTCGTGGCGCAACTGTGGTTGGATCGTCCAGCCCCGCTCCTTCATCTCATCGATGATGTGGAAGACGTTGACGCTGTCCGAAGTGAAGGCGATGAGGTTCATCTCCGGCGTGCCCATCATGCGCAGCTCGTCGATCTTCCCGATGCCGGCGACCAGTCGTTGTGTTGCCTCGTAGGCTTTGCGGACGTATTCGAGGTATCCCTCTTCACCGACGTAGTTGAGCACGGCCCACGCGGCGGCGAGCGGTCCGATGGATTTCGAGCTCTGGATTGTCGTGTTGATCATGGTGTAGCCGGACCAACCGGCGCAGGCGAAGAACTGATGCCGTCGCAAGTCGTTGTCGCGGTAGAGAACGACGGATGCGCCCTTGGCGGCGAAGGCGTACTTGTGCAGGTCCATCGAAATCGAGGTGACGCCGGGGACGCTGAGATCGAAGTCGGGAACGGGCGCTCCGAGCCGCTTGTAGTAGGGCAGGTTGAATCCGCCCATGCAGGCGTCGACGTGCATCAGTAGATCGCGCTCCTGCGCCAGGGCGGCGATTTCGCTGATCGGGTCGACGACGCAGTGGGCGTAGGACACGGCCGAGCCGACGAGGAGGATCGTTTGATCGCTGATGCAGCGGCGCATCGAGTCGATGTCGGCTTTGAACGAATCGGGCGAAACGTCGCTGGCGACCAGGCGCACGTCGAGGTAGTGCGCGGCTTTGTGAAACGCCGCGTGCCCGGTGACGGGAACGATCATCTCCGGTCGTTTGATCTGCGGCCGCTTGGCGCGAGCGTAGTCGCGCGCCGTCTTGACCGCCAAGATGATGCTCTCCGTGCCGCCGCTGGTGAAATTGCCGACGGTGTCGGCGTCGCCGCCGAGGTGCGAGGCGGCCATCGCTACGACTTCGTTCTCCAGCCGTACGGTGCTGGGGAAGGCAGTCGGATCGAGAGCGTTCTCCGACAGGTACATCATGTACGCCTGCTTGATGACTCCTTCGACGTCCTCACCGGGATCGAAGACGTAGGCGAAAGTGCGACCGTCGCGCCAGGGGGTATCGTCGGAGCGAAACTCGGCCAGGCGCTCGAATATCTCGTCGCGGTTCTTGCCGCGTGTGGGGATCTTCATCTTGGACTCCTCGTTTGCCGTCTTCTACTCGGAATGAAGTCGCGATTCCATGCATCCATGCCGGTGGCCGCGGCTGTCGCTTTCTCACCTCAGAGCCGACTGTTATAGAAGGTAGATTGAGCCTGGACGCGCGCCGGTGAGGCGTTGCGGCGGAACGGATCGATGTGCATGCGAAAGAACGGCGATGTCGCCCAGGTGATCCGACTCGTGCTGGTGTTCGCCGCCTGCTCGATCGGCTGTAACGATCCCAGCGCGCCGCAGGCCGAGCGACGGGTGCAGGTGGAGAAGCCACCGGGCAAGTTGGTCGTTTTGGGTATCGACGGTCTCGATTGGCGCATGCTCGACGCCGCCGTGAAGCGCGGTGACCTGCCTGCCTTCGCCGGCCTGATGGAGCGAGCGAGTGTCGGCAAGGTCGATGTGGCGGCGACAGGCTTGCCGGCAGTATCGCCCAAAATCTGGACGAGCTTTACCACGGGTTACTTGCCGCCGGTGCACGGTATCGAAAACTTCGCCTTCACGACGCCGCAGGGTCAGCGTCGGTTGATGTCGTCTCTGCAGCGCAAGAGCGCTGCTCTCTGGGATATTGCCAACCTGCACGGGCGTTCGGTCGGAGTCGTCAACTGGTGGTGTACCTATCCGGTCGAGGCGGTCGACGGCTTCGTCATCTCGGATCGCTTCATCGATGTCGAGGCGCGCAGCCGTGCGCGCTACTGGAAGACGGAGTTCGAGCGCGAGCGCGAGCAGGCCGTCTACCCGCCGTCTCTGATCGCCCCTCTCGAATCTGTCGTCGGCGACAACAAGGCCGGCCGCGTGCTCGGTCCTCCGGCGGCGGAGAAGCTCGACCGGCTGGTGCTCGACCTGGCGGCCAAGGCCAGCGAGATCATCGACGTCGACATCTTTCTCGTCTATACGCGAGCGCTCGATTCACTGTCGCATTTGCAGTGGAAGACGCACGAGCCACTGCCGGGCGAATCGTTCAAACGCGATCTGGTGCTCGACTACCTGAAACGATACGACCGGCTGCTGGCCCGATTTCTCGCTGGCCTGGACGCCGCGGATCACCTCGTCATTCTCTCCGATCACGGTTTCGAGCGCAGCAAGACCAATCCATCCGGCCAGCACAAATCGCGCCGGGCGGCTGTGGGTGTCTTCATTGCCGCTGGACCGCGTATCCGGCCGGGAGTGCGCATGGGCACTGCCGACGTGCTCGACATCATGCCGACCCTGCTCGAGCTGGCGCGGATTCCGGCGGCGGAGGACATGGCGGGGGAGATCTTCGACGAGGCCTTCCTCGAGACCGAGCGCTCTTTCCTGCCGCGCGCTCCTCGCTACGTGCGCAAACCCGCCGAGGCGAGCTCGGCTGAGACCAGCACCGCCGACGAGGCGATCCGCGAGCGGCTGCGCTCACTCGGCTACGAGGTCGACTGACGCGAGCAGCCGTTCCTTGCTCAGCGTTTCATCGCGTCGTCGACGCGGTAGATGCGAGACATGATCTGCGAGACCAAGGCGGTGGCGGGTATTGCGAAACCCGCGCGTTTTGCTTCGTCGAGGGCGATGGCCAGATCCTTTTCGGCGATCTCGAGCCGCCCCTGCAGGTAGGCTTGTGTCGGTTTCGCCTGCAGCGTTTCGTCGTCCATGCAGACGACGCCGTTCATATAGAGGCCGCAGCTCTCGTTGAGCAATCCGTTCGATCGCGTGACCTCTTCGAGCGCATTCTTGTCGACGCCGAGGTGTCGGAGGAGATTGAAGGCTTCGAAGACGCCGGTGAAGGCGATGTACTGCAGCAAGTTGTTGCAGATCTTCGTGTAGGTCGCGCTGCCCAGGGGGCCGGTGTGGACGATCGTCTTTGCCGACGTCTGGAATGCCGGCTTGCAGCGTTGGAAAGCCTCGCCGCTACCGCCGACCATGTAGGTGAGGGTGCCCGATTCGGCCGCCATCGGCCCGCCTGTCACCGGCGCGTCGACGACGTCCATGCCGCGCTGGCCGGCGGCGGCTGCGATCTCGCGGATCGTGTCGGTGGCAACCGTGCTGTGGATGGCGACGACTAAATTGCTGTTGTCGGCGGCGAGGATTCCGTCGTCGCCATAGCAGACCTGGCGGACCTGATCGTCGTCGCGAACACAAATGCCGAGCACGTCGGCCTGCTCGGCGAGCAGGCGCGGGGTCTCGGCGCGACTGGCACCGAGGCCGACGAGCTCTTCGACCGGCGCGTCGTCGATGTCGCAAACGGCCGTCGGCAGTCCCTTTTCGACGAGTCCCCGTGCCATTGGCTTGCCCATGATTCCCAATCCGATGAAACCCGCTCGCGTCATATGGCCTCCGTTTGCGCTTGCTTCTTCGCACCCGGTGTCCGGGGAATCAAACCCGCACTTGCCCAGTGCCGGGGTCGCGGTTTAGTGTTCAGTCATGGTCGAAGTCGTCGTAGATGCAGAGATGGACGCGTCCGCCGGAGCTCTGTGGGGGGTCGTGGCCGATTTCGGAAACGTCGCCTGGATTCCGGGCATGGACGGTGTGCGCGTCGAAGGCGATGGTCCGGGGATGGTGCGCTTCATGCCCGCCGGGGAAGTGGAGATCCACGAGCGACTCGAGAGCGTCGACGCGGCGCAGCGGACGCTGGTCTACACCATCCCGAAGAACGTCCCCTTCGCCGTGAAAGACTACCGGGCGACGATGAGCGTGACGGAATCCGGCTCGGGAAGTCGCCTGCGCTGGAGTTGCACGTGTGAGCCCGACGGTATTAGCGAGGACGAGGCCAAGCAGACGATCAGCGGACTCTACGAGATGATGGTCGGCTGGATTCGCGACTACCTGGCCAAGTCCTGAGCGGGGCGAGCTTGATAATGACCGTGCGGCGCCTGACGCACCTGGGCATTTGTGTGTCCGACCTGCAGCGTTCGCTCGACTTCTACCGTGACGTACTCGGTTTTGTAGAAGTCGGCCGCTTTAGCGACGACCGGGGCTACGGCTCCCGCCTGCTCGAGCTCGACGACATCCGTCTCGAAGCCGTCTACCTCGAGCGCGATGGCTGGCGCATCGAGCTGCTGTGGTACGCCGAGCCGGGGAGCGTCGGGGATGCAACGCGCCGGCCGATGAACCAGCTCGGGTTGACGCACTTGTCCTTCGTAGTCGACGACCTCGATCAAACGCTTGATCTCGTTCGCCGTTGCGGCGGCACGATCGTCGAGCAGACTCGAATGGAGATGCAATCGAAAGCGATCTTCGCCACCGACCCGGACGGCACCCGCCTCGAGCTCATCGAGCGCGAAGGCGATCCGATGAGCATTCCCGGCTCCTGCTGAGATTTCTGCGATTGGACGGCGGCTCGCCGGAGATCGCCTCAGGCAGTATTGGTGAAAATGGTTGCTATACACTCCAATTTCACTGAATATGGAGTGTATGGACTACATTGAAAGGGGGGCGTTTCGGCTCATCGAGAGGCATCTTAGGCGCGGGAAGAGTCTGCTGCTGCTGGGTCCGCGGCAGACTGGGAAAACCACGTTGTTGTCGAGGCTGGACGCCTCCTTGGCGGTTTCACTGGTTTCGCCTGACACGCGTATCCGCTACGAGCGCCGCCCCGAGCTCCTGCGTGGGGAAGTGGAAGCGTTGCCCAGCCGGGGCCGGAAGCCGCTGGTCGTTCTCGATGAGATCCAGAAAGTGCCCAAGTTGTTGGACCTGGCGCAGGAGATGATCGATGGCGGTGTCGCTCAGATAGTTCTTTGTGGTTCATCTGCCCGCAAGCTGCGGCGGGGAGCCTCTGTAAATCTATTGCCAGGGCGAGTGGTCAATATTCGGATGGATCCCCTGTCCCTCGAAGAAGCCGAACCGAGAAGCCTCGAGGACGCGCTGCTGGACGGCGCGCTTCCGGGTGTGGCGTCGGTTGCCGACGCAGCGGACCGCGAGTCGGATCTCGCTTCTTATGTGGGTAGCTACCTCGAAGAGGAAGTTCGAAGCGAGGCACTGGTACGTGATCTCGGTGCGTTTAGCCGCTTTCTCGAGCACGCCGGCACAGAGTCCGGGCGAGCCGTCTCGTTTCGCCGAATCTCGCAGGATCTCGGCGTTGCGCATACGACGGTCAGTGGATACTACGAAATCCTCGTCGATTGCTTGATCGCCGAAGCCGTGGAGCCCTATTTCGTCAGCGCGAGCCGGCGTCGTCTCGTTCGCTCGCGGCGATACCTGATCTTTGATCTCGGCGTGAGGAGGCTTTGCGCGAATGAGGGTAGGCGTTTGACCCCCGAGCGATGGGGGGAGCTCTTCGAGCACTTCGTTGGTCTGGAGTTGATTCGCTCTCTGCGCGTGCGCGGTGGCGGCGGCCGCTTGCGCTGCTGGCGTGATCCGGCTGGGCCGGAGGTGGACTGGTTGGTGGAGTTGCCGGATACGCTGACTCCCGTGAAAGTGAAGTGGACGACCACTCCCGGTCCGCGTGACGTGCGGCACCTGGAGAAGTTCTTGGACGAGTACGCGGAGGCCGAGCGCGGTTATGTAGTGTGCCGCAGCGAGCGACGCTCCAAGATCTCGCGCCGGGTAACCGCGATTCCCTGGCAGGACCTGCCGTGGTTGGTTGATCAAATCACCAGCGGATAGAAACGGCGGTACGTCCCCCAGCCCCAGCCGTAGGTGCGAGCGAAGTTAGAGAGGAAATCGGTCGCTCAACCAGCGCGCAGCTTTGCCTGGGCGGCGGCTTGGTCGATGTTGCCCAGTCCCTTACCGGAGAGCTCGGGGCGGAGGGCGGCGATCGGATCGCGGGTGTCGTCGATGTAGCCGAGGGCGTAGGCACCGAGGGAGTAGCCCATCAATCGCAGCAGCTCGACCGGCAGCTCGCGGGCGATTTCGTGCGGCACCGACAGGTACTGGTTTTCCTCCTGGCGCAGCCACGAGCGGTTGTAGGTGATGTTCACCGCATAACGCGTCTCGTCGCTGCGATTGGCGCCGCCACCGTGGTAGACCGAGCCGCTGTAGAGCAGCACCGATCCCTTCGCCATCTCGGCGGGCTCGGTGTCTTCGATCGAGAAGCGAAGCTTGTCTTCGCGTCGATTGCTGCCGGGGACGACCCGCGTCGCACCGTTTTCTTCCGTGAAGTCGGTCATCGCCCAGATGGTGTTGCACTGGACGTCGTAGCCTTGGGGGAAGGTGAAGAAGTCGAACGCCCACTGGTCGCGGTGGATGTCCTGCGCCGGAGCGCCGGGTCCGATGGCGATGATCTGGGTGAGGTGTATCTGAAAGCTGGTGGCGTCCGCCAGGAGCTGATCGGTGACGGCGAGCGGTAGTGAGTGTGTCACCAGCTCGCGGCAGGTCGTCGAGCGGGCGATGAGTGCGCCGGTTCGCTTGGTATGAAAGCCGGAGAACTCGTCTGCGCCCACCGGTGTAGCGTCGATGTAGGGCTGCAGCTCTGCGCGGGCGCGATCCATCGTCTCTGCGGACACCAAGTCGTCGATGATGACGGCGCCATCGCTCTTCAGGATCGCGGTTGCGTCGGCGGCGTCGGCATTGGCCTTCAGATGTTGGATGGGCATGGGAACCTCCGTCGCGAGTATCGTAGCGCGGTCGGCGCGACCGAAGCAAAAGACGGCACTTGCAGGCAGTGTGCGTGTTCTCTTGTATGAAGCGATGTCTCGACTCCCGGCCGAGTTGCGCGGTAGGGCTCTTCTCGTCGTCGCCGGCGCCATGGTCTGCCAGATGGGCGCCGGGCTGACGTACGTGTTCAGCGCCCTGCAAAAGGATGTCATCACGGAGCTGGAGTGGACGCGGACGATGTTCTCGTCGGCGCGCGCTCCGGTCTTTCTCGTCGTTGCCCTCGCCAGCCCCTTGGCCGGCAGCATCGCCGCGCGCTGGGGCGCCCGTCCGGTTCTCCTGGCGTCGACCTTCCTCCTCGCGCTGGCCTACGCCGTCGTGTCGCAAATGACCGAGCTCTGGCACTTCTACCTGGCCAACGTCCTCATCGGTATGGTCGTCGCCGGATTGGGCGACGTCGTCGTCGGTTCGGTGATCGCCCAGTGGTTGGTCGGGCTGCGCGGCATGGCGTTGGGAATCGTCTACTCGGGGAGCAATCTGGCCGGTTTCCTCGGATTGCCGGTCGTTGCCTGGGTCTCGACGCAATACGGCTGGCGCACTGCCGTCGTCGTCATCGTCACCTTGGCGGTCGCACTGATCACCCCGTTTGCGGCCTTGGCCGTGCGCGAGCCCAAGCCTGGCGAGGTGCCGGCGGTAGCCGACCGGGGCGCCGGTCCGGCGGCGAGCGAGAGCATCGATCTGGGGGAGGCCCTGCGGACCCGCTCCTTCTGGATTCTCGCCTTTCTTCTCTTCGCCTTCTTTTTCTACTTCGTCGCCATGATCGACCACACGGTTGCCTACCTCATGGACCTCGGCTATTCGAAGGTCGAGGCGGCGAGCTCGTTTGCCTTCGCCATCGGTCTCGGCGTGTGGAGCAAGCTCGGCGCCGGTGCCGTTGCGGATCGGATGTCGAGCCGGTCGGCGCTGGCCTGCGACTTCGCTCTCCTCACGCTGAGCTCGGTGCTCGCCGCCTTCGTCGACCGCTCTGGCGTGTTGAGCGTCTTCCTGGTCAGCTATGGGGTTTCGGTTGCCGCCCGCGACGTCGTCTACCCGATGATCGTCGCCGACTGTTTCGGCGTGCGCTACATGGCGCGCATCTATGGAGCGCTGATGGTGGCTCTGCTACCCGGGGGTGCGCTCGGCCCCATCGTCGCGGCGTCGTTCCACGACCGCTACCAGACGTATCGCCCCGCCTTTGCGTTGTTCGTCACCGTCAACCTGCTCGCATTCGCGTCGATCTTCTTCCTCCGCGATGAGAGAGACCACCGGCGGCGTGCCGCCGGATAGTTCGGAAGGAGAAACCCTCGATTTACCTCGCGGAGCGACACCACCCTTTGCCTGTGACTATGCCTGTGCCTCAGCCTACGAGCGCAGCGTGTTTCAGTCGTCGGCGTTCTTGACGTCGTCGATCGTCAGCTCGAACGTGATGGACTCGCCAGCCAGCGGATGGTTGAGATCGAGCAAGACATGCGTGTCGAAGATCTGCACGATCTTGGTGGTGAGTCCGTTGACCATGTTGAGCTCGTCGCCGATCTTGGCATCGTCGGGTACGACACTGCGCTCGAGAGTGCCCGTCTTGCCGGGGTGGTGCTCGCCGTAGGCGTTTTCGATCGTGATGGTCCGCGATTCGCCGCGCTTCATGCCGACCAGCTCTTTTTCGACTGCCGGTTGTAGCTTGCCCGCACCGATCGTGAAGGTGATGGGGCCGCTCTCCGGATTCATGTCGACAATGGTCCCATCGGATTTTTTCGCCGTGTAGCGAAGCTTGATCTCGCTGCCTTCTTCGGCAACGGGCTGGGTCGTGCAGGCAGCGAGTGCAATCGCCAGCAGGGGGATGGCCAATCTTCGAGTTTGCATGGTTTCCTCCGCGCTGGCCATGCATATCCGGGTCAGGTGGAAGATTCCATCCACCTTCTGCACTTTCACTTGCAACTACTCGGTCCTTTCGTGCGTATGGAAGTTGAGAGGTGTTGCCATGAAGCATCTGTGTGAATGGATCGCCGTCGTCGTCGTCCTCGTCGCCGTCGCACCGGCGCTGGCAAGCGAGTCGCCGACAGAGGTTTCGACGGTGCCGGCGGTGTGGCAGGAGCACGAGATCATCCTGCGCTATCAGGGGTTCACCACCCACTACTCGTGTACCGGCATGCGCGCCAAGGTAAAGGCGATCTTGCGCCACTTGGGTGCGCGCGACGACATGCGGGTCACCAGCTATGGGTGCGCGGCTCTCGATGGCCGGCCGGCGCCGGTCGCCAATGTGAAGTTGCGCTTTGCCACCTTGCAACCCGCCGGCGACGACACCGGCGGATCAAGAGTGACTGCGCGCTGGGATGAAGTTCGCTTGGCGAGCCAGCGCCCGCGCGATCTGAGTCGGGGCGATTGCACGCTGGTCGAACGCTTCCGCGACGACGTGCTTCCCGCCTTCGCCAGCGAAGTGGTCGCCGACCGCACCCGTTGTATTCCCCATCGCCTCGACGCCTCTGCGCCGAACCTGCGCTTGCGCGTGTTGCGCCCCCTGCGCGACTAGCGGCGCGCCCGACTCATCGGCCTCGTTGTTGCTTGCGAATCGGTGTCGGCTCGTGAGAGTGTAAGAGGCCAATGGGGGTCTCGTTCGGCATGAGATTGTTGAGCGCCGGGTCGATCTGGCTGGGCGGCTTGCTATTTGCCGGAGTGTGCCTCGCGCACCCCGGAGTTCACGAGCAGGAGGAGGCGGCCGACGCCGCCCTGGCCGAGCAGCCTTTGGATGCGGAAGCGCATCTTGCGCGCGGCAAATTGCATTTCCATGCGCGCGAATGGGATCAGGCACTGGCGATGTTCGAGCGTGCACGCCAACTGGGTGCGGCGGGTGAACAGGTCGCCGTCCTCGAGGGCAGGACGTTTCTCGCCGTCGGTTGGCCGCGGCTCGCCAAGCTCCGCTTCGATCGGGCGACCGAGATGGCGCCTCATCTGCCGCCGGCGCACATTGGTCGCGCTCGGGCTCTGGTTGCGCTCGGCCGTCCGGCCGAGGCGGAAGCCAATTTCGCCAGCGCCTTCGAAGCTCTGGAGCGTACGCGGCCGGCGTTGGTTCTCGAGCGCCACGATGCCCTCGTGGCGGCGGGTCGCGCCGATGCCGCTCTGCGCTTGCTCGACGAACGAATGAACGAGATGGGCTTGATTCCGTCGCTGCAGTTGGCTGCCGTGGACCTCGACATCGCCGCGGCGAGATACGACGGAGCCCTGCGGCGGATCGATGCCCTGTTGGCGCAGAGTCCGGGACATCCGCATTGGGCGGTAAGGCGGGCTGAGGTGCTGAGCGCCGCCGGTCGCGGTGCCGAAGCGCGCGACGCCTATGAAAGTGCCTTGGCGTCCCTCCAGTCGCGCATTGCCCGACGGCCGAGCGAACGGCTGGAGAAACTCAACCGGGAAGTACGCGCCGCCCTGGCGACGCAAGAAAGATCGGAGACTCAGTGATGAAGGCAAGAAACCTCGTTGGAATCACCGCGGCGTTCGGCGTCGTGCTGGGCAGCATTTGTTCGGCGCAGGCGGCGTTGATTCGCGGCCCCTATCTGCAGCTCGGCACGCCGACGACGATGATCGTGCGCTGGCGTACGGATGTCGCCGAGGATAGCCGCGTGCGCTGGGGAACAGCAGTCGGATCCCTGACCAGCATGGAGGACGATGCCACCGTCACCACCGAGCACGAGGTGACGATCACTGGGCTGACTCCGGATACGACGTATTTCTATGAGGTGGGCTCGACGACGACGGCGCTCGCCGGGGACGATGTAGATCACTTCTTTACGACGGCACCGGCGACGGGCACGGCGAAGCCAACGCGCATCTGGGCGATCGGCGACTCCGGCTACCCGGACCCGGGTGTAGGCGCTCTGCCGGAATGGATTCGCGATGGCGACGCCGTACGAGACGCTTACATCACCTTCAATGGCGGAGTTGCCTCCGCCGATGTCTTCTTGTTGCTCGGCGACAACGCCTACACTTCGGCGACGGACGCCGAGTACCAGACCGACCTCTTCGAGCAATACCCCGGTTTCATGCGCACCACCCCGGCCTGGGCGTGTATCGGCAATCACGAAGGATTCGTCGCCGACAGCGTGGCGCAGACGGGGCCCTACTATGATGTGTTCACCCTACCGGCATCAGCCGAGGCCGGTGGTGTTCCCTCGGGCAGTGAGTCCTACTACTCTTTCGACTACGGCAACATCCACTTCGTCGTCCTCGATTCGGAAGACACGATCGAAGACGACGCGACGACCGAGGTGATGCAGGAATGGCTGGAAGCCGACCTGGCGGCAACCGACGCGGATTGGCTGATCGCCTTCTGGCACAGGCCTCCGTACAGTCGCGGATTCCTGCACAACTCGGACGTCGAGCAGAACGAAATCGACATGCGTGTCGACATGGTTCCGATCCTCGAGGACTACGGCGTTGATTTCGTTCTCTCCGGTCACTCGCACCACTACGAGCGATCCTTTCTCATCGACGGGCACTACGGGTTGTCGGACACGTTCGGATCCGAGCATCTCGTCGACGGCGGCAGCGGCGATCCGATGGTCGACGCCGCCTATGAGAAGAGTGGAAAGGGATTGCTGCCGCACAACGGAACGGTCTACGTCGTCGCCGGCAGCGCCAGCGAGAAGCGCACCGGCCTGGGTAGCCATCCGGTGATGGCCGTCGCCCTGGAATCGCTGGGCTCGTTCATTCTCGACATCGACGGCCAGAGCGCCACGGCGACGTTTCTCGACGAAACCGGGACGGTGATGGACACCTTCGAGATGAACAAGGGAACGGCTTGCCCGGCCGCGCCGGCTGTGGGATGCACGGCGGCGGGAACTTCGAAGTTGTTGATCAAGGACAACGCCAAGGACAAGAAGGACAAGCTGATCTGGCGCGCCAAGAAGATGACGGTCGACGCTGCCGACGTCGGCAATCCCACCGCATCGGACGTCATCGATCTGTGTCTCTACGACGCCACCGGCAACCTCTTCGGCGGTGGTTTACCAGCCGGAACGGCGACGTGGAAGGTGACGGGCAGCGGTTTCAAGTACAAGGACAAGAATGCCGATTTCCTCGGTATGAAGGTTGCCAAGATCAAAATCGACGGCACCGACAAAGGCCTGCTGCTGGCCAAGGCGAAGGGCACGCATCTGCTTACGCCGCAAACGCCGCTCGCCTTTCCCGTCACCGTGCAGGCAAAGAACGATGCGACGGCGGTATGCTGGGAGTCTGTCTTCACGGCTGGCGACGTCGTCAAAGACGAGCCCGGTAAGTTCTTGTTGAAGAATTGAAGCGGTTGGTGCATCACTCCCTGCGGGGAGTGATGCACTGATGCTCGATATCGCCGGCCGACGCGTCGCGCTCTTCGTTCCGTGCTTCGTCGATCAATTGACTCCACATGTCGCGACAGCGACACTCGAGGTGTTGGCGAAGCACCGGGTGACGGTGGAGGTGCCGGCCGCGCAGACGTGCTGCGGCCAGCCGATGCTGAACGTCGGCTGCACCGGCGATGCCGGCCGCCTGGCTGACCACTTTGCCTCGGTCTTCGGCGGCTTCGACTGCGTCGTGTGTCCATCGGCGAGCTGCACCGCGATGGTGCGGCATCACTATCCCGAGTTGCTGTCGCGTTCTAACTCAGCGGTGTGCGAACGAACCTACGAGCTCTGTGAATTCCTGATCGCTGCCGGGGTGGCGCGAATCGAGGGGCGCTTCGCGCACCGGGTTGGTCTGCACCAGGGCTGTCACGGGTTGAGGGAGCTGCGCCTCGGGCAGGCGAGCGAGCGTTCGACGGCGACGCGGGACCCGGTGCGCCGCCTGCTCGCTTCGCTGGACGGACTGGAGCTGGTCGACCTCGAGCGCGCTGACGAGTGCTGTGGGTTCGGCGGCTCGTTCTCTTTCGACGAACCCGAAGTGTCGTCGCTCATGGGGCGCGATCGCATTCGCGATCACGTCGATGCCGGCGCCGAGGTCATCGTCTCCGCCGACAGCTCGTGCCTCTTGCATCTCGATGGCTTGCTGCGCCGCGATGCCGTGCCGGTGCCGGTGATGCACGTCGCTGAAGTCTTTGCCGGCCGCTCATTGCGAGGGTGGTGATGGGTCATGCCGAGCGCGCCCGGGCGTTGGCCGGCGATGGGGAACGCGTCCACTGGCACGATGAGGCGTTGTGGTTCTTGCGCCGCAAGCGCGACGAGGCGGCCGGCGAGCTGCCCGAATGGGAGGAGTTGCGCCGCCTGGCCGAGCAGATCAAGGCGCACACGCTGGCCAACCTACCGCTCTATCTGGAGCGCTTCGAACACCAGGCGAGCCGTCGCGGCGCGATCGTGCATTGGGCGCTCGACGCCGCGTCCTTGAACGAAACCGTTGCGTCGATCGTCGAGCGACACCGAGCGCGTCGCGTCGTCAAGAGCAAGTCGATGCTGACCGAGGAATGCGGTCTCAACCCCTTCCTCGAAGGGCGCGGCATCGAGGTCGTCGATACGGACCTCGGTGAGCGCATCGTACAGTGGCGCGAAGAGCCGCCGAGTCACATCGTCATGCCGGCGATCCACCTGCGCAAGGAGGAGGTGGGGGCGGTCTTTCACGAGCGTCTGGGATCGGCGGCGGGTTTGTCCGACCCGGCGGAGTTGACGGAGATCGCGCGCCATCATTTGCGCGACAAGTTTTTGAACGCCGAAGTCGGCATCACTGGCGTGAACTTCGCCGTCGCCGAGACCGGCGGCATCGCAATCTGCACCAACGAGGGCAATGCCGATCTCGGCACGGCGATTCCGGCCGTCCACATCGCCTGCATGGGGATCGAGAAGGTCGTCCCGCGCGCCGCCGACCTCGGTGTCTTCACCCGCTTGCTCGCTCGCTCGGCGACCGGCCAGCCGATTACGGCCTATACGTCGCATCTGCACGGCCCGCGCCGCGGTGGAGAGTTGCACATCGTCATCGTCGACAACGGGCGCACGGACATGCTGAGGCAAGAACACTTTGCCGCGGCGCTGGCGTGTATTCGCTGCGGTGCATGCTTGAACACATGTCCGGTCTATCGACGCAGCGGCGGTCACAGCTACGAGGCGGTGATTCCCGGTCCGATCGGATCGACACTGGCGCCGGCCCGCGATGCGGAGCGCTACGCCAGCCTGCCGTACGCCTGCACCCTGTGCGGCTCGTGCAGCGACGTCTGTCCGGTGCGCATTCCGCTGCACCGGCAGCTCCTTCGCTGGCGCAGCATCTTGGCGGCGCGCGGCCATGTCGCCGCCGGCAAGCGGATGGCGGCGCGTGCCGGCACGGCGATCTTGGTGCGCCCGAAGCTCTATCGTCTGCTCACGGCGGCGGCGCGGGCACTGGCGCGCCGGGCGCCGCGGCTTGTCGCCCGGCGGCTGCGTCGCTGGAGTGAATCGCGCGAGCTGCCGGAGTTGCCGGCGCATGGCTTCGTCGAAGACACGGAGCGCCGCGGTGGATGAACGGGGCGAAATGCTGCGGCGCATGCGCGCAGCGCGGCGGCGGGACACGGCGCCACTGCCATCGCTGGACGGCCGCTGGTTGAAGCACGACGATCCGGCGGCCGCCCTGGCGGCGACGATCGAAGAAGTGGGTGGTCGTTGCGTCCGCACCACGGCCGGGGAGCTCGGCGACTGTATCGAGGAAGTGGAGAAGAGGGTCGGGGCGCGGATGGTGCGGGTCGATGTCGAGGGCGGCGAACGATCGGGGGCAGCGGATGGCACGGCGGCTGGCGTCGATCTGCTGGTCGTCGGGGGCCGTGTCGGTGTCGCCGAGAACGGCGCCATCTGGGTCGGGGAGGGGGAGTTCGGGGATCGCGCGGCTCTCTTTCTGGCGCAGCATCTGATGATCGTCCTCGATCGCGCGTCCGTCGTCGACAACATGCACGAGGCCTATGACGTCGTCGACATCGCGGCCGGCAGCTTTGGGCTGTTCATCTCGGGGCCGTCGAAGACGGCGGACATCGAACAAGCACTCGTCATCGGCGCCCACGGTCCGCGTTCGCTCACCGTCGCGTTGCTGGCATAGGCACAGAAGCGAGCCACGAACGTACGACGACCCTGCTTGGAGGACTCTCGCCGCGGGAGTATGGTGGTGTGCGCACCCCGGGACCCCGGTGAGCTAGCATGCGCAGAGCCCTGCCACCATTGATCATTGTCGCCGTGTCCCTGTTCGCGGCCTGGGCAATGATTCTCAGCCACGAGCCCCCGCGGGCGGCGGGGACGGTCGACATGCGGCCATGGGCCGAGGTGGTGAGGGCGGTGCCGAGCCGGGTGCGGCTGTCGGTCGAGACACAAGGCAGTGTCGAGCCGCGTATGGAATCCGATCTCGTCGCCGAGGTTGCAGGTCGCGTCGTCGAGGTTGCCGGGGCGCTGCAGGCTGGCGGTGTCGTCGCTGCCGGCGACGTTCTGGTGCGCATCGACGACCGCGACTACCGCAACGCCCTGGCGCGGGCGCGGGCGACCCGCGACCGTGCTCGCAGCGAGCTCGACGTGCGCAGCAAGTCGCGCCAGCGCACGGCCTCACTCGCCGACAGAGGCTTGGCCAGCCAGTCGACGCTCGACGATGTGATCAACGGCGAGCGCATCGCGCGCGCCAATCTCGCCGACGCGAATGCAGCGCTGGCCAAGGCCGAGCTCGATCTGCAGCGCACGGTGGTGCGTGCGCCGTTCGACGGCCGGGTGCGCCAGCGCCGGGTCGGTGCCGGGCAGTTCGTCACCCCCGGCGAGCGTCTGGCGCGTCTCTACGCCGTCGACGCAGCCGAAGTGCGTTTGCCGTTGAGTGTCGACGACCTGGCCTTCCTCGATCTGCCGTTGACCTATGCCGCCGACAGCTCCGACGTCGCGCCGCCGGAGGTACGCCTGCACGCCGAGGTGGCCGGCCGGGCGGCAGCCTGGACGGGGCGCATCGTGCGCACCGAAGGGGTGCTCGATCCGGTCACCCGCGAAGTCGTCGCCGTCGCCCGCGTCGGCGACCCGTTCTCGCTCGCCGTACCGACGGCGGAGCGGGGTACCCCATTGGCCCCCGGCCTCTTCGTGCGCGCCGAGGTGCTCGGCCGCGAGGTGGCGGATGTGTTCGTGTTGCCGGCCGCGGCCCACCGGCCGGGCATCGGCTTGCTCGTCGTCGACGACGAAGGGCGACTCGAGTTTCGCGATGTCGAGGTGCTGCGCCGCGACGCGCGTCGGGTGTACGTTGCGAGCGGCGTGGAGGCGGGCGAACGGGTCGTCGCCTCGGCGCTCGAGTCGCCGATCGACGGGATGCGAGTGCGTGTCGACGAGGTGCCCAACGACGCTGCGGTCGATACGGAAGCGGCGCCATGAGAACGCTGATCGGTTGGTTCGTCCGCAATCCCGTCGCGGTCAACTTGTTGACGGCGTTTGTCTTCATTGCCGGCGTGCTCGGCGCGACGCGCATGCGGCGCGAGGTATACCCCGCCGTGCAATTGCACGAGATCCATGTCCGCGTTCCCTACCCCGGTGCCGGCCCGTCTGACGTCGAGCAGTCCGTCGTCACCCGCGTCGAGCAGGCGATCTTCGACATTCCCGAGGTCGAGAAGCTGCGCTCGATCGCCTATGAGGGCATGGGGATCGTTCGCGCCGAGGTTTCCAAGCAGGCGGATCTGAGCGAGGTCTTGTCGAAGGTCAAGGTGCGCGTCGACGCGATCCAGACCTTTCCTCCCGACGTCGAGCGGCCGCTGGTGTCGCGCCCGACGGCGCAGTGGGGGGTTCTCTTCGTCGGCCTGAGCGGCGACGTCGATGAAACGACACTGGCGCACTGGGCCGGCGTCATCCGCGATCGGGTGTCGGAGATTCAGGGAGTGTCCACCGTTGAGCTCCATCCGCAGCGCGATCTGCAGATCGTCGTCGAGATTTCGGAGGAGTCGTTGCGCCGCCACGGCCTGACCCTCGGCGCCGTCGTCGCCGCCATCCGCGAGTCGTCGGTCGATCTGCCGGCCGGCTCGATCGACGGTCCGCAGGGCGGCCGTCTGCGCGTGCGCGGACAGGCTTATCTGCCCGAGGAATTTGCTGCGTTGCCGATCATCGTGCGCGCCGATGGTACGCGGGTGACGGTCGGCGACGTCGCTTCGGTGCGCGAAACGATCAAGAGCGACAGCGGTGCGGTGCGCCTCGACGGTCGCACCGGCGCCATGATCGAGGTGATGCGCACCGGTAGCCAGGATGCCCTGCTCATCGCCCGGCGTGTCAAGGAATACGTCGAGCGGGTGCGCAGCGAGATGCCGCCGGGGCTCGAGATCAGCACCTGGGGCGACAACTCGCTGTCCTTCCGTGCCCGCATTCGCCTGCTCACCGCCAGCGGACTCGGCGGCATGGTGCTGGTGATGATCGTCCTGGCGGCGTTTCTGCGCTTGCGCGTCGCCATCTGGGTCGGCGTCGGCATCGCCGTCGCCTTTCTCGGCATGCTGGCGGTAGCGCCGTCGCTCGATTTGTCGCTCAACATGATTTCGCTCTTCGGCTTCATCCTCGTCCTCGGGCTGCTCGTCGACGACGCGATCATCGTCGGCGAAAGCGTCGCCCGCTGTGAAGAAGACGGCCTGACGGCCGAGGCGGCGTCCGTCGAAGGCGCGGCGGCGGTTGCGCGGCCGGTGATCATGGCAGCCTGCACGACGGTCGTCGCCTTTACACCGATGCTGTTCATTCCGGGCACCGAAGGGGGAGTGTGGGCATCGATCGGCGTCGTCGTCATCGTCACCATCGTCCTTTCGCTCGGCGAGGCGCTCTTTCTCCTGCCCGCCCATCTGGCCGAGCACGGAGCCGAGGTTGCCGAGAAGGCGGGGCAAGCGGCGGGCGTGGCGGAAAACGTGCCGGCGCGCCGAGCCGAGAGTTGGCTGCGGCGCCTGACCGACACCCGATACGTGCCGTTGCTGCGCCGGGCGCTGCGGCGGCCGGAGATCGTTCTCGCCTGTTTTCTCGCCATGCCGATTCTCACCTACGGCGTCGTGCAAGCGGGTTGGATCAAGATGGTGTTCTTCGCGCCGGTGGAGATGGATTCGGTGCGGGTGGAAATGGAGCTGGTGCCGGGGACACCGAAGGAGCGAACCGACGCCATCCTGCGCCGTCTGGAAGCAGCGGTCGGCGTGCTGCGCCGCGACATCGGTGAGGAGTGGTTGGGGCACATGGTCAGCGTGCTCGGCTCGACCATGCGGCGCGGCACCTACGGTGACCACACCGGCTTCGTCTATCTCGAGCTCTCGTCTTCCGAGGCGCGACCGGTTTCGGCTGAGGAAGTGACGCGGCTCTGGCGACAGGCAGTCGGGCCCATTCGCGAGGCCACCGTGTTGGAGTTCGACCACGCCTTCGGCGACGACGCTGAAAAGGTCGACATGTTGTTGACCCATCGCGATCCGGCGCTCTTGCGGGCGGCGACCAGGGTGTTCAAGGAGCACCTGAGCGGCCTCGAAGGAATCTACGACGTCAACAGCCCCGATCGCGCCGGCGAGCCCGAGCTGCGCCTACAGCTCCTGGCGCAGGCGGAGGCGCTGGGCATCTCGCGTGCCGATCTCGCCCGCCAGGTGCGCTTTGGATTCTACGGCGCCGAGGCGCAGCGCATCCAGCGCGGGCGCGACGACATCCGCGTCATGGTGCGCTATCCGGAAGAGCGCCGGCAGTCGCTGGCGGATTTGCAGAACATGAAAGTACGCACCAAGAAGGGCGCCGCGGTGCCGTTTTCTCGCGTCGCCCGCGTCGAGCGCGTCGCCGCGCCGCCGGCGATTCGCCGCACCGATCGCCAGCGCACCTTCAACATCGAGGCGGCGGTGGATTCGGCCGTGCGGCCGCTCGGCGACATCCTCGAGCATCTCTACGGTGTCTTCCTGCCGCAGCTCCAGGAGCGATTTCCCGGTCTCGCCGTGCACGAAGACGGCGCTTTGCGCCGGCGTTCGCAGACCATGGCCTACAGTCGCCAGTCCTTCCTGCTCGCCGTTCTGGCGATCTACATCCTTCTGGCGATGACCCTGCGCTCGTACGCCCAGCCGCTGATCATCTTGCTGGCCATCCCGTTCGGCGTCGTCGGTTCGATCATCGGTCACGGTGCCCGCGGCATCGACGTCACCATGCTGTCGGTGTTTGGTATCGTCGCCGCCGCCGGTGTCGTCGTCAACGACGCGCTGGTGTTTCTCGATGCGACGAACCGCTTCCGCGACCGCGGCCTGCCGTTGCGCGAAGCCCTGATCGAAGGCGGACGCCTGCGCTTGAGGCCGATCGTCCTGACATCGGTGACGACCTTCATCGGTCTGTTGCCGATTACACTGCAGACCAGCACGCAGGGCCAGTTCCTCGTACCGATGGCAGTCTCGCTCGCCGCCGGCGTGATGTTTGCGACGGTGATCACACTCTTTCTCATCCCCGCCGTCTACGTCACCGGCGCCGACATCGCCACCTGGCTGGGGTGGCGCCCGGCAGAAGATGACGGCCGCGCCCGCGAAGAAAAAGTCGCCGAGCTCCCGCGCCGGAGCGAAGCCCACGAACGCGCCACGGGGAGCTGAGCAGAGCGGTGAAAGATCTGGCAGTCCTCGCGGGGAGCCCCGTAGGGGCTTGGACGATCTCAGCCGGGCGCTTCAGCGCCCGGCGCGAGCTCATACAGCGCGGTGGACGTCTTAGAAGAAGCCCTGTCTCCGTAGCGCACCTTGGCGCCCTGGCGTCTTGGCGCGAGAATAGCTTTTCGGCGGTCACTCCGCGGAACATCCACCCGCCGTATTCGGAAACGTTCCGCTGCCTGCTCATGGCTGGCGAACGCGCTCGACCAGGGCGAGGGATTCGGCGGGTGGTGGTGGGGTGGCGCTGGCGACTGCGTAGGCGACGGCGAAGTTGAGCAGCATCCCCAGTGTGCCGATGCCTTCGGGGGAGATGCCGAACAACCAGTGTGCCGCCGTGTTGTGTGACGGCTCGACAAACTTGAAGTAGACGATGTAGGCGGCGGTGAAGGTGATGCCTGCCAGCATGCCGGCGATGGCGCCTTCTTTGTTCATGCGTTTGGAAAATATGCCCATGGTCAGCGCCGGGAAGATGGAAGCCGCGGCGAGGCCGAAGGCGAAGGCGACGACCTGGGCGACGAAGCCGGGCGGGCGGATGCCGAAGTAGGCGGCGACGAGGACGGCCATGCCGGCGGCGATGCGCGCGGCGAGGAGCTCGCCGCGCTCGCTGATCTCGGGGTGGAAGCTCCGCTTCAACAGGTCGTGGGCGACGCTGCTGGAGATGACCAGCAGTAGGCCGGCCGCCGTCGACAGCGCTGCCGCCAGGGCTCCCGCCGCAACCAGGCCGACCACCCAGGCGGGCAGACCGGCGATCTCCGGATTGGCGAGGACCATGATGTCGCGGTCGATGGTCAGCTCGTTCTTCTCGCCGCTGGCCGGGCCGCTGTAGCGCACCACCCCATCGCCGTCGTGGTCGTCGAAGGAGACGAGGCCGACGTTCTGCCAGTTGTGTACCCATGCCGGCAGCTCGGCGTAGGATCTGCCTGGAACCGTCTGCAGCAGGTTGGTGCGCGCGAACGCCGCCACCGCCGGCGCCGTTGTGTACAGAATGGCGATGAAGACCAGGGCCCAGCCGGCCGAAGTGCGCGCGGCGGAGACTTTGGGCACCGTGTAGAATCGCACGATGACGTGCGGCAGTCCGGCCGTGCCGATCATCAGCGCCGCGGTGATGAAGAAGACGTCGAGCGTGCTCTTGGTGCCTTGGGTGAAGGCGATGAAGCCGAGCTCGGTGCTGAGCTGGTCGAGTCTGTCGAGCAGATAGGTGCCCGAGCCGTCGGCGAGGGTGGAGCCGAAACCGATCTGCGGAACGAAATGTCCGGTCATCAACAGAGAGATGAAGATCGCCGGCACCAGATAGGAAAAGATCAGCACGCAGTACTGCGCCACCTGGGTGTAGGTGATGCCCTTCATGCCGCCGAGGACGGCGTAGAAGAAGACGATGGCCATGCCGATGAACACGCCGCTCTCGATCTCGACGTCGAGAAAGCGCGAGAAGACGATACCGACGCCGCGCATCTGTCCTGCAACGTAGGTGAAGGAGATGAAAATGGCGCAGGCGACGGCGACGATGCGAGCGGTGCGGGAAGCGTAGCGATCGCCGATGAAGTCGGGGACGGTGAACTTGCCGAACTTGCGCAAGTACGGCGCGACGAGCATGGCGAGGAGGACGTACCCTCCGGTCCACCCCATCAGGTAGACGGAGCCGTCGTAGCCCATGAAGGAGATCAGGCCGGCCATGGAGATGAAGGACGCCGCCGACATCCAGTCGGCTGCCGTTGCCATGCCGTTGAGCACGGGAGGGACGTGTGCCGAGGCGACGAAGAAGTCGGCGGTCGATCGCGCCCGCGACCAGATGGCGACGCCGATGTACAGGGCGAAGGAGAGCCCGACGAGCAGGAAGGTCCAGGCCTGGATGCTCATACGAGGTCGCCGTCCTCGTCGCCGAGCTCGCGGTCGAGGCGGTTCATCAGGGCTGCGTAGACGAAGATGAGGGCGACGAAGACGAGGATCGATCCCTGTTGGGCAAACCAGAAACCGAGCTTGAAGCCGCCAATGCGAATCGTGTCGAGCGGCCCGCGCAGGAGGATGCCGAAGCCGAAGGAGACGGTGAACCAGACGGCGAGGAGGGCGGTGAGATAGCGCAGGTTGCGCTTCCAGTAGGCGGCGTGACGCCGAGTGGCATTGTCTTCAGGCATGCGGCAACCTACTTTGCTCGGGTGACCGGGCTCAAGACGTCCGGTGGTTTCTCATGACGCCGGTGATCGAAGCGCCGGTGGGGAGGATCTTCGGATCATGGCAGATACGGATACGGCGCGATTGGGAATTCTGCGCTTCATGGAGAAAAAGGGCGGCTCGGTGCCAATCGGCCTGCTGCACGGCCATTCGAAGGTCGCCTACCAGGCGGCGCACCAGGCCTTTTCGCAACTGATGGAAGGGTTGGTCGGCGACGGGTTGGTGACCTTCGGCGACGACACCTTTCACCTCACCGACAAGGGCCGGCAAGCCGCGGCCGCGCAGTGAGCGGGCCGCACCGGGATGGATTTCGAGTTCTCGCGAGAGGAACGCGACTTCGCTGCCGCGGTCGACGAATTCCTCGAAGCCAATCGCTCGCCGGAGGTGATGGACGAGCACCCAGAGCAACTCTCTCAGACCGTCGACTCGCAGGCCAAGCGAGGCCTGGTCGCCAAGCTTGCCGAGCACGGCTGGTTGGGAATGTCCTGGCCGAGCGAGTACGGCGGCGGCGAGCGCAGCGGCATCTACGACTTTCTGCTCACCGAGCGTCTTTCGCGCTACGGCGCTCCACAGCCGGGCAAGGGAGTCGGCATCGTCGGCAAGACGATCATCCGCAATGGCAGCGCGCGGCTGAAGGCAGAGTTCCTGCCCAAGATCATTCGCGGCGAGGTCGAGTTTGCCATCGGCTACAGCGAACCCCAAGCGGGATCGGACGCCGCCGCCATGGCGCTCAAGGCGACCCGCGATGGCGATGGCTGGCGTCTCAACGGCACCAAGATCTGGACGACCTCGGCGCACTTCGCCGACTGGTACTGGATCGGTGCACGCACCGATCCCGACGCACCCAAACACAAGGGCATCACGCTGTTCTTGCTGCCGATGGACACGCCGGGCATGACCATCCAGCCGACCTGGACGATCGGTGACGAGCGCACCAACCAGGTCTTTTTCGACAACGTCTTCGTCTCCGGCGACTACGTCGTCGGCGAGCTCAACCGCGGCTGGACCTACATTTGCGAGGCGCTCGACCTGGAGCGTTTTGCGATGATGCCGCTCGGTGTTCTCGAGACAAAAGTGGAGGCCTTCTGCGAGTGGGCGAAGACTGCGACGCGAGATGGCACACGCCTTGCCGACGACGCCGTAGCGCGCCGCCACGTCGCAGAAATCGTCTCGCGGTTCCGCGTCGCGCGCGGGTTGCAGTTGCGCGTCATCGCCGAAGCGTTGAAGGGGGTGCCGACGGTTTCGTCGTCGAAGTACAAGCTCTACATGAACGAGCTGGGCCAGCGTCTCGCCGACGTTGCACTGGACCTGATGGGACCCGCCGGCACGCTCAAGCCGGGCAGCGAAGGGGCTCCACTGAATGGGCGATTCGAGCGCTCGTACCGCTATACCGTCGTCGACACCATCGGCGGCGGTACGTCGGAGATTCAAAAGAACATCATCGCCCGGCGAGGCCTGGGCTTGCCGCCCAGCTACTGAACACTCACTTCTTCACCTGAAAGCCGGCCTGCTTGGCATCCCAGGTTTTCGGGGTAAGGCCGCGCTCGCGCAGCTTGAACTTCTGCACGCGGCCGGTCGGCGTGCTGGGTAGGGTGTCGACGAACTCGATGTAGCGCGGTACGAAGAAGTGCGGCGCGTTGTCGTTGATGAAACGCGCCAGCTCTTCCGCTTCCAGCGTCTGCCCCTCGGCGAGCACCGCACACACCTTGACCTCGGCTTCGCTGTCGAGCTCTTGCGAGGTGACGCCGTGCGCGGCCGATTGAGCGACGGCGGGATGAGCGTTGACGGCCGCTTCGACGGCGAAGGACGAGATGTTGCGGCCTTTGTAGCGGATGAAGTCGGCTTTGCGGTCGACGAAGTAGTGGTTGCCCTCGGCATCGCGTTTGCCGAGGTCGCCGGTGTGGTACCAGAGGTTGGAGAACGACTTCAGCGTCGCCTCGGGGTTGTTGAAGTAGCCGGTGAAGAGAACGTGCGGCTCGGTGGGCCGGGCGCAGATCTCGCCGACCTCGCCGTCGGCGACGGCGCGATCGTCGTCGTCGAGCAGGGTGACCTCGAGTCCGGGAAGCACCCTGCCGAGACTGCTGGGGGCCCACTCGGTGCCGTCGTCGCTGCGCTGAAAAATCCCCATCGCCTCGCTCTGGCCGTAGCCTTGATCGAGTGTTGCCAGACCGAAGCGATCCTTCATCGGCTGGATGAGATCGTCGGGTAGGGGCACCATCGATGCGTGGCGTACCGGATTGTCGGCGTCGTTGGTGCTGGCGGGTGCGTTCCAGAGAAACATGTGCATGGCGCCGAGGGTGAAGGTCTGGGTTGCCCCGTAGTGGCGGCAGCGGTCCCAGAATGCGGAGGCCGAGAACTCGGAATCGATGGCGACGGGCAGGCCGCAGACCAGGGCGCGGTAGACGTTGGCAACCCAGGCGGCGGAGTTGTACATCGGCAGGCAGCAGTACATGACGTCGTCTTCGCGGGTACCGGACGTCACCGCGCCGGAGATGGCGCCGCGGATCCAGGCGTTGTGGCTCTGCATGACGCCCTTGGAGCGGCCGGTGGTTCCCGAGGTCCACAGCACCGCCGCGGTATCGCCGTAGGACAGCTCGCTCTGATCGGGCTCCTCGCCGGCCTGTGTCATGAGCTCGTCGATGGGGTGGATCTGCACGTCGAACTCATAGGCGTCGACTTCGCCGCGGACGATGATGCGGTCGAAGGGCAGGGTGGCCTGGAGCTCGGCGATGCGGGGCAGCAGCTCGGCGTCGGCGATGAGAATACGCGCGCGGCTGTCGGTGAGGGTGTCGGCCAACCACTGCCCTTTGTAGTCGGTGTTGGTCGGCACCCAAACGGCTCCGAGCTTCATCGCGCCGTATGTGGCGAAGACGAAGTCGATCGAGCTCTTCATCAGAAACGCCACCGTGTCGCCGCGCTCGACGCCGAAGCGTCGCAATCCGGTGGCGAATGAGTTGGCGGTGGCGTTGACTTCTCCGTACGAGTGGCGAACGTCGTCCTTCAAGAGGTAGGGGGCGTCGGGCCGCTGCTCGGCGTTGGCCAGCAAGACCTTGCCGAGCACGCGCGCGGCGGGGTCGTCGAGATTGGCAATCGGGATGGGCATGGTGTGGGTATACCGCGCCCAATCGATGATGCCCAGATCTGGGGTTTCTCCGTGTCGCCTTTCTTGGCTGCGCTCCTCTCCTGTGACAATGATCGCGGTCGGAGGGGAGCCAATGACACTATCGCTGCAGGAAATTTCCGATCGCCTCGAGATCCAGGATCTGCTGGCCGACTATGCCCACGCCATCGACCAGAAGGAGTGGGATGCGCTCGGCGACATCTTCACCGAGGACGCCTTCATCGACTACTCGGTGATGGGCGGTGCCAAGGGCTCGCTGGGGGAGATCAAGAGCTTCCTCGCCGAGGCGATGCCGATCTTCCCCCACACCCAGCACCTCGTCGCCAACATGCAGATTCGTGTCGATGGAGATGAGGGGACCGGCCGTATCATGTGCCACAACCCCCAGGTGATGGACGTCGGCGAGGGCAAACGCCACGTCTTTCTCCTCGGCCTCTGGTACGTCGACAAATACCGGCGCACGTCGAAAGGCTGGCGCATCACCGAGCGCGTCGAGGAAAAGTGCTGGGGATACAATCTGCCAAAAGGCCTCGAGGGGTTGCAGGGCGACTGAGGAAGGTTCGTCGCTCCGGATCCCGAACGCGTTCAACACGAAGTTACAAAGTCGGGAGGGCGAGTCGCCTGACGAGCCAAGCGGTCCACCCGAACAACCGCCGTCATAGCAGTTGGGAGGGTGAGTCGCCTGACGAGCCAAGCGGTCCACCCGAACAACGGCGGCTCGAGTCGTGGCCCGGTGTCACCTCCTGCACAGTCGCGCTTGCTTCAACTCGTACCCCTCTGTAGCTTTCATCCAGGCGTGGTCGTAGGCTGCGAGGAGGACGCGATGAAGACTGAACGATTGGTGCTGGGAACGCTGTTGGTTGCTTTGGCAGTGCCAGCCCACGCTGGCAGCGACGGCTGTGACAAGACCTTTGACAGCACTTACGAGCTGATCCAGGAAGCGATCTTCGAGAACAAGGGCTGTACGGCGGTGACATGCCACGGCGCGGCCACGGCGGGCGGGCTCGACCTGCGCGCCGGGGCTTCCTACGACTCACTCGTCGACCGGGAGGCGCAGTCGGTCGACGGCTGGGTGCGTCTCGTTCCCGGTCAGAAAGAGCAGAGCTTGCTTTGGTTCAACCTCGCCGCTGGTACCTTGCCCGATCAGTGGGAGGCACCGCTGCGGGCGATGCCGATTGGTGTCGAGGCGCTGAGCTCCAACGAGCTCGAAGCGATGCGCGAGTGGATCGAGTCGGGGGCCCCGCGCGAAGGCGTGCTGCCGGTGACCGGCGAGTTGCTCGACGCCTGTTTGCCTCCGGCCAAGCCGATCGAGATCACGCCGCTGCCACCGCCGCCCGACGGCGAAGGGGTGCAGATTCGCATGCCGCGCTGGGAGCTGCCGCCGGAAGACGAGGACGAAGTCTGTTTCGTTTCCTACTATGACGTGTCCGACCAAGTGCCGGCACGGTTCCTGGCGCCGGGCGATCGCTTTCGCTACAACCGCATTCAGATTCGCCAGGATCCGCTGTCTCATCACTTGATCGTCAGTCGTTATACCGGCAGCACCAACAACTCGCGGGTCAGTGACTTCCGTTGCCGCGGTGGAGCCAATGACGGCGAGAGCTGCGAACCGACCGACCTGAGCGCGTGCGGCGAAGGCGTGTGCGGTAGCCGCATCGTTTCGTCGTTTGCCTGTATCGACTTCGACGGTGGCGCCGGCGCCTTCAACGGTGGGTTCACCGGCACGCAGGAGACGGGAACGGAGCAGCAACTGGTTCCCGGCGTCTACGACGAGTTGCCGACGAAAGGCTGGATTCTGTGGAACTCGCACGCCTTCAACCTGAGTGACGAACGGGGAAAGATCGAGGCCTGGCTGAACTTCGACTTTGCCGAAGAGGATGATCAGCGCTTTCCCGCGCGCGATATCTTCACCGCCTTTTCGATCTTCAACATGACGGTGCCGCCGTTTCAAACCCAGGAGACCTGTAGCATTACCGTGCTGCCGGGGAATGCGCAGCTCTTCGAGCTTTCGTCACACACCCACCAGCGCGGGGTTCGTTTCCGTACGTTCATGGGCGCGTTTCGCTGTGACGGCGGTGACAACGACGGCCGCGCCTGCTCGCCTTTCGGCGCCGACGAAGATTTCCAGACGCCCGATCTCTGCGCCGGTGCGCCGTGCCGTTCGAAACTGCCGCCAGGTGCCGGTGATTGCAACGGCGACCTCGAGGTGACGGTTGACGAGTTGATCACCGCGGTCAACATCTCGCTCGGTCTGGCACCGGCCAACCGCTGCCGGCAGGCGGATCCCGATCAGAACAGTCGCGTCACCGTGGCGGAGATCATCCGCGCCGTGCAGGCCAGTCTCAACCCGGCCGAGCGCGACGCCGAAGAGAGTTTGCTCTACACGAGCCTGGTCTACAACGATCCGAATATCACGACATTCGACCCACCGATGCCGATGCCGGCCTCGTCGGCCAGTCCCGATGCCCGGGCGCTCACCTACTGCTCGCTCTTCGACAACGGGTTCAGCGATCCTGCCTCGGTCAAGACCAACAGCGGATCGCCGAATCGCTGCCGCGCCCTGGCTTGCACGACCGGCAAGGTCGGCGCGACCTGTCGCAACGACGCCGCCTGCGACAGCACTCCCGGTGCCGGGGACGGCGCCTGTGACGCTTGCACGCTGAATGGTGGCACGACGACCGAGGACGAGATGTTCATCCTCCTCGGATCCTACTACATCGGCGGATGAATCGTTGGCTACGAGCGGGGCTTGGCCTCGCTCGTAGCCAACCTACCCAGCGTTTCCTCGACCGGCATCAGCAGTCCGGCGGCGCGCGGGTAACCGGCGTATTGGGCGATGTGCATGATCATCTCGCGCACTTGTTCGGCGTTGAGCTCGCCGTTCTTGACGGCGCTCTGCACCTGAATGCAAAACGTGTTCGTCTCGCCGAGCGCAGCGATGATTCCCATCGTCACCAGGCGGCGATCGCGAACCGACAGTGCGTCGCGCGTCCAGACCTCGCCAAAGAGTTGGGCGATCATGTTGTCGAAGAAAGCCACTTGTCCTTCTTCGGGCACTGGTAGGTCGCCGCAGTAGACCTTTTCGAACATCTCGATCCCGCGCTTGCGTCGTTCGTCGTTTGCCATCATCTCTCCTTCGTACCGTGGCTGCTAGTCTGGACAGCGCCGTCCACGCAGTTGTTTGCAACGGCCAACGTGGATATGAGTGACGCACATGGGGGGCGGTGTCGACCTGGTCGAGGGATTTGCTTGGTACCTGGTGTTCCTCTTCTCGGTGACTCTGCACGAAGCCGGCCACGCCTGGGCGGCGATGCGCGGTGGCGATCTGACCGCGTACGAGGGCGGGCAGGTTTCGATCGATCCGCTTCCGCATATCCAGCGCGAGCCGTTCGGAATGGTCGTCTTGCCGATCATCTCGGTGCTGATTTCCGGCTGGCCGTTCGGTTTTGCCAGCGCCCCGTACGATCCCGCGTGGGCGCGTGCCTATCCGAAGCGCGCAGCGTGGATGTCGCTCGCCGGCCCGGCTGCCAACCTGCTGTTGGTGGTTCTTGCGGCCATGGTCATTTGGACCGGCATCGCCGGCGGCGTGTTCGACAATCCCTCATCACTGCGCTTCGCCCATATCGTCGAGGCGACCTCCATCGGACCGATGGAGGAGGTGGCGATGCTGGTGGGGATGGTGTTCACCCTCAACCTGCTGCTCTTCGTTCTCAACATGATTCCGGTGCCGCCCCTCGACGGCAGCGGCGCCTTGCCATTGTTGCTGTCGGAAGACGCGGCGCGTCGCTATCAGGACACCGTGATGGGTTCGCCGATGGCGTGGTTCGGCATCTTGATTGCGTGGAACATGTTCGACGTCATCTTCTCACCGATCTTCCGTCTCGCCATCCAGCTCCTCTACCCCTGGGCCGGCTACGGCTGAGCCGAGATCGTCTTGCCGGAACGTTCGCCGTTTTACGCCGGTCGCAGTCGCGGATCGAGCCGCGCGGGTATGGGCGGGTGAACACGGAGCGACGCGAAGTCATCGTGCTCTTGGTTGAACAGAAGATTGGACTCAAAGGGCGAGAGCACCGATGGTACCCAGAGGATGGCGGTTTCGGCCCGGTCGTACCAGTCGTCGCCGATCGTTCGGTACGCGGTGTAGTCGCTCGTTGCAGACCTGGGGAGGCTGGTGCGAATGACCTCCTCTTGCTCGATCCTGTTGGGAATGTCGACCGTCACCAAGACCAGCGTCGGTGGCAGCGTAGTGCTCTGCCAGTGCACCAGGTTCTCGAGTACTGCCAGCGAGTAGGTCTCTGCGGCGTGCACGACCCGCCTCCCCGGGCTGATCCAGCGGCTACCGAAACGAGTTGTTCCCTCGCCGTCGAAGGGAGGATAGTGCGCGCTGGCAATGCGGAAGGCGCGCGTGTGATCAGGCGGGGAGGCCATGGAGGCCGCGCTGCATGATCTCCTCGACCTGGCGGCCTCCGATCTCGGTAAGAGCCGCGTCGAATGGCGAGCGCCCGTCGAGCTCCGGGTGGGCGGTCGTCATGAAGCGCGCCGCCGCGTGCGAATCCTCGAAGATCGACTTTGCCAGTGCGTACAAGCGCGCCAGCCTCTCGGTGGTCTCACCAACCTGGAGGTTGAGCCGCGCCACCCGCTGGTAGGTCGTTCGCGGCATGATCCTGTTGCGGAGCTGTACCGCGGTGTCCGTGCCAGGAGCGGTTTCGAATAGAGCGATGAGGTTGTCCAGAGCTTGCTTCGGCATGCCTTGCTTGACGACCTCTTCGAGATCACGCGCACTGGAGACCCGCAGGCCGAGCGCCTCCGCGCCTCCCAACACCCCTGCAATTTGCTCAGCAGAAACGCTCATATGATACAATCCTTAAGCCTCATATGGACTCAATACAAGAGCCTTGCGTGTGAATGGAATCGGACAGCTTCGCGGCTACAGCGACAGCTCGACGCCGGCGCGGGGGCGGATGCCGACGGCTGGGAAGCCGATGGCTTCCTCGTAGTTGCTGTCACTCAGGTTGTCGATGGCGACAAAAATGCGCCAGCGGTCGGTCGGTTGCCACGACAGGGCGGTGTCGATGCGGTGGTAGCCCGGTACTCGTGCCGGGGTGTTGTCGGGGAGATTGACCGGTGCCGCGGTGTCGAGCACGTCGCCGACGAAGAGTGCATTGAGATTGGCCGAGACGGTGGGCAGCGGCGTCCAGGTGACGGCGAAGCCACCGCGCCAGCGCGGGCGGTTGCGCAGGCGGCTCGAGCGGGCGGCTCCTACAGCTCTGCCGGTGGCGTTCAGGTAGGTGGTGTGGAGGCGCAGGTGCAGCTCGTCGCTGAGCGTCGCGCCGGCGGAGAGCTCGGCGCCGCGCGAGTCGGTGTCGGCCAGGTTGCGCAAGGTGAAGGTCTGGGCATCGAAATCGATCAGGCCGGCGACGTCGATGTCGAAGTAGGTGAGTCGCAGGGAAATGCGTTCGTCAAACAATCCCTGGACGATGCTGGCGTCGAGGCCGCGGTTGCGTTCGGGACGCAGGTCGCGGTTGCCGGCGATCGGTGAGGCGAGGGCGAAGAAGCTGGGCATCTTGAAGCCGCGCCCCCAGGTCGCCTGGAACGTCGTAGCGGTTCGCTCGAGCGTGTACGAAGCGCCGACGCGAGGTAGGAGCTCCTCCGAGCGGCCCTCGGGCAGCTCGACGCGCAGGCCTGCTTGCAGGCGCAGACCGAACGGTGTCGTCCAGAAGAGCTCGGTTGCGGCGGAGCCGATGATGCGGTCGAGGTCGAAGTCGGCCCCGTTGGGCAGGGGGAGGCCGAAGTCGAGATCGCCGCGGCTGCGACCGTCTTCGCGGTAGGCGCCTCCGCCGACGGAGAGGTCGAGATCATCTGTGAGCGCGACGGTCGTCGTTGCGTTGATCGAATAGCGAAGGTAGCGCTCGCGGGTGTCGGGCTCGCCCGGGACGGCGGGGATGGCGGCGTCGTTGGCGGAGAGGACCGCGGGTGCGTTGCGTTGCTCGCGGCGTTGCTGTGCACCGATGTGAGCTGAGTAGGAGAGGCGTTCTCCCAACGCGTGCTCGAAACGCAGACCGCCCGCGCTCTCATCGATGCGGCGCTGCTCGCGTCGGCGCGCGATGGCCAGGCGCGGCCCGCCGCTGAAGTCGGGAAAGGCGGTGCTGCGGCCGTTGGCGTGGCGGAACGTGCCGCGCAGCTCGGCGTCGCCGCCGACGGCGATTCCGAGATGCGAGAGGACTTCGCCGCCGCGGTAGTTGCCGATCGAGCTCGGGTCGCCCTCGTCGCTCCACGCGCCGGCGAGGGCGAGGTCGACGGGGCCGCGGCGACCCGACAACGAGGCTCGCCCGCGGGCGTAGCCGAAGCGACCGCCGCTGCCCGACACCCTGGCGCGGGTCAGCCGCTCTCCGCGGCGCGGAATCAGGTTGATCGCGCCGGCCATCGCTGCCGAACCGTGCAGCGCCGACACTGGGCCGCGGATGATTTCGACTCGTTCGAGACCGAGGACGCCCAAGGTGGAGAAATCGAGGGACCCGCCACGGGCGTTGCTTTCGTCGTTGAGCGGGACGCCGTCGAGAAGGATCAGGGTGTGGTTGGGATCGAGACCGCGACCGTAGACGGAGGCCCGGCCGCCGCGAGCTCCCGGTTGTTCGATGTGCAACCCGGCACGGTGCCGCAGGACCTCTGTCATCGACGAGGCCTGCATGGCGCGAAGCTCGGCAGCGCTGATGACGTCGACGCTGGCCGGCAGATCGGCCAGCGGTCGCGCAGTGCGCGACGCAGTGACGACGATGGTTTCGGTGTCCGAATCGCCGGATGCCGGCGCAAGTGAGGAGGCGAGTATCGCGCAACTCAGGTGAGACGCTGCTGTCCAACGACGCAGTCGAGCCGTTGCCGTCATCGAGTGTCCCGCGATGCGCCTCTTCGCCACAAGTAGAAAGTCCATCCGGCACACAGGGCCAGGCCGATGCACTCGCGGGCGACTTCGTCGTCGGTCGAGCGCATCTTGAATGAAGTGTAGGCGGAGAAATCGGACGACAGGACGGCTGGAAAGGTATAGAGCGTTCCCGCCGCGTAGATCAGGAAGAGAAGCAGGGCGATGCGCGGCGCGTAGTAGTAGTTGGCGGCGGCGGCCAGAGAGACGGCTGCGGCGCCGCAGTAGAGAGCGATCCACACAGTCGGATCGGGATCATTCCACTGAACCGCCGCGGCGAGTGCAAAGACCGCGGCCATGAGGATGGACAGCCAGCGCATCAGGTGCATCACTCGCAGCCGTGCGCGCCGATGTCGATGCGATCGATGTAGCCGATGAGAGGAGTCGGACCGTGCGGCCCTGGGATCGTGCGCCCGGGCGTGCCCATGCCGCCGGCGACGTAGAGGCTGCGACCATCGCGCGTGAGGTTGGTCGGAGTATCGAGCTGATCAGCGACGACACGTACCGTACGGTGGCGGCGGTCGACGAGGAGAACCCTGCCGGAGTAGCGACGGAAACCACCGTGACCGGCGTTTTGCAGGGCATCGAGGTCGGCGACCGGGTTGATGAACGCATCGCATAGCTCGAGCACGTAGATCCGCCCGCACTCGTCGATCTCCAGATCGGTCGGTGCCGTCAGGCCTTCGACCAGCGGCAGCGTCGAGCGATCGGTCGTGTCGACGCGCAAGAGCTTACCTGCCCGAGTCGCCAATTCGCTGCCGTCGCCTTGCTCCTCGCCGACCACTGAACCGCTGAAAAGCGACACGATGACGTCGCGCGTCCGCGGGTCGAAACGCAGGTAGCCGGGAACAGAATCCTGGCCGAGCTCGAGCTTGCCGATCGCGACGAGAGGCTCCGCTCCCTCGCGAGTGAGCCAAACCAGAGAATCCTCCGTGCTCGAAACCGCCAGCCAACTGCGGTGGCGGGGGTCGAAGGCGAGAGCGTTGAGGTTGGCGTCGACCTCGGTCCACGGCACGGCCCTGCCGTCTTCGATTTTCAGCACCTGAGTGGGGCCGCCGAAAAAAGCGATGGTTGCCAGGACCGTGTCGGCGTGGCGGGCGATGGCGGCGGCGCCGAACACTTCGTCGCGGCGTACGATGTCGACTGCATTGGCGGAGGGTAGATGGTCGGCGATGACTTCGCTCTCGTCACCGGCGTAGAGCCCATCTCCGTCGCCGTCGCGCAGGCGTACCAGGGCGCCGCTGTTGCCGCGGCCATCGCCGGCCAGCGCGACGAGCAGCGCTCCCTGGTGTACGAGCATGCCGCGTGGATTGGCGAGATCGGTGGCAACGCGCCGGCGCGGTAGGATCGTCACTGCAGGCTGGTTGGGGACGCGAATCGCCGTCGGCGGCAGATGCTCGCTGTCGATGAGAATGCAACCCGAGAAGGCCAGCGCCAAGGCGAGCGCGCGACGCGGCATCAGCGCGCCGTCCAGCCGCCGTCGACGACCAGCGTCGTCCCAGTGACGTAGGAGCTGGCGTCGCTGGCCAGATAGAGCAGGGCGCCGTCGAGCTCGTCGATGCGACCGGGGCGGCGCATGGGAGTGTTGCGCTCGATCCAGGCGCGCGAGCGCTCGTTTGCAAACATGTCCGCAGTCAGCTCGGTTGCGAAGTAGGCGGGAGCAATCGCGTTGACGCGAATGTCAAAGCGCGCCCATTGTACGGCGAGCTCTCGCGTCAGGCCGATCAGCGCCGACTTCGAAGCCGCGTAGGCGGCCTGGTCGTTCGGCGCACCGGCGACGAGGCCGTGAATCGAGGCGATATTGACGATGCAACCGCCGCTGTTCCGTTCGATCATTCCCTGCGCAACCAATTGCGACAGTTGAAACGCAGCCGAAAGGTTGATCGAAAGAATCTGGTTGAACTCCTCGAGGGATTCATTCTCCGCATCAACGCCGCCGTCGCTGATGCCGGCGTTGTTGACGAGAACGTCGATAGGTCCGTAGTGCTGTGCCGCGTCGACCAGGGCGAGCACAGCGTCCGGCGAGCTGATATCGCAGGGTAGAACCAGGGATTCCGGGATCTCGGCTGCAACGGCCTGCAGTCTGTCGGCCCGCCGCGCCACCAGCACGGGTCTCGCTCCGACGGCGCTGACGAGGCCGGCAAAGCGTGCCCCGAGCCCGCTCGAGGCGCCTGTGATCAGGACGGTTTTTCCGTCCAGGCGGAAGCCGGAAAGGGGGTTCGAGGCGACGGCCATCCCCTCCTGGCTACACGAGATGGCGAAAAAGACAATCTTACAGTATGCTGTAAACTTGCATGAACCTGAAGTTTGAACTAACAGCCTATCTTCGAATACGCACGGGAAGAGGGGGTACGTGAGATGAGCAGGCGAGAGGGACACGCAGATTTGCCGATGCCGAACGGTTGGTTTGCCGTTGCGATGAGTCGCGATCTGGCCAAGGGGGACGTGCGACGGGCGTCCTACTTTGACCGAGAGCTGGCGATTTTTCGGACCCGATCGGGGGCGCTGCATGTGCTGGATGCATATTGCCCACACCTGGGCGCGCACCTCGCGGAAGGCGGCCGAGTTGTCGGCGAAACGATTCGCTGCCCCTTTCACGGCTGGCACTTCGGTGGTGACGGTGCTTGCTCCAAGATTCCGTATTCCAAGAAACCACCGCCGGCCAAGGCGCACGTCAAGAGCTGGGATGTCGTCGAGCGCAACGGCTTCGTTTTCGTCTGGCACCACGACCAGGAGGGGCCACCGGCGTGGGAGATCCCCGAGTTGGCGGAATTCTCCGATCCGCGTTGGACCGAGGCGAGATTCTTCGAGCTTCAGGTTCCCGTGCAACTGCAAGACATGGCCGAGAACAACTGCGATCCGGTGCACTTCAACTACGTGCACGGCAATCTCAACTTGGGGCAAACGTCGATCGAGCCCGGTTCCGGCGATGAGAGTCACTACTTCCACGCCTGGAGTCGATCGACTCAGGAGACGCCGCTGGGAACATTCGAAACCGAGTTGCACCGAGATACGTGGGGGCTCGGTCTCGTGGCGGTGCGTGTCAAAGGTATCGGCGATGCGGGGTTGCTGATGTTGGCGGCGACCTCGCCGATCGACGCCGGCAACACTCACTCGCGTTGGTTGTTCACGGTGACCGAAGACATGGCTGATCTCGCCGGCGAGGATTTCATCAGCGGATTTTCGCAGGGGGTGCTGCAGGACATGCGCATTTGGAAGAACAAGATCCACCGTGCCGCCCCCGTGCTCTGTGAGGCTGACACCGAGCTGGCGTTTTTTCGCAAATGGGTGCGGCAGTTCTATCCGGATGATCGACGCGCGACGCGGCCGAGGCTGGCTAAGGCGGGCGCATGAGCCGGTTTCTCGTCATCTCTTCCGATTGCCACGCCGGTCTGCCGCCGCAGAGATACCGCGACTATCTCGACGCCGAGCATCGCGAGGCGTTCGATATGGCGCTGCCCATTCAGAACGAAATGCTCGAGCGCGCATCGCAGCGTTTTCTCGTGGCCGATATCAATCGAGAGTGGCGGCGTGGCCGCGAGAGCGACCTGGTAGGTGCGTGGGATCACGAGGCCCGTTTGCGTGTGCTCGATGGCGACGGGATCGCCGGCGAGATCATTTTTCCCGACGGCATTACCGAGATGAACACGCCCCCTTTCGGCGCGGGATTGTCGTTGCCTACCGAAGACGTCGTGCCGGAACTGCAATGGGCCGGTGCCCGCGCTCACAACCGCTGGTTGGCCGAGCTCTGTCAGATGGCGCCGGAACGCCGCGCCGGCGTCGCGATCGTGCCGGCGTTGTGGGATGTCGGAGAGGCGGTAGGCGAAGTCGAACGGGCGCGTGCCAAAGGCCTAAGGGGTGTTTTGTTGCCCTGCATGTGGGGCTCGCATCCGCCGTACCATCATCCGAAGTACGATCCGCTGTGGGCAGCGTGCCAGGACAACGACATGGTCGTGCACTTTCACTCCGGCCCGGCGCCGACGAGTGACTACTTCGGCGGACCGCTGACGGCACCGGCCGCCGAAGCCGGCCCCGACCTTCCCGGCTCCGTCGGGATCTACATTTCCGAAGTCGCCTGGTGGAACGCGCGGCCGCTCACGTTCTTGCTCTGGGGAGGCGTCTTTGAGCGATTTCCGAAAATGAAGGTGGTGATCACCGAGGGGACGGGCATTTGGGTACCGTCTTATCTGGAGCTGCTCGATCAACGCTTTGAGGTGACACCGTACAGCGCCAAGCTGGGTGACTATACCAGCCACTTGTCGATGAAGCCGAGCGAATACTTCGCTCGCAACGTTCGTATCGGCGCATCGTGCATGCCGCGGCGCGAAGCCGAGTTGCGCCACGAGATCGGAGTGTCGGCGATCATGTGGGGGTCGGACTACCCGCACCCCGAGGGCTCGTGGCCGCAGACTCGCCGGCAGATGTTCGATACCTTTCACGATTTGCCCGTTGAGGAGATTGCGGCCATGCTCGGCGGCAACGCCGCCGAGTTCTACGGCTTCGATACCGAAAAGCTTGGGCCGCTGGTAGAGCGCATCGGCCCCGAGAGCGCCGACTTCGTCGGCTGAAAGGAACGGTCACCATGGCAACGTTGCGCTACGTGAAGAGTCTGGAGCAGGTGCAGAAAGCGAAAGACGCCGACCCTGAGTTTTTGCCGAGCAGCGTTCGCTCGATCCGCTCGGTCTACGAAACCGACGACGAAATCGCCGCGGCGCTCGTGCCGCCCCCACTCGAGGTGACGGCGGCCGAGATTTGCGTCACCTGCTCGCACGTCGCCATGCACATCAGCGACGACTACACCTTCGAGATCGGCTCGATGATCTTCGGTGTGCGTGTCACCTACGAGGGGGTCGCCGGCGTCTACCTGATCACCATGCCGATGACCGCTGAAGCGGCTGTCATCGGCGGCCGCGAAACCTATGGCGAGCCGAAGAAGATCGCCGATATCGATTTCGAATGGGGCGAGGGGACGGCCGCGGTCAAGGTGGCGCGTATGGGGATGCCCTACGTCGAGGCGCGCGGCGAGATCGGCGAGTCGCTCGGCGGCCGCGAATTCGTCGAGCACGCGTACTGCTACAAAGCCTTCCCGTCCTGCGAGAAGGGCAAGCACTTCGACACCGACCCGCTGCTGGTGCGCCTCGAGTGGCGGCACGCGCAGGAAAAAGTGCACCGTATGGACGGCGAGGTGATCTTGCACGATTCGCCGCTCGACCCGGTTGCCGACATTCCCGTGCGCCGGCTCATCAGCATGGAGTACGAGGAAGGCTCGACGCAGAGCAACGGCAAGGTGCTGCGTTCGATCCCCGGCGAGTGGCTGTTGCCGTTTCTGCATCAGCGCTACGACGACACCTCGGGTGAGGGAATCTCGCTCTAGGCTGAAACTCGCTGCGCTCGTAGGCTCAGGCGCAGGCTTAGGCAAAGGCAAAGGTTGGTGTCGCTGCGCGAGGCAAATCGAGAGTTTCTCTATATGAATGATCCGGCGCCGTGCCGGGGGCCCGGCTAGGCTGAAACTCGCTGCGCTCGTAGGCTCAGGCGCAGGTGCAGGCTGAGGTCGGTGATCGCTGGCGCGACATCCCATTCGAACACTTTCTCTACGTGAATGATCCGGCGCCGCGCCGGTGGGTTTGCTTACCTGAAATTGGCGAAGACCAGCCCGAACACTTCAGAGAAAAGACGCCGAATCTTCTCCCTTCGTCGAATGCCCGACTTCCCCCTTTCACTTAAGAGGGATCGCTACGCGCTCTTCATCGGCCCAGCCTCCCCCTTTGAAAAAGGGGGACTGAGGGGGATTTTCTGATGCACCTCACCGCGCTCTGCGAAATCCCCCCTAACCCCCCTTTTCCAAAGGGGGGGATGGCTACGCGCTCTGACCTGAAACTCCCTCGATGTCGCCTATGCGCTGTTGCCTGGCGGAGTCACCTCATAAGATCGTCGGAGGGGTTGTCAGTCCGAGAGTGTGACCCGAGTTGGCAGTTGTTGATTCATTCTGACCTGGGGGAGACCCGCCGTATTCGGGGGCTCGCCAATGTACGATGCGACGCTCGGGACCATGCTACGGAACCTGTCAACGACAATGAGACACGTCGGTTCGCGAATTAGTGAGCAGTACGGCCCCCGTTCGGTGATACGGCCGGCGGGTTGATCCAGACCGCGTTGGGAAGAGGTGGCACGACGGGCGCGCCCCGTACGAAGCGTTCTGGATGGGCGTCGTGGGCCGCGTTGAGCACGCGACGACGGTTGTCGAGCATCTGGGCGGCGCGCCCGAAATGAACATCGGCCGGAGTGAGCATCGCGATACCGCCATGACGATGCTCGTGGTTGTACCAGGGGAAGAAGGTTCGACAGAAGGCCGTCGCCGCAGCCTGATCGTCGAAGCGACCAGGGAAGCCAGGATGGTACTTCACCGTCTTGAACTGCGACTCCGAGAACGGATTGTCGTCAGAGACCCTCGGCCGCGACAGGGACCGAGTGATACCGAGGTCGGCCAGGAGCTGCGCGGTGCACTTGCTCGTCATGGGCGCGCCTCGATCGGAATGCAGTGTCAGCACGTCGGGCCGCACACCGTGCTTCTGGTAGCTTTCTTCGATGAGCCGCCCGGCCAACACCGAGTTCTCTCGGTCGGCGACCATCCAGCCCACGGCGTAGCGCGAGTACAGGTCGAGCAGGACATAGAGGTAGTAATAGGTCCACGCCTTCGGCCCCAGGAGCTTGGTAATGTCCCAGGACCAGACCTGATTGGGGGCCGTGGCGACGAGCTCGGGCTTCTTGTACTCGGGGTGCCGGCGTTGGTTTCGTCGCTCGCGCACCGTGCGGCGCTCAGCCAGGACACGGTACATCGTGCGTTCCGAGCACAGGTACTTCTTCTCGTCGAGCAGCGTGGCCACGATCTCGGCCGGAGCGCGATCGACGAAGCGCTCGGAGTAGAGCTCAGCGGCGACCAGGTCGCGTTCGCTCGTACTCAGAGCCCGGGCAGGTGTAGGCCGCGGCTGCTGATGCCCGGAAGACGGCCTTCGTCGACGGTAGAAGCTCGCCCGCGACACGGCCAACCCCCGGCACGCCGGCGCAACGCCGACGTGCCGAGCAAGCTCTTCGGCCGCCATCAGGAGTCCTTCCCGTCCTCGAGGCTGAATCCCAGCAGCCCGGCAACTTTTCCCTGCATGTCCAGGATCAAGTTTGCCTTGCGCAACTTCTCCTGCGTGCGGGCCAGCTCTGATTCGAGCTGGCGTACCCGCTTCTCCAGAGGGTTGCGCCCCTCGGCCTTGCGCCCGCGCTTCTTGGGCGCCAGCGCACCCGCACCACCGTCCTGATACGTCTTGCGCCAGTTTGCCAGATGCGAGCTGTACAGCCCCTCGCGCCGCAGCAACCGGCCTACCTCGCCTGGCTCCGAGCACTGCTCGGCTTCCTGTACGATTCGAAGCCGATACTGCGCCGTGAACTGTCGCCGAGTCGGCCTGGCCACTACTTCGCAGTCCGGCGCCGAAGGCGCCGCGCCACCAGGGAAGCCTTCGTCGCTACGCTCCTCAGTCTCCCCTGGTGGCGCAAACCTACCCTCCCAATCCAATCTGTCTCTCTCTGCTTCCATCCTTCATACCTTCCACCGCCCTACTGTAATTTCCAGTGGAGAAGATGTCTCACTATCGTTGGCAGAAAGGGCTAGGCTTGTTCCCGTCTCGGAATGAAGGTTTGAGCGAGGCGAGTTTTTGAGAGGCCGCGAAGAATTCGAGGATTTGCGAACGCAGAATCAGTGCGAGTCCCAATTGCGGCGGCGAAGCGTTGAAAAATGCGCATGTGGGCGCAGCGGTGCGTTCGTCCCGTTTTTGGGAGCCGGCCGGGGGGCTTTGCGTCGATCTAGGTGGAGTGTCGAGCGACGAGCAAGAAGTTGGCGGTGAGCACTGAAGACCAAGCGTAGGCTCGGAAGGAGGCAAAGCCCCGCCAGTTGCAGCGGTCCATGGCAAAGCAGCGCTTGAGATAAGAGATCATGCCCTCGATGCCCGCACGGAAGTCGCGCAGCTTCTTGTAGACCCAGGTGCTCTTGGCCATCTCGGTGATCGCCAGCCCGCGCTTCTTGGCAAACGCAGCGTCCTTGACACCGAGCTGCTTGATGGCGTTGAGATTGTCCCTGGAAGCAAACCCGCCATCGAATGCAGCCTGGCGAGGCACACGGCCAAAGATCTCTTTTTGTCGAGTGATCATCCGCGTGGCCAGTGTCACATCGGCGGGGTTGCCTTGCTCGATCACCAGATCGGTGAACAGCCCACTTGCTGAGCCGGTGATAGTCACCTTGTGACCAAACAGGGTCTCGCGCCGATCCTTGATGATGATGTCGCTGTGGGGCTCGAAGATCGAAACGATCTTTTCCTGCGTGGGCACAAATTCTGCGCCCAGCACTCGCTTTTCGGTCTGTGCTATCACCCGCTCGGCCAGCACCGAGTAGTGCTGCAACTCGACCTCGATGACCATCGCCTGAATCGGATCGCTTGTTGGTCCACGCTGCAGTGCTGCACGTACACGTTTACCATCGCTCAGAGTCTTGCGTGCGACGCTGAGTAGGTCGCGGTACAACTTCTTGCGCTGCTTGTTGCTGCGCGCGTTGACGATTCCCAGCGCCCGCCGTTTTGCCCGCTTGCAGTGATTGGACACCACCACGTCGCAGATCTCTGTGGCGCGCCTGCTCAATCGGCTGAGCACCCGCACGCAGTCCCACAACAACGAGGAGTCGGTGGGGTGGTGAATGTTGGACTCCACCACCGTGCAATCCACCCGCACCTTGCGCCCCTTCTCGATTCCCATTGTTACCGCACCGCGCAGCAGGATTCGGTTGATCGCTTCGAGCGTTTCGGCCCTGATCCGCTTGATGTCGCGCTGAAGAGTCTTACTCGATGGAACCTTGTCGCCGATGCCAAAGCCGCACACGGCTCGGTAGGTGGTGGAATCGGCCAAATGATAGGCCAGCACTTTGTAGCTGAAGCCGTTCATTTGCTTGATCAACAGCGCCATCAGCACCTGCTCGCCGCTGAGCCTGCCGCGACGGCCCGATTGTGGATTTTTCAGCCCCCGCACCAGGTCGGCGTGAACCAGAGCGGCGATTTCCGGGTACTGGTCCACCAGGGAGCGGATCTTTTGCAGCTCCCTGGCGTGTTCGTGCTCGATGGCCGGTTCGACAAGTGACAATTGTTGGCGTACGATCTCTCTCATTGGGGTTGTTTTCCTTTGTGATTTCAATGACTTGTGGAGATTCACTGATATCACATCAGCAGGGAAAACACCCCTTTTTTGCCAACTATTTCTCGATTTTCTCACATTATTTCAATCACTTGCCGTTTCGAGACGGGAACTAGGCTTGGGGCACAAAGCACCAATGATTGTTGGGTCATAGCTGTCACACTCTCGCCCCCATCGTAGCGCCAACGGCCAGAGCCTCCAAGAGAAGTTTCTTCACTGTATGATCCGGCGGTCACGCCGGGGGTTTTGCTAGGCTGAAACTCGCTGCGCTCGTAGGCTCAGGCGCAGGCTTAGGCGAAGGCAAAGGTTGGTGTCGCTGCGCGAGGCAAATCGAGAGTTTCTCTATATGAATGATCCGGCGCCGCGCCGGGGGCCCGGCTGACCTGAAACTCCCTCGATGTCGCCTATGCGCTGTTGCCTGGCGGAGTCACCTCATAAGATCGTCGGAGGGGTTGTCAGTCCGAGAGTGTGACCCGAGTTGGCAGTTGTTGATTCATTCTGACCTGGGGGAGACCCGCCGTATTCGGGGGCTCGCCAATGTACGATGCGACGCTCGGGACCATGCTAGGCTTGGGGCACAAAGCACCAATGATTGTTGGGTCATAGCTGTCACACTCTCGCCCCCATCGTAGCGCCAACGGCCAGAGCCTCCAAGAGAAGTTTCTTCACTGTATGATCCGGCGGTCACGCCGGGGGTTTTGCTAGGCTGGGCTGCATATCGCGTTCGTCGATCGACACGCTGCCCGGAAGAGGCGATAGTGGGAGTCGAGTCGAGATGGCGATCTTGCAAACACTCTGGCGCTGGTTGCGCGAGCTAGGTGAGCTGATCTGGGTCGTCGCGCTGCGTTTCTACCGCGATCGCGGGCTCAACGAGGCCGCGTCGCTCGCCTATTCGACCTTGCTCTCGGTGGTGCCGCTGTTGGCGTTGATCTTCGCCCTGCTGCGCGGCCTCGGGGCGCAGAGTCTGCTGCAGCCCTTCTTGATCGAGCGCCTGGTGCTCGATCACGACGTCGCTCAGCGCATCATTGGTTACATCGACAACACCAACATTTCCGGCCTCGGCTTCCTCGGCGCCGCCGCCCTGTTCGTCACGGTCATCTCTCTGCTGGGCGGTATCGAGTCGACGTTCAATGAGATCTGGCGGGTGCGAGAGAGCCGCTCGATCTGGCGGCAGATCGCCGACTTCATCAGCGTCATCTTCCTCACGCCGATGCTGTTGCTGGTCGCGGCGGCGATCACCTCTTCCCTGCAGTTTCAGCAGATCGTGCACTGGGTGCAGCAGCAGAGTGTGTTCGACAGCCTGGTGTTCTGGGGCCTCGAGCTGGTGCCGGTGCTGATCAACGCCGTCGCCATCGGCGTGCTCTACTCGATCATGCCCAATCGCCGGGCGGCGCCGCTGCCTCTGGTGATTGCCGCCCTGGTCGCCGGCGCCAGTTGGCAATTCGTGCAGAGCACCTACGTCGGTTTGCAGTTCGGCCTGGCTCGCTACACCGCGATCTACCGCGGTCTGGCGCAGTTGCCCTTCCTCTTGATCTGGCTGTACGTGAGCTGGGTCGTGGTCCTCGCCGGCGCCCATCTGGCGGCGGTGCTCGAATTCGGCGTCCGCGCCCGCGGCGACGGGCCGCGCCATTGGCGCACCGCCGTGGCACTGGAAATCCTCCTGCGCGCGGCCGACGCTTTTCGCGACGGCGCCGGTCCGGTCGACGCCACGGCGATCGGCCGCCGTCTCGGCGTACCGCACGAGACGGTCGAGGAGGCGGTGGCGCGCATGCTCGACCTGGGCTGGCTGGTGGCGACGCAGGGGGCGCCCGGCGAGGTGACGCTGGGCCGGGCACCCGAGCAGATCGGCGTCGGCTTGCTCGCTCTCGAGAGACAGGGTGCGGTGCCAACGGGTTGCGACCCGCGCGTCGCCGCCTTCCTCGCCGAGCTCGGCGGCGAGAGTGGGGAGCTGGCTCGGCGCTGGCACCTGAGCGACGTGCGCGATTCACTGAACGTCGAAAGTCCCGGATTGGTTTCGCTTGCAGCCTCGGGTACAGATCCCGGGTGATGAGTGGATCGACGGCGAAAGCACTGAGCGAGGCGCTGCGCGAGCGCATTCTGGTTCTCGATGGCGCCATGGGTACGGCTGTGCAGACGCTCGATCTCGATGCCGACGCCTTCGGCGGCCAGGACCTGGACGGCTGCAACGAGCATCTGGTGCTGACGCAGCCGGATGCGATTCGCTCGATTCATCTGGGTTATCTGCGCGCCGGTGCCGACATCCTCGAAACCGATACCTTCGGCGGCACGCGGGTGGTGCTCGCCGAGTACGACCTGCAGGACAAGGTGCACGACATCAACGCCGCGGCGGCGCGCCTGGCGCGCGAAGCGATTGAAGAGCTCGCCGATGATCGCCCGCGCTTCGTTGCCGGCTCGATGGGGCCGGGGACGAAGAGTATTTCGGTTACGGAAAACATCACCTTTGCCGAGGTGCGTGCCGCCTATGCAGAACAAGCAAGCGCGCTCGTCGCCGGCGGCGTCGATCTACTTTTTCTCGAAACGCAGCAGGATACGTTGAACGTCAAAGCTTCTCTGCTCGGTATCGAAGACGCCTTCGCAGGTGGTTCGCGCCAGGTACCGGTGGTGCTCAGCGTGTCGATCGAAAACTGGGGAACGATGCTGGGCGGCCAGTCGATCGAGTCGGTCTATACCTCGGTGGCGCATCGAGACCTGGCGGCGATCGGTATGAACTGTGCCACTGGTCCCGATTTCATGACCGATCATCTGCGCACTCTGGCGGAGATATCGCGGTTTCCGATCGTGTGCTTCCCCAATGCCGGCCTGCCGGATGAAGATGGCAACTACAACGAGCTGCCGGACGCGCTGGCGGCCAAGGTCGAGCGCTTCTGCTCGGAGGGGTGGTTGAACGTCATCGGCGGCTGTTGCGGTACGACGGCTGAACACATCGCCAAGATTGCCGCGATCGCTGGCCGGCACCGGCCTCGCGCCGGCGGTTCGCGTTCGACCGTCCCCGTGGTGTCGGGTCTGGAAACGCTGCTCATCGATGAAGACACGCGGCCGGTGATCGTCGGCGAGCGCACCAACGTGCTCGGCTCGCGCAAGTTCAAGCGCTTGATCCGCGAGGGCAAGATCGACGAGGCGGCGGAGATCGGCCGCAAGCAGGTGCGCAGCGGCGCGCACGTGCTCGACGTCTGCGTGCAGGATCCCGATCGCGACGAGATCACCGACATGCGCGTGTTCCTCGAGTCGCAGGTCAAGAAGGTCAAGGTGCCGATCATGATCGACACCACCGATCCAGTGGTCATCGAGGAGGCGCTGCAGCGGACGCAGGGAAAGTCCCTGATCAACTCGATCAATCTCGAAGACGGCGAAGAGCGATTCGAGAGCGTCGTGCCGCTGGCCCGTCGCTACGGCGCCGCCCTGGTCGTCGGCTGCATCGACGAGGACAAGCAGCAGGCGCAGGCGATTACCCGCGAGCGCAAGCTGGCGATCGCCCAGCGGTCGTTCGATCTGCTGACCAAGAACTACGGTGTCGCACCCGGCGATATCATTTTTGATGCCTTGGTTTTCCCCATCGGCACGGGTGACGAGGCCTATGTCGGCTCGGGTGTCGAGACGATCGAGGGGATTCGCCTGATCAAAGAGGCGCTGCCGGAGGCGCGGACGATTCTCGGCGTGTCGAACGTGTCGTTCGGCCTGCCGGCGGCCGGTCGCGAGGTCCTCAACAGCGTCTTTCTCTACCACTGCGTCCAGGCGGGGCTCGACATGGCCATCGTCAGCTCGGAGAAGCTGGAGCGTTATCCCTCGATACCGGAAGAGGAGCGCCGGCTGGCGGAGGATCTGATCTGGTGGCGCGGCGATGATCCGATCGCCGCCTTCAGCGATCACTTTCGCGATCGGGCGCCGAAGAAGACCGTCGAGGAACGCCGCAACCTGCCGCTCGACGAGCGCCTTGCCCTCTACGTATTGGAAGGCACGAAAGATGGACTGGCGGCTGATCTCGACGAAGCGTTGGCCGAGCGGGCGCCGCTCGAGATCATCAATGGCCCGTTGATGGACGGCATGTCCGAGGTTGGCCGGCTCTTTGGCGCCAACGAGATGATCGTCGCCGAGGTGTTGCAGTCGGCCGAGGCGATGAAGGCGGCGGTGTCGCACCTCGAGCCGCATATGGAGAAGAGCGAGTCGGCCGTCAAGGGCAAGATCCTGCTCGCCACCGTCAAGGGTGACGTTCACGACATCGGCAAGAACCTCGTCGACATCATCCTCAGCAACAATGGCTACCAGGTCGTCAATCTGGGCATCAAAGTGCCGCCGGAGGATCTCCTGCGCGCGCATCGCGAGCACGAGCCCGACATCATCGGTCTTTCCGGATTGTTGGTGAAGTCGGCGCAGATGATGGTGGCGACGGCGCAGGATCTGCGCCGTTCGTCGGTCGACTGCCCGATCCTGGTCGGCGGCGCGGCGTTGTCCAATCGCTTTACGCGTTTGAGAATCGCGCCCGAGTACGAGGGTCTGGTGGCGTATGCGAGCGATGCGATGAACGGTCTCGATCTCGCCAATCGCGTCGTCGACGCCGATCTGCGCCGGGAGTTGGCCGACAAGCTGTCGAGTGATGGCGAGCGTCTGGCGCGCGAGCGCGCAGCCGCTGAAGCGGCGCCGAAGGCGAAGCCGGTAGCGGCGGCCGAGGTGCGGCGCGACCACGACATTCCCCAGCCGCCGGATCTCAAGGCGCATCGGCTCGACGACTACGACCTCGACGAGATCTTTACCTACGTCAACCCGGTGATGCTCTACACGCGCCACCTCGGCTTCAAGGGGCGCTTTGCCGAGGCCTTGGGAGCCGGTGATGCCAAGGCAGTCGATCTGCAGCGGCACGTGTCGGGCGTGCAGGAGGAGATTCTGTCGCGCGACGACATCCAGGCGCGCGCCGTGTACAAGTTCTTCAAAGCCGGTGCCGACGGCCAAGCCGTCCAGCTCCTATCGGCCGACGGAACACGGGTGCTCGAGGAGTTCCACTTCGGCCGCCAGACGGTCGGCGACGGCCTCTGCCTGTCCGACTACGTCTTGCCGCGCGATGATCGACGCGACGACTTCGTGTGTCTGTTTGCGACGACGATCGGCCCGGGCGTGCGCGAGCTGGCCGAGCGCTGGAAGAACGACGGCGACTACCTGCGCTCCCACATTCTGCAGGCCCTGGCGCTGGAGTCGGCCGAGGCGTTTGCCGAGCTGCTACACGCCAAGATCCGTGCGATGTGGGGTTTCGCGGACCCGGCAGGTACCAGCATGCAGGATCTCTTCAAGGCTCGTTACCGCGGGGTGCGTGTATCTTTCGGCTATCCCGCCTGCCCGCGACTCGAAGATCAGGCACAGCTCTTTCGCGCTCTCGACGTGACCGAGGCCATCGGCGTCGAGCTCACGGACGGGTTCATGATGGACCCGGAGGGCTCGGTCAGCGCCGTCGTCTTCCACCACCCAGATGCGCGGTACTTTTCGCTGACCCCGGGGGACGCCGCAGCCCTGGAAGACCAGGGTGCGGCCGAGCAACGGGCGTAGCTCGGGCCAACCGCTTCCTACGGTCCACTTCTCGATTTGAAGAAGATGGCTTCGTTCTTCTTGACGTCGCCCGGCGCGAAGCGCATCTCCCAACACTCGGGCGCGTCGGTGCCGGTGAACTGAACGATGATGTCGGCGGCGGTATCGAGCGGCAGGGTGCCGGCGGTGAGGTCGAGATTGGCTCCCTTGGCCTTGAAGATGATCTTGGACTTGCCGGCGTCGCCGGCGATGAGCTTGAGCAAGAGAGCGCCGTCGTTACTTAGCAGCGTATCGCGGTACTTGTAGCCCTTGGTCGACAGGGCCTTCCAGCACGGCTTGCCGTTGCAGACGCCGCCGGCCGGGATGCCGGCCGAGGCGATCAGGGTTTCTGAGGTGCCGGCGTAGAGGCAGTAGGCGTAGCTCGTCGAGGTCAGCGGCGTGCCGAGATTGCTCTGCGTCGTCGCCGGTCCCTTCAGCCATTTGGCGATTACCTTGTCCTTGGCGCTGGCGCCGCTGGCATCCTTGTCGAGGATCTTGAGGAAGCCCTTACCGGCGCTCAGACAGCCGGCAACCGGTGCGGCCGGGCAGGCCGGCGGCGGTGTCACCTCGGCGACGCGAAAGATGCTGCCACTCAAGGTGGCGATGAAAAGCTCGCCGTCGTCGTTTTCGCCGAAGGTCGAGGCGGAGAAGCCGGGAAGCGTCGGAGTGAAGGTCGTCACCGTGAATCCGCCCATGCCGTCCGGCTCGAGGCCGCGTAGGATGCCGGAGCAGTAGTCGGCGAAGATGTAGTGGCCGGTCAGGCTGGGTTCCGCGACACCGCGGTAGACGTAGCCGCCGACGACGCTGCAGCCATCTGCGAACTCATACACCGGCGGCACGTGCGCGGCGGGTGGGCAGGCGGTGGAGACCGAGCAGTTGCTGCCGTCGGGCGGCGGGTTGGAAGCGTCGTGCGTGCCCTCGAAGCAGTCCCAACCGTAGTTTTCACCGCCGCTGCTGGCGGCCGGTTGGTAGTCGACCTCTTCCCAGGAGTTTTGACCGACGTCGCCGATGAACATGTCGCCGGTGGCGCGGTCGAACGAGAAGCGCCACGGATTGCGCAGGCCGTAAGCCCACACCTCGTCGGAGATCGAGGGATTGCCGACGAAGGGATTGGTCGGCGGAATCGCGTACGGCGCGCCGCCGTCGACGTCGAGTCGCAGGATGTCGCCGAGGAAGTCGTCGGGCGCCTGGCCGGCGTCGTTGGGATCGCAGCCGGAGCCGCCGTCGCCCATGGGAATGTAGAGGTAGCCGTCGTTGGGGCCGAAGGCGAGGTCGCCGGCGTTGTGATTGCCAAAGGTCTGCGTGATGGTAATGACGATCGACTCACTCATGGGGTCGGCGGTGTTGGAGCTGTCGCGCGTGAAGCGCGAGACGACGGTGTCGCCCGAGAGGTCGGTGTAGTTGACGTAGAGATAGTCGTTGCCGGCGTGGTTCGGGTGGAAGGCCAGGCCGAGCAGTCCACGCTCGCCGCAGCAGGTGATCGAGGAGGTGAGGTCGAGAAAGGGGGCCGGCAGGACCGTGCCGTCGGACTCGACGATGCGGATGAGCCCGCCCTGTTCGGCGACGTACAATCGATCCTCACCCGGTGCATAGGCGATGGCGACCGGAGACGAGAGGCCCGAGGCAAAAGGCTGCAGGCTGATGTCCGCTGCCAGCGCCGTCGTGAGCGGCACGGCGATGGCAAGTACGAGAGTGCTGGCAAAGCGCCTGAAGCGCCCGATCGATGACGACATGAATACCTCCCCTGGTTCCCCGATTGTGGCTAGTCTATTGGAAGCCATGATCGTTGGTCCAGTGGAAAAGACCGAGGGCAAGTGTAGCGGCGCAGACAGAAAGCCATTTGTGCAATGGACTTCGTTCGATTGATGCGTGCTCCGCTGGATGACTATCTCGCCGGGCTGTCGGTGCTGCTGCCGCATGGGACATGGCGGACGCTCGTTTTAGTCCTCCTCGCGGCGGCCGTTTCCTGGTGGATCTACGTGCCGGTCCACGAGCTCGCGCACGCATTCGGCTGCTTGGCCAGCGGCGGCGAGGTGACGCGTCTGGAGATCGACGCCGTCTACGGCGCTGCTTGGTTGCGGCAGATCTTTCCCTTCGTCGCCGTTGGCTCCGATTACGCCGGCCAGCTCACCGGCTTCGACACCCACGGCAGCGACTGGATCTATCTGGCGACCGACGTCGCACCTTTCGTGTTGACGATCCTCATCGGCGTGCCGCTGTTGCGCTATGCCGCGACCATCAAAGGGTGGCGATGCGCGCTGGCTTTCGGCAGCGCCATCCCGCTTGCCTTTGCGCCGTTCATTTCCGTACCCGGAGATTTCTACGAGATGGGATCGATCATCGTGTCGCGCGTCGCGTTCTGGTTCGGCGGCCCGCCGGTCGAGCGCTGGCGCAGCGACGACGTATTCCAGCTCGCCGGTCAATTGGTCAGCCAGGGCGGTACCTGGAGCGACTGGCTGGCCATCGCCCTGGCGCTGGCGCTTGGCCTGGTGCTGGCGATCGCCGTCTACGCCGCAGGCAGCGGCTGGGCGGCTGTTCTCGGCATCGAGCGGCTCAGCGCATCAGATACTTGGGCTGGAAAATCGCGTCGGTGACCTCGGCGTCGAAATCGACCTTGCTGACGTCGAGTCGCGAGCGCTCGCCGGTGCGCAGGTCGACCATTTTTTGTCCCATCGGGCTGAGCACGTCCTTGATCTTGTCGATCTTGTCGACCGTCCAAACCTTGATCTTCTCGCCGTCCTTGTCGAAGTACTCGCGGCGCAGCACTAGATTGTCGGTTGGATCGAGGGCCGAGACGGTCTTGCCGTAGATGTCGGCGTCTGGGTCCTTCGGCGTCATTTCGACCAGTGTCACGGTGCGGTCCTCGATGACGTCTTTGCCGACGTACTTGAAGGTGTAGGCGTCGAGGTTCGGCATGACCAGATCGGAGACGTAGAACGAGGAGCCGAGAAAGGGCTGGCGTCGCACCTCTTCGGATACCTGGATCGCGGTGCGGCTGGCCTTGACCTTGATGAACTGCTGGTTGGGCTCGTCGCGCTTTTCGAGGAAGAGGAAACGGATGCCCTCGAGCTCGTCGGGCGAGAAGACTTCGAGATAAGTCCCGTGCGCGCCTTCGACATAGCGGCGCACCATGCGCAGCTCACGCGGCTCGAAATCGGCCGAGGACACCGTCATCTTGGCCTCGAAGGAATCTTTGGGCAGACCGTCGATCACCTTTTGCACCAAGGCACGGGCATCGATTTCGGAATCGGCCGAGGCCGAGGTGGCGACGAATCCGAAGCAGGCGACCGTCAGGAACGTGGCGGTGAAAAGTGCTCTTGGCATGGCTGGGCTTCTCCTTCGCTGAGGCGGGCGAGATCCGAGGCCTTCCCCGGAATCGCGTGATCTCGACAACGGAAAAATATAGGAGCGCGACAGTGTCCGCAAATTCACCGAACCCCCTCTTTGGTTGCGGTCAGCGGCGATTTGCTGCCTCGTTTTTGCGGGTTGACCTGGCTCCTGCGGCTCGATCCGACACTATTTGGACGCAGCGGCAACGATGTGACAGTCTGGAGGAGACGTCGTTGAATCAAGGGTCTGGCGGCTGCCGGTGCAGCGGTGTCGGACCGCGGTTTTGTTGAATGAGCGGTCGTGCGAACACAGTCGAACGGAGTGGTGGTTCCGCGGAGATTGGCACGATATGCGCACTTCTCGGGACCGGGAGCCATGACGAACGAGGCAGGGGGACTATGGGAGCGAACCAATACGCGGATGTCGGTGTGGGTGTGGTGCATTCAGGAAATCGAGCAGATGTTTTGATCTTGCTGCGGTGGGTGCTGATCATTGCCATTGCCTACCTGGTGCTGTTCAGCCACCCACTGGCTGACCTGCCACCTGGCGCTGCGATCTTCATCGCCTTGTATCTGGGCTCCAACCTCGTCGTTTCGCAACTGCTGCGTACTGCGACCAAGGGCGGCTGGTTGGAGTGGGGGGTTGTCGTGCTCGACATCGTCGCCGTCGCCGTCGCGCTCTCTCTGGTCGGCGGAGCAAGCGGCGAGCTCTTCGTCCTCTACTTCGTCGTGCTCTTTCTCAGCGCGCTCGCCGATGGAGTCGTACTTGCCGTCGGAGCGGCGCTCTTCATTGGGGCGGCCCACATCTACACGGCGTCCGGTTTTCTCGACGCCGGTGATTTGATTCGCCAGGGCTACATCGTCCGCATTCCCTTTCTCTTTGCCGTGGCGTTGTTCTTTGGCAATCTCGTCCAGCACGCGCGGGATGAGCAGCGAGAGAAAAAGCAGGCCGAGCAGCGGGCGATGCGCATGGAGCTCTTGTCGACGGTTTCGCACGACTTGCGCAACCCACTCGGCGTCGTCGCCTCGCTGGCCGATCTATTGCTCGAGGGCGACGCTGGCGAGCTCACGGCAGAGCAGGCGAACCTGGTCCAGAGAATGCACGCCAGCACGCGTCAGGTGCTCAACATGTCGAACAACCTGATCGATGCGGAGCGCATCGATCTGGGAAGCTTTCCGGTGCGACTGGAAGCGACCGACCTGCGCCGGGTCGTCGAACAAACGCTGGTACCGTGGCGCACGGCGGCCGAGATCAAAGGCATCGAGGTCGACGCCGTTCTGCCGGCGACTCCTGCCGTTGCCGAGGTCGACTCGGTACAGCTCAGCCGGGCGTTGTCGAACCTGTTGAGCAATGCGATCAACTTCACGCCGAGCCGGGGCAAGGTTGCGGTATCGCTGCACGCCACGAGCAAGGGCGGCTGGCAGCTCGCGGTCAGCGACACCGGGCGCGGTATTCCGGCCGAGATTCTCGCCAGCTTGGGTAAGAAACACGTCGCCGATGGCGCGGCGGGCGCCGGTAGCGGGCTGGGGTTGTTCATCGCCTCGGAGATCGCCAAGGCGCACGGAGGTTCGGTCAGCGGCCGATCCGAACCCGGCGAGGGAACGACCATCACCTTGCGGCTTGCGCCGCCGCCAGCCGTGGCAAGCGCCGGTATCGATCGTAGAACCGGTGACCTGGTGCCGGTCGGCTAGCGATAGAGACGGCTACTCGGGTGCGAAGTTTGCGGCGAGCAGACCGCCGATCGTTGCCGCGGCGCCCATGACCGATAGAGAAGTCGCGATCATCGTCCCGGTCCACTGCGAGCCGGCGATCCAGATCGCGACGAGAAAGCCGCTGATCAAGCCAGCGATGACACCGATTCCCACGATGCGCGCCAGGTAACGCGACTTGTCTTTCATCTCTTCCGTCGCTGAGTTGATCGGTGCGTTCTCGACACTCGTGCTCATGATTCCGGCCCTCCTCAACCTGCCTCGCGAATAGCGGCAATGTGGCCCAGGATCTCGCCGTTTTCAAGATGAGCCCCGTTCTGTTGAGGGCACTGCCGGCGCCGCGAAGGTTGCGCTGCAATTGCCTGGCGTGTGGCGGCAATTGGTGATGGACAGCGAAGCGGCCGGTCGCTACTCTCGCGGCTCGCCAGGGGCCGTTTTCGGGGGTTTCCCGAAGTGTCGTTGTCATGGTGAAGTTCCCCAGGAAATCAGGAGCTTGGGGGGAATGCTGAAAGTGTCGAATGATGGTGGATCGAACATCGGATCCGGCCCCGGGCAGCCGGCGTCGGATGGTCGCCGAGGGCGGCGGGGAATTGCGCCAGCGCATGCTCGATCGAAATATGTTTTAATTCGGGAAGCGAGCATCGCATCGCGACCTGCTGACCGATAAATGGACATCCACCGCAAATCGCCATTCATCTGCGACCACTGCCGCCAACGCCGGGTTTCGTCGCCAGAGCGCGGCGCGGCTGGCCGGTCGTCGTTTCGGGAGGACTTCTAGCCGGCCGGCTGGAGGTGCGTCTGCGATGGCTCGAGACGGTTCCGAGCGGGCGGCTGACACCGACTCGGCGGCAGCGACTGGCAAGTCGCCACGCTCGCAGGAGCTTGGCGATCGCCTCGAGCAGATCGAGGCGGAACGACGCCAAGCCGAGGAAGAGAGTGATCAGGTTGCCGAAGCCTCGGCGCTGCGCCGCATGGGCGACCTCCAGCGGGCGGCTGGCTTGGGCGATGAAGCGCGCGAGTCGTACTCGCGTGCTCGCTATCTGTACCAGCTCACCGGCAATTCCGAGGGCGCCGCCAACCTGTTGCTGACGCTGGGCAACATGGAGGCGCGGCAGTCGCGCGCCGAAACGGCGGCTGGCTATTTTCACGATGCCCGCGATCTCTTTCAACGCCTGGTAGCGCCGGAGAAGGAAGCGGACGCCGCTCTCAGCGAGGGCGATGCGCTCTACGCGATGGGCGACGGTGAAGGTGCGCTCGGTTGCTATCAAGCGGCCGGTGATCTCTTTGCCAATCTCGACGACACCCTCGGGCAGGCGCACACCGCCTTTCGCCTGGCCGTTCTTTCTTCGGCCGAAGATCCGGAGGCGGCTGGTGAGCAATACGGTCTGGCCGCGAGTCTCTTCGCCGAGCACGTTCCCGCCGAGGCGGACGGGGGCCAGGCGCCGCTACCCAATCGAGTCACCGATTCGCGCCGCTATCCGCCGGTGTTGATGCAGAAGATCTGCGTTCGCGAGCGCACGCTGATCACCGGCGAGCAGGGCGAGGTCGAGGCACCGGCGCCGGCAGCGCCGTCGCGCAAGGCGGAACGCGCCGCGCGACCCGGTCCAGCGGTTGCGCCGGCGCCGCCCACTCCCAGGGGTGGTCACGACACGTCGTGGACGATGTGGATCGGCATCGGCCTCTTGCTGGCCGGTGCCCTGGTGCTGTTTCTGCCCAAGATGTTCTCCGGCTCGACGCTGATTCCGTCGATCGTCGAAGCGCTGAGCAAGCTGGTCTCGCTTGGAGTCGTGCTGCAGGTGACGCTGGGTGTGCTCGGCGCCGTCGTTGCGATCCTCGGGGCACGGCAGATCGGCATCTCGGCGCCGGTGATTCTGCTGGCGCTGGGGATCGGCATCGGCGCCATTTTCCACGAGGTCGGTCGCTCGCTGGTGGCCGCTCTCGACATCAACAGCGCGACGCAGGAGCCACAGGCCAACCCGGCTGAGATCGAGTTGGCGGCGGTCAAGGTTACGCGTTCGGCGGCTGTGAAGTGGCTTCAGGATGCGCGCGCAGCGATCGAGCGGAGCGACTTCGACGCAGCCCGCAAAGCCTTCGAGGAGTCGTACACGCTGTCGCAACACAGCAAGGACAAGGTGAATCGACTGCGCGTCCTCGAAGAACTGTTGGTGCTCGAGGAGAAGCACGGCCGGATCGGCGATCGACTACTGGTGACCGAACGCTTGTACGACGAGGTGCGGGGAAAGGATCGCGAGCGCGAGCGCGAGCTGCTCGAGCAGATCGTCGCCCTCGCTTCGCGTTCGGACGACGCGGCAAAGTTGCGCAAGGCGCATTTGAAGCTGCTCGAATACCATGCCGATGATGGCAACAAGGAAGGAGAGGTGACGACGCTGTTGGCGCTTGCGGCCATCGATCGCGACAACCGGAAGCTGGCAGATGCGTTCGACTGGTACGAGCAGGCGCACAACACCTACCAGTCGATGCAGGATACGCAGGGACAAGTCGGTACGCTGCTGGCGATGGGCGAGATCGATGCGCGACTCGGCCGCCGCCGCCGGGCCTATGGCAGCTACTACCACGCCTTTGCAATGTACCGTGAGATCGGCGACGTCGCCGGTCAGGCGGCGGCGCTATTGCATATGGGAACTCTCGACGAGGCCAGCGAGCGCTATGAGGAAGCGGCGGCCGCCTTCCGCCAGTCGAAGCGGCTCTATGCCTCGGTCGGCGATCGCGACGGCGAGGCGTTGGCGGCGCTCCGCTACGCAGCCGTGCAATCGGCGCACGGCAATCAACGCCAGGCGCGCAATGCCTTCCGGCGCAGCTTGCAGATCTACCAGGAGAGTCGTGACGCCGCTGGGCAGGCGCATGCGCACCTCGGCCTGGGGCACCTCGCGCGCCGCCAGGGCAAGCGCGACAAGGCAGAGGAGCACTATCGGCAGGCCGAGGATCTCTACCGGCGGGCCGACGATCCGGGCGGCCAGATGGCGGCTCTGCGCGAGCGCGCGCTGTTGGCACACGAGAGCGGTCGCGAGTCCGTGGCGCAGGCGCAACTGGCGGAAGTGTCGCGGGTCGCCAAGAACGCGGCGGATCCGCAGGTGCGCGCGCGCCTGTTGATCAGCGTTGGCGATCTGGCGGTTTCACTCAAACGGTCGGAGAGCGCCGCCGAAACCTATCGCCAGGCGTTGGCGCTCTATGAAGACATCGGCGACGACGACGGACGTCGCGTTGCCGGTGAAAAACTGCGCCGCTTGCGGGCTGCCAGTTGAGCAGCGCTGCTCGCGAATCCCTTCATGCGAGCTCTCTGCATCGCCGATGCTCTCGATCGCTCTGAGGAGCACCTGATCCTCGGCCTTCGAGCGGCCGGAACTGAGGTGCGGCTGCTTCTTCCCGACTCACTGCCTGCCTTCGACAGAGTACGGCGGGCCGCGGTCGATGTTTCGCACTTCGTGCCGCGTGGACGTGTCGACCTGCGGGCCGTCCGTCGCATCCGGGCCGAGATTCGCGGCTATCGCCCGGATGTCGTCCATTGCTTGCGCCAGAATCGCCCACTGGCCAACACGCTGTTGGCGACGCGGGCAGAGCCGGTGCCGACACTTTGCTACCGCGGCACGCTAGGCAATTTGAGCTGGTGGGATCCCGGTTCGCGGCTGACCTACCTGAGCTCGCGCATTGACCGCATCATCGCGGTGTCGGAGGGAGTGCGCCACTACCTCCTCGATCTGGGGGTGCCCGGCGAACGCGTCGTCACGATCTACAAAGGGCACGACGTCGCATGGTACGAGAGCGCGACGCGGCCGGATCTCTCCACCTTCGCGATTCCGGAGAACGCCTTCGTCGTCGGCTGCGTCGCCAACATGCGGCCGCTCAAGGGTGTCGACGTTTTGGTGCGCGCGCTCGACCACCTGACGACGGCGCGCGACGTCCGTTTGTTGCTCGTCGGCGAGATGCGCGACCGCGAATTGGCTGCATTGATTCGCGAGCCGGCCTACGCCACGCGCGTGCACGCCATCGGCGAGCGCCGCGATGCGGTTGCCCTGGCGGGTGCCTGTGACATGTGTTGCATGCCCTCGGTGCGGCGTGAAGGGCTGCCGCGATCGGTCATCGAAGCGATGGCGCAGGGATTACCGGCGCTGGTCTCAGCGGTCGGCGGCATGGTCGAGCTGGTCGAGGACGGCGTGTCGGGTCGCGTCGTCGCCGCGCGCGACGCCGGCGCTCTGGCGGAAGTCATATCGGCATGGGCGGAAGACGAAGAAGAGCGCCAACGCCTCGGCGCGGCCGCGAAGCGGCGCATCGAAGGCGTGTTCAACATCGAACGGACGATCGAGAAAACTCTGGCCCTCTACTCTGAAGTGGCTACGGCTCGAAGGTTCTCAGGGTGTTGACGCTGCGCCCGAGGCTCTGCGAGAAACTTCGTATTGGGGGCACCGATCGTGAAGGTAGGCGCGGATTTACTGGGGCGACGGTTTCATGTCCGATCCGTCCTCGGGCAAGGTGGTATGGGGCGGGTCTACCGTGCTTTCGACGAGGAGCTCGGTGAGGAAGTTGCGCTGAAGAGCCTGCACCACGTCAGTCCCGAAGATCTGTTCCATCTCAAGCACGAGTTTCGTGTACTCGCCGGACTCTTCCACCCCAGTCTCGTACGCCTCTACGAGCTGTTTGTAGAAGAGCAGGAGCGCTTCTTTACGATGGAGTTGGTTGAGGGGCGGAACGTCGTTGAATTCGTGCGCGCCGGCCGCAAGCCGGGGGAACCCTTGGATGCGGATGCGCTCGACCGCTTGGCCAACACCTTCGAGCAGATCGTCAATGGTGTGGAGTTCCTGCACGCCGGCGGTCGCACGCACGGCGACGTCAAGCCGTCCAATCTGATCAGCGAGGAGTGCGGGCGGACGGTCGTCCTCGACTTTGGCTTGGCAACCGCAAGCGACGATCACGCCGGCAGCGGGCGCGCTGAGGTCGCTGGCTCACTGGCGTACCTCGCACCGGAACGCCTCAGCGGTGTGCCATCGACTGCCGCCTCCGACTGGTACGGGGTGGGGGCGACGTTGCACGAGGTAGTGACCGGTGTACCGCCGCCGTTGTCTGCCGCCGTCGGCGCAAGTGGGAATGGTCTCGATCGCAGCGCAAACAGCGGCGAAGTCGGCGAGCTCATCAGTCGTTTGCTGTCACCGCGTCCAGCCGACCGGGAAGGAGGCGAAGAGATCCGGGCGGTGCTCGCCAGAGCGGCCGCGGGATCGTTCCGGCCGGCCAGCGTCGGGGCACACTCACCCGAGGAAATGCCGTTTGTCGATCGCGAAGCGCCCTTGGCCGAGCTGCGGGAATCGTTTGCTGCCGCGCGCCACAAAGCGGACGCGATCTTCGTGCGTGGCGTTTCGGGGATCGGCAAGAGCGAGTTGATTGCGCGTTTCGTCGAGACGGCAAAGGAGCAGGGAGCGCTCGTTCTCAAGGGGAGATGCCGCTATCAGGAGTCGGTGTCGTACCGAGCACTCGACCCGGTGATCGACGAGCTCTCGACCTACCTCCTTGGCTGTGATGAGTCTGAGCTGAAGCAATTGGTGCCACAACACGCGAATGCCCTCCTCAAGTTGTTTCCGGTATTGGCACGAGTCGACGCATTGTCGGCGGCGACCGAGCCGGTACCGCCGAGTGACGACGAGATTGCACGCCGCGCGTTTGTTGCGCTGCGTTCGCTCTTGCGGGGAATCGCGGAGAAGCGCCCGATCGTCGTCTGGGTGGACGACGCCCAGTGGGGCGATCGCGGTAGCGTCGGTTTGTTGCGTTCGATCGTCCGAACCGCCGATGCGCCACGCTTGCAAGTGATCGTATCATTCCGCTCGGAGGATGAGGAGTCGAGCGAGCTGCTCAGCGAGCTGCGTGAGGGGCTGGGGGCGGCACTTCGCCGGGTCGTCGATGTCGAGCCGTTGTCGGCAGAACACTCGCGCGAGTTGGTCGAACGACTGGAGTGTGGTGGCCGCTTGCCGGCATCGGTCAAGGAGCGCATCGTCGCCGACGCGTCGGGATCACCTTTCTTGCTCTCTGAGCTGGTCCGACATACGGCCGCCGATCCGGGCGGCGAGGCCAGTGGTATCGAGAGCGTTTTACGCGATCGTATCCGCCCGGTGGCGCTCGAGGCGCGTCAGATTCTCGAGGTCGTGTCGGTGGCGGGGCGGCCGAGTGCGATCGGCTATGTGCTCGAGGTTGCCGGCCTCGCTGCTGCCGCGCGCAAGCACGTGTTCGAGCTCTGCGCCCAGTCCTTGCTGCGTCAGGGTGCTACCTCCGGTCGCGAGAGCGACGAGATCGAAATGTACCACGACCGCATGCGCGAGGCGACGCTGGCGGCGGTGCCCAAGGAGCGGGTGCAGGGCTGGCATCGCAAGCTGGCGGCGGCGTTGCGCGCCGCACCGCATCCCGATCCGGAGCGTCTGGTCGAGCACTACGTTGGCGCCGAGGAAGACGAGCAGGCTGCCGAGTACGCTGTGATCGCCGCCGAAGCGGCGAGAGAGAGCCTGCGATTCGATCGCGCTGCGGAGTTCTTTGCCCTGGCGTTGCGCTTACGGCAGCGTGGCGACGCCGACTGGATGCTGCAGCAACGGCGTGCCGATGCCCTGGCCAACGCCGGCCGCGGCGCGGCGGCGGCCGATGCGTACGTGCTGGCAGCGCGGGCGGGCGAGCGGACCGATCCGGACGAACGCCGCCATGCCAACCTCACCGGGCTGGCTGCCGAGCACTATCTGTACTCGGGACACGTCAACGCCGGTCTCGAACGCACCCGTGAGGTGATGCGCCATTTCGGTGTGCGGACCCCGGCGAGCACCCTCTGGGCGACGCTCGCGGCGACTGCCATGCGCCTGCGGTTTCTCGTTGGGCGAACACCCAGGCTGCGTCCGCAAGCGAAAGCACTGCGCGACTCGGCCGATCGGCTGCACGCTCTCTTTGGCACTTCGAAAGGAACGGCATTGCTCTTTCCCAAGTTGTCCGACTACTTGGGAATGTACTACCTACGCGAGGCCATGCGGGCAGGTGATCCCGAACACCTGGCCATTGCTCTCGCCAAGGAAGCGTCGATCGAAGGGGCGCTGCCGGGTGTACGCTGGCGGCGCCGGGCCGCGCGGTTGCTCGATGTTGCCAGTGAGATTGCGGATCAATGCGAAGCACCACATGTCAACGGCACCGTTCTTACCTGTCGCGGCGCCTTTCACTACTTCTCCGGCGAGTGGCAGGAATCGCGCCGAACCTGCGAGGAAGCGATCAGGATCTTTCGCTCGGAGTGTGTCGGGCACAAGGAGAGCTCATCGATCACCTTCCATTTTCTCATTCCGACGGTGGCGCAGCAGGGCGATCTCGAGTATCTGGCTCGAATTTTGCCGGAGTTCGATGAAGACGCGCGACGCCGCGGTGACCTGACTGCTGCCAACGTCCTCGAAGCGGGCGATTCGGCGCTCTTGCGCCTCGCCGAAGGGCGCCCCGAGGATGTGGTCGAAGCGGCAGATCGTTTGTTGAGCTCGCCCAGTGGAGAGCAGTACAGCGTCAGTCACTACCACCATCTCCTGGCGACGGCGCGCGCCGCTCTGTACGGCGGCGACGTCGAGCTGGCGTGGCGGCGGATCGAGGAAACTTGGAAGCCGGTGCGCAGTATCGGCCTGCTGACCTTCGAGTGTTACTCGGTCATTCTCAAGCACCTCCGCGCGAGCGCCGCGCTGTCTCTGGCGGCGGTCGACGCGTCGCAGCGTTCGCGCCTGCTGCGCGTTGCCCGCGCCGATGAAAAGTGGTTGGCCCGCTCGAGCTTGCCACATGCCGAACCTCTGGCTGCGGCGGTACGTGCTGGCCTTGCCGAGTTGGCGGGAGCCGGCGACATTGCGGCAGACGAGCTGCGCCGCGCCGCCGATGGGTTGGCCGCTGCCGGCATGCCGCTGCACAGCGCCGCCGCCCGCCTGCGCCTGACGGACGGCGCGGCGGACGATGCGCGGCGATGGATGCAGGCCCGGAAGGTCGTTCAACCAGAGCGAATGTCGGCAGCGCTGCTCGGCGTCGTCGCTTGACCTCAGATGAAGCTATTTCGCCTTTTTCAGAGCGTCGGTGAACAGCGATATCAGCGGGCGCAGCTCTTCGATCGCCTGGATCGGTTGCAAGGCGCGCTCGATTTCCTTGCGGATGTACCCGCCGTCGAAGGAGTCGGGGCTCGGAAAGTGCTTTCGATACGGACTCTCAGGGCTTTGCTTTTCGTAGAGGTGGGCGATGGTGTTGGACAGCTTGGTGATGCCGACCATGTGCTTGGAGGCTTCCTCGAGCTTGTCTTCGATCCCGCCCCTGGGCAGTTGCTCGACCATCTTGTCGATACCGAGAATGTCGACGAAGTGAGGGAGCCCATCCTTGTGCAGCTCGGCGTCGAGCTCCTTGAGAGGCTTGAAGTCATCGATTTCATGGTTGTAGGGATCGAAGATCTCGCACGGTTCTCCCATCTGCTTGCCAGAGGAATTGTACTTCTTGTTGCCGTCTTCGTGAATTGCATCGAGGATGGCGTTGACGGCGTGGCGTGCCGACTCGTTGCAGGCTTCCATGGTCATGAGACGCGTGTGCGTTGCCATGTAGGTTCCAGCCAGGACCCAGCGGTCGTGTGAAACCTCGTAGTCGATGTCTCCGACCTCGTACTTGTGCCTCTTGGCTTCCGCGAGGCTATGCAGATGCTTGTAGTGCTCGCTCTCTAGCTTTTTGAGACGGTTGCGTAGGTCATCGATGCCAGCGGCGGCGGAGGGGGCGGCGATCAGCTCCTTGAGCTTTTTCCTGCAATCCTCGATCTGCTTTTTGCTGCCTTCCGCTGCTTTGCGGCAGGTCTCGATTTCGCGTTCGCGAGGCTTTCCACGTTCCTTGGTGACCTGACCGGGGCGGAGTACCCATTGTTTCGGCAGGTTGATCAGAAAGGGTGTCCGATTCTCGGCAGGGTAGAACCCGTTGTCCCCTCCCGTCGTCCTTCTTCGCAGCACGATCCCGTCGTCCATGTGGTAGTAGGTCGGCGGATCCAGCACCGAAAGCTCACTCGAGTCGATGATTTGCTCCCAGACGCGCGCCGGGAGCTCCCACCAATTGCTTCGCCAGGCGCTGGTCGGAGTCTTCATGCGGCTCAGCTCCTTGCCCGCCGGGGGAATGAGTGCGTCGTCGTAAATGGCGGCGGCTTGCAGCTCCCAGCGATCCTCATCGAAGATGTGGTTTCTGTAGAAGTTTCCGATGTCGACCGAGAGCTGTCCCAGATATCCTTCGTCTCGGGAAAGTCTGTTGCGCCAATGGGTTGCCTGGGCGATCGAGGTGAGGCCCCATTCGGAGCCGGCGTGAATGATGTGCCCGCGCCCGACGCGGACGTTGTTTTGAAAGAAGAACTGGATGCCGCTTAGGTCGCGTAGAGGGTAGGTGTTGCTGTTCTTGGGCTTTCCCGAGGTGTCGCGCTCCGTGCCGTCGACCGGGTCTTTGATGTTGGACTGGACCGTGTCACGGCCTTGCTCGTCGCGGGGAATCAACGCATCCATGCCGGCTAGCTTCTTCCAGTCACCTTCGAGCTCCACCTTGGCGGACTTCTTGGCTTTCGCTTGTTGTCTTTCGAACGCGGTGGCGAGCCGGCCTGCCTGCTCGAACGGCAGCGCGAGGACGTAGAAATCCGCTTTGTGTTCGACGTTGCCACCGTTCTGATCGTGATACACCGTGCCGTACTGCTCGGCTTGAGGCGCACGAATCGCGCCTTCCTGTTCCAGCCGCGTGGCTCTGTCGGCGTAGCTTTCGTTTGGATCGTGTTGTCCCGGCTCCGAAGTGTCGCGACAAACGACGGGGAGGAGAGCGCCGTTCTCGGCTTTTAGTCCTACGATTTCGCCCTGAAAGAACTGAACTCCCTGGTGGCGCAAGTAGCGTTTCCAGGGATTCAGCCAGGTCTTGGACGTCGGGCCGTTGAGGGTCATGTCAATTCCGCTGCCGTCGCCGCGATAGTCGAGCAAGAGTTGAACGGCGTTGAGGCCGTAGCTGTAGGCGTCAGCCTCTTTGGCGTTCATGGAAAGAAGCGCGATCGCCAGCTCCTCGTGAAAATCCCTAAAGCGCTCTGACAGCGGTGAGGTGGTGGGTTCCTCGGCCCCCGGGGCATCGAGAAAAGAGAGCCAGGATTGCTCTTGCCAGACCCGGCGCCGTGCCTTGCTGGCGGTCATGAAGGTGAGGATGCGAAGGACGAAGATCGCCAGGTCGCGCGGCTCGAGGCCGATTTTGGTCGCGAGATTGCTGGCGGCCTGGATCATTTCCTTGATGGAACGAGGCTGGCGCCGATCAATCTTGATGAGATGCTTCTTCGCCGTACCGTCGGGTGGCCAATGGAACAAAGGTGGCTGCTGACTCCTGTTGACGCTGATCTGGACGGAGGCCGGAGTGACGAGCTGGTCGTAGGCCGTTTCGATGGTTTCATCGCCGAACTCGTCGAGGATTGGTGTGCGTCTCATGGTGTCGAAAAGGTGCCTGTAGTAGGCGGGGAAGTAGCGATATCCGTGCTCGCCGGGCAGCGGAACTTCGATCGGGCGAAAGTCGACGACGTCTCGGCGATCGACCCCAAGACGAGTGCTGCGCGAGACTCGATCGGCGTCGATGCTGAGAGCGATGAGGTGACGGGCGGAATGATCGGCGAACTGCTTCGCCCGCGACTCTGCTGCCCGCGCACCGATGCCGAGGATATCTCGAATTGCCTCTTGGACGCGTTCGAAGGGTGCATCTTCCTCCGCTACCTCCTTGGTGGTGCCGGAGCCGTCGCCATTGGCGGCGGGCGGCTCGGTATCGCGAAGGTACTCGCTCAGTCGTTCCGCCAAGAGATTGCGTACGTAGCGGGCGCGCAGAAGCTCGAGGTCGTTGCTTTTCGCGCGTGATTGCCCGCGAATCTTGATTGCCAGAATTTCGCGCCGAAGGAGAATCGCCACCATTTCGGCATAAGGGCGACCTTTTTGTGACATGGCCGAGAGGGCAACTCCCGGGTTGTCCTTGAAGAAGTACTCAGCGGCTTGGAGCTCAGAGCCGAAACGATCGGCTCGGCGGATGATAGCGCGGCCGATCTTCTTGGTGATGGCTTGGAGCTTCACCTCGTTCGACTGCTTCCTTCGGTCTTTTTTTTTCAAGAATTCTTGATTGAAGTCGGCTATTTCGTCGGCCTTGGGGGGGTCACTTTTCGCGTCGCGAGCGCGGTTCGGCTCCAAGATCGCCGAGAGTATTTCGAGCTCCTTTTCGGTGTAGGATGCGATGCCGAAGTGCAAGGTTTCCGGGAGCATGATACGGTGTCGGGAACGCGCCATTGGAATCTGGCGAATCCTCTCGATCTGCGATTTGAGGTTCTTTGTCGTGGACCTCTTTTCGTTTTCGCCGAGCTTCTCGAGTAGCTCGGCGAATTTTTTCGTGTCTTCGTCGTCGATGCGGCCTTCCGTGACGGCGTCGCAGTAGTCGGCGTTCTCGTCGGAGTAGAGATACGGGTGCAGGCGTGATGTGTCGGCCTTGATGACCCCTTCTTGGTTGGCGGCAACGCCGCCGACGCGCACGCGGTATTCGTTGCGCATGTCTCGCTCACGCTCGACGACTTGAACGCGAAAACCGCGTTCGACGAGCTCGTGTGCAACGGTGAGGCCGGTGATTCCGGCCCCGAAGACGACGACGGTTGGGCGGGTCGTTCGGTCGCGCGCGATGCGCCGCGGCCGTGAGCGACGTTTCTTCGAGGTTTTCTTGGCCGTCCGCCTCACTCGTTTTGGCGGCGCAGCCTTCTTGCGGCTCTTCACGGCAGAGCTCTTCTTGGCGGCATGTTTTCTCGCGCTCGGTGTAGGCACGTTAGATCCTCCTGGTCGTGTTGGTGGAGCAGTATGTCGACAGCAGAGGCGCCATGCCGGGCGATCGGATGGCTCCTCGGACGTAGATCTGCAGGGCGTGGAAAAAGAAAGACAAGTCGCTGACGCTTCCCTTGAGGAGAAGTCGCTCGTCGCGGACAGCTTCGTAGAGGGAGCTCTTGCCGTTGAGAAGATCGACGACGATGTCCTTGCTCAGCGTGACCTCGAGGACACTCGAAGATGGCGGTGAGCAGAGCGAGAGAGCTGTGTCGCTGCTTTCGATGCCGAATTCCGAGCCGTCACTGCGAAAGTGAATGGGGCGGTGTTCGAGGGCTGCGCACAAACGAGAGTAGGCTGTGGGTACTTGCCTCGCCATGACGTCCAAGGAGGCGGCGAGGTAGTCGGCGAATTCACCGTACGACATGCAGCATCTCCAGAAGGGCGGGGCCGCGGAGGTCGATGGCTTCGCCGTGTACGATTCCGTGCGCCGAAAAGTCAGCGCGAGTTTCCGAAAGCAGGCAGGTCGATTCGTCGTCAGCGTCGGCGGGGATGGCGATTTGGGCGTAATCCCGCGGCAGGATCGTGAGATCGACGCGATCGCCGAATCCCTCGGCGGCGAAGTGCAGGCTTGCCGGGATGTCGACGCCCTCGCCGGGCGCCGCCAGCCAGGCGGCTGGCGGAACGCGCAGCGGCTGTCGTTCGGGCCGCAGGTTCCCCTCCGCGGTCACCCGCATCGATTCGCGGCGGAAGGAGCGCACCAGCGAAGCGCCGCGCCAGAGCGTCAGGCTGTCGGTGTAGAGGCGCCGCCGGCCCTGGTCGGTGACCTGAGTGGCGGTGATCGTCCACGGTGTCTCGCAGTTCTCCGAGTGGGATACGCTCCAGTTCCAGGCGAAGCCGCGCCCCCAGCGAAAGGTGCCCCAGTCGTGGTCGTGGTAGGCAGCGGCGTCGGTGACCTCCACTCCTGTGCCGTCCAGGTGGAGGACGCCGTTGGCCCGCAGGCGGGGTACGGCCAGCCAGCGCATGTTGCCGGCGGAGCCGAGCTGGATCGGCTCGGTGACCAGGGGTTCCGCAATCGGTTCGAAGTGCAACTTTGCGCGCAGGTCGATGGCGTCGACGATGACGTCGACCTCGTAGATGCGGCCGTCGAAGCCCAGCGTATTGCGCCCGAAGCGGGCTGCGATGCCGCCGGCTGGAACGTCGACCTCGGTGAGGTCGAAGGTCTCGATGGCTCCCCGCCAGCCGTGGCGATCGCGCACCAGCGCCACCAAGCGCGGCACGATCGCATGTAGTGCGACGTTTGCTTGGACGCCGTTCATCAAGGAGAAGTTGAGAAGAACGTCGACCTCGCCACCGGTTACGCTGAAGTGTTGCCACTCTTTGAATCCCAGCGGTTGCACGGCAGCATGCGTCGCACAGCGCCAGTGATCCATGCGCTCGATCGGGCGCCGCCGAAGCGGCCGGGTGGCGGCGGTGCTCTTCAACGCAGGATACCTTGCAAGTCCAATGGCCGTGCCTCAGTCGCCTGGCCGCCGGCGGGGCAGGCATCTTCGAGGCGGCGGTTCAGGGTGCGGGAAAGTGAGATGAGCCCCAGCATTGCCAAGAGCAGCGGCTGATTTTGTGGCACCGGTGGTCGTTCCCCTCCGGGGCTTTCGATCAGGGCGATGAAACGCTCGGCGGTGGCGAGGGCGCCGAGCGTCATCAGACCGAAGGAGTCGGGCTCTGGATCGAGCCGCTCAGGAAGTCGATTCATCGCCGTCTTCGTCCTGGGCCAAGACGTTCTGGAGAAGCGTTTCGAGCTGTGGATTCTCGGCTGCCATGAACACCGCATCCAAGTATCCCGAAGGCAGATCTTGCGGTGCTGCATCTTCGAGCATCCACAACGTTGCGCTTTGGAAGACGTTTTGCGCACGTTGGAATAGCGCCGAATCGATCAGGCGCGCTTGCCAGACGCGACCGTTTTCGGTTTCGGCGTAGCGTTTTCCCTCGGCGACCAGGGCGCTGAAGATCGCCTGCGCGGCGCTCGGGTGTTTGAGCACCGCCGTCTGCAGGGAGCGGATGAGGCGCAGGGCTTCATCGCTATCGTCGCGAATGGCGATTCTCGGTAGGTCCGTCTGGTCGTCGATCGGCACGGCTACTCCTTTGGCGATGTGGAAGGCGCTGCGATGAGGTCTACCCAGAGACGCGCGAGAGGCTGTTCGCCAGCGAGAACTCGCACGGCGATGCCAATGATGGGGTCGTCGGGCGTTGGCGTGATGCGTGCACGTAGCGTTACCGTCGCGGTCTCGTTGGCCTCGAGTTGTGGAGCCGGTGGGTCGAAGCTGACGTCGAGCCGATCACGCAGGGTTGTGTCCGCCCCCAGTGGGAGCGCGGAGAATGCCAGCGTCGTTCGATCCGCAGCTTCGTTGGTCACCATGAAGCGGCCCGCACCGCGACCCTCGGGTGAGAGAAGAATGCGCATTTCCTGCTGCACCGGTACGGCGGCCGCGGTGGCAGTGCCGCTGCTCTGCATGCCGTCGAGCAGGCGGTCGATGAGATGTTCCTGGCGCAGGCGTTCGTCATTGCGTTCGCGCAACAGACCTTGGATCTTTTCGTAGTGTGTCGGCGAGTCGTCATCGTGCTGGTCGACCTTTTGGGCAAGGCTGGGCTCGGGACGGTTGGCGATGTCTTTGAGCAGCCGGAACGCGGTGGTGACGAACAGACTCTTGGGCGGTTCGTCGGCTGCCGCTGCGCCGCTGTCCGCCGGCGCTCCTGGCTGCTTCTCGGCGGAGACGTCGGGTGGGTTGGCATGGGTATGGATCCGCTTGAGCTCTGCTACGACGGACTTGATCTCCGATGACTGCATGACTCCCCCCAGCCGCTCGTCGCGGTTTCAGCGTGTCCTCGTTGCCACGTAGTCGACGACTTCGACGAGGAAGTCGCGGTGGATGGATCCCGGCACTTCGTCGCAGATGTCTTCGAGCGTGCGCAGGGCGCGCCGCGAGCGTCGCTGCGCCGCCGCCCAGGCGTAGTCGATGCTTCCGGTGCGATCGATGAGGCAGCGCAGGAAGTGCACGTCTGCCGTCGTCTTGGTGCTGGCAGCGTCTTCGCCGGAGTCGAGGGCAGCCGTTATCTGATCGCAGCCCCGGTGACTTAGATCACCGCGGTGTTGCAGCACGGCGAGTAGCTCACGGAATTGCTCGGTCGCTGTTGCAGGGGCGCAAGACGGTCGCGGCTTGCGGAGGATGCCGAGTGCCTCCTTCTGTTCGGCCGGTGTCGCCCGTTGCAGCGCGTGGATCAGCATCAAGGTGAGCTTTCCCTCCCAGAGATCGCCGTTGATCTCTTTGCCGTATTCCTCTTCGCTACCGATCAGGTTGAGGACGTCATCCTGGACCTGAAAGGCGAAGCCGATGAGCGTTGCCAAACGCCGCAGCTTTGCCAGCAAATGAGGTGGAGCGCCCGCGGTGATGGCGCCGACCGCCATCGGGGTGAGAAAGGTGTACCAGGAGCTCTTCTTGTGAACCATGCGGGCATAAGCGTGCGCGTTGGGGAGGTGATCGTCGCGCCGAATCCAGTCGAGCTCCATCATCTGGCCCTCGGCGGACTGCCGGGCCATCTCGGCGATTTCCTCGAGGATGCGCAATGCCCGCCCCATGCCAATCACTCGCATGTTGTCGAGGAGAGGCATCAAGGTGAGTGCCAGCATCCCGTCGCCGACGTTCACCGCGATGGGAACGCCGTGCAGCTTGTGCAGGGTTTGTTGCCGCCGCCGCATTTCCGAACCGTCTTCGACATCGTCGTGAATGAGGAACGCGTTGTGGTAGAGTTCGAGGACGGCGGCGCTGCGGATGACCCCGGCGATGGAACCGCCAAGAGCGCGACTGGCGGCGATGCAAAGAGCCGGGCGGAGGGCTTTCCCTTCGCGCAGCGGGTAGTCGAGCATCAAGGTGTAGAGACCGCCGCTGTGTCGATGGTCGGCGGGAATCAGCGAGCGAATCTCATCGGCGACCAGGCGACGGCAGTCGTCGAGGTAGCCGGGCAATACAGCCCCGACCGACTTGATTGCTGCTGGCGTTTCCGCCTTGTCCTGTTGTGCAACGCTCGATCGTTCGGTCATGTTCGCGAGCGAACTTCAATCAAATATTGCGTTGCACAGTCAATGAGGGATTCTACGGAGCCGGCTCCGTTTGTGAGTTTCGATTCATTGCCAGTGAGAATTGTCCCCCTACGAGATCGTCCTTTGACTAGTACTCAGGCAGAGGCTCAGCACTCGTTCGACTTCTCCGGTGTGCGACGGGCTATTCGAAGTCGGCGCGGGCAATTTCGTAGCTGTCGTTGGATTCATCTCCGAGGTGGGCGAAGACTACGTGAACGTCGTCGCCGCGCACGGCGGCGGTGGTCGGCGAGGTGGTGGAAACCGAAGAGCCGTCCCACGTACCGACGCGCTGCGCCGTCTGCCAACCGTCGTCGGAACGGAAGAGAAGGACGGTGTTGGTGGGGACGAAGCTGACGACGGCGAGGTCGCCGGACGGAGTTCTCGCAATGCCGTCGCCGGTGACGGCGACGGCGGTGCTGACTGGGCTCCGCTCTTGTGGACGGTCGATAGGGATGCGGATGAGTGCCGGCCCACTCAGGGTTGCGACGATCAGCGTCGTGTCGTCGAAGATCTCGATGCCGTTGGCGGCGGCCAGATCGCTGCCCTCGGCGAGGGTTTCGGCGCTGTCGTCAGGTGCAATGCGGTAGACGGCGCCGCGCAGCGTGTTGGTGACGTAGGCGTTGCCTCCGCTGTCGACGGTGACGTCGTTGATGAAGCCAACGCCTCCGGTGAGAGTGCTGAGGTCGATGGCTCGCAGCACGTTTCCGGTGGCGAGGTCGAAAAAAGCTACACCGGGAGCGCCGTTGGCCAGCGTCGCGGCGGCGACGAGCTGATCGCGCGCTTCGTCGACCTCGAGGCCGACCGTCGTCGCGATCTCCGGTGAGGTTGCCGCGGGGCTCAGGGCCCCATCGTCGGCGACGGCGTAGATCGTGTTTTCGGTCAGCGATCCGACGAGAAAGCGGTTGCGGGCAGCGTCGTATTCGATGCCCTCTGGTTGTAGGTTTCTCTTCATCAAAACGACGAGGGCCGGGGCGCGGGTTTGCACGATGGTCGCGTCGTCTTCGCTGCCGCATGCCTGGACGAGCAGCAGGGCGAGGCAGGCGTGCGCGAATCGGGCGATGGTCGTGTTCATGGGAGACTCCTCCTGGTCGGGGACCGGGCTTGCTGCGCTTTTTGCGCAGCGGCCGACGGCCTGGATATCTCACCTGGCAAGAGTATGCTCAAGCCTGTGACGCGAAGCGCCGAACAAGAAGTGACGGCTGCCCACCCGGGTCCGGAGACTCCGCACGCCGGCACGTATCGCCGAGCGTCGCCTACCCGGCGCGCTGTCCACACCGATTGGGTCCACTCGGCGCTCCTGCCGCCGACGGTGTCGTCACCTGCGCATGGCACGGCTACCGTTTCGACCTGGGCAGCGGCGAGTGCGTTTCCGGCCAGAGCTGTGCGCTCGATGTACCCGAGGTGCACGAACGCGAAGGCGCGATCGTTTTGCGCTCACGGCAGCGCGGCGAGTAGTCGTCGCCCGTTGCGGGCGTGGCGTGCCGTTCAGCCGATGCTGGGCGCTTGCTTGTCGTGATCGGCAACGCGTTCGGCAACTCGCAAGGTCAAGGCGATCAATGTCAGGGTCGGATTGACGTAGCCACCGGTGGGAAAGAGAGAGTTGCTGGCGATGTAGAGATTGGCGACGCCGTGGACCTTGCCGTAGCCGTCGGTCACGCCGCGCTTGGCATCGTTTGCCATACGGGTCGTACCCATCTGGTGCCCGACGATTCGTGCACCTTCTTTCGAAAGGTCATCCGCCTGCGGTAAGCGGATGCGGCCGTTGCCCGCTTTTTGCAGCTCTCGGGCAAAGAAGCGCAAGCCTTTGAGGACGTTTTCGTCGTCGACGCTGCGCCCGCGCCAGTCGAGTGCGATGCGAGGTACTCCGAGTGCATCGAGCTCACTGCTCAGGTAGACGCGGTTGTTGGCGTTGGGTGCCTGCTCTGCCTGGACGATCATCGAGTAGGGGAAGACCTCCCTCGTCGCCGTTCCTCGTTCCGGTGTCGGCAACAACTTCATGAGCTCGATCAGATCGGCTCGGGCCGTCTTCCGCCTCGGTTTGCCGCGGCGGCGAAAGCTGACGGAGAAGCCCATCAGAGAGTGTTGCTCTTGACAGGCGCGAGTTGCCGCGAAACCGAAGTGTCGGTGAGAAATCGGTACGTCGTCGTTGGTCACGCGAGTCTGCAGATGTTCCTCCTGAAAGCCTTTCTTGCCGGGCGGAACCGCGAAGAGCGTTCGCCGGTTGAAGATCTCGACGATATGTTCGCCGAAAAAGCGTCCGACCAGATCGTTCTGGTTCCCGAGTCCTTGTGAAACGGTGGAGCGAGAGATGAGCAAAAGACGTGCGTTTTCGATTGCCCCGCCGCACAGGACGAAGCGTTTCGAGCCGAACTCCAGAGTCCGCCCGGCGAGTGTTTTCGCCTTCACTTTCGTCACGGTCGCGCCGTTGCGGTCGCTCTCGAGCTCGATCGCGTTGGCGTTCAAATAGCAGCGGATCTTCCCGCTCTCAGCGATGTCGCCGTGATATTTCTTGCCCATGCGGGTCGGCGGACTATGAAGCCAGATGATGGGCTCGAAGAACCAGTTGCCAGGGCCGAGCAGTCGAGGGTAGGCGTCCGCGCCGGTCTCGCAGTCGGCGAAATCGTCATAGCCGCGGGTTATGTCGAGAATGTCCAGGGCTTTCTCGTAGTAGGGGTCGAGGGTCGATTTCGGGAACGGCCAACCTGTCCACTCCGACCAGGACTGCTTTTCGAAGTCGATGGCCGACAAGCGCCGGCACTGTCCGCCCCAGTGATTCGTCGAGCCGCCGAAATAGCGCAGTCGGGCGTGCTCGTGGGCGTAGTAGGCGACGATGTTGACGCCCTTGCAGAGCGCTTGGGTGTCCTTGTCGAACTTCAACCCGCCGCTTTCGAGCAGGGTGACGTTGAGATTCTGTTTTGCCAGCTCGACGGCCATGGTGATACCGGCGGCACCGGCGCCGACGATACAGACGTCGGAGTCGATCGTCGCGCCTTCGCCGACCTCGTTGGCGTCGATGAACATCAAGCACTCTGCGGACTGTGTCGTCGTTGCAGGTCGTGCAGCAGGAGGCAGTAAGATGCCTCCGAGAGTGTGAGGGGCCAGCCGTCGACGAGCACTGTCTCTTCTCTCTCGAGCTGGTGGCGAACGACCTCAGCGTGCAAGAAGAGCACGCGCGCCCGCTGCGGCAGCTCGCAAGCCGCGATGTTCTCGCACTGCATTAGTGCCGAGCGAGCCTGAAGGAGAATGTGGCTGGCGTAGCGAGGCTCCTGCTGGAAGTAGATTCGGCCGAGCTCGGCGTGCCGTCGCTCAGCGGCCGACAGCACAACGCGGAAGCCGCGAGGCTCGGTAGCTGCAAGGCGGCGCGGCGCGATCAGGTGCGCTGCACCGAGTAGCAGAGCCCCCAACACGGAGCGCCTGTCGAGGGGGAGTTGCGTGAGGTGAACCATTCGAGAAAGTAGAGTGCTGATCAGCTTGGATTGTGCCGGCTGCGTTGGCGATGTGCAACGTGCGGTGGCTCCGGCGTTTGACTCGAGTGCGACAGCGATCGTGCGGCGGTGCTCGGTCGGATTCGCCGCGCACGGGAAACGTATCTCCCTTAGTATGGATGCAGACGACGATCCAAGACCTTGGTTGCGGTATGGGTTTTGATTTCGCCGCAAACGCCGTATTGTTTTCGTCTTATGAAAGGCGTCGAAGGTGCAGCCGGGACGATTTCCGTCGTCATTGCGACGCGCAACCGCGCCGCCAAGGTGGTGCGCGCGGCGGCGTCGGTGTTGGCGCAGACGGTGCGCCCTCTGGAGGTGATCGTCGTCGACGACGGTTCGACCGACGACTCGGGCGAACGACTGGCCAAGCTACCCGGCGTGACCTACGTGTGGCGCCCGGCGGCGGGTGTGTCGGCGGCGCGCAACTTTGGTGCCGGTGCGGCGCGCGGTGAGTGGTTGGCCTTTCTCGATTCGGACGATCTCTGGCTGCCGGGCAAGTTGGCGGCGCAAATGCGCTATCACCATCGCCATCCCGACATTGCCGCCAGCCAGACCGGCGAGATCTGGATCCGCAACGGCGTTCGCGTCAACGCCTGCAAGCATCACGAGAAGCCGAGCGGCGACATCTTTGCACCCAGCCTCGAGCGTTGCCTCGTCTCGCCATCGGCGGTGATGCTGCGCCGCCGGCTCTTTCTCGAGGCGGGTGGTTTCGACGAGGAGTTGCCGGTGTGTGAGGACTACGATCTGTGGCTGCGGTTGGGGGCGCGCATTCCCTTTGGGTTGGTTGACGAACCACTGGTGGTCAAATACGGCGGTCACCAGGATCAGTTGTCGCGGCGCTACTGGGGCATGGACCGCTTTCGCGTCCGGTCGATCGACAAGTTGTTGACCTCGGCCGTGCTGGCCGACGGCCAGCGCGCCGCGGCCGTTCGCGTCCTCGCCCACAAGTGTGCCGTCCTCGCCGGTGGTGCGCGCAAGCGCGGGCGCCTCGGCGATGCGCGTTCCTACGAAGAGCTGGCCGCCCGTCATCGCCATGGTTGAGCGGGCAGAGGATCGCACGGCGCGGCGTTGGAGTGGCGAGACGTTGGCGCGCCTCGACCGCCTCGAGCCGGCATCGCGGGCGGCGCTCGAGGCGATCGTGCAGCCCTTGCGCCTCAGCGACAACCACCTGCGCGGTGTCCTCGATCTCGTCGAAGACACGGCGGCGCGCTGCTCGACGTCGGTGGCCGAGGTTCTCGGCGACGCCGAAGTTGCGGCTTTGTGTGAGCGGCCGATAGCCCGGAGCGAGAAGATCAAGGCATTGAAGGCGCGCCTGCGCCGCCTGCGCTACCCGCAACTGAGCGCGGCGCTGACCCGCGTCGACGAGCTGCGCAATGCCCTCGAACTACCCGGCCGAGTCCGCTTGGAGGTTCCCGACAACCTCGAGGGCGACGACGTGGTGGTGACCCTGCGAGCATCGTCGGCGGACGAGATGCGCGCTCACAGCGAGCGCCTGGCGGCGGCGATGGCCGGTGGTGAAATCGAATCCATTTTCACCATTCTCGAAGAGGCCGGCGAATGAGCTCGCCGGCTGCGCCCATGCAACCGGCCGAGATCTGGGTCGAAGAGGGGGAGGAGACGAGCGCCATCGCTCAGCGGGTGTTCGCGCGCGCGCCGGAGGTGTCGCGACACACTTTTTCCAAGGCGGCGGGTCTGCCGCCGGTGACCTTCGCACAGGGCAAGCGGGTCCTGGTCCTCAAACGCCACCGCGGCACCTTTCTCGAGCACTGTCCGGCTGGAACCTCCGGCCTCGTCTGTTGCAACTATCTGGTCGTCAGCTTCGCCAGCAATTGTCCGTTCGACTGTTCGTACTGCTTTCTGCAGGACTATTTGGTGTCGAACGCCCACACGACGGCGTTCACCAACGTCGGTGACGGCCTGGCTGAAATCGAGCGGGTGCTGGCGGCGCATCCACAACGTTCGTTCCGCATCGGCACCGGCGAGCTGGCCGACAGCCTGGCCCTCGATCCGCTGACCTCTTTGAGTCCCGAGCTGGTGCACTTCTTCGCGCGGCACGACAACGCGACCCTGGAGTTGAAGACCAAGAGCGAGTGCATCGACGAATTGCTCGGCGTCGACCCGCGCGGCCGTACGGTGGTGAGCTGGTCGCTGACACCGCGGCGTATCGCCGCCTGCGAGGAAAGCGGCACCGCCTCGATCGACGGGCGCCTCGCCGCCGCGGCGCGCGTTGCCGCGGCCGGGTATCGGGTCGGTTTTCACCTCGACCCGATGATCGAGCACGAAGGCTGGCGCGAGAGCTATGGCGAGCTGCTCGACGCGACCTTCGCGGCCGTGCCGGCGGCGGAGTTGGCGTGGTTCAGTCTGGGGTCGCTGCGCATGACGAAATCCCTACTGCGCCGCGTGCGGGCGCGACCGCGGGCGGACAACGCACACGTTCTCGGCGCCGAGCTGGTCGAATGCGACGACGGCAAGCTGCGCGTATGGCGCGGGCTGCGCGTGCAGATGTACCGCTTCGTGCTCGAGCGCATTCGCGCCCGCACACCCGAGGTGCCGATCTATCTGTGCATGGAAAGCCCCAGGGTCTGGCAGCGCGTGATGAACGAGATTCCCAGCGACCGCCAGCTCGGCCTGCGGCTGGCGGCTGGAGCGCGGTGGTGAGCGCGGCGGCGATCGGCATTTTCGATTCCGGCATCGGTGGGCTGACGGTGGTGCGCGCCGTCGCTGCGGCGCTGCCGAACGAGAGCTTGATCTACCTCGGCGACACCGGGAGGACACCGTACGGGCCGAAGTCCGCCGACGTCGTTCGTCGCTACTCGATCGAAAACGCCGCCTTCCTGCTCGACAAAGGCATCAAGGTGCTCGTCGTCGCCTGCAACTCGGCCAGTGCGGTGGCTCTTCGCGAGCTGCGCGAAACGCTACCAGTGCCGGTGATCGGCGTCATCGAGCCGGGGGCCAGCGCCGCTGCGGCCGAGACTCGCAATGGCAAGGTCGGCGTCATCGGAACCGAGGCGACGATCCGCAGCGGCTCGTACACGGCGGCGCTCAAGGCCCGGCGCGACGATCTCGAAATCTACACCCGCGCCTGCCCGCTCTTCGTCCCACTCGCCGAAGAAGGGTGGGTCGACAACGCGATCGCCCGCGATACGGCAGGTCTCTATCTGGCCAGTTTGTGCCGCAGCGGTATCGACACCTTGATCCTCGGCTGCACCCACTATCCACTCCTGCGAAGAACCCTCGCTGCGACGATGGGCAAGTCGGTGCACCTGATCGACTCGGCCGAGGCGACGGCGGCGGCCGTCGCCGAGCTGCTCGAGAGCGGGACAGTGCCGCGCGGCAAAGGCGACGGCGCCGAGATGTCGTTCTTCGTGACCGACGCGCCAGAGCGCTTCGTCCGCGTCGGCTCCCGCTTCCTCGGCGCCGCCGTCGATTCGGCGGTCCAGATCGCTCGCTGACGGCGATGCTATTGGTGCGTGTTTGCTGTCCGTGCGACGACGACGTCTGTTTCGGGATAAGGCGGAATCGTGAATCGGGCGCGCCGTACAGTTGCGCTCGGGAAGTGGGCGAGAAGGGTATTGTACTCCACGATCTGGATGGTGGAAGTAAGCTGCCACAGGTACGCGACGTCGGAGTGTTGTCGCTCCGTCAGATGGGAGATTTCTTCCTCCTCCAATAGGATCGGGTAGATAGGATCCTGGTAGTTGCAAGGGGGGTGTGTCAGCTCGGAGCCAGACACACTCAGGGCCTCGATGTATTTGAAGCAAGGAAGTCGTTCGCGGAATACTCTTGCGTTGCCGTACACGAGTGTCCCAGCTTCGGCCCAGTCCTCGATGTTGTGGTAGACCACGTCTGCTCCCGAGAAGAGTGGTTCCACAAACTCCACGAATCTAGTCATCTCGGGCCGCTGACGTCCAGTCAGCAGGTGGCTCGATAGATTCGTCAAGGCTACGAACAGCGCGGCCACGATTGACAGGTCACGAAACCAGCGCTTCTGGGGTTCGCCGAGACCGCGAGCGATCCCCAGGGAGAGGAAGATCCCACCGACCACATACGTTCCGGCCATGAAGCCGACTAGCCGGCGCGGCATTGGCGCGATGCTGAGAACACCCGGTAGAATTGTGGCAAGCAACCATAGGCACAACACGGAGAAACGCGCATCGCGGGTTGCACCGAACACAAAGGCGAGTGCGGGAATCAGGACGGCCGCAAGAGCCGCATTGATGCTGCGTTTATGGTGGGGATCGGGCTGGGCCAACATGAGCCAGTTCGAGAATCGGTCACGGTGGTCGACCATGTGCGCTCCCATCCGAAGGGTGTGCGTGACGAATCGGTTGGCTTGAAACAGCGCTTTCTCAGTGACGGTGAGATTCTCGAGGACGTTCTCTGGATCGTGTGGCTCGAGCAACGGACGTCCGTAGACGTTCATGGCGGGAACGTTTTTCCAGCTCCCGTTCGTCGCTAGAAACAAGATGGAACTGCTATGAAACCACAGGAAACTCCCCAGGAGGAGGATGGGAGCGGCCCGTAGGGCCTGGCTCCGTGTGTCCCGCCGAACGATTCCCAACAAGACGAGTAGTGGCGGAAGTGCGGCCATACCCAGCGCCCCAGCGTAAAAGTAGCGCGTGATCGGCGTCCACAGCGCAACGGCAAACACGGATGCGAGAGTCCAGGCTTTGTACATCCAAAGCGCCAACAGCAGCGACACGAAACAACCAACTGACGCGGCGATGATCTGGCTCGCTTCGATCCTCGACCAGAAGAGATGAGCGGGGTCGAAAGCCAGTAGAGTAGCGGCGCCGAAGGCGGACCCAACTCCGACGAATTGTCTGGCGACGACATACGAGAGAACGACGGAGAGAACTCCAAATCCGAGACTGACGCTGCGTAGCGTGATTATCCCGGGCCCGATAACTTGATTTGCAGCCCAACGGCCCAGCATGTGTATGTAGCCGTCGTCAAGTACTCGATTGTGTGCGACGTAATGAGCCATGCCGTGTCCACTCAGGCTTTCAAGATATGCGGCCGCAGCCTCAACGTCGACGAACCAAGGAATTCCCTCAAGCGAGTAGAGGCGTATGATTGTGGACAGGGTTAGGACGATGGAGATGGCGCCCAGATCGCTTATGATGGAATTGGACCGTGACTTCAGCACCGTATTGGGAGCTTTTGCCAAACGACGACCGACAGCGAAAGCTGTAATAGTTCCGAGTCCGTAGAATGCGAGCCCGGCCCATGAGTACCCCTTGAGGAAGGATGCCTGGGCTATGACTCCGGATACCAATGAAAACGTTGCGAGTTTGGAAACTGACTGCCCCGAAACCGTCAGCGGCACGAGAACCAAGAACGTTCCGAAAGCCACGAGGACTGGACTTGCTGACAGGCCGAGAGCAAGGCTCCAGCCCGTGGCCGCAACGTGATCGAAAACTGAATCGAGATCGCCGAACGTCATTGCCAACCTGGGGAGTGCTCTTGGGGGTGTCTCGCTGAATTGTAGACCTGTGACAAGTCCTTGGGCACTGTTGGCGTTCACTTGCCTGTACCGCTATAAGCGCCGTCAGGGCGCTGGCTCGTCATTTCGCTATACTCCGCATGGCATCATTGCTTTCTCCTTCGCGAGCACAATGCCGCTGCACCGCTCCACATCTGCGGCGTTGCGCCGCGCCAAGGTGACGGTGCCGAAATGTCATTCTTCGTCACCGATGCGCCGGAGCGCTTCGTCCGCGTCGACTCCCGCTTCCTCGGCGCCGCCGTCGATTCGGCGGTCCAGATCGCGCGCTAGAAGGCCAGTCGAAATGTGAGACAATAGTACCTCCAGCTTGATCTTTTGCCAGTCTGGGGGCAGCATGACCGATTACCGTTGGAGTGGTCGTCGATGCCCCGAGAGGAATCATGAGTCGGATGTTGTTGGGCGCGCTCGCCGGTATTGCCGCTGGCGCTCTGGTTGCAGGTGGCATTGGCGCGTATCTGATTGGCGCCATCGTCTTTCCGGACCTCTACCCTTATCTCGGGGTCGGGGCGGTGGTTGGCCTGATCGGCGGCGCCACGGCTGCCGACCCGAAAAAGGTCCTCGGCAGCAAGAACGAGCGCGAGCTCAAGCGCATGCGTCCGATTCTCCAGCAGGTCAACGACCTGGAGGAGGAGATCCAGGCGCTCAGCGACGAGGAGCTGCGCGGCAAGGCGGCGATCTTTCGCGCTCGAGTGCAGGAGGAAACGGCCGGCGAGCGCGCCGAGCTGGAGAGGCTGCGCGGTGAAATAGCCGACGCACATGCCGAGGGCAGCGAGGTTTTCGACGAGCTGCGCGAGCGCATCACCAAGCAGGAGGAGGTCCTCTACGACGAGGAAAACCGAGTCCTCGACGAGATTCTCCCCGAGGCCTTCGCCTGCGTGCGCGAGGCGGCGCGGCGAACCATCGGTCTGCGCCACTACGACGTCCAGATCCTCGGTGGTGTCGTCCTTCACCGCGGTACCATCGCTGAGATGAAGACCGGTGAGGGCAAGACGCTGGTGGCGACGCTGCCGGTCTACCTCAACGCCCTGACTGGCCGCGGTGTGCACCTGATTACGGTCAACGACTACTTGGCCCGGCGCGACGTCCAATGGATGGGACCTTGCTACCACGCCCTCGGGCTCACGGTCGCCTCGATCGTTCACGACGAGAGCTTTGCGTTCGATCCCGACTACGTCGTCAAGGACTACCGCATGCTCAACTTGCGTCCCATCGAGCGGCGCGACGCCTACCACAGCGACGTCGTCTACGGGACGAATCACGAGTTCGGTTTCGACTACCTGCGCGACAACATGAAGTTCTCGCTCGACGAATACGTCCAGCGCGAGCTCACCTACTCGATCGTCGACGAAGTCGACAACATCCTGATCGACGAAGCGCGCACGCCGCTGATCATCTCGGGTCCGGCAGAGCAGTCGACCGAGAAGTACTATTCGATCAACCGCATCATCCCGCGGTTGCGCATCGGTGCGACGACGGTGGGCGACGTGCCGCAAGAAGAACGGGCCGCCGTCGATGCCCAGGGCGATTACACGGTCGACGAAAAAGCCAAGGCAGTGGCGTTGACCGAGGCGGGTGTCGCCAAGGTCGAGCGCATGCTCAACATCTCCAACCTCTACGATCCCAACCAGATCGACATCTTGCACCACGTCAACCAGGCGCTGCGCGCCCACGCGCTGTTCAGGCGCGACGTCGACTACGTGGTCAAGGATGGTCAGGTGATCATCGTGGACGAGTTCACCGGCCGTCTCATGCCGGGCCGTCGCTGGTCGGATGGTTTGCACCAGGCGGTCGAGGCGAAAGAAGGCGTCACCATCGAGCGCGAGAACCAGACTCTGGCGACGATCACGCTGCAAAACTACTTCCGCATGTACCGCAAGCTGGCGGGCATGACCGGTACGGCAGACACCGAGGCGGCCGAGCTGAAGAAGATCTACGAGCTCGATGTCGTCGTCATGCCGTCCAACCGGGTTCTCGCCCGCATCGATCACCCGGACGTCGTCTACAAAACGGAGCGCGAAAAGTTCGACGCCGTCGCCGCCGAGATCGCCGATTGCCACGAGCGCGGCCAGCCGGTGCTGGTCGGCACCATCTCGGTCGAGAAGTCGGAAACGCTCGGCCGCTTGTTGAAGAAGCACAAGATCAAGCACAACGTCCTCAACGCCATCAATCACGAAGCCGAGGCCAACATCATCGCTCAGGCCGGCCGCTATGGCGCCGTGACGATCGCCACCAACATGGCCGGGCGCGGTACGGACATTCTTCTCGGCGGCAATCCGGAGTTCCTGGCGCGTTCGGAGATGGAGAACGAGTGGGTCAAGCGGCGCGGCAAGTCTTCCGGCAAGTCGATGAGCTACGAGGACGTGCTGGCACGCCTGCGCGACGATTTCGACAACGCCCTGGAGAAGGCGCGCGAGGAGCACGAGCCGAAGTGGCAGCCACTGGAAGAGGCGCAAGCCGGCGCCCTCGAGCGAGTCACCGGCGCCCATCGCGAGCATCTCGAGGCGGCGTTCTGGAGCGCCCGCCGCGCCTACGAAACGGGAGTGGCGGCCGGCGAGCCACCTGCCATGGCGGCGGCGGCGAGTGCCGCCGAGGCCTATGCGGTGGCAATGGAGGAGATCGATCACGTCACCGGTCCCCACTTCGGCGAAGAAGGGCAGTCGCGCTTCCGGCAGGCGATGGATGACTGGTGCGGTGTCATGCGCGAGGTGGCGCAGAACGGCGACTTGCCGAAAGCGCGACTGCAGCGCTCGCAGGCGGCGTTCGACCGCGCGCGTCTCGAATACGAGCGGGCGCTCGGCGCCGTGCTCGGCGCAGATGCCGGTCTCGACCCGGAGGAGACGAAGCGGGCGTTCGAAGCGGCCGAGCAGAGCTTCAAAGACGCTGAGCAGGCGTACAGCGAGCAGCGACAGCCTTACGAGGCGGCGGTGGTGGAGGCTCGTGAGACCTACGAACGCGAACGCCGCAAGTACACCGACGCCATCGAGGAGGTGCGCGAGCAGATGGAGGCGGCGCCCGATGAGATCGGCGATCGCTACCAGGAGATCCTCACCAGCTACGAAAAGCTGTGTGCGGAGGAGCGTGAGAAGGTGGTCGAAGCGGGCGGCCTGATGATCATCGGTACGGAACGCCACGAGAGCCGTCGTATCGACAATCAGTTGCGCGGCCGCGCCGGTCGCCAGGGCGATCCCGGTGGTTCGCGCTTCTACCTGTCGCTGGAAGATGACCTGCTGCGTATCTTCGGTGCCGATCGCATTCAGGGGTTGATGGATCGCCTCGGCATGGAGGAAGGCGAACCGATCGAGCACCGCATGATCACTCGCGCCATCGCCAACGCCCAGTCGAAGGTCGAAGCTCGCGACTTCGACATTCGCAAGCACTTGCTCGAATACGACGACGTCATGAACAAGCAGCGCGAGGTGATCTATGGCCAGCGCCGTGAGGTTCTCTCCGGCGAGGCGCTCAAGGAACAGGCGCTGCAAATGGCCGACGGCCTGGTCGACGCGATCGTCGAGGGCTACGGCACGCCGGAAACGCCCAACGATGCGGTCGATTGGGCGGCCTTCGATCAGGCGATCTTCGCTCAATTCAATACGCACCTCGAGCTCAGCGAGGAAGAGAAGGAAACCCTGCGCGGCTCCGATCTCGCCGATCGCCTGAGCGAACACTTGCGCAGCTACTACGAGCAGCGCGAGGTCGAGTTCACGCCGCCGATCACGCGCCAGATCGAGAAGGTCTTCATGCTGCAGACCATCGATCAACTCTGGAAGGACCATCTCTTGTCGATGGATCACCTCAAGGAGGGCATCGGCCTGCGCGGCTATGCGCAGAAGAACCCACTGCAGGAGTACAAAAAAGAGGGGTTCGCGATGTTCGAGGAGATGATCGGGCGAATCCACGAAGAGACCGTGCAGAAACTCTTTACCGTACAGGTGACGCAGGAAGAGGACATGGCTCGGCTCGAGGCCCAGCGCCGCCAACAACAGCCGGCCCAGATGGTGATGAGCGGCGGCGGTGGCGCGGCGGCGGCCGGTGTCGGTGGCCAACCGGCACCGCGGGCTCGGCAGTCGACGGTGCGCCGCGACCGCGAGAAGGTGGGTCGCAACGAGCCGTGCCCGTGCGGCAGCGGCAAAAAGTACAAGAAGTGTCACGGCGCCTGAAGATCCGCCGCGGCGGGTGCGCGGGGCCACCGCCGGCGTGGCGAAGGGCGGCGGCGTGAAGGTTGCCGTTGGCCAGCGCCGGGTGCGCGTTCCAGGCTACCGCTTCGGCGGTGTCGCCTGCGGGCTCAAGGAGAGTGGCAAGCGCGACGTCGCGCTCATCGCATCCGATCGGCCGGCCAACGCGGCGGCGGTCTTTACCACCAACCGCGTCGTCGCGGCGCCGGTGACGGTGGGGCGCAAGCGCCTGGCGGGTGGACGCGTGCAGGCGGTGTTGGTCAACAGTGGCAACGCCAATGCCTACACCGGCCGGCAGGGGTTGGCGATGGCGCGTTCGCTGACCGGACGGGTCGCCAGGCACCTGGGTATCGATCCGTCGCTCGTCGTGCCGTCGTCGACCGGACGCATCGGCTGTCCGCTGCCGCGGGCGGTGGTCGAACGCGGCGTCGATGCGGTGATCGAGGACCTCGCGGCGGACGGATTTCAGCGGTCGCTCGAGGGCATCATGACGACCGATGCCTTTGCCAAGTACGCCGTCGAGAAGATTCAGATCGGCCGGCGGACGGTAACCCTGGCTGGCATGGCCAAGGGGGCGGGGATGATCGCGCCCAACATGGCGACGATGTTGGCCTACTTGATGACCGACGCCGACGTCTCGGCCGCTGCCCTGCGCCGGGCGCTGCGCCTGGCCTTGCCCGAAACGTTCAACGCCATCGTCGTCGACGGCGACATGAGCACCAACGACACGGTTCTGCTGATGGCCAACGGGGTCGCTGGCACGCCGCGCATCGACGGCCGTTCGCGCCACTTTCCGCGCTTTGCCGCCGCCGTCGAGCGGGTCGCCTACTCACTGGCCCGCATGATCGTCAAAGACGGCGAGGGGGCGTCGCGGGTCGTCGATGTCGTCGTCCAGGGTGCGCGTTCGAACGCCGACGCCGCCCGCGTCGCCGATGCCATCGCTCGCTCACCGCTGTGCAAGACTGCGTTTTTCGGCGGTGATCCCTACACCGGCCGTATCGTCTGTGCCGCCGGCTACAGTGGCGCCGTCTTCAACCCGGCCAAGATCGACATCGATCTCGACGACGTGCGCGTCGTCGACCGCGGCGTCGAGGTGGTAGCCGGGGTCGAGCGAAAGGCCTCTCGCGTCACCGCCAAGAGCGAGTTCACGCTGCGCATCGACTTGCATGCCGGCCGCGGCCGGGCCAAACGGATGGTCAGCGATCTGACCGTCGACTACGTCCGCTTCAACTCCGACTACCGGACATAGTCACCGACCGGCGGTCGTCGCGCCGTCAAACTGGCAGCGCGAGCTGCAGCCGTCGCCGTCGTCGGTATTGCCGTCGTCGCAGCGTTCGCCCTTCTCGCGCATGCCATTGCCGCAGATCGGATCCGGGCACTCGTAGGCCAGGACCGGATAGACCTGATCGGCAAAGCAGGCCGAGCGAGTGGCGACGAGGTCGAGCGCGGTCCCGGTCGAGAAGCCGTACAGCGCTTCGAAATCGGCGGGCTCGCACTGGCGGGCGAGGACTCGTTGCAGTGCCCGGCTAGCCACTTGTACGCGGCTGTCGGAAGCGTCGATGTTGCGATTCTTGATCCGCGCCGAGCGCCGCCGGTTGGCGATGCGGTCGAGGGTCTCGCTGCGGTCGCGGATGGCGTAGCCGAAGGCCTTGGTGGCGACGTCGGCATAGGCACGCACGCAGGTGCGGTCGGAGTCGCTGAGCGTCTCACCGTCGTCGAGGCGGAGAAAGGGGTTGAAGACGACCGAGACGGCGGCCGCCTCGAGCTCGCGGCAGAAGGTCACGACGTCGAACTGAACATCCTGCTGATCGGCAAAGAGGAGGACGTTCAAGTCGGCGCCGGTGCAGGACGGCGAAATATCCCCCTGAAAAACGGCGAGACGCAGCGCCTCAATCGCCTGATCGTCGGCCTCTTCGTCGCAGGTGCCGCCGTCGAGCCGTCCGAGCAGGCAGTCGCGGCGAATCGACCAAGCCTTGAAGCCGCACTCCGCCGCGCCAGAGGCGACTTTGAGCTGGCATAGCGTTTCGTCGAAGGAGAAATTGTCGGCCCAGAAGGTGACCGGCACGGAGGTTTGATGAGCCGACGCGTCGGCCAGTGGCAGCACTACGGCGCCGACCAATGCGAGAACCAGTCGAAAGCGCGGTATCTTCACGGCCCAAACCTCCGAAGTGTTGCCCTCAGACTACCCCTTCGCCTTCTCCTTGAGAATGGGATCGATCATTTGCTTGAAACCGTCGATCGAGCGATTGCGCAGCAGCTTGCCGTTGACGAAGATGGTTGGCGTTCCGCGCACGCCGACGGTCTGTGCCAGCCGCATATCGGCCTGCACTTCCTTTTTGACCTCGTCGGCGTTCATATCGGCCTCGAATTTCGCAACATCGAGTCCCACCTCGGCGGCGTACTTTTTCAGGTCCTCCGGTTTGAGTGCGCGTTGGTTCTTGAAGATGAGCTCGTGCATCTCCCAGAACTTCCCCTGCTTCTTGGCTGCGACGGCTGCTTGCGAGGCCGCCATTGCCTGCGGGTGGATCGAGGTGAGGGGGAAGTGCTTGTAGACGAAACGCGCCTGCGTCGGGTAGGCGTCGAGCGCCTGCTGGATGATCGGCTCGGCGCGCGAGCAGAAGGGGCACTGATAGTCGGAGAATTCGACGATCGTGATGGCACCGTTTTTGGCGCCCTTGATGTCGGAGTCGCCGACTGGCAGGTCGTACTTCTTTTCCGGATCAGGGCCCGAACGGCGCTGGCGCGGCGGCTTGGCGGCCGGCGCCTTGTCGAGCTTTTTCTCGACGTCGTTGAGCTTGGCGAGAATCTGAGCTTGCTGTTTCTTGATCTCGGCCAGTTCGTCGCTGTGGTCCGGAGCGCTGCTGCCGCAACCGAATAGGGAGATGACGAAAGCGCACACGATGAGGGCGCCGGTGGTGCAGAGGTTGGATTGGGGAACGTTCATGATCTGCAACTCCTCGTGAGATGGAACGACTCTCTTAGCCTAACGGTGCGCGCTGTCACAAGCGAGTCGATCCGGCTAGGCTGGCGACGTGCGGGTGGTGGCTGGATCAGCGCGCGGCCGACGGTTGCGAACGGTGTCCTCCGGCAAGGTCCGGCCGACGGCGGATCGCGTCAAGGAGGCGATGTTCAGCATGCTGGCGAGTCGCCTCGACCTCGATGGCGCTTCGGTCCTCGACCTCTTCGCCGGCAGCGGCGCTCTCGGCATCGAGGCGCTGAGTCGCGGCGCCGCTCATTGCGTCTTCGTCGAGCGCGATCGCTCGGTGAAAAGCGTGCTGCTGGAGAACGTGCGTGCCTGTGATTTCATCCGGCGCGCCGAGGTCTTGGTGCGGCCCGTGCAACGAGCTCTGCGCGATCTCGGCGAGCGCGGTGCGCGTTTCGACGTCGTTCTCATGGATGCTCCCTATGCCGACGGCGGAATCGACGGCGTTCTCGACGAGCTCAGCCGGCGAGCCCTGGTCGCGGAGAGCGGCTTCATCGTCGTCGAACACGACGCAGCGAAGACGCTCGAAGACGTGCCAGCGCTGCGGTTGACGCGTACCCAGCGCTATGGAAATACCTGCGTCTCGCTGTTGACTCCGACTGCGACGGAAAGGGGAAAGTCGTCGTGACGCGCAAGGCGGTTTACGCCGGGTCGTTCGACCCGATCACCAATGGGCACCTGGACATCGTCCGGCGCGCGCTCTGTTCGTTCGACGAGATCATCGTCGCCGTGGCCTACAATGCCGCCAAGGATTCGGCGCTCTTCTCCGTCGAAGAGCGCGTCGAGATGATTCGCGAAGGGTTGGCAGACATCACCTCCGGAGTCGTCGTCGACGCGTTTGAAGGGCTTCTCGTCGACTATTGTGAGGGCAAGGGAGCCTGTGCGGTGATCCGCGGCCTGCGCGCCGTGACCGATTTCGAGTATGAGTTTCAGATGGCGATGATGAACCGGCATCTGAACCCGCGCGTCGAGACGTTTTTCATGACCGCCAGCGAGGAGTACCTCTACACCGCTTCGCGCCTCGTGAAGGAGGTCTCGCACCTCGGCGGTGACGTCAGCTCGTTGATCCCTCCCGGAGTCGACCGGCGACTGAAGGAAAAGTTCGCCCAGCAGCGATCCTGAGCGTTCGTAGGTAGAGGCTCGCGCCCGCGAGTATGTTGACACGATCCCGGCACGAGAATAGCTCTCACGCATGGCGTCAGCAGTGGGTGCGGGAGCGGATCGGCGTGGCTGAAACGATGAGAGCGCACGTGCTCGTGCGCCCCGGCGTGCTCGAGCTGCGCGAGTTGCCGATGCCGCGGCCGAACGAGGACGGCATCGTCATCCGGGTGCATACGGCGTTGACCTGTGGCACGGACCTCAAGACCTACTTGCGCGGCCATCCGAAGTTCCCGATGCCGATGCGCTTTGGCCACGAGATGGCCGGCGACGTCGTCGAAGTTGGTGGCGAGGTGACCGGTGTGCGCGCCGGCGATGCCATCATGGTCGCCCCGACGGCGCCATGTGGGAAGTGTTACCTATGCCAGCACGAGCAGGAGAATCTCTGCCCACAGGTCATGCCGAATATGGTACATGGCGCCTATTCCGAGTACCTCGAGCTGCCGGGCCCGGTGGTGAGCACGAACGTCTATGCGAAGCCGGCCGATCTGGCCTACCGCGACGCCGCGCTGCTCGAGCCGTTGGCCTGCGTGGTGCACGGACTGTCTCTGCTGTCGCTACGGCCCGATGACGACGTCGTCTTGATCGGCGGCGGTGCGATCACGCTGTTGCACCTGTTGGCGCTGCGCGCGCGCGGTTGCGAGAGCATCACTGTGGTGGCGCGCAACGCGCGGCGAGCCGAGGATGCGCGCAAAGCCGGGGCGGAGGTCATCGTTTGCGACGCTCTCGATGCCGCCGAGCAGGTGCGCGAGCGGACGGTCGGTCGCGGCGCCGACGTCGTCTTCGAGTGCACGGGCCAGCTCGAAGTGTGGCAAGCGGCGCCGGGGCTGGCGCGTGTCGGCGGGCAGGTCTGTCTCTTCGGTGGCTGCACCGACGGCTCGATCGCGCGCTTCGAGACCTCGCGCCTGCACTACGACCAGGTTCGCCTGGTATCGCCCTTCCACTTCACCCCGCGCGACGTGCGCGACTCGTTCGAGTTGCTGGCGTCGGGCGCCGTCACCGGCGACTGCCTGATCGCCGGCCAGCACGCGCTCGACGAGCTGCCGCAGGCGTTGCAGGCGCTGCGCGACGGCGGCGGTCCGAAATACGCCATCGTGCCGGACCGCTCATGAAGGTGGCACGCCTCTACGATTTTCTCGACGTTCGCGTCGAGGAGGAGGAGCCACCGGCGATCGGAGAAGGCGAGGCCTTGGTGCGCACCGCCGCCTGCGGCATTTGCTCGGGTGACGTCGTTGCTTGGTACATCCGGCGCAAGGCGCCGTTGGTCTTTGGCCACGAGCCGGTTGGCGAGGTCGTCGAGATCGGCGCCGGAGTCGACAGCGTCGCCGTTGGCGATCGCGTTTTCGTACACCACCACGCACCTTGTATGGACTGCCCGATCTGCCGGCGCGGCGAGTACGTGCAATGTCCGACCTGGAAGGCATCGGCCATCGATCCCGGGGGGATGGCCGAGTACTTTCGCGTGCCGGCGACGAATCTCACCGACACCCTGCGACTGCCACCGCAGGTGCGCTGGCAGGACGGTGCGCTGGTCGAGCCGCTTGCCTGCGTCGTCAAATCTCTGGCTCGCGCCGGCGAGGTGGGCGATCGCTCGCTGCTCATCATCGGCCTCGGCGTCATGGGGCAGTTGCACGTCGTCTTGGCCAGGCACTACGGTGCGCGGATGATCATCGCCGCCGATCTGGAGGAGAGCCGCTGTGCGCACGCCGCCGGCCTCGGTGCCGACGTCGTCATCAACGCGGCGCAGGAGGATTTGGTCGAAGCGGTGCGCCGGCACAGCGCCGGCGCCGGCGCCGAAGTGGTGATCGCCGGCCCGGCGACCGTGGCGGCAATCCAGCAGGGGTTGGCCTGTGCGAGCCGCGGAGGTACCGTCGTGCAGTTCATGGGAACCCAGCCCGGCGAGACTCTGCCGCTCGATACCTTCGACTACTACTTTCGCGAGCTCCGCCTGGTGCCCAGCTATTCGTGCGGTCCCGACGACACCGAGAACGCGCTGGCGCTGATCGCCGCTGGGATTGTGCGGGCCGAACAGGTGGTGACCCACACCTTTCCGCTGGCCGAAGCGGCGACGGCCTACGAGGTGGCGGCGACCGACAGGCGGTCGATCAAGACACTGGTGACCTTCGACTGAAGCTACTTGGCCGTTTCGAGGCGACGCGCCGCCTCGTCGGCGCGCTGGGAAGCCTCGTTGGCGCTGGCCGCGGCAATCTCGGCTCGCCGCGCCGCTTCCTCGGCGCGCGCTGCGGCGAGCTCAACCGCCTGGCGGTCGCTGCGCGATACAGTGCATGCACTGAGCAGCAGAGCCATTGTGCCTAGGGCCAGGAAAGAGCGATGCATGTGTCCCTACTTGTGCATCGTGCGGAAGAGGATCGCCTCGGTCTTCTGTGCTGCCGCGGCGGCGCGGTCGGCCGATGCGGTGGCGGAGCGCGCCGCATCCTCGGCGCGGCCGGCCGCAGCTTCGGCAGCTTCCGACGAGGCCAGCGCTGCGGCGGTGAGCTCGTCGACGCGCGCCTGTGAGTCGGCGTCGAGGGTGACCGTGCAGGCGCTGGTCGCGCAGAGCAGCGCAATGATCAGCGGCATGAGGGTCGAAGTGCGCATGGCAGACTCCATCCCGCTACTTGCGCAGCGAAGTGCCGAAAATCGCTTCGGCCTTGCGGGCAGCGCGTTCGGCCGTGTCGGCGGAATCGGCGGCACGCGCCGCAGCGCTCGAGGCCTCGCTGGCTGCCGCCTGGCACTTGGTTGCGGCGGCGTCGGCACTGTTGGCCGCTGCTTCGATGCGCGCCATCTGCTCGGGATCGAGCTTGGCGGTGGTCGTGCAGCCGGCGGCGAACAGAGCGGCGCCGGCAAGACAGAGTTTCAACGACTTCATTCCCTTCCTCCTTCACAACAGCAAAACGTCGTTAGCAAAGTTTTATTCCACAAAATTGCCGGTCCGGCAAGCGGTTGGAAAAGCCGACTCGACCCTCGAAAAAGGCACCTGCAGCTCAGCTGGGATGAGCGCCGGGACGCTGTCCGTGGAGGGTATGATTGTGTTCGCCGCCGGATTAGGGCACATCTTGTTGGATTTTCGTAGCTGTTTGGGGATGGCCGGTTAGGGGGGCGCATCTTGGTTCTGATGCGTATCGAGGGATGCCGGGGCGCGTTCTCGTCCGGGTGGTCTGAGCGAGAGAATCCCTTCCGGGTAGGCAAAAGGAGAAGAGAGCACATGTATCTACTCGTTCCTCTAGCGGGTCTCGCCGCGTTGGCTTTCGCCTTCAAGAAAGCAGGCTGGGTTTCGGCGCAGGACCAGGGCACGGATCGGATGAAAGAGATCGCCTCGGATATCCAGGAAGGCGCCATGGCCTTTCTTGCGCGCGAGTACCGCGTGTTGGCCATCTTCGTTGCAGTGGTCGCTGTATTGCTAGCCATTTCGGGGGCCAGCCAGGCCGATTCGTCGGCACTGATTGCCGTTTCCTTCCTGGTTGGGGCCTTTGCCTCGGGCCTCGCGGGATATGTCGGCATGCGTGTCGCCACCAACGCCAACGTGCGGACGACGAACGCGGCGCGACAGGGGTTGGTACCGGCGCTCGACGTTGCCTTCTCCGGCGGAACCGTGATGGGCATGTGTGTGGTCGGGCTCGGCGTTACTGGGCTCAGCGTCCTCTTCCTCATCTACGGCTCCATTTTCGGTACGACGTCGATGAGTGAGATGACGCGCCTGCTCAACGTCCTGACCGGATTTTCACTCGGGGCCTCGTCGATCGCCCTCTTCGCCCGCGTCGGCGGCGGCATCTACACCAAGGCGGCCGACGTCGGCGCCGACCTGGTCGGCAAGGTGGAAGCGGGGATTCCGGAAGACGATCCGCGCAATCCGGCGGTGATTGCCGACAACGTCGGCGACAATGTCGGCGACGTCGCCGGTATGGGCGCCGATCTCTTCGAGAGCTTCGTCGGCTCGATCATTGGCGCCATGGTTCTCGGGGTGGCGTACGACAACTTCGAGGTCGTCGTCCTGCCGATGGTGCTCGCCGCCGTCGGCATCATTGTGTCGATCGTCGGTACGTCGTGGGTCAAGACGGAAGAGGGTGGCAACCCGCAGTCGGCGCTCAATCGCGGTACCTTCGGTGCCGCCGGTGTGATGGCTCTGCTGACCTACCCGTTCGTCAAATGGATGGTGCCCGGCACGGTGGCGCCGGTGAACAACGTCACCGGCACGCTGAGCGATCTCACGGCCGGCGGAATCTTTCTGGCGACCGTGGTCGGCCTGGCGGCGGGGACGGCGATCGGGGTCATCACCGAGTACTACACGGGTGAGTCGCGCGGCCCGGCGCAAAAAGTGGCCGAGCAGTCGCTGACCGGTTCGGCGACCAACATCATCGGCGGCCTCGGCCTGGGAATGCTGTCGACCGCCTGGCCGACGATGTTCATCGCCGGTGCGATCATCTTCTCCTTTCAGTGTGCCGGTCTCTACGGCATCGCCATGGCGGCGCTCGGGATGCTGTCGACGATCGGCATCCAGCTCGCCGTCGATGCCTACGGGCCGATTGCCGACAACGCCGGTGGCATTGCGGAAATGGCGGAGCTCGAAGAAGATGTTCGCGAGCGCACAGACAAGCTCGATGCGGTGGGCAACACCACTGCCGCCATCGGCAAGGGCTTTGCGATCGGCTCGGCGGCGCTCACCGCTTTGGCGCTGTTCTCGGCCTTCCAGACTTCTGCCGGCATCACCAGCATCGACGTCACCAATCCCGTGGTCATGGGGGGACTTTTCGTCGGCGCCATGCTGCCCTTTCTCTTCTCGTCGATGGCGATGCGCGCGGTCGGCGAGGCGGCGTCCGAGATGATCGAGGAAGTGCGGCGCCAGTTTCGCACCATCGAGGGCTTGATGGAGGGGAAGGCGCGGGCCGAGCACGCCAAGTGTGTCGACATCGCCACCGGTGCGGCGATCAAACGCATGGTCGCTCCGGGACTGCTGGCCGTCGTCACGCCTGTCGTCGTCGGATTCATGGACAAGGAGGCGCTGGGTGGTTTGCTCGCCGGCGTGACCTCGTCTGGTGTGTTGATGGCGATTTTCATGTCGAACGCCGGCGGTGCCTGGGACAACGCCAAGAAGCACATCGAGGGCGGCAATTTCGGCGGCAAGGGTTCGGACGCTCACAAAGCGGCCGTCGTCGGCGACACGGTTGGCGATCCGTTCAAGGACACCGCAGGTCCGTCGCTCAACATCCTCATCAAGCTGATGTCGGTGGTTGCGCTGGTGCTGGCGCCGCTGATTCGCTGATCGTATACAGCACCGCCGGATCCGGCGGTGCATCGGAAAATCCCCCTCAGTCCCCCTTTTTCAAAGGGGGAGGCTGCTATTCCCCCCTTTGGAAAAGGGGGGTCAGGGGGGATTTCGCAGAGAGCGGTGAGGTGCATCGGAAAATCCCTCTCAGTTTCCCTTTTTCAAAGGGAGAGGCTGCTATTCCCCCTTTTCCAAAGGGGGAAGTTGGGTATTCGGCGTCTCCTCTCTGAAGTTTTCGGGCGGGTGTTCGTCAATTCCAGGTCAGCAAGGTTGTCAGCAAATGCGGACCTACAATCGTCGACTGAAGGGTCGAGCCCGAGAGCTGCGGAGCAATCAAACCGAGAGCGAGGCTCGGCTGTGGCAGAGTCTGCGGAGGAAGCAGGTCTTGGGGGTACAGTTCTACCGTCAGAAGCCAATCGGGGAGTACATCGTCGACTTCTACGCGCCGGCCGTTGGCCTGGTCGTCGAAGTGGACGGCTCACAACACTTCGAGCCGGATCAAGAACGGCGAGATCAGGCGCGGACGAGCTTCCTCGAGTCGCAGGGACTCCAAGTCCTGCGATTTTCGAACCTCGAGGTACTGCAGAAGCTGGACTCTGTGACGGAGCACATCTACGAGGTGGTCAAGGCAGTGAAGGAATCCCTTTCTCTGGAAAAGCGGATGTAACCATCCGCCTTTTTTAGAGGTGCATCAGAAAATCCCCCTCAATCCCCCTTTTTCAAAGGGGGAGGCTGGGGCATCATCATCGATGGAGAGTGCGTAGCGATCCCCCCCTTTGGAAAAGGGGGGTCAGGGGGGATTTCGCAGAGAGCGGTGAGGTGCATCGGAAAATCCCCCTCAATCCCCCTTTTTCAAAGGGGGAGGCTGGGGCATCATCACCGATGGAGAGCGCGTAGCGATCCCCCCCTTTGGAGAAGTCAGGGGGGGATTTCGCAGAGAGCGGTGAGGTGCATCAGAAAATCCCCCTCAATCCCCCTTTTTCAAAGGGGGAGGCTGGGGCATCATCATCGATGGAGAGTGCGTAGCGATCCCCCCCTTTGGAAAAGGGGGGTCAGGGGGGATTTCGCAGAGAGCGGTGAGGTGCATCGGAAAATCCCCCTCAATCCCCCTTTTTCAAAGGGGGAGGCTGGGCATCATCACCGATGGAGAGCGCGTAGCGATCCCCCCCTTTGGAGAAGTCAGGGGGGGATTTCGCAGAGAGCGGTGAGGTGCATCAGAAAATCCCCCTCAATCCCCCTTTTTCAAAGGGGGAGGCTGGACGCCGCCGAGTGGTGCTTCTAGTCGACCCATGTCGCTGCGGTGGGCGACTTGCTTACCGTCGACGCGAATCGAGAGGCCCTCGGGGTAACCCTCGTAGCGCGGTGGGCCGTCGCCGGGACGATCCCAGGCGATGGTGATGTCGCGGCCGTGGTAGCGCAGGCGATCGACGAGGAAGTAGCTCCACTCCTTGGCCATCGGGTCGACCTCGATGACGTCGTCGCTGTGCGGTACCAGGCCGATCGCACCCTCGACGACGAGACTCAGCCACATGGAGTGGAAGTCGTGTGAAATATCCGACGGCTTGGGGTTGGGCTCGCGGGCGAAGGGTTCCCACTGCGAGTAGTATTCGTGTGCGTTGGGGCGCCAGATCGGGTCGTTGGGGTGGACGCCGGGGTAGACGAGATCGTTGTACCGCCTCAGCAACTCCATGACGTGCTTGGGGCGCACTGCCGTCTGATCGTAGTTGCGAATCGCCTGGATGAGTGTACGCCCGCCCATGCTGATCGGATGCGGTGCGATGTTGCGGGTCAGACCGTCCATGTCCCAACTCCACTGCCGGTAGTGGTGCATGCTGGTGATGACCGGCGGAAAGCGCGACCAGAATTCCTCTGGGTCGACGATGCGTGCCAGCGCCCGGGTGTACGGTTCGCGGTTGGGTGCCATGCCGGTGGTGAAGGGAAAGAGGCCGTGCAACTCGCGGATCGGTGCGCGTTGGTTGTCGCTGGCGCGCTGTGGGTAGAAGAAGGTGGTATCGTCGTCCCACATGTCGCGTACGGCGGCGCTGCGGATGTTCTCGGCGAGCTCGGCGAACTCCGCCGCCAGCGCCTGGTTTGCCGCCGCTCCGGCCAGCTCGGCGATGCCGCTGGCGTTGGCGTAGAGAAAGCTGGCGAAGTCCACCCGCTCCATCGCCGGAGGCCGGTGCGACTGGTCGAGCTTGGTCCCCGCCCAGTACCACCAGGAGAGGATGTCGAGATCGTAGCCGGTGACGCGTGGTCGAACCCGCTCCGGCAGATGGTCGCCGTCGCTGTCGTAGGCCGACATCCAGGCGCGTACGTCTTTCGCCATCAGCGGCAGCAGCTCGTCGAGAACGTCTTTTGCCAAGGGGTGAACGCGGTGCAGCTCGGCGGCGGCCTGGGCGTTCCAATGAGAATAGGTCTCATGCCAGTACGGACTGCCGGGTGGATCGACGACGGCGCCGTTGTCGGCGAGATTGCCGTACGAGTTGCGCAACTGGGAAATCGCGAAAACGGGGTCCCGCAGGTAGGTGAGCTCCTTGACCTGAGCCGGGATGGCGAAACCGATGGGATTGTCGAAGCCGAGCTTGCCTTCGTAGAAAGCGTAGTCCTGCAGGTCGTCGGTGCGGCCGTCGCTCAGGTCGACCAGGTGAAAGCGAACGATCCACCAGCGATAGTACCACATTTTTTTGAACGCACCGTCGGACGAGTCGAAGTAGGGCACGTTGTCGGCAAACCACTGATTGTAGCGGCTGGTATGCTCGACCAGGGTCGGGATCGGCTGGCGCGCCTGCGGGCGCTCGGCGATCTCGAAGCGCAGCGCCAGTGGGGCGGTGGCGGAAACGCCCTCGGCTGGCACGCTCAGCTCGCGGTGGAGGTGCACCGTCTTGCTCGGGTAGCGCTCGAAACCCGGCGCGTCGACATAGAGGAAGATCGGATTGCCCTGGTAGTGGCCGCCCCCCATCATCGGGTAGTCGGGCGCCGTGCGGCCGCGTGGCAGGCGCGGGTAGGGGGCGAGCGCTTCGATGCGCAGTGTGTGTTCCTTTTCGTCGTTCGAGCGCGCGAAATAGCTGACGACGGCGCGGTCGTCATAGGTGATGTACTTGTTTTCTTCGACCGACACCGGGCCGAGGGTGTAGGTGATCTTGGTGTGGCTCGGGAAGCGGTTGATGGTGTACTGGTTGTCGTAGACGACGACGGGTTTGCCGTCGACGGCGAAGGAGACGTCGAAGACGCGCCGCACGCAGTAGGTCGAGTGGATGAAGCAAAACTGACCCGACAGGCCCATCTGATGATCGAGCTTGCGGCTCCACAGGCGGCGCCCGGACGGAAAGAGCAACTCGTCGTCGTCGAGCAGCAGACGGCGGGTGATGTGAGGCGGCGCCCCGCGCGGAGGGATGCGGAAGACCTGGTGGCCGAGAAGTGCGTCGACGAAGAACTTGCGGTGTTGCGGAGATTGCCGTGCCTGTTGCGGCTCGAAGGACAGCCAGCCGTCGAAGGAGTTGGGAGCGGCGAACCCGGGCGGCCGTTCTGGACCCGACGTGGATGTCGTTTGCGGATCAGACCTCTCCCGCGCCGATTCGGATTGGCACGCACTCAGTGCGGTACAGGCGAGGGCGAGGAGGATCCAGTGGCTGAGTCGGCGAGCTGTCATAAGGACTGTCTTGGTAGCCAAATTCTCGGTTCGCCGCGAGCGAACCCAGTTGCCAGCAAGCCAACCTTTGGTTTTGGAGCCTGGGTTTGGGATTTCAGCGAAGCAGCTCTTGAGTCGATACTTCAAAGTATCATGATATTTTGAAGTGTATGCGGTCAGGCAAAAGGGGCCACGAAGCCGAGCCCAGGGTCGATTCGCTGTAGCTCGAAGAGCACGCTGCCGCCTCGGTCGCGGACACGCAGGTGCTCGTCGTCGAGTATCACTTGGCTGCCTCTGGCGATGGCGGCGGCCAGGGGGGCGGCGTGCGTTTGCGTCGGTGCGACGGATTCGAAGTGGATCGTGCGGTCGCGAAATTCACCTTCGAACACGAGTTGGTGATCGTGGTCGAAGTAGAGAACGGGCCGGGCGAGCACTTCTCGTACTCTCCGTGCGGCGCTGGGTTCGGTGCGTGTCATTTCGGCCAGGACCCGATCGACCCATTGCAGAGCGTGTTGGCATCGATATGAGCAGGGATAGAACGGCGCCACCACCGTGTGGAGGTTGTTGAGCTGCCAGGGCCAGGGGGTGGATGTCGTGCCGTCGCCGGCGAAGGTGCGGCTATAGCTCTCGTAGCGGTTGGCGCTGTTGTTCGCCCGATCCGACTGAGCCACGAACGCGGCCACGCAACAGGGCGGATAGCCGAGCAGCTCGCCGAGCTCGGGGGCGGCACGGCTGGGATCGGCTTCGGCCTGCAGTCGAACCGCACGGCGTGCCAGCTCCGGGTCCTTCGAGAGGTAGAGCTCGACGCGCGGTTCGCCGCGATCGCGTCGATCGGTCCAGCGATCTTGCGACGCAATCTCCACCTTGCGCTCTCGCCGTTCGCAGGCGACATCACCGATCCCGGCCAGCGTCGATTCGACTTCGTGCGGTGCGACGGTGAGAAAGACTACGGGTTTGACACCGGCGCGAAAGGCCCAGATCTCGAACGGTTGGGCGGGCAGGTCGAGCGGTGATGGGAGTCGAGCCGGACGATCGACGCCGGGAAGGTCACCGCGCAGGCCGAGGTGGGACAGCGAGCCGGCCTGAGTGGGTGTGGGTGCGACGAAGAGTGACCGTCGCGGCGGCAGGCCGGCTGGCAGCAGGCGTTGGAACGAGCGTGCCAGGCGGAGAGCGCCGGCGGCGTCGGTGAGATCGTCACCGCGCAAGGCCGAGGGCAGGAGTTGGGCCAGTGCTCGCGCGGCGACTGCGGCTACGGGCCGCTCGGCGAGCGCAGTGTCCCGGCCGATGGAGACGGATTCGCGGTGGTGATCAGCACGCCACAAAGCTGCCCCGGCGTCCGCCCCGTCGACGCGCACGCGGAGCTCGTCGCCGTGTTCGCGCACGATCAGATCTGCGCGCCAGGTGTCCGACTCGGCGACCAGGACCAGCGCGTTCTCCTTGCGCTCGGCAGCCCGCGGCAGTGCTTGCGGGAGAAGTGCGCGCAGCAGCGAGGCGGCGTGCACGAGCACTTCGGCGAGGTCGCCGCTCGACGTCCCGGGCAGACCGGCAATCTCGATGGCCAGGCGACCGCTGGCCTGGCGGCGCATCAGAGTCTCCACGATCCGTGCACCGCGCAGAGTGCGCCAGCCGTGGGCGATACGAACGTCCGCCGGCGATGTGCCGAGGTTGCCAACATCGGCGAGGCGATCGTGGAGGGGAGGGCAGACGACGGCTGAGCGGCCGGATGCAGCCAGTGCAAGCGCGGCGTCGAGACCGGCGCGGGGGCCGCGGCACGCCGCGAAGGCGGCGTCCGGCAGGGCCTGGATTGCCGATTGCAGATCGGAGAAGGAGGGGACGCCGGGGATCTCTGAAGCTCCGGGATCGACCGCTGCGACGAGCCGCATGCGGCGGGTGCGGTTCAGCACCTGCAGCCACGGCGCGGCGTCGGTGACGTCGAGTACGACTGGCAGCGCTGCGGATGTGGACGAGCTGGGCATGACGGGTGGCATCCAGTATAAATCAATTGGTATGTCGGATCAGCGGTGCTCTGCCGATCATCCGGTCGCGATTCTGAGCGTTCACTCGCACAGCGATCGGTCGTTCCTCGACGACCGCGAGCTGGCATTGCTCTCTGGTGAGCTGAGGCGTGAGGGTATCTCCAACGATCTGGTGCTCGTCGTCATGGCCGGCGAAACCGATGCCGGCGAGGCGAGCGCCGCGCTGATCGACGAGCTGCGCCGCTACGATCCCATCTTGTACGAGCGCGTGTGGAGCCCGCGGATCATCGACGATCTGCGGTCGGCCCTGCCGGAAAAGACGTTCGTCGCTCTGCGAGGCGAGCACGAAATGCTCGATCGCAGTGCCGCGGACTTCTTCGTCGCTGGGCGGCCGCGTCAGGTCGTGCTGCCGCTGCTGCGCTGGTTGCGAGGTGATCAAGAGCACCCTCCGGCCGGCGTGCTGGTTCGTGAAACGCATGGCGACGAGACGGTGTGGGTCGAGCCAAACCACACCGCACCCGCGCCCGAGCACGTCTATCCCTACGTCCCCAACTTGCGGCCGCTGGTCATCAACCCGGAACTACTGCCCTCAGGGCGGACGTTTTCGATCACCGGTAACGAGGGGTGTCCGTTCCAGAACGACGCGCGCGACAACGAGCTCTACGCCGGTACCGAGATCCCCGTACACTACGGTCGGGGTTGCGCGTTCTGCACGACCGGCAACTTCTATGAAGCGAGGCCGAACGAAGAGACGGCCGCGTCGGTGCTCGAGCAGATTCGCTACGTGCGCCGGCAAGCGCCGGAGCTCGAGCTGCTGGTGCTCAAAGACCAGAACCCCTTCGGCTACCTGACCGAGGTGGTCGAGCGCTGCCGGGACGAAGGGGTGTCCGGTTTCTCGCTGCTCTTGGAAACGAGAGCCGAGTGGTTCCTGCGCAACGCCCAGCGTTTCGCCCGTGCTCTCGAGGTGGCGGCGGCCATTGACGTCAAGCTGGCGCCGTTTCTCGTCGGCATCGAGAACTTTTCACAGGCCGAGCTCGATCGTTTCAACAAGGGGATCCGCGCCGAGCTCAACATCGAGTTTCTCGATACGCTGTGGAAGTGGAAGGAAGACTACGGCGATGCGCTCGATCTCGATCACGCGGCGTTCGGGTTCATCCTCTTTTCACCGTGGACGACGATGCGCGATCTCGAAATCAACCTCGATGGGATCCGCCGCACCGAGCTCGATCGCCTGCGCGGCAGTCTGTTGCTGGCGCGCGCCCGCCTCTATCCCGACACCGCACTCTACTATCTCGCCAAGCGCGACGGGCTGCTGGTCGAGAGCTTTGCGACACCAAGCGACGACGCGTCGCGCCGCTACGGCTACTATCCATCGCATCCCTGGCGACACGCCCACGCCGACGTCGCTCATTTCGCTTCTCTGGCTACCGAAGTGACGGAGCGCAACGACAGCCGCGACATGGTCGGGCTGTTCCAGGCGCTGGTCGACTCGTTTGCTGCGGCCGGTTCCGATTGGGCCGAGGTCGACGCAGAAGACGTGTGGCGGCTCTACCGGAGCTCGGCGGGCGGTGGGGCCGGCAGTGGCGAAGTCGGGCTGGAACCCGCCGGCGAGGAGTTTCGCCAGCGCTTTGCCCGCTTGATTCAGCCGTTGCCGCTCGACGGTACCTTTGCCGGAGGCTGGTGGTTGGCCGATCTGCGAGTTGGTCCTGGGCGCGTGTCGGTCGAGGTACGCCACGGCGAGGAGCCGGAAGTGCGCATCGATCTGGCGCTGCGGGGCGACGGTCGCTATTTTCGCCGTTCGCGCCACTATGAAATCCGCGCCCGCGGCAGTGACTTCAGCCCTGCCCAGACCCGGGCCCTCGGTGCTCTCGCCGACGCCATTTGCGGAAACGACCGCTGAGCGGAGTCGGTTGTGGGCTTGCAAGTCGTTGATTCTCTGAACGAATCAGGTGTAGACTCCAACGGTGAAAGAGGCCAGGTTGCATGTCTTTCCGGGCTCTCTGGAGTACCGGTTTGCCGAGCCGCAGTGGCGCCGCAGCAATGTCGCGAGGCCACTCGAAGAGCTCGTGGCTACGGCTCGATCCATCGACGCCGAACACTGCCGCCGCCTGAGCCTGGCCGGCGGTTCGCCGTTGACGCACCCCGACTTCGTCGAGCTCGTCCTGGCTCTGCGCCGTCTCGGGTTTCAGCGGCTCGCGCTGGAGACCGACGCCGCTTCGTTGGCCCGCCGCGGTGTGCCGGCGCTGCTGGCAAAGATGGATTTTAGCGAGGTCTTCGTCGTCATGGGGGGAGTGCGAGAGACGTCCCACGCGGCGGTGATGAACGATGCGGGCACGCTCGAGGCGTCGCTGCGAGGCCTCGCCGGTGTAGTTGGTTACGATGGGCCGAAAGCGGCGAAGGTGTACCTGGTGTCGCCGCTGCTGCGCGACAACGCCGGCGAGGTGGGCGAGCTGCTCGACTGGGCGATCGATCTCGAGGGCCTCGGTGGCTTTCTCCTGTCCCTGCCGGAAATCAGCCGGGTGCCGGAGGCGGCGCGGTCGCGATTGCTCTCCTACTCGGAGCAGGCGCAGGCAGCGGCGCGCTTGTTCAGGCGTTGCCAGGGGAAGAATATCGAGTACGGATTCACCAGCAAGCGCGGGATCCTTCCTTGCGCTGTCGGCGACGCTCTCGATCACTTCGCCACGGTTTTCTACGACCGCGCGCAGTACATGAAGCGGCGCAACGGCGCCGGCGATCGCCTGGTTCGAGTTGACGCCTGCGGGGAGTGTTCACTGGTTCACTCCTGCGACGGAGTCGAGGAAGCGTATCTGGCGGCGTTTGGTACCGACGAGATGGCGGCGGTGCCGTTGGAAACTTCGATGGGCTGGAAGCTGCGCCGCATCAATCGGCTGGAGGACTTCGAGTACCGCAGCGTCTCGCCGTTCAAAAACGAATCGCCGGTCAATCCGCGCGGGCTGATTCGCATCAACGGTCACTGCAACATGTCGTGCTCGTTTTGCTTCGTCGATCGCACGGCTCCCGACTTCGACGCCGGTCAGATGAAGCGAGAAATCGACGAGATGGCGCGCAACGGCACCAGGCATCTGGTGCTCTCGGGCGGCGAACCGACGCTGCATCCGCACCTCGGCGAGCTCATCGCCCACGCGAAATCACTGGGGGTGTTCGAAGAGATCGAGATGCAGTCCAACGGCGTCAAGTGCGCCGACATGGATTACGCCCGCGAACTCGTCGACGCCGGGCTCACCAAGGTGACCTTCTCCCTGCACAGCGTCGATCCCGAGCACTCCGATGAGATCACCCGCTTGCCGCGGGCCTTTGGGAGTACCATCGAGTCGATTCACAACTTTCGCAAGCTCGGAATTCTGACCCAGATCGCGCACGTCCTGACCAAGGCCAACTACCGCGAGCTGCCCGATACCGTGCGCTATCTGCGGCGCGAGTTTCCGGCCGACGGCGGTCACTTGAGCATCTGTCTGGCAATCGCCCAGGGAATCTCCGATCTCGTCTTCGAATGGGTCATCCCGACGTTTTCCGAGATCGAACCCTATGTGTCCGAGGCGCTGGACTACTGTCTCGACACCGGAGTGGGCTTTGGCGGGATGATCGGTCAGGGCGGCTACCCGCCGTGCATGCTCGGCGGCAACATGCGCTACTACGAGCACGTGCTCGATCAGGTCTACAAGAGCGACGACTCGTCCGATCAGTTCTTCAAACCCGAGCGATGCCGCGAGTGCTCTTTTGACGCCCAGTGTCTGGGTCCACGTAAATCCTACGTCGAGCACTACGGCGACGAGGAGATCCGTCCATTTCGTGTAGCCGGAGGGACGGCTGGCAGCGGTCAGGGGCATGGTGATCCGGGGCGGCGCGAGGGAGCGCGGCCGAATGCCGGTTGACGCTTCGCCGCGGCGCAAGCGGCGCTCCGCCCTCTTGCATGCCGGCGGAAGGTGCGAGCTGCGCTGCGCGCTTTGTGATTGCACGGTGGCGCCGTCGTCGGCGATGGAGGTCGCCCGAGTCTTGCAAGGCGGCGCCGAGAGGTTGTTGGTGCGCGGCGCTTGCGACAACAGTGGTGCGCTCGACGAGATCATCGGTCGCGCCCGCGAGGAGGGGGTTTCCGATATCGTTGCGCGTACCAGCGCCGTGTGGTGCCAATCCGCCGAAGCAGCCGCTGGCTTTGCCCGCCGCGGTCTGGACGCCGTGCTGGTGCCGCTCTTCTCGACCTTTCCCGCCGTTCACGATCGGGTCGCCGGTCGCAATGGCGCGCTGCGCGCTGCACTGCTCGGCATTCGCCATCTGGCGGCGGCCGGCTTGGCGATCGAAGTCGAGATCCCCATTCTGGCCGAGCGCTTGCAGCGCTCGAGCGATGTCGTCCGCCTGGCGCGCAGGGCGGCTCCGTCCCTCCGTGCCCTGCGTTTCTACACGCCGGTCGCGGCGCCCGCCGTGTTGGCGCCGCCCAGTTGGCAGGAAGGCGGAGCCGCCTTGGCCGCAGCGGTGTCGTACGCGCGCGAGATCGGTGTCGAGGCGCGGCTGTCGCCCGATTCGAACATTCCGCTGTGCGCGCTGCGCGAGTTCCCGGACCTCTACGACGCCTACTCGATCAATCCAAAGGCGCGGTCGTCGACGCGCGGCCCGGCGGTGTTGGGCGAAGTGTGTCGCGCCTGCGCCGTACGAGCGCAGTGTCCGGGCATTACACCGGCCTATCTGCAAGCGCATGGCGAGAGTGGACTGGTTGCGTACGATCAGCGCCCGAAGCTGATGTACGAGCAGCGGACGACGAGACGCCGGGAATGGACGGACGAACAGCGCGCGGCGGCGTCGCAGGCCAGTCTGATGGTGCTGCGGCCGACGGTGAACTGCAACCAGGATTGCACGTTCTGTAGCGCCAACGAGACTTCGTCCAACGTCTGGGCCGACCACGATCAGATGCTGCGCGCGATCGCCCGGGCGGCGCGCCGCGGTGTGTCCTGGATTTCCTTTTCCGGCGGCGAGCCGACCCTGACGAAACATCTGGTTGACTACATTCGCTGTGCGACGCGGCTCGGCATTGAGCGGCGGGAGATCGTTTCCAACGCCGTGCTTCTCGACCGCAAGGAGAAGGTGGCGGCACTTGCCGGCGCCGGTCTGAGCGACGCCTTCATTTCGCTGCATGCCCACGACGAAGAACTGTCGCGCCAGTCGACGCAAAAGGTCGGCGACTTCGCCAGAACGATCCGCGGTATCGGCAATCTGCTCGACGCTGGCGTCCGCACGGCACTCAACCATGTCATCACGGCGCGCAACTTCCCCTACCTGCAGTCCTACGTCGAAATGGTGCGGCGCGAGTTCGGCGGACGGGTCAAGATCTCCTTCGCCTTCGTCACGCCGCAGTTCAAAGCCCTCGACAATCTCGAGGTGATGCCGCGCATCACCGACATCATGCCCTATCTCAAGCGAGCGATGTATCGAGCTCTCGAATTGCAACAGCCGTTCGCCGTCGGCTCGCGGCAGGGGATCCCCTTTTGTTTTCTCGATGAGTTTCGCGCCTGGTCCGACGGTCTCAAGCTGTCGCGCTCGGCGATTGCCGAGGACTCGCCGCAGAAGCAGCGCGCCGAGGTTTGTGACGAGTGCCGATTTTCGGATCATTGTACAGGGTTGTGGCGCCCCTATGTGGCGACCTACGGCCTGGACGAGGTGCGGGCGGTCGCCGGCGCCAGGTTGAGCGACGCCGAGCTGCGCGAGCTCGAGCGTAGGGCGCGCGACTATCCCTGGGGTGAGCCGATGTCCTTCGATGAGGTTTCGCCGCTGTTGCGCGAGCCCTTGCTCGAACGAGGCCCGCCGGTGATCGAGACGGCAGCGGTAGCGGCCAGCGAGCCCGTGGAGCTGGTGCGCAGCCGGCCGTTGCGACTCGCCATCCTCGGCAGCGGGCGCCAGGCGCGACGTCTGGCGCGCGCCGCAGCCGGCGTCGCTGGGATTTCGATCGACGCCGTGGCGTCGCCGCATGCGCCGCAAGCGGAGCTCTCCGATTTTGGCTCGTGCCCCGTCTATGCCAGTGCCGAAGAGGCGCTCGACGACATCCGGCCGGAGGCGGTGATCGTCGCGGCGGCGACGATCGCCCACGATGAGCTGGCGCGACTCGCCATCGCGCGCAAGATCCCCGTGCTGCTGGAAAAGCCGGTAACCAGCACGGTGGAAGAGGCGTTAGCGCTGCGCGATCTGGTGGCGGCGAGCGACGCGATTGTCGTACCGGCGCACAATACTCTGCATGCGAGCGGTCTGGAGCAGGTGCTGGGACGGCCGTTCGAACAAGCGCAGATCTCCTACACCTGGCGTCGCAAGGCCGGCAGCGGCGACACCATGCGCACCTGGAACCGGGGGTTTCTCTACGAAAGCCTCTATCATCTGCTCGCCGTCATCGGTGGCGTCGCGGGCGGCGGTACGGCGCGAGTGAGTGGGGTTCAGCACCGCGGGGAAGCAACGCCCGCTTCGCTGCGCATCGGTCTTTGCTACGAGGCGGCCGGTGCCTCGCTGGTGCTCGACTTTTCGGCCGCCGTCGAGGAGGACGTCTTGCGTGTGCGCTGCGGCGACGACGAGGCGTCGCGTGTCGAGTGGCGGCGCCGCGGCCGGGCTCTCAGCGTCTCCGATGCGCAGGGTACGCACGCGGTCGAGTCGCGCGGCAGCGACGTCGAGCGGATGCTGATCAACTTTCGCGACGTCGTGTTGGGCGAAGCCGAGCCGGCGACGACGCTGGCGGCGGCGGTCGATGTGATGAGCACGGCACGCCGGGTGATCGAAGCCGTAGAGGCGGCCGGTGCGCCGTTCGATCGCCGCAGCGCACCGCGCCACGTTGCGTCGCGCGAGCTGCGCCAGCCATTGGCCTGACCGCCAGGGCGGACTGTTCGTTAGAGCGGGTCGATTTCGTCGTCGGTGCACATGACGACGGTGACGTCGGACAGCGGGCGAGCCTGGCAGAGTAGGACGAAGCCATCGCTCTGTTGGTCGTCGTCGAGGAAGATGCCAGTGCTCTGATCGACTACGCCGTCGACGATCCGCGCCGTGCACATGCCGCAAGAGCCCATGCGGCAGCCAAAGGGCAGGTGGGCGCCGCGGTCGAGAGCGTCGTCGAGAATCGGCGTCTTGCCGTCGGCCGCAAAGGCGAAACGCTCACCCTCGGGATTGCGGATCTCGACGTAGTGGCGGCCGTCGTTGGGTCGCGGTTCCGAGCGTTTGGGCAGGTCGAGACGCTCGCGCGGTGTCTTGCTCTTGCCCATGACGTTCTTGATGCGGTTTTGCTCGTGCTCGATATGGGCACCCTGGATGAGGTGTTGGCGCGAGAAGCCGTACGGCTTGATGCTGGCGCCGGAGTCCTCGGTCTTGGACAGGAGATCGTTCAGGTACGGCAGAATGTCCTCTTCCGAGATGGCCAGTGCTTCTTGCCGGTCGGGTGCGAGTCCGATCGAGCGCACCGGCTGAAGGATGAAGTGGCGGACGCCGCGATCGTAGGTGGCGTGGAAGATCTCCTCGAGTTGCTCGACGTTGAGGAGCGAAATGACGATCTTGTGGGTGATGCTGACGCGCAGGCTGAGCGCGTCGGCCAGGCGGTAGATGTTGGCGAGACCGTGCAGCGCCTCGGCGAGTGAGGCGCCATCGTCTTCGATCGGATTGACGGCCAGCTGACCGTCGAGGTCGGCGGCGTGCAGCGAGATGTCGAAATACTCGAAGCCGGCTCGCAGAGTCTTCAGGGCGAAATGCGGATCGGCAAAGGTGCGGAAGTGCGACGACATTCCGAACGACGTGAAGCCTTGTTCCTTCGCCAGCTCGACGTAGTTGAAGAGCTTGGGGTGGATGGTTGGTTCGCCGCTGGCGAAGAAGAGCATGTCGAACTCGCCATCCGCCTCGAGGATCATCTGCCGCGTCGTGTCATTGTTGGGCATCGGCCGATTGCCAGGATTGAACTTCTCGCAGCAGAACAAGCAATCGCTGTTGCAGGCGCCCGTACCGAGGATGTTCATGACGCGCTGATTCTGGTGCCCCGGACCGCGCTCGGGCTGATGGCCGAGGCCGACCTTCATCGGGTCGGCAGTGGCGAGCTCGCGCACCACCTCGTCGAGATCGACGCGTTTGCGCGGCAGCGGCGGTAAACCGCCGTTGGTTCGCGGTGGCGCCCCGGCGACGGCTTCGCGGAAGACCTTGTTCAGCGCCCGTGTCGTCTCCTGGACGAGCATTTGCAAATCTCCGGTCGGCATCGCCTGCCGTGGTTTCAAGCGCATGTGGATGGCCGTGCCCTCGCCGCGCTCGAGAAAGACGTAACAACGCTCCGCGAAATCCAAGACGGTGTCGTAGAGGGCGAGGCGCGAGATACCGGCTTCGTCGAGATCGAAGGCGATGGTCTGGTCGGCGCCGTCTACGTGCGGCGCCACTCGTCGGGGAACCTTCGCCTCGGCGGCCGAAGGTCCACTCCCCTGCGGATTCAGTCCTTCGCAGTGCGGTGCGAGTGAAGACAGAGCTTCGCGATCGACGTCGCCTTTCTGGCACTCCGCCAACGTGCGCGCCAGCGCGATCAAGATGCGGCCGATCGACTCGTCGGTCTGTGTCGCGCCGCCACCGCCGTTCATCAGCATGAAATCGAGATCGTCGGTGTGCGCAACACCGAGCGGAGCGCCGCTGTTGCGCCGGATGGCGACGCGGGCCAGGCCGTGTTCGTCGTGGCGCAGCGTCAGTTCGGCGGCACCCTCGCGAACCGGCGAGAGCGTGTCGAGGTTCCATCCGAGTGCGAGCGGCGAACCCTCGGCGAACGGTTGCAGGAGAGGCCACGGCGCCTCGGTGGCGTAGCGCTCTGCGACGCTGCCGCGGCCGGCTTTCGGGCCATGATCGCGAAGGCGGCGCGCCGTTTCGGAGAAGACTTCGTTGCAGAGCTCGTCGCGTAAGGCCTCGTCGCCGGCGCCGAGCTCGACGATGACGTGGGACTCTGAATCGGTATCCAGGATACGGACGGTGTCTCCGAATTTTTGCACCGCGGATTCCAACGCATCGCGCCGGTAGAGGTCGGTGTGGAAACGAATCGGCTCAGGCATGAGCGCGCTCCGCAGCTGCTTCGCCAAACGCAACGAGCTCGGCGATGCCGTGGTGTTGGGCGTAGGTGCGGGCAACACCGGGACAACGCGGCAGGGCGATGCAGCGCCGGCAAGGTTCGCCATAGACGGACAGCTCGGCTTCGATGTGGCGCATCGAATAGACGGCGCGGCCATCGGCATCGTCGAGGTAGTGACTCTCGCCGAAGCCCGAGCGGCCGACGTTGGTGGCAGCGGGATCGCCGAGAATGCAGTTGGGAAAGGACTCGAAGCAGATGTCCAGGTCGAGTGCTTTGGCGCATCGCTGCATGGCCAGCACGCGTTCGCGTACGTCGGCATAGCGCAGCGATGCGATCGCCGGCCACTTCCCGCCCTTGCCGATGGTCGTCGGGAACACGATTTTGCAGCGAATGGCGGCGCCGAACTCGGCGCGGGCCTGGCGCACATAGTCTTCGAGATGGTCGAGATTGAGGCGCGAGAGGACGCAGTTCAACATCACGCCCACGCCAGCGTCGACCAGGCGATGAACGCCGGCGACGCTGGCGTGGTGGTCCTTTTCACGCATGCCGAAGATCTCTGCGCTGGCGGCCGGATCGAACGAATGGAGCGAGACGATGGCTCGTCCGAGGCCGCTCGCGACTGCCCGCTGCGCGAAGCCATCCTCGGCAAAGGAGCGGCCGTGCGTGTTGATGTCCCAGCGCATGTCGAGAGCGACGAGTCGCTCGACCACGGTCCAGAATCCCGGATGAATCGTCGCCTCGCCACCGGTCAGCATGACGCGGCGGAAGCCGAGCTCGTGCAGAAAGGTAGCGCGGTCGAGCAGGGCTTCGGTCGGGTGAAAGAAGAGAGCTGGGTCGCCGGTGTTGGAGCACATCGGGCAACGGTAGTTGCACTGCTCGCCGAAGCGGAAGAGCGACATGCTCGAGCCGTCGATCGGCACATCATCGGCGACCTTCTTTTTGAACAGGCGCGGCGTTGCTGAATGCGGCCGCGCGTCGTCCCGGACAGCGGCGGATGTGTCGGCGGAAGGCATCGAGTGTCGCTGGTCTCAGCCCTTCCCTTTGCTGCTCTTGCGGCTGCGTGTCGCAGGTAAACGTTTCGGCTTGGAGCGGGTCTTGCGAGCGACGCGAGTAGGCGACGCCGTATCGCCATCATCGGCACTCGCCGGGCCGAGTCGCTCGTCGAGCTCTCGGCGCACGATCTCGTGAAGGCGTTCGCCGAGCAGGTGGACGACGGTGTCGATGGCATGTTTTTCACGGCCGTCGCCACGCTCGCCGCTTTCGTTCCGCCGCTGCTCGTCGCGCTGATGATCTCGGTGGTCGTCCCGCCGGTGTTGGCGCGGCTCCTCGTAGTGACCGTCGTGGTGACTCGAGCGACGATCGTCGCTGCGGTGGCGGTCGCGCAGATGTTGCTCGCGCTGGATGACGCGAGTGACCCGTTCGACGACGTTGCGCGTGATGGTGTCGATGATGCGCTTTTCGTCAAAGCGATTTCCGTCGTGTCGCCCGTTTTTGTGCGACGAATCGCGCCGGCGATCGCCGGCGTCGTGCTGGCGCGCCAAATCGGCCAGGCGTTCGAGTACTTTGAGGTGTCGCTTTTTCAGCTTCGCTTTTGCCATGCCGCCTCCGCGCCAGGAGCCCCTCGATTTGAACGAAGAGTCTGGAAAGGCTTTAGTCTCGGAGAGTTGTGACGAAAATTCAAGGCCCGACGCCGATCGCTCGGCCGCCTCGGCAAATGATTCTGAAGAGCCCTCAGGCGCGATCCGCCATCACGGTTGCCGGTGGATTGGCGGTCGTGCTGCTGACCTTTCTCTGGCTGAACCGCCTGCAGCCCCACTTTCTGGCAACCGATGACGGAATTCGCGATTTGTTGCTGGCGCGCGACTGCGCCGAGCAGGGCTACTGCCACACGCGCGGGTCGCCGAGCTCGCTGCCGGGATTCTATCAGGGCGCCGTGTGGACACACCTGCTTGCCCTGGTGCACGTTGCCGGAGGCCGGAGTGAAGCGCAGAGAATCCTCGTCCACGCCCTTGCCGCGGTGGCGGCGGGTACCTTCTTCGTCGTCATCTGTCGCTGGTTGCGGCCGACGCTGGCGGTACCTGCGACGGCGCTCTTCGTGGCGACGCTCGGCAAGGATCACCTGCCGGTTCAACTGGCCAGTGGCGGCGCCTGGGCGTTGCCGTCCGTCGTTTTCTGCTCCACCTTGTTGGCCCTTGGCCTGACCGGCCGGTGGCGATTCCTGCTCATCGCTGCCTTTGGCCTGGCCGTGGCGATCAACGAGCACATCGTATCGCTGATTATGCTGGCACCGCTGGGTATCGTCTTGATGTTGGCTTGCGAGCGGCCGTGGCGGGCGGCGCTGGTGGCGGCATCTGTGCTGGTGGCGGTTTGCGCGGCGACGTCGGGAGCGGCTCTGCGGGCCAACCTCTTGGCTTGCGCTGGACATCCGAGGATGGCCTGGCTGTTGTCGTCGGCCATCATTGCGGCTTTGGTTTGCCACCGGCTCGGACCTCGGTTCCGTCGCCTTGGCACGACCGGGCGGGCGTTCGTCGTCGGCGCCCTGGCGCTCCTGCCGATGGGCCTTGGTGCGGTCTATCTGCTGGTCGAGCGACATCACTTTTCCCTGCACTACGTCAACCCGGTCTTGGCACCGGCGGCGATCCTGGCGGTGGCGCTGCTGTGTGTGCCGTTCGAGCTCGCGGCGAGGCGTTCGAAGGCATTGGGCTGGTTGCCGACAGTGGCCACCTTGATCGGGGTGGGCGCCATCGCGACCGACGGCGCAACGGTGGCGAGGTTGGCGGCTCCGCATCCGGCGGGCGCCTGGAGTGTCGCCGAGGCAGAGGCGCTGGCCACCGCTGTGGCCGAGCGCGGTTGGGATTTTGATGGCCTGGTGTTTCGCCTCCAGAGTGCGGGCTGTCGAGAGTTGGTGACCCGCATGTCGCTGTTCGCGCCTCCACCTCGACGCCGCGACGCGGCGCCGGTCCTGCAAGTGCGCCGGCGCGGTGGCGTCAGTGCGGGAGATGCGGTGGCGACGGTCGGCAGTCCATCGGGGCCGATCGACTTGTTCGAGGTCGACTCGTGGCTGCTCAGCGACGGGATTCGCGCCTGTCGCCGGCCGCTGGCAGCGGGCGAGAGAGAGGTGTGTGTGGGGGCCAAACCGTGGGAGTCGCGTTCGAACCCCGGGTTGGTGAGCTCGCGGTCATTTCCGGAGTTGCATCTCCTCGACCTCGAACGTCCGTACCGGGCGATCTACGAGCTTCCACTGCGCCCGGCCGCCGGTGAATGGCGAAGCTTCCAGCTTGCCGACGCCGATGCTGGCGAATGTGGCTGGCGCATCTCCTCGATCGCCGGGCTGGAGGCGGACCGTCCACTGCCGGCGCGGCGAGTGACGGTGCGCGCGACCGGCGAAGGCGGGGCGACGCTGATTTTGGCGAAGCCCTTTGGCATCGCCGGCTGCCGTCACGAGCTCGACATGCGCTATCCGCCGTGTTTGCTGGAGTCGGTGGCCGGCGACCGAGGAGGTGCGTCGTGAGACCGGCGGCGGGTGTTGTGTTCAAACTCCTGCGAGGGGTGCTCTTGCTCGTCACCGCCAGCGCGGCGTCCGCGCAAGTCGGCTTGGCGCCGGACAGTGAGGTCGGCTTCCGGCGCTTCATGCGCATGGCGGCAGAGGGCAGGTTTGGCGCGCAGGTCGACAACGCCAACGTCGTGATCGATCGGCACGAGACGCGTATCGAGCTGACCCGAGAGGGAATTGCCGTGCAAGTGTTTCGCCTGGAGCCAAAGGAGGGGAGCCACAGCGACAGCCGATACTTCGACATCACCGCTGTTGGCGAAGTGGGTGCCGGCGCCGTCGCGGCAGTCGGGGCGGCTCTCGACCAAGCGTTCGGCAGCTCCCCCTATCGCGTTGCCGGCGTCGAGCCGGTTGTCGGGTGGCGGCCGCCACCGTGGCGGCGGGTGTGGCGTGATGGCAGTTGGCGCGGCGTCGCCCAGGCCTTCGAGTTCCGCTTGATGATGCCGGCGAGCCGCGCCCGTGCGCTGGTTGCGACTGGCTTGCTGGCGGTGCTGATGGCAGTGTCTTGCGGGCTTCTCTGGTGGGAGGGGCCGGGCGAGTAGGTTCGCAAACGCCATGGCCGACCGTCGTTGGCATCTCGATGATGGTCTATACTAAGAGTGTAACCGTCGGCAGTACCTGTCGGTCGCGAGGTTTCCGGTGAGCACGACATTCTCGACACAGCAGTGGATTGATCAACGAAAGGCCTTGCACACTCGCTACCTCGAGGCGGCCAAGCTCGGCGACGCGTCCCGTCTCGCCTACCTGCACGGCGAAGAGCAGGTTTGGAGCGAAGAGGAGGTGGCCGAACTTTGGGACCGGGCGGTGAAAAATCCCATCTCATCGGCCGAGCCGCTCAACTGCGTCTACATCCACGTTCCCTTCTGCAAGTCGATTTGCACGTTTTGCAACTACGATCGCCTGCAACCGTCCTCACCGCAATTGCTCGACAACTGGCTCGAGCGAGTTCTGCGATCGATCGAGGTGATCGGACCGAAGCTCGCGCCGCTGACCTTTCACGCCCTGTACATAGGCGGCGGCACGCCGTCGGTATTGCCAGCCAAGCACCTGGGCGAGTTCCTCAGTGCTCTGGACAGCTCGATCCGTTGGCATCCCGAAGCGTCTCGCAAGCTCGAGTTCGATCCGGCGGTGATGAATCGCAAACGCCTCGACGTTCTCGCTGCACACGGTTTTCAACAGCTCTCGTTTGGGATTGAGACACTGGATCCGGAGGTCAACGAACGGCACAACCGAGGTCGCCAGGATCTGCGCATGATCGAGCGCAGCTTCGATGACCTGAAAGCGGTTGGCATTTCAGATGTCGCCTGCGATTTCCTTCTCGGCTTGGAGGGCACCACTGCCGACGGCATGCTGGAGGAGATGGAAACGGTGTTGAGCCGTTTCACTCCGAAGTGGGCGGACATTTTCATGCTGACGCCGACCAAGTCGTATCTCGAGAAGCACTTCGGCGGCTCCTGGGAGTCGTTTTGGCAACATCTCAAACCGTTCGAGGAGAAGATTCCGGCGGCGCTGCCGGCACTGGCCGAACGCACCGGCTACGTCGTTCGCACCGGCAGTGGCCATCACATGATGCTGATGCGAAGGCCGGAGCTGGCTCTCAAAGCGAACGGCAACAGCTCTGGCTCGCCCTACGGGTACACGGCGCTGACCAGTGAATCGCGCCGGCCGCTCAACGTCTTTGGGCTGGGCCGATCGGCGCGCTCGGTGATCTTCGGCAGCGCTGCCTTTTCGTCTTGCGATCCGGAGGACAGCCCGTGGGTAGCTGGACCCGCCGAGTATCGCGGCAACCGGATGGACGTCGCCGACGAGGCCCGGTCTTTTCTCGCCCATCTCTTGCGCGACAACGACAGTGCCGAGCGCGTCGAGTTTGCCGAGATCTTTGGCGCCGACATGAGCGAGGTGCTGGCGATGCCCCTGGCTGCATGGCAGAGCGAGGGAGTCGCCCAACTCGATGGCGAGGCGCTGCGTTTCGTTGCGCAGGACCGTCGCGATCGGATTGCTGCTCTGCTCTGGTTGGTGCCGCAGGAGGCAATCGAGCACGACCTGGCCCACTTTGATGGCCTCGAGTTGACCGACCGGGGCCTCGAGTTGTTGACCGAGGGGTTGCCGGCCGGTGCCGAGTTGGCCGGTGAGCATCGCTTCGGCGGCCGCGATGGCACTTCGCTGTTGATCCAGACGCCGGGCGGCGAGACGGTGCGCCTGCGGGTTGCACCGGCGCTGGTAGAGAACGGCCCGTTGCGCCTAATCCTGCGCTCGGCGCCGCCAGCGGCCGGTGATTCCCTGCGCAGATCGGTGGGCCACTTGCGCAGTGTCATCACCGGCAATCACCGGCGCTCGATGCGCCGGCGGCGGGCCGAGGCAACCGGCGCTGGCGGCGACGGCCAGGCGGCGGCCGGTGGCTGATGTTGTTGCTTGACTCCGGGTCTATCATCGGTTGAGATGCCTGCATGAGGGGGCGTTCGCAGGCTGGAGCGGTGGGGCTCGCGGTTGCGGGGTTGTTGCTGAGCTCGTGGGCACTTGCCGGCGCCGCTCGGGCGGGAGTGCTGGCCGACTCGGTGTCGGTTTCGGGCGACAGCATCTCGCGCGCCTTCGATGCCGACACCGGCGACTGCAACTACGGCGACAACGTTTCGCGCAACTGGGCGACGGGTGACGATCACACGGTGGCCTATTGCAGTGCCGGCCCGGACGGTACCTTCAGTCATGCCGAGCGCTTGGAGTGCGCCAAGACGGGGCACATTACCAACTTCAATCACTCTGCCAGCGGCGCCAAGATGTTGAGCGACTTTTTCAACCAGGCATCCGCCATTCGCACCAGTCTGAGCGCGTCGGCACAGCCCGGCCTGGTCAACGTCTTTCTCGGCCACAACGATGCCTGTACGAACTTCGTCGACAAGACCGGCAACTCCTGCGGCGGTGACCGGGATCCCAACAACCACTGCCGGACGACCAACGCCGCTTTCGAGCGCGAGTTCCGGCGCGGCATGGATCAGCTCATCCAGATCCCCGGCGCACGGATCGCGGTCCTCGCCACCGTGCGAGCTTCGCAGTTGTGTAACTTCGAATCGAAGAACGGGTGTGGGGTCAGCTTCGGGCTCCCCTGTGACGTGATCTGGGGGTTGGGTGGCCTGGTTGGCGACCTCTTCGGCGGCTCCGGCATCTGCTCGTCGCTGACGTCGAACTGCTCCGATCAACGCCAGCGCGACATGTACAATACGCTGGTTGGCTACAATGAGATCCTCGAGCGCGTCACCAATGAATACGCGGCAATTCCCGCGGGCGGGATGTCGGCGGGCGGTGCGGTGCGTGCTGCTGGCGTCGAGATCATCTACCGCGACGGGACTTTCTTCTACAAGTTTCGCGAAGCCGACGTCTCTTGTTGCGATTGCTTCCACCCTTCGGATGCCGGGCAAGCACGCCTGGCCGACGCCGCCTGGGACGGTTTGGAGTGCAGTACCTCGACGCAGTGCTGCGGCGAAACCACCGACACCCTGGCGGCGGCGCGCTGCAGCGTCGTCGATACCTGGAGCTCCTACCCGGGTAGCTTCTGGGAAGGTGGTGTCGTCTGCGGCAACGGCATCCTCGACCCCGGCGAGCAGTGTGATGATGGTAACTCGGTTGGCGGCGACTGTTGCTCGGCCTCCTGTCAACTCAATCCGATGGGCCACCCATGCACGGACGACGGCAACGTGTGCACGATCGACGAGTGCAACGGCGAGGGAACCTGTATTCACAGCTCTGCCAACGGCGTTGCCTGCGATGACGGCGTGTTTTGCAACGGTACCGACGTTTGCAGCGGCGGCACTTGCTCCCTTCATATGGGCGACCCCTGTCTGAACAGTGGCGAGTGCGCCGACACCTGCGACGAGGGGCTGGATACCTGCTTTGAGCCAGCCGGCACGGCCTGCGCCGACGATGGCAACGTCTGTACGGACGATCACTGTGATGGCGCCGGTGCATGCGCTCACGTGAACAACAGCTCGCCATGTGACGATGGACTGTTTTGCAACGGCGACGATGTGTGCAGCGGCGGCGCGTGCATTCACGCTGGAGACCCCTGCGCCGCCGGTGCGGATTGTCAAAACCAATGTGATGAGACCGGGGGGCATTGTTTGAGCCCGGCCGGCGCCGCCTGTAGTGACGATGGCAACGTGTGCACGGACGATCAATGTGATGGTGCGGGGACCTGTGCGCACATCAACAACAGTGCCGGCTGTGATGACAGCAACGCCTGCACGACGGCCGACGCCTGTGTCGACGGTGTGTGTATCGGTGGTCCGCCGCCGGTGTGCGACGAATGCCAGACCTGCGATGTGCAAAGCGGTTGCAGCGGTCCGGTTTGTACGCCGACGCCGGTGCCGAGCCCGACGCCGACGGAAACCTTCACGCCGTCGAGCACCCCGGTGCCGAGTGCGACACCAACGCCACTCGGCGCTCCGCTGATGTGCCCGCTGACGCCGCGGGCGGACTGTCGCTCGATTGGCCAGTCAGTGTTGGTCGTCAAGGACTGGCCCGACCGCGGGCGCAACAAGGTGCTGTGGAAGTTGAAGCGCGGTCAGGCGACGGCGGGTCCCGACTTTGGCAATCCGCTGGTCGACACGCACTATGGCTTCTGTCTCTACGATGGTGGCGGCCGCGTCCTGCGCATGGAGATTCCGGCCAACTCGCTCTATTGGAAGTTCGCCAGCGGCGGTTTCGTGTACCGCAACTCCTTGTTGAGCCACGACGGGTTGCGCACTGCGCGTTTGAAGACCAGCGATAGCGACCGCACCAAGATTCTGCTCAAGGCGAAGGGAACCAACATTCCGGAGATCGACCTTGCGGCGATGACGGTGCCGGTGACTGCGCAGTTCAGCAGCAGCAACGGCAGCGCGTGTTGGCAGGCGGTCTACGACAGCGATGACGTCGCCCGTCACGACGGCGCGCGATTCAAAGCGAAGAGCAGGGTTCTGCCGTAGTCGAAGCGGCGGTTCAGGCGCTGGCGGTTTCGCTGTCGCGGCGCAGGGCGCGGGCGAGGTGATCGACGGCGCTGCGCACGTCGCCGTCGCCATCGTCCGACATGCGAAAACCGACGCCGACGTGAGAACGGCCGGATCGCGTGCTCAGGGTGAAACGCACGCCGATGTGGCGCTCGCCAGGCCCCCGGGCAATCACCTCGCCAGCCGTCGACGACGGCCAGTGGAGTGGCTCGAGATGCCACCCTGGGGCGGAAAAACGAGTTTTCATCTGTTGGCTCAACGCCGCGACGCGGCGCCGGCCGCGGTTGAGCAGGGGCGAGTCGAAAAGCTGAGCGACGGCTGCTTCGTCGAGAGTCGGCGCCGTTGCAGTGTCGCCGGCCAGAGTTTCCGCAACCCATGTGAGGAGATCGGCAACGGCCTTGCGCGGCGCCGTGGCGTCGACTTCGATGCTGGTGTCGTAGCAGGAGCTGCGCAGCACCGGCGTTGCGGCGTGGCCGCGGCGCTGGAAACACAACCGCACCTGACCACCGCTGGCGCCGTGGGCAAAGCTGATCTCGACCTGGCGGCGTCGGTCTTCGCTGATCTCCTGCTGCATTCGCCATCCATCCGCAGCTCCGTTGGTCGCCAGGGCCTGGCGCAGCGGCGCCAGCCAGGTCTCTGCGAAGAGCACGAAATTGCGGTGCTGCGTATCCCGCGACAACACTTCTTCGCGGCTCAAGCCGCGGAACTCGTCTTCGCCATGCAGGTCGAGGTAGACGCGAAAGATTCCGGTGCAACGCGTTCGAAAAACGCAGTCGTCACACGTCGGCAGGTGGCGGCGCAGGGATGCCTGCCACTCGTACTTGTTCATCTCGTCCTCGAGGCCTTCGCCGTCCGAGGACTTGGTGACGGTTTCCTGACCGCCGTGATGAATCCGCGATCCCCACTCGGGCAGGATGCAGTAGGGCAGGTTGCCGACGTTGACGTCGAAGTCGGGATCCCAAGCGTCGAAGCCATCGAGCATGGCGGAGTAGTAGGGTGCCATGTCCGAGTAGCGCGGCATGATCTCGCGCAGGTAGTCCTCGTTGCGCTCACCGGTGCTTTCGGGACGGACGATGTCGACGTGGAGCTGGCGGACGCCGTACTTCTTCAGGAGCTCCGGGTAGTGCGGCAGCGAGCGGTACGATCGTTCGTTGACGCACATGTTGGTCGTCACCAACTGACCGCGTCGCTGTAGCTCGCCGAGGCCGTGTACGATGCGTTGAAACGACTCAGGTCGCTCGGTCGTTGCGACGTGCGCTTCCTCGGTCGCACCCTGGATCGAAATCCGCCACTCGAAGTTGCCCATCGAGGTAATGGACTCGATGAAGCCCGGTTGGGGGAACATCACGCCGTTGGTGAAAATCACGATGTGTTCGAAGCCGAGATCGACGGCCTTGCTGAGCGCCTCGCGGAAGCGCTTGTGAATCGTCGGCTCGCCGCCGAGAAAGGTCAAGTGTGTCGCACCGGCGGCGCGCGCATCCTCGAGCGCCTCGAGGATCGGTTCGACCGGCACCGTGCGGGCGATCTTCATCGCCGTCAATTGACCACTCGAGCAGAAGACGCAGCGGTTGTTGCAGAGGTGGCCGAGCTGGATTTCGTAGCGGTGCCCGCTGCCGGAAGCGGTGACCGCTGCGGCGGCGCGGCGATCCTCCTCGGTTATCATTGTCTGGGCAGACATGGTCAGGCTAAAGGTAGTCCAGAGAAGGAGCGTTTGGCAAGAATATGACGTCTGGAGCCAAAGACCGGCCCGGGATCGAAGGGGAACCTTCACGTGCGTGAAGAGCGTCGATTGGGCGACAGTCCGGTGACGGTGGTGCCGCTCGGCGTTGGCTGTTGGTCGTGGGGAGACGAAGAGTATTGGCGCTACGGCCAGGAGTACGGGCCGGCGGAGGCGGTGGGAGCGTTCAGCGCCTCGCTCGACGCTGGTCTGACGCTCTTCGATACGGCGGAGTCCTACGGTTGGGGCAAGAGCGAGCAGATCGTCGGTGCCCTGGCGCGGCGCAGCGGCCGCGATCTCGTGCTCGCCACCAAATACGCACCGCTGGCGGGGCGGGGCGGCCCGTCGGCGATTGAGCGGGGCCTGGCCTTGAGCTTGAAGCGCCTGTCGAAGATCGGTCTGTATCAGATCCACTGGCCCGATCGCGACGAGGCACCGATCGACGCCGTCATGGAGGTGCTGGCCGAGGCAGTAACCTCCGGCAGGGTGGGCGCCGTCGGCGTGAGCAACTTCAATGCAGCGGAGATGCGCCAGGCGCATGCGGCGCTCGAACGCCGAGGGGTGCCCCTGGCGACCAATCAGGTGCGCTACTCGCTCTTGCATCGGGCGCCGGAGGTCGACGGAGTCCTCGATGCCTGCCGGGAGCTCGGCGTGACTCTGCTGGCCTACAGTCCGCTCGAGCAGGGTTTGCTCTGCGGTGCCTACGACGCCAAGCGACCGCCGCTCGGCAAGCGCGCCGCGGTGCCGTGGTTTGGCGCCGACAATCTGCTGGCCGCCCAACCCGTGCTCGAAGTCCTACGCGAAGTTGCGGGCACGCACGGCGTCGCCACCTCGAGTGTGGCGCTGGCCTGGCTGATGGCGCGACCTGAGGTCATTCCGCTGGCCGGTGCGCGCAGTGCGGAACAGGCGGCAGAAAATGCGAAGGCGTTGGCGGTGCGACTCGAGCCGGCAGAGCTGGAGCGGCTCGACCAGGCGACGCAACCATGGCGTGTGCCATCGTGACGCGGGTCGTCGATTGCTGGTAGTCTTCACACACGTGTTCGCAATCACTGGCGTGGCGGCTGGATCGTGTTGATGCGGCCCCTGGCGGAAATCATCGAAGCCCTGCTGCCGTCGTATCCGGAAATGGATGCCGGCCAGCGCCGGCAGATCGGCATCCAGGTGTGCCGGGATGTGAACGAGCAAGTGGACCGCATGCCGCGCTATCTGGGGAGGCCATATCGGATCACGCTGCAAGTCTTTGACCTTCTCGCGGTGATGGCGTACGGCCGGCGATTCCGCGCTCTCGGTCTCGACTCGCGCCGGTCGTATCTGCAGTGGTGGAGTGCTTCGCCGCTGTCGCCGATGCGCGATTTCGTCAAGGTCATTCGCTCGATGGCCTTGCTGTTCTACTTCGACCACCCGTTGGTTGTCGGCCACCTGACGAGCCGGCAGGGCTGCCGCAGCGGGGAGCAGAGAGCGTAATGGCGACGGCGAGGCTGCGAACCGAGGTTCTCGTCATCGGTTCCGGGGCGGGTGGGGCGGTAACCGCAGCTACCCTGGCAGCTCGCGGCTACGACGTTCTGATCATCGAAGAAGGGCCGAGCATCGACACCCGAGCGATGGTGACGTGTTCGCCCGAGGCGATTGCCCGGCTCTATCGCCACGGCGGATTGACACCGATTTTCGGCTCTCCCAACATTGCCTTTGTCGAGGGGCGCTGTGTCGGTGGCTCCACCGAGGTCAACAGCGCCTTTTGGCACCGCCTGCCGGGCGAATGCTACCGGCGCTGGAGCGACGAGAAACGTGTAGCGGATCTCTCTGAGAAGGCGATGGAGCCATTGTTCGAAGAGCTGGAGCGTGCACTCGGCGTGTCGGGCCTGGCGGGTGCGACGCCGCCGCCGAGCTCGCAGCGCTTGCGCCGCGGCATCGAGCAAATGGGATGGCGCTACAGTGAAGTACCGCGTTGCCGTACAGAGGATCCGACTCTCTCCGCCTTTGCGCCGTCGGGCAAGCAATCGATGCAGCGGACGTATCTACCGCGGGCGCTCGATGCGGGGGCGCGTCTGCTGAGCGATTGCCGGGCGCTGCGCATCGTCCTCAGCGGTAGTAGGGTCGAAGAGGTGATTGTCGAACCGGGTGGGACGCGGCAACGGATGTCGATCGTCGCCGACACCGTCTTCGTCTGCGGTGGCGCCGTGCAAAGCGCCGCCTTGTTGCGTCGCAGTGGCGTCAGGCGCAACGTCGGAGACAACCTCTGCTTGCATCCCATGGCGAAGGTTGCGGCGGTATTCGACGAGCGCATCGACGCCCACCTCGGTGCCCTGCCGGTGTACCAGGTGAAAGAGATGTGGCCAGACATTGCGATAGGGGGTTCGGTCTTTTCTCCCGGGTTTCTCGCCATGCATCTGTCCGAGAGTTGGAGTGAGACCGAATCCGCGATGCGCGATTGGCGGCAGTCGGCGCTGTACTACACGGCCACGCGTGGCACGAATCGGGGGCGCATCCGGGTCGTTCCCGGTTGCGCCCCCGAGGTCGTCGTCCGCTATTCACTCTCGGCGCTCGATCGACACAACCTCAGTCGCGGACTCGCGCATCTCGGCGAGATCTTGTTTTCTGCTGGTGCCACGAGAATCTATCCGGCACTGCGATCGAGGCCGAGCATGGCATCGATCGACGAGTGCCGAGCGCTCCTCGACGAACCGGCGGAAGCGGGCGACATGGGTCTTTCCACGGTGCACGCTTTCAGCTCGTGTCCGATGGGTGAAGATCGAGATCAATGCGCCGTCGATTCATTCGGCAAGGTGTTGGATGTGGACAACCTCTACGTGAACGACGCGAGCTTGCTGCCGGATTCTCCGGGCGTCAATCCGCAGGGGACCATCATGGCGATCGCGCTGCGCAACGCCGATCGTTATTCCGAGAATCGGCGCCTACCGGCGCGGCGGCGAGGTGCCAAGCCGGCGGCGGTCGTCACCGGCGCACCTGGCTGGCTCGGCACGCGGTTGTTGGCGACCGCCCTCGAAGGTGTCGGGGGTGCGCCCGGGCTGACCGGCGGGCATCTTCGCGCGCTCGGTCACAGCGTCTCGGCGAAAGCGGATGCTGCGAACGTCGAGTGGATCCGCGGCGATCTGGGCAATGTCGATGATCTGCGGCGACTGTGCGAGGGAGCGGAAGGCTGTGTGCTCTTTCACGCGGCGGGAGTGGTTCACCCGCGTGCTGGTATCCGCGAGCTCTACGAGGTCAACGTCGAAGGCACGCGCAATCTTCTGCGCGCCGCCGTCGCCGCCGGGGTGCGGCGCATCGTGGCGGTTTCGTCGAACTCCCCCTTTGGTTTCAACCGCTCTCCCAATGAGCTCTTCGACGAGCAAAGTGCATACGCTCCCTACATGGCGTACGGACGGTCGAAAATGATGATGGAAGAGCTGCTGCTGGAAGCGTCGCGGCAGGGACGAATCGAGACGGTCATCATCCGGCCGCCGTGGTTCTACGGGCCGCATCAGCCGCCGCGTCAGAGCACGTTCTTTCGCATGGTCCGACTGGGGCGTTTCCCGATTCTCGGAGATGGCCGGCAGATGCGCTCGATGGCCTACGTCGACAACATCTGCCAAGCGTTGATCCTTGCCGCCCGGGCGGATTCGGCGAACGGTGCCGCCTTCTGGATTGCCGACGAGCGCCCCTACTCGATCCTGGAAATCGTCGAAACGGTGGGGCGGGTCCTGGCCGAGGAGTGCGGCGGCTCGCCTGCCGGCCGCCAGCTTCACTTGCCTGCCGGCGTCGGCGACATCGCCAGCGCCGTCGATGGGTGGTTGCAGCGCGTTGGGGTCTACCAGCAGCAGATTCACGTTCTCGGCGAGCTCGGTCACTCGATTGCCTGCTCGATCGCGGCGGCCAAGCGCGATCTCGGATACTCGCCGCATGTCTCTCTGGCCGAGGGCATGCGGAAATCGGTACGCTGGTGTCTGGCCAATGGAGTAACGGTGTGATGGCGCGAGCCCTGGTCACCGGCGGCGCCGGCTACTTCGGATCTCTCCTTTGTGAGCGGCTGTGTCAGCGCGGCGATCAGGTACGCGTGTTCGACATCGCCGAAGCCGACGCCAGCCAGTGGACGGCATCGGTCGAAATCGTGCGCGGCGACGTTCGCGACGAAAACGCCGTGCGGCAAGCCTGCGACGGCATCGAGGTGGTGTTTCACAACGTCGCCCAGGTGCCTCTGGCGCGCGATGCGGCCCTATTTCATTCGGTCAACTACACGGGGACGGCCAACGTCCTGGCGGCCGCCCGCGATGCCGGAGTACGCAAGGTGGTGCACACCTCGTCGAGCGCGGTGTTCGGAGTTCCAGATGCCAGTCCGATCGACGAGCAAGCAACCCCGCGGCCGCGCGAAGACTACGGCCGGGCCAAGCTGGCGGCCGAGCACCTCGTTGCAGAGTGTGTAGCGGCGCACGGGCAGGACGTCACCGTCATTCGTCCGCGCACGGTGCTCGGGCATGGCCGTCTGGGAATCTTCCAGATCCTCTTCGAGTGGGTCGGGGAGGGGCGCCGTATTCCAGTGCTGGGTGGCGGCGGCAACCTCTACCAGTTCGTTCACGCCGACGACCTCGCCGACGCCTGTGTGCGCGCCGCCGAACGGCCTGGCCCGGCTCTCTACAACATCGGTACCGATCGCTTCGGGACGATGCGTGAGACCCTGACGGCGCTGTGCCGGCATGCGGGTACTGGCGCGCGAGTCTATTCGCTACCTTTGACTCTCAGCGCTGCTGCGATGCGCCTGAGCGGCGCTCTCGGTGTGACGCCATTCGCTCCCTACCACGCGCTGATGTACGGCCGCACCTTCTATTTCGACATCAGCCGGGCACTTCGAGAGCTGCAGTGGCAACCGCGCTGGTCGAACGAAGAGATGATCTGCCAGTCCTACGACTGGTACCAGGCCAACAAGACATCGCTGGGTGCGGAGAAGAACTCGCCGCATCGGTCTGCCGTTCGGCAGGGCCTACTAGCGGCGCTCAGGCGACTGTCCTGACAGCGCCCGCGTAGGGCCGCTCGAGGAGCTTCTCGCGGGCCGCCTGTCGTCCGCCATCGAAGGGGCGAGGCGTTCGAGTCGAGTCGGGCGACGCGGGGAAGGGTGGAGAGAGGAAGGGTGGAGAGAGGAGGGTTGCCTCCCCACCCCCCGGCATGGCCGAGGGATGGGGAGGGGGGATCAGTGAAGGTTACGGCTTGATCTTGGCAATGAACTTGCCGATCTCGTTCCGCTTCGTGTGCTGGGTCTGAAACTGAGCTTCCCAACACATTCCACCGTCGGCATAGACCTGTGCCGTGACCGGGAAGGCGAAGGGCAACGTAGCCGTGTCTGGCACGTTCTCCTTCTTCGCCACGACCTTGGCTTTGCCCTTGTCCAAGCTGCTGCCCTTGAGCAGAACCAGCTTGACGCCGTCGTTGGCGAACGTCTTGTCCTTGAACTTGTAGCCCCTCAGGTTGGCGGGCTTGCCGAGCTGCTTCCAACCCAGGCCAGATGGCACATGCATGGCCAACTGAACACCGTTGTTGTCGTAGATGCAGAGCTCGTAATCGGTCGTCGTCAGCGGATCGCCCATGTTGGTGACCAGAGCAGGTCCGCCCTTCCAGACGAAGACGACCTTATCCCGCTTGTCAGGCGTCTGGTCCTTGTACTTCAGGACGGCGCGGACCGGACCGACACAGCTTCCGGAAGGTGCGCCACTGTACTCACAACCGTTGATCGGATCGCACGAGTCCTGCGTACAGGAGCTGCCGTCCGAGCAGTCGAGGTTCTGAGCAAAGAAGCAACCACCACTGCCGTCACACTCGTCCTCCGTGCATACGTCGGAGTCGATATCGCAAGACGTTCCGGCGGCCGAGAAGGCGTCAGCCGGGCAGGGGTCCAGTGCTGTGCCGCTGCAAGTCTCGGCGACGTCACAGGCATCGACGGCGGCACGACATTCCGTACCCGCGGACTGAACCGTATCGCTCGGGCACGCTTGTCCCGGAATACCGGTGCAGTTCTCATCGGGGTCACAGCTATCGCCCGAACCGGCACGGCACTGGGTTGTCGGCGGCTCGACGATGTCGGCCGGGCAACCCTGACCGGGTACACCGGTGCAGACTTCGTTGGGATCACAGGCATCGCCCGAGCCGGCGCGGCAGATCATGTTGAGGTTGCCCGGGGCATCGTCAGGTGGGCAGGGATCGCCGGGAACGCCATTACAGGTCTCATCCTGGTCGCAAATGCCGCCGATCGAACCGACACGGCAGGTCAGGCCCGAGTTGCCTGGCGCATCGTCGGCTGGGCAACCCTCACCGGGGACACCGGTGCAGGTCTCGTTTGCATCGCAAATGTCGCCCGAACCGGCGCGACAGACGTTTCCGCTGTTGATCGGGGCATCGTCGGCAGGACAGGCCCCCGCCGCGCCCGTGCACATTTCGCTTGCGTCACAAGGCGCCCCCGCTCCGGGACGACAAATCTCAGAAGAAGCCCGGAAGGTGCAGGTAGACGTGCAGCACGACGTCGACGTGCCGTTGGCTGCGCCTTCATCGCACTCTTCCGGTGAGTCGGTGACGCCGTCTCCGCAATCGGAGAAGTAGAAGGCGAGGTCGACGCGACTGGTGTCGGAGGCACCGGAAAGCGGCGTCTCGGTCGGGTCGTAGACGGCAGTTGACGCCGCACCGGAAAACGAAGGGCTCACTGCGGTGATGTCGACGTTCACGGTGAACGACGTTCCGCCGGTGATCTTGAAGAGCCTTTCAATATCGCCGTTGCCGTTGTTGCCGGGGATACCGCCAGTTGGAACGACGGAACCGGTACCCGTGAGAGACAACACCAATGTGTTGGCGACGGCCTGATTGCCGAGCACGGCGTCGTTGACGGTCGTTGCGCTCGAGTAGGTAACGGAAGTCGCCGTGTCGCTGGTATACGTGAACTCCTCACCGGATGATGGAGCCGGCGCGGTACCGGTCATGGTGTTGCCGTTCACCGTGGTGTCGTTGCGGATACCGTAGTAGACGTTGGTGTGCGCCCCGAGGTTGACCCCGGTACACGAAACCGTCGTACCACCGGTTTGCGTCGAAACTCCGGAGGTGGTGCAAGAACCGCCGCCCGGAAGTGTGTAAGTCGGGCCGCCTGTGAGCGTCAAAGCACTCGCCGTCGAGGCCAGCACCAACAGGGTCAGCGCGGAGAATACTCCGCCGCGCATCCCTTTCTTCATCTTCGGATAGAATAGGGCCATTGTTCCCTCCTCACCAGGAGCCGTGGGATCCGTGGGATCCGTGACTGCCGTGGGACCCGTGCGAGCCGTGGCTGCCGTGGCTGCCGTGACTCCCGTGCGAGCCGTGCGAGCCGTGAGAACCATGCGAGCCATGCGAGCCATGACTCCCGTGCGAGCCGTGTGAAGCGTGAGACATGTGCTGAGCCATCAGCATCTTCTCACTGTTGGGCTCCGTTCTCAGGGCCTTCACCGCTTCCGAGGTATCGAGGGCGGCGACTGGTTTTACCGCTTGTTGGGCTTCAGCCGGGCTCAGAAAGTCCAGCGGCTTCTTCCGCAACTCGGGAAGCCCGTTTTTCTTCTTGTCGCTCATACTTCCTCCTTCACTGTGGGCCCGTCATGCAGTGGGCGAACCCATCACCCTTTTTCTATCCGCCCAGCACGAACCGGCTGGGCCAACCCTTTTGTTGATCCGTTTCGTCAAGGTGCCACCGAGAAATTTGCAAACAGCGACAGGAAGTCACCGTTCTTGGAAACGTCGACGCCGTCGATGTTCAGACCGAAGAACTGCGGCAGCGGGAATCCGGACAGAGCGCCCGCCAGACTCGGAATGAGCGGTGTGACGATTCCCGGCAACACCGCTTCCACCTCGGCTTCGTCGACGCCGAGAGGATTCTCGGTGACGGCGATCGAGATACCCGAGGGCTCGGGCTCGCCGATCGTGATCGCGAGGCCACTTCCGTCAGGTAGGAAGGCGAGATCCATGCCGAGCTCCACGTCGAGTGCTCCCTCGAGCCACAGCGTTTCCGGTCCGATCTCGACGATGTTCATCTGGATGTGAGAAACCAACAACTCCGTCAGCTCTCCGCCTGGCCCGTCGTCGGTCGTGACGACTGGTGCCAGGGTCGGCGCGATGTCGATGCGCAACGGTGTCGCCGGCGGCAAGTTGCCGAACTCCGGAATCAGAGCCGCTAGAATCGTCGACGTGATCGTCAGCGGCGGGATCGGTCCGTCGCCGTCGAGATCGATCTCGGTCAGCGACGAGCGCATCAGGCCGCACTCGGTCTGGCCGCGCAGCAACTGGTTGAAGCCGTCCGGCGCAATGCAAATACCCATACCGTAGGGGTCGCCACCGGGTGTGTTCGGACCAAATGCCGGGAACGGCTGTAGGTTCGAATATGAAGCGGTGAAATCCGGCGCGCCGGCGGGCGGGATGCACTGTCCGGGGCCGCCGCCGATACTGACCGTGAAGCGTGAGTCGGAGCCGAGCGTGATGCCGTCGTTGTCTTCGTCGACCGCGAAAAGCGGGGCGTCGAGTTGCAAGCCGAGGCCTGCACCGACCGGACCGGTGATCGAAATACCGGCGAGGACGTCCTCGATTCCCTGCGCGATCGGACTGTCGAGCGGACCCGCGCCGTCGGGGTCGCCGATGAACCCGGCGATGCCGTTGGTGGCGAACGCTTCGATGTCGGGGAGGAAGGCCTGGATGATGTCGCCGATGATTGGCGCATCACACAAACCGGATGTGAAGGTGTGGTTGAACCCGGTGAAGACCGCAGCCGGAGCACCGATCAGATTGACATCGATGTTGGACGGGTCGCCGGCGTCGGGTTCGAGGGAGTAGTCGCCGACCAGGGTCATGACGTTGGCGGTCAGGCGCAAGCCGCAGTCGGGAACCAAGCCGCTGCCGTCGATGAAGACGTCGATGCGGAGGTCGTTGACCGCCACGTCGCCGTGTACCTGGTTGGTCTGTGAATCCATGGTCAGACCCAGCGTGCTGTAGGAGGGCGGCGGGTTGGCAATCGTAACCACCGCGCTACCCCAGCAACCGATCACCGTGATGAAACACTCGTCGGCGAGAACCGTACCCGGCGGAACCAAGGTAGCCAGGTCGAACTGCCCCGCTGCCAGATCGCCGACGAGAGGCTCGATCGAGTCGAGCCCTGAATCGTTGAGCCGCAGGGCGACGCTCTGCAGCGAGAAGGAACCGTCGTTGACCGAGTCACCGGCAATGACGACGATTCGCTCGCGTATGTCGTCGCCGTTCGCCGTGTTGGTAAGGGTGACCAGCGCCGGATTGAAGATCGCATCCGTGTCGAGAGGAATGGAGTGCGAGAACGTACGCGCCACCGGGTCGAAGGTGACAGCCGGAACTCCGTTGACGGTCACAGTCGCCTGACCGGCCGGAAGTGTCGTGTAGTGGCCGGTAATGGTCGCCGTACCGTCCGTAGAAAAGATGCCGTGCGCCGGCGAATCGATGAAGAGGAAGAAGTTCGCGCAGGCCGTGCCCGGAGTCGTGCACAACCACCCGGACTCGTTCTGACAGGTCGAGCTGCAACCGTCATTGGATGTCGAGTTGCCGTCGTCGCAGTTTTCGCCCGGGTTGATGATGGAGTTGCCGCACGTCAGTGAGCAGAGGCTAGGCGTGCCGAAGCAGGCATAGCCGTCTTCCGTTGAGCAGTTGGTGCTGCACCCGTCGCCGGCGGTCGTGTTGCCGTCGTCGCAGGTCTCGATGCCATCGAGGTTGCCGTCACCGCAGTCGGCGACACAGACACTCGGCTGGCCGGTGCAGGTGTATCCGGTTTCGGCACGGCAGAAGGTGCCCGAACAACCGTCACCATTGCTGCCGTTGCCGTCGTCACAGTTTTCCAGGCCGCGGATGAAGCCGTCGCCGCAGATCGCCGAGCACGAGCTCGGCTCTCCGCCGCATGCGTAGCCGGTTTCGATCTGACAGCTGAACGAGCAACCGTCGCCACTGTTCAGGTCGCCGTCGTCACATCCCTCGACGCTGCGGACGAGACCGTCGCCGCAGATCGGGCTGCACAAGCTCGGCAAGCCCGAGCACAACCAGCCGGGCTCGATCTGACACAGAGCGCTGCAACCGTCGCCGGGTGCGGCGTTGCCATCGTCACAGCTCTCGCCGCTCTCGAAGGTTCCGTTGCCGCAGACGAAGGTGCAGGCACTGGGCTCGCCGGCACACTGATATCCGGGTTCGATGGTGCAGGAGCTCGAGCAACCGTCGCCATCGGTGGCGTTGCCGTCGTCGCATGCCTCGCCGGCATCGAGCGTGCCGTTGCTGCAAATGAGATTGCAAGTGCTCGGCTCGCCGTTGCACTCATAGCCACTCTCGACCGTGCAGGCGTCGGAGCAACCGTCGCCTGCTGTGACGTTGCTGTCGTCGCAGGTCTCGCCGGCATCGAGCGCACCGTTGCCGCAGTTGAACGAACAAACGCTCGGCTCGCCGCTGCAGCTCCAGCCGCCCTCGATGGTGCAGGTGCTCGAGCAGCCGTCACCGCTGGTCAGGTTGCCGTCGTCGCAGCCTTCGTCGAGCTGCAGGATTCCATCCGCGCACTCGGCGCTGCAACTGCCGTTGGCGTCGTCACCGTCGTCGAAAGCGTCGCAGTCGCGAACGACTCCGCCGGCCGCGTTGAGCATGCGGCACACCTGGCACGCCGATTCGCTCGACAGACAGTTCGTCAAAGAACTGGCATCGGCGGCGTTGCACGGCACGAAGGCCTGCATCAGGTCGGTCGTGGCGCAGTGTTTGACGATCGCCGCCGCCACTTTGGTTCCGCACTTGGAAGCTATACGCCCCTTGGGGTCGGGTTGAGGATTGAGCGCCGTTCCCAGGCACGTATCGGCGAGGGTGGCTCCATCGGTAATGGCACCAGAACGAAGTCCGAGCTTCTGGCACTTGAAGTACTCTTTGACGCGCGTGTCTTCGCACTTGAGCAGCGCAGCACCGACCTTGGACTGGCACTTTGCGTCACTCGGTGTGGCGATCAAATTGAGGTCGAGGTTCGGACCGATCGACTGGTGCATCAGGTCGATCTGCATCAGCACTGCGTCGGTCATCGCCGCGATCGGCGAGCTGGTTCCGAAAGGCGGGAAGCCGGCTGCGCACTTGTCGTTTGCCTTGGTGATCGACTTGTTGATGACCGCGGCCAGCTTGGCCCCGGGGTCGTCGATGATGCAGGCTTCGGGACTCTGCGCGACCAGCGCGCCCGAGGCGAATTTGGACAAGCACTTCTTGACGCCCTTGCCGTGCTTCTTGGCGACTTTGCGCAAGGACTTGGTGAAGGTGGTGATGCACTTTTGATCTTCTTTCGGAATCTGTGCGGTCGCTGGAATTGCCAGGCAGAGTGCCAAGGCCACGGAAAGTACCGCACCGTACGGCCGCATTGCCTTGCCATTGAGCTGGCTCGCTTCGGTTCGCATTTGCTGCTTGCGCCGCACGTGCATTCAACACCCTCCTCGTGTTTGAATAGGAAGCTCTCGAGCTGCGTCCTCAGCAGACGATACCACGCTTGCCTGCCAGGCTCTACGAATTTCGTACGAGCAGTACATAATTCGATTCACGGCCCCCTACTTAACTGGATAAACGTCTCCCCATCGCGTACAGGGTCAAGACCCTGAAAGTCAAGGAAGAAATTGAGACGGAGTGTATTAATTTGCGCTTGCGGTCAAGGGCAAAACTGGGATCTATTCGGGAAATCTAGATTTTTTGGCTGTGTAGGGATAACGCGGTGTATTCGCCCGCTGAGCGATTTCTGGCAGGTCGCATGATGTGTGAGGAGACGTGTTGAGATCGCGCGCCTTTACGACGCTTGGCCAGGTCGTCGGTGCCGCGCTGGTTGGCGCTCTGACCGCCACTTGGTGGATGGCGGGTCAGCCGCGTGGTGGTGAGTCGCCGCAAACGGTTGCGCGGCGACCCGGTCAGCCGAGCCCATCGAAAGTGGCGGCGCGCCCTGGCGCTGGCACACGCGATCGGGAGGCGGGCGTGGCGGAGCTGCAGGCGGCGCGCCTGCGGCGTCTCGAGCGCCGCGTCGAGGCGCTGGCCGAGGATGTGGGCGAGCTCTCGGCGCGAAGTCGGCGCCGCCAGCCGGCGGATGAGGGTACGGCGCGGCATGGACCGCCGCGCGATCAGGTCGACTACTCGAAGAGTGCCGAGGAACGGGCGTTGGTGGCGGCTGGGCTGGCACCGGAGGAGGCACAGCGGCTCAAGCAGCGCCGCGACCGGCTGGCAATGTCCGAAGTGTATCTGCGCGATCAGGCGACGCGTGAGGGTTGGTTGGATACTCCTCGCTTCCGGGAGGAAATGGCGGAGTTGGCGGCTCAACGGACGTCGGTGCGAGATGAGATCGGCGATGATTCGTACGATCACTACCTCTACGCCATCGGCCGTCCGAACCGGCTGCGCGTCGACGATGTGATGTTCGAATCGGTCGCCGAGGAAGTCGGACTGAAGACCGGCGACTTGATCCTGAGCTACGACGGCCAGCGACTGTTCGCGGCCGAGGACCTGGTCGAGCAAACGCACGAGGGCGAGACCGGCGAGACGGTGGTGCTCGACGTCGTGCGCAACCGCGAGCGCATCGAAATCGCGGTGCCGCGCGGTCCGCTGGGGGTGCGCGTCGGCGCCACCCAAGACATGCCGCTGGCGCGCTGAAGTGGTCGACCGCGCCGTCGCGAGGCGGCGAGGTGGCGAGGCGGCGCGCTGACGCCTATATGGCGATGCCGGCGAGTCGCTAACCGAGGTGGACGGCAGTCGGCGTCGTCGTCAGACCGCGTCCCTCGCGGTCGCGCAGGTGCTGCTGTTCGAGCTCCTCCAGGTCGTCCATCAAGGCTCTTCCCTCGCCCGTAAAGTGGGCGTGTGCGCGCAGCATCTGCATGCCTTCGTGGTTTTTCAGGTCGATGTCGGACATGCGCTCGGCGAAGCCGGGCCGCGAGGCGAGTGGATGGTTGGCGTCGCGCATCTGGCGGTAGAGCTCGGCGACGGGCAGAAAGGCGTGCACGGCGAGGAGGATTCCCCACAGCGGCCGCGGGTCGGGTCGCACGGGGCTGGGGTAGAGCGGGTGGAAGGCGTTGTGCATGAAATCCATGCTGTAGGAGGAGACGTTGAGCTTGTTGTGTTGGAACTCGTGGATCACCGCCTCGGTCATCGTCATGATCTCGGGATGCAGGGTCAGGTAGATGGTCCCGATGGCCTCGCGGTAGGAGGCCGATAGGTGGCGGTGGTCGTCGTAGCCGACGGGGATCGCCTGTTGGAGGAGGGTGGTCATCTCGGCGTGGATGGCGGGCAGGAAGCGCTCGACCAAGGCAAACGACGTCGTCAGGGATTCAATCCATTCGTCGCGGCTCCGACTGCCGAGGTCGACTGGGTTGCCGCGTTTTTCGGGATGTTCCTCGAGATTCGCGATCGGGTTGTAGTCGACGGTGGCGAAGCGCGTGACGGAAGCGATGGCGTGAACCTGATGGGTGATGCGGAAGCGCTCCGGCGAGCTTTGTTTGCTCGCTCGTGCGATGCCCTCGGTGGAGAGGTCGAGCCTGTCGATCTCCTGGTCACCCTGCCAGGCGGCGACGGCAGCGGATGAAAAGCGCAGAGTGTCGGCTCGGGCCGGCGGGTGGATTTCGCCGGGCAAAGTCAGTGACAGGAGGCTCGGGGCCGCGTGCGGCCAGGTGATTTGCCCGGCTGGGATGACGTGGCGAAGCGCCATTTCGAGAAGCAGATGGGGTAGGAGGTGCTGCGTCGCGCGGGCGATGCGCTCGCGCAGTGCCGGCATTCGGTCCTCGAAGGGCGCGCAGCTCAGCGCCGTGCCGACCACCGGAGCAGCGAAGCAGGCGAGCATCGACGTTCCCCGCTGCCGCAGCGCGTTGCGGACGATGGCGACGATCTGCTGGAAGGTGAGTCGCTGTGCTTCGGGCAGGTGCTCTTCGAGAGCGAAGAAGGCGCGGCAGCGCGACGTCAGGTAGCGCGCGTACACCGCCTCGAGGGCGGAGTCTGCCGGCTCGGTGAGAACGAGGCCGCGGCCGCTGAGGCCGCCGCTGTCTTTGCTGGAATCGCATTCGCCCATGCGGCGATCCTCATTCGTCGACGATAAAGTGATCCAAGGTGCGGTTGGTCGTCCACAGGCGAAACATCTCCATCTCTTCTTCGTCGGCGGACTCTAGCTTGTGCATGAGGTAGTCGAAGATCGACTTGTGCTTCTTGCACCAGGTCGAGTCGCGCATGTGGCCGTGCAGACTGCCCTGGGTCTTGTAGTTGTACTCGACCTGCTGCCCGCACCACGGCTTGTAGACGCAGCTCACGCAGTCCGGGTGCCCGTCGTTGAGCCCGGCCATGACCAGGGCCCGCGTCGCGGCGTTGCCCATGAGCTCATTGTAGGTGTCGTCGACGGTGCCGATCTTGAACATGTCATCGCCCATCGCGGCGACGAAGCGGCCTTCGTCCGACGAGTAGATACTTCCGTCGGGCGCGTAGCCGAGCTGGCCGATGCAGGCGCCACCGGGAATACGCAGGTCGAGGTAGTTGGGCTCTTCATCGGCGAGGATCTTGTTGAGCATGATGGCGGCGTGGCGCTCCATGACTTGAACGCCCTGGCGGTTGAGCTCGATGATGTAGTCGACGGCGTTGGCGTAGAACTCGAGGAACTCGTCCATCGAATAGCCGAGGGTCTTGACGCTCTTGGCGGCGAAACCAAACGGGTCGAGCTTGCGCAGGAATACGGCGCGGCAACCGGCTTCGACGAACTGATCGACGATTTCGCGCCACTGCGTCAGGCTCGCGCGGGTGATCGTCGGTAGCGCTTCGACGCAGTAGTGGTTGGTGTCGAGACCCATGTCCTCGTAGCGCTGGTTGATCTTCTTCATCCAGTGGATGAGCGTCTCGTGGCTGTTGCCGTCGCGGAAGATGCGGATCTGGTTGTGCAGGTCGGCCGGCCCGTCGAGGCTCGTGCAGATTTGTACGTGCCGGTCGAGCAGGTAGTCGAGCTTTTCGTCGTCCATCAGGGTCAGGTTGGTGACCAGGGCGAAGGAGAGGATCTTGTTGGCCGTCTTGTTCTTCTCGCGCGCGTAGTCGACGATGTGTTGCAGAGTCTGCCAGTTGGCGGTGGGTTCGCCGCCCTGGAATTCGATGGTCAAGCCGCGCGCCGTCGTCTCGAAAGCGATGTCGACGCCGCGGGTCGCCGTTTCGATCGACATGTCCGTGTCGTAGCGGTCCATGCCGACGATCGAGGAGTGGCAGTACTGGCAGCCGTGGTTGCAGCGGTGGGTGAGGACGAAGGCGTGCAGGGTCGGCCCGTGGAAGAGGTACTCTTTCTTGGCGCGCCAGCGATTGGATTGGGCGAGGAAGTCGACCTCGTCGGCGACGAAATTGGCGCGCACGAGCTTTTGGTAGAGAGGCTCGCCGGGCTGCGGTCGCCCCTCGATGAAGTCTCGGAATTCGCCGTCGCTGAGCAGTAGCCAATCGCCGAAGTCGTTGCTGATGAGAATCTTGTTGCCGATGACGCGCTGATTGAAGGGCGTGGCGAACTCCGGCCGCCAGTGGTTCGGCTCGGAAAGGGTCGTGAAGTCGACCTGGCGACCGCGCGGTAGTTGCGGCAGATCGGGTGCCGGCGCCGAGCCCGTCTCACTCGGATCGAGCATGGTCGTTCTTTCGCAGCACCGCCGAGTTGGCCAGGGCAAAGTTGGCGAGCTCTGCGGCGACGTCGCCGTCGGCGTCGGCATCGATCTCAGTGAGCTCGACGACAAAATGATCACCTTCGCGCGCCACCGCAAAGTCGGCGAATCCGGCAAAGGTGTCGACGGCGTCGCGGATGGCGGCCTCGGCGTAGAGGTCGCGGTGAAGTCTCAGGGTTGCGCTACCGCCGCTCATTCCTTGACCGCTTCCTTCTCCGGATGGAGCGGTTTGCCGAGCCCTTGCGCATCGTCGATGAAACCGTCGCCGATCGATCCGCCTTGCGGCGCGCTGGTGGCGCCGCCGATGGCGAGCGCGGTGATGCCCTCGATGATGTGCTTGTTGGCCTCGCCGACGCGTTCGCGCAGCGCCTGGGCGAGCAGCTCGTTCTCGAACTCACCGGCCATCGCCTCCATCGTCGATGGTTCGAGCGGATGCTTGCCGCGGAAATGGACGATGTAGCGCCCCGCCTCACGGTCGAGCAGGATGTAGGCGCGGTCGAGGAAGACGTAGGCGGCGGCGTAGAGGACGTCGCGCGGGTACAGCTCGTCGTCGAGCGACAGCGTCAGCGTGGACGTGGCGGGATCCAGGCTCTCAATCTTCGTACGCGTCATCGTTTGCACCGCCGCATAGTGCCCCGATCTGATGCTTTCGTTCAAGAGTCGGGGGGCGCCGGGTGGCTGGCTCGGTAGGGCTCGGGTTGCGCCTCGCCATCGCCGTAGCGCTCGAGGTAGTCGAGGCGAAAGCCCAGGCAAATGCCGTCTTTGTGGCGACAATCGGTGCAGCGATCGCCGTAGGCGTTGGGGGAGATTCTCGATTCCCAGAGAGTGAAGGTGGAGCGCGGCGTGACGACGAGAACTTTGTCGTCGCGCAGATCGGCGACGTGTGATTCGTAGCCGGGCAACGTGCAGCGCGGAATGTGACGCGACAGCACTTCGACGCCGAGCTGGTTGCCCCGCTCGAAGGCGGCGGTGATGCCCTCTCGCATTTCGCTCACCGGCAGCAGCGAGGCGAGGTTGTCTCTGTTGCGGTCGGAGAGGGAGACCAGCCACAGGTTGAACTTCTCCACCCCGGCGCCGGCCCAGTGCTCGACGATGTCGGCCAGGTGCATCCAGGTGTCGCTCTTGATGATGAGGTCACCGACCGGCTTGTGGCCGAGTGCCGCCAGGTTGCCGACACCTCGGGTGACCAGGTCGAAGGCATCGGTCTTGCCCATGATGCTGGCGTAGAGCTCCGGTGTGTGGGCCATGAAGGAGATGTGAAAATCGTTGAGGCCGGCGTCGACGGCTTGCGCGGCGTAGTCCGGATAGGAGTACATCATGCCGTTCGAGGCGACTTTGATCTCGCCGTAGCCGCGGTCGCGACACCAGCGGATGATCGGCAGGAGGGAGCGTCGGATCGTCGGCTCACCGCCGCCGAAGGCGACGCGGGTGGCACCGCGGCGGCGCGCCGCCGCCAGGGTCTCGAGCACGGTCGCCGTCGCCATGTTGTCGTGCCGCATCTCGTCGGTGATCGAGCAGTAGTCGCATTGGACGTTGCAGGCGTAACCGATCTGCACGTCGACGAGGACGTCGCTGTAGTCTTCGCCGAAGTCGCGATGGTCGATCGAGGGTGCGTTCACGCGCCCGCCACCTCGATGGCGGGCCGTGCGCGTTCGACCCGCATGTCGGGCTTTTCGTCGGCGAAGACCTGAAAACCTTCGCAAACCACGGTCCACGGGCAGCTTTCGCAAACCTCGCGCTTTTCACGCCGGGCGCCGAGCCAATCGTAGAGGTTGACCTGCTCGGGAAAGCGCGGGTCGGCGGCAAAGATCATGGTGCGGCCGAGCTTTTGCAGGTCGCCCGAAACGTACTCTTCGTAGCCGGGCATGGCGCAGAACTGCGCGTTGATGACGTGGATGGCGATGCGATCGGCGTAGCGGTCGATGACCTTCATCACCGCCCGTCCGGTCTCTTCGAGTGGCGGCACGACGTCTTCGTAAGCGCGGCCGAACGGGGTCGTGAACTGAAAGTTGATCTTGGCGAATCCCTTCTCGATGGCCAGCGCGGTCAGCGGCTCGAGGTGCTCGAGGTTGGCCTTGACGATGGTGACGTTCATGCCGGTGTCGACGCCGTCGGGTTTGAGGCGCATGACGTTGTCGATGCCGGCGATGGTTTGCTCGAAGCTCCCCTCGACGTCGGTGGCGGCGTCGTGCACCGCCGCCGTGGCGCCGTGCAGCGAAAGAAGGATGTGGGAGATACCGCTGTCGACCAGCGCCTGGGCGAGGTCGGGGTCGCGCAGCAGCCGGCCGTTGCTGGTGACGTTGATCGAGCGGTAACCGAGGTCGCGCGCCAGCGTAATGGCGTCGATCAGGCGCGGGTGCATGGTCGGCTCGCCGCCGTCGATGTCGAGTAGGTCGGTGCCGGATGCGCGGTGCTCGCGCAGGATCTCTTCGATCTTCTCCCACTCCATGGCCGCAGAAACGCGATCGCCGGTGGCGCAGAACGTACAACGGTTGGCGCATTTGTAGGTGATGTTCACAATCAGCTTGCGCGCCTGGCGTGCCGACATCTTCATGTCGAAGGCGGCGCGCGCCTTGGCGACGTAGCCCGGTGGGCACTGCGGTGGGTCGAAACACGGCTTGTGCTGGAAGAGGCCGCCGTCTTTGAGGTCGATTCCGTCGGGCGGGATGAGGGCGAGCTCGGTGAGCTGATCGTGGAGCTCGGTACCCTTGATCGGTGTGGCGAACTGCATCGATGGCCAAGCGCCGAAGCGGTCGTAGAGATCCCAGGCCAGGTCGAGGGTGGCGGTGATGTGCTGCGGCGTTTCCCAGGGGAAGCCGATGATGTAGTGGACCATCAGCGGAACGCCGATTTCGACGCACCAGCCGGCGACGTTGTAGATCGCCTCGAGTGTCTGGCCCTTGCCGATCGCTCCGTCCAGGTCTTCCTGCGAGCCACTCTCGGCCGAGATGCTGAGCATGCGCACGCGATCTTTCATCAGCGCTACGGCTTGGCGGTCGAGGTGATCGGCGCGCATGCCGTTGGGGAAGTCGTAGGTGAAGTCGAGGCGGTTGAGCATCTCGAGCATGGCGTTGAAATCCGTGCGCACGTTTACCATCTCGTCGGTGATCAACAGGCGCTGCGCGCCGTACACCGTGCGCAGAAGGAAGGCCCAGTGTGAGAGGCGGGCGAGCGGAATGGGCTGATAGAGCTTGCGGCCGGTGGCTCGCCAGCCGGGATTGCTGGTGCAGAAAATGCAACGGTGCGGGCAGCCGGTGCTGGTGAGGAAAGAGCGCGTCCCGGCCGTGATGCCGAAGGTGTTCTGCCACGACCCGTCGCCGTAACAGCGATCGAGAAAGCGATCGAAGTTGTCGAGATCGATGCCGTCGAGGTAGTAGAAGGGCTCGAGTGGATCGCCGCCGCGCTCGCCGGCGTCGCGAACGACGCGCCTCGCACCGCGCAGGGCGACCAGTGATTGCGGATCGGCGAAGAGCCGCTCGCCGGGGTATTTCAGGATGGCGTCGAGCTCGGGATACTCCGCCAGCACCTGCTCGGCGTCGTAATCGAGGTAGTGCTGGCCACCGATGTAGCCATCGCTCAACAGGAACGCCGCTTCGCCGTAGTGCCGCCGCAGGGCGGCGATGAGCTCGCGGGTCTCCTCGTGCGCCGCTTCGATGCGCAGGAAGACCGAGGCGCAGAGGATGACGGCGTCGAAGTCGCCGGCGGGCAGCGCCGCCAGGTATTCTCGGTGCGGGACGCCGAGAACCCAACCACCGCCGGCGCGCGTGTGTTTGCCCGAGTCGGGCAGGGCGGCGGCATCGTGGAAGACGACTTGGGCGCCGTTGCGCGCCGCCAGGCCGGCGCAGGCGAGGGCGCCGTGGTTGGCGAAGGTCGGGTAGTCGATGAAGTCCTCGTCGACGACGAGCGGTGGATGGACGAAGAGGATGCGCGGCATCGGCTACAACGCTCGCTCGAGCGCCCTTTGCCGCTGTTCGAGCGACGGTTGCTCGGTGCGCGAGCGCTGGCCGCGCCGCGCCGTCAGGCGCTCGATGAGCTCGTCCGACGGGGTTTGGCCGAGGACCGTGCCGATGATGTCGGTCGGGTCTTCGAAAACCGGTGACAGCTCGCGCTCGTCGTAGGTCTTGGCCATCGAGAACATGCCGGCGCAGATCGAATCAAAGCGGCAGGCGTCGCAGGCGGTGCCCTTGCCGTGCAGGAACTCGCGCTGGTGGATGAATCCCTTGTAGTCGAGGAAGCGAATGCAGCGCTCTTCCTCTTTGATGATCTTGCGCGCTTCGGTCGACGCCCAGGCGTAGCGGCGCATGTAGCACAGCGGTACGCGCTCGGCGCGAAAGGACCGGCCGGTGCCGTCGAGGTAGTCCATCGCCTTTTCGAGCGACACCTGGAATTCGTAGTGCCTGGGAATGCAGTCCGGGTTTTCTTCGGCGCGGTTGCCGTCGGCGTCCATGTTGTTCCAGACGAAGTGGCGGATGAACGGGAAGTTCTCACAAATCCACTGGACGTTCTCGTGCAGGTGGTCGCAGTTGTAGACGTTGATGACGGTGTTGATGTCGCAGGTGATGCCGGTGTCGGGAACGTTCTCCAGACACTGGATGAGAATGTCCCAGGCCCCCGGGTATTGGGTGATGTAGTCGTGCACCTCGCGGCGATAGCTGTGCAGTGAGACGTGGATGTGGGTCAGCCCGGCGTCGACGCACTCGCGGAAGAACTCCCGATTGGCGAGTTTCTGACCGTTGGTGATCATGCGGGAGAAAAGGTTTTGCTCGCGCGCGTAGGTCAGGGCGGGCAACAACAGCTCGGACGTGCTCGGCTCGCCACCGGTGAGGATGACGCCGTCGTACCCCATCTCGACGAGCTTATCGATTTCCATCCGCATCTGGTCGACGTCGAGGTGGACGCCGGTCGGCGGATTGCTGCAGAATTGACACTTCTGGTAGCAGTTGCGCGTCAACTGCAGGTATCCGAGGTTTGCCATCGACGTGCCTCAGGCGGAGGGTGCATCCTGCAGGCGGTCCCAGCGCCGTTTGCGAGACTCGCGCGCGCGCCGCGTCGTCACCTCGAGCGGTGAGTCGGGCAGTGGCGTTGGGCCGGTGTAACCGGGCAGACTGGTCGCGACCGGTTGCAGTGGGCTGCCGTCGCGCAGCCGCTGCGGTACCTGTGGTCGCAGGGCGTTGATCTGTGCCTCGGCGCTTTCGGCCCAGGCGCCGTCGCGCAGTGGTTCGAGTTGGGCGAATCCCTGGTCGCGCAGGAAGTTGATGTGGGCGCCGTCGCAGCGCTGGTTGATGCGACAGTCGCGGCAGCGCAGCGACTTGCCCCAATAGCCTTCGCGCACGTGGTAGCGGGCCAGCTCGCGCGTGTCGAGGCGACCGGTGTCGCCGTCGAAGATGCCCTTGTGGAGAATCTTCGGCGCTTCGCGCATCTCGGTGCCCGGCGCGGCGCAGGCCGGCAGGCCGCTGACGGCGAGGCGCAGGTCGAGCTCGGCGAAGAGCTGAGCCGGGTTGCGCGCGTCGTTGTCCATCGCATCTTTGAGGAACTCGTGGCTCGGCTGGTGGACGCGCACTCGCGCCAGATGCCGGCTCAACGTGTCGCGGTTGGCCAGCATCCACTCGGCGGTGCGCTGGTTGAGCTCGATTTCGACATCGACGCCGAGCGGTAGCTCGCCGCTCAGCAAGACGTCCAGATCGGCGGCTTGGCGCACGTTGATGAGCAACGGATTGCCGACGACCTGGCGGTCGGGCAGGCGCGCCGCCGACTTCACCTTGGCGTAGATGCCGATCGCGTCGTCGATCGGCAGGCCCTCGAGCTCACTGAGCTCGTCGAGCTCGAGTCCGATGAACGACGTGCCGAAGGGCAGGCCGTCGGGAGTCAGGCCGGCGTAGGCCGACCACGTCGTCTCGTCGACGGCGCCGATCGACCAGATTTCCCAGTCGTCGCGGTTCTGCCGGTCGACCACCCGGTCGGCCGTGTTGCAGAACGGTTCGATGAAACAATACTGGCAACGCTCCTGGTCGCGGCACTCGAGTGGCGTTCCCTCGTCGAGGTAGCGCTTGACCTGATGGCTGCGCCCGTTGACCTCGTCGAGCATCTTGTGTGGATCCTGGATGAGGTCTTCGAGGTCTTCGAGGAATTCGACGGGGAAGCGGTTGGTCCAGATGACGACGCCGGGATGGCGGTTGAGGCGAAAGACCTTCTGCAGGCGCGGCAGGTGCTCGATCGGATCGTAGAAGAGATCGTCGCGGTTCTCGAAGGCGACTCCTTGCGGGATGACGTGCAGCAGGTCGAACTCGCGCACGCCGACCGACAGGCAGAGGTCGACGATCTGATCGATGTAGGCGACGTTCTGCTTGTTGATGCAGACGTCGACGTTGACGATGATGCGGCCCTCGCGGATGGCCCGCATCATTCCCTTGAGCAGTTTGTGGTAGGCGCCGGGCGTACCGGTCAGGCGGTCGTGTAGCTCGGCGGTGTGGCCGTGCAGGCTGAAGGTGATCTCGCCCAGGCCGGCGTCGACGGCGGCGTTGTAGAATTCGCGCTGGGCGAACATGACGCCGTTGGTGACCGTCTGGACGCGATCGTAGCCGATGCTCTTGGCATAGCGCACGAAGTCGACGAACTTGGGATGGATCGACCCCTCGCCACCGGAGAGAATGACTTTGTCGGCGTTGAGCTCTTCGCGCCCGCGCCGCAGCTCGCGGTGGACGTCGTCCTCGAGCAGGTACACACCTCGCGGCGTGTCGGTGTCGAGACAGAAGACGCAGCGGCTGTTGCAAGCCGTCACCAGTCGGACCCAGTGCTTGCGGATGTTGGCGACGCGTTCGCGCGCCAGCATGCCGTCCTTTAGCTGCTCTTGCTCCATTGGTTTGACCTCGATGCTGGTTGCCAGCCGACCGCTGTTCCCGGACAGCCTAGTCTAACACAAGTCTCGGCGTCTTCGTTGCAGGGTGTGAAGGTGCCGATCGGATCGGTGCCACACGCTTCGTAGGGAATCGTGCGCCCGTTGTCGATGGTGCGTTGAACGGTGGCGAGATCGCCGCTGGGGCGATGATCGCCGGTTTTCGCCTCCTGCGCGCTGACGGCGCAGGCCGGTAGCTGAGCCGCCAGGGCGGCCCGCGCCGGGCCCGGCAAGGTGCTCATCACCTGGATCAGCTCGTCGATGCTCGTCCCCTGCGGTGACAGCCGAAAGCGCGGCGTCCCCGGCAGCTCGCCGCGCTGCCAGGCGGCGGCAAAGTCGGCTACCGCCGAGCCGTCGTGCAGGATCGCATAGGCGCCGACTTCGATCCCCGCTCCGCGCAGCCGCTCGATCGCCGTGACGGCGGCGGCAAAGGCGCCGGGAATGCCGCAATGGGCATCATGGGTCGAGGCTTCGGCGCCGTAGAATGCGACGTCGAATCGGCTCAGCTCGCGCAAACGGCGCACTTCGAGATCGGTCCAGTCGACCACCGGACTGGCTTCGCCGGCGACTTCGACGGCGGCGAAGAGGCGCAAGGCGTCGAAGATCAACGCCGCCGCCTGCGGGTGCGCCAGCAAGCTAGAGCCGACCAGGCGCAGGCGCTGCGGGCGGTGCGCGGCAGCTTCCACCAAACGGGCGCGGACGACACGTGTCGAGTCGGCGGTCGTACTCAGGGTGCTGCCCGCACAGGCGGCGCAACGCATTCGCTGCGGCCCGCGCCAGCTCAGCACCTGCGGCGCCGAGGTGGCGGCGGCTTGCTGTCCGGCGACGTCTTCCGCCAGGCGGATGGCGGCGACCCGTGGGTCGCGCAACTCCTCCCAGCCGAAACGCTCGACGTAGTCGAGCGGCGCGCCGCCGCACTGTGGCGGACCCGGACAGTCGGCGCAGCCGGCGAGCGCCGTCGCCGGCGCGCTGCCCGGCGTGATCCACGTCTCCGAGTCGGCGGGCGCCATGAGCTTGGCGAGGCGAGGTGCGGCGCAGAGCGGGAAGTCCCTCAGGGTCAGTCGCGCGCGCCGCCGCAGGGCCGTTGCCGCGGCCTGCTCCAACGCCCCTTCGAGCAGGGAAAGGCGCGGCGACAGGGGCACGAATTCTGCGTCGGAGGTGTCGCAGCGGCGCAGCCGGCGAATCTCGATGGCGCCGATGCCAGAGCGCGACAGCACCTCGACGGTTTCCGCCAGAAGTGGCGCCGTCGGCCGCGTCGCGGCAATTTCGGCGCTCACCGGCAGGCCGGCGGCGAGGCAGGCGCGCAGGGCGCGGTGGGCCGCCTTGAGAGCGCCGGGCCGCCCGACCAGCCAGTCGTGTGCGTCTTGTCGCGCACTGTGAAAGGGAATGCGCAGCCACTGGATGCCGAGCCGGCGCAGGTCTTGCGCCATGGCCTGGTCGAGGCCCTCGCCGTGCCAGCGCAAGCCGAGCCCGCCGCTGCGGATCGCGGCGAGGCGCTTGACGATTTCCGCGAAATCGGGGTGTTGCAGGGGGTTGGTGCCGCTGATCAGGAAGCGGCCGGGGCGATCGCCGGCGGCGCGTGCGGCCGCCGCGAGATCCTCGACCGGCACATAGCTCGCCGGTTCGGCCGACTCGCGCAGGCGATCTCCGTCGTCGCCGTCGACGGCCAGGCGCAGATCGCCACCTCGATCTCGCCCGGCGTCATCGTGAGACGATGCTTTTTCGCTGATTTGCATGGCCTGTCAGCGCCCGTCCGAATGAGCTGCGGTGCGGCTGGCGCAAGTGTGATCATCCCCCGTTTCACCCCACTGAATCACAGAGTTTTGGCTATCAGATCGCCACTGGAGACGCCAACGCAAAATGGCGTTCGTAGCCACCGTGGCGCCCCGCTGCCGGCTGGGGCCCGAAAAAGTACCGGGGTGGATGAAGTTTCGCTTTACTTGCATCCTGCCGCCGTGCTATTGCGCAGACCTGGTAGGTATTGATTTTTCGTAGCCAAGAAAAAGGGGGATGCACATGCCTCAAGATGTTGAGAGTTCAGCACTGTCGAGACGGGCTTTCGTTGGCAAGGTAGCAACTGGTGCTGCAGGTGCCGCAGTAGCTCTGTCCGCAACTGTCGCCTCGGCGCGGCCGACGACCACGACGGGCAATCAGGAACGCCACGTCGACGAGATCTCCAAGGTCGATGAGCCGATTGAGGCGGCGACGAATCTCGGGGGCGAGGAAGAGGGCTGGGAGCAGGCGAGCGAGATTGCTGAACAACCATGGCAGTTACTGCACCCGCTTCGCGAGGGTTCCGATGTCGTCGCAGGCTGGCAGGTTTCCGGTCTCACCGGGATCGTGCACGGATCATGCGTCGTGACGCTGCGCAACGGCAGCGGCCGCGAGCATCGAGTCCACGTCTGCCGCAACGGCGGCGAGCCCCAGGGTCTGGTCTATACCGACAAAGTGGATCTGGTGGCGATGAACGGCGGCCGCGGCGATCTGCCGACCGAGGAGAGTTTTGGTCAGGCGGTGGCGGCGCTGGCGCATGTCATTGCTAGCAACGAAGGCTCGCAACCGGCGATCGTGGCCTCGTTGATGACGCAGACCGATCGGGTCGACAGTCTGGCGGAGGGCGCCAAGCTGCGCTGATCGATCTCCGCATCGCAACAACGACGAGACGCCCCGGGGGAAGATCCCCCGGGGCGTCTCTGTTTTGGATCCGCCGGGTGGTTGTGTTCAGCGGTAGAGGCGGCCCCGCTTGCGCACGGCGTCGAGAATCGAAAAGTCGGTGGGATCCATCGCGTAGCCGTCCGGGTGCGGCGGCCGGGCCTCGAGGCCGAGCGCCTCGACGACGGCGCTGTGTTGGTAGTAGGCCGTGTAGGTGTGAAAGAGCAGGCTGGGGACGAATGCCGGTGATGCGGCGTCGAGTCGCTCGAGTGTCTCGTTGCGGCGCTCCACCGGCACATTGCTCAAACGGCGATCGCCGAGCAGGGCATCGAGCTCGCCCAGGCCGTGCTGGATGACGAGCTTGAGCTCGTCGTTGCCGGCGGCCAGGGCGGCGATGTGGCCGGCGAGACCGAGCTCGCCGGCGCCGGGCATGCCGCGAACCTGGTCGGCGGGGATGATGGCATCGAGCACGTCGCGCAAGGTCGCGTGCTGCTTTTCGTCGAACACCTGATCGTCGTTGCTCGTCGGGCTCATCGCATGCCTCAGTCGAAGAGGTTGGCCAGGTTCTTCTTGATGTTGTCGGCGATGTGGAGTGCCAGAGCCTGGATGGTGTTGGTCGGGTTGACGCCGCCGGCGGTGACGAAAATGCTGCCGTCGATGATGAAGAGATTGTGCACGTCGTGGGCGCGCCCCCACTCGTTGACGACGGACGTCTCAGCATCGCTACCCATGCGGGCCGTCCCCATCAGATGCCAGCCCGCCGGCTCGAGCGGCGCCTCGCTGATGAAGTCGACGGCGCCGGCGGCGGCGAGCACTTCCTTGCCGCGAGCGACGCCGTGCTCGAGCATCCGCCGACTGTTTTCGCTCAAGCGGTAGTTGATTTTCGGCGCCGCGATTCCGTCGCTGTCGCGCAAGTCGGGGTCGAGCGTGATCGAGTTGCTTTCCTCCGGCAGATCTTCGCAGATGACGACCATGCCGGCCGTGCGATCGTGGAGCTTTGCGAAATCGTCGTGATGGCCGGTTCCCCAGGAGAGGCGCCCGGCCGACATCCCCGACAGGGCGGTGAACACCGGACCCATGCCGCGCAGCATCTCGAAGGAGTAGCCGCGAACGAAGTCGCGGGCCGGATCGGTTTCGTAGAATTCCTGGGACATGATGCAGCAGCCGGTCGCTCCCTTGTAGCCCTCGAGTGGTTGTTCGAAGATGCCGCGCACCAGTGCGTAGGGGTGAAACATCAACCGCTTGCCGACCAGTCCGCTGCGGTTGGCGAGTCCGTCGGGAAAGTGCTTGGAGCGCGAGTTGAGTAGAAGTCGCGGTGTGCCGATGCCGTTGCAGGCGAGGACGACGACCTCGGCTCTTTGCCGGTGCTCGCGTCCCTCGTCGTCGTAGTAGATGACGCCGTCGACCATGCCGTCGTCGCCGACCGTGATCTCGCGCACCCGGCACCGGGTTTTCAAGCGCACGCCGCCGCGCAGAGCCAGCGGCCAGTAGGTGACGTCGGTGCTCGCCTTGGCCCCCTGCGGGCAGCCGACGAGGCAGGTGCCGGCGTTGATGCAGGCGGCGCGACCCTCGTAGTCGCGGCTGGCGATGGCGCTGTCCGACGGCCACCAGTGCCAGCCGAGACGGTTGAAACCGGCGGCCAGCGTTTCGCCGAGCACGCCGAGCGGCAGCGGTGGCAGCGGCGGCTGTTTGGCGGGGTAGGCCGGGTCGCCGGCGAGGCCGGAGACGCCCATCATGCGATCGTTGATGGCGTAGTAGGGCTCGAGTTGGGCGTAGTCGATCGGCCAGTCGTCGCCGACGCCGTCGAGGCTGTCGGTGCGGAAGTCGGACGGGTGCAGGCGCGGAAAATGCGCGGCGTAGAGGATGGTGCTGCCGCCGACGGCGTTGAACATCGACGCCGAGATGGGCGATTCGCTGTCGTTGACCGGGTAGTCTTCGCGCCGGCCGCGACCGTTGGGGGAGAGACCGAAATCGCCAAACTGGCGCATCTCCCAGTCGTCCTTGGTTCCCGGGTAGTCCTCGGCGCCAACCCAGTCTCCCTGCTCGAGGCAGAGGATGTTCATCCGCGTCTCGGCCAGGCTCCAGGCGAGCGCGGCGCCGGAAGCACCGGCGCCGATGATCAGAACATCGACGGTTTCGTCTTTCATGGTGTCGGCACGATGCGAGTCGTCGGTCGATCAAAAACCGAGTTGCTTGGCGAGGTAGTGCAGCATCGTTTCTTCGGAGCCGCCACCGATGGTGCCGACGCGTGTGTCGACGTAGGCGCGCCCGGCCATGCTCTCCTTCATGAAACCGAAACCGCCGTGCAACTGGACGCACTGATCGGCGACCGTGCTGGCGACGCGGCAGCAGTGGATCTTGGCCATGGTGATGAGATCGGTGGCGTCGCTGCCCTCGCAGCGCAGGCGCACGCAGGCGTTGATGAGCTCGCGCGCCGTCGTCAGTTGAGTCCACAGATCCGCCATCTTGAACTGCGTGTTCTGCATCTTCGACAGCGGTTTGCCGAAGAGCACGCGCTGCTCGGTCCACGCCTTGGTCTCCTCCCACAGGTGCACGGACGAGTAGATGGTGTGGACACAGGCGACCAGGCGCTCGTCCTGGAACTGCATCATCTGTTGGTGAAAGCCGCGGCCGATGTCGCCGATGGTGTTCGACACCGGGACGCGAACGTCCTCGAAGAAGAAGTGTCCGGTGTCGGATCCCCACAGGCCGATCTTGTCGAGGATGTCGAAGTGCAGGCCCTCGCTCGTCGTCGGCACGATGATCTGCGAGAAGCCGCCGTAGCCGGCTTCCGGATCGGTCACCGCGAGAAGGCAGAGAAAGTCGGCGGTGGCGGCGTTGGTGATGTAGATCTTCGAGCCGTTGATGACCCAGTCGTCGCCGTCGCGCACGGCGCGTGTCTTGATTGCCGACACATCGGAGCCGGCATCCGGCTCGGTGACGGCGATGGCGCCGACCATGTCGCCGGCGATGGCCGGTGCCAGGTAGCGCTGTTTGAGGTCGTCGCTGCCGAACTCAGCCAGGGACGGCGTTGCCATGTCGGTGTGGACACTGATGCCGAGTGTCGCGCCGGCGTTGTCGGAACGACCGAGCTCTTCGTACATCACGGCGGTGTACGACCAGTCGAGCCCGGCGCCGCCCCAGGCCGGATCGTAGCGCAGGCCGAGCATGCCGAGCTCGCCCATCTTCTTGTACAGGCTCTTGTCCATCCGGTTGGCGGCGTCGAACTCGCGCGCCCGCGGCACCATTTCCTCGTGCACGAACTTGCGCACGGTCTCGCGAAACATCTTGTGATCCGGGCTGTCGTAGAGCCCCATGGCTGTCTCTCCCGTCGTTGGCGGCGTGCGTGTCTTCGTGCAGAGCGATGGCTGGCGGGGGCTCGTTGCACGATCGGAACGAGTGGCGAATTTCTGCTCCCGCGATCCCTTTGGTACAAAGCCGGCTTTCGGCGGTCAATCGTTGGCGTCTCGACGATTGCCAAGCGCAGGGGTATGGGGAAGTGGAGGAGGGTGAAGATGCGAGCTTGGTTGGCTGCGCGATGGATGTTGGTTTTGGCGATCTCGGTGTTCGCCGGTTGTGGCGATGACGACGACGGCGCGGCGGCGACCCGCTTGCGCATTCTCGTGACCAACGACGACGGCTTTGGCGCGGCGGGGATCGACGCACTGGTCGAAGGGTTGCTCAGCGATGCTGGCAACGAGGTCGTCGTCAGCGCGCCCGACGGCAATCGCAGCGGCAGCAGTGATATGATTGGACCGTCCCAGCGCTGTGGCGATCTCGGCGTCAGTGCGGCACAAACGCGGAGCGGTTTCGCGGCGACCGCCATCAACGGCTGCCCGGCGGACGCCGTCACCTATGCCCTGCGCGAGCTCTACCCGGTGGCAGCGCCGCCGCATGTCGTCATCGCCGGCGTCAACGAGGGGCAGAACGTCAGCCGGGTCGTTGCCACTCAGGTCTCGGGTACGGTAGGCGCGGCAAAGACGGCGGCGCGCAACGGCATCCCGGCGCTGGCAGCGTCGCAGGGCCTGGTCGAGGCCGGTCACGAGCCGGACTACGCGGCGGGAGTCGAAGCGGTGTTGACCTGGTTGAGTGACAACCGCGCCGCTCTGCTCGCCGGCTCGGCACCGGCGGTCGACAGCCTCAACATCCCGAGCTGCGCGAGCGGGGCGATTCGCGGCACCTTGACCGATTTGCCTCTGGCCGAGGAGTTTGACGAGGCGTTGTCGACGCAGCGCTGCGACTCGACTCTGAGCGATCCGCAGAGTGACGTCGAGGCCTTCAACAACGGGTATACGACCCTCAACCGCGTGCCGTTCGACTGAGGGCCGAACTCGGCGTTGGTGGGCGATCTATTCCAGCGCTGCGCCGAGGTGCTCGAAGCCGCGTTGGGCGTCGCCGCTGACGGTCGTTGCCGAGCTGGACTTCTCGAGCTCTTGCCACCACGGCGGCGGCGTTGAACCGTCGTCGGCGAGGAGCAGTGCGGGCGCCGCCGGGGCGAGGCGGGCGACGTAGTCGGGCGGGCGGATATCGTGCTCGAGAAAGACGACCGGTGGATCGCAGTCGGCGTCGCTGGTCGCCGGTAAGTGGCTCGGCAGCCATGTCTTCGACGTGTCGTAGTTCGGCTGCGCGCCGCCGCCGGCGAGGCCGCGACCGGGCAGCAGCAGGGCGGCGCCGACTTGCTCGGGCCGGCCGCAGGCGAGCAGGAACGCGATGTAGGCGCCGATGCCGGAGCCGGCGACGGCGATCGGTTGACCGATGTGCTGCAGGGCGACGTCGGCATCGCCGGCGAGCAGCTCGGGAAAATAGGCACCGCCTTTGAGTGGCGCCGAGTGGCCGTGGCCGCAGAAGTCGAGGGCGAAGACCGGCCCGTTCCACGTCGCCGCCGTCTCGCCCCAGCCGGCGCTCGACGAGTAGAGCTCGTGCAGCAGCAGCACGGGGGTGCCGGTCGCCGAAGAGTTGCGCTCGTGCAGGGCCAGGGTCACCCGTCCGTGTTGCAGCTGGATCATTGCAAGAAGTCCAGGATCAGGCGGGCCGTCTCCGCCGGTTTTTCCATGTGCACGAAATGGCCGCACTCCGGCATCACCACGTGCTCGACGTCGGGCGCGTAGGAGAGCCGCTCGGCGAGGAGATCGTCGGGCAGCGGTCCCCATGTGTCGTCCTCCGAGCCGCTGATGGCGAGCATCGGCATGCGCAGCGCCCGGTAGCCGGGGCCGACCCAGTCGGGCGACCACGGGCCGAAGCCCATGCCCATGTAGGGATCGGACTTCCAGCGCCAGCCGTCGTCGCCTTGCCGCGCGCCGTGGTATACGAAGAAGCGCAGCCAGTCGGCGGCGAGGCGCGGGTTCATCTCGCCGCGCCTCTTCACCAGATCGTCGAAGTCGGGGTAGGGCTTGCGCCTGGCGTTCGGTGAAGCGGTGCGCCGCGAGTCGAGATGAGCGCTCAGTCCCTGCGGGCTCGGCAGCATGGTTTCCGGAAACGGCGGCGGGCCGAAGCCGTCGATGTTGACCAGCTTTTTCACCAGATCCGGCGCCGCGATGGCGGTGTCGGTGGCGATGCCGCCGCCCTTGCTGTGGCCGACGAGGTGGCACGGCTGGCCGATCCAGCGCAGAACATTGACGACGTCCTGCACTTCGAGAGCCCAGATGTAGGCATCGGCCCACTCGGAATCGCCGTGGCCGCGCGCGTCGATACCGATGACCCGGTAGTGCTCGGCCAGCAGCGGAGCCAGCGAGGCAAAACCCATGGCGTGATCGAACATGCCATGGCACAGCACCAGCGGCGCCGCCGCGGCATCGCCCCATTCGACGACGTTGATACGCAGCCCGGCCGACTCGACGCGACTACGCCGCTCGGGCGGCGCTGCTCCCTGAAAGTGTGGCTCAAGCAAGGTGATCGAAACGCTAGCATGCGCCACGGACGTTACAAGGCAAGTGTACGTTCGTTGTCTCGTAGGAACAGTGGGGACACACGGTAAGTGGCGATCGTCACCCGCAGAGGAGTGTGTCTTGGATTGATCCGATGGCGCGTGTTTTCGCGTTGCGCGGTTGGGGCGGTGAGGTGATCATTCCAACGCCTTTCTCTGTGATATCAGGCGCACGGCGACGAGCCCCGCCGCACCACAGAGCGCAAGTGCCAAGGAGGCGTACTGCACGTGTTCGACAGGGGCGAATCGCCACTGTTCCAGAACGAACTTTCCACCGCCTGCCAGCACGAGGTAGAGCAATGCGAGCTCGCCATCGAAGCGTTTTCGCGGCTCGTACACCAGCAGTGCGGTGAAAACGACGAGGGACCACAGCGCGAAGTACAGTTGTAGCGGGTGCACGGAGAGACTGGAGATTGCCTCTCGCTCCAATAGCCCGGCTTTCAGGTGCTGGTGCCAAGCCTGGCTTTTGGCGGGGAAGGTGATCGACCAGGGCAGATCGCACACCCTTCCCGTACAGCAGCCCGCCAAGAAGCAACCGACGCGAACGATCGACATCGCCAGGGCGCAGCTCGGTGCGACCATGTCCGCAAACGAGGGTAACGAGATTGCCGGGGCCACGAAACGCAGTGCCAGCAAACCTCCACCCGCCCCGATGACACCGCCGGGAAAGCGAAACGCCCCGCTCAGCTCACGCGGCCACGCGCCGAGTAGGCCGCCGCGCTCGAGGACGCTGTAGATCTTGGCTCCACCCAGAGCCAGAGCCGCCAGAGCAACCAGTACGCCTACGACGCGTACTCCGCCAAACCCGTGAAGCCTTGCCCGATAGATCGAGCAGGCGGTGCCGGCAATCAATCCGGCAAAGAAGAAAACACCGTAGGCCTCGAGTCGACCGCCTAAGAAATCGGGGTGCACGGCGCTCCCCGCTCAGGGTACGTCGCCCACCCACTCCCAGGTTCCGGTCCTTCCCGCACTGTCCTTGAACTCACCACTCATGCCCGACGCCGACACCTTTCCGTGGACCCTCGCGACCTCGTTCCCCGCCGGAGCAACGATACGGCCAGTAACCATCTCCCCGTCGCGCTCCCACTCGACGTTTCCCAGAGCACCGTTGACGACTCGACTCGTTCCATCGGCAAAGGTGATGACGAACCTACCGGCCGATTCGTCATTCGAAGCGTCCTCCTTCGCGAACACATCGACAACGCGGCTGTCGCTCTTCGAGCGCTCGACCTCTACCTTGGACACACCGCGCTCGACGCCCTGCGACCAGGCCGATCCAGCGACCGCGACAATCAGCAACGTTCCACCGAGAGCAAAAAGGTCTCTGCTCTTCATTGGGCCAATCCTCCTCATCGATATCCGTTCTCGATCCACTACTGGCAGGCGCATCCCGGACAAACCCGCAGGGTTCCATCCGTGTGGACCACCGTCATTTCGTGGGCGTCTTCATCACTGACCTCAACCAGGTCGACCGTGAGATCGTACGTGTCCGGCGGGGCATTGCCATCGACGGCGAACGTGCACACAGCAACTTCACCATTCAGACCGACCGGCATGGGTGTCAACAGAGACTTCGGCAGCACCGCAACCCGAAGACGTGAAAATCCTGGAGGGGCGGGCAGAAGCGGTGCGGCGCTCGCGCTGATCGAGTGCTCGGTGGGCGACAACGCGGATCCCAGCGTGCAATCAGAGCTCGGGTCAGTAACCTCACCAAGAGTCGAATCGTAGAGGATATCGATGAGAACGCCCGCTGCGTCGTCCGCACTCGTCATCGTGATCGGAACGGCAACGTTTGCCCCCACGACGCCCTCGCCGTGCCCGACATCGACCTGCACCGGATCGTACACCTGCGGTGACGACACCGGCTCAAAGCAACCGTCTAGCGCAGAGCGGGCGCTGCGGATCAACTCCCCGATGTCGACGCGCCCGTCGTCATTTCTATCAGCGGGAATGCACCTACTGACGGGGTTGTCCCCCAACGCAACACTGGACGCGAGAACCAAATCGCCAATACCTACTGTGCAATCTTCGTTGCAGTCCCCTTCGCATACGTTTTGTGCGGGGTTGGGCTGGGTCGGGCAATTGTCACACCCGTCCGCGTATTGATCGGAATCCTGATCGTCTAGTCCGCAGCCATACACCCCGCGCCGATGGGTAAATACTATGGCCCTGTTTGTTGGGCTTGCTGTATCAAACTGGATATCTCTCACATCCACCATCGGGACGCCTCTTTCCGCACCGACGTGTACCCAGGAGTCCCCACCATTGTTGCTCCTAAACAACCCGTGCTGACTCCCGGCGTATACAATCTCAGGGTTGCTGGGATCGATTCTAACTGTGTTGTACTGCGTTGCGATGTCCCCGCCGATCATGTCCGCGGGTGTGACGTCGATCCAGCTGACGTCAAAGGGTTCAGTCAAAGTAGTCGTTTTATAAATGCCGGCGCTGGCAACCCCGGCGCTAGCTATATACGCAATATCTGGGTTTGCTTTGTCAGTCGCAATGTCCATTATAACCGCGTCATTAGGTAAGCCCGACGAAATGATCTGACACGACGCTCCTCCACTAAAAGTACGTATCACCCGGGGAGCACCCGTAGTCAGATCACCGATCTCCGGCGCAAAAACGATCTGGTCACAACTCGCACCAAAAAACCCCATTGCACGCACCTGAGCAGAAAGCGGCAGAGGGCAAACCTGTGTCCACGCCGGGCGGGAAGGAGGAACTGCTTGGCAGACTCCCGAAAAGAACTCGCTGGTCTTGTACAAACGCGAGTTCGTGCCAGCAATGACGATTTCGTCAGAGGTGGGACACTTCTCAACCGTCCCAATAAAGGGTCGATCTGGATCCGCTGGGGGCAGAAGTAGTTCTGTCACGTTACATTCAGCGGATCCAACGCGACGGAACACGTTGAGATTTTGCGTCGAAAACGCAATCGCGTTGAAAGGATTGAGTGGAAGCGAGTCAGCGAAGAAACCATCTCCACCGTCCCCTGGGCCGATTTCTTGCCAGCTTTGAGGTGAGCCAGATGGCTCAGCACAGATCAGCGGAGGCAGAGGGGACGTCAACGGAGGGGAAAAGGGAGTGCCCGAATCCTGAAGTCCTCCCATCATCACCGTCCCATCCACCGGGTTCACAGAGCCGTGATAAAATGCCTGTGTGCTCAAACCGATGTTGTGACCCACCCAGGTTGAACCATTGTCAATTGTGCTGTAGAGGCCGCCGTCGTTTCCCACCAACAGTCGGTTGCCTACCCATTCGAATGTATGTTGATCAACGTGTATACCACCGCAGTCAGCCCCGGGCGCGGCAGTGGATTCTCTTGTGATGTCCAACCAATGGTCCAGCGTAACGTCATACTTCCAGAGCTGAATGCCTCCGGCAAAGAGAAGATTCTCGTTTGAAGGGTGCATCGTGAGGCGCAAGTTGTAGCTACATTGGCCGCTACAAAACCCATTGGGCGATGGGAAACCAAGACCATCAACCATACCGGTTTGATCTATTTCAACCCATTGGGGTGTAGCACTCCACGGCCCGGTGGTTCGCCAAAGGCGAACCACCGGGTTTGGATCTGAGAGGTCCAGCTGATAAACTGCGACAAACGCAGTCGATGCGCCAATCGCGATCTCGACCCGAAGCCGAAAGTCAACGTCATCCCAAGGACCCGATAGCCGACTCCACGTCATCCCACCATCGAAGGACCTAGCGACCCCCCCCTTTGTTAGTACGACACCTGCCTCTTGTATATCAGCCACGCCAAGGTATTGCCGAGCAAAGACACCGGGCTCGGTTTCGACGTCGGTTACGGTGGACTGGATATCTGGTACTGGGTTGTTGTTCGCGTCAACCGCTGGAATGATGGAGGCAGCCCAGGTCGACCCCGCATCGGTACTCCTGTAGAGGCCGTCTGACAATGCGCCAACAAGGGTGTTCTCATCGTTAGGATCGACCAGGATCCGAAAAAACGACAGTCCGCCGACTAGGTTCGGTGACTCTATGAACGTCCAGCTTTGACCCGCGTCTTCGGAACGGTACAGCCCAGATCCAGGTTGAAAGTTCCGTGCATAGTCCCCTGTGCCCGCGTATGCTACGAGGGGATTGCTCTGGGAGAACTCAACCGCACCCACGGTCAATTGCGGTTCATCCTCCATGGTCGACACCCATGTCGTACCACCGTCTGCGGTTCTCCAAACACCTCCCCCAGGAGTGGCGAGCAGCCAAAGGTTGTTGTTGACTGGCGATACTGCGATATCCGTCACCCGCCCGCTGTTGCCACCGTCGTGGGTACCGATTTCCGTATCCGGACCCAAGTTGTTCCACTGCCCCGCCGACGGAAGGCTGCCCTGAGCGGTCTTTGTGGCCATGATCTGGCTCCACCCTTCGTACAAGAGAGCGTGGTCACGGTAGCCTTGAGGATACGCCGCTGGGTAAAAGTCGTTCCACCAGCGTTTGAATTGTTTGCTCTCACGAATCTCAACCGGCAGAGCAGCTGGATCAATCCCTTGCCACCGCAACGTGCCAGCGCCTGAGGTAGCTCCTGTAGGCGGTACCGCAGACTGAACATACGGTTGAATGAAGAGTGGGTAGCGATGGGCTTCAGCTACCGGCCCTTGTGCAATGGCAGAGCCGGTGAAAGTGACATCCAGGGCCAAAAAGCAGACCCCAGCCACGCCGTTGCGCCACGACGACATCTTAGCATGTGCTACTGTTCGCATTGGATGTCCTTTCAGCTCGAATAACGAGATCTCCCAACTACTCGCATCCATCGAGTGCTGCCCTAACGCCTGAAACGATCTCGGACACACTGACCTCGCGATCTCGATCGAGATCTGCAGCGGAACATGTGTGACTATCACCGTTCGACAGAGCTAAACCTACCCCCACGATCAGCTCGTCAATCGTGACACGATCGTTGTCGTCGCAATCCACCGGGCAAGAGCAGCGAACTACCGTCATCTCGGTTGGAACGCACCGGGCGTTTGGATTGCTGGAGAAGGGGGGGCCGTGGATCCGTCCGCAGTGGTCGCCGTCCATGGATAGGACATCGACGCTGCCGTTTCCCAAGTCGAAGGCAGCGATTCTTACATATGGTATCGCGCGATCCGTGATTGGGACGATTCCAAACATCCTCGACTCGTCGGCTGAAAAGACCAAACCACCTACTCGAAGTCCCATCGTGTCGAACTCATCGATCCGCAACCGAGTATTTGCGTCAATCACTTCGACCTTGTCACCAGTCACGAGGTAAACCCTGGCCCCACTTGGCCCCGAATAGATGGTCCTGGACTCACGTGAGTCAACCACCTCACCTGAGTCCAGGTCGAAAACGAGATACCGCAAGGGGGCGCCGCCATCCTCTCTTGCGCTTGCAAACAACCATCGACCGTTCGGAGAGAAAGCGATTCTTCGGAACGCGAAACCGTCTGAAAATGAAAGCCGCGAGCTCTCACCTGAGATCGGATCCACGCGATGTAGTCCAAGGCTGCCGCCACCGAAGGTATAGAACGAGCCATCCCGGTGCTCTACCAGATCGGCGTGTGCCGCCGTCGGTATCTCACGGACTTGAAGTGTCCGCATGTCAACGAGCGACATACCGCGGCGCTCGCTACCCGGAGCCGTGTTCGCAACAGCCAAGTATGAGCCGTCCCGTGAGAAACGAACCGCTGTACTGTCCAACGGATGGCCGATATTGAAGGTGCCTATAAAACGGCTCTGGTGCCAATCGAACAGATCAACGACACAGGTACCCGTACTCGTGGCCACGACGCCCGTTTCTCGAAGTCCATCGATCCTGGTCGCGCCCAAGCCCGTCCAACCTGCCTCGCGCGCGCAACCCACGGCGATCCGGCTCGGTAGCCTCACATCGAATCTGATTACGAAATCCGTCGCATCTACCACAATCAGTTGATCCGACTCAGAGTCCACCGCCACGAGGCATTCCCGTGCCTCCGCACGGAGTGCGAGCGCGATGCCTATCCACACCACGACTGCGAGAAACAAGAAGTGCCAACTGTAGCCGAGCCGCCCCACTTTGAAGCCACTGGATTCTTCTGCAGGCTCCCAGACAAGATGCTCGTAGCGTCGGGCGATCGACCACTCACGCCACGGTACGTTGAATGAAGGTGTGTTCACTTGGCCACCCGCTATCCGGGAGCAAACTGGCTTCCGCTTGGATCCTGGTCATAGTTGAACTACTAGTGTCAAGCAGTTTGTTTTCACGTCTTGCATCCAAGTGAACTGCTGTTTTATCATTGTCGGTTCACTGCGCGCCGATACGACCGCAGCTTTGTCCTCGGGGTCGTTCTTCGACCGCCTGGGCGCCGGATCTTGCTCTTTCACGTGCCGGAGTGCTGGACGCTGCCGAGTCACATGAGCATGTTCACCGGGCTGCTGCCTCCGAGCACGGTGCGCACTTTCAGTCGATGTCGTACAGTGGTTCTGCACCGACGATCGCCGAGATACTGGCGCGCGAGGGATTCCACACCGAGGTCGTCACCCGCAACTCGATCTTCGACGGCACGCTGCCGGGTGTCGTGCGTCCCACTCGACGTTTCCCAGGGTGCCGTTGACGACTCGACTCGTTCCATCGGCAAAGGTGATGACGAACCTACCGGCCGATTCGTCATTCGAAGCGTCCTCCTTCGCGAACACATCGACAACGCGGCTGTCGCTCTTCGAGCGCTCGACTTCTACCTTGGACACACCGCGCTCGACGCCCTGCGACCAGGCCGATCCAGCGACCGCGACAATCAGCAACGTTCCACCGAGAGCAAAAAGGTCTCTGCTCTTCATTGGGCCAATCCTCCTCATCGATATCCGTTCTCGATCCACTACTGGCAGGCGCATCCCGGACAAACCCGCAGGGTTCCATCCGTGTGGACCACCGTCATTTCGTGGGCGTCTTCATCACTGACCTCAGCCAGGTCGACCGTGAGATCGTACGTGTCCGGCGGGGCATTGCCATCGACGGCAAACGTGCACACGGCAACCTCCCCGGTCAAACCAACCGGCATGGGAGTCACGAGAGACTTCGGCAGCACCGTAACCCGAAGACGTGAAAATCCTGGAGGGGCGGGGAGAAGCGGCGCGGTTCCCGCGCTGATCGAGTGCTGGGTGGGCGACAACGCGGATCCCAGCGTGCAATCAGAGCTCGGGTCAGTAACCTCACCCAGAATCGACTCGTAGAGGATGTCGATGCGCACACCCGCCGCGTCATCCGCACTCGTCATCGTGATCGGAACGTCAACATTTGCCCCCACGACGCCCTCACTGTGCCCGATGTCGATCTGCACCGGATCGTATACCTGTGGCGCCGATACCGGCTCGAAGCATCCATCTAGCGCGGAACGAAGACCGCGCAGCAGCTCATCCGCACTGACATCTCCATCGCCGTTGACATCTGCCGGGACACAATTGCTCACGGCGGTATTCGCGAGGGAGACATTGACCGCCAGAATCAGATCTCCAATGCCGACGACGCAATCCTCGTTGCAGTCCCCTTCGCAGACGTTTTGTGCGGGGTTGGGTATCAGTTCGCAGTTGTCGAAAATGTCTCCGGCTCCATCCAAATCGGTGTCGAGCTGAGTCGGATCCGAATCTGACGGGCAGTTATCCAGGTCATCGGGAAACTCGTCACCGTCGAGATCGGCAAACCTATCTCCGGTAAACTGCCCGCCTGCTTGAAGGCATCCCGGTATCGGCACGTTCCCCGCATCCATTGCGAGAATATTGTTTCTCATCACGCGATTCAGAGGTCCAAATGGAACGCCGAATCTGGGAAGGGGCAGGTTTTCTACGTCGCAGCGGTAGGTACAATATCCACTCACCGCCATCTCCCCGTTTGGTGGGCAAAGGTCAGGACCCGCGTAACACCGGTCCTCGTCCCCTTCCTCAGAGGAGGAACAATACTCTATCTTCGGATCATAACAGTCCGTATGCCCTCCAGCAAAAATGTGGGTTATCTCATGAGTGATATCGATTACTTCTCTTCTCCACAGATTGTTGGTGGCATCGACTTCTTGGAAGTAGTATGGCGCAAACGCACCGCCAAAGCTGTCTTCATTGCAAACGTTCCAGGTGCCGCCGCCGTCGGCGATCGGATCGTTGGGGATCAGCCTTACGTAAACTCTACTGGCGGTAGATTCGCCTTCCAGAACGCCCAAGACGCTTGATCCGCAAGGTCGTCATCCGAAGGACTCGTTATCGCATCCATGATTCGCACATGCTTCAGGCGCATGACGACCCCTGCATCTCGCTTGAACACCGCGTGGACAGTAGCCATCGTATCGCGCAGGTGACGAAGCACATCATCATGCGTCGCTGTTTGGCCGCCGAATGTGTATTGCTTCCAGCGGTTGTCAACTTGAATTCCGTAATCCACCACAAACAATGATGTCCAGTCAGGAATTGAGCCTTCGGCAGGGACTGGGCAGATCTCCGGACCTTCATCCGTGCAATCAATCAGCACCCGTGGACGATCATCGCCGCAGTTCACTCCGCTCGTGGTGCCATTGGGGCCGCCACCGATTAGTTCTCCCTGACGAGACAGCCCTGTAGGAACGACTAGATTCTGAACAGGCAGGACATCGTCGACCGATACGGTGGCGTTTGGAGCAAATGGCGACGCCACGGCCGCAAGCGGCGCCACTACGGAAAACAAAACTGACAGAACAAAAAGAGTCATTGTCCGGGAAACTCCTCTAAACAGGGCGGGCTTTGATCCGATCGGTCCAGCTCAATGCATGCAACAAACACCCTAACGGGATCGCGTCCCACAACTCTGCTGCAATCTGAACCCTCCTCGCACATTTCACAGCTACTGAAGCAAGCATCGCGGCATTCCTGCGACACAGTCGGGGTATCCGCCGAACAGAACCTGTCAATACATCGGGATTTGCATCTTCGCTCTTCCGCCGAATCACACCGACCGCATTTCTCTATCAACTTCATATTTGCGGTTGGTAGAGGCCCGATGGAGATCGTTGGGGTGGGGATGGGGGTCGTAGTACTGCACCCAGATAACGCGGAGTTCGCTGCCGCGACTAGTTCATCCACACTGATCTCACCGTCGGCGTCAACATCACCCCCAACACAGGTTTGAACCGACTCTCGTTTCAAGGCTATCGATACCTGCCGAACCAGCTCGGCAATCTCCACGGTCCCCGTCCCATCACAATCGCCAACGCATGGCGCACTGGCGATTGTCGATGCCGGAAACAAAAGGGCAATGGTTAAGGTCGCAGCAAGTAGCATGGATCTTCTTCTCGAAGGCATCTCGGATCTTCCAGTCCAGGAGGTCAATTCACTTCTCCCGCCGCCGATCAACTATCTCTGTGAAGTTGATTACCGAACTGAAAGTCGAAAGTCTCCAGGAGTTCGCAGTTCACAAAACTCGTCCGACGGAGATGGCTATCATTCTATTCGGCAAGAAGTATCGCTACCTGGTCAGTCCAAAGTCAACTACGATTAGCCTGGTTCGCGTCTCGAAACGACAAGTGTTTGAAATAAGGGAGCTGCAGCTGCAGAAGATCCGCTCCCTGGCGGACAAACACCCCGTAATCGCCTTGGTCTGCGGAAGAATTGGACGCAGATTGGAACTATTAGTATCAATTGTAATTCTTTTGTGCTTGTAGACGCCCCTATGAACTGCTGTCTGATCATCGTCGATTCACTGCGCGCCGATACAACCACTGATTTGCCCTCGGGGTCGTTCTTCGACCGCCTAAGCGCCGGATCTTGCTCATTCACGCGTGCCTACGCCACGGAGTGCTGGACGCTGCCTAGCCACATGAGCATGTTCACCGGGCTGCTGCCCTCCGAGCACGGGGCGCACTTCCAGTCGATGTCGTACAATGGTTCTGCACCGACGATCGCCGAGATACTGGCGCGCGAGGGGTTCCACACCGAGGTCGTCACCCGCAACTCGATCTTCGATGGCACGCTGCCGGGTGTCGTGCGCGGATTCCAGTACAACACCGCTCCCTTGGCCGATACCGGCGGGCTCAATCTCATGTCGGCGGTACTGGCTCTCTCAAAACCCCGGTTTCGACGGCAGATCGATACGACGGGTTTCTTCCACCCGCTGCAGCGGGAGAGCCGTGAGTTCCTGACACGCTTCGCACGGGCCACCGTACCTGCCGACCGCAAAGCGCTAGAGGTCGTCGCCGATCGAATTCGCTGCCTGCGCAAGCAGGGGAAGCCGTTTTTCATCTTTGCCAACCTCTACGATGTCCACGCTCCCTATCCGCCGGTCGAAGAGTCGATCTTTCGCTCGGTCTTTTCCAAAGACGGAGTCGCCGAGGCCCTCCGTATGCCGTTCGTCTTGCCACGATTGGGCGGCCACGCCTACCTGGCGCCGGGGTTCTCGATTTCACTGCGCAGTCGCGAGCTCTTGCGCGGGCGCTATCGCGACGCTGTATCGATGATGTCGGACAAGCTCTCTGATTTCTATTCCGATCTGGAGGCCAGCGGGGCGCTCGACGACACCCTGGTGATCGTCACCAGCGACCACGGCGAGGCGTTTGGCGAGCACGGGCTGTACCTGCACGATTCGTCGGTGTGGCAAACCCACTTGCACGTACCGCTCTACGTTCACCACCCCGACGTCGAGCCCGGTCGGATCGACGATACGGTCAGCCTCAGCGATTTGTTCGGGCTCATTCGCGGCGTGACCTTGACTGGCCAAGTAACCACTACGATTCTCGACGAGGGGTATCGCAAGCGAAACCCCGTCGCCGTAGCACAACACTACTACTCGCCGCGGGCTGTGGGTGCAGACCCGAAGTTCTTGCAGAACCAAGCTGCAGCCATCTGCGGCGATGACAAGATCATCGTCCGTCCGGGCGAGACGCTTCGTTTCAACCTCGCCGATGACGGCGAGGAGCAGCGCCCGGTCGAGGGCGACGTCGAGGGCTTTTGCAGCCAATGTTTGCGCAACGGTGCGCCACAGGCGGCCGTCGCGAACGCGTTGGGACGAGTCACTTCTGAACTGCCGGCATAGAAGTGCAATTGCCGAAACTCGGCCGGGACAACCCTAGCTCAGCTCGTGTACCGTGCACTCGATCGGCTGCTCGCTTCGAGAAAGTCTCCTTGGGGGTTGCGGGTTGCTGGCATGACTATCGCTCAACAAGAGAATGATCGACCAGTGGTAGATCGAGTGTTTCATTTGATCGCAGTGGCGATGTTCTTTGCTGCTTGTCGCTTTCTCTGCGTCCACCGTCCACCTGGGCTGATTTTGAGCTCATGCTTGCGATTTCTTTACAACCTCTTTCAGATAGCGCACGTCGTCGAGATCTTGTGGTCGACCTGCCTGTCGCTTGACATCGATGAGGTCGTCGATCCCGATGACTCGCAAATCACGTTCGTCGTCCGCCAACACGATCGATCCATCGATCAGTTCCTCGTAGCCTCGACCGTCGTGGAGTTGCCACAGGATATCCAAGGGGCCCAGTCTCGTTCGAGTGCGCAACTGTCCGGCTTTACCGCCCTGCAGCGTCTGTCGAAGGAGGTGCGGCGTTACGGGGATTCTTCGATCACCCGGTTCGCGAACGACCGCTCCCAGTTCTTCCAGACATGTTCCGAGAGAAACGAGATTGGTGTCGCACCGCGCTGGAACGATGTCGAGATCGGCCGTGATCCGAGGGCCGCCGTGGAGTGATGAGGCGACCCCTCCTACCACGATGAGATCGACTGAGCCCAGCGCGTCGAGCAGTCCGAGAAGGTCAAACTCCGCGTAGTCGCGCGATGGCATTCGCGTAGTTGGATAGCATTCGCAATCTGTCCGAGAGTTTGAGACGAAGTATCTCGTCGGAAAGAGTCGTGTCAGGCTCGGTGCTGAAGGGCGTCACGATATCGTCCGGTTCTTCGCGATCGATGTTTGGCGCGGCTCCATCGTGAGGCATGGTTCGCAGTCTAGCGCAGCGGGTCGAAGCTCGCAAAACAGCGAGAGTCGGTTGCGAGCTGGAGGCCTCACAGACTCGAGCTGCGAGCCGACTCGGCGGCGCCGGCGGTAGCGATGGATTGGACGACTCGTTCATCGCTCCCGACGGCGCTACGTGATCGTTTCCCGGCGTGCTCGACTGCGGGCTGCAACTCGGATAACTCCGGCTCTTGTTCGGTTCAGGTGAGCGTCGCTTCGAGACTCGTGCTCAACGATCAGATGTCTCCTGCCTTGAAGAGTCTCAAGTTGCGCGCCATCGATCGGTCAAAGGACTGAAAAACACGAGTGATCGATTTGAAGGAACAAGGCGCAGAGTGCGTCGGCATCGACGGATGCAAAGTCGGTTGGCTCTGTCTGACGAGAGATCCGAGAACCAGGGTCGTGCGCTGCCGGGTCGTAGAGAAGCTCGCAGACCTCTTTGCAGCGGATACTCCGAAGGTAGTGGCTATCGACATTCCAATAGGATTGCCGGATACCGGCGCGCGTCGCTGCGACCGCGAGGCGCGCGCCTGGATCCAACCTCGCGGGAGCAGCGTGTTCCCCGCGCCGCTCCGTCCGATGATGACGGCGACCAGCTACGAGGAAGCTTGTTCGATCGGTCGGCGCATTCACGGTAAAGCCATTACAAAGCAGGCGTGGGCGATATTCCCGAAGATTCGCGAAGTCGATGACTTACTGTCCGAGGATCCAGGCGTCGGCTCCACCCTCTACGAGGTTCATCCCGAAGTTTGTTTCCGAGCATGGTGCGGGTCGCCCATGAACGCTTCGAAAAAGAAGAAGACAGGGCGCCATGAGCGCCAGAACCTCATCTCAGCTCACTTCGGCATTGACGCGTATGGGCACGTCCGAAACGAGTACCTAGTGAAGGATGTTGCCCACGACGACATCCTCGACGCGTTCGCTGCCCTGTGGACAGCCGAGAGAATCGTGCGGAATCAGCACCGATACCTACCAAAGCAGGAAGAGACGGACTCTACAGGTCTCCCGATGCGGATCGCATACTAGCGTCGAGCGGCGGCAGCGAATCCTCAGCCGACGACACCGGATCGACGGTGCGGCGGAGATCCGCTGCAAGGTCGTCAAGACCAGCACCTTGGAAACCAAGACCGGAGCTCGGATCTTCACTTGCCGAGATCAGAGAGCTTGCGTCGTCGCTTGCCCAGATAGTACCCGATCGAGGATGCCGAGGATCGGAGCCCCCTATGTTGCGCCACTATCCGCCCGTGCCCGCCAACGCTCAAGGTCACAGTCACAGCTTCTCATTCGGTCGGTCGAGCTCGACGAAGATTGGACGGGCATTCACAGGGATCCCCTGCGGATCATCGCCTGGACGGATCGACCGGAAGCCGGTTGCCCGCCCCTTCACGGCGCAACACTCGCTGCGCGCTGAACGGGAGCAGTCGTGAAGACAATTCTACTCGTATGGAACGCGAACCGTTTTTGCTGGAAGGGCTATGAGGACGACGTCCTGGAAGTCGCGAAGTCCGGCTCGTTGCGCTGCAAGTGGAGCTGCGGCACTTCGAAGAAGATCGAGAAGGATGATCGTTTCTTCTTCATCCGCCTCGGCCAAATTCCACGGGGAATCGTCGGCGCCGGATACGTTAGTTCAGAACCAAAACCCGGTCCGCACTGGGACAAGACGCCGGGGAAGAAGACCAATTACGTCGAAGTGGATTTCGACACGCTGACCTCGATCAAGAGCAAGGTCGCTGCCATCCCGATCGAAACACTCCAGAAACGACCGTTCAGCGCTCAGCACTGGGTCGCGCGCTCCTCCGGCATCACGATCCAGCCGAAGGTGGCGAGGCCACTGGAGGAGTTGTGGGCGAAGGCGACTAAGCGACCGCGCTACCGAGCTGCCGACGAGCTTTCGCCGGAAGGGCGACTTCCCGAAGGTGCTGTGCGAGAAGTCACCGTCAACGCCTACGAGCGAAACCCGGCCGCGCGCGCGAAGTGCATCGCTCACTACGGTGCCTTCTGCGCTGTGTGCAGAATCGACTTCTTCGAGACTTACGGCAAGATCGGAAAATACTTCATCCACGTGCACCACATCAGGCCGCTATCCAAACTTCGGAGAACATACCGCGTGAACCCGATCGCCGACTTGCGCCCGGTTTGCCCAAATTGCCACGCAATGCTGCATAAAAAAGATCCACCCCTTTCGATCGCGCGGCTGAGAGAACGGTTCCGCGGATTCAAGCGACAGCCGCGGGGTACCCGCGGCCGGGGATAGCCGGCGCGGTCGATCGGACCAGCTCCTGGAGAGCTAGCGCGGCTGCTGCGATCAGGTAAGCGAGCGCTCGAGGTACGGAGCCCTGCTTCAGCTGAGACTTGTGAACGCCGCGCTGCGACTGGAATTCGTACTGGAGATTCATGTTCTTCAGTGTATGCTCTCTCGCATCACGGCAGATAACCGCAGGCGGTTGCACCAGAATGAACCAGCCCCGCAGTGCTGCCTACATCGCCCAACTCCGGCATCTATCGTCCAGTCAATATGCGGGCAGGAGCGCAAGGTCACAAGTGGCGGCTTGGCAACATCCGGTCATGCAGGACGCGCACGATCTCGATACCGTAGTCGGTTTCGCGGAAGTAGATTACGTGCCGGCCGGTCTTCGCGAAACGATAACCCTGGCGGATGTGGTCGCAGGCCGGCGCTCGTTTCGGGGCTTTGGCAAATAATGCAAAGGCAGCCGTCAACTCGTCGGTGTAGGCATTGGCTTGCTGGAGCCCCCATTTATCGCGTGTGTACAGCCAAACGCGCGCCATATCGGCACCGGCTTCGGGTCTGAGGCGGTATTCAGGCTTGCTCGTTGCCATGTCGGGCGGCCATTTCTCTTTTGAACAGGTCGCCGTCGAATGGTTGTGCCTCGCCGCTTTCCTCGCCTTCGATCAGCGCGGCGCGGATTGCCTCGTCGTGGCTGTTTCTTTTTTGATCTTGCCGGATCAGGTCACGAACGTATTCGCTGTCGTTCGTGTATCGCCCGGCAGCGATTTGCGCCTTGATCCACTCGTCTTGCTGGTCCGTGACGGTAATGGTCTTTCGTGTCGTCGCCATTCTTCCTCCAAGGGGGGGACGTACGGGGTATCATACCATTGATGCGATTTAGCATCGTTGAGTCTCTTTGGGAAGGGAGATTTCGCTCGGGAAGACGCCTCACAGACTCGAGTTGCGAGCCAACTCGGCGGCGCCGGCGGCCATGTCGAGAACGACGTCGCCGAAGGCGGCCATCTTGGGGTTGTCGGCGCCGCCCTGTACGTAGCGGGCGTAGCCGCCCTCGAGGACGCAGGCCATTTTGAAGCGGGCGAGGACGACGTAGTAGTCGATCTGCTCGACCGGCAGTCCGGTCTGCGCGGCGTAGCGCTCGATCAACTCGGCGCGGCTCTGCATGCCGGTGTAGTCGAAGTAGAGCTTCGACTTCTGCTCTTCGCCAGGGTCGACCCAGCCCATCAGCACCCAGGCGAGGTCGAGCAGGGGGTCGCCGATCGTCGACATCTCCCAGTCGACCACCGCCGCCATGCGCGCCGGCGCGCCGTGGTGGAACATGACGTTGGCGAATTGATAGTCGCCGTGGATGATGCCCGGGCGGAAGCTCTTCGGGGTGTGAGCGCGCAGCCAGGTGGCGGCGTCGTCGAGGCCGGGCAGGTCGCGAAATTTGAACTTCGACAAATGATGCAGCCAGCGGTCGACCTGGCGCTCGAGAAATCCCTCCGGCTTGCCGAAGCCCTCGAGGCCGGCGGCGCGCCAGTCGACCTGGGCCAACTTGGCGATGGCGTCGACGAGCTCCCAGCCGAGGCCGCGTTTGGCTTCGACGTCGGTGTCGAAAGGCGAGTCGAGGCGGCCCATCGGCGTCCAGCCGTCGACGTGATCCATGATGTAGAAGCAGGCGCCGATGATGCTGGTGTCGTCGCACCATGCGTGCGCGCGGGCGTGTGGTACGTCGCTGTCGCGCAGCGCAGCGACGACCCGGTACTCGCGCAGCATGGTTTCGTTGCGCCCCTGTGGAACGTTGCGCGGTGGCCGGCGCAAGACCAGGTGCGCTGCGGCGCGACGCAGCGCGAAGATTTCGTTCGAAGCGCCGCCGGCGATGGCCTCCACCTGCAGCGGCGAGCCGCTGCCCGGCAGGCGCCGCTCATCCATCCAGCGCGCCAGGCGCTCGACGTCGATCAGCTCGCTGCGGTCCGCTTCTGTAGGCATAGCGTCTCTCGTATCACGCCGAGCCGCCGCGACTCACGTCATTTCGGGTAGTGAACGACCATCGACTGGCTGGCCGTGGCGAGCAGGCGCATGTCCTGCGACCACAGATGCATGGCTCCGTGGGCGTAGCCGTTGCGAATCGCGTGCATGCGGATGTCGCAGAGCACCCATTCGGTGGCGGCGATCTCGACGACGCGCAGTGTGTTGTCGAGCGAGGAGACGTAGGTCATTCGGCCGAGTGCCTGGCCGACGCCGGAGGGGATCCAGTCGGCGATGATCGCCAGGGTGGCGGCGGAGAGCTCGATGCCGGGGATGCCGACCCACAGGGCGGAGCGGCCGTCGGGGCTCAGGCTGCCGTCGCGCTCGGCGCCGAAGCGGCCGTTGGCGACGCGCAGCTCGAGACGCGAGCCGATCGATTCGGTTTCGCTGTCGCGGCCGGGAATCGGCGGACATTCGGACGCCGCCGGCACCCGCGGCGGCTCCGGCCACTCGCCGCTGCCGGGCAGGGATCTCTTGCCCAGTGCGGCGTTGGCGGTGAAGATCTCCGAGTCGTGCACGTGGCCGATGGCGCGCGCCTGTGTGGTGTTGCGGCCGGCTACCGGGATGGTCACGTCGAGGTCGACGAACGATGGCGGCCGAGCGAAGGAAAGATACTGTGCAGTCGCCCAGATGAGCGGTCGATCGCAAGTAGATTCCAAGGCTGCGACGGCGGCGGCGAGACCGGCGCCGCCGAAGAGAAAGCCGCCCAGGGTGCACACCCGCGGGGTTACGGGGAGTACCCAGCGGTGTGGATTGTGGGTCGGACGGAGGTCGAGGAATTCGTTGATGTTCATGGAGTTAAAGCGCAGAAGGAAGAATTGGCACGAAGCTGGAGTGGGAGCGGTACAGGGGGCTGATATCGCAGCGCAGGCGGCGCGATTCAACTACCCCGAGGCAGGTGTCACCCAGATCGGCGACGACCAGGCGCGTTCCATCACCTCGCCGAGGCAGTCGTCACCTGGGTCGGTGCGCTCGTCGGAGTAGCAGGGGCGAACGGCGATGCAGGCTCCCGCTGGGTCCCGCTGGCAGCGCAGGTTGTCGCCGTTGATCGCCATCGTCGGCTCCTGCAGGGCGCGGGCGTAGTAGACCACCTCGCGCTGCAGGTTTGAAAAGTCGCTGTCCTCGAAGGTGAACGAACAGCCGCTCTCGCCTTCCGAGCACTGATGCACCAGCCAGGGGTCGTCGACCAGTTGGTTGAGATCCTCGCCGTCGTTGCCGGCGCTCGAAGCTACCCCTCTGCTATCCTTTGAGCCCGGCATTCAACTCGCTCAGTGTGTCGATGAGATTGGCCGATGACAGCGCCTTGGAGATGGCCGAGCGGCTGGTCTGTGACACCAAGAATCGCCTCGTCGCGCCAAGCAGGTCGCCGAGCTTGCGCAATCGGTCGAGGTCGCGCGGGTCGGGTTGTGAGGAGAGCTTGATCTCGAAGACCCAGCGTTCGGAGCCCAGGTCCAAGACCAGATCGAGTTCGCTACCATCGCTCGTTCGGAAGAAGTACGGCTCGTACGCAATTCCCATCGCGGCGAGAGACGAAAGGATCTGTTCGATCACGTATCCCTCCCAACTGGCTCCGACCCAAGGTTGGACGAGGAGGTCGTCGCGCGACCTTGTGCCGCAGAGTGCATGCAGCAGCCCACTGTCCCGCCAGTACAGCTTCGGACTTCTCACCAAACGCTTTCCCAGGTTGGGGGTGTAAGGCGGCAGGAGGCGGGTGAGAAACGCTCCTTCCAGGTAGTCGAGGTATGACCGCACCGTGGTGTGCGAGAGTCCGAGGCTTTGTCCGATGAGCGATGCATTCCAGATCTGACCGTGCGCGATTGCGCACATCTTGAGCAGACGCATGACCGTCTGTGGTTTGGCGGGTAGCCCCCAGGTCGGCAGGTCACGCTGCGCGATCAGGTTCAGGTAATCGTTTTGCCAATGCGGGAACGACCTCGATCCCAGGACGCCACCGTCCGGGTACCCGCCGACCAGCCAGTGTCGCTTGATGTTGGGCGACTTCATCTCGCCCAGCATCAATGGCGACAGCTCGATCAACGCCAGTCTACCCGCCAGCGATTCGGACACCTGCGTCATCAACGAGGGGGAGACAGAGCCGAGCAGCAAGAATCGATTGTTGCGTTTGCGGTCCGCGTCGATCGCGCCGCGCAGGCGCGGAAACACGTCAGGCCATGCCTGCGCTTCGTCGAGAATGACGAGTTTCTTCCCGGCGCAAACCGTATCCCACTCGACATCGAGGCGGGTGCGGTCGCCCGGTTGCTCGAGGTCGAAGTACCGGTCGCTGAGCGATCTCGCCAGAGTCGTCTTGCCGGCTTGGCGCGCACCAATGAGCGCCACCGCAGGGCTGCCTTTTAGTCTCCGGCGGAGAAGAGCGCCTGTTTTTCGATCGATCATGATCTGTAAATTGCAACTCGGATTGCAATATGCAAGAGCAAAGCAAGCGAGGAAAAAAGAAAAGGGGGACACGTACACATTTCGAACGCTAACTGTGTGAGATCGTTCTAGAACTCAGTCGAAATGTGTACCTGTCCCCCTTTTTCTGTATGGCGCGGTTCATTACGCGGCGGGTCGGATATACCCGGTGGGCGCAGTAGTGATCGACGTGGAAACGATGACGATCGCGTACACATACCCGTTCGGATCTTCTGATGTGGCGGTAACGGAAGCGTATGACGAGTTCGTCGTCGTCAGTCGGGAGTTTCGGCAAGATCCAGTGCTCCGGATCCTGCGCCGATCGGACTTCGAGGAGATCGCACCTTGAGCGGCATTGGTCATGAGGACTATGGATGAAACGACCATGCTGCGGACTTTTAGACGATCGATCACAATCGCCGCATTGGTACTCCTGCCTTTGTCTGGGGCGATCGAAGCGAAAGCGGCTTCGCTGAGTGAATGCTGCTTGGGTGACTGCAATGGCGATGGTACGACGCGGATCAACGAACTAATCGTCCTGGTACGGATCGCGCTTGGCCGGTCCGAGCCCTCGGCGTGCGGCGTGGCCAATCACTGGTTTGATTTCGCCGGCAACGACTGCCGCGGTTTCGGTCACGAGTGCTGCGGCGAGCCGCGTTTCGACATCGCCTTGCTCGTGCACGCCGTCCATACGAGCCTGGTCGGTTGTGAGAGATGCGAGCCGGGTTCGTGTCGGATCATCAACGGTGGTCCCTGCGAGTTGCCGACCGGCGCACAGGGGAACGCTTGCTGCGAATGCAGCGAGGACGGAACGGGGTGCGTCTTTGTTTGTATCTGCGCCTCACCGGAGACGGCCATTGCCACACCCGCTGGTGAGGTTCCGATCTCTGCTCTCTCCGTTGGAGATCTCGTCTACAGCACCGATGCGGCGGGCGTTGTCGTGGTTCCGGTCATCGCGTGTCCAGCGACACCCAGTCTTCCGAGTTAAAACGACACCCAGTGTTCCGAACGACGCCGGGGGAATCCCTGGCGTTTGGGGCGTCACGTAGGGAGGCCGTAGGCCGACCGCAGTGACGGCCCAAACGCCGCGCGCCGGCCGCGCGCGGCTCGGATCGCGGCCGAGGGAAGCCCCAGGATCGATTCAACGGCTGCGCCGAAGGGCTGGGCCCGCATCGAAAATCAGCTACTTGCGGCGACGGGCGCCTCATGACGGATTCTCCGTGCGCTCCTCGAGCTCACGCAGCCGGTAGCTGCGGCCGCGGATGTTGAGCACATGACTCTTGTGCAGAAGCCGATCGAGAATGGCGGTGGCCAGCACCTCGTCGCCGGCGAGCACCTCTGGCCAGTCGCGGATGCCCTTGTTGGTGGTGATCAGGATCGAGCCCCGGCAGTACCTGTAGGAGACGAGTCGGAAGAAGAGGCTGGCCTCGGCGCGGCTCATCGGCTCGAAGCCGACCTCATCAATAATCAGCAGCGAGACGTTCATGTACTTGCGACGCCGGAGCCGAGTCGGACTGAGATCGGCATCACGCTTCATCGCCGCCAGCAGGTCCTCGAGTCGGTAGAAGATCACTCCGAAGCCGTTCTCGACGGCACGCACGCCGAGGGAGACAGCCAAATGCGTTTTCCCCACACCCGGCGGCCCCTGCAGAAGCAGCGTGTGAGACTCGCGGATCCACGCACAGGTGCCGAGCGTCTCGATGCGCGAGCGCTCCACCGAGGGCTGGAAGGCAAAGTCGAAGTTCGCCAGCGTTTGCCCCGTCGGCAGTCCCGAGAGCTTCATCGACGTACGGATGCGCCGCTCCTCGCGCTCGGCTAGCTCGACGTCGAGCACCGAGTCGAGGAACTGGTGCGGTGAGACGGGGTCTTTGACTGCTGCGGTCACCTTCTGCTCGAGCTGCTCGGCCGAGTGCACCAGGGCGAGCCTGAGCAGCCTGTCGCGCGTCGCATCCAGGTCCACCTTCGGCGCCGGCTTCTTCTGCCCGGGCGGATTCACTCGCGTCGTCGTCGTCATCGCGCCGCCTCAGCCAGCGCCGCGTAGAGATCGACCGGGCGGCGATCCGGGGTGAGAGCAGCGATCTCGGCAAGGCGCCGCCCCATCCGCCCCAGCGGGGTCGGAGGTAGCACGTCGTCGGTGGCCTCGCCTTCGAAGTGCGCCGGGTCGATCACCAGCAGATGCTCGGTGTGGCGCTCGTGCTCGGCCACGATGCGGCACTCGGCCAGAATCTGCACCGTTCGGGCGCAGCCGCGCACTTCCACCGTTCTGCCCACGTGGCGAAACGGTACCGAGTACTGGTGGCGCTCGAAGCTGACCAGGCAGTCCTTGCCAACCGGGCGGGTGACGGCGATGTCGAACGGCTCGGGCAGCAGCGGCAGCTCGGCGAGGTGGTGCTTCTCGGCTTCCCAGGCCTCCAGCACGCTAGTCCCCGTCGCCGGGCAGATGCGACGACGCGCCCGATCGAGCGTGCGCCCGTCGCTCCACTCCTGCAGGTGCTCCACACTGTCCCACTCCCGCCCGCTCGGGTCGGAGCTGGCGCGCTGATCGCGCACGCCGCGCTCCACCTTTCCCTTGAATTCCGGTGCCCGCGGCGGGCACGCGTCGATGTGGAAGCGCATCGACTCGGCGTAGCGCCTGTACGTCGGGTGAATCTCTCCCCAGGCGCCAGCACCGCGGATGATCGCTGTTTTCGGATTGTCGATCCGTACCACCGCCGGAACACCGCCCAGACGGCGCAGCCCGCCGTTATGAACCGACAGCCAGCTGAGTTCGTCCTCACGTTCGGACCACACCACCGGATCGTAACGCGAATGCGATAGTTTCAAATGAAATGCATGCATCGGCCGCTCCCGGCCGCCGATCATCAGGCGCGGAAACTCCGCCCAGTCCGCTTGGGCTTGCGCCCCGGGCGGCGTCTCCACCCTGCGCCGGGCGCGACGTTTCGGCGCCGGGTAGCGCCTCTTCATGAACCGCTGCACCGAGCGCACGCTGCCCGGGTAGTCGTGTTCGCGCTCGAGGTACTCGTGCAGCAGCGTCACGTTCACGCCGTCGTCGCTGGCCGCGATCTCCTCCAGCCATCTCGCGATCGCCTCGGCGAACCCGTCCGCCAGGTAGCTCTGGCGGCTGCGGCCGTCCACCGCCCCTTCGGCCTGTCGCCGCAGGTGGTAACGCACCGCTTTCTCGTCCACGCCCAGCTTGCGGGCTATCTCGCTCTTCGACACTCCTCTACGCGCGAGCTCTTTGATCGTCATTCGTGCCTCCAGTCCGAGCTTCGCAGCCATCCACCACCTCCACGGTGGCCAATCTTTCCACAGCTGCGTCCTTGATCAGGCTCGGAATACTGGATGTCGCCTTACGACGATCGTAGGGCGTCGCCCTACATCGCGACGAACCGTGTACCGGTCAGCGCGCACCGTGTCATGCGGGTTTCGCTGGCAACGGGTGTCATGCTCGAGATCAGTGCTGGGCATCCGACCGCGGACGGACGGGTCTTTGCGCAACTTGGCGCCGGCGATCTATTGGGATTGACGCAGATCGTTTCGATCGAGTGGGTTCCCTACGAGCACGACTTCACCTACGACATTCTCCCCGGATCCGAGACTGGCGTGTACTTCGCCGGCGGCGTTCCAGTCGGCAGCACACTGTATGTGGGTGCGTCCCACTAGGAGTACATCGACACTTCGGCGTTGGTCGAGTCGGTTTTCTCTTGGTGGCTTTGCGTCTGCAAGCGTTTTGGATCATGCCTTCCAGCCATACAGCTCGGGCATAGGCGAGCCAAAGGCACAGGCAAAGGGGACCCTCCTTCGCTGAAGCTACGGAGGATTGGAATGCGAAAGGGGGGACTGGGGGGGGACCACCCTACGCTAAAGCTTCGGATGGTTTGGTGGCTTTTGAGATGCTTCGCTCTGGGCTCGATGTATCGAGATATTGGCTAAACCATTAATGCGAAAGGGGGGACTTGAACCCCCACGGGTGTTACCCCACAGGATCCTGAATCCTGCGCGTCTGCCAATTCCGCCACTTTCGCTCTGCCGACTCTCTGGTCGGATAGCCGTGCGCTGTGGGGAAATCAAGGTTGGCGGCAGCCTCCGGAGCTTGACTTCGCTCTTGCGCTTCCGGGCCGGGAAGGTGCAGCGGTGCGGCGGCTGCGATCGACGGTTGTGGCAAGTGCAGCAGCCGGAGGCGTATTGAACGACGCGGGTGGATGCGAGAGACTAACAGGTTCAACGATGGAGCTGGCAAAGATCTACGATCCGCGGGCCTGTGAGCAGAAGTGGTACGACTTCTGGCTCGAGCGGGGGTATTTTCACGCCGACGAAAACAAGGACGGCCCGCGCTATTCGATCGTCATTCCGCCGCCCAACGTCACCGGCATGCTGCACCTCGGGCATGTTCTCAACAACACCCTGCAGGACATCGCCGTGCGCTATCGCCGCATGTGCGGCGACAACGTGTTGTGGATGCCGGGCACCGATCACGCCGGCATTGCGACGCAAAACGTCGTCGAGAAAAAGCTGGCGAGCGAGGGGACGAACCGCCACGATCTCGGTCGCGAGAAGTTCGTCGATCTGGTCTGGCAGTGGAAGGAGGAGTACGGCGGCGTCATCCTGCGCCAACTCAAACGACTCGGTGCATCGTGCGACTGGCAGCGTGAGCGTTTCACCATGGACCCGGGACTGTCCGCTGCCGTGCGCGAGGTCTTCGTCCGTCTCTACGAAAAGGGTCTGATCTACCGCGGTCACCGCATCATTCACTGGTGCGTGCGCTGTCATACGGCGCTGTCGGACGAGGAGGCGATCGTATCGGAGGGGGGCGAGAAGGGGCATCTCTGGCATATCCGCTACCCGGCCGTCGACGGAAGTGGGAAAGGCGTCGTCGTCGCGACGACGCGACCGGAGACGATGCTCGGCGACAGCGGCGTTGCGGTTCACCCGCAAGACGAGCGCTATCGAGACCTGCTCGGCAAGAACGTCGCGTTGCCGATTCTCGATCGGCCGATCCCCATCGTCGCCGACGAGCTGGTCGACAAGGACTTCGGTACGGGAGCAGTGAAAGTGACGCCGGCGCACGATGCAAACGACTTCGAGATGGGTAACCGACACAACCTCGATACGATCTGCATCATGGACACCGACGGCAAGATCAATGCCGCAGGTGGCCCCTACGCCGGCCTCGATCGCTATGCCGCACGCAAGAAGCTGGTCGCCGATCTGGAGGATGCCGGGTTCCTCGTCGAGGTGGAGCCGTACCAAACGCCGATCCGGCGCTGCCAGCGCTGCGATACGGTGATCGAGCCGTATTTGTCGAAACAGTGGTTCGTCAAGATGGAGCCACTCGCCCAGCCGGCGATCAAGGCAGTCGAGGACGGCGAGCTGCGCTTCGTGCCCGATCGCTGGACGGGAGTGTACCTGCACTGGCTCAACAACATTCGCGACTGGTGCATCAGTCGCCAGTTGTGGTGGGGACACCGCATTCCGGTTTGGTATTGCCGCCAGTGCGATGCGGAGAACGTCGGCCGCGAGGATCCGAGTAAGTGCGACAGGTGCGGCAGTGCCGATCTCGAACAAGACCCCGACGTGCTCGATACGTGGTTCTCTTCGTGGCTGTGGCCGTTCTCCACCATGGGCTGGCCGCAGCAGACGCAGACCCTCGAACGCTTCTACCCGACGAGTATGCTGGCAACCGGCGCCGACATCATCTTCTTTTGGGTGGCGCGCATGGTCATGGCGGGCTACGAGCTGACCGGGCAGTGCCCCTTTGCCGACGTCTATCTCAACAGCATCGTGCGCGATGGCAAGGGGCGCAAGATGTCCAAGTCGCTCGGCAATTCGCCCGACCCGATCGACGTCATGGACCAGTACGGCGCCGACGCGCTGCGCTTTACCATCGTTTCGCTGGCGCCGGTCGGACAGGACGTGCGTTTCGACCGTGAAAAAGCCGAGCTCGGTCGCAACTTCGCCAACAAGGTGTGGAACGCAACGCGCTTCGCTCTGACGAGTCTCGAAGGTGTCGAGTTGTCGACCTGGCCGGAGAACGCGGCCCCGGCAGAGCTCGATCTGCCTTCGCGTTGGATCCTCTCGCGCTTGCAGAGCGTCGTCGGAGGAATCCGCGTCGCTCTCGACGAGTACCGCTACAACGACGCAGCGACGCTGATCTACCGCTACCTGTGGGGCGAGGTCTGCGATTGGTATGTCGAACTGATCAAGCCGACGCTCTACGGCGACGACGTCGAGGCGAAGGAACGCGTCGGCACGACGCTGGTCACCGTCCTCGATCGGGTCATGCGCTTGCTGCACCCGATCATGCCGTTTCTCACCGAGGAGATCTGGCAGTCGCTGCCGATGACGCGGACGGTCGAGTCGATCGTCATCGCGCCCTATCCGCAACCGGTCGAGGCGTGGCGCGACGATCGCGCCGAAGAAGACGCGGCGGCTCTCCTCGGTGCCGTCGGTGCCGTGCGTTCGGTGCGCTCGGAGTTCTCCATCGCGCAGCGCCAGCCGTTGAGCATCCGCATCGCCGCCGACGGCAACAGCGAACGCATCGAGGCGATTCGAGTGTTCGTCGAAAACCTGGCGCGCGTCGATGGCATCGAGATTCTCGGCGAAGAACGGCCGAGTGGCGAGCCGACGGTCGCCGTCGACGGCCTCGGCGAGATCTTCGTGCCTCTCGGCGACGCGGTGGATCGCGCCGCGGTGAGCGAACGCATGCAGCGCGAACGCGGCAAGATCGAGAAAGAGCTGGTGGGGATCGAGAAAAAGCTGGCGCGACCGAGTTTCGTCGAAAAGGCCCCGGCGGAAATCGTTGCCAAGGAACGCGAGAAGGCGGCGGCGCTGCAGGGGCGTCGCGACGTTCTCGACGGACACCTGGCAGCGCTGGCGACGTGAGCAAGCGAGTGTGGCGCCATGGACGTGTTTAGACTGCCGGCGGTCGAGAACCTCATCCGCGCTGGACTGGCCGAGGACCTCGGCCGCGGCGATCTGACGACGCGCCTGACCGTCGGCCCCGAGGTTGGCGGCCGCGCCGAGATCGTCGCCAAGCAGGCCGGCGTGCTGGCAGGGGCGCCGATCGTCGAACGCGTCTTCGCCTGTCTCGCTGCGAGCGCCGCCGTCGTCGAGGTTCTCGCCGATGAAGGTGCCGCCTTTGCCGCCGGCGACGTGCTGCTGCGGCTGCGCGGTCCGGCGGCGGATCTGCTCGAGGGCGAACGCCTGGCGCTCAACTTTCTCCAGCGCCTGTGCGGCGTGGCGACGGCGAGCCGCCGCTTTGCCGAGGCGGTGGCGGGAACCGAGGCGCGCGTCGTCGATACGCGCAAGACGACACCGGGTTTCAGGGTCCTGGAGAAATACGCCGTGCGCATGGGCGGCTGCTTCAATCACCGCGGCGGTCTCGACGACGGCATTCTCATCAAGGACAACCACATCGCTGCCGCCGGTGGCATCGGCGCCGCCGTCGCCGGGGCGCGCGCCGGAGCGCCGCACACGATCAAGATCGAGATCGAATGCACCAATGCGGAGGAAGTGGCAGCCGCCTTGACGGCCGGTGTCGACATCATCTTGCTCGACAACATGTCGGTCGACGAACTGCGCGCCGCGGTGAAGCAGATCGACGGCGCGGTGATGGTCGAAGCGTCGGGTGGAGTGAACCTCGACACGGTGCGGTCGATCGCCGAAACCGGCGTCGACGTGATCTCGGTCGGCGCGCTGACCCACTCGGCGGGGGCGATCGACTTGAGCATGCGATTGGAGTTGGCGGAGTGAAAGCGGTTGACGACCCCCTGGCGCGCTCCTTGGTAAGGAGGGGGGACGACGGCATTCTGGCTGACTTGGCTTCGTTGGGGGCGTTTTGCTCGAGCCGCTGAGCGCCGAGTCGATTGCTGGACACTCGGCGGCGCGCTGGATCGGCAGTCGCATCGAGTGTCTGGATGTCGTCGACTCGACGAATCTTCGCTTGCGTGACCTGGCCTGGTCGGGTGCCGTCGATGGAACCGTGGTCACCGCCGAGGAGCAAACCCAAGGGCGGGGCCGTCTCGGCCGCAATTGGATGTCGCCGCGCGGTCGCAACCTCACCATGTCGGTTCTCTTGCGCACCGATCTCGCGCCCGAGTGTATTCCGCAGATCGCTCTGACGGCGGGGCTGGCGGCGTGCGAGACGGTTGAAGAGCATTGCCCGGCGGTGCTGAAGTGGCCGAACGACGTGCTCGTCGCCGGGCGCAAAGTGGTCGGCATTCTCGCCGAGCTCGAGTCGCGGGTGGACGAACGCTTCGTCGTCCTCGGAGTTGGCATCAACGTCAATATGGAGGCGAAAGAGATTCCCGCGGAGCTGGCCGACAAAGCTGGGTCGCTGGCCATCGCCACCGGCAAGATGGTCCCAAGGGCGCGGGTCGCCGGGCGTTTCCTCGCTCATTTGGAGCGCCGCTACGACGAGCTGCGCCGGCACGGCTTTGCGGCGCTGGCGACGGCGTGGATGCAGCGTTCGGGTTTTGTGGGCCAGCGGATTCGCGTACAGGAAGCAGGCGGGATCGTGGAAGGAGAGGTCTTGGGGCTGGCGCCGGATGGGGCGCTGCGCTTGGGCAGGGATGACGGATCAGAGCAGAGGATTGTCGCTGGGGACGTGAGCGTGGTCGACGGGTATGCGGGCGCCGCAGATTTCCGGCCGGGTAGAGTATTGTAATGAAGCTATTGGCGATCGATGTCGGCAACACCCATACGGTTCTCGGCGTCTATCAGGATGGGCAGTTGCTCAATCACTGGCGCATCGGCACCACCGAAGGACGGACGAGCGACGAATACGCGGTGTTGATTCGCGGTCTGCTGAGCGGACCGGAGGGGCGCGACCTGCGCGGCGTCGCACTGTCCTGTGTCGTGCCGCCGATGACCCGCGTCATCGAGCTGGTCTGCCGGCGTTTGTTCAATCTCGAGCCGCTGGTCGTCGGTCCCGGCGTGCGCACCGGCATGCCGATCCTCTACGACAAGCCGCAGGAGGTCGGTGCCGATCGCATCGTCAACGCGATTGCCGCCTACGAGCGAACGCGCGACACGACGATCGTCGTCGACTTCGGCACGACCACCAACTTCGACTACGTCACCGCCAAGGGCGAGTATGTCGGCGGCGTCATCTGCCCCGGCTTGGGGATCTCCAGCCAGGCCCTCTTCGCCCGCGCCGCCAAGCTCTACGAGGTCGAGCTGGCGCGCCCGAAGGGCGTCGTCGGACGCAACACCGTGCACGCGGTGCAGTCGGGCCTGGTCTACGGACACGCCGCCATGATCGATGGAATCGTCGAACGAATTCAGGAGGAAAATGGCGTCGAGGCCAAGGTCCTTGCAACAGGGGGCCTTGCCTCGCTACTGGCAGAGGAGTCGAGGATGATCGAGGTGGTGGATGAGTTTCTGACCCTGGAAGGTCTCAGGCTGATTTTCGAACGCAACATCGAACGTTGAACGAGCCGGTTTTCGCTCGGGCATAGAGCAAAGGGAGGGAAGGCGATGGCAGTCGGCGATGTCACCCAGATTCGAAACGTCGGAATCGTAGGGCAGGGTGGAGCCGGGAAGACCTCGCTCGCCGAAGCCCTGCTTTTCGGCATGGGCGTCAGCAACCGCTTGGGCAGCGTGGACGAGGAAACATCGAATTTCGACTTCGAGCCGGAAGAGCAGCGGCGCAAGCTGAGTCTGTCGTCGGCGATCCATCACGGTACCTGGCAGAAGAACGAAATCACCGTGATCGACACGCCGGGCTACGCCAACTTCATCGCCGACGGCCTGAACTGTTTGCGGGCGTGCACCGGCGTCGTCTTCGTCGCCGAAGCGGCGGCGGGTGCTCTCAAGGTCGAGGCCGAGCGCGCCTGGGCGCGAGCAGAGGAGCTGGCGCTGCCGCGCATCGCCTTCGTCACCAAGATGGACCGGGAAAATGCAGACTTCGAAGCGGCGATCGCCGACATAAAGGAAACCCTCGGTGCCAACGCCGTGCCGGTTCACCTGCCGATCGGATCGGCCGAGTCGTTTTCCGGTGTCGTCGATCTCTTGAAAATGAAGGCTTTCAAGATGGACGGCGGCAAGATGCAGGCGTCGGACATTCCCGCCGATCTCGAGTCGGCGGCGCAGAGCGCTCGCGAGGCACTCGTCGAGTCGGCGGCTGAAACCGATGACGAGCTGCTGGAAAAGTACCTCGAGTCCGGCGAACTCAGTGACGAGGAGTTGATCAACGCCTTGCACAAGGCCGTGCGCGGCGGCGCCGTCATGCCGGTGTTGTGCGGCTCGGGCACCGCCAACGTCGCGATCGAGCTGTTACTCGACGACATCGTGTCGTTGATCCCGTCACCGGACGAACGGCCAGCGGCCGAAGGTCTGGATCCCGACAGCAACGACTTCATTCAGCGTGAGCCGGCCGGCAGCGAGCCGTTTTCCGCGTACGTGTTCAAAACCATCGCCGATCCCTTTTCGGGTAAGCTCAACGTCTTTCAGGTCGTCTCCGGAGAGCTCAGTGGCGATACGGCGGTGGCCAACTCGACCAAGGGCAGCAAGGAAAGGATCGGTCACCTCCTCAAGCTCGAGGGCAAGAAGCAGCAGCAGGTCGACAAGCTGATGACCGGCGAAATCGGAGCCGTCGCCAAGCTGAAGGACACCGACGCCGGCGATACGTTGTGCGATGAGAAAGCTCAGATTCGCTACGCCGGACTGATGCCGATCTCGTCGGCGATCTCTTTCGCCATCGAGCCCAAGGCGAAAGGCGACGAGGAGAAGGCGACGCAGGGGCTTCTCAAGCTCGTCGACGAAGATCCGACGCTCAAGATCGAGCGCGACGCGCAGTCGAAACAGATCATCCTGTCGGGCGTCGGGCAGTTGCACATCGAAGTCGCGGTCGAAAAACTGCAGCGCAAATTCGGTGTCGAGGTCGAGCTAAAGGACCCCAAGGTTCCCTACAAGGAGACGATCAAGAAGTCGTCGAAGGCGCAGGGCCGGCTCAAGAAGCAGAGCGGCGGGCGCGGGCAGTTTGCCGACACCTGGCTCGAGATCGAACCCCTACCGCGCGGTGGTGGTTTTGAGTTCGTCAACAAGATCGTCGGCGGTGTCATTCCGCGCCAGTACATCCCGGCCGTCGAAAAGGGGCTGCGCGAGGCGATGATCGGCGGTGTGATCGCCGGCTACGAGATGGTCGACGTGCGCGCGACACTCTACGATGGGTCTCATCACAGTGTCGATTCGTCGGAAATGGCGTTCAAGATCGCTGCTTCGATGGGTTTCAAGAACGCCGTCGCCAGCGCCAAGCCGATTCTCCTCGAGCCCATCATGAAGATGGACGTTTCGGTTCCGGATGAATGCATGGGCGACGTCATCGGCGACCTCAACAGCCGCCGCGGCAAGGTTCTCGGTGTCGATCCGAAAACGGGCTCGCAGGTGATCCGGGCGCTCGTTCCAATGTCCGAAGTGTTGCGCTATTCACCGGATCTTCGTTCGATGACCAGCGGTCGCGGTTCCTTCTCGATCGAGCTCAGCGGCTACGAGGAACTGCCGGCGCATCTGGCTGAAAAGATCAAGGCCGAGTCGGCGGTCGACGAGAAAGAAGAGCACTGAAACGGGAAGTGGCGTGACGAGCGAAGTTGCAGAAGAGGCCGGGCTCGATGAGTTGGCGGAGGACATCCGCCACGGGCGCGACGGTATCCGCGTACCGGAGCAATTGGTCGAGGAACCGGAAGAAAAGCTGACGGCGCCGCAGCGCAAGAGCATGCAGCAGGTCATTGCCGACCTGAAGACCGGTGAGCGACTCAAACTGGCGATGAGCGGCAACCGCGAAGCGCGCGTCATCCTCATGCGCGATACGAGTCTCCTCATCCGGCGCTTCGTGCTGATGAATCCGCGCATCAGTGACGATGAAGTGCTCATGGTCGCGCGCAACCGCCAGGTCGACAAAGAGCTTCTCGATCTCATCGTGCGCAGCAAGGAGTGGATGAACAACTACCAAATCCGGCACGCCTTGGTTTCCAATCCAAAGACGCCGCTGCAAATCGCCCTCCGCTATGTCGGAACTCTGGCGATGCGGGACTTGCGCATGATGGCCAAGAGCAAGAACATTCCGTCGGCGGTCAACGGTGCCGCCAAACGCATCGTCCTACGCGGAGCCAACGGTTGAGCGCGGAAGCGACAGAGTCCATGAGCGAGATTGCCTTCAATACCAAGATCGAAACGCCGGAGGGGCCTTTCACCGCCAAGACGGTACTGAAGACGCCGACGGCGGTGATGACGCGAACGGACGAGGGCGCCGTACGCTTCGCCATGAGCAAGCTGGAAGGCGTCAGCGAGCGGCAGCAGGTGCTGGCGATTGGCTTGGACAACGGCCGATCGCTGCGCGTCGGCGCGCAGCAGATCCTTCTCGCCGCCGGCATGCGGGAGGTCCGGGCGGGCGATCTGAAGCCGGGTGATGCACTCGAGTACGCGTTCGCTTTCCCCGCCGGCTACACCTACAAAACCGACGACGGCGAGGAGCGAAGATCGGATGGAATGGTGCGTGTGACTTCGGTCGAGCCGGCCGGCGAAGCCGATGTATACTCGCTTTCGGTCGAGCGCACCGGCCGTTTCGTCTTCAGTGCCGGCGCCCTCGGCGTCGCCTGAGATCCCATCTCTGCCGCGTCCGGCGCGGCTGCGTTGTCGGCCGTCGATTGCTGGTGTAGGGTTGGCGATTCGCGCCCGGATGTATTGGGCGCGCCAATCCACGCCGGGAAGGTGAGTACAAGATGCCCGAACAACCCATCACGTCTGCCAACGGTGAGCTGCAAGTCCCTGACAACCCGGTGCTTCCGTTCATTGAAGGCGATGGAACCGGATCCGACATCTGGCGTGCGGCGCAGCGCGTTTTCGATGCCGCGGTGGACGAGGCCTACGGCGGCGAGCGCCGCATCGCGTGGAAGGAAGTCCTGGCCGGAGAGAAGGCGTTCAACGAAACCGGCGAGTGGCTGCCCGATGCGACCATCGAGGCGTTCAAGGAGTTCCGCGTCGGCATCAAAGGTCCGCTGACGACACCGGTTGGCGGCGGTATTCGCTCGCTCAACGTCGCCTTGCGCCAGATCCTCGATCTCTACGTCTGCCTGCGGCCGGTGCGCTATTTCTCGGGCGTGCCGAGCCCCGTGCGCAACCCCGAGCTGGTCGACATGGTGATCTTCCGCGAGAACAGCGAGGACATCTACGCCGGCATCGAGTGGGAGGCCGGTAGCCACGAGGTAAAGAAGGTCATCTCGTTTCTGGAGAACGAGATGGACGTTCAGAAGATTCGCTTTCCCAAGACGAGCGGAATCGGCATCAAACCGGTGTCGCAGGAGGGGACGTCGCGCTTGCTGCGCTCGGCCATCCGCTATGCGTTGGCGCAGGGTCGGAAGTCGGTCGCTCTCGTGCATAAAGGCAACATCATGAAGTTTACCGAGGGCGCGTTTCGCGACTGGGGCTACGAGCTGGCGACCAGCGAGTTCCGCGATGAGGTCGTCACCGAGCGCGAGAGTTGGATCCTCGACAACCGCGACAAGAACGAGAAGATCTCGACCGAGGAGAACGCCCGCGCCATCGACCCGGGATACGATCTGATGACGCCCGCCCAGCAGGAGAAGAAGCGGGCCGAGGTCGACGACGCGATGAAGCTGTGGTCGACCCACGGCGGCGGCAAGTGGAAGGACAAGCTGCTGATCCGCGACACCATCGCCGACATCACGTTGCAACAGGTGCTGACGCGCCCGCGCAGCTTCGACGTCGTCGCGACGATGAACCTCAACGGCGACTACCTGTCGGATGCGCTGGCGGCTCAGGTCGGCGGTATCGGCATCGCGCCGGGTGGCAACATCAACTACGAGAGCGGTCACGCCATCTTCGAGGCGACGCACGGTACGGCGCCCAAGTATGCCAACCTCGACAAGGTCAATCCCGGCTCGGTCATTCTCTCGGGCGAGATGATGTTGCGTTATATGGGGTGGAATGAGGCGGCGGATCTCATCATCAAAGGAATGGATGGTGCCATCGGCAAGCGGACCGTGACCTACGACTTTCACCGCTTGATGGAAGACGCGACGCTGCTGAAATGCTCTGAGTTCGGTGAAGCCGTCGTCGCATCCATGTAGCCGGTCCGGCCGCCAACCGGCGCATGCCGGTTGCCCGTCGTCGACCGCAACGGACCTCGCATTGCCGAGGCTGATGCTTGGTAGACCGGCGACATGAAGATCGCCGTTTGCATCAAACAGGTGCCGATGGTGTCGGCGATGGAATTCGATGCCGCGGCGAAGACCATCGTTCGCGACGGTGTACCGATGGAGGTCAGCGCTTTCGACATTCGAGCGTTGCTGCGTGCGATCGAGGTGCGCGACGAGCTCGGCGGCGAAGTCGTCGTCCTCACCATGGGACCTCCGCAGGCCGTCGAGGCACTCGCCGAGTGTCTCGCCCTCGGTGCCGATCGAGCGCTGCACTTGTGCGACAAGGCCTTTGCCGGCGCCGACACCTTGGCGACGGCGCGGGCGCTGGCGGCAGCACTGTTCCGCGAGGATTGCGACCTCATCGTCTGCGGTCGTCACAGCGTCGACGCCGAAACCGGCCAGGTCGGCCCCGAGATGGCGGAGCTGCTCGACCTTCCGCAAGTCACCAATGCCCGCACTCTCGAAATCGACTGGCGCCGCCGTGTGCTGCTCGCCGAGCGTGAAACCGACGATGGGGTCGAGCGCCTCGAGGCGCCGCTGCCCGCACTCGTCTCCGCCGGCGAGGATCTGGCGGCCGAGCGCTTCGTCACGCAGGCCGAACGCGACGAGGCGATGGGCAAGCCGATCGAGCGGATCAGCGCCGCCGACCTCGGCGGCGACGTCGAGCGCTTCGGTGCGACGGGCTCGCCGACCTGGGTGCTCGGTCTCGAGTCGGCTGCCGACGAACGCCGGCGCGAAGTCCTGCCGGGCGAAGATCTCGCGGCAGACGTGCGCAGGGTGGCCGGCGCCCTGGTCGCCGCCGGAATTTTTGGCGAGTGGCGAATACAGCGCCGGGCGCCGGCGGTCGCCAGTCGTGGCGCCGCCGACGCGCTGGCCGGAACGACGACTCTGGTGGTCGCCGAAGTGCTGGGCGGCGCACTCCGTCCGGTCACCTTCGAGCTCATCGGCAAGGCGCGCCAGCTCGCCGCGGCCCACGGTGGGCGCGTCGACGTAGTGGTCGCCGATGGTGCCGCAGAGGGGCTGGCCGAGGAGCTGGCGACTAGCGGCGTCGACCGCGTGCTGGTTGCACAGGACCCCGCCCTCGATGGTGCGACGGAGCCGCAGGCGGCGGTGTTGAGCAGCGTCATTCGAACCTTCGCTCCGAACCTCGTGCTCCTGCCGGCGACCAGCGCCGGCCGCGATTTGGCGCCGCGGGTTGCCGGCCGTCTCGAGCTCGGCTTGACCGGAGAGTGTATCGACGTCACGGTCGACGAAGAGGGTCGTGTGCTGCAGCACAAACCGGCCTTCGGCGGCAGCGTCGTCGCCCTCATCGCTTCGCGAACCGTACCGGTGATGTCGACGATACGCCCCGGCATGCTGAGCAGGGCGGCGCCGCCGGCCGAAGGTGCCGCCGAGATCGTCGCCGTCGCCATGCCGCCGCTGGTCGATCGGCTGCGCATCATCGAGCGCCGAGTGAACGCCGGCGAGGTCGCCGACCTCGAAGGGGCCGACGTCGTGGTTGGATTCGGAATGGGAATCGGCGGCGCCGAGGCGTTGCCGGATATCCGCGAGCTCGCCGACGTCGCCGGCGCCGTGCTGTGCACGACGCGCGACGTGACCGATGCGGGTTGGGTCGCCAAGCACTTCCAGGTCGGCATGACCGGGCGCGTGATCGCGCCGCGCATCTACATCGCGGTCGCGTTGCGCGGCGCCTTCGAGCACATGGTCGGAACGCGACGGGCGGGTTTGATCGTCGGCATCAATCGCAGCCCGCGCTCACCGCTGATCAAGAACTGCGACTACGGTCTGGTCGGCGACTGGCGCGAGATCGTTCCGCTGCTGATCGAAGAGCTGCGCAAGGAAAAGGCATCGAGATGAGCTCCAACCGTCAGTCCCCCCGCCTTGATGAGGAGGCGGAAAGGGGATGGTCGACGTCTGGGAGGTCGGGCGAGACGGGTTGTAGGCTATGAAGTCGTTGAAGGACGCGCTCGGTCTTCTCGGCACGCGCATGGTCTCGTCTGCGATGGCGGTGATCAGCGGCGTCATACTCGCGCGTTGGTTGGGACCGCACGATCGCGGCGTGCTGGCTCTGGTTCTGCTGTTGCCGGCGACGGTCGTGACGCTGGTCAAGTTTGGCGCCGCACAGGCCAATGTCTACACCATCAACCGGCACAAGGCGTCGGTCGACAGTGTCGCGTCGAACGCGCTTCTGTTGGCCATCTTCTGGGGCTTCTCGTCTTCGGCCTTGGTCTGGATCTTTCGCGACCGTTTGACCGGTCAGATTCTGCCGGATGTTCCCGACTGGGCGTTGGTCTTTGCCCTGATGCGGGTGCCGCTGCTGCTCACCGACAACTACCTCTTCAGCATTCTCCAGGCGACGGGGAAGTTCACGACCTACAACGTCCGGCTGCTGTTGAGCGAAGGACTGCGCCTGGTGTCGGTCGCCATCGCCCTGGTCGTTTTCGACCTCGGTCTCACCGCCACGCTGGTGATCTATACGGCCGTCTGGTTCATCAACGTGCTTTGGTTGTTCGCGGCGATGCGCAGCACCATTCACTTCCGCCTCGCTCTCGATTGGCCGCTGCTGCGCGAGACCTATTCGTTTGGCATTCGCTCCTACGTGCAAATCCTGACGCAGCACTTTCTCCTGCGCATCTCGTTTTACATGGTATCGGCGTTTCTCGGTGCAGCACACGTCGCCTTCTATACCATCGCCCTGCGTTTCACCGAGCTCGTACTCGAGGTACCGCAGGCGATCGGTTTGGTGCTCTACCCACGCCTGGCATCTCTGCCGGAAGACGAGGTGCACCATCTGACCGCACAAACCTGCCGTCGCACGCTCATGATCAGTGTCCCTGCGGCGCTGGTGCTGGCGTTCCTCGGGCCCTATGTGATCGTAGTGTGGTACGGTGAGAAGTTCGCGCCGGCGGCGGCGCCCCTGCCGTGGACGGCCGTGGCGGTGGCGATGATGTCGATCTACGTGATCATCACGCGAGACTTCACCAGTCGGGCAGAACAGGGCATCAACACCTTCTCAGGCGTCATCGCCCTGGTGGTCAACGCGACCTTCAACTACGTCCTCATCCCGCGCTACGGAATCGTCGGTGCGGCCGTCGCTACCGCAGTATCCTATGCCGCCGGATGTGTTACCCTCGTTTGGTTCTTTCTCAGAGAATCGGGCTTTCCTCTGACGCAGATCCTCATTCCCCGGCGCGAGGACGTCGACTATTTTGGTGAGGTGTTGCGTGGGGTGAGGCGAAGAGTGTTTGCGAGCTGAGAATGCAGGAGAAAACGACAGAGAAGATCGCCTTTGTCTTTCCGGCGTTTCCCAACCTGCACCAGACCTTCGTTCTGTGGGAGGTGTTGGCTCTCGAGGAACGCGGCGTCGACATCGAGATCTTCTCGATCAAACGACCGAGCACGTCGACGCAACAACCGGAGGGCCGCGAGCTGGCGGCGAGGGTGAGCTATCTGCCCTCGGCGTTCAACGCCGAAGTATGGCGGGCCAATGTGGGCGCCCTGGTGAGCGCGCCGCTCCGCTATTTCGGGCTCTTCGCGCGTCTGTGCGCGTCGTGGTGGGAGGACCGAGCTGCCGGACGCGAGTGGAAGAACCGAACCGTGTCGGCGGATGCGCCGGACCGCCAGCAGAGCCTGGGCGAACGCTTGCACGGCTGGTACAACCGCAGCCCGTTTCTCTATCTCTTGAAGTCCATCTGGCTGGTGCCGATCGCCGTCTACTTTGGTGCCGTTTTGAAGAAGCGCGGCATCGACCGGGTTCACTGCCATTGGGCCAGCTATTCGACGACGATCGGTCTCATCTGTCACTGGATGTACGGCATCCCGTTTTCATTCACCGCCCACGCCTACGACATCTACCTGGTGCCGCGCCTGGTCGGCGCCAAAGTGCGGCAGGCGGATTACGCAGTCACCTGCGCGCGCGTCAACGCGACCTTCCTGCGAGCTCTGGCGGGCAGCGATGAGGGAAAGATCATCGTCAACTACCACGGTGTCAGCCTCGATCGCTTCAAGCCGGTCTACAGGGCCAGCGCCGACGGCGAGGTGCCGACGATCGTCACCTGTGGTCGTCTCGAGCCGTACAAAGGACACCACATCTTGTTGCGCGCCTGCGGACTGCTCGAAACACCCGTGCGCTGTGTTCTCATCGGCGAGGGGCCGCAGCGCGCAGCTCTCGAGGCGCTGGCCGACGAGCTCGGCATCGGCGATCGCGTCGAGCTCACCGGGCCGCTGCCGCAGGCGCGCCTGGCCGAGATCTACGGCCAGGCCGACCTCTTCGTTCTCGCCAGCGTCATCTTCGAGCGCGGCGGCAAGCGCGATGTCATTCCCAACGTGCTGGCCGAGGCGATGGCGATGCGCCTGCCGGTCGTCGCCAGCGCCATCTCGGGCATCGGCGAGCTGATCGAGGACGGTGTCGACGGCCGACTGGTTGCGCCCAACGACGCCGAGGCCCTGGCCGGCGTCATCGCCGAGCTGCTGGCAGACGACGAACAACGCCAGAGACTGGCGCATCAGGGTGCTGCCAAGGTGGCCGAGATTTTCGATCGCTCCGTCAACATCGAAGAGCTGGCGCAGCTCTTCCGCGACCCGACGAGCGCCAGGCAATGGGTGTAGGGGCGCGGCCAGAGTTTTCGGCGCGTGCCGAGATGAGCGACACCTGCGGTTCAGCGGCATAGGCGACCCCATGTACACCTTTACCGTTTACGATCTCCTGGCCAAGAACCAACCCGGGCGTGCCGATCAGGTGGCGGTCGTTGACGGCGAGCGTCAGGTGACTTACGGGCAGTTGGCGGCTCTGGTGGACGAGGCGGCGGCCATTCTCGTCGCCTGTGGCGTCGGTCGCGGTGATCGCGTCTGCGTGCAACTTCTCAAGAGCGTCGACGAGATCGTCGCCATGTTTGCCGCCGCTCGCATCGGCGCGGTGTTCGTCAACATCAACCACCGCTGGACGTCAGAACAAGTGGTCTATGTCGCAACCGATTGCGCGGCGCGAGCTCTCTTCACCAGCGCCCGCGCCGCCCGCAAGCTGGCCAAGCTGGGCCTACCCGCCGAGCTGCAATCGGTGATCGTTCGCGGCAAGGCTCCCGACCACCCATCGATGCAGAGCTGGGAGCATGCCGAGACGGCGGAGCTGCCGGCGCCGCGCGGCATCGACGCCGATCTGGCCGCCATCCTCTACACCTCCGGCTCGAGCGGGCCGCCCAAGGGCGTCATGCTCTCCAACCTCAACCTGGTGCAGGGGGCGCGGGCGGTGGCGCGCTATGTGAAGAACCAACCCGCAGACCGCTTGCTGTCGATGTTGCCGTTCTCTTTCGACTACGGCCTCAATCAATTGACGACGATGTGTCTGCTCGGCGGTACGGTCGTTCTCCAGCCGGTGATGATGGCGACGGAAGTCGTCAAAACCCTGGTCGAGCAAGAGATCACGGGTTTCGCCGCCGTCCCGCCGGCATGGATTTCGATCGTCCGCTACCTGAAGGAGCAGCCGGTGACGTTGCCGCATCTGCGCTACGTGACCAACTCCGGCGGCAAGATTCCCGACGACGTGCTCGAGCTGATGCCTCGAGTCTTTGCCGGCACTGAGATCTACCTGATGTACGGACTCACCGAGGCCTTCCGCTCGACCTACCTGCCGCCTGAGCGCTTCGCCGACAAAATGGGCTCGATGGGCAAGGCGATTCCCGACGTCGAGATCTTCGTCGTCGACGCCGACAGGGGCATCTGCGGCCCGGGAGAGCAGGGCGAGCTCGTGCACCGCGGTAGCCTGATCAGCATGGGCTACTGGGGCAAGCCCGATCTCACGGCGGAAAAGTTTCGTGTCTGCCCGCACCTCGCTCATCTGATCGGCGAGGAAAGAGTACTGTTCAGCGGTGATATCGTACGTGTCGACGACGATGGCTTCTTATGGTTCGTCGGCCGACGCGATGGCATGATCAAGGCGAGCGGATTCCGCATCAGCCCGACCGAGGTCGAAGACATCGTTTCGCGTTCAGGTATGGTCGAGCACGTCATCGCCTTCGGCGTGGCGGACGAACTCAACGGTCAAGCCGTGGCGATCGCCTACACCTCTACCGATGAGTGTGAGGCGGAGCTCGTGAAGTACTGTCGCGCCAACATGCCGAACTACATGGTGCCGCGCGATCTGCACCGATGGGCCGGCGAGCTACCGCGCACCGCGAGCGGCAAGATCGATCGGCCGGCGGTGATTGGGTTGGTGAGTGGTGATTCGTGATTGGTGAATCGTGAATGGTGATTGGTGAATGGTGATTGGTGATTCGTGATTGGTGAATCGTGATTGGTGAATCGTGATTGGCGATTCGTGATTGGTGAGTGGTGATTCTATTGGGCGGTCTGATGGGGCTGCTTGGCGAAGACGGTGGCGTCTCTTGTTATGGGCACTATTCGTTTGGATGCGATTCCGAATCGGTAGGAGATTTCGATGGTCGCCGCGTGCTTGCCGCCGAGCAGGCGCGACATGAGGATCGAGGCTTTGTTGTCGGCGCCGATGATGCCGACGATGGTGCGCACTCCTTGCTCGGCGAGCCGCTGGCTGGCGGCCTTGGTGAGCACCGCGGCGGCGCCTTTGACGTCGCGGAGGACGTAGTAGTTCTCCGTCAAGCGACTGGGCGCTTCGATCTGTGAGCGAACCGCCGCGTACCACGGCTGGCGCTCGTCGATCGAGTCCGAATACCAGGCCGCACCGACGATTGCGGTGCCCTTGGTGGCAACGAAGGTGTGCGTGATGTCGCGCGCCGCGCGCGGTTGGTGCTTGCGGACCTGCAGGTCTCGCAGGTCCGCTTCTTCCATGTCGCGCACGCAGATGCCGTTTTCCTCGAAGGGAAAGGTCAGGCGCTCCGCCGGAGCATCGTGGTGGCGCACGAAGACGAGGCGTTGGTCGCTGCCGAAGAGTCGCTTGGCTGCGAGACGCAGGGTGGCGGTGGGACCGTCGGCGAGAAGTCGCAGGTATAGCGATTGCAACACGGCCTACTTTTTCTTGCCGCGGCGGGCGGCGCGCTTGTCGCCCTTGCCGGTGTCTTTGTCGATGCCCTGCATCATCAGACCGAGCTGGTAGCGCCGGCGCGCTTCTTCGTCACCACCGCTTTCATCGGTGTCGCCGGCGACCTGGGCGTAGCCGAGCAGGGCGAGCGTCGGGTTGCAGATCTCGGCGAGGCGGCGTTTCGTATCGGCCGGCAGCTGGCGCCAGCGGCCGATGCTCTTGCCGTGCACCTTCTTGGTGCCGTAGGTCTTCCAGTCGCCGAGGCCGATGTCGCTGCGCTTGGCCAGTGCGCCCTTTGTGTACGACGGATCCCACTCTTCGCCGACGTGCTGCATGACGCGCGCCATCGCCGCATCGGGTTCGGCGATGAGGTCTTCGTAGCGCAACTCCAGGGTTTCCGCCGCTCGCCGCTCGGCGAGTTCGTGCAGGGCGGTGCTGAGATCGACCCAGGCGTGCGCGCAGGCTTCGACTACGATGGGGTGGCGGACGACGTATGCGTGCAACTCGCGCAGGTAGCCACCGTTGCGCTCGCAGAGCTCCTGCAAACTGCAGGCGACGTCGAAACCGTGGCGTTGGATGCAGATGAAACGCACGTGACCGGCACAGAGCTTCTCGATCTCGGTCAGGTAGAACGAATCGAAAGCCGTCTTCGATGCCCAGCGCCCTTTCTCTTGTGCCCTGGCGTGGTCGCGATGGAAGGAGAAGGCGAGCTCGCGCAGGCGGCGCAGGACTTCGCTTTCGTCGAAACCGGCGAAAGACAATCCGTCGAGGACGCCGATCCCCGTACCGCCGGCGATGCGCTCGCTGCCGAGGAAGCGGCCGGCAGCCGTGAAGACGTTGGTTTCACCGGGGCAGGCGATGTTGGGGTGCGCATCGACCAAACGGCGCAACAAGGTGGTGCCCGAGCGCGGCGCGCCGAGAATGAGAATCCCTTCGGGTTGCGGGTCGTTCGTCACGGTGTTGCCCCGCGCGCCACTCGGGTGCCGGCAAATTGCGAGACGTCGTGGAACGTACAGCCGCCGCCGTCGTCGCTCTCGACGAGCACTTCGATGGGCGCCGGATGGGAGATGAAATGGATCGGACTGGCCGTAGCGCCGTAGGAGCCACTCGGCTCGACGGCAACGACGTCGCCGGCGGCGAGACGCGGCAGCTTGACCTTGCGGGCCAGCGTGTCGATCGTCGTGCACAGCGGGCCGACGAGATTGTATTCGGCGTCGGCGTCGCCAGAATCGTTGAGGGCGAAGATGCGGTAGTTGCGCTGCAAGACGCTGCCGAAATGACCGGTGGCGGCGGAGTGGTGATTCATGCCGCCGTCGCAGATGCCGATCTCCACGTTGCGCGAATGCTTCAGGCGAACGATGCGCGTCAGATAGACGCCGGCCTCGCCGACCAGGAAACGGCCGGTCTCCAGGACGAAGTCGGTGGCGGCAAACGCCGCTTCCGAGCGCAACGCATCGAGGGTGGGATTGACGCGCGCGGCCAGACCATCGAGGTCGAGCGGACTTTCCTCGGCGTAGTGGGGAATGCCGAGGCCGGAGCCGAAGATCAGCTTGGCCGGAGCGATGTCGTGATCGCTGCAAACACGCCGGAAGAGATCGATGAAGAGCTGGTAGCTCTCGGCGATGGCGGCGGCGTCGAGACACTGGGTGCCGCAGTAGATGTGCAGGCCGGCGATCTCCAGGTGGGGCAGGGCGACAATCTGCCGCAGAGATTCGTCGAGGCACTCCTCGTCGATGCCGAATTGCGTCGGTTTTCCGCTCATGTTGAGCGCAAAGCCGCGCGGAACCTTGGCCGGTGAGATGCGGATCAGCACTTTCTGGCGGATTCGTTTTGCCTCGGCGAGCTCGTTCAACAGCACGGCTTCGTCGACCGACTCGAGAATGATCTCGCCGGCCGCGAGGTCGAGCGAGGCGGCGAGCTCGTGGCGCTGCTTGGCCGGGCCGGTGAAGCTCAGCGCTGCTCCACTCCATCCGGCGGCGACGGCGCGTTCGACCTCGCCGAGGGAGGAGACGTCGAGCAGCTCGACCTCGTCGCGCAGCCGCTCCAGTAGCACCGGGTTGGGGTTGCACTTGACCGCATAGCTGATGCGAAAACGATCGCCGAAACAGTCGCGCAGGGTTGCGATGCGGGTGCGAATGTCGTCCCAGAAGTAGACGAAGCAGGGCGTTCCGCACTCGGCTGCGACGTCGCGCAGGATCCGGCGCCGCCGCGTCGCGTCAACTCTGTGACTGCTCTTCGACAAAACGCAAGATCTGATTGATCGAGTCGAGGTTGTCCAAATTGACGTCGTCGGGTTGAAAGCGAATGCCGCCTTCGTTTTCGACCAGTAGGACGAGCTCGACGAGACTGTTCGAATCGATCAGGCCAGAGGAGAAGAGCAAGGTGTCCGCGTCCACCTCGTCGCGGTCGACGCCGAGCTCTTCCTCGAGGAAGGACACGAGAAGCTCTTTGTTGAGAGGCATGATGCGTAGTAGCTCGGGCCGGCAGCACTCTCCAGCACCCTCGAAGTTGCCGTATACGATGTCGGGAATCAACCGATCTGCGGCTCCGCCTCGCCGACCAGCAGATTGAGGAGCAGCGCGTCGCCGAGGCGGTCGTCGGCGCGGCGAACCCGGCGGGCGATCTCGCGCATCAGGCGCAGCAGAAGTTGAGCACCGGCAGCGGGGTGCTGGTCGACGAAGGTGAGCAACTGGTCGCGCTCGATTTCGAGCAAGGTTCCGTCCGTGACGGCGTGGACCTGCGCCGTCGTCGGACCGGGGTCGAAGACGCTGATTTCGCCGAAGAAGGAGCCGGGCTCGATGCGCGCCAACAGGGTATCGCCGCCGTCGATGCGAAGGCGTGCCTGCAACAGTCCTTCCGTGACGACGAAAAGGGATGCGTTGTGCCGACCCTCGCAGAGAATTTCATCGCCCTTGGCAAAGGAAGTGCGGCGGGCGAACTTGGCCAGGGCGTAGCGCTCGTCGCTGGACAGGTCGTCGAAGATTCCAATCGCCTGGATGGACATCGAGAAGTGGTTACACCCATTTGCCGCTCGGCGGAAGCGCCAATGTTCTCATCCGGATTTGCGCGGCGGCGTGGCGATCAGGGCTTTGATCGAGTCTGGCAAGCGGCCTGGGTCGAGCGGCAACGGCGCCTCAGCCGCCGCGTCGACGCCGTTGTAGGTGTTCCAAAAGAGAATCGGCGCTGCAGGTAAAGACGCCTCGGCGGCGCGGGTGCGAATCTCGGCGACGCACTTTCCAGTATAGGTCGTCTCGAGAACGACCTTGCACTCGGCGGCGGCGTCCACTGCCTCATCGGTCGCGGCAGTCGACGAGCCGTAACCCGGACCGAGCTGGCGCGTCACCACTTCGAAGTCGCCGGGGGAGAACGACAGGCGCGGCACAGACGAGCGAGCCAGGCGGTGCAGGCGCCGCGAAGTCGCGTTGGCGGCGCGCGCGAGACTCCGCGGCGTCGGAGCCAACTTGTCGGTGACCAGGACGCCGACCGCACGCGTCGTCAGACCGGCCAGGCGCAGGCCGACGACGAGGCCGGCCAGCGTACCGCCGGTGCCAACGGCCGTGTAGAGTTGTGCGGGTTCGGGGCAGTGCCCACTGCGGATCTGTTCGGCCAACTCGAGCGCTGCCGACACGAAGCCGGCATTGCCGACCGGGCTCGAGCCGCCGGTCGGGATCAGGGTCGGACGCTGGCCGCGCATCTGTGATTGTACGAGCACGCGGATCGTCCGTAGCGCCGTGTTGCGGAACGTTCCGCCGTGCACGACGTCGGCACCCCAGGCGGCGTGCAGGAGGAGCGTCTTGCGGACCTTGTCATTGATCGGCTGGTCGGCGAGTACGAGGGTCGTCGGCAAGCCGGCATGGTGGCCGAGAATCGTCGTCGCCAGACCGTGATTCGTGCCGAGCGCACCGGTCGTCACCAGGCGGCGGCTGCCACCGGCCAGCGCCCGACCGATGGCGAACTCGAGCTTGCGCGGTTTGTTGCCGCCGTACGCTGCGCACGAAGCGTCGTCGCGTTTGATCCACAGCTCTTCGATGCCGGCGAGGGCGAACGGCTCGACGGCGGTCGGAGGATCGACGAAATGGCGGCGTGGCAGGCGCCCGCGCAGCTCCGGGAAAGCTCGGAAGAGCGGCAAATCATCGTGAGCGTCGGCGGACACGGCCTTGCTGTACACACAATCGAGTCGGCTGTCAGGTCGTCGCCGAAAGTTGGTCTCTGGCGCCGTGGTATCGACTGTGAAATGAGAAGACGATGAAGAAGTTGCCCGGTTTCGTGTCGATTCTCGTTCTGAGTTGCCTGGCCTGTGGCGACGACGATGGCGGGCGCGGCGCCAGCATCGTCGAGAGCTTCGAGGTGGGCGAGGTCGTGCGCACGCCGGATGAGCGCTTCGTCGGTCTGCCGGACTATCCCTTTGCCGCCGACTATCGGCAGGCTGGTCCGCTGCGCATCCACTTCATCGACGAAGGTCCGCGCGACGCCGCCCCTGTCGTTCTCCTCCACGGTGAGCCCTCCTGGAGCTATCTCTTTCGCCACATGATTCCGATCATTGCGGCCGCCGGTTACCGGGTGATCGCGCCCGACCTGGTCGGTTTCGGCAAGAGCGACAAGCCGGTCGATCGGGAACAGTACACCTACCAGCGACACGTCGATTGGATGCGCTTCCTCCTCGAAGAAGAGCTCGATCTGCGCGACGTGACGCTCTTTGGCCAAGACTGGGGAGGCCTGATCGGCCTCCGTCTGGTTGCCGAGGATAGCGCGCGATATGTGCGTGTCGTCGCCGCCAACACGGCGCTGCCGGTCGGTGAAGGGGCGCTGAGTCCCGGGTTCTCGGCGTTTCGAGATTTCGTCGCCAACGCTCCTGTCCTGCCGGTTGGCACATTGATTCAAGGAGGTTCTCAGCGAGAGTTGAGCGACGCGGAAGTCGCTGCCTACGATGCGCCATTTCCCGACGAACGGCATCTCGGCGGGGCTCGCATCTTTCCCCAGCTCGTGCCGATCGAGCCAGACAACCCCGCGGTTCCTGCCAACCGCGCCGCATGGGAAGCGCTGCGCCGCTATGAGCGACCGTTTCTGACTGCGTTCTCCGACGGTGACCCTATCACCGGTGGCAACCAAGTGATCTTCCAGAATGCGATTCCCGGCGCCGCGGGCCAGCCGCATCGCATCGTCGCCGGCGGGCACTTTTTGCAGGAGGATTCCGCCGAAGAGCTCGCCGAGATCATTCTCGATCTCATCGAAAGGTCGGCGTGAGCGAGCGCGGTCGAGTGGTCGTCGCCGGGGCGACCGGATATCTCGGCAAGCACGTGGTGCGCGCCTTTGCGCAACGCGGCTATTGGGTGCGGGTTCTGACCCGCAGCATCGAAGCACTCGAGCGGCCCGGCCCCTTCACGGCACCCGCGGTTGCGCGCGACGAGGTCGACGACGTCTTCGTCGGCGAGGCGACGAAACCCGAGACGCTGGCAGGTCTTTGTGACGGCGGCATCGATATCCTCTTTTCGTCGATCGGAATTTCGCGCCAGCGCGACGGATTGACCTTCGAGCAGGTCGACTACCAGGCAAACCGAAACCTCATCGATGTGTGTGTCGAGCAGGGCGTACGCAAGGTCGTGTATGTGTCGATGCTCGGAGCGGAGGAGATCGCGCATCTGGCGATCACCAGGGCGCACGAGAAAGTGGTATCGGACCTCGAGCAATCAGGGCTCGAGTACGCCATCGTCCGTCCTTCCGGATACTTCTCCGACATGGGTGCGGTGCTCGACATGGCCAAGCGCGGGCGGGTGTTGCTCGTCGGCGACGGCTCGAACCGTTTCAATCCCATCCACGGACGCGACCTGGCGGAGATCTGTGTCGATGCCGCAGAGGGAGACGACGCCGTCGTCGAGGCGGGCGGACCCGACGTGATGAGCCAGCGCGAGATGGCCGAGCTCGCCTTTGACGTGGTCGGCAAGCCGGTCAAGGTGACCGTCATTCCGCTGTGGTTGGCACACGGCATCGCGCGGCTGATCGGCAAGCTCAACGGTCAGTTCGGCGATCTCGCCGAGTTCATCGTCACCGCCGGTGAAATCGACGGCGTCGGACCGCGGCGCGGAACGACCACCCTGAGAAGCTACTTCGAGGAGCTCGCCGGCGTCTCGCCGAGCAGCTGAGCGACAAATCGAGAGGGCTGCGCATGACCTACACGGCCCGATGAGCCGCCGCCGACAATTCGAACCACGGAGAAGGGACGATGGAGCCACCGAAGTCGGGAGGGCGAATCGCCGATGAGCCGCCGCCGGCAAGCCGAACCACGGAGAAGGGACGATGGAGCCACCGAAGTCGGGAGGGCGAATCGCCGATGAGCCGCCGCCGGCAAGCCGAACCACGGAGGTCCAAGGAAGAAAAAGCAAACCACGGGGGCTTCACGGAGATCCACGGAGGCTTCACGGAGGATAAGCAAGACCGCACGCCTCACGTCTCCGCCGCGATACTCTGCGCGCGACGTCACTGACCTGCGCCGTTGCGCGCGGTCATCGGAGTCCGCGACCGTATTTTATTTGACACGTGACTACCAACATAACACTTCTGGTGTCATGAAGTCGGTCAATGCACTGCAGTTGAGGCAGTCTTTGGGAAAGGTCGTCGCATCACTCCTCCGGACAGGCGAGCCGATTCTGCTCGAGAAGGGGGGAAAGCCCGTCGCGGTGCTGATTACTTTGCAGGATTTTCGCGAGCGATTCGTTGAGAAGGACGCGCTGCTCGAACGGCAGCGGATCATGTCGGAGATCGACACCCTGGCAATGCAGTCGGTTGATCGGACTCCTGGCGGAGAGGTCGTCCGGCAGCTTCGCAGTGATGGGTGAGCAGCTACGTGTGTTGGACACGTCCGTTGTCGTAGCGTGGTTCTTCCTGGATGAACCCGATCGCCGGCCGGCGATCAATCTCAGGCAGGTGCTCGAGCAGGAGCCGACGCGTTTCGTCGTGCCTCCCTTGTTTCATGCGGAGTTCGTTCATGTGATGGCGAGGAAATCCGGGAACGATCAATCGTTCGTTGCTTCCGGCTTCGAGCTCGTCCTGCGACTTGGGTTGAGAACCGTCGCGCTTCCCAAAGGTGCCATGCAGCGAACAGTACACTGGGCGTGCAGCGGCCTCAGCGGTTACGATGCGACATTCGTGGCATTGGCGGAGGAGCTAGGGGGTGTTTGGACCACGAGCGATCGGAGCGCGGTCAAGCGTGCCGGTAACAACGCGGAAGTGCTTGCCGAGCGTTGGGGTTGAGGTTCGCGCCGCCGGCAGTTTCACCAGGGAGGCACGCGGAGTTTACAGGGAAGGGAGGTCCACGGAGGAAAGAAACCACGGAGGTCCACGGAGAAGGGCGTGTTCACCAATCACGAGTCACCAACCACCAATTGAAATATGTACAGCCATGTGTCATGCAGATGACATGCAAAAGGTAAACGCGGTGCAGTTGCGTCAGTCGCTCGGGGCCGTTCTGAAGCGGCTGGCGAAGACGGGCGACCCCATTTTGCTCGAGAAAGACAGGAAGCCCGCCGCGGTAATCATCTCTCTCGACGACTATCGTACTCGCTTCGTCGACGTCGAAGCCGACCGACTGCGCAAGGAGACGGTGGAGCGCATCAAGCAAGCACAGTTGCAAACGCCGAAGGGGGTTTCGTCTCTCGATCTCCTGCGCGAGGTGCGCGGCGAGTGAAGCTGCAGATTCTCGACGCATCTGTTGCGATCAAATGGTTCGTCGTGGATGAAGCTGGGTCCTCCGAGGCACTCGAGATCCTCGACCAGGTGCGCGATGCCCCGTCACATTTCGCCGTTCCCGAGCTGTTCTTCAACGAGATGCTTGCCGTCCTGGCGCGTCTGGTCGGAAACGACCGCAACGCCCTGCGGGAGTATCTCGACGCCCTTCAAGACCTCGGCCTGGCGCGTATCGGCAACGGGCGCGAAATCCTCAGCAGAGCCGCCGAGCTGGCATGTCGTCACGGCCTCAGCGGCTACGACGCCGTCTATGCGGCCACCGCACAGTTGACGACCGGCTGTTGGTTGACCGCCGACATCAGGGCCCACCGGAAGATCCAGCGCCTGCGAATTTCCAAACCCGTCTGCCTGCGTTAGGCAACTGCCGAGAAATAGTGCCCCTACTGCAGTTTATGTGGGTAGGGGAGAGGAGGCCGGCGTATTCGGATACAAGTCTTGATGGTGGCAACACGTCGATGGGCGCAGATGGCATTCCGGTTGTCCGGCGATATGATCCACAGATGAACGCCGATGGCCGCAGATGGGGTTCCGGTGGTCTGGGGGGCGATTTGCCGATGGCCGCAGGTGGGGTTCAGATTGTTCGGTTTTGGTGGCCGGGTTAGGACAGCAGAGGTTGTCTCATTCGGAACGCATCGGTGGCGGCGGCATCCCACGGCCAAACACCTTCGGTGGTCGGGTATACTATCTGCAACGCATCGAATTCGTTGCCTCTGTAGTGCCATAGGCCCCAGCCGAAGTAGTTTCGATAGTGATCGATCGACGACTCGAAACTCGATGTCGAAGCCATCGAGGAAACGACCGTATCGCTCGCCGGGGGTGAAGGTCTCACCTGCCCGAGCCCGCCCATTGTATTCGTTCACGATGTAGTGAGCGAGATCTTGCTCCAGTCCGATGACGATCACCTCGGGTGAGTTGGAGACTTCCTGAATGCCGATCGAGTATGCAAACGGCGGCAGTTCGCCCTCTTCACTCACAAGGATGACGTGGCAACCGTATTCTCGGATGTTGTCGAGGGCCTTCTGTTCTTGCTCGTTCGGCTCCATCGACGAAGAAATTGTGCTCGAGCCCAGCGCGATCTCCCGGGCCGCAAGATAGCATTCGGCGCAAAGTACTATTTCGTTCAGGAGCTCCAGCGCCTCCCCTTTCCATTCGCAGCCGCACTGTTCGAAGCGCGTCATGCATTCGGCACACCATGCGTCGGGGTACTCTTGGTCGGAATCATGGGGCCAGTGGAAACCTACAGGCACTCTGGTGAGAGCTGTCCAGCCTGTTGCGGCTGGATCCAGGCTCCTCGCGACATGCTGGCAGACAAAGGTCTGAACCCGTCTCCCGTGTAGCGCGCATTCTACGTGTTCTTCGTCAGGCATCTTGCGCTCTCATTGTATCCAATATCCAAATGCTCGCTCGTAGGTCCACCGTCTCTGTCAAACGCCGGTCGAACCAACAGTCGGCTGCGATGATGCCAGAAGTGAAATGCGGCAAACCCGTAGCCTCGGCTGTGCGGCGCCACTGTTCTGCCTCCAATGAGGTTTTCAGCGCGGATCTCAAGCTTGACAGTTGTCTATCAATATGACACCTCTAGTGTCATGAAAACGGTCAATGCACTGCAACTAAGGCAGTCTTTGGGGAAGGTGGTTGCTTCGCTGGTTCGGACGGGCGAGCCGATCTTGCTCGAGAAGGGGAGAAAGCCAGTTGCTGTACTGATTTCGTTGCAGGATTTTCGCGAGCGATTCGTTGAGAAGGACGCGCTGCTCGAACGGCAGCGGATCATGTCGGAGATCGACACCCTGGCAATGCAGTCGGTTGATCGGACTCCTGGCGGAGAGGTCGTCCGGCAGCTTCGCAGTGATGGGTGAGCAGCTACGTGTGTTGGACACGTCCGTTGTCGTAGCGTGGTTCTTCCTGGATGAACCCGATCGCCGGCCGGCGATCAAGCTCAGGCAGGTGCTCGAGCAGGAGCCGACGCGCTTCGTCGTGCCTCCCTTGTTTCATGCGGAGTTCGTTCATGTGATGGCGAGGAAATCCGGGAACGATCCATCGTTCGTCGCTTCCGGCTTCGAGCTCGTCCTGCGACTTGGGTTGAGAACCGTCGCTCTTCCCAAAGGTGCCATGCAGCGAACAGTACACTGGGCGTGCAGCGGCCTCAGCGGTTACGATGCGACATTCGTGGCATTGGCGGAGGAGCTAGGGGGTGTTTGGACCACGAGCGATCGGAGCGCGGTCAAGCGCGCGGGCGACCACGCTGAAGTGCTCGCCGAGCGTTGGGGGTAGGCGGCTCATTCGGGTGGTGGCGTCCTCCCGAGGCATCTTGACCGCCCTGGGGTGCTGGTATTCAATCCCTGGCTCCGAGCCGTTAGCTCAGCTGGTTAGAGCATCTGCCTTTTAAGCAGAGGGTCCCGCGTTCGATCCGCGGACGGCTCACTTTCTTTTCAAGTACTTGTGTCGGCGCCAATCGCCGCCTTATCGCCTGGTGCCGGTTTTTGTACCGGTGTGGGATCCGCCACCGACGTTCGCCCTTCAGTTCGACGGAACAGATGACTACGTCGCGGTGCTGCTGGATGGGATTGTCCGTGTGGGCCCGATTAGATCGTTCGGTGCGGGACGGGATTGCAGGGGCGATTCGCTCAGCGTGGGATCAAACAGCCGAAGCCATCGCAAACGACGTTGAGGAGTTCGTCGAGTAAGCGACCCAACGGTGCGAGCGCACGCTGATTTCGCCGCCCATAAAGGTGCGTCGACCGTGAAAGACGCTGAGCGAGACCTTGATCCCAGGGGCGATGTCATGTTACATGTAGTACATTACACCAAGGGGGTCAGCAAATGTCGCGAGGACCCAGTGGCCGAATCGTTCTGGAGGTTGATCCGGAAATGAAGAGTCGTCTCTACACCGCTCTCGCCCACGATGGCCGTACCCTGAAGGATTGGTTTGTCGCCCAAGCGGAGAGTTATCTCAGTAGCTACTCCCAATTGCGGCTACCTCTGGTCGCTGATCCGGAGGCGCCGGACTATTCGCAGCGTCGGCGAAAGACCCGGCAGTGATGTCGGAAGCGCAGCCTGCAGAGAGAGTCGGCAGACACCCGTTCGACCGTCGCCTTGAGGCAGTACAGGGCGCCGACTGGGATTTCGCAAACTCCGGTACAAAAGAGCGTATTCACGGAATCCACCCCTACCCAGCGAAGTTCATCCCCCAGATCCCAAGAAAACTGATCACGCTGCTTAAGCCACTAGCGGGTAAGGCAATTTTCGATCCGTTCTGCGGTTCTGGCACCACTTTGGTGGAGGCTCAGGATGCAGGATACCGGTCGATTGGGGTTGATCTCAATCCGATTGCGGCGCTCATCTCCAAAGTGAAGACGCATCCCCCTAGCGAGCCCATTGCACCACTGGCGGAGCAGATTTCACTTACGGCCGTTGATTCTCCGGCGACTGAGGATATCCCACGGCTGGATCACTGGTTCCAGCCGGAAGTCCAGCGTGCTCTCCAAGGGATTGTGAACGGCATTGCGCAGATCTCGAACGAGAGTCAGCGCGATGCATTGCGAGTAGCCCTCTCAAGCATAGTTGTGCGGGTGTCGAATCAGGAGAGTGACACACGGTATGCGGCTATCCAGAAGCAAACATCGCCGGAGTTGGTTCATTCTCTCTTCCGACGCGCCGCCGCCGAAATCGACCAGGCGCACAGCAATCACTCTGGGGGACTATTTGCTCGGAAACTTCCGCCAGCAAAGATCCTGTCGCAGGATGTGCTCACTTTGAAGCCCTCGGATGTCTCCGAAAGAGTTGGTCTTGTTATTACTTCTCCTCCGTATCCCAATGCCTACGAGTATTGGCTCTACCACAAATATCGAATGTACTGGCTGGGCTTTGATCCAATCGCTGTTCGCACTGCGGAAATGGGTGCGCGTCCTCACTACTTCAAAAAGAACCACCAGACTGAAGCAGACTTCGAGCGCCAAATGGGAAGGGTCTTTGAGTTGATTTCGAACGTCTTGGAAGATGATGGCTTGGTGTGTTTTCTCGTCGGTCGATCAATCATACACGGTCGCACCATAAACAATGCGGAGCTACTAGAACGGGCCGCCGCACAGCATGGCCTTGTGCGGCTTCTTGAAACGGGCCGCTCAATTCCCTCGACGCGAAAGGCATTCAACCCAACCCACGGAACAATAGCGAAAGAAACCCTCCTAGTGTTTGGCCGATGAAGTATCCCATTCATTTTGCCTGGCAGCGCTATCGGTACCTTCCCTACGAGAAGCGCCTGGCCGCCCGTGAGGTGGAGACGTTAGTCGGACTCCAGCCGCAACCAGCCCCGGACGGCCTGGAAGTCAGCTCCTCCACTGTACCGAAGAAAAAACTCGAAAGGCTGACCTATTTCGAGTCTGTTCGTATCAACGGCTCGCGAACGGTCGTACCTCTTCAAGCGAAGCTAGAGGCAACTTCTTTACCACCGAAAGTTGTTTCCGGAGACCTGTTCGGATCCTTCACGCCGGCGCGATCGAGTTCGAAGCAGAGCACGAGGTATTCTGCCCACGGTCTCCATGATTACCGGGGCAAGTTTAATCCCCAGATCGTTCGGGCCTGCGCCAACATTCTTGAGTTGCCGAGAAACGCCTGGGTGCTGGATCCGTTCTGCGGAAGTGGCACGGTGATGCTTGAATGCGCGCACGGGGGTTGGAACGCGATCGGAGTCGACCGCAATCCGCTCGCGGTACTGATTTCGAACGCCAAATTGGCTGCCATCAGTATTGACGAGCAGAACCTCAGGAATGCCGCGATCAAAATCGCCCGCCGATTGCGACCTCTAGCTCAGAGCCTAGATTACGAGTCGTCGTTTGATCGACTCACGGAGCGAAAACTTCGTTCAGCCATAAGCCTACCAAACCGCGCATATCTTGAGCGATGGTTTCCGCGTTCTGTTCTGCTTCAACTTGCGGTGATTCGGGATGAGATCGACAGATTAGATGATGCCTTGGCACAAAATATTACAACCGTCGTCCTTAGCGATATCCTGCGCTCGGTCTCGCTCCAGGACCCCGGGGATCTGCGAATTCGGCGGCGAAAAGATCCTAGGGACAACTACCCCGCCATCCCACAGTTCCTAAGAGAGCTGAAGCAGCGGGTCGATACGATCCTTCGCGCGCGAGACATTCTGCCGAAGAAGTTAAGGGGATGCCAGAAAGCGTTTCTTGGCGATTCTTGCCGCGGAATACCCGAAGAAGCGGGACGGGGCCGGTCCAGATTTGATGCGGCTATTACGAGCCCACCATACGCGACGGCGCTCCCTTATATCGATACGCAGCGGCTCAGCCTCGCTTTCCTGGGTTTGGTGACGGAGCAAGAGATCCGACATCTCGAGAGATCGTTGGTCGGCAATAGAGAGATTTCCGATCGCGAGCGTGCAGCCGAAGAAGAGATGATACGCCAACTCAAGGACGAACTCCCTACGTCTGTGAAGAAGCTATGCAGGCAGACACTCCAATCGGCTGGTAAGCCCGGGAACGGATTTCGGAGGCGCAACATTCCGGCGCTCCTCTTTCGCTACTTTCACGAGATGCAATTGGCGTTCGTCGAGACGCTAAAGCTAATCAAGCCAGGGGGGCGATTTGCCTTTGTCGCCGGGCCAAATCGAACAGTCTTGGCCGGAAAGGAATTCAAGGTCGACACGCCCATGCTCCTGGCGGATACGGCGGATCACGTTGGATGGAGTGTGGACGAGATCCTCCCGCTGGACACTTACCAGCGGTTCGACGTTCACCGTCGGAACTCCATAACGAAGGAGGCGCTCGTAATACTTCGACGCCCAACGCAATCAAAATAGACCATAGTTCTTTGTTCCAGCTTTACCCCTTGCTTCGACCTCACGGTGGCACCGCTCAAGAAGCGGTTGGTATTCTGGCATGCTGGTTCCTATCACCCACGCCTCGTAAGGCGGGTTGGAACCGCTCGGTAGTCGTTCAATTAGGAGAATGTCGCGACCGGCCGGATCGGTAAGATCGATCGTCTCGTGCTTGACGTTGATTCTCCAGTCAGCATGACCGACTGCGGAGCCGGGTGGGCGCTGCCAAATTCGATAGCTGACAATCTTTGTTGCGCCTCCAGGTCCATTCAGAATCACGTCAAAGTAGGAGTCGGGGTAGCTTCGGCCCTGTAAGGAGACCGACGGAAAAAAGTCCGCAACATCTTCTGGGATACTAACCTCAGGGGTACCGGGTACGCCGCTCCGGTGGGAGCAATCAAAGGCCGATAGTGTCATGGCGAAGTATTGCGTTTCCGCCGCGTCGAGATCGGGGACGGGACGTGGTGTCGCTCGTCGCGGCCTAGGTCGAACCGTGCGCGTCCGTGCCCCGCGTAAGCTGGGGTGAGGCGGCGGTGCCCCTGGGACCTTGATCGTGATCCTTGGCCGGGCTTTGGGGCCAGATCGTCGCCCTATGTCAACGCGTTCGATCTCCGGCTTGACTACCTCATCAACGAGACGGCCTTCACGGATAAGGATTGGCAACGTCGAATCCGCCATCTGGAAGCAGTGCGGATCCTGCGTACGAAGTCCGCTGAACCAAGAGTCAGCAGCCGTCGCTGCTTCTTTGTCCCTTGTCGTTCCGAGATCAAGTTCCGTCAGTGAATTCACTTCGAAATTTCGATACAGTCCATGAGACGTCAGGTTGGAGCTTCCGACGGCGAGCCAAGCACGCGTCTCGTTCGAAAAGAAATATACTTTGGGGTGGAAGAGAATATTTCCGCCTGTTTCGAATCCCCAAACCTCGACGCCCGCCGAGAGGAGATGCTCAATTGCCTGAAAAGAGGTGATCTCGTTCGAGATTCCAATGTACGCTGCGACTCGCCCGCCAGCCGATATGAACTCCCTAATTGGACCGTAAAGACGACTCGTGCCACTGCTGGTCGCGAAGGCCACACCGAACTTCAGTGAGACGTATGCCCCCGACTCAAGTTTCGAGGCAAGGGTTCTTCCAAGAGTTTGTGGGCTGCCGTCCGAGGCGAACGGTTGCGAGAGTATTGTCGTTCGCATCTCCGGGATCTCCGCTGGGTCGCCTAGCAGAAGACAAAGCGGTCGACAAATTGGATCCTTCGGCGTTCACTCAGGAACGGCATGTCGTGCGAGCGTGTTCGATCGGACCACTCTTGAGACCAGTGCCGGTTTTTGTACCGATAGAGGAGTGAAAACGCGTGGACACGCGTGGACACCTCGAACAGGTGTTGTCGGTGACGAGAAAGCGCGGGAAAGTGGCGATGGTTCAGTCAGGGAATTTCTTGGCTTTTCGTTTTCTCGCTTTGGCCTTTGAGGCGGAGCGTTCCTTGGCTTCTTTGAGTCTGTAGCTGTCACCCTTGATCTCGACGATCTCGGAGCGATGGACGAGGCGATCGACGAGAGTGACGGTGCGGGCGGCGTTGGGGAAGACGTCGGCCCATTGCTGGAATGGTTTGTTGGTGGTGATGACGATACTACGAGTTCCAGGCGATCGACCGAGCGCTCAGCGAGGATGAAATGGCCGAGCTACGCTCGCATTCGACGCGTGCGCGAATCACGCCCACGAGCTTCGTCAACGACTACTCATGGGGCGACTTCAAAGGCAACGTAGACAGATGGATCGACGAGTACTTCGATGCTTTCGTGTATCTTGCCAACTGGGGAACCCGCGAGCTCAAGCTGCGCTTGCCGGCAGGCCTGCTAGACGAGAAGCTCGCCGAGCTCTGTTGCGTCGGCGACAGTTTCTGGATGCGTAAGGCTAACGGCCGAACCGTCCTCACGTTTCTCTCCGAGGACGAAGACGATGGTGAGTGGGTCGAGGGGGAAGGCTGGCTGGCATCCCTCGTCGGTCTCCGCTCGGAGCTCGCTCGAGGCGATGTTCGAGCTCTCTATCTCGGTTGGCTGCATGGTGCGCAAAACGGATTCCTCGAAGACGACGACCTCGAACCGCCGGTGCCGCCGGGGCTAGCGAGACTGAGCGGATCTCTCGAGAGCCTGGTAAGATTTCTTCGCATCGATCCGGACCTTGTCGACGTTGCCGCCACGTCGAGCCCCGCGCGGTCTGACAGCGAGCCGAGGTCTGCCGACGTCCGACAGTGGCTGGCGAGCCTGACATTGGCGGAGAAGGATGAGTTTCTCGCGCGATTAGTCACAGCGAGTGACAGCGCTGTGCGGTTTGAGTTGGTTCAGCGTTTCGAAAAGAAGTCGGAGACGTGCGGAATTCGGGCAGGACGGCGACGAAGCGGCGAACCGTTGGCGACCTTATCGGCAATGCCGAGCTGGCGGCGGAGGAGCGGCACCGCATCCAATCGGAAAAGGCCGCCCAAGAGGAAGCTCTGCGAGAGCGTCAAGCAGCTATCGCCAGGGCACGGTATCTTGATGAGCTCGATGCCCGGCAACCCGCGATCTGGGACGAGGTCGAGAACCTGATCGCGACCAAGCAGCCGAATCGCTACGATCGAGCGATCGAGTTACTATTGGATCTTCGGGATATGGCTGATCGACAAGGTGACACCGGCTTTGAGCGCGGTATTGAGGAGCTGCGTACGCTGCATGCCCGCAAGCCGTCATTTATCCAGCGACTGCTGAAGGCAGGGTTGATAAGTTGAGATTGAAATGAATCTTCGACGGATTCGCCGAGCCATTCGCGAGGAGCGGTACGAATTCACGGCACATGCCATTGAAGAGATGGATGACGACGACCTCGCCGAGGAAGATGTGCGCGACATTCTCTTACGGGGCAAACTGGACCGCGAGTTGACTCGGGACCCACGAGGAAGTCGCTTTGTGGTTCGCGGCGAGCCACGTGGACTGGAGGTCGAAGTCGTTTGCCGCTTCCTTCCATCGAATCGCTTGCGTATCATCACGGTGTACGCAATGGAGGAGTGATGGCGGATCGATTGGAGCCATGTGAGTACTGCGGGGAAACGGTCGACGAGAGCGAGAAACTCGTGACTGTCTATCGCCACCGAAAAGGAAACCACTTCATCTTCGAACGCGTCCCTGCGCGAGTGTGCGCCGCGTGCGGCGAGCGCTATTTTTCGGCCGTGACCGTGCGCGAGATGGACCAACAAATGAAGAAGGGCGACCCTTCTCGGGAGACCGTGGTCGTGCCCGTCATCTCATTGCGGGCGGCAGGATAGGGATGAATCCGGTGCCGGTTCTTGTACCGGTAGAGGAGTGAAGAGGCGTGAAGACGCGTGGACACCTCGAGCAGGTGAGTATCTGCTAAATCGTTGATCCGAGCGGAAAACTTGCGTAGACGCTCGGTTTTTCAACACTGCCTTTTCCGCCTTTTGAGCAGAGGGTCCCGCGTTCGATCCGCGGACGGCTCATTCCCCAACAAATTCAGCGGCTTAGGCGCAGGTTTTCTTCCGGGAAATCCTCTCGTTTCGAACAGCAGAGGGTCAGGCCGTTCCTGGGCTGATCTGCGGAAACGCTTGCGGAACGAGGGCTGGCGACGCCTCGCGCGGCTGCTGTGCGGTTGGCGTCGGAACAAGCAGGGGTCGCGTGCTGCGGTGACTTTTTCGTACAGGCGAGAAAAGCCCGTTTCTACCGGTACTTGTGTAGGCGCAGCTGATAGTCTCAGTACCGGGCACTTGCCCTGGTGCTAGTAGTGGTGCCAGTCGCTCGGAGGCCGGGGCTGACCGGCCTGCGCTCCGACATGGTCAGCTTCGCGCGTTAGTGCTGTCGCGCACCGGTGACGAGGCGTATCTTGGAGAGGATCCAGCGGTTGGTCGGCGCCGGGGAATACGACGTGACAAAGCATGCGGTGGACGAGATGGCCGACGACAATCTCGACGTGGTCGATGTCGAACTTTCGATACTCAAGGGCAGAATCGCGAAGACTGAGAAAGATGACCCAAGAGGAACGCGCTACACGGTAGCGCGGTAGTAATCAGCGCGAGCTCAGTTGGTCTGGCGAGTTGTGTCGGACTCCGATCGGCAGCGGCTGATCCGGCAGATCGCAGATGAAGAATCTCGAATCGCAGCGCTAGACCGATCCCGCGAGCGGGCTCATGGCGAGATTGGTCGAAGTGCAGGTGGCGCTGGCCGGGCGCCGAGGGCCGGCGAATATTGTGACGTGCTTCTGATCCAGGACACTAGAACTTCCACGCCAAACTGCCTCGCACCATGCGGGGCTCGACCGGATGGAAGTGAGTGTCCTCCACTCCTGCGTCAGGCTCACCGGGAAGGCGTGACGCATAGAAGTACGTGATGTCATCGTCCTTCGCATCGAACAGATTGAGCACATCGATGGTGAATGTGGCCTCGCCCCACCACGGGAACTTCAACCAGTGCCAGCCGGCGCGCAGGTTCACCAAGGTCGTCGGATCGGATTCGGTGGAACCATCCTCGATCAGCGGTCGCCCGCCGAAGTGGCGTAGGCGTATGCTGCCGAAAAGGCCGTTGTCGAAATCGACCGCCGCGCCTGCCGCGACGGTGGTCTCGATGGCCCCGGGAATTTCGTTCCCCGCCGGGTCGCTGTCGCGAAACTCGGAGTGTGCAAACGCAAGATCCAGGTCGAGCGTCAGCCAGTCGCACGGCTGGTAGTAGTTCGCCAGCTCTACGCCGTACCGGCGGCTCGGACGCCAGGGCTCGGTGCTCCCAGCATCGCCGACGAACAAGAGCTCGGAGTCGAGGTCGAGCCACCAGAATGCAAGTGTCGATTGCAAACCGGGGACGTACGTATTCCGGGCGCCGATCTCTGCGCCGTCGGACTGAACCAAGAAGTCGACACGTTGCGCTGGCTCGCCGCTCACCGGATTGGTTTGAATCGTGGTGCCACGGGCGTCGTTGCTGTGAAAACCACGCCCGTAGTTCAGATAGAGCTCGGATGACGCCCACGGGCCGAAGACGACACCCAACTTCGGGCTGACGATTGCGTCTGAGTCGTTTCCGCCGTTCTCGGGTAAGGGGTTGGCGTCGACGTCAGCCCAATAGAAGTCGCCGCGGACGCCGACATATGCGCGCAACCAGCTCGTCAAAGCGCTCTCCCCCTCCCAATAGACCCCGACGCTGGTGACCTCGACGTCATCCTCGCGTACCGTGCTTAGCGACCGCCGGCCAGCGGTGCGAAAGAGACCGACATCGGAAACGAGATCGTGACGGACCTGAAGGCCCAACGTGTGATGAAGGTGGATCGCGCCCAAGCCGTGGTGCAACTCTTGCGAAAGGTCAAAACCGAGGACTGTGCGCTCGTCTACCTGCTGGAACTCGTCCCCGTTTTCAGCATCTTCGAGGAAGTAGGTGAAGTTCGACCAGAGATCGAGCTCGGAAAATCCGGCGTAAGCGCGGAGGTTGGTCGGGTTGTCGATTCCGTTCCAGAATCGCGCGGACGTCACATACCGTGAAGCTTTGCCACCGAGATCGTCGTCCAGGTTGTCGAAGCGGTCGATGAGCCCGTGTCGGACCGCACGTCGCGCGATCTGCTCCGTCGAGTCCCATTCGGCGTGATACCCGCTGGCGAAAAGAGAAATACCCCTCGCTCGGTTGCCCCGAGTCCACTTACCGAAACCGTTCAACTTGTTCAGATTTTCATCGAGCGTCCATGGGCCATCGTAAAACTGGATCTCGCCGCCGAGCAATAGGTCCCCTTCGGCGATCGATCGTGATCCAGCGGCGACGACACGGTAGAAATCGCCCTCACCGAAGGTCGCCTGGATAAAGTCGCGGTCCAGCCGGCTCATGTACTCGATGCTCGATGTTCCGGCGGACGAGAAATCACCGACGTTCGCGTAGTACGGCCCCTTGCGGAACTCCAGCGCCTGGATGAGCTCCGGAATCAGAAAGTTCACATCGAGATAGCCCTGCCCATGACCATGCGTCGGCTGGTTGAGAGGCACACCCTCGAGAAACACCGAGAAGTCCGTTCCGTGATCCAAATTGAACCCGCGTAGAAAATACTGGTTCGCCTTTCCAGATCCTGAATGCTGAGTCGCGATGAGACCTGGAACCCGTTCCAGCACCTCTCCTGGCCTCAGGAACGGTACTCGCTCGATTTCGCTCTGCCCGACACGCCCCATCGAGGCGGAAGGCGCACTGTCCATGAGGTTCTCGGCGCGTCCGACGGTGACGATCTCTTCGATCTTCGCGTCCGGCGCCTTCTCGTGGGCGAATGCCGGAGAGCCGCACAGAAATACCGCGACGAGGGCCATTGCGTCGATTCGTCCAGTGCGGCTCACCAAACGACGACGACCGCCATCTGGTTCTCGATGTCGCAGTTCTTCCCGGATCGCGCCGTTGGCGTCTCCGGTGCACAATTTCATCTCAACACAATCCTCCCGATGGAACGGTCTGCGGAACGCGTCAAGGGAAGTGAGACACTCTCCTCGCGAATTTGGTGGAGCACGATCAGCTCCGCGACGTCTTCATACTAGCCATTGACCAAGCGAACGTGACAAGCTCCCGCATTGCGGGAGCTTTCAGAATGAGCTGTCCGCGGATCGAACGCGGGACTCTCTGCTCCATAGACAGATGCTCTAACCAGCTGAGCTGGTCGGCAACGGCGTCGCGGTCGGCGGCGGCGTGTTGGTCGGTACCCTGGTCGGGCACTGCTGGCAGGCGCACAGGGCGTGACCGACGGATGCGTGCTACGTGCATCTGCCTTTGCGTCCTGCCGATCCTTGCGGGGTGTCTGCCTGCAAGTTTTTGCGGCGCAAAGGAGAGTTAGCATATGGGGTGCCCGCAGGGGGCGAAAGTGTCCCGGATTTTGGGTCTCGGGAGCTTGGCACGGTTTGGGCTCAATAGGGGGTAGGGAGCTCGAAAATGACTGCAATGAGAACGACAATTCGACGTGGCGCCGCACTGGCGATGGTCGCCGTCGCCCTCCTGATTCCCGCTTCAGCTCTGGCCAGTGGTGGCGCCGAGACGGCTCTCGCCAAGTGTCTGGCGGCGCAAGGCGACAGCGAGGTGCTCCAAGAAGGGCTGCACATCGCCGAGGTGGCCGTCGAGTCCGATCGCCGCGACGCGCGAGCTCACTTCGCGGTTTTCTGCAACCTGGGAAAGAAGGTCGAGATGGAAGGGATCGGCTTCGGTACCCTTGGCGCCGTGCGCCGGCTGCGCAAGGAGATCGATCTCGCATTGCAACTGGCGCCGGACGATCCCGAAATTCTCGCCGCCAAGGGGGCGTTCTTGCTGGAGTTGCCGAGGGCACTCGGGGGCGACGTTCGCGAGGCGGAACACCTGCTGCGACGGGCAATCTCGCTCAACCGGGAAAACGCCGAAGCGCGCCAATACCTGGCCCGCATCCGCGGCGAGCTCGACGGCTGAAGCGCATCGGATCGTGAACGCCCACTCGGCGAACGAGTGCGCTCCGGCCGGCCGGCTGAAGATGCAGAAGAACCACCAACCGCCGACGTAGAAGAGGGCGATCTTGACGACGTCGGCTGGCTGCACGGCCCACGGCGTCGCGTTGAGCTGGTGTACCCACATCGCGCAGATCATGCGCAGGCGCTGTCCGTAGGCCTGCTGCTGAAGCGTCGCGAGGTCGTAGCGCGGGCCGCTGCTCGAGGCATCGCTCATGATCGGCAGGGTCTAACAATCGCTCGGCCGGGATGCCAGTGGCTTTCTTCGCCGCCCCGTCTCGCATAGGCGTGGGTTGGAGAACGCTGACGTCGACTTCGTCGCGGAGTGACGATCGGTCGACCGCGTGCACGCGAAAAGAGGAAGTGGTGAAGGCTGAGTACGACGCCGTCGTAGTCGGAAGTGGACCGAACGGATTGGCGGCGGCGGTGGAGCTGGCGCGGGCCGGCTTGTCGGTCGCCGTGCTCGAGCAAGGTGACACGATCGGTGGCGGTACGCGCACCGCTGAGCTGACGCTGCCGGGTTTCGCGCACGACGTCTGCTCCGGCGCCCACCCGATGGGAATTCTGTCGCCGTTCTTTCGCCAGCTTCCACTCGAGCGTCACGGCCTGCAGTGGATCCAGCCGCCGGCGTCGGTGGCGCACCCGCTCGACGGCGCGCCGGCCGTCGTCTTGTGGCGCTCTCTCGAACGCACCTGCGCCGGCTTGGCGAGCGACGGCCGGCGCTATCGCGCATTGATCGAGCCGCTGGTCGCCGATGCACACTCGCTGCTCGCCGATGTCATGCGACCGCTCGGCCGGCCGGCCGAGCCGCTGCTGCTCGCCCGCTTCGGCGCCCTGGCGCTGTGGCCGTCGACCTGGTTGTCGCGCGCCGTTTTCCGCGCCGCCGCGGCACGCGCTCTCTTTGCCGGTTGCGCTGCGCATTCGGTTCTGTCGCTGTCGCATTTCACGACCTCCGCCCTGGGTCTGCTCTTCCTCGTCACCGGTCATGTCGAGGAATGGCCGGTTGCCGCCGGTGGGTCGAGCGCCATCACGGCGGCGCTGGCGAGCTACCTCGGCGAGCTCGGCGGGGTGGTGCGAACGCGTACCGCCGTGCGCTCACTCGCCGACCTGCCGGCGGCGCGGGTTGCGATCTTCGACACCGACCCAGTGCAGATGGCAACGATCTGCGCGCCGGCGCTGCCTTCTGCGTACCTCGCGCGCCTGCGCCGTTTTCACTTCGGACCGGGGGTGTTCAAGCTCGACTGGGCGCTCGACGCGCCAATCCCGTGGACCGATCGCCGCTGCCTGCAAGCGTCGACCGTCCACGTCGGTGGAACGATGGAAGAAATCGCCGCCAGTGAAAGGGCGATGTGGCGCGGCGAGCACGCCGAGAAACCCTTCCTCATCGTCGTCCAGCAGAGTCAATTCGACAGCACTCGCGCGCCGGCTGGCAAGCACACCGGTTACGCGTACTGCCACGTGCCGCACGACTCACGGGTCGACATGAGCACGGCCATCGAGGCGCAGATGGAAAGGTTTGCGCCCGGCTTCGGCAAGCTCGTGCTCGCCCGCCACGCGATGAATACGGCGGACTTCGCGCGCTACAATCCAAACTGCGTCGGTGGTGCCATCACCGGCGGCGCGGCGACGATCGGACAGCTCTTCACTCGCCCGGTGGCGCGGCGCGATCCGTACTCGACACCCAACCCGCGCATCTACCTCTGCTCGGCGTCGACCCCGCCCGGCGGCGGTGTCCACGGCATGTGCGGCTACAACGCAGCCCGCAGCGCCCTGCGCCGCATCGATGGCCTGGCGGTGGCAAACCTGGAAGCACAGTGAATTCCAATGCCGCAGCGGAGTCGCTGTCGGGTCGCCCAGCGCCTGCATTCGCTCAGCGCACGTCATCCATACACCGCGCCATTCCGTGCGCGCCGCCGTCCACTTTCTTCACCCCACGGTGCGACGCCGCCGGTAGCGCGCAAAATTGTGCGTTGACCGGCCAGTGCATTCGCCGTATTCTCACGCCCGATGCAGCGACTCCAGAGTGCAGGGATCGGCCTCCTGGCCGCGTTGTTCATCCCAGTGGCCGTGTCGGCGGAGATCTACATGTACCGCTCCGGTGACGGCACGGTTCATTTCAGCAACGCACCAGCCAAGCGGGGCTTCAAGCGCTATCCGACCCGGCGTGGATTCATGCCGCGCTCGATCAAGGACCGCCCGCATCACTCCACGTTCGACGGAATCATTCGCGACGTCGCCGGCGCAGAAGGTGTCGACCCCGCCCTGGTCAAGGCCGTCATTCGCGCCGAGTCGGGCTTTCTGCCGACGGCGCGCTCGCCCAAGGGCGCGCTCGGACTGATGCAGTTGATGCCGGCGACGGCGCGCATGCACAAGGTGTGGCGAGCTTTCGACCCCAACCAAAACATCAAAGGCGGGACCAAGCATCTGCGTCTCTTGCTCGACCGCTACGAGGGCAACGTGCGCCTGGCTCTCGCGGCCTACAATGCAGGTGGAGAGGCGGTGCAGCGCTATGGCGGAGTTCCCCCGTACCGCGAAACGATCCAATACATCCAGCGCGTTTTCCGCTTCCGCGACCACTACCGCGGCCAGTTCTAAGGCCGGCGCGCCGGCCTCGGCCGCCGTGTGGAACGCGGCCAACCTCATCACTGGCATCCGCATCGCCCTGGTGCCGCTGCTGGTCGTGCTGCTGCTCGACGGCGACCGCACCAGCAGTCTGCTGGCCGGCCTGGTCTTCTTCGTCGCTTCGCTGAGCGATTTCTTCGACGGCTACATGGCGCGCCGCCACGGTATGGCGACGGTGGTAGGCAAATTTCTCGATCCGCTGGCCGACAAGCTGCTCGTCGTCTCGGCCTTGATCATGCTGACGGCGCTCGATCCACCGCGCGTACCCGCCTGGCTGGTCGCCGCCATCGTCGGCCGCGAGCTCGCCGTGACGGCCCTGCGCACGATCGCCCTGCAGCAGGGGATCGTCCTCGAAGCCGATGAGATCGGCAAGTACAAGACGATTTTTCAGATCTTCGCCCTGCACGGGTTGTTGCTGCACTACCACTTTGGCGGCGTCGACTTCCAGAGCGCCGGCACGCTCTTCCTGTGGATCTCGGTCATCCTCGGCTTCTGGTCGGCGGCTCAGTATCACGTGCGCGTCATCCGCGGCGCCACGTGATCGCGCCGCAGAGATCGGGAAACCGAGCCGGGCTAGCTCGGGCAGATGGTAGATCCTCCTGATCGAATCGTCTATTTTTCTTCCTGATGCCGGACAGCCGTCGAAAAATAGTAAGCGCGAGCCCGATGAAGAAGACGCACGCCTGGATTTTCGACGTCAGCGGTGTCGCGCGCAAAGGGTGGCTGCAGATTCACGACGACAAGGGCGACGCCCGTCCGGCCGACAAGGGATGGCGCAAGGTCGCAACGTTCCCGACCGGGTCGGGAGTGACCAAACTCTTGCTGTGGGCCGACGACGTCGACAAGTACATCGCCCGGGTCGACATCGGCAGCGATCGGCGGTGGATGGTGATGGAGGGATTGCCGGCATTCCTCAACGCGATCGGCTCGCTGAACGCGCTCATCCAGCTCGGCAAGACCGGTACGACGCGCAAGTGAGTGCACGCCTGCCTTACTGACTCGCATGCGATGCGGCTCCTCACGAGTGATCTGAATGGTATGCGGGGCGGCAACCGGCGCCAATGCAGGGCATTCGAAATGACACCTCGAGGAACTGCTCGCCCAGGGGATGTACGCTCGGTGCGTGGAACATTCCTTGCTAGTTGCAATGGTCGTGGCGATCGATCAAACAGCTTTGAAGGATCAGGAGCGGGATCGGGTCGAGAGGTTCTATCCGGGGATCGTCCTCGCTCTGTGTTTTGCCGCGGCGTTGCTCACGGCCTACATCGCTCTCGACCACGTGCTCTTTCCCGAAGTCGCGGGCACCCTCCTGGCGATGCGCCTGGCCTTCATCGCTTCTTTGATTCCGATGGCCTTGACGGCGCGCACGAGCTTCGCGCGCCGGCACCCCTATGGCGTGGCGCTGGTCGGTACGGCGATCATGGGAGGGATGATCGACCTCATGGTGATGCAGACGGGCGGTGCTACGAGTCCGTACTACGCTGGCAACAACCTCGTCTTGCTCGGGGTTGCGACGCTCCTTCCCTGGGGTCCTCGTTGGACTCTGATGGCATCGCTGATTCTCGTCGGAATGTACGCCGTGGCGGCGTGGCCGCGCGATGCCAGCGAGGTTCCGCCCTTCATCAACGCGCTCACCTTCACCTCCTCGATGGGCCTGGTGGCGGTGGTCAGCAGCGCGATCGCGGACAACATGCGCTCGAAAGAAATCAAGTTGCGCCGCGACCGCGAGCGCATGGCGCGCGCCAAGGATGAGTTCCTCGCCAGCGTTTCGCACGATTTGCGCACACCCCTGAACGTCGTCATGGGTTACGCCGAGCTGCTTGCCGACAGTGTCTTCGGACCGGTGAACGAGGAGCAGAAGGACACGCTGCAGCGGATGATGGACAGCGCCCGCGGCCAGTTGGTCCTGGTCGACGATCTCCTCGACCTTGCGCGTATCGAACAGGGCAAGGTGACATGTGATCTCGGTCCGGTGTGCCTGCACACGATGGTTCCCTTCGCCACCGACATGATGGAGATCCTCCTCGCCGGCAAACCGGTGAGTTTTGGCTCCAACATCGACCGCGGCTTGGTGGTCGTCGCCGATCGCGAGCGCCTCAAGCAGGTATTGGTGAACATCTTGACGAACGCCGCGAAGTTCACCGAAGAGGGCGTCGTGCGGATGTTTGCCGAACAGCGCGATGGCTCGATCGAGATTTCCATCGCCGACAGCGGTCCGGGGATGGACGAGTCGGTACTGCAATCGGTGCTCGATCCCTTCGAAAAGGGAAACAAGTCGGCGACCGGCTGGGGCTTGGGGTTATCGATCGTCGTGAAGTTGATCGACCTGATGAACGGTTCGCTTGCCATCGACAGTAAGAGCGGACGCGGCACGACGGTCACGGTGCGCCTGCCGGCGCATTCGAGCAGCGCCGAACCGAAAGATCGCGACGGAGACCAACCGCCGGTCACTTCGTCGCAGCGCCCATCGGCCAGCGCTGCATAGCAACCGTTGGGGAAGTGGACGCCGCGGTTTGAACGTTCGCCGTCTTTCGATCAAGCTCGCGCCGTCATGCCGGAAGGGGGAGGGGATTCGGATTTCGCGATCTGTCCGAGTTGCGGCGGGGCGCTGAGCGCCGCGCCGCTGCGCTGCGCCGAATGTGCTGCTGTGTACCCCTCGGAGGAGGGGATTCCGATCCTGTTGCGGGCCGACATCGCCGAGTTGGTACGGCGCGAGCGAGTCTATTGGAACGAACGCTTCCGGCGCGACGGCAGCGTCGAGGTCATGCAGGCGTTTTTCGCCGGCGCTCGTACTCTGCGCGACGAATGGGGCCTGCGCTCGTACCTGGCCAAGCTGCTCGCCGCCTTGCCGCCGCGAGCGCGAGTCCTCGAGGTGGCGTGCGGTGTCGGTTCACAAGCAGCGCCGCTGGCCCTCTACCACGGCTGCGAAGCGGTGTTGACCGACGTCGCCGAGGTCGGCCTGGCGCTCAATCGCGACGCTGCGAAGCTGATCGATGCCGACGTTGCGATCGAATGCTACGTCGCCGACGCCGGCAATCTGCCCTTCGCCGATGCGACCTTCGACGCCGTTCTGATCCACGCCGGTCTGCACCACCTGGTCGAGCCGGCGCAGGCCTTTGCCGAAATGTCGCGCTGTCTGCGTCCGGGCGGCGTCGTCGCGCTCGGCTACGAACCCAATCGTCTGGTCTTCCATCCGATCCGCCGGCTCGCCGACCGGCTGGCCATCACCGAGCGCCACACGCGGCGCTTCGTTCCCGGCGACTACTCGGTCGCCGACGATGAAACACCCGGCTTCCACGCCCGCGAGCTGCGCGCCTGGGTGGAAGAGTGCGGGTTGGAAGTGCTGTGGTTGGAACCCATCTGGTTCACGACGGCTCTGACCTATCACATCCCGGCGCTGTCCTCGCTCATGCTCGGCCGGCAGCTCGCGGTACCCGAGCGAGTGCGGCGCGCCGGCTTGTGGATCGACGAGAAGATCCTGGCGCGCGTTCCGGGTCTTCGACAGTTGTCGCTGGCATGGACGATGGGCGCGCGCAAAGTCGCCGCCGATCGCTGCGAGTGAACGGCGCTCAGCCGGTGTCGTCGTCGGCCATGGGACCGTAGACGTAGTGGCCGTCGCGCGGGTGGTGGTACCAACCGCCGGAGGCGTGCGTGCCGCCGTCGACGTGCAGCGTCTCGCCGGTCAGGTAGCGCGAAAGATCGGAAGCGAGGAACACGGCGGCGCCGGCAAGGTCGTCGACTTCGCCGAGGCGGCCGAGCGGCACGGTGTGACGGGCGCGTTCGAGTCTCCCTTCGCTCATGATCGAGCGCAGTCCCTCGGTGACGCAGATGTCGGGTGCCAGTGCGTTGACGCGGATGGCATGCGGCGCCAGCTCGAGCGCCAGCGTTCGCGTGAAGTTGATGGCACCGGCCTTGGCGGCGGCATAGGTCGCGTAGAGCGGCGCGGCGCGAACGCCCTCGATCGAGACGACGTTGATGATGTTGCCGCCACGGCCCTGTTCGATCATCCGCCGGGCCGCCGCTCGGGTGCAGTGGTAGATGTGTCTGAGGTTGGCGCGATGCAGGGCGTCCCATCCCTTTTCGTTGGTTTCGAGAAAGGGCGAGGCGAAGACTCCACCGGCGTTGTTGACGAGAATGTCGATGGCGCCGAAGCGCTCGGCGACGTCGCTCATCGCCTGCTCGACGGCTTCGCCCTGGCGAACGTCGACGACGAGGCCGATGGCATCGTCGCCTTTCGCCGTCAACTCGGCCGCCGCCTGCTTGGCGCGCTCGGCGTCCTTTTCGAGAATCGCGACACGGGCACCAAAGGCGCCGAATACACGGGCGATACCGCGGCCGATGCCCGCACCGCCGCCGCTGATGGCGGCAACTCTGTCGTTCAAGAGCACGCTTTCCGGGGTCACGCGGCGAGTGTTCGACGTTTGCCGGCATCATGCAAGCCGGCGCCATCGTCTCGTCCCACAGCTCGGCGCTCATGTCGGTCACCGTCGTGTCCGCCGCCAGCGCAGCGGCGGCGGTCAGCGCGGCGTTGTTGTGCAAGACGTCGAGGCGGCCGAAGCTCTCGACCGCCGCCGCAACCATGGCGGCGATGGAAGCTTCGTCGGCGACGTCGGTTTCGGTGGCGATCGCTCGCCCGCCGGTCGCCGCGATCTCGCCCGCCGCCGCCGCGGCTGCCTCCGCGTCGACGTCGGCGATGACGACGGCAGCGCCGGCGGCGGCCAGCTTGACCGCCGTCGCGCGGCCGATGCCGTTGCCGCCGCCGGTGACGATGGCGACCCTGCCTTCGAGTTGACTCACAGCGGCCGATGCGAAGCCAGCTTCAACGACAGTCGTCGGCCGGCAACGAGGCGATCCATTCGGAGATCAGAGCGACGCCGCGCGCGTCGGAGCGCCGGGTCGGGATCTCGGGCATCTTGATCTCGGGATCGGTGGAGGCCATGCGAAAGACGAGGACCGACTCGTCGGGATTGCCGGGGACGATGTCGAACAACCTGCCACCCGAGCCGCGCCCCGCCTGGGTCGGGCGCTTGCAGATGCCGATCGCCGTGCCGCCGGCGCTCTGCCAATCGAGATCGAGTCCGGTCGCCGCCGCCGCTTGGGTTGCCGAAGGGCGGTGGCAGTGGCCGCAGTTGGCGTCGAGGTACGAACGCGCACGCAAGTCGAGCGGCGCGTCGCCGAAGGGGTCGGGCATGATTTCGCGCTGCGCCGCGGGTGGCGGCGGCGCGGAGAACATCGCCAGCGCCGCCATGTTGTCGATCTGATCGCCGAGCGGTCGTTCGCCGCCGAGCTGGCGGGTGCGCGGTCCGAGCGGCGCCATGTCGTCGCCGGCACCGTGGCAGTTGCCGCATTGGTTGGTGTTGGGAACCAGATACTCCTCACTCTGCGCGACGCCGTCGGCGTCGATCCACTGCAGCGGTATGCGCGCGCCGATGTCGATGCGCATCGCCTCTCGCTGATCGTCGTCCCACAGGTAGACACGCGGCCGCCAGGCATCGGCTTCTTTGACCAGCAAGCGTGTCTCGATGAAGCGCTCGTCGCCGTCTTCGAGGCGGTGGTCGGCGCGCATGGAAAAGGTCTTGATGATCGTCGTTCCGACCGGAAAGACCCAGGCGTCGGTGTCGTGGTAGTCGATGGTGCCGTCGGGCGGCAAGAGAATGAAGCGCCGCTTGCTGGTGTCGTCGGAAAAGAGCTGCGAGCCGACCTCGTAGGCGAAGAGATCGGCGCGCGGAACCTGCTCGTCGAGAGGCCCGAGGAAGTAGCCGTACTGGCTCAGGCGCTCGAAGACAGGTTGCCCGCCATTGCCATCGGACGAAGAACCGCAGGCCGCCATGCAGAGCGCGACGGCGAGGGCGATCCAGGTGCCCGGTGGGCAGCCAACTCGCTGTAATCCAGTACTAGTGTCCTGAACCAGAAGTTCGTCACAATATTCGCCGGCCCTCGACGCCCGTGCCGGCGTTGCTCCTCCTCGAAATATGCCTGATATTCCTTCGTCGGCGCGCCTTGGCACAGGCGCCGATTGCTCGCCGAATTTTGCAACGAACTTCTGATCCACGACACTAGCGCGGTATTCCGTAGCCATCGAGCGGTACCTCCAATCCACTGGGAACGCGGCGCGGGCGATCCGGCTCGCGGGTCTGATCCGTCAGCGCCTCGCGCAGGAAAACGACCAACAATACGATCTCTCGCCGGCTCAAGTCGCGCGTGCCGTGATCGACGGCCTCGGCGAGAGTGGCGGTGCGACCGTCGTGAAAATAGGGTTCGGTGTCGCGGATGTTGCGCAGCGTCGGCGTGCGGAAGGCGAATCGATCGCCGTCGGCGCCGGTGATCTCGCCGCGGCCCAGATCGGCGAGTTGCGGGTCGCGGTCGAGGCCGATGTCGGCGAAGGTGTCGCTGGCGAAGAGAGGCGGTACGTGGCAGTCGGCACAACCGGCGGCGCTGAAGATCTCCATGCCGGCGATGGCATCGCTCGACAGGGCGCCGGCGATACCGCGCTGATGTTGGTCCCAGGGGGCGTTGTCGGAGATCAACGTGCGCTCGAAAGCGGCGATGGCGCGCAGCATGTTGGCGGCGCTCAGAGGCTCGACGTCGTTGGGGAAGGCGGCGGCAAAGAGCTCGACGTATTCGGGGATGCGAGCGAGATCGGCGACGACCTCGCCGGCGGCGCGGCCGAGCTCCTTTTTGTTGGCGAGCGGGAGCAGGATCTGCTCCTCGAGCGAGGCGGCGCGACCGTCCCACATCAAGTCGTCGACGAAGGCGACGTTCCACAGTGTCTGGGCGTTGCGGCGTGTCACGTTGGGGCCGCTGCGCCCGGTACCGGCGGGACCGACACCGTCGATACCGACCGAACGCGGCAGTCCGTCCGACATGCCCCAGATCTGGCTGTGGCAGGTGACGCAGGCGACTTGGCCGTCGCTCGACAGGATCGGGTCGTGAAAGAGCAGGCGGCCGAGGCGGATCTTGGCGGGGTTGGGCAAGTTGTCGGCGGGGTGGACGACGGCGGGAAAGCTGGCGACGGCGCCGCCGCCATCGCCGCCGCAAGCGCAGAGCAGGCAGCCGATCAGGCCGATGGCGAGGCCTCGCATCGCTTCAGGATGCGACGCTCACCGAAATCTCGGGCAGTGGCTCGAGGGCGCAGTCGTGACGGCTCAGATCGGTATCCTGGTTGGCGAAACCGCCCTGTACGTCGCCCTGGCGGTAGGAGGCATCGCCGTTGTCGCGGATGCAGATGAACGGAGCGCCCTGCTGGCCGTCGAGCGCCGGATCGATGTCGCCACCCCAGAGGATGTCTTCGAGAGTGTCGTGGCCGAGCAGGGTGACGATGCCCTGCGGATCACCGCCGTTGCCGCCAAAGGTATTGTCGTGGATGAAGATGTCCTGCACCCAGGGGTTGTGGTTTTCGTCGTCGGAGGGGAAGGGGACGGCGGTATAGCTGGCGATGATGATGCCGGCGCTGCGATTTCCCTGAAAGGAATTGTCGAAGATCTCGACGTCGTCGGCGGCGAGGACGATCAGACCGGTGCCCGAGGGCACGATGCCGATGATGGCGTTGGGGTCGCCGAAGTTGACGTGGTTGTTGTCGTCGAAGACGTTGTCGAAGACGCGCACGCGGCCGCCGTTCTGCACCGGCAGGTTGGGCAGGTTGAAGATGGCGATGCCGCCGGTGTTGCCGATCGAGCGGTTGCCGTAGACGTCGACATTGCGCGAGTTCTCGATGTTGATGCCGTTGACGTTGCCGGAGAGCTGGTTGTTGCGCACGATGATGGTGTTGGATTGGCCGACGTAGATCGCCGCATCCCAGGCGCCGCTGATGATGTTGTCCTCGATGAGGACGTTGGTGCACTGCACCGGAAAGGTGCCGTAGGCGCCGTTGTCGAAGGAAGATCCAGCGTCCCAGGAGATTTTGAGACCGCGGAACGTGACATTGTTGGCGCCGGTGATGCGAATGCCCTCGCCGCGGGTGTTCTTGAGCCACAGGTTTTCGACGGTGAAGTCGTCGCCGGTGGCGTGGATGCCGCTGGCGCCCGTCGTCTGCGCGGCGAAATCGAGAACGGCCGCTTCGCGGTCGCCGGCTTCGGCACCGCGCAGGGTGACGTCGCGCGTCGAAATGGAGAGCTCGGATGAGATCGAGTAGCTACCGGCGGCAAGGCAGACGCGGTCGCCGGGTCGTGCATCGATCAGAGCCTGCTGGATCGTCGCGTAGTCGTCGTTGGACGGTGCGACCGTCGTCGAGCATCGAGATGACGAGCCGCCACCGGACGAGCTGCCACCGCATGCGGCGAGTGCGACCACCGTCGCCAAGAATAGGGAGGTTCCACGCATCAGCGCCTCCAGCGCAATCGAGTGGAAACGTTGTGGCGAAGCTGGCCCGCCCAGTCAAGCGGCCGCTAGACGGGAGCCGCGGCTCAAGCGGGCTCCCGTCTAGAATGCTCGACCTACTTGGCCTTGAAGAGATCGGAGAACTGACGCTTGATGTCGTTCGCCGTGTAGGACAGGCACATCGCGTCGTGGGCGCGAATCTGGATGGTGACCGATGTCGTCGATTGCAGCGCCGCCGCCATTCCGGTCGGGATGTTGGGGCCCTTGGCTTTGAAGATGACGCGGGAGCGGCTGGGTAGGCGGGCCTTGTAGATGATGCGACTGACGCCATCCGATTGCAGATCCGGATCTTTGTACTTGTAGCCGCGGCCAGCACCGCGTGGATCGTTGGGTGCGCGACCGAGAGCCCGCCAGCATGGCTTGGCGTTGGCGCAGATTTCTTCGGCGCGTTCGACGTGAAGCTGGCCGGCCAGATTGCCGGCGTCGTCATAGGCGCACATGGCGTAAGCCGTGCCGGTACCGCCCTCGGCCGGCGACAGCGGATTGCCCATGTCGGTTTGCACCAGCGTCGGTCCGCGCAGCCATTTGGCGACGACTTTCTCCGCCCCTGGGCGGTCGCGAACCACCAAGAGGCCTTTCAGGAAGTTGTCGTCGCAACTGGCGTCGACGGTCGGCGGACAGGTGCCCTTGGGTGTTGCGGTCGCCGTGGGGACGAAGGTGTTGGTCGCTGTCGGCGTGTTGGTCGGCGTCGCCGTCGGCGTGTTCGTAGGTGTCGACGTGCTGGCGTCGGTCGGTGTCGAGGTAGCTGTCGCGGTCGCCGTCGGTGTGTTGGTGTTCAGCGGCGTATCCGTCGCCGTCGCCGTCGGCACCTCGGTCGGTGTGTCGCTCGGCGTCGAAGTCGGGGTTGGCGTCGCCGTGTCGGTTGGTGTCGCGGTTTCCGTCGGCGTCGGTGTATCCGTCGGAGTTGCGGTATCGGTGGCGGTCGGCGTTGGAGTCGGGGTGAACTCTGTGCACACCGACGGTTGGCCGGTGCAGGAGTAGCCCGCTTCGACCTGACAGGCGGCGCTGCAGCCGTCGTTGTTCGACGTGTTGTTGTCATCGCAGCCTTCGCCGCCCTCGATCGAGCCGTTGCCGCATTCTTCGGTCACGCGCAGCGTCCAAGAGCTGTTGTAGCCGTCCGGTCCGACGGCGCGGCTCCAGGTCGAGTAGTCGTCGGCGGAGATTCCGTCCACAGTACCGCCGCAGCAGTCGTCGACGTCGTCCCAGCCGAGGAGGACCGCCGCATCTTCGCCGCCGGAGGCGCTGCTGCAAATGAAGGTGCTACAACCAGCCTGCGAAAAGGCGTCGATGTCGAATGAAACGGTGACGGCGTAGGAGGCGTTGCCGCTACCCGAAGCGATGGTCGAATCGTTGCGGCTACCGCTGAACTGGAAGGACTCCGTGCCGTTGTTGGCGGTGTTGCTCTGGCCAGTCGCCGGTGATGCAGAAAAGCTGTAGTCGGTGGCGTCGACGTCGACGTCGACCGTGGTGATTCCGGCGTTGCCGAAATTTTGGGCGAGAACGGCAGTCGCAGTCCCGTCACCGGCGAAGCCGAAGAGGCCGAGGACGTCCTGGCCTAGGTCGACTTCCCAGGACTCGAAAGAGCTGGCGAACACCTGCAGCGTGAAGGCGTAGCGAATCTTGCCGCGCTCGTATTCGTTCTGCCCGTCGACCGCGGAGTCGACAGCGACACCGGCATCGATGTCGAAGTCGATGCTGGTGCTGTTGGGTGCGCTCGCCGACGACGAGGTTGCGCCGCTATCGGTCAGCCGCATGAAGTTGCTGTCGGCACCGCCCGTCGGCTCCGAGCAGGCGTCGGCCGTCGGGTTGTAGTTGTCCTCGTCGTCGTTGCCGTTGTCGGCATTGGCCGTCACGCAGGTGCTGGTACTGGCGACGGAGGTGATCGAAATTGAAGCTGCATTGGTCGTGGTTGCCTGGCAAAAGACAAAACCCAACAACAGTGACAAGAAAATGCGTTCCCGCATGAAACCCCCCGGTGTTCATGGCCGCCGGCCGGCGGCAGAATGTTCGATTCGGCTGGCCAGACCCTCGGTCGGCCGCGCCATCCCGACACTCGTATTATACCGATCTATCCTTTTTCAAGGAGAATCTGCACCCGGAGCGATACGCGTGTGACTTTTCTCACGCGGCCGGTGCTTTCTCGAGGCCGCGGTCACGTGCTACCGCAAGGGCACGCACGACGGGGGAATGGGTATGGATTCTACTGGCGGGTTGATTTGGTGGCGGAATTGCCGGCTCCTTGCTCTCGGTGTCGCCCTGGTGGCGCTGGCGGGCTGTCAATCGGATTCGGTGCGCACGATCACGCCGACGCCAGCTGCGCTACCGCCGGCCACCGATACGCCGGGCGAGGCGGCTCCGACGGCGACTGCGGCGGTGGATCCTACGGCGACCGCCGCCGCTACACAGACGGCGATGGTGGATCCGACCGGCACAGCGCCGCCGATCGCTACCGGCACTGCGGTCGTGGTGCCGACGGCGACGCCGGCTGGTACGTCGGCTGCCGTCATTTCGGGAACGACGCGCGACGAGTCGGGCGCGGCCCTGGCCGGCGTCATGGTGACTGCCTTCGACGACGAGCGCGCGGCGAGCGTCACCGTCTTCAGCGGCAGCGACGGCCGCTACGAATTCCCCCCCCTCGACGGGCGCGCCTACCGCTTGCGCGCACATCGGATCGGCTGGGACGATGCGGCCGAGCGACAGATCTCTCTCAGCGGCGAGGCGGCGCGCGCAGACTTCACTCTGGCGCCGACTGCCGATCTCAACGCACAGTTGCCGGCCAACTACTTCTATTCGCTGCTCGAGTGGCCGAGTGATCGGGTCAAGGGCGATTTCTCTCGCGCCTGTGCCAACTGCCACCAGATCGGCGACCGCGTGCGCTGGCAGAGGAGGTCGCGCGAGGAGTGGGAGACCATCATCAACCGCATGATCGGCTACGGCGGTGTGCCGTTCTTCGACGAAACCCGCGACGTCTTGCTCGACACGGTGGCGGCGACCTTCTCTCCCGACGCGCCGGTGCCCAGCTTTACCGCGCCGCCGGCGGTCACCGGTGACGCCGCCCGCGTCGTCATCCGGGAGTGGGAAATCGATCCCGAAGCGCGACCTGGCTGCCACGATCTGGAGATTGGTCGCGACGGCACGGTGTACACGGTCGGTGGCGTCTACGCCATTCATCCGCAAACCTACGAGCGAACGAAGTTCCCGGTCGCCGGCGGCGGTCACTCGATCGAGGCGGATGAAAACGGCGACATGTGGATCACGGCGCCGGGACCCGAGCAGATGATCAAGCTCGACGTCGATACCAAGGAGTTTACGTTTTTCGATCAGACTCGCGTCGGCGACGACCTCGGCTCCTATCCGCACACGCTGCGTTTCGATGACGATGGGCGCATCTGGTACACGCTGACTCGCTCCAACCACGTCTGCCTTTTCGAGCCGGAAAAGGAGCAGCCGTTCACCTACTACCGTTTGCCCGCCGCCGATCCGGCCGACAGCGGCGTGCCGATCCCGGTCGCCTACGGCTGTGACGTCGCACCCGATCAAAGCGTCTGGTGGTCGCAGCTCTTTGGCCAGCGCATCGGTCGCGTCGATCCCGACAGCGGCGTCGTCGATTCCTGGCGGCCGCCGTTCGACGGACCGCGGCGCCTGCGCGTCGGCCCCGACAACGTCGTCTGGGTTCCCGGCTACGGCGCCGGCGTGCTCGGTCGCTTCGATCCGCGCGACGAATCCTGGCAGGTCTACGATCTGCCGATCGAACCCGCGCTCAGCGATCTTTCCTATGCGACCGCCGTCGATCAACGGACCGGTGCCGTCTGGATCACCGGCTCCAACTCCGACACCATGCTGCGCTTCGAGCCGGAGAGCGAGCGCTGGACGGTGTTTCACCTGCCGACGCCGGTGAACTTCACCCGCGAGATCGAAATCGACGAGGCGGGGGGCATCTGGACTTGTACATCGAGCCAACCTTCGTACGACGGCGTCCCCGGCAGTGGACGGCTGATCAAGATCGAGTTGCTGCCGCGCCGCGGCACCTGCGGTGACGGCATCCTCCAACTCGGCGAGCAGTGTGACGACGGCAACGGCGCCGACTGCGATGGTTGCTCGAGCCGCTGCATCGCCGAGACCGGTTGCGGCGATGGCGTGCTCTGCAGTGGCGAAGAGTGCGACGACGGCGGCCGCCGCGCCTGCGACGGTTGCTCGGGTCAGTGCACCGCCGAAAGCGGATGGCTGTGTGGCGACGGCGAGGTGAATCCGCAATGCGAGGAGGAGTGCGACCCGCCGGGCGATCTCTGCTCACCGGAGTGCCGGCGCTTGCCGCTGTGCGGCGACGGTCTGGTCGAAGGCGAGGAGGAGTGCGACGATCGCAACACCGTCGATTGCGACGGTTGCTCGGCCGAGTGTCTGGTCGAAAGCGGTTGCGGCGACGGCGTCACCTGCGGCAGCGAGCAGTGCGACGACGGCAACCAGATCGATTGTGACGGTTGCTCGGCCTGTGTCGCCGAGGTCGGCGCCATGTGTGGCGATGGTGTCGTCAACCGAGAATGCGGCGAGCAATGCGATCCGCCCGGAGCCGAGTGCTCGATCATCTGTACGCTCGGCAACGAGGAACTGGGCCGGCGGCATTTCTCCTTTGCCGGCCCGTTTTTCTCGTCGCCGCTGGGAACCGGAGTACCGCTCGGTCAAGTCGGTGGAGCCTTCGATCTAGATGCCGGCGAGCTGGCCGCCGACGGCACGGCAGCGCTGTCGGTCAGCGGCCCGGTATACTTTTCGTCGGACATCCTCGGCGGCACCTTCGGCTTCTACTGCGTGCGTCTGGATTCGTGCAGCGGTTTCATCGATTGCGATGGCGGCAGCGCCGTCGACGTCGTCGTCGCGCAGGACAGCAACGGGCCGGGATCGAACGGCCTGGCGGTGCAGATCACGCGCGGCCAGGGCGACGCCGGGCCGGCCGGCTCGGTCGAGCTGAGCTGCCAGCAGACCTTCGTCCAACTGGCGCCCGGCGAGGGATCGGATTGCGCTGGCGCTACCTACCCGCCGGTGCAAGAGGTCGTCTACACCACCGGCAGCGGCGAGGGCTTCTTCATCAACGCCGCACCCAAGGTCGGCAGCGGCGCCATCGACGCCGCCGGCGCGCCCTTCGAATGCGGCACCTGGACGGTCGAAGACGGTCCAGGCCGGCTGGTCGGCGTCTTCCTCGTCGAGGACGAACCGCAGGCCGGCGACGTCGCCAACGTCAGCGTCCTGGAGGATTAGGGACTCGCTACGCTCGTAGGCTGAGGCGAGGCATAGGCAAAGGGTGGTGTCGCTCCGCGAGGCGCGACAAAACGAGCGAAGATGAGATTATTGCGTCAACCGCCAGCCGAGGGCTGAAGCCCACGGCTGAAGGGGGGGAAGCCCGGTGAACCGGGCTGAGATGGGTCACCCGGTGTTCCGTATCGCGCCCCAGGTGCGATGGGCCTGCGCGGCGAAGCCTCGGCGTAGGTACGAGCGCAGCGAGTTTCGCAGTAGCTAGAAGAAAAAGTTGATCTCGCCGCCATAGGTGCGCGGCGCGCCGTAGAAGCGGGTGATGTTGCCGATGACCAGGGCGGGGATCTGGTAGACCTCGTCGAAGTAGGTCTCGTCGGTCAGGTTGCGCGACCACAGCGCCAGCTCCAGTGAGTCGTCCCACAGGCGGTAGGCCAGGCGCGTGTTGATCAGGTTGTAACCGCGCTGCACGTTGCCGGTGAGCTCGCGGCCCCAGTACTTGACCGACGAGCGATACGACCAGTCGATGCGCGGCGTGATGGTGCCGTAGAAGAAGTCGTGATCGCCGGTGGCGACGTCGATGGCGTACTGCGCGCCGACGCTGGCGGAAAAGCGAGGAACGAAGGGGAAACGCTCGCCGGCGCGCTCGATCTCGAGAAAGGGGAGCTCGTCCGGGTTGTTGGGATTGACGACGACGTTGGTCGCGGCATAGCGATCGAACTCCGAGATCTGGTAGGACGCGGCGCTGCGCACGTCGAGTCCGTCGATCGGCTGAAGAGTGATCTCGAGCTCGGCCCCCTTGATCGTAGCCTCACCGGCGTTGTCGACGATGAAGAGCGGCGCTTGCTCGGCGATGGGGCAATTGGGGCTGCCGTCGGGGCATTGTCCGGGGACGACGGTCGGCAGTTGGAGGTCCTGATAGTCGCCGTAGTAGAAGGCGAGGTTGACACGAGCGCGGCGCTCAAAGGCGACCGACTTGATGCCGACTTCGTAGGAGTCGAGGGTTTCGTGGTCGAAGGTTCGCTGCTCGGTCGGATCGAAAGAACGACCGGCGGCGTTGACGCCGGCGCCTTTGAATCCCTTGGCGTAGGTGAAGTAGGTGGTGAGGTGATCGAGTGGCGTGTCCTCGATGTAGTCGTCGGGCAGGGTGATCGCCAAGGTCGCCATCGGTGTCCAGCGGTCGGATGTCACCGCATCGGAGTAGCTCGAAAAGACGTCCGGCGGGTTGCCCGAGGTGCACGGAATGAACGAGCCGTCGTCGCAGGTCAGGTCGCTCAGCAGGCGCGTCGCTTCCTTTCTCTCTCGCGTGTAGCGCATGCCACCGGTGAGCGAGATGCCGTCGGCGATCTCCGCAACTGCCTGGCTGTAGATGGCCCAGGAGAAGTTGTCGGTGTCGATCTCGCTCTTCGAGAGGCCGCCGGCGCCGGCACTGAGGACGCTGTCGGGGAAGACGAGATAGTCGAACTCGGTTTCGACCTTTTCCCAGTAGAAGAAGGCGCCCGAAACCAGCGACAGTCGATCGTCCCACATCTCCGTCGTCTGCAACAACTCGACGGTCGACTGCGTGGCAACGCCAGGGCTGCCCTGGGCATCGCCCTCGCGGTTGGCCGACGACCAGCGCCACAGCGCGAAGCGCGACATGTCGAGATCCTCGCGCAGGCGCTGCTCCTGCTCGCGCCACGAGCCGAGCAGCTTCAGGTTGACGCTGTCGGCGAAGCCGATGCTGCCGAGGTCCCAGGTCAGCGTCGCCCAGGTGCCGTAGGATTTTTGATCGTTGAGGCCGTGTACGTCCGACTCGAAGCGAAAGGGCGACTTGCGATCTTCGTCGCGGCAGTAGTCGTAGTATTCGTCGGTCGGGCCGCCAGGGATACCGTCGAACTGCGACCGCCGCTGCAGCAGGCACTCGCCGCCGCGGCCGCTGCCATGGGTGCGCTGCCATTGGCCGCTCAGATCGATGGTGACGTCATCGGTGGGCAGTAATCGCACGGCGCCGAGAAAGTTGAGTGTTGCCTCGTCATTCCACCGCGTGTTGAGAAAGGTGTTCTTGGTGTAACCGCGCGTGTTGCGCGTTGCGAAGTTGAATCGGGTGAAGAGTTTATCGGCCAACCAACCGCGGTCCCACGGTATGTTGATCATCGAGCGCGTCTCGTAGGTATCGAAGTTGCCGCCGCGTATCATCAACTTTGAGCTCAGCTCGGGTTGCGGCTTCACCGTCGTGATCTTGATGGCGCCGCCGACGGTGTTCTTGCCGAAGAGCGTGCCCTGCGGCCCGCGCAGGACCTCGATCTGCTCGATGTCGACGTTGTCGATCACGGAACCCGCCGTGCGCGGCAGGTAGATGCCGTCGACGTAGATGCCGACACCCTGATCGAGAAAGACGTCGTCGCCCTGGGTGCCGATGCCGCGGATGTAGACGTTGGCGTCGGTGCCGGTGCGGCCGCGGCGGATACGCAGGTTGGGAACGAACTCCTGGAGGTCGGCGATGTCCGTCACCTGTGCTTCGCGCAGGTCGTCGGCGTTCACCGCCGTAACGGCAACCGGCGCCGATTCCAGCGACTCGGCTCGCTTGCGGGCGGTGACGACGATTTCCTCGACCTGGCCGCTCACCATGGATGGAGCAGCGAGGGCGAGTGGTACGCACAGCGCGGTGATCGACAATGGTTGGCGGATAGGGCGGATCATGGCTCACCTCCTGCGGCCGCGCTCGGCGGCCCGGTGCCGAATAGTAGCAAATGCCAGGTCATATCAAACCCCAAAATGGTGTTGTGGATCTTCGGGGCAAGAGTCTGGTTGCACCGCTCAGCCCTTTTTCCGGCGCAGGGTAGGGATTCCCGGCGGCTGCATGTGCCCGGCGAAGACGGTGTTGAAATAGGCGGCGATCTCGGCGGCGCTCATCGGGCCGTCTTTGAACATCACCGCAACCGGTTTCGGCTGTTGGAAGAGGGTGTAGCCGTAGCCGCTGCGGCCGAAGACCTGGCCGTTGATCTCAGCGGCGGCCTCGGAGGCGAGGAAGGCGACCAGCGGTCCGTTGAGGTCGGGGTTCATTTGCGGCGGCGGGTTGTCGTTGTCCAGACCGGGGACCTTGCCGGTCATGCGGGTGATGCCGGCCGGTGCCATGGCGTTGACGGTGACGCCGCGGCCTTCCATCTCCACCGCCCAGACCCGCGTCAGACCCATGATGCCCGCTTTGGCGGCGCCGTAGTTGCTCTGGCCGAAGTTGCCGCGTAAGCCGGCGCTCGAGGTGATGTTGATGATGCGACCGTAGCCCTGTTCCTTCATCAGCGGCAGGGCGTGACGGCCGCAGTTGAACGTCCCCTTCAAATGAACGGCGAGCACCGCGTCGAACTCCTCCTCCGTCATCTTGCCGATCGAGCGATCGCGCACGATGCCGGCGTTATTGACGAGAATGTCGATGCGCCCGAAGGCGGCGACGGCGCTGTCGACGATTCGACCGGCGGCTGAGAAGTCGGCGACCGAATCGTAGTTGGCGACGGCTCTGGCGCCCAGCGCCTCGATTTCCTTGCACACCTGGGCAGCCGGATCGTTCTCGCCGCCGCGGCCGTCGACCTCGCAGCCGATGTCGTTGACGACCACGGCGGCGCCCTCGCGGGCCAGCGCCAGAGCGATGCCGCGACCGATGCCGCGACCCGATCCAGTGACGACGGCGATCTTGTTTTCGAGCATCATCTGCGTCCCCCGCGTTGCGATGGTTGGAACATCCGACATTCGCCGCCACGCATCAACTCCGCCGGCGCCATTCAACGGGCTGGCAACCAGCGCTTGACCGGCGGCGCTCGCGGCGTAGCCTAACCGCAGGATGTGGGGAAGAGGATCATGAGGAGAATCACCGGATGGCAGTGGATCTTGGCGGCGGCGAGTTGTGCGGCGCCGCTTGCCTGCGCGACCTTGGTCGAGCGCGACGACGCCTGGCTGCACGGCCTGCGGCAACGCGAAGCCGCCTTGCCGGCGCCGTCGACCATCGGTTCGGCAGCCGACGCCTTCATCGCCGAGGTGCCGGCTCACTTGACCGGCGCCATCGAGTCGGGCGAAGAGGCGGTCTACCTCGGTCTGTCGATCGGTAGCGACTCGCCCATCGAATGCGCTCTCTACTACGACGAGGTCGAAGCGGCGTCGACTCTTCAGTTGCTGGCACGGCAGGTCTTTGCCTCACTGGCCAGCGACGGGGCCGAGGTCGAACGCTCGGTCGAGGCGATCGATGCCGGCGCCATCGACACCTCTCCCTTTCTCGCCGTCGACTGGCGCTACCGCCAGCGCAAGGGCGAGAGCGAAGTGGTCGGCGAGCTCAAGCAGCGCATCGCCAGTCGCGAGGGGCGCTCGGTCTATTGTGTTCACCACGAAAACGGCTACGGCGCTTCCTTTGACGAGGTTTTTCGCGCCTTGGTCGGCAGCTTGCGCTTCAGCGCCTACGACGAGCTGCGGCCGTACTTCACGCAGATCTACGAAATTTCCGCTGCCGGTGAGAGTCTCGGCTATTCGGTCCTGTCGCTCACCGTCGAAGAGGACGGCGACCCGCGGGTGATTCGCTACACGGCGACCGCGGCGCCGACGGCCGACGGCGGTCTCTCGGCCCGCGACCTCACCGAGGTGCAGCACACGACTCTGGAAGGGCGACTGCTCGGTGCGCTGTTCACGGATTTCCGCGATGGCGAGGTCGACAGCTCACTGTTGTTGGAGAACATGGACGACGTTGCCTGGCAGGTCAGCGGTGAGCGCGCCGGCAAGAACGTGCGCGCCATCTTCGAGGCCCGCGGTCTCTCGTCCTGGCTCGCCGAGCCGGAGCGTCTCGGCGAGATGTTGACCGCGACCGGCGGCGAGTCGGTGCGGCGGCTCGAAACCTGGGCGCCGCAGGTCAGCCTGGAATCGCCGACGGCGCGCGAGCTGCGCCTGCTCGACGTCCTGAGCGAGGGCCGGCACGCGGCGGCGGTGAGGGTGGCCGGCCGCGACGAGCTGATGACGGTCGATGCCGACGGCATGATCGATTCGCTGACCCTGAGCAGCGACGGCGGCGATCACGTCTATCGCCGCATCGCGGTGCAAGGGGCGCTGCGCTGACCTCCTGTCGAAGGCGCGCCGGTATCAGGGAATACACGTCCGCAGGGCGGCGTTGACGGCGAGAATCAATTCGTTGACGAGGACGCGACCGTCGTCGTTGGCATCCATCGGCAGGCAGGACGACAGTTGGTTGGAGCCGAGGGCGATGCCGACGCCGATGATGAGCTCGTTGATGGCGACGCGCCCGTCCTCGTTGCAGTCACCGGGGCAGCCGAGCACCGGCCCGGCGCGGGTTGGCGTCGGCGTCGCCGTGCCGAACGGTGTCGTCGGTCGCGGCGTGCCGGGGCGCGTCGTCGGTGTTGCCGTCGGCGGACCGCTGAACTCGCCGCGCCGGTAGATGACGCCCATCATCGCATCGGAGAGAAAGACCGAGGCGTTGCCGCTCGGGTTCAGCCGGTCGTCGGCGATCGGCTGAACCACGATCGACGAGCCGAGCGGCACCTGATCGCCCTGGGTAAAGGTGACGGCGCCGTCGTCGCCGCTGTAGCTCGGGAAGCCGAGGCCGAGGCCGCCCGACACAGGCGCCACTTCGGCGAAGGTGCTGGTGTTCAAATTCATGGTGAAGACGCTCGCCTCGTTGCCGTCGGTGACGTCGAAGGCCATGAAATTGTCACTCGTCTGACTGATCGAGGGGTTGCCGATGGCCAGGCCTTCCTGCGGCTCGACCAGGGTCAGCGTCTGCTCGCTCTCGAGGTCGAGGGCGTAGATGCTCCACAGCCCGAGATCGTCGCCGCTGTCGACGGGAATCTCGTTGAAGGCGTCGTAGATCAGGAAGCGACTGTCGGCGGTGAAATCCATCGTCTCGGCGAAGCGAACCGTACCGATGGCCTGACCGTCGATCAGTGGAGCGCGCAGCGGGAAGGTGCGTTCGCCGCCGCTCTCGGCGTCGACGATGACGATGTCGTTTTCCGGCATGCCGTCATCGTCGAGCAGGACGAAGGCGATCAGCGAGCGGTCGGGTGCCAGAGCGAGCGAGTGTACCTGGCCGGCGAAATCGGAGCACTCTTCGCACGTGGTGACGTCGGCGTTGGTGTCGATGACACAGAAGTTGTGATCGGCGGTGACGAAGACGGCGATCTCGCCATCGCCCGACACCGAGGGGCGCGAGGCGGCGACGGCGTTGCAGCTCAAGACGGTGCCGAGCGCGTTGTCGCCGAGTGCCTGCTCGCGCCGCACCAGTACCAGGTCGGTGGGCGAGGCCGGGTCGGCGGCGATGAAGATGACCGAGTCCGGGCCGGCGACACTGGGGAAGTCGGGTGGTTCGGGTGTCGGATCGCCGCCGAAGATCTCGACCATGTCGAAAGCCTGCGCGGTGCGCAGAGCCTCGGTGGAGCCGTTGCCAAAGATGTCCTCGGCGGCGCGAATGCAGGCCAGGCGGGCGTCGACGAATTGCGAGTTGCGCACCAGATAGGTGGTCAGGGCGGTGTAGAAGATGCGCTCGGCGGCGGCGATGCCGATGGCGCCGGTCATGCCCTCCGCCAGTTGGTAGTAGGCGTGGTTGATGATGCAGGAGTTGCCGTGCACGCCGCCGTTGTCCTGCGTCGTGCGCACGAAGTCGCCGAAGCGGGAAGGGAAGGGAATGCCCGGCATGTACTGGATTGATTCGCAGCGCCCGTAGTCCTGGATCGGCGAGCCGAGATCGGCGCCCTTCTGCCAATCGTTGTCGCCGAAAGTGAAGTTCTCGACGTTCTCGCCGAAAATGTCGGAGAAGGCTTCGTTCAACGCCCCGGGCTGCCCCTGGTAGACGAGGTTGGCGCCCGACTCGGTCACGCCGTGCGTCATCTCGTGGGCGGCGACGTCGATGCCGCCGGGAAACGGCACGGCGTCGCCGAAGAGCATCAAGCCATTCGACCAGAAGGCGTTGAAGAGGTTGCGGCCAAAGCGGACGATGCCGATCATGGTGCCGCCGCGACCGTCGATCGAGTTGCGCTGGTGGCGCTGCAAAAAGTAGTCGTAGGTGCGCGACAGGCCAAAGGCGGCGCTGACGCCGTCGCTCAGCCAACCATCGTTGGCGCTGTTCGACGCGATCAGTGAAAGCTGCGGCAGGCTCTGCGGGTTGGCGGTCGGCGGCTGGTTGCGCGCATCGAGAATGATGATGCCGCCGCGCACCGAGTCGGGTTCGGGCGGATTCGAGCGCGGGTCGTACATCTGCTTGCTGGTGTCGACGAGAAAGAAGGAGTTGCCCTCCTGCCAGACGTTGAGGTTGATGCGATTGCCGAAGACGCCGACGCCGGAACCGCCGACGTTGGCGTCCTTGACGTCGTTGTAGTGGAGCAGGATGTCGCCGCTGCTGGCGTCGACGATGGTGCACCAGCGTTCGAGCAGCGACTCGGGCAGGTCGAGCTTCCAGGCCAGGCGCGGCGCGGCGTCGAGGGGGCCGTAGATGATGAGCTCGCTGGCGACGGCGGTGGCGGCCGCCAGGGCGTGGCCGAGGTGAGCCTCGGCGGCGGCGACGGCGGCGGCGGCGCTCAGCGCCGGCTCGGTGGTGACGCCGCGCGGTGTCTTGACGTAGGCGCCGGAGAAGAGGTCGGGCCGGCCGTTCGGTGCAAAGTGGAGGATCGCCGCGCCGGGCCAGACGCGCAGGCCGCGGTAGACCTGATCGAAGCGAATGTGGTGGCGGCCGCGCTGGTCAGTGAAGGAGTCGCGCATGCGGAGCTCCTCGGCCGGCGCGGGCGAGGCCGAGGCGTTCGCCGCGCTGGTCGAGGAAGTCGAGTGCGCGTTCGAGCTGCGAGCCGCCGGCTGAGGGCCAACGCCGCCTCGGCCGGCGAAAACGAGATTTGCATCGCCGTGCCGCTGCCGTCGCGCAGCAGCGCGCCGCGATCGCGCCGGCGCCGCACCTTGCCGGTGCCAGCGCCACTGCGCGCGGCCGGCAAGCGGCGCTGGCGGCGCAGGGTGTCGCGCACGGCGGCGCCCAAGGCCGAGGCGTCGCCGCCGCCACCAGCGCCGGCGCGGCCACTGGTCGTCGCCTGCGAGCGCGGCGGCAGCGGGTGGACGGCGAGAGTGCGCTCGCCCTGCCGCTGCGCGCCGCCACCGCTGACGGTGACGTCGGCGGCGCGCGCTGCCGGCGCCGAGGTGAGAGAGAGGGCGAGCGAAGTGAGCAACAGGAGCGCGCGCCGGGGGTAGCTTCTCATCGATGTGGAGTGCACCTCCCACCAAATAGCAGCCGCTCGGTGCGCAGTCACCTGCGAAGCGCTAGCGC
>CBDCGC010000002.1:0-675333 GCA_965216585.1 uncultured Binatia bacterium (SeqCode) | reverse complement strand
CCAGCGTCCACGCCGCCGTCCACGACCATTGGGTCGCCACCAGGCCGAAGAGCATGGGTCCCAGTGCGGCGCCGGCATAGGTTCCGGTCTGCGTGAAGCCGGTCGCGGCCGCCGGCGCGACGGGGTTGTGGGCGATGACGGCGAGGTTGAACAGTCCCGGCCACCCCCAACCGGCGGCGAAGACGACCGGTACCGCCAGGGCGAAGATGGCGGGGCTCTGAAAGCGCAGGCCGATGCCCCCCAGGCAGGCGACGGCCAACATGCCGGCGACCACCGGGAGATGCCCGCCGCTGCGCTGGTCGGCGCGGTAGCCCATGAAGATGCGGGTGGTAACGGCGAGGAACGCTCCCAACGCAGTCAGCCAACCGGCACTCGCTGCGGCAAAGCCGATGCGGGTGGCACCGGCGACGGCGAACGAAGCGAGACAGCCGGCGGCCGCGGCTCCCAGGCTGGCGGTCAGAGCGAGCAGGAGCATGGCGGCCAGTCGGGCGCGGCTGCGCCCGTCGTCCACGGCACCGGAAAGGTCGCCCCTGACCTCTGGTACCATCAAGGTCGTAACGGCGGCAACGGCGGCGCAGAGAACGAATGCCCAGCGCCAACCGACGGTCAATGCGATCAGCGGCAATGCCAGGCCGCCGACCAGCGTAGCGGCCGGAATCGCCGACTGCTTCAGGGCGATCGCCAGACCGCGGCGCGAGACGTCGATCGAACGGGTGACGTAGAGGTTGGCCGCTGTCTGGCAAAGCGCGTTGCACACACCGCCGAGGACCATGCAGGCGCAGAGGGTGGGGAAGCTCCAGGCGCCGGCGATGAGCGCCAGACACATTGCGCTCAGCAGGCCGCCGGCTTTGAGGGAGGCGGTCGGACCGAGGCGTTCGCTCCAACGCCCCATCGGCGATGAGGTAAGGGTCCCGGCGATGAAGTAGGCGCCGACAGCGATGCCCAGCTTCTCGACGTCGAAGATCAGCTCGGCGGCGATCTGAACGATCAGCGCCGAGGTGATGAACACCGGTTGCGCGCCAGCGCAAGTGATCACCAGGGCAACCGCCAGGCGGCGGCGCGCATCTCCGGTCATGACCGGCCGGTCATCGACCGCCGGCCGCAAGCGCTGCGCCGGCGAGCACGGCTCGACGCTGCAGGCGGGGGCGGTTCTGCCACCGAACAGCATTCGCAAACGGTGCCGATGTCGATCGGAGCCTCAGGCTGGGAACGCTTCAAACAGTGCCGCGGCGCCCATGCCGCCGCCGATGCACATGGTGACGATGCCCCACTTCTTCTTGCGGCGCCGTAGCTCGAGGAGAATCGCACCGGTTTGTCGCGCCCCGGTCATGCCGTAGGGATGCCCGATGGAAATTGCACCACCGTTGACGTTCAGCTTGTCGGGATCGAGACCGAGACGATCGCGGATGTAGACGGTCTGCGAGGCAAACGCTTCGTTGAGCTCGATCAGATCGATGTCGTCGAGCTTCTTGCCCTGGCGCTCGAGCAACGTGGGAACGGCGAAGACCGGACCAATCCCCATCTCGTCGGGTTCGCACCCAGAGATGACGAGCCCGTGGTAGGCGCCGAGTGGCTTCAGGTTGCGCTTCTCGGCTTCTTTGTCGCTCATCATGACGAGGGCGGCCGCACCGTCGGAGAGCTGCGAAGCGTTGCCGGCGGTGACCGTTCCGCCTTCCTTGAATGCACCCTTGAGCTTGGCGAGCCCTTCCAGGTTGGTGCCGGCGCGCGGTCCTTCGTCGACGGCGAAGTCGAGCTCGACCTGAGACACTTCGCCCGTGGCTTTGTCCTTCTTTTCCATCGTCACGTGCATCGGCACGATCTCATCGGCCAGCGCGCCCGAGGCGATCGCCGCCGCCGTGCGGTCCTGTGACGACACGGCGTACTCGTCCTGCGATTGGCGCGTGACGCCGTAGCGTTCGGCGACGACCTCGGCGGTGTCGCCCATCCCCATGTAGATCTCGGGCTTGTGCTCTTGCACCCAGGGATTGATGTATTCGTTGAGGTTGAGCGAGGCCTGCACGCGCGAGATCGACTCGACGCCGCTGGCGACCATCACCGGCACGTCGTCGACGAGGATGCGCTGGGCCGCGACCGATACCGCCTGCAGGCCCGATGAGCAGTAGCGGTTGATGGTCGTGCCGGACGTCGTCACCGGACAGCCCGCGCGCAGTGCGCCGACGCGGGCGACGTTGTTGCCCGTCGAACCCTCCGGCAGCCCACAGCCGGTAATGACGTCTTCGACGTCCCCGCCTTCGATGCCGGCCCGCTCGATCGCGTGCTCGATTGCGTGGCCGAGCAGATCGGCCCCGTGGGTCAGGTTGAACGCCCCGCGGAACGCTTTGCCGATGGGCGTGCGCGCCGTGGAAACGACGACTGCTTGCTTTGCCATGAGTGAGGTCTCCTATTCGTTGTCTTCGAGCAAACGACCACGCTCGCCGGTTTCGCCGGGCGGGTCAAGGTGACTCGCTCACCAGCGCTGGGGCCTTTGAAAGTACGGGTTCGCGCCTGGACCTTACGAAAGCAGTTGTTGGCTGCGATCGATGACCATCTCTGCTTCGCTGACCATCTGGGCGACGATTTCGCTCGCCGGTAGGATCTCGGCGATCCCACCCATCCCCTGGCCGGCGGGCATGCAGGTCTTCGTCGTGTCGATCGGTTCTTCGCTGGCGTAGCCCATGACGCCGGCACCGAAGCTATTGGCGATCTGCTCGGGAAAGCGTCTGATCTTCTCCGGGTGTCGCTCCTGCTCTTCGACGTAGGCGTTGTTGATGACGCGCATCGGCTTGCCGGAGTAGCACCGCGTGACTTGGGTGTCGCCGCTGCCCGATTCGGTGATCTTGGCCTTGAACTCCGCCGCGGCGCGCGCTTCGCGCGAAGCAATGAAGCGCGTGCCGACCCAGACGCCCTGTGCGCCGAATGCGAGGGCCGCTGCCAGGCCGCGGCCGTCGACGATGGAGCCGGCGGCGAGCACCGGGATGTCGACGGCGTCGACGATTTGCGGAATCAGGGCCATGCCGGCGACCCGACCGGTGTGGCCACCGGCTTCCGTGCCCTGGGCGACGACCATGTCGCAGCCGGCTTCCTCGGCACGCACCGCGTGCTCGACTCGCCCGCACATCGAGACGACCTTGAGTCCGGCGTCGTGGCACTTGCCGATGACCGGGCCGGGCACGCCGAGACCGGCGATGAACGACGACGCTCCCTCTTCGATGATGACGTCGATCGCCGCCATCATCTGCTCGGGCAGGGCGGCGAGTAGGTCGACTCCGAACGGCTTGTCGGTCAGCTCGCGCACGGCGCGCATCTGCTTGCGGATTCCCTCCGGGTTCTCGGTCGCCATGCCCAGCGTGCCGTAGCCGCCGGCTTGCGAGACGGCGGCGCAAACTTCGGCGTAGGCGACTTGCCCCATCCCGGCGAGAAAGATCGGGTGTTGAATCTCGAACATGTCACAAATCGGCGTTCGGATAGGCACTTTCGTCTCCCCCTTCTTCTTGAAAATGAGAAAGGCCGGGAACTTTGTCGGCCAGGCGACAGGTTTGATGGATCTGTGGTTTTAGTCAACGCGATTGGCAGATACCATGAAGAGTCTCGGTGCCGCATGTTGCGGTGGCGGATTTGCAAATCCCAGGAGGTTGTCTTGGCGACACGAAAAGTAGCGGCCGTCCCGGCGGCGCTGAAAACGGCGGTCTCGAACGAGACCAAGTCGGATTCGGACAAGAAAAAGAAACAGACATTCAGCGACGAGGAGCTGCGGCGCCTCTCCTCGAAGAAGGGGCTGACCAAGCTGCTCGGTCGCAAGCGCTTTTCCTTGAAGCGCGTGTTGCGCGAGCTGCAATACGAGGACGAGCTGCGGCGCTTGCAGATCGAGCTGGTCAAGTTGCAGCGCACGATTCAGCTCAGCGGTCGCCGTGTCGCGATCCTCTATGAGGGCAGGGATGCCGCCGGCAAGGGCGGAACGATCCGCCGCTTCATCGAGCACCTCAACCCACGTACGGCGCGCGTCGTGGCGTTGCCCAAGCCGACGGAAGTGCAGATGGGGCAGTGGTACTTTCAGCGCTATGTCGAGGTGCTACCCAATCCTTCGGAGATCTGCTTTTTCGATCGCTCGTGGTACAACCGCGCCGTCGTCGAGCCGGTGATGGGATTCTGCAACGAGCCGCAGTACGACCGCTTCATGCAACAGGTGCCGGAGTTCGAGCACATGCTCTACGAAGACGGCGTCGAGCTGATCAAGTTCTGGTTCTCGATTTCCAAGGGCGAGCAGGAGCGGCGCTTCTCCTCGCGGCGAACGAATCCACTCAAACAGTGGAAGATCTCGCCGGTCGACGAACAGGCTCAAGAGCGCTGGGACGTCTACACGAAGTACAAAGAGAGGATGTTCTCGAAGACGCACACGTCGTACAGTCCGTGGATCATCGTGCGCGCCAACGACAAGAAGGAAGCTCGTCTGGAGAGCATGCGCTACGTGCTCAACACGCTGGACTACGACGGCAAGGACAAGCCAGGCGTGTCGATCTATCCGGATCCCAAGATCGTGCGCCGCTTTCACCGTTCGACGCGTCAGATCGACAACTGATCCGGCGCTGCTTTGGTGTACTGTTGCTCACCGGCGGGGGATGGGCTGTGAGTCTGGTGGGTCCAAGTGCGACGTTGCAGCCGCGGCGGAAGCATCCTGTCCCGCCGATCGAATCTGTGATTTCGTTGAGCCAATGAAAGTCGGTCTGATTCTCGCGGCTGGCAAGCCGAAGGCCAATGTCGACCTCGCCGTCCGTGCCGAGAAAGCGGGATTCTCCTCGGTACTCTCGATTGAGTTTTTCAACCAGCACGCGTTCGCCGTGCTCGGCGCGATCGCCCAGGCGACGCAGCGGATTCGCATCGGCACCGGAATCGCCAACGCATTTACGCGGTCGCCCCTGGTGCACGCCAACGCCGCCATGGACCTCGACGACCTGTCGGGCGGCCGCATGATTCTCGGTCTGGGCAGCGGCACGCGGCGCATGAACACCGACTGGTGGGGGATGCCGTTCTCCCGCCCGGCGTCGCGCATGCGCGAACAGGTTCGCTTGATTCGCGAGGTCTTCGCGGCGGCCGGCGGATTCGGATTTCGTTTCGAGGGGGAGTTCTGGCAGCTGAACATCCCCGCCTTCACTCGCCCGGGAGCGCGCGCCGATCTGCCGATCTGGGTCGCCGCCGTCAACGGCCCGATGATGCGCGCCGCGGGGAGCGTCGCCGACGGTCTGGTTGGCCACCCGATCGCCACGCGCCGCTGGCATCGCGAGCAGACACTTCCCACGTTGCGCGGCGCAGAGGAGAAAGCCGGGCGCGCCGCCGGCGCATGCGCGTTGGTTCCCTATGTGATGACGTCGATCCACCAAGACCGAGAACGCGCCGTCCTCAACGCCAAGAAGCAGATCGGTTTCTACTACACCTCGAAGCTCTACCACTCGATCCTCGAGCCGCACGGCATGCTCGAGGTCGGCGCTGCCTGCCGCAAGGCGCTGGCGACCTTCGACATCAACGCCATGGCGGCGGCCGTTCCCGACGAGCTGGTCGATGAGATCGCGGTTGCCTGCACGCCCGACGAGGCGGCGGAACGTCTCGCGCAGTGGAACGACCTGTGCGAGGAGGTGCTCCTCTACGCGCCGACGGTGGGGGTGGCGAGCGAAGACATCGAGGCCAACCACACGGCGATCTTCGACGTTTTCGGTCGCTGACGGAGTCAGCGGCTGGGCAGTCGGCGGTAGATGGTTCGCTCGCCGAAGAGCTCGACGAAACCGCGGAAGGTGCGATCGGCGATCTCGCTCAGCCGGTTCATGTAGCGCGTCGTGTCGTCGCGGATCTCGTCGGCGCCGGCGTCACCTTTGAGCGCATGGAGCTCGCGCACGTGGTCGGGGACGTGTAGCCAGCGTTCGATGAGGGGCTCGTCGACTTCCATGTGGAACTGAAAGCCGTAGGCCGATTCGCCGTAGCGAAAAGCCTGATTCGGGCAACCGTCGGCACGGGCGAGGTGCCGTGCGCCGTGTGGAACGGAGAAGGTATCTCCGTGCCACTGAAAGATCTGCTCGCTGTTTTCGAGGTGACCGAGGAGGGGGTCGCCACCGGCTTCGCCAGTCGGTGCGACGTCGTACCAGCCGATTTCTTTCACCGGACTGGGGCTGACGGTGGCGCCGAGCGCCTTGGCCAGGAGCTGGGCACCGAGGCAGATTCCGAGGATGGGAATTTCGCGGCGCAGAGCGACCTCGATCGCCTTCACCTCGGTGTCCAGGTGCGGGTAGGCGTCGGTCTGGTCGACGTTCATCGGTCCGCCGAGGACGACCAGGCCGTGGTAGCGCTCGACCTCCGGCACCGCATCGGGGTGGCGGCCGAAGTTGACGTAGCGGATGCGGAATCCGGCGTCCTTCAACGTCGGGTTGAGGGTGCCGAGGATCTCGTGGGCAACGTGTTGGAAGACGAGGATCTTCACTCGTCTGAATGTACCTGGCAGTGGCCAAAATGGAACCGCCGGTATCCACTGCCGGCTCGCGATCGGCTACGGGCGGTAGTCGACGAAGATCGGCGAAGACCAGGCTCGCTCTTCGACGGGCGACAAGCAATCGTCCTGGTAGTCGGTTCGGTAGTCTCCGTAGCAGGGGTCGATCTCGGTGCAGTCGCCGGCGGCGTCGAACGCGCAGCGCAGGTTGGCGGAGTTGACGGCCTCGCTGGGTTCCTCGATGGCGCGCACGTAATAGACGGTGTCGCGGCGCGCTTCGGAAAAATCGGGGTCGTCAAACGCGACCTCGCAGCCGGCCGGGTTGTTGGGGCAGAGCAGGGTCTTCCACGGGTCCTCGATGAGGGGGGCGATCGCTTCGCCGGCGCGCATCTGCGGGCGGATGCGAATCACCTCGATACGGGTGATCCGCCGTCTTCGATCCGACGGGTTGTAGCACTCGTCGCGGCACAGGTGATGGAGCCGCTCGCTCGACAGCGCGTCGAGGGTGTGTCGCGGGCAGCCTGGTTTCTGTTCGAAGGAGCCGACGGCGCGGACCCGAAAGGTCGGGCTTTCGACGGTCGCGATCTCACTTCCCATCGGTAAGGAGCGCTCGCCGTCGAGGAGGTCGAACCACAGCAAGATGCGCGGCCCGCTGGTGCCGTATACTTCCCGTCGCTGAAGTGCCTGCCATATCGATTCGCGGTCCTTGCCGCCGGCGTGCGCGGCGACCAGTCCGCCGGTGACGAAAAAGGATGCCTGTCGTTCCGCCTCGAGCAGATTGAAGGCGAGTCCCTGGTAGCCGTCGGTGTCGAACGGTCGCGAACGCGGTGCTGGTTCGCCGCGGTTGATGGCGATGAACTCGCGCTCCTGCTCCCCTCTGGCGCCGGCGGCCTCGGTCATCTCGCGGCGGTCGTACTCTTTGTAGCCGGTACCCGGCCGCGCCGTGTGGTTGTCGCTCGATGCCATGAAGCCGAAACGAAATCGGCGCGGCGGACCGGCTTCGTCGAAGTTGCCCAGCGCCATGATGTACTGGGCGGCGCCGCCGGGACGGTAGTTGAATGCGGGCTGGAAGCAATCGAGGCACTGGCCCGAACCGAGCCAGTCTTCGACTTTCGCCGCCGGGACGGTCAGATGCCCCTGGACACCGTGCTCGACGGCCAGGCGCCGCGCCTCGGCGGCGCGTTCGTCGCACTCGTCGGCTCCGATTCCTGCGTTGGCGCAGCGCTGGCGAATGATCTCGCCGGCCCGCCAGCACGACGGCGTGTAGTTGTCACCTGGTTCCGGACACTCGGCACTGCCGTCGCGGAAGCGTACGGCGCGCCAGTCGCGGTATTCCTCCGAGTTGCCGTGACCGGAAAAGACCTCGATCAGAGTCTGCCGCGCCGGGTCGTGCATGGGGCCGGCGAGCTGCTTGTCCCAGGAAGAGCCGGGTGGTGTGTAGAACCCCCAGGCGGTTCCGTGCGGGATGACGATCGAGCGGTGTCCCCATTCGTCGAGCTTGCGAAAGAGCTCGGCGGGCGTCGTGGTGCTCTCCAGGCAGTCGGCGGGCAGGGCGTCGGCGGCGATTCCGTCGGGGCAGGGCGCAACGGCGGCGCGGTCTTGCAAGTGACGGGCGAGGTCGAAGAAACGGCCGCCGCCGCCCAGTGCCGCGAGCGCGCCCAAACCCCATACCGGCGGCGCCGCCATCGCCTGTGACGTCACACTCTGCGAGGCAATCGGCCGGGTGGGAATGCGGCCGTCCTCGGTGTCGGCGAGGACGACGTTCTTGTGGCCGTAGTGATCGCTGGGCGTTCGCCCGACCTGCGTCCACTCCCAGCCGAGAAAGGACACCATGTCGGGGTTGCCGGGGTCACCGGCGACTTCGTTGCAGCGGCGGATCGCTTCGACGGTTTCGCGCCAGCGGCGCGGTGTCAGTGATTCGGCGTGATCGTTGATCGACCAGAAATCGAGGCCGGAACAGAAGCGGGCGAAATCGCAGGCATCGGCGACCGGGTGGGCGCCTTCTCCTTGTAGCGAGGGGAGGCTGATGAAGAAGGCATCGACCGAAAACGTCGTGTGGACGTGAAAATCGCCAAAGAGGATCTGTTTGTCGCCGGCGCCGACGGCCTGGCGTGCGCGCTGTTGGACGTTGCGCGCCCGTGCCACGACCGTATCGGGTAGCCGTTTCTCGGTAATCCGTCCCGGCGATTCGGCATCCCCGAGCCAGCCGCTGCCGGCGGCGTAGACGAGAAGCGCACCGGCGAGCACCGCCAGTGCGAGGAGAACCGCTGCGACGATCAAGATTCGTTTCATGTCACCCCCCGGGTGCTGTCGCGTGATTGAGCACGAAGCGGCTGGCGAGTGCAAGGCGCAGCGATGTCGGCGATGTTGGCGCCGCGGGTTTGCATGTTGCGTGCTGCTGGAAGTAGACAACCACTGCAGGCGTTGGAGGTTCGAAGAGGATGATCAAGTTGTACGGAGTAGCGGCTTCACGGGCACTGCGCTGTCTGTGGATGCTCGAAGAGGTTGGCGTCGACTACGAGTTGGTGCCGACCAACTTCACCGAAGACAACAAGACGCCGGAGTACCGCAAGCTCAATCCCAATGGACGCGTGCCGACGCTGATCGATGGCGAGACGGTGCTCTGGGAGTCGCTGGCAATCAACTTCTATCTCGCCGCAAAATACGATGCCGGAATGAAACCGCCGAGTGCGGAGCTGCTCGGTCATGCCTACCAGTGGAGTTTCTGGGCGATGACGGAGGTTGAACCGTATCTTCTCGACTACATGCTGCACCGGTCGATCTTTCCGGAGGGTCAACGCGATCACAAAGTCGCCGATGCGGCCTGGAAATCCCTACAGGGTCCGTTGGGCATCCTCGACGACGTCTTGCGCGGGCGCACGCATCTGGTCGGCGATTCGTTTACCGTCGGTGATCTCAACCCCGCTGCGGTGTTGTCGTGGCTACATCTCGCCAAGGCCGATCTCTCGCAGTGGGAGCACTTGAGTACGTGGCTCGACACCTGCCTGGCCCGCCCGGCGATGGCGCGCGCTCGCAAGAAGTAGTGCGGAGTACGAACATGCAAAAGAATGAATCACTGGGAACTCTCGGCCGCTGGCGTCGCAACATCGGTGCGCTGCGCCAGGCCGGGCTCCTCTCTCCGAGTTATTTGAGAGCTCTGGCGCGGGCCAACCGCCAGTGGGGGCCGACCATCGCAACCGGCTTTACGGCTGCCGCGGTGCGCACTCCATCTTCGGTCGGTTTGGTCGACGACCGCGGCCAACTGACGTTTGCCGAGATCGAAGAGCGCAGCAATGCCCTGGCCGCATCCCTGGCGAGCGACGGGCTGCGCGCCGGAGACGGTGTTGCCATCCTCTGCCGCAACCACCGTGGCTTCATCGAAAGCAACGTTGCGGTCGCCAAGCTGGGGGCGCATGCGCTGTACTTGAACACCGGTTTCGCCGGCCCGCAGTTCCGCGAGGTCGTCGAGCGCGAGGGTGCGAAGTGTGTCGTCTACGACGAAGAGTTCGCCGAATTCGTCGAGCCCAACCTCGGAGACACTCCCGGCTACTTGGCGTGGCACGACACCGGGGCGAGCCGTACGACGGTCGAGGATCTCGTCGGCCGCGGCTCCACCGAGGCACCGCCGCCGCCGCCGAGCTTTGGTCGCGCGACGATTCTGACATCGGGGACGACCGGCACACCGAAAGGAGCGCAGCGCGAGGCCAAGGTGCTCAGCATCGACACCACCGCCGGATTGTTGGAGCGGTTGCCGTTGCGGGTTGGCGACACCTTCATGATCGCCGCGCCGACGTTTCATGCCTGGGGTCTCGCCCAGCTGCAGGGCGCCGCCACTTTGGCCGGCAAGGTCGTCCTGCAGCGCCGATTCGATCCGGAGCAGACACTGCGTGCGGTGGCGGAAAACGAGGCTACCGTTCTCATCGTCGTGCCGGTCATGATGCAGCGCATCCTCGCCCTCGATCCAAAGGTCATCTCCCGTTACGACACCTCCAGCTTGCGCGTCGTCGGCGCCAGTGGATCGGCTTTGCCGGGTGAGCTGGCTCTGCGCTGGATGGATACCTTTGGCGACAACCTCTACAATTTCTACGGTTCGACGGAGGTCGCGCACACCTCGGTCGCCATGCCGGAGGATCTGCGCGCGGCGCCGGGAACCGCCGGCAAGCCGCCGCGCGGCACGGTGGTGAGAATCTACGATCAAGATGGCGCCGAAGTCCCGCCCGGCACGACGGGCCGCATCTTCGTCGGCAACGAGGCGCAGTTCGAAGGCTATACGGGGGGCGGCAACAAAGAGCGCATCAACGGCTTGATGTCGATTGGCGACGTCGGCCACTTCGACGAAGAAGGACGCCTCTTCGTCGAAGGGCGCGACGACGACATGATCGTATCCGGCGGCGAGAACGTCTTCCCGGTCGAAGTGGAAAACCTTCTCGCCGATCACGAAGACGTCTACGAGGTGTCTGTGGTTGGCGTGCCCGACGACGACTTCGGCCAGCGTCTCAAGGCCTTCGTCGTCACCAAGCCCGGCCACTCGCTGAGCGAGGAGGACGTCAAGGAACACGTGCGCAACAACCTCGCGCGCTACAAGATTCCCCGTGAGGTGGTGTTTCTCGACGAGCTACCGCGCAATCCCACGGGCAAGGTCCTCAAGCGCGAGCTACGCGAGCTCGCCTAGCGAACCGGTGAAAACCGATTGCCGGCAGTGCTGCCGCCGCTGGCGGTGGCTCGGCACCCAGGCTCAGAAGACCTCGGCGAAGAGCTTCTGCATGTCCTGCCAGGACTCTTTGTCGACGGCTTCGTCGTAGGCGAGCGGCAGGCCGAATTCCTTGCCTTTGGCGGTTGCCTCGGGGTTGGTGAAGCCGTGTAGGGCGCCCGGGTAGGCTTTGAATTCGTAATTGGCGCCGGCTTCGTCCATCTCTTTCTTGAAGGCGGCGATGTCTTCTGCGGGAACCAGCGCGTCGTCGGCGCCGTGGCAGACGAGGATGCGCGCCTTGACGCTGCCGGGGGCGGGTTTGTGAAGCGAAGCGAGGGCGCCGTGAAAAGAGACGACGGCGGCGGGTGGGCGGCCGGTGCGCGCCGCGTGCAGCGCCAGCGCGCCGCCGAAGCAGTAGCCGATGGCGGCGGTTTTGGCGGCGTCGACGCCGTCTTGCTCGGCCAGTAGGGCGATCGCCGCATCGAGCCGCGCTTCGGTGCCGGGAACGTCGCCGAGCGCTGCACTCATCAACGTATTGGCCTGCTCCGCGTCGGCCGCCACCTGGCCGTCGCCGTAGATGTCGGCGGCGAGAGCGGTGTAGCCGAGCTCGGCCAATTGGACGGCACGGCCGCGGATGTAGTCGTTCAGGCCCCACCACTCGTGCAGAACCAACACCCCGGCGCCGTTGCTCTGTTCGGGGGTGGCGAGATGCCCGCGCAGGGATGCAGCGCCGGCGCTGTAGCTCACGTCTTGCGATCGAATTGCCATGTCTCCCTCCAGAAGAGGTGCAGAGAAATCACGAACTCCCGGCGTCGATCAACCCCAAGCGTGCCGCCGTCATCCCACACAGCCGCGCAGTGAGGATTGCACGGCGGCGATCAGCTCGCCGATGGATACGCGGCCGTCGGCGTTGGTGTCGAATCCGCTGCATTCGGAGATATCGGATTCGCCGAGGGCGATGCGAACGCCGCGGATGAGCTCGCCGATACCGACGCTGCCGTCGCCGTCGCAATCGCCGACACATGGTCCGGGTGTCGGTGTCGGCGGCCGCGGCGTGGCGGTCGCCACATCGACGGGGGTGTGCGTCGGCGTCGGCGTGTCACTCGGGCGCGTGTCGGTCGTCGGTGTCGGCGAAGGGCTGGAGGGTGTCAGGACGAGCGCGATGTCGAAGCGCTTCTTTTGCGAGCTGCCGGCGGCGTCGGTGGCGACGGCTTCGATGCAGCCCTCGCCCTGGACGTTGGCCAGCGTGCCGGAGATGAGTCCGCTGCCGTCGAGCGTGACGCCGAAGTTGCTCAAGTCGCAGGGGCCCGGTGCCTGTTGCCACGAGATGGCGCCGCTGCCGCCGATCGCCGCCAACTGGACGCTGTAATTCTCACCGGCCGCGGCTTCGGGCAACGGGTTCGCCGTCGTGATGGTGACCGGAATCTGCTCCGGATAGATGGCGCGAATACCGGCGATGTCGTCCTCGCGCGGATCGGCGCAGCGCTCGTCGAAGTGGGCGATGGCATACATCAGCGCGTCGCGCAGAGTTTCGTTGGGCTCGACCTGACGCTCCGACGAGTGGCCCAGGCCGAAGGAGTGACCGCCCTCGTGTGCCGCGATCTCGGAAAAGTTGCACTCCTTCCACTCGTCGCAGCCGTCCCAGTTGTCGGCGAAGGTAATCCGCGCCGTCAGAATTCCGGCGAAGGTGCGACCGTCGAAGGTTTTCTCCTCGGAAGAGGTGAACTGCGAACCGCCGACGCCCAAGGTGCCCTGGCACCCGACGGGGTCGGCGATCTCATCGCCCGGGTCGTTGAAGAGGACTTTGTGGAAACCGTCGACGAAGCCGATCGAGTTGTCATCGGTGAGGCCGCCGTCGCGCAGCTCGAGGCTGGATCCGGATACGGCGTTCCAGGCGGCAAACGCGTCGTCAATGGCGCGCCGCGACACCTCCAGCCCGAGGATGTCGTCGCCGCGATCGTCGATCAGGAACGTCAGGGGTTCTCCGAGGTCGGCTGCGAAGAAGCGCGGGTTGCCGGCCTGGGTGGTGAACCGCGCCGATACTTCGCTGGTGATTCTCAGCGGCGGCGGGTCGACGGCGAGCGCCGACGACGTTGCCGCATCGGTCGCTGCCAGGGCGCGCAGCTCGGCGAGGGGAACGCTTTCGCGCCACGGATGGTTCGCCGAAGCGAGGATGGCGACGTTGGCGCCAACCGATCGGGTGCCGGTGGCGCCGGAAATCGCGAGCTTGCCCTGCATCATGTGGTTGGTTTGCCATCCCATGGCGGAAGGGCGTGCGTATACGAGAACTCTTTCACCCACCCGGTATTCCGGCGTGCCATAGACGATTTCACTGCGGCCGCCGATGTGACCGCCGGCTTCGACGAGCTCGAGGTGGGTGCGCGGTGCTCCCTTCCAGGTTTCGTCGACGGCGATGGATACCAGGGTGGCGATACGCCCGCCGTCGAGCTCGGCGTAGCGAAGGTCTTCGACGAATCCGGTGACGATCGCGTCGGAGCTCGCGGTCAGGTTGGGCGCCGAGACCGGGACGACGATGGTCGCCTCGGAAGGTGTGTGCGCCATCACCAGATGGATGAGAACTAATGTAAGAAACCGACGAGATTGCTTCATGAGGCCTCCTGATCTGGTTTCGTTATGTTCATCGGCGCGACATTAGCCGATTCGGCGGATTGGTAGAAGGCTCGAAGAGAAAGGCGAAAGGTGAGTGGACGCGGCGGATTTGTTCTCTCCTCCGGTTGATGTAGGTGTGTGCCGGTGTCGATGATGCGAAGAAAGCACGGCGGGGGTATCCGCCCGGCGGCGGCGTACCAGCGCGGCGGGTCTGAGGAACGTGGCGCAACGTGCGTGCGCCGCGGCGGAGGGTGGTGAGTGTTCCCGCCGGGCTTTCTCGGAACTCGCGCCGATCTGCTCACTGATTTGATCACGGTTGGTTACGGTGTCGTCCCGCTCATTCTCGCTTGGTCGGCGATGCAGGCGCGGCGCGGATTCCATCTCCGTCACCGCGCTGTCCAATGCGCTGCGTTGGCGCTGTTGACCGTCGTGTTGGTGATGTTCGAGGTCAACATTCGCATGCGGGGTGGTTCCGACGCACTCTTCCTGAGCTCCTCGTTTGCCAACACTCCCACCCTGCGTGCGGTACTGCTCGGGCATCTGCTGATCGCCGTATCGACATACTTCGTTTGGGTTGGTTTGACCGTTCTGTCCTGGCGGCGCTTCCGGTCGCGCCTGCCGGGTGTGTTCTCCCGCACCCATGCCAGGGTTGGCAGGCTGGTGATTGCTGGCAACGTCGCTACGGCACTCAGCGGGATCTTGTTGTACATCGTCGGTTTTGTTCTTTAGCTGTTGCGGGAAAGGCGAAGGAATTGATGATGCGAAGGTATGGGGTAGGTCTGTTCGCAATCGTATGCTGTGCCCACCTATATGGATGCTCGGGCGATGACGACGCCGGTCGGCAAGCGGCGCCGCGCATTTCGAGCGTGTCGCAGGTGCCGCCTACGGTGGACTCGCGAGGCATCGTCGATGCGACGGTGGCCGTCGTTGACGAGGGCAGCGGCGCCGCGTTGGGCGGCGTTGACGTTCTCTTCACGGTCGCACGCGGCGGCGGCTCGCTGGTGGCGGCGGCGCTGTCGGGTGCGCCGGATGCGCCGCGCCTCCGACAGGTGTCGGTGCGCACGGATGGCGCCGGCGAGGCATCGGTGCGCTGGCGGGCCGGAGTGGCGCCGGTCGCCAACCGGCTCGTCGCTTCCGTCGATATTTCGTCCGATGGGGCGCCGGCTGTGTTTGAAACGCGTGTCGTGCTCGCGGCGCCGCTACAGGCCGAGACTTTTGGCGACATCCCGGCCTTTCTGCGCCAGGCCGGCTACCACGATGGGATGGGGTTTCTCGGTTCGACCGAGGACCTCGCCTTTGCCGGCGACCGTTGCTGCTCGGGCTGACGTCGACCGTGGCCGATCTCGACGGTGCATTGATCGAGATGAACCCGGCCGGCGAGGCGTCACTCGCCGATTTGCAGGGTGATGCGTTGGTCGCTCCGCTCGGCGTGGCGGTCGACCGAGAAGGCGTCTTGTGGGTGGCCGATCCGCGCGGCGAGGAGAGTGGTGCCTTGCTCCGGGTGGCGACCGACGGCACCGTCGAGACGGTCATCACCTCGGACGGTGAGAACGACTTGATCGGCCCCAACTACGTGGCCATCGGTCGCGACGACAAGGTGTATGTATCGGATCCCTGTCTCGGCGCGATCGTGCGCTACGATCCGAGTGCCGGCGCCGTCGATGCCGTCGTCACCACCGATGTCGCCAGCGAGGGAGGCGCCAACGGCTTGGCCTTTGATGCCAGCGGGGAGAACCTCTACTTCGCCACCGAGAGCATTGCCCTGCTGTGCACTCGCTTCGATCTCCCGCTCACCGATCCGGTTGCCGGGTTGTTTCGCGTCGCTGTCGGCGAGGATGGTTTTGGCGCCGTAGAGAGTCTGGCCGAACGGCGCGGTCTTTTCGGCGACGGATTGGCGTTCGATGTCGAGGACAACCTCTACGTCATCTTCGACACCGAGGCCGACACGGCACTCGAGGAAAGCGCCGTTTGGGTTCTGCCCGCCGGTGAAGACGAGCTCGTCAAATTCCTCGCTACCGGTGATCGCGTCTACGCCAACCTGGCGTGGGGCCGCGGCGACTTCGGTGAGGAAACCCTCTACATTTCTCTGCTCGCCGTCGATCTGTTTACCTTGCCACTGCGCGGTGTCGAACGCATCGATCTCGGCATTGGCGGATTGCCGTTGTTGCCGTAGGGGATGCGCGAAGCGGAGGGGGAAAGCGCTCGGCGGGCAACGCTTCTGTTGGTGATCGGCGCCGCGCTGGGAATCAGCGCTGCGGTTGCCAGTCTGCTCGACGTCCGCCGTGGCGGCCTGCCCGACGACGCGGTGGCGGTGGTCAACGGCGTATCGATTCGCGCCGCCGACTATGCTCGCGCCGTCCAGGCCCTGGCCAGCGACCGGCGCGCGCCGCTGCGCGAGGAGGATCGCCGCCACGTGCTCAGTCGTTTGGTCGACGAGGAGTTGTTGGTTCAGTACGGCATCGACCTCGGCCTGGTGCGCTCCGATCGCCGTGTGCGTGGCGACCTCGTCTCTGCAGTGTTGGCGGCGCAGGTCGCATCGGTGGACGGCTACGAACCGACAGAGGAGGAAACTCGCGCATTCTACGCCGAGCAGGCGGAGTTCTTTGCCACACCCGGCCGCATGCGATTGGCCGTCCTCTGGGTGCGCGGCGAGCCGCAGCGCCGGCAGGAGGAGGCACTGGCGCGGGCACGCGAGGCCCTGCGCACCCTGCGCGGTGGCCGTCCCTTTGGCGACGTCGCCTCCGCCTTTGGCGATGAACCGGTGGCGCCGCTGCCGAATGCGCTTTTGCCACCGGCGAAAGTGCGCGAGTACCTCGGTCCGACGGCGGCGCGTAAGGCGATCTCGCTGGCTGCCGGCGCGATCAGCGAGCCGATTGTCACCGGTAGCGGCGTCTATGTCCTCGCGATGGTCGAACGCGAGGAGCCGCGTTCGCCGCCGCTGCTGGAAGTCCAACCGCAAGTGGTCGCTGAAATGAAAAGGCGCGCCGGCGACGACGCGGTGCGCGCAACCCTCGACCGTCTGCGCCGCGAGGGTGAGGTGATCGAGGCGGAGAGCTTGCCGTGAGGGTGCGGACACTGGTTGCCGTCGCGGTGTGGGTGTTCTGTTGCGGCAGTGTCGCGGCACATACGCGCAGCATGTCGCATTCACTGTGGGATATGGATGAAAACGGAGCCGAGGTGCGCCTGCGCGTGTCGCGCCTCGAGCTCACTCGCTTGGCGCGCGATCCGGTTTCTTCGCACGACGATGACGCCGCCGTCGCCGATCTGGTCGTCAAAGCGTTGCGACTCTATTCGAATGATGGCCCGTGTGTAGCCGTGGATTCACCACGCCGCCGTCGCGCCGCGCAGGGCTACGTCGCCTATTCCTGGCGTTACGAATGCAGTGGCGAGCCGCGCTCGATCGAGACCGGTTTTCTGCTCGACGTGGCACCGTCGCACCTGCATTTTGCGCGCGTGCGCAAGCCGGGCAAGGCGGCGGTCGAAAAAGTCCTGACCGATGCCGATCCCGTATGGTTGCTCGATTCGGACGGCGGCGCGGGCGGCAGCGCGCCGATGTCGATTGGTGAATACGTCCTGCTCGGCATCGAGCACATCCTTACCGGTTGGGATCACCTCGCCTTCGTCTTTGCCCTGGTGCTGCTGGCGTTCACCCTGCGCGACATCGCCACCCTCGTGACCTCGTTCACGCTCGCCCACAGCATCACCCTGGCGCTGGCGGTGCTGGGATTCGTCGAGCCGAAGAGCCACGTCGTCGAGGCGCTGATTGGTTTTTCCATCGCCCTGGTGGGAATCGAGAACGCCTTCCTCTCCTCGCGCCGTTCGCCTTCCGCAGCGCGCCGGCAGAGCGAGGGGTGGCGTTCGCCCTTCGTCGTCCCGCTGACCGCTTTCGCGGTGATCTCGTCGCTATGTCTTTTCGGTACCGCCTTGCCGGTGCAGGCGATTCTCGGGCTGGCGCTGTTTACCGCGTGTCACCTCGCCTTGCTCACTCGCTCGAACGAGCCAGCTCGCTTGCGCGCGGCGGTGGCCTTTGCCTTTGGCCTCATCCACGGTTTCGGCTTTGCCGGTATCATGATGGAGCTCGAGCTGGAGAACACCCGTCTGGTGCCCGCCCTGTTCGGCTTCAATGCCGGTGTGGAGCTCGGGCAGCTCGCCATCGTGGCATTGATCTGGCCGCTTCTGGTTCTCGCCCGGCGCTGGCAGGGATTGTCGGCTTGGGTTGGCGACGTTGGCTCGGCGGCGGTGACGGGGATCGGCCTCTATTGGTTCGTGACCCGCGCCTTCTCTTGATGGCCGCTGGGGGAGGCCTGTTCAGCCGGACGGCTGGCCGCCGAGTGCGGGCCGGGTGTCGGCCGGCGTTCCGGTGTCGGTCGCGGTTGTGGCTCGGCGGTCGAAGCAGCGGGTTGGTTTCCTAGGCCGAGGGTATCGAGCCCCTGTTGAGCGCGCGCCTTGACTGAGCGCAGCCAGCGGCGGGCGAAGGCGAACTCGACACCGAGAATGGCCAGCCCGGCCGGAATGACGACGAAGGCGGGGCCCGGTAGGACCAGCATTGCGACGCCGATCAGAACGACGCTGGTTCCGACGACGGCGATGACGATGCGGCGCGCGGTCTTGTAGGTAAGCCCGAGCGCCTTGCGGAACGAAGATTCAGCGGGTCGTTTCGACATAGGAGGATTATTATGGACACGGCCACCCGGGTTGGGCAAATGTGGGGTGGAGTTTCGAGCGAGGAGGTGTTGATGCGATGACGGTTCGCGAAATCCTGGCAAACAAGGGCGGTCAAATCTGGTCGGTTTCACCCGACGCCAGCGTCTTCGAAACGTTGCAGCTCATGGCCGATCAAGAGATCGGTGCGGTGCTGGTGATGAGCGGTGGCAAAACCGTAGGAGTCTTTTCCGAGCGCGACTACGCGCGACAGGTCATTCTCAAAGGCAAGGCGTCCAAGGACACGCCAGTGCGCGAGGTGATGACGTCGCGCGTCGTCTACGTCCGACCCGAGCAAACGCTCGAGGACTGCATGGCGCTGATGACGGACAAGCGCGTGCGCCATCTGCCGGTGATCGAGGGGGACGAGTTGCGCGGTGTGCTCTCCATCGGCGACGTCGTCAAAGCCGTCATTTCGGAAAAGCAGTTCATGATCGAGCAACTGGAGAACTACATCGCACAGGGGTAAGGGGAGCGCGCAAGATCCATGCGGTGTATGCGCTCGTCCGCGAGCAGTGCGGGCTACGATGGTCCCCAGTCGGCGACGGGCCAGCCGCGTTTGGCGGCGAGACGGCGCAAGCGCGGGTCGGGGTGGACGGCGACTGCCTTGCCGACCGCCTCGAGCATTGGCGCGTCGGAGTGGGAGTCGCTGTAGAACCAACACTCGGATAGCGGCACTCGTATCCGGTCGGCATAGCGCTGCGCCAATTGTACCTTGCCGGCGCCGAAGCACAGTGGCTCTCGCGCCGCGCCGGTGTAGAGCCCGTTTGCATCGACGATGAAGTGGTTGCAGAGGTAGTCGTCGAGCTGGAGGTCGGCGCAGACCAGGTCCGCAACGTAGTTGGAGGAGGAGGTCAGCAAGACGAGCCGGTGCCCGGCGTTGCGGTGTTCGGCAAGTGTTTCGCGTGCCCCCGGTCGATACGCGTCGCGGATGTGGCGAGCGTAGAAATCGCCGACACGCGACCGCATGTCCGCCTCGCTCTGCCCGCGTACCGAGGCCACGGCAGCGCGGATCGACGCTTCCATGGAGGCGCTGCCGAGGCTGTAGCGCAGCAGCCAGGCGAATGCGCGCAGAGCGAGGACGGGTGGAACCCGGCCGGCGCGCAGCTCGTAGCGCAGCCAGGCGCTACCCGAGTTGATCGCCAGCAGCGTGCGGTCGAGATCGAAAAAGGCGATGCTCATCGACCGTTTCCCACTGCGCGGCGCACGATCCACTGCACCGGGTTGGGCTTGTCGGCGAGAACGTTTTCGAGCGGGCGATCGTAGCGCAGCACCGCGACGTGGTTCGCATAGAGCAAGGCCGCGTCGGGATCGTGCCGGCGCAAGGCGACGATGTAGGCGAGGTAGCCGAAGAAGGGAATGCAGGCGATCAGGAAGACGGGCAGTGAATGGACGCCGGCGCGGTCGCGGCGACGTCGCGCCGTTTCCGTGAGGCGCGCGATTGCGACCCAGGATCCGCGCAAGAAGGAGCCGATCGGCAGCGGTAGGATCATCTTCGAGGCGCCGATGCCGAGGTGAACTGCGAGATGGCGGAGAATGTACGTCGTGGTCGTCGTCATGTCGGCGAGCACCTGATCCAGTTGCGCCGCCTGCTGCGGCGAGACGGCGGACTCTTCGCGCATGCGGTGCAGCGTCTTGCGCAACATGGATTCGTCGCGGAGTGCGCGCTGGAAGGTGCGAACGGAATGCAGGATCGAGCTCGAGGTGGGTTCGCTCACGGCAGGACGTCTATCACGCCGGAAGGCGCGGCGGCGAGTGCCCCGCCGCGCCCGTTAGACCAGATTGATCGGCGAACCGCTGAGGAAAGCGCGGACGTTCTCCACCGCCGTTGCCATGAGCCGCCGGCGCGCTGCCAGGCTCGCCCAGGCCATGTGTGGAGTGATGATGCATCGCGGTGCGGCGAGCAGAGGGTTGTCTGCGTGGATCGGTTCGCTCGATACGACGTCGACCGCGGCGCCGGCGATCGCATCGTTCGCCAGCGCTGCCGCGAGGGCGTGCTCGTCGATCAAGCCGCCGCGCGCGGTATTGATGATCAGGGTCGACGGGCGCATCCAGGCCAGCGTCGTTTCGTCGATGAGGTGGTGGTTGTCTTCGCCCAGTGGGCAGTGCAGCGACACCACGTCGGAGCGGCGACAGAGCTCCTCGAAATCGACCGGCGTGCCGATCTGGTTGCCCGGCGCACCGCCTCCATGCGTGAGTACGGCGAGGCCAAAGGCACGTGCGATCTCGGCGACGCGCCGGCCGATGCGGCCATAGCCGACGATGCCAATGGTCTTGGCGGCGAGCTCGGTCGGCGCCTGCAACCAGAACGAGAAATCGGGTGAGCGCTGCCACTCGCCGGCGCTGACGGCACGGTCGTGTGCGCCGACCAGGTGGCAGAGCTCGAGGAGCAGCGCGAACGTGTGTTGGGCGACGGAGTCGGTACCGTATTCCGGCACGTTGGCGACGGCGATATCCCGCTGGCGCGCGGCGGCGACGTCGACGACGTCGTAGCCGGTGGCGAGCACGGCGATGAAACGCAGCGCCGGCAGCGCTTCGAGCGTGTCGGCGCGCAGTGGCGTCTTGTTGGTGAGGAGCACGGCGGCCCCACGCGATCGGTCGACGATTTCGCCGGCCGGTGTGCGCGGGTAGACGGTCAAGGTACCGAGGCGTGCCAGCTCGTCCCACGGGTTGTCGCCAGGGTTGAGGGTACGGCCGTCGAGAACCACGATGTCAGGCTGGCCTCCCACGCGACATCGTCTATCACGCAAGGGATGGCTCCGGCGAGAGTTTGAGTTTGCGGTCGCTCGTGCCACAGTGCCGGCGTGTTGCGGTCGAAGCGTGGGATTCTCGACGGGCGAAGCCCCGAGCTGCTCCTGTTGGCCGTCTGCGTCCTTTGGTTTCTCGCCGAGGGGTGGTCGCGCTGGCCTCAGGCCGATGACGCCTACATTTCCTTTCGCTATGCGCAGAACCTCGCCGAGGGAAACGGCCTCGTCTTCAACGTCGGCGAGTACGTCGAGGGCTTCACCAATCTCTCGTGGACGGTCTTGCTCGCGGCAGGCGTGTTGCTCGGTTGGCAAGCGCCAGACGTCGCGCACTGTTTCGGCTTGCTGAGTGGCGTCGCACTTCTCCTTGCCACGTACTTCTATGTGCTAGCGCGCTCGGCGTGGCAGCGATCGTCGATCGACGCGCACGTTCCCGGTCACTCCGGCTCCGACGCGGACTACGTGTTTGCCCGAAAACCCGACTACATCTTGATTCAGCGGCAAGGCACCGGCGCCATTCCCATTCCGGCGCTGGTCGACATATGGTCGCATCCCGAGCTCAAGCGACGCTACCGCTGGGACCGCTGGATGCGCGCCTATCGCCGGCTCGCCAGCTCTGCGAAGTAGTGACGTGTTTCGCTGGCGACGACGCCCGACAGGCCGAGCAGGCCGATCAGATTGGGAAAGGCCATGAGTCCGTTCATGACGTCGGAGAAAGTCCAGACGACGTCGAGCTTGGCCAGCGCGCCGACGCCGACCAGGACGCAGAACACGCTGCGGTAGGGGCGTGTCGCTCGCTCGCCGAGCAGATAGCAGACGGCCTTCTCGCCGTAGTAGCTCCAGCCGAGCAGGGTGGTGTAGGCAAAGAAGATCAGGGCGACGGCGACGAGGATGGCGCCGGCTTCGCCGAGCTCCGAGCGGAAGGCGAGGGTGGTCAGGGCGGCGCCGGTGCGGCCGCTTTGCCAGACCTGCGTGTTGAGGATCACCAGGCCGGTACACGTACAAAACGACCAGTGTATCGATGAACGTCTGGGTCATCGATACCATTGCCTGGGCGACGGGGTGGCGCGTTTGCGCCGCCGCGGCTGCAATGGGCGCGCTGCCGAGCCCCGATTCGTTGGAAAAGACGCCGCGCGCGACGCCCATGCGCACGGTCATCATCACGGCGGCGCCGAGAAAGCCGCCGGTGGCGGCGGTCGGCGTGAACGCGTGACGAAAAATGAGGGTGAGGGAGGGGATGATCTGGTCGGCGGTGAGAAGGAGGATGAGCGCTGCAGCGGCGACGTAAAGGACGATCATGAAAGGTACGAGAGCGCTGGCGGCGCGCCCGATGGCGCGAATGCCGCCGAGGATGACGGCGGCCGTAGCGGCCGCGAGGATGACGCCGGTCGCCCAGGTGGGAATCGAAAACGTTTCGCGAGCCGCGTCGGCGACCGAGTTTGACTGTACCATGTTGCCGATGCCGAACGCCGCGATCGACGCAAAGATGGCGAAGAGGGTTGCCAACCAGGGTTGTCCGAGCCCTTCGCTCAGGTAGTGCATCGGCCCGCCGCTCATCGTGCCGTCTGCTTCGCGCTTGCGGTAGCGCACTGCGAGCACCGCTTCGGCGTACTTCGTCGCCATGGCCGAAGAGACCGGTGATCCACATCCAGAAGATCGCCCCTGGCCCGCCCGCGGCGATCGCCGTGGCGACACCGGCGATGTTGCCAGTGCCGACGGTTGCGGCGAGTGCCGTCATCAAAGCCTGGAAGTGGGTGATGTCGCCCGGCTGATCGTCCGGCTCGCGGCGGACGACCAGTGCCAGGTGAAGCGCATGCGGCAACGCCGAGAGCTGCAACCCGCGCAGCAGAACGGTCAGATAGACCCCGGTACCGACCAGCAACATCAGGAGCGGCGCGCCCCACACCCACGAGCTGAGTGTGTTGAGAAATTCGAGAAGAGAGCTTTGCATCATCGGCTACGCAGGATGCGTCGAGCTGAAGTTCGCACGCAAGCGCAAGAAGGCCAACACCGGTGGCGGAGTTCGACTCAATAATGCGGAAACTGGGGGTACCGACGTGAGGAATCCTGCACGATGAATGACGAGGGAATGTTTACGGTCATCCGAAATGAAGGATGGAACTCGGATTTGACCGAGGCTCGGAGCGCTGACTAGCGAAAGAACGGAGTCCCCCTTGGGAGGGCGAGGCGCCGGCGAGCCGCCGGACCAGTCCAGTCGTCAGTTGTCAGTGGCCAGTCATCAGACCGGGCCGACCCTGACAGCTGCGCCAAAGGCGCCCCCCCACTGACAACTGACAACTGACAACCGACGACTGACAACTGCGGCGCCGAAGGCGCTGTACGTGGAATCCCTAATTGCACCCGTGTCGTTGTTTCGGCGATTTTAACATCGTTGTGCGGGAATTAACGCATATGAGGGTGAGTGGGGGGGCGAGTATGGGGGAGAGGTCATCGGAGTCGTATTGTCTTTCAACACGAAGGCACAAAGGCACCAAGACACAAAGGCCGTAGAACAGATGAAGAACGGAAAGCTGCGGGCGAAGCCCGCATGCGCCCCCACTGACAACTGACAACCGACGACTGAAAGCTGCGGGCGAAGGCCGCCAAACCGGCTGCTTTGCCAACCACAAAACTACGCAAGAAAGTTCTTAGATCATTGCATTTAGCTGTTGACTTAGCTTGTGCAGTGCCAAACGCTGGGCGAACTGTGCGCTTGGCTGCTTGCTCTCTTGCGAACCGTTTGACGACCTTCTGTCGAACTTCGACCGCACGGCTGCTCTTTGTTGCACTGGTTGTGGCCTTCGTGTGCACCTCGACCACCGAGGCGCAGGGGCGGCCGGCTCGCCAGGACCGGGCGCCGCAGAAGCGGTTGAAACGCGCCGACCCGGGGGAGTTCCGGCTCGGCGGGCAGGCGCGCGAGGTGACCTCCAAACGGGGGGCGAAGACCAAGCGCTTTCGCGTCGGCCGCTCAGCCGGCGCCGGCGGCAACCGCTCTGCGGTGTTCGCCGACGTGTCGACGGGGAAGTCCCTGCACTACCGCGACGGCGACGGCAAGTGGCAGCGCTCGCGCGCCGAGATGAAGGCCATCGGCCTCGACGAGGTGGCCGATACGCTGCCCTTCTCGGTGCGCACCACCCGCCGCGGTCTGGCCATCGGCACCCGCGACGGCAGCGGCGGCATCCGCTTTCTCACTGCCGTGCGGCCGACCCGCCAGCGCCAGGTGATCACCACGGTGTTTGCCGGCCAGACACTCAAGTGGAACTGGGAGCTCAGTGATTCGGAGCTCAAGCTGATCAGTCGCCCGGTGAGGAAATCGAAGGGGGTGGAGAGCTACGCCTTTGCCTACGAGCTCTTCGGCGGCTTCGCCCCGTTTGCGGTGAACGTCGAGGGGCGTCTCACCAATGGCAGGCTCACCTTCGGCCGGCCGTTTCTGCTCGGCGCCGACGGCGAGGCCTACGACGGCACGACGAGTTGGGAGGTTCGCCCGGGATTGAATGAGATCGTCCTCAACGTCGACGACACGGCGCTGCCGGCCGCTGCCTATCCCTACCGCATCGACCCGTCGGTGACCGAGCAGGGGGACGCCGCGGCCAATTATTTCACGCAGGCGCCGTTCGACGTCTACGACGAGACCTGGGACGATCCGCAGCGGGCACTGACCAACAACAACTCCAAGGCCAAGGCGCCGAATCTGGCCCCGGGCGAGGATTCATCAGGGCTGTGGGTGCATGATTTCGGCTTTTCGTTCGACTCGCAGGCCAAGATCGTCGGTGTTGAGGTGGAACTCGACCGCAGCACTGAGGGCTGCCCGTACTGCACGGCGACTGACTGTATCAAGGAGAAGGAGCTACGCCTGGCCACCAGTGTCGGGGGGACTACGGTGGTGGTTGGAGACAACATGGCCGGCACACAGTGCTGGCCGCTGAACAGCAACTCCCCCGCAACCTTCGGCGGCGAGAGCGAGGACTGGAATGCTGGGCTCACCGCCGCGCAGGTCAACCACGCCGACTTCGGCCCGGTGCTGTCGGCCCAGGGCATATCGCAGGACGGCAGCGGCGAGCCCGATGCCAAGGTCGATTTCGTCGGCATCACCGTCTACTGGACACAGCCCGATCTGCCCGGTGACCGGATCTATCCCGAGGCTGATACGTTTTTGCGCGGGAGCTACGCCAACAAGAACGAGGGCGATACGGACTACGCGCGCATCGCCAAAGAAGACGATGCGCGCACGCTGGTTCGCTTCGAGACGGCCGACATCCAAGCGGCGTTGACGGCGGGGAACGGCGGCTCACTGCAGAGCGCGACGCTGGAGCTCTACGTCGAGTACAATCACCAGAACTGGGGTAGCGGGCGCCTGGTGAGGGTCCACCGCATGACGGCGGACTGGGGCGAGGACGACGCTACGTGGAACTGCGCCCACGACCTCGAGCCGGAGGACATCTTCCAGGACTGCGGTACCACCTGGAACGGCGGTTCGTTCATTGCGAGCTATAGCGACTCGGCGACCTACACCAACGCGACCTCGGGCTGGGTGAGCTTCGACGTGACGGCCGATGCGATCTACTTTCTGAACAATCCCGCCCAGAACCACGGCTGGCTGATCAAAAAGACCGACGAGACGGCCAACGGCCGGGTCGAGTACACGACGATGGAGGGCACGGTCGGCTTCGCCCCGCGCCTGGTGATCGTCGGCGACGGTGCGACGCCTACCCCGACGGCGACGGTTACCGACACCGCGACCGTAGCGGTGGATACCCCCACCCACACACCGACGGCGACGCCGACCAACACCCCCACGAACACTCATACCAACACGCCCACACAGACGCCGACGCACACGCCAACGCCGATCCCGACGGCGACGCCGAGTGCAACGCCGACGGCAACCGACACCGCGACGCCGGTACCCACCGCGACGGCGACGCCGACGCCCACCGATACACCGACCCAGACCCCCACGCCGACGCCTACGGCAACACCTACGGCGACACCCACCGAGACGCCGACGGCGACTCCCACCGATACGCCGACATCCACGCCTACCGAAACGGCAACGGCTACCCACACCCCGACGGCGACGCACACCCCGACGCCGACCGATACGGCCACGCCAACCGCGACACCGACTCCGGTGCCGCCTGGCTTCGTGGTGGGAGAAGCGTTTGATGATGGGAATGCGCTGGTTCTCGACGACTACGCCGTAGATGTAGTCTCCTCTCAGTCTTCAGTCGTCAGCGAGCCCGATGGGAGGTTCTCGCTCGAGTTACCCGCGGGTGCTCATTGGCTGGAGATCAGCAGAGACGGCTACACGCGCTCGCTGCGCCGGGTGGACGTGCCGCCGGCCGGGGCGGTACGCATGCAGGACGCTCGGCTGACCGAGCTGGTCTCGGCGGGGATCGCCAGTGGTGCGGCGCAGGTGTTCTCCAGCCCACTGGATACCGCAGCTGGCCAGGGATCGGTCGAGCTCGATCTCAGCTCCGGGGTCGCCCAGGACGCCGAGGTCTATCTCACCCCGGTGAGCCCGCAGGGTGCGGTCGCACCGCTGCCGCTTGGATGGAGCGTGCTCGCCGCGGTCGACGTGCAGGTCGAGCCTGCACCGGCTGGTGCGATCGCCGCGACGGTGCGCATCCCACACGATCTGATCGTCCCCGACCCGGCGCTGACGCTTGCCGCCACTGTTTGGAGCGATACGGCCACGTACTGGGAAGGCGAGCCTGCACCGGCCGTCATCAACACCGCCGGCACCGACTACATCGAGATCGCAATCTCCGCACCGGGGCAGGTAGCCGTGATCGTTGCCGACGACGCCTCGGGCCTGAACAGTACCGACGGCGCCGAGCTGCCCGGCCTGGCCCCGCAGAGCCCGGCCGATGCTGGCGGCGCCCTGGTCGCCAACCCCGACGTGATTTTCTCCAGCACCGAGGCGCGCGCTCGCGTCCATGCCGATCTCACCGGCACCAACACCGGCACGCCCAGCGGTACCCTGATCGAAGCGCAGGTCTCCGAGAGCTACGACACGGTGGGCGGCGGCGTGGAGATCGGCCCCTCGAGCCGCCAGGACCTGATCGCCTACCAGATATCAATGGGCCAAGGCGGCACCGTCGCGGGCACCGGAGCCGAAGCGCTGGCGCTCAGCTTCACCGTCGGCCCGGCTTTGGAGATCCCGTTGGCCGAGCTGGTGGAGGGAAGAATCCACATCGCCACCGAGCTGGCTCAGACCCAAAACCCCGAGCTCGTCGACCCCAGCGCCAGCAGTACGACGGCGACCAGCCCCGGTGGTACGTCACTGACCGTCCCGGGCGGCGCCGCCCCGGACGGCACGGTCATCTCGGTATTCGATACGGTAGAGGGCGACCTGCCCGCCGGAACCACGGCCGAGGCCGGCTTCGTCCTCGAAGTGGCTGGAGGATCTCTCGATCCGATGGCTACCTACACGATAGGCGCCAATGTCCCCGCAGCGGCGGGGGAGATCTTCGTCATCGCTCGCACGGTCGTCGTCCCCGGCCAGGGCCGGCAGGTGGCGCAGGCGGTGGCCTTCGGCCTCGGCCAGGGCGGTAGCGACATCCTCGTCACCCAGTGCAGGACGGCGGGCATCTGCCTGCCCGGATTCGGACAGAGCGGAGCCTATGCGATCTTCCGCATGCCGGCCGGACTCGGCGCCGCCGAGGGCACGGTGAGCGACGGCACACCGAATGCCGAGCCCGATCAGGTCGTCGAAAGCACAGCAGTGGAATTCGTAGCCATCAGCGACGCCGCCGGTGCGTACGTCCTGCCGCTACCACCCGGCAGTGGAATCACCATCGGAATCGAGGACAGGGCGGGGGACCGCACGGCGAGTGCGGAGAACCTGAGCATCACCATCGACCAGAGCCAGACAGTCGACTTCACCCTGGCCGGAGTGGCGCCGCGGGTGATCAACATCGACCCGCCCAACCACGGCGGCGCCGTCGACCCGAGCGCGGTGGTTCGGGTCACCCTCTCCGAGCCGCCGGATCCGGCAACGGTGACCGACACGGCCATCCTCCTGAAGCTGAGAGCTGACAACGGACAACCGTCGCCCGTCGCCAAGCGACTGGCCATCGACGGAGCGACCATCACCATCACCGCGGAGGACGAGCTGCTCGAGGCCTCGGTCTACGAGGTGGAGATCACCTCCGAGCTCACCGACCGCCAGGGACTGGCGCTGGAGGGGGCACCGTTCCTGAGTGACTTCACCACCAGCGGTGTCTTCCACTCGGCCAACCTGGACCCCGGGACGCTGTGGGTGACCGTACCCGAGCGCGGGGATGGAAGCGGCGGCGTGGAAGTGGCTCCCGACGGCGAGCTAGGCGCGGTGATGGTGTGCGGTGCAGCTGCCCTCGCACTACCGGGCACGCTGGTTGATATTACCCACTACAACTACGGTGAAGCCGCCCCCTCGGGTCGCACCGAGACGATCACGGCGACCGACACAGACGGTATCCGAGACCCGAACACCAATTGCGCTGCAATATTGAGCGAAGCGGACTACGAGGGCCGCTGTCTGACCGAAGTCGCACCCGGCGAGTACCAGCCCGGCTCCTTCTGCGTCGCCTTCGACAACGTCGCCGCCGGCGACCGCTTCCTCATCGGCGTGGAGGACGCCTTCGGCAACCGTGTGGAGATCGACGCGGGCAACATGCGCGACGAGCGCACGGGGGAAGAGGTCATCGACAGCCGAGGAGGTGTCGTCACCTTCCCCGCAGATGAGAGCTACTCGGCGATCGTTCCGGAGGGAGCGTTCGATCTGCCCACCAAAGTGCGGATCACACCACTGACCGACCCGCCGATCGGACCCTATGGTGGAGATCTGGCAGCACATCCCGTGTTGACGAGTTTCGACCAGTTGAAGGTGGAGCTGATCGGAGCGGTCGATCTGGCCTTCGAGGGAACGGCCCAGGTCAACATCGACATATCGGTACCGGCGCCGGCCGATGCGCTGGAGGACGATCAGTACATCGCCACGCAGGTCGTGAACTTCCGCGGTGTCGATGAACAGACCCTGGTCGACGTCGCCAGCTACGATGCGAGCAGCGACCTGGTGACGACAGAGTTCTTCGACGGCCTGCCGCTGATCGTCGACGCGGGATTCCTCGGTGTGCATCGGGCCAACGAGTGCCTGGCCTTCGCTACGGGCTTTACCAAGATTGGCGACACGGTGGCGGCCGGCGTCATTCCAGGGGGCATTCTGGGAGCGTCGTTGCCGTTTCCGGTAACCACGACCGCGCTGAACAAGTTTGCCGTTCCATTTCCCTGCAACCAGCATCTGACCATCGAGATTACCGACTTCGCCGGTCAGCCGATCGACGACAAGCCCTGCGGCCCCGCCGGTGGGCTCAGCCGCGGTGAGAGCTGCCAGCTCCTGGGGCCGCTCAGCGACGACGAGAACCCACCGATCGTGCAGGACACCTCGGTGCTGGAGGGAGATGTCGCCGCCGATCCATTGGCGCCGCTCGAGGTGGTGTACAGCGAGTCGCTCGACCCCAAGAGTGTGAGTGACCAGAGCTGCGAGGTCGTCGACAGCGAGGGGCGGGCGGTCGATGGCAAGTGTAAGCTGTCGGCAGACGGCCGGGTGATCACGTTCGTGCCCCACATCCGCCTCAGGTTCGACGAGACCTACACCTTCCGCATCCAGGGCGTGACCGATCAGGGTGGCAACGCGCCGCTCGATCCCTACCTGACGACCTTTTCGACCTTTACGCTGAGTATCATCGGAACAATCGACGGGATCGACGCACGCGACGTGGTGTGGATCGAGCCCACCTCTCTGGGGCTGTCGGCGTGCGTGGACCTGATCGCAGTGGCCGAGGGTGGAAACATCGAGGGGCGCGAAGACTACGAGGGCGGCATCGTCATCTACGACGTCACCGATCCACTGAACCCGATCCGAGCGGCCGAGATGGCGACTGCGGGAACCGACAACGCGCTGGAGTTCATCGTGCCCAGCCAGCCGTTGGTTACCGACGACGCGGGAACCTTCAACGGACCGTTCCTCGTCTCGGTCGACGGCATCGGAGATGAGCTGAGCGAGGATCGCTTCGGTGTGTGGAGGATCTTTGAGCTCAGGTCGAACAGCGGAGCGATCGAGATCGTGCCGATAGCCAGCCGCTTCGTGAATCAGTCGGCCGAGAGCTACCTCGCTCTCAACAGTGGAAACGCGCAGTCGACGATCCTGGGCACGGCGGTCGAGCTCGTTCCCAACGACGTTGGACTACCGCTGGGAGTGACGGGGTTCGGCTCGCAGATCGCCTACGTGGCGAACACCCCGTTTATTGGAATTCAAGGCATCCTCCTCGACCAGCTCGTCACTGAGCCGCTGACCACTCCGCAGGTGAGCACGACCCTGCCCGGGGTCTACCGTGATGTCGACACTCTCGGGAACAAGGTAATTGCGGTTGCGCAGGAGGACAGCGAGAGTCGGGTGCAGATCATCGACCCCGGACTTGGGAGTGTCCTCGACTGGCAGGTATCGCCGACCGGGAAAGCCACATCTGTTCTCGGTGTAGCGGGTTGGCTGGCGCGCCCGGAGCTGGGCAGCGAGGAGACCGTTGTGGTTGATCTAGCCGTTGCCGGCGGACCGGGCGGAGTTTCGATCTTTGCTGTGGATGGCGCGAGTTCTTCTTTCACGCCTCAGTCGATTGGCGGCGTTGGTGTCCTCCGAACGCCCGGGCAACCAAACGACGTTGCAATCGACGGTGCCAGTGGGCTGCTACTCGTTGCCGACGGCACTGCTGGTTTAGTAATTGCCGATTTTGCATCGCCAGGAGGCGAAGTTCCCGGCCCAAGCGGGTTGATCGATGCAAGGGTAATCGGATCTGTGGAACTGTTAGGCGCTCGGGCCGACGCCGTTTCTGTCTTCGGCGATATGCTGGGAAGCCCGATCGCTGCGGTTGCCGCTGGTGACCAGGGTGTGTTCTTGGTGCGGACCAACCGTGCTGCCGCGAGTGTCGGGGCCGAGACGGGCCAGGCGGGGTGCGGAATTCGGATGGAATCGGCGAGTGGATTGAACATCCTGCGGACGTCCGAGGACCTGGAGCGGCACCCCGTCTGGAGACCCCTCTATTCCGGCGAAGAGGTTGGCGACATGGTTAGGTTCTACCTGAGTGGGGATTCGCCTGGAGTCACTGGGGTAGCGTGGCGTGCGATGGGCCCCCTTGGTCACGTGATCAATGGTCCATCGGGGGCTGGGGTCTTTGAGTGGGACATCTCGGACGCAAGCGGCGGGGAAGGTGCTCAGGGGCTGACGTGGGTGCCGGGAACCTACACGATTGAGGCTGTCGTAACTCTGGATGGGGGAAAGATCGTTCCGGTGCAGTTTGAACAAGAGGTGGGATGGCGCACGCGTGCCTATACCGTGATTGGGCAGATCGTCCGAACCGTTGCTCACGATCACGACGCTCCGGTTGGCGATATCGTGTCCGACCCATTTAGCGAACGGTCGTTGTTCCGAAGGGCCTTGGTGTACGACATTGCCTCGATACTCAATGTTCCTGTGCCGCTGCTACTACCGGTCCGCGAACAAGTGATCTTCAATCCGTTGTTTACGGATACTCATTTGGTTCAACTTTGGCATGGTTATTGGGGAATCCTCGTTCCTCACCTGGTAACGCCCCAAGGGCCGTTTACCCAATCGTTTTCTCTTCCGCCGGGGGGGATTGTCGAGCAGCAACACCGATATTGGATGGTGCAGAGCATGTTGAACATCTCGCCCGACGACCCGGAAGCACCTGTGGAGTTTCCTTTGGCGGACTTCACCACCGTTTTCAAGAACGAGGAATACCGAATACTCCATCGGTTTCAGGCCCAGTTTCTCTTGGACGCAGACGGCCGCATTCGAAAAGAATCGATTCGTTCACCCGGCAGGGTTGCTGTGAATGGTCCGACTAAGCTCAACGCGCAGTTTCTTGACCCGCTGGAAGTGTTCGATTGGTCAACTCCTCCGGTGGTCGTTGAAGGCTCCCCACTACCGTCAGAGTTTAACGAGTTTCACGGCGTCAGATCCTGCAGTCCTGACGGCGCGTCGATCTCGAGCTACGCGACTGGCCGCATAGGTATCAAAGGTCGGAACCCGACGTGGCGACTGTTTGGCAAAGATGCACCTTGGATCTTCTCGGAGATCGAGTTCCGTATCGACGAAGCGCGCAATGTCGAAGCTGTACTTCACACGAGTGTCGATACGTCTTGGGCTGCTGGGACGGATCAGGTCACGGGGGTGAATCCGTTCAACAACATCAACATCTACAAAGAGGTTCTCAGGGTAGACCCTGGGACGGGAGAGGCGAGTAGAATCAACGTAAGGCGTCAGCAGCTCAAGATGAATGGCGAGATTGCGGAGTTCGTCGAAAGCCCTTCCGGTGCCTGGCCCGAGCCGCCGATTCCGCCGAAGGTGTTTCCAGCATGCGCGGAGTGAGCACAGTTCGTGTTGTGGCGGCAATTGCAACGCTGCTCATAGTTGTCGGGGGAATCTTCGTATGGAAGACGAATCTCGGCAAGTCGAAGCAACACGGGGCAAGTTTCACAGGGCGTACACCGGAGCGTCCAGGAGCGCTAGGGGACAACAATACGCCGAGAATGCGCGCGTCTGAATCGGATCCGGGAGTTGAGGGTTCGGTTGAAAGAAGTAGCAATCGTGAACGCGAGTTACCCGCGATTGAGGATCGATCTCCTCAGCTAACACGGGCCATGGCGCGTCTCGAGCGAGAGGTCGGCTCCGGAGATAGTGGAAGAATGCTCCGCGCTTTGAATCATTTCTTGTACAAGGAACTTCTTCAACGAGAGGAAATTGTCGCCGGTCTTGTACCGTACTTGCGTCACGACGATCCGGAGGTTCGCCTCAGGGCGGCCAGCGGGCTGTTGATGGTCGACGACGATTCGGGCGTTGGGGTGCTGCGGGAGATGGTCCGGTCACCTGAGCCGATCAATGCCGCGGATGCGAGTGCCGAGTTTAGAAAGGCCGTGGAGGACCCCCCGGAATGGCTATTGAAGGGAGGGGACCTCAGGACAAAGGCGGCAGGGCTGCTCTACCGTTACCGAAAGGTGGAGGCAGCCGAGGATATCGCTACGCTGGCTCGCCGGGGGGTTTCTGTCGGTGGTGCGAGTTTGACCGTTCTTGGTCGCTCCGATCTCTTGGAAACAATTGAGAGAGACACTCGTTTCCTTTTTCGAAGTGCCGCGAGCTTGGTTGATTTTGGGATCCGCGGGGACGGTGAATCGCAGTCTCGATTGCAGGAGGTATTCGAAACCGCTCGTTCGCCGTACCTGAGGACAGCTGCAGCGTGGTCGTTGGCGAGACTCACAGGCGATAGCGAGTACGTCGACTACTTGGTCGATAACGTTGGCGGGAAAGACAAGCGGGTTGCGAAATACCTTGGATCGCTGCATACGCCAAAGGCGACGGAAGCCCTTGTTGAGGCGCTCGGTAGTAGTGACTCAATGACGAAGGGCTACGCGCTAGTCAATCTTCTGTTCAACCGTCCCAAACCGCATCCACAAGCGGTTGCGAAGCTGTTTGAGTCTCTCGAGAATCCAAAGAGCCGGAAGAAGTTTGGCTGGTCGATGGTCAGTCAATGTTCGTCCTTGTTGGATAATCCGGAGCTCAATCGGGTGATTAGGCGTTCGTGGCGCGATTCCAATCTCAAGGCCTGGGAAACGCGCAAGAACTGGTCGCCGTATGCTTGGCTGGACGACTACGTGCTTGAACTCAAGTACGACCCCTACGACCGGAGTGGAGATCGATTCAAATGGTGATGCGTTTGATGATCTGCCTCAGAAAGACGCGTTGCGGGTCGAATCTAGCCGCAGCATTGACTGCGGGTTTTCTGTCCGTTGCCCTGACGGGCTGGGCAGTGGCGCACGCGAGCGAGCTGGGCGACGAAAACATCCTCATCCGAGGAGTAACCCTCCGCGTCGCCCCAGCCGACCCCGCCGATCAGCTCATCCGCCCGCGTAACGCCCCGGTGATTCTTACCACCCGCGTAGAGGACGGTGCCGGTGTGGACGTGAGTACTGATGCGCTTTTTGCCGCCACGGTCGTGCGCGGGCACCTGAGCGGCAATGGTATCAGCCAGGACATCTCCGCGCCGTTGGGAGCGAACCTGGAGATCGGGACTACGACAGAATCCATCGAGGACCTGCTGATAGGCCCACCACTACTCGAGCCGGGGAACTACACCGTCGACGACCTACACCTGGTCGACTCCTCCGGGGCTGTGGTGCTGGTGGCATCACCGAGCGCGCTCACCATTCGCGTCGTCGAGCGGGTGATCGTGCAGAACCTGTCGACGCGCCCCTTGTCACTCGATGAGATCCGCGAGCGCGGGATCGTCATCGGTGACGATAACTTCACCGCGTTCTCGTTCACCTTCGGCCTCGGCACCGACTCCGATCCGGTGGAGATTGCCTTCGATGCGCTCTTTCCCACCGATGATGAGGTGCCCGAAGAGGGGGACATCAATTTCTCCTTCCCGCCCGATCCGGCCGCGCTCGAGGTGCCGGCCTTCGATGTGACCGGCCTGGTGCTGAAAATCCCGCCCGAGTTCCCACCGGTGGACATTCCGCCGATCCCCGGCGTGCTGGTGGTGCCGGGGAACATCGCGTTCTTGAACCAGTTCTTTGAAACCGTCCTCCTCGTCTCCAACGTCACCCCGCCGGGCAGTAACCTGGTGATCACCTCTGCCGCAGCCGAGCTGGAGCTGCCGCTGGGGGCAAACGGAGTGGTGGACGACCCGGCTCTGCCAAACGAAGCCGACGACCCACTGCGCCCGGCCGAGACCGAAGAAGCGCAGGACCTACATGAGCTGTGCGAACCGACGATCGATCCTCTGCTGTGCGCCGAGGTTAGCAACGCCGCCACCGGAGAGCCGGCCTTCGGCCCGGGCGAGGAGGGGCAAGGGCTCTTTCTCGTAGAGGGCCGCTCGGTGGGCACGCACCGGCTGAAGGTGACGATCAAAGCGGAGTTGCAGATCCCCGGCCAGGACCCGGTGCCGCTCGAGGGCACGGCCACCGGAACGGTGCTGGTGCGCCACCCGACGCTCAGCATGTCGATCTCGCACCCGGAGGTGGTCAGAGCCGGCGAGACCTACTCGGTGTTCATCACCGTCCATAACGTCGACCAGGAAATCCCACCCACCGACGTGAGCTGCGTGAAGGTGAACCTCGATCCGAACAAGATCAGCGGTGCAACGCTGGTGGCAAACTCCCACACCGACGGAAGTCTGTGCGGCGGCGATCCGCTGCTGGGCACGACGGTGGTGCCCACACTGGATGCGGGCGACGCCGAGGTGGTGGAGTACCAGTTCATCGCGAGAAGAAACGGGCGGGTCACCGCCTCGGTATTTGCCCCCGAGCCGGGAGCGAGTCTCACCGGCGGCTTCGTCTTTCGCACCGGGGTGGGAGATCTCGGTATCCCTCTCTCTCCCGACACACTCATCTTGCCCCCGTACGCCCACGATCTCCCCGAGGATTTCGTTACCGAGGCGCTGCGGGTACTCGGCCTGGCCTACAGCGCGGCCAGCGCACCGCCCGAGCAGAACGTCGGGCTGAGCGCGGACATATCGGCGCAGTTGGTGAGGATCCGCGCCCTGGAGCTGGCCGAGGCGGGTCTGCGGGTGAGGATCGGCGAGATGGGTCGGCGCTCGCTGATGGAGCTGTGGCTCGACTGGGCGGGGAACGAGCAGGCGGGGGCGGGTTTCGACGAGGTCATGCGGCTGTCCAGAGCAGGGCATGACCTGGCCGAAGCGTTGGCCCAGGAGCTCACCTGTCAGGCGGGCGAGACGGGATGCCCAACACTAGAAGAGCTGCATGCGGACTTCGGCGCCGCCGAGGCCTACCGCGGTGATTACATCTCTGTACTGGCGACGGGAGAGGTGAACCTGTCCATCACCGACTCCGGCGGAAACGCCGTCAGCGGCTGTGCCGGCAGCGCCGCGGCGCAGGCCAGCGGCCGCTGTCCTGATACGAATACAGCAATAGAGCGCGAAATCCCCGGCGCCAGCCTGCTCGGTTTCGAGGATGGTGCTGACTTCAGTGGTGAGCTGGCGGTGATCGGGCGCGACCTGACCTCCGAAGATCCCGCCGAGCCCTTCGTCTTCTCCCTCACCAACCCCACCGCCAGCACCGCGACCACGACGCTGAGCGTGCTGGCCCCCGGTGCTGGTGGTGAGGCGCGCCGTTTCGTTTTTACGGACATCCCCGTCGCGGCGGGCGAGACGCTGCACCTAACCCTCTCGGCCGACTCGGCCGCTATGCTCGATCTCTTCGACGCCGCGAGCGCCGTGGTGAGCACGGCCACCGCAACCGACTACGACCAGAGCCAAGGGCCGTCGGTGATCGGCATGCGCCAGATCCCGGAGGCCGACCCGCTCGAGCGCGGGCGGGTGGTGGCGATTCTCTTCGATGAGGCAATCGACCCGGCAACCGTCGATCCGGCAACGTATATGGTGCGCTACCGCGACGACGGTTTCCCCGCCGAGCTGGGGCCGGTCACGTCCAACCGAATGAAGCGCACGCGTCTGCTGCCGAGGGGGCGCATCCTGTTCGTCAACTTCTTCTCATCGGTCTCGCGCTTTTTCGACTACACCCTATCGGTGGGCGGCTTTGCCGACCCAGCGGGCAATCCGCTGATCACCGGTGGCGAAGAGCTGACGACTCGAGAGGTGCAGCCGGACTTCGAGCAGCCGATGGGCGGCATCTTGCAGGGGTACGTGCGCCGCGGCGACGGAACCCCGATCGCGCTGGCGCGCGTCGAGCTGCGCGAGTTCTTCACCGACGACATCACCGGGTTGCCGGTGGAGATCCTCACCGGCGTGGCGAGCACGGACGCAGAGGGCTACTACCGCTTCGACTTCGTCGGCGACGGCCAGACGCTCTTGGGCATCGAGCCGTTTCGCGTGCGCGCCACCGACCCGGAGACCTCGCAGCAGGCCGAGAGGCGCACCTCGATCACGTTCGAGGGGCAGATGCGCCAGGTCGACCTCACCATGCTCGGGGTGGGCCGCGTGGTCGGGCGCGTCGTCGAGGCGGCCAGTGGCGACGGTTTGGCCGGCGCCAACGTCGTCGTGCACACGCTGACCGACGGCAGTGAGCGGCGCGGGGTGACCAGCGCAGACGGCTACTACGAGCTCAACAACGTCGGTGTCGGCAGCTTGTACGTCACCGCATCGTACACGCCGCCCGAGGACGACCCCACCGGAGTCGCCCTCGAGGGTGCCGTCGGCGCCGAGCTGCCGGCTGCCGGTGGGACGATCACCGTCGACATCAATGCCTTCGACAGCCTGGGCACGGTGGAGGGGACGGTCTACGAGGCGGCTACCGGCACCAACCCGCCGGTACCGGCGGGAGGGGGCATCGTCGTCGCCTTGTTCGACGACACAGTGCTGCTCGAGACCGTAACCGACAGTGCGGGTGCGTTTCGTATCAGTGGAATCCCGGCCGGGCCGTACGAGATCCGCGCCGTGCGCCAGGGCACGGCCGAGGAGGCGACGCGGCTGATCGACGTGGTGGCCGCCTCGACGGTGGAAGCCAACGTGATCTTGCCCGGCACGGCGAGGATTTTGGGCTCGGTGGTGCACGACGACGGCAGCCCGGGAGCGGGCGTGCAGGTGATCGGCGGGGTGGTGCTGGTCGAGGCCGACGCGGCGGGGAACTTCACCATCGAGCAGGTGGGAGTAGGCCGGCAGAAGCTCAGGGCCTACGACCCGGTGACCGGGGCGCAGGGCGAGGCGGAGGTCGACGTCGGCGAGCCGGGCGAGCAGGTGTCGGTGACGATCCGGCTCGGCGGGCGAGGGACGATCACCGGCATTCTCCGCGACTCGGGCGGCGCGGCCATTGCCGGCGCCGAGGTGTACCTGTGGCTGGAGGACTCGATCTGGGATCGCCAGTCGACCGATGGCAACGGCAGGTTCACGTTTACGCAGGCGCCACTGTCGACCCTCTATTCGTTGGGGATAGGCGGCGCGAACGGCGACGGTGCCCGCGAGGGCCGCCAACTCGCCGTGCACGGCCAGGTGATCGACGAGGACTTGCAACTGGTCGGCCTGCGCACGATCCGCGCCGTGGTGCTGAGCCGTCCGAACCCGGGTGATCCGTACCAGCCGACCGCGGCCAACGTCACCTTCACCCGCCAGGTCTACAACGGTCGCGGCACGCTCGATTCAGAGACCGAGCAGGTGGCGTCGTCGAGCCCGACAGATGTGAGCAACTGCACGGCCGAGTGCCCCGGCGAGGTGTACTGCGGGGTGGGGACGTTCGAGGTGCAGGTGCCGACAGGGCTGCGCTACCGACTGGCGGTCGAGGGGCAGGATGCCGTATTTGCCGGGGGCTCGGCGGCGATATCGTCAAAGGCCCCGCCGACGGACCCCGATCCCGAGACCCAGAACCACTGCCTGCGCCTCGGTGATGGAGCTTCGGTGGTGGGTACCGTCTACCTCCCCGATGGCCGAAAAGGTGGGGACGACATTTTGGTCACCTACATCGACGACGAAGATTCCGAGCAGTATCGGGATACCGAAGAAGGCGAATTTGCCTTCGGCCCTGTGGCCCCCGGTCCGTTCCGGGTCTGGGCCCGCGATCCACTCACCGGCAATCTCGGCATCGTCTACGCCAGCTCGGTCAACGGCGACGAGGTGGTGGTCGACGTCAACCTGCTCGGCCAGGGCAGTGTCGACGTGTTGGTGGTGGACGACGTCAGCGGCGATCCGGTGGCCGGGGCGCGGGTCGATCTGGTCAGTGGCTCACCCGTAGCACCGCTGCTGCCGCCGTTTCAGACCGAGGTGACCCCGGCAAGTGGCATCGTCAGCTACGCCGGCATACCCGAGGGCCGCTTCTCGGTGAGCGCGGTGCTGCCCGGCGGCGAGACGCCGCCGCGGGGCAGCGGCAGTGCGGAGGTGTTCGTCGACGGGCAGCAGGTGGAGCAGATCACCATCCAGCTCTCCACCGCGGGCCGGGTCCACGGCACGCTCTACGATGCGGCAGGAACGACACCGGTACCGTTTGGCGAGGTGCGGCTGTCGCGCGGCGGCGTGGGCGAGATCGATCTCTACACCAGCGCCGACGACCAGGGAGAGTATTCGTTCGATGCCGTCTCGGTCGAGCCGACCGAGGAGATTGGGCTGGAATTCTTCGACCCGCGCACCGGGCGCATCGGCTTTGCCACGACCGACGCGCTGGGCAATCAGATCATCATCGACTCGCCCGGCGCCGAGCGCCAGATTGACATCAGCATGCTTGCCGTGGGGCAGGTGAGCGGCGTGGTGAGCCGTCAGGCGGGAGACGCAATCGAGAACGCGCGGGTTGAGCTGCGCTCCGAGATGCTGGTGCGCCCCGCGGGGCAGATTCGCGACGAGTCGTTCTTCGGCCCGGGGTCGCTGACCACCAGTACCAATCTGAGCGGTACCTACGTGATCGACCGGGTGCCGGCCGGGGACTTCACCGTCACCGCCACCGACATCGTCAGCGAGGCGATGGGCAGTGAGGACGGGTTCGTTGCCAGCGAGGACGACGAGCTGGTGGTGAACATCACTGTGGAGGGCTACGGCGAAGTGCGCGGCACGGTCTACCAGGCAGACGGCCAGAGCGCGGTGCCGTTTGCCGTGCTGACCCTGACGACCGACGGCGGGCGACAGGAGTCGGTGTTTGCCGACGAAAACGGCGGCTACGTCTTTCCTCACGTACCGCTCGAAGGTTTTGAGGTAGTCGGGCGCGAGCAGGGAGGAAACGACGGTGGTGTGGTAGGCGGCAGGCTGGGTGTAGACGGCGAGATCGCGGTCTCCGATGTGATCTTCATCGGCACCGGCGAGGTGCACGGGACGGTGTTCGAAAGCGACGGAGTAACTCCGGTACCAAACGCCGCGCTGACGCTCACCCGCGTGGACCAGAGTAGCCCGCTGGTGACCGAGCTGCTGGGATTCTCCTCCAGCACCGATGGCACCTACTCCTTTCTCGACGTACCGATCGGCGCCTTTGCCGTGGTGGCCACCGACGGAAGTCTGAGCGGCACGGAGAGCGGCGTGCTCGAGTACGACGGCGACGTGATCGCCGCGCCCGAGCCTCTCGATATCCGCCTCGAAGCAGCCGGCGTGGTGACGGGCCGGGTGCTGGCCTCGGCCGCGGCGGGTGGGCAGCCGGTAGAGGGCGCGCTGGTGATCCTCACCATGCCCTTCAAACCGAACGTGTTGCTCTCGCAGCTCACGGCGCCGGACGGGACCTTTACGATCGAAGGAGTCCCGCTCGGGCAGGTGAGCGCAGCGGTGAGTGAAGAGGTCTACGGCATCACCACCGCCGGCGGCGATCTCATCGATTCCGATCCACCCGACATACCGACGCTAGATCTCGGTGACCTCGAGCTCGACGACACGGTACCGGAGGTGATCCCCGTCTCGCCGCAGGCCGGAGAGACCAACGTGGCCAGAGCGGCGCAGATTGCCATCGACTTCAGCGAAGAGGTGGTGATTCCGAACGGAGCCATCACCTTGCGCGCCGGTGAGACGGCGCTCGACTACACCCCGGTCGTTCCGATCGACAACGCAAGCGGGCAGGCTTCCGTGACCCTCGTCCCGGACGAACTGCTGCCGGAGTTCGAGCTGATCACGGTCGAGCTCGCCCAGGCGATTGCCGACCTGCGCGGCCGGCCGCTGCTGGAGCGGGTGGTCTACACCTTCCAGACCGCCGACGAGACCGATCCCACGATCGAGCGGGTGATCCTGGTGCGCGGCGACGTGGTGGTCGACTGGAGCGAGGCGGTGCGGGTGAGGAGCCCGCACACCGAGGCCGACGCACTGCGCCTGTGGCAGGGAGCAGTCGGCGGCACGCAGCTGGCGGGAGTCGTGCTACCCAGCCAGGGGGGGAGGCGCACCACCTTCCGGCCCATCCAGCCGCTCGTAGATGGTCTGACGTTTACGCTGGAGATCGAGCACTGGGAGGATCTGTCGAGCAACGGACAGGATCCGGCGCTGGAGACGGCCCAAGTCGACACGCTGGATAGTGACCCGCCATCGATCACCCTCAATGCCAGCGTGGTGATGCCGGCTACGGTCGGGCAGACGGTGGTGCTCACCGCGACCTCGCCCGACACCGACGTGCTGGCGGTCGACTTCGAGGTGGCGGGGCAGGTGGTCTCCTCCGACAACCAGGCGCCGTTCGAGCATGCGTTCATCGCCCCGACCCTGCCGGCAGGCGGCTCGGTCGTCTACACCGCCTACGCCACCGACTATGCGGGCAATCGCAGCGACGGAGTGGATTTCACCGTGACCACGGCGGCCAACGCGCCGCCGCAGATTCTCAGCGTCGACTTCGTGGGCGAGGGCACACCGCCCGCCTACGCCACCGGCGAGGTGATGGACATCGAGGTGCAGGCCCAGGACGACCTCGGTCTGGCCGAGGTGCGGGTCGTCGCCTTCGGCAGCGCCCACGTGCGCCACCTGACCCCAACCACCGACCCGGTGACGGTCAGCTTCTCGGTGCCGGTACCGGCCGGGCTCGATCCCAATTTGATCGGAGTCGACCCCGCCTTCGACGGCTTTGATCTGGTGAGCATCGATGCGGTCGACATCACCGGGCTGGGCGCTGCGAGCCCGCCCGAGCAGGCGATCACGCTGTCTGACGGCGTCGCCCCGAGCGTGCAGGTCACCGCGCCGGCGCTGCAGGCGGTGGTGCCGGGAACGCTGGTGAACGTAAGTGTCGTAGCCGGCGACGCCGTCGGCATCGACGCACTCGAGGTAGTGGCGCGGCGCATCCACGTCGACGGCGTCGGCGCGGTGCAGGAGAGCAGCGAGGTGCTCAGCCCAGGCCCGGATCTGAGCGCCGATCCGAAGAGCGTCTCCCACACCTTCTTTGACTACGACACCAGCGGCCAGAGCAACGGGACGATCACCTTTACCGCCACTGCCACCGACGCCGCCGGCAACCAGCAGGTCTCGCCGCCGCGCCAGGTGGCGGTCGGCGGGCCGTCGATGCAGATCGTCGAGCCCACCGCGGGTACGGTCTATCTGGAGGGCTCGCAGGTGACGGTGAAGGCGTGTGCGATCAGCTCCAACATCACCGAGGCGCACTTCGAGGTGGACGGGAACCCGGTGGGCATCGACACCTCCGGCTCCAACGCTCTGCCGGTGTGCGTAGAGCAGTACCAGCTTCAGCTACCGCTGCCCCTGCTCGATGGGGGAGATCCCGACCCGCGCGACGTCGTTCTCGGTGTCGAGGGAGTGAACACGGCGGGGCAGATCAGCGACCCACCGGCGCAGGCCGTGGTGCAGATCACCGCCAACACGCCGCCGAGCGCAGTGTTCGAGGTGCGCACCCCGGGCGGGCAGGTGGTTACGACAACGCTGGTAGTCGGCGACACCTACGTCCTCGACGCCGCGGCATCCACCGACGCCAACGGCCATCCGCTGTCCTACTTCTGGACGGTGACGGCCGATGCCGGCGTGGCGACGCTCAGCAGCCCGACGGGCGAGAGCACCGAGCTCACCGTCACCGCCGCCAGCGCCAACCCCGTGGTGATCGATCTCAGCGTCAGCGACGGCATCGACCAGACCGATGCAGCGGCGCAGAGCTTCAGCGTAGTCGTCGCCACGGCGACGCCGACGCCTACCGATACGGCAACGCCGACACCGACGTTTACCGAGACGCCGACACCGACCCAGACACCTACGGCGACGGACACGGCGACACCGACGAGCACCTACACACCGAGCGACACGCCGACCGTGACTCAGACGCCGACGGAAACCCGGACACCGACGGTGACCGACACACCGACCATCACCCCGACGCCGACCGATACGCCGACACCGACCGATACGCCGACACCGACCGATACGCCGACACCGACCTACACACTCACGCCGACTCCGACCGACATCCCGGCGCCGGGCAGCATCTACTGCGTTGCGACGTCCGCCAGCGCCACCAACACGGCGGTGTGCACCAACGTGAACGCGCTCACCTCGATCCAGGCCGCCATCGACTTGGCTGCAAGCGGCGACGAGATCCGCATCGCGACGGGCACCTACACCAGCACCGGCACCGCCGTCGCAACGGTCGATGCAGCGGCGGGGTTTGCCCTACTGTCGATCAAAGGTGGCTTCACGGCGGGAAGCACCGCACCGGCCTGGGAGAGCTCCGGCGGTGCGCATTTGACCACCCTCAACGGTCAGAGCAGCCGGCCGTCGTTGGAGATCCTCGGCAACGTCGTCGTCCTGGCCGAAAACCTGACGCTCACCGGCGGTGGCGTAGACAACGCGCAGGGGACCATCAGCGTGCGCGGTGATGGGTTGCGGTTGTCGACGGGCACCAGTGAAGGTCGTTTCGAGGTTTCGCCCGGCGCTGTGGTGGAAGTCGTGAACAACCATACGCTGGCGGATGGCACTGTGATTACAGGTGACGGCATCGCCCGAGTGGATTCGGGCACATTGACGATCGATGGAAACGTGTCGGTGGAGAACCTCGAGCAGCTCGGTGGAAACGTAGAAGGCACGGGTACGCTCACGGTGCTCGGGAACTTCGATTGGAGTGGGGGATTCCAGCGCGATGCCGGAGCAACGACGGTGGTCGCAGGGGCGACGATGAACCTTGCTGGTACGGCATCGAAGACCGCGGTCGACCGGGCGATGAGCAACCACGGGACGGCTGTGTGGACCGACGGAGACCTCGCCCTATCTCTGAACGCGACGCTGACGAACAGTGGCCTGTTTGAAATCCAATCTGACCGGTTGATCAACCAGTACAACGGGGCAGGAACTTTCCTCAACCTCGGAACCTTGCGCAAGCTCAGCTCGGCTGGGACGACGACTGCAGGCGTCGTTTTCAACAACGACGGTACGGTCGAAATGTTGACCGGGTCTCTCCGGCTTACCGGCGCAGGCGTGTCGTCCGGGCAGTTCGACGTGAGCAGTGGCAGTACGGTTGATGTTCACCCGGCTTTGAGCTCGGTCATCTATGAGTTGGCGGACGGGGCGACCGTCTCCGGTAACGGGTCACTCCGGGTTGACTTGGGCCACCTCGTAGTCTCCGGAAACGTGTCGGTGGAGAACCTCGAGCAGCTCGGTGGAAACGTAGAAGGCACGGGTACGCTCACGGTGCTCGGGAACTTCGATTGGACCGGGGGATTCCAGCGCGATGCCGGAGCAACGACGGTGGCCGCAGGCGCGACGATGAACATTGCCGGTACGGCATCGAAGACCGCGGTGGACCGGGCGATGAGCAATCACGGAACTGCTGTGTGGACCGACGGAGACCTCGCCCTATCTCTGAACGCGACGCTGACGAACAGTGGCCTGTTTGAAATCCAATCTGACCGGTTGATCAACCAGTACAACGGGGCAGGAACTTTCCTCAACCTCGGAACCTTGCGCAAGCTCAGCTCGGCTGGGACGACGACTGCAGGCGTCGTTTTCAACAACGACGGTACGGTCGAAATGTTGACCGGGTCTCTCCGGCTTACCGGCGCAGGCGTGTCGTCCGGGCAGTTCGACGTGAGCAGTGGCAGTACGGTTGATGTTCACCCGGCTTTGAGCTCGGTCATCTATGAGTTGGCGGACGGGGCGACCGTCTCCGGTAACGGGTCACTCCGGGTTGACTTGGGCCACCTCGTAGTCTCCGGAAACGTGTCGGTGGAGAACCTCGAGCAGCTCGGTGGAAACGTAGAAGGCACGGGTACGCTCACGGTGCTCGGGAACTTCGATTGGACCGGGGGATTCCAGCGCGATGCCGGAGCAACGACGGTGGCCGCAGGCGCGACGATGAACCTTGCTGGTACGGCATCGAAGACCGCGGTGGACCGGGCGATGAGCAATCACGGAACTGCTGTGTGGACCGACGGAGACCTCGCCCTATCTCTGAACGCGACGCTGACGAACAGTGGCCTGTTTGAAATCCAATCTGACCGGTCGATCAACCAGTACAACGGGGCAGGAACTTTCCTCAACCTCGGAACCTTGCGCAAGCTCAGCTCGGCTGGGACGACGACTGCAGGTGTCGTTTTCAACAACGACGGTACGGTCGAAATGTTGACCGGGTCTCTCCGGCTTACCGGCGCAGGCGTGTCGTCCGGGCAGTTCGACGTGAGCAGTGGCAGTACGGTTGATGTTCACCCGGCTTTGAGCTCGGTCATCTATGAGTTGGCGGACGGGGCGACCGTCTCCGGTAACGGGTCACTCCGGGTTGACTTGGGCCACCTCGTAGTCTCCGGAAACGTGTCGGTGGAGAACCTCGAGCAGCTCGGTGGAAACGTAGAAGGCACGGGTACGCTCACGGTGCTCGGGAACTTCGATTGGACCGGGGGATTCCAGCGCGATGCCGGAGCAACGACGGTGGCCGCAGGCGCGACGATGAACCTTGCCGGTACGGCATCGAAGACCGCGGTGGACCGGGCGATGAGCAACCACGGGACGGCTCTGTGGACCGACGGAGACCTCGCCCTATCTCTGAACGCGACGCTGACGAACAGTGGCCTGTTTGAAATCCAATCTGACCGGTTGATCAACCAATACAACGGGGCCGGAACCTTTCTCAACGTAGGAACCCTGCGAAAGACCGCTTCGACTGGAGTGACCGAGGTTTCTTCCGGGATTCTCTCGAGCACGGGCACAATTGAAATGCTCCAAGGGATCCTGCGTCCGAACGGGCCATATTCCCACTCGACGACTTCGTCGGTTAGTGTTCAACTCAGTGGTACGAACGTGGGGACAGATTTTGGTCGCATAGAGGTCGTTGGCGCTGCCACCCTCGCAGGTACGGTGTCGATAAGCTTAGCCCCCGGCTACGAACCCGACGTCGGCGACACGTTCCTCGTGCACACCTGGTCGTCGCGCAGCGGTACGTTCGACAGCATCACCGGGCTCGATATCGGCAACCAGAAGACGCTGGTTCCGAGCTACCAGAGCAATGGGCTGCTGCTGACGGTCGATGGTCCGACGCCGACGCCGACCGACACGCCACCGTCGACGCCGACTCCGACGGTGACACCGACACCGCTGCCGACCTCGACGCCGACACCGACGGCTAGCGCGACGCCGACCGGTAGTCCGTCGCCTACACCGACGCCGACGCCGTGAACAGTCGTCTGCCGCCAGTCGTCACTAGCTGGGCTCGTCAGGCGACTGGCCATTCGCCGGTGCGGTTCTTGAGTCGGCCGGCGGGGGCTGACATATAGGTTCGGTGGGGTCGAACGACGAAGGAAGTACGCCCGGTTTCGGGGCGCGGGTCTGGGCGCAGTGGCGGCGGGCGGCGCATGCGATCGGGGTCGTGCAGACGCGCTTCATCATGCTGTTGATCTACGCTCTGGTCGTCGTTCCAACCGGGCTCTTCGTCAAGATGACCGGTGACCCACTGCACCTGGACGAACCGGAGGACACCAACTGTATTCCGGCGCGCCAGGATGAGCGCACGCTGGACAACGCGCGCCGCCAATTCTAAGGCGCGGGGCGCGACGGATGGGAGGCGCCGGATCGACGGGCGGGCAGGGCGATCCTTCCCGAGCGGCGGCCGCGGGCGAGCACCGCTCGGGCTTCGTCGCCATCTTCGGCCGGCCCAATGCCGGCAAGTCGACCTTTCTCAATCGGGTGCTCGGCCAGAAGATCGCCATCGTCACGCCGAAGCCGCAGACGACGCGGCGCCAGTTGCTCGGGATCCGCACCAGCGCCGACTCTCAAATCATCTTCATCGACACGCCCGGCTATCACCGCGCCGACGGGCCGCTGAACCAGCGCATGGTCAAGAGCGCTCTGCGCGCCTTGCCCGACGCCGACGTCGTGCTGTGGATGGTCGACGCCGGTCGCGGCCTCGACGATCTGGAGGTCGAGATCGCCCGCCGGCTGCCGGCCAACAAAAAGACGGTGGTCGCCATCAACAAAATCGATCTGGTGCGCAAGCCGGATCTCCTGCCGATGCTCGAGCGTCTGTCGGCGCTGGCGGCCGGTGCCTCGCTGGTGCCGATCAGCGCTCTCAACGGCGACGGTGTCGACGCAGTGCTGGCGCGGCTCGAAGAGGTGCTGCCGCTCGGACCTCGCTACTACGGCGGCGAGACGCTGACCGATCAGAGCGAGCGCAGCCTCGCCGCCGAGATCATCCGCGAGAAGGCGATGCTGCTGACGCAAAAGGAAATCCCCTACGCCGTCGCCGTTACCGTCGACTCCTTTGCCGAGAAGCCGGAGAAGGGCCTGGTCGTCATCGCCGCTACGATTCACGTCGAACGCGACTCGCAAAAGGGAATTCTCATCGGCCGCGGTGGCGGCAAGCTGCGCGCCATCGGTGCCAGTGCGCGGCGCGACATCGAACGCCTGGTCGGCGCCCGCGTCTATCTCGAGCTCTTCGTGCGGGTGCAGAGCAATTGGACCAAGCGGCCGTCGACCCACGAGGACTTCGGCGCTTGAAGCGGCAGCGATCGAGAGCCGGCGACGGCGATGTTGGCAACGCCGTCGCCGGCGACGACGCGACGCTGGCGCGCGGCGAAGACGTTGCGGCGCTGCCGGTGGTCGCCCTGGTCGGCCGGCCCAACACCGGCAAGTCGACGCTCTTCAATCGCCTGACGCACTCGCGCCGCGCCTTGGTGGCGAGCCAGCCGGGCGTCACCCGCGATCGCAACATCGGCGTCACCGAGCACGACGGCCGGCGCTTCCTGCTGATCGACACCGGTGGCTTCGAAGAGGAAGAGGAGCAGGAGATCGGTCGCGCCGTGCGCCAGCAGGCGATCGTCGCCGCCGCCGAGGCCGACGCCGTGGTCATCGTCGTCGACGGCCGCAGCGGTCTCAACGCCCACGACACCGGCTTGCTGCAGCGCCTGCGCGGCCTTTCGTGCCCGCGCTTCGTCGCCGTCAACAAGATCGATACGGCGCGCCACGAAGATCTGGCGGCGGAGTTCTACGCCCTCGGTGTCGACGAAGTGCATGCCGTGTCGGCCGAGCACGGCCTCGGCGTCGACGACCTGATGTCGGAGGTGATGCGCGCCTTGCCAGCGCCGGAGGACGCGGGGCCCGAGCCGGCCGAGGAGGCCGGGCAGCCGATGACCGCGGTGGCGATCATCGGCCGTCCCAACGTCGGCAAGTCGTCGCTGGTCAACCGCCTCGCCGGCTACCAGCGGTCGATCGTCACCGACGTTCCCGGCACGACGCGCGACCCGCTCGACACTCCGGTGACCCACCAGGGGCGCCGCTACCTGCTGGTCGACACCGCCGGCATCCGCCGCCGGCCCAAGGTGCACGAGCACATCGAGCGCGCCAGCGTCGTGCGCGCCTTTCGCGCCATCGAGCGCTCGCACGTCGCTCTGCTCGTCGTCGACGCCGTCGAAGGGTTGACCGAACAGGATGCGCGGGTCGCCGGCTACGCCTGGGAGCGCGGCCGCGCGCTGGTTCTGCTGGTCAACAAGTGGGACGCCGTGGCCAAGGGCGAACGCGACCGCGATGCTTTTTGCGAGCGCGCCGAGTCGCGCTTTCCCAGTCTGAAGGTCGTGCCGCGGCTGTTCATCTCGGCGCTGACCGGCAGCGGCACGCAGAAAATCTGGGCCGCCGTCGACGGCGTCGCCACTGCCCACCGCTTGCGTATGTCGACTCCGGAGGTCAACGAAGTTCTGCAAAACGCCATACGCCGCCAGGCGCCACCGCTGGTTCGCGGCCGCCGGCCGCGCATGCACTACGCGACACAGACGGCGACGGCGCCGCCGACGTTGATGATTTTCGGTGCCGCCGGCGCGAAAGTGAACCCTACCTATCGACGTTATCTGATCAGCCGCTTCCGCGAGGCCTTCCCGCTCGAAGGCACGCCGCTGCGGCTGATCTTCCGGCCGCGAAAGAGAAGCGCCTCCTGATACAGGCAACGGATTGCGCCGATGCCCTGGCGCGTTTGCCGCTTGCCGGCCGCGTTCAACGCTTTCCTTGTTTTTCGCAAGGCTGCTAACTTGTTGCGACTATGATGACGCTCAACAGCCCGTCGAAAAGCAGAACCTCGCGTGGGCACCGGATCGCCGCAACGGCGATGGCGAGGACTCTGCTGGCGATCGTCGCCGCGAGCGCCGGCGTTGTCAGTGTCGCGGCGGCGCAACCTCTCGGCACGCCGTTCCTGGTGCGCGACATCAACGTCGAGCCGCGCATCGCTTCGTCGCATCCGCGCGACTTCGTCGCCCTCGGCGATGCGATTCTCTTCGTCACTACCGATGGCAACAGCACGGCGCTGTGGAAGAAGAGCGGTGGCACCAGCGAGATGCTGGCGGCGATCGGTCCGGCTGCCGAGACGCTGCCCGAGGTCTTTCTCACCCGGCTCGGCGATGCCGTTCTCTTCGTCGGCACTTCACCGGGCGAGGGGCGAGAGCTCTGGCGCAGCGACGGCACGGCGACCGGTACGGGTCTGCTGGTCGACATCACCGCCGGCCCTGCGGGCTCGGATCCGCAGGATTTGATCGCCGCCGGCGGTCTGGTCTACTTCGCCGCCGAAGACCCGGACAACGGCCGCGAGCTCTGGGTCAGCGACGGCAGCGCGGGCGGTACTCGACTGGTGCGCAACATCGGCGAGGCCGATGCTTCTTCGTTTCCCGAATCGCTGACCGCCTTCGCCGATGGCGTCGTTTTCGTTGCGGCGTCCCTCGATGCCGGCGATGAGCTGTGGCGCAGCGACGGTTCAGCCGACGGCACCACCCTGGTGCGCGACATCAACCCCGGTGACGCCGGCTCGGCGCCCAACGAGATGACGGTTCTCGGCGAGCGCTTCCTCTTCGCCGCCGACGACGGTGAGCGGGGATCCGAGCTCTGGGTGAGTGACGGCAGCGCCGCCGGTACGTCGCGCGTGCGCGACATCAACCCGGGTGCGCAGAGTTCGGATCCGCTGTCGATGGTGCGGGTGGGCGACAGCGTCTTCTTCTCGGCCAACGACGGCGAAAACGGCGAGGAGCTGTGGCTCAGCGATGGTCGCTTTGCCGGCACGCGTATGGTGCGCGACATCCGTCCCGGCGCGGACAGCTCGGTGCCGCTGTCGCTCTTCGATTTCGACGGCCTGCTGCTCTTCTCGGCCGACACCGAAGCGGCCGGTCGCGAGCTCTGGCGCAGCGACGGTACGGCGGGCGGGACGGTGCAGGTTGCCGACCTGCGCGCCGGAGCCAATGCCTCGCGGCCGATCGGCTTCGCAATTCTCGGCGACGTCGTGCTCTTCACCGCGCGCAGCGATGAGCTGGGGCGCGAGCTCTGGCGGTCGGACGGCACTACGGCGGCGACCGAGGTGGTGCTCGACATCCGGCCGGGCGCCGCGGCGGCCAACCCGAGTGCTCTCACGGCGCTGGGTGGCGAGCTTCTCTTCGCCGCCGACGACGGTGTCAACGGCGTTGAGCTGTGGCGCTCCGACGGCAGTGCTGAAGGGACCGAGTTGGTCGAAAACCTGGCCGCCGACGCGGCGGTGTCGTCGTCGTTTCCCGCTTCGCTGACGCGCGTCGACGACGTCCTCTATTTCATCGCCAACGATGGACTCAACGGCGCCGAGCTGTGGCGCAGCGATGGCAGTCGCGAGGGCACCGTAATGGTTGCCGACATCAACCCGCAGGGCAGCGCCTTTCGCGGTCTGGTGTCGACCGCGCGTTTTCGCAACGGTGTCGTCTTCGTCGCCAACGACGGCGACAGCGGCGAGGAGCTCTGGATCTCGGACGGCACAGCCACCGGTACCCGCCAGGTCGCCGATCTCTGGCCGGGCGAGGCGAGCTCGCAGCCGTCGGATCTGCTGGTTCACCTCGACCGCGCCTTCTTCGTCGCCGACGACGGCCTCTACGGCAGGGAGCTGTGGCGCTCTGACGGCACCGACGCCGGCACCATTCTGGTTTCAGATCTGCGACCCGGACCAATCGGTTCCTTTCCCGGGCCGCCGCTCAGCGTCGGCGACCGCATCTTCTTCATCGCCGACGACGGCGAGCGCGGCATCGAGCTCTACTCGAGCAACGGTACCGAGATGGGCACGACCCTGGCGGCCGACATCCACCCGAGTCGCGGTGCTTTTGAAACGCCGGGCTTCATTGCCGCCGGCGCTCTCGGCGACCAGCTCATCTTCAGCGCCGACGACGGCGAGCACGGCATCGAGCTGTGGCGCAGCGACGGCACGATGGCGGGCACCGAGCTGGTGCGCGACATCTTCACCGGCATCGACAGCTCGCTGCCGAGCTTCATCCGCGCCGTCGGCGAGCGCGTTTTCTTCGTCGCCGACGACGGCATTCGCGACCGCGAGCTGTGGGTCAGCGACGGCAGCGCCGATGGCACGCGACGGGTCGCCGACATCAACGAGTTCGGCAACGCCTTCGGCTTTTCGACCTTCTTCTTCTCCTTCGGCTCGATTGCCGAGACGCTGCTCTTTGCCGCCGACGACGGCGAGCTCGGTATCGAGCTCTGGCGCAGCGGCGGCAGCAGCGGCGATACGGCGCTGGTCGCCGACCTGGCGCCACAGGGCGAAGACTCGTCGCCGGCGTTCTTTACCACCGCCGGCCGCGACAAGGTGATCTTCCAGGCCTGCACGCCCGATCTCGGCTGCGAGCTGTGGGAGAGCGGCGGCGACGTCGCCTCGACCAGATTGATCGCCGATTTGAGCCCCGGCGAGGCGTCGTCCGGACCGGGCAACTTCACCGTCGTCGGGCCGCTGATCTACTTTACGGCGACGACGGCCGACGCCGGCACCGAGCTGTGGGCGATGCGCCGTCCCTATTGTCCGGGCGACTGCGATGCCGACGGCGAAGTGTCGATCGGCGACCTCATCCTCGCCGTGCGCGTCTCCCTCGCCGAGGCGCAGCTCTTCGAATGCCCCGACGGCGATGCCAACGGCGATGCGCGCATCGCCATCAATGAGCTCATCGGCTCGGTGCGGCGAGCGCTCGACGGTTGCTGAGACGCCGCCGGCGGTCAGGACTTCGCCGGCGCGCGCTGGGCGCGATAGCGCTCGCCGTTGACGACGTACGCCGCCGCCGAGGCGGCCAGGCGCGCCAGCTCTTCTTCACGCAGGGCGCGAACGACCTTTGCCGGCCGGCCGAGGACCAGCGAGTGCGACGGCACGCAGGTGCCGGGAACCAGCAGGGAGCCGGCGCCGACGAGTGAGCGTTCGCCGACCTCGCAGCGGTCGAGGACGATGGCGCCGATGCCGATGAGGGCACCGTCGGCAATCGTGCAGCCGTGCAGGACGACGTTGTGGCCGACGGTGACGTCGTCACCGATGACCGTCGCATGCCGCCCGCCGGTGACGTGGATCGTCGAGTTGTCCTGGATGTTGGTGCGCGCTCCGATGCGGATATGGTGGACGTCGCCGCGCACGACGGTGTGGAACCAAACGCTGCTCTGGGCGCCGATGTGCACGTCGCCGATGATCTGCGCACTGTCCTCGATGTAGGCCGAGGCGTCGACGAGCGGCGACATTCCGTCCAGGCTGACGAGCATGGCTGCACGATAGAGGCTCGCGCCGACATTACAAAGGCAGCCGCCGCGGCGCCGATTCGCTGCGCCGGCTATCCACAAGATGTAGTGGGTAGGGGAGGGTGCTTGCCAAACCCATAGCGGTTTAGTATGCAATCGCATGGTTGGCGAGAAAGTCCAGTGCGAAGGCATTTTCGACGCTCGCGCGCTATCGCCGCCGACCCGCGCGCGAGCCCGTGCGCGGATCGATCGACGCGCTGGTCACGCAGCCGTCGCGGCTACGGCGGCGGCGCGGCTGGGTATCGGCAGGGGTGGATGGGGGGGTGTGCATGTTCAGCTATGACATGCCGGATGGTTATACGTTCGACGACGTTCTCTTGGTTCCCGGCGAGTCGGATTTCCTGCCGGCCGACGCCGACTTGACGACGCGACTGTCGCGCAACGTGGCGCTCAACATTCCGCTCGTCTCGGCGGCCATGGACACCGTCACCGAATCGGCGATGGCCATCGCCATGGCGCAGGAAGGCGGCATCGGCGTCATCCACCGCAACCTGTCGATCGAAGACCAGGCGCTCGAAGTCGCCAAGGTCAAGAAGTCGGAGAGCGGATTGATCCTCGATCCGGTGACCGTTCATCCGCAGCAGAAGATCTCCGAGGCGCTGGAGATCATGCAGCGCTATCGCATTTCCGGTCTGCCGGTTGCCGTCGAGGGCAAGGCGGTCGGCATTCTCACCAACCGCGACTTGCGTTTCGAGAAGCGAATGGATCGCCTGGTCTCCGACGTCATGACCGGCGGCGACAAGCTGATCACCGGCAAGCCGGGCATCGGCCTCGAAGAGGCGAAGGAAGTCCTGCACGAGAACCGCATCGAGAAGCTGCCGATCGTCGACGACGCGGGCAAGCTGGCGGGGCTGATCACGGTCAAGGACATCGAGAAGGCGGCGACCTATCCGGTCGCTTGCAAGGACGAGTGGGGCCGCTTGCGCGTCGCCGGCGCCATCGGCACTGGTCCGGATCGACTCGAGCGGGCGGCGGCGCTGATCGCCGCCGGCGCCGATCTGCTGGTGATCGACACGGCGCACGGTCATTCGCAGAACGTCATCGACACCGTCGGCGAGGTCAAAGCGGCGTACGGCGGTACCGACGTCGTCGCCGGCAACGTGGCGACCGAAGAGGGCGCCAAAGCGCTCGCCGATGCCGGTGCCGACGCCCTCAAGATCGGCATGGGGCCGGCCTCGATCTGCACGACGCGCGTCGTCTCGGGGGTGGGCGTGCCGCAGCTCACGGCGGTGGCGGCGGCGGCCAAGGTCGCCATGCAATCCGGCATCCCGGTGATCGCCGACGGCGGTATCAAGTTCTCCGGCGACATCCCCAAAGCACTCGCCTCGGGGGCCGACTCGATCATGATCGGCGGCCTCTTCGCCGGCACCGAAGAAAGCCCCGGCGAGACGATTCTCTACCAGGGGCGCACTTTCAAGCTGTACCGCGGCATGGGCTCGCTCGAGGCGATGCGCGAGCGCGAGGGCAGTCGCAACCGCTACGGTCAAGACGACTCGACCGACCAACACAAGCTCGTTCCCGAGGGCATCGAGGGACGCGTACCGCACAAGGGACCGCTGACCTACATCGTCGCCCAATTGGTCGGCGGCTTGCGCGCCGGCATGGGCTATTGCGGTTGCCGGACGATTGCCGAGCTGCACACCAACGCCCGCTTCATGCGGGTGTCGGACGCGTCGCTGCAGGAGAGTCACGTGCACGACGTGTTCATCGCCAAGGAGGCTCCGAACTACCGGCGCGAGGGTTGAGCGCGTGATCCTCATTCTCGACTTCGGTTCGCAATACACCCAGCTCATCGCCCGTCGCGTGCGCGAGGCCCAGGTCTATTGCGAGATCCACCCGTACAATCTGTCGCTCGAGCGGATCCGCGCGCTGCAGCCGCGTGGAATCATTCTGTCGGGCGGTCCGGCCAGCGTCTACGCCGACGATGCTCCACTGCCGGCCGCCGGCGTGCTCGAGCTCGGCCTGCCTGTGCTCGGCATCTGCTACGGCATGGGCGTGCTGGCGCTGCACAGCGGCGGTGCCATGGCACGCGCCGCGCATCGCGAGTTCGGCCCGGCCGAGCTCGTCGTCGACGCCGCCGAGGGTCTCTTCGCCGCCTTCGCCGCCGGCGATCGCACGCCGGTGTGGATGAGCCACGGCGATCGGCTCGAACGCATACCCGAGGGCTGGGTGCGCCTGGCGCACAGTGAGAACTCACCGGTCGCCGCCTGTCGCGATGCGGCAGGGCGCCTCTTCGCGATTCAGTTCCACCCCGAGGTCGTGCACAGCCGGCGCGGCCGCGAAATGCTCGAGAGCTTCGTCTTCGAGATTTGCGGCGCCGAGGCGAATTGGACGATGGAGAGTTTCGTCGAGCGCGCGACGGCGGCGATGCGCCAGCGCATCGGCGATGCCGGCGTCGTCTGCGGTCTCAGCGGCGGTGTCGACTCGACGGTCACCGCCGCTCTGCTGCATCGCGCCATCGGCGATCAGCTCACCTGTATCTTCGTCGACAACGGCGTCCTGCGGCGCGGCGAGGTCGATGGAGTGATGACGGCGCTCGGCGAGGCGATGAGCTGTCGCATCTGCGCCGTCGATGCCAGCCAGCGCTTTCTCGATCGGCTGGCCGGTGTCGAAGATCCCGAGCGCAAGCGCAAGATCATCGGCGCCACGTTCATCGAGGTCTTCGAGGAGGAGGCCAAGAAGCTGCCCGGCGTGCGCTTCCTGGCGCAGGGGACGCTCTACCCGGACGTCATCGAGTCGGTGTCCTTCAAGGGCCCGTCGGCGACCATCAAGTCGCACCACAACGTCGGCGGTCTGCCCGAGCGCATGGATCTCGACCTCGTCGAGCCGCTGCGCGAGCTCTTCAAGGACGAGGTGCGCCGCGTCGGCCTGACCCTCGGCCTGCCGGCCGAGGTCATCGGCCGCCATCCCTTTCCCGGCCCCGGTCTGGCAATTCGCATTCTCGGCAGCGTCAGCCGCGAGCGGGTCGCCATCGTGCAGGCCGCCGATGCGATCTTGCACGAAGAAATTCGCGCCGCCGGCTGGTACGATCGGATCTGGCAAATGTTTGCCGTGCTGCTGCCGGTGCATACGGTCGGCGTCATGGGCGATGAGCGAACCTACGAAAACGTGCTGGCGATCCGCGCCGTCGACAGTGTCGACGGTATGACCGCCGACTGGACGCGACTGCCGGCAGACATCCTGGCGCGCATCTCGACGCGCATCATCAACGAAGTAGTGGGGGTCAACCGCGTCGTCTACGACATTTCGTCGAAGCCGCCGGCGACCATCGAGTGGGAGTGACGGGAAAGAGGTCGGGGGCGGTAGGATGAGTTACGTTCACTTACACCTGCACACGCAGTACAGCCTGCTCGACGGTGCCAATAAGATCGCGCGGCTGATTCCACGCGTCAGCGAGTGCGGCATGCCGGCCGTAGCGATGACCGACCACGGTAATATGTTCGGCGCCGTCGAGTTCTACAAAACCGCCGCCGCCGCCGGCGTCAAACCGATCATCGGTTGCGAGGTCTACGTCGCCCCCGGCGATCGCCGCGACAAGCAGCGCGTCGTGCGCAACGACGACCACGAGACCGCCGGCAACTACCACTTGATCCTGCTGGCGATGAACAAGCTCGGCTACCAGAACCTCTGCCGCCTGGTGACGGTCGGCTTTACCGAGGGCTTCTACTACAAGCCGCGCGTCGACAAGGAGCTCTTGCGCGAGCTCAACGGCGGCATCATCGCGCTCTCGGGTTGCCTGGCCAGCGAGGTCAATCGGGCGATCGCAGCCGGTACGCTGGCGCGCGCGCGCGAAGTGCTCGATGAGTACCGCCAGATGTTCGACGGCCGCTACTACGTCGAGATCCAGGACAACCATCTGCCCGAGCAGGAACGCGCCAACCAGGCGCTGGTCGGTCTCGCCCAGGAGCTGTCGCTGCCGCTGGTCGCCACCAACGACTGCCACTACCTGGCACCCGAAGACGCCGCCGCCCACGACGTGCTGCTCTGCATCCAGACCGGCAAGACGCTCAGCGACGAGAAGCGCTGGCGCTTCGGCACCGATCAGCTCTACGTCAAGAGCGGCGAGGAAATGCTGGCCGCCTTTCCCGACACGCCGGAGGCGATCTCCAACACCGTCGACATCGCCGCCCGCTGCGACCTCGAGCTCGAGTTTGGCCGTTACCAATTCCCCGTCTTCGACCCATCGGCCGGCCTGACCCTGGAGCAAGAGCTCGAGCGCGATGCGCGCGCCGGACTGGAGGAGCGCCTGGCGCCGCTGCGCGAGAGCGCCGATTGGAGCGAGGAGCGCGAACGAGAGTACGGCGAGCGGCTGGCGCACGAGCTCGAGGTCATCCGCAAGATGGGCTTCTCCGGCTACTTCCTCATCGTCGCCGACTTCACCAACTACGCCAAGCGCCAGGGCATTCCGGTCGGTCCGGGCCGCGGCTCGGCGGCCGGCAGTCTGGTCGCCTACGCGCTGAAGATCACCAACCTCGATCCGCTGCCCTACAATCTGCTCTTCGAGCGCTTCCTCAATCCGGAGCGCAAGTCGATGCCCGACATCGACATGGACTTCTGCTTCGAGCGGCGCGACGAGGTCATCCGCTACGTGCGCGACAAGTACGGCGACGACCACGTCGCCCAGATCATCACCTTTGGCACGCTCAAGGGGAAGGCGGCGATCAAGGACGTCGGTCGCGTTTTGGACTTCACCTTCGGCGAAACGGATCGCGTCGCCAAGCTCTATCCGGCGCCCAAACAGGGCAAGGACTTTCCCCTCGCCAAGGCGCTGGAGATGGAACCGCGCCTGCGCGAGATGCAGAAGAAGGGCGGCCGCGACGAGCAGCTCTTCGACTTTGCCCTGCGCCTCGAAGGGTTGCTGAGGCACGCATCCAAACACGCCGCCGGCATCGTCATCGGCAGCCGGCCACTGGTCGAAGACCTGCCCCTCTTCATGGACAAGGAGGGCAGCGTCATGACGCAGTTCTCCGGACCGCACATCGAAGAGATCGGCCTGATCAAGTTCGACTTCCTCGGTCTCAAGACGCTGACCCTGCTGGCCAACGTCGTCCGCCGCATCGGCGACGGCCGCGGCGTCGCCATCGACCTCGACACGCTGCCACTCGACGACAGAGACACCTATCGGATGTTGACCAAGGCCGATGCCATCGGCGTCTTCCAGATGGAGTCGAGCGGCATGCGCAAGCTGCTGGCGCAGTTGCGACCGAGCACCTTCGAAGAGATCATCGCCGTGCTGGCGCTCTTCCGTCCCGGTCCGCTCGACAGCGGTATGGTCGATCAGTACATCAAGCGCAAGCACGGCAAGGAGGAAGTGCGCTACCCCGATACCAAGCTCGAGCCGATCCTCGAGCCGACCTACGGTGTCATCGTCTACCAGGAACAGGTGATGCAGATCGCCCAGGTGCTGGCCGGCTACAGCCTCGGCGACGCCGACAACCTGCGCCGCGCCATGGGCAAGAAGGACGCGGTGAAAATGAAGGTCGAGCGGCAGCGCTTCGTCGACGGCGCCGGCCAGCGCGGCGTCGGCCAGAGGCAGGCGACCGAGATCTTCGATCAGATGGAGACCTTTGCGATGTACGGCTTCAACAAGTCGCACTCCGCCGCCTACGCGCTGATCTCCTACCAGACCGCCTACCTCAAGGCGCACTACCCGGAGGAGTTCCTCGCCGGCCTGCTGACCCTGGAGATGGGCGACACCGACAAGACGTTCAAGAACATCGCCGAGTGCCGCGAACGCGGTATGAGCATTTTGCCGCCGGACGTCAACGAGAGCCGCGAGGACTTCACCGTGCTGCAGCCGCGCGACGACGGCTCGCGGCCGATCCGCTTTGGTCTCGGCGCCGTGCGCGGCGTCGGCGCGCGCGCCATCGAATCGATTCTCGCCGCCCGCGAGACCGATGGCCCGTTCGTTTCGCTGGCCGACTTCTGCCGCCGCACGCAGGGGCAGCAGGTCAACAAGAAGGTGGTCGAGGGATTGGTGAAATGCGGCGCTTTCGATTTCACCGGCAGGTCGCGGCGGCAGTTGCTCGAGGGCGTCGATCTCGCCTTGCAGTGGGCGGCCAAGGAAGCGCGCGACGCCGCCAGCAATCAGATGGGTTTGTTTGCCGGCAACGGCCAGAGCGGCAACCTCGAACCGACACTGCCCGACGTCGCGCCGTGGACCGATGCCGAGATGCTGCGCGCCGAGCGCGAGGTGCTCGGCTTCTACATTTCCGGCCACCCCCTCGACCGCTACGAGCGCCACCTGAAGCACGTCATGACGGCCACCGCATCGCAGTTGCGCCGCCGCTCCGATCAATCGAAGATCGCCCTCAGCGGTGTCGTGCAGAGCCTGCGCCTGCGCAACAGTCGCAAGGGCGACCGCTACGCCAGCTTCACGCTGGAGGACAAGACGGGTACCGTCGAGGTGATCTGCTGGCCCGAGGCCTACCGGCGCACCGAGGTCGATCTGGCGGCCGACGAACCGGTGTGCGTCAAAGGCACTCTGGAGATCGGCGACGAGCGCTGCCAGGTCATCGCCGACGAGGTGGTGTTGCTGGTCGAGGAGCGCGAGCAGAACGTCCAACAGGTGCACTTTGCGCTGCGCGCCGATCGCGTCGATGCCGACGCCTTTCGCAAGCTGCGCTCGGCGCTCGAAGCGCACGCCGGATCGTACCCCGCCTACTTGCATCTGCTCCTGCCCGATGAAACGGAGACGGTGATCGAGCTGCCATCGGAGCTGCGTGTGGCGGCGACCGACGGCATGGTCGACGCCGTCGAGAGCCTCTTCGGTGCGGGAACGACGACCTTTCAATAGCCGGGCCGGGAAAATACCGGACGGGCCACGCAGGGCAGCAGGGGTTCCAAGGCCTTCGCCACTCGTGCAAAGGCCGCTCGTGCGTTCGGCCGCCGCGCTTGCTATCACGCTGGTAGGCGGGTGTCTGTAATGACGATCAACGCAAAGGAACCGGGCGAACGAGCAGTCCTGGTCGCCGTCGAGCGATCGCGCGACGTTCTCATCGGCGCCGAGGAGTCGCTCGACGAGCTCGCCAGCCTGGCGGCGACGGCCGGGCTGCACATCGTCGCCCGCGCCGTGCAGACGCTCAAGCGGCCCAATCCCCGCACCCTCATCGGCGCCGGCAAGATCGAAGAGATCCGCGCTCTGGTCGAGAGCCTCAGGGCCAACGTCGTTCTCTTCGACGACGAGCTGACACCGGTCCAGCAGCGCAACCTCGAACAGTCGTTTTGCGTCAAAGTGCTCGATCGCACACAGGTGATTCTCGATATCTTCGCCCAGCGCGCGACGACGCAGGAGGGCAAGCTGCAAGTCGAGCTGGCCCAGTTGCAGTACCTGATGCCGCGCCTGACGCGCCAGTGGTTGCACTTGTCGCGCCAGCGCGGCGGCGTCGGCACGCGCGGCCCCGGTGAAACGCAGCTCGAAGTCGACCGCCGGCGCGTGCGCGAACGCATCTCGCGCTTGCGCAAGCGACTCGCACAGGTGAGGCGCACGCGTGCTCTGCACCGGGTGAAGCGAGCCAGCGTACCGTATCCGGTGGTGGCCCTGGTCGGCTACACCAACGCCGGCAAGTCGACTTTGATGAATCATCTGACCGAGGCGGGCACGCTGGTCGAGAACAAATTGTTCGCCACCCTCGATCCGATGGTCCGCCTGTTGCGCATTCCCGACGGCAGCGAAGCGCTGCTGGTCGACACCGTCGGCTTCATCCACAAGCTGCCACACGGCTTCGTCGACGCCTTCAAGAGCACCTTGGAAGAGGTTGCCAACGCCTGCCTGCTGGTCCACGTCGTCGACGGTTCGAGCCCTCTCTTCGCCGAGCACATCCGCGTCGTCGACGGCGTGCTCGCCGAGCTCGGTGCGGCGTCGACGCCGCGCATCACGGTGTTGAACAAGATGGACAAGGTCGCCGGCTGCGGCACCGGGCGTCAGCTCGACGGCCCGAGCTGCGAGATCTCGGCGCGCAGCGGCGAGGGCGTCGACGTCTTGTTGCGGCAGATCGGCACCTTGCTGGCGGCGCAGCAGGAAAAGTTGCAGATCGACGTGCCGCTGGCGCGCAGCGATCTCATCGCCGCCATGCACCGCAGTGGCCGCGTCGTCGAGGAGACGCTGACCGCCAACGAAGACGGTTACCGCATCGTCGCCTACGTACCGGCCGCCGTCGCCGGCCGCATTCGCAAGGAGCTTGCCGAGGCGTGCTGACACTGCCCAACTTTCTGACCTTTCTGCGCATCTTGGCGATTCCCGCCTTCCTCGTCTTTCTCGCCCAGGGCAGGTACGCGGCGGCCTTCATTCTGCTCGTCAGTGCCGGTATGACCGACGCCGTCGACGGCGCCCTGGCGCGGCTCACCGATACGCAATCGGATCTCGGCGCCGTGCTCGACCCGATGGCCGACAAGTTACTACTGCTCTCCTCGTTCCTGGTGCTCGGCTTGAAGGGAACCATCCCGGGCTGGCTGGTCACCCTGGTCGTCATGCGCGACGTCATCGTCGTTCTCGGCTACGTCGCCATCTTCGTCGTCGACCACCACTGGGTCGCCATCGACCCGAGCAAACTCGGCAAAGCGAGCACCTTCGTCCAGCTATTCACCGTCGGCTTTGCACTGATGACGCTGGCGCGGCCCGACCTGCCGATGACATGGATCAACTACGTCATGCAGGGTTTTGCCGCCGTGATGACCGCCGCTTCCGGGGTGCACTATGTCTACCGCGGCTTGCTGTGGCATCAGCGGCACGGTAACTTGGAAGAATCCTCGTAGCGCCGCGGCATTGGTCGCCCAGATCGGCGCACGAGCCTTCCGCCATGCCGAGCCCTTGTCGTTTCATACCGATCGCCCTGTTTCTGGCCCTACCTTCGCTGGTGGTGGCGGACGGCGACGATCCGCGAGCGCGGGCGCTGCTCTCGCGCAGTCGTGAGCTCAGCCGCACGGTGCGCCACTGGAGCGACCGCGAGCAGACACTCTCCTTGCAGATCATCGATCGGCGCGGCGGTATCCGCAACCGCGGCTTGCAGATGTGGACCAAGCGCTACGACGACGACGCGAGCCGCACCATCCTCTTCTTTCGCGAGCCGCCGCAGGCGCGCGGCGTCGGCTTTCTCCAATGGGTCGATCCGCGCGGACCGGATCGGCAGTGGCTCTTTCTGCCGTCGACCAAGCGGGTGCGGCAGATCAGCGGCTCGCGCAAGAAGGAGAGCTTTGTCGGAACCGACTTCAGCTACGAGGATTTGGGTTTGATGATGGACGTCGCCTCGTGGAGCGTCGAGGACGCGACGAGTCAGTGGTTGCGCGAAGAGAAGTACGATGGCGTCGCCTGCGCCGTCATCCGCCTCAAGCCAACGGAGATCCAGGAGGTCACTTACGCCGCCATCGAGGTGTGGATTGGCGGCGAGGACAGTCTCATCCGGCGCTACAACTTCCTCGACGCACAGGGGCGCCTGCGCAAAACGTTGGCGCTGTCGGATTTCCGGCCGGTCGACGGCATTCCATCACCGTACCGTCTCGAAATGCTCAATGCGCGCGCCCACAGCCGGACCATCGCCAGCGTGCAGTCGTTGAAGCTCAACGGTGGCCTCGACGACGCGGTGTTTACCAAGCGGCGGCTCGAGCGCGGCGAGTAGGGGAGTTGGGAGGAAGGCATGGGGCAAAGCAATTCGTTTTCGGCCAAGCGAAAGCTCGAGGTGGGCGGTGAGACCTTCGAGCATTACAGTCTTTCCACCCTGGCGCAGGCGCTCGGCGTCGATCTCGCGCGCCTGCCGTTCAGTATCCGCGTGTTGTTGGAAAACCTCTGCCGCAACGAAGACGGCAGCCTGGTCAGCGCTGCCGACGTCGAAGCTCTCGCCGCCTGGGGCGACGGCGACCGGCGCGAAGTGCCGTACATGCCGGCGCGCGTACTCTTGCAGGATTTCACCGGAGTTCCCGCCGTCGTCGATCTGGCGGCGATGCGCGACGCCGTCGCGCGCCTCGGCGCCGACCCGACAAAGATCAACCCGGTGGTTCCTGTCGACCTCGTCATCGACCACTCGGTGCAGATCGATCGCTTCGGCAGCGACGATGCATTGCGGGTGAACACCGAACGCGAGCTCGAGCGCAACCACGAGCGCTATGTCTTCTTGCGCTGGGGGCAGAAGAGCTTCGAGAATTTTCGCGTCGTACCGCCGGGCACCGGGATTTGCCACCAGGTCAACCTCGAATACCTCGCCCAGGTCGTCTTCCGCCGCGACACCGGCGATGGCGCGCTGGTCTATCCGGACACCGTCGTCGGCACCGATTCACACACGACGATGATCAACGGTATCGGCGTCCTCGGTTGGGGTGTCGGCGGTATCGAAGCCGAAGCGGTCATGCTCGGGCAGCCCTATACGATGCTGACACCACAGGTCGTCGGCATGAAGCTGATCGGCCGGTTGCCGGCCGGCGCGACGGCGACCGACCTCGTTCTCACCGCGACCGAGATGCTGCGCCGCCACGGCGTCGTCGGCAAGTTCGTCGAATACTACGGCGACGGACTGAGCACCTTGCCGCTGGCCGACCGCGCGACGCTGGCCAACATGGCGCCGGAGTACGGCGCGACGATGGGCTTTTGCCCGGTCGACGAACGAACCCTCGACTACTTGCGTCTCAGCGGCCGGCCGCCGGCGCAGATCGCCCTGGTCGAGGCCTACTGCCGCGCGCAGCACTTGTTTCGCACCGCCGACGCCGGCGACCCCGAGTACTCGGAATCGCTCGACCTCGATCTCGGCAGCGTCGAGCCCAGCCTGGCCGGACCGAAGCGGCCGCAGGATCGCATCGCGCTGTCGGCGATGAAGGAGAAGTTCTACACCGCCGTGCGCGACGAATACGGCAAAGACGTCGATCCGTGGCGGCCGGCCGGCAGCGGCGAAAAACGCGACCGGACCCAGCCCCTCTACGAAAAGAGTCGGGTCGCCATCGGCCGAGACGGCGACGCGCATTTGACGCACGGCTCGCTGGTCATCGCCGCCATCACGAGCTGCACCAACACCTCGAACCCGTCGGTCATGATCGGCGCCGGGTTGTTGGCGAAGAACGCCGTGGCGCGCGGCCTGCGGGTGAAGCCGTGGGTCAAGACCAGCCTGGCGCCGGGCTCGAAGGTCGTCACCGATTACTTGCGCAAAGCAGATCTGCTCGGCGTCCTCGAAGAGCTGCGTTTCCATCTCGTCGGCTACGGCTGCACGACGTGCATTGGCAACAGTGGCCCGCTGGCACCGGAGATCGTCGACGCGCTGAAGAGCGGTGGCCTGGTCGCGGCGTCGGTGTTGAGTGGCAACCGCAACTTCGAGGGACGGGTCAATCCGCACACGCTGGCCAACTACCTGGCGTCGCCGCCGCTGGTCGTCGCCTACGCGCTGGCCGGCACGGTCGACATCGATTTCGCGCGCGAGCCGATCGGTCACGACGCGGACGGTGCGGCGGTCTACCTGGCCGACATCTGGCCGTCGGCGAGCGACGTCGAAGGTCTCATGCAGCAGTCGATTTCCCCCGAGCTCTTCAGCCGCCAGTACGCCGCCGTTTTCGACGGTGACGACCGCTGGCAGGCGCTGCCGCTGCCGCAGGGAGAGATCTACGGCTGGGAGTCGGCGTCGACCTACATCAAGAACCCACCGTTCTTCGACGACATGACACTCGATGTGGCCGATCTCAGCGAGATTCGCGGTGCCCGCGTGTTGGCGTTGCTCGGCGACTCGGTCACCACCGATCACATCTCGCCGGCCGGCGCCATTCCGGCCGACGGTCCGGCCGGCCGCTACTTGATCGAGCAGGGCGTCAGCCAGACCGATTTCAACTCCTTCGGCGCCCGCCGCGGCAATCACGAAGTGATGATGCGCGGCACCTTCGCCAACATCCGCCTGCGCAATCAACTGGCACCGGGAACCGAGGGCGGTATCACCCGTCACTTCCCGGACGGCGAGCAGATGTCGATCTACGACGCCGCCATGCGCTACGCCGGCGAGGGAGTGCCGCTGATCGTTCTCGCCGGCAAGGAGTACGGCACCGGCAGCTCGCGCGATTGGGCGGCCAAGGGAACTCGTCTACTTGGCGTACGCGCCGTCATCGCCGAGAGCTTCGAGCGCATCCATCGCTCCAACCTCGTCGGGATGGGGGTTCTGCCCCTCCAGTTCCTCGCCGGCGAGAGCTGCCAGTCGCTCGGTCTGCAGGGGGACGAATCCTTCGACATCACCGGCATCGAGTCGGGTTTTGCGGCGCAGGCGAGGTTGTCGGTTCGCATCACGGCCGGCGACCGGGAGCGCCACATCGAGGTGCAATCGCGCATCGACTCGCCGGTCGAGGTCGAATACTACCGCCACGGCGGCATCCTCCAGGCGGTGATGCGTGGCATGATCACCGGCTCGTGAGGTCGAATTCGCTTTTCGCTGGTTTTCGGGCAGTTTTGCAGCAAACCTCGGCTTTTGTTCATCTCGTCGGACGAGCCTGGAAGGAATCGGGGGACGCGCGTGGAAAGTCGAGCCTGCACCATGCCCAGATCGATGGGGAAGTCGATGCGAATGCTGGCGCTGCTAGCTGTGGTGGCACTCGTGTCGACGGCAGGCCTGCTACGGCATGCCGGCGCCGGTGGTCCGCTGACTGGCCCGGTCGTCACCTACGCCGGAGCCATCAACCAGGATGGCTGCGAGTTTTGTTGTAAGTTCGCCTGCCGGCTGACGCCGACACCGACGCCCGCCTTCGACGATCAGGGCCGGCGCGTCTTTGAGCACACCTCCGGTCGCCCGCTCTTCGTCGTCGAAGCCAAGGCCGGCCTCTCCTTCCTGCCGCCGGGAGTCGGTGGTACCCGCCGTGGCGATGAAATCGTCGGTTTCAGCGGAAGCCCCGATCTCAAGGTTCTCTACTCGCGAAACCTGGGCAACGGCAGCCAGTTCATCGAATGCAATACGACGATCAACGGCGGCATCCCAGCGGCGCCCGGGCTCGATCCGCAGGAAACACTGGACGCGCTGGAAGACGCCGCCTGTCGCTTCGAGTGGTTCACGGAGAACGACCCCTGTACGCGCGATCGGTTCGGCGGCCTGTCGCCGATCGCCAGCGATACGAAAACGCAGTACTGCTTTGCGGTCCCCCTGGCGAGCCAGTTTCACCCGGGCGACACTGTCGTCAGTATCCAGTTGATGGACGTCGTCGGCAACCTCGGTCCGACCGAGGAAGTCGTCGTCCGCGTCGGCACGGCCGGAGCGACGCCGACACCGACGCCGACGGTCGTCGGTCAATTCGGCATCAGTGGATCGGTCGCCCACTTCGGCGCCGGCCTACCGGTTGCCGGCGTCACCCTGAGCGCGTCGGCCGGATCCGAAGCGGTCACCAGCGACGGCGGCGGCTACCTACTCGGCGGCCTACCGATGGTCAACGTCGAGATCACCGCCGACAAGGACGGCGGCACCGGCGCCGCCGTTTCCGCCCTCGACGCCGCATACATCTTGCAGGCGACGAGCGGCCAGCGCACCTTGTTGCAGGTTCAGGAGCTCGCGTGCGACGTCACCGGCGACGGGACTCTGAGCAATCTCGATGCGTCGATGATTCTCAAGCGCATCGTCGGGCTCATCGATTCGTTCCCGATCGCCGAGCCGACGCTGTGCGACTCCGATTGGGGGTTCATCCCCTTCGCCGCACCGGCGCCCAACCAGACGACGCAGCCGCCGATGGTGGGTGGTGGCGTTTGTCAGCCCGGTGCGATCCAGTATTTTCCACTCGCCGCGTCGGCTACCAACCAGAGCTTCATCGCCTACGCCTACGGCGATTGCACCGGCAACTGGGCGCCGCCGCCGGGTGGTGGCGGCGCCGCGGCAGCGGCGCTCGGCGCTGCCGAGCAGCGGCGGGTCAGGCTGGGTCGAACACGCCGGGCGCGTTCGCGCTGGGTGAAGGTACCGATCCACATCGACGGTCCTCGCTTCAACGCCGCCGAGGTCGAGATCGCCTACGACGAGGGCGCGCTGCGACCGGTGCGCCTGCGTCGCACGCGGCGTCTCAAGGGCGGCATCTTCCACGCCACCGTCGTGCGTCCGGGCATCATCCGCATCGCCGCCGCATCGGCCAGCGCCATGCGCGGCGACGGCCGCGCCCTGGCGATGCTGCGCTTCGAAGCCCTCAGCACATCCAAGCGTCGCAGCACCCGCATCAGAGTCCAGCGCGCCACCGTCGACGAAGCCGGTTGAGCTCCACACTCTGAGTCGCGGGCGAGCCGCAACCCGTAACGTGAACGTCAAACGAGGGAGGGCGCCGAGCCGTGAGCGCGCGGTTTTCCTCCCGGAAATTCCGATATCCCGACAACTACGGAGAAGACGGGATGATTCGAAACACGTTGCCGAGCCAGGTGATCACGTAGAGCTCACCGCGTGCGTCCTCGCCAAAGCTCGTTGGCACCCCGAAGCCCCCCGCCGGGAACAGCTCTGCGGTGACGTCTTGATGGTTCTGCGCAACACCGGCGACGGCCTCGAAGGTGCGCACGAACGCCCCGCAGAAATCCGCATAGAAATACGTTCCGTGAAGGTCGGGTAGCCGGCAGCCGCGATAAACGAATCCGCCGGTAATCGAGCAACCACCTAAGCCATGATCGTATTCATGGATGGGGAAGGTGAAAGGCGTTGGATCCGGACAACCCCCGGCATGCGGTGGATGACCGCATACGGCTTCCGGATCGAAGCACATCTGACCTTCGAAGAAGTTCCACCCGTAGTCCTCACCACCGATACTGGCGGCGGGTTGAAAGTTGATCTCCTCGAAACCGACTTGACCCACATCGGCAATGTAGACGTCCCCGGTGCCCCGATCGAAACTGAACCTCCAGGGATTCCGTAGTCCCTTTGCCCACACCAGGCCGAACGGATCGCCGAGCCCGGCATTCGGATTGGACGGTGGTATGGCGTAGTAGGGCGGCGACTCCACGTCGACATCGATACGCAGGAGCTTGCCGTCGATGGAAAAGTCGTTCTGCGAGTTGCCGAGGAGGCCGCACTGTTCGGGGCCGTCGCCAATCGCCTGGTAGAGGTATCCGTCGGGACCGAATGCCAGCTGGCCGCCGTCGTGATTCAGGTGCCCCGGGACCGTGAGAAGGATCTGCCCACTCGAAGGGTCCGCCACATCGGGATCGCCCGGGCTCACTTCGTAGCGAGCGAGGATCACATTGCCCGCAAGGTCGGCGTAGTGAACGAAGAAGCGTCCGTTCGTCTTGTAGTCCGGGTGGAAAGCGAGGCCGAGGAGGCCAGTCCCCGTGCTCTGGTACACCAACGCCGAGATGTCGAGAAAGGGGGTCGCAAGCAGTGTGCCGTCCCGGATGACACGAATGAGACCTGGCTGTTCCGTGACAAAGAGCCGGCGCGTGTCGAGTGGTGGAGCGGTCAAAGAGGTGCCCAGATCGATTTGGTCGGTGACGAGCTCGGCGATCATCGAGGTCCCGGCAACGGGAGCGATCCCGGCGCAGAGGCCGCTCTCGTTCTCGATCAGGCAGGTCGACGAGCATCCGTCGCCATCGTCGAGATTGCCGTCGTCGCATTCTTCCGACCCGTCGACGGCGCCGTTTCCGCATTCGAAGAGGCAGCTCGATGAGCATCCGTCGCCGTCATCGAGATTGCCGTCGTCGCATTCTTCGAACTCGTCGATGTGGCCGTTGGAACATAGCGCGCAGTCGAGCGGCGCTACGGCGTCCCGAGCCGACACATGCCCGGCTTCGTTTTCGACCATGCTCGACGGATCGAAAAGCGAGCAGTAGACGTCGTCTCCGATCTTGAGCAACAATTGGACACCAGCTTGCGGTTGTGTGATCGCGTAGGGCCAGTTTTCCTTGCGGGCCTTTGCGGCGAGGAACCCGCCCTTTGCTCTCGGCTTCAAGACGACCGCGCGAACTCCGCTGGCACTGCCGTCGCCTTTGAACTTATAGCCTCTACTCCCAGGCGGCTTGCCAAGTGCCCGCCAACCGGAAGCTGGAAGATCGATCAAACCCGTTCTGCCGTCGCCAACGCCGAGCCCCGTCACTGCCAGTGAGGCGCCGACGGCACTCGGATCTGACGACGGCGGTGCCACCAAGGTCGGATCGCGAACCGACCTGAACCTCATACTCCGCCGCGACAGCTTTTTCGGATCTCTCAGGTTGAGGCGCCGTCCTGCGAGCTTCTTGTCCCCGATCGGCAACGGCGTTGCCGTCGCAGTGGGACTCGGTGACGGCGTATCGGCATTCATGACGCTGAGGATGTCGAAGGCGGCTTGATCCCCGCTGGTTTGGCTATTGCCGTCGACTGCGTTGCCCCATGCAACCAGATCCGTGCTGACGAACGAAAGCGGCGCCGTCCACAGAAAGCTGAACGTAATGCTTCCGGCAGCTGCGGCCTTGGCCGCGGTGTGGGTAATCTCGTCGCGGCCGCCACTGCCGGCGATCGCTTGCGTACCAGCCGGATCGCTTCCGCCGGTGGCAAACGCTCCGTCGAGGGCGGAAACGTTCAGACCGCCGGCTGCAAGCGGAGTGGTAATCGTCAGCAGATACTCGTTCGTCGACCCCGCGCTGACCGTGGTCGGTCCGCTCAGCGTCACGGCCGGCGCCGCGGCGCCGAGGTGGCACTGATTGCACGCGCTCATTCCGAATTGCTGAGTGGATATACCCATCGAGAACGCGTCGGCACTCGGTGGAACGAGCACGGACGTCGTCAGCAGAAGCGCAACCGGCAGAATCTTCTTGTCAATCATCGTGGGCAACCATGCGAGGGGCAGGTGGCCGACCAGATGAATCGGCCGGCTGCCCCTGAGAAATCAGGTACCGGTCCTCATCTTGGACGACTCCGCCCTCAGAGCATCATCTACTAGCGCGTTTCGGTTCTGAGTATCAACTTGAAATCCTGAGGGCTGCAACACCGACCACCGGTACCGCCGGGGGTCTGTCTTCGCTGAGGCCTTCGGCGATGGAAACGCTTTGTTCTCGCGAACTTGATCGCGGTTCCCCACTGGCGCGCCGCGCCAATGTTCTATCGCACGACGGCGGGTGTGGGGATCGGCTGGGAGATCGAATTTCCCGACCGAGGTCTCTGGGCAAGCGAAGTCACACTCGCGTCCTACTTCGCGCCTTTTGAAGACGATACGACGGCTCTCGCGCCGGCCGTCGGAGCGGCGGTCGAAATGGTCGGTATACGGTTTCCCCTATGGCAGCGGTGCCATGAAGACGAGGACGCGGAGGCGGGCGGGGCTGGTGTTGGTGACACCGTGCGGCTCGCCGGCGGGGGCGAGGATGGCGGTGCCGGCTTCGACGTCGCGCTCTTCTTTGCCGATCGAGATGCGGGCGCTGCCGTCGAGGACGTAGTAGATCTTGTCGGAGTCGGCGTGGCTGTGGGCTGACTGCGATTGGCCGGGCTCGAAGCAGTAGACGTCGCAGAACATCCGCTCGGTCGTGAACAGGTTGTTCTTCTTCATCTTCTCAACGTTGAAGGCGGCGCTGTCGTCGATGCTCTTGAAACACTCCATGCGGCTCCTCCAGCTAAACAGCCCGTTGAACGACGCCGTCAGCGCATGGCGCCGGCGATCCAGGTGATGGTGCCGCAGAGCACGAGGATCAGGGCGCTGGTGATCTGGATGCGGCGCAGCGCCCTGGTGCTCCAACCGGGCGCCGGGCGTTCGTCCGTGTCGGCGTAGCCGACGAGGCGGTTGCCGAGTCCGAAGGCCAGGTAGGTGGCGAGGATGATGAGAACGAAAGTGAGGGCGAGCTTCCACATCAGAACCGGGCCCATGACCTGGAAGAAGCGTTCGCGCAGCGCATCCTTGAGCGCCGTCAGGCCGAAGGCTCCGCTCATGACGACAATGCCGAGCAGGGCGATGCTGAGCGGGTCGTAGATACGCATCGCCGCCGCGGCGCGCTGTAGGCGTTCGTCCTCCGAGGCCGCAGCGCGGGCGCGCGGGATGGCGTAAACGAGGACGACCAGTGTCGCGATGGCGTAGAGGATCAACGACGCGACGTGCAGCCAGAGGTTCATCACAACCGTCGGTCTACCCGCCAGGCAAGTGGATTGCCATGCCGGGGCGTCGATTCATCTCCGCCGCCGATCCGGCCGGCGAATGAGCGCCACTTGTCGGGACTTTACCGCCGCGGGCCGCGTTGACTCGCCTGGGGCTGGCCGATAAGCACCAAGGCAGGGCAGGCGGATCGATGGAGCTCAAAACCATCTCAGACTCTGGCGGCGACGAGGCGCTTCTCGAAAACAGCGTCGTCTTGACCTCGCTCGACAAGGCGGTCGGCTGGGCGCGCAAGTTTTCGCTCTTTCCGTATCCGTTCGCCACCGCCTGCTGCGCCATGGAGTTCATGTCGCTGACCATGTCGCCCTACGACATCGATCGATTCGGAGCGCTGCTTCCCCGCTTCACGCCGCGCCAGGCGGATCTGCTGATGGTCATCGGCACCGTCACCTGCCGCCAGGCGCCGATTCTCAAACGCGTCTACGAGCAAATGGCCGAACCCAAATGGGTCATGTCCTTCGGCGCCTGCGCCTCGACCGGTGGCTTCTACGACAACTACACGACGGTGCCGGGGATCGATCGCGTCATCCCGGTCGATGTCTACGTGCCCGGCTGTCCGCCGCGCCCCGAGGCGGTGCTCGACGGACTGATGGCTCTACAGCGGAAGATCCAGGGACAGAAGCAGAAGATCGCTGCTGAAGTCTCGGAACCGGTCTGAGAACCCGGTCGCAACGCGATGGCGGAAAAGATTCTGCTGCGCCACGAGGACGTGGCCGACCTGCGCCAACTCGACGTCTACACCGGCGACGGCGGCTACGCGACGGCGCGCCGCGTGCTCTGCGACATGGAAGCGCAGGCGGTGATCGATCAGGTCAAGGAGTCGGGACTGCGCGGTCGCGGCGGTGCCGGTTTTCCGACCGGCATGAAGTGGGGCTTCCTGCCCAAGGACAATCCCAAGCCGCGCTACCTCTGCGTCAACGCCGACGAGAGCGAGCCGGGCACCTTCAAGGATCGGCAGATTCTCGAGCACAACCCCCACCTACTACTCGAAAGTACTTTAATTTCCGCCTTCGCCATCAAGAGCCACAAGGCCTATATCTACATCCGGGGTGAGCTGGCACGGGCGGCGGAAATCGTCGAGAAGGCGGTGCGCGAAGCCGTCGCCGCGGGACATCTCGGCAGCGACATCTACGGCAGTGGCTTCGACCTCGACGTCGTCGTTCACCGCGGTGCCGGCGCCTACATCTGCGGCGAAGAGACCGGACTGATCGAATCGCTCGAGGGCAAGCGCGCCTATCCGCGCGTCAAGCCGCCGTTTCCGGCGGTGGTCGGATTGTTCGGCGCGCCGACCATCGTCAACAACGTCGAGACACTGTGCTGCGTGCGCCCGATCATGGAAAAGGGCGCGGCTTGGTTCAAGAGCATCGGCCCCGAGAAGAGTCCCGGCCCCAAGCTCTACTGCATGAGCGGTCACGTCGAGCGGCCGGGCGTCTACGAGCTGCCGATGGGGACGTCGCTGCGCGAGCTGATCTACGAGCACGCCGGCGGCGTGCGCGGTGGCAAGAAGCTCAAGGCGGTGATTCCCGGCGGCTCGTCGGTGCCGGTGTTCACGGCGGATGAGATCGATGTGAACATGGACTTCGACTCGGTGTCGGCGGCCGGCTCGTTGCTCGGCTCGTGCGGCACCATCGTCATGGATGAGGACACCTGCATGGTGCGAGCGCTGCGTATCATCGCCCGCTTCTACCGGCACGAGTCGTGCGGACAGTGCACGCCGTGTCGCGAGGGAACCGGATGGCTCGAGCGCCTGCTCATCGGCATCGAAGAGGGTGGGGCGCGCGAGCGCGATCTCGATCTGCTCATGCAGGTTTCCGACAACATGATGGGCAATACGGTTTGCGTGCTCGCCGACGCAGCGGCGATGCCGACCAAGAGCTTCATCACCAAGTTTCGCGCCGAGTTCGAAGAACACCTGCGTCACGGCGGCTGCCCGCAGCGCGCCGGCGATGGCGCCGCCGCGGCGGCCCGAGCCTGAGCATGCCGACTCTCGAAATCGACGGTCAGGAGGTCACGGTCGAGGACGGTAGCAACCTCGTCCAGGCGGCCGAACAGTTGGGGACGGAGATTCCCCACTACTGCTACCACCCCGGTCTCCCGGTCGCCGGCAATTGCCGCATGTGCCTGGTCGAGATCGAGAAGATGCCGAAGCTGCAGATCGCGTGCAACACCCGCGCCGGCGACGGCATGGTGGTCAAGACCAAGTCCGAACGCGTCCTCCGCGCCCGCGAGGCGGTGCTCGAGTTCTTGCTGGTCAATCACCCGATCGATTGTCCGATTTGCGATCAGGCCGGCGAGTGCAAGCTGCAGGACTACTACATGGATCACGACCGTCAGGAGAGCCGAACACCGCTCGAAGCCAAGGTGCGCAAGGGCAAGGCGCTGGACATCGGGCCGCTGATCATGCTCGACCAGGAGCGCTGCATTCTCTGTACGCGCTGCACGCGCTTTCTCGACGAGGTCACCGGCACCGGCGAGCTCGGCATCTTCCAGCGCGGCAACCACTGCCAGATCGACGTCTTTCCCGGCGTTGCGCTCGACAACGCCTATTCGGGCAACGTCGCCGACATCTGCCCGGTCGGCGCTCTGACCAACAAGGACTTCCGCTTCCGCGCTCGCGTCTGGTACCTGGAGAGCGCACCCTCGGTCTGCCCCGGCTGCGCCACCGGTTGCAACATCGACATCCATCACCGGCGCAACGAGATCTACCGTTTCCGGCCGCGCGCCAACGACGACGTCAACCGATACTGGATGTGCGACGAAGGACGCCTGTCGTACAAGCGCTTCCAGGGCGAAGGGCGCCTCCTGCAACCGGTGCGGCGCGAGGCCGAGGGCTGGCAGACGATGGAGTGGAGCGATGCCACGGCTGCACTGCGCCGCCTCGGCGAAGATGGCGCCGTCGCCGGCATCGTCTCCGCGGCGGCGACCAACGAAGAGATCTTTCTCTTTCGCAAGCTGATGGCGGCACACGCCGGGCGGGTCGGCGGTCACTCGTGGTCGCCCGAAGACGCCAGCGCCGACGACTTTCTCATCGATGCCGACAAGAACCCCAACAGCGCCGGCCTGGTGGCGCAGGGGTTGAGCGGCGGCGACGGTCGCGCCATCGTCGAGGCGGCGCTGGCCGGTGAGGTGCAGGCTCTGGTGCTGCTGCGCACCGACCTGGCACAGATCTGCACCGCCGACGAGCTCGACCGGCTCGGCGACGAGGTCGGCAGCGTCGTCGTCCTCGACACCCACTACGGCCCGAGTGTCGAGATCGCCGACTACGCCTTGCCGGTGGCGTCCTTCGCAGAAGCCGACGGCACTTTCACCAACCGCGACGGTCGCGTCCAGCGCCTGGTGCGAGCGATCGAGCCGGTTGGCGCGTCGCGTCCGGCCTGGCACTTGCTGTCCGAGCTCGCGGACGGCGCCGTGCCGGGCGGCGCCGGCGAGATCTTTGCCGCCTTGAGTGAGAGCGAATCGGCTTTCGCCGGACTGTCGTGGAGTGGCCTCGGCGCCGGCGGGGTGGCGCTGGCGGGCGCCGGCGCGCGGCGATGAGCGCCGGCAGCGAACCCGAGCTCTTCGCCGATTCGCGCTATGTCGAAGGCGTCATCGTGCGCCTCTTTCGCGGCAGCCAGCGCGCCATCATTCGCTCGTCGCGCGGCCGCGAGATCGAAATGGTCTACGCCATCGTCGACATGCGCGGCCCGTTGCGCCACTTCGAAGATCTCCGAGAGGGGATGCGCGTCGGTTTCGACGTCGCCTGGACGTCGCGCGGGCTGCGCGTCAGCCGGCTCTACGCGCTGGCCGAGATCGATGCCAACGACGGCGACGAAGGGCCCGGAGGCGGCCGCGGCGCGGCGGCGCCGGAGCCAGGTGCGGAACAGCCGGTCGCCGTAGCCGGCGCGGGCGGCGAAGCGAGCACCGCCGAGCCTCAACCGTCAGAGCGGCAGGCCGGTGCGGAAGAGGAGGTAGCGACCGAGAAGCTCGCCGACGGTAGCGGCGAGGATGGCGATGTAGAATAGGCCGGTCGCCGCCATCGTCTGGGGAATCAACAGCGTGCGCCAGATCATCGCCGCCAGCACCGCCGTGCCGAGCGGCGAGATGGCGGCGCGGCCGAGAAAGACGCCGCCCCATTCGGTCCAGCTGTCGCCGGTCGTCGCCAACGCCGCCGCGGCGAGCACCAGCACGGCGATCTGGGCAACCAGAACCCCTCGATAGAAGCGCAGGACGTTCCACAGTGGCTGCAGCGAGAGATTGCGATCGATCAGATACCAGTGGCCGAGGAGCATCCCCGAGGCGGCGGCGCCGAGCACGAGGGCGCCGAGGACGAAGCTGGTCGGGTAGATCAACCAGGCCAGGGCGAGGTCCGAGCGCTGCGCGAAGGCGGCGGCACTGGTGAGCACGGCGAACCAGCCGAGGACCCAGGCGAGTGCGAAGAGGCGGGCGCGGATGACGAAGTACTCGTACCAGAGAGAGAAGAGATAGGCGCCGGCGCTCAGGCAGAAGGCGCACCACAGCAGGATCTCGAAGCCGCTCAGGCTGCCCACCGTCGTCGCGCCGGGGCGCCGCCAGAGCGCCAGGTGACCGAGCGTCGCCAGGACGCCGATCAGCCAAAAGACGAAGGCCGACGACTTGTAGTAACCGCGATCCATGTCGTGGAAGGGCGGGATCGACAGGCAGAAGATGCCGCCGACCGCGAGTTGCGCGAAGACGAGCAGAAAGGTGCGCGGAAAGAGAGTGTCCATCGGTCGGCAGGGCGCGGCCGGCACCGCGCGCGACGCCGGTCTCAGCCGCCGGGCTCACCGGCGAGGCGCACCAGACCGGCGGCGAGGAGGGTGAGCCCGAGCAGGGCGATCATCCGACCGCCGTTGTTGACCAGAGCATAGAAGTCGCGTTTGGCCGCCGACATGCTGTGCACCGAAGAAGCCCGGTGCAGGCGCCGCAGGAGCGACTGGTTGGTGATTTCATCGAGATGGCGAAAGGTCGAGAGGTCGGTGCTGCTGACCTGCCGCGAGGCCGCCAGCCGTTGCGAGTACTCGGCCAACTTGCCGCGGCTGACCCACCAGTTGCCGATGCCGAGGGCGATCAAGACACAGCCGATCGGCAACAGCGGGTGGTTCCAGAATCGCGAAGTGCTCATTGCCGCTCCAGCTTAGCTGCCCAGGCGGCAGCGAGTCTAGGTACTATCGAGATCCGTAGAAGCCTTATCTCGCGGTGCTTCCGGCGGGCTGCTAGGCTGAAACTCGCTGCGCTCGTAGGCTCAGGCGCAGGCTTAGGCAAAGGCAAAGGTTGGTGTCGCTGCGCGAGGCAAATCGAGAGTTTCTCTATATGAATGATCCGGCGCCGCGCCGGGGGCTCGGCGAACCTGATCGGTCCATACTACAAGCCCGTGCGGATCGTACGGGTTCGGCGAAAGAACGGGTGTGATGCGGGCAGCGACGCGGGAGCTGATCGAGAAGATGCAGGGCGGGGACCGGCGTGCCCTGGCCAAGTTGATGACGCTGGTCGAAAACCGCGGCGCCGAGACGGCGGCGGTGATGAGTGCCATCCACGGCAGCGGCGGCGCCGCCGTGGTCGGCATCACCGGACCGCCGGGGGCCGGCAAATCGACCCTGCTCGACGCCCTGATCGGGAGCTTGCGCGAGGCCGGGCGGGCGGTGGGAATCGTCGCCGTCGACCCCTCGAGCCCGTTCTCCGGCGGCGCCGTGCTCGGCGATCGCATTCGCATGCAGCAACACTTTCTCGACCAGGGGGTGTTCATCCGCTCGCTCAGCGCGCGCGGCAGCGGCGGCGGCCTGGCGCGCGCTTCGCGCGACGTCACGCGTCTCCTCGAAGCGGCCGGCAAGGACGTCGTCATCGTCGAAACCGTCGGCGTCGGCCAGAGCGAGCTCGACATCATGCGCCTCGCCGATACGGTTGCGGTCGTCCTGGTGCCGGAGGCCGGTGACACCGTGCAGGCGATGAAAGCCGGCCTGTTGGAGATCGCCGACATCTTCGTCGTCAACAAGTCCGATCGCGACGGCGCGCACAAGATCAAAACCGAGCTCGAGCAGATGCTGCACCTGCGCCCGGCCGACGGCTGGGAGGTGCCGGTTCTCATGACTGTCGCGACCCGCGGCGAAGGCATCGGCGAGCTCGTCGCCGCCATCGATCGGCACCGCGATTTCCTCGCCGACAGCGGTCGCGGCGAGCAGCGCAGCGCCGCCGGCCGGCGCGGCGACTTGGTGCGGGTGCTGCGCGACGAGATCGATCGCCGTCTCGAGCAGGCTCTCGACCAGCAACCCCTGGCGGCGCTGCTGCGGCAAGTCGAAGACGGACAGATCGATCCCTATTCAGCCGCCCTGCAGGTGATGGGCGATCCACAGATCGTCTCGCAAATCCTGGCGACGACCGGTAAGGGGTGAGCGTTGCCTGAACGCGCCTTCGCAATCGGCGACATTCACGGTTGTCCGCTCGAGCTGGACACGCTGCTGGCGTCGCTGGCACTCGGCGCTGGCGATCTCTGTTGCTTCCTCGGCGACTACGTCGACCGCGGGCCCGACTCGCGCGCCGTCATCGACCGCCTCATCGAGCTCGCCGCCGGACCGGCCGAGTGCATCTTCCTGCGCGGCAACCACGAGGACATGCTGCTCGGCTACCTCGGTCGCGATGGCAGCTACGGCGAGTCCTTTCTCGAGAACGGCGGGCACTCGACGCTGCGCTCCTACGAGGTCGCCGGTGCGGGCCAGGACGAGTTGTTGGCAGCGCTGCCGGCCGCGCATTTGCGTTTTTTCGACGACCTGCGCTGGTACCAGGATCTCGGTCGTGTTCTCTGCGTGCATGCCGGTGTGCGGCCCGGTGTGACGCTCGAGCAGCAGTCACGAGAAGACCTGGTGTGGATCCGCGAGGACTTCCACCGGTGCCGCCGGCACGGCTTCGAGCGCACCGTGATCTACGGCCACACACCACGGCACCGGGTGGAGGTGGCGCTGCCGCAGCGCGTCGGCCTGGACACCGGCCTCGTCTACGGCGGCGATCTCTCCTGTCTCGAGTTGCGCAGCGGCGAGCTGCACCAGGTGCGGCGCCACTCGCGAGAGGTGAGGGTTTCGGTCCTGGCAGCGGCGGCGCAGCTTTGGGAGCCGACGCTGGCTTGACAAAACAGGCGCGCAAGCGAAAACGCTGCCGCGCCGTCCCCAGAGTCACTTCCCCCTCCTCCTCGATTTGATAAGGAGGGGGGCAGGGGCGGGCAAACCCGCCGTCACAGAAGATGGATTCACTCGCTTTTTCTGCCTCGATCGACCATCCACCGCGCCTGGCGGCGTAGCTCAGTTGGTTAGAGCACGGGACTCATAACCCCGGTGTCGGCAGTTCGATTCTGCCCGCCGCCACTTTTTTCGCCGCCCAGGCAATAATCGCCGGCGGCGAAGCGTCTCCTCCGGTGAAGGCAAGCTCAAGGTTGGGAACCAGCCCGCCGAGCGGGCGAGGGGAGGCCACGATGAACGAGAATCTCGACGGATTCGCAGCGCCACCGCCGGCTGCTGCTTTGGCCGGTGAGTCGATGGCGGCGAATATTCCCACATCGACAGTCGTCGAAGCGGGCATGCGAGCGACGCGAATTGACAAGCACGAACGGCCAAAGGGAGATGTGGCGGAGCAGCTCCGTCAACTGGGGCTGGAGGTGGAGGAGGCGAGGCCGTCCGACAGCTACGACCTGCTGATCAACGGTTGTGTACGCGTCGCCTTGCGCGTCGCCTACCCGGGCATGCGGCGCCACCGCGTGACCGTTGGCCGCCGCAGCTACGAGTACCGCTACCAAACCTGGCACTTCAACTTTCATCACCACGGCCGCATCGAGGATCGTTACACCGACTACTTCGTCTGTATCGCGACGGAGCTGGATGGCGGTACCGATCGCGTGTTCGTCATTCCGTGGGAACAAGTCAGCGGTAAGACGTTCTCGCTTCACTGCGGCCGCGGCCGCTACCGCGGACGTTACGCACCGTTCCTCGACGCCTGGCACCACGTCGCCGATGGCGTGCGACAGCGCTGCAAGCAGCTTCGCCGCGTCGCCTGAGCCCGGCTGGCCGCGGCGAGTGGGCGGAGAAACGGGGGAAGGCGACTTCCGACGACAGCCGCGGGCTGAAGCCCACGGCTGAGGGAGGGAAGCCCGGTGAACCGGGCTGAGATGAGGCACCCTCGTTCGCCGAAGCCGAGGCGAAGGTGGAAGCCATGGTGTCTGGGCGGCGAAGCCTTGGCCCAGGTGTGAAGGGAGACCAAGCTCAACCTAGTCGGCAAGACACTTACCGCTAGGCGAGTGCCAGCCTCTTGCGGACAGTGGTGTCAATCCGCTAAGGAGTACTCATCGACAAGGAGTAAGGGGTAGCAATGGTAACTCGTGACTTGAGCCTGGAAGATCTGAAACAACGTAGCGAATATGTACCGATGAAGCTGCTTTCCGTTCGGGTGCCGGTCGATCTCATCGACCGGATCGACGATGTCGTCGACCTCCTCAATGCCGGCAAGGGCGAGGTCGTCGTGGCGCTGCTCAACGAAGGGTTGACGCGCTACGGCGGTAGCGGCAATTCGGTCAAGCGCCGCGTCGGCAAGAAGCGCCGCTGATTCGGACCGGCGGCGCTCTTCGGACCTTGCGTCGCGCGCCGGCCCCGTGTTAGCTGCAGAATCCTTCCGGCGGCGTACCCAAGTGGTTAAGGGAGAGGTCTGCAAAACCTCCATTCAGCGGTTCGAATCCGCTCGCCGCCTCTCATTGCGCCGCCCGCCGGTGCGGCTGGCCGCTCGGCCGACGGCCGAGTCGCTGCCAGCGCAATATTGCGGCAGAAGCGCCACCGAATAAATCTCCCTTTTGGGTCTCTTTAGGGTGGAATGACGAAAGTAGAATTCGTAACATCCCGATGGGGGAATTACGGGGGATGGCACGAGATCGAAGTGGTGCCGTCGATGAGATCGGCGCACTGGTCGGGCTCGCCGGAGGCGAGGCGCGCGGCGCTCCGTTCTCCGGCACGAAGGCTCTGATGTTGGCGATCCTCGAGGATGCCATCCGCACCTTTCTCGGCACCGAGCAACGCGCCTTCGAGGAGGCGGAGAGTTGGATCTTCGGGCGGCACCAGCGATCGGTCTTTTCCTTCGTCGTCGTTTGCGAAACTCTCGGGCTCGAACCCAAGGCCGTGCGGGTTGCCCTGCGCCGGATGAACCGCAACGGCGAAGCGGCGGCGCTCTTGCCGCGCAGTCGCCCCAACGCCCGCGGTGGCGCGGCAAACGGATTCTCGCCGCTCAGCCGCATCACCGACGACGAAGCATAGCCCCGCGGTGGCGCGGAGGCGCGGTAGGGGCGCGGCTTCGAGCGAACGGCAAAAGAAAAGGCCGCCGAGCGTGCTCGACGGCCTAGGGGGTGTGAGCTCCTCGGGCCGGACTCGAACCAGCGACCAATCGGTTAACAGCCGATCGCTCTACCAACTGAGCTACCGAGGACTAGATCCCGCGAGCGTTGCACGGCGGGATTTTTCGGCTAGCACACGGCGCGTGCACGGGCAAGAACCATTCTTGAAGCATTCTTGATGTTTGCGAACGATGCGGGCTAGAGTGCGCCGCCGTGGCAGCGATGGGTCCCTTCGTACACTGGTTGATCCTCTTCGGATTCTGGCTGACGCTGTCCGGAGTCTTCGATGCCAAGCACATCGTCGTCGGCCTGATCGCTACCGTCGTCATCGCTTTCAAAGCGCGCCAGATGCAAGAGGTCGAAATCGACGAAGACAGCGACGAGAGGCGGCATCTCGGGAGTGTTCCCTGGGGGCGCGTTGCAGCCTACTCACTGTGGCTGTTGCGGGCCATCGCCAGCGCCAACTTGCAGGTCGCGCGCATCGTTCTCGACCCCAGGTTGCCGATCGATCCGGCGATGGTGCGCGTGCCGACGCGGGTTCGATCCGACACCGAGATCACGCTGCTGGCCAACTCGATCACGGCGACGCCGGGAACCATCACGGTGCGCGCGGCCGACGAGGAAAAGCGCGAGATGGTGATCCACGCGCTCGCCGGCGTGGCGGGAGTCGCCGCCGCGGTGCGCGCCATGGAAGACCGCGTGGTGAACGCGCTCAGCGATCGGCGACCGGCATGAACACTTTCGTGAGCGGACTGTCGCTGGCGCTGATCGGCGCGATCGTCTTCACGCTGATCCTCGTCGTGCGGCGGCCGAATCTCTTCGACCGCATCATCGGCATCGGCGTCGTCGGTACCAAGACGACGGTCCTGCTCGCCTATCTCGGCTTGCTCTTCGGGCGTCCCGACGCCTTCGTCGACATCGCGCTGACCTACGGTTTGCTCAACTTCGTCGTCACCCTCGTCGTCGCGCGCTACTTCACCTGGCCGGAGATCGCGAAATGACCGCCCTCGGTGCGCTCCTGATGTCGGTCGGTGCCTTTTTCTTTTTCACCGGCACGGTCGGCTTTGCGCGCCTGCCCGATTTCTTCACGCGCATGCACGCGCTCGGCAAGTCCGACACTTTCGGCGCCTTCCTGTCGCTGCTCGGCGTGGCGTGCTGCACCGGCTTGACGCTGCTCTCGGCCAAGATCGTTTTGGTGGCGGTGTTCATCTTCATCGCCAACCCCACCGCGACGCACGCCATCGCCCGCGCCGCACTGTCGACCGGCATGCAGCCGTGGGTGCGGCACGACGGAGAGTGACGGCGTGGACTACGTTTCTCTCTTGATCTTCCCGTCGCTGATCGTTCTCGCCGTTGCGGCACTGTCGGTGCGCGATCTCATTGCCGCGGTATTCCTCCTCAGCGGTTACAGTTTCTTGACGGCGTTGCTGATGGCGCACATGGGTGCGGTCGACGTCGGCTTCACCGAAGCCTCGGTCGGGGCCGGGTTGACCGGCGTCTTCTTCATCATGGCGATCGCTCGCACCAATCGGAGATCGGGCGATTGAGCTGGCGTGTCTCCGGGGCCCTGGCGGTGCTCGTCGCCATCCTCGTCGCGGCGGCCGCCAGCCTGCCGCCGCTGCGCTCGGCCGCGGCGCCGATTGCGACGCGCGTCGAGCCGTACTACGTGCAGAACGCCGTCGAGCAGACGGCGACCGCCAACATCGTATCGGCGATACTCGCCGACTACCGCTCTTTCGATACCTTTGGCGAGACCACCGTCGTCTTCACGGCTGGCCTGGCGTGCTACCTGCTGCTCGGCCGGCGCGAGAAGGAGGACCGCTCGCCGTGATCCCGCCCTACGACAGCGTCACGGTGCGGACCGTCGCCAAGATCCTGATTCCGGTCATTCAGGTCTTTGCCGTCTACGTCGTCTTCCACGGCAGCAAGAGCCCGGGCGGCGGCTTTCAGGGTGGCGCGATCTTGGCGGCGAGTCTCATTCTGGCGCGCTTGACGACCGGACCGGGAGTCAGCGTCGGCTATCTGCCGGGCCTGTCGGCGCTGCGCTTCGGCGCTGCCGGCGTGTTGATCTACACCCTGGTCGGCCTCTTGCCACTCATTTGGGGCGGCGCCTTCCTCGACTACGGCGCCGTGCCGCTGCCGGTCGACGACAACCAGGTGAGGGCGCTCGGCATCGAAGCCGTCGAAGTCGGCGTCGCTGTCGCGGTGTGCTGTGTGATGGTTTCGATCTTCGACGATCTGGTGCCGAGCGAGCGCCTCGAGCGCGCGGGCAGGGGGCGGCGGTGACGCTCGCCGATCTCCTTTCCGCCCGCTTCGAGTACTGGATGACCGGCGCGCTGATCGTCATCGGCTTCTACGGCATGTTGGCGAAGCGCAACCTGGTCAAGCAGTTGATCGGGCTCAACATCATGCAAACGGCGATCATTCTGCTCTTCATTTCGATGAGCGTGCGACCCGGCGGCACGGTGCCGATCGCGCGCAAGGGGATCGAGGCGACCTTCATGAGCCCGCTGCCGCATGTCCTGATGCTGACCGCCATCGTCGTCATGGTCGGCACTGCCGGGGTTGCCTTCGCTCTGCTGATCCGCATTTTTCGGCGCTACGGCACGCTGGAAGAAGACGAGCTGCTCGGGCGAGAATCTTGATCGCGTCGCTGATTCCGATTGGCTTGGTGCTGCCGCCGTTGATCGGCGCGTTGCTGATCGCCATGACCGCGCTGGATGCGCCGCGCCGGGCGCAGATCGTGGCTCTGGTGGCAACCCTGGTGTCGTGGCTGGCTGGGTTGGCGGCGCTGGCTGTGTGCCGCGGCGGCCGGGTCATCGACTACGCCTACGGCGGCTGGCCGGCGCCGTTTGGCATCGCCGCTCGCATCGACGGTATCGGCGCCTTGATGGCGGTGCTCATCGCCTCACTCGCCGCCGCGGTGTTGCTCTACGCCGGCAAGAGCCTGCGCGCCGAGCTGCCGGGTAGCGAAGGCGGTTTCTTCGCCACCGCGCTGCTGCTGGTGGCGGCGCTGCAGGGCATGACGTCGACCGCCGATTTGTTCAATCTCTATGTGTTCCTAGAGATCTCATCGCTCTCGGCCTATGCCTTGATCGCCATCGGCGGCGGCTCGGCATCGCTGGCCAGCTTTCGCTATCTGCTGATCGGCACGGTCGGCGCCAGCTTCTACTTACTCGGTGTCGCCTATCTCTTCGCCCTCAGCGGATCGCTCAACCTCGCCGACGTCGCAGCGGCGCTGGCGTCGGGGGGGACGTCGCCGGCGCTGGTCGCCGGCTTCGCCATGCTGGTCGTCGGTCTCGGCCTGAAGATGGCGATCTTTCCGATGCACGGATGGCTGCCCGACGCCTACACCTACGCGCCGTCAGCCGCCTCGGCGCTGATCGGCGGCCTGATGACCAAGATCAGCGCCCTGGCCCTGATCCGCGTTCTGTACTCGCTCCTGGCGCCGCTGCAGACCGATCTGCTGGCGGCGATGACCGGCGTCATCGGTCTACTCGGCTGCACCGGCGTCGTCGTCGGCTCGGTGATGGCGCTCGCCCAACGCGACCTGAAACGCCTGCTGGCCTACTCGAGCATCGCCCACCTGGGTCTCATCGCCATTGGCATCGCGACCGGCAACCGCACCGGCTTGAACGGTGCCGTCTTCCACATGGTGGCGCACGGAGTCGCCAAGGCGACGCTCTTTCTCATCGCCGGTGGCATTCTCTTTCGCCTCGGCCGGCGCAACCTCGACGCGCTGGCGGGCTTGCACCGGCGCATGCCGGTGAGCACCGTCGCCCTCGTCATCGCCGCCGCATCGATGATCGGAATTCCACCGACGGCTGGGTTCTACAGCAAGTGGTATCTACTCATCGGCTCCCTCGAGGCCGGGCGCATCGACTACTTTGCCGTCGTTCTCATCAGCACCTTGCTCAGTATCTGGTATTTCCTGCGCATGTTCGAAAACATCTTCTTCGCCGCCGCCGATGCGGAGTCGCCAAGAGAGGAGCTGCCGGGCTCGATGCTGCTGCCGATCGGCGCTGCGGCGCTGGCGATCCTGGTCATCGGCTTGGCGAACCAAACGGTATTCGCAGACCTCCTCGGCGATCTGCCGCTGGTGGCGCGAGTTGCGACACCATGAGCACCTCTTTGCTGCCGCTGGCGATGGTGCTGGTGCCGGCTACGGCGGCCCTGGCGATCTTGCGCCTGCATCGCCGGGCCAACCTGCGTGAGGCCTGCACCGTCGTCGCCGCCGCCGTACTGGTCTTGCTGGCGCTGGCGCTCCTCGGCGCGGTGCGCGCATCGGGCAGTGTCGACTACACCCTGGTGCCGATGGTGCCGGGTGTCGCCCTGGCGCTGCGCGCCGATCTCTTCGCCGTCGTTTTCGCGACGCTGGCGGCCGTCTTGTGGCTGATCACCTCGATCTACTCGATCGGCTATATGCGGGTGCTCGAAGAGCATGCACAAACCCGCTACTACGCCGCCTTCGCGGCGGCCATCGCGGCGACGATGGGCGTCGCCCTGGCGGCCAATCTGCTGACCTTCTACCTCTTCTACGAGTGTTTGACGCTGGCCACCTATCCGCTCGTCGCGCACAAAGAGAGCAGCGCCGCGCTGGCCGCCAGCCGTAAGTATCTGGCCTATACGCTGAGTGCCGGCGTCGTCATCCTGGCGGCAATGGCGCTGCTGTACAGCGAAACCGGCAGCCTGGATTTTCAGGCCGGCGGGCAGGGGGGTTTGGCGGCGTCGCCGGCATCGGTGCGGACGCTGATCTTCGCCGGCTTGATCGGCGGCTTTGGCGTCAAGGCGGCGCTATTGCCGCTGCACGGCTGGTTGCCGTCGGCGATGGTTGCGCCGACTCCGGTGAGCGCCTTGTTGCACGCCGTCGCCGTCGTAAAATCGGGCGTTTTCGGTTGTGTGCGAACCCTCGCTTTCGTCTTCGGCGCCGATACGCTGGCGGCGATGGGCGCCGTCACCTGGCTGAGCTGGATCGCCGCGGCGACGATCTTGTTTGGTTCGCTGGTGGCGCTCTCGCAAGACAACTTGAAACGCCGCCTCGCCTACTCGACGGTCAGCCATCTCTCCTACATCGTCCTCGGCGCGGCGCTGCTCAGCCTCGACGCCACGACCGGCGCCGTCTTGCACCTGGTCAACCACGCCTTTCTCAAGATCACGTTGTTTTTCTGTGCCGGCGCCATCTACGCCACCGCCCGCTGCGACCGGGTCAGCGAGCTCGACGGCATCGGCCGGCACATGCCACTGACCATGGGAGCCTTTGCCATCGCGGCGCTCGGCCTGGCCGGCGTGCCGCCGCTCAACGGCTTCGTGTCCAAGTGGCACCTCTGCCTCGGCTCCCTCGAGGCCGGCCGCGGTGCCATGGCGGCGGTGCTGATCGCCTCGGGGCTGCTCAACGTGGCCTACCTCTTTCCCATCGTCTACGCCGCCTTCTTCCGCTCTTCGGATGAGTTCCGCGAGCTCGGTGAAGCACCGCTGGCAATGCTCGTGCCGCTGCTGCTGACCGCCGCGGCGTCGGTGATCCTCGGCATCTGGCCCGATGCTCTGGTCGGTGCCTGGTCGATGGCGAGCGAGATCGCGAGGTCGGTGCAATGACGCGGCTGCCGACCGCACTCTGGCTGGCCGCCGCGATCTTGGCCGTGCTCGGCGCCATCTTCGGCCGCAATCCGCATCCCCACTTCTGGTGGGAGGCGATTCCCGCCTACGCGGCAGTCGCCGGCTTTGCCGGCGCACATCTTCTCGCCTTCCTCGCCAAGTCGGTTCTCGCACCACTGTTGCGCAGCGAAGAAGAGGACGGCGAATGAATCCGGGCGGTTTCGCCAGCGCCGCTGCCATGCCACCGTTCGTTCCCATGTTGATCGGGGCGCTTGCGCTGCCCTTGTTGGCGGCGCCACTGCGCCGCGTGCTCTGCGTCCTGGCGCCGCTGCTCTCACTGGCTCTCGTCATCGCCGGCGACGACGGAACGAGCGCCACCACCACCTTCCTCGGCCAGCAGATCGTCCTCGTCCGCACCGATCGCCTGGCGCGCATCTTCGGCCTCGTCTTCGCATCGGCCGCGGTGCTGGCCAACCTCTACGGCTGGTATCGCGAGCGCGCCGGCGAGCAGGTCTCGGCTCTGCTCTACGCCGGCGGTGGCCTGGCCGTCGTCTACGCCGGCGATCTGTTGTCGCTACTGGTAGCGTGGGAGCTCATGGCCATCGCCTCGGCGGTTCTCGTCTTCGCCGGCGGTTGGCCCAAATCGATCGCGGCGGGGCAGCGCTATCTGCTCGTCCACCTCGCCGCCGGCAGTCTGCTGCTGATCGGTGTCGCCGGTTGGCTCAACGGCGGCGAGGCGATCGCCTTCGACCACCTCGGCGGGCGCGGCTGGCCGAGCCAGGTGATTCTCGCCGCCTTCTGCATCAACGCCGCCGTCGTGCCGTTGCACGCCTGGCTGCCCGATGCCTATCCCGAGGCGAGCGTTTCGGGCTCCGTCTTCCTCAGCACCTTCACCACCAAGGCGGCCGTCTACTGCCTGGTGCGCGGTTTCGCCGGCGAGGAAGTGCTGGTGCCGCTGGGTGCTCTGATGGCCGTCTACGGCGTCGTCTACGCGACGATGGAAGACGACATGCGGCGCCTGCTTTCCTATCACATCGTCTCGCAGGTCGGTTACATGGTCTGCGGTATCGGTGTCGGCAGCTCCCTGGCGGTCAACGGTAGCGTCGCCCACGCGGTCTGCCACATCCTTTACAAAGCGCTGCTCTTCATGGCCGCCGGCGCCATCATCCAGGGCAGCGGCCGGCGCCGCCTGAGCGAGTTGGGGGGGATCGGCGCGACGATGCCGCTGACCTTCGCCGCCTACATGACCGGTGCCCTGTCGATTTCCGGTGCGCCGTTGTTCAACGGCTTCGTGTCAAAGTCCGTCGTCGTCAGCGGCGCCGCCGCCGAGCATCAGGCCGCCGCGGTGGCGCTGCTGACCCTGGCATCAGTCGGCACCTTTCTCTCGGTCGGGCTGAAGTTGCCGTACTTCGCCTTCGTCGCCCCATCCGCGACGGCGGTGAAAACGCGCGAGGCACCGGCGGCCATGCTGGCCGCCATGGCCATCCTGAGCTTTCTCTGCATCGGCCTCGGCATCGCTCCGGGCGTCCTCTACCAAGTGCTGCCGCAGCCGCCGGACTATCACCCCTACACCGCCTACCACGTCTTCGAGGCACTCTTGCTGATGACCTTCTGTGGCTTGGCATTCTGGCAGCTGCGCCGCCGCCTGGTGCCGCACGCCGGGGCGAGCAGGGATCTCGACGAACTATACCGGCTGCCGGCGGCGGCGCTGATCGCGCGCGTTTCGCGACCGCTCGATCACCTGGCCACCGATCTGGGGCGATTGGTCGCCGGCCTGCGCGACAGGCTCGACGACTGGAGCCGCGATCCGACGTCGGGTAACCGTGGGGCCGGCCGGATCGGCGCGCCGCGGCCGTGGTTCGACGAAGACGCGCGGCGGCCGCCTCTGGCAACCCCCCTGAGCTGGGTGCTGGCGACCCTGGCCGCGGTCTTCGCCGCGGCGCTGCTGCGAAGCTGATGCGGCAGTCGGCGTATTTGGCTGCGCCACTTTTCGCCTGGGCCCTGAGCCATTCTGTCGCTCAAGTCTTGACTCGGACAGCGCCTTGCTTCCAATATGTCGGCGCTCGGGACGTCCGAGCGACTCCAACCCGAGCCAAGAGGGGGGATCATGAGGTTTTTGAAACTATTCACCATCATTGCAGTTGGCGCCATGTTGATCGGTTGCAGCGACGAGACGATCAACATGATCGTCGAGAGGGTCGACGTCACGCAGCCGCCGGTCGATACACCGCCGGTGAGCCCACCGACCAACACGCCGACTCCAGGCGATCCGCCGCCGACTGTCCCGCCGAGCACCTGTCGTACGCCCAACGACGGCGAAGCCGTGGTCTGCGGCGATGGCGATTGCGTGGCGCCCGAGGAATGCGACATTGGTGGTCTCTGCGTCGGTGGCTCCAACGAGGGCGCGACTTGTACCAGTCCAGGCGACTGCTCGGGTGGTACCTGCACGGTCGTCGGCGGTCAGCCCGACGGCAACGGCAATACCTGTGCCGCCAACTGTACGATCGAGTCGGAGCGCCAGGCGACGTTCTCGGCCGACACCAGCGCCTTCGTGCAAACGGCAGCTTTCCAGGTGCCGGTGCCGCTTTCGGGCAGCCAGGTGTTGTTCACCGGCAAGATGCGCGCCGACGACACGGTCGACATCAACGGCGAAACGACGTTCAAGGCGGGCGACATTCCGCTGGTTTCGAAGACCGATGGATTGCGTATCGACCCGGCGCCGGTGGCGCCGCTGGTCTGTGCCTGCGTACGTGGCATCGAGGTACCGTCGTTCGGACCGGGCAACGCCGGCATCGGCGTCGTCTCTTGCGGTGGCGACCTGGAAAACGTCGACTACACGATCACCCAAGATCACCACACCGACCCGGTCGGCGGTGATTTCGTGCCGCTAGCCGAATGCTCGCTAGCCGCAGATCCGAGTTGCTCGGCGACCGCCGAAGTCGCCCCGGGCGCTTTCTCGGAAGCTTGCCGCGAGGGCGAGGGCGCGGCCTGCTCGATGCCGACCAACGTGCACGTCGGTACCTGCATCAGCCCGCGTACCATCGAGTTTGCCGGTAGCGGACCAACCGGCTCGGCGATCTTGTTCAACAACATCGCCATCGGCCTGCTGCAGGACGGCGGCCGCTGTGAGGCCGGCGACTGCACGGTTCCCGACTACGGCCCGGACTGCATGCCGTGCACGGATGACGATCTCGAGTTTGGCGTCGCCCAGAGCAACCCGACGACGACCGGCGCGGCGCGGGCGCGTATCTTCAATCTCGGCAACAACGCTGGCGAGGTGATGAACCAAGGCAGCGGCACCGCTTGCACCGACAACTCCGATTGCACCGGGCCCGGTCAATGCGGTCAACCCGAGCGGTGTCTGCCCGAGGTCGTCGGCGGCGACATGATCTGCGGTGTGCGCTGCAGCGGTCAGGCCTGCAACACCGTGCAGAACGGCGCGCCGTTCTCGTGCTCGGCGTTGCAGAGCGATCCGAACGGTGGGTTGTCGGGTGGCGGCTTCGCGGTCGCCTTCCCGTCGATCGATTCGGCGACCATCGGTGACAACGTCACGACGGCGCTCTTTCAGTTCGAGCAGTAGGAGAGAGCGCTCTTCGCATTGCGGGGCGGTGCCATTCGGCACCGCCCCTTTTTTTTGCGTCAGATAGCCACGCGATCGAGCGTGTTGTCAGATCGCCACGCCGTCGAGCGCGCTGTCAGATCGCCACGCCGTCGAGCGCGCTGTCAGATCGACACGCCGTCGAGCGTGTCGTAGAGCGACCGCCACTTCTCGTAGGCGGCGCTGGCAGCGTCGGCGTCGCCTGTCGGCTCGACCTCGACCGACTGGCACATCGCCGCGCACGCCGCTGCGGCGTCGGCGTAGAGGCCCTGGCCGACGCAGGCCAGGATGGCGCAACCGAGGGCGGTGCAGTCGGCCACCGTCGCCCGGGCGATGCGGCAGCCGGTGACGTCGGCAATGAGCTGCACGAGCAGGGAATTGCGCGACATGCCGCCGCCGACCCGCAGGGTCGCCGGCAGCTCGCCGGCACAGGAGCGCAACTGCTCGAGATTGCCGCGCACGGCGAAGGCGATCGACTCGAGGTGGGAGCGCAGCAGGTCGCCGCTGTCGGGCCGCAGTTGCAGCGCCGGGAAGGGGAAGAAGACGGCGCCGGGCATGTCCGGCCGGACCTTGGTGAGGTCGAAGAGGCGCGGTCCGCCGAACGAGAGGACCTGAAACGGCCGGCCGGTGCGCGCTCGTTCCTCGGCCCGGGCGTAGGCGTCGCCACCGCCGTCGCGGACCAGCAGGTCGAGAAGCCACTCGTAGCCGTCGCCACTGCTGCCGGCGTTCGATTCGAGTACCCAGCGGTCGCCGGCGACGTGGCAGCCGGCCCAGAGATTCTCCGCCGGATCGAGCAGGGGCTGGTCGCTCACCACTTGCACCGGTGCCGTCGTGCCGAGGACGACGCCGGCATCGCCGGCATCGCTGGCGCCGAGGCCGAGCAGGGCGCACTGGGTGTCGGCGCCGCCGAGATGTACCGCCGTGCCGGCGGTTATGCCGAGTGCTGCCGCCGCTTTGGAGTCGATCTCACCGACCTTCTCCCCGGGAGTGCCGATGCGCGGCAGGATGTCGGCGTCGACGTCGAATTGCTCGATGATCTCGGGCGACCAGCGGCGGCCGCGAAAATCGAAGAGCATCGACTCGGTGGCGTTCGAAGGCTCGCCGACGCAGGCGCCGCAGGCGCGGTAGAGGATCCAGTCGTTGAGCATGAGCAGGTGAGCGATGCGCCGCGAATCGTTGGCGCGAAACCAGAGGTAGCGGGCGAGCGGAAAAATGAAGGGCGCCGAGTGTCCGGTGATCTGGTAGAGCCGTGAGGCACCGAGCTCTTCGAGGATCTGCAGCCCCTCCATGAAGGCGCGGCTGTCGAGGTTGGGACCGGCATAGAGCTCGCGTCCGGCGTCGTCGAGAAAGACGCAGCCCTCGCGCTGGCTGGTCGAAATGACGGCGACCACTTGGCTGGCGTCGAGGTCTGCCAGGGCGCGGCGGGCACAGAGGCAGAGGGTGCTCCAGAACTCATCCGCATCGAAGGAGTACTCCTTGACCGCCGAGACCTGGGCGTTGATCTCGACGTCGTAGCTCCAGCGCCGTGCGGCGCTGCCGCGCACCCGGCCGCGGTGGTCGATGGCGACGCACTTGGCCCCGCCGGTTCCTGCATCGAGGGCGAGAACGATCGGCATGACGATCCTCGGCTCAGGAGGCGAGGACTTCCGGATTGACGATGTTGCGCGGCTGCCGGCCGTCGAGCCAGGCGCGCACGTCGGCGAGGATCATCTCGGTCTGATGCGAGACGACGTCGCGCGTCGCGCCACCGAGGTGTGGTGCGACCAATACGTTTGGCAGCCGCACGAAGCGATTGTCGGCCCGCACCGGCTCTTCGGCGAAGACGTCGAGAGCGCCGCCGGCCAGGTGGCCGTCGCGCAACGCCTCGTACAGCGCGTCGTCGTCGACGACGGCGGCGCGCGCCAGGTTGAGGAAGAACGAACCCGCTTTCATGGCGCGGATTCGCTCACCTGAAATGAGCCCGCGATTGTCGGCCGTATCCGGACAGTGCAGGGTCAACACGTCGCAGCGGCGCACGAGATCGTCGAGATCGGTCGCCGTGGCACCGGCTTGGCGCACCGCATCGGCATCGACGAACGGATCGTAGACCAGCACCGGCGCACCGAAAGCGCGGCAGCGGGCGACGACGCGCCGGCCGATGGCACCGAAGCCGACGACGCCGACGCAGCGACCGCCCAGCTCGAAGCCGCCGTAGCGTTCGTAGGCGCCGAGGTAGTCGGCAATGCTGGCGAAGGTGAGCTCACCCGACTTCAGGGCGTGGTTGACGACGTAGATGTTGCGCAAGAGCGCCAACATGAAGCCGAGGGTGAGGTCGGCTACGGCATCGGCGTTGCGCGCCGGGGCGAAGAGAACGGGAATTCTGCGCGCCGTTGCCGCATCGACGGCAATGTTGTTGGGATCACCCCGGCAACTGGCGATGAGACGCAGGTCGGTGTTCTCGATGGTCTCGGCCTGCACGAAGTCCGCCTCGACGATGAGCACGTCGGCCGCCAGGGAATTGAGCTTTTCCGCCAGCACCGCCGCGTCGAAGTGGATGTGCTTGTTGGTACGCCAATCCTCGTAGACGACGTCCATGTGCTCTCGCAGCCCTTCGAGTCCGAAGGGAGCGAACGATGCGGTCACCAGGGCTTTCATCGGATGGCAGAGGTTTTCGAAACGCTTCGCTCATCGAGCGCAAATCGTATAGCGTCGGGAGGCATTAGGTCCCATGTCGACGTTCTCTGTCAATTGCACCTGCACGGTGCCGAGCTGACCGGCCGGAAAGTGCGCGCCGTCGTGCAGCGGGTGAAGAGTGCGAGCGTCGCCGTCGATGGCGAGCGGGTGGCCGCGATCGCGACCGGTCTGCTCGTTCTCGTCGGCGTCGGCAGTGGCGACGGCCGGCCGCAGGCGGCTTGGTTGGCGCGCAAGATCGCCGGTCTGCGCATCTTCGCCGACCAGGATGGACGCTTCGACCGCTCTGTGCTCGAGTGCGGCGGCGAGGTCTTGCTGGTGTCTCAGTTCACGCTCTACGCCGACGCCAGCAAGGGCCGGCGCCCGTCGTTCGCCCGGGCACTGGGCGGCAATGAGGCGATGGCGATCTACGAGAGCGTCGCCGACGAATGCAGGAGTCTTGGGGTGGCTACCAAAACCGGGCGCTTCGGCGCCGATATGCAAGTCGCTCTGGTCAACGACGGGCCGGTCACCCTCATTCTCGACAGCCCGCCTCCAAGAGGTGCTGGCAAGAGTTAAAGTAGATTCGACAATGAGCAATCCAAGCCCACATCCTCGTATCTGATGCGCGTCGCCGGGAAAGAATAATGGCGATCGCCGGTTTCTACGCGATTCAGTGCTCGGAGATCCGCTTCGGCCGCGACGGCCGCTGGTACGCGGACGGCGAAGTGATCGAAAACGAGAAGATCGCGCGGCTCTTTTCGCGCAGCATCTGCCGCGCCGAGGGAGGCGGCTACCAGCTTCGCGTCGGCGAAGAGACGGCTGAAATCCTCGTCGACGACACGCCGTACGTCGTCACTGCCGTCGAGGTCGGCGAGGAAATCGCGATCGTTCTGAGCGACGAAACGCGCGAGGTCCTGGCGGTCGAGACGGTCGAGATCGGCGCCGATGGCGTGTCGTACTGTCGCGTCAAAGACGGCAGCGAGAGGGCGCGACTGCTGCGCCCGGCGCACTACCAACTGGCCGCGCTGATCGGCGAAGGCGAAGGCGGCGGCTTCGAGCTGCGCATCGGGTCGCGTGTCTACCCCATCCACTCGAGGTGAGCGGCACGGCATCTCCGTCGTCCTGGTGGCGCCGGAAATTCCGCCCAACACCGGCAACATCGGCCGCCTCTGCGCTGCCACGCAGGTGCCCCTGCACTTGATCGAGCCGCTCGGCTTTTCGCTCGAAGATCGCTATCTGCGCCGCGCCGGACTGGACTATTGGCCGTATCTGAACCTGAACACGCACGCCTCGTGGGCGGCCTATTGCCAGCGCCGGCCAGGTTCGCAGCGGGTGTACTTTTCGGCCCGCGCGGCGCGCCCGATCGGCCAGGCGCCGCTGGCCGGCGACGGCGACGTCGATCTGATCTTCGGCAGCGAGACCAGCGGCTTGCCGGCGCCGATCCTCGACGAGGCCGGCGGCGAGGTCTTTCGCCTGCCGATCGCCGAGCCGGCCGTGCGCTCGCTGAACCTGGCCAACGCCGTCGCCGTAGCGGTCTACGAAACACTGCGCCAGCGACGGCGCCTCGAGTGAAACTCACGGCGCCGCATCGCAGCCCTCAAGCCGGCGGCGGCTCCTCTTCGCTCTGCCGGCTGCAGGTGCCGCCGCCGCACTCGGGATTGCCGCAGCCCTGCAGCTCGAGCAGACCGTAGCCGTGGTCGGGAAGGTCGGCACCGCTGGCCAGGCGCAGCTCGCGCGTGACCGGCGCGTCGCAGTGGACACAGCACCTGCCATCGCCATCCGTGTCGAGGGCCGGGAAGGTCAGGACCTCGCGCTCACAGGTGTCGCACGATCCGATGGTGAAGCTGGCGTCGGTGAACGTCGCCGGATCGGTCTCGGTCATCGTCGGCATGGTAGCTCGATTCTCGCCGCCGTGCCATTGACCGGAGACCGACTCTGCGATGGCGCCGCGGGGCGGGCTGTGGCACCTTGAAATACCAGTCGCCGCCCGCCGCCGACTCGATCATCCCGGTCTGTCCATGCTCACCAGGCTCGCTCGCATAGCTCTGCTCGTCCTCTGGGTCGGCTTGATGTTCGCTCTCTTGCGAGCGCCCGAGGACTCCCCACCGACCCGCACGCAATTGCCGATCCAGGTCAGCGGCTCGGCGCGCGAAGGCTGGATGGGCCTCTATCTCAACCAGCGCAAGGTCGGCTACTCGCATTTCGAATCGACGCCGATCGAGGGCGGATACCAGATCGTCGATCGCTCGGTGCTGCGCCTGCGCATGCTCGAGCGCGACCAGACCATCTTTACGCAGTCGACCGCCGAGACGGCGGCGGATCACTCCTTGAAATCGTTCCGCGTGCGCCTGCAGAGTGACATCGGCCGCTTCCAGTTGCGCGGCGAGGTGGCAGGCGACGAGCTGCTCGTCGATCTCAACATCGGCGGCCAGAACGACCGCCATCGCTTTCCCCTCGAGCGGCCGATCTTCCTGCCCAGCTCCCTGCGCGCCAGTGTCGTCGGCGATGGCCTGCAGGCCGGCGCGATGCGCGAAGCCGCCATCTTCGATGCGGCGGCGATGTCGGCTGAGCCGGTCGTCGTGCGAACCCGCGGGCGGGAGACCCTGGCCGTCGAAGGCGGTGAGGTCGAGGCCTGGCGGATGACCGAGTCGTTCCGCGGCATCGAGACGACCGTCTGGATCGACGCTGAGGGGCGGGTTCTCCGCGAAGAAGGTCCCCTCGGCCTGGTCGCGGTCCGCGAAGATGCCGAGCGCGCGACCGAGGAGGGGTGGGGCGACGGCAACCTGGTCGACTTGATGGACGCCGTTGCCGTTCCGGTGCGCAACAAGATCCCGGCGCCGCGCTCGCTCGCCCGACTCAAGCTTCGCGTCGGCGGCCTCGGCGCCGTCGAGGTGCCGAGCGATCAGCGCCAGAGCCTGCGAGCCGGCGTTCTCACCGTCGAGCGCGAGAGCGCCTCGACTCGCTCGACCTTCGCACTGCCGTACAGCGGCCAGGAGTGGCAGAAAGACCTGCGCGCGTCGGCCTTCGTGCAAAGCGACCACCCGCGCGTGCGCCAGCGACTCGAAGAGGTCGCCGGCGGCGAGAAGAGTGCCCGCGATGCGGCGATACGGCTGCGCCGGTGGATCTACGACAACATCGAGAAGCGCGCCGTGGCGAGCATCCCCAACACCTTGCAGGTGCTGGAAATGGGCGCCGGTGACTGCAACGAGCACGCCGTCCTCTTCGCCGGCCTGGGGCGCGCTGCCGGCTTGCCGACGCGCATCGTCGCCGGACTGGTCTACATGGAAGGTGTCTTCCTCTACCACGCCTGGAACGAAGTATGGCTGGGCGACGGCTGGGTCAGCGTCGACGCGGCGCTGGACCAGATGCCGGCGGACGTCACGCACATCAAATTCATCGAAGGCGAGCCCGACCGGCACGCCGAGTTGGTGCCGCTCATCGGTCGCCTTTCGCTCGACTACATCACCGGCGACACCTGAGCTCTATAGCTCTATGCACGGCGTGGCGGTTCCTCGGCGTCGCCGGCTGCAGCCGCGGCGCGCTGCGGAATCATCATGCGCACGGCGAGGCGATCGCCGCCGCCGAATACCTCCAGCGTGCCACCGAGAATCCGCAACAGACGCTTGGCGATGGAGATCGGAAAGAGTTCGCTGGTCGCCAAGACAGGGGAGGGCGCCGGTCGCTTGGTGGCGGTGCCGGTCGACCGCGGGGCGATATCGATCGAGCACTTGCCCTCCGCTTCCGCCACGCGCACGGTGAGCGCGCGTTCGCCGTTGGCGTCGCGCGCCGCCTCGATTGCGTGGCGCAGGGCGAGTCCGAGCTTGAGCGCATCGCTGCGCAGGATGATCGCCGGGCCGGGCGCGTCGACCTCGAGGTGGATCTCGCTGCAGGTCGGACTTTCCTCGACGGTCTCGATTTGTGCCTCGAGCACGGCGACGGCATCGATCTCGGCGCTGAGATCGGGCGGATCTCCGCCCTCGAAGCGGCTGATGTCGAGCACGGCGCTGGTCAGCTCGTGCAGTGCCAGGGCGCTGTGGTGGGCGCGACGGATCACTTCGCTCTGATCCTCGGCCAGATGGCCGAGGTGGCCGTCGATGAGAAGCTCGGTGTAGCCGAGGATGGCGCTCAGCGGATTGCGCAGCTCGTGTGACATGGCGGCGACCAGCTCGGACTTGCTGCGCCCCGAGCGGCGCAGCGCCTCGACGTGCTCGACGCGGCGCAGCGCGCTGTCGACGAGGCGGCGAAGAGCTTGCAAGGGCCCGTCCGGCGGGTCCGGAAACGCCGCCGACCGGCCGGCGACGGCGATTGCCGCCGGCCTCTCCGGCGGACCGAAGAGACACGCCAGAGCGGCGCCGTCGCGGCACCGCCACCAGGCGTCGCGCGGCGCCGGCCGGCCGAGGGCGCTGGCCAACTCGTCGAGCGCGCGCTGGTCGCCATGCCGCACGTCGCGCGGCACCGCACCCGCCGTGACGACCGTCGCAGCGGTGGCGTCGTAGATGGCGTACCAGCCGGCGCCGAGGTCGGCGAAGGCGTCACCGAGAACGCGCAAGATCTCGACGCCGCCACTCGCCTCCAGCAGGCGCACGCACAGGCGCGTCATCGCGGTGGCAACCTCGGCCTGGCGCTCCTCTTCCGGCATGCTGGCCGCAGTGTAGCTGCAACGATGGAATAATCCATGGCGAGCGAAGCAATCGGCAGTTGACTCGTACCGCCAGACGCACTACCTACAAAGCGTCACCTTTAAGACTGATCCCGTGAGATCAGAAAGGGCGTTCATGTACTTCCAACACTTTCAGGTCACGAGGTAGGGCTTCCTTCGCAGGAGGCCCATTTTTTTTGTGACCACAGCCGAGCGAACGGTCGTCGATGCCAGGGGCGTCGACAGGATTCTGGCGCGTATTGCGCACGAGATCGTCGAGCGCAATCGCGGTGTTTCCGAGGTCGCTCTGGTCGGTGTGCGTTCGCGCGGCGTCGACATCGCCAAACGCCTGGCGGAGAACATCGTCCGTATCGAGGGCGTCGAAGTGCCGCTGGGGATCATCGACATCACGCTCTACCGCGACGATCTGCGGCGCTCTCTCGAACAGCCGCCGCAGATCAAGGGCACCGACATCCGCTTTCCCATCGACGACCGGCACCTCGTCCTCGTCGACGATGTCCTCTACACTGGCCGCACCGTGCGCGCCGCGCTCGACGTGCTGATGGACTTCGGTCGCCCGCGCAGCGTCCAACTCGCGGTGCTGATCGACCGCGGTCACCGCGAGTTGCCGATTCGCGCCGACTACGTCGGCAAGAACCTGCCGACGTCGCCGGTCGAATCGGTGCGCGTCCAGATCCAGGGTCGCGATGGCCGCGATGAGGTCGCCATCGTCGCCGCCGGCGAGGCCGAGTCATGAGCTGGAATGAGACCCATCTGCTCGGTCTCGATGGCCTGTCGCGGCCGCAGATCGAGTACCTGCTCGACAGCGCCGAGTCGTTCCGCGAGATTTCCGAGCGTGAGATCAAAAAGGTGCCGACCCTGCGCGGCAAGACCGTCGTCGGTCTCTTCTTCGAGCCGAGCACGCGCACGCGGACGTCGTTTGAAATCGCCGCCAAACGGATGAGCGCCGATTTCGTTTCGTTCTCCGCCGGCAGCTCGAGCGTCCTCAAGGGCGAGAGCCTGCTCGACACGGCTCGCAACATCGAGGCGATGAAGCCGGATTGCCTGGTCGTTCGCCACCCGGCGTCCGGTGCCGCCCACTTCCTGGCCCGCAACGTCGGTTGCCCGGTCATCAACGCCGGTGACGGTACCCACGAGCACCCGACGCAGGCCCTGCTCGACCTTCTCACCATCCGCGACCACCGCAAGCGGTTGGCCGGCCTGCAAGTCGCCATCGTCGGCGACGTGCTGCACAGCCGCGTCACTCGGTCCAACGTCCACGCCCTGCGCGCGCTGGGCGCGCGCGTCCGCCTGGTCGGACCGCCGACCATGGTACCGCCAGTCGCGGCGAGTTGGGGCGACATCTACCACGACCTGGCCGAGGGCGTGCGCGACGTCGACGTCATCATGATGCTGCGCCTGCAGCGCGAGCGGCAGGGAGCCAACTTTCTGCCGAGCCTCGATGAGTATGCGCGCTACTATTGCCTGACCAGCGAAACTCTCGCCCTGGCCGCCGGCAACGCCATCGTTCTCCACCCCGGGCCGATCAACCGCGGAGTCGAAATCGCCACCGAGGTCGCCGATAGCGAGCGCGCCGTCATTCTCGAGCAGGTGTCGAACGGCGTCGCCGTTCGCATGGCAGTTCTCTTCCTCCTCGCCGGGCGCGGTCGCGTCGAAGAGGACGCCGGCGGCGTCAGGGAAGTGGGATGAGCGTGCCCGAGCCACTGCTGATCCGCGGCGCGAAACTGATCGATCCCGCCAACGACCGCGAAGGTGATTTCGATCTCCTCATCGAGGACGGCCGCGTCGCCGCGGTCGAAGAACGCGGCCAGATCGCGCGCCAGTGCCGGGAGATCGACGGTGCCGGGTGCTGGTTGGTGCCGGGGCTGATCGACATGCACGTCCACCTGCGCGAGCCCGGCTACGAATACAAGGAAACCGTCGCCACCGGCACGCTGGCCGCCGTGGCCGGTGGTTTCACCGCGGTCGCGTGCATGGCCAACACCAAACCGGTCAACGACAGTGGTGCCGTCACCGAGTACATTCTCGACCGCTCGCGCGAAGCGGGCTTGGCTCGCGTTCACCCGATCGGCGCCGTCTCGGTCGGCCTCGCCGGCAAAGAGCTGGCCGAAATGGGCGAAATGCACGAGGCCGGTATCGTCGCCGTGTCGGACGACGGCATGCCGATTGCCGATGCGTCTCTCATGCGCCGCGCTCTCGAGTACGCCCAGATCTTCGATCTGCCGGTGATCGCCCACGAGGAAGATCCGGCCCTCGCCGCCGATGGGGTGATGCACGAAGGGCATACCTGCCTGCACTTGGGTTTGCGCGGCATGCCGGCCGCCGCCGAGGAGGCGATGGTCGCCCGCGATCTGGCGCTGCTCGAGCAGACCGGCGGTCGCCTGCATATCGCCCACGTCAGCACCGCCGGTTCCCTACGCTTGATTCGCGATGCGAAACAGCGTGGGTTGCCTGTGACGACGGAAGTGACACCACACCACTTCGTGCTGACGGATGCTGCCGTGAGGGAATTCGATACGAACGCCAAGATGAAGCCGCCGCTGCGCACCGAGTCGGACGTCGCCGCCATGGTCGAAGCCCTGGCCGACGGCGTCATCGACGCCATCGCCACCGATCACGCGCCGCACCACCGAGATGAAAAGGACGTCGAGTTCGACGCCGCTGCCTTCGGTATCGTCGGCCTCGAAACGGCGCTGCCGCTCAGTCTCGAGCTCGGTCTGGCACCGCGCACGTTGATCAACGCCATGAGCGTCCAGCCGGCGCGCATTCTCGATCTCGCCGCCGGCTCGCTGGCCGTCGGCGTGGCGGCCGATGCAACCCTGATCGATCCCGATTGCGAATGGGAAGTGGTGAGCGAGCAACTGCATTCCAAGTCGAAGAACACCCCCTTCGGCGGCCGCAAGATGACCGGCGCGGCACGCGTCACCATCGTCGGCGGCGAGATCAAGTGGCAGCGCGGGGGTGAGGCGTGAAAGCGATTCTCGCACTGGCCGACGGCACGATCTTCGAAGGTGTCGGATTCGGCGCCAACCGATCGGCCACCGGCGAGCTCGTCTTCAACACGTCGATGAGTGGCTACCAGGAAATTCTCACCGACCCTTCCTACAGCGGCCAGCTCGTCGCCATGACCTATCCGGAGATCGGCAACGTCGGCGTCAACGACGAGGACGTCGAGTCGCAGCGGCCGTACGTCCGCGGCTTCATCGTCAAGGAGTACTGGCATCTGCCGAGCAATTGGCGCGCCCGCCAATCGCTGCACGACTATCTCGTCGGGCACGACATCCCCGGCATCCAGGGCATCGATACGCGCGCCCTGGTGCGCCACATTCGCGAGCGCGGCGCCCTCAATGCGGTTCTCGCGCACGGCGACGGGGAAAGTTCCGATACCCTCGTCGATCGCGCCCGTGCGGCTCCCTCCATGGAGGGACAGGATCTCGTGCAAGCGGTGACCTGCGAGCGAGAGTACGAGTGGGACGAGGGGAAGTGGAGTCTCGAAGGCGGCTACGGCAAGCCGACCGGCGATCACCGCTACCGCGTCGTCGCCTACGACTTCGGCATCAAGCGCAACATCCTGCGCCATCTCGTCGAGCTCGGCTGCGCCGTCCGCGTCGTTCCCGCCGACACACCGGCCGAGCACGCTCTGGCAGGCGAACCCGACGGAATCTTCCTCTCCAACGGCCCCGGCGATCCGGCGGCCGTCGCCTACGCCGTCCGCCACGTGCGCGATCTGGTCGGCACCAAGCCGATTTTCGGCATTTGTCTCGGTCACCAGATTCTCGGCCTGGCACTCGGGGGCAAGACCTACAAGCTCAAGTTTGGCCACCACGGCGGCAACCAGCCGGTGATGGACCTGCAGACTCGCAAGGTGGAGGTGACCAGCCAGAACCACGGCTTTGCGGTCGACGTCGACTCGCTGGCCGGTGCGGCTGAAGTGTCGCACATCAACCTCAACGACGAGACGGTCGAAGGATTGGCGCACCGCGAGCAGCCGCTCTTTTCCGTGCAATACCACCCCGAAGCCTCACCCGGACCGCACGACGCGAGTTATCTCTTCCAGCGTTTCGTCGACTTGATGGAAAGCCAGCGCTGACATGCCACGCCGTCAGGACATCGAGAGTATCCTCTTGATCGGTTCCGGCCCGATCGTCATCGGCCAGGCCTGTGAGTTCGACTACTCCGGAACGCAAGCCTGCAAAGCCCTGAAGGAAGAGGGCTACCGGGTGATCCTGATCAACTCGAACCCGGCGACGATCATGACGGATCCGAATTTCGCCGATCGCACCTACGTCGAGCCGATCAACGTCTCGATCGTCGAGAAGATCATCGAACGCGAGCGACCGGACGCGCTGTTGCCGACGATCGGTGGTCAGACCGGGCTCAACGTCGCCATCGATCTCGCCGAGGCGGGCATTCTCGACAAGTATGACGTCGAGTTGATCGGCGCCAAGATCGACGCCATCGTCAAAGCCGAGGACCGCGACCGCTTCAAAGACGCGATGAAGGCAATCGGCCTCGAAGTGCCGCGCAGCGGGATCGCCCACACCTGGGACGACGCTCGCAAGATCGGCGATGAAATTGGTCTGCCGCTGATCATTCGACCGTCGCGCACTCTCGGCGGGACGGGTGGCGCCATTGCCACGACCGCCGCGGAATACGAGACGGTTGCCAAGCGCGGTCTCGATCTATCGCCGATCAGCGAGATTCTCGTCGAAGAGTCGATCGCCGGTTGGAAGGAGTTCGAGCTCGAGGTGATGCGCGACGGTCGCGACAACGTCGTCATCATCTGTTCGATCGAGAACCTCGACCCGATGGGCGTGCACACCGGTGACAGCATCACGGTGGCGCCGGCGCAGACGCTGACCGACAAAGAGTATCAGATCATGCGCGATGCATCGCTGGCGATCATCCGTGAGATCGGCGTCGACACCGGCGGCTCGAACGTCCAGTTTGCCGTCAACCCGGACGACGGCCGCCTCGTCGTCATCGAGATGAATCCGCGCGTCTCGAGATCATCGGCGCTGGCCAGCAAGGCGACCGGCTTTCCGATCGCCAAGATCGCGGCAAAGCTGGCGGTCGGCTACACGCTCGACGAGATTCGCAACGACATCACGCGCGAAACGCCGGCGTCGTTCGAACCGACGATCGACTACGTGGTGACCAAGATCCCGCGTTTTACCTTCGAGAAATTCGCCGATACGCCGGATGTGTTGGGAACCCAGATGAAGTCGGTCGGCGAAGCGATGGCGATCGGGCGAACCTTCAAGGAATCTCTGCAGAAGGCCCTGCGTTCGCTCGAGGTCGACTCCTACGGTTTCGACGACAAGGGTCGCGGCGATGCCGCCAGCGGCGAGGCCTTGATCGCCAAACTACGCGAACCCAACGCGCGCCGCATCTGGTATGTCGCCGAGGCTATTCGCAGCGGCATGTCGATCGACGAAATCGCCGAGCACTCGCGCATCGATCCGTGGTTCTTGGAGAACATCCGCCAGATCGTCGCCGCAGAAGACGGCCTCAGTCTCGAAGCCGGTCGGCTGCGCAGTGCCAAGGAGATGGGTTTCTCCGACCTGCGCATCGCCGCCGTTCTCGACACCTCGGAAGAGGAGGTGCGCCAGGCGCGGCTGCGCAGCGACATCCGACCGGTCTACAAGACCGTCGACACCTGCGGTGCCGAGTTTGCCGCCTTCACCCCGTATCTGTACTCGACCTACGAGCGCGAAGACGAGGCGGGAATCACCGAACGCAAGAAGATCGTCATTCTCGGCGGCGGTCCCAACCGCATCGGCCAGGGGATCGAATTCGACTACTGCTGCGTCCACGCCGCCTTCGCCCTCGACGAAGCCGGCTTCGAGACGATCATGGTCAACTGCAATCCCGAGACGGTGAGCACCGACTACGACACCTCGGACAAGCTCTACTTCGAGCCGCTCACTCGCGAGGACGTTCTGGCGATCGTCGATGCCGAAGAGCCGCACGGCGTCATCGTCCAATTCGGCGGCCAGACGCCGCTCAAGTTGGCCGTGCCGCTCGAGCAGGCGGGGGTGCCGATTGCCGGAACGTCGCCCGACTCGATCGATCGCGCCGAAGATCGCGAGCGCTTCGCGGCGCTGCTCGAGCAGCTCGAGTTGCGGCAACCGCCGAACGGCATCGCCTACGATGCCGACAAGGCGGCCGAGATCGCCGCCCGCATCGGCTTCCCGGTGCTCGTGCGACCGTCCTACGTGCTCGGCGGGCGGGCCATGGAGATCGTCTACGACGAGGACAGTCTGCGCCAGTACATGGGGCGCGCCGTCGACGTCGGCCCGGGTCGGCCGGTGCTCATCGACCACTTTCTCGAGGATGCCATCGAGCTCGACGTCGATGCGATTGCCGACGGCGAGAGCGTCGTCGTCGCCGGCATCATGGAGCACATCGAGCGGGCCGGAGTTCACTCGGGCGACAGCGCTTGCTCGCTGCCGCCGAAATCGATCGCTGCCGACGTTCTCGACGAAGTGCGTCGCCAGGTGCACGCGCTGGCCCTCGAGTTGCGCGTCGTCGGCTTGATGAACGTTCAGTTTGCCGTGCAGGGGAGCGAGGTCTTCATCATCGAGGTGAACCCGCGAGCGTCGCGGACGATTCCCTTCGTCTCGAAAGCGACGGGCGTTCCCTTTGCGAAATTGGCGGCGCGGGTGATGGCTGGCGAACGCCTGGCCGACCTGGGATTGCGCGAAGAGGTCGTCCCACCGCACGTCTCGGTCAAGGAAGCGGTGTTTCCCTTTGCCAAATTTCCCGGTGTCGACACGCTGCTCGGCCCGGAGATGAAGTCGACCGGCGAAGTCATGGGTATCGACGATTCCTTCGGTGTCGCCTTCGCCAAGGCGCAGATGGCGGCGGGGACGATCTTGCCGGCGCAGGGCAGGGTTTTTCTCAGCGTCCAGGACGACGACAAGGAGGCGCTGTTGCCGATCGCCGAGCGCCTCGTCGGCTGCGGCTTCGAGCTCTGCGCAACCGCCGGCACCGCCGCGGCAATCAGGGATGCCGGCCTCGAGGTGCAGGTCGTCAACAAGGTGCAAGACGGTGGGCGCACCGGTGTCGACGCGATTCGCGCCGCTGAGATCGTTCTCGTCATCAACACACCGCGCGGAAGTGGTGCCCACCTCGACTCGTTTCCATTGCGCCGGGCGGCGCTCGAGTGTCAGGTTCCCTACTTCACGACAGTCGCCGGCGCCGCCGCTGCCGTCGAAGGGATCGAATGGCTACGCGGCGGCCGGCTCGGGGTGCGCAGCCTGCAGGAGTTTCACGGAGAGGCTGCCAACAAGGCAGATTGAGGTCACCGTGAGCTCGCCCGCCAAACCGGTGGATACGCTGGACGAGCTCTTTGAATCGCTGCGCCGGCCGCTCGAGTTCATCGCCGGTGCCAGCACGGCGGCCGCGCGGGCAACCATTCCGGCGGCGGCGCTCGCCGAGCGAACCCGTGACGTCGCGGCGGCGACGCACGATCGCGAGACGCGCGAGTTGCTCGCCGATCTGGCGGCGTTGCTCGACCGCTTCGACGACCTCGCGCCGAGCAACAAGGTCGGCGTCGCCGAGCGCTGCCTGCAACTGCTCGATGGCAGAGTCGAGGCGGCGGACGGCGGCAACGAGAAAGAGCAGAGGTACCGGCAATGGCGGGGCGATCTCGATGAGGCCCTGGCGACGCTCGGCCGCTCGGTACAGTTCGTCAAGGGAGTTGGCCCCAAGCGCGCCGCCGAGCTGCAGAAGATGGGCATCGCGACGGTCGAGGATCTGCTCTATCACTTGCCGTTTCGCTACGAAGACCGGCGGCGGATCGTGCCGATCGGCCGCGCCGTGGTTGGCGAGCCGGCGACCTTCAGCGGCGAGCTCGTGCACCTGGAGGAAAAGACCGTGGGCCGCGCTCGCCGGCGCATTCTCGAAGGAGTCCTGCGCGACGACAGCGGTCTGCTCGGCCTGACCTGGTTTCATCACGCCGCCTACTTTCGCAATCAATTGCGCGCCGGGCAGTCCTACACCGCCTACGGCCGTGTCGACTACGATGCGCAAGGCGGCCGGCACATCGTGCATCCCGACCTCGCCGCCGCCGGCGCGCGCGCGCCGGGGATTCTTCCGGTCTACAACAAGCCGGGATCGATATCGGTGAAAACCATGCGCAAGATCGTCCGCCAGGGCGTTCGCGACGCCGCCCATCTACTGCCCAGCGTGTTGCCGGCGGCGATCGCCGAGGACGCCGGCGTCTGCAATCTGGAAGACGCGGTCAGCGGGGTCCACCAACCGGCGTGCGGCGTCGACGCCGACGCACTGGCGGCGTTTCGCTCGCATGCCCATCGCTCGCTGGCCTTCGACGAGCTCTTCTATCTGCAACTCGGCCTGGCGTTGCGCCGGCGGGCGATGAAGGACGCAACCGGCGTGGCGATGGACGCCGGCGGCGAACAGATCGCCAGCTTCGAGGACAATCTGCCTTTCGCCTGGACGGCGGCGCAGATGCGCGTCATCGCCGAGATCGCCGACGACATGAGCACGGCGACGCCGATGCACCGCCTGCTACAGGGCGACGTCGGTAGCGGCAAGACGGCGGTAGCGATCTATGCGGCCCTGATTGCCGTGCAGAACGGCTACCAGGTGGCCTTCATGGCACCGACTGAGCTGCTCGCCGAGCAGCATTTCGCCACCGTCGATGGCTGGGTCGGCGAGCTCGGCGTGCGCGCCGAAGTCTTCACGGCGGAGCGCCTGCGCAGGCGCCGCAAGGAGCTCTACCGGGGCTTGCGCGACGGCGCCATCGACATCGCCATCGGGACCCACGCCCTGATCCAGGAGGGCGTCGACTTTGCCCGCCTCGGTCTCGGCATCATCGACGAACAACACCGCTTCGGCGTCATGCAACGCGCCAGCGTGCGGTCGCGCGCCGGCGCGGGTGCAGTGCCGCACATTCTGTTGATGACGGCGACGCCGATCCCGCGCACCTTGTCGATGACGATCTACGGCGACCTCGACGTCTCGCGCCTCGACGAGATGCCGGCCGGGCGCCAAGCGGTCGAGACATACGTCGTTCACGAGGCCGAGCGCCGCCGGGTCTACGCGACGGTCCGCCAGCAGGTGGAGAAGGGGCACCAAGCCTACATCGTCTATCCATTGGTCGAGGCCAGTGAAACGCTGGATGTGCGCGATGCGACGACGATGGCGCGCGAGCTCGACCGCACGGTCTTTCCCGAGTTCCGGGTCGGACTCCTGCACGGCCGCATGAAAGCTGATGAGAAAGATGCCGTCATGCGCCGGTTCCGCGACCGCGATTTGGACGTCCTGGTGTCGACCACCGTCGTCGAGGTCGGGGTCGACGTCGCCAATGCAACGGTCATGGTCATCGAGCACGCCGAGCGCTTCGGCTTGACGCAGTTGCATCAGTTGCGCGGCCGCGTCGGTCGCGGTGGTGAGCGTTCGCTCTGCCTGCTGGTGTCGACGCGCCGCGCCGGTGCCGAGGGCGACCGCCTGGCGATCATGCGCGACACCAGCGACGGCTTCGCCATCGCCGAAGCCGACCTGCGGCTGCGCGGCCCCGGTGAGGTCATCGGCACCAAGCAGTCCGGTCTGCCGGAGCTGCGGGTCGCCAATCTGCTGACCGACACCAATCTCTTGATCGACGCCCGCGATGCGGCGCTGCTCTGGCTCGACGGCGATCCCGACCTGTCGAGCGAGGAATCGACGCGCCTACGCGCGGTGCTGCACCGGCGCTGGGCCGGCCGCCTCGGTCTGGTCGAGATCGGGTGAGCGGTCGACCGGCCGATTGGGCGCGGTCGAGATCGGCTGGGCGCCGTCATTGCATGATCATCCAAAATCGAGATTTGCGCGGGCCCGGCAAATCGGGTTTATTGCTTTGCGTCGCGTCGGACGGGTGTAGAGTGGTTTCTCGAGGAAGAGTGGTTGGCTGATGGAGTTTCCGCGCATCAAGAGGCTACCGCCGTATGTCTTCAACATCATCGGCGATCTGCGCCACGAGGCGCGCCGCGCCGGTGAGGACATCATCGACTTCGGCATGGGCAACCCCGATGGCGCGACGCCGCCGCACGTCGTCGACAAATTGATCGAGGCGGCGCAGAAGCCGCAGAACCACCGCTACTCGGTATCGCGCGGTGTCTACAAGTTGCGCGTCGCGATCAGTGACTGGTACCGCCGTCGCTACGACGTCGACATCGACCCCGACAGCGAGGCGGTCGTCACCATCGGCTCGAAAGACGGCTTGGCGCACCTGTCGATGGCCGTCTTGGGGCCGGGCGACGTCGTCTTCTGCCCGAGTCCGACCTATCCGATCCACCAGTACTCGGTGATCATCGCCGGCGGTGATCTGCGCTCGGTCCCACTGGTGCCGGGCGAGGATTTCTTTGGCCATCTCGAGGAGGCGCTCAAGCAGACCTGGCCGAAGCCCAAGATGTTGATCTTGAACTTTCCACACAACCCGACGACATCGGTGGTCGACCGCACCTTCTTCGAGCGCATCGTCGACTTCGCCAAGGAGTTCGAATTCCTGGTCGTGCACGACCTCGCCTACGCCGATCTCGTCTTTGACGGCTACCGGGCGCCGAGCTTCCTCGAAATCCCCGGTGCCAAGGACGTCGGCGTCGAGTTCTTCACCTTGTCGAAGAGCTACAACATGCCGGGCTGGCGCGTCGGGTTCTGCGTCGGCAACCCCGAGATGATCGCCGCCCTGGCGCGGATCAAGAGCTATCTCGACTACGGCATCTTTCAGCCGATTCAGATCGCCGCGATCCACGCCCTGAACGGCCCGCAGCACTACGTCGAAGAGATACGCTCGATGTACGAGACGCGGCGCGACTGTCTGGTCGACGGGCTCAACCGCGCCGGCTGGCAAGTCGACAAACCGTCGGCGACGATGTTTCTCTGGGCTCCGATCCCGGAAGAGTTCCGCGCCATGGGCTCACTGGAGTTCTCGAAGTACCTGCTCAAAGAAGCCAAGGTCGCCGTTTCGCCCGGTATTGGCTTCGGCGAGTACGGCGATGGCTGGGTGCGCTACGCCCTGATCGAAAACGAGCACCGCACCCGGCAGGCGATCCGCGGGATTCGCAAAGCACTGGCGGCGGGACCGCCGGCGTCCGGCGATCGCGTGGCCGTCTGAGAGTCCGACCGGCTGCAACGCAGTGGAAGCGGACGACGGAACCGTATAGGGGAAGGCGGAGGAGATCTGTGGTGCAGCGGGCAGTGCGTGTGGGGTTGATCGGTTTCGGTACGATCGGCACCGGGGTCGTCAAGGTCCTCAAGAAGAATCGCGGACACATCCGCGATCGCAGCGGTGTGCCGATCGACCTCGTCCGCATCGCCGACATCGACACGCGCCGCGATCGCGGCATCCGCCTGGCGCGCGGCGTGCTCGTCGGCGACGCGGCGGCGGTTCTCGATGACCCGAGCATCGATATCGTCATCGAGGTGATGGGAGGCACCGGTCTGGCGCGGCGCTTCGTCCTCGACGCCATCCGCGCCGGCAAAGACGTGGTGACCGCCAACAAGGCGTTGCTGGCCCATCACGGCGCCGAGATCTTCAGCGCCGCCGAGAAACGCGGGGTCGAAATCGGCTTCGAGGCCAGCGTCGGTGGCGGTATCCCGATCATCCGCACGCTGAAAGAATCGCTCGGTGGCGATCGCCACAGCGCCATTTTCGGCATCGTCAACGGCACCACCAACTACATCCTGAGTCGCATGAGCGACGCCGGCGGCGAGTTCGCCGAGGTGCTGCGCCAGGCGCAGGCCGACGGCCTGGCGGAGGCGGATCCGACCTTCGACGTCGACGGTGTCGACGCCGCGCACAAGCTGACACTGCTGGTTCAACTCGCCTTTGGTTGCGGCTTTCGTCTCGAGCAGGTGGCCACCGAGGGCATCCGCAAGATTGCCCAGGAAGACATCGCCTACGCGCGCGAGTTTGGCTATTCGCTCAAGCATCTCGCCGTCGCCGTGCGATCGAAGGACGGCATCGACGCCAGAGTGCACCCGGCGATGGTGCCGCGCGACAATCCGCTGGCCGAGATTCACGGCGCGCTCAACGCCGTGGTGCTGAACAGCGCCGCCCTCGGCTCGAGCATGTACGTCGGCCTCGGCGCCGGTATGATGCCGACGGCGACGGCCGTCGTCGGCGACCTGATGGAGATTGCCCGCAATCGACTGCACGGTTGCCGCGGCCGTGTGGCGCCGCTCGGCTATCCGATCGATCAACAGGAGAAGGCACCAGCCAGCACCGGCGGCGAGGCGGCCGGCACCTTCTACGTACGCATGCGGGTGGCCGACCGCCCGGGCGTCCTGGCCCAAATCTCGGGGGCGCTCGGCAGAGCCGGCATCTCGATCGCTTCGATGATCCAGCGCGGGCCCGGCCGCGGCGGTGCAGTGCCGATCGTCATCCGCACCCACCCGGCACCGGCGCGCGGCGTGCGCCGCGCCATCGCCGCGATCGATCGCCTCAAAGCGGTGCGCGGCAAATCGGTGGTGGTGCGTATCGAAGAAAGCCTGCGCGCATGAGCGGTGTCTGGCCCGGGGTCATCGAACGCTACCGCACCTACCTCGATCTACCGGCGGGGTGCGCGGCGATATCGCTGCACGAGGGAGGCACGCCGCTCATCCGCTGTGATCGCCTGGCCGCCGACATCGGCGCCGACATCGAGCTCTACGTCAAGTACGAGGCGATGAACCCGACCGGCTCTTTCAAGGACCGGGGGATGACGGCAGCCGTCAGCCAGGCAGTGCACGCCGGTGCGCGGGCGGTCATCTGCGCGTCGACCGGCAACACCTCGGCGTCGGCGGCCGCCTATGCCGGGCGGGCGGGTATCCGCTCCTTCGTCGTCGTCCCGCACGGCAACATCGCCAAGGGCAAGTTGTCGCAAGCGGTCATGCACGGCGCCAGCATCCTCAGCGTCGACGGCAGCTTCGACACGGCGCTGCGCATGGTGCGCGACGCGGCCGAGAAGTACGACGTGACCTTGGTCAATTCGGTCAACCCCTATCGCATCGAGGGGCAGAAGACGGCGTCGTTCGAGATCTGCGACACCCTCGGCCGCGCTCCCGACCTTCACTTTCTGCCGGTCGGCAACGCCGGTAACATCACCGCCTATTGGCGGGGCTACCGGCAGTACCACGACGACGGCACGATCGGTGCTCTGCCGCGCATGATGGGCTTTCAGGCGGCCGGCTCGGCGCCGATCGTCGCCGGTCATCCGATCGAAAAGCCCGAAACGATTGCGACGGCGATCCGCATCGGCAATCCGGCGAGTTGGCAATCGGCAGTTGCAGCGCGCGACGAGTCTGGCGGTGTCATCGAGGCGGTCACCGACGAGGAGCTACTCGCGGCCTACCGGACGTTGGGTGCGCGCGAGGGAATCTTTTGCGAGCCCGCCTCGGCGGTCAGTATTGCCGGCATCATCAAGAGCGCCGCCGCCGGCCGCTTTCGAGGCGGTGAGACGGTGGTTGCGACGCTGACCGGGCACGGCCTCAAGGATCCCGATACTGCGCTTTCGCAAGTTCCGGAGATCACCAAGGTGAAAGCCAGCCTCGACGAATTGGCGCGCCACCTCGATCTGGATTGACTTCGTCGAGCCTCGTTCTCGTTGTGGAAACACGGCGGGAAGCGTCTATACTCGAGACGGAGAGGAACAGGAGTGGGGTAGGAAACTCATGGATCGAAATCTGGCCCTGGAAGCCGTTCGCGTTACCGAGGCGGCGGCTCTCGCTTCGGCGCGCCTCATGGGACGGGGGGACCTCGAGGCGACCGACCGCGCCGGCGCGGAAGCGATGCGGCGCACCTTTCAATCGATCGCCATCAACGGCGTCATCGTCCTCGGCGACACCGACAGCGACCTTCTGCCGGTCGGCGAGAAAGTCGGCAACGAAACCGGACCCGAGCTCGACGTAGCCCTCGATCCACTCGAAGGCGCGGCGATTTGCTCGATCGGCGGCTACAACGCGATGTCGATCATCGCCATCGCCGAGTCCGGCGGTTTCCTGCGCATTCCCGACATGTACATGGAGAAGATCGCGGTCGGGCCGATCGGCCGCGGCGCCATCAGCCTGGAGAAGAGCGCGACCGAAAACCTGCGCTCGCTGGCCGATGCCAAGGGCGTCTACGTCGCCGATCTCACGGTGGCAATTCTCGAGCGACCGCGCCACGAGGCGTTGATCGCCGAAGTGCGCGAAGCCGGCGCCCGCGTCAAGCTGCTGCGCGACGGCGACGTCGCCGCATCGATGGCGACGACCAGCGAGCACTCCGGTATCGACATGGTGCTCGGCATCGGTGGATCGCAACAGGGCATCATGACGGCGGCTGCGCTGCGCTGCGCCGCCGGTGACATGCAGGCGCGCCTGATCGGCCGCGGCCCCGGCGACAATGAGAAAGCGCGCGAGTACGGTATCGACGACCTTGCGCGCATCTATACCATCGACGAAATGGCTTCCGGCAGTGTCATGTTTGCCGGCACCGGCGTCACCAACGGCGACTACCTGCGCGGCGTGCGCTTCTTTCGCGGCGGCGGCGTGACCAATTCCGTCGTCATGCGCTCGCGCACCCACACCATTCGCTTCCTCGATTCCAACCATCGCTTCGACCTGAAACCCGAGTATTGAGCGGCGCCGTGGCGCGCCGCCAGCGGCAGCAACCGGAGGAGTGTGTTCCCATGCCTGGAGTGCTGGCAAGATGAGCAATCTGCGGGTCGAACGCGACGATGCCGTGGTCACGCTGACCATCGATCGCGCCGAAGCACTCAACGCGCTCAACCCCGCGACGCTGGAGGAGCTGGCGGCGGCGATTCGCGAAATCGACGGCGATCGCAGCGTGCACTGCGCCGTCATCACCGGCGCCGGCGAAAAAGCGTTCGTCGCCGGTGCCGATATCGCCGCCATGGAATCGATGACCGCGATCGAGGCGCGGCGCTTCTCGCGGCTCGGACAGGAGACGTTCCGCTCGCTCGAGCTGCTGGCGCAGCCGGTCATCGCCGCGGTCAACGGCTTTGCCCTCGGCGGCGGCCTCGAGCTGGCGCTGGCCTGCGACATGATTTTCGCCAGCGCCAGCGCTCGCTTCGGACAGCCCGAAATCAACCTCGGCATCTTGCCCGGCTTTGGCGGTACGCAGCGCCTGCCACGCCGCATCGGCGTCGCCCGCGCCCGTGAGATGATCTACAGCGGCGACATGATCGATGCCGCCGAGGCGCTGCGTATCGGCGTCGTCAACCGCGTCGTCGATGCGGGCGACTTGATGGCCGAGACCGCGGCCTTTGCCGGCAAGCTCGCCGGTAAAGCGCCGATTGCGATCGAGCAGGCCAAGGCGGCCATCGCCAGCGGCAGCGACCTTGATTTGGAGAACGCCTGTCGCTACGAATCAGAGGTGTTTGGCCTCTCTTTCGCCAGCCGGGATCGGCGCGAGGGGATGCGTGCCTTCCTCGAAAAGCGACAGCCGAAGTTCACCGGAGAATAAGCGATGACGTGGCGGCTCTGTTACTCGACTCCACTTGAGGTACAGGCGCATATCGTTAAAGGATATTTGGAGAACTTTGGTATTCCGTGTGTGATCGAGAACAACCGTTTTGGTATGAAGCCGCTGACTTTCGGAGCGCTTGGCGAGACCCGCGTGCTGGTGCGTGACGACTGGGCGCACGTCGCCAGCGGCTTGTTGCGCGGTCGCGAGAAGGATCGGGGCAGGCCCTGGAGAGTGCTGCGGGGAGGGAAGAAATGACAGAACCAGCACGCAAGCTCGAACCTCCGCCGAAGCGTTTCACGACGGTTTCGGACATGGAGGTCGCGCCGGTCTACGGTCCGGCCGACGTCGAGGGCAGGCACGCCGAGAAGATCGGCGAGCCGGGCCAGTATCCGTTCACCCGCGGTGCCTACCCGACGATGTATCGCGGCAAGGTGTGGACGATGCGGCAGTTCGCCGGCTTCGGCACACCGGAAGACACCAACCAGCGCTTTCACTTTCTCCTCGAGCGCGGGCAGATGGGTTTATCGACGGCTTTCGACATGCCGACGTTGATGGGCTACGACGCCGACCACGAGCGTTCGCTCGGCGAAGTCGGCCGCGAGGGCGTATCGGTGTCGAGCCTGGCCGACATGGAAACCCTTTTCGCCGGCATTCGCCTCGATCAGGTCACCACCTCGATGACCGTCAACTGCTCGGCCAGCATCGTTCTGGCGATGTACTTCGCGCTGGCCGAGAAACAAGGCGTTCCCCTCGAGCGCGTCGGCGGCACCATCCAAAACGACATGCTCAAGGAGTTCATCGCGCAGAACGAATGGATCTCGCCACCGCGCCCCTCCGTGCGGGTCATCATCGACATGATCGAGTTCTGCGCCGAGCACGCGCCGCGCTGGCATCCGGTTTCGATTTCCGGCTACCACATCCGCGAAGCCGGCTCGACGGCAGTGCAGGAGCTCGCCTTCACCCTGGCCGACGGTATCGCCTACGTCCAGGCGGCCGTCGAGAGGGGAATGGACGTCGACACCTTCGCACCGCGCCTTTCCTTCTTCTTCAACGTCCACAACGACTTCCTCGAGGAGGTCGCCAAGTACCGTGCGGCGCGGCGCATGTGGGCGACCATCATGCGCCAGCGCTTCGGCGCGAAAAAGGAGAAGTCCTGGATTCTGCGCACGCATGCGCAGACGGCGGGCTGTTCGCTGACGGCGCAACAGCCGCTCAACAACATCGCGCGCGTCGCCATCCAAGCACTGGCCGCCGTGCTCGGTGGCACCAATTCCCTGCACACCAACTCGATGGACGAGACCCTGGCGCTGCCCAGCGAGCCGGCCGTGCAGGCGGCGTTGCGCACGCAGCAGATCATCGCCGAGGAGACCGGCGTCATCAACACCGCCGACCCGTTTGGCGGCAGCTACGCCGTCGAGGCACTGACCGACCGTATCGAGCGCGAAGCGTTCGCCTACATCGAACGCATCGACGCGATGGGCGGCATGGTCGCCGCGATCGAGCAGGGATTTCCGCAGAAGGAAATCGCCGAAGCTTCCTATCTCTATCAGCGCCAGGTCGATACGGGCGAAAAGATCGTCGTTGGCGTCAACGACTACACGGTCGAAGACGAGATCCCCATTGACTTGTTGCGCATTCCGGTCGAGGTCGAGAAGTCCCAGGTCGCCAAGGTGCGTGCCCGCAAGGCAGCGCGCTCGCAGGACCGTGTCGCCACCTGTCTCGCCGCCGTGCGCGACGCCGCTCAGGGAGACAGCAACCTGATGCCGGTCATTCTCGAGGCGGTGAAAGCGGAGTGTACGGTCGGCGAAATCTCGGACGTCTTCCGCGAAGTCTTCGGCGAGTACCGCGATCCGGCCTGGCTGTAGGCCGGCGCGTATTCTTGTTCACTCACATCGGAGGAACCAAAACGTGTCCGAACGACCGATCCGAATCCTCATCGCCAAGCCCGGCCTCGACGGGCACGACCGCGGTGCCAAGATCATTGCGCGAGCGCTGCGCGACGGCGGTTTCGAAGTGATTTACACCGGCCTGCATCAAACCCCGGAGATGATCGCCGAGGCGGCGGTGCAGGAAGACGTCGACGCAATCGGCTTGAGCATCTTGTCGGGCGCCCACATGACGCTCTTCCCGGCGATCATCGATCTGATCAAAACCAAGGGGCTCGACGGTGTTTCCGTCTTCGGCGGTGGTATCATTCCCGACGAAGACGCGGCCGAGCTGGTCAAGAAGGGCGTCTCGCACATCTTCACGCCGGGCGCCAGCACGGAAGACATCGTGTCGTGGGCGAGAGAGAACATCAACGCCACCTGAGTTGGGCTGAGCGGTGGGGCGGGGCGCACCGCGCTTCTCCTTGAGGGCGGCGCGAAGCGATGGAAAAGCGACCCATCGTCATCGTCGGCGCCGGACCAGCCGGCACGGCAACGGCGCTGGCGCTGCACCGCCGGGACCCGGCGCTGGCCGAGGACCTCGTCGTCCTCGACAAGGCGCGCCATCCGCGCCCCAAGGTCTGCGCCGGCGGATTGATTCCGGCCGCGCGCACCTGGATGCTCGAGCACGACGTACCGTTCGACATCCCGCACGTCGCCGTTCACCATGCCCGCGCTCACACTCCGAGTACGCGTGTGGATTTTCACCAACAGAACTTCTCCTACGTCGTGCGCCGCGCCGAGCTCGATGCGGCGCTTGCCGATGCCTGTCGCCAACGCGGTATCGAGGTGCGCGAAGATGAGCCGGTACGCCGGGTCGAGCGCTCCGCTGGTCGTGTCGTCGTCGAAACTCCGCGCGCGACCTGGGCAACCGAGCAGGTCGTCGGCGCCGACGGTTCGGGTTCCTTCATCCGCCGCTCCCTGGTCGGAACCGAGCACTCACCGATCGCACGAGCGGCGATGTGCGACGTTCCCATCGATGCGGGCGCCTGGGACGGCTTCGCCGCCGCTCGTTCCGACTTCGACTTCAGCGAGGTCGCCAACGGTCTCGCCGGGTACGCGTGGACCTTCCCCTGTCTGATCGACGGTCGGCCGCACGCCAACGTCGGCATCTACAGCCTGCAGGCCGACGGCCAGCGCATGAAGCGAGTCCTCGCCGAGCAGATGCGGGTCCACGACGAGGCAGGGGCGCGCCGGGTCGCCTTTCCCATCCGCTGGTACCGGCGCGGCAAGACCCGCGTCGCCGCTGCCAACGTCCTGCTCGCCGGCGATGCCGCCGGCGCCGATCCGCTGATGGGGGAGGGGATTTCGCTGGCCATGGAGTACGGCTCGTTCGCCGCCCACGCCCTGCTCGAGGCGCGCCGCCAGCGAGACTTCTCCGGCCGTGCCTACCAACGGGCGATCGACACCTCGTGGCTCGGCGTCAAGCTCGGGCGACTGCACGCGACGGCACGGTGGTTCTACAGCCGCTACTGGCGCCTCTGCTTTGCGCTGCCGGAAAAGAGCGTGCGCCTGCGCACGCTCGGCCTGCGTTGGTACAACGGCATCGACGACTGGGATCGGCGCTCGTGTTTCGACGCCCTGCGCAACATCTGGCGCCCCGATTTCACTGAGTCGGGTTCGCTCGGGAGGGCCAGTGGCCAAGTCTGACGGTCGTGCGCGGCCGCGCCGGCCAGCCGGCAAGAAGGGCGGCGCTGCGGCGGCGAATCGCAGCCCACGAGGCAAGCGGACGACTCGCAAGCGGACGACTCGCAAGCGGCCGGCGCGCAAGCGAAACGCCCGGCGGCCGTGGCCGGCGTTGCTGGCGATGCTGGCCGTCGCCGTCGCCCTGGTGTGGCTGGTGCTCGAAATCGCGCGCCGCGATACCGAGAGCTCGTTCCGCTTGCCGCCGCCGAGCGGCGCCGCCAGCACGCCCGAGATCACCGACGCCGAGCGGCTTCGACTGCGCGAGCTCCTCGACTCGATCGAAGATGCGAAAGAATGAGCGGAAGCGTGTGCGACGATGCCGGCCGTGAAGTCGAGAGCGCGGCGCGGCGCATCGTCTCTCTGGTACCGAGCCTCAGTGAGTTGGTCTGCGATCTCGGCGCCGCCGAGCGTCTGGTCGGCGTCACCCGCTACTGCACGCATCCGGCTCGTGAGCTCGCCCGCCTGGCGCGAGTCGGAGGCACGAAGAATCCTCAGCGCGAAGCGATCGCCGCGCTGTCGCCGGATTTGATTCTCGTCGATCGGGACGAAAACCGCCGCGAGGACTTCGAGTGGCTGGCGGCGCGCTTTGCCGTCTATGTCGCCCACCCGCGCACGGTGGAGCGCGTCGAGGCGACGGTGCGCGGCGTCGCCTCGCTGCTCGATCGGGCGGCCCGCGGCGAGCGCGTCGCCGGCGCGATCGCCGCCGCCCGTTGCGGCGCGCGGCCAGAGTCGTCGCCGCGGCGCGTTTTCTGTCCGATCTGGCGCAATCCCTGGATGTCCTTCAACGGCGCCGCCTACGCCAGCGACCTCATCTCAGTGAGCGGCGGTGTCAACGTCTGCGGCACGGACACGGCGCCCTTTCCCGAGGTCGATCTGGCGGAAATCGCCACCGCCGACCCCGAGGTGATTCTTCTGCCCGACGAGCCGTACGTCTTCACCGCGGCACACCGCGACGAGCTGGCTCTACTCAGTGCGACGACTGCCTGGCGCAACGATCGCGTTCACCTCGCCGACGGCAAGGCATTGTTCTGGTACGGTAAGCGCACGGCGGCAGCGATTGCCTATCTGCGCGAGCTGCTCGGGGGGTGATTTGCCTGGCGGCGAAACAGGCGGAGGTGAGCTCGAACGACAGCCGCGGGCTGAAGCCCACGACTGAAAGGGGGGAAGCCCGGTGAACCGGGCTGATAGGATGGTCTCGCGCAGCGACACCATCCTTTGCCTATGCCTGCCTCAGCCTACGAGCGGAGCGAGCTTCAAGCGTCGCGCACGCCGATGAGATCCATCAAGCGGCGCGTTTCGAGCGTCAGATCGGCGGTCGAGAAGACCGAGCGCCAGCCGTCCGCGGTCGCCGGGTCGACGCGCGTGTGTTTGTGGAAGTTGGGGTCGCCGAGCGAGTCATTCATGGTCCGCCGTTCGGCGATGACGTCGAGCATTCCCGTTTCCTGCTCGAGGCCGAGACCGTTGCACAGCGTTTGCAGGATCGATGCGGGGTTGCGTACGAGATCCTCGAAGCGAACCTGCATCTGATCTTGCGCAGCTACGGTTGCGAGAAACTCGCGAATGATCGTTTGTTGGACGACCCATTTGATCTCGCGCTGGCGGGCGAGGGCGGTCATTCCACCCTGCGGTATGGCGGCCAGGCGGTTGAAGGAATCGCGCAGGCGCCGGCGCAGACCGACGATGCCGCCGCTGGCGGCCCGCGCCTCGCGCTTGATGCGGGTATGCGATTCGATGACGCCAAGCGGATGGCGAATCAACCAGATGTAGAACGGCCGCAACGCGCGCGAGCGGCGCAGCGTGTCGCCGTTGTTGGCATAGGCGGGCGTTTTGTCGAGCAGCCAGCACTTCGCCGGCAAGAGTTGCAGTATGTGTTGGTAGGCGTCCGTGCTGGACATCCCGGCCAGCTCTTCGTCGAGCTGAGCGATCGTACGCGGCTTGCCGAGCAGATCGAAGAGCTCGACGATGCTCTCGATGGCGACGCTCTTCTCGCGGCGATAGGTGGCGTAGTCGGGATAGCGCAAGAGGAACATCTCCTGCGGAGCGACGATTCGCGAGTGCTGGCCGAGCAAGACGCGAGTCAGTGTCGAACCCGAGCGCTCCGAGCTGAGAATCAGAAGCAGGCGCGCGCGCAAAGGTTCCGACATTGCCGTTTCGATCGAGTGCGCGAGGAAGTGGAAGCGTCAGAAACCGAATTGCGTGGTCGCGAGCTGCTCGGCCATCGTCCGATGCGAATCGGCGACGCACCCCGAGCCGTCGGCGGCAATCAGCTCGTCGACGCTGTTGCCGCACGTCAGTAGCTTTTCGAGGTCGATGTTCTGGCACTTGGCGCGGATCGAAGCGCGGGTGACACGGGTCGCGGCGGCGATGGCGCGCATCACCGACGGCTGGTTGGCGCACTGGTTCGCTTCGATTTCCCAGGTGCCGGCGAGAATCTTCTCTCGGCAGAGCTGCAGGGCTTTCAAGACCTTGGACAGGTAGCGCCGGCCGCTGCGACCAATCGCCTGCTGGCAGCGGCGCTCGGCGGCGTCGAGATCCACCGGCGGTCCGGGAGGAGGCATGCTCGGCGCTCCTTCACCGTTCGCCTCGACGGCGGCGATGATCAGGCCCGGTGCATCGCAATCAAAAGCATTGTCGCTGTTGGTGTCAATGCCGAAGCCGGCGGCGGAGAGAAAGACTTCCTGATGCCCTTGGACGCTGTAGGCGAAGATGATCGTCGTTCCATCGGTGCCGCGCATATAGGCCGATGGTGTTCCCGGCAGGCGGAAACCATCGGCGGGGGCGCGCGTGCAGATGCCCGCATCCGTGGTCACCGAACGGTCGCTGCCGAAGCTGAAGTTGTTCGCACCGCCGGCGCGACAACTTCCTTTGTTGTCGGAAAAAGGCAGTTGGTCGTGCGCTGCCGGGACATCGGGCGTCGCCATTGCCATATTGCTGCCGTCGGCAATCGAGAAGGCGACACAATCGGCGCCGTCGCCGCACACACAGGCATCGTTACAACCCGGGCCGACACAGACGCTACCCAACCCGTCGACTGCATCGCTGGAGAAACAGGGGGGCGTCGCATCGGCGATCACGCTCGACTTGAAAGCGAGCTCGAGTGGCAACCTGCCACCGATCGGGCCCGAGGTCACAGCTTCGAGACCAGCAATGGTGTTGAGCGGATTGTCGGGTTTGGTGCAGGTTTCGGCGGCGAAGGTATTGGCGACGACCGTCGTCACCTGTACGTCGTCGATGCCGATGCCGAGGTCGTCAGACGCTCGGTGTTGCAGAACCTGATAGACCTGCCCGTTTGCGGCGCGCCAGGTGTTCATCGTCAACTGCGCATAAGCGCTGCTGGCGGTTGCGATGATCAATGCGCATCCCAATACGACAACTTGGATGTCGCGGCCCCGTGATTCTGTGCTCAACGTCGTCATGATGTTCAATGGTGAGCGCAAGTGGTGTGCCAACCCTGCCCGTATGTGGGATTCTGAGCCCACCCAATCAGGCTGGTGTCCTCATGTAAAGTCTCGTTTGCGCCTGCAAACCATTGTAGTGGACACCCGGAGTCGCCAACTCGCCTCCACAAACCCCAAAAAGGGAGCGACCTCCGGATGCCTCAGGTGACTTGCTCGAGAATGCGCAGCAAGTTGGTCCGATTGACCACGCCCATGGGACTTCCAGCCAACAGAATCACGATCTTACCGGCGCCGAAACGGCCCGAATCGGCAAGAATCTGCTCCGCCAGAGTGATCATTTCGTCCATGTTGTCGATCGCCGGCACGTGAATCGCTTCGACCCCCCAGGAGAGCGACAGAGCGCGGACCACCTCGGGGCGCGGGGTGAGGGCGATCAGCGGCACCGCGGCGCGGTGGCGGGCGAGGCTGCGTGCGGTCTGGCCCGAGGTCGTGTAGGCGCAGAGAGCCGAGGCGCCAAGCTCGCCAGCCAGCCCGATCGCCGATTTGGCCAACGAGTCAGCCGTGCGCCGGGAGGCCGCCATCGGCAACGGGTGGCGGCGCGAGATGCTCTCGGTCGCTTCGATGATGCGGCGCATCTGGCTCACCGCCCGCAGCGGAAACTTGCCGACGCTGGTCTCGCCCGAGAGCATGACGGCATCGGCGCCGTCGGCGATGGCGGTGGCGACGTCGGAGACCTCGGCTCTCGTCGGTGTCGGGTTCTCGATCATCGAATCGAGCATCTGCGTCGCCACGATCGCCGGCCGTCCCCAATCGCGAGCCGTATCGATGGCGCGGCGCTGCACCACCGGCAGTTGTTCGAGCGGAGTCTCGAGACCGAGGTCGCCGCGCGCCACCATCACTCCGTCGAAGGACTCGATGATCTCCTCGAGATCCTCGACTGCTTGCGTCGTTTCGATCTTGGCGATGATCGGCCGGGCGATTCCGTGATGGCGCATGAACTCGCGAACGATCTCGGCATCGCGTGGTGAGCGCACGAAGGAGAGCGCGATCCAGTCGACGCCGGCTTCGAGTGCGTGTTCGAGGTCGGTGCGGTCCTTGTCGTTGAGAACCGGCAAGCGCAGGCGCGCGCTCGGCAGGTTGATTCCTTTGTGATCGGAGATCTCGCCGCCGCATACGACCTCGGTAACGACGTGGCCGTCCTCGGCAGAGCGCACGACCAGCTCGACGCGGCCGTCGTCGATGTAGAGCTTGTCGTGTGGCTGGACGTCGTCGGCCAGGGTAGGGTGCGAGGTCGCCACGCGGCGGCGGTTGCCCGGCTCGGGATCGTTGTCGAGCACCAACTCGGCGCCGTCGCTGAGCCGAGCGCGTCCCTTGCTCAGCTTGCCGAGGCGAATCTTCGGTCCTTGCAGATCGGCGAGAATGGCCACCGGGCGGCCCAGTGCCTGGTCGGCTGCCCGTATGTGTTCGATGAGCTGCGCGTGCTGCTCCCAGCTTCCATGCGACAAGTTGAGGCGCGCAACGTCCATGCCAGCTTCGACGAGCTCAGCGATCGTCTCGGGAGTGGCGGTGGCCGGTCCGAGAGTGCAAACGATGCGTGCACGCCTCTTCATCAAAGTGTCGTCGTTCGCCTGGATTGAGGTGCTTTTCGCCAGCGGAATGCGCCAGCCCGGAACCGCCCGCGCCGCCGTGGTCCCACAGTCGATGCCACGCGCTACCGGCGACCGCAAGCCACTGGCGCAGTGTCTCCACGTTCGTGACGGCAAGCAACCTGGATTGACAAGAGCCGACATCGCTGGCGAGGATTCCACTCATGTCTTCCTCCTCTACCTGCGGCACTGTTCTTTCGCTCGCACTATCGATGGTCCCCATTGCCGCCTGCGGCGGTGGCGGGCACCCGGCGCGCGCGACGCGCCCCAACATCGTCTTCGTCTTCGCCGACGACCTCGGCTACGGCGACCTGAGCAGCTACGGCAGCCGCGAAATCGATACGCCCAATCTCGATCAGCTGGCCGCCGGAGGGTTGTTGTTCACCCAGGCCTACGCGGCCAACAACGTCTGCACGCCGTCGCGGGCGGCGCTGCTCACCGGGCGCTACGGCGCGCGCACCGATCTCGGACCGATCGACGTCTTTTTTCCCTTCTCCTTCGACGGCTTCGATCCCGGCGAGATCACGATCGCCGAAACCTTGCGCGAAGTCGGCTATCGAACCGCCCTGGTCGGCAAATGGCACCTCGGTCACCTGCCGCGATTCCTGCCGATGCGGCAGGGGTTCGACGAGTTCTACGGACTGCCCTACAGCAACGACATGGACGAACCACACTATCCGGGCGAAGAGCCGATCGAGAGGAGTTGCGTCAGCCTTCGGCCCGACTGCCGGCCGGGCGTGCCGCTGATGGAGGGCGAGACGATCATCGAGATGCCGGCCATTCAGGAGACGTTGACCAGGCGCTACACGACCCGCGCGATCGAGTTCATGCGTGCCAGCGTTGCCGCCGAGCGGCCGTTTTTCCTCTACTACGCCAGCAACTTTCCCCACACGCCGCTCTACGCTTCGGACGACTTCCTCGGCACATCCGACGGCGGCCTCTACGGCGACGTCGTCGAGGAGCTCGACTGGAGTGTCGGCGAGATCGCCCGCGAGCTCGACGCGCTCGGCATCGCCGACGACACGATCGTCGTCTTCACCAGCGACAACGGACCGTGGCTGTTGTGGGATACCGATCGAGCGGTACCACAGGGAGGCCTCGACAGCGGCAGCGCCGGCGCCCTGCGCGAAGGCAAGGGTTCGACCTTCGAAGGAGGTCACCGGGTACCACAGATCGTTCGCTGGCCGGCGCACATCGCCGCCGGACAGACGATCACCCATCCAGTCAGCCATCTCGACTGGATGCCGACGTTGGCCGCGGCGGCCGGCGCCGCCCTACCGGCCGACCGCGAAATCGACGGCCGCGACATCCTCGCCCTGCTCACCGGCGGGCGTACGCCCGAGCCGGACGACGCCTATCGCTTTCTCTACTACCGCAACACCAACACCGACCTCGGCGGCTACCGGGAAGGACCGTGGAAGCTCAAGTTGGCAGTAGCCGAGCACGAAGCCATCTACGCCCAGTACACGCACGGCGACCTGCTCTTCAACCTCGAGGACGACCCCGGCGAGCAAAGTGATTTGGCGGCGGCAGAGCCCGAGATGGTGGCCGTCCTGAAGGAACGCATGCAAGCCGCCGACGATCGGATCCGGCGGTCGGATTGATTCCGGCTGCGCACCTGTCGTTCAACGATGTCAGCGACGCCCGCCCGAGACTAGACGTGCATCGGAAACGGAGCGGCTCCAACCCCGGTTACAGTCGCAGCGTCGGAAACTCGACGAAGCGGTCGAAGTCGCGGTCTTCGCTGAGAAGATGGCTCACGCCGTTCTCACGACATATCGCGACGATAGCAGCGTCGAAAACGAGATTGCCTCGCGCGTCGGCCTCATCTACGGCTTCTGCCACGTAGTGCCAATGAGCGTCCGCCGGCAACAGCAAGGTGCAGTTTGGTGATTCCAACAGGACAGACATGGCGTCGGTTGCTTCGGACACGGAGTAGGGTGAGGAGAGCAGACGCGGGTGAGTCACGACGCGAAGAAACTCGTGAACGCAGATCGAAGGAAGGCCCCACGACGCCCGTCCTTTGGCTAGCTCGATGAGTCGGTGCTTGGCGGCCGAATGCTTTGGGAAATGTTCGCCGTGCGCATAGACGAGAACGTTGGTGTCGACGGCAATCAAGGTTCATCCATCATGTCGTACAGAGACGCCCGATCTTCGAGATCGACTCCGGGCTGCGGCCCCGTTGCTCGGGTCTTCAACCTGAGCTCATGGTGTTCCTTCGCCGCTCGCGCCTTCGGCATCAAAAACTGCTTCAGGGCGTTGTTGACAACTGCCGTAAGCGTCGTCCCCTCGGCCTGAGCGTAGCGTTTCGCAGCCGCGGCAACACGATCGTCGATATGAAGGGTCGTCTTCATGACAGAAATATGTATTCTGTACCCAGAAATCTGTCAACTGCGGCGTGCGAAGGCTCACGGAAAGAAACGCCTGAAGTGCCTCGCGAAACGAGACCCCCCAGGGCCGGACAACGCGACAGCAGATGATTTGTCAGTGCCCCCGGCAGGAATTGAACCTGCGACACCAGGATTAGGAATCCTGTGCTCTATCCAACTGAGCTACGAGGGCCGCTGGTCGGATCTTGTCGGTTCGCGGTCGTCGAGGCAAGAAGCATCGTTCTCCGGTTTCGACGCTGGAAGCCAGGATCCTGATTGACGATCTCACAAATAGAGCTCGAGCTGGTGCCAGAGGTCGGCGAGGGGGCGCTCGAGGCCGCGAGCGGCGTAGACGGGTGTTGGCCGGCGCCAGTAGCGACAGTAGTCGCAGCGGATTTCGCCGACCTGGACGACGGTTGCGAAGTGTTCGGATAGCTCTGCCTGCGAGTACTGCACGGCAATCACGACATCGAAGGGCGCCGGTGGACCCCACAGGTGGTAGTTGTTGTGCGGCGCGTGCACGGGTGGCAGGTCGCGACCGAGAAGCTCCAGGGGGGCGGCGGCGCCGTAGGTTCGGGTGAGAACGATCGCGCGTCGTCGTTCCGCCGCCGGTAGCTGGGCGACGATCCCTTCGATCTCGCGCACGAACGGTTCCCAGTCGAGTCGGTCGCCAAACCATTGCGGCAGCCTCAGGGTGTCGTCGTGCTCTTCCAATTCCGGCACCACTCCGAGCGCCGCGCTGTAGCTCGCCAGTTGCGGCGGCGGCAGAATGGGCAGGAAGGTGGGCGACAGGCCGACGGCGAGCGTCAGGGGCAGGGCGGCGATGAGCGCCCGCAGGCGGCGGCGATGGCTCGAGTCCCAAAACGTTGCCCCGGCGGCCATGACGAGGGGAACGAAGCCGGCGATGCGGTCCTGCCGGCTCTGCCCGGAGAACACCATGGCGGCAAAGAGCAGGGCGAAGGCGAGGCCGAGCGGCCGCAGGCGGCGATCGCGCAAGAGCAGCCAGGCCCCGGCAGTCCAGATCGGTAGCGTGGCCGGATTCATCGAGAGTACTTGATTGACGAACGCCTGCAGCGCCGGGGTCGGGATGTTCTTGGCGGCGGCACTGCGATAGAACTCGAGCGACGGCCAGCCGTGTACCTGTTGCCACAACAGGTTGGGCAGGACGATCAGGGTTGCGACCGAGACACCGCCCCACAGGGCGCGCTGGCCGAGCATCCAGCGCTGTCGAGTGGCGAGCCAGCCGACGGCGGCGGCCGCGGCAAACATCGTCGCCGTGTGCTTGTTCATGATGGCGAGGCCGAAGAGGGCGCCGACCAGCCACCACAGCTCTTGTCGTTCGCCGATCAGAATCTCGACCAGGAGCAGGCAGCAGAGGCTCACCAGAAAGATCTCGATCGCGTTCAGCGAATAGAAACCAAAGATCACCATCAACACCGGCGCGCAGGCGCAGGCGAGCGCCGCCAGCGCCTGTCCGTAGCGCTCGGCACCCATGCGCCGCGCCATTCAGGCCGGCGATGAAGACCGATGCGGCACCGAACGCCGCCGCGATGACGCGCGCCGCGAGAAGCGATGTGCCAAAGAGTCGGCGCACGACCCAGAGGAGGAAGATCGACAGGGGAGGGTGATCGACGTATCCCCAGTCGAGGCGCTCGGCGCAAGCGTAGAAATAGAACTCGTCGATGAAGTACCCGTAGTGTCCGAATGCCAGCGGCAACACCTGCACCGCGACGACGCTGGCGGCCAGGGCACAGAGCGGGCCGACAGCCAGGTCGTTCAGCTCAGGTCGACCCCGGGCCATTGTGATCTCGCTGGCGCCGCGGCGCCGGCGCCGGGGAAGTTTCGCGCGACATCACGCGACACAGCGCGCGGCGTGTTGGGAGATGCTGGCACCGCGGCGCGCCTGGCGAATGGGGTTGCGGTCGAAGCCGTTGGTGCAGTAGGCGAAGGAAACACCGCTTGCCGGATCGGCCCAGGCGATCTGGCCGCCGGCGCCGTTGTGGCCGAAGGTCTGCGGCGACGAAGTGGGGGCAAAGCCGCGGAAGGCGCGCTCGTCGTCGCCGGCGATGATCAGGCCGAGGGCGCGGTTGGCGAGCTTGTCGAACCACGGCTCGCGCAGCTCGCCGGTGCGAATCCGCAGCGCGTCGGCAATCGTCTCGCTTTTCCACACCTGCGCGCCGCCGCTGGCGCGACCGCCGGCGAGCAGGGCCTGGTAGAAGAGGGCGACGTCGCCCGCCGTCGTGAAGCCGCCGCCGCCGGGGATGGGAATCTGGCGCACGGCGGCATCGTTGAGTGCCAGGTAGCCGACGCGCACCGCCTCGGTTTCGACGACGCGGTTCATACCGATGGCTTCGAGCTCTTCGGCGCTGGGCTCTTCGCCGACGTGAACGACGTCGGCGATGCGGTGTTGTTCGCCGGGTGGGCAGCCGACGCGCAGGTCGGGTAGGCCGAGCGGCTCGGCGATGCGCCGGCGCACGAAGTCTTCGAAGCGCTGCCGCGAACGCACCTCGATGATGTGCGCCAGCACCCACATCGTCGCCGTCGGATGGTATTCGAAGCGCGAGCCGGTTTCCCAGTTGAGCCGCCAGGAGCGAAAGCGGGCGAGCCGCCTGTCGCGGTCGGGCCACTCCAGCGGTTGAAAGGGGGCGTAGGGAAAGCCGGCGGTGTGGGTGAAGAGGTGCTCGACGAGAACCCGCCCCTTGTCGTTTTCCTCGAAGCCCTCGATGATGTCGGCGACGCGCTCCTGCGGGCTCAGCTCGCTGCTCTCGATCAGCAGCCATGCGGCGGAGGAGGTCACCGCCTTGGTGGTGGAGAAAACTGCGTAGAGGGAGTCGTTGGTCGCGGGAGCCGATCGGCCACTGAAGGTGGCGGTGCCGAAGGTGCGCATGGCGACGATCTTGCCGCCGTGGGCGATCGCCATCTGCGCCGAGGGCAGCAGACCTTCGCCGACTTCGCGGCCGACCCGCTCGATGAGCTCGTCGAGGCGAGCCGGGTCGAGCGGGTGGCTGTTCCCGTGTTCCCTGAAGTACTCGGCGCGGGGCATCGCTGCCGGATCCTATGTGCGCTAGCCTGGAGACGCAAAGGGCACCGCGGCCGAGCTATGTCGATCATCCAAAGAGTGCGCGCCGGAATCTACGACACGGCAATCATTCAGATGACCGTGCCCTGGTACGCCGCCGTGCTGCAACGCGTCGCACCCGGCTCACACCTGCTCGACGTCGGCGTCGGCACCGGCAAGGCGTTGCTCGCCAACCGCGATCTCCTCGTCGAGCGGGATCTGCGCGTCACCGGCGTCGACATCGACGAAGCCTACGTGCGCGCCTGCCGCGAAGCCGTACACCAAGCGGGAATGGAAGAGCGCATCGACGTGCGCCTGGAGTCGATCTACGACCACGGCGATGGCCCCTACGATGCGGTATACTTCTCCGCCAGCTTCATGCTGCTGCCGGATCCGGTCGCCGCCCTGCATCACGTCTCCGGGCAACTCGCGGAGAAGGCTCGAATCTACTTCACCCAGACCTTCGAGCACCGCCGATCGCCGGCAGTCGAACGCATCAAGCCAATGCTGCGCTGGCTGACCACCGTCGATTTCGGCACGGTGACGTACGAACGAGACTTCGAGCAGATTCTCAGCGCCGCCGGGATGCAGATCATCGAACGCGCCGAGCTATCGCCGGGAAAGAAGCGCGCCGGCGTGCTCATCGTCGCCGAGCCGAAATAGAATCGAGCGACACTTCCCGGAGAAGAGTACGGATGTACTTTGTGCCTTTGTGTCTTCGGTGCGCTCTATTTGAAAGCGAGAGGGATCAGGTGTTGCGTGGTCACCAGCGAGGACACTCGGGTGGAGGAGGCCGCGGACTCGTATTGTTTTTCAACACAAAGGCACGAAGAATGGGATAGCGGTCGCCGACCTGGCGACCAACCTTCGCACTTTCTGCGCTGCCGGCCTGGCTTCAGTGTAGGGTCGGCGACGCCTGGGCGGTCGTCGGGCTGGCGGTTTCGCCGGCGGTGATCAGCTTGGCGGGAACGCTGACGGTGAAGGCGGCGGCACCGCCTTCGCCACAGGTGCCGGAGAGGGTGGCGCCGATCGAGCGGCTCAGGCGCTCTGCGATGGCCAGGCCGACACCCGACTTCTCGCCGCTGTCGCTGTTGTCGGGCGGCGGCGGCACGGCGGCGAAGAGCATGGGCGCATCGGCGCTGATGCCGGGGCCGGCGTCGGTGATGGTGAAATCGGTGCGGTCGCCGGCCGCCTGTACGTCGATGTTGATCTCGCCGGTCGGTGTGAACTTGATGGCGTCGGTGATGACGTGGGCGAGGATGGCGAGCAGCTTCTCTTCGTCGGTGAAGAGGGCGCTGCCGTGAACGGCACCTGTCGTGCTGAGGCGCAGCGGGTGCGAACCGATGCGGCTTTCGACGAGCTTCTCGATCTTCTGCGATACGCTGGACAGCTCGACGCGTTCCTGGCGGGCGGAGTCGGCGACGTCGAGGGCGACGTCGACGTAGCTCTGCACGTGTGCCGTCGCCGAGGCCGTCGAGGCACGCATCTGATCGAGCATTTCCTGGAAGCGGTTGAGCTCGGGGGCGTCTCGCATGATGTCGGTGTAGCCCGAGATGACGTCGAGAGCCGAGCGCAGGTCGTGACAGAGCTCGCCGAGGATCTTGCCACGCATGATCTGATCTTCGCGCACGCTGCGGATGCAGTGCGAAGCCGAGAGAGCGCAGTCGATCATCTCGGCGAGGCGCTCGGGGTCGTCGTTGGCCGTCGAAACGACGGTGATGTCGACGCCGTGCTTCAACGGTCCGACGTCGCCGGCGCCCGGCACGCCGCCGTGCACCAGGATGGGAACGTAGGGCGCGGTGGCGCGGATGCGCTGGACGAAATCGGCACCCACCGAACAGATCGCCTCGCGGTTGATGAGGACGAGGTCGCAGCGCTCGCGGGTGAAGACATCGAGGGCGTCGCGTGCCTTGGTGACGGGGAAAACACGATGACCGGCGCGCGCCAGGCGCAGCAGCATCGCGGTGCGAAACTTTTCTCGCTCGTCGACCAGCAAGACGCGGAAGACCTGGGGCTCGCCGCTTTCGGCCGGTGCCGGAGGTGGCACGGGCTGTGCCGTTCCGTTGGTCGCGTTACCGTTGCGCGCCGTATCAGCAAGCGCGGCAGGTGCCGCGGCCGGCGCTGCTGCCGGCCGGTCGCCGAGCAGCAATGCCTCGGCCAGCGGTAGCACCGCCCGTTCGCCGCTGCCGTTGGTGCCGTCGCCGGCACTCGGTGGGCTGGCCATCGGCACGCGTGCTGGCGACGCCGCCGTTTCGGCTTCGTCGTCGTAGACCGCATCGGGCACCGGCGAGGCCAGCAGTGGCGGCGCTTCGACCTGGTGCCGGAGCTCGGCGGCATTGCGCGGCTCAAAGCGCGCTCGCTGGCCGCGTTCGCCGTCGCCACCACCATCACCGCTGGGCAGCGGCAAATACTTGCGGATCGCCGGCCAACAGATCATTGCCGCGACGGCGAAAAGGGCGATGACTTCGAATGTCGTCGATGAGGGCATGGTGTGTTGCGAGCGAAGCGCTAAGCGGCTCTTTGCTCGCCGTCTCCTTGATTGATGGTTCCTATCATCTGTTCACTCTTCGATTGGCGGAATCCCCACCCGGTATGAATTTGCCTTTGCCAAGTGCCTCACCTACGACCATTGTAGGCTTTTGAGCGCCGTTGCCAACCCTTTATCAATCAGATGCCATGTAAAGATCTGTAGCAAAACATTCACTATTTCAGGCACTTTGATGAGCTTTGTAAACCATTCGCTGAGCCTTGTGAAGAGATTGGCATGGCGCAGTGGCGAAAGATTTGCCGGCAACGACGGCAGCGGCGCTTTGGCTGCGCCTGTGGCGCGATTGGTGTAGTTCAGGCTCATGCAGCGATGGTCCACACTTGCCGACCTCGAAGAGGCGTCCATGGCGCCGTACGCCCAGCGCAGTCGCGCGACGCGCGGGCGGGTGCACCGCGAAGACGAGCACGATTTTCGCCTCCCCTTCGAGCGCGACCGCGACCGCATCATCCACAGCACCGCCTTCCGTCGGCTCGAGTACAAGACGCAGGTGTTCGTCAACCACGAGGGCGACTACTACCGCACGCGCCTGACCCACACCATCGAGACGGCGCAGATCACCCGCACCGTGGCGCGCTGCCTGCAACTCAACGCCGACCTCGCCGAGGCGGTGGCGCTGGCGCACGACCTCGGTCACACTCCCTTCGGTCACGCCGGTGAGCGCGTGCTCGACGATCTCATGCAGGACTACGGTGGCTTCGAGCACAACGCCCACAGTCTGCGTCTGGTCGACGAGCTGGAAGAACGCTACGCCGATTTTCGCGGCTTGAATCTGACCTGGGAAGTGCGCGAAGGCATCGTCAAGCACACGCCACCCTACGACAAGCCATTGGCGCGCGAGCTCGATCCCGGCCTCGCTCCCTGCCTCGAATCACAGCTCGTCGATTTCACAGACGAGATCGCGTACAACACGCACGACATCGACGACGGCCTGAAGTCGGGATTGTTGACCTTCGCCGAGCTGGACGAAGTTCGCCTTTGGCACACCGCTCATTCGGCGGTGCGCGAGCAGCACCCGCAGGCATCGCCGCGGATCTGGCGCTACCAGGCGATGCGTCACATTATCGACCGCATGGTCACCGATCTGGTGACGACGATCCACGAGTGTGCGCAAGGGGAGGGCGTCGATTCGGCGCAAGCGGTGCGCCAGCTCGGCCGACCGCTGGTCGGTTTCAGCCCGGCGGTGGAGGAGGAGCGGCAGGAGCTCAAGGACTTCCTCATGAGCCACATGTACCGCGACTACCGGGTCGTGCGCATGGCCGAGAAAGCCCGGCGCGTGATGAGCGATCTCTTCCACGCCTACATGGACGAGCCGCAGCAGTTGCCTCCACACATCCTGTCGCGCCACGGCGAGCGCGGCGAGCCGCTGGCGCGCGTCGTCTGCGACTACATCGCCGGCATGACCGATCGCTTCGTCCTCGAAGACCACCGCAAGCTCTTCGACCCGATGGAAAAGGGCTGAGGCGTTGCTGAGCCCCCAGGTCGGCCGATCGGAGCCGCGTTGCGCGACGCGTATCGTCGTCGGCGTCTGGCTGCCTTCAGAAAGGACGGCGGGAAATGCCGCACAGGCCGGATGAAGCGGCGCGCGGCTCGAGGTCATCAGAAAGCGGGTGGAGCGCGGATCCTACGTCGTTTCGTTCACGCACACGGAGAAGTTGCGGCGCAGGCGAATCGGTGCGCAGGATATCGAGGAAGCGATTCGCAATGGTGCCATCATCGAAGACTACCCAAAGGACCCGCGTGGCCCGAGCTGTCTCATCCTTGGACGTTCGGGCGAGCGACCGATCCACGTCGTGTGCGGGTTGCTGAATCAGGAGCAGATTTTGATCATCACCGCCTACCAACCCGATCCCGAGGAATGGGAGGCGGAGTGGACGACGCGAAAGAGGTGATCGCGATGCTGACCAAGTGCTACTTCTGCCAAGGCAAGGTGGAGCCGTCCAAGGTGGACGTCGATTTCCGTTGGGGCCGGAAACTCAAGGTCATCCGCGGCGTGCCGGCCGGCGTGTGCCGGCAGTGTGGCGAGCGGTACTTCGACGCGGCCGTTTACAAGGCGATGGAGAAGCTCGGGGCGTCGCGGAAGAAGGCCGCCGAACACCTGGAGGTCGACGTCCTGCCTTTTCGGGCGGCGTCGTGAACGGATAAGAGGTTTCGCGGAATGCCCAAAGGACGCCCCAACCCTACCAACGGGAGCTTGACGCAACTCTCGACCTTTGTCATACGTAGTGTATGACACGACTCAACGCACGACTCGGACCGGATCTCGAGGCCAAGTTGGAATTCTTGAAACGCCGCACGAAAAAGAACGCCACTGAAATCGTTCGAGAGTCCATTGAAATGTACTACCGGCATACCCGCGAGGGCAGCTCCAAATCGGGCCGAGCAGCGCTAGATCAGTCTGGCTTTGTCGGCTGCGCAGCGGCCGAGGAAGGCCTGTCGAGCGGCTACAAGCAGATCTTCGCGGATCAACTCGAGCGCAAGACTGAGCAACCTTGATCATTGCTGACACTGGGTTCTGGCTCGCACTGGCCAATCGGCGTGACCGCCACCACGGCGAGGCTACCGAGGTTCTCGCCCGAGTGCAGGAGCCACTGGTCACGACGTGGCCGGTGATGACCGAAACATGCCATCTGCTCGCTGTCCGTCTGGGTGTCGAGTCCGAGATTCGTTTTTTGCGTGCAGCGCGCGACGGTGCGTTCACGATTTTTTCTCTGGACGAGCGTCACTTGGCGCGGATCGAAGTGTTGACCAAAAAGTATCGCGACCTCCCCATGGATCTGGCCGACGCCTCCCTGGTCATCCTCGCCGAGGAGTTGGGATCGGGGCGAATTCTATCCACCGACAATCGCGATTTTCGCACCTATCGGTGGAAACGTCGAAAGCCGTTTCGAAACCTCATGTCGGTCGGGTAGGCGGGCCTTTGTGTCTGCTTTGTGTTGAAAAACGATACGAGTCCGCGGCCCCTCCATTCGAGGACCTCGCTGGTGACTCAGAAGTCCGCCGATACGGCAACGTTGCCGACCGTCGGTGGAACGTGAACCGGGAACTCGCCGTTGCCCCATTCCAGCCACGAGCCGTCGTAGACTCTGACGTCTTCGAAACCGAGACCGGCGAGCGTCAGCCAGGCGAACGACGCGCGCCAGCCGGCGAGGCAGTAGACGACCGTCGTGCGCGCCTTGTCGAGATCGGCGTAGAGCGCGTCGAGGTCGGCGCGCGGCAGCAGGAGTCCGCCGTCGAGATTGATCGTCCACTGCCGGTGCACGGCGGTGGGGATGATTCCCATCGCGTACTCGGCCGGCGAGCGGGCGTCGACGACCTGAATGGCCGGGTTCTCGTACGGTGCATCGCCGAGCTGCTCGAGTACCCAGTCGCTGGTGACGCGAAGCTGCTCGCGTATCGCCACCGGATAGGACGAAGCGGGCGCGGGCACCGGCTCGCCAGCGGCGACATCCGCGCCCGCCGCCTGCCAGGCCGCGAAACCACCGTCGAGGTAGCGCACGTCGGCGTGGCCGAGGTATTCGAGCGCCCAGACGACGCGCGCCGGGTCGAACTCGGGTGCGGCGCCGTAGACGACGGCGATGGCATCGCTGCGCAGGCCGACCTCGCTCAGCACCATGGCGGCGCTCTCGGCTTCGAGGATCTGAAAATCGACACCGCCGGAAGGCGCCGCCAACATATACGGTGACAGGGGCAGGGCGCCGGGGATGTGGCCACCCGCGAAGCCGCCGACACGGGCGTCGATGATCTGCACGTCGGTGCGGTCGAGCGCCTGCTCGAGCCAGGCGACGCTGACGGCGCGCGCCAGCGGACAGCCGTCGAGCGCGTAGCCGACCGCCAGAATGAGCTCGTTGATGGCGACGACGCCGTCGCAGTTCGCGTCGCCGTTGCAGGTACCCGGAATCTCTTCGCAGCCCTCGAGCGCGTTGCCGACCGCCTGGATCAACTCGGCGATACGCACGGCGCCGTCGCGATCGGCATCACCCGTACAGGCCTGTTCGGCAGGCAGATTCGCGGGAGCGCCGGCAATGACCAGGCAGAGGGCGGAAATCCGCCAAAAAGTCTTTAGATTCCGCGACACCAGGGGAAGGGAGCCAACCACAGCGGAGTCCATTTCTAACTTTACATAATCAATCTTATCGGACATCGAGGAAATTCCCGCATCAGCCGAGCTTGGCGCTCAACAGCTTGCTGTCCGGGCGATCCGGGTATTCCTCGACGATACGGCGATAGAGCTTCGCCGCCGCATCGGTGTCGCCGTTGCGCGCCCGGCTGCGCGCTTCACCGACCAGGGCTTCGCCGCTGTACGGGCCTTCGACCGCCGCCGCCTCGGCGTACTTCGCCGCCGCCGCGGCCCAATCGCCCTTGGCTTCGAGCGCGCTCGCCCAGACCAGCGCGCGCTGCTGGCGGATGTAGTGCGGCAAGCCGGCGTCGTCGAGCGCGCCCAGCGCCACGATGGCGCCGTCCGCATCGCCGGCGCGCAGCCGACTGTTGGCGGCCATGACGCCGGCCAGCGGTCCGACCGCTTCGCTCTTCCACTGCGTCGCCACCTGGTCGAGCTGAGTCGAAGCGACGGCAAAGTCTTCGCTGCGAAACGACGCCAAGCCACTACTCAGATCGCTGTTGGAGTCGTGCAGGCGCGCCGCCTGTTGCGAATTGTAGAAACCGATTCCCAGCAAGATGGCCAACAGCCCGCCGGCCACGGCGAGCACCGTGTTGGCGTGTTTCCGAGCCCACTCGAGCGCTCCGGTGGTCGCCGTGACGAACTCATCCGGTTGGCGCAGTTCCTTGCGGTCCATGCGATCCTTCGCCATGGAGCTCCTTCCCCCTCTGCCCGGCGATGTGCCGAGCACCTTGGCCACCGCGCGGGCGGTCGGGCCTACCTACATCTTGTACTTGAAGTCGTCCGGCGACATCTTTTCGAGAATCTCCGACCACTTCTCGCGCGACACCGTGGAGAGATCGGGTTCGCCCGCGCCCTCCTCGTCGACGACCTGGACGGCGCTCTCCGACGCTTCGAGAACCTTGCGGGCGACGTAGATCGGGCTCTTCACGCGCAGCGCCAGGGAGATCGCATCGCTGGGCCGCGAATCGATCGTCCGCGATTCGCCGTTGGTGCGAATCTGAATACGAGCGTAGTACGTGTTTTCTCGCAAATCGCTGATTTCGACGTGCACCACCTCACCGCCGAGCTCATCGATCATCTTGGACAGCAGATCGTGCGTCATCGGCCGCGCCATCTCGACGCCCTCGATCTCGGTGGCGATCGCAGTCGCCTCGAGCAGGCCGATCCAAATCGGCAGATTCACGGTGTTGCCGGAATCCTTCAAGACGACGATCGGGCTCCGTGTCGACGGATCGAGAGTCAATCCACCGACGTTCATTTCAATCGAATCTGCGGGCGGCATGTTCGGGTTCCCCGTGCAATTGTGCCCAGAAAGGTTTCCCCCGGTCAACAAAGAATCCCCGCCCCTGCCGCCGGCGGCTCATTTCACCATGCGATCGACGACCCGGTAGAGCTGGTTGAGATTGCGACACTCTTCGACGATGTCGCAAAACGGGCTGTAGCGATCCATCTCGCTATCGCCGAATCCCCAGGTGAGCTTGCTTTCGGGGTTGAGCCAGATCACCTGCTTGGCGCGCTGCTGGACGTCGCGCAGCACCCACTCGTGCGGCAGGTTGTAGTTGTTGCGCGCGTCGCCGAGGACGATCACCGTCGTCCGGTTGTTGACCGCGGTCAAATGGTCGCGGTGAAAGTCGCGAAAGGCGTGGCCAAAGTCGGAGTGGGCGTAGACGTTGATGACGTTGCCCGTCAACGCCTGGGCAATCGCGTCCTGGGTTTCGTTCTCTTCGAAGAGCTGTGTGATCTCGCCGATGTCGGAAACGAAAATGAACGAGCGTACACGCGAGTAGAGGTCCTGCAGGGAGTAGACGAACTGCAACATGAAGCGCGAGACGTTGCGCACCGAATCGGAAACGTCGCAGAGCACGACCACCTGTGGTCGTTCGCGAACGCGGCGATCGAAGTGGATGTGAAACGGTATGCCGCCGTATTGCAGGTTCTTGCGCAACGTCGCTTTGACGTCGAACTTGCCGCGCTTGGCTCGTTTGCGGCGGATCGCGACGACGTTCTTCAAACGCTGCGCCAGGCGCGCCACGGCTTCCTTCATACGCCGCATCTCGTCTTCGGAAAGATAGTAGAAGCTCTTCTCAGCCAAGTTGGCCATGCGATCGCGTTCGCGCTGGGTGTGGTCGCGCTTCTCCAGCTCCAGCCGCACGGCGCGGCGAATCATGTCGCGCAAATCCTTCATGCGCTGCTCGAACAGCTTGTCGAGCAGCTCGCGTAGCTCGGCCGGCAGATCCATGTCGTCGAGCATCTGCCCGAGCTGGGCGAGCTCGTCGGCCAAGGCGTCGGCACCCATGGCCTCGCTGAGCTTCTGGGCGTAGCGTCCCTCCTGGTAGACGCGCTCGATCGATGCCGCATCGGCCTGCTCGAGCCCTTCCCTCAACAACTCCTCGAGGCGGCCGCCGTCGTTTTCGAGCAGCGCCTTGGCGAGCTCCGACAAGTCGAGGTCGGAGTCGCCGAGCAGATCCCGGAGCTGATCGAGCAAGCTCTGCAGATCCGCCTCACCGATTTCGAGCTGCTCGGCGAGATTGCCTGTCGCCTGTTGGATGGCGCCGCCGAGCTCGGAAAAGTAGAGGTCGAAGAGCTCGTCGAAGAGCGGTCCATCCACCGAGCGTTTGACCATCGTCGTCCGCAAGGTGTCGCGAAAGAGATGGCGGTCGGCCAAACCGAGGTGGCGCACGGCGGCGAAGGCATCGAGGTGCTCGGCCATCGAAACGCGCAGGCCGTTGTCGCGCAGCAGCGAGGTGAACTCGACGATTCGCTCGTCCATGTTCTCAGCCGAGTGACGGGCGCAGCGCCGTCAGTGCAGGAGGTCCTTCTTCGCCTCCGTGCCGCCCTCTTCCGAGGCCGGCGCCGCCGTCTCCGCTTCACCGCTGGCGATCAGATTCTTCAACTCATCTTGCGCCTTGCGAATGTCCCCCTCGTATTTGAGGATGACGTTGAGCGTGTCCTCGACGATCTCGCGGTCGAGCGTCGCCGCGTTGAGCACGGTGAGCGTGCGCGCCCAGTCCAGCGTCTCGGAGATGCTCGGCACCTTCTTCAAGTCGATGTCGCGGATCTTCTGCACCGCGTCGACGACTTGCTCGGCCAGCTCGTCGGCGATCGCCGGAACTTTGAGGCGAACGATGTCGAGCTCTTGTTCGGCGCTCGGGAAATCGATGTAGAGGTGCAGGCAGCGCCGCTTGAGCGCATCGGACATTTCGCGCGCGTTGTTGCTGGTGAGGAAAACCAGCGGGATGTGTTGAGCGCGCAGAGTCCCGATCTCGGGCACGCTGACGGCGAAGTCGGACAGAATCTCGAGCAGAAACGCCTCGAACTCGGAATCGGATTTGTCGATTTCGTCGATCAGCAGCACCGTGCGCTGCGCTGCCGAGATGGACTGCAGGAGCGGCCGCGGCAGAATGAACTGATCGGAGAAGAAGACGTCGTCCTGCTTGGCGATGCGCTCGACCGCGTCGTTCAGCGTCGACGTCCCTTCGAGAATCGCGCCGATCTTGTCTTTCAGAATCTGCGTATAGAGCAGTTGCTTGGCGTACTCCCACTCGTACAGCGCCTTGGCCTCGTCGAGGCCCTCGTAGCACTGCAGGCGAATCAGATCGAGATCGAGAGCATCGGCGACCACCTTGGCGAGCTCGGTCTTGCCTACTCCGGCCGGTCCTTCGACGAGAACCGGTTTCTCCAATTCGACCGCCAGGTAGACCGCCGTCGCGATTCTCTTGTTGCAGATGTACTGGCGCTCGGCCAGCTTGGCGATGACGTCGTCAGGGCTCGCAAACATGATGCCTCACTTCTTGCGTTGAAAGGTTCCGAGAGAGCAGCGAGCAGGTATATCGACTATTTGGCCGGCTCCCAAACCGATCCATTTAGACGATCGTCGTCGCGTTGTCGGGTAGCTCCACCTGGCAGAAGCCGGTGCGGCAGGGTGGCCCGTCGGCGTGCCAATAGCTCGTCGATTCGGCCGCCAGGGCGATCAGCGAAGAAGAGCGGGTGCCGTAGGGTCCGCGGTGGATACACAGCGAGCTGTCGTCCTCCATGCCGGCGGCTGCTCCATCCACGTGCGTCGACAGGATCTCGCGCAGGTGGTGCAGGCGCTGCCCTTCTTCGCCACCGACATCGACATCGGCAAAGCGTTGCCTGGCGCCGGCGATCCGCGGGCACTCGGCGTCGTTCACCTCAAAGTTGGTGACCATGTGGACGCCGGCAGGCAATGGCCGGACCGCGATGGACGCGCCGGCCTGCACCGCCACCAGGGCGCGCCGGCGCGTCGCCGCGACCAGCGTAAAGCTGTTGAAGCGATCGCCCTGCTCGGATTCGAGCAGGGCCTCGACGCCTGCGAGATCGTTTTGCTGCAATGCGCGCAGACACAGCAAACCGCGCGATTCCCTGCTTGGATCCGGTCCACTCGCCGAGCGGCGGTTGAGCAAGGCAACGACCAAGCCGTGCTGGTTGACCCCCAGCCAGGTACCGCCCGCCTCGAGGTCGCGACCGCCGACCACCCAGGGATCGACCGACAAGACGCCGGGCGGCGCCGTTGGCCGCTTCAGGAACTCGTCGCGGTTGGCGGCGAGTAGTAACGGCGTGGAGTCGCATACCCCTGTGTATACGGCCAAAGTACACATCCCAGACGCCTTTCGTATCACGATTGGGCCACAGGTGCAGCCAAGCGCCCGGAGCCACCGGACAGCGAGTCGCCTGACGAGCCACCCGGCGACCCGAACAACCCCCGTCATTCTTGTCTTGGGAGGGCGAGTCGCCTGACGAGCCACCCGGCGACCCGAACAACCCCCGTCATTCTTGTCTTGGGAGGACGAGTCGCCTGACGAGCCACCCGGCGACCCAAACAACCCCCGTCATTCTTGTCTTGGGAGGGCGAGTCGCCTGACGAGCCACCCGGCGACCCAAACAACCCCCGTCATTCTTGTCTTGGGAGGGCGAGTCGCCTGACGAGCCACCCGGCGACCCGAACAACCCCCGTCATTCTTGTCTTGGGAGGGCGAGTCGCCTGACGAGCCACCCGGCGACCCGAACACACCCCCGTCATTCTTGTCTTGGGAGGGCGAGTCGCCAGACGAGCCACCCGGCGACCCGAACACACCCCCGTCATTCTTGTCTTGGGAGGGCGAGTCGCCTGACGAGCCACCCGGCGACCCGAACACACCCCCGTCATTCTTGTCTTGGGAGGGCGAGTCGCCTGACGAGCCACCCGGCGACCCGAACACACCCCAACCGACCACGCCGCGCGGCACGGTTTCGAATTCAATCCGCCTCTCGCCGCTTCAGAGGATAAATCTCCCCCTGAAAAGGCCACTCGTCTGCATTTCGGCAAAGCCCGGCGCGAACCGGATTGTCTCTAACGTAGCTCCACTTCGCCTCGAAACTCTCGTCGCTGCGTATCCGCGTATCCCAGAATCCCGACTGCCATACCTGCGTTCCGCAAACACCGGAACGCGCCAGGTGCGATTTCCAGTACCGAACCCAACCGGGTAGCGGCACCGTTGTCGAGATCGAGGGCGAGCAGAACAAGTGCACGTGATCGGGCATGAGGACGTACCGGCCCACCAGCCAAGATGGCTGGTCCATCCAAATTCGCACGAGCTCAGCGTGAACTTTGGTGTCCGCAAGTGCGGCTTTGCGGTGCTTCGTGCATACCGTCAGGAACACGATGTAGTCGGTAAGGCTTTCCGGCGGGTTCCATGCCGCGGGACGTTTGCGGGATGAATGCGGCATGTGGGTCAGGGTACGCGTGCCGGTCGGATTGCGCTGGCGGCATGGGGAGTTGACATTCGATGTTGTGATGGTTCCGGGGTGGTCGACGGCTCTGGGGGACCGGCGGCTCGTCAGGCGACTCGCCCTCCCGCTGGGGTCGGGGGACCGGCGGCTCGTCAGGCGACTCGCCCTCCCGCTGGGGTCGGGGGACCGGCGGCTCGTCAGGCGACTCGCCCTCCCATTCTTTCCCGTGGACAAGCCAGGTCGAAGCCGTTACCCTCCCGGAAAACGTTGGGGTTGACGCTGATGAAGACACGTGGAGCGTTTTTCACACCCTGGCTTCTGCTGATTCCTCTGACCCTCACGTCCGCCTGCACGGTGGCCGAGCGGTCGGCGGGCTCGGGGCCAGTGTTGAGAGGTGGCATGGGCCGCGGCCGGGTGCGCTCGATCCGCATGCAACTTTCGCGCGCCCAACGCCGTATTCGCGAGCTCGAGACACAACTGTCCAGTGGCGGCGCCGGCGCTGGTGCGGCCGAGGCCGTCAGCGCTCTGCAGGCACGCGAGCGCGAGCTCAGCACAGCTCTCTCTCAGGCGCGCAACGAAAACGAGTCGCTGCGCGCCGAGCTGTCCGAGGCTCGCGCCGCGACCGAGGCGGCCCTCGCTGCCCAATCGGGCCAAGCCGACCCGGTGCCGCAGATCGCCCGTCTCGAGACCGAGCTGGCGAGTGAACGAAGCCGGCGCGTCGCCGCCGAGGATCAGTTGGCGCGCATGCGCGAGGAGACCTCGAGCGGACCCTTCGACGCCGCGACGGCGACCGCCCTGGAGGAGGCGCGCGGAGAAATCGAGCAACTGCGGCAGCAACTCCAGCGCGAGCGCGGCGAGCGCGACGATCTCGAGCAGCGCTACGCCGAGCTCAAGGTGCGCCTCGATCAACAGCCCGCGGTCGTCGAGGCGGCGGTGCCGGTCGAGGTCGCCGAGCTGCAGGAAGACCAGCGCCGCTTGATGGCGGCCATCCAGCAGGATCTCGAGGCCAGTCGCAAGCGCGAAGCCGAGCTGCGCTCGACCATCGCAAACCTGCAAGGGGCGGAGGGCGGTGGGCTGACCGATCGCGTCCGCGATCTCGAAACCGAGAACCTCGCCCTACAGTCGACCCTCGACGCCGAGCACCAGCGCAACGTAGATCTAGCGGCCAAGCTCGAGGTGGCGACGCGCGTTGCCGATCTGATCTTCAAGATGCGGCGCGAGGGCCGAGTCCCCTCCCCCGAAGCACTCGACGCCGCCACCGGCCAATAGCGCGCGGCCTAGCACACGGAGCCGGGGGCGGAGACGTGCGCGAACGCCGGCCCAGAGCGCGGGGTCTCCGTCCTCGTAGCGGCCGGCGGAGATGTGTGCGAGCAACCGCCGGCCAATAGAGCGGCGCCTGCGCATTCGCAGCGGCGGGCGGAGACGTGTACGGACGACCGCCGGCCAATAGAGCGGAGCCTCCGCATTCGCAGCGGCGGGCGGAGACGTGTACGGACAACCGCCGGCCAATAGAGCGGAGCCTCCGCATTCGCAGCGGCGGGCGGAGACGTGTACGGACAAACAGCCGAGGGCTGAAGCCCACGGCTGAGGGAAGAAAGCCCGGTGAACCGGGCTGGGATCGGCTACCGGCTATCTGGATTGCGGCGGTGAAACCTCGAGCGTCTCGCGGCCCGACGGCGCGACACCACCCTTCGTTTCAGCCCCGCAGGGGCTTTGACGATTTGAGCCGGGCGCTTCAGCGCTCGGCGGCGGGTGGGAAACGAGTGAATGTGTGCGTGCAAACAGCCGAGGGCTGAAGCCCACGGCTGAGGGAAGAAAGCCCGGTGAACCGGGCTGGGATCGGCTAACCCGGCTATCTGGATTGCGGCGGTGAACCCTCGAACGTCTCGCGGCGCGACACCACCCTTTGCCTACGCCTCAGCCGGCGCCTGAGCCTACGAGCGCAGCGAGTCTCAGCAGCCCTCGAGGGCGTTGCCGACGGCCTGGATGAGCTCGCCGATCGAGACCTCGCCGTCTCCATCGGCATCGCAGGCGCGGCACTCGCTGACCGGAGAGTTGCCGAGGGCGACGCCGACGCAGCGGATGAGCGAACCGATCGAGACTTCGCCGTCGCCATCGCAATCGCCGACACAGCTCCCAGGATCACATGAGCATTCGGCGGCGCACTCGTTGACGGTGATCTCGTCCGAGCAGGTGGAATCCCACAGGTCGGTGCAGCAGAAATCGTCGACGCCGCAGACACACGCTTCGCAGGCGCTTTCGTCGCAACCCGTCTCGGTCGGCCGGGCGATACAACAGTTGCTGCCGGCCTCGCACTCGCAGCGGCGGTCGCACTCTTCGACGGCGCGGGCGGCACAGATGCCGTCCCATACTTCATCGCAGCAATTCGCATCGAGGGCGCAGACACAGGTCTGACACTCCTTCTCACCGCAGCCCGGAACCACCTGTTCCTCGCAGCAGTTCAAGCACGGACAGTCGAGCGAGCATTCATCGCGAGCGATCGAGTCGCATTGCGCATCCCACAGCTCCGTGCAGCACTCCTCGTCGATCTCGCAAACGCAGTCTTGGCAGGGTTTGACGCCGCAGCCCGGTACCTCGTCCGGATTCTCGGCGCAGCAATCGCCACAGGTGCAGTCGAGCGCGCACTCGAGCCGCGCCTCCGATGCGCAGTCGTCGTCCCACTGCTCGCCACATTCCGGATCGAGGGCGATGACACACTCCTGACAACGCCGGTCATTGCAACCAAAACCGTCGTGTCCGCTACAGCAGTCGCCGTCCTCGACGCAGACGCAATCGATGGCGCACTCCTCGACCGCGATGACGGCGCAGAGCTCGTCCCAGGTGTCGAGGCAGCAGTTTGCGTCGACGGCGCAGACGCAGCTCTCGCACATACTCTCATCGCAACCGGGATTGAGATCGCGGCCTTCGCAACAAGGTCCGGGCGTCGGCGTCGCCAGCGGCGGGATGGTCGGCAGCGGCATACAATCCGAGCACTCGCCCGCGCACTCGTCGACCGTACGCGCCGACTCGACGCAGAACGCGTCCCAAGGTCCCGTGCAGCAGTTGCTGTCGCGGTCGCAGACGCAGGTCGTACACGCTTCGTCGTCGCAGCGGCTACCGGCGTGCGGCAAGCAGCAGTCACCACCCGGCGTCGGCGTCGGCGTCGGCGGCTCGCCGCACAAACAGACCTCGGCACAGTCGTCACTCTCGGCAAAGGCGAGACAGATGCGATCCCAGCCCTCCGGACTGCCGTCGACACAGCACAGAGGCTCTTCCTGGTCTTCGCAGACACAGGCCGCACAAGCCGGAATGTCGCAGCTCGGCCCGGGGTGAATCGAGCAACAGTCGCCCCCCGGGGTGGGCGTCACGCTGGGCGTCTGCGCCACCGCGCTCGCCGCCAGCAGGAGAAACGCAATTAGAGAGTAAAGCCCGAGAATTCGTACGCGCATCGAGTGCTCCCGCCTGGAGTTTGACGATGAAGATAACAAAGGCGTGAAACAAAGAGAAGCGAAGGCGTCGACAAAGCCCGCCCGTGCTCTGAACGACTGCTGCCACAAAAAGAAAGGGCCAGACCCGGAAGGCCTGACCCTTTCACCCTTCTCAAGGAAGGCAGCTCGAACAGTCCGCTTTAGAGAGCAGGTGCTCCTGTCACACTCCCGCAGTCGGCTGACAACGGAATCTGCTCGCCATTCGGGCCCGATGCATTCGCAGTAGCCGTCACGCTGAGCGTTCCGCGAACTCGAATTGTCCAAGAGAGGACCACCGAGCTTCTGACGGGTTTTGAATTCCCTGCCGCGCCAGTAACTGGCTCATAGTTGCCAGAGCCACTGATGTCGATTCCACCGGCGCTAACTCGGACGGCCGCGCCAGAGCGGTTTGACACCTGCATCAGGATGCGGACGAGATCCTTCTTGCCGTCGGGACCACCCTTGTTGCTGGCATAGCACCGAGCAGTCACGTCGCTAGGATCGAACGCCTCAGGCGCTTCCTCGGGAACCGGCGTGCGAGTCGGCCGCAGGGTCTTGGTCGGTTTGCGCGTGCGGGCCTCGAGAGGTGCAGGCGTACGGGTCGGCCGCAGGGTCTTGGTCGGCTTGCGCGTGCGGGCTTCGTTCGAAACTGGCGTACGAGTCGGCCGCAGGGTCTTGGTCGGCTTGCGCGTTCTCTCGTTCTTGATGAAAGGCGTACGAGTCGGCCGCAGTGTCTTGGTCGGCTTGCGTGTGCGAATCTCGTTCGAGACCGGCGTACGGGTCGGCCGCAAGGTCTTGGTCGGCTTGCGCGTCCTCACCTCTTTGAGAATCGGCGTACGGGTCGGCCGCAAGGTCTTGGTCGGCTTGCGCGTGCGGATCTCGTTTGAGATCGGCGTACGAGTCGGACGCATCGTCTTGGTCGGCTTGCGCGTGCGCACGTCTTTGATGATCGGCGTACGAGTCGGCCGCTGCGTCTTGGTCGGCTTGCGCGTGCGCACATCTTTGACGATCGGCGTACGGGTCGGCCGCTGTGTCTTGGTCGGCTTGCGCGTGCGTACATCCAAGCTGATCGGCGTGCGGGTCGGCCGCGAGGTCTTGGTCGGCTTGCGCGTCCTCACCTCTTTGAGAATCGGCGTGCGAGTCGGCCGTTGCGTCTTGGTCGGCTTGCGCGTCCTCACCTCGACACTCAGCGGCGTACGGGTCGGCCGCGAGGTCTTGGTTGGCTTGCGCGTGCGCACGTCCTTGATGATCGGCGTACGAGTTGGCCGCGAGGTCTTGGTCGGCTTGCGCGTGCGCAGATCTTTGACGATCGGCGTACGGGTCGGCCGCGAGGTCTTGGTCGGCTTGCGGGTGCGCAGATCTTTGACGATCGGCGTGCGAGTCGGCCGCGAGGTCTTGGTCGGCTTGCGCGTGCGCAGATCTTTGACGATCTGCGTGCGAGTCGGCCGCGAGGTCTTGGTCGGCTTGCGGGTGCGCGCCTGGTCGATCACTTGCGTGCGGGTAGGCCGCGACGTCTTGGTCGGCTTGCGCGTCCTCGCCTGATCTACGATCTGCGTGCGAGTCGGACGTGGTGTCTTGGTGGGTTTCCGCGTGCGGACTGCTTGCGCCCCCGCACTCCCCACGGTGAATACCGCGATGGCCACGCTCAAAAGCGTGACCTGAGCCAATCGCAGTTTCGTCATATGAGCTGTCCTCCTTGATCTAGGAACCTGCAAATCGCCGCTGAATTCCCGTAAGTTTCGAAAATGTCAGCAGTTTTTCGCAAGATCTCTAGTCCCCCAATTCCGATACTATAGAACGATGGTCGCAAACTACTCAATTTTCACTCCCGCAGTCAAGAACTTTCTCCCGAATTCTGCGGATTTGTGTATTTTCTCAGAATCGCGCACAGCCGTCGTCCTCTGGGATGCCGATGCACACCTCGTTGCGCGCGATGTTGTTCGCGTAGTTCGATTCCTGCACCACCCGGGCCGGGTTGATGTGGACCTCGAGGATGTAGCGGCCGTCCGGGACGTTGGTGATGTCGATCCACTGGCAGTCCAGATCGCGGTGGTAGACGTCGGCCCAGCCGGCGCTGATGCCCTGAAAACCGCAGTCGGGGAAGCCCGGGTTGCGGGCACCGTTGGAGCCCGGCGGGCGCCACAGGTCGACCAGGCAGAAGGCCTGCTTGTGCCCCTGCGCCACCTGATTGCCGTTCATGTCGAGCAGGCGATAGATGGCGTAATCCTCGAAGTGGAAGTGCTGGTGGCACTCGGAGAAGATGAACTCCGGATTGTTGGTCGGATCGCCGAGGAAGAGGTCGCCGGGGCCGTGGTTGGGTGTCGTCGTGTTGAACTTGAGCAGCCGGCGCACCCCGCTGCCGCCGACACAGCCTTCGAAGAGAGCGCAGTGACCGGGGCCGAAGAACTGCTCTTCGACGACCCAGGAGCCGCGCTGATCGAGCTCGTCGACAGAGAGATCGGGCAAGCCGCCGGTGGCCGCCAGCTCGGTCGAGCAGGTGATCGTCGGCGTGCTGATGCGGTCACCGCTCTCGACCGTGCCATCGGCCTGGAACGTCATGCTCACGTTGCCGCTGCCGAGGACATCGGCTTCCCAGAGAAACTCCTGGGTTTGACCGCCGGCGAGCCGGCGCAGGCGCCGCGGCGCCGGACCGCGCAGGCTATTGACCTGCGCCGTGCCGGTCGACGAGGTGTCGATCAAGCGCGGATCGATTTCGGACATCGGCTCGCCGCTGCGGTTGTTGATGAGCAGCGTGACGGCGCCGCCGCGGCCGGTGCGGATGCTACACGAACCGGTGAACAGCGAGCTGTCGAAGGAGCCGTTCGGCCCCGAGCCAAAACCGCAGTCGATGAGTCCGCTGATGACCGGGTTGCCGCCCGGCGACGTACCGGCGACGGATGCTGCGAAACCGATGACGCCGACGTCGTTCATACGGCCGCCCCACTCGAAGACGACGCTGTCGCCCGGTGCGAAGATGCCGTACGAACGCGGACTCGGCCCGGTCGGGTCGAAGAAGAGCGCACCGCCCTCCGGCGTCAGGTCGAGAAAGCTGGCGGCGAGATCGGTGACCATGACGGCGGTGGTGTTTTGCACGACCATGCGAACGGCAATCTGATCGTTGGTCTGGCGCAGGCTGCAGTTGGCGGTCAGACGGCCGACCACCTCGGCCGGAACCTGCCCTTCGCGCGGCACGGTCGGCAGCACGTTGGCGCCGCGCGGCGTGCGCGTCGGCCGCAGCTGGATCGGCGTGCGGGTCGGCCGCTGCGGCACCGGTGTACGGGTCGCCCTCCCGCCAATCGGCGTGCGCGTCGCGCGGCCGACGATCGGTGTGCGGGTCGGTCGAACGCGGCGTTCCGGTGTCGGCTCACCGCCGATGTCGGGAGTGCGCGTCGGCCGGTTGTCACCAGGAGTATCGCGTTCGATCGGTGTGCTCGGCGGCCGCCGCGTGCTGGTCGGGATGCGCGTGCGCGTCGGTCGCGGCGGAATCGGTGTGCGCGTCGGCCGCCGCGTGTTGGTCGGTGCGCGGGTGACCGGCACCGGCGTGTCGCGCCGGTCGCGGCGACTCGGTGTCGCCGTCGGCTGCGAGCCGAAGGTCGGCTGGATCGCCTCCGTGTTGGTCGGCGGCGGCGTCAGGCTGGCCGGATCGCCGACCGTCAGTCGCGGGCAGTTCACCAAACCCGTCGTCGCCGGATCCCCGTCGTCCCAGGTGCCGGTGACACTGACGGTCAGATCGAGAAATCCGTTGCCGAAAATCTCGCCACGCCAGCGAAAGGTCTTGCGCTTGCCGGGCAAGATGGTCTGTCGACCTGGAGTGACGTTGATGAAAACCGAGGCGTCGCCGATATTAGTTCCATCGAGCAGGCCCGCGGTGAGGTTCTTGGCTTGCTGTTCTGTGGTGTTGTCGACGTCCAAATAGACGCTGATACTCGAGTTGGTCGCCACGATGCGACAGTTGCTCGCCAGATTCCCGCTCACCGGGTGGGCCAGCAGCGGCTCGCCGAGAAGGCTGAGCGTCCACAGCGATGTAGCAAGCAAAGCCTTGTACGCCATGGTTTTGCGGGCAGCCGGGCGCGGTGGTCTACAAACCTTGATCATCATCGAGTTCCCCATCGATTCCCCAGTACACCGGTGCGAGATACACCGCTCGCGACCAGTCTACTCTTCTTGATTACGTTCCCCATTTAGAACCCGTCGGGCGCGTAGTGTCAATGGAAACGTTGAGCTGCGGACAAGTCATATGATGGACCCTATCGGGCTAAGTGCTCACCATTTGAACAAAACAATGTGCTATTTTATCGACGGGATTCGCTGGGCAAAGATCTCGACCACTTCCGCAGGCACGCGCTGGCGAAAGGCCTCCAGCGCAATCTCGGCCTGGCGAAAATCGCCGGTGTCGCGGTGAACGGAGGCTGCGTAGAGGTCCCTCCCCGCTTTCGGATACTCGATCTGACGATGGTCGAGATTGTGTAGGAAGGCGTCGCGCTCGGGCGGCACGGCGGCGGCGAGCTCGGCGTAGAAGCGCAGCAGCTCGAGCGAGGTCAGCCAGGCGCCCTGCCCGGCTTTGACGCGCCGTTGGGTGATCGGCGCGCCGTGCTCGATGATCGGGCGATCGTCGCTGTTGATCGGTGCGGCGGCGAAGAGCTGGCGCGCCTGGCTGAGGTTGCCGGCGTAGAAGAGCAGCGCCAGGGCGTCGGTGACGGCGGCGTCGGCGCCGTGCTCGCCGATGCGGCGGCGGACGTTGCGGCGGACGTCGCGGAGATCGAGGGGCTGGTCGCCGGCATGGCCGATCAGGGCGATGGCCGGCGAGCGCGGCAGCAGGTCGCCGCGCCACAGGGTGACGCGCGGGAAGACCTCGAGCATGGTACGGGCGATGATCTCCAACTCCTGCCGCGACATCTGGTAGAGCGGCAACCACTGGGCGAAGAGGCCGCCGTCGCCGAGCCGCTGGCGGACGTTGGCGAAGTGCTCGATCGAGTAGAGAGCGCCGGCGCCGCTGTGCCAGGGAACGAAGAGGTCGGCGATGATGACGTCGAAGCGCTCGCGGCTGCGCGCCAGATAGTGGCGGCCGTCGCCGGCGACGACGCGCGAGCGCGGATCGCTGCTCAGTCGCCCGCTTTGTTCGGGCAGATATTTAGCGGCGAGACGGGCAATCTCCGGTACCAGCTCGCAAGTCGTGATGCTGCTCAGCGGGTGGTCGAGGGCGGCCGCCGCGGTGATGCCGGCACCCATGCCGAGGAAGAAGACCGAGCGCGGTCGCCGGTGCAGGAGAAGGGGTAGATCGGCCTTGCGCCGGTCGTTGACGATGTTGGCGTTGGTGCCGACGGTGTAGCTGTTGTTGAGCCGCAGGGCGACGACGTCGCCGCGCTGGACGACGGCAACCGTGCCGGCCGCCGAGTCGACGACTTCGAGAACCGTCTCACCGTGCGGGTCGAAGTCGACGCGGCGCAGACCGCGCGGGTCGAGCGGAACAAAGAGGAGGAAGAGAGCGACGACGGCGGCGGCGACGCCGGCCGGTCGCGGTGTGAACAGCGCGGCGCCGATGGCGTAGAGAGCGGCGACGGCGAGCAAGGCGGGCCACAGGTCCAATGCCGGCAGGAGTGCGAAGCCGGCGAGCAGCGAGCCGATCACCGAGCCGGCGGTGTTGCTGGCGATCAGGCGGCCGACGCGCAGGCCGGGCATGGCGTCGCCGCCCGCCAGCAGCGCCACGGCGTACGGCAAGATGGCGCCGAGCAACGCTCCCGGCACCAACATCACGGCGGCGGCAAGGCTGAAGACGTCGACCATGTACGACGCCCAGTCGGCGTCGCCACCCAGATAGGCCAGGCCGTCGGTCTGCGCCTGAAAGACCAGCGCCGAGGCGGCGCAGGCGACGGCGGCGGCGGCGAAGAGGCCGGCGAGGATGCCGGCCGGCGGTGCCGGCCAGCGCCGCAGCGCCAGGTGAACGATGCCGGCGCCGAGGCTCAGAGCCAGCAGCAACACGGCGAGCACGGCGGCGAAGGAGAAGACCGAGTTGTGCAGTACCTGCGCCAGCATGCGCGTCCAGATCACCTCCATCGCCAGGGCGAGGGCGCCGGAGACGAAGGCGACGGCGGACAAGCGCAGGGATGCCGGCGGCGGCGCCAGTGCCGCGCCAACTGGCTTGGCCGCCGGCGCCTGCCCGGCGCTGGCCAGGGCGGCGGCGCCGATCGACGCACCGGCGATGACGGCGACCAGGTAGGAGGCGTAGTAGCCGAGCGCCGGCACCAGCCAGAAGGCGGCCAGGCAAGCGCCGGCGACGCCACCGGCGGTGTTGGCGAAGTAGAGCGCGGTGGCGCGCAAGCGGGCGTTGCCGAGGTGGCGGGTCTCCGCTTCCACCATCACCGGCAAGGTCGCACCGAGCAGCGCCGCCGGCGGCAGCAAGACGACGGCCGCCAGAGCGATGCGGGTGGCGTGGGCGCCGAAACCGGTGTCGCCGGCCGGCAGGACGTAGAGAGCGCGGTAGATGTCGGGCAAGTAGAGCGCCAGCAAGGCCGCCGCTGCGGCGGCGATTTCGAGCAGCCCGTAGGTGCGCAGCGGCGACGCCAGCGCGGCGCAACGGCGCGCCGCGATCGCCTGGCCGAGCGCCATACCGGAGAAGAAGACGGCCAGGCAGGTCGCCGTCGCGTGGGCGCTGACGCCGAAGAGATGACCGAGCTGGCGCAGCCACAGAACCTCGTAGACGAGGGTGACCAGGCCGGAGCAGAAGAGGAAGACGGTACCGCGAATACGTGTCACCCGCTCACCCTGCACCATTCTGCGATCGTTTTGCAGCGCCCGCCATCGAACGACGGCGCGGTTCGCGCTCTACCTCATCGCCAGCTCGTGTTCCTGCAGGCGCTGGATCTCGTCGCGCAGCTCGGCGGCTCTTTCGAACTCGAGCTCGGCGGCCGCTTTCTTCATGTCCTTGCGCAAGGCGGCGACGCGTTCGGGGATTTCGTCGACCGGGATGTAGTCGGCGGCGTCTTCGGCGACGCTGTCGATCTCGGCGTAGTCGCCCTGCCCCGGCACCAGCGACTCGGCGATCGCTTTGACGATCGACTGCGGCGTGATGCCGTGCTCTTCGTTGTATCGCTGCTGAGCCGTGCGGCGACGCGCGGTCTCGTCGAGCGCGGCGCGCATCGAATCCGTCACCTTGTCGGCATAGAGGATGACCAGACCGTTGACGTTGCGCGCCGCTCGTCCGATGGTCTGGACGAGCGAACGCTCGGAGCGCAGATAGCCTTCCTTGTCGGCGTCGAGGATCGCCACCAGCGAGACTTCGGGGAGATCCAGCCCTTCGCGCAACAAGTTGATGCCGACGAGGACGTCGAAGCCGCCGCGGCGCAGGTCGCGGATGATCTCGACGCGCTCGATGGTGTCGATGTCGGAGTGCAGGTAGCGCACGCGGACACCGAGCTCGTGGTAGTACTCGGTGAGATCCTCCGCCATCTTCTTGGTCAACGTCGTCACCAGGACGCGCTCGTTGCGATCGACGCGCTCGCGCACCTCGGCGAGCAGATCGTCGACCTGCTGGCCGGCCGGCCGCACCAACACCTCCGGGTCGATCAGGCCGGTCGGCCGGATGAGTTGCTCGACGACGTGCTCGCCCGACTGCTCGAGCTCGTAAGGACCGGGGGTCGCCGAGACGTAGACGCGTTGCGCCGTCAGCGTGTCGAACTCGTCAAACGACAGCGGCCGGTTGTCGAGCGCCGACGGCAGGCGAAAGCCGAACTCGACCAACGTCTGCTTGCGCGAGCGGTCGCCGCGGTACATACCGCCGATCTGCGGCACGGTGACGTGGCTCTCGTCGATGATGGTCAAGAATCCCTCCGGGAAGTAGTTGATCAGGGTCAGCGGCGGCGCCCCCTCGTCGCGGCCGGTGAGATGGCGCGAGTAGTTCTCGATGCCGGGACAGAACCCCATCTCCTCGAGCAGCTCGAGGTCGTACATCGTGCGTTGCTCGAGACGCTGCGCCTCGAGCAGATGGGCGTTGTCGCGCAAGTACGTCAGGCGCTCTTGCAACTCGGCGCGGATGGCGTCGATGGCGCGCTTGCGCTGCTCCGGCTTGGTGACGTAGTGGCTCGCCGGATAGATGGCGACGTTCTCGACGTCGCGCACCTTCTTGCCGCGCAGCGGATCGATCTCCGAGATGCGTTCGACTTCGTCGCCGAAGAACTCGACGCGCACCGCTCGCGTCTCTTCCGATGCGGGAAAGATCTCGACGACGTCGCCGCGCACGCGAAAGGTGCCGCGGTGAAAGTCGTAGTCGTTGCGTTCGTATTGGATGTCGACCAGCTTGCGCAGGAGCTGATCGCGATCGCTGCGGCCGCCGGTTTCGAGAAAGACGAGGAGGTCGAAGTAGGCCTCGGGGGAACCCAGACCGTAGATGCACGACACGCTGGCGACGATGATGGTGTCGTTGCGCTCGAGCAACGCCTTGGTCGCCGAGTGGCGCATCTTGTCGATCTCGTCGTTGATCGACGAATCTTTTTCGATGAACGTGTCGGTGCTCGGCACGTAGGCTTCCGGTTGATAGTAGTCGTAGTAGGAGACGAAGTAGCGCACGGCGTTGTCGGGGAAGAGCGTCTTCAGCTCGTGATAGAGCTGCGCCGCCAGGGTTTTGTTCGGTGCCATGACCAGGGTCGGGCGATTGAGGCGGGCGATGACGTTGGCCATGGTGAAGGTCTTGCCCGAACCGGTGACGCCGAGCAGTACCTGGTGCGCGGCGCCGCCGCGCACGCCGTCGACCAGCGCATCGATCGCCTTCGGCTGGTCGCCGCTGGTCTCGAAGTCGCTGGTCAGAGAGAAGGTTTCGTCGCCCGTCACGCCTCAACCGTCCTCGTCGAGCTCTCGGCGAAACGAGGCGCAGGCCTCCTCGACACGCCGCAATTCGTCGCCATCGATGCGCCCGCGCAATCTCTCGACGTGGAGAAAGAGAAAGTAGGTTTGGATGACGTCGCGGCGGCAGTAGCGATGAACGGTCTCATAGTCGCCGCGCTCCCACAGCTCTTGCACGTCGCCGCCCGACACCGCGCCCTTGCCAGGCAAGCCGACCAGGCGCGAGACGAGATCCAGGCCACCGCGCAGGCGCGCCACGCCGCGGTTGGAGAGTGCGTCGTAGAGATCGTCGTGGCGTTCGCCGCGACCGCGCAACGGCGCCTTGCCGCCAAAGTACCACGGCAGGGACAGGCCGTAGCGCAATGCTCGCAGCTCCAATACCGGCAGGTCGAAGATGCGGCCGCTGAAGGTGATGAGGACGCCCTTGAACGGCTCGATCTTGCGCCAGAACTCGGCGACCATCTCCGCCTCGCTGGTCGCATCGGCGCGCAACACCTCCATGCGCTCGAGCACCCGTCCCGGTGAGACCCAGCCGAGGGCGATCGACACCGGAGTATGCACGGTCAGCGGTGGAAATCCGCCATCGATCTCGACGCGCATCATCTCGAAGGCCTGCTCGGCGTTCGCCGCCGCGGGATGGAAGACGTCGCGGACCAGTGCCTTGTCGATCTGCGTTTCGATGTCGAAGACGAGATACCCGTGCTGGTGATGGTTGCGCTTCGCCCGTTCGTTCAACGCCGCTCTCCCTTCAGGATGCGCACCCACACGGTGCGCCCCTCTTCCTCCTCCGCCGTCGTCTCCTCGTGCAGCGAGAATCCGGCCGCCGCCATCCGAGCGGCACAGGAGCTCCGGTAGGTGTTCACCGAATCCGCCAACACGACACGCCCACCCGGCCGACACAGCGACACCAGCGCCGCGACCAAGGGCTCCTCGGCATCGGCGTCATAGCCGATGTCGGCACCGAGAACGAGGTCGAAACCGCCGGCGCACGGCGCCCGCCAGTCCATCTGGACGAGTGCGAGGCGGCAGTCGTTGAGGGCGGCGCTGTCGGCGGCAAAACGCAGCGGTTCGAGCTCGCGGTCGGTCGCGACGATCCTCGCCCCCCGGCGCGCCGCCACCAGCGAAGGCAGGGCGAGGCCACAGCCCAGCTCGAGCACGCGAGCGCCGGCGATCGCCTGGTCGGCGGCGACGACTCGCGCCAGCGCCCGAGCGCCCGGCCACAAGTGCATCCAGTACGGCGGCTCACCGCCAGCCGCCGTCGCCAGCAATTCTTCGGCGTCGACGAACGGTTGCAGATCGGCGACGCACAGCAGCGCCACTTCGGTGCCGCCGAAACACAGGCGGACGCGCTCTCGTCGCGGGGTCGGCATCAGGCATAGCCCTCGCGGGCGACTTCCTCTTCGTCGAGGCCGAAGAAGTGTGCAACCTCGTGAATGACGGTGTTGCGGATTTCGCGGCGAATCGCCCACGGCGTCCGCATGGCGCGCACCAGCGGCCGGTAGAAAAGCACGATCCTCGCCGGCTCATCTGCCATCGCCGAGGTGCGTTCGCTGAGCGGCGTGCCCTCGAACAAACCGAAGAGCGAGTCGCGCCGCGAATCCAGGCCGGCGGCGCGCACGTCCTGCGGGCTCGGCTCGTCCTCGACGACGAAGACGACGTTGGCCAGACACCGGCGGTGACGCTCAGGCAATTCCCCTACGGCCTCCCGTACCAACTCCTCGAAGCGGTCGCGCGTCATCCCTCGGCGCACACTAGCACCGCGGCGCGCAACTCCATACCCACTCTCGACTCACCGCGGCAATCCTGCGAATCTCCCGCCGATGAGATACCGATCTGGGATTCTGTTCTCTCTGCTGCCGTTCTTGCTGTCGTGCGGACCCGATCCGGTCGATTCTCGGCCGGTCGAAATCGTCTATTTCGTCCAGGGCCCGAGCGGCACCCCTTTCGAGGTGACTTCGGCCGCCGATTCCAGTGATTGCTTCGCCGAGCCGCGCAACCTCGAGCCCGGCGATGGCGTCGAATTGATCCCCAGCGCCGGTTTCGGCCTGCAATCCGCCGACGCCACGCATACCTTTGCCGGACGCACCTTTCGCGCGCCGCACTACTTCGTCCTCGAGAACGAGCGCCAGCCGACGCGCGGCGTCTTTCGCAACTTGAGCGCGACCTCGCCGCTGACCATCGTCCGCATCCTCGGCCTGGCCCGTTTCGGAACGACGCTGCAAACGCTCACCATCCCAGCCGGCGCCTGCCGTTCGTTCTCGACCTACGACGATGCCGCCGAGCAAGCCGGCACCAGCGTCGCCGCCCAACCCGCCGACGAGTTTCGCGTCGAGGTTTGTTCGTTCGCCGAGGGCACCGCCTGTCCATCGGCCTTCGAATGCCAGGACCTCACCACCTCCCCTGCCCCGTTCGACGAAGTCGGCGCCGTTTTCCTGGCGACGCTCGGCGACCGCCACGTCAGCTTTCGCAGTACCTGCCTGCAATCCGAAGGGAGCGAGCGGCTCAACTGCCAAGCGCCGGCAACCTTTTTCCTGCACGCCCCGCGCGATGAAGTCAGCGTCGCGATGACGCGCCTGGCGGTCAACCAAGACCGCCCGCTGCTGCAGATCGACCTCTACCGCGGCGGCAGCGAGGAGAGGGTCGCCGCCAACTGCGGTGGCGGCGACGTTTTTGTGCGCCGCGACATTTGAGACTCGCTCCCCCTTCGCCAAGGCTCCTGAGGACGAGTCCGCTCGTAGGCTGAGGCGCAGGCAAAGGCAAGGGGGTGGTGTCGCTCCGCGAGGCCGTTCTGAGGTCTCCTCCTCGAATGACCTGGCGGCCGCTGCGTTACCCTTGCACGGCTTTGACGATTTTCTCGGCGGCGTCGGCCATGCTGGTGGCCGAGACGATGTCGAGTCCGGAGTTGTCGAGGATCTCGCGTCCGAGCTCGACGTTGGTTCCCTCCAGGCGCACCACCAGTGGGTGTTGTAGCTCGACTTGCTTGGCCGCTGCGACGACGCCGTTGGCGATGACGTCGCACTTCATGATGCCGCCGAAGATGTTGACGAGGACGCCTTTTACGTTCTCATCCGACAAGATGATCTTGAACGCCTCGGTCACCTTTTCGGTCGTCGCGCCACCGCCGACGTCGAGAAAGTTGGCCGGCTCGCCGCCGAAGTGCTTGATGATGTCCATCGTCGCCATGGCCAGACCGGCGCCGTTGACCATGCAGCCGATGTTGCCGTCGAGAGCGATGTAGGAGAGGTCGTACTCCGACGCCCGTACCTCCTTGTCGTCCTCTTCGTCGAGGTCGCGCAAGGCGACGATGTCCTTCTGGCGGTAGAGACCGTTCGAGTCGAATCCCATCTTGGCGTCGAGGGCGATGACCTCGCCCTGCTTGGTCAACACCAAGGGGTTGATCTCGGCGATCGAGCCATCGCTTTCGCTGTAGGCTTTGTAGAGGCCGAGCATGAACTTGACCGCTTTGTTGACCGAGGCTTTGGGGATGCCGATGCCGAAAGCGAGTTGGCGCGCCTGGAAGGCCTGCAGGCCGACGGCGGGATCGATGGTGGCGCGCAGGATCTTCTCCGGCGAATGCGCCGCGACTTCTTCGATTTCCATGCCGCCTTCGGACGACGCCATCATCGTCAAACGGCCGCTGACGCGGTCGAGCACGATGCCGACATAGAATTCCCTTTCGATGTCGCTCACCGCTTCGGCCAGCAGCCGCTGAACGACGCGGCCGTCCGGGCCGGTCTGATGGGTCACCAGAGTCTTGCCGAGCAGCTCGGCGGCGAAGGCCTGCGCTTCTTCCGGACTCTTGCAAACCTTGACACCGCCCGCCTTGCCGCGGCCGCCGGCGTGGATCTGCGCCTTGACGACACAAGCGCCGCCGAGCTCGCGACAGGCCGCCGCCGCATCTTCCGGGCTCGTCACTTCGCGCCCCGGTGGCACCGCGACCCCGTACTTGCTCAACAATCCCTTGGCCTGGAATTCGTGTACGTTCATCGTCTCTCCGTGGCCCCGTGCTCGGCGCCGGCCGTCAGGCGGCGAGGACCTTCTCCGCCGCGGCGACCAACTCGCGCACGTGTGAAACCGAGGTGTCGAGCATCTTGCGTTCGTTGTCCGTCAAGTCGACCTCGATGACGCGTTCGACGCCGCCGGCGCCGATCTGCACCGGCACGCCGACGTAGAAGCCGTCGACGCCGTACTCGCCTTCGAGCAGCGCCGCACAGGGCAGCACTTGCTTCTTGTCGTGCAGGTAGGCTTCCGCCATCTGGATCGCCGCCGATGCCGGCGAGTAATACGCCGAACCGGTCTTGAGCAGGCCGACGATCTCGCCGCCGCCTTTGCGCGTGCGCTCTTCGATCGCCTCGAGGCGATCGGCGGCAATCAGCTTGTCGAGCGGCACGCCACCGACGTGACAGAGGCTGCGCACCGGCACCATGTCGTCGCCGTGGCCGCCGAGAACGATGGCGGAAATGCTCTGCACCGAAACCCCGAGCTCCATGGCGACGAAGGTTCGATAGCGCGCCGAATCGAGCACGCCGGCCTGGCCGACGACCATGTTCTTGGCGAAGCCGGTCACTTTCTTCGTCGTCGTCACCATCGCATCGAGCGGATTGGTGATGACGATGACGAAGGAGTCGGGCGCGTTCGCTTTGATCCCCTCGGCGATCTCGCGCATGATCTTGACGTTGGTGTTGAGCAGATCGTCGCGCGACATGCCCGGCTTGCGCGCCAACCCCGCCGTGACGATGCAGACGTCGGCGCCGGCGATGTCCGCCATGTCGTTGGTGCCGCTCACCTGGTAGTCGAAGCCCTCGATCGGTCCCGATTCGAGGAGGTCGAGCGCCTTGCCCTGCGGCATGCCCTCGACGACGTCGTAGAGCACGACGTCGCCCAGACGCTTGAGCAGGGAGAGATGTGCCAGGGTTCCGCCGATCATTCCGGCGCCTATCATCGCCAGCTTTTTCCTCGCCATACTTCAACCAATCCTTTCACTATGGACGGGCGCCGGATGCTGCGTGCGACGCCGCGAGCGAACCCACATCCCATACGTGCTCCCGGCTGGCGCGGCAATAGACGCCTGGGCGCGCATCGGCGCCGGCGCCCTGCTATTGCCGACGCATGACCTACGCCAAGATCACAGTGACGGTGGAGGACGACGGCGTCGCCACACTTCTCCTCAACGACCCCGACAGCCGCAACGCCATGACCCCGGACATGGGCGACGAAATCGTCAGCGCCGTCGGTGAGCTCAATGCCGACGACGGTGTGCGCATCGTTCTCGTCACCGGTGCCGGCCGTTCGTTCAGCGCCGGCGGCGACCTGACGATGCTCGCCCGTGACGCCGGCATGAGGGACGACGACGGCCCGCGCCTGGGCGATGACGGCGCCGCCTTCTACGCCAAATTCCTGTCGGTGCGGAAGCTGAAGATGCCCTCGATCGCCGTCATCAACGGGCACGCCATCGGTGCCGGTCTGTGTTTCGCGCTCGGTTGCGACATGCGCATTGCAGCGCGCGAGGCGAAGGTGGGAATGACCTTCACCCGCCTCGGCATCCATCCGGGTATGGGTTCGACCTACCTGCTGCCGCGCTTGATCGGCTCGGCGCAGGCCAGCGAGCTGATCTACACTGGTCGGGTGATCGATGCCGACGAAGCTCTTCGCATGGGTGTCGTCAACCGTGTCGTGCAACGCGAAGATCTCGCCGCGCTAGCGCGGCACACCGCCACGGAGATCGCCACCGCCGGTCCCATCGCCGTGCGCCTGGCCAAGCGCGCGATGCGGGAGAGCTCGGACGGTACCCTCGAACAGGCGCTCGAGCTCGAGTCGACGCAGCAGCGTGTCACCTTTGCCACCGAGGACGCTCGCGAAGGGATCCGCTCGATCCTCGACAAACGCCCACCGGTGTTCATCGGCCGCTGAGCCTTTTCCCTGCTATCCCAAGGCCGCGCGCACGGCGCGGATGAGCTCGGCGATGTCGACGCGGCCGTTGCCGTTGCCGTCGAAGTCCCGACAATTCGAGAGATCGTTGCGGCCGAGAGCAATGCCGATACCAAAGATCAACTCACTGATGGTGATGCGCGAATCGCCGTCGCAATCACCCGGCTCGAGGTCTTCCACTACAATCGTCGTGCGGGCTGGTTGCAGTGGTTCCAGGTATCCATTGTCCAAGAGCAAGCGAAGCTCGTAGCTGCCGGGGTCGGTCGGTGCGGTCAGCGTGATCGTCCCCGAGGTTGCGCTCGAGATGTACGACCAGTCCATAAAGGTACGGTTGTCTGCGCTCGGCGTATAGAGAGCGATCCAATCCCGGTTGGAGTGCGCACCTGAAGCCGACCAGGAAACTTCAAAATCCTCACCCACTGCAATTGAGGTAGATTCGGGGATGACCGTATAAGCGATTCCCCGATTCGGTGTTGGCGTCCGCGTCGAGGGACGCCGCGTCGGTGTCGGTGGCGGGCGGACGCCGAAAATGCAGAAGGCGAGACAGGTGCCAACCGAGCCGACGGCGGCGCCAAGCCCGCAGGCGAGGCTGGCGCCACTGATGCAGGGAATACAGGCAACGCCGGCGGAAACGGCACAGGCGACGCCGCAGACGGCGGCGCCGGCGATCAAACACAGAGCGCCGAAAACCGTGATTGCCGTACCGATCTCGGCGAAACAATCGACGACGCAGCCCGAAATCGCTCCGCTACCTTGGCCGGCGAAGAAGGAAGCGAGCGAAAAATCCGCCGACGGCATGACGATCGAGGCGCCGTCAGCTTCGGTGATGGTAACGCTGTCGCGCAGCTCGCCGTGGGTGATCTCGCCCGCCTCGAGCATGGCCGCCAGCACGGCGTGACGATTCGCGTCGGTGTTCGCCGCCGCGACGACGCGTTCGATCATCCACTCGAAGCCGGTCATTTCAAACTCGATGGTGCGGCGGATCTCGACGCCAGCGAGCCGAGCCAGCAGCCCCTCGCTGCCGACCGTCGCTTCGGGGAAACGGTCGATCGATTCGATCCAGACGCGACCGCCACTGTGGCCGATCACCAGCTCGTATTCGGCGACGACGTCGTCCTCGAGACGGTATTCGCTGGCTTGGCGAAAAAAGATCGGCGACGCCAATGGATGCGCCGTCGCCGACGATGTGGCGACGCTCATCGCCCTGCCGTCACTCGCGCGACCGAGGTGGCGCCGAACCGCGCTGGCGGCCGGCGTCAGACCCATCGACAGCGCTCGCCCGTCGAAGCGAGCGCCGCTATGGCGCGCCAGTGGTACCGGGGAAACCGCCAGAGCTGATTGCACCAGGTGTGCCGGAGCCAGCAGGGAAAGCAGCGCCGCCGCGTACAGCACGCAGCCGACCCAACGGCGCAGCGGCGCCAAAACGCGAACGAACATGCGACACGGTACGGGTGAAGCCGAATCACGTCAATCACAAAAACTCTGCTCACAAAAGCTCTGCCCGCGGCGAAGCAATCGCGATCAATCCCACAGCCCCTCCCACCACTTGCGAATCGGCGGCTTCTCGGCCGACACGAAGGAGATCTTGCCGCGGATGTCGCCGATGTCCCAGCCGGTCAGCGAGGCGAGGGTCTCGGCCTCCTTTTCCTGCCGCTTGCGCACGCCGCGCCAGTAGCTCCCCGCTTCGTCACATCGGGCCTCGCCCTTCCACGGGTGGCGCAGCACGTAGCGCCCCTGGAAGTTGGAGCTGTCGCCGGTTTCCTGGAACACCAGATCGTCGGGAAAGTGCTCGGCATCGTAGCGCACGTGCAGGCGCGTGACGTACACCTGCTGGGCGCCGCCACGCGGCGGCGGCCGTCGCGGCATCGGTACGACGTCGCCACCGCCGCCACCAGTCCAGAAGACGCCGAGCTCGCGCAGCTCCTGGCTCGACAGCGGGTCGGCGGCACATGGGTCGCACCAACCCATGTTCCAGGCGTACTCGAGAAAGACGACGCGCATGTCCTCTTTGTCGACTTGATGGTCGAAGAGGGCGCGGTAGAAATCGCCGAACTCGCGCTTGACGTAGAGCGGAACGTCCAACCCGGTCGGCAGCTTGACGGTGCGGTAGTTGGTCGTCTCCACCCTGCCCTTGCGGGTCAGCACGAAGACGAAGAGCTCCTGCGGTCCGTCGGCGTTCACCGTGCCGAGGCGAATCGGCAGCATGAACTTCGGCGTCTCGTAGGCCACCTGCAGCGGCCGCAGGAAGGTGCCGCCGAGCTTGGCCTTTTCTTCGAGATTCACCTTGGCCACGAAAAACCTCATCTTCTGCTTGATATACGAGGCGAGAACCTTTGAAGCGCCGCTGGGAATCTTGTAGCCGCTTTCGCGCAACCAGGTTTCGAGGCCGTCGCTCTGCTCGGCCGAGAGAATGACGATGTCGTACTCGCCGACGGTGTACTCGGCCTCGATGGTGACGCCGAGAGCGCGCGAGCGCTTGCTCGCCGCGGCGTCGGCCATCGGCGCTCCGGCCATACTCTCCATTCTCATGTAGTCGATGCGCTGGCAGGGATCGCCGTCGAAGTACTCGACCAGGCGCGGCGCCGTGTAGGCGTCGAGGTGATCGACCGTCGCCTTGTTGCCGACGTGGATCTGACCGCGCTCGATGAAGGTAGGCACCGGCACCACCATGGCAAACTCTTTCGGATCGCCGCGGTAGTCGTTGACCATGGTCAGGACCGTCTTGTCGTCGTGGCGCGCGATGACGACCTTGGACGCTTCGTTGAAGAGCTTGGTATCTGCTTTGGCGACATAGAATCCGCAGAAGGCAGCGGCGCGCAGTGGCGCCAACAGGACCAAGACTGCCAGACAGACGGTCGGGATGGATGTGCGTTTCATGCTTCACTCCTCGTTGCGGGCTGTAGGGGCAACGCCAGGCCAGGCCAGACGTAGTGCCGATCGGGAAAGAGTCGATTGAAGAGCGGCACCAGCGGTGCGCTGCAGACCAGCGACCAGATCAGGCCGTTGGGCCGGTAGAGAACGAAGTGGACGGCCATCGCCCCGGCGGCGACGACGATGGCGTAGAGGACGCGCGCCGGCGACGAGCTCGGTGTCGTCTTCGGATCCGAGATCATGAAGAAGGCAAAGACCAGCAAGGCGCCGTTCTGCAGGTGATGGGCGGGAATCGCCAGTGGGTCGCCCAGCCACAAAGCACGCGCCGTCAACATCGCCGCGTAGGCGCCGAGAAAGGCCAGAGTCACGTCGGCGCGCAATGCGCGGGTGACGACGAAGGTGCCGAGGCAGAGCACGGCAAAGCCGAAGAAGGCCGTGCTGCCCCACTGACCGGCCGAAACCCAGGCGTCATCGCTCAACAGGAGTACGGCGGCGATGCCGAGGTTGGCCGGATTGAAGAAGTGGCGGCCGTCCCATCGCAGCAGGAACTTCGAAGCGATGGCGATCACCGCCGCCAGGGCGGCGATCCAGGCGGCGTCGGTGCGCAGCAGCAGAGTCAGCGACAAGCAGGTAATCAGCGGGCTCAGTGGGTCGAAGCGCAGATCGAGCAGGCGCACCGCCGCCCACTGTGTCAGCAGACCGGCGGCGACGATGGCGGCGGCGTTGGCCGGTCGAACGCCGAGCCCGACCACCAGCGAGCCGAAGCCGATGAGCGTGAGCAAGGTGGCGATCTGGTAGAGCCGCGGGTCGCGCATGCAATGCATTGTACGCGTCTGACGCCGGACAGTGCACGTTGTTCAGGGTTTTTACGAAGTTTTACATGGGTGGTGAATGGTGAGTGGTGACTGGTGAATGGTGATTGGTGAATGGTGATTGGTGAATGGTGACTGCGCGCTCATCTCTTCAGGATCACTACGGATGCGTTGGCGCCGCGGCCTACGGTGTGGGCGAGGCCGAGGCGTGCGCCGGCGACCTGTCGGGCTCCGGCTTCGCCGCGCAATTGGCGATAGAGCTCGACGATCTGCGCCAGGCCGGACGCTCCCAGGGGTTCGCCCTTGGACAAAAGCCCACCACTGGCGTTGACTGGGATTCTGCCATCCATCTGGGTGTGTCCGGCGGCAAAGAACTCCCCCGCCGCGCCGGCCGCGCACAGTCCCAGCTCTTCGTAGGAATTGAGCTCGCGCGCCGCGTCGGTGTCCTGCACCTCGCACAGATCGAGGTCCTCCGGGCCGACACCTGCTTCTTCGAAGGCCGCCCGCGCCGCCAGGGTCGTCGGTGGATCGGCTTGGTCGTCGACCAGACCGGCGAGCGGCGTGTGCTCGCCGAGGACGCTGCCCGGTAGATGCGAGCGCAGGGCCGTCGCCGCGACCTCGACGGCGCCATCGCGCCCGCCGCCGCGGCGCAGAACGACGGCAGCGGCGCCTTCGTTGGGCGAGCACAGCATGAACAAGGTCAGCGGATCGCAGACCATCTTCGATTCGAGCACTTGCTCGATGGTCAGGGCTTTGCGAAACATCGCGTCGGGGTTGCGCACACCGTGTGCGTGGTTCTTCACCGACACCGCAGCCAGCATCTCGCGCGTCACGCCCGATTCGAAGATCAGCTTCTGCGCCCGCAGTGCGAAGTACGCCGGAGTGACAGCCAACCCCGCCTCTTCGCGCCACGGCTCGAAAAAGGTCGAGCGGATGATACCGCGCGGCATCTTCTCCATGCCGAAGACGAGAACGCTGTCGCAACGGCCACTGCGCACTGCCGCGACGCCGAGGTCGAGCGCCGCGGCGCCACTGGCGCACCCCGCCTCGACGTTGACGATGGGCATGCCGGTCATCCCCAGCGCGGTCAGCACTTTGTGACCCGCCGCGACGCCGGAGTAGACGGTGCCACAATATGCCGCCTGGAAGCCGCCGGCGCCGGCGCCGATACCGGCATCGTCGAGCGCCGCGCGCACGGCATGCACACCGAGGTCGACGACGCTCTCGCCGGCAAAGCGCCCGAAGGGATGCAGGCCGACGCCGGCGATTTCGACGCTCCGGCTCACGCTTCCTCAGATGGCGCGAAGGCGTAGGTGCAGACGGCTTCGCCGTCACTGCCTTCGCTCGCCGGCAGCGCGTCGACCACCAGGCGCATGCGCATGCCGCGGCGCAACAGGGCGGGATCACTCTCCGTGAGGCGGGTCACGACGCGCAATCCCTCCTCGAGCTCGACGATGCCGAAACCGAAGGGGACGTCGCCGAGATATCCCGGCGGCGGTCGCAGCACGGCGGTAAACAGCCACAGGCGCCCCTGTGGCCCGAGCTCCAGTAGCTCGCACTCAGCGGCCGAACAATACGGGCAGCTGGCGGCGCGAGGGAAATGAGGCCGCGCGCAGGCGCCGCAGCGGCCGCCGATCAAACGGACGCGATCACCCTCGGCGCGCACCAGTTCCGGCCCGAGCATTCGCCGCGCAGCTCGCTCACTCGGCGGCTCAGCCACTCGCCGGCAGCTCCTTGTAATTGGACACCTTCCACGCACCACCCTCGCGGCGCGTGTGGATCATCCAGCGCATCTCGAAGGTGTCGCCGCCCTGCAAGCGGACCTTTCCGGCGTAGAGGAAAGTCGTGCGATCGGCGCCTTCGGGGACTTCCTCGAGCAGAGAATACGACACCGATGGTTTCATCGTCGAGTCGTCGATCTTCTCATCGCCGATCAAGCGGATTTCCTCCTCCACCTTGTGCTTGGCCAGGCCGGTGCAGTAGGCCAACGAGCGCTGCTGATCGATGCGCACGTAGTGCTCGTCGAGAAACCCCTCCGCCACCCCCTGGGCGGAGTCGGCCGACGGCCCCATGCACCCGGTCGCCAGCAAAAGAACGATTGCGCCCAGCCAGAGATGGTGTCGCATGCGCGTAAAACAGCAAAAGCGGCGGCGCTGCGCCAGAGCCGCGCAGCTGCCATTCGACCGCAATTTTGCTAAACAAGAATCTCCGACATGAAGCCGACCCTGCAGAATGAGATCTCTGACTTCCTCCATCTCCTGGAAGTCGAAGAGAACGTTTCACCCAATACTTTACGGGCTTACGGTGCCGACTTAGAGCAATTGATGGCTTTTGTGGCGACTCTGCGGGCGGCCGATGGGGGCAGTCTCGGCTGCGAGGTCATCGACGAGACGGTGTTGCGGCGCTTTCTCGTCGAACAGCTCAAACGATCCTCGGCCTCTTCCGTGGCGCGCAAGATTTCCTCGATCAAGCGCTTCTGCCGTCACCTGCGGCGGCGCGAGGTCATTGCCGTCGATCCGACGATCAACCTGGTCACTCCGAAGCAGGACAAGAAGCTGCCCAATCACCTGACCGTGGATGACACGTTCCGGCTGCTCGAAGCGCCCGATCTCAGCAAGCCGGCCGGGCAACGCGACCGCGCCATCCTCGAGGTCATCTACTCGGCTGGGCTGCGCGTCAGCGAAGTGGTCGGCCTCAACTGGGCCGACATCGACGAGAGCCTCGGTGTTCTCCGCGTCCGCGGCAAGGGCAGAAAGGAGCGCGTCGTCCCCGTCGGCGGTGCCGCGCTCGCGGCGGTCGGTGCCTATCGCCAACGCATCCCACAACTCTGCCGGCGCGGCGTCAAGGACGACGAGGCCGTCTTCCTCAACCAGCGCGGCGGCCGCTTGACGACGCGTTCGGTCGCCCGCGCCGTCGATCACTACACCGCGCAATGCGGACTGGCGTCCAAAATCAGCCCGCACGCCCTGCGCCACAGCTTCGCCACCCACCTGCTCGGCGCCGGCGCCGACCTGCGCGCCATCCAGGAGCTGCTCGGTCATTCGTCTCTCTCAACGACGCAGAAATACACCCACGTCGATCTCGCCCAGTTGATGGAAACCTACGACAAAGCACATCCGCGCGCGTGAAGGAGACCGACAGCGGTCAGCGTTCGGAAAGCTTCCTCACTCGCAATACTCTCTCGAGTCGTTCGCCAGCTTCACCGAAATCCTCTCTGTAGCCACGGCCAAGCTCTAGTGTAATGCGGACGCGCTGCTGTGGGGTCAACGAGCGGCAGTAGCGCTTATCCGCCGCATCAGCCCCCTTGCCTCGCCGGGCGGCGGCGCGCATGGTAACCAGCTTCTGCTATGAAGCGACGCGACACACACATCGAGATTCGCAGCACGACGATTCTCGCCCTGCGCAAGAACGACAAGGTCGTCATGGCCGGCGACGGTCAGGTCACCATGGGCACTGCCGTCATGAAGCACGGCGCTCGTAAAGTGCGCAGGCTGCACGATGGTCGCGTGCTGGCCGGCTTTGCCGGCGCCACCGCCGACGCCTTTACGCTCTTCGACAAATTCGAGGGCAAGCTCCAGGAGTACAACGGCAACCTGACCCGCGCCGCCGTCGAGCTCGGCAAGGACTGGCGCACCGATCGCGTCTTGCGCCGACTCGAAGCGCTGTTGCTCGCCGCCGATCGCCAGACTCTCCTCGTCATCAGCGGCAGCGGCGACGTCATCGAGCCCGACGAGGCGGCGATCGCCATTGGCTCGGGCGGCAACTTCGCCCTCGCCGCGGCGCGCGCCCTGATGGCAAACACCGACCTCGCCGCCGACAAAGTCGCCGAAGAAGCGATGAAGATCGCCGCATCCCTCTGCATCTACACCAACGACCAGCTCGTCATCGAAGCGCTCGACTGAAGGCTCTGAGATGACGCAGATGACACCGCGAGAAATCGTCTCCGAGCTCGATCGCTTCATCGTCGGCCAGCGCAACGCCAAACGCGCCGTCGCGATCGCCCTGCGCAACCGCTGGCGACGCCAGCAAGTGGATGAATCGCTGCGCGACGAGATCGCGCCGAAGAACATCATCATGATCGGCCCGACCGGCGTCGGCAAAACCGAGATCGCCCGCCGCCTGGCCAAGCTGGCGCAGGCCCCGTTCATCAAAGTCGAAGCGACCAAGTTCACCGAAGTCGGCTACGTCGGTCGCGACGTCGAGTCGATGATCCGCGATCTCATCGAGCAGGGCATCTCGATCGTGCGCGAAGAAGAGCGCGCCAACGTACGAGTGCAGGCGCGCCACAAGGCCGAGGAGCGCATCCTCGACCTGCTCTTGCCGACTCCGGTCGCCGCTCCGGCCGAGGAGGCGCCGGCGACCGACAGCACGCGCGACAAGCTGCGCCGGATGCTGCGCGATGGCGAGCTCGACGAACGCGAGGTGGAGCTCGAAACGACGAAGTCGGCGATGCCGATGATCGAAGTCATGACTCCCCAGGGCATGGAGGAGATGGAGTTCAATCTGAAGGACATGTTCGCCAACATGCTGCCCAAACAAAGCGTCAAGCAGACCCTGCCGGTCGGTGAAGCACTCGATGTTCTGACCCAGGAAGAAGCCGCCAACCTGACCGACATGGAAGCGGTGACGCGCGAGGCGGTGCGCCGGGTCGAGCAGTCGGGCATCATCTTCATCGATGAGATCGACAAGATCACGGCGCGACAGACCGTCGGCGGAGCCGACGTTTCACGCGAGGGCGTGCAGCGCGATCTTTTGCCGATCGTGGAAGGTTGCACCGTCAATACCAAGCACGGAGCAGTGCGCACCGATCACATCCTCTTCGTCGCTTCGGGGGCGTTTCACACCTCGAAACCGTCCGATCTGATTCCCGAGTTCCAGGGCCGATTTCCCACCCGCGTCGAGCTCGAAGCGCTCACCCGAGAAGACTTCGTGCGCATTTTGACCGAGCCCGACAACGCCCTGCTCAAACAGTACCAGGCACTGCTGGCCACCGAGGGTGTCGAGATCGAATTCTCGGAGGACGCGATCACCGAAATCGCCGACGTCGCGGCGCGGGTGAACGAGCGCACGGAGAACATCGGGGCGCGGCGTCTTCACACGGTCATGGAACGCCTACTTGACCAGATCTCCTTCGACGCGCCAGAAATGAACCATACCAAAGTGACGATCGACGCCGGCAGTGTGCGCGAGCGGCTGGAGGCGGTGGTGTCGGATGAAGACTTGTCTCGCTACATTCTCTGATCTCCTCCACTGTGGTGCGCAGGGTGCGCGCCCGGCTGGTGACGGGATGGTGTGCCGATGAACGATGCCGCCAACAAGGCGAGGGTTCTGCTCGACGCCCTGCCCTACATCCAGCACTTCAGCGGCAAGACCATCGTCATCAAGTACGGCGGTCACGCCATGGTCGACGAAAAGCTGCAGGAGAGCTTCGCCCGCGACGTCGTCCTGCTGAAGTACACCGGTATGAACCCGGTCGTCGTGCACGGCGGCGGCCCGCAGATCGGCAGCATGTTGAAGAAGCTCGGCATCGAGTCGCGCTTCGTGCGCGGCATGCGCGTCACCGACGCGGCGACGATGGACGTCGTCGAGATGGTGTTGGCCGGCGCCGTCAACAAATCCATCGTCCGTATGATCAACCAATTCGGCGGCAAGGCAGTCGGCTTGTCCGGCAAAGACGGCCGACTGATCCGCGCCGCCAAGCTGGAAATTGCCGACGACGACGACGACGGAGTCCAGGACATCGGTCAGGTCGGAACGGTTCGCTCGGTCGACGCCGACGTCATCGACTCGCTCGATCGCTCCGGCTACATTCCGGTCATCGCGCCGATCGGTGCCGGTGACGGCGGTGAGACCTACAACATCAACGCCGACGTCGTCGCCGCCGAGATGGCCGTCGCGCTGGGCGCCGAAAAGCTCGTTCTCCTCACCGACGTCGAGGGAATCCGCGACGGCTCCGGCGAAGTCGTGCCGACTCTCGCCGCCGCCGACGCACGTGAGCTCATCGCCAGCGGCGTCATCGACGGCGGCATGATCCCCAAGGTCGAGTGCTGCCTGTCGGCACTCGGCAGCGGTGTCGGCAAGACCCACATCATCGATGGACGCGTCCAACACGCCCTCCTGCTGGAGATCTTCACCTCCGAGGGGGTCGGTTCCGAGGTGATCAGCGGATGAACACCGACGAGATCAAGTCGATCAGCGACGACTGTCTCTTTCCCACCTATGCGCGGGCGCCGCTGGCGCTGGTGCGCGGCGCCGGTACGAAGGTGTGGGATGCCGACGGGCGCGAGTATCTCGACTTCTTTTCGAGCACGGTGGTCACCTCACTCGGCCACGCTCACCCCGCCCTGGTCGAGGCGATCGACCAACAGGCGCGCGCCATCTGGCACGTTTCCAATCTGCACTATTGCGAGCCGCAGGCGCTGCTGGCGCTGAAGCTCGTCGAGTCGTCGTTCGCCGATCGCGTCTTTCTCTGCAACAGCGGCGCCGAAGCCAACGAGGCGGCCATCAAATTGGCCCGCAAGCACGGCCACGGCGCCGGCGGCGGCCGCTACGAGATCATCACCGCCCTCGGCTCCTTCCACGGCCGTACCCTGGCGACCATCGCCGCGACCGGCCAGGAAAAGGTGCGCGTCGGATTCGAACCAACCCAAGGTGGCTTTCGCTACGTCGACTACGGCGACGCCGGGGCGGTCGAAGAGGCGGTCAGCGACGAGACGATCGCCGTCATGGTCGAGCCCGTCCTCGGCGAGGGCGGTGTCGTGGTGCCGCCGGACGGCTATCTCGCCGCGCTGCGCGAGCTCTGCGACAAGCGCGATCTGCTGCTCATCCTCGACGAAGTGCAAACCGGCATCGGACGCTGCGGGACGATGTTCGCCTACCAGCACGACGACGTGCGCCCCGACGTCATCACCCTGGCCAAGGGCCTCGGCGGTGGCGTGCCGGTCGGCGCCATGCTGGCTTGCCAACCCGCAGCCGCCGCATTCGACGCCGGCGCGCACGGTTCGACGTTCGGCGGCAACGCGCTGGCCAGTGCCGTCGCCCTCGCCGTCCTCGACACCATCGAAGCGGAGGATCTGCTGGCCCACTGCCGGGCCATGAGCAAACGCCTCATCGGCGGTCTCAGCGACTTGGTCGGCGGCGCGAAGATCACCGGCGTACGCGGCCGCGGCCTGCTCGTCGCCGCCCTGCTCGAGGAAGCCAGTGCGCCGATCGTCGACGCCTGCCGCGAGCGCGGACTGATCGTCAACAGCACCGGTGGCAACGTTCTCCGCCTGGCGCCGCCGCTCAACGTCAGCGCCGCCGAGATCGACCGCGCCGTGGAGATTCTCGCCGAGGTGGTGCGCCGATGAAACGCGACTTCCTGGCCCTTGCCGACCTGACCAGTGCCGAGCTCAACGAAATTCTCGCCCTCGCCGAGCGCCTCAAACGCGAGCTGCGCTCGGGGCAACGCACGCCACAGGTGGCCGGCAAGACCCTGGCGATGATTTTCGAGAAGCCGAGCCTGCGCACGCGAGTGACGTTTCAGGTCGGCATGACCCAGCTCGGCGGCTACGCCGTCTATCTCACACCGACCGACATTCGGCTCGGCGAGCGCGAAAGCGTTGCCGACATTGCGCGCAATCTCGACCGGCTGGTCGATTTCATCATGGCGCGGACGGTGAGCCACGACTCACAGCTCGAGCTCGCGAACTCTGCCAGCGTTCCGGTGATCAACGGTCTGTCCGACCTCCTCCATCCCTGTCAGGTGCTGAGCGATTGCTTCACCGTGCGCGAGCGCCGCGGCCCGCTCGAGCGGCAGAAGATCGCCTATCTCGGCGACGGCAACAACATGGCCAACTCCTGGGTCAGCGCCGCCGCGCGCTTTGGCTTCGCGCTGGCGATCGCCTGTCCGCCCGGCTACGAGCCGGACGGCGACGTGCTGGCGGCGGCGCGGGCTGACGGCGCCAACGTTCTCGTCACCGGCGATCCGGCGGCGGCGATGAGCGACGCCGACGTCGCCTATACCGACGTATGGGCGAGCATGGGCCAGGAGGACGAGGCAGAAGAGCGCAAGGCGATCTTTGCGCCCTATCAACTGAACGCAGCCATCCTGCAACACGCCAAGAAAGACGCCCTGGTGATGCACTGCCTGCCCGCCCACCGCGGCGAAGAGGTCACCGCCGAGGTCATCGACGGCCCGGCATCCATCGTCTTTGATCAAGCGGAAAACCGCCTGCACGTGCAGAAAGCCGTTCTCGTCTGGTTGAACGACCAGCTCTTGCGCAGCAGAGGATAGACCTAACATGGACACCAACGTGAAGAAGATCGTCCTCGCCTACTCCGGCGGTCTCGACACCTCGGTCATTCTCGCCTGGCTGATCGAAGAGTACGAGGCGCCGGTGGTGGCGTTCTGCGCCGACCTCGGCCAGGGCGAAGAGCTCGACCCAGTCGACGCCAAAGCGCGCGCCGGCGGTGCCTGCGAAGTCTACATCGACGACCTGCGCGAGGAATTCGTGCGCGACTTCGTCTTTCCGGTCTTTCGCGCCAGTGCGATCTACGAGCACACCTACCTGCTCGGCACTTCGATCGCCCGGCCGCTGATCGCCAAACGCCAGATCGAGATCGCGCGCCAGGAGGGAGCCGACGCCGTCGCCCACGGTGCCACCGGCAAGGGCAACGACCAGGTGCGCTTCGAGTTGGCGTTCTACGCGCTCGAGCCCAAGATCCAGATCATCGCCCCGTGGCGAACCTGGGACCTCAACTCACGCACCAAGCTCATCGACTACGCCGAGAGCAAGGGCATTGCCGTCCCCGTCACCAAGGAGAAGCCGTACAGCACCGATCGCAATCTGCTCCACATCTCCTTCGAGGGCGGCGTCCTCGAGGATCCCTGGCAAGAGCCCTACGAGGATATGTTCCTCCTCTCCGTCTCGCCCGAAAAAGCCCCCGACGAGCCGGAGTACGTCGAGATCGATTTCGAGTGCGGCGATCCCGTCAGGGTCAACGGCGAACCCCTGTCGCCGGCGCTGCTACTGGCCCGCCTCAACGAGCTCGGCGGCAAGCACGGCGTCGGCCGTGTCGATCTGGTCGAAAACCGCTACGTCGGCATGAAGTCGCGCGGCGTCTATGAAACACCCGGCGGGACCATCCTGCACGCGGCGCACCGCGGGCTCGAATCCCTGACGCTGGATCGTGAGGTCATGCACCTGCGCGATTCGCTGATCCCGCGCTACGCCGAGATGGTCTACTACGGGTACTGGTTCGCACCCGAACGCGAAATGCTGCAGGCGGCCATCGACGAGAGTCAGCGAGTGGTCAGCGGCACCGTGCGTCTCAAACTGTACAAGGGCAACGCCACCGTCGTCGGCCGCAAGTCCGAACGCTCGCTCTACGACCCCGAGGTTGCGACCTTCGAGGAAGACGACGTCTACAAGCAATACGACGCCGAGGGGTTCATTCGCTTGAACGCACTGCGCCTGCGCATTCGCGCCATGGTGAATTCGTAGGCTCGCCGCCGAACAGACGAGACAGAGATGGCGCAGCGATCGAAACGATCACCCAAGAAAGCCTGGGCGGGACGGATGGAAGAAGCGACCCACCCCCTCGTCGACGCCTTCACCACCTCGCTCCCCGTCGATCGTCGCCTCTACGCCCACGACATCGCCGGCAGCATTGCCCACTGTCGCATGTTGGCCAAGCAGAAGATCATCAGCCGCGCCGAGGGCGAGAAGATCATCCGCGGCCTCGAGCTGATTCGCCGCGAGCTGGAACGCGGAACCTTCGAAACGCTGCCGAGCGACGAAGACATCCACATGGCGATCGAACGGCGCCTGATCGAGAAGATCGGCGCCGTCGGCGGCAAGCTGCACACGGCGCGATCGCGCAACGATCAGGTCGCCCTCGACCTGCGCTTGTATCTGCGCCAGGCGATCGATGAGATCTGCCGCGGCCTGGCCGCCGTGCAGCACGCCCTCGCCGATCTGGCGCGTGCCAACGCCGGTGTCATCATGCCCGGCTATACCCACTTGCAACCAGCACAGCCGGTGTTGTTTGCCCACCACCTGCTCGCCTACTGCGAGATGCTGGACCGCGACGAAGCCCGCCTGCGCGACTGTCGCAAGCGCGTCAACGTTCTACCGCTCGGTGCCGGTGCTCTCGCCGGCACGACCTTTCCCATCGACCGCGCCTACGTCGCCCGCTTGTTGGACTTCGACGGCGTGTCGCAGAACAGCCTCGACACGGTCAGCGATCGCGACGGCGCCCTCGAGTTTCTCGCCGCCGCAGCCATCTGCGCCGTCCACCTCTCGCGCTTCGCCGACGAAATCGTTCTCTGGGCGTCGCCGCATTTCGCCTTCATCGAGTTGCCCGACGCCTTCGCAACCGGTTCTTCGATGATGCCGCAGAAGCGCAACCCCGACGTCGCCGAGCTGGTACGCGGTAAGACCGGGCGCGTCTTCGGTAGCCTGATGGCTCTGCTGACGACGATGAAGGGACTGCCGCTGGCCTACAACCGCGATCTCCAGGAGGACAAAGCGCCGCTCTTCGACGCCGCCGACACACTCGACGCCTGCCTGTCGGTGCTCGCCGCGATGATCCCGCACTTGCGCGTCCGCGCCGACCGCATGGAGCAAGCCGCCGACGCCGGCTACACGCTGGCAACCGAGCTGGCCGACTACCTGGCCACCCGCGGCGTGCCCTTTCGCCGCGCCCACGGCATCGTCGGTGCCATCGTGCGCAGCGCCGTCGCCGAACAGCGCTCGCTGTCTTCGCTGACTCTCGAAGAGCTGCGCGCCTTCGCGCCGGACTTCGACAAAGACGTGTTGAGCTGGCTGACGCCCGAATCCGCCGTGCGCCGGCGCCGCGCCACCGGCGGCACGGCGCCGGTCAACGTCCAGCGCCGCCTGCGCACCAAGAAGCTGAAGCGATGACGGCACGGCGCTGCGCTGCGCTCGCACTGACCTGCGTCGCGCTCCTCGGCCTCGCCTGCGGCCGCAAGACGGCCGTGCGGCCGCCCGATCTGGTGGCGCCGCAGAGCGTCGAGGGAGTCAGCGCCGTCAATCTCGACGACGGCATCGAAGTCCGCTGGCAGCGGCCGACCCGCTATGTCGACGGCTCGCACATGCTCGACCTCGCCGCCTTCCGCATCGAGCGCAAGCGGCCCTGCTGTGGCTACCGGCTGCTCGAGCATCTCGAGGTCGAGGACCGCCAGCGCTTTCGCCGCAAAAAGACCTTTCGCTATCTCGACTCGACCGCCGACCTCGGCGAGATCTACCACTACCGCGTCATCGCCATCACCGTCGACGAATACGAAAGCCTGCCGGGCGAAGCCGTCTTCATCCGCCGCGCCTTGCCGTCGGACGACGCCGCCGATTCTCCACAATCGTAGCGAGCGCCGCCTTTGAAGCGAGCACCGTGCGTGCTAACCACCGGATTTCCATGGCAACCATTCCCTTCACCAAGATGCACGGCATCGCCAACGACTACGTCTACATCGATTGCTTTCGGCATCGAGTGGCGAACCCGTCGGCACTGGCGGCGCGTATCAGCCCGCGGCGCACGGGGATCGGCTCGGACGGGCTCATCCTCATCGCGCCTTCGGAGGTCGCCGACTGCCGAATGGAGATGTACAACGCCGACGGCAGTCGCGGCAAAATGTGCGGCAACGGTATCCGCTGTGTCGCCAAGTACGCCTACGAGCACGACCTGGTGCGCAGCGAGACCATGCGCATCGAAACCGACGCCGGCATCAAAGACCTCGCTCTCGCCATCGACAACGACGGCGGCGTCGTGCGCGCCGTCACCGTCGACATGGGCGCTCCCATTCTCGACGGGCCGGAGATTCCCGCACGTGTCGAGGGGCGCGTCATCAACTCGCCACTGCGCGTCGGCGAGGACTCCTACGACGTCACCTGTGTGTCGATGGGCAACCCCCACTGCGTGATCTTCGTCGACGATCCCTCGCGCATCGATCTGGAAACCATCGGACCGCGTTTCGAAACGCACTCGTTCTTTCCCGACGGGGTGAATACCGAGTTCGTTCGCGCCGACGGCAGAAACGAGCTGACCATGCGGGTGTGGGAACGCGGCTCCGGCGAGACCGCAGCCTGCGGCACGGGAGCCTGTGCGGTGCTGGTCGCCGCCGTGCTCAACCACAAAGCCGAACGCCAAGCCGTCGTCCACCTCAACGGTGGCGATCTCGAAATCGACTGGCGCCAGAGCGACGATCGGGTGCTCATGACCGGTGCCGCCGAAGAAGTATTCCACGGCACCCTCGAGGTCGAAGAATGAGCCCGCGTTTCTCCGGTTCGATGACGGCGCTGATCACACCGTTTCGCGACGGCGCGATCGACGAAGCAGCGCTCGAAAAGATCGTCGACTTCCAGCTCGCCAACGGAACCTCGGCGCTGGTGCCCTGCGGCAGCACGGGTGAGTCGGCGACGCTGTCGCACGCCGAGCACATCCAGGTCGTCGAACGCGTGGTCGCCATCGCCGGCGGCCGCGTTCCAATCATCGCCGGTACCGGATCCAACTCGACCAGCGAGGCAGTCGAATTGACGGCGGCGGCCAAGCAGGCCGGCGCCAGCGCCGCGCTGCTGATCTCGCCCTACTACAACAAGCCGACGCAAGAGGGCATCTACCAGCACTACCGGCACATCGCCGGCGAAACGGGAATGCCCCTGATCGTCTACAACATTCCCGGCCGTACCGGTTCGAAAATGGAAGCGACGACGCTCGCCCGCCTGGCCGAGCTCGACGGCATCATCGGTCTCAAAGAGGCCACCGGCTCGCTCGACGAAGCGCAAGAAGTCGCCCGTCTCTGTGGCGATGCGCTCGAAATCTACTCGGGCGACGACTCGCTCACCCTCCCGTTGATCGCCGTCGGTGCGGTGGGAGTCATTTCGGTGATCGCCAACGTGTTGCCGGCCGAGAGCGCGGCCTCGGTCGCCGCCGCCCTCGGCGGCGATTTCGCCGCGGCGCGGGCGCAGCACTTCCGCATGATCCCGTTGATGCGCGCGCTCTTCGCCGAGACCAACCCGATTCCCGTCAAAGCCGCGATGTCGATGCTCGGCTACTGTAGCGACGAGCTGCGACTGCCGCTCTTGCCGGCCGGCGAGGCAACGCGCCAGGGCGTGGCCGCCGAGATGCGCGCCCTCGGCGTGTTGAAATGACGACGCCCCTCATCGTCTGCGGTGCCGCCGGGCGCATGGGCCGAGCACTGGTTCGCTTGATTCAAGAGAACCCCAACGCTCACCTGCACGGCGCCGTGGAAAGCGCCGGCAATCCGACCATCGGCATCGATGCCGGCACCCTGGCCGGAGTTGGCGAGCTCGGAGTTGCGATCGGCGACTCCTACGAGACGGTCGCCACGCCGCCCAGCGTCGCTCTGGACTTTACGGCACCGGACGCGTCGCTCGAGCACCTGCGCATCGCCGCCAAGGTCGGCAGCGGCATCGCCATCGGCACGACCGGCTTCACGGCGGCGCAGAGCGAAGAGTTGGATGTGCTGGCACGACAGACACGCACCATCATCGCGCCGAACATGAGCGTCGGCGTCAACGTCCTGCTCGAGCTCGTCGGCGCCGCGGCAAAGCACCTGCGCGACGGCTTCGACCCCGAGATCGTCGAGATGCACCACCGCAACAAAGTCGATGCGCCGAGCGGCACCGGCCTCGCCCTCGGTCGCGCCGTCGCCGCAGCGATGGGCCGCGACTTCGACGGCGACGCCGTGTTGGCGCGCGAGGGAATGGTCGGCGCCCGCGGCGACGACGAGATCGGCATCATGACCCTGCGCGGTGGCGACGTCGTCGGCGATCACACCGTGCTCTTCGCCGGCCTCGGCGAACGCATCGAGCTGACTCACCGGGCGCAGAGCCGCGACTGTCTGGCGCGCGGCGCCGTGCGCGCCGGGCTGTGGCTCGCCGAGCGACCGCGCGGGCGCTACGGAATGAGGGACGTCTTGGGTCTATGAACCGCGGCGCGCCCGGTCGAAAACCGCCCGACCAAGCGGTCAATTTGCACTCGCCCGTATAGATCTGTATAAAAACCCTGCATTTTCGGTCAGGTTGGCCCCGCCAGCACAGCAGGACGCGGCGGGATTCCGGTCTGAGGTGAGGTGGAAGAGGCGGATGCGGGGAGGTCAACTGGCATGCCCCACCGGGTATTTATTGGAATCGGTTCGAATCTCGGCGATCGCAAGGCCAACTGCCGGGAAGCGCGAGACAAGCTGGGCGAGCTGCCTGACACGCGGGTAGTCGCGGCATCGTCCTACTACGAAAGCGAACCGCACGGCGACGCCAGGACCTGGTTCGTCAACGCCGTCGTCGAGCTCGAAACCGAGATCAACCCGACTGATCTGCTCAAGAACACCAAGAAAATCGAAGAGGCGATGGGCCGCCGCCGCGTCAAGGGCAAACGCTGGGGCTCGCGCGTCATCGATCTCGACATCCTTCTCTTCAACAACGAGGTGCTCAACAAGCGCAACCTCAAGCTGCCGCACCCCCGCCTGCCGAAGCGCCGCTTCGTGCTCGCACCGCTGGCCGAGCTGGCGCCGCAGCTCATCCACCCTTCCCTCAACGTTTCGATCTCCGAGCTGCTGGCGACCGTCGACGACAACAAGCGCATCCACATGATGCTCGACTGAGGTCGACCCAGACCGGGATGCGATCATACAGTGACGTGCTTCGCAGAAACTCAATGAGCACGGCGCATTGCCCTCGAGGGACGAACACTTCTCGCGCCAAGAAGTGATGAACTTCGCGACGAGTTGGCTCAAGCGAAAAAGGTAGTCACTCCCCTTCGCTTCTCGTATCATCCCTCGAGTCTCGCTTGGCGGCATGGCGCGGGAAGAAGCCTGTAGCCGTTACACCTCGATCTCGAGTCGCCACACTATTCCGTCGCGCTCGGTGTTGACGGCGCAATAGCCGGCAGCTTCGGCGGCCGCCGGAATGTCGCGGGCACCGCGTTCCTCGTCGAGGATCACCACCAGCCGCTGTCCGCTTTTCATCGCGTCGAGCCGCACGCGGGCATGTGCCCAGGAAAGCGGACAGGGAATACCGCGCAAATCGAGCTCGTTTTTCACATCCATCAAACACAAAATACGCTGGCTCGCCACCGTGCGCCATCTCCAGCATTCTCGGCATGCGCCCGTGCAAGATCCAGCGACCGGATGACGATATCGCTGCCGGGAAAATGGAGACAGGCCCCTCCTTGTTCGAGAAACTTAGAGTGATTCAGTCACTTAACCTCAAAGAGAAAATAATCCACGGCGAGAAACGCCACGAGCTCGCGCCATAGAGCGCCATCTGCGGCCGTGCTCGCCCTCGGCAATGCTCATGTAGGATGGACTACACTCCGCTTGCCGAAAGCTGCGCTCGGCCACATCTGGCACTCTCTGACGCGTTCTCCCTCGCGGATTATTTTTTCTTTGAGGTTAAATGCTCGGAGAGGGGTCTGTCCCGATTTCCCTCAAGCCAATTTAGCCTGTGCAGCTGCCACCCGGACAGTCCTGAAGGATCGGCCTTGCAATCCATACGGGCAAGTGTGAGAGCCTGTATCAGTTCTCGTGTTCGTTTCCTGCGTGTAGTCAGCAATGACACTGCCATGGGTCAGGCAAGCAATCGTGGGATCAAAGATGTCGCAGCGTTGTGAGTCTCGATTTTGTTGGAGCCGAGTGTTTATCGCGTTGGCAGTCACACTGGGACTCTCGCCACACCCCCTCACAGCCTGTCCAGGTGACTGCAACGGAAGCGGAGATGTATCCGTTGCTGAACTCACACGCACTATTGGCATCGCACTCGGTAGTGACGCCGTGTGTTCGGCGAGCGATCTCGATTTTGATCGGAAGATCTCAATCTCTGAGATCATCGCGGCGGTCCGTGCATCCCTGAACGGTTGCCCAACGCCGACACCAACGGCCACGCCGACTATCACGCTCACGCCTTGGCCTACGGTTACGCGGACCTCCATGCCGACGCCCGACCTCGACAATCCGCTGTGGCAACGGTTCTTGGGCGCGACAGCTACCGCGTGCTCAACAGCGCGCCTTGCCGCTGACTTGCCCAACGGACGCTACTCCTTCACTTGCGATTGGGGTCGCTCAGCTCATGCGGAGGTCAATATGCGTCGATACAACGACGCGACTGGCCCGATCGCCGCGATTCGCTCCGAGGCTACGCCCGAGGTGTTGCGCGGATTTCGTGGCGACCTGGCCGCGCTGTGGGAAAGGCGGTTTTTTCCACGCCCGCACCGCTACACGGAATTCCGTTGGGCCACGCGCTGTTGGCTGGTTTCCATTTCCAAGTTCGACGAAAACTCTAACGAACACGGAGTCCGGGTCGAGGTTATTGCAGGCAGACTCGCGGCGTGGATCGAGGAGGCTCTTTCTTTGCAATGTGATTGACATTTGTCGTCATGGCCCCGCGATGGGTTGCCACTACAAACCTCGCCGTGGACGGCGAGGAGCAGCGTCCGGGCGAGGGCGACATCGAGGGCTTTCGCAACCAGTGCTTGCACAACGATGCACCGCCTGCGGCCGTCGATGAGACGCTGGAACACCTTATCACGACAAGCAGAACATTCGACGAGACTTGATCGCGACTCGACCGAACCCAATGATGAAACCGACGAGCCGTCGCTGAGATCGGGTGTGAGAAAGGATGAGCATTCCCGTACGGGCGTTTCGTACGGTATTCCGCACACCGATGGACCGAGGCCGACCGAAGCCCGGTCAAGAGCCGGATAGCGATTGACCGTCGGACCTCGTCCCGCCAAAGTCGAGCGCTGGAGCATCATGTCACGACCAGGCACCTACGTACTGCGGCCGCAACCTCAACCCGAGGCGCGCTTTCGCATCGACTACCAAGAACTGCTCAACGAGGCGCAGTTGGCGGCGGCGACGGCGCTGGAAGGTCCGGTCCTCGTCATCGCCGGCGCCGGCAGCGGCAAGACGCGAACCCTGGTCTTTCGCGTCGCCCGCCTGGTCGAATTGGGAATTGATCCGCGCTCGATCCTGCTGCTGACCTTCACCCGCAAGTCGGCGGCGGAAATGCTGCGCCGCGCCAGCACCCTGCTCGACGGACGCTGCGACGAAGTCGCCGGCGGTACGTTCCACTCGTTTGCCAACATCGCGCTGCGCCGCAACGCCAAGGCGCTGGGCATGGACAGCGGCTTCACCATTCTCGATCGCGGCGACTCCGAGGACGTCATCAACCTCGCCCGCGCTCGCCTCGGCTTCGACAAGAAGGAAAAGCGCTTTCCGCGCAAGCAGACGATCGCTTCGATCTTCTCCATGGCGGTCAACAAGTCGCGGCCCCTCGCCGATCTTCTCGAGGACTCCTACTCCCACCTCATCGACCACGCCGACGACTTGATCGCCCTGCAGAGCGAGTACGTCACCTACAAGGAGGAGCGCCAGCTCCTCGACTACGACGATCTCCTGCTCAAGCTTCACACCCTGCTGGAAACGCAGGAAGAGGTGCGCGACAAGCTGTCGAGGCGCTACCGCTACATCATGGTCGACGAGTACCAGGACACCAACCCGCTGCAGGCCTCGATCGTCCGCCTGCTCGCCGCGCAGCACGACAACGTCATGGCGGTCGGCGATGACGCCCAGAGCATCTACGCCTTCCGCGGCGCCAGCTTTCGCAACATCATGGACTTTCCCGATCTCTTCCCCGGTGCGCAGGTGATTGCCCTCGAAGAGAACTACCGCAGCACGCAACCGATTCTCGACGTCACCAATCACATCATTGCCAAGGCGCGCGAGCGCTACTCGAAAACGCTCTTCACACGCAAGGGCGACGGCGAGTTGCCGCTACTGATTGCCGCCGAAGGGGAGAACTACCAATCTCGCTTCGTCTGCCAGCGCATTCTCGAGCTGCGCGAGCAAGGCGTAGAGCTGCCCGAGATCGCCGTTCTCTTTCGCTCCAGCTTCCACTCCTTCGATCTCGAGCTCGAGCTGACCCGGCACGACATTCCCTTCGTCAAACGCGGCGGCTTCAAGTTCATCGAAACCGCCCACGTCAAAGACGCCCTGGCCCACCTGCGCGTCGTCGCCAACCCGCGCGATGCCGTTTCGTGGCATCGCGTCCTCCTCCTCCTCGAGGGCATCGGCCCGCGCCGGGCACAGGCGCTGACGGCCGAGCTGACGGCGAGCACCGACGCCGCCGAGGTTCTCGAAGCCGAGACCGGCCGCTCCTACTCGACTGCTCTGCGCGCCCTGGCCGGGTTGCTGCGCCAGCTCGGCAGGGCCGGGGTCAAACCCGAGGAACAGCTCAACCTCGTCCTCCAGTACTACGACCCGCATCTCAAGCACCTGCACCGCGACGACTACCCGAAGCGCGGCAAGGACCTCGAGCACATGATCTCGATCGCCGCCCGCTACGGCAGCCTCGAAGCGCTGCTCGCCGACATGGCTCTCGAGCCGCCGAGCGACAGCGTCGGCGACGTCATGGCGGTCGACGAGCCGGAGGGTCTGGTAACGCTGTCGACGATCCACTCGGCCAAGGGCCTCGAATGGCACAGCGTCTTCATCCTCTGGGCCGTCGATGGCCGTTTTCCGTCGATGCAGAGCATGCACGACGACGAGGAGCTCGAGGAGGAACGGCGGCTGCTCTATGTCGCGGCGACACGTGCCAAGCAGAACCTCTACATCTGCTACCCGATCAACCTCTACGATCGCGCCGCCGGCATGGTGTTGTCGAAGCCGTCGCGCTTCGTCGACGACATCCCAGCCGAGATTCTGCAGCCGATGCATCTGGTCGAACAATGACACGCCTTGCCGGCGGCAATCGTTGACATTGCCGGCGGTACGAGTAAGCAATACCAGATGCACTGGTTGATCCTGTTCCCATACTACTTCTTCACGGCACTCTGTCTGTTTCTCCTCTCGTCGCTCATCTGCCGGGCGGTGCGGGCCAAGGTGTCGGCCAATCCGCTGGCCATGACCGCCGTCGTCGCCGCCATCGCGCTCACCGCCCTGCCCCTCATCACCGGCGCAACGCAGATCGACGACTACTCCTGGCCGGGACTGCTCGGACTCCTGCTGGCCAGCCTCGTCCTCGCCCTGCTCGACACGGTGCTCAAACCGAGCCTGTCGCTGCCGCTCGATGAAGAGCTCGAAGAAGTTTGAGCGAAGCGCCGATCAGTCGAGCAACGAACCTGCAACAGCGCTCAACGCCGGCGCTTCCGGTGCGTAGCGGATCGCCAGCGCCTGGGCGCGCTCCGAGTGGTAGTGGAGCGGGTGCTCGACGACGTAGCCGGCGCCGCCGTGCAGGTGATGCGCCGTCATCGTGACGTCCTTGAACGACCGCGCGACGAAGGCGGCGGCGGTTTCCAGATCGACGCCCTGCGCCGCATCGACGGCCAGCCTGCTGACGGCGCGCCACACCAGATGTCGCGACGCCGTATAGGCCAGTGACATGTCGGCGACTTGGTGTTGGACGGCCTGAAAGACGCCGATTTTCTGGCCGAACTGCTCGCGCTCTTTGACGTAGTCGACCGTCGCTTCCAGCGCCCCTTGCATGCCGCCGAGCATTTCCGCCAGCGCCAAGGCGGTCTGCAGGCGCCGCACCCTTGCCAAGGTCTCGGCCGCCGGCCCGGCCGTGGCGACGACACGCGCCACGGCGACGTCGTCGTAGCGCACCGCTGCCTGCACGCCGCCGTCGAAAGTGCGCAACGTCGAGGTCTGCGCCGCGCTACCGTCGACCAGCACCAGCGCGATCTCGCCATCGCCGGCACCGGCACGGGCGGCCACCAGGTGCCAGTCCGCCGCCGGATCGACGACGCACCATTTTTCACCGTTCACTCGATTCGCGTCCAGGCGCGTCGCGAAGTGTCGTTCAGAGCGCGCCGCGCGCTCGTCGATCGCCAGTGTCAGCCGGCGCGCGCCGCTGGCGAGCTCCGCCAGCTCGGGAGCCGCGGCATCCAGATGCGCCAGTGTCGACACGGCGCGGATGGCGTGGGTGATCTGCGGCGGCAGCAAGCCGCGCCCACACTCTTCGAGCACGCAAGCGGCCTCGCTGATGCCCAGGCCACTGCCTCCCATCGCCGCCGGCACGGCGATGCCGAACCAACCCAATGCGGCGATGGTCTGCCAGGTCCCGGTGTCGGGGCCGTTGCTCTCCCACTCCCGCAGCTTCTCGGCGTTCACCTGCTGGCGCCAGAAACGCTCGACCGAGGTTTTCAACTCGGCTTGTTCCTCACTCACTTCGGGATGCATGCTCGGCCCCTCTATTTGCGCGGCAGGCCCTGGCCCATCGTCGCGATGATGGTGCGCTGCACTTCGTTGGTACCACCGCCGAAGGCGAGCAGTGGCGCCGTGCGGTAGAGCCACTGCATGCGCCCGTGCAAGGGCGACTCGGCTTCCTGCGGATGCAGTTGTCCGGCCAAACCGAGGATCTCCGTGCCGGCATCGGCGACGCGGTGGGCCAGCTCGGAGACGAAGATCTTGGCCATCGACGACTGCGCGACGGGGACGTCGCCCTTGCTCAGCACCCACGCCGTTTCCAGGCCCAGCATGCGCGCCGCCTCGATGTCGACGAACAGGCGCGCCAGGCGATCGCGCACCCAGGGATCTCGGCGCAGCGGCTGGCCGTCGACCACCGCCTCGCGCACCCAGGCGACGAGCTCGGCGAAGTAGCGGCGCACCATGCCGACCGAGCCGATCGCCAGGCGCTCGAAATTGAGCGCCATGGCCGCGTAGTAGAAACCCTGTCCGCGTTCGCCCACCAGGTGATCGCGCGGCACCCGCACGTTGTCGAGAAAGAGCGCATTGGTGCGCAATCCCGGCCAGACGTAGATCGGCTGCACGGTGACACCGGGCGCGTCCATCGGCACGATCATCATCGAAATGCCCTTGTGCTTTTTCGCATCCGGCTCGGTGCGCACGGCGATCCAGTTGTGCGTCGACTGGTGCGCCATGGTGTTCCACATCTTCTGGCCGTTGATCACCCACTCGTCGCCGTCGAGCTCCGCCCTGGTGCGCAGCGCCGCCATGTCGGTGCCGGCGTCGGGCTCGGAATAGGCGACGGCAAAGTCGACCTCGGCCGCGGTGATGCGCGGCAACCACTCGCGGCGCTGCTCCTCGCTGCCGATGCGCATGATCGTCGGCGCCACCGAGGTGACGGTGAGTGGCAACATCGGCGCGCCGGCGGCCTGCAGCTCTTCGACGAAGATCCACTGATCGAGCGCACTGCGACCGGAACCACCGTACTCCTCCGGCCAGGCGAGCCCCCAATATCCAGCATCGCGCATGGCGAGGACGAAGTTGCGCGCCAACGGACCACGCCCTTCATTGCCGGCGGCGCGCTGCTCGGCGATCAGGTCTGCGTTTAGGTTCTCCGCGATGAACGCCCGCACCTCGGCTCGCCACGCCTCCTGCTCCGGGGTCAGATCGTAGTCCATCCGTCGTTTCTACCCGACAGTAAAAACTGTGCAAGGCGCGCACGGCGGCATTGCGCCGATGGCGAACGAATGGGAGCGTTGGCGGCGATGTCGCAATGGACGACGGTCATCGGCTACGGCTCGCTCATGAGCGCCTACGGCCTCGGCCGCGATGGCGACCTGGTGTTGCACCGTCCGCGCCGGGTGGAGCTGAGCAACGCGTGGCGCGGATTCGCCAAGCAGTCCCTACATGCCGACCGGCTGGCGGCGGTCGTCGACCGGCGCGACAGGAGCCGGCCGATCACCGCCCGCGCTGTGGCGGCCGAAGAGATGGGGCGTTCTCCGCAGGCGCTGGCATTCGACGTCGATGCGACCGGTTTGCCGCTGTTGTCGCGGCGCGAGGGCTATTCGACCGACGCGATGCAAAGGCTCGTCGAGCTCAGTGAGGGCGACGTCGCCGGCAAGCTGCGCCGCTTGAGCCGATCCGCCTCGGGGAGATCCGCAGACTATCGCCGATCGCTGTATGACACTCTCGGCTACACCTCGGCGCATTACATTCCTCATCCGCTACGGCTCGACGGCGAGGATGCGATCATCTTTGTCGCACCCGCCGCGGAGGGCAGCGGCTGCGACAAAGTCGTTCCCGTCCGCGTCGCCACCGATCGCTGCGAGGCGCTATCGGCGTCCGAGACCTGGCGCATCAAGAACAACGACGCCCAGCTCGACTACTTCGCCATGTGTCTGCTCGGTGCGGCACACGGAATCGACGTCGCCGACCTCTGCACGGACCTATCCGCGGATCTCCGCCGCAGATTGGCCGCCTACGAAGAACACTTCGCCGCCGAACCGGAGACCCTTCGCGATCTCTTCGAGATGTCAGCGGCACAATACTCGACGTTCCGCGGACCCGCGGTGAAGAGACCACCGTGGCGGTAGCCAATCCGCAGATGGGGGTCCGGTTGTCCGATTGATTTGTCCGCAGATGAACGCAGATGGCCGCAGATGGAGTGCGTCCGGTCGTCCGGATCGTTGCGCGAGCGAGTGCTCGTCGCTTCGACGAGATGTCAACGACGTCGGAATTGGGATAGCGTCGGCCGAGCTTTCGCGCCGCTCGGCCGACTGCCGACGTTTGTCGTCGAGCGCGCCGAACGGCTATTGTTCCGGCGCCAAGGAATTTCTGCCCCGAGTATGTCGTGAATCAGAGCCAGATCGAGACTTTCATCTGGGGTGTCGCGGATCTCATCCGCGACACCTTCAAGCGCGGAAAGTATCAGGACGTAATCCTGCCACTCACCGTTCTGCGCCGACTCGACTGTGTGCTGGCGGACAAGAAGGAGAAGGTGCTGGCGCGCCGGGCCGAGCTGCGCGGTAAGGGCCTCGAGAACCTCGACCAACAGCTCCGGCGCGCCGCCGGCTTCGCTTTCTACAACACCTCCCACTTCGACTTCGAGCGTCTCTGCGACGATGCCCCTCACCTGGCCGAGAACCTGCGCAACTATATCGCCGGCTTCAGTGCGAACATGCGCGAGGTGCTGGAGAAATTCGACTTCGACAACACGATCAGCAAGCTCGACGAGGCGGGTCTGCTCTTCCAGGTCGTCGAGCGATTCAAAAACGTGGACCTCAGTCCGGACCCGCAGAGCGGGCTCGACAACCACGCGATGGGAACTCTCTTCGAGAACCTGATCCGCCGCTTCAACGAGGCACTCAACGAAAACCCCGGCGAGCACTTCACGCCTCGCGACGTCGTGCATCTGATGGTGGACCTGCTGTTTGCCGGTGACGAGGAGCGCCTTCGCAAGCCGGGCATCGTGCGCAGCGTCTACGATCCGTGCTGCGGCTCGGGCGGCATGCTGACGATCGCGAAGGAGCATGTGTCCAAAGGGGTCCATCGCAATGGCGAGATCGTGCGCGAGCCCATCGCGCCCGATGCCGAGGTCCACCTCTTCGGACAGGAAGTGAACCCCGAAACGTTTGCGATCTGCAAGTCCGACCTCTTCATGAAATCGGAGAAGGGGGAGGATGCCGAGCGGATCCTCTTCGGCAGCGTCCTTTCCAACGACCGGCACGAGGGTCAGGGTTTCGATTACCTGATCGCCAACCCGCCCTACGGCAAGGACTGGAAGCGCGACAAGGAGGCGGTGGAGGACGAGCACGCGCGCGGCGCGGCCGGACGGTTCGGGCCGGGCACGCCGCGCATTAGCGACGGTCAGCTCCTCTTCCTCCTGCACATGCTGGCGCACATGAAGAAGCCCGCGGCCGGAGGCTCGCGCGTCGCGATCATCATGAACGGTTCGCCGCTCTTCACCGGTGACGCCGGCAGCGGCGAGAGCGAGATCCGCCGCTACATCCTCGAGAACGACTGGCTGGAGGCGCTCATCGCGCTTCCCGAGCAGCTCTTTTACAACACGGGCATCGCCACCTACATTTGGGTGCTGACGAACCGCAAGGCGCCCGAGCGCAAGGGGCAGGTGCAGCTCATCGACGCGACGTCGACCGAGGAGTCGATCCGCTTCTGGCAGCCGATGCGCAAGAGCCTCGGCGACAAACGCCGCGAGATTCCGTTCGAAAAAGCCGGCGAGGTCCTGGCCCTGCTCCGCAACTTCGCGGATGACGCAGCGCGCCGCATCGCCGCGCCCGGTCACGCTGAGCGCGCCAACGACGGCGAGGGCGAGGAGCGAAAGGTGGTCGTGAGCAAGACCTTCCCGACCACGCGCTTCGGCTTCCGCAAGATCACCGTCGAGCGTCCGCTGCGCCTCGACTTCCAGGCCAGCCCCGAGCGCATCGCGCGGCTCGAGGAAGAGCGCGCCTTCACCAACCTCGCGCGCTCGAAAAAGCGCAAGGGGCCGGCGAAGGAGAAGGAGGAGTCCGAGGGCCGGGCGAAGCAAGAGGCGATCCGCGCTCTCCTCACCACGCTGCCGGACACGCTCTTCACCGATCGCTCAGCGTTCGAGAAGGTGCTGGCCAAGGCTGTGCGCGCGGCCGACGTGAAGCTCGCCGCCCCGGTGAAGAAGGCGATCCTCTCGGCGCTCTCCGAACGCAACGAAGATGCCGAGATCTGCCGCGACAAGGATGGCAATCCCGAGCCCGACCCCGAGCTGCGCGACACCGAGAGTGTGCCCCTCGCCGAGACCATCGAGGCGTTCTTCGAGCGCGAGGTTCGGTTCCACGTGCCGGACGCCTGGATCGACACCAGCCGCCGCGACGCCAAGGACGGGGAGGTCGGCATCGTCGGTTACGAGATCAACTTCAACCGCTACTTCTATGAATATCTGCCGCCGCGGCCGCTCGAGGAAATCGAGGCCGACATCCAGGCAATCGAGAAGGACATCGTGGCCATGCTGCGCGAGGTGGCGGGGTAGGAAGCTTCCAAACACGCTTCAGGAACTACAGGCACTATTGCGCGAAGTGCCGGGATTTTCTCGTTGTGCCCAGTCCCATTTGTCTGATATTCTCGGCACTATGCTTCGCCATGCCGGGTTTTTTTGAATGGACTCTTCCAATCTCGATGAAGAGCAGCTTCGCCGCGCCGGGATCGGGACTTTCTTTCGTCCGAGCCAGCTAGAAACCCTGGGCATCTCCTATGACCAAGTCCGCCGTCTGGTGAAGGCGGGGGCAGTCGAGCGAGTCGCCCGAGGTCTCTACCGCCTCGCCGAAGCGGAGCCCACCGAGCACTACACCCTGGCCGCGGCTTGTGCACGGGTTCCGGAGGCCGTCGTTTGCCTCCTCTCGGCGCTGCAGGTGCATGAGATCGGCACTCAGCTCCCCCACCAAGTCTGGCTCGCCATCCACCACAAGGCCGAGCCGCCGCGCGTCCCGGGCATCCGCGTCCGCCTGATTCGCTTCAGCGGTGCGGCGTGGTCGTACGGAATCCAGAACACCACCTTCGAAGGTGTTCCCGCCCGAATCACGTCTCCAGCGCGAACCATCGTCGACTGCTTCCGCTTCGAGCGCCGAATTGGCCGCGAGGCCGCACTCGAGGCGCTGCACGACGCCCTGCGACAGCGGAAGGTGTCCACCAATTCGCTGATGCGCGTTCTGGACGTCCTACCGAGTCGACGCCTGCGCGCGTCCCTGGAAGTGCTCGCACCGTGAGCGCGATCGCACAGTCCATCAAGGCGCGCTTGCTTCGCGAGGCGCAACGACGCGAGATGGAGTTCGAGCCCTTCCTCGTGCGCTACGCCTGCGAGCGCTTTCTCTTCCGGCTCGGCGAATCGAGGCAGCGCGACCGCTGCACGCTGAAAGGAGCCGGACTGCTGACGCTGTGGATGGAAGAGCCGTACCGCGCCACGCGCGATGTGGACCTGCTGGCGGTCGGACCGCCCGATGAAGCCGCAGTGCGGGAGACGATGCAGGACATCTGTCGCCAGCCATGTCCGGAAGACGGTCTGGAGCTCGACCTCGACACCCTCACGATCGAGGCCATCCGTGACGAGCAGAGATATGCGGGGCAACGCGCCGTCGTGCGCGCATACCTGGGCAAGGCCCGGATTCGGCTCCAGGTCGACTTTGGCTTCGGAGATGCACTGTCCACCGCGCCTGATGCCACCGAGATTCCCACCCTCATCGACGGCTTGCCGGCGCCCGTCGTGCATGCCTATCCGCGAGTAGCTACTGTCGCGGAGAAGTTTGAGGCCATGGTCCAACTCGGCCGGCGCAACAGCCGCATGAAGGACTTCCACGATATCTGGGCCCTTTCGGAGGCGTTCCCATTCGAAGGAACAGCGCTGCGGACAGCCATCGAGCGATGCTTCGACCGACGCGGAACGGCCTGGAATTCCGAGATCCCCGATGTTCTGACATCCGCCTTTTGCGCCGATCCGGACGTCGAAGCGCGATGGCGCGCGTATCTTCGCAGAGGGCTCTTTCGTCAGTCACCGCCCCAGACGATTGACGAGATCGGCGAGCGCGTACGAAGCTTCTTCGGCGGTCCCCGTGCGCGAGGCAATACTGGCCGGGACCCCGTTCGACCGGCACTGGCCCCCCGGCGGGCCGTGGGCAGCGGCGCCGCGAGGGCGGCTAGAAGGGCAAGATGGCTGAAGCGATTGAAGAGATTCAGTTGGCACGACCGCGCCGATTTCGAGCGTATCCGGAGTACAGAGATTCCGGAATCAAGTGGCTCGGCGAGATCCCGATCGCGTGGGGCGTAGATCGACTCAAGCGTCTGGCCGCCGTGCAACTCAGTAGCGTGGACAAGAAGAGGAAGGAGGGAGAAGATCTCGTCCGCCTCTGCAACTACGTCGACGTATACTACAACGACGTGATCGAGCCCGAGATCGACTTCATGGAAGCGACCGCGTCCCCTGATGAGATTCGGCGATTCTCGCTGATCGAAGGTGACGTCCTTGTCACCAAGGATTCGGAATCGTGGGACGACATCGCTGTGCCTGCGTACGTTGGGTCTGGCATCGACGGAGTCGTCTGCGGTTATCATCTGGCGCATATCAGACCTGACCGGTTGCGGCTTTCAGGGAGCTATCTGGGTCGTGCATTTTCGGCCGCGGGTGTCCGAGATCAGTTTCGTGCGGCGGCAACTGGGATCACTCGCTTCGGTCTCTCGAAACGTTGGATCGATGGCGCGAACTTTCCCGTGCCACCCGTTGCAGAGCAGAAGGCGATCGCTTCGTTCCTGGATCGCGAGACGGCGAAAATCGATGTGTTGGTCGCGAAGAAAGAGCGGCTGATCGAGCTGCTCCAGGAGAAGCGCACCGCCCTCATCACCCGCGCCGTCACCCAGGGCCTCGACCCGAACGTCCCCCTGAGGGACTCCGGTGTCGAGTGGCTGGGCAAGATCCCGGCGCATTGGGAGGTCTCAAGGCTCAAGACTGTCGTTGCTTCGATTGAACAGGGCTGGAGCCCACTTTGCGACAATCGACAGGCGGATCAGGAGGAGTGGGGAGTTCTGAAAGTCGGCTGCGTGAATGGGGCGGAGTTCGATGAGCGCGAACACAAAGCACTCCCGCCGGGAGAAACTGTTCGGCCCGAGTACGAGATCCGACCAGAAGACATCCTAATGTCTCGTGCGAATACGCGCCAACTTCTGGGTAGTGCGGCCGTGGTTGGCAGTGTGAGGCCTCGACTACTCCTGTGTGACAAGCTGTACCGGATTCGACTTCGAGGCGATTTCATGACTCCGCCATATCTGATCTACGCACTATCGGCGCTTGTGTCTCGCTTTCAGTTCGAGAGAGAGGCTACGGGTGCCAGCGGTTCCATGCAGAACATCGCGCAGGACACCATCCAAGAGCTCGTGCTCTTCATCCCGCCAGTCGAGGAGCAGCGTGCAATCGTGGAGACTGTCGACAAAGCGCTCAAAGACATGACGGCACTCATTGCAGCCGTGGAGCTGGGAATTGAGCGACTGCGCGAGTTTCGAACTGCACTGGTCTCCGCCGCGGTGACGGGCAAGATCGATGTCTGGGAGGAAGCCTCGTGACGGTGGACGTATCCGAGCGGGCCTTCGAGGAGGCGATCGAGTGCGCGCTGCTCGGGCATGGGCCGGATGCGTGCCCCGAGCATGCGACGCAGGTTCGAGAGACGCCGCCACGGTGGGACGGCGAGCCCGTGCCGGGGGGCTACAGCCGGCGCGATAGCAAGCAGGACTACGACCGCGGGCTCTGTCTGCTGCCCGGAGACGTGCTCGACTTCTTGCTCGCCACTCAACCCGAGGAGTGGAAGGAGCTGCGTCAGCACCACAAAGATGAGGTGAAGACGCGCTTCCTGGCGCGACTCGCGCGCGAGATCGGACGGCGCGGCGCGCTCGACGTGTTGCGCAATGGCGTGAAGGACTCGGGCTGCAAGTTTCGGCTCGCCTACTTCCGGCCGGCCAGCGGACTCAACGAGGAGCTCCAGCGCCTGCACGCCGCCAACCATTTCGCCATCGTACGCCAGCTCCACTACAGCGAGAAGGGCGAACAGAGCCTCGATCTGGCCATCTTCCTGAACGGCATCCCGATCTTCACGGCCGAGCTGAAGAACCCTCTGAACGGCCAGACGGTCGAGGACGCGATCCGCCAGTACAAGAAGGATCGCGATCCGCGCGAGCCGCTCTTCGCCTACGGGCGCTGCCTGGCGCACTTTGCGGTGGACCCGGAGCTGGTGTTCGTCGCCACGCACCTCGCAGGCGCGAAGACGCGCTTCCTTCCGTTCAACCGGGGCCGCTTCGGCGGCGCCGGCAATCCCCCCGTCCCGCCGACGCAGACCGGATTCGCCACCAGCTACCTGTGGGAGCGCACCTGGGCGCGCGACAGTGTGCTCGACCTGGTGCGCCAGTTCATCCACGAGGTCGAGCAAGAGGACCCGCACGGGCGCAAGACGGGCAAGCGCTTTCTCGTCTTTCCGCGCTACCAGCAGCTCGACTGTGTGCGCAGCCTGGTGAAACACGCGCGCGGCCACGGCCCGGGCGAGCGCTACCTGATCCAGCACTCGGCCGGTAGCGGCAAGAGCTACACCATCGCCTGGCTGGCCCACCAGCTCTCGACGCTCCACGACGCGCAGGACCGGCGCGTCTTCGACTCGATCGTGGTGGTGACCGACCGCCGGGTACTCGACCGCCAGCTCCAGAGCACGGTGCGCCAGCTCGAGCAGACGCTCGGCGTAGTGGAGAACATCGACCAGACCTCGCGCCAGCTGCGCCAGGCGCTCGAGGCCGGCAAGACCATCATCGTCACGACGCTGCAGAAGTTCCCGGTGATCGCGAAGGAGATCGGCGCCCTGGCGGGCCAGCGCTTTGCCGTGATCGTCGACGAGGCGCACTCGTCGCAGTCCGGCGAGACCAGCAAGAGCCTGAAGGCGGTGCTCTCGGCGGGGAGCCTCGACGAGGCCGCCGCGGAGGAGGAAGGCGCGGCCACGCCCGCGGAGGAGCTCGACGACATCGTCGAGGACGAGATGCGCAAGCGCGGGCAGCTTCCGAACCTCTCGACCTTCGCCTTCACCGCGACGCCCAAACAGAAGACGCTCGAGCTCTTCGGTCGCAAGCGACCGGATGGCAAGTTCGAGCCCTTCCACCTCTACAGCATGCGGCAGGCCATCGAAGAGGGCTTCATCCTCGACGTCCTCGAGCATTACACCACTTACAAGACCTACTGGCGGCTGCTCAAGAAGATCGAGGACGACCCGCACTACGACAAGCAGAAGGCCACCTACCTGCTCAAGTCCTTCGTCGATCTCCACCCGCACGCGATCAACGAGAAAATCCGCATCATGGTCGAGCACTTTGCCGAGCAGGTGCAGGGTGAGATCGGCGGCCGGGCCAAGGCCATGATCGTGACGCGCTCCCGTTTGCACGCGGTGCGCTACAAGCGGGCGCTCGACGAGGCGCTGGCCGAGAAGGGGCATCCCTGGCGGGCGCTGGTGGCCTTCTCGGGCACCGTCGAGGACGGCGGCAAGCCGTACACCGAGTCGGGCATGAACTCGGAAGGCCAGGACAAGGTGATCGGCGAGCGGCAGACGGCGGCGGAGTTCGAGAAGCCGGACGTTCGCTTTCTCGTCGTCGCCAACAAGTTCCAGACGGGCTTCGACCAGCCGCTGCTGCACACGATGTACGTGGACAAGAAGCTCGGCGGTGTGAACGCGGTGCAAACACTCTCGCGCCTGAACCGGACTCACCCGGCCAAAGCCGGCACCATGGTGCTCGACTTCGCCAACCAGGCAGATGACATCCGCAGCGCCTTCGAGCCCTACTACGACGTGACGCTGCTCTCCGAGGCGACCGATCCCAACCTGCTCTACGAAGTGCAGGGGCGGCTCCTCGACTTCGCGGTTTTTGGCGAGACCGACGTCGAGGCCTTCGCGCGGATCTACTTCGCCAAGAAGGCGAGTCAGGACCAGCTCTACGCGGCGCTCGATCCCGTGCGCGAGCGCTTCGCGGAGCTCTCGGACGAGGAGCAGCAGGACTGCCGCAGCCAGCTCACCGACTATGCTCGCCTCTACGCCTTCCTGGCGCAGATCATCCCGTTCGCGGACGCCGACCTCGAGAAGCTCTACGTCTTCGCCCGCTACCTGCGGCGCCTCGTACCGGCGCCGCGCGAGGAGCTGCCGCGCGAGGTCCAGCAGAACATCGACATGGAGTCGTATCGCATCCGCCAGACGAGCTCGGGGGAAATTGCCCTCGACCGCCGCGTCGGCCAGCTCGACCCCATGCGCACGAAGACGCACCACAGCGGCGGCGAGGGCGAGATCGAAGCACTCTCGCACATCATCGCCGAGCTGAACGAGCGCTTTGGGCTCGATCTCGGCCCCGAGGATCGCGTCACCCTCGAGCAGATCGCCTCGGCCCTGGAGGGCGACGCGGGCCTCGATGCCAGCGCCCGAGTCAACACGCGAGAGAACGTCCGCCTCACCTTCGACCCCAAGGTCGAGGACAAGATCCAGGAGATCGTGGAACGGAACTTCGAGCTCTACCGCCGCATCACGGATGACCCGAGCTTCGGCCAGGCCTTCAAGAACGCGCTCTTCGACGACTACATGCGCCGGCACCGCCGCGCCGAGGAGCTGCTGAAGCTCGACGAATCGAAGACCCTCGAGTTCAAGTCGAGCCTGCGCTGGAACCTGAAGGAGAACCGAAAAGACGACAAGCTGATCACGCATGCGGTCCTCAAGACCGTGGCGGCCTTCCTCAACACGGAGGGCGGAGATCTCCTGATCGGCGTCGACGACGACAAGACTCCGGTCGGCATTGCGCACGACCAGCTGGAGAATGACGACAAGTTCATGCTCCACCTCGCCCAGGCCGTGCGCAACGGCCTGGGCGACCGTGCCGGCACCTGCATCGATCCGCGCACGCAGATCGTAGCGGGCAAGACCGTCTGTCTGGTCTCCTGCCAGCGCAGCCCGGAGCCCGTCTTTCTGCGCTGGAAGGGTTTGGAGAAGAGCGAGCGAGGCGACTTCTACGTACGCAGCGGTCCGGGCTCGGTGCGCCTCGGTGAGACGGACGCGGAGGAGTACGTGCGGACGCGCTTCCCGCAGCGGACCGACGCTTCGCCCGGCGGTTAGAAAAGGAGCCCGCACAGCGCACCTTCATCTGCGGACAAACCCCGGGACATCCAGAACCCCCATCTGCGGCCATCGGCGTTCATCTGCGGATAAACAAACGGACCACCGAACCCCCCGCATCTGCGGAGCGATTGATTTCGCCGCGGACTCTGCTAGTCGGCGGAGATGCGCACGCGTTTTGCCCCCAGTCCCAGCGGATTCCTGCACATCGGCGGCGCCCGTACGGCGTTGTTCAACTATCTTCTCGCCCGCAACGCCGGCGGCTCTTTCGTTCTGCGGATCGAGGACACCGACCGCCAGCGGTCGACGCCGGAGTCGATCGAGGCGATCTTCGACGGCATGCGCTGGCTCGGGCTCGAATGGGATGACGGGCCCTACTACCAGAGCGAGCGCGGCCAGAACTACCAGCCGTACATCGAGCAACTACTCGAATCCGGCAAGGCCTATCGCTGTACGTGCACGCCGGAGCAGGTCGACGCGATGCGCAAGTCGGCCCAGGCCGCCGGGCGGCGGCCGGCGTACGACGGCACTTGTCGCGAGCGCGGCGACGTCGACCCCGCCCTGCCCCATACCGTGCGCTTCCGCACGCCGGACGACGGCACCACCGCGGTGCAGGACCTCATCCGCGGCGGCGTCGCCTTCGACAACACGGAAATCGACGACCTCGTCATTCGCCGCAGCGACGGCACGCCGACCTACAACTTCGTCGTCGTCGTCGACGATGCCGAGATGGGCATCACCCATGTCGTGCGCGGCGAGGATCACCTTTCCAACACGCCGAAGCAGATCCTCATCTACCGCGCCCTGGGGCTGAACGTACCTGCGTTTGCCCACGTCCCGCTGATCCTCGGCACCGACGGCGCGCGCTTGAGCAAGCGACACGGTGCCACTGCCGTGACTGCCTATCGGGAGATGGGCTACCTGCCCGACGCGATGAACAACTACCTCGCCCGTCTCGGTTGGTCGCATGGCGATCAGGAGATCTTCTCGCGCCAGGAGCTGATCGAGCTTTTCTCCCTCGAGCACGTCGGCGCCTCGGCCGGCGTCTTCAACCCGGAAAAGCTCGAGTGGGTCAACTTCCAACACCTCAAGCAACTGCCGCCGGCGGATCTGGCCGCCGCCATCAAACCGCTGATCGAGCAACGCGGCTGGTCGATTCCCGGCGACGACACCTGGCTGGCCGGCATGGCGGTGACGTTGCAGGAGCGCGCCAAGACCCTGTGCGAGCTGGTCGACAGTGCGCGCTACTATCTCCGTGACGAGATCGAATACGATGCCAAGGCGGTGGCCAAACACCTGGCCAAAGCTTCACCGGATGTTCTGCGAGACTTACACGCCGCACTCGAGGCCTTGGGCGAATGGAATGCGGCGAGCATCCGCGAAGCCTTCGAGTCGGTCATGCAACGACACCAGCTCAAGCTCGGCAAGCTCGCTCAGCCGGTGCGCGTCGCCCTCACCGGCGGCACCGTCAGCCCGGGAATCTTCGAGCTGGCAGAGGTGTTGGGCAGACAGCGGACCGTCGACAGAGTGGCGGCGGGCATGGCGATGATCGGCGCCGATTGACGGCCGCGGCGGCGCTCAGGACGAGGTTTTTTCCACCGCCTTTTGGATCTTGTCGGCGTTCTCGTTGATCGTCTCCATCGACGCCGCCATCGCCCGCCCGATCAGCTCCTGGTTGTGCGCCCGATAGTCGTCGAGGGAGGCGTCGCGCTCGCGATTGGCCTCGGCGAACACCGGCGTCACGTAGCGCGCAAAGAGCTCGTACGACTTCTTGGTGGCCGACCAATCGGCCCAGTTGTGCGCCAGTTGCAGGAAGCAGCCGAAGCCTCCGGTGCGCTGCCACAGACGCTCGAGCAGCTCGACGGCGTCGTCGGGCGTGCCGATCACCGCCATCCCCGACTCGATCATCGCCGCCGCCGGATCGTCCGCCGACAGCTCCGGCGGCGAAGCCGGGTTGACCGAACGGAAATAGTCGACCCAATCGCGCAGGCCGAAGCGAACGTTCTCCAACGCCTGCTCGCGCGTCTCCGCCAGGTGGACCGGACCGACCAGTCGCAGCCGCTGCGCATCCATATCGGCACCGCGCTCGGCGGCGCTGTCGCGGGCGATCTGCCAATTGGTGCGCAAGACGTCGTAGCCGCCGACGGTCGTCGCGGCGACGCAGAGCATGCCGAGATCGTGGCGGCCGGCGAGGATCGCACTGTTGGGCGTGACGGTGCTGGCGACCGCCACTTCGGGGTGCGGCCGGGTGTAGGGCCGCAGCTGACAGCGGGCGCCGCGCAGGGTGAACCAATCGGTCTCGCAGTCGACCGTCTCGCCGCGGAAGAGACGCAGGATGACGTCGACTGCCTCGTTCATACGCGGTCGCTGGGTCGCCACCTCGATTCCCAACATCGCCGCGTCCGACGGCAGCAAACCGGGACCGACGCCGAGCATCACCCGGCCGCGCGTCTGATGGTCGAGCTGCAGGATGCGATTCGCCACCATCAAGGGGTTGTGGTACGGCAGCGAGACGACACCGGTACCGAGGCGAATGCGATGCGTCTGCGCCGCGGCGGCGGCGATGAACAGCTCGGGCGAGGCGATGATCTCGAAACCGGCCGAGTGGTGCTCGCCGATCCACGCTTCCTCGTAGCCAATCTCGTCGAGAAAGCGGATCAGCTCGAAGTCGCGGTGAATCGCCTGCGTCGGATCCTCGCGTGTCGGGTGAAACGGTGCCAGGAAGATGCCGTTGTGGATCGTGCGGTCGGGCGCGTCTTCGCTCTTGCTCATGCAGCAAAGGTAGCCAACACCGCCGAGCGGCTCAATGAGTGCGATGCGACAGCAACGCGCCCGTCACGGTAGATTCATGCGCAACTGGAAGATGGCGCCGAAGTCGCTGTCGCTGTTGTCGAGCTTGACCGGCAGGCCGACTCCCGCCGCCAGTCGCTTGCTGGGATGGACCCACGACAATCCGGCCACCGCCAGGCTGCCGAACTCACTGTCGTCGCCCGCTTCCAGGCGCACCGTCAGATTCTTCACCGGATAGACGACCGAGAAGCGAAAACCCTTCTCCGGTGGATAGAATGCGCCCATCGGCTCGGCCGGGCGATCGCCGAGGTGAAGCTTGACGTCGGGCGAGTCCTCGGCGAGAGAGAACTGCGCCGAAACCGCGATCGGCCGCTTGCCGTCTTCGTCGCGGTGCTCGACCAGCGGAACGCCGAGGCTCTGCACATAGGCGATGGCTTTCTCAGCCAGGGGCGTGAGGTCGAGAGACTTGCGCTTCTTGCGCGGCGCCGTTTGCGGCCCCGCCATCAGCACGGCCAGAAAGTGCTGCTCGCGGACCTCGCGCCAGTCGAGTGCCAAGCGCTGGTAAAACTCGTCGCTGTTGTCTGCCGCCCGGCTGGGCGTTTCAACTTCGCCGGCAACCGCCGACGTCGCCAGGAGCTGCAGTGCTCCGATGGTTGCGATACCGGCGACTGCGAGAATTCGCAGACATCTCATCAGCCACCTTTAGCTCGTGCATTAATCAGGTTAATCGAGCATGGCGCTGTTTTGCAAGCGGAAATTCATTCGCTCACACACCTGAGGTAATACTTTAGCTTTGGCGAGTAGCCGTCACGGCAGCCAGAACTTCATCGTGAATGGCGCCGCAGGTGGCGACGATTCCCCGATTGTCGTCGAGGGTGCGGCCGCGGGTGAAATCGAGTTCTCTGCCGTCGATGTCGGTGACGCGTCCGCCCGCCCCTTCGACCACCAGCTTGCCGGCCGCGTGGTCCCAGATCTTTTCGCGGTAGTCGGCGCGCGTCGGCAGGCGCAGGTAGATCGAGGCATCGGCGCGGGCGACGCAGGCGTATTTGCACTGGCTGTCGATGCGATAGGGCTCGCGGGTGATGCCGAGACGGCGAGCGATCTCGGCCGATTCGCTGTGGTCGGAGTGGGCCGATTCGACGGATTCGCAAAACCGCCCCTCAGCGGCGCTGCGAATCTGCTCGACGGCGATGCGCTCGCCGCCCCTGCCGGTCTCCCACAGATCGAGGACCTCGGCCGAGTCGCTGGTCGCTACGAAGAGCGCACCGGCGGCGGCACCGCGCGGCAGATTGGGACAGCCGAGCGCGCCGAACACCACCTCGCCGTCTTCGATCAGGGCCAGCGCAATGGCGTATTGTTCGCCGCGCAAGAAGCCCTTGGTGCCGTCGATCGGGTCGAGAGTCCAATAGCGCCCGGTGTTGGCGTCGGCGCCGCCGCGGTCGATCCAGCTCAGGACGCGCTCTTCATCGGCCGGCGTGCCGAGTGCCGTCGCTACCTGCGCCACGACCTCGCCGCGCAGGGCGGCGTTGGCCTCGCTGCGCAGCTCCTGCGAATCCTCTTCGCCGACGACCGGGTCGGCGGCGAAGTGCTCTTCGAGCAGGGCGCAGACGACGGCCTGCGAAGCGAAGTCGGCGACCGTAACCGGACTCTTGTCTTTCTTCTGCAGTGTGTCCGCATCGACCAGCTTGGCCTGCACGGTACGACAGACGACGGCGGCGCGGCGCACCGCCTCGACGGCCGCTCGTCTGGCTCTTTCGAATCGTTCATCCATGCCAACAGACAGCTACGCGAAAGCGCAGCGCCGAGCAAAGCGCCACTTGCGTCTGCCAGCGCCGGCTGGAATGCTCGGTGGGTGTCGTTCGCCGCAACTCACTCGGCAGCCGCCTTCGTCATCACCGCATTGCTACTGGCGACGCCTGCCGTGGCCGGCGAGCCAGCCGCCGCGCCCGAGATCGCGCCGGAAGTCGCCTGCCAGCACCTCTGCGGCAAGCTCTACAGCAGCGACGGTGATGCTCGGGAGCAGTGTGTCGAGGGATGCGGCGCCGCTGCTCGCTGTACGGCGCGCTGTACCGAGCGCTTCGAAGACCCCGAAAAGCGCGACCGCTGTAGCTATCGCTGCGCCCGCGCCCGCTGAGCGCCCCGGCAAGCTCGACTCAGATTGCGGCGCCGACCCGCATCCCCTCCTCGGTCGCCTTGCGGATCAAGCCGAGGCCGGTGCAATCGCCGATGGCGTGTGAGTCGCGCACGCGCTCGCGAATGCAGTCGAAAAAGTCGGGGTTCGGTTCGACGGTGCCGGCGACGATCACCGAGTCGGCGGCGACCTTCCGACTGGCGCCGCCCTCGGGCAGAACGACCACCTCGGCGCCGGTGATGCGCTGGCAGGCGATGCCGGTGTGGACGGCGACGCCGAGGTGGTCGAGCCGGTCCATGTGCTCGGCGCGGCGTTTGTGACCGACTTCCGGTGCGAGTCGATCGCCCGCTTCAAACACCGCCACCCGGCGACCCAAGGTGGCCAGCAGCTCCGCCACCTCGAGGGCGGCGAGGTCGCCGCCGATGATGGCGACACGCTCGCCGAGCGGCGTCCAGATGCGCGCCGCGGCGCGCAGATTGGCGGGCGTCATGCGGCCGGAGAGCCGGCCGACCAGACCCAGCATACGGCGCTGCAGCCCGGGTAGCCGCGCCGCCTCGGCGCTGCTGCGATCGCCGCTCAGCAGGCGGCGGATGCCGCTGCCGGTGAACACGTGTCGCTGGTCGTCGCCTGGGATTGCCGGCGCGACGACCCGACCACCGGTGGCGACGACGACGACGTCGGGTTCGAGGCGGCAGACTTCGTCCGGCGAGACGGCGGCGCCGCGGCGCACGTCGATCGGCAGTCGCTCCACCTCGCCGGTCAGATAGTCGAGGTACGCCTGATTCTCGGCATGCACGGTCGCTGCCATCATCAGCGCACCGCCGAGAAACCGCTCCTTCTCGTAGAGCGAGACGCGATGGCCGCGCGCCGCCGCGACGCGGGCTGCTTCCAACCCCGCCGGACCGCCACCGACGACCACGACTCTCCTCGCCTGCGGCGTCGCCCGCGGGCGAACCTCGCCCTCGCGGCCGCAGCGGCCGTTGACGGCGCACGTCATGGTCGAGCGCTCCATCGAATCGACGCATGTTTCACAGGAGATGCACGGGCGAATCGCCCTGCCCTGCCGGAGCTTGATGGCGAGCTCCGGGTCGGCGAGAAACGGCCGGCCCATCGCCACCAGATCGGCATCGCCAGCGGCGACGATCTTCTCGGCCAGGAGCGGGTCGTGGATGCGACCGACGGTGATGACCGGGACGTCGACGACGTTCTTGACACTGCGAGCGCCACTCAGGTTGTGCGCCGGCGGCCAGCGCGAGCCGGTGATGATCATCGAGGTCAGGCGATCAATGACCCCGCCCGAGACGTGGAAGGCATCGACGCCGGCCGCCACCAGGCGGGGCGCCAGACGCGCCGTGTCGTCGATCGTGCGGCCGCCGGCGATCCGCTCGTAGCCAGAGATTCGCAGAGTGATCGGAAAGTCGCCGCCGATCTCGCGCCGCATCGCCGCCAGGACTTCGAGCAGGAAGCGCAAGCGCCCCTCCGGCTGGCGCGCCGCGTAGTCGTCCGAGCGCTTGTTGCGCCATGGCGACAGAAATGACCCGAGCAACATGTAGCCGTGCGCCGCGTGCAGCTCCAGGCCGTCGTAGCCGGCGGCGCGAATCCTCCTCGCCGCGCCAGCGTATTGGTCGGCGATCGCCGGCACCTCGCCGGCGGCGAGTTGGCGGCATGGCGTGCCGGTCAGATAGGAGGGGATCACCGACGGGCCCACGCTGGCGATGCCATCGAGTTGCGGGGCCAGCGAATCCGGTCCGGCGTGCACGAGTTGCGGTTGAATCTTGGCGCCGTGTTCGTGCACGGCATCGACCAGGGCGCGATGCGCCGGCAGGACGTCGTCGCTGGAGAAATGCATCGAGTGCGGCACCTCGCGGTGTCGCGCGTCGACGACGCAAGCCTCGGTGGTGATCAGGCCGACGCCGCCGCGCGCGCGCTCGGCGAGGAAGGCGATCAGCTTGGCCGACGGCTCTTGCTCGGGACCGGCATAGCCGGTGGTCATCGGCGCCATGACGAGCCGGTTGCGCACTTCCATGGTACCGATTCGGATTGGCTCTAAGATCTTCACGTTTTCGCTCAGAGATGAACGGCCCTTCCGTCGACAACTTCACCGGCATCGCTACAGTAAGAATCCAGACTTTCCAAATCTGTTGATCACGCCCCCGTCAGCACAGATGTCGACCAAGGCAATCCGCGAGACCGCAGTCCCCGAGTGGCACCGCCGTTGCGATGTTCTCATCGTCGGCTTTGGCGGCGCCGGCGCCTCTGCAGCCATCGAAGCCGCCGGCGGCGGCGCCCGCACTCTGGTCGTCGAACGAGCCAGCGGCGGTGGCGGCACGACCGCGCTGTCGACCGGTGTGTGTTACCTGGGCGGCGGTACTCGCGTGCAGAAAGCCTGTGGCTTCGACGACAGCGTCGAGGACATGATCGACTACGTCCGCATGGCCGCCGGGGCCGGTTGCGACGAAGAGCGCATCCGGCTGTTCTGCGAAAACAGCGTCGAGCACTTCGACTGGCTGTGTGCGCTCGGTGTCGACTTCGCCGATGCCTACGAAGCCGAGAAGACGACCCATCCCTTCGGCGAGGAGTGCCTGCACTTCAGCGGCAACGAGGCGGTTCACCCGTTCGTCGAGCACGCCCGACCGGTGCCGCGCGGCCACAAACCGAAACGAGCCGGTGAAGCCGGTGCGTACCTCATGCAAGTGCTCAACCGCGCCGCCGAAGCGAGCGGTGCCGCCGTCGTCTACGACTGTCTGGCGCGCCGCCTGGTGACCGACGGCCAACGGGTGGTCGGCCTCATCGCCCGGGTCGACGGCGAGGAGCGGGCCATCGCCGCCGAGCGCGCCGTCATCCTCTGCGCCGGCGGATTCATCATGAACGACGCCATGCTGGCCGAACACGCACCGCGGCTCTTGCAGTGCAACTACAAGGCGGGGTCGCCGGGTGACGACGGTACGGGGATCCTCATCGGCGCCGGTGCCGGAGCGGCGCTGGCCAACATGAACGAGGGGCTGGTGCTCAACGCCTACTATCCGCCGGGCGATCACGCCAAGGGCATCCTCGTCGACGAAGAAGGCCGGCGTTTCATCAATGAAGATGCCTACATCGGGCGCACAACCGATGCGATGCTCGAGCTCGCTGGGGGACGCGCCTGGCTGATCGTCGACAGTGAGCTGTGGGGCAAGACCCAGGTTCCCCACAAACTGGTCGCCGTCGAGGAAACGTTCGCCGATCTCGAGAAGGCCCTCGCCATGCCGCCGGGCCAACTCGTTCACACGATCGAAACCTTCAACCGCGACGCCGACCTCGGTCGCGATCCGCAGCACCACAAGTCGAAGCAATACCTGCGGGCGCTACACGTACCACCCTACGCGGCACTCGACTGTACGACCAGCGGTTCGATCTACGGCGCCCTGACGCTCGGCGGCCTGGCGACCGACGCCCGGGGACGGGTTCTCTCTCCCGGCGGCACCCCTGTCGCCGGCCTCTTCGCCGCCGGCCGCAACGCCGCCGGCATTTGCCGCGAGGGGCGAACCTACGCCAGCGGCTTGTCGATCGCCGACGCCACCTTCTTCGGCCGAGTCGCCGGCCGCACGGCGGCGCAGGTGAAGGCGTGAGGCGGCGGTATAATTCGTGAAGAGGTTGCTGAAATGGCTTTGCTGGCCAGCGCCGTCGTTCTGCCGGCACCTGCGCGCGAGCGCGCTCGTGCCCGGCCAGCGGCGCCGATTTCGACCCGGGCGACGAATGTCTCGCACCGGTTCGAGAACGAGCCTGGACAGCCCGATCTGGATTCTCACCAGCGAGAAGTCAAACTCGCACTGAGCCGACCGCGCTGCACGCGGCGACTGGACAGGCGCGGCGATGGTTGTGATCATCGGCACCGAGTGAGGGGCGAGTCGTGTGCGAACTCACAGAGTCGCAGATCGCCGATCGATGGAGGCGCACCGATCGGCTGATCGTTGCGTTGCCGAGAAGGCGGCCCGAGTGAACGGGTCGCGACGATCGATTCACTCAGGGAGGAAAACACATGTCGGAGAACAGCAAAGTCATCGAGAGCTTTTGTGCCGCATGGTCGCGTCTCGACCCCGGCGAGCTCGCCAACTTCTTCACCGAAGACGGCATCTACCACAACATGCCGACCGGCCCGGTCGAGGGACGGTCCCAGATCGAAGACTTCATTCGCGCCTTCAGCGCCGACTGGACCGAGACGACGTGGGAGATCCTCACCCTGGCGGAAAGCGGCGACAAGGTCATTGCCGAGCGTGTCGATCGAACCAAGATCGGAGACAAGGCGGTCGACCTACCCTGCACCGGCGTCTTCGAGATGCGCGACGGCAAGATCGCCTGCTGGCGAGACTACTTCGACCTCGCAACCTACACCGGCGCACTGTAAAGAAGGCCGTAATCGCAAAACCGTGCGATCGCGATCGCGAGGCAAAGGAGAAAGCCGTGAGCTTGTTTGATGCGTTTCGCTACGACGGCAAACGGGTCGTCGTCGTCGGTGGCGCGACGGGAATCGGAGCGGCCGGCGCCGAGCTCGCCCGCGACGCCGGTGCCGACGTCATCGTCATGGACTATGCGGACGTCGCCTTGTCCGGTGTCGAAACCCTCCATTTGAATCTGGCGGAGCGCGCATCGATCGATGCGGCGGTCGACCGCTGCGGCGGTCCCGTGCACGCGCTCTTCGCGTGCGCCGGCGTTGCCGACGGCACGCCCGGCATCGAGCGCATCAACTTCGCCGGCCACCGCCACCTCATCGATCGCATGCTGTCGGCGGGCCTGCTCGACCGCGGCAGCGCCATCTGCATGATCTCCTCGGCCGCCGGCCTCGGTTGGGAGGCAAGTCTGACCGAGCTTTCGCAGCTCCTCGATACACCCGACTTCGACAGCGCCGCCCAATGGTTCGTCGACCGCGGCAAGGCCGACTACTTCACGACCAAGCAGGCGGTCTGCGCCTATGTCGCCCGCGAGGCATTCGGCCTTCTCGAGCGCGGGATCCGCATCAACGCCGTCTGCCCCGGCCCGACCGACACCCCGCTCGCACAGGCGAACAAAGACACCTGGTTGGCGTTCGGCTCCGACTATCGCGAGGCGGTGGGAATCGAGGCGTCCACACCACTCGAACAGGCGTACTCACTTCTCTTCCTGTGCAGTGACGCAGCGCCGGCGATCACCGGTATCACCCTGGTATCCGACGCCGGCTGGCTCAACTCCGGGGTCACAGGGACCTACCCAGCGGCGACCGACATCGCCAACCTACTACTCGGCCGGCTGGCATAGGGTTTTTCTCAGACACACTCAGTCGAGGAAGTACGAACCCGTGAAGACGAACATCTCGTCGTCGCTGGTCACGCCGAAATCGGCCGTGCAGGCGTCGCAGAACCCGTCGCCGGCTCCGGGGCTGGTGTCGCACTGAGCGTCGCGGCTGCACGCCTCCCCGATCAGCCCTTCGGCACAGTGGGTTGGCGTACAGGGCCCGTTCAGCGGACTGGTGGACGCGCGCTTGACGTCGAGAGGATCCGTGAACCCGTTGTCGTACAGCGCGCAATACGTATAGGTGCGATGAGACGGTGGCGAGCCGGTCGGAGCGAGGAGCTTGGGTGATGGGAACTGAAGCACCAGCGGATCTGCATAGGTCAACGTCGTGTAAATCAGACTCTCTTCCCCGCTCCGCAGCTCCGGATTGAGAAGGAGCTTCACCGCCTTCACGAGATCCGCGACGCTCACCTGGCGATCGCCGTCGGGGTCGAAGGCCGAGCATTCACTGGCGGACCGTCTCCCCAGAGCGACGTTGACGCCGATCGTGACATCGGACACCGAGACGCGCAGATCGCCGTCGCAATCACCCAGCTCCGGCGCCAGAGGTGCGGTGCAGGCAAAGCCGGCACAAAGGTCGTCAACCGGATAGTCGGGCTCCGGCCCGAAGGGAGTGCACGGCGCGCCGTCGTTCGGCCCGCCCGCACAGGAAAACAAACCCTCCCAGACACGGAACCGCGTACCTCGCTTGTGGGTGTGCGAGGAGAGATCGAGCAACCGCGCGCCGTCCGGGACCGCGTAGTGATGGCAAACCTGATCGGCGCCGAAGGCCGGTGGTTTCATCTTGAAGATTTCGGAAACGTCGACGAAGCGCAGCAGCTCGTGCTTCTGCTCTTCGGCAGAGGCGAACTCCAGATTGATCCAGATTTCGAGCTCGGCCGGTTCGTCCCAGACATTGAATGCGTGTGAGTTCCAGACCAGGATCCCCTTGATCGGTAGCTCGTCGAATACGCCTTCGCTCGTCGCGGCGCTGGACGCCATGGTGTTGAACAGGCTTTCCTCACCAACGCCGATCCCCGCATCACCCGGGCCGTAGCCAATGCAGCCCACCGACTGCACCGGCTCACTACCGCACAATCCCGTCGAGCCACAGGACTCCGCATCCTCGGCATCACACGATTGCCCATCCCTGTCTCCGCCGCGGCAGCGGAACGGCCCCCAAACCGGGCTGTCGATCGGCGTGTCGCCCTTGTAGATCAAAACGACAGCGTGGTGGCTGAGCGGATCCTGGCGCGGCACGACTCGCCTGATCCGAAAGGTCGTGCCGTCGTCACCGAGAGACTCCGCCGGGACCCTGCCGGTGAAATCGTAGTAGGTCACGAAGCACGTTTCCCGCTCGCTGTTGCCGTCCAGCACCTGCAGCGGCGACTTGATCTGCACTCCTTCCGCCGGCGCTGGCGGCTCCAGGGGCGGCGCCTTGATCGGCCGCGGCTTTGGCAGGCATGCGTCGACCAGGCGGTCCGTGCCGGGAACGACCTCCTCGAAGGGCGCCCCGTGCTCGATCCAAATCTGCAGCAGTTCCAGCTCGTCGAGACTGAGGGGCGGGAGTCCCCCTAGCGGCATCGACCGAAGCGGCGCTTCCCAGAGCTCCGGCAACGTCGCAGCAGCGACGTTGAGCCAAAGCAGACTGTCCGACTTGCCGCCCACCTGTGCGTTGGGTAGCACGCGCTTGAGCTTGGGCTTGTCATCGAGCGGCACCGTCTGCACCGGTTGGTCGACCAGATTCGCATAAGAGACGGCAGCATCACTGAGGTCGAGACCGCCGGCCGCCACCGGCCCCGTGTGACAGTTTGTGCTCGCGCACCCCCGATTCTCGAAGATGACCTTCTGGATCGCCTCAAACGTACTGTCGAATCTCTGATCGCACTCCTGCGCGAAGATCGGACTCGCAAGCAAGACGATTGCCGCTACGACCCAAGGCTTTTGATTCCCCATGGCGCTGTGCTCCTTCCCCTCGCGAGGCGGCTGCGCAGCAGCGCGGAACGCCCCGTGGGAGAGCCTAGCGAGAAACCTCCAGATATTCCAAATGTTTCGTATGAAGAACCACCACGGGTGGCGGTTCTCTGCCGCGAATAGTCACTCAGCTCAGCTGCGGCTGCGCGGCAGCCCGAGCGCCAGTTGGGCGATGAGGCTGCGCATGATTTCGCTCGTTCCGGCGTAGATCGTCGGCGCCGGTGACAGTCGGTAGGCGAAGTCGAACTCGCCGTCAGCCGCCGCACCGGATTCGCCCTGGCGGAGGATCGATTCCGGAGCCGCGAGGTCGAGAAGGTCCTGCGCGACCTCGACCAGAACCTCCGTCTGGAACAACTTCGACATCGGCCCCTCACCGCGCTGTGGCAGCCCCTCGGCCGACACCCAAAGCGACCGGCGGGCCAACACCCTTGCCACCTCGAAGTGCGTCGCCGCGCGACCGAGGCGCTCCTTCACGCGCAGATCAGCGATCGCCGGTTGCCCGCCGCGGCGCGCCGCACGCGCCCACCGTGCAGCCGCGTCAATCAGGTCTCCCAGATGCTGCGGATACGTCCCGCCGTGCTCGAGCTCGAGCGCGTAGCGAATCACTCCCCAGCCTTCATTGACCTCGCCAATCCGGTAGCGGTCCGGAACCCGAACATCGGAGTAGTAGGTAATGTTCGTCCGCTCGTCGCTGAGTGTGTGAACCGCCTGAATTTCGATGCCCGGCAGATCGAGGGGGATGAGGAACATGGTGAGACCGCGGTGCTTCGCCGCCGCGAAATCGGTACGCGTCAGAAGGAAGACGTACTGCGCGACATTGGCGCCGCTGGTGAACATCTTCTGGCCGTTGATCACCCAATCGTCACCGTCGCGCACGGCGCGTGTCTGCGCCGCCGCCACGTCCGAACCCGCGGCCGGTTCGGTGTAGCCAAGCGAGGTGACCGCATCGCCGGAACAGATTCGCGGCAGAACTTCCCGCTTGAGCTCGTCGCTGGCAAAGCGCATGAGAGTCGCGCCGACCATGCGCGTCGTACCCAGTGCGTGCGTGGTCCAGCCGGCGTTCTTGAACTCCTCCTCCAACGCCATCTGCTCGTACACCCCCCGCTCCTCACCGCCGTACTCGCTCGGCCACGACGGAAAGGCGAGGCCGGCGGCGGCCAGCTTGCGATTGAAGTCGCGGTGGTGTCCATCCCACGAGAAGTGCGCGTGGGCGCGCAACTCGTCGGTCAGGTTCTCTGCAAAGAACTCCCGCACGACGCGGCGGAAGGCATCGGCCTTCTCACCGAGCTCGAAATCGAAGGGCACGTCGCCAGCCTCGGGGAGCGACACCCGGGCGCCGTTCCACAGGCGGTCGGTGACCTGCAAGAGCTCGTCGTTCGGGTCGCCCGCCAGCAGCGGGACAGCCTTGGCGCGCCGGTAGTAGAGCTGGATGTCGTACTCGAGCGACAGTCCGTAGCCGCCGTGTGTATGCAAGCTGCGTCGCACCGCCCGCGTTGCCGCCGGAGTGGCCCAGGCGAAAGCCATCGAGATCAGGGCGGCAGCCTCGGGTCGGCGCCGGTCGATCGCCCACAGCGCCTCGTGCACGAGCAGTCGAATCGCATCGACGTCGGCGACGGAATCGGCCAACGGGTGAGCAATCGCCTGGAAGGTGCCAATCGGCCGGTCGAACTGAATGCGCTCACTGGCGTAAGCGGCGGCGATCTGCAACGCCTCGCGCGCCAGGCCGGCGACGTACGACGCCGTCAGCAGCTTCCACTCCTCGACGCCCGCTTCGAATGCTCGGATCGCACGGTCGCCCGTCGCCACAGCCTCGATCTCACGCGACGCGCCGGCCGGCCATCGCGCGAGACCGGGCGAGCCGAGGTTGGCCAGATCTGCAGCGTCGGCGGGACGCCGAACCAAGACGACCTCATCGCCGCGGCGGGCGACCGTAAAATCGGCGCGGCTGCCGCCGGCGAGGATCAGGTCTTCGTTTTCGTCGAACGGATGAATGGCGAGAGACACCACCGCCTCTCCCGCCATTGCCCGGGCGAGCAGGGACGAATTGCCGAGCGCGGCGAGGAGCCGGCAGGCGACCATGCTCTCGGCGATCGGACCAGAGGCGAGCCGGCGGCCGGCCTCATAGAGAACGACGGTGGGCTCGACCAGGCCGAAGCCGCTGCCGCCGTGCTCCTCGGCGACGCGAATGCCGAAAACACCGGTTTCGACCAGGCGGCGCCACAGCTCTTCGTCGAAGCCCGCCTCTTCGGCAATACGCACGCGCTGCGGACTCGATCCGGTCGCAAAGAGATCGGCGAAGGTGTCTCGCAGCAGCTCTAGCTCCGGGGTCAGGGCAAGATTCATGCGCGCGCGTCCTTCAGGCCCCCTCAGATCGTTCCAACTATTGCTGCATCATGAGAATGAGCGCGCCGTCCGACGCCAGTTGGCAATGCGCGAGGTCTGATCGACGATGGCTGGATCTTCGCTGCCAGCCGTAAAGCGAGCTCGAAGCGTGTTTGAAGTGTTCGAAAAAAGTGGTCCCAACGGGATTCGAACCCGTGCTACCGACGTGAGAGGCCGGCGTCCTAAGCCAGACTAGACGATGGGACCGCACTCGCTAAGGTTTCAACTGGCAGAATCTCCCTGCACCGCACAGTACATCATTTTCAACCGGCGTCACCTCACTCGCGAGTGCCTACCTCAGAAAACAAAATCACGACAACCACTCGCTAAGGTTTCAACTGGCAGAATCTCCCTGCACCGCACAGTACATCATTTTCAACTGGCGTCACCTCACTCGTGAGTGCCTACCTCAGAAAACAAAATCACGACAACCACTCGCTAAGGTTTCAACTGGCAGAATCTCCCTGCACCGCACCTCAATCATCACGAAACTGAGGAGGCAGGATTCGAACCTGCAATAACCTGATCCAGAGTCAGGTGGCTTGCCAGTTTGCCCACTCCTCATCAAAGGTACGAATGTTCGATTCTCTATTTCCGGTCCCGCGCGATGTCAAGTTGGCTGCCGACGCGCAAGCGCTGGCCGGGTGTCAGCCGCCGCTTCGGATCCCCGCATTGCGCGATGGTCGCAGCGACGTCGCCGATTTTCCACGAGCGTCGCACCGGCGCTCCGACTGGCCGCTGCTCTTCATCGATTCGATCGGTGACCGTGGCGAGAGCGAGCCCGGGAAAGGAGCGCACCATCGCCGCGCTCAGGGTCGACAGTGCGCCGCTGGTCACCGAGTCCAAGCCGACGTCGAGCAATACCACCCTGCCGCTGAAGCGCTCGGCGGCGAGGGCACGGGTGGTGAAGAACACCGACTTCACCCCCTCTCGGCAATCACCGCAGTGAAGGCAGATCGCGTCGTTCTGCAACACAGCGGCGTCGAGCTCGGTGTCTGGGTCGACCCGAAGATGCGCGACACCGAGCTGCTCGAGCGCCCGTCCGAGCTCACCGGCAAGCTCGCTATCAGTTGCGAACGTGCAGATCTTCACCGCGTTTTCCTGGCCATCGCACTTGTGGTCTTCCTCGCCAACCGGTGTTAGCACGGAGCGGCGCTCCTTGCAGCGCCTCCGCATGGCTCTGTCATCCACGCAAAGATCACATCTCGTTCTCGCCGGCGCCGGCCACGCGCATGTCGAAGTGTTGCGCCGCCTATCGATGCAGCGGCCTGAGGACGTCGAGGTGACCGTGATTTCACCCGACTCCTACGCGATCTACTCGGGCATGGTGCCGGGCTACCTGGCCGGACACTACGACATGGCCGACATTCGCATCGACGCGCGCGCCCTCGCCGCGCGCGCCGGAGCGCGTTTTCTCGCCACGCGGGTCGAGTCGATCGACCCCGGCGCCAAGCGCCTGCGGCTGCTCGATCACCCGGACGTGTCCTACGATTTCGTTTCCTTCGATATCGGTTCGATTCCGGCGGCGCAGCAACGCATCCTCGATCGCGAGAAGGTGATTGCAGTCAAACCGATCGAAATCGCCGCCACCCAGCTCGGCACGATCCTCGCCGACGGCGACGACCACACCCTCGACCGCGTCGTCATCGTCGGCGCTGGCCCGGGCGGCGTCGAGGTTGCCTTTGCCCTCGCCGCCCGACTCGACCGCGGGCGCCATTGCAAGATTGCGATTTGCGACCGAGCTTCCACGCCAGTGGCGGAGCGCGGCGCACGCTGCGCCGCCGTCGTCGCTCAGGCGCTGCGGGAGCACTCGATCGACTTCCTCGCCGAATGCGACGTAACGCGCGTCGACGGCGAAGGTGTGGGCACGGCCGACGGGCGAACCCTGGCCGCCGATCTCGTCGTTTGGGCAACCGGCGCTGCCGCGCCACCACTCTTCGCAGACGCCGGCCTGCGCACCGACGAGCGAGGCTTTCTCCTCGCCGGCGACGATCTGCGCTCGCTCGACGATCCGACCATCTTCGCCGCCGGCGACTGCGCGACTCTCCACTCGCATCCGGACCTCGCCAAGGCCGGCGTATACGCCGTGCGTCAGGGGCCGGTCCTCGCCGCCAATCTGCGCGCTGCGACGCGTGGTGATCGCCTCAAGACCTTTCGCCCGCAGCCGCACTTTCTGTCGCTACTCAACACCGCCGACGGCAAAGCCGTTTTCTCCTATCGCGGACGCGCCTGGCGCGGGCGCGCCGCCTGGCGTTTGAAGGACCGCATCGATCGGCGGTTCATCGAACGCTACCGCCTGGCGTCGCTGGCTCCCGATTCCAGCATGGGCGAAATGCAGCCCTGTGGCGGCTGTGCCGCCAAGGTGGGCGCCGACGTTCTCTCACGCGTCCTCGGCGAGCTGGACGTCGCCACCGATCCGAACGTCCTCATCGGTCTCGAACGAGCGGACGATGCCGCGGTGTTTGCCGCGCCCCGGGCTTCGGGCGATTCCCTCTCCGTCGTCACCGCCGATCTCTTCCCGCCGTTTTCCGCCGACCTACAGCTCGTCGGTCACGTCGCCGCCGTCAACGCCGCCAGCGATCTCTTTGCCATGGGGGCCGAGGGGGCAGCCGCGGTCGCCATGGTCAGCCTCGGTAGCGAAGAACCGGCGCGCCAGGAGGAATCCCTGCGCGCCCTTCTGGCCGGCGCGACTCGCGCCCTGGTCGCGATGAAGATCCCACTCGTCGGTGGCCACACCATCGCCCACGGCGAGACTCTGATCGGCTTTTCGATGCACGGTTTTGCGGCGCGCGACCGACTGCTCACCAAGACCGGCGCACAAGTCGGCGACACACTGGTGCTGACCAAGCCGCTCGGCACCGGCGTCATCCTGGCGGCGGCGCGGGCCGGCTACGCCGACTCGCATTGGCTCGAGACGGCGCAGCGCGAGATGATGCGTTCGAACGCACCCGCCATGCGAGTGCTGCTCGCACACGCAGCCCGCGCCTGTACCGACGTCACCGGCTTCGGCCTGCTCGGGCACCTCGCCGACCTCGCCAATGAGCAGTGTTCGATCGAGCTCGACGCCGCCCAGGTGCCGGCCCTGCCCGGCGCCATCGAGCTGCTCGCCGCCGGCTGGCGATCCTCGTTTCACGCCACCAACGCCCGCGCCAGCGGCCTCGCCCAAGGCGAAGACGATGCCGAGGATCGCCACCCCCTGCTGATCGACCCGCAAACCTCCGGCGGCCTGCTCGCCGCCATTCCCGCCGAGCACATCACGTCCCTGCAAACGGCTGCCGGCGCCGCCGGCGTCGCGCTCCACACCATCGGACGCTTCATCGCGGCGCGCGCGCAGCCGGTCGCCATCGTCTGACCCTGCACCCGTGCCTCAACCAGACCGCCGCGCCCTGCTGATTCCCCAGCAGCAGATCGCCAGGTTGAGTAGGCAGGCATAGGCTCCGGCGTGGATTCCGCCGATGTGTTGGATACCGGCGAGGATGGCCACCAGCGCGACTACCGTGCCGGTCAACACCGCCAGCCGGGCCGTCGCCGCGTCGAGATGAGGCGTACGAACACCGAGGATGATCACCGGAGCGACCTGAATGAGCAGCTCCATTTTGATTTCGATGAGACGCCACAACGTCGTCGGCGGCCGCACGGCAAAGACGACCATGGCGAGGATGATCGCCCACGAAGCGATCTTGCCGATATGCGTCAACTCGAGCTCCGAAAGGTCGCTGCGCATCTCGCCGACCAGGTCGCGCGCAACCATCGACGACAGCGACAGCAAGGCAGAGTCGGCGGTCGACATGATGGCGGCCAGGGCAGCCGTCAGGACGAGGACCGATACCAACTCTTGCCAGCCGCTGCCGCCGGCGATGACCGCCAGCACTTCGGCCATGATGCGATCGGCCTCAACACCGCTGCGCGGCGGGATGAGGTCGTGGGCGAGAATTCCGATGGCAACCGCAATCGATGTCGTCACCAGCGGCATGCACACCATGATGCGCAGCGAGGAACGCAGAGTGGCGCTGTCGCGCGCCGCGTAGATTCGCTGCAAGGCGTGTGGATACACGGCGGCACCGACGCCGAGCAGCAGGATCGAGCTCAGCCATCGACCGCACTGCGACCAACTCGGAACGGCGACCAGCTCCGGCGATTCGGCGAGCAGGCGCGGGCCGATGGCCGCCGGGTCGTCGACGCGTTCGATGACGGCAACGAGGACGAATACGAAGCCGATGAGCAATAGCGCCCCCTGCACCGCATCGGTCCAGGCGACGCTGCGCAAGCCGCCGAGCGTTTCGTAGACACCGATGACGATGCCGAGGATCAGCACACCCGCCCAGAACGGCACTCTGCCGCCTGAAATCCCGACTGCCATGTGCCCCATGGCAAGGAACTGAGCGTACAAGTAGTTGAGCAGAGCAATCGCCATGATCAGCGAAACGATCGACGCCAGCCGTCGATCGCCATAGCGGTGGCGGACGAAATCGGCCGGAGTGATGAACCCGTGGCGCTGGGCCAGGACGTGCAGGGTGGGAGCAAACGTCAGGTAGACGAGAACCACCGACATCATCATGCCGACGCTCATGATCCAGGAAAAGCCGACCCGGTAAGCCTGTCCGGTGTAGCCGAGGAAGGTGTTGCCGCTGTACTGCGAGGCGTAGAGGGTGGCGAGAAGAACCAGCCAGCCGAGATTCGTGCCGGCGAGGTAGAAATCGGCAAGCGATCCGTCCGTCTTGTGCCGGTGCCCGCGCCAGCCGAGGAAGAGAAGCAGCCCCAGGTAGAGGGCGACGACGATGGCGGCGGTGGAGATCATTCGCGCCGCCCCTCCTCCTCTTCGACGCTCGCTTCATCCCAGATCAGCGGCATGGCGACGACGACGATCGCCGCGATCGCGCAGTAGCAGGAAAAGGCGACGGCACACCAAAGCGGCACACCGAAAACAAAGGGCCGGCCGTCGCCGCTGGGAAAGTACCAGGGAATGGAGAGGCAGAGGAGAAGGCCGATCGCCACCGCGACGGAGCGTTGCGCGCCCTTCTTTTCCGATGTCGCCGGCGCTTTCGCCATCACGATTTCTCGCCGGCGTCCGCCGCCGGCCCGTCGCGCAGCCACGATCGAATCAAGGGAAGCAAGAGCAAGCCGGGCAAAGCCAGTCCAAAGGTCATCAGGAAGTAGGCATCATAGCCGAGCCGGGTCGTCGCCCAACCGCTCGCCGCCCCGGCGACGTCGCGCGAGAATGCAAAGATCGCCGACAGGAGGGCGTACTGCACCGCCGCATGGCGCTTTTCGCAAATGTGCATCAGAAAAGCGAGAAAGGCGGCGGTGCCGAGGCCACCGGTGAACGACTCGATCAGCGACGCCGCGTAGATGGCAATGCGGCCCGGTTCGAAGAGCGCCGCCCCGGCGGTGGTCAGCGAGCTCACCTCGGCGGCCGGCAGTGGCAGGTCGGCGTAGGCAACCACCGCGTAGCCGAGGTTGGACAGCCCCTGAATCAAACCGAGGATCAGCAAGCCGTAGAGAATGCCCCAGCGATCGGTCAAGCGACCACCGACGAGAGCACCGGCAATCGTGGCGGCAACTCCCAGCGTCGTACCGACCAGGCCGATCTCGGCAACGGCGAGACCGCGGTCGACCCAGAACGGTTTGACCATCGGTGCCATGGCGGCATCGCCCAACTTGTAGATCAAGATGAACACAACGACCGCCCAGGCGCCGGGGCGGGTCGCCCAGCGGTGCATCGCCCGACCGCCAGTCGCGCCGCTCTGTCGCCACCGCCGGCAACGAGGGCAGCCAGCGTGTGATCGCCGCCATGACGGCGAAAATCGCCGCCGCGCACCAGAAGACGCCAGACCAGCCGAGCCAGCGACTGGCCAAGAGGAGGCCGCCGCCGGACGCGATCAAGGCGACGCGGTAGGCGGAAACCCGTACACCGTTGATGTCGCCCTCTTCACCGTCGCCGGCGACGCCGATGGTGTACGCATCGATGGCGATGTCCTGCGTCGCCGATGCACAGGTGAAGAGGACCAGCGTCACCCACAGACCGATCGCCAGACCGCTCCCGCGTGTCGCCGACGGGAAAGAGCGGCACCGCCGCCGAGGTGGCGGCCAGGGCCAACAGGCAGATGGCGATCCAGTCGCCGCGCTTGCCGTAGCGGTCGACCAGCGGTGACCACAGTACCTTGAGCGTCCACGGCAGCCCCAGCAGACGACGCCATGCCGATCTCCGTCAGGTCGACGTCGTTGACGCGAAAGTAGACCGGCAGGACGTCTTTGACGATGCCGAACGGCAATCCCTCGGCAAAATAGAGGGCCGCAACCCATGCCAGTTTGCGGCGCAACGAATCCGGCTCGCTCATGCGGCTCTCTCGCTATCGAAATTTTTGCCGCGCCGCACCCGCCCGCTTCGATGCGACCTGACCGCTCACTGCGCATCCGTGAAAACGAGGATTGACATACAGCAGCGGCGAGCCAACAATCGACACGGTGGAGGAGGTCGTGGAATGAGCATTGAGCAACCGTCCCTGGCGCCGTCCTTTCTCGTTGCCATGCCGCAGTTGCAGGATCCCAACTTCTGCAAGACCGTGGTTCTGCTCTGTGAGCATGAAGACAGCGGCTCGATGGGACTCATCATCAACCGCGCCACCGAGACCCTGGCGTCGGAGATCGTCGACTTCGACCCCGAGCCGCACAGCGACAGCGGCCTCGAAGTGTCGATCGGCGGTCCGGTCGACCCGCAGCGCGGTTGGCTGCTGCTCACCGAGAACCTCGGCGACGCGACCGAGATCGCACCGGGGCTCTATCTCTCCGCTTCGCGTGACACCCTGCGTGAGATCGTCGAAGGGCGGAAGCCGGATTGTCGCACCCGCTTTCTCGTCGGCTACGCCGGTTGGGGACCGAAACAGCTCGACCAGGAGCTCGCCGATTCGGCTTGGCTATCGGTGCCGCTTTCCAACACCCTGCTCTTCGAGACATCGAGCGACGACATCTGGGAGCTCGCCATCCGCCAGCTCGGCGTCGAGCCGACCGCTCTGGCGATGGGACCCGGAGTCCACTGACCAGCGGCGGCAGCGCGCGCCAACGTTCCTCGGCTACTCCTTTTCCAGCTTCAGATACACCTCGAGCTCGGCCAGCTCGCGCTCCGCGGCGGCGCGCTCGGCGCTATCGTCACCGAGCAACGGCAGTGCTCGTTTGAATTGCTCGACGGCTTTGCCGTAGCGACCGCGCAATCGCTCCGCCCTTGCCAGGTGATAGTAGCCAGCGCCCTCATCACCAGCCCGGCCGGCGAGCAGTCCGTAGCCAGCGTGCGCCTCGGCCAGTTCGGGTTCGACTCGCCAGGCGCTGGCATAGGCTCGGCGCGCGCCTTCCGCATCTCCCGTCGCATCGAGTGCCTTGGCCAGCTCGACCCATGCCGCGCCGTCGTCGTCTCTACCCTTGAGATGGCGGCGCAGCAGCTCGATCGCCGCCGCCGGGTCGCGCTCGCGCAAGGCCAGCCGCCCGAGCTCGCGCGTCGCCTCGGCGACGCCGCCCTTGGCCGCCTGCGCCAGCGCTGGCCGCGCTTCGTCGAGGCGGCCGACTTCCAGCGCCACCAAACCGTAGAGATAAGCGGCGTGCGGGCTGTCCGGGTGCTCGGCGCGCACTTTGGCGTATTGGTCGAGGACATCCCGTGGCTTGCCGAGGCGGGCACGCGCCAGCGCCTGCACGCGTTGCAGGCGAGTGCCGGCAGCGGCCCGCGCATGCCCTTCCCACTGCTTGACGCGCAACACCGCCTCCAGATGGTTGAGGCGCTCGTCGGTCAGCGGGTGTGACAACAAGTACGGCGGGATGAAGGTCGGTACTCGCCGCGACTCGCTTTCCAGTTTCTTGAAGAAGTCGAGCATGGCACGGCCGTCGTAGCGCGTGCCCGCGAGGTAGCGAACACCGAGGTAGTCGGCTTCTTGCTCGAGCTCGCGCCGATACTGGAGCTGTGCCGTCTGCCCCACTGCTGCGGCCAGCGGTGCCAGTGCCGGTTGTGCGATCGACGCCAGCAGGGCCAGCAGCGAAGCGTAGTTGAGCAACTGTGCCTTCTCCTGCTGGCGCGCCATGTGGTGAGCGTGCACGTGGGCGACCTCGTGACCGAGCACCGCCGCCACTTCGTCATCGTTACGGGCGTGCGAAAGCAGTCCGAGGTTGACGTAGATGTATCCACCGGGAACCGCGAAGGCGTTGATCGACGCGTCGCGAACGACCGAGAAGCGGTAGTCGAAAAACGAGTCCTCGAGGCGATCGGTGATCGCCTTGCCGATATCCTCGACATAGGAGACGATTTCCGGGTCACTGACCAGCGGGATGTGCTGGCGCGCCGCGAAGTGGAAACGCTTGCCGAGTTGGCGTTCCTGCGTGTACGACACCTCGCCGGCCAGCGGCGCCGCCAACGCCCACGGCAGCAGGAAGGCAAAGAACAGCGACGACCGGAACGACCCCATCTGGGAACTACAACAGCGCCCCACGACCAGTGCAAGCGCGCGAGCCTCTCCTTCGCCCCCCTCGCCACCCCTCAGAGATAGCGCAGGAGATAGTCGCGGACTTCTACCAGGTGGCGGATCTGGCGGCGGCGCACCAAACGCTCGACCTCCGGCCCGTGCTCAAAGTCGTCGAGTGCGCGCGCCAGGCTGTAGTCGACGATTTCGACGCAACGCCGCATGGCATCGCGCTCGCGCATCTGCCGGCGTTGGCGCGCCGCGCCGGCAATCGAGATGATCTCGGCCATCTTCAGCGGTCGCCGTCGCGACCGATCAAGCCGGCCGCCCGCGCCTTGTCGACGACTTCCGCACACCACTCCATTTGCCGGACGACGGCCATCAGAATGCGGACCTCCAAGGGGCGCAGGACGGCCCGCCCGAGCATGCGGCGGAGGACGAACATGATACGGTCGGGATTCTGCGGATTGAGAAAGCCGATCCGCGTCAGCAGCTCGTGAGCGCGCTCCTCCAATTGAATGACGGCCGCCGCCGGCGCCGCGGCGCGCGCCGCAGCGCCGCCGCCGCTTTCGCAGGCGCGGCGCAGCTCGTAGAAAAAGAGCAGAGCCGCTTGGGCGAGGTTGAGCGATTCGTACTCGCTCGCCGTGTCGATACGCACCAGGCGCTGGCAAACGCGCAAGTCGGCGCGCGTCAAACCGTGACTCTCCGGACCAAAGACCAGGGCGACGCGCCCGCGCCGGGCGACGGCGAGCAACTCGGCGGCAATCTCGGCCGGGCTTTCAGGATCGCCGCGATAAGCGCCGCCCTGCGCCGTCGTGCCGACGACCAGTTGGCAATCGCCGATCGCTTCGTCCACTGAGGCGCAGCGCCGCGCCGTGCCGAGAAGGTCGGCGGCATGCACCGCCGTCGTCCTGGCCGAAGCTTGTCGCCGCTTCGAGGTGCCGACCAGGGCGAGGTCGCGCAATCCCATGTTCTTCATCGCCCGCGCCACGGCGCCGACGTTGGCGGCTCCCTGCGGGCGCACCAGGACGACGCGGAAGTTGTGCAACACGGCGGCGTCACCGCCGGAAGACGGCGCACTGTCGCCACCCGGCAACCCCGGGACGACCATCGATTGCGGCATGTCCCCTCCATGCCGGCGGTTGGCCCAACAAGCAAACCGCAGCCGGCGAGCCGCCAGCCCTGTGCCTCAATCCTCGGGAAGATCGGCGATGGCGGCGGCCGTCTTGTCCATGCGGCGATTGAGCTCGCGCGAATGCGCCTGTGCCTGCAGGCGAGCGAAGAGCTCTTGCTTGTTGATCGGCTTCGTCAGGTACTCGCTGACACCGAGGTCCATGCCGCGCGTCCGCGTTTCCATGTCGTCCTTCGCCGTCAGCAGAACCACTGGAATCGAGCGCAGCGACTCGCTTTCGCGCATCTTCTCGCAAACTTGCAAGCCGTCGAGTCCCGGCATCATGACGTCGAGGAGAACGATGTCGTAGGAGCTCTTCTCGAGCGCCGCCAGGCATTGTTCGCCGTCTTCGGCGCACTCCGTCGTATACCCCTCGTTCACCAACCAGCGCCGGAGGATTTCCAGCGTGTTCGCGTCGTCGTCGACGATGAGTACGCGAACCGATGATTGCTTGTCGTTTTCTTTCATGGCCACTTCCTGACGCAGGTCCTGTGCGGACTAGATGAGATACCCCTCGGCTTGGTTGGCGGAGCTCCCCTTGCGACGCAGCTTGGCAACCAAGGTCGTCCGCTTGAGGCCGAGCAGTCGCGCCGCCGCCTGCTTGTTGCCCTTGGTGCGCCGCAACGCCTCGTCGATCAGTCGATACTCGAACTCCTCGACGGCTTTGTTGAGATCGATCCCCTCTTCGGTCAGCGACGGTCGCGGGATCTTCTTCTCGGAAATGAACGAGCGAATGTTGGGCGGCAGGTGATCGACCTCGACCAAACCGTCCTCGCTGAGAACGACCAGGCGCTCGACCAGGTTTTCCAGCTCGCGCACGTTGCCCGGCCAATCGTATTCCCACAGATGCACCATCGCATCGTCGGCGATCTTGCACTCGCGGGTGCCGTGCTTGGCGTTGTACTTTTCCAGAAAGTGCTGAACCAGGATCGGCACATCCGAACGCCTCTCGCGCAGCGGCGGCAACAAGATCGGAATGACCTGCAAGCGATAGTAGAGATCCTCGCGAAAGCGCCCCTTTTCGACTTCCGCCTGCAGGTCGCGGTTGGTCGCGGCAACGACGCGAACGTCGACTTTGACCGTGCGATCGGAGCCGACCGGGCGAATCTCGCGCTCCTGCAGGACACGCAGCAACTTGACCTGCAAGGTTGCGGTCATCTCGCCGATTTCATCGAGAAAGATGGTACCGCCGCTGGCCAGTTGGAACATGCCCATGCGGGCGCCGACGGCACCCGTGAAGGCGCCGCGCTCGTGGCCAAACATCTCGGATTCGAGCAGGTCGGGCGGGATGGCGCCGCAGTTGACGGCGATGAACGGCTGGTTGGCGCGCCGGCTGTGAGCGTGGATGTAGCGCGCGATGAGCTCTTTGCCGGTGCCACTCTCGCCCTGGATCATGACGGTCGAGTCGGCTGTGGCAACGCGCTGCGAAACCTGCAGAATCTTCTCCATGACCGGGTGCGAGCCCTTGATCACGAAGTTTTCCATCGTCACACCCACGCTACTGACCCTCCTTGCCCGACCGCCAAAAAAGTAACTGTATACGACTTCTGTCGCAACAACAAAGTAGGCTCATCCCTTCCGATCGTTCATTTTGTACCGTAAACGACTACCTCGGCCCCAGGGTCCCGTACAAACCCGGCATGAATTGCAAGCGAAAACTCTGCGCTCCCTTCAAAAAAATGACTATTGGTGATTTTGCCGATGAAAAAGTAACGCCGTGTGGTCTGCTTCGCGACTTCGCATGATCAACCCTCACATCCGCTCAGCGGGTCGGCGCGGATGGACGCGCGCCAGGATGCGGGTTATTGCGGGGCGATGACGAGAATCGACGGTCGGCGAGCGGAGGAGATGCGGCCCGTTCGCATTGCGCCCAACTTTACGAAGAACGCAGCCGGTTCGGCTCTCATCGAGTGCGGCGACACCCGTGTCATCTGTACTGCCAGTGTCGAGGAGTCGGTGCCGCGCTTTCTGCTCGACAGCGGGCGCGGCTGGCTGACGGCAGAGTACGGAATGTTGCCCGGCTCGAGCGCCGAGCGCATCGCCCGGCGCAGCGGCGGCCGGACGCAGGAAATTCAGCGTCTGGTCGGCCGCAGCATGCGCGCCATCGTCGACTTGGAAAAGCTGGGCCAGCGCACGATCTGGCTCGATTGCGACGTCATCCAAGCCGACGGCGGTACCCGTACGGCTTCGATCACCGGCGCCTACGTCGCTCTTTCGCTGGCCCTCGAACGCTTGCGCGCCGCCGGCTCGCTGGCCGAGGATCCGCGCCGCACCTCGGTCGCCGCGATCAGCGTCGGCATCGTCACATCCGAAGTGATGCTCGACCTCTGCTACGAAGAAGACAGCCGCGCCGACGTCGACATGAACATCGTCATGACCGGCGACGGCCGCTTCATCGAAGTGCAGGGAACGGCAGAAGCGGCGCCGTTTTCCAGTGCCGAGCTGAGCCACATGACCGAGATTGCAGGTAGCGCCATCGCCGAGCTCACGGCGATCCAGTCCGCCGCCATCCAAGCGGGCACCAGCGCCTGAGGGCGCGCCACACCGTGCCGGATCAGCGCCGCATCGTCGTCGCCACGCGCAATGCAGGCAAACGCATCGAGTTGGCCCATCACCTCGGCGGACTCGATCTCCACCTCGTCGATCTGAGCGACTATCCGGATGCCCCCGAAGTCGTCGAGGATGCCGACAGCTACCGGGAAAACGCACTAGCCAAGGCGCGCGCGGCCATGTCGCACACCGGCTTACCCGCTCTCGCCGACGATTCGGGACTCGAGGTCGACGCTCTCGACGGCGCCCCCGGAGTGCGCTCTGCCCGCTTCGCTCGCGGTCACGGGCGCGGCGGCGGCGACGCCGCCAACACCGCGTTGTTGTTGCAACGCCTCGCCGGCAAGGTCGCCAGTGAGCGCGCCGCCCGCTTTCGCTGCGTCATCGCGGTGGTAGCGACGAGCGGCGCCGAGTTGGTCGTCGACGGCGTATGCGAGGGCCGCATCGCCGATCGCCCGGCCGGCGCCAACGGCTTCGGCTACGACCCAGTCTTCTACCACAGCGGCGCCGGCGCCACCTTTGCGTCGATTGCGGACGAAGAAAAGCGCCGGCTCAGCCACCGCGCCGCGGCCTGCCTTAAATTGCGCCGACAGCTCGGCGAGTTCCTGGCGCGCGGTTGATGAGACGAACGTCGACAAGCGTTGCTTTCGCGGATGGCCAATGTTAGTCGCGGAACCGTATCGGGGCGTGGCGCAGCCTGGTAGCGCACCTGTTTTGGGAACAGGGGGTCGGCCGTTCGAATCGGCTCGCCCCGATTCAAAACGCGCCAGTAGCTCAGTTGGATAGAGCAGCGGCCTTCTAAGCCGCGGGTCAGGGGTTCGATTCCCTTCTGGCGCGCCTATTTCGAGGAGGCTGGAGGCAATCGGTGGCGCGCACCGGGGCGCAGCAATGAAAACCAAACTCGCATGAAGTAGCCCACACTGCCCGTTTCCGGTAGATTGCCGGCCTTCGGCTTTGCGGTGAGTGTAGCTCAATCGGTTAGAGCGCTGGACTGTGGCTCCAGAGGTTGTGGGTTCGATTCCCATCACTCACCTAGCCCGCAAAGTACATGGAGTATGCACGGTGCCGCCAACCGGACCGCTCGCCCTTCCCTCCGCCTCGCACTTCCGCGGGCGCCCGCTTAGTACATGGAGTATGCACGGTGCCGCCAGCGGGCCGCTCGCCCTTTCCTCGGCCACGCTCTTCCGCGGGCGCCCCGCCGAGTACATGAGAAAATGCGGTGCCGCCAACCGGATCCGTTTGCCCTTCCCTCGGCCGCGCACTTCCGCCGGCACCCTCTTCCCCATTTTGTAGTTGACACCGGCTGGGCTGTGTATCCTGCTGTGCGCCGCCGCTCTGCGCAGCACAACCGACACCTGCAAGGGCGATTTTTACGCTGGATGTCTACATTTCACTTGGGGTAGTATTCGGGGTCGCAGGCCGTGCCGCAATTCGAGGACAGGCGCGGTCGCTGGGGGAAAGAGAAGGTGAGCCGGTTTCATTTCGTACATGCCGCGGGGCTGCGTCTGAACGCACCCTTTCGCGACGTCGGGCGAACGCCCGCGCGGATCAGCGACGAGCTGTGCAACGCATCGGCTCGCGCATGGGACGATCTGATCGATCTCTGTATCCACAAGAGTGCGGCGTTCCTCGTCCTCTCCGGCGGTATCGACGCGGCTGAGAACGTCGGCCTGCGCGGACACCTGCAGCTCGTTCGCGGCCTCGCCAGACTCGCCGAGCACGACATCCCGGTTTGCCTGGCCCTCGGACCCAATGACGAGGCGGTCGCCATGACGATGGCCGGGGAGGCGCCGAAGGGCGTCGTCGTTTTTGGCGCCGACCAACCGTCGTGCTTCACGGTCGAGCGCGGCGGCCAGGCCATCGCCTGTGTCGCCGGCCAGAGTGCACACGGCCGCGGTGCCATCGACTACGCCGGTTTCTTCACCGACGTACCGCCGGGCGTCGCGTTGATCGGCGCGCTGCCGGCCAGCATCGACGCGCTCGAGTCCCACCTCGACGAGATGGCGAACAAGGCATCGTACTGGGCCCTCGGTCACAGCGACGAGCCATCGCGGCGCGGCTTCTCGCCGTGGATCGTCGAATCGGGCACGCTGCAATCGCGCTCGGCGGATGACCAGGGAGCACGCGGCGCCATGCTCGTCGAAGTCGAAGGTGCGCGCGCCATCGCCGTCGACCACGTCGCCCTTGATCGCATCCGCTACGCGACCCTGCGCATCGCGCCCAAGCACGCGCTCGGCGACGCCCTGCTCTGCCACCAGATCCTCGACGAGCTCAACCGTCTGCGCGCCAGCCACAGCGGCCGCGGCCTCATCGTCTCGATCGAGATCGAATCCGGCACCGTCGACGTGGCCGTCGCGACAGCCGAGGTCGAAAGCGTCCTCGACGACCTGCGAGCGCAAACCGCAAGCTGGGATCCGTTCGTCTGGTGCAACGGCATTCGCGTCCTGCCGATGGCGCTCGAAGATCAGCAACCCAGCGAACCGCTGGCCGTTTCGGTCGTGCAGGAAGCGCGCGCCCTGCCGGCCAACCCGCTCCAGCGCAGCTACTACTTCGCCCAGCGTTTCGATCCGCTGATGCGGCGCTGGACCGCCGAGCTCGCCTCGAGCAGCGCCGACGAGCTCCTCGCCAACGCCACACAACTCGCGCTACACCAAATCCGCGAGGGGACCATCCGCTAGCCAGCGACGACCATGAACTTCCCGCCGACACGATCCTCAGCCTTCGCCGCGGCGACGGGCACAGCCAATCACGAGCATCCGCGATGAGAATACGCTCGCTCGTCCTCGATGACGCCAGCACCACCAAGATCGACAGCGGCGAGCTGCCCAACGGTCTGGTCGTCTTCTTCAGTGCCGACGAGCGGCGCAAGACCTTCGCCCTCGAGGCGGTGCGGCGGCTTCTCTTCTCGACCGAAGGCAACGGCGGCAGCGGTCGCAGCACCGCCTTCTTGTCCGGACCCAACGGCGACTTCGAGCTGTCGACCAACGGTACGGCGGAGAGCGAAACGCTGCGCAAGCTCGACGGCCAACCGGCCGGACCGGGCGATCTCGGGCGCCTCTTCGGCCGCAACGAGCGGGCCGACCTGCGTCGCGTCTTCGACATCGCCGGCCGCCGGCTCGCCGATGAAACTCCGCACTCGATGGCACCCGTGGCGCCTACCGGTGCCGGCTCCGCCGAAGTGCGCGCCCGCATGCAAGCGCTCCTCGGCGACGACCAAAGCGGTGAGATCGATCGCTTGATCGCCGAGCTGGAAGAGAGCGAAGCTCGGCTCGAACAAGCCCTGCTGCGCGAAGCGGCCTTGCTGCGGCATCTCGAAACGGAAAAGCGCGCCACCGACGAGGTCGGGCGCCTGTGCGCCGAGCTGGCCGAGTTGCGACGGCGGCGCGAACGCCTACAGGCGTCGATCCAGATGTGGCCGATCTGGGAAAAGCGGATGTCGCTGCAGCGCGAGCTCGACGAGCTGGAGCCGATCGACGACTTTCCCGAAGACGATTCGTCGATCGGCGAAGCGCGCCGCCGGGCCGAGGCGAGCGAAGAGGCGTACCAATCCCAAAGCCGCCAACAGCGCCAGTTGCGCGCCGAGCTCGACGCTTTGCCGGAGGCCGGCGATCGGCACGAGATGGCGCAGGAGATCGAAGCAGTCTGTGGCGATCTCTCGACCTATCGAGAACGCATGACGGCCTTCGCCCGCTTGCGCGCCCGCCACGCCGAGCTCGCCAACCTCGTACCGCAGGCGCTCGGCAAGGTGTCCGAAACCGACGGCGCGATGCACTTCGACCCCAACGAGCTCGATTCCGATGCCGCCCGCCAATGGGTCACACGGGCCGAGGATCTCAACAAGCGCGAAGAGCGAGCGCGCTCCGAGCTCGAGAAGACGCGCGCCGACTTGAAGCAGTTGCGCAGCGAGCGCAGTCGCGCCACCCGCGCCGCCGGCCGCCTCGGCGCTGCGCTCGACCCCTTCGACGAACAGTGGCGCGCCCTCTGGGCGGTGCGCGACGGTCTCGACGAGCTCTGGCAGATTCAGTCGCAGGGTGAAGCGGCGGCGCGCACGGCCGAAAAGCGCGCCGAGGAAATCGACACTCTCGACCAGCGGCGCTATCGCCTGCCGGCGGCGGGCGTCCGTAAAGGACTGTGGGTGATCGTCGCCCTCTCCTTCTCGGCGGCGCTCTTCCAGGTGAGCCGCGAACGGGCCACCGAGGCCATGATCCTCTGCGCCGTCGCCCTTGCCGCCATGGTCATCGACCTGCTCCTCGGCTGGCGCCTGCGTTGGGCCGAGATGCGCAACCGCGAGCTGCGCGCCGGTGAGGACAAGCTGCACAACGACCTTCATCGCTCGCGCCAGTTGCGCGATGCGCGCTGGCGCAAGGCCGACGAGATCAGCGAACGCGTCGCGCTTTTCGCCGAGGTCCTCGATCTCGACGGCTCTCCCTCTCTGCAAGAAGTCGAAGCCGCCGAGCGCGCCCTCTTCGCCGCCAGCCAGCGCCAGAGCGAGCGCGGGCCGCTGACCGAGACGGCGCTGGCCATCCGCACGATGCGCGACCGCGAGAGCAAAGTGATGGACGAAGTGAGGGAAACCCACCGCGCCAAGGACGCGGTCGCACTCGAATGGGACGACTGGAAGCACAGCGTCGGATTACCCGCCCACCTCGACCACGAGGAACTCACCACCTACCTTTGCGAGTTCGACCGCTGGCGCGAGCTCGCCAACGAGTCAGAGCAGGTCGACGAGGAGTTGCGCGCCCTGGCGCCGGCCATCGAGGAGTGGGAGGAGCAGGCGCGCGCTCTGCTCGCCGACCTCGGCGTCGAGGCGAGCGACAGCTTGTGCGGTCGCGATCTCGAGGACCAACTCTTTTCCCTGCGCGAGAGTGCCCGTCGCAGCTTGTCCCTGGCACAGCAGCGCGGTGATCTCGAGCAACGCCTGGCGGCGCTGCAGGAAAGTCTGACCGCGGCCGAGAACGAGCGCCAGCAAGCGCACGCGGCGCTGGCCGAGATTCGCCGCCGCGCCGGCACCAACGACGAGCAGGAGTACGACCGCCGGCGCGAGATCTTCGTCCGCCGCCAGGGCATCAAGCGCGCCGTCGAGCGCGTCGAACGCGACCTCGCGGAGAGCCTCGCCGAAGCGCAGATCGCCGACAGCGACGACCTGCGTGCCTGCATGGCGAGTGGCGATCTCGCGTCGTGGAGCGAGCAAGCGACCGCGGTCGAGGAGGAGATCGCCCGCCTCGAGGCCGAGCTCGAAGGCGCTTCTCACGAGCGCGTTGCGGCCGCCAGCGGCTGTCGCGAGCTCGAGGAATCCCTGGAAGTGACCGTCCTGCAACAGCAGTGCGCGGCGCTGCGCACGGAAATCCAGCACTGCGCCGAGCGCTGGCGCTGCCTGGCGCTCGCCGATTCCTTGCTCAGCGCCGCTTCCCAGGGGGCGGCGGCGACCGGCGGTTTTCTTCTCAACGAAGCGTCGACCCGCCTGCGCGCGCTGACTGCCGGCGAGTTGGTCCGCCTGGCCTCGCGCAACGGCAACGGCGAGCTCGTCGTCGTCGACCGCAGCGGCGTCCAACACGATGTCGACGACGACCTGGCACCCGCCTTCGCGCAACAGATCAACCTCAGCCTTCATCTGGCGATCGCTCGCGATTTCGCCCGCGGCACCGACCCGATCCCCTTCGTCATGGATGAGGTGCTGGCCAACCTCGACGCCGATCAGGTGCCGGCGACGGCGGCCGAGATCGCCGGCCTCGCCCGGGAGCAGCAGGTGTTCTACTTCACGGCGCAGCGCGACTCGCTGAACGCGCTGCTCGACGCCGACGCCGAGTGTCGCGTCATCGAGCTCGACTGAGCGCGGCGCGCCAGCTCCAGCACTGCTATCCAGACCCGCCGAATCCGGCTATAGAAGGCGTCCGCCGTTGGCGCGGAGGCGACCGATAGCAAATGCGAGGCTGGACCGTTCGAGACGCTCTCGACTTGTACGACGTGACCGCGTGGGGTGCGGGCTTCCTCACCATCAACGAGGCCGGCAACGTCGAAGTCCTACCGCGGGCCGATGCGGGCCCCGGTATCGACCTTCTCGCCCTGGTCCGCGATCTCGCCCAGCGCGGTCTGCGCACGCCCTTGCTGGTCCGCTTTTCCGACATTCTCGCCACCCGTATCGAAGGCCTGCGCAACGCCTTCGGCACAGCCATCGAGGAATACGGCTATGGCGGCGCCTACCGCGGCGTCTATCCGATCAAGGTCAATCAACAGCGCCACGTCGTCGAAGAAATCGTCGACTACGGCGCCGCTGCACGCATCGGACTCGAGGCCGGTAGCAAACCCGAATTGCTCATCGCCCTGGCAGTGCTCGACACCCCCGGCGCGCTGATCATTTGCAACGGGTACAAGGACCGCACCTACATCGAAACCGCCCTCCTCGCGCAGCGTCTCGGTCGCCACCCGATCATCGTCGTCGACCGCTTTCGCGAGGTCGATCTCATCGTCAAGGTCGCTCACGACCTCGACATCCGCCCCCACATCGGAGTGCGCGCCAAGCTGACCACCAAGGGCGCCGGCAAGTGGGTCGAGTCGACGGGGGACCGTTCGAAGTTTGGCCTCACCGCCATGGAGATCATCGACACCGTCGAGCGCCTGCGCGAAGAGGACATGCTCGACTGCCTCGAGCTCCTGCACTTCCACATCGGCTCGCAGATCACCGCCATCCGCGCCCACAAAGACGCCCTGCGCGAAGCCAGCCGTATCTTCGTCGGGCTGCACGATCTCGGCGCGACGCCCACCATGCTCGACGTCGGCGGCGGCCTCGGCGTCGACTACGACGGTTCGCAGACCAACTTCCACTCGTCGATGAACTACACGACCCAGGAGTACGCCAACGACGTCGTCGCCGCCATCCAGGAGGCCTGCGACGAGAAGGACCTGTCACACCCCGACATCGTCACCGAAGCCGGCCGCGCCATGGTCGCGCACCACTCGGTGCTCATCTTCGACGTCCTCGGCGTCCAGGAAACCCTGCCCGGCAAAGCGCCGCGCTGCGCCGACGAGAAGGATCATCGCATCATCCGCGACCTCCACGAGGTGTGGTCGACGATCTCGCAGAAGAACGTCGTCGAGTCCTACCACGACAGCTTGCAACTGAAAGAAGAGGCGACCAGCATGTTCGCCCTCGGCTATTTCGATCTCGTCGAACGCGCCCGCGCCGAGCGCCTGTTCTGGCATTGCTGTGAGAAGATTCTCCGTATCACGCGCGATCTGCCAAACGTGCCCGAGGAGCTCGAGCCGCTCGAGAAGAGCCTGGCAGACACCTACTACGCCAACTTCTCGGTGTTTCAATCGGCCCCCGATCACTGGGCGGTCAAGCAGCTCTTTCCGGTGATGCCCATCCACCGTCTCGACGAAAAGCCGACGCGACACGGTGTCTTTGCCGATCTCACCTGCGATAGCGACGGCAAGATCGATCAGTTCATCGATGCGCACGACGTCAAAGACGTACTCGAGCTGCACTCGCCCAACGGCGCACCGTACTACATCGGCATGTTCCTGGTCGGCGCCTACCAGGAAATTCTCGGCGATCTGCACAATCTCTTTGGCGACACCGACGCCGTGCACGTCCGCCTCGACGACGAGGGTCGCTACACCGTCGAGCACGTCGTCGAGGGTGAAGACGTCAACGAGGTCTTGCGCTATGTCGAGTACGACCCCGCCATGCTGGTGGAAAAGGTGCGCCGCGTCATCGAGTCGGCCATGCGTCAGGGCAAGATCAACATCGAAGACTCGGCCCGCCTGCGCCGCCACTACGAGAACGGCCTGAAGGAGTACACCTATCTGACCGGCGTGGAATAGCCGCGCCGCGGCGGTGTGCGAACCTTCACTCGCGCAACATCTGCACCAGCGTGCGCGAGACCAGCACTTCTTCGCTGACGATCTCATCGCTGCCGAGCCGTTGCAGCTCCTCGGCGCTGCCCTGGTAGCGACACCGCACCAGCACCCGGCAGGTTTCGTTCGCCTGCCGGACTTCGCGCACGATCGCCTTCGCCGCGTCGTCTTCCGGTATGCATACGACCACCAGACCGGCCGAACGCACGCCGGCGGCGGCGAGGATGTGCGGTCGCACGGCGTCGCCGGCGACGGTGCGAAACCCCGCCTGGGCGAAGGCGTGCAAGTTCACCGGAGAGGCGTCGACGACACAGACGTCGACGCCGCCCATCTCCAGCGTCGACGCCACGCGCCGGCCGACCGGGCCGGCGCCGATGACCACCGCGTCGGCAGTCTGGCGATCGCGCTCGACACCAGGCGCATCCCCGGCGGCGGCGTCGCCGGGCACGGCGCTCAGGCCGCGCCGCAACGCCGGCGGCGTCACCACCAGGGTCAGCAGACCGACGGCGATCAAGGCGCCGTATTGCTGGGGCGTGATCAAACCTGCATCGAGACCGGCCAGACCGACGACGAAAGCGAACTCGCCAACGTGCGCCAGGCCGGCGCCGGTGCGCATGCTCAGCGCCCACGACAGACCCGTCCAACGCAGGGCGACGACGGCGGCCAACCACTTGACGATCACACACGAGGCGAAGAGCAGAGCCAGAGAGAGGGGCGCCTGCCACAGCGCACCGGGTTGTAGGAGCAAACCGAGGCTGGTGAAGAAGACGGCGGCGAACGCTTCGCGGAAGGGCAACACGACGGCGTCGATCTGTGCCGTCCAGCGGTTGCCGCCGAGCACCAGGCCGGCGAAAAAGGCGCCAACGACCGGTGGCAGACCGAGCAGATGCGCGACACGCGTGACGCCGCCGAGAATGACCAGCGAGGAAAGGACCAGCGAAGCCGTCGAGCGGTCGCGACAGACCACAGGCAGGACGTAGCGCGGGACGACGTAGTCGAGGGCGAAGACCAAGCCGCCGAACGCGGCCGAGCGTCCGAGCAGCAAGACCAGGTCGACCGCCAAGCTCGATTGCGAGCCACCGACCAGGAGCGGCACCGCCAGCAAGAGCGGAACCAAGACGGCATCCTGGAAGAGAAGAATTCCGATCAGGCGCCGGCCGATGTGATCGGTCGAGCGGCTCTGCTCGCTCAGAGCCTGGAACACCAGGACCGTCGAGGAAAAGGAAAGCGCGAGCGCGAGTAGTACCGCCGGTCGCGGTGCCACTCCGCCGGCGATGAGCACCGATGCCACTGGCACGGCGACCAGCGACATCTGCACCGTCCCTCCTACGAAGAGGCGCCGCCCCAATCGCATCAGCTCGGCCGGCGAGATCTCCAAACCAATCGAGAAGAGCAGAAAGAACACACCCAACTCGCCGAGAACTTCGATCTCGTGGTGGCGCAGACCGACCGCCGCAAAGCCCCCGGGCCCGAGCAGACAGCCCCCGACCAGATAACCGACGACCACCGGAAAGCGCAGTCGCTGAGACAAAACCCCGGCCACCAGGCCGACGAGCAAGATCAGCAACAGATCGTAGATGATGACGTCGAGCTCCATGCACGTCCGGTATACCGCGCCCACCATGGCGAGAGCGACACGGTCCCGACTCGGCGACCTGCGATCATCTTCGCGGCTGGTCAGACCACGAGCACTCTGCTATTGATCAAGTGTATGACTCACCCCACCCTTTTCCGCTCCGACGAGCGCTTCACCCAATCCCAGTTCCGCGACTGGCTCGCCGACCAGCCCGCCGACGCACGCAAGCGCTGCGAGCTCCTCGACGGCCACATCGTGCGAGAGCCACCGGCCGGATGGCGACACGGTGTGATCGGCGCCCGGCTGATCGCGATGCTGGACGATCACGTTCGTAGTAACGATCTCGGAATCGTCGTCGATTCCAGCGCCGGATACGACCTACCCACTGGGGATACGGTCGAGCCCGACGGTTCGTACATCGCCGCGGATCGTATTGCTTCCGCCCCGATGCCACCGCCGTCGGGTTTCTTCACAGTCGTTCCCAGCATCGCCATCGAAACGAAGTCCCAGGCGACCGCGCACCGCGACCGTACCGAGAAAAAGAACATCTACGAAAAGAACGGCGTCGCCGAATACTGGATCGTCGACCCCGACGCCCGCGAGGTTCAGGTCTTCACCCTCCGCAACGGCAGCTACGCCCGCCCACGCACCTACCGGAAGACCCTCCTCTCCAGCGTACTCCCAACCCTCACCATCGACATCGAAGACCTCTTCGCTCTTCCAGAGTAGTCGAACCCGTGCTTGCAGCCCTGCCCAACGTCCGATATCCACGTCGGTGGGCCGCTAGCTCAGCTGGCTAGAGCAGCTGACTCTTAATCAGCGGGTCCGGAGTTCGAGTCTCCGGCGGCCCACTTCCGAATGCCCTTGCTTATCAAGGGCATTCGTAGTTTGCGGGTCCCTTATGCCGCGCTACCGCTCCAGCACTCGTAAGAACTCAGTAAGAACAAGTCCGAAGGAACCTGATCGGGCGATCTGCAAAATTCTCGCGATTCCCGGTGATCCCAACTCTGCTCCGCGTTGCGGTGCGCGCACGAGATCGGGAGCACCCTGGACGGCCGTGGGCGCATCCCCACTCGCAGCAACTTCAACCCGGCTCCATCCACCCTGAACTTGGCTTCGTTTTGGTCCGATAGATGGGGTCCACCTCAGACCTCGCCTTCGGCTTCAGTCAGGCACTCGGGATGGACGGTGATGGTGGCCGCTCGGGTTTCATGTTGTGATCGGCCTGTCGCAATCTGCCCTGATTCACGACGGATTGGACACCCCTTCTTTGGGGGGATAACCTCCGTCCAGGAGAGTGGGTATGCGTAATGAGTTCACGGCGATTATGGAACGAGATGGCGATTGGTTCATCGCCTACTGTCCAGAGGTACCGGGTGCCAGTGGACAGGGACGCACAAAGGAAGATGCCCGAGCGAGCCTCGCCGAGGCGATCGCCCTCATCCTAGAAGACCGCCGCGAAGATGCCCTTCGCGGCGTTCCGGCAGATGCGGAACGCGAGACGGTAGTCGTCGAGTGAAGAGAAGCGCCCTGCTCCGCCACCTGCGACAACAAAGTTGCCATCTCAAACGAGAAGGCGGCGCTCACTCCTTGTGGTGCAACCCGGCAACCGGAGCCGTCGAAGCGGTACCTCGCCACCAAGAGATCGCGAACCGCCTCGCGAACAAGATTTGTTATTTCGATGAGCGCGATGGCTAAACACCACTACGTACAGTGAGCGACGCTCCGTCGTTTCAGCATTGGCGGGAAGCGGAAGCGAGTCTGGGTCTACGACAAGGTTGAAAGGAAAAGTGCCAAGCCCCCTACTCGGGGGCCTCGAGTCCTACGCGGCATTCGAGTCGGTGTCTCGTGTCCATGCAAGGTTCAGCTTCTTGCCCGTCGCTGCGCAGTCTCGCAGGTAGAGGTTGATCAGCGTCTGGTACCGGAGTCCCGTCTCTTCGGCCATAGCCTTGAAGTACTCGACCGTCGCGCCATCGAGACGGATCGTCACCGACTTGCGCCGGCGCTTCAATCTCTTCGCGTACGGATTGCGTTTGGCTTTGCTGAAATCGGGCTCTTTCATCGATTCCTTTCGAAACCCAATGGACGCACGGCCATACTATGTACATACAACACACAACAGGACAAGGAACACTCCTTCTCGTACCGGTCGTCCGATCGGCCACACGTCCCCTGCCCTTGATTTGGCCGGCCGCGGCACACTACTTTCGTTCTGCTCGCGGTGGGGGATCGGTGTCGGGAATATGCGGGGATCGGATGACTCAGCACGCGGTGCTTTTTCGGGGAAGTTCTCCGACGCGGACTTCGAACACTCTCGCCATGCGGATTGGCTCGTCGTCGCGGAACGGGCGGGCCGGCCTTTCGTCTCGGTTGGGTCGCCGGCTTTGCACAACGCCGTCAATCTGACCTGCCTGGGATTGCTCCTCGGTGCGCTGCCGCTCTTGCACGCGGTCCTCGCCGGCGTCGCGCCGCGGGCCGTTCTTGCTGCGATCCTCGGACTCGCCGGCGGCGTCGTGATCTTTTCGCTGTTCACGCTGGTCGTCCACGAAGCATCGCACGATCGCTTCCTGATCGTGCGGTCGTCGCGGTGGAGACGGCGGCTCAACGATGCGTTCGGCCGGGCCGTGTGTGTGCTCTTCTTCAGAGACTACGATACGCACTGGCGGCGCGGTCACCTGCTGCACCACCGGCGCGCCCTGCAGGCCGACGATCCGCAGAATTGTGACAAGTACGTGCTCGAGGGCCGCGCGCTGATCGCCAAATTGGCCAAGGTGTGGTTGTTCCCCTTGTACGAGTTGGAGTTCTACCGCATCTGGATGCGCCACCTGGACGACCGCTGCCCCAGCGCCGCCGGTGCGCCGCGCTTCTCGATGACGACCCGCACACTGCTCTTCGCGATCGGTTGGACACTGATCCTCTACTACCCCCTGCGGGCGGCGCCGCTGCTCACCGTCGTCACCACGCTGATTGCCTTCAAGACCGCAACCTCGCTCAACTTCTTGAAGAGCAGCTTCGAGCACGGTGGCGGCTATGCGGGCACGGATGATGCGCGCCTGAGAACGCGCGGGTTGGTGTTTCCACTGCGCAACCTGCTCTTTCCGTTTTGCGTCACGCCCTACCACTGGGAACACCATCTGGTGCCGGCGATTCCCTGGTACGGCTTGCCGGCCTTCCGCCGCGCCGTCCGCACACTCGTACCGGCGGGACCCCGCGAGTGGATCTACACACCGGGGCCGCACTTGCTGCGCTGCCTGTTCTTGCCGCGGCCTGCCCCATGAGTCTCGCCCGATGAGTGTCGCCCGATGAGTCTCGCCCGATGAGCTCGGCGCCATGAGCACGCGGGCACTGCGCTTGTCGGCGCAGCTCATGCTGGCGCGAGGGGCGATGAAAGTAGCGCGAGCCTGGAATCTTCCGTTCCGCGAGCACGCCTACAGAGCTTGGTACGACGCGATCAACGACTTCTCGGGCCTCGTCTTCGCCGACTTTCAGTGCATGAACTACGGATACGCGCCTGCCGCCGCGACCGCCGCCGCCGAGCGATTCCAACTGGCGCTCTACGATTTCCTCGCCCATCTCCGCGGCCCGGGCACGCTGCAGGCGGCGCGGGTGTTGGAAGTCGGTTCGGGACGCGGTGGCGGCGCCGCGCACCTTCGCCGACTCTACGACACGGGCGCAGTCGTCGGCGTCGACCTCTCACGACGAGCCATCGAAGCGAGCTGCGCTCGACACTCGGCGGACGGTCTGCGCTTCGCGGTCGGCAACTCGGAGAACCTCCCCTTCGCCGATCGCTGCTTCGACGTCGTTCTCAACGTCGAAAGCTCGCACTGCTACCCGGACCCGAGTGCATTCCTCCGCGAAACGCAACGAGTGCTCACCTCAGACGGCGTCCTCCTCCTCGCCGACTTTCGCCACGCCACCGAGGTCAAGCTTCTCGACGAGCAGATCGCCGGTGCCCAATTCGAAGTGCTCGAACGCCACGACATCACCGGCAGAATCGTCGCAGCTCTCGAAGCCGACGACGCCCGCAAGCGCGCAATGATCGACTCGCTGCCGGCAGTCCCCGCACCGGTGCGCGCTTCGATCCGACATTTCGCCGGCTGCCTCGGATCGCCGATGTGCGAAGACTTCCAGAACCGGCGACGAGTCTACCTCGCCTACGCCCTGCGGCCGAAGTGAGAGCGATCACTACTCACGAAGGCTCACCATCGCCGTAGTTGGAGTATCCGATGCCGATTGCTGCACCGGGGCGATCAAGTGCCAGTGTTGGCCCCATAGGTAGTAGCCGATCAGGGTCGATCGGCATGCGGTGCGCAAGCAGTCGGCCGTTTTCACAAGTCGTCACATAGGGGCAGCGCTTGCTCCAGCCACTCGAGATCCTCATCGCCGCTCAGCAAGCTCTGCCAATCGCGCAGCACCTTGCGAATCACTGGCTGCCGATGACCCGCTTGCCGGAGCCGGCGCAAATCCAGCGAGCTGAGCTGCCGTCGCGACTCCATCGCAGCCCTACCGTGAAGTGATCTCTGCGGTCGGCGGCGGCCAGTCGTTTCCGAGCAACCCGGTGCCGGCGGGGATGTGCACATACGAGCCTTTGCGTATGTTGACGAAGACCAACTCGGGCAACGCAAAGATTGCGCCGCGCATACTCGAGAGCAAGAGAGCGCCGCTATCGACGGGCGCTCTTGCAACCCCGATGGTGCCGCTCGCCAGGGCGTAGCTCAGGTTGGCGGCACCGAGCAGCGGTCGCAACAACGGCCGCTCCTGAGTGAAGAAAAGGAACTCCGAATCGCCGGTCGCCGACCAACGCCGGTAGAGCTCCGACGTCCAGGTCGTGCTTTCGCGCAGAGCGACCAGCAACGCACCGTCGCGGCGAGCTCGGGCGGCGATACGACGCTCGCGCAGCGGCGCGATTCTGCGCCGGCCTGTCCGTGGATCGGTGTCGCGCAGCGAGCGCGGCGCCAACGCCGGCACGAAAGCGAGGGGATCGCCGCCGCTCGCCAGCTCGGGCACTGCCGCGAAGAGTTGGCCGAGCAACTCGGTAGCGCAGTTTCGCGCCACCAGATCGTAGCGCCAGCGCTCGCCGATTTCCTCCGCCAGTACGTCTCGCATCTCTCGCAGCCGCGGCAGGTGGCGCCGGCTGACCGGTGGCGCCGGTAACCCGCGCCACTCGCCTCGCCGCGACGGTATTCCGGTGCCGCGGCGAACGCGCACGGAGGGTTCGCCAGAGCGGGCCTGCGCCCTGCTCCGCTCGAGCTCGCGGCGACGGCTCGCCGCACTTTCCAAGCGGCTCAAGTGCGACTCTGCGAAACCGGCTGCGGAATCAGCCGCGGCGGTGAACAATCGCCGGCGGTGGTGCGCATAGTCGGTGCGGCTGCGAGCGAGCAGCGAGTCGACCACCCATGGCCGCCGATCGAGCTCCACCCGGGGCGCATCTTCGTCGAACACCTCGAGCAGGTGGAGATGATTGCTGGCGAGGCTCTGCTCAAACGCCAGCAAGCGGGCCATGCCGACCAGCAAGGCGGTCGCTCGATCCACCCGCGACGAGGCGAAGAGATCGACCACTCTGCTCTCGAGCTCGGCTTTGGCACCGTGGAGCCAGCGCCTTTCGGGCGGCGTCAGAGCTCGCTTCTCGGTCAGCACCACGGCCGGGTTCAAGCGCGCTGCACCGCCGAGCAGTCGCAGCGCTACCAGGCGGCCGGCGAGCTCGTCGTAGTCGGTCGCCAACCCCCGCCCAGCCATCCGCGGCGCGGCGACGCCGACCCGCAACGCCGCGATCGCCCGGCGCGTGCGTTCGGCTTCGGCCGCCAATGCCGTCGCGCCGTGGACGGATTCGATCCGCGCCCGCAGCGCCGCCAGACCGGAGTCGACTCCACTGAAGACTGCCCCGTCGCCTGGGCCAGCGAACAAACCAACCCCGGCGAGTCGGCGTGCCATCGCAACACCGGCAGCGATATCGCCCAGCTCTTCGAGCAGGGCGATATCACGTTCGATCTCGGACAACGCGGCCAGTGAAGCGTCCTGCATCCAGCGCTGTGAGGCGAAGTGATCGCGCGCCCGCGCCGCCGTCGCGTCGTCGAGATCGACCGATTGAGCGGTGATGGCGCGATTGCCGAGATCGCTGTAGACACGGCGAAAGTGCTGCCAGGTGTCGCGGCGCAGTCGCGCGATTCCCGGGGCAGCGTGCTCGTAGTGGTAGACCTCCGCAGCGAAGCGCAGCGCCAGATGCCCGCCGCTCGAGTTGCCCTCGTTGGCTTCGACCACCAGCAACTCGACCACTGCCGGCGCCGCAGCCACCGGCAGCGCGACGGCGAAGACAACCTTGATCGCGACGGCGCCGATCGCAAGTCGCAGTGGCGACATCGGCTATTCCGCGTCGGCGGCGTGAAACCCGGCCTGCATGAGCGCCTTGCGGCGCTCGCAGGTGGCCAACGACGCCTGCGCCGCGACCAGGGCGCCATCGCCGGCGGCCGCCTTGGCGATACCGCGACCGACACCCAGGTAGGTCGAATCGCTCGCTTGCCAATCGGAGATACCGTGCGCTCGGGCAATCGTTCCGAGGCCCGCCGAGACGTCGGCCGCCGAGCCACCGAGGGCGAGAACCGTCCGAGTGTGGTCGCTGACGTCGTCGCGATAGGCGCTATCACTCGAGACCCCGGCGGACAGGCTGGAAACCAATTCGAACGGGCTCGAGACCGAATCCGAGAGGCTGCCGGAGCTGTCGGAAAACGAACAAGCGGCAAGTGAAGTCAGCGCGATCAACGCCAGGGTCGAAGTTCTCATCGGCAAAACCTCCTGCATGGCCTCGTCCAGGCGGGCCTCTAGTCGCCACTCTCCTCCGGATTGTCGAGCAGATAGGCGAGGTCTTCCTTGGTCAGCGAGCCGGCGAAGCTCTTCTCGGAGAGGACGTGTTCGAGCATCTTAGCCTTGCGTTTCTGCAGCTCCCAGATCTTGTCCTCGATGGTTCCACGCGTCGCCAGCCGGTAGGCCATGACGGCGCGCTTCTGACCGATGCGATGGGTTCGATCGATCGCCTGCGCCTCGACGGCTGGGTTCCACCACGGATCGAAAAGAATGACGTAGGAAGCGCTCGTCAGGTTGAGGCCGGTACCGCCAGCCTTGAGTGAAATGAGGAAGATCGATGCGTCTTCACTTTCCTGAAACGCCGACACGACCTCTTCGCGATTGCGCGTCGATCCGGTGAGGACGTGATAGCTCATCTGGCGCTCGACGAGCTCCTTTTCCAGCAGCTTGAGACATTGCACGAATTGCGAGAAGAGCAGCACCTTGTGTCCTTCGGCGATCAGTTCTTCGAGCAGAGCGAAGACGGTGTCGAACTTGCCCGAGCCGAGAGCGGCGTCGGCGCCGATGAGCGCCGGGTGACAACAGATCTGGCGCAACCTGGTCAGCGCGGCGAGGACGGCGACGCGGTTGCGACGCAAGTTGTTCTCGTCGTCGGCGAGATCGAAAACCTGCTCGCGGCTACGGCGCAGCTCGGCCATGTACAAGCGCCGCTGGCCGGCCGTCAGCTCGCACTCGTGGCGCTGCTCGAAGCGTTCCGGCAGCTCGGGCGCCACCTGATCCTTGGTGCGCCGCAGCATGATCGGCCGCAGTTTGGCCGAGAGCAACTTGTAGGCGGCTTCGGGATGTTCGGGATTGCCGAAGCGGTCCTGAAACTCCGCCCGCGTACCGAGGTAGCCAGGGTTCAAGCAAGACACGATACTCCAGACGTCGAGCGGTCGGTTTTCCAGCGGCGTACCGGTCAGCGCCAGTCGGTGCTCGGCCACCAGCATGCGCGTCGCCCGGGCGATTGCGGTGTCGGGATTCTTGATGTTCTGCGCCTCGTCGAGCACGTAGGCGCGCAGCTCGACGTCTTTCCAGCGTTCGATGTCGCGGCGCAACAAGGCGTAGTTCGTCACCACGAGATCGGCGCCGGCGATCTGGTCCCACTGGGCAAAGCGCTCGCGCCCGCGGCCGAGGATGAGAACCTTCAAATCCGGCGTGAAGCGCTCGGCCTCGCGCTGCCAGACGTGGACCACCGACGCCGGACAGACCACCAAGGTCGGCCCGCCCTGCGGACTCTCGATGACGAGGTGCTGGATCCAGGCCAGTGCCTGCAGCGTCTTGCCGAGCCCCATGTCGTCGGCCAGCACCGGCGCCAGGCCCAGGGTGCCGGCGTAGACGAGAAAGTCGAATCCGTGTCGCTGATAGTCGCGTAGAGTCTCGACGAGCGTTCCCGGGGGGTCGGTGCCGGGGATGCCCTCGAAGTTGTCGATCTTGTCGCGCAGCGCCTGTACCGCCTGGATCGATTCCTCGTCGGCACCCATTTCCAGCAACGCCTCGAGCGACTCGCGGGCGGCGCCGGCCAACTGCCAGAAGGACAGGCGTTGCTCTTCGCCGTCGGCGTCGAGACCGAGATCGGCGAGCAGCACATTGCTTTGGTCGTAACCGTCGAGGGCCTCTTTCGACACCCACTCGGTTCCCAGCTTGACGAAGCGCGCCGACGAACGGCGCAGCTCGCGAATCTGTTCGGCGCTGAGCATCTGCCCTTCGGCTTCGAGCTCTGCCGACACGGCGAACCAATCGATACCCGACTTGCGGATACGCAAGCGCGGTCGCACCCGCCGGTGTCCGGTGAGCAAGCGCTGGACGCGTGTCGTGCCGACGATGCGGACACCGCGCGGTCTTTCCAGCCATGCCTCAGCGAGATCGTTCATCCGCGCTTGGGTGGCTTTCATCCACCAGCCGCCGCCTTCGTCTTCCGGTGCATCGTCGAAGGCAGCCTCGGGCCGCATGGGAACGCCTTCCAACCAGGCCAGCGCCGGCGCCACGTCCTTGGCATCCGGAATCTCGAGCCAAACATCGGTCGACGGTTGCGGTGCCGTCGCCGTCGCCGCGCCATTCGCTTCGGCCGCAGCAACTTCGGCGTAGCCCGGCGCCGCGCCGGCAGAATCCCCGGTCATGCGAGACCACCCCGTCTCGGCGCTCCACTCGAAAACGACACTCGATGCCGGCACGCTTTCACCCGGCTGCCATGCATCTCCCTTGCGGCAAGCAAAAACCCGCGCGTGCAACCAGTCGTCGTCGCGCAGATCGAAGGCGACGATCGCCTGCACCGAGTGGACGCGCGTATGCTCGCTCAGCGCCGTCGCCACGGTCGGGAAGCGCGAGGTGAGGAGATGCAGCGCTCGATCGCGTCCGTCATCATCGAGCGCCAGTTGACCGACGTGGCCGAAGCCAACGAGAACCAACGCAGGCGGCGGCTCGGCCAGCCAGTGGAAGACTCCATCGCAAAGGAGCAGACCGCGCACGCCGTCGAGCGGTTCGATGAAGAGCAGGCCCTCGTCGAGCTTGCGCTGCCGTCCATCCGGCCAGGCGACCGCCAGCGACACCACCGGCTTGCCGTCGTTCGATTCGATCGCCGGCACCAGCCGCAACAATTCACGTCCGATGCGTAGCGGCTGACCGCCCTGCACGCCACCGGCCGTCCCGGCATCATTCTCCTCGCGGGCCCACACCGCGGTGGCCGTGTCTTCGGCGACCCATTCGAGCAACGTCGCCAAGCGCGGCGTCGACAACAGCACGCCGCCATCGCGCCCACTCGGCGCGCAATTCGACAAGATCCACTCGAGCAGCGATGCGTGCTCGGGTGTCAAGGCAGCGGCATCGCGCCGACTCTCGGCGCGTATCTGCTGCAACTGCTGCAGATTGCGACCGGCGTCGCGCAAGCGCGTCGTCGTCGCCTGCACTTCGAAGACGACGGACGCCGACACCGGCGTTTCGCTACGCAGGGAAAAGGCGAGCCGCAGGCGGCGGCGCGGTACCGTTGGTCGCTCGCCGGCCCAGGCCAGCAGATCCTCTACCAACGAGTCCTTCTGCTGTCCCGAATGGCGGGCGCGCAGGTCCTCGCGGTCGCGGTAGGGTTCGAGATCGGCCGGCAGCCAGCCGCCGGCTTCGCCAGCGATCTTCTGGGCCAGCGACCAGCAACGAACGTCGGCATCCTCCTCTTCGAGAATCTCGGCAAAGCCCGGTCCGTAGGGCGAGATGACCACCGGCGAGCCGGCGAGCAACTCGTCGAGCGCGCTTTCGCGTTGCCAGACCAGTGGCGAGTCACGCAGCAAGACGATCGGCACCGCATCCTCGTCTTCGCCCTCCCACGTTTCGTCGCCGCTGTCACTCGAGGCCGCCGGGTGATCGCCATTGGTCGGCAGGAGCGCTGCCAGTCGTGGATCGTCAAAGCCGTTGGAGCGCGCATCGGCGAGGACGCGCAAGGCAACGGCATAGGCGTGTTTGCAATAGACTTCGACCGGACAAGAACAGGCGCAGTCCCACTCGCCTTCGTACCACTGCCACTCGGTCTCGTAGAGCTTGCCGCCAACGACCTTCGACTGGATGCGCGTCTCATCACTCTCGTATTCGAGGACGCGACCGTCGCCGGCGTAGTCGCTGCCGCGTTCGCGCGTCCGCAGCGAGAACAGATCGAAGGTCGACAAGAGATCGCGCAAGCGCGCCGGTTGAATCGACACTCTCTCCTCCGCCCCGTCCACGCTCACCCCTCCCGCCCGACGGCCAGCGGCTGCTGTTCGCTGGGCGCCGCCTCTACCGCCGCCTGGGCACGCACTTCGCCGGCCTGCGGCACCTCTTCATCGAGCAACCAGGCGCGCAGCATGGCGTTGACCATTTCCGGCTCGTCCTGCTGCACCCAATGCGACGCCGGCAGGAAGCGCAGCGTCAGATCGCGCACATACTGCTCGGTGCCGTGCGTCGATTGGATGCTCAGGGCCACGTCGTGCTCGCCCCACAACATCAACACCGGTGTCTCGATGATCGGAAATCCGAGCCGTCTCTGTCGCTCGCCGCCGCCACCGCGTACGAGCGCCCGGTAGTAGTTCAGCATCGCCGTCAGCGCGCCCGGCTGGGCGGCGGCTCTGCGGTAGACGGCAAGATCCTCGCGGCCAAAGCGATCTTTGTTGACGGCACTGCCGCGAAACGCCTCGCCGATGGCATTGTAGTTGCCCGCGCGCAACAGCATCTCGGGTAGATAGGGAAGCTGAAAGACCGTCGCGTACCAGGACTTTCTCAACTGCCGCCAGGTGCGCAGCGCAGTGGCGAACGGACCCGGATGGGGAACGTTCATGATCACCAGCCGCTGCAGGCGCTGCGGCGCTCGCATGGCGAAGTACCAGGCGATCATCGCTCCCCAGTCGTGACCGATCAGGACCACCTCCTCACAGCCGGAAGCGTCGATGAGGCCGGCGACGTCGTCGAGCAGCCGCTCGATCGCATAGTCTTGCATGTCGGCCGGGCGTTCGGTTTCGCCGTAGCCGCGCAAATCGGGCGCCCAGGCCAGATAGCCGAGCTCGGCGAGTAGCGGCATCTGGTGGCGCCACGAGTACCAGCACTCGGGAAAGCCGTGCAGAAAGAGCGCAAGACGGGAACCCTCACCACACGCCGCGACGTGGAACTCGATCCCATTGGCGGCAACACGCTGATGACGGACGTCCATCGACCCACCCTATCGCAGAGCGCAGCGTGTCGAAAGGCGGGCGCGTTGGTTGCGACACGCCACACACCTCGCTGCGAATCGGCAACCCGCGGACGCAGAAGCCGGTGCTCAGACGAAGGCGCGGCCGCGGTACATCTCGGCGATGACACTCGGGCCGCGGTAGCGGAAGCGGTCCAGCTTTTTCAGATCGAGGCCGACAGCCTCGACGGCATCGTCGTGCCGCCGGTTGAGATGGCAGCCGTCGGCCAGCCTGCACCACAGAGGATCCAAGCGGTCCTGCCAACGGGCGACACGATCGTCGTCGCTGCGTCCGTGTTCGATGAAGAAGTAGGAACCGCCGGGACGCAGAACGCGCCGCACCTCGCGCAAAGCCGCTTCCGGCTCGGCGATCGAGCACAGGGTCCACGTCGTGACGACGCTGTCGAAGGTTGCGTCATCGAACGGCAGGGTCTCGTCGGCGCGCAGTGCGTGTTGTTCGACCGGAAACGAAACGGCGGCGACACGCGCCGCAACCTTGTCGTCCATGGCGCCGAGGACGAGCGGATCGATGGTCGACAGCGATTCGACGGTATCCGGGTAGTGACGCAGATTGAGTCCGGTGCCGAAACCGAGCTCGAGCACGTTGCCACCGACTTCCTGCAAGGCACCGGCGCGCAGATCCTCGAGCCAGCGCATCGCCCAATCCTGAAAGCGCGCACGAAAGTGATGCGTGAGGAACCCCATGTCGATCAGAAAGCCACGAATCAATCGATGAGTCCACTCGAGCGGTGCGGCCAAGCGCCCGCATCCTCTACTGCACTCTCGAGAGGATGCGGGCGATTCATCGATTGCGATTCGTCCTTTCAGATGCCGGCGGCCGCTTTCTGAAAAGCCTCCCGGTTCTCCAGGGCGTCGCGCCAGCGCATGACTTCGGCGAAGCCCCCGACCGGGATCTTTGCCTCCTTGTAGTAGGTCAGCCACGAAGCGACCGAAATGTCGGCCAGGGTCAGGGCGTCGCCAACCAAGAACTCGCGGCCCTTCAGATGGTCATTCAGCACGGCGCCGTACTTGGCAATCCCCTCTTCCCCCTTGGCCAGCTCGGCCGGGTCCGGATCGCCGCCACCCGTGAGTTGCTTGACCATATTTTGAAACGTGAAGGTGCCACACGCCGGTCCCCAGTGCGCCAGTCGCCAACACATCCAACGGCTGACATCGGCCTGCGGGCGAGCGTCGGCCGGCCACAGCTCGCGACTCGCCTGTTGAGCCGCCAGGTACTGCATGATCGCCACCGACTCCCACAGGACGAAATCGCCGTCTTCGAGCACCGGCATGAGACCGTTCGGGTTGAGGGCGATGAACTCGGGCGTTTTCTGCTGCTGCTCGAGCAGGTTCACCATGCAGATTTCGACGTCCGCGCCGAGCTCGTTGGCGGCGATCAGCACCTGGCGTGCGTTCGGCGACGGCGGAAAGACATGCAATTTGATCTTAGCCATTGGCTTGCTCCCAAAGTGCGATTTCCGCACCGGTTGGATCCGTGACGATCGTAAAGCGGCCGAAGCCGGGAACGGGTACGTTCTCTTCGTTGATCTTCGCACCGAGCTCGCGCGCCTTGGCCGTCGAAGCGTCGAGATCGTCGACACCGATATACGGCAGCCAGTGCGGTTGCGGATTGGCCTGCGTCGGCATCGAAGTCAGACCACCGCCGCCCTCTTCACCCATCTGAATGAAGGTGTACGGCGGACCGTCGCCCGGTGTTTCCTGGAAGTTCCAGTCGAACAGACCGCCGTAGAAGGCCTTGGCCTTCTCGGTGTCGCCGGTGTGCAGCTCGGCATAGACGACTTTGTTTGCCATCAAGATCTCCCCTTTCTCTTGCGCCGCGTCTTGCGGACTTTGTCGTACGCCAACAGAAACCCGACGTAGCGGGCGTAGTGCTCGAGACTGTTGCGCAACGCCGAAGCGTCGCCGGTGATGCGGACCAACAAGAGTCCGCCTTGAAATACTCCGATCAAATGACGCGCCACGTCCTTCGGCTGCCAAGTGGCTCGCGGCGCATAGATCCGTTTCGCCGCCGCCAGATCCGCCGCGACGAGGTCCGTCCACACCTGCACGCCGCCGGCGATGATCTCGCGCAACCCCGGATTGCAACGCGAAACCTCCTGGCCGATGTTTCCCATCAGACAGCCACAGAGGATGTCCTCGTCGCCACTGCCCTCGATTATCCGCTCGAGGTAGGCGAAGAGGCGCTCGCGCGGATCGTCCATCGCGCGCTCCGGGCCGTGCGCCATGAAGGCCATGCGCTCGCTGCCGTAGCGGCGCAGGAGCTCCTCCACCAGCTCTTGTTTGGTCGCGAAGTAGTGAAAGAAACTGCCCTTCGAAACCGCCGCCTGACGGCAGACCTGGTCGATCGATGTGGCCGCCAGTCCCTGCCGCAGGACCAGCTCCTGACCAGCGGCAACCAGCCTGTCGACGACTTCGGGATTGGCGGGACGAGGTGTCATAAATAACCAACTGGTTGGTTCTCTACCCAAGCCACCTGGCTCTGTCAACTTCCGACCTCAACCCCCTCGGCGTTGTTCGCCTGCGCTGCGCGCCCTAAGATCGCCGGATGAGCCTACCCAACACTCGGACTTTCGCGCTGGCCGTGGCGTTCTTCGCCGCCGCAACCATTGCCCTGGCATGTGGAGACGACGATGGCACCGGCGGCGTTGTCGACGACAGCATTCGCCGCGAACAGGTCAGCGCCGGCGATCTGACCTTCGACCTTCGCGTCGCCGGCCCCGACGGTGGCCAAACCGTGATCTTGCTGCACGGCTTTCCGGAAAACTCCTACCAGTGGCGCGATCAGCTCACCGCCCTGGCGCGTGCCGGCTACCGCGCCATCGCGCCCGACCAACGCGGCTACTCGCCCGGGGCGCGGCCGGCCGACGTCGAAGACTACAGCATTGTCTTCATGATTCAGGACACCCTGGCCATCGCCGACGCCTACCAGGCCGACACCTTTCACCTCGTCGGTCACGACTGGGGAGCCGGTGTCGCCTGGGGGGTCGCCGGACTCGCCCCCGATCGCGTCGACACCTTGACCATCCTGTCGATTCCGCACCCGGACGCCTTCAACGCAGACCTCGCCGATCCAAACTCCTGCCAGTTCCAGGCATCCGGCTACTTCGACGTGTTCGCCGCCGCTGGGGCGGCCGATCTCTTCCTGGACAACGACGCCTCGTTCTTGCGCAGCCTCTTCACCGGCATCGACGACGACGCAGTGGCAGAGTACGTCGGCGCTCTCGAGGAACCGGCTGCCATGCGGGCCGCACTCTATTGGTACACGGCCAACGTCTCCGACCGCTCCTTCGCCCTTCCCGCGCTCGGCCCGATTGTCGTGCCGACACTCTTCCTGTGGAGCGACGGCGACGTCGCCATCTGCCGCGACACGGCGGAAAAAACCGGCCGTTTCGTCGACGCCCCCTACGACTTCGTCATCCTCGAAGGCGTCGACCACTGGATCACCGACCGCGCCCCGGCCGACGTCAACCGCCACTTGTTGGAACACATCTCCTGAAGCGCCGGCGAGCGATCGGGTTGACGGCGTGGACAGCGACGAGCAGTCAGCCCCTGCAGATCATTTCAACCGCTCGCTGAACAACGCGAGGACGCGGTCGAGTGCCTGGCGGGTCGGGTGTCCATCCTCGTCGACGAGGTCGGTGGTGACGACGGAGTGCGCCTGGCGAGTCAGTCCGTGCGGGTTGCCCGGTCCGGAGTCGATCTCGATCGCTTCGAATCCATCGCCGAGCTCGCGGCGCAGCGTTGCGAAGCGCTCGCCGGGACACATCGGATCGGCGGTAAATCGCATGCCGAGCACGCCGCAGCCGGAAGCCGCCCGTCGCTTGATCACCTCCAGATCGTCACCGGAAACGTGCAAGGCCGCTCGATGTGCGGCGGTGACGCCGAACGGCAGCGATGGTTGGCTCAACACCGGGGCCATCACGGATTCATCGACCATCAGGGCAAGCGCGAAGTTGCCGGTGAGACACATGCCGATGGCGCCGACTCCCGGACCGCCACACTCTTCGTGAGCCTTGCGACACAAAGCCCGCAGCCAGTCGGTGATCGGGCTCGACTGGTTCTTGGCGAGCACGGAAAACTCCTTGGCGATACAGGCGCGGGCCATCTGGCCGAGAGCGTAGGGGATGGACAGGGGCTTGTCGGGCGTACCGAACATATGCGGCATGTAGACCGTGAATCCGGCCTCGGCGACGCGCCGCGAAAAATCCGCCACCGGCGGCGTGATGCCGGGAATCTCGTGCATGACCACGACCGCCGGCCCGCTCCCTTTCTGGTAGACGGTCCGCGTTTCACCGTTCCATGAAAAGTCGATCGTCTCGAAATCCGTCAGAGCCACAGATTCTCCTCCTCGCCAGATCCGCAGCAGCGATCGTCCTGCCTTTGCGCGCTTCCGTCAACGATCCGCATTACACTGAGATCCGCGGAAAAGGAGCGAAGGAAGCACCGAAACCGGGAGGGCGAATCGCCGGTGAGCCGCTGCCGACACCCCGAATCACTGAGATCCACCGAGGAAAAACACAACCACGGAGGCTTCGCTGAGATCCACCGAGGAAAAACACACGTAAAGCTCGATGCCTCTCCGTGGTTTGAGAGACCTTCTGCCGTGGTTCAAGAATCATTTCTCCGTGGATCTCGGTGCCTCCGTGGTTCGAAAGTCTTCAGGCCACCCATCTGTGGCGATCTGCGGATCAGCCGGCGTCGATGGTCTTGATGAACTCATCCGCTTCGGCGATCGACGACTCCATCTCGCGGATCAGCTCGGCGATGTCGGTCTGCACCGAGGCGAGCTCGCCTTTCAGGGATGCCACCGCCTGGGCGTTGAGGTTGTGCTTGAGAAACAGAACTTGATCATTGAACGCCGTCAGCACCGGCTGCATCTTCGACTCGGCGCGGCGCATCGCCGTGATCAGCGGACGGTAGTGATCGCGCGTGCGCTGCAGTTGCTGGGCACTCTTCTGCCGCAGCTTGTCGTTGGTGTACTGATCGAGCTCCGACTCCCACTCCGAGAACAACGCCTCGGCGACGTTCTCGACGGCGTCGATGCGCTTCTTCACCGCCGCCGCCTGATCGCGGCTGGCGTCGAGCTCGCCGCTCAACTTATTGTACTTCGCCTCCAGCTCGCCGCCGGAAAAGTTGACGACAGAAGAAAACTGCTCCAACGCCGACTTGAACTGCTCCTTCGCCTCCTCCTGGCTGTCGCGCGCCGCCTCGACTCTCGACACCAGAAGATCTCGCTTGTGATAGCCTACCTGCTCCAACGCCGCGTAGTACGCTGTCTGACACCCCGCAACGACCGCAACGCCAATGGCAACGTACCCGAGTCTCATCGACGATCTGTACTTCACCACGCATCTCCTCTTTTCATTTTCGCTTGCCTGCCGGTTGATCTGCGGATCAGGCGAGTCGGCGCAAGAGCGTCTCCGCATCGGCGCCGCGCTCTGCCTCGACCTCCATGTTGAAGCGCACCTTCGGATCCGCGTCGCGGCGAATCTGGCGCGGCGAACCGTCGAAGAGCTTGTCGAGAAAACGGTCGAACGACGGCGCAAACGCCGCTTCCGTCGCGGCATCGTTGGGCGCCAGCAATCGATCGTTGGCAAACACCTGCAGGGCGTCGCCGGCGATTCCTGCAGCCGATCCAAGCTCGCCATCAGCGGCGAGCAACTGAGCAGCGCGCAACGCGGCGCTCGCGACACTGCTCAGGCGCTGCTCCAGGTCGCCGTTCAGCGGCTGCTTGCGGTAGTACAACACGCCCGGTCGGCCACCGCCGAGATCGAGAGCGTACGTCCCCTCGTGCGCCACCAAGATGACACCCGGCCCCTCCGGAACATGCGCGTAGTCGCCAACGTCAATCAGCAACCCCTCGACCGACTGCGCCCGGATCCAGCGGTGGAACGCCGCCACCACCGCGCTCGGGTCCGGCGCGTCACCGGCGAGAAAGAACTTGACGCCGATGCGCTGGAGGTCTTCAACGGAGTGCGCCATTCGGCCTCTCCTCGACCTTGCCCCGGTAGCGCAAGTTCCTCTGTTTTTCGAGGAGGTCCATCGCGCGCGACCAATCCTCGGCCAACTCGCCCTGCGCTTTCTCTTTCCACATCGTCATCTATTCATCCCACTTCCACTACACTTTTTCGATCTTAGCAACTCGCCTCCGAGCGAGGGATAGCGAAGGAAGGCGATGGTCGCAGTACTACTCGTAGAGCTTCAACGTGCAACCCAGCGCCTTGGTCTCGCTCGGCATCGGCGGCCGGCCGGCCGCCACGGCGCGAACGGCATCGCGCAGGAAGTGCTGCTCGACGTCGCCGGCATCGTGGGCGTTGTCGTCGATGGTGCCGCGATAGACCAAGCGATCGCCGGCGTCGAAAAGGAAGGCTTCCGGCGTTCGCTTGGCGGCAAAGACACGCGCCAACCTCGACCCCGCATCGACGGCGTAGCCAAAGGAAAAACCGAGCTCCGCCGCTTGCTTGCGCATCCCACCCACACCGTCCTGGCGCATGCGCCGCGGATCGTTGGAGTTCACCGCGAGAACACCGATGCCCGCCTGCTGGGCCGCCGCACCGACCGCGGCGATGCGGCTGCCCCAGGCTCGCACCCACGGGCAGTGGACGCAGATGAACAACACCAAGGTACCGCGCTCGCCGCGCACGTCGGCGAGCTTGACGTCACTGCCGTCGAGCAGTGGCAGCGCCAGATCCGTGCCCGGCAGTCGCTCAGCCAACTCGAGCGCCGCCGCTGGCCCGCTCAGTGCGAGAAGCAGCGCCGCACTCAACACCACCCTCATCGGCCGCCGTCCACCGCCAGGCTGCGCTCGAGCGCTGCGGCGAAGCGCGCGTAGTCGGCGGCGCCCTCCCACCACTCGACCATGCGCCCGCCGCGGGCGAAGACGAACGATGCCGGCAAGGCGCCCGACCACTCAGGTTGGAGCTCTTCGATGAGCTCCATGTCCTTGCCGGTCTTGATGTAGGTGGCGAAGTCGACACCGTGCTCGCGCAGCGCCGCCAGCACCGCCGCACGCTCGCTGGCGAAGTCGCCCGACAGCAGGACCACGGCGACGCCCCGCTGCCGATAGTCCTGGCGCAAACGCAGAAGCTCGGGCAACTCCTCACGGCACGAAGTGCACCACGTCGCCCAGACGTTGACCAGCACCGCGTCGGCGTCGGCGCCGCGCACCAACTCGCGCAGTTGGCGGCCGCTGACCGCCCGCAGCGGCGGATCGACACTGTCTCCAACACTGCGCCAGGCAACCGAACCAGGCGCTGTGCAGGCGCAGCAAAGCGACAGCAAGGTGGCGACGAACAGTCTCACCGCAACCACTCTCCGGTTTCGCCGGCCGAGTGCAAGCCGCCCGTTCCAACCAACGCCGCGCTATGCACAGTCACCGAGGCCGCCATGGCGCGTACCCTACCGCCGCCCTCGGATTGGCGATAGAACCTTCTACGATGGTAGGAACGAAAGTACGGTGGAGAAACGACGATGACGATTGATGTAGGCGCCAAAGCGCCGGCCTTTACGCTGCCGTCGACGCGCGGTGAGATCTCGCTCGCCAAGGAGCTCGAGAAGGGACCGGTGCTCCTCGTTTTCTATCCCGGCGACGACACGCCGGTGTGCACCAAGCAATTGTGCAACTACCGCGACAACCTCGACATCTTCGCCGACCTCGACATCAACGTCATCGCAATCAACCCGCAATCGCTCGAATCGCACCAAGCGTTTGCCGGCAAGTACGACCTCCCCTTCCCCGTCGCCTCCGACACCGATGCCAGCGTCTGCAAAGAGTACGGCGCGGTCGGACTCCTCGGTTCGACGAAACGCGCCCTGGTCCTCGTCGGCGCCAACGGCACCGTCCGCTGGTCCGATTCCCGCTTCCCGCTCTTTCACCAGAGTGCCACTGACATCCGCGACGCCCTGGCCGGCGTCGACCTGTAACGCGGAGGTACGATGCGAGCCGTCGTCTGCAAAGAATTTGGTCCGCCGGAATCTCTCGTCGTCGAGAACGTCGCCGACCCGGAGCCCGGGCCCGGTCAGGTCGTCGTCGACGTCGCCGCCGCCGGCGTCAATTTTCCCGACGTTCTGATCATCCAGAACAAGTACCAGTTCAAACCGCCGTTGCCTTTCACTCCCGGTGGTGAGATCTCCGGCACCATCGCCGCCGTCGGCGACGGGGTCGACAACGTCAAGGCGGGCGATCGCATCCTCGCTTCGACCGGGGTCGGCGCCTTTGCAGAGAGAATCGCCATCGACGCCAAGTCCGCCGTCCCCATACCCGACGAGATGGACTTTCCGACCGCCGCTGCAACGCTCTTCACCTACGGCACCTCCCACTACGCGCTCAAAGATCGGGCCGAGCTCGCGGCAGGCGAAAACCTCCTCGTGCTCGGCGCCGCCGGCGGTGTCGGCTTGGCGGCCGTCGAGCTCGGCAAGGTCATGGGTGCCCGCGTCATCGCCGCCGCCTCGACCGACGACAAGCTCGAGGTCTGCAAAGAACACGGCGCCGATGAGGTCATCAACTATTCGACGGAAGACCTGAAACAACGCACCAAGGAGTTGACCGGTGGTCAGGGAGCCGACGTCGTCTACGATCCGGTCGGCGGCGACTACGCCGAAGCAGCGTTGCGCGCAACCAATTGGCAAGGTCGCTTTCTCGTCATCGGTTTCACTGCCGGCATACCGACGCCACCGCTCAACCTGGTGCTGCTCAAAGGTTGCCAGATCGTGGGGGTGTTCTGGGGCGCCTTCGTCATGCGCGACCCGGCCCGCCATCTCGCCCACGTGCGCGAACTGATGCAGTGGTACCAGGCCGGCAAGATCAAGCCGCGCGTCTCCGGCACCTTCGCTCTCGAGGATGCCGCCGCTGCGCTCAACGAGATCGCCGATCGCAAAGTGAAAGGGAAAGTCGTCATCACACCGTGACGCGTGTCGTACAGCCCACCACTTCTCGAAACGGGGGAGATTCAATGCACTTCGACTACAGCGACAAGGTCAAGGAATACCAACAGCGCCTCAACGACTTCATGGAGGAGCATATCTATCCGAACGAAGAGCGCTTTGGGGCGGAGATCGCCGAGGGCGATCGCTGGCAACCGACACGCATCGTCGAAGAGCTCAAGCCCAAGGCTCGCGCCGCCGGGCTGTGGAATCTCTTCTTGCCGCACAGCGAGCACGGCGCCGGCCTGAACAATCTGGAATACGCGCCGCTCGCCGAGATCATGGGACGCAGCGGTATGGCCTCCGAAGTGTGCAACTGCTCGGCACCGGACACCGGCAACATGGAAGTGCTCGACCGCTACGGCTCGGACGAACAGAAAGAGGAATGGTTGACGCCGTTGCTCAATGGCGAAATCCGCTCGGCCTTCGCCATGACCGAGCCGGCCGTCGCCTCCTCCGACGCCACCAACATCCAGGCCGATATTCGCCGCGACGGCGACGCCTACGTGATCAACGGTCGCAAGTGGTGGACTTCGGGTGCCGGCGATCCGCGCTGCAAGGTCATGATCGTCATGGGCAAGACCGACCCCGACAACGAGGATCGCTACCGCCAGCAGTCGATGATCCTCGTCCCCACCGACGCTCCCGGCGTCACCATCGAACGAATGCTCAATGTCTTCGGATACGACGACGCGCCACACGGTCACGGCGAAGTGATCTTCGACGACGTTCGCGTCCCCGCCTCCAGCATGCTGCTCGGCGAAGGACGCGGCTTCGAAATCGCCCAGGGCCGACTCGGTCCCGGCCGCATCCACCACTGCATGCGCACCATCGGACTGGCCGAGCGAGCGCTCGAGCTGATGTGCAAGCGCCTCTTGTCGCGCGAGGCTTTCGGCAAGACCATCGCCCGCCACAATGTCTGGCAGCAGAAAATCGCCGATGCGCGCATCGAAATCGAGCAGTGCCGACTGTTGACACTGAAGGCGGCGTACATGATGGATACCGTTGGCAACAAGGTCGCGCGCGCGGAAATCGCCATGATCAAGGTCTCGGCACCGAACATGGCGCTGCGGATCATCGACGACGCCATCCAGGCGCACGGTGGCGCCGGCGTGAGCCAGGATTTTCCGCTGGCGCGCATGTGGTCGGGCGTGCGCACCCTGCGCCTGGCCGACGGACCGGATGAAGTTCACAAAAACCAGATCGCCCGTCTCGAGCTGAAGAAGTACATGTAGTCACTGCGAGGTGAGACGCTGGGACACGACACCGCCAGGCACAGGGCCCTGCTCTTCGTCGCCCACCCGGACGACGACGCCATCTTTGCCGGCGCGCTGCAGCGCCGCCTCGGCGATCTACGCTGGCACGTCGTCTACCTGACCAACACCGCAGCATCGCGGCGTGGTGCCGAAGCGCGCGCCTGGCAGGAACATCTCGGCACGTCGCCGGAGCACCTCCACTTTCTCGGCTACGGCGACGACGAGAAAGACTGGAGGCGAGGGCGATCTTCAATTGATGCCGGAGGCGCAGAACGAGGTCTGCGCGATCTCGGCCTACGCCCCGATCTGGTGGTGACCCACAACCGCAAAGGTGAATACGGACATCCCCACCACGCCGCGGTTCACCAAGTGTCGGTGCGGGTTTTCGCCAACGCCCCTACCCTGACCTTCGCCATGGGCCTGGAAAGCTGCGACCTGGCGATCCCAAGTCCCGGCAAACGCCGTACTCTGCGTCGCTTCTTCCCGTCGCAACGGCAGTCCATCGATCGCATCGCCCGCGCCACGGAGACCTTCGCCTGGCACGATCCGGCCCACGCCGATACTCCCGCGGGCGTTCGCGTGGCCGGCCTGGCGAGCGCCGATCAGTAGACGATCACGCCGCGCGCGTTCTTGCCCGCTTCCATGTCGACGAACGCCTGCGGCGCCTCGTCGATCGAGTAGGTTTGCGACACCATGTCGTCGAGGTTGAGCTTGCCGGCGCGATAGAGGTCGAGGAGCATCGGCATGTCCGCGCGAAAATTCGTATCCCCGTAGAAACTCCCCTTGATCGTCTTGCCGTCCATCGACAGCATCATCGCGTTGAACGGCACCGAATCGACGAGTGAGCCGACACCGACGATCACCGTCGTACCGCCGCGTCGCGTCGCATTGTTGGCGTCGACCATGAGCTGAGGCACACCCACCGCTTCGAAAGAGTAGTCCGGCCCCGCTCCTCCGGTGAGCTCCTTGCACTTGCCCACGGAGTCTTCGCTGCCGCCGTTCACCGTGTGCGTCGCACCGAAGTTGCGCGCCAGCTCCAATTTGTTGTCGGCCAGGTCGACGGCGATGATCGTACCGGCACCGGTGAGACGGGCGCCCTGGATGATCGACAAGCCGACGCCGCCACATCCGAACACCGCGACACTGGCACCGGGCTCGACACCGGCGGTGTTGATCACTGCGCCCACACCGGTCATCACACCACAGCCCACCAGCGCCGCCTTTTCGAGCGGAATCTCCTTGTCGATCTTGACCGCCGAGACCGCAGGTACCACCGCTTCTTCGGCCATGCAGCCGAGAAACTGCATGACCAGCAAGTCGTCGTCCCCTTTTTTCACACGCGCCGTACCGTCGAGCATCAGGCCGTGGGGGATGCTCGCTTCGCAGAACTGCGGCAGCTGGCGGTGGCAAAAGTTGCAAGTGCCGCAGTTGGGCACGAAGGAGAGAACGACGTGATCGCCGACCTCGAAGCCGGTGACTCCCTCGCCGATCTCCGACACGACACCCGCACCCTCGTGCCCGAGAACCATCGGCTTAGGCAGCGGTAAGATACCGTTGATCACCGAGAGATCCGAGTGGCAGACCCCCGTCGCTCCCATCTTCACGGCGATCTCGCCGGCCTTCGGGCCGTCGATCGTCACCTCTTCCACTTCGTATTGGTTCAAATCACGCGTAATCAACGCTTTCATGCAACAGCTCTCCTAGGGTAGATCCGGACCTGACTACTACGACACCCCGACGCACAGCGCCAGTCCAGCGAGTCACGGAAACGGAGAACAGCGAAAAGCGCCCTACCCTGCTGAGACCGCTCGTATTCGTCCCGACATCACGCGGACTCGTCGTTTCGGCCGTGAGGCCATCTGCAGCAACTCCGCAAACGACGTACCGACGTGCGCGCCGAGATCTTCGATGTCGGGAACGAGATCCCAATCGGCAGCGATTCCCCAATAGAGGTTCTCTCCATAGCTGAAGAGGGCGATACCGACCCCCTGATCGGCAAAGAGTGGCACGTGTGGATAGGCCTCGAGCATCGGCGAATCGAGCAGGTAAAGAGGCACCCGAGGGCCTGGAACGTTGGTTACGATGAGATTGAAGAGATGAGACTGGCTGAGAAGCCGCGCCCCCAAACCCAGGATGCTGCCAGTCGTCAGCTCGGCCGCTTGCGCCAGCATCTGCGCCCCCAGCTGCGTCTCGTCCCGTTTGAGCGCTTCTGTCATCTGCACGGTTCGTGAATAGCGACGCGCAGCACCACGTTCGTCGACCGGAAGATCGACGATCCACGCGGAGACACGGTTTCCCGCCTTATCTTTCTCATCGCCGGAACGAACGCTGACCGGCACAATGACCCGATACGGAGAGGTCACCGTATCTCCTCGGCCGAGCATGAAAGCGCGCAGCGCACCAGCTACCGTCGCCAAGACGACGTCATTCAGAGATCCTCCCAATGCCCTCTTGATACGAAGAATCTCTTCGATTCGCGTTTCCGTCCATGCAATCCGTCGGTGCGGGCCAATCCGTTCGTTGAACGCCACGCGCTCGAACGACGTACCGCCGGCGCGGAACAATCCGAACAGCGCACCTACGCGTTTTCCCACTTCGTCCCGTGTGGCGCGCGCCGCAAATGAGCCGACGTCGCGCACCAGACCGACAGACGAAGTGACGCGCCGCGCCACTTCGTCGCCGAGCATTTCGCGGTCGGTGGGTGCTTTGCACGGACCCCACGGGGCCGCACGCTTGACCGTTTTCACCGGCTCGAGCGACAGCAGAGCAGCTAGAATCTCGACCCCTGCGATTCCGTCCACCATGCAATGATGAACCTTCGTGATCATGGCAAATCGACCGCCTCGAAGTCCCTCGATAAACCAGCTCTCCCACAACGGCCGCTTGCGATCGAGAGGACGTTCGAGAATCTCCGCGCAGCGCCTCTGCAGCTGTTTCTTCGTACCAGGCCGCGGCAGGCTGGCATGGCGTACGTGGTAGTCTAGATCGAAATCTTCATCGTCTACCCATACGGCGTCGCCAGTGAGTGGCACTAAGCGGAGCTTCTGGCGGTAACGAGGCACCAGATGAAGCCTCGATTCGAAGTACTTTCGAACCCGCTCAATCTTCAGCCCCTTTTCGCCGGCTACAGACCCCGGCCCGAAGGTCGTTACCAAGGCGACGTGCATGTAGGTACTCGGCGTTTCAAAGGCGAGAAACGTCTCGTCCAGCGCTGACAACCTCTCGTATCCCGGCATCGCTCGAATCCTCACAGACGAAGAAGAGCAAGCGTAGTGCCAATGGGAGCACAGTACCGGGGGACACCGGGAAACTTGAAAGAAGCGATTTGATGCGCCCGGTGATTGGGCAGCAGCCCACTAGGTAAACAGGTTCAGCCGCCGAGGTTGGACAGAATCTCGGTTCCGCCGATGAACGTTCCGGCGATGCTGCCCCAGGTCGTCAGCAAGAAGACGAGGAAGATGCGCAGCAGGCGATTGCTCCACCACTTGCCCACCTGACGCATATCGGTCATCACCGAGCGCAGCTCACGCACCAGAGGGGGACGCACGTAGGTCTGCGCAAACGCCGCCACGTAACCGACGCCGATGACCGGTGTGAGACTGGTGATCGGGGCGCTGAGAAAGGCCGTGGCGATCGTCGCCGGGTGCGCCAGTGCGATCACCGCTCCGGCCATGGCCAGCACGCCGTTGACGAGAAACCATACGGCGATGTTCTCCCCTGCAGCGACCGCCCCCTGGCGCAATCCGATGGTGACGATGGCACCGACGATGACAGCCGGAATCGACCATCCGACTGCTTTGACCAGAGGTGACACCGGTGGCACCTCCTCCAAAGGCTCGAGATCGCCGCTCTCATTCTCGCGCAGCACTCGTTGAACTCCTTGCAAATGACCCGCCCCGAGCACAGCGACGACGCGACGGCCTGGTGCCGCACGGATCTTCTCGGCGAGGTAGAGGTCGCGCTCGTCGATCAGCGCCGTCTTCAGATCCGGAAAGGCCTGGCCGAGCTCGTCGAGCAGGTGCGTGACGACGTCGCTCTGGCGCAGCTCGCGCAGGTCTTCCTCGCTGAGATCAGGCGACTCGAAGAGCGAGGCGATCATGGCGCCGAAGAGCTGCGCTTTGTGCCACAACGACAGTGCCCCCCAGGCCCGCCGCAGGGTGATGCGGACGTCGCGATCACTGAGGGAGACCGGGATGCCAATCGCTTCGGCCGCCCGCGCCGCTGCCAGTAGCTCGGCCCCCGGTTGGACGCCGAGGCGACCGCCGAGTTGCTTCTGGTAGGACGCCAGGATGAGGTTGAACATCAACGCGGCCAACTGCTTGCGCCGCAGCACTTCGCGCAGGTCGAGAGATTCGAAATTCTCCTCCTGCCGCAACGCTTCGTAGCGCCGCTCGTCGAGCTCGACGCAAACCCGGTCCGGACGCTCTTCGGCAATGAGCTGCTCCGCCAGGTCGGCCGACTCGCGCGACACGTGGGCGGTGCCGACGAGGAGCACTTCGCGACCGTCGAGGTCGACGACTTTGACATCCGCTGAATCGCGCGCCCGCCCGGACGTGCCGCCGTCGCGTTCCTTTGAATCGCGCGCCCGTCCGGATGTACCGTGGTCGCCTTCCGTGGCCGGCGGCATCGCCTCGCCGTCGTCGCTCGCCTCACCCATGGCTCGGCTTAGTACCAGGAACCAACGGCCAGAACGACCGTACCGCGTGACAAAGAGCGTGGCCGCGACAGATCGGTGCGACGGACGCTATCGCTCGATCGCGTCGTCGCGACCGCTGCCCAAACAGACCTCGGCAATGCTACGGGGATGCGTTGACTCCACCGGCAGCGGTCGCGGTCGAATTCGCGACGACAGGTGGACGGGCCTAATCAATCCGTCCGGCGCCCGCGCCAGGGCGGCCAGCGTTTCCTCGCGCAACTCGGCCACGTTTCCAGGCCAGTCGTAACGCCACATGCAAAGCAAAGCCGCACGGCTGATCGACGGCTCGACGCCGTCCCTGCGAAACTCAGCGCCGAGAAAGGTACGTACCAGTTCGCCGATATCGCCGCGCCGCGCCCGCAACGGCGGCAGGCACAGCGTCACGGGTTCGACCAGACGCACCAACGCCGGCATCCCACCTTCCCCGCGCGCGCTCGACATCATCAGGCGCGGACTGTCGGGCCGCTGCAACTCCCCCACCAACCGAGCGGCTGCCGCAGCTTCGAGCATCTCACAGCAAGAGACGAAGAGCGTACCCCCGCACGGGGCTTCGATCTCCTGTATGAATCTCTCCGGGGTTGCCCCGCGAGCGGTGTCGCCGATTTCCACGACGGAAAAGGGCGACGCCGCCCGCGGCCCCCTCGCGTGAACGAAACGGGCGAGATTCTCTCGCCCGGTACCTGGTTCGCCCTCGAAATGGATTGGATGCTCTGTCGCCGCCAGGCGTTCGGCGAGGCGCACGACCTTGCGAACGACCGGATCTCGCCCGGCAACGTTCGGTTTACTCGCAAGTGCACCCGAGTCGTTCACTCTTTCCTAACCCCCCTCGTCGGACTTTTCGTGAAATGCTTGTGGTCCTGAAGAGTCACAAAGCGAAACACGTGCCATGTCCCGTCCGCGCATGCGGTAGCAAGAGCAAGCGTCCGGGATTCCCGCATACTTGCCGATTTGCGAGCTACGAGTGCACAAATGCGACACATCTTGTATTTTCGCCACATTCTGGAGATTTTGCGATTCGGGCCGAAAAATGACGGTCGGCAGTACATTTGCCGCTGAGCTGTTGATCGACCGACGCCGCCGGACTTCGACTCTGCGGCGGACCCGTATGCGGTGCTTGCCGGGCTGATGGCATCCTTGTTGCTTTGTTCCCTGCCGAGATCGCGGTGTTGAGCCGTTCGGCAATAGATGCTGTCACTAGCATTCCGCGGCGCAAAGCTGAGCCACAATGACGACCAACCGAATTTTCATCCTCCTCCGACTGACCCTCATCATCGCAACGGCGTACATGTTGCTGGTCGAGAACGACTTCGCGATGCCGCCGCCCATCGTCCTGGGACTCTTTGCTTTTGCGCTGGCGGCCAACATCTTCCTCGCCAACGTCCTCGAGGAGACCTCGCGCTCGCCGCTCTTCGGTCTCGCCCTGGTCATCTTCGATACGGCGTGGATTACCGCGGCGCTACTCTACAGTGGCCATTTCAACGCCGAGTTCTTCTTTCTCTACTTCTTCGTCATTCTGCTCGCCGCGATTGGCGAAAACCTCGCCCTCATCGCCTTGGGGGCCTGCGTGGTCTGCATCGCCTACATCTATCTACTGGTGCACTCGGGTGAGGCGCTCAGCCTGTGGAACTCACCGTCGCTGATCCGCATCCCCTTTCTTTTCACGGCTACGGCTTTCTACGGTTACCTGGTCGAGCGCAGCAGGTCGGAGAGAAAACGGGCCGAGAAGCACGAGACCGAACGCAACCTGGCGCGTACGGAACTCAGCCATACTTCGCAACAGCTCGAGGAAGAGGCAGCCGTCACGGCGACTCTCGCGCGCGTTGGCCAGGATTTGATCTCATCCCTCGATACCCCGGTGTTGCTCGAACGCGTCTGCCAACTGACCGCCGAAGGGCTCAACTGCGATTCCAGCACGACGCTCTTTCGGCAGAGCGATGATGAAGTCTACCGGCCGGTGGCCTCTCACGGTCTCAGCGAGGAAGCGCGTGAAGTGACGCGCGTCCTCGAAGTACCGTCATCGATCATCGAGGCGCCTCTGGATGAAAGTTCGCGCCAGGATCTCGTCGAAGTCGCGGCCGACAAACAGATTCTCGCCGGCGATCTCGACCCTCACACCGGCAAGCAGGTACTCATTCCGCTGCGCCGCGGCGAGGAAGTCATCGGTCTGCAGATCGCCAACTGGAGCAAAACGAGGCAACCGCTGAGCCGAGTCGAAACCCGTATCGCTCGCGGCATCGCTCAACTCGCATCGATGTCTCTCGCCAACGCGCGATTGGTCGAGGAGCTCGAGAACGCCAACCAGCTCAAATCGGATTTCGTCGCCTCGATGTCGCACGAGCTACGCACGCCGCTCAACTTGATCATCGGCTACAACGACCTTCTGCTCGACGGCACCTTTGGCCCGGTCCGCCCGGATCAAGCGGACACGTTGCAGCGCGTAGCGCGCAGTGCTCGCGAGCTGCTCGATCTGATCGAGGCGACGCTCGACCTCAGCCGCCTGGAGGCCAAGACGGTACCACTGGAGTTGCGCGACATCGACTTGCGCGCGTTCTGCGAAGAGTTGCGCTCCGAGCTCGCCGACGCCAAGCGCGCCAGCGGCGTCGAGCTCGAATGGAACGCTCCGGCGATGGCGACGAGCATCAGCACGGATCCGGTGAAAGTTCGCATGGTTCTGAAGAATTTGATCGGCAACGCGTTGAAGTTCACCAAAGAAGGAACCGTCACCACCAGCGCCGCAATCGATGGCGACAACGTCGTCTTCACGGTTCGCGACACCGGTATCGGAATCTCGCCGGACGCGATGAAGGTCATCTTCGAGCCCTTCCGCCAGGCCAATCGCTCGATCTCCGCGGCCTACGGTGGCGTCGGCCTCGGCCTCTACATCGTCTCGCGTTTGGTCGACAACATGTACGGCAAGATCAAGGCCGAAAGTAAGGAAGGTGTGGGTTCGACCTTCACCGTCACGCTGCCCGTCGACATGAAGAAGGTGCTGCGCGAACAACGCCCGGGCGAGCACTCCGCGCCCCTCGGCGCGGCGCCGGAGGTCATGCTCGGTGCCGTCCTCGAGCCCGAGGACGCGAACGACGCGTCCAACGCCGACAGCCCGGAACCGCGCCGCCGTCAAGCGGTGTGAGGGCCGGCTGTTGAGCAACGGCCGGGTGGGCACTAGTCTGCGCCCGTGCTGGCGCTTCTCTACAAGACGCCCCCCGCGTGGGCTGATGTCGTCTGCGGCGACTTCGATTCCTTCTTGCAGGACCACGCCGCCAACGAACGCAAGGCTTCGGCGCAAGCGATTCGTCTCGCCGTCCACCACCACGACCAGCCGCTACTCGTCGATGCAATGGTCGCCCTCGCCCAGGAGGAGCTGGAGCACTTCCGCCGCGTCTACGAAGTGCTCCGCCAGCGCGGTTGCGGCCTCGGCCAAGATGCGCCCGACCCGTACATGACGAAGCTGCACGAGCTCATGCGCAAAGCGACGGCGGCGGACTTTCTGCTCGATCGCCTGATCGTCTTCGCCCTCGTCGAGGCGCGCGGATGCGAGCGTTTCGCGATGCTCGCCGAAGTCCTCGAGAAGGGTCCGCTCAAACAGCTCTACCTGGAGTTGACGCGCGCCGAGGCCCGCCACCAGGGACTCTTCGCCCGCATCGCCCGCGAGCTCTTCGCCCCAGCCGACGTCGAAGCCCGCTTCGACGAGCTGGTGACGAGGGAAGCCGAGATCGTTGCCGCACTGCCGCTGCGCGCAGCCTTGCACTGACGCGTGCGCATTCTTCATCTGACTCGCGACTTCCCGCCGCACTCCACCGGCGGCACCTCGACAGCCGTCGGCAGTCTCGTCGCCGCTCAACGACAGCACGGCATCGCCAGCGCCGTGGTCTCGTTCGACCACTGGCGCGGCGCACGCGCCGCCAGCCCGCGAATCGCCCCAGCGAACGATCCGACCGTGCGCCTGCGCATCCGCAGCGGCGCCCCTTTCGCCGCCATCGCCGCCGTCGCCAGCGATTTCGCGCCAACCCACATCCACCTGCACCACGAAAACTTGTGGCCCTTCGCAGCGCACTTGCGCGATCTCTCGAGCCGGCCGATCGCCTACACCTGCCACGTTCTCCAGCCCGCCGGGCGGCTGACCGCCTCGAGCCGCGATCAGGCGGCGGCCATCGCGGCCTGTGATGCCGTGCTGGCGCCGTCGCGTGCCACCGCTGCAGAGATTGCCAGCCGGCACGGCAGGCCGGCGACGGTGGTCGCCAACATCGTCGACTGCCCGGCTGTGCGACCCGCTCCAGAGAGGCGGCAACGGCGCGTCGTCTATGCCGGTCGTTTCGACCACGCCAAGGGCACCGACATTCTCTTCGAGGTGATGCGCATCGCCGTCGAACGCGACCGCACCGTCACTTTCGACGTCGCCGGTGGCCTGCCGGCCAGCCGCAAACACGACGCCCGCTGGCGCCGCCGCTGGCAGCAGGCGAGCGATCCCGCCACCGCCGAGCGCGTGAAGCTTCACGGTTGGCTGTCGCACGATCACTTGTCGGCGCTGTACGCCACCTGCGCCGTCGCACTGGTTCCCAGTCGCAACGAAACCTTTGGCCTCAGCGCCGCCGAGGCGATGGCCCATTCCGTTCCCGTGCTCGCCGCGAGCATCGCCTCCCTCGAAGAGCTGATCAGCGACGGCAGCACCGGCTACCTCAGCGATCTCGACCCAGTCGCGATCACCGCCCGCTTGTTCGAGATTCTCGACGATGACCGGGCTTCGCGCGTCGGTCGCGCCGCCGCCGACTCGATTCGCACCCGCTTCGCCGCCGGCCAGGTGATCCGCAGCCTTCGCACCGCCTACGACCGGGTTGCGTAGGCGAAGCCACGACGCCGATCAAAGGCGCTCGATCACCGCCTCGGCGAACGCCTCGGTGCCGAGCTGGCCGCCGAGGTCGCGCGTCTTGGCACCGTCCAGCAAGGCCTTGTCGTAGGCTGTCTTGATCCTGACCGCGGCGCCGGCCGCACTCTCGTCTTCCCGTTCCTGAGCGATGTAGTTGAGCATCATCACCGCCGACATCAGTAAGGCCAATGGGTTGGCAACCCCCTTGCCGGCGATGTCGGGAGCAGAGCCGTGTACCGCCTCGAAGACGGCGTGCCGATCGCCGAAGTTGGCGCCGGGAACGACCCCCAGGCCTCCGACGAGCCCGGCTGCGAGGTCACTGACGACGTCGCCGTAGAGGTTCTCGAGGAGCAAGACGTCGAAGTGCGTCGGATCCTGCACCAGTTTCATACAGCCGGCGTCGATGATCGCCGATTGGTAGTCGATGTTGGGGTAGTCGCGCCCGTGCGCCTGCTCGGCGGCGCGCAAGAACAGGCCGTCGCTCATCTTCATGATGTTGGCCTTGTGGAAAACCGTCACCTTCTTGCGCGCCCGCTGCGTGGCATAGCGGAAGGCCCAGTGGGAGATACGCCGGCAGGCGGTTTCGGTGGCGACCTTCATGCTGATGACGACGTCGTCCGTGACCTGGTTTTCGGCACCGCTGTACAGACCCTCGGTGTTCTCGCGAACGATGATCAAATCGACGTCCTGGTAGCGCGTCGGCACACCGGCCAGCGAGCGCACGGGGCGCACGGCGGCGTAGAGGTTGAGGCGCTTGCGCATCTGCACGTTGACCGAAGTGAACCCCTTGCCGACCGGCGTCGTGCACGGCCCCTTGAGCGCGAGCCCACAGCGCTCGATCGCCTCGAGCGTATCATTGGGTAGGACCTCGCCGGCAGCCTCGAGCGCCGCAATACCGGCGTGATACTCCGCCCACTCGATCGGTGCGCCGGCGCTGGCGAGAATGCGAACCACCGCCGCCGTGACTTCCGGACCGATACCGTCGCCGGGAACGAGAACCGCGCGGTGACTCACCGTCGACCTCAGTAGGTGACGGCGAGATCGCGAAAGATCTCGTCCGCCATCTGCACTTCGAGCACCTCATCGATCAGCGCGTCGAGCGCCGCTTCGATCGTCGCTCCTCGCCGCCGGCACTGCGGACGCGGCCAGCGTTGATCGGCCGGCGAAAGCGGGATCGCTTCGAACTCGGCACCGCGTGGCACGACGTGGATCAGGTACTCCTGATCGACGCCGTGCGATTGGCGATGATAGTGAAAGAGAGAAACCGGTTGCGCTCGCATGCTACCTCCTACCGCCGTCGCCGGCACGACGGGCGTAGCGCGCGTCCATCGTGCATTCGGTTGTGATTGTCGCTGCGGCAAAGCCTCCGGCCGCAGCTCGCGTTCGATATAGCCGGTGTCCATGCGAACGTCGCGAAACGCATCGCCGTCGACCAACCAACGCAGTACTTCGACATTGGTCGACACGCCCTCGACGTGGTACTCGTGCAGAGCGCGCAGCGTTCGGGCGATGGCCGTCGATCGGTCCGGCCCCCAGACGACGAGCTTGGCCAACATACCGTCGTAGTAGGGAGTGATGGCGTCACCGATGTCGAAGCCGCGGTCCTCGCGTACCCAGGGCCCGGCGGGAAAGCGAGCATCGGTGATCGTACCGGAGTCGGGAGCAAAGTTGCGCGCCGGATCTTCCGCATAGAGCCGGCACTCGATGGCGTGGCCGCGCAGATGGACATCCGCCTGAGCGATCGACAGCGCTTCGCCGCCGGCGATGCGCACTTGTTCGGCGACCAGATCGATGCCACTGACGGCCTCGCTGACGCAGTGTTCGACCTGGATGCGCGTGTTGACCTCGAGGATGTAGAACTCCTCGCCGTCGAAGAGAAATTCGACCGTGCCGGCGTTGACGTAGCCGGCGGCGCGCGCCGCCGCAACCGCCAGCGAGCAAACCCGTTCGTACTGTTCGGCGCTCAACCCCGGTGCCGGCGCCTCTTCGACGACCTTCTGGTGGCGGCGCTGCAGAGAACAATCGCGGTTGCCGACGTGGACGACGTTACCCTGCGCGTCGGCCAGGATCTGAACTTCGATGTGGCGGCCGTCGCTGAGGAGACGTTCGAGATACACCGCCGAATCGGTGAACGAAGAGGCCGACTCGCGCCGCGCCGTCTCCACCGCTTCGACGATTTCGGCCGCTTCCTCGACCAGGCGCATGCCGCGCCCGCCACCGCCGCCGGAGGGCTTGACCAAGAGAGGGAAGCCAACCTCGCGAGCCAGCGCCGCGACGTCGTCATCCTCGCCCAGCGCCCCGGTTCCCGGCAACACCGGCACGCCGGCGGCCTCCATGATGCGCCGCGTCTCCAGCTTGCTGCCCAGCGATTCGATGACGTCGGCGGGCGGACCGATGAAGGTCAGTCCGGCAGCGGCGACGGCGCGCGCCAGGTCGGCGTTCTCGGAAAGAAAGCCATACCCCGGATGTAACGAGTCGGCACCGCTGCGACGGGCGGCGTCGATCAGCTTGTCGATGTCGAGATAGCTCTGGCGCGCCGGTGCGGGGCCGATATGAACCGACTCATCCGCTTCGCGGACGAAGCGGCACTCGCGATCCGCGTCCGAGAAGACCGCAACGCTGGCGACACCGAGGTCGCGACAGGCGCGTACGATGCGCAGGGCAATCTCACCGCGGTTGGCAATCAGGACTTTCGCTAGCATTTTCTCAACGTATCGCGGATGTTGGCACGGTTCCATCCACGTATCCCGCCGGCGGGGATGCTATCGCAACGCAGCCTGGCAATCCGCCAAGCGGGAACGATCCAAGGGGAGGTATTCGACCATGGCAACCTTCATGAAAGGGTTTCAAAGCCAGGCCTACGCGCTGCTGCGCATCATCGCCGGCCTGCTCTTCCTCTGTCACGGCGCATCCAAGCTCTTCGGCTTTCCGGTCCCACCGCCGGCCGCCGCGCCGGCGTTCATCCAATACACCGCCGGCCCGATCGAGCTGATCGGCGGCGCTCTCGTGATGATCGGCTTGATGACGCGCTGGAGCGCGTTCATCTGTAGCGGCATGATGGCCGTCGCCTATTGGATCGCGCACGGCACCAAGGCGCTGCTACCGATCCAGAACGGCGGCGAGCTGGCCGCCGTCTACTGTTTCGTCTTCCTCTACATCGCCGCCAGTGGCGCCGGCATCTGGAGCGTCGACGGCGACGCTTAGCTGGCTAACTCGGCGCAGCCGAGGTGCGCCGGACCGTCACCACGGCGAGAGCGAACATCACCGCGGCGAAGCCGGCGGTGACGGCGATCGACGGCAACAGCTCGGGCAGCGCCGCCACTTCGGGCGGCAGCGGTTGGCCGATGTAGAGGGCGCGGCGCAGAGCGGCGACGCCGTAGGTGAGCGGGTTGGCCACCATCACCCAACGCAGCCAGCTCGCCGCGCCACCGGCCGGGAAGAAAGCGCCGGAGAGGATCCACATCGGCAGCAGGAGCAGGTTCATGATGGCGTGAAAGCCCTGCGTCGAGCTCATCCGCCAGGCGATGACCAGACCCAGGTTGGCGAGGGCAAAGGCAACCAGGGTCATGACGACGAAGCCGAGCGCAAACGCGGCCGGGCTCAGGGCAAAGCCGACGAGAGGTGCCAGCAAGAGGAAGAGCAACCCCTGGCCGACCGCCAGAGTCGTGCAGCCGAGCGATTGGCCGAGCACGATCGACATTCGCGAGACCGGCGCGACCAACACGCCCTGCAGGAAACCGCCCTGGCGATCTTCGACCACGGCGATGGTGGCAAAGATGGCGGTAAAGAGCAGCACCATCGCGATCACGCCGGGAAAGAAGTACGTCATGTAGCCGCCGCTGGCGGCGCCGGGCACGCGAAAGGACTGGTTGAGACCGCCGCCGAGGAGAAGCCAGAAGACCAGCGGTTGAGCCAGCGCACCGGTGACGCGCGAGCGCTGGCGCAGGAAGCGGATCACCTCGCGCCACCACAGGGCGGCGACGGAGCCCCATTGCACACCCCGGCCCGCGGCGACGTCGCCGAGCGCCGGAAGGGCAGCGTCCGTACCACCGCTCATGCGGCTTCTTCGCTCGGCTCCCACAGGAAGCGGCCCGTCATGTGAATGAATGCGTCCTCGAGAGTCGGCTTGCCAAAGCTGACCGAACGAATCTCCTCCGGAAACGCCTCGACGAGCTCACCGATCAGCTCGTGGCCTCGTTTTCGTTCGATCCGCAGGGCGCCGTCGACGACTGTCGGCTCGAGTCCGAAACGCTCGCCGACTCGCTCGGCCAATGCCTCGACCTCGGCGGCGTGAACGACGACGACATCGCCACCGACGCTCTCCTTGAGAGCCAACGGTGTGTCGACACGCACCAGCGTTCCCTCATTCATGATGCCGACGCGATCACAGCGCTCGGCTTCTTCCATGTAGTGGGTCGTCAGAACCACCGTCACACCGTCGCCATCGCGCAGCTCGAGCAGCAGGCGACTCAGATCGCGCCGGGCGCCGGGATCGAGACCGGTCGACGGCTCGTCGAGGAGCAGCAACCGCGGCCGGTGCAGCAGAGCCTTGGCCAGCTCGACGCGCCGCTGCAAACCACCGGATAGTGTCGCCACGCGGTCACCGCCGCGGTCGGCCAGCCCCATGCGCGACCGCATCTCGTCACAACGGGCAGCGAGGTCGCGCCCCGCCAATCCGTAGAGACGGCCGTGGTGACGGAGATTCTCGTCTACCGAGAGCTGCGGGTCGACACTCGGACGCTGGAAGACGACGCCAAACGATTGTCGCGCCGCCGCCGCATCGCGTTGGATGTCGGCGGCAAAGATCCGCGCCGTGCCACCGCTCGGCCGCATCAGCGTCGACAGGATGCGGAAAATCGTCGTCTTACCGCTGCCGTTGGGGCCGAGCAGGCCAAAGAACTCACCGCGCTCGACGTTGAAGGCAACGCGGTCGAGCGCCAGGCGCTCGCCATAGCGATGGGTCAACCCTTCCACCTGTACCGCCGTGCTCGACACCTGCGCATAGTGGCACGGACCGGGCGGAAATCCCAGATGCCCGTGAACGAAGTGCGCGGCGCGGCGGCGTCCAGATAGACTCTCCGCCGGGGCACAGGTACGCTGATCCGACATGCGATCTCCCGGCCAGCCCTACCTCGCCCGCATTCTCGCTTGTTTGCTGCTCTTCACCTCGCTCGTGCCCGCTTGCCAGACGGCGCGCCGCGAGCCGGACACGGCACGACGGCAAGGCGATCTCTACGCCGTCCTGATCAACGGCGGCGGCCGGCCGCGCATCAACTTCCAATCGCACTTGACCCATATCAAGGGCGTGATTCGGGTTCTCGAACGCCACGGCGTCGCACGGCAGAACATCGCCGTCTTCTCCGCCGACGGCAGCGATCCGGGCGAGGATCTGGCGGTGCGCGAAATCAACGAGGACGAGGACGAGTTCTGGATTTTGCCGCGGCGCGCCCAGCAGGTCCTGCGGCCACAGATCGAATACGTCGATTCCCGCCTCGACGGTTACGAGCTGCAGCCGGCACGGCGTGAGAGCATCGAGGCTTGGTTCGTCGAGAACGGCCCTCTCCTCCAGCCCAACGACACCCTCTTCTTCTACGTGACCGATCACGGCGAAGTGAACAAGGACAACCTCGAAGACAATACCATCGTCCTGTGGAAGGAGATGCTCAGCGTCTCCGAATTATCCGAGATTCTCTCCCACGTGCCGGCCGGGGTTCGCACCGTGATGTTGATGTCGCAGTGCTTCTCCGGCTCATTCGCCCGCCTGGCGGCATCGGCCGCCAACACCTGCGGCTATTTTGCGTCGAGCGCCGACCGCCCGGCCTACGGTTGTTATCCGGAGAACCGCGGCGTCGACGGCGTCGGCCACTCGCATCATTTCCTGCGCGGCATCGATCAACTCGGCAACCTCGCGGAAGCACAGGAGCACGTCCTCGTCTTCGACGATACGCCAGACGTTCCACACTCCAGCAGCGACGTCTTCCTGCGCCGCATGCTGACCATGGCGGCCGGCGAGCAGGATTTTCGGAAGATCGTCGACCACTACCTCGAACGCGCCTGGCAGGATCGCGGTCGCTGGGAACCCGAGATCCGCCTGCTCGACAGAATCGGCCACGCCTACGGCATCTTCTCACCGCGCTCTCTGTCCGAGCTCGAGCAGCAGATCGACTCGTTGCCGAAGGTCAGCAAGCAGCTCAGCCAGTATGCCGAACGCTGGCAGGAGGCTCTCGACTCCGTGCGGCAACAGAACCTACAAGACTTTCTCGCCGCCAATCCGCAGTGGTCGGAGCTTCTCGCAAACGACAGCCTGAAGAATCTCGACGATGGCGCGCGCGCCAGCCTGGCCGCCGACCTCATCGCCGAGCTCGTGCCCTTCGCCGCCGACGCCAAACGGACGCAACGCATACACTTGCTGCGCCAGCGGGCTGAGAACGCCGCCGCGGCGGCCTATCGGATGGAGGTGAGACTCGGCGTCGTCCTGCGCATGTACAACCAATTGACCAACATCGCCGGCCGCGTCTTTCTCCACGAGTCCGCCGCGGTCGACCGCCAGGCCGAGTACGAGACGCTGCGGCGCTGCGAAAACCTTGCCTTCGCACCACTCGAAGCCGGCAACCGCAACGGCTTGCTCGCCCTGTGGCCGTTTGCCGAAGACGAGCCAGACGATCCAGTGCCCTTCCCCCGTCTCGCCGACGATCAGGAGCTGGTGGCCGACGTCATGCCGGCGTGGATGGGCATCCGCTACCGGCCGCCTTCGAAAGGAGAGATCGACGGCGACGACCGCTCCCCCGGCGCCGTCACGGTCATGACCGTCTATCCCGGCTCGGCCGCCGACAAAGCCGGCCTGAAAGTCGGCGACGTCGTTCTCGGGCCACCCCTGGCGGCGTTTCGCGAGCCCAATCAGATTCGCGAGTGGACGATGCAGCGCGAGATCGGCGAGCCGGCTGAGCTGCTCATCGAGCGCGAGGGCGCCACCCAGCAGATCACGCTCCTGCCCGATCCCTTCCCGATCGAGATGCCCAAGCTACCCGGACCGCCGAAGGTCGGCGACGCGGCGCCGGCGATCGAGCTGACGTCCTACCGCGGCAGCGTCGAGCTCAGCGACGACCGCGACACCCTGCTCTTCTTCTGGGCCACCTGGTGCGCGCCGTGCAAATTCGCCCTGCCCGAAGTGTTGCGCAAGGCGTCGGAGAACGATCTCTACGTCGTCGCCATCACCGACGAGAAGGCAGAGGTCCTCGATGCCTTCTTCGCCGACTTCAGCGAGCCCTTTCCCGCCAACATCGCGATCGACAAGTACCGGCAATCGTTTCAAGCCTACGGCGTCAGCGGTACACCGACCTTCGTCCTCATCGACCGCGACAACGTCGTCCGCTACTACAGCACTGGTTTCGACGCCCGCCTCGGACTGGCGATCCCGTAGATTCTCATGCCCACTCTCGACCTCCATCAGCGCCCGCTGCGCAACCTGCGCATCTCCGTCACCGATCGCTGCAATTTGCGCTGCTCCTACTGCATGCCAGAAGAGAGCTATGTCTGGTTGCCGCGCAAGGACATACTCGACTTCGAGGAGCTATCGACCCTGGTCGATTGCTTCACCGACCTCGGCGTCGACAAGGTGCGCCTGACCGGCGGCGAGCCCCTCTTGCGCCAAGGCCTCGATCGCTTCGTCGGCATGCTCGCGGGCAAGCCGGCGATCCGCGATCTGGCGCTGACCACCAACGGCATCCTCCTCGCCGATCAGGCGGCAGATCTCGCTGCCGCCGGATTACACCGGCTCACCGTCAGCCTCGACAGTCTGCGCCCGGAGCGCTTCAAGGAGCTGACGCGGCGCGACGAGCTCGCCGCCGTGCTGGCGGGGATCGCAGCGGCGGATGCCGCCGGCTTTCGCCCGCTCAAGATCGACACCGTGGTCATGCGCGGCGTCAACGACGACGAGCTCTGCGACCTCATCGACTACGCCCGGCCGCTGCAGGCCGAAGTCCGTTTCATCGAGTACATGGACGTTGGCGGCGCGACCCGCTGGTCGATCGACCGCGTCGTCACACGCCAACAGATTCTCGCCCTGCTCGAAAGGCGCTACGGCGCCGTCACTGCGCTCGACAGCGACCCGGCGGCACCGGCCGACCGCTACGCGCTGGCCGACGGCACGAGCTTCGGCATCATCTCCTCGACCAGCCAGCCATTCTGCTCGGCCTGCGATCGCGCTCGCCTGACGGCCGACGGCATGTGGTACCTCTGCCTCTACGCCAAGATCGGCACGGATCTGCGCTCCGCCCTGCGCCGCGGCAGCTCGCGCGAGGAGATCGCCGCCCTGCTCGACCGCATCTGGCGCCGGCGCGACGACCGCGGTGCCGAGCGGCGTCTCGCCGAGCGCCAGCGCGACGCTCTGCTCTCGCCCGACCAACTGCGCGAAGATCCGCATCTCGAGATGCACACACGCGGCGGTTGACCCGCAGCGGTGATGTCGTGATTCACGTCGAGGAAGTCCAAGCTAAAGCTCTGGTCGGCAATCCGATGGGCGACCCGGCGCGCCGCCGGGTTCCGGTCATCACGCCACCGGGCTACCAGGAATCCGATGAATCCTATCCGACCGTTTATTTCCTCGCCGGATTCGCCGGCGGCGGTACCTTGATGCTCAGTCGCTCGATCTGGTCGGAAAACGTGCCGCAGAAGATCGAAGGGTGGATGGAGAGCGGCGCCATCGCGCCGATGATCGTCGTCATCGCCGATTGCCTCACCCGACTCGGCGGCAGTCAGTACATCAACTCCGCCGCCACCGGGCGTTACGAAGATCACATCGTCGAAGATCTCGTCCCTCACATCGATACTGCGTATCGGACCATCGCCGACCGCGACCACCGCGCCGTCATGGGCAAGAGCTCGGGCGGCTACGGCGCGACGGTGCTCGCCATGCGCCACCCCGACGTATTCGGCCTCGCCGGCGACCACTCCGGCGACCGCTACTTCGACTTCTGCTACCAGGCGGACGTTCCCCACGTCGTCGCGGCGCTGTCACAGTGGCAGAGCTCGCCGGCAAAGTTCCTCGCCGGCTTCCCCCACGCCGCAAGAGAGCGCGGGCGTTCGTGGTTCTCCGTCGTCAACATGCTGGCCATGGCGTCGTGCTACTCGCCCAACCCGGACAGCGACATCGGCTTCGATCTGCCGTTTGACCTCGAGACCGGCGAGCGCATCGAAGACGTCTGGCAGCGCTGGCTCGAGCACGACCCTGTCCACATCGTCGCGCGACACGCCAGAGCCCTCGAGTCCCTGCGCACCTACTACATCGACTGCGGCAAGTGGGACGAGCACCACCTCCAGCTCGGCAACCGCATCTACACCCGCAAGCTGCGCGACCTCGGCATCGACCACACCTACGAAGAATTCGACGGCGGCCACCGCAACACCTCCCACCGCTACGAACACTCCCTGCGCGCTTTCACGGAGCTATGGCGCAAGAAATGAACCGTGCCGCCTGCTAGCACTCAGGCGGTCTCGCACTGGCGGGCGACGATCTCCTCGAATCAGCTTCAAAGAGAAAATAGTCCACGGCGATCAACACCGTAGCTCGCAACCTAGAGCGCCATCTGCGGCCGTGCTCGCCCTCGGCAATGCTCATGTAGGATGGACTACACTCCGCTTGCCAAAAGCTGCGCTCGGCCACATCTGGCACTCTCTGACGCGTTCTCTCTCGCGGATTGCTTTTTCGTTGAGGCTAGCAAACCCACCGGCGCGGCGCCGGATCACTCATATAGAGAAACTCTCGATTTGCCTCGCGCAGCGACACCAACCTTTGCCTTTGCCTAAGCCTGCGCCTGAGCCTACGAGCGCAGCGAGTTTCAAGTCAGAGCGCGTAGCCATCCCCCCCTTTGGAAAAGGGGGGTTAGGGGGGATTTCGCAGAGCGCGGTGAGGTGCATCAGAAAATCCCCCTCAGTCCCCCTTTTTCAAAGGGGGAGGCTGGGCCGATGAAGAGCGCGTAGCGATCCCTCTTAAGTGAAAGGGGGAAGTTGGGCATTCGACGAAGGGAGAAGATTCGGCGTCTTTTCTCTGAAGTGTTCGGGCTGGTCTTCGCCAATTTCAGGTAAGCAAACCCCCCGGCGCGGCGCCGGATCATTCATGTAGAGAAAGTGTTCGAATGGGATGTCGGGCCAGCGATCACCGACCTCAGCCTGCACCTGCACCTGCGCCTACGAGCGCAGCGAGTTTCAAGTCAGAGCGCGTAGCCATCCCCCCCTTTGGAAAAGGGGGGTTAGGGGGGATTTCGCAGAGCGCGGTGAGGTGCATCAGAAAATCCCCCTCAGTCCCCCTTTTTCAAAGGGGGAGGCTGGGCCGATGAAGAGCGCGTAGCGATCCCTCTTAAGTGAAAGGGGGGAAGTTGGGCATTCGACGAAGGGAGAGGATTCGGCGTCTTTTCTCTGAAGTGTCCGGGCTGGTCTTCGCCAATTTCAGGTAAGCGAACCCACCGGTGATCACCGACCTCAGCCTGCACCTGCGCCTGCGCCTACGAGCGCAGCGAGTTTCAGGTCAGAGCGCGTAGCCATCCCCCCCTTTGGAAAAGGGGGGTTAGGGGGGATTTCGCAGAGCGCGGTGAGGTGCATCAGAAAATCCCCCTCAGTCCCCCTTTTTCAAAGGGGGAGGCTGGGCCGATGAAGAGCGCGTAGCGATCCCTCTTGAGTGAAAGGGGGAAGTTGGGCATTCGACGAAGGGAGAAGATTCGGCGTCTTTTCTCTGAAGTGTCCGGGCTGGTCTTCGCTAATTTCAGGTCAGCGAACCCACCGGTGATCACCGACCTCAGCCTGCACCTGCGCCTGCGCCTACGAGCGCAGCGAGTTTCAGGTCAGAGCGCGTAGCCATCCCCCCCTTTGGAAAAGGGGGGTTAGGGGGGATTTCGCAGAGCGCGGTGAGGTGCATCAGAAAATCCCCCTCAGTCCCCCTTTTTCAAAGGGGGAGGCTGGGCCGATGAAGAGCGCGTAGCGATCCCTCTTAAGTGAAAGGGGGAAGTTGGGCATTCGACGAAGGGAGAAGATTCGGTGTCTTTTCTCTGAAGTGTTCGGGCTGGTCTTCGCCAATTTCAGGTACGCAAACCCACCGGCGCGGCGCCGGATCATTCATGTAGAGAAAGTGTTCGAATGGGATGTCGGGCCAGCGATCACCGACCTCAGCCTGCACCTGCGCCTGAGCCTACGAGCGCAGCGAGTTTCAGCCTAGTAGCTGCCCCCGCTTCGCGCAGAAGAAGGCAGGAAAGGTACGGGACGTCAAGTCCAACTCGGGGACTCGGCCACACGTCCCCTACCTTTCCAACACTCGCGCTCCGGCTGAAAATGCCAAGGCTTGAATCGTGCGCTCGGGCCAGCGTAAGAATGCGCAAACTCGCGGCTCTGTTGCCGCTGGCCAACCAGGAGACGAAATGCGTTCTCACACACTTTCGCGATTCATCGTCGCTTTTCTTTGTCTCGTTCACCTCGCCTGCTCGAGTGACGACGGGGGTGGCGGACCGGACCCGATCGCCGAGGTGCCTGTCGATGAAACCATCGCCCTGCCCGGTCTCGGCGCCGCTGTCGAGGTCGTCACCGACGAGCTCGGGATCGTGCACATCTACGGGCCGGACGAACGCTCGGTCACCTTCGTCCAGGGATACGAAACGGCGAAGTCGCGTTTCTGGGAAATGGACGCTTTTCGCCGTGTCGCCACCGGGCGGCTGAGCGAGATCTTCGGCAACTTCACCATCGGCTCCGACGTCGAGATGCGCACCTTCTTCACGACGCGCGACGGGCGCCGCCTCGAAGACGCGTTGTGGGAACACGTGCAAGAGGGCGCACCCGATGTCGCGCAACTGATCCAGGACTACACCAACGGCGTCAACGCCTGGCTCGCCGACGTTCGCGCCGGCCGCAATGGCGCGACGATGCCGGCCGAGTACACCTTTGCCATCATCTCCAACTTCACGGCCGACGACATCGACAACTGGCGACCGCAAGACACGCTCGCCGTCGGTCGCTTGCAGGCGCAGAATCTCTCCGATGATTCGGGATCCGAGATCGGCCGCGCCGAGCGCATGCGAGCCCTGCCCGAGGAGATCTTTCGCGACGTCTATCGCAGCGCACCGGCGACCAACGCGACGATCATTCCCGCCGGCGCGCAGCAAATGGCGCGCGCCGGCGGTGTGAGAGGAATTTTGTCCGAGCTGCCACCGCTCGAAGTCCTGGCCAGCGTGCGCCGGGCGCTCGACCAGACGGCGGCGATGAACCCGGTCACGCGCGGGTCCGAGTTCGTCGGCTCCAACAACTGGATCGTCGCCCCGTCGATGTCCGAGAGCGGTCACGCCATGATGGCCAACGACCCGCATCTGGCGCATTTCAACCCGCCGATCTGGCACATGGTCCACCTCGAGACCGGTGACGGCCTATCTGCCAGCGGCGTCAACTTTCCCGGCCTGGCCGGCGTCATTCTCGGCTTCAACAACTTCGGTGCCTGGGGTGCGACGACCTCCAACATGGACGTCACCGACATCTACGTCGAAGAAATCACCACCCCGGAGGACTATCCGGCGTCGCCACGCACGGTGCTCTTCAACGGCGAGCAGGTGCCGGTGCAGCGCGTGGTCGAACGCATCCGCATCCGCAACTCCGAGGGGGAATTCGACGTCACGCCACTGCCGATCGATGTCGTCCCCCACCACGGACCCAACGTCGCCGATCCCAACATCAACGACGACCTCGAAGGCCTCGCCGCCACCGGCATGACGGTTCGCTGGGCGGGCCATGAGATCACGCTCGATGCGGTCTTTCTCAACAGCATGATCCGTTCGCGCAACGTCGATGAGTTCAAACAGGCGATCCGCTCCTTTGCCGTCGGCGGCCAGAACTGGATCTGGGCCGACATCAACGGCGACATCGCCTACTTCCCCTTCGTCCTCGTTCCCCAGCGTCCCGCCGGCGCCATCCCCTACCTGCCGATGCCCGGCACCGGTGAGGCCGAGTGGCTGACCAACCCCGACGGCAGCATCGCCTGGCTGTCGGAAGAGAGTTTCCCGCAGGCCGTCAACCCTGCCGAAGGCTATCTCGCTTCCTCCAACAACGACCACAATGGCAACACACTCGACAACGACCCGCTCAACGACGAGATCTACCTCAGCTACGCAAACGCCATCGGCTTTCGCCAGGAGCGTATCCTCGACTTGCTGTCGAACGACGCCGGCGTGCGTCCGGCCGGGGCGAAGATGACGCTCGCCGACATGTCGGCCTACCAGTACGACAACGTCAGCCTCGAAGCTTCGCGACTGCTGCCGTTCCTCTTCGCCGCCGCCGACAACCGACCCGATCTGGTCACCGCGGCGATGCAATCCGCGCTCACCCGCTTGCGCGAATGGGGCACGGACAAAGACGGCTCGCCGGCCTGGAACATGCTCTCCGGCGTCGACGCCGCCGAGTTCCGCGACGATCTCGATGCACGCGCCGAGCCGGTTTCCGCCGAGGAGGTCGCCGACTCGATTGCCACGTCGATCTTCGTCGGCTGGTCGACGCGCCTCGGACGCGCCGTTTTCACCGACGACTTCGCCGGCACCGGCGTCGGCCGCCCGGGCGGATCGGACGCCACCAAGGCGCTGCTCCACATTCTCGAAGACATCGACCGCAGTGACCCCGGCTTCGTCGTCCACACCAAGGGAGACAACGGCGAGAGCACACTGTGGGACGACAAGAACACCGCCGGCACTGAAACCCGCGACGAAATTCTCCTCACCGCTCTGCGCGACGGCCTGGCGTTTCTCGCCGGCGCCTTCGCCACCGACGACGTCGAGCAGTGGCAGTGGGGCAAGATCCACGGCTTGAGCTTCCAGCACTTCTTCGGCCAGGCGGGCGTGCCCAACTTCGACCTCGGCCCCTTCGCCGCCCCGGGTGGCCGCTTCACGGTCAACCCTGCTTCCTACAGCCTCAACTCCGATTCCTTCAATTTCAACGGCGGCCCGTCGATGCGCCTGGTCGTCGAGCTCGACCCGGCCGGGGTACGCGCTTTCAACTCCCTACCGGGCGGCAACTTCGGCAATCCCGGCGAGTTGATCACCGAGGTGTACAACCGCATCAATCCGGATCTGCACTACGGCGACCTGACGGCGCGCTACCTCAACGGCGAAACCTTCGAGATCCCGTTCACACGCCAACAGGTTGCCGCCGTCGCGGAGAGCAAAGTCCTCTACGACCCCGCACCGGCCGATCAGAGTGCCCAGCCCCTCTACCAGGGCCCGGGTCCGTTCACGGTCGGCGTGCGCACCCTCCTGCTCGGCGTCGAGCCCGACCGCAACGTCGAGATTTGGTATCCGGCCGTCGACGGCAGCGAAGCGGGAATGCAGCGGGCGTCCTACGAAAGCCTCGATTCGCTGCCCGACAACCTCGTCGAGCCGATTCGCGAGGCATTCCCCGAGCTCAACTCGGTGATCGAGATGACGGCGTACCGCGATCTGCCGGTCTCACAGGAGGGTCCTTTTCCGATTCTCCTCTTCTCACACGGCTTCGGCGGTTTCCGCCAGGCCAACTCGCTGCTCTGCGCCGGCATCGCCTCGTGGGGTTTCATCGTCGCGTCGACCGATCACCTCGAACGCGGTCTCGCCGAAGTCGCTCTGCCGGGAACGCATCCCGGCGACGATCGCGATGAAGAAGATCTGCTGGCGATGATCGAGCTGCTAGAGTTCCAGAACGTCTCACCGGGAAGTCCTTTCGAGGGCGCGATCAATGCCGACCTCGTTGCGACCTCCGGCCATTCAGCCGGCGGCGGCGCCTCGTTCGGCATCCTCGAGAATCCCAGGATCGACGCCGCCATCGGCTTTGCCGGCACCGGCGCGGCGACCAACGAGTCGAACAAACCGGTCATGCTGGTCGCCGCGGCCGGCGACATCGCCGTCACCGAGGAGCGCGTGCGCGAAGCGTTCGCCGCCTTGAACGGACCCAAGCGCATGGTCATCGTCGCCGAAACCGGCCACAACTCCTTCACCGATCAGTGTCCGGGCATTCGCGAGCTCGGTGGGTTGTCGGCTCTACCACTGCCGATCCCACCCGACCTGGTGCGCCTCGGCGACGACGGCTGCTCCGATCTCGAGTATCCGGCCGAGCTGTCATACGCCATCTGGCAGCACTTCAGCGTCGCCCACCTGCGCGATGCTTTCGGCATCGATGAAGAGCCGCTCGGTCTCGGGGCGGAAATCGCCAACGCCTTTGACGTGGAGATCGATTACACGGACGTGCCGTAGCGCCGGGGTTGCAGGGACCGCTGAGCGGTCCCACAACCCCGGCATCACGCCTTCTTCGCCAGCTTCGCCCAGGCGTCGCGCAGGGTGACAGTGCGATTGAAGACGAGATCTCCGGCGTCGCGGGTGAAGTAGCCGAGGCGTTCGAACTGCACGGTCTCACCGACCCCGACCTCCGCCAACGCCGGTTCGAGGCGACAGCCGCGGCGCACCTCGAGTGAATCGGGGTTGAGGGTATCGAGAAAGTCATCACCGGCGCCGTTGGGATCCTCGACTTTGAACAGACGGTCGTAGAGGCGCACCTCGGCCTCGAGGGAGCTCTCGGCCGACACCCAGTGCAGCGTGCTCTTCACCTTGCGACCGTCCGGCGCATCACCGCCGCGGGTCGCCGGGTCATAGGAGCAGCGCAACTCCGTGACGACGCCGTCGGCGTCCTTGACGACCTCGTTGCAGGTGATGAAGTAGGCGTAGCGCAGTCGGACCTCGCGACCGGGAGCGAGACGGAAAAACTTGCGCGGCGGGTTCTCGAGGAAGTCGTCGCGTTCGATGTAGAGCACACGCGAGAAAGGCACAGCTCGCGTGCCGGCAGCCGCGTCCTCCGGATTGTTCACCGCCGCCAGCTCTTCGACCTCTCCCTCGGGGTAGTTCTCGATGACGACGCGCAGTGGATCGAGCACAGCCATGTAACGCGGCGCAGTCTTGTTCAGTTGCTCGCGCACGGCGTGCTCGAGCATGGCAACGTCGACCAGGCTGTCGCGCTTGGCCAGACCGATGCGCTCGCAGAAGTTGCGGATCGCCTGCGGCGGATAGCCGCGCCGGCGCATTCCCGCCAGCGTCGGCATCCGCGGATCGTCCCAGCCCTCGACGTGATTCTCCTCGACCAGGCGCAAGAGCTTGCGCTTGGAAAGGACGGTGTAGGTCAGATTGAGGCGAGCGAACTCGATCTGCTGCGGGTGGCACGGTGTGTCGAGGTGGTCGATCACCCAGTCGTAGAGCGGCCGGTGGTCTTCGAACTCGAGCGTACACAGCGAGTGCGTAATCTTCTCTTCGGCATCCGACAGGCAGTGCGTGAAGTCGTACATCGGATAGATGCACCAGGCGTCGCCGGTACGGTGATGGGTCACCGTACGGATGCGGTAGAGCGTTGGGTCGCGCATGTTCATGTTGCCCGCGGCCATGTCGATCTTGGCCCGCAAGACGTGCGAGCCATCCTCGAGCTCACCGGCTTCCATGCGACCAAAGAGCTCGAGGTTGTCGTCGATCGAGCGGTCGCGGTCCGGACTGTTGCGGCCCGGCTCGGTCAGCGTCCCGCGCAGCTCGCGGATCTCATCCGCACTCGAGCTGTCGACATAGGCCAAGCCCTTGCGAATCAGCTCGACGGCGTAGTCGTGCAGGCGTTCGAAGTAGTCCGAGGCGTAGAACTCCTTGTCGCCCCAATCGAAGCCCAACCAGCGGACGTCTCGTTTGATCGACTCGACGAACTCGACACTCTCCTTGGCCGGGTTGGTATCGTCGAAGCGCAGATGGCAGACACCGCCGTACTCGGCAGCGACGCCGAAGTTGAGGCAGATCGACTTGGCGTGACCGATGTGCAGGTAGCCATTCGGCTCCGGCGGAAAGCGCGTCACCACACCGGCGTGCTTGGCGCTGGCAAGGTCCGCCTCGATGATCGTGCGGATGAAGTCCTTCGATGTCTTTTTCGGCTCGCTGTCACTCATGGCAGGGGTTCGCCTCGCTGCGAAGGACAGTAGCAGAAAGCGTTGGTGGTTCGACCCGCCCGTCTCTTTACAAGCGTACAAATATTGGCTGGGTTGCGAACATGATCCGCTTCGAGCTTCCCGCCCAACACCCCCACGTCGCTCTCGTCACCATCGACCGGCCCGATCAGGCCAACGCCCTCGATCCACCAACTCTGGGCGAGCTCGCCGCCGCCTGGCGGCGCATTGCCGGCGACGACGAGATCCGCTGCGCCGTCGTCACCGGCGCCGGCGAGCGCGTCTTCTGTGCCGGCATGGACATGAAGAAGACCATTCCCGCGGCACAGAAACTGGCGCGCGGCGAGCGCATCGACGCTGCCGACTTCGAAGGCTTGCGCTCGGTAGCGACCGCGCTGCTGGCCGGATTCGACCTCGCCACGCCGCTCATCTGCGCCATCAACGGACACTGCCGCGCCGGTGGCTTCGATCTCATGCTGGCATCGGAAATTCGCTACGCCGTACCGACGGCTACCTTTGGACTCGAGGAAGTCGCGCTTGGCCTCTATCCAACCGGCAACACGACGGTGCTGCTGACTCGCCAGATCCCTTGGACCCACGCCAACGAAATCGTCCTCGGCGCCCAGCCGATCGACGCCACACGGGCGCTGGAGATCGGCTTGATCAACGAGATCGTCGAACCGAGCCAGGTGGTCGAGCGCGCCATGGCGATGGCCGACAGCATCGCCGCCAATGCACCGCTGGCGGTGCGAGCCACGCGTCGCGGCATCCGCGAGCTCATCGGCGTGCCGCTCGAGCTGGCCTACCCGCGCCAGGAAGAAATCGGCCGCCATCTGCGCAAGACGCGCGACGCCCGCGAAGCGCAGCAGGCGTTCGTCGAAAAACGCAAGCCGCGGTTCACCGGCGAGTAGAGATCGGCGTAAATCCTAGTCGAGACGGGCGCTCTTCAGCATCGTCGTGAAGAGCTGGCGCTGCGGCTCGAGCGTCGCCGTCGGTCCGGTCGCCTTGAAGAACCACGGCCCGCCCGGTCCCTCGACGACGGCGGCGATGAGCATCGACTCGGGGCGATCGACACTGGGGCCCATGCCGAAGCGGCTCGCCCGCAAGGTACCCTTGGCACTCAACATGGTGATGGCGAATGATCCCTCCTCGAAATACTCGCGCTCGGCTTCGCCCCCCTCTTCCATTTCGACCTGCGCCGCCCAGCGTGTCAGGTTCGCCTCGACCTTCCCCCCTCTGCCTTCGCCGAAGTGAAAGACGGCGACCTCGGCAAAGCCGGCGGCACCGGGAATCTCCATCTGCGCCGCCCGCTTGACCAGCCCACTCTGGCGCGGCGGCAGCGGTCGCCATGCCGACGGCACTTCGAGCTTCAGACCGGCCGCCTCCACCTCGTGCCCGCCGAGCAAGCTGCCGGCGAGCGAGCCGGAAGGCGAGTTGGAACCGTTGCAGGCGAAAGAACAAAGCGCCAAGGCCAATACGATGACAAGCTCCGCTCGTTGCATCGACCGATCATTCCAGATTTCTGCTCGGCCAACCAGCCGTGGCCGGACAGCGGTGGGCAACTACGACCACAGGGGGAAGTTGCAGGCGCAATCGCCTCGCGCCGGCGGGCGGAAGTGGTTATGACCACCGCATGGCGAAAGCGATCTCGATCTACACCGACGGCGCGGCGAAGGGGAATCCGGGGCCCGGTGGTTGGGGGGCGATTCTCTGCGATGGGGAAAACGTCCACGAGCTCGGCGGCGCCGATCCCAACACGACCAACAACCGCATGGAGATGCAGGCCGCGATCCAGGCGCTCGAGCGAATCAGAACGACGCCGGCAGCCGTGGCCATCTACACCGACTCCACGTATCTCATCAAAGGCATCACCCAGTGGATCTTCGGTTGGCGGCGCAAAGGATGGAAGACCGCCATCGGCGGCGAGGTTCTCAACCGGGACCTGTGGGAGCGACTGGCCTCCGTGTCGGGTACCATCGGGGTCAAGATCGACTGGCTCTACGTCCCCGGCCACGCCGGCGTGCCAGGCAACGAACGCGCCGACACCATCGCCTCCGAGCTCGCACTCGGCAATCACGTCGAGCTATTCCGCGGCAAGGTGTCCGCCTATGACATCGACCTGACGCCACCGACAGGCGCCGCGCCGCCGCCGCGCCGGCGTTCGAAGAATCAACCGCGGCGCGCCTACAGCTACCTCAGCCTGGTCGGCGGCGAAGCTCAGCGTCACCAGACCTGGGCAGAGTGCAAGGCGCGCGTCGACGGCGTCTCCGGGGCCAGATTCAAGAAGGCACTCAGCGCCACCGAGGAATCGAAGATCCTCGCCGACTGGGGCGTCAGACTGCCCAAAGGTTAGAGAATCAGCTACTCCGGCTTGGCTTTGAAGATCTCCGGCGTGCTCTTGAGGACGGTGTTCTCGAAACTCGACTCCCAGCACTCGCTGCCGTTGCCAATCTGGACACGTATGGGCAGATCGAGAGACGTGAGGTCGGCCATCGGCAGGTTGACTCCCTTGCCCTTGACGATGATGACCGACTTGCCCTCGTCACCCTCCTTCAAGACGACGACCTTGACGCCGTCGTTGGTCCGTTGCTTGTCACGGTATTTGAAACCGAAGTTCTTGCTCTGCCACAGCGCACCGGCGGGAATTTCCAGGGACATGATGACCGTGTCGGTGGCGCCGGTCTGGTCGTAGACGCACATCAGGTAGTCGGTCGAGTTGAGCGGATCGCCGAAGTCGGCGGCGGTGCTCGCCTCGCCGCGCAGCAGCTTCCACACCAGCTTGTCGCCCTTGTTGGACGCCTTGTCCTTGAGCAAGAGCAGGCCCTTCTCAGCTTGCGTTCCCGTCCGACAGCCGCTCAGCGGCGTCGCATCACCAACGCACACACCGGCCTGGCAGGTGTCGGTGGACGTGCAGGCCTGACCGTCGTCGCAGCTGCTTCCGGTCTGTGGCGTGCAGCTCGACGGCGTGCCGCTACAGGTGAAACACTCGTCGATCTTGCAGGCCGAGCAGCCATCGCCGGAGACCGCGTTGGCGTCGTCGCATTCCTCGGCGCCTTCGAGCGTGCCGTTGCCGCAGTTGTTGGGCAGCCAACCGATGTCGAACATCAACTCGACCGCCAGTCCGGGGTCGTGCAGCGCCTGCGTGTAAAAAGGCTCCATTGCCTCGTCTGGCGACAGCGAGGTGCTGAAGTGCGAAAGCGACGATCCACCCTCGGTCGGGTTTGGTGCGTAGAGCTCGACGTGACCGCTGATCGGCTCGCGACCGCCGGTGAGAATTCCACTCGCCGCAACGACGTTGGCTCCGGTCCAATGCAGATCGCCGGTGGCGACGTTGGCGGCGGCGCGTTGGCCGTCGGTCATCGCCGGATAGTTCAAACCGGTGGCGTGATTCTCCATATGCACCATGTAGGCGTCGTCGAACCCCGACAGCGGAGCACCGCTGTTCAAGCCGACCAGCGTGAGAAAGCCGAGACCGTGTCCGATCTCGTGCAAGGCGACGGTGACGAAGTCGGTATCGGCACCCGGCGGAGTCGCGTCGAGACCGTAGTACCAGACGTTGGGAAAGGCGCAGGTGGTGCCGAGGGAGCTGTTGAACTCGGCAAAGATGTCGCTGTCGGGATCGAGATCGATCCCGGCCATCGAGTTGGCCAGTGCCTGCGGATACCACGTCGCCGGCAGCGCGGCGCCGGGAAAATCTCGATGCAGGCTGTTCGTCCCGGCGCCGCCGAGAGTGGCGCTGGAGGCGTTGCAAAAGAGCGGATCGAAGCTGGCGTCGACGCGAATCTCGACGTCGCTGTTGAGCAGGTTGGCCCAAATGTCGGCGGCGTGCTGCATGGCGATCAGCCGTTGCTCGCCGAGCGTCGTTCCCGTGTTCCCACCCACCGGCGCCACCGCCGTGATGTCGTTGAATCCCTCGGCCGGACCATCGAGATTGACGATGGTGATGGTCGCCGCCGCCAGCGGCTCCACCAAAAGGGCAAGGATCGCCGCGCCAACAAGGAAGGAGCGCATCACCTGGTCGCCGCCCGGTCCGTCGTGCACTCGACCTCGACCCCCTCGGCAGTGGCGCGAGCGCGCGCCGCAGCACCAAAGCGCCGCCCGAGATCGATCGTGTACCCCCCAGCCGGATTGACCTCTTCGACCAGCTCGACCTCGTCGTCAGAAAAACCCGACAGGCGGGCCCCCGGAGACTCGACTTCAAGTGGTTTCGAGATAATTTCACCGCTCTCGGGGTCGACGAAAACACGCATCCCCGAAGCAGTTGTCGGGCGGTCGCTGAGCGTTCCATCCGCCCGCTCGTCCTCGGCCTGCGCCGACAACGCCACTGCGAGCGCCACCAGGCAGGTTAGCAAGACAAATCTCGAGCACATCTCCATCATTGAGTTCTCCCTGTCCGGCGCGCCGGGCAACGGCGCCGCAAGTTTGCATGATAGACGCCGGCCGCGGCGAAGCAAAGCTCAAATTTGCTCGAGAAATTGCCGCCGCCGCTATGTTACTCCAGCACCGGACGAGCCTCGCTGCGCGATCCATGCGGCGAGCCAGGCGGTCAGAGTTCCACCGGCGTTGGCAATGCCGTCCGCCAGCGACGGTTGGCGCATCGGCACCAACCCCTGCAGCACTTCCAAGATGAAACCGAGGATCAACAGGAACCACCAAGCTCGCTTTCGGGCCGGCGGAGAAAAAGCGGGGATCGCCAGCACGCCGTTGGTGAGGAACATCAAATAGTGAGCGATCTTGTCAGCCGATGGCACCGCCGACGACCCGCGCAGAGGCGCCAGGCAGAGCACACAGGTGACGGCGACGGCGGCGACGAAGAGTGTGCGCCAGAGCGAAACCATATCGACAGCTAGCCCGCGCCATTCATGAATCGCGAGCCGATGCCGCCCAGATCCCCGTCACACATTCGCATACCATCGCATCTTCGAGTCTCCAGCGAAACGACACTGTGGCGAAACATCTTTCGAGGCCCGGTGCCCAGTGACACGATTGGACATGCACTTTCGCGGGCGTCTACATGATTTGATTCATCAGCGCCATGACGCGGCGACGCCGGTCGGCGCAAGTCGTCATTTGAGTTCTCCGGCACTGCGGCGCTAGTGTCCTCGGGCTTTGGCGGACTGCCCATTGACCAAGAGCGAGCAACATACGGTCTTCCTCGTCGACGCATCATCGCGTGTCGAGAGGAATCTGATCGAGACCTGGATCGCCGAGCACGGCAACGGCAAGCACAGTACCGCCGTACCCATTCCCCCCTCTCGCCGGCCGAGCTCGACGACGGTCGATGAACGACTCGAAGCGACCCTCGCCAGCGGCGCCGACCCGATGCTGGCGCCGCTGCGCGTCGCCTGGTTCCCCAAAACCGTCAACGGCGTGCGCGCCGCCCGCATGTCGGACCTGTCGACCTTTGGCGATCCGCGCGATCCGGGCGTGCTGCGCCAGATGTGGATTCTGCGCGCCGCACCCGAGCGCTGTCGGATCGTCGAAGGCGAGCCGGCACCGCTTTCCGACTTGCGCCGCCGCTGGCGCGACGCCTGTGGCAGCGACACTGCTCAGACGCTCGGCCTGGCGGAATTCGTCGCCCGCCAGGCGGCGCTTGCGCTCGAACGCGCAGAGCGCCGGGTGCGCGGCGCCCGCTACAAAGTCCCGCGCTTCGTACGCGACGACATCCTGACGCGCGCCAACTTCCGCGGCGCCCTCTCCAACCTGGCGGCGGAGCTCGGCACAGCCGAGGCAAGCGTCGAAAAAGAGGCGGCCAGCTACCTCGACGAGATCGCCGCCGCCCACAGCCCCTACATCATCGACCTCGCCGCTCAGCTCATCCGCCTGCTCTACACTCGGTCCTACAACGAGGAGATTCGCTACCGCGACGAGGATCTCGAATCGATCTTTGCCCTCGGCCAACAGCACCCGATCGTTTTCCTGCCGACGCACAAATCGAACCTCGACCACCTCGTCCTCCAACACATCCTCTACGAGAAGGCGCATCCGCCCAACCACACCGCCGGCGGCATCAACATGAACTTCTTCCCCATCGGCGCCATCCTGCGGCGCAGTGGCATCTTCTTCATCCGCCGTACGTTCAAAGACAATCCGACCTACAAGTTGGTGCTGCAACACTACATCGACTATCTGATCGAAAAGCGCTTCTCGCTCGAGTGGTATCTCGAGGGCGGTCGCTCGCGCTCCGGCAAGCTTCTGCCGCCGCGCTTCGGCCTTTTCGCCAACGTCGTCAACGCCTTTCGCCGCGGCAAGAGCGATGACGTCTACCTCATCCCGGTGTCCATCGCCTACGAGCAGATCGGCGACGTCGGCGACTACGTCGCCGAACAGCGCGGCGCCACCAAGCAAGCCGAGAGCTTTCGCTGGCTCGTCGATTTCGTCGGCAAGCTGCGTCGAAAACAAGGCGACGTTCACGTGCGCTTCGGCGAACCCATCTCCGTGCGCGAGTCGGTCGACAACACGAGCCCCGGCGGCAAGGACCTCACCGTCGAAAAGGTGGCCTTCGAGACCGCCGTGCGCATCAACCGAGTGACGCCGATCACTCCGACCTCTCTCGTCACCATGGCCATGCTCGGCTTCGGCGACCGCGCCTTGACCGTCGCCGAGGTCGTCGCGTCACTCGGCGATCTCCTCGACTACGCCGCGCGCAAAGATCTGCCGGCAACCATCCCCGTCGATTCCATCGGCGCCGATCTCATCGAGCGCACGCTCGACGCTCTCGTCGACTCCGGTGTCGCCACCGTCTTCACCGAAGGTCCGGAGCCGGTCTACGCCATCGGTCCCGAGCAGCATCTCACAGCGGCGTACTACCGCAACACCATCATCCATTTCTTCATCAACGCCTCGATCGCCGAGCTGGCGTTGGTTCGCGCCGCCGAACCCGACGTCACCGATGCGCTCAGCGAATTTCGTAGAGCGACCTTGCGGCTGCGCGACTTGCTCAAGTTCGAATTCTTCTTTGCCGAGAAAGACACCTACCAGCGCGAAATAGACGATGAGCTGGCACTACACGACGAGGATTGGCAGGGTCGTGTCGCCAGCGGCGCCGACGGCATCCTCAGCGTGTTGCGAAGCATCCGGCCGTTCAGCGCGCACCGAACTCTGCGCCCCTTCCTCGAGGCCTATCGAGTCGTCACTGACACCCTCGAACAAGGCAAGCCCGATCCCGGCGACGAGGCTGCGTTCAGCAAAGCCTGTCTCGCGCTCGGGCGGCAGTACCAACTGCAACGGCGTATCCGCAGCGGCGAGTCGGTATCCAAGGCCCTCTTTGCCACCGCCCTCAAGCTGGCAGGTAATCGCGGCTTGTTGAAGACGGCCGACGGCGCCACCGCCGACAAGCGCCAGCGCCTCGCCGGCGAGATTCGCGACGCCATCCGCTACGTCGACGCCATCGAATCACTCGCCCAGGGTCGCCACGCCGGCCTGCTGGCAGCCGATCGCTCGTCGTAGGCGCAAGAAACGAGAGATAGCAAAGTACGGCGATGCCCCCGGGCAGGTGCGGCGACGTCAGCGCATGGTTCCGTGACCTTCTGACTTTCTCTTGCTAGCCGACTCGATTTGCGACGCGATTCGCTATCTGAATTCTTCTTCATTCGCGGCCACTCTCGCAGTCAGCTCGGCACCTGGCGCTGAATCGCCCGACCGAGGTCGTGCAAAAGACCTTGCAAGCCGGACGTACACGCGTCAGGCTGTCGCCGTTGCCTCGCTTCTCGGGCAACCCAGCATCAGGGGGAAGGTTCATGATTCGACTGCGATTGGCGACATCCGCACTGCTCTCGTGGGCATGCGTGCTCTTCTCGGTTTCCGGCACCTTTGCATTCTCGACCGGTATCGACACATCGAGCTTTCCGAACCCAACCGACGGTTGCAACTTTTGCCACAACGGCGGCACCGCACCTCTGGTTTCGATCTCTGGTCCAACCTCCGTGGCGGCGGGCTCCACCAACGAATACACGATGATCATCACCGACATGAGCATGCCGGCCGGCCAGCCGTTCGGCGGTCTCAACGTGTCAGCGCTCGACGGCACCTTCGCAGTCGGCGGTTCGCAATCGGCCAGCACTCAGGTCTTGTTCGGCGAGATCACACATACCGCACCGAAGGCACAGGGCGGATCGGGCTCGGTCGAGTTCTCTTTTCTGTGGACGGCGCCACTCACCTTCACTTCCGTCACACTCGAGGGCTGGGGCAACGCCGTCGACTTCAATAGCAACATCAGCGGTGATCGAGCGACGATGACCAGCCTCGAGGTCTTCAACGCGTCTGCCCCCACGCCGACACCGACGTCGACCGCGACGCCGACAGCAACTCCGGCGCCTCCTTTCACTTGCCCCTCTGACATCTCACCGCTGGATCCAGTTCTGATCACCGACAAGGACGAACAGAATTGCCAGAAGACCATCGGTAAGGCGGGCTTCGTGTACCTGAAGAAGAAGCTCAAGGCCGTGCAGACGTGCTTGAACAATCTCCAGAAGGGCAAGATCGTCGGCGACCCGATCGACGTCTGCCGCGGCACACTGAACCTCGGCGTCCACACACCTCCGACCGACGCGAAAACGGCGGAAAAAGTCGCCAAGGCCGATAGCAAGCTACGCTTGTTGATCGACAAGAAGTGCACCGACCCAATCCTCGCCAACCTCGACACCTGCGCCGCCGACGTCAGCGGCTTGAAAGACTGCCTGGTCGAGAATCACTGGCAGAGCAGCGACGATTTGATCGCATTGCAGTACGGCGCCTTGGTTCCGAGCAGTGATTCCGACGAACAAAAGTGCCAGAAGACGATCGCCAACGAAGGACGCAAGTTCGCAACCAAAGCGCTGAAGTTCATGCAAAAGTGTATCGACAAACGCAACAAGGACGGCGTCGCGGGCAACGCCGCCCAGCTCTGCATCGGCTCCGTCGTCGCCGGCGTCTACATACCTCCCACGGATGCGAAGACCGCCGACAAGCTGGCCAAGTTTGAAACGAAAGTGGCGACCAAGATCCCGCTCAAGTGCACCACGGCGCAATTGGGCGCCCTCGACTCTTGCGCTCCGTCTCCGGCCGCCGAAGTCGACTGCATCCTGTGCTCGCACCGCGAAAGCGCCATCAATACCGTAGCCCTCAACTACGGCGGCGTTCCCTGAGCAGGCGGCGCTGATCAGCCAACCTGCACGCCCCTTCAGCATAGATCCGGAGCTCGCTGGGCTCGCCGACTCGAGCGAAGCGCCGGATCAAGCTCAGATCGAGTGCGACACCTGTCCGGCCAACCGGACATGGTGGGCTTCCAATTCTGCCGGATTGGACACCTCACATCGACCGACCCCGCCGACCTGAACCCAAATGCGAGTGGCACACCTGTTGCGTCCCTTGGATCGCCGATGGGTTCGGGTCGCGGTTGGCATCGCGATTCCTCTGACGGCCCCCGGCCGGCTGCGCGGCTGTCCTCCCGCGCCGGCCGGGGCCCGCCACGACGATCAAGACCTGACCGACAGCCCTCAGCGGCAGTTCAAATCGAGTTGCATGCCCTCGTGATCGGAGGGCCAGCAGATGGGTTGGGGAGCGGCACCGCAGGTGTCGGCGAACGGATTGGCGTCGTCGGCGAAGATCTTCGTAGCGACTCCGTCGCCGTCGCGGTCTGCCGAGGAATCGATCGTGCACCGACAGCCGCTGCCATCGTCCGGCGCAGCTTGGCCTGGCGCGGCTTGGATGAAGAGATAGTCGATGCGCCGACGCACACCGTTGGCCGGCGATTCCATGTCCTCCAACGCTTCGTCCTCGCGTCCGGAGGTACAGCCGTTGCCGGTCGTCGGATCGCATTCGAAGTTGCCGGCTTCAGTGAACACATCGAACCAACCGCGCTCGAGCAGGTGGCGGTAGACGAAGGTATCGGGTGTCGCGTTGAAGTCGCCGGCGAGGACGCGCAGCGATCCGGCGGCGGCGTGCTGGGAGGCGCGGTTGGCCACCTGCACGGCCTGGCAATCGCGCGTGCTGACGGCACCGCGCTCGCGGCACTCCTCGGGACACGACTCGCCGCACGCCGAGGGGCCGCCGTCTACTCCGGCGGCGAGATGCGTGTTGAACACATCGACCACACCGATCGGGTGATCGATGCGGGTGTGCCAGAGCACCCGCAGCCCGCCAAAGAGAGTATTCTCGTTGGTCGCCAACACCGGATAGCGCGAGAGGGTGAAGTTCTGACTACCGCGCGGTGGCTCGTGAATCTCGTAGGTGAAGGCGCAACGCCGCCCGACCTGATCGCGCAGGGCATCGGCAACGCGAGGACCCAGCACCTCTTGCAGGACGACGACCTCGGGGCAGCCGATCGACTCGATCCACTCGAAGAGCAAATCGACGCGGTCGGCGATCCGACAATCGACGGTGGCGGCGGGGCAGAAGATCCCGTGCAGGACGTTCAAGGAAGCGACGCGCACCTCGGCAAGCGGCGGCTCGGGATGACAAGAAGCGACGCGAAACGTCCGAGCCGCGTCGTCGTCTCCACCGCATGCCGCAATTGCCAGGGCGATCACCGGGGTGATCACCAAGAGGATCCTCTGCATGCCCGCCACCCAAGCTCAGGCGCCGCCTCATCGTCAAGCGCCAGAGAGAGGGGAGCTTTCGGCTGCCGAGCCGACTCGGCAACCGCTCGGCAAGGCCAAGGCGATGTCGAAGAGTGCGGCAGATCGCCAAATCCCATGTTGAATTCACCCAAAACGCATGGCTAAATGCGTTTAGAGGATGGACGGATAGCTGAGCGGAGACGAGGATTGGGCCATCCGGGCAAGGATACACCTCGCTGATTTTCCAGCAGGCTGATGCGATTCGACTCGCCGCGCGGCGACGACGCCAGGCGACACGCTGCCAATCCGATGCCCCCTACCCCGCGCAATCGGGAACTCAACGGATTTGCACTAGGAGCACATGATGCAGAGTGAATCGGTGGCCAACACCGAAAAGGCAGTCGAGGATCGCGAACAGGTCGTGATCCGATTCGCCGGCGATTCCGGCGACGGAATGCAGTTGGCTGGAATGCACTTCACCAACGAGAGTGCACTGGCCGGCAACGACCTCAGCACGCTACCCGACTTCCCGGCCGAGATCCGGGCGCCGGCGGGAACGCTGGCCGGCGTCAGCGGCTTTCAGTTGCACTTCTCCAGCCTCGACATCTTCACGCCCGGCGATCAGCCGGACGTCCTGGTGGCCATGAACCCGGCAGCGCTCAAGGTCAACGTCGGCGATCTTCCGGCCAACGGGATCCTCATCGTCGACAAGGAGCAGTTCACCGACCAGAACATCAAGAAGGCCGAGTTCGCAGCCGATCCACTTACCGATGGCTCGCTCGACCGCTTCCAACTCTTCCCCGTCAGCATCACCAAGCTGACTCTGAACGCACTCAACGACATGGGCCTGCCGACGCGGACGATGATGCGCTCGCGCAACTTCTTCGCTCTCGGGCTGACCTCCTGGATGTTCCAGCGCGATATCGAAGCGACGCTGAGGTGGATCGAGAAGAAGTTTGCCAAGAAACCCGAGATCGCCGAAGCCAACCGGCGCGTGCTTCAAGCGGGCTACAACTACGGCGAGACCGCCGAAGTCTTCACCACCGCTTACAAGGTCGAGGCTGCGACCATCGCGCCGGGGCGCTACCGCAACATCACCGGTAATGCGGCGACGTCGCTCGGCTTGTTGGCGGCGGCGCACAAGGCGGGCCGGCCGCTCTTTCTCGGTACCTATCCGATCACGCCGGCCTCCGACATCCTGCACGAGCTGGCACAACACAAAGCCTACGACGTCTACACCTTCCAGGCCGAAGACGAGATCGCCGGTGTTGGCGCAGCGCTCGGCGCGGCATTCGGCGGCGCCATCGCCGTCACCTCGACCAGCGGCCCGGGCGTCTGCCTGAAGTCGGAGACCATCAACCTGGCCGTCAGCGTCGAGCTGCCCCTGATCATCGCCGACATCCAGCGCGGCGGGCCAAGTACCGGCTTGCCCACCAAGACCGAACAGGCCGACTTGATGCTCGCCCTCTACGGGCGCAACAGCGACTCTCCGGTGCCGATCCTGGCGCCGGCGACACCGGCCGACTGCTTCGCCGTCGCCTATGACGCCGTGCGCATCGCCGCTCACTACATGACGCCGGTGTTTCTGCTCTCCGACGGCTACCTCGCCAACGGCGCCGAGCCGTGGCAGATCCCCAACTCAGCCGACCTCGCCGACGTCGAGGTGACGTTCCGCACCGACCCGCAGGGATTCTTCCCCTACCTGCGCAACCCGGAAACGCTCGCCCGACCCTGGGCAATTCCCGGCACGCCCGGACTCGAGCACCGCATCGGTGGCATCGAGAAGGACTACTTGACCGGCAACGTCAGCTACGCACCGATGAACCACGAACAAATGGTCCGCGTGCGCAGTCGCAAAATCGCCGGCATCGTTCGCGAGATCCCGCCGACCGAGCTCAACGGCCCGCAGGAAGGCGACGTCGTCATCCTCGGCTGGGGTAGCACCTACGGCTCGATCGAGTCGGCCTCGCGACGAATGCAGGCCGAGGGCAAGCAAGTCGCCCACGCCCACATCCGCTACATCAATCCCCTGCCCCCCGATCTGCGCGAGATTCTCTCCCGCTTCAAACACGTGCTGATTCCCGAGTTGAACATGGGACAGCTCGTGCGCCTGATTCGGGCCGAGTACCTGATCGACGCGATCGGACTCAACAAGATCCAGGGGCAACCCTTCAAGGTGAGCGAGATCGTCCGCAAGGCGGAGTCTCTGATCGGGAGCAAGAAATGAGCGACAATGCGAACGCACCCAAGCTGACACGCAAGGACTTCGTCAGCGATCAAGACGTGCGCTGGTGTCCGGGATGCGGCGATTACTCGATCCTGGCGCAGGTGCAGCGCCTCATGCCGGAGCTGGAATCGAAGCGCGAGAATACGGTCTTCATCTCTGGCATCGGCTGCTCGAGCCGCTTTCCCTACTACATGAACACCTACGGCTTTCACTCCATCCACGGGAGGGCGCCGGCCATTGCCACCGGGCTCAAGGCCTCGCGACCGGACCTTTCGGTGTGGGTGGTGACCGGCGACGGCGACGGCCTGAGCATCGGCGGCAATCACCTCCTGCACGTGCTGCGGCGCAACGTCGACCTCAACATCCTGCTCTTCAACAACCAGATCTACGGGCTGACCAAGGGGCAGTACTCGCCGACCTCCGAGCGCGGCAAGGTCACCAAATCCTCGCCGCTCGGCTCGGTCGACTACCCGCTGCACCCGATCAGCGTCGCCCTCGGCGCCGAGGCGACCTTCGTCGCGCGCAGCATCGACGTCGAAGCGAAGCATCTCCAATCGATCATCCGCCGCGCCGCCGGACACCGGGGCACGGCGTTCATCGAGATCCTGCAGAACTGCAACATATTCAACGACGGTGCTTTTGCCTCGCTCACCGACAAGGAGAACAAGCAAGAGAATCAGCTCGTTCTCGAGCACGGCAAGCCGATGATCTTCGGCAAGAACCGCGACAAAGGAATCCGCATGGGCGGCCCCCGATTGGAGGTCGTAGAGATCGGCAACGGCGTCAGCGAGTCGGATCTACTCGTCCACGACGAGCAGGACGCCGCCCTCGCCTTCCTCCTCAGCACGTTGCAGCCGCCCAACTTTCCGGCACCGATCGGCGTCTTCCGCGCCGTCGAGCGACCGACCTACGACTCCGCCATGGGCCAGCAGGTTCAGGCCGCCAAGGACAAGAACGGAAGCGTCGACCTCGACAGCCTCTTCAGCCAGGGGGATACCTGGGAGGTTTGAACGACCGAAGAGGTCGGTGACGGTGGGTCGTTCGAAGTCCGCGAAGACTTCAACGAGCCCTGCCGCGACGACGTGGCGAGCGCCAGTGCTTTTTGATCAGAACGCGGACAGGCCGATCAGTGCGACGGCAAAGTACGTCGCGATGACCGCGGCACCGGCGTAGTCTTTGGCCAGGCGCTGGCCAATCAACAGTGCGAGCAGGGCACAGCCCGACATCGTCACACCGGCGGCGGCAAGGCCGAAGCCGCCGCGCGCCCAGGAGCCGGAGATGATTCCGAGCGCGCAGAGGGCACCCGCCAAACCTTCGATGGCCGTGATCGCCATCAGGAGCAAGGGGATGGCATCGGCGGGAAAGGGGCTGTTCTTGAAGTGATCGGTGAAGTAGGCGAGGTTGCCGTCGCGATCGAGGATCTTGTCGAGCGCCGACTGCAAGAAGACGACGGCGAAGAACGCCGTCACCAAAAAGCGTGCGGCCAGCTCCGTGCTTGCGCTCACTCGTCGTCTCCCTCCCGGCGACCACCGCCGACCAACTCCCAGATCAATCCGGTGGTCACGTCGTGCAAGCTCTCTAGCACGACCGTGGCACGTGTAAAGTCATTCGAGCGCGTAAAATCGTGCGGGATGGCAACGCACGGGCAGCCAGCCCGCTCGGCTGCCAGCACGCCTTTGTACGCATCTTCGATGACGACGCAGCGCGCCGGCGCCAGGTCGAGGCGTTGCGTCGCGGTGACAAACGCATCCGGCAGCGGTTTGCGGCCGCTGTAGTCCTCGCGCGTGACGACGGCGGCGAAATGCTTGCGCAAGTCGAAGGTATCGAGGACGAATCCCGCTTCGGCGGCAACCGAATTGGTCGCTACGGCGAGCGGGAACTCGGCCCCGAGGCGCGCCAACGCCTCGCTGATTCCCGGCATGAGCTGCGCTTCGCCGCGCAGCATTTCGGCGTAGATCGGTTCCTTTACGCGCCGCAACTCATCCGGCGTGATGCTCAGCGCGTAGCGGTCGACGACGTACTCGGGACCTCGACCCGCCGCAATCCACTCGCGCTCGTATTCCCCGGCGCTGATCTCGACGCCGTAGGGCGCCAGTGCCTGCGCGTACGAACGGTACTGCAGCGGCTCCGAATCGACGATGACGCCGTCGAAATCGAAGATGACTCCGGCGCGCGCGCTCACTCCACGACGCTGATGCTCTCGATCACGACGGGCTCGACCGGTACGTCGTTGTGCAACCCTTTCGAACCGGTCTTCACTTTTTGGATCGAATCGATGACGTCCATCCCCTCGCTCACCTTGCCGAAGACCGCATAGCCAAAGCCCGCGCCCTTGTCCTTGTGATCGAGGAAGGCATTGTCGACGGTGTTGATGAAGAACTGCGCCGTCGCGCTGTGCGGCGCCTGCGTGCGCGCCATGGCCAGCGTCCCGCGCTGGTTCTTGACGCCGTTCGTCGCTTCGTTCTGGATCGCAGCACCCGTCTTCTTCTCTTTGAAGTCGGCGTCGAAGCCGCCACCCTGGACCATGAAGTCGGGAATGACGCGATGGAAGATCGTGCCGTCGTAGTGGCCGCTCTTGACGTAGGAGAGGAAGTTCTCGGTCGTACCCGGCGCCTTGTCCTTGAAGAGCTCGATCTTGACCTCGCCCTTGGATGTCTTCATCAGCAGCATTGGATTCTCCCCTGCGCTCACCTGTGTCGCCAACGACACGGCCAGCGCCAATGTAGTCACAACGATTCGATGCATCTGGTCGATCCCTCCGAAAACCTGGTAAACGATCATTGAGCCAGACTTCTCGACCACGCGCAAACACGGACCATCGGCGAGGCGGCTTTGCCGCGGCCCTTGCGATGCGCGTTGGATCGACGCCACGGACGCGCTATCTTGCAGCTGTCGGCGCCGAGCCGACCACTCGGGACAGCCGCCATGACTGACGATGATCAAAGCGTTTCGGTTTTACGCCGCGGCGAGTTGGCCGAGGGAGCATCGAAGAAGTTCTTTCTCGACTGCGAGGGACGCGAGGTCGAGGCCTTCGTCGTCCTCTTCAAAGGTGAGCACCACGCCTTCGTCAATCAATGCCGGCACGTGCCGATGACGATGGACTGGGTCGAGAATCAGTTCTTCACCGAAGACAAGTGCTTCCTTCAGTGCGCGACGCACGGCGCGCTCTTCGAGCCGGACAGCGGCCTCTGCGTCGACGGTCCACCGCTCGGCAAGCGACTGGTGCGGGTGCCGCTGTGCTGGCGCGGCGACGAGCTCCTCGCCACCTGCCCGAGTGCCGACGCGTGAGCGCCACCCAGCCCCGACAGCACTGGCAGTCGCGTATCGGCGTCGTCCTCGCGGTCGCCGGCTCGGCGGTCGGCCTCGGCAACTTCCTGCGCTTCCCCGGCCTGGCGGCCAAGTACGGCGGTGGCGTCTTTCTCATCCCCTATGTGACCGCCATCCTGCTCATCGGAATTCCAATCTGTTGGGCGGAATGGGGAATCGGCCGCATGGGCGGACGGCACGGCTACAACAGCGCACCGGGGATTTTCCGCGCCGTCACCGGCCGGCCAGGCAGCCACTTTCTCGGCGTCCTCGCCCTGCTCGTGCCGCTCGTCGTCTACATGTACTACGTCTACATCGAAGCCTGGTGCATGGCCTACGCCTGGTACTACGCGACCGGGCAACTCCAGCTCGGCAGCGACGCCGCGGCCTATGCGAGCTTCTTCGAGGCGCTGGTCGGCACCGCGCACAACGGCGCCATCACCTGGTCGCCCAACGCGCCGATCCTGCTCGCTCTGGCCCTGGCGATCGCCCTCAACTTGACGCTGATCTATCGCGGCATCACGCGCGGCATCGAGGCGTTCTGTCGCATCGCCATGCCGGTGCTGATCATCTGCGCGGTGATCGTTCTGCTGCGCGTGCTCACCCTCGGCACGCCCGACCCGGCACTGCCGGAACAGAGTGTGCTCAATGGATTGGGCTTCCTGTGGAACCCCAAGATCCCGGCCGGTGAAACGCTGCTCAGCATGCTCGCCGACCCCGAGATCTGGCTGCAGGCGACCGGTCAGGTCTTCTTCAGCATCTCGATCGGCTTCGGCATCATCATCTCCTACGCCAGCTACGTGCGCGAAGACGAAGACATCGTCCTCTCCGGCCTGAGCTCGACGGCGACGAATGAGTTCTGCGAGCTCTGTCTCGGCGGCTTGATCACCGTCCCGGCCGCCTTCATCTTCCTCGGTCCCGCACCCGTCGAGAAGGTCGCCGGCTCCACCTTCGGTCTCGGCTTCTACACTCTGCCGGTCGTCTTTCACCACATGCCGCTCGGGTCCCTCTTCGGTTTCCTCTGGTTCTTCCTTCTCTTTCTGGCCGCAGTGACGTCGTCGATTTCCATGCTCCAACCGGTTCTCGCCTTTCTCCAGGAAGGCCTGGCGACGACGCGCGCCCGCGCCGTCGCCCTCCTCGGCCTGCTCTCGACCTGCGGCACGCTCCTCGTCGTGCACTACAGCCGCGATCTCGTCGCCCTCGACGCGATGGATTTCTGGGTCGGCCAGATCGGCATCTTCCTTTTGGCGACGACCATCGTCGTGGTCTTCGGCTGGGTACTCGGCACCGACCGGGGCATCGCCGAGATTCGCCGCGGTGCCCTGCTCGAGCTGCCACCGGGGTTTCGCTTCGTCATCAAGTACGTTTCGCCCGCCTACCTGATCGCCATCTTCGTTCTCTTTGTCTTCGCCAACGCTTCCTCCTACGCACGCCAACTGTCGTCCAACAGCGAAGCGGCCATCGCCGTATCCTTCATCGCCCTGACCGCCCTGCTCCTGACGTATCTGGTGCACCGAGCCGGGTTGCGCTGGTCGCGAGCCGAAAAAGGAGGCGAATCATGACTGCAGCCGGCTGGTTTCTCATGCTGGCGACCTGTGGCTCGGTCACCGCGCTACTGGTCTTCTGCTACTGGCGCCTGCTGAGCTCGCCGGCACCAGATCGGCACCGCGAGAGCGAACGCCACGACTGAACGGTCGCGCAGCGTGCAAGAGCGGCGCCGCCGTGCTCAACCTCCGCACCGCGGCAGCGCGTCGAGCCGGGCCAGCTCGGCATCGATCTCGGCGATCTCGTGCGGTCGCCGCAGCCAGGCCCACTCGCGGTACATCGAGCGTCCCGGGTTGTCGAGCGGAATGGCGACGGCGGCAGCAACGATGCGCTGGGTGCGGCCGGCCACCTGCGCGTTGGGACCGGGCTCGCGGATGGTGGCGCGGCTCTCGCCCGCCAGCAGGCAGGTGCGCGGCGGCGGTCGCCTCTGGACGACCAACCCACCGCCATCGAACAGCTCGATTGTGTCGAAACGCAAAGCCAGGCGGCCCTGCATGGAGCTGCCGACGTCGATGTGAATGCCGTTGCCGTCGAGACTACTGCGCAGCACGGCGACCGGCTTGCGCTGATTGAACGGCGTGTAGATCGGCGTACCATCGACGGCTGTGCGCCGGCACGCGCCGGCGACGAGTGCGCCGATGACGAAGCCGACCATCCATTTCAGAGACCAGCGTCTTGCACCCCCCCGCATGCCCTGGCCTTACCACCCCGGCGGCGCCGCTACGAGGACGAGAGGGCGATGAAACACGGGCCGGAGATCGCGGCGGCGGCCGAGGTCCTGCGCAGTGGTGGGTGTGTCGCTTTTCCGACGGAAACCGTCTACGGCCTCGGTGCCGATGCAACCAACGCCGTCGCAGTCGCACGCATCTTTGCCATCAAAGAGCGACCGCGCTTCGACCCGCTGATCGTCCACCTCGCCGGAACCGATGATCTCGACCAGGTTGCCGCCTCTGTCCCCGCCGCGGCGCAGGCACTCATCGACTCCCACTGGCCCGGTCCGTTGACCATCGTCCTCGCCAAGCACCCCAATATTCCCGACATCGTCACCGCCGGGCTCGACACCGTCGCCGTACGGGTACCCGACCATCCGCTCGCCCGCGCCCTCATCGAGGCCAGTGAAAAACCGATCGCCGCACCGAGTGCCAACCCCTTCGGCTACGTCAGTCCGACGTGCGCCGCGCACGTGCGCGCCCAGCTCGGCGAGCGCGTCGGCACCATCCTCGACGGCGGCCCCTGCCGCGTCGGTGTGGAATCGACGATCGTGTCGCTGGCCGGCGGATCACCGCGCCTGCTGCGCGAGGGCGGCACCCCGCGCGAGGTCATCGAACGACAACTCGGAGCGGTCGAGGTGGCGACCGAAAACTCGAGCGCACCGGACGCCCCGGGTCAGTTGAGCAGCCACTACGCCACGCGGACTCCCCTCACCGTGGTCGACGACCCGGCTCGAATCGACGCCAGGCGGCGCACCACGGCGGCCCTACTGGCGCCCATCGGCAGCGGCGCAGCGAAAGGGTTCGCGGCGGTGCGCGTCCTCTCCCCCAACCGCAACCTCGAAGAAGCAGCGGCTCACCTGTTTGCCGCCATGCGCGACCTCGACGCCGGCGACTACGAGCGCATCTACGCCGTCGCCGCCCCCGATCGCGGGTTGGGCCGCGCCATCAACGACCGCCTGCGCCGCGCCACACGCTTGACGAACTCTTCGTCTATTCAATATCGTGAGACAGATGGAAACTGACCCGATTCGTCTTACAGTCGCGTCCGTAGAGGCACACTTTGTCTTTTTCTACGATTTGAAGGCGCGGATCATTTCCGTGAGCAACACTCTACCAATCGGAACAGGGTTCGAATGGCGACGGGTCGAACTCTCCGAACTCAGCATGTTCTACTTTAGCGATCAGTTTGTTGCGCGCTGGGTACGAGCGCATTTTCATGGAAGCGTTTCCACTATCGATAACGAGCAGGACTTTTCAATAAACTACGTTGATCCACACCGTGGCGGTGAATCGTTCCAATTCAAGTTTGAGTTTCCAACAGCTCCTTTCATCACGAATCATGCAGTGGAGAGTTACAACTTCCTCGAGTGCACTCTCTTCGAGAATGGAATAATCGCCGTTACGGTCAGAGTGCGTAACAAAACTGAACTGTTCGATGATCAGTACCTGGCACTGATTCAAAGACCGGAACGCCTCCCTAGTCATTCTGACACGGGAGCACTTGTTGCGCTCGTTGATTCCATCGTAAAATCGAAAATCGAGCCAAAGCTCGCGCTGTACCTCAATCAAATAGAAATAACTGCGACTCATATAGACGGTGGAATTCCACGGCGCCTTCACGTTCACGAGGCGGGGGCCACAGATCCGACAGGTCCAACAACCTTCAAAGCAACGGCAACGATCACCCCTAGAGATCAAGGAATCTGGCCGGGGCAGACGATTGATAGGGAAACCCTGATTCGTGGGACGCTGACATACCAGTCGCCCAGCAACAGGCTGGATCTAATACAACACTCGTGGACAAGTTCCCGGTCGACCGCACTCAACCGAGTTCGTTTGGATGCATACTTCACCGTCTCCAAAGAAGTCGACCGTATCTGGGAACTATTGTCGACCTAATGGACGACGGCGGGAACATCCGTTCCGACGTTCTTGAGAAACCAATGCCTTCCGGGGAATGGCGTATCCCCAAGAAGGGACTGGGAACAGACCAAGAAATGGTTGCTAGCCGCCGGCTTCTCCGTTTCGCAATTGCCACAGCACGAACCACTCCGGTTTTTCTGGATTCGTTTACGAGCCTTCAACAGTATTGGACTGAAGAACCGCGGAGGAACATCTATCACCCTGGACCAAGCATAGTTTTCATTGGTCGCCGCGGTTGGAGTTGCCTTAAACTTGAAGGACGGGATGCTATCGGGTTTCACCTTGGTGTCGTCGAAACCGTACTCTTCTCGCTTCAGGCAATTATCGCGTCATTCCGAGCTACGCGACGATTTGTGGAACAGATAAAAACTCGAGGCGACATCGCTGGACTCCAAATCAATAAGCAACTCGCAAAAATGGGCGACCTTGACCCGGAGACCCTTCGCAAATTTACATCCTTCCTAGCGCGCGCCCGCCTGAACGCAACGAACGAGGACATGAGCGCATTGGTCCGCTCGTACCTGACCACCCACACAGGAATTGCCTGCGTTAATCGGATCAAACGACTATTGGACTACGATTGTCAAATAGATAATGCGCGAAATACTCTTTCGAACTACGCTGCCTCACTACAAGGCGCTAGCAATGAACTGCAGAAACAGCAACTGACTGAACTTCGCAAGACTTCCAATATGCAATTTTGGGCTGTGGTGCTAGCGGTCTGCACATTAGTTGCCGGCCTATTCGGTGGATTTCTTGGGTTTTGATCTGGCACTCGCTCGAGACAAGCGACAGGCAAAGGGCAACGGGGTAGATCTGAGACTTCTTCGCGCTACGCACGTTCGCCGATCAGCTCGGCCAGATCGCCGACGATCTCACTCAGCGTCGACTCGCCCGGCGTGTAGATGCGGGCGACGCCGCGCGCCAGCAGCGCCGTGCGGTCGGCGTCGGGAATGATGCCGCCGACGACGACGGGAACGTCCGCCCCTTTCTCGCGCAGCAGGTCGGTGATGCGCGGCACCAGCGTCATGTGCGAGCCGGAGTGGATCGACAGGCCGATGGCGTCGACGTCTTCCTCCAGCGCCGAGGCGACGATCTGCTCGGGGGTGAGGCGAATCCCCTGATAGACGACCTCGAAGCCGGCGTCCTTGGCGCGCACCGCCACTTGTTCGGCACCGTTCGAATGGCCGTCCAGCCCCGGCTTGCCGACCAACAGGCGCAGCGGGTGACCGACCCGTTCGGCCGCTTTCTTGGTGCGCGCCTGCAGCTCGCTCAAAGCGTCGCTGCGCGCCGGCGCTGCGACACCCTGCACCCCGGTCGGGGCGCGAAACTCACCGAAGATCTCGCGCAGGGTGTCGGTCCACTCGCCGGTGGTGACGCCCGCTCTGGCGGCGGCGATCGACACCGGCATGATGTTCGAACCATCGCGCGCCGCCGCTGCGAGATCGCGCAGGGCCGCATCGACGTCGGCCTGATTGCGCGCGGCGCGAAAAGCGCGCAGGCGTTCGATCTGGCCGCGCGCCGACGCGGGGTCGACCGTGACGATGCTGTCCAGACCCCCGGCAACCAGCGGCGACGGTTCGTGCTCCTCGAAAGCGTTGACGCCGACCACCGTGATCTCACCCGCCTCGATCTTGCGCTGGCGCGTGGCGTGCGACGCCACCAGTGCCTGTTTCATTTCGTCGATCGCCTGCGCCGCACCACCGAGACCTTCGATGCGATCGAGCTCGGTGAGCGTCGCCGTCTCGAGCGCCGCCACCTTCTCTTCGATGACGCGCGAGCCGGCGAAGATGTCGGTGTCGTATTCGAGCAGATCGGTTTCGAATGCCAACACCTGTTGAATGCGCAACGACCACTGCTGATCCCAGGGCCGCGGCAGACCGAGGGCTTCGTTCCACGCCGGCAGTTGCACCGAGCGCGCGCGCGCTTCTTTCGCCAGCGTCACCGCCAGCATTTCGAGAACGATGCGCTGGACGTTGTTCTCCGGCTGCTGAGCAGTGAGGCCGAGGGAGTTGACCTGAACCCCGTAGCGAAAGCGCCGCTTCTTGGCGTCTTCGACGCCGTAGCGCTCGCGCGTCAGTCGGTCCCAGAGACGGGTCATGACTTTGAGCTTGCAAATCTCTTCGATGAAGCGAATGCCGGCGTTGACGAAGAACGACAGTCGGCCGGCGACGTCGTCGATCGGTACACCCGGCCGACTCTTCACCGCATCGAGCACGGCGAACGCATTGGCCAGGGAAAAGGCGATCTCCTGCACCGGCGTCGCTCCCGCCTCCTGGAGGTGGTAGGAGCAGACGTTCATCGGGTTCCACCGGGGAATGTTGCCGACCGTGTACTCGATCGTGTCGGCAGTCAGCCGCAACGACGGTTCGGGTGGAAAGATGTAGGTACCGCGCGACAAGAATTCCTTGATCACGTCGTTCTGCGTCGTCCCGCGCAGACCCCGCGCATCGGCGCCCTGGCGTTCGGCCGTGGCGACGTAGAGAGCCAACATCCACGGCGCCGGCGCGTTGATCGTCATCGACGTGTTCATCTCCGCCAGCGGAATCTGATCGAAGAGAGCCTCCATGTCGCCGATGTGACAGATCGGCACGCCGACCTTGCCGACCTCCCCCGCCGCCATCGCATGGTCGGAGTCGTAGCCGGTCTGCGTCGGCAGATCGAAGGCGACGCTCAAGCCCGTCTGCCCCTTGGCCAGATTGGTTCGAAACAGCTCGTTGGCGGCAAGCGGATCGCTGTGCCCCGCGTACGTCCGCATCAACCACGGTGCTCTGCGTTCGGACATGGAAAAACCCTATCCCCGCTGCAGCGAACGGGGCAAGCCCCCCTCCCGGCCGTTTGACCGACCCTACGAGGATTGCGCTATGGTTGGCGCATGCGCTCGTTCCCGCAAGAACCACACCTGGCGTCGCTGCTTTGGATCTCAGCCCTGCTCTGCGCAGCCACGCCTGCTGGAGCCCTCGACGACTACAAGTGCTACAAGGTCAAAGACTTGAAGACTCCGCGCTTCGTCAAGACGACGGTTTCCCTAGCCGATCAATTCGCCATCAACGACGGCGACTTTCTCGTCACAAAACCCTTCCTGATCTGCAATCCGACCGCACCGCCGGGAGAGAATCCGCAAAGCGAGCTCGATCACCTGGTCTGCTACAAGACCCGCGGTCCCAAGCTCGACAGAGAAGCGCGACCGTCGGTGCAAATCGTCGATCAGCTCGGCACACTCGATCTCGAAGTACAGAAGCCCAAGCTGCTCTGCGTACCGTCCGCCAAAGAGGTCCTGCCGCAGGTGACTTCGGGTACCTTCCTGGCGCTTTCCTACAACGTCGCCGGGCTGCCCGACTTTCTTTCCGGCTCGAACCCCGCGGTCAACACACCCCTCATCAGCCCGCTGCTCAACGGCTACGATCTCGTCCTCGTGCAGGAGAGCTGGCAAACCCCCGAGGTGAACCCGCTCGCGCCGACGCGCGTCTATCACGAGCTCCTGGTCGCCGACGCCCTGCATCCGTACAAATCGATTTCGGCACCGTTGCCCCTCGGCTCCGACCCCGAGCGGCCGAGCGCTTTCGTCAGCGACGGCCTCAACCGCATGTCGATCTTGCCGTTTGCCGACGACGTCTATCGCGAACGCTGGAGCGACTGCCACGACAGCGCCGCCGACTGCCTCTCCCTAAAGGGCTTCTCCTTCGCCCGCACGACGCTCACCGCCGGCTTCACCGTCGACGTATACAATCTCCACATGGAAGCGGGTGGAGATCCGGAAGACGACGCGCTGCGCGACGCCGCAGTGACCCAGCTCTCGACCTTCATCAACAGCGTCTCCCCGGGTCGCGCCGTCATCGTCGGCGGCGACTTCAATCTGCACACCGACGGCGAACCCGACTCGACGCAATTTCAGCGACTGCTGTCGGAAACCGGACTTGTCGACGTTTGCGCCACCTTGAGCTGTCCCGAACCGGGCAGAATCGACAAGTTCCTCTTTCGCAGCAGCGGCGACGTCGTCCTCACGCCGACCTCGTGGAATTTCGAAACCTCGGTCTTCGTCGACGGCATGGGCGGCCCGCTCAGCGATCACGATGCCCTGGCCGTGCGTTTCGACTGGGCGTTGTCCCTTCCCTGAGACACTCGTCTCATGCTGGAACCTCTCGGCGAAGAAGAACGCCGCGTCCTGCGCTCGCACCTGAGCGGCTTGCACTCCGATCTGAAGGCCTCGCTGGCGGCCGGCGAGCAGGCGAGCAAGCCGGTCGATCTCGATGAACCGATCGGTCGTCTGTCGCGCATGGACGCCATGCAGCAGCAACACATGGCCGCCGCCAACCGGCGGGCCTGCGAGCTGCGCCTGGCCCAGGTCGATGCCGCTCTGCGCCGACTCGACGCCGGCCGCTACGGCACCTGCCTCACCTGTGAGGAGGAAATCGGCTTTGCCCGACTGCAGGTACGCCCGGAAGCTGCCCTCTGCATCGACTGCCAGAGCGAGCGCGACGAGCGCTGACGGCGGCCGGCGCGGCGCGGGCTGAGGGTTGTCTTGGCTGGCCAAAAATGCGACTGACGACGGTTCACGTCGCGCCCCGGGCGGGCGGAAGGAGCAGTCGATGAGAGACATCAACAAGGTTGTGGTTCTCGGCGCCAACGGGACCATGGGCGCCGGTAGCGCCGAGGTCTTTGCCGCCGGCGGCTGCCAGGTGACATTGCTGGCGCGCACGGCAGACAAGGCACGCGCCGGTCTCGAGTCGGCCCAGGGGATGGCCAAGTCGGCGACCATCGGCAGCTTGATGAGCGTCGGCAGCTACGACGCCGACCTCGAGAAGTCGGTCGCCGAGGCCGATCTGATCTTCGAGGCACTGGCCGAGGATCTCGACATCAAGAAAGAATTCTTCGCCCGCGTCACCAAGGCGCGGCAGCCCGATTCGATCGTCGGTACGGTCTCTTCCGGGCTCTCGATCACCGAGATGGCGAAGGCCGGCGACGACGGCTTTGCCAAGCACTTTCTCGGCATCCACCTCTTCAACCCACCCAACGTCATCGTCGGCACCGAGGTCATCCCGCACGTCGGCACCGATCCGGCCCTGGTCGATCCGATCGTCGACATGTTGGAGAGCCGCTTCGGCCGCGTCGTCACCGTCTGCCGCGACCTGCCCGCCTTTGCCGGCAACCGCGTCGGCTTCAAGGTTCTCAACGAAGTCGCCCAGCTCGCCGCCGAGCACGGCATTGCGACGATGGACTACATCGTCGGACCCTACACCGGCCGCGCCATGCCGCCGCTGGCCACCGTCGACCTGGTCGGTCTCGACGTCCACAAGGCGATCGTCGACAACGTGCACGCCAACACCAAGGACGAAGCACACGACTCCTTCGCCCTGCCCGCCTATGTCGACAAGCTCATCGCCGACGGCCATCTCGGCAACAAGACCGCCGGCAAGGGCGGATTCTTTCGCCGCGCCAAAGAAAACGGCAAGAACGTCCGCTACACGCTCGACCCGGCCAGCGGCGAGTACCTGGCGCCGGCCGAGTGCAAGGTCGAGCCGGTCGATTTCATCGAGGACATGTGCAAACTGCACCGCGTCGGTCGCTACGGCGAAGCGATGAAGCTCTTCATCACGGCGAAGGGCAAAGAAGCCGACCTCGCCCGCAAGGTCATCTTCGGCTACGTCTCCTACGCCCTCAACCGCGTCGGCCAGGGTGAGGTCGTCAAGGAAGCCCGCGACGTCGACCGCATCATGGGCTTCGGTTTCAACTGGGCGCCGCCGACGGTCCTCGCCGACGTCATCGGCGTCAACGAGACCATCGCGCAGATCGAGAAATGCGGACTCGCCGTCCCCAAGGTCCTCGCCGACGCCAGCGGCGACGCACCGCTCTTCCGCGAGGCCAACGTCAACGTCGGACGGTTCTTCTCCGGCTGAGGCCGGCCCGCCCAACGACCACTGCCGAAACTCGGGGCGCCTCGCAGCGAGCCGCGTGGCCTGCTCGAATCCCTTCCTGCCCACGCCGTACGCCCCGGGTTGCCGAGGGTGAAACGCCAATGATACGCTGAATTCTCATTCTGGCGAAGATACGGAGGAAGGCATGGCCGCACCGGTTTACGTCCTTGGTGGATATCAGACAGACTTCGCGCGCAACTGGACCAAGGAGAACAAACACATCATGGCCATGATTCGCGAGGCCGTGCGCGGCGGTCTCGCCGCAACCGAGATCGATCCGGCCGACGTCGAGGTCGGTCACGTCGGCAACTTCGCTGCCGAGCTCTACTCGATGCAGGGCCATCTCGGCGCCTTCCTGGTCGACGCCGATCCGGCCTTTTCCGGTCTGCCGACGGCGCGTCACGAAGCCGCCTGCGCATCGGGCAGCATCGCCGTGCTCGCCGCCTCGGCTGAGATCGAAGCCGGTCGCTACGACACCGCGATGGTCGTCGGCGTCGAACAGATGAAGACCGTCGACCCCAAGACCGGTGGCGACTACCTCGGCACGGCCGCTTGGTACGAGCGCGAAGCCGAGGGCGTCGAGTTCCCCTTCCCCAAGCTCTTCGGCCGACTGGGCGACGAGTACGACAAGCGCTTTGGTCTCAAAGAAGAACACCTGGCCCATATCTCGGCCGTCAACTATTCGAACGCCAAGCGCAATCCGCTGGCGCAGACGCGCACCTGGTACATGACCGAGGATCACGCCAACGCCACCGACAAGTTCAACTCGGTGATCGGCGGGCGCATCAAAGTCTCCGACTGCTCGCAGGTGACCGACGGTGCCGTCTCCATCTTTCTCGCTTCACAAAAAGGCGCCGAAGCCTACGCCAAGAAGCGCGGCATCAAAGTCGATTCGCTGCCGCGCATCCTCGGCTGGGGACATCGCACGGCGCCGATTGAGTTCACCACCAAGGTCGCCGAAAGCGCCAACGACGAATACGTCCTGCCGCACACCCGCCAGGCCATCCTCGACGCCTTCGAGCGCGCCAACCTGAGCGGCGTCAAAGACGTCGACGCCATCGAGACGCACGACTGCTTCACGACGTCGGAGTACATGGCAATCGACCACTTCGGCCTGACCAAGCCGGGCGAATCCTGGAAAGCGGTCGAAGACGGCACCATCGAGATCGGCGGCGCGACGCCGATCAATCCGAGCGGCGGCCTGATCGGTGCCGGCCATCCGGTCGGTGCCACCGGTTGCCGGCAGATCCTCGACGCCTACAAGCAGGTGGGCGAGAACGCCGGCGACTACCAGGTCGACGGTGCCAAGACCGTCGCCACGCTCAACATCGGCGGCAGTGGCACGACGAGCTGCTGCTTTATCGTCGGAACCTGATTCTGACTAGCTGGCGCGCCGAGCTCTGCCGCGTTCAAACCCCGATCCCTCCGAACAGGACCGCTCGAGACTGCGCCCCGACATGAGTGACTTCGATCGCAAGTCGATCGCCATGCACGAACGCCTGCATGGCAAGCTGGTCGTCGAAAGCAAGGTCGCGCTGAAATCACGCGACGATCTAAGCACCGCCTACACGCCTGGTGTCGCTGCGGTCTGCACTGCCATCCACGAGGATCCGCAGCGCGTTTTCGACCTGACCATCAAACGCAACACGGTCGCCATCGTCTCCGACGGCTCGGCGATTCTCGGCCTCGGCAACCTCGGCGCCGCGGCTTCGATCCCGGTGATGGAAGGAAAAGCAATCCTCTTCAAGGCCTTTGCCGACATCGACGGATTCCCGATCTGCCTGGACACGCAGGACGTCGATGAGATCGTCCGCACCGTGCGCGCCATCGCTCCCGTTTTCGGCGGCATCAATCTCGAGGACATTTCGGCGCCGCGTTGCTTCGAAGTCGAAGCGCAATTACTCGACCTCGGCATTCCGGTCTTCCACGACGACCAGCACGGCACCGCCATCGTCACCCACGCCGCCCTGCTCAATGCTCTCAAAGTCGCCGGCAAAGACATTGCCGAGTGCAAGATCGTCTTCAACGGCTCGGGGGCGTCGGCGATCGCCTGTACCAAGCTGATCCTCAGCGCCGGCAAGAGCGGTCACACCAACGAAGTCGGCGACATCGTTCTCTGCGACTCGAAAGGCATCGTCCACAAGGAACGGACCGATCTCAACGACTACAAGGCACAGCTTGCCGAGGTCACCAACCGCGAAGGCGTCCGAGGTGGGCTCGCCGACGCGCTGCGCGGTGCCGACGTGTTCATCGGCCTCTCGCAGGCCGACCTGGTCACCCAGGACATGGTGCGCTCGATGAAGCCGCATCCGATCATTCTCGCCATGGCCAATCCGGTGCCCGAGATCATGCCCGCCGAGGCGCAGGCCGCCGGCGCCGCCGTCATCGGCACCGGGCGCAGCGACTTTCCCAACCAGATCAACAACGTCCTGGCCTTCCCCGGAACCTTCCGCGGCGCCCTCGACGCCCGCGCCCGGGTGATCAACGACGAGATGAAGATCGCCGCCTCACAGGCCCTGGCAGCGCAAGTCATCGAGCCGTCGCCGCAGCGCATCTTGCCCGAACCGCTCGACAAAGGTGTCGCCGAGGGAATCGCCAAAGCCGTCGCCGAAGCGGCACGGCGCACCGGAGTCTGTCGCTAACGTCGCTCCCGAGCGAGAGCCGCCATGGCCTCTCCGTTGTCCGGTCAGCGAGCCCTGGTCACCGGCGCCAGCCGCGGCATCGGCAGAGCCGTCGCCGTCGAGCTAGCCGCCTCTGGAGCAAGCGTCTGGGCCCTGGCGCGCAGCGCTGATCAGCTACGCAGCCTTGCCGCGGAGACGCCGAGAACCGAGCCGATCGTCTGCGACCTGACCGACCGGGACGCCACGCTCCGCGCCGCCGAGCACTGCGCAGCGGCGTCGATCCTGGTCAACAACGCCGGCTGGGCGACACCGCGTACCGCCGTCCAACACACGCGGCTTGAAGACTGGCAGCGGACACTCGACACCTGCCTGCTGGCGCCGATGCTGCTGACCCGCGCATTGTTGCCACACATGCTCGAGCGCGGTGCCGGAACCATCGTCCAGATCCTCTCCCCCAGCGCCAAGCAGGGCCGGCCCGGCGAGGCCGCCTACAGCGCCGCCAAATCCGGCCTGCGCGGCTTCAGCGAATCCCTGCGCGAAGAGCTCGCCGACACACCACTACGCGTCATCACCGTCTACCCCGGCTACGTCGACACCGACTTCATCCCACCCAACAAGAAGGTCGACCGCTCGGCTTTCCTACAGCCCGAAGACATTGCGCACGCAGTGATCGGCAGCCTACTCGACGTCGATCGTAGAGACACGCTCCGACTCTGAACCGACGCACTCCTCCGGTTTCGGTGGCGATCCGGCGCCCGGCCGACAAGGCCGGAACCGTGTGGACCTCGTTACAAACCCGAAGCGCCACCCCCTCAATCTACCCTGTTTCAGCAATAATATTGCGGATTTTCATGAAATTCCACACTGGAGATGTTGAAATCATCGTTTTTCTGGTAAATTGCCCACCATGTATCTCCGGCGGCAACTGAATCTGGCAGAGCTGCTACGCAAGAAGTCGTTCTTCCTCTTCGGTCCCCGATCGGTCGGGAAAACCAGCTTGGTTCGCGAGGAGCTCGGCCCGCACCGGCTCTTCGACTTGCTCGACGCAGAGACCTACCGAGACCTGCTCGCCCGCCCCCGCCTCCTGGCGGAGGTTGCGCGCGGTCTCGGTCGCGACGAGATCGTCGTCGTCGACGAGGTACAGAAACTGCCCTCCCTGCTGGATGAAGTCCACCGCGTGATGGAAGAGCGCGGCACGACCTTTCTCCTGACCGGCAGCAGCGCGCGCAAGCTCCGGCGGGGAGCCGCCAACATGCTCGCCGGCCGCGCATGGCGGGCCGATCTTTTTCCGCTGGTCTATGCGGAAATCCCGGACTTCGAATTGGACCAGGTCCTCAACCGCGGCGGATTGCCCGTCGTCTACCAGTCGGCCGAGCCGGAAGAAGAGCTTCGTGCGTATGTGGGAACCTATCTCCAGGAGGAGATCCAGGCGGAGGCACTCACCCGTAACCTGCCGGCGTTCTCGGCGTTCCTCGACGCGATCGGCCTCGCCAACGGACAAGAGATCAACTACCACTCCCTGGCCAGCGATTGCGGCGTCTCTCCCGGAACGCTGAAGGGCTACGTCGAGATCCTGTCAGACACGCTGCTCGGATTCTCCCTGCCGCCGTTCAAACGCGGCCGGCGGAGGAAAACCGTGTCGCGATCGAAGCACTATCTGTGCGACATCGGCATCACCAAGCACTTGTGCCGCCGCGGCGTAGTGTCGCCCGGAAGCGAGCTCTTCGGAGCTGCCTTCGAGCATTTCGTGATTCTGGAAGTGCGAGCCTGGAACAGCTACTCGAGACACTTCCTCGACCTGACCTACTGGCGCACCACGTCCCAGATGGAGGTCGACCTCGTCGTCGGCGACCGCCTCGCGGTGGAGATCAAATCGACGACCCTGGTCAAAGAGCGCGATCTGAAACACCTGCGAAAGCTGAAGGAAGAGGGAGCGGTCGCGGCCTACGCAGTGGTTTCCCGCGACGCCGAGAAACGCATCACCGACGACGAGATCACGATCTACCCGTGGAAAGTCTTCCTCGAAGAGCTGTGGAGAGGCGACCTCTTGCCCAAGCAAAGGTGAGTCCCCCGAGCCGATGACATCTCTTCGTCCGCGAGGAAGGGCCCGCCTACGGCAGCGATTCCGAGGGCGAAACGGCGCCCGCAACGACGAAAATGGTCCAGGAATCGCAACAGAGCCAAACGTTCTCAACGAGTTGCATTGGTCCGACCCGCATTTGAACTCTGCTCGGTGCTAAACACACTGAGCGGCTGTATACACTCGTTGACGATCAGAAATTCCCCTGCGCGAATCACGAGTTGGCCAGCACCACGCGGGGTTTCGGGGGCACTGACAAACCCGTGCTGCTGTGTCGGGTTAACAGTGTTGGGTTCTCACGCTGCACGCACTGTGACGGTCCGTCCTGGGTCGCTTTGGCCCGCGAATTGCGTTCCTCGATCTCGCAACTTTGGCGCTGGTGCGTACGAAAAAGGAGGACTCATGCAACTCATGCGAATCGCGATGCTGGGACTGTTGGGACATTTTCTGATCGCGCCGGTGTTCGGCCTGTCGGCGGAAGATTGGTGTCGGGCGAGAAAGCACGAGATCGCCGGCGAGTACGCGCTCTGCCGGGCGATGGCCGAAGCGACTTCGATTGGGAACGGCAAGTATCCGGACTACTCGAAGTGCGTCGATACGCTGCTCGCCGCGTGGCAGACGACGGAAAAGACGACAAAGAAGTATGGCGGGACTTGCGTCGATTCGATCAGCGACAAGGACATGCTGGAAGTGCTGAGCACCAACTTCGATACCATCGCCGGAGCTCTGCTCGGCCGTGGTATTCCGTTTTGTGGTGCGTTTCCGGCATCGGGCCAGACTACGTCGTACGGCGCGAACAGCGACGGAAACGTACAGGCCGGTGCACCGATGTCATTCACCGACAACGGCGACGGAACCATCACCGACAACAACACGGGTCTGATGTGGGAAAAGAAAGACAATTCAGGCGGCATCCACGACTTCGACAACCTCTACACCTGGTGTATCGACGACGACGACAACAACGATTGCGACAACGGCACCGGGGCGATGGACGGAACCATCGCCTCCGTCTTCCTAGCCGCTCTCAATAGCGGATTTGCGGGCTACACCGACTGGAGGATTCCCAACGCAAAGGAGATCCAAAGCATCGCCGACTTCGAACATCTCCCCGCCGTGCATCCCATCTTCCATCAACCCGCAACCTGCACGGGCTGTACCGACATCACTCTACCTGGCTGTTCCTGCACCGACACGTTGTCGACGTATTGGACATCCACCACCTACCTCTCCTTCGACAACAACATGGCCAAGCTCTTCGGCCCGATCAACGCTAGTGTCATGAACTACTGGAAAGGCTCCAGTCAAGGCGTTCGCGCCGTTCGCGGCGGCCTGTGAGCTGCCCGCTGCAACCCCCTTTGCTTTCGGGGCAGGTTCCAATCATCTTTATTTGGCCGCTCCGATTGGCTGAAGATGGGGTTGCCCGAAGCCCTTCACCCTGGAGTTGGCGTCGATGTGACGGAACGATCTCGGCGACTCAGTGGACCTGCGTGACAAAGTAGCTCTGGTGACTGGTGGGGCGCATCGCCTGGGGCGGGCGGTAGCGCTGGAGCTGGCGCGGCGCGGCGCGCACGTGGCGATTAGCTATCGCTCCTCGGCCGAGGCGGCAGAGCGCACCGCGGCGGAGATCGAAGCGCTCGGCGTACGAGCGCTGGCGCTGCACGCCGATGCCGCCGACGGCGCCGACGTGCAGCGCATGGCGGAACGGCTCGGGGCGGAGATGGGAAACCCCGACGTCTGGGTCGCCTGCGCCGGCGTCTTTCGCCGCACGCCGCCCGACTCGGTCGTGGCGCGCGACTGGGACGACATGATGCGCGGCAACTTCGCTACCTTTCGGGTTCCCGCCGAGCTGATCGGCCCGCAAATGGTAGAGCGCGGCAGCGGCGTCATCATCGCCTTTGCCGACGTCGCCGCCATCCGTCCGTGGTCCGACTACATTCCCTATTCGGTGTCGAAGAGCTGCGTCCTCCACCATGCCCGACACCTGGCGCGCGAGCTGGCGCCGGCCGTGCGCGTCAACACGGTGCTGCCCGGCCCGGTGCTCTTTCCGCCCGACTATCCGGAGGCGGAACGCCAACGCGAGCTCGCCAACACCCTGCTCGGGCGCGAAGGCAGTGCCGACTCCATTGCCGCGGCCGTCGCCTTCCTGGTCGAAAATGACTACCTCACCGGCGTCGCACTGCCGGTCGATGGAGGACGTCTGCTCAAATGAGGGTTCGCTTCGCGCCCCAGTGGGTGCTCACGCCGACTTTCTGGGCGGACGTTTTCGGCAACGACCACCCCGTCGCCGTCGAGATCGGGCCGGGACGCGGTGAGTTTCTCGAGGCGGCGGCGCGGGCCGAACCTTCTTGGAACTTCTTCGCCATCGAGCAGGACGGGGCGCGCGCCAGCCTGGTGCGCAAACGCATCGAGACGAGGGCGTTGCCGAATGCCCGCATCGTCTGCGCGCCGGCGGAGTACGTTCTCGCCATCCTCCCCGACGCCTGCGTCGATCGCTTCCACATCCAGTTTCCCGACCCGTGGTGGAAGCGCCGCCATCACCGCCGGCGTCTGATCAAGCGAGAGCTCGTCGCCGAGCTGCACCGCACGATGCGGCAGGGCGCGACCATCGACTTCCTCACCGACGTCGACGAGTACTTCGCCCTGGCTCAGCGCATCTTCGCCGAGGAGCCGGGGTTGGTGCCCGAGACCACCGCACCGGAGCTTCTGACCACGACGTCCTTCGCCCGCAAGGCGAGCGAGCGCGGCTGGGACGTCTCGGCCGCTACCTACCGCAAACAGTAGAAGCTGTCAGGCGATCAGGCGGCGCACCGCGGCGGCGATGCCGGCCGAGTCGATCCCCTGCGAGGCCATCTGCTGCCACAGACCGCCGGCACCTTCGCGGTTGGTGCCGATATGGCCGTAGGACCCGCGAAACCCGCGCTCGAGCAACTCGGTGCCGAAGCGCGAGCCGAGTCCGGTCTTGACGTTGAACCCTTCGGCGACGAGAACCACAGGCGCAGCGACCAGGCGAGTCATCATCTCTTCGTCGTAGGCGTTGAGCGTCGCCTTGTTGACCAAGCCGACGTCGACGCCCGCTTCGCGCAGGCCGATGACGGCGTCGAGCGCGCGATGCAGTGTCTCGCCAAACGAGACGACGTAGCCGGCACTGCCACTGCGAATCACGTCGTCGCGGCCGGGCTCGAAGGAATAGTCGCCGGCAAAGAAGGGCGCGCCGTCGTCGTCGAGAATGTCGGGCACCGTCGAGCGTGTCGAAAACAAGAAGCGACATCCCGGATCGCCGAAGATGCGGTTCAAACACGCCTTGAACTGATGCTGGTCGGCGGGAAAATAGAGGCGCGTCGCATCCTTGCCATCGTCCGGCAGGCCGTTGTCGGCGAAGAGGTTGTTGATGCCGAAGTGACAGGTGTTGTCGGCCATGTCGTCGACGCCTGAGTGCGATAGATGGGCGAGGACGTTGGCGCGGTTGAGGCGCGCCATGGTCAGCTCGGAGAGGAACATCTCCAGAAACGCCGAGAACGTCCCCATGATCCCCTGCCGGCCCGCCTCGTAACCGAACCCGGCGGCGGCCGAGAAGTTGCCGCGCTCCATGATTCCACCGCGCACGAAGATCTCCGGAAATTCCTTGCGCACCGGGCCGAGTCCGCACGAACCCTCGAGATCGCTGTCGAAGACGCGCACCGAAGCCAGGCGCTCCTCCTCTGACATGCGTCCGAGGATCTCGCAGAGATACGTACCGAAGAGCGAGCGATTGGCCGCCGCGCCCTCGGTGCCACGCGACGGCGGCCGCGCAGCGCCTTTGCCGACCTCTTCGAGATAGTCGGCCGCGGCACTGCGCCCACGCGCTCGCAGGTAGACGAGGGCGGCGTCCTTCTTGATGACGTCGTGGCCGCCGGTCGTCCCCTCCACCCCCTCGATGCCGACACACATCTTGCGCCGGTTGAGCAGGGCATAGGGTCCGGGCGTCGTCGCCGCTTTGCACATCCGCGCGAAGAGCCCGTCGAGGTCCTCACCGTCACCGCAGTCGACCGTAACGCCGTGCCCGGCCAGCGTCGCCGCTAAATCGAAGCCGGGCAGATAGTCGGAGGGATGACCTGCGATGGTGACGTCGTTGTCGTCGATGAGCACTTTGACGTTCAACCCCTGGGCCACCGCGAGGCGCGCCGCCTCGGCGCTGTTGCCTTCCATCTGCGAACCGTCCGAGCCGAGACAAAAGACCACCTTCGCCGCCTCGGCCATCGCAACGCCGTTGAGGAAGGGCCACAAGTGACCGAGCCGGCCCGAAGAAAAGTGCACGCCCGGCGTCAAACCGCGCTCCGGGTGGCCGGGCAGACGCGCCTGGTGCTCGCGGTAGCGAAGCAAGTGCGCCGCCTCCATGTCGCCATCGAGCACGGCCATCAGATACTGCGTGGCGACGCGATGCCCGGCCTCGTCGAAGAGCACGGGCACGACGTCGGGTGTTCCACCGGCGCGCGCATGCAGGATGAAACCGTAGGCGATCAGCGCCTCGGGCACCGTGTCGTAGGCCCCCCCGGTATGTCCACCGACACCCTTGGCACCACCGACAGCAGTGAAGAAAACGATCGCATCTCGGCAGAGTGCGATGTTGGCCTCGAGTGCCGAGCGCTGCTCGGCACTCAGGCGACCCGCACCGGGATCGAGGGCGACGTGTTGAAAGTCGCTCAGATCGAGAGGGAAGCCATCCGTCGATTTCAAGCTGATCTGCCCCGCCGCCATCTCCCCCCCGTTTCGCTTCGCCGTCAACGACCGCCGGCGAGGGGCGGAAAGAACGACACCTCCTGCCCCTCGGCGATGACCGTCGAGGTCTCCACCTGCGTTCCGTCCACCGTTACCACATGGGTGCGGTCGGCCGGAATTCCCAAACGCTGCATGACCTCGGCGGCCGTCGCACCGGCCGGGACCTCGAGCGCGAAGGGCGACCCCTCTGCCCCGTCGGGAATGAAGCGGCGCAACGAGGCGTTCAGTCCGACGCTGATCTTCATCGCTTCACGGCACCGATCAAGCCGGATGTGCCTGGATGCCACCCGGCTCCGGGGCGCGCAGCCCGCAGAACTCTTCGTAGTCGATGAGCTCGGTGACCGTCGGTTTCTCACCGCACAGCGGGCACTCAGGGTCCTGCCGCAGGCGGTGAATGCGCAGCTCCATGCTCAACGTATCGAAGTACATCATACGACCGATCAGCGGCTTGCCGACCTCGAGAATGATCTTGATCGCCTCGAGCGCTTGCACGCTGCCGACCAGGCCCGGCAAGACACCGAGCACACCGGCCTCCTGGCAACTCGGTGCCGCACCCGGCGGCGGTGGCTCGGGAAACAAGCATCGGTAGCAAGGGCCGCGACCCGGATAGAAGACCGACGCCTGGCCCTCGAACTGAAAGATGCTGCCGTGGACGTTCGGCTTGCCGGTCATGAAGCAGGCGTCGTTGACCAGATAGCGGGTCGGAAAGTTGTCGCAGCCGTCGAGGACGATATCGTAATCCTTGATGATGTCGAGGATGTTCGCCGACGAAACGCGGGTTTGGTACATCTCGACGTTGACGTCGGGGTTCAAGCCGTTGATCGTGTCGCGCGCCGATTCGACCTTGGGTACACCTACCCGCTCGTTGGTGTGGAGGATTTGCCGCTGCAGGTTGCTCATGTCGACGACGTCGTCGTCGACGATGCCGAGCGTGCCGACTCCCGCCGCCGCCAGGTAGTAGGCCGCAGGTGAGCCCAGCCCTCCGGCACCGATGAGCAGCACCTTGGCCTGCAGGAGCTTGGCCTGTCCCTCCTCACCGACTTCCGGAAGGATGAAGTGACGGCTGTAGCGCTTGAGTTGCTCCGGCGTGAACTGAAAGTCCTGCACCCAGTCGTGACCGGCACCCTTCCAGCCGCCGTAGCCGCCCGACATCGACACGACGTTTTCGTAGCCCATTTCGCGCAGCGTCCGCCCGGCGAGCAGCGACCGCGTACCGCCGGCGCAGTAGAGAATCAGTGGCGTCGACTTGTCGGGCACCACCTCTTCGACCTGCATGTCGAGAAAGCCGCGCGGTACGGATAGAGCGCCAGGCAAGTGACCGTCGCGAAACTCCTCTTTTTCACGCACGTCGAGGACCTTGAAATTCCCGCCGTTGGAAAGCGTCTTTTCGACCTGCTCCGGCGCCCACTCGGGAACTCCGGCACGGGCTTCGTCCATCAATTCCTTGAACGTCTTGGCCATATCGCGTCCTCGCTTTCTCACTCGCTGCGCAGAGGGCTACTCTCCAACACGGCCACCCTCACCTTCGCGACGCAGCACGCGAATGATCCGGTCACTCTGAGCCGCATGGAAGATGGCCATCGTGTTCGCACCCAAGACCGCCACCAGCGAGGCACCGGCCCAGTAGAGGTGAGAGCCTACATCGCCTCCACGCAGAATACTCATTCCCTTGCCGAACGTGATCATCACGACCAGAGAGGACGCCAGCATGAGAAAGATCGTCACCTTGCCCATCTCAGGCCCCGCCCTCGATGCGCTGCCAGACTTCCTCTTCTTCTTCCTTGTAGCCATCGATCAGGTCTTCCATCAGCGCGTCCCGGCCGCGTTCGGCAAGCGTCTCCGAGCGCCCCATCAGCGTCGTCTTGGTTTCGACGAAGTCGGCGCGGTTGAAACCCCAGATCTTCGGGTGAACGTACGTGTCCATGCGGATCGCATCGCACGGGCACGCCTCGACGCACATGCCGCAGTAGATGCAGCGCAGGGTGTCGATCTCGTAGCGCAGGGGGAACTTCTCCACCTCGGGATCCGGGTGCTCGCCGGCCTCGATGAAGATACAGTTGGCCGGGCACGCCGTGGCACAGAGAAAGCACGCCGTGCAACGCACAGCGCCGTCTTCCTTCAGCGTCAGGCGATGCGAACCGCGGTAGTTGTCGGGATACGATTTGTATTCGTCGGGGTACTGCGTCGTCACCGCCGCACTGACGTCCTTGAACAACCCGACGGCGTGCAGGGCATGGAGGGAAAGATTGCGCCAGAAACGGTAGCAGGTGACCATCAATCCGCGAACGATCTCGCCGACGTACAGCTTCTCCAACAAGGTCATTTCACTGCGGCGTTTCATCAGGCGTAGGCGCTTCCTTTGGCCGTCATGGGTGCCCGTGCAGGGCAAGAGGAATAGCCAAATACTATCCCGAGCCAAGCCCCAAGAATCAAGGTGGGTGAAGCCTTGGCTGCGGTCCGCAGGCGGCCAACGGCCCGATTTGGCAGCGCTATTGGCCGCTCCTTCGACTTTCGACGAGCGTCGGCGCCGGCCCGCTGGGGGCTTTCATTGCAGCCAGCCGCCGCTACTGCCGCCGGCGCTGTTTTCTTTGACGCGAAACTCGAGAATCTCGGCGAGACGGGTGGCGCGCGGGCACACCGATCGACTCTCGAGAAGGGCCTGCTTTTCGATCACCGTCAGATCGAGCGCCGCGGCGAAAAAGTTGATCAGGGCTTCGTCCGACAGCGCATCACCGGCGAGAACGGAATCGACGCTCTGCCGGCCGGCCTCGTCGAGAGTTCGTTTGACCGAGTCGATCAAGGTCGCGCGCGCCTCGCTGTCGAGGCGATCTTCCGGTGCGACGCTCCAGCGCACGCGCGCTTGCCGATAGGACTTGCCGGCGACCTCCCCGTCGATGGTGAACTCGCGCTCGCCGCGCAAGAGGATGTTCGAGCGACCGTCGGCCAGCGCCTCGGTCTGCAGCAGCAGCCCGGCACAACCTGTGTGATGGATCGCCTCGGCACCGGGCAGGGGATCGGTCGAGGCGGCGTCGCCGGGGCCGCGCATCAAAGTCATGCCGACCAGCGGAACCTCTGCCTCTTCGAGGTCGCGCACCATCTCCCGGTAGCGCGGCTCGAAGATGTGCAGCGGCAGCGACACGGAGGGGAAGAGGACGACGTTGGGTAGCGGAAAGAGCGGGATGACGGCCGGGGCATCCATGGCTGCAGCGCCGCGCGCTACTCCGCCGCCAGATCGACGGCGAGAGATTGGCGCGTCGCACCGGCGATCGACGTTGCGAACGCATACGCCGGGTGATCGATCGCGAGCTCGACGTTCTCCCGCTCAGTGGCGAAGATGGCGACCGCGGCCGGTGGCAGCGAGAAGCGCACGTACTGCACGGCGCTGAGGCGATCTTCGCGCGAGCGGCCGGGTTCGAAGTCGCCGGCGATGCGATGCTCGCCAACTCGCAAGCTGACGCACTCGTCGATGCCGATCAGCTCGTTGAGGCGCGCCTCGATGTCATCCGAGTCGGTAATCTCGATCAGCATCGTGGCGCTGAGCTGCCCGGCAGCCGGCAGCGCGCCGTTGTAGACTTCGAGCTCCTCGCGCACTGCATCGAGATCGGTGATCTGCTCGGCGCGCAGCATCTCCTGCACCTGAAAGAACACCGTGTCGTGGTTCTCAAAGACGAAGGTGACACAATCGCCGACGCCGACGCGCCGATTCTTTTTGAGAGCGATGGTGCGAGCGCGAATTGCGTCGCGCTCCGCCGCGTAGCGGTCGAGCCCGACGACGTCATCGAGAGTCACCGGACGGATCGAAGCGTTCATTGCCGACGCACGGCGCGGCGGGCGTCGCCGCCCGCCGCGCGCATTCCTTATAGGCTCAGTCCGTCGAGTCCCTTCTGGAATCGCCCGGCGTGAGACTTCTCCGCCTTGGCCAGGGTCTCGAACCACTCGGCGATCTCGTCGAACCCCTCGTCGCGCGCCGTCTTGGCGAAACCCGGGTACATCTGCGTGTACTCGTAGGTCTCCCCCTCGACCGCCGATTTCAGGTTCTTCTCGGTGTCGCCGATGGCGACACCGGTGCACGGGTCGCCGACCTGTTGCAGGAAGTCGAGGTGACCGAAAGCATGTCCGGTCTCCGCTTCCGACGTATCGCGAAAAAGACCACCGACATCGGGATAGCCCTCGATGTCGGCGCGCCGGGCAAAGTAGAGATAGCGCCGATTCGCCTGCGATTCACCGGCGAAAGCCGCTTTCAGGTTTTCGTGCGTCTTCGTTCCATTCAAATCTGCCATCGCTACGACTCCTTCGGATTTGTACTCGTTCCAATTTGAGACAAGGTCTCAACTACTTCGCATCGCCGCTGTCAACCTTTTCGGCGGCGGCGTCATCAAGCATCTGGCGAATCGGCTCGGTGCAACGGGTGACGCCGCCGCGCTCGATGCCACACGGTCCGCTACCGGCGCGGGTGGCGCGCTTGACCTCGGCAAAGGTACCGGCGCCGCGGGCGATCGCTTTCTGGATCGTGCCCTTCTTGATCTTGTTGCAGATGCAAACGACCTTGAAGGAATCGAGGACCTTGGCGCGCAGGGCCTCTTCGTCGGCGCTCACTCTACAATCCGAGCGACTGTACGCTCGGGCGCTGGCGCAGGCGGCTGAGCCACCCGGCGACGCCGCGCAGCCGCGGGTCGATTTCAACGCCGAGACGAGAGAGATTCAACACTGCCGGCACGAAAGCGATATCGGCCAACGAGAAGTCCTCGGCGAGGAAGTCCCGGCCGCTGAGAAAACCCTCGATGCGAATCAACCCGTCGGTCAAGCCCTTGCGGTAGCGCTGCAGGCGTTCGGCGTCCTGCCCCTCATCGGGCTTGGCCAACTCGGCCTGCACGAATCCTGCCGAAGGCAGAAAGGAGTTGTCGCAAAAGTCCTCGAGCGTCCTGACGCGCGCCCTGCCAGCCGAATCATCCGGCATCAATGAAGGATGCGGATACTCGTCCTCCAGATACTCGTTGATCATCGTCGAGTCGTAGACCACGACATCCTCGTCGACCAGCACCGGTACACGGCCGTAGGGATTGAGCTTGAGAAAATCCGGCTCGCGCTGCTGCCCCTGACGCAAGTCAACAAACACCGTTTCATACTCCAGCTCTTTCTCGGCCAGAACAACGCGCACCTTCTGTGCGAACGGACAGTCAGGGTAGTCGTAGAGTCGCATTGAGATTCGCCTTTCTCAGAGCCATGGCCAGCCGCGCTGCGCCCCGTGCGCGGTAGGCTCAATCGGCCATACATCGCAGAAACATACACTAGTGTAAACTAGTGGTTGGCGTCCCGGCGTCAGTAATTTGGCGCAACAGGGCTCTCCGAGGAGGCCCGATCGCGCCCGCCGCGGTCCGATGATTCGGGTACTTGCTGCCAGGCGTGGTAGGAGGAGCGCACCAGAGGTCCCGACTCGACGTGGCGAAAGCCGCAGGCGCGGGCGACCTCGCCGAGCTCTTCGAACTCAGCCGGCGGCACATAGCGTTCGACCGCGAGGTGTGCCCGGGTCGGCTGCAGGTACTGTCCGAGGGTGAGAATATCGCAGCCGGCGGCGGCCAGATCGGCGAACACTGCGACCAGCTCGTCGCGTTCTTCGCCGAGCCCGAGCATGACGCCGCTCTTGGTCAGGAGGCCGGGACGAAGCGCCTTGGCGGCCGCCAACAGGTTCAGCGATCGCTCATAGCTGCCGCCCGGCCGCGCGACCTTGTAGAGGCGCGGAACCGTCTCCGTGTTGTGATTCAGAATGTCGACCGGCGCCTCGACGACCGACCCGATGGCCGCCGCGTCGCCGCGGAAATCCGGGGTCAGCACCTCCACCGTGCACTGCGGCCGTGCCTCCTTGACCGCCCGCGCCGTCGCCGCGAAATGGCCGGCACCACCGTCGGCCAGGTCGTCGCGGTCGACCGAGGTGATGACGACGTGCCGCAGGCCGAGGCGAACGACGGCCTCGGCAACTCGTTCGGGCTCGCCGGCGTCGACCGGATCGGGTTTGCCATGGGCGACCGCGCAGTAGCGACAGGCGCGCGTACAGACGTCGCCGAGCAGCATGAAGGTAGCCGTCTGATGCCCCCAGCACTCGGCCAGGTTGGGACAGTGCGCCTCCTCGCAAACAGTGTGCAAACCGAGCTCTCGCACGGCGCCGCGGGTTGCCGCGTAGCCGTCGTGCCCGGGAGCACGGACCTTGATCCAATCGGGATGGCGGCGGCGAACGTTCATCTTTCGGTACTCCCGACCGCCATGCCGAGTTGGCCGGCAATGGCGCCGACCAGCACTGCGCCGACCGCGTCGATGGACGGCACCGGTGTCACCAGCTCGCCGAGCGAGGTCACCGCCATGCCGTTACAGCGGCAGGGAACGATCCCAGCAAAGTAGTCGAGGTCGTTGCAAACGTTGATGGCGACGCCGTGAAAGGCGACGCCGCGGCGCACGCCGATACCGACGGCGGCGACCTTCCCCGGTTCGGCGAAGACACCGATCTGGCCGCGCCGCCGCCGCGCCGTGACCGAGAAGTGAGCGCACGTCTCGATCAGCGCCTGCTCGAGCAGGTGGACGTAGCGCCGCACGTCGCGCCGGTGTGCCGGCAACGGCACGATAGGATAGGCAACGACCTGGCCCGGGCCGTGAAAGGTCGCACCGCCGCCGCGACCGGTGCGGACCACTGGTACGGCGAAGCGGCGCGGCGCATCGAGCAGGTCGTTCTCATCGCCGCCACGGCCGAGTGTGTACACGGCGTCGTGCTCGACGAGCAGGATATCACCACCCGCCTCGGCGCCGGCAATGCGCGCCGCCAGCAGCTCCTCCTGGATGCGCATCGCTTCCTCGAAAGGCATGCGGCCGAGGCGGTGCAAGCGCAGCTCGCCCTTGCAACCGGCTGCGAGCGCCGCGCCCGACATCCGCTCCGCACCTTCGCCGTGGCGGCGCCCGCCCGGTGTTTGCCACGCGTCCACTACGCCGGCTCCGCCACCAGCGCCAAAGGCTGCTCGAGCACGTGTTTGAGCGCCTCGAGAAAACGCCCCGCTTCGACGCCGTTGACGACCCGGTGGTCGCAGGCGAGGGTCAGGTTCATCGTCTCACCGACGCTGAGTCGTCCATCGCGGGCGATGGCGCGCTCGCGCACGGTGCCGACGCCGAGCACGGCCGCCTGCGGTTCGTTGATGATCGGCGTCAGCTCGTCGACGTCGAGCATTCCGATGTTGGAAACGCTGATCGTGCCACCGACCAGATCACCCGCCTGCAAGCGGCCGCTGCGGGCGCGCTCGACGAGCGCGCGGGTGTCGTTGACGATGGCGCGGATGCCGAGAGTTTGCACCTGCTTGAGTACGGGAACGAGAAGACCGTCTTCGAGCGCGACGACGACGCCGACATTGACGTCGTCCACCATTTGGATCGAGTCGTCGACCCAGAGTGCGTTGAGACGCCGGTGCTCCGGCAGGGTTACACCAATGGCGCGGACGAGCAGATGGGTCAAAGTCAGCCCCGGCCAGACGTCGCCGGCTCGGCTGGCGCGGTAGATGCGCATCATTTCGCCCGCGTCGACCTCGGTGCGCAGGTAGAAGTGCGGTATCTCACGCTTGGCCTTCTCCATGCGCGCGGCGATGGTACGCCGCATGCGCGACATCGTCTCACCATCGCTGACGTCGCTCGCCGGCGCGGTGGCGGCGGAGCTCGGCGCCGCCTGCGCCATCGCACCCTCGACGTCGCGCTTGACGATACGACCGCCCGGACCGCTACCGCGCAGGGCACCCAAGTCGATGCCGTGCTGCTGCGCCAGGCGGCGAGCGACCGACGTCGTTTTAGCCGTGCCGGCGACAGCAGGCGCCGGCGGCGGCTCCGCGGTCACCGGCGCTGGCGCCGCGGCGGTGGCCGTCACCGGCGCCGCCGTCGTCTTGCCACCGTCGGCTGGCGGCGCGGCCGCCGCTTTCGCCGCGGCATCCGCAGCGCCGGCCAGGGTGGCGATGACGGCACCGACGGCGGCGGTAGCACCTTCGGCGACGACGATTTCGCTGATCACTCCCGAGGTCTCCGCTTCGATCTCGACGTTGGCTTTGTCGGTTTCGACTTCGGCGATCACATCGCCGGCAGTGATCGACTGGCCGACGGCGACCATCCAGCGGATCACCGTACCCTCTTCCATGCTGTCGCTCAGCTTGGGCATGCGTATGTCGCTGCTCATCGCCGCCAACCTACACCATCACGCGCAGCCAGTCAGGCGAAAGAGAAGCGCGCTTGTCGCACCGGCGCAAAGGACATGCGGTGCTCCGGACACGGCCCGAGTTGATCGAGTGCGGCCAGGTGCGCCGCCGTTCCGTAACCCATGTGACGGCCAAAACCGTAGTCGGGATACGCCTCGTCGAGCCGTCGCATCATCTCGTCGCGGTGTTCTTTGGCGACAATGGAGGCGGCGGCGATCGAATAGCTCTTGCGATCCCCTTTGACGATCGCCCGCTGCGGCACGTCGAGGCCGGGAATGGTCCGGGCATCGACGAGAGCGTAGTCCGGCCGCAGGGTCAGGCCGGCAACCGCCCGGCGCATCGCCTCGAGAGCGGCTCGGTAGGTGTTCAACCGATCGACCTCCGCCGGCGCAACGACGCCGATCGACCATGCCAGCGCTTGCTCGCCTATCACCAGGGCCAGCTCGGCGCGGCGCCGCGGCGACAGCTTCTTCGAGTCGTCGATGCCGCGGGCCTCGATCTCAGGCGGCAGAATGACCGCCGCGGCGACCAAGGGCCCGGCCAGCGGACCGACGCCGACTTCGTCGACGCCGCAGATCCGCCCAAAACCCTCGCCCCACAGCTGGCGCTCGGTTCTCAACAACACACGCCGCCGCGCTGCCAATCGATGCGCTCTTGCCACCAGCCCACCTCCACCTCGTCAGCACCACCATCAGCCGCCACCGGCCGGGTGTCAAGAATCTCCGCCCAAACCCTCGCACTGCGCGCATCCCTCGACGCGGACCTCGCGGTTCCGTACGATTGCCACTCTCTCCGGTTCTCCGAATGGACGTTCGTCTATCTGTCGCTCTGCTCGCCATCCTCCTCGCGTCTCTCGCCTTCTGGCTGGTGCGACGCGGTGACGATGCCATGCCACCGGCAGGGGCACCGGCAACCGCGACCAGCACGGCCGTGCCGCCGACCAAAGCGTTGCAGACGCCGACGCCCAACCTCTTCCGCCTGGCCGGAACCGTCGTCGGCGACGTCCGCTACGCCATCATCGAGGCGCCCGACGGCACCAACGAGCTCTACCACCTCGACGAAACCGTTCCCGACCTCGGTAAGCTGGTGGAGATCCACGCCCGCTCCGCCGTCTTCGTCTCGCCGGGCGGCCGCTTCGTCCTGCCGCTCGTCGCCGCACCGTCGGCCACACCCGCCGCATCGACTCCTACGCCGGAAGTTCTCGACGACGACTTTGACGGCGGCTATGACGATGGTGACGGCGATGGGCTACGAGACGAACGAGAAGCGCAAGACGACGCCGAGTTTCGCGACGAGGGTGAGCTCGGTGACGACGAATCCGCCTACGAAGATGCAGGCCGCTGAGCGTCACTCGGCGCCGTCGATCGCCGGGGCGCGGCCGGTGCGCTGCAAGATCGCTTTCTTGAGCCTCGCCGGATCGACCGGCTTCTTGAAGATCACACTCTCCAGACCTTCGAGGCGGCTGCGCTTGATGACGTGGTCGCGGTCGTAATAGTAGCCGGTCATCAGAATGACCGGCGTCGTGCCACGCCGGCTGACTTCCATGAACAGCTCGTAGCCGTCGAGGTCGGGCATGACGACGTCGCTGACGACGATGTCGACGGTCGTCACCTCAAGCATTTCCAAGGCGCGGAGGCCGTCGGTAGCGACGTGGACTTCACATCCCTCGTCGACGAGAAGGTCGCGCAACGATCGGCAGACACCGAGATCGTCATCGACCACGAGAACGCGCAATCCCTGCAGGCCCTGCTTCGCCGGCTCCCCCTGGCGTTTCACATCGTCCGGCTTCGCCTCGCGATGCATATCGGTCATCTTCTGGCCTTCGAGATACTCGCGCGTGTCGTAGTGCCCTTCCTGAGACATCTCGACCAAGCGGTTGACGATGTCCTGGATGATGCGAACCTCGCGCCGCACGGCGTCGATCCGCTCCTCTTCGACGACGGCTTCCGATTCACTACCGCGCTTGCGAACGAAGCCGTGCAACAGCTCGACCTCGTTGAGAATCACTTCCAGAGGGCTGTTGATTTCATGACACAGAGCCACCGCGACCTCGCCAAGCGTCGCCAGTCGGTCCTTTTTGCGGATCTCGCGAATGTCCTTGGCAAAACCGATCGAGCCGATGTCCATACCGTTGTCGTCGTGCAGGATGGCGCCCGAGATGGCGACTGGCAGCTCCTCCTTCCAGCGGTTGACGAAACGCGTTTCGAAGTTCTTGACCTTGCCAGGCCCGCCGAACTCTTCGCTGCGCATCGCCTCCATGACCCGGTGCGCTTCGGCCAGCGACGGGTAGAGAAGCTCGACGTGTTTGCCGCGAATTTCCGACGCGGTATAGCCAAGGTTCTTTTCGGCACCGTCGTTGTAGTAGATGATCGAGCCCTCGCGATCGACGGCTACGACGATGTCGGTCGAGCTCTCGACCAATCTCTCGAGGTGTGCGGCCGGAAGAGATTGGAGCTTCTTCCGTTCCTCTGCTTTGGCGGTCGCCATCGCTCCTACCCAACGACCCCGCTAGTGTGGATCCGAAAACCCCTGCGGTCGGACAAACGACGGATCACGACCGGGCGGATTGGGTACGCGCTGGCGCTGCTTGCGTGCCAGGCGCAGTAGAACCCGCATCGACGTTTCAAACTCGTCCATCGACCGCACCTCGAAGGCACCGTCGGCGGCGGCTCGATCGAAAATCTCTTCACCTCGCCGCGTGCGCAGAATCACGATCGTCCAGTCCATCGCACCGACACCGCCACAGGAAATATCGGCCAACTCCGCCGAGAAATCGCCACAGTGGTGACACTCCGGCCGAGCGTGTTCCTGCGCCTCCTTGAGGTTCATCTCGACCACCTCACCATCGTGCTTGTAGATGAGGACCTTCCCCTTGACGTTGAACTTCTTGATCTCGGTCAACGGGATTTTCATCTCGCCTTCGATGACATCGCGCATCAAGCCGTCGAAGGTGAACACCTCCGAGCACAGCAAGCCGATCTGCAGCTCGACGCGCTCGCCGTAGCCCTTCAGGTGTTTGCGCTGGCGCTCGATGTGCTTTTCCTTCTTCTTGCCGTTGTCGAGATAGGCCGGGTCGACCAACTGGATCTTGCGCACCGGCGTGATCTGACAGGGCACGCCGACGAAGGCCACGCGCTCGAGACCTTTCTCTTCCGCCTCGCGCAACGCCAGGTTGTTGGCACAGTAGGTGTACCAGGAGCTCGCACTCTGGATGATCTCGTCCACCGTAGAAACGGCGCGCGGCTGTGGCGCACACGGCTCGTCGTCGTCGACCGTCGACACGACCGCACCGTCGATGACGCCATTGCGCCGCGCCCAGGCGAGCAGACCGGTAACGACGCCACCATCCTCGCAGCGTGCCAGCACTTCCCGATCGGTGCAGCGCGCCGCCACGACGCGCCGGTAGGTGCCGAAGATGCCGCGGTAGGCGTCCTCTTCGCCAAACACCTGATCACTGAGATGATGCTCGCGCGTACCGAGGCGCGGGCACACCTGAGCGCAGGCATCGCAGCCAATCCCCTCGCTGATGCCGCAGTAGTCGAACTCACCGTTCTTCTTGGCAACCTGCTTGGGCTTGCCGTCGACGTAGTCGATGACGTTGTGAGGACAGACGAGAACGCAGGAGCCACACTCGCAACAGCTTCCATAGGAGACGACCTCGTTCATCATCTCCTTGAAACTAGGATTCATCCCATGACTCCAAAAAAAGAGGCGAGGTCGTCGCCCCGCCGAATGACGTGTTCCAAGTGAATCTCTCTCCTTGATCGCTAGACCACCCAACTCGGCCTGTCAACGCGAAATCTCCGCCCGACGAGCTTGCGACTTCACTTGCGAGGTTCGCTGCAAGCGCCGGCATCTTCACCCTCCGTTCGGCTGCGGACGAGGGTCAACCTACCGCGCCCGGCATCCCGCTTGGCGGGCTTCTCGAGCGAGTCCAAGTGGCGCCGGATCTCTGCGGCGACGGCACCGGGAATGCCCGGCACGGCGGCGATTTCCTCAAACGATGCCTTGCGCACTGCCTTCAGGCTGCCAAAGACGCGCAGCAGACGCCGCTTGCGTTCGGCGCCGACACCCGGGATGTCGTCGAGCACCGAACGCAGATGCGAGCGCCCGCGCAACGTTCGGTGGTAGGTAATGGCGAAGCGATGCGCCTCGTCGCGAACGCGTTGCAACACGAAGAGCGCATTCGAATTGCGGCGCAAGATGACCGGATTGACCCGACCGGGGAGGAAGACGCGTTCCTCGCTGCGCTCGACCTCGGCCTGCCGCGCGGCGCGGGCAACCCGTGACTTGGCCAGTCCGACGACGTCCACCTGCTCGTCGAGCTCGAGCTCGCGCAGCACCTGCACGGCGACGTTGAGTTGGCCGCGACCGCCGTCGACGACGAGAAGATCCGGGTAGTCCCTTTCTTTCAAAGCGCGCCGGTAGCGGCGGGTGAGCAGCTCGAACATCGAAGCGAAGTCGTCCTGCCCCTCGACGCCCTTGATACGGAATCGCCGGTAGCGACTCGGGTCGGGACGCCCCTCGTCGACGGTGACCATCGAGCCGACGACGAAACCGCCTTGCATGTTCGAAATGTCAAAACACTCGATCCTCTTCGGCGCGTTGCGCAGGCGCAGCCGCCGCTTCAGCTCTTCGCTCACCTGGGCGTACTGTCCCTCGCTATCCCGCCGCGCCCGAAAGCTCTGTTCGGCGTTGGCGCGCGCCATCTCCAACAGCCGCACGCGACTGCCGCGCTGAGGATAGATCACTTCGACCTTGCGCCCGCGTTTCTCGCCGAGGTACTCGCCGCGCACACCGCGGTCGTCGAGATCGAGCGGCACCAGGATCTCGTCGGGTGTGTAGCGCTCGGCCTGGTAGAATTGCGTCAGTACGGCGGCCAACAGCTCTTCGTCCGGCAGCTCGAAATCGTCGATGGCGTAGCTGAGGTTGCCGGTGATTCGGCCGGAGCGGACGAAGAGAACCTGCACATCGCAGAAGGCCCCTTCGCGGTAGATGCCGAAGACGTCTTGATCACCGCCGCCGTGTGAGACTGCTTGTTGTCGCTCCTGCGTCGTCTCGATCGCATGCAGTCGGTCGCGCAGCCGCGCCGCCTCCTCGAATCGCTCGGCCTGGGATGCCGCTTTCATCTCGCGTTGCAGCTCGTCGACGAGCTGCACCTTCTTGCCCGACAGCAACATCATCGCCTGGCGCAAGTGGGCGGCGTAATCCTCCGCCTCGACCGGCAAGACGCAAGGAGCCAGGCAGCGTTTGATCTGATATTCGAGGCACGGCCGGGCGCGGTTGCGAAACACCCCGTCACTGCAAGTGCGTAGTGGAATCGTCCGCCGGATCGCGTCGATCGTGGCGCGCACGCTATTCGCCGAATGAAAAGGGCCGAAGTAGCGCGCACCGTCCTTGCGGATCTTCCGCGTCACCAAGACGCGCGGCCACTGGTCCTGCAACGTCACCTTCACACTGACGTACGACTTGTCGTCTTTGAGACGAATGTTGTAGCGCGGCTTGTACTGCTTGATGAGGTTGTTTTCGAGAATCAGCGCTTCCTTTTCGGTCTCCGTCACCAGCGTCTCGAAATCGGCGACTTTCTTCATCAAGAAGGCGACCTGCATGCGATCGTCGCCACCGCGGAAGTACGTTCTCACGCGGTTGCGCAGATTCTTCGCCTTGCCGACGTAGATGACCTTGCCCTTGCCACCCTTGAGCAGATAGACGCCCGGGCGGGTCGGCAGCGATTCCAATTTTGCCTCGGTATCCACCACAGCAGCCACCTTGTCGGAGCGATTCCCCATCGCACCCACCATAGCCCGGCTGACAGCTCAGGGCACGCGTGGTAACGACGAATATGAAGCGCCGCTACCGCCGTTATCGAAGCGAGGAGACGAAGGTGAACGCACCCTTACGAATACGAACCGTCCTGACGACCAGCCTGCTCATAGGGCTAGCATCCTGCACCGATTCGTCCGGGCCACCGCCGCAACCGGTCGTCACGCCCGTCGATGCGGCGACTGCCACCACCGCTCGCGTCTCGGTGCGATTCGACGGCGAGGCGCCCGCCCCCACCGAGATCAACATGCGTGCCGCCGGTGCCTGCGCCGAGCTACACCCGGAGCCGGTCTACGACCGTCCGGTCGACAACCCGGGCGGCAAGCTCGCCAACGCCCTGGTCTACGTCAAGAGTGGCCTGGAAGGCCGCGTCTTCCCCTACCCAACGCAGGCGGTGACGATCGATCAGCGAGGCTGCCTCTACCAGCCGCGGGTCGCCGCCTTGATGGTCGGTCAGGAGCTTCGCTTTCTCAACAGCGACCCCGAAGCGCACAACGTGCGCGGACGGCCGAGCGAGGTACGGGCGTGGAACTTCATGATGAGCCGGCCGCAGTCGACGCGCTCGCTGCGTTTCGACAAGCCGGAAATCGGCATTCGGGTCGGTTGCGACGTCCACCCCTGGATGAGCGCCTTCGTCTCGGTGCTGCCGCACCCCTACTTCGGTGTCACCGGCAGTGACGGCACGGTCGAGCTGAACAATCTTCCACCCGGCGACTACACGATCGCCGCCTGGCACGAGACCCTGGGGGAGAAGGTGGTTTCGATCACCCTGGCGGCCAAGGAGGAGAAGGCCGTCGTGATCGCGTACTGACCGCGGGCGCCGCGGGCAGAACTCCACCCGCGGCGCGCCCCATTCGGCCGCTCAGAAACCCTTCACTTCGGCCGCCTTATTGTACAGCATGTACGTCACGCCCCAGCCGACGAGGACGACGAGCGCCAATCCGATCCAGCCACCCGGCAGCCATGTCATGTGCTGGTTGAGCATGAAGAACACCAGCGGCACGGACATGTAGGTGTTGTGCTTGGAGCGCAACCCGGCCATGCCGGCGTCGTCGGCGTTCGGCGCTTCGCCGTTCTTGATCGCGTTGATGATGCGCTGTTGCGCCGGCCAGATGCGCATCCAGACGTTGAAGGCCATGCACGTACCGAAGAGCGCCCCGAGGTGAATCGCCGATGCGCGAAAGCTGAAGCCGGCGTTGGCATAGAGGAACAAGATGATCGCGGCGATCACCGTGCCACCCCAAAAGGCGATGTTGGTCGGCTTCAGCACCGAGCTTGCCAGCAAGTCGTAGACGACGACGCCGAGAAAGGTGACGGCGACCATGGCCAGTGCGAAGCCACCCCAGCCAGCGCGCAGGTCGTCGAAAACGATGCCGCCGTGGTAGAACACCATCAGGACCAACAACACACCCGTGACCCACGTGTAGAGCGCGCCCCAGCGAAACCAATAGAGAGCGCGCGGCATCAATTCGGGCACGACCTTCTTCTTGGTGTCACCGTCCATGGTCGGCGCGAAACCGGAATTGACGAAGTTGAAAAAGTAGAGCAGGCCGATCCACGTGATTCCGGCGATCACGTGAATCCACCGCAGAATTCCTTGTAGCGCTTCCATCCAAACCTCCCCTGCGCGCGAGCCTGAGCCCGTCATGCGCCTGCTGTTCGCGTTCTGTTACGAGACGGCAAGACTTACGGCGCACCGCCCACGGTTGTCAAGATAATCGGCCGGCGCGTGTACAATCCGCGAGGGGCTGCTACGATTTTGCCATGCCAGTGGAGTCCGAGCAGACGGCTCCCAGCAAACGCGGCGAAGGTCGCGCCATGGCTGGGATCGAGTTCCGCGACCCTCCCGACGTCGAGGCGCGCGCCGCTGCCCTCGAGGTCGAGATCGCGCGCACGCTGGTCCGCGCTCCTTCCCTGCCGGTCGAGCTACCGGCCTTCGACCTGACCCTGCTCGGTGTCGCTCCGGGTGCCCAGCACGTCGACCTGGTGCTCGGCAAGAGCGAGCCGATCGCTCACCTGCGCATCACGCGCAGCGACGACCCCACGGCTGCCGTCGAAGTCGACGTCGTCGAGGTCAACGGCGCCGCTGCGCGTTTCGGCAAACACCTCGACAAGATGGCGCGGCGGCTGCGCCCGGCCATCAGCCTGGAAAAGTGGCGGCGCGCCAATCGCACGGCACGCGAGCTCGCGGCGCTGCCGGTCGGCGTCCCCCTCGCCTTCTACCGCCAGATCGTGCCGGGGGTCGACGGTCAGGCGCTGGTGCGCGTCGGCTTCCGCTGCAACCAGAATTGCGGCATCTGTTGGCAAGATCGGCAATGGGGCACCTACGGGCCGGAGCAGATCCTCCTTTGGGTCGAAGATCTGCGCAACGCCGGCGCCCACTCCCTGATCATTTCCGGCGGCGAGCCGACCCTCGATCCGGATTTGCAAGCGTACATCGAGAGAGCGCGCGAGGTTGGCTTTCGCAACGTCACGCTGGAGACCAATGCCATCCTCTTCGCCAAGGGCCGTCACGCCGAGCGCCTGCGCAGCGCTGGCTTGAGCGATTGCTTCGTCTCCCTGCACAGCGGCGACGCCGCCACCTCGGACCTGATCACACGCGCGCCGGGTACCTTCGAGAGAACCGTAGCCGGCATCAAGGCCCTCCTCGACGCCGCCGTGCCGGTACGCCTCAACTGCGTCCTCACCGCCGAGGGCATCGACCACCTCGAAAGCGTGCCGGCGCTGGTCGCCGGCGAATTCGCCGGCCACCCCCACTTCAAGGGATTGATGCTCTCGCAACCCAGCGACCCCTTCGACCCGGCGTTGATCCCCAGCATCGTACCCGAACCGAGCCGCTTGCGGCAGGTGCTCTACCGCGTCATCGACCGCGCCTTCGACCTCGGAATCTCGATCAGCGGGCTCGACGGCCCCTGCGGTCCGCCGCTCTGCGCCTTTGGCGCCGACCCGCGCATCACCGACCTGGCACCGGCGAGTGAACGCTTGAGCGGTCGCACTTTCCTCCCTGCGTGCGACGCCTGTGCCGTGCGCGAAGCCTGCTTCGGCGCGCGAAACGCCGACGTCGATCTCTTCGCCGAGGCTTGCGTCGCGCCACTGGCGGACAGACCGGCCCGCCAGCGCGCACCGCTGCCGGACCGTTTGACGCCAGCCCGGCGATCGGCGAAGACGGAAACCTGAATCCAACCGGGAGGCTGCCGCCACACGAGCGTCCCAGAGCTGCCCGCCATGCGCGTTCAACGTGTCATTACCAACGAAACCTGCAACCAGAATTGTTGGTTCTGCAACGCGCGCAGGCCGGCCGAAGATCCCGACTTCATCGCCAGTGCCGCCGTGCGCGCGCGGATCGACGCAGCGCTCGCCGAGGGAGCCGAGGAAATCGTGCTCACGGGCGGCGAGCCAACCATGCGCAGCGACATCGCCAGCCTCGTCCGCCACGCCAGCCGACAGGATGCACGCGTCGTCCTCGAAACCAACGCGGCGTTGATCGACGACCGCCGCGCCGGCGAGCTCGCGGCGGCTGGCCTCGACACCGCGCGCGTCCACGTCGTCGCCTGGCAAGCGGCGGCGGCCGATGCAATCAGCCGCGACGATGGCGGCTTCGACGCCAGCCAGCGCGGCATCGCCGCCTTCGCCAACGCCGGCGTTCGCATCGAAGCGGTAACGCCGATCGTACGCCGCAACCTCGACTGTGTTGCCGGCATTCCCAGCGGCATCGCCGCCAGCGAGCTGCCGATCGACGCCATGGTTTTGATCATCCCCTTCGACGCGCCCAACCCCGATGAATGTGCACCGACCGGTGAGCTCGCCGACGCCGTCGCCGCCGTCGCCGAAAGCGCCCGGCGCTGCGCTCTACCGCTGCGTCTCGATCCGGCGACCTACATTCCGCCCTGCTTTTTCACCAAGACCGAGAGGGTTGCTCACCTCTTTGCGCTCAATCGCGGCAACGCCGAACGCCCGGGCTTCGTGCATGTCGATTCCTGCCAGGAGTGCCTGGTGCGCGACCGCTGCCCCGGCGTACCGCAACACACCATCGCCGCCGGCACGCCCCACCTCGAACCAATCGACTCGCAGCGCTTGCGGCGCCGCCTGACCGTCATGTCGACCGTCGAAGAGCAGATCGCACGCGAGTTGGTCGGCCGCGACATGCTGCGCAACAGTGCCTACGGCCAGGTCGCCGAGTACACGGTGCGCGTCAACTTCCACTGCAATCAGTCCTGTGAATTCTGCTTCGTCTCTACGCATCTGCCGCCCGCTGGTGACGAGGCAGTCCGTGCGGCCATCGAGCAAGCGGGAGAGGAACGAGCGGTCCTGGTCCTCTCCGGCGGCGAGCCGACGCTCAACCCGAAACTCGTCGACTACGTGAAGTTGGCCAAGCAGGTCGGTGTCCGCGCCGTCGAGCTGCAGAGCAACGCCATCCGCCTCGCCGACGCACAGCTCGCCAACGACCTCGTCGATGCCGGCGTCGAGCAGGCCATGATCTCGCTGCACGGGTCGACGGCGGCGATCTCCGACGCGATCACCGGCGCACCCGGCACCTTCGACCAAACCGTGCTCGGCATCGACGCGCTCAGCCGTACCGGTGTCCGCTTGCGGCTCAACTTCGTCTTTTGCCAGGACAACTACGCGGACTTCCCCCGCCTCGTCGACATGGTCGGCGAACGCTGGCCCGCGGCGGCCATCGTCTTCTCCTTCGTCGGCTCGCACACCGACGTCGTACCGCGCACCGGTACCTTGATCCCGCGCTTCTCCGACATCATGCCCCACCTCCTCGCCGGCCTGCAGCGGGCGCATGCCGCGGGCCTCGAGATCTGCGGTTTCGATTCCATGTGCGGCTTGCCGCTCTGCCTGGTGCCGGACAGTGAACGCGACAAGTTCTCGGATGTTGCGCTCGAAGCGGGCGGCGGCGACGGCGAGTTCGTCAAGGGCGAGGTCTGCAAGACCTGCGCCGCCAGAGATCGTTGCTACGGCATCCGCCGTGGCTACGCCGACCTCTACGGCTTTGGCGAGCTTCTCCCCCTCGGTCTCGGCGGCGAAGCCAGCGCTTCTGCCTGATCCGGTAGATCGGCAATGTTGCGAATCCTCGGCAACCTGGCCATCGCCGTCGTCTCGCTCACCCTCGCTCTCCTCCTCGTCGAAGGAGCCATTCGCACGGTCGGTCTCCCACCCCAATTTGGTCGACTCCTCAACCTCTACGGTGCGGCAACCCGCGAAGTCGATGGCACCGTCTTGTGGAAAGTGCAGGACCACCAAGCGCGCTACCGCGATGAAGACCTCGACCGCATCGAGCACAGCCAAGACGCGTTCATCATTCTCGGCCTCGGCGACTCGATCATGTTTGGCGTCGACAACCCGCTCGAAGACACCTATCTCGAGCAAACGCGCCAACACCTGATCGAACGCGCCGAACGCCCGGTCGAGATTCTCAACCTCGCCGTACCCGGGTACAACACGGCCCAGGAGAACGCCGTCCACGACGAGATCAGTCGCCGCATCGACGCCGATCTCGTGATCGTACACTACTGGGCCGACGATTCTCGCCAGTACCGCTTGGTTGGCGGCCATATCGTCGATGTCGGGGACATGCTCGAGGACGGAAACGTGATCCAAGCCCTACCGCTGCCGCGGGCTCTGAACGATTTCTTGCTCGTCCACTCCAAACTCTACGCCCTGCTCACCCACGTCGTCGTCTCCAGCCACATCGTCGCGCAACCCAACGACTTCTCGCGTGTCGCCGAACCACTGCTGTCGCTGCACCGGCGCGTCCAGGCCGGCGGCGGCCGCCTGCTGGTACTCGTATCTTCCGAGCTCGGGGGCGCCGAGCCAAAGACCCTCTTGGAATTCGAATCGGTGCGCGAGCTCGGTCGCGAGCACGGCTTTCAAGTCGTCGACGTTACGACCTGGCTTACCGGCGTCGCTTCGCAGGACATCGCCCAGGACGCATGCCACTTCAACGCCAAGGGACACCAGATCCTCGGCCGGCACCTGGCCGACCTCTTGCTCGCCAACTACCTGCGGTGATTCGCCTACCTCGCTGCCCCAGCAGGGTTCAACCGCGCCGGCGCGACCAGAGGTGTCCCCAGAGGAAATAGAGCATGTGGTCCGGCACCGAGCTGCGATTCCCGCGCATCGCCTCGAGCACGCCTTCCAGCCGTTGGCTTGCCGTGCCCTGCAACTCCTGCATGAGGATCGGCGCGAAGTGCTCGCACTTCTGCATCGCCTCCGCCACCACTTTCTCGTCCCCGTCGAGCAAGGCGAGATTGATCCAGGCCGACAGCCGCTGCGGCTTTTGCGCGATGGCCGTTTCGAGGTCTCGCCGCGCCTCATCCGGCATCCGCAGACGGCGATGGCACTCACCGCGATAGACGAAGAGCGTCGGACCCTCGAAGCGCCGCAACTCCACTCCCCGGCGCCAAACTTCCAGGGCCTCGTCTAGACTTCCCTGAAACATCCGCGCCGCGCCGAGACCGATCGACGCCCACAGTGTCTTTTTCTCGATCGCAAGGGCGCGGCGAAAGATCCTCTCGGCAGCCGCATACTCGCCGACCCAAAGCTCGACTTCGCCTTGATAGATGAGCGACAGCGGATGCGCCCCGACCTCGGCCTGGTGGGTGCGAAACAACTCCCGCACGGCTTCGATCCCACGTGTCCACAGCACTCTTTGAATGGTCGCCCCGTGGTGGCGAGGATCTGCAGGCAGACGCAGTGTTTGCAACCCATCGGGTCCGATCACGGTTGGCGTCGTAGTGCGATTTCCGCCCAATTGCTCGATCGCGCGCTCCAGGGCGTCGATGTAGTACTCCTGCGGATCGGCGCCGACACTGCAGAGTAGCTCCGCGTACTCGAGGTCGCCGACGGTCCGGTAACCGCCCTTGTCGGGTTTTCCGCGCATGCGGTCCAGCCACGATGGTCGCGCAGGTCGCTCACCTCGGTTGACGGCGATCTCGCGCTCGATGCGCGGCGCCAGGCTGAAGTCAGGACTGGCCTGGCTGGCCGCGTCAGCCGCCTGCACGGCCTCGTCGTAACGGCCACTCTTGCGCAGAATCGTCGCCAGCCAACTCCAGGCCTCAGTGCGCACCGCATCATTCGTCTCACCCGCCGCGGCGATCTCGCGAAACGCCGCTTCGGCGCCATCGCAATCACCGCGCTGCAAGGAGACGATGGCGTTCAGGCAGCGCACCTCCGTCGAATCACCGAGGTCGGCAAGGTAGCCGGCGGCAAGCTCTGGCTGCTGTCGCCAGAGCGCCAAGCGAGCGTGCCACAGCGGCGCCCCGGCGCGCTCGCGCAGCGCCCGCTCAGCGGCGACCAGGTGAGACGAACACAGGTACCACGGGATTGCGCATTCGAGCGCATCCTCGTCGGCAAACTCGTCCAGCCACGCATCGACCAACTCGCCGACGTCTTCGCCGAGGGCCACACCGATGTCGATACGCAGCGCCCGCGATTCGCGGTTGTCCCAATCCAGCTCGTCGAGCAACTCGCGCGCCCACCACGGGTCGCCATCCAGGTGGACACTGCGGATCAGCGACAGTCGCTCCGCCGCGTCCTCGCGCCCGCGGCCGACTCGTTGCCCGTCGACTTGCAAGGCCGCCCGCACCAGTCCGTGAGCGCGCAAGTAGTTGGCCAGCCATGACAGATCACCGCCCTGGTCAATCACTTCATCGAGATGATCGAGAGCGTTGCGCAGGGCACTAGCGTCCTGGCCCGCTTCGCTCGAGCGGCGCAGCGCCGCCACATCCATCCTGTCACTCACGTCGCCCCCGTCGTTTCACTGCTCATGCCGCGCCCCTGCCGGTGCTCGTTTCGCCAATCGGTAGAAGCCGATTCGGTACGGCCCATCGCCGCCGCTCGCATAGCGCAGCAGCGAGTACCCCCTGGTGTCGAGATCTTCGAGGTGGAGTGGTTCGGCCTCATAACGCGCGTGCACCGCTCGGCACACGGGCATCATCGGATCCGGTGAAAACGTCGAATCAAAGGAGTAGTGGCAGTACATCCCCTGGTAGTAGAGCAGATCGTCGCCGGCTGTCGGCCACGTTTCTGCGCCGGCGACGACATCGCGCACGTCGAACAACTCGGCGCGCTTGGCCTCCCGCTGCAGGAGCAGATCGGGGAAAGCGTTCAGTCGCTGCCCACCGGTTCCGATCGCCGCCAGCAAGCGGAAGCGTTGCGGCAACAGCGGCACAGTCCGCTCCAGAAATGCGAACTCCATCTGCTGGTCGCGCACCTCGCCGATGAACGGCCGCGCCGAGATCACCATGGAGGCCGCGAGAACCGTAAGCGCGGCGATCGCGGCGAGCGACCACACCCGGCCGCGCTCGTTCAACACCTCGCCGGCAGCGGCCCACGCCGCACCGGCGATGATCGGTGTGAACGCGTTGGGGAGCAACTGGACACGCAGGTCGTAGATCGGGTTGGAGAACAGGGACATCGACGAGACAGTATAGGAGAGAAAGAGGAGCGCCGACCAGAGCAGAAGTCCCGGCCGCCGGCGCAACAGCCACACTGCTCCGATGGCCAGGAGGATGCCGTAGGCAGGCGGTGTCACGTTGCCCTGCGCCAATACCACCGAACGCCAGAAGCGACTCCAGCCGACGAGCTGCGGCGTCGGTCCGCCGCCCAGCGCCTGGCTCAATTCCAAGGCGCGCGGCACCAAGAGGAGGACGAGCAACGCCAGTGCAAGGAGGGTTCGCCACTCGAAAAACCGCCGCCAGCGGCGTGGCTCGACGCAGATCACCAACGCCGCGACCAAACCTGGGAAGACCAGCATCTCCGGCCGACTCTGCATCGCCAGCGACAGCGCCAACATACTCGCCACGGCGTCGCTGAGTCGGCCGCTGTGCAGATACAGCGCACTCAGCGAGATACTCCAGATGCCAAAGGTGACGGCCGGCACGAAGAGTACTTCGGAAGCGGAAAACCGCAGATGATGCGGCAGCAGGCAGAGCGCAACGGCCGCGCCGAAGGCATGCGCCCAGCGACCGGTCAGGCTCAGGCAGGCAAGAGCCACGGCTGGAATCGCCAGCGTGGCGAGCAGCGCGTTGGTGTGAAAGATGACGTCGACGTCGAGGGTTCGGCCACTGAGCGCCGCCGCCAGACGATACATCGCCGGGCCGGTTCGCCCATACGCCGGCGCACTGCCGCCGACCAGATAACCGCGAATCGTCTCGGCGATGTGGTAGTACTCGTGCAAGAAGGTATGCGGTGACAGCCAGGCGCGCAGGCACAGACCCGCGACCGCTACCAGGGTCAAAGCCGCGACTTGAGTCAATGGTGGACGGTGGGCGCGATACTCGCGGACCAAGATCCAGGCGGTCAACACAGTCAGCAACGAGAAGGTCAACGCCAAGGCACCGTAGTTGCCGCGCAAGTGTTGCCAGCGGTTCGCCGAAATCGGATGCGACGACATCAGCGGCACTGCCGAGGCCGTCACGACGCTTTCGAGCGCGTCCAGTGTCGGACCACACTCGCGTCGTGCATCCGCGCTCGCCGCGAATCGCCAATCACCTATGCGCTGGCCCTTTGCCGTGGCCGTATTCGTCGAGAAGCGCAACTCGTGCCTCCGGCCGGCGGGGCTGCCGATCACCAGAGCGATGAAGTAGCGCTGGGTATCGAAGCGCTCGATTCGACAGCCGTCCGCGCCGACCTCGAGCGCGGCGACGCGCTGGTAGATCCGCCGCGCCATTTCCGGCGTGATTGCCGCATCGCCGCCGGCACTCACCCGCCCCGGCTGGTCGGCGAGCACCGCGGTCACCGTAGAAGCGAAGCACAGCGCTGCGACGACCAGCCCCCTGACACCTCGCCCAACCTCGAAGCGACGCAAGCTCATCCACCCCTCTTGCGCGCAGATAGACGGTAAAAGCCAATGCGGTACGGCGGCGGCGCATATCTCAGCGCCGAGAAGCCCGGCAGGTCGATCTCCGTCACCTCGACCGGCGACAAGTGGTAGCGCCGATGCACCGCCTCGCACGGCGGTGTCAGCGGTGCTGGTGGAGCTGCGTCGTGCGGGGCGCAGTGACAGAACATTCCCTGGTAGTAGAACAAATCATCGCCGGGCTCCGGCCATGCCACCTCGGCGACCTGCGCCTGCGCCAGATCGATCATCTCGTAGATCTTTCCATGGCGCTGCAGGAGCAACTCCGGAAAGGCATCGAGAGTGTTGCCGAGCTCCGTGTTGGCCAGCAGTCGCCCCTGCGGCGGCAGCTCGGGAACCGAGCGCTCGAGAAAGCTCCACTCCGCCTGCTGGTCGCCGATCGCGCCGACGAAATCGCGCGAACCGCTCCAGATTGCCAACGCCGCCGCGGCCAGCAAGGTCGCCCCCAGGCGCAAGCGCCAGACGCTCTCCGCTCGCCACAACGCCGACCACAGAGGCGCGATGCCGGCGGCAATCAGCACCGTGAAGCTGTTCGGCAACAACTGCGAGCGCACGTTGTACGGCGGATTGTCGCCCGACGACAAAGAGAAGGCGCACCAACCCGCACAGAGCGCCACCGTCCAGACGAGCACGGCGGGTTGGCGCACCAGCGCCCAGACTGCGCCGGCAATCAACGCACCCCAGTAGAGTGGCGGCGTGACCTCCGGCTGAAAGAGAACCATACTGTGCCAGAGTCGGTGCAGAGTCGGCGCCGTGTGAGTTGGAACGTGGTCGCCCTGCAAAATCTGCGCGATCTCGAAGAATCGGGGCACCAGCAGCAACCCCAGCAATGCTGCCGCGGCCAGGGTCGACCACTTCCAGAAAGCGGCCAGCGCGCGCCCCGGAGTCCGCGCCGCCAGGGCGATGAAGACGACGGGCAGAAAGTGCATCTCCGGTCGCGCTTGTATCGCCAGGGCAAAGGCCAAGGCGGCGGCCAACGCATCCCCTAGGAGGTGCGTGCGCATGTAGAGCAGCGCCAACGCCAGCGCCCAAAAGCCAAAGGTGACGGCCGGGATGAACAACACCTCGCTCGCCGAGAAGCGCAGGTGTTGAGGTAGGACGCAAAGAAATACCGCTGCACAGATCGCCCGCGACCAACGTCCAGCGATGAGATAGTCGAGGCACGCCACGGCCGGAATCGCCAGCGCGGCGAGGAACGCGTTGGTCAGAAAGATCACTTGCGGATCGTCGACTCGGCCGCTCGCCCAAGCCACCATCTGATAGATGGCCGGTCCGCTGTCACCGTAAACGGGCCCAGCCTGACCGCGCAGATGCGACGCCAGAGTTCCCGCAACGTGGTAGTACTCGTGCAGGAACGTTCGCGGTGACGACCACAGGCGCAGCGCCAGCGCGACACCCCACAATCCACACAGCGCGGCGATCACTCGCCGCGGTAGCGCGCCCCGCGACACCTCACGCCACAGGATATGCGCCGTCGACAAGATCAGTGCGACGAAACAGAGCGCCAGAACCGTGTAGTTCTGGCGCACCGAGGTCCACCGATCGGCTCGCCAGGGCGCCGAAGCCGGCCCCTGCGTCGACGCGAGTATCTGCCGCATCCGCCCCAGCGTCACCGAACACTGCGAGCTGACGGCACCACCGTGGCGCACCGTCCAGTCACCGGCGAGGTGGTCGCCGTCGTCTGCCGGCGGCGCCGTCGACACGTAGACTTCATGCGCCCCGCCGGCAGCGCCTTGCAAGCCGATGGTGATCTCGAAGCGACCGGTGTCCAGGCGACTGAGCCGACAGCCATCCGCCTCTCGCAAGGGCGCCAAACGATCGAAGAGCCGCTTGGCGAGAGCGGGAGTGATCGCCGCGCCGCCCTGTTGGGCCGCGAGATTCTGCGCAACGCCGCTCACCAGCAAAGCACAGAGCAGGAAGCGGCGAGTCAGTCCCGCCGCGCTGGCAATGCTGCCGGCCTGCGCCATTGCGACGGTGGCCAGGTCAGTCGCTTGGCGTAGCGAACAGTCGGCGATAGGCGACTGCGAGGGCCACCGCGATGAGCGCAGCGATGGCCAGGACGATCGCACCAATGCCGGCGAACCAATCCGTTGGCGAGAGGCCGTCGCTGCCTATCCATGTCCAGGAAAACGCCGCCTCGCGGGCGTCGATGCGCTTTACCAATTCGTCGCGAAACCCGGTCGGTGGGCTGCCGCTGACGACGCGCAGGGCAAAGCGCTCGGTCTTCGCCAGCGTCCCTTCGGCGACGTCGGGATGGGCGACTTCGACGACCGTCTCGCCGGCCGGACACGCGTACGCAACGCTGACCGTGCTTTCCTCGATGTCGCCCCTGGCGAAGGTACAGCCGCCCACGCCCGGTGCTCCGCGACCGAGCATTTCGGCGAGGAACTCCGCCTGTTCCGGAACGATCACCGCACGTCGCGCCACTGCCAGTGCTGTGGCGGTCGTCCCCACCACCGCATGGACGACACACGCCAGGAGGACGACGTACGCAAGCCGCCGCGGCCCTCCGGCGCCAAGCCAGCGCCTCACCAACGTCACCATGCGCTTGGGTTAGCCGGCCCTACCGACGGCGTCAAACACTTGCTCGTCGGTCGCCGCGCACCTCACCATACGCGCGTTGACGGCGACGGCAATCGGCTGGCAACGAGACAGGCGTTCGCCAATCGCCGGCAAGAGGAAGGCGTCGCGTTCGATGACCAGCAGCGGTCCCTCATCGATCCAGCGCCGCAGCCGCGATCGACTTTCGCGCGCTGATTCGTCGTCCATGGCGTGCACCAACACCAGCGGTACGATCTCCTTGCCACTCGCCTCGTCGACGTTGTGCCAAGCGATCGAACGCCCGCCGCGACGTGCCAGATAGTAGGCGAGCAGCGTCTTGTCGTAGTGGGCAACGGTGACCACCCGTCGCTCCGGCCGCTCGGCGACCAGCGCGGCAAAGCGCGGCATGAAGGCCGCCGCGTCCGCCTCGTAGAGCGCCGGCGCGCCCGACAACAGCAGCACGATCGGCAAGACCGCCGCAGCCACGAGCCAGGTGCAAGCGCCGCGCATCCGCGGCGCCTGCGGCCAACGCAGAAAGAGGACCGTCAAAGCCGCCAGGGGAAGCACGGTGGTGATGTAGTAGGCCTGGACGCGCGCCACCGCCGCCAGCGCGGCAACGCCGGCGAGGGTCGCCAACGCCGCCAATCCGGGGATCATCGCCAGGCGCTCGCGTCGTACCACGGCGGTGGCAATTGCAGCGCCAATGATCAGCAACAGCGGCAGACCGTAGGTTTCGCCAGCCATTCCCAACATCGTCGCCGCCAGCCGCCAGGGTGTGTGCTCGCCCCAGGCGAGCGCCGGAAAGGCGCGGGCGACCTCGCGGGCGCCGCGATCGCGCAGAAAGACCGCGGCGCCGAGGATGAGTGCCGGCAGCCCCGCCGCGGCGCCGAATGCCAGCGCCCGCCGCGCCGGCAACGCAGCCGGCGGCCACGAAAGGACGATCATCTTGGCGGCGACAGCAAATATGGCGAGATAGTAGGTGTAGAGCGCAGACGCATAGGTCGCCGCGATCGCCGCCGTGCGCCGCCGCGTCGGCCGCTCGACGGCCGCCGCGAGCAACCCGGCACCGATGACCAGCAGCAGCGCGTACAACGGGATCTCACTGACTTCACGCGAGCGCGCGATCAAAGGAGGCGAGATCGCCAGCGCCAGGCCGAGCAGAGCCGAGGCAGCCAGCGGCGCACGGCCGATCGCGGCGCCGGCGAGGAACACGGCCGGCCCGACGGCGGTACCGGCGAGGGCAGCGGGGAGACGCGCGATCTCCTCGGATTGGCCGAAGAAGCGCTGGACGAAATGGAGGACGAAAAAGTAGAGCGGCGGATGGCGGTCGCGCAAACCGACGCCCCAGGCGACTTCTGGCAATGGTGAATTGCCGGTCAACATCCGCTGTACGTCCTGGTCGTGGACGAACGGCAGATCGAGATGCGGCAAACGCAAGGCCAAGCCGATGGCAGCCAGCAGCACGGCAACGACGACACGCATTTCCGCGATCGAGGCGAGGAGCGCGAGGCCGGCCAGCGCCGCCGCCGCGGCGATACCGCCACGCCAGCCGTGCAACCCCGACAAGACACGCGACAACGCCGGTCGCTGCTCTGCCGGCGTCAGCGGGATCGAATCGACCGAGTCGAAACCGACGTCGTTGGCGGCAAGCGCGTCGAAGAGCTGACGCGTCACCGCGCTCGCTTCCTCGCTGGTCGCCGCGATCGTCGCATCCGGCGGCGGCACCTCCCAAGCGACTCCGAACGACGCCGTCTCGGCGACTCCCTTCCAGGTACCGCGGTCGACGACGTGCACCTCGACGCGAGCGGCCGGTGCCCGCGCCGAAGGCGGCCGGCGAGCGACGAAAACGACGTCGTGCGCATCGCCGCGGCGCGGCGCCGAGAGAACGAAACCGGGGGCCAGAACCTGCTGCGGGCGCAGCGGCGCGATGAGATCGAGCCAGGAGACGGTTGGTTGGGAATCGCCCGAAATCAACAGGATTGCGGCGACGACCATCGATCCGCTGGCAACCGCGGCGCGCCACCCATTCGACTGCAGAACCCGCATCGGCATCGCCGGGATGGTTGGGTCTGCGCCCGCAGAATGCAACGGCTGCCGGTAGGTGTTCGGCGGCGCTCCTGATCGATTTCCAACTTTGACTGGACTCCTGGTCACCGTCTGTGGCACTTTTGGCACATGACTCTGCGACGATTACGGACGGTCATGTCACTGGCTACGGCCTGCCTGCTGGCGGCGGCACTCGGCGCCTACGGCGGTGCGGATTCACCCCGCATCCCCCCAGGCCAGGAGGATTTGCTGCTCGAGATGCTGGGAAAGAAAACCAGCCTTCCCGGCTCCTGCAAGCTCGAAGACGGGCGAGTCGAGTACACCGTCGTCGAGGCCACCTACGCCTGTAGCCTCGGTGAGGTGATCGTCGAGCTCGCGCACGCCAGCGAGGCCACCGACACGGACGTGCAAACCGAACACTTCGCCATCGCCGTGCTCGACGGCTCGGCACCAAACGAGCTGATCGACACTCTGGCGGCGCGAGTGCAACAACGGGAAGCTTCCTTTGTCTGGGAGTTTCCCGCTGATCCGGCGACGCCGGAATAGGCTTCGCCGCAATCGCGCCTCATCCGCCGGTCATGAGGCCATCTGCCAGCACCGTGCTCGCATGGACCGGTGCCACCTGCGTGTACGGGTGTCCAGCCTGCCCGATCGAGCGCACCACCGCTCCGCCCGGGCTCGACGCCGCGACGCTGGCGGGTGCCCTGCTCGCACTGCCGGACCGCCGGCGTCTGGTGGTTCTCGCCGGCGGCGACCCCCTACTTCGACCCGACGTGCTGCGCTTGCTGCGCGCCATCGCCGCCAGCCATCACCTTCCCGGTCTGGTCACCACAGGCCGCGCCCTCCACTATCCGCAGGTGCGTGAAAAGCTGCGCGGCGCCGGACTCGCATACCTACGCGTACAGCTCTTCGGCGCCGGCAGCGAGCACGACGAGGCGACCGGGATCGCCGGTGCGTACGCACATACCATCGCCAGCTTGCGAGGTTGGCTGACCGATGGCGGTGCATGCGCCACCGACATCGCCGTACACCCCGCCTCCGCAATTGCCGACGAAGTCGCTCGTACGGTCGAAGCGATCGCCGCCGATCTCGGCCCGGTCGAAGCCGCCGATCTCAACCTCGTCGTCGCCAGCAACCGGCAAGCGTTGGCGCCGTCGGAGGCCCCCTCGCTTCTGCGCGCGTGGAACAACGCCGCCGAGCGCCCGGCGCTCTTCTGGGAGGGCCTGCGCGAGAGCGATTCACCGGCGACACAGGCGGCGATTCCGCGACTCGCCAGCGGATTTCTCGCTGCTGCGCCAGCGGCCTCCTGCCTCGGCACCGTGCGACCAGCCAACCGCGCCGCCGGCGAGTTGCCGGTTCGCGCCAACTCCTTCAACTTCGTCCGCACCGCCGACAGCGTCGCCGCCAGCCCGACGGCGCAGCACTGCCGCGCGCACGGCGCACTCGATGCCGCCCAGCGCGATCGCCACCTGTGGCTCGTCGAAGGCGACGTCGCCACACTCTTCGCCACCGACACCGGCGATTTCGATGATGCCGATTTCCGCCGCATCAAGAACGAGTGGAGTCACCTCTTCGTCGATCGCGCCAAGCCCGGTGTCCTCGACGACTTCCGCGAAGGAATGCGCCGCGTCCTGCCGGATCCGCTTTGCAACCCCTGCGACCATCGCGACGTCTGCGCGCGCCGCTTCAACCAGGTCGAGGGGCCACCCTTTCGAGTCGAGGAGAAGTGGATCGCCGACTATGTCGCAGATCTGCGCGGGGACGTCCTCGACGTCGGCTGCGGCGAGCAACTCTACCGCGATCAGATCGTCCCACTGGTGCGCAGCGGTGCCCTCTCCTACACCGGTCTCGATCCCGATCAGCCCAGCCTCGACGAGTGGAGCCGCTTGCTGCCGGCCGGGCGATTCGTGCTCGGCGGCATCGAAGACTTCACCGCGCCACCAGAGAGCTACGATCGGGTTCTCTGCTTGCGATCGCTCAACCACGTCACCGATCTCGACGAAGCGATCGCTCGCATGGCGGCTTTGTTGAAACCCGACGGGCAACTGCTCATCGTCGAAACGACGCCCTTCGCCATGCTGCGTCAGCCGGAGCAAGTTGCGGCCGCCGACCGCGCGCCGCGTGCCGGACACCAACACTATCGCAACGTCACCGGCCACGACGTGCTCCCCTACGCCCGCCGGCGGCGGCTGCGCATCGTACACCACCATCCGGTCGGTCTCGCCACCACCAACGAGTGGATCCTCTTGCTGGCCAAGTAGTCCGCTCGCTTCGGAACACTCCCGTACTCCTGCTCCAGAGAGCGCTGCTCGATGCCGGCGCGCTTGCTCGCGGCGGCACTGGGGTCTAGCGTCGGCGCATGACCAGCCCCCCTTCCCCGCGTTCGCTGGACGGCGTCGCCCGCGAGCTCCTGGCACCACTGCTCGACGGCACGAAGGTTCCGCGCGGCTGGCGGCTGGTCGGCTGGGACTGCGAGCAGGCGATCAGCGTTCTCCTCGAAAACGACCGCACATGCATTTCCATCGAAGCCGAGCGACGCAACGACGACCTCGACTGCTACACTCGCACTAGGCGGTTCAATATCTGCGTCGGCCGCCAGTTCGAAGACGCCGATCTCGACGACGCCGACCGCGCGATGGTCGACGCCGTCATCGACGTGCTGCGCCAGCGCGAAGACGGGCTACCCGAGGCGCCGCGAGAAGAGCTGGCGCGGGGCGCCGAGGTCCGGGAAATTCTCGTCGACCGCCTTCTCATGCCCGAGGGCAAGGGGCACTACTACATCAACCCCTACGCCGGCTGCATGATCGCCTGCCCATTCTGCTACGTCATCGACCGGGCCGACTTCTCGCGCGAGCTCGACGGCGCTGCCGAGCGACCCTGGGGCCGCTATCTCGACGTCAAGGTCAACGCCGCCGACATCCTGCGCCGCGAAGTGAGCGGCGCCAGCGGCGGCATCGTGCGCATGAGCCCGATTCTCACCGACCCCTACCAACCGGCCGAGAAGCGCTACCGGATCACGCGCCAGTGCCTCGAGGTTCTCGCCGACACCGACCTCGCCCCGGTCATCCTCACCCGCGCGCCGCGCATTCTCGAAGACCTCGAGATCCTCCAACGCTTCCCGCGCGCCCTGGTCGGCTTCTCCATCCCGACTGATACGGACGAATACCGGCGCATCTTCGAACCGCGCGCCGACCCGATCGAAGACCGCCTGATGGCACTGCGCCGTCTCCACGCCGCCGGCGTCACCACCTTCGCCGTCATCCAGCCAGTGTTGCCGATGAACATCGACCGCATGGTCGAGGAAGTCGCCCCCTATGTGCGGGCGGTCCGCCTCGACAAGCTCTACGTCGGCGAGCGCATTCGCCACGTCTACGAGGAGAACGGTCTGAGCGAATACTGCAGCGAGTCTTGGTTCGCCGACACCATCGCCCGCCTCGCCGCCGCCTTCGAACGACGCGGCGTCGCCGTCGAGTCGCTCGACAACTTCGAGCCGCTGCTCGGCTGAATCGGGGACGGAAGGGACCTCAAGGGACCAAAGGGACGCAGCCGGCGGCGGGGATGGGAAATGCCGGTCAGGCTGGCACACGTGCCGCCAATGGAGACGCGGATGCGAGGACGTCGACGACCCGTTCGGCCGCGCGGCCGTCCCACAGCGCCGGGCACCGGGCCGGCGGCCGATCGCCATCGAGGAGACGCTGTATTTCGCGCCGCGCCGCGGCGGCGCTGGTACCGATGACGCGGTTGGTACCCTCGCGCACGGTTGCCGGCCGCTCGGTGTTGTCGCGCAAGGTCAGGCACGGCACGCCCAGGTAGGTGCTCTCCTCTTGCAGGCCGCCCGAATCGGTGAGGACGAAGTCGGCGCGCTGCAGCAGAGCCAGCATGTCGAGATAGCCGAGCGGTGGCAACACGTGCAGGCCTTCGACGTTGGCCAGGGCGGCACCCAGTCCGGACTCCTGCAGGCGGTTGCGCGTGCGCGGGTGCACCGGAAAGATGATCGGCGTGCGCCGCGCCGCTTCGCCGAGCGCTTTGAGCAACGGCGCCAGTGCGGCGGCGCGGTCGACGTTGGATGGCCGGTGCAAGGTCAACACCGCGTAGCCGCCGTCGACGACACCGAAGTCTCTGGCCGGAGCGCGCTCGGCCGCCCGGGCGCGGAAGCGAATCAGGGTGTCGATCATCACGTTGCCGACGTGGAAGACGGCCTCGCTCGGCCGCCCTTCGCGCTCGAGGTTGGCGACGGCACTCGCCTCCGACGCGAAGAGATAGTCGCTCACCGCGTCGACGACGATGCGGTTGAGCTCCTCCGGCATGCTCTCATCAAAGCTGCGCAGTCCCGCCTCGACATGGGCGATGGGGATGTTCGACATCGACGCCGCCAGGGCCGCCGCCGCCGTCGAGTTCACATCGCCGACGACCAGCACGAGATCCGGCTGCAAGCGGGTAAACACCTCTTCCAGCTCGATCAGCATCCGTCCGATCTGCTCGGCCTGCGAACCTCCACCGGCGTTGAGCACGACATCGGCTGCCGGCAACTCGAGCTCGGAGAAGAAGCGGGCCGACATCGCCGGATCGGAGTGCTGCCCGGTGTGGACGAGGATCGGTTCGAAACAATCCGGCCGGCGGCGTTGCGCCGCCAGCAAGGCGGCGATCTTGATCAAGTTCGGGCGCGTCCCGACGATGTTGGCAACCCGAATCACGCCAGCCTCAGCAGATCGTTCTCGGCACTCGCGCCGCGTGCGCTCCGCTCACGGCGCTTCCCGACACAGGCGCGTGTCCGTGGCGTGCGGGGATGCCTGCTCCAACCAGCGATCGATCGCCGCGGCGCGCCCGCCCTCAGGCTCTTTCATCAGAATTTCAAAGAGTTGCGCTGAAACCCCCATGTGTTCCTTACACTCGAACGCAGCCGGCCGCCGACCGAAGAGATCGCCCTGTGTCTCGTAGTTGCGCACCGGATCGATGCCGCAATAGGGCTTGTTCCAACAGTCGGCGCACATCGGCTGTGCGTCGAGCACGGAGGCGCCGGCGATGGCGCGCACCGTCGCATGCTCGCCGATCTCATTCGGGCTGAGGTCGGCGATCGAACCCAATTCGAAGATCCCATCGCCACGCGCGGCGAGGCGCCGCGCGCGGTCGCCGGGAAAAACGCGGCCGTCGGCATCGTACGCGACTTCGGCGCTTCCGGCACCGCACGGCGACTGCAGGTCGACGACTCCCGCCTCTTCCGAGACGCGAATCTTACGTGCCACCACCGCCGCCAAGCGCTCTTGCAGATGCACCGTCTCACTGTTGCGTTCGATGATGTAGTCGAGCGTGTCGCGGCGAAAGTCGAGATACTCCTCGGCGGAATAGCCAATCGACTTCCAGGTTGCGTCGTCGAAACCGTGGCGTTCGAGCGGGTGCAAGTGGATGGTGCGCAGGCCGCGTGCGATGTACTCGTCGACGACTTCGCGGCCGGCCTTCAGGGTGTCGCGGACGACCGTCACCATGGCGTCGACGTGCCACTGCTGGGGGTCGCGACCGAGCTTTTCGTAGCGCTCGTGCAGCGCCGCAATCCAACCCACGACGTCGGCGTGCTTGGCGCCGCGTTTCCAACTGCGATTGGCGTCGTGCAGGGCCGCCGGTCCGTCGAGAGTCGTGCAGATCGCGACGTCGTTTTCGACCAACCAACCAGCCATTTCATCGTTCATGTCGCTGAGATTGGTGAGAACGCGAAAGCCGATTTTCTTGCCGGCGGTTTGCTCGTTGCGAAAGCGCGCCGCTTCGACGATTTCACGCAGCACGGCGAAGTTGGTCAGCGGGTCGGCACCCTGGCCCTGGAACACGAAGGTCACCGCCTGCGTCGTACCCTGGAGGGCGCGGTCGACGATCTTCTCCGCCGTTGCCGAGCTCATCCGCGCATCGCCGCTCACCAACGTCAACACATGCAGGTGTGCACCGCGGCGGACGTGCCGGTTGCGCTCGGTGATCTTCGCCGCCAGGGCATCGAGATCGAGACCATCGCGCAAGAAGCCCTTCGACTGCATCTCGGAAAAGCGGGGGTGTTGCTCACCGACGGCGCCGGAGAGCAGCTCCGTCAACTCGTCTTCACTGAAACTCGCCCACTCGCCGGCGTCGTTGGTGACCAGCACCTTGCCGCCAATCCGGCCCCAGCGAAAGTACCCCAAGGCATCGGTGTCGAGCTTGGCGGCGGCCATCTCGACGCTGCGCTCCCCCTGGGCGCTCATGCCGCCGATCCTTCCTCGAGAAGGGCGCCACGTCTTTGCGCGATCGTCTCGTGCAGGACGTGGTTGGCGAATGCGCGAGCGATCGTCGTCAGATCGTGCTCCGCCGCTTCGTCGATCGTCACCGCAACGGCGCCGTCACTCGCCGCGACTTCGAGCTTAGCGTAGTCGGCATAGGCGGCGGCGGCGGAGCGAACGGCCTCCTCGCTGTACAGAGTCGTGTCGAACACCAGCTTCTCAGCCATCCGACCCCTCCGTATCGCTCTCGCCACCGTCGCCGCCCCCCTGCTTCTCTTCCCATGGAACCATGATTTCGAGTGGATCCTCGAGCAACTCCTCGGACTCAAGCTCGGCCAACAGGTCGTCGACCGAGGGCGCCGACGTCGCCGCTCGCAAGGCAGCCGCCGTGTAGTACTCGCGAATGCGCGCCGTCGACTGCGAAAGCCGGCTGCGCAGCGTCTGCGACAACAATTCGTTGGCAAACTCCCCGGCCAAAGACTCGAGATCCACACCCGCCTCCTGGCCGGTCAGGCGAACCTCGACGGCGCCGTCCTTCGGTCGCGCCAGATAAATGTAGCAGCGGTCGAGGAAGAGATAGGAAGCACCGTAGACGGCCTCGAGCGGATAGACGCTTTCATCCACCGCGAAGGAGATATGGTCCCCACTCAGCGTAAAGCCAAGACTTGTATTTTCGTTCGCCACGATTGTTCCGTCCCTTTCTCGATCGCCTGAGTCGCATCGCCTGCGGTGGACATCCGTTCACAGGAGTCCCTGCGCTACCACAGCCCTCGCTGCCGGCGCAACAAATACACCGGTCGCGGGCGACCCTGGAGGTCGACGAACGGGGATGCCGCTCGGCTTCAGGAATCGGGCCGCCGCGGCGGGTTCTCGAGTTGGACGACTTTGCCCGCGTTGTCCGGCGCACCGATGAGATCGACGACGGCGGCGGCAACCTGCTCGGGCGTCAGCACCTCGACGGAATCGATCACCTGGCGCAGCCAAGCGGCCGGACCATCGCGCCCCGATTCCTCCACCATCTGTGTCGCCACCAGCCCCGGGCAGATACAACAGACGCTGACGCCGTGACTCTCGGCCAACGGTGCACAGGAGCGGGTGAAGGACACCACACCGGCCTTGGTCGCCGCGTACACTGCCTGCGGCGGTAGTGCGACGAAGGCGGCGCCGGAAGAGGTGTTGACGACGACGCCACCACCGGCTCGGCGCATCGGCGCCAGAACCAGTCGCGTACCGGCAACGACACCGCGCAGATTGGTATCGACGACTTTCGCGGCTCGCTCCACCGACACATCCGGCCAGTCGCGATCCCCCTCACCGAGACCGGCGTTGTTGTGGAGAATGTGCAAAGCGCCAAACCGTCGCTCGACCTCTTCGAAGAGCGCCCGCAGCGACTCGGGATCGGCGACGTCGGTCTGCCGGGTCAAGGCCTCGGCGCCGGCGCGGCGCACCAACTCTCCGGTCTCCTCCGCCAAGGCGCGACGCAGGTCGGCGAGCACGACGGCTCGCGCCCCAGCCGCGGCGAGTGCACAAGCCGTAGCGCGACCGATACCACGCGCTGCGCCAGTGACGACCGCGATCTTCCCTCGCACCCTCATATTCCGCGACCACCGCCCGCCTCAGCCGTGCCGCCGAGCACAACCACTCCCGGGCGCTTCAGGCCGGGATCGACGCCGCCTCACCGCCCGCGTCGCGCACCTCTTCGAGCAGGCGTTCGGCGCGGCGTGCGTAGCGCTCGATCCCGGCAGGCCGGCTGATGGCGATCGAGGTCTCGAGAAAGCGCTCGGCCTGCGACCGTTCGCCGCGCACCAGTGCCAGCTTGCCCAATCCGTTGAGGCACACCACCTGACCAACCGAGCATTCGATCTCCTCGGCGATTTTCAGACTCGTGCGAAAACACTCCTCGCTCTCCGCCCACACTCGTTCGCCGAGACGCAGCGTCGCATCCCCGAGCGCGGCGCGCGCGTACATCACGCGCAGCCGACCGGCGGACATTTCGACCGCCATGCGCGCCAGCCGCTCGGCTTGGCTGAACTTCAACAGCGCCACCATTCCTTCGATCAGCGGCATCGCCGACAACACCATATTACTGCCCGGGTTCATTCCCTCTTCGGCCAGGCTGCGCAAGCGGCGACTCGGCGGCGCATCGCTGATCTCGACCTGCGCCGCGACGATCAAGATCGCCGAGCGGCGCATCCCCCATACCACACCGATTTCCTCGGAGATCGCAAAGCTCTCCTGCGCCCACTCCATCGCCCTCTCGTAGTTGGCGCGCAGCAGCTCGCAATAGGCCAACATGCCGCGCGCACCGCTGCCGAGAGTGCGATTGCCGGCACCGTCACAGAGGCGCATGAGCTCGCGATTGCCGCGGTACGCCCCTTCGACGTCGCCGGAGAAGAAGCGTACCTGCTCGCGCATCGAAAGCGCTGAGAGGTACATGTCCGAAACTGGTTCCTCCTCGCCGGCTGCGGGCAGGCGGTCGAGCACCCAATCGTAGGTCTGTATCCCCTGCTCGAAGCGGCCGTCGAGAAGGTAGTTCCAGCCGAGCGCGCGCGAGGTGCTCAGCGCCAAGGCCTCGTTGCCGAGGGCTTTCGCCTCGCGGACTCCGGCTTCGACGAAGGCCAGGCCGCGATCGAAGCTGGCCGGCGTCGCCGACAGGGTCATGCCGAGGAAGGTCTTCGCCGTCGCCATCGAATCGCGGTCGCCGAGCTCGGTCGCGACGTCGAGGGAGACCTCGGCGGCGCGCCGTGCCAGAGGATCTTCCGACGAGCCGTAGAGCACGACGACGCGGCAATAGCTGGAGGCCGCATCGAGCAGCCCCTGCAACTGCTCGCGCGTTCGTTCGGCCCCCGATTGGACGAGAGTTTCTGCAATCTCCCAAGCCTGCCGGAAGAGATCGATGGCGGACTGATAGGCGGGCAGATTCTCCGCCTCCTTCGCCGCCACCAACAGCGACTCCAGCGCTTTGTTACGGTTTGAACTGCGCGCGTAGTGATGCGCGATCAGCGTTGCCCGACCACCGCGCCGCTCGAGCAGGTCGGCCACCTGCTCGTGGAGCTGGCGGCGCTCGCGCAGCAACAGGCTCTCATAGGCGACTTCCTGCGTCAGACTCTCGCCGAATCGGAAGGCGCGACCGTCTTCGACGCTGCGCAGGACACCGCGGTCGACCAGGTGATCGATGGCGGCACCCGTGTCGGCGGCCGATTCGCTGCCGAGAAATTCGTCGATTTCGCTGCGTTCGAATTGGCGCCCGAGCACGGCCGCCAGTTGGGCGACGCGCTTGGCGCTGGCATCGAGTCGGTCGAGGCGAGCGGCCAGCACTTCGCGCACCGAACCGGGAATCTCGACCTCGTCCAGCGACCCTTCCAGCTCGCAACCGTCGGCATCGCAGCGCAGGCGTCCCCCTTCGATCAACGAGCGCGTGATTTCCTCGACGAAGAAGGGGCTGCCTTCGGCTCGTTCGCCGATGCGCGCTTCCACCTGCTCGGGCAAAGGGCTGCCGGCGAGCGCCCGCATGATGGCGACCATCTCCTTTTGCATCAGCGGACGCAGCGGGATCCGCGTCAGTGCCGCCTGCGTGCGCCAGAGAATCTCGCGTTCGGGACGCGAGCTGACGATGAGCATGACGCGTGCGCGCACCAGTTTTGCCAGAGCCATGTCGAGCAACTCGCGAGACGGTTCGTCGAGCCACTGCACATCCTCGATGATCGCCAGCACCGGTGCCCGCTGCGACTCGGCGCTGATCAACGAGCTCAGGGCCCGGTTCGTCTCTTCCTGGAGCTCGTCGCGCGGCAGCTCCGTCGCATCGGCAATCGTGCGGGACAACAGGCGAGAGAGGTGGGGAAACTCCTTCTCCACGGTCGCCAGATCGACACCGATCTTTTCGGCAATGCGCCGGTCGGCGGCGGCGCGCGACTCGTTGGGATCGTGGGCGAAGTAGGTACGCAACATTTGGACAAACGGAAAATACGGCTCGAGCTGATGCAGGGCCGAGCAGTGCGACTCGAAGATCGTCACACCGGCAGAGGAGAGCTCGCGCTTGAGCTCGTAGATGAGGCGTGACTTGCCGCTGCCGGCGACGCCGACCAGATGGACGAGCTGTGGCAGTCGGCCGTCCAACCGCGCGAAGCAGGAACGCAAATGCGCCAACTCCTCGTCGCGGCCGACCATGTGGGTCAGGCCGCGCCGGGCTGCGACCGCCATCGAGCTCGTCGCATCGACCGCCTCGACGACGGCGAAGGCGTCGATCGCCTCGTCCTTGCCCTTGACGTCGAACGGGCCCGCCGCTTGGGTTCTGAAAAAGCCGCGGGTCAGGCGTTCGGTCTCAGCGCTGATCAGCACCGTTCCGGGTTCGGCCAACGACTCCAAACGAGATGCCAGATTGGTCGTGTCGCCGATCGCCGTGTAATCCATTTTGAGATCGTTGCCGACGGCACCGGCGACGACCGGTCCGGTGTTGATACCAATGCGCGCCGGCAAGCTGAACCCACGCTCGCTCTCGATGCGCTGATTGAAACCGACCATGGCATCGCGAATCGCCAGACCCGCCCAGACGGCCCGTTGCGGATCGTCGCCGTGGGTGATCGGCGCGCCAAAAAGGGCCATCAATCCATCGCCGGCGAGCTGATTGACGATTCCCTCAAAGCGATAGATTTCCGTAAAAGCGATTTCCAGGTATTGATCGAGAAGTTCCCGATATTCCTCAGGGTCGAGGTCCGAGGCAACGGCAGTCGAGCCGGCCAGATCGCAGAACAGCACGGTGACGATCTTGCGCTCGCCGGCAATCGACGCCGTGGACGAGAGCTTCTCGGCCATACCGGCCGGCATCGCCTTGGCAAAGCGGCCGATCTCCGCCTCGGCGTCGCTGGCCGGCGCCGGCGCTGCCTGCACCGGCGCACCGCAGTCCGGGCAAAAGCGGAAGTCGCCGTCGAGGCGGGCGCCGCACGCGGCACAGTGGCGGCGTACGGCCTCGCCGCAGGCGTGACAGAAGTCTTTGCCGGCGATCAGCTCGGCGCCACACGCGTGACACGGCATGCACCGAGCTTCCGCTTCGCCGCCGCTCCAGTCAAGCAGGGCCGCAATTCAAGCCAGTCTCAGCGAGCGCAGGCGATTGATGGCGGCGGCGATCTCGAAGCGCCGGGCCGCGGCTCGATCGCCGAAGGTCGCAGCGGCGACCGCAGCCAGGCCTTCGGTCGCGATGCGCTGATCGACGACTGCGACGACCTCGGCAACACTGCGCCGGCCGTCACAGAGATCGCGACCGCACAGCAACAGCACGTCACCGATCATCCGGCATTGGGCGGGGTCGACGAGCTGCGGCAGCAGTGAAACATCGATCTCCTGCTCGCCGAGCTCGATCGAACGCGTGCGAACACCGCGCACCCGCTGGCGACGGCCGCGCCGCGCGTCGAAGGACTCGGCCAGCGGCCGGCGCGGAGTCGATGCCACCCACTCGTCCGGCCGGCGCGGCGCCGCCGCCCCGAGCGGCAGCTCGGCGGCGACGCGGCGCGCCGCCTCGCTGACGTCGACTGCCGTGTAGTCGTGCATTTGAACCACTGCGTCGGCGACGTCGAGATAGTCTCCGGCACCACCGACGACGAGGACCGACGATACGCCGAGCTCGTCGTGCAACTGGCGCACCCGGTCGAGAAACAGCGTGATCGGTTCGGCCGCGGCGGCAATCAAGGCCCGCATGCGGGTGTCGCGGATCATGAAGTTGGTCGCCGCCGTGTCTTCGTCGATCAGCAGCGCGGTAGCGCCAACCTCGATCGCCTCGACGATCGCCGCCGCCTGCGAGGTGCTGCCCGAGGCGTCCTGTGTCGCGAAGGACCGCGTCGAGCGACCACCCGGCAAGGTGCCGATGAAAGGACGCAGGTCGACACCGCAGACGCTGCGGCCGTCTTCGGCGCGCGCACAGACCGCCCCGTCGCGCGTCACGCAACGCTCGCGGCCGTCACCCGGAACGTGGTCGTAGACACCGCGCGCCAAGGCCTGCAGCAAGGTCGACTTGCCGTGGTAGCCACCGCCGACGATCAGGCTGACGCCGCTCGCCACCGCCATACCGCCGACCCTACCGGCGTGCGGTGTCGCCAGCTCGATGCGCATCGACGCCGGCGCGGCAAAAGGAACCGCGCCGGCCAGCGGGCGATCGTCGGCACCGGAGCGGCGCGGCAAGACGCTGCCGTCGGCGACGAAGGCGACCAGGCCGGCGCCCTCGAGCTGGTCGCGCAGTGCCACTTGGTCCTCGACGGCGCGGACATGCGCCGCCAATCGCGCATCGCCAACCTCGCCCAGCGTAGTGCGGACGATGGCCGGCACCTGCGCGGCGAGCAACTCCGCCGCTGCGCCGCCGAGGATCCGCCGGCCGGCGGCGGGCAGACCGACACTCGGCCGGATCACCAGAGCGCCGTCCTCGCCGACGACGACGCCGGTACGCTCGAGAATCTCCTGCCCCAGACCGGCAATTTCGATCATTCCACTCTTGCCACTCCTGCCACTCTTGCCGCTGTCGGCCCGGGCGCCGCCGCGCGACGGCGGCAAGGCCCGGCGCAGGGCGCGCTGGAGGAAGTCCGCCGTCGCCCGCCTGGCGTCGCGGTGGGCGGTCGCAAAGCTCGGCAAGGCGGCGACATCAGCGGCGACATCGATGCGCAAACGGCTCGGGCTGGCGAACGGATCTCCCTGCACGTGCTCGAGGCAAAGCGAAATCTCCCCCACCTCGTAAGGGCGCCGGCGCAAGTCCCGGTACGCCGGATAGGGCTTGCCGTCGAGCCGCTGCAGATCTGCACGCAAGTCCGGCATCGCGCAAGCGTAGGTAGCCCGCCGTGGCAAAAGCTGCAATCGCGCCCGCCGGCGGCGCCGCTACCTCGCAGCGAATTGTCCTAGCCGCGGCACTGTGCCTATCCTGCCTGCATGAGCGAAGCGAAGAAGAATCGCCCCCTTTCGCGCCGCGCCGTGCTGGCCGGCGGCGGTACCGCCGTTGGCTTGGCAGGAGCGGCGGCAGCCTGCAAGTACGGCACGCAGCTCCACTTACTGAAGAGCACACCCGAGCACAGCGGCCCCGCTCCGGCGGCCTGGAGCGAATCGCGGGTGCGCAGCTACCGGCCCTACGGCAAGACCGGTTTCGCAATGTCCGACATCTCCTTCGGCACCTCGGGCCTCAGCGACCCCCAGGTCGTCGAGCGGGCTCTCGACCGCGGCATCAACTACTTCGACACGTCGCCCGACTACTCCCACGCCGAGTCCGAACGCGCCCTCGGCCGCGGCATCAAGGCGACGCAGCGCGACGAGATCTACGTCGCCTCCAAGCTGTGCACGCCCAACGGTCACCTGAGCAGCGACACCCACGTCGCTGAAGTCATCCGCTCGGTCGAAGACAGCCTGCGGCGGATCGATACCGACTATCTCGACGTCGTACTCATCCACGCCGTCAACACCATCGACCGCCTGATGGCGCCGACTCTGCACGAGGCCTTCGATCGACTCAAAGAGGCAGGCAAGGTGCGCCACCTCGGCGTCTCCAGCCACACGCCGGACCTCGAAACGGTCATGCGCAAAGCAGTCGATTCCGGCCGTTTCGACATGGTGATGGTCGCCTACAACTTCAGCCACTGGCCCAAGCTGCGCCGGATCTTCGCCGACGCCAAAGAGCGCGGTATCGCCGTCGTCGCCATGAAGACGCTCAAGGGCGCCTACCACTCCCAGCTCGCCGACTTCACGCCGAGCGAGCGCGAATCCTTCCCCCAGGCAGCGTTCAAATGGGTTCTGTCCAATTCCGACGTCAGCGGTCTCGTCGTCACGATGAGCCGCTTCGATCAGATCGACGAGTACTTGTTTGCATCCGGTCAGGCGATGACGGGCAACGACGTCGCGCTGCTCGAGCGCTACGACGAGCTCATCGGCGACGTCTACTGCCGGCCCGGCTGCGGCGATTGCCTCGACGCGTGCCCGGCCGATGTCCCGATCGACGACGTCTTGCGCTACCAGATGTACGCCCGCACCTACGGCCAGGAAAAGATCGCCATCACCGACTACGCGCGTCTCGCGGCGACTCACAATGCGGCGCAATGTCTCGCTTGCTCGGCACCCTGCGAAGCGTCCTGCCCGCACGGCCTGCCCATCCGCAACCGGCTGGTCGCGGCGCACCGCGAGCTCACCCTGGCATGACCCGGCGCGGCGCCAGGTGGTCGAGGCGTTCGATGGTCGGCCTCGCCCTCTGCGCCGCGACTGTTGCCGGTGCCAGCGAATCGACCTTGGCCAAACTGGCCGAGCGCGGTCCGGGAACCCTCCTCGTCGGCGCCCTCTTCACGTTGACTTCGCCGCCGGCGGCGCTGGTCAGCCCACTGACCGGCGGCGATCCGGTGAACCACGCCTGTCGCATCGGCCACGGCGTCAAAATGCTGGCCGCCGGCATCGCCCTCGCCCCGGCCGGCCTACTGGCGACGCCGGCCAACCCCAGCGGCACTACCAGCGGTTGGGTCGACTCTCTCACCGACGCCTTCCAAGAAGACTACTGCACGCGCCCGTTCTCCAGCATCTATCCATAGGAGGAGCGGAGCTACGCCGGGCGCGGCCGCCGGGGGGCGAGATCGCCGAGGTCAAAGCGCGTACTCGTCCTCCAGGTATTGGGCGATGTCGGCCGATTCGAACATCTCGGCGCCGGTGTTGGGATCGATCAGATACGGCACCTGCATCTTTCCCGATCGGGCGACGAACGCTTCTCGACTGGGGCTGTTCTTGGCGACGTTGTACAGCAGGTACGGCAGCTCGAGAGCCGACAGTCGTTCGCGCACGATCCGGCAGAACGGCGACGCTTCGAAGGAATAGAGCTCGAGCATCTTCACAGGCTGTTTGGCACGGCGGTAGATCGAGCCAAAGCCGGGTCGCACGGCGCTCGACAGCATCGATGAGAAATCCGTCAGCGGACCGAGCGCCAGCGTGACCGGAATACTGCCGTCGCCGTAGCGATCGAAGAGATGGCGCACGATGTCGTCCGACTCGTACATCTCGACGCCTTCGTTTTCGTCGACCAGGTAGGGAAACATCGCCCGCCCGCCGCGCTCGATCACGGCCGGCCGGTAACGCGGCCCGCGCCGCGGACAGGGAAAGATTTCCGCCTCGAGATCGAGTACCGACAGGGCTTCGCGTACCTTGCGACAGTAGGGGCAGCCTTCGAACTCGTACAGCATCAGCCTCTTCTCGGGTCGTTCGCCAAGCACGCCGACCTGCAGGCCCGCACCGGCCCGCCCGACCGTCGCCGCCAGCGAAGAGCCTATATCGAGGACACGACCAATCATGCATTCTCCTTCTCGCGCGTGAGCAGGGCGACGCACTCTACGTGTTCGGTCTGCGGTAGGAAGTCGAACGGCGTCACCTCGTCGCAACGATAGCCGTATCGCGCCAGCTCCGCCATGTCGCGCGCCAGCGTATCCGGGTTGCAGGACATGTAGACGACACGCGACGCACCGGTGCCGTCGATCGCCGCGAGGACGTCCGCCGGCGCTCCCTTGCGCGGCGGGTTGAGGGTGACGACGTCGACTCGCGGCAGATCCTTGCTCAGCTTTGCCAACGTCGGACCGGCAGCGCCGGCGATGAAACGGGCATTGTGGATACCGTTCACTTTGAGATTCTCCGAGGCGTCACGCACCGCCGGCCGCGACGCTTCGATGCCGTAGACGTCGGCACCGCTGCAGGCCAGCAACAGCGCAACGGCGCCGACCCCGCAGTAGAGGTCGACGGCGACCTCGCCCGGCGCCAGATTGGCGAGCTCCGCCACCAGGGCGTAGGCCCGGCGTGCTGCGCCGAGGTTGCCCTGCACGAAGGACGCCGGGCGAAACTTCAAACGCAGGGTGCCGACGCGCTCGATCAGCGCGTCATAGCGCGTGCAGGCGACGTAGTCCTCACTGAGGATCGTGTTGCCCGCGGTGTCGTTGACGTTGAGAACGACGCTGCCGACACCGCGCGCCTTGCGCAGGCGCTCGACGAAACGGCGTTCGCCGCGCCACGCACGATCGCGCACGACCGCTACGACCTGCGCCGTGCGCCGGTACCACGACGAGCGGACGACGACGTAGCGCAGCCAGCCACTGCGGTTGCGCTCGTCGTAGATCGGAACCTCTTCGCGCTCGATCGCCCGCTCCACGACCTCCAGTGCGCGAGCAACCAGAGCGTCGTGCACCGGACAGCGCGAGACGTCGACCACCTGATGCGTGCCCGGCTTGTAGACACCGAGCAGCAGACCGCGGCGCGACCGGCGGGCTACCAACTTGACCTGGTTGCGATAGCCGAAGAGTCGCGGCGAACCGACCGGCTTGGCGACGCGGACGCCGAGCGACGGCGCCTGTTGGGCAAGGGCCTGCTCGACCCGCTTGCGCTTGCGACCGAGCTGCTCGCCATAGGGCAGGCCGTACAACGAGCAGCCGACACAGTTCGGCGCATGCGGACAGTGCGCCACACCACCGCCCTCCTTGTACCGGTCGCTCTTCCCGCCTGCCTTGCCCACGCCCTTGAAGTGCCCGGTCGGCGAGGATGCCGCAAGCACTGCCGGTCCTGCGGGGCCATCAGGTCCGGTCCTACGCACCGTCAAATCCCGGTTCTTACGGACCTTCAGATCCCAGTCCTACGGATCGTCAAATCCCGGTCCTTATGGATCCTCAAATCCCGGTCCTACGGACCGTTGGGCAGAGTCGGCGGACAGCCTTCGAGAGCGTTGAACACTCCCTGGATCAACTCTCCGACCGACACCGCCAGATCTCCGTCGCTGTCACCGAGTGGACAAATCGCCAGCTCGCGTCGTCCGAGAGCGACGGCGATACAACGAATCAGGTCGGTGATCTGCACGTCGCCACTCAGATCACAGTCGCACCCGCAGGGTCCGGGCGAGCGGGTGATCGGAATCGTCGGCCGCCGCGTCGGCGTCCGCGTCACGCCGGTCGTCGAGGTCGCCAGCGGTGTCGAGCTCGGCGTCACCGGAATCGGCGTCGGCGTCGGTGTCACTTCCGAGATCGGTACGCGCAGGACGATCTCACGGGTGGCGCCGAGGTTGCCGTCGAGGTCGCGCAAGCGGGCAGCCAGTATCGTATCGCCCTCGGGGAGGAGCTCGACGCTGGTGAAATCGGCGCAGAACTGAATTGCGCTGCTTGGATCGACGAAGTCGGCGGAATCCCGGACACAGGAGTTGAGCGAATCGCGACGGCCACGCGGCACCCCCGTGCCGTCGTTGATACGGCAACCCAGATCATTGACGCGCGCGATGGCGGCGCGATCGCTGCGAAAGGCGAAGGGAAGCGAGGCGGGCACACCGCCCGGCGGCATCGCGTCGCGGTCACAAACCGCTTCGCTGCCATCGCCCAGCGGCCGCGAGACGATGGCCTGAAACGCCGGCAATCGGCCCGGCGAAAAGGCCGTATCACCGATACCACGCGCCGAAGTGCCGACACGTCCTTCGACGATCAGCGTACCGCGACCGCTGGTGCGGTAGACCGCTCGGCCGGCGGCGTCGAAGTCGACCGGCTCGACGAAAGATCGGTCGGCAGGCAGGAACGCCATCGAAGTAACGGTGGGCCCGGATGGGCAAGAGCGCTCGAGGCGTTCGATGCGGTAGTCGCCGAGCTCGAGCGTGCCGCAGGAGCTGACCACCGCCGTATGCGTCCCTCCCGACTCCGTCGCCACCACCACGCGATCGCGGCAGACGCGCAACAACTCATCGCCGGCCGGGTCGTAGACGCGCACGAGGTATGCATCGCTGCGTCGATCGAGATCGTTGATGCGCAGCTCGACCGACTCGCCCGGCACACCGTCGAAGCGAAAGGCGTCGACCTCGCCGAGCTGGCGCAGACCGAGACCGTCCGGCGTCGCGCCGCACTCCAACTCGAAGCCGCAGTGGGCCGAGCTCTCGGAAACGACCTGAGCGTTGAGAACGTAGTCGCCGCGGCCACCGAAACAGGAGTCGATGGTGACCTCCAGCTCGCCACCGCGCGATTCAAAAAAGGCGACGCCGCGACACGTGTCGACGTCGACGCCATCGCCCGCAACCCGTATGCGCACGGCCTCGATGTCGTCTCCCAAAGGGGTGGCCTGGAGGAAGACCATCGCACTGGCGGGGATGCGCAGAGCGTGCGTATCCTCGCCACCGCGCATGGTGCCGACGATCGAGTCGCCACACCGCAAGCGAGACTGGGCGTTGCTCTGAACGACGACGCCGAGGCAGACGATGGTCAGGAATAGGAGCCGGATACACCCGTTGCGGACTCCAGTCGTTCGGCTCCTACATGCCACAGCTCACTCGAAAGCTTCGCGCTCCACCCAGCCCATCACGCCGCCGGCCAGCAACACTCGGTACCAATCCCGCTCCTCACCCGCAACCTCGATCTCGTCGCCGCGGCGCACTTCGCCGACGACGGCACCGTTCGCCCGCGGCGATTGGCGCACCAAAGCTCTGCCGTCCGTCACCCGCAACACGGAAACCTGTTGCACGGCGCGAACTCCCGAGCTGCCCGAGCCGGCGTCCTGCGTCTGCACGCCGATCACCATCAGAGCACCGGCGGCAACCGCTGCCGGCACCAGCACGGGTAGCCGCAGGGCGCGATCGAGCGAGTCGCGGATGCGATGCAGCCAGGTCGGCGCTGGCGCCGCGAAACCTCCGGCCTCTGCCGGCGTGCCGCTGGCGATGAGATCGCTGACGCGCTGCCGCACAGCCGAAGGCACGGCCCGTTCGACATTGGCTTCGACCCTGAGGCGCTTGCGCAGCAGCGACAATCGATACACACACGCATCGCAACCCGACAGATGCGCTTCCGTCGACGCCGACTCGACGGAGCCCAACTCGCCCATCAAGTAGACGATCAAATCCTCTTCGCCGGTGCAGCTCGATCCGGAGGTCGCACCGTCGCCACCAACCGACACACCGTCCTCGAAGCCGTCGTGCAGGCGCGCCGTCAGGCCGGCACAGCGCTGGCACGAGCGCACGTGATCGCGCACCTGGCCGAGACGAATCGCGTCGAGCTCATCATCAACATAACAGGAGAGATCTTCGAAATCGGGGCAACCGCCCAACCCAACACTCGACGTGCCTTGCATGGCCTTTCTCCCTTCTCGGACGCTCAGGAACCCGCCCCGAGCGAATCTTGCGTTTCACCGGCGTGCGATCCGGAAACGCTCTTCACCTTGGTCATGAGCTCGCGCCGCAGTCGGGCGATCTGCGAGCCGATGTTGCCGATGCTGGTATTGAGTAACGCGGCGATGTCCTTGTAGGGTGCCGTCACCTTGCGGCGTTGCGCCTGAGCCAGCAGCTTGGTGCGCTGGGCTCGGCGGCGTTCGATCTTGCGCTCCAACTGCGAACGCTCCTCGCGCAGCTTTTCCGACGATGCGTTGGTCGGCGGCAGGGCGGCGAGATCCTCGTTGATGCGCTGGATGCGACGCTCGTAGAGCTGGATCCACGCCTGCACGGCATCGAGCGCATCTTCCATCTTCTTCAAGCCCGCCTCGCGTTCGCGCACCGTCGCCCGCAGCGACTCGATGCGGTCGAGGACCTCGGGAATGGCGTTGCCCGAGACTTTGGCCAGGTAGCGCACCTCGGCCGGATCGAACTCGTGATCCTCCACGTACAACAACTTCATGACCACCGCTTTTGGTGGCGAAAGATCTGCCAACAAATCTCTCATTGCCGATCGATCGAAATCCATGGTTCCCGTACCTTCCCGTTCGGCGTCCTCACCTGCTCCCGGATCGGGCAGCTCGCCGATACTCTCCAAAGAAACTGTCTCGATCTCGCGCTGCCCGCGTTTCCACTCCAACACGAGATCGTCGAGCACGAATCCGAGCAAATAGGCGCGGAACGGTGCCCTGCCCTCGAAGGTTCGAACGCGGCGAAAAATCCGACCGTGCTCGAACGCAAAGACATAAAAGTCCCCCGCTTCGTCGGGCGGCACACGGTAGACGCGCACCGGATAACCGTAGATCAGCTCGCCGTAGCGCTCCTGAAAAGTGATCGCAGCGTCGCGCTCGCCGGACAAGCACCGGCGGATGAGGCTGATCGCCTCCTGTGCATCGCTCAGCGACTCCACGGTCCCCTCCAGCCCGGAATCCTGCCCGCATGAAACATCGCGCAGTCATCGCGTTCATAGGCATTGGATGCACCGGACCCCCGCTTTATTGCACGTCCCGCAGAAATTTTTCCACTCCTGAAAATGCGATCAAGGCACGCAAGAAGCAGTCGTGCAAACGCTGTTATAATGCTCTGTGTAACTTTACCATTGATCGATTCCAGTCACCCGCGTAGGTGAGGAAGACGAGCCGGCCATGAGCTTGGGAGCACGACTAACGCTGGCAGCCGCGTGCCTGGTGGGCAGCGCAATCATCACCTGGGCGATCTACGACCCCGCGGTGTTCGAAGATCGCCCTGCGCCCGTGGTGCGCGCGCGTCTGGTCGATTCGGCGCCAGGGGCCAAATCGACCCTGTGGCTGCTCGCCGTCGGCGTCAGCCGCTATCGAGATCCAACCCTGAGGCTCGACTTCGCCGACCGCGACGCCAACGAAATCGCACGCGCTTTGCGCAGTGCCGCCGCCGGTGGTGGATACCGCGAGGTGCGCACGCTCGTCCTGACCAACGAGGAAGTGACGCGCGAGTCGCTGCTCGACGGGCTGTCGACGTTTCTCGGCGACGCCGGGCCCGACGACGTCGCGGCCCTGTTCTTCGCCGGCCACGGCGTGCGCGACCTATCGAGCGGCAGCTACTACTTCCTGCCCTACACGGCGACTTCGGCCAATCTGTTGACCGAAGGTCTGCGGATGTCCGATTTCGACGAAATGTTGCGCATCGTCAGGCGCAACGTGCGGGCGACGGTGGTCATGCTCGACACCTGCCATGCTGGCGCGCTGGGTGCCAGCGGTGGCGAGCAGGTCGTCTCCGCCGACGAGGTCGCGGGCCAGATCAGTGCCGGCGAGGGATTCTTCCTCCTCGCCGCATCGCGCCCCGGCGAAGAGTCCAAAGAAAACCGCGATCTCGAGCACGGGGCTTTCACCTTCTCGATCCTCGAAGGTTTGGCCGGCAAGGCGGACAGCGACGGCGACGGCGCCCTCTCCGTTTCCGAGCTCTTCGGCTACGTCGCCAAGCGCGTACCGAAACTGACTGGCGGACAGCAACACCCCTACCACAAGACGGAGGGAACCGATCTCGTGCTGGTCTCGACCAACGTCGTTGCGACGGGCGAGGAGATCGCCGCGCCGGCGCGCGCACCGGCGCCACGCGCTACCGTCGTCGCCAACTCGAATGCGCCAGCGCCCGAGCTCGCCGATCCGGTGAACTCGATCGCGGTTCTCGAATTCGAAAATCTGCGTTCGAATCGAGAGTTCGACTGGATCAGCAAGGCATTGCGCGTCGCCTTTGACACCGAGCTTTCCAAAGTCAACGCCCTGCGGGTCTTCTCGCCCGAGCTCATCGACCACACCACACGCGTGCGCGGCGCCGACTCGCTCTACACGGCGCGCGAGCTCGGTGTCGCCCGCCTGTTGACCGGCTCGTTTCACGTCACCGGCACGACACTGCGCATCGACGCTCGCATCATCGACGCCGGCAGCGGCGTCAACGAAGCATCGGACAGCGTCGAAGGGGATCTCGACACCTTCTTCAATCTGCAGAAGCAGTTGGTCTTGAGCATGCTGCGCCGCCTGCGGGTCAACGTGTCCGCCGCCGAAGGGGAATCGATCCAAACCGAGACCAACACCGACGTCGACGCCTATCGTCTGCTGCTCGAATCGGAAGGTGTCCTCCACGGTCCGTCGCAGGCCGGTCAAGCGGACGACGACAGGCGTTCCCGTTCCGACTCCTGGCTGCCATTCTTCGCCACCAGCGCCTTCGCCGACGAGGTCGCCAGCGCCGAAACCGGCGTCGATGTCGATGCAAGCCCGCCGCCAACGACGCCGCAGCTCGCGCAAACGCCGACTGCGATGGTACCGGAGTTTCTCGAGAGCCTACGCCAGACACTGCAGGACAAGAACGTCGACGGCGTCGCCACGCACTACGTCGCCTTCTCCGAGCGCCAGCGCTCGGCACTGCAGGCCTATATGGACGTCGCCGACAACCTGGTCGTCGAGCTCAGCGACATCGCCGTCGACAAAGAAGGCTCCGATCTCGTCGTTTCGTTCACCCGCCGCGACCGCTTCGACGACAAGAAGACCGCCCGCCCGGTTCGCCTCGAAGTGCGCCTCAACAAGATCCTCGTCCTCCACGACGGTGCTCTGAAGATCGGCCCAGCCAAGTGAGTCGATCGAGCGACATCTACGCCCGTGCGCGTCGCCGGCGCTCGACTGCCCTCCTCCTCGAGCTCGCGATTTGGAGCCTTGCCCTCGTATTCGTCGCGCCGGCCTCGGCCGAGGATCTGCGAAGGGTGATTCCCAACCTCTTCGGCGGCTCCCTCGGCACGACGTTCCTGCAGACCGGTGCCGCCCGCGCCAACCAGGAACCCGACCTCGCACGCCGTTTTCGCGGCCTGCCGGCAGTGCTCGCGGCGGCTCGTTCGCAAGCGCCGATTCCATCCGCCACCGGCGCCTTTCGCTTCGCCTGGGACAGCGAGCTCGACACCTTCGTGCGCTCGAAGCAGAGCCTCGGGCCGACCCTTGCCGAACGCGCGACGACGCTCGGCAAGGGGGTGCTGACGATCGGCCTCTCCTACACCCACAGCTCCTTCGATACCCTCGAAGGCGACGACCTCGGCAATCTGCGCACGCGCCAGCCGGCGTTCTCCCCCGAATTCCTCGCCACCCTGCCGAGCGGCGATCAGGTCATCTTTGCCGACGACATTCTCGAAACGCATCTCGCCATGCGCTTCAAGCTCGACCTGCTCTATCTCAGCGCCGCCTACGGCGTTACCGACGACATCGACCTCAGCCTCGCCATCGCCGTCAACCGCATCCGCATGCGCGGCCGCGCAACCGCGATGATCCTCGACCCCGAGGAAAACGGCGTCGCCTTCTTCGGCTCCGACCAGGAGGGTGTCATCAGCAACGGCCGCGGCCCGATCTGCGGCCAGGCCTTTCGCTGCGCCGAAGACTCCTTCGACGAATCGGCATCCGGCACCGGCGACATCTACCTGCGCGGCAAGTGGGCGTTCGCCAACACCCGATGGGCCGACTTCGCCGCCGCCGCGGTGTTGACCGTCCCCACCGGCAACGGCGATGACCTGCTCGGCTTTCGCGACCCGACGCTCACACCGTGGCTGATCGCCTCGCGTACCTTCGGGCGCATCTCCCCCCACCTCAATCTCGGCTACTCGATTCGCAGCGGCCGCGACGTCAGCCAGGCTCAATGGATCGTCGGCGCCGACGCGCGCGCCACCGACTGGCTGACCCTCGGTGTCGACTTCCTCGGCTACCACGACGACCGGCGCGACGGTAACAACGACGACGTGGTCCAGTCGGCGCTCGGCATCAAGCTCAACCCCTTCGGCCAACTCGTCACCGCGGCGAGCCTCCAGCTACCACTCAACCGCCAGGGACTGCGCGCCGACCTCGTATATACCTTCCAAGTCGAGTATACTTTTTGAGTTTAGCCGACTGACCATGCGACGCCTTGCCCACATCGCCGTTCTCTTCGCCTGCTGCGTCTTGGCGCCGAACGCGCTGCACGCCGGTTGGACGCCGGAGGAATGGGAAGATGGCTCGACACTGCGTTTTTCGACGATTGGCGAAGATGGCGGCACACGCTGGTCGACCGTGTGGTATGTCGTTCTCTATGGTGACGTCTACGTGCGACTGGGCACGGCCGCAGCGCAACGCATCGAGACCAACGCCAAGAACCCCTACATCGGTGTCGAGATCGGCAGCCAGCACTTTCGCGACGTCCGCGCCGACCCGGCACCGGGGATGGCCGGCACCGTCGCCGATGCCATGGCCGACAAGTACACACTCGACCTGCTCTTCCGCCACATGCCGCACCCGCTGACCGCGCGCTTGCGCGCGGCCTCGAGGTGAAGCGGCGCGGCGCGCACGCGAAACGACCACGACCATGAAAATCGCGACTTTCTTTGGCGAAGAACGACCTGTTTTTTCGTTCGAGTTCTTCCCGCCAAAAACCCCTGCCGGCGAGAAGGCGCTGCTCGCTGCACTCGACAACCTACGTCGCTTGTCGCCGAGCTTCGTGTCGGTGACCTACGGCGCCGGCGGCTCGACGCGCGAGAAAACGCTCGACATCGTCACCCGGATCAAACGCGAGTTTTCGATCGAGGCGATGGCCCACCTGACCTGCGTCGGCCACTCTCGCGAAGAAATCACGTCGATCCTCGATCGCCTCGAGGGGAGTGGCGTCGAAAACGTCCTGCCGCTGCGCGGCGACCCACCGAAGGGCGAGAGTGAGTTCGTTCGTCCGCGCAACGGATTCGGCTACGCCAGCGAGCTGGTGGCATTCATTCGCCAGCAGAACCGGGCTTTTTGCCTCGCCGGCGCCGGCTATCCGGAGGGCCACCCCGAATCGACCGACCTCGACAGCGACATGACCAACCTGCACAAGAAGGTGGACGCCGGCGTCGAAGTCATCATCACCCAGCTCTTCTTCGACAACCGCGCCTATCGTTCGTTCGTCGATCGCGCGCGCGACGCCGGCATTGCGGTGCCGATCGTCCCAGGCATCATGCCGATCACCGATCGCGATCAGATCGAGCGGATGACCAGCATGTGCGGCGCCAAGATCCCCGATGAGTTGCGCCGTCCCTTGCACGAAGCCAAGTCGGATCGCGACGAAGAACGCATCGGCATCGAATGGGCCAGCCGCCAATGCCGCGAGTTGCTCGAGCACGGAGCACCCGGAATTCACTTCTACACACTGAACAAATCGCCGGCCACGGCGGCCATCTTGTCCGAGCTGCGCAAGACGATCGGTTGAACGCTCGGCGCCGCGACCTTGCCCTGCGGCAACGAATCCGCCATGAGTACTGCCGCAAACGGATTCTAATGTCATGACCATGGGGAACGGCAACTGGCCACCGCGCGACAACGACCCAACGGTTGCGTTGCGCCAGATGGGCCAGCAGTGGCGCTCCTTCTTCGACCGGCTCGGGCCGGGCCTGATTCTCCTCTTCCTGCTCCTCGCCTACCTCGCCAGCGGTATCTTCATCGTCGCACCGGACGAGCGCGCCGTCGTCCTCCGCTTCGGCAAGGCGGTGCGTGAAGCCGGACCGGGTCCGCACTACCACTTCCCGGCGCCGATCGAACGCGTCATCAAGGTGCAGGTCACCAAGATCCGCAAAGAGGAAATCGGCTTCCAGACCGTCTCGGCCGGGCCGCCGGCGCGCTATCGCCAGGTCGACAAAGAAGCGCTGATGCTCACCGGTGACAACAACATCGTCGAGCTCGACTTCATCGTCCAATACCGGGTCAAACAAACGCCCGAGGGGACGGTGAACTATCTCTTCAACGTCGCCAATCCGCGCCAGGCGGTGCGTGACGCGGCCGAGGCGACGATGCGCGAGGTCATCGGCGCCAGTAAGATCGACGACGCTTTGACCGAGGGCAAGGAGCGTATCCAAAGCGATGCCGAAGAGCTCCTGCAAGAAGTCCTCGATCAATACGGCGCTGGCATCGAGATCGTCACCGTCAAATTGCAAGACGTCGACCCGCCCGACGCCGTCAACGACGCCTTCAAGGACGTCATCAGCGCCGAGCAGGACAAAGAACGCCTGATCAACGAGGCGCGCGGCTACGCCAACGACATCGTCCCCAAGGCGCGCGGCCAGGCAGCGCAAGTTCTCAACGAAGCCCAGGCCTATGCGCAAGCGGTCGTCAGCGAGGCCGAGGGGGCCGCCGATCGCTTCGTCGCGGTCTACGAGGAATACGCCAAGGCGAAGGAAGTCACCAAGCGCCGGCTCTACCTCGAGACCATGGAAAGAGTCATGCAGCGGACCGACAAGGTCATCCTCGACCGAGAGGCCGGTAAACGCATGGTGCCCTATCTCCCCCTCGACGCCCTCAAGTCGCCGGCGAGGAATGCGGAATGAGTCGCCTACTGCCCGCGCTCGGCGCCGCCATCATCGTCGCCACGGTCATCTGGAACAGCGCATTCTATCGTGTCGACCAGTGGGCACAGGCGTTGGTCATCCAGCTCGGCGAGCCGGTGCGCACGGTGCGCGAGCCGGGACTGTACTTCAAGATCCCCTTCATCCAGAGTGTCGAGTACTTCGACAAGCGCCTTCTCCTCTACGATGCGGCACCCAAGGAGTTGCTGACGCGCGACAAGCAGCAGCTCGTCGTCGACAACTTCGCGCGCTGGCGTATCGTCGAGCCCCTCGCCTACTACCGCACGCTGCGCAACGAAGGCGCGGCGCAGTCGCGACTCGACGACATCATATACTCCAACGTGCGAGAAAACCTCGGCCGCCAGACGTTGCAGGAAATCGTCAGCACGCGCCGCACCGAGCTGATGAAGGAGATTACCCGCGCCAGTGACGAGCGCGTGCGCCAATTTGGCATCGAAGTCGTCGACGTGCGCGTCAAACGGGCCGACCTGCCGGAGAAGAACGAACAGAACGTCTTCCGTCGCATGACGGCAGAACGCGAACGACAGGCCAAGAAGTTTCGCGCCGAGGGTGACGAAGAAGCACGCAAGATTCGCTCCGAGGCAGAGAAGCAGCGCAAGATCATCATGGCCGAGGCGCAAAAGCAGAGCGAGATCGTGCGCGGCGGCGGCGAGGCCAAGGCGGTGAAGATCTTTGCCGACGCCTATGGCCGCGACCCCGAGTTCTTCAAGCTACAGCGCACCCTCGAAGCCTACGACAAAGCGATCTCCGAGGGCACGCAACTCGTCGTCTCGCCCGATTCCGAGTTCTTCCGCTACCTCGGCAACATCGACGGCATCCGCGAATGACCGCCCCTTGAAGCGAGCGTTCAGGCACCGTCGCAACGCAAGCGCTCTCGCGTTCTCTCGATCTCGGCGCGCCGTCGCTCTTCGCTCCAATCGAGCATCTCCGCCATTCGCTCGGCGGCGGGTGTGAGAACCGCAGCCGCCTGCTCTGGTTCGTAGAGCGCCGCCCGCGCCCGCCGATAGATGAAATCCTCCAGACGCAACGCCCCCTCGCGGCGCACCGCCCACTCGATCTCGCCACGCACGACCGGCGCATCGGCCAACACCGCAGAGCCCAGCGCCGCGACCTCGGCCGCCTCACTTCCGTAGAGACCGACCAGGCGCTCGGCCACCTCGTCACTCGTATTCGACGACCGCGCCACATCCGCCGCCGCGGCACTCATGGACTTCGTCAGTGCACCACCTGGCAGGGTTTCGACCGCAGGCGCCGGCGTCGTCTGGCCGAGAACCCGCTCCACCTCCTCCATGACGCGCCGCGCCATCGGCCGGTATCCGGTCAACTTGCCACCCGCGACGGCGATCACACCGGAGGTGCCAACGCGAATCTCGTCCTTGCGGGACAGGTCCTTGGGCGCTCGCCCACCCTGCGCGATCAGTGGCCGTAAACCGGCCCAGGCGAAAACGACGTCGGCCGCCGCGAGCTCGACGGCGGGGCAATAGCGGCGCAGCGGCTCGATGAGATAGCGCACGTCGGCATCGTCGACCTGCGGCCAGGTGCGCGCGCCGCCCGAGTCGCCGGAGTCTGTCGTGCCGACGTAGGTCACGCGGCCACGTGGGATGGCAAAGATCGTGCGCCTGTCGGCGGCGGCGAGGAGCAGGAGATTGCGGACGGGAAACTTGCGGGCTGGAAAACAGACGTGCACACCTTTCGAAAGATGCAGGCGCTGCTCGTCGCCGCGCTCGGCAAGCCCCTGCACCTCATCGACCCACGGTCCGGCGGCGTTGACGACGGAACGGCCGCGCACGCGCACCGCGCGACCGCTGAGCGCACAACGCACTTCGACGCCCAGTGCACGACCGTTTTCGTCTCGAATCATCGCCCGCACCGGCAGATGGCTGGCGATCGTCGCCCCGCGCGCTGCTGCGGCGCGCAGGTTGGCGATGACCAGGCGGGCATCGTCGGTCAGGTATTCGCGATAGACACAGGCGAACGGGTAGCGCGTCCGATCGAGCAGTGGCTCGCCTTGGGCGAGATCGCCGGCGTCCCAATTGCAGTGCCGATCGGCATCGGCCACCGCGCCCAGCTTCTCGTAGCTGGCCAGCACCGTGCGGAACTTGAGCAGACCGGCGCGCGACCTCACCGGCAGCAACATCCAGCGCGGCTGGGCCAGATGCGGCGCCAGCTCGTGCAGCACTTTGCGCTCGAGCGCCGTCTCGCGCACCAGCGCGACATCGCCCATCGCCAGATAGCGCAAACCGCCGTGGATCAACTTCGACGATCGGCTCGAGGTGCCGCTGGCGAAATCCCGCGCTTCGACCAGGGCGACGGAGAGGCCGCGCGCCGACGCCTCGGCAGCCACGCCGGCACCGCTGATGCCGCCACCGATGACGATCAGATCGAAGTGACGATCGTGCAGATCATCGAGATGCGCCTCGCGCCGCGTCGCGTCGAGAGAGCTCACGAAAACGCTTGGCAGCGAAGTAGAGGCTCAGCGGTCACCCCAACTCAGCCCCGCACCCCATCGACGACCTCGTTGATCAGAGGGTAGGCGCGCTCGAACAACTCGTTGCCGAGAAACGAATCCGCTTCGATGACGAGAAAGCCGCCGTAGCTGCGACCCTCGTCGATCCAGGCGACCGAGCCGTAGGCACCGGGGTCGACGATCAACCCAGAGTCCGACCCGCGGTCGATCCACCAGCCATAGCCGTACCCCTGATAGCGTCCCCCGCCGGTGCTGCCGCCGTAGACGTCGTCGATGCGGTCGGAGTGGAGGCGCTGCACCGACGCCTCGGAAAGCACGCGGCCACCATCGCATTGCCCACCGCGAACCTGCATCAAGACGAGCTTGCCGTAGTCGGCGATGTTCGTGTAGACGCCGCCCTCCATGTTGGGATTGTCGGTCGCATCGAGCGCCAACGGATCGCCGTCGAAGCCACCCGGATAGCCGAAGAGATTGTCCGGGTCGGGCGGCAGTTGGGTAAAGTGGTTGTTGTAGTCGAGAGCCTCGAGACCACACGGTTCGATGAGTGTTTCGCGCACGAGCTCGGCCCAACTCTTGCCCGAGACGCTCTCGGCGACACCGCCCGCTACCTGCCACTGGCCACCGCCGTAGCGAAACATCGTGTCGGGGGGAATCACCTGATCGTCATCGGCTGCCGTCACGAAAATCGTCCGCGCACAATCTTGCAACGTGCCGCCGGCGAAATACTGGCACAGGTACGGGGCGTATGCCGGATTCGGCGCCAGCCCGACCAGGCCCGAGCTATTCGACAACAACTGCGCCGTCGTCACCGTCGGGTTGGCTTCCCCCCAGCCGACCATGTTGGCGATCGGCTCGTCGAAATCGAGAATGCCCTGCTCGTGCAAGCTCATCAGAACCGTCGCGGTAATCATCTTCGACGACGAAGCGATCAAGGAAACGCGGTCGCGCTCGAAGGCGCCAAAGGTAGACTCAAGAATCACGCCGTCGTCGCGATCAACGATGACGACACCGGCACCGTCTACGCTGTCGGTTTCAGCGATGAACGTGTCCATCTCCGCCGCCAGCGCAGAAAAATCGTAGGCGGCGGTTCGCTGTCCATCATCGTCCGAGCCGCAGGCGACACCGGCGAGCAACAGCGCTGCCAGGACCATCTCTCGTTTGCTCATGCCTCCCGATAGCACTAGCCCGATGCGCTGGCCAGCCGCGGGGCTTCGTGCGGCTTGTCGGCGTTGGTCCGGCTCGCTATGGCTCTCCTGTACGCCATGCAAGCAGACTATCTCGTCATCGGTGGCGGCCTGGCCGGGCTTTCCTTTGCCCTCCAGGTCGCCCGCGACAGCACCGTCATCGTTCTCAACAAGGAACGCTTGCCCGAAAGCGCCACCGCTTACGCGCAGGGCGGCATCGCCTCCGTCTGGAGCGATGACGACTCCTTCGATGCACACGTGGCCGACACCGAACGGGCCGGCGCCGGTCTGTGCAAGCGCGAGACTGTCGATCTCGTCGTCCGCGAGGGGCCCGCGCGCATTCGCGACCTCATCGCCTTCGGCACGGAGTTTTCGCGCGGCGACGACGGCGGCGAATACGATCTCGGCATGGAGGGCGGCCACCGTCACCGGCGCATCCTGCATGCCGCCGATGCCACCGGCTGGGAGATCATGCGCGCACTCACCGAGGCGGTGCGCGAGCAGCCCAACATCCAGGTGCTGGAGCGCCACATGGCGATCGACCTCATTACCGATCGCAAGCTCGACCCACTGGCGCGCGACTCGGCCTGCTGGGGCGCCTACGTCCTCGACACCGAAGCCGGCGAGGTGCGCACCGTCGCGGCGCGGGCGACGATGTTGGCCACCGGCGGCGCCGGCAAAGTCTACCTCTACACATCCAACCCCGACATCGCCAGCGGCGACGGAATCGCCATGGCCTACCGGGCCGGCGCTCCGGTCGCCAACATGGAGTTCATCCAGTTCCACCCCACCTGCCTCTTCCACCCGCAGGCCAAGTCCTTCCTCATCAGCGAGGCGCTGCGCGGCGAAGGAGCCGTACTGCGCCGGCCGGATGGCGAGCCGTTCATGTCGGCCTACCACCCCGACGCCGAGCTGGCACCGCGCGACGTCGTCGCCCGCGCCATCGACAACGAGATGAAGGTGCGCGGCTACGAACACGTGCTGCTCGACATCACCCATCAGGACGCCGACTTCCTGCGCCGCCGTTTTCCGACCATCCACGAGCGCTGCCTCTCCTTCGGCTTCGACCTGACCGAGACACCGCTGCCGGTGGTGCCGGCCGAGCACTACTGCTGTGGCGGCGTCATGACCGGCCTCGACGGCACGACGCCGATCCGCCGTCTCTACGCCGCCGGCGAGGTCAGCATGACCGGCCTGCACGGTGCCAACCGGCTCGCTTCGAACTCACTACTCGAAGCCGTCGTCTTCGGCACCCGCGCCGCCAAACACGCACAGCAATCGCTGGCCGATGACCGTGGCAAGGTGCCGGCGCTGCCGGCGTGGAATCCCGGGCAGGCCGTCGACAGTGACGAGTCGGTGGTGGTGACGCAGAACTGGGACGAGATCCGCCGCTTCATGTGGAACTTCGTCGGCATCGTGCGCTCGAACCGGCGCCTCGCTCGCGCCTACCAGCGCATCACCGCACTGCGCGAAGAAATCCATCAGTACTATTGGGATTTCATCGTCACCGGCGACCTGATCGAGCTGCGCAACCTCGCCACCGTCGCCGAGTTGACCATCGCCTCGGCCATTCGCCGCAAGGAGAGCCGAGGCCTCCACTTCAACATCGACTACCCCGAGACGGCGGCGGACGCCGAGGACACCGTCTTGCGCCTGTCCGAGCCGTTCTACCCGGACGGCGAATTCCTCGGCTCACTGGCGAGCCGGCGCCACCCGGCACCGGCGTAGATCAGCTCGCCTGCTGGGTTTCGATGTGGCTGACGACGTCCTGCACCGTGCGAATCTTCTCGACCTCTTCGTCGGAAATCTCGAGGTCGTAGGCGTCTTCCAAAGCCATCACCAGCTCGACGATGTCGAGCGAATCCGCACCGAGGTCTTCGAGAAACGACGCATCGAGCGTGACGTCGCCTTCGCTGACACCGAGTTGCTCGCAAACGATCTCGCGCACCTTCGTCTCTACCGCAGAAGCCATCCCCTCTCCTCCTGTTGTTGGAAATGCAACGATTCCCCGCCTACGGCCCTACCTCATTCCTCGACGTCGACGATTCGACGACCGCGATAGACGCCACAATGCGGACACGTGCGATGACGCACCATGCGTTCACCACATTCCGGACACTCGATCGTGGCAACCGCCGAGATCGAGTCGTGCGCCCGGCGCTTGTTGCGCTTTGAATGAGAGGTCTTGCGCTTCGGAACTGGCATTCTCTTTCACTCCTGACCCTGATCGACCCGCAACGTGCGAAAAATCGCCAGGCGCGGATCTCCTTCGTCCTTCGTACAGGCACAGCGTGCTCGGTTGAGGTTGGTACCGCAACTCGGGCACAGTCCACTACAATTCTCGTCACAAAGCGGCATCGTCGGCAGGCTCAAGAGAACCTGTTCGCAAACCAGCGGTGCAAGATCGACTTCCTCTCCCTGGTACGCGCTCACCTCGACGTCCTCGTCCTGCCCCAGCGATGACACGCCGTCGCGGGGCGTCACGACGAAACGAAACGGCTCATCGATGTCGAATCGGTAATCCTCCAAACAGCGTGCGCAGCGGCCGGCGATGCCGGTACGGATCGCACCTTCGAAAAAGAGATCGTCGCCCGCGCGGTAGTGCGACAGGCTAAGCCGGACCGTTCGATCGCATCGGTAGTCTTCGCTCGGGCCGTTGGCCAGGATTGCGTTGATCAACGAAACCGGTTGCTCGAGCTCGACCTCCTCCGCGCTTTCTCCAATATCCCGCACGCGAATGATCATGCGCGCTCACCTTCAAACAGTGTTCGAACGCTACCCGTGCGACAGGGCGAAATCAAGCGTCGCCGCCGCGCCGGCCGCGCCGCTCGAGCCGGCGCACTCGTTTCCACAGATCTTCGAGACGAGCGAGGATCGCGACCGTCCTGCGCCAGCGCGCGATCGGCTGGGCGGGGAAGCCGGCGACCACCGAACCGGCCTCGACGTCGCCGGTGACGCCGGCGCGACCGGCGACGCGGCTGGCGTCGCCGATGCTCATGTGTCCGGCCGTGCCGGTCTGACCGCCCATCTGCACCCAGGATCCAATACGGGTGCTGCCGGCCAGACCGCTTTGCGCGGCGATCACCGTGTTGTCGCCGATCTGGCAGCCGTGGCCGATCTGGACCAGATTGTCGATCTTGACGCCGTTGCCGACGCGCGTCTCGCCAATCGTCGCCCGATCGATCGTCGCGTTGGCGCCCACCTCGACTCCGTTGCCGAGGACGACGGTGCCGATCTGGCGCAACTTGCGCAGCTCGCCCTGCGGCAGCGGTACGTAGCCAAAGCCGTCCGAGCCGATGACGGCGCCGCTGTGCAAGGTGACGTCGTCACCGATGCGCACTCGCTCGCGCACGACGGCGTTGGCGTGCGAAACGAAGCGGTCGCCGATCGCGGCATCGGCGCCGATCACCGTGCCGGCACCGAGACGGGCCTGGCGGCCGATGGTCGCTCCGGCCTGGACGACGACGTGCGGTCCGATCGCCGCCTCCGCTCCGAGCCGAGCCGAGGGATCGACGACGGCGCTCGGATGAATGCCGGCGGCGCTCGGCGCCGCCTGATCAAAGAGCTCCAGCGCCTGCGCGAAAGCCACGTAGGGATCCTCGGCGCGCAAGGTCGCCACCTCGAGCTCCTCCATGTCGGTAGCGACGATCACCGCGCTGGCCTGCGTGTCCGCGAGATAGCGAACGTAGTTGGGGTTGGCGACGAAACAGAGATCTCCCGCCTCGGCACTCTCGATCGGCCACAGCCGAGCGATCTCGATGTCCGCATCGCCGCGCAGCTCACAAGCCAGAGCCGCCGCAATCTCCCCCAGCCGCATTCCTGCTGTCTACAGCCGCGCCAGGGCGCACGCAACGCCGGCGCCAGGACATCTCGCTGGACATCTCGCCGCTCTCGGCGGAGCAACCCGCGCGGCGCTTGCGGCGAAGCGCCCACTGGTTTCGCCGCCGACTGCGTTGCTCCCGCTACTTTGCTGTGGTAGCGGCGGCCTTTGTACCGGCCGCTGCGGCGGCCATCAGCGCGAGGACCTTCCTTCATGCAACAACTGACGTTCGGAATTCCCAAGGGCAGTCTCGAAAAATCGACGCTCGACTTGTTCCGCCGCTCGGGTTGGAAGATCCAGGGTGGCGGACGCTCCTACTTCCCCGGCGTCGACGACGACCAAATGCGCTGCATTCTGGCGCGGCCGCAGGAAATGTCGCGCTATGTCGAGAGCGGCTCGCTCGATGCCGGCATCACCGGCAAGGATTGGACCCTCGAAAACGAATCCGACGTGGAGATCGTCGCCGACTTCGTCTACTCGAAGGCGAGCATGCGACCGACGCGTTGGGTGATCGTCGTCGACGGCACTTCGTCGATCACCGAGATCGAGCAACTCGCCGGCAAGCGGGTGGCGACGGAAATGGTCGGGCTGACCAGGCGCTACTTTGCCGAACGCGGCATCGACGTGCAGGTGGAGTTCTCCTGGGGTGCCACCGAGGCGAAAGTCGCCCAGGGCCTGGTCGATGCGATCGTCGAGGTGACCGAAACGGGCAGCACCATTCGCGCCCACGGTCTCAAGATCATCCACGAAATCTGTGAGTCGAACCCGCAGCTCATCGCCAGCAAAGAGGCATGGGGTGACCCCTGGAAGCGGGCAAAAATCGAGCAGATTTCCCTCATGCTCAACGGCGCCATGCAGGCCGAGGCGAAGGTCGGACTGAAGATGAACGTTCCCAAAGACGCCCTCGATGCCATCGTCGAGAAAATTCCCAGCATTACGGCGCCAACGGTGTCGCCGCTCTACGGCAGCGGTTGGTTCGCCGTCGAGAGCGTCGTTTCCGAGCAGGTCGTGCGCGACCTGATCCCCGAGCTGCGCCAGGCCGGTGCCGAGGGGATCATCGAGTATCCGCTCAACAAAGTCATTTGAATTCAGCCGCTGGATGCGGCAAGCAGGGGCCATGGCGAAACGTACCAAAGCGCTGGCGGCGACCGTGTTGTTCTGTGCCGGCTTCGGTTGCTCGGGACCCGACGTCGAGGCGCGCGCCCGCGCCGTCGCGGCGGACATCGAGGCTTCGATCCAGGACTACGACACGCCGGCTCTCGAACAAGAGATCGACCCCGCCATCGTCAAAGAAGTGCAGACCCATCTCACCGCTCTCAAGCAATACATGGGCGAGATCAACGGCGAGATCGATCCGGTTCTGATCAATGCGATCCAGGCGTTTCAACGCCGAAAGAACGACGAAATCCCCTGGTGGCGTCGCTGGCAACGCACCGCCAACGACGGCCTGCTGACCGATGCCCTGCGCGATGAAATCGCCCGCGCCGCCGGTTAGAGGCCCGTTGAGGCCAATTGACAATCATCGGGACCGCTGGTAGCCGGGATTTTGGAGGTAAGGTGCCGTGTTCGTACTCGCCGCTGCCGGACCCAATACGCCGCTAGCCCACTTTCTCTACATCCTGACGCTGCCCGACAACATTCCGATCGTCGGGCTGATGGTGTTGCTCTTCTACTTCACCTACCTCGCCCTGCGCGAAGCTCGCAAGAACGACGAGCTCGAGCGCCAGGGTCGCCACGAAGAGATCATCAGCAGAATGCAGGAGTAGCGGCCCGTCGCGACGCGGGCCGGAGGACTGTATGATGGTCCTGCTGCGCGAGCTCGCCAACGGCGTCGCTCGCTTGACGCTGAACCGACCGGAAGCCCGCAACGCGCTCAACGCGGAGCTTCGCCGAGCGCTGGCCAGCGCCTTTCGCGAGCTGCGCGACGATGCCCGCGTCGTCATCCTCAGCGGCAACGGTACCGCCTTTTGCGCCGGGTTCGACCTCTCCGAGTTGGCCTCCGGCGCGACCGGGAACAGCGCTGCCGAGGCCGGTGCCGACATCAGCGCTGAACTGCTGCCGGCGATCGCCAACTTTCCCGGTCCGATCATCGCCGCAGTCAACGGCCCGGCCGTCACTGCCGGCTTCGAGCTCGTTCTCGCCTGCGATGTCGTCGTCGCTTCGACGACCGCCAGCTTCGCCGACACCCACGTCCGCGTCGGCATTCTGCCCGGCTGGGGACTGAGCCAGCGGCTGCCGCGTCTCATCGGCATCAACCGAGCCCGCGAGATGGCGTTCACCGGAAACTTCATCGACGCCGAGCGTGCTCTCGCCTGGGGCCTAGTCAACCGCATCGTCGCGCCCGAAGAGCTATTGGCAGCGGCTGAGGAACTAGCCGCCGACATGCTCTCCGCCGACCCGAGCGCGCTGCCGGCGTACAAGAAGCTGATCAACGACGGCTACCAGATGACCTTCGCCGCGGCGATGCAACACGAAGCCGCCGTCGCTCTCGAGTCGGCCAGGCGCTTGACCAGGGCTGCCGCCGGCGATCGCAGGGATTCTCTGACACGCCGCAGCAGGCGGCAACGAGATGAGCTTGGCAAATAGGACGACGCCCGGACTTCACACGCTGGCGCGGCGCAGCATTACGGTTCCGCTCTATCTCAGCGCCGCACTCCTGCTCGTCGTCGTCACCCCGGTCGTCCTGCCGCTGACGCTGCTCGCCGATCTGCTGCGCCGCTCGAACGGTGCATGGACACGCGCCTACGCCGCCATCGGTTCCTACATCGCCTGCGAGGGAATCGGCATCGCCGCCGCCGCCGGCATATGGCTACACCATAGGCTACTGCCGAGCGACACCGACAAAGCGTATCGAAGGCGGAACTTTCGCCTGCAGTGCTGGTGGGCGGCAACGCTCTTTCGCTGCCTGCGGCGCGCCTTCGCGATGCGGGTTCAGGTCAGCGGCGACGATGCCCTGCAACGGGGCAACTTCGTTCTCATGCCGCGCCACGTCAGCACCGTGGACACCTTGTTGCCGGCGATCTTCGTTTCCAACGCTCACTCCATCCGCCTGCGCTACGTCTTCAAGCGAGAGCTGCTCTGGGATCCCTGCCTCGACATCGTCGGCCATCGCCTGGCCAATCGATTCATCCGTCGCGGCGCCGCTCAGGCGGACGCCGAAATCGAGCGCATCGTCGACCTCGCCAGGTCTCTCGACGCCGACGAAGGCGTCCTCATTTACCCGGAAGGAACGCGCTTCAGCCCAGCCAAGGTGGCGCGGGCGCGGGCCCGGGTCGCTACCTACGGCGACGGCGAGCTGACCAGACTGGCGGCGCACATGCGACACGTTCTACCACCGCACCTGGGCGGGCCGCTGGCTCTGCTCGACGCGGACGACGACCTCGACATCGTGTTCTGCGCCCACACCGGCTTCGAGAACATCGAGCGCATGACCGATCTCGTCAACGGCACGCTGACCGGCAGGAACGTTCGCATCCACTTCTGGCGCGCCCAGCACAGCGACCTGCCGGCGCGGCGCCAAGCCCGGCAGCGTTGGTTGTTCGAGCAATGGTGTCGCGTCGACGACTGGATCGATGCCAATCTGGCAAGCGCTCGCGAGGTCTCGTAAGGCCTCAAGCCCGCACCAGCGCGTTGGCGTCGGTGTGCTCGAAGGTCTTGCCGTAGATTTCCAGCACGGTCGTTTCGCTGTAGCGCAGCGCGTCGCCGGCGAGCTCGACGTGATGGCGGAACGCCGTCGTCCTGGCGTTGTCGCGCATGAACGGCGACTGCAGGATTCCCCAATCGGCGCTGCCGAGCTCGGCGGCGACGTCGAGCTCGATCGGGTCGGTCGAACCGCCGTACACGCCACCGGCGAGCACGGCGACGGCGCGCGGGATGACCAGGGAATGCATCACGACCTGCGACGCTGAGTCCCACAGCCAGTAGCCGCGTTCGTCGTGAAAGACCTCACCGTTGGAGTGCCGACTGACGACCTGATGATACGGCACGATGGCAAGCGTCTGGGCTTCGGCGTTGGTGACGTCGCCCCCGGCTTCGTAAACGATGGTCTCGAAGTACGGACTGTCGCTCTGGCCGTCCGGCTCCGGCGAAATGTCCATTCCCTTGTCGCCCTTCCAGGTACCGATCAATCCAGCCAAGGGTCCGTAGTCAACGTCGCTCATCTTTCTCCTCACTTTCCTTGACGACACCATGTCGCCCCCCTACTTCGTCGCTTTGCCGCGCCGCAGTCAAGCTCGCTGGGCCTGTCGGCAAGCGACTGCGACTGAGGCGTGAGATCCGGTGGCTCGCCCTGGGTGACGTGAGGGCGTGAAGACGTGAGGCGTGAGGTCCAGCGGCTCGCCGGCGCCACGCCCTCCCCTGGGGGACTCTGCCTGGTGGGGGGACTACGAACGGGGGTGGCGGGGGGGACGGCGTACGCGGGTCAGTCGGGTATCGAAGGTGAAGTCGAGCGGCCCCTCGGTGGTGAGTGAGGCAAAGTCGGGGTGTTCGGGGTTCACCAGGTAGTTGAGCTCGAGCGGGATGACGGCGCTCGGCACGGCGAGGACGGCCGTGGTGCGGCCGGCCAGCCACGCGTTGCCGACGAGATGCAGCGCATGTGGCGCCGGGTATTTGCGCCAGTCGTCGGGAAGACTGTCCGGTCTGACCGTCGCGACGTGCCGGTCGGCAAAGTGGATGGCGTGTACCGAGTAGCCGTTGAGCGCCTGCCGGTCGCCGAGATGGACCAACAACTCGAGCGCCGCCAGGGAAATACTCTGCGCGGCGTAGACCGTACGGTGGCCGGTGCTGTTCCAACGACCGCCGAAACGACGCGAGCCCTCGCCGTCGAAAGCGTGCTCGTCGTGCCGCGACTTGACGATCCGCCATGCCGTCGGCATCGCCGCCGCTCATCTTCGCTGCCGAGCCGGTGCTCGGATCACGAAGGGATGCCGTACTCCAAACGGCCAATCAGGTTCTCGACCTCGCGCGCGCCGATGTCCGTGCGGGCGTATTCGAAAGGCGTCGCGCCTCCCAAGCCTTCCTGCCGCGACGTCAACCAACGGCGTGTCGCATCCAGGTCGCCGTCGAAGAGCTCCAGCGCCAGACCGACGAGACGCGAAACCCGCAGCAAGCGATCCGACTCGTCCGGACGCAACCTTCCTTCTTCCCGGCGCCGGCTGAGCGTGCGCATGCGAATCTGCAGCAGGTCGGCGACGTCGGCCAACGGCAGATCGATCTTGGCGCGGAAGCGCTCCAGGGACTGAAAGGAAAACCCCGCCTCGACCCGCTCCTTCAGACCGGCTGAGTCGAAGGTCCGCAGGCCGAGCAGCGCGGCGTAGTGATGCCCCCCTTCGCTCGCCTCGGAGCCTTCCAGTAGTTCCGCCATATGGCATCTATGGTGACGCCATATGGCGGAAGTGTCAAGGGCCGGGCCAACCGGGCGCGGCCTGATCTCAAACGAGAGGTCGATCAATCAACCCACGCGAGGCGGTCGCTTTTTCGCCCGCCCGGCCCGCTCGGCTCGCTGTTGATGGGCGATCAACCCCTTGCGCATCAGGCCTCCGGCGAGCGGATAGATGGCGCCGACGAGACCGTAGTGGCGTGGCACCGTCGCGTGCACGGTTTCGTATTCGATCATCGCGGCTATTCCGCCGGCAACGACTTCGGGCGGATAGAGCTTGCCATCGTAAGCAGCATCTTCCTCGTCTTTCTCCCAGATTTCCGTATCGATCGGACCGGGAGACAGCACGCCGGCGTGCACGCCGCTGCCGTCGAGATCGACCGCGAGCCCGTGCGTCCATAACGACAGCGCAGCTTTCGAAGCGCCGTAAGCCGCCTCGCGCGGGTTTGGCAGATAGCCGGCGACCGAGGTGACGTTGACGATCGAACCACGGCGGCGGGCGAGCATTCGCGGCAATGCCGCCATCGTCGTATAGACGGCGCCGAAGAAATTGATCTGCAGCACGCGCTCGATCTCCTCGACCGTCGTCTCGGCGGCATGCCGGCGCAAGCTGACACCGGCGTTGTTGACGACGATATCCAAATGCTCGAAGTCGCGTTCGGCGGCGGCGACGAGCTCGTCACACGCTTGGCGATCGGCGACGTCGGCCGTCACCGCGATACAGGCGGCAACGTGGGCGCGGCACCGCTCAACCGTCTGCTCGAGCTTGTCGCGGCGGCGGGCAGCGGCGACGACGATCGCGCCGCGGCGCGCCAGCTCCACTGCCGTAGCAGCGCCAATGCCGCTCGAAGCTCCGGTGACGATCGCGACTGCACCTCGGATATCCAATGATCGCTCCCCCACTTGCAGGAGCAGGCGTCAAACCCGCTCGATGGAAAAGACGGGAACCCGGCGCGGCGCCGCCGACTCTACGTACGCGGCGAAGCGCGGAATCGTATTCACCAACTTGCCGATCAACACTTCCGACTCGGCTTCCGGCACCTCGACGACGTCGGCGATGAAGCGCTCGTCGCCGAGCTCGATCTCGATACGCGGATGGGCCTTCAAATTGTAGTACCAGGCCGGATGAGTCGGCGAGCCCGCCTTGGTGCCGAAGATCAACACTTGCTCACCCTCGCGGACGACGATCAAGGGAATCTCTCGCCGCAATCCCGACTTCGCACCAAGGGTGTGGAGAATCGCCACCGGCAGGTCGCCAAAGCGGGCGACCTTGCCGTCGTTGGCTCGAAACTCCGCGATGACTTCTGCGTTCAACTCATGCCAATCAAACATCACCCCGTCCCGGCGTCTCTCGGCAATAGATTCCGTCGAAGCAGCGTGCAAAGCAAGGACATGACCGATCCGACTCTGCAAGACATCCGTCGCTTCATGCGCTCCTCGTGTCCGATCTACGAGCACATCAACCTCGAGATACTCGAGACGGCGCCCGGCGCCGCTCACTGCCGGGTCGCGATGACCGAAGCGACGTCCAATCACGTGGGCACGGTACACGCGGGCATCCAGTGGATCGCCGCTGAGGCAGTCGGCGGTGTGATCGCACTGCAGAACTTCGATCTGCGGCAAACCTTCGTCGTCATCCGTGCCGTTGAGATCGAGTTCATACGGCCGGCAGAGGGCTCGATCAGCGCCGAAGGCCGCCTCTCAGACGAAGAAATCGACCGCGTAGACCGACTCTTGCGCGAAGTGGGAAAAGCCGACTTCGAGGTCGACGTCACCATCGCGACCGATGCCGAATGCGTGACGAAGGCGCGCGGCCGCTACCAGATCCGCAGGCGCTGATCCGCCTGAGCGCATCAGCTCCGGAATTCCTTGCAACTTTCAGCACACTGTGCCAGATTTCGCACGCCGCTATGAATCTTTGGGACCGCAACCGCGAGCGACGGCGCGAGCGCATACTCGACTCGGCTGCGCAGATCATCGCTCGCGATGGCCTGGCGGGCTTGTCGATGCGCAAGCTGGGGCGGGCTGCCGAGGTTTCGGTCGCGACCATCTACAGCACCTGCGGTGCTCGCGACGAGATCGTCTGGGCGGTGATTCGCAAGCGTTTTTCTCAGCTCGGCGCAGCCGTTTCCCAAGTACCCAGCGACCAGCCGATCAAGCGTATGCGCTCGATCGTTTCGGCGACGGCGCGGCGCCTGGGCGAAGAGACGGAAACCAACCGAGCTGTGCTGCTGGCTGCGTTCGAGCTCGGTCCGGGTTCGGGCAGTCCTGAGTTGTTCGTCGGTGACGCCTTCGCCGAAGCCATTCGCGAAGCGATCGAAAGCGGACAATTGACCGACACCCTCGATCCCGACGTGCTGAGCGGCCATATCCTGCGCACCTATCTACAAGCGATGATGGCCTGGTCGCGCGGCTTCGTCAGCACCGCCGGTTTCGAAGCACTCGCCATCTACTCACTCGACGTCTCACTACTCGCAGTCGCCACCCGGACAACTCGAACCAAGCTCCTCGCTGAGATCCGCCGCTTGGAGCCACACATCCTGAAGGGACAGAAGGCTTTGACGGGGCAACGTGCAGCGGCCGAGTCAGCCTAATCGAATTGGGGAGGACAACCATGATCTCAGTCCATCGAGCGCTCGCGGCGATCGCGATCGCCGCACTGTGCAGCACGGCTTCGAGCGCGCCCGCACAAGAGTGCGACAAGACCTTCGACAGTACCTACGACCTGATCCAGGCCGCCATCTTTGAAAACAAAGGGTGCACCAGCGAGCAGTGCCACGGAGCTGCCGCTGCCGGTGGTTTGAACCTGACGGCCGACGTTTCGTACGACAACCTCGTCGACCACGCGGCGACGACACCGAGTGACATTCCAAATCTGGCGAGAGTCGTTCCGGGGCAGAAAGACGAGAGTCTGTTGTTCCTCAACCTCGCAGCCGCGACCCTTCCGGAAGAGTGGGACGCGCCGCTACGCGGCATGCCACTCGGCCTCGCGCCACTGAGCCTGGACGAGCTGGAGGCCGTGCGCGAGTGGATCGAGCAAGGTGCGCCGCGCACCGGCACGGTGCCGGGAACGGGTGAGCTACTCGACGCTTGCCTGCCGCCGGCCGAGCCGATCGAAATCGCACCGCTACCGAAGCCCGAGCCCGGCAAGGGCGTGCAGCTTCAGATGCCGCGCTGGACCCTGGCGCCACACACCGAGGACGAGGTCTGTTTCAGCAGCTACTACGACGTCACCAACCAGGTTCCCGAAAGCGCCCGCAGCGGAAACTCCTTCTTCTACAATCTCAATCAGATCCGCCAGGATCCGCTCAGCCACCACCTGATCGTCAACATCTACACGGGCGACGTCCCGCCAGACGATCCGCGGTGGGGCCCCTATCGATGCCGCGGCGGAGAAAAGGACGGAGAGTCCTGCCAGGCCACCGATCTCGGTTTCTGCGGCGAGGGCTCCCTCTGCGCCAGCGACCCGGTGAGCGGTCCGGTATGCGCAGGATTCGGCCCGCGCGACCAAGGGACGAATCGCTTCCCCTTTTCCGGAATCCAGGAAGCATCGGCCCAGCAGAGCTTTCCGCCGGGCGCCTTTCGCCCGGTGCCGCTCAAGGGTTTGATCATCTGGAACTCGCACGCGTTCAACCTCTCCGACAAAGCCGGCAAGATCGAGGCATGGCTGAACTACACCTTCGCCGAGCCGGAAGATCAGAAGTTCGTCCTCGCTCCGATCTTCAACACGAGCAGGATCTTCAACGTCAGCGTGCCGCCCTTCGAGGCCAGCGAGGTCTGTCATCACAACGTCTTCCCACCCAACACGCGGTTGTACGAGATCAACTCGCACACGCACCAGCGCGGCAAGCGTTTTCGCGTCTTCGAAGGCCGCTACGAATGCCAGGGAGGTGATCGAGCGGGCGAGGCGTGCTCACCGATGCCGGATGAGGGCATGGAGATCGACCTTTGCGGTGACTTCGAATGCAAGGCGGTGCAAGGGGCGACGCGCGGCGACTGCGATGACGACGGCGTGCTGAGAATCAACGACCTCATCACCTGCGCCGGCATCGCCCTCGGCGATGCCGACATCAGCGCCTGCCCCGACGCCGATCCCAACCGCGACGGCAGCGTGTCGATCGCCGAGCTCGTCACCTTCGTCAAGGACACACTCGCCGGCCCGACCTTCCGGGTGCCGGAAGAGAACATCTTGTACACCAACTTCGTCTACAACGATCCGACGATCGTCCTCTACGATCCGGCGAAACCGATGGAAGGTTCGCAGCCCGATCGCACGCTGACCTATTGTAGCTTGTACGACAACGGCTACAGCGATCCGGCCGAGGTCGTGCGCGCCTCGATGCGGCCGACCAATGCCGGGCCGTGCGATCCGACGCACTGCACGGAAGGGCGCGCCGGCGACGAATGCAGTGGTGATCCAGACGACCCGGCGGCGCGCGACGCGAGTTGCGATTCGACCCCCGGCGCCGGTGATGGAGTCTGCGACGCCTGCACCCTGCGCGGCGGCTTTACGACGGAAGATGAGATGTTCATCTTGATGGGGGCGTTCTTCGTCGAGCCCAGTTGACGACAAACACGATTCCCACCCAAGTAGGGGGGCGGCCACCGCGGCTGCCCCCCACCCATCAGCAGCACGCTAGATCCCCTGTGCGACGGACACTGCAGGGCGGGCTGGATTCTCGCCTCGCGCCCTGTAGATTCCTTTAGTGGAAGGAAACCGCGATCGCTTGCGGATTCTTCCGGTACACCCTCTGCAGCGCAGGCGGTGTGGCCCGTGCGGGCCGATGGAGTGCGGGATGTACGTTCGCAGCATCGATCGAGAGACCTTTGCCGAAACCTACCTGACGCTGCCGGCATCGGGCGCCCAGCCGGCTGCCGCCGAGGCTGCAGAGCTCTACCGGGAAATGTGCGAGGCGATCCGCAAGCTGGGGATCGAACCGATCCAGGAGAAGATCTACGCACCGCTGGGCGAACGCGAGGGCATCCTGGCGGCGCGCAGTAGCGCTTTCACCGCGGTTGGTCTCGACCCGAGGCTCCCGTGCACCTACGTCGACGGCCACCCGGGCACCAACGACAGCTTCGCCGGTCTGCACTTGTGGGGAGTTGCCACACAGTCCGGAAAAGCAACAACCGTCACCTCACTCGCCGGCCCGAGTGCGGGGCGGGTTTTCCGCGGGGCCGGTTTCGAAATTCTCTACCTGCCCTGCCTTGCAGGCCAGGCCGAAGGCGATGCCCCGACTGGCGCCGCGGACGAGGCATCGCGGATGTTCGACCGGGCCGCGACGACCCTGCAGACCCACGGTCACGCCTACACCGACGTCGTGCGAACCTGGATCTACGTGCGCCGCATTCTCGACTGGTACGACGACTTCAACCGCGTGCGCACCGACTTCCACACCCGTCACGGCATCGACGGGCGCCAGGACGGACGGCCGTTTCCCGCCAGCACCGCCATCCAGGGCTGTAGCAGCAAGAACGAAGAGTGCGTCATGGACTTGCTCAGCATCCGCGCCAGTGAGAGCTCCGAACTTCGCATCCACCCGATCCTCGGCAGCCGGCGGCAAGGCAGGGCCTTCGCCTATGGCTCTGGATTCTCAAGAGCGATGTCGGTGAGCATCGAAAATCGCCAGACTGTCTTCGTGTCGGGTACAGCGAGCATCGATCGGAACGGGAAAACGGCACACCCCGAAGACTACCAGGGGCAGGCAGTGGAAACGCTTCTCAGTATTGCGGCTCTTCTCGACGAGCAGGGCGGCGGGCTGCGCGACATCGCCTGCGGGACTCTCTTCTACAAGAACGACGAGATGCTCGCCGTTTACGACGACGTCGCGCGCCTGCTCGGCCTCGAGGAGCTACCGCTCATACGCGTTCGCGCCGACGTGTGCCGGGCCGAGCTAGCCGTCGAAATCGAAGCCGTGGCGCTGCTTTGATCTCAATTTCCTCCACTTGGCGGCCTATACGACCGCGTGTATAGGTGAGCGAAACCCGCGGCAACTACAGGGAGAGCAGCGAAGATGCATACACCGACGACCGTCCGGACCTCACTGGCACTCGCTCTGGCGCTGAGCGCGACGGCGGCGAGCGCCAAGCCCGAGTTCCTGGGATTGTTCACCGAAGAATACCCCGCCGTCGTCGGCACCAGGCTGGAGAGTTGTAGCGTCTGCCACACCAACCCGCCACGGCGTAACCCCTACGGCACGGACTACAACCTGGCCGGCAGGCAATTCTCCTCCATCGAGCCGCTCGACTCGGATGACGACGGCGCCGACAACTTGAGTGAGATCATGAACCTGACCTTCCCCGGAGACGCCGGCGATGGACCGCTTTCGACGCCGGTTGCGACGGCGACGCAACCCCCGACACACACACCGATTCCGATGCCGACCGACACCGCCACGGTGGCCGGGACGCCGACACCGACCCATACTCGCAAGGCGACGCCGACCATCGTTCCCGGCCCCTGCCACGGCGACTGCGACGGCAACGGTAGTGTCGGCATCAACGAACTCATCGTCGCGGTGCGCATCGCCCTAGGCAACGGGACGACGGAAGAGTGCGCGTTGGCGGACAGCAACGGCGACGGTGAGGTCGGCATCAACGAGCTGATCCAGGCCGTCGGCCGCGCCCTGCGCGGTTGCCCCTCGAACTAAACCCCCTCCGCGATCGAACCGTCTCAGCCTGGTTCACCGGGCTTTCCCCCCTCAGCCGTGGGCTTCAGCCCTCGGCTGGCGCTCGGCTGAATAGCCTGGCCGCGCGCCCGCGCTCGTAAGCACGGACGCAGGCGCAGGCAATAGATCGGCTACGGGGGTCTGGATTCAGACCGCTAGCACGGCGGCAGTTCCCCGGGGATCGTCAGCACCGGCAGTGTCGCATTGTTGATGACGTTGTCGCTGAAGCAGTTGTTCGCACCACCGAGCTCGAGGATATCCGCCGCCGCTTCCTGGAATGGCCCCGGCGGCGGGTCGCCGTGATTGTCGACCAGGGTGTTGCCAACGACCCGATTGTTCTCCGGCCTGACATCGGTCACCTCGGGTGGATTATCGTCGCAGTCGGCGCGAGTGCCGTCGACGACGACGCAGTAGTCGACCATGGCGATGCCGAGGAAGTCGTTGTTCTCGATGCGGTTGTTCTCGATGTCGATGTTGTCGACGCCGGTCATCAAAATGCCGATACCGGGTGGCAACTCGGCGACGATCGACCCCTCGGGAGCCGTATTCTCAGCGTTGTTGTTGTAGATGTCGTTGTCGATGATGTGCCAGAAACCGTTTCTCTCCAAGGGCTGGAGAGGCGGTAAACCGGCCGATGAAGGATGGTAGAGACCGACTCCGACGGTGTTGTCGTGGATGTCGTTCTGTTCGGCGGTAACCTCGTAGGACACGGTGATCTCGAGACCGGTCGGGCTGCTGTGCAGCTCGTTGCCGACGACGCGAACGTTTTCCGAAGCTTCGATCCACAGCGCGCTGTCGAGAGAGCCGTACGAAAGGTTGTTCTTCACCAACCCATCTGCCGAGAGGGTCGGCCAGATTCCGTTCTCCAGATTGTCGATGGACTCATTGTCCTCGATGGTGAAGTTCTTGACGAAGCGCAGCCAGATACCGTTGTCCTCAAACCCCTCGACCGTAAAACCCCGGATCTCGACACCGTCGACGTCTGGGTCGCCAAAGTTCTCCGGCTCGACGAGAATGCCGCTCGTCTGCCCCGGCCCCGGCAGGATGCGAACCTTCTGGCCCGCCGAGCTCATTGCGATCAACTGGAGGGGCTTGGTGATACGGACGGCCGCCCGTTCGCCGTGCGGCTCGGTATAGTCACCCGGCATCACCCGGACCGTGTCACCGGGCATCGCAGCGTCGACGGCTGCCTGGATCGATTCGCCGGGCCTGACCGTCATCCCCAGCGCACCACCGTCGTCATCGTCTCCGCAGCCAAACGCCAACACGAAAAGCACACACATCGCCAAACGGCTGAGTTTCATCCACGTCCCCTTCCTGGGCGCCTCCCGTAGTGGAGGAACGCTGTTATCATCTAGCGCGCCGGCAAACGGCCCGTCAAGACGGCCCACCGGGGCTTTCTCGCGCTTTCGAGTACTTGGGCACTCCCCTTGGGCACTGCCCTGTTCTCGAGCGGTGGTAACCACTAAGCTCGCAGATCGATGTTCGCCTTCGACAACAGCTACGCCAGTCTTCCCGATGGGTTTCACGCTCGGGTCGAGCCGACGCCGGTCGCGGCGCCGAGGATGATCGCACTCAACGCCGACCTGGCGCGTCTACTGGGCCTCGACGCCGATGCACTCGATCGCACCGAGGCCGTGGGGTGGTTCGCCGGCAACACCCTGCCCGCCGGCGCCGAACCGATTGCCATGGCCTACTCCGGACACCAGTTTGGCGGCTTTTCTCCCACTCTCGGCGACGGCCGTGCACTTCTTCTTGGAGAGATCGTCGGCCGCGACGGTGTTCGCCGTGACGTTCAACTCAAAGGCTCCGGGCCGACGCCGTTCTCGCGGCGCGGCGACGGCCGTTCGGCTCTCGGCCCAGTGCTGCGCGAGTATCTCGTCTGCGAGGCGATGCACGCTCTCGGCGTGCCGACGACGCGCGCCCTGGCGGCGGTTGCGACCGGCGACATCGTCTACCGCGAAGACCCGCAACCCGGCGGCATTCTGACCCGCGTGGCGCTCTCCCACATCCGCATCGGCACCTTCGAGTACTTTCGCGCCCGCCGCGACCTCGACGGCTTGCACCGGCTCCTCGACTATACCGTACAGCGTCTCGACCCCACCGCCGGCGATGCCGACGACCCGGCTCTCTCGCTCTACGCCGGCGTCATCTCACGCCAGGCCGAGTTGGTTGCGACCTGGATGAGCTTCGGTTTCATCCACGGCGTCATGAACACCGACAACGCCGCCATTTCCGGGGAAACACTCGACTACGGCCCCTGCGCCTTTCTCGACCGCTACGACCCGGCCAAGGTGTTCAGCTCCATCGACCACGCCGGGCGCTACGCGTTCAACAACCAACCCGCCGTCGCGCAGTGGAACCTGGCGCGACTGGCCGATGCTCTGCTGCCGCTGCTGGCCGGCGATGAAACGGAGGCCGTCGCCACCGCACGTGCCGCCCTCGCCACCTTTCCCCAACACTTCCAGTCGGCGCTACAGGCGCGCTTCGCCGCCAAGATCGGTGTCGCCGACGGCGACGGCGAAACACGCACCCTGGTCGAGTCCCTGCTCCAACTCATGCATCGCAACGGAGTCGATTTCACCCGTGCCTTTCGCCGCCTCGCCGATGCACTCGAGGGCAATGCCGATCGCTTCGCTTGCGAGTTCGCCGACGCCGACGCCGCAAGCACCTGGCTCGCCGATTGGCGGACCCACCTGGCCGAGCGCAGCGACAATGGCGCGGCGGTGGATCTCATGCGCGCCAGCAATCCGGTGCGCATCCCCCGCAACCACCGCATAGAAGCCGCGATTGCCGCCGCAAGAGACAATGATTTCGAACCGTTTCAAAGACTGCACGCGGCCCTCGAGTACCCCTACGAGGAAAGCGCAGAGCACGCGGAATACGAGGCAGCGCCGCGGCCCGAAGAGGAAGTACGCGCAACGTTTTGCGGTACTTGAGACTCGCTCCCCCTTCGCCAAGGCTGCGGAGGACGAGTGCGCTCGTAGGCTGAGGCGCAGGCAAAGGGTGGTGTCGGCCGCGCGAGGCAAATCGAATGATCCGGTAGCACGCCGGGTGACCCATCTCAGCCCGGTTCACCGGGCTTCTTCCCCTTCAGCCGTGGGCTTCAGCCCTCGGCTGTCGCTTGGCTGAAATCATCCAAGCCCCTTGCAGGGCTCCCCGCGGGTGTCGCTGCGCGAGGCAATCCGGAGCTCTCTCTGACGATAGGGCGCCGCGCCGGGGCCTTGTTCCCGCTCACTCCGGGCGCGGCGGCACGACGACCCGGTAGTAGGCGGCGTCGCCCAGGTTGTTGGTCACGGTCGAGAGCTCGGCACCGGGATAGACCTCCAGCAGCCACTTCGCTTCTGCTTCGTCTTCCTTCCTGAAGTAGGCGACGACGCGGCGGCGGTCGGCGAACGGCACGTGATCGCCGAGATCGCGCGCGTCACTGGAGTCGAGGGCATCGGCAAAGAAGCGAATCGTCGGATGCGCGCAGGAGTGCTCGATGGGATTCGCGGCGACGAAATAGATGCGCGTGTCGGCGTCCCATTGAAGCAGATCCCGGCCTAGGAGACTTTGCGGCGTCTGGACGTTGGCCCGCGGCGGCTGCCCGGGCACCTGAATGCCATGCAGGAACCGCCAGTACGAGACCAGTTGGTGGCGGGCATCGAATACCAACAGAGCGCCGACCAACGAGATGGACAACCACAAACCGGCGCGCCCGGCGGCAAATGACACGGCGCGCGACAACGCCGCGACGGTGAGCGCGATGAGCACGCAGACCGGTACCAGGACCTGCACCAAACGGGGGTAGAACGGAGGGTCGACGGTCAAGACACCGCCGACGAAGAAGATGAGGCTGGCCCAAACCACCAAGAGGAGGCCGCGCACGTCCCAAAAGCGAATCACTGCGGCGACCGTCGATGTGCCAAGCAACGCCGCCGTCACCGGGAACAGGTGGGTAGCGCCCGAGTACTGCGTGCTGCTGTCGCGGTAGAACCAAAAACTGCCAAAGACCCGCGGCACTCCGTTGGCGATCGTTTGCCAGAGCAGATCCCAATCGACCTCGCCGTGCGTATACCAGAGGTACTGACCGACGCGACCGAGCGCATCGGCGCGACCGAGCAGGTAGACTAGGCCCTGCGGGCCGATCGTCGCCAGCGCCGCCACGCCGCACAGCACCAAGCCCCGCCAACGGTGCACCAGGGCGCGCGGGTAGCGGGCGATGACGATCGCAGCGACGGTGATCATGACGATCGGCGTGATGCGCCCCGAGTGGTACCCGAGGGCGGCAAATCCACCCGACAAGCCAGCCAAGGCGAACCAGCCGTAGCGGCCGACCTCGAAACCGCGCAGCAGGCAGAACACCGCCAGTACGCCAAACGGCACGGGATCCATATAGGCCTGGATACGGCTGAAGTGGAGGAAGGTCTGATTGACGCCGAGCAGGACAGCGGCGCAAAATGCCGCCGCCGTTCCCGCCATGCGGGCCGCCAGCAGGCTGGCGGCGAGAATTGCCAGCAGGCTGCCAAGTGCGGCGGCGATACGGGCGCTGGCAATGGGCTGATCGGACATCCCCGAAAACAACGACGACCACAGATAGCCGACCAGTGGGATGTCGGCCCAGCCGTCGTTCGCAAAAAGCATCGGCGTATCGCCGTCCATCAGGCGCTTGGCTTGCACCCCCCACACCGCCATGTCCTGGTGAATCTGCCGCGGCCAGTCCGCCAGCTCGAAAACACGCAGGCCGAGCAGCAGCACGGCGAGCAGCACGGCGCCGGCGACCACCCGTGGGTTGGCCCTCGCCTGCTGGCGCCGCGGCGGCGCAATCGACCCGAGAGCGAAGAGCACCATGGCAGCCATCCAGGCGGCGGGCTCCCAACCGTAGACTCCGTCGTAGATGCCGGCGAGCGCCGCCACACCGGCCACGATGGCGGCCAGCCATGACAACCACATCCGCCACGTGCTTGCCGCCATCGGTGGCATGGCGGCCATCCGCTGGCCCCAACTTCCGCCGGCGCCGGGTGTGCGCATCTGCACGACCGCCAACAAGACACCGCCGGCGAACACGAAGCCGGCAAGCGGCCACGCTTCGATGCGGTGGCGGGCGAGAGCTTGGCTGTGGAAGTGCGCAGCCGCACCGAGACAGGCCGCAAGTGCCGCGAGATAGAGGGCGACTTCGACCCGCCGTGCAACCTCGCGCGCCGGTGAGTCGACCTCTGGCAGGCGCCAGGTCAGATGCCAGGGCCGGCGAAGCCAGGCGTCCAGAACTGGCAAGTGAATGAGCAGCGCGAGCGCCAACGCGCCGAGCAGACCGATCGCCAACCAGCGAAGGAAGCTCGGTCCGGAGCCGGTTCGCCGCGCAGCCGTCGCCGCGACGTTCAAGCAAGTGCGATCCGGAACGGCGTGCTCGGCGACCAGCACACTGCCGTCGGCCAGGTCGATCGCATCGAGTGCCGGGTACTTCGTCGCAAAGCCGCCAACCTCGTCGCCCGCCAGCGTCCACATGCCGATGCGTTGCGACTCCGGCGATGCGCTGATCAAGCCGCCAGCCCTCGTCAGACCGATCTGCCGGGCATGACAGCAGAATCGGATGTCGACACGATCGCGCGTACCGGGACGCAGAAGAGTGATCTTCTCCGCGTCGAAATTGGATACCGCAACCCGTCCGTCCGGCAGAGCCACCACCCCTTGTGGGTTGGTCAAATCGTCGGCCACCGACCAGACGAGCTGGCCGCCGGCGGAGAGAACTTCGACGACACCGGACTTTCTCATTCCGGCGATGACCAACCCGCCGTCGGCCAATCTCGCAGCGCCGCCGAATCTCGACAGATCGACCGGCATCGACCACAGAACTTCGCCCGCTCGATTGATCTCGACGAGGGTCGGCGGCTCGTGCTGACAGACGAAGATCCGATCGGGACCGACCACCGACACGCAATGCGGGCGGCGAAGCTCGTGACTCCACTTGATCTCACCGGCGAGATCGACCGCGGTCACCCGGTTCGCATCATATTCGGCGAGGATGACCGTAGAGTCGTCGTAGCGCGCCATGTCCCTGATCAGACCAAAGCCGCTGAAGCGGACGAGCGGCCGGCCGCCGGCGTCGTAGCGGACCAGTCTGTGCTCGCCGGAATTGCCGAGGCGGACGTTCTCGACGTCGGCGGCGCCCGGCGCCGCGAGGAAAAATAGGGACACCGCGACGACAGCGCGCAGTGCGGCCCCAGTGGTGCGACTCCCCCTGCCGCCCCCGCCTTCCCCTTTCATCGCCCCACCGCTGACATCTCCAACCTTCGGGCGCGGATTCTAACCACTCGCGGGTGCCGATTCCAAGAACACCCAGACTCGATCGGCGTACCGGATGGCGGTGCGGGCCCTTACCCAGCAGACTGGATTCCCGGCGGCCTGGCCGATAAGAAAACCGGGGTGAGATTCTCAACGTCGAGAAGTCCATGCACGCCCGACGCCGGACACGGCGCTGGGGAGGTCCGGGGGGGTCCTATGAGAACACGGCGTGGTTCACTGTGCTTTCTAGCCGCAGCGCTGTCGATCGCCGCGCCCAAGATCGCTGCGGCCGCCGAGCTGAGCCCGGGCGACACCGCCTGGATCATCGTCGCCAGCGCCCTCGTTCTCTTCATGATGGTACCGGGCCTGGCCATGTTCTACGCCGGCCTGGTGCGCGCCAAGAACGTGCTCTCCATCTACATGCAGTGCTTCACTCTGACGGCAGTCATCACCGTGTTGTGGACGATCTACGGCTACTCACTCGCCTTTGATTCGACCGGCATGGTCGAGGGGCAAACGAATCTGAGCTCGTTCATCGGTGGAACATCCAAGATGTTTCTCGCCGGAGTCGGACAAGACACGCTCGCCGGCTCGATTCCCGAACCCATCTTCTTCGTCTTCCAGATGACCTTTGCCATCATCACGCCGGGGCTGATCATCGGCGCCTTTGCCGAACGCATGAAGTTCTCGGCGATGCTCTTCTTCTCGGTCACCTGGTTTACCTTTGCCTATCTGCCCATCTGCCACATGGTGTGGGGCGGCGGCGGCTCCTACTTCGGCGACATGGGTGTCTTCGACTTTGCCGGCGGCATCGTCGTCCACATCACGGCCGGAGTGGCGGCACTCCTGGCGGCGATTCTGATCGGACCGCGCAAGGGCTATCCCGAAACACCGATGCCACCGCACAACCTTCCGATGACCCTGGTGGGAACGGGAATGCTGTGGGTGGGCTGGTTCGGCTTCAACGGCGGCAGCGCCCTCGCCGCCAATGGCCAGGCAGCCATGGCAGTCGCCGTCACACAGATTTCCCCGAGCGTCGCGGCGATCACCTGGAGCGCGATCGAGTGGATCAAGAACGGCAAACCGAGCGCCCTCGGACTGGCAACCGGCGCCATCGCCGGTCTGGCTGCCATCACGCCAGCCTCCGGCAACGTCGGGCCGCTCGGCGCACTGGTCATCGGCTTCGCGTCGGCGATCGTCGCCTACTGGGCGGCGACGACACTCAAGCAGCGATTCGGCTACGACGATGCCCTCGACGTCGTCGGCGTTCACGGTTTCGGTGGCATCGTAGGTACCACCCTCGTCGCCATCTTCGCCTCGTCGACGTTCGGCGGCGCCGTCGACGATCTCGCCATCGGCAGTCAGTTGGCGACGCAGCTTTTCGCCATCGCCGTGACCATCGCCTATTGCGGCGTCGTCTCGTTCATCATTCTCAAGCTGGCCGATGCCATCTTTGGCCTGCGCGTCGACAACGAGCCAGAGCTACGCGGTCTCGACCTCGCCGACCACGGCGAGACCGGGTACAACACCTAGGAACTCCGATTCGGAGCCTACGCTTTCCTTTCTCGGATCGACTTCGGCGAGCAGGCGGAGACAACCCCGGAGGGGGCACAACCGATGACAGATCGCTACCAGCAAATCGTCAACTCGCCGTTCGGCGAAAAGCTCGCCGCTCTGGTCGGACTGCCGGTTCCCACACCGCTGCGTCGTTTCGAGCCCGGCAAGCCCCTGGTCGGCGGCAACACAGCTCTCGTGCTCGGTCTGAAAAAAGGGCGTGCGGAGAAGGCGGCGCTGGGCGTCCTCGACGACGCCGCGGTCGACACGCATCGCGAATCCGCACAAACGCAGCCTGGCACGCGTTACGGGGCAATCGTCATCGACGCCAGCGGCCTCGCCAGCTCGAGCGATCTGCGCCTGCTCTACGAGGCTTTGCACGGCAGCATTCGCAGCCTCGGCACCTGCGGCCGCATCGTCGTGGTCGGCGGCATTCCCGAGCTCGAGTCCGAGCCGGCAGTGCGCGCAGCACAGCGATCTCTCGAGGGTTTCGTCCGCAGCCTCGCCAAAGAGCTGCGGCACGGCGCTACCGCCAACCTGATCGAAGTCGCGCCCGGCGCCGAAAGCGGCATCACCTCCGCGTTGCGCTTTCTCCTCTCCGCCAAGTCGGCGTTCGTATGCGGCCAACGCCTCACCGTCGGACCACCGACCCGGGTCGCACCACCGGCACCTGGCGATGCCAGCCAACCGCTGGCGGGCAAAGTCGCCGTCGTCACCGGCGCGGCCCGCGGCATCGGCGCTTCGATCGCCGAGGTTTTCGCGCGCGACGGTGCGCATGTCGTCTGTCTCGACCTGGCCAGCGCCGGTGAGACTCTGGCGGCAACGACCAACCGCGTCGGCGGCACGGCGCTGCATCTCGACATCACCGATGACGACGCTGCCGATCAACTGGCAACGCATCTGCGCGAGCGCCACGGCGGCGTCGACATCGTCGTCCACAACGCCGGCATCACCCGCGACAAAACTCTGGCCGGCATGGATGCCAAGCTGTGGGATCTCGTCTTGTCGGTCAACTTGGTTGCCATCGAGCGCATCAACGCTCATCTCCTCAAAGCGGCAAACACGCTGAACGATGGGGCGCGCATCGTCTGCGTCTCGTCGATGTCGGGCATCGCCGGCAACCGCGGACAAACCAACTACGCCACTTCCAAGGCCGGGTTGATCGGCCATGTCGAAGCGCTGGCCGCCGCGCTCGCCGAGCGCAATGGGACGATCAACGCCGTCGCGCCGGGATTCATCGAAACCGACATGACAGCGGCGATGCCGCTGACCGTGCGCGAGGTGGGACGGCGCGCCTCGAGCCTCGGCCAGGGCGGCCTTGCGATCGACGTCGCCGAGACCATCGCTTTCTTCGCCGCGCCCGACTCGGCTTGGATCAACGGCACGACTCTGCGGGTGTGCGGCCAGAACCTCCTCGGTGCTTGATTCGGATTCGACATGGGAACCGCCATCGACGATCTCCTGCCCAGCGACCTCTCGTACCAAACCGTCGCCGCCGAGCCGGCGCTCGGCCGCTTGCTGATCCGCAGCGCGACGACCAGCAGGAGCCGCCGGGGCGGTGATCTGCCGCGCACTGCCCTGCGCCGCCATCAGGCGGCGATCGATGCCGACCACGTCGCCGACTATGCGCGCACTTGCGGCTTCCCCTTCTCGCACGTCCTACCGGCGACCTACCTGCACATGCTCGCCTTCCCGCTGTCGGTTTCCCTCATGGTCGACGATGCATTTCCCTTCGCCCTACCGGGGCTGGTGCATGTCGCCAACTACATCCGCGCACACCGTCCGGTCACGCTCGACGAAAGGGTCGACCTCGCCGTCGCCACCGTGAACCTGCGCCCGCACAAGCGCGGCCACGCATTCGACGTCGTCGCGACCGCCTCGGTCGCCGAGCAAACCGTCTGGCACAGCGTCAGCACCTATCTGAAGCGCGGCGCCCCGGCCGCCGAAGACGCCGCAGCCGGCGACGACCCGGCCATGGCGGCAGTCGGCGCCGTCGACGTCGAGTCCCTGCCGCTGACCGCCATCTGGCGTGTTCCCAGCAACGCCGGGCGCCGCTACGGAGCGGTCTCGGGCGACCGCAATCCAATCCATCTGCACGCCCTCGGCGCGCGCCCCCTCGGTTTCCGCAGCGCCATCGCCCACGGCATGTGGACGGCGGCACGGGCCTTGGCCGGATTGTCCGGCCGCCTGCCAACGGCCTTCGACTACAGCGTCGCCTTCCGCAAGCCGGTCAGGCTTCCGTCTACGGTGCACTACGCATCCATGCGCCAAGGCGGCACCTGGCAACTCGGCCTGCGCTCCCGCAAGGGCAAAGTCCACCTGCAGGGTCTCGTGACGCCGCCTTCGTAGCGACTGTTGCTTTGACTAGCGCGCCGCGGCCAGCCGTCGCTTCTTCGCCGCGACCTTGCGACGACCGCCTTTGCGCTTGCGCTGATCCTTGTAGAGCTTGTACTCGAAGCTGTCGACGATCGCCTGCCAACTCGCTTCGATGACGTTGACCGACACCCCTACCGTGCCCCAGCGATGGCGCGAATCGCGCGAGTCGATCAACACCCGCACCAGGGCGGCGCTGCCGTGCTCACCACCGAGCACGCGCACCTTGTAGTCGCACAGCTCGATCTCGTCGACCGAGGGGTAGAAGCGAGCCAGCCCGCGCCGCAACGCTTTGTCCAAGGCATTGACCGGGCCATTGCCCTCCGCCGCCGTGTGCTCGACCTCGCCATCGGGTCCGGCAATCATCACCGCCGCCCAGGCGCTTGCCGGATCGTGCTCGCACATTTCGTCGGTCGCCACTTCGAAACCACCGCTGGCGTCGAAGACCCGCCGCATATACCCCTTCTCGTCGACGACGCGAAACTGCACGAGATCGAAGAAGCGCGGCACCTCACCGAGAACGCGCTGCATTCGCAATTCGAGCGACGCATCGGCTCCCTCGAAGAGATAGCCGCGATGCTCGAGGTCCTTCACCTCTTCGACCAGCTTGCGGACGTGCGAGCTTTCCAACCCAATGCCAAAGCGCTCCGCCTTGTAGAGCAGATTGGCCCGGCCCGAGAGATCCGACACCAGCACGCGCTGCTCGTTGCCGACCAGCGTCGGATCGATGTGCTCGTAGGTTTCACGGTTGCGCTTCACGGCAGCGACGTGAACGCCCCCCTTGTGGGCAAAGGCGCTCCGGCCGACGAAAGGCTGGCGCTTGTCCGGCTCGATATTCGCCAGCTCGTCGACGAAGTGCGACAACTCCTGCAGCCTGCGCAGATGGGCCGCCGACATCACCGATCGCCCCATCTTGAGCTGCAAATTGGCAATCACCGAGCACAGGTTGACGTTGCCACAGCGTTCGCCGAAGCCGTTGATCGTCCCCTGCACCTGCGCGGCGCCGCGCTCGACGGCAATCAGCGAGTTCGCCACGGCCAACTCGGAGTCGTTGTGACAGTGGATGCCGATCGGTGTCGTCGTCGTCGCACGCACCGCATCGACCCCAGCCGCGACCTCCTGTGGCAGGCGCCCACCGTTGGTTTCGCACAAGCAAAGCAAATCCGCACCGGCATCGTCTGCGGCACCGACGCATTGCAAAGCGTAGTCGGGATTGCGGCAGTAGCCGTCGAAGAAGTGCTCGGCGTCGAAGATCACCTCATCGACGTGCTTCTTCAAATAGCGGATCGTGTCGTGAATGAGGTCGAGATTCTCCTCCAGCGGCACGCGCAAATCGTCGCGCACATGCAGGTCCCAACACTTGCCGAAAATCGTCACGACTGGCGTCGCCGAGGACAGTAGCTTGGCGACGTTGCGGTCGCTGCTCGCCTTGGTCCCAGCGCGCCGCGTCGAGCCGAAGGCGGCGACCTTTGCACGCTTGAGTCGCAGCTTCTTCACCTCTGCGAAAAACGCCTCGTCGCGCGGGTTCGAACCCGGCCATCCGCCCTCGACGTAGTGGATGCCACTACCGTCCAGGCGTTCGGCGATGCGCAACTTGTCGCGCAGCGTCAGTGCGATGTCCTCGGCCTGGCAACCGTCGCGCAACGTCGTGTCGTAGATCTGCACGCGCTGCTTGGCCATCACGCTTCACCTCTTTCTTCGATGAACACCTCGTGCAGAACCTGTACGGCGCGCTCGCCAGCGGCGGCCGCCAAAATCACCGAAATCTTGATCTCCGACGTCGAAATCATCTGGATGTTGATACCGGCGTTGGCCAGCGCGTCGAACATCCGCGCCGCGACCCCGGCGTGCGAGCGCATGCCGAGACCGACGACCGAGACCTTGGCGACATCGGGGTCGGCGGCAATCCCCTCGACGCCGAGCTCTCCGGCGGTGGTGCGAACCATCGTCAGTGCGCGTTCGAAATCACCTTGCGGCACAGTGAACGTCATGTCGGTATCGCCGGCCTCGCTGGCATTCTGAATGATCATGTCGACGACGATGCCGCCGTGCGCCAGCGGTCCCAGCAGCTTCGACGCGAGGCCGGGCCGATCGGGCACACCGCGCACGGTGATCTTGGCCTGGTCGCGATCGAGAGCGACTCCCGATACGAGTATGTCTTCCATGCCTGGCTCCTCTTGCACTACCCAGGTTCCGTCGGATTCGTCAAAAGAGCTGCGCACGTGGACCCGCACACCGTGGCGCTTGGCCGCCTCGACCGAGCGAATCTGCAACACCTTGGCACCGAGGCCGGCGAGCTCCATCATCTCGTCGTAGGTAATGCGCGCGAGTTTGCGGGCGGCCGGGCAAATCCGCGGGTCGGTCGTGTAGACACCGTCGACGTCGGTGAGGATTTCACAGACATCGGCCGAGATCGCCGCGGCAACGGCAACCGCCGAGGTGTCACTGCCCCCGCGACCGAGGGTCGTGATGTTGGCAGCCTCGTCGACGCCCTGGAATCCGGCGACGACGGCCACTTCGCCGTTGGCCAGGCAGGTGCGCAGGCCCTCGACCTCGATCTTGCGAATACGGGCGCGGCCGTGGTCGCTATCGGTGTCGATGCGCACCTGATGACCGAGGAAGGAACGCGCCGCGACTCCTTGCCGCTGCAAGGCAATCGACAACAGAGACGCCGACACCTGTTCTCCGGTCGCCATCAAGACATCCATCTCGCGCGGCTGCGGCTGCGGCGCCAGCTCTTCGGCCATCGCAATGAGGCGATTGGTTTCGCCAGACATGGCAGAGACGACGGCGACGACGCCGTTTCCACGCTCGCGCAAGGCAGCAACGCGCTCGGCAACTGCGCGGATCCGCGCCAACGAACCGACCGACGTACCACCGTATTTCTGCACCACCACGTTCATTGCAGCCCGCGCAACGCTTCGAGCACGCGATCATAGCCGACGCCGTGCGCGGCGGCCACTATGCTTCGCCGTGTCGATCCCACGAGCGTGAGATCGATGGCCAGATAGTCGACCAGCGGCTCGGCTAGACGCTCGTACCACTCCACCGCGCAGACGCCGTCTCCGTAGAGAAGCTCGCGCAGCTCCTCGCGGTCGTCGGCACCGTCTTGGCGATAGAGATCGATGTGGTAGAGCGGCAAGCGACCACCCGGATAGGGCAAGATGATCGGAAACGACGGCGAGCGAACCAAGGCGGGAGGCACACCGAGACCGCCAGCAAGGCCGCGGACGAAACAGGTCTTGCCGGCGCCGAGCTCGCCACCGAGCGCAAGACGGGCACCGCCGTGCACGGTCTCGCCGACGATGCGACCGAGGCGCTCGGTGTCCTCTTCCCGCCGGCTGGCGAGCACGATCGGTTCAACCGAGCAACTCATCGCTTTCGCGCAGCGCCGCCGGCACGCCGTCGATCACATCGGAAGCGATCAGGCCGATGGCTCCAGCGGCGGCGGCGCGGTCGGCCGCCAGGCCGTGCACATAGACGCCCAGCCGGGCCGCATCAAACGGGCACAGGCCCTGGCCGGACAAGGCGCCGATGATTCCCGCCAGCGCATCGCCCATGCCGCCCGACGCCATTCCCGGATTGCCGGTCGGGTTGATGGCAATCATCCCGTCCGCCGCCGCGACTACCGTGCGCGCACCCTTGAGCACGGTGACGCATTCCCGAGCGGTGGCAAAGTGCCGTGCCACGCCGACGCGGTCGGCTTGCACGCCGGCCGTATCGCAGGCCGCCAGACGGGCCATCTCACCCGGATGCGGGGTAACGACGACACGGGCACCGGCGCGTCGCAGGCGGCCGGGATCCCCGGCCAGCACATTCAGGGCGTCGGCGTCGAGGACGAGTGGCAGATCGGCACGGCGCAACAAGTGGTGGACCGTGCGCCGCACCGCCCTCGTGGTGCCGAGCCCAGGACCGACGACGACGGCGGCCTTGCCCGCGACGGCGCGCTCGACGACGGCGCGCTCGAAGTCGATCGCCCCGTCTTTTTCCGGCCACAATTCGGTCATTGCCTCCGGCACCGAGGCCGCGCAGATCTGGTGCAGCGACGATGGAATCGCCAGGGTCACCAGACCGACCCCGGCGCGCAACGCCGCGCGGGTCGCCAGTACCGCCGCACCGCTCTTGCCGCGCGAGCCGGCGATGACGAGGACGTGCCCGGCACTGCCCTTATGGGCGTCGGCGGCTCGCCGCGGCAACAGGCGACTGGCCTCGCCGCGACTCATCAACATCGCCGTCGGCGGCCGCTGCGCCAATGCGCGCGCGTCGATGCCGATGTCGACGACGCCGAGCTCGCCGCAGTGCTCGATGCCGGGGTGGATGACTTGCCCGAGTTTGGCGAAACCAAAGGTCGCCGTCGCTTCTGCCCGGATCGCCGTACCCAGCGGCACGCCGCGGTCGGCGTCGAGCCCGGACGGCAGGTCGAGTGCGAAGACCGGCGTGCCGCAAGTGTTGATCGCCTCGATCATAGCCGCTTGTAACGGACGCACGGCGGCCTGTACTCCCGTGCCGAGCAACGCGTCGACGATACAATCGGCGCCTCTCAATTCGTCGAGAACTTTGCCCACCTGCCGCTGGGTCGTGATCTCTCGCACCACCGTGCGACCACGGCGAAAAGCGCGCAGGTTGCGTTCGGCGTCACCGCCGAGTTGCGCGCAACGCGCCATCAACAACACCGAGACGCGGATCCCCTTGCGCCGTAGCAAGCGAGAGACGACGAAACCGTCACCACCGTTGTTGCCCTTGCCGGCGACGACGACGACCCGGGCGCCCTTTTTTCGCAGATGGGGAAACACCTTCAACAGCATGGCGCAGGCGCCCGCGCCGGCGCGCTCCATCAAGACGTGTCCCGGAACTCCGTACTCCTCGATCGTCAGGCGGTCGAGGTCGCGCATCTGCGCGGCGGTGACGAGATGCATCGCCAGCTCAGGCGAGCTCGGCCCGTACCGACTCGGCGATATCGTTGACCAGACGCTCGACCACCGTCGGTTGGTCGCCTTCGACCATGACCCGCACCAGCGGCTCGGTCCCGGAATAGCGCACCAACACGCGGCCGCGTTCCCCCAGCTCCCGATTGGCACTGGCGATCGCCTTGGCGACGTTGGGAACCGAATCGAGGTCGCGGCGTTCGCGCACACCGACGTTGACCAGCGCCTGCGGGAAGCGCTGCATCGCCGTGCGCAGCTCACTGAGCGGCCGGCTCCGCTCGACCATCAGCGCAACGACGCGCAACGCCGTCAGCAGACCGTCTCCGGTCGTGCTCTGATCGAGGCACACCAGGTGGCCGGACTGCTCACCGCCGAGCACATAGCCACCGCGGCGCATTTCCTCGACGACGTAGCGATCGCCGACAGCGACGCGGATGAGCTCGATGCCGCGCTGGCGCAGCGCCACCTCCAGGCCGATGTTGCTCATGACCGTGGCGACGATGGCGTCGTTGCTCAGCTCGCCGCGTTCGTGCAGCGCCGTGCCGATGATGGCGAGCAGCTCGTCGCCATCCACGATCTCGCCTTTTTCGTCGACGAAAATCACGCGATCGCCATCGCCGTCGATGGCAATGCCGGCGTCAGCCGACTCGGCGCGAACCCGCTCGGCCAGGCGCAGTGGATTCAGTGCCCCGCACTCCTCGTTGATGTTCTCCCCATCCGGCTCCACGCCGACGGCAACGACGGTCGCGCCGAGCTCGTCGAAGACTTCCGGACCGACCCGGTAGCCGGCGCCGTTGGCGCAGTCGACGACGACCTTGATACCGTCGAGGGTGAGTTGGCGGGGAAAGGTGCTCTTGAGAAAAACATTGTAGCGACCGGTCGCATCGTCAATCCGATGCGCCTTGCCCACTTCCGTCGCGGTCGGTCGCAGGTGCGCGATTTCGTCTTCGGAGAGCAGGCGCTCGATCTCCTGCTCGGTTTCGTCCGGCAGCTTGAAGCCGGTGCGATCGAAGAACTTGATACCGTTGTCCTGAAAGGGATTGTGCGAAGCCGAGATGACGACACCGGCATCGGCCCGCATGCTGCGCGTCAAGAAGGCGATTCCCGGTGTCGGCAGCGGGCCGACCAGGAGGACGTCCACACCCATCGAACAAATCCCCGACGTCAGGGCGCTCTCCAGCATGTAGCCCGAGAGGCGCGTGTCCTTGCCGATGATGATGCGGTGCCGGTGCGGCTGACTCTTGACGACGTGGGCAATGGCGCGGCCGATCTGCAGCACCGACTCCGACGTCATCGGCTCGATGTTGGCGGTGCCGCGGATACCATCCGTACCGAACAACTTGGTTGCCTCACCCTTCATCACCGACCTCCGTGCTCCACAGAATCTCTCGCGAGACATTCGACTCGACTTGTGCCGCCGCCGGCGCGCTGGGTGTCGGCGACGCGACGGTTCGCGTCGCCGTAACGGTTGCCGTCGCCTGGATCGCAACCTTCACCTTGGCGAGCTCTCGCGCCAACTCCACATCCACGGGCAAGACGACCGCGGGCTGCAAGCGATGGGTTCCCGGTGCCAGGCCCGCCGCATCGACGTAGATGGCGCCGGCCGGCAACTCCAATCCCTCGATCTTCGAGCGCGGGCCACGGACCTGCACCGCCATGGTCGCCGGTTCGACGGTCGCGGTGCCGCCCGGGTTGCGCACAATGATCTCCATGTCTTCCGTCGTACCCTCGATCGCCGGTTCCTCGAGCAGCATTTCGACGTTCACGGTTGGCGACGACACCGTCAGCAGCTCGGCGTCGATGGCGAGGCCGACTTCGCGCGTCAGCCGCCCGGGCTCTGCATCGCTGATGTCGAACGGCATCGTCGTCACGACGGCGATCTCGCGCACGATTCGCGCCGGCCCCTTCACATCGACTTTCTCGGGACTCACCTTGCTCTCGATGATGCGTAGATCTCCCGGCGGGCGGCCATCCACCGCGAGATTGACCGGCACCTGCTTGCTCTCGACCTTGGCGAATTCGAGCGTCAGCTCCGAAGGCGTCATGCGCACCGGTGTCACGCCGCGCGGCAAGCCGAGGCGATCGGCGCGCAAGCGAAACGTCGTCACGCCGGCGCGAACGCCACTCAGATCGATGTCGATCGCCAGCCCCTCTTTTTCGATGCGGCTGAGCAGGGTGCGCGGTCCGCTCACCTTGAGCTCGACTTCCTCCACACGCGGGGAAACGAGCATCAGGTCGCCGGGTGTGCGTTCGAGCCGGATGCCGACGGAAAACTTCTCCTCGCTGTCGCGCTGGGCGGCGTTGACGAAAAACCACAGGCCGATCGCCAAGCCGATCGACAACAACTTCAGGCCGAAGTTGCCGAACAACGCGGCCTCCGTCAGCGAGACGATTCTACGCAACCAGGACACGACCGGAGCTCCTCATACCAACAACTGCTCGAGCTTCTCTCGCAAGTTCGCCGCATCCAGATCGCGCGTCAAGCGTCCATCCGTCACCAGCGAAATACGGCCGTCCTCTTCAGAGACGACGACGACGACCGCGTCCGTTTCTTCGGTCAGACCGATCGCCGCCCGGTGCCGTGTGCCCAGTGCCTTGGAGACGTTTGGATTCGCCGTCAACGGGAGAAAGCAGCCAGCCGCCGCAATCCGACCATCTGCGATGATCAAGGCGCCATCGTGAATCGGCGAGTCCGTCAGGAACACGCTGACGACGAGCTCGCGGCGAATCTCACCATCGATCGTCGTGCCACCCTCGACGTATTCGTTCAATCCGACGTCGCGCTGGAAGGCGATCAAGCCACCGATGTGCTTGGTCGCCAACGTCACCGCGGCACGAACGACTTCTTCGACGTCGCCGCGCTGCAGGGCGTCTTCGCTACCGAAGAAGGCACCCGAGCCAAACTGCGTCAGAGCCCGGCGGATGTCGTTCTGAAAGATGACGACGATCAGCAAGAGGATCGACGACAGGAAGGTGTCGAGCAACCAATTGACGGTGTAGAGATCGAGTAGCTGCGAGCCGAAGAAGATGAGAAAGACGACGCCCAGGCCGAGCAACATGCGGGCGGCGCGGGTGCCCCGGATGAGCTTCAGCGTCTGATAGATGAGGAAGGCGATGACACCGATATCGAGTGCATCGCGCGGGCGAAAGCTCTCGATCAGCTCTTGCACCGGCTCACCTCACTTGCCGCTGCGACAGCACCCCAGCGGCCGCCGTTCGATCGTCCCGATTGAAAACGATGCCGGGCGGATCACGCGCTCGAATCAGCGCCCGCCGCGCTGAGCGTACCGGTTCCGGGATCTTGATACTGGCGGATGATCGTCTCGATCGCCGTGGAGTCGAGAGATTCGTGCTCCAACAGTTGTTCCGCCATCTTGTGCAGGAGCCCGAGATTGTCCTCGAGCAGCTTTCGCGCCTTGTTGTACGACGACTTGAGAATGTTGCGGATCTCCGTGTCGATCTCGACGGCGGTGCTGTCCGAATAGTCCTGCACCTGGCCGAAGTCGCGCCCGAGGAAGATCTCTTCGTCTTTCTTGCCGAGAGTGACCGGACCGAGCTTCTCGCTCATGCCCCACTCGCAGACCATACGCCGCGACAGGTCGGTCGCCTTCTGCAGATCATCGCCGGCGCCGGTCGTCGTCTCGCCGAGAACGATCTCCTCGGCAGCCCGACCACCGAGCAGCATGGTGACGCGATTGAGAACATACTTGCGCGACCAGGTGTGCTTCTCGTCCATCGGCAGTTGCTGCGTCACCCCGAGGGCCATGCCACGCGGGATGATCGTCACCTTGTGTACCGGATCCGAGCCCGGCGTCAGTTTGGCGACGAGAACGTGACCCGACTCGTGATAGGCGGTGTTGCGGCGCTCCTCCATGCTGATGATCATGCTCTTGCGCTCCGAGCCCATCATCACCTTGTCCTTGGCGACCTCGAAGTCCTCCATGCAAACCTGATCCTTGCTCTGCCGCGCCGCCAGCAGCGCCGCCTCGTTGACCAGGTTTTCGAGATCGGCGCCGGCAAAGCCGGGGGTGCCGCGGGCGAGCACGCCGATATCGATATCTTCCGCCAGCGGCAGGCGCCGCGTGTGCACGCGCAAGATTCCCTCGCGGCCTTTGACGTCCGGTCGCGGCACGACGACGCGGCGATCGAAGCGGCCGGGTCGCAACAAGGCCGGATCGAGGACGTCGGGGCGGTTGGTCGCCGCGATCAAGATCACCCCCTCGTTGGCCTCGAAACCGTCCATCTCCACCAACAACTGATTGAGGGTCTGTTCGCGCTCGTCGTGGCCACCGCCCAGGCCGGCCCCGCGATGGCGGCCGACGGCATCGATCTCATCGATGAAGATGATGCACGGCGCGTTCTTCTTTCCCTGCACGAAGAGATCGCGCACGCGAGAAGCGCCAACGCCGACGAACATTTCGACGAAGTCGGAGCCACTGATCGAGAAGAACGGCACCCCGGCCTCGCCGGCGATGGCGCGCGCCAAGAGCGTCTTGCCCGTCCCCGGTGGGCCAACCAGCAACACCCCTTTGGGGATACGACCGCCGAGCTTGGTGAACTTCTTCGGATCCTTGAGAAACGCGATGATCTCTTCCAGCTCGTCCTTGGCTTCGTCGACGCCGGCGACATCGCTGAACGTGACCTTGGTCGTGTTTTCGTTGAGCAACTTGGCCCGGCTCTTGCCGAAAGACATCGCCTTGCCGCCACCAACCTGCATCTGGCGCATGAAAAAGATCCAGACACCGATCAGCAGGAGAATCGGAAACCATTGGACGAGCACGACGTAGTAGATCGGGTCGCCGGCTTCCGGTTCGGCTTTGATCGTGAGATTCTTCCCCTGCAGGTGCTTGGAAACTTCCGCGTCGAGTGGGACGTAGGTCTTGAACTTGTCACCGGCCGAGTACTTGCCCGAGATGCTTTGCCCCTGGATGGTGACCTCGGCGACCTCGCCGCCGTCGACGGCCGCAAGGAAGTCGCTGTAGGCGAGCTCGGGAGTCTTGGTCTGCTGTTTGTTCAACAGGTTGACCAAGAGCAGGAACATCAGGGCCAGGATCAGCCACAGTGCGACACTACGCGACAATTGGTTCACGACTCCCTCTTGCAGGCGGGCTGCAAACGGTCTTTCGGCAACTCGGTCGGGTTGCCGAACAAATGAGCATTTTGCGAACGATCCGCACCATCGCAGAAACTATCATGCACCCCCACCTCCAGCAACGGTAAGTCTTCTGGCGTGCAGGATGGCCGCTCGTTTGGTGGTTTTCCCCACCGCCGTCGCCGCCGAGCGGACGACGCCCGGAACCCACAAGAGCTCGTCCTGGGTGGCGACGACCGGATAGCTGGCCCTCTCCGAGCGCGGGATTTTGCGTTCGCGTAGAATCTCGGCCAACGGCTTGCTGCCACCGAGTCCGAGCGGCCGCACTTTCTCACCGCGACGCGGCGCCCGGACGACCAGCTCCTGGCCGGCGTCGATGTCGCAGACGGCGGTCCACAGGTCGCGCGGCATCTCCAGCCCGGCGCCGTCGCAGACGCGGGTGCGCAACATCCAGCCATTGGCGAGCTCGAGCGACTCGCCGAGGTTCAACTGGACCACCGCCTCGGTTGCCAAGCGCTGGCCAGCCTTCAATTGCAGGTGATCGCCGCTGCGCTCGACGCGGAGGTCGCCGGGCAACGCAACTTCGGTACCGCGGCGCGCCGGTTCGGCGAGATCGACGATGGCGTCGACATGACGCGCCGTCACGCGCGTATCGGGTAGAGCCTCGCGCAGCCACGCCCAGACCAGGACACGGCGCAGATCGGCCGACATCGGCACCAGCGCACCGAGCTCGAGGGAGCCGGCGCCGGCAGCATCTCTCACCAACTGAGAGGTCGCCCACTGATCCTGCGCCGCTCGGGCGCCGCGCAGGGAGTCGACCGAGCGCGCACACAGGTCGGCGATTTCCGGATTGAGATCGCGCAGCACCGGCATCAGCTCGTGGCGCACGCGGGCGCGCAGGAAGCGCGGATTCGCATTCGTCGCGTCGTCGCGCGCGTCGAAACCCAAATCGGCGACGACGCCGGCTACCGCAGTGCGGCGGCAGTCGATGAGCGGGCGGATGACGCCGTCGGCACGCGCCGGTTGGATCGCCGTCAAGCCGTCGACACCGGCTCCGCTCAGCAGGCGCAAGAGAAAGGTCTCGGCCTGATCGTCGCGCGTATGCCCGGTGGCAATCTTGATGCACTCGGCCTCCTTGGCCATGGTGCCGAGAGCTTGGTAGCGCGCTTCGCGGGCGCGCGCCTCGAGATTGCCACCGTCGATCAAGCGCAGCGCCGTGGACAGAAAGGGCAGGCCGAGCCGCGCTGCGACGCTCTCGGCGGCCAGCTCATCGGCGTCTGCATCAGCGCCGCGCAGGCCGTGGTGGACGTGCCCCAAAACGATTTCGCAGTCGAGGCGAGCGCAGAGCTCGCGCATGACGATGGCGAGACCCGTCGAATCGGCACCGCCGGAAACGGCGACGAGAATCCGGTCGCCCGACTCGATCATGCGGTGCAGGCGCACGCTGCGCCGCGCTACGCCGATCAGCGATGCCAGTGAGTGTCGCACCCTGCGACTGTGGCAGCCCCGGACGGCGAAGACAATGAATTGCTCGCCAGACGCGGCGGCGCCAAAATGAACGACGGGGCGAGGATCAAATCCCCGCCCCGCCACGCGTTCTTATACGCCGTGGATTCGGCGCCGGTTCAGAGTGCTGCGAGGACCGAAAAGAGCTTGCGCCGGCTCGACAAGTCGGTGTTGCGCACGCGGTGGTTCTTCACCGGTAGCGGGCTGAAGCCGCCGCCGGCTAGAAACGCATTGCACTGCAACGGCCGCTCACTCTTGGCGACTCCCCAACCGACAAAACGGCGCGTCTGATCGTCGAGCAGCTTCGACACCCAGATCACCTCCATGCCGCGCGGCGCCACGGTGACGCTGCCTCCCCCGGCTGATCTCCCCTTGTCGTCGAAGAGCTCGATCTTGAAGTCGGACGGCCGCCCGTGCGGATTGGTCAGAACGATCGCCGAATTGATCGAGTAGGTCGGCGGCTTCGGCACCATCTCGGCGATCACCGCAGCGCGGTCGGTCGAGATGTTGGTGGCGTCGATCGCCGTTTGGCCGAATGCACCTGCCGCCCACAGCGACGCCACCACGACCGCAATTCCAATACTCAGCTTTCTCATCCCTCGTTCTCCTTTTCCCCGGCTCGATTGGCGCCAAGATCGGCGCTGCGCCGAAAAACAGGAAGTTTCGTGCCAGCCGGCGACACCCCTCGGGAAGCTTCTGCGGCTGCCTCCGAGGGCCCAACTCTTCGCATCTCAGTATCTAGGACGGTTCTCGGTTTCTCCCCTAACTCCTTAAAATCTAGAGATGTCTGCCGCTTTTCACTTGGTTCGTAGCGAGCCCCGATGGATCCTTCGGGCCAGCCGAGCCCCTGCACGGCGCCGCATCATTCATCAGATGAACTCTCGAATGGGATATCGCGTGAACTCTCGAATGGGATATCGCGTGAACTTTCGAATGGGATATCGCGCCAGCGATCACCGACCTCAGCCTGCGCCACGGCGGTGCGCGTGCGGCGACGGTCAACCCCGTCGACGAGGAAAGGAGGACGCCCGCAGCTCAGCGCGCGCGACGCGACGGCCGGCGCCAGCGGCGAGGCGCCTGGCGGACGCGTGGCTTGCCGAATCGCAGCAGTTGGCCCGGCGGTACCGTGTTGACGAATTCCTCGCCGTCGGAGATGCCATCGTCGTCGGTGTCGGGGTCGTTGGCGTCGAAGTCGGTGCGCCTCTCGATGCCGTCGTGCAGACCGTCGCGGTCGGTGTCGAAGATCAACGGGTCGGTGCCATCGCGAATCTCGCGCGCCGACGAGATGCCGTCACCGTCGTGGTCGGCGTTCAGATTGGATTCGGGGATCGTCAGATCAGCGGTCAACCCGTCGACGAGCATCGCCGCCAGCGGTGCCACCGCACCGTCGCCCTGGACGATGGCGACGCGATCACCGACGCGCACCTCGTCGGTGCCGGGTGGAATGGGGTTGAGGTCGTCGGCGACGATGCGCGGTCGCACCGGTGTCAGAATGCGCGAACCGATCAGCGCAACTCCGTGGGCCGGCGCTTGCAGGCGAATGCGATGCTCGCCGTCGATCGGCAGATTGTGATCGGTGACGACGATGGTGGCAGCGACGTCTCGGGTGTTGACGGCTTGCACCAGACCGCAGCCGCCGACGCCGATGTACTCGTAGGTTTCAAAGCCGCCATCGATCTCGGCGCGCAGGCGAATCAGCGCCGCCCCCATCAAATGCGGGGCGGCGCAATCGATGTCCATCGGCTGGAGATCCAGACGGTTGGTCGTCTGGCGGCCGAGCGTGCGCACGAAGACGGTCGAAGGAAGCTCGCCAAACAACCGCTCGGCGCGGATGTTGGGCAAGCGCAGGGCGATGCGGTTCTGGCTGTTGCCGCGCAGCGACCGGCGCACCAGCCGGCGCCGGCCGGTGTCCTCGACGTTGATCCAGGCGGCAGCGGCGAGACGCCGGCCGCGGAACAAGTTGTTCCCCTCGAGCACGACGATCTGGCGACGCTGCGGATCGTTGGGATCGGCGAAGCGCTCGACCGAATACAGAGCCGGCCGGTCGATGTTGCGGATACCGTCGATCATCTGATTGGCGTCGTCGACGCCGTCGTCGTCCGAATCGACGTCGTTGTCGTCGGTGCCGAGAAACGCCTCCTGCAGATTGTTGAGCCCGTCGCCGTCGTTGTCGAGAACTGGCTCGACGATGGGGAGTCCGTCGCCGCCCAGCGGCGCTCCGATGCACCACGCGTGGAGTGCCGTCGCAGGCATCAGTGCCAGCACCAGAAAAACGACAATATCAATCGGTCGCCAACGCATGAGATTCAGCCCACTACCCCACACCAAAGCCAAGCAATGTGCATGCCTCGACAATATCGGCATGACCAGAGGATTCACACCACCCGGGAGTCCTTCGTTTCCACCGATTGCCACGAACCCCGGTTCGCATCATGCGCGCACCTTGCTTCGCAGCAGCGACGACAAACGGAACGTCACCCAGATCAGGCACGCCCATGACAGCAGGCCATCGCCGGCCGCGCGAATCGGAAGAAAACGCACCCAGATACCGGCGATGCGTTGAAAGACCGTCGCCGGCAGTGGTGGCGGAACCTCCCACACCTCACTACCCCAGCCACGGGCCGTCGCCAGGATGCGCCCGTGCGGATCGATCAACATCGACGGCCCGCGGTTCGACACCCGCACCACTGAGGTTCCGGTCTCGACGGCGCGAAACACCGCCATCGCCGCCTGCTGCTCAGCGCCGATGCCGAGGCGGACGTCGTTGCTCGGATTGACCAGCAGGTCGACCTTCTGGCGCACCGCCAGATCCGGAAAGAGCGCTTCGAAACAAAGAAGGACGCCCACTTTCAAGCCACCCCGGCCGACCGTAAAGGTTGCCTCGGCACCGGCCTCGAAGTCGATGGCACCGGCTGGCAAACCCGACCAGCGCCCCTCCGCCAGCGGCACCAGGCGGCGTTTGTCATAGCTGCTGACGAAGTCGGCGCGCCTCGGCGCCAGATGGTAGACCGAGTTGAAGCGCGCCCCGGCCTGTTGGCGCAAGCCGCCAAAGAGCAGGTCGCGGTCGAGCTCGCGTGCCAGTCGATAGAGTCGGTTGGCAAGCTCTGGTCGCTCGGTCGGGTCGGTGCGCAGCGACGCCTCCGGCCACAGAGTGAACACCTCGGCGCCGGCATTCGCCCTGGTCTCGCGCTCCAGCCGCTCGACTAGCAACGCGCCGTCCTGGGCGCCCAGCCGGTGCCAGTCGCTGTACACGACCTGCACAGCCACTGGGCTGCCGGCGCTCGCCTGGCCCAGCCGCCAGAAGCCATAGCCGCCGACCGCGACCACCACCGCCAGCGCCCGCGCCAGGTTGGGCACGAGGTCTCGTGTTTGGCGCGGCGCCGAGACGGCACCGGCGACCAGCGCATTGACCAGCGCCAGCCAAAAGGAAACCGCCGCCACACCGGCGAGTGAGGCGAGTTGGACGAAGGCGTCGAGCTGCCACAGTGCGTGCCCGAGCAAACCCCACGGAATGCCTCCGAAGGTAGCCGAGCGCAGCGCCTCGCTGGCCACCCAGGCAGCGGCGACGCGCAGCGCCGCCCGCATGCCGCGCTCTCGTTGGCGACCGATCAGAAAAGCGAAGAGAGCCACGTGCAACGCGCCGTAGAGCTGAGATGCGCCCAGCGCCACCAGACCGGAGATCAGCCAATCGGCATCGAGGGAACTGGCGGCGGCACGCCAAAGCCAGGCGCCGCCGACCATGGCGAACGACCACAGCGATCCGCACAGCCAGCCCAGGGCGATACGGCGGCCGCCGGCAAGCCCGCGCAGCGCCACCAGTAGGGGAACCAGGGCGATTGGTGCGAGGACCCCGATCGACCACGGTGGATGGCATGCAACCAGGGCAGCCGCCGATACAATCGACAGAATCACCCTCCTTGGTCTAGATTTTGCGTTCATTGGATTAGAATCCGCGATGCAAGAGTCGAAACACAATGAGCTTCATGGGCGTTTCAGCTCCGAACAGCGTTTCCGACTCGCTCTGTGCGCACTTTTGTTCGTACTCGGGATCGTCACGGTCATCTGTGTGCGCGCCAGCCTCGACTGGGTAGGTGAGCCTTTCAACGGCTTCTTGATGGGGCGCAACCGCATCGTCGCGCCGATCGATCTCCCCACCTGGTCGGGCCGCGCAGCCAACATTCCCTATTGGTGGCAGCTCGTCGCGGTCGACGACAAGCCGATCGCCAGCACCGGCGAGGCGCGCGCCCTCGCCGGCAGCGCCGGCGAGGGGACGCCGCTGCGCTACACGTTTGCCAACGGCGGCGAAACGACCGAGCGCGCGATCCCGGTGATCACCTTTTCGGTCGCCGATTGGTTCGGCCTCTTCGCCAACTACCTGGTCAACGGGCTGGCCCTTCTGGCGATCGGCTTTTTCGTCGCCTTCCTGCGACCCGATGCGAAATCGGCATGGGCGCTGCTGCTCTTTTCCCTGAGCTGGGGGAGCAGTCTGATTCTCGGCCTGGCCGACTTCGCTTCGTTTCACTTCCGCTCTCTGCTCGCCATCGCCGAAGGTTTCGTACCGGCCTCGCTCTTCTACCTGACACTCTGTTTCCCCAGCGAGAAGCCGCTGGCGAGGCATCGGCGACGACTTCTCTTCGTCCTCGCCTCGAGTGCGGTTCTGGCAGCGCTCAACGTCTTTCTCTACGACCTCGCACCGTTGGCCTGGACCTACGCCTACCGCGCCGGCGTCGTCTGGGTCGCAGCGGTCGTCGCTTTGTCCGTCTACACGGCCTGGCGCGAGCAACGCGATCTAGCGCCGATCGAACGCGAGAAACTGAAGATCGTCTTGCTCGGGATGCTGACCGCCTTTGCCCTGCCCTTTCTTCTTCTCGGTGTGTCGCACCTCGTCGGCGCCGAGCTACCGCTCAACATCGTCACCGCCGGCTGGTGGATTTTCCCGGCGACCCTCGCCTACGCAATCATCCAGCGCGACCTCTTCGAGATCGACGTGTTCCTCAGGCGCGCCGCCACCTACGTCGTCCTCAGCACCGTCGTCTTCGCTCTCTACGCAGCCCTCCTCGGCCTCTTCTCGCACGGCTTTCACAACCTGCAGCTCACGTCATCCCCCTGGTTCGCCCTGCTCTTCTCGCTCGCCGTGCTGGCCGCGTTCCATCCCCTGCGCGACCGCCTGCAACGCAGCGTCGACCGCCTCTTTTTCCGCACACATTTCGACTACGCGGAAACGACACGCGAGCTCAGCCAGGCCTTGAATCAAACGCTGACGGCCGATCGCATCGCCAGCTACGTCGGCAGCGTTTCCCAGCGCACGATGGCACCGACCAACAGTGCCATCTACCGAGCCACCGACGACGGCTTCAAGGTCATCGGCGATGGCGCCGGCGAACCCGGCGAGGTGGTGATCGAGCTCGACCGGCGGACCGGATCTGCACTGACTCAGGGGCGCATCCTACACGGTGACAGCCTGGACGCGTCGACGCGTGCAGCGCTACCGCCTACGGCGCTGGTCCTGCCCCTGCTCTTCGAGAAGCGCCTCGAGGGGTTTCTCCACCTCGGTCCCAAGAGCTCCGGCGCCTCCTACGGTCCGCGCGACATCGAGCTCTTGCGCACGATGGCCAACCAAACGGCGATGGCGCTGCGCAACGCCGCTTCCTACGATCGCGTCACCGAGCTTCTCGCCTCGCTCGAGACCCGGGTCGAAGAGCGCACCCGCGAACTGGAGCAGACACAGGCCGAATTGCGGGCGTCGAACGAAAAACTGCGCGAGCTCGACCGCGTCAAGACCCAGTTCTTCGCCGACGCCAGCCACGAGCTGCGCACGCCGCTCACCCTGGTGCTCGGCCCGCTCGAGGAAGTGAGCCAGGAGGACGCCAAGTTGCCGGCGCAGACCAAGCGGCGCATCGAGATGGCGCGCTCCAATGCGGCGACCCTCTTGGTACTCACCGATACGCTGCTCGACATCTCGCGCATCGACTCCGGGCAGATGAAACCCACCCTGCAGCGCGAGGCGTTGCGGCCGCTGCTCGAGGCGACGATCGAACCATTCCGCTGGTTGGCGGAACAGCGCAAGGTCGAGCTCACCCTGCACGTGGACCCCGAGATATGCGCCCTCTGCGATCGCGCCATGATGAACAAGATCGTCGGCAACCTGCTCGCCAACGCGCTCAAGTTCACCAGCGCCGGGCGTGTCTCCGTCACCGCCAGCGCCACCGGCGATACCGTCGACATCGACGTCTCCGACACCGGTCCGGGGATTCCCGCCGCCGAGCTGCCGACGATTTTCGAGCGCTACCATCAGGGAAGCAGCGCCGGCCGCTCGAGCTTTGCCGGCAGTGGCATCGGCCTGGCGCTGGTACGCGAGCTCATCGAGGCACAGGGCGGCGGCGTGTCGGTCAAGAGCAAGCTGGGCGGCGGCACGATCTTTCGCGTCACCATACCAAGCGCAGCGAGCGACGGCGCCTCCGCTTCGGCCGCTGGCATCCCGGCGGCCGCCGGCCAGCACCTTCAGGCCCTCGCTGCCTCGGCGCATCCGGTACCGGAGATGGCGCCACTGGCGACCGGCCGCACCAGCGGCGACGACGGCAATGCCGAGACCGTGCTGGTGGTCGACGACAATCCCGAGATGCTGGGCTTCGTCTGTGACGTACTCGCCGGCTCCTACCGGCTCTGCCAAGCTAGCGACTCGGCCAGCGCCATGGAGATTCTCGGCCGGCAATCCATCGATCTGATCGTCAGCGACGTCATGATGCCCGGCCCGGATGGCATCGCCCTCTGCGAGACTCTCAAGGGCGATGCGGCGCTGCGACACATCCCGCTCATCCTGCTGACGGCGCGGGCATCGCTCGACTCGAAGCTCAGCGGCTTTGCTGCCGGAGCCGACGAATACCTGACCAAGCCATTTCACCCCGACGAGCTGAAAGCGCGCATCGCCGCTCTCTTGCGCATGCGTGCGATGGAGCGCCAGGTGCGACGCTCGCACGATGAGCTGGCCACCGCCTACGACGAGCTGCGCGACGCCCAGGCGCAGCTCGCGCACGCCGACAAGATGGCCGCCCTCGGCACGCTGGTCGCCGGCGTCGCCCACGAGATCAACAATCCGGTCTCGTTCATCCACTCCTCGATCGATCTGATTTCGAGATCGATCGCCGACCTGCGCGACCTCCTCGATCGCCACCTGGCGGCGGCAGCAGCGGACTCTGCCATGGGCCAGCTACGCGGCGAGGTAGATTCGGACGAACGCTTTGCGACGCTGCTCGAAAACGCCGCCATTTGTCGCGACGGGGCACAGCGCGCCGCCCGCATCGTGCAGGATCTGCGCTCCTTCTCGCGGCCAGCCACCGACGGCCGCGAGCCGACCGACTTGCACGAGAGCATCGAGCAATCGCTGCGCCTGCTCCAAGGCGAGCTGCACGGACGCATCACCATCGAGCGGGAGTTCGGCGAGATTCCACTCGTCCTCTGCAACGCCGGACAGATGTCGCAAGTCTTCCTCAACCTCCTGGCCAACGCCGTGCAGGCGATCCCTGACAAAGGCACGATCGCCGTGCGCACCAGCAACGGCGGCGATCAGGTCATCGTCTCGGTGGCCGACACGGGACCCGGAATGTCGGCCGACACCCGCGACAAGATCTTCGACCCTTTCTTCACCACCAAGGAGGTCGGTCGCGGCACCGGACTCGGACTCAGCATCGTCCGCTCTCTGGTTCGCTCCCATGGCGGCGAGATCAGCGTCGCCTCTGCGCCCGGCGATGGCACGACCTTCACCGTCTCACTACCAACCAACGGAGCTCCTCATGAGCAACTCGACAGCAACGCGTGAACCGACGCCACCGCCGGCCGTCCTCATCGTCGACGACGAGCCGAATACGCTGACCCTCCTGAAACAACTCTTCACCCGCGAGATTCCCGTCTTCACGGCTACCGACGGCGAGCGCGCACTCGAAGTGCTGGAGAAGGAACACATCGGCGTCATCGTCGCCGATCAACGCATGCCGGAAATGAGCGGCACCGAGCTCCTCGGTCGGGTGATGACGACACACCCCGACGTCGTGCGCATCATCCTCACCGCCTATGCCGACATCGACACGCTGTCGGAGGCGATCAACACCGGCAAGGTGTACCAGTACATCGCCAAGCCGTGGGACAACCGAGATCTCAGCATGATCGTTCGTTCGGCGATGGAGACCTACAAGCTGCGCCGCCGCAATGCGCAACTGCTCGAGCACAACACTCAACTCGTCGAAGAGCTGCGCATCGCCAACGGCGAGCTGCGCCGCGAGAACATCAGCCTCAAGCGCGCCGTCACCGGTGGCTTCCACCTCGACAACATCATCGGCGTCAGTCCGGCGATGAAGGCCACTCTCAAGATCGTCGAAAAAGCCATCGATTCGGATGCGACGGTTCTCATCAACGGAGAAACCGGAACCGGCAAGGAAATCATCGCCCGCGCGATTCACTACAACGGAGCGCGGCGCGATCGAAAGTTCGTCGCGCAGAATTGCGGTTCGGTCCCCGAACCGCTGCTCGAGAGCGAGCTCTTCGGCCACAGTCGCGGCTCGTTCACCGGCGCCGTCAAAGACCATCGCGGCCTCTTCGAGGAAGCCGACGGCGGCACTCTCTTCCTCGACGAGATCGGCGACATGCCACTGACCATGCAGGTCAAGCTGCTGCGCGTTCTCGAAGAGGGAGAAATCCGCCGCGTCGGCAGCAACGAGCCGGTACAGGTCGATGTCCGCATCATCAGCGCTACCCACAAGAACCTGCGCGAGGAGGTGGAAGCCGGTCGCTTCCGTCGCGATCTCTACTACCGCCTCGACGTGCTGCGCGTGCAACTACCGGCGCTACGCGAGCGCGATGGCGACGTCATCTTGCTGGCCAAGCACTTTCTCGACAAGTACACGTCGCGCGCCAACAAGGATCTGACCGGCCTCACGCCAGCCGCCGTCGAGTCACTCTGCGCCTATCGATTTCCCGGCAACGTTCGCGAGCTCGAAAACGAGATCGAACGCGCCGTAGCCCTTGCCAATACCGGCGAGTCGATCGACACCGATCTGTTGTCGGCCGAGGTGGTGGGCGACACCGAGATGGCGGAACCGGCTCCGGAATGCGGGCCGTTGCGCGGCCGCCTGCGCGAGGTAGAACGCCGCTTGATCACCCAGGAGCTATTGCGCAACAACGGCAACCGTACCCACAGCGCAGCAAAGCTGGGGATTTCCGTGCGCGCACTGCAGAAGAAAATCCATCTGCTGGAAATCAAAGCTTAGCAAACCGAGTCAACGAATCGGCGCAGCGTCAATCGATCGGCATAGATCGCCGCAGGTTCTTTGCGCCCTGCGCAACTCGCAACCATCGAGTCACCGGCACCAGCGCTGGCCGCACGTTTGCTTGCATACGCAGGAGAATGGACATCCGATCGTTCGTTGATCTTTGGGTGGCCGGGGTTTGTGTCGGCTTGGCACTGCGATGGATTACGGGGTGGAACGTCGAGTTGACCACCGCCGTGCTGGCCGGCGCTATCATCGTCACCCTGCTGGATTCCGGCTTCCAGACCGAGCCGCTAGCCGAGGCGCTTTTTGCCAGCGCTCCCGAGCTCATCGCCGGATTGATCATCGGTTTCTCCGCCATGCTGCTCATCCGCAGCAGCGGCAACCGCTGACTGCGCCAAGCCGGACATCACGAGTCGCGCCGCACGACTTCGGCGTCGCGATCGCTGGCAACGACGACGCGTTCGGCTCCGCCGTCTTCCGGCAGCGCCGCCGGTTGCCGATGCGAAAGCGGCGACAGCGGCATGACGATCCACAGCACGGCATAGATGATCGCACCCCACAATCCGAAGAGGGTCAGAATCACGAAAGCCAGACGCAGGGCAGTCGCCGACACCCCGAAGTGCTCGCCGAGACCGGCACAGACGCCGGCGACGCGCCGGCCGCGGCGGACGCGGAACCACTCCACCGCCAAAGCGCCGCGTTTCAGCATACTGCCGCAATAGCGGCACTTGATGGCAGCGTCCTGAATCTCTTCGACACAGTAGGGGCACTTCTTCATCGGGAAACCTCCCCGGCGTGTGCATAGGCAAACCGATCGCGTGCCTGACCAACGAGAATGGGGATCGCCGCGTAGGTCGCGCCGAAGAGCGCAAGGGCGATCATCGCATACGTTCCCACCAGATAGAGAGCCACGCCGGCCGGCAAGATGGCGCTGGCAACATCGTAGACGCGCTGGATCATGTAGCCACCGAAGGCCAGGCTCAGCGGCATCGAAACGATCGCCAAGCCGAGCAGGGCGGCAACCTGGCGGCGCAAAGCTCTCCTCGCCTGCGCCGCCAACTCGCTACGCGCTGCCGTCAAGACCGCGCACGACAGGGATGACACATCCGCCGAGACCGGCCACTGCAGCGCCGTCGCGAGACGCTCGGCGGCATCCGCCGTATCGCAATCGGCTTCGGCCATCATTTGCCGCAAGCGCACACGTCGCTCCGCATCGCTCATGACGTACCTCGCGCCAGCGCAGCCAACTTTTTCAGAGCGTTGTGCATGCGACTCTTCACCGTACCCTTGGGCAGATCCAAAATCGCCGCGACGTCGGATTCGCGGAGATCGTGGTAGTAGCGCAGAATCACCACTTCGCGCTGCTCCAGGGGAAGCTGCTCGAGGAGACGCGCGGCATCGATCCCAGCATCGACACGGTCGAAGCCGGCACCGCCAGCCCTCGCCTCGCCGCCGTCGTGCGCCTCCGGCGGCGGCCGGCGATGCCAGTCGCGACAGAGGTTGAGGGCGATCTGGAACAACCAGGTCGAGAATTTCCTCGTCGCGTCGAAGGTGCGGGCATTGCGCACGACCCGCAGCCAGGTTTCCTGGAAGATGTCCTCGACATCGCGGCCACCGGTGTGGCGGTGGATGAAATGCGCGAGCGACCGATCGTAGCGACGCAAGAGCTCCGCCAGCGCCGAGTCCTCCCCCGCCGCGAGCTCGAGCGCCAGCTCCTCATCGTTGGCCATGCAGGCAACATGCTAGCACTTCCCGACCGAGGCCTTTAGTAGGTACTGGTCGCGCTCGGCGGCCCAACTTCATCGCGGCGCCGTCCGCTCATTCGGTTGGCCGCCGCCAGGCCGCAGCGCAAACCGTGCTCGAGCATCGACTCACCGCCGGGCCGGCGCGGAATCACCGCCCACAGCGCCGGATAGAGCAGGACGCTCAAATGCATCGGCAGAATCGCCAGGACGACGAAGGCGGCGCGCACGGCGCCGACGGGAACCGCAAACGCATTGGCCAGCGCCGCACACACACCGCCCATGCGGGTGTCGGCGTGGCTGCGATGCCAGCGCGCCGGATCGATGGAAACCAATCGGCTGCGACAATATCGACAGCGCGTCGCTTCGGCGCGGATCTCCTCGGCACAGTAGGGGCATCGCTTCATGGTGTCGGTCATCTTTCCTCCCTTTTCTCTCAGTTTGCACCGTAGTACGCGGCGCGCCGGAAAAAGGTTCACCGCAAACGAAAAAAAAGATCTCGACCTATCACCCCGCCGTTTTGACACTCGCCCGAGCCTTGGGTATGAAAATCCCTGCACGCGGGCGTAGCTCAGCTGGCTAGAGCGTATGCTTGCCAAGCATAAGGTCGCCGGTTCGACCCCGGTCGCCCGCTCTCCGAGAAGCCCTGGCTGCGCCAGGGCTTTCTCCGTTCTGCGGCTCTTTCCAACCGATGTCTACCGGGAATGCGATGCAGCCCTCCTGGCTACAGCTTCCACTGCACCGACAGGCGTATGTCGCGGCCCGGCAGGGGGACGCGATCCTTCAGGAAAGAGACGTGGTTGCGTCCCTTCGCATCGGTAATGTTGCGGGCGTCCAGGCGCAGGGTGAGATCCTGGCGTTTCGGCACCGGATGCCAGGCGACACCCAGATTGAGGCGGAAGTAGTCGTCAGTGGGAAGCTCGAATTCGGCAACACGGTCCTGTTTGCCTACCCACTGCACTTCGATGCGGCCGTGCAGGTAGTCGCTGTCGGCTTCGGCCCCGAGCGTCATGCGCAGCGGCGGTGTGCGTGGCAGCGGGCCGCCGTTGCGCAGCTCGGCGTTGACATAGTCGAGTTGGAAATCGGCCAGCGCATCGATGGGTTCATCGCGAAGCAGCTCGACCGAGGTCTCGAGCTCACCGCCGAAGAGCTCGGCGTCGGCCTGGCGGGAAGCAAATACCTCCAGCCCGTCCTCGATCTCGCCGGTGCGCTGGTCGAAGATGAAGTCGTCGTAGCGGTAGTAGAACAGGTTGAGCGCGCCGTGCACGCGTCCCTGCTGCTTGCGCAGTGTCGCTTCGACACTGTTGGACGTCTCTTTGCCCAATCGCGGGTCACCGCGCTGGAAAGACAGCGTGGCCAGATGCGGTCCGTTGGAGAAGAGCTCCTCCGGAGCCGGCAGGCGCTCGGTGCGACCGAAGGTCGCACCGAGCAGGTAGCCCTCCAGAATCTCCCATTTGCCCCCAAGCGAGACGGAAACGCCATCGAAGGATCTGCTGGCACTCTCGGCATCGGAATCTCGGTGCTCGTAGCGCAGCCCCCCCTCGAGGGTGAACGGTTCGAGCTCGTATTCTTCGACGATGAAAAAGGCGGCCTGAAACGTCTCGTTTGGCGGAACGAACGCCTCCTCGCCGCTGGCCGAAAAGTCCCCATCGGCCAACTGTACGCCTATGACCCCGTCGAGACCGCGCCACGGTGCCTGCAGGAATTCGAGGCGACCTTCCCATCCTTCGCGATCGAAGCGGGTGCCGATTTCCGCCCCCTCGAGCTCGCGGTGCAGGTAGTCCGCATAGGCAAAGCGCAGTCGCGCAGTGTCGAACAACCCCATCTCGCCGCGCGCCTCTCCCCCGATCTCGACGCGCCACTGCCGGGCATCGATTCGGATCGGCGCTTCTTCCTCTTCATGCTCTCCCGCCCCTTCATCTTCACCTCCCGCGTGATGGCCACCGCCCGGCACGCCGTATTCGTCGTCGCGGACTCCGAACGAAACGCCGAAGTGCCCATCGTCCCACACGTAGGAGGCGCCGACGCTGCCGCCTCGCACGTCGACATCGCTGTTGGCGACGGCACCGTGTCCCGATTCCTCCTCATTTTCCATTGCCCGGAGCCGGCGCGAAAAAGCAAAGCCGGGAGCGTCGAAATCGTTGGAGTCGCGAAAGAACCCCTGCGCATTGACGGCCAGATTGTCGAGAACGGTCGCGGTGACCCGCGCCGCGCCGCTTTTTTCATCGGCGTTGGTGCCGAACAGGGTTCGCACGGCGGCGGCGTGGCCCTCATCGGGCAGCTCGACTGGAATCCTGCCATCCTCGACGTTGACCACCCCGCCAACCGCCGCGCTCCCGTAGACCAATGTCCCGGCACCGCGGATGACCTCGATTCGGTCGGCGAGAAGAGGTTCGACGGTAGCGACGTGATCGGGACTGGTGATCGATACGTCGAGGGAATCGATCCGATTCTGCAACACGCGAACCCTCTGACCACCGAGGCCGCGGATGACCGGCCGGCCGGCACCCGGGCCGTGGCCCGTCGACGTGATCCCCGGCTGATTGGACAGCGTGTCGCCGATCGACGTCGCCACCGAACGGTCGAGCTCTTCGCCGGTCAACACCGTGGTGCCGGCGACGATCTCCGAACGACGGTGCCCGTGCGGCAAGGTGACGACGATCTCCTCGACCTTTTCGTCGCGCGTCGGATGTTCCGGTTGCGCCGCCAGCGGCGACACCTGACAAATCCCACAACAACAAAGCAGACCTCGAGCCAGTACTTTTCGCATCTCTTTCCCCTGTCAGCCGGTCGAAAAACAGGACACGCACTGCGAGTGGCGTCTTGGCGTCAGAGCGGCGTCGCGAAATCCTCAACAATGGCCTTGGCTTTGCCTCCGGTTGCGCGCCTTGCTCTGACCCCAAAACCCTCTTTCTCGCATGCGCACCCGTTTTTCGACGGACTACGATTCCACCCGCAATGAGTGCCGCGCTTCGCGAACCCGCGAATTCCAGCACGCCAACACAGCGGCGCGACTCGAGTCGCGCCGAACGCTCGTCTACGACGAGCGGGGCGGGGAAGTTCCAGTCGCCGTGCGACCGGGAACGAGACGACGGAAGGCGATGACTTGCGTGGAACAGCCGGCGACCGCGAGAGCGGCACGTGCCTGTCCCGCCAGGGCGCGGCGGTGCGAGTCGACGCGCGCCGGAGAATAGCAGTGACCGCACACCCCGTGTTCGTGATCACCGCCGTGATGCTCGGGGCACGGACAACCGTCGCGCTCGTGCTCGGAGCCTCCATCGTGCCCCGGACACTCCGCTGGGCCATGGCCGGCCAGACCGGCAACCACCGCTTCGTGTGTTGTGGTCTCGTGAAACGCCGGAGCGGCGACCAGCACCAGGACCAGCACCGTCAGTACGCACCGCCTCATGGGGCTCGCCTAGCGTCTCGCCGCACGACCGTCAAGCGAAGCTTCCGCCTCGACGGCATCTCAGGCTGAGTCGAGGGAGCTCCGGTGTTCACCGGAGCTCCCCCCGATCCCGTTGCTACAGTGCCTGCACGTCACCGCGGCAACGGAATCAACCGGTAGTCTGCCTCGACCTCCTGCGGCGCTTTGAGCCGACACGTGGCTGCGTGCGGCGAACGCCGATCACTGCCGATGCGGTCTGCGGCCGCGGTGCAATTCTCGTTGGCGTAGCGCATCACCACCACCGGTCCGGCCATGGTGAAGCCAACAAAGAGAATCTGGCAAACTACGATCCACACTAGGGTTCTTCTCATTTTCTTCGTCCTCGGATTCGTCCCAACTCGATCCACCTTCACCAGCTACTCTGAGCACGAGCCGTACCAAGATTGGGGCCGTCGCCTTTGTGCGCACCCTCCCCCCTGCGGCTGCGCTCCTCGTTAAACGCGGGCAACACCTGCAAAGCAGGCCATGCAGCAACGAGTCGACGAAACGCCCGCAAATCACTATGAGAGATTCGTGACCTCCATCGACGTCATCAGCCCGGTCGACGGCTCGCTCTACTGTTCCGTCGAAGTCACGACCGCCGACCAGATCGACAGCGTGCTCGAGCGATCCACCACCGCGCAGGTCGAGTGGAGTGCGACCTCGCTGGCCGAGCGCGCCGCCATTTGCGCTCGCTTCGCCGATCTGCTCGACGGCAATGCGGATCGCCTCGGTCGTGAGATCTCCTGGCAGATGGGTCGGCCGATCCGCTACGCGCCGCGCGAGGTGACGACGGCAGCCGACCGGGCACGCAAGATGATCGAGCTCGCGGCGCCGGCGCTGGCCGACATACCCGTCGACTCACCGCCAACCCACGAACTCTTCATCGAGAAAGTTCCGCTGGGAACCGTCCTCGTCGTACCCGCCTGGAACTACCCCTACCTCATCGCGATCAACTCCGTCGTCCCCGCCCTGCTCGCCGGCAACAGCGTCGTCCTCAAGCATTCATCGCAGACTCCGCGCTGCGGCCAACGCATCGCCGAGCTCTACCGCGAGGCCGGTCTGCCGGATGGAGTCTTGCAGTCGATTCACTGCGATCACACGACGACCGAGCGCGCCGTCGCAGATCCGCGCGTCGCCTTCGTCGCCTTCACCGGCTCGGTGCGCGGTGGCCACGCCATGGTGCGCGCGACGGCCGAGCGCTTCATCTCCTGTGGCCTCGAGTTGGGCGGCAAAGATCCCGCCTACGTCCGCGCCGACGCCGACCTCGAGGACGCGGTGGAGAATCTGGTCGACGGCTCCTTTTTCAACTCCGGCCAATCGTGCTGTGGAATCGAGAGGATCTACGTCCACCGGTCGCTGGCCGATCGATTCATCGAGCGCTTCGTCGCCCGCACCGAGGAATACATCGTCGGCAATCCGCTCGACGCCGAGACCACACTCGGCCCCCTGGCCCGCGCGTCCCATGCCGAATTCGTCGCCCGGGAGATCGCCGGCGCGGTCGCCGCCGGGGCACGCGCCCATATCGATCCCCGGCGCTTCGAAGTGCCCGCCCAGGGTCCCTACGTCGCCCCGCAAGTTCTCAGCGCCGTCGACCACGGCATGAACATCATGCGCGAAGAGACCTTCGGCCCGGTCGTCGGCATCATGGCGGTCGAAAGCGACGACGAGGCAATTCGCCTGATGAACGACAGTCTCTACGGGTTGACCGCCTCGGTGTGGACACGCGATCGCGACGCCGCCCTGGCGATCGGCGGCCGGGTCGCGACCGGTACCTGGTTCATGAATCGCTGCGACTACCTCGACCCCGGACTGGCCTGGGTGGGCGTCAAGGATTCGGGCCGCGGCTGCTCGCTCTCGGTCCTCGGTTTCGAACAGCTCACACGCCCCAAATCGCATCACCTCGTCTTGTGACGACAAGGAAGAGCCAAGAGGAAGACTCATGACTGGCAGACGCGGCATGCTCGAGCTCGACGAGCTCAAGGATCTCGTCGACCAAGACGCCATCGAGACCGTCCTTCTCGTCTTCACCGATCTCTACGGGCGTTTCGTCGGCAAGCGCATCGCCGCCGATTTCTTTGTCGACGCGGCGGCCGAGCAAGGGACGCACGCCTGCAACTATCTGCTCACCGTCGACATGGAGATGGAACCGGTCGCCGGCTACTCGTTCGCCAACTGGGAAGCCGGCTACGGCGACTTCCACCTCGCTCCCGATCTGTCGACACTGCGCCGCGCCACCTGGCTCGAAAACACGGCTCTGGTCATCTGCGACGTGCTCTCGACCGATTCTCACGCAGCCGTCGTCGAGGCACCGCGCTCGATCCTGCGCCGCCAGGTCGAGCGCGCCGGCGATCTCGGCTACGCGGTCATGGCGGCGTCCGAGCTCGAGCTCTTCATCTTCGAAACGTCCTACCGCGACGCCGCCCGCCAGGGGCATCGCGATCTCGAAGCAGCGGGTTGGTATCTCGAGGACTACCACATCATGCAGGGCTCGCGAGTCGAAAAGCTGAACGCCCCCCTACGCCGCCATCTGCGCGACTCCGGCGTTCCGGTCGAAAGCACCAAGGGCGAGTGGGGGCTCGGCCAGCACGAGATCAACGTGCGCTACACCGACGCCCTCGCCATGGCCGACCGCCACGGCATCCTCAAGCACTGCGCCAAGGAGCTCGCCGACCAGTTGGCGATGAGCGTGACCTTCATGGCCAAACCGATGGAAGGTCAGGCGGGGTCGAGCTGCCACATCCACATGAGCCTGTGGCGCGACGACGCAAACGCCTTCGCCGGCGGAACATCCTGGCAGGGCATCGACTGCGCCGACGAGTTCCGCTGGTTTCTCGGCGGCTGGATGGCACACGCCGCCGAGGTGATGCCGTTCTATGCACCGACCGTGAACTCGTACAAGCGCTACCTGGCTTCGTCGTGGGCGCCGACCAAGATCGCCTGGAGCTACGACAACCGCACCGCCGGCTTCCGCGTCGTCGGCAGCGGCGCCAGTCTGCGTATCGAAAACCGCATCCCCGGTGCCGACTGCAATCCCTACCTCGCCTTCGCCGCCTCACTGGCTTCCGGTATCGACGGTATCGAAAACAAAATCGAGCCTCCCGAGATGTTTCGCGGCGACATGTACGCTGCCGCAGATCTCCCCGAAGTACCGGCGACCCTGCGCGCAGCGACCGACCTCTTCTCGCAAAGCGATTTCGCGCGCCGCGCCTTCGGCGATCAGGTCGTCGACCACTACGCGCACTTCTTCCGCGTCGAGCAGCGGGCCTGCGAAGCGGCAGTCACCGAGTGGGATCGGCAACGCTACTTCGAGCGCATATGAAAGCGACCTTCACCGGCTGGCACCATCAGTCGGCGACCGGTTGAACGAAAGGAGATTCGATGCGTCTGCAAGACAGGGTGGCGCTGATCACCGGAGCCGCCAGCGGCATCGGTCGCGAGTCGGCCCGGCTCTTTGCCCGCGAAGGTGCTCGCGTCGTCGCCGTCGATCTCAACCAAGACGGTGGCAATGCCTGTGTAGTTGAGATTCAGAGCGAAGGCGGCGACGCCCTCTTCGTCGCGGCCGACGTCGCCAAGTCCGCCGATTGCGCCAAGATGATCGCCGCCGCCGAAGAGCACTTCGGCAGACTGGACGTCCTTTTCAACAACGCCGGCATCATGCACAGCGACGATGCCGACGCGATACACACCGACGAAGAGATCTGGGATCTCACCATGAACGTCAACCTGAAGAGCGTCTTCCTGGGGTGCAAGTACGGCATTCCGGCGCTGCAACGCGCCGGTGGTGGCAGCATCATCAACACCGCTTCCCTCGTCGCCGTCATGGGCTCGGGTGCGCCACAGCTCGCCTACACCGCCAGCAAAGGGGGTGTTCTATCGATGACCAAGGAGCTGGCCATCGTCCACGCCCGGCAGAACATTCGCATCAACGCCCTCTGCCCCGGACCGTTGCGCACCGAGCTGCTGATGAAATTCCTCGACAGCGAGGAGAAGCGACAGAGGCGCCTCGTCCACATTCCCATCGGCCGCTTCGGCGAGGCAGCCGAGATGGCGCGCTCGGCGCTCTTCCTCGCCTCCGACGACGCCTCCTATCTGACCGGCAGCACCTTCCTCGTCGACGGCGGCATCTCTTCGGCCTACGTCACCGCCGAGTAGTCACCGCGCCAGCTCGGCAAGCGCCCAGGCGTGCAGCGCGCGGCTCGCCGCGGCGACGACCTTGCCGCCTCGCAGCGGCGGCGCCCCCGTCCAGTCGGTGACGACACCACCGGCTCCTTCGATGATCGGTATCAGCGGCAGGATGTCGTAGGACTGGAGGCCGGCTTCGATCACCAGGTCGACCTGACCGAGGGCGAGCAGGCAGTAGGCATAGCAATCACCGCCGAAACGGCTCATCAGGCAGGACGCGGCGATGCGTTCGAAGGCGCGCAGATCGCTGCCGGAGAACATCGAGGGATGCGTGCAATAGAGCACGGCGCCAGTGCTGTCGCGGCCCTGGCGGGCGCGCGCCGGCGTATCGCTGCCGCGCCGGCGCAGGCCCGCCCGCCGGCCATCGCCGTAGAACGTCTCGCCGGTGAACGGCTGGTGGACCACACCGACGCAGGGTCTTTCGCCATCGACCAGACCGAGCATGATGCCCCAGGCCGGCATGCCGCTGATGAAAGCGCGCGTCCCGTCGATCGGGTCGATCACCCACGTTCGCGAGCCGCCCGGCGTCGCGCCCTGCTCCTCGCCGACGATGGCGTGGCCGGAATAGCGCTCGCCGATGCGCCGGCGCAGCTCCGTCTCGACGGCCCGATCGGCTTCGGTCACCGGATCAAAGGCGCCGCCGCTGCGCTTGTCGTCGACCTCGCCACCGCTGCGAAAGTGCCGCAGCGCAATCGGACCGGCCGCTTCGGCGGTGGCGATTGCAAAGCGCAGATACTCCTCGACCTCATCCGTTTGCATGGCGATGACCACCCATGCACAACGACGTAAGACCATGCAAGCAGCACTTGGCCACCTTCGTGTACGGCGACTTGATTCCACCGCGCCGAGCGCTTAACGGTAGCCCGTGACCTACCCGCTGGAGCTCGAGGCGCTACTCGAAGAGGCGCGCCAGGCCACGCAATTGAGCGATTTCGGCAGCGACGATTTTCGCGCCGGCCTGACCATGCTCATCGACACCTACAACCGGGCGCCGCTGAGTGAGCGCGGCCGCAAGCGCAACCACCGCCGCCTGCTCGAGCTCCTGACCACCCGGCTGCGCCTCCAGGACGGTTGGAATCGGCATCCGGAAATTCTCGATCGCCGCATCAGCCGGCCGATGGTGCTGACCGGTCTGCCGCGCTCGGGCACTTCCGCCTTGTTCAACCTTCTCGCCAGCGATCCGGCGGCGCGCCCGCTCTTGCTCTGGGAGGCGCGCCACCCCGACCCGCTCGAGAACCTCGCCAAGGGTGCCACCGACCCGCGCCGCGACGAGCTGGAAGCGCGCTTTGCCGCCGCACGCGCCGCCAATCCGGAGTTTACCAAGGTCCACTTCACCAGCGCCGACACGCCCGAGGAGTGCGTGCTCGTGCACGCCTTCGCCCTGCACGGCGTGCAAATGGGCTTCGAAGTCATGCTCGAGCCCTACGCAACCTGGTACCGCGAGCAAGATCTCGGCGGCATGTACGCCTACTACCGCGACGTCTTGAAGATGCTCGATTGGCAGCGACCCGGCCGGCGATGGCTACTCAAGGCGCCGGCTCACATGTGGGGCATCGAGCCGTTGGTCGCCACCTTTCCCGATGTCTCGATCGTCTGGAGCCACCGCAACCCGTTGGTCTGCATCGCGTCGATCTGCAGCATGACCGCACTGTTGATGGAGCCGCAGATGGAAGTCGACAAGCAAACACTGGGGCCGGTCGTCCTCGATTTCTATGCGACCTCGCTCGAGCGCGGCCTGGCAGCGCGCGACCGCATCGAGTCGGCTCGCTTCATCGACGTCGACCACGACGACTTCGTCGGCGATTCGATCGCCACCGCCGAGCGCATCTACGACCACTTCTCCCTCACTTTCTCGGACGACGTGCGCGCCGCCATCGACGAGCACGCGCGCGCCAACCCCAAGGGCAAGCACGGAAAACACCAATACTCTCTCGCCGAATACGGCCTCGAGGCAGACGCCATCAAAGCGCGCTTCGCGCCCTACATCGAACGCTTCGAGATCGAAGTCGAGTGACGAAACCATGGCAGCCGGCACCTGGGAAAGTCACCACGCCATCGCTTCGCTGCTGGCTCGCTACACGGAGATCATCGACGCCGCCGACTTCGCCGCGCTCGGCGAGTTGTTCCGCCACGGCCAGATTCGCTCCAGCGCCGCCCCCGATCCAGCCGCGGCGATGCGCGGCGCCGACTTCATCCGCGACTTCTACGCCAAGACGAACAAGGTCCACGCCGATGGCACGCTGCGCACGCGACACCTCTGCTGCAACGTCCGCATCGACATCGACGAAGCAGCCGATGGCGCCGCCGCACGCTCGGCCTACGTCGTCTTCCAGGCGACCGACCAGCTACCGCTGCAGGCGATCGTCGCCGGCCGCTACGAGGACACCTTCGCGCGCAGCGACGACGAGTGGTTCTTCACCGACCGTCTGATCCACATCGATCAGGTCGGAAACCTGGAGCATCACTTGAACATCTCGCTCTAACGCGCTCTCGACGCTCAGTCGAAACGCGACACAAGAAACGCCAGCAGCACTCTGGTGACTCTACAACCCCAGGTGTTGGGCCAGCTTCTCACGGTGCTCGAGCGGATCGCCAAAGAGCATCGACGTGCTCTTGGCGCGCTTGAAGTAGAGATGTGCCGGGTGCTCCCAGGTGAATCCCATCCCGCCGTGCACCTGAATGGTATCCGCGGCGATGTCGAAGTAGGCCTCCGAACAATACGACTTGGCCATGCTCGCTGCGGCTTGAATCTCTTCGTCTTTGGCGCCGTCGGCGGCGCGAAAGGCGGCGTTGTAGGCGGCCGATTTGGCGAACTCGACTTCGACCAGCATGTCGGCACAGCGGTGCTTGATGGCTTGGAAGGAACCGATGGCGCGGCCGAATTGCATGCGCGTCTTGGCAAACTCGGTCGAGAGCTCCAGACACATCTGAGCACCTCCGACCTGCTCGGCGGACAGACCGATGACGGTGAGGGCAACCGCACGGCGCAGAGCGTCGCTCTGGTCACCGCCTGAATCGGCGCGCGTCGCGTGCACACCGTCGAGCTCGAGGTTGGCCATCTTGCGCGTCAGGTCGAGCGTTGGCACCAACTGGCGCTGCAAATGATCCGCCCCCGCTTCGATCTGAAACAAGCCCACGCCATCGTTGGCCTGCGCCGCCACCAGAAGTGTGTCGGCGACGTGGCCGTCGAGGACCAGGGCTTTCCTGCCGTGCAGGCGCCAGGCACCGCCATCCGCCTCGGCCTTGGTCGCAATTCCCGCCACGTCCCAATCTCCACCCGAATCGAATAGGGCGACCGTCGCGACACTCTGCCCCGAGGCGATGCGCGGCAGCAACTCGCCCTTCACCTCATCCGAACCTGCTTCGCGCAGGACATAGGCAGCCAGCACCGCGGTCGACAGATACGGCGCGCAGAGCAGCGATCGCCCCATCTCCTCGAGAACGATGCTCAGCTCGACCGGGCCGAAGCCGGCGCCGCCGTATTGCTCGGGGACGACCATCCCCTGCAGGGCCATCTGCTCGGCCATCTGCGTCCACACTTCTTCCGAATAGCCGCGCTCGGTGGTCATCAGCGCGCGCACCGCTTGTTCGTCCGACTTGTCCTCGAGAAAGCGCCGCACCGTCTGACGCAGCTCGTCGTGCACCTCGGTAAATGCGAAATCCATTCGTAGCAATTCTCCCGATCAGCCGCCGCGCGGCACATCCTTCCAGGGCACATCCTTGTCGACCCGCGGCTCGCCCGGCAGTCCGAGTACGCGTTCTCCCAAGATGTTGCGCATGATCTCCGAGGTTCCGCCCTCGATCGAATTAGCTCGCGAGCGCAGAAATTGGTACTTCGCGTAGGCCAGCGACTCCTGCCGCTCCTCCGCTTCCGGCCGTCTCAGGTCATAGCCCTGCTCGTAGACCAGGCCTTCGTCGCCGATGACGTCGAGACCACACTCCCAAATCTTCTTGTAGAGCTCCGCCTGGGCCAGCTTGCCGACCGAACCCTCGGGACCGGGGTTGCCCGCTTTCGCGGCGGCGCGGGCGCGCTGGCTGGTCAGGCGCAACAACTCCGACTTGATGTAGAGCTGTGTGATCTTGTCGCGCAACAGCGTCTCGGCGGTGCTCGAGCGAGCGCCCGCATGCTTCTTCCAGAGATTCATCAAGATGCCAATCGGTCCGCCGCCCTTGCGCCCGGAGCCGCCACCCAACGCCGTGCGCTCGTTCATCAACGTCGTGATGGCGACCTTCCAACCGTCCCCTTCGTCGCCCAACATTTGGCCGTGCGGAATGCGCACGTCGTTGAGGAACACCTCGTTGAACTCCGCCTCGCCGGTAATCTGGTACAGGGGGCGCACGTCGACGCCCGGTGCTTGCATGTCGAGCAGGAAGTACGACATCCCCTTGTGCTTGGGCAGATCGGGATCCGTACGCGCCACCAACATGCCCCACTTCGACACGTGCGCCAGCGTCGTCCACACCTTCTGGCCGTTGACGACCCAGTCGTCGCCGTCGCGCACCGCCTTGCACGCGAGCCCGGCAACATCCGAGCCGGCACCCGGCTCCGAAAAGAGCTGGCACCAGATGTCCTCACCGGTGAAGATGCGCTTGATCAGCGTCTTCTTCATCTCGTCGGTGCCGTGCGTCAGCACGACCGGCGCACCCATGCCGATGCCGATCGGATTGATGTTGAGATCCTCGTAGAAGGTCTTGGCGTTCTTGCGCAGCTCGTCGTTGACGATCGCCTGCATCTTCGGATTGAGCCCTAGGCCGCCAAGCCCTTCGGGAAAGTGCACCATGGCAAGCCCGTGATCCCACTGCTTGCCGCGGAAGGTGAACTGATCGACCTCGTCCGGGTGTGCCTCTTTCAGCAGCACACCGACGCGCTTGCGCAGGTCGGCTTCACTCATCTTCGCATGCGCCATCTCATCTCCTCAATGCAAAGGGTTCTGTTGTCACGATTTCAACGTCATGCGCAGTGGAATGCGCTTCGGTCCGGGAACGAAACTGGCGTGCAGGTTTTCCACCGGACCGCACAGCTCCATCGACTCGACGCGTTCGGCGAGAACGCGAAAGAAGACCTTCAAGTCCAAGCGCGCCAGGTGGGCGCCGAGACAGAAGTGCTCGCCGATACCGAAGCCCAGGTGCGGATTGGGATCGCGGTCGATACGGAAGACGAACGGATCGTCGTACACGTCCTCATCGCGATTGGCCGAGGCGTAGAAGAGCGCCACCGAATCGCCTTCTTCGATCTCGACACCGCGCAACACGGTATCGCGGGTCGCCGTGCGGGAAAAGTGATTGACGGGGGTGACCCAGCGGACGATCTCCTCGGCAGCGATCTCCGACAGCGACGGATCCGCCCGCAGCTTTGCCAACTCGCCCGGGTGGTCGAGCAGCGCCAGCAGGCCACCGGAAATGGCGTTGCGCGTCGTATCGTGGCCGGCGACCATGACCAGAAAATAGTTCGAAAGCAGCTCGAAGATCGGCGGATCGGCGCCATTCAGTTGCGCGTGGGCGAACACCGTTGTCAGATCCTCGCGCGGGTCCTCCCGCCGCTCCTCCATCAGCCCGGTAACGAAGGTGAACGCCTCGGTGAGAAAGCCGAGGCGTTCCTCGCGTGTGTTGCCCTCACGCTGAAACTCCGGATCCTCGAGACCGAAGTTCTCGTTCGTCACCTTGATGACGAAACCCTCTTTCTCGCGTGGAATGCCGAGCATCTCCGTGATCATGCGCAGCGGCTGCACGACGGCGATGTCGTTGACGAAGTCGAATTCGGCGCGGCCGGAGCAGGCAATGTCGTCGAAGAGCTCGTTGGTGATCTCTTCCAGCCGCGACTCGAGGCGGCTCACCGCTCTCGGGTTGAACCAATCCGAGATCAGGGCGCGGTAGTCGCGGTGCTCGGGCGGGTCCATGTTGACCAACATGCGCAACGGCGGATTCTCCGCCAGCGTCTCCCCCGCCGGGTTGAGCAGCTCGGGCAAAAGAATGAAGCGGCCGTCGCTCTTGAAGAGATCCGGCTGCTTGGAGACTTCGATGATGTCGGCGTGCTTGGTCACCGCCCAGAATGGAGTGTAGTTCTCCGGCTGCATTTTGCAGATCGGCGCCTCGCGCCGCAGCCGCGTCCACTCCTCGTGCGGGTAGCCGCGCTCGCCATAGCGTTGCGCCGTGATGATGTCGAGCTCTTCGACAGGAGTCGTCATTGGTCAACCGTATCGTTGTCGGATGAATCGTTGGAAGCGACGCGTCGTAGGGACACGATGAGCACAGAATGCGCCCACGGAGGGTGTTGCACTATCAATCACGCCCGGCCGAATCAGTCAAAGCACCCTCACGTCGTTTCACTCGCGCAGGCAACTCGAGACGCTCGACCGCCGAGCCGACGAGCGCGCGAAGGGCGCTGAGGTCGGTCGCCTTCTCCATCTCTCCGGCACTGATCAGGAGATGCGGAACCTCGCCATCGCGCAACACGAAGGCGGCGGGAAACCGCTCATCGGCCGCCTTTGGGTAGAGGCGGCGGAAGGTCGAGCGCAGGCGGAACTCGACGTCGACCGGCAGTCCGTCGACGAAGGCCTTCCACTCTGGATCTTTGAGCAGCGTCCCAAAGGTGAGATCGCAAAGGTGGCAATCGGTGCTGCCCGTCGTGATGCCTTGAACGAGGTCGCGCAGCAGCGCGACGGGGGAGGCGTCGACGTTGTAGACGAACACCAATCGGACGGCGTCCATCAACCCGACCTCGACGTACGCAGAGCTGCCATCAACTCGTTGCGCAGGTCGCGCGGATCGATGACGCGATCGTAGCTGCCATTGTCGGCCGGACCCCATGCTGCGGACTGCGATTGCTCCAGCTGCGCTTCCTCCTCGGCCGATGTCCCCGCCGCCCGCGCACCGCCAAACGCCGGCACGCCGCCGAGGGAGATTCCGGGGAAGGCGAGCGTCACCGTCTGTTGGTCAAAGGGATTCATCGCCATCAGCGAGGAGCCGAACCCAAACGCCTTGCGCAGGGTGACGTGCAGCTTGGGCGAACGCAGACGCCGTTGCGCGGCGTACATCTGTGCCGCGGCGCGCAGCGTACCGGCGCGCTCGGCTTGCGGGCCGGCCATGACGCCGGGATTGTCGGCGAGGAAGATCACCGGCAGGTGAAACGAGTCAGCGACGCGCAAGAAATGGCTCGCCTTCTCCGCCGCCTGGCGCGTGATCGCCCCTCCCATGACACGCGGTTGGTTGGCGACGACGAGCACCGGAGAGCCGCCCAAGCGCGCCAGGGCGACGACCATCGACTGGCCAAATGCGGGTTGGATTTCCAGAAACACGCCGCCGTCGCAGAGCCGTCGCACCACCTCGAGCATATCGTAGGCGCGGCGGATGTCGCGCGGCACGACGTCCAACATATCGTCGATTCGGCGCTCCTCGTCATCGCCGCCGCTTACACGCGGCGGTGCGGCGTGGGCGTTTGGCGGCAGGTATGACAGGAACGACCGCGCCAGCGTAAACGCTTCGTCCTCGTCCGCCGCCAGGTTGTGCGCCACACCGCTCTCGACCGTGTGCATGCGAGCGCCGCCGAGCTCGTCGGCGTCCACCTTGAGACCGAGCGCCGCTTCGACCAACGGCGGACCAGCGGTGAAGAGCGAGGATCCTTCGCTCATGACGATGAAATCGGCGAATGCCCCACTCAGGGCCCCGTGCCCAGCGGAAGCGCCGAGGACGAGCGTCACCACCGGAACTCGCCCGATCAGGTCGGCGACCACCTGCAGATCGTTGGGTGCGTAGGGATAACGCTCGAGAGCGTTGGTCGCGCGCTCGCCAGCACCATCGAGCATGAGGACCAAGGGCAGATGCTCCTGCGCCGCCAACAGCGACAGGCGCAGGCGCTTGGCGTGATTGCCGATCCCGATGGAGCCTCCCTGAACGCTGAAGTCCTCGGCCATGACCACCGCCGGGCGCCCGTCCAACCGCGCCGTACCGCCGACCAAACCGTCCGCCGGCACCGCCTCCTTGCCACCCGGATCGGCGCCGCCGACCAGCGCGCCAACTTCGGCGAACGAACCAGCATCACAGAGCCGCGCGATACGCTGGCGGGCGTTGAGTCGGCCGCGCTCGGCCTGGCGCGCCAACTTCTCCTCACCCCCCATCGCCGCGGCGGCGCGCAGGCGGGCGTCGAGCTCGGCGAGCAGATCTTTCCACGCCGCATCCATCGACGCCGCCCTACCCTCCCGCTGCCGCCTTGACGAAGGAGATGACGTCGCCGTCGCTCAACTGGGTCTTCATTCCCTTGCGGTAGCTCACCAGCACGCCGTTGATCGCGACGGTCGCCAGCTTCGACAACTTTTCGAGCTCGGCCGCCTTGTCGCCGAAGCGCTCCGCTGTCCGTTCGACCACCTCGGCGACCGTCTGAGCGTCCTCCACCTCGAGTCGGTTGCTGCCGAACACCTTGCCCATCGCGTAGGTCAGCTCGACGGTCACCTTCATTCCAGCACCCCCGGCACCGCCGCCATCAGACCGCGACCTGCAACTTTTCCAGGGTGCTCGCCGTCGGCACGCCGGACGCGTCCCAGCCGCGGTTCTTGTAGTAACGCGGCAACAGTTGCGCCAGCGGGTGCCCCTTGTCGATCCCCTTGAACGTCGACTCGTTGAGCATGCGCGGCGGCAGCGTGTCGGTGGCGGCGCCGACACCTTCGCGCAGGTTGTACATGCGTTCGAGATTGAAAATGCGCCCGCCGATCTCCTGCAGATGACCGCCGGAAAGCGGCGTACCGGTGATGAAGGTCAACCACTTCTCCCACCAGATCATCGGCTTGCCCTTCATCTGCATCGCTTTCATGAAGAGCGGGCCGCTGTTCTCCACCGCCAGCGACAGCGCCTTGTGCTTGAACGACTTGGGGTCCATCTCGTGGATGAACTTGGGAATCATTCCGTAGGTGGTGAAGATGCACAGCACCATCGAGTTGATGGCGCAGGCCAGATTTTGCTGGACGACCGGAATCTCCGCCTTGAGTTTCAGGTTCTGCGGATTGATCGTCAGCGGACCCACCGACTCGAGATACATGCTGGCACCCTGCACGTGACAGCCGCCGCGGTTGGTGGTGGCGTACTCGACACCCTGCGCATACGAGCCGCGCGGGTCGTAGGCCGACAACTCCAGCCCCTTGACGTGCATGGCGAAGTCTTCGCCGCCGTACTTCCGACTCATGCGCATGACACCTTCGGCGAGGTCGTCGCCGAGACCCCGCCGGTGGCCGATGTCCTTGATCAGATCGCTGACCCCCGAGCTATCGCCGAAACGAATACCGGCCTCGAGAATTCCCTTTTCCTGCAATTCCATGGCGAAGCTGAGAACGGCGGCGAGGCTGATCGTATCGATCCCCAGATCATCGGCCAGATAGTTCCACTCCGACACTTTCTTGAGGTCGCCGATCTCCAGGTTGGGACCCATCAGGGCGACCGTTTCGTACTCCGGCCCCTTGACGCGACCGACTCCCTCGACTTCGACGTCGCGACCGCAGGTGACGGGACAATGGATGCACGACGATTTTACGCCGATCAGCTCGTGGTCCTCCATGTACTCGCCGGAAACGTTGAGCGCGTCGTCGAAGTTGCCGCGCGAGAAGTTCTTGGTGGGCAGAATGTTGCGCGCCTGCGTCGTGCCGACGATGCCGGCGGTACCGAAGCGCTTGAGGCTCTCGCCGAGAACCGGATGGTCCTTGAACATCTCGCGCACCCAGCGGGTGTACTCCTTGAATGCGTCGGCGTCCTCCATCTCCAGCTTGCGCGAACCGCGCACGGTCACCGCCTTCAGCTTCTTCGAGCCCATCACCGCGCCGACGCCGGTGCGGCCGGCAATGCGCTCGTTCGACACGATGCCGGAGTAGAGCACCAGGTTCTCACCGGCCGGGCCGATGACCGCGTGGTGCTTCTTCTTGCCGAGGATCTCCTGCGTTTCGTAGGTGCCCTTGCCCCAGAGATCGGCGGCATCGACGAAGTCGACCGCGTCCTTGTCGCCGTCGATCTCGAGTCGCACGGGTGTGTCAGAGCGGTTGAGGACGATCAAGACGTCGATCCCCGCCCGTTTCATCCCATAGGCGTAACTGCCGCCACAGGCGGCGTTGCCGATGCCCCCGGTCAACGGGCTCTTGCAGACGACGGCGAAGCGATTCGACTGCGGCGCCACCGATCCGTTGAGCGGACCGGTGGCGAAGATGAGAGGGTTCTGCGGCCCCAGCGCATCGATCCCGGCCGCCGTCCGATCGTAGAGCAGGCGCGTGCCGTAGCCCTTGCCGCCGATGTAGAGCTGGGCGGTCTCTTCATCGAGTGGCTTGAAGACAAACGTCCGTGCGGCCAGATCGACCTCGAGAATTCGCCCGGCGTAACCTTTGATCATGCGCAACGCTCCTTCAATGGAATCGTGACATTCGCCATCGCCTTGTCAACGCAGTGCACGAGGGGTTCTTGAAAGCCCACCGTACGCCATTCATAGGATTGGTATGTATCCGCGCCATCACGCCCTGTCGAACCCAAACAAGCCGGCGTACATCATGGAACCCAGCGGCGAGGTCGTGACCTACGAACGACTCGATGCCCGCTCGTCGCAGTGCGCTCATCTCCTTCGCCATCACGGCTTCGGCGTCGATGCACCGATCGCGCTCCTCGTGGAAAACCACGCCCGCTTCTTCGAGCTCTGCTGGGCGGCCCAACGTGCGGGTTTGACCTACACACCGATCTCGACCCATCTGACCGCCGGCGAGATCGCCTTCATCCTGCGCGACTGCGGCGCCCGCGCTTTCATCGCCTCCGCATCCTTTGCCGGCACGGCGCGCGCGGCAGTCGACGGCGCGACCGGCGTTGCCATCCGACTCGCAGTCGGCGGTCCGATCGACGGGTTTCTGCCACTCGAAGAGAGCATCGCTGGCTTCCCGATCGATCCGATCGACGATGAGCTCGAGGGCAGAGAGATGCTCTACTCGTCCGGCACGACCGGAAAGCCAAAGGGCATTTGCTCGCCCCAGGGCGAGCGCACGATCGGCACGCCGCCGCCGCTGGCCCGCGGACTGGTCAGCGGCCTCTACGAGCTGACGGCCGATTCGATCTACCTGTCGCCGGCACCGAGCTACCACTCGTCGCCGCTTCGCTTCGTCATGGCGACGCAGCGCCTCGGTGCGACCGCCATCATTCTCGAAACATTCGAGCCGCGCCTCGCCCTGCGCTGCATCGAACGCCACCGCGTCACCCACAGCCAATGGGTACCGACGATGTTTGCCCGCATGCTCAAGCTACCAGCAGACGAGCGCGAGGAATTCGACCTGTCGAGTCAACGCATTGCCTTGCACGCGGCGGCGCCGTGTCCGGTTTCGATCAAGCGCCAGATGATCGATTGGTGGGGACCGATCCTGCACGAATTCTACAGCGCCACCGAGGGCAACGGCGCCACTCTCATCGATTCCCACGAGTGGCTCGCCCACCCCGGATCGGTGGGCAAAGCCTTTGGCTGCGAGATCCACATCGTCGACGACAAAGGCAGGGAGGTCGAGCCCGGCGAGAGCGGGACCGTCTACTTCTCCGGCGGCCGGACGTTCGAGTATCACAACGATCCCGAGAAAACCGAGCGATCGCACAACCGGCAGGGCTGGTCGACGGTCGGCGACGTCGGCTATCTCGACGATGAGGGCTACCTCTACCTGACCGATCGCCAGGCCAACATGATCATCTCCGGCGGTGTCAACATCTACCCGCAAGAAGCGGAGAACGTGCTCATCGGCCACCCCAAGGTGGCGGATGTCGCCGTTTTCGGCATCCCCAACGAGGAGTTTGGTGAAGAAGTCAAAGCAGTGGTTCAAGTGCTGAACCCCGCCGACGCCGGCCCCGACCTCGCTGCCGAGCTGCTCGACTTCTGCCGCGCCGAGCTCGCCGCCATCAAATGCCCGCGCTCGATCGACTTCGACGCACAGCTCCCGCGCTCCGATTCGGGCAAGCTCTACAAACGGCACATCAGGGACCGCTACTGGCAGGGTCACTCGACGCGCATCTTGTAGCGGCGGCATACATCGGCACAATGGAGCCCATGAGCTCCGGCAAAGGAATCCTCGAAATGCCAAGAAACCCATGCGGCGTTGCCATACTGGTAGTCGCTTTCTCCGCTTGCAGCATTCCCATCGACACCGGTCTCGGCGCCCCGGCAACGGCGCGCGGCGATGCAGCGCCAGCCGGGCCATCACAGTCGCCGGCGCCCGCCCGGGCGAGCTCGGACGCCAAACCAACCGGTGAAGAAAAACCGGCCGAAGGTGAAGTCAAGGGAAACCCCGCACTGGCGATGGCCTTTACTTCGGTCGGCCAGACGCAAACGCGCCTCGGCAACCTCGACGAGGCGCTTCAGCTCTTCACGCGGGCCCTCGAACTACACGAAGAAAGCTACGGCCCCGTGCACGCCAAGGTGGCCGACAGCCTCAACTTCCAGGCCTCTGCCTTCTACAAAGTGCAGCGCTACGACGAAGCCGAGGCCGCCTTCGCTCGCGCTCTCGAGATTCGCAAGGAAGTCTTCGGGGCCGATCACCGCGCCACCGGACTGAGCATGAACAACCTCGCCTTCTTTTACGCCGGCCGCGAACGCTTCGACGAATCCGACAAACTCTTCGTCGAGTCGATCCGCATTCTCGACGCCGCCGACGGGGTCACCGACGACGAGAAGATTCGCGCTCGCGACAACTACGTCGCCATGCTGCTCGACGCCGGACGCAGCGCCGACGCCGACCGGCTTCGCAAAGAAGCCGACACGCTGCGGGCCGGACGCAAACCGCTGGCAGAAATCATCGGCAGCGGCCAGCAAAAAACACCGTAGCCTCTACGGCGCCAGAGGTGCGGAATCCTCGGGCGCCTCGAGCGCGGCATCGTCCTCGACCAGGTGGTTTTCCCCACTTGCCGTCGAGAAGGCGATGGCGAAGGACTCTCGCTGATCTTCGTCGTCGAGGCGGTCAAAGTGGTACCACGCACCCTGCGCCCGCTGCGGGCTCAGATCGAGAACCACATAACCTCGCTTGTCGGTATCGGCCCACTTGATGTGCGGGTTGGCGTTGAGAAAGAGATCCTCGATTCCCGCTGCCGGAAACAGGTTGGTGATTCCCGGCGTCACCATCTCGACACCGAGCGAGCCCTCCCCCGTATGCGGATCGTAGGTATCGGGGTTGTTCGGATCCTCGGTGAACTCCATCGCCCACGAGCTGTGGACGTCGCCGGTCAGTACGACGACATCGTCGATCTCGTTGTCGCGCAGGGTCGCGTAGAAGCGCTTTCGCGAAGCCTCATAGCCGTCCCACGAGTCGGCGTTGCCGACCGCGCCGCCGCCCTCGGAGTTGGGCGCCGCCGTGATCCGCCACTGCGACAAGATGACCTGTTGGCCGATCACCTTCCAGCGTGCCGGCGACGCCAACAATTGATCGCGCAACCACTCCTCCTGGTCGGCGCCGAGGATGGAGCGCTGCGTATCGTTGATTCCGGCGATGTCGTCTTCCGGCACCTGCTGATCACGGCCCCACAGGCGCGTGTCGAGCATGATGACATCGGCCAGATCACCGTAGGACAGTTTGCGGAAAATGCGATCGGAAAACTCGACCCGGATCGGCATCCACTCGGAGTATACGCGCTGGGCAGTGGCCTTGCGCTCGAACCAATCCCCCTCCGACGGGTCGTGGTTGTTGGCGCCGCCGCGCCAGGAGTTGTCGGTCGTCTCGTGATCGTCCCAGACGGTGATGAAGGGATGCTGCCGGTGCGCCTCCTGTAGATCTGGATCACTGCGGTACTGTGCATAGCGCGTGCGGTAGTCCGACAACGTGACGATCTCGTGCGGCGGCTCGTGCAAACGTAGCTCGTTGGTTGGCGCGGTTTCGTAGATGTAGTCGCCGAGGTGAACGACGGCATCGAGATCGGCGCGCGCCGCGATCGCCCGATAGGCGAGGAAGAGACCGCGCGTGTATTTGGAGCACGACGCAACGGCGAAGCGCAGGCGTTCGACCGGACCATCCGGCGCCGTGCGGGTGCGACCGATCGCCGAGGTGCGCGACTGTGAGTGAAAGCGATAGTAGTAGGTCGTATGCGGGGCCAGGCCGGTGGCGTCGACCTTGACCGTGTAGTCCAGCGATTCGTCGGTCATCACGGCACCGCCACCGACGATGCGACTCAGCTCGGGATCTTCGGCGATCTCCCATTCGACGACGAGCGGATCACTGGTGTCCGGCGACACTCGCGTCCACAGGATGACCGCGTCGGCCAGCGGATCGCCACTCGCCACTCCGTGCGAGAACAGCCCCGCCGGGCCGCGGCGAACCGTTCGCACCTCGTCCCCACAGGCGCTCACCCAGGCCGACATCGGCAACATCCCGGCGCCGGCGGTAAGGCGCAGCATTTCACGTCGCGACAGCTTCATTCCGTCCTCCCGGTTTCCGCTCGATAACCCGCAATGGCATAGTTTCACCATGGCGATCAACTTCCGGCGCGGTGTGCTCCGCTTGTGCTTGGTTCTCTGGGCCTTCGGCGCCGGATTGCTCTTCGTCTGGTCGAGCGAGGTCCTGCACTGGCCGGGCGCGCTCGTCTGCTCGAAGCAGATCCAACCGCCCTATCGAGAATGCCTGACCGACACCGCCCGCGCCTTCGCCGATTCCGAGCGTTGGAGCGATCGCATTCTGCGTCTCTTCTCCGAAGACGACACCGCCATCGACGCCAGCCGCAGCGTGCGTCGCTACCAAACCGCGCGCTGGCGCGGCGCCGCCCGCACCCTTCTCGTTCGCCAGCTCCTCTGGGCCGCAGCCATTCTCGGTGGCTACCTCCTCTTCCACTGGATTGCCGAGGGCTTCCGCCCCTCGTAACGGCGAGAGGTGCGGCAAACAACATTTGTTTGCACCGGCTATCGCGCTGTGGCAGAGTTCGGCGCATGGAGATCGCGCGAATCGGAGCTGTCTTGAGTGTTCTCTGTCTGGCTGGCGTAGCAGCGGCACAGCCCTGCCCCTGCGACTGCAACGCCGATGCGAGCGTCCGCGTCAACGAGCTGGCGACCGGTGTTCGCATTCTCCTCGGCAACGGCGATTGGGTCGAGTGCCCCGCGGCCGATCTGGACGGTGACCTGCAGGTCGGCATCAACGAGTTGGTGTCGGGAGTCGACGCCGCGCTCGAGGGCTGCCCGCGCGAGGGCCGCGAAGCGCTGGCCGCCGCGCGCGCCCGTTGGGCGGCGGCGGGACTGCACTCCTATCGCTCTCTCTACCGTATTGGATGTCTCTGCCCGGGCCCTTCGGAGGTTCTCCTCGAGGTCGAAGACGGCGCGGTCGCTGCCCTGCGCGATCCGACCACCGGGGAACCGGTCGATCCGCTCTTCGAGAACAACTTCATGACCGTCGCCCAGCTCTTCGATCTGATCGAGCGAGCTCTCCCTCAAGCGGCCGTCCTCGACGTCACCTACGACGAGACACTCGGCTATCCGGTCAGTCTCTTCATCGACCGCGCGAGGGCCGTCGTCGACGACGAATTCTCCGTCAGCATCTCGCAGCTCGAGCCCACCGCGGCGCCGTGTACGACGTCCAACGAATGCGACGAGATCGGCGCCATCTGCGTCGAACCGGGTGGCTCAGTGCCCTGCGGTGCCTGCTTCACCGATCTCCCCGAATGCGCCGGCGACGATGCGTGCACCGACCCGGCAGAGATCTGCGCACCGGCCGGAATCGAGTCCTGTGCCTGCGATCCATCCGTGCTGATCTGCAAACCCGGCTGTTCCAGCGACCGAGATTGCCCGGCGGCAACATCCTGCGACGGCTCACGTTGTATCCCCCACCGCTGCAACGACGACGACGCATGTCCGGATACGTTCCGCTGCGAGCCGGTTGACGGTTCACGCACCGGGGTCTGCGCGCGTCGCGTCTGCACAAACAGCGACGGATGTCGGGCAGGATTCTGCGTCAACGGCGGCTGCTACGCCAGCCGCGGTTCCTGCCGCTTGCTACCGCCATAGCCCGCGCCGCAAGCGACGTCAGCGCACCACGGCGCCGTCTTTGGCCGGGCTGGCGATCTCGCCGGCCGGCGTGCGCAGCGCTTTGTCGCCGTACACCACGACACCGCGACGCACACGCAGCGGGGCCTTTTCGAAGTTGCTCTTCGACAGCTTCTTTTTCGGTACGGTTTCGATCCCCTCCACCGTCACCAGCTCACCGACTTCCGCCGCGCCGGGATCGACCGGAATCACCGATCCGTCGGCCGCGTCGCTGGCCAGCACCATTCCGGCGCTGGGCACACCGCGCAAAACGGCCGGCTTGAGGTTGGCGAGAACGATCACCTTGCGCCCGATCAGATCGGCACTACTCAGATGCTCGCGCAGCCCGGCGCAGATCGTTCGTTTCTTTTCTTCACCGAGATCCACCGAGAGAACGAAGAGCTGATCGGCGTCGGGGTGGTCGCGCGCCTCTTCGATCCGACCGACGCGGATTTCCAGCTTGGCAAACGGATCGATCTGATTCGGCTGCTGTTTGGCCCGCTCCTTTTTGCTCTCCTCCGGCTTGCCTCCGCGCTTCGTCTCTTCGCGGCGCGGAAATAGCGGCGCGCTCGCCGTGACCTCGCACGACACTTCGCTGCCGAGGCGCTCAATCGCCGTCAACTCGAAACCGAGAGAACCAGACATCGCCACCGCAACCGAAGGCATGGCCGGGCTGATCAGATGCGCAATCACCCGCAGTGCCGCCACGCTGCTGCCGAGGACGTGGGCCAACTCGGCTTCGTTCTCCAGACGCCACGGCGCCCGGTCGTTCATGAAGGTGTTGGTGGCGCGTACGTATTCCCAGATGATCTCGAGAGCTCGGTTGTGCTCGCGCCGATCGACCGCGGCGAAGAAGTCATCCACCACGGCGCCATGAGCCAAACGCTCGTCGATCGCCTGAGACCCGCCGATGACGATCCGCCCGCCGAGTCGCGTTTGCACCAGCTTGGCAACGCGCAGGACCAGGTTGCCGAGATCATTGCCGAGCTCGGAGTTGTAGCGCTCTTCCAGCTCGTTGGTCGAAAACTTGCCGTCCTTGCCGCTCGAGAACGAACGCAAGAAGTAGTAGCGCAGGACATCGACCGAGTACTCCTCGATGACACTGAGCGGATCGACGACGTTGCCCAGGTGCTTGGCCATCTTGCGGCCGTCTTTGTCGAGGATGAAGCCGTGCACGAAGACCTGCTTGGGCAGATCGATTCCGGCCGCCAGGAGCATCGCCGGCCAGATCATCGTGTGGAACCAGAGAATGTCTTTGCCGATGACGTGGCAGTCGGCCGGCCAGAAGCGCTCGCTCAAGTCTTCGGGCTGCAGCAGCGCCGAGTAGTAGTTCGACAAGGCGTCGATCCACACGTACATCACGTGCGCCGGATCGTCGGGCAGCGGAATGCCCCAGTCGAAGGTCGACCGAGAGATCGACAGGTCTCGCACTTCGTCGTTCAGACGCGACAGAATTTCGCGCCGCCGTTCCTCCGGATGAATGAAGTCGGGGTTGGCCTCGATGTGTTGGCGCACTCGGTCGCGGTACTTGCCGAGGCGCAAGAAGTAGGACTCCTCCTTGATCGTCGTCGTCGGACGTTCGTGGATCGGACACTTGCCTTCGATCAGCTCGGTCGGAGTGAGGAATTTCTCGCAGGAGATGCAGTACTCGCCTTCGTAGAAATCCTTGTAGATGTCGCCCGCGGACTGCAGGCGCCGGTAGAGATCCTGGGCGAAGGCGTGGTGGCGAGGCTCCGAAGTGCGGATGAAGTCGTCGTAGGAAACGTCGAGGCGGCGGTAGAGCTCGCGAAAGACGGCTGCCTTGTCGTCGACGAAGGCCTGCGGTGCCATGCCGGCGTTGTCGGCTGCTTCCTGGATCTTCTGACCGTGCTCGTCGAGGCCGATGAGAAAGTGCGTCTCGATACCGCGCAGGCGCGCGGCGCGGGCGTAGAAGTCGGCGACGACTTTTTCGTAGGCGTGCCCCATGTGCGGCACGCTGTTGGGATAGTCGATCGCGGTGGTGATGTAGAACGGTTTCGGGCTCATCGAACGAACACCCCTACCCGGGAAACACCGCCACCGCCAGCTACGCCAGCGCCTCGATCACTTCGGCGCCGAAGCGCGCCAGCGACTCACAGTACTCAGCGCGAGTGCGTCCCTGCACGCCGACGGTCAGCCAGGCCACGCCCATGGCGGCCATTGCCGCCACCTCGTCGAGTTGCGCCTGGCGCGACGAATTGCTGGCGCGCAGGCCATAGCACACCTCGAGGTCCCGCGTCCGGCCGATCGACGCGGCGTGCTCCCGAGCGTAGTCGAGCCGCCGCTGCAGATCTTCGTGCGAGTCGATGACGGCGGTGCGCGAGTACTTCGCCAAGGCCGGCGGGTTGGGAAACGGCACCCAACCGTCGCCGTGCTCGACGGCGCGGCGGATCGCACGCCGGCTGTTGCCGCCCATCCACAGTGGCGGATGCGGTTGCCGCGCCGGTCGCGGCAACATGAGGTTGTCCTGCGCGACGAAGCTGCGGCCGCGCATGTGGACTGGTTCGCCCCGCCACGCCAGCTTCAACGCCGCCAACGCCTCGTCGCTCACACTGTCGCGCTCCGCGTGCTCGGCCCCGAGCGCCGCAAATTCCCCCTCCAGATAACCCGCCGCAACACCGAGGATCAGGCGGCCAGCCGACAAGACGTCGAGGCTCGCCGCCGCCTTTGCAACCAGAAATGGGTTGCGATACGGCAGGACGAGAATGTGCGTCTGGACCTGCAGGCGCGTCGTCGCCGCGGCGGCAAAGGAGAGCGCGACGAACGGATCCAGGGCGTGATGGCCACCCGCCTCGAGCCACTTTCGTGCGGGAAAGGGGTGGTCGGTGACGAAGCAGGCCGAGAAACCCGCATCTTCGGCACTACGCGCGATCTCCGCCACCGCGCTGGCGCTGACGAACTCCTCGCCGGACGCCACGCGCTGGGTCGGCAGCTCGACTGAGAAACGCATCCTTCAAGTACCTCCGCAACTACCACAGGCGCCGCCCACTCTCACTGTCACAGCGGCGGCGCCAAGCCAAGCCAGTCGTTCGACTAGTCGAACGACGCCCCCCAGCGCCGCGCCGTCGCCAAGGCGAGCACGACACAGGCGATTTCCGTCAGCCCGGCAAAGGCAAAGGCAGAGCGGTAGCCGGCCGGCCAACCGCAGCTCGCAGCAACGCCCTGGCTGATCAGCCCTCCGCACAACGGCCCGGCGATGAAGCCGAGCGATCCCGCCGCGTTGAATGCGCCGAGGGCGGTCGAAGAAACCGCCGGCGGCACCAGACGTGCGGTCATCACCAGAGTGGGGACGAACATCACCGCCGCCGCGGCGCCGATCAGCGGCATCAGGAGGGACAACTCGGCGAGCGATACGCAGCCGACCAGGGCTGTACCGATTCCGTAGAACACACTGCCGGCGCACAACATCACCCACAGCGAACGACCTTCCGACAGCCTTCCGAAAGGATAGGAGAGGAGTGCAAACGGCAACATGAACGCCGCGATCAGGGCGCCGATCTGGCCCGGCGTGGCGGCGTGGATCCGCGTTAGATAGAGCGACAGCGTCGTCGTGTAGAATCCCACCGTGAAGCGGTCGGCAAAGGCAAAGAGCAGCGGAATCAGCACCGCGGGGTGCTGCACGACGGTCGCGGCGATCTCGGAGAACCCCGGCCGCTGGCGCCTCTCCCCGGTTTCGCGCAACGACCATGCCGCCGCCACCGCTGCGGCGATGAGCACGGTGGCACCGACTCGCAAGGGCAGAACCGTCCCTTGCGCGCCGAGCGCGCCGCCGAGCGGTGCTCCGAGGGCGACGCCGAGCAGCATTCCGGCGCCGCAAATCCCCATGGCGCGGCCGCGTCTCTCTTCGCTCTGACACGTCGCCGCCAGCGCCAACAACAACGACAGCGAGAAGATGTGCGCCGCACCCTCGAAGAAGCGAAGTGTCAAGAAAACAGGGAACGTGTCGACCTCGGACAGCAGCGCGAAACAAGCCGCATCGGCGGCGAGTGCGGCAACGATCAGCTCGCGACGGCGACCGAAGCGATCGGCCAACATCCCCGCCAGCGGCGCGGCGAGCAAGGCCCCGATCATGTTGATCGACATGAAGAGCGACGTCAGCGTTTCGGAAACGGCGAAGCGGTCGTGCACCAGCGGCCGCAAGATCGGCACCGGCAGCGTCACCGGAATCAAGGTCAAGAAAGCAAGCAAGCCAAGCATCCACACGCGCCAGGCTTCGTAGTGGTCGACCCTCGTAGCGCCTCGAGGCGTACCCGCTGGTTCCGGCATGTCGATTCTTGCTATCCAATGCACGCCGCCGCCGCCAGCCGCCATGCAGCCAAAGAACGCCCTCAAAGTAGCCGCCCTGATCGCACTGGCGGTCATCGCCCTCACCGGCTTGCTCTACTGGCGCTACCTTTCGATCGCGCTGCCGCCGGTACCCGATCTGAGCGGACGATTCGGCGCCGCCAAGCTCGACCACGACGGCCGGCGACGCACCTACGGCATCTACGTGCCGGTGAAGCTACGCGAGCACCCCGCCCTCATCCTCGCCCTGCACGGCTCACAGGGAAGCGGTGAACGCATGCGCCGTGGCTTCGCCTGGCAGCTCGATGTCGTAGCCGATCAGCGCGGCTGGCTCGTCGCCTACCCCGACGGCTTCGAGGGCCACTGGAACGGCTGCCGCCGTGCCGGACCGTACTCGGCCAACACCCTCGCCATCGACGACGTCGGCTTCCTGCGCGCCCTCGCCGGCAGTGTGGTTGCCGAGCACGGCGCCGATCCGCAGCAAGTCTTTGCCACCGGATTCTCCAACGGCGGCCACATGGCCATCCGCCTCGCCCTCGAAGCGCCCGATCTGGTGCGCGCCGTCGCACCGATCGCGGCCAGTCTTCCCGCCGGCGACAATCTCGACTGCACCAACAGCCGCCAGCCCGTGGCGTTCATGATCATCAATGGCAGCGATGACCCGATCAACCCCTTTGCCGGCGGCGAAGTTTCGGTCTTCGGCTATGGCAAACGGGGGCGTGTCCACTCGAGCAGAGACACCGCACTCTTCTGGGTAGCGCAGAATGGACACCAGGGCACGCCGTCGATCAGCGCACTAGCCGATGGCAATCGCGACGACGCTTCGACGGTACACATCGAAGCCTGGCGCGCGGCGGACAAGCCGGCGGTCGCACACTACGAAGTTCGCGGCGGCGGCCACACCATCCCCAGCACCACCTCGCGCATGCCGCGCATCCTCGGCAACACCAACACAGACTTCTCGGCCGCCGAGGAAATCGCCGAGTTCTTCGCCGCGACGGCGAGTGGCGAAACCGTCCGCCGATGACGACGCAGAACGCAGGTTGTGTTCCCAGCTTCAGACGGGATAGGCGATCGCCTTGGTCTCGAGGTATTCGCGAAAACCCTCGATGCCGTGCTCGCGGCCGACGCCGCTCTCGCGGTAGCCGCCAAAGGGAGTATCGGCGCCAAACCACATTCCGCCGTTGACACTGACGGTCCCGGTGCGCACGCGCCGCGCCACGGCCATGGCGCGCTCGAGTGAGGCGCTGGACACGGCGCCCGAGAGGCCGAACTTCGAATGATTGGCGATGCGCACCGCGTCGTCGTCATCCTCGAATGGTATCACCGCCAGCACCGGCCCGAAGATCTCCTCCTGAGCGATCGTCGCTGACGGTGCTACGTCGGCAATCAGCGTCGGCTCGACGAAGTAGCCTTTCTCCAGATGAGCGGGACGTCCGCCGCCGGCCAGCAGTCGGCCGCCTTCGGCAATGCCCTTTTCAATGTAGCCGAGCACACGCTCGCGCTGCCGCGCGTTGATCAGTGGACCCATCAAGTTCTCGACGTCGTTCGGATCGCCGTACTTCGTCTTCTTCATCGCCTCGGCGGCAATCTCGACGCCTTCGTCATAGCGTTGGCGTGGCAACAGCAACCGCGTCGTGATTGCACACCCCTGGCCGGCGTGGGTGCACACTCCCATCGCCGCACCGGGCAGCACTGTGGCGAAGTCGGCATCGTCGAGGACGACGCTGGCCGATTTTCCACCGAGCTCGAGAAAGACCTTCTTCACCGTCTCGGCGCCCCGTTTGGCGATGTGCTTGCCCACCGCCGTCGAGCCGGTGAAGGAGATCATGTCGACACGCGGGTCGCCGGTCAGCACGTCGCCGACCTCGGCGGGATCTCGCGCGGTGACGATGTTCAACACACCTGCCGGCAGATCGGTCTCCTCGGCGACCAGCTTGCCAATGAACGTCGCCGACCACGGTGTGTCCGGCGCCGGCTTGAGAACGACGGTGTTGCCCGCCATCAGCGCCGGCACGATCTTCGACAGATTGAGCATGAAGGGAAAATTCCACGGCGTAATCGCGCCGACGACGCCGACCGGCTCGCAGACGACTTTCTTGCGGCTCTTGATGCCGAAGAAGTCGCTGTCGGGAAGATCGCGCTCCCATTCGAAATCGGCGGCGACGCCGATGTCCCACAGCATGTCGTTGATGCAGGTGTCCTGCTGAACGGCATAGGTCAGGCCGATAGGCGCGCCGACCTCGCCGATGATCTGCGGCCGCAGAACTTCCCGCTTGGCATCCAGTACCTGCTGGAGCTGCTCGAGACATCGCTTGCGAAAAGCGAGGTCGGTCGCCCACGACGTTTCGTCGAAGGCCCGGCGCGCCGCGGCGATGGCACGCTGCATGTCCGCCGCCGTCGCATCGGCCGCCTCGCCGATGGCTTCCTCCGTCGCCGGGTTGACGTTCTCATAGCGCCGCCCACCGCTCGCTTCGCAGAGCGCGCCATCGATCAACAGCCGTGTTTCGACACCTTGCAGAGACATGATCGCCCTCCTCGCAGCGCAGACCTACGACGCGCGCAAGCGCAGCGTCAACACGGCGCCGACGGCGGCGCAGAACACCCCCGCGGCGGTGATCGCCTGACTGACGCCGAGGTGTTTGGCAATCTCGCCGAGGGCGAGGGCACCGATCGGAAACAATCCCCCCCAGGCGACATGGAAGAGAGCCATCACCCGGCCCCGCTTGGCTTCGTCGACGACCTCCTGGAGGAGAGTCTGCAGGCTGGTCATGATCGAGAAGTAGAAGAAGCCGACCATCGCCTGCGCCACCAACGCCCAGGCCAGGCTGCGCGACGACGCGAAGCCAACCAAGACCAGGCCGTAGAGACAGAGGCGCAACGTCGAGCGACGCAGGATCGGCGCACCTTCCACCCCGGTGACGACGGCGCCCACCATCGCCCCGACCCCGGTCGAGGCGAAGATCCAGGGAAAGACGTCGCGGTCGCCGAGCACCTGCTCGGCGAAGCTCGGCAGCAGCGCCGTATGCGAGACGCCGAACACCGACAGCACCGAGGCCGTCAGCAGCGCCAGTCCGGCGGGATAGCGCTCGCGCACGTGGCGCAGGCCCGTGCGGATGCGCTCCCACACCCGCGCCGCCCCGGCGTCGCGCTGGTACTCGGGCACCTGGATGACCCAGACCAGCGCCGCCGCGACGATGCTCGTCGCTGCAAAGACGGCGAACGAGGTCCCGTAGCGGCCAGCCGCCACCAGCGGCGCGGCCAGCGATGGACCGACGACGCGGGTCAGGTTGTTCGCCGTCGACTGCAGAGAGACCGCCGAAGCGAGATCGTCGGCTTCGACCACGTTGGCAGCCACCGCACTCGCCGCCGGACCGAGAAAGCAGAGCGACAACCCGCAGAGAAAGGCCAGCGACATCAGCCGCGCCGGGGTCAGCAGGTCGCCGGCCGCCATGGCTCCGAGGGCCGTGCTGGTCAGCGCCACGCCACCGTAGCAGACGACCATGATCCACTGCCGATCCAGTCGGTCGGCGACGACACCGGCTACCGGGGCGAGGAGCAACGCTGGCGAGAAGAACGCGAAGAACAGCCGCCCGATCCAGGCCGGATCGTTGTCGGTCAGCTCGACCATCACCCCTTGCATGGCCAGGTTGGCCAGCCAGAACCCCATTTGATTGCAGACGAAAGCGGCAAAGAAGAGCCGATACCCGCGGTGCCGCAGGGCGCGAAAGAGCCGCGTCAGGGGCGACTGGGGATCGATCTCGACTGGCGGAAAGGGGCGCATGAACGTGGACCGACCCTACAGAAGACCAGCCACCCGCACATCCCGACTTGACGAACGTACAATCGCGCGCGTCAAGCCGTGCCCCGTCGCACAAAGAGATCTTTCTCGCGCCAAGGCGCCAAGATGCGCTACGGCTACGGGGGCTTTCCTCCAAAACGGTCACCGCTCTGGTGATTTCGCCACGCATCTCAGATGTCGCCGGAACCCGATCTCCATCCCTAGCTATGGCTAGAGTTTTGGCGTGAGAAGAGTCCTTTCCTACGTACTGCGCTACCGCCTCCGCCAGCCCATCGCGGGGTCGCCGCCCGAGTGGCGCGGATCGTCGATCAAGCGACGAGAAGAGATTCGAGCAAACGGGCCAGCACGCCGAAGGAGAAGTGATGGCGCCCGAGCTGATAGTTGAAGTCTGCCATTTCCTCTCGCTTCTCCGGGTCGCTTAGCACTTCGTGGATCTCTTCGACTGCCTCGTCGCTCAGGTGGTTGTCTTCGATCTGAACCGTTTTGAAGCCTTTGGATCCGATGTCGGTCCAATAGACGGGCTTGTAGTTGTTCACGAAGATCGGCACCCGCGCCGCCAGCGCCTCGACGAAAGCGTTGCCAAAGCCCTCGTAGCGACTGAAATAGGTGCAGGCATGCGCGTGTGCATAACCGTCCGAGAGAGAGAACCGCTCGACCTTGCCACTCGACAGGGCGCGGACGTTGGCAAATTTTTCGCCGGCAAAGAGAACCTGCTCGGGTCGCGGGAGGCGCGCAGCCTGCGCCTCGAGCTCACGCAGATAGTCCTCGTTCCGATCGTCGGTCGCGTCGCCGGTGATGATCAGCTTCAGGCGACGGTCGTCGAGCTTCTCGATCAACTCGATTGCGGTTTCGATGCCCTTGCGGCGCACGATGCGCGTGACCTGAAACAGGCAGATGTCGTCAGCGCCGAGGCCGAGCTCGGCTGGGAGTTGAAGGTTGCCGACATCCTTGCGACCCCAGTCGCCGTCGAAGTCCATGACGTTGGGGACGATGACCGCTTCGATGTCGCGTTCGCGTTCCAATGAGTCCCGGCAGTGACTATTGATGACGACATGAGTCATGTTGGGGAGATCCGGCGGAAAACACTCGTCGATAATCGCTCGAATACCGGGAAATCGGGAGTGGTAGCGGTCGCCGCGCTCCCAGTGGAAATCGTGATTGTGGGCGATCGTCCGCATACCGGTGTCCTCGATGACCCGCTTGAGCGCCATCCCCATGGTGAGATGACATGGCAAGACCGTGCAGTTTTGTGTAATCAGCGCGTCGATGGCGGAATCGCCGAGCCACTCGAGGACCTGGGATCGGATGTTTTCGGCGTCGCTGTTCAGGCGATCGAGCAACTCACGCTCGTCCACCTCCTGAAGAAAGAATGCATCTTCCTGTTCGCGAATCGTGGCGGGGTGAGAGAACGCCAGCTCGGGGAGCACCGTTGCGTTGGCAACAGGACTTTCGAGCTCACCGGTCAGGACATGGACCTCGTGACCGAGACGCTGCAGGACCTCGATCCATTTCTCGGCTTCGAGAGCGACGCCATCGATGCCGCCGATGCGGCCAATGACAATTCCGATCCTCATAGTGCGCCACCGCAACCAATGCGGTAACTGTAATGCGGGCGATTCACGAGAGGGGTTCCGAACAAATCGTCAGCAGCTTGGAGGCATGGGTAGATGGACTTGGCGTGGCTCGAGAAACGGGACATCGATGGCGGCGACCGCATCTCCGCGGTCTTGGACGATCTGGCTCGCGCACCGATTCAACCATGGCCGGCAACTTTTCGCGAGCGGCTGGCGCGCGGCGTGGCCTTCGTCACCTTTGCCTTCGACATCGACGGCGTGTCTATGGAAGTAGCGAAGTATGCGAGGTGCTTCGAAGAGATTCTCCCCGGCATTCCGATCCACTGCCTGGCCGGAAATTTCAACGAAAAGGCGGACGCCGTGCTCGACCCATCGTGGCACCGCCACCTCCTGGTTGGCGCCGACGGATGGGACAAGTGGGACGGCGGAAAATGGTTCGCCCAGATGTTCTATGAGGACCTTCCACCCGACAGCGAACGCTGCTCCAAGCTCGCCCGGGAGATCTGGCACCAAGCACTCAGCCTCACCGAGAGGTTGAGGGAGTACCTGGACCGGCACGACATCACCTTGATGGTTCCGGTCAACACCAACTCCAACCCGGGCAACGTCGCCTTCTCTCTGGCAATCGTCCTCGCAGCTGAAACCAGCGGCTGCGCGGTCTTGAACAACAACCACGATTTCTACTGGGAAGGCGGAAAAGCCGGATGCAAGCGCGGCCTCAGCGAGCCGCGAGGGCCGCGCGACCACTTCTTTCGCAATCACGACAATGAGCAATTCTTCTCGTTCTTCCAGCGCATCTACCCCTGGAATGGGCGCCGCTGGGTTCAGGTCGGCATCAACCCCCTCCAGGAACGCAAGCTGATCGACCGCTTCCACTTTTCACCGGAGGCCGTGTTTACCATCGGCACCAGCCTGGACCCCACCTTCTTCCGGGAGCCCACGGGCGAACACAAGAAAACCTTGCGCCGGCAGATGACCCGACTCCTCGGAGGGAACACCGTCCTCGAGCCGATTTCCGTCGCTCGCTTCCGGCGCACGCTCGACACCTGGATGGCAGACCAGGGGCCGGTGATCTGCGGCGCGGTTGACGAACAGAAGCTCGACATCACCGGCGACAGCGCCTGTTACCTGCTCCAGCCGACACGAGTCGTCGACCGAAAGCGGGTCTGGCGCGACTTGCATCTGATGCATGCCCTGTTCGATCATCCGCCGTTCCGCCAGCGCTTCGAGCAACGACCCGATGCCACCCTAACCCTTCATGTCACCGGCCCCGTCCCGATCGAGCACCGGCCATGCCTGGAGCACGTGCTCGACGCCTACGAGACGGTCATCGGCGAAGTCCCCGATTCGCTCGCCAAGCGCGTTTTCCTGGCGTTCTCGGCAGGCAGGCAAATCGCTCGAGGAATGGACGAGGAGCTGAGCATCGTCGACATCTACCAACTCGCCGACATGGTGGTGTTCCCCAGCCTGACCGAAGGGCGGGGACTTCCCATTCCCGAGTCAGCCGCAGCCGGCACTCCCATCCTGTGCAGCCGCTACGAACCGGCGGCGGTCTTTGCCGAAGTCGTCGGCTTGGATTTGCCGGAGGACGAGCAGATTCAATACCTCGAGTTTCCCGAGGCAGAGTTCCCCGAAGAGCTCCTAGCTCGCGTCACTTCGATCCTATTCGAACCCGGCAGCGAGATCGAACGAATCGAGCGAAATCGGGGCGCGGTTCGCAAACGCTACTCCATGGACAAGCTTCGCAACTCGTTCGAGAAGATTCTCGATGCCCTGGAGCGAAGGTCGAACAGGACGTGATATGCACATTTGTTTCATCGAAGACACGCATCTGCACGGTGGTACTCAGATCTGGGTAGCCGAGGCCATGCGCAACTTCACGGCCAAGGGTCACGAAGTGACCCTCTTGACTCCCACCGACGGCTTCAATGCGCGCGACGCACACGATACCGAGGTCCGTCTGGCGACCTACGACTACGACGCCGTCACCGGCGAGGATGCCTACCAGCAGGCGCTCTGGACGGATGCCCTAGCCCCCGCAGACGTAGCTGTCTGCACCGTTCACCCGCCGCGTGGCGAGTTTCACTGTTCGCGCTTCGCCGCCCGCTGCATCGATGCGGCCGGGCTCTCGACGGTGCTTCAGCCCAAAACCGGAACCATCGTGCCGGAATACTTACGCGAGTTTTACGTGCCGACCGAGGACATCCGCTACCACGTCATCTGCATCACCGACTTCACCCGTCGCTACCTCATCGACACTTACGAGGTGCCCGCGGAACGTGTCAGCCTGATCTACCAGGGAACGGACCTGGCGACTTTCGAACCCAACCCCGCCCGTGCCGAACGAGCGAGGTCGCGCTATCCGCTGCCGGGGAGCGCGTTTCCAGTGCTCGGCAACCTGGGATCCTTCGAACCGCGCAAAGGACAGGTGCAACTCCTCGAAGCGGTCAACCGGCTGCGCCAGCACCTGCCCAACGTTCACCTACTTCTGGTCGGCGACGGCCCCGACGAGGCGATGCTCAGGGAAAAGGTAATCTCGCTGGGCCTGGCCGACCACGTCACTTTCTTTCCGTTCACACGCGAGCCCGCGCTCGTATTCGAAGTGCTCGACATCGTCGTGCTGTCCAGCCTGACAAAGGAAGGCCTACCCAACGTGCTCCTCGAAGCCATGGCGATGGGGAGGCCGGTAGTGTCGACGCGCTTGGCCGGCACGCCCGAGGCGGTGCACGACGGCACCAACGGGCTGCTCGTCGAACCCGGTGACGTCGATGCTCTGTCGAGCGCCATCGTCAATCTCGGCGACGACCCGGAGAAGTGCCGACGCATGGGTGCAGCCGGACGGGAAATGATGCACCGCAACTTCGACAAAGAGCGGCAGTTCGACGCCTTCCTCGAACACTTCACCGGCCACCTCGCCTGAAGTCGTCGCGGCCACGTGACGCAACGGTCAAAAACGGACCTGACTACCCATTCGCAAACAGTGCCGATCAGACGGCCGCCAGCGTTCCCGCCTGACGGTCGGTGAGGTAACCACCGCGGTGCAGCCAGACGATGGTGTCGCGCAGGGTTTCGTGCGGGGTGCGGAACTCGAAGTCGAGGTCGCGCAAGGTCTCGCTGCTGTCGCAGGGGCGATTGCCGAGAACGAAGGTCGCCGCTTCGCGTGTCAACGGGTAGTCGAACGACGGCTTCAGCCACTTGATGAAATCGACGGTCGCTCCCGCCGCGTGGATCATCCACGGCGGCACAGTGACGCGGCGCACCGGTCGCTGCATGACCTCCTCACAAATGTCGGCCTCTTCCATCCAGGTGAGGAAGTTGCCCCCCGCCATGTAACGCTTTGGGCCGCGCCCGGCGACGCAGGCTCGTTGGATGATCTCGGCGACGTCGCGCACGTCCACCAACGGCAGGCCCCCGGGAGTGCGCGGCCAGCCGTAGCGAACCCGATCGCGGATTCCCTTCGTGCCCTCGGTAGGACCGGGATCATCGGGACCGTGAATCCCACCCGGGTATACGATGACCACCGGTGCACCTGACACCTGCTGCTGGCGCGCGTAGCGCTCGCCCGCCGACTTCGAGCGGCCGTACATACTGGCCAGCTCAACGACCGGATCGTCGACGGTGAAGACATCGCCCGGCGGCGGAAACATCGCCGCGATGGTCGACACGTAGACGATCGGATCGAGGCCCTTCTCGATGCCGAGGTCGAGAACGTTGCGCACACCGGCGACGTTGGATTCGAGCGCGCTCCGATCGCCGTAGAGCAGCGCCGCCGTGTGGATGACGGCATCGACACCTTCGAGAAAAGTGCCCATCGCTGCGCGGTCGGCCATGTCGCCCGTGACGACTTCACAGGGCCAGGCGCCGCGCGGCCCGAGGATGCGCTCGGCCTTGGCGACGTCGCGCACCAGCAAGCGCAGATCGCTGCCGGCGCGGCGCAGCGCCGCCGCCGTGTGCGAGCCGAGAAAGCCCGTCGCTCCCGTGAGCGCAATGCGCATTCTACAAGCCGCCTCCCACTCCACATTGTCAATTGTTTCGATCCGTCGCGCTTGCTACATCGAAGCTCGGGGGACTGCCATGCAACTACGCTCGACGATCACTGGGATCACACTCCTTCTTCTTGCCGGTGGCGCCGCGCCGGCGCAAGGGTGGGATGACGAGCCCGACACGACGTTTAATGAGGTGTCCGCCCCCACCGGTTCCAACGACGTGCCATGAGTACTCGCAAAGGACGCCTCGAAGGCCGTGTGGCTCTGATCACCGGCGCGGTATCGGGAATCGGCTCGGCCTGCGCGCTGCGCTTCGCCGAAGAGGGCGCTACCGTCGTCGGCTTTGATCTCGCCGACGACTTCGACGAACGCTGGCAGCGGGCCTGCGAGATCGCGCCGCGCTCTTTCTTCGAAAGAGCGGACGTCCGCGACGACGGTGCGGTAGCGAAGATCGTCGAACGAGCCCGGCAGGACCTCGGCAGCGTCGACGTTCTCGTCTGCTCGGCAGGAACCCCCGGCGGAGGGGCGGTACACGAGATCGCGCCGGAGGAATTCGAACGCGTCATCTCCATCAACCTCACCGGCACTTTCATTGCCTGCCGCCACGCCCTGCGAGTCATGCTCGAGCAGCAGAGCGGCAGCATCATCACCATCGCCAGCATCGAGGGGCTGCAAGGGGCGGAGGGCGGCACTCCTTACAACGCCTCGAAGGGCGGCGTCGTGCTGCTCACCCGCTGCATTTCCATGGACTACGCGCGCAAGGGGATCCGCGCCAACGCCATCTGCCCCGGCTTCATCGAGACGCCGATGTTCGACTCGATCTGGGGCATGGGCGGGCTCGACGACATCCGCGACAAGATTCGCGATGCACACCAACTCGGCCGCTTCGGCAAACCCGAGGAAATCGCCAACGCCGCGCTCTTTCTCGCCAGCGATGAGTCGTCGTTCGTCACCGGCCACGCCCTGCCCGTCGACGGCGGTTTCGTCACCGGCCACCGCTTCGGCATCGCCGGCTTGATGGGTCTCGAGTGAAGGCAGACGGCGCTTGCCTTTGTCGCAGGTACGTCTAGCCTGAGCATCCATGCACCCCGAGCGCGTTCTCGCCGTCGACGACATCGACCTATCCGACTTGGCGTTCTGGCAGCGCCCCATGGCCGAGCGCGAAGGCGCCTTTGCGACGCTGCGCGAGGAACGCCCGGTCTCCTTTCACGAAGAGCCCGATCTCGAGATCATTCCGAGAGGTCCGGGCTACTGGGCGCTGGCGCTGCACGACGACATTCTCACCGCCAGCCGTACGTCCGAGGTGTTCTGCTCCGGCAAGGGTAGCAACATCGGCGACATGCCCGAGCCCTTCCTCGAGTTCTTCGGCTCGATGATCAACATGGACGATCCTCAGCACGCCCGCCTGCGCCGCATCGTCTCGCGCGGCTTCACACCCGGTCGCTTGGCCAGCCTCGAGGAAAACGTGCGAGTCGCGGCGCGCGAGATCGTCGACGAGGTCGCCGACAAAGACACCTGCGACTTCGTCACCGACATCGCCGCCGCCCTGCCCTTGCGCATCATCTGCGAAATGATGGGCATACCCGAGAGTCAGTACGGCTTCGTTTTCGATCGCACCAACATCATCCTCGGTGCCGGTGATCCCGAATACGTCCCCGACATCATGCAGGCCATTCCGGCGCTGCTCAGTGCCGGATCGGAGCTCAACCAGCTCTTCGTCGAAATCGCCGACGCGCGGCGCAAGACGCCGACCGACGACTTGACCTCGATCCTGGTCAACGCCGAGCTCGAAGGCGAGAGACTGTCCGACCGGGAGCTGGCATCGTTCTTCGTCCTCCTCGTCGTCGCCGGCAACGAGACGACGCGCAACGCGATCAGTCACGGCATGAAGGCACTGTGTGACTACCCCGAGCAGCGAGCGATCTGGCAGGCCGACTTCGAGGCCATCGCCCCAACCGCGGTCGAGGAGATCGTTCGCTGGGCAACGCCGGTGATCCACTTCCGCCGCACGGCGACGCGTGACACCGAGCTCAGCGGCCAGAAGATCGCCGCCGGCGACAAAGTCGTACTCTTCTACTGCTCGGGCAACCGCGACGAGCGCGCCTTCACCGACCCCTTCCGCTTCGACGTGCGCCGTACCCCCAACGAGCACGTCGGCTTCGGCGGTCCCGGACCTCACTACTGTCTCGGCGCGCATCTCGCGCGGCGCGAGATCAGCGTCATCTTCCGCGAGCTCTTCAACCGCCTTCCCAACCTGCAGATCAGCGCCGAGCCGGAGAAGCTCTGGTCGAATTTCATTCACGGCATCAAACACATGCCGTGCGAGATTCACCCGGGTCAGCGCCGGTGAAGCCTCCCGCCGGCGCCGCCGTAGCCCCGGCGCCGGCAGCGGCCCGAAGCGATCTCAACCGCGGCTCGATCGCGCGCAACGCCCTGATCCTGGCGGCCCCCCTGCTCGCCAGCAACGCCGGCGCCGTCCTCTTCCAACTCTTCGATCTCTCGTTTCTCAGCCGCCTCGGCGATCAGCCCATGGCGGCGGCGATCATCGTCAACCAAACCATCTGGCAGCTCCTCATCATGGTGATGATGGGCGCGAGCTTCGCTACGCAATCACTGGTCGCCCGCACGGTCGGCGCCGGCGACGCCGAGCGCGCCAGTCGGACGGCCGGACAGGCGCTGCTCCTTGCCGGCGCCGTCTCCGTCACCGTCGCGCTGGCCGGATGGTCGGCGACACCTCAGCTCTTCGCCCTCTCCGGCGCCCGCAGAGAGTTCGCCGCGCACGGGATTCCCTACCTGCGCCTGCTTCTGCTTCTCAACGCCGGTCTGGTCGGCGGCATGCTTCTTCGCGGCGTCGTCATCGGCGCCGGCGACGGCCGCACACCACTGCTGGTTTCACTCATCCAATTTCCCATCACCCTTCTCATCGAGTGGTTGTTGATCTTCGGCCATGGCGGATTTCCCCGCCTCGGCATTCGCGGCGTAGCCATCGGCATCGTCGCCGGGCAACTCTGCGCCGTCTGCATCTACGCGACCGTTCTCTTTCGCGGCTGGTCGAAAGTCGACCTGCACCTGCGCCACCTGCGACCCGATCGCCAGCTTCTCGCCGACATCCTACGCCAATCGTGGCCGCCGGCCCTGCAAATGCTGGGCATGGTGGTGACCACCTTCGCCGTCTTGCGCATCATGCGCGACTTCGACCCGTCGATTCAGGCCGCCTACTCGATCGGCTTGCGCCTCGGCATGATCGTGCCGCTGATCTCCTTCCCGCTGGTCAACGCCTGCGCCACCCTGGTCGGTCAGGCAGTCGGCGGCGGCGACGCCGAGCGCGCCATCGCCACGGTGCGCGTCATGCTCAAGATGCACGCCGCGGTCATGTGGCCGGCCCTCGCCGTGCTGGCCATCTTTCGCGTCGAGCTGCTGTCCTTGCTCACCAGCGACCCTGCGGTCATCGCCGCCGGTGCCACCTACCTGCTCTTCTTCGTCACCTCCTTTGCCCTCGTCGCCCTCTATTTCGTCGTCCTGCGCTCGCTGCAGGGAGCCGGCGACTTCCTCGTGCCGATGGCAATCTCGATCGGCTGCGCACTACTCGTCACGATTCCCTCGGCCTACTTCCTCTCGCGGACGTCTCTCGGCCCGATCGGCATCTGGACCGGCCTTCTCCTGCACAGCGTCATCACTCTGAGCGCCACCGGTTATTGGATGTCGACCGGCCACTGGCTGAGCGCCGCGCGCAGCCCGGCACCGGTGTTGATCGATTGACGCGCCCACTGCGAACGACGATTCTCCCCACATGGGACCATTCGAGGGAGTCAAGGTCATCGAGCTCGGTGTTTGGGTCGCCGGCCCCGCCGCCGGCGGCATTCTCGCCGACTGGGGCGCCGACGTCACCAAGATCGAACCGCTCAGCGGCGATCCACTGCGCGGCTTCTACCGCGCCGCGGCCGGCGTCGATCTGCCGATCAACCCGCCCTTCGAGCTAGACAACCGCGGCAAACGCAGCATCCAGATCGACATCTCCAAAGCTCAGGGTGCGGCGCTCGTTGCCAAGCTGTGTGACGACGCCGACGTCTTCGTCACCAACATCCGGCCCTCCGTGCTCGAACGCGCCAGGCTCGACTACGGCGATTTGCGCGCCCGCAACGAACGCCTCGTCTACGCCCGCGTCACCGGCTACGGCGAGCGCGGCGAGCAGCGCGACCGCCAGGCCTACGATCTCGGCGCCTACTGGTCGCGTGCCGGCATCGCCGGCGCCCTGACCGTTCCCGGTCAGGAGCCGCCGTATATGCGCGGCGGCTTCGGCGACCACACCACCGGCATGACGATGGCTGGCGGAATCGCCGCCGCGCTCTTCGCTCGCGAGCGCAGCGGCCGAGGTCAGATGGTTTCGACGTCGCTGCTGCGCGCCGGCATCTACATCCTCGGCTTCGACTTGAACACGGTCCTGCGCATGGGTGTCGCCTTTCCCCAGCCGACGCGCCAGACCATGAACAACCCGCTGACCAATTGCTATCGTACGGGTGATGATCGGTGGTTCTGGTTGCTCGGCCTGCAGGCCGATCGCCACTGGCCCGATCTCGCCAGTGCCGTCGGCAAGCCGGAGTGGATCGACGACCCGCGTTTCGCCACCTTGCAGGCGCGGGCCGAGCACCGCGAGCTGGTGACGTCCCAGCTCGACGAAATCTTCGCCAGTGAAGCGCTGGAGGTCTGGGCCAAGCGACTCGACGAGGCCGGGATGTGGTGGGCGCCGGTACAAATGCCGCAAGAGGTCCCCGACGACCCGCAGGCGCAGGCCGCTGGAGCGTTTGTCGACGTCCCCCTACCGGAGGGCGACACCGCCAAGATGGTCGCCACGCCGGTCGACTTCTCCGACACCGAATGGACGCCGCGCGCACCTGTACCCGAGGCCGGCCAGCACACGGAGCAGGTATTGCTCGAGCGTGGTTTCGATTGGGAAGAGATCGCGGCGCTGAAGGACGCCAAGGTCATCCCCTGACCTGAAACTCGCTGCGCTCGTAGGCTCAGGCGCAGGCTCAGGCGAAGGCAAAGGTTGGTGTCGCTGCGCGAGGCAAATGGGGCTCGGCTAGGCTGAGCTCGCTCCCCCTTCGCCACGGCTCCGGAGCACAAGTGCGCTCGTAGGTTGAGGCGAGGCGCAGGCTTAGGTCGGTGATCGCATGCGCGATACCCCCATTTCAAAAGGTACCATTTGCATCGCATGTCGTTTTTCACCGGGCTTGCCTTCAGGGGATCAGGCCGATGCGGCTGATCGCCGCCCGCGCCGCGGCGACGCCGGGCGTGTGGGCGGCGCGCATGCCAGCGCGGCGCGCCGCGCCGACGTTGACCTCGGTGTCGTCGAGAAAGAGAATCTCAGCGGGGTCGATCGCCAGCCGTTCGATCACCGCCGCAAAGGCCTGCGGCTCGGGTTTGACCGCTCCCAACTCAAAAGAAGCAAAGCAGTGATCGAAGGCCTGCAAGATGCCGTGCTCGCGGAAGTTGCGATGCCAGTGGATCTCGTTGGTGTTGGAAAAGCACGCCGTCGTCACGCGGCCGCGCAACTCGGCGGCCAGCTCGCGCGCACCGGGCAGAAAACCCCCCGCCCAGGCAGTGAACGCAGCGACGAATTCTGCGGCGCCGACACGCAGATCCCATTCCCGCGCAAAGCTCTCGCCAAATTCCGCGGCGCTCAAGCCGCCCCGTTCGAATGCCGCAACCGACGGCGAGGCGATCCAGCGCCGGCGCACTTCTTCGGCCGGCAGCTCATCGCGCAGGAGCTTGGGCAGCTCGCGGAAACCGGCGAAGTCGACCAGCACGCCACCGAGATCGAAGACGACCGCAGCCGGCGCAACTTCCCGCTGCGCCGCCGGGGCACGCCGGCCGCCATCACTCGTCGACGAAGCGATTTTCTGCCTCGCCGGTGAGAACGTTCTTGAGCACCTTACCAGCGGCGTTGCGCGGCAGCGGTTCGTCGCGCACCACCCAATGGGCTGGAACTTTGTACGGTGCCAGGGCTTGGCCGACCCACCTGGCGAGATCCTCGGTGTCGACGCCGGCACCCGGTGCCGGCACGACGATCGCCTTGACCTCCTGGCCGAGCTCGGGGTGATCGACGCCAACCACCGCCACTTCCGCGACACTGGCGTGCGCCTCCAGCCGATTCTCGATCTCGACCGGGTAGATGTTCTCCGCCGCGCGCAGAATCATGTCGCGCGCCCGCGAGTTGATGTACAGCCGCCCGTCGCGCAGGTGACCGATATCGCCGGTCGCCAACCAGCGATCGGCGGTGATCGTCTTTGCCGTCGCCTCCGGATTGCGCCAGTACTCGAGCATGTTGTAGGGCGAGCGGGCGAAGATCTCGCCCTCCTCGCCCTCCGGCAGGGCTTTGCCATCGCGGTCGCGGATCTCGATCTGATGTGTCGGCGTCGGTCTTCCCACCGAAGTCGGATGCTCCTCGAGCTCGCGGCCGCTGATCATCGTCACCGAGGTGACCGTCTCACTGAGGCCGTAACCGAGACCGACGGCGGCCGCGCCATTCGGCGCCGCCTTGCGCATCTTCTCCTGCAGCGTCGGACTGGTCGGCGCACCGCCCGAGCCGAAGTTGCGCATCGACGAGAGATCGTATTGCTCCAACTTGGGATGCGACAGGACGCGCGGCGCCATGCTGCCGAGGCCGGCCCAGCTCGTCACCTTTTCCCGCTCGATCAGGCGCAGGACCCCTTCCGGATCGAAGCGGCCGAGGCACCACACCGTTTTGGCGCCGAGGGCGAGCATCATCACCGCGCCGGCGTACAGCCCCGACAAGTGAAAGAGTGGCACCGTGACCAGGGCGCAGGGCCGGGCCGGCGGGTCGGTGTCGGCGTCGGCTTGGTTCGCCAGCATGCGCAGATAGCCAGCCGCGAAGGCCGATTGCACGAAGCCGCAGATGCTGCGATGCGAGGAGACGGCGCCCTTGGGGCGGCCCGTCGTACCGCTGGTGAAGAGAATGACGGCGGCATCGTCCTCGTCGATATCGGCCTCGGGTAGCGCTACGTCCGATTCGGATTGCGCCAACAGCGCGGCAAACTCCGACTCGAGCTCGACGACGGGAACACCCACCTGCAACCCCTGCATGCGACTCGAGCGCTTGCCATCGACGATCAGCACCTTGGCATCACTGAGCTCGAGTCCGTAGGCGATCTCGTCGCGCGTCCACCAGCCGTTGAGAGCGGCTACGACGGCACCGAGACTGACGGTCGCCCAAAAGGCGATGATCCACTCGGCGTGATTCTCGGCTAGAACGGCAACCCGGTCGCCCCTGCCCACCCCCCAGCGATCGCGCAGCAGCCGCGCCGCCGCGGCGACCAGGCGCTGGTGTTCACCGTAGGTAATGCGCCGATCACCGAGGACGATGTACTCCTCGTCGCCGTGCACCGCCGAGTCCTCGAGAAGCTGGCGCAGAGACCTCTTGCGCTCTTTGAAGACTTGCATCGGCGAGCCGAGGACTTCCTCTTCGACGACCTCGAAGATGCCCCCGGGGCCGGTCACTTGCTGGAGCAGCTCGTCGTAGGTCGGCATGTGAGGGACATATCACATCGCCGCAGATCGGCCGCAAGAGGATGGTGACTGGTGATTGGTGACTGGTGATTGGTGATTCGTGATTGGTGACTCTCGACTGGGCTCTTGTTAAAAGGGCGGGCATGGCCGTATCTCAGTCTTCGGTAGATCAGACGGCGACGCTGCTGGTCTGCTGCTCCGACCGCAAGGGGATCGTCGCCGCCCTGGCTCAGCTTCTCTACGGGCACGGCGCCAACATTCTCAACTCGGACCAGCACACCGACCCGCTCACCGAACAGTTCTTCCAGCGCATCCGTTTCGACATGAGCGAGATGCACACCGACAAGCTCACCTTGGAAAGCGCCATCGGCGAGGTCGCCGGGCGCTTCGGCATGCAGTGGGAGCTGCGCTACGCGGCGCATCGCAAGAAGACGGCGATCTTCGTCTCGCGCTACGACCACTGCCTCTACGACTTGCTGCTGCGCCACCGCGCCGGCGAGCTGCGCTGCGACATCGAATTGATCATCTCCAACCACCCCGACACCCAGGCGATCGCCGACATCTTCGCCGTCCCCTACCGCGTCTTTCCGATCACCAAGGACAACAAACGAGAGCAGGAAGAGCGCGAGATCGAGTTGCTGGGCGAGAGCCAGATCGATCTCGTCGTGCTCGCCCGTTACATGCAGATTCTCAGCGCCGAGTTCATCGGGCACTTCCCCGCCCGCATCATCAATATCCACCACTCGTTTCTGCCCGCCTTCATGGGTGGCAAGCCCTATCACAAGGCCTACCAACGAGGCGTAAAGCTGATCGGCGCGACGGCGCACTACGCCACCACCGATCTCGACGAAGGACCGATCATCGAGCAGGACGTCATCCGCGCGTCACACCGCGACACCGTCGCCGACCTGGTGCGCAAAGGCCGTGACGTCGAGCGCAACGTTCTCGCCCGCGCCGTGCGCTGGCACCTCGACGACCGCATCCTCGTCCACGGCAACAAGACGGTGGTCTTTGCCTCCTGAGTGGATCTAACAACTTTTGTTTTGACACGAAACACGGGTTGCCCTATGTTTCCGCCGTGACTACCACCAGCCGGAAACCAGTCGTCCCCGCGCTCTTCGCCGCGCTCAGCGCGACGGCGGTGCACGCCACGCCACCGGCAACGACACCTTGCAACATCACAGCCGAGCCGGCGGCAGCGGCACGCGGCACATTCGTCCGCGTTTCAGGCACATGCGAGGGAATTCTCTACCATCGTTACGTCCGGGTCTTCCTCGGAGGCGATCAAGTCGCGCGTTTCGACGGCGTCACCCGTCATTACGGCACGAGCTTCGTCGTGCCACTCGACGCCAGACCGGGCCGCGTCGATCTCACACTGATGGCGCCGTTCGCCACCGCGACGACGAGCTTCGAAGTCACCGGCCAGGCCGCACCCTGTCCCGGTGATTGCGATCTCGACGGCCGGGTTTCCGTCGACGAGCTACTGACTGGCGTCTCCATCGCGCTGCAACGCACCGCTGCCGAGAACTGCGCTGCCATCGATCGCGACGAAGACGGCGCCGCTTCGATCTCCGAGCTGATCGCGGCAACCGATGCAGCGCTGGTCGGCTGTGCGCGGGTCGAACGCTGCCGCGACAGCAGCGTCTGCACGGCACCACTCTCCTGCCGGGTGCCGGACGACCCCGAGCTCGGGGGTTGCGAAACGGACGGCGATTGCGACAGCGGTGACTACTGCGACCGAACAGGCCACTGTGTGCCCAGATCCTGCCGGAGCTTCCTCGACTGCCCACCTCGACACCATTGTGTTCGCGTCACCGGCAGCAGTCTCCGGCGTTGCGAGCACAACGGATGTATTTTCGATTGCGGCGAAGACCCTTGCGTCAACGGGTTCTGCGCGCACTCCCTCGGCACCTGCAGAGATTGAGCATCAGGGCCGCGGGCGTCGTGGCGGCGGGCAACAGTCGGCCGCGCACTCGTCGGCGCCCGCGCCGAGGCTACCCAGGAAGCGGCGTTCGGCGGTCGCGTCGACTCTCTCGACGATGAGCTCGCGGATCATCGAGACGAAGCGCGGATCGCTGGCTGCGGTGGCTGCACGCAAAAAGTTCAAGCCGAGCACGGTCGCGTGTTGCCGCGCCTGCGTATCGAGATCGTACTTTACCTCCATGTGCTCGCAGATGAATCCGATCGGCAGGTTGACGACATCCGTCACACCCGCGGCCGACAGGCGTTCGAGCACATCCAAGACGTCGGGCTCCAACCACGGCACCGACGGCGGCCCGCTGCGGCTCTGGTAGGCCAGCTCCCATTCGACCGGGTAGTCGAGACCGGCGGCGACCAGGCTACAAGCGTCGCGCAACTGGCGCTCGTAGTCACTCGAGCGGGCCATCGACAGCGGCAGGCTGTGGGCGGTAAAGACGATCTTGGTCGCCGGCAAGCGATCCGCGTCGATCTCCGACAGCGAGGCGTTCGTCGAGTCGATCATCGGCTCGATGAAGCCCGGGTGGTTCCAGAAGGCGCGGATCTTGTCGATGCGCGGCGCGGCACTACCGAGTGCGGAACGGGCTGCTTCGATGTCCTCGCGGTATTGGCGACACCCCGAATACGAAGAATAGGCCGACGTGGCAAAGGCCAGCGCCGATTCGATGCCGTCGTCGCGCATCTGCGCGATCGCGTCCTTCAAATAGGGGAGCCAATTGCGGTTGCCGAAGTACACCGGCAACCGCGGACCCAGCCGCGCCAGCTCCTCCTCCAGGGCCGCAATCAGAGCGCGGTTCTGCTCGTTGATCGGAGAGACACCACCGAAGAGCTCATAGCTCTGCGCTACCTCGAGCAGCCGTTGACGGGGAACATCCCGGCCGCGCGTGACGTTCTCGAGAAAAGGCATGACATCCGCAGATTTCTCGGGGCCGCCAAAGGAGACGAAGAGCACAGCCTGATACGCCATGCCGGCGATTGTATCCGCTGATGCCGGCAATGGGGAACAGCGGCGGTGGGTCTAGCCGCCGATGAACACAGATGGCCGCTGATGGGGCTCCTAGTCGAGGTTGGTCCGTCGCGGCGGCAGCGCAGCGAACTCCGCCGGGCGCTTTTCCCGCTTGGCGGCAAAGGCCTCGGCCAGCTCCGAGGGTTGGAACATGCTCGCGTTCCACACGCCGATGTAGTCGAGCGCATCTTCGCTACTGTGATCGCGGGCGTAGTTGAGCATCCGTTTCGATCCATGGATCGCCAGCGGTGCTTTGCTGGCAATCTCTCGCGCTACGTCCATCACTCCGGCGAGTAGCGCATCGGCATCGTCAAACACCTGATTGACCAGGCCGATCTCGCGAGCGCGTTCGGCGGCGAGGCGGACGCCCGTGTAGGCCATCTCGCGGGCAACGCCGTCGGGGATGATCTTGGCCAGGCGCGGAAAGGTGCCGACGTCGGCGGTCATGCCGATGTTGATTTCCTGGACGCAGAAGAACGCGTCGCGTGTCGCGTAGCGCAAATCACAGGCGGTGACCATGTCGACACCGCCGCCGATGCAACCGCCCTGCACGGCCGCCAATACGGGCATGCGACAGCGCTCCAGGCAGGAGAACGACTCCTGCAACATTCGCACCGTGTCGTACATCCTCACGCCGCGCGCCGCCTTGGCCACATCGGCGGTACCGTCGTTGGCAAACACGGCGAGGTCCATCCCCGCGGTGAAGTGCGGACCGGTCGAAGACAGGACGATCACCCGCGCCGCCGCTCGTCCGTCGATCTCGTTTACGATCGCCGGCAGATCGCGCCAAAACGAGGGTACCATGCTGTTGCGCTTGTCCGGGCGACACATGCGCAGATGGGCGACCTCTTTCTCGATGCTGACCTCGAAACACTCGTGTCGTTCGTTCATGCGAAGTTCTTAGCGCCGCGGCGCTCCGGCGTCCATCCAGACGCCAGCACGGTCCCGCCCTCCCGTCCTAGGCGGCTGTTACATCGCCAAGCCGTACGTGGTATGGCCTCTCTCTCCTATGTCTCGGGCACGACGGCTCAGGGAGCTCCTTTCGGCGACACACCCCGCCGTAGCCGTGGGGGCGCACGACGGCCTGTCGGCGCGGCTGATCGCCGATGCCGGATTTGATGCGGTCTGGGCCAGTGGCTTTGGCGTCTCCGCCGCCCGTGCCGTCCCCGATGCCAACGTCTTGACGATGACCGAGACGCTCGAGGCGGCGCGATCGATGATCCACGCCTCGAAGATTCCGCTCATCGCCGACTGCGACTCGGGTTACGGCAACGCCATCAACGTCATCCGCACCGTGCGCGAGTTCCGCCGCGAAGGCGCCGCCGGGATCTGCCTCGAGGACAACGACTTTCCCAAGCGTTGCTCTTTCTACGGCGGCGTGCGGCGCTCCCTGGTGCCGGTGCAGGAACACGCCGACAAAGTGCGCGCCGCCAAGGACGCGTCGGAAGGGTCCGATTTCGTCGTCATCGCCCGCACCGAAGCGTTCATCGCCGGCGAGGGAATCGACTCCGCGCTCGAGCGCGCGCACGCCTACGCCGACGCCGGTGCCGATGCCATTCTGGTTCACTCCAAAGCCGAGGATCACTCCGAGATCGCCGATTTCGCTGCGCGCTGGCAGGCTCGCCTACCGCTGGTCGCCGTGCCGACCACCTACGGCACGGTGACTCTCGACGAGCTGCAGGCGTGTGGGGTTCGACTGGTCATCTTTGCCAATCAGGTGCTGCGCACCTCGATCCATGCCATGCGCCGAACGCTGGCGGCGCTGCGCGACGATCCCCGACCCGCCGCAGTCAGTGAGAACATCGTCCCCCTTTCGGAGGTCTACGAACTCGTCGGCCTGGCCGAGCTGCAGGCCAACGAGCGACAGTACATGCAAGGCGAGGATGCTACCAAGGCGGTCATCATCGCCGCCGGGTTCGAGGGTGAGCTGATGCCTCTCAATCGCGATCGCCCCAAGGGCATGCTCGACGTGCGCGGCGACACCATTTTGTCGCGCCAGCTTCGCATGTTGCGCGAGTGCGGCGTCGCCGACCTTTCCATCGTCCGCGGCCACATGAAGGACGCCATCCACTTCGACGGCGTGCGCACCTTCGACAACGATCGCTTCCGCGACACCGGCGAGCTCTACTCCCTCTTTTGTGCGGCCGACGTGCTGACCTCGCGCTTCGTCTTCCTCTACGCCGATCTTCTCTTCGACCGGGCCATTCTCGAGAAGGTGCTGCGCGCCAAGGACGACGTCGCGATCGTCATCGACCGCGCCATCTGCGACCAATCGGCGGATGACCGTACGGCGCGGAAGCCCGACCTGGTGATCACCGAAGGAGAGCGCGAGAGCGGCTACCGCTTCGTGCCGCGCGGCGCCAGCGCCGCCGTCGAGGCAGTCGGCCGCGGCCTCGACCCAGGCCGGGCCAACGGCGAGTTCATCGGCATGGCCTGCTTCTCGAAACAGGGAGCAAGCTGGGCCCGCCAGGTGTGGGACGACATTGCCGGCCGCGGCGGCGCGTTTCACGAGGCGGCGTCGGCCGAGATGGCTTCGTTTACGGATCTACTGCAAGAGCTCATCGCCCGCGGTTACCCGGTGCGTGCCATCGACGTCTACAAGGGCTGGATGGAGATCAACACGCTCGACGACTATCGCCGCGCCTGGGATTTTCTCGGTGAGGATCTCGAGCAGACCTTCGCCGCCGATGCCTCGGCAGACCTATGAACTCCGCGGCCGACGTCAACGACTGCTTGATCGAACTGGGCTTCGACTTTTTCACCGGCGTTCCATGCTCGCTGGCCAAGGGGATTCTCGCCGACCTCAACCAGCGCGGCCGCTTCGTCGTCGAAAATCGCGAAGATGCCGCACTCGGCCTGGCCGCCGGTGCCTACTTGGGCGGCGGCCAGCCGGTCGTGATCATGCAGAGCTCGGGTCTCGGTGTTTCGATGAACGCGCTCTCCTCCTTGCATTTGATCTACCGCATGCCGGTTCTCCTGCTCATCACCTGGCGCGGCTACCAAGGCGTCGACGCACCCGAGCACGTCATCTGGGGCCCGGCCCTGACGGCTGCGCTCGAGTGCATCGACATCGCTCACCAGGAGTTGCGCCGGCAGACGATTCGCCCGCAGCTCGAGTGGGCGGCGGCGGCGATGCGCACCACCCAGGCGCCGGTAGCGCTACTCTGTCCGCCCGAGGCTCTGCCGTGAAGCTGGGCGAGGCAATCGAGATTCTCGCCCCCCACCTCGGCGACGCCGCGGTGATCATGGCCAACGGCTACATCTCGCGCGCCGGCCATGCGATCGCCGAGCGCCAGCACAACTTCTACATGATCGGCTCAATGGGCCTCGCCTCTTCGATCGGCCTCGGCATCGCGCTTGCTCAACCGCAGCGTCGCGTCGTCGTCTTTGACGGCGATGGCAACGTTCTGATGAACCTCGGCGGCATCGCCACCATCGCCGCCCAGAAACCGCAACACCTTCATCACATCGTTTTCGACAACGAGGTCTACGCGTCGACCGGCAACCAACCGACGCTGAGCTCGACGATCGAGCTGGATGCGATTGCCGGCGCCGCCGGCTACGCGCGCGTCGCTCGCTTCGACGACTGCGACGAGCTGCGCGCCGCTGCCGGCGAGATCTTGGCTGGCAGCGGCCCGAGCTTTACCCTGATCAAGATCGAGCGCGAAGAGGGTACCTCTTACGGCCGCGTCGCACTGAGCCCGCAGCAGATGACCGAACGCATGCGCGCGAGTCTGGCGTAACAGCGGCCGCTGCGGAGGTTCCATCGTGATCGCCATCCTATTGGCAGCCGGTGTCGGCAACCGCCTCGGCGACTTTACGCGCAACCAGCACAAGGCGTTGTTGCCGATCGGCGAACAGACACTTCTGGCGCGCTCGCTCGCCGCCCTGGCCAAGGCTCGCATCGACCGCGTCGCCGTCACCGTCGGTCACTGTGCCGAGCAAGTGCGTAGCGCCCTCGCCGCGGCACCCCTCACTTGCGAGACCGTGTACAACCCAGACTATCGCGAGGGCTCGATCCTCTCGCTCTGGCACGCGCGCCACTACCTCGGCGGCGACGACGTCCTGATCATGGATGCCGACGTCCTCTACCCGCAGCTTCTACTCGAGCGGCTGGTCGGCTCACCCCACCCTTCCTGCTCATTGCTCGACGGCCGGGTCGAAGGAAGCGGCGAGGAAATGATCCTCTGCACCAGCCGGGGTCGCGTCTGGGACATCGTTCGCCGCAAACCAGGTCAGGCGCTCCAGCCGCCGGCCGGCGTCGCCGACTACGACCGCGCCGGCGAGTCGGTTGGATTTCTCAAACTTTCGAGGCACGACGCCGGCATGCTGGCCGAGATTCTCGATCGGCGGGTCGCCGCCGGCGCGCGCGACGAAGAGTACGAGGCATCCTTTCCCGAGCTCTTTGCGCGCTGTCAGGTCGGCTACGAGCGCGTCGACGACCTGCCGTGGACGGAGATCGACTTCCCGGCCGACGTCGAGCGCGCGCGGACACAGATCATGCCGGCCATCGCAGCACTGGAAGCGGGGCCGAAGTGAATTGGCGCCGCGACTGGCACGCCGTCGGCGAGCTCGCCAACCCGCGCGACGGCTACGTCGACAGGTACTTCAACCGCTACCTGTCGCGGCCGATCACCGTCGCCCTGGCGCGCACTCCGATCACGCCCAACCAGGTCACCCTGCTTTCCGGCTTGGTCGGCATCGCCGCCGGCTACTCGATCGCCCACGGCGGCTATTGGGACGCCGTCGTCGGTGCCCTGGTCCTGCAAGTGTCGGTCGTTCTCGACGATGTCGACGGCGAGCTGGCACGCCTGACCGAGCGCTTTTCCGCCTGGGGAGAGTTGCTCGACAACTCGATGGACACGGTGACGCACATCGCGGTGTTTGCCGGCATCGCCGCCGCTGTCGGGCAAAGCCAGGGAACACACGCCGTGCTGTGGCCGGCCGCTCTGTTGTTGACCGGCGTCGCCCTTTCCTTTGCCGTCGTCACCTACCTCGAGCAGCGAGTATTCTCCTCGCAACCCGACAACCCGGTGCTCGGACGCCTGCAGAGCTACGTCGAGTTGCTCAGCGGCCGCGACTCGTCGGTCATCGTGCTCGTCTTCGCGGTCGCCGGCAAGCTCGATTGGTTCCTCTACGGCGCCGCCATCGGCGCCCATTTCTTCTGGCTGTCGGTGCTGCTGATCTGGCGGCGCCACAAATAGAGGGGCTTCGCCCACCAAGCGCTTGCGGCAGCGACGTCATTGATGGTGTCCAGGCCGCGTGCTACGGGGTCTGCGGTTATGGCAGAGATCATCGACGGCAAGGCGGAAGCGGCGAAGGTTCGCCGGGAAACGGCTGCCGCCGTCGAGGATCTGCGCCGCGATTTCGGCGTCACACCGGGCTTGGCCACCGTTCTCGTCGGCGACGACCCGGCCTCGGCGACCTACGTGCGCAACAAGCGCCGCTCCTGCGCCAAGGTGGGCATCGAATCCCTCCACCACGAGCTGCCGGCCAGCGCTTCGCAAGACGAGATCGTCCGCCTGGTACGCGACCTCAACGGCAATGAAGCGGCCAACGGGATTCTCGTCCAGCTGCCACTGCCGGAGGGAGTCGACAGCCGGGCCGTGGTCAACGAGATTTCCCCCGAAAAGGATGTCGACGGCCTGCACCCGGTCAACCAAGGACGCCTGATGGCTGGCGAGGAGGGCTTGCGGCCCTGTACGCCGATCGGTTCGATGCGTCTCCTCGACAGTATCGGCGCCGAGCTCGAGGGTATGCACGCCGCCGTCGTCGGCCGATCGGTTCTGGTAGGCAAACCCCTGGCCCTGCTACTCCTCGAACGGCATGCAACCGTGACGATCTGCCACTCGCGCACTCGCGACCTCGCCGCCGAAGTCGGCCGTGCCGACGTCGTCGTCGCCGCGGTTGGCGTAGCCGAGTTGGTAAAAGGCGCCTGGATTCGTCCGGGGTGCATCGTCATCGATGTCGGTATCAACCGCGGCGCCGACGGCCGATTGATCGGCGATGTCGAGTTCGCCGCCGCCAGCGAACGCGCCGCCCACATCACGCCGGTTCCCGGCGGCGTCGGGCCGATGACCGTGGCGATGCTGCTGGCAAACACAGTCAGAGCGGCGCGGCGCCAGTGCGGACCGGCGGCGTGAGTCCCAAGCGCACGCCGCTCTTTGCCTCGCACAGAGCGGCGGGAGCACGCCTGGTCGATTTCGCCGGCTGGGAAATGCCGGTCCACTACGAGGGCATTCTCGCCGAGCACGCGATGGTGCGTCAACGCGCCGGCCTCTTCGACGTCAGCCACATGGGTCAGATCGAGGTGCGCGGCGGCGAGGCCGCCGCCCGCCTGCAGTGGTTGACCGCCAACGATATCCACCGCCTCGCCGACGGCCAGGCGCAGTACAGCCTGCTCCTGCTCGAGGACGGCGGCATCGCCGACGACGTCATCATCCACCGCCACGACTGCGAGCGCTTCATGGTGTGCGTCAACGCCGCCAACCGCGACACCGACGCAGCCTATCTTCGCGAGCACTGCCGCGGAGTCGAGGTCGTCGACCGCAGCGACGAGACCGCTCTGCTGGCCCTGCAGGGACCGCAGGCGACGGCACTCGCGGCGACACTGACCGCCGTCGATCTAGATGCAATCGAATCGTTTCGCTTCGTCCACGCCGAGCTGGCCGGTTGCCCCTGCATGCTGGCGCGCACCGGCTACACCGGCGAGGACGGTTGGGAGATCTACACTGCGGCGGTGCAGGGCACGAGGTTGTGGAACGCCATTCTCGAGGCTGGACGGAGATTCGGCGTCGGCCCGGCCGGGCTCGGCGCCCGCGATACCCTGCGCCTGGAAGCCGCCTTGCCGCTCTACGGTCACGAGCTCGATCGCTCGACCAAGCCCCATGAGGCGCGCCTCGGCTGGGTCGTCCGGGCACTCGACGAGTGCATCGCCGCGGTCGCTCTGCGCCAGGAGAAGGAGCGCGGCCTGCAGCGCAAGCTCGTCGGGGTGGAGGTTCCACGCGGCGGTATCCCACGCCAGAACTATCCATTGCTGCGCGGTGGCCGCCGCGTCGGTGAGGTCACCAGCGGCACCCGCTCACCATCCCTTGGAAAGGGTATTGCTCTCGGCTATGTGGAGCCGGAGTCGGGACGGTTGGGAACCGAGCTGGCGGTGGAGATACGCGGTCGTGCGATCGACGCCCGCGTCGTCCGGTTGCCATTCTACCGTCGATCGGCTCGATGAGCTGCTACGGAGGCATGTGCGATGGAATTCCCTGACGATCTCAAATATTCGAAAGAGCATGAGTGGATTCTCGTCGAAGAGGGGGTCGCCACCATCGGTATCTCTGCCTTTGCCGAAGACCAGCTCGGCGACGTAGTGTTCGTCGAGCTTCCCGCAGTCGGTGACGCGGTCGCGAAGGACGAGGCCATGGGCGTCGTCGAATCGGTGAAAGCAGTTTCAGACATCTATTCACCGGTCAGCGGCACCGTCGTCGAAGTCAACGACGATCTGCCGGACAACACCGAGCTGGTCAACGACGACCCCTACGGTGACGGCTGGATGGTCAAGATCGAGATGTTCGACGAAACCGATCTCGACGATCTGATGGAAGCGGACGAGTACCAGAAATTCGTGGCGGAGACGGACGCTTGACGCGTGATGCGGTTTCTACCGCACACCGATGAATCGGTGCGCGCGATGCTGGCGGCGGTCGGTGTCGAGCGCATCGAGGATCTCTTCGCCGACATACCGCCGGAGCTGCGCGCCGGCGCCGGCATCGATCTGCCACCGGGGCTGGCCGAGGACGCAACCCTGGCGCGGCTCTCGGAGCTGGCCGAGCGCAATACCGCAGCGCGCGCCCTTTCCTTCCTCGGCGGCGGCGCCTACGCCCACTTCGTTCCCGCTGCCGTCGACAACCTGCTGCAACGCGCCGAATTCTACTCTGCCTACACCCCATACCAACCCGAGGTGAGTCAAGGCACACTGCAGGCGATCTTCGAGTTCCAGTCGATGGTGGCGGCCCTGCTCGGACTCGACGTCGCCAACGCCAGCATGTACGACGGCGCCTCGGCCACCGCCGAAGCCGCCCTGATGGCGCTGCGCGTGCAGCGCAAGCGCCAGCGTTTGATCGTCGCCCGCTCGCTCCACCCGCACTACCGCGAGGTGATCGGCACCTACCTGCAAGGGATGGGCGGCGTCGAGGTCGTCGAGGTCGGCTTTGCCAGCGACGGCCGCGTCGACCGCGGCGCCTTGGCGACGTCTCTCAACACCGACACCGCGGCGCTGGTGATCGGTACGCCCAATTTCTTCGGCGTCATCGAAGACGTCGCCGCACTGAGCCGCGACGCCAGCGATCACGGCGTTCTGACCGTCACGGCGACGGCCGAGTCGATGTCCCTCGCTGCCATTCGATCGCCGGGCGATCTCGGCGCCGACATTGCCGTCGCCGAAGGCCAGAGTCTCGGAGTCCCCCTTTCCTACGGCGGCCCGGGGGTCGGCCTGTTCGCGGCGCGCGACCGTCACGTCCGGGCGATGCCGGGACGCCTGGTCGGCGAGGCGCGCGACAGTGAAGAGCGGCGCGCCTACGTGTTGACCCTGGCGACACGCGAGCAACACATCCGGCGCGAGCGGGCGACGTCGAACATCTGCACCAACCAGGGTCTGATCGCCCTGGCGGTCACCGTCTACCTCAGCCTGGTCGGCAAGCAGGGACTCTACCGCCTCGGTCGGGTCAACATGCAGAGGGCTCATCGCTTGCGCGACGCACTGTGCGCCAACGGCGCCATGTCACAGTCCTTCGACGGCCCGTTCTTCAACGAGGTGGCCATCCGCTGCGAGAACCCGGATGCGACTCTCCGGCGGGCGCGCGACGCCGGCATCGTCGCCGGCCTGGCGCTGGAGCAATGGTATCCCGAGCTCGGCGATTCGATCCTCATGGCCGCCACAGAGGTGCACGATGAAGCCGACATCGATCGGCTGGCCGAGGTGCTGCGCGGATGAGCGGTCCGCGGCGCGACAAGCAAGCCGGGCTCCTGCTCGACGAGCCGTTGATTTTCGAACGCAGCCGTCCGGGATGCGCCGGCGCCGACGTCGCCGAGATCGAAGGTGAATCGCCGCTGCCTGAGGATCTGCGCCGCGGCCCGATCGACAGTCTACCCGAGGTCAGTGAGCCGGAGGTCGTGCGGCACTTTCTGCGCTTGTCGCAGTGGAACCTGAGTGCCGCCACGACGTTCTATCCGCTTGGTTCGTGCACCATGAAGTACAACCCGATTGCCAACGAAACGGCGGCGCGCCTGGCCGGCTTCGCCGGCCTGCACCCGCTGGCGCCCGACTCCCTGGCGCAAGGCGCGCTCGAGCTGATGATCGAGTTGCAGGACATGTTGGCCGAGATCAGCGGCATGGACGTCGTTTCGCTGCAGCCGGCGGCCGGCGCTCAGGGCGAGCTCACCGGCATGAAAATGATCCGCGCCTATCACGCCGATCGCGGTGACCCACGGCGCAGCGTGTTGATTCCGGCCAGCGCGCACGGAACCAACCCAGCCAGCGCGGCTCTCTGTGGCTACGAGGTCGAGCAACTCGAGGGCAATGCTCTCGGCGTCGTCGAAGCCGACGCGGTGCGCCGGGCAATGCGACCGGACGTCGCGGCTCTCATGATCACCAACCCCAACACGCTTGGCATTTTCGAGCGAGAGATCGCCCAGGTAGCGCAGATCGTGCACGACCAGGGTGGCCTGGTCTACCTCGACGGCGCCAACTTGAACGCGTTGATGGGCGTCGCCAAGCCGGGCCTCATCGGCGCCGACGTCTTGCACTTCAACCTGCACAAAACGTTCTCGACACCGCACGGCGGCGGCGGCCCCGGTGCCGGTCCGGTCGGTGCTCGCGCAGTGCTCGCCGACTACCTACCCAACCCGCGCCTGGTGCGCGATGAGGACGGTTTGCGCTGGAGTCACAGCGCCGCCAAGTCGATCGGCCGGGTGCGCAGCTTCCACGGCAACTTCGGCATGTTCGTCCGCGCCTACGCCTACATCAAAGCACTCGGCGGCGACGGCCTGACACGCGCGACCCAAATGGCCGTACTCGCTGCCAACTACGTGCGGACCCGCCTGCAAGAGACCTACCACCTGGCCGTTCCAGGCTTGTGCATGCACGAGTGCGTACTCACCGACAAGCACCTGGCCAAGAGCGGTGTCTCGACCCTCGACGTCGCCAAGCGACTGCTCGACTACGGCTACTATGCGCCGACCATCTATTTTCCCCTAGTGGTCAGCGGCGCCCTGATGATCGAGCCAACGGAGTCGGAGAGCCGGGAAACGCTGGACGGCTTCATCGCCGCGATGCAGGCGATCGCCGCCGAAGCGCAGGAACATCCCGACGCCTTGCACGCCGCACCGACCGCTACCCCGGTCGGTCGCCTGGACGAAGCACGAGCCGCGCGCAAACCGGTTCTGCGCTGGCGGGCTCCCGAGTCATGATCGGCGCCGCCTCTACAACAGACCTACGCCGAAGAGACCGCTGAGGCCGACGCCACCCCGACCTGCGGCGGGATAGGTCTGTACGATGGTGCGCAGGATGAAGTGGATGTTGCCGTCTTTGGCGGCGGCACCGGGGGGTGGATTGCGGTCGAAGAACGCGTCCTCACACGCTTCGCTCAGCAGGCGATCGAGTCCGATCGACATCGACGTCGAGCGCTCGCTGATGCGCAGGCCAATCATCTCGCCGCTGGGGCTCATGATCGCCTCGGCTTCGACCTTCTCATTGGCGCCGGCGCGCATCGACGGCGCGGCGCGGCGCAGTAGAATCATCATGTTCTGAAAAACCCGCATCATGACGCGGCGCACGAACGGTGCGAATACCTCGGCCTTGGTGTTGAGCAGCGTTACGTTTCCCGGCCGCACATCCGGCAGGTAGTCGAGAGTGCCGCGCAGGGTCGTGCTCGGCTCCCACGCCGCCGAGCGCCGCCGGCTGGCCCGCGCCTGCGCCTCGCGGGCGCGCCGCTGCGCCGGGTCCGTAGGAGCGTCTCGCGCCTGCTTGGCGGCGAGCGCCAGGGCGTTGGGGAGCAGGCTGGCGACGTCGGGCGGCTGCCGCGGATCATCGTCAAGAGCGCTGTCCACCACCGCCGCTTCGCCAATCTCGGACTCTGCCTGGCGCACATCCGCATCGTCCACGGCGGCCAACTCGAACGGCTCAGCGAGCGCATCCGCCGCGTCGTCACCGGCCGCCGACTCGAGCGCCCGTTCCGGTTCTCCACGCCGCACGCTCTCTTGCTCGACGACGTTGTCGCGGTCGCTGAGAAAACGCGTATCGTCGGGAGCCCGCTCCTCGCCTGCGTCGGGCACGGCGACGATCTGTCGCTCGGGGATGGGAATCTCGAGCTCCGGCGGCGGCGCGCTGTCGGCCCTCTCCCGAGGTGCTTCAACCACCTCCGCCGCTTCTTCGTGCTGCGCCACCGGCGGAGGCGGAGGTGGAGGTAGAGCGGCTGCGGCAGGTGCGGCGGACCGCGGTTCGGCGAGGCTGACGACGACGCGTTCGAGGTCGGCGGCGGCACTGCTCGGCGTCGCGACGTTCCACGCCGAGACCAACCAGAGCACGAAGAGATGCAGCAGAATGGAAAGCGTCGCGGCGCCCGTCGTCTGTCGCCAGCGGCTCATGCGCGGAGTCTACAGGGATGGTACGGGTCATGCACAGCGCCGGCGTGAGATTCTGCTTGCACGGTCGATGGCTTCCGTGTACCAAGCGAGACGATGTTTGGTCTCGGAATTGGAGAGTTGCTCGTCATTCTGGCGATCGTGCTGATCGTCTTCGGCGCCGGAAAGTTGCCCGAGCTCGGCTCTGGCCTGGGGCGCGGGATCCGCGGCTTCAAACGCGAGATCGACCGCCCGGATGAAATCGACGTCACGCCCGGCGAAACCGAGAGCGATCCGCAAAGCGGTGACGAAAAACCCAGCTGAGACTCGCTCCCCCTTCGCCACGGCTCCGGAGGACAAGTGCGCTCGTAGGCTGAGGCGCAGGCTCAGGCGTAGGCACGATCAAAGGGTCGAGCGCGATCAGCTTCGGCCGACGCGCCGTGCGTGTACGACCTCGGCGCTCAGCTCGGTGACGGCAGCGGGGGCTTCGAGAAAGATGCTGACGAGCGGACAGGACTCGCCCGGATTCACGGCGGTGTCCTCCGGTGGCTTGATTCCCCAGCCGCGCAGGATGGCGACCTGCTGCATGGTCAGGTCGCGCACCAGCTCGGCGCGCATGGCGGTGCCGCAGGTCGTCGACTGCTCGGCGACGGCGTTGCCCGCATCGTCGAGCAGTGTCAGCTCGATGCGAATGTCGCGCACCGGCTGGTCGTGTTCGTTGCGCGCGGCACCGGTGACGAGAAAGATGCGCGCGCCCTCTTTCGTCGTTTCATAGCGGCCGACGAGATCGTCGAGCACGACTTCCCGGCCGAGCTTCGACGCCTTCACCTCGCTGCCGATGAGCGGAAAGGTCTGTAAGATCTGTCGCGTCCAATCGGGATTGGAGCGCAGGGTCGACGAAAGCAAGCCATACGCCGCGACGACCAGGCCGAGAAAGACGAACAAGGGGATGCGGTACGCCATCAGGCCGCCGCCTCCGTCACCGGCTCTGGCCGGTTCAGCCGCGCGCCGATCCGCCTCGGGCTCAGGCACAAAGACATCGTCGGACTCGTCGAAGAGCGTCGGCTGCGGGTCGCGATCGCGCTCGGCCGCCGTGAGGGGAAAGGAAAACTGTTCTGGTTCGCGCCGCTCTGCCGGTTCCTCCTCGCTCTCTTCCCACTGTGGATCTTCATCATAGCTGAACGACAGATCTTCATCCTCGGGTGGTGGCGGCAGCGGAAAGGTGTTGCGGCACTGCGAGCAACGCAGGGTTGGATGGCGTTCGCCCAGGGTCTCGACGTCGAGACGGAAACGCGTCGAGCAATACGGACATTCGATGATCATCGCCAGCCGCTGCGAGCGCCCTTCCTACCCATTCGAACCGGAGGACTGAATGCTGCCGCGCAGGCGAAAGAGCTCCTTGAAAGCACGCAGGATCACCGCCAGATTGGCGCCGCTCTGCTCGCCCGCCGTGCGCGGGTAGTGGTGCACTCCAGCCTGGCCGATGGACAGCCCGTGGTTACGCGCCTTGGCCAACATCTCGGTATCGATCAGGGCGCCGGTGCTCTGAATCTCGATGCTGTCGATGAACGTCTTGGGATAGATCTTGAACGCGCAATCGATGTCGCGCAGGTTGATGCGAAACAAGGCGTTGACGAGCGTCGTCCAGGCGAAGGCGTTGATCTTGCGAATGAGCGGATCCTTGCGATCGAGGCGATAGCAGGAAACGACGTCGTTTTCCTCGAGCAGTGGAACGAGAGCTGGCAGCTCCTCCATGTCGAATTGCCCATCTCCGTCGGTGTAGAAGATCCAGTTCTTGGTCGCCTCGGCAAAGCCGCGCTGCAGTGCACCGCCGTACCCCCGGTTGGGATTGTTGTGCGCCGCCCGCACCTCGGGAATCTCCGCCGCCAAACGGTCGGCGATCTCGGCCGTGCCGTCCCTGCTGCCGTCGTTGACGACGATGACTTCGAGATCGTCGGCGATGCGCCGCCCGACCTCCACCGCCTGGCGGGTCACCCGTTCGACGTTCGCTTCCTCATTGTGACAGGGGAAGAAGATGGTCAGAGAAAAAGGCTTGAGGGGCGGGCGTTCCACGGCATCTCCCATCGCTAGCGATTGCAGGCGATGGTAGTGGGCGCTGGTGCCACATGCAATGAGGTCTCGTCATCGCGCTGGCGACGTGGCTATGCTGTTAGCATGAAGTGGCTCGTCGCAGCGCTGTGCTCGCTCGTCGCCGTTCCGCCGGGTGTCGCCGGCGCCGCATCCAAACCCACTGCCGAGGTGCGGCGGCTGGCACAGCGCGCTTTCGACTGCGCCCGCAGCCGCGGCTTGATCGACGGCTCTCACCTTGCGCTGATCGACTATTCGCGGCCGTCTTCCGAGCGGCGCCTGTGGCTCATCGACATGACCACCGGAGCGATCCTTGGCAACGAGCTGGTGGCGCATGGACGCAACAGCGGCGGGGATCGGGCCACCCGATTCTCCAACCGCAGCGGTTCGAAACGGTCCAGCCTCGGCCTCTTTCGCGCCGCCGAACCCTACTACGGCCGACACGGCTACTCCCTGCGCCTCGACGGCCTCGAAGCGGGCTTCAACGACCGCGCGCGCAAGCGGGCGATCGTCATTCACGGCGCCGCCTACGTCAGTGACGCGTTCGTCGCCGAGCACGGGCGGCTCGGCCGCTCCTGGGGCTGCCCGGCCTTGCCGATCGGCGCCAACCGCGCGATCATCGACCGGCTGGAGAACGGCAACGCCGTCTTCGCCTACTACCCCGATCCGGATTGGCTGAGCCAATCCGAGTTCCTCCACTGCGACGGCAATCCCTGACGATGCGAAGAGCGCTGAGATGGCTCGCTCTGGCGGCAGTGCTGGCGTTGCTGCTCGGCGCTCTGGCCCTCTGGCTCCTCGGCCGCGGCGCCTTCGGCCAGCTCGACAGCGAAGCGTTCGAGCCCTCACCGCCCCGCCGCTCTGCGCAGGACGTTCGCGCCGGCACTGACCGGCAGCGCTCGGCCGCGGCATCGTTGGGTGTAAACTCTGACGATCGACAGATTCTCTTCGGCGATCTGCATGTACACACGACGATTTCGTTCGACGCCTTCATGCTCAACCTCCCGCTGCTTGGCGGCCAGGGCGCTGCAACACCCGCCGACGCCTGCGATTTCGCACGCCACTGTGCGGCCCTCGATTTCTGGTCGATCAACGACCACGCCTCCAACATTTCGCCGCGCGATTGGCAGAACACGATCGCGGCGGTACGGCGTTGCAACGACCTGGCCGGCGACGCCGACAACCCCGACATGGTCACCTTTCTCGGCTGGGAGTGGACCCAAGCAGGGCCGACGCCCGAGACGCACTTTGGCCACAAGAACGTCGTCCTCGCGCACACCGACGACGACCGCATTCCCGCCCGTCCGATCGCCGCCAGCACCGGCGGCACCGCGGCCTCGCCTCCGCCAGTATGGGCGCGCGGTCTGCTGGCCCTCGACGGACGGCGCTTTCGCGATCTCGCGTTGCGCTGGACACTTCTCTCCTCGCTCGACCGCTGTCCGCCGGGTCACGTACGCGACATCCAAAGCGCCTGCATCGACGTCGCCGACGCACCGGACGCGCTCTTTCGCAAGCTCGACGAATGGGGACACCAGGCAATCGTCATTCCGCACGGCACGCCCTGGGGGATCTACACGCCGCCGCGCTCGACGTGGGACAAGCAACTCAGCGGCGCCATGCACGATGAAGCGCGGCAGACCTTGATCGAGGTGTTCTCCGGCCACGGCGACAACGAAGTCTACCGCGACTGGCGAGCCGTCGACCTCGACGACAACGGTGCGCCAAGTTGTCCGGACAAACGCCACGACTACCTGCCGATGTGCCAGCGCGCTGGAGACATCGTCGAGCAACGCTGCCTGGCGGCTGGCAGCGTCCCCTCCGAATGTGCCGAGCGCGCCGTGTCGGCGCGGCGCCATGCGGCGGCTGCCGGAATCTCACCGCATATCACCGTTCCCGGAGTCAGCGGCGCCGAGTGGCTCGACGCCGGGCAGTGTCGCGACTGCGCGCAGCCGGCGTTCTCCTACCGGCCGGCCAGCTCCGCCCAGTACATCGCCGCCATCGGCAACTTCGACGAGCCCGGTCCGCCACGCCGTTTCCGCTTCGGTTTCATGGCGTCGAGCGACATCCACCGCGCCCGCCCCGGCACCGGCTACAAGGAAGTACGGGCTCTGTCCGAGACTCCCGACCAACCGCGACCCCAGGGCGGCGGCATTGCCGCCGGGTTCTTTCGCGCGCCGCCCGAGCAACCCGGCAACCACTCGCGTACCTACGAAGAAGCGGCGGCGCAGCTCAGCGGCCTGCAGCTCTTTGAAACCGAGCGCGTGCGCTCCTTCCTCTACACCGGCGGCCTCGTCGCCGTGCACGCCCGCGGGCGCGACCGCGCCGCCATCTGGGACGCCCTGCAGCGCAAGGAGGTCTACGGCACCAGCGGACCGCGCATCTTGTTGTGGTTCGACCTGCTCGGCGAAACCGCCGAGCACCCGATGGGCTCAGAGCTCACCCTCCCCGCGTCGGCGGCGCCGCGGCTGCGAGTGCGCGCCCTCGGCTCACTGATCCAAAAGCCCGGCTGTCCGGCCGCCGCCCGCCGCGCCCTCGGCGACCAGCACCTCGCCGACCTCTGCGCCGGCGAGTGCTACCACCCCAGTGACCGCCGTCGCCGTATCGAGCGCATCGACATCGTGCGCATCAGACCGCAACTCCACGCCTGGGAGGACATCGCCGATCTGATCGACGACCCGTGGCGCGCCTTTGCCTGCCCCACCGATGAAGATGGCTGCACTGCCACCTTTCGCGACGACGAGTTCGCCGGCAGCGGCCGCGAGACCGTCTACTACGCCCGCGTCTACGAGGAGGAATCGCCGACGCTGAACGGCCAACCACTGCGCTGCCGCGAGTGGCGCGACGGCACCTGCGTCGCAACCGCACTGTGCCGCGCCGGCGAAGAATGCCTGTCGCCATACGCCCACCGCGCCTGGTCCTCCCCGATCTACGTCGACTGGCAAGCGCCAACACTAGCGAGGTAAGAGCACCAGGGACGCGACTGCGATGGTCGCCGGAAACAGCGCTACAACGATCAGAGCCCCAACGCCTCGGGGTTGATCAGTGAGCCGCGAACCGGGCGCGCAATTGACCGCAGCCGGCGTTGATGTCGATTCCCTTCTCCATGCGGATCGTCGAGGGCACGCCGGCGCGTGCCAGTTCTTCCTGGAAGCGTTTGGCGGCGCCCTGGGTCGGCCTGCCGTAGGGTCCGGCGCCGGTTGGATTGACCGGGATCAGGTTGACGTGACAGAGCATGCGCCGCAGTAGGCGGCCGAGCTTGGCTGCCTGCTCGACGCCGTCGTTCTGCCCTTGCAGGAGAACGTATTCGAAGAAAACGCGGCGCTTGGTCTGCGCTGCGTAGTCGCGGCAGGCGCGCAACAGCTCGGCGAGCGGGTAGCGCCGGTTGATTGGCATGGTCTGGTTGCGCGTCTCGTCGTCGGCGGCGTGTAGGGAGACGGCGAGGTTGACCTGCATCTCTTCACCCGCGAAACGGCGGATCTCGGGCACCAGACCGACCGTCGACACGGTCATGTGCCGGGCGCCGATGTGGACACCCTGCTCATCGTTGAGAATCCGCAACGCCGCCATCGTCTGGTCGTAGTTGGCAAACGGCTCGCCCATGCCCATGAAGACGACGTTGGTGACGCCCTGCCGCTCGCCGCGGCGCCGCCGGCCGGCGGCGATTTCCCGTTCATCTTCGCGGCGCGCCAGGCGCTCCATGTGCAACACCTGGGAGACGATCTCACCGCTGCTCAGGTTCCTCCGTAATCCCTGTTGGCCGGTTGCGCAGAACGTACAACTGAGCGCGCAGCCCGCTTGGGTCGAAACGCAAACGGTCTTGCGCGCTTTGCGATGCCCATCGGCGGCGTAGCGCATCAGCACCGTCTCGATCAGCTCGCCATCGCCGAGGCGAAAGAGAATCTTGTCGGTCGAACCGTCTTTCGACTCGAGGTGGGTGACCGCCGTCAAGCAATCGAGTGTGTAGCGTCGCCCCACCTTGGCGCGCAGCGAGCTGGCCAGCGTCGTCATCTCATCGAACGAGGTCGCCAGGGATCGGTACAGCGCCACCCATAGCTGATCGGCGCGGAACGACGGTTCATCGAGATCGTTGATCAGCTGCTCGATCTCCCGGCGCGACAAATCGTAGATCGAAGGTCGTTGCGACGCCGCCTGGAGACGCCGCTCTTCCGCCGCAGCAGGCCCCCTTGATTGAGCAACTCCGACATGGCTACGTGGCGGTTTCATTTTCGGAGTATCCGCTGAGACGCCATCCGACAATCGCCGCTCTGGCTACCATCCTGTTCACCGCGGCCTCGTGGACGGGATGCGACGCGGCCTCCTCCGGCGGCGTCGCCGCTCCGAAGTCTGCTGTATCCAAAGCGGCGAAACAACCCGCAGCAGTGGCGGCGGACGAGGCCAAGGCCGGCAAAAAAGGAAAGACGCGCCACATCCAGACCAAGGCGACGGCCAAAGCGAAGGCTCCGGTACAAGCGAACCCAGCCGCCAAAGCGCAGGCCAAAGCTGCCGCCGATAACAACGCGCCGGCAGCCAAGGCGGCGAAGCCACAGGTAAAGAAAAAGCCGCAGCCTCTGGTTCCGGCGGTGACGGTGTTCGACGCCTCAGCCAAGCCACCGCTTGTCCTGCAAGGGGCGTCGCGACCTGAAGCCATCGATATCGACGATCGGGGCCGTATCGCAGTCGCCGACCGGCGCGGCAACCGCGTCCTCCTCTACGACCAGAATGGGGTCAAGCAGGGCGAGGTGAAGGTCGGCGAGCCGATCGATGCCGACTTCATCGCCGGCGATCGTCTCCTCGTCGTCAGTGCCAAGGACAAAGCGGTGCTCGAGCTCGATCCCAGCGGCAAGACGGTCTGGGCCTATCGCGACCTGCGCCGGCCGCGCGACGCCGACCGCCTCGCCAACGGCAACACGCTGATCGCCGACACGGCGCCGAGTCGCATCATCGAAGTCGACCGCACCGGCAAGATCGTCTGGAGTCACAAGAAGGGACTCAAACTGCCGAGCGATGCCGAGCTGGCGCCGGACGGAAACATTCTGGTCGCCGACTACAACGACCACACCGTGCGCTGCCTGCGGCGCGACGGCACGACGTGCTGGCGCTTCAACTACGTCGGTCACCCCAGTCAATTGCACCTGCTCGCAGACGGTACGTTCGTCGTCGGCACCCACAAGGCCGGCTCGATCGTATGGGTGGGGAAGAGAAGGGAGATTCTCGGTCACTGGAAAGTCGGACCCGACTTGCACGACTTCACTTTCGCCGGCAGCGACCGTCTGCTGGTGGCGCAAATGGTCCGACCCGATATCGAGTTCAGCCAACAGCGGCGCCGCCAGGGGGCCGGCGAAGCCCTTGCCGCCCGGCGCGCCGGCGCGCCGGAACCGCAAGCGATCAAGCTCGGCACCTACCCCGTGGACGGCGTGTCGACGGCCGGCAAAAACCTCGTGCTCGTGCTCGTCGATTCACTGCGCCGCGATCACGTACCGTGGCACGGATACTGGCGCAACACGGCGCCTCGCCTCGCCCGAGTGGCCGCACAGGGATTGATCTTCGAGCGCTACTACACCCAGGCGCCGTGGACCAAGCCATCAGTCGCCTCGCTGCTCACTTCGACCTACCCATCGGTGCACGGTGCGACCAGTCAACTGCCGAAGTCCCATCTCCCCGATTCGCTGACGACGCTAGCCGAAGCTCTTTCCGGCGCCGGGTATTTTACCGCCGCGGTGATGCAGAATCCGCACATGGGCGACCGCCGTTCGTCGAAAGGGTTCGAACAGGGATACCAGCGCTACGAGTATCTCGGTCACAAGAAGCTCGATCCCGAGATGCCGGCACTGCTGACGACGACGGCAATTGAGGTCCTCGACGCCGCGCCGCGTAACAAACCCTTCTTCCTGACTGTGTTCTTCATGAATCCACACTACCCCTACGAACCGCACGAGTTCGTCTTCGGCAAGAAGAACGAAGGCCCCAGCAATCCCGGTCCGGTCAACGGTTACGACGGTGAAACGCTCGAAGCGGATCACGAGGTGGCGCGCATTCTCGATCATCTCACATCGATGGGGCGCGCCGACGACACGATCTTCGTCTTCAGCAGCGACCACGGTGAAGAGTTCGGCGACCACGGCCGGCGGTTCCACGGCGACACCCTCTTCGATTGCGTCCTCGCCGTACCGCTGATCATCAGCGGGCTCGACCGCGCCGGCCGCTTCGCCGGCCTGACGCGCGAAATCGACCTCTTTCCAACCTTGCTCGACTACCTGGGCGTCGCCGTCTCGAGCGGGCTGCGAAAGCAGATGGCGGGCGTCTCCCTGCGGCCCTTCATCGAACGCAACGCGGCGCGCACGGGACTGCTCTCCTATGCGCAGACGCGCTTCCGCGACAGTGTCACGCTGGTGGCCGAACGCAGCGAAGATCGGAAAGTCATCGCCGACCTCAACAAGATGGAGGTGCAGATCTTCGATCTGCTCGAAGATCCGCAGGAATACAACAACCTGGCCGACGGTGAGCAGGCGGCGCGGGAGTTCGCCCGCCTCACCAAGTGGGGGCTCTCCCTCGGCCCGAGTGTTCAACCTGCCGACAGCGGCGAGCGCGAAGCGATTCCGGAAGAGGTACTCGAACGCCTGCGCGCCGCCGGATATCTCCAGGATGAACAACCATGAGTGTCGCCGACTCGCCGTGGTGTGCCGAATACTCGCGTCAGGCCGGCGAATCGCCACTCGGCACGGCCGTCGCCGCACAGCGCTTCGTCCTCGTGCAACTGCCCCTCCCTTGGCCGGCCGAGATCGCCGACCATCCGTTGCTCGAACCGATCAGGGCGGTCATCGACGATCGGACCGCCGCCCGCCTACTAGCGCTGGGATGCGAGGAACGCTGCGACGAGGAGCACACCGTCCTTTGCTACTGGCGCGATCCGGCTCAACCCTTCGCCGGTTTCCGAAGCTGTGAACAGCGCCTGCCGCGAGCGGCGATGACGTCCGCCGTCGCGACATGGCTGCGCGGCGACGAGCTCACCAGCGACGGCGCTGCACGACGGCGCGATCTCCTCATCTGCACGCACGGCGGTCGCGACCGCTGCTGCGGCAAGCACGGTGGCCGGCTCTTCGAAGATCTGCGCCAGCGGGGTGGCGGACCGCGCCTCTGGCGCACCTCGCACACCGGCGGTCACCGCTTCGCGCCGACCGCCATGACCTTTCCCGAGGGATTGGCCTGGGCCTGGCTCGACGCAGACACGCTCGCCGCCATCGCCGATCGAACGCTGCCGGCGCAGCGAATCTTGCAACACCTGCGCGGCTGCGCCGGCTTCGACGGCGGACCGCAGCAAGCCGCCGACGCCGTCGCTCTGACCCGGCGCGGGTGGGGCTGGTTGGAAACTCCGCGAACGGTCGAAGCGATCAGCGACGACGGCAAGGCCGTCGACCTGCGCGTCAATACCACTGCGACAGCGGACGCCTTCAACGTCCGCATCGCCCGCGGCCGCACGCTCCCCATCGCACCTTGCGGCGAACCCCTCGCCAACGCCGCAAAGAGCACGACCGAGCTACTCGTGCGTTCTCAGACGCAGTAGGGATCGGCCAAATCCAATCGGCGCACACGAGAAAGCCCGGTGACTTCACGTCACCGGGCTTCATGTTGCGGCGGCTCGTAGCCGGCCCGCGTCTCGGTCTTGTACCGAGACAAAGTTATTTGGCTGCTTCGCGCAGCCTCGTTTGTATGTGCGCCGGTCGCTCAGAGTCCAGGCGACTGGCGCTGTGACTGGCCCGGCGGATCGTCCATCCAGAGTTTCCTCTCGTTGCGTGACGTGGCTTTGGTTTCGTCACTCGATGGAAAGATTCTCCTCCCGCTCGACCCCCGATGTCAAGATTTTTTTTGCGCCGCGGCGCGTCACCCGAGTAACTCGCTGCGCTCGTAGGCGGAGGCACAGGCGTCGGCACAGGTGAGGGAATGGTGTAGCAGCGCGAAGCAACCCAGCCCGGTTCACCGGGCTTCCCCCCTTCAGCCCTCGGCTGTCGCGCGTTACCCATCTTCGCCCGCTTCTCCGCGCACCTGCGGCCCCACACTGACTTGCGCTGCGTGATGTGCTAGCCACTGCACTCGCGGTGAGGGAGGAGAGGTTGATGGGGGCAGCAAAGGAAGACTGGCGCAAGTTTCTAGGGTTTCGTTGCACGGCCTGCGGCAACTGTTGCAAGGGAACCATCGTCTTGATCACCGACGCCGACGTGCGCCGGGTCATGGATGGCACTGGCCTCTCGGCACGAGAGATCGTTCGCTTCTTCTCCAACGTCGAGATGCCGAAAGACGATTCACTGTGGATCCGACTCGGCAAGCGCCGCGTCACCATGGGCCTGCGCTGGCATCCGTCGCGCACCCGCTGCAAGTTCCTCGGCGAGGACGAGATGTGCACGATCTACGAGCACCGCCCGGTCACTTGTCGCACGCACCCCTTCGACATGGAGACCAACGACAACTGGGGCGTCACCGATCTCTCGATCAGCGAGGTCGTCGACTGTCCCCACGAATGGGACGGCGACCACACGGTGCGCGAGCTCAAGTCGGCCGAGCGTTGGAACTGCCGGCAGGTGGAAGACTTCGAGGTCAAGGTGAGGGCGTGGAACCGCAAACGCAGCGGCAAACGCACGGCCAACGAGTTCCTCCGTTTCGTCGGACTGGCCTGAAACTCGCTCCCCCTTCGCCACGGCTCCGGAGGACAAGTGCGCTCGTAGGCTCAGGCGAGGTGCAGGCGCAGGCTGAGGTCGGTGATCGCTGGCGCGATATCCCATTCAGAAAGTTTCTCTATTTGAATGATCCGGCGCCGCGCCGGTGGCTCCGCTGGCCTAGCAGTCGTTGAAGAACGCTCCATTCGCCTTGCCGTAACGAACGCCGGCGGCTCTCCCGTTCCCTTCGGACCTCGGCCCTACTTCGACGTCATCGTCGCGACGCCATCCCACTCCGGGCCGGGATCGTTCTCGCCCATCTCCTTGCATCGCTCGACGAACAGCCGCGCGGCGCCGTCCCCCGGGCGCAGCTCCAGCACGCGTGCGAAGCTCGCCGCTGCCGCCCGCCAGCGGCGGGCGCGGTAGGCAGCCAGGCCGCTGGCGAACTCGGCGAAGGCTTCGCCGACCTCACCGGGGGCGGCGGTCGATACTTCGTAGATCGGCAGCGGTCGGTCCTTGCCCTTGACGCGCACGAAATCGAGCTCGCGCGTCGCCATCTCGTCGCCGAGTTTTTGCCAAGTCTCCCGACCGACGATGATCTCGACGCCGTACTCCTTGGTCAGCCCCTCGAAGCGCGCCGCCGTGTTGACGTCGTCGCCGATCACCGTGAGGCTCAGGTGGCGCGCCGAACCCATGTTGCCAAAAACCATTTCGCCGCTGTTGATCCCGATGCCGATGCGCAACGGCGGCCAACCGCGCGCCGTCCATTGCTGGTTCACCGCCACCAGTCGACGCAGCATGTCGACGGCACACGACACCGACCGCTCGGCGTGGTCCGCCTGCTCGAGCGGCGCCCCCCAGACCGCCATCACCGCGTCGCCGACATACTTGTCGAGCATTCCCTCGCTGGCAAAGACGGCGTCCGTCATCTCGCCGAGGTAGGCGTTGAGCAGCTCGACGAGCTCCTGCGCATCGGCGCCTTCCGAAAGACTCGTAAAGCCGCGGATGTCCGAGAAGAGTACGGTCATCCACCTCTTCTCGCCGCCGAGCTCGAGGCGCTCGGGGTGGCGGCTCAGCAACTCCGCCATCGACGGGCTCAGGTAGAGCTCCAACGCGTGACGCACCTTGCGACGCTCGCGCTCCTCGCGCAGGTAGCTGCCGATGTTGCTGGCGGCGTAGACGGTGGCGAAGGCGAGCAAGGGGTGGACGACGCCGAGAGCGATTCCCAGCCGTTCGAACGACCACTGCGAGACCACCAGATACGCGCCGATCAATGCCGTGGCGACGATCGCCCCCCACCACCCGCCGGTCATCTGCAGAGCGGCGGCGAGTAGCAGCGCGCCGGCGATCATCGTCGCAATTTCGACCAGGACGAGCCACTTCGGCCGCTGCACGAAGTCGGCGCGCAAGAGATTGTCGAGTGCGGTCGCCTGCACTTCCACTCCCGGAAAGACGCCGTCGAATGGCGTGACGCGCAAATCTCCGACGCCAATGGCGCTGACACCGACGATGACGAAGCGGTTGCGAAAGATCACCGCATCGACTTCTGCCGACAGCAAGTCGGCGGCGGAGACGTGCTCGAAGGTCCGCCCCGGTCCGCGGTAGTTGAGCAACATCTGTCCGTCCTCGCTCACCGGCACCGAGACGTCGCCGAAGCGAACCTCGTCCACCCCCCAAGCCTCGTACGAAACCGCCGCCGTCGCCCCGGTGCCGGCGCGCACCATGGCCAGCGGCAGCGGCAAGACGTGGCGCTCGCCGAGGCGCATGACCATCGGCAGGCGGCGGACGCTGCCGTCGCCGGCGTCGGGCAGAACGTTGAAATACGCTTGCTCGCGGCCGGCGGCGCGAATCTCGGCGAGATTGACGACGGCGCGCGCGGCGTGCGGCACGGCTGACGGCGGCACGCCGGCGGCGCTGCGCACGATGTCGTAGGTGGCGACGTCACCGGCCGCCGGCTGCCCGACACTTTGAGAGAAATCGACGAAGTAGCCGAGCACGACGTTGCCGGCGCGGCGCAGCGCCGCCGCGAAGTCGGCGTCGTCGTCATCGTCGGGCAGCGGATCGCTGCGCCAACTCGCCTCCGAGTGCACGATATCGAGGCCGATCACTGCCGGCCGGCCGGCGGCAATGCCATCGATCAGCTTGGCCTGGACGTCGCGCGCCCACGGCCAGCGGCCGACCCGCTCGATACTGCGATCGTCGACGGCGACGATGACCACCTCGCTCGCCGCCGCCTCGCTGCCGCGCCGCAAGAATCGCAAGTCGAGGGCGCGATCGTCAGCCGCATCGAGCACCGTGCAGCCGGCAAAGCGCAGCGCCGAAAACGCCGCCGCGATGAGCACCGCGCCGAGAAGCGATCGCCACAGCTCCGAAGACCGGCGCCCTACCCTCATCGCCGATCAGCCAACTCCATCAGAAGCGAATGCCGAGATCTCCATCGCCCAGGGCGTCGCCCGGCTCGGTGCCGACACCGGAAGCATCCGGACCGAGCGGATCGCGTTCCCAGGGAATCTCGTCAACGTCGAGGTCGGCCTCATCCCACGGAAACCCCGCGCCCCACCCTACGGCGGGTGCGCGCTCGTCGACATCGAGGACATCGCGCGGCTCTTCGCCACCGCCCTCGCGACCGCCCGCCCGTTCATCCACGTCGAGACCACCCGGACCGCCCCCGCCGCCGCTGCGTTCGTCGACGTCGAGCCCCGCCTCTCCACCCGGTGGATCGCCACCCGGTGGTTGGCGCCGGCCGTCGGCCCGGCGTTCGTCGACGTCGAGGCTCTCGATCAAAGCCTCGGCGCGATCCTCGACCGGTACTCGATCGTCGAGGAGAAGCGGCTGATTGAAGAGCAAGCTCTCGGGTCTGCCACCGCCGACGAACTCGAGACCGTTCAGATAGTAGCGAAACTGTTCTTCGTTCAGAGCCACCGGCGGCCGCGGATTCTCGCCCGTCTTGACGATCGTCAGCTCGCGCGCCGACACCGTTGCCGTAGCGGGTGTCGCCGTGACGCCGCGCACGGCGACGCGGCCGCTCACGCCGACGACGTCGGTTCGGCGCCCGACGTGGTCGAAGAGAACGATGAAATCCGTACCGCGCACGCCGGAGACCGCCGTCGGCGTCTGCACGTCGAAAGAGCCGCCACCGCGGTAGTACCGGCTGACGATGGCGCGGATCTTTCCCTTCAGCAGCGTCAGCAACGAGCTCGCGCCACCGGCGTCACCGCGAAACACGTGCGCATCGACGGTCATCTGCGAGTCGTTGACCATGACGATGACGCTGCCGTCGGCGAGGACCAGGCGCAATCGACCGCTGCCGTCGCTGCGCAGGCGGTCTCCCGCATGTACGCCGTCGCCCAGAGAGAGGGCGCTCCAGGCGCCGCCGCGTTGCACCTCGACGAGCTCTTCGATGGCGGCGACGTTGCCGACGACTTGCGCCGCAGCAGCGCCGACACCTACCAGCAGCATCGAAGCGACCACAGCGGTCACCGACCAGGACCATGCGAAGTGTTTCATTTTCATCAGAGCGCGTACTCCAGCGACAGCGAACCGATGTGGCGATCGTATTCGAAGCGATTCGAATCGTGCTCGAGCCCGCGGTAGGCAAGGCGCGCAGACAGACGCGGCGTCAAGCGCTTGACCAGCGTCGCCGAAAAGTCGTGCGGTCGATCGACCCGGTCACCGCCGTGGTAGTCCTCTTCCTGAAAGACATACGACGCCTGCGCGTAGAGCTGCCAGGGCAACAGCCAGCCGGCGCCCACCTCGACGCCGTGCGCATCGTAGCCGAGACTCCGCTCGCCGCTCCACACGGCGTCGCGGTTCTCGAAGCGATAGGCGAGGGAAATGAAGCGAGCCGGCCCGTCGATGTAGAAGTACTGGCGCAGCATCGCCCGGTGCGCCATCGAGTCGAGGACGTCGTCGCCGACGCCACCGCGGCGCACCGCTTCAGGCGGGGGCCGGAAGAAGTCGTTCAAGCGAGCCCGGTAGGACAGCTCGGCGCGGCCCCACTGGCCGGTGAACATGGCAACCCACGGCAGCGCCGTGATGCGCTGCAGGTAGCGATGATCCTTGATGAAGAAAAAGTCGTAGTCGCCCGAGACGCCGAAGCGCAGGTTGCGCCAGCGATGAGTGAGGCGCAACCCGGGACGGTGCACTTGCAAGTTGTACTCGTCGAGATCGAAGTAGACGCGCTGAAAGAGCTCGTAGCCGACGGTCAGCGCACTGTCCGCGCCGCGCCAGGCCAGGTAGCGCCCGTTCACTCGCAGGTGCACGCTACCGTCACCGCGGTCGGGCGTACCGGATGCGACCAGCGATCGCGCATCGCCCTCGAGGATGACGTTCGAATCGTAGTCAACACCCAGCGCCAGGCTCACCCGGTAGGGTCGCACACCGACTCCCGCGCCGTGGCGCAAAAAGCGTTGTGCCTCCAAGCCGACGGCAGAATCGGGGCTGCGGCGGGCCACCCATTGAAAGGCCTCGCCGGCGGCGGCGCTATCGCCCAGACGCGTGCGCGCCACGCCCTGATAGTAGCGCGCGAGGACGATGAGTTCGCCGTCGCCTTCGGCAACCCGAAAGTGGCCCAGCGCCGCCGCCACCTCACCGAGGCGCAGCTTGGCAACGCCGAGCACCAGATTTGCCCGCGCTCGCAGCGCCGGGTCGGCGGCGGCTTCGTCGAGCAGCACGACCGCCTCGCCGCTGCGACCGGCACGCACCAGAGCTACGCCGAGGTCGGCCGCCGCTTCGGCGAAACCGGGCTTCAGACGGCGCGCCTCACCCAGCTCGTCGATCGCGGCACCGAGCCGCCCAGAGCGCGCCAGCGCAACGCCGTGGTAGTAGCGAGCGTAGGGATCGCTAGGATCGGCGGCGACCGCCGCCGCAAAGGCCGCCAGGGTCGAGCCATCACCGCTGCGACCGGCGGCCTCGACCTCAGCGTGCATACGCACCAGACCAGCCGAATAGGCGCGCTCTGAATGCTCGTCGCCAGCCACCGGCAGTGCGGCCAAAAAGAAAGGCGCGAAGAGAGCTACGCAGAACCAACCGAGCACTCGCATCGACTCACTCCACGCCCAGCCGGCGGCCGATGATTCCGTAACCAAAGCCGTCCTGTCCGTCGCTGCTCCAGGTGGTCACGAACTCACCGCCGTTGTTGGATGCAACGCTCATACCTCCAGTCGTCATGTATTCCGCACCCTGTGAGCTCATGACGAATGAGTTGACCTGAAAATCGTTGCCGATGGGATCTGCGTTCTCATCGAAGCGGCGCGCCATCAGCTCGTGCTCGTCACCACCCGGTTGGGCGAGAGAAGGCCAGGTGACGAGAAACTCCTGCGCAGCATCGTCAAAGGCGACACGCGCGCCGGAGTACTGCCCCTGGGCGCTGGCGGTGAAGGAGTTGAGTGTCGATTCCGACGTCTGTGGGTTGCCCGCGGCGTCGAAGACACGGCCGGCGATCCCCAGCGAGTCGCCGTCGATACCGTCGCCGGCCCAGACGATGAGAAACTCGCTGCTCGAGTTGGCCGCGGCACCGATGCCTTGCCGCCCCTGATCTCCGTTCACCACCTGGTTGACGAGAAACTCAGCGCTCGCGGGCGTGCCATCTGCACCGAACATACGCGCGTTGACGTCATAGAGAGTCGAGTCATCGGTGTAGGCGCCCCAGGTGACGACGAAGCGCCCCGAGGGTGATGGGGCCGTCGCCAGCGTCTGCAGCTCGAACGCCGACGGTACGGCGGTGAACGAGGGCGCCACCCCCATGCCGCGGTTGTCGATGAAGTAGCCGTTGATCGAGGAAACGACCGCCGGCGCAACGTTGTGCGAGCGGACGACGGTGAACTGGTTGCCTCCGCGGGCAAAGATGTCCACCATGGTGTCGTTGTACGCCGTCGCACCCACCGTGAAAAGGCCGCCGTCTTTCGTCCCATTGGCGACGAACCCCTGCCCGTAGACGATTTGCGCAGACTGATCGCCGGCCGGCCAAACGACGACGAAGCTGCCGCCCTGATCCATCGCCACCGCCGGCGGCCCCGGATTCGCTTCCGACCCCGTACCGATGCTGACGCGGAACTCGTTCAGCGCGTTGCCCACCGCATCGAAGCGACGCCCCTGGATGTATTCGCCGGCGTACTGCTGGTGCCAGACGACGACGAACTCACCCGAGTCGATGCGCGCGACATCGGGTTGAGTCTGCTCTCCGAGATCCTGCGAGTTCACCGGGAACTCCCCGCCCAGGAAGCCGAAGGTCGCTGTAGCGGTCGGCGTATTCGTAGCCGTATTGGTCGGTGTACCCGTTGGCGTGTTCGTCGGCGTACTCGTCGGCGTGTTCGTCGGCGTACTCGTCGGCGTGTTCGTCGGCGTACTCGTCGGCGTGTTGGTCGGGGTACTCGTCGGCGTACTCGTCGGCGTGTTGGTCGGGGTATTCGTCGGCGTATTGGTCGGTGTGTTCGTCGGCGTACCCGTTGGCGTGTTCGTCGGCGTACCCGTTGGCGTGTTCGTCGGCGTACCCGTTGGTGTGTTGGTCGGGGTGTTGGTCGGCGTATTCGTTGGTGTGCTGGTCGGCGTACTCGTTGGCGTGTTGGTCGGGGTGTTGGTCGGCGTATTCGTTGGCGTGTTGGTCGGCGTATCCGTCGGTGTGCTCGTTGGAGTGTTGGTCGCGGTATTCGTCGGCGTGTTGGTCGATGTCTCGGTCGGTGTGCTCGTTGGAGTATTGGTTGATGTACTCGTTGGCGTGTTGGTCGGCGTATCCGTCGGTGTGCCCGTCGCAGTGTTGGTCGATGTATTCGTCGGCGTGTTGGTCGCCGTATTCGTCGCTGTGCTCGTTGGAGTGCTGGTCGCAGTGTCGGTCGGTGTGCTGGTTGCCGTATTCGCCGCTGTGTTCGTTGCCGTGTTGGTCGGCGTGCTGGCCGGCGGTTCCGTCGGGATGCTCGTCGCCGTGCTGGTCGGCGGTTCCGTCGCCGTTTCGCTGGGTGTGCTCGTCGCCGTGCTACTCGGCCTCGCCGTTTCCGTCGCCGTAGCCGAGAAAGTCGCCGTCGCGGATGCCGGCGGCGTCGTGGTCGTCGGCGCCGTCGGTGTTGCGGTCTCCGGCTGCGCCGCGGTCGACGTTGCACTCGGCGTCGCTGAAGCGCTAGCCGACGCGCTCGGACTTGCCGTCGCCGTCGCGATGGGTGTTTCGCTGGGCGTTCTCGATGGCGACGCCGTCGCTGACCGAGTCGCGCTGGCGGTGCTGGTCGGCGTCGGAGTGCTCGAGGACCTGGCCGACGGCGATGCCGTCGCGGTGGCCGTGCTCGCGCCCGTCGACGTCGGCGTCGCGAGAGCGGTCGGACCGAGCGACGGCGTCGGCGAATCTCCTACCATCGGAGTGTTGGTGCTCGGCGGCGCAGCGGTTGCAGTCGCAGTCGCGACGGTCGGAGTCGAGGCGACGGGATCGGCAACGAAGGGGTAGACGAGGTCGAGCGCAAACTCACTCTGGCCGCGACTCTCGGCGCCGATCGCAATCACAGCTTCACCGCGCTGCGGCGCCAGCGGCTCAGTGATGACGCGAAATCCGCTCACTTCGAGAGCGCCGCCCGGGCTACAGGGCAAGCCGCCGCGGTCGTCGCACGGCGACAGCAAGATCTCCGCCGGCAGCCTACCACCGCCATCGTCGAGAAGCAGCGCAACCGACTCAGCGCGCACACCCGAAGCGGCATCGACTACGGTGAAGGCAAATCGCGCCGGTGTTTCGGAGGTCGTCTCGGGAGTCGGCATGAGGGATTCCGTAATCGTGAAGGGCAGTGCGAAGAGCAAAATGTCACCGGCGTCGGCGACGATGCCGGGCACCACCTCGACGGACTGCGAACGCGAAAGGAAACTCGGCGTGTCGAAACTACCCTGCGTACAAGGGAGCGCCGCCGCTGCCGGCTCGAGATCGCAGGTCGTGTCCACGGCGGCCGGCACGGGAACGTCGGTGCCGGGAAACGCGGCGACCTCGACGCTGCCCTCGCCCGGCGACAAGTCGCGCAACACGACGCGCCGCTGTCCGATCGATGGATCGACGGCAATCGCCCGCGGGTCGACACCGACACAGCAGGCGCCGTCGCGCGGGCTGCGGTAGACGAAACGAAGGCGCCGCGCAGCAGCCGGCAATTGCGGACCGAAACCGCCATCCGGCGCCTGGCCGGACAGCGCCGCTGCCGCCGGTGGCTGTTGCCACACGACGCGAGCCCGCAGATCACCGCGCTGCTGAGAATCGCCGCCGCCGCAGGCGCTGACCATGGCAGCCAGACCCGCTGCACAGATCCAACGCACACGACAACGCAAGGCCCGTCCCATGGCGGCTATCTACAACAAAACTCCGCGCCGGGAAACGATCAGCGCCAACGATTCAAATCGGCACTTTCTTGCTCACGAGCCACCGACGACGTGCTCGATCAGCTCGGCGTACTTTTCGCGCGCCGCGCGCATTCGCGCCGGTAAGTGCTCGCTGGGAAACAACCCCGCGTGCGGCTGGTAGCTCTTCAGGACCTGCCGCGCCACCGTCACCTTGTGCACCTCGGTCGGACCGTCGGCCAGGCCGAGACTGAGCGCCGCCATGACCATGCCCATCAAGGGCATCTCGTTCGACACGCCGATCGAGCCGTGCACCTGGATGGCGCGCGTCGCAACGTCGTTGAGGACACCGGGGAGCGCCACTTTCACACCAGCGATCTCGCGGCGCGCCTGCCGCCCGCCGACCTGGTCGATCTTCCAGGCCGCGTGCAGGACCTGCAGGCGAAACTGATGCATCTGAATCCACGACTCGGCGATCATGTCCTGCACCATCTGCTTCTTGGCCAACGGCTCGCCCTGGGTTTGGCGACTGAGGGCGCGCTCGCACATCATGTCGAAGCAGCGCTGCACCATGCCGACCGTTCGCATGGCGTGGTGGATGCGGCCGCCGCCGAGGCGGGTCTGGGCGATGACGAAAGCCTGCCCCTCGCCGCCGAGCAGGTTTTCCTGCGGCACCCGCACGTCGTCATAGTGCACGTAGGCGTGATCGCCCTCCCCGTCCTTTTCAAATGCGAGACCGGTGTTGCGCTTGATCTCGATTCCCGGCGTGTCGGTCGGCACGAGAAACATCGACGTGCCTTCGTAGACCGAGACGCCGGGATTGGTCACCGCCATGACGATGGCAAAGCGGGCGTGGCGAAAGTTGGAGGAGAACCACTTCTCTCCCTGAATGACCCAGTTGTCGCCGTCTCGGGTAGCACGGCAGCGGAACATCTTCGGATCGGAACCCGCCTGCGGCTCGGTCATCGAATAACACGAGGTGATCTTGCTATCGAGCAAGGGCTCGAGGAAGTGCTTCTTCTGCTCCTCCGTCCCGTAGTGCGCGAGGATCTCGGCATTGCCGGAATCGGGTGCCTGGCAGCCGAAGACGGTCGGCGCCCAACTCGAACGGCCGAGGATCTCGTTCATCAACCCGAGCTTGAGCTGTCCGTACCCCTTGCCACCCAACTCGGGGCCGAGGTGGCACGCCCACAACTCCCTCTCCTTGACCTGTTCCTGCAGGCCGCGGATGACCTTCTCGTGCACCGGATGCGTCTTGTCGTAGACGCAGCGCTCCTCGTGCAAGAGCACATCGAGCGGCTCGACCTCGGCGCGCACGAACTCGCGGATCCAGTCGAGCTTCTCTTGAAATTCCGTGTCGGTCGAAAAGTCCCACGCCATCGCTGCCTCCAGACCCGAGAGGGATCACGACAAAACACCACGTCTGCGCCGGCCGGTCAAAATTGACCGGCCGCCGTTTCCCTGTCTATCTGAGGCGATGAAATCGATCGCCTGCGCCACCTCAATGGCAATCCTCTGCGCCGCCTGCAGCGCGTCGACGCCGGCCCTGAAGCGCAGCAAACGCATCCTGCGCAGCGGCAGCCACACGCGCCAGCTCGACAGCTTTGGCGACGATCTCGACCACGCCGTCGAGATCGCCGACGGCATCTACCAGGCGCGCGCCGTCGGCAATGCCCACCTCATCGTCACACCGGCCGGCAACATCGTCGTCGACACCGGCCTGCCGCGCAAAGGCGAGGCCGCGCGCCAGAAGAAGCTGCTCCAGGCGGCCGACGACGGCCCGGTCAAGTACGTCATCCTCACCCACGCCCACATGGACCACGCCGGCGGCACCGATCTCTGGCAAGAGGACGGCGTCGAGGTCATCGCCCACGAAAACTTCCTCGACACCCAGCGCTATCTGAAAGACCTGGCGCCGTTCTTCCTCCGCCGCAACAAGGTCTTCTATCCGCACTCCGTGCCCAACGTCGACAACACCATCACCCGCCTGGCGCTGGAGATGATGTATCCGACCTTCGAGCCGACCCTGCTGATCGACGAGCGGCGCTCCTTCGAGCTCGGCGGAGTGCGCTTCGAGGTGATTCCGACACCGAGCGCCGAGGGCGAGGATTCACTCTCCGTGTGGTTGCCGGAGCGCAAGATCCTCTTCACCGGCGACGCCTTCGGCCCCCTCTTCCCGATGATTCCCAACCTCTACACCATCCGCGGCGAGAAGATCCGCTTCCCCGTGCCCTACCTGCGCACGCTCGACAGGATGATCGCTCTCGAGCCCGAGATGCTGGTGCCCAGCCACTTCGAACCCATCCACGGCGGCGAACGCATTCGCGCCGACCTGGAGAAGACGCGCGACGCCGTCGCCTTCCTGCATGAAGCGACGATCGACGGAATGAACGACGGCAAGGACGTGCACACGCTGATGCGCGAAATCCGCTTGCCCGAAGACCTGCGCCTCAGCGAAGGCCACGGCAAGGTGGCGTGGAACGTCCGCGCCATCTGGGAAGGCTACGCCGGCTGGTTCCACTTCCGCTCGACCACCGAGCTCTACGACGTGCCGGCGGCGGCGGTCGCCGCCGACATCGCCGAGCTCGCCGGCGGCGCCGGCCGCCTCGCCGAACGCGGCGCCCAACACGTTGCCGCAGGGCGCCCACTCGAGGCCCTGCATCTACTCGACGTCGCGCTGAGCGCCGAGCCCGCCAACCAATCGGCGCTAGACACCCGCCTCACCGCCTTGCGCATGCTCCTCGAGCGCAGCGGCGACGAAAACCACTCCGAAGTCATGTGGCTACGCCACCGCATCGCGGAAACGGAAAAGCGACTCGACTAGTGCCCCGGATCGGAAGTTGCCCGTCTGTCGGCGCCCGCTGGCTGGCTGGCACAGCCGCCCTGCTCGCCCTGGCATGCGGTGGCGAGCACGAAGCGCCGGGCGAGGTCGGCTCGGCGCCCATACCGCCGGCCCTGGTGAACGCACGTGCGGCGCGACAAGACACCGCACTGCCATCCAACGGCGCGGCACCGGACGGAACCGACACGCAGATCCTCTTCGGCGACCTGCACGTTCACACCACCTTCTCGATGGACGCCTTCGCCCTCTCCTTGCCCCTGCGCGGCGGCGAAGGTGCCCATCCCCCCGCCGATGCCTGCGACTTTGCCCGCTACTGTGCGGCCCTGGACTTCTATTCGATCAACGACCACGCCGAGTCGATCACGCCGCGGCACTGGCGCGAAACCAAGGAATCGATTCGCGAGTGCAATGCCGTCGCCGGCGACGCTGCCAACCCCGACCTCGTCGCCTTCCTCGGCTGGGAGTGGACGCAGGTGGGCATGACCCCGCAGGATCACTACGGCCACAAGAACGTCATCCTCCTGTCGACCGATGAAGACGAAGTTCCAACCCGGCCGATCAGCGCCGTGCGCCCCGACTTCCGCCGGCTGCCCATCCCCACCTGGGCGCGCCTGGCCATGCCGCTGATGGACTTTCCCAACCGCCAGCGCTACCGCGACTTCTTTCACTTCCTCGACCAGATCGCCGCGGTGCCGGCCTGTCCGGCGGGCGACGTCCACACCCTTCCCGCCGACTGCATGGAGGCCGTGGCAACACCGCGACAGCTCTTCGAGAAACTCGATCAGTGGAGCACTCCGAGCATCGTCATCCCGCACGGCACCACCTGGGGCCTCAACGCCCCGCCCGGCTCGGAGCTGGCCATGCAACTTGGCGAGCAACACGATCCGGCCCGGCAGACGATCTTCGAGGTCTACTCGGGTCACGGCGGTGCCGAAGAGCTGCGCCCCTGGCGCAGCGTCGGCGCTTCCGGCGGCGAAGCGAGCTGCCCGGCGCCGAGCGACGGCTACACACCGTGCTGCTGGCGCGCCGGGGAGATCATCCGTTCGCGATGCGACGATCCGGCCTCGTCCGAGTGCGGCGAACGCGTCCGCGAAGCGCGCGCCAACTACCTCGCCGCCGGCGTCGCCGGCCACCACACGGTACCCGGTGCCAGCGTCGAAGACTGGCTCGAGTGCGGCCAGTGCCGAGACTGTTTCATGCCCGCCTTCGACTACCGCCCGGGCATGTCGGCCCAATACGCGCTGGCACAGAGCCGCAACGGCGGCACCGACGAGAGCGACCGCTTTCGCTTCGCCCTCATCGGCTCGAGTGACACCCACTCGGCACGCGCCGGCAAGGGCTACAAAGAGGTCAACCGCAGGGTCATGATCGACGCCGGACTCGGCTCGCGCTTCGGCGCCTTCTGGCGCCGCGCCGATGAGGCCGGTCCGCACTCGGTGCCGGTCGATCTCGCTGCGCTGCCGCTCGACCAGCGCCGCTACGGCGAGCGCGGCGTGTCCTTCCTGGTCGGCGGCGGCCTGGTCGCCGTTCACGCGACGGGCCGCGACCGCCACTCGATCTGGCAGGCGCTCGAGGCGCGCCGCGTCTATGGAACCAGCGGGCCGCGCATCTTGTTGTGGTTCGACCTGCTCGATCCCAGCGGCGGCGCCACCCCGATGGGCAGCGTCACCAGCAGTGCTGCGAACCCGCGCTTCCGCGTTCGCGCCGTCGGATCCCTACGCCAGAAACCCGGCTGCCCTGAAGAAGTTCACTCCCTCTTTCCGGCCGAGAGAATCGAGCGCCTGTGCGGCGGCGAGTGCTACAACCCAGGCGAGCAGCGCCACCCAATCAGCCGCATCGAGATCGTCCGCATCCGCCCGCGCGTCGACGACGGCGAGGATCTCAACCAACTGGTCGACGACCCCTGGCTGGTGCATCAGTGCTCGGAAGGCGAGAGCGGCTGTTCGTTCACCTTCGAGGACAGCGACTTTTCAAACCTGCAGCGCGAGGTGGTCTACTACGCCCGCGCCCTGCAGGAGCCGACGATGGCGATCAACGGCGACAACCTGCGCTGCCAGCGAGATGCGGCGGGAGCCTGCATCGCCGTTCGCCCCTGCTACTTCGACGAGCGCACCGACCCAGGTGACGACTGCCTGGGCGAGGTGATGGAACGCGCCTGGTCGTCACCGATTTGGGTGACACCTGCCTCGGGCTAGTTGAATCGCGCCGCCTGCGCTGCGATATCAGCCCCCTGCACCGCTCCCACTCCAGCTTCGTGCCAATTCTCCCTCCTGCACTATAACTCCATGAACATCAACGAATTCCTCGACCTCCGTCCGACCCACAATCCGCACCGTTGGGTGCTCCCGGTAACCCCGCGGGTGTGCACCCTGGGCGGCTTTCTCTTCGGCGGCGCCGGTCTCGCCGCCGCCGTAGCGGCCCTGGAATCTACTTGCGATCGACCGCTCATCTGGGCAACTGCGCAGTATCTTTCCTTCGCTCGGCCGCCATCGTTCGTCGACCTCGACGTGACCATCCCGGTAGCCGGCCGCAACACCACACAGGCCCGCGCCATCGGCCACGTGCACGACTCGGAGATCTTCACCGCCAACGCCGCACTGGGCAAGAGATCCCTGCCCGGCAGCGGCGAGTGGCCGGAGCCGCCGCGGGTGCCGGCGGCGTCCGAATGTCCGCCGATTCCCGGCCGCGACAGCGAAACCGAATCGATCGGCTCGCGTCTCGAGCTGCGCGTCGCCAACGGCCGCTTCGGCGCCGAGCGCGACGGCAGCCTGAGTCCCGACGGCCGCTCCGCCCTGTGGGTCGGCATCCCCGGCATCGAGATCTCGGCCGCCACCCTGGCCATCATCGCCGACTGGATCCCCTCCGGCGTCGGCCAGGCACTCGGCCGCATGACCTACGTCTCCTCGCTCGACAACACACTGCGCGTCGTCGAGATCGCCGCCACCGAATGGGTGCTCTGCGACATCCGCATGCACGCGATTCGCAACGGCTACGCCCACGGAGCCATGCATCTGTGGTCGCAGGACATGCGCCTGCTCGCCACGGCCAGCCAGTCGATGGTGGTTCACTACCCGAAATGACGTGAACAACACCGACCCGGGGTGCTATCAACGACACGATGCCGGAGAGAGCAGAAAGCGACCTGATCGACGTCGAGCGCCTGGCCCGCTGGATGGACGAGCGGCGCCTGCCGGGCAGCGGCTCGCCGCTGCGGGTGGAGGCCATCGCCGGCGGCGCATCGAACGAGATCTTCGAGTTGCGCCGCGGCGACGCGCGCCTGGTTCTGCGCCGGCCGCCGCGCAACGTTCCTCGAGGGCGCAACGAGACCATGCTGCGCGAGTACCGGGTCGTCGCGGCGTTGCGCGACAGCGACGTGCCCCACGCACGCGCCCACGCCTGGTGCGACGACACCGGCGTCATCGGCGCCTGTTTCTACATCATGGATCACATCGACGGATGGACACCGATGGGCCGGCTCGACCCGCCTTTCGACACCGACCTGGAAGCCAAACGCGGCCTCGGCTGGGAGCTCGTCGACGCCATCGCCAAGCTGGCACAGGTCGACTGGCGCGCCGCCGGTCTCGAAGGATTCGGCAAGCCGGAGGGCTTTCTCGAGCGCCAGGTCGACCGCTGGCTGCATCACTTGTCGAAGTTCAAATTTCGCGACCTGCCCGGCCTCGACGACGCCGCCACCTGGCTGCGCGCCCACACACCGAAGAACTTCCGCCCGGGCATCATCCACGGCGACTATCAATTCGCCAACGTCATGTTCCACCACGGCGCACCGGCGCGCATGGCCGCCGTCGTCGACTGGGAGATGTCGACCATCGGCGATCCCCTGCTCGATCTCGCCTGGGTGCTGATGGGCTGGGTCGACCCGGGTGAAGAGCAGAAGTCGAAGCAATACTTCGACTACACCGGCATGCAGAGCCGCGCCGAGTTGATCGAGCGCTACGCCGCGCAGACCGGACTGCCGGTCGAGCAGATCGACTACTACGTCGTCCTCGCCCGCTTCAAAATGGCCTGCGTCCTCGAAGGCGGCTATGCCCGTTACGTACAGGGCGGCGCCGACAACCCCAAGATGGCCGCCTTCGGCGACGTCGTCCTCGACATGGCCGCCAGCGCAGCAGAATTGGCTCGCAACTCGAGTCTGTGAAGCCTCCAGCTCACAACCGACTCTCGCTGTTTTGCGAACTTCGACCCGCTGCGCTAGACTGCGAACCATGCCTCACGATAGAGCCGTGCCAAACATCGATCGCGAAGAACCGGACGATATCGTGACGCCTTTCAGCACCGAGCCTGACACGACTCTTTCCGACGAGATACTTCGTCTCAAACTCTCGGACAGGTTGCGGATGCTGTCCAACTACGCGAATGCCATCGCGCGACTACGCGGAGTTTAATCTTCTCGGACTGCTCGACGCGCTGGGCTCAGTCGATCTCATCGTGGTAGGAGGGGTCGCCTCATCACTCCACGGCGGCCCTCGGATCACGGCCGATCTCGACATCGTTCCAGCGCGGTGCGAAACCAATCTCGTTTCTCTCGGAACATGTCTGGAAGAACTGGGAGCGGTCGTTCGCGAACCTGGTGATCGAAGAATCCCCGTAACGCCGCACCTCCTTCGACAGACGCTGCAGGGCGGTAAAGCCGGACAGTTGCGCACACGAACGAGACTGGGCCCCTTGGACATCCTGTGGCAACTCCACGACGGTCGAGGCTACGAGGAGCTGATCGATGGATCGATCGTGCTGGCGGACGACGAACGTGAAGTACGAGTCATCGGCATCGACGATCTCATCGACGTCAAAGAGCAAGCGGGCCGACCGCAAGATCTCGACGACGTGCGCTATCTGAAAGAGCTCGTAAAGAAATCGCAAGCATGAGCTCAAAATCAGCCCAGGTGGACGGTGGACGCAGAGAAAGCGACAAGCAGCAAAGAACATCGCCACTGCGATCAAATGAAACACTCGATCTACCACTGGTCGATCATTCTCTTGTTGAGCGATAGTCATGCCAGCAACCCGCAACCCCCAAGGAAACTTTCTCGAAGCGAGCAGCCGATCGAGTGCACGGTGCACAAACTACATTCCAGGTTTTCGCTCGTGCTTCGCAGCGGATTGTTGCACCGGTACCTCCGTCGGAAAAGGTCGGCCGTTCGCCGTTGCGCTATAAGCGCGGTGTGTCCCCCCTTTCGCACTTAGTCCTCCGTAGCGTCAGCAAAGGAGGACCCCTTTAGCCTTCAGCCTCCGCCCGAGCCCTAGCCTTCTTGATCGGGTACACTCGGAACGGACGGGCGAACGCAAGAGAAGGCTGCGGGAAAATTGGGAACAGGCACCTATTTTGATTCCCAACTACTGGGAATCATTCAGGATCTGGGCAATAATAGGTGCCTGTTCCCAATTCTTTCCCCGAGTCCCACATCACTCGGCAGTCAAAGGCACACGCCTTCGCAGCGGCTGCGCGCATGGCTCGAGCAACCGGGATCCCACTGCGTCTCACAACAGAAGGGATCGGTTTCGCACACACAAGCGGCGCACTCGGGCTTGGAGCAACCGGCGTCGTGGAAAGCATCGACCACACACGAATCTCCACCAATATCCAGGCGCGGGCAGGTGCAGTCTGGGCGGCAGCCATTGTCGACACACAAACGTGCGCCACACCCTCCACTACAGAAGCCGTATGACGGCTCGCAATCCTCGCCCTCGTCAACCTGGCCATCACCGCACCTGGGATTGTTTGGGTCGGGAGTCGGCGTCGGGGTAGCCGGATGATGGAGAAAAAAGTTCCTGGTGTGAATGCCCGGCTCACATAGAACCGAAAAACCCTGGCGACGGACGATTCCCGCGTCGGAGTGAAGAGCCGAAGTATAGTATCGGCCCCGCGGAACCATGATGCGATACCTGCCTGTGGTGCTCGAACGGACCGAACGCGTCAGGCCATCAACCTCTCGCTCAAAAACCAGGAGCGCACCACCGACAAGGCTCCCACCTGCGCCATAGACACCGCCGGCAAATCCGGTCGTAGGGTCGTCGAAGGGTTGCCGTGGTTCAATCGGATCGAGACGAACCTGAACACCCTGAACCCCGGCCGAGTGGACGAACTCCACTTCTTCAAGAGTCTCGTAGTCGGGATGAAAGTATCGCGTTTTGTAGCGTCCCTGCGGCAGGACGAGCTCAAACAGTCCCTCAACCGTAGCTTCAGTTGAATAGCCGTCACCCTCTCCGCTCGAGAAGTCGACAACGACATCGGCGATCGGTTGCGAACAACCGTCGGGGTGAGTCTCAGTAATGCGTCCGTAGATCTGTACCATACGCTCGGCAGGCGTGGGTGCTCCCGTCGCCGTCGGCGTTGAGCTTGCATGCTGCGTTGATTCAGGTGGCGGCGTCGGACGCAGTGTCGGCGTTGCGCTTGCATGCTGCGTTGATTCGGGTGGCGGAGTCGGACGCAGCGTCGGTGTTTCACTTGCGTGCTGCGTCGATTCGGGTGGCGGCGTCGGACGTAGCGTCGGCGTATCGATACAAGCCTCGTCGCACCCTGTAGGATTCGGTTTTGGAAAAGACAACAGGTTGTTCTCCTCATCACTCTCGTCAACGGCCTGCCCGGAGTCGACCCAGACGACGTCCATTTGCGAACCGCCGATCGTGAAGAAGTGATACGGGACCTCCACGCACGACTCCCCCCCTGGAGACAGACCGTTTTGATCGGCAACCATGATACCATTCACGGCGATTTCAAAATCGCCAGATGTCGATTCACCTAGGTTGCCGACACAAACCGAGAGTCGGTAAGGCGCACACCCCGTGCAGTACGTAGTGGCGGCCAGCGGTCGCAGATCCGGCCGGCGGGGATGCGTTGCTGAAGACCCGGAATCGTCGTCGTCACCGCCGCAAGACGCGAGAGAGCTCAGCGCGAGCAACGTCAGCGCGAGACAGACAGCACAGTCAGCGAGTTTTGGTCCAACTCTCTTCAACCTTGGCGCCCACGACGAAGTGTTGCCACTGTAGCGAAATCACCCACAAAATGGGAACGCCGCTACCCGGGAAATCGAAGTTCAGTCCCGACAGATATCCAATGGGTTTCCCACCCTCTGGTGTCACCACTGCAACCTATTCAATAAGTTCCACTCTGAGCTTTGTCGGGTGTCACGATTCGCGTAGGAGTTTCCTTTTTGAGACCGAAATGCCGCCTCCAACAGATCGACCCTTGGCGGTGCCAGTGCAACCTATTTCGCACTGTGCACTTGATCTGTTGCCGGCAACATCTTCATGTTGAATCGTTCGATCGTTCGATCGTGGCGGGCACCAAAATCAATTCACTGGAACGGGACGGGTCATGCAAGATTTCTTGAACGACCAAGAGGTCGCCGACAGAGTTCTTTCGCACGTGCGCAACCGCACGACCGATGAGGGGAATGAGGTCTGGCGCGAACCGGTGGACAATTACCGGAGCGAGGAGCGCTTTCGCCGTGAGATCGAGGTTCTACGCAGAACGGCAGTGCCCTTCTGTCCTTCCGCCGCTCTCCGCGAGCCGGGCTCTTACATCGCGCGAAACGCTGCCGGGATCCCGCTGCTCGTCGTCCGCGGAGAGGACGGTGGAGTGCGCGCCTTCCGAAACGCATGCCGCCATAGAGGTGCCGAGGTGGCAAAGGGGGCAGGCTGCGCCAAGGCGTTCGTCTGCCCGTATCACGGCTGGACCTACCAACTCGACGGGCGACTCGGGAACGTCCCGCACGAGCGGGGATTCCCCGGGCTGGATAAGCATGAATACGGTCTCGTGCCGGTTTTCGCTGAGGAACGTGCGGGCCTGGTGTTCGTCAAACAGAGCGGCGAGGCGAACGACCACGATGTGGTAGAGCGACTCGACGAGCTGATTTCGCCCGACCAGGATCTGATCGATACGCACCACACCGAGGCCCACGTGAACTGGAAGGTCTCCCTCGAGGGATCCATCGAGGGCTACCACATCCGCTTCGGCCACCGTGAGTCGTTCTATCCGTACGGATACGACAACCTGAACCTGGTCGAGACGTGCGGCCGAAACAGCCGAGTAACTTTTCCCTTCCGGCGCATCGAGAAACTGGCGGATGTCCCGAAGGCGGAGCGCCGCGTCGAAGGGCGACTCACCTACATCTACCACATCTTCCCCAATACGCTGATCGCCGTTCTGTCCCACCACACCAATCTCGTCGTACTCGAGCCATTGGATGTCGGCCACACCATGATGGTCGCCTATACCCTTGCCAATACCGGCGGAGACCCGGTCGCCGCAGACGCAGCCAGGCGGGACGCGGAATTCGTGAATCAGACCGGTGCCGGCGAGGACCTCGCTCTGGTCGAGAGTATCCAACGCAGCATCGGAAGCGGAGCCAATGAGTATTTCACCTTCGGCCACTTCGAGAGTGCCATCATTCACTTCCACCGCAATCTTCGCGAGTCGCTGGAGAAATTGGGCCACCCGCTCCGGCACTCCGGCGCGGACTAGGTTGGCACTACGGCGCGCCGCAGAGGCTCGGGCAGTAGGCTGCGAGCTGGGAAACATTGGAAAGAAGACCTCGCCGCGGGGTGGGATTCTCTTCGTAGCGATCCAGCTGATTAGCCTCTCGCCACCGCGTCGTTTTCGGTCCGCTCACCCGGGTTACCGGATTTTTCTCCCGCCAAGACGCAAAGCCGCCAAGAACAATTACTTCGGCGATGCTCTCACCCTCGGCGCCGAGAGAAAAGGGGGTTTCTTTTCCCATCCAGCTCACCGAGCGGCACAGCCTCCACGCAGTTCATGAGGCTGTAACGCTTCACGCCGGGGTAGATCACGGCCACACGCTCTAGGCCCAAGTCCTCGATTGCGATCCGAATCGACGGCGTGACACGTGGCGCATCACTACGCTTGCACTCAACGCCCAACAGCTTGTCGCCGCGGCGCAGCACGAGGTCGATCTCGGCTCCCTGGTGGGTAGCCCAGAAGTAGGCGTCGTCATGGGGTTCCATGGCGAGAATCTGCTCGATCACGAACCCCTCCCACGACGCACCGACCTTGGGGTGGCTCAGCAGGCTCTTCGCCGTGGTCACGCCCAACAGTTCGTGTAGGAGGCCTGAGTCACGAACGTAGATCTTGGGAGACTTCACCTGCCGCTTGCGCAGGTTCGCATGCCAGGGCTGAAGCTGGCGAACCATAAAAGCATCGCTCAGCAAGTCGAGATGGCGCCGAGTCGTAGATTCACTGACTCCAAGCGCGCGGGCAGGCTCAGCGGCGTTCCAGGTTTGCCCATGATAGTGCGCCAACATCGTCCAGAAACGCAGTAATGCCGCAGCTGGCACCCGGACTCCCCACTGGGGCAAGTCGCGTTCGACGAGGGTCCGGATAAAGCTCCGCCGCCAAGCATGACTGTCGGCCTCGGTCCTCGCGAGATACGAAAGGGGAAAGCCGCCCCGCCGCCATAACCTCGATTCGGCTTGCACACCCACCTCATCGAGAGTGAACCCTCGAATCTGGATCTGCTCCATACGGCCGGCCAAAGTTTCGGATGCCTGTCGCAGCAGATCCCCGGAAGCACTGCCAAGAATCAGAAAGCGTGCTGCGCCGGACTTGCGGTCCGCCAATACACGCAGCACCGGAAACAAGTCGGGGCGAAGTTGAACTTCATCGAGCACCACGAGACCGCGCAGGGGACGTAGCGCGGTCATCGGCTCGTCGAGCCGCGCCAGACTCGCGGGGTCCTCCAGGTCAAAATAGTTGATCGACTCTTCGCTGAGGAAGTGCCTCGCCAGAGTCGTCTTTCCACTCTGGCGAGGCCCCGAAAGTACTACGACGCGACTGCGTCTCAGGGCCGCTTTGAGATTCCTGGCGAGAGTCGGTCGAGCAATCACATGGGGCGATATACTCCATGACAATCCATCATGCAATAAGGGATTTTCATGGACATTTAGTTCCCCTCATTTTCGGATCGCAGCTGGCCTCCGCCGGTTGTGCCCGACCCCGCCGAATTGACCCGTACCCTGTCTGTTTTCGATCGGTTACGCTGGTTACACAGCATTGATCTACCAGCGCGGCTTCAACTCTCTGGCATGTGGGGGACCCTGTCTTTCCACGGCAGCACTTGTTCCAATTGCGCGGCAACCTGAATGAGGAGGTCGTCACGGGGATAGGCGGCTACGAATTGCACTCCGATCGGCAGGCCGTCGGCGCTCCAGTGCAGCGGGAGGCTGATCGCCGGTTGTCCGGTCATGTTGAAAGCGGGAGTGTAGGGGATGACCTTCAGGAGGCTCTCGGGATTCGCCGTAAGCGTGCCGAGTTTGGGCGGCGGCGTGGCAATGGTTGGCGTAACCAGTAGGTCGAAACCACTGCTCCACCACTCGGCCATGCGCCTGGTGTAGCGGGAAATCCACTTGAGCGACGCGATGAATTCTCGAGCTGCGAGCTCGCGACCGGTTTCGGCGAGCTGCCATGTCGCGGGTTCGACGTCTTCGGAGGTAATCGGCCTTCCGATCCGGTCAGCCCATTCATCGAGGGCCGCAGCGCTCCAAGTGCTCACGATCGTCGAGAATGCGTGCGAAGCGTCGAAGAACTCGTCCATCGGACCCGGGTGCGCGATCTCCACGTCGTGGCCGAGATCGCGCAGTGCGCGGCCGGCGTCCTCTACGGCGGTGACACACTCAGAATGAAGTGTCCCGAGACCACTCGGCAGAGCCGGCATGATCCCGACCCGAAGCTTACCCGGTGAAGTGTCGAGCATCGCGGCGAAGGGTTGTGCCGGCGGCGGCGCAAAGTACGGGTCGCCGGGCATCGGTTCGGATACGCAATCGAGGATGGCAGCTGTGTCACGCACCGAACGCGAGACGACGTGTGAGATCACCAATCCGCTCCAATAGTCGCCGTAGTCGGGTCCGACCGAGACGCGTCCGCGCGAGGGCTTGAGCCCGACCAGGCCACACTCGCTGGCGGGGATGCGGATCGAGCCGCCGCCATCGCCGGCGTGTGCGACGGGCACCATCCCCGCGGCGACGGCTGCACCGGAGCCACCGCTCGATCCCCCCGAGGAGTGTTCGGTGTTCCAGGGGTTGCGGGTCGGGCCATAGGACTCCGGCTCGGTGGTGACGCTGAGACCGAGCTCCGGGGTGTTGGTCTTGCCGAGGTTCACGAAACCCGCGGCTGCGAAACACGCCGCCAGATGCGAATCGTGAGGTGCTCGGTAGTCGGCTTCGCGTAGGAACTTGGTGCCGCAGTAGGTTGGATCGCCCGCGGTCGTGATGTCCAGGTCCTTGACCAGAAAAGGGACTCCTCGAAACGGTCCGTCGCCGATCACCCCTTTGCGAATCCGATCGCGCGCCTGCTCGAAGAGCGGAATGATCACCGCATTGATCGCAGCATTGCTCTTTTCAATTCGGTCGATAGCCGCGTCGACCAGCTCGATCGGCTGCGCTTCTCCGGAGCGAATGAGCTCGGCTTGGGCGGTTGCGTCCAGTCTCGAGAGATCGGTCATTTCATTGCCCCTTCGTGGTGGTCAGTTGAAGTGGTCACCCCGCGGCGTACTCGATCAACCGACCGTCGTGAGAAAACGTTACGTCAGCGCATGTGGATGACCAAGGTCGCCCCGGTCAGACCGAGGTGGAAGTCACAGAACAAGCTGGCCTGACCAGCGCAAGTACTTGTGTACCAACGACTGTCAACCAGTCGGCACTCCTATTGCGAGCTTAGAGCGCCAACTTCGGATGGAAAACGACGGCAGTAAGGCGCGGGGTCCTCTCTCAACAGTGAACTCCCGCCGCCGTCTTCAACTCGCCGGTATCGCGCCCGGCTTCCGAGTTTCGAACGCACGTCTTCGATGAACGATCGGCGACCGACAGCTATCACTTCACTCCACTGCGGCTCGCGAGCTGAATCACCTTCGCGCAGCTTTGATTCAATCCATTCGTTCTGCACATTGCCAAGAGCAGCATCCGGGACGCCGAGCAGCTCGCATAGCGCGACCCGGTCCACGATACGGTACCGATCCTTCGGTTGCTGGATTTCGTGGTAACTCGTTTCGCCCCACTCCGCTGGATGGCGCACGACGCCGGCTCGAACCATGTTCAGGTCCACATACACCAGACACCTGACCAAGTGCTCATCGGTGTCGACCGCGGTGGCGTGATAAGCCTCCTGCCAGAAAGCCCCCCTGCGCCTCTTTCGCCGGTTGTAAGCTCGCCCCACACATCCTTCCACCAACTGCATCGAGCGCGCAACTTCTCCACGCCCCTGATCGAACACCACCAGGTGCACGTGATTGTGCGTAACCTGGTAGCCAAGGACCGACAAACCAAATCGCTTTCGTGCCTCGTATAGCCATCGCACCCAAGCACGGCGGTCCCGCGCGAACTTGAGAAGAAATTGCCTGCGGTGGCAGCGGTCGGTGATGTGCCAAACGTGGCCTGCCAGTCGAAATCGATTTCCCCGAGGCATCGCGCGTCCCAACTTCTCCATTTCACCACCGAAATGGACCGTCTTTGACTCTATCGAGCCCTCCGGACACGATAGAGTCAAATCTTCACGGCTACTTGCGCTTGGCAGACCAGCTCTACCCTTGCCAAAACCGGCGGAGACCCGGTCGCCGCAGAAGCAGCCAGGCGGGATGCGCACTTCGTGAGTCAGACCGGCGCCGGCGAGGACCTCGCCCTGGTCGAGAGTATCCAACGCAGCATCGGAAGCGGCGCCAACGAGTACTTTACCTTCGGCCATTTTGAGAGTGCCATCATTCACTTCCATCGCAATCTTCGCGAGTCGCTGGAGGAATCAGGCCGATGTGGGTGCTGGTCTGACCAACGCAAATGCTGAAGTACGCACGACAATCAACCATGAGTCCGCCGTTTTCGAGCTTAATACTCCAATTCCAGGCGCCAAACCGCGCCTGTGCGCCGATGGAGTCAGCCACTCCGGTTGCACTTGTCCGATCAGCGCGAGCACTTGGGTACGTGCCAGTCACAATCAATTCCCGGGGGGCCGTATTGCTGCCCAGATCCTCCGTTTCGCCACCGAAATCATGCGTCTAAACCACTACCCAGCCCTCCAAGCACAACAGAATCCAATTTCCTCAGATACTTATGCTTGTCAGACCAGCTTGCCCCTCCCCGATCGCCTCCGGCGGGTCGAAGCGCATCGTCATCTTTCCGGCCCATGTCGCCATCAGGGGTTTCTTCGGGAGTCCGAGCGAACGCAGATCGTCGGCGGCCGGATGGGTGCCGAGCGTCATTGCGACACTGCCGCCGAGCCGTACACCGAGATCCGACACCTGTTGGCTGAACTCGGTCCGGTGCGGTACTCCGTCGATGTAGCTGTAGCCGACCGATTCGTTCTCGGGCTGCGATCGGTTGCCACCGCGCGGCATGTCGATCTCGAACACCTTTTCGCCGTCCATCTCGAGCAGCGCGCCGAACCTCCCGTCGCGGCCGTAGTCGAAGTCGATGCGCTCGACGGTCTTGGGAAACCCCCAGATCATCGCGCCGGCATCGCGCGTGAACGATTGGTTCACCGGCATCTTCCAAGAGTATGAAGGCAGCTCGCCGGCGGCCATCTCCCGCCACGCTCCGAGATAGGGCAACCCGGCACGCTCCCCGCGGGCGCGCACGAAGAAGTTCATCGCGACCTCGTTGTAGTCACCGAGATCGTTGTCGCGGTAGTCGATGCAGCCGAGCATGAACAGAGTTCGCCCAGGGAAGAAGTCGACGATCTCGAATGCATCACCGACCAGTCGCGCGGCGGCGCGACTGGCAACGACAAAGGCGGCAATCCCCGCACAGGCGTCACGCACCCGCACCGGGAACGTTACGGTCTTGCCCTGAATCTCGAATACGGGTTGGGTGTTTGCGAGTGCAGCTTGCGTCATTCCTACCCCTCGTTTGCAAAGGTCGCCAGGCTAGCCACCACGTTGCCCAGCCTCAAGCACCGGCGGTGTCGCGGTGGTCTCGAGATTCTCGGCAACCGCCCCGCGCAAGCCCTGGCGACGATCGCCGAGCTGCGTCATGCAGGCGGCTCCCGGGGTACGGCGCGGCACTTCACGCGTGCGGCGCTCGCGACCGTCGGGATCTATGGAATGCACGGCAGACGCTACCCCAGCTCCCACCAACTCAAAGCCTCATCGGTCCACGATCGGATCAGACGCGCCGGTCCGTCCCTCCGACAGAACTTCGGCGAGAATCAACCGCTGGTGATCAGCCCCACCATCCACACTCGCCGAAATCCGCTTCAGTCGTTTCCGCTCCGTGGGTTGCAACCCCTCCCACTCGATCGCCGGCAACAAGAGGTAGTCGGCGGCGACACTGTCAAAGTCGTCGGCGCCCACCGGAATGTGGCGCCCGGCGTAGAACACGACGGCGTAGTCGAACGCTCGGAAAAACTTCAACGTAGCCTCGGGCGGGACGCTCTCTCGCACGACTCGCGCGAACGGCTCGTAGCTCCTCGCGCGCGCAATCACAGGTAAAACGATCGCCGTGGCCAGCACGGCCACGCTGACGACGTAGAGAACCAGAGCCGCGATTCCGCCGCGCCAGCGCCCCCCGTGCGCGCAAGCGGCGAGCGCAAGGGCCGCGGTGAGGGCCACGGCGACGTAGGCCGCGGCCGGCCCCCTCGAGCAACGCAAAGCTTGCCGTACGAGCTGAACGTTCGCCTCGTCGCGGTGATGCAATACCGGCGCGATCAGCTCGAGCACGGAAACGCCCACCGACTCCCCGAACGTCACCAACGTACAGAGCGCAGCCACCGCAACGGCCAACCAACTGCAAAACCGAATCGTAACCCGAGCCGCCCCCGACAAGGTCTCCGAGCCGTGGAGCTCGGCCCACCAAGCCCCCAGCAAGAGCGCGGCCGCCGGATAAAGCGGCAGGAGATACACTGTCCGTTTGCCGGCCGCCGCCGAGTAGAACAGGAAAATCACCACGAACCAAAGCAATGGAAACAGGTAGCCCCGTGCCGCGAGCTCTCCGCGCAGACGGAATAGGAACAGCACCAGCGATGGGAGGAACAGGCTCCACGGCGCGAATCCCGCCGCGATGCTGAAGAAGTGATAGTAGAACGGATGAGCATGGCTCGCAGCCATGGACCCGGCTCCGACGAAGCGAAGTACGTTCTCGTCCACTAGCTGCTTCTCGATGAACGCGTTTCCGCCTTGCACTACCGCTGCAAGATACCACACCAACGGAATCGAAACGGCGAGCAGACCTCCCGCCAGCGGCCGCAAAGACCTCGCAGTCTCGACGTCCCGCGTTACAATCAAGTGGACAACTCCGATCAAGCTCGGGAGAACCAGACCCACTGGCCCCTTCGCCAGCACCGCCAAGCCGGCACACACATACATTACGATCCAGAGAGACCACGATGACACGCGCCTCGACACGATCGTTCCCATCGCCAAGAGGGATCCGGTCATACAAGCCGTCAACGTCATATCGACCCGAGCCTCTCGCGCCGCCCGGATCCACTCGAAATTGGTCGCGAGGATCAGCGCCGCGTAGAGGCCCGCCGCCAATCCCCATTCGCGCCGCCCGTACAAGAACACTATGAAAACCGTGACGGTCGCCAGCAGCGCGGATGGAGCTCGCACGGACATCTCATCGACTGTCCCGCGCGCAAGCGACGCCAGTCCGCCGAGCCAGTGAAACAAGGGGGGTTTGGAGGGAATCTCCGTGCCGTTGCGAAGCGGCAGGATCCAGTTGCCGCGATGAACCTCGTCCCACACCTGCACCGCTTCCCGAGGCTCCCCGTTTGTGAAGAACGGCGTCGCCCCGAGCTTCCACAAAAAGAGGATGCCGCACACCAGCGATATCGCGAGAACCGCTGCAAGCGTCCGGCATGCGGAAAACCGTTGAAGACTCGAGCCCAGTGCCAGTGCCGGTCGATGTGTGCGGGCGGACGAGAACATGCGGACTCCGTTGGACAACAAGGCAATGATCGCGCCGGCGTTTTCCGCTTCATGAGCGGACACGAGATCGAAGAAACTCCTAGAGATCGAAGAAACTCCTACGGATGTTGCAGAGACTCCGTGGGGTTCTGCAGGGTCTCCCGAAGCGGCGGGCCCACCTCGGCCCACGAGCGCGACAGCAGGGGCCAGTCACACGGCAAGTGAAGCTCACCCCGCCAAGCCGCCGTACTTTGCCGGGAGGCTCGAGGACTGCCGCGATGCAACCAAGCATGAGACCAGACAACGCCAGGACCATGCCAAACAGTCCGATCCACAGCGAAGGAAGGTTTCGATCTCCCTAGGGTTTGCGACCGTGCAACCCCCGGCATAGCCCCGCGCAACCGCTTGCGGGTTGCTCCTGCGGTGCACGTGCCGAGAAGCACCCGCACTCACGACACATCTTGCAGACATAGATCCGCAGGACACCGCAGGAGCCAGCAGGGGAGTTTCCAGCCGTCTGAATACGGGCATCCTCCCTGGGACAGGGACCGACTGGCACTCCACTTGCTACTCACTATCGAAACTCGCCCTACATCATAATGCCCGTTTGCGGAGTGTTTCCCTTGTCAAAGTCATCTATGCCGTGGCTCGTAGCCGCGGTCCTCAGCCTCGCGGCATTGCCGCCGCCGGCGGAATCGACACCCGGGAGCGCGGCGGTCCGAGTGCGCCAACGTTGCCTCACTGACTACCAGCCAGGAGGTGAGCCAAATCCACACACCTTCAACGTCTCGCTCGGAGGGTTTACGAACGTCGCATTGGAATCGACGACCGATGGCACCGAATTCGCCCTCGAAGACTTGAACTTCTTATTGGTTTCCGAACCGGACAGCTGGCTTCGGGTCATCGTCGAGATCCAGTCCCGCGACTTGTTCGTCGCCGAGCGAGAACACGTCGGTGTTGGCAAGCGCACTTTCGCAGCGCGCCGCTTCTTCGTCGACGCGGCCGCATCCAACGAAGTCCATCTTCGCGCGGGCACGTTCCTGACTCCGATCGGCTATTGGAACACGGTCGTCGCGCCTCCCCTGACGTGGACAACCGAGCCACCCCAGGTGATCGAGAACAGCCTCTTCCAAACCAGCTCGACCGGCCTCATGCTGTCCGGCTCGCGCTCGGTCGGGCAAAGATCGCTCGGGTACGCGGCCTTCGCCCAGTTCCTGCAGCCTCTGTCGGATGATCCGGAGTTCAAAGCTCCGGATGTTTCGGGCGGTCTGCGGCTCGAATATGGGCTGCCTCTGAACTGGGGAGTCGGCGCGACCTACGCCCTGTCGAAGTTCGGAGACCGGCTCGCACAGCTTGCCGGATTGCACGCACTCTGGCAGCCCCGAGAGGGCGAAATCGCGTGCGAATTTGTCTACGAAGAAGGGGGAACGGCTGCGCCCTCTCAGTGGGGACTCTATCTGCAAGGAGTCTATCCACTAGGTAGCTCATTCTCCCTCGTCGGGCGATACGAGCACTACGATCCGGCGTCGAAAAAGACCGACGTCAGGCTCTCCACCCTGGGCACTGTGTTTCGCCCATGGCCGTCGATGGCACTCAAGCTCGAGTATCGAATCTCGGACGACGTGGCCGACGGTGCTCCCAACGGTCTGTTCTCTTCGTTCGCCACGTTCTTCTGAGCAACCATCCCCAAGATTCGACCGACCGCCCGCGGCAGTCGGCGAGGAGACCATCATGAACAATCCGACGATCTCGTTTTCAAAGCCCTCGCTCGGAAGGGAAGAAATCGACGAGGTGACGGCCTGCCTGCGGTCGAAGTGGATCACCGCAGGCCCACGCGCCGCCGCATTCGAGCAAGAAGTCGGTGACTTCGTCGGTTCGGCCGGTGCGATCGCCGTGAGCTCGGCCACCGCCGGTCTGCACCTGTTGATGGAGTCGCTCGCACTCGATCCGGGTGACGAAGTCATCACGACCCCGCTGACTTGGCCGTCAACGGTCAATGCCATCGTGCTCACCGGCGCGACGCCCGTGTTGGCCGACATCGAGCCGGGAACTCTGAACATCGCGGTAGAAGAGGTCGAACGCCGCATCACCAGGCGCACGCGTGCCGTGGTTCCGGTTCACTTCGCCGGGCAACCCTGTGACTTGGACCCCCTGCTCGCCCTGACCCGCGATCGAGGCATTCGACTGATCGAAGACGCCGCCCATGCAATCGGTAGCGAGTACAAGGGGCGTCGTATCGGTACGCACGGCGACGCGGCGGTTTTCAGCTTTCATCCGATCAAGAACATGACGACCGGGGAAGGCGGCATGATCACCAGTGACGACGAGGATCTCTTGCGCTCCGCGAAACTACGGCGCTTCCACGGCATTGAGCGCGACGCGTGGAAAGCCTACGGAACAACCAAGCTGCCCCACTACGACGTCTCGCTCCCCGGCTACAAGTACAACATGACCGACATCCAGGCGGCGATCGGGTTGGTCCAACTGCATCGCCTCAACGCCTTCATCGACCGGCGGGAGCAACTGTCGCGCCGCTACGACGAAGCCTTTACCGACGTCCCTGAAATACGGCCCCTGACCCGGTCCGGCTACCGGCAGCGCCATGCGCACCACCTGTACGTCGTGCGAGCGCACGCGGCGAAGCTCGACCGCGAACAGATCATGGCGCGCGTCATGGGCCAGGGTGTCGGGCTGGGCCTCCATTTTCTCGCGATCCATGAGCTGAGCTATTACCGTAATCTCCTCGGCGACCGCCGGTCTGAGCTACCCGTCGCCACGGATGCAGCGCGGCGAATCTTCTCGCTGCCGTTGTATCCGGATCTCCGTTCCGATCAACAGGAACGCGTGATCGAGGTCCTACTGGAGGCGGTGCGCTGACGGCGGCGCAGTAGCTGTCGAGCTGCGGTTGGTGATGAGAACCTTCTTGTCTTTGCTCGCCAGCTCGTACTGTTTTCCGGGCAGCGGCGGGTCCAGCGCCGCAAGCTCCTTGCGGTTGATGATAAGGAAAAGGCGCTGATCACCGGCCCACGCTTTGCGCAGCCTGTCGGTTTCCGGCCAAAAGTACTCGCCCTGGTCATCAGCGTGCCGCCTTCCAAACTCCAGCTCACCCCAATCCTCGACCATCGTCGCCCGTGTCCGGCTGTAAAACGGGACTCCCTGCGTGTAGTGGCGAAACATCACGATCCGATCGCTCGGTGTCATGGCTTTCGCCGCCGCGACCGCCAGCGACTGATAGTCGTTCGCGACCCCGCGTGCGGACATCGCCAAGAACAAGAACAGGATCAACGTCCCAAAGAAGACGCATTGGCGTACCTGGGAACGCGCCGACGTGGCACCCAGGGCGACCGCGCTGACAGCGAGACCGAGGCCTCCGACAAGCAGGTAGGGCTGCAGATATTCCGCCCGCCAGTGGTCATTGAAGTGCGGCAATAGCGCTCCAGCCAGTGCCGATCCGCCACCGAGGAGCCCGAACATCCAGGCCGTGCACGTGAGGAACGCGGCGCGCCCGCGGTTGCTCGTTAGAACGAGCCCGCGTGCCAACAAGATGGCCAGCGGCGGAAACGCGGGCAGCACATAGGTCGCGAGCTTGGATGTCGAGAGGCTGAAGAAGCCTACCACGACGACCGCCCAGGTAAGTAGAAAGCAGGTCGCCGGCAACGACTCCCCCTCTTTCAACCGCGCCGACCAGAGCCGCCACGCCGACAACGGAGCAAGGCTCCACGGCAGCATCATCGCAGGCAACAAGGGAAGGAAGAACCAGAACGGCTGCCTATGCTCCCTTGTCCAGAGGTAGCGGGCGATATGCTGATCGACGACGAAGAATCGGAGAAACTCCGGGTTCCGCCACGATACGACGACGTACCAAGGCAAGATGATTGCCACGGCGATCGAGATACCGCGAAGAGACAAAGCCCGACGGATCTCTGCAAGACCACCGTGCCAGGCAAGAAAGGGAATAATGCCACCAAGGACGAGGACCAGCGAGACCGGCCCCTTGGTCAGAACTGCAAGCGCAGCGGACACCCAAAGGAGCACGTAGAATCTGCGATCGCGGCGATCAAAGGCGAACCACGCAGCCGCATAGCTCAAGGATAGGAAGAATGTCAGGGACATATCCAACGTCAGGATGATGCCCATGAACGCAAAGAAGGGGGACGTTGCCAGGACCGCGGCACTCAGCACCGCCGTCGCGGGACCGTAGACGCGCAGTGCCAACAATCCCGTGACCGCGACGGTGCCCAGCGCGCCGACGAGTGAAGGCAACCTCGCCGCCCCCTCAGTCATACCGCAGACCTCGAGTGAGATTGCCGTTGCCCAGTAAACCAGCGGCGGCTTTTCGAAGTACTTCACGTAGTTCAGGCGCGGAGTGATCCAGTCTCCAGTGACCAGCATCTCGCGCGGGATTTCGGCGTAGCGCCCTTCATCCGGTTCGGCGAGCGGGAATCCACTGATGCCAAAGAGATACAATGGCACGATCAGCAATCCGAGACCGACCGCCGCAACCGCTTCCCTCCGCACATCGTACGCGGACCTCGGCGCAATCCAATCGCGCGCCCTCGTCACCAGACTCAACACGGCAGTCGATCACCTTGCGTAGCAACGGTTCCCGATCGTCCCTCGATCGGTTGCGCCTCGATACGACAGCGCGGCAGCCGCGCACTCTCCAGGGAGGCCGCGACCTGCCCCAAGCGGACAAACGTCACCTCGCTCTCCAGTGCCGCGAGAAGTGCGGTGAAAAATGGGGCGTGGCCCATCCCCTCCAACTCGGCGTGAATCGTGTGAACGTTCAATCCGGTTTTCACCTGGCTCCGATAAAACCCGACCAAGCTCTCGTGATCGCGACCGCGACGTCCGTACACCTCGTCGAGCGTCGGCCACGTCGTCGGGATTTCCGGAGTCGCATAGAAAACCCCCTCGGCGGTGGGGAGGTACGGGCATACCCCGCGCGTGTCGCTGTGATAACGAAACCCGACGCGCTCGATCGCCGCCAAGCTGGCGTGGGTGCACTGCCAACCCGGAGCCGCGAATGCGACCGGATCGCGTCCCAGTATCTCGTTGAACACGCCAACGCCGCGCCGTAGCTCACGATCGACTTCCGCTTCGTCGAGTCCGCAAAGCCGATCTTGCCAGTATACGTGATCGTACCCATGAAGACCGACTTCGTGCTCGCCGGCCAATTCCCGCATCAGCGATGGAAATGAGCGTGCGATCTGAGGCCCGGGCAAGAGTGTTCCGTACAGAAGAGTCCGCCATCCATACGTCGAGCCCGCGCCTGTGCGCAGCATCTTAGCGAGAAATCCCTTGCGCACGATGCGGCGTACCGCACGACCGGAGTGATCCGGTCCACAAGAAATGAAGAACGTCGCCGGAATGCGAAACTCACGAAGGATCCGGAGCAACCGCGGGACACCTTCCCGCATGCCGCGATGCGTATCGACGTCAATCTTGATCGCGAGCTGAGGCGTACCGGATCGGTCAAGGCTCGTCGCGCACACGCCTCACCCCCCGGGGCACTCGGCCCCTTTCCCCGCAATCGCGGGCGCTTCGGTCGGCGGCGGGCGAAACCAATCGATCGTCTTGCGCAGGCCGTCGACGAGGGAGGTATCGGCACGCACCTTCAACACCTCATGCATCTTGCGTACGTCCGGAACCCGCCGCGGGATATCTTCGTAGCTCTCGCCGTAAATGCATTGCTGGGGAACCAGTCGGATGTCGCTCCGAGAACCCGTCAGCGCCACGACCGTCTCGGCCAGTTCGAGGATCGACACCTCGTTGTCACAACCGATGTTGAACGCCTCGCCGTCCGTACCGCGCTCCAGACCCGCCGCCAACGTGGCGCGTGCGGCGTCCTCGCAATAGGTGAAACATCGCGTCTGCGATCCGTCGCCGACGACCGTGAGCGGGTCGCCGCGAAGAGCCTGCCCCAAGAAAATGGTGATCACCCGGCCGACATCGAGGGAATCCAGCCGCGGCCCGTAGACGTTGAAATAGCGAACGATCGTCACCGGTAATCCCATCCGGTAATACGCGAACGCAAAATGCTCGCCCACCGCTTTCGACGTGGAGTAGCACCAGCGATCAATCTTGCTCGAGCCTAGAACCCGGTCATCGTCTTCGGACCACGGAACTTTCGGATTACGCCCGTAGACCTCCGACGTCGATCCGAACACAACCTTCTTCTGATGCTTGAACGCCAACTTGAGGGTGTTCTGCGTGCCGGTGACGTTCACGTTGAGCACCTGGTGCGGGTCACCAACATAGTGCTCGACCCCAACCACCGCGGCCAGGTGGTAAACGAGGTCGACCTGCGCGATCAGCCCTTCCAGAATGTCGAGCTCGAAGATGCTGTCACGGATGTAGTGGAAGCGCGGTTCGCCCATCAGGTGCCGCAGCTTGCCCGTTGGGCCCTGATCCAGCGCGAACACCTCGGCATTCGCGGCGATGAAAGCGTCGGCCAGATGAGACCCCAAGAAGCCACCGCCGCCAGTAATGAGTACCTTCATCCCAATTGATCTCCCCGATTGAGTTGGACATGTCGCGAAAACGCGGCTCCGGACTCTTCCGGCCGCCCCTCCCACTGAACGCGGCAAAGCCGGACCGTCCCGTGCCCGGCCGCCACGAGCATGTCACCGGGCGACGCCACCAACGATCCAGGAGCGATGCCTGGGCCTAGCTCGACGTCCACCGGTCGTGCCTGCCATACGACCAGCTTGCGCCCGCGGAAGAACGTGAAGGCCCCCGGGTACGGATGGGTCACTGCGCGAACGAGGTTGCAAACGTCCCGATTGGCTTGAATCCAATCGATACGCCCGTCCTCCACCGTCCGGCCGCCGTAGTAGGTAGCGTCCGCTTCGTTCTGACGAACCCTTCGTGCCGTACCAGAGCAAAGAAGTGGATAGGTCTCGGTCAACAAAGCGGCGGCTGCCCGCGTCACTTTGGCATAGAGAGACCGCGCATCCTCGGTTTCCGAGATCGCCACCCGCTTTTGAGCGACGATGTCGCCAGTGTCCGCTTCCTCTTCCATGTAGTGTAGTGTCACACCGGTTTCCGTCTCCCCGTGCACGAGGACCCAGTTCACCGGGCAGCGTCCGCGGTAGCGGGGAAGCAATGAGGTGTGAAGGTTGAGGGCGCCCCGCTTTGCCGTCTTCAACAAAGAAACCGGCAACAGGCGTCGGTAGTGAAACGAAAAAATGAAGTCGACATCCAGCGCGCGCAGCCGAGAGTCCCAACCCTCTCCGCTCAGGCGCGACGGCGTGAAGACATCGATCCCGTGGGTCTCGGCGAGCTCGCGTACCGAGCGAAACCAGATCTCCTCGCGCGGATCGTCGACATGAGTGAACACCGCCCGAATGTCCGCCCCCATCGCTAGAAGCGCTTCGACGCACTCGTAACCCACGTCGTGATAGGCGAAGACGACGGAACGCATCAGCCGACTCTCGACGCGGCACCGGCTGCGTCGCCCGCAGCGTTGCCGCGCCCGCGATGGATCGCGGAAACCACGTATGCGGGCCGACGGCGTACCTCCAGATAGATCCGGCCGACGTATTCGCCGACTAGGCCGACGGCGAGAATCAGGACCCCCACGAACACGAAGAGAACCGCAAAGAGCGTAAACACTCCTTCGCTTTCGGGCCCTACGACGAGGCGTCGCGCGAACAGAAGAGCCGCGAACCCCAGCCCCAAGAGCGAGACCAGGATTCCAGATACGGAGACCATCTGGATCGGCAGCAGGGAGAAGCCGGTTAGGAGGTCGAAACCGAGGCGCAGAAGCTTCAGTGGGCGATACTTCGATTGCCCCGCCACTCGCTTTTCATGAGCGATGGGCACCTCCGCGCACTTCTTCGCGAGCGTGTTCGCCAGCGCGGGAACAAAAAGACACGTCTCGCTGCAGTCCAAAATCCGCTCGACGATCTCCCGCCGGTAGACCCGCAACATGCACCCATAGTCACGCATCTGAACGCCAGTCGTCAGCGAAGTTACCCGGTTGATGGCACGTGACGCGACGCGACGTATCCAGGGGTCCAAGCGATCTTCACGACACCCACCGACGACCTCGTATCCTTCACCGAGAGCTTCGACCAGGCGGGGTATCTCCTCGGGCGGATTCTGCAGATCCGCGTCAATCGTAGCGACGACTTCACCGGAACAGATCGCGAAGCCCGCCAGCACGGCGGCGTGTTGACCGCAGTTGCGCGCGAGCTCAACGACGGTCGTCCGCTCACCGGTGTCGATGAGGTCGGCTAAGATCTCGGCAGAGCCGTCCGTGCTGCCGTCGTCTACGTAGAGGATCTCCGCCTCGCCTGGCAGCCCGCGAAGAGTCCGGACTAGCCGCTCGTGCAGCGATACGAGCGTCTCGGCTTCATTGTACACGGGAACAACGACGGACAGAGCCACGGCATCCACCGAGCGCCGGTCGGACGCGGCTCGCGGTCGATTCTTGGTGTCGCGCGGGTGCCGCAACCGGCTAGGGACCGTGGATCGTAGATCTCGGGTTCGGTAGGCATCCATTTGCGAGCAGACCGAAGCAAGACCCATGCCGGGAGCACGAAGACAACGTCACGGTAGCGCGACACCAAGACTCGTGTTGGATTCCCTGCAAGACTTCGCGCGGCTCCGTGCACCCGAGGGTGGGGTCCCGGCCAGTTTTGCCAGTGTTGGCAGAAAGAAGGGTCGGTCTCGTCTTCTGCTTATACTCGAGTGTTCATGTCGCGCCGACTCCCTGAGCGCGCTGCGCTGGCTCGCACACGAAACCCTCGTAGTCATTGGCCGCCACCTCGGCGATGCGCTCGTAGTAGATCGAACCGGCCAGGTAGACGGAAAAGTAGCGGGGCTTGCCCTCGATGTTCGCGCCTGTCCACCAGGAGTCGGTACGGGGGAAGAGCGTCGCGTTCGCCAGTGCGCTGACTTCCTCCGCCCAGACCGCCTCGCTGTCGGTCGTTGGCTCGACGGCGCCCATTCCTTTCTCGTGCAGATGGCGCATGAACTTGCCGATCCAGTCCATCTGGCGCTCGGCGCCCAGAGGCATGTTGTAGAACACGCCGGGCGAGCCGGGACCGTGGATCATGAACAAGTTGGGGAAGCCGGCGACCGTCAGGCCGAGGTAGTTGTGAAATCGGTCCTGCCACCTTTCCTGCAGACTCATTCCGCCGCGCCCCTTGGGGTTGAGACGCAGCATCGAACCGCTGATGGCATCGAAGCCGGTCGCCAGGACCAGCATGTCGATGGGATGCTCAGCGGAGCGAGTCAGCACACTCGTTTCCGTAAACCGCTCGATGGGGTCCTCGCGCAGGTCGACCAGGGTGACGTTGTCGCGGTTGAAACACTCGAAGTAGCCGTTTTCCAGGATCGGACGCTTGGTGATGACGAAGTGATCCGGCATCAGCTTCGCGGCGGTATCGGGATCGCGGACGATGTCCCGGATCTTGCCGCGCACGAAGTCGGCCAGCGTGGCGTTGGCTTCCTCGCTGGTCGCGATGTCGTCGTAGATATTCAGAAAGAAGCCGAATCCACCACGCTGCCACAACTCTTCGTAGAGAGCCTGCCGCTGCTCGGGGGTGTCATCCAGGGCCGAGCGCGACGGGTTGGGGTCGTGGGGGAAGCCTCCGGTGCTGGCGTACATCTTGGCGCGAAAGCTGTCCCACTTCGCTCTGGCGTTCGCCATCTCCTCGGAGGTGATGGGACGGTTGCCGGCGGGAAACGCAAATTGCGGTGTGCGCTGGAGCACCGTGACGTGGGCTGCCTCTTTGGCGATCTCGGGGATCGACTGAATCCCCGAGGAGCCCGTGCCGATGACGGCAACACGCTTCCCTTCGAAGGTAACGGGCTCGTGCGGCCAGCGGCCGGTGTGGTAGGTCTCGCCGGCGAAGTCACGGATTCCCGGAATGTCGGGCATGTTCGCTGTCGAGAGGGCGCCCACCGCACAGATCAGGAAGCGAGCCGAGGCGCGAACACCGGTGCTGGTCTCTACCGACCAGCGCTGCGCCGCCTCGTCGTAGCGGCACTCTTCCACCCAGGTCTCGAATTGGATGTCGCGGCGGAGATCGAAGCGATCGGCGACGTGTTCGAGATAGGCCAGTACCGCGGACTGCTCGGACTGGGTTTCTTCCCAGTCCCACTCCTTCATCAGCTCTTCCGAAAACGTATAGCAGTAGAAGGGACTGCCCGGGCCATCGACTCGTGCCCCCGGGTAGCGGTTGTACCACCATGTGCCGCCGACGTCGCTGGCGCCGTCGTACACCCGCACCGAAAGGCCCATCTGGCGCAGATGGTGCAGCGCGTACATGCCGCTGACACCCGCTCCGATAATCACCGCGTCGTAGTGTTCGATCGATCCGCCCTTTCGCGGAGACTGATCCATGCCCGTCACTTTCTACTCCTGCTCGCTGCGCGTTTTGGGAGCTCCGCGCTTCGGTGTTCGATTCCAATCCGATTTGGCCGATACGTCCGCCGCGATTATGAACACGAGCGCCGGACGAAGCCAACGAAAAAGCCGCTCATTTCCGATGGGAAGCGCGCTCCAACCGCCGGCCGCGTTGGACAAAGCGAGGCAGCCTCGTTCGACGTCGGCTGCAACCCCGCCGCCGATCGACTGGGAGCTGCGTGCTCGATGCGCCCATTCAAGCCACACGCCGATTCACACCCAGCGCATTCGCAACGTACCTTTCGACCGGCGTCTGCGGCTGCAGGTAGCGCAGGGGCTCGGGGTTTTCTCGTCGACCCGGGCGAACGTCTCGACGATCCGCGACCTGAGCGCGGCGCCGGCAGCAAGCGATGCAACCAGCCCGGCGCAGGAAGTCGGCGTCCCTCTGCCATAGTGCGAAACCATAGCTCGGACCACCGCCTTCGCCAAAGGTGCCCAACCCTACCGACTGACCGCATCCGCGTCGTGCTTCACAGCGGCCAGACGAGCGGAATCAGAGCAATCGCCACCACCGCACAGATCACGTCGAGCGGAATGCCTGTGCGTAGAAAGTCAGTGAAACGGTAACCGCCGGGTCCGTAGACGATGAGATGGGTCTGGTACGTCACCGGCGAAGCAAAGGCGCAGCAACCGGCGATGGCAACGGCCATGATGAACGGTCGAATGTCGGCGCTGACTTGTTGCGCCGTGGCAACTGCAATCGGAAACATGATCGCAACGGCGGCGTTGTGATGCAGCAACTCGGCCAGTAGCAACGAGACCAGGTACACTCCGCCGAGCGCGGCGACGGGGCCGAGGGCCTGGGTGCCGGCGAGCCCGCCAGCGACGAAGGTTGCGACTCCGGTTTTTTCCATTCCGGTCGCGATGCCCAATCCGGCACCGATCACGACGAGAATCGACCAGTCGACGCTTTGCCGAACGATGACCCCATCGATGCAACGCGTGACCAACAGTGCACCGGCAGCCAGAAAGGCAGCGATTGAGATCGGGAACACGCCGGTAGCGGCAGCGGCGACCATGGCAACCAGGATCGCGATGGCGAAGCCGGCGCGGTCGTGACGCGGCGCGGCGCTGCCGGCAATCTCAGAGATCAGATAGAAGTCCGGGCTGTTGCGGTGGGTGCGCAGAAAGCCGGGCCCCGCTTGCAGCAGCAAGGTATCGCCTAGTCGCAAAACGATCTCGCCGATCTTGCCGGGAACGCGTTCGCCGTTGCGGTGCACCGCGATCACCGCGGCGTCGTAGATGGTCCGGAACCCCACATCGCGGACGCTCTGGTCTACCAGCGGCGATGACGAGGAGACGACGGCTTCGAGGAGGCGGCGGTTGCGCTCCTGGGGCAGCGGCTCTTCACTATCGGATACCGGCACGAAACCGCGGATTCGCTGCAGATCGACGATCGTCGCGACGACACCCGCGAAGACGAGATGATCTCCGGCAACGATCGTTTCATCCGGTCCCACGGGTGTCAGGATGTGGCCGCTGCGGTCGATTTCCACCAGATAGAGCCCCGGAAGCTGCCTCAACCCGGCCTCCTCAACGCTCTGACCGATCAGTGGACAATGGTTCTGCACGCGCATCGCCGTGGTGAACTCGCGCCGGCGTTCGCCCAGGAAGTCGGTTGGCGTGGTCCGCTCCGGAATGAAGCGCGGCGCGAGATAGAGTAGGTAGAGCAGCCCGACGAGCGCGATCGGCAATCCGACCGGGGCCAGCTCGAAGAAGCCGATTTCCGGAAGACCTGCGTCGATCGTCAGCGCCGCAACGGTCAGCGTCGTGCTGGTACCGATCACGGTCGTAGTGCTGCCGAGGATCGACGAATAGCTGAGCGGTATCAGGAGTCGGCTCGCCGACAGTCCGCGGCGGCGCGACCAGTCCAGCACCACCGGCGTCATCATCGCTACGATCGGAGCATTGTTGAGAAAGGCCGACATGCCGGCGACCGGCGGACAGATCCGCAGGAGGCCACCCTGCTCACTCTTCGCTCCGGCAAACAGCCGCGCCACGGCGACATCGAGAGCGCCGGTCTCGCGCAGCCCCGCGGATACAACGAACAAACCGGCGACCGCGGCGAGAGCTGGATTGGCGAAGCCCGAGAATGTTTCGGCCGGCGTCAAGACCCCGGTCGCCGCCAGAGCGAAGAGTCCTGCCATCATGATCAAGTCCGGTCCGGCAACCTCGCGAACCATGGCAACCAGCGTCACCACTACGACCAACAACGTATACCAGCCCTGCCACTCCATCGCGCGCGGCACGCTACTAGAAATGAAGCCCGACTGCGATCAGCGGGAACCTTGAACTCATGGCGGCCGGCGGCGGCTACTTTCAGCCGTCATCAGGTGTGCGTCATCGGAGTGCGTCGGCAATGATCGTCGAGCGCGGTGCAGATGGAATCGCTGGCATGAAGAAGAGTGGAACGATCCTCGGCTTTCTCGCCCTCGCCTTGGCCTTGGCGAGCGGCGCGCTGTGGTTCTATCTCGCGCGACAGGTCGACATTCCCGAAAACAGAACCATCTTCGTCGTCGTCTTCCTCAGCGCGGTCGCCCTGGGAGTGTGGACCAGGCCGAGAACTACCAGCGGCGTTCCGGCCCGGAAGTCGTTCTGGCCGCCTTGCAAACACATCTAGAGTGAATTTTTTGCATCACCTCTCGAATAGACAAAAAGGGCACCCACTCGCTCCTGACTCCGGCGAGCAACGATCCAAGCAACCTCGGCACCACCGCGAGCTTCCGGAAACTGTTTCGTCAACTGCCCACCGACGTACAGGATCACGCCCAAACCGCCTTTCGGCTCTACGGCTCGATCATCAGATCTTCTTCGTCCTCTCCTTCGAGCGCCAGCGCGCAATCGATCAAGGCCAGGTGGCTGTATGCCTGCGGGAAGTTCCCGAGCTGCCTGTGTGTCTCGAAGTCGAGGTCTTCGGCGAACAGCCCGTGCGGGTTGGCGCACGCCAACAGCGCCTCGAACATCACCCGTGCATCTTTGCGCCGGCCGATGCTGGCCAGCGCCTTCACCATCCAGAAAGAACACACCGTAAACGCGCTCGACGGCTCACCGAAGTCGTCCTCGTTGCGATAGCGGTACATCAGGCCGTCACGGCACAACTCCCGCTCGCATGCCTCGACCGTTTTCACAAAGCGCTCATCGGTCGCATCGACGAAGCCGTATTCCGCCAGTAGCAGGTTTGCGGCGTCGAGGTGTGGGCTGCCGAACGATTGACTGAAGGCACCCACTTCGTCGCTCCAGCCCTTCTCGCAGATCGTGTCGTGAATTTCGTCGCGCAACGCCACCTGTCCGTCGGCCCATCCGTCTTTGCCGAGCATCCGCGCGATTTTGATGCCGCGATCGATCGCCACCCAGCAGAGAACCTTTGAGAAAACGAAATGCCGGTCGACGCCGCGGATTTCCCAGATCCCCTTGTCTGGCTCGCGCCAACTTTCAGTGACTTTGCGCACGACCGAACGCACGCGCGTCCACACCTGATCGAGCCGCTCCGGGGTACGGCGCCGCTCGTCGATATCCTGATACACGACGTCCAACAGAATTCCGTAGATGTCGTGCTGCTGCTGCTCGTATGCGGCATTGCCGACCCGCACGGGTCGTGAACCCATATAACCCGCCAGATGGTCGAGCGTCTCCTCGCTCAGGACACGCTCACCGCGCAGGCCGTACATGATCTGCAAGTGGTCGTCCTTGGTCGGTACCGTGCGCAGCATCCAGTCGATGAACCGAGTCGCCATCCTCGGGTGACCGATGCGACGCAGTGTCGACACGGTCATCGAAGCGTCGCGAATCCAACAGAAGCGGTAGTCCCAATTGCGCTCGCCGCCGATGATTTCCGGCAGTGACGTGGTCGCCGCCGCGACCAGGGCACCGCTGTTGTCGAACTGCATCAGCTTCAAGGTCATTGCCGAGCGCATGACCTCCTCGGCGTAGCGATCCGGGCGATGGGTGCGCTCCGACCACAGCATCCAGTAGGCACGCGTCCGCTGCAGCATGAGCTGGGCGGTGTCCGCCGTCGGCGATTGCACTTTGTCGTGGTAGCTCAGGAGGAGAAATCGCGTCGCATCCAACGCGATCTCCGCCGCCGAGACTACGTCCTCACACGACAGGTCGGTGTAGAGGTAGATCGACTCGTAGACCCTGCGCCCCCTGGCGTCCTCGCCGCGCGTCCAGCTCTTGATCTGATCTTCGGCAGTGATCGCATGGACCGTCTCGAAGCGCCCGTACTCGATCCGCGGGTCGTAGTTGACGCGAATCTTCGGTGTGCCGCGAAGGGGTTCGATCAGACGCACGATGTCCGACGGCGAATCACCTGACGCACCGGCGCGACCGTCCCAGGTATAGCGCGGCATGAAATCGATGACGCGCATCGACGCGTTGCCGTCGTCCGAACCGAACTCGGTCACCAGAATGTTGGTGTTGCGCTCGTAGCGCTGCGCCATCGGCCTGCCGCCGATCATCTCGATTCCCATACGCCCGCCGCGCATCTCGTCGAGGATTGAAGCGAAGACCGTCCCGGAATCGAAGTCCGGCAGGCACGAAAAGACGATCGTCGCATCCCAATCAATCAGCGCACAACTCCGACCGTTGCCGATGACGCCGTAGTGGTAGTCGTCGAAGCCGCTCACGGGCGCTTCTCCAGCTCCTCGGCCAGGTTCTCTACGAAGGTACGGATGCCGCGAATGCTGGTCTGATGCGCGGCACGTGTCGGTGAGTTACCCACGTGCACCGTGACGAAGTCGACGCCGGCATCCAACTCCAGCGCAAACATCGTCTCGTCGGTCTGGTCGTCACCGGCGGCCAGCACCACCTCTGGCTGCCACAAGCCGATCAGCGCTTTGACCGCCTGCCCTTTGTTCACCAACTGACTGGCAACCTCGACGATCTTCTTCCCGTGGTGAACCGACACCGGAAGGTTGGCCGTGACGTCGGTCAGCTCGGAGAGGAGCCCGCGCGCCTGCCACAAACCGAACTCAGGATCGGCGCTGCGGTAGTGCCAAACGATCGAAGACAACTTCTCTTCGATGTGCGAGCCGGGCGTCGAGTCCGCTGCCTGCTGTAAATGCGGCAAGACGACCTCCTTCCAGTCGGTGTCGATATGCTCGCGGATCAGCGTCCAATCCTGCTCGCCCGGCAACAGCCAACGATAACCGTGCTCGGACACCAGCGTGACGCCGACACCTGAGAAGTGCTTCTGCAAGAAGCGCGCTGGCCGCCCGCTGACGATGGCGAGCTCGACGGACGGGTTGGCTGAAAGCCGCTCCAGCAAAGGGCGCAGACCTTCGTCGGGCACGGCGGCGTTGGGATCGCTGACGAACTCACGCAGCGTACCGTCGTAGTCCAAAAAGAGGGCGACCTTCTTCCCGGCACGCACCTTGTTGGCCAGATCGGCCGCGAGTTTCGGAAAACGCGGTCCGCGCTCCGCGGTGTTCACCTGGGCGGCCTGGCTGAGGTCGGAGAGAAAATGTCTCGCCCACGCCCCTGAGTCGTTGCGCCGCACCCGTGCACGCATCACATCGGTGCGCGCCTTCATTTCCTCTGGGGGCATGTTCAGCGATGTCTCGATCGCCTCGGCCACTTCGCGCACGTCGTGCGGGTTCACCATGATCGCGTGCGACATCTCCTGCGCCGCTCCTGCGAACTCGCTGAGAACCAGCACACCCGGACGCGATCCGTCGTCATCGTTCTTGCAATCGATGTACTCCTTCGCCACCAGGTTCATCCCATCGATCAGAGGCGTCACCAAGCAGACATCCGCCAGTGCGTAGAGCGCCGCCAACTCGTTTTTCGGAAAACTGCGGTAGAGAAACTGAAGCGGCGCGTGCCCAACCGTTCCAAAGTCGCCGTTGATGGCTCCCACTTCACGCTGCACGTCCTCTGCGAGCTGGGTGTATTCCTCGATTCCCTCGCGCGAAGGCACGGCGATCGTGACGAACACAACCTTCTCAGCCATCTCCGGATGCTGCCTGAGAAATCGCCGGATTGCCGTGAGCTTCTGCGGCACGCCTTTGGTGTAGTCGAGCCGCTCGACACTGAGCAGCAAACGCTTGCCGCTCAGCTCGGTCGAGTACTTGTCCAAGGCCCGGGCAAACTCCTCCGATTTCAGCGCCGCACCAAACCCGACGTGATCGTGGCCGATCGGGTAGACACCCAGGCGCACCAGTCGGTCCTCCGCCAGGACGGTGTCCATCTTCGACTCGACGCCGAGCACACGCAGCAGCGCCGAACGAAAGTGACGCAGGTAGTTGTAGGTATGAAAGCCGATCATGTCCGAGCCGAGCAAGCCGCGGAGAACCTCGGCACGCTGCGGCAGCAGGCGAAAAATCTCGCTGCTGGGGAACGGCGTATGCAGGAAGAAGCCTACTCGCACGTCCCTGCCGGACTCCCGCAACATCTGCGGCAGCAGAAAGAGCTGGTAGTCGTGGACCCAGACGGTGTCGCCATCCTGCGCCACATCGAGGACCGCATCCGCGAATTTCCGGTTCGCCCGGCGGTAGAGCCCGAACCACTCGTGCTCGAAACGAGCTCGCTCCGTCATGTAGTGGAGCAGCGGCCACAGCGTGCCGTTTGAGTAGCCCTCGTAGAATCCATCGTATTCCTCGCGGCCGAGCAGCACTGGCTTCACATCGATCGCCGCCAGCGACGACTCCAACTCGGCGACGTCGTCGACATCTTCCGTGCAGATTCCCGGCCAGCCGACCCACGTCGCCTCCACTCCCGCCCCGCTGAGAGCCGAGACGAGCCCGCCGGTGGTGCGAGTCGGTTTTCCGTCGGCCGCAACCCTGACCGGCAAGCGGTTCGAAACGAGAAGTTCTTGGGCATGGCCCCTACTGTGCGTGAACCGCCACCGAGATCAAGAAACGTCCGACCAGCCGAGGCCGCGACCAGCCGTTTCGCACAGGACAACACGGCGGAGAGATCGCGCCGCCAGTCCACTCCCGCCCCGCTGAGAGCCGAGACGAGCCCGCCGGTGGTGCGAGTCGGTTTTCCGTCGGCCGCAACCCTGACCGGCAAGCGGTTCGAAACGAGAAGTGTCTTGGGCATGGCCCCAGTGAGGAGCGACAACGAAAGCGCAGCGAGCTGCTCGCAGCCACCGAGAGGGCGCTGGACAAAGTGTTTTTGGCGGACTACGATTCCTGCTCCTCATCGGACGGGGAACAGCCATCGAGCGTGCTACGCACGGCGCCGATGAGCTCGCCGATTGACACGCGCCCGTCGCCATCGGCGTCGGCCGCCGTACAGCGATCCATCGGGCTCGCTCCCAGAGCGATCGACACGGCGCGGATCAGATCGTTGATGGTTACCGCGCCATCGCCTTCGCAATCGCCGGTGCAGCCTACCGGCATCGCGGTTGCCGAGGGGGTCGGAGTGGCCGTCGGGAGATCAACTGGTGACGGTTCGACGATCGCCGTCGCTGTCGGCGGCACCACAGATGTGGCGGTGGGCGACTCGATCGGTGTCGGCGAAGTCGTGCTCGTCGGCTCGCCCGAGCGCCTCAACGAAAGCAGCCGATCCCGCGAGAATCCTCTCACGGTCACGGTCGTTATCCCAATTTACATAGAGATCCGCGTGAGCTCGACAAGTCGTGGTCTTACCAACTTGTCGTGGCCCGCTCACGAAAGCCATCTGGCGATGCTCCGCGAGGTGCTCCGCCAAGAGTGTATCGTAGATTCGCTTCGCGCGCGCCATCTCGACCATAATACGATAGATCGTAAACTGGTCACGACCATTCTCCGATCCACCGTATTATGGTCAGCACGCGACAACGAAGAAATCCGTACAATCGAGAATCCGCTGCTGCGCGAATCGCTATCGCCTGCCTCGTCGGCGCGATGCCTGAGCCCCCGCCATACTGCCACGGCGGCAACGGTAGACGGGCACCGTCCGGCGGGTGCATAGTGACGCTCTCGGCAGTGTGCTGGCGCTTGCCCGCGCCGCACCGAGCAAGAAAGGGAAAACATGATTTTCAACAACCCAGGTCATGCGAACTCTCCGGTCGCGTTCAACTCGCGCTATGAGAACTACATCGGCGGCGAGTGGGTCGCCCCGGTGAAGGGCGAGTACTTCCACAACATCACGCCGGTCACCGGTGAACTGATCTGCGAGATCCCGCGTTCGTCCGCCGCCGACGTCGAAAAGGCTTTGGACGCCGCGCATGCCGCCAGCGACGCTTGGGGACAGACGCCGGTCGCCGAACGCTCCGGCCTGCTCCTGCAAGTCGCCGACCGGATCGAGGCCAACCTGGAAATGCTCGCCGTCGCCGAGACCTGGGACAACGGCAAGAGCGTCCGCGAAACCCTGGCGGCCGATTTGCCGCTGGCGGTCGATCACTTCCGCTACTTTGCCGGCTGCCTGCGCGCCCAGGAGGGGGGCGTCGCCGAAATCGACGCGACCACGGTTTCGTACCACATCCACGAGCCGCTCGGTGTCGTCGGACAGATCATCCCGTGGAACTTCCCGATCCTGATGGCCGCCTGGAAGCTCGCCCCGGCGCTGGCCGCCGGCAACTGCGTCGTGCTGAAACCGGCCGAGCAAACACCCGCGTCGATTCTTCTGGTCATCGAGCTCATCGCCGATCTCTTCCCCGCGGGTGTCGTCAACGTCGTCAACGGCTACGGCGACGAAGCCGGCAAAGCGCTTGCCACCAGCGACCGCATTGCCAAGATCGCGTTCACCGGCTCCACCGCAGTCGGCGCCGAGATCTTGAAGTACGCCGCCGACAACATCATCCCCTCCACCGTCGAGTTGGGCGGAAAGTCGCCGAACATCTACTTTGAAGACGTCCTCGACCAGGAAGATGACTACGTCTCCAAGGCCGTCGAAGGAATGGTCCTGGCGTTCCTCAACCAGGGCGAAGTCTGCACGTGCCCGTCGCGCGGTCTCGTACACGAATCGATCTACGAACCTTTCATGGAGATGGTCCTCACGCGCACGAACCAGATCAAGCGCGGCAATCCGCTCGATACTGAGACGATGGTCGGCGCGCAGGCGTCGGAGGAGCAGTTCGACAAGATCATGGGCTACATGAAAATCGCTCGCGACGAGGGCGCGAAAGTCCTCGTCGGCGGCGATGTCGAGGAGGTTGCCGGCGGGTTGTCGAAGGGCTTCTACGTCCAACCCACGATCTTCGAGGGGCGCAACGACATGCGGATCTTTCAGGAGGAGATCTTCGGCCCGGTCATCAGCGTGACGACGTTCAAGGACGAGGCGGAAGCGCTCGCCATCGCCAACGATACGATCTACGGACTGGGCGCCGGGGTGTGGACGCGCGACATGAACCGCGCCTACCGCATGGGTCGAGGCATCAAGGCCGGGCGGGTCTGGACGAACTGTTACCACGCCTATCCCGCGCACGCGGCATTCGGCGGTTACAAGAAATCCGGCGTCGGCCGCGAAACGCACAAGATGGCACTCGAACACTACCAGCAAACGAAGAACATCCTGGTAAGCTACGGCGTCAATCCACTCGGTTTCTTCTGATCTGACACTCGCTCCCCCTTGACACCTACGCCAGAGCTTCGGTGCGCGGGCGACATGGCTCCAGATGGGCTCGTAGGCTCAGGCGAGGCTCGGGCTCAGGCTGAAGTCGGCGATCGCGCGAGCTTACGCTTTGTCGGCCTTCCAGACGCGCACATTCGTTGTGCCGAACATTTCGGAAAGCTCGACTCGGCTGGGCTCTACTTTGAGAACGCAGTAACCCGGGTCACTGGCGCCGCCCGGCCAAAATTGTGCCAGGTCGTAGTCCATCACATCCCAGATACGCTCCTTCGTCGCTCGGTCCTCGAGGATCGTCGCGTTGCCGCGCACCAACAAGTGCACGAAACCGTCGGCGGCGACCTGGAACTGAAGATCGACCGCGCCGTTCTCGCGAATCTGCTTTGCCTTGCCAGTTTGTGGCCCGGTGGCGACCCACAGCGTGTCGCCCTCCCACGTGGGGTGCACCATGCGAACGCGCGGTTCGTCGCCGGCGACGGTGGCGAGAGCGCACCAAATCGCTTTCTTGGCGGCTGCTTCTACATCGCTGAAGAACGCGTCCTTGTCGACTGCCTTTACCTTCGACATAATTCTCCTCGGTTCCTTTTCTCTGGTGGTGAGACCCGCATCACGGTCGTGTTCAGCGATCTATCGCCCTCGCCGCGGCAATACGCAACAGCAAAATCACGAGCATGCCAAGCGCAAGGCGCCAAGCGCTGGCCGCCTGCGGCGCGACCATGCAACCATCGTCTTCCACGGACCTGCCGAGTGATGCAGGCGTAGCGCAAGGATCCGCGTCGGGATCGATCAGAACTTCGCCGAAGCCAACGACATCGCCGGAGCGCACTTCGAATAGAACGGACTCGGTACTCCCATCGCCTGAACCGCGAGCAACTCCCTTTGGGATCAGCAACGTGCTGCGCGCCACACCGAACGCGTCGGTCAGGGACAAAGGTGGGGCGAACTCACCGGCGAGGGCTGAGAGCTCGACTTCGATATCGGAGAGAAACCTGCCGAACCCGTCAAAGGCAACGACCTGCACGTTCACCAGCCCCCCATTCTCGGTGCAACGCGTCGGGCTCGTTGCGATCGAGAACATGCGAACGTTGCCCAGGGGAGCGAAAGCCGAACCTCCACAGCTCTGGCGCCCGGGAACGACAAACAACTGAGCCGCCCCCTCGATCCGACCCGACGTCGCACGGATCAAATACGGTAGGATGTTGCCGTCCGCGTCGACCCGTGCCGGCACTCCGGAAGAAACCAGCAGATTCGCCGTTGCGACTCCGTGTTGCGTACCCACCTGTTGGGTTCGGGCCGTCGGCGGTTCGAAGCTACCGAACGGTGAGGCAAAGGCAACCTCCACATCGTTCACTGGTCGCCCCTCTGAATCGAAAACGAAAGCGGAAACCGGCACTCGGCCGCTCGACTCCGACCCACAGGTCGAGTCGAACAGTTGCAGCAAGATCGTTTGCGCTGCGGCCCCCGGAGTCGCCGGCGGCAGCGGTGTTGGGCGCGCCCGGGGCCGCGTCGGAGACGGGTTCTCCCGGGGATCTGGCGTCGGACTTGGCGGCCGCGTCGGTATCGGCGTCGGCGACTGTCGCGGCGTACCCCTCACTCGGGTCGGAGTCGCGATGTCCCACGGCGTCGAGGTCGCCACCGAATCGGGCGGTGCGCCCGACGGTACCGGGACGATCGCGTCGTCGCAGGTCGTCTCGAGATCCGTGCCCTCGGGATCACTTGCCCCCGGGTCCAGACAGCGAATCGAGCGAGAGGCGGGAGTCGAGCCTGCCAGCACCCGGACCCGACACGCATAGAGCGAAACACCGTCGGGAATGGGACTCAGGTCGCTGAAATCGATGACAATCGCCTTGACCGAGTCGCCTGCGGTCAGCCGGTATTGCAGTTCCTTGTTCGACGCAGGGCTCTGGCGACAAGCCTCGACGAAGAGACCTCGTCCGACTTCGAGAACGTTCTCCACACCGGCGACTTCATCGCCTTCGGCCCGGAACATGACCTCGACCTCGGTCGCCTGGCCCGGCCAAGCGGCTGCCGCACTGACTTCCAAGCGCACACCCACGGCGGCAACCGGCGCGAGCAACACGACGCAAGCAAGCGCGCCAGCGATTGGTCTATTCGTCATCATTCACCATGCGGGAACATCTGTTTCCAATCGATCGATCGGGACGAAGGGGTACGGCCTGCGCGGAGAGTGCCGGCACTGAATGACTCCTTGAGAAACGGCGGGTCAGAGTGCGGCACCGACCATCCCCAGGTGCTGGAGATGCGCAGCCGCGAAATTTGCCAAGTGCTCTGAAGACGAAACTGGAGCTCATAGATGCCACCGGTAAACGCGTAGTCGAGCGTCGTCAGGAAATAGGCCGCCATTTCCACGCGATCGAACGAGTCACTCGGTACGACCGATACGTTGGCGGAGTGGTGCCGCGCCCCCTCGCCGACGAAGACGGCGTACAGTCCGCGAATCTCATCGGGTCCGTTGTAGTCCGGATTGTCGCCCGTCCCCGGCGGAAAGTTTCTCAGCTCGAGGCGGGCATCGTCGGCAAAGAGCCGGAGCAAATCCTCCAGGTAACCGGCGTCCAGATAGTGCAGGTACTCGTTGAAGCGACCCCTGCACGCCTCCAACGCCTCCATCCGTTCCACCCGATTGCGAAGTCGAGCCAGCTCTTCGTGCGCCGAGTCAGTCATCAGAGGTCTCTCCATTGCCATCTCGGTATGGCGTTCCCATGCGCCGTTTTCCCCTGGGTCAGCCTTCTCGGGCTGGCACCGGTGCGTCGGCCGACAGTGTATCAGCCCGTTACCTGTTTCGAGAAATACCCGATACAGAGGTTCCCATTCTCAAAGCCAGTGCGCTTGGAGTCGAACGAAACTCCGCGGCGATCTTTGACTCCAAGGGTGGCATGGGGGTTGCGTTCGATCGAGCGCGGGAGGCGCTCTCGTGAATGATGTAACGCGAAGGAAGTTCATCCAGGGTGCGGCCGTAGCAGTCGCGGGGTCGGCGTCCGTACCGCTCTTTCGCGGCACGCTGTTCACCGACGCCGCCGCGGCACCCCTGGAGGGAGCGACGTGGAGCAAGGCTCCGTGCCGCTTTTGCGGAACGGGCTGTGGCGTCGAGGTCGCGGTCAAGGCCGGCCGCATCGTCGCAGCGCGCGGCGACGAAGAGAGTCCGGTCAACCGGGGCCTGCTCTGCGCCAAAGGCTATGCCCTCGCACAGGTCCTCTACGCCGAGGATCGCCTGAAGCGGCCGATGATTCGCGACGCATCCGGAGTGCTGCAGGAAAGCACGTGGGAGGAGGCGTTGGACTTGATCGCTTCGCGTTGGTCCGGGCTCATCGCCGAACACGGGCCCGACGCCGTCGCGATCTACGGTTCGGGACAGTGGACCATCCCGGAAGGGTATGCGGCGCTCAAGCTGGCCAAGGGCGGGATTCGAACCAACAACCTCGAGCCCAACGCACGACTCTGCATGGCCTCGGCGGTCGTCGGACACATCACCACCTACGGCATCGACGAGCCGCCCGGATGCTACGACGACTTCGATCTCGCCGACGTCTTCTTCATGTGGGGCGCCAACATGGCCGAGATGCACCCGATGCTGTTCCACCGCATTCTGCAGCGCAAGGCAGCCGACGCAAACGTTCGCATCATCAATTTGTCGACCTTCGGCCAACTCACGGAGGATGGCGCCGACGAAACCCACATCTTCAAGCCGCACAGCGATCTCTACCTCGGCAACGCCATTGCGCATGTGCTCGTCGCAGAGAACCTGATCGATGAGGCCTTCATCGCGAACCACGTCAACTTCGAGCAAGACGTCGACGGTGCGGCGGTGCGCAAGTCGCTGCAGGACTACGTCGCCTTCCTCGCCGACTTCGCACCGGGCGACGTCGCCGACGCCGTCGGCATCACGGCCGACGAAATCGCGCGCCTGGCACGGCTCTACGGCGATCCCAAGCTCGGCTGCGTTTCGACATGGACGATGGGATTCAATCAACACACGCGCGGTGTCTGGATGAACAATCTGGTGCACAATCTCCACCTCCTGACTGGAAAAGTCTCTCGCCCCGGCAACTCCCCGTTCTCGTTGACCGGTCAACCCAGCGCCTGCGGGACCTGTCGCGAGGTCGGAACGTTCACCCATCGCCTCCCCTCGGATCGCGTCGTCGCCAACCCGCAGCACCGCGCCGAGATCGAGGAACTCTGGGACCTGCCCAAGGGAACCATTCCATCGCCGGAGCAGAGTCCACTCACGCACGCGGTCGCGATGTGGGAAAAAGTTGCCAATGGATCCATCAAGTCTGTGTGGGTGAGCGTCAGCAATCCGTTTCAAACACTGCCGAACCTTCGCCAGTACCGGCAGGCGATCCGCGACAACGGCGCCTTCGTGATCTGCTCCGACATCTACCCGAGCGTCACCACTGCCGAGGCCGACGTCGTCTTGCCGGCCGCCGGTTGGGCGGAGAAGGAAGGGATGTTCGGCAACTCGGAACGCCGGACACAACACTTCGCCCGCCTCGTGGATCCCCCGGGAGAAGCGAAGTCGGACGCCTGGCAATTCGCCGAAGTCGCCCGCCGTATGGGTCACGGGGCTCTCTTTCCCGACGAGTCGACTACCGAGCTCGAACGCGAACTCTACGAGGACTACCGCCGCTGCACCTTGGGAACGGCACACGACATCGCAACCTACGAAGATCTGGTCGCCAGCCGGGGATTGCGCTGGCCGGTGGTGGACGGCCGCGAGACGCCCTACCGCTTCAACGCCGACTACGATCCCTACGTGTCCGAGAACGCGATTGACGGCATCGAGTTCTACGGCAAAGAAGACGGCCGCGCCGTCGTCTGGCTCCGCCCCTACGAGCCACCAGCCGAGATCCCAGACGAGACCTACCCGTTTTGGCTCAGCACCGGTCGCGTCCTCGAGCACTGGCACACCGGCACCATGACGCGACGCGTGCCGCAACTGCACCGTGCGGTTCCCGAAGGCCTCTGTTACCTGAACGACGAAGACGCGGCAGATCTCGGTATCGCCGCCGGCGACACCGTGCAGATCACTTCGCGGCGCGGCAGTCTCGAAGTGAAGGCGGAGCTCGAGTGCCGCATTCGCTGCCCGCGCGGCATGATCTACGTGCCCTTCTTCGACGAGAGTCGCCTCATCAACGAGGTAACCCTCGGCGCGATCGACCCACAGTCCAAGCAGCCCGACTACAAGAAGTGCGCGGTGCGCGTCGAACGAGTCGCCTCATGAGCATCGCGAGAGACGAGCGCACTCCTCACCTCGCCGCAGCCACTGTCGTACTATGCTTCTGTGCCATTGCGGCGTGCAGTGACGACGAGACGACCGTCGTGCGGTTGGTGACGCCAACCGAGGCCGTAACCGCCATGGCGACCGCAACCGCAAGCGATACCGAGGTTCCAACCCAAGAGCCGACCGTCGCGCCAACAGAGGCTCCAACCGAGGAGCCGACCGACGTCCCAACCGAACCGCCCACCGAATCACCGACGGAAATGCCGACTCCCGCACCGACGCCGCACCCGACAATCGATCTAGCGGACAACGTCGCCTTCCTCGGCGCGCCGCCGACCATGCTCCACCAGCGCTTCGGCTGCACGATCAACTGTCTCGACTGCCACGCAACCGGCGTCTCCGGTGCCACCATTTCGCCACATCCCGAAAGGCGGATATGCGTACAGTGCCACCTTCCGCAAAAAGACGTCGAGCTCTTCCGCGAGAATCTCTTCGAACCCTAACGGTTCACCCCGCGCACAACAGCCAAGCCGCAAACGGATCGCGGTGCGCGACATCCCGTGCTCCGGTCTCGAGCCCTGCAAGCACCTTGGTCGATTTGGTCCATGATCCGAACCAAGCCGATCCGCTATCCGTTCTTCACTCCCTTGCCCGTCGCCAGTCGGGAGCGTAGCCACCCCTGCCGTAGTCGGCGCAGAAGGCAGCGACGTCTCCCTGATACACCCGGTCGAGTGCCACCAGCGCCGCGCGCATGGGTCCCCAGAGGGTCGCGTGGAAGGCGAGTCCACCGAGGCGCTTGCCGATCAACAACATGTCCAGTCCCGGGTGGCCGACGATGACGCTGCCACCGGCGCCTGCCGCGTACCAGACGCCGACGTCGTTCTCCTGCTCACAGCTCCACGGCGCTGCATAGTTGCAGTCGGTCGCGTTCGAGATGCCGTGCGGAAACGTCGCGTTCACCGCCGATGGCGAGCACGCGTCGAGCGGTCCGCTAAACGCGTCGATGCCGACGATGCCGCCGAAGTTGTAGTTCGAGCTCGCCGCCAGCCAGGTCAGATAGCCGTAGCTGGTGTTGGCGTCTTCGAACGACGGATGGGTCATCTTGTAGATCCATTCTTCGTCGAGCAAACGCTCGCCCGACCAGACGCCGCCGTTCAGCAACAGCAACCCGAGTCGGGCCATGTCACGTGTCGTTCCCTGCCACGAAAAGCCGAAGATCTTGTCGGGCGCGCCGTCGCTCCAGGTCGAGTTGCGCATGCCGAGCTTCGCGAATAGATGTCGCTGCGTGAACTCTTCGAGGTTCGCTCCAAGGCGACCCGGATCCTGCGCGATCGCCGCATTGAGGATGTCGGACAAACGATTGATCTCACGAGTTCCGGCGGAGTCGTAGACCATGTCCTTGTTGCCGAAGCTCAAGTCTTCGTTGAACGCGACCATACCGAGCAGGTGGGCGATCTGTGCGTCCGGGTTGAAAGAAAACTCGTCCAACCAATGATCGACCCGGTCGCTGTCCCTGACCGGCCCGGTCTTGCGCCCGCTCCGCGGCAAGTCGCGCGTTCGGTACGCGACTGCTCCAACCACCGTCGCGCCGAGAGTTTTGGTCGTCGAGGCAAGCGAGGCCGGGTCATCCGATCCGCTCGGGTAGTATTCGTGGCAGAGCTTGCCGTAGCGCACGACCGCCCAAGCGCCGTCGATCACCGCGTCGGCCTCGCGCAACAGTTCCGGGTCGAGGCCACATTCTTCGGCGACGCGATCCTCGGGCACCAGATCCCAGGCACCGACCCCCGGATCCCCGGTCGAAAACGCGGCGGCATCACCCGAATCGTCCCCACCGCAGCCGAATGCGAGAAGCAAAGCCACCCAGATCAATCCGTTCCAACCTCCTCGAGTCATCTAGTCCTCCGAAATTGCCTTACCTGGAAGCCAAGCAGTAGAACGCGGCCGGGGCAGTCGGCAACCGTCGGACCGAGGACGCACGGGTCATCCGATTCGGGCTCCGAATCCCATGGACCTCTTGCCCTCCTGGCGGTTTGCATGGGACGGTACGAACTCGGGAGGACTCTCAGCTATGCGTCGCACCACGACCTCAATTCTCGCGTTCGCTTTGGCCGTGACGCTGGCCCCCTCGGCGCTGCACGCCAACGGCTCGTACTCGCACGTCCACATCTCGCAACTGGCGGTCGAGAAACTGCCGCCTGGGGCGCTGCGCACGCTGCTCGAAGATCCGGTCAGTGTTCCCACTCTCGAAGCCGGGTCGATGTTTCCCGACGGCGGCTATGCGGTCGGCGACGACTATGGAGAGAACGCTCACTGGTCGCCCTTCCTCAACGCCTACATTACCTACCTGCGCAACAAGTACGCCGGCGACTATTCGTCGACGGCGGCCAAGGAAGAAGTCGCCTTCCTGATGGGTATCGCCTCGCATGGGATCGCCGACCAGACCTACGACACCACGATCCTGGCGCGCGCTTTCGAAGTCGACGGCGATCCGGGGTCCGTCGACCAGGAAGCCGACTACTTCATCATCGTCGACCAGAACGTGTTGATCGACACGCAAGCATGGGCACCCTACTCCGACCTGGTCACCGTCTTCTTCGACGGTATTGGCTACAGCGTCAGCGAGGCGACGATGATCGCCGGCACGACCGCCCTGGAAGCGGCGATCGCGCTGCAAAAAGCCACCGCCCTGCAACAGTACCACGCGGCATGGCAGCACTACCCGTGGCTCGGCACGCACGTCTATAACGAGGAAGCCCCGGGCTCGCTGCCACACCTGGCCGAGCTCGTGCAGCGCCACTGGCAGGTCGTATGGCAGCGGCTGCAATTCAATGACGACTTCGATCAGGACGCCGTCATCGGCTTCGTACCGGAGCAGTGGCAGGACGTGTTCCCCGCCGACACCAGCGGCGGCGCCGCCAACTTCCGCATCGGCGTCCTCTTCGGCTACGGAGTGTCGCGCGCACAGGCGGCACCCTTCATCGACCTGCTCGACGAATCGAGCAACTCCGTGCCCTTCTCCCTGCAGACACCGTACAACGGCGACATCCGCAACTACATGTGGTTGGTGCCCACGTCGCCGCTGCAAGACGATCACGAATACCGAGTCGTCATCAGCGCCGGTATCGAAAACCGCAACGGCAGCGCAACCACAGTCGACCACACGCTAACGTTTCGCACACGCTGCGCAACACCCGGCCCCGGTTGCGCCGACGTTCCACCGCCGCTCGTTACCGGAGAGACGCCTTTCACCTCCGAGTGCGGCGTCGCCGACGGGCGCGACCGACTGTGCAAGCAAGTCATCACCGATGGAAAGAGTCGGTTGAAAATCAAAGACGATGCCGACGACAGCAAAGACTCGCTCAACTTCCGCTGGCTGGGAGGCGAAAACACCATCCCGCTCGACTTCGGCAACCCTTTTGCGATCACCAGCCATTCCCTCTGCGTCTGGGGCGGCGCAGAAGAGTCGACGATGGAGAAGCTCTACGAGTCGACGATTCCGCCCGGCGGCCAATGTGCCGGGAAACCCTGCTGGAAGTCGATCGACCAAGGGTATCGCTTCAACGATGCGACCGGAACCAACCGCGGCCTCAACAGGCTGCTCGTGAAAGGTGGCATCGACGAGAAGGCTCGCCTGCTCACCCGCGGCAAAGGTGCAGGCCTCGATCTCCCCGCCCTCCCCCTCGTTCCGGCCGGCGGCACCGCACGGGTTCAGATCCGCAACGAAGCCACCTGCTGGGAAGCCAATCTCGCCGCGTCGATCTCCAAGAGCGACGCTTCCACCTTCGTCGCCACTGCCGACGCCGCCGACGTCGGCCCTCAGCCTCCTCCCGATCCGACTCCCGACGCGCGCTGCCGAGCGGCGAAGGAAAGGGCCGCCGGCAAGTACGCCCGCTGCCTCGCCACCGTGAGATCGAAGGAAGTGAAGACCGGATCGCCGCGCGACGCCTCGCAATGCGTTTCGCGAATCGAGAGCGCCTTTGCCAAAGCCGAATCCAAGGCGGTCGGCACCTGCCCGACCACTGGCGATTCCAGCGATGCGATCGCGACCGTCGATGGCTGCATCGATACCATCACCACCGCCATTCTGAACGGCATCGCGCCGCCGGGTACCGGCGGCGCCGCCGCGAGCTGCGACAGCCGCAAGACGAAGGCGGCCGGCAAGTACATCAAGTGCATGATGCGCGCCCGCGCCAAGGCCAGCAAACGCGGCGTCTTCGTCGATCCGACCGACACCGCCAAGTGCGAAAGCAAGTTGATCGCGTCGATCGAAGCCAACAACGGCGACCACCCCGCACCTCCCTGCAGCGCACTCGACGACGCGCTGTCGATCCTGGCCAGCGCCAACGCCTGTCCCCTCGATTTCAGCGGCAACACCGCACAGACCGAAAGCTTCGGCATGATTTGCGATCTCGGAATCGCATCGATCCAGATTCCGATGGATCTGACGGTAGCGCCGCTGGACAGCTACGAGGCCGGCGTGCAACAGGCCACCGACACGCAAATCGTCGTCGAGATCGACGAGTCCCTGGTCGGAACCCTGCTGACTCTCGGCGCGATGATCATTCAGCTCGACTCGGCAGACGCAGTAACGACCGTCGCCGGCGCGACCGGCGGGCCCATCAACAACAGCGTCGACGGCACGCCGATCCTACTCGACCTGACGGTCGACACGGACATACCACCCAACGGCACCCCCGGGCCGGTGATCATTGCGACCAACACCGTAAGCGCCGACATCACCCCCGACATCGCCGCAACTTCGGTCGTCTTCGATCTAGACACCGTCTCCGTCGAAATGTCGATGGTACCCGTCCTCGGCACCCTCAGCCTGAGCTGCACCCAGGATCCCGCGGCGGGCAACCAGCCGATCAGCTTCGCGGTGCAGTAGTCGAAAACTCGCTTCCGCTACGGCGCCAGCTCCCAATCCGAGGCGGCGCAGAAATAGCGCGGCCCACTGGTTTCCAATTCCAACGTTCCCAACCGATCCGTGGCAAGGAAACGCTGCCGCTCGGGAACTGGCACCCCTCGACCGCGGCGCATGCGATGGCAAACCAGCGATTCGCCAGATCCGAGAGAAAACGCGCCATCCACAATGATCGGCTGACACCACACCGCCGGCCGGGCAACAACGAATCTCGCCCCTGACACCACCTCATCGCTCAACGTTACGTCCGATCGCCGAAACGGTGGATTGCGTCGGTCCCGTACCCGCATGCAAACGAATGCATCAAGCCTCGAAACCGGCGCGGCCAACGCTGTAAGATTCTCCGTCACCGGCCCCACGATCTCGACACCGGCGCTCTCTGCATCGAAGCGACCGAGCAAAGAGGGCGCAGCTTGGCAATCGATGGTCACGTAGATCGCATTCCCAGACGTCCGCGTGCCCGAGTCGACCGAGAGCGAACAAGCCTCGCTCGAGAAAGTCACAGCGTCGAGCGACTCCACCGTAGCGTCACTAGGATCGACGCTGAGGAGAGCCATGCTGTTGATCACCTTCAAGTTGCCACCATCGACCAACAAGCCACCACCCGAGCCCGTGGTCGCGACGCTACCGACATGCACTTCGGCTCCCGTCTCGGGATTAGCGATTCCGATATCATTCGTCGCGGCTCGGAAGGTGTACAAGGTTCCTTCCCGATCAAACGCCAGATCCGTCACCCACGGATCCGACAGACTACCAATGATGCTCCCCTGCGCGGTGGTTGGGTCGATGCTCCACAGAGCTCCGCTTAGTACTCCAAACAACCGGCCACCGACTGGATCAAACGCAAGCGCCGTGCAACCACTACCCGGGAGATCGCCCACACGGCTGAATCGACCTCTCGTTTGATCAATACGGATCAAGACGCTGTTCGTCCCCGTCGGATTCGTACAACCAAACAGTGCAGCGCAATTGTCGGAAGCATCCGTTTCGCAGGCATCAACCTCGTCGCAATGACCGTCTCCGTCGCGGTCCAGCCGCCCAGGCCCGTCGCAACGGTCGCAAGCATCCCCTGCACCATCGCCGTCCGTATCGATCTGATCCGGATTCGCGACCCCTGGGCAGTTGTCACCGGCGTTGCAAACTCCATCTCCGTCGCCATCCGGCTCCGTACCCAAACATGCGTCGCAGGCATCCCCCAAACCGTCGCCATCGCCATCCTCCTGGCCGGGGTTTGTTTCATAGAGACAGTTGTCCGCGCCGTTGCGCACGCCGTCTCCATCGATATCGGGATCACACAAGTCACCCGCGTCGTCGCCATCCACATCGCTCTGGTCGGCGTTCACGCGTAGCGGACAATTGTCTTCGGTATCCGGCACACCGTCGCCGTCATCATCGTCATCGCAGGCATTCCCCAAGCCGTCCCCGTCCACGTCACTTTGCTCCAACTCCGAAAACAGTACCTGCAATACACTTTCGATCGTCGCGTTCGACGCGGGGGCACCACTTTCTCGAGAAAAGAGCAGAGCGATTAGCCGCCGCGACGCAGACAGGTTCTCGACTCGAAAGTACTGCTGATTTGTCAAGCTGCTGTCGACTGCAGCGCTCGAGCCCGCAGGCACAGCAACGACGCTGTTGATCGATGGCTCCCCGTCCCCGAAGAAGCGATTTGCATGCACGTCGTAGGTTGTATCGCCAAGATCCACCTGGAAAGACTCGGTCGTCCACCCGCCCGTCCGACCACTAAGCCCACTGCGAATATCGAGGTTGTCAACTCCGTCCAGTCCGTCAGCCGCCAGGATGAACAGGCCGGGAACCCTGGCGGTGAAGTAGGCGCTTCCCGTGCCGAATACGAAGTCTTCAAATACGTTCCCAGCCGAGTAGAATACCCGCTCAAACCCGGCCCTCAGCCTATTGCCCTCAGTCGAATATAGTCGAGCATCGCGAATCGACTGACCGAACTGACCTCCAACGAAATCATAACGATCCGGTATCACGCTCGCTGCTGCGACACCTTTGAGACCTAGCACTGCACCGAGAAACCCGCGCAAACGGAACGTCTCTCCCGGGTTGCTCACCGCCGGACAGTTGTCGCAGGCATCGCCGACTCCATCTGAGTCACCGTCGCCCTGCTCAACGTTGCCTACGACTCGGCAGTTGTCCGAACCGTCATCAACGCCATCTCCGTCATCGTCCTCATCGCAAGCATCACCAACTCCATCTGCATCGATGTCGGACTGGTCAGCGTTCATCTGCTGCGGGCAGTTGTCAGAAAGATCGGGGACCAGGTCGCTGTCGTCATCCGAATCGCAGACATCCCCCTGACCGTCTCCGTCGAGATTTCGCTGCGTGGGATTGTCGACCGCCGGGCAGTTGTCGATCGCATCGCATACGTTGTCACCATCGCCGTCTGGTCCGAATCCGACACACGGATCACAGCGGTCGCCGACACCATCTCCATCACCGTCCTCCTGCCCAGGGTTGCTGTGGAACGGACAGTTGTCCGCACCGTTACCAAGGCCATCGCCGTCAATGTCGGTATCGCAGACGTCCCCCACGCCATCGCCATCGATGTCGCTCTGGAGAGGGTTTGCGCGCAGCGGGCAATTGTCTGCTCCGTCCAAGTGTCCGTCGCCGTCGTCGTCAGCATCGCAGGATTCCCCAAAGCCGTCCTGATCGACATCGCTTTGCACCACCCCACCGAGCAGCACATTCAGCACATCCTCAACCGCGGTATCAGACAACGCGCTACCATCTTCGCGCGACTGTAAGACGTAGACCAAGCGCCGAGTCGCCGACAGCCCTTCCACCCGGAAGCTCTGGTGGAACGACAAACCGTAGTCGACAGCCGAGCTTGTCCCCGCGGGCACTGCCACAACACTATGAATTGAGGGCACACCGGCACCCGAGAAGCGATCGACATGAACATCGTAGAGCGCCCCACCAAGACCCGCCTGAAATGAGTTGACCGTTGGACCCGTACGTTCGGCACTCAGAATACCGTCGACAGTGAAGGTGGTCACCGTACGCAGTCCATCAGCGGCCAATAGGAACAGGCCCGGGAACTTCGCACTAAAGTACTTGCTACCTTCACCGAAGAGCAGATCTCCCCCAACTACACTTCCGGCCGTGTAAGGAACTACGCGCCTTGCGGTAATGAGGTTTCCGCCGTTGGCATAGAGACCGTCGTCGGTCACCACCAGTCCAGAATTCCCCCCGGTGAAGTTGTATCGATTGGCGATCGACTCCGCAGCCAACTCACCACGGTAACCCATAACCGATTCAACGAAACTCTCCCAGTGAAACGTATCAGATGGGTTGGCGAAGAGCGGACAATTGTCGCAAGCATCGCCGACCCCATCGCCGTCACCGTCGGCTTGGTCTGGATTTCCAGCTAATCTGCAATTGTCGGCTCCATCAGCAATGCCGTCGCCGTCATCGTCACCGTCACAGGCATCACCATCACCGTCCACATCTGAGTCGGATTGACTTGGATTGACCTGCAGGGGGCAGTTATCAGAAACGTCCGGCGCGCCGTCGTCATCGTCATCGACATCGCAAGCATCGCCCTCGCCGTCGCCGTCGAGATCGGCTTGATCGCCGTTTGCGACCAACACACAGTTGTCCGAATCGTCGCAGAACATATCAGCATCAGAATTGTCACCGATCCCAAAACAGGGGTCACAGGCATCTCCCTGAAAATCACCATCGGCGTCCTCCTGACCTGCGTTCGCATGAACTGGACAGTTGTCCGAACTATCTTCAACACCATCGCCGTCCATGTCGTCATCACAGGCATCACCCACACCGTCTGCATCCAAGTCCCCTTGGGCCGTATTCGACTGCACCGGGCAATTGTCTACCGCATCGAGGATGCCATCCTCGTCGTCATCAGCATCACAAGCATCCCCGGATCCGTCACCATCCGAATCCGGCTGGCCCAACGGTGGTACCAAGGCACTGGCAATCCGTATGGCTGCGTTGTCGCTGAGTGACAGTCCGTTCAGTCGCGCAACCAGCGCGTAGTAGATCCTGCCGGCATCCGAAACGCCTGAAACGGTGTGAAGACCGTCATTCGTGTCAGTCGCAAATGAATGAGCGGCTCCGGTCCCGTGACCAGGAACTACGACGAGTTGATTGACAGATGGGATCCGCGCGTCGAAGACGCGTTTCAGAAACAAGGTGTACGGCGTCCCCGCCACAGCGAACGGGAAAACCGCGCCATCGGCGGCCCCTGCCCCATCCGCAGCAAGGTTGCCCGTGATGCTGAAATAGTCGATAGAGATCGTGTCGGCAGCGAGAAAGAAGACGCTTCCTCGCTTGCTCGTCACGTATCTGCTTCCGATACCAAACGCGGACTCCCCGGCGATAACCTCGCCTCCGGTATAGGAGATGAACGAGGTCAAGTCGGTGTGAAGAATATTGCCAAAGTCGAAGATCATGCTGTCCGTTATCGACGAGCCAGAGAATCCCCCCGAGAACGTGTAGGGAGCGAAGACCAAACCGACTGCAGAAATGACGTGCGAATCGAGGTCCGACACATAGTCAGCAAACGTAAACTCGATTGGAGGATTCACATCGGAGGGACAGTTGTCGCACAGGTCGCCAACACCGTCCCCCTCAGAGTCGACCTGGTCGCTGTTCGGGGTGTCGGCGCAGTTGTCAGAGTCGTTGTCGACTCCGTCCCCATCGCGATCGGAATCACACAGATCGCCGACCCCGTCGCCATCAGCGTCGTTCTGCAAGGGGTTGACGACAAGTCGGCAGTTGTCGGCAGCATCGAGGATTCCATCGTCGTCATCGTCGTCATCGCAGGCATCACCGATTCCGTCTGCGTCCGCGTCTTCCTGCCCGGCGTTGGCGGTGAGTGGACAGTTGTCACCATCATCACAGGTCGCATCACCGTCGCTATCAGGCCCAACACCGAAACAACCATCGCAGGGGTCACCGACATCATCGCCGTCGGAATCTGATTGGTCGGGATTCGGATCGATCGGACAGTTGTCACAAAGATCTGGCCACCCGTCTTCATCACCGTCGCTTCGTCCGGTTGCCGCGGCGTAGCAAACGATGTTCGCGTGCAGATCCCTTGCATCCGGCTGCGGCGTGTGGAGATCGCTAGCCGACATACTGCCGAAAAGCGCATACCCACCGCCGACTGCAAGCTCACTGAGGATGTGCGCGCCGTCGCCCGGTCGTTCGAGGATCCCCGCAAGCCCGACGCCTGAGAGCGTACCCATCGCGACGGGGAAACCGCTAAGCGGATATTGCACGGGGCCGAAGGGACCAACATGTACCGGGAACGCAGAATCGGTCGCCACCACTTCCAGGGAAATATCTGGATGGTTGAGCGTGACACCGAATCCCAAGGAAAAGGTCGTCCCCTCCCTGGGTGCAGAATTGATGAATAGATGTCCCCCCTGTTGAACCCATGCGTCGATTGTCGCTGCGTGCGCCGCCAAGAAGTCGCCGAGTTCGATGGTGGTTCTATCCCCCCCTTCTATGAAGACGAAGTCGTAGTCATCCCCCGTACCGACGGCGAACACTGCGGCGCCGCTCGCCATACGCAGATCATCCCAACCCGATGGACCGAAGACCCGATCCATCGCGACTTCGTTGGCGTTCGAGCGCCACGGTTGTGACGCCCCGCGAACATACGCCGCCTTGAGCGCCTGAACAGGTTGCGCAATGACCGCCGTGACCATCAAAACCGTCACAAGGCCCAACAGCCACACCCAGGCGACTGAAGATCCGGACGATCCTAACGAAGAGCCCTCGAACGTGTCCAGGTGAGCCCGCGTTAGCATCTGGCCCTCCGGTCGGATTTCACCTTGAATCTACAAGGCATGGCACATCTTCTACTGCCGCAAGGGGAATTCTACAAACGGAAATATTGCGGCGTGCCGCTTTCGATCTACCACCGGGGACTGTTCAGGCCAAGCCCCGCCAACAACGAACCGATCAGCTTTGCCGTTCGGTGAACGCGTAACCGGCCCAGCTACTCGAAGGACTGCAAGGTCGCGAAACGCTCGATCAGCGCAGTGTAGTCGGCCGCTTGTTGTTCGTAGAGCAGATCTTCGGGGTCGGGCTTGAACCAGGGCTGGGCGCTATGCGTCCAGGTGTGCCCAGCCGGCCGTAGCCACGACGTGTCGTCCAGCGTTTCCTCGCGCAGACTGTAGAACCCAATCGTTGGGTTCTGGCCGTTGACGATACGCGTGCCGCAGCTGCCGCAGTACAACCCGTAGCGCTCGTTGCCCGAGTCGGCCCGCCAGGAGAACCGCGAAAGTTCGCCCGCCGCACAATCCGATTCGCCGCTACAAGCCGCGGCCGGAGTCGCCCATCCCAGCGCTACGAGGGCCACGATACCTCCGACTCGCGCCCAACCCATGTGCACGACTCTCGCCACGACGACCGGCATCTGTCAAGGAACCTTGGCCGCTAGACAAGCGACAGCCAATTGAACCGGCGCTACCACCGCGAAGGTGGTCGCGACTCCAGGGGCGACATCAAGGAGCGCAGGACTGTGACGGAATGCGGATCAATAGCCTGTCTTCGCGTTGTGCATCCGGCCACTCGGGCTGAACTTTCCATCGCGCAGGAAGTGAAGGATCTCGTCGGTGACTTGCGCTGAGTTCACAATGAACGTGTGGTTGTGAGACACGATGAGGTGATCACTCATGCCATCGAGCCGCGTACTGGCGACGCTGACGGTGCCGTCGTGCGGTTCGGGCAACACAAGCGGCCCAAGCGGATTGATCCACCGACTGCCCGCAATAACACCAAACGGAATAGGTGGTGGAGGAAGCTGAGACGGCAGATCTTCTTCGCCTGTGCCGAGAAGAGGTGCGATCGGCCCAAGCACCCAGGCAAAGGCTCGATAGCCACCAATCTGATCTACGATCTCACTCCCCCGGTTTGGCGGTGCCAACATGACCGCTCGTCCTGCGTTCGCCGGCTTCCAATCGGCGAGTAGCGCACGCAACACAATCCCGCCCATTGAATGCGTCACAAAATGCAGTGTCGGTGCATCTCGGCAACAATCGTCGTAGTGAGATCGCACCTGCTCGGCCGCCGAAGCGATTGACTCCGCATCGGTTGGATACGCCAGGTTGTGAACCACAAACCCCGCGCGCTCGAGGCGCCAATCGAGAACTTTCATTCCCCACGGCCCGCGACCCAGACCGTGCAAGAGAATGACCGCGTCGCCCCGGCTATTTTCCTCGGCCAAAGTAGCCCTCGACAGCGCACCCGTCAGCACGACGATAGCAGCCAAAACACAAACCGGGACCTTCATCGCAGATCACAGAATCGCATCTCAGCACCGAAACCACCAGCTGACCTGAATCTCGCTGCGCTCGTAGGCTCAGGCGCAGGCTTAGGCGAAGGCAAAGGTTGGTGTCGCTGCGCGAGGCAAATCGAGAGTTTCTCCTCTGAATGATCCGGCGCCGCGCCGGGGGCTCGGCTAGCCCGCGAATCTCGTCGAGTCCCGTGCACTTCGGGCCGTCCCACTCCGCCTCCGCGTGAGTCCGGCCAGTCGCTCAGGAACCAACCACCGCCTTTTGAAACGCGGGGCGCTCGGACAAGCGAGCCAAGTATTGCGACAAGACCTCAAAGCGATCGTCGAGCAGATCCACCGTGCCCGCAGCGGCGACGGAGAAACCCATCATGACGTCGGCGGCGCTGAAACCGCTGTCGAGCAAATAGTCGCGCCCTGCCAACGAACGCTGCACGAAGTCCATGGAAGACCGTGCTCGCCCTCTCGCCCGTTGCAAGAACTCCGACGACGCATCCGTGCTGTCGCGATAACGCGTCATCCACACCACGATACCGATCGGCGGATACAATGTTCCTTCGGCGAAGTGCATCCACTGCAGGTATCGCGCCCGCTCGGCTGAACCAACCGCCGGCGCCAAGCGTCCCTCGCCATAGCATTCGACGATATACTCGACGATGGCTCCGGACTCGCACATCGTCACGTCGCCGTCCTCGATCACCGGCAATTTGCCCAGCGGCGTCGGCTGCGTGAAGAATTCGTCGGAGGGCGAGAACTCGACCGTGCGCAACTCGTAGCGAAGTGCCAGCTCTTCGAGCAACCAGAGGATCCGGATCGAGCGAGTTCGCGGAGCGTGGTAGAGCGTGATCATCGAGCATCGCTCGCGCGCCTGTTTTTCAACGGACTGCTGTCATGCTGCGCTGTCATGCATGGACCACCCGCTTTTGCGAGACCGGGCGGCGTGCCTTGTGGTAGGCAAGGCGCCGCCCGGGCACCCATGTGAGTTCGGCATCGCAGAGGAGCTGAAGAATCTTGTCCGCTTCCAGGAGCAACTCGATCTTCATGTCGTCGCTGCACAAATTGGGAATACCGGCCCGATGAGTCAGGTCCGCGGCGCCAATCATGGGTGACTTCTCGTAAATCGTTCGACACTTCACATCTGGCAAAGAACGACATTCAGCCCCCTCCGGTCGCCTACGAGCCTACCACAAGATGAAACGAATCCACGCTCGTGCTCGTTTCGCTCGTCGGCTGAGACGTAGGCGAAGGGTGGTGTCGCTCCGCGAGGCAATCCGAGGTTTCTCCCTGTGAATGATCCGGCGCCGCGCCGGTGGGTTCGCTAGTCCGTGAAACTTTCCAGACATTTGTCTGCGCGACTCTGCCGGTACTGCGACCTGTGCACTTGAGTTTTTTTGCAAACAGTGAACGATGTTCTCTGCCAATGAACGCCTCGTTGGCAAACAGAGTACGCGTCCACACGAACTCGAGGAGGGTAGAGAATGAACCAGCGAATCGAAACGATTGGTGTCAGGCGCTCCTTCGCTAGCGGTGCAACCTTGGCATGGGTACTCGTCCTCGCGACCGCCGTCGCCTGCGTGAGTGCGCCTCGAGACGCCGCCGCCGGGACAGTTTGCACCACCGACGCCGACTGTACCGATCCGAGCGCACCCAAGTGCATCATGGGCATGTGTCAAGCTGTTCCGTTCGTCTGCAGCAGCGATACGGATTGCCTAAACCCTCTCCTGCCGATCTGCGACCAGACAACCGGGGCGTGCGTTGCCGTCAGCACGCCTACTGCGACACCGACCGCGGCATCGACCCTCGTACCGGAAGGTGGATCCTGCGTCATGTCGAGCGAATGCGAAACCGGCTTCTGCGACAACGGAACGTGCGAAGCAGTCGCTGCCACTGCCCCGGCGATCTCGCCTTTCGGACTGACTCTGGCCGTGCTCACCCTGCTGTGGATCGCTTGGCGGATCGTCGGCCGCCGCCAGACGACCTTGCTCTGACATGGCGTGACAACGATCGATCCGTCGCTGTAGCACACGTCGCATCCCTTGTAACTGATCTTCTCGAAGAGCGGATCGAAGCGCACCATGTATTCGATCACCCCGAGCACACGGCGCGGCACTCCGATCTGGAAGCAGCCACACGCACCCGAGCTCATACCGCCAAACGGCCTCGACTTGGCATTCGTTCTACATCGTTCGCCCGGCCACTGGCGGCCCGCCCGTGCCTTCCGCTACCATCTCACTGTCAACTCATCCGCAGGAGACCCATGAGCAACCCGGCAACCGATCCAGTCACCATCAACGGCAGCGTCGCTCCGGGCTTCGAAAGTGTGCGCTATCTGTACGAGCGCAACATGCGTTCGCTGGTCGAAGCCGACACCCAACTCTGCGTCTACCTGGGCGACGAAAGAGTGGTCGATCTATGGGGCAGCGCCGATGGTCGGACCGAGCATTCCCCGGACGCCCTCACCAACGTCTTCAGTAGCTCCAAGAACTTCGAAGCGATCGCCATGGCGTGGCTCTTCGATCAGGGCTTGCTCGACTACGGCGCCACGGTGACCGAGTACTGGCCCGAGTTTGGCAACGCCAACAAGGAGGCGACGACCGTCGCCGACGTCATGCGCCACGAGGCAGGACTGGCGACCTTCAGGACGACCTTGCCGATCGAGGATCTGCAAACCCAGGCCATCAAGCGCAACGCGATCGGCGCCGTCATCGAGAATCATCCACAGAGGTTCCGCAAAGGGATCGACATGCAACGCGAGTACCACGCAATCACGCGCGGCTGGATCGTCAACGAAATCTTTCGCCGCGTCGATCCCGCGGGACGCACGATCGGCGAGTTCATACGCGAACAAGTGGCGACACCCCTTGCCGCCGACGTCGTGCTCGGTGCCAGCGATGAGGACCTCGACCGTATCGTGCGCTTGTCGGCACCGAGCGTCCGCTTTCACTTGATCGAGAGCTTGAAACCCAAATCGATGGGGCGGCGCATCGAGCTCAACGCCTGGCAGGGTCTCAAGTTGTTCGCTTCTTTCGCCGGCCAGGTGCGCAACTCGACCATCATCGGCGCGCCGCCCCCAATCACCGGCCTCCGGCGCATCACCGACTTCACCAATGCCCCGATCGCGCGAGCCGAAATTCCGTCCGCCAACTGCAACTGCTCAGCCCGCGGCCTGGCGACGGTCGCCGCGATGCTGGCCAATCTGGGACAGTGGCAAGGCCAACAATGGCTCAGCAAGGACGCCTGGCAGGCCATGCACGCAGATCCCATCGAGCGCGACATGGGCTTCCATACCACCTTCACACAGGGCGGCGTCGCCTCTTTCTCGACGGGGCCCTATCGGAACGAGAACGTCCGAAAGCTGAACGAGGGACGTCACGGCTTCTACGGCTGGATGGGCCTGGGCGGCTCGGTCTTCCAGTGGCATCCGCGACACAAGATCGGCTTCGGTTACGTGCCGACGTCATTGTTCCCCGTCGACATCTTCAACGAACGAGGCAAGGCCTACCAGGCGGAGGTTCTGCGCTGCGTCGAGCGGCTGCACGGCTAGGCGAATGTGGGACACCGATGTCATCGTCGTCGGGTTTCGCTGCGCCGGGGCACCGCTGGCGTATGCGCTACACGAGGCGGGCGTCAAAGTAATCGCGGTCGACCGAGATCCGTTGTTCTCCAATCAGCCGATCTCGACACACGCAATTCAGCCCTACGGCATGAAGATGCTCGACCGGCTCGGGCTCGGCGACACGGTGCGTGCCCTGGCGCCGCCGAACACCGCCTTTCGTTTTCAGGTGGAAGACCAGCACATGCAAATGGAGTTGCGCGGGACCGACTTCGATTCGCGCTCTCCGCGCCGCGCCAAACTGGACCCGGCGCTGCAGCGCGCCGCCCTCGATGCCGGCGTCGACGCCCGCGAGAGTAGCACCGTCACCGACTTGTTGCGCGATGGCGAACGGGTCACCGGCGTTCGAGTGAAGAACGGCGACGCGACCTACGATCTTCGCGCGCCGCTGGTGGTTGGCGCCGATGGGCGCAACTCGGCGATTGCCAGGATGGTTGGCGCCCCTACCTACCTGGAATCGACGACACCCAACGCCCTCTACTGGAGCTACTTCGAAGAGACGCCGCTCTTCTCCGAGGATCCCCGCTACGACTGGGGAGCCTGCATCCACATCGAGGGCGAGGAAGCACGCGCCGTGTTCCTCACCGACTCCGGTCTTCTGCTCATGGCCGGCGCCGGCCGGCGCACGGCGATCGAGAAATGGCGCGGCGACCCGGCAACCCACCTACAGGCACACCTCCGGCGCGGCAGCCTCACGGCGCCCCTGCTCGAAGGTTCGAAGATGATCGACAAGCCTCTCGGCGTTCTCTCCCTGCACTTCTTCATGAAGCAGGGCGTTGGTCCGGGATGGGCTCTGGTCGGTGATTCCGGCTTGCACATGGACCCGACCCCGGGCATGGGAATCACCGATGCCTTTCGCGACGCGCTGGCGCTGTCGGAGGCGATCGTCGAAGGCGGCGACAAAGCGATGGCCGTCTACTGGCGACGGCGCGACTCCGACTCGATCGGGCTCTACCACTTCGCCGGCGACATGGGCTCGGCGGAGTTCAACAATCCGCTGACCCGGATGATGTTCCGCCGCGCTCGCAACAGCCCGAAATCAATGCGGCAGATGAGCGAGATGATGGATCGCCAAATTCGTCCGATCGAGATGTTCCCGCCGGCGACCGTCCTGGCCTGGATGGCGGCCGAAGCTTTCAGCGGCAACTTCTCGCCCTGGTCCGATTTCGCGCGCATGGGGCGATTCGCAAGCATGGTGCGACGCCAACAGCGCATCTTCGATCGCGCACTCGCCCGCGCCCAAGCCGGCGATCTGGGCGCCGACCTGCCGCGGCTCTGACCCGCTCAGACGCCGGGACGCCCGGATGGCCGAATTGCGTAGATGTGGGCCGGCTCATTCGTTAGATGTACGAAATTCGATTCTGAGGTGAGGAATGCGTCAAGGCTTTTCTGCGAAACGAGGTCAGTGGCTCCGACTCGGTTTGTTCGCTGCCGCGCTCTGTGCCTGGTCGGCAAGCGGCTGCAGCGACAGTGCCGGCGGCGGCGTCGCGCCCACTACGACGCTCTGTGATCCAGTCGACTTCGAGGTCGACACCTCAGCGGAGAACACCATCGAATCACCGGGAGAAATGGTTCCGCTCGACGGGCCGGTGCTGCAGATCCATCGCGGCGTCTACATGGTCGCCGGCTTCAGCAATACCTTCCTGGTCACTACGGAAGCGGGCAGTATCGTCATCGACACGTCGATCGCCTTCACGGCGCCGGCTCACGAGCAAGCGCTGCGACCCTACGTCGTCGAGCCACTGCGCTACGTCATCTTGACCCACAACCATCCCGATCACATCGGCGGTGTGGCGTTGTGGCGCGGTGAAGACTCGAGCGTGGAAGTGCTGGCGCAGAAAGAGGCGATCGATCTCGCGCACTACCAGCGGCGTCTCGACGGAATCTTCAGAAATCGCAACAGCGCGCAGTTCTCTCGCTTGCTCAACCTTCCACCGCTGCCGTTCAATTCCCCCGACGCGCCCGTCGTCAACGACGGCGGCGAGGTTTTGGGCACGATCCACTTTGAAGAGTTCTTCCAGTTCAGCCTCGGCGATCTCACGATTCAAGTCGTGCACACGCCTGGCGAAACACCGGATCATCTCTCAGTCTGGATCCCCGAGCTGCGGATGGCCTTCCCCGGCGACAACTTCTACCTTTCATTCCCCAACCTCTACACCCTGCGCGGCACGCGGCCGCGCCCGGCGCTCGACTACATCTCATCGCTCGACACCGTACTCTCGTGGCGACCAGAGGTGCTTGCACCTAGCCACGGCAACCCGCTCTACGGCGAGAGCGTCATCGCCGAGCGCGTCGGTGGCTACCGCGATGCCATCTCCTACGTGCACGACGAAACCGTTCGCGGCATCAACGCCGGCAAGGACATCTTCACCTTGATGCGCGAGATCAGCCTGCCACCGGAGCTGGAAACAGCCGACACCAACGAAGTGTACGGCCGCATCGACTGGTCGGTACGCGGAATCTACGACGGCTACGTCGGTTGGTTCGATGGCAACGTTTCCAACATGACCGCCATGCCCGCCAGCGCCGTGTACCCGGAGATCGTCGTCATGGCCGGCGGCCCCGATGCACTCGCCGATCGCGCCGCGGCATTGGTCGAGGAAAGCGAATACGAAAAGGCGCTGCACCTGGCCGACATCGTGCTCAACGTCTCGCCAGAGCACAGCACAGCCCTCGAAGCGCGAGCCGACGGCGCCGCCGCCCTGTTGGGTGAGTCGAGCAACCTCAACTCGCAGGGCTGGTACAACGCAGCCATACGCGAGGTCGAAAGCAAGCTGGAAGAAGTGGTCAACTAAGCTGAAACTCGCTGCGCTCGTAGGCTCAGACGCAGGCTTAGGCGAAGGCAAAGGTTGGTGTCGCTGCGCGAGGCAAATCGAGAGTTTCTCAATATGAATGATCCGGCGCCGCGCCGGGGGCCCGGCTGACCTCAAAGAGAACATGATCCACGGCGAGAAACGCCACGAGCTCACGCCACACACCCGGCGCGTCCGTCTCCGTGGCGTCGATCTCTTTCCCAACGACCCTGGAACCTGTTACCCTACGGCCGTTCCCCTGACCATCATGCAAGCCTTTGCAAACGCGCCCATACTCGCTCGCACCACTGTGCTGCTGGCGCTGTCGTTGGCGCCGCTAGCCGGGCTTTCGCCGACTGCTCAGGCAGCCTCGCCGCGCACCTGTGAGCGGCAAGCGGGAAAGAGCTTGGCCGCCTGTGCGAAGCGCGTGGCAACGCAGCATCGAAAATGCCTGAAGTCGCTCAACCGCGGATGTGAGAGCAACGATCGCCGCATTCAGCGCGCGCTCGACAATCTTACCAACCGCATCGATTCAAGCTGCGGCTCGGATGCGGTCGTCCAGGCGACCGGATTCACCGCGCTGACGCTGACGGCGTTTCAGGAACGGTTGCGCACGGCCTGTCTGGCGGAAGCCGACGCCTTGCTCGCGCGTTCGACCGGCGGCCCGCACGCACCGCTGTGGCTCAACGCATCGGCAGACGCTCGGACGTGCATGGACCGCACACTGCGCCAGGGTGCGCGACTCCTTTCCAGCGCGGCGCGGACGCAAAACCGATGCATTCGAATGCAGCGCAACGGCGGCAACTGCCGTCTCGACCGCGTGCAGGCGCGGCTGGCCCGCTCACGTTCGAGCGCGGCGACCAAAATCACGCGAACCTGCGATTCACCAACTCTGCGCGACGTCATCGCCATCGATCCGGCGACCTTCGTCGAACGGACCGCCGCCCAGGCGCAATGCCTGAGTGCTACCGCCCACGCCGACGTCGCACCGCTCTCCCTCGACTGCGGTCCGCGCGATGCGATCATCGCGCCGCCGCGGGGACAGTATCTGCGCATCGTTCTCGACGAGGCCGAGTGGGGAACCCGCTGCGGCACCGGCAGCTCCTACGCTTTCTGGATCCGTCTCGCACCGACCGGCTTTGCCGTCGAAAACGTCGTCCTGCAAATGCAGGGTGGTGGTGTCTGCGTTTTCGAAGACGAGTGCAACAGCGTCCCCGCCGGGTTGTTCAGCGCCACCGACAACAACCCACCGACCGGCGGCATCATGTCGAACGACCCGGCGGTCAGCCCCTTCGCCAACTGGACCAAGGTGTACTTGCCCTACTGCACCCAGGATCTCTTCATCGGCGGCGGCAACACCAACGTCTGGCCGAGCATCACCGTCCACCGCTGGGGCGCCATCAACACGCGCGTCGCTCTGCGCTACCTGCGCGACATTCTCTGGCGCGAGCTCGACGGCGACGCCGAAGGATACCGCAGCGACCGCATCCGCATGCTCTTCGGTGGCACATCGGCCGGCGGCTTTGGCACCCTCTACAACTACCACTACGTTCTCGACGACCTGCAGTGGATCCATTCGACGGCGTGGGCCGACTCAGCCCTGGCGCTCAACAACGGTGAGCTGGTCGGCATCGGCGGTCTCGGTTTGGTTCTCTTCAACGACACCAGTGGCTGGAGCTCGCTCGGCTACATGCCCCCCTACTGCAGGCGACTCAACTGCGGCGTCGGAGCGGAGATCTACGCCGCCTCGGCACCCCGTTTGCGACGCCAGCCCGAGCAGTCCTTTCTCGTCTTGTCGAATCAGGTCGACAACGTTCAGGTGAGCTCGAGCTTCTTTCCTTCGACGGCGGATTGGATCAACGCGCTGCGCCAGTCGTACTGCAACTCGGCAGGTACCAACGGCCTGCGCTACTTCCTGCCGGCGATCAACGCCAGCGAGCACACCATCGTCACCGACACCAGCATCTTCGCCGGCTTCCCGGTGGCCGGCATCGAAATGCGCGACTGGCTCGATACCGCGGTCAACGACCCCGATACGCTAGCCGACGCAGTCGTCGAAGGTTCGCTGGCCACCAGCATCCCCGGCGTCGCACCCTTCCCCTGCCCCGTCGACTGACGACGTCTCCGGCGGTCAATCGACGCGACTGGGGCGAGCTCGCCCCCCCTTCGCATGGCTCCGGAGGACAAGTGCACGTAGGCTTGGTTTGGCTGCGGGCTTTAAACACAGGCAAACGGCGGTGCCGCTCCGCCAGGCAAGGCCCGAGGTTCTTCTTCAAGGCTGAGCTCTCGCTTCTCGGATCAGAAGATGGGCGCCGGGTTGTCGCAGTCGATCACTTGCGACACGGCGCGCGCACCGGCGCCGCTGGATGGATTCGGCAACACGTCGAGGTTGAGCGCCGCCCAGTCGTCGTGATCGTCGAGCGTCGTCAGAGTGCCGCCGCACCAGATGTTCTGATCTGCATCGGCGGAGTTGACGTCGAAGCTCACGCTCGCATCGATGACTGAGTCGCCGTTCCAATCCCACGCCGGTGTGCCACAAATACCGACGTTCTCGTCGAGATCGTTCTCGTCGAGGCTCAGTCGCATACCGCTGGAATAGTCCAGCACGCCGTTGCCCGGTGGTGTGCAGTCACTGTCGACACCGGGAAACTGATAGCGGTAGTTCATCACCGAGTTGTAGTTGGGTTTGTAGTTGCAGTTGTCGTCGCCGCCGTGGAAGAGGAAGAGATTGTGGCCGAGCTCGTGAACGATCGTGTGAGCCACGTTCGAATTCGAGTTGGCACAATAGAGCGACACGATCATGTCGTCGCCGGCGATCTCCGCCTGACCGGAGCTCGAGCTGCTGGTGTTGTAGCGGTGCGGCAGGATCACGTAGTGAAAGTAGCCGAGGCGATTGGCGGCGAAGTGGTCGTCCTTGTAGCCCTGAAACTCGGCACCTGAAACCCCCTGAGCGAGCACGCCGTCGGCGTCGTTGATATGGTTGCCGCCGTCGAACACGCCGCCCTGGCCGACGTCGTGGATCACGTTGATGCCGGTCGAGCCGTCCGGGTTGACGAGCGGCGCAGCGGCAAACATCGCCGTGACCATAGCCAGGGAAGCGCTGGTGGGTTCGTGCGAGTGAGAGCTGCAATCGAGCGCATCGTCGAACCAATCGTATTCGAGCAGAATGTCGCGGCGCAGGGGATTGACGCCGAGAGCGGGAAGGTCCAACCCGCCCGCCGTTCCGTAGACCTCATCGCCGTCGTTGATTCCGTCGTCGTCGGTGTCCGCATCGAACGGATCGGTGCCGGCATCGGCGGCACTGGCGAAGACGCCGGTGTTGGTCTCGAAACAGGAGTCCAGCCCGTCGCCGTCGGGATCCGAGCCCACCGCGCAGGTGATCGAGCAGGCGGCCGGCGCTGTTTGCTTCTTCGCTTTGATGAGCTTGCCGCTCACTTCCTTGAGATGCGGCGCCGTCGCCTCGGCGCAGTAGCGCTCGCCGTTCAGCGACACCAGCGTCTCGATGTCGCCATTCGCCGCCGTTGGCACCGGCATCGAGCCCGTCCCCTTGGCGACGACCTTGAGGACTTTGTCCTTGATGATCAGAACCTTGACGGCACCACCCGTCGGGGCGTCTCGATTGCGATACTTCCACCCCTTGACGCCGGGCGGATTGCCGAGCCCTTTCCACTCGCCGGCGACCAGTGGATCGACGATCGAACCGCCGTCGCGCGAGACGATGACCAGGTTCGACGTGCCGGCCGGGTTGCCAGGCACGACGAAAGCAGCCGGGTTCCCCTCACCACCCGCTTTGGCTACCAACTTGAAAATTCGCCCGGTGACCGGCGTACCTGAATATTTGGAAACGCTGACGCGATGCCCGATCAAGTGATCGGCGGCGTTCGCCGCCGCCAGCGACGCAACTACGACTGCAACGGTTACAGCTAAACACCTGGCCAAATAGCTCATGTGCCACTAAGCACAGACCGGCCGCAATCATCAAGTGAAATTCTCGACGCCGCCGCCACGTCCCGTCCGGCTGACCCTGCTCCGGCACAGCAACGGCCTGGTCACTCGCTGATACGTTGCAGCCAGTTGGCGATTTCCACCTGGCGCTCGCCGGTGCTGCGAACCTCGGGGGGAACTGCGTATCGCTCGAGCAGCTCCTGGTGTCCGGGAGTTTCGTGCAGGCGCCGAAAGTCGGCTGCGTAGCGCGCCGCTGCGGCCTCGTCGGCAAAATAGCTCTCGGCGAGAAGCTGCTCGCGGCGCAGCTCGGCCAGGCAGGCGATCTCGTGAAAATCGTATTCGGGGTGATACTGCACGGCCCAGAAGCGGCCGCGGCCGCGGCGGACGTCGAGCGCCTGCACCGGTGCGAAGTCGTTGGTCGCCAGCACCTCGGCCCCCGCCGGCGCCCGCACGACCATGTCCTCGTGGCAAGTCAGCGCCGAGTAGGCAGCCGCTCGGCCGTGCAGCAGCGCGTGGCGGCGGCCAGCTTCGGTCGGTCGAATCGGCGGCGCGACACCGAATTCCCGGCCGCGCGGATTGCGCGCACACTCACCGCCGGCGGCGACGGCGGCGAGCTGGATCGCCCAGCAGGAACCGAACTGGGGCACGCCGAGATCGAAGACCGCGCGCGCCAGCTCGATCTGCTGGGCGACCGCTTCGGCAGCAGCGTGGATCGAAAGATTCGACCCCGTCCACACGACGCCGGCGTAGTCCGACAGCGATCGCCCTGCCGGCACCTCGATACCGCCGGCCTTCGAGTCGGCGGTGTCGGTTGTCCAGCCGAGAGCAGTGAGTGCGCGCGTGTAGAGCTCGCCGGCCGGCGTAGCGCCGGCGCCGCGCAAGGCGGCTCGGCCGGCGTCGTCGTAGGCGTCGACGACGAGGAGGCGCGTCACGGCTGCACGCCCTGAGGTTCCTCGCCGGCAACCGTCACACGGTAGTGGATGCGTTCGTACCCCTGGCAGTCGTCGAGCGCCGTGTGTTGGACGCAGCGGTTGTCCCACAGCGCCACCGAACCTTCACACCAGCGCACGCGGCACTGAAAGTCCTCGCGCGTCGAATGGCGAAACAGGAACTCGAGCAGCGGTCGACTCTCCTCTTCGCTCATTTCTTCAAAGCGCGTGGTGAACATCTGATTGACGTAGAGGGCGCGGCGACCGGTCACCGGGTGGGTGCGCACCACCGGGTGAACGACCTCCTCTTCGACGATCTGCGAGCGCTCGTACTTCATCGTCGCCGTGCCCTCGTACTTATCGACCGTCGTCGGCGCCGTATAGGCGTACTTGGCGCTGTGCACCGCGCGCATGCCATCGAGGAGGCGACGCATCCCCGAGCTCAGCGATTCGTAGGCGAGGTGTTGGTTGGCGAAGAGGGTGTCGCCGCCGAACGGCGGCAAGACCGCGGCGCGAACGATCGAGCCCATGCTCGGACGCACGGTGAACGAGTTGTCGGAGTGCCAACCGACACCGAAGGTCGCCGGCTCGCCACTCGCCTTGTGCATCTTGATGATCTCCGGATGCCCCGCCAAACCGGCGACGATGGGATGCCGCTCCAGCGCACCAAAGCGCCGCGCCAGCCGCAGATGCGCCTCGTCGTCGAGCGATTGATCGCGCACCACGACGGCGCCGTAGCGGTAGAGAGCGGCGGCCAACTCAGCGAAGCCTGCAGCCTCCAGGTCATCCAAGTCGACACCCCGGATTTCCGCACCCATGGCTCCAGTCAGCGGGGATACCTCGAGTGCTTTCGAGCTTTTGTTCGGGCCGGTCATTCCTCCCCGTCCGTGCCAGAATCGGCGCGGCACGGCAACCTCACTGCAGCGCCGCCGGTGCCTCGGCCCGGTCCCGCTTGCTTCCGGCAGGGTGGCACGTGCTATGGGGTAGTCCAGCGGGCGGGTTGGGTGGCGGCGAACATGACGACAAAGCTGGGAGTCTTCGGTGGCACCTTCGACCCCGTCCACCTCGCCCACCTGCGCTGCGTCGAAGAAGCGCGCGAGGCCCTGCGTCTCGATCGCGTAGTGCTCGTTCCCGCCGCAGATCCGCCACACAAACGCGGCCGCGCCATCACAGCGGCCACCCACCGGCTGGCGATGCTGCGCGCCGCCGTGCGCGGCCACCGCCCCTTCGCCGTGTCGACGGTCGAAATCGACCGCGCCGGTCCGTCTTATACCATCGACACCCTGCGCCTGCTGCAGGAGCGAAACGCGAAGGCGCGCCTGAACCTGATCATGGGTATCGACGCCTTTCGCGAAATCCATACCTGGAAGGACTACATTCAATTGTTCGCCGTTGCCGACATCGCCGTCCTCTCCCGACCACCCGACCGTATCGCGCGCGCGCGCTCGATTCTTCCCGTTGCCGTGCGCTCCCGATTTCGCTACTCTCGCGACCGAAAAACGTTGCTCAGCCGGAGTGGCAACCGGGTTTTCTTTTTGTCCGTCACAGCGCTCGACATATCCGCCACGACCATTCGCGATCGCGTCCGCCGAGGACGATCGATTCGCTATCTCGTGCCCGCCGTCGTCGAGCGCTACATCGAGCGCGAAGGCCTCTACCGCGCCGGAAACACTCGGGTTTGAGCAAGCTGGGATCCCGCGAGGTCGCCATGCTGGCGGTGCGCAACGCGCTCGACCGCAAGGCCTACGACCTGCTGCTACTCGACATTCACGAGCTGAGCTCGCTGGCCGACTACTTCGTCATCTGCACGGCGCGCTCCGATACGCAGGCCCAGGCGATCGCCGAAAGTGTGCGCATCAACCTCGCCGAGGTCGGCGTGCGGCCGATTACCGTCGAGGGTTTCTCGACCGGGCAGTGGATTCTCATGGATTATGGAGACGTGACCGTGCACGTTTTCCAGGAAGAAGCACGCGCCTTTTACGACCTCGAACGCCTGTGGGCGCGCGGTGAGGTGGTCACCCTGCCCGAGCCCTACCGCACGCAGGCAGAGGACTTGCGCTTGGTAGGCGTCGCGCGGTAACCAGAAACGTTGTCATGAGAAGAGCACTCGGCTATGCGCTGGCGATAGCGCTGATTATCTCGTTCGTGGCGTTCGCCTACACCATGAACCCCAACGACGTGGATTTCCGCCTCAGCCCGTCGATGACCAATCGCATGCCGCTCGGCCTGTTACTGGTCGCGACGATGGTGCTGGGTGCGGTGCTCGCCGTGTTGGCGACGACGGTTCAGCAAATGAACGAACGGATGGCGACCTGGGCGCAGCGGCGCAAGGCGCGCCAGGAAGCGCAGATCGAAGAGCTCAACCAGAGCGGTGCCGCCCTCGCCTGGGACGGCGAGATCGAGCGCTCGCGCTCGCTGCTCAAGAAGGCCTGGCGGCGCGATCCGCACAACAAAGAAGCCGCCCTGGCTCTCGCCGAATGCTACGCCGACACCGGCGAGTACGAGGCGGCGCAACAAGCGCTCGAAGCGGCGGTCGCCGAAGAAGCGAGCGACCCCGACCTGCGCTACGCCCTCGGCGAGGCGCTGCGGCTCGGCGGCCGCACCGAAGACGCCATCCGCATGCACGAGACCGTTCGGGTTCAGTATCCGCACGCACCGCGCGTCCTCGTCTCCCTGCGCCAGCTCTACGCCGAGAGCGGCCGCTGGAAAGAAGCGGTCGAGGTTCAGGAGCGCTACATCGCCGAGCTCGCCAGCTCCGAGGGAATTCACCGAGAGCGCGAGCGGCTGCGCGACTTTCGCTATCAGGCGGCCATGCAGATCGACGACGGCCCGGCGCGTATCGCAGCCTTGGAAAGTCTACTCGAAGAGCACCGCGACTTCGCACCGGCGGTAGCCAGTATCGGCGACGCGATGTTGGCCGACGGGCGCGGCGGCGAAGCAGTGAAGACCTGGGAACGAGCGTTCAAGAAGCAGGCGAGCATCGGTCTCGCCGAGAAGATGCTGGGTCAGCAGGAGAACGCCTCCGGTCGGCAACGGATCGTCGCCCTGGTCAACAAATACGCACAGCACCTCGACCCGGACCGCGTTCGCGTCCTACGCGCCAACGCCGCCCTTGCCGACGATCAGCTCGACACGGCGCAGCAGGAGCTCGAGACCGTCGCCGATGCGGCGCAGAGCGAGGTCCAGAAAGCCTGGGCCGATCTCTACCAAAAGCGTGGCGAGATCGAGCGCGCCTGGCAAACCGCGCGGCCGCTGCTCGGTTGAATCGCCGGCGAGCCATTCGAGCCCGCCACGGATTGTCTTTGTCTTCTCTTTGAGGTCAAGCCCGCTCGCGCAGGTGCGGGTGCAGACGGCGCAGGCCGTCGACGTCGTGCAGGTCTTCTTCGAAGTTGGGCACCGCGGCAATCGGCAGATCGGCCGGCAGTTGGTCGCGGAAGGTCTCGATGCGCAACTGATCGCCGCGCGCCTGCATCTCGTAGAGTAGAAAGTTCTGCACCAGCCGCTTGCGCACCGCGCGACTGTCGACGCAGCGAGCGAGGAGATCGTCGAGCGCCGCCGGCTCGATCTCCCCGCCGGCGGTCGCCAGCTCGTAGGAAACACGGTTGAAGACGACGCCGCGCAGCGCGATCGAATGCTCCTCGACCTTCGAGTAGAAGTACTCCGCCTCAGCCAACACCTGCTCTTCCGGCGTCGCGATCAGCACGAAGGCGCTGCGCTTGGAACGCAGCAGCTCTTCGACACGCTCGACGCGCTCGCTCCAACCTTCGAAGAGGCCGCTCATGGCGGTGAAGAAGTCCGACACTTCGGTCAGCGCGGCGACGCCGGTCGCATCTTCGAGGCGGCGAAAAAGGGCCCCCGCAGTGCGGTTGACCAGCCGCAAGCCGGACCAGCCGGCCGACATGTATGGGCGGACGAACCAGCGCATGACGCGCCGATCGAGAAACTTGCCGAGGCGACTTGGAGCGTCGAGAAAGTCGAGGGCGTGGTGCGTCGGCGGCGTATCGACGACGATCAAGTCGTAGTCGCCGCTTTCGTTCAAGCGCGAGAGCTGCTCGATGGCCATGTACTCCTGCGACCCGGCGAAAGTCCCCGAGAGGTTTTGGTAGAACGCGTTATCGAAGATGCGCTGGCGCACCTCGTCCGACTCGGCGTAGCGCTCGACCAGGGCATCCCAGGCGCCCTTCTGATCGAGCATCATCGCGTCGAGCGATCCCTCGACGTCGACGTCGACCGGCGTCGGCTGGTTGCCCAGCTCGCCGATCCCCAGGGCGTCGGCCAGGCGCTTTGCCGGGTCGATGGTCAGGACGATGGTCCGCCGGCCGGCGTCGGCGCCGAGCAGCGCCACCGACGCCGCCGTCGTCGTCTTGCCGACGCCGCCGCTGCCAGCGCAGACGACGACATCGTGTCGGCCGACGACGTCGGCGAGGGTCTTGCGCGCCCGGCTCACAGCGCTTCCTCGACGATGTCGGCGAGGGCGTCGAGCTCGGCGCGGCCGAACTCTTCGGAGAACACGAAGGGCAGCTCGACGCGCGGCTGCTTGACCTTCTTGGCCAGTGCCGCCAGGTGCCGTTTGTTCACCTGCGTCCAACCCGATTCGGCGCACGCCCGCGCCGCGACTTCCTCGAGCGTCGCCCGCACGTCTTCTTTGCGCGAGCGCTTGGCTGCGCGCTGCACCTTCTCGATGTCGCCAGCGCGAAAGCTCTGCGTGTGCAGCCTATTGACGAAGAGCGCACCGAGCGGCATCGACAGCTCCTTGCGCACCCGCTGAGCCATCGTGATCGTCTCGTTGACCGGCATTTCCTCGGCCGTCGTCACCAGGTGAATCGCAGTGCGCTTGCGATCGCTGAGCAAGGCGACGACGCGCTCGGCCTCGCGACGCACCAGGCCACTCGAGAAGGCGTCGCGGGCAGCGCGCGGCATGCGCAGATATTGCAACCCATGACCGGTCGCCGGCGCGTCGACGATGACGAGATCCCACACCCGCTCACCATTGCGGCCCTGCGTACGCTCGGCTTCAAAAAAGATCTTGCCGACCGTCATGAGCTCCTTCAGCCCCGAGGCGGCGGCGACGAAGTACTGATAGATCTCACTCTTGAACACCGCCTGCAGAAAACGGCGCACCGGCACCACCATGCCGAGATACTCGGCCAACGCCGCCGAGCCTTCCACCGCCATCACCGACACACCGTCGACCAGTGGTCCGGCAACGCCGGGCGCAGCGCTCTCGACGCCGAGCAGATGTGCCGCCCGCGACACGCCGTCGACCTCGCACAACAAGACCTTCTTGCCGGCGCGCGCCGCCGCCAGAGCGAGCGCGCAGGAGACCGTCGTCTTGCCAACGCCACCCTTGCCGATGACGAAGACCAGCTGCTGGTCGCTCACACCCACGAAACCGCCGCTTGGCTCAGTGGTCGGCAAACGACCGAAAGACCAGGCAGACGTTGGTGCCGCCAAAGCCGAATGAATTGGAAAGGGCCACCCGGCAATCCATCTCGCGCGCCTGATTGGGCACGTAGTCGAGATCACACTCGGGATCGGGCTCGTCGTAGTTGATCGTCGGCGGGACGACGCCGCGGTGCAATGCCGCGACGGTATAGGCCGCCTCGATGCCGCCGGCGCCGCCGAGGAGGTGGCCGGTCATCGACTTCGTCGACGAGACGCACAACGACGTCGCGCGCTCGCCGAAGGCCGCCTTGATCGCCGCCGTCTCGTTTGCATCGTTGTACGGTGTCGACGTGCCGTGCGCGTTGATGTAGTCGACATCGCCCGGATCGATCTGAGCGTCGCGCATCGCCAGGCGCATGCAGTGGGCCGCGCCGCGGCCGTCCGGCGCCGGCGAGGTCATGTGGTAGGCGTCGGCGTTGGCTCCATAACCGATGACCTCGGCATAGATGCGGGCGCCGCGCGCCGTCGCGCTGGCCAGTGACTCCAAGAGCAGGATTCCCGCCCCTTCGGCCATGACGAAGCCGTCGCGCTGGCGGTCGAACGGCCGACTGGCGCGCTGCGGCTCGTCGTTGCGCGTCGACAGCGCCCGCATGACGGCAAAACCGCCGACGCCGAGCGGTGTGATCGCTGCTTCGGCGCCACCGGCGAGGACGGCATCCTGCTGCCCCGAAGCGACCAGGCGAAAGCCCTCGCCGACACCGTGGCCGCCGGAGGCACAGGCACTGGTCGGCGCGTAGTTGGCGCCGCGGCAGTTGAAGCGAATGGCGATCTGACCCGGCGCCATGTTGCCAATCAGGCGTGGCACGAAAAACGGCGACACCCGCTTCAGGCCGTTGCGGTGATACATCTCCGTCACTTCTTCGATGGTCGCGATGCCGCCCATGCCGACGCCGACGACGACGCCGACGCGGTCGGCATTCTCGTCGCCGATCTCGAAGCCCGCATCGTCCAGAGCCAACTGCGCCGCCGCCACAGCAAACTGGGTGAACCGGTCGACTTTCTTGATTTCCTTCTTTTCGAAGTAGTCTCCGGCGTCAAAACCCTTGACCTCGCCGGCAATGCGAACCGGATCGCCACTGGGATCGAAACGGGAAATCGTCGAAATACCCGATCGTCCGGCACAAAGAGCTTCCCAGTTCGCCGCTGTGCCGATTCCCAGAGGACTGACGATGCCGAGACCGGTAACGACGACCCGACATTCAACGGGGGACATAGCTCGACCGATACGCCACACCCCCTAGAGCGTCAAGGTGCGGCCGCCCCCGCATATCCACAATCCGCGGTTGCTCCGCTGCCGCCGGGGTTGTACCCTAGCGGTGCTGTGAACGGAGAACCCGAACCTGCGCGGGATCAGAGCGCTCCTGCCAGTGAATCCAACGAACACGACGAGCCTCCGTCGCGAGCCGCTCCGGCAATCGGGTGGCGCCGCTGATGGAGATCGCCGCCTACCTGCTACTCGTCGCCGCCTGCCTGGCGCTCTCCGCGTTCTTCTCGGGCAGTGAAACGGCGCTCTTGCGCGTCCGGCGCGAAGACCTCCACCGCGACGTCAAGGAGGCGCACAGTCCCGGTGCGCTGGCGACGCAAGAGCTGCTGCACTCGACCTCGCGCCTGCTGGTGACGATTCTGCTCGGCAACAACGTCGCCAACATCCTCGGCGCCTCGGTCGCCTCGGCGCTCGCCGTCGCGGCGCTCGGTCCGCGCTGGGGCATCACTCTGGCCACCGTCGTCATGACGCTGACCGTGCTGATCTTCTGCGAGGTCGTCCCCAAGGCGGTGGCGGCGCGCCATCCGCGCCGTATCGCCTACCTCGGCGCCCTGCCGCTCTACCTCTTCCACCAGGCGCTGCGACCGCTGCACATTCTCTACGATCGCATGATCGAGCCGACCGTGCGCCGGCTCGCCGGTGGCAGTGAGGCGGCCGCCGTGCGCGACCGCGAGGAGCTGTTGCGCCTGGCCCGCGAAACGGCCGAAGAAAACGGCAGCGCCGCCGACGGAACACCGCTCGGCATCATCGGCGCCACCGCCCGCGCCGCCGAAATGACCGTCGAAGACATCATGGTGCGCCGGCCCGAGATCGTCGCCTTTCCGGTCGCCACACAACCCGCGCAACTGCTCGATGCGATCTTGAAAGAAGGCTACACGCGGGTGCCGATCTTCGAAGGCGATATCGACAAGGTGCTCGGCGTCGCCCATCTGAAGGACATCATCCAACTGGTACGCAACAACGGCGGCGCCGACCTACCACGCATTCTCAAGCCGACCCTCAAGGTCCCGGAGCGCAAACCCATCCTCGAGCTGCTCGGCGAGATGCAGCGAGTCTTTGTCCACCTCGCCATCGTCCAGGACGAGTTCGGCGTCACCCAGGGACTGGTCACGCAGGAAGACATCCTCGAAGAGCTGGTCGGCGAGATCCGCGACGAGTTCGACCGCCACGAGCTCGAGACCATCCGCCGCGTCGCCGACGGCCGCTACCAGGCACTGGCACGCGTCAAAGTGATCGACTTCAACCGCGAGACCGGCGAGCAAGTCGACACCGATTCCGGTGACACCCTGGCCGGAATCGTCTTCAACACCCTCGGCCGCGTGCCCCGCCGCGGCGAATCCGTCCGCATCCCCGGCTACGAAATCGTCGTCACCGATCTGACACGCAACCGCGTCACCCAGGTGCAAGTCCTGGTACGCCCAGAGGAAGACACTGAGCCAGAGCCCGACAGCGAAAAGTCTGGACAGCGCACCGCCGTCTAGCGCCCGTGCCGTTTCATCGAGTTGACTTAGTCTTCTGATCTGACTAATCATCTTCCTATGTCACCGGTGAATGTTCACGAAGCCAAGACGCATCTTTCGCGACTGCTCGATCGCGCGCATGCCGGCGAGGAGATTATCATCGCCAAGAACGGCAAACCGTACGCCCGGCTGACACCGCTTGCTTCGCCCAAGGCTCGGGAGCCGGGGCTGTTGCGGGGAAAAGTCGAGGACACCTTTTTCGACCCCCTCCCCGAAGAGGAGCTCGAGGCTTGGGAGAAGTGAGCTATCTGCTCGATACACATGCGCTGCTGTGGTGGTTGTTTGACGATCGCCGACTCTCTCGGCGTGCGCGTGGAATCATTCGCGACCGTGAGAACCGGCTTTTTGTCTCCAGTGCGAGCGCGTGGGAGATCGCAACCAAGCACCGCATCGGCAAGCTCGCTTCCGCGGCGCCCGTCATCTCGGATTTCGGCGGCTTTATGACCAAGGCCGGCTTTTCAGAGCTGCCCGTTCGCTGGACGCATGCGGTTCGCGCTGGAGCGTGGGATGTCGTTCACCGCGACCCGTTCGATCGAATGCTTGCGGCCCATGCAGCAATCGACGATCTGACCCTGGTTACAGCGGACCAAGTCTTCGATGACTTCGGTATCCAGACCCTTTGGTAGGCGCAAATTGAAGTGTCTCCAAGTAGCGCATCTTGGCGTTTCGGCGTCTTGGCGCGAGAATAGTCTTTTGTTCAGGCGCCGAAGGCGTCCCAGCCGGTGATGTCTTTGCCGATGATGAGGCGGTGGACGTCTTCGGTTCCTTCGTAGGTGTTGACGGTCTCCAGATTCAACATGTGGCGGATCACGGGGTACTCGTCGATGATGCCGTTGGCGCCGAGGATGTCGCGCGCTATGCGCGCTATGTCGAGGGCCTGCGAGACGTTGTTCATCTTGGCCATGCTCACCTGCTCGCTGCGCATTTCGCCGGCGTCCTTGAGGCGGCCGAGTCGCCAGCAGAGGAGCTGTCCCTTGGTGATCTCGGTGATCATGCGCACCAGCTTGGCCTGGACGAGCTGGTAGCCGGCGATCGGGCGGGAGAACATCACCCTCTCGCGCGCGTAGTCGCGGGCGCATTCGTAGCAAGCGCGCGCCGCTCCCAAGGCGCCCCAGGCGATGCCGTAGCGCGCCTGGGTCAGACACGAAAGGGGGCCGCGCATACTGGCAACTCCGGGCAGGACGGCGTCCTCGCCGACGAAGCAGTCCTCGAGGAAGAGCTCCGAGGTGATCGATGCGCGCAGGCTGAACTTGCCTTCCATCTCGCGGCTGGAGAACCCCGGCGTGCCGCGCTCGACGAGAAAGCCGTGTACGCGTTCGTCATCGCCGTCCGCCACCTTGGCCCAGACCAGGGCGACGTCGGCGACGTCGCCATTGGTGATCCAGCGCTTGGTGCCGTTGAGGCGGTAGCCGCCGCCGACCGCTTCGGCGCGGGTCAGCATGCCGGCCGGGTTGGAGCCGAAGTCGGGCTCGGTCAGGCCGAAGCAACCGAGCGCCTCGCCGGCCGCCAGGCGCGGCAACCATGTTCGCTTCTGCTCCTCGGAGCCAAAGGCGAAGATCGGGTACATGACCAGTCCCGACTGCACACTGACGAACGAGCGCAGCCCCGAGTCGCCGCGCTCGAGCTCCTCGTTGATCAGGCCGTAGGCGACGTTGTTCAAACCGGCACAGCCGTAGTCGACCGGCAGGTTCGAGCCGAAGAAGCCGAGCTCGCCGACGCGCTTGGCGAGCTCGACCGGAAAGGTGCCGGCGCGAAAGTGCTGCGTGACCACCGGCAGGTACTCGTTCTCGACGAAGGCACGCGCCGTATCGCGCACCATGCGCTCCTCCTCGCCGAGCAGATCTTCGATCGCGTAGTAGTCAGTGCCGTCAAACATCCGTTCCCCCTTGCGGCGAGGATACGACCACGGCGCGGATGGCAGCAACCTCGCCCGCCGCCAGCATGCGCCACTGGCCTTCTGGCAAAGCCCCCAGCTCGACCGGACCGATCGAATCGCGCAGCAGGTCCGTCACTTCGACGCCCACTTTCTGACAACAGCGGCGAATCTGGTGTTTCATCCCTTCCATCAGCTCGAAGCGCAGGCGCCGCTCGCCACAACGCCGCACCTTCATCGGCCGCAGGTTACGCTGGTCGATGCGCATCGGTCGGTTGAGCTTGTCGAGCTGGGCGCGACTGACGTCGTCGCCGACGCCGACGACATAGCGCTTGGTGATGGCGTTGCCACCGACGAGCGCGCGCGCCACGACGCCATCGTCGGTGAGGATCAGCAGGCCGCGGCTGGCTCGGTCGAGCCGGCCGGCAACGGCGAGATCCTCGTTACCGAGGGCGAGATCGATTCCCTCGCGCTCGCTCTTCGACCACAGGCGCGAGCGAACGACCAGCGACAGCGCCGCCCGTTGTCCGCCCTGTGGCAGCGCCGAGACGATGCCGGCCGGCTTGTGCAGGGCAATCGCGACCCGCTGCGACAACCGCTTGCGACCGGCGGCCGAGATGTCGATGACGGCATCGAGCGCCGCCTTGGCGCCCTGCTGTGCAACGACGACGCCGTCGACGCGGACGCAACCGGCGGCGATCAGCGACTCCGCTTCGCGGCGGCTGCAGACGCCGCGGGCGGCGAGAATCTTCGCCACGCGCTGCCTGGGCTCCGGATCGGCGGGTCTCAACGGGCCACTACGGCGCCAGGCGGCCGGTGATCTCGCCCGCCAGCGCGGCCGCCGCGGCGGCATCGAGCTCTCGCGGCTTCCAGCCAACACCGAGACCGCTGCCGTCGGCGTATTTGGGAATGATGTGGAAGTGAACGTGCATCACCGCCTGATGCGCTGGTGCGCCGTTGTTCTGCAGGATGTTGTAGTCGACGGCGCCGGTGGCGGCGATGACGGCGCGGCAGAGACGCGGCAGCGCACGACCGATCGCTGCCGCCGACTCGTCCGAGAGCTCGTGCAGGCGCTCGGCCGGCTCCTTGGGGATGACCAGGGTATGACCGCGGCTGATCGGAAAGATGTCGAGGAAGGCGAGGACGTGTTCGTCCTCATACACACGGTGACAAGGAGCATCACCGGCAATGATTTTGGCAAAGATCGTATCGGCCATGCGGCGACTCTTAGCTTGCGACCGGTGGTCGTTTCAATGTGATGGTGGATGGTGGGGTGGTGATTGGTGATTGGTGACTCGTGAATGGTGATTGGTGACTGGTGATTGGTGACTGGTGATTGGTGATTGGTGACTGGTGATTGGTGGTCAGTCGTCTAGGACGAAGACGGTGATCAGGTCGTCGTCGGTGCCGCCGTCGACGGCGGGGACGCTGAGCACCAGGCGGCCGGGGCCGTTTTCGCTCATCCAATCGGCGCAGGAGAAGTTCTCGCCCACCTCGTCGTGCTGGAGGACGGCGCCGCTCTGGTTGCCGGCATTATGGATGGAAGCGTGCGATAGGCCGCTGACGAAACCGAAGACCGTCGGCTCGCCCGGTCCGTGTTGCTCGCAGGGGCCGAAATCGACGCTCGCCATCGCCGGCACGCCGACCGTGCCGAAATCGCCATCGGGTGCCAGGAGCAAGGAACCGACGCCGGAGTCCGCCACGCCGGACGGTCCGAGCTCGATCGGTCCGTTGCAAACACCGGGATGAGGATCGCCGGCGGCCTCGATCAAGCCACCGGCTGCTGTGCAATCGCCGGCGCTGAAGCCGCTACTGCCGACCGTGCCGATGTTGTGATCCTGTGTCGAGGAAACCCCGAGGTCGAAGCCACCGTTGCAGGCGAGCACACCGGCATGGAGCACCGGCACCTCGGGCCGGATACAGAGGCTGAGCAGGCCGATCTCGACCTCGATGAACTCCGAAGCCCCCGTGATCGCCACGGTGGCCAAGCCGGTCTGCGGATCGGGCACACCGGCGGCGAGATCGAGGTATCCCCGCATGCCGTCGAAGGTCAGACCGGGAACGAGCTGGACCCGACTGCTGGCGGCGAGGGAGAAGCGGCGCAGGCCGAGCCCCGGTGTCGGCGTCGGCGTCGGTGTGTGGGTCGCCGTCGGCGTCTCGGTCGGCGTCGGCGTGCGTGTTTGTGTCGGCGTCGGCGTGCGCGTGTGGGTCGGTGTGCGCGTCGGCGTCTCGCTGCGGGTTGGCGTCGGCGTGCGCGTTCGGGTGTGCGTACGACTCGGCGTCGCGGTGCGGGTGAAGGTGCGCGTGCGCGTCGATGTCGCCGTCCCGGTGTGCGTGCGCGTCTGGCTCGGCGTCCGCGTCGCCGATGCCGTGCGGCTCGGCGTTCGGGTACGCGTGTGGGTGCGCGTGCGGGTCGGAATGCGCGTGCGCGTCGGCGTGCGCGTGCGCGTTGGTATCCGCGTGAATGTAGGTGTGCGCGTAAAGCTCGGAGTGCGCGTGCTGGTCGTGGTCGGTGTAGAGGTGCGCGAGCTGGTGCGGGTGAACGAACGAGTCGGCGTGCGGGTAACGCTGGGAGTGCGCGTAGGAGTAAAGGTCCGCGGCGCTCTCGGCGTGCTGGTCCGCGTTGGCGTCCTGGTGCGCGAGCCGGTGCGAGTGAACGAACGAGTCGGCGTGCGGGTGTCGGTCGGCGTGCCGGTCGTGGTCGGCGAGCGCGGGCGTGTCGGTGTTCGCGTTTCGGTGAGCACCGATGTCGCCGTGGCGGTGTTCGCGGCCGCGGTCGGTGTATCGGTCGGCGTCGGCGCGACGCCGGAGGTCGCCGTCTCGCTCGCCGTCCGGCTGGGCGTCGGCAGCGGCCGGCACCCGTCGAGAGCAGCTGCGACGGCCTGAACGATCTCGCCGACGTCGATGGTACCGTTGCCATCGGCATCGCCGGCGACGCAGCGACCTTGCGGTTGACTACCGAGGGCGATGCCGACCATGAGCACCAGCTCGCCGATGCCGACGCGACCATCACCGCCGCAATCGCCCGGACACTGCGCGCTCGCCGGCGAAGTCCATGCCAAGACCGTCGCCAGAGTCGCGACCAGCGCTATCCGCACGATCCTCCCCTCGAGCCCTACCGCCGGCTCTCTTCGCCCATCCACCCGCGCACTCCTCCGCCGCGGATCCAAGCAGAATTCACCGACTCGCACCACCGCTGCCATTGCGCTCCCACCAGCGGGGACGCAGTACTTCGGCGAAAAGCTGCACCGTCTTGACACAGCGCGGCGCGAATACGAGGCTTGCCGGGCCGTGTTGAGACTTCTCACACCTACGCCGGCACCGACACCAACTCGGTTGGCCGGCAAGATCGTCGCCCTGGCAGCCGCTCTATCGGTCGCCCTGGTGTCGTCGGCGCCCGGCATTCTCGAAGCTTGTGGCTTTTGCCCGGCCAACTGCCCGATGCACAATGCGGCACCGAGCGGAGAAGTCACTGCGCCAGCACACCAGCAAGGGGCGGCGAAGCCGCATTGCCATTCGGGTCGTTCTCGCGACGGGGCGGACGGAACGCGCGTGCAGCGACCGCCGTGCAAGAGCACCTTCACCATGACCGCTTCGCCCCTGCCGCCCTTCGTTCTCATCGATCGCGGTCGCACCGTTCTCGATCTGCCCGACCTCGGCGAAGTCACCCAGGTCGCCGGCTCGCCCAGCAACCGCGAGGAACGTCCCGAGGTGCCACCACCCATCCGAGGTTGATCGCTTGCGGTCACGCGACCGCGCAGCCGGGCAACCGGCGATCAATTGAGGAAAGGATGGAAGATGAGTGCAACTTTGCGGTCGCGCGCGCCTGCGCGCGATCCATCGGTGCCGGCGCACAGATGGCTGCGCGGAGCTTTGAGCGCGGTGTTGGTCCTACTCGCTGCGAGTGTGCCAACGCGCGCCTGCGACCTCTGCGCGATCTATACGGCAACCGAATCACAAGCGGGACGGACCGGTTTTCGACTCGGTGTGGCGGAGCAGTTCACGCGCTTCGCGACGCTGCGCGACGGCGGCCGCTCGATCTCCAACGAAGGTGAGAAGATGAACAGCGCCATCACGCAAGTGATGGCCGGTTACAACTTCACCGAAACACTGGGGCTACAGGTCAACCTGCCGATCATCTCGCGAACCTTCACCCGTTTCGTCGACGACGAGCTGGAAAGTGATGACGAGACCGGCCTGGGCGACATGTCACTGCTCGCTCTGTATTCGCCGTTGCGTTGGGTCGACAACAGCACCGTCGTCCGCCTCACCCTGGTCGGTGGTATCAAAATCCCAACCGGCAAAACCGGCCGCCTGGGCGAGGAGGTCGGCGGCGATCCGAACGCCGTACCCGACTTTCCAAACGTTCCGGGACGCGGCCTGCCCGGTGTGCTTGTCGGCGAGCGCGCCAGCTCGGGCCGGCTGTCGCGCCGCCATTCCGAGGGCGAGCGCCCGAGTGGCATCCACGGTCACGACCTGGCACTCGGATCCGGATCGGTCGACGGCATCATCGGGGCGCGCTTCTTCACCACCTGGAAACGCCTCTACGCCAGCGGCTTCGTACAGTACTTCCTGCGCACGCAGGGACGCTTCAACTACCGTTACGCCAACGAGCTACTCTGGCGCTTCGCGCCCGGCGCCTATCTCGCACTCGACGAAAGCGCCCTGCGTCGCGGCTATACCCTGGCCCTCTCGGCACAGCTCAACGGAGAAACCAAGGGGCAAGATCGCATTTCCGGAGCGCTTCTCGACGACACCGCCGTCACCGCTCTCTACCTCGGCCCGGCCCTGCTCTTCACCTGGGGAGAATCGCTTCAAGCTTCTCTCGGCGGAGAGCTGCCGGTCCTACAAAAGAACACCGCCGTGCAGATCATGCCCGACTACCGGATCCGCGCGGCATTGACGTGGAGATTTTGACCGTTCAGCGGAAACCACGAGCGCCCGCTGCCAGTCTCGGCGACAATCGGCTCGGGCGATCATCTTCAAAGGAGGAGAAACGATGAACATCACGCGAAAAGTGGGAATTTCAATCTTGATCCTGGCACTGAGCGCGCTCACGGCCGGTGCCCAGGACGGAATCGGCTCCAACGGCCAGTGCATCGGAGACGCCAACGGCGACGGCAGTGTTCGCGTCAACGAGCTCGTCCTCGCGGTTGGCAACGCACTCGACGGCTGCGCCTTGCGCGACATTGAAATCAACTTCGCCGCCGCCGTCGGCAGTGAGAGCTTCACCTGTGGCGGCATCTACGAGGAAATGGGTACCACCGGCACGACGCTGCGGCTGGCCGATTTCCGCTTCTACGTTTCCAACGTCCGCCTGCTCACACCGGCTGGAGATGAAGTCGCACTCGACCTCGAGCAAGACGGCCTGTGGCAGCGCGACGACCTCGCCCTGCTCGACTTCGAAACCGGCAGTCCCGGTTGCCCGGTCGGCAACGAGCCGATGAACACCAGCGTACGCGGCACGGCGCCGGCCGGCGTCTACACCGGCGTTCGCTTCGACATGGGCATTCCCTTCGACATGAACCACGGCGACGCCGAGCGGGCCGAGTCGCCACTCAATCTGACGTCGATGTTCTGGAACTGGAACGGCGGCTACAAGTTCATCCGCGTCGACGGCTTCGCCGGTCCGGTCGACGGCGCCATCAGCTACAACCTCCACCTCGGCAGCACCGGCTGCAACGGCGGCGCGCCGCCGATCCCGCCGAGCGAGGAATGCGTCAATCCGAACCGCCCGGAAATCACGTTGAACGGGTTCAACCCGGACACCAACGTCATCGTCGCCGACCTCGCCGCTGTGCTGGCCGACGCCGACCTCGAGCACAACCAGATGGAAACCGCTCCCGGGTGCCAGTCGCAACCTTTCGACATGGACTGCGTCACCGTCTTCCCCAAGCTCGGCTTGGCCTTTGGCGAAACTCCGGCCGAGCCACAGAAGCTGTTTCGCGTCGAGTAACGTCCACCGGCGGACGGGCGAGCGCCCGTCCGCCGGCTCCGTTGCTATTGAGAATGGTTTTCAATACCATTCCGAGCATGCAACGGACGCTGGCCGACCTGGGGCCGCGACAGGATGGTGTCATCGCAACCATCCGGGGCGACGATGGCATCTCCCATCGCCTCGCCGAGCTCGGTTTCACACCCGGAGTGAAGGTCCGCTACGTCCGGCTCGCGCCACTCGGGGATCCCATCCACGTCGGCTTGCGCGGTTTCGAGATCGCCGTACGCACCAGTGAAGCGCGACGCGTCGTCCTGGCTTGAACGAGCCATCATGGCCAACTCCACTGCGAGGCAGGATCCGCCTGCCGGCACTCCGCGTCTGGGATCGGAAGCCAATCCCTATGTCGTCGCCGTCATCGGCAATCCCAACACCGGAAAAACGACTCTGTTCAACGCCCTCACCGGCCTGCGCCAGCGCACCGGCAACTACGCCGGTGTCACCGTCGACCACGCACTCGGGCGGTGCGCCAGCGGCGACGACCACATCCTGCTGGTCGACCTGCCTGGCTCGTATTCCCTCTCGCCGCGCGCGCCGGACGAAATCGTCGCCGTGCGCGCCCTCATCGGCAGCGGTGAGACGGCGCGGCCACACGCCGTCTTGTGCATCATCGACGCCACCAACCTCGAGCGCAATCTCTTTCTCCTGACCCAGGTCATCGACAGCGGTCTGCCCGTCGTCGCCGGCCTCAGCATGGTCGACCTCGCCAAGCGCGAGGGCATTCACATCGACTACCGGGCACTCGAGTCTCGCCTCGGCATCCCCGTGGTTCCGGTTCACGCCGCCAAACAACAAGGCATCACACAAGTGAAGGCAGCGCTGGTCGAGAGCGCCTCCAGCGGCGTTTCGCGGGCCGTACGGGTTGCCATGCCCATGCAAGTAGAACACGAAATCGAGCAGCTCATCCCCCTTCTGTCGAGCAACGGAACGCGGGCGCGCTTTCTCGCCCAGTGGTTGATCTTGGATCAGCAGGGCTTCCTCGCCCAGGAGCTGAACGGTGAGATCCCCGAGAGCGCCATCGCCTTTGCCGCAGCGGCTCGGCGGCGCTTGCACGACGGCGGTGTGCCGATCCCCTCGGCCGTGATCGACCAGCGCTACGCCTGGATCGAGGAGACCGCCGACGACAGCATCCGTCAGGCCGATGGCGAGCGCTTTCTCTGGACGCAGCGCATCGACGCCGTCGTGATGCACCGGTTCTGGGGATTGATCGTCTTCCTCGCCGGCATGGCGCTCCTCTTCCAGGCCATCTTCACCTGGGCGGTGCCGTTCATGGACGCCATCGACACCCTCTTCAATTCGTTCGCGGCCGGCGCTGGATCCTGGTTGGCCGACGGCGCCCTGCGCTCGCTCATCGTCGACGGCATCATCGGCGGCGCCGGTGCCGTCGTCGTTTTCGTTCCCCAGATCGCCATCCTCTTTGCCCTCATCACCATCATGGAAGACTCGGGCTACATGGCCCGCGCCGCTTTTCTCATGGATCGCGTCATGGCCCGCTTCGGTCTCTCCGGCCGCTCGTTCATCCCCCTGCTCTCCTCGTTCGCCTGCGCCGTCCCCGGCATCATGGCGGCGCGCTCGATCGAGAACCGGCGCGACCGCTTGGCCACCATCCTCATCGCCCCGCTGATGAGTTGCAGCGCCCGGCTGCCGGTCTACGTCCTCTTCATCTCGGCCTTCATCCCCCCTGCGACGGTCGGTGGGTTCATCGGACTGCAAGGGCTGACCCTCTTCGCCATGTACGCACTCGGCATCGTCGTCGCACCGCTGGTTGCCTGGACTCTCAAGCGAACCCAACTCAAAGGGCCGCCGGTGCCGTTCCTGCTCGAGCTGCCACCGTACAAAGTTCCGTCGTGGCGGGTCGTGCTCTACCGCGTGAGCGAGCGCTCGTGGGCGTTCGTGCGTCGCGCCGGGACGATCATTCTGCTCACCGCCATCGCCATCTGGGCGCTGTCCTACTTTCCGCGACAGCCCCAGATTGCGGCGCGCTTCGACGCGCAGCGCGCCGTCGCGGAGAGTGCGGACGAGATCGCCAGGCTCGACGCAGCCGAGGGCGCCGAGCACCTGCGCGCTTCCTTTCTCGGCCGCGCCGGCATCGCCATCGAGCCCGTCGTGCGACCGCTCGGCTGGGATTGGCGCATCGGCATGGCAACGCTGGCCAGCTTCCCGGCGCGCGAGGTCGTCATCGCCGCATTGGGAACGATCTACAGCCTCGGCGACGGACACGACGAGGGCAGCTCGCAACTGCGACAAACCTTGCGCGCCGCGACGTGGCCCGACGGCCGGCCGATTTTTGGTGTCGCCGTCGCCTTGTCGATCATGGTCTTCTTTGCCCTGTGCTCTCAATGCGCCGCAACGCTGGCGACCATGCGTCGCGAAACCGGCTCGTGGCGGGCACCCATTTTCGCCTTCTCGTACATGACGGCACTGGCCTACGTCGCCGCCCTGCTGGTCTACCAAATCGCCTCTCTTCTCGGCGGCTGAGCCGATGCCCGGCTTGACTTCCGCTGGAGAATCTTGAAAACGATTCTCAACTTCATTTTCGAAACAAGCGGGAGCCCTACATGCGGATACTCGGACGCCTCATCCTCACCACCCTCGCCCTGTCGGCAATCGCCACCGCGGCGCCGGCCGACGAGGAACAGCGACAACGCATCGAACGACTCGAGCGGCGCCAGCAAGAACTGCTCGAAGAGATGCGACGCCTGAAAGAGGAGAGGCGGCGCGACGATCCACAGCCCGGCACCGGTGCGGCGCCGGCCCGCATCGATGAAGTCGAGCGCAAGCAGGGAGTGCTGACCAAGGAAGTCAGCCAACTGCGCGAGGCGCTGGTTCTCCCCGAAAAGAAGGAGCTCAAGAGCGTCTACGGGCTCGGGCCGGCGGCGTCCAAGGTCTACCAGGTCGACCAGGGTCTCTCGATCGGCGGCTACGGCGAGGCACACTTTCGCAACGAGGTTTCAGACAAGGCGGGGCGCAGCGATCAATTCGACTTCCTGCGCTTCGTCCTCTACTTCGGCTACAAGTACAACGACTGGATCATCCTCAACTCCGAGTTGGAGTTCGAGCACGCCAGCAGCGGCAGCACGGTCTCGGCTGGCGACGGCAGCGTCTCCGTCGAATTCGCCACCCTCGACTTCCTGCTGCACCCGGCGTTCAACATCCGCGGCGGCATGCTCCTGGCGCCGGTCGGTTTCGTCAACCTCATCCATGAGCCCCCCTTCTTCCTCGGCAACCGCCGGCCGCCGGTCGAACGTCAGATCATCCCGAGCACCTGGCGCGCCAACGGCGCCGGCCTCTTCGGTGAGATCGCTCCCGGGCTCACCTACAACGCCTACGCGGTGACCAGCTTCAACGCGCTCGGCTTCAGCAAGTCCAACCTGCGCGGCGGCCGGCAGAAGGGGAATCGCGAACGCGCCAACGACTGGTCGTTCGTCGGCCGTCTCGACTACGAGCCAATCGCCAACTGGGGCTGGACGCTCGCCGCTTCGGCCTATGTCGGTGACCAGGGGCAGAACGAGCTCATCGGCCCGGCCGACATGCGCATCCGCCCCGACGTCTTCACCCAGCTCTACGAAGTGCACACCCAAGTACAGCGCCGCGGCTTCCACTTCCGCGCCCTCGGCACGACGGTGCTGATCGACGACGCTGCCGTTCTCAGCGCCGACCCCGACATCAACGGCCCGGTCGGCAAGCAGATGATAGGCGCCTACGCCGAAGCCGGATACGACGTCCTGCCGCTCATCCTTCCCGGCACGACGCACTCACTCATGCCGTGGTTCCGCTATTCCTGGCTCGACACCCAGGCGGAAATGCCCCGCGGCTTCGCCCGCGAGCCGCAGACCCGGCGCAACTACTGGGAGCTCGGCTTCAACTACAAGCCGATTCCGCAAGTGGTTCTCAAAGCCGAATACCGCATCGAAGACCGCGCCGGCGGCAACCTGCCGGACGGCCTGCAAGTGGGTGGCGGCTTCGTCTTCTGATCGGAGCGCCGACACGGCTGGGATATCGGCTGCGCTCGCCCTCAATCGCCATCGAGATAGCCGAGCTTGCGGAGCTTCTCGGCCACTCCCGCCGGTATGTCGGCCCTCGCCTTCGCCGCGGCGGGAGCCTTCGCCGAACGCAAGGCGAGGCGCGAAGCGTTCACGTATTCGGCCAACATCTCTTTCAGCTCTGGTGTCTCGACACCCAACTTCGATTGCTCGCGCGGGTCTCTCGCCAGATCGTACTCGGCCCAGCGATCGCCAACTGCGTCGTAGATCAACTTTCGCTTGCCGCGCCGCGCCGCGGCGACGATCAGTTTGCGGCCGATGTAGAGCTCGCTGAAGACAGGGCCGCGATCGAAGGGCCGGCCCTGCATCAACGGCACCAGACTGCGGCCATCGAGTCCCGCCGGGACCTCCAGACCCACCACTTCCAGAATCGTCGGCGCCACATCGCTCAAGGCAACCGGTTGGGCAACCCGTTTGGCCGGTGCCGCCAGCCCGCGGCTCCAGATCACCAGCGGCACGTGCACGACCTCTTCGTAGAGCGTGAGTTGATGACCCTTCAACCCGTGCTCGACGAACTCTTCACCGTGATCGCCGGTGATGACGATCCAGGTGTTGTCGAGCAGCCCGCGCGCATCCAACCCATCGAGCATGCTGCGCAACACCGCATCGGTGTAGCGAATCTCGCCATCGTAGAGACTCTTCAGGTACTCGACGTCACGCGCCGCCGCGTCGAGCGGGAACCCGTCGCCGATGATGTTGCGCCCGTCCAACGCGCCGTCGTAGTCCGCGTCGAACATCGAGTAGTACGGTTCGGGCGGGATGTAGTCGTAGTGAACATCCCACATGTGCACGAAGGCGAAGAACGGCCGATCGCGCCGGCGTTCCAACCAGCCGCCAAAGTGCGCGCGCAGCGCGGGGTTGGTCTCGTCGCGATGCGCTCGGTGCAGCGTTTCCAGGTCTTTCGGTGACCCTTCGCTCTCCGACATGCACGAAACGTAATCGTCGAATCCCTGAGCGAAGCCAAAGTGGGGGTGCAGAAACGGCCCCGAGTAGAAGCCCACGGTTTCGTAGCCGGCGCGGCGAAAAATCTCCGGCAGAGTTGCGAGTTCGTCCGCCATCTCGTCCCGCACATCGACTACCCGATGGCTGCGCTGGTCGAGCCCGGTGAGCAGCGAGACGTGCGCCGGCAGAGTCCACGAGGTCGGACTGACGGTGTTCTCGAAGAGAACCCCCTGCGCCGCGAGCCGATCGATGGTCGGGCTGGTATCGCGCTCGTTGCCGTACACACCTAGCCGATCGGCACGCAAGCTATCGATCGACAGCAGTAGAACGTTCGGCCGCGGACTCGCATCGGGGGCGCGGCTCTGGCACGCCGCGATCAGCAACGCCACCGCGATGACGGTCAGGTGGGTTATCACCGAGCTGCCAACCGCCGCCGCGGGCTTTCGCCACACCCGCCGAACGCCTGTCGCACGATGTCCCTCCCCACTCCCCATTTCGGCTACACTGTGTCGAAGCGTGGAATCGCAGGCAAGACGCCCTTCCGGCGAATGGTCACCGCAACCGCGCCGATCCTATGCCCATGAAGGATACACACGGTTGTTGAAAACGATTGTCAAAATCGGCTAGACTGACGCCTCGTTGCAACTCTTCCCAAATCGCCAGGTGGTTACCCCATGATTCTTTGCCAATGCACCGGAACGACTGATCGCGACATCGCCCGCCTTTGCCAGGAAGGCGTCGACAGCGCCACCGCCATCGCCCTGGCGACGGGCGGAGCCGGCGCAACCTGTGCACCGTGCCGGCGCGAGATCGTTCGCCTGCTGACGACGGGCAGAGACGAGTTGCCGCGGCCAACGTCGCGCACTGCCGCCGCCTGAGCCAAACCCGCGCGGACATCCAGGAGACCCGAGTGCGGGGCCACTGGCTCTCCGTCGAAGCACCTGCAATAGTGCAGCTCGACGTTCCTGCGGATGCGAGGTTGGAAAGATGAAGGGAAGCAAGAAGCTCATCGACGCGCTCAACCAGATTCTCACTGGCGAGCTGACGGCTATCAACCAGTACTTCATCCACTCGATGATGTGCGCCAACTGGGGGCTGCAACGGCTCGCGGCGGAGAACCGCAAAGAGTCGGTCGGTGAGATGAAGCACGCCGAGCAACTGATCGAGCGCATCCTCTTTCTCGAGGGTGTTCCCAACGTCCAGCGCATGAACAAAGTGCGCATCGGCGAAACCGTTCCCGAGCAGCTCGACCTCGATCTCAAGGTCGAAATGCAGGCCATTCCGCTGCTCAACAAGTCGATCGCCGCGGCGCGCGACAGCGGTGACAACGCCACCCGCGAGCTGCTCGAGTCGATCCTGAAATCAGAGGAAGAGCACGTCGACTGGCTCGAAGCGCAGCTCGACCTGATCAAGACCGTCGGCGTCGAGAACTACCTCGCCCAACAGATCCACGCCTGATCCGGGGCGCGCTTCCTGCTGCACACCTGCCGCAATCGTCGGGCGCCGGTGCTGGGTCCCGCCTGCCTCAGATCATCGCCCGAGTCACCGGCGGTTCGGAGTGCTCACAAGCAGGCGCCCAGCCAGCAGGCTGCGGCGTAGACGCCGGCGGTGACCACACAACGCGCCAGAAACATCATCGTCTCTTCGAACCCCATGACCCTCTCCTCCCGCTACCGGTGAACGGGATGGAGTAATTTCAAGGGCCATGCCAATCGCGAACGGCATCACAACGTGCGCGATCCGAGGCCATAGAGCGCAGGATCCACAGCGCGTGCAATCTACGAAAATGACCACCCGTCACAGAAGCGTGCACCTCAGCGCAGGAAACCGCTGCCGCCGACCTCGATCTCGACCCGCGGATCGCCATCGCTGACCCTGCCGACGGAGTTGGTCAACGCCAGCCGCGACGCATCAATTGCGTACTCCTCGCGCAGGCTCTTGCGCACCGCCTCGGCACGGGCGTTGGCCAGGGCGGCGATCTCCTCCCGCCCCGGGGGCCCATCGCGGCTCGTCATGATGTCGACGTCGGCCTGCGTGACCCTGCCGAGGACCGCAACCCGCAGGCCACTGCGCTGCTGCAGGGTCTCGCCCAGCTTGGCCAGGTCGGCCGCCGCGGCCGTGCTCTCGGCCGGCGCAAACGCCACCGGGCTGACGCCGAATCCGGCGATCTTGCCGCCTTGGATGGTCGCAGCGCCGAGCAGCTTGAGCGGCGACTTGAGCGAGCTCAGGAGCACGGTACGCAACGTCTTGGCCATCAGCTCGAGCAGGGCGACCTGCGAGTCGACGGCGCCGGAGCGGAACGGCAAATCGAGTGTGATGTCACCCTTTTCGTCGCGCAAGAGCTCCATCGCCAGCGACAGCGGAATGCCGATGTGTTTCTGGAAGAAATCGTCTTCACCGCCGCCGACCGAAAGCTGTGACAGGGTCAAGTGGTTCGACGAGTCGACGCCGCCGTTGGTCATCTCGATATCGGAGACCAGCGAGAGCCCACCGCGCTCGATGACGTAGCCGGCGTGTTTTTCGGCGTAGGGACTGAGCCCGGACATGGTCCACGACTCGATCTCGATGCGCCCCTTGCCGCTACCACCGCGCAGCGAGGCTTGCGTCTGCACGCGCCCGCCACCTGCCTCGCGAAAGGCCACCTCCAGCCGCTCCGCCGACGGACCGGCCGGATCGATTTGCCCGGCTTCGATCTTCAACGAGCTCAACTTGGTCACCGCGGGCGGTGTGAGGGTTCGGTCGTGCAGCGCCAGGCTGCCATCCCTGAGACGAAACTCACCAACGGCGATCTTCGCCGCAGCACCGTCACCGCCACGGGCCTCTTTCGACCTCGCACTGCCCTCCGGCTCGCCGCCGCCGGAGGAAGAAGGCAACACCAACCCCGACTCGGCCAGGGTCAAGACAATGTCGGGCTTGACGACTTCGACCTCGCCGACAGTGGCTTCGAGCCCCGCTCCGCCCGGCGCGGCGACCAATTGCGACAACGCCAGCGAAAGACGCTCGGCGACGACGGAAAACTCCTTCGCTTCGTCGCCGACGCCGAGATCGGCGACGGCGATGTCACCGCTCATCTGCAAAGCGCCATCTCCCCGCACCTCGACCTTCAACGCCCCCTTGCTGCGCGCGTTTTTGATGATCTGTGTCGTTGTCGATTCGACCAGCTTCAACCAACGCGGTACGTCGACCTCCTGCCAATGCACCGCCGCGTCGAGCACGGCCGGCGCAATGCCGGCGCGACCATCCAGGTCGATCGCGGCGGCGCCCTCGCGCACGCCGATTTGTAGAGGAAACGAAGAACCTTCCTCACTCGACACGGCGCTCGCCGTCGCCCGAACGTCGAAGGGAATCGCCGTATCCTCGCGCTGCACATCGATGCGAACGTCGTCGATCTTCGCCGCCGCCACAGACCACGCCCAGGGCGCTGGCTCTAGCGCTTCGCTGGCTGCACCAGTGCTCTCAGCGGCCGCCTCTGCTGCCGGCTGCTCGGCACCGCCGGCGAGCAAAGGCAGCGGCGGCTGGTCGCCTGGGCGGACGAGGAGCTTCCCCTTGCGAACTCCGATCGACCTCACCTCGGCACGGCGGCCAAGCAGATCGACGCCGGCGAGCTCGATATCGAGCGAAAGCTCCAGCACCGGTTCGTCCTCACCGTCGACGCGAACCGTAGCACCATCGACCGAAGCGGTACCCGAGATGCGGTTCACTTCCTCACCCGACAGCTCGTAGCGCAGATCGAGGTCGGCACTACCGCCGAGCGCCGTCCAGCCGAGATCGAGATACGCCTCGGCCAGAGTGAGGGGAATCCCTTTTCCCTGCGCCGTCAGATCGACTGCCATCTTCTCACCCAGCGACACGTCGCCACTGATCTGCACCGGTGCCTCGGCCAGGCTGGCGTCGATCTCGAAGTGCATCGGAGCGTCGTAGACGTCGCCTACCACCTCGGCGGCGCGTACGTCGAAGCGCTCGATGTCGAGCGCAATCGCCCGCTCGGCGCCGACCAGGTGGTCGAGAAAACGCAGGCCGCCCGAACGCAGGACGATCTCGTCAATCCCGACGGTCCAGCTATTCGGCTGTGCGGCATCCGGGGCACTCGACTCATCGCCGCCGGTGGCCAGCCTCGCCAGGTTGAGACCGCCATCGGCCAGCCTCTGCAGATCGACCGACGGCCGCACCAGCGCGAGGCGCTCGACGCGCACGCGCTGCGACAACAAGTCGCGCCAGCTCACGTCGATCTCGAGGTCGGCGAGCTCGATCCAGGGAGCCGCTTCGCCCTCCCCCATGACGCGAATACCAGTCGCCCCGATCCTTCCCTGCACTAGCGACATGCGCAGCTCCGAGAGGCCTATGGAGCCGGAAATCAACGCCGAGAGCTGTTCCTCGAGATACGGCTTGGCCAGCGACGGCAGGGCGACGCGCAAAGCGGTGAGAAGCAGGGCGATGACGACTACGACCACGCCCAGGCGCCACCAGCCGCGACGCTTGGGCACTTCACTGGCGCTCGACATCCGGTCATTCTACGCGCCCCGACGAAGCACTCCAAGCCACATCGCCCGAATCGCACGTCTCGGCTACCAGGGCGCTACGGAAACACCGATTCTACTCACATACCTCAGTGGTCGCGTTGCACGAAGTCCCCGTGCAACAGGGAAGCTGCAGCGAACCCCCAGCACCGACTTCGTGGTAGATGCAGGTGCCGCCGCTCTCGACGCAACAGAGCCCGCCGTCGCAGCGATCGGAGTCGAACATGCAATCCTCGTCAGCCCCACAGGGATAGGGAGGATCGCCGCACACTTCCGGTTGTGGATGACTATTCTCGGCACCCGTGGGTTCGTATGGCCCATTGCAGGCGAGTCCGCCGCAACAGGCACTCGTCGAGCTGCAGCTTCTGCCGTGCAGGTCGCAACAGGTTTCCGACTCGCAGCCACCGCCACCCAGGCAGTCGGCGCTCGTCGAACACGCCACCGGGCGACACGATCCGAAATAGTTGACCGCCGGTTCCAAGTGCAGCGGCTCGAGCCCGATTTCAAACTTCTGATTGGCGCACGAGATGGGCTCGTTGCTCGCGAAAGGTATACAGGACGCCTGCTCTGCGAGGAAGTCGATCGCCCAGCACAGCTCGCCCGTGCCTACGACACAGGCCGCATCTCCACACCTGTCACCCGCAACATGCTTGGGAACACAGATGTTGGGTTGACCGGGCTGGAGTTGCGTCTCGCAGAAGTCATTGGAATCACAGCACGGGTGCACCCAACAGTCCTCCTGCCAGTTCGCCACGCACAGCGTGCAGGACAGGGGATGACACGCATAGGGAAAGGCACTGGCATCGCCGTCGCACTCCTCATCGGGATCGACGACACCGTTGCCACAGCCGGGCGCGCAGGTTACGGGCGCGGACACGGTTCCATCCATGAGAACATCCGGACAGATGCAGGGACGCGGAGCGTTGCGAACGACCAACAGTCCCGGCTGGTCGCGCTTGACGGTTCCACCAAACTCCGCGCACAGCTGATCGTCAGCGACGGATCCGTAGAAGAGCTCGATCTGGACACTGCCGATCGGGCTCACGGCGACCAATGGCCAGGCGTCACCCTTGGCACGGACGATCACTTTGCGATCGGTGACGACTGCTTTGATGATACCGCCGGACGTTCCGTCGGAGTCCTTGTAGACGTAGCCGCGAATCGACGGCGCCGATCCGAGCGCGTGCCAGTATACCGCATTGAGATCGAACGAATGGCTCGGCGCACCAACCGTACACGCTCCGGGCGCGCCACACTCGAGCCCGGCGATCACCAGGGTTGCCCCCGTCGAATCGAGGGCCTGCGATACCGCCGTACGCGGATCGAGCTTTCCCTTGAAAATGAAGCGGCGCGTCGAAGAGGCCGGTTCGGTTTTCAGAACCAGACGTTTCCCTTCAAGCCTCACATCTGGAGCCGCACCGGCGCCCACCGCCCCAGCTGTGATGCTGGCAGCGATCGCCATCAATCCCAGAAAACGACCCGACATGGCATCCTCCTATCGGCGATCCGCACGGTACCGGTGGTCCCCGAGCAGGTTGGACCGTACCACTCGCGGCTACGGATCGAAAACCGAAACACGCTCGGGCTGGGAAGAGCTCGCCGGGGTTGCTATTTGCCGCTTGACGAACGACGCCCGACGACCATGCGATCCGCCAGAACCAACCTACTGACCGGCCTGCTCGCCGTTGCAATCTACGCAGCCGGCGCGACCGCCGCGCCGCTTTTCGATTCGCTGCCGGGCGCGCCGCGCTCGCTCGAGAAAGTGTCACAAAAGCTGGCGCAGACCGGCGCGGGACGTCGCGACGGCAAGGGGCCGATGCTCGACGTGCGCCTGAACGAGCTCGACCGCCCGATTCTCGAGCGCTTGATCGCCGCCGGGCTAGACCTCACCGACGCCGACTTTCAACACGCTCGCGTCTACGGCCGCTGCACCGACCTGCGCTGCCTCAGCGAAGTCGCATCACTACCCGAGGTCACGTTCATCCACCCGCTCTACGGAGCGGCCACCTCGACGGGCAAGGTGACGTCACAGGGCGACGCCGCGATTGGTGCCGCCGAGGCTCGGCAACGTTTCGCCTTGAGCGGTGATTCCGTGCGCATCGGCCTGCTCTCCGACACCTTCACCGACAACCTCGGCGACGGTGACGGAACGTTCGCCGGCGAGGGCTGTTCGCGCACCTACACACCCAGCCGCCCCGCTCTGGTCGCCGAGCTGCCGGCGCAGATCAACGTCATCGCCGAACCCGAAGACTTCGACGAGATCTCGAGCTTCGGCGGAATCGACGAAGGTCGGGCAATGGCCGAGATCGTCCACGATCTCGCCCCGGGCGCCGAGATTCTCTTTCACACCGCTTTCAACACGCCGTCGATTTTTGCCCAGGGAATCGACGCGCTCGTCGAATGCGGCGCCGACATCATCGCCGATGACGTCATCTACTTCGTCGAGCCGATGTTCCAGGACGGCATCATCGCCCAGGCGGCGACGCGTGCGGTCGACAGTGGTGTCACCTTCTTCTCGGCGATCGGCAATCTCGGCACTTGGGGAGTCGACGAAACCTACCTCGACTTCGCGGCCGCCGACGACCGCGCCAGCCAACCGAGCGGCGACGACATGCACGTCTTCGCCAACGGTAGCCGCTTCGCCTCCGTGACCGTTCCGGGCGGCTGTGGCCTGCTGATGGTCTTGCAGTGGAATGAACCCTTCTCCGGGACTCTCGGCCCCGGCGCCAGCTCCGACCTCGACTTCTACGCATGCGACGAGGCCGACGTCGGTGGCTGCGACAGCGGCATCAGCTCGCGCGACACCCAGGGATGCTCTCGCTTCGACGGCGGCCCCGGCGGCGATCCGGTCGAAATCCTCGAGCTCTTCGCCTTCGAGCCGACCATCTATCACATTGCCGTCGAGCACGCTTGCGGCAACGAAGATCTGCGCCTGCGTATCGTCTCCTTCGCCACCGGTTGCTTTTTTCCCGACGAGTACGTGTTTGATGAAGCGGTCTACGACGATCCGCAAATCTACGGCCACCCGGTCGCCACCGGAGTCATCGGCACCGCCGCGGTATTCTACCAGGAGATCGAAAGCAACGGCGCCAACCAGCCGCCCGCCGGCGTCATCAACGTCGAACCGTTCAGCAGCCTCGGCGGCGACATTCCCTTCTACTTCGACCCCAGCGGTACCCCGCTCGCCGAGTCACCGCAAGCCCGGCCGGCACCGCAGGTGAGTGGCCCCGACGGCACCAGCACGACGTTCTTCAGCCCACGCTTCGACGTCGAAGAGGACGGCATTCCCAACTTCTTCGGCACTTCGGCGGCAGCACCTCATATCGCTGCCGTTGCGGCGTTGATGCGCGAAGCCGATCCGTCGCTGAGCAGCGCCGAGACGCTGGAGATTCTGCAATCGACGTCCATCGACATCGAGTCGCCCGGCAGCGACGCGCGCTCGGGCAGTGGCCTGGTCGACGTCGTCAGCGCGGTCGAGGAGATCTTCGTCCGCCAAACCCCGACTGCAACCGCGAGTGCGAGCCCAACCGCGACGGCGACACCGACGGCAACCGTTTCCTGCGCCGGCGACTGCGACCGCAATGGGCGCGTCGACATCGGCGAGCTCATCGCCGCGGTGCGGATCGTCTTGCAACTCGAGGTGCTGGCGACCTGCCCGGCCGCCGACCGGGATGCATCCGGCACGGTCGGCATCAACGAGATCGTGCTCGCCGTCCGCTCCGCCTTGCAGGGTTGTTGATGCCCCTCAACAACCAGTCAGCGCGGCGTTGACCACCTGAATGAGCTCGCCGATCGTCACCTGCCCATCGCGATTGACGTCGGCAGCCGCGCAGATGTCGACGGAATCCTCGCCAAGCGCCACGCGCACCGCCGCGATCAGCTCGCCGATCACCACCTCGCCGTCGCCGTTGCAGTCGCCGGCGCAGGGCTGGGTCGAGACCTCGCGGCCGGCGGCGAGACTGAGCGCGGCGCCGCTGAGAACGTGTGCATCGCCCGATGAGGGGACGGCATCTTCGAAGCCGTCGCCGTCCATGACGTTGAGCATGACATCATCGACGCCATCGCCATCCGCATCTCCCGCCCCCATGCTGTAGGCCAGCATGTCGTTGGCCGAGTGCCCCTCGATCAACAAGACGGGAAGGTTCGCCGGGATCGCAGCGAGGTCGATCGCCGCCGGTAGAGGCGCGCTGGTGCCGAAGAAAACGTGCGTCGTGCCGACACGTGAATCGCCGTCCAGCGGTTCGTTGGGACTGGCGATGACCAAATCGTCGAAGCCGTCGGCGTCGACGTCGGCAAACATCGCAGTGTCGCCGGCAATCGCGCCGGCGCTGCGGCCGTAAAAGAACGTCACTCCGCTGGCTGGCGGGTTGCGTAGATCGATGGTGCTACCGGGCAGTCCCTCGCCGCCCATGATCAGCGCCAACTCGCCGGCGTTGTTGCGCGTGTTGCCCGGACCGTCACCGACGATCGCACCAACCGCGATGTCGCCGAAGCCATCGCCGTCGAAGTCGCCGGCGAAGAGCTCCTCGCCGTAAGCGTCGAGCTCATCGACACCATAGATGAACACGGCCGTCGGCGGCGGCTGGCGCAGATCGATCGACGGCGGCCTGGCCGCGCGGCCGAGATAGAGAACGTAGGCCTCGCCGGCGTTGTTGCGCATGTTGTCGGGTCCGTCGCCACCCCGCCCGGCATGGCCGCTGCTGCCGTCGTTGCCGATCGACGCGGACAGCCGGTTCAAGCCGGCGCCGATCAGCAACTCATCCGTGCCATCGCCGTCGAGATCGCCGGCGCGCACGGTGGCGCCGCTGTGGTCCTCGTCATCGATTCCGTAGACGACCGTATGCGGATGATCGGTGTCGGCGAGATCGATTTCCGGCTGGCGCAGATGGGCGCCGCCGTAGAGCACGTAGGTCTCGCCGACGTGCACGCGATCGTCCTCGGGGCCGTTGCCCTGATCGGCGCCGAGAACCGCATCGGCGGTGCCGTCGCCGTCGAGATCGCCGGCAAAGACCCAAACACCCAGACGGTCACCGGCGCCGGCGCCGTAGACGAACGTCACATCGTCGCGCCGCATCGCCGTGTCGACGACGCGGCCGCCAAAGTCGCGGCTGCCCCAGACGATCACCACCTCGCCGCAACCCGGCCGGGCGTTCCCCGGCCCGTCGCCGAGCTGGGCACCGGCGATGACATCGTCGAAGCCGTCGCCATCGACATCGGCCACCACCGTTTCGGTACCGAGCAGATCCTCGACGTCGCGGCCGTAGATCAGTGTCACCGAATCGGGCAAGGCGGCCGGATCGAGCATCGCTAGATTCGTTTCACCGGCGAGCGGTGCGCGGCTCGAGACGACTCCGATCTCGCCGGCGCCGCGCCGCAGCCCACCCGGCCCACTGTCGGCGTTCATCGGCGTCAGTACCGCATCGGCGAGGCCATCGCCGTCGATGTCGCCGAGCGCCACCGGCATTCCCAGCAGCGAGCCGTTTTCCGTGCGGTTGTAGATCGTCCACTGGCCGGCGCGTTCGACGTCGGCAACCCGCCAGACCGGCTGGGCCGCCATCGCTGCGGGCAGCGACAGTGACAACACCGAGATCAGCAGCCGACTTCGCAGCACGTTGCACTCCCTCCCCGCCGCCACCGATGCGACGGCGGAAAGCCGAAGCTCATACCACGCCGCCACACTTGCGGCCAATGTGCAACACGAAGGTACTCAACAACCGGACAGCGCAGCGTTGACCGCTTGGATCAGCTCACCGATGTTGACCTCGCCGTTGCCGCTGGTGTCGGCTGCCGGACACTCATCGACGCTAGTATTGCCGAGGGCGATGCCAACGGCACGAATGAGCTCGCCGATGTTGACCTCGCCGTCGCCGTTGCAGTCACCGGGACAGGCCGGGGCGGGAGTCTCGGTGGGCGGTGTCGACATGCTCGCCGTCGGCGTCGGCGAGGAGAGCGCGCCAGTCGGGCTCGGCGTCGCCGTGGTGGTCGGACTCTCGTCCGGCGTCGGCGTCGAAGTGGCGGGCGGGATGGTCGTTTCGAGAATGTCCAGCTCCTGGACGAAGAGATCTTCTTCACCCGGGCGGGTTTCCCAGACGACCCAGGCGCGGTCGCCCGCGGCCGCCACGGCTGGCGCAGACTGGCTACCGGTTTCCTGCGGATCGATGTCGATCACGTCGCCGGCATTGCCCACCATATCGAGGCGGCGCGCCCGCACGTTCTCATCGGTCCCACCGTCCGTACGCGGCTCCGCCCAGGCGACGACGAAACCGTCGTCGGCGCCGGCGGCAGCGAGATAGCTGGCGTACTCGCTGTTGCCATCGTCGACGCGAAACTCCCCACCGACCTTGCTGCCGTCGGCGGCAAAGACCTGCGCGAAGGCGCCGTCACCGACCGTGTCCTGGCCAAAGGTTTCCCAGACGACGACGAAGCTGCCGTCCGCCTTCATGCCGATCGACGGGCGGTATTGATTGCCCTCGGTCGTCGAGTTGACCTGCAGATCGCCGCTGATCGGTTCGCCGGCACTGTCGAAACGGCGCATCAGCACCCCTTCGCCATCGCCGTCAATGTCGCTGCGGTCTTCCCAGACGACGGTAAACGCACCGTCTCCGCCCGCTTCGACGCGCGGCCCGTACATCGTGCCGATCTCGGCGTTGACTTGAAACACGTCGCCGATCCGGCTGTCGTCAGCGCCGAAACGCTGGCCAAAGATGTCGAAGGTATCGTCCCAAACGACGACGAAGGAGCCGTTGGCGAGGGCCGCGATGTCGGCCCGATAGTGCACCTCCGATTCATCGATGGTGAGCTCGCCGCCGACCTTGTCGCCGGCACCGTCTAGTCGCTGAACGCCAATCGCATCGTCGAGGGTGTCGAGGTCGAAGGTCACCCAGGAGACGACGAAACCGCTGGTCGGAAGTCCGGTGACCGCCGGGTAGAACTGCGAATCGGTCGTCGTCGTGTTGACCTGGAACTCGGCGGCGACGGGAGATCCATCCGTACCGAGAAGGCGCGCCGCCACTTCGGTTTCGTCGATCGCCAACCCGTCGGTATCCCAAACGACGAGAGCGTTGCCGCTGCCATCGAAGTCGACCGCCGGCTGCCGTTGCATGCCGTTGGTCTCGCTGTTGACGATGAAAGGAACGGCGCGCGGCGCCAGGGAAGCTTCCACCGCCGTCGCCAACAGCCCCAGCGTGATGAGAAACGCGATGCCCCGCTTCCTCTTTGGCAAGGCTCGGGACAACACTTCGAGCGGCCCCAGCAGAGCCTGGTTTCTATCTGCACGATGCTTTTTCACCCGAAGCTAGCCTCCCCACCGCGAACAATTCGACGCGGTCAGTGTAGCAAAGTTCGCACCGACGGCAAAAACCGACCGCGGATGCGACGTCAATGCCATGTCGGTTGTAACAGAGCGACGATCGTGCCAACTCTCTTGGCCCTCACGAGTGCCCTCCCGGCGAACCATCCTGGATCTACCCCCATGCCTACACAAGGACCATCGAGCCGCGTCGAAGTAGCGGACCCGTCCGCCGCCAGCCTGGAAACCCAGTCGGCCTTTCGCAAGCTGCGCGATCCCAGCCTGTACCTGAACCGCGAGCTCACCTGGCTCGACTTCAACCACCGCGTTCTGCGCGAAGCAGAAGACGGCGCCAACCCGCTCCTCGAACGCGTCAAGTTTCTCGCCATCGTTGCGTCCAACCTCGACGAGTTCTTCATGAAGCGAATCGGCGGTCTCAAGCAGCAGGTCGGCGCCGGAATCCAGGCGTTGACCATCGACGGCCGCTCGCCGCAGCAACAGATCGATGAGTGCAGCGCCGTCATTCACCGCCACGTCGTCGCCCACCAGAAGATTCTCGGCGAATTGCTCAGCGCCCTGGAGCAACACGACATCCGCATCGCAACCTATGAAACGCTCAGCGCAGCGCAGAAGAAGGATGTTCGCGAACACTACTACCGCAACATCTTTCCGCTGGTGACGCCGCAGTCGAGCGACCCGGCGCATCCCTTTCCCTTCGTTTCGAACCTCTCCCTCAATTTGCTCATCACGGTTCGCCATCGCTCTGAGCCCGAGCTGTCGACGGCGCGAGTCAAGGTTCCGGTCGGCGGCGGCATTACCCGCTTCCTCCCGGTCGGCGATTCGCATACGTTCATTCCTCTCGAAGAGGTCATGGCCAACAACCTCGACCTGCTCTTTCCGGGCATGACGATCGAGTCGAAGAGCCTTTTTCGCGTCACTCGCAACGCCAACACCGAACGCGACGAAGAACAGGCGGATGACCTCCTGGCGATGATCGAATCCGAGCTGCGCGACCGTCGCTTCGCGCCGATCGTCCGCCTGCAGGTGGACCGAACCATGCCCGCAGTGCAGCGTGGCATGCTCGCCGCCGAGCTGGGTCTGGACGAAGAGAGCGATGTCTACGAAGTCGACGGCATGCTCGCCCTCGCCGATCTCATGCAAATCGCAGCGCTCGAAATCCCCGAGCTACACGATCCGCCGCACCGCCCGGTCGACCATCCCCGCTTGACCCCGGGCCGCAGCGTCTTCCACATCATCCGCGACGCCAAGGGATTGCTGCTGCAACACCCCTACGATTCCTTCGCCACCTCGGTCGAGCGATTTCTGCGCGAGGCCTCCGAAGATGCGAAGGTACGGGCCATCAAGATGACGCTCTACCGCACGTCGCCCGGCTCGCAGATCCTCGACTACCTCTGCGATGCAGCGAAGAACGGCAAGCAGGTCGCCGTCGTCATCGAGCTCAAGGCGCGTTTCGACGAAGCGGCCAACATCCAGTTTGCCAGCCGCCTGGAAGAGTCGGGAATCCACGTGACCTACGGCATCGTCGGCCTCAAAACACATTCCAAGGTCGTTCTCGTCGTTCGCCAGGACTACGACGGGCTGCGGCGCTATGCCCACGTCGGCACCGGCAACTACCACGCCGGAACGGCCCGCATATACTCCGACATCGGTTTGCTGACCTGCGACGAGGAGATTGGCGCCGACCTGACCGAGCTCTTCAACTACCTGACCACGGGATACAAGCCGAAGCGCGCCTACCGCGTCCTGCTCAACGCCCCGGTGTTCTTGAAGAAGGCACTGCTGGCGAAGATCCAGCGCGAAATCGATCACCAACGAGCCGGCACCGAGGCAAGGATTCAGCTCAAGATGAACGCCCTCGAAGATGCCGACATCACGCGCGCGCTCTACCGCGCCTCACAGACTGGCGTGCGCGTCGATTTGATCGTGCGCGACACCTGTCGACTGCGCCCGGGGATTCCCGGCCTCTCCGAGAACGTTCGCGTCGTCTCCATCATCGGGCGCTTCCTCGAGCACGCGCGCGTCTACTACTTCCGCAACGGTGGCGACGAGGAATACCTGCTCGGGTCGGCCGACTGCATGAAGAGGAACCTCGAAAGCCGTGTCGAAGTCGTCGTTCCGGTCACCCTCGAGTCACTGCGCGCACACCTGCGCACGGCACTCGACGTCCAGCTCCGCGACGACGGGGATGCATGGCAGATGGCAGGCGACGGGACGTATACGCGCGGCGCTTTTCGCCCTCAGGATCGCTGCCATCAGGTCATGCTCGAACTCGCCGAAAAGCGACGCAAAGCGGCGCAACGGCTACAACGAAGGCAACTCAAGGACCCGCGCCAGCCTCTTGCCATAGCGACGCGCGAAAGCCGCGCCAAACAGAGGCACGGCTGAGCCCTCACCGCCCACCGCCGTCTCGAGCGTCAGCCGCGGCGCAACCGCGCAACGCTCGGTTGACGGCGAGGATCAGCTCGTTGATGGCGACCGCACCATCGCCATTGACATCGACGCGGGGACACTGATCGGCAGCCAGGTTGCCGAGTGCCACGTTGACCGCGGTGATCAACTCACCAATCGACACCCGGTCGTCACCGTCGCAGTCACCGTTGCACGCCGCCGCCGGCGATTGGGTCGCTGTAACCGATCGCCGTGGCGTGGCCGCCGATGTCGGCGTCGCCGCCGGCGCGCTCGGCGAGGAAGTGGCGGTTGCCGAGGCCGGCGGCGTCCGCGGCAGCTCGGATGGAGTCGCTGTCGCAGCAACCGAAGCGGACGGCTGGCCGGTCGGCGTCGCCGCAACGCTCGCGGTCGCCGTGGCCACCGGCGTCGAGCTCGCCAGCGCCGTCGCTGAAGGGCTCGGTGCCGGTGTCGTCGCCATCGGCGACGGCGGCGCTGTGTCCGTGCGCGTCGGCTGCGGGCTGCGCGTTCCCGTGCGGGTCGCCGTCATCGTCCGCGGGCGCGTCGCTGTCCGGCTCGTCGTTGGCGTTCGCGAAGCAGTCGCAGAGCGGGTGCGGGTCACCGTGCGCGTACGAGTCGCAGAACGGGTAGCAGTCGGCGTCGGTGTCCGCGTCGACGCCGTGCGCGTCACGGTGCGCGTACGCGTCGGCGTAGGTGTCGCAAGCCGCGTCCCGGTCCGACTCGGCGTCGCCCGCGCGGTTGCAGTCGGCATGCGAGTCCTCGTAGAGCTGGCACTCGGCGTGCGCGTGCGGGTCGTCGTCTCACCAACCGTCGGTGTACGGGTACGCGAAGACGTCCGCGACGGCGTATGCGTCGGCGTGCGCGTCCGTGAGGACGTCGGTGTACGTGTATGCGTCGGCGTGCGCGTCCGTGAGGACGTCGGCGTCCCCGTATGTGACGGTGTGCGTGTCCGTGAAGATGTCGGCGTGCCCGTATGCGTCGGTGTGCGCGTCCGTGAGGATGTCGGCGTACGTGTATGCGTCGGTGTGCGCGTAGGGCTCGGGGTGAAGGTCGATGTCTGCGTCGGAGTCCGAGTGTAGGTCGGCGTCGAAGTCGGAGTCCGGGTGCGGCTCGGAGTCGGGGTGCGCGTCCGGGTCCGGGTATTCGTAGGGGTCAGCGTCGGAGTCGGCGTCGGGGTGTGCGTCGCCGTCGGTGTCGGCGTATTGGTTGGCGTGTTGGTCGGCGTACGGGTTGGGCTCGGAGTCGGCGTGTCGGTTGGAAAAGGAGATCCGGCGATGACGGCAACGACCCCGAGCTCGTCGCCATCGCCGTTCGCCGCTTCCCACACGGCAACCAGGCGACCGTCGACCAAGTAGGTAACGTCGGGCTTCGTCTGCTCGTCGTCATCCAGGGGGTCGAGCGCCAACTGTTGGGTGCGTGGCGTGCCGGCCGAGTCAAAGGACCGTCCGACGATGGCCTTCTCCAGGGCCGCGTCGGGGTAGTCGCTCCAGACGACCGAAAAATCGCCATTCGCGCCGGCGGCGACGGCCGCGTCACTCGGGTAGTCGGAGCTCTCGGAAACCGTCAGCTCGTTGCCCAGCGGAGCGGCCGCACCGTCAAAGCGCTGTGCCGCCACTTGCCCGACACCGGTGTCGTAGTCGTAGGACGACCAAACGACGGTAAAGCCGCCACTGACGTTGGCGACGACGGCCGGTACGGACTGAGCCCCGGCGGTCGTCTGATTGACCGGAAAGTCGCCGCCGATCGGCGTGCCATCACTACCAAAGCGCCGGGCGAAAACCCCGTAGCCGTCGCCGTCGCGACCGCCGTAGTAGTCGCCGTCCTGCCAGGCGACGACGAAACCGCCGCCGCTGATCATCGCCACCGAGGCAAAGGTCTGGTAGCCCGAGCCCAACTCGTTGACGCGAAACTCATCGCCGATCAGATTGCCACCGAGGTCGACGACCTGAGCGAAAACGTCGAGATAGTCATCCCAGACGACGACGAAGTTGTTGCCCTGTGAATGCGAGACGACCGGGGCGACGTGGTACGCCGAGATCTCCGTGTCGATGCGAAACTCGTTGCCGTTCGCCTGGCCGTTGGAGGCGAAGAAGCGGGCCCACAATTGGTCTTCCATGGCCAGCGACTGGTGACTTTCCCACACCACCACGAAGCCACTGCCGGCCGGCGCAACCGCCGGCATCGATTGATAGCCCGACGTCGTTTGATTGACTGGAAACTCGGCCCGCAACTGATTGCCCTGGGCATCGAAAGCGCGGCCAAACACGCCCGTATCGTCTCCGTCCTGACCCTCGCTTTCCCAGACGATCAAGAACTCCGAGCTGGCGCTGGTCGCCACCGCCGGTGCCGACTGCAGGCCGCTGGTGTGCGTGTTGACGACGAAAGGCTGGGCCGACGTGCCGGCGGCGGCCATCGCGATGAAGACGAGCGCAGTAGCGATTGCCGCTGCGAATCGCCCTATCACGAGCGCCGTCATCACTATCGCCCCCACACTTCGGTTCTCGGCGGCACGACTCCGAGCGATTGGGTGCCGGGGTTAGATTCACCCGGAGCCGCGCCGCCGATGCCGCTGGCAGAGCCCCGCGGGACTCCGATCACCGGCATCATTGCAGGGGATGCCGAGCCTCGACTCTTTGTTGCACGACCCCCACCCACAACTTCCCCCCTCTGCCAATGACTGACCATTCGCCCTACACCTTGCACAAACCCCGCCAATTCGATCGCGAACAAAGAAGCGCCGGAATTTCGCGTCGCAGGTGTCTTCGGGAACCAGTCGCGAACAGATGTTCGCACTCGAAGTGACGATCCTCAATCCTCGGCACTATTTCGCTGTGCAACGATCACCCACTTGTGCTCGGCATCTTCACGACCGAGCTCCTGGTTGAGCTGCGAAGACCGAATGGTGAGGTCGAGAGCGGCTAGCGCGCTTTCGATGGGGGCGACATCGGTGTGCTCGGCCAGTACGACCATCATCGTCCCCCCCGTCTCGAGTGCGTCGGTCAGACGCGCCAGTGCCTGGTCGACGCCACTCGCGGCGTCGCCCGGTGGCTTGAAGATCACAATCACCGAGTAGACACAGTCCAGGGGCAGACGCAGGTCCGCACATGACACGTGCGTGTTCGGCGGCGCTGCGACCGTAGCGTCGATCTCGATATCCACCGCGTCGACCGCCGGGGCAAGGTCAAAGAAGCGCCGCAGCGGAACCAAGTTGGGAAACGTCGGCCCGCACATCGCGTCGAGCACGCGCCCCGGACGCTTCGCCTCGGCGCCGAGATAGCGTGACAGAAACCGCTGCATGTACGCTTCGTATGCGGCCTGTCGATCGGCGGGGGTTACGTCGACGACCGGGAACAACCGCAGTGTGGGATCTTCGGCGAGCTCGCTGGCAATCCCCGCGCAGGCGCTACGCGCCCGACAAGCGGTGCACTCGTCGCGATAGGATCCCCTGCGCCAGCCCTCGATGAAGCTCCCGTATTCATCGCTCAACGCACAGCGGTGCATACCGTCAACGGAGGCATTGGCGCCCTTCGCCTTGCACAGGTTGAGCGCACTCTCCAGATAACTCGCTATCGCGTCGGGGCGCAGTCCCAATCCGTGACCGAACGGACCGGCGAGCGTGGCAACATCCCAGACGATCCGATCGATCCCCTTGAAACGATCGGGGATGCAGGCCGCGATGTCGTACAAGTGCTCGAGGTTGTGTTTTCCGACCAGAACCCGCACTCGCGTCGGCAGGTCGCGGCCGAGCAGGTTCTCGATGCCGCGACTCGCCTGATCGAAGCTCTCGTACACACCGACGGTGCGGTCGTGCACCTCGCGCCTCGTCGATGCGATGACGACCTCGACCTCCAACCCTCGCGCCGGCAAGTCCCCGAGCGTCGCGGCACAGAAGTCATCGTAGAAAAACGATCGCCCGTTCGTCACCAGCACCGGTGGCCGATCGGCAAAACGCTGCGCCACTGCGCTGAGGATCGCGGAGATGTCTCGTCGCAGCGTCGGTTCGCCGCCGGTGAGGTAGAGGCGCGCCGCCCGCCCCGCGTCGCCGGCCAACACCGATTCGATCTGCGCCAACGTCGGTTCGTCGACATCGGCAAGCAAGGTCGGCAACCAGCCGAAGTCTCTCTGGTTGCTGATCCGGTTCAAACGCAGAATCGACATCACATCAAAGTGGCTGGTGGCGACGGGGACACGGCGCCAGACATGGCAACACGCGAAAGCGATATCGTTTTCGACGCCGGCGCACCAACGGTTGCCTACCGGCCGGCCTCGCCTGTAAAGCTCGACCTACGATGGGCAACCAAGATCACAACACGAGTACGCTGACGCCGGAGCAAACGGCGTTGATTCACGAGCTCGCCGGGACGTTCAGCCGCATGATCGACCTCGACGAGTTGGTTCCCGTCGTCATCGAACGCAGCCGGCAGGTTCTCGACTACGAGAGCGCGGCACTCCTCCTCCTCGATCCGGGCACCAACGAGCTCTACATTCCGTACGTCGCCGATGCCGAGCCCGAGGTGGTCGAACGCCTCCTCGCCGTCCGCTTTCCAGCCGACCGCGGGATTGCCGGATGGGTGCTCGAACACGGCAGCATCGAATACGTCGCCGACGTCGCCCGGGACCAGCGCTGGTACAGCGAAGTCGATTCCCAATCCGGCGCCGTCACCGACTCCCTGCTCTGCGCACCCCTGCGGACGGACGATCGCATCCTAGGCGTCATCGAGCTGCGCAACTCGCTCAAGGGGACCTTCACCGACCACGACCGCGATCTGATCGCCGCCCTGGCCGACACCATCGCCATCGCCGTCGACAACGCCCAGCGCTACGGCAACGCCGTCGAATCGGTGCGGCGCCTGGAAGACGAGAACGTCGTCCTGCACCGGCAGATCGCCCGGCAGAGCGGATTCGGCGAGATCGCCGGCAGCAGCGCCACCATGAAAGAGGTCTACGCCCTCATGGAAAGCGCCATCGCTTCACCCGTATCGGTACTGATCCGCGGCGAGACGGGGACCGGAAAGGAGCTCATCGCCCGCGCCATCCACTACAACAGCGCCCGGCGCGAGCGCGCCTTCGTCGCCGTCAACTGCGGGGCACTGACCGAGACGTTGCTCGAAAGCGAGCTCTTCGGACACCGGCGCGGCGCCTTCACCGGCGCGGATCGCGACAAACGCGGCCTCTTCGAGGTCGCCGACGGCGGCACCATCTTTCTCGACGAGGTCGGCGACATGCCGCTACAGATGCAGGCGAAGCTCTTGCGAGTTCTCCAAGAGGGCGAGGTCACGCCCGTCGGCGCAACACAATGCACTCAGGTCGACGTTCGCGTCATCTCGGCAACCCACCGCGACATCGATCCCGATAGCGACAGCGACGAAACCGAGTTTCGCAGCGATCTGTTCTATCGCCTCGGCGTCTTCCCCATCGACGTCCCGCCCCTGCGCGATCGGCGTGACGACATTCCACTCATCGCCCAGCGCTTGCTCGAACAGACGGTCGAGCGCTTCGGCAAGAACATCCCCGGCCTCTCGAACGAAGTCATCGACATCTTCGTCGGCTACGACTGGCCGGGCAACGTCCGTCAGCTCGGCAACGAAATCGAGCGTGCCGTCGCCCTCTGTCCGCCCGAGCACGAAATCGACACCTCCCATCTATCGCAGGCCCTGGCGAAAAGCGCTGGCGAAAGTCCCACGTCGCCGGGTGATCTCGCCGACCAGATCAGCACCCAGGCACTGCGAGCAGCCCGCGACGCATTCGAAAAACAGTACATCGGACGGGTCCTCGCCGAACACGACGGCAACGCCACCCAGGCGGCGAAAACCCTGGAGATCAGCCGGGTCATGCTACAGCACAAGATCCGCGACTACGGACTGCGCAAGAAGCAGTGATCCAACGAACGCTACGAGCGTGCCGACCCGGCGCACGTTTCCAATTCGTCGACGGCCGCGCGCAACAAATCGCCGAGCCGCGAACCCGGTACCGCAAGGGCGTCGCAAACGGCTCGGTAGTACCACAGCGAACCCTCGCGGCCGCCGTTGAACTTCTCCCACACCGACTCACCGTCGCGCCGGTAGTCGGCGAGAATCGACCGCACGTTGTGCGTCTTGTCGGCGGTGGCGACGAGGCGCGCCGGCGCCGACATGCCGGCGAGGCTGGCGATGAAGGCCTCCTTGCGCGCCCGCCACGGTGGCTTGGGTACTTCGTCAGTGTCCGAGCACTGGTCGACGATCGCCGCCACGACAGCACCGAAGCGCTCGCGCACCTCGTCGAGCGTCGCCTTTTGATCCTCGACCGCGTCGTGAAGCAAGGCGCCGATTGCCGCGTCCTCGTCGCCTCCGGCCTCGATCACCAGAGCGCACACCGACAACAGATGCGAGACGTAGGGAACGTCCGTACCCTTGCGCACCTGTCCGGCATGGCGGCGGGTGGCAAAGAGCAGCGCCTCTTCGAAGCGCTCGCTCAGCACCGCCGATCACCTCGCGGCGACGAGGCCAGATCGACATCCGCGCACCGACGAATCCTCCGCAACGCCATCGCCGCGATCTAGCACAGAGTGCCCGACAACGGCAAAACTGGTACTGCGACGGCGCCAAAGAACCGCGCACGACGAATCACGCGCGCCCGGCAATCGACTCCATGACGACGTTCTGGCGAACCAACTCGGCCAGCGACTCGGCCTCCATCTTGCGCATGACGTTGCGCCGGTGCACTTCCACGGTCTTCTCGCTGATTCCCAGATCGACCGCGATGCGCCGGTTGGCGCTGCCGTGGACGACTGAGCTCATGACCTCCTTCTCGCGCGGCGTCAGTGAGCGCACACGCATTCCGACGCGGTGGTGAACACGACGCCGGCTCGAGCGCGAGCGGTCGACCTCGAGGGCTTCATCGATCCGCCGGCCGGCCTCTTCTGCTCGCAGCGGACGCTCCAGCAAATCGCTCACACCGGCTCGGAAGGCTCGTATGGCGGACTCGAAATCGATCGTGCGAACGATCACCAGAGCGGGCATCGCCGCGGGCTCCTCCAACAACGAGGCCATCGCCGCCAGCGAGGAGGCACTGCCACCGTCGGCAATCAACACACCGGCCCCCTTTCTGTCGATCCGACGCTGCGGATGCGCACCGACACGGTCCATCCGAACGTCCGGTCGAGCGGCGAACAAGCCGGCGACCTCGCGGACGACTTCGTCGCTACAGTCGAGCAAGTGAATCGAAGACTTCGTCGCGACCTCGCTAAGATTCTCCATCATCTCTACTCCTTTCGCTTCACACGACTTCGGGGTCGGCGGCCAACAGAACCGTGCGAACCAGATCGACGACCGACTTGGAACCGATCTTCTTCATGATTTTCGCCCGATGACACTCGACCGTGCGCTCGGAGATTCCCAGCTCATAGGCCACGACCTTGTTGGCCATGCCGTCGGCGATCATACCGGCGATCTCCATCTCGCGCCGTGTCAGAGCGTTCAAACGGGCGCGGCGATCCGCGCGCACTGCAACTCGGCGCCGGCGTCGAGCTTCGACCTGCAAGGCGCTGTGCACGCAATTGATCAGATCCTCGTCGCCATCCCGACCAACGACGTCGAAAGCACCGGCGCGGAACGCCTCCACCGCGAGCGTCGCGTCGCCCGCTTTACCGAGGCAAACGACCGGCATCGCGACGCCGCTTCGCTTGAGGTCACACAGAGCCCGTAACGCCTCGGCACTCTGCAGGTCGAGAATGACACAGCCAAACGCGACTTCGCCGAGGCCCCGCAGGAACTCCGCCGAGTTGAAGGCTTGCACGTCGAGCCCCTCGGCCTGCATGAGGCTAGCCACCGAGCGCTGCACTCGGCAACTCTCCGCAACGACCAAGACGCTCTCTTCGGCCACCGCGGCCGCCGGCGCAAAACGCAGCTCGCTGCCGGCGTCGAGGCTCTCCGCCGAACCTCGGTTGAACCCCACCGCGCCGATATCCATTCCGATGTCCATCATCTGTCCTCCGATTGCTGAAAATCCCTGCATCTGAGGCAGTCCAAGTTCCGTGCCACAGGGGCGACCGGCACACGGCATCCGCCATCGAAAGAGACTGTCTACTGGAGTGGACACCGCCTCCTACGTAGTGTCCCGCACGGTGGACACACTGAACGCACGCCGCACGAACAGCCGAGCGGCAACCCTCCCGGGTGACGGCAGCGCGCAACTCGCCCGTCCCACCAACCGGGCCGCGGCGGGCTCATTCGCCGGGAACGCCAGCGTCAGACGGCGAAATCGCTTAGCCCGGAGGGGCTCGCAATCAACCGGCGGCGCGCCGCCGCTCCCAGCCCAGGCGCTGGGCGAGACCGGAAGCTCTTTCGATGCGCTGTCGCAGGGCGCGCTCCACTGAAGCCTGGCTGGCGTAGAGCCTGACGCTCGAACGCGCCCGCGTCAACGCGGTGTACAGCAACTCGCGGGTCAGAATCGGCGACGCCTCGTCGGGCAGCACGATGGCGACGTCGTCGTACTCCGAGCCCTGGCTCTTGTGGATGGTCGTCGCATACACCACCTCAAAGGCCGGCAGCCGACCGAGGGATAACAAGCGTATGTCATCGCCACGTGCAAACGCCGCCCGCACCTCACCTCCGTCGTCGACCAGAACACCGACATCGCCGTTGAAAAGCTCCGTCTCGACGTCGTTGCGCACCACCATGATCGGTTGCCCGGCATAGTACCGTGCGCTGAGGTCGACCCCCGCTCGCGCGCGCACCCGCGTCTCCACCGCCCGATTGACCTCTTCGACTCCAAAGGGACCCCGGCGCAGCGCGCAGAGAACGCGAAAACGACTCTGCGCGCGCAGGCGCTGCTCGGCATCTCCTTCGAGCAGGCCGGCGACACCGGCATCGACGCGCTCGAAAAAGCCATCGCGATCGACATCGATCGGCGGCTCGAGCTTCACCACTTCGGCAGCGGGCGACCGCAACAGCGCCAGCACCTCGTCGCCATCACCGCGCTGGATGGCAGCCGCGACCAAACCAATCTCACTGCCTTCGTCGTAGCGGTAGTTGCGCACCAGCGTCACCACGCTGTCGCGAATCGACGGCACCGGGCCGCTTTCGACCTCGAGCTCGTCGCCGCTGACCCGATGCACCCGCCGTGCGAGCTCAGAGCTGTAACCGAGCGTGTTGGCGGCACCACAGAGGTCGGCGAGAACGGCACCCGCTTCCACCGACGCCAATTGGTCGCGATCGCCGAGCAGGATCAGCCGCGCCGAATCCGCAACGGCGCAGACCAGACTCGACAACAGGGCGACGTCGACCATCGAGGCTTCGTCGACGACGACGATGTCGGCGCGCAGCGGGTTGTTCTCGTCATGACGGAAGCGCGTGCGCGTGCGCGGTCGCCGCCCGAGCGCCCGGTGGATGGTCATCGGCTTGGTGCGCACCAGAGCGCGCACCTCTTCGTCGCACTCGAGACTCGCGGCTGCCGCCTGCAGCGACTCACCGAGGCGGTTGGCCGCCTTGCCGGTCGGCGCCAACAAGCGGACCACCGGCAGTGCTCCCGTCGCGCGGCGGCAATCCTCGGCGAGGACGACGAGAAGCCTCGCCGTCGCGTGAGTCTTTCCCGTTCCCGGGCCGCCGGTGATCACAGTGAGCCGGCGATGCAGCGCGACGACGGCCGCCACGCGCTGTCGATCGTCGGCGCCGCGCTCGTAGAGTCGCGTCACCACGGCGCTCGCCTCAGCCGCCGTCATCGCCGGCTCGATCGCCGTGCAGCGACCCGCCAGCAGATCTCCCAGCTTGCTTTCGAGATGCCAGTAGCGCCGCGTGTAGACGCGGTCTCCTTCGACGACCAGTGGGAGGTCGCCGTCACCGCGACCGATCATCGACGTGTTGGCGATGATCTCGTGCCACTCGTCGAGCTCCGGCAGATCGACGACAGCGGACTCTCCGCCCTCAGCCGCGATTTCGCTGCGCCCGCTCACCCGCTCGAGATCGAGACACACATGCCCCGCCGACAAGGCGCGGCTGACCAGCGCCACCAGCAGCTTTGCGTCGTCCGACGACTCACCGTAGATCTCACTCAGTTCGCGCGCGAGATGCCAGTCGAGCGGGCTGAGGGCGGTGTGGCGCAGGGCGTGTAAAACCCGGCCGGCATCCCACTCACCTGCCGCCGCACTCATGCCGGCGCTCCGAAGAGCCGGCCCAGATCGGCCACCAGCTCCGGTGCCGGACGGTCGTAGAACACGCCATTGCCCGGCACCGTCGCTGCCATGCCGCGCACGAAGAGATAATAGACACCGCCAAAGGACTCCGCGTAGGAGTAGTCGCGCAGCCGCGTTGCCAGGTAGCGATCGACAGCCACGGTGTAGAGCAGGTACTGCAGGAAGTAGTCGTGCCGGCGCATGGGCTCCAGCAGCCGCTCCGGCCCGTAGTCCTGCCAACGCACACCGAGATGGTTGGACTTGTAGTCGACGACGTACCAGCGACCTCGATGCTCGAACACCAGGTCGACGAAACCGCGCAGGAATCCGGCAAAGGCAGGGAATCCGAGCTCGCGCACGCGCTCGGCATAGGTCGGGTCGGGCGCTGGCGCCGCGTGCGAATCGAGCACATCGGCGAGGCGCTGCGGTGTCAGCCGGCATCCGCCCGGCGCCTGCACCGGCAAGACGAACTCGAGCTCGTCGAGGCGGCGCGCCGGCGCGACGTCGGCCAGCGCCAGCTCGCCCCCCGGCAATGGCGCGCGCACGATCTCCTCGAGCGCCCGCGCAAGCGCCGCCGCCGATTGGTTGGCGCAGCGAAACGCCTCCACCTTGTCCCGCACCAGCGCTTCGATCTCGGCGCTGTCGCGGAGCTGGAAGTCGAGATCCTCGAACACCGAGTGGATCATCAATCCAACGCGCGTTCCGGCGCTCATCTCGGCCAGGGCGATGCGTTCGCCAGCGTCGTGCCCGCGAGTCTCCGCGCCGACCGCTGCCTCGCCGACTTCATCGCGGTCGAAGCCCTCTTCCTGGTTCGCCTCGAGGTGATCCGCATCGCGCGTCAGACCGGAAAAGCTCGACACCCGCCAGCCGCCGGTGATCGCCGGCGCCGGTGGCGGCTCTTCGACCCGGCGGCCGCGATCCGCACGCGGCGCCGTAGTCGTCGAAGTGCGCATCTCCTCGATTGCGATGGCGCCATCCGACTCGGCCGCGACGGCCTCCACGTCATCGCCGACCAGCCGGCCGATCGGCGAGCGCTCGACCGACGCATCCTCCGTCATGACGACGTAGCAAGCGTTTTGCGCGCGCGTCAGACCGACGTAGGCGAGCCGCATTTCCTCGCCGAGCCCCTGCAGGGTCGCCGCCTCCGTGACTCCCTCGTCGATCGGCGCGCCGACGAAGATCGAACGTCCAGCAGCCTCATCGTGGTAGCGGGGAAGCTTGGCGTCGTCACCGCGCAGGCGCCACGCATTCGACAAATACGGCAAGTAGACGATCGGGTACTCCAGCCCCTTGCTCTTGTGGATCGTCGTCAGGACGACCGCGTCGGCATCGCTTTCCAGCCGCACCTGGGCATCCTCGGCAGCCATTGCACCGCGCGCCGCCACGTCGCCGCACATCAACACCAGCCAGTCGAGCAAGCGCTGGGGTCCGCCCCGCATGCGGCGCGATGCCACCTGCAGAAGCTCACCGAGGTGGAGGAAGTTGGTCAGCGAGCGCTCGCCACCGTCGCGCAACAACAGTCGCGGGCCGGTGCGACACTCGTCGAGCACGGCGCGAAAGGCCGACATGAACCCGTGCTCGTCCCAGCGACGCCGCCACACCCGCGCCCGATCGATCCACATCTGCCAGCCTGCCTCGTCGTCGACCAGCTCGATCAACTCGTCGCCGCCGACGCCGCAGAGATCGGTGCACAAGGCCGCGCGCAACGCAGCGTAGTCGGCGGGGTCGGCCAGGGTCTGCAACAAACGGCGCACCGTCTCCGCCTCGGCGCTTTCAAAGACACTGCGATCACCCTGCAAGACGCTGGCGACGGCGCGCCGGCGCAACTCCTCCTGGATCTTCACCGCCTCGGCGTTGGTCCGGCAGAGCACCGCACAGTCGGCTGGCCGCACCGCCCTGTCGCCGATGCGGGCGGCGCCGCTGATCACCTCGACGATATGCGAAGCCACTCCGGCGGCGATTGCAGCCTCGCTTTGCCGCGCCGGCAACCGACAGCGCAGGAGCGTGACGCCACCGTCGCCCCCTTCGAGCTCCGCTGCATCGGCGACCGCCCGCGCCGGCTGGAAGTCGATGGCGTCGAGCACGAAGGCACCCTGGCGCGCAAACAAGGTGTTGATCGCTCGCACGACGCGATCACTCGATCTGCGGTTGGCGTCCAGCGTCGAGATGCGCGTGGCTGCCGAACGAGCACCGATGTAGGTGTGGATGTCGCCACCGCGGAAGGCGTAGATGCTCTGCTTGGCATCGCCGATGAGCACCATCGGACGGCCATGGGCGGCAAAGATCCGCTCGAAGATCTCATACTGAACCGGATCGGTGTCCTGGAACTCATCGATCAGGCCGACCTTGAAGCGCGACGCCAGTGCGGCGGACAATCCACCGGCGGGCTGCTGCAGCAGAGCTCGGCGCAGGTCGAGCAAGAGGTCGTCGAAGTAGGCAACGCCGGCGGCCTCTTTGCGCGCCGGAATCTCCCGCCGGGCAAACTCCGCCAGGCCGTGAAAGATGCTGCTCCGACTCGCGTTCAGCAGTGCCGGTTCGACCTGTGCCAGCACCTCGCAACAATCGAAAAAGGCGTGTTGCGGCGGCTCGCAACCCGGCGCCGTGCGTGCGAGCAAACCGCTGCTCGACAACATCTCCAAGACCTTGCCGCGGTCCGACGAAAAGAGCGTCGCCGGCGACAGGACCGCCGCCACACGTTCGCGCAACTTCTCCTCTTTCATGCGCGACCGGCTCTTCAGCGCGGCGCTCTCACAGCGCAGCGCGACGATCGCATCGCTATCTTCGCGCCACAGCTCGGCGGTGCGATCGAACGCCGCCTGCCAATCGGCGAGCGCGGCGGCCCAGGGCCGCGCCTCGGGCACGAGCCGCAAATCCGGTTGGGCAGCGCAACGGCTGGCAAATCGCGCCAGCATGCCCAGCGCATCGCGTTTCCAAACCGCCTCGAGCACCGGCCGCGGAACTTCACCAATCTCCGCGGCGACGAAATCGCGCACCACCTCGTCGACCAGACTGGTCTGGTCGACGATCACCTCGAGCGCGAAGCTGCTACCGCTGTGGAACGCGTGCTCGACCAGGGTGCGTTGGCAAAAGCCGTGGATCGTCGACACCGCGGCGCGATCGAAGTCGTACAACGCCCGGACCAAGCGGCCGGTCACCACACCTGAGTCGGGCAGCGCCGCCAGGTAGGCCTGCCAGGGCTGCGCTCCCTCGACCGCGCCATCACCGCGCGCCACGTTCCGGGCAAAGTCGAGTGCCGCGCGCAAACGGTCGCGGATGCGCTGGCGCAGCTCGGCCGCCGCCGCATTCGTATACGTGACGACGGCAATCTGCTCGGGTGAGAGATCGTCGCCGGCGACCAAGCGCAAGTAGAACATCTCAATGGCATAGGTCTTGCCAGTTCCCGCGCTCGCCTCGACGAAGGTAACACCGTCGAGCGGATCGCCGAGCGGGTCGAGAATGTTCACCGCCCTGCTCCGTTCGCCGCGCCAGTAGATCGCCACGGCTCTGCCGATCGCCGGTTCATCCGAGCAAAGACTCCCGCCGCGCCGCCAACAGAGGTGCAAAGACGGTCTTGGCGATCGCCGCAAAGCGCTCGTCCGCGCCGCCCTCCGTCGCAAAGGGGTCGGTCGCAGCGTAGGCTTGGCCGACGTAGGCGTCGCGCAAGTCGTCGTCAAACTTCCTGCGCGCCCTGGCCAGCGCGCCGGCGTGCGACTTGCCCTCGGCTGCCTGCGCATAGGCGCGCGAAGCGCTGGCGAAGAAGCGCAGAGGCTCGTTCATACCGGCGCGGTAGAGGTGGCCGAGATCGTCCAGGATCTTCCCGGCCGCATCGGGGCGAGAGAACGTCACCACCGCCGCCCGGCGCTTCGAGCGCCCGATCAGTCTCGACTCGACCGGCACTTCCGGCAAGGCCAGCGCCAACAGGAGGTGTCGTACCCATAGCGACAGCTCCTGGCGACCGGAGATCACCGAGAACTGGCAGGCGACGAGACGCCCCTGCCCGGCTCCGGTCAAGGCGCCGGCGACGCGCACGCCGGCCAGATCGACGTCGATCTCGACCGCATCGCCGCGCTCGACGTCGCCGCCCGCCGCCGCAATGTCCGCGGCGATGGCGGAGACGTCCTCAAAGGACGCGTCGCCGATCGCTCCCAGCGGCAGCATGCCGAGGCGCGCCACGGCTGCGCGGTCGGAGGCCCGCTGCGACAACCTTCGCCGCAGCAGCTCGTCACCGATCTTCCAGCGTTCCAGGTCGTTCAAGTCGAGAGGTTCGCGGGTCTCCAGATAATCGAGATCAGATGCCAGGTAGAGCTTCATCTGCGCCTGCAGAAACGCGCGCGTCGGATTCTCGAAGAATCGGACGAAATCGTCGACGGCGATCGGCGCGGTCGGCGACCAAGCCGCGGCTCGCGTGACGAAGGGCGGTGCCGCACAGCGATCGCCGACGACCGCCCGGGCGCTCGCGTAGGCCGACTTCGAGTACGAAACGGGGAGACTCGCCGGTTCCCGATCGGCGGCGAAGTAGTCCGGAGAGAACGCATGCAAGCGGTGACGCCGGACGATGTCACCGGCGGCGCCGCTACCGCGCAGATCACACAGTGCGTCGAGGAGCTCCTGAACCACCACCGAAGGCGGCAACTCCGCACCGGCCTGGGCGTCCTGGCCGACGAACGACACATAGAATCGTTCGCGTGCCGAGAGCAGCGCTTCCAGGAACATGTAGCGATCGTCGTCGCGCAGCGAGCGGTCGCCCCAGCGGCGGCTCTGGCCGAGCCGGTTGAACTCCGGTCGCCGCTGCGTGCGCGGAAAAGCGCCGTCGTTCATGCCGATCAAGCAAACGACGCGAAAGGGAATGGTGCGCATCGGCACCAGCTCGCAGAACGTCACCTCGCCGGTGAGGAAGCCGCGTGCCACCACCCGGCGCTGCAGGTCTTCGTCGATCAGACTCGCGAGCGTACGCAGATCGACCACCCCGCTGAAACCCGCCTCGGCGGCGCGTTCGACCAGCGAATCGATGGCCGCGCGCAACACCTGCAAGTGAAACGCCGCCGCCCGATCCTGGACGAAGAACACCTCGAGCAGGCGCATCAAGTCGCTCCGCCACCCGGCCAGCGAACGCGGCGCGCGCAGGCGGCGGGCCTGCGAAAAAAGACACTCGCAGAGCTCCGCCAAGCGTCCCAGCACGGCGGCGTCGCCGCCGTCGATATCACCGTACGGCGCGTAGCCACGCATGTCTTCGCCATCCTCATCCGCCACATAGCCGAGTAGCAGTCGGCGCAAACCGAACGACCAGGTGTTCTGCTCGTTGGCAGAGTGGCCGTGCTCGGCGCGATGCGCCGCATCGATACCCCAGCGGATACCGCTGCGTTCGACCCACTCGCGAACGATTTCGATCTCCGACTCGTCGATCGCAAAGCGCTCGCGAATCACTTCGAGGCGGAGTAGATCGATGACCTCGGCCGAGGTCATGCGACCGGGGATGATGCGCAACACCTCGACGAAGGCGTCGAACACGGCGCTGGTCGCCGCCGGCCCGCGGTCGGCGATGCGAAACGGAATCGCGCTGGCGCCGCTACCGTCGTCGAAGACCGCCTCGATGAACGGGGCGTAGGCGTCGACGTCGGGCATCATGACGATGACGTCGCGCGGTCGCAGCGAAGCATCGGCGGCAAAGAGGCCGCGCAGATAGTCCTGCAACACCTCCACCTCGCGCATCGGAGCGTGACAGGAGCTCACCACCACTGAGTCGTCATCGCTCGGCGCAGGCAGCCGAGCCGCTTCGCCGCCGCTGCGGTAGCGCAGGTGCAACATATCGGATTGCAGCACCTCGAGCGCCGTCGGCGCCGCGTGTGCGGCCGGGTCCTCGTAGTCGTCGCGCTCGCTATAGTCGGCGCTGCCCTCGAGCACCGCCTGAAACTCGCGACCCAGTCGTCCCAGGGATGCGAGCAAACGGTTGCCGACTTCGACCTGCAGCACCTCGTCGAGCTCCGCGGCGTCGCCGTCGTCGAGCTGCCGCTGCGTGCCGTCGCGCTGCAGAACTTCCACGATCACAGTGCGACGCTCGCGAATGTCCGCCCAGTACTGCTCGGATGGACTGAGGACGAAGAGGTGCACGTCGGCGTGCGCAGCGAGCTCGGAGAAGAACCTGACGTAGAGGGGCGCCAGCGTCGAAACACCAAACACCGACATGCGACTCGGCAGATCGAGCTCGGACGGCGCGGCGCCGGCGATGAACGCAAGCATGTCGCGCGCTCGCGCCGCCACGTGGGCGCAGCCGAGATCGTCGATCAGACGCCGCCACAAAATCGATTGCCAGCTGCCGTCGCAGCGAGCTTCCCAGCCCTCGATCAAGCGCGGGCGAAAGACGACGTAGTCGTCGAACGTTTTGGCGATCTGCGAACAAAGCTCGAGCAGGCGCCCCGCATCGCCGGGGTCGGCAAGATAGTCCCGCACGGCGCCGAATTCGTCGCCTTCGAGCAAACCCGGCAGCCGCGCCGCGATCGCCCAGGTGAGGGCCTCGGGCTCGAAGCGCGACAGAGTGCTCGCAGCGCCGCCCAGATTTCTGGCGAACAGATCGAGCAGGAAGCGCCGCGGGAAGGGAAACGACGGGTTGGCCCAGACGCCGAAGTGCTCGGCCAGCCGCATCGACAACCAGCGTTCCATGCCGCGCCCCTGAACGACGATCGGCTCTGCGACAAAGGGATCCGGTGGATCATCGCCGACGACGTCACAGAGCGCGAGAACGAGTTTTTCGGCTCGGTTGGACCGATGGACGAAGAACATCTACATAGACGGTGGGCTCGTCACCCACTCCCCCCTCGACACACGACACGACCAATACGCCATCCACGACCTTCATGCGCATCATCTCTTGGAACGTCAACGGCCTGCGAGCCTGTGCAAAAAAGGGATTCACCGACTGGCTGCGCGGTGCCGGCGCCCAGATCGTCGGCCTTCAGGAAGTGCGGGCTCTGCCCGAACAAGTGCCGGACGAGATTCGCATGCTACCGCGCTGGCACCAAAGCTACAGTCCGGCCGAGCGTCTCGGCTATTCCGGCGTCGGCCTACTCTCGCGCAAACGGCCGGATCGCATCGACAACGAGCTCGGTGAGCACCGCTTCGACTGCGAAGGACGCTTGCAGATCGCGCACTTCGGTCGCCTCGTCGTCGCCAATGGTTACTTCCCCAAGGGCAGCGGCAGCAAGCGCGACAACTCACGCATTCCCTACAAGATGGACTTCTACCGCCGCGTCTTCGACGAGGTCGAAGAGCTGCGGCGCGCCGGCAAACGCGTCCTCGTCATGGGCGACTTCAACACCGCACACGAGGAAATCGATTTGGCTCGGCCGAAACAAAACGTCGAGAACAGCGGCTTTCGCCCCGAGGAACGGGCTGAGTTCCAACGTTGGATCGACGCCGGCTGGATCGACACCTTTCGCCACTTCGAGCCGCAGGGTGGCCACTACACCTGGTGGAGCCAGCGCCAGGGAGCGCGCCAGCACAACGTCGGCTGGCGCATCGACTACGTCCTCGCCTGTCCCGCCGCGATACCGCACATCCGCAAGGCCTTCATCTCATACCATGTGCACAGCTCCGATCACTGTCCCATCGGCGTCGACGCCGACGCCGCAATATGGCGCTGAGCGAGGCCGACTACTTGCCCTTCCACTGCGGCTTGCGCTTCTCGGCGAAGGCGCGGATGCCTTCGCGCAGGTCTTCCGACCCGAGCAACGTGCCGACCAGCGGGTAGCGTTTGTCGAGCGACTCCGGCAGGGGCAACCCCGCACTTTGCAGAGCGACCTGTTTGCTCGCGCGCACCGAGGTCGGCGAGCACTCGCAGATCTCCTCGGCCCAACGGCGCGCCGTCGCCATCAGATCGGCGGCGGCAACGACTTCGTTGACCAGGCCGAGCTCGTAGCCCCGCTGTGCTGAAATCGGCTTGCCGGTGAGCATCATTCCGAGCGCGACCTTCTCTGGGATTTGACGCGGCAACTGTTGCATACCACCGGCCAACGCCGCCAGGCCGACGCGCGGCTCGGGCAGGCCGAACGTCGCATGATCGGCGGCGACGATGATGTCCGCCGCCAGTGCGATCTCGAAGCCGCCGCCGAGGGCGAGACCGTTGACGGCGGCGATCACCGGCTTGAAGAGATCGAAGCGCGAGGCGATGCCGCCAAACCCCGACGCCGGCATCTCCAGCGGCTTGTCGGTGTTCTGCGCCGAGTACTTCAAATCGTTGCCGGCCGAAAACGCCTTCTCCCCCTCGCCGGTGATGATCGCCACCCAGCTATTCGCGTCGGCTGCGAAATCATCGAGCGCTGCCGCCATCTCGGCGTGCGCCGGCGGGTGCAGCGCGTTGCGCACGGCGGCGCGGTTGATCGTCAGGCAGGCGATGCGGTTCTCTTTTTCATAGGTGATGAACTCAAACGCCATCGTCGCTCACCCCCGTCCGGCGAGTAGGTTGCGGGCGATCACCTTGAGCTCGAGAATCGGCTTCACCCCTTCGAAGATCGGCAGCACCGTGGCGTCGACGACATAGCGCGAGATGGGAAACTCCTCGGCGTAGCCCCAACCGCCGTGCACGAGCTGCCCCTCCTGCGACGTCCACACGGCGACGTCCGATGAGAACAGCTTCGCCATCGCCGGCTCGAGGGCGATCGACTCGTCGGCGTCCATTGCCAGCGCGGCTCGGTAGGTGAGCTGGCGCGCCGCCATGATGTGCGTCGCCATGCGGCCGAGCTTGTGCTGGGTGAGCTGGAAGTCGCCGATCGGCTGGCCGAACTGTTTGCGGTCGGCGGCGTATTCCGCGGTGCGCTCCAACGCCGCCTGGGCCAGACCGGTCGCCCGGCCGCCGGTCTGCAGGCGCCCGGCTGCGAAACCGTTCATCTGCAGATAGAAGCCTTTGTTGATGCCCTTCTCCTGGCCGACCAGGTTGTCGGCGGCGACGAAAAAATTCTCGAAAGCGAGCGTGAAGGAGTGCATGCCGCGATATCCCGGCGTCGCATCGGCCTTGCCTTCGAGGACACCGCCGCCAGGCTGCTTCATCTCGAAGCTGTGGCCGTCGAAGGTGTCCTTGGGGACGATGAAGAGCGACAGGCCGCGCGCGCCTTTGGCCGGATCGGGATCGGTGCGCGCGAGTAGCGCGATGACGTTGGCCCGTCCGGCAAAGGTACACCACGCCTTGGCACCGTTGATCAGGTACCCCTGGACGCCGTCCACTTCGCCCGGCTCTGCTTTGCAACGCACTGAAGCGACATCGGAGCCGATGTCTGGTTCGGTCACTGAAATCGCCGCCATCACCTGGCCGGCGGCAATCGGCGGCAACCACTCCTGCTTCTGATCGTCAGTGCCGCCTTTGAGCAACGCCTTGGTGAGGATCTCCGGTCGCGTGATCAGGCTACCGGCGGCGGCCAGCGAGCAACGCGACAACTCCTCGGTGGTGACGATCATGGCGAGATTGCCCATGCCGCCACCGCCATACTGTTCCGGCACCGCCATGCCGAAAAAGCCGAGCTCGGCCATCTTGCCGATGAGCTCGTCGGACACCAGATCGTCGTTGCGGTGGATGTGCTCGGCCAGCGGAGCCACCTCGCTCTCGGCAAAGCCGCGCACCGAGTCGCGCGTCATCACCGCCATCTCGTCGTCGAGCGGGCAGTTGTTGACGCCGCGCTGCTCGATGACGTGCCGGCCGATGGCGCTGATGCGCTCGTCGTCGACCGCCGCCCGCGCCGCGGCGAGAAAGTCGGCAGAGCCCAGCGACGCCGCCAAACGATCGGCGCCGATACCAAAGGCGTCGAGATGGGCGGAAACCTGAGACGCCAGCCCCAGCCCGACCTCGCCGGCAAACGCCGTCGCCATGGCGCCGACCGCCGCATCACCGGCCGCCGGGCCGCGCGCGTAGTTGAGCAGATCGCGTGCAGCCGCCAGCTCGGTCGCCGCGTAGGCGAGACGTTCGCTGTGCACCTGCTCGTCGTCGATCCCCTTACCGCCGTTGGTGCGCTTGCCGGCAACCGCGAGCGACTCCTCGACGACCTCGTCCAGCGCCTGCAAGATTGCTTGCGCAGCGTCCGTATCCGCTCGTAACGACATCTCCAAACCCCCGTGAATTCTCCGTTGACCGGGCTACCTCAGCCTGCTCACACCACATTGACCAGCCAAATGACAATTAGTCACAGTTGGTCGAATCCACCCCTGGTAGTAGCGCAACTTAACCTAGACGATGCGACCCGAGAGGAAAAGAGGGCACCGTTTCGCCGCCGAGCCGATGCGCTCACACCTCGCCGAGGCAGAAAATCGCGACTGGAGCCTTGGGTACTACGGTTGTAACGCTGCAAGGTGCATCACCAGGTGAGTGTTCCTCGAGCACTGCATTCTTGGCGAGAGGTCCTTTCGTTGTGGTGGTGTCGTTGGTTGGACGTTGCTGCTCTGGTATCGTGTCGCGCATTCCGTCACCGGGGAGCATGGATGTCTGAAAGCACCACCGCGCGCGAAGCGCGCAGCTTTTTTCTCGATCGCTTTGCGCTCGACGACCGCGCGATCGAGGACACGATCGGTCGCGCCATCGCCCGCAAGGCCGATTTCGCCGATCTCTATTTCGAATTCCGCACCTCCGAGTCGTTCTCGCTCGAGGAGGGGATCGTCAAGAAAGCCAACAAGAACGTCTCGCAAGGCGCCGGCGTGCGGGTCGTCGCCGGTGATAAATTCGGCTGTGGGCACACCGACGAAGTCTCGCTCGACAACTTGCGCGTCGCCACCGACACGGCGCGCACGATCGCTGAATCGAGCCATGCCGGATCCTCGGTAGCGGTGCGAACCTCGGCGCCGGCACACGACCTCTACTCTCTCGCCGACAACCCGCTCGACGTCGACCTGCAGGAAAAAATCGCGCTGCTGTCCGAGATCGACGTCGCCGCACGGCGCCACGACTCGCGAATCACCAACGTCCTGGCCAGCCTCGGTGTCGAACGCAAGGTCGTTCTCGTCGCCACTTCATCCGGCCTCGTGGTCGGTGACGTTCAGCCACTGGTACGTCTCAACGTCACTTGCATCGCCGAGGAAAACGGCATGCGCCAACAGGGCACCTCGGGCGGCGGCGGCCGCGTCGAGCTCTCCTACTTGAGCGAAGACGATCGCTATGTCGGTTGGGTGCACACCGCCGCCGATCAAGCCCTGCGCAACCTCGGCGCCATCGATGCGCCAGCCGGCAACATGACCGTCGTCCTCGGCCCCGGTTGGCCGGGTGTGCTGCTGCACGAAGCCGTCGGCCACGGCCTCGAAGGCGACTTCAACCGCAAGAAGACGTCGGCGTTCAGCGGCCGCATCGGCGAACGCGTCGCCTCCGAGCTGTGCACCGTCGTCGACGACGGTACCATCGCCAACCGGCGCGGCTCGCTCAACTGCGATGACGAGGGAACCCCGACCGGGCGCACCGTGCTGATCGAAAACGGCATCCTGCGCGGCTACTTGCAGGACAAGATGAACGCGCGCCTGATGGGCATGCAACCGACCGGCAACGGCCGCCGCGAGAGCTACGGCCACGCGCCGATGCCGCGCATGACCAACACCTTCATGCTGGCCGGGCAGGACGCACCCGAAGACATCATCAAATCGGCCGGCAACGGCCTCTACGCGGCCTCCTTTGGCGGCGGCCAGGTCGACATCACCAGCGGCAAGTTCGTTTTTTCGGCCACCGAGGCGTATCTGATCGAAGATGGACAGATCACCAAACCGGTCAAAGGCGCGACGCTGATCGGCAACGGACCCGAATCGCTGACCCGAATCTCGATGGTCGGCAACGACCTCGCTCTCGATGAAGGCATCGGCACCTGCGGCAAAGACGGCCAGTCGGTGCCGGTCGGCGTCGGCTTGCCGACCATCAAGATCGACGGCATGACGGTCGGCGGCACCCAGGCATGAGCCAGACCGCACTCGACGAGATCGCCGCCTTTCTACTCGCCGAAGCCAAGCGGCACGGTGCAGATCAGGCCGACGTCGTCGTCGCCGAAGGCGATTCACTATCGGTTGGCGTACGCCTCGGCGAGATCGAGAAAGTCCAGCGGTCGACCGCCAAACACCTCGGCCTGCGCGCCTTCTCCGGCAAGAGTAGCGCCATCGCGTCGAGTGCCGACTTCTCGCGCGACGCGCTCGCCAGGCTGGCCGAGGAATCCGTCGCCCTGGCCCGGGTGACCGCCGCCGACGAGGTCAGCGGCCTGCCGGAGGCCGGCGAAATCGCCACCGAAATCCCCGATCTCGATCTCCACGATCCGGCCGTTGCCGAGCTCGATGCCGAACGGGCAATCGGCTGGTGCAAGGAGGCCGAGGCGGCGGCGATGGACGCCGACCCGCGCATCACCAACTCCGAGGGAAGCGAGCTGGGCAGCGGAACCCACCGCGTCGTCTACGCCAACAGCCACGGTTTCAGCGGCTCCTATCGCAGCTCGAGCTGCAGCCTGTCGGCCGTTCCGGTCGCCACCGACAACGGCTCGATGGAGCGCGATTACTGGTACAGCGCCCGGCGCCGCCTCGCCGATCTCGACGCCCCGGCGGCGATCGGCAAGCGCGCCGCCGAGCGCACGCTGCGCCGCCTGGGCGCGCGTCAGGTCGGCACCGCCGAGGTCCCGGTGATCTTCGACCCCGACATGGCGGCATCCTTGATCGGACACATCGCCGGCGCCGTCTCGGGTCACGCGCTCTACAAAGGCGTGTCGTTCCTGCGCGACAAAGTCGGCGAACGAATCATGCCCGACGGCATCGATCTCATCGACTGCGGCAACCTCGCCGGCGCCCTCGGTTCGAAGCCGTTCGACGGCGAAGGGCTGGCGACCCGCCGCACCACCGTCGTCGAGAACGGCGTGCTCGCCAGCTACCTGCTCGACACCTACTCGGCGCGCAAGCTGGCGAGTCGCTCGACCGGCAACGCGTCGCGCTCGGTTGGCGACAGTCCCGGCGTCAGCCCGACCAACCTCTACCTCCCCGCCGGCGACGTCGACCCGGCGCACTTGATCGCCTCGGTCTCCTCCGGCCTCTACGTCACCGAGCTGATGGGATTCGGCGTCAACCCCGTCACCGGCGACTACTCGCGCGGCGCCAGCGGCCTGTGGATCGAAAACGGCGAGCTCGCCTACCCGGTGAGCGAAATCACCATCGCCGGCAACCTTCTCGACATGCTGCGCAACATCGAGGCGGTGGGCAACGATCTCGAAATGCGGCGCACCATCTGCGCGCCGACGATCAAGATCGCCCGCATGACGATCGCCGGTTCGTAGCGGCCAGCGTGGCACCCTCCTCGACCAGCTCCGGCGCGCGCCTGGACCCGCGAACCATCGAGGCGCTGCTGCTGCTGCCGATCACTCTGGCGCTCGCCGTCGGTTCGGGGATTCCCACTCTCTGGTGCGTCATCCCCTTCATCTGGATTACGCTGCGCCGCCGCGACTACGCCGAGTACGGACTCCACATCGGAGATATCGGCACGCCCGCCTTCCACCTCGCACTCGTCACTCTCATCTTTGGCGGCTATGCCGTCTTGCACTATCTCTTCGCCCGCATCGCCTTCGGCGCTCACTTCGAGGCCACCCTTCACCCCAACCTGCTGCGCCTCGTCCTCGTCCACGTCGTCATCATCGGCTTCTCGGAAGAAGTGTTCTTCCGCGGCTATCTGCAGACAGAGCTCAACCGTTCTTTCGGACGGCCATGGCAACTCTGGGGGGCGCGCGCCGGCTGGGGTCTGCTCGTCGCCTCACTGCTCTTCGGCGTCTGCCACGTCATCGACGGCGACCTGAGCCGCATGCGCGTCTCCTTTTTTGCGCTCTTCGCCGGCTGGTTGCGCGAACGCACCGACAGCGTCGCGGCACCAACCGTCTACCACGGCATGGCCAACGTCCTCTACGATTTCATGCAGCGCAGCATGATCGCAGATTGACGCCGCTCGGCGTCACATTTGTCACAATGGCAGCACAGGTGCCGTGCGCACCCGCAAATGAGATGCGACCGACCCACCACAGAGGGTGTTTTCACACTTGGCTTGCGCCTTGCTAATGTCCCTGGCGAGGAGATCGCATGGATATTACCGAGTTGCTGACCTTTGCCCATACCTCGGGCGCCTCGGACGCCCACCTGACGTCCGGCGAGCCGCCGCGCGTCCGCGTCGACGGCGACATCAAGAAGCTCGACCACGCCGCCCTGTCGGCGGAGGAAGTGCACGACATGATCTTCGACATCATGTCGGACGGCCAACGAAAAACCTTCCAGGCGACCAACGACATCGACTTCTCCTACGAGCTCGGTGACATCGCTCGTTTTCGCGTCAACGTCTTCCGCGGCCGGCGCGGCGAAGGTGCGGTATTTCGCACCATTCCGACCAAGGTCATGACGCTCGACGATCTCGGCATGCCGAAAATCCTGCGCGAAATCTGCGATCGCGAAAAAGGCCTGGTGCTGGTGACCGGCCCGACCGGCTCGGGTAAGTCGACGACGCTGGCCGCCATGATCGACAGCATCAACGAAAAGGAAGAGGGACACATCCTCACCATCGAGGATCCGATCGAATTCGTGCACCGATCGAAGAAGTGCCTGATCAACCAGCGCGAGGTCGGCATCCATACGGAATCGTTTGCCACCGCCCTGCGCGGCGCCCTGCGCGAAGACCCGGACGTCATTCTGGTCGGTGAAATGCGCGACCTCGAGACCATCCAACTCGCTCTCACCGCCGCCGAAACCGGCCACCTCGTCTTCGGCACGCTGCACACGTCGAGCGCGCCGAAAACCGTCGACCGAATCATCGACGTCTTCCCCCCCGCCCAACAAGAGCAGGTGCGGATCATGTTCTCGGAATCGATCCAAGCCGTGATCACCCAGAGCCTGCTCAAGAAAAAGGCGGGTGGGCGCGTCGCCGCTCTCGAAATCCTCATCGGCACCAGTGCCGTGCGCAACCTGATCCGCGAGGGCAAGGTCCACCAGATCCCCTCGGCCATGCAGACCGGGCAGAAGATGGGTATGCAGACACTCGACATGGCCTTGCAGGAGCTGGTGCGGCGCAACCTGGTGACGCCGCAGGAAGCGCAGTCGAAGACCAACACACCCAACCTGTTTTCCGAGCCGACTGACGACATCGGCGCCCGCCCGCAATCGCAAGGCCGCCTCGGCGGCCTGCTTCGTTGATCAGGAGAGAGATGCTTCATGGATATTCGCATCCTGCTCAAACAGATGGTCGAACGCGAAGCTTCCGACCTCTACCTGACGGTCGAAAGCCCGCCGACGGTGCGCGTGGAAGGCGTCAATCAGCCGCTGCCCGCCCCAGCTCTGACGCCGACCGACGTCGAGGAGCTGACCAACTCTTTGATGACCGAGCGCCAGCGCGCCGTCTTCGAGCAGGAAATGGAAATGAATCTCGGCATCTCGTCGACTTCGATGGGGCGCTTTCGCATCAACGTCTTCAAGCAGCGCGGCTCCGTCGGCGCCGTGATTCGATTGATCAAGTCACAGGTGCCGACCATCGGCGATCTCGGTCTGCCCAACATCCTCGAACCGATCGCCATGACCAAGCGAGGCATGGTGCTCGTCACCGGCGCCACCGGCTCCGGTAAGTCGACCACCCTGGCGGCGATGATCGACCATCGCAACACCACCGGCACCGGGCACATCATCACCATCGAAGATCCGATCGAGTTCGTGCACGAGCACAAGAGCTGCCTGGTGTCCCAACGCGAGATCGGCTTCGACACCCATTCCTTCGACGCCGCGCTCAAGAACACTCTGCGCCAAGCCCCCGACGTCATTCTCATCGGCGAGGTGCGCGACCGCGAGACCATGGAGGCGGCCATTACCTTTGCCGAAACCGGTCATCTCTGCTTGGCGACGTTGCACTCGAACAATGCCAACCAGGCGATCGAGCGCGTCATGAACTTCTTCCCCGCCGAGCGCCACCAGGAAATCTATCTGCAGTTGTCGCTCAACCTGCGCGCCATCATCTCGCAGCGTCTGATCATCGGTCAGGATGAAAAACGCGTCGCCGCACTCGAGATTCTCCTCGACACGCCGTACGTCAAGGATCTGATCAAAAAGGGCGAGACGGACACCTTGAAAGAAGCGATGGAAAAGAGCCTGCAAGAAGGTGGTCAGACCTTCGACCAGCACATCTTCGAGCTCTACGCCGAGGGCAAGATCACGTCGGAAGAAGCGATGCGCAACGCCGACTCGGCCAACAACATGCGAATCCTGATCTCCAACCACGAGATCAAGGCGCAGGACAAGCGCACCAAGACCGGCGGCCTCGGCAGCGGCGGCCTGCGTATCCAGGGACAGCCGCGGGTGCGGCGCAACTGAAACGCGGACGCCGCCCTGCATCGTCAGCGCAGCGATTCGAAGAGCCAGGCGAGATAGTCGGGCGCTCCGTCGGCCACCGGCAGGGCGAGCAACTCGGGAACGTCATAGGAATGCAGCTCGACGAAGCGCCGGCGCAGCGCGGCGAAGCGCTGGCGACTGGTCTTGATGATCATCAGCGCTTCCTCATCGCGCTGCACCGCGCCCTGCCAGCGATAGATCGAGCTGACTTCGCCGAGTACGTTGACGCAGGCCGCCAGCTTCTCCTCCACCAGCGCCGCCGCTATCGTTTCCGCCTGCTGCCGATTGGGCGCTGTCGCCAATACGACCAGTGCATCGCTCATCCGCTGACCTCCGCTACCGCCGGCAACAGAGCATCGTAAACAGCCGGCTGTGACCGCTGCGGCGTCGGCTCGAGCAGGCGAGCCTTGATCCGCAGCCAGCCATCGCGCCAGCGCGAGCGACCGGCCGCAACCTCTGGCAGCGTCGCCGCCGTGCGCAAGTGCGCCAGGAGCCGAGCCGCCGCAGCTGGTGAAAGATGTCCGCGGCGCTCGATGTCGCGCAGCGAATTGACCAGGCGAGCCGCCGAATAGCCGTTGGCGTCGCGCAAATCGGCGACCACCTTGCTCACCGCCGCGGCGTCGAGCACGCCTTCCTCGAACAGACAGGCCGCGCTCTGGAGATAGTTGAACGACGGCACCAACCGCGGGCCGTAGGCGGCGAAGTTTCGCGGCGGACTGGGCCGCGCCAGGTTGATGAAGATGCGCGCCACCGCCGCCTGGCGCGGCGACTGCTGGCCGACCAGATCGATCGCGGCGCTGGCCAACTCGGCATCGACTTTCAAGCTCTGCAGGATGTCGTGCAATCGGGCGCGATCGACGAATCCGGCAATGACGTCGGCGTAGAGAGAATAGATCAGCGGATCGGATTCCCAATCATCGCCAAAGAGATACTCGATCGCGTGATCGGGCTCGGCGAGGCGCTGGCGCAGCAACTCGGTCAATTTGTAGCCGACCTGCTCGCGCAGATCGCGGAACTTGCCGCGGCGGATGCGACCCCACTGATCTTTGAAGGTGACGCCGTCGTGCTCGATGCCGTCCATCGCCAGTTTCTCGAGGATCGCCTTGCCGATCTGCGGCGGACTGCCGGAAACGAAACGCACTCGCACCTCGTCGCCGCGGCGCTCGGCGGAGGTGCGCAGGCCGCGAATCAACGCCGCCACTCCCGGTGCGGCAACTTTCTCTTCCGCCGATTCGAAGGGGATCCTCGCCAGGCTGCGCAGCGACTCCAGCTTGGTCTGCAGATAGGTCTTGTCGAGATCCCAGCGAAAGACGACGCGCCTGCCACCCTGCCGCTTCATTGCTGAACCCCGACGGCGAAATCGCGGTAGACCTTGGCCGCCAGCTTGACGGCGTTGCCGAGCGCGCGCGGCGGCGAGGACGGATCGCAGTAGATCGGCACGGTTTGAAAACCGAGGATGGGTGCGCCGGCGTAGGCCTCGTATTCGACCATCGGCATGCGCTGCTCGACGCCGCTGCCGAGCATCGCCATGCCGGCGCGCCACCGCCAGTTGCGGCGTGCCGCCGCACCGGTCAGATCGACTGCGATTTCAGTCAGCCCGTGCAGCATCTTGAGCACGACGTTGCCGAGCAAACCCTCGCAGACGACGACATCGGCACGACCGCTGACGATCTCGCCGCCCTCCAGGTTGCCGACGAAATGGATTCTGTCGTTGCGCCCGAGACGGCGGTGGACTTCGACCAGCACCTCGCCGCCGGCATCCGCCCGCGTCGCCATGTTGAGCAGCGCCACCGCCGGCTCGGCAACCTTCGAAACGCAGCGCACGTACGACGATCCCAGGCGGGCAAAGTCGATCAGATCGCCGGCCTGGCAGCGCACCGTGCCGCCGACGTCGAGAATCAGCGCCAGCGGATCGCGCTCCGATCCGCCGACATGACGGGGGAAGACCGCCGCGACGGCGGCCCGCCGCAGGCCCGGCAGGAGTGGCCAGTCGCGCAAGCAGAGGCGCCACAAAGCCGGGGCGTTGCCGGCCGAGACGAGAGTGTCGGCGCGCCCCTCGCTCACCGTACGCGCGGCGACGGCGAGCGAGCAGATCGAGCCGCGCCGCAACGCAGCTTCCGGCGGGTCGGACAAGGCCAGCCGCTCACCGCTCGCCGGCGCGACGTCGATCTGCTCGGGGTTGTACGCCGTGCGATCGAGCGCGGCCTGGATCTCCTCCGGCGGTCCGACCAACAACATCTGAATGTCGGACGAAAGCGACACGGCGGCGGCACCCTGCACCGCCGGACCCGGATCGCCACTGCCCCCCATGACGTCGACGGCGACGACCGGCATTCACATACCCAGCCGGGCGCGCCAGACCCGCGCCCGCTGCCGCCGGCGGTGGGCCTTCAGACGCCTGCCCAGCTCGCGCTCTTCGACGCGGTATTTGAAGGCCTTGCGGCCGTCGATCAGCAAAACCGGAACCTCATCGCCGTAGCGCTCGACCAACTCGGCACGCGAGTCGACGTCGACGACCTCGAGGGTTGCCTCGCCGCGCCGGGCGAAACCCTCGGCGACCTCCTCCATTTCTTCACAAAGGCCACAATCTCGCCTTGTTACGACACACAGATGAACCGCTTCCAGCACTCCCCGTAAGTGCCCTGTCGCCAGCGCGGAAGCAAGCCGGCGGGCTCGCATCGGGAGCGGCGAGATGCGCCCCCGAAAAGCGCCCCATGGCTGGCCAAGTGGTTGACTTGGCACACTTCTTCGCTTAGCTTTGCGAGTTCCATCAAGCACTCTTGTCGCCGTTCGATGCGGCGGTTTTGCAAGCGGGAAGACACATGGACTACGCCGTCATTCAAACCGGGGGAAAGCAATACAGGGTTTCACCGGGCGACGTCATCACGGTCGAAAAGCTCGACGGTGAGCCGGGCGCCGAGCTGTCCTTCGATGAGGTTCTACTCACCTCACACGGTGGCGCCGTGCAGATTGGCACGCCGACCGTTGACGGCGCCAGTGTCCGCGGTGAGATCCTCGCCCAGCAGCGGGCCAAGAAGATCCTCGTATTCAAGAAGAAGCGACGCAAGAAGTACCGGCGGCGCCAGGGGCATCGCCAGTACGAAACACGCGTGCGCGTTTCCGGAATCAGCACGGGAGCGAACGATGGCTCATAAAAAGGGACAGGGAAGCTCGCGCAACGGCCGCGACAGCCAGGGCCAGCGGCGCGGCGTCAAGCTTTTCGGTGGCCAGCCGGCGCGCGCCGGCAACATCATCGTGCGCCAGCTCGGCACGCGGATCCATCCTGGCAAGAACGTCGGCATGGGGCGCGACTACACCCTCTTCGCCCTGGTCGATGGAACCGTCAAATTCGATCGACTCGGCAAGAAGCGCAAGCAGGTCCACATCGTCTCCACCTCCTGAGCACGCCCCGGGCACGCAGCCTCCGCGCAGCGGACAGCGATGTGACGGACCATGAAGTTCGTCGACGAAGCCGACATCGAGGTGCACGCCGGTAACGGCGGCGCTGGTTGCGTCTCCTTCCTGCGCGAGAAGTACCGCCCCAAGGGTGGTCCGGCCGGCGGCAACGGCGGCAACGGCGGCTCGGTCATCGTCGTCGCCCAATCGGGTCTTTCGACGCTGCAGGATTTCAAGTTCCAACCCATCCAGCGGGCGCGCAACGGCGAGCCGGGGCGCGGCAAGAACCAACACGGCAAGAACGGCGAAGACAAGATCATTCCGGTTCCCATCGGTACGCGAATCAGCGACTGCGACAGCGGCGAGGTCATCGCCGATCTGACCGCCGACGGACAGAGCACCGTCGTCGCCCAGGGCGGGATCGGCGGTCGCGGCAATGCGATGTTCAAATCATCCACCAACCAGACGCCGCGCTACGCCCAGCCCGGGACCCCCGGAGAGGAATGCCGCGTCCACCTCGAGTTGCGCTTGCTCGCCGACGTCGGCCTGGTCGGCTTTCCCAACGCCGGCAAGTCGACGTTCATCTCGCGCATCTCGGCGGCGCGCCCGCGCATCGCCGACTTTCCCTTTACCACGCTGGTGCCCAACCTCGGCGTCGTCCGCCTCTCCGACGAAGAGAGCTTCGTCGTCGCCGACATCCCCGGCCTCATCGAGGGCGCCCACAGCGGCCAGGGACTTGGGCACCGCTTCCTGCGCCACATCTCGCGCACGGCGATTCTCGTGCACCTCCTCGATGCTGGCGGTCTGAGCGGGCGCGATCCACTCGACGATTTCCACACCATCAACCGCGAGCTGCAGCGCTACGACGAGGAGCTCGCCGGAAAGCGACAGCTCGTCGTCGCCAACAAGATCGATCTTCTCGGCGACCGCGCAAGCCTCGGCGAGCTGCTCGAATCGCTGAGCGCTTTGGGCGTGCCGCTGCACGCCGTCTCGGCGGCGACCGGCGAAGGCATCGGCGACGCCGTCGCCGCCATTGCAGAAGAGCTGCGCGCCGGACGCCGGGCCGGCGGCGCCACCGCCTCGTTGTGATAGGCTGCGCCCGGATGGTCGAGCAGAGCGAATACAAAGAGCGCATCTTGCGCGACGCCAAGCGCGTCGTCATCAAGGTCGGCAGCACCGTGCTCAGCGACGGCGATGGCTTCGCCACCGATCGCCTCGCCCGTCTGGTAGCGGAGATCTGCTCGCTACCGCCGGCACAGATCGCGCTGGTCACCTCGGGCGCCGTCGCCGTCGGCACGGCGAAGCTGCGTTCCGCCAAGCGGCCGCGCACCGTACCGCAGCGCCAAGCCGCGGCGGCGGTGGGACAGATCGGTCTGATGGCGATGTACGAGAACCACTTCGCCGAGCACGGCCGAACCACCGCCCAGGTGCTGCTGACCCACGACGATCTCGCCAACCGGCGCCGCTACATCCACGCCCGCCACACCTTCGAGCAGCTGCTCTCGGCCGGTGTGGTTCCGGTCATCAACGAGAACGACACCGTCGCCGTCGAAGAATTTCTCGCCTTCGGCGACAACGACAACCTCTCGGCGCTGGTAGCGACGCTGATCGGCGCCGACCTGCTCGTCATTCTCAGTGACGTAGCGGGCTTACACACCGCCAATCCCCACGACGACGATACCGCCCGGCGCGTTTCGGTCGTCGACGAAATCGACGATGCCATCCATTCCTACGCAACCGACACCACCGTCAGTCTCGGCACCGGCGGCATGCGCTCGAAGCTGCGCGCCGCCGCCAAGGCGACGGCGGCCGGGATTCCCTGCATCATCGCCGACGGCATCAACCCCGGCATCCTCGCCCATGTCTTCGATCCGCACACCGACACCGGCACCCTCTTCCTCGCCCAGAGCGATCGACTCACCCAGCGCAAGCACTGGATCGCCCACACCCTGCAGCCCAGCGGCAGCATCACCGTCGATGCCGGCGCCCGCGGCGCCGTCGTCGATGCCGGTCGCAGCCTTCTCCCCAAAGGGATCGTCAGCGTCGGCGGCGACTTCGAAGCCGGCGACTGCGTATCGTGTCTGGGACCCGACGGCGCAGAAATCGCCCGCGGTTTGGTCGGCTACGCCAGCGCCGACCTCGACCGCATCAAGGGACTCCACTCACGAGACATCCAGAAAACCCTGGGCTACGAGCTCGGCGACGAAGCCATCCACCGCGACGACCTCGTCGTCCTCGGCACGGCCGGCGCGTCTCCGCAGGTGGTTGTCCGAGGGTCCCGAGACTCGAAGACGAGCAGTTGATGACAGGAGTCGACCTGGGTAGTGTCTTCGCATGAGCTTTCAGCTTCCCCAAGGCGTCGAGGAGCAGATTCGAGACCTCGCGAAGCAGCAGGGACGGGATGTGCGTGTGCTCGTGGAAGAGGCGATTCGGCTGTACCTCGAAACTGAGGCGATCACTGATCTCGACGGCGCGGATGTAGCCGAGACGCAGACCGCGCTGCTGAGTGAGTTGCCCAAACTACCCGGCTGAAAGGCCACCGACCCGTGAGTCGAGGCGAGGTGTGGTGGGCGGAACTACCCTCACCCCTGGGCAACCGACCCGTTGTGATTCTGACTCGGGATTCCGTTCTCCAAAGTATCGGTGCCGTGGTCGTCGCGATCGTCACGCGAACGGTTCGGCAACTGCCAACCGAGGTGATTCTGGGCCGCCGTCAGGGGCTACCCGTACGTTGTGTTGTCAACCTCGACAACGTGCTCACCGTTCCTCGCAGCCGCTTGAAGCGGCAGATGGGGGCGTTCGACGCCGACAAGCTCGCCGAGCTGGACCAGGCAATCAAATGGGCCTTCGACGTCCCTTGACGCGACACCATTTGTCAGCTGAGTTTCGCAATCGAACTCTCGGAACTGACACGGCGCACGCCGAATTCTGCAGTCATCAAAGCTGTCGACAGGATTAGCAACGAAGACCTTTTTCTCAGCGTCCTGAGTCTTGGCGAAATCTCGAAGGGGATCGAGTTGCTCGATCAGGGCAAGCGCCGCAACGCTCTGCGGCTTTGGCTCACCAGCCTCGAGCAAGACTACGGCAACCGCATTCTCGGCATTGATCCTGAAACCGCCCAGATCTGGGGTGAGCTCACCGCTGCCGCCCGAAAACAAGGCCGGGTCATCGGCGCCGTTGATGGCCTCATCGCCGCGACAGCGCGCCGCCACGGCCTCCACGTCATGACCCGCAACCAAGAGGATTTCGCGCCAACGGGCGCGCTCATCCTCAATCCATGGGTTTGACGTGCCGAAAAGCCAGTTTCAAGTTTCACGCTTCAGGCGCCACACGGCACGTGTACCCTCGGGGAATCGATCTTCACCGATGCAAACTCACTCCAAGAGTTGAGCTCACAGGTTCGAGACACCGTTCGTTGCCACTTCGAAGAGGCCGACACTCCCCAAGGTACTACGCCTTCACTTCGTCCGACGCCGCTGCAACACCAAACCTACCGCACCGACAACCGCCATCGCGAACGCCGCAACCTGCAGCCCGTTGAAAAACAGGAACACGCGCTACAAATGGTCTATTGCCGTCAGAGCTGCGTTGCGAAATCCTCAACAAAAGCGTTGGCCTTGCCTCCGGTTTCGCGCCTTGCTCATTTGAGTGCCGGCAAGCCGGCACGAGCCCATCGGAGCCCGGAACGGGCGTACGGAGGCGAGCCCTGGATGGGCTAAATCCTGGCTAAATCCTCATTTTCGCTTGCGCGCCTGTTTTTCAACGAACTGTTAGTGTGGCGTGTGAGCGGAAGCGCGAGGCACCGAACTCAAGCGGGGCGGTTGACGCGAACTAGCTTCCCGGCAAGATCCCCAATATCCATGAGGACTTCGTGGATACGCTGTGCCTGATCCGCGAAATCGGCTTCTTGCGAGCAAACTACGATCCCCGGGTGTGCTGCGTTTCGGTTATGCAGCCGAACAAAATCGCGTCGGTTGATGGTCAGAAGCGCGCGATCGTCTGCGGTGGCAAAGGCCAGCACCTCTTGGTCGGGAATCGCGCGTTCGGATTGCCCCGCCTCATGTGTGGTCAGGACATCATGGCCCAGTTCTCTAAGCACTACGACTGTCGGACGAGGAAAGTTCTCGTTCGCATAGAGGCGTGACACGCTTCACGCCTCTTCCTGCTCAAGCATCTGCCGAAGGATCGCCTCGTGATGGGCACGGTCATAAGCCCATGCGTTGGCCACGTCCTCCGCCCGAAGCGTTGGATAGGCTGCAAGAATCTCAGCGTCGTTCGCTCCCTGCTCGCGAAGCGATACCAACGCCCACACCGGGATTCGTGTACGAACGATCCGGGGATCGCCACCGCACACATCGTGTACACTCTCGATGCCTGGGAAAGCGTCTCCGAGATCGCGCACTACTGCCTGCAAAACCGCGGCCTTCTCGGCACGGGTCATCCCGGTCAGGAGGCGCTCCACTTCTTCGACTTGACTAGCCATTCGTGCTCGCCTTCACCTTCCGTATAGCACATGATCCGCCTCAATTCTCCAGCTAGCGAGATTTTTCCTTTCGTCAGTCCCTTTGCAACTCATGTCTTTCTTGGCGACTTGGCGTCTTGGCGCGAGATGGTCCTTTCACCGACGAACCGGCGTTTTCCGACTTCGTACCTAACTAGTTCCCGTCTCGGAATGAAGGTTTGAGCGAGGCGAGTTTTTGAGAGGCCGCGAAGAATTCGAGGATTTGCGAACGCAGAATCAGTGCGAGTCCCAATTGCGGCGGCGAAGCGTTGAAAAATGCGCATGTGGGCGCAGCGGTGCGTTCGTCCCGTTTTTGGGAGCCGGCCGGGGGGCTTTGCGTCGATCTAGGTGGAGTGTCGAGCGACGAGCAAGAAGTTGGCGGTGAGCACTGAAGACCAAGCGTAGGCTCGGAAGGAGGCAAAGCCCCGCCAGTTGCAGCGGTCCATGGCAAAGCAGCGCTTGAGATAAGAGATCATGCCCTCGATGCCCGCACGGAAGTCGCGCAGCTTCTTGTAGACCCAGGTGCTCTTGGCCATCTCGGTGATCGCCAGCCCGCGCTTCTTGGCAAACGCAGCGTCCTTGACACCGAGCTGCTTGATGGCGTTGAGATTGTCCCTGGAAGCAAACCCGCCATCGAATGCAGCCTGGCGAGGCACACGGCCAAAGATCTCTTTTTGTCGAGTGATCATCCGCGTGGCCAGTGTCACATCGGCGGGGTTGCCTTGCTCGATCACCAGATCGGTGAACAGCCCACTTGCTGAGCCGGTGATGGTCACCTTGTGACCAAACAGGGTCTCGCGCCGATCCTTGATGATGATGTCGCTGTGGGGCTCGAAGATCGAAACGATCTTTTCCTGCGTGGGCACAAATTCTGCGCCCAGCACTCGCTTTTCGGTCTGTGCTATCACCCGCTCGGCCAGCACCGAGTAGTGCTGCAACTCGACCTCGATGACCATCGCCTGAATCGGATCGCTTGTTGGTCCACGCTGCAGTGCTGCACGTACACGTTTACCATCGCTCAGAGTCTTGCGTGCGACGCTGAGTAGGTCGCGGTACAACTTCTTGCGCTGCTTGTTGCTGCGCGCGTTGACGATTCCCAGCGCCCGCCGTTTTGCCCGCTTGCAGTGATTGGACACCACCACGTCGCAGATCTCTGTGGCGCGCCTGCTCAATCGGCTGAGCACCCGCACGCAGTCCCACAACAACGAGGAGTCGGTGGGGTGGTGAATGTTGGACTCCACCACCGTGCAATCCACCCGCACCTTGCGCCCCTTCTCGATTCCCATTGTTACCGCACCGCGCAGCAGGATTCGGTTGATCGCTTCGAGCGTTTCGGCCCTGATCCGCTTGATGTCGCGCTGAAGAGTCTTACTCGATGGAACCTTGTCGCCGATGCCAAAGCCGCACACGGCTCGGTAGGTGGTGGAATCGGCCAAATGATAGGCCAGCACTTTGTAGCTGAAGCCGTTCATTTGCTTGATCAACAGCGCCATCAGCACCTGCTCGCCGCTGAGCCTGCCACGACGGCCCGATTGTGGATTTTTCAGCCCCCGCACCAGGTCGGCGTGAACCAGAGCGGCGATTTCCGGGTACTGGTCCACCAGGGAGCGGATCTTTTGCAGCTCCCTGGCGTGTTCGTGCTCGATGGCCGGTTCGACAAGTGACAATTGTTGGCGTACGATCTCTCTCATTGGGGTTGTTTTCCTTTGTGATTTCAATGACTTGTGGAGATTCACTGATATCACATCAGCAGGGAAAACACCCCTTTTTTGCCAACTATTTCTCGATTTTCTTACATTATTTCAATCACTTGCCGTTTCGAGACGGGAACTAACTAGTTCCCGTCTCGGAATGAAGGTTTGAGCGAGGCGAGTTTTTGAGAGGCCGCGAAGAATTCGAGGATTTGCGAACGCAGAATCAGTGCGAGTCCCAATTGCGGCGGCGAAGCGTTGAAAAATGCGCATGTGGGCGCAGCGGTGCGTTCGTCCCGTTTTTGGGAGCCGGCCGGGGGGCTTTGCGTCGATCTAGGTGGAGTGTCGAGCGACGAGCAAGAAGTTGGCGGTGAGCACTGAAGACCAAGCGTAGGCTCGGAAGGAGGCAAAGCCCCGCCAGTTGCAGCGGTCCATGGCAAAGCAGCGCTTGAGATAAGAGATCATGCCCTCGATGCCCGCACGGAAGTCGCGCAGCTTCTTGTAGACCCAGGTGCTCTTGGCCATCTCGGTGATCGCCAGCCCGCGCTTCTTGGCAAACGCAGCGTCCTTGACACCGAGCTGCTTGATGGCGTTGAGATTGTCCCTGGAAGCAAACCCGCCATCGAATGCAGCCTGGCGAGGCACACGGCCAAAGATCTCTTTTTGTCGAGTGATCATCCGCGTGGCCAGTGTCACATCGGCGGGGTTGCCTTGCTCGATCACCAGATCGGTGAACAGCCCACTTGCTGAGCCGGTGATGGTCACCTTGTGACCAAACAGGGTCTCGCGCCGATCCTTGATGATGATGTCGCTGTGGGGCTCGAAGATCGAAACGATCTTTTCCTGCGTGGGCACAAATTCTGCGCCCAGCACTCGCTTTTCGGTCTGTGCTATCACCCGCTCGGCCAGCACCGAGTAGTGCTGCAACTCGACCTCGATGACCATCGCCTGAATCGGATCGCTTGTTGGTCCACGCTGCAGTGCTGCACGTACACGTTTACCATCGCTCAGAGTCTTGCGTGCGACGCTGAGTAGGTCGCGGTACAACTTCTTGCGCTGCTTGTTGCTGCGCGCGTTGACGATTCCCAGCGCCCGCCGTTTTGCCCGCTTGCAGTGATTGGACACCACCACGTCGCAGATCTCTGTGGCGCGCCTGCTCAATCGGCTGAGCACCCGCACGCAGTCCCACAACAACGAGGAGTCGGTGGGGTGGTGAATGTTGGACTCCACCACCGTGCAATCCACCCGCACCTTGCGCCCCTTCTCGATTCCCATTGTTACCGCACCGCGCAGCAGGATTCGGTTGATCGCTTCGAGCGTTTCGGCCCTGATCCGCTTGATGTCGCGCTGAAGAGTCTTACTCGATGGAACCTTGTCGCCGATGCCAAAGCCGCACACGGCTCGGTAGGTGGTGGAATCGGCCAAATGATAGGCCAGCACTTTGTAGCTGAAGCCGTTCATTTGCTTGATCAACAGCGCCATCAGCACCTGCTCGCCGCTGAGCCTGCCGCGACGGCCCGATTGTGGATTTTTCAGCCCCCGCACCAGGTCGGCGTGAACCAGAGCGGCGATTTCCGGGTACTGGTCCACCAGGGAGCGGATCTTTTGCAGCTCCCTGGCGTGTTCGTGCTCGATGGCCGGTTCGACAAGTGACAATTGTTGGCGTACGATCTCTCTCATTGGGGTTGTTTTCCTTTGTGATTTCAATGACTTGTGGAGATTCACTGATATCACATCAGCAGGGAAAACACCCCTTTTTTGCCAACTATTTCTCGATTTTCTTACATTATTTCAATCACTTGCCGTTTCGAGACGGGAACTAACTACGCTCCCCGCCCTTCCGCCATCTCCCGACGCCGCTGCAACGTCAAACCTACCGCACCGACAACCGCCATCGCGAACGCCGCAACCTGCAGCCCGGGCCGGTAGGCGAAGCGCAGAAACTCCAGCGACCCCTTGATCACTCCGTCGAGCACTAGAAACACCAGTGCCACCTGCCCGTCGAAGCGCTTGCGTCCGTGGAGCCAGAGCAGAAAACACCCCAGCACTAGCGAGGTGACGAAGAAGTAGATCTGCAACGGATGTCCGGCGGCGCTGAGCGCCGCAGTGTCGGGGATCAACCCCGCCGCAACGTGGTTGTGCCACGCAGCCGAGTCGGCCGGATGCTGCGTCGCCCACGGCAGATCGGTGATCGTCCCGTGGCAGCAACCGCGGCCGTAACATTTGATTCGATCGATCGCCAAGATGAACGGCAACGACGGCACCCACGCATCGGCGAAGCGGGCCAGCGCCACGCCGGGATGAAACCACCGCCACACAACCGGTAGCGCCAGCACCACACCGATGATGCCGCCCGGGTAGCGGTAGCCACTGCGAAACTCGAAGGCCAGGTCATGCCAGACCACGCCGCCGCGTTCGACGACGTAGAACACCTTGGCTCCGAGCAAGCCGGCGAACACGAAGCAGAGCAGCATCGCAACGACGTTGCCCCAGTGTACGGCCTCGTCGCGGAGAAGCCAGGCGAGTAACGCCGCGGTGATCGCGACGCCGGTCAGAGCTGTTGCGGCGTAGTCCACCGATCTTTCGATCTCTCAAGACACTTTTTCTATTATCGGGATGCTGCGCAAGCCGATCATGAATCGGGCGAGTCGGTACGATCATCTATCTCGAAAACCTCTTATCAGTAATCTCAAGGCGTTTTCGGTGAAAGGTGTACTCAACCCCGCCACCCCGAACTGCGTACGTACGTTCGCTTCGCTCACAGGGGACGTTGCTAGTTTGTTAGTTTGCTGGGGCTCCGCCGGCCGAAGAACGGAGCGCACACTGGTCGTATTCATCTGGCGCTCTCGCAAGTCCCCCGCTGCGAGCACACTCGCCGATCAGCTGCGGCCTGGCGCCCTTGAGGATATCGCGCTCTCGGCGATCTGGCGACGCGTTAACAGTGTTACCCCTGTTCTGACGCACTGAAGGTTAGAAAGGTCGCCGTGCCGTCATTCTTTGGTCCACCTCGTTGCGACGCGTGCAACGGACCAACGGCCCGATTGCGCAACATCATTGTACGACCTCACGGCGACGGGAATTCTATGCCGCGATTGGCGCGATTGGATTTCGAGGGTGGGCTCTACCACGTGATCGGCCGCGGTGTGGAGCGACGCGCGGTGTTCCGCTCGCCGCGTGACTGCGGCGACTTCGAGAACCGCCTGGCCGTGTTGACCGTTGACGAAGCGATGCGACTGTTTGCCTACGTACTCATGCCCAATCACTTTCATTTGGTGGTGCGGCGCGAAGGGGCACGCCGACTCGGTCACTTCATGGGTCGTCTTCTCACGGGATACGCCGGCTCATTCAACCTGCGCTACAGGCGCGTAGGTCATCTGTTCCAGAACCGATACAAGTCCGTCCTGTGCGACGAAGATGCGTATCTCCTGCAGCTGGTCCGGTACGTCCACTTGAATCCCGTTGTAGGGCGACGCCCTACGATCGTCGTAAGGCGACATCCAGTATTCCGAGCCTGATCAAGGACGCAGCTGTGGAAAGATTGGCCACCGTGGAGGTGGTGGATGGCTGCGAAGCTCGGACTGGAGGCACGAATGACGATCAAAGAGCTCGCGCGTAGAGGAGTGTCGAAGAGCGAGATAGCCCGCAAGCTGGGCGTGGACGAGAAAGCGGTGCGTTACCACCTGCGGCGACAGGCCGAAGGGGCGGTGGACGGCCGCAGCCGCCAGAGCTACCTGGCGGACGGGTTCGCCGAGGCGATCGCGAGATGGCTGGAGGAGATCGCGGCCAGCGACGACGGCGTGAACGTGACGCTGCTGCACGAGTACCTCGAGCGCGAACACGACTACCCGGGCAGCGTGCGCTCGGTGCAGCGGTTCATGAAGAGGCGCTACCCGGCGCCGAAACGTCGCGCCCGGCGCAGGGTGGAGACGCCGCCCGGGGCGCAAGCCCAAGCGGACTGGGCGGAGTTTCCGCGCCTGATGATCGGCGGCCGGGAGCGGCCGATGCATGCATTTCATTTGAAACTATCGCATTCGCGTTACGATCCGGTGGTGTGGTCCGAACGTGAGGACGAACTCAGCTGGCTGTCGGTTCATAACGGCGGGCTGCGCCGTCTGGGCGGTGTTCCGGCGGTGGTACGGATCGACAATCCGAAAACAGCGATCATCCGCGGTGCTGGCGCCTGGGGAGAGATTCACCCGACGTACAGGCGCTACGCCGAGTCGATGCGCTTCCACATCGACGCGTGCCCGCCGCGGGCACCGGAATTCAAGGGAAAGGTGGAGCGCGGCGTGCGCGATCAGCGCGCCAGCTCCGACCCGAGCGGGCGGGAGTGGGACAGTGTGGAGCACCTGCAGGAGTGGAGCGACGGGCGCACGCTCGATCGGGCGCGTCGTCGCATCTGCCCGGCGACGGGGACTAGCGTGCTGGAGGCCTGGGAAGCCGAGAAGCACCACCTCGCCGAGCTGCCGCTGCTGCCCGAGCCGTTCGACATCGCCGTCACCCGCCCGGTTGGCAAGGACTGCCTGGTCAGCTTCGAGCGCCACCAGTACTCGGTACCGTTTCGCCACGTGGGCAGAACGGTGGAAGTGCGCGGCTGCGCCCGAACGGTGCAGATTCTGGCCGAGTGCCGCATCGTGGCCGAGCACGAGCGCCACACCGAGCATCTGCTGGTGATCGACCCGGCGCACTTCGAAGGCGAGGCCACCGACGACGTGCTACCTCCGACCCCGCTGGGGCGGATGGGGCGGCGCCTTGCCGAGATCGCTGCTCTCACCCCGGATCGCCGCCCGGTCGATCTCTACGCGGCGCTGGCTGAGGCGGCGCGATGACGACGACGACGCGAGTGAATCCGCCCGGGCAGAAGAAGCCGGCGCCGAAGGTGGACCTGGATGCGACGCGCGACAGGCTGCTCAGGCTCGCCCTGGTGCACTCGGCCGAGCAGCTCGAGCAGAAGGTGACCGCAGCAGTCAAAGACCCCGTCTCACCGCACCAGTTCCTCGACTCGGTGCTCGACGTCGAGCTAGCCGAGCGCGAGGAGCGGCGCATCCGTACGTCGATGAAGCTCTCGGGACTGCCGACGGGGCAAACGCTGGCGAACTTCGACTTTGCCTTCCAGCCCTCGGTGGAGCGCTCGCGCATCGAGACGCTCGGCACCTGTGCGTGGATCCGCGAGTCTCACACGCTGCTTCTGCAGGGGCCGCCGGGTGTGGGGAAAACGCATTTGGCTGTCTCCCTCGGCGTGCGTGCCGTCGAGAACGGCTTCGGAGTGATCTTCTACCGACTCGAGGACCTGCTGGCGGCGATGAAGCGTGATGCCGATCTCAGTCCGACTCGGCTCCGGCGTCGCAAGTACATGAACGTCTCGCTGCTGATTATTGATGAGGTCGGCTTCGAGCCGATGAGCCGCGCCGAGGCCAGCCTCTTCTTCCGACTCGTCTCCTACAGGTACTGCCGGGGCTCGATCCTGATCACCACCAACAAGGGCATCCGCGACTGGCCAGAGGTGCTCGCCGGCGACGAGGTGCTGGCCACCGCCATTCTCGATCGGCTTCTGCACAAGAGTCATGTGCTCAACATCCGCGGCCGCAGCTACCGGCTGCGTGAGCTCGAGGAGCGCACGGAGAATCCGTCATGAGGCGCCCGTCGCCGCAAGTAGCTGATTTTCGATGCGGGCCCAGCCCTTCGGCGCAGCCGTTGAATCGATCCTGGGGCTTCCCTCGGCCGCGATCCGAGCCGCGCGCGGCCGGCGCGCGGCGTTTGGGCCGTCACTGCGGTCGGCCTACGGCCTCCCTACGTGACGCCCCAAACGCCAGGGATTCCCCCGGCGTCGTTCGGAACACTGGGTGTCGTTTTAACTCGGAAGACTGGGTGTCGCTGGACACCCGTTCGCGCACGGATTGTCGACGGCCCCGAACACTACGAATGGAGCAGCCACAACGACTACCTCGGGGAAAACCCGCGCGCATGGCTCGATACAGCGGAGGTACTCGAACGGATCGGCGGATTTCGGGCGTACCGGCGATTCGTCGCCGATGGCGTCGAGGAGGGGCAGAGACCGGACCTTTGCGGTAGTACCACGCGGAGGCAGTGGCCCCGATCGACCTCGCCCACGCCCGCGCCGGAGCGGTCAAGGAATCTATGGTTCGGCGGTCAGGTGCTGGGAGACAACCACTTTGCAACTCGAGCGGCCAAACGAACGAAGGTTGACCGCGAGGTGCGATACGAGCTGGAAGGCGCCGATCTCCCGGAGTTGGCAAGACGGGTGGCGCGAGCGACCGGAGTTGAAGTCGAAGCGCTGGTGAACCGTGGCCGTAGCCGCGAAGTCTGCGAGGCGAGGCGCGCCTTGGTGGAGCTGGCGGTGGTGAAGAAAGGGATACGCCCGGTGGAAGTTGCGCGCTATCTCGGCATCTCACGCGCCAGCGTCGCCGCCTACCGAAGAAAACTAACAAGCTAGCAACGTCCCCTGTGAGCGCAGCGAACGGACACCTCGACGTCGCCGCCGCACGCCACCGGGAGACACTCGAAGCGCTCGGAACATCCGCTACATGAGTGGCTCGTCCTCTTCGATACGCTTCTTCAACGTAGACGCCTAGCTACAAGCAACAAGCAGAACAACGGAAATACGACTAGCAACAACACCTCCATAAGCTGCACGAAAGTGCCTTTGCAATTCACAAGCGTCGTTCCCAAATAAGTCACGCAACCTGAAACGACACAGAGCACCGGTGCCACTAGGAACTCGTATCGTACATGCGGAACTTCGCCTGCGAACCGCCCAAAACCCTTGGCAAGTGCAATTACGGGAAGTAGAGCCGTTGCGATCGGTGCCACAACAACTCGAAGGGTCTTTGCAGGCGTGTCAAATCCATGCGACAGACCGACAAGCATAGCAACTGTGGTTGCCGATCCGACCAGAACCAACGCTAACCAACGGCCAGGTGCAACGTCATTGTCCCGCCGAATACTCGTTCGAGGTGTCCAGAGGGCAACCAAGGCAGCGACACCAAGAACAACGTTCGATTGGGTTCGAGATGTACCCAGCAATTGAAAGATCGGATCGTACCCGGTTAGGACTCCCCAACAACTGACAGTGACAAGGACGCAGGACAATACGGAAGCAAACATCAATTGCTCGCAGTCATTCCACTTTCAGGGTTCCGAATTTCTTGATTGTGGGGCTATTAGTGAGTATTTGACGCCACCATGGAACCGCTCTGTTCTCAGGAACCGTGATCGTCGAGGTATTTTCAATTAGTACACGAAGCTGATTCCACTGTTGCTGGTTCTTGCAGGCAATGCACCCAATGGTTCGGCCAGGCCCGTGTAGCCTGAAGTTCGTCCTACCCGTGCCGTCATGAATGTCGTTTCGTGGATACGAATCGGCAGCATCAAGCCGAAAAAAATCCGGATTCCGCGCCTGATCGAGGATCTCATATGTGCCCGGCTCAATCGGGTCGCCCCAAGGCTTGCCGCCTGATTCCGCAGTTGTTCGGATCTTTATTCCCGTGTCGACATCCTTGACCACGAGCTCACCCGTATCCCTATTAAACTTCCCTTTCACAAGGGCCACGTCCGTACCCTCTGCTCTTCCCCCCTGGCCCGTGCCCCCCGAAGGCTGCGCCGCAACATACCCCTTGTATTTACCATACGCCGAGTACGCACCCATCGCGAGGAACACGATTCCGACCACACCCGCCACACCCGCAACGTTCTGGCCGTTCTGGAAACTGGTAACCGTTCCGTACACGGCCGCACCGCCCAATAGTCCATAAAATGCTATCGCGCCAAGGTACGCGCCTTCCGCTGCCGCCGCGTTTGCCGCTCCTCCGATGGGCCCAAGAATTCCGGCTGTCCTGCTCGAGATTTCAGCCGATATCACCCCGGCGACTAGTGCATCTCCGAAACTGGCACCGTTCTCCAAGGCCTGCCAGAAGCCGACAGCGAACCCAAACGCGTAGGTCGCGAAGGCTAGAAAACCGATCCCAAGAGCACCGCTCGGATCAACGATATTGACTGGGTCCCAACTAGTGTAGGTGTACGGGCTCCAAAACTGCGCCGCCGGGTCGTGGGTGAGGAAGCTTGCCAGCTCTGGGTCGTAGAACCTGGCGTTGGCGTAGAGCAGCCCCGAGGTCCTCTCGGCTTCATAGCCGGTGAACTCGTAGCGCACGTCGTCGACACCGGGCTCGGCGATGGGGTTGTCATCGGCGTCGAATCGTCCGCTCACCTTGCCGTACGGGTGGTAGCGGATCTGCTCGCTCACGTCCCCGGCGGCGTCGCTGATCATGATCGGCGAGCCCAGGTGGTCGTAGTGGTAGTAGCGCAGGTCCTGCGGCGGCGCCGGGGTCGGCGTCGGGCACTCGCAACCCTCGCATTCGGCGTGGGCCGGCTGAATCAGCAGCGGTAGCGGGATGGTGCCCACGGCGAAGAGAATGCTCAGCCCCAGGGCCGCACCGCGGCTCGGGCGGATGCCCACCACCGCCCTTCTCCTCCTGCCCGGTGGCATGAGGAATAGGGTCACCGCCAGCAGCGCGACCGCGGCTGCCGCCACGCCGGTGGCCGTGCCCGACAGCTTGACCACCACCACCGGTCTGTCGGTCACCCAGCTCGCTGCCAGCTCGATGAGCTGCGGCCCCGACAGACCGGCCAGCGGGGTCGTCTCCCACGCCGCACCGTCCTCGATCCGCGTGGCCACTCTCTGGCCGCCGAAGAAGTAGTTCTTCAGCGTCTTGGCCCCGGCCCCCATCGCGGTGACGTCGTCACTCACCTCGATGTACTGGCTGTAGTACCTGAAGATGCGCTCGGGCGTCTCGGTGTTGAAGTCGCGCACCACCTTGGCCTTCTGCTGGCCGCCGTCGTCGTAGAGAACGTCGATCTTGCGCGGCGTGCCGGCCACCTGCGAGATACGCTTCACCCGGTCCTCGGCGGTGAATTCGTATCCCTGATCCGGAATCGCCCCGCTCAGATAGCGCAGAGCCCGGTTGCCGTTGGCGTCGTAGCCGATCCCCGGCATCGGGTTGCCGTTCATCTGGGTGATCTGATGCGGCGCCCCCGCCGCGTCGTAGGTCATCGTCACACCGGCCTTGTCGGTGATGTTGCCCCAGGCGTCGTAGGCGTAGTCCCGCAGCGGCAGCGCGGTGTTGTTCGGCGTGAAGCGGGTCAGGCGCCCGTAGTGATCGTAGTTGTAGTTGCCGCCGAGCAGGCTGGGGCTGGGGAGATCGATCTCGGTGATCGAGGTGATCTGCCCCCGGTCGTTGTAGCCGTACTGCTGTATGTGCTCGAAGGTGCTGCTGAGCTCTGGTTTGGCCAGCTTGATGAATTCCAGGCGGTTGTTGTCGGCCGCCGCGCTGTAATAGGTGCGCTCGTCTACGAGCTCATTGCCCTTTGCGATGCTGGTCAGCCGCCCGAAGATGTCGTAGTGCGCCGACTCGACGTAGAAGTAGCCGCCCGTGTTGCACAGCGTCGTCGGCTGCCCGCTCTCGTCGTAGGTCATCTGCACCACCTCGCCGTCGGGGTAGGTCATCTCCACCACCTGGTCGAGCTGGTTGTACTCGTACAGAAAGGTCGCCTCGCCGCTCTGGCTCTCGACGTCGATCACCCGCGTCGCACCCGTCTGGCGCCCGCGCGTGTCGTAGCCGAGCACGCGCTGCTCACCGGCGGTGTCGGTTACCCGCGTGACCCGCCCCAGCGAGTTGTCCACGCCCGGATCGTCGTACTCATAGTACACCTCGACGTCGCCGCCGCACGCAATCGGCAGGCAGGCGTAGTGATTGCCGTCGAAGTCGCTGTCGAGCGAGCACTTGTGCGTCGGCCGGTTCAGCTCGTCGTAGCAGAACTGAAGATGCTGATTGGGGTTCAGGTCCTCTTGCCACAGCAGGTTGTTGGCGTCGTCGTAGCCGTAGCTCCAGGTGCCCGAGTCGCGGTCGACCGTTTGGGTCTTGCGCCCCAGCGTGTCGTAGGTCATCTCCTTTACCGCCACGTCACCACTGCCCGCACACGTCATCCCGGCGCCGCTGCAGTTCTGGTAGAGCTCGGTGAGGCGGTCGAGCCCGTCGTAGACCGACTGCGAGGCCGAGTAGAGGGTGAAGTCGGAGGCGAAGGTCTCGGTGCGGATCTCGCGCCCGAAGCCGTCGGTCTCGGTCTTGACCAGCAGCCCCGCCGCATCGATGGTCGAGGTTACCTTTCCCCCGTAGGTCACGATACTCAGTATCGTACCGTCTTGCCCCACCGTCGTGCGCACGCGGCCAAACGGGTCGGTCCAGCCGGATATTCCGTTCAGGTTGTAGTCGTAGGTCATGCTGCCGGCGGTCGCCCCGCCATCCGGATACGGGTCGTAGCGGCGGATGACGTTGCCGCCCTGGTCGAATTCGATGTGCTCGCTCACCACGTTGACCACCGAGCCCGCCACCACGCGCGGGCTGACCGCGTACCGGGCCCGCCCCAGCGCGTCGACGTAGCTCTGCACCCAGCGCTGCTGCTCCGACTGGCGTTGGGTCACCATGGCCTTGGCCAGCGGCCACACGTTGCCGCTGCCGGGGTCGGCGGGAAAGTCGTACTCGTATTTGACCGTGGGGTCGCTGAGGCTCGGATCGCCGGGGTCGAAAACGTCCTCGGGCAGGTATTCCTCCAAGATCCTACCCACCGAGTCGTAGACCGTGCGGTGCTCGGTGCCGTTTGCCAGCTCGTTCGGCCCTCGCCTCACCGTCGGCTTGCCGAGAAAGTAGTCGTAGTCGGTCTCGCTCACCAGATCGAGGGTACCGTAGGCCTCGGTCACTCGGGTCGGGTAGAGATGGAAACCAGCACCGTCCGTGTCGAACTCACTCTTGGTGATCCGCCCCTCGGGGTCGGTCATCTCGGTCATGTTGCCGTAGATGTCGTAGGTGTGCAGCGTCGACACCCACCGGTCCTCGGTGGCGTTGATCAGATGCGAGTCGATACGGGTCGCGTCACCGGCGAACAATGCTCCGGGCGAAGTGAGACCGTCGTACATGAACGCCTTTTCTTCGAGCAGCGTCTCGCCGCTGTCGAAGGACTTGTTCCCATTCGCATCGATATACGTACGGATCTCGCTCGGGCGATCGCGCGGTGAGTGTTCATAGCCAGGGGCGGCGTACTCGGTTTCCACGCAAACGACCCCGGTACCACCCGAACCGAGCCTACAACTGCTCTTCACGTTGCCGAAGTCGTCGATTTCGTTGTTCTGCGCTATGAAAGTGCGTGACGGAGGCCCCATCGCATCGGAGTGAACACGCGAGTTCAACCCCAGCCACATCTTGACGCGGCCATCAGGGTAGATCGAAGAGCTCCAGGTGTTGTTCTCGTAACGCACCCCAGCAACTGAGTCCTTTACAAAGTAGGCGATCTGCTGGACCAACCCTTTTTTCGAATAGCTCTGCTCGAAGATCGTACGCGTCGGATTGTCGAAGATGTCGTACTGCGTCACCGTGCCGTAGCCGCGAAACTCGCGGCTGATGAGCTCGCCGCTCGCATCCGTCTCGTAGGCGAACAGTCCGTCCTCGTATTTGATGCGCGTGATCACCTCGCTGCCGTCGGCGATACAGTTGTTGTAGGTCGCAGAGCCCGCTTTCACATCGAACGGGTCTCGCCCCGGCAGCAGCACGCACTGGCCGTCGTTCAGCCGCGTCGCGCTCACCACCCAGTTCACCATCGGCAGCGTCGGGTTGCCGTTTGCGTCGAGATGCATGAATCGCGTCGACGGCTCGTACTTGATCGTGTTGGTGCCACCGAGCCCGTTCTCCATCATCGTCATCAGCGACGGCTTGGTCGTCGCCGCGTGCAGCTGCACCGTCCAGGCGGCGGAGTCGCCCGAGGTGACGTAGTCGAGCAGACCGTCGCCGGTGATGTCGATCATGTCGATGATCTGGCCCGAATCGTCGCTGTGGCGGATGTCGCCCGTCAGCCCGGGCCACACCCGCGGCGGCCTCGCCTCGCGCCGTATGGTCGAAAAGGGCGAATGATACTCCACAGGCTCCAGGCTGCCGCCGAGATTGAGAAGGACTCGCCACTCGGTGGGGAACTTCTGGACGATGTCGGGCAACCCGTCGCCGCTGATGTCCATGAGATCGCAGCGAGTGGCGCTACCGCTCGCCGAGTTGTGAGTCCTCGTCAGCGAGCAATCAAACGGTGTCTCCACCACCACCGAGCCGTCCGCAAATCCCTGTCCCGTGTTGTAGTACACGAAGAGATAGTCCGTGACGATGAACTCATCCTCCCCCGGGATCGGATTCCACGTCTCCACCAGCGGAAGCCCTTCGTGGTTGGTGGTCGTCAACAGATCGGGCAAGCCGTCACCGTTGAAATCGGCGAGCATCGTGCGAGTCCTGGCGACATCCGAGACTTCGTACCATTCGTTGAGCCGGTCCATCGCCGTGAACGGAACCTCGAAGAGAATCACATCGTCCATATCAAAGCCGCGGCCCGTGTTGCGGTAGACCTGCCAGGCACCCGACACCTGATCGGTCAGCACCAGGTCGGGCAGTCCGTCGCCCGTCATGTCGACCGTGTCTCGATTGGTGAACTGCCCCTCGTTTCCCCACGTCGTGCGGATCCGCTGGCTCGGCGCGTCCCAATCCATCTCGCCGCCAAAGCGCCACTGCGAGTTGGAGTACTCCCCGGGGTAGACCTTCCAGTCGCCGGTCGACGCATCGATGTAGTCGGGAATACCGTCGCCGGTGATGTCGAAAGTGTCGATCACCGTGCATGCAAAGTGGCCTCCGCAGTGGTCGTTGAGGTGAACGTTACGGATGCGGTTGTTCACGGGCCCAGGCCCCTGCCAGTAGGTGATCGACGGGTCGAACTCGTAGCTCACATCACCCGTCACGGGGTCGACGTCGATCTTGCCGAAGTTCACCTGCCACGGAAAACCGTTACTACCAACGTTGACGATATCGAGCACCCCGTCGCCGTTCATGTCCATCACCGTGCGGTCGACGTCCTGCGTGCTCGACCAGCGGCGCATCTTGTCGTTGCCGTGCGGGTCGATCGACGCCGAGCTCGTCTCGTGCTCACCTTCATCCCAGTCCGCGTAGGCGAAGAGCTGCTCGGGCTGATCGGTGGTGTTTGCAGCAATCAGCGCCAGATGCCCACTGCCCTCGTCGACGTAGGAGAAGTTGAAGAAGCGCTGGGCGCTGGCGCCGGCGATGTGAACGAAATCCAGGTAGTACTTCAGCGTCTGCTCGACCCCCAGCCGGTAGGAGCGCACGCCGTCGGGGTGATACGACTCGCACGTGCACGGCGACTGTCCGTTGGTGGACTCCACCCCGCACCCCGTGCACCACTTCGGATGCGGCGTCCACAGAAAGGTCACCGTAAAGATGTGCGAGCCGACGGTCTTGCCTCCGTACTTCACCGTGAGCGGCAGGAAGTGGTTGCCGGCGACTCCCGGGTCGAGCCAGGTGATGTCGATGCGGTTGTCCTTGGGGTCGCGGATCGTCGTCAGCGCCCACGCCGTCGTGAAGAGATCGGGACCCTCGTCGAACACCTCCAGGCGAGCATGCGGCACGTCGCCAAAGGTGTAGCGCATCCCGGCGCGGTCGATCACCTCCCACTTGTCGGAGCTCGGGTGGTAGGTCGCCTCCACCCAGGACATCTCCACCCGCGGACGGTAGACGTTCGGCGTGCTCGTCTCCACCAGCTCGGCCGCCGGCGCCCCCGGCATCATCATCACGAACTCGTCGAAGTGGGGGTTGTCCATGTGCGGCACACCCCAGCGCGTCGAGCGTGTGATCTGACCGATCGGCAGGCTCCACCCCCGCCCGTACGGGCTCGGCCCACCGCTGCTCGAGTACTGCAGGGCGAGCTGCGGGGTCATGTTCTTGCGCCCCGGCGGCAGCGGAATCGGAATGCTCGTACCGAGCGCACCGGTGAAGAGATTGGCCTCGGGCGCCTGCGCCAGACCCGTAAACGCGGTCGTTCCCTCTCCGCTGCGGTCGCCCAGGCTGGTGCCGGTGTCGGCGTGGGCGGTTGAGTGAACGAGTAGGAACAAGCACACGGCGAACAGAGCCAGATACGACCGCAGGCGGGAGGTTCTCCCGAGGGATCCCTGAGGGTTCCGCCCGACCGTGCGGCTCGTCGGCGACTCGCCCTCCCACCTGGGGCCGGATCTCTGAGGACTCGGCTGGACCGTGCGGCTCGTCGGCGAATCGCCCTCCCCCGCGCCGAAGGCGCGACTGACAACTGACAACTGAGAACTGACAACTGCGCCAAAGGCGCCCATTAGCGCCTCCGCCTTTGTTCCCGCCGATCCAAGTCGGCCAGGGCGCGGTCCATCTGTTCTCTCAGTATGGGGTACTCCCGCGCTACCATCTCGAGCTGCTCGCGCGCGGGTACCACACGCACCCGCATCGCCTCGGGGAGCTCGACCGCCGACGAGCCGGCGGTCAGCGGCGACACCACACCGCCGCGCCGAACCGACTCCGACATGCTGTGCTCGAGCTGGCGGCGCCGCTCACTCAGCCGCTCCCACCGCTCGCGCAGCTTCTCCTCACTGAGCGGCAGTCGACTCACCGGGTAGCCGGTTTCCGACTCTTCCAGCGAGGGTTCGGATGCACCCACAGCCGTCGAGCCCAGCCAGTCAGAACCCGAGGCATACCCCCAAGAAGCACTCGACGACGCCCACTCCCAGGCGACTCCGCTCACCAGCAGCAGCGCCGCCGCCCCCACACCGACAATCGTCAGGCGGCGCAGGAAGCGGCGGCGGTTGCCCGCCCTCTCGTGCTCGGCGCGCCTGCGCTGCTTGGCCCGAATGCGACTTGCCCGACGACTGCTCTTTGCCATGGCTCCCTCCCGGCTGGTGCTTCTTTGCCTACATCGCCCCCCCCTCATTTTTCAATAGTAAAATGAAATTCTCATCTACGTAGAATCCCTTATAGAACGTCAACTATAAAAGCGCAGACCAACCACAGGAACGAAGGGACTCCATTCGCGAGACATTCAGGAAATCCTGAGCTACGCGGGTTTGGGTACTAGCCTGGAAGGGCTGAGCTGCCTCTACCTGCTCACCTGGCGAGCGGGTGGACGAGTGGCCGGGAAATCGACGGGGGTTCGGATCTTTGATTTTCGTCGAATGGCGGGATGACAACCGCGAGCGAAGCTAGCATTCTGACAACTGCGAGTATCGCAAGCCAACGAGCCGTTTGCCCGACAACCCGAACCCGCGGGTACCGGCGCGGCCTTCATCTACCCTACGTTCCCACCGTTTCTCCATCCAGCCGGCGCAGCTGCAACATCAAACCCACTGCACCAACAACCGCGGTCGGTGCACATCGCCCTTGATCTTCGGTTCACTGTCTGATTCGAAAAACGTATCGTAGCAGTCAAGCCCCTCATGCACCTCACGACCGCTCATTCCGAAACCCTGCCCTATAGTCCCAGCGACACTCTGGGCAGGGAAACAAACATGCCGAAACGGAAGATGGAACAGCAAGGGAGCGAGGAGACCTTCGGGGAGCGGTTGGCGCGTTTGCGCCAGGCCGCCGGCTACTCGCAGCGCGATCTGGCGGCCGAGCTGGGAATCTCCCAGCACATGGTGGCATACTACGAGGGCGAGACGGAATACCCGTCCGCCCATCTACTGCCGGTGCTCTCTCGAACGCTCGCGGTCTCCACCGATCAGCTCCTCGGCGTAACGCCGGCGAAGGCAAACGGGCGCGGGCAGGACACCCAACTGTGGCGCCGCTTTCGCCGGATTGAGGAGCTCCCGCTCACCGAGCGCAAGCCCATCATCCAGGTCCCTGATGCCTTCCTCGCCCAAGAACCGCGCGGGGTGAATAATCTGATCCGCCGTGATGGATGACGTCCTCGTTCGCATCAAACGGGCCGTTCTCGCCGGCCGCTACCTCTTCAGCGAGAAGGCGAGCACCGAGCTCGAGGCCGACGGCCTCACCGAGCTCGACGTCGCCGAGGCAATCCTCAATGCAGTGGCGATTTTCAAGACCATCCGCTCGCGCAGCCCCCGCCGCGGCGGGCGCGGCGAGAAACTCTACGTCGTCGTCGGCACCACGCTCACCGGATTGCCGCTCTACACCAAGGGGAAGTTCCTCGTCGACGACGATCGCGAGACGTACTACTTCCTGATCTCTTCCAAGCGAGCTGAGTCATGAAGAAACCCGCTCCCTCGACCCCTAAGATCACTCACTGCCCTACCTGCGGAAGTGCGAAGATCCGCCGCGTGTGCAAGACCGTCACGCGCACGCACGCGGGCCAGACCTACACCGTCCCCGATCTCGCCTTCTCGGAATGCACCGCCTGCGGCGAGCGCGTCTACGACCGCGACGCCATCCGCCGGATCGAGGCGCACTCGCCCGCCTATCAGAAGCCGCGCCGTGCCGCCGCACGCTGAGTCCGGTCGCCAGCCTTATCAGATGGGATGAGAAGGCCAGAGGGGAAGGTTGCGGAGGCGGGAAGGTGCGTAGCTGGAATCACAGTTTGAGAGAGGCGAATCGAGATGCTTGATAGCCTGAGACACAGCGCGGCCGACTGGGACGCAGACAGTCCTCCCGATTTGGAGTTTCTGTTCGAAGCACGCGCAAGACTTCATCTCCCAGCCCGCAACATGTTCCGAATTCGATGCACATCCGCTCAAGAGAACGATCGCGATCACCAAGAAGCATGGGAACATCAAAACGAACCTCGATACGACCGTAGGAGCACATGTGTAGGCCCGGTTAACCACGATGCAAGCCCCACGGTGCCCTTCCAAGATGAAGCAGCATGTTGAATCTCGAAGTTGTTCTTCGAGGGGTTAAATCCAGCATGCCGGGCTTCAATCACAGCATCATATCCATACTGCTCGGTGCGATTCACAACATCCTTCAAGGTTCTCGATTCTTCCGCACCCTTCGCCATATATGCCCCTACTGCGAGACCGAGCCCTATCCCAATCAGACCGAACAACCCCGACAATTCTGACAGGGCGAGTCGCCGACGAGCCGAACTTCCGGACATGGAAGCTTCACCCATTTGATTGTTATTCTCGCGCCAAGCTCGCCAAGCCGCCACGAGTGCTGTGGGAATTCGTATCCTGCTCGTCCAGGACGCTGGGCTTGCTCTCTTCAGAAGCGTGCAGAGCTTCTTTCACGACATCCACCGACAGCTCGTAAAGGACGGCAACAACGGATTGCTCGATCCAAGGCCGATCTCGAACGCACGCCGAACAACCAGATCCTTGGCGAGCTTGGCGCTCTTGGCGCGAGATAATCCCCTCGCCGGCGAGCCGGCGTTTTCCGACTTCGTGCCCACCTACGCCACCCGCCCTTCCGCGATCTCCCGGTGTCGCTGCAACGTTAGGTGGACGAGTGGCCGGGAAATCGACGGGGGTTCGGATCTTTGATTTTCGTCGAATGGCGAAGGCTGCTTGGACGTCTAGCGGCGATCCGTTATCGTTCGCCGCATGGTCGCCATTCACGACTACGTCGTCGATCTCTGCCGTGCCGCGCGCCGGGCCGGCCGGCAACTTGCCGTTGCTTCGACCGATGCCAAGAACGATGCCCTGCAGCGTGCCGCTGCCGGTTTGCGCGGCAAGAGCGACGTCATCGTCGACGCCAACCGGCGCGACGTCGAGGCCGGCCGCGCCGCCGGTCTCAATGCCGCCTTGATCGACCGCCTGACTCTCGACGACGGGCGCATCGACGCAGTTGCCGGCGGGCTCGAGGAGATTGCCGCCCTCGACGATCCGATCGGCGAGACGATCGAACGCTGGCGGCGGCCCAATGGTTTGGAGATCGCGCAAGTGCGCATCCCCCTCGGCGTCATTGGCATGATCTACGAGTCGCGCCCCAACGTCACCGCCGATGCCGCCGGTCTGTGCTTGAAATCGGGAAACGCCGTCGTCCTCAAGGGCGGCAAGGAGGCCATCCACACCAACAAGGCGATCGCCGACGTCATCGTCGCCGCCGTGCAGGAGGCCGGCCTGCCACGCGCCGCCGTGCAGCTCATCGAAACGACCGAGCGCGAAGCGGTTCAAGTGCTCCTCAAGCAGAGCGACAGCATCGACGTCATCGTGCCGCGCGGCGGTCCGAGCCTCATCGAAGCAATCACCAACGAGTCGAGCATTCCGGTCATCCAGCACTACGCCGGCATCTGCCACGTCTACGTCGACGCCGAGGCGGATCTCGAGATGGCGCGCGACATCGCCGTCAACGCCAAGGTGCAGCGGCCCGGTGTCTGCAACGCCATGGAAACGCTGCTCGTCCACCGCGACGTGGCCGAGTCGTTCCTCCCGGCGGTCGGCGCCGCGCTGAGCGAAGCCGGTGTCGAGATACGCGGCTGCCCGCGCACGCAGAAGATTCTGACCAGCGCCAAAGCGGCCAGCGAAGAGGACTGGCGCACCGAGTACCTCGACCTGATCGTGTCGGTGCGCGTCGTCGACGACCTCGAGCAGGCGATCGACCACATCAACGACTACGGCACCGGCCACTCGGACGCCATCGTCACCGACAGCTACGCCAACGCCAACACCTTCACCACCGCCGTCGATTCATCGGCCGTCTACGTCAACGCATCGACGCGCTTTACCGACGGTTACGTATTCGGCTTCGGCGCCGAGGTCGGCATCTCGACCAACCGCCTGCACGCCCGCGGTCCGATGGGCGTGCGCAACCTGACGACCTACAAATACGTCGTCCACGGCAGCGGCCAGATTCGCTGAGCGCCGCCGTTCGCCCCGACTACGGCTCGAGCTCGTTCGACCAATACGCTGCGTCGACCGTCGACAAGAAGGGCCGCCAATCTTCGTAGCGACTCGGCGAAAAGGAGTCGAGGAGGAACGGCGTCCAGGCCGGCCGCCTCGGCTCCCGCTTCAAACGCATGCCCGCCTGCTTTGGCGTTCGCCCCCCTTTGCGGCGATTGCAGTGCTGGCAGGAGCAGACGATGTTCTCCCACGTCGAATGCCCTCCCTGCGAGCGCGGAACGACGTGATCCAGAGTCAGCTCGGCGCGCGCCAGGCGGGTGTCGCAGTACTGGCAGGTGTTGCGATCGCGGGCGTAGACGTTGTGGCGGTTGAAGCGAATCTGGCGCTTGGGAACCCGATCGTAGGTGAGCAGGAGAATGACACGCGGGATGCGGATGGCGCCGTCGACCAGCCCGATCGATTCCTCGCGCACCGCCACCGAGAGCTCGCTCCAGGACTGAAAGTCGAAGGTGCGGTAGTGCTCGTCGACCGCCTTGGCGATGCCCTGGTAGAGCAGCGAAAAGGCCCGGCGCACCGACGTGACGTGCACCGGCAGGAAGTGGCGGTTGAGCACCAGTACTTTCGAATTGATCGCCCCCTGCAAAGTACTCATCGGCCTCGGCTCACTACGTCAACATCCCACCACCGCGGGCGGACCGTCTTCGCTCGGCATCGAGCTTGCGGTTGATGTCGCTCTATTCCAAACGAAGTCTCTTCCTCGAATCAGCCTAGGCAGGGGTGTCAATGGTGTCAACAGAAAGCCACACGGAAAGCCGGTGGCGCGTTTCTTCACTCGTCGTCATGTCGCAGCGCACGCCTGCACACACAGACACGGGGGATCGATCCGTCTCTTCGCACGCCGTCGCACCGTCACGTCGCTCACGTCGCACCGGCACACCTTGCACCACTCGTGCACTCCCCCTACGATGACTCGCTTGCGCGACGGCCGACCCGCGGCAACGTGCACCGACCATCGCCATGGCGTCGACTCAACTCACATACGAAGACCTGCTGCCTCTGGTCGAGAAACCCGGCCGCTACCTGGGCAATGAAAAGGGTGCGGTGCGTAAAAACCCGGACGAGGTCGGCGTGCGTTTCGCCCTCGCCTTTCCCGAAGTCTACGAAATCGCGCAGTCGCATCCGGGCCTGCAGATCCTCTACGATTTGCTGAACCGCCGCGGCGACGTCTACGCCGAGCGCGCCTTCGCGCCGTGGTTCGACCTCGAGCGCCTGCTGCGCCAGCACGATCTTCCCCTCGTGTCGCTGGAGACCATGACGCCGCTGCGCGATTTCGACGTCGTCGGCTTCAGCCTGCAGTACGAGCTCACCTACACCAACCTGCTCGCCATGCTCGACCTCGGCGGCATCGCCCTGCGCGCTGCCGAACGCAGCGACGGCGACCCCATCGTCCTCGCCGGTGGGCCGTGCGCGTTCAACCCCGAGCCGCTGGCACCTTTCCTCGATGCGGTTCTCCTCGGCGACGGCGAAGAGGCGATCCACGACATTTGCGACGCCATCGCCGCCGCCAAAGCCGAGCGCTGGCCTCGCTACACCCTGCTCGCCCGTCTCGCCGACATCGAGGGCATCTACGTGCCGTCGTTCTACGCCGAGCGCCGCGACGCCGATGGCGTGCTGCTCGGCGTCGATGCGGTCGACCGCGAACAGCCACCGGCGGTCGGCAAGCGGGTCTTGCGCGATCTCGATTCTGTGCCGCTGGCGCAGACGCACATCGTTCCCAACTTGCGCGTCGTCCACGGTCGGCCCAGCCTCGAGGTCATGCGCGGCTGCGTCAAAGGCTGCCGCTTCTGCCAGGCCGGCTACATCTACCGGCCACTGCGCGAGCGCGATCCCCAGCGTATCCTCGACAGCGCACGCAATGCCGTCGCGGCGACCGGAACCCAGGAGCTGTCGCTGCTGTCGCTGAGCACCGGTGACTACAGTTGCGTCAATCCGGTGATCACCGAGCTGATGAACCAACACGCTCCCGACCGCGTCGCCGTGTCGCTGCCGTCGACCCGCGTCGACGCCCTGGCACCTTCGTTGCTCGAGCAGATCAAACGGGTGCGCAAGACCGGCTTCACGCTCGCCCCCGAAGCGGGAACGCAGCGGCTGCGCGACATCATCCAAAAGGAATACAGCGAAGAAGAGCTGATCGACGCCGCCCGGCAGATCTTCTCGCTCGGCTGGCGCTCGCTCAAGCTCTACTTCATGATCGGCCTGCCGGGAGAGAACGAAGACGACCTCCGCGGCATCGCCAAGCTCGCCGCCCGCGTACGCGCTGCCGGTGGCCGCGGTATCGAGGTCACCGCCAGCGTCTCGACCTTCGTCCCCAAACCGCACACGCCGTTTCAGTGGTCGGCACAAATCGGCGTCGAAGAGACGCAGACGCGCCAGCGTCTGCTGCGCGACGAGCTCAAGAAGCGTAAGATTCGCTTCAAATGGCACGACGCCGACACGTCGTATCTCGAAGGTCTGGTCTCGCGCGGTGGTCGCGAGGTGGCGGAAGCCATCGAGCACGCCTATCGCCTCGGCTGCCGCTTCGACGGCTGGACCGAACACACCAATCTCGACCTGTGGCGGCAGGCGATGCGTCGGGCCGGACTCGATGCCGACGACCAATTGCGGCGCCGCCACCTCGAGGAGGTGTTGCCGTGGGACCACATCGACAGCGGCGTCACCAAGAGCTTCCTGCAGCGCGAGCTGGCCGATTCGGTCGAAGGCAAGCTCACCCCCGATTGCAGCATCGAGCGCTGCACCTATTGCGGCGCTTGCGACTTCAAGGAAATCCGCAACGTCACCTATCACTTGAAGGGTGCCAAGGGCAGCGAGCACCGCGGCGACACCGTCGACCACTGGGCGACCGAAATCACCGGCGAGGACGACGCACCGGGTGCCTGGGAACCGCGCGGCTGGCACAAGATCCACGGCGTGTTGAGCGGCGGCGAAAGCGCCGCCACCGATGGCGTCACCGGCGGCGCGGACGTCGCAGCGGAGAACGGTCATCGCCCGAGGGCGTCCGGCGTCGTCGGAAAAGGCGCCGGCAACGTCGAGGAGTGGCTCGGTTCCTCCAGCGAAGCGCTGGCACCGCTACCGGCCCAACCGACGCCACCGCGCATGCGCGTCCGTTTCGACTACGCCAAGCTCGGTCGCGCCCGCTTCATCTCCCATCTCGAGCTCATCGAAGTGTTCTTCTCCGCTCTGCGCCGCGCCGCAATCCCCGTCGCCTTCTCCGGTGGCTTCCGGCCGCTGCCGCGCTTGCGCTTCAGCCCCGGCCTGCCGGTCGGCGCCGAAAGCGAGCACGAGATCGTCGACATCGACTTGAGCGAGCGGCGCGACGTCGCCGACCTGGCGCTCGCCCTGGCCCGTCAGCTCCCCGAGGGAATGACCGTGCGCCAGGCCCGCGAGGTGCCGCTGAAGTGTGCCAGCCCCGATCGCGAAATCGGCGGCTTCTCCTACAGCATCGACATCTCCTCCCTGGTCGACACCGGGGTCGACGTCGACGGCGCGCTCGCCGCCTACGATGAGGCCGACGCTCTCATCGTCCGCCGCCACACCAAGCGCGGAGTGCGCGAGACCGATGCGCGACCACTGATCGCCCGTTTCGCGCACACCAACGGCACCATCGACCTCGACGTGCGCTTTACCGACGAGGGATCGGTAAAGCCCTCCGATGTCATGGCCGCCGTCTTTGCCCTCGAACCGAACGCAGCGCGCGCGCTACCGATGAAGAAGACGGCGATCCTCGCCCGGCCACCGGCCGACAGCGATTGAGCTTCGTCGATCGAGCTCGGCCGCCGGGCCAGGCTACTCTGCGCCGCCCCAGGAGCGCGACAGCCCGAGTGTGAAGCCGTGCTCGACACTCTCACTGCGTGGTAGGATGCCGCCGATCGCCGCCCGCACTTTGGGGTCGGGGCGCGCCGATTCCAGCCGGTAGCCGAGGCCGACGCGACTGTTGCCCCAGTTCCAGTTCATCCCGAGGCCGAGCACGTCGCGTTCGCGCGCCGTCGAAAAAGCGCCAAAGCGATGCGTGCGCAGCTCCTGGTTGCTACCGCGCTGAAAGAGAAAGACGTGCGCGTAGCTCATTTCCGCCGTCATCGATTCGCTGAGCGAGTAGTGCACCTTGCCGCCCCGCCGCTTCAGGGCCGGCCGGCCGGCCACCTCCTCGGCGTCGTTGGCGGCGGCGAGGAAGTGCGACTGCTCCAAGCGCGGCAGCGGAAACACCATCACCGGTGCAACCTCCGCCATCGCACAGCGCTGCACGGCTTCCGTCATGAGCCCGCGCGCCGCCGGCGCCACGCCCATCCACACCACTACCACCGCCAATACCGCTCGCTTCATCACCTGCACCCTACCTGCACACTTTGGACAAGGGAGAGATTGTACCACCGGCTCGCCGATTGACAAATCCCTCTGCGACCTGCGCGCAGACGGGCCAAGGCGCCACCGGCCGTTGACAGGGCGGCGCCCGGATGCCGATATGGAGGCCGGGAATCTGCCTCAGCTATGAGCACAAACCTATTTGATTTAACAGGGAAAATCGCCTTGATCACCGGCGGCAGCCGGGGCCTGGGCAGGGCCATGGCACTGGGCTTCGCGCGGGCCGGCGCCGACATCGCCATCGCCAGCAGAAAGCTTGCAGCCTGCCAATCGGCGGCTGCCGAGATCGAAGAAATCGGCCGCCGGGCGCTGCCCTGCTCCTGTCATGTCGGTCATTGGGACGAGCTGGCGACGATGGTCGACAAAGTCGCCGAGCACTTCGGCCGCATCGACATCCTCGTCAACAACGCCGGCCTGTCGCCACTCGCAGCCTCCTCGCTCGACACCAGCGAGGAGCTCTTCGACAAGGTGGTCGACGTCAACCTGAAGGCGCCCTTTCGCCTCACCGCACTGGTCGGCGCCCGCATGACGGCCGGCGCCGGTGGCTCGATCATCAACATCAGCAGCAGCGGTTCGCTGCGCCCGACGCCCGACATCGCGCCCTACGCAGCAGCCAAGGCGGGACTCAACACCATCACCGTCGCCATGGCACACGAGCTCGGCCCCACGGTACGCGTCAACTGCATCGTCGCCGGCCCCTTCCACACCGACATCTCGAAGAGCTGGTCGCGCACTCCCGAGTTCACCGCGCACGCCAAACGCACCTTCGCGCTCGGCCGCGCCGGCGAACCCGACGAAATCGTCGGCACCGCGATCTATCTGGCCAGCGACGCTTCCTCCTTCACCTCCGGCGCCACCATCCGCGTCGACGGCGGCATTCCCTGAAACTCGCTCCCCCTTCGCCATTGCTCCGGAGGACAAGTGCGCTCGTAGGCTAAGGCGCAGGCTTGGGCAAAGGCAAAGGTTGGTGTCGCTGCGCGAGGCAGCCTGTGGATCTCACCAGGTTTCTACTGCGAGCGCAGATAGGCACGCACTCGCTACGAAATCTGGTGAGAAATGCGCGCTCGGCGTTCGACTCGCCATCGCACATTCGCTACGACGGGAACGATCGCCAGACGCGAAGCGTCGAGACGCCAAGCGCCGAGACGCCAAGCGCCGAGACGCCAAGCGCCGAGACGCCAAGCGCCGAGACGCCAAGCGCCGAGACAAGGTATGGCCAACCAACCAGTCGTTCCCCGCGAATTGATCGACCTCGCTGCGCTGGCGGCCTGGATGGACGATCGAGGTCTCGGTCCGGGCGAGATCAGCGGCCAACAGGTGCTCGGCGGCGGCACGCAAAACATCCTTCTCCGCTTCGAACGCGCCGGCCGCCCCTATGTCTTGCGCCGGCCGCCCAAGCACCTGCGGCGCAACAGCAACGAGACCATGCGCCGCGAAGCCCGCGTGCTCGCTGCGCTCGCCGACACCGATGTCCCGCATCCGCGCCTGATCGCCGCCTGCCCCGAAGCGGACGTGCTCGGCGTCGCCTTCTACTTGATGGAGCCGATCGACGGCTTCAATCCGACCACCGGCTTGCCTGAGCTGCACGCCGGCGACCCGGCCATCCGCCGCGCCATGGGATTCGCGCTGGTCGACGGCATCGTCGCGCTCGGCCGCGTCGACTACCTCTCGGTCGGGCTCGACGGCTTCGGCAAGCCGAATGGCTTTCTCGAACGTCAGGTCGAGCGCTGGCGCTCCCAGCTCGCCGGCTACAGCGAGCTCGATGGCTACGGCGGACCGGAGATCCCCGGCGTCGAGCGCGTCGCCGCCTGGCTCGACGAGCACCGGCCGGCGCAGTGGCAGCCCGGCATCCTGCACGGCGACTACCATCTGGCGAACGTCATGTTTGCCAACGACGGACCGCGCCTGGCCGCCATCGTCGACTGGGAGATGTGCACCATCGGCGACCCGTTGCTCGACCTCGGTTGGCTGGTCGCCACCTGGGCCGATGAAGACGGCGGCGTTGCGGCCAGCCCCGGTACCGCTCCGTGGGACGGTTTTCCGACCGCGGCCGAGCTGGTCGAGCACTACCGCCAGCACTCACAGCGCAACCTCGACGCCATCGACTGGTACGCCGTGCTCGCCTGCTACAAGCTCGGCATCGTTCTCGAGGGCACGCACGCCCGCGCCTGTGCCGGAAAAGCGGACAAAGCGACCGGCGACATGCTGCACGCGACGACCGTCGGCCTATTCGAACGCGCCCTGCGCTGGATCGCCTGAGTCGCCCGACTCGTAGGTGGTGGTCCAGCCGACGCTCACCTGCGCCAACACCGCCGCAGTGGCCAGCACCAGCGCCGCCGACCAGAGAATGTCGGTGAACCAATGCATGTTGGCGACCATCTTGCCGAATCCGAGATACGTACCCCAGCAGAGTCCGGCGACGAGAAAGGCGCGCGCCAGCGCCGGCCGGCGGCGGCGCAGGACGAAAAACGGCGTCGCCAGCAAGTAGCCGAAGCCGGCGGCGCTCGATGGGAAGGACTTGCAACGGCAAGCTTCATCGCCAAAGGGGTGGCGGAACTCGTACTTGCCACCGAAGGCAACCACCTCTTTCGGCCGCGGCCGGTCGCGCTCGATCTTGAGGTTGAGGATGAAGCCCATCACTGCGACGAGCAGCGTCATGACGAACACCGCGGCGCAGCGCGAGGTGAGCGGATAGCCGCGGCGCAATCTCGGCACCGCCAGCCAAACGAGCATCAACGGCGCCAGGGCAAAGGTGTAGCGCGACATCAGATTGCCCCAGCCGCGGGCTTCGAACTGCGCCGGGTCGTAGACCAAGCGGGCGAGGCTCATGTCGAGATCGAGTGCGGCAGCGATCAGAGAAACGCCAATCGCACCTCCGATGATGACGGCGACATCGACGAGCGCCGCCCGTGCCGAGCTCTGCAGGTTCATAGAATCGTGCCGCGCAGCAGTAGCGCGGCGATGGAAAAATAGATCACCACTCCGGTGACGTCGACCAGGGTGGCGACGAACGGCGCCGACGCCGCGGCCGGGTCGAGCCCGAGGCGGCGCAGGACGAACGGCAGCATCGAACCGGCAAAGGTGCCAAAGGTCACCACCCCCAAGGTGCTGAGCGCCAGCGTCAGGCCGAGCGGGAAGTAGTGAGCGCCGTAGTGCTCGGGACCGCCGGGCCAGACGACGATGCGCACCAGGCCGATCAACCCCAACAGCACGCCCAGGCACACACCCGCCGCCAGCTCGCGGCTGAGCACCGCCCACCAGTCGCGCAAGCGCACCTCACCGACAGCCATGGCGCGAATCACCAGCGACGTCGCCTGCGAGCCGGCGTTGCCACCGCTGGAAATGATCAGCGGCAGGAAGAGCGCCAGGACCACCGCCTTTTCGATCGCACCCTCGAAGTATCCCATCACCGTGGCGGTCAACATCTGACCGAGGAAGAGGACGCTCAACCAGCCGGCGCGCTTGCGCACCATCGAGGCGAAGGCACTCTCAAGATAGGGAGCGTCGAGCGCCTCCATGCCGCCCATCTTCTGGATATCCTCGGTCGCCTCCTCCTCGGCGACGTCGGCGACGTCGTCGGCCGTCACGATACCGACCAAGACGCCGCGCGAGTCGACCACCGGCAGGGCAACACGGTCGTAGCGCTCGATCTGCCGCACCGCCTCTTCGCGATCGTCGAAGGCGTTGAGCGCGACGAAGCTGCCGTCCATGATCGACTCCACCGTTTGGCTCGGGTCGGCAAGCAAGAACTGGCGGATGCGCAAATCGTCGATCAGTTGACCGCGTTCGTCGACGACGTAGATCACGTTGATCGTTTCGGCGTCGCGCCCCCAGCGGCGGATGTGTTGCATGGCATCGGCGACGGTCTGCTCGCGGCGCACGCGAACGTAGTCCGGTGTCATCAGCCGACCGATGCTCTCCTCGGGATAGTTGAGGATGGTCTGGGTGATGCTGCGCTCGGCCGGCGTCAGCAGCGCGATCAAGCGGTTCGCGACTTCCGCCGGCAGCTCCTCGAGCAGCGCCGTGCGGTCGTCGGCACCCATCTCATTGATCAAGACGGCGACCCGCTCGGTGCCGATGCGGGCGATCAGGTGCTCCTGCTGCTCGGCGTCGAAATGGGAGAACACAGCGGCGGCCAGATCGCGCGGTAGCAGGCGAAAGGTCACCGCCGCCTGCTCGTCGTCGAGGTCGCCGATGAGGTCGGCAATGTCGGCCGGCTCGAGCTCGATCAAGCCGGCGCGCAACTGGTCGTAGCGGCGCTGCTCGAGCAGAGCCCCGACATCGGGCCCAATGAGCCTGTTGAGCGATTCCATCGGCTGACACCTTCGACGACAAAGCGCCAGCCGGCCCGCACAGCGTCAGAGAACGCGACGCGAGCGGACGGGACCCTTCGTCGTCAAGCTACTTGGTCCTTCATCCATCGTCGCGTACGTCATACTCCAATTCCGCTAGCAGGGGAAGACCTCGCCACTGCCACCAACCGAGCGAGCCGTCACCTTGTCGGCCCGGCGACCACGGCGCATAATGCCGCTGCATGGCGCGACCGAAAAAACGTGCTCCGCGACTGGGCCGACACGACGCTCTCGAGCACTCCATCGACCAGCTCACCGAGAGCTATGCCGACGACAAAGAGATCAACAACCTCGAAAGCGCCGCCCTGCCCAACCGGCGCGCCGTCATCGAAGCCTTCAACCATCTCAAGCCGGCGATCTACGTCGGCTTCTACAGCACCCGTTCGCTCGATCGTTCGAACCTCCGCCAGACCATCGCCGAGCACCTCTACCCGGCCTACGAAATTCTCGTCGAGCAGATTTTTCGCGTCCTCCAGTACGAGCGCAGCACCCGCCCGGAGTCGGACGCTCCGCAGCCGGAGGAAGCCGAGAGAGTCGTTCTCGACCTCTTCAACCAACTGCCGGCGCTGCGCGAGAAACTCAACGGCGACGTCCTCGCCGCCTTCGAGGGAGACCCAGCCGCGCACAGCGTCGAGGAGGTCGTCTTCTCCTACCCCGCTCTCGAGGCGATCACCGCCTATCGCATTGCCCACGAGCTGCATCGTCACAAAGTGCCGATGATCCCGCGCATCATCACCGAGTGCGCGCACAGCGAGGCCGGGATCGACATCCACCCCGGCGCGCGCATCGGCGAGCGGCTCTTCATCGACCACGGCACCGGCGTCGTCATCGGCGAGACCTGCGTCATCGGCGACAACGTCAAGATCTTTCAAGGCGTCACCCTGGGAGCAATCTCGGCACCGCGCAACGCGGCCGGCGAGTACGACAAGCAGGCACGGCGCCACCCGACCCTCGAAGACGACGTCACGATCTACTCCGGCGCCACCATTCTCGGCGGCGACACGGTCATCGGTCGCGGCTCCGTCATCGGCGGCAACGTCTGGCTCGTCCATTCGGTACCGCCCAACTCCAAGATCACCTACGAGCCGGCGGCCGCCGACTGACGCAGCGGAGGAACGATGGACTCCTGGCGTTCGATGGATCTATTCGCTCCCACTGACGAGCATCGCATGCTCGCGCAAACGATGCGCGACCTCGTCGCCAACGAAGTCGAGCCCCAAGCCGCTGCCTTCAACCGCGAGGAAAAGTTCAACCGCGCCCTCTTCGCCCGCTGTGGCGAGCTCGGCCTGCTCGGTCTCACCGTCGCCGCCGAGGACGGCGGCACCGGCCTCGATGCGACCGCTGCGGCCATCGTCTGCGAAGCGCTGTCGACCTCCGACCCCGGCTTTGCGCTCGCCTACCTGGCTCACACCTTCCTCTTCGTCAACAACTTCTACCACAACGCCTCGGCCGAGCAGCGCCGGGCCATTCTGCCGCGTGTCGTTTCCGGCGAATGGATCGGCGGCATGTGCATGACCGAACCCGACGCCGGCACCGATGTGCTCGGCATGCAGACCACGGCGCGGCGCGACGGCGATGCCTACATCATCAACGGCCGCAAGACGTTCATCACCAACGGCGCTCTCGACGACGAGACCCTCGGCGACGTCTTTCTCGTCTACGCGTCGACCGGCGAGCGTTCGATCTCGACCTTCGTCGTCGAAAAGGACTTCAGCGGGTTTTCGGTCGGCCAACACCTCAAGGAAAAGCTGGGCATGCGCGCATCGATGACCGCCGAGCTGGTCTTCGACGATTGTCGGGTTCCGATCGACCGGCGCCTCGGTGAAGAAGGCCAGAGCACGGTCCACATGATGCGCAACCTCGAGATCGAGAGGGTCACCCTGGCGGCGATGTCGCTCGGCATCGCCGAGCGCTGCCTACGCGTCATGGTCGACTACGCCAACGACCGCAAGAGCTTCGGCGTGCCGATCCGCGAGCACGGCCAGATCCAGCGCCACATCGGCGAGTCCTATTCCGAATACAAAGCAGCGCGCTGCTATACCTATGAAACGGCGCGCCGTCTCGACCTCGGCTCCTCCGGCAACCGCGTCGACGCCGACGGCTGCAAGCTGCTCACCGCACGCGTCGCCAAGGAGATCGCCGACCGCGCCATCCAGGTGCTCGGCGGATACGGTTACATGGGCGAGTATACGGTCGAACGCCTGTGGCGCGACGCCAAGTTGCTGGAGATCGGCGGCGGGACGCTCGAGGCGCACCAAAAGAACATCACCAAAGACCTGAGCCGCCACCCCGAGCTGATCCGCTGACCGACCCCCCGCATCTCGGCAACCCGTTTTGTGCTTGACTACCGTACCTGCAGATGTTAACCGCTCGCTGTGCGATTGCGAGGTGTAGAGATGGCGAGCAGAGCGTTCTGGCGAAACCTACTTCTCGTTTCGGGCTTCCCTGCAGTCATCGGCTGCACGGGCTTGACGGTCGAGGTCACCGCAACCCCGTCGCAACCAGCGCCGGGCGCCCCGGTTACCTACGAAGTCAACCTCTCGAACGATACCAACTGTCCGACCGACTTCGCCGCCGTTTTTTTCGCGGGTTTCGACCCCGACTTGGATAGCGACCCGATCGAAGAGTGTCGAATCCTCATGGACTGCGACACCATCGGTTGTGCCGAGCAAGCGTTCGCGCAGATGTCCGGCGGCACGTCGCCCCTGATGCAACGCATGCAGCAGGCTCTCGAAGCTACGGCGACCAGTCGCATGGCGACGTTGAGCGGACCACCGGTCGGTTGCATGGTCGACGCCGACGCATCCGGCGCGTTCGGCCAGTGCTTCTTCCCCCCCCTACCGCCCGGCGGTAGTGGGAGCGAATCGGTCATTCTACCGGCTGCACCGGATACCGGTAACACCGACGCCCTCCAGTTTGCGATCGCATTCGGGACAACCACGGGTACCGACTGTTCACCCGGTGTCGAGATCGATCCTGGGGAATTCATCGTTGGCGGTTGTTTTCCGTTCCAGCTCGAGCCCACCGAAGCGGTGCCGGCGCTGTCGCCAGTGGCAGGGAGTGGGGCACTGCTCCTGCTCCTCGCACTCGGCCTGCGCTCGCTCTACACCCGGCGCCGCTGACGAACCCCGTATGTCGTCGATACGCGGGTGCGGGAATTGGCCGTCAGCGATCGTCGATGTACATGCTGGAAACGCCCGTCCCCGTCGCCGAGCTCGACCCGCGCGGCGAGTTGCGAGCCAGCGCCATCCTGCGACTGCTGCAACTCGCCGCGTCGCGCGCCAGCGTCGCAGCGGGCTTCGACTCCGCCTGGTACGCGGCGCAGGGGACGACGTGGATCGTACGCCGCACCGATTTGGAGATCTTCTCCCCGGCCCGGCACGACGACGACCTGATCGTCCACACCCGCGTTACCGACTTTCGCAGGGTTCGCTCACTGCGCCACTACGAGCTCATCCGTGCCGGCGACGACACCCGTCTCGCGGCTGCGACGACGGACTGGGTCTACGCCAGCGCCGACAACGGCACACCGCTGACGCCGCCCCGGGCGATGCAGGAAGCGTTCATGTCCGGCGGCGTCCGCACCGAAGCTAGACCGGCGCGAATACGCATCGACGGTGACGGCGCCAGTGATCCCAGCACACTGCGGCGTGTGGAACGGGCCGACCTCGATTCGCTCGGACACGTGAACAACTCGCGCTACGCCGATTTCGTGGAACAGGCCGTCCTGTCGTTCCTCACCGAGTCCACTGCGGAGCACCTTCCCGCCGCTACGGCCGACCTCCGTTTGGCTCGCATCGCCATGGAGTACCTATCACCCTCACTCGATCGACAGATGCTGCGCGCCCGCGTCGCCGTCAACTCGGCTGACCCCGCAACACTCGACGCCAGCGTCGAAATACTCTCCGGCGAGGCGGCGGCGCTGCGCGCCCGCGGCCACTGGAACCTCTCTCCAAAATAGAAGAGCCGGCACCTCGCGGGAGGTGCCGGCTCCGGCTGCGGCGGCTCACTCAGACCGCCGCGGCCTCGGGTTTTTCAACTCGAGGCTTCGGTCGACAACACCATGCGGGCAGAGCTGGCAGCCGCAAGGGGCGAACCGCCGCCGCCGATTCCCAGGCCACCGGCCAGCGATGACTGTTGGAAATCGGGATAGGCCTGCATGCCGTGCTCACCGATGTCGAGGCCTTCCATCTCCTCCTCCGGCGTGACGCGAATCCCCATCGTCGCCTTCAGAATTCCGAACAAGGCCAGAGCACTCGAGAAGGTCGCGACACCGTAGACGGCGACTCCCGCCGCCTGGATGGCGAGCTGTCCAGCCCCGGCTTTGGCACCGAAGATCCCCACGGCCAGAGTACCCCAGATACCGCAGACGAGGTGCACCGAGATGGCGCCGACCGGATCGTCGAGCTTCATGCGGTCGAAGAACATCACCGAGAAGACGACGATGACTCCGGCAATCGCCCCGATGATCATCGAGGACCACATCGCCATCTGATCGGCACCAGCGGTGATGCCGACGAGGCCGGCGAGGATTCCGTTGAGCGCCATCGACAGGTCGGGCTTCTTGGACATCGCCCACGATACGAACATCGCACTCAGCCCACCGGCGGCCGCTGCCAGCGACGTCGTCACCAAGGTCAGCGATACGGCGGCTGCGTCGGCGTTGAGCACCGAGCCGCCGTTGAAACCAAACCATCCCAGCCAGAGGAGGAACACCCCGATCGTCGCCAGTGGCAACGAGCTACCGGGGATTGCCTGGGCGCGTCCATCCTTCGTGTACTTGCCCATACGCGGGCCGAGCAACAACACGCCGGCGAGCGCGCCCCAGCCGCCAACCGAGTGCACCAGGGTCGAACCGGCGAAATCGTAGAACCCCATGCCATCGAGGAAACCACCGCCCCATTTCCAGGACCCGGCGATGGGGTAGACGAGTGCCACGAAAACGAGCGTGAAGATCATGAAAGCCGACAGCTTGACCCGCTCTGCGACCGCTCCGGAGACGATCGTCGCGCAGGTCGCGGCGAACATCCCCTGAAAGAGAAAATCGGTCCAATAGGTGTAGCCGCCGTCGGCGTAGCCCGGCGTCATGCCGTCCTCGCCGGGTGTCAGACCGAAACCGGTGAAACCGAGGTAGCCGTTGAACTCCCCCGGGTACATGAGATTGAAGCCGACGAAGGCATAGGTCAGTAGACCAATGCAGACGATGTAGGTGTTCTTGAAGAGAATGTTGGTCGTGTTCTTCGACCGCGTCAGCCCGGACTCGAGCGTCGCGAAACCGAGGTGCATGATGAAAACCAACCCGGCGGCGATCATCAGCCACAGATTGTTGACGGTGAACATTTCGACCGACACCTGCTCCGCCCATGCTGCATCGGCAAACACGACGGTGGCAGCCAACAGCGCAAACTTTCCTTTCCAGCTCATGGATTTCCCCTTCAAACGGCCTCGACGCCGCGTTCTCCCGTGCGAATCCGCACGATTTCCTCGATCGGCATGACGAAAATCTTGCCGTCGCCGATCTTTCCCGTTCTGCCGTGCTCGGCAATGATCGCGCATGCCTTCTCCGCTGCCTGATCGTCGAGCAGCAGCTCGATCTTTACCTTGGGCAAAAAGTCGACGACATACTCGGCACCGCGGTACAGCTCGGTGTGACCTTTCTGCCTGCCGAACCCACGCACTTCGGAAACCGTCATGCCTTGGATCCCCTCGCGCGATAGCGCTTCCTTGACTTCGTCCAGCTTGAACGGTTTCACGATCGCTTCGATCTTCTTCATGTCTCTTCCCTCTTCACCGGCATCGCCGCGCCACTCACAGAGTGAGCAGGATCTCGGTCGAAATGACGTCCTGTCCGCGCCAGGACTGACCGTCGTTGGCGGGAAAGATCCGCTTGTTGGCCTCGTCGTGGCGGTATTCGATTCGCCAGAGGACGTGATCGTTGAACCAATACGAAAAGGCCGGGCTCACTTCCCACAGCGTCGCGCCGTTGGTCGCTCCGGTCTTGATGCCGTCGGGATCGTCAAAGAGCTCGGCGCGCAGCGTCAACTGCATCGCATCGGTCAGCGACAGCAGCGTATAGGCGCCGACGCCGTACCAATTGGCGCCCGTGCGGCCGTTGCTGAGCGGCAGATCGTCGACGTCGGCCCATGTCGCATCGAGCACGAAGCCGAGCTGGTCGGTCGCCTGGAGGAACATATTGGCAGTGAGAATCGCTGTCTTGACACCCGCCCCGGCACCACCGGCATCGATCGGATCCTCTTCGCTGCCGTAGGTGCCGGCGAGAAAGAACTCCACGTTCGAGGCCGGCGCAATCCCCAGCCCGGCCAGCAGCGTCTTGCCATCGTTGTTGTCCTTGACGTTGTCGAGGCCGTTGACCACACCGATGCTCAGCTCGACCATGTCGCTGAACGGCAGGTGCGCCAGCAAGCCGGTGTGTGTGAAGGGAATCGAAAACCCCGACAACAGCGACAGCGAAACGTTGTCGTTGTACCCCTCGTTCATCGGATCGAGCAGTACCTCCCAACCGAGGAGCGTGACGAACTTACCGGCCTGCAGCGAGACCGGGCCGCCCGGCAGCTCGAGTGGCGTATCAAGTGTCAGATACGCCTCGCGAATGTCGAAGACGCGATTGTCGCTGAAATCGCTGAAGCCGTAGTCGGTGCCGTTGCCCTGTACGGCGGTGCGGCCAAAGTCCATCACCAAGGCAAAACCAAAAGGATCGCTCTCGCTCTGTCGACTGACCGAAATGACACCGTCACGCAGATCGAACGAGTTGTGATCATTGTTGTAGATGCGCATGCCGATGTCATCGCTACCCGGCTCGTTGATCGAGAAATTGTAGGTCGTCGAGACGAGAGCGTTGAAGTCGAGCCCAAAGATCCCCTCAGCCTCCGCCTTCTCCGTTTCGACCTTCTCTTCGAGGGCAGCGACGCGTTCACTCAGCGTTTGCGCCTGCGTGGAGCCGGTCCCGAGCAGCAACGAGGTGACCACACCACAGCCGACAGCCGCGCTAATCCGATTCATCGTTCAACCTCCTCCGTCAGATGGTCCGGTTCGTTCCGGACCCAACCGAACAGAGCAAGGCCGATGCCAGGCTCGATTCGCCAATGGCAGATCGGCGAAAATCCCCCAACTGCAGTGAAATTCGCTGCCTGCTGCCCAAGTACTGGGCAACGCCCAAGGTTTGGGCAGATCTCAGCTTTCGCCGCTCGGATGGCGCTTGATGGCGTAGCCTTCCCACTGCGCGATGACGGCCGATCCGATGGTGTCGCTCCAGACGTTGATGCTGGTGCGGCACATGTCGAGAACCCGATCGACGGCGAGGATCAACCCGACCCCCTCCATCGGTAGGCCGACGGCGCGCAACACGACGGCGATCATCACCAGGCCGGCCATCGGAATGCCGGCGGCGCCGATCGAGGCGAGCAGTGCCGTGAAGAAGACGAGGATCTGCTGGCCGATGCCGAGCTCGATGCCGTAGACTTGGGCGATGAACATCGCCGCGACGCATTCGTAGAGAGCAGTGCCGTCCATGTTCACCGTCGCCCCCAACGGCAAGACGAACGACGTCACCTCGTTGGGCACCCCAGCGCGCCGCTCGACGCAGTCCATGGTCAGCGGCAGCGTCGCCGAGCTCGAGGCACTCGAGAAGGCCGTCAACAGGGCCGGCGACACGGCCCGCGCATAGTCGAGCGGCGAGATGCCGGTCAGGGTCTTCAGGGCGATCGGCAAAGTGATGAAGGCGTGCGTTCCGAGCGCGATCAGCACGGTCACGGCGTATTTCAGCAGCGGCCCGAAGACCTCGACACCGGCCGTGCCGACGACCTTCGCCATCAGCGCAAACACGCCGATCGGCGCCAGGCGAATGATGAAATCGGTGATGCGCATCATGACGTCGAAGAAAGCGTTGAAGAGATCGACCAGTGTCTTCTTCTGCGCTGCCGGTAGTTGGTTGGTGAAGATGCCGATCATCAGAGAAAAGAATATGACGCCGAGCATGTCGCCCTCGACCATGGCGCGGACCGGATTCTGCGGGATGATGCGCAACAAGATGTCGCCCAGACTGTCGACGTTGACCGAGAGCTGTTCGGGAATCTCCTTCAGCGGAATGTCGGCACCCACCCCCGGCCGCATGAAGTTGACGGCGACCAGGCCGGCGAGGATCGAAGCGGCGCTGGTCGCCAGATAGTAGAGCGCCGCCTTGCCGCCGAGACGCCCGATGCGCGTCGCATCGCCGAGCCCGGTCGTGCCAACCACCAGCGACGACACCACCAGCGGCACGATGACCATGCGCAGCAAGCGCAAGAAGATGTCGCCGAGTGGCTCGACGTAGGCGACGCTCTCGCCGAGCACGATGCCGGCGACGACGCCGGCGACGAGACCGATGAGGATCTGCCAGTGCAGCGCAAGGCGCACTCCGCCTTGCCGTCCTGTCGATTCTCCGTTCACTGCAGCCCCCCCCCCGCTCTCGCCGGTCGTGTCAGAAGATCTCGATATGCTGCGGCATCAGAGTCAAGATCGAGCCATCGGGAAAGTCGTAGGCGGCAAGGCTCTTGCGCACCTTCGACCACCAACTCGGCGCCCGCACCCGCACCCCGGTCGACAGCGCTTCGCTCACGCGCTCGACCCAGCTCTTGGCCCGCGGATACATCACCAACTCGACCTTGTCGCTGGGCTCGACGCCAATCGCCACCTTCGCCTCGTCGATGGCGTCGAGTAGACCGCCGAGCTTGTCGACCAGCCCATTGGCTCGAGCCTGCTCCCCCGTCCACACCCGCCCCTGGCCGACCGCGTGCACCTGCTCGGGCCGCATCGTTCGGCCGGCGGCGACGCGCGAGACGAAGAGTTCGTAGACTTCGTCCATGGCGACGCGCACGCGCTCTCTTTCCGCCGCGTCGAAGCTGTCGAGCAGCGACACGACGCCGGCGTGCTCGCCGCGCGAGATCGTCTCGGCGTTGATCCCAACCTTGGCGAGCAGACCGCGAATGTTCGGCTTGGCGAGCACGACGCCGATCGAGCCGGTCAGCGTTCCCGGCTTGGCGAGGATCTGCGACGCTCCGGCGGCAACGTAGTAGCCGCCCGAGCCGGCGACGTCGGACATCGAAACGATGAGCGGCTTGGCCGAGCGCAAGCGCTGCGTCGCGTGCCAGATCAGATCCGACGCCAGGGCCGAGCCACCCGGACTGTCGACGCGAAATACCACGGCGTCGATACTCTCGTCCTCGACGACCTCTTCGAAGGCTTCGCGCATGGTCTCTGCGCCCATCACCACTTCATCGCTCAACAGGCCGTCGCTGCTCTCACCGGTCATGATCGTGCCGACGCCAAAGACGACGGCGACGCGGCCGCCGGGAGATTCGGTCAGCTCGAGACGCTGCTGGTCGTAGTCGCTGGCTGAGACGAAACCGCTCTCGGCGCCGGTCAGCTCGTCCTCGATTTCGTCGAGAAAGCGCCGGCCATCGATCAGGCCGCCGTCCTGCAGCTCCTCGGCGGTGAGCGGCGTGCGGTCGATGAGCGAGCGGACGACTCCCTCGTCGAGGCCGCGCGAGGCGGCAATCGCCGACACCAGCTGGCCGTAGAGACTGTCGAGCAACGAGTTGGCCATCTCGCGATGCGGTGCCGACATTTCCTTGTTGCCGTACATGTCGCCGGCGCTCTTGTAGTCGCCGATCTTGACCACCTGCATGTCGACTCCCGCGGCTTCCCACAAGCCGCCGAGGAAGACGTATTGTGCGTGCAAGCCGCTGACCACGATCGAACCGGCGGGCGGCACGAAGATCCTCTCGGCGGCACTGGCGACGAAGTATTCGAGCGTGCTGTTGCCAAACTCATCCTCGATGTAGGCGACGACCTTCTTGCCGGCGTCGCGCAGCCGCCGCAGGGCCGAGCGCACCTCCTGGGCCTTGGCCCAGCCGATGCCCAAGCCCCGCACCCGCGCCACGACACCGGCGATGCGCGAGTCCTCTTCGATCGCGCGCAACATCAACAAGAGGTCGATCAGCGACGCTGCGCTCTCTCCCGACACGCGCGCGACGATGTCGTCGGGCACGCGCTCTTCGTAGGTGCCACCGATGTCGACCAGAACGTAGCTGCCATCCTCGATGTCGACCCCGCCGCCGCCGCGCAGGATCCACCAAAGGCCGGCGACCAGGAGGCAGAGTGGCAACAGCAACCAACGCCAGCGGCGTCGTCTCGTCCCGCGCTCTTCGGCCATGCTGGGACCCTAGCAAGATTCCGGAGCCGGGGCACGAAGCACCGGCCAGCCCGAGCAGCGGCCATCGTCCTGGCACCAATCGCCCACTGCGCGCCGCTCTACTGGCCGCGAAAGCGCGGTGGGCGCTTCTCGACGAACGAGCGAATCCCCTCGGCGCGGTCCTGCGTCGTTTGCAGCAGCACGTAAAGGTCCTGCTCGAGTGCCATCCCCTGCTGCAGAGTCATATCCGCGCCGGCGCGGATCGCTTCCTTGGCATAGCGCAGAGCGAGCCGGCCGCGCTGCGCCAGTCCCTTCGTCAACTGCCGCGCCACCGTGCTCAGCTGCCGCTCGGCGACGACCTGCGCAGCCACACCGATGCGCTGAGCCTCGGCGGCGCCGAGCCAGCGACCGCTGAGCAACAGGTCGAGCGCTCGCGAGCGACCCACCAGGCGCGGCAGAATCTGCGTCGCTCCACAGCGCGGCAGGCGGCCGTCGCTGAGGTGGGAGAAACGCAGGCGCGCCGAGCGCGCCAGGATGCGAATGTCCGCCGCCAGCGCCAGCTCCGCGCCCTCGCCGACGGCGTCGCCGCGCTGCACGGCGATGATCGGCTGGCGGATGCGGCGCAGCGCCGCCGGCCAGTCGGGCGGCTCGCCGGCCGCACAGCCGCCGCAGAAGTGCTTGCCGCGCGAGCGCACGACGACGACCGCACTCTCGTCATCATCGGCAATCGCCTCGGCAACCGAGATCAGCTCCTGCGCCGTCGTGACGCCGAGCACACAACCCGCGGGCATCGAGACGGTTGCAATGCCGCTGCGTCGCTCGAGCGTCACACCGCGCTTCACGATTCCTCCCTTGCGAAACGACGCTCGCGCTGCAGGCCCGCCGCCAAGGTGAAGTCATCGGCCTGGTTGACCAGGCGCTTGGTCTTGGCGACCAGATCTCGCGGCAGCTTGGCCAGGCGCCGGGCCACCGAGCGCGCCTTGGCGCGGATCTCGGAATCGGCGGCGACGTGTTGCACCAGGCCCCAGGCGCGCGCCGCCGTCACGTCGATGACGCGACCCGAGAGCGTGAGATCGAGGGCAGCGCCGACACCGGCGAGGCGCGGCAGCGTCTGCGTGCCGCCGACACCGGGTATCATCGCCAAGCCGGTCTCCGGCAGCGCGAAGGTCGCCTGGCGCGCCGCCACCACCTGATCGCAGAGCAGCATCATCTCGAAACCACCGCCGCGCACGGGACCGTGCACTGCGGCGATGGTCAGCGGCGACAGCGACCACAGGGTGCCCCAGACGTCGCGCTGCCAGCGCACGGCGCGCGCGCTCGTCGGCGACAGTGCGCTGCCAAACTCGCGCAGGTCGCCGCCGCTCGAGAACGAGCGGCCGTTGCCCATCAAGAGCACGACGGCAATCTCCGGGTCGTCGCGGATCGCCGTCAGCGTCGAGTAGAGTCCATCGCGCATCGCGGTATCGTAGGCGTTGAGCTCCCGCGGTCGGTTGAGCACGACCTCGGCAATCGCACCGCGCTTGTCGTAGAGGACCGGAGCTGCACCGGCGCCGGACACCGCGTCAGCTTCCCTTCGACACGAGCCGGCAAGCGTAGCTCTCGGCGCCGGCGCCGGCGACCCGCAACTCTGCCGCTTCACTACCCTTGCGATGCAGCAGCCCCAGGCCGCGCGTCCCCTGCCGCCCCGGCACCTGCACGGCGCTGGTGATCGTGCCGACCGCTGCGTCGCCGGCGCGAACTTCGGCGGGCAGTGTCAGCGCTTCGACACTGGCGTCGATATCAAACGACACCAGCCAGCGATTGACGCGACCGCGCGCGTTCACCCGCTCGACGACCTCCTGGCCGAGATAGCAGCCCTTGGTCCGCGACACCGCCGCCTCGAGACCGATCTCCA
>CBDCGC010000001.1:0-17934 GCA_965216585.1 uncultured Binatia bacterium (SeqCode) | reverse complement strand
GGCGGCGGCTATTGAAGCAACCCGCCGTGCCCAAACGCTGAAATGTCTCGCGAAGTCAGCCGATGTCTCGCCAAAAGAGGCGGAAGGACGAGATCGACGACATTCGGCCGCGGCGACCGGTAGCAGCCCGGAGCCGAGACCACCGGCACGTCGCCGATGTAGGCGAGCAGGAGGAGATTGCCCGGCTCCACCGGCGCCAAGAAGCTCTCGATGCGGCATCCGACCTTCTCGATCGCCCGCCCCACCACGTCCCGCGGACCCGCCGGCGCCGTGGTCGAGGCCACGATCACCATCGTCGGCCGGGCGCGCAACAGGTGCTCGAGATTGCGCGCGACCGACTCTTCCTCTTCGATCGTCGACAACACGAACGCCGCATTCGTTCCCACGCGCTGGAGCCGCGTCCGCATGATCGCCTCATACAACGATCGCGCGCGCTCCCCCTTCAATGGATCGCAGTAAAGGACTGCGACCACGGGTCGGCGGACGGGGTAGGCGTGTACGATCGGACCCCGCTCCCGAACCAGTCGCAGCGCATGCTGAAACTGGTGCCTCGGAACGGCGAACGGCGCTGTCTTGATCGTGCCCACGCGCTGACCGGAACGCGCATAGCTGAAATGAGGCAGCGTCGCAACAGAGATCGCGCCGGTTTGATTGAGCGCGCGCAGTCCGCTCTCATCGACGGAAAGGCAGCAGTTCTCGACGGCGCACAGATTCACGCGGCCCGCCGGCCCGAGGCGTGGAGCGAGCGAGCCGTGCCCGGCTTGCGCCGCGAGCTGCATCGCAGCTTCCTCTTCCGGGATCTCACTGTCATCCAAGACCGCGATCGCGACGCTTTCGTGGCCGGCCGAGCTCAGCAGCTTGATGTCTTCGTCGCTGATCTGGCGGCCTTTGGCCAGCAGCTTACGCCCTGAAGGATGGTATACCGGACTGCTCAGCAACTTGCCGCCCGCCCGGTCGATTTCTACGACCTGCGTCCTCACTGCTACTCCTCCGACCAGTCGATACAAGCTGCGGTCTAGCGCCGCTTCTTGGCGGAAGTATAGCGGCTGTAGGAGCGAACTTTAGGTCTCTTTTCAAGTGTTTATAAAACTTTTACAGGAAAAACACAGATTTCCGTGGAAACCTGGAACGTAGGTTCCACTAGTGCTAAGGTTTCCCCCGAGAAAGCCGTGGTAGCGGAGGTCCAGGCGGCACGGCAGGGTTTCTCAACCGGCTTGCGACGATGTTCCAACTGCCAGCGATTCAAACTATAAGCGTCGTGCCTAGCTCTTCGCCGTCTAGCAGCCGGGGCAGAACATCCGGCTCCGCGCCGGATACGATGCGGACGCGCTCGGCGCCGGTCTGCACGGCCGACATGGCGGCGCGCAGCTTGGCTTCCATGCCGCCGTGCGCGACGCCCGAGGCGATCAGTTCCTCGGCCTGATTGCAGGTCATCCGCGGCAGCGCGTTTCCCTCGCCGTCGAGCACGCCGCCGACATCGGTGAGAAAGATCAGCTCGTCGGCCTCGAAGCCCGCTCCGCAGGCTGCCGCCATTTGGTCCGCGTTGACGTTGTAGATCGCTCCTTCGGCTCCGCCGGCGATACAAGCCACCACGGGCAAGTAGCCGTTCGAGGTTAACAGGTCGAGCAGTTGCGGATTGACTTTTTCGACCCGCCCGACGGCGCCGAGCTCGGGATCGAGCTGTGCGGCTTCCACTAAGCCTGCGTCGATGCCGGAGAGCCCAACGGCCCTCGCCCCGGCGGCCTGAAGCTCGGCGAGGAAGTGGTGATTCACCGATCCGGCGAAGATCCGCAGCACGGCGTCGAGAATCTCCGGCGGGGTTACGCGCAGGCCGTTGCGAAACTCGCTCTCGAAACCGCCCTCGTTCAGGTAGCGGCTGAGCCGCTTGCCGCCGCCGTGGACCAGCACGGTCCGGCGTCCGGCCGCGGCTAGAGCCGCCGCTTGCTTGGCCAGCGCAATGCGGCTCTGCTCGGCTTCGAGCAACGTACCGCCAATCTTGATCAGGAGTTTCATCTCTTAGAGCAGACCCGCGGTCTCGGGCAGGTCCAGCATGAGGTTCATATTCTGGACGGCCTGGCCGGCGGCGCCTTTGACCAGGTTGTCTTCGGCCGTCACGATCGCCAGACGGTGCGTCGCCGGATCGACCTTGAAGCCGATGTCGCAGTAGTTGGTCTGCTGCACCGCGCGCAGGTCTGGCAAACGGCCCTCCGGGTACACCCGGATGAACGGCTCGCCGCCATAGGCTTCGCGATAGACGCGATCGATGTCGTCGTGGGTGAGCGGCTCGAGCGTGCGAGCGTAGATCGTCTCGAGGATGCCCCGATGCAACGGAAGCAACTGAGCCGTGAAGACGAACTCGCTCTCCTCGAGCCCGGTGTTCTGCAGCACCTCGGGCGTGTGGCGGTGGAACATCACGCTGTAGGCCGAGAAGTTCTCGGTCACCTCGCCAAAATGCGTCTTCGCCGAAGGTTTCCTGCCCGCGCCGCTGACGCCGGATTTGCCATCGCAGATCACCCCGGCCTTGCGGTCGAGGACGCCCGCGGCGACCAGCGGACGGATCGCAAGCGTCGCGGCTGTCGGGTAGCACCCAGGGTTGGAGACGAAGCGAGCGCCGCGGATCTTGTCGCGATAGAGCTCCGGCAGCCCGTAAACGGCATTCGCGAGCAACTCAGGATCCGGGTGATCGAGCCCGTACCAGCGATGGACCTGGTCGGGCGTGCGTAGACGGTAGGAGCCGCTCAGGTCGACGACCCGCGTTCCGGCCGTGAGGCACAGCGGGACGGCTTCCAGCGAGACATCGTGCGCGGTCGCCAGAAACACCACGTCGAGCTTCGCGTCGGCCAATCCCTCGGCGCTGAAAGGGAACCGCTCGAGTTGGTCGGCGAAGGCCGGACGCTCGTTGTCGGACCGCGCTCGGTGCTCGAGCAGGACCGGGTCGGCGGACGGGTGCCGGCGCAGAATCGCAACTGCCTCCGCGCCGCTATATCCTGTAAAACCAACGACTCCCGCCCGAATCCGCTCTCTCATCCGTACCTCGCCCCAAGCTATCGATGATACCCGACCCGGTGGTATAGTATCGACTGACGGAGATCGTGCTCCGTCCGGGGTTGTCTTGTGCAGTCCTTCCGGCGCGCCCCTCGCGCTGAGCAGTTCCGTGGACTTCGATCAGCTCAATACGTTTCTTGAGATCGTCCGCCTGAAGAGCTTCTCCAAGGCGGCGCAGACGTGTTTCCGCACGCAGCCGGCGATCTCGGCGCAGATCCGGCAGATGGAGCAAGAGCTCGGGACGCAACTGTTTGAGCGCTTCGGCAGCCGCATTTCGTTGACTACGGCGGGGAAGATCTTCTCCGACTACGCGCGCCAAATTCTAGACACCAAGCGGCAGGCCTTCGACGAGATCCGCGAGCTCGAAAAAGTGCCCCGAGGCGAGATCACGATTGCGGCCAACGAGGCGACCTGCGTGAAAGTGCTGCCGCAGGTCTTCGCCAACTACAAGGAACGCTTCCCCGGCGTGCAGATGCAGGTCGTTCGCTCCCACGGATCGAAGACGGTCCAGTCGATCCTCGACAACAGCGTCGACTTCGGCATTACGCAGTTACCGGTGACGGACAAGAAGATCGCCGTCGTGCAGGTTCACTCGGACGAGATCCGGCTGCTGGCGCCGCCGGACCATCCGTTGGCGGAAAGGGCGTCGGCCGGGGCCGAAGACATCTCCAAGTTCCCGCTGCTGCTGCCGAAACAAGGGCGAACGAGGTCTCGCATCGACGAGTATCTCGAGGACTTCGAAGACGATCTCTCTATCTCGATGGAGCTGGAGTCGAGCGAGATGGTCAAGCAGTTCATCCGCGCCGGCTTGGGCGTGGGCTTCATGGCGGTGACGCACGCGCACGACGAGATTCGGAACGGCGAGTTGGTCGCCGTTCGGCTCGAACCCCTGCCCATGATTCGCACAATCGGGTTAATCTATCGGAAGGACAAAGCGTTGTCGCGGTCCGGGCTCGGCTTCATCGAAGTGATCGCGGACTTCGCCCGCAACAGCGAGACGCGGGAGGTTGCGCTGGCGCGTCCGCAGAAGGTTCGGAGCAAAGTGTCATGAAGTGGGTCTTGCGCACATCGGCCGTTCGAGTGGCCGACGAGCAGGGCGAGCGGCTTTACGGCTCGCTCGAAGAGGCGCCGGCTGAGATCCGAGAGAAGGTTGTCGACTCGCTCAACGGACCCGACTCGCAAACGATCTTGATCGCCAACCAAAAGGCCTACGACCAGATCGCCGATGGCGAAGACGAGCTGCCGGAAGAGCTGCGGCGCCTGAAGCCGGCGCTGTTGCGGCACCGGGAAACCCTGGAGCCGAGGGTCGTTCCGTCCGACTCGAGCTGGAAGCGTCTGCTCGCCGGCGGAGTCTTGGCGATCGTGCTGCTGTGGGCTATGTGGCTTTGGGCGCTCCAAAGCGGTACGTAGCCAAGCCCGAGAGCAGCTTGGGGTAGAAGTCGGTCGACTTCTGCGGCATCACGCCGCCCGAGAACGAGATCTCCGCAACATCTTGAATGTCCACGGGCCGTAGCAGGAATGCGACCTGCGCCTTGCCTTTGCGCACCTCGTCCACGGCATTCTGGAAACCGCGGACGTAGCGGATGCCCTTGAGCTCGCGTACGTCTTCCTCGCTGACTCCAAGCGCTTCGCCGATCAGCGCACGATGCAGCACGACGACATCGAGACGCTTCTCTTCGTCGGTCAGCCCGGAGACGAGCTCGTCGAGCGCTCCCGGTTTCGGCCGTAGCAAGTAAGCCGACTCGTCGCCTTGGAAGACGGCGCCGATCGCAGACTGGCCTTTCGATGTACCGTCGAGCGCCTTCTGGAGAGCTTCTTCGGAGGCGAAGGCCTCGATTGAGAAACGCTTGCCGGCTCGCTCGAGTAAGGCGGCGGGTGAAAAGTCCTTCAGGCCCTCCATCACGCGGTGCGTGGCGAGCACCACCAGCCCGGGTGAGGACATGTTGACGAGGCTGATCATCACGCGGCCGCCGCCGGGAACCCCAGGGTGCTCGCGCGCATAGGCCATGGCGGTCTCGTAGCGGTGGTGGCCGTCGGCGATGAGTAGCTTCTTGTCGGCGATGATCTCCTGAATGGCTTCGAGCTTGGCGGGATCGTCGATGCGCCAGAGCTTGTGGACTACTCCTTCTTCGGCCGCCTCGGCTTGCATCAGCGGCTCGCCCTGGGCGGCCTCGTCGAGCATCGCGTCGATCTGGTGTTGCGGATCGTCGTAGAGGAAGAAAAGCTGTCCAAAGTAGGCTTGGGTGGCCTCTGTGAGCCGGAGGCGGTCGAGCTTGGGGCCGGAGTGGGTGAGCTCGTGGCCATGGATCACGCCTTCCTCGTACTCGACGACGTCGACGATCGAGATGAAGGCCTTGCGCACGCAGCGCTCGCCGGTCTCGGGGTGCGTAAACTCTTGGAAGTAAGGGTAGAAGCCGGGCGAGGCGTCGGCGGCGAGGATGCCCTCGGCGGTCCACTCGTCGAGCAGGGCCGCGGCGCGCGTGTAGACGTTGTTGGAGTCGTCGTCGCCGGGTTCGGGCTTACCCTTGATTAGCCGGACGAAGTTGTAGGGGCTGGCGGCAAGGTACTGCTCGCGCAGCTCGTCGGGGATCTTGTCGTAGGGCTGGGTGACGAGCTCGGAGGCCTTGCCGGCCTTGGCGGTGTAGCGGAGGGCTTGGAAGGGGTGAATGCGGGCCATGGGTTGAGTGAACGGTGATCGGTGAGCCGTGAACGGTTCGCTCGACCGTCTGACCAGGATAGCTTGCTTGGGTGAGGATACTGTTACGGCTCGACTGGCCGCGGTGCTCATCTTCCGGGTGTGTCCGACTTTGCTTGCGGCATTCCCGGCCTGAAGGCCGGGCGGGACCGGCTGAACCCGGTCCCCACTGTTGTGCGCAAGCAACCGTTAGCCGTCCTTCAGCCACCTGTCGAACCAAGCGAACGCTTCCGTCTGCATCTCGCGGTCGAACTTGTGGGGGCCGTCGTAGAACGAGGCATTGTAGCGGTCTGGCGCTCCAGCTTTGGCGTAGACTTCCGTCAAGATGCGGTCCGCGCGCTGCATCTCAGGCAAGGTGAAGAGTTGGTCCTGGTTGTTGTTGAGCACGAGGATCGGGTTCGGGGCGCCGAGGCCGAGGATTTCCGGATAGTCGAGGTCCGGCGGCAGGCCGGGGAGGTAGCACATCCAGGTGTGGGTGTGGCTCTTGTGCAGCAGATAGTCGCGCCAAGTCGTCATCATGCCGACGGCGCAGGAGCAGCGGATGCGCTCGTCGGCGCCGGTTAGGAACAGGGTCCGCAGGCCGCCGCCGGAGAGTCCGCAGCAACCGACGCGCTCAGGGTCGACGTCCGCACGGGCCGAGAGCACGTCGAGCGCGCGCTGATCGTCGGAGACGAATACGCCTGGCCAGGTCGTTCCCGCGCAGAACAGGCTCTTGGCGATGATGTGCTCGTGGTCGCGGGCGAAGCGATTGTAGGCCTCGATCTCCTCTTCGGACTCGGGTTTCGACTCGACCAAGTCATCCTTGATGCGATCGGTCAGGTCGGCGGCGCGCATACGGCGGCTGCCAAACGCGAACGTATCGTGCACCAGCACGACGTAGCCGCGCTTGGCGAGCTCGTTGGCCCAGGCCGCCCCGCCGTAGTAGCGCTCTTGATGCGCTTCCATCAGCGGGTGCTGATTCTTCGAGGCGCGGGTGATCTTGCGGACGCCAAAGTACTTGTTGCCGCCGTGGTCGTGTAGGCCGACGATGCCGGGTAGGCGTCCGGTGGCGCCGGCCGGCTTGAGCACGTAGGCTTGCGTCGGCGGGCCATAGGGGAGCTGCCAGCTCAGGTGCTCGATGGCGAGACCGTCATACTCGAAGCGGTGTTGCAGCGTCGTCTGCGGGACGCCGCCCGAGTCGGGGCGCATGAGGGCTTCGCGGTAGCGGGCGCGAGCTTGCGGACGCCAGGACTCGACGTCACCGAATCGAGGCTGACGAAAAGAAAGGTGCGGAGCGGCGTCGCCGAGGATGTTGGCGGCCCATTCGCCGTAGGCGCCGAGCATGTTGGGTTGGGTGGGCATGGGGCGTGACTATTCTGGCAGATATGGCTAGGCCCCGGAGGGGCCTTTCAGGAAGCAGCCCCGCGTGCAACGCGGGGAGTGGGGCGACGCGACTCCGGTTTCCCCGGATTTCATCCGGGGCTGTTTGCTGAAGCGCGCCGGAGGCGCTTTGCTATGCTGGGCTTCGCCCTATGAGCCACACGTGTTCGAACGTGTTGGTTCACGTCGTGTTCTCGACCAAGAACCGCGAGAAGACTCTGACCGCCGCCGTCCGGAAGCGCCGTCACGCTTACCTCGCCAAAGTCGTCAACGACAGGGGAGGAACGGCGCATGTCGTCGGCGGGGGACTCGAACACGTCCATCTGCTGATTCGCTTACCTCCGCGGCTATCGCGTGCCGATCTAATGCGCCGGGTGAAAGCGAGCTCATCGACTTGGGTGCGCCGCAACTTCGATCCGCGTTTCGGTTGGCAGCAGGGCTACTCGGCCTTCAGTGTGAGCTTCTCGCAGTACCGAACGGTCTATGACTATATCGAGTCGCAGGAGGAGCATCATCGCCGGCGCAGCTATGAGACGGAGCTGTTGTCACTTCTGAAACGGAATGAGATCGAGTACGACGAGCGGTTTTTGTGGGGATAGAACCGGGAGGGGCTGGCATAAAAGAGGAGGGACGGCGCGGCATCCGGAGCTAGGTTCGCCGACGCTCCGGTTGCTATTTCAGCATCCCCTCCAGTCGCTCAGGTGCGTAGGCGCGGTACCGCGACGTGATCTCGCGCAGCCGCACGCCGGATGCGTCGTAGACGACGACGTCGTTGCGCAAGGTGGCTCTCAGAGCGTCGTCGGGCGGCATGAGGAAGCGGCCGATGTCGGCGCGATCGGGGCGTTGATGGACGCTGTTGGCGTCCGGCGCGAGATAGACGTCCCAGACGCCGGACAGCTTGAAGAGGTCGTGATAGATCGACGCGTAGAAGAAGACGTCGTCGATCGAGGTCAGCAGGATGGTTTTGTCGGGATGCCAAGCGCGGGCGTAGCGCAAGCCCGTGACGAGATTGCGGCAGCGTAGGCCGGTCCGGTAGCTGTAGTCGACAATCGAGTCCGAATAACGCAGCGAGCCGTTGAGGAAGACCGCTAGGAGGATCGCGGCTGCGGCGCGGGCCAACCAACCGGAGCGCCAGGCTTCGACGAGCGCGCAGCCTAGAACAAGGGCGATGCCGGCTGACGGAAAAAAGAGATAGTAGTCCGAAAGATGCGATCCGAGCGGCAGGTAGGGGACGAGCGCGGCGAGGAACCAGTAGCAACCGAACAAGGCGGTGAGCTCGCCGCCGCGGGCGCGCCAGAGGGCAAACCCGGCGAGCGCCGCCACGACGAGCCAGGCCGCGCCGGGGCCGGAGGAGCCTCCGAAGGCAAGCTCGACGTAGTACCGCAGCGCGGCGAGCCAGTCGAGCGGGTGAAAGCTCATCGAATAGGCGCCGCCTCCGCCGGAGCCCGGCGGCGTGGCCTGGAGCTGAATCCATGCGATCAGCGCTGAGCCCAGAAACATCGGTAGCGCCCACGGCCACCGCTTGCGCCCAAAGGCGACCGCGTAACCAAGCGCGATGGCCGGGTAGATGACGATGGTCTCGAGCGCGAGAAACCCGGCGAGGAAGGTGATCCACTGCAGCAGGTAGTAGCCGATCTTTCCGCTCTTCAAAAACGCCTGGAAGCCGAGCAGTGAGATCAGCAGAAAGAAGGAGAACAGGGCCTGATTATAGGAGGAGGACCAGCTCATCGTGCCGGACAGGCCGTGATGCGCGGCCCAGAAGCACGCGGCAGTCACGGCGACGGCCCGCCCGGCGCCGGCGCGCCGCAGCAGCGCGCCGAACAGCCACAGGTTCACGACCTGCGTCCCGAACGCCAGCACACGGAACGGAAAGCCGTTGAGCCCGAACCACTGGTGGAAATAGTAGAAGAACAAGCGCTCGCTCAAGGTGCGGTAGGTGCCTTGCGCGCGGGGCTCGAACAGCAACGCCCAAAACTCGTGCGCCGGGGCGCGGACGTGCTCGATAAGCGTGAAGTCGTCGCCGTGAAACCAGACGAACAGGCCCTTCCAGTAGACGGCGTAGAGGACCAGCGGCGGCAGCGCCCACCAAAGCAGGCTCAGTCGCGAGGGGCGCTCTTGTGGGCTGGCGCTCACTGAAACGAGATGCTCACTGAAACGAGATGGACGAGACGATGATGCCGAGCTCGCGCGGATCGCGCTCGCTCGGCGGCATTGCCTTGTCGAGCTCGAATTCGACCTCGGCCGGTTGTCCGCTGAGGAGATCGTCGGGAACCGTAGCTTCGAACTGGTGGCCCTCGCCGGGCTCGGTGAAAGCCTGAGAACCGATCGGTTGGCCGTTGACGCGCGCGGTCAGGTTGACGCCGCCGATGGCTTCCGTGACCACGTCGGGAAGCGTGAAGCTCAGATTCAGGATCACGGGCTGACCCGGCGGCGGGGGCTGCAGCATCACGCCGAACTTGCGCTCAGTCCAGCGCCAGGCGCGCTGCTCCAGGCCGTGGAAACCGCGCAGCAGTTGGGGCTCGGCTTGGGGGTCGGCGACGTTGACGCTCGACAACAGCGCCGCCGGTTGCTCTCCGGGCTCCTCTTCAATAGGGATGCCGGGCTCGTTTTGGACACAGGCGGAGGCGAGAACAAGGGCCAGGGATAGCGAGAGGGAGCGCGACATCCGAAGGGTGATCGTAGCAAAGGCCGAGGGGACCCGGGCCGTCCTTCGTCTTCAGTCGAGCCGGCGAGGCGACTTGAAAGGCGACATGATCGGTCTGCGTATCCCCATGGTAGACTCTGCAGCGGAATCTGGATGCCAGAGCAGCCGAGCGTGTTCATTTCCTACAGCGGCTCGCCGGACTCAGCCCGGCGGATCGCCAGTTCGATTGCGGCTTGCGGGTACGCGCCTTGGTTCGATCATCGCCTCCGAGGAGGTCAGCCGTGGTGGGATCAGATCCTCGAGGAGATCCGGGCCTGTCACGTATTCGTATTCGCTATTTCCCCACGATCCGCTGAGTCGGTGCCCTGCCACTTCGAGCTTGGCTATGCGCTGGATGTCCGCCGCCCGATCTTGCCCGTGCTTGCTGAGCCGGTCGCCGAGGGGCGGCTCCTCCCGGAGCCATTGATGCCGATTCAGTGGGTCGATATCTCGGACGACGACCCCAATAACGCGTCGCGCCTTCGCGAGGCGCTCGAGGCCATGGATGCAGTTTCGCTCCCGGAGAAGCTGCCGAAGCCGCCAATCCTGCCGAACCTCGGCAGACGTCGGGTCACGTTCCCGGATCTCGAAGCGACGCATGCGCGGCTCGAGGCGCTCGTGGGAATCTACTCGGTTGTGGCATGGCGAAGCGAGCGGCAAAAACCGCCGCTGATCAAGGAAGGGAACCAGTTGGAGGGCACGGACGAGTTCTTCCGCCTCGAGTGCAACAAGATCGCGTGGGGCGCCCAGTCGAACAACGCAGAGTTGTTCTCTTGTTTCGTTGAGGAGGTCGTGAAAAGCTTCGAGGGCGAGGAGTTTCCGGCACCGAGGCTGACTCCCAACGAAGACTTTTACTACAGGTTCGAGTGGGAGTCGCTCTTCGGGACGCCGCTGAATGTCGAAGTTAGCCCGCAGGGAGCTTCCTCCCTGTATGAGCTCCGCGATCAGTTGGCCGAGGACGGCAAGACAGAACCGGGAGACGATCCGCGGCCGTTCACGATCTACGTAGTTGGTATCGACGGATTTCCCGTTTCGGACTCGGTGGAGTTCTTGGCGGCTGAAGGATACTTCGAGTGGCTACAGGACGGGAACGTATGGCCGATCGACGGCTGGGTCGTTTACCTGCACGGAGATAAGCGGCTGTCGCTCGAGGAGATTGAGTGCACAATCTATCGGGCGGCGCCCGCTTCCCCGCCAGCTGATGGCCTCGAGCAGGCTGTCCATTCGATTGCCAAAGCGTGGTCGGCTCGAGACCCAGACTATCTGCAGCGGCTCGTCGGGATGAATGACTTGCTGCAGGAAATGTTCGGCGAAGGCGCTAGCTGAGAAGCCGTTCATCCTCCCATGGGCGGTGCATTGAGACGGCACGCGGATGTCCTCATCACATAGTCGCGAACTATGCGTCGCACGCGTCGTGGAGTGACGGAATCCCCGCTCACCCCTGGGCTTGGGAGGGCGGATCGGCTTCGAGCGAGGTTTCCATGATCGCGCGTACCCGCTCCATCAGCGCGCTGCGGTCTCCGGGCCCCATTCCGGCAGTCTCGATGGACTCGTGGAAGACGATGGTCATCTTGCCGGGACGGATTTTCAGCGAGCCGGGCGGCATCAGCCGCCCGGCGCCATGGACGGTGATGGGCGTCACCGGGACGCCGGACTCGATCGCCATGGTGAAAGGCCCGGGGCGGAACGGGAGCATCTTACCGTCCTGGCTGCGCGTGCCTTCCGGGAAGATCATCAGCGAGACCCCGCCGGCGAGGGTCTGCTTGGCCTGCTCGAGCGCGTGGTGGCGCGAATCGCTGCGCGAGCGGTCGACGTAGATGAAGCTGCCGAGCCCCATGATGTAGCCCAGCAGAGGGATGCGGCTGAGCTCCTTCTTCAAGATGAAGGCAATGCGCGGCAGCACGGCCAGCAAGGCGGGCGGCTCGAGCTGGGATACGTGGTTGGAGACGAAGATGCTCACCCGGTGGCGGCGCGTGAGCTCCAGGTTGACGTAGCGCACGCGCACGCCGCTCAGCCACAGCGCCAACCGGCAGCCTTGGCGCGCAACCCAGTAGATGGGCCGGATGTCGCGGATGATCCAAGTAAGCGGAACGAAAATGACGGCCGCGATGGCGACGTAGAGGGCGATGACCGGGAATGCGATCAGCAGAGCGCGCACGACAGATTAGCGGTAAAGGCCGCGTATGTCGTTCCAGCGTACCCTTACGGGGTCGAGAAAAGCGTCCACGCCGGCGAGCATGCTGACTTTCGTGCCTTCGACGTCGTCCCAGCGCACGGGCACTTCGGCGATGCGCAGGCCAAGCTTCTTGGCGATGTAGAGGATCTCGACGTCAAAGCCGAAGCGGGTCATCTGCTGGCGTTTGAAGATCGCCTGGGAGGCCTCGCGCGTGAAGAGCTTGAAGCCGCATTGGGTGTCGTAGAACGGCAGGCCGGCGACGAAGCGGACCCCGAGGTTGAACGTTCGTCCGGCGAATTCCCGAAAGAATGACTGATGGACGCCCACCAGCGAGCGGTCGAGAGCGCGCGAGCCGATGGCGCCGTCCAGGCCGCCTTTCTCCGCGGCGCCGAGCAGCTTGGGGAGCTCCTCGATAGGCGCGGAGAGGTCGGCGTCGCTAAACAGCGCCCAGCCGCCGCGCGCTTCGAGCATGCCGTGGCGCACGCTGTAACCCTTGCCCTGGTTGCCGGGGTTCTCGACCAAACGGAACCGGACCTGATCGGTCGAGAGCTTCTCGCTCATCGAGCGCACGACGTCGGCCGTGCGATCGCTCGAGCCGTCGTTGACGACGAGGATCTCCGCCGTCCGCTCAGAGCTGGCGAAGTACTCCGCGACCCGCTCGAGAGTTGGCGGGATGCGCTGCTCCTCGTTGTAGGCCGGGATGACGACCGAAATGAAAGGCTGCAAGGGGACTGCTCCTGCCCGGGCCGGCGGAGCCCACACATTCTCCCGAGTGTCGCACCCGAAAAATCGGGGGCGCAACCAGCCGAACACCCGAGAGGGCAAGGAATAACCCGGCGGGGAGCATGCCGCGCCGGGTCGTTCGTTCTTGGGAGTGTCGCGGGCCTAGGGTTTGGCGGCCATCAGGGCGCGCAGGCGGCGGGCGCGGTCCGGGCCGCGCAGCGCGCGCAGAGCCTTGGCCTCTATTTGCCGTATGCGCTCGCGCGTCACCGCGAACTCCTGGCCGATCTCTTCGAGCGTGTGCTCGCGGTCGCAGCCGATGCCGAAGCGCATGCGGACGACCTTCTCCTCTTTGGGAGAGAGCGTCTTGAGCACGTCCGCGGTCTCCTCGCGGACGTTCGAGTCGATGACGGCGTCGATCGGCGAACCGACCCACTTGTCTTCGAGCAGATCGCCAAGCGCCGACTCGCCGTCGCGGCCCACCGGCGTCTCGAGCGAAACCGGGTCGCGCGAGATGGTCTTGAGCTTCTGCACTTTGTCCGGTGAGATCTCCATGCGCTCGCCGATCTCTTCGTTGGTCGGCGTGCGGCCCAGCTCCTTCTCGAGCTCGCGGGAGGCGCGCAGGAACTTGTTCATCGACTCGTTCATGTGCACCGGAATGCGGATGGTGCGCGACTGATCCGCAATGGCGCGCGTGATGGCCTGGCGAATCCACCACGTGGCATAGGTCGAGAACTTGTAGCCGCGGCGGTACTCGAACTTCTCGGCGGCGCGCATCAGGCCGATGTTGCCTTCCTGGATGAGGTCGAGCAGGTGCAGGCCGCGGTTGACGTACTTTTTGGCGACCGAGACGACCAGTCTCAGGTTGGCCTCGACGAGGGCCTTCTTTGCCTTCTCGGCTTCGATCTCGCCGAGCGTGACACGGCGCAGGGTACGGTGCAGCTCCTCGACGGGCGCTCCGAGCTCCTCGATTTTGGCTTGATGAGCGAGTTGGGCGGTCTTCCAGTCCGCATGCTGCGGCGAGCCCTTCTTGGGCGACTTGGATTCAAGGCGGCGCAGATCGCGCGCGAGTCCGTCGACTTCGCGGCGGCGCTCGGCGAGCTCGGTCTGGAAGCTCGTCCACTGATCCTGCTGCAAGGGCACGCACTGCAGGCCGATCGACAGGGATACGATCAGGCGGCGGCGTTGCCAGTCCAGGCGGCGGCGCACGTTCGTGTTGCGCTTCGGGGTCGAGCGCAGGGTCTTCTCAACCTCCTCGAGCTGGTCGAGACGCTCGACCAGAACGCCGATCGCCTTGCGGATCTTCGAGACGCGTTTGGCCCGCGCCTCGGAAGTTTCCTCGGCATCGCCGGACTCGATCAGGGACTCGAGCTCGATCTCATCGGCAAGGATCTGCCGATACAGGTTGACGGCGCGGGCGCGCACCAGCGGCGAACGCGAGATCGCGCGGCGCATCTGCATCTTGCCGCGCTCCATGCGGCGCGCCAAGTCGACCTCGCCGTCGCGGGTGAGCAGCGGCACTGCGCCCATTTCGCGCAAGTAGACGCGCACCGGGTCATCGGTGTAGAGCGTGTCCTCGCTGACTGTCGGCTGAGATTCGGATTCCCCTTCGGAATCGGAATTTCCCCCGGAAAACTCCTCGTCCGTTCCTCCGGAATCGTCCTTGAGGGCGACTGCCAGTGGATCTTTCGCATTCTCGAAAGTTTGGTCGTCGAAGTGGTCCATCGATGCTCCCACGGCCGTCCCATCGGCCTGCTCACTTGGGCAATTTCTCTGCGCGCCGCGGCTGCCCGCGCGCGCTCACATGCTGTTTGTTCCGCTCTTAGGCGGAGGTTCTCTTTGTCGTATTCGGGAAACTGGCCGGACTCGCGCGCCGCCTCATCGGTTAAATGGATCCCCTTGGGGTGGGGCTGGTTGCGGCTGGGAGCTCTCCAGTCGGAGTTGGCTTTGCTTGCTCTATATTCGTCAGCCAGACGTTGTCACCAGTATGAAACATGAATGGAGCAAAGGCAAGTAAAAAGTAAGCGCTTTCGGGGCAAGTCGTATGTCGGGTCCTATGTCCGCCGGTTGCGCGGCCTTCCGGCGCTGGTGTACAACTAACTGCGCCTGCTGGCCGCCGCATGTCGCGGCGGACCCTGGCTAAAGGATTGATTCTTATGGCAAAACAACTCCGGGTCGGCATGATCGGCTACGGCTTCATGGGCCGCGCGCACTCCAACGCCTATAAACGGCTCAACGACTTCTTCCCCGTCGAACACCGGCCTGTTCTCAAGGCCGTCGCGGCGCGCAATCGCGAGAAAGCGCAAGCTTTCGCCGACAACTGGGGCTACGAGAGGGTCGAGACGGACTGGCGGCGGCTGGTTGAGGCCGACGATATCGATCTCATCGACATCGGAGCGCCAAACCATGTGCACAAAGAGATCGCCCTTGCTGCTGCGGCGGCGGGCAAGATGATCCTGTGCGAAAAGCCGCTGGCGATGAGTGTGGCGGAAGGCGAGGAGATGGTCGCCGCCATCGAGAAGGCCGGCGTGCCGAACATGGTGTGGTTCAACTACCGCCGCGTACCCTCGATCTCGCTCGCCAAGCAGATCGTCGACGAAGGCCGCATCGGACGCGCGTTCCACTATCGCGCGACCTATCTTCAGGATTGGACGATCAACCCGGACGTTCCCCAAGGCGGCGCCGCGCTGTGGCGGTTGGACGCCGACGTGGCGGGCTCGGGCGTGACCGGCGACCTGCTGGCCCACTCGATCGATACGGCGATGTGGCTCAACGGCCCGATCGCCCGCGTCACGGCCAAGACGGAGACCTTCGTCAAAGAGCGCGTGCACGCCGAGACGGGCGAGAAGCAGAAGGTCGGCATCGACGACGCGTGTATGTTCCTGGCCGAGTTCGCCAACGGCTCGATGGGCACGTTCGAGTCGACCCGCTACGCGCGCGGGCGTAAAAACTACAACACGTTCGAGCTCAACGGCGCGGACGGCTCGCTCTTCTTCGACCTCGAAGAGCCGGAGTACTTGCAGTTCTTCGAGTACCTGCAGAAACAGTCCGGGCAGAAGACCGAAGACCACCTGACGGGCTGGCGCAAGATTCACGTGACCAACCCCGAGCACCCTTACATGGACAAATACTGGGTGCCGGGCACATGCATCGGCTACGAGCACACGTTCTTGAACGCGCTAGCGGACTTCGTGCAGGGCGTCGAGTCCGGCAAGCCGACGCAGCCGGATTTCCGCAGCGCGCTGCAAACGCAGAAAGTGTGCGACGCGGTGATCGAGTCGGCGCGCACGGGCGAGTGGAAGGCGACGGGCGCGGAAGCGTGAATCGGAGCCGCCTGCGAATGGGTCCGGGCGTACGGGCGCGCCATGGCGTGCCCGCGCTCGGCTTGCCGAGCCGCCACGGTGTGAGCAGGCGACTGGATCGAAAATAGAGCAATGACCTGTCCAAGCTGTGGGAACGAGAACGCCGCCGGGGGCGTGTTTTGCATGCGGTGCGGCGCTCCGTTGCAGCAGACGGTGGGAACACAGGCCCCTTCGCCGGCCACCCCGCCTCCGCCCGGCTATGGAGCTCAACCGGCGCACTCGCCCGGCCATGCGCCGGCTGGGATGCCGGAGTACGCCGGCTTCTGGCTGCGCTTCTTCGCTTACGTGATCGACTCGATCGTCATGTCGATCGTGTTTTTCATGATCATGATTCCGATTGGGATCATCATCGGCGTCGCGGGGGCGGCGGGCGCCGTGTCCATGGACGAGGCCGATCTGGCGTTTCTCGAAGGGCCGCTGATGGCTCTCTACTACGTCGCATCGATCTCGATGCAGTGGCTCTACGAAGCGCTTCTGACGGCGTCGTCAAAGCAGGCGACGCTGGGGAAGATGGCTCTCGGGCTCGTCGTGACCGACATGGAAGGCAACCGCATCTCCTTCGGGCGGGCCACCGGACGTTTCTTCGCAAAGATCCCGTCGGGGCTCATCTTGATGATCGGATTTCTCATGCAGCCCTTCACAGCGAAGAAGCAGGCGTTGCACGACATGCTCGCTGGGACGCTAGTGGTGAAGCGGCGCCAGAGCTAGCAGGATGCGCTGTTCAGGGTGCGGACGCGAGAATCCGCCGGACGCCGTGTTCTGCACCCTCTGCGGGACGCCGGCGCAAGGGCCGGCGTTTGACGCCTCGGCCCCGGGCGCTGCCACAGCATTCCCGCCCGCGGCCTCGCCCATCTACGCAGGCTTCGGCAGCCGATTCGCAGCATATGTGATCGACTCGACGGTGCTCGGAGCGGTGATGTTCATTCCGGCGGCGATCGGAATCACGTTTCTGGCGAGAAACCTCAACCTGGAGGGAGACTCGCGTGGATCCGGAACAGTTGCGCGGCCTGATCGGATTCGCGGGACCGCTCGCGGCGCTCGTCATCACCTCAATCTATTGGCTCTACCACGCTTGGATGACGTCCTCGCCTCGCCAGGCGACCCTCGGCAAGCTGGCGCTCGGGCTGATCGTCACCGACCTGGACGGCAACCGGATATCCTTCTGGCGCGCCTCGCTACGCTTCTTCGGGACGCTGGTGTCCGGGTCGGTTCTCAACATCGGCTATCTCATCCAGCCCTTCACAGCGAAGAAGCAGGCGCTGCATGACCTGATGGCGGGTACGCTCGTCATCAAGACCTAGCGCTACGGCCGCACGAGAACGGTCGGTTCGTTTCGTGGCGCGGGCCGCCCGGCCTGCCGCGTCGCGAGTCTTCGCGACGGGTCTCTCGGTCGCGAAGACTCGCGACCCGGCAAACGTGGCCGTTTGCGCCACGACCGGCCAGGCAGCCTCGTTCGGAAACTAGATCACGCGGGCGCCGCTCTAGAGAGCCGCCCTGGGCGGGTATAATTCCTTCGCACCCGCCATGCGTATCGTCTTGCTAGCGGCGCTCGCCGCCTCGCTCGCCGCCGCCGAGCGGCCCAACATTCTGCTGATGGTCAGCGACGACCAGGGCTGGTGGGATGTCGGCGTCAACGGCAACCCGGACATCGAAACGCCGGCGCTCGACCGTCTCGCGCGGGAGGGCGTGAACCTCACGCGGTTCTACGCCGCGCCGGTCTGCTCGCCCACGCGCGCCGGGCTGATGACAGGCCGCTACGCGCTGCGCACCGGCGTCTACAATACCCGCTTCGGCGGCAACAACCTCCGGCTGGCCGAGACGACATTGGCGGAACTTCTGAAAGGCGCCGGCTACCGCACGGGCATGTTCGGCAAGTGGCACCTGGGCGGCTATG